>NZ_CP183884.1:0-10647 GCF_048572935.1 Neobacillus niacini | reverse complement strand
GAATGGACGAAATCAGGACTTGAAGAAGCTCTGAAAGAATATCTAAAAGGCGAAAAATCAGTAAATCAAATCAGTGATATTTACACCATTCCTCGTTCCACTTTGTATCACTACATCAAAGAGTCAGGAATTAAAAAATAGGGGTTTATCGGTTTTTGTAGAAACAAAACTAATAGAAAACTAGAATAATAAGTCGAAAAATAGTAGAGTTAAAAATAAAAAGATAAAAAAAAGAAGTTAGCACTATGTCTTGGCGGACCGCTAACTTCTCTGCGAGAGAATTCCATCAGAATTCTATCTCATATTCGTTATGTTTATTATAAGAGATTTAGACTGAAAGTCAATGAAACCGTCTTTTATTTCATTTGGCATATTTGGTCAAAAATCCTTTGATAAAAGATGGAATTCTCTCCTAAATGCCGTTTGTTAAGGGAGGGATTTTTGTTATGGGTGCTAGAAATTATGATTTAGTGTTTAATCATGAAATAGATTTAGAAAGTTATTTAATAGATTTGGTGAAAACGAGAAGAAAAAAAGCGTATTTCTTTGTGTGTACCATCAACGGAGACGGAACAGGATGGGACCAAAAATCGTTTCATAAGTCAGAGCTGGACAAGGCTCTTCAATACATAAGAAAAAACAAAAATAAGCGTATTTTTGTGCCGACTATGTTGTTTGATTCAAGAAATAGATTAGAAGAAAATATCGGACAAATCCGCAAAATTATCATAGATTTAGATATTTATAAATCAGAAAAACATAAAGATAGACAACTTGAAGAAGTCGTTCAAGAAATTACAGAAAAATATTTCGATACGAATAAGATTCCAACATCCAATGCGATTACCTATTCAGGCGGTGGCTTGTATTTGGAATGGGAATTTCAATACACGCCAGGCGGGAATGTTTTACAGAAAAGGCGTGTGGTTGCAAAAATTCTTTATGAAATGCTGAAAGAATACGGACCTGATGCGAAATGTTTGGATGCGGTGCATGTTTTTGGTTTGGCAGGGACCATCAATTGGAAATACGGAAATGATAGTGTTGTCCGCACTTTCAAAAATGATTTACCACCTTATACGCTTTCGGAAGTGGCTCGGAACCTGCCTTCTCTTTGGGACGTTTGGCAAATACAAGAAAAAATCCAAACCAAAAAAGAAAAGAAACCGACGAAAAAGCAAATGGCAGCTATCCTGCCGATTCATAAAGAAAGAACCTTGGCTCATGACCATATTGTAACCATAAAACAATTGATTCAGGTGCGAAATGGCGACATGGATGGATACAGGGAAATGGCGTTATTCTTTGTTCGGAATGCGTATCATAAAATGCACACGAAACGCTTCTCAGAAGGTGATGAAACACTTTATTTGGAGAGTTATAAATTGGCGTGTGAAGTCAATGGGATGTTCACCAATCCGTTAAAAGATGCGGAAATACGAAAAAATACACTGAATACGAAAAAGCTCTATCGTTTCAAAACAGAAACCATCGTAGATAAATTCGACATCACGCTCGATGAACAGATTAAGCTAAAGGTTAAAACCAAAGATGCCAAAAGGGAAAAATCAAAACGGCAAATGAGGGAGCTGCGTGGTTCCAAAGGCAGCAGAGAAGAATACAATCAAGAGAGAAAGAATGATAAAGAACATTTGTTGGACATGCTTCGGAGATTACTGGAGAAGAATCCAAAGGCAAAAAACAAGGATTTGGCGGGATTGTTGGGTGTTACTCCCCAATGGATTTCGCAATTAAAGAAGGAATTATAAAAAAATATGAATGACTGTTACTTATGTATTTATCAAAAATGAAAGTGACTGTTACTTATGTATTTAAAAAAAAATGACTTTAGTCTAGAAATATGAAATATTTCTTACGGGTATTAACAGATTGCCTCTCTCTTTTCTTGAGGGAGGTTTTTACTTAGTTAGGGGGTTTTGGGGATGGCTTTACGAATAGAGAACTACCTGCATACACTTGAGGTTTCTGTTCCTGATAGATTAGTTGTATGGGCAATAGAGAATTTAACAGAAGATGACATAGAAGGAGACCATTCTTCTCTCTGTGGGTGTGATTCAGAATATGAGTGCCCATCAGCTTTATTTTATGTCATGGAAGGCTTCGGTAAATGGGAAAGTTGGATGGATGGGATAAGTGAACGGAATCTTATATTTTTTGTCTACTGTTATGAATGTGAAAAGTGGACGATTTATTGGGATATGGATGAAAATGAAATAACATAAAGATAAATGAAATGATATTAGTTAATTGGTTTTGGAGGAGGACAAAGTCCCGGAGCGGGCAGCGGTAAGATTTTTCAATCGCAATCTAACTGTTAAATAAAAAAAGAAGCATGATGAATGGATTTTGGAAAGGCTCATAGACCTTCCTGATATTCCTCACGCTTCTTTTTTCATTTCACTCGAAGGTTTTATCATCTTCAGGCATTCAAATGAAAATAACGGCAAAATACGGCGTTCTGATGGCGTTAGGAGGGCGAACAAATCGTGTTTTTTCCTACAAAAATCTCATTTCCAGAGTATGATTTAAGGGATTATAACAAAACGTCATTGCAAACGAATTCCATATTTGTTTGGTTGATAAGCGACTGTCTATATGCAAATCATCGAAAAAGAACACTGTGTGTTCTGTTTTTGCATATAGCAGTGAGGGACATGTAAAGAACATTTATTGATTGGTACGGGAGAGTACAAAAATAGAACCTATAAAAATTAGAAAAGGGAGGAATTGCTGGAATGAAACGAGCTGAACAAACCATAAAATCGGAGAAGGAGAGGAAAAGTTTAATGCAGTTCTGACAGGAAAATTTTAAGAAAAGTAAGCGAAGGTTCGGCTTCTAAAGACATGGAGAAGCCAATATTGAATAATTTTTTGGATAATTGTTTTCAAAGATGAAATCTATATAAGAATTGGATTCTCATAAGAAAAGTTTCACAGATTTACAGTTTCAAATGTTTCACAGAAAAATTGTCTCAATGTCACTGAAAGGTTTTTGGAAATTTTGCGCATAGAAAGTCTTGTGTAACCGTGAGGTGCACTGTGATTGTTTCGGTTTAGCCTGGCTAACCACTTATGAAACAATCGGAAAAAAGAAGCTTTTTCGGATTTATGAAAAACTCGCTTAAATTAGACTTTCATTCCAATAGGAAAATGACGGACACGCAGAAGATTCTGGGTGCTTTTTGCATTGAAAAAACGCGGTATTTCCGTGTTTTTTCAATGGCACATCATCATACTTGGATGATGATGTGCGCCAACAGGGAGCCTCGATGGCTTCCTGTTGGCAAGGAAAAAGCGGACATCTTGTGTCCGCTTTTTCCAGGTGCAACGCCACACTGTGGGCGTTGCACCTAGGACCAGGCAAGCTCGCTATGCCTGGTCCAGCATGAAGTCGGCGTGCCGACTCATGCCTGAACCTGGGGGGTTCCTCCAACCTTTCCCTTGGGAAGGTTGAAGGAACCTTGCTGGCATATTTCCACTGTCTTGCCCTTTCAATCACTTGCTGTGCAAGTGATTGAAAAAAATTAACGATAATTGAAAATTGTCGTTAATTTTTTAACCATTTTTTAAATATTGCGCTACCATCTCTGTAAGGGGGTGGTTGATTATGGCACTCACATCTGAAGAATTATCGCTTTTAGAAAGCTCCGTGCAGCATGCTGCAGAGCGTAGAAAAGAAATCCGCAATCATAAAAAAGAAAAACATAAACCAACGGATAAACAAAGAAAAATCGAGCATTTGAGCAAAGAGCAGAAAAAAGAATTACGGGAATTGCAGCTTCAAATGGGTAGCATGATTCAAAAAAATACTCATATTACGGCATCCAAAAATAAGGATGAAAATACGCTAACCAAACAGGATATGAAAAAAGGGAACAACATGAATCAAGGTGTTGATGGAATTCACTCTGTTGGATATCGAAGCGATATCCTGAAGGTTAGCAACCAATTTATTAAATTTTGTTACGAGGTTCATGGAATCAAAGAATTGAAGCATATTAAACCACGCATGGCAGAAGAATTCTGTCGTGAAAAAATGGAAAATAAAGAATGGACGGCAAGGACGCTCGGAACAAGGGTTGGACATCTAAAAAAAATCGGCGAATCGGCTTCAAAATCAGGAATTAAGCATTTTTCTCGTTTGGTTACTCAAAATACGGAAAATCTGAAACAAGAATATAAAGCAAGTAAAGCATCCAGGACAAGAGGAAAAAAAGCGAATGGAGACGGTTTGTCTCTTCGTGAAGCACGGGTCATTGCTAAACATGCTGGAGACCTGTATGGACCGATGGGGCGTGTGATGGTCGATGTTTTGACGGAAGCCGGTCCGAGAGCGCAAGAACTCATGACGTTGAAGTGGGAGCATTTTGATTTTGCCAATAATACGATGAGCATGACACAAAAAAACATGAACAAAAACGGTCGTCCGAGAATTATCGAAGATTTGTCACCGAAAACACTACAAAAACTGCAAGATATCTATGAATCAGGCTTGTTTAAAAATCCAAAACAAACGATTTTTCGTTCGCATTTTCATTCCGAAAAGGGCGTGAGAAAAGTGATTGAAGAAGCTGCACATTCTGGGCGTGTGGCGAATTTGGCGATTCACGCGTTTCGGAATGCTACGAAAGAATATCAGACTAAGAATTTCAAAAAAGAATTAAAGAAAATGCAAACGCAATACGGAAAAAGAGATGGAACAAAGCGTTTCAAAGAAATGATGGCGGAAAAAATGCTCCGCTATGTTGGGATTGATAATAAATTGAACCCCGTCATCAATAAAGCAACAGGAGAACGAAAATACACCTATGAAAAATTGATGAACCGCAGAAGTGACAGAGTAATCAATGACACGGTTTCTCAAATATTCGGGCATAATCGCCGAAATGTATTGTCCGAATACTAATCCATTCCCATGCGTGGGAGTGGATTTTTTTGGGACAACGGCGTTATTCTAGTAGGAGAATAGCGTGATTTTGCCGAATGATATTAAATAACGAGGTGAAAACGTATGGATAACAATGAGGAATTTGGTTATTTTTCTAAAACGGTTGCTGACCGTTTAGGGGTGTCACCAGATACGCTCCGTTCCTGGGCGATTAAATTAGAAGATAAAGAAATTGAGTTTGAGAGAAACGAGAAAAAACAACGGATTTACTATGAAAAAGACATTCGGGCATTTGAAAATATGAAAGAGCTGCTGGACCTGCAGCAACCAATGAATAAGGTTGTTCCACTTATTGCAGATAAAATCAAAAAGGGAGAGTTCAAAAAGCCCGAAACAGAGAATCACACGGAAATAACGCCTAGCGTTATTCGTGAAAATACGGCATTAGCAACGCCTGACCAACGCTTGGAGCAACAATACAACCAGTTGATGGAAGCTTTTAAAATCATGACTTCTGAATATGCAGCTACTAGGGAAAAGCTCGATTCCATCGAGGTAAATTCAAGGGAAACCAACTCCAAAATGGACGAGGTTCTGGACCGACTGAAAAAGGAACAGGAAGAAAAGCTTTTATTTAAAGAAAAATTGGATATTGCCGTAGAATTTATTCAAAAACAAGAACAATTGGCTTCAGCAAAACAGAAAAAAAGCCTATTTCAACGCCTTTTTGGGAACTAAACCGTCCAAAATGGCGTTTTTTTTATGAAAAAAACAGGAAAATAGGTTAAAAAATAGTTTGTTTTAAAAAGAATTTTAAGTTTAAAAAGTCAATATTAAATAATAATTTAATATAAATTAATTTTTATTTTAAAATATTATTTAATATAAAATAAATTTATTTTATAAATATAATTAATTTAATAAAAATTTATATTAAAAATTAATTCAATAAAAAATATATTTAAATTAAATTTTTTAGTTAGTTTAATATAATTTAATTTAAAATAAATTTTAAATTAAATATAATTAAGTTAAAACTATTGAAAGGATATATAGAAAAATAAATTCAAAAGGATTTAAAAAAACAAGTAGGATAAATTAAATAAAAAATGAAATTAAAAAGGTAGTTAGTGAAAAATAGATTTAAAAAAAGAGATAAAACATTGATATATCAATGTTTTTAAGTTAAAAATAGGTTGAATAAAGAGTATTTTTAAGTTAAAAAATAGTTGAAATAAGCAATGTAATAAATAGTTAAATTTATTTGAATTTTAAATTACATATTATTTTAATTTAAAATTATTTTGTGTTATAATAAAAATATAGAAAGAGAAACGGAAATTAAAAGTAAAATTTAATTTAAAAATAGGAGGTAGTTTTTAAGATGAAAATCACGGAAGAATTGATTCAGAAAATCGAAATGGCGGAAAAATACGGTGCAACGGAAGAAGAAATCATGAAACTGTTGGATTTAAAGGCTTCTCCGAGTGAAATCAAAGAAGAATTCAATAAATACAAGGATTTTGTTACGGTTTCGGATGCAGCAGAACAACTAAAATCGGTTCTTGGCAGTCTAAAGAACGAAAAAGCCTATGAACTAAAGGTTTTAAGGCTCATTGATAAAGGGGAAATCCAAGCAGAAAAACTATCAAATAAAGAAGGTTATCGTATTTCAAAGGGAGAGATTGCCCGTTTCATCGAGGACAGCAAAAAATCCAAAGAAGAATGGAAAAAAGAAGCTCTTCACTATAAAAAACTGTATGAAGAATTGTTGGCAGCTTCTCAAGGCGTTCAGGAAGCCGTACAAGAAGAAGAAAAAGAACCGAATACAAACACCTTAGTACAAGAAGAAAAACACGAAATACAGGCAAATATGAAGCTAAAAAACAAAAAGAAAACAGGCGTATTAGAAAAAAATGAAGAAGATGGTCGTTATTATGTAAAAGGAACGGAAATCTACTTCACATCAGGCGAAACCATCGAATTTATGAAGAACAAAAAATATGCAACTTCAACGGTGGAACACGGCGGAGAAAACAATGATTATTACATTGTGGCTCTCGGCAAAGACATTCCATTGGACGGAATCAAAGTGAGATATTAAGAGTCGGAAATTCTCCGATTCTTTCTAATTGCCAAAGATAGGGACATGATAAAATAAAGCAAAAGGAGGATGCTGAAATGGTTATACAATCTAATATGTCACCAGCTGCAATTGTTGAGGTCTGGGAAGCTGCGGCAGATGTTTTTAAAAAGCACAAAATTCCTCTTACAAAAAAGACTTTAGAAACATTGGTTGAAGAGGAACAGCTCAATTCACTTCTTCAAGAATTAAATGCTGCTGTTGGAAGTTCTACGGCAACTTGCATAGAAGGTGGCTGACAAATGCCAACTAAAAAGGAGTAGGTTACTCCTTACATAGAAAAGGTCTAGAAAGATTAAAAGGAGAATTGGGGGTTGATTCCAATTCTTTTTTTTATGCCGTTCAGGTTCCGGTCGGTTCGAAAGAACCTAACGGGTTCTGAATGGGTTCCGAAGGAAGTATTTGCTTTTTCATTCAAATATCCACTTGAATATTGGTGAGAAAAAGGGATATACTATATTCAAGCGAATATTTGAATGAGAATGGAGTGAGAATGTGAATCAAAAAGATACTTGTGAAATTTATTGTTATGACGAAGAAAAGGTCAATCGAATACAAGGGGATTTACAGGCAGTAGATATGGTTAGTGTTGCCCAGATGTTAAAAGCGATTGCGGATGAAAACAGGGCAAAAATTACCTATGCTTTGTGTCAAGATGAAGAGTTATGTGTGTGTGATATAGCCAATATTGTAGGTGTCACGGTTGCAAATGCTTCCCATCATTTGCGAACCCTTCATAAACAGGGGGTTGTGAAGTTTAGAAAAGAAGGAAAACTTGCGTTTTATTCGTTAGATGATGAACATATCAGACAGATAATGATGATTGCGTTAGCACATAAGAAAGAGGTGAAAGTCAATGTCTGATAAACCATTAAAACTATCTGAAGAAGAGATGAAAGCCTATCGTGTTCAAGGATTTACTTGTACCAATTGTGCAGCTATTTTTGAAAATAATGTAAAAGAACTGCCAGGTGTCAAGGATGCAAAAGTAAACTTTGGAGCATCCAAAGTGTATGTTCAAGGAAATGCAACGATTGAGGAACTAGAAAAAGCAGGCGCTTTTGAAAACTTAAAGATTCGAGATGAAAAAGAACAAAAGGCAGAGCGAGAGCCTTTCTGGAAACAGAAAGAAAACATCAAAGTGTATATTTCAGCCGTTTTACTTGTGATTAGCTGGTTTTTAGGCGAGCAATTGGGCGAAGAACATATTCTTCCGACAATCGGATATGCAGCGTCCATTTTAATTGGTGGATATTCGCTATTTATCAAGGGTCTTAAAAATCTAAGCCGATTAAATTTTGATATGAATACACTCATGACCATTGCCATTATAGGAGCTGCTATTATTGGAGAATGGGGCGAAGGAGCAACCGTTGTTATCCTATTCGCTATCAGTGAAGCCTTAGAGCGTTATTCAATGGATAAAGCTCGGCAGTCCATTGAATCCTTAATGGATATTGCACCAAAAGAAGCGTTGATTCGCCGTGGAAACGAAGAAATAACGGTTCATGTGGATGATATTCAAGTAGGCGACATCATGATTGTGAAGCCTGGTCAAAAGCTAGCAATGGATGGAGTCGTTGTGAAAGGTACATCCACCTTAAATCAGGCGGCAATAACGGGTGAAAGTGTTCCTGTTACCAAAACCATTGATGATGAAGTCTTCGCTGGGACCTTGAATGAAGAAGGACTTTTAGAAGTAAAAGTAACCAAACGGGTAGAAGATACAACTATCTCAAAAATCATTCATTTAGTCGAAGAAGCTCAAGCTGAACGGGCACCTTCTCAAGCGTTTGTCGATAAATTTGCAAAATACTATACACCGGCTATTGTGATTTTGGCTCTTTTAATCGCTGTGATTCCTCCGTTATTTGGTGGAGATTGGAGCGAATGGATTTATCAAGGCTTAGCTGTATTAGTGGTTGGTTGTCCATGTGCCTTGGTTGTTTCCACGCCTGTTGCGGTTGTTACGGCAATTGGAAATGCAGCGAAAAATGGTGTCTTAATCAAAGGTGGCATTCATTTAGAAGAAACTGGACACTTAAAAGCGATTGCTTTTGATAAAACAGGAACCTTAACAAAAGGTGTTCCGGCTGTTACAGATTTAGTTGCTTTTAATGGCAATGAAAACGAATTGCTTGCCATTACGGCGGCTATTGAAAAAGGCTCACAGCATCCACTTGCTTCAGCGATTATGAGAAAAGCAGAAGAAAATGGATTAAACATTAATGTTATATCTGTTGATGAGTTCCAATCGATTACAGGTAAAGGTGTAAAAGCAAAAGTAAACAATGAGATGTACTATGTTGGAAGTCCAAATCTGTTTGAGGAATTGCACGGAAGCATCGAAAGTACCATCAAAGAAAAAATTATTCGAATGCAAACAGAAGGAAAAACCGTCATGGTGTTAGGAACGGAAAAAGAAATCCTTTCGCTCATTGCGGTAGCAGATGAGATGAGAGAATCATCAAAAGAAGTCATCAGTAAATTGAACCGTATGGGAATTGAAACGGTCATGCTAACAGGCGATAATCAAAGAACAGCAACAGCCATCGGAAAACAAGTCGGTGTTTCAGATATTAAAGCTGATTTGCTTCCAGAAGATAAACTCAATTTCATTAAAGAACTTCGTTCTAAGCATCAAAGCGTGGCAATGGTTGGGGATGGCGTGAACGATGCTCCTGCACTCGCAGCTTCTTCCGTTGGGGTAGCCATGGGCGGTGCTGGAACGGATACCGCATTAGAAACGGCTGATATAGCGTTAATGTCGGATGATTTAAGCAAGTTGCCATATACCATCAAACTAAGCCGTAAGGCTTTGGCGATTATCAAGCAAAATATTACCTTCTCCTTAGCCATTAAGTTAGTAGCATTACTGTTAGTGATGCCTGGATGGCTTACCCTATTTATTGCTATCTTTGCTGATATGGGAGCAACTTTGTTGGTAACACTAAATAGTTTGCGGTTATTAAAGGTCAAAGATTAAAAATAAAAAGCCGATTTCCTGTTAAGAAATCGGCTTTTTATTATGTTGAAAAATAAAACATGAAGAAGGAAAAAATTTTTTCTAAAAGGTGTACCTTCTAGAAGGTTTTTTTAAATAACGGTAGAATCAATAGTTAAGAGGTCTAAAAAGTTAGTCTAAAAGGTGATTCAAAAAAGGAAGTGTTTTCGGATGATTATTGGATACGCAAGAATTTCAGATAAATCGCAAGAAATCGGAACTCAAGTGGAGCAGCTAGAAAAATACGGCTGTCAAAAAATTGTTCAAGAGGTCATTACAGGCGTTTCGGAAGATAAGAAGCTGAATCAGTTGGTCGAGGAACTGGAAGAAGGAAGTACGCTCGTAGCAACACGGGTGGACCGGCTCGGTCGTTCGGCTTTACAAGTGCTGCAACTTGCCAAAAGGCTGAAAGAGAAAAAAATTCATTTGGTGGTATTGGATTTAGGGATTGATACCAGAACACTTGCTGGAGAGTTGGTTCTCACGGTGATGGCTTCCATCAGCGAATGGGAACGTAAAAATAACAAAGAGAAACAGTTAAGGGGCATCGAGCTCGCCAAGAAAAAAGGAAAACATCTCGGACGCAAGAGA
>NZ_CP183883.1:3315000-5989031 GCF_048572935.1 Neobacillus niacini | reverse complement strand
TATTAAGAGCGGCTACAAAGGCTTTTTAACGCTTGAGCCACATCTTGTTCTCTTTGATTCTTTAAAGGATTTAGAGCTTGAAGATGCGACTGAGATTATTAAGGACAACAAAGGGCTGGATGGTGCCGGCGGCTACAAGCTTCAATATGAAGCACTTTTAGACATTCTTAAAAAAATTGAAAGCGAGGAGATTTAATTATGGCAGATGTAAGATTAGGAATTATTGGATTAGGTGCAGAAGGTGGTATGTATGCTAACTTCATCGCGGAAGGCAAAGTTAAAAACATGGTGATTGGTGCGATCTGTGATAATGATCCTGCTAAAAAACAAGTAGCAGAAGAAAAGTATCCTGGTGTTCCTTTCTATGATAATTATATCGATATGCTTGAAAGTGGTGACGTGGATGCAGTCGTTACAACTGTTCCTCATTACCTGCACCCTGAAATGGGAATTGAAGCACTAAAAAGAGACATTCATGCATTAGTGGAAAAACCAGCTGGTGTTTATACAAAACAAGTGAAAGAGTTAAACGATTTTGCAGCAACTAAGCCTGAACTTAAGTTTGCCATCTTCTTTAACCAGCGTACAAATCCACTTTATAAAAAAGTGAAAGAAATTATTGATAATGGTGAGATTGGCAGCATCCGCAGCACCAACTGGATTATAACTACTTGGTGGAGACCACAAGGGTACTACAATCAAAGTGAATGGAGAGCAACTTGGGGCGGAGAAGGCGGCGGTGTCCTTGTAAACCAAGCTCCACACCAAATTGACTTGCTTCAATGGATTTGCGGCATGCCAAAAAAGGTTTATGCAAAATTAAACTTCGGCTATCAAAGAGATATTGTGGTTGAAGACGATGTAACGGCAGTATTTGATTATGGAAATGGCGCTACTGGTGTATTTGTAACGAAGACACACGATGTAGTAGGAACAGACCGTTTAGAAATTCATGGCGATAAAGGAAAAATTGTCGTTGACGATAGTAAGAAAGTTACCATCAAGCGCCTGAAACAATCTGAGAGGGAAATGAGCGATTCCATGGATATGTCAGATGTTATGAAGCTGTTTATGGGCGGCGGAGCTGGTGATATATTCACTGAGGAAGTACTTGACTTTGGCAATGTATGGGGACAACAACACATTGCTGTATTAGAAGACTTTGCTTCAGCGATCGTCGAAGGTACACCATTATTAGCACCAGGTAGCGACGGTATTAATGGTGTTAGACTTGCAAATGCTATGCACTTATCAAGCTGGTTAGGCAAGGAAATCGAAGTACCATTTGATGAAGATTTATTCTTAGAAGAATTAAATAAACGTATTGCCGAAGAAGGTAAATATCCAGTTAGAAAGTAAACAACCACATGGAAACGAACTCATCGCTATAAGCTTTGAGTTCGTTTCAAAAAAGGGGAGAAGCAAATGCTGAAAGTTGCAGTTATAGGGCTGGGAACGATTTCACATATCCATATTCCAGCGATAAAAGCAAACCCAAATGCTCAGTTGGTGGCTGTCTGTGATAATAACGAAACCTTATCAAATTCAGTACCAGGAGCAAACTTTTACAGTAACTATGAAACAATGCTAGAAAATGAAGAATTGGATTGTGTTCATATCTGTCTGCCCCATTATCTGCACTACCCTGTTACAAAGGCATGTGTGGAAAAAGGTATAAATGTTTTTCTAGAAAAACCGTTGGGCCTGAACACTGAAGAAGGGCGTGCTCTGGTTCAGTTAGAGGAAAAATACAAAAACATCAAAATCGGTGTCTGCCTGCAAAATCGCAACAATGAATCATTCGAAAAACTTCAAGAGATTATTAGCACTGGTGAATATGGTCCTATTATAGGGGTTAAGGGTCTAGTAGCATGGTTTAGACCAAAAGAATACTATGACGTCCAGCCGTGGCGCGGGCAGTGGAGATATGCCGGTGGTGGAGTAATGATCAATCAAGCGTTGCATACGTTAGACCTCATGCAGCTGGTTGGCGGTGAAATTGAGTCAATCAGAGGATCAGTTGATCAACTATTGGATTATAACATCGAAGTGGAAGATACAGCTTCCGCCCGTATCCAGTTTAAAAATGGTGCTAAGGGCTTATTCTTCGCTACCAATGCGAATGTGGATAATTCCAGTGTAGAACTTGAAGTTCTTTTTGAAAAAGAAAGGTTCATCATCAAAGATAGCATCCTGACAAGAGTGAATGAAGCAGGGGAAAAAGAAGAATTGATGGAGGATGCCAAGCTGCCAGGTTCGAAACATTATTATGGAGCCAGCCATGCAAAAACTATTAATCAATTCTATTCTGCAATTACAGAAAACACAGATGACTATATTCATGCAAAAGATGCACTTGCATCCATTGCGATTATCGATGCGATTCACCTGTCATCTGAGAAAAAACAATCAATACAAATGGAGGTATTACAATGACAAAGGGAAAAATCGGCGTTCAAATGATGATGCTCAAGAATAAGGTTGAAGAGCTAGGTGCCTATGAAACAATGAGAAAAGTAAGTGAGCTTGGTTATCACGCTGTTGAAGTTTCTCAAATCCCAATGACAGCTGAGAACGTAGCGGAGATAAAAAGGGCGAGCCAAGATTTTGATATTAAGATTGCGGCTATGTCTGCTGCGGTAGAGCCAATGCTTCCTGGAATGCCTGGTGAGACATTGACAAGTGATTTTGAAAAAATCGTAAACGATTGCAAGACACTTGATTGTAATTATTTGCGAATCGGCATGATGCCGTTAATGGCTATGGGGAATAAAGATTCAATAATGGAATTTATCAACAAGGCCGAAGAGATGGCTCACAGATTAGCTGAGCATGGAATTGAATTGTATTACCATACACACCATTTAGAATTCCAAAAATTTGATGGTGAGTATTTATTGGATATTATTAAAAACAACACCACTAAACTTGGATTTGAATTAGATGTTCACTGGATTCACAGAGCAGGTGTAAATCCTGCAGACTTTGTGAAAGGATATACCGGCCGTATTTCACTTTTACACTTAAAGGATTATCGAATCGGACAAATGGATTTAACCGATATTGACTTCCAGAAGGATATGGGTAAATTCTTTGACAGATTTACGAATACGATTCAATTTGCAGAACTTGGTGAAGGAAACCTTGATCTCAAACCAATCATAGAAGCAGGACTTGAGAGTGGAGTACAGTATTTCTTTGTAGAACAAGACGATACCTATGGACGTGACCCATTTGAATGCCTGGAAGTTTCAGCTAACCATTTAAGAGAACTAGGATTCGCTGACTGGTTCTAATATAGTTAAATAGGAAAATACCCAAAAGGCAGTGGATATCCACTGCCTTTTGTGCTGAAATAATACCGATGAAATATTTGTTTTATCAATAGAAAACAATATGAGTTAAAAAATTAGAATTATAAAGCACGTTCAGAGAATGATTATTGTATCTCGGTACAATATAATTACAGTATGTAAATAAAGAGATGCTGATTTGTTTTTAATATAGTGAAAAAATAAAAAACAAAAATGTAGTAGAATTTCACCGCTTTTTTTGTTTCGGTGAAATTTGGTACATTTATAGCCTTTTAGGTATATTCTTACGGAAAAATGGTATTCTATCAACAAAAGATTTAGAAAATTAAAAACTTATTGACTATGAATAGCAGAGATGTTATTCTTACTATAATAATTAGTTCATTAAACTAATTAAAAAATAGAATAATATTTTTCTAGCAATTTTATTTTTTTAATAGAAAATGAAAGGGGTTTCATAGAAAGGAGTGGCAAGTAAAAGGGAATCATTTATAGACGAGAATAGATCGTTATTTTAAACAGGGGATAATTGGATGGACAATTTTTTCAATATTAGAAATAATGAAAGCGGTTAACTACGAGGGGGCGAAAACATGTCAAATGTAAAAGTTGAAAAAGGGGATCAATATAACACTGCGAAATTATGGCAAATAGGATTGTTTACTTTAAATAATACTTCATCAAATCTTCATTTATTTGTATTAGGTTTTGTTACTTATTATGCAACTGGAATAGCTGGACTAGCAGTTATGGTGGTAAGTTCATTATTAATGGCGGCACGGTTATTTGATGGTATTATCGATCCAGCAATTGGCTACATCATCGATAAAACAGAGGGGAAATTTGGTAAGTTTACTCCGTTAATTGTTTTAGGGAATATCATTTCAGCAGGTACAATCCTAATTATCTATAATGTAACGCATCATTTACCAGAGTCTGCACAATTTCTTTTCTTTACTGCGATGTTAATTGTAAATAAAATTGGTTATTCATTGCAAACAAGTGTTACCAAGGCTGCGCAAACAGTTTTAACAAATAATCCAAAGCAGCGCCCATTATATGCAATTTTTGATGGAGTTTATAATGCAGCACTTTTCACTGGCGGGCAAATTTGGGTTTCGGCTGTCCTAGTTGCAAAGCATGGCGGATTTAATCTTGGTTTATTCACGGAATTAAATGGATATGGCTTATTTCTATCAGCAGTATTTGCGGTACTAGCAATCGTAGGTATTTGGTCAAAAGATAAGAAGGAATACTATGGATTAGCAGAAGAAGGAACACAAACAACTCTTCGTGAATATTGGGGTGTTATCAAAGGAAACAAACAATTACAATTGCTTTCCCTTTCCGCGTCTTTTGATAAACTAGCAACGAGTATCGGTCGTTATTCTGTAGTCGGAGTTATGTTATTTGGTATTTTGCTAGGCGATTACGCATTAAGTGGAAAAATTGGTCTTATTACACTAGTACCGACACTATTGATTACTTTCTTAGTAGTTGGAATTGCAAGAAAGACAGGTTTAAAGAAATCCTATGTTACTTCAGCCTGGATTGGAATGCTTTCTTACGCCGCATTAATTGCGCTATTCTTATTAATTGATCCTGCATCGGTTTCACTATCTAATATTGGAATTTCGACGATATTATTCTTAGCCTTGTATTCATTAGCAATTGGATTTGCTAGTATTCCAACAACGCTTGTTGTTCCTATGATTGCCGATGTTTCGGACTATGAAACACATAAATCTGGACGGTATGTACCCGGTATGATGGGCACGATTTTCTCATTTATTGACCAGCTCGTTTCATCTTTAGCTCCAACCATTGTAGGTGTAGTGGTAGGTTTCATTGGTTACAAAGAAAAATTCCCTGAGGTTGGGGAAGCGTTAACCACACCATTGTTTGTTGTTACCTTAATACTAGCATTCGGTTTACCAGCACTATGTTTGTTGGTATCAATTACAGCAATGAAATTCTATAAACTAGATCATAAAGAAATGGAAAAAATTCAAGCAGGTATTGCAGAAATTAAAAAAACAAAAGGAAAGAATGACAATATTTCTGCTATATCATAATCAAACTATATCGACCCTGGCATATTGCTAGGGTTTTTTTGCATAAAAAAACCAATCCACATTTTATTTACGTGAATTGGTTAGGATTGGTTCGTGTGTATCGAATGGTAAGTAATCTGTCTTCTCAAACTTCTCAATTAATGTTAATATGAATTTTTTCATGTGGTTAACCTCCAGTGATTTGATACTCTTATTATCAAGTATTTAGAGATTTTTCACAACGCTGCTGAAAACGGAAACAAAGACAATGAAAACGAGAACAATGTTAATGAAAACGTGTATCATCTGCCATTTACTTACCTTTTCTCAGCTTTTCTTCCATTTTCACGGTTTTACAATTTTGGAAAGCATTTACATGAAAGAATACCTCAGTTACTGAGGGTAACACTCTTTTCTCTATTGGATTAATCAATGGATAAACTTAACTCTTTCACTTCTAAGAAGTTCTTAATCGCTAAGGCACAGGCTCCCATACTACAAGCATTTTTACCAAATTCTGAAATCTGCAGTTTTCGATATTGGCCCACGGTGGAGGTTAAGTGTGCTTTGATTTCTTCTAATGCATTCGGATACAATCGGAGCAATTCGCTATTAATCACTAAAATCTCTGGATTATAAAGATTGATAATATTGTTAAGACCATAAGAAAGAAACTTAATATACTCTTTCATTAACGTATACGTAACGGGATCTTGTTCTATTAACCAATCATAAATTTCCTTATAGGAGATATGTTCTTTATGATGACTTTTTGCTAATCGCTTCATAAAGCTTGATTCCGAAGCGTATTGTTCCCAGCAGCCTAGATTCCCGCAGCGGCAGGGAAGACCATCAGGTACAATAATCATATGACCAATTTCACCGGCATAGCCATCGCAGCCTTTTAGTAATTTACTATTTACCATAATTCCCAGACCAATCCCTGAATACAAACTAACTGATAGTAAGTTTTCACTTTGGTAATGTTTATAGACGATTTCTGCAAACGAACATAGATTAGCGTTATTTTCTATATATATATTGACACCGGTTTCATTTTGCAAATCTACCTTTAAATTTTTGTTCTTCCATTGATGGCGCGGGACAAAATAAATGGTTTCATCGTTATTAACGATACCATGAATTCCAATGACAACACCAATTAGCCCATAGGGTGCATGAGAACATCTTTCCTTATAGTGTGAAATCTGGTTCGCTAACATTTCTAGGATGAGATTGTAATCAGATGATTTTATTTCGATAGAATGTGTGTCCAGTGCCAAACCGCTTAAATCAGATAAAGTGAATGTTATGACACTCTTATCCAGGTCGATTCCTAAAGAATATCCTGCTTGACGGTTAATCGATAGCATAATAGGTCGTCTTCCTAGATTTTTATGTTCTTGCTGGGTTTCTATAAGTAAGTCTTCTGCTAATAATTCTGCTGCCTGTACAGATATAGTAGCTTTGTTTAAGCCGGTAATCTTCGCTAAGTCTGCTCTTGATATCATGCCATGTTCAATTATTTTACTGATAATTAAAGATCGATTAATCTTTTTAATATATGAAGCATCGCCAGTGACCATATCAATCACTTCCTTTCCTAAATTTCAAATAAAAAAGATCAATATTTTTTCGTATGCAGGTTTGCATATTCATTGACGGAAACCATCCATAATGATATTATACAGGTAATTAGTTTGTTTGGTAAACAAATTAAATTAGTTTTGATAATTTATTTTTACATAAGGGAATTTGAAAGGGATTACAGGTGGATGATTTGGTGTATTTCCATACATGGAATATAATTCCCTGTGAGATACTTAATATATAAAAGGAGTGAGAATAGTAATGGGCATTTTACAAGACTTATTGAAAGACATTCCAGTACCAAAGATGGCAAAAGTTAAAGTGAAGTTTGATGATAAAAAGATTAATGATCTAGAGCCAATTTTGATGGAAAAGCTACAACAAGAACATATAAAAGCAAAAATTCAACCTGGAATGGAAATTGCGGTGGCAGTTGGAAGCCGTGGTCTTGACCGCCTTGTTGAATTAACTGCCGTAACGGTGAAGTTTTTAAAAGATTTAGGAGCCAAGCCATTTATCGTACCGAGCATGGGAAGTCATGGCGGCGCAACTGCAGAAGGGCAGCGAGAGGTTCTAGCTCATCTTGGCGTAACAGAAGAAAGTGCAGGCTGTGAAATTCGCTCTTCTATGGAAGTAGTGAAAATTGGAGAACTGCCAAATGGGCTTCCTGTTTACGTTGATAAGTATGCTTCAGAGGCAGATGGCATCGTTGTCATCAATCGTGTGAAGCCCCATACGGCTTTTAGGGGTCCGGTTGAAAGCGGCATTATGAAAATGATCAGTATTGGGTTAGGGAAACAGAGAGGTGCCGAAGCCTGCCACCAGCTAGGCTTTAAATATATGGCAGAAAACGTACCAGCGATGGCAAAAATGATTATGGAGAAAAAGCCATTACTTTTTGGTGTGGCAACGATCGAAAACGCCTTTGATAAAATTGCTGTGGTGGATGTGCTTTCTCCTGAGGAAATTATTGAGAGAGAAGCAGACTTACAGGCTAAGGCAAAAGAATTATTACCAAAGCTGTTCTTTGAACAATTAGAGGTTCTTGTCATTGATCAGATTGGTAAAAATATCTCTGGTGATGGAATGGATCCGAATATTACTGGTCGATACCCAACTCCATATGCCCACGGAGGACCAGATGTAAACAAAATGGTCGTCCTTGGATTAACGCCGCAGACAGAGGGAAATGCCAATGGTGTCGGAACTGCTGATTTTACAACCCAGCGTTTAGTGGACCGTATGGACCTTGAGGTAACCTATGCAAACGGGTTAACTTCTACTGTTGTAGCGCCAACAAAAATTGCCACGACCTTACCAAACGATCGTGAAGCGATACAAGCGGCCGTTAAAACAAGTAATATCTTAGATTTTACAAAAGTTAAAATGGTTCGCATTAAAAATACGTTAGAGTTAAGTGAGATTGAAGTATCAGAAGCATTGGTTGAATATGTAAAGCAGCATCCAAACATGGAGCTGATTTCAGAACTTTATGAACTTCCATTCAATGAAAAAGGAAACTTATATTAAAACTAGGGAGAGTTGAAACATGACAAACTTATTCGATTTAACAGGTAAAACCGCAGTAGCAATTGGAGGAAATGGTGTACTAGGTTCAGCAATGGCAAAAGGCTTGGCTGAACACGGGGCGAAAGTGGCAATCGTTGGCCGTAACTTAGAAACTGCAGAAAAGGTCGTGAAAGAAATCGTAGAAAATGGCGGAGAAGCAAAAGCGTTCTCAGCAGACGTAAGCTCAAAGGATTCTTTAGTAAAAGTTGCAAATGATATTGAGCAATGGTCTGGCGGCTGGGATATTCTATTGAATGCTCCAGGAACAAACAGTCCAACACCATTTTTTGATTTAGACATGGACGAATACGATAAAATTATGGATATTAACTTAAAGGGAATTGTAATGACTTGCCAAATCTTTGCGAAACGCATGATTGAACAAGAAAGAAAAGGAAGTATTATTAATATTTCATCTGTGTCTTCTACAACTCCATTATCAAGAGTATTTACGTATTCTGTTTCAAAAGCTGGTCTTAATAGCGTGACTCAGTTCTTAGCACGTGAATTCGCTACTAGTGGAATTCGTGTAAATGCCATTATTCCAGGATTTTTCCCAGCAGAACAAAACCGTAAAATTTTAGACAAAGAAAGAATTGAATCCATCATGGGTCATACCCCAATGAATCGCTTTGGAGAAGCAGAAGAACTTCAAGGAGCTACTGTTTTCCTTGCATCAGATAAAGCTTCAAGTTTTGTAACAGGAGCATTACTCCGTGTTGACGGCGGATTTGGAGCAATGACAATTTAATTCTTGGACATATGGTTACTGTCCATTTAATATGTTAAATAGTGGATTATTCAGATAGTACGTGGGGAGATGAGACCTTGCTAACAGAGAAATATAATAAATTACAGTCTATTCTCCGTGACATGGAATCAGTCGTTGTAGCATTCTCAGGTGGTGTAGATAGTACATTTTTACTAAAAGCAGCTGTAGACACATTAGGGGAAGATCATGTCTTAGCGGTCACAGCAGATTCAGAAACGTATCCTTCTAGCGAGCTGGAAGAGGCAAGGGTGTTAGCTGAAAAAATCGGCGTTAAGCACCAAGTCATTGAAACATCTGAATTGGCCATTCCTGGTTATGCAGAGAATAACAAAAATCGTTGTTACTTTTGTAAAAGCAGTTTATTTGATCATTTAATTCCGGTAATGGAAGAAAAGGGATTCCATAATGTCATTTATGGAGTTATTGCTGATGATATGAATGAACACCGGCCAGGAATGCAAGCAGCAAAGGAGAAGGGGATACGTGGCCCTTTATTAGAGGCAAATTTGTTTAAACAAGAAATCAGAGAGCTTTCACAGCAGTTTGATTTGCCTACATGGGATAAACCATCCTTTGCCTGCCTATCCTCAAGGATTGCTTACGGTGAATATATTACAAAGGAAAAGCTGACAAAGGTTGAGCGGGCAGAAAGCTTTTTAAAAAGTCTCCATATTCGCCAAGTACGCGTTCGTACACATGATGAAATCGCTAGAATTGAAGTAGAACCTAATGATATGAAAATCGTTCTAGAAAATCATGATTCCATTGTACGAGAACTCCAAGAGTATGGGTATAAGTATATTACTTTGGATTTGCTAGGATATCAGAGCGGAAGTATGAACAAGGTGTTATCGTAATAAAAAAAGAAGGCTTTGGAACTTTCCAAAGCCTTTTCTAACATAAATGACAACATTGATAGTTGAAAAGGAAGATGAATCGTATGTCAAGAGAGTTCGTAATGGGACTAGATATCGGAACTACCAGCGTAAAAGCGTGTATATTTGATATCAAAGGAAAACTAATAGCAGAAACGGAGAAAATGAACAGCTTTCATTATCCAGAGCCAGGCTGGTCGGAGCAAGACGCAATTGAAATTGAACGTTCTGCAGTACTGGCAATCAAGGAAGTCATTGAAAAAGCTGAGATTAGTAAAGATGAGTTAATTGCTCTTGGTTTTTCAGCTGCGATGCATTCACTTCTTTGTGTGGATGAAAAGGGCAGCCCAATTTCTCCAGCGCTCATTTGGGCAGATGGAAGAAGCTACGCCCAAGCAGAAGAAGTAAAAGGAACGATTGGGAGCAGCGTATATGCAAAAACAGGCACACCTATTCACCCGATGACTCCATTTAATAAGCTTTTGTGGATGAAAGAAACAAACTATCAGCCTTATAAAGAAGCTGCATATTTTATGTCCATAAAGGAATATTTACTCCAATGCTGGTTTGGTCAAAGAGTCATTGATTATTCAATGGCTTCTGCTACAGGTTTATTTAATCCTGCATCGTTGGATTGGGAGCCTGAATTATTAGAGTTGACTGGAATCACCAAGGAACAGCTTTCTGAAATTGTCCCTCCAACAAAAGTGTTGTCTGGGCTAACAAGAGAAATTGCTGATGAAATGGGAATTAATCAAGGAATGCCATTTGTAATGGGTGCGGCAGACGGCCAATTGGCAAATCTGGGAATTGGCGCTATTTTGCCTGGAGAAGTGGCGGTTTCCGTTGGGACAAGCGGCGCGATTAGACAAATCAATAAAGGTGTAAAAATTGATGAAAATCAAGAAACTTTCTGTTACTCCTTTACAGCTGATTCAACGATTGTAGGCGGACCGACTAATAATGGCGGCATCGTCTTACAATGGTTAAAAGATCTTTTAAATGACCAAAGAGATTTTACTGAATTCTTAGGGGACGCAGAAAAGGTAGCACCTGGTGCAGAGGGTATCCTGTTTCTGCCTTATCTAAATGGGGAAAGAGCACCGGTATGGAATCAAAAGGCCAAAGGTAATTTTTACGGGGTTTCAATCACTCATAAAAAAGAGCATTTTATCCGAGCTGTCCTTGAAGGGATTACGTTCAATCTCTATCAAATTGGAAAAGCACTGGAAAGATTAGCGGGTGAGCCGGAAAAAATTTACGTTAACGGCGGGTTAGCGAGATCACCATTATGGCTGCAAATGATGGCTGACATCTTTGAAGCGGAGATTTATGTATCTGAAAGCCATCACAGCGCCGCATGGGGAGCAGCATGGACTGCTCTCGTGGGCATTGGCAAAGTAGATTCTTTTGAAGATATCAAAAAGAATATCCCAATGGGTGATCCAGTGTTGCCTAATAAGGAAAAAAGTAAAGTGTATAAAGCTCTTTATGAAAATTATGAAAAGCTTGCTAAGGATATGGTGAAGTATTTCTAAAAGAGAGTTGCAGCTTGAGGACAAATCGTGTAAAGAAACCAAAAGATTTGTCCTTCATCAAACGCATGAAGGACAAAACTCATCTAAGAATCAAAGGATTTGTCCTTCATCAAACGTATGAAGGACAAAACTCATCAAAGAATCAAAAGATTTGTCCTTTATCAAACGCATGAAGGACAAAACTCAACAAAGAACCAAAAGATTTGTCCTTCATCAAACCTATGAAGGACAAAACCCATCTAAGAATCAGAAGATTTGTCCTTCATCAAACGCATGAAGGACAAAACCCATCTAAGAACCAAAAGATTTGTCCTTCATCAAACCTATGAAGGACAAATCCAATCAAAGAACCAAAAGATTTGTCCTTCATCAAACCTATGAAGGACAAAACCCATCTAAGAACCAAAAGATATGTCCATCATCAACACTCATGCATATAAATCACATAAGAGTAAAAGGGGGAAATCATGTGCTTGAGGATATTTTAAAACAAGTTCAAAAAGGAACCCTCAGTATTGCGGAAGCAAAAGATCAATTGGCCACGTTTGAGAATTTGGGATTTGCAAAGGTTGATCATCATCGAAAAAAACGACAGGGCTTTCCGGAAGTGGTCTATGGTGAAGGGAAAACAGCTGAACAAATCATCTCCATCATCACAGCATTAAGGGCAAGAAACAACCAAGTAATGGTAACAAGAATTTCAGAAGAGAAAGCAGCTGTCGTGCAGCAAGCTTGTCCCGAATTTATTTATAATGAAGTAGCTCGGATTCTTTATTGGAAAGACCAAGAGAACTCTACTGAAAATGCTCAAGGTTATATTGCTATTGTTGCTGCTGGAACCTCTGATTTAAGGGTTGCGGAAGAGGCAGCAGTTACCGCAGAGATAATGGGAAGTAAAGTTCATCGTATTTATGATGTTGGGGTTGCAGGAATCCATCGTCTATTAAATCATGCCGAAGAAATACAAAAGGCAACAGTCTCTGTAGTAGTAGCCGGGATGGAAGGGGCACTGCCGAGTGTCGTTGGCGGACTAGTTTCACACCCCGTCATTGCTGTTCCTACAAGTGTTGGCTATGGGGCTAACTTTAACGGGTTATCGGCTTTACTTACGATGCTGAATTCGTGTGCTTCGGGGATTAGTGTTGTTAATATTGATAATGGTTTTGGCGGAGGCTATAACGCCGTATTAATTCATCAACTTGCACAAAAAGGGGAAAGAAATGAAGACACTTTACTTTGATTGTTTTTCAGGAGTAAGCGGAGATATGGTGATCGGCGCACTTATAGACGCAGGTGCTGACCCGGTTAAATTAGTAGAAGAATTAAAAAAGCTCAATATTCAAGATGAATATGAATTGACATGGAAAAAGGTCGTTAAGAATGGGATTACGAGTACAAAATTTGATGTGGTGCTAAAAAATCAACACCACCAACATCATCACGATCATGACCATGGCCATTCTCACAGCCATGATCACGATCATGACCATGGCCATTCTCACAGCCATGATCACGATCATGGACACGTTCATACTCATGATCACACTCATGAACACGAACACACACATACGCATGCTCACGATCATGAACACGAACACACTCATACGCATGCTCACGATCATGACCATGGCCACGCACATACGCATGTTCACGATCACGACCATGCACACATACATACTCATAATCATGAACATACCCATGATCACCACCATCATGATCATCGCTCATATAAAGATATTGTCCAGTTAATAGAAGAAACGGATTTGTCTATACAAGTAAAAGATACTGCTTTAAGGATATTTAAAAAAATTGCTGAAGCAGAAGGACTTATCCATGGCGTACCTTTAGAGAAGGTTCATTTTCATGAGGTGGGTGCAGTAGATTCCATTATTGATATAATTGGGGCTGCCATCCTAATTGATCAATTAGATATATCCGTAATCAAATCTTCACCAATTCCTGTAGGTACAGGGAAAATTCGTATCGACCACGGTATTTATCCAGTCCCTGCACCGGCAACACTCGAGATTTTAAAAGGAGTCCCGATTGAACATTCAGAGGTGAGATTTGAGCTTACCACACCAACTGGAGCAGCGATTGTCGCGGTACTGGCAGAAGATTTTACCTCTATTCCATCCATGAAAGTTAGTTCGATTGGCTATGGAGCAGGGACGAAAACGTTCAAAGACCATCCAAATGTTGTTCGGGTCATTATTGGTGAATAACCGGTTTATGATAAAATATTATATATATATAAGAATCTCTGCCCTATTGAGAGGAGTATTCCAATGAGTTCTCATCCTCCTAATCATGAACATATTGATGACCAGATGATCAAAATGGAAGTTAACCTGGACAATATTCCTGGAGAATGGCTGGGTTATGTGATGGACCTTTTATTTGAAGCAGGGGCCAATGATGTTTTTTATACCCCGATTTATATGAAAAAAAACAGACCAGGAATCTTGCTTCAACTGCTTTGTTCGGTTGAAAAGGTAAATAAAATAAAGAAAATACTCTTTAAAGAAACAACAACACTAGGTGTACGTTATTATCCATTAACGGTTCACCGGTTAGAAAGAGTATTCAAAAAAGCGGAAACAGAGTGGGGACCTGTGACTGTAAAAGAAGGAATACTAAATGGAGAAGTTGTGCAGCGGGCACCTGAATATGAGGAATGTAAGAAACTTGCGCAACTCCACAATATCCCTCTTAAAAAGGTTTATGAGCAGGTATGGAAAGAAATCGATATCTAATAATCAAAAATGCTGTCCCGAATATCAGGGACGGCCATTTTTGATTTAGCGTTCTATTGATATTTTTTCTACGGGATATCCTCCCCTGAGACTTTATTGACGCTATTTAAAGGGAATGTTAAACTAAGTTCAATTAATTAGTTTAATAAACAAATTAATAAAAATGAAAAATGAAAGGGTTTTCGAAAATATCCTAAACCTAAAAAAAACACAAATTTATCTAAAAAAACAATATTTTCAATCATCTCCCCGATTCGTAAAATGATAAGTAAGTAAACGGTTTCAAATAAGGGGGGATCCACTTGGATTATATTAAAAAGGTGTTTAAATTTATCGACTCTATTTTCGAAAAATTCACTTTACTGTTTTTGGTAGCGTTGATTTTTGTTGTAACCACACAGGTTATGACCCGGAAATTATTCAATTTTGTATTCTTTTGGTCGGAAGAAATTACTTTGTTACTACTTGCATGGTTCGCCTTTATGGCCATTGCAATAGGATTTAGGGAGTATATTCATTTAGGTATTGATTCTTTTACCAACCTATTTCCTAAATCTTTCAATAAAGTCTTAGATAAGATCATTAATGCTTCTGTTTTTGCTTTTGGTTTATATCTTGTAGTCCAAGGTTGGGAGTTTACATTGTTGACTGCGGAATCCACTCTTCCAGCAACAAAACTTCCTAGCAGCGTCACTTATTTGGCTATGCCAGTCACGGGTGTTATGATTTGCGGTTACTCGCTCCTGCAGTTCTTCAATATTAACACAACAAGACATAAGGATTTGGAGGAGGGTATGTAAAATGGACACAAACACAATCGGAATTATCATCTTACTTTCAAGCTTTGTTATTCTAGTCCTGCTTCGTTTTCCGATTGCTCTTACGCTTGTGGCATCGTCCTTGCTAACAGTAATCTATATGAAAATCCCGCTTCCAGTTATTGGACAGCAAATGATTCAAGGAATGAACTCCTTTTCCTTGCTAGCTATCCCGTTCTTTATCCTAACAGGACAGATTATGAGTGAAGGGGGACTAGCAACAAGGATTGTAAATTTTGCGAGTTTACTAGTAGGAAGAATACGCGGTGGACTTGCAATGGTAAATAGTGTGGCCGCCCTGTTTTTTGGAAATATTTCAGGGTCTGCAGTCGCAGACGTTTCATCCGTCGGTTCTGTCATGATTCCAATGATGAAAAAGAAAGGATACGAAGCAGATTATGCGGTGGGTGTTACCATTGCTTCGGCTATCCAAGGTGTTGTTGTACCACCGAGCCATAATCTCGTTCTCTATTCTTTAGCAGCCGGTGGCGTATCCATTGCCAGTCTTTTTATGGCTGGTATCGTGCCTGGATTTATCATGTTAATTTCGCTTATGATTACAGGCTATATTATTGCTAGAAAACGAGGCTATCAGAAAGCAGACCCCGTGCCGAAATCAGAAATCGGAGGTATTCTCCTGCATGGTCTATTATCCTTAAGTCCTGCCGTCATTATCCTTGGCGGAATCATGAGCGGCTGGTTTACGGCCACTGAGTCAGGTGCGTTAGCGTGCTTATATTCTTTTATTCTAGCATTTGTCATTTATAGAGAAGCTCCCATCTCTAGTATTGGGAAAATACTCACAAGAACAATGCGAACGGTTTCGATGGTATTTTTCTTAATTGCAGCTTCTGCATCCTTTGGCTGGATACTCGCCTATTTGCAGATTCCTGCTATGGTAACCGACCTGTTTTTAAGTATTTCTGATAATCCGCTTATCATTTTATTGATTATTAATATCCTATTGTTGCTTTTAGGTGCACCAATGGATATGGCACCAATGATTCTAATCATGACACCGATTCTTTTACCAGTTGTAACAAGCTTTGGAATGGATCCTGTCCATTTTGGAATCGTGTTAATCTTAAATGCTGGAATTGGTCTATTGACACCGCCAGTTGGAACCGTTTTATTCGTTGGGTGTGCGATAGGTAAAGTTTCCATTCAACAAGGTACAAAGGCCATGATGCCATTTTTCTATGCGTTACTAGTTGTTCTGTTAATTATCACCTATATCCCAGAGGTAGTTATGTGGCTGCCGAATATGTTAGTTAAGTAATCTGGTCTAAGGTGAAGATTATATAAAAAAATTAATAAGGGGTGTTGATTTTGTTAAAGAAGAAATTCACAGGCATTTTAGCTGCATCGTTATTAATGGGTACAATCCTTGCAGCTTGTGGGAAAGAGGAAGCAAAGCCGAGCAACAGCGGTACCAAGGAAGAAGAAAAACCATCCTACACATTCCGTTTAGCTGACAATCAGCCGCCTGATTATCCAACCGTTCTTGGTGACAAAAAGTTCGCTGAATTAGTTGAGGAAAGAACAGATGGACGTATTAAAATTGAAGTTTATCC
The DNA here is from genome assembly GCF_048572935.1 of Neobacillus niacini. NCBI lineage: Bacteria > Bacillati > Bacillota > Bacilli > Caryophanales > Bacillaceae > Neobacillus > Neobacillus niacini. Next base: position 5,972,171 of record NZ_CP183883.1, on the reverse strand, counting down.
ATCTGCTCAATTAGGAGATGAAAAATCTGTTCTTGAACAGGTTCAGCTGGGAGCTATTGAATTTACACGAATCAATTCCAGCCCTCTTGCTGAGTTCAATAATCAATTTACTCCAATCGGACTTCCTTATGTATTTGAAAGTGAAGATCATCTGTGGAATTTCTTAAATGGAGATATGGGAACAAAATTACTAGATGGGCTTGAGCAATCTAAGATGAAGGGATTAGCTTTCTACGATTCTGGATCACGTAGTTTCTATGCCACTAAAGAACTTAAAGGTGTAGAGGATCTAAAAGGACTTAAGATTCGTGTTCAGCAAAGTAAAATCAATATTGATTTCATGGCTGCCTTAGGTGCAAGTGCTACTCCTATGCCATATGGAGAAGTATTCAGTGCTCTTCAAACAGGTATTATTGATGGGGCAGAAAATAACCTGCCAAGTTTAGATTCATCTAACCACTATCAAGAAGCTAAGAACTTGATCCTTGATCATCACCAACGTATCCCTGAAGTTCTTCTAATTAGTAAAGTAGCTTGGGATAAGCTTGACAAAGAAGATCAAAAGATCGTTAAACAAGCAGCTCTTGATTCTGTTGAAACACAAAGAGCAGAGTGGGATAAATATGAAGAAAAGTCTGAAAAGAAGTTAAAAGACGCTGGTGTTACATTTACCGAGGTAAAAGATATTAAACCTTGGAAAGCTGCTGTAAAGCCAATGGTTGACGAATATACAAAAGAGTATAAAGAAGTAATGGATGCGATTGAAAAAGCACGTCCATAATCTGTAACAACTAATAATGCCTAGCTGGTAAGTTTGACCATTTACCAGCTGGGTCTTTTCTGTTTTGATAATAGATAGAGATAGATTTAGAAAACTCATTAGGAAGTGGAAGAATGCAGGAGTATGGGAGAAAAATAGCCGAATTTATAAAAGAGTATATTCTCTTAAAGAATCAAGCATTAATGACGAAGCTTTGCGTCTTTTCTAGCTTTCTCGTTATATTGCCTGTTCTTTCCGTGGGGATTATCTCCTATAATCGATCTTCAGCCGAATTGGAGAACGAGCTCCGTCAATATAGCGGTCAAGTAATTGGTCAAGTAGAATCACATATTGAATATTATTTTCAAGAATTTGAGATCACAAGCTTAAAAATTATTAACACTCCGGAATTATCCAGCCTATTAAAGCATGAAAAAAGTGATTATTTAGTGGCAGCAGCCAAAGACACACTTAAGTATGCCGCCTACTCTCGAGCAGATATATCTAATATCACTGTTTTAGTGGATGACGATATTGTGATCGATACCCTTGGAGTAAATAATTTCTATCCTTCTACCAAAATGAGAGAGGAATATTGGTATTCATCCGTTCCCAAGAACGGAATGACGATGTTAGTGACTAGAACCCTTAAACTAAGAAATAAAGAGCAGCCGGTTATTTCGCTTGTTCGGAGATTATACAACCCTGATACTCTTTTACCTGTCGGAATGCTTGTAATCGATATTAATTTTAGAAGAATTGAGGAAATCTCAAACAAGGTAACGATAAGTAAAAACGGCTATTTTTTTATTTTGGATTCTAAAGGGCATTATGTCTATCACCCTGATTATTCGAAGCTAGGAAAAAAAGTAGAATTTCCCCAGCTCACACAACTCCAAAATAACGAAAGCAGCACACAAATTTTACAGAACGAGAGGAAGGATTTCGTCACTTATACATATTCCTCGAGCATTGGCTGGAGTTTTTTTACGGCCGTACCATATAAAGATATTACGGGTGGAATTATTCAAATCGGAAGAACCATTGTACTGACCATTATCATCTCGTTAATCATTGCCTATACGATAGGATTTGGATTTGCTACAAGTCTAGTCCGCCCAATTCGACGCTTAAAGAAGTTCATGAAGGAAGTTGAAATCGGAAACCTTAGTGGTCGGGTCCCAGTGGAATCAAACGATGAAATTGGACAGTTATCTGCTGGTTTTAATCATACCGTGGAAAAACTATCAGATTTACTTGAAGAAGTATATGTCTCCAAATTAAGAGAAACAGAAATGTCGCTCAAACAGAAAGAGATAGAAATAAAAATGCTTCAGTCTCAAATGAACCCACATTTTTTATACAACTCGCTTGAAACCATTAGAGGGATGGCATTAGAAGAAGGGCAAGAAAACATTGCAACGATGTCTTATTCCTTAGCAATGCTTCTCCGCTACAATTTAAAAAATGATTCTTCCACAGTAAGCCTGGGAGAAGAAATCAAGTTTTGTCATACGTACCTTCAGATTCAGAAATTTCGCTTTGAAGACCGGTTCGAGTATGAGATTGATATTCCTCCATGGGCAATGGAACAAGAGGTAGTCAAATTTTCACTTCAGCCAATCGTTGAAAATTGCTTTGTTCATGCCTACGGTCAGTGCATTCAAAAGTTCAGAATTAACATCTCAGTTGTTCCCCATTCTGAATCTTCATTTATGATCCGAATAGAAGATACAGGTGCAGGAATCCCGAATCAGATTTTAGACGAACTTACAAGAAAGCTTGAACAGAAAATGACAAACTCAGATGGGAACCATATCGGATTATTAAATGTACAACAAAGGATTCATTATGTGTTTGGTGCTGATTATGGACTTGGTGTTAGAAGTCAGTTGGGAGCAGGCACAGTGATCGAAATGCAGCTGCCAATGAAGAAAAATACGGATGAAAGGGAGATTGGATGAAAAAAGTCTTGTTAGTTGATGATGAGAGATGGGTACGGGCCGCTCTTAAATGGACGATAAATAAATTGAATCTTCCCTTGGAGGTTGTCCAGGAATGCCAAAATGGATTAGAAGCATTAGATTGGATAAAGATGAATGATGTCGACCTAATACTAACGGATATCCGAATGCCGATTATGGATGGTCTTGCTTTGGTAAAGGAACTTAGTATTTTAAACAGGAAATATGATATTATTGTCATTTCTGTCCATGATGAGTTTCAGTTTGTCCAGCAAGCAATCCGAAGCGGTGTAACAGATTACCTATTAAAACCAGTTGAGGAGAGCGAATTAAAAGTTTGCTTAGAGAAATGGTTAAATGAAAAAAGTAACGAGAGTAATAAGATTCATCATACTCTTCCTGCCAATGACAATGTTCCATTATCAACGATTGAACGAGTACTGGATTATATTAATAAAACGCCTCTTGATCAAATAACGTTAAAAGAAGCAGCAGAAAGTGTTCACATTAATCCCAGTTACCTCAGTCAACTGTTCAAACAACAGCTTAATAAAAAATTTGTTGATTATGTAACGGAGCTGAGAATTGAGGAAGGTAAGCGTTTATTGCACAATACAACATTAAGAATGTCGGAGATTGCTGAAAGAGTCGGTTATTCTGATTTAGCCTACTTTAGTAATAATTTCAAGAAAATCGTGGGCGTATCACCGTCGGAGTATCGAAATATACATGCATAAAAGAATGATAAAAAAACAAGCGATGCAGAATGGTTAACCACCAAAAAGCATTGCTTGTTTTATTTTTAATTAACTAAAAACTAAAATAATTACAAATTTATCTAAAAAAACTCACTAATTGATAAACTATTCGGAATTATATAATTAATATAGAAACGCTTTCTGAGAGAGAAAGGAAACTAACACCTTATTAAAAATAAATCTTTAGGAGGATGATAAGATTATAGTTTTGAAAATGTTTCCATGCTTTTAATCATTTTTTAAAAGTAAATTGAAAACGCATTCAAAAAACTTATTTATGGTTGTTGGCAGGATTACCAAACATTCAATTTAAAAAAGGGGAGGAAGAAAAATGGCTTCATTATCAAAACAGATAAAAAAATCTTCAAAACTAAGAAGAACAGTCTTGACTAGTACTCTTGCATTAACGCTTTTAGCTCCAGTCATGGTACCACAGGCAAACGCAAACGGAAATGAAGATCTAGGGTATGTAGATCCAACTACAACTGCTAATCCCGGAAATTCAGGGGCAGACATAGCGACGTATCGTGTACAAGCTGATCCTGCTACTGGGCAACCAGAAATCGAAGCAGCAAAGAAAGTTGTCCTTAAAGTCGATGGCAAGCAGTTTAGAGATTTGTCTGGGAATAAGCTCTTGGATACATACGAGGACTGGAGATTACCTGTTGATCAACGGGTAGCGGATCTAGTATCAAAGATGACACTTGCCGAAAAAGCTGGATTAATGCTGATTAACACACACACTCCAATCGCGAATCCAGCAGATGGCAGATATGTAAAAGCTGATGATTCGATGATTGTCGCTAAAAACATGCGCTACGTCATCTTCCGTCAAACACCGACTGTAGATGTAATTGCAAAATATACGAATCAGCTGCAAGAACTAGGTGAGGCATCAAGATTAGGGATCCCAGTGGTTGTTACATCGAACCCACGGAACCATGCCTCTACAGATTACACGAATATTGCTGCGAGTGAGGGACAACATTCTTTTTGGCCGGGACCATTAGGTTTTGCAGCTGCTGGTGATACGGAAGCCGTAAAGGAATTCTCTGAAATCGCTGCAAAAGAATGGAGAGCTGCCGGAATTCGTAAAGTCTATGGGTATACGGCGGATATTGCTACAGACCCACTATGGGCACGAATTGAAGATACATTCGGTGAGGACCCAAAAGTTGCTTCAGATATGATTTATAACGTTATCAAAGGGTTCCAAGGTGATAAACTTGGTAAAGACGGTGTTGCGATAACCGTAAAGCATTTCCCTGGCGGCGGAGCACGTGATAATGGTTTGGACCCTCATTTTGTGGAAGGTAAATTCAATCCATATCCGACTGAAGGAAGTCTGCTTAAGTATCACATTCCGCCTTTCAAGGCAGCGATTGCAGCGGATGTATCGTCAATCATGCCTTATTACGCCTATCCAAGCAATGATAGTGCCGACCAAGGATTACCATGGTTTAGTGAAAATCAGCAATTTGAAGAAGTTGGATTTGCATTAAACAAATCGATTTTAACAGACTTCCTGCGTGGACAGCTTGGTTTCAAAGGATATGTTAACTCCGATACAGGAGCCGTTGGAAATAATGCATGGGGTGCCGAAAATCTAACAGCTGTACAAAAAATGGCCAAAGCAATTAATGCAGGAACAGATATTATTTCTGGATCATCTGATCCTACTCTTATAACCAAAGCCGTTGAACAAGGCTATCTTACAGAAGATGAGATTAACAAATCCGTAACTCTATTGCTAACTGAAATGATGAATTTAGGTCTGTTTGAAGACCCCTATGTAGATCCACAACATTCTCTTGATGTGGTAGCTAATCCAGAAGCACAGCAACTAGCAGATGAAGCGCATCGTAAGTCAATTGTTCTTTTACGCAATGATAAAAACTTATTGCCTTTAAAAGATGCAAAGCTTAAAGATGTAAAACTTTATGTTGAGATGTTCCCTGCTGGAACCGATGGAGCAAGCACGAAGGGATTAATCGAGATTATTAAAAAGCATGATCCTTCTATTACCATTACGAATAACCTTGAAGAGGCTACACATGCTTATATTTATGTGAAACCAGTTCAATCGAACTGGGATAATAATCCGCGTATTACTGTAGGTCCTGAAACAGGAATCACGAATGTTGATAGAATTATCGATATTCAAAAAAAGGTACCAACGATTACTGCAGTAAACATGACCAACCCATGGGTGCTTGATGAGATTGAACCTAATGCAGCAGCATTAATAGGCACATTTGGGACAAAGGCTGAGGCTATCGTCGATGTAATTCGAGGAGAATTTAATCCTATTGGAAAACTTCCATTTGCACTTCCTGCTAGTATGACAGCAGTAGACAACGAAGTCGGAGATGTTCCTAGTTTTGCACCAGAAGAAGATTCTGCATATGCTTATGTGAATAAAGCTGGTCACGCATATAAGTATGGGTTTGGTCTTTCCTACAATCAAGGTAAAGCGATAGGAAAACCGGATCATGCCGGTGAAACAGGAAAACCTGCTCATGCAGGAAAGTCCTCGAAATAATAATGTTGAAACAAAAAGAGATGCTGCTTCATTCTCGGAAGCAGCATCTCTTTTATATATCTATATTCTTTTTTCGAAATTAACTCGTTTGTTAATAAAGTAAATAATCGGCATACCTGCTGCCATTACAACAAATTCTCCAATGGCCACGGTTAACCAAGTAAATAAGAATGGCAATTCGAATGCTAAGTTTAATTCCCAAGCAATCAAGAACATCGTGAAGGTGAACACAACGGTATTAACAACCATACGAGCCCAGATTCCTTTAATGAAACGCGCTGATAAAATTGTAATTGATAAGGCTAATAGTGATTGGCCGACTCCGAAAATGAGGTCATAGGCAACCATCGGCGAAAAGAACAGGTTTGATAAAAATACCCCAACGATGATTCCAAAAATGTATTTCTTATTAAAAACAATAAGATGGTTAAACATTTCTGAAATCCGGAATTGAATATTTGTAAACCCAAATGGAGCGATTAAGCCTGATACAGCAATGTATAAAGCCGCCAATATTGCATTTACGACAAGTGTCTTTAATTTCATATATAGTTGTCTCCTTAGTTTTTTTTCGTGGGAGGTTCTCGAACCACGTTTTTCTGACAAAGTAATATATTAGTATAAATGTATTTACTAGTCAATATAAAGTTTGAGATAATCTTTCAGCAAGGGTTATGATATGTGTGTATACTGGATAATATTTCCCTTATTGTACATTCTAAATATGAAAATAGGTACTAGAATAAAGATAAAATAATGCTCCAGGATATCCCCTTTTATGACTTCGTGCTATTATATTTCTTGTGAATCATTTACTAGGATTGAATAATATTCAGAATATTAATAAAATAGAGGTAGAGGGGGTTCTAGATGGAACCGATAATTGCTTTAGAAAATGTATCGTTTTCCTATAAAATAAATGAAACCCATTCAGTGCCTGTTCTTAAAGATGTTTCTTTTTCCGTTTTTCCAGGTGAATATGTTGCCATTATTGGGCATAACGGTTCGGGGAAATCCACATTATCCAAGCATTTAAATGGGCTCTTAACTCCTAGCACAGGGGACGTTTGGGTTCGTGGCCACAATACGAAGGATGAAAGCAGGAAACTGGACATTCGTAAATCAATTGGAATGGTTTTTCAGCATCCTGATAATCAAATTGTAGCAACGATTGTTGAAGAGGATGTAGCATTTGGGTTAGAGAATATCGGTATTCCGAGGGAAGAAATGAAGCAAAGAATTGATGAGGCTTTAGATGTCGTCAAAATGTCGGATTTTCGAAAAAGACCGCCGCATCATTTATCTGGAGGGCAAAAACAGAGAGTAGCCATTGCTGGAGTACTGGCCATGCAGCCGGACTGTATCGTATTTGATGAATCTACCAGCATGCTGGATACCTTTGGAAGAAACGAGGTCCTTCAGGTCATGAAAAAAATGAATAGGATGGGAATGACGATTATTACGGTTACCCATCGTATGTCTGAGGCTGCTGAAGCGGACCGTATTATAGTGGTCGAAGACGGGACAATTGTTATGGACGGAAAACCTCGTGACATTTTTAAACATAAACAGGTTTTAATGGACCTCCAATTAGATGTCCCAGCCGTAAGCCAAATTGCTGAAATCGTCCATCATCATATTCCAAACTTTTCTAAAGAAGTTATCCAAGAGGAAGAGCTAATTAATGAAGTAAAGAGAGTCTCAAAAGCTAGGAGCGGGGAAGTAGTCTAATGAGTGGAAAACCGATCATCGAAATAGAAGACTTATTTCATACATATATGAAAGGAACCCCTATGGAACATGCTGCTTTAAAGGGGACAAGCATGGTTGTTAACGAGGGGGAATGTATCGCCATTATTGGTCACACAGGATCGGGGAAATCCACCTTAATTCAGCATTTTAATGGGCTGATACGGCCTGATTCAGGGAAAGTTATCATCGATGGAATAGATTTAACGAAAAAACGAATCGATATTAAAGCATTGAGGAGAAATGTGGGATTAGTTTTTCAAAACCCAGAGGATCAAATCTTTGAAAAATTAATTGGCGATGATATCGCTTATGGTCCCTTTAAACAAGGTTTACCTTTGAAGGAAGTAAGGGAACGGGTTAAATGGGCAATGGACATGGTCGGCCTGAACTTTGAAGAAATGAAGGATCGCCAGACGTTTGCTTTAAGCGGCGGGCAAAAGCGTAAAGTTGCACTTGCTGGTATTTTGGCATTAAAACCAAAGATTTTAGTTCTCGATGAACCTACAGCAGGTCTTGATCCAAGATCTCGCAATGAGTTGCTTGATAAGATAAAATCCTTAAATAAGCTGGAAAACTTAACCGTTATTTTCGTTTCGCACAATATGGAAGAAGTGGCTTATTTAGCAGATAGAGTTTATGTTATGGCAGATGGCACAGACGTGTTATCAGGTACACCAGAAGATATATTTACTGATAAGGGAAAATTACAGCGTTACCAAATCGGAACACCTGAAACGGTACAGGCACTGTACCGGCTGAAAGACCTTGGTTACAATGTAACTACTTCTGCTTTTACGATATCAGAGGCAGCTGACGAAATCATAAAGGTTCTTACCGGGGGAGAGGTGGAGAATCATGGCAAGTGAATTTGAACTGTCTAGGAATATTACGATTGGTCAGTACGTACCGACTGATTCTTTTATTCATCGCTTAGACCCTAGAATAAAGCTATTAATATTCACTGTTCTTGTTTTAGCGATAGCCCTCAATACTAGTTATGTAGGAAATGCGCTGGGTCTGCTATTATCTATTTATTTATTCTGGGCTTCCAAAATACCTGTTAGTTATGGGTTATCGGGCATAAAACCGGCTATTCCTTTTATTATTATATTGGCTTTATTGCAGCTGATATTCCAAGGCAATGTCTTTTCCGGTGGAACGGTATATTTTAAATATGGGTTTATCTTGATTACCAGTGAGAGTATTCGACTCGTGATCGTCTCTGCCGTACGTTTTGTGGAAATCATTTTATTAAGCAGCGTATTGACGCTATCCACTTCAACAACGGAATTAACCCATGCCATTCAAAGTCTATTAAGCCCTTTGAAAAAAATAAAAGTTCCTGTTCATGAACTATCTTTAATCATTACCATTGCGATTCGTTTTGTGCCAACCTTTGCAATTGAAATGGAGAAAATGATGAAGGCTCAAGCTTCAAGAGGGGCAGATTTCGGATCAGGTGAATGGTGGAGGATCATTCAAAGGACGAAAGATATGCTTCCGATTATTATCCCTTTATTTAATATCGCACTATCTAGAGCAGAGGATCTCATATTAGCGATGGAATCCCGCTGCTATACGCCTGGAAACGACAGGAGTACTTACTCGGTGTACAAAGCACTTGGCCGCGATTATTTAGTACTATTTATTGGTCTATTAGTTTCATTACTATTACTTTTTTATCCGTTTCCATATTAGAAAAAGGGGAGAAGAGAAATGAAAGGTACATTAACCGTTAGGAATATTGTTATCGCTGGAGTTCTTGGTGCGGTTGCGATTCTTTTAGGTGTAACGAGGTTAGGGTATATTCCGGTACCTACAGCAGCTGGTAATGCCACAATCATGCATATACCAGCGATTATTGGGGGCATTATGCAAGGACCAATTGTCGGTGCAATCGTCGGTATTATCTTTGGTGTTTCCTCATTTTTAAATGCAACCGTTCCTTTATTCAAAGATCCATTAGTTGCCATCTTGCCTAGACTTTTTATCGGAGTGGTTGCATGGCTGGTGTATGTAGGGATTCGCAGAAAGAGTGAATACTTTGCCATTGGAACAGCCGCATTCTTAGGAACCTTGACTAACACAGTCCTTGTATTAACGATGGCAGTAGTTAGAGGTTACATGGGTGCTGAAGTTGCATGGACCGTTGCTATAACAAGCGGTATACCTGAAGCCGTTGTTGGTACAATCGTAACACTAGCAGTCGTTTTAGCGTGGAAACAAATTGGTAAAGGGAAGAAATCTAGAATCTCAGAGGATTTATAAAAATTAACCCATTGTGGCTTAGGCTGCAATGGGTTTCTTGATAAAGTTGGGAGTTGAGAGATGTGAAACTTATTAATTTTGAACAATCGATCGACAATCGGATTCTAAAGCGCGGACTGGATTACTTCGAACAGGGACATGTAGTAAATATTGAAACAAAGGATAAAAAAAGATATAAGGCCAGTGTAGAGGGATCAGAAGCTTACCGAGTAGAGATATCATTAGATTTAAACGATGAAATAGTAGAATCGTATTGTGATTGTCCCTATGACTTAGGGGAGTTCTGCAAGCATGAGGCCGCAGTTCTATTTGCATTGAAAAATGAAAAGACTTTGGGGGAACCTGCTGTTGTGGTAGAAAATGATTTAAAACAGGTTTTAGCAGAACAAAATAAGGATGAATTAGTCCGTATTTTACTTGAAATTTCAGATGATTATCCGGATATAGAAAAACGTTTGCTTTTTAAGTTTGCAAACAATGAAGATGAAATTACTGCTAGTAAGAAACTCATCAGAGAATATATTAATAATGCTAAACGGAATGGGTTTATTGATTGGCGGCATGTTGATTATGCATTGCAAGGGGCAGAAATGACGCTGAATAAAGCCCGAGAAAAGATAGAAATAGGTGATAGCGAGACTGCTGTTTTACTAGCACTAGAAGTGTTATCTCCTGTTGTAAGGATGCTGCAATATTGCGATGACTCCAATGGCGGGGTTAGTTTTATTATGAATCGAGCTATTTCTGCCATTGAACAAGGAGTATCGACATCTTTGGAGCAGTTAGATGAAAAAGAACAAAAGAAGCTATTTGAGGTGATTTTAAAAGAAGCGCTAAAAAAACAATATGATGGCTGGAGTGATTGGCGCTTTGGACTATTAAATGTTTGTACGATTTTTTCTCATAAAAAGGATATGCGGAAAAAGCTAGAAAAGCAGCTGGAAACGCTGGAACAAAAAGCTGATTCTTCATGGAGTGAGAGGTATGAAAAGAAACAGGTAAAGCTTCTCCAATTTGAAATAATAGAAAAATGTGATGGAACGTCAGCGGCAGAGAAGTTTATTAATAAGAATATAAACATAAGTGATTTTCGTGAAAAAGCCATTACAAGGGCATTAGAAAATGGTGATTATGAGAAAGTTCTCGAGCTTAGTATTTCGGGGGAAGAAGTTGATAAAAGCTTTCCCGGGCTGGTGAATAAGTGGAGGGAATACCGTTACCAAGCCTACGAAGGTCTTGGCGACGTAGAAAATCAACGGAAATTGGCCTATGAATTTCTTTTTAGTAATCGATACTCTTACTATGCGAAATTGAAAGAATTATATAATCATGATGAATGGAATGAAGTTTTAGGTCGAATAATTGAAAGCTTTGAAAAAGAGCGATACCAATCATCAGTATATATTGACATTCTAAAAGAAGAAAAACTGACGAAACAAATTATAGAATATTGTAAAAAGCATAAATCTATAATAATCGATTTATATCCATACCTATTGGAGAATCATTTTGAAGAAGCAAATGATTTGTTTATTCAATACATTGAACTTTCGGCAGAGGGAACCTCGGACAGAAGAGGTTACAGAAATGTTTGTAAGCATATTAAAACCTACAAAAAAGCCTTTGGTGCTATTCATTCCCATAAATTAATTGGAGCGTTGAAACAAAAATACCAAAAACGTCCTGCATTTATAGATGAATTAGGGAAAATTAGATAATAAGAGCTTAGTTCTAGGTTCCTAGAATCCAAGTGTTCAATGAAAATGAGGGGAAAGTATGCTGCACCATATTGAGATTTATGTTTCGAATCTAGATGAAAGTGTTGAATTTTGGGGATGGCTGCTAGGTGAATTAGGATACGAACAGTATCAAAAATGGGAATTGGGGATTAGCTGGAAATATCAAGAAACCTATCTAGTGTTTGTTCAGGCTGAAGAAAGGTACTTGGAGGTACCTTACCACCGTTGCAGAGTAGGGTTAAATCATCTTGCCTTTCATGCGAGGTCAAGGGAACATGTAGATGAAATTACTGTAACGTTAAAGGAGAAAGGGATAAATATCCTTTACATAGATAAACATCCATATGCTGGAGGTCCAGGATATTATGCTGTGTTTTTTGAGGATCCAGACCGAATAAAAGTTGAACTAGTCGCACCGAGTTTGTCTTAAGGAATTTTAAAAATGTGATTTAAATCACGAAAAGACATCGCTTTTATCTTTATAATCAAAGTAAGTAAAAGGGGTGTATGACATGGAATATAAATTTAAATCTCTTTATAGTGAAATTGGCGGGCAGGAAACGATTGATAAACTTGTTGCAGCTTTTTATCCGCGTGTATATGCAGATCCTGAATTAAGACCATTGTTTGAAGGTGACATGGAGGAAATTATGAGGAAGCAACGCATGTTTCTTCCGCAATTCTTAGGTGGTCCTGCTCTTTACAGTCAGGAATTCGGGCCGCCGGCAATGAGGGAACGTCATCTTCCTTTTGAAGTAACACCAAGGAGAGCACAATGCTGGCTTCGCTGTATGAAGGAAGCCTTTCAAGAAATTGGTCTATATGAAAAACCAGCGGGGCTTGCTTTTTATGATCGGTTAACACAAGTTGCTGGGATTATGGTTAATAGTCCGGATAGAGAGTAAAGGATCAAAAGGGTGTCCATAAAAAACTTGGGCATCCTTTTTTGTTTGTTTGAGAGTTGAGTTGAGTTAATGTGTCGTTGAATTTGTTAGGCTGATAAACAAGGCAAAATGCAGGTAAAACGAAAATTATGCAGATAAGCGAGTGAAATCCGCAGGTAAAGGAATCATTTTGGCAGGTAAGATAAAAACAGGTAATAAAAACTCATTCTTGAATCCAGAACTGATCCTAATTTTAAGTGCGATTTCCATATATAGGAAACCAAAGTGCCTATTCCGGACAGCACCTGGCCTGGTTCAACGGTAAGTTAGGTGCGCTGAATTTGTTAGGCTGATAAACAAGGCAAAAATGCAGGTAAAACGAGAAATATGCAGATAAGCGAATAAAATCCGCAGGTAAAGGAATCAATTTGGCAGGTAAGAAAAAACAGGTAATAAAAAACCACACTTGAATTCAGAATCTGAGTCCAATTCCATGTGTGTTTTCCATATATAGGAAGTTAAAATGCCTGATCCGGGCAGCACCTGGCTTGGTTCAAATTTAAGTTTGGTGCCCTGAATTTGTTAGGCTGATAAACAAGGCAAAAATGCAGGTAAAACGAAAATTATGCAGATAAGCGAGTGAAATCCGCAGGTAAAGGAATCATTTTGGCGGGTAAGATAAAAACAGGTAATAAAAACTCATTCTTGAATCCAGAACTGATCCTAATTTCAAGTGTGATTTCCATATATAGGAAACTGAAATGCCTATTGGCTTGGTTCAACGTTAAGTTTGGTGCGCTGATTTGTTAGGCTGATAAACAAGGCAAAAATGCAGGTAAAACGAGAAATATGCAGATAAGCGAATAAAATCCGCAGGTAAAGGAATCAATTTGGCAGGTAAGAAAAAACAGGTAATAAAAAACCACACTTGAATTCAGAATCTGAGTCCAATTCCATGTGCGGTTTCCATATATAGGAAGTTAAAATACCTGATCCGGGCAGCACCTGGCTTGGTTCAAAGTTAAGTTTGGTGCCCTGAATTTGTTAGGCTGATAAACAAGGCAAAAATGCAGGTAAAACGTAAATTATGCAGATAAGCAAATAAATTTCGCAGGTAAAGGAATCAATTTGGCAGGTAAGATAAAAGCAGGTAATAAAAACTCAATCTTGAATCCAGAACTGATCCTAATTTCAAGTGCAGTTTCCATATATAGGAAACCAAAATACCTATTCCGGACAGCACCTGGCTTGGTTCAACGTTCAGTTTGGTGCGCTGATTTGTTAGGCTGATAAACAAGGCAAAAATGCAGGTAAAACGAAAATTAAGCAGATAAGCGAATAAAATCCGCAGGTAAAGGAATCAATTTGGCAGGTAAGATAAAACAGGCACCCAGATCCAGACTCAACCTCTAAGAAACCCTCCCTCAGAATTCAACACCTGCCCCGTAATCCACTCTGCCTCACCACTAGCAAGGAATGCAACGAGCCGCGCTGCATCTTCAGGCATTCCAATACGACCTAACGGAAACTTTTGCAACATCCAAGGCCTTATCTCTTCATCCATCCATCCAGTATCCGTAGGTCCTGGATTTACTGCATTCACCGTAATACCAAGAGGAGCAAGTTCCACAGATAAGGAAAGTGTAAAAGCTGAAATAGCCCCCTTCGTTGCCGCATAAGCTAATTCACCAGGCATGGGACCAAGTGCCTGACCGGATGTAAGATTAATAATTCTGCCCGCAGACATTGGCGACTGTCTAAACCGACGGGCAAATTCAACAGATAATAGGAAAGTAGCTCTCATATTAACAGCATAATGGTCATCTAGTGTCTTTGCGTCTAAATTCATATATCCATCTCTCAATGAATGAGCTGCATTATTAACTAGAATAGCAGGCAGCCCCAATTCAGCAGTGACAGCCTCCAGTATATTAATTGGTGCCCCCGAATCAGCCAAATCAATTTCTAAACTACAACAACGAACACCATATTCTCTAATGCGACCCTCAAACTCTTTAACCCAATTGCTGTCTGAACACCAATGAGAAAAGAATATATCGGCCCCATTCGATGCTAATTTATGGCAGATAGCGGCTCCAATTCCACTTTCATGACTTACACCTGTAATTAATGCAACATTTCCATTTAGTTTATAAATAAAAATCCCCCCATAATTTATAAAAAGCACATTAGAACGAATTCCAATGTGCTTTTATTGCAAAGATTATTTTTTCAACTTAGCCCATGTTGCGTCAAGTGCTTTCATAGCTTCTTCTTTAGATTTTTGGCCGCCTACATATGCTTGAAGAGTTGCACCAAATTCTTGGCCTGCTCCATCAGGATATTTCATGAACTGCCATTGATATGCTTTTCCTTCTTTAGAATATTTAAGAAGGTCTGCACCTAGAGCACCGATATCTTCAGGATTGGCGTCAATCGTTTTAAAAGCTGGAATATACTTAAATTCCTTCGTTAATGCTGTTTTACCTTCTTCAGATGTAACCATCCAATTTAAGAAATCTTTTGCTGCTTCTTTGTCAGCTTCTGGTGCTTTGTTGTAAACAACCCAGTTACTAGGAACATCAATCATTAATTTATCAGATTG
Organism: Neobacillus niacini; assembly: GCF_048572935.1. NCBI lineage: Bacteria > Bacillati > Bacillota > Bacilli > Caryophanales > Bacillaceae > Neobacillus > Neobacillus niacini. The sequence goes on along the minus strand of NZ_CP183883.1, from coordinate 5,956,899 downwards.
AGCTGGATCATCGCTAAGTGCTAAAGGAATGAAACCAACTTCTAAGTTTGGATCTAATTTATCAAGCATTGGCTGAATCCAGTTACCTTGCTGAATCATTGCCGCTTCACCTGTAGCAAATAATGTAACTTGAGTGTTGTAGTCAGTTGTTAATGGATTTTTGTTACCATATTTCATGGTTAAATCTAATAGCTTAAAGAAATTATCAAATTCTTTATTGCCTTCGATTTTAGCTGTACCTTCATTTAAACCTTTGATAAAAGCATCTGGATCTGCCTGGTATGCAAATGGTACGTTCATCCCGTGGTTGGCTAATACCCACCACTCCGCATAACCAATTGAGAATGGAGTAATGCCTGCGTCTTTAAGTTTTTTCGCCGCTGCCTCTAACTCAGAGTATGTTTTTGGGAGTTCTGTAATCCCAGCTTTTTCAAATAACTTCTTATTATAAGCAAATCCGTACCCTTCCATATTAAAAGGCATGCCGTATACTTTACCATCAAGGGTCATGCCATCTAAAGTACCTTCAAAGGCATCCTTAATCCAAGGCTGATCAGATAAATCTTCAAATTTATCTTTCCATACTAGAGCTTCCTGGTCACCGCCATTTGTAAAAATATCAGGTGCTTGGTTAGAGGCGAATTTTGCTTTAAGAGCTGCAGCACCATCCGCACCGCCGCCTACTGTTTCAATGTTAAATGTCACGTTTGGATTTTGTTTTGTATATTCATCTGTTAACGCTTTCAATTGATCTGCAATTTCAACTTTCCCTTGGAAGATATCAACAACTACTTTATCGTCCTTACCACCGCTGCTTTTTTTATCTCCAGATGTACTGTCACTAGAACATGCACCTAATAGAAGTGAAGCGGATAGTACACCTGCAACGATTGAATACTTTTTGAATGCCATTTGGTTTTCCCCCTAAAATGATAATTATATATTTTTAAATCTCTGCTGTCTTGTACAAAAGGCAGCAGAGTGTGTTCCCCGAAAAATTACTTGATAGATCCGCTGGTAATACCTTGGATAATGTGTTTTTGCATGGTGAAGAAGAAGATTAATAATGGAATAATTCCAATAACTAATGCTGCAAGTGCTAAATCCCATTGCTTTGTATATTGCCCAAAGAAGAAGAAAGTTGCCAATGGAATCGTTCTTAATTCCGGATTTTGAAGCACTAATGATGGTAATAAGAAGTCATTCCATATCCATAAGCTGTTTAAGATAACGATGGTGACCGTAATGGGTTTTAATAGTGGAAAAACAATTCTCCAGAATACGCCAAACCGTGTACAGCCATCGATAATCGCTGCTTCTTCAAGCTCTAAAGGAATTCCTTTGATAAAACCGTGATATAAGAAGATGGTCATTCCGGACCCAAACCCAAGGTACATGAAGACAAGTCCCCACATGCTGTTTAATAGTCCCAGGGTTCCAGCCGTTTTAATAAGCGGTATCATAATCGATTGGAAAGGAATAATCATCGCTGCGACAAATGTCATGAAAATGATATTGCTTATTTTCTTTTTGGTTCGAACGAGCATATATGCAGCCATTGAACAAAAGATAACTAGTACGATATTACTGCCAATGGTAATGATTAACGAGTTTTTAAATACGGTTAAAAAATTTAATTTTTCGAATGCATTTACATAGTTATCAAACATCAACACTTTTGGCAGGGCTGATGTGTTGGTTAAAATCTCAGCAAATGGTTTCAAGGAGTTTGAAAGCACATAATAGAATGGGACTAGAAAGACAAGACCGAGCAGGATCGCAAGGATTTCAACAATTGATGTTCTCCATGTATACCTGTTGCCCATTAGGATTCAACCTCCTTTTTCTTTGAAATCGTAACTTGCAGGACGGTAATCGCTGCTACGACAATGAAGAAAATTAATGCTTTTGCTTCACCGATACCATATCGGTTATTAACGAATGCTTCTGTATAAATGTTCAGCGCCAGCATTTCTGTAGATTTAAATGGACCGCCGTTTGTCAATGACAGGTTTGCATCAAAGACTTTAAAGGATGAAGCGGTTGTTAAAAATAAACAAATCGTTACGGCTGGTGCAACTAGCGGCATTGTAATATGGCGAAGGACTTGAAAGCGATTCGCCCCGTCAATTCTTGCTGCTTCAATTAATTCCTGTGGTACGTTCTGCAGTGCTGCAATATAGATAATCATAATGTAACCTGCACCCTGCCAAACACTGACAATGACGATTCCCCAAAACGCTGTCTTCGCGTCTCCTAACCATGCCAATTCAAAAAGAGGAATTCCTGTTAACTGACCTATGGAAGTAAATCCTTTTACAAAAATAAACTGCCAGATAAATCCTAGGATTAATCCGCCTATTAAGTTAGGCATGAAGAAAACGGTACGTAAGAAATTTTTAGTTTTCAATTTCTGAGCAACCAATAAGGCTAATCCAAATCCGATTAGGTTTGTTAAGATGATGGCTACAACTGTGTATTTGGTTGTTAGAATGAAGGACTGTTGAAATTGCTTGTCCTCTGTAAATAAGTATTTAAAATTATCGAGTCCCACCCATTTGACGGATCCTGTTACCCCGTTCCAATCGGTAAATGCATAATAAATACCTGTAAAGAAGGGGATTAAAACAATTAGGATAAAAGCTAAAAGAACTGGTCCGACAAATAGGGTAAATAACCCAGCTTCCTTCCATTTCTTCTTATTCAGAAAAGAAACAGACGGAGAAACTTTCGTGCTGTTCTGATTTGTGAGGACTGACCCCTTAACTGTATCCAGCTTACTTTCATTATTCATTCTCTGCACCTCCATAACCTTATTTTAAAGGTTGCAAAAAATTATGAAACGGCTTACATTGACCATTAGGGTGGAAAATATTGAACAGGTAAAAAAGTTGCCCTATTAAAGGACATTCAAAGTTGTGCTACAATGTTCTAAAAAATGACGCAAGGGGGTAAGGTTTGTAACCGCAAAGAAATGAGATGGGGTATTCGAAAAAAGCTAATCATCTTTTTGTTGTTGGCAACGGTTCTGCCATTTGGGACAGCCATCACTGTTACTTATTTTTATACAACGAAATCACTTAATGACCGTGCTGTCTCAACAAACCATGAGTTGATTTCAAAAGGGCAGGAAGAACTGGCGGGTTATTTGAACGATGTTGCCCAAATGTCTTCGGTCTTATATCGGTACACCCCTTTTATTAACGTGATGAGAAATGGGGTGTCATCTGACTTTGTTGTTAATCAAGAGGAAGTCCGCAGGGCACTTGCTTATTTATTTAATACACGACCTGAAATTGAACAAATGCATCTATATATTCATGAAGAACAGGAATCCTACACCATCTATCATTCTAGAATCAGCGGCAGAGCAAAGTATGAGAATGTATTTTCACACCCCTACTATAGACAGTTAACCGCGATTGAAGGTTATTCTCTTATTGAGCCGCCGCATGAGATTTATAGCTATAACAATGTTTCCGTTATTCCTAATTCTCAAAGTGTGAATGTATTAAGCTTCCATAATGTAATTCGGGATGTTCCTTTAGCGGATGTTTTAGGATTTTTATCGATTGATATTAATCTTTCTAAAATTAGAGCCATTGCCGGTCGATTATATACGAAAGACGCTGAGGACCTTTATATTATGGATGATAAAGGAATGATTATATTCTCTTCCAATGAAGAGGAGATTGGAAAGGAAAATAAAGAAAAGTGGTTTGAGCAAGTGAGGAAGGAGCCGGAGGGCGGGAAAAGTCTTGAGTGGAAAGATGAACAGTTTTCGGGCGTTATCGTTCATGAAAAATTTAGCGATTCGTTTAAGGGTTGGTCTATCGTGAAACGAATCCCCTACGATGTCCTTTATCAAGGTGCTAGAGAAACGGCACTAATCAACATTTTGATTGGATTGGCTACACTTATATTTGCGCTGCTTGGGACCATGTTTGTTTCCTTTAAGCTGACGGCACCAATAAAAGTGTTAATTAGCAATATGAAAAAAGTCGAGAAAGGCGAATTTAAGGCTGATTTCGATACACTCGGAACCGATGAAATTGGCATGTTGGGAAGGCATTTTAAACTCATGATTGCAAAAATAGATGAGTTGATTGAGAGTGAATATAAATTGGAGATAGAAAATAAAGCCTCACAGCTCCGAGTATTGCAATCACAAATTAATCCGCATTTCCTTTACAACGCCTTTCAGTCTATTGGTACATTGGCACTAAAGCTAAATGCAGTTCCTGTCTATTCATTGCTGACATCGCTATCTACGATCATGAGATACAGTATGAATATGAAAGATGATATTGTTCCTTTTGCTGCAGAGCTGAACCATGTGAAATCCTACCTATCCTTACAAAAGCAGCGATTTGATGAACAATTTGAATTTGAATTAAATATCCAAGAAGAAGTCAAAGAGATTTATATACCGAAAATGATTTTACAGCCACTGGTAGAGAACTGTTTTAAGCATGGCTTTGATCAGCACGTAGAAGAAGCGAGGATTCAAATTGAGGCGTTCTTTGAGAATGACAATAAAGTCAAAATCAGTGTGAAGGATAATGGAATGGGTCCTAGTGATGAGCAGATTGAAAAAATTCGTCAGGAATTGTTCCAAGGTATCTCAAAAGCAGACAAGCAAAGAGAAGCAATTGGGTTGAAGAATATTTATGATCGCTTGCAGATTTATTATCATAATCAGGTAAACCTAACAGTAAACCGCAATGAAGAAGGTGGTTTTACCGTTACCATCGTGATACCAAATGTAATACCGAAAGAGGTGGAACATTCATGAAGGCGTTAATTGTTGATGATGAAAAACATGTTCGAGACGGAATTAAGATATTAGCTGATTGGGAACAAAATGGAATTCGAGAAATATATGAGGCAGGAAATGGTGAAGAAGCGATCCAGCTTATCCAAACCATCCGTCCTGAGATCATTTTTTCTGATATGAAAATGCCAAAAATGGATGGAACGCAGCTTTTGGAGTGGATTAAAGAAAATCATCCAAACAGTAAAACGATTGTGGTGACAGGTTACGATGACTATCATTATATGAGAAAAGCGATCCATTTTGGCAGTTCAGACTATCTCTTAAAGCCTATCGAACCGGAAATATTAAATCAAACATTGGAAAAAGCGGTAAATGAATGGAACAAAGAAGAAGTTGATAGACAGAGGAAAGAAACTAGCTCACTGCTGATTAATGAAATGACCCCTGTATACAGAGATCGCAAACTCACTCAGCTAGTGAACAGTGACAGCATTCAAAAAGATTTATATGAAGAATTCGGCTGGTTAAAACAGTCCCGGGATTATATAGCCGCACTAGTCCGAGTTAACGGCAAAACAATCGAGGTATTTCAAGGGGATCGAGATTTAGCTTACTTTACCATTTTGAATGTGATTAATGAAATCCTGAAGGAAACCGGGTGTGGGATTGGTTTTCGTTACTTATCCCATAAGGGCCAAATACTTTTAATTTTTTGGGACAGGTTGGAGTTAGTAGAAGAGATATTAGTACGTATTTATAAAACGTTAAAATATACATTGGATATTTCTTGTCCCATTGCTGCTGGGACAGCTGTAACTAACAGTACCAAGTTGAATGATTCTTATCAGCAAGCCAGAAAGATTTTATTGAATAGAAATATCCTGACTGAAAGTGAAAAAAGAGTCTATATGTCTGATAAACAGGCAGTTCCAACAATAAAGAGTTTGATTGTTTATTCTTCAGATATAGAATTGGCTATACAAACGGGAGAAATTAGGGCTTTTGCGGAATTAATGGATCGAATAGAACAGGACATTACCGAAATGGAATATTTATCTGTAAGACAGGTGATAAATTTAGAAAATGAATATATGGTTATTAGCAAAAAGTGGTTTGAGCATTACAATATTTCATTTAAAGCACCAGAAGATATTGAAGCTCGGATTGATTTATTTTTCGATTCAAACGGTACGTTTAGATTAAAAGAGTATAAAAAGAGAAAAAAACGTGAAATTGCCGTTTTTTTAAAAAAGGTAAAGAAAAGCACACTGCAAAAAAATAATAATATCATTAAGGATATTGAAAAATACCTCCAAGAAAATTTTGATCGAGATGTAAAACTGCAAGAGATTTCAGACCATTTCTATATCAGCAGGGAATATATTTCAAGGAAATTTAAACAGGAGTTTAATGAGAACATCTCCGACTATATCGTGCGAATTAGAATGGAAAAGGCAAAATCTTTATTGAAGAATAGTCAGTTAAAGATCTATGAGATTGCGAATATGATTGGCTATCAAGATGATAAGTATTTTCGGAAAGTATTTAAGAAGGTGGAAGGAATTACTCCGAATGAATATCGAGCTGAATATGTGAAACAGTGATAAGCAGAGATAAAAGCACCTTCTCTGCTTATTTTTTTTTGCAATAGGAAAAAGAACGAACTTTTTGTAAATTTATGTATGAATAATTCACCAGGTTTATTTACATGACTTTAACGAAGTCTATATCGTAACTACATATATGCTAAACAATTCTCCCGTAAAATTTTATTTGTAGGAACAGACAAGTAAAAGGGAGATGGAGTAAAATGAAAAAAACATTTGTGATTGGAGCAGGTCTGGCATTTAGTTTATTATTTAGTCCTTTTCAACAGGCCTTTGCAGCAGAAACAACTGGGGATTTACGAAAAGTGGATAATGTTGCTCACCGTGGTGCAACAGGTTATGCACCAGAAAATACGATTGCGGCTTTTGATAAAGGTGTAGAAATGAAAGCTGATTATATTGAAATTGATGTCCAACGCAGCAAGGATGGGGAATTGGTTATCATTCATGATAATACGGTTGACAGAACAACAGATGGTACGGGGTATGTGAAAGACCTGACCTTTGATCAGATTAGAAGTCTTGATGCAGGCAGCTGGAAAGGCGAACAATTTACAGGTGAGAGAATTCCTACATTCGATGAAATTCTTGAACGCTATCATGGGAAAACAGGTATTTTAATAGAATTAAAATCACCTGAGCTTTATCCTGGAATTGAAGCACAGGTTGCACAGAAATTAATCGAGCGAAATCTAGACAAGCCGCAAAATGAAAAAATCATCATTCAATCTTTTAATTTTGAATCTATGAAGCTAACTAACAGCCTCTTACCGAAAGTGCCGATTGGTGTCCTTACATCCAATAGAGCGCACACAACCGAACAAGCTTTGAAAGAATTTGCTACTTATGCGGATTACTTTAACCCAAGCTACGGTATCGTATCAAAAGAATTGGTTGATCAAGTGCACTCGCTTGGAATGAAAATCCAATCTTGGACAGTTCGCAGCCATGAAGCAGCTCAATTTCTATTAGATATGAATGTGGACGGAATTATTACCGATTATCCTGATTATGTAGATCCGAGAAAATAGGACAAACTATCACCAAAAGAGGGAGAGCTTTCAACCCTCTTTTTTCTAGTATTCCTGACGTCTGTAAACCCCTGGAGCAACGCCAAAGCTTTTATGAAATACTCTATGAAAATAAGGATAGCTGCCGAAGCCGCAGTCTTCGGCAATTTGCTCAAGTGTCAAGGATGTGTATTTCATTCGGTCAATTGCAGCGGATAAACGGATTTCAAGGGCATATTCAATCATCGTTTTTCCAACGCTGCTTTTGAAAAGATGTACGGACCGAGAGATGCTAAGACCAGCATGCTTAGCCACATCCTCAACTTTAAAGGCGGTAGTAGCATGTTCTTCTATGTATCGCAACATCCTTGTCACCGTATAGGGAACGTTGAAGGAAGGTACGGTTTCATTAATGGCTCGTTCTAAAGTTAAGCAGAGGGCTCGCAGCAAATAGCTTGTGAGCTCTTCGTTTTGGCTTGTGGCGGGACGACGTTTTTCAATCATGATATGGCGCCATAGAACCAGCAGATTATCATCCAAATTGATTCTGGAGACATCCGGCTTTTCGGAACGGTTCCACCATTCATCTACCCATGTGCCTTCGCAGACTAAATGATAGTCACCGCTTTTTTGGTCCTCATTTACTAGAAGTTCATAGTGATCCCCTGGTTTTATGAGCAGAAGGTCTCCTTTTTCAATCTCCATTTTTTTACCCTTCACGACCACTTCACAAACTCCTTCAGTTTGCAGGCGAAAAAGATAAGAGGGGTAGCCTGATTTATGCTGCGAATGATATCCATTTGTGTGATACGAATAGCCGCAAAATAATATGTTCGTTGTCATAAACATTCCTCTTTTTTTATAAAATAGCAAAATAGTGGATGTTGTCATTATATCATCTATATTTAATTGCTGTAACACTCTGTAAGATGTAATCAAATAAGGAAGGTTTTAAGAAAAGGGGTTAAGGATGAAAAACATTCCAATAGCTGTCCAAATGTACACATTGCGGGAAGAAAGTGCCCAAGATTTTACTGGAACGTTAAAAAAAGTAGCTAAGCTTGGCTTTGATGGTGTTGAATTTGCAGGGTATGGCGGATTAACTGCAAAAGAAGTAAGAGCATTATTGGATGGGTTTGGCCTGAGAGCAGCATCTAGTCACGTGCCGCTAGAGGAAATGGAAAATAATTTGTATCAAGTCATTGAAGATCAGAAGATATTAGGAAGTAGTTATGTGGTCTGCCCGTATTTACATCCAGATCGCCGCAGTTTGCAGGACTATAAAGCACTTACTTTATTTTTAGAACAAGCTGGTGAAACCTGCCGTCGGGAAGGCATCACCCTTTGCTATCATAACCATGATTTTGAATTGCAGCGGTTATCCAATGGCAAAACGATACTCGAAGCCATTTTCGATAAAACGCACTCTATTAATGTAAAGACAGAGCTGGATGTTTATTGGCTGACAAAAGCGGGTGAAAATCCTGTAGAGTGGATGGAACGATACAAAAAACGAACACCCCTTATTCATTTAAAGGACATGACTACAGATGGGGAACAATATTTTGCGGAGCTTGGAACAGGCGGGGTAGATATTGAAGCCGTCCTGCATAAAGGACAGGAGAATGAAGTACAGTGGTGGGTGGTTGAGCAGGATGTTTGTCGTCGTTCACCTTTTGAAAGCATTGAAATCAGCATGAATTATTTAAAGTCAGTGAAATAAATTAAGGTACCCGAGTTCAATATTTTACACCCTATATGTCAATGTAAGCCGTTTCATTAATTGGGTTATCATTTAAAATAATAGATAAAGTAAATGGATATGGGAGTTGGTAATTATGGTTAAAGTAACAGTATGGAATGAAAATCGTCACGAGCAAAAAAATCCAGTTGTAAGAGATATATACCCGAACGGGATTCACGGTACGATTGCAGAATTTTTAAAGGGAAATGGCCATGAGATTAAGACGGCAACTCTTGACGAACCTGAACATGGCTTAACGGAAGAAGTTCTTAACAATACTGATGTATTAGTTTGGTGGGGGCATTTAGCCCATGGTGAAGTAAAGGATGAAATCGTTCAAAAGGTGCAGCAGCGTGTCCTCGACGGCATGGGTCTGATTGTTCTTCATTCCGGTCACTTCTCAAAAATCTTTAAAACATTAATGGGAACAAGCTGTGATTTAAAATGGCGGGAAGCAGACGAAAAGGAACGTCTTTGGGTTGTAAGTCCAAGCCATCCTATTGTAGAAGGCATCTCAGAGTATATTGAATTAGAAAAAGAAGAAATGTATGGGGAGCATTTTGATATCCCGCAGCCAGATGAACTTATTTTCACAAGCTGGTTTGAAGGAGGGGAAGTGTTCCGCAGCGGATGTACTTACAAACGTGGGAATGGTAAGGTATTTTACTTCCGTCCGGGTCATGAAACGTATCCTACTTACCACAACAAAGACATTCAACGTGTCATTAGCAATGCAGTTAAATGGGCGCAGCCGGTAAAGCGTGAACGTCCTATCTATGGAAATGCTAAACCACTTGAAGTAATTGGAGGGAAGTAAATCATGGGGAAATTAAGAGTAGCAGTAATCGGTTGTGGCAGCATTGCCCAGCACCGCCATTTGCCTGAATATAAATCGAATAAGAATGTAGAACTTATTGCTGTTTGTGATATCAATGAGGAACGAGCACATACAGTAGCTGAAAAATATGGTGTTCATGCATATACAAGCTATGAAGAGTTGTTAAACAGTGGTTCGGTTGACGCTGTCAGTGTTTGCACACCAAACTATCTTCATGCACCCATCTCGATTGCAGCGTTAAATGCTGGTATACATGTTCTTTGTGAAAAACCAATGGCTACATCAAAGGATGAAGCTGAAGCAATGATTTCAGCTTCACAAGCAAGCGGCAAGAAGTTAATGATTGGTCATAATCAACGGTTTGTAGCTTCCCACCAAAAAGCCCGCAAGTTGATCCAAAGTGGGGAAATCGGAAAGATTTATAGTTTCCGTACAGCATTCGGCCATGGAGGTCCAGAAGGTTGGAGTGTTGAAGGTAAAGAGGGCTGGTTCTTTCAAAAAGAAAAAGCATTTGTTGGGGCAATGGGGGATTTAGGAGTTCATAAGGCTGACTTACTTCGCTATGTATTAGGAGAAGAAATTACAGAAGTAGGTTCTTTTGTAGAAACAAGTGCAAAAGAATACGCTGATGTTGATGATAATGCGGTCTGTGTTCTAAAAACAGAAAGCGGCATCATTGGAACACTTGCGGCAAGCTGGGCATATGTCAGCAAGGAAGATAACTCAACGATTATTTATGGAGAAAAAGCGATTCTTCGTCTTGAAGATGATCCAACTAATTCATTAGTCGTTCAATACGCGAATGGTGAAGTAGTGAATTATCAACTTGGAAAGATCCAGTCAAATGATGAGGGCGGTCAAAATAATACCCATGTGATCGAAAAGTTTGTTGAATGTATTCTTCATGACGAGGAACCACCGGTATCAGGTGAAGAAGGTATGAAATCATTAGAGGTTATCTTGGCAGCGCTCGAGTCTAATGAAACAAAACAAATCGTAAGAGTGAGAGATCGATGAAAAAACTACGTATTGGAATCATCGGGGTTGGCGGTATTGCACAAGGACGCCATATCCCGGCTTTTCTTCAGTTGAATGATAGTTGTGAAATTACGGCTTTAAGTGATATCAACATCCAACGGGCACAGGAAATTGCTGATATATATAACATCCCTCAAGTGTTTGCGAGTTATCATGAGCTATTTTCAGAGGTTGATGCCGTTTGTATTTGTACACCTAATAAATTCCATGCAGAAATCACGATTGCTGCCTTTGAGGCGGGGGTCCATGTATTGTGTGAGAAGCCGATGGCATTAACTGCGGAGGAATGCGAAGCGATGGTCAGAGCTTCTAAAAAAGCAGATAAAGTCCTGGCCATTGCCTATCATTACCGTTTTATGAAGGAAGCCCAAGCTGCCAAAAAGGCAATGCAAGAAGTAGGTACACCGCTTGTGGTAAGGGTTCAGGCGCTAAGACGCCGTAAAGTTCCCGGATGGGGTGTCTTTACCAACAAAATTCTTCAGGGCGGCGGCAGTTTGATTGATTATGGATGTCATCTCCTAGACTTAGCGCTTTGGCTGATGGGGAATCCGAAACATACCACGGTGACAGGCACCGCTTATAACACATTAAGTAAAATGCCTAACCAAGTGAATCAATGGGGTTCGTTTGATCATGAAACCTTTAATGTTGATGACCATGTGACTGCCTATATTCAATTTGAAAGCGGTGCGTCGATGTTATTTGAAACATCATGGGCTGCTAATATAAAGGATGACGCCGAGCATCTCAGTATTTCCGGAGTAGACGGCGGATTAAGTGTTTTTCCATTTGAGCTTTATACCACAAAGAATGGAATGTTGTTAAATAGCGAAGCTGCTTGGCTTCCAGGCGAGGAAGAACCAGGTCTCTCTCAGGCGAAGAATTTTATTCGTACGTGTCTAGGAATGGAAGAGTTGGTAGTAAAGCCTGAAGAGGCGCTTCAGGTTTCACAGATTATTGATCGAATATATGTGAGTGGGGGAAATCAGTTATGAAACTAGGCGTTTTTACCGTCCTATTTGCGGAAAAATCTTTTGAAGTAATGCTCGATACCGTTAAGGAAGCTGGCCTTCATGCAGTTGAAATCGGAACAGGCTGTTATCCGGGAAACAGTCATTGTGACTTAGACGGTTTATTAGAGAGTGAAGAAGCCCGCAATCAATTCATTCAAAAAGTAGAGGAACGAAATTTAATCATCAGTGCTTTTAGCTGCCATGGAAATCCAATTTCGCCTGAAGAATCATTTGCCAAGAATTCTCATGAAACACTCTTGAAAACCATTAAACTTGCATCACTTTTGGGTGTACGGGTTGTTAACTGTTTTTCTGGTACTGCAGGCGACCATGAAGGTGCCAAATATCCGAATTGGCCGGTTACGCCATGGCCGAATGAATATGGCGATGTCCTGAAATGGCAATGGGAAGAAAAATTAATCCCATATTGGAAAGAAGTGGGACAGTATGCGAAGGAGCACAATGTAAAAATTGGACTTGAGCTACATGGGGGCTTTTTAGTCCATACACCTTACACACTGTTAAAACTTCGCGAGCAAACTTGTGATGCGATTGGAGCAAACTTGGACCCAAGCCACTTATGGTGGCAGGGGATTGACCCAGTGGCAGCAATTAAAATTCTAGCAAAAGAAAATGCGATTCACCACTTCCATGCGAAAGACACATACATTGACCAAGAAAATGTGAATATGTATGGATTAACGGATATGCAGCCTTACGGAGAAGTAAGAACGCGGGCATGGACATTCCGATCTGTTGGGTGCGGACATAGTTTAAAAGATTGGTCTGACATGATGAGTGCACTTCGTACGTATGGATATGATTATGTTGTCAGTATTGAACATGAGGACCCAATTATGTCGATAGAAGAAGGGTTTACACGTGCTGTATCCAATCTGAAATCTATCTTGATTGAAGAGCCTGTTTCACAGATGTGGTGGGTGTAAAACAAGGAATTGAGGTGCTAGAATGAATACAAAGTGGTGGAAAGAAAGTGTCGCCTATCAGGTATACCCCCGGAGTTTCATGGATAGCAATGGAGATGGGATTGGGGATTTAAAGGGAGTTACCTCCAAATTGGACTACCTAAAGGATTTAGGAATCGACGTCATTTGGCTGTCTCCCATGTACAAATCTCCTAATGATGATAATGGCTACGATATTTCCGATTATCAGGACATTATGGATGAATTCGGGACAATGGCTGATTTTGATGAACTGCTTGAAGGAGTTCATAGCCGCGGAATGAAGTTGATTCTTGATTTAGTCATCAATCACACAAGTGATGAACATCCATGGTTTATTGAGTCCCGCTCGTCAAAGAACAATCCAAAACGGGATTGGTACATTTGGAGTGAGGGCAAGGATGGGAAGGAACCAAATAATTGGGAATCCATTTTCAGTGGTCCTGCATGGAAATATGATGAAGATACTGATGAATATTTCATGCATATTTTTTCTGAAAGACAGCCTGATTTAAATTGGGAAAACCCCGATGTTCGGAATGCCTTATACGATATGGTGAACTGGTGGCTGGACAAAGGAATCGATGGTTTTCGGGTGGATGCGATTTCACATATCAGAAAAGAACCAGGTTTTCCTGATATGCCAAATCCGGAAAATTTAGATTTTGTGCCTTGTTTTCCTTACATGATGAATGTGGACGGCATTGATGAATGGTTAACGGAGTTTTCTCAGAAAACGATAAAAAACTATGACATTATGACGGTAGGAGAAGCAAATGGTGTAGGTCTTGATGACGCCGATAAATGGGTCGGCGAAGAAAACGGTTATTTTAACATGATTTTTCAATTTGAGTTTTTAGGCCTTTGGGATAAAAATGCAGAAGGAAAAGTCGACATTACTGCCTTGAAAAAGAATTTAACCAAATGGCAAAAAGGATTAGAAGGCAAGGGCTGGAATGCGTTATTTATCGAAAATCATGATCAGCCTCGCCGGGTTTCAAGCTGGGGAAATGACAAAAAGTATTGGAAACAAAGTGCTAAGATGCTAGGCGCGATGTATTTCCTTATGAAAGGGACTCCGTTTATCTATCAAGGTCAAGAGATAGGAATGACCAACGTCCAATTTCCTTCAATCGAAGATTACGATGATGTTGGTATGGTTAATTTCTATAAGGTAGAAACAGCAAAGGGCCGTCCTCATCAAGAGATTATGGAGATAATCTGGAAACAGTGCCGTGATAACGCACGAACTCCAATGCAATGGGATATCGGAAACATGGGCGGATTTACAACTGCGGACCAAACATGGCTGGGTGTGAATCCAAATTACCGTGAGATTAATGTTGAAGCACAGTTGAATGACCCGGATTCTATACTTTCCTTCTATAAAAAGCTGGTCAAATTACGCAAAGAACATCCTTTGTTTGTGTATGGTACGTATGATTTGTTATTAGCGAACCATCCTAAATTATTTGTCTATACCCGTAAATTAGTTGGGAAAAAGGCGATCGTTATCAATAATTTTAGTGATGAATCAACGAGGTTCCACGTTCCAACGAGTGTATCTTATTCGAAGTCAGAACTTGTCCTTCATAATTATGAATCGGCTGATAAAAAGCTGCGGAAAGAGTTCACTCTTAAACCATATGAAACAAGAGTATATTTATTGAAATAAAAATGAGGGGCTTTGGCCCCTCGAATTATTGAGATAAAGGATTTTTCTATTTTTACATACGATATTTCTTTTATTATTGTACTTACATTGCAGACAACTACCCGTTTCTCCAGAAGGAATAGTCCTTAATGAAGGGTCTTGAGGACAAAACACTCGCTCCGCCTGAAGGATATGTCCTCAATGGAGGGTCTTGGGGACAAAACACCCGCTTCAGAAGAAGGATTAGTCCTCAATAGAGGGTCTTGAGGACAAATCGATCGTTCCGCCAGAAGGATATGTCCTCAATAGAGGGTCTTGAGGACAAAACACTCGCACGACAAGAAGGATTAGTCCTCAATAGAGGGTCTTGGGGACAAAACACTCGCACCACAAGAAGGATATGTCCTCAATAGAGGGCCTTGGAGACAAAACACTCGCACGACAAGAAGGATTAGTCCTCAATAGAGGGTCTTGAGGACAAAACACTCGCACCAAAAGAAGGATATGTCCTCAATAGAGGGCCTTGAGGATAAAACACTCGCTCCACCAGAAGGAAATGTCCCCAATGGGGGGGGGGCAACTGCAATTTTTTCCTTTGATACGTTTAAACCTACAGATTTTTTGGTATCCTTCATAATAACTAGCTCCTTTCGTAATGTAGCTCTGATTTGGTTTGTTTTTCCAGTAAACATTCTAACCAAATTAACCTACGCTGTTACGAGTAAGGAGCTAGTTTCGTTCATGATAACTCAAAACCCCCGCCCCACCAGAAGGATATGTCCTTAATAGAAGGACTTTCTAGTTTCCGACAATAAAAAAACGTAAGGAGAAATGCTCCTTACGTTTTTTTGTACTCTATTTATTGTTCTATTGCTGCTTTTGTAAACCGTCTTTCCCAAGGCTTTGTCAGCCATCTTCTTAGGGCGAAGCAGCCTCGCAGCCACTCATCTGCCCCTTGGGCAAGCCATATGCCTAAAAGTCCCAATCCATAATGGACGCCTAATAAATAACTTAACGATACTGCTACTCCCCACATGGAAATAATACCGATAATAACGGGAAACCGAACATCCCCCGCAGACTTTAATGAGTTCATTAAAACAATATTCATGGCTCTTCCAGGTTCAACGAAAACGATCGCCCATAAAACAGGAAGTCCAACCAGAATGATTGCTGGATCCTTTGTAAATAAATCCAATACCCTGACCCCGCCTAAGGCAATGACGAATGATGTCAATGTTGAAGCAACCATAGCTATCTTCAAGGTACGAATTCCGCGTTTTAGGGCACGATCAAATTGTTTACCGCCAATATATCGGGCTACTAAAATCTGAGTTCCTTGGGCAATCGCAACGGTGAATAAAAAGCATAGCATGCTAATATTTAAAATATATACCCTTCCTGCTAAGGAAGCAGTACCCATCCCTACAACAAAACTAGTAATAACCACTTGAGATAATTGGTAAGAAAGATTTTCACCCGCAGATGGAATTCCAATCTCGAGCAGCCCCCGAATATCTTCTTTCTTTGCGTTGAAAATGTCCTTAATGACTATCTTTAAAGAAAGTCTATTATATAACAAATATAATAGAGCACAGACAGCATAGGCTCGCGCTGCGAAGATTGCCCATGAGACACCTGTCACACCTGTAACCGGAAGCCCAAGGATTCCAGTAGTTGCAATGACATTACCGCCAATACTGATTAAATTCATATAAACAGTGACCATCATCGATTCCTTAGTGTATCCATGACTGCGAAGAATCGCACTTAAGGCCAGTGATAAGGATTCAAAAAAGAGTGAGAGTGCACATATTCGGACAAAAGTAAGACCATAGTCGAAAACGGCCCCACGAATATCATATAATTTTAGCAGCGGTTCTCCTAAAATAAAAACAAAAATGGCAATACATATACCAAACCAGAAATTCAATCCAAATACGGAATAGGATAACTGCCTGGCCCTCTGGAGTTTTCCCGCACCAAGGTTTTGACTGATTAAAACAGTTGCGCCAATAGATGTGACATTAAAAACCAAAATGAAGATATTAAGCAGCTGGTTGGCTATGCCGACACCCGCTACGGCTTCATCTGAGTATTGACTTAACATTAACGTAGCCACAATCCCCATGCCTAAATGAAGTGCCAGCTCAATAAAGAGCGGCCAGGTAATACTGAATAAAGATTGATCTTGATATTTATTTTGTTGTTCTTCCACGATAATCTCCTGATCCTGCATAGTATTTTAAAAAGTACGATTAATTTTACTCCTATATGAAGGATTTAGAAATAGGAAAATGATGTTCGTCGCTTTTACACTACTACTCTTTCATGAATGGAAAAATAATAAGATTGTTATAAAGCATTGGATTTGCTATTTTTAAACTATAAGTATACTAAAATGGGAGACATCCATGATTATAAAAAGAAATCTAAATCGTTTTTTGTTATTCCTCATTTTTTGTTTATTGATCTCTTTGGAGGCAGCGGATCTTTTATTACCTAATTTATTTCATTCAATAAAAATAACAAGTTATGTAACCATCGCCATATATACGGCAGCCATTTGGTTCCTGTTCCTTCTTACAAAAGAGTTTTATTTAAAGACAAAAGAACTTCAAAAAAGTCAGCAAAGAATGAAAAATATATTTGATACGCTAGATGTAGCGATATGGTCCCATGATTTAAAAAACGACACTCTATTAATTACGCCCGGGATTGAAAAATTATACGGATATAATCTGAAAAACTTCTATGAAAATAACCACCTTTGGAAAGAGGTTATTTATCCAGAGGATTTGTATGTTTTACAAGAAAGGGAAAGGAGAATCTCTATTGGTGAAAATGTGACCAGCCAGTACCGCATTATTCGCCCTGATGGAGAAGTCCGCTGGATTCAGGATAGCGGGATCCCGACCTTCGATTCAAAAGGAGACCTTGTCGATTTTAGTAGTGTCCTATTCGATATTACAGATAGGAAAGAAAGCGAAGGCCTTTATCAAAGTTTAGTAGAGATGTCACCAGATATTATTGCTGTCGTTTATGACGGAAAAATTGAATATATTAATGAAGCGGGTTTTAAATTAATTGGAGCCGAAAGTCAGGAGCAAGTGATTGGTCAATCCGCTAAAAATTTTGTCTCCTCTCAAATTACGGATTTAATTAAAACGAAAGTTTTCTCCACTGCTAAGGTGGAGAATGAGAGATATAATTTTGAATTTCAAGTTAGGCGAATTGATGGTGTAAATATAGATGTTGAGATGGCGGCTAGGTCTATTCTTTACGAAGGTCGATTTGCCGTGCAGGTAGTGGGCAGAGATATTACCCAAAGGAAAAAGTCAGAACAAACGATAAAATTTATGGCCTATTATGATACATTAACGGGTTTGCCCAATCGCAATCAGTTTAAAAATCATCTTAATGATGTTTTACGCCAACAAGAAAATAAAATGCACGCTGTTTTGTTCTTAGATTTAGACCGTTTCAAAATTATTAATGATACGAAGGGTCATTCGGTTGGTGATCGTGTTTTACAAAGGGTTGCAGGCAGATTACAGGAAGCAGTTCAAAATGAAGGACTTGTTTCCAGACAAGGCGGGGATGAATTTATTATCGTCCTAGAAGATGTAAACAAGGACACTACTTCACGAGTAGCGAATCGGATTCTAAATGAATTTTCATACCCAATTGAAGTGGGGAATGATGAATTTTATGTCACGCCAAGTATTGGTGTCAGTCTATATCCATCAGACGGCAGCGATGAAGAGACACTAATTAAAAATGCAGATACAGCTATGTACCAAGCAAAAGAACGCGGGAAAAATAACTATCAATTTTACTCAATATTCTCGGGTGGAATTTCGACGTGGAAAATGAAGTTAGAGAATTGGTTAAGAAGAGCAATGGAGCAGAATCAACTAATGCTCTATTATCAGCCACAGTTCGATTTAGTTACAGGTAAAATAGTTGGAGTCGAAGCATTAATTCGTTGGAACCATCCTGAATATGGCTATATTGCACCGTCTGAATTTATTCCATTGGCTGAAGAAACAGGACTCATTGTTCCACTGGGCAAATGGATATTAAGAGAGGCATGTGAACAGAGAAAAGCATGGAAGGATGCAGGTTTCAGTGATTTTCCTATTGCCGTAAACGTTTCTGTACGTCAATTTCAGGATGAGCAATTCATTCAATATATTTCGGACATGCTTAAGGAAGTTGGACTTGAGTCAAATGATTTGGAACTTGAAATTACGGAAAGTCTCATGCAAAACCTTGAAAACTCCACCATCATTCTGAATCAATTAAAGAGTCTGGGCGTTCTGTTATCGGTAGATGATTTTGGGACAGGCTACTCCTCTTTAAGTTATTTGAAACATCTGCCCATTGATAAAATTAAAATTGATAAATCCTTCGTTGACGATATAATCAATCATTCTAATCAAGGAATGATGGTAAAAACAATCATTGATATGGGTGTCAATTTAAAATTTACTGTGATTGCGGAAGGAATCGAAACAGAAGAACAGGTTAAGTTTTTAACACGGAATGCTTGTCAAATCGGACAAGGCTATTACTATAGCAAACCATTATCTGCTGAAAAAATGGATAAATTTTTATTAAAAGATAAGGGTAAAACTTGATTTTGAAACTAAATATCTCAAAAAAAGGACCTTCATTTGGAAGGTCTTTTAATTTCCCCATTTCAATTGGACGGTTAAGGTACAACAGTTCATGTAACTGCCAGGGTCAGGTTGTGTTGTAAGTTCAAAGGTCACCCCGGTTGGTGTATATCTTGTCTTCACAGGTACTTTTAGACCAATCGTTTTTATTAACCGATCCACTTCGGCTTGGTTTCCTTGTTGAGCAGCCGTCATTAACTTAACGTCAAAACCCTTATCGCCTAACCGGTCTAACAGGACACTTCCCTGGGCCATTAATAACCGATAGGATTTTATGGACTTTGTAAAAACATTTACATCCACCTGCGGATATTGCCTGTTTATGGGGTAGTAGTAATGGTAACCAGGGTAAGAGGGCTGCTGCGGGTAAGGATAGTGGTAAAAATACATCATAACGCTCCTTCCATATTCGGTACACAGGGCATTATACGATATGAGATTTAGACTATTTTGGTTACATCGTAAAAGCGCCTGGGATTTCGAACTCCAAGCGCTTTTTTACCATCTTAAAATATTTGAACATCGCCGCTAGAAACGGAGACATTTATTTCGTTTTTTCCGGAACCATGGGTTCCTTGGAGGTTTTTATTATCCGTTCCACTGCTGGTTAAAGGGAAGTCACTGGAAATGTTCCCGCTGCTGACCTTGCCATTTAATTTGAAATCTGCATTATCTGGCAAATCGAGCTTTACATGGCCAGAACTTAGGTCGATATCAATCGAATCATTCAGTTGATCCATTTTTACAGAGAACCTTCCAGATGAAACATCTGCGTTTAGTGCTCCGGAATAGTGGTTAATTTCTAGGTTTCCTGAGCTAAGATCAAAAGTACCTGTTTTCGTATGCAAAGTATCGATTTCTACATTTCCTGAAGATCCATCATGGGTAAATTCGTTCACTTCTAAATGGTCAATCTTAACATTTCCAGAACCAATATCTAGAGAAAGGTCATTTAATTTCATTAACTTCCCAGAGAAATTTAAGGTTCCAGAACCAATCTGGATGTTCATATTACGGTCATAATCCTTAGGAACATAAATCTTTAACTGTCTTTTTTCGGAAAATGAGAACCAGTTAAACATTTTCCGTTTCGTTTCCACTACGATTCTGTTTCCTGTTTCTTTCACGATAAGTGAGCCTTTACCTGTTAAAATTGCTTCAACATTATCCCGATCTTCCGGAATAATCGTTGCTCTGACTCCGGCCACATTGATATCGATGGCATCGATCTTATTGGAAAGCTCAGCACTTCGATCCTTATTCCCCCCAAAAGCAAAACCATCGAACTGGAATGACTGATTAAAAACTATATATAGTCCTGTGATGATTAAAAGTGTAATCACTATTCTCTTCATCTAAAATCCCTTCCCTTTCCTTGTTATAGCTTCATCATAAGTGATTTCTCAAAAACTACCAATGAACCAGAGAATTATTTATTTCTAAGACTTGAGAAGTATAGTGAGAAATATGATATCCTTTGTAATGGAAGAAAAACAGAATATGAGCTTGGAGAGAAGAATCATGCTGCAGAAGATAAATAAACAACTAGAAAAAATCATGCCGTTCATTACTCCGACAAGTGTAGTAATGGGGGTTTTACTTTCAATCTATATAAAAGACTTCTCCTATTTAATCCCTTGGATATTTGCGTTTATGACATTTGCAGGAAGTTTAAACTCAAATTTCAAATCTTTATCAGATGTGGTTAAGCATCCGCTTCCAATATTTGCAGCGATGGTGTTACTACATATCCTAATGCCAATATGGGCATGGGGTGTCGGTCATATCACGTTTCAAGAGGATATTTTTACGATAACAGGCATTGTGCTAGGCATGGCCATTCCTACTGGAATAACCAGCTTTATGTGGGTTTCAATTTATAAAGGAAATATCCCGTTGACCTTATCTATTATCCTTATCGATACGATACTTTCCCCGTTGATTGTACCGTATTGTTTGTCCTTCTTAATAGGTGAGAAAATTGAAATGGACTTTATGAGTATTATGCAAGGATTGCTTGGAATGATTGTGCTGCCTTCGATACTTGGAATGTGGTTGAATCAGAGCACAAAAGGGAACTTCACGAAGAGGTTAAGTAGTACATTGGCACCTTTTTCAAAAATCTGCCTTGGCGTTGTTGTCATGCTAAATGGTGCAGTAATTGCTCCCTATCTAAAAAATATCAATCTAAAATTAATTGGGATTATACTAGTGGTCTTTTTTATTGCATTAACTGGTTATCTCTTTGCATTTCTAATCGGCAAACTAATTAAAAGTGATCGGGATACAGTCGTTTCTTTGACTTTTTCAGGCGGAATGAGAAATATAAGTGCCGGAGCTGTTATTGCTGTTACCTATTTTTCACCAGCCGTTGCTTTACCGGTCGTTGTCGGTATGCTATTCCAGCAAATTCTTGCTTCCTTAGCCGGCAGCTTTTTGGCCCGTTATTATGATAAGAAAACAATTTACTTTGAACAGAGTCATAGGGTTTAACATGTTGGCACTTCCTAAATGAGAAGTGTCTTTTGTTTTAAAAACGGAGGTAACGGGAAAAGTAAAGAGGGAAAATAGTTGTTGACATGAAACCAAATGGTTTTATATACTCAAGAAGTGAAACTAAATGGTTTTATATTAATTGTTGAAAGTAGGAGAAATCATTGGAAAATACATTACAAGATATTAAACAGACGGTTGTCATTAACGCACCAATACAAAAGGTATGGGAGCAGGTTTCCTCTGCAGAGGGTATGTCTGCATGGTTTATGCCGAATGATTTCAAACCGGAAGTGGGAGCGGAGTTTCATTTACAATCTCCATTCGGTCCATCTCCATGTAAAGTGACTGAATTTAATCCTCCTCATTCTCTTTCGTTCAGCTGGGATACAGAAGGTTGGTTTTTATCGTTTAGTTTAAAGGATTTGGGGGATAAGACAGAGTTCACCGTTATTCATGGCGGATGGCCACAATCTGATGCAATCATTGGCAAGGCTAATCAAAAAGCTTCTGATATTAGAAACCATATGGCTCAGGGATGGGCTGGTATCGTTCAAAAACTGCGTACACTTTTGGAGAGCTAAGTGTCATCCTCTGCACAAAAGCATGATGTATTTCAAGCGATTGCTGACCCTACTCGAAGAGAAGTATTAAGATTACTAGCGGACAAAGAGCGCCCCATTTCAGAAATAACAGCCCATTTTTCAATGAGCAGGACAGCCATTGCTAAACACCTTCAAGTACTTTCAGAAGCTGAACTAGTTCATGGACAAAAGGTAGGAAGAGAAAAGATTTACCGGCTTCAACCTGAGCCGCTGACAGAACTTAAGCAATGGCTTTCGTTCTACGAAAAGTTCTGGGAAAATAAGCTTTCTATCCTTAAACATATTGTGGAAAGCTCTGATGATCGTAAGTTACAGGTTATAAAATCAGAAGAAACCGACAAAGGTTAATGTCGGTTTTTTTTATTTTATAGTGACCAAAGAGCATTCAGAAAAGGCATTTGGGTCAATGCATGGAGCAGCATATTTAATCTTTTTAGGAATAAAGGAAATTTTTAGAAAAAATAAAAAGACAGGAACAGCCCAAAGTAAAAATAGAAAGGTCTGCTGTATCCTTTCGACAAGCATTGCTTATTGAATTGCTTAGCCCTAAAACAGCATTATTTTTTCTTGCGTTTCTTCCGCAATTCGTAAAAGCAGATGGTCCCCCCTAGTCTATCAACTATTAAGTTTAGGACTAGTCTTCGTGTTAATGAGTATTTTGTACACATCATCCTTAACCTTTTTAGCAAGTTCATTAGGTAATAAGCTATTGAGAGTAAGATGTCCCGCTGGCAGGGAAAAGTAGTAGGAACTATATACATCGGATTAGGTTTACAACTGGTATTCCAAGGTCAAAAATAAAAGATATAGAGAATTACTTCCAATCCCTACCTATTTGTAGAAAAAAGCCTAATTCTTTAAGAGTGTAAAATTAGGCTTCTTCCATAATCTTATAAATTAAATTTTAAATACTCGTCTAAATCCATAATCTACATATTATTTTTCAATAATACTTAAATTAGTCTTGCCTAAAATCTAGAGGAGGTTATTTGCTAAACTCACTCTTCCATTAATAATAAAAGGTTATTAATAAACTCATCATAATTGTTAGATTTTAATAACAGGTAAACATTTTCTGGTTCTGATAATATTTTAATAAAACTATCGTAGACATCCCGAAAAATACTTCGTTCGTCCTTATTTAGGGCAATTAGGGCAATAATCTGTACAGAATGGTTTCCCCATTTAACTGGTTTGTCATTTAATACAATCGAAATAGCTGACTTTAATGCGTTCATTTGCATCGAGTGTGGCACTGCGACATTATTATTAAAGGATGTCGAGGACATCTTTTCCCTTTCAATGATGTCATCAATACCCCCTTCTTCCATGTATCCTGACTGAACCAGTTTACCTCCAATAAACCTGATCATTTCAAATTCATCTTTTAAATAAATGTTATGCTGAAACAACTTAGGATCGAAGAGCCTAATTAAATGATTTTTCAGTTTCATACGACTTCGTTTTTTATTAATTTTTGTGATGATATGCTGAATCTTCTGCATGTCCTCTTCTAAAAAAAATGGATTTAGATGGACAATTTCATGTTCTGTTATTTTGGGAATCTGAACCGTCGTGATAATCAAGTCTGAGTCAATTTGACCAAAGTCACTATCAAGTTTGGTAATCACTCTGCTTATCTCAATTTGTTCTCCGAAAGACTGCTCAATTCTTTTTAACATGGGGATGTGCATGTTGTAATACTCCGGACATACAACCGTACAGGTGATTTTATATTCAAGCGCTTTTTGCCGTTCGAGAAAAGCACCAATATGGAAGGCAATGTAAGCAATTTCATCTTCGTTGATTTGAATATTTTCTTTTTTTTGTACCTCATTTGAAATAAATACTGCCAGGTCATAAATGAGTGGGTAAGATGATTTAATCTGCTTGGTTAATGGGTTTTTTGACAAATAATTATGCCTTGCCCGGTTAATTAAATTTCGTATGTGCAAGGTGAATTTTATTAGAAATTCATCACCATATATATCTACGAGATAGTAATCCTTCACTTTTTGTATAATGTCGTTTACTAAGTAAATATAACGCTGCTCAATATATTCCCCAAGGTTTTCTTTGTTGAGGGTGTCATAACGTAAGATCGTTGCCTTACTAATTAAAAGAATCGTTAAGTAAGAAAGTTCTGCCCCCTCAAACGTAGTCCCAAATTCCGATTTTATTAACTTGGCGATATCCAATGCCGCCTTATATTCTTTTGTTTTGGTCAATGCATCTATGTTTTCTTTCGAAATGGTTCGTTGCTGCCTGACCCGTTCCATGGCGATCACGATATGGAGCAGGATGTTTCCGATGGTATACTCATTTATATAAAGATTATAGGATGACAAAATTTTAATAAGCTCTTCCTTGAAATCTTTTAAATCATAACCAAATGCGGATTGAATACTTTCTACATGCAAAAATTGGTCCCGTGTGTCTTCGTAAAAAATATGGCTCATTAGCTTACGTTTATCTCGTTCAAGTCCATTTAAAATAATCAAGTCTCCATCACGTTTGAACGATAAATTAAACTTTTCCAAAAGGCTTTTGGCTTTTTTTAAATCTCCTTCAATCGTAGAAGTACTTACATAAATTTCTTCACTTAGGTCAAATATATCCATACCTTCAGAATGGACAATTGATTGCTTTAATAGATAATAGAGCCGCTCAAGTGGCGTCAGTCCGATTGTTGTTTCTTTATCCTCTTTCTGCTGCAGTTCATGGTAAACGATTTCATTTATTTTATAACCAAGGTTGGAGGACATAATTAATACGTCTGGAGAGGTTGTTTCATTTATTGCATTTACATATTTACGGATGCTCCGGCTGGATACAGAGAATTGTTTCGCGAAAATGTCTGCTTTTACCCAATCGTTCTTATTTAACAAGAATTGAATAATCTCTCGCTCTCTCTCTTTTTTCATGCTACAACACCCCCCAAAAGGTCTATTTTTCGTTAGTTTTCCACTTATATATTGTAAAAAAACACATAATAAAATGATAGGTTGAAAAAGTTCCTACCCCCCGGAACATTTTCAACTTGAGATCAGATCTAAAAAAATAAGACAATGACCTCAGAAAGTTAATTCAAATTTTTCTTGGGAGGAATTTATGATGACAGAAAAGACCATTCTTTTAGTTTGCGGCGGCGGTGCATCCAGCGGATTCATGGCCCAAAATATTCGAAAGGCAGCTAAAAAAAGAGATATTGATTTAAATGTAATTGCCAGAAGCGAGTCTGAAGTTGACGATTATCTAAATGAAATTGATGTCCTGCTCATTGGCCCGCACCTGAAATACATGGAAGAGGATTTACAATCGAAGGTAAGACCGCATAACATTCCGGCTGCGGTGATCCCTCAAACCATTTATGGTCTGTTGGATGGAAACAAAGGTCTGGACCTCATTTTGGACCTTCTTGGCGAAAAATAAAATAGAACGGAGGTTTTCCGGGTGAACACGTTTATTAATTGGATGAACCAAAACTTTACGCCAAAAATGAATAAAATTACGAGAAATGTATGGGTTTCATCGATCCAGGAAGCCATTATGGCAACTTTGCCGCTGATTCTGGTAGGATCGTTGATTACATTGATTTCAATTTTGAATAATTATTTTTCAAAAATGCCTAATTTTTCACCTATTACTACCTTTTCATTTGGTCTTATTAGTATATTTGTTGCACTATTAGTTCCTTATTTCATTATGGAAAAAAAGAAAAAGAATGATAGAAAAATAATCTCAGGATTAACGGGTATTTCTTTATTTCTAATGCTTCTTGTCCCTAGGCTTACAGACGACGGCGGCATCACCTTCACGTTAGAACGTTTCGGCGGCAACGGCATGTTTGTTGCATTGGTTGTTGGTCTTTTGGTTGGAGCATTCATGTATCTTTTTTCTAAGTTTTCTTTCTTTAAAGGATCAAGTTCGCTTCCGGATTTTATTATTATCTGGTTTGACACGATTATTCCGATCACCATTCTCCTGCTGTTCGGATGGTTGTTTACCTTCCAATTGAATGTTGATTTATATGATTTAATCTTAAAAGCTTTTGAACCGGTTACCATGATTGCCCAAAGTTTTGCCGGATTTGTATTCATCAGTTTTCTCGGTATTTTCTTTTATTCTTTTGGAATCAGTGCCTGGATTCTGTATCCAATTATTTTTCCGATTTGGCTTGAGGCTATTCAAGAGAATATCGGCAGTGCAGCCCAAAATATCCATACCATGGAGACGCTTACGGCCTGGGTGTGGATTGGAGGTATGGGTTCCACGCTGCCATTGGTACTAATGATGTTATTCTTGGCAAAGTCCAGTCAATTAAAAGCAATCAGTAAAGTAACCATTGTACCTTCAATTTTTAATATTAATGAACCTGTTATTTTCGGTGCCCCGGTTGCATTCAATCCCATATTAATGGTGCCAATGTGGCTAAATGGATTGATTTTACCAGCTATCACGTATATGGTCTTGAATCTAGGATTGGTCACAGTTCCTGAAAGACTCTTCCAACTCTGGTATATGCCAGTCGGAATTTCTTCCATCCTCATTAATTCCGATTTCCGAGGGTTGATTTTAGTAGCTGTAATTGTAGTTGTTTCATGGTTGATTTGGTTTCCGTTTTTTAAAGTTTATGACATGCAGCAGTTTAAAAAGGAACAGGAACAGTAGAAATTAATTTGGAGGCTTAGACAATGAACGAAGACAGCTTGAATGATATCAATGAAGTATCAATGAAAATCATCATAAATGCTGGTGACGCGAGATTAATCATTAAAGAAGCACTGGACTGTGTAGCAACTTGTGAGTTTGACGCGGCAAAGCACAAGCTTGGTGAAGCAAAAAAGAAAATTAACGCAGCCCACTCAGCCCAGACTGAAACGATTCAAGGAGAAGCCCGCGGAGAGAAGATTACATTCTCCCTCTTGTTTGCCCATGCGCAGGATACATTAATGACCATTATGAGCGAGTGGAATACAGCCAATCATATTGTTCGTTTATTTGAAGTGTACGATGAACGCTTAAGAAGGCTTGAAGAAAAATAATCATGATTAAATGCCAGGTGGTCGTACAATCTGGCATTTGCCTTTTCAGGAAATAGATAGATTGGGAGAGATTAAGATTATGAATAAACTGGAATTTCCAAGAAACTTTTTATGGGGGGGCAGTATTGCCGCTCATCAATGTGAGGGAGCATATCAGGCTGACGGAAAGGGCCTCGGCCATATGGACCTAGTAACAACAGGAAGCTATGAAACGGAGCGTATAATCACAAAGTCCATTGAGGTAGGAAATATATATCCTTCGCATGATGGAATTGACTTCTATCATCGTTATAAAAGTGATATTCAGTTGTTCGGGGAAATGGGATTTAAAGCTCTCCGTATATCCATTGACTGGTCCCGTATTTTCCCTCATGGGGACGATGAATTACCAAATGAAAAGGGAGTGGCCTACTATCATCATGTCATCGATGAACTTCGAGCAAATCAAATTGAACCGATTATTACTCTATGCCATTTTGAGATGCCGATTGACTTGGTACGTAAATACCATTCCTGGCTAAGCAGGGATACAGTTGAGTTATATCTTCGTTTCTGTGAAACCGTGATGAAGGAGTATAAAGGTAAGGTACGTTATTGGGTAACGTTTAATGAATTGAATCATTTAGAAATACAAAGCGATTTTTCTAATACTTTTACTTATATGATTACGGGATTACAGTATACTGATTTACATGATAGAGAGCTGCAGCTTGCGACAATGGGCTATCATATGACGTTAGCGAGTGTTAAAGTCGTTAAAGTCGCACATGAAATTGATCCGGATAATCAGGTTGGTTGTGTTTTTGGACTCACACCTTGTTATCCGAAGACTAGTAAACCTGCTGATGTATTGCAAGCCTTTAAAGATACAGAAAGAGATCTATACCAGGTTGATGCGATGTGCAATGGAGCGTTTCCTTTATATAAACTTAGGGAGTATGAGCGGAGAGGTATTACGTTGCCAATTAGTGAAAGTGATCATCGTGCTTTTGAGGAAGGAAAAATAGACTTTATTGGGTTAAATTATTATTCCAGTGACGTTAGTTCGGCTGAACGTGATGAAAGCACTGAATCTTCTTTGTTTGGCGGAATAGCTAATGAGTATCTTGAAAAATCATCATGGGGATGGTCCATTGATCCTACTGGTTTAAGGTATATGTTGAATTATTTGTATCACCGATATGGCATTCCGATTATGATTACAGAAAATGGTTTAGGGGCTGTCGATCAAGTGGAAAAGGATGGCAGTATCCAAGATGATTACCGCATCGATTATCTGAAAAAACATCTACAAGCATTAAAGGCTGCCGTTGAAGAAGATGGTGTCGATTGTTTTGGCTACTTAATGTGGGGCCCTATCGATTTGGTTAGTGCTACTACAGGGGAAATGAAAAAACGCTATGGATTTATTTATGTAGACAAACAAGATGATGGCAGTGGAACATATGAGCGAAGTAAGAAAAAGAGTTTTTACTGGTTTCAGAAAGTGATAGCTACAAATGGAGAGGACTTAGCAAGTACTTAATCTGTACGGTAAGTAAATAAAGATGTTAAAGGAGTTTAATGAAAAATGGTAGAAAAAATATATACAGTAACAGCGGATACAGGAATTCACGCCCGCCCAGCAACAGTATTAGTACAATCAGCAAGTAAATATAATGCAGATGTAAATTTAGAGTATAACGGTAAAACAGTTAATCTAAAGTCCATTATGGGTGTTATGTCCTTAGGTATCCCTCAAGGGTCTTATATTAAAATTATTGCTTCTGGGGCAGATGAAGATCTAGCACTTGATGGAATTGAAGAAACATTAATAAGTGAGGGTCTAGGAGAATAATCGTTACACATTCGTAAATGGTTGCTGCGGCAACCATTTTTATTATGGTATTGACACAAATATGAATTTATGGTTTAAAATTAATTACATTGGCACTCCTATAAGTGGAGTGCTAAAAAGCATGTAAAGGAGATATCTTTATGGCAAAAAAGCAGTTTAAAGCTGAATCTAAAAGGCTGTTAGAAATGATGATTAACTCTATCTATACTCATCGTGAGGTATTTTTAAGAGAGTTAATTTCCAATGCAAGTGATGCGATTGATAAAATCTACTACAAAGCTTTAACAGATGACGCGTTAAGCTTCGATAAGGAAAGCTACTTTATTCAAGTAATTCCAGACAAGGAAACTAGAACCTTAAAAATTATTGATACAGGTATTGGTATGACAAAGGAAGAGCTTGAGAATAACCTTGGTACCATTGCAAAAAGTGGATCTTTAGCTTTTAAAAAGGAAACAGAACTAAAGGATGGCTATGACATTATCGGTCAATTCGGTGTCGGTTTCTATGCGGCATTTATGGTGGCTGACGTCGTTACTGTAACAAGTAAGGCTTTAGGAAGCGAAGAAGCTTACAAGTGGGAATCAGATGGAGCAGAGGGCTATACGATCGAACCTGCAGAGAAAGATTCGGTTGGAACAGAGATTGTCTTAAAAATCAAAGAAAATAATGAAGAGGATAATTACGATGAATTTTTAGAAGAGTACCGTTTAAAGTCGATTATCAAAAAATACTCAGACTTTATCCGCTATCCAATTAAAATGGATGTTACTGGAAGAAGACCTAAAGAAGGCAGTGAAAATGAGTTCGAGGACTATGTAGAAGAACAAATTATTAATAGCATGGTTCCAATTTGGAGAAAAAATAAAAGTGAATTAACGGATGAGGATTACGAGAATTTCTATGCTGAAAAACGATATGGTTTCGATAAACCGCTTAAACATATCCATATCAGTGTAGATGGGACCATCCGCTATAATGCAATTTTATATATCCCTGAGAAAACTCCATTTGACTTTTATTCAAAAGAATTTGAAAAAGGACTGGAGCTTTATTCTAACGGCGTATTAATTATGGACAAGTGTGCAGACTTGCTGCCTGACCATTTTAGCTTTGTCAAAGGGATGGTTGATTCTGAGGACCTATCTCTTAATATCTCAAGAGAGATGTTGCAGCATGATCGTCAATTGAAACTTATCTCTAAAAACATTAACAAAAAAATTAAGAGTGAATTGCAAAGCTTGTTAAGAAATGAAAGAGAAAAGTACGAAGAGTTTTATAAATCATTTGGCCGTCAGTTGAAATATGGGGTTTATAGTGAATTTGGTGCCAATAAAGAAGTATTACAGGACCTTATCATGTTCCACTCTTCAAAAGAGAAGAAGTTAGTAACATTGGATGAATATGTGTCAAGAATGCCTGAAGATCAAAAATATATTTATTACGCTTCTGGTGATTCCATTGAAAGAATCGATAAACTGCCGCAGGCAGAGTTTGTCTCTGAAAAAGGTTATGAGATTCTCTACTTTACTGAGGATATCGATGAATTTGCAATCAAGATGTTAATGACTTACAAGGAGAAAGATTTCAAATCTATCTCGAGCGGTGACTTAGGCATCGAAGGGGAAGAAAACAAGAGCGATTCCGAATCAGAAGAGAAGGAATACAAAGAAATCTTTGACTATATGAAAAATATTTTGGAGGGGAAGGTCAAGGATGTTCGCGTTTCAAAACGCTTAAAGTCTCATCCTGTCTGCCTGGCAACCGAAGGTGACATTTCGATTGAAATGGAAAAAATCCTTGCTGCTATGCCTGATAATCAAAATATTAAAGCAGATAAGGTCTTAGAAATTAATAAAAATCATGAAGTATTCCAATCCTTAAAGGAAGCTTTTGAAATTGATAAAGATAAACTAGATCTGTATACAAAGTTACTTTATAATCAAGCACTGCTCATTGAGGGATTACCAATTCAGGATCCAGTTGAATTTACGAATGACATCTGCAAGATAATGGTATAATCATCCTGGATACATTTTACTATTTATAATAAAACGACTATCAAGTATACGTAAAAGCCGCTCTCACACTAAAGTGAAGCGGCTTTTACTATTAGTGCAAACGAGTGAAAAAGGTAAAAATATCATTATAGGTAGTCGATATAGTTGTATAAAAAACAAAGTAGATTATGAAATAATGAAAACGCTAACAAGTTGTTATCGAAAAACTCAGATAATTATTGAGACAAAAGGAGGAAAGTAATCAACATAATTGTTTTGCCTTTTACCAGCTCCTAAGAAAAACCTCAGAAAACATATCTACTAGGAAATCCACCAGATTAGCCGCTAAAATCTAGCAAAACCTTATATACAGTGAAGGGGAAGGATGAAAGTATATGGGAAGACAAACAAAAAAAATAAAAAAGATGATAGGGAATTTATGTGTTGCTACTATGGTAGCTGGGTCTTTTGGTTTAATCGGATCACATGAAACTAAAGCCGAGGTTATCACCAAAACGATTACAATTGACGGAAACAACGTTGACCAATATAACCGATTTAAAGGGTTTGGAACTGTAACAGCTAATAATACCTCTCGATTAATGCTAGATTACAAAGAAGAGCACCCTGAGGAATATTGGAAAATTATGAACAAGCTATTCAACAAGGATACGGGAGCGGGGCTAGCGCACGTCAAGATAGAATTAGGCGGCGATGTTAATTCATCCTCCGGAACAGAGCCAGCCACCATGCGTTATGCAGATGAACCGGCTAATGTTCTAAGAGGTGCTGGATTCCAGTTTGCGGCTGACGCGAAATCCATTAATCCTGATATCACGACTGAAATTTTGCGCTGGGGTGAACCACGCTTTACATGGAACGGTGCTGCAACCAATGACTATGAAAATCGCTATCAATGGTACAAGCAGACAATCGATGCTGTTTATAATGAATATGGCTTTAAATTGGACTATGTTGGTATCTCTCAAAATGAAAGAGCGCAAAACAATAATCGAATTGAAACAGAGTGGTTGAAATACTTCACAACAAAAATTAAACAAGAGCCATATTATGAATCAGACTATAAACATATTAAACTTGTTGCGGCAGACGGATATCGTGATACAAAATCAATCAGCCGCGTGCTGTTGGACCAACCAGATTTGATGGATGAAATAGATGTCATCAGCTCCCATTATGGTCTGACTGGTTCAGCGGAGTTAAATCAATTACAAGCAAAACTAATAGCCGATGGAAAGAAGCCAAAAGAAAGCTGGGTGTCTGAAGGAATCGCCCCAATGATCAATGCACGTTACCGTGAGAACATGGAACCGAATTATAAAGGGCTTGGAGGAAAAGCAGGAATTATTGATGTAACTTCCCGTATTATTTCTGTGTATTCTTGGACAGGAGCAGGAAACACTCCTCTAAACGCGGTTTCATTTGATTTTCAGCCATCTGTTGCTGCATTTTATGAAGGTTCCGCTTATAATCCAAAACACCTGATCAGTGCGATGGATCCATGGTCTGGTTTTTATGAAGTAGATGGTGGTCTTCAGGGAGTTCGTCATGTGATGAACTTTGTTGGTTATGATGATCACAGTACACCTGAAAATGAACGCTGGATGTATGTAAAAGATGCTACCTTTAGTGATGGGGCATTCTTTGATGGCGGTGTGGATGTTGATACAAGTACCCATAACTACTTAACCTTAAAAGATCCAGAAACCAATGATTATTCAACTGTATTTGCTAATAACACAAAAGAGACACGTAAATATAAGATTAAAGCTCAAAACCTTAATGGCAAAGAGAATGCTCCTATTTTTGTCTGGGAAACACGAGGAGCAGATGAAGGGCAAGAAGTTGATGCCAACTGGTTTAAAAAAATCAATAAAATTACCCCAGTGAATGGTGAATATGAAGTGGAGGTAAAGCCATATTCAATTGTGACGATTTCAACATTAGATAAGGAATCCGAGGTCGAAGGCTTTGAATATGAATCAGAACCAGTTGATTTATCGCAAGATACAATCATGCCGCTGCCATATAAGGATGATTTTGAGTACAATAAGTATCCTGTTGACGAAATGGGCAGAGATTATGTAGAGCGCCGCGGAGGAACCCCGCGATATACGACTGACCAAACCGGTGCTTTTGAAGTAGTGAAAGAAGCAACAAAACCAGTAGCTAGTGGAAGTGCGGAACGAGCAAATCTTGAAATTCCGGATGCAAACGCTCATGGAAATATGCTGCAGCAGAAAATCAGTCATGACATCATTGGTGCTGATTGGGCAGTTTGGGGCGGAAAAGATGGCTCCGCATCTAGCGGTAATCCTACCGCTACTATTGGTGACCACCGCTGGGTGAACTATAAAGCTTCCTATGACTTTTTACTAGATACGCATACACCTGAAGCAGAGGGCAGAAGCAACTATGCCTTAATCGGTGTTAGACAAGTGAAAGCAGGCGGGGCTGATTCACATGCACCATACAATGCACGAGTATATTCAGATGGAAAATATGAAATTATTAAACTCGGTAAGGTAGAAAAAAGTGGTACAATTGAAAGCTTCGACAATAAAGTTTGGCATAATCTAGCATTTGAAGCTAAAGAAAATGTATTTACGCTATATTTAGATGGAGCAGAAATGGATTCCTATACAGACAAAGATTCAACTGTTATGGCGGGAAGAGTGGCATTAGGTTCTGGATACTATGAAACTCTTATCGATAACTTAGTGATTGAGCCAATTAAAGGATACACTTATACCTCAGAAAAAGTCGACAGTGCCCAAGGTAAGAAATATGCAACGGAAGAAGAAGCGTTGAACAATAAGGACTTAATTAATCCTATAGGTTATCTTGGAAAGTGGGATTATACGCAGGCAGGATATGCACATTTTAACCGTACACAAATGACCGCTAAAACAGATGTACCTGTTTGGAATGGAGTAACTGTAGGTCATAAGGACACGACAACAGTACCAGGAACCCTGAATAAAGTATTCTATTCTCAAGGCTGGTCATCTAACAGTAATAATGCTTGGGCATCTGCAGGCAGTTCTCTTGAAATTAAATTTAAGGGCACTGAAGTTAGACTGTATGGAGAAACGAATCCGTCTAATGGAAAAGGCGATGTATATTTAGATGGAGTATTAGTTGGTGAAGCCAACTATACAAATAACAGCAGTATCACCCAGATGGTTTGGTCTGCAGCGGATTTAGAAGATAAAGAACATACGCTTAAAGTGGTAGCAAAAGAGAAGTATATCAGCTTTACCAAAGTTGAAGTTGAAACCACTGATCCTGTATTAGCTGTTAAAAAGACAGGACCAGCGGATATTGTGAAAATTTCAGATGAATCCCTAATAGAGAATAAAGAGAACACAGTTTATGCATTTAGAAAAAATACTGCCTGGGGCTCTAACAGCACGAATGCATGGGCCAATTTTAATGATGATCCGTATATTCTAGTTAACTTCACGGGCAGTGGTATTGATTATTTGTCAGGAACTGGTGATAAAACACTTTATAATTTCGAGCTTGACGGTGTAGATATGGGTAACTTTGCCGTAAATACTAGCACGGGCATAAGGTATTCTGTTAGAGGATTGGAAGAAAAACCACATACATTGAAGGTTTCTCTGAAGGATAATGAGGTAAAAGAAACCTTTATGGATTACCGTGGAGTCAATATCTATAGTACACCGAAAGTAGAGGGTCCTAACAGCAGCATGATCTTCAATTTTGAGGGTTCAGGTTTCAATTTATTTGGTGCGACTCCGGATGCTTTAATCGATGTTTATATTGATGACCAAATAATCGAAGAAAATTATAGAATTTATGCTAAAGGTGACAGACAAACCTCTTATACCATTCGCGGACTAAAAGATACAAAACACATTGCTAAAGTGGTGATTAAGGGCGGTACTTTTACATTAGACGGTATTGATGTTGTTACAGGCAGAAATAAAGTCGAAGTAAACAAGACAAAATTACAGGAATTGTACGATGCAAATAAAGACAAAGATCACAAAGGCTACACGAAGGAAAGCTGGATAACATTCCATAAAGCGATTCAAACAGCAAAAGAGGTATTAAAAAATCCTCAAAGCACTTTGGATAAAGTGGTTGCTGCAAGAACATCATTAGAGGCAGCAGTTGAAGGTTTATCAGAAATAAACGAGTAATTAAGCACGAATTTGCAAAAGAGTTAATGCCATTAAAATGGCCATCCAGTTTTCTGGATGGCCTTTCTTACTTATATTACTCTTTTAAACTCCCTTATATGCTTGACGATAAATTTCAGCTAGCTCTGTTACTAATGGCAGTTTAGGGTTGGCGGTAGTACATTGGTCTTCAAATGCTTTATCTGCTAGGTAGTCAACCTTGCTTTCGAATAGATCTGCGTCCACATTATTTGCCTCAATACTCATTGGTATCTCAAGCTCTTTTGCAAGGCGAATGATGGCCTGAACAAGGCTTTCTACTCCTTCTTCCGTTGTATTCGCAGGCAGTCCAAGGGTTCTTGCAATTTCCGCATAACGCTTATCTGCCACAAAATGGGCATATTTCGGGAATGCTGTGAACTTATTTGGTTTAGCAGCGTTATAACGAATGACATGCGGCATTAAGATTGTATTTGCACGTCCGTGAGCAATATGGAACTCTGAGCCAAGTTTATGGGCAAGGCTATGGTTGATACCAAGGAAAGCATTGGCAAAAGCCATCCCAGCAATGGTTGAAGCATTATGCACTTTTTCACGAGCTAATTCATCACTGCCATTTCGATATGCTCTAGGCAGATATTCAAAGACAAGCTGGATCGCTTTCATTGCAAGTCCATCCGTATAATCGTTTGCCATACAAGATACATACGCTTCGATGGCATGGGTCAAAACGTCCATTCCAGTATCAGCTGTAATATGTTTAGGAACCGTCATAACAAACTGTGGATCAATAATCGCTACATCTGGTGTTAATTCATAATCGGCAAGCGGATATTTAATATTTGCTTCCTTATCAGTAATTACGGAGAAGGAAGTTACCTCCGACCCTGTTCCAGAGGTGGTTGGGATTGCTACAAATTGTGCCTTCTCACCAAGCTTAGGATATTTCACAATTCGTTTACGGATATCGAGAAATTTCTGCTTTAAGCCAAAGAATTCAGATTCTGGGTTTTCATAGAACAGCCACATTCCTTTTGCCGCATCCATTGCAGACCCGCCGCCAAGGGCAATAATTACATCTGGCTGGAATTTAGCCATCATTTCGGTACCCTTCATGACCGTTTCAATGGATGGATCTGGTTCTACTTCAGAGAAAATTTCACAATGTACATAATCAGGACGTTTTCTTAAATAATATAGTACCTTATCGACATAGCCTAATTTCACCATTCCAGGGTCTGTTACAATGAATGCCTTAGAAATTTTCGGCATTTTAGCTAAATACTGAGTCGCATTTTTCTCAAAATAGATTTTAGATGGAACTTTAAACCATTGCATATTAACATTCCTCTGGGCTACTTTTTTAATATTGATTAAGTGAATCGCTCCAACGTTCGTGGAAACAGAATTTCCTCCATAAGATCCACAGCCAAGTGTTAATGAAGGCATATAAGCATTGTAAATATCACCAATCGCACCCTGTGAGGATGGGGCATTGACAATGATTCTTCCGGCTTTCATCCGGTACCCATACTGCTTGATAATGTTTTGGTCTTGAGAATGGATGACAGCTGAATGTCCTAGACCGCCAAACTCCAACATTTCTTCTGCTCTTTTTAAGCCTTCTTCATGATTGCTGGCTTTGTAACAAGCAAGGACTGGGCTTAATTTTTCTCTTGATAGCGGGTATCCAGGTCCGACACCAGTTAATTCAGCTACAAGAATTTTTGTGTTTTCAGGAACCGTTACGCCTGCTAAAGCCGCAATTTTGCTGGCAGCCATCCCCACAATATTCGGGTTAACCGCACATGACGTTTCATTAATTACTAATTTTTCAACTTTTGCTTTTTCTTCTTCATTTAAAAAATAACAATTATTTGCAATCATCTCATTTTTGACGGCTGAATAAATCTCTTGATCTATAATAACGGCCTGTTCAGAAGCACAAATCATTCCGTTGTCAAAAGTCTTTGATAAAATTAAGTCATTTACTGCTTGATGAAGGTTGGCAGATTTCTCTATATAACATGGAACATTTCCAGGTCCGACACCAAGGGCTGGTTTACCGGAACTATAAGCGGATTTAACCATTCCCGCGCCGCCCGTTGCAAGAATCATTGATAGCTTTGAATGATTCATCAGTGCTTGTGTAGCCTCAATAGAAGGTGTTTCAATCCATTGGATGCAATTCTCCGGGGCACCTGCCTTAATTGCTGCGTCCCTAAGGATTCTTGCTGCCTCACTGCTGCACTTTTGTGCAGATGGATGGAAGGCAAACACGATTGGATTTCTCGTCTTTATTGAAATAAGTGCTTTAAACATCGTTGTGGATGTTGGATTGGTTACAGGTGTAACACCAGCAATTACTCCAACGGGCTCAGCAATTTCAATGATTCCCTCATGTTCATTTTCGTTAATAATACCAACCGTTTTATCATATTTGATATTATGGTAGACATATTCGGTTGCAAACATATTTTTAATGATTTTATCTTCATAAACACCTCGTTTGGTTTCCTCAACAGCAAGTTTTGCAAGCTGCATATGCTGATCAAGACCAGCCAAGGCCATTTGCTTCACAATAGTATCAATCATTTCTTGGTCAAAGCTGCGGAATTCATTTAGCGCTTTTAAACCATTTTCCACTAAGGTATCAATCATGTTGGTTACACTTTGGACTTCTTTACCTGTTTTTTCTGCCACTGCCATGCTAATTCCTCCAAATTCTCATTTGTTTGTGAAATATTTCACAAGTATATTTAAAAAAATAACAACAAACAGTATTGCTATGAACTTACACCATTACTCGCATACAGGATTACGTGGAATTTTTTCAAAGGAAATGTCAGTAAGGACCTTCGAATATTTTTTTACAATGATGACATAATTTACTGTCCAAATATAACTTGGAATGTTTTCGTTATCTTTAAACATCATAGCTTCAAATTCATCACCAACCGTTTCTTCGAACGCTTCTTGTGTATACGTTTCAGAGTCGGTTGAAAAGGATCTCCATTCACATACCATCATGTCATATCACTCCTTGTTCCTTTATGAGTTAATCATAACATCAATTTTCGGAAAAAGTTTGTGAAATATTGAACAAACTTTGAACTGTTAGCAAATATACCAAAAATAGTCCTTTTTCCCTAAGGGAAGTGATGAGAGGGAAGGACTTGTCCTTAATCTAGGCTGGTTGAGGAGCATGGGAAGGGATTGCGAAGGTTGCAACTTCCTTATCAGAATCAAAGACTATTAAAATTAAGAAGTTGAATTATCTGTATGTAACTGTAGAAGCAGGAGCAAAAAGGTTAGCGCCTTTTGCCAATGGTCTGATAAAAATGCTAGATGCAAAGATTTCCTTATCACTTAATCCAGAATATACTCATACCATCATAGATACTTTATTTAATGGAAAAATAGAGGTGAAAACGTGGTTTAAAGGACTGCAGAATGTCAGAAACTACGGGCAGCTTGATTTGGATGGTACTTATAGTGGTGCCTGTCATTTTTTTTAGGAGGAGACAGGAACCTCGTTCCCATGCAGTACATAAATCTGGAAATCACTAAAAAAACAATATTTCTAAAAATTTGGACAACATCTTTATTGTGTAAGCGTTTTAATAAAAGTAAGCTAGATTACAAGTAGAAGGTGGTACTTTATGTTAAGACAACGTCTTCTATTAAAGTAGTAAATTCAAAGGAGGAAATATGAAAAGTTCAAGAAATAAGTTTAAGAAAACGATTGCAGTACTTTTAGCTGGATGTATGGCAGGCTCTACATGGTATGCGAATAGTTCCCTGGTACTGGCTGAGGGAAATACGGTAATTAAGCAAGAAGGAAGTCAAATTATTCCACAAGGTTCACAAACGGTTATTTCGTCTAATCAAATGAACGTTCTTGTCGATGTGAATTTTCCAAGAGTAATTCAGTACAATTTAAAATCTGGAAATGGTGCAGGGACAACTTTTTACGGACAGCCTGAGGCCTTAGATACAATCCTTATTAATAACGTAGCAGTCAAACCACAAGTAAAAGCAATCATTTCATCCGATAAAATTGAGTACAAGATGACTTTAATAGACGATAGTAACAATATCAATGCGGTTATTACTGCAGAAATGATTGTTAAAGGAAATATTTTAGAATTCAATATAACAAAGATTGTGGACAACAAAATCGTAAAAACAATTGAAATTCCAAATCACAATTTAGTTTCTTTAAATAGCAGTCAAAAAGATGCTGTACTAGATGGAGTACAGATGTCTACAAATACACACATCAATGGCGACAGACAGGTAAAGGTTGATAATAATTTGAATACGCAAGATGAAGAGCAAAAAGGATATATGTATGCTTTTCTTTCTAATGATGAATTAAGTGCAGGTATATGGTCGAATACAGAGAATAGTTTAGCAAAAAAACTAGATCCCAATTCTTATGCTGCAAAAACTGATGCACAAAGAATTACAGCTACGGCTGCGACTAATAGTGCAGGGGAAAAAACAATTGGCTTAAGCAGTACATTCTGGACCTATCAAAAATCAGAAGAGTATCGTAAGGAAGATGGAACTCTGGAGCTAGAAGATGGAACAGTAAACAAGGTAGATGAAATGCCATCTGCGAAGGTTGTTATTACTGCTGACGCTAATGATGATAAAAAAATAAACTGGCAAGATGGAGCTATTGCTTATAGAAATATTATGAACGAACCACTAGGGTCAGAAAAGGTTCCAGACTTAGTTGGTTACCGCATTAGCATGAATTTTGGCGGTCAAGCCCAAAATCCTTTCTTAATGACTTTAGATGGAGTTAAGAAGTTTTCTTTAGGTACCGATGGACTAGGACAATCTATTCTATTGAAAGGTTATGGTAGTGAAGGGCATGATTCTGGTCATTTAAATTATGCAGATGTTGGAACGCGTATCGGTGGTGCCAAGGATATGAAAACATTGCTAGAGAAGGGTAAAGAATATGGGGCAACTTTTGGAATTCATGTGAATGCAAGTGAAACGTACCCAGAATCAAAGTATTTCCATGAAGATCGTTTATTAAAAAATCCAGATGGAACTTATAAGTATGGTTGGAACTGGATTGATCAAGGGGTAAACATTGATGCTGATTATGATTTAAGAAATGGTAGAGCACAACGATTCAAAGATTTGTATGACGTTCTTGGTGGCAAAAAGAATGATTTAGATTTTATTTATGTTGACGTTTGGGGTAACGGACAGTCAGGTGATAATAGTACATGGCCAAGCCGTCAATTAAGTAAAGAAATAAACAGTTTAGGTTGGCGCTTAGGCAGTGAGTGGGGATATGCAAACGAGTATGATTCTACATTCCAACACTGGGCAGCCGATTTAACTTATGGCGGTTTTACTCTAAAAGGTATCAATAGTACCATCACACGTTTTATTAAGAACCATCAAAAAGATGCATGGATTGGTAACTATCCTAGGTATGGCGGGGACGCGGATGCTCCATTATTATTTGGCTACAGCATGAAAGACTTCGAAGGATGGCAAGGTAGAAGTGACTACAAAGCTTATATGGATAATTTGTTTGCAGTGAACGTTCCAACAAAATTCATCCAACATTATAAAGTAACACAGTGGGAAGATGGCAATGCAGTCGAAATGACAGATAATAATCAAACTTACAACTGGGTACCAGGCATGAAGGCAATATTAAAAGATGACTCTGGTAAAAATACTCTTATAATTGAAAGAAAGTCTAATGATTTTGCAAATGATAAAGATGGTTACCGTACAAGGACTATTACATTTAATGGTAATAAAATATTTGAAGGTAAACCTGGTGATGAAAAGTATTTAATACCATGGTCTTGGGATCAAAATGGTAAGAAATTGCCAACAGCGAAGGAAAAATTATACCACTGGAATACAAATGGTGGAGAAACTACTTGGACTGTTCCAACTGGCTGGAAGGGTACAGTTAAAGTCTATGAGTTAACAGAATTAGGTAAACAAAATGTGGAAGACGTTACGATTAAAAATGGTCAGATCACATTAAATGCCAAAAAATCTACTGCATATGTAATTCATAAAAGAGCGGAAACGAACAAAGATGTTAATTGGAGCGAAGGAATGCATCTTGTAGATACTGGCTTTAACAGCAATTCCTTAAAAGATTGGATTGTTACAGGAGATTCAGAA
This sequence comes from Neobacillus niacini, assembly GCF_048572935.1. NCBI lineage: Bacteria > Bacillati > Bacillota > Bacilli > Caryophanales > Bacillaceae > Neobacillus > Neobacillus niacini. The sequence goes on along the minus strand of NZ_CP183883.1, from coordinate 5,915,239 downwards.
GCGGTTAAGATTACGAAGAGTGAAGGTAATAATAACATGTTAACAATCTCTAACAATAAAGAGAAAGTAAATGTTACTCAAAAAGTAACGGGATTAAAACCAAATACCAAGTATGCTGCTTATGTCGGTATAGACAACAGAAGTGAAGAACAAGCAAGTATAACAATTACTTCTAACGGCAAAAAGTATACAAATAGTACTGATAAATCTATCGCTAAAAACTATGTTAGAGCTTATGCACACAATACACTAGGATCCGAGAAAGCAAAAGCAGATGGTCAAATGGCTTCAACAGTAGATGGAACAAGTTATTTTCAAAATATGTATGTATTCTTTGAAACTGGCCCAGAAGCATCTGATGTAACCATTGATTTATCTAGAGATGCTGGGAATGGTGCAAGTTACTTTGATGATATTCGTATCGTAGAAAATAATTCTAATAATCAAGTAAGCAGTAATAAATTCGTACAAGACTTTGAAAATGTTGCACAAGGTATCTATCCGTTTGTAATCGGTAATATTGAAGGTGTGGAAGATAATAGAACGCACCTTGCTGAATTACATGCACCATATACTCAAAGAGGTTGGAACCAAAAACTAGTAAATGATGTTATTGCTGGTAAATGGTCAATTAAAACTAATGGTTTAACGCAACGCAACAAACTTGTATACCAAACGATACCACAAAACTTCAAATTCCAACCAGGTGTAACGTATAAAATCACTTTTGATTATGAAGCAGGTAGTGATGGAACTTATGCAGTAGTAACAGGTAATGCTCCATTTGAAGAAAAAGGAATATTAACTTTGGATGAATTAAAATCAACAGCAAGTAGCGATAAAGATGCAAAATCTGGCACGTATTCCTTTACATTAGTAGGGGATGAATCAGGTCAAAGCTGGTTTGGGATTTATTCCACTAACAAAGCTGCCGATACTCAAGGTGTGACAGGTGCACAAGCTAACTTTAATGGCTACAAAGATATTATGCTAGATAATCTAGTTATTGAAACGGTATCAAACAAATAGAAATTGTTTTAAAATGAGGAAATTTGACTGTAATGAACAGGTGCATGTCAATCTCTGTGTAAAATGTTTGCTATAATCATTTGGCTGGAAAATCAGTTTAAGAAACTTTGCCGTTCTCATTTTTAAGTGAGGACGGTTTTTTTTTGAATCTCTTATTACTAAACCATCTTCCAAGGACCATTGGTTGATTTCACATGAAAAAAGACGAAAGAAATGTCAATGATGAATTTCCTTCGCCTATTAATATCACTTTAGAATAATGAGTAACATTATTAATTTGGTGGTGCCTGTCACCTTTACCTATCTTATCATTTTGATTATTTTTAAAGCTACGTAAATTTCTAGAAGGTCATCTAGTCGATTGAAGTCGATGTCTAGAATGGATTCTAATTTTTTTAGCCGCTTTCGTAAGGTGTTTGGGTGAATGTATAATTGTCCAGCCGTTTGGTTAATATCTGCGTTATTTTGGTAGAATGCTTCTAATGTTTCAATATTAACCGCACTGTTTTCTTGATCTAAGAATAGGTCTTTTAACACTTCCTCATAGTATTCCTTTAGTACATGGTGATGAATATTGGATAGAAGTCTGACGATTCCAATGTTCTCAAAGTGACGGACAGCCTCATGCCTGATTTCATATTTTCCTAATTCTAGAGCCACCTTTGCTTCATAAAAGCTGCGGAATAACTCCATATTTGAAGGATAATGGCGGCCAATTCCAATTTCACATGCTAGACCCGGAAGGTCCTGTTCGACCTTTTTATGGATTTGTTGTCCTAAAGATAATGTAAACTCTTTCCTCTCTTTAGGGAGAAGGTGTACAGAATCAAAAACAATCATAATAATATCCCCTTGCATAGGGAAAGTAATCGCTTGTAAAAATCGAGCTGAAATGAGGGAACGGACCTTTCTAATTATCGAGTCTATATCAATACTGAATTTAGCTGCTTCGTTTTTTTGATTTAACCGCATTATCATTAATTCTGTTGGCTTCGTGAAATCCCAGCCCCATTGTTTCCCTTGTTTAATCAGTACCTGTTCTGAATCTAAGTTATTATAAAGAAGGTTATAAAGGAAACTTTCCTGATAGGATTGATGGGCTCGAAGTACGGCCTCTTCTTTTTTTAAAAAAGATAGAAGTGCTGGAATAGCATGTATGACTTGCTCCGTACAAACATCAATCATCATACTAGGTTGTTCTTGAAAAAGGAAATATCCATAAAGATGGTCGTCAGCTAATAAGGGAAAAAGGAAATAATGATATTGACCATCTTGTACCATGGAAAACACTTCCCTTTTATTGGAAGCGGTTTGCTCATCATACATCGATGAGAAATGCCTGAATTGATCATGTTTTCCATCGCTATCTTGTGTAGAGTGAAGATAAAAGTGTTCATCCAATAGAAAGATTTTCTGATTTAACAATAAAGAAAGACGTTGTAAAAATCCCGCCAAGCCTTTTTCATCAATCAATTGCAGCCAATAATTTGTGGTATGTTCGAATACATAATGATATAAACCTAGGGATTTAAGTTGTGAAAGATCTGTAATTTTCTTTTTTGTGGTTGTAGAATTGATTTCTTCTTTTAAAAATAAAACCGGTTTATTGAAGTGTTCAATGATTTCAATCATCATGTGAGGAATATAAGGTTTTACCCCTCCATATAAAAGGATACCCTGTACGTTTTGCTGTGCAATAAGTTCATCCAACCGTGATATCGTCTGGTGGTCGCTTCGCACCATAAATAATGTTGGTTCGCCTAAATTAAGAGGGTTATCCTCAGCCCGTAAAAAGCCTTTCTCCTTACCTTCCCATCCGCCAATAATTTCGGCATGGTAAAAAGGAGAGGCGCATATCAGTTCCTGAAAAGTAAGCATATTGTCAATCTCCTTAATATCCGTTTATGAGTTAGACCAAAAACGCAGCTTGGAAGGTTCAGTTTGAGTATCAAATCTTATCGAGGGATTGGTCATTTTTTTCATATTAAATCCATATACAGCTTTATCATAATGAGCGTTCACGGGATCGTTCAAATCAATAATTTCAATTGCATTTACAGGACATGATGAAACACATATCGTAGAATCACCTTGCATTTGTCGATCATAGCACATATCACATTTGTCAGCTTTCTTAGTTATCATATTGATAGAAATCGCGTCAAAGGGGCAAGCCGTTACGCAGCGGGAGCAGCCTGTACATTTCAAGTGATCTATAATCACGATTCCATTTGCCTTCTTCTTAATGGCCATTTCAGGGCAATTAGACAGACAGGCAGGAGTAGAACAGTGATTGCATGACATGGAAAAATGGTGAAAACGTTGTCCATTCTTCATGAAAGCGTCAGAGACAGTATGAATTTTCCTTCGAAATGAATCCTTCTGACCGTGTTCATTTTTACATGCAAATTCACAAGATCGACAGCCTAAACACTGTTCTATATGAACTAAAAAACCCAATTGTTTCATATATCGTCACCCTTTTGCCATTATTTCGTCCTCTGAATTTACAATATTTTTATATACTTATTGTATAGGACTTTTAACTATATACATTGTGAAAAATGTAACAATTTTTAAACACTTTTATTGTAAAGGAGAGAATGAGATTGATGGACAAAAGCTATAAAATAACTCGTCATGTCTGTCCGCGTAATTGTTATAGTGCTTGCAGCATTCTCGGATTTACAAAAAATGGACAATTAGAAAAGGTTACAGGTGATCCAGCGCATGGTTATACAAAGGGGTTACTATGTGCAAAAGGATATAATTATATGAATCAAGTCTACCATCAGGAACGGCTAAAATATCCAATGAAACAGGTTCCACGGGGAAGTGGAAGATGGCAAAGAATTTCTTGGTCAGAAGCAATAGAAACGATTACGAATAAAATGATTGAACTGTACGAACGTTATGATTCCCATTTATCATTAGCTTTAAATAAATATTCAGGTAATATGGGTGTACTTCATCATGCAATGGAAGGTTTTTTTAATGGATTAGGCAATACTTCAAGGGCCATTGGGAACCCATGTTGGGCACCAGGAATGGACGCATTACATTACGATTATGGTGCATGTCAAACTTCTGATATGGAAGATGTTCATCATGCCAGAACGATTATCCTTTGGGGAGTAAATCCTGTATGGACGTCCATTCATTCTATGAACTATATATATGAGGCGCAAAAACGTGGAGCGAAAATCATTACCATTGATCCTATTTATACGGAATCAGCGAAAAAATCAGATGCATTTATTCAAGTGAAACCTGGTAGTGATGGATCTCTCGCAGTTGCAATAGCTAAATACATTATCGATCATGAATTATATGATCTTGAATTTATTGAGAAACATACAGTGGGTTGGAACGAATTAAAGGAGCATATTCGGCAGTTTTCCATGGATGATGCATTAAAAGAATGTGGACAGAGTATAGGAGCGATAAAATTCCTAGCAGAACGATTATGTCACGACAAACCGGTTACCATCTGGATTGGCTTTGGAATGCAGAGAAATATGAATGGCGGTCAAAATGTCCGTGCTATTAATTCTCTAGCTGCGATGACTGGAAATGTTGGGATCAAGGGTAGCGGTGTACAATTTGGAAAGAGGACAACGGAGAAGTTTACTTTTCAAATCTTGAATTACCTCCAAAAAGATGGGATAGAAAAAAACGAAATACGGACCATCGATATGAACGATTTTGCTCTTGATGTTCAAAAACAACAAGACCCGCCTGTCAAATTTCTTTGGATTACTTGCAGGAATTTACTCACTCAAAGTTCAAATATAAAACAATTAAAAGAAGTTCTATCGGCTATGGAATTAATTGTGACGGTTGAACATTTTTTAACTGAAACCGTTCAATTTTCTGATATTGTTTTGCCTGCAACGATGTTATTTGAAGAATGGGAAGTCGTTTCTAGTTATTGGCACCATTGGATTAGCATTAACCAACCAGCGATTGAGCCTTACTATGAGAGCAAAAGTGATTTAGAAATTGCGCGATTACTATCGAAGAAGTTAAACGAATATAAGGAGGGGTTTAGTTCATTTCCTTCTCATTTAACAGATGAGGAATTTATTGAACAAGAATTTACAGATACCTTATATGAACAACTTCATATAAAAAACTGGCGAGAATTGTTGAGCGGACCAAAGAGAGTAGATCATTCTAAAACGGCATGGGAGGATTTTCATTTCCAGACACCTTCAGGAAAAATCGAACTTTATTCCTTCCAAGCAAAAAAGAATCAACTTTCACCATTTGGATTGGAACCGGCGGGGAGTCAGATGGATGCCCAATACCCGTATACATTATTATTAAATCATGAACCTTTCAGAATCAATTCACAATTTCTAAATCTGAACTCCTTTAAGGAAATCAACCAAGAGCCATCTGTGTATCTTCATCCAAAGCTGGCAAAAGAAAAGAATATTCAAAATGATACGATGGTGAAGCTTTTAAGTAAAAGTGGAGAAATTATCATTCGTGCAAAATACTCCCATGATGTACAAAAGCAGACGTTATTGATTTATCCGAACCATCCGTTAATCAATAAATTGATCACCTTTACCCCTTCTGATATGGGACAATTCGTGACAGGTGGAAAAGGCAATGCATTAAACAATGTACATGTAAATATTGAAAATCTATCGAATTAAAGAGAGTGGATGACTTTTCAATGGGTTGGTACAACCTTTGAAAGTCATCCATTTTTTTAAAAAGGCTGTGTTAAAGGATATTGTTGACTTTTGTGAATTTTAGGAATTTAAATACACGGAGGAATTCCGCTTAATTCGTAATTATGATTAAAAATAGCATAAACAGACGGAGAGATTCCGCCTATTGACTCGAAAATTCAAAAATTGAAGATTTTTCTTTGCATAACCGGAAAACCTCCCCTTATATACCTTGAAAAAAGCTCCATTCTGCATTTAACCGGAAAGTCTCCGCTTACTTTACTCTCGCTGGTTCCTGAAGCGTAACTCAACAGCCTTATTTAACAGAGCCTTTAAAAAAAGAAGATATGTGAACGAAAGTTTGTCTAAAATATTATGAAATGATGAACAAGGTGTGTCTAGAAGCCCTAAATTCATTTTTCTACACCATTGAAGCGTAAAGTATGTTTACACTTCTACATTTGCTCACTGTTGAACATGATATTCTGTTAATAGAATTAGAAGGGAGTTAAAGAGATATGAAAACTTTTCTTTTCCTATTAATCAATCTAATGAGTGTCATTTCACTGTTAGGCTGTGAACAGCAAGCAGAAGAAAGTATAAAAGCAAAAATTCAAATGGTTCCAAATGAAGAATATGTGGGTAATCCAAATCCTGTTGTAGAGAAAGAAATGAAATTAACGGATGAGGAAAAGATAGAATTCGAGAAGCTTCAGAAGGAAATTCAGTTAAAAAACGAGGTTGAATAATATGACCATTACACAAGAAACGGTAATGAAACCTGAAGAACGATCGTTCTATTATCAGTTGTTTTGTCATTACTATCGAGGGGATTTACTTCAACTGACTCGAAAACAGTGGAAACAGGTAGTCCAGATAATTAAGGAATATCAATATACAAGTTTACTAGATGAAGTGGCTCAAAGCTTACAGGTGTTAGAAGGAGTAACAGAGAGAAATATTCAAACGTTTGAGTATGATTACAATCGTTTATTTGTGGGTCCCAATAAGTTATTAGCATCACCATTTGAATCTAGCTATCGGAACTATGAAGGAAACGTTTTGCAACAGGAAACGTTGAATGTACGGAACTTTTACCGTTATGTTGGACTTCAAGTGGCGAATGAAGGGCAGATTCCAGATGATCACATCCAATTTGAATTGGAATTCATACTTCATGTCTTAAGTCAGCCAACGATTGAAGATCATCGTCAAATCTACAAGATGTTCTTAGAAAAACATCTTTTGCAATGGGGTTTTAAGCATTGTGAATCAATCTTACAAAATAATCAAAATCCCATCACACACGCGATGGCCGTTATATTAAAGGAATTTTTACAACTGGAAGGTGGGAATAAAGATGTTAACTGAAAATGTTTCTCGTCGAACCTTTTTAAAGGGTTCTGCAGCATTAAGTACACTTTTAGGACTCGGAGCAATCGGAAGTAAAGCAACGAATGGCCTCGTCCCAACAGCAGCTGCGAAGTCCAATAGCCAAAAACAACAATTTTTCAATGCCTGTCCTCGAAATTGTTATGATACATGTTCAATTGTCACAACAGTAGAAGACGGTAGAATTACGTTTGTTACTGGCAATGAAAATAACCATTACACAAAAGGAAGACTTTGTGTAAAAGGAAATACGTATCCACGAATCGTCTATTCTCCAGACCGAATTAAATACCCTATGAGGCAGAAAGGACGCGGATCGGGAAATTGGGAAAGAATTAGCTGGGATGAAGCCTATACAATCATTGCCAAGAAAATGCTTGATATAAAAAAAGAATATGGAAACACGCTGCCAATTTGCTTAAATAAGTATTCCGGTAACTTCAATATATTAAACTACGCAACAGAAGGAATGCTTTCGAGTATTGGGTTTACCACACGTGCGCAAGGAACTCCTTGTGACCCAGCCGGTTCAGACGCCCAAGCCTTTGATATGGGAACGGCTTATAACAATGATCCAGAGCAATTTATGGATGCGGAGTATATTATCCTTTGGGGAGCGAATCCTGCCTGGACGTCAGCCCACTCCATGTACTTTATTGAGCAGGCGAAAGAAAAAGGGACAAAGCTTGTTGTCATTGACCCATTGATTACGCAAACTGCTTCAAAAGCGGATGAATATATTCAAATTAAACCAAGTACAGATGGAGCCTTAGCGCTTGGAATGATTCGGTACATCCTCGATCATGACCTATTTGATGAAGCATGGGTAAATAACCATTCCGTTGGGTTTCAAGAATTTGTGTCATATGTAAAAAAGAATATTACGGTTGAATGGGCAGCTGAAAAAACAGGCATACCAAAGCCGGTGATTGAGAGAATTGCCCGTGAATATGCAACATCAAAGCCAGCGAATATTTGGATTGGTTTCGGAATGCAGCGTCATACAAATGGCGGTTCTATGGTTCGCGCAATTGATGCCCTTGCAGCGATAACAGGAAATATCGGTAAAAAAGGCGGCGGCGTTAATTATATCGGCGGAGAGACATGGGGATTTAATTACCATACGATGAGCTTTGGAGCACCTGAAGGAACGAAAGGCGAAGCTGATCGTTATGTCAATATGAATAATTTTGGTGCTCAAGTCCTTGAAGCTAATGATCCACCGATAAAAATGATGTGGATTGCCTGTCGTAATCCAATTGCTCAAGACCCCGAGCCAAATGTAGTCAAAAAGGCATTTGATCAAATGAATTTGATTGTGACAGCGGATCTATATATGAATCAAACAGTAGAATATTCGGATATTGTCTTACCAGTGACAACACCATTTGAGACGGTAGGAATCAACGTGAGTTACTGGCATTATTGGATGAATGCCAACGAGCAGGCAATCAAGCCGCTATATGAAACGAAAAGTGATTTAGAGATTGCCATGGGCCTTTCTAAGAAATTGAATGAGTTAGAGGTAGGATCTTGTACATTCCCTGTTTCAGGTAATCTCGTTGAATGGGTGGAAAAAGAATTTAATGATGATATCCGCAAGTTATTCGGGGTCAAAAGCTGGGATGAACTTCGAAAAAATGGCGGTACCGTGAAGGCAAGTGAAAAGGTAACGGTCGCCTGGGAAGACCTAAAGTTTAGAACACCTTCAGGCAAGTATGAATTTTTCTCTAAAAAAGCAGTTGAATATGGTCATCATCCGCTACCAGTATTTATTGAGGAGTATAAGGCAAACAATGAATATCCGATTCGCTGCATCTCACCACACTGGAAACTGGGTATTCATAGTCAATTTCAACATATCGATTGGTTAGGTGCCATCCAAGACCATCCATTTGTTGAAATGCACCCGGACTTGGCAAAGAAATATTCGATTCGCGCAAATGACATGGTCAACGTCCGAAATGAAGCAGGGTATTTGACGCTGCCAGCCAAATTAACAAAGACTGTTCCGAGCGATACGGTTGTGATGTATGAGGGCTGGTGGAAAGATGTGAATTATACAGAAAACTTTAATGTAAAGGCATTGCCTTCTGATATGGGTGATTATAGTAAAGGCCAGCGCGGAATCGCCTTCCATGATAATTTTGTCAAAATAGAAAAGGCGTAAAGAGGAGGGGATAACAATGGCGAAAAAACTAGGGTTTTTAGTAAATATTGAACGCTGTATCGGCTGTCATGCGTGTGAAATCTCTTGTAAAAGTTTTTACCAGCTTGAGCCATCTATGAGACGAAGAACGGTACGGGAGCTGCCGGAGGATCTTGTGGGTTCTCCCGTCCGGGCTTTTGTATCAACTGCTTGTAACCATTGTGATGAGCCTGCCTGTAAAAAGGCTTGTCCAGTTGGTGCTTATACGAAACGGGATGAGGATGGAATTGTTGTTCATAATCAGGAACTTTGCATTGGGTGCCAAATGTGCGGCAAGGCATGTCCATATGGTGTGCCGCAATACAATCCTGTTAAGAAAAAAATGGACAAATGCAGTATGTGTTACGACCGGCTCGATGTAGGGGAATCACCAATTTGTGTATCGAAGTGCCCAATGGAGGCGATTGAAATTGTTGATTACAATGAAGCGAAACTTTCTGGTGTGGTGAACGTGGTGCCGGCATTTGCCGACCCGTCTATAACTCATCCAACTACTCATTTTATTTTGCCAAAACCAGGCAAACAGTTTAGGAGGGTATAATGATGCATGATCTTCCACTTGTAATCTTTACCATTTTGTCTCAGCTTATCTTAGGCGGGTTTGTGACACTATGGTGGATCGATCGAAAAAAAGCCGGCATATCCCGAAAAACAGGATTACTTATATCGATTTCTCTCCTGATTCTTGGAGGTGTTTCGCTTCTCGTTTCCATGTTGCATTTAGGTCAACCTTTTTTCGCATATCGGGCAATTTTAAATTTTGGGGTCTCATGGTTAAGTCGTGAGGTAACATTTTATGGGGCATTCGTCGGATTGATTTTAGTCTATACATGGTTTTGGTATAAGGATGATCGTGCAAAGCGCAGCACCATAGGCTGGATCACTTCTATTATAGGAGTTGTCGCAATCTTTTCATCTGCGAAAATCTACATGATCCCGGCCATTCCTGCCTGGGATGGAGTAAGCACTCTTTTCGCTTTCTTTCTAACATCGATACTATTAGGACCGCTATTCGTGGCTGCAATCTTAGCGATTAGAGGAGAAGTAAACGTTAATATTTCTGGTCTTTCGGTTTTAACACTTACTGTCACAGCGGTTGTAATGGCAGGTTACTTTTCATCCTTGCTCGCAGGTCTGCCAGAAGCGGTTGAAACTGCTAGATTAACATTCAACCATATATTCTTTTGGATTAGACTTGTGACGTTTGCAGCAGCCTTTACGTTATTATTTTTAACCTATAAAAATAGCAAATGGCAAAATGTAAAAATTTATTCTGTGGCATTTGCGGTTTTACTCATCAGTGAATTTTTAGGCAGGGTTTTATTTTATGAAACAGCTATTCATTTGTAGGTAATTGTTTGCGAGGGGGTTGGCAGAGTGGATTTGTTAAAATGGGTAAAGGTAATGGATCAAAAAATGACCTCATTGAGGGTCGAGCCAAATTTATGTGCGCATTTGATATCACCGAAAAGCACTTGTCATAGCTGTGTAGACCATTGTCCAACAAAAAGCATTTCTTTTTCGAAAAAACAGATTGAAATAGACAATCATTGTTTGGCATGCGGGCTTTGTTCAACCGTATGCCCAACAAATGCTCTTGCTTTTAATCGCCCCTCTCTCGTGCAAGTACTATCTTATCTGGTTCATCAGTGTGAACAAAATGAACAAGTATACTTACATTGTGAAAAAATGCCAGTTTCAGATAAGAATGTAATCACGGTTTCGGTGCCTTGCTTAGGGATGATTCCTAGAGAAGCGTGGGTTTCCATCTTAAATAAGTGTCAAAATCTTACCATCTACCATACTGGTTCAGGTTGTACTTTCTGTGAAATCACAACAGGTGAAACGATTTGGAAAAAAGAGCTTGACGCTGGAGAAAAGATAGCGGGTTCTTCTATGAAAATCATGTCCGATATCACTTGTTCGGCGAAACCCAAATCGTTTGATACAGATCGACGTGCCTTCCTATCAAGCTTTTTTAATGAAATCAAAGCAACGAATAAGTTAGCATTTAAAGAACTATTAGGAGGTTCCGAAGTTTTATCGTATCAGGAAAAAAGACAGGAGAATACCCTTTCAAAAGTGAAGAGAGAGTTGGATGAAGTGTCTCTTCATCTATATGAGAAGATGACCAATGAATCTGCACTTCCTTATATGAATAAACGAGCGTTGTTTTTGGCTCAATTGAAGGAAATTGAAATCTTACAAAAACAAAAGGATATCAGGCTTCCTACTATTACGGATGATTGTAATTTTTGCGGTGCCTGTTCGATTTTATGTCCGACGGATGCCTTGAAAATGGACAGGGAAAATAACCAGGTATCAATCACCCTTAATCCTGCTAAATGTGTAGACTGTTCATTATGCGAAGATATCTGTTTTACGAAAAGTATTTCATTACAGCACATGCAAAACAAAACTCTTCTCAAACAGGAGCAGCAACTTCTCGTTAAGGGCAGCAATTAGTAAACCCTATCATAGTGCAAAAAAAATAACAGCCAACCAGGGCTGTTATTTTTCTTGTTTTTCTTTATCAAACCAAAGCAGTTCTTGGTCCTCTTCATCGCCGTTATAGTTGATTAGAATTTCTTCGCCTGCTTTAATATCTTTGTAAGCAAAGAAGTCAAAGGTATGGTTAGGAAAATTTATCTCATATGTGGCATTAGGCTGATAGGAATGATTAAATAACATCCCATAACCTAAGAGAATGCATGTATGGTTAATCCCATATTCAAACGCATAATCAGCAAGCAATGTTTTTTCAATGTGTTCATGCTCTTCATTCGGATAGGCGATAACGGGTGCTTCATGGATAAGCTCGCCCTTTTTAATATCACGTGTAGCGAATACTCCTCGATTGAACTCTCCGTCACTAAGCTTTGAAGATTTTATTTCTATCATGTTCGTCACCTACATTTACTTTCTTTCGAAGTTAATTATCCTATTTAGTTTGACAGGTAATGGCATTGAAAGCAACCGTTTTTCGGTTTCTCGGATGATAGTGTGTCTTAAAAGCACGAATTTTAAACAGTACTGATGTTAATATGCTCGAAGGTTGAAACCTTAAATAAACCTTTATCGGTAAGTTTTAACTCTGGGATAACAGGAAGCGCTAAAAAGGAAAGGGTTAAAAAGGGATTGAAATAATCGTTTGCTTCAAGCTGCTCAAGAGCAATGTGAAGGTTATTGAGACTACTGTAGACTTCACGGTAAGGGCGGTCAGACATTAATCCTGCGATGGGTAACTCTAAAGAAGCAAGTATTTGACCTCCTTTAATCACAACCAGCCCGCCTTGCATTTCTTTTATTGTATTTGCAGCTAACACCATATCATCGTCATTGGTCCCAGCAATAATGAGATTATGTGAATCATGGGCAATTGTGGTAGCAATTGCACCATGTTTTAATCCTAAGCCTTTCACAATGCCCAAACCAATTTGCCTCGTGAAATGATGGCGCTCGATTACAGCGAGCTTTAACTGGTCCCCACTGGTCGAAGGTTGGAAGAACCCTTTATTGCAGGTGTCTACTTCTTCTACGATATGCCGTGTTATAAGACTGTTAGGAATGATTTCAATGATATTTGCTTTGTTCGTTGATAATGGAATATTGAAGTTTGCTTTTAAGATGTCGTCAAAATGGACAGAATTTTTTAAGTTAGCACTGCCACCCTTATGAGTGGAAATGCAATCCGTAACCAACTTACCATCTTCTACAACGGCTTTTCCGTTTTTATAAACGTGTATAATCTTTAAAGTTTCAAGTTCTTCTACTAAAGAAAAATCCGCTTTGTAACCGGCGGCAATTGCACCCTTATCACTAAGCCCAAAGCATTCTGCTGCATTGATGGAAGCCATTTGGATAGCTGTTACCGGGGAAATTCCTAAGTTGATAGCCAGCCGAACGTTATGATCAATGCTGCCTCCAATTACTAGGTCATCTAAATGCTTATCATCGGTAACAAATAAGCACTTCCGCGAATTATACTCATTTACTGCCGGAATCAAATTCTGCAAATCTTTTGCTACAGTCCCTTCACGGATCATTAAATACATCCCGCTTCGAAGGCGTTCTCTCGCTTCTTCCGCGGTTGTGCTTTCATGATCGGTCCTAATACCTGCAGCCATATACACATTCAAATCAGTACCAGATAATCCCGCAGCATGACCATCCACTGTCTTTCCGAACTGTTTAGCATCAGATATTTTGTTGAGCATATCATCTTCAGCATTTAGGACGGAAGGAAAATTCATCACCTCTGCTAATCCTAGGACTCGAGGATGTTGATAAAAGGGAACTAAATCCTCTGCTTTTAAAATAGCGCCTGAGTTTTCGAAGCTTGTCGCAGGAACACAGGAAGGAAGCATAATATAAATATCAAAAGGAAGATTTTCGGAAGAATCGAGCATATATTGAATGCCGGCAGTACCCAGGACATTCGCAATTTCATGGGGATCAGCGATAACGGTCGTTACTCCGTGAGGAAGGAGGACTTTGGCAAATTCACTAGGCGTCACCAAAGAAGATTCAATATGAACATGACCATCAATAAAGGCAGGAATTACATAACGCCCCTTGGCATCAACAATATTTTTCCCCTTATATTGCCCGATCCCTGCAAAATAACCATCGACAATAGCGATATCGCCTTCAATTATTTCTCCGTTAAACACATCGATAATCCTGCCGTTTTTGACAACAGTGTCCGCAGGCTCTTTCCCTGAGGCAACTGCAATTCTTCGGGTTAATTGATTTCTCTCCATTGCTCAACACCCTCTAGCTTAAGATTAGTATTCAACTTTGTTTTTAGAGCTTTCCCATGTCCGAAAAGGAAGGTCACCATCCTCCGGAAAGATTTTTTTCATGGGTATTTGCCGATTTTCCATCGGAAGTTCGAGTTGTTCATAAATGAACTGGTCATCAAACCCGATCTTGGCGGCATCCTGTTTCGTGCATGCATAGTAAACAGCCTTTGGTCTCGCCCAGTAAATAGCACCAATGCACATTGGGCAAGGCTCACAGCTCGTATAGATTTCACAATCCGATAGTTGGAAATCCTTTAAATAGCTGCAGGCAGCGCGAATAGCTTGGACTTCTGCATGTGCGGTTGGATCGTTAGAGGATGTTACTTCATTTCGGCCAACCCCGATTATTTCTCCATCCTTCACCACGATGGCTCCAAACGGTCCGCCGTGATTGGTTAAGACATTATGGAGCGCTTCCTGAATGGCTTTTTTCATGAAAAGAATATCTGACATGTAATCTCTCCTTCAGTGATGAGTTTTTTCATTTTGTACGTAAGGATTCATAATCTATTAACTTGAGATTCATTATTCTATAACCCGCTTAGAATTGCTTTCTTGTTGTAAGGTTTGCTTACAGACTATTTGGGTCTAGGATGATAAAAAAACTTGTTAGATTATATGACAGGTTTGTAGATACTATTTCGGCATTTCGATAATATGATGAAAAAATGGCAGGACGAGTTTGCTGTGCCACCGATAGCTGACAATAGTCGAGCCATTTAGAAAGATTCATATGATTAGAGATAGAACAGGTGGGTATTTTTAGGGGGTCTAAAAAATATATATAGTTTTAACGGTAATCCAGCTGGTGATTTAATAAATTGTGTGTTTCTCCCAAATTAAAACCATCCAACAAATTAGAAGGGGAGAGATGAAGTTATGAATAAAAATATATGGGCTGAAAGTAAAGTAAACCAAATGAAAAAGGAGGAGTTTGTACAAAAGATAGGCTGGGTCTTTGAACACTCTCCGTGGGTAGCTTCCGGTGCATGGGGGAATTTGCCGTTCGAATCCTGTGAACACCTTATACAAACGATGATTGATATTGTTCAAAATGCCGAGGAATCTAAGCAGTTAGCATTACTGCGAGCACATCCGGATTTAGGAACAAGATTGCAAATGTCCGAGATTTCCCAAAAGGAGCAAAAAGGAGCAGGCCTAGATAAGCTAACAAAGGAGGAATTTGAGGAGTTTGTTTCTCTTAACCAAAGCTATGTGAATAAATTCAATTTCCCTTTCATCATGGCGGTAAAAGGTCAAAGCAAGGAGACGATATTGGCTTCAATGAAGCAAAGAATTCATAACTCTTACGAGGAAGAGTTTAACATCGCCTTACGTGAAGTCTATAAAATTGCTGGGTTTCGGTTGAATGATATTTTCATAGGAGGAAGCGTTCATAAAGACTGATTTAAGCCTTTTAAAATGACAAAAGGAGGCTAATACAACATGAAAAGAACGATGAGCTACGGAAAAGCAGATGTTTGGGTTTATCGTACCTACGCTAAGCCGTTAACGGGGATTCGAAACATTCCCGAGTCCACATTCACAGGGAGCAAAAACATTCTATTTGGCATGAATGTAAAAGTCGCTGTAGAAGGTGAAGCTTTTTTTTCCTCATTTAAAGATGGTGATAACACGTTGGTTGTTGCAACCGATTCTATGAAAAATTTCATCCTTAAGCATGCAGGAGATTATCAGGGAGCCACCCAGGAAGGGTTCCTTGAATTTGTTGCACAACGATTTCTTGAGACGTACTCACATATGACAGGCATTAATATCTCAGGTGAACAGATTTCCTTTGAAGAACTTCCTGTCCCGACAAATGGCAGCTTTGAACCAAGCCCATTGGTGTTTCGCTACTCATTAAATGAACAGGCCGGAGCCTCCATAGAAGTAAAACGTGAAAATGATGACATTATCACCACCCAGCACCTAAGTACTTTAAAGGGTCTTAAGCTTATTAAGGTAAAGGGCAGTTCGTTTTACGGCTATGTGAAGGATGAATATACAACATTGCCAGAATCCTTTGACCGCCCGCTCTTTATCTTTTTAAATATTGATTGGCGTTATGACGACCTTGAGGATGCCAGGGGAAATACATCACATGGCTATGTGGCAGCAGAACAGGTCAGGGATATTGCGTACACTGTCTTCCATGAAGAAAACTCTCCATCCATCCAAAATCTCATTTACCGAATCGGTACTCGAATCCTAGAACGTTTTCCCCAGTTAGCAGAGGTCCGGTTCGAATCTAATAACCGTACGTGGGAAACGATTTTAGATGAAATTCCTGCCTCACAAGAAGGAAAAGTATTTACGGAACCTCGTCCCCCTTATGGGTTCCAATGTTTTTCAATGACGCGTGCTGACCTAGAAGCTAAAGAGGAACCCAATAAATGAAAGGGAAGCTAACAACGCATGTCCTTGATGTTAGCATAGGAAGGCCAGCGAGCGGTGTATTAGTAGAGCTAGTACATGTTGGTCCAAATGTAGAGAACGAAATCATTGCATCTTTCCATACAAATGAAGACGGCAGATTAAACCACCCCCTTTTGGAGGGGGAGCAAATGAAACTGGGAATCTATGAACTTCTTTTTTATGTTGGAGACTATTACCGAAGTCGCGGAGCAGCCACTGAAAATCCCTCATTCCTGGATTGTGTTCCGGTTCGATTTGGTATTTCTGAGCCAGATTCCCACTATCATGTGCCGCTTTTAATCTCACCGGGAGGGTACAGTACGTACCGAGGGAGTTAGGAGGAAAAATGAGTACTGAACTTTGGGTGAAAAACGGATATGTTTTTACAGGAGAAGGGTTTCGGTACAAAAATATAAGAATTATAGATGGCAAGATTGATACTCATTACGAGTGCGAACCTGAACCAATGACAGAGAACAATGCCAATTTCATAGACGCAAGTGGCTGCCTAGTGGTTCCTGGATTTATCGACGCACATGTTCATTTTAATGACCCCGGTCGGACCGAGTGGGAAGGAATAGAAACTGGTAGCCTTGCCGCAGCCATTGGAGGAACGACAACGATTTTTGATATGCCGCTAAATTGTTCTCCCTCCGTGACAACAATGAAAAATCTAAACAATAAAAGAGAGTATTTAACTTCCAAATCCTATGTTGATTATGCTTTGTGGGGCGGAATGACTGGTAATTCAATTAGTAATCAAGAAGAACTCGCCCAAATGAGTAAGGGTATTATTGCATGGAAGGCATTTATGTGTGAGAGCGGTATTGATGATTTTCCCTTTGTTTCACCTAATCAAATGAAGATGGCTATGAAAATAGCAGCTGAACAAAATAAAATCCTCGCTCTGCATGCAGAATGGGAGAAAGAGATTCATAACCTTACTACTTTTTATAAAAAACAAACTAGCCTCGATGAGCACAGGGCCTTTCTTGCCAGCAGACCGATTTCCGCGGAAGAAAAGGCGGTTAGTTATGCTTTAGAGGCTGCTCAGAAATATGGAACATCGGTCCACTTCGTTCATATCAGTTCACCTAGAGTCGTTAAACTCATTCAAGAGGCCAAGGAAAGTGGAATTAACGCTACAGTAGAAACCTGTCCTCATTATTTACTATTTAATGAAGATGATTTCCTTAAATCTGGTGCCATTCTCAAGTGTGCGCCGCCGCTTCGGCCAAGAGAAGAAGTAGAAGGAATGTGGGATTGTATGTCAAATGGGTGGATTGATACGATTGGTTCTGATCATTCTCCTTGTCTTTATTCCATGAAAAACACGGACTCCATTTGGGAAGCTTGGGGAGGAATCCAAGGAGTACAATTTACATGGCTTGCTTTACTCGATGAGGCTATGAAAAGGAAAATTCCACTTAAAGACATACTTCCTCTAGGAACTGCAAATGTAGTTGATCGGTTTGGGATAGCAGCAAAGAAAGGAAGAATTCAATCCGGGTTGGACGGGGATTTAGTCTTAATTTCATTAGATGAAACAACGATTGTGGATCAGCAATGTATTGCCTTCCGCAATCGATATTCCCCCTATGAAAATAGAAAATTCATGTTAAAGGTAAAGAAAACCATTTTACGAGGAAAAGTCATTTACGATGATTACACTGGTCTCACCCAAGAAAAGGATGGTCAGTATATACTGCCAAGGGAGGATGCATATGGATCAGTTCCCAACGAATCTTAGCGAGGCAATCGACTGGCTTGCCTCTTTTGGGGCTGAGCCTGATGGAGGGGTAACTCGAACCCTTTATTCCCAGTCTTGGAAGGATGCTCAGCAAGCCTTAAAGGGTTGGATGGAGGACGGTGGGCTCGACACAAATTATGATTCCATTGGAAACTTATTTGGAAGATTGCCTTCCTCTATTCCAAATGCACAGGCAATTTTAATTGGGTCGCATGTTGATACCGTTAAATCCGGCGGTAAATATGATGGTGCTTATGGAATCATTGCTGGGATTCTAGCATTAATTTATTTGAAAAAAAAGTTCGGGCAGCCCGACATAAACCTTGAAGTGGTTTCTTTTTGCGAAGAGGAAGGAAGCCGCTTTCCAATCGCTCTCTGGGGTTCAGGTGTGATGACGGGGAATTATTCATTTAAAGATATTCGTGATATCAAGGATTCACAGGGAATAAGCTTTGAGACAGCTATGATGGCAGCAGGATTTGGTCTTTCTGAATATAGGGTCCGAAATGATATCCAGACTTTTATTGAACTACATATCGAACAAGGACCCACATTAGAAAAAATTGAAAAATCAATTGGCATTGTCAAGGCAATTGTCGGTCAAAAACGGTTTCGAATTACGGTGAATGGAGAATCAAACCATGTTGGTACAACCTCAATGAAATGGAGAAGAGACGCGCTGCATGGGGCGGTATTCATGATTCATGATTTATACGAAAGTGTAAAGGAATACGATGAGGATCTTGTAACAAGTGTAGGGCAGCTTTTTCTGGAACCTAATGTACCAAATGTCATTCCTAATCACGTTCAGTTTACTGTCGATGCGAGACATCCAAATGAATCCATTTTACGGTCTTTTTGTCAGCAATTCGTCCAAATGTTTGAAGACCATGCAAAGAAATTCGGTCTGGATTTAAGTGTTGAGATGTGGCACGAGGTTCAGCCTGCCCAAATGAATCATAAGCTTAATGAAATTATACAAGGTATCTGCACGGACAATATGATTCCTTGTCATTGGATGAATAGCGGTGCTGGGCACGACGCCCAGCTGTTTGCAGGTATTTGTCCTACGACCATTCTATTCGTTCCCAGCCAGGGCGGTATTAGCCATTCACCACTCGAATATACTTCAACACAGGACTTAGAAAAAGGTCTGGAGGTTCTCATACAACTATTACATCAATTAGCATACCACCGCTGAGGAGTGATTTTTATGAATGAGGATAAAGCGAAAATTGTACAGTGGATACAGGAACATGAGGAAGAACTCATCGCTTTTTTGAAAAAATTAGTGCAAACTGCATCCGATAATCCTGCAGGTGATTGTTTACCGATAGCCAGAGTTCTAGAGAAACAGCTTTCTGGCCTTGGGTATGAACAAGTATCGCTTCTTCCGGTTGATGAAGAAAGTGTAAAAGCAAATGGAATGATTAGTATGGCTAACGTCCTTGCCACCACAGAATTTGGTGAAGGGACAAATGTAGTGTTAAATGCACATGGAGATGTAGTACCTCCTGGTTTAGGGTGGAGTGTGGATCCATACGGAGGAGAGATTGTGGATGGAAAAATGTATGGGCGAGGAGTGGCTGTTTCAAAGTCTGATATTGCTGCTTATACCTATGCGGTACTTGCTTTAAAACAGGTTGGTGCTAAGCTTTCTGGAAGGGTGGACCTGGCATTCACGTTTGATGAAGAAACAGGAGGAGAAATTGGTCCGCGACGGCTAATTGACCAAGGATATATCAAGCCCGATCAAGCGATTGTAGCGGGATTTACCTACTCAGCAGTCAACGCACATAACGGTTGTTTACATTTTGAAATTAAGACAACTGGAAAGTCAGCACATGCAGCCCTGCCGCATACCGGAATTGACGCGATTGAGGCGACTACCAAAATCCTACAGGTGTTATACGATTATCGTAAAATACTCGCAGAAAAAAAGTCGCAGGTACCAGGGATTGATTTTCCAACATTGAATGTAGGACTTATTTCAGGTGGAATTAACACAAATGTTGTTCCTGATGAATGCACGATAAGGGTAGATAGACGATTAATTCCTGAAGAGGACTTTGTTCGAGCTGAATCTGAGTTTAGAGAAATGGTCCATCAAGCAGTATCAGAAATTCCAGGGATAAAAGTGGAGGTTGAAAAAATTCTCCATGCCAAAAGCTTTGGCCCCGTTCCGGAGGATACAAGATTGATTCAAGCTTTGGATGCCAATTGGCGGTCAATCTTACAGGAGGACGGAGAATTACCGGTCCATGGAGTACCACTATATACAGATGCTCGTCACTTCTTTGCGGCAGGAATTCCAACGATTATGTTTGGAGTCGGACCCAAAGTTTTAGAAGAAGCAAACGGACACCGGGCGGATGAAAATATTCGACTTTCAGATTTACAGGCTGCTACCAAGATTGTCGCCTGTACCCTTTATGATTTATTGGTAAGGTAGGTTTGTTTCACAATAAAGGATTTCACATGTAATACAAAAGAGCCAACAAGGGTGTTGGCTCTTACGGCATTAAAACGTATGTGCTAAATCTTTTGCCCGTGCGATGGCGTTTTCTTTGATTTCTTGGGCCTTGTCAGGCATTGCATTATGTCCCTCAACAAATAACCCTTCAAATGATGGGACTCCATAGAATTGCATCATAATTTCAAGGTAGCGGTGACCCATCTCCATTGCTGCCGCAGGACCTTCAGAATAAATGCCTCCACGTGCTTGGATATGTAAGGCTTTTTTGTCTGTTAACAGTCCAATTGGACCTTTTTCTGTGTATTTAAAGGTTTTCCCTGCCACAGATACAGAATCCAAGTAGGCCTTCATAACCGGCGGGAAGGAAAAATTCCATAGTGGTGTAACAAAAATATATTTATCCGCAGAAATAAATTGCTCACAAAGCTCTGATAGTCTGCCAACCTTTGCTTTTTCATCAGTTGAAAGCTGTTCGAATTCTGTACCAGAGCGAAGCTTACCCCAGCCGCTAAAAACATCAACATCTAGCTGTGGAATATTTTCTTTGTAAAGGTCCACGTTAATAATTTCATGATCAGGATTCACTTGTTTGTAAGTTTCAATAAATGCTTTTCCAACTGCCATACTATAAGACTGAGTATCATCATGAGGATGAGCTGTTATGTACAATACTTTTGTCATTTTTGTATCGTCCTTTCTGTATCTAGCATGCATTCTAGTTTGTGTAACAAACGTGATTATATGCAGATACAAAAACAAATCTAAACCGAAAATAAAAGGAATTTGCGTGTGCAAACTCCTTTTATTTTTTAGTTATTGTTTTCACTGAAGTAAGGGTTTCCACTAATGTTTGCACGCATTTCGTCAGTTAATGTAAATGGCTCATTTACTGTTGAATTAGCTGCAGAAGTTTCATTGCTTTGAATACTGCCGTCATAATGAACTGGTTTGTTTGTCATGGGTACATTCACCTCCATTACTGTAGTTTATACATAAATTCTACTATTTATTTACTAGTATTAATAGGTAATTTTTAATATTCTTAATGTTATTACTACTGGTAATTATTTACTACGAAAATGTTAGTATTTAACATGCCGCTTTCCTTATTTAACCTTTCTTTGTTATTTATGATAAAATTTCTTAAAAAAGGAGTCGGCGTACTATGAAATTAATTGATCTGCATTGTGACGCATTACTTAAGCTTTCCGAAGGAAAAGGTTCGCTGCGTTTTGCAGACGCGATAGAATTACAGACGAATAAGAAAAGATTACATAAAGGGCAGGTTAAAGTTCAATGCTTTGCCATTTTTATAGAGCCAGACATTCCTTCGGATCAGAAATTTCACGAAGCGCTTGTACAAATTGATTATTTTTATAAGGAAGTACTTGGGAAAAATCCTGATATGGTCCATATTAAAGAGTGGTCAGATTTTGAAAAAATCAATATCGGCCAAATTGGCGCGATGCTAACCCTTGAGGGAGTAGATGCGATCGGCAATGATTTAACGAAGCTCCATGTTCTATATCAGTTGGGTGTTCGTTCCGTCGGTTTGACCTGGAATAATGCAAATCTCGCAGCAGATGGAGCAGGTGAACCGCGGGGAGCAGGTCTTACGCTGTTTGGAAAAGCGATTGTTCAGTTTAATAATGAACATGAAATCCTTACTGATATCTCTCATCTTAGTGATAAGGGGATTTGGGAGGTCATTGAATTAGCCAAGTATCCGATTGCAAGTCACTCTAATTCACGCACACTTTGTCAGCATCCCCGTAATGTCACGGACGATCAGGCAAAAGCCATGTTTACAAGAAACGCCATGATACATGTTGTTTATTATCCTCCATTTGTAAAAGAAACAGGAGAGGCAACCATATCTGATCTTATCAGGCACATCGATCATTTCTGCTCATTAGGCGGTGTAAACCATATTGGATTAGGGTCCGATTTTGATGGGATTGGAACATTTATAACGAATTTAGAAGACGCTTCTAAAACGCAAAATCTCATTAATGAATTATTAAAGAATTTTAAAGAGGATGAGGTGAGAGGTTTTGCTTACCAAAACTTCCTTAACCATCGGCCAGGAATGTTAGGATGAAGGTTAAAGAAAGGGATAACGATTGGTGTGCCAACAGAGGAAGAGTAGTAAATAATATCACCATTACAGATGAGGAATGAATTAAATGTATCTAACCATTAAAGAAACAGCAGAGTACTTATCCATGCCAGAAGCAGCTATAGAAGACTTAATCAAACAAAAAAAAATTCGCGCCATCCATGACGGAGAAACGTGGGTTATCAACAAAGAACAATTCAACTCCCACCTAAAACAACTCGAAAAATACAAACACCTAATCGAAGAAATCCTAAACGAACCCATCCCCGAAGACCTCGACATAAAAGACGAGGACTAAATTAGAATCATTATAAGATGGTGCCTGTCACCGTCCGTGGACAGTGTCCACCTGGTATGGACACTTTTCACCGAATCTAGTTGAGGAGGGATTTTAATGGGTGATTTTTTCTTGAAGAGGGTTTATGAGCCGTATGATGAGTCTGATGGTTTTCGGATATTAGTGGATCGTATTTGGCCGCGTGGAATCTCGAAGGAGGCGGCAAGGTTGACTGCTTGGGAGAAGGAGATTGCTCCAAGTCCTGATCTTCGCAAATGGTTTTGTCATAAGCCAGAGTTGTTTGAGGAGTTTCGTGCTAAGTACTTAGAGGAGTTGCGTACGGATGAACAGAAACAGAAGATCATAAATGAAATCTATACACTGACTTCAAAAGGAAGAGTAACTCTTCTATACGGTGCAAAAGATCCCGTATATAATCATGCAATCGTGCTGCAAGAAGAACTAAACAAGATTATAGACGAATTAAAAGCATAGAAGAGGAACTCCACGATATGAGGGGTTCCTCTTTTATTTACATATCTATATTTTTTAGAGGATTATTAACTAAATTTCTTGAATATGTAAGAGATAAAAGTACGACATTATTCATCGTTAAGGCCAAATTTTTCTGTACTAAAAAGGAGAAAGATAATATGAAAAAGGCACTTTTATTAACTTATGATACCTTTGCTGATTTTGAAGTCATGATTTTATTAACCTGTATAGATTCAAAGTACCAGATAAATTCTTTTACTGTTGAAAATGAGATAAGACCTATTCAGTCTTGTGCCGGATTTCAGGTCATTCCCCATTTAACGATAGATCAAGTGAATCCTGAGGATTTTGATGTATTAATCATACCGGGCGGTAACCCAGCGCCTATTCTAGATAACGCCGAACTAAAGAAAATAGTCCAGCATTTCTATAGCGATAAGAAACAAATTGCAGCAATCTGTGGGGGCCCTGCTATATTAGGTGCTGCAGGCATACTAGAGGAAGTAAAGTATACAGCTTCGTTAGATACGGACGATCCATTATACAGTCATGTATTAGTTCCAAAAAATCAGTTAAAAGAACATCTTGTTATTGATAAAAATGTCATAACATCTACAGGTTCTAACTATTTGAATTTTGCAGAAGCTGTTCTCAGAAATACAGGTGTTTTTACAGATGATTTGAAAGACCCGCTTGCATATTTTCGGGTTCCTTCCATGGGTTAGATAAAAACTAGAAACTATCTGGAGTTTAATTCTTTTATGATACTACATGAGTGTCGGTTCCACTGGGAAAACTCCTAAATAACAATACAAGTAGGAGTTTGAAATATGAAAAATTTTATCTTTTTTCTCTGTATAAGCGTAATTCTGTTTGCTTCTTATACCGGTATTCGTAGTTCCTCGGCCAGTACAAAGGGTATTAACCTTGTAGCTCTGGGTGACTCCATCACACATGGAGTAGGGGACCCTGCAAAAAAGGGATACATAGAAGATGTTAAAGTAAAATTGGAGGATTTACAGAATACCCCTGTCAAACTGAGTAACTTTGCTATACCTAGATATTCTACCGATAAAGTTCTCGAACAACTGCAGGATAAAAAAATCACTGCGCAAATAAAACAAGCAAATTATATTATTCTTTTTATCGGAACGAATGATTTTAGAAAGAGTGCCGATTATCAATTTAACCCACTAGATGTAAAAAAAATAAATGAGGGTAAAGTTACATTCACAACCAACCTCAATAAAATCCTTGAAAACATAAGAAGAGGAAATCCCTGGGCTCCTATTTTTATTTTAGGTCTTTATCAACCATATGTAGAATACTCGAATCACAAGGAAATTTTAAGCACCATAACAGATTGGAACAATGGGATTATCGAAGTTGCAGGTAATTTTCAGCGAACCTCTTTTGTTCCCACGCTTGACCTATTTCAAGATAAACCCAAAGGCACCTATTTCAGTGATTCTTTACATCCCAATCCTGCTGGCTATAAATTAATTGCTAATCGATTATCTGAAAAAGTATTAAATGAAATAAGCTCGAATTAGATACCATAGAGTGATAATGGCTATAAATAAAGGAAAAGGAGTATTTAGCATGATAACACTAAATGAAATACCAGTGGTTAAAGCAGAAATGCTTATCCGCAAACCGGTCGAGGAAGTATATGAGGCTTTTATAAACCCAGAAATCACAACAAAATTCTGGTTCACCAAAAGCAGCGGAAGATTAGAAGAGGGAAAAACAATCCGGTGGGACTGGGAAATGTATGCTGTCGGCGATGAATTATTTGTTAAAGAATTGGAGCAAAACAAGCTAATAAGAATTGAATGGACTGACGGCACACAGGTTGAGTGGCTATTTACTCCTAGAACTAAAAGTGAAACCTTTGTTTCCATTACAAACACTGGCTTTTCTGGAAGCGGAGATGATATGGTAAACCAGGCCATCGATTCTATGGGAGGGTACATAATGGTCCTCTCTGGATTAAAAGCTTATCTAGAATATAATATTCAATTAAATCTTGTAGCCGACAAGGCACCTGATGCGAACGTGAATTGGTAAGAGAGATAAGGCAGCTAAATCCAAATAGATTTAGTCTGCCATTTGTTACGACATAGGAAGAGTTAAAAGGGAGTATAGAGAATGGAGAAATATATTGAATGTATTAACCAGGTTTACCCCAGCCTTTCCATTAAGGACTGTCAGCTTAATGATATTGGTCAAAATAATGATGTCATCATTGTAAATGGATCCATCGTTTTTAGATTTCCAAAATATCCAATGGGGATAGACAGTTTAAAAAGAGAGACTGAGATTTTAGAAACTATCCAAAATACTATATCGATACCAATTCCAAATCCCATCTATCAATCTTTTCAAAAATGGGAAGTAGGAAAAGTTTTTGTTGGCTATGAGTTAATTAAGGGCTCTCCATTATGGAAAGCTAGTATCGGACGCATTAAAAATGAAGAAGTTTTAAAAAGTCTTGCATCACAGCTTGTTAACTTCCTTCTCGAAATTCATTCAATTTCTAAAAATAAACTACAATTAGAGGAAACAGATCCCCGTGAACAAATGGGAACCCTTTATCAAAAAATACAAAATAAGCTTTATCCTTTTATGAGGGCAGAAATACAACGACAAATCTCTTATTCTTTTGAAACCTTTCTAAATAGTGAAGCATGCGCAAACCTCAACACCACCTTGGTCCACGGTGACTTTGGGGCGACAAATATTTTATGGGAACCAACTACCTATACTATTTCAGGGATTATCGATTTTGGCGGCAGTGGTAGAGGTGACCCGGCATATGATCTTGCAGGAATACTATCCAGTTATGGGGAAGATTTTTTTAACATGTGTTTGGATTTGTATCCAAATGGAGCCGAAATAGCTGAACGAGTTAGGTTTTACAGGAGTACATTTGCGTTGCAGGAAGCCCTGCATGGGGTGGAAAATAACGATGTAAAAGCATTTGAAAATGGAATAAAAGCATATCGATAAGACTTTAAACAGGAGGAAAAATATGCGGCAAATTATTGCTCTTGGCGGCGGCGGCTTTTCCATGGAGCCGGAAAATACATTGTTGGATACTTATATTTTGAAGCAATCAGGTAAAGAAAATCCAAAGATTTGTTTTATTCCCACTGCGAGTGGAGATTCAGAGAATTATATTCAAAGGTTTTATGGCTTTTTCCAAAACCAAAACTGCAGACCATCACATTTATCATTATTCAGACCGCCGACCAAAGATTTGGAGAGCTATATTTTGGATAAAGATATTATTTACGTTGGCGGTGGAAATACAAAAAATCTGTTAGCCTTGTGGAAGGATTGGGGATTAGACATCATTTTAAAAAAAGCTTGGAACCAAGGAATCCTATTAGCAGGGATTAGTGCGGGTTCCATTTGTTGGTTTGAGGAAGGGGTAACGGACTCCTTTGGGGACGGACTGGAACCACTCCATTGCTTGGGTTTCCTAAAAGGCAGTAATTGTCCTCATTATGATGGGGAAGCAGAAAGAAGACCTGCGTACCATAATCTTATTGGAACTAATAAGATACAAGCAGGTATTGCAGCCGATGATGGGGTTGCCATTCATTACATTGAACAAGAAATAAGTAAAATAGTTAGTTCAAGACCAACTAGCAAAGCCTATCGTGTGTACAACGAAAATAAAGTAGTCGAAACCGAACTTCCAACAGAGTTCTTAGGTGCTCAAAAGGGATAGTTCTTAATATTTGTTATCGCTTTATTATGATAAAGAAATAAAGAGATTTTAGGTATAAATACCTATCTTTTTATGCAGTATAAAGGTGTTACTAGCCAATCTACATAAAAGGAGGATATCACCAATGACCAATAAAAATAACAATCGGAACCAGCCGCATACTGGAGGAAACAAAGCAGATACGGAGTTTGGTGCCGATAAAGGGTTAAGCAAAAAAGCAAGGAAACAAGCTGCAAGAGAGAATAAAAACAACTCATAGTTCAATGTGAAAAACGCCTTTGAGGGCGTTTTTGTATTTTTAAATTACAAAGTAAAATACACATAAGAAGTGAGATAAACTCCCAAGCATGATAAAGATGTGGAAAATTTCATGAAAGCCCATGTATTTAGATTGAAGGAATTTTGGTTTTGCTCCGTAAATAACTCCACCGATTGTATAAAAAATACCGCCGAGTACTAATAAAATTAACCCCATTGAATCCATGCTTCCCGCTAATGGCGAGAATACAAATACAATCATCCATCCCATGACAAGATACAAAGCTGTAGAAATCCAGCGTGGGCAATTAAACCAGACCATTTTAAAAACAACCCCGCTTAATGCTACCGCAGCAATAATGGAAAAAAGTATATTACCAGTTGTACCATTTAAACTAATAAAACAAAAAGGTGTGTAGGTACCAGCAATCAAAATAAAAATCATCGAGTGGTCAAGTCTTCTTAAAAAAGCAATAACATGATCTTTAGCTATTACCATATGATAAGTGGCAGAAGCTGAATAAAGGAGGATCATGCTGACACCAAAAATGATAACAGCTGTAATGGCCATAGCTGACGATGTTGTACTCGACACTTTAATAACCATCGCAAGAAGTCCTACAAAAGATAAAAGCGCTCCTGATAAATGCGTGAGTCCATTAATTGGTTCCCGAATATAATTACTCAAGTAATAACCCTCCTATTGCAACATGTAGTTTTAATAACTACTTATAATGATACTCGTAAAACAATACCTAGTCAACGGATAATTGTTACGATATAATGTTAATCAGATTAAACGTGGATCGGAGTTTTTATCATGGAAAAAATCAAAGAAATACTTGGTCAGCTTGGACTGGAAACAAATCTTTCGTTAGATGAAATACCGAATATTGACTTGTATATGGATCAAGTAATTCAGTTATTTGAAAATAAATTCGCCCATTCGAAGCGAAATACAGAGGATAAGGTTTTGACAAAAACCATGATTAATAATTATGCTAAGGGAAAACTCATTTTCCCAATAAAAAATAAGAAGTACTCAAAAGAACATTTAATATTAATCAGTTTGATTTACCAACTAAAAGGTGCTCTATCGATTAACGATATCCAGGTAACGCTCGATGGGTTAAATAAAAGGATTATCAAAGAGGATATAGAAATTGATTCTTTTTATAATAGTTATTTAGCGCTCTCTCAAAAAAATGTTGCTAATTTTAAAATGCATATTAATGAACAGGTCAACGATGTAAAGGAAGAAGTAGCAAAAATGGAGGATCGGAGCTCTGCCCATCTCGAACAGATACTTATGATTTCTTCGCTTGTACACATGAGCAACCTTTATCGGAAAGTTGCGGAAAAGTTGGT
Organism: Neobacillus niacini; assembly: GCF_048572935.1. Taxonomy (NCBI): domain Bacteria; kingdom Bacillati; phylum Bacillota; class Bacilli; order Caryophanales; family Bacillaceae; genus Neobacillus; species Neobacillus niacini. Next base: position 5,886,219 of record NZ_CP183883.1, on the reverse strand, counting down.
GGACGAAATTGTAGTGGAAAAAGAAGAAAAGCGTCATAGATAATCATATCTTTGGCGCTTTTTTAATTTAAATTTATGTGTTCCACTCGTATATCCTGTACACCTTTACCTATATCAACCACTTTTGAGGCAGAGTCACGAGCCTCGACGTGATTGATTAAGATGGAATCGGCGCGATTTTCTCCTCCATAAACCTTAATAACTGCACTAGCACTCTTAAAATCTTTTACTGAAATATTGTTTAGAACCACATTTCTTGCTCGATACTGTAACGCAATAATAGGGTTGCTTCTAAAATCGTAATCAGGGTCCCCAATCAATGTAAAATGATTAATAACCACATTTTTATATCCTGACACCACTAAGCCCCGAGGTGTGGAATTTTTATATAAATCTGTTAAGATCGGTCTAATAGAGGCAAGATTCATCGCAGAAATATTATATGCCGACTTTGACTCTGTATCTGTACTTTTATGGTGTCCGATATGACGGAAGTTATAAGAACGGTTGTCGTTTACGGAAATATGCCCTGCAATTTGAATATTGGAGGCAGCAGACGAATTTTGATGAGCCTTTACTTCAATGCCTCCAAAGCATCTTGCTGAAGAATTATTAACTAACACTACATTCCTTGAGCCATCATCAATTTCAATGCCATTTGAATTCGACACACCCCGTTGATGGGCTCGTCCGCTTGGATCACACATATGTGAGTAAGTAATAAGTATGTAATCACTATGGTGTGTTGTAATCCCATCATCCCCAAAACCATATCCAATTAGGTTATCAAGCCACACAAACTGGCTGCCACCTTTGGCACGAAAGCCGTCACCTGCATAATTGTACAGGGTTGAGGAAATATCGAAGCAATGGAGTCCCGGATTGATCGCTTCCAAATCCTTCACCCATCCATAGGTGACATTGGCATAGGTAAGACAGCTTGAATGATTGCCCCACGTACTTGTCTTTTTTACATCCCCAAGTCTCTCGACATTCCAATCTAGACTCATTCCCTGTACATATACATGATGATTTCCTTTCCAATGGTTAGCATTGGTTATTAATCTTGTTCCCTTCGCGGCACCCTCATGCAGTTTTATGATTGTTTTTCCCTTTCCGGCTCCTACTAGTAATGTACAGGAAGGCAGGCGAATACCTTTTGTGATAAAAGTGCCCTCCGGCACCTTTACTTTTACCCGGCCATCTCCAAGCGCTTTTTTAAAAGCAGCTGTGTTATCTGTTTTTCCGTCCCCAATCCCGCCAAAATCTTCAATATTTACTTCCCTGGTGATGGTGCGAAGGAGATTTTCGTATTCATCATCCAGTTTCTGCTTCCATTCCGGATATACATTCCCGGTCGAATCGACGTATAGCTTTGTAGGTTCCAAGAGGCTAAATGGCCTGGCCAATAATCGAAACAAACCCTCAGTCAATTTTTTCAAAAAAGGAACTCTGATTACTTTGTTTAATGGAAGGGAGGGCACATTTTTACGGCATTGTTGGAAAATTTCCTCCGTTTCTGAAATTATCTTTGCGGCATTAAATTTTTTCCCTGTAATCTCGGAAAGCAGTTTTCCATTTTTTCGAGGCTCATGATATTTATCAAAAATCTTCATTACATTCGTCACTCCAAGATGAGAAGCTTTTTTAAACTATTATTGCCGATTAGGTAGAAAAGCTCCAGTTATGGAAACTTCATTAAAAAAGATCTGTTCGTAGCTGTTCAAGACAATTTAAACAGCACTTTTTCTTATTACCTTAAATATAAAATCCTGCGGCTAACAATCCAACCGGTAAACATCCCGCAATAAAAAGCCTAGACATACTCACTTTTCCATACAAAATAACGGTTCCAATTTTATAATCCCAAGTGGACATTCCATGGCCCTTTAAGTCACGATAAGAAAAAAAGAAACAAATAAAATTAACAATTGGGATACCGAATCCCATACCTAATATATTAACGAAAAAACTTCGCTTAAACACAGTTTTGAAATTTAGTTTTTCTCCATTCACGCTTTTAATTTTTATACTTAAGAAAGCCCTTCCAAAAGTATTGCCGAAAATAGATATGATGACAGGTTCAACAATAATCCAGAGAATTAAACTTACGATAAATATATATAAATTTGAAGTTTCTTCAATAAATGCTGGAAAAAGAATAGATACCGATAGGATAAAAGTGATGGAAAATAAGGATAGGTCGAAAAATCTAGCAAGGTAACGGACATAGGGTCTTCCATTTGGATAAGTGGCTTCTTCATATTCCTCTTTTGTTTTGAATTTATCCGGGAGAAGGTGAATTCTTGAGGATTCAACGATACTTTCTGAAAAGTTATCAAGGCTTTTTGCCTTTTGCCAGCAGTCCATTGATTTATTCCAGACAAAAGTTTCACCTGAAAGGACTCGCTGTTCAATTAACTTCCTTAATTCAAATAAACAAACAGGACCTTGCTGCTGAGAATCTTTAATAAAAAACCAAACATTTTCCTTATTTGATTCCATATAATCGCCCCCAATTAGGTAAATTATACCACGTGCGGTTTATGAGCTTTTTTGTCAGTTTTGTGTATTTTGAATAGGTATCAACCATAAACGGCAAAATACTAACATACGTTCGGAGGTGGAGTTATGGAAGATAAGAATTATGAAAAAATCTATGAGGAATACAAGCAACAAAGTGAGCAGCAAGCTCAGTTAGAGGCAGGACAAAGCAATCCTAATGGAAAAGAGGAATTCGTGGCCGTAAGGAAAAACGATGATGGAGACATTATCGCATTCAAAACAAGCTCAGGAAGAGAATTGGATTACATCACAGCTTTAACAGAAGCAAAATCAGGCCAGATTGCCCATGTTGATGTTTTTCATAAATACGGAAGAGATATTATACGAAGTGAACCGGATGGGATAAAAGAGAACAATCTTGATCGACTTCCTGAATTTTAGGCAGCGAAGAGAGCGGCACAATGTTGCTGCTCTCTTTTTAAATTCGGAAAAGGTTTTTTTAATGAAAAATGGAATATAAATAATTAGCTTTGATTTTTTTGGGGGGGGGGAATAGATGAAGTTTATGAGACTAATTGGGACTGTCGTATCAATTGAAAGTTTACTATTTTGCAGTTATATTTTACTCTTTAACCCTTATACCCATACAAGCGCAGAACCAGATGTTCTTACATCATATACAATCATGTATTTGCTTCCAATGTTCTTAACTGGTTACGGAAGTTTTTCTGTGAAACCAATATGGCTTATTATAGGTTCTATATGGGCATTGCCAATCAGTTTATATTGTTTAGCGACGCCTGGTGTTTTTAAATACCTTGTTATGGGACCTATGCTATTAGTTATTATTGGTATTATAATGTTTAAGAATAAAAGAACTTCCTAAAGAAAAAGGTGGAATGATGTTTTTTCTTTTGCTGACAGGGATGATTATTTCCTTTGTGGTCGGAACTACGTTATTAATTAATGGAGAAATGGTATTTGGGATAATTGCTGCAGTTGCAGGGCTCTTATTAATGCTGTTTATCCTATATTATTATGGAAGGAAGAAATATCGTAAAAAGAAATATGATTGTACGCCAGATTGTCCTACATTTGATTGCGTGCCAGACTGTGATAGGAAATTAGATTGTGACGGGGGACCAGATTGTGACTGTGGGCCAAATTGTAATTAATCTGAAGGTCTTGACCGACATCGTACCTTGCCATCGGATGAAGTCTAGGAGTCTAACCATAAAAGGGCATACTCTGCCATTATGCGCAAGATGCACGGGGATCCTACTAGGATATTTATTTTTTCCTTTTTTATTTGTCTTTGAATTATATTTTCCACTTTGGCTTGGGATTGTATTAAACTTTCCAATGGTATTGGATGGGTGGACCCAAAAAAGGCAATTTCGAGAAAGTAATAATCGATTAAGGTTCATAACTGGTATAGTAAGCGGTCTCGGCCAAAGTATAATTATTGTTAGTTTCAGCCAGTTGATTATTTCATTTTTATTGTAAAATTATAAACGTTTATCACTTTCATACTTGTCCAACGAAGCATAGTATATGACAGGCAGCTGTGAAAGGATGAATGTGATGTTTGATCCCTTGTTTTATTTCTTGTCACAACTATTTACGTTGATACACCAATTTATTTTATATATTTTAGAAACACTTCAAAATCTAGTATAAAGGTCGTGAGTAACGGCTTTTTTTTGTTAAAGTGAAATCAGATAGAATATAAAGGTTGTGTTTAAATGGAGTGCTTAGGCTGTAAGTTAGCAAATAAAAATCTGCCTGTTCATGTTGTTTTTGAAGATGAGTATGTTTGTTGTTTCTTAGACCACGAGCCATTTAATGAAGGTCATATTTTGATACTCCCGAAAAAACATGTTTATGACGCGGAAGAACTGGATGAAAATACTGCCGTTTCCATTATGAATGCTTCTATTCTTCTTTCGAAAGCAATTAAAAAACTATTTAACCCGGATGGAATCACGATTTGCCAAAATGGCGGGATATTTAATGAATTAACGCATTATCACATGCATGTGGTACCTAGATATAAGGATCAATCGTTTGCTGATTTCTATTCAGATGATGAGATTGTGATAGAAAATGAAACGAAGTTAAAAGGAACAGTGAGAAAACTAATTGAAGTAATTAGGGGAGAATGTTTATGATTACGCTATACATAACCAGGCATGGTGAAACAGACTGGAATCGTGAAAAAAGAATGCAAGGCTGGCTTGATTCGAATCTAACAGATAACGGAGTAAAAAATGCAGTTTGTTTAGGTGAGAGATTGAAAGAAACAGAGTTGACGGCTATTTTCTCAAGTCCAAGCGGGAGGACGAGAGAGACTGCCAGCTTGATACGAGGGGAAAGAGATATTCCTGTCATTTATGATGAGAATTTACGAGAAATTAAACTGGGCCAATGGGAAGGAAAAACTCATTCATCCATTAAAGAATTGTATCCAACAGAGTTTGAGTCATTCTGGAATACACCACATCTATTTACGACTGTTGGAGGAGAAAGGTTTGAAGAAACACGTGCAAGAGCCATTCAGGTTTTAGAACGGATAAAAAGAGAATATAAATCTGGAAATATATTAATTGTTACACATTCAGTCGTTATCAAATGTTTGTATTCATTTTTTAAGAATACACCTATAGAAACCTTATGGGACCCTCCCTATATTCATGATACAAGTCTTACGATTGTAGAAATGGCTGATAATGGTTATAAGCTTGTACTAGAAGGAGATATCACTCATTTGCAGTCTGTGAATTTTATATAGGCCTGCGACAAATAATTAGCGCAATTGGAGTGAGGGAAATGAAAAGGTTCGATCCATGTAAAGCAGCGGAATTGTTTATCTTGAATGATTTTCCGTCGTGTCAAGGAGCCTTATTAGCAGGGAGCGTCGTTCGAGGTGAAGCCACCGAAACATCTGACCTTGATATTGTGATATTTGACAGTAACCTCAGTTCTGCATATCGAGAATCAGTCATTGAATTTGGCTGGAATATAGAGGTATTTGTACATAACTTAACTTCATATAAGGAGTTTTTTAAAAGTGATTGTGAACGAGCAAGACCTTCTTTGCCTAAAATGGTGTCAGAGGGTATCGTGTTAAGAGATAGTGGATTCCTAGATCTTATTAAACAAGAGGCAAGAGATTTACTAGAGAAAGGTCCCGAAGCATGGTCAGCTGAAACCATAAGAATTAAGCGTTATTTTATTACCGATGCGGTTGATGATTTTATTGGCTGTACAATACGGGCAGAAGAAATATTTATAGCCAATACACTTGCTGAATTGGTTAGCGAATTTGTCTTGAGAACGAACCGACAATGGATTGGTACTTCTAAATGGATATTACGATCATTAAAAAACTACGATGAACAGTTTGCTTATAAATTTGTTGAAGCGTTTGATACTTTCTATAAAACTGGTGATAAAAATAAGATTATCGTGATGGTGGATGATATCCTGCAGCCGTATGGCGGGCGGTTATTCCAAGGGTTTTCGTTGGGGAAATAGTTTCTACGATTCGGACTGGCTGAGAAGGAAGTAGTCTTAGGTAGTCCGAATCAAGGGACAATGCAGAAAAGCAACGGAAGAAATGATGGAAGCTTGTCTGTACAAGGGTTTTTTTGGGCAGGGATCCTATCATAACCCTTCGATTGGTTTTATGATTTTTGCAGGATTTCCACCTACCACAACATTATCAGGTACATCTTTCGTTACGACTGCGCCTGAAGCAATTACAACATTATTTCCAATGCTGACCCCTGGATTAATAACGGCTCTTCCGCCAATCCAAACATTATGACCAATGGTCACTGGCTTTCCATACTCTTTCCCTGAAATTCTTTCATTGGGGTCAAGGGGATGTGTCGCAGTATAAATATGAACCCCAGGGGCAATAAAACAATTATCTCCGATTCGAATTTCACATACATCTAAAAAGACACAATCAAAATTCGCATAGAAATTTTCGCCAACGTGGATGTTGTATCCATAATCGCAGCGGAAGGTGGGTTCTATGTATATATTCTTACCCGTTGATCCGAATAATTCTTTTAACAGACCAGTCCTTATTTCCTCATCGGTTTCAATTGTTTGATTGTACAACCTGGTGAGTCTTCGGGCATTTATACGTTCTTGTAACAATTGGGGATTCGCAGCGTCATAGAGCTCACCGCTCAACATTTTATCCTTTTCAGTTTTCATTTTAATCTCCTGATTTTGGTGTATTTAGATAATAACAACCATTGTATCATATTAAGAAGATCGATAATAATCATTGAATGAAATATGGAAAAATCACACATACTTCTTTCATTAAGACACTTTAACAGAGGAGTAGTAGGGTATGCATTGGTATGAGAAGTTAAATCAATATTTTCCGATTGAAGAAATGAAATCTAGAGAGCATATGGAATCGTTGTTGAAAGAGCGTTCAGATATTTATCATAAAGATGAAGGGCCTAATCATGTTTTGATGTATGCTGAATTAGAGGATTTTGTATTTATTGATTATCTATTTGTCTCCAAAGATGCACGTGGGCAGGGGCTGGGTCACAAGCTTATTGAAAAAATGAAACAAAAGGGAAAGCCTATTATACTGGAAGTGGAACCTGTTAACTATGAAGACAGTGATACGGGGAAGAGGCTTCATTTTTATAAACGTGAAGGCTTTGAACACGCAAATTCAATTGGGTATGAGCGAAGGTCATTAGCGACAAATGAGATGAATAAAATGGAAATTCTTTATTGGGCTCCAAGTAAAGAGTCTGAGGAGCTGATATTTGACGCCATGAGAAAGACGTATAATAAAATTCACACCTATAAGGATCAACACTTCTATGGAGAGTCCTACCAGCCAGTTGATGAAGTTCTAACCTTTAATGAAGATCCACAAAGTCGGAACATATTAGAAGATTTATGAAAAAATGCTTTACTCCCTAATGGAGTAGAGCATTTTTTACTAGTTAAAAACTACCTTCCTAATTGAAACAGGGGTATCCTTATATGCTTGGATAATGCCAAGTTCTTCAATTTGTTCTTTCATTACATCCTTATAGGGCAGATTTACTTCCAATACTCCCTTTAAAGGGGAGAAGGAAAGCGAAACTGTATCCCGGTTTTCCCAATGAGCAACAATTGGCTTGTCCGTAACAAACGAAAATAATTGTGGAAACCCATTGCGGAAAAATGGGTGAGTCCCTTTATTATCGCCAGGTTCATTTAGACTAATAAACAGGGATAAATAATCACAAAATTTTAATAGATCTAAGTGGTACATAAGGGTTTTTTGTTTATGCTCATTTCCCGTTAATTGCAATGCCTTAGAAAGCTGGTCCTGTCTTTGTTTTTCCGCTTTCCAAAATTCCCTGACAGCGGGTTCGCTTGAATCCTGAATGAATGAGGAATAGTGCAAACTGCATAAAAGTCCTGCATACTTGCCGAGTTTTTCTACTTCATCTAACCCTTTTTTATAAAAAGTTATTTTCAGTGATAGTGGATAATCAATAAAAGAGTACGGCTTCTCTGTTTTATCATTCCAAACCGGCGACGAATCCAATTCGATCCAGCCTCGGTCATGTTCTTTGATTGCCAGCAGTACTTCTTCCGTATGGTTATCATTAAAAAAATAATCCTCTTTGCAGCTCTGGGCGATTTCTCCAGCTAGATGTGCATGGTCATTCTGAGTTACTATAAGAAAGCTTTGTTCCCGTTCCAGTACAATCATTCTCGAAAAACCCTTTCCTTGTAAAAATTAAACTTGTTCGGTTCCCACATGCTTCCTTTTATATTTTCTTTATCCATTAGATTTAAACAAAAACTTCCTGCAATCTTGATACTATAAGAAGGAAAAAAACTACCTAATACAGAATTATCTATTTCTGCTAAATAATTTAAAGGTTAGAGGATTTTTACATAAAACGTTCGTGTGCGTGGTCCGTCAAACTCGCAAAAATAGATTCCTTGCCACGTACCTAACAGCAATTGTTCGTTTGCAATAATAACATATTGTGAAGCCCCGACTGTACTTGCCTTCATATGGGCTGCGGTATTGCCTTCCATATGCCGATCTTGTTCATGGTGCCATGGATAAACCTCGTCAAAGCGACGAATCATGTCGCGTTTCACATCTGGATCTGCATTTTCATTTATGGTAATCCCGGCTGTGGTATGTGGACAATAGACAATAGCTGATCCTTCCCTTAGGTTATTTTCTCTAATGAATTCCTCGACTTGCTGTGTGATTTCTATCATTTGATCGCGGGTGTTTGTTGTTAACGTAAATTTTTTGAGCATAATATCCTTCCTTTCTAATCAAATCAAAAAAAAACTAAAGGTGGTAGTTTTATTGTTCAGTCAATCCCCCTATGCCTGCCGAATGGAATGGGGCAGACGTGGCGCTAGAGAAGCGGCAGAACGCGGTGATATCATTATTATAGTCGATATCCTCAGTTTTTCATCGACTGTCGTATCCGCCTTACATGTTAATGCGGTGATTTATCCTTATCCCCCGTATGTGGATGGGAAAGAATACGCAAAAATAGTGAATGCTGAATATATTTTGGGCAGAGCGGAGGCAGCAAAAAAGGGGAAGCCAACATTATCGCCTGTTACTTTTAGTGAAGAACATTCAAATAAGAAGTATGTACTTTCCTCGCTAAATGGTGCTTTTTGTACTTGGATTGGCTCAAAGGCAAAAGCACTTTTCGTTGGATCTTTATTAAATGCTGCTGTAGTTGCATCCGCAGCTAATCAACTAAAATTAAAAACGAAGGCAAATATCACAGTGATCCCTTGTGGTGAACAATGGAGCAGTGGGAGAGAAGAGGAAGATACCCTTCGTCCTGCTATGGAGGATTATTTAGGTGCCGGCGCTATTTTAGCTTATTTGGAAGGTGAAAAATCACCAGAAGCAGAAGTATGTATGGGTGCATTCCTGCAGGCGAAGCCAAAATTAGGTGCACTGATTTGGGATAGTGGAAGCGGCCGGGAATTACGTGAACGAGGATTTGCTGCAGATGTAAAGCATTGCAGCAGGTTAAATGTCTATCAAAGTGTTCCGATATTAAATGGTGATTATTTTGTTTCTTATAACGGGGAGATGTAGCTAATGAAGAACATTCGTATTCGGCAGTACCAGGAAGATGATTTTACTAGAATCCAAGAGTTAAACCAGAAGGAAGGCTGGAGTAACTTAGTTGAGAAGAACGAAGAGACAAAAGAGGCATGGAAACATTCAAATGTATCGTTAGTTGTGGAAGCAGAAGACGATGGGATTGTGGGGTATATTAGAGGTTTTACGGATACACGTATCACTTTATATATTTGTGAATTGTTAATTGACAAAAAGTACCGTGGAACAGGTATCGGGAGAGAACTACTTCGATACGTCCATGCTCAATATCCAAGTACAAGAATGGAACTGCTTGCTTCAAGTACCTCTCATACTTTTTATGAAGGTCAGGGCTATCGCCCATTTTACGGATTCAGAAAGACTTTTGAAGAATAGGAGTGAAAGTGATTGAAGAAAATTTATCTTATTAGGCATTGTGAGGCTGAGGGGCAGCCGGCAGAAGCACCTCTAACAGACAATGGCTTTCAACAAGCCAACCAATTATCGGAATTCTTTAGAGATATCCCTATAGACCGCATAATCTCTAGTCCATATAAGCGTGCTGTTCAAACGGTAGAACCACTTGCAAAAAGAATAAATCTTGAAATTGAGAAAAATGAGCTGTTAATAGAACGTGTACTTAGTTCTCAAAACCTTTCTGATTGGCTTGAAAAACTAAGAGCTACCTTTGATGACCTAGATGTGAAATTCGAAGGTGGAGAATCTAGTCGTGAAGCAAAGGAACGAATCGTAACTGTAATAGAGGAAGTTCTGAATAGTGAGGAGCTAAATACTATCATCGTCACACATGGAAATTTACTTTCCTTACTTTTGAATCTTTATCAACATCAGTTCGGCTTTGAAGATTGGAGAAGTTTAAAAAATCCGGATGTGTTTCTTTTGAAGATACAGGATGGAACTGTAACATATGAAAGATTGTTAATGGACTCTAGCGATCAACTATCCTTGATTAAACCAACAGTGGAGTTAAAGGATGAATATCTCTCATTCTATAAAGAATGGGTAGATAGCAAAGAAGATATGGTACCTTGGGTGATTCAAAAGGATCCGTCAGACTTTGAGGCAATGGTCCAATTTTTAAAGGCTAATGAACAAGGACGTAATCTGCGAGAAGGCCGGGTTCCTGACTCAACATTTTGGTTAATAAATCAGGATAAAAGAATACTTGGTGCTGTGAATATTAGACATCAATTAACACCGTTTCTATTGAATAGTGGTGGACATATTGGTTACGGTATCCGTCCTTCAGAGAGAAGGAAAGGATTTGCAACTAAACTATTGTCATTATCCCTTGAAAAAGCTAAAGAGTTAGGAATACGAAAAGCTCTAGTTGTATGTGATGAAGATAATACAGGTTCCTTTAAAACGATTATTAATAATGGAGGTATACCAGACTCCGACTTTATTGAAGATGATGGAAATATCATAAAAAGATTTTGGATAGAAATATAATATATCTATATGTAATTGTATTAGAAAGGAATAACCAAGGAAGAAAACGAAACAATTAATCCTATTGATGTGCAAGAATTGCTACAAAAGATAAATTAAAAAGAATTAAATAGAGGAGAAACCAGTGGGAAAAAGAACTGAGGAAATTAAAGTTGTGATTGGAGCAGGGGGGTACGATAATAATCCCGGTTGGATTCATACACAGGAAGATGAACTTAATTTAATGGATATTAATACTTGGAAAGGCAGGTTTGATGAACATTCGATAACGGCTATCCTAGCTGAACACGTATGGGAACATTTAACCTACGAAGAAGGAGTAAGTGCTGCACAACTTTGTTTTAAATTCCTAGAGCCTTCAGGATACATACGGTGTGCTGTTCCAGATGGATTCTTTCCAAATGAGGAATACCAAAATATCGTTAAAGTAGGCGGTCCTGGTCCAAAAGATCATCCTGCTGCAAGTCATAAAATTGTACATAATTATAAAACCTTATCTAAAATGTTTGAAAATGCAGGATATAAAGTGAATTTACTCGAATATTGCGATGAGAACGGCAACTTCCATTTCAATGAATGGGATGGGAAAGATGGGGTTATATTTCGTTCGAAAAGATTTGATCCTAGAAATCAAGGGGATAAATTATTATTTCCATCGCTTATAATCGATGCAATTAAATCTAAAAATGATGAAGAAGAAAATTAAGAGGGCAGAAAAACCTGCCCCTCTTATGATTAAATTGGCTTCTTCCCTTGATATTTCATTTTAAACTCTGCTTCACTCATATTTGGATTCTTTTTAGGGGTACTTTTGCTTAGCGCTTTCTTCATCTCAACGTTTGCATCATCATTTGTATTGTATTTTCCATCCATCATAATCCCTCCTTTTTGATACTTATTATCAAACCTTAATCATTTTTTCATTCTTTTTTTGTGAACATAGGAGGAGAAATGTAATCGTAATAGAATAACGTTGAACTTAGATGTATTAAGAAATTTTGGTAACTGATTAAAGAAAATTAGGAGTTTTGTATATGAACTGTTGGAATCAGATGTTAGTAGAAACCTCTCGTGGAACGTTTGAAGTATTTACCAAGGGTGAGGGAAACCCGATTTGTGTAACCCACCATTATTCTGAGTTTAATGAAACAGGGGATTATTTCGCTGAAACCTTCACAAAGACACACCGAGTTTACTTGGTCAATTTACGTGAAGCAGGAAATTCGGCGAAGGCAGTAGAACCTTATCAACTTAGCATGCTAGAAACTATTTTTGACTTAGAAGCAATTCGTGTTGCATTAGGCTTTGAAAAATGGAGTTTTGCAGGACATTCAACTGGAGGAATGTTGGGTCTCATCTATGGAATTTATTTTTCCAGCAGCTTGAAGTTTAATGTGATCGTTGGAGCTGCTGCAAGAGAATATTCTACATTTTCTCCGGATTGTATTTATAATAAAAATCATCCAAACTATAAACGGATGCAAGAATTAAATGAAGCATTAAAAAAGTCAGACTTATCATTAGAAAAAAGACATGAGCTATCTATTGAACGTACAAAATTATCATTATACGAACCGGATAGATACAATGAATATTTTAACTTACATAGTAAGAAGAAGATTTCGGCATCACGAATGAATTTTTTTAACCGTGAGATTCAAATCTTTGATGTTACGAAAAAATTAAAGCTCATTTCAGTGCCAACTTTAATTATGTGTGGAAAGTATGATGTTCAATGCCCGCTCACATACTCATTAGAAATGAATGAACTAATACTAAATTCTAAGCTAGTTGTTTTTAGACACAGTAATCATTATCCATTCCTAGAGGAATCAGAACTATTTAAAAAGGAATTTAATAATTTCATTAAGGAAATTAGTTAGACAAAAAGATAGGTACAATAATGCTGAATCGATACGTCCGATTCAGCATTTTTACTACTCAACGGTGTCATCACCACCATCGTCTATGTTATCATACTCATCGAATGGCGCTAGAAAGATTTGTCTTTTAATCAAGGGTCTTAAGGACAAATCACAGGAGTCCCTAGAAAGATTTGTCTTTCATTGAGAGTCTTAAGGACAAATCGCAGGAGTCACCAGAAAGATTTGTCTTTCATTGAGGGTCTTAAGGACAAATCACAGGAGTCACCAGAAAGATTTGTCTTTCATCGAGCTCCTTAAGGACAAATCTCGTGAGTCACCAAAAAGATTTGTCCTTCATCGAGGTCTAGAAGACACAAATCACAAAAGTGGATAAAAACAAAGGAAGTGATTGTTATATTTCAAGCAACTCTATTATTTATTTTAGCAGGCATAGCAGAGATAGGAGGAGGATACTTGATTTGGCAATGGCTTCGGGAAGGGAAGCCATCCTACTGGGGCCTAATTGGAGGAGTGGTGCTTGCGTTGTACGGCGTAATCGCTACCTTTCAGGCATTCCCATCATTCGGACGAGTTTATGCTGCATATGGAGGAGTTTTCATTGTGCTTTCACTATTATGGGGATGGGGCATCGACAAAAAATCTCCAGATTTATACGACTGGATTGGCGGCGGAATATGTATAATAGGGGTTTTGGTGATGTTATTAGCACCAAGACAATAGAAAAGGCTGTTTCTGAAAGATAGTTGTTAAAATCTTTAAGCCGATTTTAACGTGGAAATAACTATTTTGAGCTTTAGAATTTAGTTTGCAGCTCTTTTCTTAGCGAACTTTTGCTGTTTTCTACGGAAACTTAGTTCAAGCATTAATTTTTTTCCAAATACATCAAGTTTAAGAAAAGAGCATAAAAAATGAGCTTGGATGTCCAAGCTCAATTTCTTTATTTATGTGCAAGTTCATATTGTGAAATTTTATCTTCATAGTTTAGCGTTACGCCAATTTCATCCCAGCCGTTAAGCAGCATTTCTTTCGGGTATGGAGCAATATCAAACTTAATTTCTAAACCTTGATTATCAAAAACTACTTGTTCTTCGAGATTCACGGTAAGCGTGTATCCTTCAGTTTCAGCGTTTTGCATAATACTTTGAACCTGTTCTTCGCTTGCTTGAATCGTCAGGATACCATTTTTCACGCAGTTATTTTTAAAAATATCTGCGTAGCTTTGCGCAATAATGACTCTAAATCCAAAATCCTGAATCGCCCATGGAGCATGCTCACGAGAAGATCCACATCCAAAGTTTTCACCCGTTACTAAAATGGAGGCTCCCTGGTATTTAGGAAGATTCATTGAAAAATCTTTTCGAAGGTTTCCATCATCATCAAAACGCCAATGGTAAAATAAAAATTGGCCAAATCCGCTTCGTTCAATTCTTTTTAGAAATTGTTTCGGAATAATCTGGTCGGTATCAACATTGCTTCGATTTAACGGACAAACGATTCCTGTGTGAATACGTAGTGGTTCCATTTATAGTACCTCCTGGGCAGTAAACTTGCGAACATCAACGAAACGTCCTGCAACAGCAGCCGCAGCAGCCATCTCCGGACTAACTAGGTGGGTACGAGATCCATTTCCTTGGCGGCCTTCAAAATTACGGTTAGAAGTGGAGGCACAGCGTCCGCCTGGAGGAACGATGTCGTCATTCATTGCCAAACACATACTGCAGCCTGATTCACGCCATTCAAAGCCTGCTTCTTTAAAAATTTGGTCAATCCCTTCTTTTTCCGCAGCCATTTTTACACTAAAAGAGCCCGGAACAACAATTGCCTTCACATTAGGATTAACCTTGTGCCCGCGAACAACATCAGCCGCTTTTCGTAGATCACTCAATCGTGAATTGGTACAAGAACCAATAAAGACATGATCAATTTCTACATTTGAAATAGGTTGACCTGCTTCAAGTCCCATATATTGAAGGGCACGAGAAATTTCATCCTTTTTATTAACTTTTTCCACATCATCAGGATTCGGAACAGAGGCGGTAATAGGGATACACATGCCTGGATTTGTTCCCCATGTAACTTGAGGTTCAACTTCTGAAGCCTCAATTTCAACGACAGCGTCATATTGTGCACCCTCATCAGTGGCAAGTGCACGCCAATTTGCAACGGCTTCCTCGAAAGCTTCACCCTTAGGAACATGTCTGCGTCCTTTCAGGTATTCAAAGGTCGTTTCATCAGGAGAAATCAAGCCCGCACGTGCACCAGCTTCAATGGACATATTACAAACAGTCATACGCTCTTCCATTGATAGGGAGCGAATTGCATCACCCGTATACTCCATTACATAACCCGTCCCAAATTGGACCCCAAATTTTCCGATAATCGCTAGGATTAAATCCTTTGCTGTTACGCCTGTTCCAAGATTTCCATTTACCTTCACATTCATTGTTTTAGGAGGTGCTTGCCAGAGGGTCTGTGTTGCTAGGACATGCTCGACTTCACTTGTCCCGATTCCGAACGCCAGCGCACCAAATGCACCATGTGTAGAAGTGTGACTATCACCACAAACGATTGTTTTTCCAGGTTGTGTAAGACCAAGCTCAGGACCAATTACATGGACAATCCCATTATCAGGGTGTTGACGGTCTGAAAGTTCCACCCCAAATTCTTGGCAGTTGTCTTTCAATGTATCAATTTGTTTTTTAGAGATTGGATCTTTAATTACATTTCGATCACGGGTTGAAACATTGTGATCCATTGTCGCATATGTTAAATCTGGGCGGCGCACTTTACGGCCGTTCATTCGTAATCCTTCGAATGCTTGAGGAGAGGTTACTTCATGAACAAGATGCAAATCGATATAAAGTAAATCAGGTTTACCCGCTTCTTGATATACAACATGCTGCTCCCAAACTTTTTGAATAATATTTTTTGGCTTTTGCATAATGTCCTTCCTCACATTTCTAGATTTAGTAGGGAGGGGATAGATTTTCCCCAGATAACAAGGTCCTTGATAAGGAGAAACAGCTGGACTGATGAGCCCAGCTGTGAAAATTTTACACGTAACAGCTCATGATACATTTTGAGGCGTTTTGGGATTTAATATAATCAACAATTAGACGAGTCATTTCTTCTGTGCCCACTTGTCTTCCTTCAGGAATGTGAAGGTCTGCTGTGTGGAATCCGCTATCTAACACAGACTGTACCGCGTCTTCAATTAATTTTGCCTCATCATTCAGTTGGAAAGAGTAACGCAGCATTAATGCAGCTGATAAAATCATGGCTGTTGGGTTGGCGACCCCTTTACCTGCAATATCTGGTGCCGAACCATGAACAGGTTCATATAAACCAACCCCATCTTCACTCAAGGATGCTGAAGCAAGCATTCCTAGTGAACCAGTTAGGACGGAGGCTTCATCACTAAGAATGTCACCGAACAAATTCTCTGTTACAATTACATCAAACTTGGATGGATTTGTAATCAATTTCATGGCAGCTGCATCAACCAATACATGCTCAACCACCACGTCTGGATACTGAGCTTTTTTCTCTTCAACAACTTCGCGCCACATTTTACTAGATTCCAATACGTTTGCTTTATCGACTGAAGTAAGGTGCCCGCTTCGTCCCTGTGCTGCTTGAAAGCCTTTATCTACAATTCTCTCAATCTCTTTACGCGTATAAGCAAGTGTATCAACGACAGTTTGACCGTTATCACGGCGTTCGCTTGGAGTGCCAAAGTAAAGGCCTCCAGTTAATTCACGGACAATCAGTAAGTCACTGCCTGCAACAACTTCTTCCTTCAAAGGAGAAGCGTGAAGCAAATTTTTAAACCCTTTAATCGGTCTTAAATTTGCAAATAAATCTAGTGCCTTACGAATACCGAGTAATCCTCTTTCAGGGCGTAAATGGGAGGGGTTGTTATCCCATTTTGGGCCGCCAACGGCACCTAATAATACAGCGTCTGCCTGCTTACAAGCGTCAACTGTAGTTTCTGGCAGCGGTGTACCGTATTGGTCAATGGCTGCCCCTCCGATCTCATGGGTTTCGAAGGTAAAACTATGGTTAAACTCTTCAGCAATTGCGCTCAAAACGTCTTTTGCTGAATTAATAACTTCCTTGCCAATCCCATCACCAGGTAGTAATACAATACGTTTTTTCATTCGAAGCAACCTCCTCGTCATTTTTTACATCGCCTCAGGAAAGATTCTTAAGCTTGAGCTGTTTCTAGTTGAACAATGGCTTTAGTGCTAAATAATACACGATTTACAGTATTCAAGAACGCTTTAGCAGAAGCTTCTAATACGTCCTGAGCTGATCCGCGGCCGCTAACTTGTGCACCATCAACCGTCATTTTTACATGCACTTCAGCTAAGGCGTCACGCCCTTGACCAACGGAATTTAATTTATAATCAGTAAGATGAATTTCCTCTTTAATTAGAGCTTCCAATGTGTTCATTAGCGCTTCAACACTTCCTGAACCTGTACGGGCAGTTTCAACTCGAACACCTTCTGGCGTGTTAAGCGCAACTGTTGCAGTAGGGAGGTTGGCAGAACCATAATGAACTTGGAAAGCTACAAGTTCATACTTTTTAACATCAACAACGGCTGTCTGGATGTCAGTTAATATTGTAAATAAATCTTCATCAGTAACTTCTTTTTTACTATCGGTAAGCTGTTTAAAAGCTGTAAATGCTTCTTGAAGCTTTTCGGCAGATAAGGTAAAGCCCATATTTTCAATCTTGTCTTTAAAAGCATGTCGTCCCGAATGCTTTCCAAGTACTAAATCATTTGATTGAATACCAACCATTTCAGGAGTGATAATTTCATAGGTTAAGGTATTTTTTAATACACCATCCTGGTGAATACCAGACTCATGAGCGAAAGCATTTTTCCCTACTACAGCTTTATTTCCAGGAACGATCATTCCTGTAAAGCGGCTGACAAGGTCGCTGGTGCGCTTGATTTCTTTTAAAACAAGATTCGTAGTATAAGGGTATTTATCTTTTCTAATATTTAGTGCTACTGCGACTTCCTCTAGTGAGGCATTCCCGGCACGTTCCCCAATCCCGTTGATCGTTCCCTCGACTTGGGTAACACCGTTCTCAATAGCTGCTAGTGTATTGGCAACAGCCATTCCTAAATCATCATGACAATGGCAGGAAAGTGATGCCTTATGGATATTTGGAACGTTTTCTCTGATATACCGGAACATATAACCATATTCTGCTGGAGTGGCATAACCTACCGTGTCAGGGAGGTTAATGACTGTTGCTCCTGCGTCGATAACCTTTGTAATGATTTTGACAAGAAAATCAAGATCGGAGCGAGATGCGTCTTCAGCAGACCATTCGATATGCGGGAATCTTTGTTTTGCATATGCCACCATATCGACAGAGGTTTGAATGACTTCCTCAGGTGTTTTGAACAATTTATATTTCATATGAATAGGGGAGGTTGCAAGGAAAACATGCAACCTTGGTTCAGCAGCATCCTTTAAAGCGTCCCACGCAATGTCAATGTCCGATTTGGTTGCTCTTGCCAGGCCTGTGACGGAACTGTTTTTAATACTCCGGGCAATTGCTCTTACTGCCTCGAAATCCCCTTGGGAGGAAGCCGGAAATCCGGCCTCCATAATATCAACGCCAAACTTTTCTAGTTGTCTAGCGATTTCCAGTTTTTCAAGCTGGTTTAAATTTACACCAGGAGATTGTTCACCATCACGCAGTGTCGTATCAAAGATGTTAACGTGAACCATTTACCACAGCTTCTTTCTTTTGGTTTACAGGTTTTTTAATAAATGGCATTAATTCACGAAGCTCACGGCCGACAACCTCAATTTGGTGATTGTTTTCGCTTCGGTTGATCGCGTTGAATTGTGGGCGGTTTGCTTGGTTTTCCAAGATCCAGCCTTTCGCAAATGCACCAGTTTGGATATCTGTTAATACATCTTTCATGCGTGCTTTTGTATCTTCGTTAACAACACGTGGTCCAGAAACGAAATCTCCCCATTGAGCTGTATCAGAGATAGAATAACGCATGTTTTCTAATCCTCCTTCATATAGAAGGTCAACGATTAATTTTAATTCGTGTAAACACTCGAAGTAAGCAACTTCAGGCTGGTAACCAGCTTCTACTAAAGTTTCAAAACCTGCTTTGATTAGGGCAGTAGTACCGCCGCAAAGAACTGCTTGTTCTCCGAATAAATCTGTTTCTGTTTCTTCTTGGAAAGAAGTTTCTAGTACACCTGCACGAGCAGAACCGATTCCTTTCGCATAAGCAAGAGCTAGGTCACGCGCTTGGCCAGTGTAGTCTTGATAAACTGCATATAATGCTGGAACACCTGCACCTTCTGTGTAAGTGCGTCGTACTAAATGTCCTGGACCTTTAGGCGCAACTAGGAATACGTCTACGTCTGCAGGAGGAACGATTTGTGTAAAGTGAACATTGAAACCATGAGCAAATACTAATGCATTACCAGCTTCAAGGTTTGGTTTGATGCTTTCTTCGTATACCTTAGGCTGCATTTCATCTGGAAGTAAAACCATGATAACGTCAGCTTGTGCAGTTGCCTCTGCAACAGATGTTACTTCAACACCATCTTCAACAGCTTTATCCCAAGACTTACCGCCTCTTAAACCAACAACAACGTCAAATCCGCTTTCTTTAAGGTTCAATGCATGTGCATGACCTTGTGATCCATAACCAATTACTGCGATTTTCTTTCCTTGTAAAACTGCCTCTTGAATATCTCCGTTATATAATACTTTAGCCATTATAATCATCCCTTCGAAAATGTTTATTTTATTTGAGAGTAGGTAGTTAACTCGTTAACCTGTGGTTGATGTCCGCGTAAGAATGCGGTTAATCCTGTTCTAGCAATCTCTTTAATTCCATATGGGCGAAGTAAGTCAATCAACGCGTCAATTTTGTCTGGCCGACCAGTGATTTGGATCGTTAAGCTATCTTTGCTAACGTCAATAATCAAGGCGCGGAAGGGGTCTATGATCCCGTTAATTTCACTGCGCAGCTGTGAACTTCCGGCTACTTTTATTAAAGCCAGTTCACGTGCGACAATCGCCTTATCTGTAATATCTGAAACCTTTAAAACATCAATTTGCTTGTTTAATTGTTTTGTAACTTGTTCAAGGCGCTGCTCATCTTCGACTTCCACCACCAAGGTCATTTTTGAAATGCCTTCGGTTTCAGTTGGACCGACCGAGATACTTGAAATATTAAATTGACGTCTTTGTAATAGACCTGTGACACGATTTAATACACCACTTCGGTCCTGAACGGTTAAGGATATAATCCGTTTCATGATGGTTTCACCCCAATCATTTCATGTATTCCTTTTCCAGGAGCGATCATCGGGAAGACTTTTTCCTGCTGGAGCACTCGGCAATCCATTAAAACAGGACCGTCATAGGCAAACACCTCAGGAAGCTTGGTGACTAATTCTTCTTGGCTATCAATTCTGTATCCGCGGATATGATAGGCTTCCGCTAGCTTTACAAAATCTGGGTGTGTATGCAAGATTGATTCTGAAATTCGGTTGCCATGTAATAATTCCTGCCATTGTCGAACCATACCTAAGGCACCGTTATTAACAATGATGATCTTAACAGGTAAATTCTGTTCATAAATTACCGATAACTCTTGAAGCGTCATCTGGAATCCAGCATCTCCAACTATTGCTACTACGGTGCTGCCTGGAGAAGCCATTTGTGCTCCAATCGCGGCAGGGAAGCCGAAGCCCATTGTTCCAAGTCCACCAGATGTAACCCAGCGATGTGGTTTTTCAAAATTGTAATACTGAGCTGCCCACATTTGGTGCTGACCTACATCTGTCGTTACAACCGCCTCACCATTTGTTACTTTATGAATGGCTTCAATTAACCATTGTGGAGACATTCCGTTTGGATCATGCTTATACCACAATGGGTACTCTTCTTTTAGCTTATTTAGAGTTGCTAACCAATCATCAGCCTCTGGTGATTCACTTGTCTGGTTCATTAATTCAACTAATGCTTCTTTTGAATCGGATACGATTGGTATTTGTGTTGGAACATTTTTACCAATTTCTGCTGGATCGATATCAATATGAGCTACCTTTGCATTTGGAGCAAAGTGCTTTAAGTTCCCAGTCAGTCGGTCATCAAAACGGGCGCCGATATTAATAAGTAAGTCTGCTTCGTACAATGCCATGTTAGCTGTATACGTTCCGTGCATGCCACCCATCCCAAGGGAGAGGGGACTATTTGCAGGGAAAGTTCCAAGTCCAAGAAGGGTGGTAACAACTGGGATCTTGTGTTTTTCAGCAAAGGCTGTTAACTCTGTTGAAGCTTTTCCGTGAAGAATTCCTGCACCTGCCAGAATCACTGGTTTTTTAGCCCTAGAAATGGCATCTGCAAGTTTTTTGATCTGCAGCGGATTTGGCTTGGTTGTCGGCTGATAACCAGGAAGATCAATCGTTCCTTCTGCAGGAATTTCAAACAATTCTCCAGCAGAGATATCTTTTGGAACATCAATCAGAACCGGACCTGGACGCCCTGTAGAAGCGATATGAAAGGCCTCTTTTACAATCCTTGGTAAGTCAGAGATGGATTGAACCTGATAATTATGTTTTGTAATAGGTGTCGTAATTGCCATGACATCGGCTTCTTGAAATGCGTCGGTTCCGATTATTCCTCTTGCTACCTGTCCAGTGATAACCACTAGAGGTAAAGAATCCATCATTGCGTCAGTAATTCCAGTCACCAGGTTGGTAGCACCAGGACCAGAAGTTGCGATTACAACCCCAGGTTTTCCTGTTATACGTGCATAACCTTCAGCAGCATGAATGCTTCCTTGCTCGTGACGGAAGAGGACGTGCTTAATGGTGCCTCTTGCACGATAAATCGCGTCATATATTGGCAGAACGGCACCACCCGGATACCCAAAAAGCGTATCAACACCTTCATTAATTAATAAGTCAATGAGCAGGTCTGCACCCGTTTTCGGTGCCGTACTTGTTTGGAAATCCGGCTTTGCTTCTACTTTCACCTCGTATTCCCTCCTTGTAAATATTCAAATCTTTAAAAAGTGAACCGGTGTAGATATTGTACCTGTATAATAAAAAAGGCCATTTTCTCTCCGAATAAACTGCAGTTTATATAGACAACAGCAGAATATTTCGGGGAGAAAAGGCCTTCCATTTCTCGGTACCACCCGGTTTTACAGTATCCTCACGAATACTGCCTCTTGAAGCGAATAAATAAAATCATTATCGCTTCTTTTTGTAACAGGTGTCTTAGAGTACACCCGATTGAGCCTAATAAGTTAGGACTGTTCAGCTCAATACTCAGGGAGGATGTCGGAATAAGGTGTATTACTGGGCTCACAGCAACCCCAGCTCTCTGAAAATACATGTTCTTATTCCTTTATTCCCGTCATCGATTTTGTCTATGAATTTTTCAAATCTACTGTAATGTCTTTAACCTCGGCGATTAAAAGGGAGCCTAAACCCTGAGCAGGTTAAAGCGACAGTAACTAACTGCTATATTTTCATAACCCCGCCAGTGTTGGCAGATGTAACTAACTTTGCGTATTTGGCTAAGTAGCCAGATTTGATTTTAGGTTCTGGTTTTTGCCATAAACGGCGTCTTTCTGCCAGTACCTCGTCATCAACAATTAATTCAATCGTTCTTGCCTCAAGATCAATGAGAATCTTGTCGCCATTCTCAACGAGCCCGATAGGACCGCCTTCAGCAGCTTCCGGTGAGATATGGCCAATGGAGATTCCACGGCTTGCGCCAGAGAAACGACCATCAGTAATGAGAGCAACTTCCTTCCCTAAACCGCGGCCGGCAATTGCTGATGTTGGAGCAAGCATTTCTGGCATTCCTGGTCCGCCTTTAGGTCCTTCGTAACGAATGACGACAACATGACCAGCCTTAACAGTTCCATTATTAATCTTTTCCAGTGCTTCATCTTGGGACTCAAAAACAATTGCTTCACCAAGGAAAGTTTTAATAGATGGATCAACAGCACCAACTTTGATAACACCGCCATCAGGAGCAATGTTTCCATATAGAATGGATAGACCGCCAACAGGGCTATATGGATTATCTTTAGTCCGAATGACTTCTTCATTTGTTATTGTTGCATCCTTCACATTTTCAGCAAGAGTCTTACCGGTAATACTTAAACAATCTTGATGGAGCGCACCTTCTACTTTACATAACTCATTAAGAATGGCACTAACTCCTCCAGCGCGATGTACATCATCCATAGAATAATCAGACGCCGGCATAATTTTAGATAAATACGGAACTCGTTCAGCAATTTTATTAATTTCACGTAGATCATAGTCAATACCAGCTTCATGAGCGATAGCTAAGGTATGTAGAACGGTGTTTGTCGATCCCCCCATAGCCATATCTAAAGCAAATGCATTGTCTATTGCTTCTTTAGTGACAATATCTCGTGGTTTAATATCCTTTTTCACTAATTCAACTAAGTGTTTTGCTGCTTGTCGAATTAACTCGTGTCTTTCTTCAGAAGTAGCTACAATTGTTCCGTTACCCGGAACCGTCATACCTAACACTTCCATCAGACAGTTCATTGAGTTTGCAGTAAACATTCCAGAACAAGATCCGCAAGTAGGGCATGCTGCAGTTTCGATTTCAAGCAGTTCCTGCTGAGTCATTTTTCCGCTATGGTAAGCTCCAACTCCTTCAAAAACAGAAGTAAGTGAAAGATTTTTTCCGGTAGAGGAAACACCGGCTTCCATTGGGCCTCCAGACACAAAAACGGAAGGGACGTTGGTTCTAACTGCTGCCATTAACATTCCAGGTGTGATTTTGTCACAGTTCGGAATGTAAAATACACCATCGAACCAATGAGCATTAATGACGGTTTCAGCACTATCAGCAATAATTTCCCGGCTTGGAAGGGAGTAGCGCATTCCCACATGACCCATTGCTATTCCGTCATCTACACCGATAGTATTAAATTCAAAAGGGATTCCGCCAGCTTCACGGATCGCTTCTTTTACAATTTCACCGAAATGATTAAGGTGTTTATGTCCTGGGATAATCTCAATAAATGAGTTACAGACACCAATAAATGGTTTTTCTAAATCTTTTACTGTTACCCCTGTTGCGTATAATAGGCTTCGGTGGGGAGCACGATCAATTCCCTTTTTAATCATATCGCTTCGCATTTTCTAATCTCCTAACTGACAACAGCGTGGTTTGCTGATTCAGGGTAACAAGCCACTCCGTCTGTTGTTACGATTTTTCTAAATTCTTCTAAAAGGTCGTTTGTAACGTTTCCTGGTTTTCCGCCGCTAATTACCCGTCCATCGACATTAATAACAGCAATAACTTCTACAGCTGTTCCAGTCAAGAACACCTCGTCAGCCACATAAACATCGTGGCGAGTAAATGGAGATTCTTTAACCTCATAGCCTTTCGCTTTTGCTACATCGATGATAGCGTTCCGAGTTATACCTTCTAACGCTCCCAAGTAAACAGGCGGGGTATAAATCACTCCATTTTTTACAATGAAGATATTATCCGCAGATCCTTCTGTTACATAGCCTTGATCATTTAACATTAATGCTTCTTCAACACCAGCTTGAGTAGCTTCTAATTTAACTAAAATATTATTTAAATAATTTAGTGATTTTACCTGTGGGCTTAATACATCTGGGCGATTTCTTCTACTTGGAACTGAAGCAATCTTAATTCCCCGATCATAATATTCCTGAGGAAACATTTTCAATTCCTCTGCGATGATAATAACGCTTGGTTTCGAGCAGGAAGAGGGGTCGAGTCCGAGATTTCCTTTACCTCGCGAAACAACAACACGAATATAGGCGCTGTTCAATTCATTTTTTCTGATCGTATCGACAATTAATTGTGTCATTTCTTCCTGTGTATAAGGAATATTCAGCATAATGGATTGTGCTGATTCGTACAGTCTTTTTAAGTGAGCATCGAGCCTAAAGACGTTTCCGCTATAAACACGAATGCCTTCAAATACTCCATCACCATATAAAAAACCATGGTCAAAAACTGAAACTACAGCATCCTCTTTCTTAACGAAATCGCCGTTAAGGAATATCCATTGACTTCCCAACCTAACCACTCCTTTTAGTGATACAACGCTTTAGATAATTAAAATCTGTTGAAAAAAATACCTATGCCATAACTCCTAGTTCATAGGATGAGTGAAAGCATGCTCATTTGTTAGAATATTTAATTCAAATTATATTTTCAGTTATCTTACACCCAATCTAAATCTTGGTCAACACAAAAATCTGACAATTCAAATAAATTAAAATTATTGTTAGCGTTTTCATCCTTGTCAGATTAAGGTTGGAAGAAAATAAAAATAGTAAAAAAATTTTTTTTGAGGTCAAAAAAGAAGAGTTGAAAGGAGTAATTTCACACGGGGATTCTACTATAGTCAAGTAAAAAAACAGATTGAATTATGAGGTCAATTCCACAATAAAGAAGCGTACTTTAGTTTTTTACTATAGTTGTTTTTTACTTTTCCTACTATTTAATTTTTGCGAGATATTCGTATACTTCACGAAGATTTTTATAACCCTTGGACTGGGCAAGTGTTAAATAATGACTCCAAATCTTTGCTGTCAGTTTTGCATCCTCTAGAGCATGGTGCCGATTGATTACTTCAATCCCACATTGCTCGCAAGCGTCTTCTAGTGGAATGGATTTGATCAAAGGATTTGATAAGCGAATCAGAAAGGAGGTATCGATAATTCTGTGTTCGAACCTAGTTTTTAATAAATCCCATGTCAGTTTTTGCATAAAAGATTGCTCATGCTTGGCGTGGTGGGCGACAAGTGGTTGATTCTTAACAAATTTGAAAAATTCCAGCAGCACTTCTGAGGCCATAGGTGCACTGCTTAGTTCCTCATTGGTAATGTTGGTCAGGGTGGATATTTCATCTGAAATGGTTTGTGGTGAATATACCAGTGAATAAAAGGTTTCTGTTTTCGATAGCTGATTACCGTTCATTTTGATGGCACCCACCGAGATGACCCGATCTCCTTTTTCGGGATAGAAACCGGTAGTTTCTAAATCAAATACAACAACCTGTAATTCCTGTAAAGGTGTGTCTAGGCAATTGTTTTCTTTCATTTCTTTTTGCAGCTGTCGGATGAAAGAGATATTTTGCATATTGGTTTGCCCTTGAACACCTGCGTAAATATTGGAGCCAAGTTTGCCTGACATAGTCCTGAAAAATTGAATCATATCATTCATTCCCATTAGGTATCCTCCTTTTCTATTAAATTTTTTACATAACGGTACAATGCCATCCCGTTTCTTAGTATTTCTTTTACCTCTTCCTTTTGTTTTTTTGAGAGGGCGGAGATAGGAAGAAAGTGGCTATTTTCGTAATTGTCTGGTTTTGATAGAGTTAGACGAAAGTTTAGTAATTTTATGAACTGTTGTTTATATATTTCTCCCTTAATAGAAGGAAGTTCTATTTCTGACAGCTTTTCCAGTCTTGAAATAGTAGAGGTCTCAAAGATATTCCCTTTTATAGCCAATAAACGAACCGCATTTACATATGGAAAAAGGGCTTTCTCTTTTATATTTAAGGAGCCTGTATGTGGTCCGTGTGTTTCCACTAGTATTTGCCCCATTACACCGAGGCCCTTTTTTAGGTATAGCGTATTATTAAGTATTTTATTAAAGAGGCACTCTTTATGGATAATCTGATATACTTCTGTTTTTAAGTTTTCTAGAAAGTATGCTTCACCATAAAGGGATCTTCCGTCTATGAAGATCAATAAATGACGAATAGATTCCCAGTTTGAGTTGAATGACCAATTTACTAATTGCTGCCTCCATTCGGGAAGTGATTTACACCATAAGGGATTGCTTGCCATAACAGCTCCATCACAATACGCATATCCGGCAAGTTGTAAACCTTGTGAGATTTCTTTTCCTAACGCCATAAAATATTCGTTTATTGAATCTCCTTGTTGTTGATAAATAATGCCGTGATCCTGATCGCTCCAGATGGATTGCTCAAATCGTCCAGCACTGCCCATCATGAAAAAAGTGAAGGGGCATGGGGGGGAGCCGAGAAATTTTTCTGTTTGTTTAACTGAAACAGAAATTACTCGCTGTATGATTTCATCATGTAGCATATTTAACTGTAAATGATTGCGAGATACCCAAATGATGTGGTCATCACGGAATCTCCTAATCTCTAAGTAGCTGGCCATCCATTAAGTTACCTCCTCTTCTATAAATATATTCCATCCCCTTGAAAGGGGATGGAAGGGGGAATTAAGCCTTTAACTTTGATTCTGAACTAATGATCGACATTTCGGTCTTGACCATTTCAGGGTATCCATAGCTTCCGTGTTCACTTAAGTCAAGACCAATAATCTCTTCTTCTTCTGTAACGCGCAGCCCGTTCATAAAGGCTTTCATAATGGTTAATAGGATAAAGGAGACGATGAAGGCAAAAGCACCACTGCTAACAACTCCTAATGCCTGAACTCCAAGTTGATGTAGGCCGCCTCCGTAAAATAAACCTGGCTCACCAACTGTTGCTAATTCGGGTGTTGCAAAAAAACCTGTTGATAAGGTTCCCCAAATTCCTGCTGCACCGTGTACAGACAATGCAGCGATTGGATCATCAATCCCTTTGCTTTCAAAGAATCGAATGCTATAAAATACTAGGAAGCCTGCAATGAAACCGATTAGGACTGCGGCCCATGTATCAACAAATGCACAGGAGGCTGTGATAGCAACTAGTCCAGCTAAGGCACCATTTAACATCATTGGGACATCTGCTTTGCCCATTACAATCCAAGAGATAATCATTGCTGCAATCACACCTGCACCAGCAGCTAGGTTTGTGTTAACTGCTACGAAACCAAAGAAGGCGCCGTCAACAGAAACTGTACTTCCAGCGTTAAATCCAAACCACCCAACCCATAAGAGTAATACGCTTAAGGCAGTGAACACTTGATTGTGTCCAGCAAGATTATTTGCTGACCCATCTTTATTATATTTTCCGATACGAGGCTTTAGGATTAATGTGGCTGCAAATGCTGCCATTGCGCCTGTTAAGTGAACAACAGTTGAGCCTGCGAAATCTTGTTTACCATGATCTGTTAACCAGCCGCCGCCCCAAATCCAGTGGGCAATGGGTGGATAAACAATCACTGAGAATAGTACTGCAAATACGAGGTATGCTCCTAATTTCGCTCTTTCTGCAAAGCCCCCAAACGCAATGGTTAAGGATATACCTGCAAAAGCTAATTGGAACAAAAAGAATACTGAACCGGAAAGTGCTAGACCTTCGATATCATATCCTGAGTAGAAGAAGTCCGAAAGTCCGATAAGTGGATTTCCTTTACCAAAGATTAAACCGTAACCTACTGCCCAAAATACGATAGACGAGATACCAAAAGTAAGAATCGTTTTTCCTGCAATATGACCAGCATTTTTCATGCGGGTTGATCCAGTTTCCAGAAGGATGAATCCTCCAATCATCAGGATGACAAGAACTGCTCCAACCATTACCCATAAACTGTTCATTAAGAATATAGTATCCATTCATTCTCCCCCTTGAGTTCATGTTAATTTTCTTAACATTTAGTGTATTTGTATTTTTACATGGATTTAAAGTGGATTCTACAATTGTGTAAGGTTACCTGACATGGTTTTTAGAGTTCTCAAAAAAATAAGTGAGTTTTTTATGAAAAAGAGGCGGGGGAGAGGGTGAGTTTTGTAAAAAAACCATCCTCTTTAGAGAGTTTACTTGTGAGGTGTAAAACGGTAAATAACAGACCAAATCACATCAACTTCACAGTCCATTCCACAGTCAAAAAGGCTTAGAGGTGCAACTATCTCTATGCTTTTAATTTTCTTCATGAAACCACCCGTAAGTTGTACAAGTTTAGTAGACGCTAAAGCAAGTTTGATAAATAAGCGGAGAAATTTCACTTAATCTCGAAATAGCACTGAAAATTGCTTAATTAGACGGAAGGATTCCGACTATCGACACGAAAAACATGAAATGGGTAATTTTGCTTTGCTTAATCGGAAAATCTCCGCTTATATACCCGAACCGATCTCTATTCTGAAGTCTAACCGAAAAATCTCCGCTTAAAATCACTGGTTACTCAATTAAGGATAAGGCTTCCTATTTTTCAAAAAACCAAGTAAACCTCATTTAGAGGCGTTGAGGGGGGACCTTCGTTTTGCCACATGTACCAAATCTCAAAAATTCACACACACAATCAATAAAAAACGCACTGTGAATTATATTGTCAATTCAAGTGCGTTTTGCTATGTGTTTTATATTGTTTGAACCTCTAATGTAAACCTGTTACTTTATTAAGAAGATGGTCCTTTTCGCAGCCCAAACTGCGCATTCAATTGTCCTTGAATCATTTTTCTAGTAATCTCATTCTGGTTTTGCTTTTTCTGAGCTCGAAGCATTTCTTTTCTAATTTCATGTGTTTGAACACCATCTTCAATTTTGTTTGCAATTTCCACTAATAACTCAACATCTGCAAAGGAATATTTTCTGCTCCCGCCAGCAGACCTTTCGGGGAAAATTAATTTACGTTCCTCATAATAGCGTATTTGCCGCTCTGAAAGACCGGTTAGGTCTCTTACAATCCCAATCGTTATCACCTTTTTATCTTTATATGAAGAATCATTTGCCATTTTTGATCTCACCACGCTCTTATGTGATTAGGTTTATATTTTAATTTATGTTAATTTTCCTTACATTGATTGGATTTTTTTAGGGGGAATGTCTTTTTGAAAATTGTTTGCAGTTCACTTAATGTGAGGGAATGTAGTTCATCGTCAGAAGCGTTATAAAGACCAGATTCAATTAATCTATTAATGTAAAATAGTTTAAGTGTTTCGATTCCTTTACGCAATTGATTTTTCATTTCCTTCCCTCCATGGTTATCGATTTTGAATGGCTCTAATCAGTTCATGTGCATGTGAGCCCAGTTTTTTCATGAGCTCTTCATACAATTCATCTCTTCGTTTATCTAGCTGAAGGATCCTTTCGGCTAATTTGATATCATTCATCGTATACATAGCTAATCTCCCCTTATCTAAACAGTATGTATTCTAAAAGTTAACGAAATAATTTAAATTTGTCAGGGGTTGTGTCAGAAACACTGACATGATTTTTGATTTGTTAGTATAAATCTTACAAATTGAAAAGAACCAGGTGTTGACTGCCTGGTTCTTACATACTTTTAAAATTCGCCATCAAATGGTGTGAATGGGAAGTTAAAACGTCTTTCCACTGCACGCAGGCGTTGGTTAACCCGCTGTAGACGTCGTTGAAGTTGGTTTACATCACGTTGAAGTTGATTAATTTCTCTTTCCTGACGCTGATTTTCTCTTTCGAGCTGATTGACTCTGCGCTCAAGCTGTTGTGGTTGTCTATCTGGATCATACGGGTCATATTGGTTTTGTTGAGTATACGAATCAAATTGTTCAAATTGATTGTAATCATACTGTGTTGGTGGTACTTGATAATAGCCATAAGGATACATTGGGCAACTCTCCTTTTTTAAATGAATACCATATAGGTTATGTAGTCATTCGCGGAGAGTGTGGGCATGTGCCTAGGTCATGTAAGGTAAATAATGGAAAAATCAACAGAATAAAACAATTAACTCTTTAATACTATTTTTATATTACATTTATACATCATTAAAAAGGAAAACAAATAAAGTGCGCCAATAAAATATTGAATAAGTCAATAAAAAAAGTTATAATCACTTATATTCTAAAAATTTAAAATGTTTCAAAGATTAGTTTTTTAAAAAAATATTAGGGGGTCAAAAATGAAGAAGGCAAAATATTTTGTAACGTTTATGGTCATGGCTTTTATTTTAGTTCTAACCGCTTGCGGCTCTAGTGAAACAAGTGGAAATGGCTCTGATTCCGGTGACAAAAAGAAAGCTCTCCGCGTTGTAACTGACGCTGCCTATGCACCATTTGAGTATCAAGATAAAGGTGAAATTGTAGGATTTGATATTGATTTAATTAAAGCTGTTGCGAAAGAAGCAGGATACGAGATTGATATTGCTCACACAGGCTGGGATCCAATTTTCGTAGAATTAGAGAAGAAAATTGCCGATATTGGTATTTCGTCTATTACCATAAATGATGATAGAAAGAAAACATATGATTTTTCTGTACCATACTTCTTATCTACCAATAAGATTATGGTTCCAGAAGGCAGTGATATTAAAAGTGCTGAGGATTTGAAGGATAAAACTGTTGCTGTTCAAAATGCAACCACTGGACAGGAAGCAGTTGAAGGTCTTCTTGGTAAAAACAGTCCACAGATAAAAAAGTTCGAAAACAATAACTTAGCAATCCTTGAGCTGAAGGCTGGAGGAGCAGATGCTGTTGTTGCGGATAATACAGTAATTGAAGAATATGCAAAAAACAACCCAAATGATAAATTTGTCATTATTGAAGATAAAGACGCGTTTGCACAAGAGTTCTATGGGTTAATGTTTTCGAAGGGAAGTAAGTTAAAAGCTGATTTTGATAAAGCGCTAAACGAAGTATTTGAGAACGGAACGTATACGAAAATCTACAATGAATGGTTTAAGGTAGATCCTGATATACAATTACTAAAAGATCAACAATAATAAGAACAAAAATTGCGTAACTCTTATTAAGTAGATGTTACGCAATTTTTGCTTTAATACCAAGTCTTACATCATTTAAAAGAGAATCAATGTTTCATAGGGGGTTTGATTATGGATATACAATGGAATATTTTAGCGGAATACGCACCCTTTTTTCTTAAAGGGACACTGCTCACAATAGGACTATCATTAGCTGGTATTGCATTAGGGACTGTCCTTGGTTTATTTATCGGATTAGGAAAAATGCTGAAAAATAAATTTCTTTCCTTACCGTTTGCTATTTATATTACCTTTTTCCGTGGTACTCCAATGCTCGTGCAAATTATGCTAATTCATTTTGCGGTCGTACCGCTATTTACCGGTGAAACGAATGCTGTGGCTGCGGCGATTCTAACACTTTCATTAAACTCTGCAGCGTACATAGCTGAAATCTTTCGTGCAGGAATTCAATCAATTGATAAAGGGCAGATGGAAGCGTCTCGCTCTTTGGGTATGACGCATGTACAAGCTATGCGTTATGTTATCCTTCCTCAAGCATTTAAACGAATGATTCCGCCGCTAGGTAATGAATTTATTGTCTTAATCAAAGAATCTTCTCTCGCTTCGTTAGTCGCAGCTCCTGAACTCATGTATTGGGGACGAGCCATGCAAGGTCAATATTTTCGTGTATGGGAGCCATATATTACGGCAGCACTCATTTACCTTGTTTTAACGCTTTCGTTAAGCTTCGTATTAAGCCGTCTTGAAAGGAGGCTGGCCACAGAATGATTGAAGTGAAAAGTTTAAAAAAATCATTTGGTACAAATATGGTACTAAAGGATATTAGTGTAACGGTTAAGCCACAAGAGGTGGTAGTCGTGATTGGTCCATCTGGTTCAGGTAAATCTACATTCCTGCGCTGTATAAATCTATTAGAGACGATTACGGATGGACATGTCTATATTGAAGGGACGGATATTACCGACAAAAAGACAGATATCAATAAGGTAAGGACGGAAGTGGGGATGGTCTTTCAGCAGTTTAATCTATTCCCTCATAAAAAGGTCATCGAAAATATCATGCTCGCTCCAATGAAGGTTCGAAATATATCTGCTGAGCAGGCAAGAAAAAAAGGTTTAGAGCTTTTAAGAAAAGTAGGATTAGAGGAAAAAGCTGAGGCATATCCTGATTCCTTATCAGGCGGTCAAAAGCAGCGTGTGGCCATTGCTAGAGCGCTTGCGATGGAACCGAAAATCATGCTGTTTGACGAACCAACCTCGGCGCTTGACCCTGAAATGGTCGGAGAGGTTTTGGAGGTTATGAAACAGTTGGCAAAAGAAGGTATGACCATGATTGTGGTCACGCATGAAATGGGCTTTGCTAAGGAAGTAGGAGACCGCGTAATATTTATGGACGAGGGTCTTATTGTCGAAGAAAATACTCCAAATGAATTATTTGATCATCCAAAGGAACTTCGAACAAAAGCCTTCTTAAGTAAGGTTTTATAAAATCGGAAGGCAGGTGCCTTCCGATTTTTTTACTTCTTATTATTTTTCAAAGTTAAACACTTCGACGACTTTATCTGCTTTTATACGATTTTGGCAGAGTCTAAATAATTCGTTTAAGAACTCTGTTATCTCTAATGTAGTGTCAGGAATTTTAATATGTACCTTTCTCGAGCCAAACATTTGCTTGAAATAGGCTTTTCTTTGATCGTTTTTCCCGTCACGTTTTAAAGGATTGTACACCCATGAGATATACGGGATTCCATCAATTTCTTCGATGACCCTTAGTTCCGCCGCTGTGGTGGATTTATTATGAAGGTAAATGACTAAATAATAGTTGTCATTTCGGTGCCAATCGATTAATAGAAAATAGTAGGTTGTCTCACTATCAATACGCGTAACCTCAAAGGCTGCGGTGGTTTGTTTTCCATTGGTCCATTGATGAAATCCAGGCAATTTTCCATTTACTGTTTCTAATTTCTTAATATCATAAATGGCCGGTTTTGAAACCTCGATTAAATCTGCCAGATAAACAGCTTGTTTTTTTTCCAAAGTGAATGCTCCTTTTGGTCGATTGAAATCATTATACGTTGAATTTGGATAAATGTAGAAGCATAATGAGAAGTATTGTATCGAAATTGAAATATAATTGAAATCTGAATTAAAAATTCGTTTGGTAGAATCGATATAATTGGGACTAAAAATGAGTACGCAGTTCGTATTGTATAGAGGAATATTTCTGCCTCTTTTCCATATGAATGACATAGAAGTGGTGGTATAGGAGGGTACGTCATGACATTGGAAAGTCAGTTAATAAAAAAAGAATATTATCAAATGTACATAAATGAACAAGAAAGTGTTCAGCCAATCCGTGTGTTAGGCGAAGCATATCAGGAAGAGCTCCAAAAAGACCTGCCTGATTTAACGTCTATCCGCTTTGCACAAGGTGAAATTTATTTCCATAATCGAGACTATGAAGCGGCCATTTTTAAATGGGAGAACATTACGGGTGAGCTCGAACTATGGGCGAGAAAAAATATCGCAGATGCCTACTATGAATCAGGTCTTCTCTCGAACGCAGAGGATCTTTATCTTTCGATTGAGACCCATAATCTCACATTAAAAACAGAAGTTTCCCTGCAGTTATTTTCACTCTACATTGATCGAGAAAAGCATGAGGAAGCAGTTGAAATAATCAAAAAAACAATTGGTTCAAACCCTGATTACCCAAATGTGACAGATATCGCAAGGGCCTATTTTGAGGATCAGCAGGACTGGGCTAATGCCATTGAGCTGGCAGTAAATGAAGCGAAACGAACAGGTTCAATTGACTGGTATGATACAGTAAATTCTTATGTAAAAAAAGGTCTTACAAAAAGTTTAAATCCAAATTACTTCACCCAAGCAATATTTGAATTGTATAGCTTAGATCAGAGAATGTTTGAAGAGTTGACAACTTCCCTTTGGAGGAGTTACCAAGATGAGGAATGTTATTTCACATGGCTTAAAGAGGTAAATCATTTACTGTTAAATCTTGATCTTAGCCGAAATCTTCATTTTGAATTCCTTTCAGAGCTTCATTATCAAACTTATTTTGGTTTAATAAATGGAAACTTCATTATGAAAACGCTAGAAGACCTAGTGCCAGACCTTTTAACCAATTGGCTGCGATTGTCTGTTCCAAAGCATACAGTCTTAGTATCAGCGGCGGTATTGTCATGGAATGAGCTCTTTCCAACAAGTATAAGCATGTCCATTGTTAGTGAAGCTGAAAATCTTATTAGTGAAACAAATAGTAATATTGACGAGCTAGAAGAGAGTTTAAATCTCTTTGAGGCAATTATTAGTTGGGCAAAGACAAAAGATATGGGTGAAAATAACCATTTAAAATGGGTGGTTCAGCAATTAAATGATTTTGATACCCATCACCTATTCATTACAGGTTTGAGCGGAAGTGGAAAGTCTGCTTTCGTAAATTCAATCTTGGGTGAGGAAATTCAGGACAGCCCAACATCGTCACTTGTCATGTTTAAAGACTTTGAGGAACTGAATATCTATGAAATAACAGATCATGAAACCATTAAACTCGCAGATTTCACACATTTTCAAGAGCGAATGGATCGACGCCGGAATGCGCTTGAGTCGATTATCGAATTTCAACAACCATTTCCATTTCTATATGAGCAAAAGCTGACATTAATTGAAACGCCAGGATTAAAAGGCAGTCATCAAGATCGATATGAAGTCCTGCAATATATTCAACTGGCGGATACATTATTATTTGTAATAGATGCAAATGCACCATTCACGGAGAAAGAGAAGGTCATTCTTTCACAAATTAATGAGCTTGCACCTGATATTCCTATCCACTTTCTCTTAAGTAAAATGGATACGATTGTTAACGAGCAGGAGGCAATAAAGATTTACGATGAAACTAAGTCTAAGATTCAGACTTACTTACCTGAGGCTGAAGTATTTGCCTATTCCTCCCAATACGAAAGAGGACAGCAATTACTAGAATTAAAGGGCTTTATGCAATCAATCACAGATACAAGGAACATTGCAGACAAGCGCTTGGCTAAGCTTTTATTCTTCATACGGACTACTATTTCTAGGCTGTTGCAAAAGAGAATTGATGTTGAGAATCAATTAATCGAGTCGGTCCGCTGGAATGAAGAAGTAGTAATGAAGTTAAATGGAGCTCTTAATCAATTAAAGGACACTGAGGCACAAAAAATAAAAGCCATTACAAGATCATACCGTACCATTAAGGAATCCATTCAAAATGAAATTTCTATCGAAGTACCGAAAATATTACAGGAATGCTCGGAGTTAATTGCGGAAGATAGCAACATTAGCACCATTCATATCGAGCTAAATGATGTGATGAACAAGCGATTACAAGATTACCTGGAGCAGGAGGTAATGCCGAAGTATTATACTTCCCTTCAAGAATGGATTAACAGTAGTAAAGAGGAATTTGCGCAAGGACAAGAATTTTTAGATGAGATGGCAGAAGGTTTAAATAGCTTATATGGGGAAGAGAGAATTAAGCCATTATGCGACTTTAAAGTTCTCGATGATTGGCATAGGGATACCGATAGAATGACAAGCCGGTTCCAATTAGAAAAGGTAAATATCTTACTTCGCAACACTCCATCACAATTCTTATTAAAGAGTGCAGGGAAGCTCTTTGGAGCGTTATCTCAAAACAAATCGTTACTTTATAACAAATACAAGGATTTTGTGAAAAACGACAGCTATTCTGAACCAACTGAGGTTGTTATTGAACGCTTTTTCCAACAGTTTGAGTTATTTGAAAAATCACTTGAAAGAGATATAACATTGTTCTTTAGACAGCCCTTGAAAATCCTTAATGAAGCAATTGAGGAATCACTGTCTCAAATATCAGCAAATCAAGATATCTTGAAAAAAATGAATACGAACCCTGAAATGTTCCGTGATCCGTTGACGCTGTTTGAAGTTAGACTACGTCAATTTGAATGGGCCACACTAGCAGGAAAGGGTGTACACACGATTTATTAATAATGCTCTGTTAAGACTGAATGCTGATTTCAATGTGTTTGGAGAATAAGCGGAGAATTTCCGTTTAAATTGGGAGATATCCATATTTCTTTAAAAATAAGCGGAGTCTTTCCGCTTAATTTATCTAAATCCTTGGATTTTGTCTTATTTAAAGCAGTTAACCGGAATATCTCCGCTTATTTCTGCTTCTAAGGTTCCTCTATATACAATAGCCGGAAATTCTCCGCCTATGAATTCTCAAACCTAAATCAACAATGAATAATAACAGAGCTATTAATAAATAAAGGGTGCCTCACACACAGTGGGCACCCTTTACTATTAAACAAAAGCCGCTATAATGATTTCCATAATCGTCAATGCTACCACATGATAGCCTGCGCTTATGAAGAATAAGGTGTAGTTACGGCTCTCAAAGAAAGTAGGGGTTACCTCCAATAGCCCAAGTATCTATAAACCTTTTTCCTCAAGCAATTTGATCAATAAATCTGGCCGATTTGTCAATATACCATCAGCGCCTGCGTCAATCAGTTTTTCCATCGTTCTTGGATCATCAATCGTCCAGTAATGGATGTCCATGCCAAGACGGTGTGCCCCATCAATTAACCTTTTGTCTGTTAAATCAAAGCCGCTGTCCTTAACAGGGATTTGGAAGGCATCGACTTTTGGTACATAAAGATTTCGCAAAAAGAATTTATGAAGAACAACAAAGTTTTTAACCTCTTGTCGGCCGGCTGAAACGGCAACACGACCTTTGCCATACTTTTCAAACGTTTGGATAATCTTTTGGTCGAATGAGCCAATAAGGATTTTATC
Source organism: Neobacillus niacini (assembly GCF_048572935.1). Lineage (NCBI taxonomy): Bacteria > Bacillati > Bacillota > Bacilli > Caryophanales > Bacillaceae > Neobacillus > Neobacillus niacini. Next base: position 5,848,695 of record NZ_CP183883.1, on the reverse strand, counting down.
TTCCATTTGGTATTTTTCAATTAGGTCCCATAATTTCGAAGCCATTTCTTCTATTCTTTCAGGAGGATTATCGTCTTTAATTTCTATTTCTATTTTTATGTCTTTAAATGTTTGAAACATCTCATCGACCGTTGGAATATAAACACCCTTACCACGGAAACTATAGTTGCCATCTAAGTCTTTAAAATGATAACCTGCATCGAGCGCTTGAAGTTCTGCTAAAGTAAGGTCTGCCACATTGCCTTTTCCATTAGTTGTCCGGTTAACACCAGGGTCGTGGATTGTAACTAAATGACCGTCCTTTGTAATATGTATATCTGTTTCAAGGACATCCACTCCCATGTTTGCAGCATTTCTAAAGGAAGCCATTGTATTAGAAGGTGCCAACAATTCACCGCCCTGGTGGGCAATGACTAATGGACGGTTATGATTAAAAAAGTTTTTCTGCTCGATTTGTTTAACTGGAAATAAATTAATAACGAACAGGAAAATGACAATAGCTGCTACGGTCATTTTTAAAGACAGCAGTACCTTCTTCTTTCTCCTTGTTTTCTCTAAAGTAACGTGTTGCATAATAGTGCTCCTCTACTAATAGCCTTAAGAAAAATCAACACGATTAATCGAAGCCAGGCTGCTGGAAATAGGTGCATCATCATGGATGGATAGCAACGACTGGAATTTCGATTACTACTATTCATGATACCTGAGTTGACTGAAAAAAGATAACGATTAAACAGGATAAATAGTGAAAAGAAGATGTTTTCATATTTTTATTTCTACTATTCTGTGCTATTATTTAGTGATACGAAATAAACGAACTATTCCTCCATTTTCTATAGGAAGATAGATAGGGGTGTTGTTTTGAAAGAACGTTTGTGGACTAAATCTTTTATTATGTTGATGATTGGAAATCTTTTTGTATTCATGTCTTTCCAAATGCTTATCCCCACATTACCACCTTACATTAAATCCATAGGAGCATCTGGGCTGGAAATTGGTCTTGTAACGGCATTGTTTTCGATCGGTGCAGTGTTGATAAGACCCTTTATTGGATACATGCTCGAATACAAACAAAGGAAGGCACTTGTATTAATAGGAGCGGTCATTTTATTAATCATTACCGTCCTTTACCCTATCTCAAGAATTGTCATGATATTTTTATTTATTCGTTTTATTCACGGTCTTGCATGGGGCTGGTCAACAACAGTTAACGGGACCGCTGCGGTAGATGTCATTCCATTTTCACGGCTGGGTGAAGGAATGGGCTATTTTGGGCTGTCAACCACAATTGGTTTCATTATCGCTCCTAGTCTAGGAATCTTTTTATATAATGTTACTTCCTTTACCAACCTCATTATTATTTCAGGATTACTAGGTTTTATTTCAGTTGTTTTGCTCGCACTTGTACATTACAAAACACCTGAAGCAGTGTTAAAAAACCAAAAGGAAAGTCTTAAATTTTCCTACCTCGGTTCACTTGTGGAGAAATCGAGTTGGTACCCATCTTTTATTACCATTATTATTTGTCTTGGTTATGGTTCAGTCTCTACCTTTATCGTCATCTTTGGGGAAGAAAGAGGCATTGAACAAATTTTCTTATTCTATATTCTTAATGCAATTGTTGCCACAGCGGCTAGACCGTTAGCAGGAAAGTGGTTTGATGAAAAGGGTCCAATTGGCATGATTTACTTTTGTATTTCGGCTACGTTTGTTGGGTTATGGGTCCTTTCCTATGCACAAACCGATTTCATGCTTGCTGTAGCAGGCGGATTGTTTGGACTTGGTTTTGGCTGTGCCTTACCAACCTTACAATCATGGACCTTGTCCATGACGCCCGAAAACCGAAGAGGAGTGGCAAATGGAATGTTCTTTTCATCCATTGATTTTGGGATCGGATTAAGCGGCATTATCTTCGGGACAATAGCTCAATTCACAGATACGGCTAATCTTTTCCGGATTAGTAGTCTCTTTTTAATTATGGCTATCGTATTAACTGTGCTAGAAGTTAGGAAGAAAAAGGTTACTCCGAAGGAAAGAGTTGTGTCATAAATAAAAGGTCAGAACCTCTAATGTAGGGGGCTGCCCTTTTTTATTTGGATTAAATTTCGTGCCTGCGTCTTTAAGGATAGATAAATATTTTTGTTGAATATTCAAAATATTATTTATTTTTGTTACAATAAGTTGGGATGACTTTTTATTAAAGAGGAAGAAAACGAGGATGATATTCGCAGTCTTTTTCTTACATCCAAGGATGTAAGAGGTGAACCTCAAACATTTAATCTATCTTTTTGTAAGCGCTTTATTTATTGTTAAGCTTAGGGATTGGCTATTAGTTGAAAGAGAGGTGTGCATAATGAAACAACATCCATATTTAACTGAAGACCACGAAATATTTCGGAAGTCACTAAGAAAGTTTTTGGAGAAAGAGGCTGTACCACATTATGAGAGATGGGAGGAGGAGAGAATGATTCCCCGCTCCTTATGGAGAAAGATGGGAGAGCAGGGTTTCCTTTGTCCGGATTTAGATGAAAAATATGGCGGAAGCGGTGTCGACTGGGGATTCTCTGTTGTTATAAATGAAGAGTTAGAGAGAGTGGGTTCTGGTCTAGTAGGAATGGGCCTTCATAATGATATCGTAGTGCCCTATATCAACTCTTTCGGATCAGAGGTGCAAAAACAGCGCTGGCTCCCTCGATGTGTCACTGGTGAACTGATTACTGCCATTGCTATGACTGAACCTGGCACAGGTTCTGACCTTGCCAATATTAAAACCACGGCAAAGCTTGACGGTGAGCATTATATTTTGAATGGACAAAAAACTTTTATTACAAATGGAATTCAATCTGACTTAATCCTCGTGGCTTGTAAAACGGACCCTAATGCAATACCAAAGCATAAAGGGGTGAGCTTGCTCCTTGTGGAACGGGATACTCCTGGTTTTTCAAGAGGGAGAAAGCTGAACAAAGTGGGACTTCATAGTCAAGATACGGCCGAGTTGATATTTGAAGACTGTAGAGTTCCAAAGGCAAATTTACTGGGGGAAGAAGGCAAAGGGTTTCTCTATATGATGGATAAACTCCAGCAGGAACGCCTTGTTGTAGCGATTGCAGCACAAATTGCTGCAGAAATCATGCTTCGGGGGACGATTGAATATGTGAAGAGTCGTGAAGCCTTTGGAAGGCCTATCAGCCAGTTTCAAAATACTCAGTTTAAAATAGCTGAAATGGCAACAGAGGTAGAGATGGGGAGGGTATTCTTAGACCAGTTAATAGCGGAACACATCGGTGGTCAAAATGTGGTCACGAAGGTTTCGATGGCAAAATGGAGGCTGACGGATACCGCGAAGAAAATTGCAGGTGAATGCCTCCAACTTCATGGCGGCTATGGATATATGGAAGAATACGAGATTGCAAGAAGATTCCGTGATATTCAGGTTTCGAGTATTTACGCTGGTACGAACGAAATCATGAAAACTATTATTGCAAAAAACCTAGGATTATAAATTGGAGGGGTTTAGATGACAACCACAATCGGAAAGATATTTGATTTAACGGTAAAACGATATCCGAACAAAGAAGCCATTTATGATGTTAGGAAAAATGTCCGCTATACGTATAAAGAGTGGAATGAGCAGGTAAACAGACTTGCGAATGCATTAGTGAAGGAAGGGGTCAAAAAAGGTGATCGGGTATCTACATTCATGTTTAATACAGAAGAATTAGGAACGGCATTCTTTGCATGTGCCAAGCTTGGTGCGATTTTCAATCCAATCAACTTTCGTTTAATGCCTGAGGAGGTAGCATTTATTATTTCAGATGCGACACCTAAAGTAGTTCTTTTTGAAAAGGCATTGGAGCCTGTCATTTCCGCGATTGAAAATCGTTTTGATTCTGTCTCATTTTGGTTTATTGATGAGGAAGCACCTGTCTATGCAGCAAGCTATCAGGAAAAATTAGCTGCTGCTTCAAGCGAAGACATCCAAGCAGACGTAAACGAAAATGACATCTATGCGTTTATTTATACAAGTGGGACTACAGGCAGACCAAAAGGTGTCATGCATAGTCACCGAAATATGGTGGATCAAAGTGTTCTTTGTATTGCCTCACAAAAGCTAGAAGCAGATGACGTTGGACTTGTGACCGCACCAATGTTTCATTGTGCTGAGCTGCATTGTGCCTTTTTGCCAAGAATACATTCGGGGGCAAGGAATGTTATCCTGCATCAATTCAACCCAAAACGTATCCTTCAGTTAATAGGTCAAGAAAAGATAACCAAATTCTTTGCAGCGCCAACGATGTGGAACATGCTTCTTCAAGAGGACTTAAGTCAATATAATACAGACAGTCTAAAGCTTGGTTTATATGGTGCGGCTCCTATGGCACCGTCTCTCGTTCATGCTCTCCATGATCGTTTTGGAATTGGTCTGGTTCAAGCGTACGGGATGACCGAAATGGGACCAGCGATCACCTTCCTATCAGAGAAAGATCAGTTAAGAAAAGCAGGATCTGCAGGGCAGGCTGCTATTAATCATGATATCCGTGTGGTTCGTACAAGAGAGAATGGACCGTCTGATCCGGATGATGTCGTTCCAGTTGGAGAAACAGGAGAAATTATTGTCAAAGGTCCTTGCATGATGATTGGCTACTTTAATCGAGAAGAAGCGACTGAAAAATCGATGTATAAAGGCTGGTATCATTCTGGTGACATTGGTTATCTAGACGATGAGGGTTTCCTCTATGTCAATGACCGAGTCGATGACATGATTATCAGCGGTGGGGAAAATATTTATCCACGTGAAGTTGAAGATGTTTTGCATGCACATGAGGGAGTATTAGATGTTGCGGTTGTCGGCCAGCCAGATGACCGCTGGGGTGAAACAGTTACTGCTTTTGTAGTGAAAAAGGACCCTAAACTGACTGAAGAAGATTTAGAAGACTATTGTAAAAACAGCAATAGTCTGGCGAATTACAAACGCCCGCGTAAATATGTATTCTGTGAAGCCTTGCCGCGAAATGCAAGCGGCAAAATCCAAAAATTTGTATTGCGCAAGCAGCTAGAGGAGCTGTTTACACAGGGTTGAGGATGGGAAGGTCGTTGAGTTTATCTCAGCGGCCTTTTTATAAATATATTGTTGCGGATAGCAGGAATTAGTTGCGGATAGCAGGGGATTAGTTGCGGATAGCAGGAATTAGTTGCGGATAGCAGGTGATTAGTTGCGGATAGCAGGTGATTAGTTGCGGATAGCAGGGGATTAGTTGCGGATAGCAGGAATTAGTTGCGGATAGCAGGAATTAGTTGCGGATAGCAGGGATTAGTTGCGGATAGCAGGTGATTAGTTGCGGATAGCAGGTGATTAGTTGCGGATAGCAGGTGATTAGTTGCGGATAGCAGGGAATTAGTTGCGGATAGCAGGACAATACTTGCGAATGGCCCCAAATATTTGCGGATACCCGAAAATAATCTTCCAAATCAGAATTTACTCTCAGATTGACCAAAAAAGAGTTATAATGATAAAAGACTAAATAGCAGAAGGGGGAGAATTATTTGTTGTTTGAAAAAGCTCAACAGTTACTGGAATCTCATTTTGGTTATTCATCCTTTCGAAATGGACAGGAGCGCGCTATCCAATCCGTTTTAGCTGGAGAAAATACAATTTGTGTTATGCCAACTGGCGGAGGAAAATCTATTTGTTATCAAATTCCTGCACTTGTTTTACCAGGTACCACGATTGTAATATCCCCGTTAATCTCACTCATGAAGGATCAAGTCGATGCCCTCGTTCAAGTAGGAATTCCAGCAGCTTTTATCAATAGCTCACTAAGTTACAATGAAGCAAATGAACGAATGTGGGAAGCAAAACAAGGAATGTACAAGCTCCTATATATAGCCCCCGAGAGATTAGAATCCCGTGAATTTATCGAGGATTTAAAACAAATGGATATTCCATTGGTTGCAGTTGATGAAGCCCATTGTATTTCACAATGGGGACATGATTTTCGTCCAAGCTACCGTCATATCCAGAAAATGGTCGATAGTCTGCCACAAAAACCTAATGTATTAGCGCTGACTGCAACCGCTACACCAAGGGTTCGGGAAGATATTTGCGAAACACTCGATATCGACGAAGAGAATTCAATCATAACAGGTTTTGAACGCGAGAATCTTACTTTTGCTGTGATTAAAGGACAAGACAGGCTTCACTTTATAAGAGATTACTTAAAGAAGAATGAAAAAGAAGCAGGTATCATCTATGCAGCAACTCGGAAAAACGTGGATCAACTTTACGAAAGACTCAAAAAGGGGAATATCAATGTTGCCCGGTATCATGCAGGAATGGGAGACGCTGAGCGCATACGTGAGCAGGACCGATTCTTGAAAGATGAAGCCTCCGTTATGGTTGCAACATCAGCTTTTGGGATGGGAATTGATAAGTCCAACATCCGATATGTCCTCCATTTTCAACTGCCAAAAAATATGGAGAGCTATTATCAAGAGGCAGGCCGTGCGGGACGAGACGGACTTGATAGTGAGTGTATCCTGCTTTATTCCTCCCAGGATGTGCAGGTTCAGCGCTTCTTAATTGATCAATCCAGTGATCGATCACGTATTCATGCGGAATTGGAAAAGCTGCAGCAGATGGTGGATTATTGCCATACAGAAAACTGTTTACAAGAGTTTATTTTAAAGTATTTTGGTGAAACAGAAACGGAGTCATGCAGACGCTGCGGTAACTGCCTTGATTCCCGTTCCAGCATTGATGTAACGAAGGAAGCGCAAATGGTAATGTCTTGTCTAATCAGGATGGGGCAGCGATTTGGAAAAACACTTATAGCCCAAGTTTTAACCGGTTCTAGAAATAAAAAAGTTATTGAACTGGGCTTTGATAAGTTAACCACGTATGGAATCATGAAGGAAAAAGGAACAAAAGAAGTCAGTGATTTTATTGAGTTCTTAATCTCACAAGAATTAATAGCCATTGAACAAGGTCAATTTCCGACCTTATATGTCTCTCCTAAAGGAAAAGATGTCTTGCTGGGGAATACCAATGTTCATCGCAGAGAAACCGTTAAAGTCAGAGAAATTTCAAAAGATGATCCATTATTTGAAGCTTTACGCGAGGTAAGAAGAGCAATAGCCGAAGCTGAAAATGTGCCGCCTTTTGTAATATTTTCTGATGCTGCGCTTAAAGATATGTGTACCAAACTGCCAATGACAAATGAAGAATTCCTAACGGTAAGCGGTGTTGGGGAACATAAGTTAAAAAAATATGGACTTGATTTTATCCAAGCCATTCGCGCATTTTGCGAAGCAAACCCTGAGCGAAAGCCAGAGAGAATGATAGCCGCTGCTCCCAAAAAACCATCAAAAAAGTCAGTTGGAGATTCTCACTTAGAGACGTTTCAGTTGCACCAGCAAAACTTATCCATAGAAGAGATAGCAGAAAAAAGAGAGTTGGCACTAAGCACCGTTGAGAGCCATTTAATTCAATGTGCTCAACAAGGAATGGAAGTAGATTTCACTGTGCTTATCCCTGCAGAGTATATTCCGTTGCTTGAGGAAGCGGTTAAACAGGTTGGCAGAGACCGTTTAAAACCGCTTAAAGAACACTTACCAGAAGAAGTTAGTTATTTTATGATTAAGAGTTATTTATATTTTTTAAGTAAAAAGTAAATAGAATGAAATTATTTTTAGAATATTCGCAAATTACTTGTCGTCTGCCGTGTTAATTTGTTGATATTTCCCGGGAATTTGTCGATAAAGAAACAGCCGTATGAAAATCATACGGCTGTTATTGTTCTTTATACTCATCTAAAAAAGGCTTATTAACAAAATGATACATCCAGGCCATTAATATGCCTCCGCCAATCAAGTTACCAATGGTTACTGGTATTAGATTATGGAAAACCCCGCCCCAAGAGATTGTTCCCGGATGGTTTAGCACTAAAGCTATGGCAAATGTACACATATTGGCAATGCTATGTTCATATCCGGAAATAAAAAAGCAGAACACAAAAAGCATCATCGAAAACATCTTTGGCCCGTCGCCTTTTAGACCCATTGGAATAAAGAAAGCTAGACAAACGAGCCAATTACATAGAATTCCTCGAAAGAACAATTCCATTGTCGGAACCTGCATTTTCTTTTCCACAACACTCAACAAAAATCCATTAACGGATGATTCTTCATAAAGACCTGTTGTGAAAATTAATAGTGCGAATACTGCTGCTCCTAAAATATTTCCAATGTAGCTGCTAACCCAGAGCTGGGTTACTTCTAACCAAGCCATTTTTTTTCTGAGGGCTGCATAGGTATAATAAAAAGTATTACCAGTAAACAAATCTCCTCCCCCGTAAGCGATTAAAATTATCGCTGACCCAAAAGTGAGAGCAGCCATCGGGTAGGCAAAAGGAGAATGTTCCAAATAAAAGTAGTTTCCAGTCTTAAATGCAACAATTACACCAAAACCGATAAACATACTTGCAAGCATTGCTCTTAAAATATATCGTAACAGGCTTTGTCTAAAGATTTTTACCTTCTTTAAAGCCAGTTTTTCGACTTCGCTTAAGAGTGGCATTTCCATTTTGTGTATCACCATCCATAAATAACAAATTCTATCTTTTTAGTCTCAATCATATTACATTAAATTATGCATGTATAGAATAATAGATAAATTACTAACATAAGGTTTTTAAAAAAGCATTAAATTATCCATAAGAACCATCTATCAGCTATAATGAAGTGGTTTTTCTAATACTGATTTAAGGAGTTTACTATGTCTCAATTGAAAAAAATCACCCCTGAATATGATCCCTGGGAAGCTTATAATGATATAAAGCAATACGGAAAACCGGTGCTTACCAATATTGAATTCACGACAACTCACCTTTGTAATATGCGCTGTGAGCATTGTGCAGTAGGTTATACCCTTCAAACAAAAGACCCCGAAGCAATTCCACTGGATTTGCTATTAAATAGGTTAGATGAAATTCCAACCCTTCGGTCCCTTAGTATTACAGGCGGCGAGCCGATGCTTTCGCTGTCCTCTATAAAAAATTACGTAGTGCCAATCTTAAAATATGCTCATGAGCATGGTGTTCGGACGCAGATTAATTCCAATTTAACACTCGAATTAGCGCGTTATGAATTGATTATTCCTTATTTAGATGTTTTACATATCTCGCATAACTGGGGAACAGTGGATGATTTTGTTGAGGGTGGATTTGCCAGGATGGCAAACAAGCCTAATTACAAACAACGTGAAAAGTATTTTGCTAGAATGGTAGAAAACAGCAGGGAGTTAGTGAAGGCCGGTGTAATGGTATCTGCAGAAACCATGCTAAACAAACGTACCTTGCCGCATTTGGAGAAGATACACCGCCAAATTGTTGACGAAATGCTCTGTCAGCGTCATGAGGTTCACCCCATGTATCCGAGTGATTTTGCTAGTAATCTAGAGACGTTGTCACTGAATGAAATAAGGGAAGCTATTCATCATCTTTTAAATATTCGTGATGAAAACGTATGGATGCTTTTTGGGACACTGCCTTTTTATGCTTGCAGCCATAAGACAGAGGATTTAGAGCTTTTATCCAGACTTTATAAAAGCCGAAAGGTAACGGTCAGAAATGACCCTGATGGCAGGTCCCGTCTTAATGTTAACATCTTTAATGGTGATATAATCGTTACCGATTTTGGTGATACGCCGGCATTAGGGAATGTGCTAAATACCAAGCTCACCGACGCGTATGAAAACTGGCAATCCTCTGTCATCTCTAAGGAATTGAGTTGTCATTGTCCAGCTGTATCCTGTTTGGGTCCTAATATTTTAGTTAAAAATAGTTATTATCAGGATTTGGATTTTTCCATTCTCCAAAACAATATAAGCAAATAAAAAAAGCAGGAGCTCCTGCTTTTTTTATGCTGTATGTTTCACAAGGTTTGGGTGTTTATGCATTGAGATAGATAATATGATTCCGCTGATGATTAATAATGCACTCGTGCTGATAAATACAGCAGAAAATCCTAAATAACCTGAAATAAATCCGCCCAACATTGGACCAACGATATTTCCAAGGAACCTTAAACTAGTGTTATAACCTAGAACTTCACCCTGCATGGCGATGGGTGCCTCTTGTCGTATATACGCAATACGGACGGGAATAATTCCGCCAATCGCGATTCCAAGTATAAAACGAATGATTACTAATTGCCAATAATCGGTGACAATTGCTCCAGGAAGATAGATGATTCCAGATACAAAAAGCAGAATCACAAGAATCTTAATATATCCGTGTTTATCTGCAATTTTGCCCCAATTTCTTGACATTAGCAAATTACCTAACCCAGCGGCTGAAAAAGCTATACCTGAGTAAAAGGCTATATTTGTGTGCCCGTGGAGTTCTGTAACAAATAAAGATAAAATGGGCTGAATGCTAAAATGGGCAATCTGAACTAATGCAGAAATGAGTAAAACAGTTAATAATACTGGATTTCTAATTATATGTAATATTACTTCCTTGCTGCTATAATGTGATTTTGCACCCTTTTTCGGTTCAATTTTGTACTCCTTTGTTGCAAAAACCAGCAGACCCGAAACAAAAATAGCAATAGAAGTCCACTTAAAAGTCAAGGAGTATCCGAGTGAATCTGCTAATACGCCGCCAAGCATTGGCCCGAGAAGGGATCCTGTGATACTGCCTGTTTGTAATGTACCAAGTACCCTTCCTGCTATTTCCTTTGGGGTTTGGGTAGAAATAAAAGCTTGTGACATTGGAATAAAACCTGTAAAAAACCCCATCAACAGCCTTAAAAGGAAAAGCTGCCAAACGGTTTGCACATAGCCCATTAGAAATATCGAAAACGCCATTCCGATGCCTGAAATTATCAGAACTTTTTTTCTGCCGAAACGGTCGCCAATTTTCCCCCATATGGGAGAAAAAATAAAGGCGGATACAAATGTAACGGCAAAGGTTATTCCTGACCAGTGTTGAACGTATTTTTCAGAAAAGTCTCCGAAGGTCTCTATGTACAACGAAATAAAGGGCAGAACCATCGTCATACTGCCGGCAACAAAGAAGTTTGCGAACCACATGATTACAATATTCCGTTTGGCCATTTCTGAATTAGTCATGTCCGTCCACTTCTTTCTGAAAAATATTTCGCTTTCCTAAATATAATAATAGCGAATTTTTAAAATAATGACAGTAATATGGCCTGTTGTGTAACATCTATTACATGCAAAAGTAATATGGTATGGCTACAAACTAATTATTCTATTAAAAATATTTAGATAATACTATTGACAAATTGTTAATAGGAGATTAAATTTAGTTTAATACTTTAAACAAGTAAAATAATACGTTCTCTTATCAAGAGTGGCAGAGGGACTGGCCCGATGACGCCCAGCAACCGTTCCGTTGGAATTGGTGCTAAATCCTGCAGAACAAGTAATTGTTTTGAGAGATAAGAGAGGAGTAGTCCTTCTTTTTGTGATGAAACCTCTCTTTTCTGGAGAGGTTTTTTGTTTTATTACAGAAACCCTCCTAGGAGCAACGTTGGTAGGAATGCACGTAAAACAAAAAAGGGGAGCTTTTAACATGAAAAAGAATTTATTTAAGAGCACGTTTGTATCTGCGATTGCAGCCACACTATTGCTTACAGGCTGTGCTTCTGGGGGAGAAACAAAGCAGGCGACCGGAAATACAAAAATTGAGGGAGTTCCAGAAGTTTTCTCAAATGGTGAGCAGCCAAAAATTAAGGTAATTCGAAAAATCGGCGGGGACGATCATACAGCTCAATTCTTAGCTGGTGCTAAACAAGAGGGTGAAGCGCTTGGTTTCAAAGTAGATGTGTTTACTGCCAATGGAGATACAGCAAAATTTCATGACGCCATTAATCAAGCGTTAAATCAAAACTATGATGGATTTATTATTTCTCATGGTGATGATGATGCTACGATCAATGATGTTAAAAAAATCGTGGAAGCTGGAAAAAGTGTTGTGGCATTTGACTCTAATGCAAACCTAACAACGGTGGATGGAGTTACGCTAACATCACAGGATGATGAAGCACTTGCGACGCTGGCACTTGATCAATTAGTGAAAGAAACAAATGGTGAAGCGAATATTGCATATTTATGGGTGGATGGATTCCCGCCAATGGTTCGTAGAAATAAAGTTTACCAGGATGTATTGGAAAAGAACCCAGGAATCAAGGAAGTGGAGCGGTTTGGTGTGGCTTCTGCTGACACAAGCACTCAAACACAAAATGCAGTTGCGGCTATGTTGAACAAATATCCAAAAGGTAAACTGGATGCCATTTTTGCAACATGGGACGCTTTTGCGATCGGTGCTGCGCGTGCACTTAAAGAAGCTGGAAGAGAAGAAGTTAAGTTATATGGAATTGATGTCTCAAATGCGGATTTACAAGAAATCCAAAGAGATGGCAGTGCTTGGAAATATACAGCAGCGGTTGATCCAAAGTTAATCGGAGCTGTTAACATGAGATTATTAGCGAAGAAACTTGCAGGAGAAGAAACTCCACAAACGTTCGATCTTGAAGCATCATTAATCTCACAAGAAGATCTTCAAAAATCAAAAGAACCTGTTAATATGGTAAACCTGGCTGATATTATTCCGGGCTGGGGTCAATCTGCTGCCTTTGAAGAGGAATGGATGAAGAAGTTAAAAGAACATTATAAAAAATAACCTATTATGACGCCTGCCTATACGGTTGGCGTCTATTTTATTGATAAACAGAAAGTTTTTGATTAAACTTAGGAAATCATATTAAGAAAGAGTAATAGTGGTGAAGGATTGATGGAAAATGAAAAAACACGTACATATGAAATAATGGAAGTTTGTTTGCTTGCGGGGAAAATTATGCTCCAAAGCGGAGGGGAAACCTATCGAGTTGAGGATACGATGATGAGAATGGCCGCTGCTTTTGGAATTGAGAATTCGCACAGTTATGTAACACCGACAGGAATTATTTTTTCTGCAGAAGGTGCCGAGCCGACCAAAACGAAGTTGATTCGAATATTAACAAGATCAACTGACTTGAAAAAGGTGGCCATGGTAAATAGTATTTCACGGAGGATTAGTAGTGGAGAATTAGATCTAGAATCAGCTCTAACACTTCTAAAAGAGCTTGATTCATTAAATGTGACCTTTCCATTTATGGTTCAGGTTGCGGCAGCCTCGATTGCAAGCGGCTGTTTTATGATTATGTTTAGGGGTGAGTGGATCGATTTTATCCCAGCCATGTTAACTGGAGGAGTAGGGTATTTCGGTTTTTTATACTTTCACCGATATATACCAATAAAATTTTTCTCTGAATTTTTGGCCTCATTCATCATTGGCTTACTGTCGTTTTTTCTTGTGAAAATAGGGGCAGGACAGCAGTTAGATAAAATTATTATCGGGTCCGTCATGACGTTAGTTCCAGGACTTTTAGTCACGAATGCTGTAAGAGATTTAATGGCTGGGCATTTAGTGTCGGGATTATCTAAAGGTGCAGAAGCATTCTTAACTGCTTTTGCTATTGGATCAGGAATTGCGGTAGTATTATCTTTTTTGTAAATGGAGGCTTAATGTGGACATCATTGGACAATTAGTCACAAGCTTTATTGCCACAGCCGCTTTTGGCGTAATTTTTAATGCACCGAAGGAGACGTTAGTAAAATGCGGATTTGTTGGAATGGGTGGATGGATTATCTATTATATAGCGGAAAAGTATTCAGGTGATTCCGTTTTAGCTACACTTGGAGCCACTCTTTTTGTTGGGATTGTTAGTCAAGAGTTAGCTAAATTTTATAAAACGCCTGTTATAATTTTTAGTGTTGCAGGAATCATTCCTTTGGTTCCTGGCGGTTTGGCGTATGATACAATGAGGAATTTTGTCGAGGACGATTACTATCAAGCTTTGGCTTTAGGTGCAAAGGTAACGTTACTCTCAGGTTCAATCGCTTTTGGTCTTGTTTTTTCAGAAGTTATCAATCAGATAGTTCGTAGAATAAAAAGAGCAAATCTCTAAAAACACATAATTTTGATTAAAGCAGAGGGCAGCCTTTGCTTTTTTCGTTGTTGCCTAGAAGATTGTACCTTGTTGCCAGTGCTTAGGTGAAAGTTGGATTAGATTGCATATCCTTCCATATAAAGATGCAAACTAACCTATCTTATTCCATAATAGGTGGGTTCTCTTTATGCTTTTTTTTCGAAACTATCGTAATAAACAGAAACAGCAAAGTTCATTCAAAATGCAGAACAATGACCTCACCGAAAAAGTGATAAGTCCACTCTTATTCGAAAATATTGCAGAAATACAGAAGAGTTTTAGCGAGACTCCCGATTTAGTTGTAAAGAACTTTACCATAAAACAAACAAAGTGCTCAGCGGCTCTTGTTTATTTAAGCGGTCTCACCGATACAAAGACGGTTAATAATCATGTCTTGAGCCCGTTGTTATTCGAAGCGAATAAGGAGGAGGAAGACTTTGAAGTACAGGTATCGCTGGGGTTAGTAAAAGAGAAGAGTACTTGGCAGGAAATAGAAAATGCAATTTTACAAGGAAATAGTGTCTTATTTATTGATCAGCGGAATATAGCATTCATTTTTGATACACAGGGATGGCCGCAAAGAGGAATTGAGGATACGAACATTGAGTCTTCCTTAAGAGGTGAACATGTAGGGTTCACAGAAACAGGAATTAACAATATCGCGATGATTCGCAGGCATATTCCAAACCGAGAATTGAAAATGAAGGAAATGACTGTTGGTGCAAGAGGAAACTTGAAGGTTACCATTATGTATTTAGCCGATGTTGTAAATCCAGAGGTACTGAAGGAGCTTGTAGACCGGATAAACAAGCTGGAAGTCGATAGTGTTTTAAATGCAGCTTCCCTAGCAGAGTATATAGAGGACAACCCTTATTCTCCGTTTCCACAACTCCTTTTAACGGAACGTCCTGATTTTGCTGCTGCAGAAATATTACAGGGAAGAATCGTGACTATAGTGGATCGATCCCCTAATGTCCTAATTGGCCCTGCAACATTTGAAACTTTTTTCAAGAGTATGGATGATTATGCGTCAAGGTGGATCGCCGCATCCTTCATTCGCCTCATGAGATATTTTGCGTTTTTAGTTGCTATATTTCTACCGGCAACCTATATTGCTGTCATTGCCTTTCACTTTGAAATTATCCCATTAAAGTTGCTTTTATCGGTTGGTGCATCTAGGGAAAAGGTTCCGTTTCCGCCATTTATAGAAGCAATCATTATGGAAATTACATTAGAAATGCTGCGTGAAGCCGGTATACGTCTTCCTGCAAAAATTGGTCAAACCGTTGGTATTGTGGGTGGTATCGTCATTGGTCAAGCTGCTGTAGAAGCAGGCATCGTTAGTAATATTATGGTGATTGTCGTTGCCTTGACGGCAATCGCTTCTTTTATTATTCCAAATTATGATATGGGTGCAGCCATTCGGATGCTCAGGTTTCCAATGATGATTGCAGCATCATGGTTCGGATTTGTGGGACTCACAGTTGGACTAATGACATTAATTGCCCATTTTGTTGCACTCGAATCATTAGGTACACCTTATGGCAGTCCCATTGCTCCCTTACGCTTTCCAGATTGGAAGGATCTAATTATTCGTTTCCCTGCGTGGTCAATGGTAAAACGCCCTGAAAGTACAAGAGCGATTCAAAGCAAAAAAGCAAACTCAAATCGTCCAAAGGGTGACGAATATTGATGAAATATACACAAAATCAAATTACATTCATGCAATATATTTTTTTAATACATGGAGTCCAGACTGGAGTCGGTCTCTTAACATTGCCGCGTGAATTAGCTGAAAAAGCAGGAACAGATGGCTGGATCCCCCTTCTTATTGGCTGGTTAATCTCTACACTAGCGAGTTTACTCATTATACAGGTGATGAAGCATTATCCTAATGGAAATATTATTGATTTAATCACGCATTATTTTGGTAAATGGTGTGGAAAAATCGCAGCTTTTATTTTTATTTTGTACTTCGCTTTTCTTGGCTCTATCGTTTTTATTCGGGAAGGTCTGTTTATTCAATTTTGGATTTTAACACAAACAAATATCCTTATCATACTATTGCTCTTATCCATACCCAGCTACCTGATTGTTCGAAATAAAATAACTATATTAGGCAGGTATGCTGAATTGGTATTCTTTATGACGATTTGGATGCTCTTCTTTTATTTCAATCCATTAAAAGAAGCTCACTGGCTGCACATGCTTCCTATCATAAAGGAAGGATGGGAACCAATCCTTACCGCAGCAAAAACAACGATATTCTCCTTTATGGGATTCGAAGTCGCCTTTTTCCTTTACCCTTTTTTACAGCAAAAACAGAAAGCATCCATCGGAATAGTCATTGCCAATACCCTTACGCTGTTCGTATTTTTAATAATCACCATTGTTGCTTTTATATTTTACAGTCCAGATGAAATTACTCAGTTTAAAGAACCAACCATAAATCTGTTAAAAATAGTAGAATTTAAATTCTTAGAACGGTTAGAAATCGTTTTTTTATCATTGTATATTTTTGTCATATCTACGACTGTCCTGCCAATCTTTTTTGTAACTGTATTTTCTGCTAGTCAATTATTGGGTAAACAAGATCACAGTAAATACGTAGGTTGGTTATTAATTTTTAACCTTCTCTATATTTTTTTCTTACCTCAATCTTTTAACAAAAATACACAGCTTCAAAAAGTAAGTGAACCTATTATTTTACTAATTGGATATGTTCTTCCGCTATGTTTATGGTTATATCTCTTGCTGTACTCTCACCTAAAAAGGAGGGAACTTAAATGAAACGTTGGTTTCATGCGACTCTTTTGATTTTCCTTATCGTCTTCCTTTCTAGCTGCGGCAAGAAAGCTCCTTTAGAGGATTTGACACTTGCCTTAATCCTTGGTATTGATTTAGATGATAAAAATAACCTTGTCTTTTATGAAGTAAATCCAGTTTTTAGTGCAGGTGCAAAAAATGAATCATATGAAGTAAAAGCGAAAACGATACGAGATTCCAGAAGACTTTTTGACGCTTTGACAACAGGAGAGGTAACGGCTGGGAAGATTCAAGTATTATTAGTGGGGAAACGTATTCTGCAACAAGGAGATTGGTTCACAATCTTGGATACTGTTTATCGAAATCCAACATTTTCTATGAATACAAGAGTGGTAGCGGTTGATGGTCCTGTTTCAGAGGTAATCACTCAACATCCAGAAGAGAAACCACAAATGGCTTTACATCTGAAAGCATTGATCGATAAGAATTATGACCGAACGAGAGCAGTAAAAGGTACTCTTCAAGAATTGCATAGAGAGATACACGAGAAGGCAACGACGCCTTTTATTTCGGAAGTGAAAAAAGGAAAAAATCTCGAGCTTTCAGGGATGTCTCTACTTGATGATAAGGGGAAATATGCTCAATTTCTTACTGTGCCTGAATCTTCTCTACTATTGATGTTACAGAATAAAAAAAGGCATGAAATCACCTTGACGATTCCAGTTCTTCCAAAAGAAGATGAGAATAATATCTTCCATAAAAATTATATAAGTTTTGCTGCTAATCGAGTGAAAACAAAGATAAAACCAGGGTATAAGCAAAATAAATTTCAATTTGATATAAATGTTAAAATGAATATTAATATTGTAGAACGTTTATTTCCAGAAGAGAAGCTAAATAATAATCAATTAGCGAAGATGATTGAAAAACAATTAAAAAAACAAATCATGGACCTCATGAAGAAAATCCAAAAAAAGAAAATTGACCCTATTGGACTTGGCTTATATGCGCGTGCATACCAATATCCCCATTATAAAAAGATAGAAAATACTTGGGGAAGAGCTTTGGCGGAAGCTGATGTCAATGTATCTGTTAAAATAGACATTAACTCAAATGGAGCTGTCCAACAATAAAAACACCTCAAAATTGGACGAAGGCAGAGGAACAATTCCCCTGCCTTCTTTTGCTTTTGATCCTAGAGGATCACTATAGTAACTTGTGAATGGTTGTTTCGATGATCAGCCATCGCAAGGTAAAAATTTATATATAATAAATGGTATTAAAAGACCAATTTGCCGCGGTTACTCTTCCACCTGATGGTTTTATACCTAAACGACGTAAGCCCTACCTCTCTTACATCCTAACGGCTCCGAAGCCGATCCAGTGTGAATAAGTTTTACTTTTAAAACATAAGCAGAATGCCAGAATAAAATTCTTACATTGCGTTATCTCGTCTATTACAAGTTACATAAATGTTAAGCACAATTAATAATAATACATCAAAATATATTGTGTGTCAACAATATATTTTGAGACAGCTGTTTATACTCTTAAAGGAATAAATGAATAATTAATAGAAATATAAATAAAAAAGGATTAAATAAGGAGGGGAAGAATGCTTTTTTTTCGTAAATTGTTTCTAACAGCTTCACGATACCGTTATCGAACCGTAATTCTGTTTACCATGCTTTTTATTATTGTAAATGCAGTAATCATTCGATTCTTAGAGCCGAAGACTTTTGAAAGCAGCTTACATGCAGTGTGGTGGATTCTCACGACGATGACGACAGTAGGTTATGGAGATGTATACCCTACTACAGACGCAGGAAGAACCTGGGCGATGCTTGTCGTTTATACATTAGGGATAGGCTTATTTGGAACAGTTATTGGGGTGATAGTAGAGAGTGTTTCACAATATAAAAAGCGGAAGGAGGAGGGGAAATTGTTATATAAAGGTGAGAACCATTTTGTCATTATTGGCTGGACTGCCAAAAGTAAGAGTACTACTAAGGAACTATTATTATGTGATGAGAAAACGGATATCGTATTGATAGACGAATTTGAAAAGACTCCATTTGAACATGAACGGTTTCATTATATTCAGGGGAGTCCGACAGATGTTGAGACTTTGAGAAAAGCTAAAATTGAAAATTCCCAAGCTGTTTTGTTATTCGCAG
Organism: Neobacillus niacini; assembly: GCF_048572935.1. Taxonomy (NCBI): domain Bacteria; kingdom Bacillati; phylum Bacillota; class Bacilli; order Caryophanales; family Bacillaceae; genus Neobacillus; species Neobacillus niacini. The sequence continues at coordinate 5,829,697 of NZ_CP183883.1, read as the reverse complement.
CTGAAGGGATAGGAAATCCTGATTTGGTAGATGGCAAGACACTGTTAACTGCTTCCTCGATAGAACGCTATGACGAAGGGACGGAAAAGAATATTTATACGATTGCAGAGATCATCAATGAAAAGCATGTTGATAATTTTAAGCATGTTAAGATTGATGAGTTTATTTTATCAAATGGGTCCGTGTCGAATCTAATGGCGAAATCTGCACAAATGAAAGGAGCCAGTCATCTATTTACACAATTGTTAAGCAGGCAGGATGGAGATGGAGGAAGTGATCTGTGGGAAGTGAAAATTAAGCCAGAGTGGAAAACATACGGTGCTGCTTACGAATACCTAAAGGAGAAAGGGGCTCAGCTTATTGCTGACCGACATGATTTGAACATACTAAAGAAATGGAATGAACCTATCCCAAAGGAAGCTAGATTATTTGTCATATGTGATAAATATACATATCAAACTCTATAAAAAAACGCATCATAACGATGCGTTTTTCTCAATAGGTTAAACATCCTGCAATAACAATCCCGATAGAAACGGAAAGTAATAGTAGAAATAGACCAACAGCACGGTTATCGTCTTCAATACTTTGGCTGATGTTAAACCGGGGTGTAAGTAATTCGGCAAGATAAAACACGATAATCTGTGCCACAATTCCAATTGCTCCCCATATCACCATATCTAATAGAGAGATGGAGTTAGCAAGGGCTGAATATAAGACGATGGCAAGCCCCAGCAGTCTGCCCCCTAATACATAACTTGCGGCTTTGTTTCCCTTTGCCATTAAAGAAAATTCCTTTACCTTTGTGGTGATTTCCATTAAAAAGAGTCCAACGATTAATAATGCAATAGAAACACCTAAATATATCAAGAAATCTAACAATTAAACCCCTCCTTTTTTATTCCTACCGGTAAGAAATAAGACTCATTCCCTGTGATTTTACCTCCTGCTCGAATCCCAATACTGCTTGGTTTCCCAGCAATCAGGAAGGAACCAAATACTATAGATAATTCTTCGATACCTTTTTCTGTCTCAAGTGAAACAATTGGAAGTCGCACATAAGATTGGTAGACAGGCAGTTCCTTATGGTAGGTTTGAAAGGAATTTTGAGCGTCTATTTCGCTGTGTTGATCCCATATGGTAATGGTATCTCCTTCCCTGCCGAAAGATGGTTTCTGGACAAAGGCGGTGGTACCTGCAAATTCATCTGCCTCAAGAAAGGTAGGCAGCATGTATGTGTTTATCCAATCCCGTTCTTCCTTTGTATAAAATTGTTCATTTTCTGCCAATCCCCAAATCAAACATTGAATGGATTTAGGTTGAAGCAGAAATGCTGAAACTGGATTTACAATCGATAATTTCCGGTCCTTAGCAAGTTGTAATAAGTCAACTCCTACGAGATCCCCTGTATTTGGATCACGGTCCTCAAGTAAATGTTCAAGAGGGTAGGTCTGGCGATATAATACATCAATGGGTACACCGTTTGAATCTAAAAGTGCGTCATCGGTAAGCCGCAGTTCTGAAAGAGGGAGGATTTGATTAGGAACCTTACATAACTGACTTAAGTATACCGTGGTATTCCAATCCTCCATATGGTCATGGTGAGCTGTGAACACAACATTTGGTGATATATAGTCCTTTGAGGATTCAAGGATAGCCTTAGTGATACCAGAAGCGAGGAGCCGTTCTTGGTTCTCATTCGGGTTATCAAAGCCAAATTCTGAACAAGCCATCCCGTTGATTTGGAAGCATTCAACGATAAAGGTAGGAGTGTCAGCATTAAACTCAAGCATTTTTATCCCGGTGTTCGTTAAAGCAAAATCAAATCGAGAGATAACGGATTCAGGAAAAAGACTTTTCATCCGAAGAAATGGAAGACTTGCTGCAGGGAAACCTAGTTCAAGTAGCTGTTCGTCTTCAAGACTGCGAAGGAGACCTGCAGTTTTGAAAAATACCCTGCCCATTCTTTCTGTTGCTTCCTTCAACAGGGTGTGTGTCTGCTCTGTAATACTATAAACATGATATAAACTGTATTCACTTCCGTATAAGTTCGACCAAAAGTCAGGAAATTTGGAGTAAAATTCCCTTCGTTTATTTGCGTATGTGGTCATGTGCAATTAACCTCCAAATCCACCTTTCGATCCGCTCCCAAAACCGCCTTTGAAGCTTGAGGAAGACTTGTAAGATTTGGAAGACCTGTAGGACTTGTAGGCGGAAGAATTTAAAAGTGCCGACCTGCTATGGAAAAACATTCCGCCGTAAAAGAAGTGGCCATAGTGACTCGAGCGATTATCGTCACATTGCCAAACTCCTTCATCATCATCCCATTCCCAATCAGCACAGTCTGTATCTTCTGGTACTGGGGGTAAGTCCTGTGCCTGGGAACAACCGGCAAGGGTAGTTCCAGCCATAAGAGAAGTAAGAACGCCAGAGATTAACCATTGGGTTTTCTTCACCTTCCCACGCTCCTTTTGTGAGTTATAATATTTATTATAAAAGTAAATTTCAGGAAAACAATGGTAAGATAAAAAGAAAACGAAAAGAGGGATGGATAATGAGGTTGGAATATCGACTTGATGACAATATAAAACAATATCCTGCCTTGTGGAATTATCAAAATATTACTCCTGTTGAGGCAGTGGCAAGAATGACCTGCGAATACTTCGTAAAAGAAGGAGAGACATACGCGGTAAGCGCCACAGCTATGGACCCAGATGGAACAGCTGTTTTGTATGTAACAAAAGAAAGTTACATCAACGATTCCTCCGATCCCATCTATTCTCACATTGGTTTTGAAGTGAGGGAACTGAATGGTACGACATCTAAATTAGTAGAAGGAAAAGATGTTTGGGACCATGAAGAGATTTTGTCGACGCTTCATTCCGATTTCATCTACCTTCAAAAGGATGGTAAGTTTATGGAGTTTGAACTTGATTCACGAGAGATAGATGAGGATAGAAGATGTTACATCTTCTACGGAACATTTTCTGGTAAAAATCGATAAAAAATCACAAAAAAATAAGCTAGCCACTTAATTGTGGGTAGCTTTTTATGTGACAAAAGAACTATCCAAGGTGGATAAATATATTTTGGATATAGTTTTTGGCGGGAGTGAAACTTCTCATAAATATTGGTAAGGGTGGTCTGATTTGGAGGGAATATAATTTTAAATACATATTTCTTAGAAAAATAAAGTAAATCAATACAATATCATGTGTAAAAAGGCTCGGGGGTATAAAAGTGCTTTTACGTACGCAAGTTTTTTGTCGAATATCATCGAATTCCAAAAAAAAACAACAGGATTTTTCTTGGAAAGGTGGTAGAATGGTAGGAGACAATTTGTATTAAATTGTAAAGGAATATCTAAGGGAGTACCACCTATGAAAGTAGAGAACATAGTTCATAATTTACTTTATGAAGAAACGAAAGCAACAAAGCTATTTTTGTGGTTATTTTATATTTTTTATATCGCTTTTGAATTAATTTATTATTATCTATTTCCCAACTTATATAGTAATGGGGGGATTAGTAAATATAAAGAAGGATTGGGATTATGGTACTACTTCTTTATTATTGGTATATTTCCGCTTGCCATTTACTATTTTAAAAAAGGGAATCCCTACATTATTAAGTATCTCTATATTTATACCTTTATAGTTATCGATACTGTTCATAACTTAATCATTTATATGGGAACGGACAAACAATTTGCTGCAGGAAGTATCGTTGAAGTTGTTTTTATTCTTTTCTCCCCTATTTTTGTTAATAAAAAATATTATTGGACAGTTTCTTTAGGGATGGTGTTAAAGTATGGTCTAATTGGATTCATGATACACGATATACAGGTTGTAGCTCCTGTGATCATATATATAATTCTTTCAGCCATTGCTTTGATTATTTTAATACGATTTGAATCCTTTTTAGATTCCTTAACGAATGCTCATGAAGAACTTCGAAGGAAAGAAAAACTTGCTGTTATAGGTCAAATGGCGGCGGCTATTGCTCATGAAATACGAAATCCACTTTCATCCTTAAAAGGTTTTACACAACTGCAGCAAGAAAGATATCCAAATACAAATGATTTTTATCCCATTATGATTCAAGAAATTGATCGGATTAATTCAATTGTGGAGGATTTAATGACACTTGGAAAACCTAAGGAAATCAAATTTTCAAAAGCAAATATAGAAGAAATCATTGCCTATACTCTATCAATAACACAACAAGAGGCAGAGAGGCAGGGTGTTTCGGTTGAAACAACGATGACTGGACCTTTACCTCCACTCGATTGTGACAGTAAGCAGTTAAAGCAGGTTTTTATTAATTTAATAAAAAATGCAATTGAATCTATGTCTGAGGGTGGAAAAATAAAAGTTAGTGTGAAGGTTTTAGATGGGACTAAGATGAATATATCGATTCAAGATGAAGGATCCGGTATAGATGAGGAAAGCATTCCAAATCTAGGTGAGCCATTCTTTACTACTAAAACTGACGGAACAGGACTTGGATTGATGGTTTCAAACCAAATTGTTCAAGACCATAATGGGGAAATTACGATTAAGAGCAGTCTTGGAAAAGGCACAACGGTTAATGTAACTGTACCAATCTCACGGAATTATAGGAAAATTTAATTCTATAAATATACAAAAACTATCAATATAATATGTTACAACGTTATCTCCAATGAGATATAATGTAGAGGAATATAGAATTACAGAGGTTTTTGTTGGAAAATGGAAAAAAGTAAAGGTATAAAAATACTTATATCTTTTCTAATCATAACGAATTATATAATAAACATGTGTGAGAAATACGGAGGAATATATGATACCACATGAAGAAAAACAAACGGTAAAATGGTATTTATTAATATCATATATTTTAATAATAGGATGGGATGTATTCTACTACTACATTAGTCCTAAGTATATCGAAGCTAATGGTGACATTGGGTTTCCAAATAATAATAATATATGGTATCTCAACTATATCGTGTTATTGGTTATACTACCCGTTGCCTATTACTTAAATAAGGTCAATAAACAGAATTGGATTAAATATATATTTATTATTAGTTATTTAAGTGTATCTTTTCTTGTTGATATCGTTTCCTTTCACGGGAAAAATGACGAATATTTGAGCGGGAATGTGGTAGAAATCTTTTTAATTCTATCATTGCCCATTTTCTTAAATACCAAATACTATTGGTTAGTTACACTTGGAGTTACTTTAAAATACATCGCAACAGGAGTTTTATTAAAAACATCCGTAGTAGTCATGCCAATAGTATTAATTGCCATTTTATCTGGATTGTCATTCTTTTTATTAGTCCGTTTCCAAGGATATGTCCGTGCGCTTAGCAGCTCCTATGATAACCAATTAGAGGGAATTGTAAAAGGAGTGATAGCTACTCTCGAGCTGAAAGATCCTTATACGAGAGGACATAGTGAGCGTGTGGCCAAATATGCATTAATGTTTGCGAATGAAATTGGCAAGTTTTCTAATGAAGAACAAAAATCTTTCTACTATGCCTGTTTACTTCATGATATTGGTAAAGTGAATATTCCTGATCAAATTCTAATGAAGCCTGGTAAACTTACCGATGAAGAATTTGAAATCATAAAATCTCATCCAGTAGTTGGTGCTGAAGCGGTTAAGAATGTGGAAGGAATAAAGAATAGTATTTATGTGATCCGTTCTCATCATGAACGTTGGGATGGTAAAGGGTATCCTGATCAATTAAAGGGAGAAGAAATACCTTTACTAGCTAGAGTTTCTGCCATTGCCGATGCATTTGATGCCATGACATCATCTAGGTCATATCGCGATGCATTGCCATTTGAAGAAGCGTATAACCGAATTATTCAAGGACAGGGTTCACAATTTGATCCTATGCTTGTGGAAAAGTTTAAAAAGATTTTCCCTGCTTGGATTAAATTTCATCAAAGTTATCCTTGGTCAGAAAAATGGGAATCACTTAGGGAGGTGGAGTAATGAAAATCCGCAAGCTTAAAAAGGTAAAAACAACTTGCTGGTGGTGTATTTATTACGGAAAATAATAAAAAATAAAAAAGGATGCAAGCGAAAGCTATGCATCCTTTATTTATAATAATTTTGTGGAGGAGCGGCTTTTTAAATGAACATCACACTCCATTCAAGTATTTCCATCGTTCCGATCGATATTCACAAGGATAAAAAGCATTATATAGTCGAAGACAAGCTTACTGGAGAGTTTTATGAAATGCCAGAAATATGTATTGAAGCAATTAATAGGATAAATCAGGGGTTTCCGCTAGGTGAAATCGAATCAACGCTTATGGAGAAATTCCCAAAAGAAGAGGTGAATCTAGTCGATTTTGCCAATCAGCTATTAGAGCTGGAATTGATTGACCAGATTGATGGTGTAACGATTGAAAAAAAACAAATTTCAAACGAGCAATCTGGGATGCTGTGGGTTTCTCCTAGAATGGGTAAATTCTTTTTTAATAAGTTTACTGTCCTATTATATAGTGTAATATTTCTATTAAACATAGCGCTGTTTATTGTGTTTCCTTCTTTATTTCCCCACCGTGATGATATTTTCGTTTTTGATATTATGTTTGTAAATGTAATTGTTTGGATGTCGTTAAGCTTTCTTTTTGTGTTAATTCACGAATTTGGTCATGTTCTTGCTATTAGATCGCACAATCTTCCAACGAAAATGGAAATTGGCCATCGAATGTTATTTGTCGTTTTATTAACAGATATGTCTGCAATCTGGAAATTGCCGCCTAAGGATCGAAATATACTTTTCTTGGGAGGTCTGTATTTTGATTCAGTTCTGCTTTTTATAGCGCTAATTGTTCAGTTGTTGTTTCCGAATGGTTCCAATTTTATTATTGGGTTAATGCACTTTGCCGCTTTTGATATTGTATTGAGAATGATATTTCAATGTTGTATTTATATGAAAACAGATTTGTACTTTTTGTTTGAGAACGTCTCTGGCTGTTACAACTTGATGGAAAATGCCAAACATGCCCTTAAAAAACGGCTATCTTTTTTAAACTTAAAATCAATAGACGAGGTTGTTTTTGCTGGTGAAAAAAGAGTGGTTTCTACTTATACGATTTTCTACTTTTTAGGTTTTGTCGTAACCATTGTCCTATACTTTTTGTATTTTATTCCACAAGTGATTCAGATGGGAAAACAGCTTCTCCCCGGTTTTCTTAAACCTCCAACAAGCTTACTGTTTTGGGATGCCCTCATTTTTTCATTACAGGTCAGCATATTTATTATCTTGCTTCTATATTCATGGCGAAAAAAATACCTTCTTCACAAAGTGTGACAAAACTTTGTCTAAAACAAAAATTCTAAGGGTTTTTTCCCCGACAGATGGGGGAGTTCCCCTATACAGATAACACTAACGAATTTCTTACAATAAGAGTAAGAAAACTCGTTAGTGTTATTTTTTTAGGAGGAGCTTATATGCAGACAAATACTTCAATAAATAAAAAAGCTGGACGCTCGATCAATGATGCCTTTGCATCCAAGTTTGCTAAATCTATGTTTTTAACCGTTACTGCAATTGTCATTCTATCTTTTATTGCAACTAGAATGTTTACCCATGTTGATTTAAATCTATATGGATATATGGTTGGAACTGTAGTCTTTATCGGAGGTTTTTTCTACCGTTTTATCGCTTGGGGTGAAAGACCGCCAACAAAAATTTTCATTAAAAAAGGGTTAAAACTTTTGAAGAGAAAAAGCACCCCGAAAACGGCTGTTAATCATTTAGCCATCTATGATTTTATTAAAAACCGCGGGTTGTACCGCTGGGTGCAGCATATTTTAATCGGTTGGGGTTGTGTCCTTGCGTGTTTAGTTACGTTTCCACTCGTGTTTGGCTGGATGTACTTCACGATGGATGATAACGGCTACTATACGATTGTCTTAATGGGAATGAATTTAATGAAGGTAAAAGCAGATGGCATCATCGCTTGGTTCTCCTATAATGCGTTAAACATTGCAGCTATTATGGTGACAGCTGGTGTATGTATGGCTTTACGCAGACGCTTAAAAAACATGCAGGCAAGAGCAGAACAAAAGTTCATCTATGACTTCCTGCCACTTTATTTATTGTTATTTATTTCAATCACAGGTCTTTTATTAACCGTCCAAAACGTATTTTTACATGGCTGGATGCAGCCGCAAATGTCATTGATACACCAATTTTCCGTTATCGTTACATTAATTTATTTACCATTTGGAAAGCTCGCTCATATACCTTTCCGTCCGGTAAGTGTTTTTGCAAGAAACTATCGTGAACACTACGCCGAGAAGGAAGAGAAAAAGTGTAAAGTATGCGGTGACCATTTCGTATCGGTTGAACAGTCAAATGATGTTATTCAAGTTTTGGGAGTAAATGCAATTGAATTTAACATGGAAGATGGCTTTAATCTCGCTGAACTATGCCTCCCATGCCGTAGAAAATATCGTATTTCAAGATTCTCAGGATTTGCAACACACCAGGTGAAAGTTAAGGAGGCAAACCAAAATGCAAAGGGATAAGTTTTTTAAAGAAATTGAAAATGTTATTCATCCAAATGAGACGCTAGTAAAAACACATTGCAGCTACTGTGGTATGCAATGCGGGATGAATTTACGAGTAAATACAAAGACCAATAAGATTATCGGGGTTGAGCCTCGTTATGATTGGCCAGTGACAGTTGGAAAAATGTGTCCGAAAGGAGTTACGGCTTATCAGCAGACAAACCATGATGATCGTATCCTAAAACCTTTAATTCGTGATGACGCTTCATTAAAAGGAACGAAAGAAGGTTTCCGTGAAGCGACATGGGATGAAGCATATGACTTAATCGTGAAAAATTTTCAACAGCTTCAACGTGATTATGGCAAGGATTCACTAAGTGTTTATAGCGGTGTATCGATGACCAATGAAAAGTGTTATTTAACTGGAAAATTTGCACGTGTAGGCTTGCAGACACGTTACATTGATTACAATGGCCGTTTTTGTATGGCGAGTGCTGCTGGCGGATTTATGAGGTCATTTGGAGTTGACCGTGGTTCTACCCTTCCATGGACAGATCTTCATGAAACAGATTGTTTGTTTATTGCGGGAAGCAATACAGCGGAATGTCACCCAACATCCATGTTCCGCGTATGGGCCGTTCAAGAACGAGGCGGGTATTTAATTGTTGCAGATCCTCGTGAAACACCAATTGCTAGAAGAGCGGATGTTCACTTAGATTTAAGACCGGGCACGGACCTTGCATTGGCTAACGGAATCTTAAATTTATTAATCCAAAACGGCTATGCAGATGAAGAATTCGTTAATAACCATACAAACGGTTTTGAAGAAACCAAGGAACTAGTGAAAGAATTTACACCTGAATATACGAGTGAGCTTACAGGAGTTGCTCCAGAAAAGATTATTCGTGCTGCAGAAATTTACGGAAAAGCTCCAAATGCCATTGTCATGTTTGCACGCGGAATTGAGCAGCAAGTTAAAGGTGTAGATAATGTTTCTGGATACACAAACATGGCATTAGTGACTGGGAAAATTGGCCGCCCTAAAGCAGGTGTTGCTACTTTTACAGGTCAAGGTAATGGTCAAGGTGGCCGTGAGCATGGTCAAAAAGCCGACGCACTTCCTGGGTACCGAAAGATTAATAATCCCGAGCACGTAAAGGCAGTGGCTAAGGTTTGGGGGATTGAACCAGAAGAAATGCCTAAAGAGGGCGTTTCTGCATATGAAATGTTTGGATTAATGGAGCAAAAGGTCATTCGTGGATTGTACTTATTATGCTCTAATCCAGCTGTTTCAGCACCAAACTTAAATTATGTACGTGAGCAGTTAAAAAATCTAGATTTCATGGTTTGTTCTGATTTTTACTTATCAGAATCAGCAGAATATGCAGATGTAATCCTGCCAACCACTACTTGGTCTGAGGATGAAGGAACCGTTACAAATCTAGAAGGACGTTGTATAAAAATAAACAAAGCTCAAGAGCCGCTTGGTGAATCGAAACCAGATTGGCAAATTCATGTTGAGTTATGTGAGCGTTTAGGCAGAGGTAAATACTTCTCTCATTTAAAGACAGCTAAAGATGTTGCAGATGAGTTCCGCTTAGCTTCAAAAGGCGGTTATGCAGATTACTACGGAATTACATGGGATAAAATCGAGAAGCAAGATGGTGTATTCTGGCCATGTAAAGATGAGAATGATCCTGGGACACCACATATGTTTTTAGATAAAAAATTCTATCATCCAGATGGAAAGGCAAAAATTTGTGCCCTTCCTTACCGTCCGCCAGCAGAAGAGCCGGATGAAGAATATCCGTTGCGCTTAACAACTGGACGTGTCGTTTATCATTATTTATCAGGAAATCAAACTAGAAGAATCAACTTCTTACGCGATATGTGTCCTGAGCCATACGTAGAAGTACATCCAGAAACAGCAGAACAATATAACATTAAACATGAAGAATTTGTCCGCCTCTATACTCGCAGGGGAGAAGCTGAATATAAAGTAAAAATCACGGAAGCGATCCGTAAAGATACGGTATTTGTGCCTTACCATTTCGGCCATGATAAATCAATTAATCTATTAACAATTGGCGCACTTGATCCAATGTCACGGATGCCGGAGTTCAAAGCGTGCGCAGCACAGATTGAAAAACTAGAACTAAAGAAGGTGCAGTAAATGAAAAAGAGGCTATATTTAGAACTTGAAAACTGTATAGGCTGCCGCTCTTGTTTGGCAGCTTGTACACAGTGCGGCGGTCATGAGGAGCGCAACCGTAACTATGTCTACGATGTTAACCCGCTTGTTAACCGTCAGACAATGCCTCTAATGTGCCTTCACTGCGTGAATCCAGCATGTGCTAGAAGCTGTCCGGCGCAAGCAATTCAAATTCATGAAACAGGAGCTGTTCTTTCGGCTCTTGTTGAAAAGTGTATTGGATGTCAAAATTGTACGATTGCTTGTCCATATGGAATTCCGAAGTTTGATACAGAACAAAATTTAATGTACAAGTGCGACCTATGTATTGACCGTACAAAAGACGGCATTCCTCCAATGTGTGCCAGTGTATGTCCATCCAATACATTGCAATGGTTAACAGATGAAGAAATTGAAGCAAAACAAAAGCAATTTAATTTAGATAATGGTAAATGGGTTACAAGCATGCATTATTTAGAAGGCGAAACCAATGTTAGAGTGAATCTCCCTGGTATCCTCCAGGGTGTCACGAAATTGTTTTAGGAGGGATTAACCATGACAGATAAAAATAATAAAATCCCGTTTAATGAAGATAACTATACTCATAATATAAACCGTAATAATGAAAGAAAACTAGACCGCCGTGGGTTTATGAAAACATTAGTTGGAGCAGCAGGAGTATTCGCTGTTTCCTCACTTCCGTGGGGAGCAGTAGCAGCAAAAGAACTTATTGGTTTAGGAGATAAGAAATATCCAAAGCAAAAAATTACTGACGTAACCGCAATACCTGTCGGTGACGCAGTTGATTTTCATTTTCCGGGTGAGCATGATAGTGCAATTTTAATTAGGCTCTCCGAAAATAAATATGTGGCCTATCAAAATGCCTGTACACATCTCCGCTGCCCGGTATTTTGGAAAAAGGATGAGGGTGAAATGCTTTGCCCATGTCATCACGGCAAATTTGATGTCGAAACAGGTGCGCCTACTGCAGGGCCGCCTAGAAGACCGCTTCCTGAAGTCTATGTGAAAGTTGAAAACGGCGCAGTTTATGCCGTGGGGGTGAAACGATATGAAGCGTAGTTACCTTCCTGTTGCCCTCCTTCTTGCTGTGTTAATGCTAAATATCATTGTTACACAATATATGGTCCATCAATATTTTTATCAGAATTATGTCAATACAATTGTTGCTGGGGTCATGAATGTCGTATTATTTCCACTCGCTTTCATCATCTATAAAAAAGGTGTGAATGTTAATGACAAGTGAAACGTATCTTGATTTTTGTTTTATGCGAGGACAATCAGGTGGATTTTCCGTTGAAATTGAAGAAATATTAAAGGAAACATTTGGGGAGAAACGTTTAAATTGGTTTCTAGAGGAAAAGACAATGGATGGTGCTGAAATGGTGATTGCCGAGGTAAAGGGGATGAGTGATTGGAATTCAGAAGAAGAAACAATCACTTTCCTTGAAGAGAATGCCGGCGAAAAGTTTTGGGAGTATCTTCAAGGCTATAAAATGTTCATCTACCCCGTAAAGAGAGGGTGTAATAGCTGTGGAACCCATTAACCTAGAGGAACTGAGAGGATTGGTCAGGGCTTCTGTTGAAATCACAGTCCATGATCAACAGGGCAGCGATCAAGCGCCAGCTATAAATAAGAAAATAGAAAAAATAGAGTACTGTCCTGACAAAACGCATATCCGCTTCTATTTTGATCATTTCAATTTTATAGCTGTCCCACTTGCGAGTAATATGGCGCATTCTGAAACAATGTTCTCAGCGTCCGATACTGAGAGTGGATTAACCTATACATTTAGAAAAGTTTAATTAAATAAGGGTAAAGGAGGGAAAGTAATGGAATACTCTGCAACAAGAAATCAAATGAGTTCCTATATCATTCAAGCCCAAGAGGAGGAAATTAAAAGAATCTCCTTAGAACTTCATGAAGGTGTAGGACAAAACTTATTCAGCATTTTAACGGGTTTAAAAGTAGTGGAATCCGGGATAAAAGAGGATCATGTTAAAAATCATTTACATGAAATGACTCAGCTGATTGAAAAAACAATGCAGGAAATTCGATTACTTTCCGTTGAACTATACCCCCCTGCACTTACCGCTCTTGGATTACTTCCAGCTATTAAGAGTTATATTAAGGTGTACACTTCTACTTTTGGAATTGTAGTTGAGCTTTCCTCCATAGGAGAAGAAAAGCCCATCCTAGAGCAAAATAGTATTGCAGTGTTTCGAGTTTGTCAGGAGGCACTTACAAATATTGCTAAATATGCCGATACATCAAATGTTAGGATAGATTTGAAGTGGAGTAATAGCGAACTAAAAATATCTATTTTTGATTTTGGAAGGGGCTTCCAGATAGAAGATCTAGAAAAGAACCCTTATTCACTCGGAATTGCTACAATGAAGGAGAGAATGCTTCTAACTGGCGGACAATGTGAAATATCCTCTAAAATAGGAGAAGGTACGTCTATTGAAATATCTCTTCCTATTTAGGAAGTAAAGGGGGGTAACATTTGATTAAAATTTTATTAGTTGATGACCATGCAGTGGTAAGAAGCGGCTTAAAAATGCTTTTAAACACAAATCCTGAGATGGAAGTAGTCGGTGAAGCTTCCGAGGGAAATGAAGGAATCAAAAAAGCGTTGAAGCTTAAACCGAATGTTGTTGTCATGGATTTAAGCATGCCGCATGGAAAAGATGGATTATCGGCGACCGGAGAATTAAAAAAGCAAATGCCTGAAGTGAATATCCTCATTTTAACGATGCATGATGATGAAGAATACTTATTTCGAGCGGTTCAAGCGGGGGCATCTGGCTGTATTTTAAAAAGTGCACCGCATGATGAGTTAATGTCTGCGATTGAATCTGTGGCAAATGGAAATGCCTACCTTCATCCTGCGGCTACGAAGCGATTAATGGAAGAATACCTTGGAAGCCTTAAACATGGCAGTAATGATACCTACCAACTATTATCAGATCGTGAAAAAGAGGTTCTTACACTAATTGCAAAAGGATATTCCAATAAGGAAATTGCTGAACAGTTAGTGATAAGTGTAAAAACGGTAGAAACTCACAAAGGAAATCTAATGGAGAAACTTCAGATGAAAACCAGACCAGAATTGGTTGAATTCGCCGTAAAAAAGGGGTTATTAGGTTATGGTATTTAAGGAGTTTTTTCGCGGATGACCGAGATTAAGGGGATGTCACAGGTAAATGAGGTTTGTGAAGGATTAAAGAAAAGAATTGGCTGTGAATTTGTTGCTTTAGCCCTTCAAAATGAGGTAGGACCAGATGTACGCTGGCATTATGCTTCAGGAAATTTAAATGATAAATATAAAAGAATCACTGTCCGGTTTGGAAAAGGAATTGCTGGAAAAATAATTTCGAGCGGCAGTCCTATGATGTTGATTGACTTCCCAAATGATATATATGGAAAGGTAACAGACCATCCTATTATGCTTGCTGAGAAACTTGTTTCCTGTTATGCAGTGCCGATATTTTTCAATTCTTCACCAAAAGGTGTTCTGCTAGTTGGAAAAAGAGAAAAATATACATTCTCCGAAGATGACCAAGAAATGGTTCAGGATGCTGCCTTGGAATTAGAGCAGATATTACAAAACCAGATATTAGGCTTAGGGGGATATGTATGAACAGAGACCGGCAGCAGCTTGAGTTTGCAAACCTTGAGTTAGAATTAAAAAAATCAATGCAGGAATTAATCGATATAAAGTTTGCCCTTGATGAATCTTCTATCGTGGCAATAACCGATTCAAGAGGTACGATTACATATATTAATGATCAATTTAGCCAAATATCCAAGTATCCAATAGAAGAACTTCTTGGCCAGGATCATCGAATATTAAATTCGGGATACCACCCAACTAGTTTTTTTAAAGAAATGTGGAAAACAATTGGTTCGGGGAAGGTATGGAAGGGTGAAATACGCAACCGTGCAAAAGATGGAACATTTTACTGGGTTGATACTACGATTGTTCCGTTTATGAACGATAATGGAAAACCCTATCAATATTTAGCAATCCGCTACGAAATAACCGAACGAAAACGGGTTGAACAAGAATTACAGAAAATGATGACAACAATCATCGATGTTCAGGAAGAAGAACGAAAGCGTTTATCTCGAAATTTACATGACGGAATCGGGCAGAATTTATATAGCCACCTCATTACCATCAATCGTCTGCTTTCTGAAATGAATCATCCTCTGCTAGTGCAAATGCAAACTGAAGCAACCCAGCTAATAGAGGAAATCCGAGATATTTCATGGGAACTGCGTCCTTCTGTATTAGATGATCTTGGACTTGTTCCTGCGATTCGTTCGTTTCTATCTCGTTTTTCAGAAAACTATCATATCGATGTTTATTTTGAGTGTGTACTAAATCGCCGCTTAGACATTAGCGTTGAACTAACGATATATCGGATCACGCAAGAAGCCTTAACGAATATCAGGAAGTATGCAGAAGTTTCCGAGGCAGCTGTTACAATTAGAGAAATAGATGACGTTATTAGAGTAATGATCGAGGATAAAGGAAAAGGATTTGAACTGGATTCCCAATCCCGTGGTGTTGGTCTGTTTAGTATGGATGAACGGGCAAGGGCTGTTGGTGGAGAGCTTACCATCAATTCTTCACCAGGTAAAGGAACAAAAATTATCCTAGAGGTCCCAGCAAAGCCAAAACGATAAAAATAGAACCAAGCATTTTTGCTTGGTTCTATTTTTATGTCTAGCTTTACTATATTTTAAAAGAACTTTTTAAGGAAACGATTCGGTTAAAGACGAGCTTATCAACGGTAGTATGCTTTGGATCAACATTGAAATATCCATGTCTAAAGAACTGGAATTTATCGTGCGGCATGCTTTCTCTCATATTCGGCTCTACAAATCCCTGTAATACTACCAATGAATCAGGATTCACATTGTCAAGGAAAGACTTTTCTTCTTCTTCCGTTCCATCTTCTGTTTTATCGAGGATTAGTGGCTCGTATAGACGGAACTCTGCTGGAACGGAATTGGTTGCTTCCACCCAATGAATAGTTCCTTTTACTTTACGGCCTGTAAACCCAGTACCACTTTTCGTTAACGGATCATAGGTACAACGCAATTCAATGACTTCTCCGTTAATATCCTTAATTACTTCTTCACACTTAATGAAATAAGCATGTTTCAGACGAACTTCATTGCCTGGGAAGAGGCGGAAATATTTACTCGGAGGATTTTCCATGAAATCGTCTTTTTCAATATAAATTTCACGTGAGAATGGAATTTTCCGCATGCCCATTTCAGGAACCTCAGGATTAATCTCTGCGTCAAGTAACTCAATTTGACCTTCCGGATAGTTAGTAATGACAACTTTTAAAGGATTTAAAATGCCCATTGTCCTCGGGGCCTTCAACTTTAAGTCTTCTCTAACAAAGTGTTCGAGCATTTGCGAATCAACCGCACCGGAACCTTTTGATACGCCTGTTTCACGAACAAAATTACGAATGGATTCAGGGGTAAACCCTTTGCGCCTCATTCCAGAAATAGTCGGCATCCGCGGGTCATCCCATCCATCCACAAATCCTTCGTCAATGAGCTGCTTCAATTTACGCTTGCTCATTACAGTGTTAGTCACATTTAAGCGACCGAACTCAATTTGCTGCGGTGTACTTTCCATTTCACATTGTTCCACTACCCAGTTATAAAGTGGGCGTTGATCTTCAAATTCAACGGTACAAATCGAATGCGTCACGTCTTCAATGGCGTCCTCTAGCGGATGTGCAAATGCATACATTGGATAGATACACCACTTATCACCAGTGTTATGGTGTGTAGTGTGAGAAATTCGATAAATGACAGGGTCGCGTAAATTGATATTAGGAGACTTCATATCAATTTTGGCGCGGAGAACTTTTTTCCCATTTTCAAATTCTCCGTTTCGCATCCGCTCAAATAAATCGAGGTTTTCCTCAACTGAACGATCACGATAAGGACTTTCTTTACCAGGGGAAGTCAATGTCCCGCGGTATTCACGAATTTCATCAGCAGATAGATCATCCACGTAGGCAAGTCCTTTTTTGATTAATAGAACCGCACGTTTGTACATTTCTTCAAAATAATCAGAAGCAAAGAATAAGTTATCCCACTCAAATCCAAGCCATTTCACATCTTCTTTAATCGAGTTTACATATTCGATATCTTCCTTTAACGGATTGGTGTCATCAAATCGTAAATTAGTTTTTCCGTTAAATTCATCCGCTAATCCAAAGTTAATGATAATGGATTTAGCATGACCGATATGTAAATATCCGTTTGGCTCTGGAGGGAAACGAGTGATAATTTTATCATGCTTACCGGATTCCAAATCCTTAATCATAACATCTTTTATAAAATTAGAACCTAGATTGTCCACTCTATTCAACCTCTTTCTTTCATCTATTACTTATAAATAACATAAATTATGATATTTTTCCATTGTACCCAACAATTCATTAGAAAAATAGTGAAATTGGCAAAAAGAATGCAAAAAAGCTACAATATAAGCTTGAAGAAGTAATGGGAAGGGGATATTTTATGATTAAGCTAGGTACAGTCGGAACAGGATGGATTACATCCTCCTTTATTGAAGCAGCAAAGCAAAGCGGGAAACTAGAATTAACCGGTGTTTATTCAAGGACAGTCGATAAGGCAAAGGAACTTGCCTATACATATAACGCAGCACATTATTTTACCGATTTGGAGGAAATGGCTAAAAGTCCTGAAGTTCAGGTGGTCTATATTGCTTCGCCCAATTCAGTCCATTTTGAGCAGGCACTTACCTTTTTAAAAAATAAAAAGCATGTCATTTGTGAAAAACCGATCTTTTCTAATACGGCTGAACTAGAAGAAGCCTATCAAATGGCTGAGGATAATGGAGTTTATTTATTTGAAGCGATACGAAATATTCACACCCCGAACTTTCGTATACTCAAGGAAAAAATTCAAATGGCAGGAAATCTAAGAAGTGCTATGCTTCCCTATATCCAGTATTCTTCTAGGTATGATTCGTTTTTGAGAGGGGAAAACCCAAATATCTTTTCAAGTACTTTTTCTGGGGGTGCCTTGGTTGATTTAGGTGTGTATCCACTTTATTTAGCAGTGGGCCTATTCGGAGAACCAAAGAAAGTTACCTATCATCCAGTTATCTTATCAAGCGGTGTTGATGGCAGCGGTACCCTTGTATTGGAGTATCAAGAGTTTATCTGTACCATTTTATGTTCTAAGATCTCTCATTCGGTAATGCCATGTGAAATTCATGGAGAGAAGGGAACCTTCGTCCTTGAAGATGCGGCACCGATTTCCGAGATAAAATTCATCGACAGTCACACAAAAGAGAGTGAAATCTTTAGTGTTGCCCAAGAAGATAAAGACATGGTCTATGAATGCATGAAATTTGCTGAAATCATTAAAAAAAATGATGACCACGAATATAAGAAGTTACAAGAAATGAGTATGATTGTTCTGCGAGTAACGGAAGAAGCGCGGAAACAGAATAATATTGTGTTTGGAGTAGAACACAAGGGGAATTTGTAGATTGTTTTAACACTGGCTTAACGTTTATCAGCTATTGCCCAATTTTGTCTGATATAAGTATACGGTTGTGAAATCTTTATGAAAACGATATTTTCGATGACTTTTATCACACCCCCAATTTTGCTTCGTTCCTTATATTTAAGGAGAAGAAGATTGGAGGAGTCATAATGAAGTCAAAGAACTGGTATAAGAAGCAGTTGAAGAGAAAGCCGGTTCAAATAACGAGGTACGTCGTACAAGCGCTATTCCTGTTGTTTTTACTATATGTTGGTGTTCGCTTTTATCAATTTTATATGCATTTTGAGACCCTCGGAGAAACACCTTTTGTTAAGAGACCGGCCGCGGTTGAAGGATTTTTGCCGATTAGTGCACTATTGGCATTAAAGGTTTGGCTTGCCACTGGAGACTTCGACTTAATTCATCCAGCTGGACTGGTATTGCTAAGCTTTTTTGTAGGTGGTGCCATTATTTTCCGAAGATCATTTTGCAGCTGGATCTGTCCAATTGGAACAGTGAGTGAATGGATTTCAAGATTAGGAAAAAAGCTGTTTAAACGTAATTTTGAAGTACCCACGTGGCTCGTTTGGCTGCTAACCCCCATTAAATATTTATTATTGCTGTTCTTCTTGGGGATGGTTATTGTAATGCCTACCTATGGGGCGATTGCCTTTTTAAATGAACCATATAACAAAATCTCTGATGTGAAAATGCTGACATTTTTCTTAGATATTAGCGGTTTTGGCTTAGGAGTTCTTATCGTAATGTTTATGCTATCCTTATTTTTTAGGAACTTCTGGTGCAGATTCCTTTGCCCATATGGAGCGTTCATTGGGCTTGGCTCGATATTTAGAATTTCCAAAATCAGCAGAAATGAAGAATCGTGTACCAATTGTGAAATGTGTACAAAGGTTTGTCCGTCCAGAGTAAAAGTGCACAAAGTAGAAACCGTAAATAACCTGAACTGTACGGCTTGTATGGCCTGTGTGGAAGCATGCCCTGTAAAGGACACCTTAAATATGACGGTTGTGAATAAGAAGGTAAGTAAATGGTTTATACCAGTGACATTTTTTGTGGCCTTCTTTTTAATTATCGGCTTTGCCAAACTAACAGGTCACTGGGAAACCATCATAAGTTATGAAGAATGGAAAATCCTCATTCCTGAAGCAAAATATATAGATTAATAGATCAGTAACCTGTTTAAATAAACAGGTTATTTTTTTTATTCTAATTATTTTATAAAATGTGGTTGAAAAACCCAATATTGTCCAATATAATAAGATTATAAATTTCCAAATAAACAATAACATTTCCTATTTGGAAATCCAAGGGAGGTAAACATCATAAAAAAGGCTAATATTCTCTTGAAGCTAGAAAAAAGTGGTGTGATTGCCGTACTAAGATCAGACACCAAAGAAGAATCACTAAAAACGATTGAGGCGCTCGTAAACGGCGGGATTACCGGCTTAGAGGTAACTTTTACTACTCCGCAAGCAGACGAGGTTATTCGTGAAACAGCAGCAAAATATAAAGATAACTCTACTATCGTTGTCGGTGCAGGAACTGTTCTTGACGCAATGACAGCAAGAATCGCAATTATGGCGGGAGCTGAATTTGTCGTAAGCCCAATGTTTGATTCTGAAATTGCGGGGATTTGTAATCTTTATCATATACCATATTTGCCAGGATGTATGACGATAACCGAAATGAAAACAGCCCTTCGTTCAGGTGTAGATATTATTAAACTATTCCCTGCGAGTACATACGAACCTAGTTTTGTGGATGCCGTTAAAGCACCGCTTCCACAAATTAATATCATGCCGACAGGCGGAGTGAATTTAGATAACATGGCCGAGTGGATAAATAAAGGCTGTGTAGCGGTTGGTGTAGGCGGGAACTTATTAGCTCCTGCTAAAACAGGAAACTACGATCAAATTACGAAACTAGCTAAGCAATATATAGATAGGTACCATGAAATTAAGATGGTGAGCGTATGAGCAGCATTCTAACTTTTGGCGAAATTATGTTAAGGCTTTCAACTTTAACTGGAACACATTTTAGCAATGCTGCAAGCTTTCAGGCCCATTATGGCGGAGCAGAAGCAAATGTCGCGGTGAACTTGGCTAATTTTGAGCATGACGTTGCTTTTGCAAGCAAAGTACCCGACAATGCTTTAGGTCTTGCTGTAAAAAGACACCTCCAAAAGTATGGAGTTAAGACAAAAGAGTTGCATTTTGGCGGCAATCGTCTTGGAACCTATTATCTTGATAGTGGTGTAGGCGAGCGTTCTTCCGCCGTTATCTATGACAGAGCGAATTCCAGCTTTGCTTCATTGCAGGAATGGGAATGGGATTACGAACAGCTTTTTGAAAACGTAAATATTCTTCATGTTTCTGGCATAACACCAGCACTTTCGGAAAAGTTAGCGGAAATTACTCTGGATTTAGTAAAAGAAGCTAAAAAGCGGGATATTAAAGTGAGTTTCGATATTAATTTCCGTTCTAAGCTCTGGAATCATGACCAAGCGTCTAAGGCTCTATCAAAAATCCTGCCATATGTGGATTATTGCTCTGCAGGAAAAATGGATGCGCTTTATTTGTTAGGCATTCCTGAAAATCAATCAGGTCAAGATGATACAGATTACTACTATCAAAAAATGAATGAGAAATATAGCAATATTGAAATCTTTTATTCTACCAAGCGTGAAGTCCACTCCGCTACCTCTAATTCCTTACAAGGTACGCTTTGGAAAGATGGAAAAACCTATGTATCTAAAGTTCATAAGCTGGAACCAATCGTCGATCGGGTTGGCGGCGGAGACGCTTTCTCAGCAGGTATACTGCATGGATTAGTTACAGGTGCAGACCTAAACTATACGGTCTCCTTTGCAACCGCATACTCTTGCTTGAAACATACCATTTATGGTGATTGTAATCCATTTACGATAAAAGAAGTAGAAAATCTTATGGAAAATGGCAGTGCAAAAATAAATCGATAATAGGAGTGAATAAAATGGAAACTCGCTATACACATAGCCCAGAGGATATTCGTCATTATTCAACAGAACAACTACGCAAGGAATTTTTAGTAGAAAGTATTTTTGTTCCAGGAGAAGTTAGATTAACGTATACCCATAACGATCGTATGATTTTTGGCGGTGTAACACCAACAGATCAACCGTTAACAATAGAACTTTCTACAGAATTAGGAGTTACCTATTTCTTAGAACGCCGTGAACTAGGTGTTATTAATATTGGCGGGCCAGGATCAATCGTTATTGAAGGTACAGAAGAGCCAATGAAAAAGCAAGATGGCTTCTACATTGGAAAAGAAACAAAGGATCTCCAATTTAAATCAGATGATCCGTCTAATCCAGCAAAATTCTATACAGTGTCTGTACCGGCACATCACAAATATCCAAATGTAAAAATTAGTATTGATAAAATCGAACCAATGGTGACAGGTGATTCAGCAACATTAAATCACCGCTCCATCTATCAATATATTCATCCAAACGTTTGTGAAAGCTGTCAGCTTCAATTAGGCTACACAATCCTAACTCCAGGAAGCGCTTGGAATACAATGCCATGTCACACACACGAACGACGTATGGAAACATACCTTTATTTCGATATGAAAGAAGATACACGTGTATTCCATTTCATGGGCAAACCGGATGAAACAAAACACTTAGTGATTGCCAATGAGCAAGCTGCCATTTCTCCGAGCTGGTCAATCCATACTGGAGTTGGAACAAGTGACTACACGTTCATATGGGCTATGTGCGGCGAGAACATTACTTATAATGATATGGACATGGTTCCAATGAAGGATTTAAAATAAACCAACATTACGGAGGTTTTCAGAAATGACGAATGACTTGCAGCAATTCTCACTAGATTATTTTAAATTAGATGGTAAAGTTGCGATTGTGACAGGCGGTAATACAGGCCTTGGACAAGGATTTTCGGTAGCTTTAGCAAAGGCTGGTGCTGACCTTTTTGTTGTCACGCACGGGAAAAATTGGGATGAAACAAGAGAACTCATTGAAAAAGTAGGTCGTCGTGTAGAGTTTTTTCAAGGCGATTTAACAAATAAACAAGTTTCTAAAGATATTATTGCTAAATGCTTAGAAACCTATGGAAGAGTAGATATTTTAGTTAATAACGCTGGTACGATCCGACGTTCTCCATTACTAGAATATAAGGAAGAAGATTGGGACGCTGTAATGGATATTAATTTAAACGCCGTTTACTTATTAAGCCAAGAGGCTGCGAAAGTAATGGTCGAACAAGGCAGCGGAAAAATCATTAATGTGGCTTCCATGCTTTCTTTCCAAGGTGGTAAATTTGTACCATCCTATACAGCCAGCAAACATGGTGTAGCAGGGTTAACAAAGGCCTTTGCTAATGAATTAGCGATAAATAACGTACAAATTAATGCCATTGCACCGGGTTATGTTGAAACTAAAAACACGGCGCCCATTCGTGAGGATGAAGTGCGTCATGCGGAAATTACCTCTCGTATTCCCGCTGGCCGTTGGGCAACACCTGCGGATCTGCAAAGTGTAGTAGTCTTCCTAGCAAGCAAAGCTTCGGATTATATGAATGGAGCCATTATTCCAGTCGATGGCGGCTGGTTAGTTCGCTAGAAAAAACTGTTTATAGTATAAATTACTAAGAATATAGCTATTTTCTATATAGCTATATTCTTTTTCATTATCTGGGGGAAATAACCATGTACTACTCTACTATAGCAATAAATAATCGTAGAAAAGAGATTGTAAGCTTAGCAGCTAAAAAAGCACTGGACCTTCCATTAATGGAAAGTGGATACTGGTTTCATAATGATATACGAGATAATTTTTATTATGCTATTCATTTATTTGCTTATTGCGCAGATAAGGATTTTGAATGTGATTGGAACGAAGAACAAATTAAAAAAGCTAAAGATTTAGCTGTTACTATGATTCAGAAGGTACTATCGCTTCAGGAGAAAAATCCTCACGATCTCATGTATGGTCATTGGCCATTGAATTTGGGAGTCGAACCATCTAAAGCAAAACCCAATCCTCTTCCTGTTGAATTGATGGGCTGTTTACTTATATTGTTCTACAACAAATATCAGCATGATCTGCCTACTAATGTAAAAAATGATTGCTTTCAAGCAATAGCACATATATACGAAAGTAATGTTTATAAACATCCTTTGATTTATATGTATCACCATGAAGCAAAGCACACTTCTTTAAAAATATTACTAGGAGATTTCTTTCAAAACAAAGAGTTAGTGAAACAGGGCCGCCAACTCGCAGAACAACAATTAAATCATATAAGAAGATATGGATTTAAAGAATACGGAGCACTTCCTTGGTTCTGGCATTGGGTCCAATCCTTTACATGTGTATGGGAAATTGTGGAGGATTTGGAGATAAAGAGGACTATGAACGAACTTTTAGACCATTTATGGGGGCTGCGGGCGGATTACTATTTAAAGGGAACCTGGGTAGGTCCACATTCACGCCAGTGGCCGCATGATGCTCCGAAGGATACGAATACACTATTGGATTATATCCAATTTGGTGACTTCCCTTTACCAAATGAAACGGTTAGATTGGAAGGGACTGGACTATTTACGTATGAGCTTTCTGAAGATATGGTAAGGAGAGTTACCAATCGTACACAACCAAATGAGATAAAACGAAAAATCCAATTTTCAAATGCTGATGATCTCGTGTCAGAAGAAGCTCATACCTATGTCTATGTAACGCCTGAATACGCAGTTGGTGGTATTTGGGAGAGAATAAATGAATATGACAATGAACAGCATCGCTGGGATATTACTTTGCCAGTAATACAATCTGAAAGTGTGAATCAGGCGTATTTTTTTCATCCAGGTGTAAATTATGTCCCTGATGATGATCGTCATGCAAGTTCTTTTGGAGAAGTCTTGTTTCACAAGGACACTGTGATTCAAATTTGGAATGTCCCTTTGGATGAAAAGGAAGCAATTCCATTTATTATTGGCTGTCTCCCAAAAGGAGAGTGGAAGTTTAATAAACATAGGGGATATGGTAAAATTGGAGATACCTTTTTACAATTCCATTTAATGAACGAATTTAATTTGGAAGAAAAAGAAGATAGAATCTCTATTACGAGCCCGCTTTCTTCTAATTTGAATGGAATTATTATGGAGATAGTCTCTTCTAAAGATGCGGATGGGTTAGGCATAAATGATCTGGAATCATTTATAACTGCTATGAATAATAAGAATGAAAATTGTTTTACAGGTGATATTTCAATTGGGAAAATAACTTTGTCCTATGTAACAAGGAGAAATGAATTGTTACATTTCAGTTTGGACAATCAAGGAAATAGTAAACGATCCGTAAATAACATAGAACATTCATTTGAAGAGTATGGAATTAATTAAATACCATATAAAATGATGGATGAAGGGAGGTAATACAATGGAGAATGCCAAACAACCTTATGGTACGGTTCTAATAAAGGCTGCGAGTATCCTTGATGTACTCTCGGCAAAGAAAGAACCACAATCCTTAAATATTATTGCGCAGGAAACAGGTCTAACAAGTTCAACTGCTTTGAAGATATTAGATACCCTTCTTCTAATTGGTTATGTGAAAAAACATCCTGAAACAAAAAAATTCGAACTTGGAAGTGCCTTGATAAAGTACGCAAATAAATATCTTGCAAATTTGGACATTTCAAAAATTTCATATCCCTATTTAAAAGAACTGCAAAATAGTTTAGATGAAACGATACACTTAGGTGTTCTAGAAGGCGATGAAATTTTAACGGTTAACAAGCTGGAAACGAATAAGCCAATTGTCTGTTTGAATTCTAGAATTGGTCTATCGAAGCCTCTTTACTGCTCTGCAATGGGGAAAGCAGTACTTGCAGAAATGCCAGAAAATAAATTATTAGCTTATTTAAGTCGAGTGGAACTAAAAGCTATAACGGAAACAACGATTACAGATTCAGAGACTTTGTTAAGGCAGTTAGAGGATATAAGAAGAAATGGGTATGCTGTAGATGACAGTGAAGGTGAGAAAGATGTCTATTGTCTAGGCGTATCACTGGTAATGAATAACCAAACCTATGGAGCTTTTAGCGTCAGCGTACCAGCCTATCGCATTTCACTTGAGGTAAAAGACCAAATCGTTCAAGCTATATTGAAGACAAAAGAGAATATCCTTAGAGAACTACAGCAAAATTATGTTTTTATATAACTAATCAAAAAGAATCTATTTAAAAGCCTTTGTGCAAAAATAGATTCTTTTTGTTTGTAATTAAAGATAAGCTTCATTCCGCCCATTTTTTCATATATATAATAAAAAATAAAATGGGGTAGTACGGATGTCTAGAAGAAATATAGAACAAGGAAATTGGATTTCCTACTTGCTTACCTTATCCAGAATGGTTTACCTTTTTCCTGCAGAAGTCAAAGAAATTGGCGGAGGTAAGTGGGGATATATCAATGGTAAGGGGAATTTTGTTCTTCCTCCCAAATATGAAATGGCACGTGAGTTTCAGGAAAGTGGCTTAGCTATCATTCAATTAAATAATCTTACAGGTATTATCAACAACGAGGGGTATTTCATTGTAAAACCAAAATATGACACAATCAGTCCATTTTCCGAAGGTCGTGCCACTGCGATTGATGACAGAGGTTTTAACGTTTTGGATGAAGCTGGGAAGGAAATTAGCCCGAAGTCATATTCCTTTATTGGAGATTATAAGGAAGGCAGAGCAGTAGTTGCCAATACGAACGAAAATGGTCAGTATTTATATGGATATTTAAACAGAAGAGGAAATGAGGTCATTCCGTTGACCTACGATTCTGCTAGTGACTTTCACGACGGTAAAGCCCTTGTTAAAGTGAATGAGGGCAACTATGCACTCATTGATCTAACAGGAAACGTATTGAATTCTTACTCTTATCCATTTGTCGACAATTATGGAGAGGGTATGCTGGCATTTCGTAAAAGTAATGAAGGAAAATGGGGGTATATGGACGAATCAGGCAGGGTAGTGATTGAACCTCAGTTTATCGAAACACAGCATTTCGTTGAAGGTCGTGCGATTGTTAACGTGGAAAATCAACAAAATGGATATGGCTTAATTAATAAGCAGGGGAAGTTTATCATAAAACCTCAGTATTCCAGTTTGATATACCTTGGGGAAAATCAATATGCTCTGGGAAAATCGGTTGATCCCGGGAAGCCGTATCTTCCTAAAAAATATGCAATAGCCGATTCTAATGGTCACATTTTTACTGGGTTCATCTACAATGGTGTGTCCAATTACTTGGATGGCCTGGCATCTGCTTATAATGATGAAATGACGTTCTTTATTGATAAGAGTGGTCAAAGATTGAATTACCTCCCAAAGGTGCAAGGCAGCGGTTCATTAGCATTTGATAAATCTTTAATTAAGGGGGATATCGATCTCCGGATTCTCTATTTCGATAAGAAAGGCAAGTTGATTTGGAAACAAAATACAATCATTCCTTTAAAGAATAATTATTCTGTTATTGAAAACAAATTCAAACCCAATAAAGATTATTTAGTCTACTATCCACAGTTAAAAGGTGTTGAAAATCCGGTGAGTGTTAATCAGACATTGAAGGACATGTCTGGAGTGAACCCAACGGTTGCACATACGCAATTGGACTCAAGCTACGCAGGGGATTTCGATGTAAGCTTTTATCAGAATAACCTGGTGGTTATAGAGATAAATGGATATGATTATCCTTTTGGTGCGGCTCACGGGATGCCTATAAAGAAATATGCCCATATTGACCTAAAAACGGGAAGGTTTTATCAACTTAAGGATTTGTTTAAGAAGGGGGCAGATTATGTAAAAGAAATCAGTGTAATAATCGGGGAACTAATCAATAGTGATGAACAATTTTCCTATGTTTTCCCGAATACGTATAAAGGGATAAAGACAGACCAGCCTTACTATATTAGCCAAGGGGAGTTGAATGTTTATTTCGAACCGTATGAGATTGCCCCTTATGCTGCTGGTTTTCCAACATTTAGGATTCCTTTTAATGCATTAAGCAGTATAATCTATCAAGATGGAGACTTTTGGCGTTCCTTTCATTAATTGACAACACCAGGACGGCGATATATTTTTAACATAGGTTAATAAAATGCTGCCCTAGGAGTGGTTGAATGAAAATAATTGATATTTCTAGAAGGCTTGAAAATGGAATGCCAGTTTGGCCTGGGGATACACCCTTTCACTATGAGGTGTCATGGTCCAAAGCAGAAAGCGGCTCTGTAAACGTAGGGAGCCTTTCAATGAGCACCCATACGGGCACACATGTAGATGCCCCTTTTCATTTTGATGATGATGGAAAAAAGATCATTGAATTGGATCTCGAATTATATATGGGACCTGTAAGAGTCGTCGATATGTCCGGAAAGGTTAGTATAGGAGCTAAGGATTTAGCCGATGTAGATTTAGAAGGTATGAAAAGGGTGTTGTTTCGAACACGATCATGGCAAATTGAATCAGAATTCCCAGAAAAAATCCCCCATTTGGAAGCTAACCTTGGTCCATTCCTAGCGGAGAGGGGAATTAGGCTGATTGGGGTAGATGTTCCATCGGTCGATCCTATTGACAGCAAAGACCTGCATGCTCATCATAGTTTAAATGATAATGGAATTCATATCCTTGAATCCATCCTTTTAGATGAGGTAGAGCCGGGGGATTATGAATTAATTGCTTTGCCGCTGCCATTGGTTGAAGGGGATGGGAGTCCGGTAAGAGCGGTATTACGTTTACTTTCCAATTAATTTTCGAGAAAAGACTTACTCTCTTTTAGTTAAGCTGTGTGTCCTTAACCGAGTAACCTGCAAAAGTAAAATAAGCGTAGATTTTCCGATTAAATGCAGAATGGAGCTCACTACGGGGGAAATAAGCGGAGGTTTTCCACTTAATCAAAGCAAAATCTCCCGTTTTCCAATTTTACGAGCCAATAGGCGGAATTTCTCAGTCTATTTAAGCCAATTTTAATACTAATTACGATATAAGCGGAATTTCTCCGCCTGTTTATCAGCTCAGGTGCTTACCCTGATCCCCAACTGAGAAAGC
Source organism: Neobacillus niacini (assembly GCF_048572935.1). Classification (NCBI taxonomy): domain Bacteria; kingdom Bacillati; phylum Bacillota; class Bacilli; order Caryophanales; family Bacillaceae; genus Neobacillus; species Neobacillus niacini. Next base: position 5,801,271 of record NZ_CP183883.1, on the reverse strand, counting down.
TTGATAAATAAAGAAAAAACGTATGCCAATGCATACGTCCAATCTTGTCATTTAATAAGGGAATGCTAGGAAATGCTTAACATAAACCCTATATAGCCTGAAACAATAAATAGTAAGCTCATTATGAGCGCCAAAGCTTTTGGTGCTCTTTTTATGAAAGTTACAATAACTAGCGCTAGGAAAAGAATAGCAATTAGAAATAGGATTATGGAAACAATCCCAGGGGAAAAATCGATAGGGAAATTTATCTCACCTGGATGAAACAAGGAAAATAGCTTAGAAGCACCTTCTGCTCTAATCATCGCACTAAGTTCATGGGGTGGTGAAACTTGTCCCAGTGCACCAGTAATAGAAAAAATAATCAAAACGATAATACTTTCTAGCTTAGCCCATGGAAGCGGATTATAAGAAGGATCATTTTTGAGTTTCTTCCGAATCAAAAAGCTATTGATAAAGGCAAAAGCTAATAAAGGCAAAATGGCAATGTGTTTGATTAATAATGCCTGCCCATAGGAAATAGACGTTACACTAACATAATTGGACAATTCCATATGAAAGGTCATTAATGATATCCCTGTTATGGTTGTAGTAACGAAACATAACATAGCAACAGGTGAAAACCACTTTAAAAATTTAAGCCAATGATCATGGTTCTGTGAAAACCAACTTACCACCAATAGTATTCCAACCCATGTTGTTATCGCCAAAAAGTGAGCGCTGTGCGTAAGGAAACCCGCCATTTTAGATAATGAAGCTGCGTGACTTGACCATCCAAGGGAAGCGATTAAGATTAGTGTAAAGGCAAGACCAGTTAAAGAAAATAACGGTTTTTGCTCCAGTTTAATTGGAATTAGATATACAAATAGAATTAACGAAATAATCCCCGTACTAACCCAAGTCTTACCTACCTCGAAATTCGTTAACACAGACTCAAGGGTATAGCCTAAACCTAAGTCCTCATATAAATATAGAACTATTTTTAATACCGGTAAGAATGAAAATAGAGCGATTCCTAACGCGGCACCTAATAGTATGACTTTGGGTATCTTTATTTCTGGTCGAACTGATTTGGGAACCAGATTAACAATAAAGCTTCCTAATAACAACGAAAAACAACTATAAAGTAATGCCTCACTTACAATGCCTGCAATAAACATCTAGACTTGTTTCCTCCTAAAAATCAACCAATAGCTTGCAAACCCTAAAACAATAATCAAACCAATAATAGCTGGGAGTACATAATTCATGATTTTAGGTTCATTTAAAGCATCCTCTTTTACTCCTGCTGCTTGATCTTTCAGTACCGTATCTGTGACTGCGGCAGATGTTACCTCGGCAGTAGTCGCATCAGCAACAGATGATTGTGTCTCACTTTGTTCTGGAGAGGCAGCATTTATAGGTAGCTCGGTGGTGAAAGGGATATCCCCTTCAAGTGGATGACCGTCTTCTCCAATGATTTTCCAATGTATCGTATACGCTCCATTTACAAGGTTGTCCTCTACATTGGCGACTAATTGATTACCACTAATTGTAACAGTAGAAAGTGGAATAGAGTCATTTTTTTCATTCAGTAATGTAAAAGAGCTAGTGGGTTCTAGGGCTGTTTCAAAAGTTAGTGTGATTGCTTTAAGTGATTCGGATACAATCTCTCCATTTTTAGGAGTAGAATCTTCCAAATGGGAATGAGCAAATACATTTGCTCCAAAAATAAAAAACAAAAACGTGGACAGTAGAGCAATTTTATTTAACATCATTTTCAACTCCGATATATTGTTATCTGGTTGTTTCTCATTTTACCACTAAATAAGAGGGGTCATCGTACATTCAAGATAATGTTCACAATACGTTCAAAAATAGCTTTTTACTATCCCTAAGGTAGTTATCAGCCGAAGTCTATGAAAAACAATTTATGAGCGTGATTTAAATCAATTCTATAAAGTGAAAAAAATGCTACACTGGAAAAAATCGTAGTCATGGGAGATGAGATTATGAGCAGTTTTCAGATAGAAGGAAAAAAAGCCGTTATAGATATTCGTGAGAGGGTCCTAAAGGGAGAACATCCACGCAGGGAAATCTTAAATTTTGTAAAAACGGCACCAGTTGGGACGATATTTGAAATTCATTTACCCCACCGTGGGGAGCCATTAGTTGCTACTTTTCAATCGATGGGCATGAATGCAATCGTCAGCGAAGTAGAACCTCAGCACTTCCGATTGATGGCTATTAAAATGCATGAAATTTAGCTAATATACTGTTAGAATTGCCATTTTAGAAAGGGGATATTCAAAGTGAGTATAATTCAGTTATCTCTAAATGATGTTGCCTGTTCGGGATGTATTGGAAAAATAAAAAGGAAAATAAAAAGATATAACGGGATTGAAAAGGTAAAGATATTAGCTGGAAGTGGAAAAATTGAAATTAACTATAATGAAGCAATTATAGAATCTGAAGAAATAAACTCAACCATTCATAAATTGGCTATCCGAACATTTGATTAATAGATGAATTGAAACGATGACCCATTCCGTGCTTAGGAATGGGTTTTTTATGGACACAATTTAGTAAATAGGATAGTATCAAAGTCATGTGTGGATATAATATGAAGAAATGAGATAGATAAAGGAGTCCAATATGTTAAATACCTTAAGCCCTTTTTTACAGGAAAACTGGGAAAAATCAGGATTTCAACAACCTACTTCCATTCAGGATACAGCCATTCCTCTGATTCTTAATGGAAAAGATGTAATTGCAGAATCGCCAACTGGTACGGGTAAGACACTTGCTTATTTATTACCATTATTAAATAAAGTTGAACCTAATTCACAATCATTACAAGCTGTAGTTTTAGCGTCATCACAGGAATTGGTTATGCAGGTTTATCAAGAATTTCAAAAGTGGTCCGAAGGAAGTGCGATTAGAGGCACATCCATCATTGGAGGAGCCAACGTAAAACGTCAACTCGAAAAGCTAAAAAAGCGCCCTCATGTTATTTTTGCGACACCAGGCCGATTATTTGAACTGATCAAACAGAAAAAAGTAAAGATGCACGAAGTGAAGCTGGTAGTCTTAGATGAGGGAGATCAGCTTTTAATTCCTGAGCATTTAAACACAGTCCAAAATATTGTCAAATCGACGATGGGCGACCGACAAGTTGTGTTGTTCTCAGCAACGATGAAAGCTGGAACAGAGAAATTGGCAAAGGAAATAACGAAGGAGCCCGAAATACTTCGAATAGAAAAGGATGAGCTGGCGTCCTCTGGAGAGGTTGAGCATATCTATTTTACTGCCGAGCCTAGAGATAAGATTAAGCTTCTTGAAAAAATTGTGCGTTTAGATCATATCAAAGCCTTAGCATTTATTAATGATATTGGGGAAATCCAAGTTTTTAAAGAAAAGTTCAATTTCAAAGAGTTATCAACAGGAATTCTACATAGTGATATGAAGAAATTAGAACGGCAGGCGGAGCTCAAGGCTTTCCGTGATGGCAAAACAAAAATGCTAATTGCTACGGATGTCGCTGCAAGGGGATTGGATATTCAAGGAGTCACTCATGTTGTCCATGTCGATTTCCCTAGGGATATTGCTCAGTACGTTCACAGAGCTGGCAGAACAGGAAGAATGGGAGCAAATGGCACCGTTATTTCATTAGTAACCGAAAGAGAAGAGAGAGAATTAAAAAAATATTGTCAAGAACTTAACGTCACTCCAAATAAGAGGATTTTTTATAAAGGGCAAATTGCTGAGCCCGAACAAAAAGTACGGCGTTAAACAAAGACAGTGGGACTTTCCTGCTGTCTTTTATTATTGCAGGAATACCCTTTTTCTTATAGAATTTTATCAACGGGAGGGGAAAAAATGGAAAGTGAAAAATTAAATAAATATCTCGATCATTGGATTGAGGAAGCGACCATCACCCAGATGCAGGAAAAAATGTCTAGCGGAGAGCTAACATCCAAAGAACTTGTGTTGATGTATCTACATAGAATTTCTGTTTATGATAAAAGTATCCACTCAATCCTTGAGGTCAACCCAGATGCGCTGCATATTGCCTCTGCACTTGATACTGAACGGAAGGAAACGGGGCCGCGCAGTGCGTTGCACGGTATTCCCATATTGATAAAAGACAATATTGATACTGCAGATAAAATGCATACTAGCGCTGGGTCTTTGGCTTTAAAGGATTCCATTGCGTTAAGAGATTCTCATGTGGCAGAACAGCTTCGGACCGCAGGAGCAGTCATTCTTGGGAAAACGAATATGACGGAATGGGCAAACTTTATGGCCTATGGCATGAAAAGCGGGTATAGCTCCCGTGGCGGTCAAGTATTAAATCCTTATGGACCTGGACAATTTGATGTCGGCGGCTCAAGTTCCGGTTCTGGTGCAGCTATTGCTGCGAATTTAGCGGCTGCAGCGATAGGAACAGAAACGTCTGGATCCATTTTGAATCCCTCCTGCCAAAATTCATTAGTCGGTATCAAACCAACAGTCGGTTTAATCAGTAGAAGAGGTATTATACCAATTGCTCATACTCAGGATACAGCGGGACCAATGACAAGGACTGTTAGAGATGCAGCCATTCTCTTGAATGCATTGACAGGAAAAGATGAAGAAGACCCAATAACGAAAACAAATCCACTAGCTGAGAAGGACTTTACTGAACATTTACGTAAAGACGGACTCAAGGGAAAACGGATTGGCATTGCCTTAGATGGATTCACTGAACATTTAAGTGAAGAGACGCTAAAGATTTTCCATGATGCTGTTGCTGTTTTAGAGGCAGCTGGTGCGGAGATTATTGAACATATCGACATTCCATCTGCGAATGCAAAATGGCGGTATGACGTATTAACCTTTGAATTTAAACCTGACTTAAACGCATATTTAAACGGACTTCATCCAGCTATACCCATTAGAACATTGAATGATTTAATTCAATTTAATAAGGAAAATGAAGAAAAAATGCTTAAGTATGGACAGGAGGTCCTAATTCAATCCAATGCAACCAGTGGTTCTTTAACGGAATCGGATTATGTAAATTCGTTGGAATTTGATTTTTATCATTCCACCAAACAAGGAATTGATTATGCGCTCGAGAAGTATCAATTAGACGTTATTCTGTTTCCTAGTGAAGAGGCCTCACATATTAGTGCGAAGGCTGGTTATCCGACCATTGCGGTACCTGCTGGTTATACATCTATCGGAGAACCTGTTGGAATTACTTTTGCCGGAAGCGCCTATAGTGAGCCTATCTTGATTGAAGCCGCTTTTGCGTTTGAACAATTAACAAAGTTCCGTAAAGCACCAGTTCTTAGGGGAGAATAACTTCAATTATTTTCACTCATACTAAATGTATTCTCTAAAAAGGAGATGATAGTATGGGTAGACAAAAACTCGGTAACGCCAATGCCCAGCGAAATAATAATCGTAAAAAGGCCATGAGAACGCCTGAAGAACTCGTTGAATTTGAAACGGGAGAAAAATTAAAACGCAACCGTCCACATGGCAAATAAAGAAAGCGCCTCCTGTTTAGGGAGGCGTTTCATTTTTATGAATTTACGGCATTATACATCGCCAACATTTTTTAGTGCCTTTTTCGCTGGTCCTTCAATGACTTCTCCATTATATGCAAACCGCGAGCCGTGACATGGGCAATCCCATGATTTTTCTGCACGGTTCCATTCACATTCACAGCCTAAATGTGTACAAGTCGTATCCACAATGTAAAGCTTTCCGTTTTCATCCTTATAGGCACCAGCACGTTGTCCATTGTGCATGACAACAGAACCTTCTCCATTGACTAAATCCCCAGGGTCCTTTGGCACAAACTCAAGTTTTCCTTTAATTAAATGCTTCGCCACATCCGCATTGGTTGAAATAATCGACTTAATATCCGGGTCCGCGTCAAAACGAGATGGAGAATATAATTCCTTATATGGATTTTCACGGTTTAATACATAATCAGTAAGAAGATGGGCAGCAAGAATACCTGAAGTCATTCCCCACTTTTTATAGCCGGTTGCCACTAAGATATGCTCTTTGTCTTGTGTTAGCGGACCAATATAAGGCACCTTGTCTAGTGTCACCAAATCCTGTGCAGACCAGCGGTAGTGATACTCAGAAAGGTCAAACACATCTTTTGCAAACGACTCTAGTGCAACATAGTGGCTAAGTGTATCAACACCCTGACCTGTTTTATGATTTTCGCCTCCAAGAATAAGAAGATTCCCTCCATCAATTGGTGTATAGCGAATGGAACGTGACGGACTATCAGCACTGATATACATTCCGCCAGGATATTCCTGATTGGTTTTAATCCCGATGGCGTAAGATCTTTCCGCGTACATTCTTGCAAAATATAGGCCTGGTTTATCATAAAATGGGAAATGGGAGGCAATGATCACTTGTTTACATGCCACCTTAGGCCCGCCCTTTATCTTAACCTTTGGCTGGGCAGTTTCAACATCTTCAATCCCAGCTGCAACTGAATTTTCATAAACCTTACACCCAGCTTTGATCGCCTCTTCTAACAGCCCTTTTAAAAATTTAAGTGGATGATATTGTGCCTGATTACGCATTAATAGTGCAGATTTTATTTGAATATCAAATGGAATATTGCCTACCAGGTCACCATCAATTCCGAGCCTTTGATAGGCAGACATTTCGGTTTCAAGTTTCCTATCATACTGATCAGTGGTTGCATAAACAAAAGCATCTTGTTTGCTAAAATCACAATCGATTCCTTTTTCGTTCGAGGTATTCTCAACAAATTTAATCGCATTTGATGCGGATTCGAAATATAACTTAGCCTTTTCCTCGCCAAAATGGCTGATTAATTCATCGTATATCAATCCATGTTGAGCAGTCAGCTTTGCGGTGGTATGTCCCGTTGTTCCGTTTAACACTCCGCCCGCTTCAATAATGGCGACCTTTACACCTTCTTTTGCAAGCAAATAAGCAGCAGTAATACCTGTTATACCTGCACCAACAATGGCAACGTCAACTGTAGTATCCTCATTCAAGGTTTCAAACGTTGGCAGCTCTATTTCACGCCAATAGGTTCTAGGGAAATGGTGGGTACTTTCTGATGAACTCATATGTCTTCCTCCAGTACTGTATTCATATGATTAATTTTTCCAACTTTGTTGATATCATGTAACGATAATTTATAAAAAAATATTATTTGAAAATAGATTTGATTGACGAAAAGAGCCTGTCCGCATTTCAGCCATACATGGAGACATCAATATAAAGAAAGAACCCTGAATTCCAGGGTTCTAAACGTTATTTTACAAGATTAGTCCGTTTCTTTTTTAATCGGGTCAACACGGGTGGAGTCTTCGGAGTTAAGCGTTCCTCTTAAAAAGTAAACCATTGTACCCCCAACTAAACCAAGACAAATGATAAAACCAATGGCAGTTACCCACCATGCAGCCATTCAAATCCCCCCTTTCCTAATGTTTATGCGAAAGGGGGAGATTTCTGTATTATTTTTTCTTCTCTAATTCTGCATAATAATCGACTTTCTTAATATTTACTCCGACAAACGTTTCAATGATGGATTGACCTCCTGCAATGGAAAAAATCAAGATGATCACAAACGTTACCCGGGGAAATAGTAAATATCCGCCTCCAAGAAATATGGCACTCCAAACTCCTGCGCACCAATAACATTTCAATAAATAACCGAACATGCCTTTTGGTACTTCCTTTGTTTCAATTCCATGATTGGTTTCTACTTTCACTTTCTTCATGAAAGGCCTGCGTATAAACTCGGTAATTTTATCAAAAACAATTAAATGGGTTAATCGATAACTAGCTAGAACTAACATCACATAGGTAATCCATGAAATATCTCTCACTATTTCTCCTCCACAAAGATTCAGTTAAAAAATATATTATTTCCATCTGTATATTTTGAGCCTTAAATCAAAAATATATATATCGGAGGAGGCGTAAAATGAAAAAATCATTTTGGTTTAGTTTGCTGTTTTTACTATCACTTATTAGCATTCCAAATGTATCCTTTGCCCAGCAAATATATACTGTTCAGCCAGGGGATACACTTTGGAAAATCGCAGTTCGTTACCAAGTTGGGATATCTGAAATCATCTCTGCAAATCCCCAATTTAGGAACCCAAACCTGATTTATCCAGGAAATAAAGTTACCATTCCTAATTATGATGCAACGAAAAGCATTGAAAGCCAAGTCGTTCAATTAACCAATCAAGAACGAGCAAAAAATGGATTGAGAGCCCTAACTCCAGATTGGGAACTTTCAAGAGTGGCGCGTTATAAGTCTATAGACATGAGGGATAAAAACTATTTCAGCCATGATAGTCCGACTTACGGCAGTCCATTTACCATGATGAAGAATTTTGGGATTTCCTATCGTTCGGCAGGCGAAAATATTGCTGCAGGGCAAACAACGGCACAGGAAGTTGTTCGAGCTTGGATGAACAGCCCGGGCCACCGTGCAAATATACTAAGCGGAAATTATACGCATATAGGTGTTGGGTACGCAAAAGGCGGATCACAAAGACATTATTGGACACAAATGTTTATTTCAAAATAATCAATGGAAGGGTCAGTTCCTGAAAGGGGACTGACCCTTTCTACGTCTCAAGACCGAGATGAAAATAAAGCGCTGGTTCGTTATGAGAAATTTGGAATAGAGGTAAGATGAAATCAAGATAAAGAAAGGAGGAATACAAAATGAAAAAATTTGGTTTACTTTTAGTTGGAGGAATTGCAGCGATCATCTTACTATCAACTATTGGTCCGCTGGTAGGGTTACTAGTTGGTCTTGGGATCCTATACTTCATCTTCAAGCAATTTTTAAAGGCTGATTCGACGGGAAGCAAGATTGTTCTTGGGATTATCGGATTTTTTGTCCTAATGGCTTCCATTCATAATGCTCCTGCTATTATTGGTGTTGTTGCTGCATATGTACTTTATCTTGTTTACAAAAACTGGAGTAAAAGCAAAAATACGGTGGTAAAAGAGGATCATGATCCATTTATAAATTTTGAAAAGCAATGGAATGAACTAAACAAAAACTAATTAGGAGAGATAAAATATGACGAACCTATTAACACGAATTAAAGATACGATTATGGCAGATTTACATGCTGCTGTTGACCAAAAAGAAAAGAAAAATCCAATTGCGCTTCTGAACCAATATCTTCGTCAATGTGAGCAAGAGACTGAAAAGGTAAGGAAACTTGTCGAACGCCAATATGCACTAAAAGATGAATTTACAAGAGAATATTCTCAAGCTGTAGAATTGGCAGAGAAAAGAAAGTATCAGGCCCAAATCGCTTCTAAAGCGGGTGAAACCGAGCTGTATGAGTTTGCGGCAGCAGAACATCAGCAATACTCAAGCCGTGTTGAACGACTTTCTAATTCACTAGAACAAGTAAAAAGTCAGCTAGGTGAATTAGAAAGAAAATATGAGGAAATGAAACATAAATTAAAAGATATGCAAATCCGACGATTGGAATTGATGGGTCGTGAAAATGTAACCCGTGCCAATCATCGTATGAATCAAGTTTTGGACTCAAACCTGACATCTAACAATACAAACACACGTTTTCAAGAAATTGATACTTACTTAGATCGTTTAGATCATCAAGTAAAAAGTGAATATTACCGTGATACCATTGACGCTAGAATTGCACAATTGGAAAAAGAAATGAAATTAGAAGAAAGCAAGTCCATTTAATAACCAAAACATGGTATTCTATAAAGGTGCAGCCATTGCACCTTTTTGGCCATATCATGGATACGAAAACCAACAAGGGAGGGATAGGCCAAATGTTAAAAAATGCAAAAAATGATTATACGGGATGGCTGGTCGTTATTGGGGTTGTCGTACTGCTGCTAGAAATTCTATTTTTTAACAGTGGTCTAATTTTCTCTCTTATATTTTCTGGCGGACTCATTTATATAGGAAGAAGAAAAGCGGGGAAGAAGAGTGGTAAGGTTCTTTTCCTAGCAGGAATCATTTTCCTTTTAATTAGTGTGTTTAGTATGATGACCTTTAGATTTTTATTGTTGGCGATTCTCCTTCATTTTATCATTCAATATTCTAGCTCTAAAAAAAATCCAAATAAGATTACATTAGATATCAAAGAATCCGAGCAGGCTCAGCAAAAAGAGACGCTGATCAAGACAAAGCCGCTCTTTGAAAATATATTTTTCGGACAACAAAAAACACCAAGCAGTGTTTATGAATGGAATGATATTAACATCCAATCTGGAATTGGAGATACAATCATAGATTTAAGCTATACGGTTTTGCCGAAGGGTGAAACGATTATCTTTATCCGAAATGTCATTGGCAATATCCAAATCCAAATACCTTATGAAATAGAAGTAAGTGTACATCACACGTCCGTTGTTGGCACCACTAAGGTTTTTGAGAATCATCAGGCTCAGGTTTTTAACCAAGCATTTCACCTTAGGACAGCAGACTATGACCAGGCAGAGCAAAAGGTGAAAATCTTTACCTCCTTGTTGGTAGGCAATTTAGAGGTGAGCCGGATATGAGCACAATACAAAGGCAGGTTATTTGGAATATCGCTTCTTCTGTGATGATTGCACTCGTTATTACGGCAACCTTTATCATGGTTTTTCCGATTTCAGAATGGTCAGAACTATGGAATCGGCATTTTATGGATATCCCATTTGTAATATTTATTCCCGCATTTAGTATTGCTCTAGGTATCCTATTGGGCATTTTTTCCGGTATTTACTGGAGAAGACAGTTTCAGGCTGTTGAGCATTCACTGCACCATTTAGAGCAGGGAAAACAAATTGTCACGGATGGAAAGCAAGCCACTTCAGAAATGCAAGGTATAGCTGAACAGATTGATAGAATAGGCAGGCAAATGTCGGAACAAGCCAAGCTTTCACAACGATTGGCTACAGAAAAGGTGGAAGATCAGGAAGCGAGGATCCAAGAAATCATTGAACAAGAACGAAACCGTCTCGCCCGTGAATTACATGATTCCGTCAGTCAGCAATTATTCGCTGCTTCGATGATGATGTCAGCCATTAATACAACCAGGCAAGGTGTGAATGAAGAGGATAGGGAAGCAAAGCAGTTGAAAATGGTGGAAGAAATGATTCATCAGTCACAACTTGAAATGCGTGCCCTGCTTCTTCATTTGCGTCCGGTTGCCTTGAAAAATAAAACACTGCAAGAAGGAATTGAAGAGTTATTAATCGAATTATCACAGAAAGTAACAATGGAAATTAAATGGAAGGTAGAAGCCTTTCCACTTGATAAAGGAATTGAGGATCATCTTTTCCGTATCCTTCAGGAATCTGTATCCAACACGCTTCGGCATTCAAAGGCGAACGAACTAGAAGTTTTATTGATAAAGCGGGAAGACCTTGTCATTTTAAGAATTGTCGATGATGGGATCGGTTTTGAAGTTGATAACATGAAGGCAGGGTCATACGGAATGCAGAATATGCATGAGAGGGCACTTGAGGTTGGAGGAACTTTAAAGGTAATCAGTGTGAAAAGTAAAGGTACAAGACTGGAAGTAAAGGTACCGGTTTGATAAATGGAGATGGTGTAAATGATTAGAGTCGTATTTGTTGATGATCATGAGATGGTGAGAATAGGCGTTTCTGCTTATTTATCAGCACAGCCAGATATTGAAGTCGTAGGTGAGGCAGCTGATGGTAAAAGGGGAGTGGAGCTGGCACTTGAGCTCAGACCTGATATCATTTTAATGGATTTAGTCATGAAGGAAATGGACGGGATTGAAGCAACTAGACAAATTATTGAAAACTGGCCAGAAGCAAAAGTTATTATCGTTACTAGCTTCCTGGACGATGAAAAGGTGTATCCCGCACTAGAAGCCGGTGCCACTAGCTATATGTTAAAAACATCAAAGGCAGATGAAATTGCTAATGCCGTTCGTGCTACATACCATGGACAGTCTGTCCTTGAGCCCGAAGTAACAGGAAAAATGATGGTGAAAATGCGCCAGAAACAGCAGCATCTGCCACACGAAGAACTCACCACCCGCGAAATGGAAATATTAATGTTAATGGCAGATGGAAAAACAAACCAAGACATTGCTGACGAATTATATATTGCATTGAAAACAGTAAAAACTCATGTAAGTAATATACTGAGTAAACTAAACGTCCAAGACCGAACACAAGCAGTCATTTACGCATTTAAACACTCTTTAAAAAAATAACTCCAGAAAAACTTTCCAATCTGAATAGTTGGAAAGTTTTTTATTTACTATTGAAAAATATTATCAATTGCTGTTATGATACTAACGAGAATGATTATCATTATTATCGGTGATGGGGGATATATATATATGAAATTACTAAAGGTTTCAGGAAGTTTATTATTGTCTAGCAGTCTATTATTTGGTTGTGCTAATTCAGATGAAAATTCAGCGAAAGAGACGGTGAAAGAAACAAAGAATACAGTATCAGAATCATTTTCTGGAGTAACGGATGAATACCGAAAGTATGCTATAGGAGAAATTGAAGAATTTGTAAAGGCAACGGAGGCATTTACGACTGCAGTAAAAAATGGAGATGTTGACCAAGCTAAAGCACTATATGCCACGTCAAGAGTGCACTATGAGCGTGCAGAACCGATAGCTGAAGTATTCGGAGATCTTGATCCAAAAATCGACGCCCGTGAAGGAGATGTCCCAGAGGCTGAATGGGGAGGCTACCATCGTATTGAAAAGGGGTTATGGGTCGAAAACACAACTATTGGCTATGAACAATATGCCGAGCAGTTGATGAAGGATGTAAATCTTTTACGAGCAAAGGTGGATACAGTCGAAGTTACGCCTGACCTATTAATTACGGGGGCGGTAGACCTCTTAAATGAGGTATCTACTTCAAAAGTAACGGGGGAAGAGGATCGATATTCTCATACTGATTTATTTGATTTTGCTGCAAATGTAGAAGGTGCGGACAAAATTTTTCAACTTTTAAACCCTGCCTTAAAGGAAAAGGATGAAGAACTTTCAAAGGAAATTCAAATCCGCTTCGATGACGTTTTTAGCTTATTAAATAAGCACAAAAACGATGAAGGATACAAGGTCTATACGGATTTGACGGAACCTGAGATAAAGGAACTTAGTCAAGCCATTGATGCGCTTGCAGAACCACTTTCAGAAATCGGAATTGTAACGGAGGCATTATAAATGTCTAAGAATGAGTACATCATTAAAGGGGAATCTCCTGGAGTGAAGAAAATTTCACGAAGGGATATTTTGAAAACAGCTGGAGTTGGCGGTGCTGGGATTCTAATTGGTGCATCTGGAATAGGAGGCTTGTTGTCTGTTACAGAAGGGAAGGCATCCAGTGTGAAGGCGAGTGACGTTGTCCCATTTTATGGAAGGCACCAAAGTGGAATTACGACAAAAGCACAAAACCATGTTTATTTTGCTGCCTTGGATGTGACAACTACTAGAAAAGAAGATTTAATCATGCTTTTTAAAGAATGGACGCAGGCAGCAGCATTAATGTCTGAGGGGAAACCGATCGGAGAACTCTCTAGTAATGAATTTCTTCCGCCAAAAGATACGGGAGAGGCGGAGGGATTATCAGCCTCTAATTTAACGATTACTTTTGGGGTCGGTCCTAGTCTTTTCGTAAAGGAGAACCAAGATCGTTTTGGATTAAAAAGTAAGCAGCCTAAGGAGTTAATAGACCTTCCCGCATTTTCATTAGATGCATTAGAAGAGGAATGGACTGGAGGAGATTTATGTATTCAGGCCTGTGCGGATGATATGCAAGTAGCATTTCATGCGGTAAGAAACCTTATTCGAATTGCGAGGGGAAAGGCTGTTTTAAGATGGGCACAGCCGGGATTTCAGCGAACGAAGCAGGCTGATGCAAAAGAAGGAACACCTAGGAACCTGTTTGGCTTCAAGGATGGAAGTGTCAATCCTGATGTAAAAAGTGAAAAACAGATGAATGAACACGTATGGGTTCAGCCGGGTGATGGTCCGAATTGGCTACAGAACGGCAGTTATCTTGTTGTTCGAAGGATTCAAATGTTTATAGAAGTCTGGGATCGTACCAATTTAAAGGAACAGGAAAATACCTTTGGAAGATATCGTGACAGTGGTGCACCCTTTGGGCAAAAAAATGAATTTGACAAACTAGATTTAAATCACAAACAAGCAGACGGAGAGGATACAATCCCTGTAGATTCGCATGTTCGGTTATCACATGGAGATGGATCGCAGCAAATTCTCCGCAGAGGATATTCTTACTCGAATGGAATGGATCTGAAGACGGGGAGCTTTGACGCAGGTCTTCTTTTCTTAAGTTTTCAACGTTCACCAAGTAAACAATTCATTCCCATCCAAAAGAGACTTTCAAAAATGGATAAGTTGAATGAGTATATTTCACATCGAGGCAGCGCCCTTTTCGCCTGTTTACCAGGAACGAAACAGGGAGGTTTTATAGGGGAGACACTCTTTATGTAATGTTTTTCCTATTAAAGAGGAGAGAGATAGATAGATGCAAATGTTATGGAAGCCCTTTATATTATTTTTATCTTTATTCATTATTTTTCAAACTGCCCATCACGTGGCGGCAGCAGAAAACCATGACGAACTGTTTGTATTAATCGGTGATAGTTTAATGAAAGCTAAATCAGGTGATAAGGAAACCGTTTCCAATAACATAGAACAGTTTACTAAGGAATGGGATAAAATCAAGAATATTAATAGTGAACAGACAAAATTGGTTGATCAAAATTTAGTAAAGGTTCAAAGTATACTAGCAAAAGGGGAAATAGAAAAAGAGAAACTCTCTAGTAGTCTCTCAGCATTATCAAGTTCTCTGGTAAAGTATGATGCAGAACAAAACCCTGTAGATCGCACAAAACAAACCGTCAAAGTAAAAAAAATGCTCCCGCTTCTAGAGAATTTGAAAGCAGCTATTTTGGATGGGAATGTAGCGGATATAAAGATTCAGTATCAAAATCTAATGGATCAATGGAATGCTTCTGAGAAAATCGTTCATGATGAAAGTATTGCTTCTTACGGAAATATTGAAAAATACATGGCTTTAATTCGAATTTCAATTACGCAAAACCCTGTGGATTTAAACAAGGCCGAGACGAATGTAGATCAATTAAAACAAGAAGTGGACAACTTTTTAGCCGGTAAATTTTCAAACCAGGTTAAAGGTGATTTTTCTTTAACTGACCTTTCGACACTATTAAAGAAAACTGAAAAAGAGATAGCCAACAAGGAGTATAAGAATTCTATTCAGCATTTAAATGAAATCCTCAACATTTGGCCAATCGTAGAAGGGGAAGTACAAACGAGAGACAGTAAGTTATATAGTGAAATGGAAACAAAAATTCCAACAGCGATCAGTATTCTAAGTTCTGAAAAGGTGAATGGTTCAAAGGCATTGGCTATCGTTAAGGAATTAAATGCGAATTTAGAACCATTAATTAGTAAAACCAATTATTCTTTTTGGGATTCTGCACTTATTCTATTAAGGGAAGGGCTAGAGGGATTATTAATCATTGCTACCTTACTTGCCTTTTTAAAGAAAATGGGCCAGTCTTCTCAACAAAAATGGATTTGGACAGGCGTGGCAGGAGGGATCTTAGCAAGTGCCTTCCTAGCAGTTTTTATCAATATAATCTTTTCCAAGATAACTGCAGCATCCAGTCGAGAATATATTGAAGGAATAACTGGTATATTGGCTGTGGTTATGATGCTATCCGTTGGAGCATGGCTTCATAAAAAATCTAGTATTGACAATTGGAATAAGTATGTAAAGCAACAGATGCAGCAGGCGATTGCAAAAGGAAGCCTCTTTTCATTTGCCGTCATCAGTTTTCTTTCGATTTTTCGTGAAGGGGCCGAGACGATTATTTTTTACACCGGAATAACACCGTATATAAGCATGCAGCAGCTTGTGCTAGGTATTGTCCTAGCAGTAATCATTTTAGTGATTTTCGGCTTTGCAATTATTTACTACAGTGTAAAAATTCCCATTCATGTATTTTTTAAAGTGGCAACATTTGTGATTTATTTCCTAGCGTTTAAAATGCTCGGAATTAGTATCCACGCTTTACAGATTTCTAAGGTCTTTTCGACGAGCACAGTGATTAACTTCCCGTTTGTTGATTGGATTGGATTGTACCCAACCTGGGAAACCACTGTCCCCCAATTATTGTTAGTGGTTATCATTCTCTTTATGACTTGGGCAGTTAGAAAACAGACGATAGAAAAAAATGTTTAGAAAGGGCAAAGAGCCCTTTTTTTTTATGCTTTTTTTATTTCTCTCTACTATTCAAAGAACTTGTCTCATAGCTTATTAAAAGTGAGATTGTTTTAAAGGGGAGTTCGTGATGGCTATCTTTTACAAAGGAATATTATTTTTAGCTCTATCCGCCTTTTTAGGGGAAGGTGTGGAGTTCTTAGTTAATCTAATACTAGCAAAAGAACTGGGCAAGCATGGATTAGGTTTATATATGTCTATCCTTCCATCGATTTATCTTCTCGTTCTGTTGTCGAGTTTTGAACTGCCGGTTTCCATATCAAAATTTGTTGCTGAGAAAGAGGAAAAGTTTCATCGGAATATTCTTTATCATGCGATTACGATTACCATTATTTTTACTTGTATCCTCTTTTTGGTTGCTATGGTCCTCCTTCCATTTATTTCAGTTTTTAATGGATACCATCCATATACACGCTGGCTGATTATTCTGTTAGTTCCTGTCATTTCTTTTACCTCTGTAGCGCGAGGCTATTTCATGGGAAGGCATCACATGGGTAAGATCGCCATTGCTAATTTCATAAGAAAGTCTATTCAGCTAGTCTTGTTATTTGCTTTATTTCGTTTTTTCCAATTTGACTCAGAAACCGCAGTATTAATTGCGATTGCCTCATTTATTGGCAGTGAAATAGCTGTATTTCTTTATTTATGTTACATGTTAATCATTCACTTCCAACAATTAAAACGTATGCCCTTTTCAAATTTGAATCGAAAGGCTGTCCGTAAAAATTTAATGGCTGTCTCGGTACCCACAACAGGATTGCGTTTATTCTCAGCATTAACTGGGGCAATACAACCCTTTTTAATCAAGGCAGCATTGGTTAAATCTGGACTCTCTGAAACAATTGCTACTGAACATTTTGGCATGCTTATGGGGGTTGCTGCTTCAATTGGTTTTTTCCCAGCATTTATTGCTCATTCCTTAATGACGGTCTTAATACCCGCAGTTTCTAAAACCTATTCCATGAGAGATTATTCCACACTGCAAAAAATGCTAACACAGGTAATGAGCCTGACATTCTTGTATGGAGTTCCAGCGGTAGTACTCTTCTATCTTTTTGCTCAGCCGCTTACTTCCATTTTCTTTAGTTCATCAATTGCTGCTGTTTACTTACAAATGCTATGGCCGTTCTTTTTATTTCACTTTTTTGTCATGCCCATGCAGGCATTTTTAATTGGTTTAGGACTGATCAAGGAAACGTTTATTCATGGAATTTGGTCGACAATTGTTTCCTTTTCTATTATTATCCTTCTTGCCTCGCGTCCCGAATGGAGGATGGACGGCGTAATTATTGCGATGAATACAGGATCAGTGTTATTGGCACTCATGCATTACTTAAGTATTTGTAAAAAAATCGGCGTATCGATTTTTATGAGGGGCTTAATTCAAAAAAATAATTAAAAAGGTGAGAGTAGGGTGTAGGGGTTAGGCAGTTTTCTTCCGTCTATTAATATGATAAGTGTTAATAGGAAAGAAGGTTTAAAAAATGCGGGATAGATTGACTGATTCTTTTGAATGGATGGTAAAAGAACATGGGAATGCCATCTTTAACTATATATTTTCGTTAGTTAAACAAAAGGAACTTACAGAGGACCTATACCAGGAGGTTTTGATTTCTGCCTATTTAGCGTTTCATAGTATTAAGGAACCATCAAGACTAAAGGGCTGGCTATTTACCATAGCAAGAAATAAGTGTCGGGATTATTGGCGGAAGGAAAATAAAACAAAACAGTTTTGGAAGGAAGATGTGTATTCTTATTCTGCTGCAGTAGAAGTGCCTCCACTTCCGGATGAAGTGTTTTTACATAAAGATTCAGCGGAAAAAATGGCGGAAAGTGTCAAGACGTTACCTGAGATTTATCAGTCTGCTATTTTTTTATATTATTTTGAAGACCTTACATTAATGGAGATATCAGTAAGAAGTAATATCCCAATATCCACAGTGAAAACGAGGATGAAAAGGGGAAAAGAGCACCTTAGACCGAAACTCCAATCCTTTGCATAAGAAAAAGCCGGGAGAGGACTCCCGGCTTCTATTATCAATCCCTAGATGAAAGAATTCCAAAGATCCGCAAAATACTTACGAATAGATTGATAAAGTCTAAGTATAAGTTTAATGCCATTAAAGGAACCTCTTCAGCACTTACACCATACTGCTTCATCCGATTGAAATCGAATAATACATATCCACTAAAAACTAATACTCCTATGAAAGAGAATGCAAGCATACCAGTTGAGCTTAACGGCATGAAGATATTAAAAATAGAAATGGCAACTAAAGCAAGTAACGCTGCTAATAGGAATCCGCCTAAAAAAGAGAAGTTTCGTTTTGATACCGTTGCATAGATGGCTACGCCCGTAAACACGACTGTAGTACTTCCAAAAGCCATTAACACCACGTTTGCTCCGGCAGTCATTGCATAATAAGAAACAATTGGGTACAACGTAATCCCTGAAATAAAAGTGAAGATATAGAGGAACGTATAAGAAATTGCTTTTTTGCGTCTAAAGAAAAAGGCAATCATCAACAAAACGAATTCAAGAATGGCTAATGGTAGGAATAGTGCCGGCGGTACAAAGGTTCCTGCCATAGTTCCAACGAAGGCGATGGCTAGAGAAAGAGCGAATGTCCTAATGACAGATGGCATAAATTCAGTAGATGTTTGAGTATACAATTTACTTCACCTCGAAAATAGTTTATATCTAGAATATACGAAGAAAAGGTCAAGATGTTTCATTTATCTAGAAAAATCTTTTTCTGCTTTTAATAAATCTCGTATTTCAGCAAGAAGTTCTTCTTTCTTATCAATTTGAACCACCACTTTAACTTCTTCTTCCTTCCTTTTAAAACGAGAAAGGAATTTAATAAACATAAATATAGAAAAAGCAATAATTAAGAAATCGATTATTGATTGTAGAAATACCCCATATTTTACTTCTCCAAACGCTAGGTCCGCGACACTAACTCTTCCCACGAGCATCGCAACAATTGGCATAATAATATCTGCTACCAGTGAGGAAACGATTTTGCCGAATGCTCCGCCAATCACAACCCCGACAGCGAGATCAATCACATTGCCTCTCATGGCAAACTTCTTAAACTCATTTAACATGAATAAAAACCTCCAATTTTTAATTTGAATAATCAGCAAAGAGCAGCTCCTATTCAGAAGCTGCTCTTGTTATTATACCATTAAAATGCCCAATTGCCTTTTCTAAATACTGGTTCGCTTGTTCCATCTGCTTTAATGCCGTCAATGTTCATCTCCTGTGAACCGATCATGAAATCAACATGTGTAATACTGTCATTAAGACCATTTTCTTTTAGTTCTTCAGAAGACATTTGCTTACCGCCTTCAATACAGAAAGCATAAGCGCTTCCGATAGCTAAGTGGTTTGAAGCATTCTCATCAAACAAAGTATTATAGAATAATACATTAGATTGTGAAATTGGAGAATTGAAAGGAACTAGTGCTACTTCGCCAAGGTAATGTGAGCCTTCATCTGTTTCCACTAAACGCTTTAAGAACTCTTCACCTTCTTCAGCCTTATAATCAACAATTCTACCGTTTTCAAAAGTCACAGAGAAGCGGTCAATAATATTTCCACCGTAGCTTAATGGCTTCGTACTTGCAACTGTCCCATTTACACCATCACGATGAGGAACGGTAAATACTTCTTCCGTTGGCATATTCGCCATAAATTCAAAACCATTTTCATTTATACTGCCAGCTCCAACCCAAAGATGGTTATGTGGAAGTTCGATGGTTAAATCTGTTCCTGGTGCTGTATAGTGAAGCTTTTGATAGCGTCTTTCATTTAAGTAGTTAACCTTTTCATGTAGGGTTTCATCATGCTTCTTCCAAGCTTCCACAGGATTTTCAGTATCGACACGAACAGCTTTGAAGATGGCGTCCCAAAGTAATGAAACTTGTTGGTCACTTGGTGCATCAGGGAAAACCTTTGCAGCCCAAGCTGGAGATGGAGCGGCTATCACTGTCCAGCTCACTTTATCAGATTGTGCAGCTTGACGGTATTTAGCCAGCGCCGTTCCAGCAGCCTTTTGGAAGTTAGAAATACGTTCAGGATTAACTCCTTTTAATAAGTCAGGGGTGGAAGAAACAATCGCCATAAAAGCTGCCCCTTGATCAACAAAGTCTTCCATTTCCTTTGCACGCCAAACAGGATATGTAGTAAAAGCTTCATCCGGTGCTAAATCATATTTTGTTCTAGATACTACATCGTCAGTCCAGTTAACTACCACGTTATCTGCACCTGCTGTATATGCATTTTTCACAACAAGACGGACAAATTCTGCTGCGTCTATAGTCGTATTTATCACCAAAGTTTGACCCTTTTGAATATTTACACCAACCTTCACGGCAAGCTCTGCATATTTCTCAAGGTTTCTTAGAAAATCACTCATCATATAATCTCCTTTTTTTCAAAATCTTCCTTTTTTATTTTAGCCCTTTTAATAGGAAAAAGAAACTGATAGCAGTTTAATACGGGCACTCTAAAATTAGAAAAAAAATCAGTAGGGATGTGAATCTCTACTGTAATTTGCTTCCATAAACTTTTATATTAAAATAAACACCTGCTGAAAATAATACGAGAAATGTAACAATTCCAGACAATGATGTAGGAGACATAAATTGGGACAATTCCATCAAAAACAACCTCCTTATAGTAGAAAACGATTTCAAATTAATTATAAATCTAAACCACTAAAATGTGTACATTTTAGCACAATTTATTGACATTTTTTTGAACAAAAAAAGGATCCTAATTAGGATCCAATGCGGTTTTCTTTTCAAATGAATAAAACATGAGCCAATATAGCCCTGCGCTTGCAAGTGCTAGAAGGCATAGTACAAAAAATGTCCACTCATACCCTATCAAAACCGTCAATGGTATAGATAATGGAGCAATGGTACGGCTGATGGTGAATCGTAAGCTGGCAGCAGCAAAATATTGGCCTCTCATATGCTCAGGAGCTAGCTTCGAAACAAAGCTTTGTTGAATGCCTGCCCCCATTAACTCTGCAAAAGTAAACACCGCCATCGCGATGATAAATCCCCAAATCCAATGAGTTTGACTAAAGAGGAAAATCGAAATCGCATATATAACAGAAGACAACACAAACACATTTCGTTCTTTATAGCTTCCCATCCATTTCGTAATGACTACCGTTAGCAAAGCAACAAGAAAGCCATTTTCAGCAAGCACAATTCCAAATGCCTGCTCCCCTTTAACGGTAAATGACCAGTCTCCTATTGAAAACAGAGTTTGAAGGTCGATTACATCTTTCATGTAAACAGGAAATAATAAATCCAATTGCATAAAAGTTTGACCAGCTAAGACACCCGCAATGATAAAAAGCAGGAAGGTTTTATCTTTTATGATTAAGGTGTAATCCTTCAGCTGGTTTTGGAGAAAATAGTACCACTTTCGCTCAGCTTTCAATGGATCCACTTTTTGCAACGGTGCTGTTTCCCTTGTCCATTTTGCTAAGATTAACCCAAGCAACATACAAACAATACCGGCAAAGAGCAACGTTTCAAAACGATAGTTCACATAAAAAATTGCCCCTAAAATAGGACCAATTACTACGGCGATATTAATGGAAGTGTAGAAAATGGCAAATACATTACTTCTATCTTTTTCATTAACGACATCTGCTACCATTGCTTGACTGGCAGGCCAATAAAACGAACCAAAAACACCAGCAATAGCGAATGCGATAAATCCCAGCCAAGGTGATTGAAGCCAAGGAGAACTTGCCATAGCAAAAGCTAAGAAAGAAAGACCTTGGCCAAAAGCAGAAAGAACCATCATCCTTTTACGCCCGAAGCGATCGGCACAGTATCCGCCCATTAAGTTCGCGATAACAGAAAATATCTGTGAAAATACCAATAATAAACCTGCTTTGCTTTTACCAAATTCTTCTGCGAAATAGATCGTCAGAAAAGGAAAGAACATCCAAAATGTAATGTTCATCATGGCTTCGCTAAATAAGCGAACCTTTAAATTCGGATCCCAATCTCTAATCCTCATGTTGTACCCCCGAAACCAATATGTATGATAGCGCTTTTTCATCATACTATCCATAAAGAGATAATTACAAGAAAAAAGTAGGTACATAGATATGTAACCTACCCTACAAATGTACAAACCAATGAACCTAATGGTATTTAGCCCTAATCTTTCAAAGCTTGTTTTAAACAGTGCTATTCTGTAAATGAGGTTAAAATATGCTATATTATTAATCAATGGTTTACCGAAAGGATGTTTATAAATGAAAAAAAGTGTAGTTATAGCCGAAAAGCCTTCTGTCGCTCGTGATATAGCACGAGTATTGAATTGTCATAAGAAAGGAAACGGTTTTTTAGAAGGAGATAAATATATTGTTACATGGGCACTAGGACATTTAGTTACCCTTGCAGATCCGGAAGTGTATGACGATAAATATAAATCCTGGAAATTAGAAGATTTACCGATGCTGCCAAACGAGCTAAAGCTTGTTGTCATTAAGCAAACCAGTAAACAGTTTCATGCGGTGAAAAGCCAACTACAACGCTCTGATGTCGGAGAGATTATTATTGCAACAGATAGTGGCCGTGAAGGGGAGCTGGTTGCACGATGGATACTCGATAAGGCAAAGGTTAATAAACCACTAAAACGTCTGTGGATATCCTCAGTTACAGATAAAGCAATTAAAGATGGCTTTGCCAACTTGAAGCCAGGCAAATCCTATGAAAATTTATATTCATCTGCTGTTGCACGGTCGGAGGCGGATTGGTATATCGGTCTTAATGCAACCCGTGCATTAACAACCCGTTTTAATGCCCAGCTAAACTGTGGCCGGGTTCAGACCCCAACGGTTGCCATCATTGCAGCGCGGGAAGATGAAATTAAAAACTTCAAACCTCTAAACTTTTACGGGATCGAAGCACAAACAACAGAGAATTTAAAATTGACTTGGCAGGATACAAAAGGAAATAGCCGAAGCTTTGATAAAGAGAAAATCGAAGCAATAGTGAAAAAACTGGGCAAACAAAACGCCATTGTAAAAGAAATTGAGAAAAAGCAGAAAAAATCCTTTTCTCCCGGGCTTTATGATTTAACCGAATTGCAGCGCGACGCGAACAAGATCTTTGGTTATTCTGCAAAGGAAACGTTAAATATTATGCAAAAGCTCTACGAGCAGCATAAAGTCTTAACCTATCCTCGTACAGACTCTCGTTACCTTTCTTCTGATATTGTAGGAACGCTTCCAGAACGCTTGAGAGCATGTGGAGTAGGAGAGTATCGTCCGTTAACCAATAAGATCTTAAGTAAGCAAATAAAAGTATCGAAGGCATTTGTAGACGACAGCAAGGTTTCCGATCACCATGCAATTATTCCAACAGAAAGTTATGTGAACTTCTCAGCCTTCACAGATAAAGAGCGGAAAATTTATGACCTAGTGGTGAAACGATTCCTAGCCGTATTATTCCCGGCATTTGAGTATGAACAGTTAACTCTTCGTGCAAAAATTGGTGAAGAGAACTTTGTTGCAAGGGGGAAAACCATTTTATCGACAGGGTGGAAAGAAGTGTATGAGAACCGCTTTGAAGACGAGGATGCAGCTGACGACTTAAAGGAACAGATATTGCCTCGGATTGAAAAAGGCGATACCCTTAACGTGAAGTTAATCGTTCAAACAGCAGGGCAAACCAGCCCGCCTGCCCGTTTTAATGAGGCGACATTATTATCAGCAATGGAAAACCCTGGTAAGTACATGGAAACCAATAATAAACAGCTGGCAGAAACGTTAAAATCGACTGGTGGATTAGGAACTGTAGCTACACGTGCGGATATTATTGAAAAGCTTTTTAATTCCTTTTTAATTGAAAAGCGTGGTAAGGACATTCACCTTACTTCGAAAGGACGTCAATTGCTGGATTTAGTGCCTGAAGAACTAAAATCTCCTGCATTAACTGCCGAGTGGGAACAGAAGCTTGAACAAATTGCTCATGGAAAGTTGAAAAAAGACGTTTTTATCAGCGAAATGAAAAAGTATACAAAAGAAATTGTTACAGAAATTAAAGCAAGTAATAAAAAGTATAAGCACGATAATATCTCTACAAAAAATTGTCCAGACTGTGGAAAACCTATGCTTGAGGTAAATGGGAAAAAGGGTAAAATGCTTGTTTGCCAAGACCGTGAGTGTGGACATCGCAAAAATGTTTCGCGCGTCACTAATGCGCGCTGCCCGCAATGCAAAAAGAAGCTGGAGCTTCGCGGCGAAGGGGAAGGACAAATTTTCGTTTGTAAATGCGGGCACAGAGAGAAACTAACTGCTTTTGAAGCACGCCGTAAAAAAGAATCTACTGGAAAAGTGGATAAACGTACGGTGCAAAAGTATTTGAAGAACCAAAACAAGGAAGAAGAGCCCATTAATACAGCTTTGGCGGATGCCTTAAAGAAGTTGAATCTGAAGTAAGGAAATTATCCTTTAGAATGAGGCTTTATATACTAATTTGTATATAAAGCCTATATTGTAAAGCGAACTGTTTTCGGGTGAATTCTTATCACTTATCGGTTGGAGATCAAGTTGAACACCTGAGTAATTAAACAGGCGGAGAAATTCCGCTTAATTCGAAATTAGTATAAAAAACGGCTCAATTAGACGGAGAAATTCCGTTTATTGGCTCGGAAAATTCGAAAATGAGGGATTTTACTTGGATTAAGCGGAAAGCCTCCGTTTATATACCCCGATACGGGCCCCATACTGCATTTAACCGGAAAATCTCCGGTTATTTTTATTAGTACCGGTGAACCGTTTTGTCTTCTTATTGTAAACAGCAGCAGCCTTTCCTATATTATCTCACTAAAGTGATATCGTGCTAAAATTCTGACAATTGTATTGACAATCAAGCTTTATATCACATACAATAATTATTAATCTAATAGAATTTTAGAATGGAATGATAATTATGAGGCACCACAAAACAAAATTATATCAAAATATGTTTATAAAAGAGGCTGGACTCCAAATCTAACTGAGATGGAATCCAGCCTCTTTCTTTATTCTAATAAAGTGGTAGAGGAGCGAGAAATATGATTATGCTAACAGGCCAAAGATTAACAATGGACCAAATGAAAGAAGTATTATATCGAAAAGAGAAGGTTTTGGCTTCGGAAAAAAGTATGGAACTTGTAAAAAGGAGCCGTGAAGCCGTAGAGAAGATCGTTTCCGAGCGCAAAGTAGTTTACGGTATTAATACTGGATTTGGAAAGTTTAGTGATGTATTAATCAATAAAGAGCACGTTAGAGATTTACAGCTTAATTTAATTCGCTCACATGCGTGTGGTGTTGGTGAACCTTTTCCGGAAATTGTTTCAAAAGCAATGGTCCTGTTACGTGCTAATGCGCTTTTAAAAGGGTATTCAGGGGTCCGGCCGATCGTCATTGAAAAATTATTAGAGTTGGTTAATAAAGAAATCATCCCAGTTATTCCTCAGCAGGGGTCACTGGGTGCGAGCGGTGATTTGGCTCCTCTCTCCCATTTAGCTTTAGTACTTATTGGAGAAGGGGAGGTCTTTTACAAAGGTAATCGATTGGAATCAATCCACGCGCTTCAAATGGAGGGCATTCTTCCCATAAATTTAGAGGCAAAAGAGGGTCTTGCATTAATTAATGGTACACAGGCAATGACCGCCATGGGAGTTGTTGGCTATCTTGAAGCGGAACAGCTGGCATTTGAAAGTGAACTCATTGCTGCTATGACAATGGAAGGGTTAAATGGAATCATGGATGCATTCGCAGAGGAAGTTCATATAGCAAGGGGTTATCAGCAGCAGATAGATACAGCAGCAAGAATCCGTGGTTACTTAAGTGATAGTTTATTAACCAGCGTTCAAGGAGAATACCGTGTTCAAGATGCTTATTCCTTACGGTGTATTCCACAAGTACACGGGGCATCCTGGCAGGCGCTTGATTATGTAAAAGAAAAATTGGAAATTGAAATGAATGCTGCTACAGACAATCCACTCATATTCGATGATGGGGAAAAGGTTATTTCTGGCGGGAATTTCCATGGGCAGCCAATCGCTTTTGCGATGGACTTTATGAAAATCGCAGTTGCCGAGCTTGCGAATATTTCCGAAAGACGGATTGAGAGATTAGTAAATCCACAGTTGAACGATTTGCCGCCTTTCTTAAGCCCTGAGCCTGGTTTGCAGTCTGGAGCGATGATTATGCAATACGCTGCGGCTTCGTTGGTATCAGAAAATAAAACACTAGCACACCCAGCAAGTGTCGATTCCATTCCATCTTCTGCAAATCAAGAAGACCATGTAAGTATGGGAACGATTGCCTCTAGACATGCCTATCAAATTATTCAAAATGCCCGAAGAGTGCTGGCGATTGAACTAATTTGTGCCATGCAGGCGGTTGAAATTCGCGGAATAGAAAAAATGGCCAGCCAGACCAAGAAGGTGTACGAGAAAGGAAGGGAACTGGTTCCTTCGATAAAGAAGGATCGGATTTATTCTAAAGATATCGAAATGGCTGCGGCAGGTCTAAAAGAATGGAACTTAAGGAAGCTCCTTCAAAAAGCGGATAATGTAAAATAAGTAAAAAAGGCGTGAAATTCACGCCTTATTCTACGTCTTTCGTTTCCACTCTATTCTTAAATGCTTCTTGAACTACAATAAACTCCTCATCCCCAATGGCATCCTTAGAATGTTTTTCAACTAAGTTATCTTTAGGCAAATTTCCAGGATGACCTTTCTTTTTATGGTTAAAATGTTCTCCACGTGCCAAATGAAACACTCCTTTCGTCTTCGAATGTATCATTCCCAAACGAAGGAAATTTATTAGTGAAGATAGAAGGAGAGAGGATTATTTATCTTCTACTTTTTCATCAGACTTTGCAGGCTTGCACATACGATCTAGAAGGTAACCAAAAAACACCATAAAGGCAATTGGAATAGCGTAATTCAACACATGAATGGTTGTCATTGATCTGGATCACCACCATTATTTGAATATTTATAATATTTAGTATATTTTAAAGGTAATAATAGAAGTTGTCAATTGTCACAAAATAGACAAATTTCACTGTATTTTCTTTTGTAGCATTTTAAATAAACTTCATATAGGTACAATAACCTAATTTCGACTGTAAGCACTTCTTTTTTTCAATAAACTTCCATCTGATTAGTTGAAGTTCGAACGTATGGAAAATTTTCAATTGATTTTTTGTAGAAAATTGAATTATTTTGTGTTAAAAAAAGGTTAGAAAAATTGAAATATCTGACAAAAAACAACAATATACTATAAAAGTACTATATATAATAAATAAAGTAATGAGGAATTAGGAATACTTGTCTATTTAATATACTGAATAATCAATGATTTATGTGTAATATGAAACAGAAAAGGGCAAACCTATTGAAAAATTGGGACGCAAAGCCGAGGATCTAAGGTATAACTTTTACTATGATGGCCGGGCTGCCTGGAATACGAATATGTATTTTGGGAGTGAGCGAGAGTGGCAATAGCTGATAGTATCAACAATGGAATGGACGCAGAATGGTTAGCTCTTATTTTAGAAGCAAAGGAGCTAGGAATATCAAAGGAGACAATTCTTAATTTCCTCCATCAGAACGAAGTCAGAGAGGGCGTACTTAAGAATCGCTGATTTACATAAAAAAAAACAAAGCATACTACAAAAAAACAAGTAGTATGCTTTGTTTTATTATTCGTTATTATTTTGACCAATTCGCCACTTATTGAATTCAATAAAATCACGGAATTGTTCCTTTGAAACACCTGATTCCATCGCTTCTTTTACAATGTTCATCCAATCACTATCTAATTCTTCTTTATTAATGTGTTCATTTATTAAATGATCAACAGGAACGTTTAATACAGAAGAAATTTTTTCAAGGAATTGAATAGATGGATTTCTTTGCAGGTTTCTTTCAAGAGAGCTTAAATAAGATTTAGCAACTCCAGCCTGCTCCGCAAGTTCTGATAATGACATCCTTTTTTCTAACCGTAGTTTTTTAACACGATCACCTATCATTGGGCTCACACACCTATTTTTATTATGGCTGTAATAATTTTATCAGAAAAGCTGAGAAAGTTCCATATTAAGAACATGTTATTAGTACAAAAATACCCCTCAATATCGAAAACTTTTTGAAAAAATGTTAGCTTAGCGATAATATTAAAGTGTGTTTCCAATTCTATAAGAATACATAAAAATAATATAAAAAGGTTGGGAAGATCATGATTGTTCTTAAATCACAGCGAGAAATTGAGGCAATGAAAAAAGCAGGGGAAATTCTAGCTTCATGCCATAAAGAAATTGCCAAACGAATAAAACCTGGTATTACAACATGGGAAATTGATGAATTTGTTGATGATTACCTTTTAAAGCATGATGCTACCCCACAGCAAAAGGGATATAAAGGCTATAAATATGCCACTTGTGCGAGCATTAACGACGAAGTATGTCATGGGTTTCCAAGAAAGGAACCATTAAAAGAAGGCGATATCGTGACCATAGATATGGTTGTCAATTATAACGGCGGGTTAGCCGACTCAGCATGGTCATATGCTGTAGGGAATGTCTCTAAGGAAACAGAGCATTTATTAAAGGTTACCAAAGAGGCACTTTATAAAGGAATTGAGCAGTCTGTTCCTGGAAATAGGATTGGGGATATTGGTCATGCTATTCAAACCTATGTAGAAGGGGAGGGTTTATCGGTTGTTCGTGATTTTATTGGTCATGGAATTGGGGCAGTTATTCATGAAAAACCCGATGTACCCCATTACGGGCTGCCTGGAAAAGGGCCAAGAATTAAAGAAGGGATGGTATTTACCATTGAGCCAATGGTTAATATCGGCATGTACCAAACAAAGATGGATAATAATGGATGGACTGCTAGAACGATTGATGGTAAATATTCTGCCCAATATGAACACACCATTGCAATCACCAAGAATGGTCCAATTATTTTAACTGAACAGGAAAAATAAAAAAACAGATCCTAGAGATCTGTTTTACTTATTTTTTCGAAGGCTTCCTAATTCCTCGACCAACGCTTGCATTTCGTTAGGGCTAAAAGAAGGTTTTTTCATAACCATCTCGTAAATTTCCTTTAATTCCTCATACATGTCTTCATCAAAGTGTGAAGGTTTTATGGCTCCGAGATTTAATACCTTTAATTTCTCTTTTATTTGTTCAATCATATACTCTACATTTTCAATTGTTTTCTCTGATAAATTCATCCCGTCACCCTTTCAGTATTCGTAACTTTATCTTTCCATTTTCATTCGTAGATGTCAATCTAAACTTGTTTTAATACATCTAATGATGGGTAATAAAATAATAGACGCTTGCATTTGACCGCAAGCATAAAGCAATATATAAAGTGGAGTATATTGGTATTTTTTTCTTAGTGATGAAAACAATGATAAAAACATGTTTGAGGGAGAGGTTAAAAAATGGGTAAAAATTTATTTTTGAAAGGCATATTCTTTGGTGCCTTAGCAGGTGGAGCTCTTAGTTTATTAGATAAAAAAACACGACAGGAAATGAAAATAAATGTGAAAAAAGTGTACGAGCAAGTTTCTTATGTAGTTCACCATCCAGAGGAAATTACCGAAAATGTTAAGGAAACTGCTGAAAAAATTAGGAACACGATTGAGCAGGTAAGCGAGGATATCTCTTACATTACCAGTAAAGTGGACGAACTCCGAGAGTTAACTCCGCAAGTAAAGGAAGTGGTCAAGGAAACGAAAAGTACTTTCTCAAAGAATGAAGATTCAGTACTTGTCGAAGAGTTATTAAAAGAAGTTGTTGTAGAAGAAGAACCAATAGAGAAAAAGTAACATTAGATTGAATAAAAGGAGAGTGAGAAAATGGAGAAGGTAGTAGATGTCCGAAAATCCTTATTAAGACTGTTATGGCACCGGATTGAAGAAGATGATATTCCAGGTTTATCCGCTCAACTTGCCTATTTTTTTCTGCTTTCACTGTTTCCACTTCTTATTTTCATTTTTACGTTACTGCCATATCTGCCTATTCCATACCCTGATATTTTAGGCAGTATCAGAGAGTTTGCACCCCCACAAACAATGGATTTAATTGAAAAAAATGTTAACCATGTGATGAATAATCGCAATGGAGGATTACTATCCTTTGGGATTATTGGTACGATTTGGTCTGCGTCCAATGGGATTCATGCATTGGTAAGGGCTTTTAACAAAGCTTACGACGTGAAAGAAAGCCGTTCTTTTATTGTTTCTAGAGGTATGGCAGTCCTAATGACGGCAGGAATGATTTTTGTCTTTATCGTTGCTGTATTACTTCCAATATTCGGAAGAGAAATTGGAATTTTTCTTTTCTCCTATTTAGGTTTTAAAATGGAATTCCTTCGTATTTGGGAAATGTTAAGATTAGTCGTGAGTGCGTTAATATTATTTCTAATATTTACTGGATTGTATTGGATTGCCCCCAATGTTAAATTACGGTGTAAAAGTGCTTTCCCAGGAGCAGGTTTTGCGACTGTTGGCTGGATTCTTTCCTCCTATGGGTTATCTTTTTACGTAAGTAAATTTAACAACTTTTCACTGACCTATGGAAGTATTGGAGCCATTATCGTGTTACTCATATGGTTATACATATCCGGGTTTATTATCATTATCGGCGGAGAGATAAATGCTTTCTATAGTGAGAAATATAAATCAAACTGTTAAAAATTCTCTTTATGAAAAATTCTCAATTGCAAACAATATAGATGGGGAACAGATCATAAATAGGGGGGCTTATCATGACTAAACATACAAAAAAAGATGGCGGTACAAAACAAAAGGGTAAGGGCAGTAAAGGAAATAAAACTTCAGGATCTGCAAACGGAAGCAATGGATATCATTAAATAAAACCGGGCATAAAGCCCGGTTCTTTAATTTTTTAGCAGCCTTAAACTGTTTAGAATCACAAGAATTGTACTGCCTTCGTGCCCAATTACACCAAATGGCAAATCAAGCAATTGAAAAAAGTTAGAGGCAATTAATACCATGATTACCGTGATGGAGAAGATAACATTTTGTTTAATAATACGATTCATCCGTTGTGAAAGATCAATGGCTTCGGCAATCCTTGGTAAATCATTTTTCATGAGAACCACATCCGCCGTTTCAAGTGCAACATCTGAACCTTCCCCCATGGCAATGCCAACATTTGCAGTTGCTAATGCTGGGGCATCGTTAATGCCATCCCCCACCATCGCAATGGTTCTATATTTCTCCTTTAACTTTCTAAGATGCTCGACTTTTTCTTCAGGCAGACATTCAGCAAAGTACTGATCCACATGACTTTCTTTTGCAATCGCATTTGCCGTCTTCTCACTATCACCAGTTAGCATAACCGTATAAATGCCTTGTTTCTTTAAATGATCGATAGCAAGCTTTGTTTCTTGTCTAACAACATCTTTTAAAGCTATCATCGCAGCTAAACAATCGTTTACTTGCACAAATACAAGTGTATTCCCTTGACTAGCAAGGTCAGCTGCTTTGCCGTCAGCGAATGTTAGGGCAGCCTCTCTCCCAACAAAATCAGCCTTTCCTATTTTCCACTGTTCTCCAGATATTTCTGCCTTTAAGCCCCATCCAGATACATCTTCAAGTTTTTCTGGCTGAAGAAGGTCACGTTCAAAATTAGCTTTCACATATTTGACAATCGATTGTGCAAGAGGATGATTAGATTGATTTTCAATCGAAGCTGTTTTCCATAATAGATCTGCTTCAACAAAGTTCTCATTGATGATAATTTCAGTAACCTCAGGTTTTCCTTTCGTAAGCGTACCAGTTTTGTCGAAGGCAATAGCTTCCAAGTGGCTTAGATTCTCTAAGTGTACACCGCCTTTTACTAAAATTCCGCGTTTTGCACCATTTGAAATGGCCGACAAAGTTGCTGGCATAATAGAAGCAACAAGGGCACAAGGGGAAGCAACAACTAGTAAAATCATGGCACGATAAAAGGATTCATTCCAGGTCCAATCAAGTAAGAAATAGGGCAGGAACATCATCAATAAAACAACAACTAATACGGTTTTTACATAGGTACCTTCAAAGCGTTCAATAAACAGTTGTGATGGAGACTTTTCACTTTGAGCAGATTGTACAAGCTCAATGATCTTGTGAAAAAGTGTTTCATTACTAGTTTTTGTGGTTTGAACAGTAATAGCGCCTGTTAAATTTACTGTCCCTGCAAAAACTTCCTTCTCTAGCCCTTTTGAGACAGGCATTGATTCACCTGTAATAGCAGCTTCATCAATGTTTGTATGACCCTTCATAATAACGCCATCTGAAGGAATTCTTTCACCAGGCTTAACAAGAATGTGGTCGCCGACTGTTAACTCGGACACAGGTACTCGCCGTTCCACCCCGTTGTTAATTAGAAGAGCTTCTTCAGGCTGAAGTTTCATTAGTGAGGAAATCTCTTTATGACTTTTGTTCATTGTATATGTCTCTAAGGCCCCACTAACAGCAAAAATAAAGATGAGAATGGCGCCTTCTGTCCAGTAGCCGATAATCGCAGACCCAATTGCAGCAAAAATCATCAGCATTTCTACGTTTAACTGTTTGTTTTCGTACGTTGCTTCAATTCCTTCCTTGGCTTTCGCAAAGCCGCCAATCATAAAAGCCAATAAATAAAAGATAATAGAAGCCACCTGATCATTTGTTTTGTCCGTAATCCATCCTGCTGCAATGAAAACGCCGCTTAAACCAGCAGCAATTAGTTCTGCATGCGGTTTGACTTTTTCCAACATGCCTACCTTTGGCAGCCCTTTTGATAATCTCTTAGCATCTGTGCTCATTTTCAGTTCCCTCCCCCTAATTGAGAAAAATAATCAAAATCAATACCCCTAAAAAACACGAAAGCTGTCATCAATTAAGATGACAGCAGTATTCCAAAAACAATTATTAGATTAATTTAATTCTATTTTATCATATACTTTATGTTTAATATATATAAATGCTCCAAATTTATAAGTTAAGAATGGTGTTGCTCAGCTATAGAAAATGTCTTTTTCCCAAAGACATAAATGACGATGGATAAGAATAACAGCATGGTACTGATAATATAAAAGAAACTTATTCTTTCAAAAAATTGAATGAAAAGACCACCGATAATCGGACCGCTTAAACTTCCTAAGCTAAAAAAAATCCCGCATAATAAATTTCCGGTCGCCAACAAATTCTTAGGCACTAAGTCCGTCATATAACTGATTCCAAGAGAAAAGGTTGATCCCACCACCATTCCTGATAAAAGCACGGAGACAAATAACCCTATAAAAGATTGTTCGAATATACTTGCGGCTGAAAAGGTTAAGAAACCCAGTAGTAATACAATCATTAAAATATTTCTTCTCCCATATTGATCGCTTAGGACACCTAATGGCAGCTGGGTGATAATACTTCCAATGGCAAAGGAAGTTAACACTAAGGATACACTGGCTACGTCGATATCACTTCTTAAAGCATATACAGGAAAGCTGCCGTTTAAAGAGGATTCCAGAAAACCGTAGCAGAAAGGTGGTAAAAAAGCGACCCAGCCATATTTCATCGTTTTTCTAAAGCGCTTGATCGTGTTGAAAAAAGAATTAAATTCTACTTCCTGTTCTGGAAACTCGTTCTTTAAGGCAAATACAAACACCCAGCCAACCAAACATAATATAGATGAAACGATAAATGGCAATGCCTGATTAACATCTACCAAAGGTGTCATCAAAGGCCCGCTTGCAAAGCCAATTCCAAAAAATAATCCATACAGGGAAATATTACGTCCTCTTTTTTCTCTTGGAGAAGAGGAGGTAATCCATGTTTGGGTGGCAAAGTGTAAGGCGTGGTCACCAATCCCGATTAGAGCCCGTAAACAAAACCAGAACCAAAAGGATTTCCACAAAGGAAACAATGCCAGTGCGCAAACCACAATCCCGCCGCCGATAATAATTGTTGGTTTATAGCCATACTTTCGCAGTGGTGCTTCCATAAAAGGAGAGACGAGCAGGATACCCATATAAAGTGCAGTAGCATTTAATCCATTAAGGGAGGAAGAAACTCCGCCTTTTTCAAATATGACGGCAATGAGAGGAAGAAGCATTCCTTGTGAAAAACCAGAAATTGCAACGATGGTGACAAGGACCCAAAACCGAAAGTTATTATTATTCATACATAAACCTCGTTAGTTTTGTTTAGTATTCGATACCCATTCGATGGTATCGGGAAAATAAACCATTTGCAAGAAAAATATCTTTCAATCATGTTAGATAGAAGAAAAATAGGGAATTCTCATAACGAGAGGAATTTTTATACACTTATATCATATTTATTTGCTATGTTAGCATTTAGGAGGAAAACAATGGGAAAAATATTTATGCTGCTCACTTTTATTGGAGTCCCGCTTTCAGTAATTGGGACATTAATGCATTGGCCAACCATGATCCTCTTTATTGTTTACTGTATTACCATTATCGCTCTGGCTAGTTATATGGGAAGGGCAACTGAAAGTTTGGCGATTGTTGCCGGACCTCGAATTGGCGGACTACTCAACGCAACATTCGGTAATGCAGTAGAATTAATTATTTCCGTTTTTGCTTTAAAAGCTGGATTAGTTGGAGTGGTTCTTGCTTCCTTAACAGGATCAGTACTGGGAAATCTACTTCTTGTTGCAGGTTTATCGTTCTTTATTGGCGGCCTCAAATTCAAACGGCAGGCATTTAACGTCCATGATGCACGACATAATTCAGGACTTCTAATGTTTGCTGTTATTGTTGCTTTCGTGATTCCGGAAGTGTTTTCAATGGAAATGAATGATACGAAAACCTTAACGTTAAGTATAGGGATTTCAGTGATTCTAATCCTGCTTTATCTTGCAGCACTGTTCTTTAAACTGGTCACTCATCGCGGCGTTTATCAAAGTGAGAAGTCTGGCACCGCTCATCATGAAGAAGAACCAGAATGGGGCAAGGGGAAGGCTATTGGTGTCTTATTGGCTGCAACACTAGCCGTTGCATATATTTCAGAGAATCTTGTTCATACGTTTGAATATGTAGCAGAATCATTTGGGTGGTCGGAATTATTTATTGGGGTCATCATTGTAGCTATTGTTGGTAATGCAGCCGAACATGCCTCTGCCATTCTAATGGCCTATAAAAATAAAATGGATATCGCGGTCGAAATTGCCATCGGCTCTACTCTGCAAATCGCGATGTTTGTATTACCTGTGCTCGTCCTCATTTCACTTCTATTTACAGAAACGATGCCGCTTGTTTTTACCATGCCAGAGTTAATTGCAATGGTAACCTCAGTCCTCTTAATGGTTGTCATTTCAAATGACGGTGAATCTAATTGGTTTGAAGGACTCACTTTACTTGCTGCCTATTTGATTATGGGCATAGGATTTTTCCTATTATAAATAATGGTACGAAAAAGACTCTGAGCCAAAAGGCACAGAGTCTTTTATAAATATTTAATTAGATGTAAGGGTATATCCTTTAACTGTGCTATACTATTTAAGCATTATGTTATATCGGGAAAAAACCAATCGCGTTTCTTGGGACCATCAATCACCAACCTTCATGTTTAATTTATACTTGAAAAACACGAGTGTTGAATTTTCATATATGAGTGGAATCCCAACCTCCTTAAAGTAAATGGTTCGTCGATTGATCACTGCCCTCCTTTTTTAAAGGTTAAGTATAGTATAATCGATTTATTTAATTTTGTAAATGTTCTGATTATTTTTTTAAGGAGATAATTATGGCGTTATTTTATCGGTTTCTCTTCTTTTTAATAGGGCTAACCATTATGACTTTTGGTGTCTGCTTGACCATAAAAGCAGAACTCGGGGCTGGTGCTTGGGATGCGCTAAATGTTGCCCTAACGGAGTGGCTTGGTTTTACGATCGGTACTTGGATTATCATCGATGGGGCAGTGTTAGTTATAATAAATTCCTTATTGGTGAAGAGAAGACCTGAAATTTTATCGATACTAACCATTATCTTAATTGGATCTTTAGTTGACTTATGGATGTTTTTTGTGTTTGAGTCCATGAAAGTCAGCGGATTATCTCTTAAAATAGTTACGTTACTTCTGGGAATATTCATTATTGGTTTCGGTGCTGCAATCTATTTACAAGCAAAGTTTCCTTCAAGTCCAATTGATTCCTTTATGATGGCCATTCGAGAACGATTTCGCGTTAATTTAATGATAGCGAAGACGATTGGAGAACTGATTGCGTTGGTTCCTGCGCTTATTCTCCAAGGACCTATTGGTATTGGTACCATCATCATAACGTTTACAATCGGTCCTTTTATTCAACTGTGTTTTCCTTATTTTGAAAAACGAATGAATCGACTGTTAGACAGTACATTTCAGGAGAAATATTGAAATATTTTTTGTAAATGGATAAAACTTTTCAACTCCGAAAACACTATGAGCAGACTTATTACTGCTATATTGTGAAAGGAGTTTTTCTTTGTGAAAAAATTGTTTCCTGTCGTAGTGACGCTGGCTTTACTGTTAACTTTCATGCCGACAGCCTCTGCTGAAAACAAAACTGCTAAAAAAGAACCTGTTAACTATCAAATACCTTCATCAGTCCGTAATATTACGAAGGAAAATACGTATCCAAATTCCACTCAGGACCTGCCAACTTTGCAGCCTAGTGAATTAACGAAGAAGCTGATTGACTCTTCCAAGGTGAAAATTGAAAATCCGGATTTAATCCGTATGTTAAATGAATCAAGCATCAATAGTACTCCATTTGCCCTCGGTTATCGAGCAATCGTATACCTAGGTCAGTGGCCATTAAATTATGAATCGACAGAAACCGCACCCAACTGGGAATATCAAAAAATTAATACGAACTACTATGACAATCGCGGCGGGAAGGTACCATACCAGATTCATTATGTTCAGGAAGCACAAAAAGTTATCCGCGGTGGATTAACAGCAAAAATTGCAAATGCCGAAGAGGTTAAGAAAATGATGTTATTGAAGGCGATGGAAAAAACACGTCTACCGCTTGCCTTTGATACGATTATCGGTGCAGGTACGAAAAACGATCATGTCTACAATATACCAGTCAACCGTTTAGGATACTTATATGCTTATGCACCGGCAGTGAATGAAAAAGGGAAAGTCACCTACGGAGAAGTGTATTTAATGCTTAAGGGAAATAAAAAAGTCATTGTTATTAAAAATGTAACGTCACAAGGAATCGGAGCATGGATTCCGGTTCAGGACCATGTTTCATTTGGTTTTGCTGCCTCAGAGAGACCAAGATGATCATGGAGAAAGAACTCCTACCAAGGTCGTAGGGGTTCTTTTTTGAAAAAGTGCTGCAGAAAGTGTAAGATAAATTGACATAGAAGGGGGAGATCAGATTTGGGTAGTCCGACTCATGATAAAAATTCACAAGTTAGTTTTTTAAAGCAACGTTTAAACATGTTTCTAGATGTTTTGGATGCAATTGATCCAGAGGATACGGATCTTGATGATATTGACAACTTAATCAAAATGATTGATGAATTAGAATCAAAATGTAAAGAATTCAATCATCGTGAAGCACCAGAGTCTGTATAAATACAGGCTCTATTTTTTTGAAAACCTTTACCTTTAAAAGATTTGTTTATAGGAGTATAATAATAATCGTCAAATAGTTGTAATTTTTAAATAGATTATGAAACGGACAAGGGGAAAGGGGAACTTTAGGTGAATATCGAGAAATTTCAGGAAAGCATGTACAAGTTAGTGGTTGAAACTTCTACCAAGCTTCCAAAGGATGTACGCCGTGCAGTGAAAGCGGCTAAGGAGAAGGAAAACGCAGGTACGAGTGCAGCAATGAGCCTCGCCACAATTACCAATAATATTAAAATGGCAGATGATCAAGTTTCACCTATTTGCCAAGATACCGGATTACCAACTTTTAAAATTAAAACTCCTGTTGGGGTAAACCAATTAGAAATAAAAGAAGCGATTAAAAATGCGATTGTTATCGCCACAAAAGAAGGAAAGCTTCGTCCAAACTCTGTTGATTCATTGACAGGGGAAAACAGCGGCGACAATCTTGGTGCAGGTTTGCCGGTAATGAAATTTGACCAATGGGAAAAAGATTATATTGACGTTCGTCTGATTTTAAAAGGCGGCGGCTGTGAAAATAAAAACATTCAGTACAGTCTTCCATGCGAATTAGAAGGATTAGGAAGAGCAGGACGTGACCTTGATGGTATTCGCAAATGTGTTATGCACTCTGTGTATCAAGCACAAGGCCAAGGATGCAGCGCTGGTTTCATTGGAGTAGGCATCGGCGGCGACCGTTCATCTGGCTATGATTTAGCGAAAGAACAGTTATTCCGTTCGTTGGATGATGTTAATCCAAACGAGGATTTGCGTGCTTTAGAAGAGTATGTGCTAGAAAATGCAAATAAATTGGGTATCGGGACAATGGGCTTTGGCGGAGAAGCTACGTTATTAGGATGCAAGGTTGGTGTTATGAATCGAATTCCTGCAAGCTTCTATGTTTCAGTTGCTTACAATTGCTGGGCATTCCGCCGCTTAGGTGTAAGTGTGGATCCTGTGTCAGGGGACATTAATGAGTGGATGTACCAAGATGGTGAATTTATTGATTTTGAGGAGACTGAAGCTGAAAAAGAAACTGCAGCTGCGCGTGCTAATGACGTTATTACGCTTCAGGCGCCAATTACTGAAGAGCAAATTCGCGAATTAAAAGTAGGCGACGTTGTTCAAATCAACGGTATGATGTACACCGGTCGTGACGCCATTCATAAATACCTTTCTGATCATGATTCGCCAGTAGATTTAAATGGACAAGTGATTTACCACTGTGGTCCGGTTATGCTGAAGGATAAAGATGGAGTTTGGCATGTTAAAGCTGCCGGCCCAACCACAAGTATTCGTGAGGAGCCTTATCAAGGCGACATTATGAAGAAGTTTGGTATCCGAGCAGTAATTGGAAAAGGCGGAATGGGACCGCGAACACTGGCTGCGCTTAAAGAACATGGTGGTGTGTATCTGAACGCCATCGGCGGCGCTGCTCAGTATTATGCAGATTGTATCAAGGGCGTTGAAGGTGTCGACCTGATGCAATTTGGTATTCCTGAAGCTATGTGGCACCTGCGTGTAGAAGGCTTTACTGCTGTTGTAACGATGGATTCACATGGTAACAGCTTGCATGCTGATGTGGATAAGTCTTCTTTGGAGAAATTGGCACAGTTTAAGGATAAGGTTTTTAGTTAAGATTTTTGAGTGCAGGCTCTATTTTGGGGTCTGCTTTTTTTTATTTTGGGGTTGGGTGCTGTGCTGGGGCTTGTTTTGTATGAACTGTATGGTTTTTTGTACAAACTGTACGGTTTATATAAAAGTTGGACGGTTAATTGTATAAGCTGAACGGTTTTTTGTTTAAGCTGTACACTTTATTGTATAAACTGTACGGTTTTTTGTACAAACTGTACGGTTTATATAAAAGTTAGACAGATAATTGTATAAACTGAACGGTTTTTTGTTTAAGCTGTACACTTTATTGTATAAACTGAACGGTTTTTTGTTTAAGCTGTACACTTTATTGTATAAACTGTACGGTTTTTTGTACAAACTGTACGGTTATCAAGCAAATTAGGTTATAAGTTATAAAAGGTTCAAAATGATTTAGTATTCTAAGCAGGGAAAACATAATTTAAATAGAAAGGTAACAACAAATAATAAGAGGAGGAACTTGTTTGTTTGATAAAAATTTAAGCGTCCCGATCCCCTTACTTCAAGCAGAGGCTTTAGAGAGAAGATTATGTCCTGATCATGAAAAAATACCAGAGATTAAAACGAATATAAAAATTTTAAAGTCAGGCTATAATGGCGAGAAAGAATTAAATTATCAATTGGGGCAAATACCTCAGCATAAATACCACATATTCCACGATCTTCGGCTCCCTATAGGTGAAGTGTTTTTTCAAATTGACGTCATTCTTCTATCACCCAATATTCTTATTAATCTTGATGGGAAGAATCATTCCGGCAAAATAACCATTGAAAAAAATCAAATGATACAAGAAACGACTGATATAAGAGAGGTTTATGAGAATCCTGTCTCCCAGACTAATCGACACAAAATCTTATTGAGAAATTGGATAGAGGAAAATAATCTACCTAAGATTTTTATGGATAACTTAGTTGTCTTCACCAGATTTTCAAGTGAAATCATTATAACTCCAGGGTACAAAGAGGCAGAAAATAAGGTTTGTAAATCACATGATTTACTAAGAAAAATTGAGGATTTAGAAAGGTACAGCAAAAAGCTCCATATGAATGAACAGGATTTATTCAATGTAAGCGACCTTTTATTAAAAAAACACACGCCAAAGAGAATAGACATTTTAGAAACGTTCAATATACTTGTATCGGATATTATTACTGGTGTTCAATGCCCCGCATGTTTATTGGCGCCGATGAAATATTACAGACATAAATGGATGTGTCCTATATGTAACTGCGTTTCAAAAGATGCGCATATAAGAGCAATTGATGATTATTGCTTAATTTATAAGCCATGGTTTACTAATTCAGAAATAAGAAAATTCCTCCACATTCCTTCTCAGAGAATCGCCTCTTATTTGTTATCTACAATTGATTTTACCCGTGTAGGTTACAAAAGCGACACAGTCTACCACCAACCATCCCTTTTTCCTTAAAATACTAATCATGTTTCCCAATGACAAACAAATACTATAAAAAACAAAATAGGGGGAACATGGATGAAGAAATTAGTTTGCATCCTTAGTTTGCTGCTGTTAATGGTGCCTCAGGTTACATATGGGTACGTTCCCAATAAGCCAATCCATTGGGGTTTTAAGAAAGCTGTGGATGAACAGCCGCCTGATGCAGGGGCTGAGTATGAAAAAATCCTTGAGAAGTATGGTGCTTTTTATAAGGGAGATCCAAATTCAAAAATTCTATATCTAACCTTTGATAATGGGTATGAAGCAGGATATACCGGTCAAATCTTGGATGTGTTGAAAAAGGAAAAAGTTCCAGCAACTTTTTTTGTAACGGGACATTATCTATTATCGCAGCCTGAATTGACGAAGAGGATGGTGGATGAAGGTCATCTCATTGGCAATCATTCATGGCACCATCCTAATATGACAGAAATCAGTGATGAGCGGATTCGTGAGGAACTTCAAAAAGTGAAGGATAAAACAAAAGAGATTACGGGTCAAAAGAAAATGAAGTATTTACGTCCTCCAAGAGGCGTTTTTAGCGAGAGAACAATGCAGATTGCGAAGGAAGAAGGTTATACACATGTTTTCTGGTCATTGGCTTTTGTTGACTGGAATACGAATGCTCAAAGAGGCTGGGAGTACTCTTACCTTAACATAATGAGACAAATCCACCCTGGAAGTGTATTACTTCTGCACACTGTTTCCAAGGATAATGCCGATGCACTTGAGAAAGTGATTAAGGATCTGAAAAAGAAAGGCTATAAATTCAAAAGTCTAGATGAATTCAAACCAGAAAAGAAAGGTTTATCAAAGATTATTCCGAGTTTCTGGAGAAAATAATTCGTTCAAAAGCCGGATTCGAGAAGAATTCGGCTTTTTTCTGTTAATAATGCTATAATACGGTGAAATCAAACAGGAATCGGAATTTGGAGTGAACAAAATGAAAACAGATCAATCAATTAAAATACAAGAAAAACAGACCTTTCCATTAACAATCAAACGACTCGGCATTAATGGGGAAGGTGTCGGTTATTTTAAAAAGCAGGTAGTTTTTGTGCCAGGTGCACTTCCAGGAGAAGAGGTTGTGGTTGAGGCAACAAAGATTAATCCTAAATTTGCAGAGGCCAAAATAAAGAAAATTCGTATTAAATCCCCACATCGCGTTCAGCCTCCTTGCCCAGTTTATCAGGAATGCGGCGGCTGTCAGCTGCAGCATTTAAAATATAGCCAGCAATTAAAAGAAAAGAGGGATATTGTCATTCAATCGCTTGAACGGCATACCCGTCTTGCGGTAGACAAACTTGATATTCGAGAAACGATTGGAATGGAAGATCCTTGGGGATATCGAAATAAAAGTAGTTTTCAACTCGCAGGTAGAGATGGAAAGGTTTTAGCAGGATTGTATGGCTTAAACTCTCACCAATTAATCGATATTGAACATTGTGCGGTTCAGCATTCTCAAACAAATGAAGCGGTTAATGCTGTGAAAAAGATTCTTGAAGAGTTAAAAATCACGATTTACAATGAAAAAACTCGTAAGGGCATCGTTCGGACCATTGTTACCCGTGTGGGGGTGCAAAGCGGTGAGTTGCAAATTGTTCTCATCACAAATCAGAGGGAGTTACCAAAGAAAGAACAGATTATTGAGGAAATCAAAAAACGACTTCCTAAAGTGAAATCCATTGTTCAGAATATAAATGAACAAAAAACTTCGCTCATTTTTGGAGAAGAAACTTTGCCAATGGCGGGAGAAGAGTTTATCCAAGAAACATTGGGAGACCTCCAGTTTGAATTGTCGGCAAGGACTTTCTTTCAGTTAAATCCTGTACAGACCATAAAGCTTTACAATGAAGTAAAAAAAGCAGCAGCACTGACTGGCCAAGAAAAAATAGTCGATGCTTATTGTGGTGTAGGAACAATCGGCTTATGGTTAGCAGACCAGGCGGCTGAAGTCCGTGGGATGGATATCATTCCGGAATCGATAGAGGATGCAAAGAAAAATGCCAAACGTCACGGATTTACCAATACCAAATATGTACCAGGTAAAGCAGAAGAGGTACTTCCTAAATGGGTGAAAAAAGGGTGGAAGCCAAACGTCATTGTGGTTGATCCGCCAAGAACCGGTCTCGACGGGCAGTTAATCCAAACGATTCTACAAACAGCACCAGAAAAGCTCATTTATATCTCATGCAACCCGTCTACTTTGGCAAAAGATATCAATATGTTAAGTGCAAAATACGAAGTGAAATTTATC
The DNA here is from genome assembly GCF_048572935.1 of Neobacillus niacini. Lineage (NCBI taxonomy): Bacteria > Bacillati > Bacillota > Bacilli > Caryophanales > Bacillaceae > Neobacillus > Neobacillus niacini. The sequence goes on along the minus strand of NZ_CP183883.1, from coordinate 5,757,901 downwards.
CAGCCAGTAGATATGTTCCCGCAGACGGCACATGTTGAGTGCGTGTCACAGTTAGTATTGAAATAGTCTTCAATGCTATTATCCATGTAGAAAAAATAATCATAAAAAATTGAAAGGGCCAATGATTTGGTCCTTTTTACCGTTTCAATAGGAATATTTTTGCTCATTTAATAATGGTGAAAACTAGGCGACAAAAAGTATATTTTGATACAGAGAGGTGGGAAAATAGAGGTTATGAAGATAAACAGTTTATGGGTTTATTTTAGAAAGAAGTGATTTAGTTTTGGTAGAAAGCCAAAAAAATAAAAACTCTGCAACCTTATCTATTTTAAAACAGGCTTTAAAGGTTAACAGAAAGCCTTTTCCATGGGTAAAAGCCTTTTCTGCTGGATTAGCTGCAAGTCTACCCGTTATGATTGGATTGCTCTTCGGTAATCTGGAATATGGATTAATGGCCGGATTGGGTGGCTTTACTTTTTTGTATGTGTTTGATATTCCCTATGCACAGCGGGCTAAAAAGTTATTTTGGGTTGTGATTGGAATGTCTTTGGTCACTGTATTAGGAACGCTTGCAGCTCCTTACCCTCTAGCTGTAGCTATTTTAATGGGGGTGATTGGAGCCGCAGTCATTTTTATTTTTGGATCCTTACGTATTGCAGGGCCGTCTGCAATCTTTTTTGTCTTAGTTTTTGCGATGGTTTCAGGAATGCCAGTGGACCAGGGACTTGCTCCTTTACGGGCTGCACTCGTTTTTCTAGGAGGGAGTCTATCATGGATAATTGCCATGAGTGGTTGGTTATTTGACCCTCATGCGCCAGAAGAACGTGTCGTAAAAAGGGTTTATATAGAGTTAGCGAAATTTATTGACTCTGTTGGTACGAACAATGTTAATGAATTAAGACATAATATGATGTCAGTATTAAGGGAGGCAGATGAAACGCTTGCCGCAGGGTATATACCGTGGCGGGAAACGGATTTATTTAAACGGTTGTTTCTATTAAATCAACATGCAAATACTATATTTATGTACATCAACGAGTATTTTATGGTTGCGGAGGAAAAATTACCACAGGAGTTAGGGCAGTCGGTAAGGGAACTTGCCGATTCGTTTGATCAGAAAAATAAGGGTGTTTATGGAAAGATTCTTCAGCCTAGTGAAATGAATAAAGAGGTAGGTCGGATATTTGCGAAAATTTATGATGCAGATGCGATTATGAATGAACCGACTACAAAAATTAATCAAGCCATTCAACCAACCAAATTATCAGTAAAGGAAATATTTGGCGGGGCTTTTGATAAAAACTCCATTATTTTTATCACCGCTACTCGTTTTGGTTTTATTACAATCATTGCTGCAATCATTGCTTTTGAACTAGAATTGGCTCGTTCTTATTGGGTTCCCTTATCCTGTGTAGCTGTAATGTCAGGTGCTACCCTTGTGGCAACACATCATCGTGCTATTCAACGAGGGATTGGTACGGTCACTGGAATTATCATTGCCAGTTTGATTCTTGCCCTGGAGCCATCCGGGTATGTTATTGCATTTTTTATACTTATATTGACCTTCATTACAGAACTTTTTATTGTGAAAAATTATGGTCTGGCAGCTCTGTTTTTTACTCCGAATGCTCTCTTGATGGCTGAAAGTACATCAACAGGCAGCTTTAGCTTTTCTTATTTTGCTTCAGCGAGAATGATCGATGTAGTAATCGGGAGTGTGATTGGTCTAATCGGTGTTTGGTTGATTGGAAGAAAGTCTGCATCAAGCCGTATTCCACATTTTATTGAAAAAACAATCCGGAGTCAGGCACAATTATTATTGGTACTTTTCTCTGAACAAAGAAAAGGCTTTAATGCGAGAAAAAGTAAGGAATTGAGAAAGATGCAAGTTAATTTAACCAATTTAAAAACATTGTATAATACAGCTCTGGGTGAAATCCCAGTACAACGTGAAACCTTGGAATATTATTGGTCCATTGTATTTTCAATGGAGCATTTAGCTTATCTCCTGGAGGAATGTTCAAAAGTGAAGAGCCGTCCGCTTCTTTCAGATAAAGTACTTTCACAATTGCTTTACGCTTGTGAAATGATGGCAAACTCAGCTAGTCTGAAACGTTCATCCTCAAAAAAGGCAATTCCGGAAATAGAAGGATACCCAACTATAACAAAGGAATTGATGATTTTGCAGAATTCGATATATCATTAAAAGGATTATTCTTGTGTCAATAATCCTTCTTTCTGTTATGCCAAGTTAATATGACTGGGCTTTTTTACATGTCAGAAGAACATGTTTAGGACAAAAAATAACAATAGGAATCTGTTCCTATTTTTCTTAGGTTTTTATGAATTTTAAATTGAGAAGTTTTGGTACTATACAAATGTCTCGACCTATAATTACTAGTAAGATACGTTCGTATGGGATTCCAAAGGAGAAGAAACTTATGAAATACAGGTATTTAAATTGGATTATTATTTTGGTTGGGACTGCTTTACCCATTATTATTGATACCATTGCAGATAACCATGGGGACCACTATCCTTTTATATGGTCAATAGCTCTAATTCCAAGTATCATCATCATCTTTAGATATCCAAGTTGGAATGTCGTTATTGGAACAGCAATCTTTTATAGCCTATTTGAACTTACGATTGAGTTAAACCAAGAGGGTTTCACCCAGTTTTCTCTAGATTTACTAACCCTTGTTTTAGGTATAATAGTGAATTGGTCAATTCTTTTAACAGTCGGATACTTACGAATAAAAACTGAAAAATTGGTACGGAAAGTAGAAGAAATGTCTATTACGGATCCATTAACAGAAGTATACAACCGAAGATATTTTGATTTATATATTGAACAAGCAATCCCCTTAAGTAAAAGGATGAGTAAGTCTTTAATTCTAGTCATGTTTGATATAGACCATTTCAAAAGTGTTAATGACACTTATGGTCACGTGTGCGGTGATTATGCACTTAAGCATATTACGAACGTTATTAAAAGGAACGTTAGAGACACCGACGTGGTTATTAGAATGGGAGGCGAGGAATTTGCCATTCTGCTGCTAGAAACGAGTTTAGAAGAAGGTAGTGAAATTGCGGAACATGTCCGTAAAGCTGTGGAAGATTCAAATTTTATTTACAACAATCAACAAGTACTGATCACCATTAGTTTGGGATTAAACGAATATAAATCAGAAAAAGTTGACCAATTTATTGAAAAAACAGACCAGGCTTTATACAAGGCAAAAGCGAATGGTAGAAATCAATTGGTAGTTTCGAGTGACAGCAGCAATTCTTTTTGTTTTTGCTAATCAACTTATCTATGTAAAACCTTAGGTTTGCCCACCTAAGGTTTATTTTTATTTCCTTAAATACGTGTAACGAGCTTTTCATTAAATCACATGAAAGTACGTACCGTTTCTCAATAAAAATAAACATTTATGATCAAGACTCAAGTTTCGGTAAACTAAACTTTTCTGATTTCTGGGTCTTTTTGGCTTTCTTGGGTTTATTTTCAGTAGAAAACTTTATTATAACTCGAAGGGAGAATCCGGGTTTTTAGGCTGATGTTTTGCGAAACATTTTTTGGGTATACACAATGTGTAACCTACTGTACATATGGCTAAAAAAATTTAAATATGAGGGAGTTTTTATGGGGGATTTAGTAAACTGGTTGAATGGATATGTTTGGAGTTCAGTATTGGTCTATACATTTTTAGGATTAGGATTGCTTTTCACCATTCTCACACGATTTGTTCAGATTAGATATATTAAAGACATGTTTAAGCTGACATTTCAAAGTGGAGGTTCAAAGGCAGGTGTTAGTTCTTTCCAGTCACTGGCAATGTCATTGGGCAGCAGGATTGGTACTGGGAATGTAGCGGGTGTCGCAACTGCCATTGCATTTGGTGGGCCTGGTGCTGTCTTCTGGATGTGGGTAGCGGCCATTTTAGGAAGTGCTACTTCTTTTATTGAAACGACTCTTTCTCAAGTCTACAAAAGTAAAATAAACGGGAAGTACCGAGGGGGTACCCCTTTTTACATCTTAAAAGGATTGAAGCTAAAATGGTTTGCAGTCTTATCAGCCGTTGTAACATTATTAGTTATGGCATTTTTATGGCCAGGTGTTCAGGCAAATACAGTAGCGTTAACGCTGAATAATGCTTTTGGAGTGTCACCTGAAGTGACTGGAATAGCAATGGCTATGCTGCTTGGTTTTATTATTTTTGGTGGTGTCAAGAGGATTGCTAAAACGGCTGAAATCATAGTTCCGTTTATGGCTATTGGCTATATATTAGTCTGTATTATTATCCTCAGCATGAATTACACCGTACTGCCAGATGTCCATTTCGCTTATTTTCACTAGTGCCTTTAATTTAAACTCCACTTTTGGAGGGTTAATGGGTTCGGCCGTAGCTTGGGGAGTACAAAGAGGGGTCTACTCAAGTGGAGCTGGCATAGGAAGTGAAACATTTGAAGCAGGTGCAGCAGAAGTATCACACCCCGCAAAACAGGGTTTAGTCCAGGCATTTTCTGTTTACATCGATACATTGATTATTTGTCCGGCAACCGCTTTTATGATCCTAATTACAGGAATGTATGACGTGAAACCGGAAGGAAAAGCTCCTATTACTGAAAGACTCGGAGATGTAGAACCCTCTGTTTACACACAGCTTGCTGTGGAATCTGCATTACCGTCATTCGGAATTGCCTTTATGGCTGTATCCTTATTCTTTTTCTGTTTTACCACTTTATTATCTTATTACTATAAAGCAGAGACAAATCTTGCTTTTTTGATAGGAAGTAAAAAGGTAAAATTCGATTGGCCGAACCATATACTGAAGGTCACTTTATTAGTTGCTACATTTTATGGAAGTATTCGAACAGCAGAGGTTGTCTGGGCAATGGGCGATCTAGGAATGGGAACAATGGCATGGATAAACCTTACGGTAATCCTGTTGCTTACGAAACCGGCACTTAAAGTCTTGAAAGACTATACAAGACAGAGAAAAGCAAACAAAGACCCAGTATTTAAACCTGCCAAACTTGGAATCGACGGGGCTGAGTTCTGGGAAACGAAACAGAAAAAGAAGAGCGGCTCTATCGCCTCCTAAAATATAGCTGAAGTTGTTATATAAAATTAATACTGTCCTAGAACCTTAGTTAATATTTAATCCCTCTCAAAATCAAGTTAAAAAAACAGATTTTGAGGGGGATTTGTCGTTGATTAACCTGCTGCTGGGGGAGTGACAGTAGCAGTTCTCCTGCCTAACTCTTGATCTAATAATAAAAGAGCAGATGGGTTATTTTCAGCTAATTTTAGACGATCGATAATCGTTTTAGCTTGTGCTTCTTCGTCTATTTGTTCTCTTAAAAAGTCTTGTATAATAATAGCAGCTTGAGGATCTACTTGATTGACATAATTAAAGGCCTGTCTGTAAGAGTTTGTAACAAATTGCTCATGTGCTAATACCTTTTGAAAGGTTTCTAATGGTGTACCGAAGTTACTTGGTTGAGCAGGAAGGTTACTGAGTTGTACAGTACCATCACGATCTACAACAAAATCAATTAATCTAAGCATATGGGTTCTCTCTTCTTCAGATTGTAACCTTAGCCAATGGGCCATCCCTGTTAAGTTCTGTCTTCCCATATAAGCAGACATTGCAAGATATAATGTTGTTGATACATGTTCAATTTGAATTAAATTATTGAACAATTTCTGAAGTTCCTCATTCATTTTTTTTTCACTCCTATTTCGAAATATCCATTCAATTTTATTGTATAAACAAAACAAAGAAAGGTACCTTGGCCCATTTCTGTTGTGAAAAATGACAGTGAGATGTGATGTTTCAAGTTTTCTGGTAATGGTTTAGAAACAGTGGAATACTAGTTATAGCGTGGATTTTAGCAGGAGTAATTGCTTATTAAGAGTCTGTTAAATGAATATAACATGCCCTCTGTTTGATAAAAAGTACTAAAGCATGGTATAAGTGTAGAAGAAGCAGAGACATTCTGCTTTTTAATTTTGGGAGAAGGGGGTTTTCCTGATCCCTTAATGAGAGGATTTGAAGTAATATGAAAGAAAATTTTTGGCGTGATTTACCACGACCTTTTTTTATACTGGCACCAATGGAAGATGTGACGGATGTTGTTTTCCGCCATGTTGTAAGTGAAGCAGGCAGACCGGATGTGTTTTTTACTGAGTTTACAAACAGTGAGAGTTACTGTCACCCACAGGGGATGCAGAGTGTGCGCGGGCGTTTGACTTTTACAGAGGATGAACAACCAATCGTTGCCCATATATGGGGGGATAAGCCTGAAAACTTTCGGCAAATGAGTATTGGCATGGCGGAACTTGGCTTTCGCGGTATTGATATCAATATGGGCTGTCCTGTACCAAATGTGACACAGAATGGGAAGGGAAGCGGCCTAATCCTTCGTCCAGATGTTGCAGCAGAGTTAATACAAGCAGCCAAAGCAGGAGGATTGCCAGTAAGTGTAAAGACAAGGCTTGGTTTCACAGAAGTAGACGAATGGCATGAATGGCTGACACATATATTGAAACAAGACATTGTCAATCTATCCATTCATCTGCGTACAAGGAATGAAATGAGCAAAGTAGATGCTCATTGGGAGCTAATTCCGGAGATTAAGAAACTTCGTGACCAGGTGGCACCAGATACACTTTTGACGATCAATGGGGATATTCCTGACCGTCAAACTGGCTTGAAGTTGGCAAATCAATACGGTGTTGATGGGGTTATGATTGGGCGTGGTATTTTTAAAAATCCGTTTGCTTTTGAGAAAGAGCCAAGAGAGCACAGCACGAAGGAGTACCTTGATCTTCTAAGATTGCAACTAGACCTTCAAGATAAATATTCAGAAGAATTGCCACGTTCAATCACAGCACTGCATCGGTTCTTCAAAATTTATGTTAAAGGTTTCCCGGGGGCAAGTGAATTAAGAAATCAATTAATGAACACTAAGTCAACTGATGAAGTCCGTACATTACTTGATAACTTTGCTTCGAACAATCTCGATGAAATAAATAAGTAATAACTTGCGAAAAGAACCCGAAAAAAACGGGTTTTTTTTGTGAAAAGAAATGAAAAGCGGAAATGATTAAGGGGAATTCTCCACAGGGCATCCACTCATAGTCATCTCATCATTTGAGTAAATACAAGGAAAACAATTGATTTTTTTACCTTTCTATGACTACACTCAATTCGATACCTTTCCATATAATCTAATTGTTTTGCACTTGCTATTCCTGTTTCCATCAATGTTACTTTTAAAATAATTTATATGTTACCGCTACAAATTTTTATTCTTATTCATAGGAGGCTTTCATGGCAAACGATATTATTATCCGATTCGATAACGTAACAAAATTTTATGACAGTCAGACGAAAGTTTTACAAGACGTGAGCTTTGAACTTGAACGTGGGAAATTTTACACATTACTTGGTCCTTCGGGTTGTGGTAAAACGACAATTTTACGTATCATTGCAGGCTTTGAAAAACCGACTACAGGGAATGTATACATTAATGGAGAGTGTGTAAACGACGTACCAGCAAATGACCGTCAAGTAAACACTGTATTCCAAGACTACGCGCTATTTCCGCACTTAAATGTATTTGAAAATGTGGCATTCGGTTTACGAATTAAAAAAGTTAAAGAGTCTGAGATTAAAGTACGTGTAGCAGAGGCATTAAAGTTCGTAAACTTAGCAGGTTATGAAAACCGTGAAATTACAGAAATGTCAGGCGGTCAGCGTCAAAGGGTTGCAATCGCACGCGCTATAATTAATGACCCTGAAGTGATACTACTAGATGAGCCATTATCAGCACTTGATTTAAAACTGCGCACAGAAATGCAATACGAATTGCGAGAACTGCAGCAGCGACTTGGTAAAACATTTATTTTCGTGACGCATGACCAAGAAGAAGCTTTGGCGATGAGTGATGAGATTTTCGTTTTAAACGAAGGGATCATCCAGCAATCTGGTACGCCAGTTGATATTTACGATGAGCCAATTAACCGGTTTGTTGCGGACTTCATTGGGGAGTCAAACATCGTTGAGGGTGTTATGCTAGAAGATTATAAAGTTAAGTTTGCTGGGAAAGTATTTGACTGTGTCGACGGCGGAATGAAGAACAACGAAAAAATCGATGTTGTCATTCGTCCAGAAGATCTTCAAATTACATCACAAGAAGCAGGTAAAATAGGTGTTACCGTCGATACGCAGTTATTCCGCGGCGTACATTATGAGTTGTCGACATATGACAAAGATGGAAATGAGTGGCTTGTACACTCGCTGAAAAAGGCTGAAGTAGGTGCACAAGTAGGTCTTGATTTCGATCCAGAGGCGATTCATATTATGCGTCTAAATGAAACTGAAGAAGAATTTGATGCACGCATAGAGGCGTATACGAATGAAGTTTAAGTCAAAATCAGCATTCGTCCCATATATACTTTGGATTGCACTCTTCGTTATTGCACCGATTGGGCTTATTTTGTATTATTCGATGCTCGATTTGAACGGAGAATTTACGCTCGTGAACTATAAAAACTTCTTTACATCGGCATATTTAACGATGACGTTAACGAGCTTTTGGTATGCATTAATCATTACGTTTTTTACGCTATTAATCTCTTATCCTACTGCGTATCTATTAACAAAAACCAAGCATAAGCATTTGTGGCTGATGCTCATTATTATTCCTTCATGGATTAATTTATTATTAAAAACGTATGCATTTATTGGTATTTTCGGTTTATACGGACCGGTCAATGCAATAGTGGAACTGTTTGGCTTTGACCCGGCGCAAATTCTATTTACCGACTTTAGTTTCGTGTTCGTTGCGGTGTACATTTTTATACCGTTTATGATTATCCCTATTTTCAACGCGTTAGACAAAATGAATCCGTCATTAATTTACGCAGCACGTGATTTAGGTGCTTCACCGCTTACGACGTTCCGACGCGTCATTTTTCCTTTAACTATTGAAGGTGTAAAATCAGGGATTCAAGTAACGTTCATCCCTGCTCTCTCCCTCTTCATGATTACGCGCTTAATTGCTGGGAATAAAGTAATTACGCTTGGTACAGCGATAGAACAGCAATTTTTAGTTGCGCAAAATTGGGGAATGGGTTCAACCATTGCTGTATTTTTAATCTTAATTATGTTTGCAATCATGAGATTTACACGCACAAAGAAAAAGGGAGGCCGAGCATAAATGAGATCAACGTTAACACCTCTAGCTAAAGTATATTTAGCCATCGTGTTTATTATTTTATATGCACCGATCTTCTACTTGATTTTTTATTCATTTAATAGCGGCGGTTCAATGGGGTCATTTGAAGGTTTTACACTAGAACACTATCAAGCAGTGTTTGATGATAACCGGTTACTCGTTATCTTAATCAATACAGTGATTGTGGCACTCCTATCTGCGTTAATAGCAACCATTATCGGTACACTTGGAGCAGTTGGTATTGTTTCATTAAGAAATCACAAAATACGTAACATTGTATTATCATTAAATAATATTTTGATTGTTAGCCCAGATGTTGTCATTGGAGCAAGCTTCTTAATATTATTCACAATGATTGGGGTTAAGCTTGGCTTTGCCTCCGTATTAATTTCACATATTGCCTTCAGTATCCCCATCGTCGTATTAATGGTCTTGCCTAAGATATTGGAAATGAATACGAACTTAATTGATGCAGCACTTGATTTAGGAGCGAACCGCCGCGCTGTATTAACACGTGTTATTGTTCCATATATTAAACCTGGGATTTTAGCTGGTTTCTTTATGGCCTTAACCTATTCATTGGATGACTTTGCTGTTACATTTTTTGTTACTGGTAACGGATTTAGTACATTGTCTGTTGAAATCTATTCCATGGCACGTGCAGGTATTACGTTAACCGTTAATGCAATCTCGGGACTAGTGTTTATCGTGACAGTCGGCATTGTCGTTATGTATTATTTCATAACAATGAGGTCGAGAAAAACGGAGGGCTCTACTCGATGAAATCTTTAATTCAAATAATGTTAGCAATCATTATAGCATGTGGTATCCTTTCGTTTGTGGCGTCAAAACTTGAAGCAGCAAGCACAGCTGGGGGAAAGGACACTTTAATCGTATACAACTGGGGAGAATATATTGATCCGGCACTGATCAAGCAGTTTGAAAAAGAAACAGGTATTTCTGTTATTTATGAAACGTATGATTCAAATGAAGCAATGTTAACGAAAATTAGACAAGGCGGCACATCCTATGATGTCGTTGTCCCATCAGAATATACGATTGAAACCATGATTAAAGAAGATTTGTTAATAGAAATTGATCATTCGAAACTTCCCAATTTGCAAAATATTGATCCTTACTTTCTAGATTTACCATTCGATCCGAAAAACAAATATTCCATTCCATACTTTTGGGGAACGGTTGGTGTAGTTTATAATCCTAATGAAGTCCCAAAACATCTCACTTTTGATTCTTGGGACGATTTATGGGACCCAGCACTAAAAAATAAAGTATTTTTAGTAGATGGTGCACGTGAGGTCATCGGTATGGGCTTAAACAGTTTAGGTTATTCGTTAAATTCACGTGACGAAAAGGAATTACATGAAGCCTTAGAAAAATTAAAGCAGCTAAATGGAAATGTCAAAGCGATTATTGGTGATGAAATTACGCCACTAATGATTAATAATGAGGCGACAGTGGCCGTAACATTTTCTGGTCAAGCAGCAGACATGATGTACGAAAACGAAGAGTTGGACTACGCCGTCCCACAAGAAGGCTCAAACTTATGGTTCGATAACATGGTTATACCTAAAACATCAAAAAATGTGGATGGCGCTCATCAATTCATAAACTTTATGCTAGATGCAGAAGTGGCTGCACAAAATACTGATTATGTAGGATATGCGATTCCAAATAAAGCAGCGTGGGAACTATTAGATGATGAAGTGGTAAACGATGAACGTTTTTACCCACCCGAAGAAAGTCGGAAAAACTTAGAAGTATATGAAAACCTAGGTCTTGAGCTGCTGGGAAAATATAACGAATACTTTTTAGAATTTAAAATGTCACTAGAGTAATTCCCTCAATAAGGGGCCAAAATTCATAAAGGAATTTTGGTCCTTTTTGTACTCAAATGTAGGAAAGAAGGCGTTCACAATATTATAGAAAAGACTAACTGAATTGGAAAAGTAATATAACCTCCCAAAAAAAACCGCATAGAAAAACACAGAAGATACCGAAATCCCTGTGCCTCTCTATGCGGTCTTAAATTTGATTCACCTAGTTACTTTACGAATTCAAATCATACATCTGACCTTTTATTAAATAGACTTTACCTTCTGTGATATTGGTAATATGGGTACTGTTCGATTTAAAATCAACCGAATCGGCCAGTAATATAATCTTCCGTTCTTTGATCGCTTGGCATCGAGAAGATTTTACCGGTTACATCATATTCCACGACTTCCCCGCTTAGGAAAAATGCAGTTTTATCTGAGACTCTCGCTGCTTGTTGCATATTATGGGTAACAATGACAATGGTATAATCCTTCTTCATTTTTTCTATCAGTTCTTCCACTTTTAAAGTAGAGATAGGGTCTAATGCGGAAGTAGGTTCATCCATTAGAATAATATCCGGTTTCATCGCGATGGCACGTGCGATACATATACGCTGCTGTTGACCGCCAGATAGACCAAGCGCCGAGTGTTTAAGACGATCTTTCACTTCATCCCAAATGGCTGCACCTCGTAAGCTGCTTTCAACAATTTCATTTAGCTCTTGTTTATTTTTAATGCCTTGCATTCTTGGACCATATGCCACATTATCATAAATACTCATTGGAAAAAGATTTGCTTTCTGAAACACCATACCTACTTTGGTTCTTAAATTTATAACATCAGTTGATTTGTATATATCTTCTTGATTAATCATAATATTGCCAGTAATTTTTACGCCATCAATTAAATCATTCATGCGGTTTAATGTTCGCAGGAAAGTGGATTTACCACATCCTGAAGGGCCTATTAGTGCGGTAACCTCATTTTCATGTATATCAAGTGATATGGAGTAAAGTGCCTGTTTTTCTCCATAGAACAAATCAAGATCTCTAACACTGATTTTCACTTCTTTATTTGGTTCCTGTACCAGCGTTGAATTATTCATCCTTACCTTTATCCCATTTGTATTCATGTCAACACCTCATTTTAATAGTCAGCTTTATTTAGTTTTTTCGAGATGAACGTTGCCGATAGATTCAACACTAGGATAATGACGATTAAGACGATTCCAACAGCTGAAGCTAATTCAATGTCACCTGATTCCTGTGTAACTAAAAACGAATGAACCGTTAATGTACGTGCTGATGAGAAGATGCTTGAAGGCATGGCTGCAACCGTTCCAGCCGTTAAAAATATCGCAGCGGACTCACCGACAATTCTTCCAATCGATAGGATTATTCCGGATAAGATACCAGGCATTGCACTAGGTAGAATGACTTTATATAAAGTTTGGAGCTTAGTGGTACCCAATGCTAGTGACCCCTCCCGATAGGAGTGAGGGACTGTTTTTAGCGATTCTTCGGTTGTTCGGATAATTACAGGTAAAACGATAATGGTTAATGTTAAGGAAGCAGCTATGATTGACATCCCTAATTTTAAAGTCGTAACGAAGAAAACTGCGCCAAATAATCCATAAATAATCGATGGTATCCCTGTTAAGCTTTCGGTTGCAAAACGAATGAGATTTACCAATCGACCTTGTTTTGCATACTCTTGCATATATACTGCAGCACAAATTCCAATTGGAGTTGCAATGAGTAATGAAATCACAATGGTATAAATGGTCGTAATAATCATCGGCCAAATACCACCGCCTCCAGCAGGGGAGTAGTCACCAAAGATGAAATCAAAGCTAATTAAACGATACCCCTTGAAAAAGATATAGCCAACAATCATGACAAGTATGGCAACCGTCAAGAAAGCTGATCCCCACAGAAGTGTACGGTACAGTTTATCTTTTTGCTTTCTCAACTTACTTACCACCCTTCGCACTAATTTTTGCTAATACAAAATTTAAAATTAAGATAAACGAGAATAAAACTATCCCTGTAGCAAATAACATCTCTTGGTGAGTTCCGAATGCATAACCCATTTCTAATGCAATATTCGTTGTTAATGGCCGCACACTGTCTGTAAGGCTTGTAGGCAGAATAAGACTGTTGCCGGCTACTAAGATAACAGCCATGGTTTCACCGATTGCTCTGCCTAAACCTAAAACAATTGCTGCCATAATCCCTGACTTAGCTGATGGGACAACCACCTTAAAGATGGTCTCAATCTCAGAAGCACCTAGAGCCAATGAACCTTCACGATATGTTTTTGGGACGGCACGGATTGCTGTTTCAGCAACTGTTACAATGGTTGGAAGCATCATGATTGCCAACACTAGGATAACCGCAATCAAGCTTTGTCCTTTTACTAGGTTTAATTGATTTTGTAAAAAAGGAACGATAAGTGCAAGTCCAAATACACCATATAAAACGGACGGAATTCCAGCCAGCAGCTGTACTGCTGGAGAAATCAATTTAGCTGCCCTTTTGGGTGCAATTTCAGCTAAGAAAATGGCTGTAAACAAACCTATTGGAACTCCAATCACTAATGCACCAATAGTTGCATAGATGGAGGCTACTATCATCGGCAAAATGCCAAATTTCTCTTCACTTGGAACCCAATCCACTCCAAAAAGAAAGTCAAAAAAGCTATATCCATCTACTAAAAAGGGGAGTGATCCTTTATAAAAAACAAATCCAACGATCAATAATAAACTGATAACAGATAGTAGTGCACAAAACTGAAATAATCTTGATGACAGCTTCTCTAACATGTACTTCCTCTTATTTGATTTCTTAATCTCGACGGTCTGCCGCGGCATACGCATTCCTCCATGAATCTCTTCTCTATTACTTGCTTAGTGGATCAGTATATCTGTTGTTATTTAATCGGGATAGCTCCAGTTTCACCAACAATTGCTTGCCCATCGGGACTCAAAATATAGTCGATAAACTGTTTTCCAGCGTCGGTAATTTGATCCTCTTTGTGAACAAATAAAAATGGACGTGACAGGCTATATTCTTGCTGCAAAACATTATTGGCTGTAGCCTCCACTCCATTAATATCTACAGTTGATATAGAAGAATCAATATATTCGAATGAAATAAAACCTACCGCATGCTTATTTGTTGCAACCGTCGTTTTAATATTTCCGTTACCACTCGCAATGATTGCGCTTCTTACTAATTCACCTGAAGAGTACCCTACTATCTCTTGGAAGGCGTCTCGTGATCCGGAACCATCTTCTCTGGAAACAACGACGATTTCCATGTCAGCGCCCCCTAGCTCTTTCCAGTTTGTAACCTCACCAGTAAAAATAGCCTTCACTTGATCCATCGTAAGGTTTTTCACTTTGTTGCTAGGATGTGTTACGACAACAATCCCATCATAAGCAATAATGGTCTCAACGAGCCCGCTAGCTTTTTCTTCCTCTTTTAAATCACGAGAGGACATTCCGATTTCTGATACTCCGTTTATGGCATTGGTTATTCCCGCAGAAGATCCAATTTGATTTATTTCAACCTTTACATTGCTTTTCTCTTTAAATTTTTCTGCAATTTTTTCTGCTAGAGGCCCTACAGACGTAGATCCTGAAACAGAAACGGTAGCTGAACCATCATTTGATGCTGCACCTTCATTACTACTATTTCCACATGCTGATAGAATGGCAGTTAAAAATAGTACCAATAATCCAAGCATTGTCTTTCTTTTTAACGTCATTTTTTTAACCTCCAAGGTGATCGATTGCTACATCTACTCGACATGTAAAGAATAAACGCTATTTGTAAAGATTAATTAGATGTTTTGTAAAGGTTTTGTAAATTTTATTAATTAAGTTTTAAAACAATGTAAATCCATCCATTATTACCATTACATAGAACCCGTGAGTGTCCCTAATCTCTTTTCATTTGAGAATATATGTAGTGTGTTTGTTTTTTGATAAAGGTAAATGTATATTGGTAAATTATGCCTAGTTAAATATAGGAAATAGGAAAATGTTTTTAGTTTTCATAATATTAAAATAATTACAATTATTCATGTGGTTTAAACTCTACTAAACTATAATGAGAGATGTGGAAAATAATAGGAGGTAGAGAATGATGAAGAAAAAGTTAATTTTACCTGTAGCCTTGTCAACAGTGATGTTAGCAGGCTCTATCCCGGTTAGCAGTGTTTTTGCTCAGACAGCTGATACTAAAGTCACTAATAGTGTACAAGCTATTAAGGCTTGGAATGAGAAAGCAAATGTTCCGTTATTTGTAAAGGAGCGATTTTCCGATAAATACTCATCTAGCAACTCTTCTGAAGCATTAAATTATTTGAAGAAAAACGAAGGCAAAACCGGAATAAATAATCCTGATAAGAATCTAAAAGTGAAGAGTGTACAAAAAGATAAACTCGGTATGACACACGTCCGCTTTAATCAGGCAGTTAATGGAGTGAGTGTTGAAGGATCCGAGGTTGTTGTCCATTTTAATAAGAATAATGAAGTGGTCTCGGTTAACGGAAGAGTAAATCAGACGATTGCCGATGACGCAGTTGACACGGCTGTTTCTTTAAGTAGTGAGTCTGCACTAAAGACGGCCTTATCCTCTGTCAGTGCCCCTGAAGAACTGACCTATGAGCCAACTGCTGAGCTTGTTGTCCTACCGTTTGAAGGAAAAAATTATACAACCTATAAAGTGAATGTTAACTTTATGGGGGATGAACCTGGAAACTGGTTTGTCTTTGTGGACGCGAAAACAGGCGAAGTTATCGATAAGTACAATGGATTAATGCATGCAGACGAAATGACAACACAAAAAGGTGCTGGAAAGGGTGTACATGGTGAGCACAGGGAATTACATATTACTCAAGTAAAGGAACCGAATGCAGGAACGAAGTTTGCGTTAGCTGATTACTCTCATGAAAACCTTGGTGGAATCGTGACGTATGACGCTAAAAATGATAATACATCGAGTAATGATACTCTCTATGTAGGAAATTCAGCTGCATTTATCGGGGACTATGATCGGGCGCTGGTAGACGCACACTACAATTCCGAAAAGGTTTATGAGTATTACTTAAATGAGCATGGCCGTAATTCTCTTGATGGGGAAGGAATGGCAATCATTTCAAAAGTTCACTATGGCAATAATTATAACAATGCTTCCTGGAATGGGCGTTGGATGACTTATGGTGATGGTGACGGTGTGTTCATGACCTCTCTATCCGCTGGCCTTGACGTTGCTGCCCATGAAATGACACATGGCGTAATCACTCATTCTGCTAATTTAGTGTATCGCAATCAATCTGGAGCATTAAACGAATCGTTTGCCGACGTGTTTGGTGCACTCGTTGATGATAGTGATTGGGAAATGGGCGAGGATATTATGGCCCCGGCTGCTAAAGCTGACGGTGTAACTGTATTGCGCAGTTTAAGTAATCCAAACAGCGTGGTTGTCAGCAACGAGCAAAGAAGGGCGTACAGCACAAATGGCGGGGTTTATCCAGATCATATGGACGAGTTTTATCATATGCCAACTTCTGTTGATGGCGGGGGTGTTCATGTAAACTCCTCCATTACAAATCATGCTGCATACTTGATTGGCCAAGAAATCGGAAGAGAGAAATTAGGGCAAATCTATTATCGTGCTTTGACAGTCTATCTAACTCCAAATTCTGACTTCAGCGACGCACGTCAAGCTATCATTCAGTCCGCAATTGATATTTATGGTGAAGGAAGTGCAGAAGTGGCTGCAACCAATTCTGGATTCGATGCAGTGGGTATAGACTAATATTTTTAGAAAATACTCCTATTTTAATATTGTTTATGTTCCCTCGAACTTTAGGTTTGAGGGATTTTTCTGTACGTTAACGAGAAAAAAGTAAAAATAGTTTATAATAGTGTTTCAAGAAGGAGGGCTATTGTTGGGTAAACAAGGAGTTATATCATTAGGAGAACCTTTTGTAGATTATATATCAACGGATAGCACGAATACGAAATTTCGGCAGCTGTTAGGAGGGGCTACTGTAAACCTAGCAGTAGGTACCAGTAGACTTGGGTTGCCTACTTACTTTTTGTGTAAATTGGGGACAGATTCAATTGGTGAATTTGTAGAACAAGAATTAAAGAAGGAAGGAGTTAATCTTAAATTTTCTGTTCGTTCTGCTATAAAAAGAATGTGTGGAGTCTATGTACATCTGACAGAAAGTGGCGAGAGAAACTTCCATTCTTATTTAAACCATACACCAGAAGAAGTTTTAACAGAAAAAGAAATAAGAAGAGAGGTTTTTGAAAAAACTCGAATTTTTTATTTTGGCTCTGGTACCCTTTTTCAACAAAACTCCAAAAAGTCCACCGAGGCTGCACTAAAATATGCAAAGGAATCTTCCAATCTAATCGCCTTTGATGCCAATCTACGTTTAAAACGGTGGGAAAGTGAAGACCATTGTCGTAAAACAGTGATATCGTTCCTTACACATGCTACTATCGTCAAGTTGGCTGAGGAGGAGTTAAATTTCTTAATGGAAACTAATTCACTTGAGGGTGGATTGGAAAAAATATCAAAATGGGACATTCCTTACCTATTTATCACAATGGGAGGGGAAGGTGCTTGTGGAGTAATGAATGGTAACAAAGTTACCAGCCTCGCTCCGAAGGTGGACGCAGTTGATACAACCGGTGCAGGGGATGCTTTTATGTCCGGACTTTTATATTGCTTTCACGAAAAGGGAATGCCTTCGGGGAAAACGGAATTAACGGAGTATCTTCAGTTTGCTAACTGTGTTGGTGCTCAAGCAACAACACAAATTGGATCTTTATCTTCCAGAATGGATTTAATGGAGTTGAAAAAAATTTTTATGCAAGGAAGCATTTAAGAGGAAGCACCATTTTCCTGTATATCTATCATTCATTGTGTCTCTGTACTTGTTTTAAACGGAGGCAAGCGGCAGAATCCGATTAGGGATTTCTGTCGTTTTTTTTTTGCACTAAGCATGATACAGTCAATGGGTGCAAATACCGAACTGTGAAAAGAGAAGAAACCATAGCATAATGTAAATGTTTCCGCGGGATGAAAAATCTAAACCCTTGAAGACATCGCTCCAAGGGCTCCGTTTTGAAAGTTAACAACAGGACCCGTGATGGAATCCATGATGATGGTGAAATGGATAGCCGCCATAACCCATGCCGTGACCAGGAAAACCACCATAGCCCATGCCGTAACCAGGAAAACCGCCATGACCCATGCCGTAACCAGGAAAGCCACCATAGCCCATACCGTAACCAAGGAAACCACCATAACCCATGCCATATCCAGGAAAACCACCATAACCCATACCGCTGCCAAAGAATTGTCTATCCATTATTTTTTTCCTCCTCAAATTGTTTCAAAGTAGTGTATGTGTCCATATTCAAAGAGGAATGGATATTTGCCTATTTCATGTTAGTTATCTTTCCCTGGATTGTAGTAAAAAGGATTACTTTTATGGTCCTTTTCTTCATTATTATCAATAAATAACTTTCCATCTCCTAAAAGAGTTGCCAATGTAATATTTTCTACTCGTTCTCCCTTGTTTTCAAGCTCATTCATTAGCCATCCACGGTCTAATTGCAGATATTTTAAATTATGGTCTATGATCTGTCCATCCATGATTAATGGTATTGGAATAAATTCTTTCTTTACTTGTAAATTTAAATCATTAGGTTGAACAGGCCGATATTCTGACTTAGGGATCACACTAATATCTCCTGTTTCCTCCATTACTGCAATAGATATACTTTGAATGTCTGTGTACCCTTTTACTCTTAGATGTGATAATAATTCGTTCATAGGCATTCTTACCTTCTTTAAGCCTTTTCTGTCAATATTACCATTTTGAATTAACACTGTAGGACTTTCATATATAATCCATCTCAATTTATTATGTAACGATAATCGAATAAAAATCTTATATAAAATTACTGTTATTCCAGCATAGATAAGGGCTTTACCCATATTATGATCTTCAACAGGAGCACTAATGATATTGGTAAGAATGAGGATATAGATAATATCAAATGTATGCATCTGAGCGACTGCTTTTTTTCCAGTAAATCTTATAAACAAATATCCTACCACAAAAACCAAGAAAGTACGGTAAAATGCTTCCAAATTTGCACTCCCTTATAAGAATTTTCTAGAAATAATATATAGTATTTAACATTTATTCCCTCTCTAAACCAGAATAAAAAAACTACACTCCTCATTGTTAGAAAGTGTCCAACAATAAGGGTGCTAGATCTACATTATTTATCTATTACCTGGCGCCGGCTTGTCAACCCCTCTTACATGATGCCTATGCCCATTATCTTCGGAGGTGTAAAAATCATAATAATGAACATGCATCCCATTGCCTACTGGTATAGCAGGACCTGAATACGCCTGATAATGATGGGTATGCCCATCCTCAAAAACTACATATCCCTCTGTGTAATGAATGTGATTTTGATCCTGTGTTGGTATGGGAGGTGAAGTGACATCTAAACACTGGTGGACATGACCGGCTTCCACCGAAGTATAATCAACAGATCCATGATTATGGTGCGGTACAAAGCCATTTACAAAATCATCTTTTCCTACATTAGGCATAACAAACTCCCCCTTTAATTCATAATATTTTCTCAACTAATCAGTTATGTTATAGACTTGTGAAATATTCCTAAGGTATGAAAAAGGCTGCTTTATTTATTCTCTTATACACGTAACGACAAAAATACCCAAGATCCTGCTTTCCCCTTGAGATTTCCGGCTGAGAAATTAATAGATTATTCTACAATAAATTACAATTTAATTACATTTCCGACTATATCATTGTTTTTTAGTCCTCTTGCAATATAAACTAGTAATATATTAAAAGTTTAAATAAATGTGCCCTAACAAGAGGAGATTCTGTGATGTTAAAAAAATACATAAAATATCTAGTAACCGCTTCCATCCTTGCTGCCACAATACAAGTAACACCTACTTATGCCAATCCAATAACAAACGGACAAATCGATGCTACCAAGGAACAAATTAATGACTTTGAAACAAAGATTCAACAATTGGACAACTCTATTAGCTTAGCAATGGAGAAAAGTCGAGAACTAAATGAAAAGATTGTAAATCAACAGGGTAAAATTGAGAAAACCGAAGCGGAAATTGTCAAAGCTGAAACTGCTTTAGAAAATCATAAAGAAGTTTATTCTGAGCGCCTTAAAAGCATTCAATTAAAGGGAAATCAATCTGTCATTACCTACGCAGAGCTTTTGCTTTCATCTGGCAGCGTTTCTGATTTTTTTAATCGGTTTACAGCCATTTCGCAGTTTATCGAAAGTGATACAGAATTACTAAACGGCTTAAATCAAAAAGAACAGGCCTTAGTAGAAGCAAAGGAAGAATTACATAATCAGGTTAACCAATTAAAACAGAACCAAGTGGAATTAGCCGCTAAACAACAACAGATTGAAAAAGATAAAGAGCAAATTCAAAAGGATTTAGCCGACGCACAGGGCATATTACAAACTCAACTTGCCCAACAAGCGGCTGAACAACAGGCTTTAATAGCCCAGCAGGCTGCAGAACAAGCCCAACAACAATCGGTACCGCAAACTTTAGTAGCCGCCCAAGCACCATCAACACCAACAACACCAACAACACCAGCAACACCAGCACCAGCACCAGCAACACCAGCACCATCAGTATCACCATCACCATCAACACCTGCTGTTGTTGCTCCAAATGCAGTAAGCCCGGCAAGTGCAAATGCACTAATTGCCAATGCTAAACAATATTTGGGTGTTCCGTATGTATGGGGTGGGTCAACACCAAGCGGATTTGATTGTTCGGGATTTACTTCATATGTCTATCGTTCCGTTGGCATTAGTCTTCCAAGGACGTCAAGCGCTCAGCAAAATGTTGGAACAAGAGTCCCATTAAATCAACTACAGCCAGGAGATTTAGTATTCAGAGGTTCTCCTGCCTATCATGTCGGGATTTATATCGGGGGCGGACAATATATTCATGCGCCTCAAACGGGTGATGTTGTGAAAATTGCTACTTTTAAGCCGTCTATGTTTTCAACTGCTTCTAGAGTTTTACGTTAAGCTCAGCATTTGTGATAAGTGAATATACTGATAAAGGCAGCTTCTTGATATGGGAGCTGCTTTTTTTGTTTTAGCTTTTAACTATTCCCTGCAATTCATAATCCTACTTTATAAAGTCTTTCATATATATAGGAGTAAAAGCCATCAGGAGATTAAACATTGGATAAACAAAATAGCAAATTCAGATGGATTGTATTCGTTTCTGTATTGTTTACTTACTTTTTAATGGCAAGTCAACGAACCGCACCAGGATTGATTACAGACCAGGTGATGAGGGATTTTCACGTTACAGCGTCAACAATTGGATTACTGACAAGTATACAATTTTTTGTTTACACTGGTTTACAAGTTCCAATGGGGATATTGGCTGACCGTTATGGACCTAATTTTTTTCTAATTATAGGGGCTATTCTTACGGGCGCAGGAACCATTATTTATAGTCTTGGGACCCATGAATCTGTCCTGTTTTTCGCAAGGATACTAACGGGAACAGGCGATGCGACCATCTGGGTTAATATGGTGTTAATTCTTGGTCAATGGTTTAAAGTAAAGGAATTTGTACGATTGATTGGATTTGCGGGAATGACAGGGAGTCTAGGTTTCTTACTGGCAACCGTCCCTTTCTCTCTATTGATTGACTTTCTTGGCTGGAGAGGGGCGTTCCTTTTAGCTGGAATACTATTATGTTTATGTGGAGTACTTCTTTATTTTGTTCTGATAAAAAAACCAAATCAAATCTTTGTTAATGAAATAGTTTCTTTGAAAAAAGTGGTTCAACATGAAAAGACTTTGTTTTTAATAAAAAGGATCTTTTCAAATCGGCAGGCATGGGCTTTATTTCTTTGTCACTTTGGAATTGTAGGTGCGTATGTTGGATTTATCGGTTCGTGGGCAGTGCCGTATGGGATGGATGTATATGGAATGACACGTTCCACCGCAAGCCAACTCATCATGATTGGACTTATTGGAGCACTTATAGGCGCTCCAGTATCTAGTTGGATTTCAAGCCGGTTGGGAACCATCAAACGGCCCTATGTGGTTATTCATATTATTATTTTATTGTGCTGGGCAGCTTTTCTTTTATTTAATGGGACTCCTCCATTTGTCATGCTAATCATACTTTTCTTTATTATAGGCTTTGGATATGGAGCAAGTGCCCTCACCTTTGCTGTCGTTCGTCAATCCTTTCCTTTAAAGGAGTCTGGTATTGTATCAGGGTTTGCAAACACAGGTGGATTTTTGAGTGCTGTCCTGTTGCCGAGTATTTTTGGAGTGGTATTGGATCAATTTCAAACTGCCTCAGGCAGCGGGGTGAATGGATACTTCTTCGGATTTATAACACCAGTTATCTTTTCATTACTTGGTTTGTCAGGCGTAATATCTATTAAGGAAAAGCGCAGGCAAAATTCAAAACAAACAGAATAGATGAAAAACATAAAATTTGTATTTACAAAATGATGGAAAAATGAGATAATAAGGAAAATTTTGAAGGGGGAAAGTAAGTTTATGGAACCAACTAATTGCTAATATTAATTTATTTTTAAAATTAATATTGATTTTGTATGGAGTGTCAATTTGCCTATAAAAATTAGGTTTATTTGTTATGCTCTTTATGGAATTATGGCAATTTAGAAGGTAACTTACTTTACTGAATCAAGATGATCATTTATTTGAAGATCACCGCTTTTTTAAGGCGGGGCATTAACATGCGCTTTTTTGTGTGCGCACGTTCGATTAAACTCCTTCAAATAATTTAAATCACTGATAACTAGACTGTAAGAAGAAACATCTTCTTATGGTCTTTTTTATTTTACAAATAAATAGGTAATGCAGGTTCTTCTTTGCCTATCCATAAAAGGTGTAACTGGATTATGGATGAAAGAAGGAGATCGTATGTTAGAAATGAAATTGCATGGCGTTAAAAAATTTATGGAAGCCACTCTTGTGGTTGAAAATATAACATTTGAAGCTTATGAAGGAGACAAGGTAGGCATTGTCGGTCCCAATGGAAGCGGAAAAAGTACGATTCTTAAGCTGATAGCAGGAATCGAAAAGATGCATT
Source organism: Neobacillus niacini (assembly GCF_048572935.1). Classification (NCBI taxonomy): domain Bacteria; kingdom Bacillati; phylum Bacillota; class Bacilli; order Caryophanales; family Bacillaceae; genus Neobacillus; species Neobacillus niacini. The sequence continues at coordinate 5,734,589 of NZ_CP183883.1, read as the reverse complement.
ACTATCCAGGTTACCCGCAAACCTCAAGTCCTGGATATGATGAAGGTTTAATTAACCTGCCAAGAGGAGCAACTACCGCATATCTTGAACAATCCCCTGTGTATAGGGAGGATTTAAAAGTGATAGATGTGCTTAATTTGGCGTTTGAAGAGATTGTCAGCATTGAGAGTCAAATGCGAGAATTAGAAAATCAAATGAAAACGCTTGAAGGTACGAACCTTGAGAAGACATTAAATAAATATAGTGAGTTGGTCCAGCATTTTGAAGTGAAAGGTGGATACGAACGAGAAGAGAAATTAAGCAAGGTTTGTAGCGGACTTCATTTTTCCGAAAGCTTTTTAGACAAGGATTTTCATTTATTAAGCGGCGGTGAAAAAACGACCGTAGTCCTTGGGAAGCTTTTGATTCATAATCCAGATATATTGCTATTGGATGAACCAACCAATCATTTAGATATGGAAGCCATTGAATGGCTTGAAGGCTACCTAAAAAGCTACAAGGGAATTGTCATTATTGTATCCCATGACCGATACTTTTTGGATCATGTAGTAAATAAAATTGTGGAAATAGAAGATATGCAATCCATATCCTACAAGGGCAATTATTCCTCTTTTGTAAGTCAGAAAGAAGAGAATATGCGGATTCAATATGAGCACTTTCGAGAACAGCAGAAAAAGATTAATAACATGGAAAATCAAGTGACTAGTCTGAGAGATTGGGCGATGAGGGCTGATAATAATAAGTTCTTTAGAAGAGCCGCAAGTATTCAAAAAAAGCTCGAAAAAATGGAGCGTATTGATAGACCTGTTTTTGAGCGGCGGAATATGAGACTTGATTTAAAGGTTGCCGGAAGGTCGGGAAAGGAAACCATCAAGGCAATTGGACTTTTCAAAAGTTACCAAGATAAGGTGATTTTTAAAGATGCAAACCTTATGATTCATTATGGTGAACGCGTCGGACTGGTCGGTCCAAATGGAAGTGGCAAAACCAGCTTCTTAAAGATGCTTTTAGGAGAAGAACAGACATATCAAGGTGTGGTGGAATTAGGTGCTAAAGTAATGGCAGCCTATTTACCTCAAAAAATTACGTTCAAAAATGAAGAGCAAACAGTGCTGGAGGCTTTTAGAGAAGATATATCAATACCCGAGGGAAAAGCTAGAGAATATTTAGCAAAATTCATGTTTTATAAGAAAAGCCCATTTAAAAGAGTAAAGCATTTATCAGGCGGCGAGCGGATTAGACTTAAGCTTGCTATGCTGTTATATCAAGACATTAATTTATTGATCCTGGATGAGCCAACGAATCATCTTGATATTGACTCCATCGAAACTCTTGAGGAAGCACTCGAAGACTTTAAAGGTACAATATTCTTCATCTCTCATGATAGATATTTTATTAATAAAATCGCAGAAAAAGTTATTGCTTTGGAGGATTATCGCTTTAATAGCTATCCGGGAAATTATGATTATTATAAAAGTCAGCAGCCCAAGGAGGAACAAATTGTAAAGCGTGAAAAAAGCAAGAAACAGAGCCACAATTCTCAAGATGAAAACGTGGAAGTTGAATTGGCAAAAGTACTCGCTAGGATTGAAAGTCTAGAGAAAGAACTCCTAATAATCGATTTAGCGATGGCCCAAAACTCAATTGAGTACGAAGAGCTTAATAAACTTTTCATCCGGAAGAGAGACTTAAATCAGGAACTAGATACTGCTTTAGAATGGTGGGTAAGCATTAGTAATTAATAGGAGTATCTAATTGGGTATAATAACTATGAATGGGCAGACAGTAAAACTTAGCCGTATTTGCAAAGTATTATTGAATCGGCATAAGGGGATTTGGAAATGGGGGATACAATGACTAAAGAATTAAGTGAAACTGGATGGAATTTTGATAATAGTTACGCTCGTTTGCCACAAACGTTTTTTACTAGCCAGAATCCAACACCAGTGCGTTCACCCAAGCTAGCTGTCTTTAATAAACCGCTGGCAGCATCACTAGGTTTGAACGTCTCAACCTTGGAAAGTGAAGATGGGGCAGCTGTGTTAGCAGGTAATAAAATCCCTGAGGGGGCGTCACCACTTGCCCAAGCTTATGCAGGTCATCAATTTGGGCACTTTACGATGTTAGGTGACGGTCGGGCTGTACTTCTGGGAGAACAGATTACACCACAGGATGAACGATTTGATATTCAGCTAAAGGGTTCAGGAAGAACACCCTACTCACGTGGGGGAGATGGCAGGGCTGCGCTAGGTCCTATGCTTCGTGAGTATATTATCAGTGAAGCGATGTTTGGATTAGGTATTCCTACCACTCGCAGTTTAGCAGTGGTAACAACCGGTGAAGAAATTGCCCGTGAATCCTATTTACCAGGGGCTATTTTAACCCGGGTAGCTGCTAGCCATCTTCGCGTTGGCACCTTCCAATATGCCGCAAGGTGGGGAAGCCAAGAGGAACTTAGGGAGCTGGCGGACTATGCCATAAAACGCCATTATCCTGAAATTCAAGATGAGGAAAACCGGTATCTCATGTTCCTAGAAGAAGTGATTAAGCGCCAAGCAATGTTAATTGCTAAATGGCAGCTTGTTGGCTTTATTCACGGAGTCATGAATACAGATAACATGACCATAAGCGGAGAAACGATTGATTACGGTCCTTGTGCCTTCATGGATACCTATGACCCGGCTACTGTATTCAGTTCTATTGACAGAGAAGGTCGGTATGCATATGGGAATCAACCAAATATAGGTGTCTGGAATTTAGCAAGGTTAGCTGAAGCTCTTTTGCCGCTTCTGCATGAAAATCAGGAACAGGCAGTTACGCTCGCACAAGATAAGCTGTCCGACTTTGCTCAGTTTTTTGAATCGAATTGGCTTGAGGGAATGAGAGCGAAACTAGGATTATTTAATGAGGAGGAGCAAGACAACCCCCTTATTAAAGACCTCTTAGACATGATGCAAAAGCACAATGCTGACTATACAAACACATTCAGAGCGTTAACTTTGAATAAACCAGAAGAAATTATTCTACATGGAACACCGGAATTTACTGAGTGGCTAGAACGGTGGAATACCAGACGGGACAGACAGGAAGAATCGAAGGAATCCTCCATTCAATTAATGAGAAACAGTAATCCTGCTGTTATTCCACGGAACCACCGTGTTGAGGAAGCACTGGAAGCAGCAAATAATGGGGATTATAGTGTTATGGAGAGGCTTCTAGAGGTTTTATCCAATCCATATGCTTACTCAGAAGAACAGCTAGAATATACAACGCTGCCTGGACCATCACCTCGTCCTTATCGAACCTTTTGTGGAACTTGAGACTGCAATATGAAAAAGCAAAAGCCCTTCAGCAGAAGGGCTTTTTGTTTGTATAGATTCCATCGATTGTAAATGAAAAAATATCCCATTTAAATCTATTGAAAATTTTTCCAGTACCTTTATAGTAGATATTAGTGTGATAAATAATAGAATTAACGGGGGTATATGGGTGAAGAAAAAGGTGTGGATTTGGGTAGCAGCTATTGTGGGAATACTTATCATTGCGAGCACGGGTACATATTTATATGCAAATGCAGGAACAAAACAGGTAAGTAATGATAAGGGTGTAATGAATATTAGCGTACAAAAAGTCAGTGAACAAGAATTGGTAGAATCGATTCTTGTTACGGGTAAAATTGTCCCCGAAAGTGAACAAAAAGTCTATTTAGAACCTGAAAAAGGAGAAATTATTGAATTTAAAGTTACAGAGAACCAGGCTGTCAAAGCTGGGGACCCATTAGTAGTCTATGATTCTTCAAAAATAGAGAGTGAACTTAAGAGAGCTGTTCGTGAAAAAGAATTGCTGCAAAGTAGAGGGAAAACAGAACAAAGCCAGATTGCTGATAGTACGAAGCGCCTAGCCGAGGCGAAGAAAAAGTTGGAAACGCAGGGTACTAGTACAGGAGAAGAGGCACCTGAGGGCTTGCTAACACAAGAAGACATAAATCAGCTATCGAATGAAAAGGTTCAACAAGAAATGCAGTATGAAAATACAAAGACGGAAATTACATCGGCTGAGGATCGAATAAAAGAATTTAATGCACAGAAAAATCAAATGACGGTTGTTAGTAAAATGGATGGGATTATTGTAAAGGTTAATCAAAATCCAGTAAATACGGAGGCTGGTGCAACAGAACCTGTCATCCACATTATTTCTAGCCAACCCTATAAAGTGATTGGGTCAATGAGTGAATTTGACACAGTCAAGATTAAGGAAGGACAACCAGTTATTATCCGTCCAAAAGTTTTTAAAGATCGTGAATGGAAAGGAACGGTTGAATCTGTTTCACAATTTCCAAATGCCGATGGCGGCGGGGGAGAAGGATTTCAAGGCGGCGGTGGAGCTGGTAACGTGACTATGTATCCTTTTAAGGTTGTCATTACAGACGATACATCCGAGTTACGTCAGGGCTTCCATGTTTCCTTAGAAATAAAAGCAGGTGATGCCGCAAAAAAAATTGCAATCCCACATCCTGCTTTAATCGATGAAGCGGGGATCAAGGTTGTTTATATTTTAAAGGATGGGAAATTAGAAAGGCGCGAAGTGCAAACCGGAGTTATGAACGACGCTTTCATTCAAGTCACATCAGGAGTTTCGCCAGGAGAGCTTGCGGTCCTTACACCAACTGAAGAAATGCACGATGGAATGGAAGTGACCGACTATGATGAAGTTAAGTAATATTAGAAAAGTATATGGTAAGGGTTCATTAGAGGTTCCCGTCCTTCATGGTATTGATTTAACCATAGAAGATGGAGAATTTGTCGCGATTATGGGGCCTTCTGGATCAGGAAAATCTACGTTAATGAATATTATAGGTTTTCTTGATTATCCATCTTCAGGTACATATGAACTAAACGGAGAACAAATCGCTGCAGCAAAAGAAACCACCCTCGCGAAGCTTCGAAATGAGCATGTGGGATTTGTTTTTCAACAATTTTTCATGTTCCCTAGAGACAATGCAATTAAAAATGTTGCCTCACCGCTTGTATATGCTGGGGTTTCCAAACGGGAGAGAACAGCAAGAGCAAAGGAACTACTTGTAAAAGTTGGTTTAGGAGACCGGATGAAACACTTACCAAATCAATTATCGGGTGGCCAAAAACAGCGTGTTGCGATTGCAAGGGCGCTAGTCAATAATCCTACTATTCTTTTAGCTGATGAACCGACGGGTGCACTTGATTCGAATACAGGCGAACAAATAATGAAACTGTTCACACAGCTTAATGAAGAAGGAAAAACGGTCATCATTGTTACGCATGAAGAAGAAATAGCGGCCTATGCTAAAAGGATCATCACGATTAAAGATGGTTTGATCACGGATGACCGGAGGGTAACCACATGAACATATGGGATAGTTTTAAAATCGCCCTTTCGTCAATCTGGAATCATAAAATAAGGTCCATTCTTACCATGCTTGGTATTATCATAGGTGTAGCTGCTGTTATTACTATCGTAGCAATTGGTCAAGGTACAAAAAAGCAAATGACGGATGAATTGTTTAGTACCGACAAGAATGCGATTGATATTTATTATGAGTATATTCCCCCTGAAGATGACCCGGAAATGATGTTTTGGGAAGAACCAGAATTAACGTCTGAAGATGTCCAAACACTCTCTAAAGTTCCGGGAGTAAAGGCAGTGGTTGCAACGAATCAAGGCTGGGGAATGATGACACATAATGATGAGCAGGGTGAAATGCAAATTACCGGCGTTGGAGCGGAATTCTTCCCTGCTAGAGATATTCAAGTAGTTGAAGGACGATCTCTCTATGCAGCAGATAACGATGGTTTGAATCGGGTAGTGCTGATTGATACAATAGCAAGAGAAAAGTTCTTTAAGGAATCCGAAAACCCAATCGGGGAAATTATTAATCTAAATGATAATCCATATAAAGTCGTGGGTGTGTATGAATCACCGCTGCCAGAACAATTCCGAAATAAGGAAACGGGTGAAATGCTTATGCCGCGTTCTGTCATCTCTATGATGTTTGGAAATCGAGAAATTGAACAATTAAAAGTGATTGCAAGCGACCCTGAAAACATCTCTGAAACAGGCAGGCGCGCTGCTGAAACGTTAACTGCAGTAAAAGGTCTTGAAAACGGCAAGTATTCGACAAATGATTTCGAAGATTATGAACGAGAATTAAACACAATGATATCGTTACTAACACTGCTAATTGGAAGTATCGCAGGTATTTCTCTATTAGTAGGCGGAATTGGTGTCATGAATATTATGCTTGTTTCGGTAACGGAAAGGACAAGAGAAATTGGATTGCGGAAAGCCATTGGTGCGACAAGAAGGAAGATTTTATTACAGTTTCTTATTGAGTCCATCACATTAACCTCATTAGGAGGGGTGATTGGAATTGGTTTGGCAGCGATAGGCAGTATACTTGTTTCAGAGTTTTCGCCTATTACTGCAACCGTTAGTCCGTTGATCGTTCTAATTGGGGTAAGTTTTTCAGCCATAATAGGTATTATCTTTGGATTGCTTCCCGCGAACAAAGCCTCTAAGCTTAGTCCGATTGAGGCATTAAGATACGAATAACAGAAAATGAATGATCCCTCAGCTGAAAGGTCTGAAGGGATTTTTTTATATAATTTTCAGTTTAATAGTTATAAAGCGAAAGCTTACGTGTATTATTAATATACATACTAAAGCGAACGTGAAGTTGAGGTAATGTTTAAATGATGAAGACGGTATTAATAAATGAAGATACTTGCTATGCAATGGCTGAGCAAAAGGCAAGTAATTATTTTCAGTCGCTGTATCAGCAAGTGCTGCAAAAAAGCTATGTTACTACGCTTACAAGTGATATACAATCCTGGAAGCACAATCATATTCCCCATCATTCAATCGTAACTTTCCTTTCTCGCAGAAAGAGAAAACCGACTTCCTTTGAGTATCATAGTTATCTCCAATGGCTCGATTATACAGGTAAATTAGATAACTACCTAGATAGAAGCATCTCTTATATTTTTATGCGTGATTTAGGTAAAGCACTCGATTCTAAAGAGACAGAGGCAAGGATTCAAAGTGTTGTTACTAGTTTAAAAAATAATCTTACTCAATCCCAGGAAAATAAAAAAAATAAAAATGAGACTTTTTCAATGGCTTGGCTGTACAGATGGGCACAGCAGGAATCAATTGAATTGACGATAATCTGGTTAATGAACAAACTAAAGAGTGTAGCTAACCATATTCCTCAGGGAATGGATGCGGATCATGCACAGCGAAAGCTAATTAAAATTATAGCTGGAGTTATTTTGCACGAGATGGAAGAAATGGGTGATAGAACTTCTGCTGATGGACGTGCTCATAGACTTGATAGAGCCATTCGGTTAGGTTATGCCTATGGTTTGACGTATCCCTTTATTGATGATCTTCTAGACTCCAAAGTTCTATCTGATAAAGAGAAAAAACAATACTCCGATTTAATTCGTACCACGCTTACCACGGGAGCAGTACCGAAATTGGGCAGTGATTGGGAAGAAGAGAATAAAGCTTTAATCACCTTCATTCATTCTGAGCTTCGGGAGGGATTTGAGTATATAAAAGCGCAACAGCGGCCAGAGACCATACGATCATTCTTTGAACAATCGTATGTATTTTTTCATTCACAGGAAGTGGACCGAGAAAAGGACTTAACAAATGAAAAATACACCAATGAAGAGCTCTACATCCCGGTCATTCTTAAATCTGCCTCCTCACGATTGATTGTCCGCTCCGTCATTACTGCAGAGGAAGATGAGGGCTTTGACAAACGAACCTTTTTTTATGGTATATACAATCAACTCGCAGATGACTTTGCAGATATGTTTGATGACTTGGAAAATGGTGCGGTCACACCCTATACCTATTATCTGAAATATCATAATCAGCGTAATGATCTTATAAACCCATTTGAATTATATTGGAGTGTCATATCCAATTTAATACATCATGTTTATCATTCAGATAAAAAGGCCTGTGAGATCATTTTAAATCGAGCGATAAATGGATTAAAAAGATATAAAGAACGTTTAGGCACCAAAAAATACAATCAAGTAATGGAGATATTTGCTTCTGGGGTTCCGGAATTTAATTCTGTAATTCAAAAAATGGTCAATAAAGCCGATGATGTTGACTTCTTTGATAAACTTCTCCGAGATCATATGATTACCAGTCTTAAAAAGGATCGGAAAGAACAAGAAGAATTTCAAGAGAGTATTGACAATGTAAGGGAACAAATTAACCAGCTCTTACCTATCGCTAAAGATGAAACTGCAACTTTATTAATAGAGCCAATTACTGATGCAGCAAACTATAGTCTTGAAGGCGATGGAAAACGGCTGAGGCCAATCATTACATGGATAATGGGTATAAATGAATATCAATTAAGTAAATCGGCCATTGTGCCGCTGCTGCGATCATTGGAATTTATGCATACTGCTTCCCTAATCTTTGACGACTTGCCATCCCAAGATAATGCGTCCATCCGTAGAGGACGTTCAACTCTTCACATGGTTTATAACAATGCAATTGCCGAGCTTACAGCCCTTTTTCTTACCCAGAAGGCGATAGAGGAACAATCAATGCTAGAAGATTTTGATTCGAAAACAGTACTAAGTTTGATTCAATATTCGGCGCAAATGACGGCAGAGATGTGTAAAGGCCAGGCGATGGACTTAGGTTCTAGAGGTAAACCATTAACACTGGAACAATTGAATATGTTGTGTTTTTATAAAACCGGAATCGCCTTTGAAGCTGCTCTCATTATGCCGGCTATTCTTGCCCATACAACAGAATTGGAAATGCAAGCGTTGAAAAAGTATGCCTATCATGCCGGAATTGCATTTCAAATTAAAGATGACCTCCTTGATGTTGAAGGGGATACGAACACACTTGGAAAATCCGTTGGAAAAGATGCAGAAAATAATCATTCGACCTTTGTATCAATCTTAGGCTTAAATGGAGCTAAAAAAGCGATGTGGGAACATTATTGTCTTGCAATGGAGACCCTTCAAGAGATACCGCGAAATACCGCTTTTCTCAAGCATTTACTCAACTATATGGTCCACCGTGAACATTAATCGATGTATTGACCAAAAAGGTAACACCCCCAGGGATGTTACCTTTTTGTGTGTCAGCAAGAAAAAAGGAAGAAAATGAAAATTTTTTTCAAATAGTAATGAATATTTCTATTATTTGTAATAAAATAATATCTCGCGAGGGGGATTATTATGAATTTATTAAAAACTACATTGGGTCATTTTAAACCATATTGGAGAAAGTTACTGCTTGCTCTTGCCTTTTCGTTAATGGGCGGAGCATTTACCATCTTGCCTCCAATATTGGCAGGTAAACTAGTGGATGAAGTAATTGGTGCCCGAGATACAACCTTTTTACTATGGATTGTTGGTGGTGTACTAATCGCTTTTCTAGGCAAGTCTTCGTTTGAAACCTTGCAAGAGTATGTGCAGGTAAAAATCGGTCTAGATGTGATAACAGACATGCAAATCCGTGCATTTAAAAAGCTGCATCGAACACCGATGTCTTTTTTTACTACAACACCTCGAGGAGATATGTTATACAGGTTAACTCATGATGTCGAGTCCGTTCAAAACTTAAATAATACGGTCGTTCCTCGTATATTACAGCAAGTTATTGGTGCGATTGCTGCTTTTACAGCTGTATTCGCATTGTACTGGCCGGCAGCCATTGTCATGTTTGCGGTATTTGCCATTTACATATTTCCTTCATTTAAACTAGGGATAACGATGCGGAAAATGAGCGCTGTGCAAAGAGAGATGAGCGCAGACATGTATCAGCACCTACAGGAAAGCATTGAAAGTACTAGACTTGTTAGGACATTTCAGACGCAGAAAAAGGAAATTGAAACGCAGCAGAAAAAACAGACAGAATGGAAAAACTACTCGATCCGTGCAGCTTTAATTGGAAAGGTCAATTGGCGGTTAGGCAATCTATTTAATATAGCAACTCCCGGTGTTGTTATGTTAATTGGGGGCTTCTCCATTTGGAAAGGCAATCTTACCATTGGAACCTTGATTGCTTGTCTTAACTTTATTCCGATTATGTTTTTGCCTGTCCGGTCGTTGGCTGAGAATGCTTTAACGATTCAACAGGCAATTCCAGCACTACAAAGAATCTATGAATATTTCGATTTGCCGGAAGAGCATGAAGAACACCTGCCAGCCTTTGGTGCAGTTCAGGGTAAGATTAACTTAGATAATATTTGGTTTACTTATCCTAACAGTGATAAAAAAATCCTAAAAGGCGTATCACTCTCAATGGACCAAGGGAATCACATTGGAATTGTTGGAACAAGCGGAGGCGGGAAAAGTACACTTATACAGATTCTCCTTGGTTTATATGAACCTGAGAAAGGGTCGGTTCATATCGATGGAAAGAATCTTTTTGCCTGCAACCGAAATAGCTTTAGGCAGCAGGTAGGGGTCGTTTCTCAGGAAACGTTTCTCTTAAACAGTACGCTGCGAAATAATCTTTTATATGGAAAAAAGGAAGCAACTCAAGAAGAATTAGATAAAGCGGTTGAAGCTGCGGGGTTAACTGAATTAATACAATCTTTGGACGATAAGTATGAAACGGTGGTCGGTGAACGCGGATTAAAGCTATCCGGTGGACAGAGGCAAAGGGTAGCACTTGCTAGAGCCATTCTACGCCAGCCTCCAATTTTAATCTTCGATGAAGCGACATCCTCCTTGGATGGGGAAACAGAAGAAAAGGTCCAGGAAGCACTTGAACAATTAATTCCAGGCAGAACAACCATCACAATCGCCCACCGGTTGATCACAGTCAGGAATGCAGATAAGATTCTCCTTTTAGATCAGGGCATGGTGGCAGAAGAAGGAACACATGAAGAGCTGCTGGCATTAAAAGGGCAGTATTATGAATTATATAAAGCCCAATACAGCGAGTTGGAAAAGGAGATGATTGGATGAGCGCAAACACTGTCTCCGGGCAAAACAAAAATCGCGATGGCCGCAGAGTTCTGGCGTTTTTAAGACCCTATAAAAAGTGGGTAATTGCTGACTCAGTTGTTATCGCAATAAGTCAGGTTTTTTCAGCTTTAATCCCTACATTAGCGCTTAGCTGGCTTGTGGATACAATCATCCCGAATGAAAACCATTCTTGGCTTTGGGGCTTAATGTGGTTATTAATCTTTTCCGCCATCTTCGATTTAGTTATGATGGTCATCGATGAATATTTTTGCCATCAGACAGCTAAGACAGTAACGAATTGGCAAAAGCTGAGGCTGTTTAGCCATTTGCAGATATTGCCTTATTCTTTTTACCATAACAATTCTTCTGGGGAACTGCTGGCACGAGTCTCGGATGACCCTGATACTCTCCACAATTTTCTTGCTTGGGAAGGATCGACCTTCATGGCAAGTGTCCAGGGGGTATTTATTTACAGTCTGGTACTGCTTTGGATTCATCCTTATTTAATGATTACTAGTGTGGTCCTAGGTGTTATCTTTTATTGGACTTCTAATTATGTGGGGGCCAGGACCAGAGCTGCCTCTGCTGACGCGAGACACGAAGCTTCCAGATATCTAGAAAGATTGAGAGAATCGGTTACGGGAATTCATTTATCACGAGTGATGGGAGTCTCTGAAAATGAGGTGGAAAGTGTTATTGCCATCCGAAACTCTTTCGTAAAGCATTCTATTAAGGAATTAAAGGCAAGAATGCAATCAGTCGTGGTGATTGCCAGCTATAATGGATTTGCGTTAGCTATTGTTTATTTGATTAGTACATTATTAATTTGGAACAATAGTTTGACAAGCGGACAAATGCTTACCGCGGGTGGATTGGTCACGATTGCAGCTAACGAAATGCAGCGATTGCTGCGTAACTGGCTATCTGTCAGAAGAACTGGACCAGCGCTAGACCGTTCAGATATACTCCTTTCTCACCAGCCAGCGGAAGCTGAAATACTGGAAGGCATAAAAGGTGGAAGGGCTAGCGGCAGTATTAAGCTGAAAGATGTAACGTTCGCTTATCCAGAAAAAGAAGAAAACGTGCTGTCAGGGGTTACTTTTGATATCCATGCTGGTGACAAAGTGGCACTAGTCGGACCAAGTGGTTCAGGGAAGTCTACCATCGTAGATTTGCTATTTAGATTTTATGAGACGAACAATGGTCGGATTGAAGTGGATGGCAGAAATATTACTGAATGGGACACAGCGTGGCTGCGTTCACAAATAGCAATCGTGACCCAGGATGTTCAATTGCGGAATGGTACCTTGGCGGATAACTTAAGAATCGGAAAGCCAGACGCAACGGATGAAGAATTATTTAAAGCCTTACATGATAGCGGTCTGGATGAACTAGTGGAAAGTCTGCCGGAAGGCTTGAATACAAAGGTAGGAGAACGAGGAAGCCTTCTTTCTGGAGGACAGAAGCAGCGTTTATCGCTCGCTAGAGCCATTATTAAAGATGCGCCCATATTAATTCTAGACGAAGCCAGTTCTGCTCTTGACCCTATCACCGAAACGAAAATCAATGAGTCTGTTTTGAAAACAGGTAAGAAACAAACGATTCTTATTATTTCTCACCGTCTTTCAACCGTTCTCTCAGCAGATAAGATTATTGTTTTAGAAAATGGAAAAATTGCCGAACAGGGCGGACACGCAGATTTACTGGAAAATAGCAACGGAGTCTATGCTAGACTGTTTGGAAGAGAAGTAGAAATTGGAGAAGAAACAATCAGCCATTCAATGTAATAAAGTCATTTAAAAGAGTCTTTAGTTCCCAAGAAAGACTCTTTTTTATACGATATGGACTAATTGGTAAAATTACCCCAAATTATATCTGCTCTGCTATGGTAATATCTTAGATAAGGTATTTTAGAAAAGTAGGTGTGGAATATAATGGAGAAGCATAAAATAGAAGCCATTCTCGAAAAAGAATTAGTTATTGCACTCGGCTGTACGGAGCCTGTGGCGATTGCATTGGCTGCAGCAACGGCAAAAAGCTACGCCAAAGGGCAGATAGAAAAGATAAGTCTAAGAGCCAGTGGAAATATAATCAAGAATGCTAAATCTGTTGGGATACCAGGGATGACTTCAAGTGGTCTCGATTTCGCTGCTGCTATTGGTGCTGCTGCGGGGAATCCAACGAAACAATTAGAAGTATTAAATGGACTTACTTTTGAGGATGAGCAGTCCGCTTTAAAACTAATAGAAGAAGGAAAAGTAACATCTGGTCAAGCAGATACACCGAAACGACTATATATTGAAGTAACCCTAACAACCAATCAGCATACTTCTAAAGTGGTTATTTCTGATAATCATAGTAATATTACGTTAATCGAAGTTGATGGTAAGGCTGTGTTTCAAGGTGGATGCGAAAATATCGGCATTCAGTCTGATGAAGAAGAATTAGTCTCACTTACAATCGATGAAATTGTTGAATGGGTTCAACAGGTCGAAATAAATAGCTTATCTCTCGTAAAAAAGAGTATTGAACTGAATAGAATAATTGGACAAGAAGGTCTTTCGGGCGAGTATGGCTTAAAAGTAGGGAAGACCATTAGGGAAAATGTAAAAAAGGGAATTCTATCTGATGATATAGCTACTGCAGCGATGTCTCTAGCTGCAGCTGGTTCTGATGCTAGAATGGCAGGTTCAACACTCCCAGTCATGGCGAACACTGGAAGTGGCAATCAAGGAATTGCCGTGACACTACCAGTTGTGGCAGTCGCAGAGAAACTGCAGGTTTCTGAAGAAAAAATGATTCGAGCGGTTGCGCTGAGCCATTTGATTACCATTCATATTAAATCAAAATTTGGACGCCTTTCAGCATTATGTGGTGTCACCGCCGCGGGAATGGGTGCAAGTGGGGCAATCGTTTATTTACTTGAGGGTCAACTAAATCAAATTAAAGCTGCAATACAGAACACTATTGGTAATGTTTCGGGAATGATTTGTGATGGCGCCAAGGCTGGATGTGCGATGAAAGTATCTACCTGTTCGAATGTAGCCGTACAATCAGCTCTATTGGCACTAAACGATCAAGAAATTAAATCTACTGACGGATTTATCCATGATGATGTAGAAAAAAGTATTGAAAGCTTTTGTAAGCTAGGAAACGAAGGAACAAGGCATACGGACGAACTAATCTTAAAGCTGATGATGGAAAAATAAAGAGATTCGCCAGAGGCTTCAAGTAAAATTTCTAATATTTTTGGAATATGTGCAGATACTACTTCTGAAATAATGAAGGAGGTGTACATATGCCAAAAGCTAAACAATATGTTGACCAAGGTATGTCATCGGTGCAAAACACGGTTGATACACTGCAACAAGCACTAAGTAACGCTGAAAAACCAGATAACAAAAACAAGATCCAACAAGCAATTAATTCCCTAAACGAAGTCCAGCAACAATTATCAGGGTATCAAGATTAATGAACAGTGCCTGACATCTAGATGTCAGGCACTGTTTTTGTACTAATATTTGGGCTTCATCCATATTTTCGATAAATCTACATAACCAAAATGCTTCATTTTGATGTTCATTAAATTAATGGAAAAAGGTATTTGCCTCTTTGAATAATAGAGCGGGATACAGTGGGAATTTGTTATTAGATAATCTTCTATTTTTAAATGCTGATCCATCCATTGTTCAAAGGGCAAATGATCATAGGCTAGGATAGAATTCTGTAAAAAAGAATCAGATTGTATTAAATTTCGCAGTGGTGAAAAGTTATTTTTCAAAAAATTAAAAAAGGAAAAGCTTTGATTTAACTCAAATATTTCTCCATGTATAAATAAATCCGCATTTACTTTTAAATCATCATCATACACGGCATTGTGGAACGAGACTTCCTCTAACTCCACTCTAATCCCTGCTGCTTCAAGTATGTTTTTCAGCCAAATGGATACATCCTTTGCATAGCTTGTGTACTTCATTTGTAATGGTTCTGATAGTGATGCTTTTACTATTTTTGGCATTGAATATGGCTTGGAAAAACCGATTAAACAACCAGAACAATTTTCAGAAATTAGGGCATTAACTGTCGATATTTGCGAACGATTTTCGTCTATCAACATATGAATGTAATCCCTAACTTCCTTTCTAGCAATATCGGTATGACGATTACTATTCATCACAACAATACCAAAGCCCGAGTCACTTTCCACTTTAAAGGTTCCAACCTCTTTTGATTCATGGGCCCCATAATATACATTTCCAAACTCTCTCGAAACCTGGATAAATTCTACAGTATCTAATAGCGGGCGCTCACCGTAATATTGTTTAAAGGCGCGTAATACGGTTTTCTCATCTGTATTTTCCCCCATATAAAAGCTGCCTGTCCCAATGACCTGACCGTTTGATTCCTTATAAATACTCGCGGTTATCATACTAAGAAGCGGCAAAATATAGGTACAGCCATTTGGAAATTCAATTTCTACGATTAGAGGTGCAGAAGAATATATCTTTGTGATAGGTTTCCATAGATCAGCATATATTTCATCCTGTTTCATCATAGAGAACGATTGGACGACGTCCTCCGCATTGAGAATGGAACCATCATGAAAGGCTACATCTTTTCGAAGGTATAATGTTAACTTCTTTTCCGTGACTTCCCAGCTATGAGCAAGCTCGGGAATGATTGTATTATCTTCCTCCAAAGCTACAACACGGTTATAAATGTTTGCAATTAAGTTTGCACTATGTACATCTGCAGCCTTTAAAGGATGATACGTTAAAAAGCGGTAAAATCGGGGAATGATTAATCGATCCTGCTCCTCTTGATGAAACCCAAATTTAGTTTGAAATCGCGTCATTAAACGCTGTTTAGTTCCTAGTGACCATTCATATAATAATAATTTACTTACTTCCTCAATCGAGTATTTTTCCAATTTTGATAAGAATAGTTGTTCATACTCTGATTCCACGTCCTTAATCCATTTTAGTGTTGATTCGTTCCCCCGACCAACGCCAGCTTGAAATGTTAACCAGCCTTCTTCTTGCCATTGTTTTAGTTTTCGTCGAGTTTGTTTTGTACTGAGAGTAATTATTTCTGCAAGCTGTTGTACTTTTACCTCTCCAGCAGCTTCTGAATTCCATAATGTTAGTAGATAATGGTCCATATTCTCATTCCTTTTAAAAGTAGACATTATTTTGAAAATTGGTCATTTTTAAACTCCTACGTCTAGTTTACTATATTTAGTATGAAAGGTGTTGGTATTTTATGGCATGGAAAGACTATCCCCAAAATATTAAGGTTCGACTGATTACTTCTTTTTTTAACCGAGCAATTGCCAGCTCAGTAATGCCGTTTATGGCACTCTTCTTTGCACAGCACAAGGGAGCGGTTTGGGCGGGCATTTTCTTAGCTATTACGGTCATTATTAGCTTTTTTATTAACTTTATCGGGGGCTATATTTCAGACCGCTTCCCTCGTAAAAAAATTATCATCACATCATCGGCGTCCAGTGCACTAATGTTTGCTCTAATGACAGTTAGCTTATTGCCTGACCAAAAATGGATTGTATTATTTGCGGCCAGCTATGTAATTTTCACGATTACCAGCAGTCTCGGCCGTCCTGCTGTGCACGCAATTATTATTGATTCGACAACACCTGAAAATCGAAAAAGCGTTTATGCTCTTGATTATTGGCTGGTTAATTTAGCAATGGCTATCGGGGCTGCATTGGGCGGACTTTTATATGTGGGTCATCAATTAGAGCTTTTTATCACGCTAACGGTCGTTTCAACTAGTTTGCCGATTGCCTATGGAATATGGCTGCAGGATACTCGAGTTAAATTACTGGAAAAAAAGCATGAAAATATTTTTATGGATCTGTTCCAAAATTATAAAGTTGCGTTTCAAGATAAACCATTTGTTATGGCCGTTGCGGGTTCAATGTTTATCTTTGCAGCCGAATTCTCACTTAACAGTTATATCGGGGTGCGATTAGCGAAGGAATTCAAATCAATATTCATCGGAAACTTTGAAGTGGCAGGGGTAAGAATGCTCAGTTTCCTAAATATCGAAAATATGCTGATGGTTGTGGCCCTAACATTCTTTGTAACGAAAATGACAGATAAATTTTCTCCGCGTAAAATGCTGCTATTAGGACTTTTGCTGTATAGTGCAGGTTATACCATCGTCACTTCGGCCAATATATGGTATGTTTTGATTTTATTTAATGCTATAGCGACAATTGGTGAGCTTATTTATTCTCCGATTGCCAATGCTGAAAAAGCAAATATGATGCCGGAGGATAAGCGCGGCTCTTATTCTGCCTTTTCTAATTTAGGTTTTAGTGGAGCTGATTTAATCGCTCGTGGTGCGATTGTTTTGGGGGCATTTTTAGTGCCGACGATGATGTCGGTTTACTTAGGAATCATTTTAATGGCTGGGACATTCCTTCTCTATAGTGGACTTTTTGTCGTAAATAAAATACGCGTTCAAAAAAATATGTCAACATAATTGGAGGTTTAAGGTGCTAAAAGTTGAGATTAGAAGACCTAAAATTGAAGATACAGAGGAACTTAACCAATTTTTTAAGACGGTCTTAACTGATACCTTTGCAAGAGAAGGATTAGCGGAGTTAGTCGAAGATATTGAAGCTGATATTGAAAGTAAGAAAAAGTATTTGAAATTGGATTTTGAGACTAGAGGAGAGAAAAGATATTTTTTAATAGCTTTGGCTGGAGACAAAATTATTGGGACAATAGCATGTGGGACAGCAAATGAACTGATTCAAGAGTGTACCAATGGAGAACTCGGGACGATGGTTGAAATTGGGACGGTATACGTACACCCCGTTTATCAAAGACAGGGTGTCGGGAATAGACTCCTAGCGGAGATGTTACAGATATTAATAGCCCGGGGAATTCAAGAGTTCTGTCTTGACAGCGGCTTTAAAACTGCCCAAACGATTTGGTATAAGAAATTCGGAGAACCTGAATATTTACTGAAGGATTATTGGGGACAAGGACAAGATCATATGATATGGAAAATAGCAACGAATGGGGCCAGTTTTTAAAAAATAGGCTTCTTTTTATTATTATGTTGTACTACATAATATTATAGTGTTATAATGTGGTAGTATGATAATATGGTAACGCGCTAAAGTGAATTTAATAATAAAAGGGGTATATACAAATGAAGAAACAATTAGCAATTATGATTCTTATAGTAAGTGCAATACTTGTAATTTTTACAGGGTGCTCTAAATCAACAAGTAAAGAGGAAGAAACACTTGTCATTGGTATCGATGATAAATTTGCGCCAATGGGGTTCCGTGATAAGGATAATAATATTGTAGGTTTTGATATTGATTATGCTAAAGCTGCAACAGAAAAAATGGGCAAGGAAGTTACATTTCAGCCAATTGACTGGAAAACAAAAGAAGCAGAGCTCAGCAGCGGTAGAATTGATTTAATCTGGAACGGGTATACAATCACGGATGAACGGAAAGAGAAGGTCCTTTTCACAAAACCTTATCTGAAAAATGCACAGGTACTTGTGACCCTAGCTGATTCTGAACTTACAAAGCTAGACGATTTAGATGGTAAAGTAGTTGGACTTCAGTCACTTTCTTCAGCTTCAGATGCCTTGAATGCTTCTCCAGTAAAAGATAAACTTAAGACGGTTACTGAATTTGCAGATAATGTACAAGCTTTGACAGACTTAAAGAGTGGTCGCTTAGATGCGGTGGTCATTGATGAAGTTGTTATTGATTATTATATGACTAAAGAAGAAGGTACATTTAAGGTACTTGATGAATCACTGGCTCCAGAAGAATATGGAATTGGTGTGAAAAAAGGAAATGAAGAATTGCTTGAAAACCTCCAAAAGGCACTTGATGAGATGAACGAGGATGGAACAGCTGCTAGTATTTCTGAAAAGTGGTTTGGAGAAGATAAAGTACTAAAGTAATATGAAAATAAGGTGAAACAGGATTTCCATTGGGAACCCTGTTTTGTTTTTGGAGGAGTTTTCAATGACGTTAGACTATTTTACGTCCATTCTGGTACCAATGCTTGAAGGTGCACAGATGACCGTTCTATTGTTTTTTATTGCTATTATCGTCTCAATTCCACTTGGTTTCTTGCTTACGCTTGCTGTAAAAAGCAGCTTGAAGCCTTTATCCTTACTTGCTCAGGGTTATATTTATATCATGAGGGGGACGCCTCTGTTACTGCAATTACTGCTAATTTGCTTCGGCCTTCCGATGCTGCCTGTAGTTGGCGAGTATTTAGTTTTAGACCGATTTGTTGCAGCTTGTTTAGGGTTTGTCTTAAATTACGCTGCATACTTTGCTGAAATTTTCCGCGGTGGACTCCTGGCAATTGATAAAGGACAATATGAAGCTTCACAGGTTCTTGGATTAAGTAAGTGGCAGACAACAACAAGAATCATCTTACCCCAAATGTTTCGGGTCACACTGCCGGCTATTGCAAATGAATCGGTGACACTTGTTAAAGATACTGCTTTGCTCTATGCTGTTGCAGTACCAGAGTTGCTGCACTACGCTCAAACTGCCGTAAACCGTGACTTTACTATTGTTCCATTTTTTGTCGCTGGAGTAATTTATCTCATTATGACACTCGTTCTAACCTTTATTTTTAAAGGGATTGAAAAAAGATACAAATTTGAATAAAAAGGATTGGTAAATGTGGCTATCATTGAGGTTTCCAACCTTAGAAAATCGTTTGGCAAGCTGGATGTGCTAAAACAGATAACATTTGATGTAAATAAAAATGATGTAATAGCGGTAATTGGACCGTCTGGTTCCGGGAAAAGCACCATGCTCCGCAGTTTAATTCACTTGGAAGAAATAAATGCAGGAAGCATTACGATTGATGGTGATTCATTCGTTAAAGATGGAGTCTACGCTAAACCGCAGGAAATCAAAAAGATTACTTCAAAAATGGGGATGGTCTTTCAGCATTTTAATCTATTTCCACACTTGACGGTTAAAGAGAATTTAGAACTGCCTCCTAAATTAGTAAAGAATGAGCCGATAGAAATGATTCAGCAGAGAAGTAATGATCTGTTGAGGAAAGTTGGTCTTACTGAGAGAGCGGATGCTTATCCTGCAAATCTATCAGGCGGCCAAAAACAACGGGTGGCTATTGCTAGAGCTTTAATGATGAACCCTGAAATCCTTTTGTTTGATGAACCAACCTCAGCGCTGGACCCTGAATTGACTGGGGAAGTTCTAGAGGTAATTAAGGCACTTGCCAAAGAGCAGATGACGATGATAGTCGTTACTCATGAGATGGGCTTTGCCAGGGAAGTTGCTAATCGGGTTATTTTCATGGATAACGGAGAAATTATTGAATCAGGGCACCCTTCAGAATTGTTTACTAATCCTAAGAATGAACGGACAAAAGCCTTCTTAAGCAGAAGTTTGAAATAATTAGAAAGCAAAAAGGGATACAGTCATTAGAAGCTGTATCCCTTTTGTTTGTACAAATTAACTTCCGTATTCTCCGGTATCATGACTTATCTGCCAATGGATTCCGAATTTATCAGTTACCTGTCCATAGAGTTTTGCCCAGAAGGTTTCTTGCAGCTCCATGGTAACCTTTCCGCCGTCTTTTAGTTGATCATACCAATATTGGATATCATCTAAATTTTTACTTACTAGTGCCATTGTCACGTTGTTGCCTTCTACAAATGGCGATCCAGGGAAATTGTCAGAGAACATAACAGTACTTCCATCAATATTCAGCCGAGTGTGCATGACTAAATTTTTTGCTTCCTCTGGCATAGGGTAATCAGGATGCTGCGGTTGATCACCAAAGGTCATAATTTGCGGTGCTTCCGTTTTAAAAACCTTCGCATAAAACTCCACTGCTTCACGGGTATTACCATTAAAAACAAGATAAGCATTTATTGGCATTTTCTTCACTCCTTCGTTATTGTACAAAATCCATTCTGTCAGATAAATTCTATATTATACTTCTCTATCCCTTCTTTTTTCAATATTTGTATGTTAATTGATAGGCATTTTGAGGGTTATGTGATTTTTGCTATTCTATAATACCAGTGCTCATGATAGAGACCTTAACATTTACATCAAAGGACATAGTAGGATAAAGCTTTAACCATTCTTTATCGGTATACTTAGAATGCAGCCTGGTCGCTTTATACCGAACACCAAAACCTAAAGGGTCTACTTCATTTTCCTGTAACTTTTTAAGCAGGGCGGTGATGTCTTTGTTTGCTTCTTCACTCGCCTGCTTACTAAAGGTTTTAAGGGCATTTATATTCATTCCTTGGTTCGATTCCTCAATAATACCTTCCATCGTAACATCCATTTTTATGACTGGTTTCTGTTTTGGCTTTGTGATGATTTTAAAACTGGTTTTTGCTGTATCAATGGAAACGGTATATTGCAGGTCATCCCTTTTTACCGTTAAATCCGTCCTTTGAACGTTATTCGCCAACAGATTATATATTTTAGTCTCCTGAGGGTTCAGTTTTAAAGGACCTTTATTTTTAGCAATAAGGACAGAACTATTTACAATAATTTTCTTCTTGTCTTTACTAGAAGTTAAAACTGGTAGAATTGGATCTATTCCCGTCTCTAGCATTCTCCGCCTAAGGTCAAAAAGAAAAGTAGTCACGATATAGGAACTTTCAACCCCATTTTGATCAAAAAGATTAAATAAAGCATGGGAGCCTGCCATTTCGGACGAAGGTTCTGCCTTTAAAACACTTTCAGCATTTGGTTTCCCAATGGCTACCCAGGAGATTCTTTGAATGTCCCTTCTTCGGACAAAAATGTCCAACACCTCTGTTAAGTCATGGTGAAGAATCTCCTTTCCTAGTACAATCACCTTTGCATGGCCAAAATCAATTTCTTTATCCACATGTGTCTTTAACAGGCGAATGGCTGACGCGATTGATTCACTTTCCTTTGTCAGGTAAGTATATTCAGTTCCTGATTGCTTTAGGGAACCAGAGGGAACCGCAAGTTTAAGGATAATCTTGTAAGGTTTCTCTTCGTTATCTGTATGATCAATCCCGACAGATAGGACGAAGATTCTTTTGTCGATGTCTTTAAATCCACATCCTGATTGAATAATCAGTGATAGTGCGAGTACTGTAGCAGTAAAGGGTCTTCCTAAACGATGGACGGGTATCTTCAAACCTTAGCCCTCCTTTTAATCATCCAAAAAAGGCCAAACATCACAGCAAATGAACAGAGCAGGTAATTCAGAAAATAGCTTGAAAACTGAATAAGTTGGTATTCAGTCAAGTAGGTAACACTTTTTAAGCCTCCCAGCCAAAAAAGCACGATAAAAAGATAAGGGGTAAGGTTATGTTTGTACAATGTCATGTTTTTAAACCACAAAATGCTTTTCAGCAGCTCCAAGGTAACATGCCAGTGTATCAGAACGCTCAGAAAAGAAATGGCCAAGTATAGGAGCAGGAAGATATAAAGCACACGTTCTACAATAAAAAATTCTAATCGAAGAGTATCGCTGGTTGTAATCCATGGGTAAACCACGTGTTCGACTGCATCAAACCCGAGCATTCCAATTGGAATAAAAAATGTAGTAACAAACGTCGCACCCCCAATGAACCCTATAAAGAGCATGTTTTTCCAGTTGATTCGCTGTTCTCTTTTAAAAAGGCGATTAAAGATGACGAGATTAAATCCGCCTAATAATAAATAGATAGAAGCGGCGATTGCTGAAAAACTAGGATAGTGATTGATATACATTAGCGATTCTTTAATAAAATCCAACTTCAACTCAGGTGCTGTGTATGCTTTGAGTGTAATAACAAAAATAAATGGCAGACAGAATAACAGAACGGTCTCAATTGTAAAAAGGACACTCTTGCTTTTCATCAAAATGCCATAGGAGAGAAAAGCCAAGAAGGTGGCTGTAATCCAGGTCAAAGGCATATCTGGGGTTAAAAATCTTTTTAATAAAAAGGAGAACGTCACTAAGGTAATAAGACCCGCGATATACCAAGTGAGCGAAGTGACAAAAATCATCATAAAGGATAACCACCGGGGCAGATACCTTTTCGTCAAGTCTGGAAGGCCTTTACCCGGGAATAAGTTAAAAAAACGGGTACAGAGATAGCAGAAAACCAATCCTAAAAAAAAGGAAATCATCATGGAAACGAGTGCTCCCCCTGTCCTGTGTGATATGAGAATCTTAGGAACGGAGGCGACAACATTGGCTACCATATTGACAAAGACAAGGTAAAAAAAGTAACGGTTCATGTGGAAGTCCTCTCCGTTTCTGTTCGCTTGCTCTGAAGGTAGATTTTAAAATATGGTTCTCCGAAACTGTCCAATTGTGCCAAATACATAAGTAATCCGATTAACCCAAATAACAAACCTGCTAGACCAGCAAAACTGGAGATGGCAAGGAGAATAAAACGAACCACGCGTATGGCAAAACTCATTTCATTAATTGGTATGACAAAGGTTGATATCGCCACGGCACCCACAATAATAATCATAATATTGGATGCAAGAGCTGCTTCTGTTGCAGCCTGTCCCAGAATGAGTCCTCCAACAGTTGTGGCAGTACCAGTTACCGCCTTTGGCAGGCGGATACTGGCCTCTGTTAAAAGTTCCATGAAAACAAGCAAAAAGAGAACCTCAATAAACGAGGGGTATGGGACACCAATTCTGCTTCCTGCTACAGATAGGGCAAGCTCTACTCGGAAAACCTCGGGATTGTAGGATGTAGCCGCCACGTATAATCCTGGAAGGATTAGACAGGCAAACAATCCAAAATAGCGGAGTAGTTTTAAGAATTTCGTAATCCAATAGGATCCGTATTTATCATCCATTGATGACATAAAATCAAAAAAGACTGCAGGTGCTAGGACGGTAGTATGACTGCCATCTAGTAAAAGAATAACTTTACCTCCTGCGAGATTATAAACGACACGGTCAGTGCGCTCTGTCATCATCATGATGGGCATTAAGGAGCGTTTTTTATCGTTTAATAAACGGTTCAACTCCATGGTTGATTGGACTGTTTGCGGTTTAATTGACTTTAGTTTGTTTTTAATACTATCTAAGACTGCGTCGAGGACAACGTCTTCATCATAGAGAATGGCTAAGGTTAGATGTGTTTTTTCACCAATATCCATCGTCTCTACTTTAAGTGAAGACTTATGGTAGCGCTGGCGAATA
Source organism: Neobacillus niacini (assembly GCF_048572935.1). Taxonomy (NCBI): domain Bacteria; kingdom Bacillati; phylum Bacillota; class Bacilli; order Caryophanales; family Bacillaceae; genus Neobacillus; species Neobacillus niacini. The sequence goes on along the minus strand of NZ_CP183883.1, from coordinate 5,710,382 downwards.
AGATTTATATTAGTAGCAATATCCTCACTTAGAGATAATTGAGGTCCTTGAATCGTCGGCTCTATCATGGTTTCTAAAACGGTATCAGATTTGACCCTTTTTAGATCCAATAATAGGAGTTGGTTCCGAATTGCAACAATCACACTACCCTTGGTCAATTCAAGCAGAATTTGTTCTTTTACTTCTATATCCTGTAGGTTTGGAAGCGAGTTGAGATAGGCTTCTATATGCCGGTCGTTTCCCAATTCAAAGAAAGGCTTAATGACTAGCTGTTGGAGTTGTGCGCCATCCACAACGGTTTTGATGTATAAAAGCTCTGCATGTTTATCATCAATATGTAATGGTTTGTACACTAAATCAAAGGAAGGCTTTATTTGGTCTGATAACCAGTCCAACGTCTTACGGATGTTCCCTTTATTATTTTTTATTAAACTCATTCAAACCTCTCCTCCTAATCGGTTTATCCCTCAGTTACCAGCAATTTGCATGTTTCCGTAGAAGAAGGGAATTTTAGGTTTATCTTGTCCTCATTGGCAATCATCATACACATTACGATTAGGTTGTTAGGGGCACGCTTTTTTGTTAAGGTGAAAATGGTAACAGTGACATCAAGTGTTATTTTGAAAATAATGATTTTCTATCTGGAATGTGAAGAAAGAAGGAATGAGTAGTGGCTTATCGAGTGAAAGATACGATGATTTCAGAAACAAAAATTAAACAAAGAGTAAAAGAATTAGCAGAGGAAATTGAAAGGGATTTTAACAATGAAGCTATCATGTTAATTGTTGTGCTTAAAGGTTCGTTTGTTTTTGCAGCTGATTTGATTCGTGAGATGAAAGGAGCTATTAACGTAGATTTCATATCCGTTTCAAGTTATAGCGACCAAACAGAAACAACTGGAAAAGTAAAGCTTTTAAAAGATCTTGATGAAGATATCACGAATAAAAATGTTGTGGTGGTTGAAGATATCATTGACAGTGGCTTGACGTTGCACTTTTTGAGAGACCATTTAAATATGCATAAACCGAAGCAGATTAAAATTTGCACACTTTTAGACAAGCCTGAAAGAAGAAGAGTGGATTTACCAGTCGACTATGTTGGATTTGTCATCCCAGATGAATTCATCGTGGGATATGGAATTGACTACGCACAAAAGTATAGAAACTTACCTTATATTGCGACCGTGGAAGAGGTTTAGTTTCCTAAATCCAGGAGGAGGTTTTCTGTTTTGACGGCAAATATTTTTAAAGGAAAGAATGAAGAAGAGAAAAATAACCTTGAAGAAATTCTGGAACATTCAATTGAAGTAGAAGAAGATCTTATGAGGACGTACCTGATTACAGCGGAGCGGATTCATGATGATGATGAATTAAAAGAGCGGCTTGAGAATTTTGCAGAAGGAAATGCAAAAAGAACAAAACAGCTGATGGATGAATTGAACGAAAGTAAAGAGAGATAAACGGAAGCTGTGGGAAATGAAAATATTCCCACAGTTTTTGGTATTCCGACAGGATGATAGGTGTTAGCAATAAAAAGTGATTCAAATCATGTATATGGCTTTAAAAGTGTGATTTAATGTAGGTAAGGAATAGTTAGGAGGTATTAAGTCAATGGGTATGAATGAAATACCTTCTAGTGAAAAAGAAAATTCACCTCCTTCTACCTTAGTGAAGGATTTAAAAGCACTTTTTAAGGCTGGTGTATTGCTTGCTAATGTCCTGCCTGTCTTTTCTGGATTCTGGTTAGCCCTTCACTTTACTGGAAAATCTTTAGTAGATAACCTGGGAGTATTCCTCTTAACGATCATCGGCAGCACATTGGTCATGGCAGGAGCATTAATCATAAATAATTGGTATGATGTGGATATTGATACAATTATGGAAAGAACCAAAAAACGCCCAACAGTAACAGGGAATATTCCTCTTAAAGTAGTTTTAATAATGGGGATTGCCTTTACCATAATCGGTTTCATTATGTTATTATTTACGACTATCGAAGCGGCCTTTTATGGTTTCGTTGGTTGGTTCACATATGTACTTTTGTATACGATGTGGTCAAAACGGAGATATACGTTTAATACAATCATCGGGAGTGTATCAGGGGCTGTAACACCGTTAATCGGGTGGGCAGCAATTGAGTCAAGCATGCATATTGTTCCGATTATTTTGTTTCTCATCTTATTTGTTTTTCAAATGCCACATACATTTGCGATTGCGATGAAAAAGTGTGAAGAATATCGAGCTGCCGGTGTGGCGATGCTTCCAGTAGTTAAGGGATTTAAAAATACCAAAGTGCAAATTTTAATCTATGTCGCCTGCTTACTTCCATTGCCATTTTTCTTAGGGCAGCTTGGTTCAGTATTTATTGTGATGGCCACACTGTTAAATGTCGGCTGGCTGGCAGTAAGTATTAAAGGCTTTTTTGTGAAAAATGATCTAAAATGGGCGCATGTAATATTTTTGTATTCAGTAAATTATATAACAGTCCTATTTTTATTGATGGTTGCTGTGACCCTTTTTTAAAAAAGAGCACTGCCCTTGACCTGCATTAATTTTGCAGGCCAGGGGCAGTTTTTTTTGCACTGTTAGAGCAAACGAAAATCCTTATAAAGGACAAATCTCGGTGTAGAATCTTTTGTTTTGTCTTTCATCACGCAAATGAAGGACAAATCTCATTAAAAACTCTCCTGATCTGTGCTTCATCACACCTATGAGGACGAACCCCATTAAAAATTCACCTGATTTGCCCCTCATTTACCTTCTTTACTCCTGTACTAATTTTCACGTCCATTTTTTTAAAAATTTTCATGCCCGTGATGCAGTTCACTACACTGAGAACAATTCGCAATTATGATAGGAGTATAAACAAGGTAAAAACAAATGAAGAACAAATAAGGGGGTAGATTTCAAATGGGAGCTGTAAAAGCGAATCAAAATAAAAAAGGCAGTAAAGAAACAGAAGCACCATTAAAAGGAACATGGGTTTCCGTCACAGTGGTCGGTGTCGTAATTGTTGCTACGTATCTAGTACTATATGGGCTTTATATGGCCAGAATCTAAGGGGGGGGATAAACAATGAAAATGCATCTTGATGAAAAAATATGGCTGACGATTAGTTTTGGTATCATTATGGGATTCATGTTGATCACAGGATACCAAGCGTTTGCTTTAGAAATGGGACCGCCAAGTAATATGGAAACCATCGATCCTCAGAAAGTGGATCAAACTGCTCCTTTCGATAAACCTGGATTAAAACAAATAGGCGATAACGAATATGAAGTGGTTATGACATTACAAGCATTCGGCTTTACTCCAAACAACATTGAAATACCAGCTGGAGCGAAAGTTACGTTTATTATGACTTCAAAAGATGTAGTCCATGGATTTGAAGTAGCTGGCACTAATATTAATGCAATGGTTATGCCAGGACATATCCAAAAAATTACACAAACATTTGATACACCGGGTAATTATTTAGTTATTTGTAATGAATATTGTGGCGCAGGTCACCAACTTATGAGTACAACCATTACGGTTAAGTAAAGGGGGGAAGCTAAAATGGCAGCAGCAATTCCAAAGAAAATTATGGAAACAACAAATAAAGCAATGGGAATTAGCCCAGAGGACGCTAAAATAACGAAATCATATATATTTGTAGCATTCATGGCACTACTGATTGGCGGATTTTTAGGATTGATTCAAGGTTTAAACCGTGCCGGACTTTTAGAACTTCCATCATGGCTTAATTACTATCAAGTTCTAACAGCACATGGCTTGTTATTAATTCTTGTATTAACGGCTTTCTTTACGATTGGATACTTTTATGCTTCACTTTCGCACACCTTAGGAGGACTTCTTCCAAAGGTTAGAAGAATTGCATGGGTTGGTTTTTGGTTGAAGATGGTTGGATTTGTATTAGCAGTGATTCCGATCTTGATGAATGAAGCTTCCGTTATGTATACATTCTACCCGCCAATGGCGGCTCATCCGGTATTTTATCTTGGCTTAGTATTTATTGTATTAGGTGTATGGGCGTGCTGTATTGGCTCATTCATTCAAGTGGCAAACTGGAGAAAGAACAACAAAGGACAACACGTTCCAATTCTTGCTTACTTTGCAACAGGTGTATTCGTTCTCTTGTTCTTCGCGCTTATCCCAGTTGCAATCGAAGTTTTAGTGATGATTTTACCATGGACCCTAGGCTGGGTTGAAACCATCAATGTTATGGTGGCTCGGACACTATTTTGGGCTTTTGGACATACACTTGTTAATATTTGGTATTTAACAGCAGTATCTGCGTGGTATGTAGTAGTACCAAAAATTATTGGCGGCAGACGATGGAGTGACCTTTTAACTCGTGTCGTCATTATTGCCCTAGTTGTCATGAATATTACTGGCGGTTTCCACCACCAAATCATTGATCCTGGTATCAATGAACTCGTTAAATTTATGCACGTGTTTATGAGCTTAGCGATTGGATTCCCATCTTTAATGACAGCCTTCGCATTGTTTGCAGTATTTGAAAGAACGGCTAGAAGAAAAGGCGGAAAAGGATTAATTGGCTGGTGGAAGAAAATGCCATGGGGTGATGTTCGTTTCCTAGCACCATTTATTGCCATGGTAGCCTTTATTCCAGCAGGTGCAGGCGGTATTGCACAAAGCACGAACCAATTAGACCAAGTGGTTCACAATACCATGTGGATTGTTGGACACTTCCATTTAACATTAGGTATGACTGTCGTTATGACATTCTTTGGAATCAGTTATTGGTTGGTTCCGTATATTTCAAAACGTGTATTAACTCCTCAGATTAATAAATTAGGTGTAATTCAAACATGGATTTGGACCGTCGGTATGATCTTTATGGCTGGTGCAATGCACTGGGTAGGATTGCTAGGTTCACCAAGAAGAACTTCTTACACAACTTATGGCGACCATGCTACTGCCTTAGGCTGGGACCCATACTTAATGTGCTTGGCAGTGGGAGGAACATTGTTAATCATTGGGGTTATTCTTCAAGTGTATGCCGTTATTAATATGATGTTCTTTGCACCAAAAGGAGAAACAGAATTTCCAATTGCAGAAGAAGAAGATAATGCAACAAAAACTCCTTATTGGACTGAACGCTGGGGCATTTGGATTGTTGTTATGTTGATCGTCGTTGCAATGGCATATGTAATACCATTAACTGAATTTATCGTAAACGCACCGCCAGGATCACCGCCGTATAAGACTTGGTGATTCAAATGAGAGAGATAGTTCAAGTTCTTGGGCTATCTCTTTATTAAATTATAGTTGGATGTGATCGATCATGATCAAAAATAAACATAACATCATCTCGTTGGCTTTAGTTCTTGTGTTTGGATTCGTCTTATTTTTTATAGGAACGGACGGATTTAGTGCCTTTACAGCGGAAACTGCTAGAGTAAAGCAGCTGATTGATGATAAACCAAAATTCCCGGACGTTACGCTGGAAGATAGCAATGGCCGTAAATATTCAATATCTGAGTTTGAAGACAAATATGTATTTATTACATTTTTATATACATCCTGTACAACCGTTTGCCCTGAATTAGAATATAACATGAAGCAAGTGTACGATAAGGTGCCTAGCCAGTATATAGGTAAAGACATTGTTTTTCTGAGTATCAGCTTTGATCCCGAAAGAGATGACCCTGCCACATTAAACAAATATAAAGATTTTTTTAAGAGTGATGGGGAAACCTGGAGGATGGCAAGAATTCCAGATCAAAGAGAATTAGACCAGTTATTAAAAGCATTCGGCGTTATCGTGATTCCTGATGAATATGGAAATTTCGCACATAATTCTGCTTTTTATTTAGTTGATAAGAAAGGCAGCTTGGTAAATGTTATGGACTACAAAGAAATCAACGAAGCTGCAAAAACAGTTAGTAACATACTAGAGAACGGAACGGAGGAATAGTCTATGAATCAGTCATTTTATGGCTTCCTGCTATTTATTTTCTTAGTTGTTCCTCCCGTTGCAAATTTCATGGAAACAGTCATGGTGATTCATATGCATATGCAAATGCCGATGCTGGTGATTGCTGGCTTTTTAATGGCATGCTTCTTTAAAAATAGATTTCCGGGATTTTTTGAAAAGTGGAATAGTAATGGGGTTCCTGGGATTCTATTATTTGTCATTATCATGGTATACTGGATGTTACCCCGAACAATGGATGAAGCGTTGACGACACAGAGCGTAGAAGTTTTTAAATTTATAAGTTTGCCATTTTTGGCTGGAGTTTCGTTAAGAGATAGTTGGAAAAAACTCAGTTCATTTGGTAAGAATTCAATTATTATTAGTTTCACGATTATGTTTTTGGGATTGGGTTGGTTATATATTTGGTCCCCCGTACAATTATGTAATAATTATTTGGTAATACAGCAAGTAACTCTGGGCTGGGCATTTTTGACAACAGCGATTGGTTTGGTCGTCTACTTGGGGTACAATTTTTTTATCGACCCATCGGCATATGAATGATGAAGAACGTATGGGGTAGGCAGGAGTATAGAAATGAAGGAACAGTATTATGATGATTTGTTGAACATACGTACTGGAGGAGACCAAAAGGGTTTTAATAAGTCTTTCCATTATCACAGATATGAGCCAACGCCATATAGCGCACTAGAACTATTATTTAAGAATTATGAATTAAAAAGTACCGATCATATTGTAGATTTTGGCTGTGGTAAAGGAAGGTTAAATTTCTATATTCATTACTTATTCCAGGCTTCTGTAGCAGGCGTAGAAATGAACGAGACCCTCTATGAGGAAGCAGTTGAAAACCAAACGAGTTATTTGAAGAAATATAAGAGTGCAAAAGGGAAAATTCAATTTCATTGCTGCTTAGCAGAGAAATATGAAATTGCCCCCCTAGATAATCGTTTTTATTTTTTCAATCCTTTTACAATACCTATATTTTGGAAAATCATAAATAATATTTTAGCTTCAGTCGAAAAGTCCAAACGTGAGGTAGATGTGATTTTGTATTATCCATCTGAAGATTATATCTATTTTTTAGAAAACCACACCTTATTTGAATTAAAGGAAGAGGTCCATCTTCCGGGTTTATATGAACATAATCAGAACGAGCGATTTTTAATATACCGCTTGTCATACTAAAATAGCCCTCGGTGTCCTAGAGACATCCTGAGGGCTATTTATGTGGTTTGCGCTTTAATTTTATCCGAGAGTAATTTTTGAAGTGCCTTTTCGACATTTACTCGGTTTTGCTGGGGAATCCATTTTTTCGGTATGGTGATATAACGGCAATCGCTGCTTTTAATAAAGTTATAAATAATTTGGGCTTCGTCGATTTCATCTCTGCCTAATTCCTTAAAGGATTGAAATGAATCATTAGTAAAATTAGTTAAAATCAGTGAGCCAAGTTGTTCAACGGATATACCGTCAACATCAAAATTTTTACTAAAGAGGATCTTGTTCCGTTTAATGAGAAAGAGTTTGCAGGTTTCATCACTTAAATATTCTAAAACAGCTAGATTATGATCCTGCTCTGTGAATTCAATGACCTTTTCCTTCTTAATTAAAAAATTAATGGCTTCAATCCTGTCTCTATATTTAGCAGCTGCTTCAAAATCGAAATTCCTAGAAGCGCAGGTCATTTGTTGCCTCAATTCTACGAGGATCTCCATGTTCGTTCCAGACAGTAATCCAATGATGTTGTCTAGTATCTTATTATACTTAGAAATAGCAGAATCCCCGCGGCACATGCCAATACATAAGCCTAAGGAATAATTTAAGCAGGGAGCATTGTTTATTTTGTTGCTGCTGCAAAGGATTTTAAAGGATTCCTTTATCCCCATAATCGCTTGTTCGACTCTTTTCTTACTAGGGAATGGACCGAAATAAAGTCTTCCATCGTTTTCTTCTTTGGTATTTGTTATTTCAATAGTCCGAAAGGCTTTATCCATTTCAATCAAGATATACGAATAGGATTGCGGGTTTTTCATCATTTTATTAAATAACGGTTTTAATTCCTTAATTAATTTGCATTCCAGCATAAATGCTTCAAATTCTGTGTCCGTTCGTATGAAATCAAAATCCTCTATATTACTTACAAGTTTTTTTATTTTTTGAGGATGGGCTTTTGACTGTTGAAAGTATGATTGAACTCGCCGTTTAAGATTTTTTGCTTTACCGACATAAATAATAGTACCTTTGGAATCTTTCATTAAATAGACTCCAGGTGTTGAGGGAAGATTTTTTACTTTTTCTTTTAAAAAAATAATACTCACTCCCTTCTGCTGATTTATTCTATTTTATCACAAAAAAATAAACCAGATTTATCTGGTCAAAGGCTATGCAGGTGTTTTTTTATATAAGATATAGAGAAATACTAACATGACGAAATCCAATCTAGCACTAAAAGCAAATGGTAAAATTCCACTGTTAATGACGGGAAGCTTTGTTAGTATAATCGCTGCAATCATGATTCCAATTAAAGGGATAACTGCGTTTTTTACACTACGGTTTAATAAAATGAGTATACCGCAAATAATTTCTAAAAAGGCTGTAACATTCAATAAGATGTGTGGATAGGGTAACCCTAAATTGATAAAAACATTTGCCAATTCGGAACTAACTAATTTCATAGCACCTGAAGTAATAAATACATATGCCACAACATATCGGATTAAATTTGCTGTTGATAACGAATTAATCATGTCCATCACCCCTTTTATAATATGTATGAAATAGTGGGACAAACAATTATTATTTTCGACTTAAAAATTTTGTAAGAGCAGGGTTAATTATTACTTTGAATGCAAAAAATAATCTTGCCCAAAAGGGGAGGAGAGGCTCAAAACTTAGAGCTTCTCCTCTCTTTGCGTAATGGGGGACTATGACATTTATCATGTTTGGCACATGACGGCTATATCTACAAGAGAGGATTTACTAAGGGCTATACTTTTAATAACACACGATAGAAGGGAAGAAAGTTATGATGGAACATAATCAAAAAAGTTTGAGGAAACAAGTTGCAATTTATGAAAAATCAAATGCTAGGGCGAGTATTTGGCAGCTAATAAATACTTTGATCCCTTTCTTCTCATTATGGATTCTGGCATATCAAAGCCTTTCTATTTCATACTTACTTACAATAGGGATCACTGTACTTGCTGCGGGATTTTTGGTGAGAACATTCATTATATTTCATGATTGCTGCCACCACTCCTTTTTTAAAAATCGAAAAGCAAACATGATTCTTGGAACGATTACCGGAATATTGACGGTTTTTCCATACCATCAATGGCAGCACGATCATTCTGTTCACCATGCAACAAGCAGCAATTTAGATAAGCGGGGAACCGGTGATATCTGGGTACTGACAGTGGATGAATACTTAGCTGCTTCAACTTGGGAAAAATTTAAATACCGGCTTTATCGTAATCCAATCGTTATGTTTGGGCTCGGTCCAATTTACGTCTTTCTACTTAAAAATCGCTTTAATAGAAAAGGTGCCCGCTTCAATGAACGTATGAATACCTATATAACTAATGCCGGAATCGCAGGTTTGGCAGCCATACTTTGTTTAACTATTGGTTGGGAGGCATTCCTACTAGTACAAGCTCCAATCTTCCTCATATCAGGTTCTTTAGGAATTTGGCTTTTTTATGTACAGCATACCTTTGAGGATTCCTATTTTGAGGAAGATCAGCATTGGGAATATGTAAAAGCAGCGGTTGAGGGCAGTTCCTTTTATAAGCTCCCAAAAATTTTACAATGGCTGACAGGAAATATCGGCTACCATCATGTTCACCATTTAAGCCCTAGAGTCCCAAATTATAAGCTGGAAGAGGCACATAATAATACCCTGCCATTGCAAAATGTACCTACCATTACGTTAGCAACAAGTTTAACTTCACTCAAATTCCGTCTATGGGATGAGAAGGAGAAAAAGTTTATTGGTTTTAAAGAGATAAAGGTCTTGGTAAAAAAACAGAAAGAGTTTCTTCGACCGGAGAAAGCTTAGAAACGGCAAGCCTTATGATTGGGCTTGTCGTATTTTTGTTCTAGAATAGAGTAGTTTGAATACATAGTAGTAAATGAAGATATCAGTTAATTGTGGTAAAATTAAATTTATTACTATTTAAAAGCTGAAAATGAGGTTCCTTCATGATAAAAAGGTATTTGACATTCCAGAAAAATAGCGGCATATCACCTTATATATGGACCATTCTATGCATATTGCCATTTTATTTTATTTTTCAAACCGCTTCACCGATTAAAATTATTATTGGTATTATCTTAACCATTCTCTTTTTCGTATTTTACCGAATCGCATTCTTTGCGAAAGGATGGCCAGTATACCTCTGGACCTTTATCTTAATCGGTATTTCAATTACATCCACGAGTCTTTTCAGCTATGTGTATTTCGCATTTTTTCTCTCTTATTTTATCGGTAATATAAAGGAGCGCGTGACGTTTTTAACCTTATATTTTATTCATTTGATTAGTACATCTGCGTCTATTAACTTTAGCATTGTCCAGATGGATGAACTTTTTCTAAAGCAATTGCCATTTGTTATCATCATTTGGATAAGTGTCATTTTGCTTCCTTTTAATATTCATAACAAGAAAGAGATGGGGCAGCTCGAAGAGAAATTAGAGGATGCAAATAAGCGAATTTCAGAACTTGTTAAGTTGGAAGAACGTCAGAGGATTGCCCGTGATCTTCATGATACTTTAGGGCAAAAGCTTTCACTCATTGGTTTAAAAAGTGATTTAGCAAGGAGATTAATTACAAAAGATCCGGATCAGGCACGAAATGAGTTAAAGGATGTGCAGCAAACCGCAAGAACGGCGTTAAGTGAAGTAAGAAAAATGGTGTCTTCTATGCGGGGAATTCGATTAAAGGATGAAATGGTCCGTGTAAAACAAATTCTGAAAGCAGCTGAAATAAACTTTGAAGCTAATCAGGAAATTTCAATGAAAAATGTTCCGTTATTAACGGAGAACATCCTTAGCATGTGTTTAAAAGAGGCAGTTAATAATGTAGTTAAACATAGCGGCGCCAGCTCCTGTTCCATTTCGGTTCAACAATCATGGAAGGAATTGGTGATGACCATCCATGATAATGGTGTGTTTAAAGACGAAGGTGACAAAGACATAAGGGGAAGCGGACTTTTAGGAATGAAAGAACGCCTTGAATTTATTAATGGCAGCTTAGAGCTTCAGACAAAAGAAGGCACAACTTTAATAATTAGAGTGCCTAATGACGTAAAGCCGTCACTTTAAGAGGAGGCATAATGTAATGATTAGAATCGTTATAGCTGAAGACCAGCAAATGCTGTTGGGCGCATTCGGGTCTCTTCTAAATTTAGAAGAGGACATGGAAGTAGTTGGCAAGGCTACTAATGGGGAGGAAGCCGTAGCCCTGGTTCGGAAGCAGCAGCCTGATATATGTATTATGGACATTGAAATGCCAGGAAAAACGGGACTGGAAGCGGCCGAAGAGTTAAAAGGATTAACTTGTAAAGTCATTATCTTAACAACCTTTGCACGGACAGGTTATTTTCAACGTGCGTTAAAAGCTGGAGTTCGAGGCTATTTATTGAAAGACAGTCCAAGTGAAGAGCTTGCAAGCTCCATCCGACGCGTTATGGCAGGGAAGCGCATATACGCCCCTGAACTGATGGACGATGTCTACAGCGAAGAAAATCCTCTAACAGACCGAGAAAAAGAAGTATTAGAACTCGTCGCCGACGGCAAAAATACACAAGAAATCGCAGAACAACTCAGCATCAAAACAGGAACCGTCCGCAACTACATCTCAACCATCCTAGACAAACTAGACGTCAAAAACCGAATCGAAGCCATAAAACAATCCAAAGAAAAAGGCTGGTTTAAATAGACTGGTTAGATTGATATCGGTGACAATATCGGTGACAGGCACCACTCGTGGACACTGTCCACCCCATATGGACAATTTGGAAAATAGTTGAAACAGGACGGTGTTCCTGTTTCTTTTTTATTTATAAAAATAGGCAAACTAGGGATTGACCTTGACGTTGCGTAAAGGTGTATCGTTATTTATGAGGAGATGATCACATGGAATATACCATACAAAAACTAGCGAATCTCGCAGGTATCAGCACCCGCACACTCAGGTATTATGATGAAATTGGAATTCTTAAGCCGGCAAGAATTAATTCATCTGGATATCGGATCTATGGTCAAGCAGAAGTGAATACCTTGCAGCAAATCTTATTCTATAGAGAGCTTGGAGTGGGATTAGACAGCATCAAGGACATTGTAACTGCGCCGACCTTTGATGGTGCAAGAGCACTGCGTGAGCACCGTGAAAAACTCCTCGAAAAAAGAGAACAACTAGATAAATTAATCGCCAATGTCGATAAAACGATTGCACTTACGGAAGGAAGAATTACGATGTCAAATAAAGAAAAATTTGAAGGTTTTAAGAAAAAGATGATTGAGGAGAACGAGAAGAAGTACGGAAAAGAAGTCCGTGAAAATTATGGTAAGGATAAAGTGGAAGCCTCTAATGCAAAAGTTATGAATATGACAGAGGAACAGTATGAAGAAGTAACAGCATTAGCTGAGCAAATTCACAGTACACTTGCTGAAGCTTTTAAAACGAGAGATCCCGCAGGTGAGCTGGCCCAAAAAGCAGCAGACTTACACAAACAATGGCTCACTTTTTATTGGAAAGAATACAGCAAGGAAGCCCATGCAGGTCTAGCGCAAATGTATGTAGATGACGAAAGATTTACAGCTTATTATGATAAGGAACAACCAGGAACAGCAGAGTTCCTAAGAAACGCGATTCAGATTTACACTGGTCAAACAAAATAATGGAAAAACTCACCCAATCAAGTGTTGTTAGGGTGAGTTTTTCTATACTCTTCATGAGTGTAGAAGCCAACATTATATGGAAAGATAAACGGGATATAATCAAAATAAGGAAAGGCGCTAGGTATATGATTGAAAAATCTAAACTTGAGACTTTAAATAGCCTCGACTTGTTTTTAGAGTTGTTTAATAATATGACTGATTTAGTTTTCTTGACAAAAGTAAACAGTGATCAATCCTTTAGTTACATTCTTCTAAATAAACCTGCGAAAGATCTATACGGATTAACAAATGAATCTTTTGGCAAACCAATAGAGGAACTTCTGCCAAAAAGCGCCTACCAAACGATTAAGAGAAAATATCAAGAGGCCATGGATAGGAAAAAACCTATTGTATATGAAGATAAGGTGAGTGGTTCATATTTTCCAAACTCCTCAAAAAATAGTGACTTCATTTATTGGGAATCAACGATTACTCCTGTGTTTAATCAAGAAGGTAAGTGTACCCATTTATTAGCTATTGTCCGTGATTTAACGGATCAAAGACAGAGAGAGAACCTAATAAAAGAAATGAAGGAACGTTTTGAGCTAGTCTGGAATAGTGTCGCAGACGCCATGTATATATTTGATAAAAATGAATATTTTGTTTCGGTGAATAAAGCATTCGAAAGATTATTCGGGTGGACGGAGGAAGAAGTTTTAAACGATCGTTTGATAAGTATTCTCCCTGAGGACAGTAAGGAAGAATTCAGAAACATCATTGAAAAAATAAAAATGGGAGAAACAGTCTCTACCCAAGAGGTAAAACGTGTAAAGAAAAACGGAGAATGGATACATTTTCTTGCCTCCTATTCACCTCTTTATAATCAGAATGGTGATTGGAATGGAGGAGTAGTCGTCTATAAAGACATCACGGAAAGAAAAAAATATGAAGAAAAATTAAGACAGTTAGCACTTCAAGACCCGTTAACAGGTCTTGCTAATAGAACCTACTTTTCACACTGTTTGATAGCAGAAATGGAAAAAGCAAAACGAACGAAGCAGACCCTGTCTGTATTTGTTCTTGATATTGATCACTTTAAGGAAATAAATGATACCTTTGGACATGACATTGGTGATGAAGTACTAAAGGTATTTGCCAAGCGTGTTAAGAGTGCGTTAAGAAAAAATGATATTTTAGCTAGAATTGGTGGAGATGAATTCGTCATTCTATTGCCGGATTTGACAGAAGAGAATAATGTTTCGGAAATTGCAGATAGAATTCAACAGAGTCTGCATGCTGAATGGATCATTGCCAACGAGAAGATACACATTACATCGAGTATTGGTATTTCTTTATTGGAGGATTTTAATATAGATGAAAAAGTACTATTCAAACATGCAGACTTAGCCTTATACAAAGCTAAGAAAAAAGGTAAGAATAATTATCAGATTTATAAAGAATAGGAAACCGGCTAATGAAAATGGTAACGGGTTTACTTGTGAGGTGCAAAACTGTAAATCGGAGACCAAATTAAATAAACTATACAGTATATTTCACAGTCAAAAAAGCTTAGAGGTGCAAATATCTCTAAGCCTTTTTGAATTTTCTTTTTGTGAACAAGTTAATTAGATGCTAAAGCGAGTTTGATAAATAAGCGGAGAATTTTCTCTTAATTAAGAAATAGCACTGAAAATAGCTTGAATAGACGGAAAGAATCCGACTATTGACTCTGAAAACATGAAAATGGTTAATTCTGCTTTGCTTAACCGGAAAACTGTCGCTTATATACCCCGAAACGAGCTCAATTCACCAAATAACCGAAAAATCTCCGCTTAACTTAAATATCACTGGTTAAAGTAAACCCGTTATAAAATGGGCCGGTTGCTTATTTTTTGAAGGTTTTAACTAAATAATATTTAGTTATTGCGAGATATTCCCTTGCGTATGATTTTGGAATGGCTACGGCCGGCGTTGCTGCAGGAATACCTTCTAAACTCAAACCTTGGTCTTTAGCAATAGACTTAGCTCGATAAAGATGAAAATCATTCGTGACAATCAATCCAGTTTTGAGGTGCTTCGGAATGAGTTTTTTTGAATAACGGATATTTTCAACGGTGTCTGTTGATTTATCCTCTAGTAATATTTTATTACTAGGAATTCCATGTGCAACTAATCCTCTTTTAATCGCTTCCGCTTCAGTAATATCTTCTCCTGGTCCTTGTCCCCCTGATGCGATTGCAATGGTTTCTTTATTTTTCTTCATATAGCCAGCAGCCGCGTCAATCCGATATTGAAGAGCCAGCGAAGGTGTTTCCCCTTTAACCCGTGCCCCAAGGATAATGATAAAATCAGCATGTTTAGGGACTTGTGTATTTGCATGGTCTCTAATCTTAGTATGTAAAAAAGCAAAGTATAGTAACAGAAAAAGTGTAATGACTCCTATAGCCATGAGAATGGGCTTCCTTTGTTTCATAACTTCCAATCAAATCCTCAAATTATAATCTTTCTTCCTATTATTTTAACACAATCACTTTACCTATTTATGCTAATTTACTGGGAATTTTTTTATAGTCCCTTGGCATACTAAGCGAGACAAAGAGTAAAGGAGTTAGCATATGAACTTTTATCCATATGAAGAAGATTCACTGCTTTTTTCAAAAAAATCAGCACGCAATGTTTTCATCGTGTTAGTGATTTTATTCTTTTCCGTTTATATTGGTTCAGAACAATTTGGTTATTTCGATATGGCCTTATACGGGTATTTATGGGCAACGATTTTATGCTTTGTTCTATTAACAATAAGAATCACTTCATGGACATTAAGACCGCCAACGAGAAGGCTGTGGAAACAGGGCATTAAGATGATGTTTAGTGCCAAGGGTTTAGCTTTCGTCCTGAAAACTCTTTATACCAATATTGGAGAGCAAAAGTTTATTAGAAAAAGATCCATGTACCGCTGGGCACAGCACATGTTTATTTCTTGGGGAGTTTTGTTTTCTTTTGCCATCACGTTTGCGCTTGTTCTAAATTGGCTGCACTTTGAATTGGTAGAGCCAAAAACCTATGCTGCAGTTGTCTTTGGAATACCTCTATTTCGAATGGGAGTAGATTCGCCACTAGCTATTGCCATCTATCACGGATTAAATTGGACTGGAATTGCAACGATTATTGGGTGCGGAATGGCTCTATATCGAAGAGTAACAGATGAAAAAAAACTAGTAGAACAATCAAAGGAATACGATTTCTTTCCTCTGTTTCTATTAATTGCAATATCGATTACAGGTTCCTTATTAACCGTTTCGGCACTATGGATGGAAGGGGCTTTTTATTTAGGGATTGGTCTTGCCCATCAAGTAACTGTCATTATCTTTTTACTTTATTTTCCTTTTAGTAAGTTTTGGCATTTACCGCTTAGATTTTTAGCTGTGATGGTTCCTATGTACCATTCTATGGCTGAACAAAAGCCTTGCGCACGATGTGGGCGCGAATATGCCACTGCAACCCAAATAAAAGATGTTCAATTAGCATTAGAAAAAAGGCATTTGTCTGTACCCATTGAACATACGAACTTACATTTCTCTGATATGTGTGCCGAATGCCGAAGGGTTAGTCACCGATTAGGCGGTTATGGAGCAAAAATTGAGCTAGGTCAGGCACACCTTATATTAGAACCAACTGGAAGAAATGGACTACAGCTGAAGAAGGGAGGAAAACAGTAGATGGGTCATGCTCAAAATAAAGATTATTCACAAAGAGATTACGACGCCATTTTAAGAGATGGAGAGGAACTCATTTCAACACATTGCTGCTTCTGCGGGATGCAATGCGGTATGAACATCCGCGTCCGAAAAGAAGACCAATCTGTCGTAGGAGTGGAGCCGCGATATGATTTTCCAATGAACGGGGGAAGGCTTTGTCCAAAAGGTGTCGCTGCTTACCGGCAGGCTGAGCACCAAGAACGTATCCTTCATCCGCTTATTCGGAAAAATGGCAAGCTGGAGCAAGCCACTTGGGAAGAAGCAATGGACTTAATCGTCTCAAAAATCCAAGAAATTCAGGGGAAGCATGGAAAAGATGCTTTTGGAATTTACAGCGGCTCATCGATGACCAATGAAAAGTGTTATTTAATGGGTAAATTCGCTCGGATTGGGCTGGGTACGAAAAATATTGATTATAACGGCCGTTATTGCATGTCGTCTGCATCTGTAGGGTTTAATCAAAGCCTTGGAATCGACAGAGGTGGGACCAATCCATGGTCTGACATCAAGTTTGCTGATGTTTTACTAATTGCGGGCTCCAATACTGCTGAATGCCACCCATTATCCATGCCTTATATTTGGGGTGCGAGAGACCGCGGAGCGAAATTAATTGTTGTCGATCCACGCCAGACAAAAACAGCACTTGTTGCGGACGTTCATCTGAATATCCGCCCTGGTACGGACGTTGCTTTAGTGAATGGATTATTGCATGTCATGATTAAAGAAGATCTAATAGATCAGGATTTTATTACGAACCATACGACTGGTTTTGAGGAATTAAAGGAATTGGTCCATTCCTATAATCCGGCATATGTTTCGGAAATAACCGGAACTGCTGCTGATAAAATTATCACCGCAGCAAGAATTTTTGGTCAGGCTAAGAACGGATTTGCCATGTTTGCACGCGGGGTGGAGCAGCATGCGACAGGAACAGATGCAGTTTCTAACTATGTGAATTTATGTTTGGTAACGGGCAAGTTTGGAAGAAAGGGTTCTGGCGTGGCTACGTTCACCGGCCAAGGAAATGGGCAAGGCGGAAGAGAGCATGGGCAGAAAACCGATCAGCTTCCTGGTTTCCGGAAAATTACGGACCCGAAAGCAAGAGAATATATTGCAGGTGTTTGGGGTGTTGACGAATCTGAGATTCCCGGACCTGGTTTATCAGCCTTTGAAATGCTTCAGTCTCTTGGTAAGGAAATAAAAGGATTATTATTGGTGTGCAGCAACCCAATTGTTTCGTCTCCAACTGTGGGAGATGTAGGTGAGTATCTTAAAAGCCTTGATTTCTTTGTTTGTATGGACTTCTTTTTATCAGAATCTGCGGAGTTGGCGGACGTAGTTCTTCCATCAACAGTATGGATTGAAGATAATGGAACCATGACAAATGTAGAAGGCCGCGTGCTGCGAGTTAAAGGGGTTGATCGTACTCCGGGGGAATCGAAACGCGACTGGAAGGTAATTTGTGATATTGCTGAACGTCTTGGCAGGGGGCAATACTTCCAATTTAACTCGCCAGAGGACATTTTCAATGAATTGCGTGTAGCAAGTAAAGGCGGGATTGCGGATTATTACGGAATCACCTATGAGAAGCTTGATAAAATGCAAGGGGTATTCTGGCCATGTCCAACAGAGGAATCAGAGGGAATGCCAAGATTGTTTGAAGACTTGAAATTTAATTTTCCGGACGGAAAAGCAAGAATCCTAGCATTTGAGTATAAAGGTCCTAATGAGCGAACGAGTAAGGAATACCCAATCATTCTTACAACAGGACGAGTCGTGTACCATTATTTAAGTGGGAATCAAACACGCCGAATTGACACGCTAAGAAACTTTTGCCCGGATCCATACGTAGAAATTCATCCAAAATTAGCAGAACAATATAACATTTCCAATGGTGAAACTGTTAAAGTCTCGAGCCCAAGGGGCAGCATTGAACTCGTAGCCAAAGTCACTAAAATAACACGCGAAGATATGGTATTTGTTCCGTATCATTGGGGGAAATCTTTGGCTATCAATCATTTAACGAATCCGGCCCTTGAACCGAAATCAAAGATTCCTGAATTCAAGGTGTGCGCGGTTAAGCTTGAAAAGATAGCTTCAAGTGCAGGTGAAATGCATGGATAAGGTTTTATATATTGATTATGAACGATGTATAGGCTGCAGGGCATGTGTGATTGGATGTGAGGAATGCAGCGGGCATGATCATTTATCAAGGATGTTTGTTGATGAGTTGAATCCCGGTGAAACGGTTGCGGCGTCTCCCACACCATGTATGCACTGTGTGACCCCTGCATGTGCGGAATCGTGTCCAGTACAAGCGATTTCTATCACTGCTGATGGTACCGTTTTATCTGCCTCAATTGAAAAATGTATTGGCTGTAAAAACTGTACGTATGCCTGCCCTTTTGGGATACCAAAAGTGGATGATGTGAAAAAAGTGATGTATAAATGTGACATGTGTTATGACCGTACGTCAAAAGGCAGACCACCGATGTGTGCAAGCGTTTGTCCAACTGATACGATTCGCTTTGTGGATCAGAGTGATCTTAAAAATGACCCTCCGAAACCTGTTCAATTTAAATGGGATTTTGGAGGCACAATCATTGAAACACGAACAGTTATTGGGCTGCCAGATACAGAGGAAAATAGATTTGGATATAGAGAAGGCGATGGTGTTCAATCATGAAGAAGATAGAAGAATTTCTTCGTAAATTGTCTTTTAATATCAGGAGAGATCGCGAATTAGATTTGAATAGGAGGGGCTTTATTGCCTCTACATTATCGCTAATGGGTGTGTTCTTTGTAAGTGCCACCCCTTTAGCGGTGCTATCTAAGAATCGAAAAGAAGAAAGCCATAATAGTGAAGTATTTATTATTGATGAAAAAGATATCGAGGTAGGAGAGAGTGTTACCTTTCATTACCCAGAAGATAATGACTCAGCCATATTGGTCCGAATCTCTGAAAAGGAATATAGGGCATATAACAGCAAATGTACTCATTTAATGTGCCCTGTTTATTGGGAAAAGGATACAGGCAAGCTAACCTGTCCATGCCATAATGGATTCTTTAATGTTGAGGATGGTTCTGTTCTGGCTGGCCCTCCGCCGCGGGCACTCCCATCGATTAAATTAAAACATAAGAACAAAAAAATATATGCTGTTGGAATCACCCAGGCTCAACATTAGGAGGCGAGTACTATGAAAATGGCATGGTGGGTTTTTATGAGTCTGATGACCGTGCAAATTATCCTTATTCAATACATGGTAGAGGAATATCTAGCTGGTCACTATGAAGATCTTTTTTACTATGTATTAGCCTTAGGCTTTATGTTTCTTTTGACGGTTATAACATATCTGTTGTTTAGAAGAATAGACAAGGTAATGGATCATTAAAGGAGGACGGGATCTTGCATATCAATGAGGATAAAATAACTTCTGTCGTAAAGGAATTCTTTCATAAAATCCATGCAGATGATCTGATGAGCAAGTTTTTTAAGGATCATGATCAAGAGAGAATCCAGCATCACCCTCAGACATTTCTAGAGCATGGTTTGGGTGGAGGGAAATACAGCAATGAACAGATTGCAAACGCACATAAAGATCTTCCCATCAACGACGAGCATTTTGAAGCGATGATAGGAAATTTCATGGCAACCTTGAACGAACATGAGTTTAGTGAGGAAGACAAACAAAAAGTACATGAAATTTTACAGGGTCACAAAGGAAATATTATAGGAAAGTAAAAAGGTGGTGCCCCGTTACTTGGGCACCACCTTTTTCTTATGCAATGGAATCTTGCACTCTATCGGCTAATTCGTTGTATTTATCAAAGAGCAAGGAACCTCTTTTATAAATAGACGGTTCAAAATCATCTTCGCTAGGAGCTAATATTGGCAGCTGGGCAATTAGGTCAGTACCCAATTTTGCTGCTAATTGTTCGGAACCGCCTTTACCAAATAGGTAATATTTTTGCTCGAGGTCTGGCGGCTGAAAATAAGCCATGTTTTCTACAATGCCTAAGATATTGTGATTATTAATAGCAGCCATTTTACCCGCTCTTTCTGCAACATGTGAGGCTGTTGGATGTGGAGTTGTGACGACGATCTGGTGGGAGCTCGGAATTAGGCGATTTACATCCATAGCAACATCTCCCGTACCCGGCGGCATATCGATTACCACATAATCCAATGGTCCCCAAATTACTTCATTAATAAATTGGTTGATGACTTTTCCAAGCATGGGACCACGCCAAACAACCGGATCATTATTTTTAACGATAAAACCCATGGACATGATTTTAATCCCATGAGATTCAACAGGAATAATCTTATTATTCATTGATTTTGGACCGAAACTGATATTCATCATATTAGGGATACTGCTTCCGTAAATATCAAAATCAATCAATCCTACACTTTTACCTTGTCTGCTTAAGGAGACAGCAAGATTCGCAGATACAGTGGATTTACCAACCCCGCCTTTACCCGAGATTACTGATATAACTTTTCCAGATAGCATACGATCACCTTTCTGTTTATAGACAATTTTTCATCGAACTTTGCAGATACTCGATCCAAGGCTCCCAGTTCTTAACAATATATACAGACTCCCCATTGGACAGATAACCTAAAAAACTCTTAGAATCATCGACAGTTACATCATTTCCTTTACGCAAGCGATTGATTATGTCATGAATAATGATGTATTCCTCTAACAATAACTCACTTGAATAAACAAGCTTAATTCCGTTATTTTCGATATGGACATCGCCTAGAGATTTGTCGGAGTTCTCAAGATAGATTTCGAAATGGCTAGTCGTCCTTTTTTTTAGAAATGGCAAGTCATATTTCACCAAGTCAACTTTTTTTTGAAATGTTAATGTTGTAGATAACAGTCTGCATACCTCCTTTACACTCTATAACAGTATTTACCAATAACCATCATAAAAAACATCGATAATAGAGGGAGGGTTTGATATGCATTAATTATGCACAGTAATTGGATATTTATACGACTTATTATGTAAGCGTTTGCAAAAATAATGGTAATAAAATTCTATAAAAACTGAAAATTGGGCTAAATTTTTTCTTGAATAAATATTACATTGTATGTATAATGATTCATTATAAATGGAAACGCAGGAGTTGAATTAAATGAAAGCAGCCATTATCGGTGGAACAGGATACGGAGCAATCGAATTGATTCGTTTGATTCAAAATCATCCACATATAGAGATTGGAACAGTTGTTTCTAACTCACAATCAGGTACTAATTTTAGTGACAGTTATCCACATCTTTCAAATATTGTAAATTTATCTCTCGAAATATTTGATGTTGAAGAAATAAGTAGGCAAAACGATATTGTTTTTCTTGCAACGCCGTCTGGTGTTAGTAGCTCGTTGGTGCCGCAGCTTGTAGATAAAGGAATGAAAGTAATCGACCTTTCAGGAGATTTCCGGTTAAGGTCGCAAAATGAATATGAAACCTGGTATAAGCATACCGCACCAAAAGAGGAGTATTTAAGTAAAGCTGTTTATGGATTAAGTGAGATATATACAGAAGAAATTAAAAATTCAGCGCTAATTGCTAATCCGGGATGTTATCCGACAGCTACTACGCTTGGTTTATTACCAATCTTAAAAGCGAAGTTAGCGGATGAAAATTCGATAATCATTGATGCCAAATCAGGTGTTTCTGGTGCAGGAAGGGGCCTTTCGTTAACAGCTCATTATGCTGAAATAAATGAAAATCTTAAAGCCTATAAACTTGGTGCCCATCAGCATATTCCTGAAATAGAACAGGTTCTAACGGATGAAACGGGTAATCCAATCACCGTAACATTTACAACACATTTAGTACCGATGTCACGGGGAATTATGATTACTTCATACGTTAACTTAACGGAAAAGATTTCAACGAATACAGTTAATGATTTGTACAATAAATTTTATGAGAATCATCCTTTCGTACGGATTCGTCCAGCAGGGACTTATCCTTCTACAAAAGAAGTAAGCGGCAGTAACTACTGCGATATCGGCTTGCATGTGGACCCGCGAACGAATCGACTTACAATTATTTCTGTCATCGATAATTTAGTTAAAGGTGCCGCAGGGCAGGCAATACAAAATGCAAACATAATGAACGATTGGGATGTCAGGACGGGACTTACTAGCATACCAATGTATCCATAATATTTTACTAGTTACCTAGAATAAGGGGGAATTAATTTGTTGCCAGTAGTATCAAATAAAGAAATCGTTGTAGTAGAAGAAGGAAGTGTTACGTTGCCGCAAGGGTTTGTGGCAGGCGGTATGCATTGCGGGATAAAAAGAAAACGACTTGATCTTGGTTATATTGTTTCAGATGTTCCAGCAATAACTGCTGGCGTATATACAACGAATATTTTTCAAGCAGCCCCCCTTTTAGTTACTCAAGAAAGCATAGCTAAAGAAAATAAAATCCAGGCGGTAATCGTCAACTCAGGTAATGCCAATGCTTGTACAGGGGAACAAGGATTGTTAGACGCATTTGAAATGCAAAAGGGATTTGCCAACGAACTAGGCATCGAGGAGCACCTTGTTGCAGTAACTTCTACAGGAGTTATTGGGGAGCTCTTACCGATGGATAAAGTAAAAACAGGTATCAATCAAATTCTTCAGACCAAATATG
Organism: Neobacillus niacini; assembly: GCF_048572935.1. Lineage (NCBI taxonomy): Bacteria > Bacillati > Bacillota > Bacilli > Caryophanales > Bacillaceae > Neobacillus > Neobacillus niacini. Next base: position 5,687,115 of record NZ_CP183883.1, on the reverse strand, counting down.
CAAGTGAAGAAAATTTCAAAAATGCAATTTTAACAACGGACACATGTATTAAGCAGGTTGGTGTCCAAATTAAAATCGATGGAAAAACAGTCAGCATTGGCGGTGCGGCAAAAGGATCCGGAATGATACATCCTAATATGGCGACAATGCTTGGTTTTATTACAACAGACGCCAATATCGGCCATGAGGATTTACATGGTGCATTAAAAGATATAACAAATCAAACATTCAATATGATCACCGTTGATGGAGATACAAGTACGAATGATATGGTTTTAGTTATGGCAAACGGGTTAGCGGGTAATGACCAGTTAACAAAAGACCATCCTGATTGGGATTTATTCAAAGCTGGCTTAAAGCTAGTAAGTGAAGAGCTTGCGAAAAAAATTGCCAGAGATGGTGAAGGGGCAACAAAGCTTGTTGAAGTTCAAGTAAACGGAGCTTACAGCCATGAGGCAGCTAGAGCAGTTGGAAAATCTATAATTTCTTCTAATCTTGTAAAAACAGCTATCTACGGTACGGACCCGAACTGGGGAAGAATTGTTACAGCTATCGGATATTCAGGAATACCTGTTGAGCCCAATGCATTGAAAGTGGCAATTGGTCCCTACAAAGTATTTGAAAATGGCTTACCTTGTCCCTTTGTGGAAGAAGAAGTAAAAGAGTACTTAGAACTTGAAACAGTTAAAATTTTTGTTGAATTAAATCAAGGTGATGAAAGTGCAACGGCTTGGGGCTGCGATTTAACGTATGATTATGTGAAAATCAACGCATCCTACCGCACATAAGTGGAGGGAGAAAAATGAACTATATAGTCATTAAGTGTGGCGGAAGTGTGTTAGAAAATCTGCCAAAGACATTCTATGAAGATGTGATTTCCCTCCATCAAAAAGGAGAATGGACGCCGATTATTGTCCATGGCGGCGGCCCGCTTATCAATAAATTATTAAAAAACTTAAATGTAGAAACTACCTTTGTAAATGGATTAAGAGTAACCAATCATGAGGTATTAGATATTGTAGAAATGGTGTTAAGCGGTACTGTGAATAAACAAGTAGTTCGGAATATTCTTGAGACAGGCGGCAGTTCATTCGGTGTTAGTGGTGTGGATGGATGTTTGTTAAAAGCTGTTCCCGCTTCAGATGAAAGTTTAGGTTTTGTTGGAGAAGTGGTTGAGGTAAATACTGCAGTCATCGACAGCATTGTAAAACAAGGACACATTCCAGTCATCTCACCAGTAGGGATTGGAGCAAACGGACAGCGGTACAACATAAACGGAGATGTTGCCGCAAGTGCTGTTGCTAAGGCACTAGGAGCAAACCTTTGTTTTATTAGTGATATACCTGGAATTCTAGTAGAGAAAAATGGTGAAAAGTCTAAATTAGACCTGGTTACCAAAACTGAAGTCGAAGAACTGATTGAAAATAAAACCATTTATGGCGGGATGATTCCAAAGGTTAAAGCTGCCATTGATGGGTTAGTTCATAAAATCCCCATGGTCGGTATCATAGATGGATTTGAAAAAAATAGCTTGGTAGAATACGTGAACGGCAAAAATATTGGAACAAAAATTGTTTTAGATGAGGAGATTGCCTAATGACCATTAACACTTCTGTTTCCCCACTTTCGCCGGTAATGGCAACCTATAGCCGCTTTCCCATTACGTTGGTAAAGGGGAAAGGAAGCTATGTATGGGATGATCAAGGGAAAAAATATTTAGATTTCACTTCCGGTATTGCGACATGTAATTTAGGGCATGTACCGGACGTGGTGAAAGAAAAGCTTGAAGAGCAGCTTCAAAATCTTTGGCACTGTTCCAACCTTTATCACATTCCTAATCAGCAGGAATTAGCTGCACTTCTCACAGCGAATAGCTGTGGAGACCAAGTTTTCTTTTGTAACAGTGGTGCGGAAGCAAATGAGGCAGCGATTAAGATGGCAAGAAGATACGCCCAGAAGGTAAAAGGAACAGATTCATTCGGTGTCATTACCTTTCAGCAATCCTTCCACGGCAGAACATTGGCAACATTATCAGCAACAGGACAGGAAAAAATTCAGAATGGATTTGCTCCGCTTGTTAAAGGCTTTAGTTATCTTCCATTTAATGATATCGAAGCACTTGATCAACTAAATACACTTCAGCCAGCAGCGATTTTGCTAGAGCTGGTTCAGGGTGAAGGCGGCGTTATTCCTGCTAATCCTGAATGGGTAAAGAAAATCGCAGAAATTTGTGCGGAGAAAGACATCCTTTTAATGGTTGATGAAATTCAAACAGGAATCGGGCGGACCGGCACACTGTTTGCATACGAACAATACGGTATAGAACCGGATGTTATTAGTATAGCAAAAGGGCTTGGATCAGGCTTTCCGATCGGAGCCATTATTGCGAAGGAGAAGGCAGCGAAAGCCTTTGAACCTGGTACACATGGAAGTACCTTTGGAGGCAATCCACTAGCAACGGCAGCGGGAGTCGCAACGATATCCCATATTATTGAAAATGATTTATTAAAGCATGTTAAGGAAATTTCAGTGTACTTTGATGAACTATTATCTAAATTTAAAGAAAAGTACACCTTTATAGAAGATATCAGAGGAAAAGGTCTCTTAAAAGGGATGGTTGTCGGAGATAAGGCTCCTCAAATCGTTCAAAAAGCGATTGAAAATCAACTTTTGATTTTAACAGCGGGGCCATCTGTTGTTAGACTGCTTCCACCATTAACGGTAACAAAAGAGGAAATGAACGAATTTATCAAAGCGTTGGAAAAAACATTCCAAAGCATAGAGAAAGGCGAGTGAGTGTTTTGGAACTAGGATATCTTACTTTGGAAACTGGAGAAGTTTTTGAAGGAGTACTAATAGGTGCAAATAAGGATTCAATCGGAGAAGTTGTATTTAATACGAGTATGACTGGCTATCAGGAGATCATTACCGATCCTTCTTATGCAGGTCAACTCATTACTTTCTGCTATCCGATCATTGGAAACTATGGAATAAATGCAATGGACGATGAATGCATTTCACCTTCCTTAGCCGGAGTGGTTATTGGTGATTTATGTGAAACTCCGAGTCATTATCAATCTATTAATAAATTTTCTGAAAAGCTAATACAGGCCGGCGTTCCTGGAATTGCAGGAGTGGATACAAGATTACTTGTTAAAACGATTCGCAGCCGCGGGACTGTGAAGGGTTACTTAAGCAAAACGAAGCAAGAATCTTTTTCAGATAGCACAGCAACTCCACTTTGGGTAGAGAAGGTCTCAACGAAGAATATTCAATATTTCAATAACGAAGGACCCCACGTTGTCCTAATCGACTTTGGGCATAAAAAGTCAATACTCAATGCACTGTTAGATGAAAAATGTTCGGTTACCATCGTTCCATTTAATACATCATTCGAAAAGATTAAAGCCTTAAAGCCAGACGGTGTGTTATTAAGCAACGGCCCTGGAGATCCAATGGCGCTAAAACAATGGTTTCCAGAAATCAAAAAGATTACCCAGAACTTTCCTACATTAGGTATTTGTCTAGGTCATCAGTTAATTGCCCTTGCCTATGGAGCCAAAACGGAAAAACTTGCCTATGGACACCGCGGCGGCAATCATCCCGTTAAAGAATTAGCAACAGGCAAAGTAAAAATTACAGCTCAAAACCATGGATATGTTGTGGTCGATGAAAGTATTGATACCCAGGTATTCCAAATCACGTACCGAAACGTTAATGATAAATCGATTGAAGGGTTAAAGCATCGCGGCTTGCCAATTCAAACCGTGCAATTTCACCCGGAAGCACACCCAGGACCAAGTGACACCCAATACATTCTTGAAAATTTTGTATATCAGATCAATTCCGTGGGAGATAAACGTTATGCCATTAAATAAAAACCTTAAAAAAGTATTAGTAATTGGATCAGGTCCCATTGTAATCGGGCAGGCAGCTGAATTTGATTATGCTGGAACACAGGCTTGTATCGCTCTTAAAGAAGAAGGAATACAAGTGGTCTTAATCAATAGCAATCCAGCAACGATTATGACGGACGAAACCGTTGCAGATAAAGTATATATTGAACCATTAAATGTTGAAACGATTGAAAAAATCATTCAAAAAGAAAAGCCTGATGGGATTATTGGAACTTTAGGCGGTCAAACTGGTTTAAATCTAACAGTTGAACTCTATGAAAAAGGCATTCTAAAAAAATACAATGTAGACCTGTTAGGAACCTCTGTAGAATCGATAAAAAATGGCGAGGACCGTGATCGGTTCCGCAGTTTAATGATAAAGATTGACGAACCAATCCCTGAATCAGCGATTATTCATACGTATGAGGAAGGTGTAGAGTTCGTTAACGAAATAGGTTTTCCCGTTATCATCAGACCAGCCTATACATTAGGCGGACACGGCGGCGGATTTGCCCATAATGGTGAAGAACTTGAAAATGTTCTGAAAAAGGGATTAGCAGCAAGCCCCATCCACCAGGTACTAGTCGAAAGAAGTATTAAAGGCTGGAAGGAAATTGAATATGAGGTTATAAGAGACGCCAATGACACATGTATTATTGTTTGTAACATGGAAAATCTTGACCCTGTCGGCGTTCATACAGGTGATTCCATTGTTGTCGCTCCATCACAAACATTAACAGATGTGCAATACCAAATGCTTAGAAATTCTTCTCTAAAAGTTATTAGAGAATTAGAGATTATTGGCGGCTGCAACATCCAATTTGCTCTTAATCCAGAATCCAACCAGTATTGCATTATCGAAGTAAATCCAAGGGTAAGCCGCTCATCTGCATTAGCGTCCAAGGCAACGGGTTATCCAATTGCAAGGATGGCAGCTAAATGTGCAGTTGGTTATCATTTAGATGAGATTGTGAACCCAATAACAGGTAACACCTTTGCATCCTTTGAACCAGCAATTGATTATATTGTTGTGAAGCTCCCACGCTTTCCATTTGATAAATTCCCTGAAGCGGATCGTACTCTAGGTACACAAATGAAAGCAACTGGTGAAGTAATGGCAATTGACCGTACTTTTGAAGGCGCACTAAATAAGGCAATTCGCTCAATGGAGTTAAATATATATGGACTTTGTTTGGAATCCAACAAAGGTATCGAAACTGAAGTTTTATTTGAAAAACTTGAGAGACCTAATGACCAAAGACTATTTATGATTGCTGAAGCATTCAGAAGAGGGATTTCTCTTGAACAAATTAAGCAGATAACGGAAATTGATTCATGGTTTTTATATAAGATCAACACTATTGTTGCATTAGAAGTAGAATTAGCTTCTTATACTTGGAACGATGTACCTCTTTCTTTATTAAAAACAGCGAAGCGACACAATATTTCTGATAAACTGCTATCACAGATCTACCAAATAGATGAAAAACAAATCAGACAAAAATGGAAAGAACTTAACTGGAAACCTGGTTATAAGATGGTTGATACGTGTTCTGCAGAGTTCGACGCCGTTACCCCATATTACTATTCCACTTGGCTTGGAGCGGATGAGGTAGAAGTAACAACCAGTAAAAAGATTCTTGTTCTTGGCTCAGGACCAATCCGAATTGGTCAAGGAATCGAATTTGATTACTGCTCAGTCCATGCAGCAAAAGCAATTAAAAAGCTGGGCTATGAGGCAGTAGTCATTAACAATAATCCTGAGACAGTAAGTACAGACTATTCTGTAGCCGACAGCCTGTATTTCGAACCATTAACGGCTGAAGATGTTCTAACGGTTATTGAAAAAGAAAATATTGAGGGCGTATTAATTCAATTCGGCGGCCAAACAGCCATTAATTTAGCACATGCTCTTCAAGAAGAAGGAGTAAAAATCCTTGGTACAACGGTAGAAAATGTGGACCGCTTTGAAGATCGGAAAGAATTCTATCAGTTGCTTGAAGACCTAAATATTCCGCATATTGTAGGCGAGACCGTTTCCCATAAAGATCAATTACTAGAGGCTGCTGCAAAACTTGGATATCCGGTGCTGGTTCGTCCATCTTATGTAATTGGCGGCCAATCAATGTTTACTATTTTTACAGAAGAAGAATTAAACTATTATATCCAGCAGCTTGAAGAAAACTCATCACAGGAAAAATTGTGGCCATTATTAGTGGATCGCTATATGCCTGGATTAGAATGTGAAGTGGATGTCATTAGTGATGGAAAGAATGTAATCGTCCCAGGAATTTTTGAACATATCGAAAGAGCTGGAGTACATTCTGGTGACAGTATTAGTGTTTTTCCACCTATCTCATTGGCGAAAGAAATAAAAGAAACATTGATTGATTATGCTGAAAAGATCGCCAAATCGGCACCAATCGTAGGCATAATGAATATTCAATTTGTTATTTACCAGGATCAAGTCCTTGTTTTAGAAGTAAATCCACGTTCTTCACGTACGGTTCCAATAATGAGCAAAGTGACAGGCGTCCCAATGATTGAATGGGCGGTAATGGCTCAATTAGGAGTATCTTTGGATTTACTGTCGCATGAAACTGGTTTATTAACAGAACCGAATTATTATTCGGTTAAGGCACCTGTATTTTCAAGAAGCAAATTAAAGGGAGTCGACCACGTTTTAGGACCGGAAATGAAATCAACAGGTGAAGTGTTAGGTTTAGGAGCAACCTTCCATGAAGCGCTTGAAAAAGCGTTCCCTACATCAAGCGATGAAACAGAGAACTATTTGTTCTGCTCCATATCTGATCGGGAAAAACAAGCCAGCCTTCCAATTCTTCAGCAGTTTGTAAATGAAAATTATAAGCTAACTGCAACGGAAGGGACAGCAAAATTCCTACAAGAAAATGGCTTTATAATTGAAAAGGTTATTAAAGATAACGAAGATGTAAATGAACTATTCAAAAACAATACCATTCAAGCTGTCATCAATATACCAAACCAAGGCAGAAATAAAATTAAGTTTGGTTTTTACATTCGTGAACAAGCGACCCGCTACAATGTACCAGTATTTACTCATTTAGATACAGTGGAAGCAATGGTCAGCCTTCAGGCTCAAACGATTACTCAATCAGAGGTACGTACAGTAACGGAATATTACAATATCAAAGAGAGCGGTGTGGAACATGTCAAATGTGATTAACTGGAACGCGAAGGTTGTGTCACAGCAGCCACAATTAAAAGGCAAGGATTTTTTATCCTTGTCCGATTTTCAAACAGATGAGATTCTTTACCTTTTAGAGGAAGCAAAGGAACTGAAAAGCCTTCAAAAACAAGGAAAACCACATCCTTATTTGAGCGGAAAGGTTCTAGGGATGATTTTTGAAAAAGCTTCTACTCGTACTAGAGTTTCCTTTGAGGTAGGGATGCTCCAATTAGGAGGCCATGCGATTTTCCTAAGTCCAAGAGATATGCAGCTTGGCAGGGGTGAAAGTGTTTCGGATACAGCTAAAGTTTTATCGCGTTATATTGATTGCATAATGATCAGGACATTCGCACATAGCACGGTTGAAGAACTGTCGGAACATGCAACAGTACCTGTTATTAATGCTCTAACAGATTTACATCATCCAGCACAAGTAATGGCAGACTTACTAACCATTCAAGAGCACAAAGGAAAATTGGCAGGATTAAAAATGTGTTATTTAGGGGATGGCAACAATAATGTCACTCATTCATTAATGGAGGGAGCGGCAAAGGTTGGAATGCATATCAGCATTGCCAGTCCGCCAGGATATTTACCAAATGGGAAGATTACAGAAAAAGCGATTGAATCAGCAAAATTAACTGGAAGCAAAATTACCATTACACATGATCCGATAGAAGCTATAAAAAATGCTGATATTGTCGTAACGGATGTTTGGACCAGCATGGGTCTGGAAGCAGAAACGGAAAAAAGATTAAAGGATCTTGCCGCATATCAAGTAAATACAGAAATTTGTCAGCATGCTAAAGCTGATTATATCTTTTTACACTGTTTACCGGCACATCGAGGAGAAGAGGTAACAGCTGAGATTATTGATGGGCCACACTCTGTGGTGTTTGATGAAGCGGAGAATCGCCTCCACGCTCAAAAAGCAATTTTAAAAAATTTACTAAAGTAGTAGATTTTTTTGAATTATGTTGTATAATAATTCTATTGATTGAATATTAATTCACATATATGCGAGGAGATATATATAATGGCGAAGGAAAAAATCGTTTTAGCTTATTCAGGTGGTTTAGATACATCCGTTTCAGTGAAATGGATTCAGGAGAAATATGGATATGATGTTATTGCACTAGGTCTAGATGTTGGTGAGGGAAAAGATCTAGAAGCAATTAAACAAAAGGCACTTAATGTAGGTGCTGTTAAAGCCTATATGATTGATGCAAAAGAATTATTAGCGAAAGAATATATTTTACCAGCTTTAAAGGCTAATTGTTTATATGAAGGAAAATATCCATTATCATCTGCACTTTCACGTCCGTTAATTTCAAAACTATTAGTAGAAGTTGCAGAAAAAGAGGGAGCTACAGCTGTAGCACATGGCTGTACTGGAAAAGGAAATGACCAAGTTCGTTTCGAAGTCTCTATTCAAGCATTAAACCCAAGCTTAAAGGTTGTGGCTCCTGTACGTGAATGGGGTATGACTCGTGACGAGGAAATAGAATATGCCGAGAAAAATGGTATTCCAATTCCTGTGAATTTAGACAATCCTTTCTCGATTGATGCTAATATTTGGGGACGTGCTTGTGAGGCTGGTGTGTTAGAGGATCCTTGGGCAGAAGCACCTGAAGCTGCATTTGATTGGACAGCTCCAATTGAATTAACTCCAGATCAAGCTGAATATCTTGAAATTGAATTTGAGCAAGGTGTTCCGGTTGCGTTAAATGGTGAGAAGCTGCCATTGGTGCAATTAATTGAAACTTTGAACGAACTTGGCGGTAAGCATGGTGTCGGCCGTATCGATCATATTGAAAATCGTCTAGTCGGAATTAAATCCAGAGAAGTGTATGAAAATCCTGCTGCGTTAATTTTAATTAATGCTCACAAAGAATTAGAATTTTTAACACTGACACGTGAAGTAACTCAGTTTAAAACTCAAGTTGAACAGCAAATGGCAAAAATCATCTATGAAGGACTTTGGTATTCACCAATAAAGCCAGCTCTTGATGCCTTTATTGATGAAACACAAAAGGTCGTTACAGGTACTATTCGTGTGAAACTTCATAAAGGAAACCATACCGTTGTCGGTCGTAAGTCACCGAACAGTCTGTATAATGAAGAATTGGCAACCTATTCTAAAGGGGATGCGTTCGACCACAATGCTGCTGTTGGCTTTATCAAAATTTGGGGACTTCCAACAAAAGTATATTCTGAGGTAAATAATAAAGAAACAATAATGAAATAAGCGGGTGCCCTCGAAACCTTTTCGAGGGCAAACTTGTTAGTTTTCGAGGAGGGGCAACAATGTCCAAATTATGGGGCGGACGTTTTACGAAAGAAACCAATAAGTTAGTTGAGGAATTTACAGCTTCGATTTCCTTTGATCAAAAGCTTGCAAAAGAGGATATTGCCGGCAGCCTGGCGCATGTTCAAATGTTAGGTGAGTGCGGTATTATTCCAGCTGAAGACGCGGAAAAAATTAAAGCGGGACTGCTTGAAATTAAAACGATGGTTGACAATAACGAAGTTGAATTTTTAGTTGAAGATGAAGATATTCATATGAATATTGAAAAGTTATTAATTGAAAAAATTGGTTCTGTAGGTGGCAAGCTTCATACTGGGCGAAGTCGAAATGACCAAGTAGCAACTGATATGCACCTGTACTTACGAACAAAGACAACGGAATTAATAAAACTTCTTGAGGATGTTCAAGGTTCACTGCTTGTGCAGGCAAAAGAGAATATTAATACCTTAATTCCAGGTTATACTCATCTCCAGCGTGCGCAGCCGGTCTCATTTGCTCATCATTTAATGGCTTATTTTTGGATGTTTGAACGTGATAAAGAGAGACTAATCGATAGTTTAAAGCGTGTGAATTGGCTGCCATTAGGCTCTGGTGCCTTAGCAGGGACGACATTCCCTATCAACCGTGAGCGTGTTGCGGAGATACTTGGTTTTGAGACGATTTATCCAAATAGTATGGATGCCGTTAGTGATCGAGATTTTATCTTAGAATTCCTCTCAATTGGTTCTATCATCATGACGCATATTTCAAGATTATCAGAAGAGCTTGTGATTTGGTCAAGCCAAGAGTTTCAATTTGTGGAACTTGATGATTCCTTCTGTACCGGCTCTAGCATTATGCCGCAAAAGAAGAATCCTGATGTTCCAGAACTATTAAGAGGAAAGACTGGTCGTACCTTTGGAAATTTGATAGGATTACTGACTGTCCTAAAGGGTTTACCTCTTGCTTACAATAAGGACTTACAAGAGGACAAAGAGGGAATGTTCGATACAGTGGAGACATTGGAAGGGTCTCTAATGCTGTTAGCACCCATGATTGAAACGATGACGGTAAATAAAGAGATTATGCGAAAAGCAATTAATAATGACTTCTCAAATGCAACTGATATTGCTGACTACTTGGTGAGAAAAGGTCTTCCATTTAGAGATGCACACGAAGTCATTGGGAAAATTGTTTTATATGCAATACAGCAGCAAAAGTTCTTGCTTGATTTGAGCTTTGAAGAATATCAGGAGTTCAGTTCGTTATTTGAAGAGGATATTTATGAGGTTCTAGCACCAGAGCATGTTGTTGCCGTTCGTAATAGCTTCGGTGGAACATCTCCTGAACAAGTCCTAAAACAAATCCAGCTTGGCGAAGGAAAACTAGGTAAATAAGTGAAAACCACCGGAGGGTGGTTTTTTATTTGTATTACTATCCAAAATAGTAGATAATTTCCTCATATGATTTTTTAAAAAGGAGGAAGAACGATGAAATTACGGGTCTCGGTTGTACAGTATCACTTACATACCATTCAATCCTTTGAAGAATTTGCCGCACAATGCGAGCATTATATAAAAACGGCGGAGGAATTTGGAGCAGAGTTTGTCCTTTTTCCTGAGTTCTTTACCACACAGCTGCTATCCATTGGAAATGGAAAGGGCCAGAGTCTCACCATCAATGATCTGCCAGGTTTCACCGAACAATACCGAGAATTGTTTTCTAATTATGCGAAACAAACCAACATGCACATTATTGCCGGTACCCATGTTATTGAAAAGGGCGGCAAGCTATATAATACGGCTCATTTATTTTATCCAGATGGAAGAATTGGCGAGCAGGCAAAGCTTCATATTACCCCTACGGAAGTAAATGAGTGGAACATGGAGAAGGGTGACAGCTTCCAAATCTTTGAAACAGAAAAAGGAAAAATCGCCCTGCTTACCTGCTATGACATTGAGTTCCCTGAAATCGTCCGCATGGCAAAAGCCAAAGGGGCAGATGTCATCTTTTGTCCATCTTGTACCGACGACCGCCATGGCTTCCATCGTGTTCGCTATACAAGCCATGCACGTGCTGTTGAAAATCAGGTATATGTGGTTTTAACCGGAACTGTCGGAGCCTTGCCAACCGTTGATTTCATGCGGGCTAATTTTGGGCAAGCAGTTATTATTACACCAAATGATATCCCGTTCCCGCCAAAAGGTATTCTCGTGGAGGGTGAAATGAACAACGATATGGTAGTAACAGCAGACCTTGATTTAGAGTTATTATATGAAGTTAGAGAACGTGGTTCGGTAACAACTTGGCGTGACCGGAGAACAGATTTATATCCTGATTGGGAAAACTAATGGAAGGGTGGATTGGCCATGTATCGGAGCGAATTCTACGTATTTGACCAAGATAAGCCAGTTCCTGTAATCATTCGCAATTACACTCAAGACGATTTTGACGAACTTATTCAAATACAGTCTGAATGCTTTCCGCCTCCATTTTCTTCAGAACTATGGTGGAATAAAGAACAATTATCAAACCATGTGATGAGATTCCCAGAGGGAGCTATATGTATTGAAGTAGATGGTATTTTAGCCGGTTCCCTTACAGGGCTTTGTGTGGATTTTGATCCTAACCATATGGAGCATACATGGGAAGAGATCACGGACCATGGATACATTAAAAATCATAATCCTAGTGGTGACACACTCTATATTGTGGATATCAGTGTAAGGCCAAGGTTCAGAAAGTTTGGTCTGGGAAAATTGATAATGCAGGCGATGTACCATGTTGTGATTCAGAAAAAGCTTGTGAGGCTGCTGGGCGGCGGAAGAATGCCTGGTTATCATAAGGTAGCTGATACCCTGACACCTCAACAATATTTAAATAAAGTAATAAAAGGGGATTTGAAAGACCCTGTTATTACATTTTTGCTTCGTTGTGGAAGAGTGCCGATTGGCATAGTAGAAAATTATCTAGAAGATGAGGAATCGTGTAATTACGCAGCCTTAATGGAATGGAAGAATCCATTTAATCGAACATAGGGAGAGTGTAAAAGTGGAATATAACCGAATTACGAGTATTGAAGATCCAAACTTTAAAAAACTTCATGATCTAATGGGAGAAATTTTTCCGCCTGAGGAAGTCTTAGAGTATGACCTATGGAGAGAGCCCTTAGAAGATCCGGGTATTCGCGTATTCGTTGCAGTTAACGGAGATGAAGTTGTAGGAGCAACTGAGTATCGCTATTATCCAAAATGGAATATTGCGATGACAGATTTCACAATCATTAGTAAGCCTGGTCTTAGCCTTGGACGATTTTTAGCACAGAACCGTCTAAAGGACTTGCAAAAGCTTGCAGCTGAAAATGGTAAAGAGCTTTTCGGTATGTTTGCCGAAATTTATGATCCATATCGGGTAGGTCACGAATTTGGCGGTGTGAAGGTCATGGACCCTTATGTGCGTCGTGAAGTTCTTTCCCATTTAGGATATAAACGAATCAATTTAGACTACGTACATCCGTCATGGGAGAATAATGGCGAGGGTGTTAAAGGACTGGACTTTTGCTTTATGCCAATGAACGATGATCTTGAATATATTCCTGCCTCCCTTGTGGCTGACTTTCTGACCACTTATTATTCCATTCTTTCAAATAAGCCGCAGGAATGGTTAGATATGATTGCACACATAAAATCAAAAGAAACCATTTCATTATTGCCGCTTTAATGAGTTTCTAATATAACCAGCTTATAAAGTTCACATGCTATTCATATTTCTAACATTAATATGTTAAAAAAGTGTGAATGACGTTGTTATTGGAGGAAGACGAGGGTATAGTGAAGAGGTAAGGAGATAGTGATTCAATTCACAATCACCTAATGAGTTTTACCGAGTCCTGTTTGCCTACAATGGCGATAATCTCTCTATAGGACACGATGATTTAACATTTTTCCCCCTTATAAATTTTTAAGAAGCAGGATAAACCTGCTTCTCTTTTTTTTGCAGCAAAACTACTGCGATTTTTCTCAAAAGGGTTATTTGTTTTTTCTACGCTTCACGCGCTGGTTGGCTGCATTTGCTCGTGCCATTGCTTCAAGGTCTGCATGATCAGCAAATTCAGCGGAATATTCCACATCATAACCATCTGATTTCATGTTTTTAGGAACCTGTGGAAGTGATGCTTTGTTTTTATCACGAGTTTTATGTCCCTGCGCACGACCCATTAGAAAAACCCCTTTCAATGTTAGCATTTAAGGAACAACGTAAGAAGTTCCCTCTATTAGCTTTACCATTAGAAAGAGGTCCATTAGTGGAAAAATATTAAAGTTTAGTTTTACTGTCGTTAAATCCGCCAGCACGATCTGCTAATTTAAAGTCACGTTGATACAGTACCTCTTGTGTACTTGTTAAGCTGTATTTACCCCTGCCCATATCCTTCTTCTTTTTTCCTGCCATTTTGCTCATTCCTTTCAACATTATTGTTAATCGTTATAAAGCTTATGGAAAAATTTAAGCACATTCTCCATTTTTACCTTATAAGAATGGAATGATACTCAAATGTGAAAAAAATATGGTAAAGTAAGGGTGAGGTGACGGATATGGCTGTTATTACAAAAATCACCACACAGCAGAAGAATAAAGACCGCTTTAATATTTTTATGGATTATGGAAAAGGTGAAGAATATGCCTTTAGTGTCGATAGCGATGTACTCGTAAGGTTTCATTTAAAAAAAGGGCTGGAGATTGATGAACTTTCCATTCAGGAAATACAGTATCAAGACGATATCCGGAAGGCCTATCATCTCGCTGTTAATTATTTGGCCAGAAGAATGAGATCTGAAAAAGAAATAAAGGAATATCTGACACAAAAGGAAGTAGAAGAACCTATCATTATTGAAGTTCTACATAAATTGGATTCTCAAAAATACATTAATGATGAGGAATATGCATTTTCCTTTGTAAGAACTCAAATGAATACGGCAGATAAAGGCCCAGACTTAATCATAACGGAGTTAAAAGAGAGAGGTATCACTGAGGCTCTCATTAAACAGGCTATGGCCGAGTACTCTAAAGAGGATCAAGTTGAAAAAGCAATAAAGGTATCCGAAAAATTAATAAAAAAAAGCACAAAGGATTCGATGAGGATTGTTAAGCAAAAAGCGGAACAATTGTTGTTAAGGAAGGGCTATTCTTTTGAAATTATTCATGCAGCACTAAATGAAGTTAATATGGATAAAGAACAAGATCAGGAAATGGAAGCCATTAGGTATCAAGGCGAAAAAGCGAAGCGGAAGTATAGTAAATATAGCGGCTTTGAATACGAACAGAAAATGAAACAAACCTTATATCGAAAAGGGTTTTCAATCGAATTGATTGAAAAATATCTAGGAGAAAGTGAAAAATCATGACACTGGTCGTCATGATTTTTTACTTTCAATAATAATCTCATTCTGGTGGATTTGCTCGATAATCATTTCCGCTACTTCTTTAGCTGAACGAAAGCGTGAAGAGTCAGCTACGTGATTGCTGCCTTCCCAAAAAGGAGTATCCATGCCACCCATATAAACAGCTTTAATATTAATCGGACTATTTTCGTATTCTTTTTGCAGACTTTCAGTAAAGCCTCTGACAGCAAATTTACTAGCGGCATAAACAGCTTCATTGACCTTCCCTCTTAATCCTGCGGTTGAAATAATATTAATCAGCAGACCTTCACCTTGTTCTTGAAGTAAAGGCAATACAGCTTTTGTCATTAAGATGGTACCTAGAATATTCGTGTGAAGCATCTCGCTAATTTCTCGTTGTGTAATTTTCACAAAAGGACCGAAATGTCCGACACCAGCATTATTGACCAACCCAAAGATTTTGTAGGTTTTGCCTATTTCCTCCATTTTCATTGTAATATCGGATTCTTGTTGCACATCAAGCACAACAAAATCTGCCTTACCGCCTGCTTGTTCAATCACGCTTTTAACTGAGGAAAGCTTATTGCCCGATCTTCCTGTCAATAAGACGTGATAGCCTTGCTGTGAGAATAATAAGGATAATTCCTTCCCCAATCCAGAACCAGCGCCGGTAACAATGATGGTTTTCATTGAATTCTCTCCTTCATCCTTTATTAATTGCATAAAAATAACTATACTAAAATAAAGGAAAAAACGAAAATGGGAGTGGGAAGAAATGCAACAACAGGAGAGACGCTATAGTTCCATGACAGAGCAAGAATTAAAGCAGGAAATCGCTCAGCTGCTAGAGAAAGCGCGAAAAGCAGAGCAAATGGGGATGGTTAGTGAGTATGCTGTGCTCGAGAGGAAGGCTGTTATGGCACGAGCCTATCTATTGGAGCCATCCAATTTCAAGCCAGGAGAAATTTATGAACTGGAGGGTGACCCAGGGGAGTATTTTAAAATAGACTATCTAAATGGTGTATTTGCTTGGGGATACCGCTTAAAAGGTGATGGGAAAGAGGAAGCCTTACCCATTTCAATGTTAAAAGAACTTAAATAAATAAAACAAACCAGAGAACAAGTCTCTGGTTTGCTCCTGTTTGAGGACTACATAAACTCAGGTGTATCCTTTTCACGCTGACCAGAAGCACGCATCCGCTCCTGCGGGTGTGTATTGATTGTGCCATCGGCTCTTCTAGAAGCATATTCTGCTTTTGCTCTAGGCTCTCCCTCTAACTTGTTGTTGTTTTGGTTAGGGAAATTGGTTTCTTTATTTCTCATGCTGTACCTCCATTAAAAGGGAATGAGAAACCATGAATAGCAAAGTGTCGTCACACCAGTGCTTATCACGTGATAATAGTATTCGAATTTTAGGAGCAGGTTATGTTATAAGAAATTGGCAATGAGGTGAATGTATGAATGATTATCATGAAAAATTAGCAAAACTATTGTTAGAAAAAAACGATATGCTCTCCTATAATCAAGCAAGGACGTGGGTTGAATTAATGTGGGAGGATTTCGAAACAACCGCTGCAAAGGCAGGAAGAGATTATCTTGGCAGTGAAATGACCGAAAGAATTGTGAGACAATGGATAGAAAATTATGGCGGAAGACTCCATGACTTTGTGGCTAAAAATCCAAAATATAAAGAATTTCTCAAACCAGACAAAACATCGTTGAACTAATGACCACAGTACCGGTAAACCAAGGCTCTTCCACATGTATAAATAGCAACGAAAAGAAGCGAAATCTACTCTGATTCCGCTTCTTTTTTATCAACTCGGTATAATACTGAGCTTTTTTCGTAGTTTCTTTTCACTGAACACCCAGCCTGTGTAAGAGCTTATTGGGTTTAGCTCCAAGTCCAACTGGACTACTGCAACGAAAGGATAATGCCCGTTGCTGCGGTACCTTAAATCAATGAATCGAACTTCGTAATGGTCATCGTACTCATCTAATTCCCAACGGTACACTGGAGAAAACGATAGAAAGGCCGCAAGATTACTATCTTTTTTAGCTGCCTCGAGGACTGGCGTTTTGGGAACAGGTACCCGCTTGAAACGATCGTATATAACAATATTTGTTCCCATTGCCCTGCCAACAAAAAATTCCTCTTCATTCATAACAGCTATTCTCCAGAAGTTAAACTTCATGGTTGGTGACGTAATGATATCAGTCGCATCGGGAATCATTTTTCTAACGGCTGCCCGTACTTTCGCTTGGGCATAAAAACGAAGTAAATAATACCCAAATAAAACGACAAACATTGTTAAAAAGGTATATCCAGGATGTGCGCCGATAACCCAAATAACGATGGCTGCCACATGAATTCCAAAGATGATAGGGTCAAAGGTATTAATTACTCCCAGCGCCACCCATTTAGATGTAAAAGGTCGAAGTGCTTGTGTTCCATAAGCATTAAAAATATCTACAAAAACATGGATGAAAACCGCTGCAAAGGTCCAGCCCCATAGGTGAAGAAGATTTGCCCCTGGAAAGAAGGGGAAAATCACCGCTAGTAGAATAAGGGGCCATAAAAGCACAGCCGGTATTGAATGAGTGACACCACGATGATTACGAATATAAATCGCATTATTTCTTAACTTTAGAACGGTATCAATATCAGGTATTTGTGAGCCAGCGATGGTAGCAATTAAAACACTCGTGGCAGTTGCTGAGTTACTTGCAACCACTGGGTCAAGAGTCGCAAGACCGCCAAGGGCAATTCCCATAACAACATGAGTTCCAGTATCCAAAAGGAAAAATCCTCCTTTAATAAGTTCTTGTCAAAATACTTAAATTGGCTTATCGTTAAAAAATGCTTATTATTATATTCCCTTATTTCGTTTTGTTTAACAGGCTGGAGGAACTTTTGTAATGGTAAATGAGTTGAAAAACATAGAAAATATCTCAATAAAAAATTTTCAGGAAGATTTATTATCCTGGTTTAAAGCCGAACAACGCGACTTGCCATGGAGAAAAGATCAGGATCCATATAAAGTATGGGTATCCGAAATCATGTTGCAGCAAACAAGAGTGGATACGGTTATTCCTTATTTTAATCGATTTATAGAATGGTTTCCAACTATAGAAGATCTGGCCACCGCAAATGAAGAAAAAGTTCTAAAAGCGTGGGAAGGGCTAGGTTATTATTCACGGGTCAGAAATTTACATTCAGCTGTTAAGGAAGTAAACGCCAAATACGACGGTAAGGTACCGGATACACCAAAGGAGATTTCAAACCTTAAGGGAGTGGGTCCCTACACTGCAGGTGCAATCTTAAGTATTGCCTATGGTATTCCTGAACCAGCGGTAGATGGGAATGTGATGAGAGTCTTATCAAGAATCCTATCGATTTGGGAGGATATCGCGAAGCCATCAACAAGGAAGGTATTCGAAAACGCTGTTAGGCAGATTATCTCCCATGATGATCCTTCTGCTTTTAATCAGGCATTAATGGAATTGGGTGCATTAATTTGTACTCCTACATCCCCATCTTGTCTACTCTGTCCAGTACGGGATCATTGCCAAGGGTTTCATGAGGGAGTCGAGACTGAACTTCCTGTCAAAACGAAAAAGAACTCACAAAGAAGTGTTGAGCTTGCAGCAATTATTGTGAAGGATGAAACTGGAAGTATATTAATTCATAAACGTCCTGAAAATGGGCTGCTAGCGAATTTATGGGAATTTCCAAATGTGGAACTTCATGAACCATTTGTAATCGAACGTGCCCAAATTGCCGGGTTATTCAGAGAATCATTTGATATGAATATTAAGATAGAAAAGAATATTGGTCAAATAGAACATGTTTTTTCCCACCTAGTCTGGAATATCCGTGTATATATAGGCAAAATTGACTCAGATTTTTCGCAAAATAGTGAATGGAAATTTATCACTTTAGATGAAATAGAAGAGCATGCTTTTCCAGTTTCTTTTCATAAAATGCTTAAGCTTTATAAAGAATCCATATAAAAAGTATCACTTCCTAAAATTGCACCGCATTTTGCGGTGTTTTTTTGATTTCCAAAAACGTATTTTTATTTCCTCTAGAGCTAACGAATATATACAGGTTAAAATTGGCAAGTTAAAAGCATTACGACGATAACTCAACAAGAATGATTCTCTTGAGTGAAAAATTGCAATGGTTGGTGAAAGCATGGAAATACACACTTTGTTACTAAGGATAACGTTAGGCTTTTTTGTATTATTTTTACTAACTAGAATGATGGGTAGAAAAGAGATTAGTCAAATGACTTTTTTCAACTTTGTTTCAGCTATTGCTATTGGTGAAATAGCTGCAAGCCTTGTACTTGACCATCAATTAAGTATTCGTAATGGACTTATTGCTCTAGCAGGATGGAGTATTTACACACTTTTAATGAGTTATATAGATATTAGATCTGTAAACGCTAGAAAGTTTCTAGTAGGTGAACCTATAATCCTGGTAAAGGAAGGAAAGATTATGGAAAAAGCCCTCCAAAAGAGCAGATTAGATTTGGATTCCTTAAGGGCTATGCTTAGACAAAAGGACGTTTTTTCTATGGCAGAAGTAGAGTATGCAATATTTGAAACAGATGGTAAACTTTCAGTCATGAAAAAGGAATCTGGAGAGCCTTTAACGAAGGGGGATATGAACGTAAATAATAAGAAAAAAGAATTCCCTCTTCCAACTGGAATCGTTTTGGATGGAAACATTAACACTGAAAATTTAACCAAATTACACCTGAGTACTGACTGGTTGCACCAAGAACTTCTAAAAGCAGGGGTTAATTCGGTATCTGATGTTTTTTATGCAGAAATTCAACCGGACGGTACACTTTTTATTGATAGTAAAATGAATTAACACTTTAGTTAATATCAAAATTATGGATATATCAATCAAAAATGACTATCAACAAATTGATAGTCATTTTTGAATTGCATTTTCAATGTTTTCGTTAGGAAACGTAACACGTGTAACAAAGGTGGGATGTTACATTAATCGTAACTAACGTGTGTTCCATGTGTGTAATCGGCTTCTTGACGCTTTATTCCGCCGCGATTTTCAATTTCCTCTATGATTTCACGATGAATCGTAACACCTTCACTATTTAAGTATGGTGCAATTTGCTGCAATGAGTGGTGAAAGAAGGCTAGTTCGCTGTCCCTCCATTCAGCTTTAGAGACCATAGAAAGCTCTGTCATATCCCGTCCTACATACATAATCTTCTTCCTTTCTCATTCTCATTTAATAGCCTTAGGTTTTGTAATCAATTGTCAACTATACATTAAAACGCTAAAATGAATACAAAACTTGTTTTAGAAGGGAATTTGAATAAAATGACACAAAAAGTAGCACTCATAACAGGAAGCAGCAGAGGAATTGGGAAAGCGACAGCTTTAAGGCTGGCTCAAGAGGGATATGACATCGTCATCAATTATGCAAGAAGTAAAAGTTCCGCACTAAAAGTTGCAGAAGAGATTGAAGCTTTAGGCAGAAAAGTATTAGTAGTAAAGGCGAATGTCGGTGATGTTAGTAAAATTAAAGCCATGTTCCAACAAATCGAAGAAGAATTCGGCAGACTGGATATTTTTGTTAATAATGCAGCCTCAGGAGTTCAACGCCCTATTATGGAATTAGAAGAAAACCATTGGGATTGGACCTTAAATATTAACAGTAAAGCTTTACTATTTTGTGCGCAAGAAGCGGCCAAATTAATGGAGAAAAATGGCGGCGGAAAGATTGTCAGCATAAGTTCTTTAGGATCTATTCGTTATTTAGAAAATTACACGGTCGTAGGGGTGTCTAAAGCAGCCTTAGAAGCCTTAACAAGATATTTAGCAGTAGAATTAGCTCCGAAAAATATCGTGGTTAATGCTGTTTCTGGAGGGGCCGTTGATACAGAGGCCTTAACACATTTTCCAAATCGTGAGGAGCTTCTCCAGGAAGCCAAGGAGAAAACTCCAGCGGGACGAATGGTCGAAATCGAGGATATGGTAAATTGTGTGATGTTCCTTTTGTCTGAAAACTCTAGTATGATCCGAGGGCAAACCATTATTGTCGATGGCGGGATTTCGTTATTGGTCTAAGAGTAAATTTTTTTGAAACTTTTTTGGATAGTCTTTTCACCTCCTGGGTATCTTAATTTTTGTGGAGGTGATTAAAATGGCAAACAACTTCAACCAACAACCAAACAAAACTTCTGCTGGAACTAACATCCAAGAAGTTAGACAACAAAATGCACAATCTCAAGGTTCAGCTGGTCAATTCGGAACTGAATTCGCTAGCCAAACAGATGCTGCTGAAGTTAGAAGACAAAATCAGCAATCTCAACAAGGTTCTGCTGGCGCTGCTGGTTCAGCTGGTCAATTCGGAACTGAATTCGCTAGCCAAACAGATGCTGCTGAAGTAAGAAGACAAAACCAGCAATCTCAAGCTAACAAAGGCCAAGGAAATTCTGGTCAATTTGGTCAAAGCTAATAAATTCGTAAGCAGAAGGCGCTCTCATTCGAAAGAGCGTCTTCTTTCTGTGAAAAAAACTTTTTCGACAAAACTTCTCCCAAGTTTACATAAGTAGTCAAAGGATATAACTGCTGATTAAAGAATACATATTAGATAGAAAAAATAAGGCGGTGTGGTAAATGGATCATTTTAACCGTTTAGTATCTGAGCAGATGTTGACAATGGAAAAATTACTATACCTTCAGGGAGAACTTGAACGTTGTCAAGAAATCGAACAACAACTACAGACTATTCAAAACGAAACCGAGTTAGAAAGTGTTCAATTTGATATCAATCAAATGAAAAAAGAGTTAAAAGAAATTCAGGAAATTTTTGAAAAACAAACAGAAGAAGTGATTCAATCCTATCGTGAAAGTGACTTAGAACCTTCCATATAGGCCAAAAATGTAAAAAATAGTGAAAAATAGGTAATTTTTTTCAAAGAGTCATTGAAATCAATGGCTCTTTTGTTTTAAATTCTTTATTCAACCGTTATAATAATAAGAAATAGTAAATGATTTGTTACCATTTGTCGATTAAGTACAGGAATAAAGGTTACAAAGCGTTTAGGAAGGAAGAAGGGGAGAATCATGGGCGTACCCATCGAAGGAGAACCAATACAAATACATAGCTATAAACACAATGGGCACATCCATCGCGTTTGGGAAGAAACGACCGTTTTAAAGGGATCCCAAAATTTAGTGATTGGCGGGAATGATCGCACAATTGTAACGGAATCAGATGGAAGAACGTGGATTACAAGGGAACCAGCAATTTGTTATTTTCATTCACAATACTGGTTTAATATTATTGGTATGATTCGTGAAGATGGTATTTACTACTATTGTAATCTCAGCTCACCATTTATCTTTGATGGCGAAGCAGTTAAATATATTGATTATGACCTCGATATCAAGGTATTCCCTGATATGACGTTTAATTTGTTGGATGAAGATGAGTATGAACGTCACCGTCGTGAGATGAAATATCCCGAAGTGATTGACCAAATATTAAAACGAAATGTTGATAAGCTCATTCAATGGATCCGTCAGCGGAAAGGACCATTTGCACCAGATTTTATTGATATCTGGTATGAGCGTTACTTAACTTACAGACGTTAATGGAAAATGTCCAACGCCATGGAAAGATGATGAAGGCACCTACACGGTATAGTAGCTGCCTTCATCATTTTTCCATGTTCCTATTGATGTAACAGCAGAAAGGAGGGGCAATCTTGAGCAGTGTTCGCAGGTATCTTGAATTTGTTAAGCCATATCGTCTTCAAATCTTTGGGACGATTATTATCGGGATTGTAAAATTTGCCATTCCTCTAATCATACCCATGCTCATTAAGTATGTTGTGGATGATATTATTGGAAAAGGTGGTTTAACCAATGATGAGAAAATAGAAAAACTACTTCTGATAATGGGGGTAATGATTGTTGTTTTTGTTTTCTTAAGACCACCAATTGAATATTATCGCCAATATTTCGCACAATGGACATCAAGTAAAATTTTATATGATATCCGTGACCGTATGTATACCCATATCCAGAAACTCAGCTTTAAGTATTATGCTAATACACGTTCTGGAGAAGTCATTTCACGAGTTATAAATGATGTTGAGCAGACAAAAACATTCGTAATGACCGGTTTAATGAATTTGTGGCTGGATATCGCCACAATTGTTATCGCCATCATCATTATGTTTTATATGAATGTCAGTTTAACGTTGGTTTCGATTTTGTTATTTCCACTTTATGCGATTTCAATCAGATACTTTTTTGGCAACTTGCGTAAACTTACAAAGTCTCGTTCTCAAGCGCTTGCTGAGGTTCAGAGTTACCTTCATGAACGTGTGCAAGGAATGCCTGTCATAAAAAGTTTTGCAATCGAAGAGTTTGAGCAGACACAGTTTGATAAACAAAATAAAAACTTTTTAGATAAAGCGTTAGAGCACACCAGTTGGAATGCAAAGGCGTTTGCAGCGGTTAACACCATTACCGATATTGCTCCTTTGCTTGTGATCGGATACTCTGCATACCTTGTTATACAAGGAGATTTATCGTTGGGGACCATGATTGCGTTTTTTGCGTATATTGATAAATTGTACAATCCGTTAAGAAGGCTTGTGAACTCTTCCACAACCTTGACGCAGTCCTTCGCGTCGATGGATCGGGTATTTGAATTCATGGATGAAAAATATGATATTGTTGATGCTCCAAATGCCGTCGAATGCAAGGATGTGAAGGGGGACATTACGTTTGACCATGTTCACTTTAGCTACAATGAATCAGAGGAAATGATCCTGAAAAATATCAACCTTAATGTAAAAAAAGGTGAGACGATTGCCCTTGTTGGGATGAGCGGTGGAGGCAAGTCGTCACTTGTCAGCCTAATACCTCGTTTCTACGATGTCACTAAAGGAAAAATACTCTTAGATGGAGTGGATATCCGCCACTTCCAGGTCCAATCCCTCCGAGATAAAATAGGAGTGGTTTTTCAGGATAATATCTTATTTAGTGAATCTGTTAAGAACAATATCTTATTAGGTAAACCCGGGGCAACGGATGAAGAAGTTTATCAAGCCGCTAAAGCAGCCAATGCCCATGATTTTATCGAAAATTTAGCAAATGGGTACGATACCAAGGTTGGGGAAAGAGGCGTTAAACTTTCAGGCGGTCAAAAGCAACGAGTCGCTATTGCCCGCGTGTTTTTACGAAACCCGCCGATATTAATCTTAGATGAGGCAACTTCAGCTCTTGATTTAGAAAGTGAACATCTAATCCAAGAAGCACTTGATAAATTGGCGAAGGATCGGACCACCTTTGTGGTAGCCCACCGTTTATCGACCATCACCCATGCTGATCGAATTGTTTTAATCGAACATGGCCAAATTGTTGAAGTAGGTAAACATGATGAATTAATGGAGAAAAAGGGAAATTATTATAAATTATTTCAAGTTCAGCAGTTAGAACAGCATAAAGAAAAGGCTCCGCTGGAGGCATAGAAAAAAGCAACAAAAAATGACGTATTGGTATACGTCATTTTTTGTTCTCTTTTATTCTATATCCTTCTGTTCAATCGATACCTCATTATGATGGAAGGAGTGAAAGCTAGTTATTAATGTATCTAGATGTTCAACCTGTTCCCCGTAATCAATGATGGAGGAGATTATTTGCATAGTATGATACAAATGCGGGTCGTCTTGATGACTGTAGAGCTTTTGATGGCTCAAGAATAACTCGAATAATTCCTTATTATTAATACAAGTATTTGTTTCATTGTCCAAAGGTGTTGGAACTTTGCCAATAAATCTAAGCATTAATTGCTCATGATGGTAAATCACACTGTCGAGCTGTTCTTGAATCGACTGTTGAAAATTTTCTGGCAGATGAAGGATTTCGTTTTCAAATCGGTGAAGTTTTTTTAATGTATCCAGTGCCTTTTTGGCACTAGAACTCATTTGCCTGAAGACTACTAGTTTTCTTGACTTTTCTAAGCTAATCTTTTTAAAATAACTTCTTTCTTCTTTATACATTAAATAAAACTGTTCTATTTTAATTAAATTATCTTTTAATTTTTCAATATCTGCCTTTAGCAAATTGTGGTCAAAGTCATGCCGAGTACTTAATCGAATCCAGCGAATAATTTCCTCTGTCGTCCCTGTAATTTTAAAATACAGCTTGTTTTCATATTTAGGCGGCAGGAAAACAAGGTTTACCACAAAGGCAGAAAAGACGCCAATCATGATGGTTGAGAAACGGATTCCGGCAAACGGTATAAAATCGGTACCAGGGGTTTCCATAATTGAAATTAGCGTTACAAGAGATAGTCCGATTGTATTTTCAATTTTTAATTTAAGGTTGATAATAATAACAATTACTGCAGCTAAGCCAATGATGATAATGTGATTTCCTAGTAGAAGAACAAATATCACCGCAAGAATCGCACCGATTAAATTTCCTTGTATTTGTTCAACAATCGTTAAATAGGACCGATAAATCGTTGGCTGGATTGCAAAAATTGCAGCAATGCCTGCCAATACAGGAGAGGGTGAGTGCAGCAGCTGGGCTAAGTAAAGGGATAAGACAATTGCAATTCCCGTTTTAAAGATGCGGGCACCTAACTTCATTCCAAATAGTTTCCTTTCAATTTGAGTGATTTGTATATAGTTTACGTCATTAATGAACAAGTACGTACTATATCATGGATTAAACAATTTTATCAAGAGATATTATATGAATTTTTATCAGCAATAGTTAAAGATATTTGTTTAAACGTAAAAAAAGAACGTCCACTTAGTAAGCGGACATTCTTCTAATATCATTCTGTAGAAACAGCTGGGTCAGCTTGTTCTTTGACTGGAA
Source organism: Neobacillus niacini (assembly GCF_048572935.1). Lineage (NCBI taxonomy): Bacteria > Bacillati > Bacillota > Bacilli > Caryophanales > Bacillaceae > Neobacillus > Neobacillus niacini. The sequence goes on along the minus strand of NZ_CP183883.1, from coordinate 5,661,432 downwards.
CAATTTGAATAAAGTGATCTTCTGGGTTAGAGAGCAACGCACGAAGCTGATTTGCCTCTTCTGTCTGACCATCATTGGCCAGTACATCTGTATATTTACCAAGAAGCTCATTCACATCTTTTTTCCCATTGTCGGTTAAGCTCATGACGGAGACTTTAGCACCTTTAGCAATCCTTCGCATGATCGCTTCTGCTGTTAAACCTAATTCAGGCTGTTGGCGGACATAAACGACTCCACCAGTCATTCCTGCACAAATCCATGGACCAGGATCTCCTAAAACTAAGCCGCGGCCGTTTGTCATGTATTCAAAGGCAAAACCCTTAATATTTGCATTGGCACCGATATTACCTGTTTCTTTCTCAGGAATAGGCTTCTTCACAAAGCCCCCGATGATTAGGTCAGCACCAGAAAGACGAATTCCTGCACGGGCGTCAGCATTACCTTGAGCTACAAGAAGACCTTTTTGTGCGCCATATCCGAAACCTTTTCCAACAGAACCATTATAATAATTGCCGTCTTTTCCTTTGGACTTCAGGATATAGATATTACCACCAAAAGAAGTTTTACCAACTCCATCTTGACCTCCGCCGTTAACCGTAATTTCAATTCCGCCGCTATTATACGCTCCTAATCCATTACCAGGAATGGAGCCATTCTTATACTTCAGCTGTACAGGAGGGAGTTGCTGGTAAGAACCATCAAGTCTTCCACGGACACGATGACAAGAAACTCTGCTTGCTAAGACACGCTGTTCAGAAGTGACGCTACTGAATTCACGAGAAGAGTGTAATTGATCTACGCTGGCGTCTAAATACTCAGCACCAACGGCCACTTGCAATTGAACTTCTTGTAATGCCTTAGATTCTTCTATTTTGGTGAATTGGCTAATCTCTAATGGCTTTAATAGATACGATAGGTTAAGCCGATTTTTTCCTTTAACCTGCTCTAATAAATCAGAGCGTCCTACCGCGTCCTGCAAATTAGTTATACCGACAGAAGCCGCCAGAGCTTTCAATTCGTTTCCAAAGGATGAAAATAGATTCATGATACCATTAACAGCAAGGTCAAGTTGACGTGGTACAAAACGTCGAAGTCCATGTTCCTTCGCTTGAACTTCAGATTCAATTTGTGTAGCAATCCCGACATGACAGGTATCTAAATGACATCCACGGCAAGTAGTACAGCCAATTGCAAGCATTGATAGTGTTCCAAAACCAACACGGTTTGCACCAAGGAGCATAACCTTCATAACATCCAGAGCACTCTTCATGCCGCCATCTGCCCAAATTTCTACTTGATTGCGGAGTCCACTTTCAAGAAGGGCATTATGGGCTGCTTTTACACCGATTTCAACTGGAAGTCCAACGTGCTGAAGCGCATGGATTCTGGCAGCACCCGTACCGCCATCAAAACCGCTTAATGTTATAATATCAGCGCCAGCTTTAGCGATACCAACAGCAATGGTGCCGATGTTCGGTACAACTGGTACCTTTACAGCAATTTTCGCTTGGTCATTGCCTGTTTTTAACTCAAGGATCATTTGTGCAAGATCCTCAATGGAATAAATATCATGATTATTTGATGGTGAAATTAAGTCAGATCCAAGTGTGGCATTACGTGCAGCAGCAACTTTAGCTGTAACCTTCGAACCAGGTAAGTGACCGCCTTCGCCAGGCTTTGCACCTTGACCAATTTTAATTTCTAATAGATTAGATGAGTTTAAAAGCTCAGCGTTTACGCCAAAACGTCCAGAGGCAATTTGCTGTCCTCTAGTTTTTGGATATTTACCAAGCATATCCTTGATTTCTCCGCCTTCACCATTGAGACTGACCATGTTTAAGCGGTCAGCACCTTCAGCATAAGCTCTAAATGCAATCTCATTCTGCGAACCAAATGACATAGAAGAAATAATAAATGGTAAATCATGTTCACCAACTGTAATGTTAACATTTTCTGGCGAGATTGTTTGATTGCTCTGCTTTAATTGAATTAAATGACGGATTGTTGTTGGATTTTGCTCTTCTTGTTCGCTGATTTTTTCCCGGTAGGCACTGTAGTCACCAGTTGCAGCAACTTCACCTATCGCCTTCCAAATACGTGGGAATAAGTGGAACGTTTTCCCGACTCTTTCCTTCTCATTCTGATAATCTACAGCTCTAGCAAAAGCGTCATTCTTCATTGCTTCAAAATCATTCTCAATCTCTGTGGAGCCAAAAAAGTTAACTATATTTAATATATTGGCAATTTCAGCGTGTAGGCCAATGCTTGAGTATAGCCGGCCGTATCCTCGTAATTCATGAATGCCAATGGTTGAAATTACCTTTTCAAGTCCTTTCGATAATGCATTATAGAGGTTAATCAGAGGTTTATTATCTTCATCAAGCACTGTCATGAACATATAATAAGGGCTGATTAAATCTGCACCTAATCCAAAAACTGTCACGATGTCATGCAGCGAACGAATCGCAGCTGAACGAAGTACTAATGAACTATTTCTTCTTAATTCTGCCTTTACCAATGCTTGATCGACGGCAGATGTAACTAAATGTGGATCAATCCAGTAAAAGTCTTCCTGATGGGCGTTTGCGTCATCAAGGATGATTAATGACTTTCCTGAAGTAACCGCTTGAACGGCTTCATCCGAAATTCTTGTTAGTGCCTTATCAATGCTTTCATCTTTCCTAAAGGTTGCCGAAATAAACGCGACAAGCTTTTGCTTTTGGAAATGCTGAACGACTTGATCAAAGCTCGGCTGCCCAATCGTTTCTGAACAGCTAAAACCAGCCTTGCCCTCTAGTAGGAGGGGAGTGGTCAACTCAAGAATACTTTCTATTTTATCTTTTTTGAATAAACCAGGACGCTTTCCGATAATTACCCTTGTTGAAAAGTGTTCCGTTTCACGGTCGCGGTCAATGGCTGGATTGGTAACAACTGCTACACTTTCTTTAATATAATCCGCAATGTTTTTGCGTTCAGGATTCAGTGCAGCCAATGGTGCGTCATGACCAAGGGAGCGAATTGGCTCGACACCTTTTTCAGCCATTTGCTCAATAAATTGAATGTGGTCTCTTTCCCAGCCAAACGCTTTATATTGTCCATTATGAATTTTGTCGGGATAATTCATGGTAATCGTTTTTTCAAACGTTGGCACTTGTAAACGTAATCTAGAATTTCCAAGATTTAAGCGGTTGGAAAAGCGGTTATAAACCTCTCTTTGAAAGCGGTTCTGCTCGTAAACTTCTAATTTATGATTGTTCCACTTAAAGCCGACTTTTTCTCCAGGAGCCAAAGGCTTAGGTTCGTTGACATACTCACTAGAAGGGATGATCCCTGGTTCAGATGAAAATAAATAAGAAGTTTCGATCTCAAGCATCCAAAGAGGGCGTAGACCTAATGCATCTACACTAAACACTGCTTCATCTCCATATCTAGAAATAATGCCAGCAGGACCTTGCGCATAATGACCCCAAGCTTCACGAATGTAAGTATATAAGTCTTGTAAGTCAGGAGAGTAGGCTTTAATTTCATTGATAATAGGCGGGAATAACAAATCCATTGCCTCGAATAATGTATATCCTTCACGGCATATTAAGGTTTCCATTGTCCGGCTTAAATCTTGTGAGTCACTGCCGTCCTTTACGAGTGGAACACCAATCATCCTTGCTTCATCACGAAGTTTGGCAATGGTATTAATTTCTCCATTGTGACCGAGCACACTAAAAGGCTGTACACGGAAAAAACTGGAAAGGGTATTGGTAGAGTAACGATTATGACCGAGAGTAATCGTTGAGGCAACAATGGGACTAGCTAAATCCTTATAGTAACGAGAGAGAATATCGCCAGCGCCCATAACTTTATATACTGCATGATTTTGGCTTAGCGATGCAACATGCACATGTTCATTGGTTTCGAAATCGATAATTACTTCGAATAAGACTTTCGTCAGTTCTTGCCCTGCTTGTTCAGAAAGGCAGGCAAATTGCCAGAAGACAGGGTTTTCTTGGATCGCAATGGGACCTAAAGCACTTGAATCTGTGACTTGATTCGTTTCAAAAATGACTTCTAAACCATAGTTTTGCAGTTTCTCTAGTAATTCTTGTTTAGTAGATAACCAGTCAGCTTTTTGGCTGATAAAAACATGACCTACAGCAAAGCTAGTATGATCTGTATGAGACGGGTCTACACCAGCACTTTGTAATTTTTCCTTCCAAAGTGCCGTTGGGATATCAACATGAATCCCAACCCCATCCCCTTCACCATTAATGAAACCAGCACGATGATTCATGGTAACTAAGGCATCTATGCAATCAAAAATGTTTTTTCTTGTTGGAAGTTTGTTTTTTTCGAGACAAGCGACAATTCCGCAGGCATCGTGCTCATGTTTGTGGAAATCTTTAAAAAGGGAAGGAGTCCATCTTTCTGTCATATAAATTTGGCTTCAGCGGATGTCCATCTAAAGCCGATTCACCTCCTATATAGGTATTTAGTGTAAGATTTGCTGCCATAAAAAACGGGGAGTTATAGAAATTTTTAGAAAAATAATAATTTTATATTATCATATGAATTTTCAGAAATCAAATAAATATACAAAAAAGTGGATAGAAAATTGAGGAAACAATAAGGAAGAGAAATGGAAAAAAGTGTTGAATTGAAAACGTTTTCAAAACAAAGTAAAAAATATAGAGAGTGGTTTTCACTCTCTATATTTGAATAAAAAATGTATATTTATTCGGTTCTAAGCGCAGAAAATGCATTATTTACAGCATGAAGTGTAGCCTCTATGTCTTCTTCAGTATGAGCAATGGTTAAGAACCATGCTTCATATTTAGAAGGTGCAAGATTTATTCCTTGTTGCAGCATTAGCTTGAAGAACTTTCCGAACGTTTCACCATCGGTATTTTCTGCCTGCTCATAGTTTTCAATTTTTTCGTTTGTAAAATAAACCGTAAGTGCACCCTTCAAACGATTGATGGTAATTTGAATATCATGCTCTTTAGCTGCCGCTAAAATTCCTTGTTCAAGCATAGCTCCTAATCGATCAAGGTAATCATAAACTCCATCTTGCTTTAGCACTTCAAGACAGGCAATCCCCGAAAGAATGGAGGCTGGATTACCTGCCATTGTTCCTGCTTGATAGGCTGGGCCTAGTGGCGCAACTTCTTCCATAATTTCCTTGCGTCCGCCATAGGCTCCAATTGGCAGACCGCCGCCAATAATTTTCCCTAAAGCTGTTAAATCTGGCTGAATTCCTAATAAATCCTGTGCTCCACCATACATAAAGCGGAAAGCTGTAATGACTTCATCATAGATAACGAGTGCACCTGCAGCATGAGTAAGATCATTTACCTGCTGTAAGAATCCCGGCTTTGGTTCGACAATTCCGAAGTTCCCGACAATCGGTTCCACTAGGACAGCAGCTATTTGGTCGCCCCATTTTTCTAACGCTTCCTTAAAAGGTTCAATATCATTAAAAGGTACGGTAATCACTTCTTGGGCGATACTCTTGGGAACTCCTGCAGAATCAGGGGTGCCGAGAGTAGAAGGACCTGACCCGGCTGCAACAAGAACAAGGTCAGAGTGACCATGGTAACAACCTGCAAACTTAATAATCTTATCTCTTCCAGTATAGGCACGTGCTACACGAATCGTTGTCATGACAGCTTCTGTACCTGAATTCACAAAACGAACCTTTTCTAAAAAGGGCATGGCTTCCTTTAGCATTTTTGCAAACTTTACCTCATGCGGGGTAGGAGTTCCATAAAGAACACCAGTCTCAGCTGCTTTTTTAATCGCTTCTGTAATGTGAGGATGGGCATGACCTGTGATAATCGGACCGTAAGCAGCTAGATAATCAATATACTGGTTCCCGTCGACATCCCAAAAATAGGCTCCTTGAGCTCGTTCCATAACCACTGGGGCACCGCCGCCAACGGCTTTGTAAGAGCGGGAGGGGCTGTTTACACCACCAACAATATGTTTTAACGCTTCATTATGTATTCGTTCTGAATTAGTAAATTGCATTTCTTTTCCTCCTTGAAATGGATTCCTTCCTATAATAGCACTTTTTTAATCGACTTTTATTTGTTTTACTTTTTGAAATATTTCTCGGTCCTGATACTTTAGCTATGATTGTTGATATTTTATTGTCCAAGCTGGCATAGAATGAGACTAACTGATTCTACCCGAGGTGTACGCTGATGTTTTATTTCTTATTACCAATCGTAATCTTCTGTATTTTTATGAGTATTAGAACGTTATTTATTCCAAACACCGTAAAAGGAAAGTTTGTTTCTATTGAAAATGCACTTTTTTTGGGATCTATCTATCTAACTGTTATTCTTGGGTTTGGGCTCATCTATTTATTATTTGAATTAAAAGGAATTTCATTACTTGTTGAGGTAAATGGTGAAAACAACTATAACTTGTTTGAAACAAGCTTTTATTTTAGTGCAATGACATTATTTTCCGTTGGAAATGGAGATGTTATTCCACACGGCTTAGGGAGAATGGTTGCTGTTGTGGAAGCATTAATTGGCTATACACTGCCAGCCGCATTTGTAGCTCGGGCATTGATGGATCGTGAAGTAAAGGATATTAAATAGTTGTATTGTTTATCATGTTTGGTTAGGCTTATGGAAGAGAATACTTTCCATGAGGTGGTTTAAGGTATGACAATAGAGTTAGGTAAACAGGCTCCTGATTTTGAATTGTTAGCAAGTAATGGTGAAAAAGTGAAGTTGTCAGATTTAAAAGGTAAAAATGTTGTATTGTATTTTTATCCTAAGGATATGACACCGGGTTGTACGACCCAAGCATGTGATTTCAGGGATTATCACGGTGACTTTTCAAAGTTAGACTCTGTTATTATTGGCGTTAGCCCTGACCCTGTAGCAAAGCATGAAAAATTTATAGAAAAGTATAACTTACCGTTCGTACTTTTATTTGATGAAGATCATCAAGTTTCTGAATTGTATGAGGTATGGAAGTTAAAGAAGAATTTTGGTAAAGAATATATGGGAATCGAAAGATCGACATTTGTTATTGATAAAGAAGGTAAACTGGTGAAAGAATGGCGGAAGGTTAAAGTAAAAGGGCATGTGGAAGAAGCTTTACAGTATGTGAAAGAGAATCTAGTGTAAAAGAGTCATATAGCACAGCACACATAGGAGCTTTACTTCAATTAGAAGTAAGGCTTTCTATATAGAAAAAAATAAGCGGGAGATACCCGCTTATTTTTTAAAGCCGAAGCCGGCCGATAGTTCTTTGCTAATAGAAAGTAAGAATTGTGACAGCTCATTATTTTCATCTTGTGGGATAGTTTCGGAAAAACCAACAACGGTTATGCTGCCGAGGAGTTTTCTCTGATAATTTAAAACAGGGATGGATACCGAGGATACAGATGGTACCAGCGGTTCCCTTGCAAAGGCAATTTCTTTCTCACGTATGATTTTACATTCTGCTTCAAGCTGACTTAGCTTTTCTAGAGGAATTTGCATAAATTCTTTCTCTTTCCACTCACGAATCATTTGCTCCTCCATATAGGCCATAAACACTTTGCCTGAGGCAGATCGTATAGGAAGTATGGTTCCTATTTGAGCACCAATATTTATCCCGCGATTTTTATTATAATCTTTAATGATCATAGGACCGTTATGGGTCCAGCTTGAGAATAGGACGGTGCTCGAAAATTTATCGTTTATCTCATGCAGATAAGGAGAAATACGGTCGATAACATTTTCTTGATCTACAGCGGCCATTCCGTATTCAATTAACTTGCTCCCCAATACATATTCTCCTGTATCCTTGTAACGAAAGAGGAGGCCTAATTGTGTAAAGGTATTTAAGTATTTATAAAGATTACTTTTGGTAATCTGTGTTAATTCTTGAATTTCAGAAAACTTTAAAGGTCTGCCTTGTTTGGCGATTGAATCAACAATGCCCATCCCGACTTCTAGTGATTGGATGGTCGTTCCTTTTTTTATCATTTCCATATTTGAACCTCCTAAAAACCTTAATTTCTATATTATCATAGAGCGTGTTTTAAACAAACATAGTCAATACCTTGAAATATGGAAATTTCATACTGGATTATTAATTTGCTGCTGCGGCTGGTGCCCTTGCATTCATATTAGCATTTCTATATAAGGAAACAGCACCATCTAAAGTTCAGTTAACTCCAAATCAGATGTTAAAACTAGTTTCCAAGTATAGTATTAATGTATAGAAGGAGAGCAGGATAAATGTCGCGAAAACTTTTACTCTTAGTTTTGTTAATAGTTATGGTAATTAGTGGATGTGGTACGAAAGAGTCAGCTGATAAAAAGCCGTCACAAAATAAAAATGGCAACTCCACATTTGATACAGTACCTGCTGGTTTACAAGTTGTGATTGTTGGTTCAGGCAATCCAAAAACGGAGGTTGGCCGTGGGGCTCCAAGTACATTAGTACAATATAAAGATAAATTTTTCTTAGTCGACAGCGGAGAAAATACAACGAGTACACTATTAAAGATTGGTCTGCCTGCAGAAAAAATTACAAATATGTTGTTTACACATCAGCATGTTGACCATAATGGAGGCTTTTGGAACTTTTTCATTGATGGCTGGCAGGGACCTACAGGAAGACGTTCCCTAAATCTAGTCGGACCTCAAGTCCAAGAACTATATAATACGACAGTTAATTTCTTTAAGTCGGATTTAGAGTATCGTTCTAGTTTAGGCTGGCCAAAGGATGGAATTTTTACAAATGTAAGTATTCAAGATTTTACAGAGGATAAATATAAGTTCGAGCTCGATGGCGTGAAAATTTCATCTATTCCTGTCCCACATACTGTTCCAACCTATGCCTATCGATTTGATGCAAAGGGACAAAGTGTAGTGGTATCAGGTGATTTAACCTATTCTGAGGAATTTGCAAAGTTTGCAAAGAATGCTGATATTCTAGTGATAGATGGAATGTTAGCGAGTGATTTTTCCTTCGTCCCAGAACAGGCGCGGGAAAGTCTAAAGAATGGTTTAAAGCAATCGCATGCTACACTAGAAGACCTTGCCAAAATGGCAGCAGATGCTAAAGCTAAAAAAGTTGTCTTAACCCATATTGGTCTAGGTAAGGTAGACATACCTAGTATTTCAAAAGTATTTTCAGCTGCAGGCTATAAAGGAGAAATTATTGCTGCTGAGGATGGGCTTGCGATTAATCCATAAATCAAAAAGAATATATGGTATTTTTTAAACTTAAATCCAGCCTATTTTCTATAGAAAAGGCATTTGTCCAATGCAAAAGAAAGCAATTTGAATATCATTTTATTAGGGCATACCTCCTCAGATAAAACTTGTTGGGTCGGTAATCGACCCTTTTTTTTATGGATTGATTGTAACCCCTTTATTTCATAATTTATTGGCTGTCTTTTAAATGTTATGATGGGAGTAAACAAATAGGATACATATCACAAAACACGGATGGGGGAAAAATATGAAGATTTATACAAAAACGGGTGACAAAGGGACTACATCATTAATATATGGTCAGAGGGTCGCGAAAAATGATTTACGTGTTGAGGCATATGGGACCTGTGATGAAACGAATTCAATGATAGGACTAGCGATAAGTTTTTTAAGAGATGAATCTTTTCAAAAGAAAGAATTAATAGAGAATATGTATCATAAAATACAAACAAATCTATTTCATGTTGGAGCGGAGCTGGCAACCCCTAAGGGGAAGGAAGTAAAGTGGTCTCTCAATGCCAGTGATATTGAAGAAATGGAAAAGCAAATTGACGAATTAAATGAATCCCTTCCAGAACTCACTAATTTTATCCTTCCTGGAGGACATTCCGCTGGTGCAGCATTCCATGTTGCTCGTACAACAGCCAGAAGAGCGGAGAGATGTGCAGTTTCGTTGGGGGAAGATGTTAATTCTCTTGTATTGGCTTACTTAAACCGACTATCAGACCTATTATTTGTTACGGCTCGTTTTGTTAATCATACTCTAGGGATAAAAGAGCAGACCCTGCACCAAGAAAAATAATAACAATTGCCTAATAATGATATAACAATATTGACAAAAGTAATAATTACTTAGTAAACTAATTATAACAATTATAATTTAAGAATATTTTTGGAATAGAGGTGCATGGCGATGAATCAGTTAAAAGAAGCATTGGAAACATTAAAAGAAACTGGAGTACGTATAACTCCACAACGTCATGCGATACTTGAATATTTAATAAACTCGATGTCACATCCTACAGCAGATGATATCTATAAAGCCCTTGAAGGAAAATTCCCTAATATGAGTGTGGCGACAGTTTACAATAATTTACGAGTATTTCGTGAGGTAGGTTTAGTAAAAGAATTGACATATGGTGACGCTTCAGCAAGGTTTGATTTTGTAACATCACATCATTACCATGTGATTTGTGAGAGCTGTGGAAAAATCGTTGATTTCCATTACCCAGGATTAAATGAAGTGGAACAACTTGCTTCACATGTTACCGGATTTAAAGTGAATAATCATCGTATGGAAGTTTACGGGACTTGTCCTGAGTGTACCAGTAAAGAAGTGCATTAATATTGAAAAAGCCGATTAAGCTATCGGCTTTTTATTTTTTGACTTTTTATTATAGGATTCATCAAACTCTTTGCCTTCCAGATTCGGATCAAGGGTCAAAGGTTCACGACAATACATACACATATCCACTTTCCCAAGCATTTTCGTGTGTTTTCCACAGCTTGGACATTTTACTTGAATCGTTTTCGTTGATAACATCCCGATCCAGAAGTAAACGACGGTGCTTGCAATAATAAATAATAGTCCAAAAAGCATAAAGATGGTCATAATAAGTGGAGAGTTGCGAAAGTATATTCCACCGTACATAACAATAAAGCCAATAAATATTAAGGATAGTGCAAAGCTGCGTATTTTATTTATTTTACTTGAATATTTAGCCATATTTCTCCCTCCTAGACAAACTATAACATATTTACTTCTCCTGAAAAAATGTTATGTTAAAGAATGTCGAAATTTGTCTTCTATATTAGAAGGAAATTCTTTATTACTGTCGAACATATAGTTATCGAGAAAAATGGAGGAATGATGAATGAAAGACATTCTTCGGCCCATTTATCAGGAACGGGCTAGTCAATCCAATACACTTGGGGTATTGATGATAGAAAAGAGACATAAATCAAGTTATTCTACGGACACCTTTGATGTAATTCTTTTAATCATTGTAAAAGAGGGAGAACAGCCGTTATTAATAAAGCATTATACTTATAATGACAGCAAAGCAGCGATGCATATTATTACGGAGAGTCAATTAAAAGATTGGCTTCTATTAGGTACGAATCGAAAAATATTTGAATGGCTTCATACCGCGAAAATTATATTTGACCGTAATGAATATATAGAAAATCTGAAAACAGAGCTGCGCGAATTTCCTTTCAATGGACGTAAAATTAAAATGGGATTAGAGTTTGCGAAGTTAATTAGAAGGTATGTCGATGGAAAGGGCCTCTTTGAAAATAAACAATACCTTGACGCCTATAATTATGTTGTTCATTCACTCCACCACTTAGCACGACTAGCAGTAATTGAAAATGGACTACACCCGGAATTAACGGTTTGGCAGCAGGTTAAGCAAATTGAACCTGAAATAGTAAAATTATATGAAGAGCTTGTAAACAGTGAAGAGCCCATTGAAAAGAGACTGGAATTATTATTTTTAGCTAGCGAGTTTCTAATTCATTCTCGTACGAAAGTGGGATGTGCTCATCTTCTAGAAGTTCTAAGTACCAAAGAATACTGGTCCTTCAATGAGATTCAGAATGAGAAAGAATTGATCCCTTATTCTGTTGATCTGGCCGTACTTATTGAGTATTTAATTGATAAAGGACTAGTTGATGTTGTTAATCTAGAAACAAAAGGACATGGTATTTTTCATCGATGTTACCAGGTTAGTAAAAAATTATTGTAAAAAACAATAAAACCTATTGACCTTTTTGGAGTTACTTGATATATTAATAACCGTCGCTGCGAACGAATGAATTAATGTTATTGCAGGTGACGGTTTTCTTTTTAAAAAATAATATTGACACTGTAAAATGACTTGTGTTATATTATAAAGGTCGCTTACGAGCGAAAGTAATAAATTGCTCTTTGAAAACTAAACAAACAAGAACGTCAACAAACAATTTTTTAGCTTTTTATAAAAGCTAAGCCAACGTAACAAAATGAGCTATATCAACTTTCTTGGAGAGTTTGATCCTGGCTCAGGACGAACGCTGGCGGCGTGCCTAATACATGCAAGTCGAGCGAATCTTGAGGTGCTTGCACCTCTTGGTTAGCGGCGGACGGGTGAGTAACACGTGGGCAACCTGCCTGTAAGACTGGGATAACTTCGGGAAACCGGAGCTAATACCGGATAATCCTTTTCCTCTCATGAGGGAAAGTTGAAAGTCGGTTTACGCTGACACTTACAGATGGGCCCGCGGCGCATTAGCTAGTTGGTGAGGTAACGGCTCACCAAGGCGACGATGCGTAGCCGACCTGAGAGGGTGATCGGCCACACTGGGACTGAGACACGGCCCAGACTCCTACGGGAGGCAGCAGTAGGGAATCTTCCGCAATGGACGAAAGTCTGACGGAGCAACGCCGCGTGAGCGATGAAGGCCTTCGGGTCGTAAAGCTCTGTTGTTAGGGAAGAACAAGTACCGGAGTAACTGCCGGTACCTTGACGGTACCTAACCAGAAAGCCACGGCTAACTACGTGCCAGCAGCCGCGGTAATACGTAGGTGGCAAGCGTTGTCCGGAATTATTGGGCGTAAAGCGCGCGCAGGCGGTCCTTTAAGTCTGATGTGAAAGCCCACGGCTCAACCGTGGAGGGTCATTGGAAACTGGGGGACTTGAGTACAGAAGAGGAAAGCGGAATTCCACGTGTAGCGGTGAAATGCGTAGAGATGTGGAGGAACACCAGTGGCGAAGGCGGCTTTCTGGTCTGTAACTGACGCTGAGGCGCGAAAGCGTGGGGAGCAAACAGGATTAGATACCCTGGTAGTCCACGCCGTAAACGATGAGTGCTAAGTGTTAGAGGGTTTCCGCCCTTTAGTGCTGCAGCTAACGCATTAAGCACTCCGCCTGGGGAGTACGGCCGCAAGGCTGAAACTCAAAGGAATTGACGGGGGCCCGCACAAGCGGTGGAGCATGTGGTTTAATTCGAAGCAACGCGAAGAACCTTACCAGGTCTTGACATCCTCTGACACTCCTAGAGATAGGACTTTCCCCTTCGGGGGACAGAGTGACAGGTGGTGCATGGTTGTCGTCAGCTCGTGTCGTGAGATGTTGGGTTAAGTCCCGCAACGAGCGCAACCCTTGATCTTAGTTGCCAGCATTCAGTTGGGCACTCTAAGGTGACTGCCGGTGACAAACCGGAGGAAGGTGGGGATGACGTCAAATCATCATGCCCCTTATGACCTGGGCTACACACGTGCTACAATGGATGGTACAAAGGGCTGCAAGACCGCGAGGTTTAGCCAATCCCATAAAACCATTCTCAGTTCGGATTGCAGGCTGCAACTCGCCTGCATGAAGCCGGAATCGCTAGTAATCGCGGATCAGCATGCCGCGGTGAATACGTTCCCGGGCCTTGTACACACCGCCCGTCACACCACGAGAGTTTGTAACACCCGAAGTCGGTGGGGTAACCGCAAGGAGCCAGCCGCCTAAGGTGGGACAGATGATTGGGGTGAAGTCGTAACAAGGTAGCCGTATCGGAAGGTGCGGCTGGATCACCTCCTTTCTAAGGATAATGCAGTCCTTGTGGACTGATAAAACGTTGATGGTTACTTGTTTGTTTAGTTTTGAGAGTGCAATTTCTCTCATTATAATTGCTCCTGCGCCGCAGTAGCTCGAGGAAGTAATCCCTCAGCTCGTCGCAAGGCAGCATGATGTAAAACTCTGATGTTTAATCACGAAGTGATTGAAACCAGAAGCCTTGTTCCTTGAAAACTAGATAATCGTAAGAAGAAGTCAAAGTAAAACCGAGAATCGCCATTTTAGTTTTTCTCTCTTATTTATTAAGAGTATAACCATTTAGGTTAAGTTAGAAAGGGCGCACGGTGGATGCCTTGGCACTAGGAGCCGATGAAGGACGGGACTAACACCGATATGCTTCGGGGAGCTGTAAGTAAGCTTTGATCCGGAGATTTCCGAATGGGGGAACCCACTGCTCGTAATGGAGCAGTATCTTTACCTGAATACATAGGGTATTGAAGGCAGACCCGGGGAACTGAAACATCTAAGTACCCGGAGGAAGAGAAAGCAAACGCGATTCCCTGAGTAGCGGCGAGCGAAACGGGACATAGCCCAAACCAAGAGGCTTGCCTCTTGGGGTTGTAGGACACTCAACATGGAGTTACAAAGGAACGGGGTAGATGAAGCGATCTGGAAAGATTCGTCATAGAAGGTAAAAACCCTGTAGTTGAAACTTCGTTCCCTCCTGAGTGGATCCTGAGTACGGCCGGACACGTGAAATCCGGTCGGAAGCTGGGAGGACCATCTCCCAAGGCTAAATACTCCCTAGTGACCGATAGTGAACCAGTACCGTGAGGGAAAGGTGAAAAGCACCCCGGAAGGGGAGTGAAAGAGATCCTGAAACCGTGTGCCTACAAGTAGTTAGAGCCCGTTAATGGGTGATAGCGTGCCTTTTGTAGAATGAACCGGCGAGTTACGATCCCATGCAAGGTTAAGTTGAAGAGACGGAGCCGCAGCGAAAGCGAGTCTGAATAGGGCGTTTGAGTATGTGGTCGTAGACCCGAAACCAGGTGATCTACCCATGTCCAGGGTGAAGTCCAGGTAACACTGGATGGAGGCCCGAACCCACGCACGTTGAAAAGTGCGGGGATGAGGTGTGGGTAGCGGAGAAATTCCAATCGAACTTGGAGATAGCTGGTTCTCTCCGAAATAGCTTTAGGGCTAGCCTCACGTTGTAAGAGTCTTGGAGGTAGAGCACTGTTTGGACTAGGGGCCCTCATCGGGTTACCGAATTCAGACAAACTCCGAATGCCAAAGACTTATCCGTGGGAGTCAGACTGCGAGTGATAAGATCCGTAGTCAAAAGGGAAACAGCCCAGACCACCAGCTAAGGTCCCAAAGTTTACGTTAAGTGGAAAAGGATGTGGAGTTGCTTAGACAACCAGGATGTTGGCTTAGAAGCAGCCACCATTTAAAGAGTGCGTAATAGCTCACTGGTCGAGTGACTCTGCGCCGAAAATGTACCGGGGCTAAACGTAACACCGAAGCTGTGGATTGACACCATATGGTGTCAGTGGTAGGAGAGCGTTCTAAGGGCGTTGAAGCTAGACCGTAAGGACTGGTGGAGCGCTTAGAAGTGAGAATGCCGGTATGAGTAGCGAAAGATGGGTGAGAATCCCATCCACCGTATGCCTAAGGTTTCCTGAGGAAGGCTCGTCCTCTCAGGGTTAGTCGGGACCTAAGCCGAGGCCGAAAGGCGTAGGCGATGGACAACAGGTTGATATTCCTGTACCACCTCTTTATCGTTTGAGTGATGGGGGGACGCAGGAGGATAGGGTAAGCGCACTGTTGGATATGTGCGTGTAAGCAGTTAGGCTGGTAAGTAGGAAAATCCGCTTACCATTAAGGCTGAGCTGTGATGCCGAGGGAAATATAGTACCGAAGTTCCTGATTCCACACTGCCAAGAAAAGCCTCTAGCGAGATAAAAGGTGCCCGTACCGCAAACCGACACAGGTAGGCGAGGAGAGAATCCTAAGGTGAGCGAGAGAACTCTCGTTAAGGAACTCGGCAAAATGACCCCGTAACTTCGGGAGAAGGGGTGCTTTTTGAGGTGAATAGCCTCGAAGAGCCGCAGTGAATAGGCCCAGGCGACTGTTTAGCAAAAACACAGGTCTCTGCGAAGCCGCAAGGCGAAGTATAGGGGCTGACGCCTGCCCGGTGCTGGAAGGTTAAGAGGAGGGGTTAGCGCAAGCGAAGCTCTGAATCGAAGCCCCAGTAAACGGCGGCCGTAACTATAACGGTCCTAAGGTAGCGAAATTCCTTGTCGGGTAAGTTCCGACCCGCACGAAAGGCGTAACGATCTGGGCACTGTCTCAACGAGAGACTCGGTGAAATTATAGTACCTGTGAAGATGCAGGTTACCCGCGACAGGACGGAAAGACCCCGTGGAGCTTTACTGTAGCCTGATATTGAATTTTGGTACAGCTTGTACAGGATAGGTAGGAGCCTGAAAAACCGGAGCGCCAGCTTCGGTGGAGGCGTCGGTGGGATACTACCCTGGCTGTATTGAAATTCTAACCCGCACCCCTTATCGGGGTGGGAGACAGTGTCAGGTGGGCAGTTTGACTGGGGCGGTCGCCTCCTAAAGAGTAACGGAGGCGCCCAAAGGTTCCCTCAGAATGGTTGGAAATCATTCGCAGAGTGTAAAGGCACAAGGGAGCTTGACTGCGAGACCTACAAGTCGGGCAGGGACGAAAGTCGGGCTTAGTGATCCGGTGGTTCCGCATGGAAGGGCCATCGCTCAACGGATAAAAGCTACCCCGGGGATAACAGGCTTATCTCCCCCAAGAGTCCACATCGACGGGGAGGTTTGGCACCTCGATGTCGGCTCATCGCATCCTGGGGCTGTAGTCGGTCCCAAGGGTTGGGCTGTTCGCCCATTAAAGCGGTACGCGAGCTGGGTTCAGAACGTCGTGAGACAGTTCGGTCCCTATCCGTCGTGGGCGCAGGAAATTTGAGAGGAGCTGTCCTTAGTACGAGAGGACCGGGATGGACGCACCGCTGGTGTACCAGTTGTCTTGCCAAAGGCATCGCTGGGTAGCTATGTGCGGACGGGATAAGTGCTGAAAGCATCTAAGCATGAAGCCCCCCTCAAGATGAGATTTCCCATAGCGTCAAGCTAGTAAGAACCCTGAAAGATGATCAGGTTGATAGGTCAGAGGTGGAAGCGTGGTAACATGTGGAGCTGACTGATACTAATCGTTCGAGGACTTAACCAATTTTTAATGCGAACTCGTTTTACAAACTTCTTCTGAAATTATCTAGTTTTGAGGGAATGAATTTTTTTCAAAAACCTCTTGAAAAATCTCAAAAAGACAGTATAATAAAGATTGTCTTTGAGAAAAACAGTCTGGTAATAATGGCGAGAAGGTCACACCCGTTCCCATACCGAACACGGAAGTTAAGCTTCTCAGCGCCGATGGTAGTTGGGACTTTGTCCCTGTGAGAGTAGGACGTTGCCAGGCTGCAATTCTATAATTATTCCGCAGTAGCTCAGTGGTAGAGCTATCGGCTGTTAACCGATCGGTCGTAGGTTCGAGTCCTACCTGCGGAGCCATTCTTTTATGGAGAGCTGTCCGAGTGGCCGAAGGAGCACGATTGGAAATCGTGTAGGCGGGTAACCCTGTCTCAAGGGTTCAAATCCCTTGCTCTCCGCCATAAAAACACTATCTATATTGTATGGCCCCTTGGTCAAGTGGTTAAGACACCTCCCTTTCACGGAGGTAACACGGGTTCGAATCCCGTAGGGGTCACCATTATTAATTTAACAAAGTTTTATAGCATGGAGGATTAGCTCAGCTGGGAGAGCATCTGCCTTACAAGCAGAGGGTCGGCGGTTCGATCCCGTCATCCTCCACCATATATGTTTTGGATTCAATTTTATTGTCGCGGGGTGGAGCAGTCCGGTAGCTCGTCGGGCTCATAACCCGAAGGTCGCAGGTTCAAATCCTGTCCCCGCAATTTGGTCTGGTAGTTCAGTTGGTTAGAATGCCTGCCTGTCACGCAGGAGGTCGCGGGTTCGAGTCCCGTCCAGACCGCCATTTTCTTTTTGAAAAGGCAATAATAATGTGGCTCAGTAGCTCAGTCGGTAGAGCAAAGGACTGAAAATCCTTGTGTCGGCGGTTCGATTCCGTCCTGAGCCACCATTTTTATTCTATTGATTATATGCTTGCCGGTTTAGCTCAATTGGTAGAGCAACTGACTTGTAATCAGTAGGTTGGGGGTTCAAGTCCTCTAGCCGGCACCATTAGTTTGAAACTTCATATTATGTGGAGGGGTAGCGAAGTGGCTAAACGCGGCGGACTGTAAATCCGCTCCCTCCGGGTTCGGCGGTTCGAATCCGTCCCCCTCCACCAAGTTATTTTCTAAAGAAAATAACCAATGTTTTTTCACGATAGTGAAAATAACTTTCCATCTATAGGGGTATAGTTTAAAGGTAGAACGAAGGTCTCCAAAACCTTTGGTGTGGGTTCAATTCCTACTACCCCTGCCAATTTATTTGATTATGGCGATTGTGGCGAAGTGGTTAACGCACCTGATTGTGGTTCAGGCATTCGTGGGTTCGATTCCCATCAGTCGCCCCATGAAATTTTATTTTTAATAAAACATTGATTTACATTGGGCTATAGCCAAGCGGTAAGGCATCGCACTTTGACTGCGACATGCGTTGGTTCAAATCCAGCTAGCCCAGCCAATTTGCGGAAGTAGTTCAGTGGTAGAACACCACCTTGCCAAGGTGGGGGTCGCGGGTTCGAATCCCGTCTTCCGCTCCATAATATGGCGGCATAGCCAAGTGGTAAGGCAGAGGTCTGCAAAACCTTTACCACCGGTTCGAATCCGGTTGCCGCCTTTCAAATTTTACTTAGATTTAATAGCGCATTTTATTGCGCCGGGGTGGCGGAACTGGCAGACGCACAGGACTTAAAATCCTGCGGTAGGTGACTACCGTACCGGTTCGATTCCGGTCCTCGGCATTACCTTTACAAAAATTTTATTATGCCGGTGTGGCGGAATTGGCAGACGCGCACGACTCAAAATCGTGTTCCTCTGG
Source organism: Neobacillus niacini (assembly GCF_048572935.1). NCBI lineage: Bacteria > Bacillati > Bacillota > Bacilli > Caryophanales > Bacillaceae > Neobacillus > Neobacillus niacini. The sequence continues at coordinate 5,642,571 of NZ_CP183883.1, read as the reverse complement.
AGTGTCGGTTCGACCCCGACCACCGGTATCTAAAAAGCACTCACAAATGTTGTTCAATCAACGTTTGTGAGTGCTTTTTCTTGTTATTAAAGGCTCTGGTCTTAAAGTTTTTCTGATATGAGATAATGCTTTACGCTATTTGGATATTTCGAGCATTTCGTTCCCGTTGGATCAATCACATTTATCTTTGTAGTTACCTAGTAAATGTGAAAGATTTATCCGTAGATGTCTCTGCAAGTTGGGTTTCCTTATATTACGCTGGAATCACGATCGGTTAAAGTTCTGCTAGATTCCATATATTTTATATATTTTTAGTTTACTAGTTATGGTATAGTACCAAGGAGAAAATATTGTATTTAGAGGAGCAGTCATGAGAAAAGAATGGATTTGCCGCTGGTCTTTTTTTATTTTTGGATTAATCGTATTTGGGTTGGGCATTGCCTTAACAGTTGAAGGAAAGTTAATAGGAATCGGTCCTTGGGATGTTTTTCACTATGGATTGTTTTTGCGAATTGGTCTATCGATTGGCACATGGTCTATCATTATGGGCTTTCTATTATTAACAGTTTCCTCCGTTGCAACGAAAAAACTGCCTAAGATTGGTGCCTTTTTAAATATGCTGTTGATTGGTTTATTTACGGATTTCTTTATCTGGCTATTACCAAGTATCAATAGTGTAATAGGTGCTGTCATATTCTTTTGCATAGGTGCAGTTCTCATGGGGGGTGGAACAGGAATCTACATGTCGGCTGATTTGGGCTCTGGACCGCGTGATGGAATTATGCTTTTGATTATCGGTAAGACAGGCTGGAGTATCCAACGGGTTCGCAGCGGAATGGAAGTAATAGTACTAATGCTTGGTTGGGCATTGGGAGGACCAGTAGGAATTGGAACAATAATCATTGCCTTCCTATTAGGACCAATTGTAGGGGTTGCCTTACCGCAGTCTAAAAAACTTTTAAAGTTTATTCTTGAGGAAAAAGTAGATAATAAACTAGCTGTATAAATAATTTTTTCTCCCAAGAACACCGAACCTGGTTTCTAAGTTAATTTTTCCAGTAAAGAATAAGATATACGCTGTTTACGAATATTTCATTTCTGTCTGTTAAAATAATTGTGTAAAATAGGTATATGATAATTTGAGTCCAGGAGGACCCATAGATGTTAACAATTAAAGAAATAGCCGAAAGGGCAAATGTTTCACGTACAACCGTTTCCAGAGTCATAAATAATGCTGGTTACGTTAGTGAGGAAGCAAAAAGAAAAGTATTAAAGGTAATTGAAGAAACGGGGTATATCCCTAGTGAAAATGCTAAATCATTACGTACGAAAAAAACAAAGGTTATTGGTGTGATTCTCCCGAAAATTAGTACGGAAACATCGAGCCGGCTTGTAAAAGGCCTGGATGAAATATTTGCAAAAGAGGGATATCAAATCCTACTAGCTAACACCAATCTCAATCCGGAAAAAGAGATTGAATACTTAAAGCTGTTAAAAAGCAGGCATGTCGATGGGATAATCCTGTCGGCGACCAATATTAACCAGTTATTAGTGGAAGAAATTTATCAGTTAAAAATTCCATTTGTAATGGTAGGTCAGCATGTCTCCGGTATGGCCAACGTTCTGTTTGATGATTATCAGGCATCTAAAGATATGATTCAATTTTTGATTCAAAAAGGCTATCAGAACATTGCCTTTATTGGTGTAACTGAGGAAGACCGTTCTGTAGGGTATTTGCGGAAGTTAGGATATTTGGACGCGATGAAAGAGAATCAGTTAGAGGTTGAGGACAGCTGGGTGCAGACAGGAATTTTTAATGTCGATTCTGGTTATGAATGCATGAAAACCATTATGGCAACAACCAAACGAACACCTGATGCGGTGTTGGCTGTGACCGACCGACTTGCAATTGGTGCCTCCCAATATATTAAAGATAAAGGCCTTTCTATCCCAAAGGATATTGCTGTTGCCGGAATGGGTGGCTCGGAGCTGGCAAGACATATCTCTCCTCCTTTGACCACGATAGATTTTTCAGTGGAAGAGGCAGGACGCGAGGCGGCAAGTTTATTATTAGAGCAGATAAATGGTGGAAAATACCACGAAGCGATTAAGACAATTAAGTATAGACTTCTTGAACGTTCCAGTATATAATCAATGTGTAATCGATTCCATAACGGTTACACTTTATTTTTTTAAAAAAGGGAATCGATTCCACAAAGTATAAATTTAGGATTAATTCCACAAAATAAAAGAAATCTTTTTTTTCTTCTATCTGGAATCGATTCCACAATAAAAACTGAGGTGAATACGATGTCAGAAAATCGCAAAATTGCACAAGAAGTGATCGAAGCTGTTGGGGGCGAGGAGAATATTCAATCAGTAGCCCATTGTGCCACAAGGCTAAGAATCATGGTCAATGATAAAGAAAAAATCAATCAAGAACAGGTAGAACAAATCAATAAAGTAAAGGGAGCATTCTATAATTCCGGTCAATACCAAATTATATTTGGTACTGGTACAGTTAATAAAATATACGAAGAAGTATCAAATTTAGGTCTGGATACAAAATCCGCAACTGAACAGAAAAAAGAAGCAGTAAAAAGCGGAACGAAATTTCAACGAGCAATTCGTACCTTTGGTGATGTATTTGTACCGATTATTCCGGTTCTAGTAGCGACTGGACTTTTTATGGGTCTTCGCGGCTTGGTGATGCAAGACCAAATTTTAGCTTTATTTGGAATGAAGCCGGAGGATGTATCACAAAACTTTCTGCTCTTTACACAGGTATTAACGGATACAGCTTTTATCTTCCTGCCAGCACTAGTTGCCTGGTCAACGTTTAGAGTATTTGGCGGAACTCCGATTATTGGATTAATACTCGGACTTATGCTTGTTTCACCTGCCTTACCTAACGCCTATGCAGTTGCAGGCGGTAGTGCAGATGCGCTGCGTTTTTTCGACTTTATCCCGGTAGTTGGTTATCAAGGTTCAGTGATTCCAGCCTTTATTGCCGGTATTATTGGAGCGAAGCTTGAAAGAGCCATTAGAAAACGTGTTCCTGAAGCATTGGATTTAATTGTTACACCTTTTGTTACACTGCTCGTGATGAGTGCTCTAGCACTGTTAGTCATCGGCCCAATCTTCCATACAGTTGAGCAAGGAATCTTGAATGTTGCGACAAATGTACTGTCTTGGCCATTTGGATTGGCAGGTCTATTAATCGGTGGATTAAACCAACTGATTGTTATCACAGGTGTTCACCACGTATTCAATATGTTAGAAATTCAACTGCTGGCTGAATTCAAAAACAATCCTTATAACGCGATTGTAACGTGTGCGGTTGCAGCACAGGGTGGAGCAGCTTTGGCAGTAGGATTAAAGACAAAGTCTGCAAAATTAAAAGCATTGGCACTTCCATCTTCATTTTCAGCATTTTTAGGTATCACCGAGCCAGCGATCTTCGGGGTAAACCTCCGTTACGGTAAACCATTTATCATGGCATTGATCGGTGGTGCAGCAGGCGGATTCTTAGCTTCCATTCTTGGATTAAAGGCAACAGGTATGGCCGTTACCGTTATTCCTGGAATACTGCTTTATCTAAATGGGCAGATTTTACAATATATTTTAGTAAACGTCGTTGCGATTGCCGTAGCCTTCATTTTAACTTGGATGTTTGGCTATTCAGATAAAGAAGTGGAGAAATAGGCAAGGTTGAACTTGCCTTTTCTTTTTATATAGGAGGTTCTGAACATGACAGAAATCCTTATTCAAAAAGCATACAAAGAAATAGAAAAATATAGGAATAAGGTAATCAATGATCCTTACCGATTAGACTACCATCTCATGCCGCCCGTTGGATTATTAAATGATCCCAATGGATTGATCCAATTTAAAGGGGTTTATCATGTTTTTTATCAGTGGAACCCATTTGATACGGCGCATGGCGCTAAGTTTTGGGGACACTTTACTTCTGAGGATATGGTCCATTGGCGTGAAGAGCCGATTGCCTTGGCTCCAAGTGAGTGGTATGAAATAAATGGCTGTTATTCTGGCAGCGCGGTAGAAGCGGATGGAAAACTGTATCTCTTTTATACAGGAAATGTGAAGCAAGAAGATGGAACCCGGGAAACCTATCAATGCCTTGCGGTTTCTGAAGATGGAATCCATTTTGAAAAGCATGGTCCGGTTTTGCGGCTTCCGGAACAGTACACAGCCCATTTTCGCGACCCGAAGGTTTGGAAAAAAGATGAAAACTGGTATATGGTTGTGGGTGCGCAAACTTTGGATGAAAAGGGCATAGTGGTATTATTCCACTCAAAAGACTTATATCATTGGGAGGAAGCGGGTCCGATTGCCGGCTCTGGAATGAATGGGCTTGAGGACTTTGGCTATATGTGGGAATGTCCAGACCTGATTCATTTGAATGGTAAAGATGTCTTATTGGTTTCGCCGCAGGGACTTGAGCCAGACGGGGACTTCTATCATAATTTGTTTCAATCTGGATATTTTACTGGCGAGTTAGATTTGGAGAGTGTGAAGTTTCAGCATGGACCATTTACCGAGCTAGACCGTGGCTTTGACTTCTATGCACCACAAACCTTTACGAATGAGTCTGGGAGAACGATCCTGTACGCTTGGATGGGAATCACCGATGAGCAGGAAGCCTATCAGCCGACCATCGTGAATCATTGGGTACATGCCCTAACCATCCCAAGAGAATTAGAACTTCAACACGGGAAGATTTTACAGAAACCAGTGGAGGAACTAAAGAAGCTGCGAAAAGATCAAGAAGTTGTGGAAGGAAATATATGCGAAGGCATTTCAATGGAGTTGCTCGTAGATTTCGAAAAAGCCGGTCCATTTGAAATCTCATTTCGGAACGAAGCATACTTAAAATTTGATTCTGACAAGTTTACGTTAAAAAGAAGAAATTTTAAAACAGGTGAATTCGAAAAAAGATCATGCAAAATAGCTTCTGTTTCTAAGTTGCAAATTTTAATGGACCATTCCTCCTTAGAGATTTTTGTTAATGACGGTGAAGAAGTATTTACGGCACGGTATTTTCCCAATCCTGAGGACGTGACGATCAGTATTCAAGGAGATGTTGAATTTACATGGACCAAGTGGAATCTTGGTTAGATAGAGGTGATGATCATGAACGGAGTATTATGTTTGGGCGAAGCCCTTATTGATTTTATCCCGCTCGAGTCTGACAATTTAACTTATCAAAAAGCTCCAGGCGGTGCACCGGCTAATGTTTCAGTTGGAATTACAAAACTTGGAGGGAAGGCGACGTTTCTTGGTAAGGTCGGAAATGATGTGCTGGGGAACTTCCTTCAGGCAACTTTGACAGATTACGGTGTTAATACGCAATCGATGAAGTCTACAGACGAAGCTAGAACAGGCCTCACGTTTGTTACATTGGAGTCTTCCGGGGAGCGGAGTTTCAGTTTTTACATCAATCCAAGCGCGGACCGATTCTTAAAAAAAGAGGAATTGGATCCTGCACTATTTGAACAGCATAAGATTTTTCATTTCGGTTCAATCTCATTAATCAGTGAGCCTGCTAAATCAGCCACACTTCGGGCGGTCGAGCTGGCGAGAGAAAAGGGTATGCTGCTATCATATGATCCGAATCTCCGCTTAGGTTTGTGGGAATCTGAAGATCAGGCAAGGGAGACCATCCTTGCAACACTTTCCTATGCAGATATTCTAAAGGTGTCCGATGAGGAACTCATCTTTTTAACAGGATGCAGCAACGTGGAAGAAGGACTAGGTCAATTACCTGATTTGCCGCTGATATTGGTGACATTAGGCGATAAGGGATGTTTATACCGATTTAAAGGGCAGATTGGAAGAGTTCCTGCGTTAGAATGCAAGGTGGTTGATACGACTGGGGCTGGGGATGCGTTTGTTTCCGGAATTCTTTTTTCTATCAATGATTCTGCAAAAAACCTGGCTGAGTTTTCGGAACAGGAAATGAAAGAGGTTATCCAATTCGCAAGTGTTTCCGGCAGTATAGCTACCACCAAAAAAGGCGCCATGACGGGTTTGCCTGCACTAGATGAAATTAGAGAAAGATTAAAGGAAAAGGCTTAAAAATGTTATTAAAAGGTGTGTACATATAAGTACACACCTTTTAATGTTTATTTGAATCATAAATTTATAGCGGTTGAGGCAGCGGACCTTCTACTGGCTCAACAGGTTTTTCTGCTTTTGCAATAAGTTTTTTCAGTTCTTCGACAAGCTTGGTATCGGTATGTTTATAAAATCCCAATGCCTCTAGGTTTGTTAAAAATGACTTTCTGTCCATGCTTAGGTTTAAGGTAAGAATTCCATTAGAAAACTTACGAAAGAAAAGAATGATTTCTTTTTTATAAATACCTATTACTCTTACAATAAAGTACATTAGCAGGAAAATAATAACGAACCCCATGTTTGTTACATCCCCATTTCTACGCGAAGGCTTCTCGTCTTGTTAAATATCTTCAAAAATAAATTTAACATATATACATAATTATCCTGCTTTATTACCAAAAGCACTTTTAATTATTTATCTCTCAGCGAGGAACTGGCTCCCAACTTGGAGGCCATTTTTCTTATGAGCCATAAAAAAGGCTGTGTACAAGAAAAATTACATTTTTAAATTGGATTTTTGAAAGTGAAATAGTTGATGATTTCGAACAACTTCATTTATATAATTCATGGTTATTTTTTCTGCTTCTTCGAGGTTGTAGTGCGTCCGGTTATTTAAGATATTTGATAACATTCCTTGCCAAATTAGGTTGGTCAGTTCATTGATTCCATCGATATTTTCTATTTTTATCTGGCCTTCGCTTGCAGCTGCCTGTAATAGGCTCAAACCCCTTTTGTCCATATTTCGTTCAAAGAGAATGGGTTTTAATTCGTCCGGGATGTTTATTAAATCATTTGGATAAAGTTTATAGTATTCTTCTAATAGAGCTTCTGGATGTTCACCCAAATCCATAATAAAAATAGCATGAAAAATTTGCGGGGATTTGAATGAATGCTTACAAAAACATTCCCAGGCCAATAGGTATTTTTCTAATGGAGTTTTCCCTTTCTCCATATAGATAGCAACATCTTCCGTATAGGTTTTCAAAAACTTCATTGAGGCAAAAAAGACTAGATGGGAAAGTTCAGTAAAATAGTTATAAATCGTGGCGCTATTATAGCCCGCACGATCCGCTACCTTCCTGATGGTGATTTTATCCATTCCCTCTTCCTCGATAATTTCAGCGGTTGCATCAACAAAATAAGTCCACATCCGGCTCATTTGAATTTCCTTTTTTTTCATAGTAATCCCCTCTCCCAAAAAAGTCTTTTAGTATATAGCGAATGTTTAGAAAATTTATATTGTCAGAAAATAATCACTATGATAATATAACCATAGTTAATAAATAATCATGATTAGTAAAATAATCATACCACGAAAAGGGGAAAGTTGAAAAATATTTTCTATTAAAAAGGGGTTGAGGTAAATGAATAAGGTAAAAATTGATCCTGTCGTCTTTTGGTCATCATTGATTGTAATTGTTGCAGCCACATTGTTGTTGGTCGTGAACCGAGAAACCGCAGAACCGGTGTTAAGCAGCTTGATGTCAGACATCACCTTTAAATTGGATTGGGCTTTTCAATTATTAACGGTAGGTTTATTTATTGTCCTAGTTTGGCTGATATTTGGCCGTTATGGAAAAATTAAATTGGGTGAGGGGAAACCTGAATTTTCTTCCTTTAGTTGGGGAGCAATGCTGTTTTGTGCCGGGATGGGAACCAGTATCATGTTCTGGTCGATTATGGAACCAATCTACTATTATATTGGACCGCCATTTGGTATCGAAGCGAATAGCAATGAAGCGGCAGAATGGGCTGTTACATATGGGTTATTCCATTGGGGCATATCGGCATGGTCGCTTTACGCCTTACCAACGGTTACAATTGCCTATTCCTTTTTTGTAAAAAAACAATCCTCGTTAAAAATCAGTACTGCTTGCCGCGGGGCACTTGGTAAATATGCAGATGGCTGGGTTGGAAAGATCATTGATATCCTCGTGATCTGGAGCCTAGTTGGCGGACTTGGTACTTCTTTAGGATTAGGTGTTCCGATGATTTCTGCCGTTATTGGTGAAATTTTAGGGATGGAGCAATCTCTTGGTTTAAGTATCATCATCATTTTAATCTGGACTGTGATTTACTGTTCAAGTGCCTATATGGGACTTTACAAAGGCATTCGTAAGTTAAGCGACATTAACGTTTACCTTGCATTGGCCCTTGCAATATTTGTTCTACTTGCTGGTCCAACGCTATTCATTTTATCTTATTTTACAAACAGTTTAGGCCTTATGCTTCAGAATATTGTCCAAATGAGCTTCTATACGGATCCAATCAATAAAGGCGGCTTCCCGCAAGCTTGGACTGTGTTCTACTGGGCTTGGTTCGCAGCAACAGCACCATTTATGGGTTTATTCGTTGCCCGTATTTCAAAAGGCAGGACGATTCGAGAATTAATCAGTTCCGTTCTCTTATGGGGTTCATTAGGAAGCTGGCTCTATTTTGCTGTCTTTGGTGGCTATTCTATGCACCTGCAATTAAATGATATTCTGCCAATTACACAAATACTAGATTCTCAGGGTGGTCCAGCTGTTGTGGTTGAAGTTTTGAAAACGCTTCCTCTCAGCACGGTCGTATTAATATTCTTTGTCATTTTAGGATTTATCTTCCTGGCAACATCCTTGGATTCTGCAACTTATATTCTATCTGCGATTGCAACTAAGGAACTAAAAGATGGGCAAGAACCTGCCCGCTGGCACAGGCTGTTATGGGGTGGAATTTTAGCTGTAATGGCAATAGCGCTACTCATGATTGGCGGATTAAATGTCATTCAAACCTCATCGGTGATCGTGTCAGTACCAGTTATTATCATCTATATCTTATTAACAGTGTCATTATTGAGATGGTTGAAGCAAGATCACAAGAAGGTCTCATCGACGGAAAAGGACTTGGAAGAAAAGGCTGGGTGATACTGGCTAAATTAGAAGGTGTGACAAAAGTTTGGAGGTTAACCAATGGTTTTTAATGTACGTGATTCATTCCTGAAGATTAAGACTGAGTTTCCACGTAAAGTTCGTGAAATCGAGCATGTTTGGATTCCGATGTCAGATGGGACTAGGCTTGCAGCACGAATTTGGCTTCCAGAGGATGCGGAGCAGAATCCAGTCCCTGCCATTCTGGAATATCTTCCTTACCGTAAAAATGATTTTACAGCCTTAAGGGATTCGATCCGTCATCCGTATTTTGCAGGTCATGGATATGCCAGTATCCGTGTGGATATGCGTGGTTGTGGTGATTCGGATGGTATTTTGTACGATGAATATTTGCCACAGGAGCAAGATGATGCTTTGGACGTGTTGAATTGGATTGAGTCGCAGCCTTGGTCCACTGGTTCTGTTGGAATGATTGGGAAGTCTTGGGGGGGCTTTAATGGACTGCAGGTGGCGGCACGCCGTCACCCTGCCTTAAAGGCCATCATAACCCTTTGTTCCACAGATGACCGCTATGCGGATGATGTCCATTACATGGGCGGCTGTCTGCTTGCCTCGGATATGCAGTGGTGGGCGTCGACTATGCTGGTCTACAATGGCCGGCCGGCTGACCCTAATGTTGTCGGTGAAGAGTGGCGCACCACATGGATGGAACGACTTGAGAAAACACCGCCATTTGTTGAAGAATGGGTGAAGCACCAGCGTCGCGACGATTACTGGAAACACGGTTCAGTATGTGAAAACTATTCCGATATTAATATTCCTGTTTTTGCCGTCGGCGGCTGGGCAGATGGCTATACGAATGCAATCCTCAGGCTGCTTGGCGGGCTGACGGGTCCCCGCAAAGGATTAATTGGACCATGGGCACATGAGTATCCGGAGGTCGCGGTGCCAGGTCCGGCAATCGGCTTCCTTCAGGAATGCTTACGCTGGTGGGATCAGTGGCTAAAAGGCATAGATACCGGGATTATGGAGGAACCGATGCTCCGAGCGTGGATGCAGGATAGTGTCCCGCCACAGGTCGATTATCCAGATCGCCCAGGGCGCTGGGTGGCAGAAAAAGAATGGCCGTCACCGAATATTGTTCCGGCAGAATTCTGGTTAAACGGTCAGCAGTTAATAGAAAAACCAACTAAAGAGCAGGAGATTACCGTACCAAGTGTACAAACTCATGGACTTTATGCGGGCGTTTGGTGTCCTTTTGGGCAACCGGGTGATTTAGCGTCCGACCAGCGCCTTGAAAATGGGCAGTCTGTCTGCTTTACATCGGAGCAACTAGAATCACCAATGGAGATTCTCGGGTTTCCAGAGATTACGGTTGAGCTAGAGTCCGACAAGCAAAATGCACTACTTGCAGTACGCCTATGTGATGTTGCTCCTGACGGGGCAGCAACATTGGTCAGTTGGGGTATGCTGAATCTCACCCATCGTGAGAGCCATGAGCATCCAACTCCTTTAGTACCTGGGGAACGCTACACAGTGAATGTTCGCCTCAATGCAATCGGGCATGTACTTCCAGCAGGGCACCGCTGGCAGGTAGCGCTGTCGCCAAACTACTGGCCGCATGCGTGGCCATCACCTGAACCTGTCACATTAAAGGTATTCAGCAGTGAGAAAACTCGTCTTACATTGCCAGTTCGTCCGCCGCAAGAAAGGGACCAAGAACTTCCAGTTTTCGGTGCACCAGAGACAGCAAGGGTTGCAGAACGGGAGATTTTACGGAAAGAAAGCCGTACCCGTAAGGTTCACCACGATCTTATTAAAGGTGAATGGGTGCTTGAGGACTTTTCTGATGAAGGTGCACGTCGTCTCTTGGGCAATGGGGTCGAGTATGGAAGCACCAACCGCAATATTTATACAATTGCTGAGGGTGATCCGTTATCAGCAGAGGTGTGTTGTGAATGGACGTTAGATGTAGGACGCGGCAAGTGGCAGACCCGGCTGGAAAGTGTCAGTACGATGAAAGCAGATGCGGAACGATTTTTTATAACAAATGAACTTACAGCGTTTGAGGGTGAGAAACAGGTTTTTACGAAAAAGTGGAATACTGAGATCCCCCGAGACTTTGTTTAATAGTTTGAATGAATAATAGGTTTTGATATGTCCTCTGTAAAACTTTAGTGTTTTTTCAGGGGGCTTTTCTCTGCTTGAAAAAAGAAAAGGGAGGTTTTTTCGATGAACATTAAAAAACGACTTGAGACATTTCGAGGCTTTATGTCTGAAAAACAAATTGAGTTAAGCGTGATTTGGGAGCCGGACAATCAATATTATCTAAGTGGTTTTCGGGCGATTACTTACTCTCGCCCCATTGTCACACTCATTAGTCATGAGGGAACAGAGCTCATTGTTCCCGGACTAGAAGAGGTTCATGCTGCTGAGAAAGCTAGAGTTGATAAACTCTATGTCTATTATGAACAAATAGATATGAGACATCGAGAGGTTTCATATCTTGACCATTTATCAAGATTGTTAAAGAAATACCCTTCTGGAACGAAGCTTGGGGTTGAAATGGAAATCCTGCCTTCAAGCGTATCTTTGTACCTGGAGCAATTTGGATTCAGGTTAGTGGATATCGGTCAAAAGGTTGTGAATATGCGGGCGATTAAAGATGAGGATGAAATTGAAAGGCTCAAAGTTGCCGGTAAGTTATCCGATTATGCAATCGAAGAATCGCTAAAACACGTGCGGGCTGGAATTAGCGAGTTAGAATTTGACTCTTATGGTGATCGATTACTGCTGGAGATTGCCTCAGCGAAATATCCAGAGGAGATTATTGGCTACGAAAACTGGACGTGTTCAGGAATAAAGCGGAGTGAAATGCCGCATCTGTATTCAAGTACTAGAAAATTTCAAGAGGGTGATGTGGTCATTCATAGCCGTCAGGTATGGTTCAATGGCTATAGGGCTGAAAATGAACGGACATTTTTTGTAGGCCAGCCTTCTGAAAAACAAAAAGATCTATTAAAGTTAGCAATTGAAGCACAGAGGGTTGCAATGGAATTAATTCGGCCAGGAATCACGGCAAGGGAAGTGGATTTAGCTTCTTATGAAGTTTTTAAAAAGGCTGGTTATGGTGAGTATGTAAACCATCGGGTCGGCCATGGTTTGGGATTGTCCGAGCACGAAGAACCTTACCTGCGTTTTGATAATGAGTTGATTTTACAAAAAGGGATGGTCTATACCATAGAACCTGGGGTATATGTCCCAGGACTAGGGGGATACCGGCATTCTGATACGGTCATTTTAACGAAAGATGGCAGCTATTCTATTACCCAGTATCCAAGAGAAATTGACTCTCTCACGTTTTAAAGAAGTTTGCCATTTATGGAGGCGGAGAAATGCCATCGATCATCCTCGTTATTATTGGGATCAATATTGTCTATGTTTCATTATTTACATTACGTGTCATTCTTGTCATTAAAGGATTCAAGGTGCTAGCCTCTATCCTTTCTATGGGGGAAGTATTTGTTTATCTGATGGGGTTGACCATTGTTCTCGATAATCTAGATAAACCTCTAAATATCGCAGCCTACTGTTTTGGCTGGGGGCTTGGCGTGTATATTGGCAGTAAAATTGAATCTTATCTAGCACTTGGTTACACGGTTTTGGAGGTTATCGTTGATTCGGTGGACTTTAATCTGCCTGATAAAATCAGGGAGCAAGGGTATGGGGTAACCTCGTGGCTGGCTGATGGAAAAGATGGGAAACGCTTAGCCATGAAAGTTTTAACGAAGAGAAACAATGAGCAAAAGCTAAGAAAGCAGGTCTTAACGTTTGCCCCTAAGGCTTTTATGATATCCTACGAACCAACGCATTTTGATGGCGGTTTTTTACTAAAAAGAATAAATCCCAATCATATAAAAAAAGTCATTTAATGCTGTATAATGTTGAAGGAGGGACCGCAGGATTAAACCCAGCGATCCCTTTTTTATAATCGGTATTTCTTCATTTTGCTATAGAGTGTTACACGGGACATTCCAAGCATTTTTGCAGCTGCTGATTTGTTTCCGTATGTTTTTGTTAGTGCATGAATGATTTTTGATGGCTCATCCTCGACAAGTTCCTCCCTAAGGATATTTACTTGTGGCTGCTGCGTGCTTTTAAACAGTTCTTTCGGCAATTGAAAAGTGGTTATTTTATTATCATCATCTGATAAAATCATCATCCGTTCCATGGTGTTTTTCAACTGGCGAATGTTGCCGTTCCAAGGGGAATGCATAAGGGTTACCATTACTTCAGGGGCAATCTCAGGAACAGGCTTTTGATATTTAATAGAGTATTCTTTTAAAAACATTTGGACAAGCTCCGGTAAATCTTCTATTCTATCACGAAGCGGCGGAATCGATATCGAGACAACATTTAAGCGGTAGTACAAGTCCTCGCGAAACCCTCCGTTTTCCACCATTTCCTCCAAATCCTGGTTTGTGGCAGAAATAATGCGTACATCCACTGGAATCGGCTTGTTTCCGCCAACCCGGTAATATTGTTTTTCTTGTAAGACACGGAGCAGTTTTACCTGGAGCTCAAGTGGGAGCTCACCGATTTCATCTAAAAATAATGTTCCGCCTTCAGCAGTTGCAATCTTTCCAAGTTTCCCTTCTTTGATGGCACCAGTAAAGGCACCTTTTTCATAGCCAAATAATTCACTTTCGAATAGGGCAGATGGGATAGCCCCGCAGTTAAGGTCGAAGAACGGTCCGGCTGACCGGGCACTCGCATTATGAATTGCCTGAGCAAATAATTCCTTCCCCACCCCGCTTTCACCCGTAATCAGGACGGGAGCATCTGTTTTAGCCACTTTTTTAGCCAAAGTAATGACCGAATTTAATGCTTGACTGCGGCCCTTAATTTTATGAAACGGGTCTTCCTCATGCCTGATTTTTATTTTACTTTCAAGGTCTTGAATATAGGCGGTGGTGGTTGTTAATTCATTGTTGAGTTTAACGATATTGGTAATCTCTCGTTCAACAGAAATTCCGCCGATGACACTGCCCCGAGCAACAACCGGCAGGGTGTTAATCAATACGTGAACATCCTCTTTTGGCTGGTTATATTGACGGAGGACCTCCTTGCCCTCCTGTAACGTCGCCATTAATACCACAGATTCCTCTTTAAAAAAGTCTGTAATTTGTGAGCCAATAATTTTTTCTGCGGAAGTTTCGTAGAGTTCTTCCGCCTTTGGATTCCACGCCACTACTTTTCCATTATTATCCACAATGGTAATCGCATCATCAACGGCTCTGAGCAAGGTTTGATAGACATTTTCAAGGCTTTTCCACTCTTGAAAGATAACTTCTATTAAATTAGTAAAAGGAACGAATCGTGAAGGTGCACCATTTTCATCGACTAAAAGAAGGTCTTGTTGCGGGACAAGTTCCTCTAAATCAGAAAGCATACTGTTAAGAGAGTAAGCTTTCATCCTTTCGATCGATCCACCTTCATATATAGGTTTTGATAGTGAGTAAAGAGACCGTTTCTCCTTTAACATTGAATTCACCTTTTTTACAGTTTAATGGTTTACAACTATGTTTACCCTTTACACTAAGTTTACACTTTTGTTAAGGAAAAGTGTACATAATCTTCTGAAAAAGTCGTTAATAATGGATGTTTCCATTTGGCACGATAATTGCAAGTTTAATGGTATAAACATTATTGAGGGGGATTATGATGTTACCTTATAAACATGAGCCATTTACTGATTTTTCAAAGGAAGAGAATTACCGTGCTCTAAGAAGTGCATTAGAACTTGTAAATTCACAGCTTGGAAAGGAATATCCGCTAATAATTGGCGGAGAAAGGGTTATGACCGAGCAAAAAATCACTTCTTATAATCCAGCAAACAAAGAAGAAGTCGTTGGAGTGGTTTCAAAGGCAAGCCAGGAACTGGCTGAAACAGCTATGCAGGAAGCCTTGAAAGCATTTCAGTCTTGGAAGGAAGTTAGTCCGGCTATCCGTGCGAATGTGTTGTTTCGCGCTGCTGCAATTATGCGCAGACGAAAGCATGAATTTTCTGCTTATCTTATAAAAGAGGCAGGAAAGCCTTGGAAAGAAGCCGATGCCGATACAGCTGAAGCGATTGATTTTATCGAATATTATGCCCGGCAAATGGTGAAGCTCCAAACTGGCGTACCTGTTCAAAGCCGTGAAGGGGAATTTAATCAATTCCATTACATTCCGCTAGGAGTAGGTGTTATTATTTCTCCATTCAATTTCCCGTTGGCGATTATGGCAGGGACTGCTGTAGCAGCAATTGTTTCTGGAAATCCGATTCTATTAAAGCCTGCAAATAACACACCAGTAGTTGCCGCTAAGTTTGTGGAATTAATGGAGGAAGCAGGTCTTCCAGAAGGTGTGCTCAATTTCATTCCAGGTAGTGGTTCAGAAATTGGGGATTACCTAATCGACCATCCAAAAACTCGTTTCGTTTCATTTACAGGATCACGTGAAGTCGGCTGCAGGATTTATGAGCGTGCTGCTAAGGTTCATCCTGGACAAATTTGGTTAAAACGTGTGATTGCAGAAATGGGCGGAAAAGACACGGTCGTCGTAGATTCCGATGCGGATTTAGATCTTGCTGCTGCCTCCATCGTGTATTCTGCGTTCGGATTCTCAGGTCAGAAGTGCTCGGCGGGATCCCGGGCTGTTGTTCATCAGGATGTTTATGAAGAAGTGCTTACAAAAGCAGTTGCGTTAACCGAAACCTTAACAGTTGGAAATCCGGAAGAGGCCTCCACCTATATGGGGCCAGTTATCGACAAGGCTGCTTTTGACAAAATTATGAGTTATATCGCGGTCGGGAAAGAAGAGGGACGGTTAGCGGCCGGCGGTAATGGGGATGACTCAAAGGGGTACTTTATTGAACCTACGATTATTGCGGATGTAGCGGAGAATGCCCGCCTTATGCAGGAAGAGATTTTTGGACCAGTTGTTGCTTTCTGTAAGGCACGTGACTTTGATCATATGATGGAAATCGCAAACAATACCGATTATGGATTAACAGGAGCCTTACTCTCTAACAATCGCAGCCATATTGAAAGAGCTAGAAAAGAATTTCATGTAGGAAACTTATATTTTAATCGAGGATGTACAGGAGCAATCGTTGGTTACCAGCCATTTGGGGGATTCAATATGTCCGGTACTGATTCAAAAGCAGGTGGACCAGATTACCTTTTACTTCATATGCAGGCAAAAACTACTTCTGAAATGTTCTAAATTAGATTTACGCAGGCGCGATTGAGGGGTTGCCTCCCCAGCCAAATTTTTGTTGGCGATTAATGATAATTGGAGGAGTCATAATGATTGAAGCTGTTTCTAAGAACTTTTTCCTTCGGGTTTCACAAAGTAAACAATTGAATAAAGCAGCTCAAAAATGGGGCTTGCGGTTCGGTGCCAGCCAAGTGGTTGCTGGTGATGATTTGGAAACTGCAATTGTAAAAGTTAATGAATTAAATAGAAAAGGCCTAAAATGTACGTTAGATCATTTAGGTGAATTTGTTTCGAGCAAGGAAGAAGCAAGTGCGGCAGCAGATTACTGCCTCAGGACTCTTGATGCAATGGAAAAGTCAAAGGTTGATAGTAATCTTTCCGTAAAAATGACCCAGCTAGGACTAGATATCGATTATCAATTTTGCTTAGAGAATATGAAAAGAATTGTTTCAAGGGCAAAAAAATATGGCAATTTTGTACGAATCGATATGGAAGATTCTTCACGCACTCAGATTACTCTTGATATTTTAAAGGAATTGCGAAAAGAATATGATAATGTAGGCACCGTTATCCAGGCTTATCTTTACCGCTCTGAAAAGGATATAAAGGACTTAGCGGGAGTCCCGCTTCGACTTGTAAAAGGAGCATATAAGGAGCCTTCCGATGTTGCATTTCAAGAGAAACAGCAAGTAAATGATAACTATTTGAAGATAATCAAAGAACATTTGTTAAGCGGGAGTTATACAGCAATTGCCAGTCATGACCATACAATCATTGAAAATGTGAAGCAGTTTGTAAAGCAGGAAAACATACCAAACAGTCAATTTGAATTTCAATTTCTATATGGATTCCGTAACGAACTCCAGTTAAGCCTTGTAAAAGAGGGATACACCGTTCGTGTATACGTACCATTTGGTAATGACTGGTTCGGATATTTTATGCGACGCTTGGCTGAAAGACCGCAAAATATAGGATTTGCACTTAGAGGATTTTTCAATAAATAAATAAATAAATAAATAAATAAATAAATGGAAAAGCTTATGCATGCTGATGATTAGAACAAAGAAAGTGCCTGGAACCATCCATAAAAATTGGAAGGTGCCAGGCACTTTTTAATATAGAGTTGATTTTGAAACTCTACCCATTAATTTGTTTCCTAACTCTAAATAGACTACTGCCAAGTTCATTTAACGCAATGGCTGCTAGAATAATAGTAATACCTAACCACTGAAGCGGCGTTATCTCCTCTGACAAAATAAGACTGGCTGATAGAATAGCGACTGGTAATTCAATCGATGTTAGTATATTGGCGATTCCACCTGAAACTAATGGTGCGCCAACAGCGAAAAATAAAGGGGGAAGGACTGCTCCAAAAAGCGAAACACCAAGTGCAGTAGTTAGTAAATTTGCCTCCAATGGCAGTATGGATGGAATATCACGCATAAATAGGGCAAGTACTAAGATAGTTGACCCTATTGCCATTAAAGAAGTCCTAGTCAATGGATCTACATTTACAGCAACCTTTCCGCTTAAAAAAATAAAACCTGCATAAGTGAATGCGGATAAAATTCCAAAAAGGAAGCCTTTCAAAGGTAGTCCCTGTATGTCGCCATTTAATAAATTGGAAGCAAAAAAGACCCCGACCAAAATTAAAATAATGGACAATATGGTGATAGGTGCAGGTTTTATTTTGCTAAATATCCATTCTAAAATAATTCCTATCCAAACGAATTGAAACATTAAAATGATGGCCAATGAAGCCGGAAGATATTGCATCGCACCATAATAAAAAATACTGGTTAAGCCGATAAAACAACCGGTTACCATAATTTGAGGAACATTCTTCCTGTTAATCCCCTTAAAGCTGCTGCGTTTAAGTAGAGTCAAAGACCACAGTAAAAACGAGGAAATGATCATTTGAACGATATTAATTTGGCCAAGTGAGTAGCCGAAGCTAAATCCCAATTTAGCAAATATCGGTGTAAAACCAAAACATCCAGCACCTAATAAGACAAATATAATCCCTTTATTCCCTTTCATGATAATACCTCCTTGAAGCCCAAAAACTATCAAACTATTATATCATAAATAGAAAAAGGGTGTTCCTTGTAACTCTTTTAAGAAAGAGGTTTAGATGAACTTTATCAGAAGTACAATAATAAAATTTGTTGACAAAATATTTAACTGCTATTACTATTAAAAAATATTCAGAAATAACTTTCACTAATAAAATTTAATAATTTAGCAGCTATGAATGCTATGGATCACACTATAGCAGGAGCAGCTTCTGGAGAGACCGCTGGATTTTCCACGGCGCCGAAGGGTTCACTATCTCAGGCAAAAGGACAGAAGAGTACTAAATATTTAGTTGAGATGCTGATTTCCGTTAGCATCACAACTATTATTTGCTATTCTTATGACCTAAGAGATTGGAAAACTTCCAATCTCTTTTTTTAATGGGTAAATTTATTGCTTATCGTTTCACATTAAAGATTGGTTATAGGAGGAATTTGGTATGGCACAGCAAGAATTAAAACGGGATTTAAAAAATCGGCATGTTCAACTCATCGCTATTGGCGGCACCATTGGTACCGGATTATTCTTAGGTTCCGGTAAAGCGATACAATTGGCAGGACCATCCATCATTTTTGCCTATTTACTAGTAGGTATCGCTATTTTTTTCGTAATGCGGGCGCTGGGGGAACTATTGTTGTCTAAAGCAGGGTATCAATCGTTCACTGACATTGCTGAAGATTATCTTGGACTTCGGGCAGCATTTGTAACCGGATGGACCTATTGGTTTTGCTGGATAATGGTGGCGATGGCAGATGTGATTGCGGTTGGTGTCTATGTCCAATATTGGTTTGATATCCCGCAATGGATACCAGCCATCATCTGCTTAATCATTTTATTAGGATTCAATCTACTAACGGTAAAGCTTTTCGGAGAATTAGAGTTTTGGTTTGCATTAATAAAAGTGATCACGATTGTCGTATTAATTGCCATCGGGGTTATTATGCTGGTGATGGGTTTCAAAACCGATGCAGGAAGTGTTACGGTTCAAAATCTTTGGGAACATGGAGGACTCTTTCCAAACGGCGTTACAGGTTTCTTACTTTCCTTCCAAATGGTCATATTCGCCTATGTGGGTGTGGAATTAGTGGGGGTGTCGGCAGCGGAAACATCCAATCCTAAAAAAAATATCCCATCAGCGATTAATAAAATTCCTTTAAGAATTCTATTTTTCTACGTTGGTGCACTGATTGTTCTATTATGTGTGAACCCATGGACGCAGCTAAATGCAGGAGAAAGCCCGTTTGTTAAAACGTTCAGTTTAGTCGGGATTCCAATTGCTGCAGGCATTATTAATTTTGTAGTATTAACATCAGCGGCTTCTGCTTGTAACAGCGGGATGTTCTCAACAAGCCGCATCCTTTTTAATTTAAGCAAAAATCACCAGGCACCATCCAATCTGGCAAAACTGAATAAAAATCATGTGCCAAGTAACGCACTATTTACTTCCACACTAGTCGTATCAGCGGGTGCACTTTTAAGCAAACTCATTCCAGAACAAGCTTTTGGAATCGTAACAACCATTAGTGCCATTTGTTTTATTTGGGTTTGGGGTGTCATTCTCGTTTGCCATATAAGATACAAGAAAACTCAGCCGCAATTACATGCAAAATCAATATTTAAAGCACCATTCACACCATTTATAAATTATGCTGTCTTAACGTTGTTCGCTATGGTTCTCATCATAATGCTGGTCGCGGAAGAAACACGTCCTGCTTTATTACTGACACCACTATGGTTTATTCTATTGTTTATGCTGTATCCAAATAAAAAAAAGAAGGATAAAAATATCAGAATATCAGCATAAGGAACAGTAAAAAGGCGATTTCTCATAATATTCTAGAGATCGCCTTTTCTACACTTAAGTACCCTAACAACATCACATTTAGAGCAGTGACTTTCTTTTTAGCCGTTAATCAAATCCGAGCAATATTTTCTAATCAGGCTTGATGCTTTCGTTTGGCTGATGCCGAGGTCGTTTGCGACCTTTCTAGAAGACCTGTAAGTTTGATAAGATCTTCTAACAAAGGTTTTTTTCGTTTCATCAAGTGCTTTATCTAATGAAGTGGGAAGAGCAAGTTGTGTAACCTGTCCGACATTTTCATTGATAATCTCCGGTATATCGGATACTTGAATAATTGAATTGCTCACAATCACTAATCGTTCAATTAAATTTTCTAGCTGACGGATATTGCCCGGCCAAGAATAGTGGACAAGAATGTTCAGACATTCCTCAGATATAACCTTATTTTCATTATATTTTTGATTAAATTTATTTAAAAAATTGTAGATGAGGGGAATGATATCTTCCTTTCTTTCAGAAAGTGGTGGTAAATGAATATCAATCACATTTAAACGGTAAAATAAATCCTCACGAAATGCTTTGTCTTTCACCATATCTCCTAAGTTTTTATTGGTTGCAGCCATTATCCGAATGTCAACTTTTTTAATTTTGTTGCTTCCGACCGGGATAAACTGTTTTTCCTGAATGACCTGTAGAAGTTTTGCCTGCACAGATAAAGGCATTTCCCCAATCTCATCTAAAAATATCGTACCGCCGTTTGCAGCTTCGATTAGTCCTTGTTTCCCTAAACTACTTGCACCGGTAAACGCCCCTTTTGAATAGCCAAATAGCTCTGACTCTAATAGTTCTTCGGGAATGGCCGCACAGTTAATGGCTAAAAAGGGCCCATTTTTCCGCTTACTTATTTTATGAATATATTGGGCTAGGACGCTTTTTCCTGTTCCAGACTCCCCAAGAATAAGAATGTTTGAATCTGTCGGAGCGACCTTTTTACAAAATTCTAAAATGCCCTTGACCTTGCTGCTATTTGTCACGATATGAGATTCATCATGAAACTCGTGAGTGGATTTTGACTCAGCTTCCTCTTCCTTCACCCTCATCATTTTAATGGTTTGTACCTGCGTCGAAGTAATAACGACTAAATCAATTTCCCCTTGTTCATTTAATATAGGGACAGCCGAGGTCATTAACTCAGCCCCAATATTTGTTACCTGCCTCATATAGCACGGTACTTTTCTCTTATACACCTCCGGTACAATCGAAGGCTTCCAATAACCTTTTTCAAACAGTTCGACATTAAATTTTCCGATGACTTCGGTTGGTTTAAGCCCATAGTGCTTCTCACAAACCTGGTTGACATAAAGAATTCTCTTTTCGCCATCAAGGACGAAGATTTCGTCAGAGGAATGATCTAGGATTTTTAATAGTGTCTGCAGTGTCATTTCTACATTGCCCGTATGACTAGATAATTTCATTGAAAACGCCCCTCTATTAGAAAGTGAGTTATTTTACACTCAAAGTAGATAATTCTGAGTTAATAGTAACTCATTATTTCGTAATATTCAGCATATTTTTATTATTTTTACTTAATTTTCTTAGGTTAACAACATTGGCATAGTACTTGCATTAGAAAAGGTATGAGTCATTTATTATTTTGTTTAATTGGTAACCTTTAACGGTCTTACCATAAAAACAAAAGGGAGGTAGCATATGGGAGAACAGCTAGAAACTTTTGATATTACCATTATAGGCGGAGGACCGGTTGGCATATTTACCGCGTTTTATGCGGGAATGCGCCAAGCTTCGGTAAAAATAATTGAAAGTCTGCCTCAATTAGGTGGACAATTGTCTGCTTTGTACCCTGAGAAATATATTTATGATATTGCAGGGCTCCCAAAGGTGAGAGCAGGTGAGCTCATTGACAATTTAATTGAGCAAATGAATCAGTTTGAACCGACCGTTTGCTTAGAGGAATCAGTGGAGAGTATTACCCGTCTATCAGATCAGTCCTTTGCTATCCACACAAACAAAGAAACTCATTTTACGAAAGCAGTCATTATTACTGCAGGAAATGGTGCCTTTCAACCGCGGAGGCTGAAATTAAAGGGTGAAGAAAACTTTGAAAACGCTAACCTTTATTATTCTGTTCAGGATATGAATCAATTTACTGGACGAAAAGTGGCGATATTTGGAGGTGGTGATTCCGCCGTTGATTGGGCATTAATGCTTGAACCAATAGCAGAGAAGGTCTCACTAATTCACAGAAGAGATAAATTCCGAGCACATGAACACAGTGTGGAATTATTGAAAAAATCAAAAGTAGAGATTTTAACACCGTTTGTTCCTGCTGAACTAATTGGTGAAGACAGAGTAGAAAAGGTAGTTTTGACAGAAGCAAACACTGGAGAGTCATTGGAACTCGAGGTGGATGATGTCCTTGTCAATTACGGGTTTGTCTCTTCGCTCGGTCCGATAAAAGAGTGGGGGTTAGAAATCGAAGGGAATGCAATTGTTGTCAATTCCCAAATGGAAACTTCTATCGCTGGGATTTATGCTGCAGGGGATATTTGTACGTATAAAGGAAAAGTGAAGCTGATTGCCAGTGGGTTTGGGGAGGCACCGACTGCGGTCAGTAATGCTAAGGTCTATCTTGACCCAAAATCAAAAGTACAGCCGCTTCACAGTACTAGCATTATGGATAAAAAAGACAAAAGCCCTTCAGTTGTTCCTAATTAGGATTCAATTTATTGGAAAATGTATGAGCTGTAAGACTAGTAACGCCAAATTTATATCAAAAATTATTTATTTATGGGGGAAAAAATAATGGCTTATAACAAAGTGCAAAATGCAACAAACCGTACATTTGAAAGAACGTTACCATATGACAAATATACAAATCCTAAAGTTTTGGAAAAAGAAATGGATGTTGTTTTCTCAAAATCATGGCAGCTAGTTGGACATGTTAGCCAGCTAGAAAAGCCAGGGGACTTTTTTACTGTTGATGTAGCGGGTGAGCCTATTCTTGTAAATCGCGGAAAAGACGAAGTGATACGTGCTTTTTACAATGTTTGTCCGCATCGTGCCACAAAGCTTGAAAGAACAGAGGCTGGTAATAAGAAAATCTTGCAATGCGGGTATCATGGATGGACCTTCAAGCTTGATGGGCAGTTGAATAAAGCACCCAACTTTAGAGGAGAAGACGAGGCGTGTGTGAAGGATGCTTGTTTACGGTCTGTTCGCATCGGGATTATGGAATCCTTAATTTTTGTAAATCTTGATGATAATGCAAAGCCGTTAAGCGAGTCATATGGTGATTTCTTTGAAAAATTGAGCAAGTTCCCATTCTTAAGTGAGTTAAAAAGAACTCACCAAAGAACACGTGTGGTGAAAGCAAACTGGAAGGCTTATATTGACAACTATTTGGAATGTGACCATTGCCATGTTGCCCATCCAAGTTTTGTAGCAGCACTGGATATGAATAATTATCAAATCATTACCTGTGACAATTATTCGATTCAAGGTACCATTGTAAAACCAGACAAAAAATATGGAGAGGTTAATCTAGATGAAGCCGAAATGCAAGGTGGTTCATTCTACTGGTTATGGCCTAATTTGATGGTAACGATTTACCCAGGGCCTGGTAATATGGCTACGATTCAAATGATACCAATTGATCACGAAACATCTTTGGCTGTTTATACCTATTATTTCCGGGATGAGAACTTGACTCAAGATGAAAAAGACTTAGTGGCATTTGCGGAACAAGTTCGTCAGGAAGATATCGAGCTCGTGGAGTTGGAGCAAATTGGTTTCCGTTCCCGTGCATTTAATAATGGAAGATATTCATCTTCTGAAAAAGCAATATTACAATTTCATGAAATGGTATTGGAGGCCCTAAATGAGTAAAAATGTGAGTGAATTACAGTCTGCGAAACAGTTCTTAATGATTAATGGCGAAAAAATAGAAACAACGAAATACGCACCACTTTTCTCCCCTTATTCAGGAGAGGAAATCGCCCAAATTGCCATGGCAGATAAAGAGATTACACAAAAAGCAATAGAGGCTGCCTACAACGCACGAGAGGTAATGGCGAAAATGCCAGCCTATAAGCGGGCAGGAATTTTGGAAAAGGTGGTTGCTCTTTTAATAGAAAAAGCAGATGAGGCAGCGGAAATCATTACACGTGAATCTGCAAAACCAATTATGTTCTCTAAAGCAGAAGTGGCGAGAACCATTGAAACTTATAAGTTTGCGGCGGAAGAAGCAAAACGAATTCATGGTGAAACCATTCCTTTCGATGCAGCAGTTGGCGGGGTCGGCCGCATTGGATATACGGTGAGAGAACCGATTGGAGTAATCGGGGCCATCACACCGTTTAACTTTCCTATGAATCTAGTAGCACATAAAGTAGGGCCGGCGATTGCGGCAGGAAACACGATTGTCCTAAAGCCTGCATCCCAGACACCGCTTTCTGCGCTCTTTATCGCTGAACTCTTTTCTGATGCTGGTCTTCCAGCAGGCGCATTGAATGTTGTGACTGGTCCTGGTGGTACCGTAGGTGAAGCAATCGTGGAAGATGAACGAGTGAACATGGTAACCTTTACGGGAAGCCCGAGTGTAGGGATTGGCATCCGCAATAAAGCTGGATTAAAAAAGACGACATTGGAGCTTGGTTCCAATTCAGCTCTAATTATTGATAAAGACATTGAGATTGATCCAATTATCGATCGTTGTATCATGGGCGCTTTCTCTAACCAAGGTCAAGTTTGTATTTCCTTACAGCGTGTTTATGCTCATGAAGAGGTTTATGAGGAATTTGTAACGAAATTCACGGCAGCAACGAAGCAATTGAGAATGGGTGATCCATTTGATCCGGAAACCTATATTTCAGCGTTAATTTCAAAAGGAGAAGCTGAACGTGTAGCAGGGTGGATTGAGGAAACGAAAGGGAGCAAGGCAAACATCGCTGCCGGCGGAAAGCTGAATGACGGCATTCTTGAGCCAACCATTATTACCGATGCGGAACACAATTTAAAAGTCTCTTGTCAGGAAGCCTTTGCACCAGTTGTCGTGGTGAACAAAGTAAGGTCAGTAGAGGAAGCAATAAGAGAGGTAAATAACTCTCGCTTTGGACTCCAAGCTGGAATTTACACCAATAGTGTGAAAAATGCTCTTTTTGCCTCACAGGAATTACACGTTGGTGGTGTTATGATTAATGATGTTCCAACCTATCGTGTTGATCAAATGCCTTACGGAGGAGTAAAAGAAAGCGGTACTGGCCGTGAAGGCATAAAGTATGCTGTAGAAGAAATGACCGAAATGAAATTAATTGTCTGGAATCATAGCTGAAAAAAAGGGAGTAATCGACGTGAAAAAACTAAAAGTTGCTGTAATTGCCGGTGATGGCGTTGGTCCTGAAGTAATAAACGAGGGGATTAAAGTATTAAATAAAGTGGCCGAAATCGATTCAACCTTTCAATTTGATTTCACCTATTTTCCGTGGGGCTGCGAATTTTACACGAAACATGGAAAAATGATGGATGATGATGGAATCGAGCAGCTTAAAGAATTTGACGCGATCTACTTGGGGGCAGTCGGATTTCCTGGCGTTCCCGACCATATCTCGTTATGGGATTTATTGCTGAAAATCCGAAAAAGCTTTGATCAATATGTAAATATACGTCCCGTGACGTTATTAAAAGGGGCAAAAACAGCCTTAAATGATGTGAAACGGGAAGACATCAATATGTTGTTCATCCGTGAAAACAGTGAAGGGGAATATTCCGGGGCTGGAGATTGGCTGTTTAAAGGGCAAGATCACGAAGTGGTTTTACAAAACAGTGTTTTTTCCAGAAAGGGAACGGAACGAATTATTCGTTATGCCTTTGAAACGGCAAAAAAAGAAGGAAGGTCCCTGACAAGTATATCGAAAGGAAACGCATTGAATTATTCGATGGTCTTTTGGGATCAAGTTTTTGAAGAAGTAAGTGCCGAATATCCTGAAGTGGAAACCGCATCTTACCTTGTCGACGCAGCGGCCATGCTGATGATTAAAGATCCGAAGCGTTTTGAAGTGGTTGTAACCTCTAACTTGTTCGGTGATATTTTGACCGATTTAGG
The DNA here is from genome assembly GCF_048572935.1 of Neobacillus niacini. Taxonomy (NCBI): domain Bacteria; kingdom Bacillati; phylum Bacillota; class Bacilli; order Caryophanales; family Bacillaceae; genus Neobacillus; species Neobacillus niacini. The sequence continues at coordinate 5,616,305 of NZ_CP183883.1, read as the reverse complement.
TGCAGCGATTGCTGGTGGAATTGGGCTCGCTGCAGGGGCAAATATTAATCCTGAAAGAGAGTTTCCATCCATGTTTGAGCCGATTCATGGTTCTGCACCTGACATCGCGGGACGAGCCATTGCGAATCCATTAGCGACGATTTGGTCCGCAAGTCAGATGCTAGACTTTTTCGGCTATGAGGAATATGGAAAACTAGTACTTGACGCCATTGAGCAACTTTTGATAGAAGGGCAAGTCCTAACGCCAGATATGAATGGAACGGCTGCAACACACGAAGTAGCTGACAGGATTATTGAAATCATTGCTTCAACCGTTTCTTCAAATAAGTTAAACGTGTAAAAAATGTGTGGTATCATATGAAGGAGCTTTCTTTCATGCGATACCATACTGATTTAAAAATTCAAAATATTCCCACGATGTGTAACTGCGTTTTTTTTACTTTGTTTAGAAATCGCTTACATCCTGGATGTCTCCATACAGACTATTATAAAAGGAGTGTTGGTATGAACGGTAAGAAAACAGTATTCTATATTTCGTTAGCTATTAGTTTAGCTTTAATCAGTGTCGGTATATTTGCACCAAAGCAGTTAGAGAATTTCTCCAACTCATCTCTGAGTTTTATTTATAATAATTTAGGCTGGTTTATTCTAGGCAGTGTTTTTATCTTCTTTTCTTTCTGTATGTATATTGGGATTTCAAAGTTTGGACATATTCGATTAGGTGATGATGCAGATCGCCCTGAATTTAAAACGAGTACGTGGATTGCCATGCTTTTCAGTGCTTCTATCGGGATTAGTCTAGTGTTTTGGGGAGTTGCAGAGCCTGTATCCTACTATATTGATCCTCCGTTCGGAAAGGCATCCTCCGAAGAATCAGCAAAGCTCGCGATGCAATTTGTTTATCTGCACTGGGGTGTTTCCGCATGGGCATGTTATGGAGTGGTAGGAGTTTCTCTAGCATTCTTTCAATTTAGAAAAAAATTACCTGCTTCTTTAAGTTCCGTTTTTCACCCATTATTAGGAGACAAAATTAAAGGTAGGTTCGGCAAGTTTATTGATATCATTGTTATTCTTTCAATCGTAATTGGAATTGCTACGTCACTAGGATTTGGAACATTACAAGTGAATAGCGGAATGAATTACCTATGGGGGATTCCAGTTGGGTTTCTCTCTCAAGTCATTATCATTGGTGTCGTAACCGTACTTTATCTTGGATCAACGGTATCAGGGCTGCAAAGTGGCATGAAACACTTATCCAATCTGAATATGCTTCTAGCATTTCTTTTATTAGCCTTTATGCTAGTACTCGGACCTACGCAATCGATTTTAAAGATCTTTTTCCAAGGAATTGGCGATTATGCACAAAACTTTATCGGTATGTCATTTAGAACCGAGCCATACAATGATGGATCCTGGATCGGAAGTTGGACACTCTTCTATTTTGGCTGGTGGATTGCATGGGCACCATTAGTAGGAAGTTTTGTGGCGAGGATTTCTAAAGGGAGAACCATTAAAGAATTTATGATGGGGGCAATCTTTATCCCTGTACTTGGCTCCTTTTTATGGTTTGCGGTTATGGGAGGATCAGCGATTGATCTTATCCAAAATCAAGGTCAGACAGCCATCGCAGAAGCGGTATCCTCGGATGTAACGTCTGCACTCTTTAAATTTTTTGAGTATTTCCCTATGAGTACATTTTTAAGTATATTAGCAATGGTACTGGTACTTATTTTCTTTATTACTTCTGCGGATTCAGCCATTTTTGTCCTTGGGATGATTAGTGAAAACGGAAATCCGAATCCGACTCATACTACTAAAATCATTTGGGGTGTTATCATCGCAGCAGTTTCTGCTGTATTAATTATGACAGGTGGTTTGTCGGGACTGCAATCAGCCCTCGTCGCAACATCGATACCACTTGCCATTTTAATGTTATTTATGTGTTACTCCACCTATAAAGGGCTGTCAGACGAATTGAAAATCATGTCAGTAAAAAAAGAACAAGCAGTCACTTTAAAGAATAAAATTATTTCAAAGAAAGCTTAGGGATTCGATATAGCGCCCTATAAACGATTACTATCTGCAAGCCCAACGTGATCCTGCACGTTGGGCTATTTTATTATATAGAATGCTAGTAAGTTGTCTCCCTTGACATCTTTGTCAAAAAAAAATATAGTTATCAAGGGTAATGGTTACCTATAGTAACTATTTTAATTTGGAGGGATGGAAGGAAATGGAAGGTTTTTTTCAGCGCTATTTAAGTCTGTATCGACCACTTATAACAAAATTAAATGAACTAATGAGTACTTATGAGCTTTCATATTCTTTATGGCAAGTTATTTTTTATATAAAAAATAATGGCCCTTCGACACTTGTAGATATAGCAAATAAATATAATGTTGAAAAACCAACGATTACCAGGAGGGTTCAACGTTTGGAAGACCTCAAAATAGTAAAGCATATCCCTGGTGTGGATAGGCGAGAAAAGGTTATTCAGTTAACCGAAATAGGAGAAGAAGTCTACCAAGCATGCAGAAAAAAAATTACGGCAATAGAAAACAGTATTATGGAAGGTATAACAAATGAAGATCAACAGATAACATTTCAAACTCTTCCTAAAATACAGGAAAATGTTTTGAAAGGAGCGGGAGGAAAAAGTGAGTAAACCTAAATTATGGACTAAGGACTTTATCATTGTCTCCGGCGTTAATTTTTTACTAACGTTGGTCTTTTATTTATTAATCGTCATTATCGGTGTTTATGCAGTAGAAGAATACCATGCTACCACAAGCCAAGCCGGGCTTGTTACCGGAATTTTTATTGTTGGGACATTATTTGGGCGTCTCTTTATTGGCCGCAGTATCGATTCAATTGGCCGTAAAAAAACGTTGTTCATTGGATTAATTCTTTATTTATTAACAACTTCTTTATATTTTATCCATTGGGGTATCACCTTCCTGCTAATTACTCGTTTTTTACATGGTATTACACTGGGTATTGCCAGCACAGCAACCGGTACAATTGTGGCTCAGATTATCCCTAAAAGACGAAAAGGAGAAGGTATTGGCTATTACAGTATGAGCTCGACATTGGCTACAGCAATCGGACCATTCATTGGACTTTATATGAGCCAACATACAAGCACTCTCGTAATTTTTGGCCTTTGTTTTGCTCTAGCAATATTTAGTTTGATCACGGCATTCTTTGTGTATGTGCCGGCAATAGATGGCGGAACAAAGACAACTGAAAGAATAGGCGTCAAACTCTCTCATTTTATTGAGCCAAAGGCGATTCCCATTGCTTTCATTACTTTAATTATTGGTTTCTGTTACTCAAGCGTTCTTTCTTTTATAAATTTCTATGCCATTGAAATTGACCTGGTTAGTGCTGCAAGTTTTTTCTTCCTAGTTTATTCCATTGCAGTATTGATTTCACGCCCATTCACAGGACGGTTAATGGACGTGAAAGGGGCAAATTATGTGATGTATCCAGCCTTTGTTCTCTTTGCAGCTGGAATGTTGCTTTTAGGCTCAGCTCACAGCAGCGTTACTTTGTTAGCAGCGGGTATATTGATTGGACTCGGATTTGGGAACATGCAGTCATGCACTCAGGCAATCGCTGTTAAATTGACTCCTCCTCATCGAATGGGGTTGGCAACGTCGACTTTCTTTATATTTCTAGACGCTGGGCTTGGATTCGGTCCTTACTTGCTTGGATTCTTCCTTCCTTTTTCAAACTACAGTACTCTTTATATGATCTTAGGCGTTATCGTATTGGCAGCTTCGGGTATTTACTTTTTACTGCACGGAAAGAAAGAGAGAACAAGTACAAAAGCTTTAGTTTAATAATTAAAAGGGGACATCTTTTATATGAGATGTTCCTTCTTTTTTTTAGAATAAGAGGAAATTTTAGTAAATTGTCGAATAATGCATGAAGGGAGTTTTTAAATTCAGGAATGTTTAAAAGACTGTTAAAGGGGGGAACACTTCCATGATCCCAGCAAAAATAAATTCCACTGAAATCGCCCCAATAAGGGAAAAAGGGATAGAATCCATCGTCGACTGGTTTGATCAGCATAAACAATCGTTCTATACCCTTGGCTGGTCCTATCTTAGAAATCAGCAGCAAGTTGAAGAGCTTTTCTACCAGTCCATTATAAAAGTCCACAGGGAATGGTCTCGATTTAAAGGTGAAATATCATTCAAAACGTGGGTTACATCGATTTTCATGCACAACTGCAAAGAAATTGCTCCAAGTAGAAGTTTACAAGCTTCAAAGGAAAGTGAACAACAAAAAAGGTTATTTAACGCACTTGATCAATTGAGAGAGAACGAAAAAGAAGCGATGGTCCTTATATATGTAGTGCGGATCTCTAAGGAGGAAGCAGGACATCTGCTTCAAGTTTCAGCGGAAAAGATGAATGACCTATTGTTTACCGGAATCCAGTCACTTAGAGGAGAAATGGGATTCGGCTCAGCCTTTAATGGTTGTATGGAGTACCAGAGGGATTATATTGATTACTTAGAAAGAACCCTTGATCGGCCGAATAAGATTGAGTTAGAAAAACATCTTTATCATTGTCAAAACTGTCAGGAGGATTTATCTTCCTTTCAGGAAGTCATGGTAACCTTGGTAAATCTTCCAGACCAGATCGATGATTTGCATGTGCCGCCTGGTTTCATTGAGAACATCAAAACCAGATTAATAGTAAAGGAAAATCAGAGAAAACGGAAGAACAAGAGACAGATAAGAAAAGGACTAGCCTTTGCAGGTGTAATTGCATTAGTAATAGGAATTGATTTTTTTACAGGGGTGTTTTCGAACCTATACTATAATTGGACAGAAAAAAATCAGGAATTGCGCGCCTTTTTGCATCAGGATCTGGGAGAGAGGCTGAATCTGGAAGATGAGAGCGACGGGGTAAAAATTAAGATTAAGAGTGCGATATCCGATGAGGTTCAGACGCTTGTTTTTTATGAAATCGAAGATATGAAAAAAGACAATCGATATGTGATCAATAATTTTGAAGGAGTTTATGTGGAGAACCAACATGAAATCATGGATGGAGATGGATACCAAGGGTACTATCCTCCTGACCTTGAAGCGGATATGAATAAAGAGGAAAAGAACGTTTATCACGGAAAAATCAGTCTGCAGCCAATTAATAAGGATAACGGGACAATTAAACTGCAGATCTCCAAGCTTCAGAGAATAATTCGTGATTCCGCTAACCAAGATGGTGGGTTGGGTTTCCAAATCATGGGGGATAAAATAGGGAAGTGGACCTTCGAAATCCCTGTAACCAAAAAGCCTTCCGTTAAATATGTATTGAAGGGTGAAACAGAGGTTGAGGGAATACCGGTTCGATTTGAAAAACTAACCATTGCGCCCACAGCAACCATTTTGCACTATGATATTAATATGACCCAGCCAAACAAGCGGATCGATAATCTAAATTTTGATCATCTCCAAGTAAATGATAAAAAAGTGAACGCAGATATGACTAGCAGATATTTATTCGATACACAACTTGATGAAAATTGGCTATCTTTTCAAAGATACTTTGGCCCTCTATTTGGAGAGAAGCCAAAGAATGTTAATGTTCAACTCGAATCGGCTCAATTAACATTTGATGACCATAAAATTATTGAACTGGATGCTTCTAATAATTATCCTCAAACCTTTGAATATGCTGGCAGTTCCCTATCCATTGATAAGGTAGAAGCTGGGCAGCCGGCTAACGTAATCATAAGCAATCATGAAGTTAAGAATCGTGTATATGATGCGTTTCACTTCCAAATCTTTGGTGAGGATGAAAACGAAATGAATTCTATGGAGATCCATACAGAGGGAGTACTCATGGATAAAAATGGGGTAGTTTACGATGTTAATAAAACTCCTGTCATCTATGAAGAAATTGAGCAGCCTCGCAATTTAGTGACTGTGTTTAACATGAAGTTAAAAAATGAAAGCTCCGGAGAAAAAGTAAATCCAAAAAGGCTTGAGATCTATGGGTATTATGCCATGAAATATTTGGATGATGTTATCAAGATTTCGGTGGAAAAATAAGTGAGGATTGATTATAATATTCGAAAAAAATAATAACTCTGGGGATTAAATTCAAGCGTTGGTAGGTCAACATTCGTTTAATTATATAGAATTAGTAAAAAAATTTAATAAAATTGTACTTTTATTGATAAAATGGCATATCATTAAACAAAAAGGTCTAGGGATTTTTTTGTTTAATGATTTTTTTCGACAAAAAACGCGAAATCCTCTTGACGATAAGAAAAAAACTTTGTATTATAATAACTGTGTTTAAGTTCTTCACTTTTTGTTCATAATTTTATACATGCGGGTGTAGTTTAATGGTAAAACCTCAGCCTTCCAAGCTGATGTCGTGAGTTCGATTCTCATCACCCGCTCCATACATATTACCAAACGCAGTGTATCGTTACATGAGAACGATGCATTGCGTTTTTTTATATTTTTACTGTATTTAAAAAGGCGGTGCTAATCGCTCCCAATTATATAGAAGCTAGCGTCACCGCCGTGAATTTGGGTAAACATTTTCATTAATGACTCAGTCAGCCTTTCAGCACTATTTAGGGATGTTGTCGGCTGTAAATAGATGATCTGAAGTGCATTTTTGGTTGTTTCCGTTACTGGCGCACGATTAGAATCGACAAAAGGACTTCCAAATGGTCCATGCTTGTCCGAGGAGACAATCAGGTTTTCTAATGAGTTCAAACGGCCATTCAGTCCAATATATTCTTCTCCTGCCTTTGCTACCTCGATAGTAACGGGTCCCGCTAAGGAATCGGTGTTATAAATGCCAATTGGGACTTGATATTGGAGGGAGAAAAAGTTATTGATATCGATAGCACTTTGCACCGTGGTTAGATAATTCTGTTTTTGAACTCTTCGATATAATGCCTCTGCAGAATGCCGGTACCGGTTAGGGTCCCTGCCAAATGCTTTGAAAATATGGCGCCACTCCTGAATTCCAGGCAGATCGGTTAAATTTTTCGTTTCTAAATCAAAGTAAATGGACTCTTGAAACAGCTGCAATCTTCCTTTTACCATTTGTGGGGAATCACCTACAGTAATACCTTTGTATTCGATGATTCCAAGCTTGAAATTTGGAATCCTGCTAATGATTTCCGGAGAAAGCTGAATTTCCAATGATTCCACCTCCAAAATATAATAAAAATAGTTTATCATAATGAGATGTAGAACGAGAAATTAACGGCTTGATTTGATTTTTGATTTCTAATTAAAATGCCTGATGAAGGACAAGTCAGAAAAGATTCTAGAGAGATTAGTCCTTCATAGGGTAGATGAAGGACTAATCAGAAAAGATTCCAGAGAGATTCGTCCTTCATAGGGTTGATGAAGGACAAATCAGAAAAGTTACCAGAGAGATTCGACCTTCATAAGGACCCTTTTAAAATAAATCAACATATTAAAACAGCATAGATGAAAGGAGGTTCACACCGAATGAACATTGATCAATTGAAAGAGGAAGTTATCGCCTACAGTAAAATGATTGGCATTGATAAAATTGGGTTTACCACGGCAGACCCTTTTACTGAGCTTAAAAATAGATTAATCCGCCAGCAGGAGCTTGGGTATCAATCCGGATTTGAAGAGCCAGATATAGAAAAACGAGTGACGCCTGCCCTGCTTCTTCCTGAACCACGCTCGATTATTTCTATTGCTCTGGCCTATCCTGCAAAAATGAAGGTTCGTGTAGAAGGGAAAAAAGGGGAGCGAAGGGGCTTTTTTTCCCGGGCTTCATGGGGATTAGATTATCATCATATTTTACGTGATCGACTAAAGAAACTGGAGGAGTTTATCCTCACCAAGGTACCAGAGGCTAGACTCAAATCCATGGTTGATACCGGTGAACTTTCGGATCGGGCGGTTGCAGTTAGGGCTGGGATTGGCTGGAGCGGTAAAAACTGTGCTATCATGACACCGGAGTTTGGCTCCTACGTTTATCTCGGTGAAATGATTACCAGTATCCCCTTTGCTCCCGATGCAGCGATGGAGGATCAGTGCGGCTCCTGTACCGTATGTATCGACGCCTGCCCGACAGGAGCGTTGGTACAAGGCGGACAAATTAATTCACAGCGCTGTATCGCCTATCTAACACAAACAAAATCTATCATTCCTGAGGAATTTAGGGATAAAATCGGTAACCGGGTATATGGCTGTGATTCCTGCCAAACATCCTGCCCAGTCAATAAAGGAAAGGATTTTCATTTTCATGAGGAAATGGAGGCTGATCCGGAGATCGCCAAGCCATTACTAAAACCAATCCTAAAAATGAGCAATCGTGAGTTTAAGAACAAATTTGGATCTGTAGCGGGATCGTGGAGAGGTAAAAAGCCGATTCAGCGCAATGCGATTATCGCACTGGCACATTTTAAGGACGAAAGTGCCATTCCAGATTTACTAAGTGTTTTAGAAAATGAAACCAGCGAGGTTCTAAAGGGAACAGCGGCCTGGGCACTTGGCAAAATTGGCAGTAAAGAAGCACTTGAAGCACTGGAAAAAGCAGCAGCAAAAGAAAATGATTTAGAAGTGAAGAGTGAGATTGAAAAAAGCTTACTAAAACTAAAGAACTAAATGGGTATTGGACATTCTGTCTATGCTCATTTTTTTTGATTAAAATGCCCTTCTGTACATATGTATGAATCAGAAGGGGGAGATGAAGGTGGATCAATCACTCCAAGAATTGTTTGAAGGACGTGTTGAACAATTTGTTTCAAAGAGTAAGCGGCAATCGGGGAATTACGAAAAGGCAGAACAGAAGATGGAGTCTTTTGCGAAACGTTCCGCAGAAATTGTAAAGGTCAAGGCACGAGGGGACATTATAAATCAATCAGTGGATGGCGATTTTCAAACAACCACCTACCAGGTTCATTACCAATATCTGATTAAACAAAAGGGAACGCTGTATCAAGAGGAAGAAGTAGAAGTACGAATGTGCAAGTTTTTTAAAAATGATTTGATTATGGATAAAGAAATAAATCCTTATACGAAGAAGCCAGAGTTGGAAATTACTGAGGAGGAAGAGCAGGAAGAGCGCATTAGTTACCAGTACAATCGCTTAAAAGCTGTTCAATATGCGGAACGCTGGTGGAATAGCTACAATCCCGCCTATAAGACATTTGAAAACAATTGTACGAATTATATCTCGCAATGCCTTCACGCTGGTGAAGCACCGATGAGGGGATATCCTAACCGGGGAACAGGCTGGTGGCTCCGAAATAATAATTGGAGTTATAGTTGGACCGTCGCCAATTCACTGCGTTTGTATTTGGGTAATTCGAAAAGTGGCCTACGGGCAATAGAAGTCAGCAGCCCTGATCAATTACTATTGGGGGATGTCATCTGCTATGATTTTGAAGGAGACGGCCGATATAACCACAATACGATTGTAACCGGTAAGGATGCCTATGGAATGCCGCTTGTTAATGCAAACACGTACAACAGCCGTATGCGGTACTGGGCCTATGAGGATTCATCGGCGTACACTCCAAATATTAAATATAAGTTTTTTACGATTGTGGATGGGTGAGAAAATTTGTTTGGATGATGGATAATGGTATAATGTTGAGAGAGTTTTTTTTATGAGGTGAGATTCTTGGCAATACATGTAGTACTATATCAGCCGCAAATACCTTCAAACACAGGGAACATCGCAAGAACTTGTGCTGGAACTGATACATCCTTACATTTGATTCGTCCATTAGGGTTTTCTACAGATGATAAAATGTTAAAGAGAGCAGGATTGGATTATTGGGAGTTTGTAAACATTGTTTATTATGATTCTCTCGATGATTTTTACCAGAAGAATGAAGGCGGAGAGTTTTTCTATATCACGAAGTTTGGTGAGAAGGCTTATAGTTCTTTTGACTATAGCAATCGTGATAAAGATTATTTTTTCATTTTTGGCCGTGAAACGACCGGGCTTCCAAAAGACGTGATTGAAAATAATAAGGATGTCAGCTTGAGGATTCCGATGAACGAAAATATTCGTTCTTTGAATTTATCGAACACAGCTGCAATTCTAATTTATGAAGCTTTGCGCCAGCAAGACTATCGTCAGTTAAAATAAGTCATAAGAGGCCAAAAGAGGCCTCTTTTTGTTAACTAGAAAGGGTGTAATAGAAATGAATGAAATGATCTCTACTATATTAAATCATCGGTCTATCCGTGATTTTAAGGACAAGCAGTTAAGTGATGAACAAATTAAAACAATTGTTTCTTGTGCACAAGCTGCGTCTACATCTAGTTTTATACAGGCATATTCGATTATAGGCATAAAGAATAAGGATAAAAAGCAAAAGCTTGCTGAGTTAGCAGGAAACCAAGCATATGTTGCTCAAAATGGTCATCTGTTTGTCTTCTGCGCCGATCTAAGCCGACATGAATTTATTGGGGAAATGGAAGGAAAAGATGTTCAGGCTTCGATTGAAAGTACAGAAAAATTTATGGTTGCTGTCATTGATGCATCGTTAGCTGCACAGAATGCTGCTATTGCTGCAGAATCGCTGGGCTTAGGAATTTGTTACATAGGTGGAATCCGTAATAATCTGCAGGCAGTTCAGGAATTATTAAAAACACCAGAGAGAGTAATTCCTCTGTTTGGAATGACAGTCGGCTATCCGGAGAAAATAAATGACCAAAAGCCAAGACTACCTTTTGAACATATCTATCATGAGGATGAATATGAACAGGATAAGGATACTTACCTGCGTCAACTTCAAGAATATAATCAAGTAATTTCAAGTTATTATGAAGAGAGGACAGGTGGAAAACGAAAAGATCGCTGGTCAGAGCAGATGGCGAACATGCTAGAAAAACAAACGAGGATGTATATGAAGGAATTTGTTCAAAAAAATAAAATGAACTTGAGATAAGGTACAGTTTTTACAGTGAAGCGTACAGCTTCTACAAAAATCCCACAAATCGCATACCGTTCTTTTAAAATAATAAAGGCTGCCCCATGGGCAGCCTATTTTAATCTCAAACTTTATTTATTTGAACCTGGCTTATCATTATAACCTGCTGTAAAGATAGCTGCTAGAAACGCCACCATAACCAAAACAATTAGAAATGTTCCCATGCTTATGTAAAGCCTCCTTAATTTTAAGATATTTCTTTAATTAGACACATATACTTTATTATAGCCTATCTTAAAAAAATGAAAAGCACAATATTCCATTCTTTTCATAAAACAAAAAAGATAGGCAGGAATCATTCATCGAGACGCATGTTCAAGTGACCAAGTGCATAGAGTATATTAATCGTCTCTGATAACGCTACAGGGGGAGGGCCTTATGGATATTCTAAAAAAAATCGAGATGTTTAGAGAAGAGGAAGAAAAGCTTCGTTGGGAAGGTTCATTTGGGGATTATTTACAGTTGTTAAAAGAGAAGCCATGGGTTGCACAGTCGGCACATTCACGGGTATACAATATGATCAAAGACTCTGGGATTGAGGAAGTTAAGGGAACAAAGCAATACAATTTCTTTAGTAATCAACTATTTGGTTTAGAGGAGTCACTTGAAAGGCTCGTGGAGGAGTACTTCCATCCTGCAGCCAAACGACTGGACGTAAGAAAACGAATTTTGCTATTAATGGGTCCGGTAAGTGGAGGGAAATCTACTCTTGTTACCATGCTAAAACGTGGGTTAGAGGCCTATTCTCATACGGATAGGGGATCGGTATTTGCCATTAAAGGCTGCCCAATGCATGAAGATCCGCTTCATTTAATCCCGCATCACTTACGTCGAGATTTTTATGAGGAGTACGGTATTCGAATTGAAGGAAATCTTTCACCATTAAATATGATGCGCCTCGAACAGGAGTATGGTGGAAGAATTGAAGATGTATTAGTAGAAAGAATCTTTTTCTCCGAAGATAAGCGTACCGGAATTGGAACGTTCAGCCCTTCGGATCCGAAGTCACAGGATATTGCCGATTTAACAGGGAGCATTGACTTTTCAACGATTGCCGAATTCGGATCTGAGTCAGACCCGCGTGCTTACCGCTTTGACGGAGAATTGAACAAAGCGAACCGTGGGATGATGGAATTCCAGGAAATGTTGAAGTGTGATGAAAAGTTCCTCTGGCACCTGCTGTCATTAACACAGGAAGGCAACTTTAAAGCTGGAAGGTTCGCACTTATTTCAGCAGATGAGCTCATTGTTGCCCACACGAATGAGACGGAATATCGTTCTTTTATCTCGAATAAGAAAAATGAGGCCTTGCATTCGCGGATTATCGTAATGCCAATCCCTTATAACTTAAAAGTTTCACAGGAAGAAAGAATCTATGAAAAGATGATTAGTGAAAGTGATGTATCGGATGTTCATATAGCCCCGCATACATTACGAGTTGCTGCGATGTTTACCATCTTAACTCGTCTGAAGGAGCCAAAAAAGGGTGATATCGATTTAGTTAAGAAAATGCGTCTGTACGATGGTGAAAATGTGGAAGGTTTCAACGCGGTTGATGTCAGCGAACTAAAGAAAGAATATCCGGATGAGGGTATGAGTGGTATTGATCCGCGTTACGTAATTAATAGAATCTCATCTACCATCATTCGCAAGGAAGTACCTTCTATTAATGCCTTGGATGTGCTGCGATCATTAAAAGACGGATTGGATCAACATCCTTCTATTACAGCGGAACTTCGTGAGCGCTATATGAATTATATTTCGGTTGCTCGAAAAGAGTATGATAATATCGCTAAAAACGAAGTTCAAAAAGCATTTGTTTATTCGTATGAAGAATCCGCTAAAACGCTAATGGATAATTACCTTGATAATGTTGAGGCTTACTGTAATAAAGCTAAGCTTCGTGATCCATTAACTGGTGAAGAAATCAATCCAGATGAAAAATTAATGCGATCCATTGAAGAACAAATTGGTATTTCTGAAAACGCCAAAAAAGCGTTCAGAGAAGAAATTTTGATTCGAATTTCTGCATTTGCTAGAAAAGGGAAACGATTCGATTACAACTCACATGACAGGCTTCGAGAAGCGATTCAAAAGAAATTATTTGCTGACCTTAAAGATGTTGTGAAGATTACCACTTCCTCCAAGACACCTGATGAACAGCAATTAAAGAAGATTAACGATGTTGTTGCTAGATTAATTGACGAACACGGCTATAATTCAACATCAGCTAATGAGCTATTACGGTATGTAGGCAGCTTATTAAACCGTTAAAGAGATAGAAAATAGGAGGGACTGGCGGAAGGAATCTGCCAGTCTGTTTTTTTCAATCCGGACACCCAGCAAAAGGCGAAATGTATGGAAGATAAATTAACGAATGCTCGTCCATTTTTAAGAGTATAAGCCTAATTGTCAAAATAATTTGTAAATTATTTGCGGTTTCTGCATAGGATAAAGTAATCAATATTATATGTATTTTTACACTCGGGTTATTTTATGACAGTTGAAAAAAAATGTGACTTTGGAAAATAAAAAATTTATAAGGAGGGGTTTACATTGTCTGACAACAACCATCAATTTGTGATTTCAAGAGAAGATTGGTCCCTCCACCGCAAAGGCCACGATGACCAACAAAGGCATCAAGAAAAAGTCCAGGAGGCAATTCGAAACAATCTTCCTGACTTAATTACAGAAGAAAGCATCATAATGTCTAATGGACGTGATGTGGTGAAAATTCCAATTCGTTCACTAGACGAATATAAAATCCGCTACAATTATGATAAGAACAAACACGTGGGCCAAGGTGACGGTGAGAGCCAAGTAGGTGACGTAATTGCTCGTGACGGATCAAGTCAGCAAAAGGGTCCAGGAAAAGGGCAAGGTGCTGGGGATCAAGCAGGTGAAGATTACTTTGAAGCAGAAGTTTCGTTAATGGAATTAGAGGAAGCTTTGTTTAAACAACTAGAGCTTCCAAATCTTAAAAGAAAAGAAGAGCAAGAGCACTTAGTTGAAAATATTGAATTCAATGATATTCGCAAAACAGGACTTATGGGTAATATTGATAAAAAGCGTACCATGATGTCTGCATTTAAGAGAAATGCGATGACTGGGAAACCTGCATTCCATCCTATTTATAAGGAAGATTTGAAATTTAAGACTTGGAATGAAATAATAAAACCGGATTCCAAGGCAGTCGTGATTGCCATGATGGATACGAGTGGATCTATGGGGATATGGGAAAAGTATATGGCTAGAAGCTTTTTCTTTTGGATGACCCGTTTCTTACGTACAAAATATGAAACAGTTGAAATTGAATTTATTGCCCATCATACAGAAGCTAAGGTTGTAACAGAAGAGGATTTCTTCTCCAAGGGTGAAAGCGGAGGAACGATCTGTTCGTCTGCATACCGAAAAGCCTTAGAAATCATCGATGCTAAATATAATCCACGTAAGTTCAACATCTATCCATTCCACTTTTCTGATGGTGATAATTTAACATCTGATAATGCTCGCTGCGTCAAGCTGGTTGAAGAACTCATGAAAGTTTCAAACATGTTTGGCTACGGAGAGGTAAATCAGTATAATCGTCATTCTACATTAATGTCAGCTTATAAGAATATCAAGGATGAGCAGTTCCGCTATTATATTCTCAAGCAAAAAGCGGATGTATTCCATGCGATGAAAAGCTTTTTCCAAAAAGAAGAAAATAAGATGTATGCTTAACAAAAATCGACAGGTACAACGCCTGTCGATTTCTTTTATTTAGGTTAAATTTTATATTTCTTTAACGAGGTAACGGTAGGGAATTTAATATAAAAGGTTGTGCCGGCATTAAGCTCGCTTTCTACTCGGATGAAACCATGCATAGCACGTACGATACTATAAACGACCATCATTCCGAGCCCGGTACCGTTCTTTCCTTTTGTTGAATAATACGGTTCACCGAGCCGTTCAAGTTGTTCGGAATTCATGCCAACTCCTGTATCTTTGATACAAATCGTGACATAATCTTGACTAAAGTCCGTTTCAATAGATAATTGCCCACCATTCGGCATTGCCTCAACAGCATTTTTGAGAATATTAATAAAGCACTGGCGGAATCTTTGTCGATCACCCTTAATGAATCCAATCACTGAAAAATTAGTGATAATTTCTACGGAATTTTGATTTGCCATCGGAGTTAGGATGCTAATGATTTGCTTTAGTTCATTTTTAACATTCAGTTCTTCAATGGATACTAAAGATGGCTTCGCAAATGTTAAATAATCTTGAATGACTCTTTCGGCAGAATTTAGTTCATCTTTTACAATCGATAGATACTCTCTGCGTTTATGTCTCGGTAAATAATCATCGTTGAGTAATTGGACAAACCCGCTTGCAGCGGTCAGCGGATTCCGTATTTCATGAGAAATAGCCGCACCCATTTGTTCTACAGCTTTTAGTTTTTCTACTTTTATTAATTCAGACTTAAGCTCCACACTTTTTTTGATATATTCAATCGAATAGGCAATGAGTCCAATACCTAACGGGGGAATCACAAAGTAGGCAAGCAAAACATCATACCAAGGACTGCCCGTATATCTAATCAATTCTCCTCCGGTGGTAAGGATCCCAAGTATTATTCCTAAACAAATAGCTACAGAGATTCGGCGATTGGAAGATTGTTTCCAAAACCAAGGAGTTAATCGAAAAAATACGATTGCAAGTGGAACATAGAGAAGGATTGTAGCAACCAAACCTGTGTCGAAGCCATAAAAGGTTCTAATGATTACCATGGCAATAACAGTAATAAGTCCGATTCCAAGATATAAACCGCCAATGACGATTGGAATAATCCTTAAATCATATCGTGCGTAGGGAACGGGATTATAGGCGAACTGAATACAAATCCATAAAATTAGGACAGAAATGATAATCATAGTGGTTTTAGATAACGTAAATTTCCTGCTTCGATCTAGCCAAATTAAGCAAAAGAGGAGCAATATTATTAAAATGGAAAGATTCAAGAAAAGGTGTTTAGTAATTTCCATCTATTTTTCACCGTCCCAAGGGCTTATAAGAAAAATTTTACATTTAACTTCGTCCTATTACAACTAAATTTACTAATTATTTTGAATAAATAACGAAATGAGAAGAGAAAATGTAGAAATATGTATAAAAACGGAGGGATAACAATCCTTCCGTTTTTTTATTTATGTAGTTGAAATGGTATTACGCCCTTTTGTTTTTGAGATATACAAACAAGTATCCGCTATATGAATTAAATCGTTTGGCTGCGTTTCCGAGCTTGGAATCATTGAGGCAAGACCAATACTGATTGTTACGATATCCGCTACTTCAGAACTACTATGGTCAATTTTAAGAGATTGGACTTTATTTTGAATCAATTCAGCGATAGCGACGCCCTGATCCAGCTTCGTCTTAGTGAATATAATGGCAAATTCCTCACCACCATATCGACAAAAGGTGCTATATGGGTTATTAGCAATAAGGTCTTTTATTGCAGAAGTAATGACTTGCAGGCATTGGTCTCCAGCAAGGTGCCCGTACGTATCATTGTACTTTTTAAAATAATCAATATCAAACATTAAAAGAGTTAGTGGTGAGTTAGTTGTAAGCAGGTTCGACCATTCCTTGCTCAGAACTTCATCAAAGTATCTTCTGTTACCAATTCCCGTAAGTCCATCCAGATAAGAAAGGCGGTTTAGAAACTGATTTGCTTTATTTAGTTCCTGTTCACTTTCTTGTAATTTTATTAGACTAAGATGTAATTCTCTTACAGCTGAATTTGAGTTCGCGATGTAAATGGATAAGTGATAGGAGAAGAATCCACCAAATAAGGAGATAAGATAATGCATCATTAAAACATTTAAAAGCGTGTTTGTATCTTCTATATAAAGGGTAAAGACAATGGAAACAAAAAATAAACCGATTAGGTTCATGTATAATGCTTTTAAGGTGGGATGAAAGTTTAATTTAGAAAATCCGCCACACACTATACCAGTTAGTAATGCACTGATTGCCGCCACAATTGCTGTGTCAGTTAAACCAAAGAGTACTATTCTTCCTATAGCAATTAAACTAGAAGCAATGATTGCAGGAACCCATCCTCCGAAAGCAGCTGCAATGACGATTGCAAGATGACGTAAATCAGCTATGGTAGTGGCATTAATTTGAAAGCTAAATAGCATTAATATAATTCCTAAAACGCCATAGCAAATACCCCAATAGAGTTTTGACTTAAATGACGAGGATGGATGTAATGGTTTGTTTTTTAGAATTTGACCCATAACTGTAAATGAAGCAATCAGTATAGTTATATTTGAAAAAAAGTCTTTTAACATTCTGTTCTCCTAATAATTTTCTTCCATCAACTTATTATAGAAGAAAAATATTATTCTGTGAACGAGCAGGTGTAGATATTTCTTAAAAAAGTATATTTGTGGTAACATCCGAAAACTATAATGATAAGTAAGTTATTGGGGAGGTTCTAATGAATAGTAGAGCTACGATCTTTACCTTGTTGGTTATTGTTATCATATGTTCACCTTTTTTTGTTGATGCACATGTAAAGTGGTTTACAGAAGTTACACCAGAAAAAGAAGATATCGAACACATCCTATCTCCAATGTTTATGACCATTACCGTTTTGGTTGCGACATTGCTAGCTGTATTGACACAACTGTTGCCAGTACTTGATAAAATTCCAATTACACAAAAAATTGACAGGGTTTTGGATAAATACAGAAAATCGTCTAGATATATTTTAAAATATGGTACAGCCATTGCGTTAATCATTCAGGTTGTGGCAGGGACCATTTTTGCGCCCGAATTTGCTATCACAAACGATGTGATACGAATTTTAATGTGGGTAACTATTATCCTCCTATTGATTCCTATACATTATGCGACAAAAGCTGGTGCTCTTATCTTGTTGGGGTTATTTATTTACCAATTAACCCATTCTGGTTTATTTCATATGCTGGATTATGGCTTTTATCTAGCTATTGTTGGTGTACTATTAGTCGGCAAAACGAAACTCGAAGATTGGGGATTTCCTTTTCTTTATTTGGGGACAGGATTGTCACTATGTTGGGTCGCTGTTGAGAAATGGGTTTATCCTTCAATGAGTATGGATATCATTCATCAGCACGGTGTTCCCACTTTTGGATTTCCCGCAGCTACATTTATAGTACTGGCTGCATTTATCGAATTTGTTGTGGGTTATTTGCTAATCGTAGGAATTCTAAATCGTCTGTTAGCTTTTGTCCTGACATTGATCTTTATTTCAACAACCATGTTGTTCGGTGTAACAGAGATTATTGGACACCTCATGATTCATATCGTTTTAATTATCTTCATTATAGAGGGAGTATCGTTTTATGACCCGCCAATTAACATACATAGAACAAAAATTTCTCAAATGGTATTTGTATTCTTAAATTTTGTATTTACACTTGCAACCTTCCTACTGATTTATTATCGATTTGCCTAACGAAAAAGCTTCCTTTATGGAAGCTTTTTTGATTATGCTATGAAAGTAAAATGGGTGATTTTATCATTTCCTTGGCTGCAACAATGGCTTCTTCTTTCGCTTTTTCAACAATTTCAGTAATCTTTTGAGGATATAAGTCTAACGCTTCTGCAATAATGGTATCCATTACCTCAATACCTAAGAAGGTTAAGGCAATTCTTAAATAACGATCCCCAGATTCTAACTCAGCCATTGGTGTTCCAGTGTATAGACCACCGCGGGTATTGATATGAATAGCTTTTTTACCAGTCAGGAGTCCTTTTGGACCAGTTGCTGTATGAGCAAACGTTTTACCAGCAATAAACAAATTGTCTAAGTATGCTTTTAAGACTGCTGGGGAGCTGAGGTTCCAAATAGGTGAGACGAAAACAAAATAATCAAAAGAAAGGAATTCGTCAGCAATTGCATGCATTTTAAGAATTTTTTCTCTTTCACCTTCGGTTAACTGATCTAGCGTATAGCCATACCCCGCTAATTTACCTCTTGCAGATACTAATTCCGCGTCCATGTGAGCAATTTCTAATTTAAATAAGTCGATTGTTTTAATTTCTGTCTCCGGACTTTCTGCTTGTATCGTTTTGATAAAAGCCTCACCGATTTTTAATCCTTTTGATTTCTCTATCCCTTTAGGATTAGCAGTAATATATAATAATTTTCCCACTCTAACACATCCAATCCAACTTGATAACATCATTACTTCAATTATAAGTAAAATTACTTGTTCATTTTTGAACAATAAGTGAAGTTCTTGAACATTAAGTGTCTAAAAACAAATACAAATTCATTAAATTGTTAGAATTTTATAGAGATATATAAGTAGGAATACAATATGATTATGTTAGGATCAATTAAAGAAATTATTACTAAAAGGCGGAAATAAACATGAATCTGCATGATTCTCACATGCATAATGAAAGTGAATTAAAGAAATTACGCAGAAAAGTAGAAGAATTGGAGGCGAGAGAAAAACAACTAATAAAGAGTCTTCGCTTAAATCACTCTCTGCATTCCAAGATTCTTGATGCCTTACCAATAAATGTTTTTTTAGAGGATTCTGAAGGGCGAACGATATTTGCAAATAAACAAACTTGTAATGCCCACGGTGTTAAGGCTGAAGAACTTGTTGGAAAAACGGTGTTTGACTTTTTTCCTCATGATATTGCTGAGAGACAACGGGAAATAGACTTAGAAGTATGGAAGAAGCGTACCCTTCAAACGAATGAGGTAGCTTTGGAATTTCAAGGGAAAAAAGGGTATATGCATACTGGAAAAACAATTATCCATCTTGAAGAATCAAATGAAGATTATTTGCTTGGATTTGGAGTGGATATTACGGATTTAAAACATGCAGAAGAGAAAATTTCACATATGGCTTACCACGATCCCTTAACCGGATTGCCTAATCGCTGGTTTATAAAATCCTGTTTTAAAAACCCTGATACGAATGATAGCCTATTGATGAAAGGTGTTTTACTGCTTGATTTAGATCATTTCAAATTAATTAATGATAGTCTGGGACATGAAGCAGGAGATCTGTTATTAATATCTGTGGCAACTAGATTAAGAGAAGTCATTAGGGATGATAATGTTTTAGCTCGATTAGGCGGTGATGAATTTATTATTCTACTTCCTCACTTACTCTCAGAAAATGAGGCATATGATGTTTCGGACGAGATAATAAAAGGAATGAAAGAACCCTTTAATATTTATGGGCAAAATTTTATGATTTCACCAAGCATCGGTATCAGTTTGCATCCTATGCATGGAGAAGACTTGGAAACATTAATAAAAAATGCAGACCTTGCGATGTATCACTCTAAGGAGCGGGGAAGAAACGGCTATTCCTTATTTACACCTGAGATGAGGGAAAGCGCTATTATTCGCATGAATGTACTGAAAAAATAAGAAAGAATCGGTCACACAATTAAGTGAATCGATTCTTTCTTTATTTGTCCTTATTAAATTACAAACAAAATAACAAAATACACAGCCATGGTTATAAGCCCAACGGGAACCCCGAAACTTGCCCATTCCTTACTAGTAATGTTGAGTTTTCCTGCTGCGATAATATTTGGGATATTCCCAGGGATTAGCATACCCCCACTAATAATAAGACCCATTAAAACAGCCTGGATGGTTGATTGGTCCATTGCTGGACTAATTTCAGCTGCCGCGAGTGTAGCATTATCTAAAATAGCGGAAATCATATTAATCCAATATAACAACGTTGGATGAAGCCCAAGAATATACTCATTTATTAATGGTTCAAAACCATGTCCTAAGAATGTTAATCCCATGACAAACAAGTAAATTTTAGCAGATCGAATCAGTATTTCTTTATAGCTTTCTACTTTTTGTTCAGACGTTAAACCGTCAGTGCTTTCTTGGGGTTTAACTAAAAGGATTGTCAAAATCCCTAAGATAACTACGGCTGAGATTACTTCCGGACCAATTAATTTGAGCAAATAAAAAAAGTCTTCATTTAACTTACTAATGGTAATGGTAGCTAAAGGCTCGCCGATGGGGGTGAGAGCGGCGCCAAGCCCTATTGAAAAACATGCTAAAACAGTAAAGCGAATCTCAGATTTCCGGTCAAGGGGAAGTACGTTAATGATAATAACGAGTACAATTGCTGCGATTATTGCCGTAATGATGCTAGAGGCAAGACCTAAAATAATTACGGTTAGCCCGAAGAAAATCCTAGGAGAAAGAATTCGGTTCACCCATAAAATAGACTTTTCCAGCTGTACCTGCCCCCATTTACAGACTAATCCTGCGATTAAGACAGCTAAAGTAATAGTAATAGGATCAATCAGGGCTTTTTCAATTAAATGGAGATTCATCATTCCACTAACCAAAGCCGCTGCAATACCCATCACAAACAAAAAGATTTCTAAATTGTGTTCAACCTTTTTTACAGAAAAAGGCAAAAATAAAACCAGAATTAAAATAATTACTAATCCAATCATCCAAACCAATCCCTTTTCTTTTTCTAATATGTATAATCTATTATAAACCTTCTCGTGAAATACTAGGATATTAATAATTATATATTATATCTAACTATATTATCTTAAATATTTACACAAAAGTCTAAAAATTCTCCATTAAGATAGAAATCATTTTCATATAAAATGATGGCAAGTAAATTTGCCTTTATTAAAAATTGGAGGATATTAGTATGAAAAAGTATGTAATCTGCGGTGTCAGCAATCGGGCATTAGAAATGTATATTAAACCACTCGTTAATGAGTTTTCAAGAGAAAATGAAATTGTTGGATTACTAGATTCTGACCCGTTGCGATTTACCATTTGTAAAGAAAAATATCCGCAGCTAGACCATGTACCTACCTTCAATCCGGAACAATTTGATACGATGATCAATCTAACGAACCCAGATTATGTCCTTGTGACGGGGAGGGACGATACGCACGTCGAATATATTTTAAGAGCACTTCAAAAACAGGTGAATGTGATAACAGAAAAGCCAATGGTGACAAATGCAGCGGATGCCTATAAAGTAATGCAGGCTGAAGAGCAAAGCAAAGGGAAAGTCATTGTTACATTTAATTATCGGTATAGTACATTTCACCGAAAAATTAAGGAAATGATTCTTGAAGGGAAAGTGGGAAGAATCACTTCTATTGACCTAAATTGGTATATAGATACGTACCATGGATCTAGTTACTTTAAAAGATGGAATCGGAGCCGTGAAAATTCTGGTGGCTTATCTATTCATAAATCTACCCATCACTTTGATCTTATTAATTGGTGGTTAAATCAAAAACCAGAAGAGGTATTCGCTTACGGTGCTTTGAATTACTATGGACAAGATGGTGAATTGAATCCTCAGAAGGAATCTGGTCGTTTTTGCGGGACTTGCGATGTTAGGAATGACTGCAGTTATTTTAAGCGATGGAATCCCCGAATCGGTTCCACCACCGTTAGGGACGACCACCTTTTAGCAGGTGTATATGAAAAAGAAGTACCGTATACAAATTATCGACCGGACTCATGTATTTTTGATGAAGAAATTTCGATTGAGGATACGTATGTAGCTGCAGTGAAATATGACGGCGGGAGTATGCTGAGTTACTCGATTAATTTTTCAGCACCATATGAAGGATATCGCTTGACTATTAACGGTACCAAAGGAAGAATTGAAACAACCGAGTACCACGAACCTTCTCGTATTCCGTTTGAATATCCTGAGCAAAAGATAGATTATTTTCCTCTGTTTGGCGGAAAAGAAACGATAGAACTTGTCAAAGAACCCGGCGGACATGGAGGAGGAGACCCTATTCTTTTAGCCGACCTATTCCTCGGTCCAGACCCGGCCCGTAAATATGAGATATTAGCAGGATCAGAGGCAGGTGCCTATTCTATCGCAGTCGGTGAAGCAGTATGGCGTTCAGTTGCAGAAAAGAAGCCGGTTAATATAAAAGAAATCTTGTTTCAATCCGACCAACAACTAACCAATTCTTAGAACGATAATGGAGAGAAAAACATACTATTCGTTCATTTGAACTTTTTAGTATGTTTTTTTCAATTTTTCAACGAGATGACCTTTGCACGCAGCTTCAAAATGAGTAGAATGATTTTATACTTTTAGATAGTGGCTATGGAAAGAGGAGACTAAAACATGTTTAGGAAGAATCTTAGAACTTCTGTGATGGCTGTGATCGTAGTATTTGGATTGTTGCTTACGGGTTGCAGAGGTGAAAACTCAGTCCAAAAGTCAAACTCGAATGAAAATCAACGAATTAAAATCGTTTTTTGGGACGATAATACAGGACCACAACGGACGCCGATTTGGGAAAAATTAATTACTAGGTTTGAAGAAGAAAATCCCACTATTGATGTCGAATACATCGGATTGCCTAAGGACTCAGCAAAAGCGATGTTTGACGCGGCTATCGCTTCAGGGGAAACACCTGATGTGGCTAGTGTTTATGCCAGTTGGCTGCCGGAGTTTTCGATGCGTGACGCATTGTTGCCATTAGATACTTATTTTTCCAAATGGAGTGAAAAGGATAAAATAAATAAAGGTGCGATAGGGTTTAATAAACGCATGGTGAGTAATCAAAAGTTATACGGAATTCCATATACACAAAACCTCGATATCCTCTGGGTTCGGTCGGATTGGTTTAAAGCGGCCAATTTGAACACACCTGAGACGTGGGACGAGTTCTTTCATGCCGTTGAAGTGTTAACAGATAAAACGAATAATCGTTATGGGTATACTATACGTGGGGGAGCAGGTGGTTCTTTCCAGTTACAACGGATGATGTATGCCTATTCGGGCATTGGAACATTCTTCAAAGATGGGAAAAGCACAATCAATGACCCGAAGCATGTGGAATTCTTAAAGAAATATTTTGCCTTGTATCAACACTATACCCCCATTAACGATATTACAAACGATTATAAGGCAATGATTGCTGGATTTGATTCAGGGTCAATTGCGATGTTACAACATAACATTGGATCTTTTGCGGAACATAACGAATCATTGGATTCCGGCCAATTTCAAGCGATTCCCTTACCAAAATCAGTTAAAGGTCATTATGTAGCAGAAGACGGCAACACCATTGGTATTAGTATTTTTAAAGGAACCAAGTATCCGCAGGAATCATGGAAATTTATTGCGTTTATTAATTCGGAAGAAGCGCAAAGCTTTTGGAATCGAAGTGTCGGTCAAATTCCTACTAATTTAGATGTGCTAAATGAGGACTGGATTAAGACCTCACCGCATATTCGGACTGCCCAGAAGGTTTATAATGACCCCAATACCATTCTTTTTGAGCCGCCATTCTACCTCTCGGAATACCGTACGATACTAAATACGATTGTTGATACGGGTACACAATCGGTACTAAGTGGAAAAATGACCGTGGAAGAGTTTTTAGAGAAGTGGGCAGAAGCAATGGAAGCGGCTAAGGAACAATACGATAATGATTTGTTAAGTCAAGATTAATTTAGGCACTCGCAGCAATAAAGCAGCGGGTGCCTTTTTTTAGTTATATTTTGAAATATCTTAAAATTTTAATCAATCATCTTAAAATCTTTAATTATTTAAGAAACCGTTTTCATTTATTATAAAAAACAGAGAGGAGGAAACTAGATGAGTTTATCACAAGGTGTTACTGAAACGGTTATTAACAGTGAAAAGATGGTAAAACGAAAGAATATCAAGAAGGATAGATGGGTTCCCTACCTGTTTATTCTACCCTCATTTCTTATTATCTTAGGTTTTCTTTTTTATCCGATAGCGACTGTATTCTATTACAGTGTTCAACACTATGATGTGTCGGCGCCCTATTATAATGGCTTTGCAGGTTTAGAGAACTTTAAAGAAATATTCACGAATGACAAGATGTTCATACCTAGTTTAATAAATAGTTTGAAATGGGTTGTAACGGAAGTTGGTTTACAATTAGTGTTTGGTATGATCCTCGCCCTGTTGTTGAACCAAACATTTAAGTTTAGAGGGTTAGTACGTGCGGTGGCTTTTATCCCTTGGGCAATTTCAGGGGTGCTGGCTTCAACTATGTGGTCATTAATGTTTAACGAACATATGGGTGTACTTAATGATTTACTTATGAAAATAGGGATTATTGATGAGCCGCAGGCATTCTTAGCAAGCACTTCAACAGCTTTTACATCGGTGATTATAGCTGAGTTGTGGAGGGGTATTCCGTTCTTTGCGATCACTTTACTAGCATCATTATCTAGTATTCCGAATGAACTATATGAAGCAGCAAAAGTAGATGGTGCGAGCAGATGGAAGTCATTTATTTATGTAACATTACCACAATTAAAAAATACCATTGTTCTCACAACATTACTTAGAGTAGTGTGGGAGTTTAATAACGTCGATTTATTGTTCAACTTAACGGGTGGTGGTCCTGCACATTCAACCACAACACTTACCATGTATATTGCAGATTTAGCAGTTCACGGAAGCAATTTTGGATACGGATCAGCATTAACGGTCGTTTCATTTGGAATCTTACTAGTTTTCGCCATCCTTTATCTGAAACTATCACGATATGAAAAGGAGTGATTTGAAGGATGTTAACAGCAAATAAAAAAGTCGACAAACTATTAACTCTATATCTTCCTTTAACAATGTTGTTGAGTTTTACCATCTTTCCAATCTACTGGACAATAAATACAGCTTTCAAACCTGAAGGGGATATCATTAAACGTCCGCTGCAGTACTTGCCGGTTAACCCGACCACTGAAAACTTTGTCACTGCTTGGACAAATGTCGGATTTGCTACCTTCTTTAAAAATAGTTTAATCGTTGGGGTTTCTACGGTTTTGGTTGTACTTATCTGTTCGACTTTGTCAGGATATGCATTAAGCAGATATCAGTTCAAAGGAAAACGCAGTTTTATGATTATGTTGTTATGTACTCAATTCATTCCAAGAGCCATGATGATTATTCCTTTGTTCGTTATTTTCAAAAATCTAGGGTTAATCAGTAATCCACTTTCACTGATTATTACCTATACAGCAATTGAAATTCCGTTTACAACAATCTTGATGAGTGGATTTATCTCAAATGTTCCGAAGGAGTTAGAAGAAGCGGCGATGATTGACGGGTGCTCGAAACTTCAATCACTCCGGCATGTGGTATTCCCATTGTTGCTGCCTGGTATTGTGGCAACAGGCGTATTTACTTTCATTTACACTTGGAATGAATTTTTAATCGCACTCATGCTGACAAATCAACAATCAAAGTTTACGCTCCCTGTTGGATTAAGTACCATGCTGGGAGAATTTAGTATCAATTATGGAGCTTTGGCAGCTGGAAGTGTAATCGCTTTAATTCCTGCAGTTATCTTATTTGCCTATGCACAGAAGCACCTAGTAAATGGAATGGGTGGAGCTGTAAAAGGTTAATTATAAAAGGCTCTTTAGAAAAGAGCTTGCAATCTTGATGTCATGAATCAAAATAGTTTATTCCACGTTAAAATCGGCTTTAGGATTTTAACAACATTATAAGAAACAAAGACTTATAAAAATATTTAAGGGGGAATTACCATGTTTAAGAAAAAAATGACAACCTCGTTGCTTGCACTAACACTGGGAACAAGTATGTTACTTGCAGGGTGCGGTGGTGAAGAAAAAGGTGCAACAAAAACGACTAAAAAAGCAGAAACCAAATCTGAGGAACCTGTAACACTTCAATTTTGGGACGAAAATGCTGGTCCAGCACGTACTCCAGTTTGGGAAGAAGTCATTAAACGATTTGAAGAAAAGAATCCTAATATTGATGTTGAGTATGTTGGGATTCCGAATAGCTCAGCTAAATCAAAATATGACGCTGCTATTGCAGCAGATGATACTCCGGATATTGGCTCTATGCAAACAACTTGGCTGCCAGAATTCTCGATTCGAGAGGCTTTGCTGCCACTAGATTCCTATTTCAAGAAGTCTGAAATCAGCAAGAAAATTAACCCAAGTGCTACTGGTGTAAATAAGAAAATAACCCAAGATGGAAAGCTATATGGTATTCCATATGCACAGAATTTAGATGCCTTATGGGTTCGTACAGACTGGTTTGAACAAGCTGGTGTACAGGAGCCTAAAACATGGGATGAATTCTTTACAGTGATCGAAAAGATGAGAGATGAAGCCAATAATCGTTATGGATTTACAATCCGCGGCGGTGCAGGTGCGTCCTTCACCATTCAAAGAGCAATGTTTGCTTATAGCGGTTTAGACTTTTTTGATAAAAACGGTAAGACAAACATCAATGACCCTAAACACGTAGAATTTGTTGAGAAATATTTCTCTTATTATGACAAATTAACGCCAAAAAGTGATATCACAAATGGCTATAAAGAAATGATTGCCGGCTTTGATACTGGTGTTGTAGCAATGGTACACCACAATCCAGGTTCTTATGGCGAGCACAATAAAGCATTACCTGCAGGTTCTTACAAGTTAATTCCACTGCCAACAACAGAAAAAGGTCAATATGTTGCTGAAGGTGGCAATGCAGTTAACCTAGCAATCTTCAAATCAACAGAACATGCTGATGAAGCATGGAAATTCGTAGAATTTGTTAACTCAGAAGAAGCACAAAGTTATTGGAATCAACAAACTGGTCAAATTCCTACAAACTCTGATGTGTTAGATGATGAATGGGTACAAGACGCACAGCATATCAAAACAGCATTTGAAGTTTACAATGATCCTGATACAAAACTATATGAGCCGCCGTTCTATCTGCCAGATTATCGTGCTATTCTTGATGGTGTCGTAGACCCAGGGGTACAAGCAGTGATGAGTGGAAAAATGTCAGCAAAAGACTTCCTAGATGAATGGGCAAAAGCGATTGAAGATTCTAAAGAAAAGTACGACAAAACATTTAAAAAGTAATTTAATCCACATTCTGGGTGTTGATTTCTATTAACACCCAGTTCCCTTATATAAAAGAAAAAAATAGAGAAGGAGATTAAGAGAATGGGAAAAACTACAGATAAAATCAGAACAGAAACACCGCTAATGATGGCCGAAAAAGCATGCCAGACATTAATGAAGACTTTCCGTGCTGAGGATTTACCTCCAGTAAATTGGTTCCATTATCACCAAGGTGTTTTCCTATATGGAATGTATAGAGTATGGCAAGAAACAGGTAAGGAAGAGTATTTTAACTACATCCAAGCATATTTTGATCATTTAATTGATGAGGAAGGAAATGTCGTCTTTGAAAGAGATCAATTAGACTCTATCATGCCGGGGATTCTCTTGTTTCCTCTATATGAAAAGACGAAGAATCCAAAATATATGATTGCGGCAAAGAAATTAAGAAGCGCCTTAGATACCATCAATCGAACCACTGAAAATGGTTTCTGGCATAAGGAAAAATACCCTTATCAAATGTGGTTAGATGGCCTCTTTATGGGTGGACCATTTATGCTTATGTACAGCAAGCATTTTCAAGAAGAAGAATTGGTTCAGCATGTATTGCTTCAGGAAAAGCTCATGAGAAAACATATGACAGATCCAAAGACGGGTTTGCTATTCCATGCTTGGGATGAGAAAAAAGTCCAGCCATGGGCTGATCCAGAAACAGGCTGTTCACCGGATTTCTGGGGTCGTTCAGTTGGCTGGTACGGGGCTGCACTGATTGATCTGTTAGAGGTTTTGGGTGAAAAGAAACGTGGTCAAGAAGAATGGATTCATTCCCTGCAAAGTTTCATTCCTGCTATCGTGAAATTCCAGGATGAACAGTCTGGAATTTGGTACAATGTGATCGATAAAGGAGACCGTCCAGATAACTGGTTAGAATCCTCATGTTCAGCTCTCTTCTTGTACTTTATTGCAAAGGCTGTTAAGCATGGTATTGTAGATGAGTCTTATCGTGAGGTTTGTGATCAGGCCTATGCAGGTTTAATAGAGCATATGGTTGAAAGTGATGATTCTTCTTTCACATTAAAAGGAATTGTGATCGGAACTTCTGCAGGCACATACGATTACTATGTATCACGCCCAACATCTGAAAATGACCTTCATGGAATGGGTGCCTTTATTTTAGGCAGCATGGCGTTACATGATCTCTATAAAGAAAATTAATAGATTTATAGAAAAGCCATAAAATAAAAGCTTCCATTTAAAAAATGGGAGCTTTCTACTCTTTAACCTATTACATTAAGGAGGTTTATTACTATGGATGTTACTTCAATGAAGATGGATGGCTCTCAGCCAATCAAGTTATCGCCTACTAGGTCATGGCGGACCTACTTAGGTGGAAAACTATTAGATGAACTGCATGGAATTAGTGACCCAAAGGATAGTCGTTACCCTGAAGAATGGATGATGTCGATTATTTCTACCAATAGAAATGCGGACCGACAACATTTAATAGATGAAGGATTGAGCAAGGTAGACCTGCCTGACAGGGACATCTACTTGAAGGATTTAGTGGATAATAATCCTGTAGAGTTCTTAGGGAAAAAACATCTCGAAAAGTACGGTAAACAAACTGGAGTATTGGTTAAGTTGATTGATACCGCAGAGCGTTTAATTATTCAGACCCATCCCGACAGAAATCAAGCTCAAGAGCTTTTTCATTCTTTGTATGGAAAAACAGAATGCTGGCATTTTGTGGGCGGCAGAGAAATCGACGGCGAACCTCCCCATGTATATATGGGCTTTAAACCAGGTGTCACGAGAGAACAATGGAAGGCATTGTTTGAAGAACAAGATGTTCAAGGCATGCTTGCTTGTTTACATAAATACTATGTCCAACCTGGAGATACGTTCTTAATTGAAGCCGGTATTCCACATGCGATTGGTTCTGGCTGTTTATTGGTAGAAATCCAAGAGCCTTCAGATATTACCATCCGCTTGGAAAAAACATCACCTTCAGGATTAAAAATTGATGAGTTCTTAATACATCAAGGCCTGGGATTTGAAAAGATGTTTGATCTATTTAAGTACGACACATTTACTAGAGAAGAAACGCTAGAAAACTGGCAGGTAGTTCCTGAAATGGTTACAGATTTAGAGGGCAGTAAAGAAATCGAACTCATTGGTTATAATCGGACACCATATTTCAGAATGACTCAATTGGAATTTCAAACTGAAACTGAAGTACAGGGGGACGGAGTATTTTCAGGATTATATATAGTATCTGGCAAGGCCGCCGTCAAAGCAGGTGAAGAACATCTGTCTTTAAAAAAAGGTGACCAATTGTTTATTCCTGCCCAAGTTTCCAGTTTTTCTATTGTAAATAATGGTATGGAAGCAGTTAAAGCATTAAGATTATTTGGTCCAGATGTAAATTAGACTCTAGCGGCTAGATTTTTATCTGGCTGCTGTTTTTTTATCCAATTGACCGATAATTTCGTATTATGATAAAATGCGGAAAACGGTTACAATAGAATAATAGAATATTGAGAATTTACTTACTAGCAGGGAGTTTCTTCTATGACAGCTGTAAAGATTAAAAACTTTATTCGCAAACATTTCTTCTATTCTTTTAAATCCACCATTAATACTCTCTATTTACCTATCATGATTCTTTTTATATTGATTACAGGATGGGTTTCATCTTTGCTAGCAACTGCACAAATAGAAGAAAATGCCTATAAAAACGTAAATGATACGATTTTTCAAACGAAGAATTATTTAGATAACATGCTGGCAGATGTTTTTCAGCAGCTAGTCTCCTTATCGAATGATCCTAGAATTTTATCATTAGTAGATAAAGAGGTCTCTGAAATTAATCCGGAATCTTACGTAGAGATAGATAATAACCTAAAGCTTATTTATTCAAGATACAATGTCATCCTCGAGTCCGTTCTTGTTAACCATAAGCAAAATGGTTTTTTACTTTACCATACCAGTTATAATTCTAATCCATCGATAAATTATGAAGAGTATTTTACAAATTTTCATGGAAACAAAGAAGGTTTCTATTGGAGAAACATTCATGATGACCAGGAATTTAATAAAAATAATCAGGTAATGTCAATATTTCGATTGATTGAAAAGAATCAGTCATCCTCAAAAGGGATTGTTTTATTTAATTTACGGGCAGAGTTTTTTGAACAGGTATTGAATAAATCGTTAATCGGAGAGAATGGATACCTGACACTTATAAGTCCAGATGGAATCTATGAATCTAAAACTGTAAAAAAGAAATTCAAGTTGGATAACCCAACTCTTCACTCGCTGCAAAATCTTAAAGACGAAGCAGGGGAGTTCTCTTACGAAAATACCGCTGGGGAAGATATGATTGTCATATACGATACATTACGTTCAAATAAGTGGAAAATAGCAGCTGTAATTCCACAAGATGAAATCTTAAATAAGGTAAATTACATCAAAGATTTCACCATTCTATTGGTCGTGTTGATGATCCTATGTGCGATTATAATTACAAACATAGTAGGGAAATATATTTCGGATCCATTTAAAAAGATGGCCAAACAAATGGGAATGATTAATAAAAAAAATCTGGACTTTGATGTTGAAATGTCGGGTCCTGAAGAAATGAAAATCCTGCATACGGGCTTTAAAGAATTAATTATTCGAATTCATACACTAATGGATCAAATTCGATTAGAACAAGAAGAGAAACGACAATTGGAATTTGCGGTCATGCATGCTCAGATAAATCCTCATTTTCTTTATAATACGATGTATTCAATCAAAGGATTATGTGATATGGGATTGAATAAAGACGCTAGTCAAATGATTAGTGCCCTCGCCAGCTTTTTTCGAATCGGAATTAGTAAAGGAAGGGAAATCATTTCAATCCATGAAGAAATGGAGCATATTCAGCATTATTTGTTTATTCAAGAAATGCGCTATGGTGATGATTTTTCCTATGGAATTGAAATTGACAAAGAAATTCTTTCCTATAATATTATTAAACTTTCATTGCAGCCTCTGATTGAAAATGCCATCTACCATGGGGTAAAGCAAAAACGCGGCCAGGGTAAAATAACGATTCGGGGATATCAAGTTGGAGATACCATCCATTTAGAGGTTCGTGATAATGGAAATGGAATTCAACCACAAAAATTAAAGGATATCTTGCTGGAAATACAAGCAGCGTATCAGGATAAAAAGAAGTATCTTGGTATTGGTCTGCAAAGTGTAAATGAACGAATTAAAATTCACTTCGGAAACGAATACGGTTTAACGATTGCAAGTGAACCTGGTAATGGGACAGTCGTTAGCATTACGATTCCCAAAACAAAAGGGGAGATTAATGAGTATGCATAAAGTAATAGTTGTAGAAGATGATAGAATTATTCGTCGGGGCATATGCCAGGCAATCCCATGGGGAGAGCATGGATTCGTTGTAGCGGGAGAAGCAGGAGACGGTGAGGTGGCACTAACGTTAATTGAAAAGGAACAACCGCAAGTCGTTGTTTCCGATATAAATATGCCTTTTATGAGCGGTTTAGAAATGGCGAAACGGATTAAAGAAAAGAGCCCTGAGACAAGAATTATTTTTCTGACGGGGTATGAAGATTTCAAATATGCTCAAGAAGCAGTTAAGTTGAAGGCGTTTGACTATCTGTTAAAGCCTGTGGATTCGGCATACTTGCTAAAAAAAGCCAAGGAAGCAGCAGCTGATTGGGAAAAAGAATCAGTGAAAGAAAAAAGAATCATAGAGTCTATGCCTTTACTGCAGCAGAAGTTTTTTCAAAAGTTGATTCGAGAGGGAGATTACCGGGTTGATATTGAAAATGAGCTGCTAAGGCTTGATGTTCAAATCGAGGGTCCATTCTATGCCGTTATTCTTGTTAAGAATACAATTGAACTCGATCTTGAGGGACATTGTTTTAAAGAAAAGATTACGAGTTTTACTTCTTCCTATTTTAATGAATTAAATTGTTTGGTGATGAATGCGGATGTAGGTGAATATGCAATTCTTTTATCCTTAGAAAACGACCATGATTTAAGGAAAGGAGAATTAGCCCAAGCTTTGTTTAATTTTCTAAAAAAAGAACTAGATCAGTCTATTACCATTACACATGGACGAGCATATCCTAATCTATTTGAAGTCGGTAAATCTTTTTTAGAAGCCAGGGTAGCTATGGATATGAGGCATATTATAGGTACGGGCAGAGTAATTTCTTTGGATGAAACCGTTTCTAAGTGTGATAAA
This sequence comes from Neobacillus niacini, assembly GCF_048572935.1. Taxonomy (NCBI): domain Bacteria; kingdom Bacillati; phylum Bacillota; class Bacilli; order Caryophanales; family Bacillaceae; genus Neobacillus; species Neobacillus niacini. The sequence goes on along the minus strand of NZ_CP183883.1, from coordinate 5,583,148 downwards.
AAAGAAAATCTTGTCCATGATTTAGAGATGAAATTAGAAAATCATATCAAGGCTGGTTTACCAGAAAAGGCTAAAGAAACACTGATAGATTTAAGTACCGCGATAGTGGATAGAAAAAGTGTTGCTTTATCGGATTTAAAAGTTCTAGCTTTCAAATTTAGCACCATGTTATTTTTTGAAATCGAAAAATGGAAAAAAGAAGATACAACAAATAGCTTTAATTCATCCGATGTTTATAAGGATATCATGGAGTTATCAGCTCTGACAGAAATGACAGATATTCTAAATAGTCTTATTCAACAATGGTCTACGGCCATGTTTAAAAAGAAGGAAAAAAATTATTATAGTCATGTTGACCAGGCAATCAAGTATATGCAGGGAAATTTTCATGACAGTAGTTTAACGCTACAAAAGGTGGCCGAGTTAATTCATGTTAGTACCCCCTATTTAAGTAATCTTTTTAAAATGGAGAAAGGGTTTAATTTTGGGGATTACTTGTTAGAGTTACGAATGAAAAAAGCAATGGAACTATTAGGAGAGGGCAATATTAAAACATACGAAGTTTGTGAACAAGTAGGTTATAGTAACCCACAATATTTTGGAATCTGTTTTAAGAAATATACAGGTGTTACACCAGCTGAATTTAAGAAAAAATTTAAATAACGGCGCAAAAAAATCCGCGTGGAAAATCCCATTCGGATTTTTTTAACATTATAAAATTTTTAAGAAAATTGTTTAAGATTTTAAGGACTTTGTCGAGATGAATTGTAACCCCTTTCATAGATTAATATAATCAACCTGTAAGTTAATGAACGGTATATGACTGGAGGATGGATATGGCTGCAAATATAGGAATCCGGGCACATGATATTGAAGACCCATCAATCGAGAATGTAGTTACTATAATAGCAAATAAAGGGCTCAGCTCTGTTCAGTTAGCACTAGGTAAATCCCTAAAGGATACCAATTCTGAATTAGGAAGTTTAAGTCCCGGTTTTGCTCAAACGATACGACGTTTTTTTGACAAGAAGGGTATTCAAATAGCTGTTTTAGGCTGCTATTTCAACATGATTCATCCTGACCACACAGAAAGAAGAAAAGGGATAGCGCGATTCAAGGAACACCTTAGATTTGCAAGAGATTTTGGCTGTAGTATTGTCGGAACAGAGACAGGAAACGTGCAGGCTGAAATCGTTTATACAGAAGAGAACTTTACAGAACAGCCGTTTCTGGAGGTAGTCGAGAGTGTCAAGGAGCTCGTAGAAGAAGCAGAAAAATTTGGAGTAATGGTAGGTATCGAGGGAGGAATCAATCATCCAATTCATTCGCCTGAGCGGATGAAGAGATTACTAGATACTGTTCCATCTAATAATCTTCAGGTGATATATGACCCTGCCAACTTCATATCCATTGATAATTTTCTTAATCAAGAAAAAGTTATCCAAGAAGCATTTGAGCTGTTTGGAGACAGAATGGTGATTTTACATGCGAAGGATTTTGTCATTGAAGATGAACAGGTCAAAATCGTTCCGGTAGGTCAAGGATTGTTAAATTATGATTTTCTATTTAACTTATTAAAAAAGAAAAAACCATTTATCAATATTTTAATGGAAAGCACACAGGAACCATACATAGATGGAAGTGTTGATTTCTTAATCGAAAAATACGGAATTGCAAAGTTAGAAATAAAATAAAAAACATAGAAAGCCGGGTGCCGCGATGCAAAGCTTCATGGATGATAATTTCTTACTAAACAATGAAACATCGGTTATTTTGTATCATGAATATGCAAAGGATATGCCAATCATTGACTACCATTGCCATTTAAGTCCGAAGGAAATATATGAAAATAAGAAGTTCAAAAACATTACCGATATCTGGTTATCTGGAGACCACTACAAGTGGCGGTTAATGCGCAGCAATGGAATTGATGAAGAGTTCATTACCGGCAGTGCCAGTGATTATGATAAGTTTCTAGCTTGGGCAAAAACGGTTCCAATGACAATTGGAAATCCATTGTTTAATTGGACCCATTTAGAATTACAACGATACTTTGGAATTGACCAGTTGTTGAATGAGGATAGTGCACCGGCTGTTTGGGAGAAAGTGAATGCTTTACTTAATAGTGAAGGCTACGGTGCTAGGGATTTTATCAAAAAATCGAATGTACAAGTGGTGTGTACCACTGATGACCCTATTGATAGCCTTGAATTTCATCAACTTTTAAAAGAAGAGTCCGATTTTGATGTAAAGATACTGCCAAGTTTTCGCCCAGATAAAGGACTTGAAATTAATCGCGATGGCTATCTAGAGTGGGTGAATAAGCTCCAAGAAGTTTCTGGCAGCTTGTTTGATACGTATGAAGGTTTTTTACAAGCACTTGAATCAAGAGTTCGGTTTTTCCATTCCGTTGGCGGAAGAGTTTCGGACCATGCGATTGATGTCATGATGTATGCTGATACAACAAAAGAAGAAGCGGCACGGATTTTTAAAGACGCCTTAGAGGGTAAGAAAATTTCAATTGAAGATGAAAAGAAATATAAAAGCTACACGTTAACTTTCCTCGGAAAACTATATTCCGAACTAGGCTGGGCCATGCAGTTCCATATAAATGCTTTAAGAAATAATAATTCAAGAATGTTTAACCAATTAGGACCAGACACAGGCTATGATTCTATTAATGATGAAGAAATAGCGAAGCCATTGGCGAAATTATTAAATGCGATGGAGCAGGACAATGCCCTTCCTAAAACGATTATTTATTCGTTAAATCCAAATGATAATACGGTTATTGCAGCAATGATTGGTAATTTTCAAGGCGGCGGCATTCCGGGGAAAATACAATTTGGAACCGCATGGTGGTTCAATGATCATAAATCAGGGATGCTGGACCAAATGCAGGCATTAGCCAATGTGGGATTATTTAGCCGTTTTATTGGAATGCTGACAGATTCCAGAAGCTTCCTTTCCTACACAAGACATGAATATTTTAGAAGATTAGTCTGCTATCTCATCGGTGAATGGGTAGAAAATGGCGAAGTTCCGAATGATACCGAATTCTTAGGCAAGATTGTCCAAGGAATTTCTTATGATAATGCAAAAGAGTATTTTCAATTTTAAATGCCCCAATTATAAGGAGGAGCATTCATGGAAGTTTTAACTAATAATTTAGTAAAGCAACGCCAAAAATACGCTGAGAAAGTGTTGCAATTTGGTGAGGGGAATTTTTTACGAGGTTTTGTTGACTGGCAAATTGATGTCATGAATAAGAAGGGGATCTTTAACGGCAGTGTTGTCGTTGTCCAACCACGTGGGCAAGAGAAAATTGAGAAATTAAATGCACAGGATGGACTGTATACACTCTACTTACAGGGGATGAAAAATGGTGCAGCGGTACAGGAGAATTCTATTATTGCCAGTATTAGTAGAGGCATAAATCTTTTTAACGAATATGATCAGTATCTTCAATTAGCAGCGAATAAGGAGTTAAGGTTTATTTTTTCAAATACCACAGAAGCGGGAATAGTATTTGATGAAAATGATTGTTTAGATGATCGCCCACAAAGAAGTTTTCCTGGAAAATTAACTGCCTTTTTATATGAGCGCTACAATGCTTTTCAAGGCGATAAGGACAAGGGTTTGATTATTATCCCATGTGAACTAATTGAGCGAAATGGTGAAAGGTTAAAAGAAATCGTCCTAAAATATGCAGACCTTTGGTATCTTGGAGATGATTTTGCTCTATGGATACATGAGTGTAATACATTCTGTAATAGTCTTGTTGATCGAATTGTTCCTGGCTTCCCAAGGGATAGTATTGAGGAAATAACAGAAGAGCTTGGATATCAAGATAATCTACTAGTGGTGGGTGAACAATATCATTTATGGGTAATCGAAGGTCCGCAATCGATTGCGGAAGAGTTTCCAGCACATTTGGCGGGACTAAATACTTTGGTGGTTGATGACTTGACACCCTATCGGACAATAAAGGTGCGTATATTAAACGGTGCGCATACGGCGATGACACCAGTTTCCTATTTATACGGGATTGATACTGTAGCCCAAGCGATTGAAGATGAAGTGACAGGGCAATTTGTAAAAGAGCTTATTTATGATGAAATCATTCCGACGCTGGACCTTCCAATCGAAGAATTACATTCATTTACAGAGGCTGTGTTAGAACGTTTTAGGAACCCATTTATGCAGCATTTTCTATTAAGCATTTCACTTAATTCGATGTCTAAATTTAAAACAAGAGATTTGCCTTCTTTATTGGACTATTACAATTGGAAGCGTCAATTACCCAAAAAACTTGTTTTCTCTCTAGCAGCTCTTATTTCTTTTTATAAAGGAAAAAGAGGGGAAGAAGAGATTCCTTTAGCAGATGACCAGGATGTACTTGATTTATTCAACTTACAATGGAGTCAATACAATGGGACAATCGACAGCATTAAGGACATTGTAACGAATGTATTAAGGTACGAGAAGGTTTGGGAGATGGATTTAAACCAAGTTCCTGGACTAACCGCTGCTATAACGAAGGATCTCTTCGATATTGAAACAATGGGAATGAAAAAGGCCCTTGAATCCGTATTAGGACAGAAAGCAGCCAACTAGCGGGAGGGAAATCTAATGTTGGATATCATCCAGATCCATAAACAAGACAATGTTGTGGTTGCCTTAAAAGATTTATCAGCAGGTCAAACCTTTACTATAGGTGGGGAAGCGATCACACTAAAAGAAGATGTGCCAAGAGGACATAAGGTAGCCATTAATAACATTTCAATCAATGAACATATCATTAAATATGGCTATCCGATTGGGCATGCCATGAAAGACATTTCTGCAGGGGAATATATACACACACATAATACAAAAACGAACTTAGATGGTATTCAGGAATATCAATATAATCAAAAGCTAAACACCACTCTATATGAAAAAGAAAACCTAACATTCAATGGATTCAAAAGAAAAAATGGTAATGTAGGAATTAGAAATGAACTGTGGATCGTCCCGACAGTAGGTTGTGTAAATGGTGTCGCCGAAAGAATGATTAAGCTGTTTGAAAAAGAAGTAGGCGATATTAGCCCTTTTGAAAATGTCTTAGTCTTAAAGCACAATTACGGCTGCTCACAATTAGGTGACGATCATGAAAATACGAAGAAAATTCTTAGGGACGCGGTGATGCACCCGAATGCTGGCGGAGTATTAGTCCTAGGTCTAGGCTGTGAAAACAACAATTTATATGAATTCAAAGAAAGCTTGGGAGAATATGATGAAGATCGAGTAAAGTTTTTAGTCTCTCAAGAAGTGACGGATGAAATTGAGGCCGGTGTTGAACTGCTTAAGGAAATTTATGAGAATGTAAGGGACGACAAGCGGGAAGCAGTACCTTTATCACAATTAAAGGTTGGTTTAAAATGCGGTGGTTCGGATGGATTTTCTGGGATTACAGCGAATCCGTTATTAGGTAGATTCTCCGATTTCTTGGTATCCCAAGGCGGAACGACGGTGTTGACAGAAGTACCTGAAATGTTTGGTGCAGAAACGATTTTGATGGAACGGGCGGCAGATGGTGAAGTATTTGAAAAAACCGTTGAATTAATTAATGAATTCAAGGAATATTTCATACAAAATAATCAACCAGTCTATGAAAATCCATCACCAGGAAATAAAGCCGGCGGTATTACTACTCTGGAGGATAAATCACTTGGATGTACGCAAAAAGCAGGTACATCGGTTGTAACGGATGTTCTTAAATACGGAGAAACGATCAAAAAAGAGGGTCTAAATTTATTATGCGCTCCAGGAAATGACCTTGTAGCATCTTCCGCATTAGCTGCGGCCGGGTGTCAATTGGTACTATTTACAACGGGCCGCGGAACACCGTTTGGCGCCTTTGTTCCAACAGTAAAGATTTCCACCAATACTCCAATCTACGAGGTGAAGCCGCATTGGATTGACTTTAATGCAGGCGTACTGTTGGAAAAAGAAGCAAATGAAGTACTGCGGGAATTTATTCATTACATTATCAAAGTGGCAAGCGGTGAATGGGTGAACAACGAAAAAAATGATTTTAGAGAAATTGCTATTTTTAAAACAGGAGTTACTTTATAGGAGGTCGAGGAAAAAACGATTGGGTGACACCTATCGTTTTTTTGTATGCTAGTGAATGGATTGTACTTTGCGGGAGTAAATTAATTTGTCCGGACACACTTAATTCGTTAAACTAGAGAAAGAGTGTAAGAATCATCCGAAAATCTATTTAGGAGTGAGCATTGAATGAATAAAAGAGTAGTGGTTACAGGTGTTGGAGCAGTCACTCCTTTGGGAAATGATGCTCATACATCATGGGAACAAATTAAGAATGGTGTTTCCGGGATCGGCCCTGCAACCCTTTTTGATGTAGATACGGTCGACGTCAAGATTGCAGCGGAAGTTAAGGGCTTTGCGCCAGAAGAGTTTATAGACAAAAAAGAAGCCAGGAGGATGGGGCGTTATAGCCAGTTTGCTATCGCAGCAAGTCAAATGGCGGTTAAAGACGCAGGAATCCAAATTGGAGAGGGGATTCAACCAGAAAGGGTCGGAGTTTGGATTGGATCAGGAATTGGCGGCTTGGCCGAATTCGAGGAACAACATCGGAAGTTTATTGAAAAAGGTCAAAGAAGGGTCAACCCGTTTACGATACCGATGTTTATTCCTGATATGGCGGCAGGACAAGTATCCATTTCACTTGGTGCAAAAGGAATCAACAATTGTTCGGTTACAGCATGTGCGTCCGGTGCTAATTCCATTGGTGATGCATTCCGCGTGATTCAAAAGGGGGATGTGGATGTGATGATTGCCGGCGGAACGGAAGCAACCATTACCGGGATGACGGTGGCGGGCTTCTCAAATATGACCGCACTTTCAAAAAATCCAGACCCGGCTACAGCGAGCAGACCATTTGATAAGAATCGTGATGGATTTGTCATTGGGGAAGGCGCAGGTATCATCGTATTAGAAGAATTAGAACACGCATTAGCTCGCGGTGCTGCCATTTACGGAGAATTAGTTGGGTATGGGGCTACAGGTGATGCCCATCATATAACTACTCCTGCACCCGAAGGAGAAGGAGCAGGCAGAGCAATGAAATTAGCATTAGCCGATGCTGGTATTACCCCTGAACAAGTTGACTATATCAATGCTCACGGCACGTCCACCTATTATAATGATTTGTTTGAGACGTTAGCGATTAAAGATGTTTTCAAGGAACATGCCTATAAATTATCTGTTAGTTCCACAAAATCGATGACCGGCCACTTGTTAGGTGCAACTGGTGCGATAGAGGCGATTTTTTCTTTATTAGCAATCAAGGATGGAATCATCCCGCCAACCATCAATTATCAAACTCCTGATGAACAACTAGATTTAGATTATGTCCCTAATACGGCAAAAAATAAGGATGTTCAAGTAGTTTTATCCAACTCATTAGGATTTGGCGGCCATAATGCGACTTTAATATTTAAAAAATTTGCTAAGTAAAAAAACTCTATAGTGACCGAAACCCAAAAAAGGCAAGAGTCCCGGCCACTATAAGAGCTCTATAGTGACCGAAACCCAAAAAAGTAAGAACCACGGTCACTATAAGAGCTCTATAGTGACCGAAACCCAAAAAAGGCAAGAGCCATGGTCACTATAAGAGCTCTATAGTGACCGAAACCCCAAAAAGGTAAGATCTATGGTCATTATGAGGATCCAACTGGATTTCTCAACGATTAATTAATATTGCTATATACCAAGCTTCTTTAAGAAATCAACCGTTTCCTGATGCTCAGGTTTAATCAGTTTGAATAACTTTTTATCAGTTTTTACAAGAGGTTTTCCATATTCATCTGCAATCGGTCTAGTAAATGATTTGCTGTTTAACACTTTCCACTTTCCATCCTTAGCCTCAAGCTGAAGGTCAATAATTCCAAGACGGCTTCCAAAGGCACTTGCCATTACAACTGGCTTTCCTTTGATTTTTCCTTCGTCAATGTTTGCCATCGGTAAGTCTTTATAGGCAGGCCCTGGAAATACACTATGAGAGTGTCCAGCTAAAATGGCATCAATCTCTGGAATATCGCTAAGGTAATAAACGGCGTTTTCCGTTTCAGGGTGATAAGGTTCACTGTCTATTCCTGTATGGGCCAGCGCAATAATAATATCAGCACCCTCTGCCTTCATAATCGGTACAAATTCCTTTGCACTTTCGACGATTGGTCGAGCTATCACTTTTCCCTCTAGATTTGCCTTGTCCCATTTCATAATTTGCGGCGGCATAAATCCAATGACACCAATATTCAATTCATGCTCCAACCCCTGCTTGTCAACAACACTTCTTTTTAAAATAACATAAGGTTTAAAATAGGGTTTATTCTTTTTAACGGAATAAACATTTGCATTTACAACCGGCATTTTTAATCCTTTAAGGACAGTAGTTAAGAACTTTAAACCATAATTAAATTCATGATTTCCAATTGTAATGGCATCATATTTTAAGTAATTAAATGCACGGTAAACAGGATGTACATTCCCTTTTTGAATCCCGCGTATTCTTACTAAGTATTCACCTAGAGGATTCCCCTTTAAATGGTCCCCATTATCAAACAATAATGAATTGACTGCTTCGCTTCTTGCTTGATGAATAAGACTTGCAGTTTTTACAAGCCCGATATTATTGTTGGGTTTAGTTTGATAATAATCATAATTCACTAAAGCTGCGTGGAGGTCTGTCGTCTCAAGGATTCTCAAATCAATTATTCCATTGTTGTTCACTGTACTGCTTTCTTCAGCAAACATAATAGATGGGAACTGGGACCATATAATCGTGCTAATGAAAAGTAAAAGGAATAACTTTTTATTCTTCATAATGATGTCAGCCTCCTAAAATTCTTATCCTGTGTTATTATTTGGAAATTTTGACTTGTTGATTCATTGGTAAAAGATTCTTGAAACGTGACATGAATTTGTCAAAAACATATGAATAAAAAGTGAATAAAGCGTGTTTCAAAAAAATACTTTGAGGAGATTACTTATAATAAAAGAGACAAAAGGTGGAGGTTTTGAAAGATGAATATTACAACAATCATTGAATTAGAAAATATGGAAGTAGAGAAGATTGCCGGTGCAAAATTGGTGTTTGCAGAGGAACAAATTTCTGAGAATATTATTGAAACCTGTGTTGAATGTTTTCAGGTAGAAGGATCAAACGAAACCCTTTCGACAGAGGATGGGATGCAGCTAGTGTTCTCACAATTAAAGCAAGAAGGTATTATCCCTTCAAGAGTAGAGGATTTCTCATTTGAAATGCCTTCCTGCGGACGACTGAAAACAAAAAATGAAGATGAGACTGAAGTTCCGCAAAAAGTTATCATATCCTATATGTCATAAAGAAGTTCAATGAACTTCTTTTTTTCTGTGATATTGGTCAACGCGGATGTACCATAGGTTACTTTATAATAAAAATGAGAATTATATTTTTGTTAACGCTTACAAATGTCGAGGAGGTACTTTTCTAGTGGAAATGAATAAAAGGATAACCATTCTAACCGGTCATTTTGGAAGCGGAAAAACTGAAATTGCGATTAATCTTGCATTAAATGAGAAAAAGATACATAACAAAATAGCGATTAACGACTTAGATATTATTAACCCCTATTTTCGCTCAAGAGATGTTTCGGATACTTTCGAGCAGCTAGATATTGAATTAATAGCCCCTGCCAACCGCCTGGCAACCTCAGATTTACCCATTGTATCGGGAGAAATCTATCGTGTTTTACATGATCAGCGTTATCGAGTGATAATTGACGCCGGCGGCGATAAAGACGGAGCAATGGCGTTAGGGCAGTATTATCATGAGTGGAAAGAATTAAAACCTGAACTTATATTCGTCTTAAATGCTAATCGTCCATATGTTAGTACGTTTGAAGGAGCGAGGGATACGATTGAACAGATTGAACAAGCAGCCCGCTTACAGGTGACTGGAATGATTAACAACACCAATATTGGATTTGAAACGAGTATGGAGGATATACATAAAGGTTATGAATTTAGCATCAGACTATCTGATCTGCTTTCAATACCACTACTTTATACATCTATTTCTGTTGATATAGAAAAAGAGGCTTCTTATTTTGCTAAAAAGCATCGGGTAATGTTTATCAAACGCTATATGAAATTACCTTGGGAAGGATAGGAGTGAAAAAAGTGGAAAAGAGAGTAGTTTTTAACAAGGAAATATGTAAATCCTGCGGGCTTTGTGTTCAGGTATGTCCAACAAACATTATCTTTCTAACAGACTATTTAAATGGAAAAGGATATCGTCCGGCATCTGTAACCAATCAGGAAAACTGCATTAGCTGTGCTAAATGTGCGCAAATATGCCCTGATTCTGTTATATCAGTGTATAGACCGGTAAAGGTACTGCAATCTGTTTAATGTGAAAGGAGCTTTATGTATGGGGAAAGTTTTAATGAAAGGAAATGAAGTAATAGCGGAAGCAGCGGTCCAAGCGGGTTGTAAGTACTTTTTTGGCTACCCTATTACACCACAGAGTGAGCTTGTAGCATATATGGCAAGAAGGCTTCCTGAAGTTGGAGGATTATTCCTTCAAGCGGAAAGTGAAATTGCTGCCATAAATATGGTTTATGGTGCTGCTGGAACGGGAGTGAGGGTAATGACTTCATCTTCAAGCCCTGGATTCAGTTTAAAACAAGAGGGGATTTCCTATTTAGTAGGTTCAGAGCTTCCTGCAGTTGTCGTAAACGTTGTGCGAGGCGGCCCTGGTTTAGGGAATATCCAGCCTGCGCAGTCGGACTATTTCCAAGTTACAAAAGGCGGCGGTCATGGCGACTATAATATTCCAGTGTTAGCACCAGCCTCTTTACAAGAAATAGTCGAATTAACAAGTGAAGCATTTGATATTGCTGACCGTTATCGGACACCTGTTATTCTTATGGGGGACGGAATGCTTGGGCAAATGATGGAGCCAGTTGAATTTGGAGAGCGAAACGAATCTGAACTACCAGAAAAGAAATGGGCAACTACTGGTACACGTGGAGATGGAGCTCCTAAGATCATTACATCTCTTGAACTTAATGCTGAGGCACTTGAACAGCGTAACCATAAACTCCAGCAGAAATTTGCGAGAATAAAAGAAAATGAAGTACGCTATGAAACTTATAAAATTCATGATGCTGATTATATAATCGTAGCTTTTGGTACAGTTGCTCGAATTGCGTTGAATGCCATTAATAAAGCAAGACAGCAAGGTTTAAAGGTAGGGTTAATCCGTCCAATTTCACTGTGGCCATTCCCTGAAAAACCGTTCGTAGAAACAAGGGATCGAGTAAAAGGATATATTGCCGTAGAAATGAGTGCCGGGCAGATGGTTGAGGATGTTAGATTAGCGGTTAACGGTCATGCAGCAGTTGACTTTTTTGGCAGAACCGGTGGAGTTGTACCAACACAGGAAGAGATTTATCAAAAGATACTATCTGTATCAGGGGGGATTACGGTATGACAATGAAGACCGTTTTTACCAAAACAAATGGTTTAACCGATAACCCTACACATTACTGTCCTGGTTGTACCCACGGCATCATTCACCGGCTTGTCGCAGAGGTTTTAGAAGAAATGGATATTTTAGAGAATACCATTGGGGTTGCTTCTGTAGGATGTTCAGTTTTATCCTATGAATATTTTAATTGTGACATGACCCAGGCGGCTCATGGCCGCGCTCCTGCTGTGGCAACAGGTGTGAAGAGGGTGCTGCCTGACCGTTTTGTATTTACTTATCAAGGTGATGGTGACCTTGCATCTATCGGCATAAGCGAAGTCATTCATGCAGCAGCTAGAGGGGAAAAAATTACGGTCATCTTTGTTAATAATGCTATATATGGAATGACAGGGGGACAAATGGCGCCGACTACCTTGATTGGTCAAAAGACAGCTACAACACCTTTTGGACGAGATGAAAGTATTCAGGGCTCACCTATTAAAGTCTGTGAAATGTTGGCAACTTTAGACGGTACTGCATACATTGAAAGAGCTTCTGCACATGATGTGCACCATATACAAAAGGCAAAACGTGCGATTCGGAAGGCGTTTGATGCACAAAAGAATGGGCTTGGCTTTTCAATGGTTGAGATATTGTCAACCTGCCCGACTAACTGGGGGCTTGATCCCTATGAATCCCTTGAATGGGTTAAAGATAATATGATTCCTGCTTATCCTCTAGGCGTTTACAAAAATAAACAGGGGGGCAATTAAACATGTTGGAGGAAATCATTATCGCAGGATTCGGTGGTCAGGGTGTCATGTCAATGGGTCAACTGATAGCGTATGCTGGTATGCTCGAGGGGAAAGGCGTTTCATGGCTGCCATCCTATGGTCCGGAACAACGCGGCGGAACGGCAAATTGTGCTGTCGTCGTGTCCGACGAACCCGTGGGTTCTCCTCTGGTCACAAGTCCTTCGACAGCGATTGTTCTAAATAATCCTTCTTTTGAAAAATTCGAGCACCGCGTACGACCAGGGGGATTATTGATTAGTAATTCATCATTGGTGACAAGAGCATCAAAACGCCGTGATATTGAAATCATTGAAATAACCGCAACCGATATGGCTTCTGACCTGGGGAATACACGGGTCGCGAACATGATTTTGTTAGGTGCCTATCTTGAATTTACTAAGGTAGTTACCTGTGATTCCATTATCGAATCATTGAAAAAAGTCTTGCCAGAAGAAAAGCACCATTTAATAGAGGTTAATAAACAAGCACTCAATAAAGGAGCCTCCGTGATTCCTGTAATAAGACAATCTTAAGAAATCATATCTTTAGGAAAAATAATTTGGGTGTGATTAGTAAATATGAAAAAACAAAAACAAGTTGTCTTCTACTCAATTAAGGGTTCAACGATTAAGAAATTTATAATACTAGATTGTCTTACGGGTACAGGAATTTTTTATACATTAAAAATCATTACATCAAGCATTATAGTTGGATTCTTAGGAAGTCTTGTTTGTACCGAGGGCATTAAAAGGCTTCCCAGCAGCAAGAAACGTTAAGAATACAAAAAGTGGCTTAACAATTCTAATGATCTGAGTCGTACATAAATGAACATCTCAATAATTTTTCCAGGAGCGATGAGAAACAATAAATAGTGATATGCTTCACTTCATTGAAAATGATTTTCAGTTAAAATATAAGTATCAGATTGCTAGGAGGAAATAAGGATGGAGAAAATTTCAATTAAAGCCTTTCAGGAATTCAGTGAAGATAGATTCACTAAAAGAGTCATTTACAAAAAGGGTGAAACGACAGCTTTTGTATTGAATTTCTTGCCTGGACAGCAGCTTCCAGTTCATAAGCACCCAGGAACAGAGGTATATCTTTATGTAGTTACCGGAAGTGGGACATTCATTATTGATGGTCAGGAAACGAAGGTAACCGAAGCAGATATAGTACATGTAGGCGGGGAAGAAGAGCTTGCCTTTAATAATACAGGCAATGAACCTGTAAGCTTATATGTTATTTTAAGTAAAGTACCAAGCGAACAATACGCTAAAAATATCTAGATTCAAAAGCCAGCCTAAAATTTAGACTGGCTCCTTTTTTTGTTTTGTTAAGCCTTTATTTTTATAGCCAAAGAACCACCAGTTCCAATCCCCGAATAACTTCATTAAAGCAGGAACAAGAACCATCCTGACTATCGTGGCGTCAATAAAAATAGCAATAGCAATTCCAACACCTAACTGCTTAATTGGCATAACACCTGTAAAGGCAAATGCTCCTGTAACCACGATCATAATAGCAGCAGCGGATGTAATAATTTTACTCGTATACGTTAAGCCGGATATCGTAGCTTCAGTATTATTTCCTGTTTTCAAATAAAACTCCTGAATTCTTGAAATCAGAAATACTTCGTAATCCATTGACAGTCCAAATACGAGGGTGAATACAAAAACGGGTAAAATTAGGGCAATATCTGCAGGTTCTACTTCTAAGTGCCCTTGCTGGAAAATCCAGACGACAATTCCGAACGTACAGCTTAGGCTTAATATATTCATTAAAATCGCCTTTAATGGGATTAGGATTGACCGAAAAGCCGCCATAAGTATGAAGAAGGTTGAGACAACAATTAACAACAATCCATAAGGCGCCTTCTCAAAAATCTCATCAAAGATTTCCTGCTCAAATTTTATTGCTCCACCAAAATGGACAGACAAGTCTAAGTCCCTGCTGGACCAATCTCGAATCCACTCTCTCGCTTCCGCGGAATGATCATTTGTATTTAAGTAAACTTCGATCAACATTTTATTGTCTCGAACAAAATAATCAAGTATGGGCGCAGTCTGTTCTTTTTGTCCAAACCGGAGGAGTTGTGATAACTTCTCTTCATCCTGAATCCCTGTAGCAGAAAAAGCAGAATCTACAGAATCGACCAGATCATCCTTTGAAAGCTGATCAAGAATGCTGCTGACTTTCTCAAGATTACTAGTTTCTAATACATTTCCATTTGTTTCAAGTACGATTGATACTTTCTTTTCACTACGTTTATCCTTAGGAATGAAATGTTCCTCGAAGGCTTCAAAAGCCACTCTAGATGGATATTTCGCCGGAAGAGATTCTGTCCCTGGAATCGACAGCGTCATCTGAGCAACAGGTATAAGACCAGCGAGAAGTATCGCAAGTGCTGCCGCAGCCATAACTACTGGGCGTTTCATCACAAACTTTGCAAATGTATGCCAAATACTAGTTTTATTATTGGTTATTCGTAGGACACTGAACTTATTAATTTTAGCGCCAAGAACAGCTAGTAAAGCAGGGAGAAAGGTTAAGGCACAGAAGGCAGAAATAAAAACCACTGCCATGCCGCCTAGTGCAACATTTTGAAATATATCAATTTGAATAAACCATAAAGCAGATAAACCAATAAAAACGCAAAGGCCAGAAAAAATAATGGAACGTCCAGCGGTTGCTATGCTAATTTTAATGGCTTCTTCAATGGACCTGGTATGTAATTCCTCTTTGTAACGGTTTATTAATAAAAGGGCAAAATCAATACTCAAAGCGAGTCCTATCATCGGTACAATATTTAAAATAAAGATCGTTAAATCGGTACCATAACTAAAAAAGTAAACAGCACCCATGGTAGTTAAAATCGAGACAACCCCGATGACAATCGGAATGGAGGCAGCGATTAACCCTCCGAAGGCTAGTACTAAGACAATCAAGGCTATAGGCAATCCAATCATTTCGGCTTTTGCTAAATCCTCTTGGCTTGCGATATTAAGGTCTTGAACAATGATGGGCTCACCTGTCATTGTAACCTTTAATCCCTTCTTGTTTTTTATTATCTTCTTTAATTGGTGTATTTCATCACTTAATCCTTCTGCACTCTTATCAAAGGACAAAAGCCCATAAGCATAGTTCTCTTTTATCATTCCATCACGCTCATAAGGAGTGGTGATACTTTTGGCACCATCGAATTCTTTAAGGTCATCGAAGGTTTCCAGGATAAAATGATTCCATTCTGTGTCACTCACGCTGCCTTCTCTTTGGAAAACAAGAATAATCGAAGATTTCGCCTGCCCAAAATCTTTTTCAAGCAGTTTCCTTGTTTCATTGTACTCCCCTTTATACTCAAAACCATTTCCACTTAATACAGAGGGTAATTTTAAGGCAAAAATCCCTGATAGTATGATGATCAGTATCCAAATGGCGAGTACCCATTTTCGATAACGGTATATAATTCCTCCAAGTTTCTCCATTTTAAGACCTCCTTTTAGGAAATAATTCCCTTACCATAGTATATCAGAACTCATAGAAAGTTTTGGTTGACTATTTCGTGGCAAATGAAATGGATTAAATATGATAAGAATGATTCCCTCAATTAATAACGAAAATACAAATATAGAAGAAGTGATTAACTATGAAAAATTGTTCATGATACATTTTATAAATGTAAAAAATATATGGAGATTTAAGATCGTTACTTGCTATAATAAAAAAAAGTTAGGGAAGAGGGTGATGAACAGTGGATCAAGAGAAACTAAGTAAAGTGATTGAAGCAGCAAAATTATATTATTTATTGGATCATAATCAAAACGAAATTGCGAAAATTTTGGGTGTTTCTCGTCCTACAGTGTCCCGATTATTGCAGCTAGGAAAAGAAGAGGGAATCGTCCAAATAAATATCATCGACCCAACGGAAGATGTTGAAAATCTAGCTGCTAAGCTAGAAAAAAAATTCAATTTAAAAAGAGCAATCGTCACATCTATTCCACAATTTGAAAATCATATTATCAAAAATTATTTGGGAGAAAAAGCGGCATTATTCCTCGATGAAATAGTGAAAGATCAGGACATTATCGGTGTCACATGGGGAACAACGTTATATCACATCGCAGTAGAGCTAAAACAGAAATTTGTTAAAGATGTAAAGGTAGTTCAGCTAAAAGGCGGGGTCAGTCACGCAGAAACCAACAATTACGCTTCAGAAATCTTGTATTTATTCGGAAAGGCATACAATACAACACCTTTAAATCTTCCGCTGCCTGCCATTGTTGACCATGTTGTGGTAAAACAGGCAATGGAAGCAGACCGCCATATTAAAAAAATTCTTGAATTGGGTAAAAAGGCAAATATCGCACTGTTTACCATCGGTTCCATCAAGACGGATTCGTTATTATTTCAGATGGGCTATTTTACAGAGAGTGACCAAAAGGCCCTAAATGAAAAAGCAGTTGGTGACATTTGTTCACGTTTCTTTGATAAAAATGGCGAAGTATGTGATGAAAGCCTTAATGAGAGAACATTAGGTGTGAAACTCGACGACTTACGAAAAAAGGAATATTCAATACTAGTCGCAGGTGGTCCGAATAAAATTGAAGGCATTTATGGCGCACTAAAAGGAAACTACGCTAATGTCTTGATAACCGACCAATTCACCGCCAAATTTTTACTTGATAAAAACTCATAGGTTTTATTATGTGACACATTTTTAACATTTGTTCATTTTTATATTTACAATTGTTCAATTGGTTTGATATAGTTAATTTGTCAATATAAAAGATTCTATACGGATTTGTAAAACAGGGAGGATGTACATGATGACTCAAAATATAACAAGCATGATTGATCATACATTATTAAAAGCAAATGCAACAAAGGATGAAATCGTAAAGTTAGTCGAAGAAGCCAAGAAATATTCCTTCGCTTCCGTATGTGTTAATCCAACTTGGGTAAAAATATCAGCAGATATGTTAAAAGATACCCCAGAAGTAAAAGTATGTACCGTAATTGGTTTTCCTTTAGGGGCATCTACACCAGAAACAAAAGCTTTTGAAACAAGAAATGCGATTGAAAATGGTGCAAATGAAGTCGATATGGTGATAAATATCGGTGCACTTAAGGATAAACAAGATGATTTAGTTGAGAGGGATATTAGAGCTGTTGTTGAAGCAGCGAAAGGAAAAGCCTTAACTAAGGTTATTATTGAAACCTGCCTTTTAACGGATGAAGAAAAAGTACGTGCATGTGAACTATCCGTTAAGGCTGGAGCGGATTTTGTAAAAACCTCAACAGGTTTCTCTACAGGCGGAGCTACAGTTGAAGATATCCGTTTAATGAGAGAAACAGTTGGTCCTGATATTGGTGTTAAAGCTTCTGGAGGCGTTCGCAGCCGTGAAGATGCACTTGCCATGATCGAAGCAGGTGCGACTCGTATCGGTGCTAGTTCCGGAGTGTCTATTAGTAAAGGTGAAATTTCTCAAAACAATTATTAATTAACGATTTGAGGGAAAAGAAATGAAAGAAGTAGTATTGGCCTTAATTGCTGGATTAATTGTAGGAATTATTTTTAAATTTATGAGGCTGCCATTGCCTGCACCTCCTGTATTTTCCGCAGTAGTTGGTGTTTTCGGGGTATATTTTGGAGGAGTTATTGCCAGCTGGATGGTTAAATTTTTCCAATAAATAAAGTTGTGTGCGGAGTGTGAATAAGATGGATGAAAAACAACTTAGGGAAGAAGCATTGAAAGCACGAGATTATGCTTATGTACCGTATTCAAAATTTCAAGTTGGTGCTGCCCTTATCGCAAAAGATGGGAAAGTATTTCATGGCTGTAATATAGAAAATGCTTCTTATGGAATGACGAACTGTGCAGAAAGAACAGCTTTATTTAATGCATACTCTGAAGGTGTTACTGAATTCGATTCACTAGTAGTGGTGGCAGACACCGATGGGCCAGTTTCTCCTTGTGGTGCCTGCAGGCAGGTAATTTCTGAGCTCTGTGATTCTGATATGGAGGTTATCCTTACCAATCTAAAGGGAGATATTCAAAGAATCTTAGTGAAAGATCTTCTTCCTGGTGCGTTTTCACCGGAGGATTTAAAATAAATTAGAAGCGGGATAAGAATCCTGCTTCTTTTTTTATTTACAGAACCGTGTTAATCGACAAAAATCTGCATTTTTCGTCATTTTTGAATTTAATTTTATTGTACCTCTGGTTAATTAAGATTAGAATCTATTTATATCTTTTCATGCTTTTTATTGAAAAGGGCATAATTTAAAAGAATAAATAGAAGAAATTTTTTTTATTTTAATGCAGACGAAAGAGGAAGAAGAGTGGAAACTACAAGTGAGCAAAACAAAAAGAAGCTGTTTATTTCGATTATCGATAATGACGCAATAATTCAAACAATGCTGGTAAGAATTCTTAATATGATGAATATTGATCAGTTTGAACTAGATATAAAAGCATATGAAGATGGTTTACAATTTTTTGAATCTCAACGTTTAGATAATACTGGTGAACATTTTTTAATTCTTGATGGCATTATGCCAGTTATGGATGGAATTGAGATATTGCAAAAAGTGAAAAGTGACTTGGGGAAACACGTTTATGTATTAATGCTCTCAGGAAGAAAAAGTCCAGCCGAAATAGACAAGGCACTAAAATTAGGTGCAGATGATTATGTGACAAAACCATTCAGTATCAAGGAACTGCAAATCAGAGTACAACAAATCATTCAAAGGATCACGCAATGATTAATCAAGAGATTTTGTTTCTTTCTATTCTTACTTCATCTCTTATGTGTTTATTATTTTTATTATTGCTGTATTTGATCATTCGGAAGAGTAGAGAAATTAAAACAAGAAGAGAGATTGAAAGCTATAAGAATAAAATTAATAACCAAATTTTTCCAATCATCGCACAAGGGCAAGTTTTCAGGGGAATGGGGTGCGAAACAGCTATAGAACAAAGGGCAATGGAAGAGCTGCTGAGCAGGTATGTGAAAATATTAGAAGGGGAGGAAGAGAAAAAAAGATTATCAGATTTGGCAACTCATTGTTTACAGGGATATTATCAAAGACGTCTTAAAAGCAAAAGGTGGAGCTATCGTATGAATGCACTTTATCATATTGAGGACTTTCATATGACCAAGCTTTTAAACGAAGTTGTTCTTTTAAGTAAAAAGAAGAAAATCTCACATCAAGAAATGATCCATGTTTTGAGAATCCTTGCTTCCTTTCAATTTAAGGATTTACTTGATTTGCTTCAAAATCATTATCACTATTTATCCGAGTATGAAAATCGAGGTATATTAATGCGATTAAATCAAGATTTATTTGATCAGTTCGTATTAAGCTTTCACAAAAGTACTCCCCCGCTTCAATTCGCCATTCTAGATGTAATTTCATTGAATAAAGCAATAAAATATAGGGTGTTTACCGAAAATATTTATTTAACCTATAAAGGTGAAGTGAAGCTGAGGGCCCTAAAGGCTCTGGCTGAAATAGGCTATGTAAGGAATATCGAGCCGTATCTGCAATTACTGTACTCTTCTAGCTGGCAGGAGAGGATGGTGGCAGCAAAACTAATAGGTTCTGTTAAGGAAGAAAAAGGAATTCCGAGATTAATTGAGCTGCTGCATGATCAGGTTTGGTGGGTTCGTTCACAGGCTGGCCAATCTATTAGTCAGTTCCCAAATGGAAAGGCAATTTTGCAATCCGTTTTAGAAACATCTAAGGATGCTTTTGCAAGAGACATGGCATGGGATTGGCTGCATAAAGGAGTATAGAAAATGTTAAATGTGGATTGGCTGGATATTGTTTCTGTTTTCGGATGGTTTATTGCTGTTTATATGGTAATTGTTATTGTTTTTTATTCTGTTATTTTAATGATTTCACTGTTTCAGCTTCGTAAAGAATACCAATTAGACCGAATACAGGCATATGAGGATTATATGGATGAATTTTACACAAGACCTGTCTCGATCATTGTTCCTGCCTACAATGAGGAGGCAGGAATTATTCAGAGTGTACGATCCCTTTTGAGTGTGAATTATCCCACCTTTGAAATTATTGTTGTCAATGATGGGTCAACGGATCGAACCTTAGAAAAAATGATTACCCAGTACGATATGAAAGAAATAAGTAGAGTTGTTCGTAAACAAATTAATACTAAACCGATTAAGACTATTTATCAATCCTCTATCCTTTCTAATCTTTTTTTAGTTGATAAGGAGAATGGCGGGAAAGCAGATGCATTGAATGTTGGCCTTAATTTTTCCCATTATCCCTATTTTTGTTCCCTTGATGGTGATTCTGTATTGGAACCGGATGCCTTTCTTAAGGTAATGAAGCCCATTATTGATTCCAATGAAGAGGTAATTGCCTCTGGCGGCAGTGTGCGAATTGCAAATGGCTGTGAAATAAAGAATGGACATATTTTGAAAATTGGCCTTTCCAATAACCCTTTGGTCATCATGCAAATCATTGAATATCTCCGCGCTTTTCTTATGGGGAGAATAGGTTTAAGCAGACATAATTTGCTGTTAATTATTTCTGGTGCATTTGGAGTTTTTTCGAAGCATTGGACCATTGAGGCGGGGGGCTACAAAACAGATACCGTAGGGGAGGATATGGAGTTAGTTGTCAGGATTCACCGTTTATTAAAAGAAAAGCGAATAAATAAAAAGATTGTGTATGTTCCCGACCCTGTTTGTTGGACGGAAGTTCCAGAAGATATGACCATTTTAAGAAGGCAAAGACGGCGTTGGCATCGAGGATTATTTGAAAGTTTATGGACACATCGGGGGCTAACCTTTAATCCTAAATATGGTTCCATTGGGGTTATTTCCTTTCCCTATTTTTGGATTGTTGAGTTTTTGGGCCCCATAATAGAATTTCTGGGGTATATCTTTATGGTGCTCTGTCTGTTTTTAGGCGGGGTTTATATTGAATTTGCGATATTATTATTTCTTCTATCTTGTCTTTATGGGTCACTTTTTTCTATGGCAGCAGTTTTATTAGAAGAATGGAGTTTAACAAAATATCCAAAAGTATCAGATATAGTAAAACTCTTTTTATACTCAATCACTGAAACCATCTGGTATCGTCCTATGACGGTCTTTTGGAGATGTGAGGGAATATGGCAAATGATGGTTGGGGATAAGAGTTGGGGAGAAATGAAAAGAAAAGGTGTTTCAAAATGACAAGACAATCCTCTTTAATTGTATATGCAATTCTATTTGTTATCATTCTATTAAGTCCTTTTTGGTTCTGGCTGTTACAGCCTTCTAAAGAATTAAATGTACTGATCTATGATAAAACAGTTCCAGATCAATCGTATAGGGAACACAAAGGACTCGTTTGGATTTTAAATAATGCAAAATATGTAAAAGGAAATCAAAAGCCTTATAGAATAAATGAGGATTATAAAGGATTTGTCCCAAAAGATGGACAACAATATTCCGTCTCTTCTTTACCCGAGAACTTAAAAAGATATGATGTATATTATTTAACTGATCAATATGGAGTGTACGAAGAAGATTTTATTGGTGAAAACGAAACCGGTGAAAGATCTTCCATTATATACGGTGGTTTAGAATTATCTGATGTAGATCGAATAGAACAAGCATTACTAGCCTCTAAAGGGAAAACATTAATTGCAGAATTTAATACATTTGCTAGTCCGACTCCTGCTATCGTCCGAGATAAAGTAACAAACCTCTTAAATCTTGAATGGACCGGTTGGATTGGCAGGTATTTTCCTGACCTTAACAACAAGGAAGTTCCAGTATGGGTAAGAGACCAATTTGAAGCAAATGGCAGAAAATGGAATTATAAGGGAGAA
This sequence comes from Neobacillus niacini, assembly GCF_048572935.1. Taxonomy (NCBI): domain Bacteria; kingdom Bacillati; phylum Bacillota; class Bacilli; order Caryophanales; family Bacillaceae; genus Neobacillus; species Neobacillus niacini. The sequence continues at coordinate 5,560,976 of NZ_CP183883.1, read as the reverse complement.
GGCTTTGTATTTGTAAGTAAGAATAATGAAATTGTAGTGGTAGACCAAAAGGATGTAATAGAAAGCGGCGCCCTATTTAATCTAACCAAACAGGGGGAAAATTTCTTTAATCGGGAACTACAGGGGAAGTATCAATATTGGTTTGATATTAATCGAGCGGGAAGCAAAAAAGAAATTCTAGCAGAATATCATCTGCCTATTGCAGCAAAGAAGAGGGAAGAGTTACAAGGACTTGGAATACCGACTAATTTCCCTGCGATCATCCATCATCAAAATGCAAGATATAATTCCTATTATTTTTCAGGGGATTTTGCAGATGAAGGAGAGGTTCCTGCCATTTATCAAACAAAAGGACTTAGCTTTTGGAAAGAGCGTTTTGGATCACAGGATTCTTTCTATTGGGAAGTTTATGTTCCTATGATGAAGGCTTTATTAGATACTGGTCTAAAAAACACCGTTAATCAAGAGAAAGTAGAAATAGTAAAGGTTAACAACATTAAAACCAATAGCACTACAGGAGACTCCTATATACAAGTCCAAAAGAATGGTGAGTGGAAAGATTTCTTGATAAAAGGAGTTAATATGGGGATTGGGAAGCCAGGCTATTTTCCAGGAGAGACTGCAATCACGAAAGAAGAATATGCACGCTGGTTTAAAAAAATTGGCGAAATGAACGCAAATGCAATCAGAGTCTATACGCTGCATCCACCTCAGTTTTACGAAGCTTTTTATGAATATAATTTAGTTGCAGAAAAACCGTTATTCTTATTCCATGGTTCCTGGGTGAATGAAGAAAAGCTCCTTCATAATCAAGATGCCTTTGCTGCCGAAAATGTCGAGGATGCAAAAACGGAAATTAAATACCTAATTGACATCATTCATGGGCAGGCGGAACTGCCTGAACGTCCTGGACACGCCTCAGGTGTTTACAAATATGATATCTCAAAATATGTTCTTGGACTTATCGTCGGGACAGAGTGGGATCCATATATGGTTACGAACACTAACCTTAAGCATAATGAAATAGCACCATTTAATGGAAAATATTTTAAAACAACGGGTGCCAATGCATTTGAAATTTGGTTAGCACAATTGATGGAATATGCAGCTGCTTATGAAACAACACAATACGATTGGCAGCATACGATTAGTTTTACAAACTGGGTAACCACTGACTTGTTAGAGCATCCATCAGAGCCATTGGAAAATGAAGATTTAGTTTCGATAAATCCAAACCATATTCTAAACTCTGATCACTTTTATGCGGGATTATTTGCTTCCTATCATATTTACCCATACTATCCTGACTTTTTAAATTACGAGAAAAAATATCTAGAATATGTCGATAAAACAGGTGAAAAGAACAATTACGCAGGATATTTAAATGAATTGATAGATTCCCATCAAATGCCTGTTCTAGTGGCTGAATTCGGTGTTCCTTCTTCTAGGGGATTAACACATAAAAATGCCTATGGTATGAATCAAGGATTTCATTCTGAAGAAGAACAAGGGGAAATTAATAGCAGATTATTTCATTCCATTGTTTCTGAAGGGTATGCCGGAGGTTTAATTTTTACATGGCAGGATGAGTGGTTTAAACGGACGTGGAACACAATGGACTTTGATAATCCAGACCGAAGACCATACTGGAATAATCAGCAAACAAACGAACAGCATTTCGGATTGCTGTCTTTTGAACCTGGGGCGAAGGATGCAGCCATTTTAGTAGATGGTAACAGAATTGATTGGAATGAAAAGAATAGTAAAACTATTTTTCAGTCTAAAGAAGAGAAGGAAGTAATCAATGAGGTTAGGATTTCCTCTGATAGTGGATATCTATACTTTCTTGTATCCTTTGAACAGCCAGTTGACTTTGAAAAACAGTCTGTGTATTTACTTCTTGATACCATTGGTGAACAGGGTCAAACCACTATACCATTATCGAAAGAGACTCCACTAGTAACGGATTTAGGTGTGGACTTCTTAATTAACCTTTCAGGTGAAAAAGGTTCAAGAATTATGGTAGACAGTTATTATGATACCTACTATTATCAATACGCATATATCCTCGATATGGTCAAACGAGAATCCTATGCAAATGTAAAAAATAATGGAGTATTCCACCCAATTCGGTTAGCACTTAATAAAGAACTGACTATCCCATCAACAAACACACTAGTTCCGTTTGAGGGCTATGAAACAGGTATATTAAAGTTTGGTAATGGTAATCCGGAACATGAAACGTTTAACTCGCTGACGGATGTGAGTCTAAGCAAGAATAAAAAAATTATCGAATTGAGAATCCCTTGGCAGCTTATAAATATAAAGGATCCAAGTTTAAAAGAAGCGATGGGGGACATCTGGCAATATGGTTTAGCCAAAAGTGAAACAATTGAAGGGATTCGCGTTGCAGCCGCAGCTACGAAACAAGGTAATCTAGTACAAACGATTCCCAAACAATCAAATAATTTGCTCCAGCAAAAAGATGTATTTCTTTACTCATGGAATGAGTGGGAACAGCCTTTATTCTATGAAAGGCTAAAAAAATCATATGATGTGATTAAGAAGACATTTGGAAAAACAAAGCTAGATAATTAAAAAGAAGGTGCAGCGGTTTGAATAAAAAAATCGGCTTTATCGGTGCAGGAAAAATGGCTCAAGCGATGATTGAAGGAATCCTTAAATCAAAGATGATTCCAAAACAAAATATGATTGCCAGTGCTAAAACAGAATCAACCCTTGAAAAAATCAAATTGAACTACCAAATTTTAACAACCTGTGATAATCAAGAAGCAGCAAGATTTGCGGATATTTTGATTCTAGCTGTAAAACCTGACCAGCATACCAACGTAATTCATGAGATACGAAATGCCATTCATCCTGAATGTACAATTATTACTATAGCAGCTGGGATTTCATTGAATGATATCGAAAAGGAATTTGGTTTTAACGTAAAGGCGGTGAGGAGCATGCCAAACACTCCTTCATTGGTTGGTGAAGGAATGAGTGCTATTTGTTCGAATGAGAGGCTGACAGAGGAAGAGGTCTTGGAGGTTGAACGCCTCTTTCATACGTTTGGAAAAACAGAGAGGCTGGATGAAAAATTAATGGATGCTGTACCTGCGATAAGTGGTTCTTCCCCAGCATATGTCTATATGTTGATAGAAGCGATGGCTGACGGAGGAGTTCAGCAGGGGATTCCCAGAGATAAAGCATATCGACTTGCCGCACAGGCCGTCCTCGGCGCAGCTAAAATGGTACTAGAAACAAACAGACACCCAGGAGAACTAAAAGATAATGTGTGTACACCAGGCGGAGCGACAATAGAAGCAGTAGCTGAACTCGAAAAGAGACAATTTCGCGGTTCTGTATTGGCAGCCATGGATACCTGTACCGAAAAGGTAAAGTCTTTGCATTAATATTTAAACAAAGAACCTGCGACAGTGCGGCAGGTTCTGTTTTTTGTTTAGTAAGGTTCAGCTTTTCGAATCACTGTCAGAGAAGTCATTAATCCTACAAAAATAATCGTTACAAGAGAATAAAAGAATTTCTCTAATCCAACGACTTGAATCCCGCTTGTAATCACAAGACCATCTATCAAAAATATAATGATGCCAATATTAACCGATGTAAATTTAGTAATAATCTGAGCTAATAAATCAGTCCCACCCGTGCTTGTATCATAACGGAGCATTAAACCAATACCCACTCCTACAAGCATACCTCCAATAATGGTACTGGGGAAAATACCTATCTGAATTTTACCATTGATAAAAGAAAGTAAGTCAATGCAAAAAGAAGAGATAATGAGTCCATGCAAACTATAATAAAAATATCTCCTCTCAAAAAACCAGGCGAGGATATAAAGAGGCAGACTCAAAACAATCATCGTAAGTCCTGTAGGCCATCCGTAAAAATAATGAAAGATTAATCCTAAACCAATAACACCGCCATCGAGCAGATGATAAGGCACAAGAAACCCATTTACCCCTAAGCTTAATAATAAGCTGCCAATCAGCATTGCAATAACTTTTTGTTTCAATTTAAACCACCCCAAACTTGTCCCTACATAAAAAGTATGAATATGTTTTCCATTTAGAAGTGTTGGTAAATAAAAAAGAGGAGGATTCACAGAGTTGGTCTGTTTGAAGGAGGTAGTATGCTCAAAGAGTATAAGGAGAATACTTAACGTATGGTATAATAGGATTAGCTAGATTAATTATAAGTTTTTTGGATAAATCAGGAGGAATAAATAATGCTTCAAGAAGAACATGAATTATTGCTGAAAAGAACGGTTGAGATTGCTCCGGATTGGCTCAAAAGTGACATACACGATATTTTGGGTAAAGAAGGAAAACATGCTGGAGTAAGCTATGTCATTTCCCAACTTCACGATAGATATAGCTTTAGTTTTCGACACATTTTATCAGCCATAAATTTCTCGGATGAATGGACAATGGTTTCTAGAGAACGTCTAAGTTTTATTGATAATAATATTGATGTAATTGTTGCCTTGTATGATGACTATAAAGGAAAAACAGGTAAAAATTTATAAACAAAAAGAGTAATCCAATTCGTAGGTGAATTGGATTACTCTTTTTTTAAAAGAAAAGATTTAAGATAAAATATGAAATTGCTGCTATACCTGCTGAAATCGGAAGTGTAATTACCCAAGTGATAAGCATTCTTTGAGCTGTGTTCCATTTTACACCTTTTAATCTGTGTGAAGCACCCACCCCAAGGATCCCTGAGGAAATAACGTGGGTAGTACTAACGGGTACATGGAGCCAAGTAGCACCAAATATTACGGCTGCACCAGTCAAATCCGCTGCAACTCCGTTAATAGGACGAATTTTCATGATTTTCCCGCCGACAGTTTTAATGATTTTCCATCCGCCAACAGAAGTACCAAGACCCATTGCCGTTGCACACGCAAATTGTACCCAGAATGGAACTTCTGCATTAGCACCTAGGTAACCATTGGCGATGAGAGCCATTGTGATAATCCCCATTGCCTTTTGTGCATCATTTGTTCCATGGGAATATGACTGTAGTGCCGCAGTGGCAATTTGCATATATCGGAAATTACGGTTGGTTTTTGCTAAATTAGCATTTTTAAATACCACTTTAAAAATACTGTAAACAATATAACCCACTGCAAAGGCTAAAATAGGCGAAAGTATTAGTGCTTGTATAATCTTTAAAAAGCCCCCATAATTGAGTGCTCCAAAACCTGCTGAAGCCAATGCAGCTCCCGCAATAGATCCAATGATTGCATGGGAAGAACTGCTTGGAATTCCATAATACCAGGTTAATAAGTTCCAAAATATCGCTGATATTAATGCGGCTAAAATAACCACTGAACCATTTTCAAGCGTAAAAGGATCGACAATATCCTTAGAAATAGATTTTGCGACACCTGTAAACGTCATTGCTCCTACAAAGTTCATAATCGCGGCTAACAGAATCGCCTGCCGTGGTCTTAGAGCCTTCGTAGAAACAGAGGTTGCGATTGAGTTTGCCGTATCATGGAATCCATTAATAAAGTCAAATGCAAGGGCACCAATGACAACTAAAATAATTAAAATTTCCATTTGTTTGCTCCTTATGCATTTTTCATGATGATGGTTTCAAGTGTATTTGCAACTGACTGGCAGCTATCTGCAATATCCTCGAGATTTTCATAAATTTCCTTGTACTGAATAATTCGGATTGGATCTTTTTCTACTGTAAACAAATGCTTAATGGACTGACGCAGGATATTATCACATTTGGATTCATAATCTTTTATCTTGATTGCATGTTCTCTCATTTGAGGAAGTTTCTTATTCGCTAACAACTCCATCGCTTTATCAATTTCATGAACACTTGATTTTATTGCGTCAACAAATTGGAGCATAAAATCATCTGCTTGGGTGATGGAATACATTTCAAACAATGCTGCTGTCGCTTCTAGGCCGTCTAGGACGTCATCCATGCTGTTTGCAAGATGAAGAATATCCTCACGTTCAATAGGCGTGATAAATGCATCATTTAATTGTTTAATCACTTCATGGACAAATGAATCTCCCTTTGTTTCGATTTCTTTCATCTTTTCTGAGAAGATTTTCAAATCACTAATATTTTTTAATTTATAATCAGCAAAGTAATTTGCGCCTTCCTTTAAGTTTGAAGAAATATTACTTAGTAATGCTGAAAATTTATCAACCTTTTTTGCCATTTTTGAATCCTCCTAAATAGTATGTAAAGAGTTTTTACACTAACGGACAACATTTTACAGAAAAAATACCAAAAAATCATAAAAAGTTAACCTAATTTACAAAAACTTAACAAAAGAATTTTCCGAAAATTATTTTATAGGAGCGGCTTTATTTATTTTGTTAATGTCTCCAGAAAAAAATATTTATATGTAATGTAGAGAACTTGTATCTTCCTTTGTATGAAATTTAATAACATGGGTACTTTAATCGTACACGGCAGCAATTTTTAACGTTAAAAACCGTGTTATCAATTGAATCATCACAAAAGGAGTGTTCAGTATGAGTTTCATATGGGCATTAATTGTCGGTGGAGTTATTGGCTGGTTAGCTGGTCTTATTGTGGGTAGAGATGTTCCAGGAGGTATTATCGGTAATATAATTGCTGGGTTTGTAGGCGCATGGCTTGGTACGTTACTATTAGGAGATTGGGGACCAAATGTCGCTGACTTTGCGATTATCCCAGCCATTATTGGTTCTGTTGCCTTGGTATTCCTATTATCACTCGTCATGAGGGGCTTCAGAAAAGCAGACTAATAAAAAATCTTAGAGGCCTCCCACGCCGGGAGGCCTCTAAGTTTGACTCATATATTATAAACATCAATACCTTTGAAGATAGGTGGCTGATCAATAAATGGAGCATAACAAATAATGTTTTCACCAGTTATGGGATGTGTAAATTCTAGTTTTGCTGCATGTAATGCCTGCCTCTTGAATAACGGCTTTCCGCCATATAATCTATCCCCCACTAATGGATGACCTATATGACTAAAATGAACACGTATTTGGTGCGTTCTTCCTGTTTCAAGCCAGCATTTAACATAAGAATGACCTTTTTCCTCTTTAAAAACCTGATAATGTGTAACAGCTGCTTGACCAGAAGGAGAAACACGTCTTCTGGTTGCATGGTGCCTGTCACGCCCAATTGGTTCACTGATTGTCGCTTTCTTCTTTTTTATATGTCCATCGACGATGGCAAGATAGGTTCTTTTTATTTCATGTTTTTCCAGCATTCTGTCTAAGATGGCACCGGATAATGCGTGTTTTGCAAAAAGAATCGCTCCTGTCGTATCCTTGTCAAGCCGGTGTACTTGACGTATCGTCACTTTTTCACCATTGGATTGTACATGAAATTGCGCAGCGTGTAACAGTGTGCCTTTATCACTTTCATCATTTGGATGTGTACTCATATTAGCAGGTTTATTGAAAACAATCACATGATCGTCTTCGTATAGAACCTGGACATCATAAAAGAAATCCAGTGTGCTTGCAGGTGCCACTTCCTCAAAAAGTTTAATTAGGACCCTATCACCGTTTTTTAGCGGATGGTTCCAATTTGCTCTCAGACCATTTACTAATACGGTATTTTCCATACGGAATAAATGGGTAAGCTTTTTAGGCACCTCCCATTCCTTACGAAAGATATTCTCAATCGTTTTTCCTTCCCATTTTTTTTGTGTAATGATTTCCATCCAATTGCCTTTCCGCGTTGTTTTTAGCATTTTTACTCCTTTAATCTTGTGATTTCTCCATCTTATACCGTGGTTATAATTACCACCGAACATTGATCAACAAATATGCTATTCTTATGTATATATATTACGATAGTTTATGTCTATCGCAAAGGTGGGTTACAAGTGAAAATTGTTTTTGCCTCGACACCGGGTCAGGAAGAAGAAATTTGTGAACTTGTGAGGTATATCTATTCAACTGTTTTTCCACTCTATTTTACGGATAAGGAAATAAGTGAGTTTGAACAATTAAAAGTATTGCATACTCCTGATGACTTTAATACCTTAAAGGACGCCTTTCAAGTTATGGCAAGTATGCAAACAGTGATTTCAATACTCGAGTCTCCAACTCTCGATGATCAGTATGCAGCATTATTCAATAAAAATGTTACCACTCTGCAAGAATTTGGTCTTTTCTTTCCGTTTGAGTTTGAACAATTCGTTGAAGCAAAAAATATGAAAAACAGTGTATTTAGCATTTATACCAAAGCAGCAAATGAATTACTTGTCTAATAAGGGAGAAAAATGTCTGCAAAAAGCAGACATTTTTTTTATTATTATCCTTGAACTTATAGAGATAAAATATAAAATAAAAGGAAGGTTAAATTTATTGGCAAATTCAAACAATAATCAATATGGAAGTTACAGGGAGGATTTAGTGATGGGTTGGAAAGAAAATGCAAACAGATGGATCGAATACTCTAACTTGAATGAAGAGTTAAAGCAGCAACTTGAGGGAATTAAGAACGATGAAAAACAACTTGAGGAAGTTTTTTATAAAAATCTTGAGTTTGGTACTGGCGGAATGCGTGGAGAGATTGGGGTTGGAACCAATCGGATGAACCTATATACGGTTCGTAAGGCTTCTGCTGGATTAGCAGCATACATAGAAGAACAAGGACTTGAAGCAAAAGAAAAGGGCGTAGTAATTGCCTATGATTCACGACATAAGTCTCCAGAGTTTTGTATGGAGGCAGCAAGAACACTTGCAACAAAAGGAATTAAAACTTACGTATTTGATGAATTAAGACCAACACCCGAATTATCATTTGCGTTAAGGAATTTAAACGCCTTTTCTGGAATTGTCATTACAGCCAGTCATAATCCGCCAGAATACAATGGATACAAAGTATATGGTTCTGATGGAGGGCAGTTGCCTCCAGAAGCAGCCGACGAGGTAATTGCAAGAGTAAACGAAATAGAAAATGAGTTGTTGATAGAGGTAGATTCTGAAGAAAATCTTAGAGCCCTTGGGTTGATTAACACCATTGGTGCAGAAATTGACCAAGCTTATATCGAAAAATTAAAAACCATTTCTGAAAATCCATCGATTTCAAGTGAAACAGATGTAAAAATTGTGTTTACACCATTACACGGCACAGCGAATAAACCGGTACGCCAAGCTTTGTCTGCTTTAGGCTATACAAACGTTACAGTGGTAAAGGAACAGGAACTGCCAGATCCTGAGTTTTCAACTGTAAAAAGTCCAAATCCAGAGGAACATGCGGCATTTGAATTAGCCATACGGGATGGTAAAGAAGTGGGTGCAGACCTGTTAATTGCAACAGATCCTGACGCTGACCGTTTAGGAATTGCTGTTCTGAATCCTCAAGGTGAGTATGTTGTTTTAACAGGAAACCAAACAGGAGCGCTATTATTAGATTACATCCTTACCCAAAAGCAAAGCAAAGGAACAATTCCTCAAAATGGCGCCGTATTAAAAACGATAGTGACATCGGAAATTGGCAGAAAAATCGCAGAAGCTTACAATTTAGCTGCTTTTGATGTCCTAACTGGTTTTAAGTTTATTGCTGAAAAGATTAAGGAATATGAGTTAACTGGAGAGTTTTCTTTCTTATTTGGTTATGAAGAAAGTTATGGTTATTTGATCGGAGACTTTGCAAGGGATAAGGATGCTGTTCAAGCTGCCATTTTAGCGGTAGAAGTGTGTGCCTACTATAAAAAACAGGGTATGTCACTTTATGAAGGTTTAATGCAAGTCTTTGAAAAATACGGGTTTTATCAGGAAGGTCTTAGATCGTTAACCTTAAAAGGTAAAGAAGGTGCGGAACAAATTCAGCGTATTTTAGCTTCTTTCCGGTCTGAGCCAATTAAGCAGCTTGGAGACTTAACCCTTTCCATGTCAGAAGATTACCTAACAGGTATCCGACAAACAGCAAATGGTGATGAGATAATTGAATTACCAAAATCGAATGTTTTAAAATATACCTTCACAGATGGCTCATGGGTTTGTTTAAGACCATCTGGCACTGAACCAAAAGTTAAATTCTATTTTGGTGTAAATAGTACTAGCTTAGAGGAGAGCAGAAGTAAGTTACTTGAAATTGAAAAGAATTTTATGGGACTAGTAGACGAGAAGGTTAAAATGGTAACAAAAAACTAAAATCTGTCCTCACATCTTAGATTTAACATGAAAGGAAGAAAAGCCGTGCTCAAGGACCAAATTGCGATTGTAACTGGAGCTTCAAGAGGAATTGGCAAAGAAATTGCAGTAAAACTTGCTGAACAAGGAATGAAACTGGCGCTAATTGGGAGTTCAGCGCAAATTTCAGAAACGGCAGATGAACTAAAGAGAAAAGGATTTTCAAATATCCTGCCAATTCAAGCTGACGTTTCAAAAGAAGAAGACCTGCAGCAAGTCGTTAAAAAAACGATTGAAGAGTATGGTCATGTAGACATGTTGGTTAATAATGCAGGTATTGGATTCTTTAAATTAACAGAGGATGTAACACTGGAAGAATGGAAAAAGGTTTTTGAAGTGAATGTACAAGGGGTTTTCCTTGCAACCAAAGCTGTTCTTCCACATATGAAAGAGCGAAAATCGGGGACCATCATTACGATTTCATCTGATGTAGCCAGGTATACCATTCCTAACGGTGCTGCCTATACGGCTACGAAGTATGCCGTCCAAGGCTTCTCTGGATCAGTAGCACAAGAGGTGCGTGAGTATGGTATCCGGGTGGGTACCATCAATCCAGGAATGGTCGATACCTATTTTGCTGAATCGAAGCAAGGACTGCCAGAAAAACATGATTGGCTTAAAGTGGAAGATGTAGCAAATGCAGTTGTGTATATGGCTTCAGCTCCAAAGTATATGCTTATTGATGAAATAGTCCTTCATCCGCTAGTACAACAATATCCAATTGCATAATAACTTTTAAAACGGCTTCCTTTGAGGAAGCCGTTTTTTGGTGGAATTCTTTGGTCCGGTTTGGTAAATATTTCTCAACAGTATCCACTTGATATTTCAGGAAAGACTATACATCGGTAACTCATTATCAGATTCAACGGTTTCGTTAGCATGGTCGATGTAACGAAGCAGTGAATATAATTTCTTTTCTATAACTGAGTAATCACTTTCAAAGTGATAGGCATGCAGGAATTGCTCTATCCGCTTTGATAACAATTGGTCTTTTGTTCGTACCATGAGTATCAGCAAATTATCCCATTCAGATCGATGTGTATAATACAAAGCTCGATCGTAATCCATTTTATTCATTTGTTTTGTCTCCTCCTTACTAGGAGTTGAAGTTATTTTATGATATTTTGCAGATAAATTTCACAGAAAATGTTGGACATGCCGATTTAACGGTGTTTTCAACTTTTACCTGTATAACAAGAAAGGTATTGGTTTTAAAAGGAGGCAGCATGAAGAAAGTATTACTAATTATGTTAGTTTTATTTTTACATTTGGAAATGGATTCAAAGGCAAAGGTTGTTGAGACAAACCATCCTTATTCGTACGACGTACTAAAAAAAGATATAGCAAAAATAAATCAAAGGTATAAAAACGTAGATGTATTAGGTATTGGCAGAAGCCATTTTGGCAGGGAAATTTATGCGATTAGACTTGGTGAAGGAAAGCATAGCATTGTTCTAATAGGTGCGCATCATGGACGTGAATGGATGACCAGTATGCTTTTAATGAAGAAGCTAGAAGAGTATGCAGAAGCCTATCAAAATCAAACTGATTTTGGGACGTATTCAACCTGTATTTTAAACGATGTTGCCATTTGGTTTATTCCTATGCTTAATCCAGATGGTGTGACAATCCAACAAAATACACTGGATAACTTCCCTCAAAATCATCAAAAACATTTGTTAGCAATGAATGAAGGAGTAGAAAATTTTGAGCGTTGGAAAGCAAACGGGCAGGGAGTGGATTTGAATAGGCAATATCCTGCAGGATGGAAAAATTTAAATTCTCAACCAAAATTCCCTTCTTATCAATTTTATAAAGGCAGGAAACCTTTAGAAGCGAAAGAAGTAAAGGTATTAACAAAATTTATTCGCGAAATTAATCCTGTGATTGCTGTCGCCTATCATTCTTCAGGCGAAGAGGTTTTTTGGAATTATCATAATGGTAAACATCTTCAGCGTGATAAGCGCATTGCTAAGAAAGTGTCAAAATTGACAGGATATAAGCTTGGCAAGCCTCCAAAACAGGCAACTGGAGGAGGATTCACCGATTGGTTTATTACCCGCTATCATCTTCCGGCTATGACCATTGAAATTAGCCCGCTTGTGGGTGAAACATCCCCGCCGCTGTCGGTTTTTGAGACTGAATGGGAAAGAAATAAATTTGTGGGACTCACACTGGCAAAAGAAGCAATGCGCTTAAAAAAGCGAAAATAAGCAGATAGACTTGTTGTTTTTTACATCTTGTTTCATCATTCCCAGATTTTCTTCATACATTGTGGTAAGAGGAAAAGGGGGAATGGCGATGAATGGGGACGATCGCAAAGCTCTTGAATATGCAATTAGTGAAATTACGGAAATTGCACGAGGCTTTGGCTTAGATTTTTATCCGATGAGATATGAAATTTGCCCAGCAGAAATCATTTACACATTTGGTGCCTATGGAATGCCTACCAGATTTTCACATTGGAGCTTTGGGAAGCAGTTTCACAAGATGAAACTTCACTATGATTTAGGGTTAAGTAAAATATATGAATTGGTTATCAATTCAGATCCTTGTTATGCCTTCTTATTAGATTCTAATTCGCTCATTCAAAACAAATTAATCGTCGCACACGTACTTGCACATTGTGACTTCTTTAAAAATAATGTTCGTTTCCAAAATACCAAGCGGGATATGGTCGAAAGCATGGCAGCCACAGCAGAGAGAATTCGCCGTTATGAAATTCAATTCGGTAAAAAGGAAGTTGAGACTTTTCTTGACGCTGTACTGGCGATTGATGAACATATTGACCCTTCACTGATGAGACCGAAACTTGCTTGGTCACTTGAAGATGAGGCTGAAGAAGAAATCCAACAAACAGCGACTCCTTATGATGATTTATGGAGGTTAGACGAGAAAGACAAAAAGCAGCCGGCTCAGCCTAGAAAGAAACAATTTCCTCCAAGACCTGAGAAGGATTTATTATTGTTTATTGAAACGTATAGCAGAGAGTTAACTGATTGGCAGCGGGATATTTTAACGATGATGCGTGAAGAAATGCTTTACTTTTGGCCGCAGCTTGAAACGAAAATCATGAATGAAGGCTGGGCGTCTTATTGGCATCAACGAATCATCAGAGAAATGGATTTAACCAGTGGTGAAGCAATTGAATTCGCAAAATTAAATGCAGGGGTTGTTCAGCCATCAAAAACAGGAATCAATCCTTACTACCTAGGAATTAAAATATTTGAGGATATTGAAGAACGTTATAATAACCCAACGGAAGATATGATTAGAAGAGGGGTTGTGCCTGGTTCTGGCCGGGAGAAGATGTTTGAAGTCCGCGAAGTTGAATCAGATATATCGTTTTTACGAAATTATTTAAACAAAGACCTTGTAATGAGAGAAGATATGTATCTTTTCCAGAAACAAGGAAGGGATTACAAAATCGTTGATAAACAATGGGAACATGTACGTGACCAGTTAGTTAATATGCGGGTAAATGGAGGATTCCCATACATTACTGTCAATGATGGTGACTATTTGAAGAACGGTGAACTATATTTAAAACATTGGTTTGAAGGTGTCGAATTAGACGTGAAATATCTTGAAAAAGTATTACCATATATCCAACAATTATGGGGAAGACCTGTTCACATTGAAACGATGATTGAAGATCGAAGAATGTTGTTTTCTTATGACGGAAAAGGTGTTCATCGAAAATATTTGTAAGAGGGAAGGCGGCTATTGTTCAAAATAGCTGCCTTACTTTGTTGCTAACTATTATTTGACAGATGGTTCACTTTCCGTCACTCATTTGTGATTTGTCACTCTTTCTCCGCCAGTTGTAATTACGATCGTAAGCATATTTTTTCTGTGGGGCTTCCTTAGACAGTCAAACGAAGGTAACATCAAAAAATCCGAAAAAAGCACCCAATCAGCTATAGATGAAATAACGATGTTATAATAGTTTGGTAACCAGAAAGGGAAAGGAAGTGAAACGTTTCATGAAGGCAAAGGTTTTCCTGCCAATCATGTTTATATCAGCCGTGCTTGCTGGTTGTGGACAAGCTGATTCAAAAGAAGATACTTCTTTAAAAAATAAAGAAGTCGAAAACGTGAGAGAGTTAGTTGGAGACTATAGTTCACATAAAACCAAGAATGTGTCTGCGTCTATTACCTCTCAAGAGCTAATTGTTAAGAAAAGTGATGGCAATGAGTTAGTTTATGACTTGTCTGGAGAGGACTTTTTCGTTTCTATTGCACCTTATGTAAATGAAACGCACCCTTGAACGAATCATAGCTTGACAGGTTGTCAAGGTGAATTGGTTGAAGAAGATTTTAATGTATACATTGAAGATATTGATGGCAATTTGATTCTAGACGAAAAGGTGAAATCTCAAACTAATGGATTTCTTGATTTATGGTTGCCGCGCGATAAAACATATCGAATAAAGATTGAATATGATGGAAAAGTAGCGGAATCAGAAATTTCTACCTTTGAGAATGACGGTACCTGCATTACAAATATGCAATTAACTTAAAAGCACCTATGTAGGTGCTTTTTGCTGTCGAGAAAGTCTCGACAGCCATTATTTTTTAATGCAGAGGTGCAGGTGTGACCGAAGCCTGGCATGAAAAGTATTTTGGGTTAATGCAGATGTAATGGAGTGACCCAAGCCTGATATGCTATTGTTTTCCTCTTATTTTACTTTCATCACCTTTTTTAGAAAAAATTAAGGAATAGCTGATTTAATATCTAAAAAGAGATTATTTCAAAATTTATTCACAAATATTTGTATGAAATAACTAAATATTTTGGGAATTTTCAGTTGCTCTATCCAATGACTTCATTCATTTTCCTACCTAGAATAATGATTGAAAGCGCCTAAAATACACTTGTAATTATAGGCCTTTTGATATCTCAACACTAGTTAGGAGGAGTTTAGATGGTTAAGGTAAATGATGGATTTTCACGCAGAAAGTTTCTTAGTAATGCAGGGAAAATTGGCGGAGCCTCTGCTGTTCTTGGCGTCACAGGCACGATGGATTTATTTTTACCAGAAGAGAACACAGCGAATGCAGCGGAGGTCAGCGTGAATAACAAAAAGCCAGGGAAAAATAGCCAATATATGCTATTGAATGTCCGTTTAGAAAGTGGTTATAAATATGAAAATGGTCTGGTTGTTTCGACGGAAACTGTATTACGTAACCTCCAAATTACCAATGGAAAGATTAACAAGATACTAGATACTACAGCTACATATAATAAAAATTTAGATTGTTATGATGCCAAGGGCATGCTATTACTACCTTCTTTCAGAGATATGCATATTCATTTAGATAAGACCTATTATGGCGGTCCTTGGAGAGCAGCCCATCTAAGAAAAAACGGTATTTTTGATATGATTGAATTAGAACAGACACTGTTATTGGAGCTTCTGCCAACTGCTCAGGAGCGTGCAGAGAAATTAATTGAGCTAATCCTCAGTTATGGTTCAACATACGTTAGAAGCCACTGCAATATTGATCAGGTCGTAGGTTTAAAGAATCTCGAGAATCTAAAAAAAGCATTAGCGAACTACTCCGATAAAATAACACATGAAATCGTTGCCTTCCCTCAGCATGGTTTACTTCGTTCAAATGTAGAAGGTTTGATCCGAGACGCAATGCAGCTTGGAGTTACCCATGTTGGCGGGCTAGATCCAACCCTGGTTGATGGGAACATGGAAAAATCATTAAATATGATGGTCCAAATTGCTGCGGACTATAAAGCAGGAATTGATATCCACCTCCATGAAGGTGGAGAAACTGGAATAAAAGCGATTAGACTATTGGCTGATCTAACAGAACAAGCTGGACTACAAGGCAAAGTGACGGTGAGCCATGCATTCTCCTTAGCGTCGTTACCAGCTGGAGAGGATGAGGAGATGGCAAGCCTCCTAGCCTCTCAGGGAATATCCATCGCGTCATCTGTCCCAATCGGAAAGGGAGTTATGCCAATTCCGCTGCTCCAGCAGAAAGGGGTTAAAGTACTTCTGGGTAATGATAGTATTACCGATCAATGGGATCCATTCGGAATTGGAGATACCTTGCAGAAAGCTCATCTTGCTGCACAGCTTTACGGATGGAAACACGAATACACCCTATCCCGTGCCCTTTCCCTGGCTACTGGAGGTATTACACCTTTAGATGAGTCCGGTAAGCAAATATGGCCAAAGGTTGGAGACATAGCAAATGCTGTTCTAGTTCCTGCAAGCTGCTCCGCAGAAACAGTTGCTCGTCTGCCTAAGCGTGCTGCCGTTCTGCATAAAGGAGTTCTAGCATCAGGCTCTCTTGAAGCTGTAAATTAAATAAAAATTAGTGGGTATCGTTGTGAAATTATTTAGACATTGAATGACGAAAAATTAACCAAATAACAGGAGTGGAGATGTAGGAGGGACTCTTACATCTTTTTTTATGGGGTTTAACTATTTGGAATTAAAACATGGCTTATTTGTAGTATCCCTTAGACATAATTTAAACACAATCCATTGTACGATTTGCACAATTGAATGTATAGCTTTTTGGATTTTTTAAACGATGACGGTATTATGCATATTGTCTAAAATAAACATGTAAGCCAGATAGCTTATTACTTTTTAAAAGGAGGTTCGATTTGCTTAAAAAGTTTATAGGACTGACTGATTCTTGATTTTTTGGGGTGTTACTCATGATTAATGCAATCTCTGGTGATTCAGATTTTATAAAGGAAATGAATAACTCAAAATTCACTGGTTTTGTGCATAGCACATTCAATCGGACATTCAATATTAAATGTTTAGAGAATGGCGATTTATTTACCATTGCATGCAGAAAACTTGATAACGGCCCTAATACTTTAATCATTAATGCTGATAATATGAAGTCTCAGAAAATTGAAGTAAATGACCCGGTACGTGTTGTGGAAAATCTCTTGCTTATAGGTGAGAAGCTGACTATTTCAATTGATAAAGTCGATAAATGGGAAAGTGTTTTACCAGTCTACCCATCTAATGAAGAAATCCTGAAACGAAATGTAATCAAAATGAAGGAATATCTTAACGTACATGGTGTAGGCGGGGGAATGAAAAAAAACATTATAACACAAAATCCCTTTGAAATCGAAGTCTCAAAAATGCTTGAGAAGCGAACTGTTTTACTATTAAACGAATTATTAAATAATCGAATTTCGACTGCCTTGCCACATGCGATTTCACTTGTAGGTCTTGGGCCAGGGCTAACACCTTCTGGCGATGATTTTTTAACTGGGTTATTTACCGTCTTTAACATGAAAAACAGCGTTTTTTATCCTTACCGATCATTTTGTGAAGAGGTCTTAAAGAAAGCAAAAACCTTAACGAATGACATCAGTTACATGGCTTTGAAAAAAGCAGCCAATGGAAAAGTGAGAGAGTCTATTATTTCATTACTAAACTCGATAGTAGTTGAGAATGATCAGGACTTAATTCTCTCTTTAAATAAATTATTAAATATAGGTTCTTCATCCGGTACAGATATAGCTTATGGCATTGTTTTCGGAATGGAGTCCACTATTAGAGCAGGAGGAAAAGTATGTTAGTACAAGCTTTGATTAAGCCAAACACATATTTCGATTCAGTATCTTTAATGTCGCTTTCCACTAAAGCAAATCAAATTGAAGAAGTGGAACAGGCCATTATTGCTATGGGTACGGAAATGAATAAAGAGGTAATGAAAAATGTCGGTTTACTGACACCTGAAGTAGAGGTAGCGGAGGCAAGTGACTTAATTATTGTTGTAAAAGCAGCAACTGACGAATTATGCGAAACCGCTTTCGAAAAAATAAATGAATTATTTACAAAAAAGAATTCAGGTAAAAAAGGGACAAATGACATTAAATATTCTACTATTTCTTCTGCTGCAGGAAGTAACCCGGAAGCTAATTTAGCCATTATTGCTGTAAATGGTGCTTATGCGGCTAGAGAAGCAAAAAAAGCTCTTGAAAATGATTTACATGTCATGATGTTTAGCGACAATGTAAGCATTGAAGATGAAATTGAATTAAAAAGATTTGCTCATGAAAAAGGTTTATTTATGATGGGACCAGACTGTGGAACAGCGATTATCGGCAATACAGCCCTTTGTTTCGCAAATGCGGTTAGAAAAGGAAATATCGGTATTGTTGGTGCATCAGGAACAGGCAGCCAAGAAGTAAGCGTCCGCATTCACGAATTTGGCTTTGGTATCTCGCAATTGATTGGAACAGGCGGCAGAGATTTAAAAGAAGAAGTTGGCGGAATTATGATGCTTGATGGTATTCAGGCACTTGAAGACGATGAAGAGACAAAAGTTATTGTCGTTATTTCCAAGCCACCTGCACCTAGTGTGGAAGAAAAAGTATTAGCGAAAATTAGAACATGTAAAAAACCAGTTGTCGTTTGGTTTGTAGGCGGGAATGAAGAAAAAATAACTGCAGCTGGCGCACATTTTGCGAAAATGTCTAAAGAAGCAGCACTCAAAGCGGTACTATTAGCTGGAGCAGACGAAAGTAAGTTAAACAAGCGTGCATTAAACATTCCATTAATTGAAGAAGTTCGAACAAAGTTAACTCCTGAACAGAAATATGTTCGTGGACTTTTCAGTGGCGGAACTCTGGCAGATGAAGCAATGCATGCAGCAATGGAGAAATTTGATAATGTTTACAGCAATATTCAAAGAAATCCAGAGTATCGTTTAAAGGACCGATATACAAGCCAAGAGCACACTTTCATCGACTTTGGTGATGACGAATATACACAGGGAAAACCACACCCAATGATTGATCCATCTACACGTCTTGCAAGATTTGTTCAAGAGGCAAAAGATCCATCTGTTGGAGCTATCGTAATGGACTTTGTTATAGGTTTTGGAGCACATGAGGATCCAGTTGGAGCTTTCCTTCCAGCAATCATTGAAGCAAAACAACAGGCAGAAGAAGAAGGTAGACATTTAGAGATAATTGGATATGTTCTTGGAACAGAATTAGATCCGCAAAATTATCAAGAGCAAATTGATAAATTATTAGCTGCAGGAGTAACACATGCCAGCAGCATGCAAAATGCAGGATTATTGGCTAGAGAATTTGTTGTGAAGGGAGAATAGGTATGAGTAGAATTAGCGATTTATTTAAGAGTAAACCACATGTTATTAATGTAGGAATTGAGTCCTTTAAGGATGATCTATTACAACAGGGTGCTGAAGTCATTCATTTGGAATGGACACCTCCGGGCAGAGGAAACCCAGCTTTAATTGCTGCACTTGACAAGTTTGAGAGTCCGGAACTAATCGAAAAAATAGAAGCAGCTAATAAATTAGCAGTCGAAAGAATCATTAATTCTCAACCAGTATTAATTGGATATGATCAAGCTATTAATTGCGTACCAGGTATGACAAAAACGACGATCCTTCATGCAGGACCTCCAATTACTTGGGATAAAATGAATGGTCCTATGAAAGGTGCCGTTACTGGTGCAATCGTGTTTGAAGGATTAGCTAAGGATGTAGAAGAAGCAGCCAAACTAGCAGCATCTGGCGAAATCACTTTTTCACCATGTCACGAACACAACTGTGTAGGATCTATGGCAGGCGTTACATCTGCGTCGATGTTTATGCATATTGTTGAAAACAAAACATATGGCAATGTTGCTTACACCAACTTAAGTGAACAATTAGCAAAAATCCTTCGTATGGGTGCAAATGATCAAAGTGTTATTGACCGTTTGATTTGGATGCGTGATGTTTTCGGCCCTATTTTACGGGATGCAATGAAGCTGAATCCGAATGGGATTGACTTACGTTTAATGCTTGCACAAGCCCTTCATATGGGTGACGAGTGTCATAACCGCAATGTTGCCGGTACAACATTATTAATCCAAGCTTTAACTCCGTATATTTTACAAACGGATTATACAATCCAACAGAAGAAAGAAGTATTTGATTTCGTTGCAAGCAGTGATTACTTCTCTGGTCCTACTTGGATGGCAATGGCGAAATGTGCACTTGATGCTGCTCATGGCATTGAAAACAGTACAATCGTTACAACTATGGCTCGGAACGGTGTTGAATTCGGTATCCGTGTGAGCGGAATGCCTGGAAATACATGGTTTACCGGTCCAGCACAAAAGGTTATTGGCCCAATGTTTGCAGGTTATAAGCCTGAAGACTCTGGACTTGATATCGGGGACAGCGCGATTACTGAAACATATGGTTTCGGTGGATTTGCGATGGCTACAGCTCCAGCAATCGTTGCATTGGTAGGTGGAACAGTAGAGGATGCTATTGGTTTTTCAACTAGAATGAAGGAAATCACTACAACAGAAAACTCTAACATCACCATTCCATTACTTGATTTTATGGGACTTCCGACAGGAATTGATGTTCGTAAGGTTATCCAAACAGGTATTATGCCGGTCATTAATACTGCGATTGCTCATAAAGATGCAGGTATTGGAATGATAGGGGCAGGAATTACCTATCCTCCGGTTGAAGCCTTTGAAAAAGCAATGCTAGCTTTAAGTGAAAACATTCAATAATATCAAAAAAAGCCCAGCTTAGATTTAATCTGCTGGGCTTTTTTTTTAACAATAAGCTCACTGCCCTTCATGTTATTCAAATCATATTTATATGACATATTTTGTACAAAGTTTATTGTATAACGTGCCTAAATGAATACCTTTTATTTTGGTTTAGGTAGCCAATGACCAAGAAAGGGTTTCCATATAAAATTCTAGATGTAACCGGTTAACCATTATGAGTATTACGATTCTGCTTTATAAAAAATTTATCTAAGACAGGATGAAGTTTCTTTTAAAGGGAGGCAATAGCAACGAATAGTTAAGAATGTAACTCGCAATAATTTTTTTATCCAACAAACTAATTCATATTAAGAGGTGAAATATAATGGCTCAAACAGTTAAATTTTGGAAAAAAGGAGACTTTGCTGCTTCCTTCGGTTTGTTCGTTAATGTTTTGACAGACTTTTTGGTAATGATCTCATTATTAATTGGTGTAGTGGGTATGCCAAAAGAGTTTGTCTTTAAACAAATTGTCCCTGGCTTTGGTCTTGCTGTATTGCTATCTGGAATTGTATTTGCTTATTTTGCTTATAAATTAGCTAAGAAAACAGGCAGAACCGATGTTACTGCACTGCCATCAGGCTCTAGTTCGCCTGGTATATTTCTTATCGTATTTGTGATTATGCTTCCTCTGTATCATCAAACACAGGATGCTGCTTTCACAACAACAGTTGCTATCCTTTGGGGTTTTGTTGAGTCTGGAATTTTATTCCTAGGAGCATTCCTTGGTGAAACAATTCGAAAGATTGTCCCGAGAACTGTCTTACTGGCAGCTTTGGCAGGTTTGGCATTTGTATTCTTGGGCATGAATCCAATGCTGCAATCCTTTGAAATGCCTGTAGTAGCATTTGTTGCATTAATAATCATTTTCATGAACTGGTTAAGTAAACATCCAATATTAAAGAAAATACCTACTGGCTTATTATTGATCGTAGTTGGAACTGCCATTGCTTGGATAGCTGGGTATCAAAACCCTGCTGATGTTACGGAAGCTCTAAAATCATTCGGCTTTAA
This sequence comes from Neobacillus niacini, assembly GCF_048572935.1. NCBI lineage: Bacteria > Bacillati > Bacillota > Bacilli > Caryophanales > Bacillaceae > Neobacillus > Neobacillus niacini. The sequence continues at coordinate 5,539,159 of NZ_CP183883.1, read as the reverse complement.
TCCCCCAATGTTGCATTTAACTGGGTTTGCCGACAGTTTTAACGCTGCTTTACCATATTTATTAACGGCTGTACCTTTAGGGTTAGCAAACTACATTTTTAACTTGGAAAACGTAGAAGCTGCTGCGGTTAGTGGAGATGAATACAAAACTCGAGATGTTATGCTTACTAACGGTTTTTGTACTTTAATTGGCAACCTTTGTGGTAACCCATTCCCAGTAACTGTATATGTGGGTCATGCTGGCTGGAAAGAAGTTGGTGCAGGTTTAGGTTATTCTATTGCTAGCTCTGCAGCCATTTTCTTAATATCAATTTTCAGTCTTATGGGTCTGCTGCTTGCTGTAGTCCCAATTGCTGCTATTGTTCCGATGCTCGTATTTATTGCGATTGTAACAGGGCACCAGGTTGTCAAAGAAAGTCCAAAATTTGAAGCTCCGGCAATCTTTGTATGCTTCTTCCCATGGGTTGCTAACTGGGCACTTGTTGCGGTTAATAATGCACTTTCAGCTGCTGGTGTGTCTGTGGGCGAGGCTGCCAATCAAGTTTCTTCACTAGCTCTGCACAATGCTGGACTTTTCTACGATGGCTTGGTTGCTCTAGGTAATGGTGCTCCTATTTCAAGTGTTCTTTGGGGTTGTATAGCTGTATTTACCATCCGTAACACGCCAATTGGAGGCATTATTGCTGCAGTGCTTGGAGCCGTTTTAACACTTGTTGGTGCCATTCATACAACCACAATCGGATTTGCACAAGCAACTGCAATGCCTTTCGTTTGGGGATATCTGCTAATTGCAGTCTTCTTAGCGTATAAACTCTATGTAAATAAGAAGGATAATATTGGTCCTGTAACAGAGTAAAAATAGGAGGAATTATGATATGGATTATATGAAATTAGCTGCCGATGCAACACTTGTTGGTATGGCGAACAAAGTTGGTGGACCATTCGGTGCTACAATCGTGCGCGGTGATGAAATTATCGCTGTAGTAAGCAACACCATGATGAGAGATACTGACCCATCTGCTCATGCTGAAATGGTTGCTATTCGTGAAGCTTGTAAAAAGTTAGGAACAATGGATTTATCAGATTGTGTGATCTATGCAACTTGTGAGCCATGTCCAATGTGTGTATCAGCCATTATTTGGACAGGGATTAAAGAGGTATATTACTGTAATACGAGTGAAGACGCTGATAAACATGGCTTCTCTGACATGCATTTACGTAAGTATTTAACAGGGGAAGATAAGAGTGTTCTCAAAATGGTTAAAGTAGAGCAAAGAGAAGATTGTGATCATTTGTTTGAGTTTTTTCATAAATCTAATAAATAACATATATCACCCATTCAATATATACAAACTTAAATTAAAATGCCCAGCTAAGATTTTTAATCTGCTGGGCATTTTTTTTACTTCAGGTGGTTTTTTAAGAAATCAATGACTTGTTTAAGTGCATGTTGAACAATCGGATCGTGGAAGTTTTTGTCAAATACATGCTCACCATTTGGAATCGTAATAAGTTTTGCTTCAACCGATTGTTTTATAAGCGCACCTCTCATAAATACGGACTGCTCGTATGGAACGTCCGTATCTTTCGTTCCATGTAATAATAAAGTTGGGGGAAATTCATTTGTAACATTACGATTCGGGCAAAAATGATACATTGCTTCTTTATTATTTACAAGATTTACACCTGTAATTTCTTCGATCCAAACCCCATTCTGTCTGGCGTAAACGTAAAATAGAAACCGTTCTTCTACAGAGGCCTCAGTTACTATTTTATCTGTTATAAGTTGGTAAGCAAGTTCTTTAGAAACAATATCCTTTTGACGATAATATTTACTTGGACTTGTTGCCCAGCTCCCAACAAGATCCCCGTATCCGTAAAAGGAAACAATTGCAGAGGGCTTATGAGTGAAAGTTCCAGTAGTAAGTGCTAAAAAGCCACCAGCAGAACTACCAACAATTGCAATTTTTTTCGGATCTATAGAAAATTGTTTTGGTCCTTCTCTTTGAATCCAAAGGAGAGCATCTTCAATATCTTTTATTATTTCCGGCAGCTTTGTGGCAGGAGCCAGCCTGTAGTCTATTGAAAAAAGTGAGAAGCCATTGTTGGTATAAAGTTGTACCATTTCTTCACTTATTTCTTCTCTTGTTCCCCAAATTAACCCGCCACCATGGATATATACGATGACAGGTGCATTTTCTCGATTAGTCCCATAAAAATCTGCCTTTATTGAGAAATTTACATCTTCTTTATAAATTACAGTTTTCTTCACTTTTATTTACACGTCCTGTCTTATGATTGTTTCAATTAATACTAAAAAAAATAGTCATATAATGCAATTAAAAGATTGTGCAATATAACAAATAATTGCGTTGTTTTTAAGTTTTTCTAGTCTAAAATTTAGGACATATTTTGTACATACATTATTGTATAACTTGCCTAAATGAACAGCTTTCTTTTTGGTTTTGGTAGCCAATGACCTAGAAAGCTTTACCTACTAAAATGAAAGATGTAAGGGGTTACGAAATGCTATTATTTCTCTTTTTGATTTATAAAATCTCCAGAGAAAAATAATTCTCTGCTACAAAGGAGGCAAATGAAATAAAAGAGTATGCAATAATGTGAGCAAATTTTTTACATCCAACAAACTAATTCATATTAGAGGTGAAAGGTAATGGATCAAACAATTAAATTTTGGAAAAAAGGGGATTTAGCAGCTTATTTCGGCTTACTTGCTAATAACTTAACCAATCTCCTAACCATGATGTCGTTATTAATTTTTGTCGTGGGTATTCCATCAGCAGTCGTTTACGGGAAAATTGCTCCAGCTTTTGGAATGGGGATATTTATCGCAAGTTGTGCGTATGGCTTTTTTGCTTATCGACTAGCTAAAAAGACAGGAAGGACAGATGTAACAGCATTGCCTTCGGGACCAAGTGCACCGTCGATATTCACGGTAACATTTTTAGTAATATTGCCAGTTTATACCCAAACAAAAGATTATGAATTTGCGATTGGCATCGCATTAGTATGGTGTTTCGTAGAAGCTATGATTCTAGTTGTGGGGTCACTATTAGGAGATACGATAAGAAGAGTCATTCCTAGGACAGTATTATTATCATGTTTATCTGGTCTTGGACTATTGTTATTAGCCATGAATCCGATGTTACAAGCGTTTGAAGCACCGATGATCGCTTTTGCAGTGTTAATCATCATTTTTATAAATTGGTTTGGTAAATCACCGGTATTTGCAAAAATTCCAACAGGGTTTTTATTGCTTGCTGTAGGTACAGGGATTGCCTGGGCTTTAGGTGTAATGGAGCCAGGTGCAATTTCACAATCATTATCATCTTTTGGATTCAATCCTCCATCTTTGAATATTGATGGTTTTATGCAAGGGTTGCCACACGCTCTTCCGTATTTGGCTTCCGCTATACCACTAGGTCTTTCGAACTATGTGTTTGACTTAGAAAATATTGAAAGTGCCCATACTGCAGGGGATGAATATCAAACCAGACAAGTTATGTTAACAAATGGAATTGCTTCTTGTATTGGTGCAGCATTTGGAAATCCATATCCAGTAACAGTTTATGTTGGACACCCAGGCTGGAAATCAATGGGCGCTGGTATTGGCTATACAGTTGCAACGGGTATATCAATGTTAATTCTTTCACTTTTTGGTATAGGTGCATTTTTATTAGCGGTCATTCCGGTCTATGCCATCGCTCCTATCCTTGTTTATATCGGAGTTGTAACAGCAAATCAAGTGGTTCGTGAAACTCCGAAACTTGAAGTGCCAGTTATCTTTATTGCATTATTCCCATGGATCGCTAACTGGGCTCTAACTCTAGCTAATAATGTACTTGGTGCTGCAGGAACGGCCGCGGGCACTGTAGGGATTGATAAACTTGCTAGTAAAGGGGTTTATTACGAAGGATTATCCCATTTAGGAAATGGTGCACCGATTGCCAGTCTATTATGGGGATGTATAGCCATATTCGCTATTAATGATAAACCGTTACGTGGTGCTGCCGCAGCAGCAGTAGCAGCCGCATTGTCTATCGTAGGATTTATCCACTCTCCAACAGTCGCATTTGCTAAGGGTGCTTCTGTAGAATTTTTCTTTGGCTACCTAATGATTGCAGGTATATTTGTCATCAAATATGTGATGGATCGTAGTAAATCGCAGCCAAAACCTGAAACCGGAAAAAATGCAGCTTAATTAAATTTTTCGGAATTCACCTTCGATAGTTAAGCCCTTCAGGCTCTCGAAGGTGAGATTTATTTATCACCAAAGAATGGATAAAGGGGGAGAATGTTTAAATGAATCAAAAAATGGAGCTAATCCAATCAAGTGAACGTGGAGATATAGAATCTGTAAAACAATTATTAGATAACGGGGTTGACGTCACTTTTAAAGATGCTGAGGGTCGAACAGCATTAATGGCTGCTACTCAAAAAAATCAACTCTCAATTGTGAACCTGCTATTAGAAGCTGGCAGTGATGTAAATACAAGAGATATTACACAATTAACACCATTTATTTGTTCTGGTGCAAATGGATTTCATGAAATTTTAAGTTCCATGCTCCATTACGGAGCAGATTTAAAAAGTGTAAATCGATTTGGAGGCACTGCCTTATTACCTTCTAGTGAAAAAGGCTATCTTAAAACGGTACAAAGATGTTTGGAAGCTGGTATTCCAGTCAATCACGCTAACAATTTAGGCTGGTCTGCTCTATTAGAGTCAGTCATTTTGGGCAATGGAGGACGACTTTACTCCTTGATCATTGAATTACTTGTAAAAGCAGGTGCGGATGTAAATTTACCAGACAGGGATGGGAAGTCGTCACTTCAGCATGCCAAAGAATTAAAGCAGGAAAAAGTAGTAAGGATTCTTACGAATGAGTATGTTGAACAAAATGAATATATAAACCGTGCAAAAGCTTTCTATCTAGATGATAAGTATGAAGAAGCAATTTCAGAAATGAATCACGCTATTGAGATAGATTCAAATAATGTAGATTATTATTTTTACAAAGGCTATTCTTTGCAAGAACTAAAGCGTTATGATGAAGCCCTCAAAGAATATCAAAAGGCGTTAATCCTAAACCCGAATGAACTTGATTATTATTTTTATACTGCTAATTGCTTAAGGCTAATGAAGAAACCAGATGAAGCACTAGCTGAATATGACAAAGCATGTGAATTAGAACCTACTGAAACATTTTACCGTTACCATAAATCAAATTACCTTAGAGAACTAGGCAGACATGAGGAAGCTGTAACCGAAATGGATAAGCTTTTAGCACTTCAGCCAAATAGATATGACTTTTCTTTCCATAAAGCAAACAGTTTGAGGTCCCTCGGAAGGCATGAAGAAGCGATTGAGGCAATTGAAAATGCAATTACAAACGACCCAGCCAATCCTTTATACCAATTGCATAAGAACCAATCACTTGAATTATTAAAACAACAATTAGATGTACAGGAGGAAAGTGTGAATGAGTAATTTAGTTATAGTTGCAATTGGCGGGAACTCTCTAGTTCGGGACAATGGACGCGACTCTGTTCAAGATCAATATGAAGCAGTTCAGGAAACCGCAGTTAATATCGCAGATATGGTTCAAGAAGGATACAATGTAGTAGTGACACATGGAAATGGTCCACAGGTTGGTTTTGGACTTAGAAGATCTGAAATTGCAAGTGAAATTGCAGGTATGACAGATGTGCCACTTGTCAATTGTGTGGCAGATACACAAGGCGGTATTGGATATCAAATTCAACAAGCCTTAACAAACGAATTTACTAAAAGAGGTATAAGTAAAAAAGTTGCTACGATCATAACACAAGTTGAAGTTGATATTAATGATCCGAATTTCGAAAATCCAACAAAACCGGTTGGTTCGTTCTTCACTTTAGAACAAGCAGAACAAATGAAAATGGAACATCCTGAGTGGACTTTTATGGAAGATTCCGGACGTGGTTATCGTAGAGTGGTTCCATCACCAAAACCAATTGATATTGTTGAAAAAGAAGCCATCAAATCATTGATAAATGCTGGGTACGTTGTGATTGCAGCTGGCGGCGGCGGTATTCCTGTTATAAAAACAAGAGAGAATGAGTACATGGGTGTTGACGCGGTAATAGATAAAGATTTTGCTACCAGCCTTTTAGCTGGACAAGTCAATGCTGAGACATTAATTATTACAACTGGTGTTCCAAGAGTATGTATTAATTTTGGAAAACCAAATCAGTTGGCCCTAGAAAAAATTACTGTTGAAGAGACAAAACAATATGTTCTTGAAAACCACTTTGCACCAGGCAGTATGCTGCCAAAAATTGAGGCTAGTTTAAGCTTCTTAGAAAATGGCGGAAAGAAAGTCGTTATTACAAACCCAGAAAGTTTACAAGATGCGATTAATGAAAAACAAGGTACTCACATTGTCAAATGTTTAAGTACATCTCATTGCATGCAATAGTAGGTGATAACAGAAGTCCGGCACTATTTATAAAAGTGCCGGACTTTGTTTTGAAAAATTGTTATTTACTTCTTTCCTTCTCCCGAAATTCGGTTGGGGAAACTCCCTCTATTTTCCGAAATAATGTACTAAAATAGTTTTGACTGCTAAAACCTGAGTTTTCTGCAACATCGGCTATGGTCCATTTTGGAGTCGTTATTAAAAACCGTTTCGCCATATGGATACGATACTGAATTAAATACTCCGAAAAAGATAGACCTACTTCTTCGTGAAATTTCCGGCTTAAGTAGGTAGGGTTAGCATGAACCTTATTTGCGATATCTGAAAGTGAAATCTTTTCAGCATACTTTTCGTGAATGGCCTTGAGAGAGCATTGAATTAAGGTGGAATAATTATGAGAATATTGATGCTCTTTATACTTTGATAGAATCTTTAGCAATTCACTCTCGATAACCGGCTTCGTTAAATAGTCAACAACCCCAATTCTAATGGATTGCTGAGCATAGCTGAAATCCTGACAGGCAGTTACCATGATTATTTCTATATCTTTATTGCTCTGTCGCAGTTCCTCCCCAAATTCAAGGCCAGATTTCCCTGGAAGATTAATATCTAAAAACGCTAAATCGATTTCATTATTGAGATGAATGAAATGAGCTTGACTCGCATCGGAAGCCTTAAACAAATTCCATGACGGAAATTCACATTGTAACAAGTATTCTAGTTGTTCTATCTCTAATGGTTCATCATCAAGTAATAAGACATTCATTTTCATGCAGCCCCTCTGTAAAGATTCCCACTTTATTCTTTTATTTAATTTAAACAAAAGGAAATTTGAAGTAAATATAATGCAGGCAAGAAGTAGAAAAAGTTAAAAAAAGAGTAATAATTCCGAAAATAATTACGTTTATCATTTCCTATAATTAAGTTATTAATCAGTATTACTAGATTGAAAGGAGAATTAAAAATGATTACAAAGCTTAAGGCAAAATATGTGATTGGTTTTGATGGAGATGATCATGTCATTTTAAAAGATTCAGAGGTTGTATACGAAAACGATACAATTATTTATGTTGGAAAGAACTACTCTAAAGAAGTAGATGCGGTCATTGATGCTGGGAATGCGGTCATAAGTCCAGGATTTATCGATTTAAATGCACTGGGTGATATTGATCACGATATTCTTCATTTAGAAGCAAGCAGTGACAAGCAGAAAAACCTGCTTTGGTCAGAGCGTTATGTTGAAAACGGACATCATGAAGTTATGACTGCTGAAGAAGAATCATTTAAATCACTTTATGCTTATTCTCAATTGATTCTTCATGGGGTAACAACTGCTATGCCGATTACATCCGTGTTTTATAAAAAGTGGGCAGAAACGTATGAGGAACTAGCCGAAGCCGCCAATCATGCAGGAAGATTAGGATTAAGAATTTATCTGGGACCTAGTTATCAATCTGGGATTAGAGTCGTGGAGCCGGATGGAACAATTAAGCTTTATTGGGACGAAGAAGCAGGGAGAGCAGGACTTGAGCGGGCCGTAAAGTTTGTTGAAGAATTTGATGGTGCCTATAATGGATTAGTTAAAGGCATGCTTGCACCTGAACGGATTGAGTGCCAAACAGAGGAAAGTTTGAAGCAAACTAAATTTTATAGTGAGAAATTAGATGTTCCAATAAAACTTCATGCTGCGCAGGGAAGCTTTGAGTATCACACACTACTTGAGAAACACGGTATAACACCTATTCGATATTTGTATAATCTTGGTTTTTTAGGACCGAAAACCGGAATCCCACATGCTCATTTTATTGCGGGTTATAGTGAAGCTCTCGGGGGCGAAGGTGATGATATAGCTTTGCTAACAGAAACAAATACAACCGTAATCCATTGTCCATTAATTATCGGAAGACATGCTTCTGCATTAGAATCATTTGCCAAATATAAAAGGGCAGGAATTAATTTAGCAATGGGGACTGATACGTTTCCTCCAGATATGTTTCAGAACATCCGCACGGGCAGCATGCTGTCACGACTAATAGAAAAAGATGTTAAAGACTCCACCTATGCAGATTTATATCGTGCGGCAACTCTTGGCGGAGCTAACTTCCTTGGAAGAGATGACCTTGGAAGGATTGCTGTAGGGGCGAAAGCCGATATTATTGTGATTGACTTAGACGGCTTCCATATGGGTGTGATCGATGATCCGATTCGTACAATCATCGCTAATGGATCAGGAAGGGATGTTAAATTATCGATTATTAACGGCAGATTGGTTATGCGAGACCGAAAAATTCCAGATCTAGATTTAGAAGAAATCAAATCCAAAGGTCAAAAATATTTTAACAAAATGAGAAAAGGATATTTGGAAAGAGATTTTCAGCAACTTCCCGAAAATGAATTGCTTACTTCATCATTTAAAACCGTGGATTTCGTCTAATTCTGAAAAGAAGTAAAGATATTGAAAAATAAAGTAAATATTTTTGAAACAAAGTAGTCTGAATATTTTTTATAATTAGTCAAGCACACATGCTAATAAAATATTCAGGGGGTTAGAGGGCATGAAAGAAAAATGGAGATTAGGAACATTCTTACTAATCATGTTTATTGCAATCGTCATTACCGGCTGTTCTACTAAAAAGGACGTAAGTACAAAGCAAAATAATGGTGATACCGCTTCACATGATGGCGGTACATTAGTTATTGCTCGTTTGTCAGATGCTGAGAATTTAGATCATCATTTCATGTCGACAATCAACGCCGCAAGTGTTACACATGGGAAGATTTATGAGGGGCTTGTAGGACGTGATAAAAATGCTGAAATTAAGCCTTTACTTGCAGAAAACTGGAAACAGGTTGATGATTTAACTTGGGAATTTTACCATAAAAAAGATGTGAAGTTCCATGATGGAACTACCTTTAATGCAGAGGCGGTAAAAGCGACATTTGACCGGCTGCTAGATCCGGCTGTTGGTTCGCCAAGAGCGGTTGTATTTAAAATGGTAAAAGAAGTAAAGGTAGTGGATGAATTTACAGTTCAATTTATCTTATCCGAGCCATTCTCACCATTACTTTCTATTTTAGCCAGCCATGAAGGCGGTATTATTAGTCCGAAGGCAATTGAGAAGTTCGGTAAAAAAAGTATTAATGAACCGAATGGAACAGGTCCATTTGTTTTTGAATCTTGGACTCCTGGTCAAGAAATTGTCTTTACGAAGAACAAGGAATACTGGGGACCAAAGGCTAAAGTGGATAAAGTTGTATTCAAGGTAGTGCCGGAAGAAACAACTAGAATCTCCATGCTTGAAGCTGGAGAGGCCCATATTGCTGAACCGCTCTCCGTGCCGATGATGTCTTCAGTAGAAGCTTCGTCAGCAGTTGAGGTATACCGAAGTGAAGGATTTGGTACAGAGTATATTGGCTTTAACGTTCAAAAAGAACCATTTAATGATGTCCGTGTTCGTAAAGCCATCTCTCATGCGGTTGAAATGGATTCGATTATAAAGGGTGTATACAATAATGTTGGTAAAAAGGCGAATTCATTATTAGGCTCAAAGGTCTTTGGCTACCATGCTGATATGAAAGCCTATGAATATAACCTTAATGAAGCAAAGAAATTACTTGCTGAAGCTGGCTATCCAGATGGGTTCGAAACGACATTAAAAACAATGGATAGCAAAGAAAGAATCAACATGGCAGAGGTGCTTCAATCACAGTTAAAAGGAATCGGTGTTAAAGTAAATATCCAAGTCTTAGAATATGGTACGTTCGTTGAGCAGGCAAATAACGGGGATTCAGAGATATTTATCCTAAGTTGGAGAAACGCGACGGGTGATGCCGATTATAATCAATACAACCTTTTCCATACCAATTCTCACGGAGCATCTGGAAATACCTTCTTCTATAGTAATAAAGAGGTGGATAGCTTAATTGAAGCTGCCCGTAAAGAAAAAGACCCAAATAAACGTATTGAACTATATGCACAGTCACAAGAATTAGAAATGGAAGAAGCGGTATATATTCCAGTAAGGGTGATTGAAAATCTCGCTGCTGTAGCCAAAAATATCCAGGGCTTTGCAATCAGCCCATCTGGTTATTTAGAAATTAATGACGTTTCAATACAATAGGAAAAAGGATAAGAGGGATATCCATGAGGATACGCCCTTTTATCTTGTAACAGTAATAGAAAGGATGTTTTAATATGAATCGTACTTATTGGTTAACAAATGCCCGCTTAGAAACGGGATATATAAAAGAAAATGATAGAGTAGCAGGAACAAAAACAGAGCTATTTCACTTATTAATAGAGGATGGTAATATCGAAAAAATAATCAAAGGATCAGTGCCTTTTGGAAATGAACTGCCTGTAAAGGATGCAAAGGGTTTGCTCCTCTTACCCTCCTTTATTGAAAAGCATGTTCATCTAGACAAGACTTACATGGGGGAGGACTGGCGGGCTTGTATCCCAGCTTCAGGTGTAATTGAACGATGTAAAATAGAAAAAAATATTCTAGCATCCATTCCTTCCAGCACACAGCAGCGTGCAGAAGCTTTGCTGGAAGTTTTATTATCATATGGATCCACCCATGTAAGAACCCACGTGGATATCTATCCGGAGGCAGGTTTGCACAATTTGGAAGGTGTCCAGCAAGCATTAGAAACATATTCTAATAGGCTAAGTGCAGAAATTGTTGCCTTTGCCCAGCATGGCTTGCTGCGTCCTGGTACTGTTCAACTGATAAGAGAAGCAGTAAGAAACGGTGCAGGGATTGTAGGGGCTGTTGACCCGGCAACTGTGGATAATAATATCGAAGCATCCTTAGTACAATTAATGGATTTGGCTGTTGAAGGAAATGCTGATATCGACTTGCATTTACACGATCCTGGACACTTAGGAACGTTCACAATGAAACGTCTTGCTTATTTAACCAAGCAAGCAGGGTGGGAAGGAAGGGTAGCTGTCAGTCATGCATTCGGATTGGGAGATGTCTCCAAAGAAGAAGCAATAGAAATGGCAGGGATTTTAAGAGAAGCTGGAATCTCTATTGTAACCAGTCTTCCAATTGGTCGGAATATTCCACCGGTAAATATTTTAACAGATTGTGGAGTGGATGTAGCCGTTGGGAATGATAATATCTATGATTCTTGGTGGCCAACAGGAAATGGTGATGTTCTTGAAAGGGCTGGACGTCTGCTTGAACGATTCAGATGGACAGATGAGGTTTCACTTGGTCAAACGTTAAAGTATATTACAGGTGGAAAGACCCTATTAGACCACGAGGGGAACCAGTCATGGCCGAAAGTAGGCGATGTGGCTAGTATGGTACTAGTTGAAGCTAGCTGTACCGCTGAAGCAGTTGCAAGACGGGCAAAACGCAAAGCCGTGATTTATAAAGGTAATGTAGTTTTTGAATCCCTACAATAATTAATTTTTGTAATAAATACAGCAAAGGGGATGTATTTTTCACATCCTCAGGCTGTCGAGAAACTCTCGACAGTCTTTTAATTTGCTCTTTTCGATAGAATATAGTTTTTTGTATACAAATGGACCGTTCCTTTCCGCTGCAGGTGCTTGCTTTCCGCGGGGAGGAAGTCGAGCCTCCTCGACGCTGCGCGTCTTTGGGGTCTCGACTTTTCCTCTACATCCCGCAGGAGTCAAGCACCTTTCGCTCCAATCCACTCTTTGCTTTCAATTTTAATAAAAGCAACAATCTGTTAGAAAAGAGCCATTATTTCATTGTAGGTTATGGGGATTACAAAATGCGAGTGAGCAAGTGTTACTTACCGCAGCATGCCAAAACATGAAAAAGATTGCCACACACTTGGCCAAGTCTGAAAAAGTGTGTGGCAATCTCCTGGTTCATTCCCCCTGTTGATTGGAGTGGAAGGTGCGAAGACTCCTGCGGGAGTACGGGGCTGGGGAGACCCCGCAGGCGCTAAGGCGCCGAGGAGGCTCCCCGGCACGCCCGCGGAAAGCGAAGCACCTGGAGCGGAAATCAACAGGCCTTTGGGCAGGCAAAAAATAAAAATTTTCGAGAAAAATACCTTTCTTAAAAATCTGGGGATGTATTTTTCACATCCTCTTTTTTTAATAGATTATAAAAAGTAGTAAAGAAATCGAAAAATTAAGTAAAAATATTCGACAACACAAGTTCGAATATTCTATATAATCAGATTTATATAGGGAAACTAAAGGGAACTGGGGGGAAAGCTGATGAAAGAAAAACTTATTATCGGAAAATTTATTATAGCACTGCTAATGGTAATGTTAATTACTGGTTGTTCTACAAATCAAAGTAGCAGCTCAAATGGTAATAAAAAGGAAGAAGATAAAGCTAAAGATGGCGGTACTTTAGTGATAGTTCGTTTAGCAGACGCAGAGAATTTGGATCACCATTTTATGAATACCATTAATGCAGCAAGTGTAACTCATGGAAAAGTGTATGAGGGTTTAGTAGGACGAGATAAAGATGCTCAAATCCAGCCTGTATTGGCAAAGTCGTGGAAACAGATTGATAGTAAAACATGGGAATTTAAATTAAGAGATGATGTGAAATTTCATGATGGAACACTTTTTAATGCAAACGCTGTCAAAACTAATTTTGACAGGCTTTTAGATCCGAATGTAAAAGCACCTAGAGCTGGTGTTTTCAAAATGGTTAGTGAAGTGAAAGTCATTGATGAATTTACAGTTCAATTTATCTTAGATGAACCGTTTGCCCCTTTACTCTCCATTCTAGCCAGTCATGAGGGAGGAATTATTAGTCCTAATGCGATTGAGAAGTTTGGCAAGAACATCATCAATGAACCAAATGGAACCGGGCCTTTTTCATTTGAATCTTGGACACCAGGCCAAGAAATAGTATTAGCTAAAAATGATCAATATTTTGGTGATAAAGCAAAGGTCGATAAAGTTATTTTTAAAATTGTTCCAGAGGAAACAACCAGAACCTCAATGATTGAAACAGGTGAAGCACATATAGCAGAGCCGCTTTCTGTAACGATGATGGATACAGTAGACGCTTCATCAGCAATGGAAGTCTATCGGAGTGAAGGTTTTGGTACGGAATATATTGGTTTTAACACGGAGAAAAAACCATTTAATGATATTCGTGTCCGAAAAGCGATTGCACATGCCATTGAAATGGATTCTATTATCAAGGGTGTATTTAATAACGTAGGAAAAAAAGCGAATTCTCTATTAGGATCTCAAGTATTTGGATATCATGAAGGTTTGAAAGCTTATGATTATAACTTGAATGAAGCTAAGAGATTATTGGCAGAAGCAGGATATCCTAATGGTTTAAAAATAATCTTGTCAACCAATGATGTAAAGGAAAGAGTAAGCCTTGCAGAAGTTGTTCAATCACAGTTAAAAGGGATTGGTGTTGACGTAGAAATACAGGTATTTGAAGCTGGAACTTTTATTGAGAAAAGAAATAGAGGCGAATCCCAAATGTTTATTAATAGCTGGAGAAATGCAACTGGTGACGCCGATTACAATCAATACAATCTTTTCCACTCGTCTTCAAAGGGACCTGCTGGTAATGTCTTCTTTTACAGTAATGAAAGGGTTGATCAGTTAGTTAATGCTGGACGAATAGAGAGTGATCCAGAAAAACGCATACAGATTTATGCGGAGGCACAAGAATTAGAAATGCAGGATGCTGTATATGTACCTGTACGTGTCATTGAAAACGTAGCTGCTGTTTCTAAAAATGTTAATGGTTTTAGGATCAGTGCGGCTGGGTATTTAGAACTTAATGATGTCTCAATTAAATAACCTGTTAATAGTAGGGAGAGGCTGGCTCTAATGGTTGGTAAGTGACAATCATTAGAACTAGCCTCTTTTTTTATTCCTTTATTGCACTTAATCCAAATTGTTTATTAAAATAATATAAAGCTAGATATAAAGGAATGGCTAGAAATATCCCTGTAAACCAAGAAATCCGAGTTAACGGACCAAGCAGGGGTACAAAATTACCCATTAGGCTTATTATGCCTGCAAAGATGGTTGCAATCATAGCGGGGAGATTAACCCCGTTAGAATATCGATTGTGGTTAATAGAATATAATTCTTGTAAATTAATTTCTTTTTTACAAATTAGGAAATAATTCGTCAGTGTTACACCAATGACGGGACTTAACAATCCTCCTACAACATTTAAAAAGGCAAATATGCTTGTTGGGTTCTCCATTAGCTTCCAAGGCATAATAAGTATACCGATAATGGTTGCAGCTAGAGCTCCTGTTTTAAAATTCAGTCTCTTCGGAAAAAGAGAAGCAAGTTGATAGCCAGCTGGTATGATATTTCCAACAATATTAACTGATAAAGTTGATAAGCAAATCGTTAACAGTGAAAGGGTAATCGCAAATCTACTATCGAATCGCTCCACCACTTCAAGTACATTCCAAATCGGAACACCAAAAGCAACCTCTGAACCCACAATGATTGAAATGCTGGCTACAGCAAATAATAAATAGGTAATAAACAGCCCAGAAATCTGTCCCATTGACTGGTCTTTATTAGAACGTGAAAACCTAGTAATATCAGAAACACTTAGAATTTGTGCAACCCAGGTCGCCATAATTGCTGAAACACAACTTATGAAAACGAAAATACTATTTCCTTGGACCCCTCTTGAACTATAGTTTAGAATAGCTTCAATTCCACCTGCCAATTTAATGGACCAGATAGCCATTCCGCCAAACACCAAAAAAATTAATGGTGATACCATTTTGGTTAACTTCCCTAATCGATCGATACCGGCAAAAATGAATAAAACATTAATGATCCAAAAGAGTAGAAAGGAAAGAAGACCAGAAAGGGTTAATCCGAAAAAGTTAAAACTTCCGCCTAAAGATAAATACTCTGGCCAAAATTCACCTATTAAAATACTAAGGGCAAGACTGCCTGCATAGGTTTGAAGACCAAACCACATAATCGCGGCAATAACGCCTCTTAGGACTCCAGGAAAGAGAGCACCCTTTATTCCATAGCTTGCACGGAGCAGAATAGAGAATGGAATTCCATATTTGCTGCCGGCATGCCCATTTAATACCATCATGACTGATAGTAATATCGAAGAAATGATAATGATAAAGAATACCTGCCAAATAGATAAGCCTAATGCAAAGAATCCGCCTATTGTTACATAGGAAGGCACGTTATGAACAGAGCCCATCCAGATAGAGAAAAATTGACCTATTTTCCATGTCCTAGCCTCAGATGGAGTTGGTAATAAATCTGGGCTATAATGGGCTTGATTTTCAACTTGTGCATGACTTTGTCCCAAACAAACCGCCCCCTATAGTAGCTTACTATTATTTCTTATTATTGTTTTATAGATTAAGACAAGTAAACAAAGAGCTGTTGAAATCATAAAGCTAAGCCATATTCCTTTAAAATCTTCCGTTCTTGTTACAAAAATATAGCCTCCAATAGTTCCAATAAAGGTTGAAAAGGGGACTATGAAAGGAAGAACACCTTTACTAAGGATGATATATAGAATGGGGCTAATCACCGCCGCATAAATATTCCCAGTGAAAAATAATAGCGTGAGCGGACTGGGAGTAAGAATACTGACAATGACAAGTAAACATACACAAACTGCACCCGAAAAAATATACGTGTATTTCCATTTTTCATCATTTGTTAGAGTAAAAAACATTTCCATTATATTTTTTACAAAAAGGGTAGTTGTGGCGTGCAATTCTGCACTGAGGGCCGAAGCGATTGAACTAAAAACAAATACCACGAATAGGACGATTAATATTGAAGATTGGATTCTGTTTACTAGTTCAGAGAACAAGGAATAAATATTATCAAAGCTTCTGCCGAATATTGTAATCATTAACAAGGAGGATAAAGCCAGTGGGATGGTTGCCCATATTAATCCTGTTAAAGTAAAGGTTATTTGAACCTTTTCTTTTTGAATGATAAACATTCTTTGCCATGAAGGACGGTCAATCAAAATTTGACCAAAGAAGACAAAGATTGCTGTGAAAATAAACCAAAAGGCATCCGTGTTCTTAATATACAATAAATAAGGATGATATAGCTTAATTCCGTCATAAACAGGATAAACTCCTTCTTGAATATAAAAGTAGACGGGGATAATAATGACGGCCGCAAAAATCAGGGTGACATTAACACCAGCTACTTGGTGAAGGCGCTGCATGCCCCCGGCTCCTCCGATAAAAAAACAAAAAGTTAAAAAAAGCAATAACCCAATAAAATAAGGAATTGGAAAAATCATCTGAATAAGAATTCCTGCGCCCATAGCTTGTACAAATAAGGAATGAAAGCTTGTTAGGATAAGAACTGTTATCATTAACCAATATCCGTTTGGTGTTAATTTTTGTCTTAAAACATCTCCAATCGTGTGCTGACCAGGGTGATTTTCACGGATTTTTTTTGCTAAAAATCCAAATAAAATAGAGGATAATGCCCCTACTAGTGAGTATCCAATTCCACCGATAAGACCATACTTAATCAAGGTTTCCGGAGAGGATAGGATCGTATTTCCTGTTACCCATCGAGCCAATAAACTAACAACCCCAAAGCTTACCCCGAGTTTAATGGCACCACTGATATATAACTGATAATCATTCTTTTTCAATGGAATGTCTCCCTTAAGCGAAAATCCCTTGGTGATTGTCCTGTCATTTTTCGAAAAATTTGGCTAAAATAATGCTGACTGTTAAAACCGCATCTTTCAGAAACCGTACTAATACTTAAATCAGGATACTCAACGAGCATTCTTTGAGCTTCCTTTAAACGAAACTCGTTTAAATACTCGGAAAAGCCCATCCCAACCTCCTCATGAAATTTTCTGCTTAAATAAGCAGAATTAATATGAATTTTTGACGCTAAATAATTTAACGTTAATTTTTCGCTATATTCCGCATGAATAATGTTTATCGCATTTACAATTTGTTCTGAATAACGCCCTAATCTTTCATACTTGCTTAACACGCCCATTAATTCATCTTCAATAATTGGTTTCGTTATATAATCAACAACTCCAAGTCTTATCGAAGTTTGAGCATATTTAAAATTTTGAAAAGCAGTAACCATTATAATATCAATCGTGTAAGTTTGCGTTAGTTCTTTAGCCAAATCCAATCCGTTCTTCCCAGGAATCTGAATATCTAGAAATGCAAGAAAGATGTCATGCTGCTTAACGATTTGGAGTGCTATGGAAGCATCTTGAGCTTTGAAAATCTTCCAGTTTGGAAATTTTTTAAGGATTAAATACTCGAGCTGCTCTAATTCTAGCGGTTCATCATCAACTAGCAGGATATTCATTCGAAATGTTCACCTTCCTTATATTTCAGAACTCAGTATAAATGGAAAAATAGCTAAAACGCTCGTTCCATTGTCTGAGTTGATTAATTGTACAGATGTTTTACCATCCGGAAATAATAACTCGAGTCTTTTTGTAATGTTTTCTAAACCAAGCCCTCTTTCCTGTGTAAGTTCCTCAGCACCTTCAACCGAATTGTTCCATACTGTGATATGGATGTCTTTATCCCGTTTTTCAATGGTTGTTTTTAAAAAGGCCTCACCAATATATTTCTCAAAAGAATGTTTAAAAGCATTTTCGATAAAGGTTTGAATAATAAAAGGGATGGTAATGGCTTGGTTTACATTTGGATCGATTGAAAATTCATAATGCAGCCTGTCCCGAAAACGTATTTTTTGTATTTCTAAATAATAATTGACGTAGGTTATTTCCTCATCGATTGTAATAAAAGTATTGTTTGTTTGGTACTTAAATTTAAGCAGCTTTGATAGCGTCTCAATCGATCGTATCAATTCTGTTTTACGATCCAGCCTTGCTAAGCTTAAGATTGAATTTAATGTATTAAAAAAGAAATGTGGTTGAATCTCTTGATTCAATTGGTTGTAAAGAGCAGTTTGCAGCTCTCTTTCTAAAGCGATTTCCCGTGTTTTTTTTTCCAGCAGGTCTATTCGCTTTTCAAAAATAAATAAAAAAAGCAATGTAAAGGCCCCTAGTAAAGGCACTAGAGCTGCAATCATAATGTTTAGGGAGAAAGCTTCAACTGTTAACATAACCGAAATTCTCCTTTATATGAAGAAAAAGGGAGGCAGTTGCTTCTCCCTTTTGTAATATAATATTTTACCGTAATATCTTATAATTATAAAACACTCTTACTTAAATTTTTCTGCGTAATGACAGCTTACCATATGATTTGTATACAATTCTCTTAAAGCTGGTTCTTCTGTTTTACATTTCTCTGTTGCAAATGGACAACGAGTATGGAATCGGCAGCCGCTTGGTGGATTAATAGGAGAGGGGACGTCTCCTTTTAAGATGATCCGCTCCCGTTTTAATTCCGGATTTGGGACAGGAATCGATGATAGCAAAGCCCGTGTATATGGATGCAGCGGTGTATCAAATAAATCCTTTTTATCGGCTATCTCAACGACTTTCCCTAGGTACATAACCATGACACGATCTGAAATATGTCTGACTACACTCAAATCGTGAGAGATAAATAAAAAGGTAAGTCCAAATTGCTTTTGCAGTTTCTTTAGTAGATTTAACACTTGTGCTTGAACCGATACATCCAAGGCCGAAACAGCCTCATCACATATTATTAGTTTAGGATTAACGGCAAGTGCTCTGGCAATCCCAATTCGTTGACGCTGACCACCGCTAAATTCGTGAGGGTAACGGTCAAGTGCTTCTTGGGGAAGACCAACATAGCCAAGTAGTTCTTGCATTCGATCCATTCTTTTTGACTTTTCTACTACTTCTTGGATTGCCATGGCTTCATTTAAAATTTGCTTTACGGTTTGCCTTGGGTTAAGAGAAGCGAAAGGATCCTGAAATATTACCTGTAAATCCCCTCGAAGCTTTCTCATTTCTTTCTTATTTAATCCTAAAATGTCTGTCCCTGAATAATAAACCTTTCCATCTGTAGGTTCATCAAGTCTTAAAATCGCACGGCCTGTTGTGGATTTTCCGCAGCCAGATTCACCTACAATACTTAGAGTCTCTCCCTCGTATAGCTTAAAGGAGATGTCGTCTACTGCTTGTACATAGGCTTTAGGCTTAAAAAGAGAGTCTGTTTTAACAGGAAAATATTGCTTTAAATGTTCTACCTCTAATAATACTTTCTTTTCTGCTGCTGCCTGCATTATTTTACAGCCTCCTCTTTTGCTTGAGTCCATTGATCTGTATACATCCAGCAGCGAACCTTTACACCATCATTTTGCTCCATTAACTCTGGCTGCTGCTCGTGACAAATCGGCTGCTGATGAGGGCATCTTGAAGCAAAGCGACAGCCAGCAGGCATATTGTAGGGACTAGGGACACTGCCTTCAATCGTTTGTAATTCTTCCTGGTCTTCATGAATTTTAGGCAGTGAATCTAGTAAACCTTGTGTGTATGGATGTCTTGGATTAGCAAAAATTTTCTCGGTTGGTGCATGTTCAATAATATTACCTGCATACATGACGGCTACCGTATCACAGGTTTCAGCAACGACACCTAAATCATGGGTAATCATAATGACACCCATGCCCAGCCTATTTTGCAAGTCTTTAATTAACTCTAGGATTTGAGCTTGTATGGTTACATCCAAAGCTGTTGTTGGTTCGTCTGCAATTAATACCTCTGGGGTACATGCAAGCGCCATCGCAATCATAACACGCTGACGCATTCCGCCGCTTAATTGGAAAGGTTCTTGTTTTGCCCTTTTTTCCGGGGAAGGAATACCAACAAGCTTTAACATTTCGACTGACTTTTCCCACGCGGCTTTACGTCCCATGTTTTGGTGCATTCGTAACGCTTCAGCAATTTGTTCTCCAACCGGTAAAACAGGATTCAATGAAGTCATTGGCTCCTGAAAAATCATTGAAATCTCATTACCACGAACCCTTCTCATTTCATCTTCAGATATTGTTACCAAATCTTTTCCTTTAAACAAAACTTGTCCGCCCGCTATTTTCCCAGGAGGGGAGGGGATCAAACGCAGAATGGAAAGAGATGTTATACTTTTTCCACAGCCGGATTCACCGACAATTCCTAAGGTTTCCCCTTTATACAGACTAAAATCGATGCCATCAACCGCCTTACTTACCCCGCGCTTTGTAAAGAAATGTGTTTTTAATCCTTTTACTTCTAAAATCGGTTTGTTATTCTCCGTCATCATCAATCACCACCTGTTAATTTAATTCAATCCGTTTATTAAAGAATCGGTATAGTACATCGACCAACAAATTCACTACGACGAAAACAAGAGAGGCAACTAATACTCCGCCTTGAACCATTGGTAAATCCCTCATTCGAATCGAGTCGACAATCATTCTGCCTAGTCCGTTGATAGCGAAGATTGATTCAACTAGAACCGTCCCGCCAAGCAAAGCTCCAAATTGTAACCCAACTACTGTAATAACTGGTATTAATGCATTACGTAATCCGTGCTTATAAATAATTACACTTTCACGTACCCCTTTAGCACGAGCTGTTCGGATATAATCCTGACGAATAACTTCAAGCATACTTGATCTTGTCATTCGGGCTACAATGGCGGCACCGCCCGCACCTAATGTCAGAGCAGGCAGGATAACATGAAGGAGGCTATCCCAGCCGGCAACAGGGAGTATTTGCAGTTTTACTGAGAAGAAATACATTAACATTAATCCAAACCAAAAGCTTGGTAATGAAATACCTAATAAAGCTACAATCATAACGGATGTATCTTTTAAGGAATAAGGCTTAATCGCTGAAATTATTCCAGCGGCCATTCCTAAAACAATGGTTATAAGGATACTAAAAAAGGCAAGTTCAATTGTAATAGGCAATCTCACCAATATTTCATCTAAGACAGGCTGACTATTCTTAAGTGATACTCCAAAATCTCCACGAAAAACGCTCGTTAAGTAATCAAAATATTGTACCAATAATGGTCTATTTAAGCCTAATTGCTCTCGTATGGCATTAATAGTTTCCTTTGAAGCTCCTTCGCCGGCAAGCAAAACTGCTGGATCACCTGGAACTAGCTGCATAATAAAGAATACGACAAAAGTTACCCCTATAATGACCGGAATCGTTTGCATTAACCGGCGTACTATAAACATCAACATCTAATATACCTCCTCTATTTCTTCATTCTTGGATCAAAAGCATCACGTAATCCATCTCCAAAAATATTAAAACCTAAAACTAGTATAGAAATAGCCAGCCCTGGAAATATCGCGATATAAGGTGCAGAAAATAAGAAATCCCTGCCGCTGCTTAACATCGTTCCCCACTCTGGAGATGGTGGCTGGGCACCAAGACCAAGGAATGATAAACCTGCTGCTGATAGTATGACGGTAGCTAGTCTAAGAGTTCCTTGTACAATAATAGGTGAAAGAATATTCGGTAAAATATGTTTAAAAATAATCGTAAAATCATTTGCTCCCAGTGAACGGACGGCGTCAATATATTCGAGTCGTTTTACTTCTAAGGTTGATCCGCGGACAATCCTTGCGAATAATGGAATTGAGTATGCACCGACAGCTATCGTTACATTGATTAAACCAGGGCCAAGTGCACTAATAATGGCTAAAGCAAGTAAAATACCAGGGAATGCTAATAGAATATCCATAATTCTCATAATGGTCGAATCAATCCATTTTCCATAGTAGCCTGCGATAAGTCCTAAAATAATTCCAAAAAAGGCACCGAAAATGACAGCGGTTATTCCAATCCCCATCGAAAGTCTTGAACCATATAGGATACGGCTTAAGATATCTCTTCCTTTATCATCGGTGCCCATCCAGTGATCTGATGAGGGAGGTATTAATTTATTTTCTAAATTTATTTCATATGGATCATAGGGAGCAAGTAAGGGTGCGAAGAGTGCGACAAATATATAGAAAAGAATGATAATTGCACCGACCATTGCAGCTTTGTTCATGGTTAAAATTGATAAAAAATCTTTTATTTTAGATTCTTTCGGTTGATTCATTGTTTGTGTAATTACAACTGGTTGTTCGGTTTTTGCTTCTAATGTCATGTAAAACCCTCCTTAATTTTTTTTTGAAAGAATGATGTCGTCTCTAGCTGTCATAATCCTCCTCTTTAGAAACTATTATTTTTTGGGGATATGTACAAAATTATCAAAATTAATGGGAAAGTAAATATTTTTTAATTTTCTTGTCAAAATAGTTTAAATTCTTGTAAATATTCTGTAAATATTCCAGTAAATCTTCTTCTATAATTCAGATAAGGATTTAAAAGGAATTGCGAAAATCTTTATTCCGTTTGAATTCAGAATCTTGTAAAAAATCAACGAAGGAGAGACGAAAATGGAGAGAAAGAAACGAGTTATAAGAAATGCGTTTCTATTAGTATTAATAGGATTAATGCTAGTGATTACTCAAGCG
The DNA here is from genome assembly GCF_048572935.1 of Neobacillus niacini. NCBI lineage: Bacteria > Bacillati > Bacillota > Bacilli > Caryophanales > Bacillaceae > Neobacillus > Neobacillus niacini. The sequence continues at coordinate 5,516,276 of NZ_CP183883.1, read as the reverse complement.
TGTTCAACAAAATCAACTTCTTCTAATGAAGGAGCAAGTAAAAAAGAAGGGGAAAAACAAGGCGGTACATTAACAGTTGTTCGACTTTCTGATGCAACAAAGCTAGACCCGCATTTTATTACTGATATTCCATCAGCCAATATTATCTATCAAAAAGTTTATCAGGGACTTGTAGTTCCAGATAAAGACTTTAAAGTGCAACCGCTGTTGGCGAAAGAATGGACTGTAGTAAATGATACAACTTGGGAATTTAAATTAAGAGATGATGTTACTTTCCATGATGGAACCCCATTTAACGCAGAGGCAGTAAAAACAACATTTGATCGTTTATTAGATCCAAATACTGGCTCACCACAACGTACGAAATTTGAAATGATTACAGAAGTAAAAGTAATAGATGAATACACAGTACAATTATTACTTGCCTATCCTTATGCCCCACTTCTATCAATTTTGGCAAGTCAGGAAGGCAGCATCATCAGTCCAAAAGCTTTAGCTGAAAATCCAGAAAAACTGGCTGAGCATCCAGTTGGAACAGGACCATTTGTATTTGAAGCTTGGAAGAGTGGTCAAGAAATATCATTAACGAAAAATGATAATTACTGGGGTAAGAAGCCAAATATTGATCGTGTAGTTTTTAAAGTAGTACCTGAAGATGCAACACGTCTTGCAATGATTGAAACAGGTGAAGCACATATCAACGACCAAGTACCTGTAACTGAAATTGAACGAATCGAAGCTTCTGATACAATGGGTCTTTATCGGACAGAAGGACTAGCTGTCGAATATCTTGGATTTAACACAAAGAAGAAGCCATTTGATGATGTAAAAGTCCGTAAAGCAATCAGTCATGCGATTGAAAGAGCAGCTATTATTAAAGGTGTTTATAATAATGTAGGAACACTCGCAAACGTAGCGATGAGCCCTAAAGTATTAGGATATAGCGACAAGGTTAAGCCTTATGATTATGATTTAAATGAAGCAAAGCAATTGTTAAAAGAAGCCGGATACGAAAATGGTTTAGAAATCAAATTATTAACAAGTGATCGAAAAGAACGAATTAACATGGCAGAAGTAATTCAATCTCAATTAAAAGGGATTGGAGTAAATGTGGAAATTCAAGTAATGGAGTATGGGGCATTTATTGAAATGATTAATAATGGTGAGCATGAAATGGTAATTAACGGTTGGGGAAATGCAACTGGTGACGGAGACTATAACCAGTATAATTTATTCCACACTGCATCACAGGGGCCTGCAGGTAACCATTTCTACTACAGTAATCCAGAGGTAGATAAAAAAATTGAAGCGGCACGTCAAGAAACAGATGAAGCGAAACGTTTAAAGCTATATGAAGAAGTTATGCAAATTGAAATGGACGATGCGGTTTATATTCCAATTCGGAACTACGAGCATTTAGCGGCTCACAGTAAAAACGTCAGCGGCTTTTGGCTTAATGCTGCAAACTATCTCATGATTGATGATGTAGTAATTAAGTAAAGGTAACCAAGCGGAAAAGTACTTTTGTAAAAAAGTACTTTTCCTAATTTTTTTAAATAGGAGGAATAGGATTGACTACTTATTGGCTTACGAATGTCCGTTTAGAAAAAGGCTTCATAAAGGATAATGAACGTATTTCTGGTACTGAGACAGAAATATGCCACTTGAAAATTGAAGATGAAAAGATTGCCGAGATTACAAATATTCTTCCCAATGTCGAAGAGAAACAGGTTGACGCTTGCAATCAACTCCTTCTTCCTTCGTTACGAGATATGCATATTCACATCGATAAAACATACTACGGAGGACCATGGAAGGCTTGTACTCCACTTACAAAAGGCATATTTACCCGGTTAGAAGAGGAAAAAGAACTACTGCCGAAGTTGCTGCCAACCGCCCAAGAACGTGCTGAGAAAATGATTGAATTGTATTTGAAGAATGGTCATACCCATATTCGGACTCATTGTAATGTGGATCCTGTAATTGGTCTTAAAAATTTAGAGGCAACAGTGAACGCATTGAAAAAATACGAGGATGTTCTGACATATGAAATCGTTGCTTTTCCGCAGCATGGGTTGTTGAAGAGTAACTCTGTCCAATTGATTCGTGATGCAATGAAGAATGGGGCAACATTAGTTGGCGGCGTTGACCCAGCAACTGTAGACCGGAATATCGAAAAATCTTTATATACCATTTTTGATATTGCCGTTGAAAACAATAAAGGTGTCGATCTCCATTTACATGACCCCAACACTTTAGGAGCATTTACATTTGAACGAATGGCGCAATATACGAAAGAAGCAGGTCTGAAAGGGAGGGCAACCATCAGCCACGCCAATGCACTTGGTGACTTACATGGGGAGGAGCTCGCAGAAATTATTACAATATTAAAAGATCAAGAGATTGATATTACTACAACTGTCCCAGTAAATCGTCCTACCATTCCAATTCCAACTCTAGACAAGTTTGGAATTCAAGTTTCCGTAGGACATGACAGTATTACGGATCATTGGTCCCCATTTGGAACAGGGAATACGATTCAAAAGCTTGGCATTCTAGCAGAGCGATTCCGATTGTCTGATGAATATTCACTTTCTAAAACCTTAAAATTTGGAGCTGGAGGAGTTACCCCGTTAAATGAGAAAGGCGAGCGTGTTTGGCCAAAGATTGGCGATGAAGCAACGATGATGCTCGTAAATGCCTCCTGTTCTGCCGAAACAGTCGCGAGGAGAGCTTCTGTTGAATCGCTATATTTCAAAGGGAAAAGGGTTGAACGTAAGCAAGAAGAAGCAAATCCGGTGCAGGTATAAAGGGGGAAATAGAATGACCACACCATATTGGTTAAAAAACGTAAAATTAGAAACTGGCTATATACAGGATGAAAAAGGGATTTATGAAACAAAAACAGAGCTTTTTCACTTGAAAATTGAGGACGGAAGAATTGTAGAAAAGCAGAGTGATAGCTTTCTTATTCAACCAAGTGAAAAAACAATCGATGGAAAAGGATTTTTAGCATTACCAACTTTTAAAGAAATGCACAATCATTTAGATAAAACTTATCTATCACTTGATTGGAAGGCACCTACACCTGCTAAAAACTTAGAAGAACGGCTGCGGTTAGAAGCGGCAGAGCTTGAGGCTTTAGCGCCAACAACCAAACAGCGTGCAAGTGCGATGATTGAATTACTTCTTTCTCATGGTTCTACACACATTCGGTCACATGTAAATATTGATCCTTATATTGGTTTGAAAAATCTTGAGGGTGTTAAAGCAGCGCTTGAGGATTATTCTGATAAACTAACTTATGAAATCGTAGCTTTCCCGCAACATGGGTTATTAAGAGAAAACGTGATTCCGTTAATGAAAGAAGCGATGAGATCAGGAGCTAACCTTGTAGGAGGGCTAGACCCAGCTGGAATTGACTGCAACATTGAAAAATCTCTATATGAAGTGATGAATCTTGCAACAGAATTTGATGCCGATATTGATATTCATTTACATGATAATGGACATGTCGGCTTGTATACGGTTGATAAATTTGTTGAAATGGTAGAAGAAGCAAAATGGCGTCATCGGGCTGCAGTTAGTCATGCATTTTGTTTAGGAGAAGTACCACTGCCGCAACAGGAGGAAATGGCAGACAAATTGAGCAAAGCAGGTATGTCAATTATGTCTACAATACCTATTAATAGGACACTTCCGCCAATCGATTTGTTGGATCAAAAAGGAGTAAATGTTTACTTAGGGTGCGATGGTTTCTATGATTCCTGGGGACCATTTGGCACAGGTGATGTCTTGGAAAAGGTAACGCGCTATGGTGAACTTTTTCGAAAAAGTGATGAACGTTCACTAGCGCAGTCTTTAAAATGGGCAACAGGTGGTCCAACACCTCTAAATAAGGAAGGTGAAATTGCCTGGCCGCTTCAAGGTGATGAAGCAAGTCTTATTCTAGTCAATGCATCCTGTTCTGCAGAAGCAGTAGCAAGAACACCAATGCGCGAGGCTGTTATGTTTAAAGGAAAAATAGTATCAGGAAAATTGTAAATGAAGAGCCCCGTTGATTATAAATTTAACGGGGCTTGTTGCCTTATGAATCTGTACGGAGTTTTTTATTTAGTAATCTAAAAATTTTTAATGCTAATTGGATTTGAAGTAGTTCTTCCGAATTCTTTAAATCAGAATTTAATATTTCTTTGATTTTCTCAATTCTATAAATGAGCGTGTTCCGATGCAAGAACATCGCTTTTGCTGTCTCACTGATATTAAGGTTATTCTGAAAATAATTTTCTAATGTAATAATGTAACTCGTTCCATGTAACTGATCATGATCATAAACCTTTCCAAGCCGCTTCATAAAAAATTCTTCTAATTCCATGTCTCTTATATTGGAATCTAAGAAGTGATAGATAGAATGATCTTCAAAATGGGATACTCCGCCACTGTTTTCAAATTTTTGCATTAATCTTATCGATTCGTTTGCCTCCGAAAAGCTTTTATGAAGAGAACGAATCGTTTCGTACTGTCTGCCAATACCGATTAAGAAAGTGGAATTGCTAATTTGCTTATTCAAGACATTATAAAGGTTATTAGTGTATTGTTTTGCTTCATAAACAGAAACAGCTGGTCGATTTTCATGCTGTCCAATTAAGATGATGATGCGATTGTTTCGATAAAAGCAAGTAACTTCTCCGTCTGCTTTATTAGCGTAATCATAAATTAACTCTACACATTTTCTAGCTTTATTCTCCAAGCTTACCCTTCTAGCCACCATATCCTCATACTTTTCAAACTCCTCTGATTGGATATGAATCACAATACAGTAGTACATATAATTTGAATGAAGTCCGTGCATTTCACTTAGCGTATGGAGGGTTTCACTAGAGGTTATTTTACCAGTGAGTAAATCATCAAAAAAGTCCTGTCGAATTTTTAATTTCACTTCTTCTATTTCTTTGGCTTTTATTCTTTCTAGCGCAATGTTTGTCGATGCTTGTTCTAAAATGATGAAGTCAAATTCAGTTAGTTCGCTGACTGTTTGCCATACAATGATATATCCATAAATATAGCTTGCCGCAGCAACAGGCAAGATTCTACAATTTATTTCCATACCTTCTAATTGATATATTCGTTTAATAGTCTTTTTCATTTCACTAACGTTTTTTGGAATTGAGTCAATGAAATCTTTTGGGAACGCAGGTCTATTTTTCACCAAATTAAGACAGTATGACAGAGGAACTTTATTATTCATATGTTCTGTAAAGTCCACTAGCTTCCAATCTTCATTTACAAAAATAATAGGATTATTAATGGTCTCAGACAACATCGATAAAATTCTATCAATACCTCCGCCTTCAAGTGTAATCCTAAAAAATAAATTATGTATGTCTAGGGTTTTTCTATTTAATAAATCATATCTTCCTGAAGCTTTTTCATTAATAATCGAAATGACCCTAGATAATGTATATTCAAATGGTAACTCAATTAAAGGTAATCCAAGCTTATTTGCCTGGTCAATCATGTTCTGCGGGAGTTTATCAAAGTATCTCTTCATTTTAACAATAAGTCCGGCACAGTTAATTTGTGAGAGCTCTTGAATGATTCGATTTTGTAATTCTTCATTGTCTTTAAATATATATCCTGTTGATAGAAGCAATTCATTTGGTGATAGCCAATCGAACACCTCAGGATTTTCGATAATATTTACAATCGCGATCTCATTATTAATTCCATTTTCCCCAGCTACAATTTTTAATCCATCAATGGCTTTAATCTCAAAAAGGTCCTTAACGGTCAGCAATCTATACACATCCTAAATTATCATTTCATCACATTTTATTGTACAACATGCTCAAATGAAATCAAGTCTATGTATCCTAGAGTAGTATTTATGAAAATATAAACACAATTTGTTATGCATAATGCCCAAATAATTAAGAAGTATTTTGGGCATGATAACTAATTAATTTTTGGGTTCTATCATAAGCTTAACATTTCATCACATTTTGTTATAATTGAGAAAGTCCGTTGCTGTCACTTACGGGACTTTGATATTCTTGAATTTGAAAGGTTACTAATTGATCAATGAATACAAAAAACAAATATTTAAGTGTGTTTCAATGGTTTATCTACTTACTTGCTAATTCTATTGCGCTCCCAATCGTAATTGGGAATGTATTTCATCTACCTGCAACAGAAATATCATCCTTAATGCAACGAACGTTTTTTGTCGTAGGATTAAGCTCTTTTATTCAAGGGAAGTTTGGTCATAGATATCCAATAGTAGATGGACCAGCTGGTTCTTGGGTTAGTATTTTTGTTATCTTTGCAAGCATTGGGACACAGCAAGGATTGACATCGATGGAGACATTACAAACCCTTGAGGCGGGATTAATCATTGCTGGGGTAATATTATTGCTGTTAGGTTTAACTAAGTGGGTTCAACACTTATTGGTTCTCTTTACACCAATTGTAACTGGCACGTTTCTGTTTATATTAGCTATTCAATTAAGTGGTGTCTTTTTAAAGGGAATGGTGACAATGGATAGCAACACGGGTCAGCTGGATGTAGTGAGCTGTCTCATAGCTATTTTTACTTTTTCTGTTATCATTGTACTTTCCTCTAAAGCTAAGGGATGGATAAAAAACTATGCAATCTTATTAGGAATCATAGCAGGATGGGGTGCGTTCCTGATTTTTGGAAAAGTACGTCCAAGCAATACAATAGTAACAACTGATATCATTAAGCTGCCAGAAGTTTTCCCATGGGGTTTCCCCGTGATAACTGGGAGTGTATTGGTCACAACGATCTTATTTACTTTTTTACTCATTTCTAATACATTTGCCGCAATTACCGCTGCAGAGGAAGCAATCCCAAATAATAAAGGTCAATTCCGTGTTAGGCTTTATCGTGGAACTTGGATAGGGGGAGTTTCTCATCTTTTTTCTGCTGTATTCTCAACCATTGGTGTGGTACCTTTACCAGCTACAGCTGGCTTTGTCAGATTAACAAAAGAATATCGAATCCTTCCTTTTCTGTTTGCATGTGGGACTATGGTAATCATTTCAATGTTTCCAAGTGTTGTAGGTTTATTGGCTTCCTTACCATTACCCATAGCCAGTGCTGCTCTCCTGACCACATTAATTGAGATGCTTGGGATAGCCATTCGCTCATTGACAAAGCAGCCATTAAATGACCGGAATAGTACAATTATTGGGTTATCCTTACTAGTAGGAATTGGAGTTATGTTTTTACCAGATGAAATCTTTAGCGGTCTACCATACATCGCCCAAAACATAGGTAAAAATGGTTTATTAGTAGGTACCTTACTAGCAATAATTGTGGAACAACTTTGGAAACCTAAAAAATAGCTGCAGAACACTTTTGTTCTGCAGCTATTTTTTATTTTTTTTGCTGTCTGAGATCTTTCTTCAAATAAACTTCTAAAAAATTAATTTTAAGCCTACTAAAACGAGCCCAATCAGAAAGCCGCAGACCGCACCATTTACACGAATCCATTGCAGGTCTTTTCCAACATTGTTTTCAATCATATCAATAAGTGTTTTATTATCCAACTTTTCTAAGTTTTCTTCTACGAGTTTTCCAATTTTCGAATGATTATTATCGACGAAAATGGAAATTTGCTGCTGAATCCAGAGTTCAATCGCATTCATTTTTTCATGATCATTTTTCAAACTTTCAAGTGCTTTTGATAATTGAGGAAGGAGATAACCCTCGTAAAAATTAGGTGATTCAATTAGGGTAAGTGCTTTTTCTTTTAGTTGTTCAATAAAATCGGTAATTTTATCCTCTAAGTGCCATTGTGAAAGCATTTGTTCTTTTATGTTGTTTATTTCCGAAGCTAGGTTCTCATCGCTTTTAATATCTTGTAGTTTGGTGTCTATATGAAAAAGTAAGGTTTGTCTATTTTGATTAAACGGATCCTTAAAGCTTTGTACACCCTTTTGGATGAGACCTTGAATGATGTTTCCTAACTTTTCTTCATTAACGATATTAGTAAAGGATTTTAAAGCAAATTGCATAAAACCATCGGCTTTAATATTTTCAAGAGCGTCAACGGCCATCCTGCCAAGTTTTTCTTTTGTACTCTCTTTCTTAGACCAATCATCGACTTCCTTAAGGACAAAATCAAGTGCCTTTTCGTCATATTTCCTTTCTAGTAGTTGATCAATAGCGGCAGGAAGGTACTTGCTTGCATCTAAATCTTTTAGCTTTAACTTCAATTCACTTTCAATGATGGGGGCTAATTTTTTACTATCAACCGAAAGAAGTAAATGTTGGATGATTTTTATCGTAACATTTCTTACATGATGCCCTGTGATGGCCTGCTCGGCAAAATTAAAGAGTTTTTCGATAAAAGGAATACTTGAGACTTTCTTTCTAATACTTTCTTTTGTCAGCCAATCATTTTCAAGCATTGAGATAATTGCTGCAATAATTCTTTTACGGTTTTTTGGTAAAAGGGCGGTATGCGGGATTGGTAGACCGAGAGGGTGGCGAAATAACGCAGTAACGGCGAACCAATCTGCAAGACCACCAACCAAGCCTGCTTCAAAACCTCCTTGAAGAATTAATCCCCAAAGAGAATCCTGAAAAGGGATTGTTACAATAAAACCTGCTCCCATAACAGCTAGAGAAATCGTCGCTAAATGCTTCGATTTATTCTTTTTATTCGACATCTGTGTCTCCCTCATTTTTACTAAATATGGTTGTTTATTGATATTATCTCAATATCATGTAAAAAAGCAAAAAAAAACTCTTCTACCGTTAATGAGAAGAGTTTTCTACTTTCTTTTTTTCAGGCCTAATATGAGTAATGAGCCCATCCATTTCAGTAATATAGAACTGTGTATCAGGAGTGGATTTTAAATATTTCTCTTGAACTAATTGATAATAGTTCACTCTTCGCTGTGGATCAAATTGCAGCATAGGATATTCTTTTCGTTCTTTAACATATAAGTCTACTGCCTTTTGAACCATGTCCATTTCGGGAGGTATTTTCTTATCTTTTTCCTCAAACAGATCATAAGTTTCCTTCGACATATAAAACTTCTTAGAAGGAATACCGCTTAAAATAGTCGCTAGTTGTTTAAAATCAATACTGTTATCATCTTGTACTATGATTGTCCTGTATACGCCTTTTGGAAGATTATCTGAAAATTGGCGGATAGCTTTACGAACCTGATCAATCGTAACATCAACTACTGGGTACTCAGTTTTATCATTTACTTGTCTTTGTGATTGAAACTGATTATCGGTCTTAGGGTTCTTATCAACTGATTTCTTAAAATATTTTTGTACCATGACATATCCAGTAAGACCGCCTAAACCTAAACCGCCAAAAGTGAAAATAACTGTTAGCCAAGGTTCAACGCCATAACGATGATCGAAATAGGTACCTAGTTTATAGAATCCGAACACAGTTAGTGCAATTGTTAAGCCAAATACCATATTTAAAGATAGAGTCTTCATTAAAAAATTTGTAAATTCGCTCCAATGTTCATTGTTAAAGTTTTTTTCATTGTTCAAAAAGTTTCGAACCTCTTTCTTCATGTCCTCGGAAACCTTATTTTCTTCGAAAAATGGCTCTAAGTATTCCGCTTTGGTTTTATTATTATTTTTTAAGATACATGCAGTTTTTTCTATTTCTCCTTTTGTGTAATGTACGTAAATAAACTTTTCTTCAAAACCTAATTCAAGATTTTCTGTCACTCTGCCTAAGTATTTTGTGAATTTATGTCTCATACCCTTTACGCCCCCTTACTTTCTTTATGCAAAAATGACCGGGAACGGGATGATTCTTCTTTTGCTTCCTTGAGAATATCTTTCGCCTTAGCTTTCGCATCCAAAATCATTAATTTTGCTTGGTGTTCACTATGTTTCCTGATTTCTCTAGCGTCTTTCCTAGCCTGAATAAGAACTTCTGCACTAAGTTCCAAGTTTTTTTCAGCTTCTTGCTTATATTGTTCCGTCAATAAAAGTTGATTTTCGATATGTTGTTTCCTGTTGTCCAAGACACCAATTAATTTTTTGAAAACAAGTTTCTTTAAAATAAATACTAAAACAGTAAAAATAAGAGCCTGATACACCATAGTTCCTAATGAGATAGGGAGTCCAAACAGTGTAATATCACCCAAAATAATTCAACTCCTTTCACTTTTCATTGTGTATCCTCCACTTTTCTTATTATGTTAAGCGGTGAGCAATATAAACCATTGTAAGTGTTACAAATATGTAAGCTTGGATAGCACCAATGAAGACACAGAATGCCTGCCAAATGAGCATCGGGAAGATTGCTAACGAGGCAATGGCAAATCCATGGGTTACAGCACCAGCCAATAATGCAAGCATAACCTCTCCTGCATATATGTTACCAAATAATCGAAGGCCAAGGGTTAAGGTTGTTGCAAATTGTTCCAATATATTAATTGCAAACAAAGCTTTAAAGGGTTTAAAAAAGCTGAGAAAATAATGCTTAAAACCATGCAGGCGTATGTCGATAAAGTGTGTGTAGGCGATAATCATGATTGCTAAAGTCATGGTGACATGAGCATCAGCTGTAGGAGAGCGCCACCACGAAACAGGATGTTCTTCACTTGTAATAATAGAAAATGGGACACCTAAAATATTGGCAATGAACAGATACATTAGAAGAGATACACCAGTTGACAGAATAAATAAATTCGTATTTTGACCCAAAGAATTAATCATAATTTCCCTAACAAAGTCTACGAGCCATTCCATGAAATTTTGCCATTTGTACGGAATTCCTTCTGTGAGCTGTCTTGTAGTAAAGTAGGCAATAATAAAAACAATCATTGCGGCAATGGTGGTGGTCAGGATAATGGATAAATCGAAGGTTAAGTTTAAAAGAACTACTTGAGGCCTAGTGTGTTCCAAGATGTCCAACCCCTTTCTTATAGTAGGTTAAAGAAGTAAGTTATACTTCTCAGACATAGGAAATTCTTACTAGGTTGCGCTTTTATTATAAAGCTAAATATTTATTATTGCAACATAGTTCACAATTAATTCTCAATATTCGGAATTATTTGGTTAGCATAGTTAGTAAGCATTTTACTGTAGGTCTGATTGCACAATTATAATTGTTTTGAATAGTTTTTATAAAGGAAAAGGGCAGCCATTTTGAATGGTTGCCCTAAAAAATATCGAAGCAATTAGTTAACTATTTTTCCTTAAAGCTTATTTGAATCTCATTTATTTCGTCGTTATAGGATAAACAAGTTTCGGTATCCTCGAAAAACCATACATCATTTCCTTCTACATAGAAGTTAATACCATTTATTTCTTTCGTAAAGCCAATATTTGATGGTGCCTCTGCAGAAAATGCCAAGGTAAAACCCTTGTGCTTTTCTCCAAAACCAGCATATTGGGGAAACATTCTTACAGTGTTGACCTCAAATTCACTCGTAAACCACTTTGCCGCTTTTTCATCAATAGAAAGTAACATATAAAATGCACCAACCTTTTCAAAATGGTAAAAGTCATAATTAAATTGAAAAACTGATTATTTAAAAAGAAATGTTAACCATTTCTTATATCATTAGATTAAGGCTTTAAGTTAGATTTGCATGTGATATTTTTCACAAGTAATTCACTGCTATAGATTATTTTAAAAAATGTTCATATTTTCGCAATAATCGTCATAAAAAGTGGATACTAAAAAATACCGTTTAGTATTGTTTTAGAATTTGTAACATCTTCAGAGTGTTAAAGGTGATAAAATGAACATAATACCAAAAGGGAGATACGAACTATGGAGAAAAAACTTGATCAGTTAACTGAGAACATTTCTGATATTAAAACGCTAATAAATACGTTTAATAAAACGTTAGAAAACATTGAACATAGACTTTCTCGTTTGGAGCAAATGGACAGAATTGAGCACCGAGTTGAGGTTAATCAAATTGACTTATCAGATATAAAAGATTCACTGCAACGCATTGAAGACGTACAAGGTAATGTGGTAAAACAGTTAGAAGAAAACGCAGGTAATGGAGAGGAAATTAAGCACATTAATCGCCGCCTGGATTCACACCTAATTAAATTAGCTAAAGCAGAAGAAGAAATTATCATGTTAAGAAACAAATAATTGAAAAGGAAAAGATCAGATTTTTGTATCTGATCTTTTTCTTTTCAATTATTTAAACAACTCTGTAATCGCTTACAAAATTACTTAAATAGTGATTTTACACCTTTGAATAGTAGCGCTAATGAGAAAATAATAATTGCTAATGCGCCCACTATATCTAAAATCGGACCTAAGAAACTTAAAAATGATACCGGCTCAAAGCTCATTAATGCAAAGCCAGAAAGTATTGATGCTAAAAATAAGAAAATTAATTCCATCGTAATTTCTCCCCCCTTTAGTTATAGAGTATGAATCCAAGAATGAAGGTGATTGGATTATTGAGGAAATATTACAGTTTTATTACAAAAAAACAGACCAAGATTGGTCTGTTTTTAGAATGCCGATTTAAGAAAGTACTTCTGTTTGAGGCAAAGGTATTTTATTTGTAATTGGTTCATCGTTTGCAATCTTTGTTACCTCAACATATTTAATATGGTGATCCTCCATATCAAGTATTTTAAAGGTATAGGATTCGTGATGAATCGAGTCTCCTTCTTTGGCCTCATAATTCTCGGTCAATATCCAACCGCCAATGGTGTCAATATCCTCATCATCGATATCGACCCCCAACAAATCATTTACTTCAGTGACTAAAACCTTAGAATCTATAATATAATGGTTTTCTTTAATTTTACGTATCATTGGAATCTCATCCGAATCAAATTCATCACGGATTTCACCAACAATCTCCTCAAGGATATCTTCAACTGTAACAAGCCCGGATGTACCACCATATTCATCCATTAATATAGCCATGTGCATTCGATCCTTTTGCATTTTTACAAGCAAATCATGGATCGGAATCGTTTCGATAACTCTAATAATCGGACGAGTGTAGTGCTCAAGTGTTTTAGTTGATAGCGTTTCTTTACTGATTAAATCCGTAACCATTTCCTTAATATTTACCAGCCCAATGATATGGTCTTTATCACCATCAATAATTGGATATCTCGTATATTTTTCCTCACGAATCACTTCGAGAAAAGTATCCAGCGTATCGTCTTTAGACAATGAGACAATTTCTGTCCTGGGTACCATAATTTCTTTGGCAATCCGATTATCAAATTCAAAAATCTTATTTACATACTTAAACTCAGATTGGTTAATTTCGCCACTTTTATAGCTTTCTGAGAGGATAATTCGGAGTTCTTCCTCAGTATGTGCCATTTCGCTTTCAGAGACCGGCTTAAGACCAAAAATGCTCGTTACAATGCGAGCAGACCCATTTAATAACCAAATAAATGGATACATCACCTTATAAAAAAAGATTAGTGGCCGCGACATAATCAGAGTAATTAGTTCAGCTTTTTGAATAGCCAGTGTTTTAGGTGCTAGTTCCCCTACGACAACGTGTAAAAAAGTAATGGTCGCAAATGCAATCCCGATTGATAACACGTGGGAAACGCCTTCAGGAATTTCTAGTCCATTGAAAAGGGGAGTGAGTAAATGTTCAATGGTTGATTCCCCAATCCATCCTAAAGCAAGGGCAGTAATGGTAATTCCAAGCTGACAAGCTGAAAGATATTCGTCTAAGTTTGAAATGACTTTTTTTGCTGAAATGGCACTCGAATTACCTTCCTCAATTAACTGGTCAATTCTTGAACTGCGAATTTTAACAATAGCAAACTCTGAAGTTACAAAAAAAGCAGTTAACGCAATTAAAATGGCTATTAAAACCAAGTTAAATATGTCCAAATAAATTCCCTTAGCTCGTTACATACGAGTTAAGGAGTCACCTCCTAGTAATTTAAAAAAAATTAACTCTTTTCATTCAAAAGGGAGTTCGTCAACACTGATTTTAGCATCAATAGGTTCGATTTAAGTTTTTCTTTCTGAAGGTCATCCAATTTTTCAACGATTGGAATTAAGTCAAATAAACCATTTTGCAGCTGCTGCATTTCCTGTATAACCGCATTTACATATTTCTCCACTTCTGAATCACGAATTGTTTTATCCTTCTTCATATCTAGTTTTCTTTTAATCTCGTCGAGCGGGTAGTGCAAACTCTTACATTCTTCAATAAACTTTAAATCCTTTAAGGATTCATCAGAATATATTCGGTAATTAGATTTGGATCGTTCTGCACTTAGTAAACCAATTGATGTGTAATAATCAATTGTCCGTTTAGAAACCATTGCAATTTCTGCTAATTCACCGATACGATAGACAGCCCCATCAAATCACCTCGGTATTCTAAATTTAGAAATAATTATAGTCAATTACAACTGTACAGTCAAACGTACTGGTTTATATAATTGGATGGTATTAACATTTTATGAAAAAATTCTTGTTTATATGAGTCGGAAAATTATAAAATTTAAAAAATAAACGTCTTCTACAATGAAGACGCAGCGAGAGGTAATTTAATCGTAAATACTGTTAGCTCGGGAGTTGAAATACAGTGTAAGTTACCTTTATGTTTTTCAATGATTTCTTTACAGACAAATAGACCAAGACCAGTACCTAGTTTTTTTGTTGTGAAAAAAGGCTCAAAAATGGTTTTACTTAATTCAGCAGGAATCATTGGACCATTATTAGAAATAGATATAACAATATGTGTATTATTTTCTATGCAGCATTTAATTTCAATTGTGGGATTTGGTATTCTGTTATGGTTTAACACATCAATCGCATTAAAAATAATATTAATAAAGACTTGTCTCATTTCATCTGCATATCCATAAAGGGTAATATCATCGACGATATCCTTTTTAATTTTCACTTTACCGTCTAAAATACTTGGGTATAAGAAATTTAACACTTCATCAATTAATTTATTCTGATTAAATTGTTCTTTTTCTTTTCCGATTAGTTCTTTTTTAGACAATAGTAAAAATTGTGATATGCGGAAATTAAGCTGATCCAGCTCACTGGAGATAATATCTAGATATTTCATTTCTGGATAGTCTGCTTTTAGAAGCTGGATAAATCCTTGTATAGAAGTAAGCGGGTTTCTAAATTCATGAATAAAACTTGATGTCATTTGTCCTAAAAGGGTTAAACGGTCTTGATGTGTTGAATCTATAAACATCGTTTTTTCTTCAATAATTTTGTTCTTAGCTTCTGTATAATGAGTAACAGCGAAATATAGAAATTTATCAAAGCAGAAGTTTATGTTATTTATGGACTCTTGAAGATCAGCCCATTCTATACCCGTCTTACTTAAATAGCTATATAAAACCGTTCTGCCCAGGTTAACATTATAAACAAAGTCCCCAATATTGATATTAGCTAGGGCTCTTTCTTCAGAAATTTCTATCGCATACTTTTCAATAGAATTTAAGAGTTCCTTTTCACTCATAGTATGCATGTTTAACACTATATTAAAAATGGCTATTCCATTTTGACTTATTTTTTCTTTATAGGGATCGCCTTTAGAAATAACAATGGAATTCTCCCATTCACGAAGCAATTGGTCCTTATTCTTTTCAAAAAAAGCTATTAAATCCATTCGTACTTCAGATAACATCACAGTTTCCTCCTAAGACATTGCCGAACTGATTAAATTAAATTCGTGATGATCGCTTGGAATCCCTTTAAATAAATATAGGTAAATTTTATCAATTTCTATCTCAGTTCTCTTTGTAAATTAATTATAACATGATTGGAAGTTTTACCTTGTAAAAGTACTATGAAAATAGTATATTCAATAATGGACAATTAAATATTTCCACAGGGGGAGCTGCTTTTGGTGGCTGAGAGTGAACGTTCGAGTTCTGACCCTATGAACCTGTTAGTTAAGACTAGCGTAGGGATGTGGTTTGCCGAAAATGAATGCAAGCAATGCAGACTATCCTTATATGTCCTGCATTGCTTTTTTTGTTATATGGCACCATATGAATAGTTCAGCATATCCTTTCGAACGTTCTCCACAATACAAACAAATTAGGGGGAACATGTATGGAGAAAAAGCGTAGTAACACATTATTCTTGGTTGAGGTAGCAGTATTTTCGGCATTAGCATATTTATTAGATTTGGTTTCGGGATTGTTGTCTCTAAAAATATGGCCACAGGGAGGTTCCATATCAATTGCGATGATTCCCATTTTTCTTATGGCATTTCGTTGGGGAGTTAAAGGGGGAATCCTGTCTGGATTTTTACTAGGATTACTTCAGTTCATCCTTGGTTTCTCACAAATCTACACACTTGTGCAAGGAATTATTGATTATGGAATTGCTTTTTCTGTAGTTGGTTTAGCAGGTATTTTTGCTTCTCAAATTAAAGACTCTCTTTCAAACAATAATAGGAGAAAATGGGTCACATTTGTGTTATTGGGAACATTATTAGGCAGTGCACTGAGATACCTTGCTCATGTTATATCAGGAATTGTGTTTTTTGGCGAATACGCACCAGAGGGACAGCCCGTAGCTGTTTATTCCCTTTTATACAATGGGACCTATATGCTTCCAAGCTTTATCGTTTGTGCGATTATTGTCATCCTTGTCATCAGTGCTGCACCGAAAAAAATGATATAAGTTGAAAAATAGAAAAGTCTATGGCTTTTCTATTTTTTTTCGAACTTTTGTCACAAAATCAGCCTTGGTTCATGGTAAAATAATATATAATAAAGATAATCATTCTCAATTAACGTAGGTAAGGGTGATAGCAATGTTCGGGTCGGTTAAAGTAGGAGATAAAGGAAAAATCATTAATATATCGAAAGTTGGACGATTGGTGCAAAGACGGTTGTTGGACCTGGGAATAACGGAAGGTTCTGAGGTTTGTGTTAAATGCGTCATGCCTTTTGGGGGACCAGTCATGATTGAATCATGTGGACAATGTATCGGAATCCGCCGTAAAGAAGCATGTTTAATAGAAGTGGAGAGAGTCTAAATGGAAATCGCACTGATTGGAAATCCCAATACTGGAAAAACTTCTTTGTTTAATAATCTTACAGGGTCCTATGAGTATGTTGGGAATTGGAGCGGTGTTACAGTTGAAAAGAAGGTCGGAGTCTTTAAGAATCATATAGGACGATTAATTGATTTACCAGGAGTTTATTCACTGAATCCATTATCCAAGGATGAAGGGGTGGTGACTACCTATTTCTTAGAGGAACCTGTGGACCGGCTGCTTAATATTTTGGACGCCTCACAATTAGAGCGTAACTTGCATTTAACACTACAATTGCTGGAATATGAAAAGCCTGCCCTTATTGGTTTGAATATGGTCGATGTCGCTGCCAATCGAGGCATACAAATTGATACTGAGAAACTTTCTCAGATTTTAGGAGTACCTGTTGTTCCTGTTGTAGCGCGAAGTGGTAAAGGCTGCGATCAATTAATAGAGGTCATTTCAACCAATTCAAGTTATTCTAAGGTGAAAAAACATGTTTATTATGGAAAAGAAGTCGAAGACGCTATTAGCAAATTAAGTATTGAACTGAACGGTAAAACCGATCATTCACCTAGATGGCTGGCTGTTCAATTATTTGAGGAGAATGAATACGTAAAAAATTATCTATCTAACATTTTAGAAACTGCAAAACTTGAATCATATATTTCTGATTTGCATTCACTATTGATTCAGGACAATGATCATGTAAAAACACTGTCCAATTATATTTATTTAAAGAGAAAAGAAGTTATCGAAAAAATACTAGAAGCTTCGGTTCGAAAGGTAAGTACCGTTGTACCACTGTCAGAGAAGATTGATGCCATCGTTACAAATCGTTATTTAGGAATGCCAATCTTTTTAATATGTATGTATTTAATGTTTATGTTGACCTTTGATTGGCTGGGAACTCCATTATCAGATGTTCTGGATGGAATACTAACTGGGCCAGTGACAATAGGAGTAGAAAAACTCCTTGGCGCTATTCACGCCTCAGACTTTATACATGCATTGATAATTGAAGGACTAATTGCTGGTGTTGGTGGAGTACTTGTGTTTGTGCCACAGATATTTATTCTATTCTTTTTTATATCCTTATTAGAGGATTCTGGTTACATGGCGAGGGTAGCTCTTGTAATGGACAGGATTATGGAGTCTGTTGGGCTGAATGGCAAGGCCTTTATTCCGATGATGATTGGATTTGGCTGTAATGTACCTGGTATTATGGCTGCTAGAACAATTGAAACACCGCGTGAGAGACTAATGACAATACTGTTAACTCCACTAATGTCATGTTCTGCGCGATTACCAGTGTACGCATTATTTGTTGGCGCATTTTTTGTAGGTCATAAAGCACTCGTGGTATTAAGTCTTTATATTCTGGGTATCGTTGTCGCTTTAGTTTTAGCAAAGATATTTACGAAAACATTATTAAAATCAGAAACATCACTATTTGTCATTGAACTGCCGCCTTATCGCCTTCCTCAAATTCAGTCGCTTTGGAGAAGTACGTGGGATAAGGGGAAAGGTTTTGTTAGAAAAGCAGGAACATTCATTTTCGCAGGATCGGTTTTCATATGGCTGTTATCATATGCTGGTCCGGATGGTTTAAAAGTGGATATGGATAACAGCTTTTTAGCGGCTATAGGTAATTTGTTTGCCCCGATTTTAGAACCGATTGGATTCGGTACTTGGCAGGCAGCCGCTTCCTTAATAACAGGATTTTTAGCAAAAGAAGCAATTATATCAACGATGAATATTATTTACTTTGTCCCAAATGATGCGAGCTTACAAGGTTTATTGAGTCATTACTATACACCGCTTGCAGCTTATAGCTTTATGGTCTTTATTCTTTTATATATTCCATGTTTAGCAACTACGGCTACTATTTATAAAGAAACAGGCTCAAAGAAATGGACTATATTTTCCATTCTTTATGCATTATTTATTGCCTATGTTTTATGCTTGATTATTTATCAGGGCGGCAAACTGGTTGGATTAGTCTAAATAAGGAAGGTGTACTGTATGATAGCGAATATCATCATTGGCGCTGCAATATTTGGTTATGCCACTTGGGCATTAGTTAAGTTTGTAAATAAATCTAAAAAAGGGAAATGTGCTGCATGTGACCTCGAAAAATCTTGCTCTAGTCAAAGTCAATGTGGAATTCCGTCTAAATAAGTCCTGAAACTGCTATCGATTTAAAGATAGCAGTTTTTTTCTTTTCATTATGATAGAACTTGTGTAAAATTACACTAATAGGTGTTTTGAAGGAAGGGTTTTTAATTGAAAAGGGATGAAATTATTAAGCTAGTTTCAGATAAACTACGATTAATTCGTACAGAAGCAGGATATACCCAGGATAAAATGGCAGAAATCATTGGTGTTTCAAAGAAAACCTTGGTTCAAATAGAAAAAGGAAGATTGCAAGCAGGCTGGTCTACGGTTGTCACCATTTGTGCTTTATTTAGAGAAACGGAAACCGTTCAATTTTTATTTGGAAATGAACCACTCGAGGTCCTGGAAACTGTAGCACGCGAAGGAATAGATTATCGAGGTATGAAAACCTTTGGAGGGAGAATTTGGTGGCGTCAAATCTCGAGAAAGAACGGATTTATTCTCCAGCAGAATATTCTTAGTAAAC
Source organism: Neobacillus niacini (assembly GCF_048572935.1). NCBI lineage: Bacteria > Bacillati > Bacillota > Bacilli > Caryophanales > Bacillaceae > Neobacillus > Neobacillus niacini. The sequence goes on along the minus strand of NZ_CP183883.1, from coordinate 5,496,631 downwards.
ATTTCCGGATATTGGACGAAAAACACTATCGAGTGTACAGCAGCTTTGATGAAAAGCAATCCAAAATCCGCTTTAAAGAATTAACCAAGAATGAATAAAGGAAAGCATTCGAATTTTCTAGTCGAATGCTTTTCTTTTTTATATCCATTAAATTGGTTAATTTTTCCCCTTTTTGGGAAAAAGAAAATAATGTCATTCATTCCGTATTATGATTAAGGAGGAATTATGAAAAAGGTAGTGAATAATTGGAAGCGATGGCATATGAACCAGGTATTGGTTCTATCGTTATCTCTTTTAGTTTTGGGCTTTCTTGGTATTGTGTACGCTTATTCCATGGATGCAGATATTTCTTCACTAAAGAATGAACTTCCCCAGGCAACTGTATTTTATGATTTGAATGGTGAGGTTGCAAGTAAAGTATCTGCGAATAAAAATGAAGGTATTTCGATTAATCAGGTACCCGACTCAATGAAAAATGCAGTGATTGCGATAGAAGACCGTCGATTTTATGAACACCATGGTATTGATTATCTTGGTATTACAAGAGCACTCATACGGGACATAAAAGCTCGTGGAATGGTAGAAGGAGGCAGTACAATTACCCAGCAATTAACAAAGAATACTTTACTCACCTCCCAGAAAACTCTGAAAAGAAAAATAGATGAAGTGTTTTTAGCTATTGAAATTGAGAGGCAATACAGTAAATCAGAAATCCTTCAAATGTATCTAAATCAAATCTATTTTGGTGATGGTGCATGGGGGATTAAGCATGCAGCCAGCAATTATTTTGCCAAAGAGGTAGAGGATCTTACGATTAGCGAATCAGCCTTACTAGCAGGTCTAATAAAAGCGCCTTCTTTACTAAATCCCTATCGTCACTTAGATAAAGCAACCCAGAGGAGAGATATTGTACTATCTCAAATGAAGAATCAAGGCTACATATCAACAGTGCAATATGAAGAAGCAATAAATGAAAAAGTAGTCTTGAATAATAAAGGGAGTGATCCCTTCCGAGGGAAGTATCCGCATTATGTGGATCAAGTATTTGAAGAAGCGATAAATGTCTATCATTTATCACAGGATGAATTATTAACAGGTGGTTATCAAATTTATACTGAACTCGACCCTGCTATGCAGAATGCAATGGAGAAAACCTATCAAAGAGATGATTTATTTCCAAGAGGATCAGACCAGGTGGTCCAAAGCGGCGGGATATTACTCGATCCAAAAACAGGTGGAATCCGGGCAATTGTAGGCGGTCGAGGGGAACATACCTTTAGAGGGTATAACCGTGCCACGCAATTAAAAGCACAGCCTGGTTCCTCTATTAAACCGATTGCAGTTTTTACACCTGCACTCGAAGCTGGCTGGAAAATAACAGATATGTTAAAGGATGAACCAATGAGCTTTGGCGAATATGAGCCGAAAAATTATAATTATGAATATAGTGGAGAAGTACCGATGTACGAAGCTGTGAAGGATTCTAAGAATGTATCAGCAGTCTGGTTATTAAATGAAATAGGGATAGAAAAAGGAGTGGCTTCCACTAGACGCTTTGGAATTCCCTTACAAAAAGGTGATCGTAATCTTTCACTGGCATTAGGTGGATTAGAACAAGGAGTATCACCGCTTGTAATGGCTGAGGCATATTCTGTTTTCCCTAATAATGGGGTTAGAATGAAAGCTCATGTAATTAAAAAGATCGTTAATGCACAGGGTGATATAGTTTCTGCGTGGAAGGAAAAAAAGGAAAAGGTCACTTCAAAAGCTGTGACTGATCGCATTAATACCATGCTCCTTGGAGTTGTTGAACATGGATCTGGAAAAAGCGCACAAATTACTGGAAGAGAAATTGCTGGGAAAACTGGTTCAACACAAGTACCAATCGAAGGAGTTAAAGGGGTAAAGGACCAATGGTTTGTTGGCTATACACCGCAACTTGTAGGAGCAGTGTGGGTGGGCTATGATAAAACAGATGAAAAACATTATCTAAAAACGACAAGCGGAGCGGGAGCTGCTATCGTATTTCGCGAAGTAATGAAAGAGGCATTACAAGGGTTACCCCCTAGTAGTTTTAGAGTGCCGCACATTGACATATTGATGAAAAAGAAGGAAGAGGTAGAACAGAACCGAAAATCACTTGATGAACATTTTAAAAAGGGTTCAAGTAAATGGGAAGATAGGTGGAGAAAGCAAAAAGAAAAGTGGGAAAAGCGTTGGAGAAATATAGGTCCAAACATGAATCATTAACAGGAAGGCACGAAGAAATTCGTGCCTTTTGTGATAGAATTTTAATTATTCACCAAAATAATGAACGAAATTGGCACTTTCACGTCTTATACATAGACAGAATTAAAGGGTAGATGGGGGAAAGAGAGGACAAGTGTGATGGATCCGTTGGTTAAAAGTGCTAAAGAAGGGGATCATCTTGCATTTGCCATGTTGTTTAAAGAAAATTATCCGTTCCTTGTAAAATATTTAATGAAGATTACAATGAATCCAGATATTGCAGAGGAACTAGCACAAGAAACCATGGCGAAATGTATACAAAAAATTCATCTCTATAATGGTCAAAGTAAATTTTCCACTTGGTTGATTTCAATTGCCACTAATGCTTATATCGACCAATGCCGAAAGCAAAAGAGAGAATCTAATTGGAAAGGACAAGAAGAAGTTTATCGTAAGCTAAAATGGCATTTTGAAAGCCGGAATGAGGAATGGAACGACGCGTTGGAAGCATTAGGGCGATTACCAGTAGACGTTCGAGTTCCTATTGTACTTAAGCATTATTATGGCTACTCATATGATGAGATTGGTGCATGGATGAAAATTTCCTCGGGAACGGTGAAATCAAGAGTTCATAATGGGATTTTGGCGGTAAGAAGGGAGCTGAAACTAGGTGAAGAAACAGAAGGTCGTCATACTCGACAACGAACAACTAAATAATCATGACTTGGATGCTATTCACAAACTGCAAGATGGGTTAAGCAAGGTTGATCAATTCCCTGTCTATACTCCGGATTTACAATGGTTTGAAAATATGGTAGTAACCGAAAAGGAAAAGAGCAGAAAAAAATTAATGAAAGAATTATCGTTATTTCTTATCATCGCATTATTGATATTAAGTGGAATCATTGTTTCTTTCTATCAAATGCCAGTCGTTTTTCTCTTCATTCAAATCGTTACTCCGGTTTTTGTGGCATTCTACACCATTAATGGGCTTCGTAAGAAGGTGAGGAATCAATGACTCAAGACTTATCACCCACTGTGATTATTCTCGTTGCTGCTATTCTTTTACTGCAAAGTATCTATTTATTTTTAGATGCGAGGAAACGCAATCACAATTATTGGTTATGGGGAATCGTTGGTCTTATTCAAGCTCCAATGCCAACACTTTTTTATTTATTATTTGTTCGAAAGATTTTTCGAAAAAGGGCTGATTGAGATAATTCTGAAAAATAGGAATTGACATATAAATAAACTGGTGATAATCTAACAAAGGATGTAAAAAAAGGAAAAGGAGGGTTACAAAATGATTGTTTTACACAGAACTTTATCAGCAACTGAATATCCGAATGTAACCTGCTCCCTAATAACTTTTTTTAAGTGAGTCTATTTTAATTCATTGATAATCAAAACACAGGTTGCGTTCTTTTTTATACGTAACGTGTGTTTTTTTGTCTCTTTTTTTAGTTTCTGAGGCATACTGCACTCTTGTGTGGTATGTCTCTTTTTTTTTACAAGGGGGGAAATGGGATGTTTTCGGTTTTAAAGAAATTGGGTTGGTTTTTTAAAGAATATTGGAAGCGGTATCTAATTGCTGTATCGTTATTAATTCTAGTTGGGATTCTTGACGTTGTTCCGCCTAAATTAATCGGGATGGCAATTGATGATATTCATCTTGGTGTTATGGAAAATAGCAAAATCATAAAATACCTAGGCTATCTTATTTTAATAATGGTTTTCTCATATGGAATCACCTATGTGTGGATGTATAAATTATTCGGTGGAGCTTTCCTGGTCGAAAGGAAGTTAAGATCACGATTTATGAAGCACTTGTTAAAAATGTCGCCAACATTTTATGAAAAAAATCGAACGGGTGACCTAATGGCAAGAGCCACAAATGATTTAAAGGCAATCTCCACCACAGCCGGCTTTGGGATATTAACCTTGGTAGATTCAAGTGTTTGGATGCTTACACTAATTATTACGATGGGGATATTAATTAGCTGGAAATTAACCATTGCTGCAATCCTTCCATTGCCAATTATGGCTTATATCATGCAAATTTATGGAAATAGAATTCATAAGCGCTTTATGGAAGCTCAGGATGCATTTGGGGAATTAAACGATCGGGTTTTAGAATCAGTTGCGGGTGTAAGGGTTATTCGTGCCTATGTTCAAGAAGAGGCCGATGGCAGAAGGTTCCACCAACTAACAGAAGATGTCTTTCAAAAAAATATAAAAGTAGCAAGAATTGACTCGTTATTTGACCCAACAGTAAAAATACTGGTTGGAATAAGCTACATGATTGGTCTTGGGTATGGTGCATTTTTAGTCTTTAACCAGGCAATAACCTTAGGTGACCTTGTTTCCTTTAATGTTTATTTAGGAATGTTAATCTGGCCAATGTTTGCGATAGGTGAATTAATTAATATCATGCAAAGAGGAAATGCGTCCCTGGACAGGGTAAATGAAACATTGGCCTTTCAGGAAACCGTTGAGAATCCTGCAAAGCCAGTTACAGTGGAAACACCGGACAGAATCGATTTTAAAGAGGTACGGTTTCGCTATCCATCTTCAAAGGAGGATAATTTAAAAAATGTTTCTGTACAATTGCTTCAAGGGCAGACGTTGGGGATTGTCGGAAAAACAGGCAGCGGGAAAACAACACTGATTAAACAGTTATTACGACAATATCCTCTTGGAACCGGTGAACTGTCTATTTCAGGTGTACCTCTACAAGAGCAGACACTAAATCAAGTTCGTCAATGGATTGGTTATGTGCCTCAAGATCATGTTCTTTTTTCAAAAAGTGTTAAAGAGAATATTCTATTTGGGAATTCGGAGGCAACAGGTGAAGAATTGGAAAAAGCGATTGATTTAGCAGCTCTAAGAAAGGATTTAGAGATGCTCCCGGAAGGATTAGAAACGCTGGTGGGTGAAAAAGGTGTAGCGCTCTCCGGCGGTCAAAAACAAAGAATATCGATTGCGCGAGCGTTAATAAAAAATCCTGACATCTTGATACTAGACGATTCGTTGTCAGCCGTTGACGCTAAAACAGAAAAGAGAATTATTGATAATATTCGTGAGATTAGAAAAGACAAAACCACGATTATCACAACTCACCGAATGTCAGCGGTTGAGCATGCAGACCGAATTCTCGTTTTCGATGATGGAAAAGTAATTGAAGCAGGAACACATGAACAACTGCTTTCAAATGATGGCTGGTATAAAGAGCAATTTTTACGCCAACAAGTGGAAAATAATTTAGAAGAAGAGGTGACAGCATGAATACAGGCCGGCGATTAATGCAATATGCATTAAACTATAAAAAAATCATTTTTGCAGCACTATTTATGCTGTCCATTTCCGTTGTTACTGATTTAGCAGGTCCATTCATTGCGAAAAATATTATTGACCAGCATATTTTAGGTATTGAATCTGTTTGGTATGAAACATCTAGTGGAAAAAACACTGCAGCATATAATGGACAATTTTATAAAAAGGAAAAGAACTTCTCAAACGGTGAAGAAAAGGGGAAAGAAGTAAGAATTTTGCAGGTTGGGCCAAGGTTTGTCATTGTAGAAGGAAATCTTGAATTTGATGGGAAAAGAACCTTTAGAGAAGGTGTGTTAACGGTTCAAAAGGGAACGGAAAAAGCGGAATATAACGCACAAGTCCTTACAACTAAAGAACTGATGGCGTTTTATGAGTTGGAGATACCGGGTATTATTACGCTGTTGGTCATTTATTTTTGCTTATTAGTCATTTCAGCGATTTTCCAATATGGTCAGCGCTTTTTACTTCAGAAGTCAGCAAATCGAATCATCCAAAAAATGCGGGAGGATGTCTTTGGTCAGATACAACGGCTTCCAATCCAATACTTTGATAATCTTCCAGCCGGAAAAGTGGTTGCCAGGATTACCAATGACACTGAAGCAATCCGTGAACTATATGTAACCGTTCTTGCCCAATTTTTTACCAGTGCGATTTATATTACGGGTATATATGCTGCCCTTTTTATCTTGGATGTGAAGCTGGCAGCCATTTGTTTAATGCTATTGCCAATCCTTTACGGATGGATGTTAGTTTATCGGAAGTTTGCCTCAAGTTACAATCATGTTATTCGTTCTCGGATAAGTGATATCAATGCGACCATTAATGAATCTATTGGCGGTATGAGTATTATTCAAGCATTTAGGAGAGAAAGGGAAACAGAAACGGAATTTGAAAAACTTAATACGGAACATTTTACTTATCAAAATAAATTATTAAGCTTGAATGCTTTAACTTCTCATAATTTAGTGGGAGTTCTTAGAAATATCGTGTTTGTTGCATTCATATGGTATTTTGGCGGGTTATCATTAAATCCTGCTGCCGTTATTTCGCTAGGTGTGCTATATGCATTTGTGGATTATATTAATCGTCTTTTTCAGCCAGTACAGGGGATTGTCAATCAATTAGCCAACTTGGAAGCCGCATTAGTGGCTGGTGAAAGAGTGTTTAAACTTATGGATGAACCAGGTGAGAATGTAAGTTCAGATAGAATGGAACGATTTGATGGTAATGTTACATTTGAACATGTGTCATTTGGATATAAAGATGGCGAGTTTGTGTTGAAAGATATTGACTTTGAGGCTAAACAAGGGCAGACTGTAGCCCTCGTAGGACACACTGGATCTGGAAAAAGCTCAATCATGAATTTGCTCTTCCGTTTCTATGATTGTCAAAAGGGTAAAATTTTGATTGATGGAAAGGATATTGTCAGCATTCCACGTCAAACGATTCGTAATCATATGGGTATCGTCTTACAGGATCCATATCTATTTACGGGTACGATTGCCTCCAATGTGAGTTTAAGTGATCCATTGATAACGAGAGAAATGGTAGAAAAGGCGTTAAAGGATGTTGGAGCAGATAAGGTCTTTAAAAACTTAGAAAATGGTTATGATGAACCAGTAATCGAAAAAGGAAGTACTTTATCCAGTGGTCAGCGCCAGTTAGTTTCCTTTGCCAGGGCCCTAGCTTTTAATCCAGCTATTTTAATCTTAGATGAAGCCACGTCAAGCATAGATACTGAAACCGAAGCCGTTATCCAAGAAGCCATGGATGTCTTAAAAAGAGGGAGAACGACGTTTATTATTGCACACAGGTTATCAACCATTCGAAATGCTGATCAAATACTTGTGTTGGACCGTGGAAAGATAGTTGAACGTGGTTCACATGAAGAATTGATGGTTCTCGGAGGCAAATACTATCAAATGTATCAACTCCAAAAAGGCAGTGCCGGACTCGCAGGATGATTGTTCATAAAATATTCAATATTTTAGTGATAAACTGTTATTTTTATCACAGGTAAATACCCTTTATTATGATAATTTAAATATGTTTAAGGTCTACATCATTAAAGGGGTGGGATATAATGACAGACTTTTCAATTGTTAATGTAATTGGTAGTTTCTTAATTCTTTCATATTATATTGGTTATATGATCGTAAAACATTAAACTGCAGACAAATGTCTGTAGTTTTTTTTTATTTATTGGGAATACATATGATAGTGAGGTGAATCATACATGGAAAATAGTAGAATCGAAAAAGATACACTTGGTGAGGTTAAGGTACCGGCTGATAAATTTTGGGGTGCACAAACACAAAGGAGCCTTAACAACTTCAATATTGGCAACGAAAAAATGCCGATTGAAGTTGTCCATGCGTTAGCACTAATTAAAAAAGCTGCAGCTATTGTTAATCACCAATTAGGGAAATTGGCTGAAAGTAAAATGACAGCCATTGTTTCGGTTTGCGACGAGATCCTTTCAGGAAAATATAACGGACATTTTCCTCTTGCGGTCTGGCAGACGGGGAGCGGGACCCAAACGAATATGAATGTAAACGAGGTGATTGCTAACCGGGCAAACGAATGGTTTATAGGTCAAGGAAGTAAGGAGAAAGTTCATCCAAATGATGACGTAAATATGTCGCAGAGTTCGAATGATACTTTCCCAACTGCCATGCATATCGCTGCCTACTTAAAAGTTACGGAGAATTTAATGCCTGCTATTGGGGAGCTAAAAGCCACTTTATTAAAAAAGGAAAAGGCATTTATGCATGTAATAAAGATTGGCAGAACCCATTTGCAGGATGCGACCCCGTTAACTTTTGGTCAAGAAATAAGCGGCTGGAGGTTTATGCTTGAGAAGGAAGAAAAGATGATTGCAGATTCAAGCCACTATTTACTCAATCTTGCAATTGGCGGTACCGCGGTTGGTACTGGAATTAATGCCCATCGTGAATTTGGAGAAAAAATGGCGGAACAGCTTTCAGCGTTAACGGGTTTCCCGTTTAAGACATCAACCAATAAATTTCACGCCTTAACGAGTCATGATGAAATTGTTTTTGCACATGGTGCATTGAAGGCTCTGGCAGCAGATTTAATGAAAATTGCCAATGATGTCAGATGGCTGGCAAGCGGGCCTCGCAGTGGAATAGGTGAATTAATCATACCAGCCAACGAGCCGGGAAGTTCCATTATGCCAGGTAAGGTAAACCCCACTCAAAGTGAAGCATTAACAATGGTTGCCTGCCAGGTTTTTGGAAATGACGCGACGATCGGATTTGCAGCTAGCCAGGGTAATTTTGAATTGAATGTTTTTAAGCCGGTCATTATTTATAATTTCATTCAATCGCTATCCCTATTAACAGACAGCATTCGTTCTTTTAATGAAAAATGTGCGATTGGAATTGAAATAAATGAAAAAGTAGTGAAACAGCATGTGGAGCGATCGTTAATGCTTGTTACAGCGTTAAATCCCTATATCGGATATGAAAAGGCTGCAGAGATTGCAAAGCTTGCCTACAAAGAAAATAGTACGTTAAAGGAAGCAGCCGTAAAAACAGGATATGTTTCCCCGAAGCAATTCGATGAATGGGTTAAACCTGAAAATATGATCTAAGACATTGAAAGCCCCCTCCGAGAGTGGAGGGGGCTTAAGCCATATTATTTAATTTTTTACAATGTTTTACTTAAAATTAGCGTTGGAATCCGCCAAGTTGTTGCTCTGCCATTGCTACAAGACGCTTAGTGATTTCTCCTCCGACAGAACCGTTAGCACGTGAAGTAGTGTCTGCTCCAAGGTTTACACCAAATTCTGAAGCGATTTCGTACTTCATTTGATCAAGTGCTTGTTGAACGCCTGGTACTAAAAGTTGATTAGAGTTGTTGTTACTAGCCATAGTTGAATAACACTCCTCTTAATAATTTTGGGGTCAGTATGGAATTGAACCATTATGGTTATGCTAACCATTGCCACCATGGCCTAACCCATCTTGTAAGTTATAAGATAGTGGAGCTACTTCATACTTTCTTTTTGTGTGGCTGGGTTAGCCGGACTTGCACCGGCTTTAGACCCTTTAGTTGTGAAAAAGCGAATTCTTTTTCACTTGGTAACCCATTGATTTAATGTTGCGGCTTGCGGTGTTGCTTGCTTTGTAATATTTATTATGATTAAAATCGGACTGCTTATTCGATTATTTTTATGGTAATTTTTACCTTTACATAGTGGAGTCGTAGTAACGCAAACTAACCTCATACAAAAAATAAAAGGGTGAATGGAAATGTCAATATGCCCAATATGTAATGGTTTACGTGAAATGTATCTATTGTGTACGCATTGCGGGGAACAAATGTTGGATAGCGGAAGACTTATTGATTTTTATGATGACTACAGTCCATACATGGAAATTGATTTAATGAAAATGGAGGACGGATTTCCCGACACGAATTCAGGGCAAAAATGCCCCCACCTGTATACGTGTCCATCCTGTCATAACGATGATGTCATCTTTATTAAAGAATAGCAATACAAAAAAGGTCCCGCATATGCAGGACCTTAATCTATTTTATTCATTAGCCACGCGAATGCGGGACTCAGTTTCAGCGTCAAAGAAGTGACCTTTATTTAAATCAAATGCAAGATCTAATTTATCTCCTGGGTGAATATCAGCTCTTGAATCTAGGCGGGCAACGAAGTCCTGACCGTCGATACTAGAGTAAACCATTAATTCTGCACCAGTTAATTCAGCTACATCAACATTTGCGGTAATTTTTGTACCAGCAGATGCTTCAATAAATACAGGCTCATCATGGATATCTTCTGGACGAACACCAAGGATAATTTCTTTTCCTACATAACCTTGTTCACGAAGGACCTTCATTTTACCTTCAGGAACTGCAATAGAAGTTTTGCCAGCTACAAATTTACCATCTTCAAGTCTTCCGTTGAAGAAGTTCATTGCAGGAGAACCGATAAATCCGCCAACGAATACGTTTTCAGGCTTTTCATATACTTCTTTTGGTGTTCCCACTTGTTGGATAATTCCATCCTTCATAACTACAAGTCTAGAAGCCATTGTCATTGCTTCTGTTTGGTCATGGGTTACATAAATAGTCGTTGTGTTTAAACGGCGGTGAAGCTTAGCGATTTCAGCACGCATGGCTACACGAAGTTTCGCATCAAGGTTTGAAAGAGGCTCGTCCATTAAGAATACCTTCGCGTCACGGACAATCGCACGTCCTAAGGCAACACGCTGACGTTGACCACCGGATAAAGCCTTTGGCTTTCTTTTTAGGTAAGCTTCTAATCCTAGGATTTTAGCTGCTTCATTTACACGGCGATCAATTTCATCCTTCGGAAATTTACGAAGTTTTAGACCAAAAGCCATATTATCATAAACCGTCATATGCGGATATAGTGCATAGTTTTGGAATACCATTGCGATATCACGATCTTTAGGAGCTACATCATTTACTCTTTTACCGTCAATATAAAAGTCACCTTTTGAAATTTCTTCAAGACCGGCAACCATACGTAAAGTTGTTGATTTACCGCAGCCAGACGGACCTACAAATACGATAAACTCCTTATCTTGAATATGTAGATTAAAGTCTGTAACCGCTGTTACTTTATTGTCATAGATTTTATAAATGTGATCTAATTTTAATTCAGCCATTGTGTAAAACCTCCCTGATTTGATTAACTTAAGTTTAAATGAAAAGGTTTACAAAAAATATGGACACAATGCACAAAGTTCCTAAAGAAAATTTTGTGCATTGTGTCCTATCCCAATTTCTATTTCTTTTGTTCAAAAAGCAGGCATGCTAAAAAGACGGTAAAAGCTCCATAAAAGTCTTTCAATTGTACTCCTGTTTTATCAATAAATTTATCAATCCGATACTGAAGTGTATTACGGTGGATATATAACTTTTTTGCCGTTAAACTAGCATTCAGATTATTTTCAAGGAAGACTTTTATTGTTGTATATAACTCAAGATCTTCTGAGAATACAGAGGAAAGCTCCATATTAATTTTTTCTTTCATGTATTCAGGAAGATTGAATGCTACAAAAGCCGGAAAAATCTTTTCAAAGGTAAGAATATTGGTATGTTCAAGATTTTCTTTAGCGAAATCAAAATACTCTTTTTCTTGTAAAAAGTTCGTACGTAAATGACTGGAGAATGGGTAAACTTTTCCGAAATAAAAAGATATCTTTACATAAAAATCACTTTCTAGCGTATCTGCCATGGAAGTTAATTCACTTTCTGTGAGGGACAATTGTCTTCTCTCTTCAATCACAATCCCAGTATGGCCATTTTCCCAAATAATTTGTACTTCATCTGAAAAAAAACCTTTGATTGCGGGCTCAATTTCTGTCGGGTCAACTCCAAGACCTTTAATATGGAACTGAATGAATCGAAAATTACTGTCGGTACTAAGTGAGGGCACGGGCCCATTTAATAGAAGAAAATCATGCCATTTTCTTGATTGTGTGGTTAAGGGCTTGTACGAAAACTCCACTTGTTCATATAGTACTTGAAGAAGGTTATATTCTTTTTCAGATAAAGTTGATTTTGGTATGGCAAGCCAGTTTTTTTCGGATTCGTCAAAGAATATGTAAAATTGATCGGAAGTATGTTGCGGCTGTTCAGTATATAATATTGAATTTTTATATAAGGTCCTGAGATTTTTTAACAAGATTAACTTCTCCTATTTTTTAGAATAATGCACTAATTATAACATTAATCCTGCTTAAATTATAAAAGGCTGACTCGTTAAGATGTTAACATGTCAGCCTTTTTCTGCTTATTCATTTACTTTAGATGGAGGCTCTTCTTCTGTCAGATTTCTTGCCTCTTCTATATTGGCAGTATCGTGACGGGCATGGACTGAACCGCCTGATAATCCTTCATTTATCATTCTGTCAATATCTAAATAGACCTTGTCTTTTCCTTCATATTGCAAATCTGTTTTTGCCTGAACGTTATTTTTTTCCTCCACAATGACCATTCCCTTTCCTGTTTTTATTAGTTTGCGGAAAGGGGGATATTTCATTCAGGCCAGGGATTATTCGTATACATGAAATAGCATTAATTCATGAATTTGGCTGGTTAATGTTTCAATGTCATCTTGTTCGGGAGTATTCACTGTCCATTCGATTTTTCCGGTTTGGTGATAGATACCTGAGTATCTTTGTCTTTTATAGTAAAAGGAAAAATTCCAACCTGGAATATTCTTATTTTCAAATAAAGGCTTAAATTGAAAGTGTGTCAGCAACGGCTACATCTCCCTTACATACTAGTGATTACTACTAGATTACGGGAAATTAGGAATACATTCCAGTAAAAGTTTTCAGTCTTTATTTTTGCCGGTTAATTCCAGGAACAGCTGACAAAGGTGTTCAATTTTTCTTTCTTCAATGTCGGTCTCATCAAAGCTCATCGGTTTTGAGTTTACTTCGTAAATATAGTACTGCCCTGATTGACTAATTCCCATATCAATGGAAAATTCACCGAAAAAGCCAAACGTTTCAGATAGTGAAGCACCGATATATTGGACAAGTGTTTCGAATAAGAGATCATATTCCTCATTCTGTAACAGCTCATAGGGCAAAAGTCTTCCCCCTGAAGGAATATGAGTGGTGATATCCTGTTTTTGGGATTGTCTGATTCCGATTCCAGTCACCTTATAATGATTATTTTCGGCATGTGCCAGAATACGAAAATCGATTCTTTTTCCTTCATAAAGAATGGACTTTATCTCCTCTTGAGCCAAATAGTTATCTTCCAATAGCTTGCTTTCCCACTCTTCCCAAAAATAATCGAATGAGATGAATTCATGATTTTCTATTAATCCTTTTATTTGTATTTTTTTCTCCGTATCTAGTTCTAATTTAAAAATCCCATTCCCTCTAGCTGACCGAGAAGGTTTTAAGTATATTGATTGATGGTGAGATAAAAAGGCAGAAAGCATTTGTTTATGATTGGCTGGTATGGTAGCTGGTATGAAGGTATGAAGATAGGGATGGTTTTTAAAGAGGTGATAGAGCTCAGATTTATCAATAAATCCAGGATTAAAAAAGGGAATATTTTTTTCTTTTAAGGAAGCAAAGAACATACTCCTTTTTAGTTCTTCTTCTGACCTTCGAAAGGGTATTCGATTATAAACAAGATCGGGAAAAGGAGTGGTAATCTTCTCCCATCCATTTCTTTCAGGATTAAATATGAATCCATCAATAGCTTCTTGGTGGACTCCATCCAGTGTAAAGATAAAGCTTATTCCATTAAGTGAAATAAGCTTTTTTTGAAGTTCCATAAAAAGTGTGCCATTCCCAGCAATCAATCCATCTTTCTTCCGTGCAGTCAAAATACCGATAACGGGTGTTTTTCTATTGCTCCATGAACGGTTCATTACCATTTGATAATTTCCTCGGGATAAAGGATAGATTGTTCAGTCAAAAAAACTGCAAACGCCAGCGATAATTTACATGTAAGTTGATCGAAATCCTTTAACTCTGGATGACTGAATATCGATCTCCCTGGCTTGGAATTTGCTTCAAATAACCAAACATCACCGTGTTTATCAATTCCTAAATCAAAACCAATCTCGGCGATAAAGCCTTCCATGTTGTTTGCTATTGCTTTACTTACCAGAAGTGCAGCATTTTCCAGCTTTTCTTTATAAAGATTACATTCTTCAGGTTGGAAAATTTCAGAAAGGGTTTTAATTTCCCCGCCATTTCGGGAATGGGTAGTTACACTTCCAAGTCCTGCTATTTTTGCAGCCAATGCAGTGACATGCCAAACACCTTTATCATCTTTGTTTGTGTGTATCCGAAAGTCTATTGGCCGCTGTTCATGCCGCAATAAATGGATTCCTTGCTGCACAATCATTTTGTCTAGATTACGGTTTGCGAGAACGGTTTTAAACATTCCTTCTAAGGAGGAGAACTTCCGTAGACGATTGACACCCTCGCGGTCTTGATAGCGACAGTAATATTCGTCTTGGACTTTATCATAAAGGATTTGATGTACTCCTAATCCTAAACTTCCATTAATTGGTTTTAAATAGATATGACCATATTTGGAAAGCATGTCTTCAATCATTGAAAAGGAAGTAAATGGGTGTGTTTCTGGGAGATATCTAGTGACTAAATGATCCTGCTGTAATCTCTCATAAATATCCAGTTTACTGAAAAAGCCAGGGTTATACCATGGAATAAGATAGTCTCTTTGTAAAGTTTCTTTCACTTTTGCCAGTTTGGGGTTTCTTTCACTTTTTCGATTTGGCAGTCGGTCGTATATAACGTTTGGGAAAGGCACCTCAATACTGTCCCAATTGTGATCATGATAAACATACCCGCTAATGGTCCCTGTATCCCAATTGATATGCTTTTCTCCAAAAACAAACGGAATCGCCCCAACGTTTGCTTTAACCGATAATAATTTTGAGAAAAAACTAGTTCTGTCTCCTATTGGCCGGTGGGGGAATGGGGTGAAACCTGCAGTAAATATTCCAACTAGCGGCCCCACATTGAGAACAGAATCCTCAATAAATACATGCAATTTTAGGGAAAAGTCAGGAAAGAGTAATTGTTTTTTTACCTCATTACTGATAACAATACAATTGTTCTTCATACGGTGAGGTCTAAAGTCAACTTCAATAGCTTTTGATCCAAAAGCAATTTTCTTAATAACCTTATCCTGTAAGAGCTCTTGAGGGCAATATACAACTAAATGGCTGTTATCTGCTATTTCAATGGTATAGCGTTTTCTCATAGTGGCTCTTCCTTTCTTTACTATCGGATTGAAATAGGTATTTTCCATATAGAAGTGGTGCAAAGAATAAGGTTTCTTTTAAATCTTGATCTGTTTTTAAAACTACTTTTCTTCCTGGCTTTGAATTCACATCGAGAATCCAAAGGGCACCATTCTTCGCCACACCGATATCTATTCCTATTTCAAATAATGGTGAAATTTCTTTTTCAAGAATATGCGGGAGATTGGTGGTGATAAAATGCAGCTCCGAGCAAATAGATTCTTTGCTGACTTGTGATAAAGTGGAGGACCAGGTAGTGAAGTCCAACACTGAGCCTCCAGCACTTAAGTTTGAAAGAATACCTCCAGTATTTCCGATTCGAATTCCCTTCCCGCGTTCTAGCCAGACCCCCTGTTCATCCTTTTGCAGCAGGATTCTAATGTCAAATGGCTGTGATACAGTATTTGATAATTCAAGGTACGGCTGGATAAGGTATGGCCGGAAATTAATCAGGAGCTGCAGCCATTGAAACAGTTTCGTTTCATTTGGGAATATTCTAGAGATAATTTTTTTATTCTTTTCGGTTTTCACATGGATGGTTTTATCGTTTTTCCTTAAATAATAAATCCCGTAACCTTGAGATCCATTAATGGGTTTTATAATAATCTTTTTTTGTTTGTTTAAGGCAGATATTACTTGTGAGCAATCTTTGATTAAACCTGAATGAGGTAGGTAGGGAGCTAATCGAGAGCTGGACAAAGTTTCATATAATGCTAGTTTGTTAGGAAGGCCAAAGCCCAAAAAAGTAATATCATCTCTGCTTTTTAACCAAGAAACAATCGGGATACATTGCTTTGAATGTGCATCATCTCCATAAAAACAGCGATCATAGATAAGGGAGGGAATTAGAAATTGATCATCGACCCAGCGCTGTTTCGTCTCACAAAAGCGTCTCCCTTGAACCAGCTTGGTCAGTGGATTAATAGAAGAGGGAAGAAAGTGATAACACACCATGCCGCAGGAGTGGCTGCGTGCTGCAATCTCATGAATATATGATGCTTCACTCTCTATGTTTAAGGTCATAATTCCAAAGGGTATCATCTATGAATCCTCCATTTCTGAGGTTGTATCTAATGCAAGCTTTGTACAAAACTGAATAATTGCCTTGGCAGATGGTCGTATTTTCATTTGGCCATCTTCAAAGTTTTTTGAAGGCTTTGAATTTACTTCTATAATCCAGGGCTTTCCATCTTGGTCAAGACCAATATCGATTCCTAGTTCTCCCGTGATTCCAGGTGTTTTTCTTTCAATAATCAAGGCCGTTTCAATGGCTAAATCTTTCATTTGAGATATGATCGATTTTGCGTTACTAATGCTCATGTTCTCTTTTAGGGCATTTATTGGAGTCATGATTTCCCCGCCCCTTGCAATATTCGATACAAACTCATTTTCAGCGGAAATCCGTGCAACCACCGAAGTAACATCCCAGTTGTTTTGATGATTTTTATGACACAATACTCGGTAATCCATTCCTCTAGACTGGTAAGTAAGAAGGGAGATTCCTTGTTGAATAATGTAGATGCGATTGTTCAGTAAAGGTCTTAGAAGCCGATATATCTCCTCAAAAGAAAGGATTGTTTGTTTTTTTTCTAGTGGTAATGTAACAGATGATTCTAATGAAAAAAGATTGTTTTCTCTTTGTAGTTTAAAAATATTTCTACCCTGGCTTCCATGGACAGGTTTAATAAAAATGGTTTCATACCTTTCTGCAAAGGAAGTCAGATTATCTTTTGTGAAAATATTTGTATCAGGTATATAAGAATGAAGATGGTTTTCATGAATTAAGTGCTCATGAACCTCCCATTTCGAAAGAAAGCGATCATTAAAAATAGGAATACATAACTCTGCAAGCGTTTGACGAAATAGCTGATACTCTTTACCAAATTCCAACCTTCGGGAGTGAATGCGATTATAAATTACATCTGGCAGAGGGAGTTCTGCAGGTTTCCAAATGCCAGCGTCAAAATAAAAACCTTGAACAGAAAAGTTTGGATAGGAAAATACATATAGAAATCCGCCATTATCTGTTATCCCGTGATGAAGTTCTTCACAAAAGTTATGGATCGAACCAAAATGGGGTTCATCATTTCCTTTATGTTTAAAATCTGTAACTAAACCAATGATTGGACCTAAAGAAAGTAAATTCATGTCTTTTTTATATATAGCGAGAAATTTATATGGTTGAATGGGTAAGGAAAATTGTTGAAATAGATACTCAGGGAAATGAATCTCATTAGGTTTCATCTCGACTGTTTGGATCGTTACATTCACCATTTTTTTTCCTATAGAAATTTTGATTTGGTGTTCATCAAGTCTCAGTAGTTTGAACAGTTGCGAGGACATCTGAGCAAAAATGTCAGTTCTGCTTCCTGCTTCTATAGGAATAATTGTGATTGGGGGCATAGTCACTCCTCATTTATAAGCGAATATATGTTAAAAATAGGCATTCGTAGATATGGTATCGTATGTTATCGCCTATAGGTTGGTGATACTTAATTGTGCTCAGGTTGAACATCCTCGCATTTACCAACATAGTTTGTTATAGTTAGTAGGATTATTTTCTTAAGAGGAGTGGAAAAAATGTCCGTTAATTTATACGATGCGGCTTATGCATTAGAAAAGGCGATTCGTCAAAGCGATGAATATAAACAATTACAGCAGATGTATCATGAAGTAAATGCAGACCCCACAGCAAAAAGAATGTTTGATCAATTTCGTCAAATTCAGATGAATTTACAGCAAAAACAAATGATGGGGCAAGAGATATCGGAGCAGGAAGTTCAGCAGGCTCAATCAACGGTGGCCGTTGTACAACAAAATGAAAAAATAGCACGACTCATGCAGGCAGAACAGCGAATGAGCATGATAATTGGTGAACTAAATCAATTAATTATGAAGCCTTTAGAGGAACTATACGGAAATAATATATAATCTCATTAAAAAAAGCTTTCGGTTTTTCCGGAAGTTTTTTCTTTTCTGCTGACTCGTTCTATCTTTGGATGAAAAATCATAAAAGTGTTATAAGGGTAACTTCACCAAGAACAGGGGGCAGCGTAATGATTTATCGTTTGCTTGCATTAAATATTGATGGAACTCTTTTACAAAGTAATGGGAAAATCCATAAGTCAACAAAGGAAGCCATTGAGTATGTTCAGCAAAAGGGAATTTATGTAACGCTTATGACATCGAGAAGTTTTCCTTCAGCCAAGAAGGTTGCAAGGGCATTAAAAATAAAAAACCCGCTAATTACGCATCAAGGTGCCGTTATTGCAAATATTCAGGATAAACAAAATTATGTCGAAAGAATTAACGAGAATATTACTTATGATACCGTTCGTTTCTTAGAAGGTATGCCGTGCCAAATTAGGCTGGTGCATGAACAATTTTCTTTAGCAAATAGGTTGAAATTAAATAACAGTTTGTTAGTCAAAACTGTCTTTACATCAGGTGATCCTGTTTTTTATTCCCAGCAATTTGTTTCGTCATTAAGTGAATACTTACATGATCAACCAGTGACTCCTCCGAAAATTGAGGTTTATTTTGAAGAGGAAAGTGATCTTCAGGATGCAAAAAAGGCGATTGAAAAAATGTTTACAGAAATTGAAACCATTCAACTAGATCGTTTACGATTAGATATTGTCCCATCTGGTGTTTCAAAGTTAAAGGGATTAGCTTTTCTTGGCAGTCATCTTGGTATCCAGCTCAAGGAAATGGTCGTAATTGGCGAAGGGTTGGATGATATCCCAGCGATTGAGGCAGCAGGATTAGGAGTGGCTATGTGGAATGCTGAATTTGAAGTAAAAAGAGCAGCAGACTGGGTGACTAGATCGAAAAATGAGCACGGTGTCGCCTATATGGTTAAGGAACACTTCAGAAAGCAGCAGCCAATTGAGTTTTTAAGAAAAATGAATATTATTAAAAAGTAAATGAGCAGACATCATCGTCCCGCACGATGATGTCTTTTACGTTTGTGAATGATTTCCATTGTATTGACCTTATTTTGGTGATTATGTACACTTAAAGAAGTTTATTTTGAAAGAGTGATTCTAATGAAAATTTCGATAATCGGGTTAGGGGACACAAGATTCGACCGGCAATTGACCCTGATTGCAAATTTGTTTTTTGAAGAAACAGAGATTGTGAAGGTTTTAGACGATGAGGCAGATTTAACGATAAAATTTATTATAAATGTAGATCATCACATTCAGGTTTCGGCCGATTTACTAGATACTGAAGGGAAATCCTTTTCAACAGATTATCAAAAAGCTGTACAGCCCTTTCAAACAGATAAGGAATATTTTAAACAGGTCAAAACTGCTGTCGCCCATGTATATTTAACTCTTTTGCAGAATTGGACAGGCATAACTCAAAAGTGGGGAATCTTAACCGGGGTCAGACCGACAAAGCTTTTACATCGTAAAGTCCAGGAGGGTGTGTCTGAAGAACTTGCCCACGAGCAATTAAAAAATGATTATCTGATTTCAGATGAAAAAATCAAGCTTATGCAGCATATTGTCGACAGGCAGTTAGCCATTGTTCCTGATCTTTATGACCTGCATAAGGAAGTCAGCATTTATATCGGAATTCCGTTTTGTCCAACAAAATGTGCCTACTGTACATTCCCCGCTTATGCAATAAACGGCAGACAAGGATCAGTGGATTCCTTCTTAGGTGGTCTCCACTATGAAATGAAGAAAATTGGTGAATGGCTAAAGAAAAAAGGTGTACGAATTACAACGGTTTACTATGGCGGTGGTACACCAACGAGTATTACGGCAGAAGAAATGGATATGCTTTATGAAGAGATGTATGAGTCATTCCCGGATGTTGAGAATATACGAGAAATAACTGTTGAGGCAGGCCGTCCGGATACGATTACTCCTGAAAAATTAGAGGTATTAAAGAAGTGGAAAATAGACAGGATTAGTATAAATCCTCAATCTTATACACAAGAAACATTAAAGGCAATTGGGCGTCATCACACTGTTAAAGAAACTATTGATAAGTATCATTTAGCGAGAGAAATGGGCATGAACAATATCAATATGGATCTCATTATTGGTCTGCCAGGTGAGGGGATGGCTGAATTTTCACATTCACTTGCTGAAACCGAAAAACTTATGCCAGAATCCCTAACGGTGCATACTTTATCGTTTAAACGAGCTTCTGAAATGACAAAAAACAAGGATAAATATAAAGTTGCAGGTCGAGATGAAGTAGAAAAAATGATGAATCTTGCAACAGAGTGGACTGAATGTCATGGCTATGTTCCTTATTATCTCTACCGTCAAAAAAATATTCTTGGTAACCTTGAGAATGTCGGCTATGCGTTTCCAAATCAAGAAAGCATATACAATATCATGATTATGGAGGAGCAGCAGACGATTATCGGGATTGGCTGTGGTGCTTCAAGCAAATTTATTGACCCGCTTTCAGGAAAAATCACTCAGTTTGCTAATCCTAAAGACCCTAAAACATATAATGAAAGCTTTGAAGCTTATACGGAAGAAAAAATAAAAATACTAGATACAATCTTCTCAGAAAAGGGATCCCCTGCATAAATGGCAGGGGATTTTTAATGGAGTAATCTTCTACCTGACCGAAAAAAGCGAAAATCAAAAATTGGGTCAAATGGGAGGCTCATACCTGACCGAAAAAAGGAAAAATCAGAAATTGGGTCAAATGGGAGGCTCCTACTTGACCGAAAAAAGCAAAAATCAGAAATTGGGTCAAATGGGAGGCTCCTACTTGACCGAAAAAAGCAAAAATCAGAAATTGGGTCAAATGGGAGGCTCCCACTTGACCGAAAAAAGGAAAAATCAAAAATTAGGTCAAATAGCATTGCTCATGCATATTTGCTAAAAAAAATCGTTCTCTATAGAGGAAATGTCTTATACATAACGAATATTTAATAGGACAAAAGAATACTATGATTTGAAAACGCTTTCAATTATGGAGGGGATTTAGCAATGATGCAAACACCTTTAACAATGTCACAGATGATTGAGAGAGCAGAAAAGTATTTTCCAAAGAAACAGGTTATTTCCAGAACATCAAGTGGCATTCATCGGTTTACGTATAAACAAATCGGTGAAAGAACAAGACGACTTGCAGATAGTTTAAATAAACTAGGAGTAGAAAAAGGTGATAGGGTAGGAACACTAGCGTGGAATCATCACCGTCATTTAGAAGCATATTTTGCCATTCCATGTATGGGTGCTGTCCTACATACCATTAACATTCGACTCTCTCCGCAGCATATTTCGTATATCATCAATCATGCAGAAGATAGTATCCTCTTAGTAGACCCAGACTTAGTTCCATTACTAGAAAAATGTGCACATGAATTAAAAAGCGTTAAGGCTTATGTGATTATGACAGACGACAAGGTACTTCCTAAAACTACACTTTCACCAATCTATGATTATGAAACATTATTAGCGGAAGCAAATCCTAACTTTCAATATCCAGATGATATAGAAGAGAACGACCCTGCAGGTATGTGCTATACCTCTGCGACTACAGGAAATCCAAAAGGGGTTGTATACTCGCATAGAGGGATTTTTCTTCATAGTATGGCGTTAGGGCTGGCAGATAGTGCCGCTATGAGTGAGAAAGACATAGCATTGCCAGTTGTCCCGATGTTTCATGCCAATGCCTGGGGTATGCCCTTTGCGGCAGTTTGGTTTGGGACATCATTGGTGCTGCCTGGACCATATTTTACTCCAAAACTGCTGGCAGAGTTTATAGAAAGCGAAAAGGTTACTATCACTGCTGGTGTTCCAACCATATGGCTTGGTCTGTTAAAGGAACTTGATGAGGGCTCTTATGATCTAAGTAGTTTAAGAGGAGTGCTTTGCGGAGGCTCAGCTGCGCCTAAAGGGATGATTAAGGCCTTTGAGCAGCGGCATAACGTACCATTCCTACATGCTTATGGAATGACTGAAACAAGCCCGCTCGTGGTTATTTCAACATTAAAAAGCTATCAGGAGAATTTAGATTATGAAGAAAGACTAGAAATAAGAGCAAAGCAAGGCGTTCTTGTTCCTGGCTTAAGCATAAAAGTCGTGGGCAAGGATGGGGAAGTTGCTTGGGATGGTAAAGAAATGGGAGAGTTATGTATTAAGGGTCCGTGGATTGCCTCAGAGTATTATAAGGATGAGAGAACACAAGACGCCTTCCATGACGGCTGGCTCCACACTGGAGATGTTGTAACCATCGACGAAGAAGGCTTTGTAAAAATTGTCGATCGAACAAAGGATTTAATTAAGAGCGGCGGAGAATGGATATCTTCCGTTGATTTAGAGAATGCATTAATGGCGCATGAGTCAGTGTTTGAAGCGGCGGTTGTTGCAGTCCCGCATGAACAATGGCAAGAAAGACCGGTTGCTTGTGTGGTATTAAAAGATTCATATAAGGATAAGGTGAAAAAGGAAGATTTAATTGAATTTTTAACACCGCAGTTTGCTAAGTGGTGGCTTCCCGATGAAATTTTGTTTTTGGAGGAAATTCCGAAGACCTCGGTTGGGAAGTTCTTAAAGATGACACTAAGAGAACAGGTTCAAAAGGAAGTACTAAGAAAATAAGTTGTAAAGGACAAAGAGTCTGATCTTTGTCCTTTTTACTTATAAAAAAAAATATATAAAATTACTATCAGTGAAAATTTTATATATTATGAAAATTTATTTTTTAACCATGGTATTCAAGCTATAATGGAAGTGACTAAGATTATGGGAGGCGTTTGGGGTGACAATCAATTTTGTAACGGATAAGGTGAAGTTGTGGGTGAATGGACGAGTTGCAACGGTAGAGATGAACAGGCCAGAATCATTAAATGCAATCGATGTGGATATGATAAAGGGGCTGGTAAGCAAATTTAAGGAAATAGCTGAATCGGATGATATTGATGTTGTGGTTTTAACCGGTAACGGTAAAGCCTTTTCAGCAGGGGGAGATATTAAAACGATGCTTTCTACCCTTGATGAAAGCGAATTCTTTCCTGTGATGGATTGTATTAGTGAATTAATCATAACTCTTTATAGTTTACCTAAATTAACAATTAGTACTGTGAGTGGTGCGGCGGCGGGGCTTGGATTTAGTCTTGCGTTGGCTACAGACCACATCATAGCTGATAAAACGAGCAAACTGGCAATGAATTTCATCGGAATCGGTTTAATACCAGATGGCGGTTCTCACTTCTTTTTAGAAAAAAGATTAGGAGAAGTCAAGGCAAAACAAGTTATATGGGATGGAAAAATGATGAGCGCACAAGAAGCATTGGAAATAGGATTGGTCCAAGAAGTTGCAGAAGATTTGCAAGAAACTCTAGAAGCAAGAATATCCAATTGGCTGGAACGTCCAGTTCAGGCAATGATCAAAACCAAAAAGATACTAGCAGATATGAACAGACCCCATTTGCTTAAGATTCTAGAGTTAGAAAAAAATGGGCAGCTAAACATGCGTCGAACATTCGACCACCAAGAAGGAATAAGAGCCTTTATAGAAAAACGACCAGCAAAATTTATCGGCAAATAAGTTAGACAGAAAAAAGAAGCATTTGTTGCTTCTTTTTTTCTGTCTGAAGACTAAGAATGGAACAATAAAAGCTTTCCGCTAGGTGATGTAAACCGATGTGTTTTATCTAGTAAATTCTTTTCTGTTAATAATTTCTCAGCTAATTCTTTTGCTGCCTCATCATGTTCAGCTTGAATAGCCTCATCTATTATTTTTTCCCCATTTGCCTCAAAGGCTGTTAATTTGTAAGTATTCATTTAGTTCTCCCCCTAAAATATTGATATTATAATATTTGCACAATTCTTGATATTTTGCAAAAGTGAAACTTTTCCATAGGACTTTCGTATTGTAATCTTTGAGAGGGGGAATTTGTATGGTTTTAAAACTTGAACATGTAACAAAACGATTTGGGGATTTCACAGCTGTTAATGACCTTTCCATCACAATACCTGAAAATGAAATGTTTGGCTTTTTAGGAGCAAATGGTGCAGGAAAGACGACAACCTTTCGGATGATTTTAGGGCTGCTAGATTCTAGTGAGGGAAAGATTACTTGGGATGGAAAGCCCATAAATTATTCTACAAGTCATTTAGTAGGTTATCTTCCTGAAGAAAGAGGGCTATACCCAAAATTAAAGGTTAGTGATCAGATTGTCTACCTTGCAAGATTAAGAGGTGTTTCGAAAAGTGAGGCTGTTTCTGAATTAAAATATTGGCTTGAGAAATTTAAAGTCCCAGAATATGAAAATAAAAAAGTAGAAGAGCTTTCAAAAGGAAACCAACAAAAAATCCAATTCATTGCAGCGGTCATACATAAACCCAAATTATTAATTCTTGATGAGCCATTCAGCGGTTTGGATCCTGTAAACGTTGAAATGCTTAAAGAGGCCGTTCTCTCATTAAAGCTAAAGGGAACTACAATTGTATTTTCAAGCCATCAAATGCATCATGTTGAAGAGATGTGTGAGCATCTTTGTATTATGCATAAAGGGGCCCCCATTGTTCATGGTTCTTTAAAAGAAATTAAACGTGCGTTTGGTAAAAAAAACCTTGTTATTCATGCTGATTTTCCATTGGATTTTCTAAAAAAATATCCAGGGGTAGTGAAAGCTAAATCGACAACCGAGGGGATTCATCTGCAAATCGATGGCGAATCTGTTGCAGAAAAAATCCTTAAAGAGATCGTCAACCAAGGATTTATCAGAAAATTTGACCTTGAAGAGCCTTCTTTAAATGATATTTTTATCGAGAAAGTGGGTGATTCCTATGAATAAATTTTGGATTATTTTATCCCATACGTATGTAAACAAATTGAAAACAAAGTCATTTTTAATCACAACCTTAATGACGGTAGTTATTACGCTAGCATTAACCAATATGAATAATATTATTGAAGCTTTCGATAAAGGCGGAGGTAAAGAAAAGGTAGCTGTTTTAGATGAAACAGGTCAGTTGTATGCACCGCTTAAAGAACAAATGAGTGCATTAAATAAAAACCTGCAGCTAACAGAGTTTGATGGTACAGAGGAAGAGGCAGAAAAGGAAGTGGAAGAGGGGAATTTTGTTGCGTTTGTTCAGCTCCAATTTGATGAGGAACAATTGCCTAAAGCTATATATAAAGCATTGACTGTTGCAGATTCATCATTATTTTCTGATCTTCAGACAGGGCTCCAACAAATCAAGACGATGCTTGCGGCTTCAAAAATTAATCTAACACCAGCACAGCTTCAGCAGCTATACGAACCAGTTTCTTTCGAGAAAATTGCTCTTGAAGAAAATGCGAAAACCGAAGAAGAACTAAATCAGGCCCGGGGACTCGTCTATGTCCTGCTTTTTATCATCTATTTTGCTGTCATCATGTATGCCAGTATGATTGCAATGGAAGTGGCTACGGAAAAGTCTTCAAGGGTGATGGAAATCCTGATCTCAAGTGTGTCTCCCATAAAGCAAATGTTTGGTAAGATACTTGGTATTGGTTTATTAAGCTTAACTCAGCTTGCGGTACTTCTTTCTGTAGGTTATTTTTCTATAAAACGGAATATGTCCTCTCTTGAAGGCGGCTTTTTTGACGCATTTGGATTTGGGAATATTTCTTTATCAACCATTGCCTATGCGGTTATTTTCTTCATCTTAGGTTATTTTCTCTATGCTACTCTTGCGGCATTTTTAGGTTCATTGGTTAGCAGGATTGAGGATGTTCAACAAATGATTACACCAATGACGTTACTCGTTGTAGCAGGATTTATGATTGCGATGTTTGGTCTTGGAAAGCCAGATTCACCGTTTATTGTTATAACATCGTATATCCCATTCTTCACCCCAATGATTATGTTTTTACGAGTAGGTATGCTGAATATTCCGGTTTGGGAAGCGGTCTTAGGAATTTCCATCCTGATGGCTACGATCGCCATCTTAGCGGTATTTGGTGCACGTGTTTACCGCGGAGGAGTACTAATGTATGGAAAATCGAATTCCTTTAAAGATATAAAAAAGGCCTTGCAACTAACCAAAAAAGAATAAAATGTGAAGGGCTTTGTCAAAACGGACAAAGTCCTTTTAATATTTTATTTAAGAACGTGCATTCGCTTTTTTGAGATGTTACAATGAAAGAAAACTCTGAAAGGAGCTTTCTAATGAAACAGATATCATTTATACACGCTGCTGACCTGCATTTGGACAGTCCTATGGTTGGTTTAAAGCATTTACCTGCGAATATCCTTTCAAGAGTGAGAGAGAGTACGTTCACTGCGTTAGGAAAGCTTACAGCAGCCGCTATTGACAACAACGTTGATTTTGTCATTTTAGCCGGGGATTTATATGATGGTGAGGATAGAAGTTTACGTGCACAATCTCGCTTTCGTAATGAAATGCAAAAGCTTTCAAAAAAGGATATTCCTGTTTATGTTATCCATGGAAACCATGATCATTTAAGTGGCTCATGGGTAAACCTTGATATGCCGTCAAACGTTCATTTTTTTGGCAGTGATGTCGAAATCAAGGTATTTCATACGAAACGTGGGGATACCGTCCATCTCTATGGCTTTAGTTATTTACAAAGACATATTTTTAATAAAAGAATAGATGACTATCAAAAACATGATCCTGCGGATTTTCATATCGGCATTCTCCACGGGAATGAAGGTGGAGGAACAGACCATGATAATTACGCTCCTTTTTCTATTAAAGATCTCTATGAGAAAGGATTTGATTATTGGGCTTTAGGTCATATTCATAAACGGACGATATTATCAGAATCGCCGCCCATCATTTACCCAGGAAACCTTCAAGGGCGTAATAAGAAAGAAGTAGGCGTAAAAGGATGTTATCACATCACATTAAATGATTTCGAAGTTAAAAAGGAATTTATCGAAACTTCGGATATTCTTTGGGAGGAAGTTACGATTGACGCTGCAGGGGCAAACAATTTCCAAGAAATACTGCAATTATGTCAGCTAAACATTGAACGGTTGCGTAAAGCTGGTAAAGGTACGCTTGTTACCTTAAACCTAAAAAATGTTCAATTAGATAATACTCAAGAGAAAAGAATTCTAGATACTGAACTTCTAGAGGTACTGTTAGACTATGAAAATGATGAAGAATCATTTGTTTGGACCGTTACATTAAACCTGGAAGAGAACCAGCAGCTTGATAGAAAAAAATTAATGAATGAAGCAGATTTTTATACAGAGCTGTTTGCCACCATCGATGACTACCAGACTACTGAGGAGGCAATTGCACCTTTATATCAGCACCAATTGGGTAGAAAATATTTAATAAGTCTAACAGAAAGTGAACAGAAAGAATTAATGGATAAAGCTGAGAAACTATTAATTGGCTTATTATATCAATAGTGAAGGAGATGATTGATTGAAAATCCAGGAGATACATATATATGGCTTTGGTCAATTAACGAATACCGTTATTAAGGACCTATCTGATTTTCACGTGTTTTATGGTGAAAATGAGGCAGGAAAATCAACGATCATGGCATTTATTCATGGAATCCTGTTTGGGTTCCCAACGAAGCAATCATCAGAACTTCGCTATGTACCGAAAAACGGCTCAAACTATGGCGGTAAGCTTAGAATATTGTTTGATGAGTTTGGTGTTGCCACGATAGAAAGGATTAGAGGCAAGGCTTCTGGGGACGTTACAGTCACACTGGAGGATGGTACCCAAGGTGAAGAAGAACTGCTTAAACAACTGCTTGGGAATATTGATAAAGGACTTTTTCAAGCTATATTTTCTTTTAATTTACATGGGCTGCAAAATATCCATCAAATGAAAGGGGAGGAATTGGGTAAGTTTTTATTTTCTACTGGTACACTTGGAACAGAGCGCCTAGCGAAAACAGAAGCAGAACTTCAGAAGGAGTTAGAAGCTCGTTTTAAACCAAGCGGAAAGAAGCCGTTGATAAATGAAAAACTTAAAGCACTTCATGAACTTAGCGGTGAGCTAAAAAAAGCAGCCGCCAAAAATCTTGAATATGAAGTAATAGTTTCTGATAAAGAAAAAATCACTAAGGAAATGGCAGAGGTAAGCCAGGCACTGAAGAATGTAAAAAGCGAGGTAGAGAGGCTAAGTGAATGGCAAAGAATCCATTCCCTCGTCAAAGAAGAAAGATGGATAAATACAGAAATCAAATTACTTGGGGAAGACCCATTCCCTGCCAGAGGTATTGAACGAATAGAAAAATTTAATCAGCTCATTTATCCGTACAATGCTCAGATTTCAAGTTTACTGGACAGAATCACTCAAATTAAAAGTGAAGTTTCCTCAAAACAGCCAAATAAGCAAATGCTTGCGGATGAATCCCAGCTCCTAGGTGCATTAGACCAAATTCCCATCTATGAACAGTTGGTCCTAGAAAAACAACAGTGTGAATTAAAATTAGTAGATTTAGAAGATAAAATCATCATCATAAATGAGAAACTTCACTTACCTTTAAGAGAAGAAGACGTTCATACGATTAACACCAATATCTATATGAAAAATCAGGTGGAGCAGGCAGCAAGGAAAAAGCAAAAGCTCTTAGAAGTAAAACAGGAACTTGAGGAGAAGTTTCGAGAAGAAAAAAACTCTCTTGAGGAGCTGGAAAAGAAAGTTAGCTTTGCAGAAACTCAGATGATTCCAGCTGATGATAGATCGCGCCTTGAAAAGTTAGTCAATGATGAAAGTGAAAAAAGAAAAGTTGAATACGAATTAAAAGCTGTACAAGACAAAATAGAGTATTATCAGCATACTCAAGAACAGGATAAGAAAACATTTGCTGTATTAAAAAAGCAAAAACAAATTCAATTTTTAACTATTGGAGTATTATTGCTGGTTCTATCACTATATGGTTTGTATTCCAAGCAATGGATACTGGTAGTGATGGGGGTATTAGGAACCTTACTAATCGGTTTTTTTCTAGGTAATAACAATAGTCGTAAAAATAATGCAAAAATCAATGTGGCTCTAAGTCGGTTGTTAGACGATGAAAAAAGGTGCATTCAAATACTCGAGAGATATAAAAATAGTAACATCCCAGCTCTCCAAGAAAAATTGAAGCAGGATAATTATTGGAAAGAACAGCAGCAGCTATTCAAAATAAAGCTCGAACAGCAGCAAACACAATATGAAAAAGTCATCATGAAATTTGAGGAGTGGGAGATTGAAGCAGCTGAAAATAAGGAAATGTTACTGAAACTGAGTAGTGAACTTCATATACCAGAGTATATTGCCGATGCTTTTTTTCTTGAAGCCTTTGAGTTAATTGAACAATATAAACTAATTAGCAGAGAAAAAAAGAATTTGCATGCAAGGTTGAAACAGATTCACCTCGCACAGACTAACATTTCCGAAAGGCTCTTCTCTTACGCAAAACAATATTTAGCAGACCTTGGTAGTGACTTATCGAAGATGGGGTACTTATTGCGGACTAAATTAAAGGAAGAACATGGAAAGTTAATAAAAGTCCAAGAAAAGCAGGAAAAGCTAGATGATCTTGAGGCAGACCTGCACCAAATGAAACAGGAACAAGCACATCTCATTTCGGAAAAGAAAAAACTTCTGGAAGAAGCGAATGTGGAGGAAGAAGGGGCATTTTATGAGCTTGGGAAAAAATTTGAAACAAAGTTAAAGCTCATCGAGAGGCTGGAGGATATTAGTAAGCAGGTCCAATACTCTTTTCTAAAGGCAGACGATATAGAAAGATTCTTACAAATTCATAATGTAGAAGAACAATTAATTTCTTATCATGATGAGATAGAAAGGTTATCGTCAAGACTAATGGAACTGCAGGAAAAGCAAGCGGCTGTAAATTACCAGATTCAAATTCTTGAAGAAGGAGGATCATATTCTGAGTTACTCCACCACTATAAACAGCAAAAGTTTGAGTTTGAAGAAGCAGCAAAAGAATGGTCAGTTTTTTGTTTAGCACAAAACATACTAACCCAAACAGTTGAAAAGTACAAAAACGTTCATTTGCCGAGAATACTGGAGAAAGCAGAGGAGTACCTATACTTCCTGACAGAAAAACAATATCAGCGTATACATCTGCAACAGTCAGGAACTGGTTTTTTAATAGAAAGAAGCGATTATACTCTGTTTGAGGCAAATGAGTTAAGTCAAGCTACTACCGAGCAAGTGTACGTTTCTATAAGATTGGCGCTTGCCGCCACCCTCTACGAAAAGTATCGCTTTCCAATTATCATTGATGATAGTTTCGTGAATTTTGACGCTAATCGTACCAAAAAGGTAATGGAGCTTTTAACCAATCTTAAATATAATCAAATTTTATTTTTTACTTGTCACACACATTTGCTTCAATATTTTAACCCAGAAAATGTTTATTATCTTCATAAAGGTAAAGTCGAAGTAATTTCATAGAGAATGTTATACTAGTGCTATGGGGAGGAGAGAGACAGATGACTAAAGGAATACTTGATTATGATTTCGGAGTACAGGTTGATCTGTATTTACTTATTAAAAGCGCCACAAAAGGGATTGCTAGTAATGGAAAGCCGTTCTTAACACTTATCCTTCAAGACCAAAGTGGTGAAATAGAAGCAAAACTATGGGACTCTAATGAAGAGGATGAAAAGAATTATACCGCGCAAAAAATAGTTAAGATTATCGGGGATATTCATAATTATCGTGGTAAAAGCCAGCTGAAAATTCGGCAGATTCGAAGAACAGGGCCAAGTGACTCAGTAAAGCTGGAGGATTTTTTAGAGACCGCACCATTAAGTCAAGAAGAGATGATAAGTAAACTGACACAATATATCTTTGATATGAAAAATCCAAATATCCAAAGGATTACCCGCCATTTATTGAAAAAACATCAAAAGGCTTTTTTAGAATATCCGGCAGCAACGAAGAATCATCATGAGTTTGTATCAGGACTTGTCTATCATGTTGTTAGTATGCTCGACCTAGCAAAATCAATTGCTTCACTTTATCCTAGTCTTGATAAGGACTTACTCTATGCTGGAGTGATATTACACGATATGGGTAAAGTGGTTGAATTATCCGGACCAATTTCTACAGTTTATACAGTGGAAGGAAATTTACTAGGTCACATAACCATTATGGTAAATGAAATCGGCAAAGCCGCTGAAGAACTCGGGATAACTGGTGAGGAAGTGTTAATACTAAAACACTTAGTCTTAAGTCATCATGGAAAGGCTGAGTGGGGAAGTCCAAAGCCGCCATTAATTAAAGAAGCAGAAATTCTTCATTATATCGATAATCTCGATGCAAAAATGAACATGCTCGATCGTGCATTAGAAAGAGTTAAACCTGGTGAATTTACTGAACGTGTATTTGCCTTAGACAACCGATCATTCTATAAACCGATATTTCATAAATAAAATAACCCATCTACTGGGTTATTTTTTTTATACTCAGTATGAATATTTATCAATAAATCGAATATGTTGTATAAAAAAGTGGACAACCACTAATGAAGGGAGCAAAAAAAAATGACTATTCCTATTTGGGTATATGCAGTCGTGGTTGGTATCGTGATAAGCGCGTTGATGGCAATCAAAACGGGTAGAGAAGAACGTATGTTGGAGATGGAAAATATTGAAAAAGAGGGAGAAATTTATTTAACACGGTTGGAACAAGAAAAAGAACGCCGTGAAGGAGAAAGAGCCACAGGGGAATAAAAAAAGAAGGGACTCCATGAGAGTTCCTTCTTTGCATCAATTACTGAGCCGCAGGTGCTGGATCTAACGCACCCTTTAAATCTTTATCGCTAATTTTTACTTTTGCATCCTTAATTTCTTTTTGCATAATTTCGTTAATCTTCTCATTTGTTAATTTTGAAGATTTTAATTCTTTTTCCATTTGGTCTTTCATTTCTTCATAAGACTTCTTTTCTTTTTTGTCTGTTAATTGAATGATATGATATCCAAATGAGCTCTTTACTGGGCCGCTAATTTCATCTTTTTTAAGGGCATATGCAGCAGCTTCAAAATCCGGATCCATTGCTCCAGGACCAAACCAGCCTAAGTCACCGCCAGCTTGCTTTGCCGCTTCATCAGTAGAATATTTATTGCTTACATCTTCAAATTTTTCGCCAGCGTCAAGTTTTTGCTTAACTTCTAAAGCTGTTTTTTCATCAGCAACGAGAATATGACGAGCCTTGATTTCAGGCTTGTAGTTGTCGTAGTATTCCTTTACTTCTTTATCTGTTACTTTTATAGACTTCATGGCAGCTTTTTCTTGCATCATACCAAGTTTCATTGTCTCTTTAAAATCTTCTTCATTAGCGTATCCGTATTGTGCCAGCGCCGCTTGAAAGTTATCTCCGAGCTGAGCCTTCAATTCATCAACTTTTGCGTCTAATTCTTTGTCAGTTACTTCGTATTTCTCAGATAGGACTTTTTCATAGACAAGCTGTTGTAGTGCTTGTGCACCCACCTTTTCCTTCATTGCTTCATAAAGTTCATCCTGTGTAATATCTCCAGCAGAGCTTTCTGCCACAGTTGAACCTCCGCTCTGATTACACGCAGTTAAGGCAAAAACCCCGCCAGCTAATGTAAGGGCTAACATCCATTTTTTCATGAGGAACCTCTCCTAAACAGTAAAATTCTTGTGGGTTTTTGTCCACAAACTATACTATATCATAAATGAGAACGTCTGCAAAAATATTTCCTGAATTTGTGTACTGAATTTTGGGCATTTAACCATTGCGATTTAGAAATTCGTACATACGATAACATGTAACAAAAAAGAGATCTATTTAAGCTCATCGGCTGAACGTCATGATTTCTATGTATAAGAACCCAGTAAGAAAAAGCTGGACTTTTTCCTAAGAAATAAGGTAAGCGCCTAGTCGAAATGCATACAGCTTGAATAGTATATCGTAGTAAATAATAAAGGAGGTATTACGATGAGTGGTGGACACGGATACGGAGCAGGATTTGCATTGATTGTAGTCCTATTCATTCTATTGGTTATTGTTGGAGCGGCTTGGTTTTAATTTAAGCCTTACCGCCTGAGGCAGACAACAACTTTACCATCTACGAAAGGGGAGAAATGTGTGTCTGGAGCAACTGGTTTCTACGGTGGAGGATTTGCGTTAGTCGTGGTCCTATTCATCCTATTAATAATTATTGGAGCTTCTTGGTTTTAATCAAAAACAAATGTAAAAGCGATGAGAAAGTTTTCTCATCGCTTCTGTTTTTCTCTAACATTTAAACATTACATAAAGTAAACCTATGTATACAATATTTCCACATAGGATGTGATCAATAATATCGTGACAAGTACATTTATTGTGCGAAATACTTTATGCTGACGTTCTTCCGGTATATCCTTTTGAATACATAGGGAATTGGTCATTTTGTTAATGTAGAACAAAATGAAAATAGCCAAAACAATAAAAATGGAGATCATCATCGATTCCCTCCCTGATGTTCATGATATGTTAATACATTATCAAAAATTTACATAAAAAGATAGTTAAAAGGAATGGTAGAAAAGTAGGAAATAAATTGAAATAAAAACTATGGAAAATTTTATTTCGCGTTCTATTCTAGATAGGTTTATCTCGGACTGATAAAGGTACATAATGAAGGTAGAAATGTAAAGCAATGACCCGGAGGTCGAAAATCAATGGACAATTACGTTGAACTGCAAGCTCGTGTTAATCTTCTCGAATACCATCAAAAATTACTTTTAAAGTTGCTGACTGCCCCAAATCTTGAATTCTATAGATTGGTAATCGAGAACGGGGTATCAGAACATGAGGTAGAGGCGTTTAACCAGCTATGTGAGCATTTGAACAAAAAAATGGAAGAACAAAAAGCGGAAGGGTTTATTAACTTTCATCCGCTTTTTAATGAGTTTCTATATTGTTTACCGGAAAATCTTAATGCAAAGGAAGTTGTTCATGCTTGTTTAAAACAACATTTATTCGAACCGCTTTTTAAAGAGTTTACTAAATGTCTTTAAGAGAGTTCTTGTTCTGTTTTTTCTGACTTTTTAAGTTTTCCATCATTCTCGTTAAATTCTGTTTCAATATTATGAAAAGAACGTTCAAAGATTTCCATAAAATCTTCACCATAAATATTACGAACAATCGCCATCATTTCAATAATATCGGGAAACTTTCCATACAAATCTCTTAATGGCAAGGCACCAACAAATGCAGCATTGCCACTGGGATGATAGGATTCCATTAAGCGAAGAAAGATCTCATCACCTTCAGGGGTGAGCTGAATATACGTATTTCGTTTATCATTTTCTTTCTTTGAAAATGTAAGTAAACCTCTTTCTTCCAACTTTTTCGAAAAATTGAACGCTGTTGAGACATGCATAACACCAAACTTTGCCACATCCGAAATTGATGCTCCATTTAAATGGTATGCAATCCAAAGGATATGATGTTCATTAATATTTAAATCAAAAGGCTTTAACCATTGCTGCCAATCCTTCTCAATCGATTTCCACAGGGCTTTGCTTAATTGTGCAATCCTTTGGCTAAATAGCATCGCTTCTTTCATTGAATACTGTTTCTCCGACATCCCCAATTTCACCTACTTTTTTATTTCTCTATTAACATTATGCCAATAAAATAAAAATTAATAAAGATGTAAATTCACAAAATTTTTAGAAATTATGTTTTTTTCTACTTGTAATTTATATTTTTTTATATTTAATACAAATGTAAAAAAATAACTCTCCCTTATTTTAAGGTTTTTCTTTAAATAATGCCAACCTTTTGAATATTCTACATAGGGGAGCTCGGCAATACATACTAATGATAATATCAACTCTTGTTTCTTCAATAGGGGGTATTAAATGAAGAGCGTAACTTCGGTCCTTTTTTTGCTAAGTATAGTGCTATTTATCAGTGCTTTTTGGAATGCTCTAGCTTTAAAAAGACCAGGATTTTATCCACCTAAACAAGTATTAAAGAAGAGAGCTGCATCTTTAGCAGTCGCTGGCGTGATATTTTTGCTAGTGACAATTATTTTATCACGCTTTTAATCATGTATTTGATGTTATAGAAAGAAAAGAACCTTTCTCGGGTTCTTTTCTTTTTGGTGTTATTTTGAAATGACAATAGATGATGTCTTTGTTCTTTTTACAACAGAAAGAGCAACTGGATACAAAATAACCATAATAATTGTGTTCAGTGCAACTGCAGGTAAAACACCAGCAGCAAATAAAGCTGTGAAAGAACTTGGTAAGCCTACAATGTAATAGGCAGAACCCAAAAAGACAGATCCTGAAACCAATGTCCCAATTGCAGTTAAGACGGCCACACTAATAATGGAGTTTCGGTATTGCTTTAATGCCAAAAATAAACCAAAAAAGACTAAGGCAGTTATGGGCTTATCAATGATATTTGGCAGTTGGCCTCCGGGAAAACCTGTTGTGAGTGCGGAAAGACCTCCTGTCACAATTGACAGTAACATAACACTTTTAATTTCTGGAATAAGAATAATTCCCAAAAACATCATTGCCAGCATCATATCTGGTTTAATAGTGAGGAAGGCTGGCATTACCGTATGCAAAACTACCCCAATTCCCGCCAAAAGTGATAGGACTACTAGATTCCTTGTATTCATTTCTCATCTCTCCTCTGCTTAACTAAGCTATTAGTTCCTCCTGCAGTGCCCTAAATGCCTGCAGCGAAAAACTTGTTTTCATTATATCACAGGAATATAAAAATGATAAAGAAATAATTTTCGGACAATTCAATCTTTTGTTAGAGGTGTTTATTGATATTTGCTGCCATTTCTTGCAATGTCTGTTGAGTATAATCGCTGGTATTGCTTTTCCAAACTGCTCCAAATCCGTCTCCTTTACCATAGCGCGGGATTAAATGAATATGGAAATGAAATACTGTTTGCCCTGCATGTTCCCCGTTATTATTAACGAGATTTAATCCGAGTGGACTAAACTCCTTTTTTAGTGCATTGGCAATTTCGGGTACAGATTCGAACAGGTTTTTAGATATTTCAGGAGTCAATTCAAATAAATTTTCTTTATGTACTTTCGGGATGACCAATGTATGACCTTTTGTGACCTGACTGATATCAAGGAAGGCAATAATATGTTCATTTTCATACACCTTCGCAGCAGGGATATCACCATTAACAATTTTACAAAAGATACAATCACTCATTAACTATACAACCCCTTTTGGTTTTTATATCCGTATTTTACCATATAAATGAGCAATAAAAAAAGAAAGAGACAGGATCCGCATGGAATCCTGCCCTCTCGAAGGGGAATTGCTTCATATTATACGTTCATCAGGAATTACGTTTGATAAACACCTCATTTGACAATTTAGTGTTTTTTATAAACGGTAATTATTGTTCAAGCTGACCATCCCCTATGTTGTTTTTATAGTTGCATCAACTTATAAAAACGGATGATAATCTGCCGTAAACACCTCATTTATTTTTTGATAAATAGCTGGTGTTAAATGAACTCTAAATGGTTACCAGGCAACTTGTGCAAAACAACCATCCCCTTATTTGAAACGTTTAGAAGCTACTGGTTTGAAAAGTTAAATGTCTTTGACAGACACCTCATTTCAAATTTTTGATGAATCACTTCATCGAGTAGGTGTTTCCCCTTCGAATATTATGATAACCCGTTTCGAGAAGAATATACAAAAAAAAATCAAAAATTTGAATTCCTATTTTTATGGCCATTGTTTTGGTAAAATGTAAGGTAATTATTATGCTATGGAAGGACGGAGCACATGTCTTTATTATCGATAGAAAGCCTTACAGGAGGATATACAAGAAATCCAGTCCTAAAAGATGTCACTTTTGAGGTAAAGGAAAAAGAATTAGTAGGACTAATCGGTTTAAATGGTGCCGGGAAAAGTACAACAATTAAACACATTATCGGTTTAATGGAGCCTCATAGCGGGGCAGTGAAAATAAATGGAAAATCAATTACGGAAGATAAGGAAGCTTATCGAAAGATGTTTACCTTTGTCCCGGAAACTCCGGTACTCTACGAAGAACTCACCCTTGAAGAACATTTACGATTAACGGCTATGGCATACGGATTAGATGAGTCTACATATAAAAAAAGAATTGGAAATTTATTAACACAGTTTCGAATGGAGAAAAGACTGAAATGGTTTCCGGCTCATTTTTCAAAAGGAATGAAACAAAAGGTAATGATCATGTGTGCTTTTCTGGTGCAGCCTTCCCTCTATATTGTTG
Organism: Neobacillus niacini; assembly: GCF_048572935.1. NCBI lineage: Bacteria > Bacillati > Bacillota > Bacilli > Caryophanales > Bacillaceae > Neobacillus > Neobacillus niacini. The sequence continues at coordinate 5,459,051 of NZ_CP183883.1, read as the reverse complement.
ATGAGCCATTTGTTGGTCTTGATCCACTTGGAATTCAGTCATTACTTGACTTAATGAAAAAAATGAAAGAAAACGGGGCGGGCATATTAATGTCTACCCATATTCTTACCACCGCAGAAAAGTACTGTGACAGATTCGTTATTCTTCATGAAGGAAAGATTCGTGCAAAGGGTACTCTTACTGATTTGAGAGAACAGTTCTCGATGCCACAAGCTTCTTTAGATGACCTATATATCCAATTAACGAAGGAAGAAAATTATGTTTGATGATAAAAAGCTATGGAAAGACCGATCTGTTCATCGTTTAAAAGAATTTGGTGTTTATCTTCGATATATTCTTAATGGCCATCTTGTCGTTGTCCTTTTGTTTTTATTAGGCACAGCTGCTTTTTATTATCAAGACTGGGTAAAATCATTGTCTCATGAATTTCCCGCGGAGATCATTATTGCTGTTATTTTAGGTGTATTTTTAACACACAGTCCTGTTTATACATTTTTACTTGAAGCAGACCAAGTGTTTTTAATTCCACTTGAAACGCGTTTAAAAGGGTACTTTTTACGTTCTGGGCTGCTTAGTTTAGTTTTTCAGGGATACATTCTATTGATGGTTTTAGCCATTGTTATGCCAATGTATGCTCATGTCAGCGAAAATGGCTTTCAATCCTTTTTTATTTTCTTAATGGTTTTGTTGGTTATCAAGGGCTGGAATATTGCAGTAAATTGGAAAATCCACTTTTATGTGCAGCCGTCCGTTTATACTTCGGACATGGTCGTCCGTTTTTTTATTAATGTGTTATTTACTTTTTTGCTTTTCAATAACGCACCTATCCTTTTTTTATTAATATTTGCTTTGATTATGGCTTCTTATTATCGAGCCTTCTATGTCAGGGCGGAAAAAATGGGTTTGAAATGGGATTTGCTTATTGCACAAGAAGAAAAGCGGATGGCTTCTTTTTATCGATTAGCGAATTTATTCACAGATGTACCAAAATTAAAAGATACCGTGAAAAGAAGAAAATGGCTTGATATTTTGATTAATCAGATACCCTTTTCACAAGCTAAAACTCTTGATTATTTATTCGCAAGAACATTCTTGAGATCATCTGATTATTTGGGTCTTTTTATTCGATTAACGGTAATAGGCGGGTTAGCACTGTATTTTATCTCCTTTGGAGCAGGGCAGGTCGTATTTTCGCTCTTATTTATCTATTTAACCGGATTCCAGCTGCTGCCATTATGGAATCATCACCAGAACAAGCTTTGGATTGATTTGTATCCAGTTTCCCAAGAGTATAAATTAACTGCTTTTCATTCCCTTCTTACTAGGATTTTATTTATTCAATCCTCCATATTTGCGTTAGTGATCTTGTTTAAAGGGGAGTGGATATTTTCGTTATTAATTTTCCTATCTGGACTCTTGTTTAGTTTTTTATTTGTTACTGTTTATAGTAAGAAAAGACTAAAAGCATGAATGGATTGGAAAAAAGCCTAATATCTATTTGCTGAGGGGGTGTAAGTATGAATGAATATGAGCTGAAAGTATATGGTGAAGTGGTCGAATGGAAAAGAAAATTAACCAGACGTTCGGGAATGATGAATCGGATTTCTAAAAAGGCGCAAGGGAAAATAAATGAAATGATCCCTGATAAGGTCCACGAGGTGATGACAGAAAGCATAAAGGGTATGGTGAAAACTACCTTATTTGGGTCGCAGCTTACGACCAACAAAAATCAAGCTGCTGGTCTGACACTGGAAGAACGCGATGAATTAATGCGGAAAAAAACAGCGGTCTTCCAAAAAACAGCTTTGGTTGAAGGTGCAGGAACGGGCGCCGGTGGAATTCTTCTGGGGCTGGCTGATTTTCCCTTACTCCTGTCGATTAAAATGAAATTTCTATTTGAAGCGGCTGCCATTTATGGATTTAACACGAAGGAGTTTGAAGAGCGGCTGTTTATTCTTCATATTTTCCAGCTTGCATTTTCTAGTGATGAAATACGCCGCGAAACATTATCAGAGATTGAAAATTGGGATATGAGAAAGCAAGAGCTCGTTGAAATGGATTGGCGTAAATTTCAACAGGAATATAGAGATTATATCGATCTTGTTAAGATGTTCCAGTTAGTTCCTGGAATTGGAGCGTTTGTAGGTGCGTATGCCAATAACAATCTTCTTAAACATTTGGGAGAAACTGCGATGAATGTATATAGATTAAGGATCCTAAAAAAATCCCCTGAACTTTAACTGTGTTCAGGGGATTAGCTTATTTAGTACTGTGTATTTGTATTGCGGCTGTCCCGAGTGTTTTCGCTGCTATTAACATTGCGTTTTCATCGATATCAAACTTTGGATGATGATGTGGATAGCTTGGGGTGGCACCTGGTGGTTTTGCGCCTGTAAAAAAGAAAGTTCCGGGTACTTCCTTTAAATAATAGGAAAAATCTTCTCCACCCATTTGCGGCTCAGATTCCTCAATATTCATGACCTCAGGAACCTCTTTAGCAGCAGCAATGAGAAATTCTGTTTCTTTTGCATGGTTGACTACTGCTGGATAGCCTCTCTCATATAAAAAAGTATAGGTGCTGCCAGACAAGTGGCATGTGCCTTGAATAATTCTTTCCATTTCCTCTTCAATGTATTGGCGGACATCATCATTAAATGTTCGGACGGTGCCAACCAGCTTTGCTTTATCTGCGATTACATTAAATGCATTTTCAGACATAAAAGAGCCTACGGTGACTACAGCTGATTCAACTGGATTCACCTTTCTGCTGACAATTTGTTGGAGATTTAAAACTAACTGTGAAGCTGTGACGATGGCATCCTTTGTTTTATGAGGCTGGGCACCATGGCCGCCTTTACCCTGTATATCTATTTCAAAACGATCTGCTGCAGCCATAATTGGGCCAGTTCGATATTGGATGGTACCGGTCGGTTCACTTGCCCACAAATGAGTTCCAAATATGACATCAACGCCTTCTAAGCAGCTATCCTCAATCATGGTGATTGCTCCACCTGGTGCATATTCTTCAGCGTGCTGATGAATGAAGACATAGTTTCCTACTAGGTCAGCCCGCAGTTCATTTAATACTTTTGCAAGTATAAGAAGAGTAGCGGTATGTCCATCATGACCACAAGCATGCATTACACCAGGAATTAATGATTTATAAGGTACATCCTTTTCATCATGAATAGGTAACGCGTCAAAGTCTGCCCTTAGTGCGACAGTTTTGCCGGGGGTATTGCCGTATACTTTTGCTACAACACCATTTCCCCCAATATTTCCTTTTACTTCGATTCCAAGTTTTTCGTAATATTTCTTTATATATTGGGCCGTGTTAAATTCCTGAAAGGACAATTCTGGATGTTGGTGCATAAACCTGCGTATTGTGACCATTTCATCATAGTAATCTTCTAATTTTGAAAATAAATGCTTCAACATATGAATCCTCCCATCACCTATCCCATTTTCAAACTATTTTAACACTTTTACACTATTATGTAGATTTTTACTGTTTTTTTATTTATAATTTTAAAGAATTTTGAATTAGAAAGGATTTATCTAATCTATGAAAACAAAAGGGAATAATTTTTCGTACATATTCTTATTTTTAGCTGTTATTATTGCCATTTTTATATCTATTAAAGTGGCAGCAAAAGAAACTTTTTGGATAGATACTAAACTAGCAGATTTATTTGCAGATGTACCTGACACCCTGCATCCTTTTTTTCTTCTGGTGACCGAATTAGGTGATAAAAAGGGTATTGGTATCGTTGCATTGATTGTATTGGTTTGGCTATTATTAAGAAAACGGCATTTCTTGGGAGCAGCGGCACTCTCCTTATCAACCGGATTGGGAAATGAAGTGAATAAGCTTTTAAAGGATTGGATTGCACGTCCAAGACCCGAATTAGAACATTTTGCACATGTTGACAGTTTAAGTTTTCCTAGTGGACATGCAATGGTTGGATTAGTTTTTTACTTTTTTACAGCTTATCTCATGCAAGAGGGGATGAAGTCTCCAGCTGCTAAAAGGATTGTTGTGACTGTCACCGTATTGTTACTCTTGCTGATTGGTGCAAGCCGTATCATACTCCAAGTACATTATCCAACAGATGTAATCGCTGGTTTTGCATTTGGATATATCTGGCTGTTCTTATCGATCTATATATACCAACTTGTTAAAAAAAGATTGAGAAAAGCATAGAAAAAGAGGCGGATGCCTCTTTTTTGTTTGCTTTAATGTTAATCATTTAGTCAGGATGATACCTTTAGATTAAAAACATTGCTACGATAGTAGTCACTACAAGACCAATTACCACTGGGAGAAGATTTCGCCTTGCTAATTCAAAAGGGTCGACGTTACAAATTGCGGCTGCAGGGATTAATGCCCAGGGTACCAATGTTCCGCCCCCAATCCAAATGGCTGCTATTTGGCCAAGGGCTGTTAGAGTTGCCACACCTTTACCAATTGCAACAGCAAACAAACCTGCTACTGAACCTGCGAGTGAAATTCCTGAAAATCCAGAACCATCTAAACCTGTAATCGCTCCTACAGTGGTTAGAGTGACTGCTCCGACCACTTTACTTAATGGAACAATGTTGGCTAGTGCAATCCCTAGATCATTTACAATACCTTGAGAACCATCTGGTAAAAAATCTCCGATTATCTTACCAAATCCAGCATCACCTAAATAGAAGAAGGCTGCTATTGGGATCACCGGACCAAAGACTTTAAATCCGAAAGTAAATCCTTCTATTAAATAGCTGGTTGTTTTTTCGAGACCTTTGTTTTTATGGCTTACCATTGTGATTAAGAGAAGGATGAAAATCGATGTTCCCCCGACTAAAGCAGTGGCGTCTCCTCCAGTAAGGTCAAGGATAAACATAGAGGCAACGTCTATAGCAAATAAAATCGGAACGAGAATGGCAAAAAATCGCTTTTGCCCAATTGTGAGAAGTTTTTTCTCGGATGTGGTTTCTTCGGTTGATTCGATAGGTACAAATGGGGTTGGCTGCAACACACCATTCTTCATATCTCTTCTTAAAAAATAGAAGGCAGCGATAGTAGTCACAATCCCCATTACAAATACTAATGGAATACTAGCATTGATAACATCACCGATTGGAATTCCTGCTGCGTCCGATGTTAATTTTGGCGCTGCCTGAATGACGAAGTCTCCTGATAAGGCTATACCATGCCCAAACAAGTTCATTGCCATGGCCACTCCCAAAGCTGGCAGACCTGCTCGTAAGGCGACTGGAAGCAGTACGGCTCCAAGAAGCGCAACAGCCGGTGACGGCCAAAAGAACCAGGAAATGACCATCATTAATATACCAATGGTCCAATAGGCGAGCGCAGGGTTACGAATTAGTTTTGTAAAAGGTGAAATCATGACATCGTTTATTCCAGTAGATGTTAAGGTTTTACTCATAGCTACAATAATCGAGATGACTAAAATAGTCGATAACAACTCTGTAATTGCGTAAATAAAACTGTTGAAGATGCTGCTAACCGAACTGCTTAAGGAGCCCGTCGCAGTAATAGCAATAAGGAATATTCCGAGGATACAAATTAGGGTGGTATCTCTTCGTTTGACCATAAATCCGATAATAAGAGCAATAAAGACAACATATATCCAATGAAGAGCGGAAAGCTCGACAAGCATACAATGACCTCCTTTCATCTTCATCTAAGAGCAATAATTAGGTAATTCGCCCTTTTGATGTAATACAGAATATGAAATAAGATTTCTGTGGTGAGAGGTTTTTAAAAAAATTTATTTATAAAATGTGACCAGATCAAGTGTAGGTAAAAGCAAAAAAGATCACATGAGAGGTTCATGTGACCAAGTGTCGGGGATTTATTTTGAAACCTTATTGTGGAGTAACGATAGTATATTTGCTGACATATGGTGCGCTAGTAAATATGTGTGAGTGTTTAACATTTTCATAAGCTTTTTTTATCTCAGAATCCAAAAGTGTTTTTCTGTTTTCAAAGGTAATCGCACTTTCCCAAATTGTTAGGATTATATAAGTATTTGATGATAAAGGGCGTAGGACTCGAATGGCTATAAAACCCTTTTCTTTCTCTAGCAGGCTGGGAAGATCCTTAAATTGGTGTTCAAATAGGGGGACGCTTTCTTCTGTTATTGGTATGTTGTTTATAACAGCAAAGCCTTCCTTCCCAATTAACCCTGATGATTCTAATATCTCATATTTCCTTGGCTCCTTAAATACTGACTTTTTACTAGTTTCATGCAACAGGAGGGCACCATCTTGGTTAACCATGGTTGCCATTGATTCAGAAGGATACGTCATTTCTATTCCTTTCAAGTATTCAAAAGTCCCTGTGGTGATATATACATTCATTTTCATTACCTCATTCGTTAATTTTACTTATAAGGGTATATTCCCTAACTTATATAAATTCATTCCTACATAAAAACGACTTTTTTTTGACACTTTCCATTGTAACCTATACATAAATAGGAATAATCGATATAGTGAAAACAGTGCTATGTACTCTATAAAGTTGTTAATTTTTTGCTACATATATTAGAATATAACGAGACATGTCTTTTGAAAGGTGGATTTATTTACATGATGAAGCAAATCAACGATACATTTTTAAAAGCAGCAAGAGGAGAAAAGACAGATCATGTCCCAGTTTGGTACATGCGTCAAGCAGGTCGTTCACAGCCAGAGTACAGAGAAATTAAAGAAAAGTACTCATTATTTGAAATTACTCACCAGCCTGAGCTTTGTGCGTATGTAACCCGCCTTCCAGTAGAGCAGTACAATGTTGATGCGGCTATACTTTATAAAGATATCATGACGCCGCTGCCGGCGATTGGTATGCAGGTTGAAATAAAATCAGGCATTGGTCCTGTCATCGACAATCCAATTACATCATTAGCAGATGTTGAAAAACTTGGAGAAATTCATCCGGAAGAGGACGTACCATACGTTTTAGATACGATTAAATTATTAACCGAAGAACAATTGTCAGTACCTTTAATTGGATTTTCCGGGGCTCCTTTCACGCTCGCTAGTTATATGATTGAGGGAGGACCTTCAAAAAACTATAATAAGACGAAAGCATTCATGTACTCAGAACCAAAAGCATGGTTTGCGCTTATGGAAAAACTTGCTGATATGATTATTACATATGTGAAATCACAAATTAAGGCCGGAGTTAAAGCGATTCAAATCTTTGATTCTTGGGTTGGAGCTCTAAATGTCGAGGACTACCGCTATTTTATTAAGCCAGTCATGAATAGGATTTTCACAGAACTGAAAGAAGAGAATGTTCCACTTATTATGTTTGGAGTAGGTGCGAGTCATCTTGCTTTAGAGTGGAATGACCTTCCGGTTGATGTAGTTGGATTGGACTGGCGTCTTCCGATTCAACAAGCAAGAGAAATGGGGATTCATAAAACGGTTCAAGGTAATCTAGATCCAGCAATCCTGTTATCCCCTTGGGAAGTGATTGAAGAAAGAGCTAAAGCAATTTTAGACCAGGGGATGGCTCAGGGCGGCTATATCTTTAATCTTGGCCATGGCGTTTTCCCGTCCGTAAACCCTGCAACCTTAAAGAAATTAACTTCATTTGTCCATGAGTATTCTGCATCAAAACGAAGCAGATAAATACTGTGATCGAGTGTTAATATTGGTAAGATAAGTGTTTTTTTGGCACAATATAATATGCATGAAAAAGAGGGCCCTAAAAAATTAGAGGCCCTCTAAATCCTGATATGAGCCCTTAACATAAGATAAAATCTACATTTTTATATCAGCAAGAAATAAAAACGAGGTGCGGAAGATGACGAAAAAGAAAATGGGTTTACTTGTAATGGCATACGGTACCCCCTATCATTTAGATGACTTGGAACGTTACTATACACATATTCGCCGTGGCAGAAAGCCTACTCCAGAAATGATTGAAGAGTTAAGAAATCGCTATGAAGCAATTGGCGGTATTTCACCATTAGCTAAAATTACGATGGAGCAGGCAAAAAAACTAGAAGAACATCTTAATAAGCTTCAAGATGACATACAATTCAAAATGTATCTTGGCTTAAAGCATATTGAACCATTTATCGAGGATGCTGTTAAGGAAATGCACGCAGATGGAATTAAAGAGGCAGTTAGTATTGTATTGGCGCCTCATTATTCCACTTTTAGCATTAAGTCCTATAATAACAGGGCAAATGAAGAAGCAGAAAAACTTGGAGGTATTAAAATTACTTCCGTTGATAGCTGGTATGATGAACCTAAATTTATTAACTACTGGGCAGATAAAATTAAGGAAATATATGATCAAATGCCGCAAGAAGAAAAAAATGACGCTATGATGATTGTTTCAGCGCATAGCCTTCCAGAGAAAATCTTACAGTTTGGTGACCCTTATCCAAGCCAGCTTCAGGAAACCGCTGATTTAATTGCAAGACAAGCTGGTGTCACTAAATATACGATTGGCTGGCAAAGTGCGGGGAACACTCCTGACCCATGGTTAGGACCAGACGTACAGGATTTAACGAGGGACTTAGCAAAAGAACATTCCTATAAAGCCTTTGTTTACGCGCCAGTGGGCTTTGTATGCGAACACTTGGAAGTCCTCTATGATAACGATTATGAGTGTAGAATAGCGGCAGAGGAAGTAGGAGCAAAATACTACCGTCCTGAAATGCCGAACGCACATGATGATTTAATTGATGCTATGGCAACGGTCATACAAAAAAAATTATCCAGCCAAATGCAATCAGAATAAAGAAAGAAGGATGACATCCGTGACGGAAGAAAAAAAGAAGGTAGCCATTATTGGGGGCGGAATAGCGGGCCTTACTGCGGCATTCTATCTTCAAAAAATCATAAATGATAAAAAGCTGCCTCTTGAAATCAAATTGATCGAAGCTTCACAACGTCTCGGAGGTAAAATGCAAACCGTGATAAGAGACGGTTTCACCATTGAAAGAGGTCCCGATTCCTTCTTAGCTAGAAAAGTGAGCATGATTAGACTTGCTAAGGAAGTAGGGATGGAGGAGCAGCTGGTATCTAATTCTACTGGGAAATCCTATGTTCTTGTAAATGACAAGCTCTATTCGATGCCTGGGGGCTCCATTATGGGTATTCCGACTGAAATAGGACCATTTATAACGACGGGGTTGTTTTCAATACCAGGTAAACTAAGAGCAGCTGCGGATTTTATCTTACCAAGGTCCGCAGGAAATACTGACCAATCTTTAGGTGAGTTTTTTCGAAGAAGGTTGGGCGATGAGGTAGTTGAAAATTTAATTGAACCGTTATTATCGGGTATTTATGCGGGTGATATTGATCAAATGAGTTTAATGTCAACCTTCCCACAATTTTATGAAGTTGAACAAAAATATCGCAGCCTTATCCTTGGGATGAAGAAAACCACACCTTCCAAACCGATAGCAAATCAACCTGCCGAGAAGAAAAAAGGGGCATTTTTAACCTTTAAGTCTGGCCTTCAGTCCTTTGCAGAAGGTATTGAAGCGAAACTGGACCCTAAATCAATCTTAAAAGGGCACAGAGTCGATAAAATTACAAAGACTAATCATCAATATGAGCTATATCTGAATAACGGTGAAACATTGATTGCTGATTGTATTGTTGCGGCAACACCGCATAAAATAACTCAATCTATGTTTTCAGACTATCGTTTTTTTGATCCTTTTAAGTCAGTACCATCAACATCTGTGGCAACGGTGGCTCTGGCATTTCCTGAAGAAGCAATAAAAAATGATATTGACGGCACCGGATTTGTTGTATCTAGAAATGGTGATTATTCAATAACAGCTTGCACTTGGACACATAAAAAGTGGGTTCATTCTACTCCAAAAGGTAAGGTGCTGCTTCGCTGTTATGTAGGAAGAGCAGGAGACGAAACGATAGTTGATCTTTCTGATGATAGAATTATTCAGATTGTTCTTGATGATTTAAGCAGGACAATGGATATTGGAATGCAGCCTGAGTTTGCTGTTGTTTCACGCTGGAAGGATTCCATGCCGCAATACACAGTGGGACATAAACAGCGTTTAGAGACCATCAGAAAGCATATCAAATCAGAGCTTCCAGGTGTCTTTTTAGCGAGTGCCTCATTCGGCGGTGTAGGGCTTCCTGATTGTATTGATCAAGGTGAAGAAGCTGTAAAATCTGTATTAGAGTATCTAAATGTTAAAGAATAAACGCGAAGCTGTTTTATAAATAGCTTCTTTTTTTTAACCAAGGGGGTATTTAGTTGAAGTTAACAATTGTTGGGTTTTGGGGCGGATACCCAAAACAAAATGGCGCAAGTTCAGGGTATTTACTGGAACATGAAGAATTTAAACTATTGATTGATTGTGGCAGCGGCGTTCTTGCAAAAATGCAAAATATCATTGAGCCGGAAGAGCTCGACGCTGTTTTAGTTTCTCACTATCATCCAGATCACATTGCGGATATTGGAGTCCTGCAGCACGCTCGGTTAATCCAGGGCTTCTTAGGAAAGAGCTTTCCAACATTACCAATCTATGGACACTCATTGGACAATGCGGAATTTGCGAAATTAACCTATAAAGAAATTACAAAGGGAATTACATATTCACCTAATGCAGTTCTTACTGTTGGACCTTTTAAGGCTTCCTTTTTAAAAACAGATCATCCAGTGGCTTGCTATGCCATGAGGATAGAAGCAAACGGAAAGTCAATTGTTTACACAGCAGATAGTTCCTTTAAAGAAGAATTTATTGAGTTTACTAAAGGTGCCGATCTATTGTTATGTGAATGTAATTTTTATCAACACCAAAATGGGAAGTCTGCGGGACATATGAATAGCATTGACGCGGGAAGATTTGCTGCCAGAGCAGGTGTTAAACAATTGGTTTTAACCCATTTGCCGCATTACGGAGATTTATCTAAGCTGATTAATGAAGCTAGTACAGAATATACTGGTATAATAAAACTAGCAGATGAATTTCAAACCATTTCACTATAAGAAGGGGAAGAAAGTATGTTATTTATCGATAATAAAGGTATTACCGATCCGAGAATAAATCTTGCCATTGAAGAGTATGCGTTAAAAAATCTCGATATTAATGAATCCTATTTATTATTTTACATAAATGAACCATCGATTATCATTGGAAAAAACCAAAATTCAGTAGAAGAAATTAATACAGAGTATGTTGAGAGTAACGGTATCCATGTGGTACGCAGATTGTCTGGCGGGGGAGCCGTCTATCACGACCTTGGCAATCTTAATTTTAGCTTTATCACAAAAGATGACGGCGATAGCTTTCATAACTTCCGCAAGTTTACAGAGCCTGTAATTGAGGCACTGAAACAGATGGGAGTTAATGCAGAATTAAGTGGTAGAAATGATATTTTAGCTGAGGGCAGGAAAATATCAGGTAATGCTCAGTTCTCAACAAGGGGGCGTATGTTCACCCATGGGACGCTTCTCTTTAATTCGGAAATGGATCACATTGTCTCAAGCTTAAGAGTGAAAAAAGATAAAATTGAATCCAAGGGAATCAAGTCTGTTCGGAGTAGAGTGGCTAATATTTCAGAATTCTTGACAGATAAATGGACGATTGAAGAGTTTCGTTCTGCCTTGTTGAAGTTTATCTTCCAAGGGCAAGAGGTAACGGAATATGTACTAACGGAAGAGGATTGGGAGAAAATCCACCAACTATCCAAGGAACGTTACCAGAATTGGGAATGGAACTACGGGAAATCGCCGAAATTTAATCTTCAGCATTCTCATCGTTTCCCAGTGGGGCACATAGATGTCCGCTTGGATGTTGATAAAGGAGTCATCGAGAACTGTAAAATCTATGGCGACTTTTTTGGTGTTGGTGATGTAAGTGATATTGAAACTAAACTAAAGCATGTTCGCTATGAAAAAAGTGAGCTAGAAGCTGTACTTAAAGATGTCGACATAACTTATTATTTCGGAAACGTATCAAAAGAAGAATTTATCGACCTAATTTATTAGAGTTCAGCACGGTGAAAATATTCACCGTGTTTTTTTTAGGCCATCTATCCGGTATGTTTACACAGACAAGTTATAAATCCCTTTCATATAGTATCAAAGGTACTAAATATCTGCTGGAGTTGAGGATGATGAATATTACCATTTCTCAGATGACATTTGATGAAATATCTCCAATTGTGCCTTACGTACTCAGGGGAAATATGAGAATTAGGAATACAGAAAATACAATTTGGTTTGGCGCCAAGTATGGAGAAGAGATTGTGGGTATTGTGTCATGTGTTATAAAGGAAACATTCGTTTATTACAATACGGATTTTGTTAGAAAAGAATTTAGGGGGAAGGGTATTTACAAACGTTTATTTGAAGAACGGGACAAGTATGTGGAAACCTTAAATAAGAATCTTATTAAAGCAAAGTGTACTCCTTATTCTTTGAGACTTTACTTAAAAAATGATTTTGTCGCAACTGGAAAAAGAAAGAGTATAACTTATGTGGAAAAAAGAATATGAACTATAAACAAAAGAGGAGCAAATTTGCTCCTCTTTTGTTTATAAAACTCGGCGGGCAGTTTTGTAATTTTGCGTTGCCCAATCAGAATTTAAAGTTTCTTTGATGGTTCCTTTACCTCTAATTAGATGGATGAATTGGTTATCACCTACATAGATTCCTACGTTGCTAATGGTTGCTCCGCCAAAGAAAATCAAATCGCCTTTTTGAAGATTAGCCTTCTCGACATGCTGTCCTAATGTAGCTTGGTAACTGGCTAGAGTAGACTTTAAGTTTATCCCATGCTGATTATAAACATACTTTGTAAAACCACCAGGCGTAAATGTTAGCGTACTTTCATTATAAACATAGCCAAAGTTTGCTTTTCCTATGAGGCTTGTAGCAGTAGTAACAATAGAATCAGCTTTAGTTGGCACTACAGGTGCAGGTGCCGGCGTTGGTGCAGGTGCCGGCGTTGGTGCAGGTGCCGGCGTTGGTACAGGTGCTGGCGTTGGTGCAGGTGCTGTAGTTGTTACTGGTGTTTCCGTAATCACACGTCTCGCAGTAATATAGTGCAAGTCATTATAATAAGGCAAGAACAAAATTCTAGTCACAGTTCCATAGGCAGTAGATGCTAAAAGTAAACGATGGTCGCCTCCGTAAATACCTACTAAAGCTGGTGTGTTAGAACCTGTAGTATTGTTAAAGAATACAAGGTCACCTTTTTTTAGATTATCCTTAGAAACGGGCTCACCTAATTTCATTTGCTCAGTCATGTTTGTTGTACCTAAATTAATACCTGCTGTCTTATAGATATGATCAATTAATCCCGCATTTGTAAAGGTTGAAGTTGCTGCGTTATTCGTTGTTGAATTAATTTTCACCTTGTCTTTCAAAGCGAAGTAACCGGCCACCACTTGGTCACCTTTTGTAGCAGGATTTGCTGATAAGAGACTTGGAAGTACTCTTTTCGCTTTCACATAATTATTACGGTAATAAGAAGTGCTATCCAAATCAGAAATGGTAATATCTAATTCAGGGTTTGCCATGTGAATAATCTTATTATCGCCAATATAGATCCCAAGATGATCGGTAGGATCAGTATTAGTTGGATTAGCGTCAAAGAAAACGAGATCACCTTTTTGTAGTTGATCTCTTGGAACGTCATAGCCTTGTTCCATCATATACTCTTCTGTCTCAGTCGCTATATCAACGCCATTTTGTGCAAATACATAATTTACAAATGTTGCACAAGTAAATTGATAAGGGTAGGTTAGTTTCTTCGTACCGTACGTAGCTTTTCCGATTAAATCCTTCGCTGTTGCGATGATTTGGTCTGCTTTAGCGTCAACTGCAGCTTGGTTATTATAAGGATTAGGTATTGCTGTTGTGGCAGCTGCTGCATGATTTGTCGTTATATTTAAAGTAGGAATACTCATTCCACTAAAAGTTATCATTAGCGCCACAGATGTTGTAATCAATTTCTTTTTCATAAATGTTTCTCCTCGCTTCCTGTTTTGTTTACTCCTCGAGTAGGAACAACCTCATCTTAACATAGAAATTGGAGGAGAAACCGAGGAAATTCCCACCTATGGTTCCACATTTTGGGAGAAATTATCTTTTAAAAAAAGAAGCTAATTCAATCATAGAGGTGTTATTTCCAAAGCTTTTTATTAATAATGTTGAATTTTTATTTAAAATTTCCTTTAGCAGTGAATACACCTGTTCATAGTCATGAAATGAATGGATCGTGCATTTTAACCCAAGGTCATGTGTATAGTGGGCCATTTCTTTAGAGCGATTACCAATTGTAATAATTGTATCTACCCCATATTTTTTGACAATTTCACCTGCTTCCTTATGCAGTTGAAGACTGTAATCTCCGAGTGCAGCCATATCAGTAAACAAAGCGATTCTATGTTTTCCTTCAGCTGCATAGTTTAAAACCTGCATCGCTGCTTCCAACGAAGTAGTATTAAAATTCCAAGTATCATCAATAATAGTAGCGCCATTGTACCCCTTGGTTATTTCCAAATGTCTCCCAAGGTTCTTAAATGAGTGCAACCGTTTTGCCGCCTGTGTTACGTCTATACCTATTTCATTTATAGCAGCAAAGGCAGCCAGGGCATTGGCAACCTGGTGTTCTCCATACCCTGGAACAAATACAGGTAAACTAATCTCTTTTAGTTTAAGATTAAAATTCATGCCGCCGTTACCATATTGAATGTCTGTTGCATAGAAGTCAGCATGGTTCTTGATGCCAAAGTATACAATCTTACCTTTAAAATGCTCTAAGGAAATTGTTTTCGTTTTTTCATCGTCTGCATTTAAAATCAAAACACCACTATCGTCTAAGCATGAAACCATTTCTCCTTTTGCTGCAACATAGGCGTCAATGGTTTTGCAGGCATTTAAATGACAGGCACCAATGTTTGTAATAATCCCAATTGTTGGTTTGAAAAATCTAGAAGCATATAAAATATCCCCTGGCTTGCCTACAGCCGTTTCAATTACTGCAGCATCCGTATCCTCATTTATTCCAAGTAAATAGTGTAAATGTGCAAGCCGGGAATTAGCGCTGCTTTTAGTGGCTTGGACCTTTTTCTTCTCCTCTCTAAGGATATGCGCAATCATTTCCTTAGTGGTTGTCTTGCCACATGTACCGGTTACTGCTATTACCGGAATCGTAAATAACCCTCGATAAAATTGAACAAAGTTCCAAAATGCTCTCTTTACATTTTTTACTTTAATGACCGTTAATTCCTCTATGGATTTAAGTCCATCGAAATCATTGTCAATTACAATTGCACAAGGAAGTCTTGTCTTAATATAGCTGAGGTCCAAATCAGATTTATTTCTTATAAAAATGAGTACATTTCTTTTTCTCCTATTAATATTTTGATAATAAGGTATATAGTCAACAAGTAAATCATCAGAGCCTTGAAGCAATTCACCATTGATGATATGGCGAATTTCGAAAATGGAAAAAGCTTTCATGAATTTTATTCACTTCCAATCCTATAATACGTTACCTGTTATTTTATGAGTTCTTTTACGATGGGACTGTACATTTAACTATGTAAATACATGGTTTGGTCCGTCTAAATTCCAAGAAATGTTGAAAAAGTCCATACAAAAGTTTAATTCCTTCATAACATATAGGGCGTTCATCTTTGTCAGGGGAAAATAGGAGTGAGAAGAATGAGAACGATCATATTTATCGGTGTAAATAAATCCGGGTCAAGCAGAGAGGCTGTAAAAGTCGCAAATGAATTAGGTTATTATACGGTTGTTTTTACTAATCTTGAAAAGCAAATGCAGCAAAGAAGTGAATATCAGGATGTCCATCATATGACTTTAATCGACCTTAGCAAGATCGAAGAAATAAAACAACAAATTGAGTTATTGCAGCAACGTGGACATGAGATCGTAATCATTACTACTTTTGTTGCAAAATATGTTCAAACAGCTTCAAGGTTGGCTGATGAATATTGCGTAAACTATTTATCAACGGAAGCCCTTGCTATAATGGAAAATAAAGATACCACTAGATCAACTTTCGCCAACCAATCATTTACTCCAAGATTTAAGTTAATTACAAAAGATATGCAAATGCCAGTTGATCTTTCTGACCCGAAATTAAAGTTTCCGGTGGTGGTGAAGTGTGCTTCCTCAACTGGCTCAAAGGATGTCATCTTTGCAGAGAATATGAAAGCATTAGAAAAAAACGCAGGTAAGGTGCGTGCAAAAAATCCAAATGAAACGATCATCATTGAAGAATATGTGGAGGGAGACCAATATTTAGTTGAGGTTTTAGTCACTAACTGGGAAGTTCTCATTTGTGCCGTTATCAAGCAAGAAATTACCAAGGGAAAACGGTTTATTGTAACGGGATATGGCGTGTTAGCAGAAGTACCCACGCAGCTAGAGGAGGGTTTACTAGATATAATAGACACAATTGTATCCTCATTAAAATTTCAAAATGGTGCCTTTCATTTAGAACTAAGATTGACGGAGGATGGATGGAAACTAATCGAAATAAACCCACGAATTTCCGGCGGGGCAATGAATAAGATGATTCAAGCTGCTTTTGGTTATAGCTTAGTAGAAGAAACACTAAAATTGTTAATAGGTGAGACCCCCTCTTTAGAAAAGACCACAAGTCATTATGTCTTTACACAGTATGTCATCCTTGAAAATAAAGGCTTTTTAGAAAAAGTAACAGGCAAGAGAAGGGCAATGTCTATACCTGGTGTGGTGGAAGTGTACGTCAAACCGAAGAGTGGAACGTATGTGACACCTCCGTTATCCATGGGGCACCGCTATGCGTATGTTATTGCAAAAGGAGATACCCTAGAAGAAGCAGAAAGGATAGCAAAGCAGGCTGCAAATGAGATTACCTTTCATCTTAGAATAGAGTAGAAAAGATCCCCATACTGGTTTATATGGGGATCTTTTTATCGTTATTTTTCTGAAGTAGTTTGTCTATTATCGATACCAATAGCGGATTTGAGAAATTGGACGGTATTAAACATATTCATAATACTTGCTCCTTTTACAAGAATGGAATCATTTTCTTGCAAAACATTTAGGAGGTATTCGTGCATCGCATCTTCATCCATGAAATGTTTGAAATTTTCAATCGGAAGACCTGCAGCAATTGCCTCATATCCAATCCCCTGTGCATAACGACCGTAAGTAATAACCATGTCAACTCCCTGTTTAACAAGGTATTTACCAATTTGTTGATATTGCTCAACTCTTCGGTTACCAAGCCCAATCATTCGGCCAAGGACGGCTATTTTTCGATTGGGGCTAATATTTTTTAAGACATCGATGGCTGCTTTAACTCCTTGCGGTGTGGAATGAACAGAGTCATCAATTAATGTGATGGCTTGTTTTAATTGGTAGACCGTTAAACGGCGCGGAGGCTTTCTAAAGAGTAAACCGGATTTTATTTCCTCCGGAGAAAATCCTAAATAATCAGCAACGCCTATAGCATTCAGTGCGTTATAAACATGATGTTCACCATAAATCGGAATAAAGAATGACCATTCTTTGTCTTGAAGTTTTACTTTAAATTCCATCCCATTCTCAGCATAAGAGACATCATATGCACGATAATCAGCCGGATTTTTTATTCCTGTTGTGATAATTTTCCCTTTAAACTGATCGGTTTCGAGTAACTTTGAATTTTCGCAATCCTTGTTAATAAATAAGATACCGTTTTTCTTTGTTCCATGAATTAATTCAGATTTTGCCTTGGCAATTTTTTTGATATCTCCGTCGAAGTTTCCTATATGTGCCATTCCCACATTTGTAATGACACTAATATTTGGCTGAATGATACGGCAATGTTCTGTAATGACTCCGGGGAAACCCATTCCATACTCTAAAACAACCGCTTGATGACTGGAATTAATTAAATCAGCATGTATTTGTGTATGATCTGTCCGATTCCAATAATCTTTCGATTCGAAGGTGTTCCATCTTGTTTTAAGAATTGATGTAATAAACGATTTTGTCGTGGTTTTTCCGGCGCTGCCTGTTACTGCAATAATGGGCACTTTTCTTTTTTCCATATCTTTCTTTTTAAATTGCCTGATGTCCTGTTTAACTTTTTCGTAATTATTGGCTAAATAAATTGCATATTGAATTGTATTTCGAACAACATCAAGTTCTAAATAAAATGCTGGGGGACAGCCGGGACGCCAGTTTACTTCATAAATCCATAGTTTTTGATTTTCATCTAAACCAACATCAATTCCTATCTCATCAATGACTTCTGAAAATTCCAGCATTTGAAGCTCGTCAAGATGACGGGCAAGAGCAAGTGTAAAGTATTCTAATGTTCGCTTAATATTAAGGGCTTCCTCGTCATTAAACTCTTGGTTGAGAAACGGCATTAAATAATTGGTGTACCCGCCATTATTAATATTGGTTACAATCGTACCATCTGAGGCTATTCGAGGATAAATAGTCGTAATGACCCATTTGCCTTCTCCATTTTTTTGCGCATGCAGACGAAAGTCAAAAATAAGACCCGTTTTTGTTTTGCTTTTAACATATGGCTGAACAATATATGTGTTTTCTTGAAGTAAAGATTGGAGAAACTCTTTCAACTCATTTTGGGTATAGACTTTATCCTTAGAATCTTTATTAACAATAAATCCTTGGTCGCACTTCTTAATAAAATAAATACCTTGTCCTTTCCTTCCATCCATCGGTTTGACAACCACATCCTGATACAAGGTTTGAAAATTCAGTAGATCTTTCCATTCCTGAAGAATCTGGGCTGGAATTAAGTACTTAGAAAATTCCTTCCCTTTTTTTAAGCGTTCATTAATACCCCATTTATTCCCTAATGAAACAGTAGTAAAAGGAATGGTTTCCCTTAGCTGATTAATGATATCTTTTGAGGCTTCAAGTTTCTCAGGGCTCCCTGTATTATAGATAACATCTGGGAATGGTGTAATTTTTTTCTGCCAAGAGCCATTTTTATATACATAACCCTCAATGGTTTGATTTTCGAAACTTACACTCTTTGGAGTAAAATATATGAAATCCGCGCCCTCTGCCATTGCGACAACAGCATAGGCATAGGACTTAATAACAGTATTAGGATCTTTTCTATGATGCAGCATGCCTATTAAGGTCATACAAATCCCCCTTCTTATTACATACTGATAAAATATGATGTAGAAGGGGATTTTGATATGGATATCTGCGGAAGTAGAAAATTGACTAATACAAAAAAATTTTGCTTGAATACTTAAATTTCTTTAAATATAATATATTTAGAAAATTTTTACGATTTAGTGAATGAGTATTCATTCATAAGGAGGAGGGAAATTATGAATTTATCATCTAGACTTCAGGAAACTGCTAAATATGCAGCAGACAAAACTGCCTACTATTTTATGGGACAAGGTACTACATATGCCGAATTGGATGGAGCGATTACAAGCTTCGCTTCTGGGCTTGAAAAGTTAGGGGTTAAACAAGGTGATCATGTAGCTTTGTTACTAGGGAACTCACCTCATTTCGTTATAAGTTTATATGGGGCATTGAGGTTGGGAGCTACTGTCATTCCAGTTAATCCAATCTATACACCAGATGAAATTGGTTACATATTAAATAACGGTGATGTAAAAGTTGTCGTTGCGCTCGATATGGCTATTCCATTAGCAGAAAAAGTCCATGCTTTTTTACCTAAGGTAGAGAAATTTGTATTCTGTGAAACTAGTCAAAATGGTATCCCCCAGCAAAATATTGAATCACTCTCACTTTACTCTAAAATGAAATCGTTTACAGAAGTAGTTGCCTCTGGTGATCTTTCCTTTATAGGACCGGAGCTTCAGGATGATGACACAGCGATTATTCTTTATACTTCTGGTACCACCGGGAAACCTAAAGGTGCAATGCTAACTCATAAAAATTTATATAGCAATGCTAGCGATGTGGGCGATTATTTAAGGATGAATGATCAAGATCGTGTCATCACTACTCTCCCTATGTTCCATGTGTTTTGCTTAACTGTGGCTTTAAATGCACCATTATTAAGTGGGGCTACCTTATTGATTGCCCCAAAATTTAGTCCGAAAGAAATTTTTGAATTAGCCAAAGAGTATGAAGCAACCGTTTTTGCCGGAGTTCCAACGATGTATAATTTCTTATTCCAATACCCTGAAGGCAACCCTGAAGATTTTAAATCTCTAAGATTATGTATATCTGGCGGAGCTTCATTACCAGTTGCCCTGCTAGCTAACTTTGAAAAGAAATTTAATGTCCGTGTTTCTGAGGGATACGGTTTGTCTGAGGCTTCCCCGGTTACCTGCTTCAATCCACTGGATCGACCGCGTAAAGCTGGTTCAATTGGAACCTCTATTCTCCACGTTGAGAACAAAATTGTAAATGAACTCGGAGAGGACCTGCCGGTTGGAGCAGTGGGTGAATTAATTGTATCTGGTCCCAATATCATGAAAGGCTATTACAAAATGCCGGAAGAAACAGCAGCAGCTATACGTGATGGCTGGTTATATACAGGTGATTTAGCAAGAATGGATGAAGATGGATATTTTTACATCGTAGATAGGAAGAAGGATTTGATTATTGTCGGCGGTTTTAATGTCTATCCTCGTGAGGTGGAAGAAGTCCTCTATAATCATCCTGATGTAGTAGAAGCAGCCGTTCTTGGTGTACCAGATTCCAATCTCGGAGAAGCAGTAAAATGTTATGTTGTGAGCAAAAATCCGAATACGACTGAGGAGCAATTACTTGAGTTTTGCAGAGAACATTTAGCTAAGTATAAAGTTCCTTCAACAATAGAATTTCTAGAGGAACTTCCAAAAAACACAACTGGAAAAATCCTGCGAAGGGCGTTAAAAGCACAAATTACACAGACGGTATAAAAACAAGGAAACATGGCTGAATCCTCGCCATGTTTTTTTATTTCATTATTTTCAAAAATTTGATAAAATTTACTTTTGATTCAAAGGGAGAAAGAGGGAGATAAGGTTGTCTGATTTTGCAATAGGAAAAGAATCGACTGAATTTAAAAAAGGATTACAGGCAGGAATTAGCATTGGCATTGGTTATTTTCCGATTGCATTGACTTTTGGTCTTCTTGCCAAAACATCAGGGCTTTCTATTTATGAATCGGTATTGATGAGCTTGATTGTATTTGCTGGAGCCTCACAGTATATTTCATTAAGTTTAATTGCCTATGGGACTGGAATAGTTGAAATAGTATTAACTACTTTTATTGTAAACATTCGTCATTTTTTAATGTCGACTTCTTTAACTGAAAAGTGTGAAGATGATCATCTTGGCACTAAAATGCTTTATTCATTTGGAATTACAGATGAGACCTTTTCAGTGGCGGCAACGAGAGAAGGGACAGTGACTTCTGGTTTTATGTTTGGAGTTAATTTGTTAGCCTATTCGAGTTGGGTAATATTCACTGGGATTGGTCATTTGATTGGGGCAAGTCTTCCACAAACATTACAAGAGAGTATGGGCGTGGCGCTTTATGCCATGTTTATTGGCCTCTTAGTTCCTTCGCTGAAAAAAAGTGCGAAGGTAATATTTCTAGCTCTTCTTGCGGCGATATTTAATACGATTTTTACATTCGGAGGCATTATGGCTCAAGGATGGGCAATCGTTATATCTACCATTTTATCCGCTATAATAATTGAACTGATTGACGTCATAAAAGCAAGGCATTGGGGTGTAAAGCATGAAAAGTGAAATAGTATGGATGATTATTGGAATGGGGTTAGTTACATATATACCAAGAATGCTTCCGTTTGTATTGTTTAAAGGTATGGAGCTGCCGCCATTTATCCAAGGTGTACTAAAAAATGTTCCGTATGCAACCCTTGGTGCACTAATATTCCCGGCGATTTTATTTCTTCAAAAAGATGATATTTGGTATGGAATTGCTGGTGCCGCTGCCGCCTTTGGTGCTGCTTTTTTAGGGGCAAATGTTATCATTGTAGTTCTAGGCTCGATTACAGTTCTTGCTCTATATTCTTATTTTCTCTAAGCCGGTATAGCCCGGCTTTTTTTAGTTCTAAATATGAACTTTATAACTAAACTAAATATAGAGAGTTTGTACAAAAAGGGGGACAAAACATGGTTAGAAAAATGGGAGTCTATGCAGTTTTGGCCTATGTAATATATGGGTTGTTTTTTTATTGGTATTTATTTTACTTTGCAGACTCAAACCTGCCTTTTGAATATCAAGGGACGAAAGCTGATCCTGCTACTTTTTTAAATGGCAGGGAATTAATGCTGAGTGAAGAGTATTCAAAAATTAGAAATTTGTTATTTTTCTTATCAACACCATTTGAATGGCTTTTCTATTTTCTGATTTTACTGTTTGGCTTTTCAAAAGCATTTAAATCATGGGCTGAAAATTCGTCCAAGTATAAGCTGCTTCAAACAGCTATATATATGATATGGCTTTCATTTTTTGCTTTTTTGGCTACATTGCCACTAAGCTATATCAGTTACACTTTGTCAAAAACTTATAACATTTCAACACAAACCTTTGCTTCTTGGATGAAGGAGGAGTTAATTGATTTTTGGATTAATTACGGGACTTTACTGATTATTGTCCCAGTTTTATATTGGCTCATGAAAAAAAGTGTTAAACGCTGGTGGCTCTATGCCTGGATATTGTCGATACCCTTTACCTTGTTTATGATGTTTCTACAGCCCGTAATCATTGACCCGTTATATAATGATTTTTATCCTTTGAAAAATAAAGAATTAGAAACGAAGATATTAGCTTTAGCAGATAAAGCGCAAATTCCCGCCGAACATGTTTTTGAAGTGAATATGTCCAAGGAGACAAATTCCTTAAATGCATATGTATCAGGGATTGGCTCAAACGCAAGGATTGTACTATGGGATACTACTTTAAATAAATTATCAGATGATCAAATTTTATTTATCATGGCACATGAAATCTGTCATTATGTTGAAAAGCATATCTATATCGGAATCGCTTTATATTTATTGTTCTCACTTTTGGGGTTGTATTTAACGTATCGAATTATGAATTGGGCAATTGGGCGATATGGAAAAGAATTGAAAATTCCAGACGTAAAAGATATTCGTTCCTTACCGCTCTTTTTCATGATCATTTCCATGCTTTTGTTTGCGTCCAGTCCAATCTCTAATCTCATTTCTCGGTATGAGGAAACCAGGGCTGACAGATATGCGATTAATATGACACAGAATCCTGAAGCTGCGATAACATCCTTCCAAGAATTAACCCGCTCGGGACTAAGCCAGGTTAACCCGCCTTTATTAGTAAAAATATTCCGTTACAGTCATCCTTCCATGCTTGAGCGTATTTCAATGCTTGAAGAATATGAAGTTAAACAACGCAAATAAATAAAAACGGGAAAGGAGAATTTAATCTCCTTTCCCGTTTTTATTTTAGGCTGTGTTAAAAAAAACTGTGATTTTTGCACCCTGTTGATTGGAATGGAAGGCACGAAGACTCCTGCGGGAGTACGGGGCTGGGGAGACCCCACAGGCGCTTAAGCGCCGAGGAGGCTCCCCGGCACGCCCGCGGAAAGCGAAGTGCCTGGAGTGGAAATCAACAGGCATATTTTACACAGCCTTATTCTTTACGTTCCAAACCGTTTGTTTATTTCAACTAATTGTTTTGATAAAAGGTAAAAGTTTTGTTTATCGCGATGGTCAATCGCACGGTCAATTTTCTTCAGCAGTTTTTCTCTTTCGACATTTAATTGAATCTCTGATAAGAGCATTTCAATGTACAAATCCTGGACAAAATTCTCTTTCCGTTGACGTTTCATGGCACCAATTTTCATTAATTCCGTGTATGATTTCTCATTCATCAAAATCACCTCGATGCTTTTTATTATTATATGGGGTTTTTTTGATAATATCAATTAATATTTATAATTTTCAGTTTTATTTTTCCGTAATAACTTTGTGAATAAATTCGCAACAATTCAGAAAAATAAATCAACCAAATTTTAAACATGATATGATGGATAAAATTGCTAATGGAGTTGAGCATATTGAAGCTAAAACAAATTGAAGAGTATGAGGTAAATCCATTTACGATGTTTATTAAACCTATCGCGTATGGCAGTAAAATTTATTCGGAGATTTTCGAAGTAGAGGACAAATTTTTATCTTCCTATAAACCACTCGAAATAATAAGAAATAGTTGTGAATACTATGGAAGTGATTATGAAGGTCGTAGGAATGGCACCAAACAGTTAGTTGGGTATGCGCATAAGATTCCCATTGCAATTGATCCTACAAACCGCATTTTTTTCTTCCCTACCACATCACCAACCCGTCAAGAATGTATTTGGATTTCCCATGAACATGTAAAAGATTACGATCGAGTAAATCCCCAAGAAACTTTAATCCTTTTTAATAATAATCAGTCTTTTAAATTCCCTGTTTCGTGCAGTTCAATCATTTCTCAACTGGAGAGAACAGCTTACTTAAGAACGAAGTTAATGCAAAGAATTGAGTACAATGAAAAAAAATCCTTTTATTTATTACAACGGCCAAAACCCATGGAGGCTTCAGAAAACTTTTATCAATATGGCAAACATAAGGTTAAGGATAAACAATAATATCTTAACGGGACAGGTACTGTTTTAGAAAATAGAACTCCATTAGTTCTTGAACTTTGTTGCGTATTCTTGGATTAAAGTAATTATGAGCCTCTTCATACCCTTTATATAAAAACATATACATGGTAAAGGCTTCATCCCGTTTTGTTTCCATTACTCTCAGATTATTCTTCTTCATATATCGTTTCACTTCAGCTAATTCCGTTTGAATGCTTTTCATGGTTTCTTCAATTAGTTCTAAGTATGGTTTTTTTAATTTAAAAGGACTGTTTTCTACAACGGTTAAATCACGATTTAAGACAATTAATACCATAGGCAAATAGATGGCTTTTTCCATTATATTACGATCTTCCTCTGGAATTCTGGTCATCCCGTCATCGACCCCTTTCAAATAACTAATTCGAACGTTTGTTCTTAATTTATCATACAAAAGTCTGATGGAAAACGCAATGCTTTAAAGCTTGCGTTTTTTGTTTGCAAAATTTGGTACTTGTATGAGAAAGTTTTTGATAGAAGGATATTTCTTCGGGGAAAATGAATTATATATGTACACAATAAATTTGTTCTAAAAAATATGACATAGATAGGTGAATCTGGTATGAGATACGATAGACACACAAAAAAGAAAAAAAGGAAAAAGACTTCAATACTATTGGTCCTGCTGCTACTATTTGGAGGAACTGCAGGTTATACATATTATCAGTATAAACAAGGAGTTAATCAATCATTAGAGAAAATGAATAAGGAAAATAATGTTAATGAAGAAGTTTACACGTTTGAAGGTAAAAAAGATCAATATGGGGCCACCAATATTCTTTTATTAGGAAGCGATGCCAGAGCGGGCGAGGAAGTATCACGGGCGGATACTATCATGATTGCACATTATAATGAAGACAAAGGCACTTATAAGCTGACTTCTATAATGAGAGACATTTATGTAAATATCCCAGGTGAGGGTAAACATAAAATTAATTCTGCCTTTATGCGTGGCGGTCCTGAATTAATGAGGAAAACAATAAAAGAAAACTTTGATATTGATTTACAATATTATGCCATTGTCGATTTTGAAGGCTTTGTGCAATTGGTTGATGAGGCATTTCCGAATGGCGTAGAAATAAATGTTGAAAAGAAAATGTCAGCATATGTTGAAGTTCCACTAGAACCAGGACTGCAAAGACTAAATGGCGAACAAATGCTTAGTTTTGTACGTTTTCGGCATGATGCGATAGGTGACTTTGGCCGGGTTCAACGTCAGCAGCAGGCACTTCAGGCGATAAGCGACCAGCTTTCAGGAATTCAAACCATCCCCAAACTCCCGAAATTAATTGGTGTAGTTACACCCTATATCAATACAAACATGGATACCGGGGATATATTGTTTATGGCAAAAGATTTCTTTGCAAAAGATAGAGGAAATATTCAGACCTTTAGAATTCCAATTGAAAACGGATATGAAGACGCAAGAATAAAAGGGGAAGGATCTGTTCTAGATTTAAATTTAGAGATGAATAGGGAAGCTTTTCACCAGTTTTTAACTAAATAAAAAACAAACAAACAGCAACAATGTATGAAGTAAGGAGCAATCATATGGACATTGAAGCAATCAAGGCATGGTTCACACTAGAAAATATAATGGACTTAATTCAAGAGTACCGGTCCTTTGGCCCAATCCCCGGTGTAGTGCTGCCCATGATTGAAGCATTTTTACCTTTTTTGCCATTGGTTATTTTTGTAATGGCTAATGCCAGTGCTTTTGGATTATGGCTGGGATTTTTATATTCTTGGCTGGGGTCTTTTTTAGGAGCGCTGCTGCTTTTTTTCCTTATAAGGAAGTATGGACAAAAGAGAGTTTTTTCTTTTCTATCAAAACACTCAAAGGTTCAAAAGTTGATGGACTGGGTAGATCGACATGGCTTTGGACCGCTCTTTTTGCTCCTTTGTTTCCCATTTACACCATCTGTTGTGGTTAATGTTGTAGCGGCTCTTTCGAAAATTAGTATTTATCAATATATGCTTGCTGTAGCAATTGGTAAGATGGTGATGATTTTTACCATCAGCTTTGTTGGCTATGACCTTCAATCATTGATTACTCAGCCTTACCGTACTGCCATCGTTTTTCTAGTTATTTTTATTCTTTGGTATGTTGGAAAAAGAATTGAAGTAAGATTGAATAAGAGGATGGAAAATGACCATAATGAGGAGATAAATAGAGGTAAAGAGTTGAAGAAAAGGAGGAGTTAAAGGTGAATATTGAATGGAAAAAAGAGGGGATCGAATGGGTTAAGGCTTTTGCAATTGGTATTATTATTTTTGCTTTTATACGAACTTTTTTCTTTTCTAATTATGTGGTCGAGGGAGAATCAATGATGCCTACTCTCCAGGATGGGAACAAATTAGTAGTTAATAAGCTGGGCTACCAAATTAGTGATTTGAGCCGTTTTGATGTCATAGTATTCCATGCAAATGAGAAAGAAGATTACGTCAAGCGAGTAATCGGGCTTCCAGGAGATAAGATTGAGTTTAAAGATGATCAATTATATATCAATGGACACAAATACAACGAACCGTTTTTATCTGTTTATAAGCAAGAAATACCTGGTATCAAACTTACAGGTGATTTTAGTTTGAAGGAAATAACAGGTGAAAGTACAGTACCAGAAGGAAAGCTATTCGTGCTAGGAGATAATCGCTTAGGCAGCTGGGACAGCAGACATTTTGGATTCATCTCTGTAACCCAGGTTGTAGGAAAGGTTGACCTCCGGTATTGGCCGCTAAACGAAATGGATGTACAATTCTAAATTAGAATAGAGTAGAAACCTGAGAGTACGATGATAATATCGACTCTCTTTTTTATTTAAAAATTACCATTACTGGTTTTAATCTGTAAGAAGTGTTCCAAACGTTTGTGCTCATTTTATGATAAAATGAGAGTAAGTAATTTTAAAACAGGGTAATCGGAAAGTGAGGAAGAAACATGTCATTAAGAATGATTACCGGAAGGTCGGGAAGCGGTAAAACACAAATGTGTATGAATGAAATTGAAGATCGGCTGCTGGAAAATCCAGAGGGTGCACCGATTATTTATATTGTTCCAGAACAGATGACTTTTTCAACAGAATACCGCTTAGCGACCAATCCAAAACTTGGTGGAATGATACGTGCACAAGTGTACAGTTTCTCACGGTTAGCTTGGAGAATATTGCAGGAGGCTGGAGGTATTAGCCGATATCATCTAAGTAGTGTTGGACTAAGCATGCTTATTAGAAAAATTATAGAGGATAAGAAAGACGAATTAAAATTATTCCAGCGTGCCGCTGATAAAAATGGTTTTGTTCAGCAAGTTGAACAGATGATTACTGAGTTTAAACGTTATTGTATTACCCCAGATGAGTTGATTGATAAGGCAGGGAAGGGTAATAGAAATAGTGAAAATGCTTCTAGAGCCTTACAAGATAAACTAAATGATTTAGAGATTATATATAGACAATTTGAAGATGAAGTCTTTGGTAAGTATATCAGTTCAGAAGATTATTTTCGTTTGCTTTCAGAAAAGGTTTCTGAATCCACCTACTTAAAAGAGGCAGAAATCTATATAGATGGATTTTATAGCTTTACGCCACAAGAATACCTTGTCATACAACAGATAATGAAACATTGTCAGAGAGTAACGATTACCATGACAACTGACAAAACTTCCTTTGAAATGGTGCCAGATGAATTGGATTTATTTCGATTAACAAGTGATACGTGCACCACTTTATACAATTTAGCACAAGCGGAAGGAATTGAAATGGAGTCTCCGCTTTTTCTATCTGAGCAGCAGAAATGGAATCAGTTATCTTTACAGCATTTAGAGAGACATTTTGATACCAGACCAGCAACCCCTTATGATGGAAAAACAGACATCTATATAGGGCAAGCTGTTAATCGAAGAGCAGAGATAGAGGGGATTGCACGCGAAATTCTTCAGTTAGTTCGGGTAAAGAATTATCGGTATAAAGACGTAGCCCTATTGATAAGGAATGGCACTGATTATCATGATATCGTAGAGCCTGTTTTCTCTGATTATCAAATTCCGTTTTTTATTGACCAAAAGAGAACAATGCTGAATCACCCATTGATTGAATTAATCCGGTCAACTATGGAGGTAATTCAATCATTTTGGCGTTATGAGCCTGTTTTTAGAGTAATCAAAACTGAATTGATATACCCGCTGCATGAAAATCCAGATCGAATACGGGAAAAAATGGATAGACTAGAAAACTATGTACTTGCCTATGGAATTAAAGGCAGTAAATGGACAAGTAAAGACCGCTGGACATACCGTCGCTTCAATGGTCTGGAGATGGAAACAAATGTGCAAACCGACGCGGAAAAAGAAATAGAACAGCAATTGAATGAATTAAAGCTTATGGTAACAGCACCCATTCTACGGTTATCAAGAAGGCTTAAAAAGGCAGACACGGGCCGGAAACTTTGTGAAGCAATCTACTTATATCTAGAAGAATTAGATATTCCTTCAAAACTAGAAAATTGGAAAATGGAAGCCGAACAGAAAGGAAATCTAGTCAAAATGCGTGAGCATGATCAGGTATGGAATGCCTGTATTGATCTATTGGATCAATATGTGGAAATATTAGGAGATGATGCGGTTTCCTTAAAGTCTTTCTCTGCTATCTTGGAAGCAGGATTCGAATCACTCTATTTTTCACTTATTCCTCCAGCTCTAGATCAGGTTATCATAGGAGATTTGGAGAAATCTCGACTGACAGATATAAAAACAGCTTTTATTGTTGGTGTAAATGAGGGGGTATTACCAGCAAAGATTGCCGATGAAGGGATATTATCTGATGATGAGCGTGAAATGTTAATGGAATCAGATTTAATCGTAGCTCCAAGCAGCAGAACACGGCTATTGGATGAGCATTTTATAGCTTACAAGGCCCTAACGACACCATCAGAATCTCTTTACGTGAGTTACCCGCTTGCCAATGATGAAGGAAAGGCATTAATAGCTTCCTCGTATATTAAAAGATTAAAAGATATGTATCCAAATTTAGCAGAACATTTTTATGGTACCGATCCTGCTGAGTTAACAGAAGAAGAACAGTTAAACTTTGTTACTAATCACAAAACCACTCTTTCTTACTTGACTTCACAGCTTCAGTTGAAAAAGCGGAATTATCCTATATCCGATTTGTGGTGGGATGTATATAACTTTTATATCAGCGGTGAGTGGAAGCAAAGAGCAGAGAAAGTATTCGCTAGTCTCTTCTATACCAACCAAACGGTACAGCTTTCAAAGGAAACAGCGGACGAATTATATGGGGATACCATACAGGCGAGTGTTTCACGAATGGAATTGTACAATGGCTGTGCCTTTTCCCATTTTGCACAGCACGGGCTAAAGCTTCGTGAACGGAAGGTTTTCCGATTGGAAGCTCCTGACATAGGTGAATTATTTCATGCTGCTTTAAAACATATCTCTGATTATGTCAATGAACAAAGACTTAGCTGGGCATCTCTTACAAAGAAACAATGTGAAGAACTGGCCAAAGAAGCGGTGAGTGCTTTAGCTCCTAAGCTCCAAAATGAAATTCTTTTAAGTTCGGAACGTCATCATTATATCAAACGAAAATTAGAACAAATTATTACCCGGGCATCTCAAGTATTAAGCGAACATGCAAAAGTAAGTGGATTCTCACCAATCGGATTAGAATTGAGCTTTGGACGTAATGGCAAGCTTCCGCCATTAACGTTTTCATTAAAAAATGGCAAACGAATGGAACTAGCTGGCCGTATCGATAGGGTCGATCAAGCAAAGGGTGTTAATGATAGTACGTACTTACGTGTAATTGATTATAAATCGAGTGAAAAGGATGTTAACCTGAACGAGGTATACTATGGACTAGCCCTGCAAATGTTAACCTACCTAGATATAGTCATTACACATTCTGACCAACTGGTAGAAATGAAAGCAAGCCCAGCGGGGGTCCTTTATTTCCATGTCCATAACCCATTAATAAGCACTACTAAATTATTGACGATTGAAGAAATCGAAAAGGAAATCATGAAAAAATTCAAGATGAACGGTTTAATGATGGGTGACCCAGATGTCCTTAAACTCATGGACCAAACACTTGATTCAGGTGATTCACAGATTATCTCAGCAGGCATAAAAAAAGATGGGAATCTGACGAAAAAATCAAAAGTTGCAAGTCTAAATGAATTTGATAATTTAAGGGATTATGTCCGGAAGCTCTATCAAACTACAGGAGAGGCTATCGTGGATGGTCAAGTTGACATTGCTCCTTATAAAATGAAAGATAAAACACCATGTACATTTTGTGCCTACAAATCCGTTTGTCAATTTGATGAGTCGATTGAAAATCAATATCGAATTCTAACACCGCAGCCCAAGGAAACAATCTTTGAATTAATAAGGAAGGAGGTTGGCGTAAATGAGTAATTTTGTAATACCTCCTAAACCAGAGGGGGCAACCTGGACGGAAGACCAATGGAAAGCGATTATGGGGAAAAATAAAGATATTCTTGTCGCAGCCGCAGCAGGCTCAGGTAAAACAGCGGTTTTGGTCGAGCGAATTATCCAAAAGATTCTATCAGAAGAAGACCCTATTAATGTGGATGAGTTATTAGTGGTAACATTTACGAACGCATCTGCAGCTGAAATGCGTCATCGTATCGGAGAAGCATTGGAAAAAGCGATTAATAAGGATCCCGGATCCAGGCATTTACGAAAGCAGCTTAGCCTATTAAACAAAGCCTCCATCTCCACATTGCATTCCTTTTGCATGGAGGTTATCCGTAAATACTATTACCTTATTGATGTTGACCCTGGATTTAGAATTGCTGATGAAACAGAGGCACAATTAATTCGGGATGAAGTCATGGACGAGCTATTTGAAGAGGAGTATGGAAAAAAAGATAATGAGCCATTTTTTAGGCTAGTAGATTCCTTTACCAGCGACCGCAGTGATAGTGCCCTAATGGATATAGTGAGAGATATTTATGATTTTGCACGGTCAAACCCTGTGCCTAGTCATTATTTACAGTCAATGATAGGTATGTATGATGTTGCTTCTATTACAAATCTTGAAGAATTACCATTCATTCAAGCGCTTGTTTTTGATATGGAACTTCAATTGGAAGGTGCAAAGGAATTGATTGAGCGGGGCTTGGAAGTGACAAAGCTTCCAGGTGGTCCGGCACCAAGGGCGGAAAATTTTCTTGATGATATAAATGTGATTAATACGCTTATCCAGGCGAACCGTGACTCGTGGTCAGCTCTTTATCAGGCGATGCAGACATGGTCATTTTCCCGAGCAAAACAAGTTAAAGGCGATCACTTCGACAAAGAGTTGACTGAAAAAGCGCAAAAACTACGTGATAAGGCTAAAAAGAGGATCCAAGATATTAAAGAAGAGCTGTTTTTGCGAAAACCAGAAGGCTTCTTACGGGATATGGCTGAAATGCGCCCGCTCATTGAAACACTGGTCCATTTGGTCACTGTTTTCTCTTCGCGCTTTGAGAAAGCGAAGCGTGAAAAAGGACTTGTGGACTATGCCGATTTAGAACATTATTGCCTAGAAATATTGACAGGAGAAATAAATACTGCAGGAGAGTTTCTTCCATCGGAAGCAGCGGTAGCTTATCGCCAACAGTTTAATGAAGTATTTGTGGATGAATACCAAGATGTCAATATGGTTCAGGAAACCATATTAAAGCTGGTATCAAAAGAAGATGAGACGAATGGTAATCTGTTCATGGTCGGTGACGTCAAACAGTCAATATATCGGTTTCGATTAGCAGAGCCTAATTTATTTTTAGGAAAATATAACCGTTTCAGGCAGGATGGTAATGGCACTGGATTACGAATTGATCTGGCTCGTAATTTTAGAAGCCGGAAAGAGGTACTGGATGGAACAAACTATTTATTTAAACAACTTATGGGTGTAAAGGTTGGAGAAATTGAATATGATGAAGCTGCTGAATTAAGGCCGGGTGCACCATATCCAGAAGATGAACCATTTCCAATTGAGCTATTACTTATCGACCAAAATAATGATAGTAAAGAATTATCTGCAGAAGCAGCTGAAGCAGAAACGGAGATCGGACCTTCTGAGTTTGATGAGGTGGATTTAGAAAAATCCCAGCTTGAAGCAAGAGTAATGGCTTCAAAAATTAAACAGTTGATCGAGAATGAAACCAAGGTTTATAACCCAAAAACCAATTCTTATCGTCCGATTATGTATCGAGATATAGTGATTCTTCTTCGCTCCATGACCTGGGCACCACAAATAATGGAGGAATTTAAACAACAAGGTATACCGATTTATGCGAACCTTTCCTCTGGTTATTTTGAAGCAACGGAAGTAGCGATCATGATGTCATTGCTAAGAGTGATTGATAACCCATTTCAAGATATACCGTTGGCTTCGGTCTTACGGTCTCCAATTGTTGGGCTCAACGAGGAAGAACTCGCACAAATACGCATGTACAACAAGGGGACTTTTTGGGAGGCTGTTAAGAATTTCTGTAGAAGCAGCCCAACAGAAAAAACAGAGTTTTTATATGAAAAGGTTCGTCGTTTTTATGACTTTTTGGAACAATGGCGTTCGATGGCACGTCAGGGTTCGCTATCAGATTTAATATGGCAGCTTTACCGGGATACACAGTTTTATGACTTTGCAGGTGGTTTGCCAGGTGGTAAACAGCGGCAGGCAAACTTACGAGCGTTGTATGATCGTGCAAGGCAATATGAACAAACTTCATTTCGAGGGTTATTCCGGTTTCTGCGTTTTGTAGAAAGAATGATTGAAAGAGGAGATGACCTAGGAGCAGCGAGGGCGCTCGGAGAGCAAGAAGATGTTGTTCGAATTATGACCATTCATAGCAGTAAAGGACTAGAATTTCCGGTTGTGTTTATTGCAGGATTGTCGCGTAATTTTAATCTGTCTGATATCCGGAAGCCTTATAT
Organism: Neobacillus niacini; assembly: GCF_048572935.1. Taxonomy (NCBI): domain Bacteria; kingdom Bacillati; phylum Bacillota; class Bacilli; order Caryophanales; family Bacillaceae; genus Neobacillus; species Neobacillus niacini. Next base: position 5,425,429 of record NZ_CP183883.1, on the reverse strand, counting down.
GCTCGACAAAGAGTTCGGTTTTGCATCAAAGTATGTAAATGTGGAAAAACGAATTTCCTATCCATCTTTGCCTCAAATAGCTTTTAAGCGTAGAAAGAAGATGGAAATGCTTGCAGAAGAAATGCGAGTTCTGTATGTGGCGCTTACACGGGCCAAGGAAAAGTTATATTTAATAGGGACTATGAAGGATACTGAAAAAAAAATAGATCAGTGGTCTGATGTTTCTACTAATCAAAACTGGCTGCTCAAGGATTATGAAAGAGCGGCGGCAGGCTGTTACATGGATTGGGTTGGCCCCGCGTTAATTCGGCACAAAGACAGTAAAGAATTAATGAAGAGTGAGATTCAAAACTCAGTCCTTCCTGATGAAATTACCTGTCACCCTTCTGCTTGGAAAATTACAATAATACATGCAGACGAAGTCAAAAATCAGGAAGTTATCAAAAGCTTGGAGGAGGACACCCTCCTAGATAAGGTAGAGAATAAGGAAATGATACCTTTAACATCTCCTTTTAAAGAAGAAATTCAGTCTCGTTTAACATGGGAATACTACTTTGCCAATGCCTCAACCCATCGCTCGAAGCAATCCGTATCCGAAATGAAACGTCAGCGGGAAATGTCCGATGAGCATAGTGGTACTGAATTATTAAGCAAATTTAAAAAATCGATTACAAAACGCCCTAAGTTTATGCAGGAAAAGGCGCTTAGCCCTGCTGAAAGAGGGACTGCCCTCCATATGGTCATGCAGCATGTCGATTTAGCAAGACCTGTGACAATAGAATCTGTTAAGACACAAATCGAGGCCATGGTTAATAATGAGCTGATAACGGTCGAACAGGCGGAGGTCATTGATACACAGCTCATTGGGAAATTTTTTGAGTCAGATTTAGGTAAGAGGATGTTAAAGGCAAAGGCAGTGAGCCGTGAGATTCCTTTTACCCTATCCTTACCTGCTGCTAAAGTTTATCCAACATGGAAGGGCCAAGATGAATCTGTGTTTGTTCAGGGGATAATCGACTGTGTGTTTGAGGATGAAAATGGCCTTGTTCTTATTGATTTTAAATCAGACGGGATAAGTGATCGATACAAAGGTGGTTTTGAACAGGCCAAACCAATACTTGAACAGCGGTACCGGCTGCAAATCAATCTATACACGCAAGCATTGGAGAAAATTTGGAAAAGAAAAGTCGATGAAAGATTTTTATTCTTCTTTGACGGTGCTCATGTAGTAAAGCTATAGTCAATTAGAAAACGACATAAACATCCTCGTTTATGTCGTTTCTAATTATTTCCGCCAATTGGCTGGTCAAGCAAATTAGCATCAAGAACATTTGTGCCGCTTAAACCGCTAGCAGTAAATATAATTCCTCCTGTATTAAAGCCTCCAGAACCTGCATTGGTCTTTGTAGCACTTTTTGGAGAAATATATACCGTATCCCCAAAATGAACAATTCCACCGCTTACATTCACAATTTGAACTGGACCCATTATCGCTGGCATTTACTAACATCCTTTTCTTTACTTGCCCTTAGCGAGCTTGTGATATTGTATTCTAACGGCCTTGTCATTGTTCATCCCCTCTATGCTGCAGTTGTCTGATATGTTTAACCCTTGCTTCCATTGAGACGTTTTCACTGTTTCCTACATGCAGTATGGCATCCGAGGACATTGCAAGGATAGATATAGTGTTGACCTTAATGATAGGAAGGCAATTATGAGTAGATATCGTAATACTCTCATTTATTGGCAAAAAAGGGATTGGTTCAGAAAACACAGGATAGTTTGAAAAATTACCTTCTTTTGTATTAAAAACTTCAGCTTCCCTTTGAACAGCCAAGGCACGTGAAAATCCATTAATAATACGGGAATCTCCAAGCTGAATGATAGAGGCAAAGGAAGCAGAGGTCACATTAACCCTGTTTACGACAGAAGATCTCTGGAGCATAAACTTTAGCACCCCTAAAAAAGTGGGACAAACGGCCCGATGATAAGTGATTCAGCGGGAGTGTCAAAAGTTGACGCCAATTGAATAGTTTGTGTGTCGCCTACCATCACGAGCGACGAACTTGCAACCCCTATTATTCTAATGGTATCAACATGGAGATCTCGATTATATACCTCAAAGTTCATTTTGTGTATTCATTCCTTTCACATTCTCTGGTAAATGATTAATAAAGATTAAAATTCCTTTTCTAATTTCCTGTTTAAGTAATTCGACAATGCTCTCCTCTGAGAATTGTTCGCCATTCCGCTCATTGGCTGCAGCATTTTGTATATGGTAATCAATCCTGGCTGGAAGCTGTTTCATGATATCTTGTTTAATGAAAGCTAAATAGGAATCATCTAATCTAACATTTATTTGGTTTTGAGTTTCCTTAAATAGCACTGGCAGTTCGGTTTCTAAATACTGATAAATAGATTCTTCGATTTTCATAGAACGCTGCATTTGTGCCTTAGGATGCATAGGTGTTTTTAAGGATTGATTTTCCACGGCAAAATCTTCAATATTTGCCAAATCGGATGGATTTAGTCCAATGTTTAAGGTTCCTTCAAGAGTTTCAACCTTTAATTGATCGAATTTGTATTCAATCTTATCAACCCGAATACTTGGCTTATCTTTTAATTGATTTATTTCTTCCTGAAGTTTTAGAATGGTGTGTTCAAGAGTTGCAATTCTATTTTCCTGTGCCTGTAAAGTCATCTGGACCCATTGAAGAAGTTGTGAATAATCCTGGTACATACCATCACCTCACTTTGAATCTTCTTCTCTCGAACCTGTACCTGATAATGGCACTGCGGGGCTGCCAGATTGCCCGGTCGTAGTCTGAGTACCTCCTGCAGTTGGTGCGGGCGTTGTAAAACCTCCTGTGTTATACAAATATGAGGCAGGTTTAATAATTCCAGCACTGCCAATCTGCAGGACAGAAGAATTTGTTATACTGCTAATTTTAATAAAGTTTATTTGAATGGATTGCTGGATATAAAAATTCATAAAAAACCAACCTTTCCTTAAGCATTAAGGAAGATTCCTTGATCAATACCATCTGAATCGTTTGTGTTCGTATTACTTAAATTATTATTATGAACATTTAAACTTTCACCCGTATTAAATGAACCAGCACCGGAGAAAGTTCTTGCAGATGAAAATGGCATAATTTTGTAGACATCTCCAATATGAAAAACGGAACTGCTGCCAAGTGATATGACTTGTGCAACTCCTACAATCGCTGGCATAAACAACACCCTTTACCTTTTTTCTCCTAATATCTTATGTATGGGTTGGTGTAATGTGATTCAATCGCCCAAATAAAGTAAATCCAACCTTAATTGGTTGGGAAAATTATAGAATTAGGTACAAATACCTATTTGTTTGTGAAAAATGATAAAATAGTAGGATATGAGATGAAGGCAAAAGGACTTAAGATAGATTTAAGAGATCAGTCGGAAATGTAAAAACACTGATTCTCGATAAAGGCAAAACTGGTGAAAATCAGTGACGCAAAGCTAAAGGGGCTAAGGTGCATTTGCACTACGCCAGCCAGTTACCGAAAGAACAGGGTGTTTTTCGTAGATAACAGCATTGTTTACATAGGTCTTTCTATGTACATTGTTGTACTTCATTTGTTAACCCCCCTTTCGGTAAAGGCGGGGTTGTTTTTATCTGTTTATCGCCCCCAGCCTAACCGTTCGTTCATATTTTCTTTAAGTTTTGTGAGTAAATTGGTTTTCAAAAAACAAACAAGGTGGGTGGAATCTATGGGGCTATTAAAACAAATCGAACAAAATCATCAGGGACAAGGCATTAATCACAAATTATACAATTCGGCTAGGCTGGCTAATAGAAAGTATTCCTGGAAACCTCTAGACTTACAGGATTTAATTTGTAACGGGACCATGTCAAAAGAAATGGCCCTCTTCCTCTGTACATGTGTGAGAGCTAGGTTAAATATCGTAGTGAGCGGAGGAACAGGTGCAGGTAAAACAACCCTTGCCAATGCCCTTTCTACTTTCATTCCAAGAGAGGAAAGGAATATTCTTGGAGATGTTCGTGGTAAAAATGTACGTGAAATACTTCGGAAAGAAAATAGAGGACTTGATGGTTTTCTTGCAACAGGACATTCCAGCAGCCCGCGTAATATGATTGACCGTTTGGAAGTCATTGCCTATCTTGAAGGGATGAATTTGGCTATCAATGCGATTAGGGAACAAATCGCTGGTACTATTGATATCATAGTCCACCTTTCACGCTTAAATGATGGAAAAAGAAAAATTACTAAGATAGCAGAGGTTCAAGGGATCAAGGATGACAATATTGTGCTTAGAGATATTTTTACTGTGAATCCACTAGAAGGTTCTTATTATTAGCTTTTCTTTAGGAATTTTGGCAATGCCTATGGTATGATAGTGTTGCTATAAGCTATTGATACATAGGAGGAAGATTAAATGATTCATGGTCACGTAACAGCTTGGGTACTAGCCCTAATTTTGTTTATTGTCGCTATATTTTTACTAAAAGGCGGGAAAGAAAAGGGCGCTAAAATTGTGCAAATGATTCTGCGTGTTCTTTATCTGTTAATCATTGCAACGGGTGTTGGACTTCTATTCATGGTGTCTAATATTGATTTGTTGTATATATTAAAAGCCGTAGTAGGCATTTGGGTTATTGGTTTATTTGAAATGATCCTTAGCAAGGTTGCACAAAATAGAAAAACTTCCGTTTTGTGGATACAGTTCGTTATCGCCTTCTTACTTGTATTGTATTTAGGATTTGATAAACTGCCTATGTCGATTTTTTACGTATAAGATTAGTTTGTTAGAAAGAGCTGTCGGTTTACCGGCTGCTCTTTTTTAGTTCAAAAAAAGATGACAAGAAGTGCAAATAGTTTTACTATTTAAGTAAGGGGAGAGGAGTGTTTGTTATGCTGGTAAGAGTGTTTGCAAATCTCCGGCAAATTTGCGGCGGAGTTGGGGTAGAGGTTAGTCCGGAAGGGCAACAGGTCATTGATGTACTTAATAAGATGGTAGAAATGTTCCCTGATCTTAAGGATGAAATTTTTACGCCTGAAAAAGAGCTTCTTCCATTTGTTCATGTATTCATTAACGGAAGAAATATTATTCATTTGGATGGTCTTAAGACCATTGTAAAAGAAACCGATCAATTTGCACTTTTTCCTCCAGTTGCAGGTGGTTAATATGATGCAGCAGGAATTGGAGTTTCGCGGAATCAAACGAGAGCACCTCGGATTATATTTTGAAGAGTTAGGCGGCAAACAAATTACGAATCAATTTCCTTACATATATAAATCTGACCACTGGTATGGTGAAATCGTAAGGGAAGAGGAATTATCGATAACTTCTACATTTAAAGTCAATAGTGTTCATATCCGATTTTGTGCCTCAGATGACATGACGCTTAATGAGCTTATCAAAAATTACCGGGTCAAAACAAGGAGAATCGGCGGATAATTTCTAAACCAATCAAAAGGCTTCTGCAAAATATGCAGAAGCCTTTTGATTATTCCTTAAACCAATTGATTTTCAGGGTCGATGATTTCTAGCTCACGAAGCTTAGCTTCGGTGACCTTTCCATCTTGCCAGCCCCGGACTTGGTAATACTCTTTAAGCATGATATCCATACGGCTCACTTCTCCTGCACTATTACCAGAGGCAGGCTCTTCCGTAAATCGTTTTGGCAGATAATCATCTTCTTCTTTGTTGAATCCAGCCAAGTTATTATAATAGCGCTCAAGATTATAGATTCTTTCTCCAGCCTTCATCACATCATCTGCTGTCATCGGTATTCCAGTCATTGTGCTGTATTGCTCTGCATAATGCTCTGCATTTTCTGAGAATGAGGAAAACTTGCAAATATTCATAGAATCAGAGAAAGCAAGCATATCTTGGAATATTTTTAATAGCTCACCTTTTCCTTCTGGTTTTAGGCGATCAGTTGGCTCAGGAATCCCGGCAATCTCACTGGCAACGGTATAGCCGCGTAAATGGCAGGCTCCACGGTTACTAGTGGCATAACCAAGTCCAATTCCTTGAATACCACGAGGGTCATAGGCAGGAATTGATTGACCTTTTACAGACATCGAAAGTTCTGGTGCGCCCCAAGAAGCTGTTGCTCTTGCAGGGCCCTCAGCAAGGATGCCGCCAAAGCCTTCACGGAATGCAATTTTCTGCGTTAAGTCAATCATCGAATCGGCATCGCCCCAGATGAGCTCTTCTGTAATCAATCCTTTTTCATAAGCCTCCATTGTAACAGAGAAGCAGTGGCCAAGTTCAATGGTATCAAGACCGTACTCATTACAGCGGTCAATCAGATAAGAAATAGCCTCAGCATCACTTAATAAGCAGTTTGAGCCTAAGGACCAAGCAGATTCAAACTCAATACTTTCGACTCTAGTTTTATACTTTCCATCTTTCACTTCAACTTCGATTTTGCAGCCTACGGGACATGCATGGCAAGTATTATTTTTAACGAGTAAATGCTCGTTTACATATTCACCACTATGTTTTTCTGCCTCATCCCAATGAGTGAACTGTGAATTCTTTGTTGGAAGCGCCCCAACCTCATTGATAATGTTGGTTAATACGTTTGTACCATAAACAGAAAGACCACCCTTATTTGGGGCTGTTAATCCGCCGTCAAGAATAGCCTTTACCGCCTTTTTGTTAGCCTCTTTATATTCAGTTTCTAACTTAGGCTGCGGCATATTTCCTTTTTGAGCAGCTTTAATTACAACCGCTTTCAATTTTTTATAGCCTGCAACAGCGGCAGTTCCGCCACGTCCAGCAGCGCGATCATGTTCGTTAATAAAGGAAGCAAACTTAACGGTGTTTTCACCTGCTTGCCCGATCGTCATGACACTAAGGTCTTGTTCTCCATATCTAGCTTGCATCGTTTTAACTGTTTCTCTAGTACCTTTGCCCCAAAGGTCAGAAGCGTCACGCAGTTCCGCTTTTCCATCCTCAATATAAAGATAAACTGGTTTGTCACTTTTACCCGTAAGGATGATGTTATCGACACCTGCCCATTTTAGGCGTGCAGCGGTCCATCCACCCATATGAGAGTCTGTAACGGTACCTGTTAACGGAGACTTCGTCACAACACAAAGACGTCCACTCATGGAAGAACGTGAGCCGGTTACAGGGCCAGTCATGATACAAAGAATGTTCTCAGGAGATAAAGGCTCTACTTCCGGGCCGTTATCAAGTACATATTTTACGCCGAGACCACGGCCGCCAATGTACTTTTTTGCATCCTCTTCGTTAATAGGTCTGTAATTGATTGTACCTGATGTTAAATCAACCACCACTTCTTTGTTTAAAAAACCGCCTAAATTCAATGTTTTTCCCTCTCTTTCATTAATAAATTGAAGCTTATCTCCCATCGATATTAAAAATATTAATAGGATATTCCTCACAAAATTAATAAATAAACCCAATTACTATTATACAATTATTTTTATATATTTAATATTTAAACTTTTCCAAAAATCAACTAAAATTAACATAGATTGCTGAACTCGTTAGAATTTACTACTAATCTAGAAAAGAGGATTATAATATGAACGAATTAGGGCGATATTCAAGACAAATTCTTTTTTCAGGGATAGGGAAAGAGGGACAGCTGAAACTACTCAACAGCAAAGTTGCTATTGTCGGTGTCGGTGCACTGGGAACAGTCTGTGCCAATCACTTGGTTCGATCTGGAGTTGGATACATAAGATTAATTGATAGAGATGTAGTTGACCTTTCCAATCTGCAGAGACAATCACTTTTTAATGAAGAAGATGTAACTCTAAATCTTCCAAAGGCAGTTGCTGCTAAAAAGAGGCTGAACTCTATTAACTCTTCGGTTAAGGTTGAGGCAGTTATCACAGATTTAAATCTTGATAACGCAGAGGAATTATTGTCTGGGGTTGATGTCATTGTTGATGGTACTGATAATTTTATGACTCGCTACCTAATCAATGATGTTGCTGTTAAATATGAAATTCCCTGGGTCCATGGGGCTGCAGTAAGTTCAAGAGGAATGTTTGCCGTCATTAAACCTGGAATCACACCGTGTTATCGATGTCTATTTCCACAAGTACCAGATGGCAGGGGCGAGACCTGCGATACAATTGGTGTCTTGTCGCCAATTACAGATATTATAGGTTCTTTTCAAGCTATGGAAGCCATTAAATTACTGTTAGGGGCTGTGACGAATACTAATCTTGAGCAAATCGATATTTGGGAAACTTCCTTTTTTTCAATGGATACAACTGAGGGGAAAAATCCACAATGCCCTGCCTGTGTAAAACGACAATTTGAATTCCTTGATCGTTTGTCTGCAGTCCAGGAAACTTATAGTTCTTTATGCGGGAGAGATACCGTGCAAATATATTTTAGAGAAAAACGGGAACGCAATTTACATAAGCTTAGTGAACGCCTAAAACAGAATGGGAAAGTCAGCGGAAACGAATTTTTACTTCGTTTTTCTCCAAATGATGAAACTGCCATCGTCGTATTCAAGGATGGTCGTGTACTAGTCCATGGTACCGATGACATCGTGAAAGCAAAATCCCTTTTTTCAAAATATATAGGCAACTAGAAAAAGGTGTGGTTTTCTTAATAAGAAACCACACCTTTTTCCTTAAGATATCATCTTTTCTATAACCAATCGTTTCCCTGTATTTAAGGTGAATTCAAAGCGGTCATTTACCTTTTCGAAATAGCAAAAATGGTGCTGAACATTACAAATTTGCTCTTGATTATCGAAGACAATAAAGTTTACTCCATCTCTTTGATTATCATCGGATAAGAATGATAGATGATTATAACAATAAATACAATCATAAATAGAAAAATCTAAAGAATTTAATGTGGTAACAAATTGGAAAAAGGCATCATCATTCATTCCCTCTAAAAGTCTTTCTAATGAGTAAATTAAATGCTTTCTGATTCTAACCTTGTCATGGTCACGAATCATGATAATTTCATTTCCACATCGAATCTTTCCCGATTCTATTAAGATTCCTTTCCTCCAACGATTTACACGAAATATTTCAATCTCTTGCTGAAGGAAGTCTTCGAGCATTGCTGCTTCTTCTGTTTCTTCATCAAAAAAGATCCATTGATCACTAATTTGTTCAACTGCTCCTTCGTTATAGGCCCTCAGTTGAAAATCCAATAGTTTAATTCTTTGTTGTCGATTCATGTTTAACCTCCGTGCCTAATGCTTTCTTTTTCTTTGTAGACATCTTTGTGAGATTTTATAACTTGTTTATCTTTAATTTGGACAATTTACCAAATAAATTGGGCTGAATAGAATAAAAGCATTCAATGATATCCAGTGTCATTTACTGGAGAGAGGAGAGTTATATGTGCGGAGTTTCAGGATGGGTTGATTTTACAAAAGATTTAAGAAACGAAAAAGATACGATTGAAAAAATGACCAAAACTCTAGCCAAAAGAGGACCAGATGAAACGAATCTCTGGGTTCAAACACATGCAGGGTTTGGTCATAAGCGCCTGATTGTTGTGGATCCTGAAGGCGGAAGACAGCCAATGACAAAACAAAAGGAAGGTAATGAGTACACCATTTGTTACAACGGTGAACTATATAATACCGAAGATATCCGCAAAATTCTCCTTACTAAAGGATATTCTTTCAAAGGTCATTCTGATACAGAAGTTCTGTTAACTGCCTATATAGAATGGGCGGAAGAGTGCGTAAATTATTTCAACGGTATCTATGCATTTGCAATTTGGGATCAAGAGCGAGAACAATTGTTTATTGGCCGTGACCGATTGGGAGTTAAGCCATTGTTTTATACGGAATTAAATAACGGAATTGTATTTGCTTCGGAAATTAAGGCTATACTTGCAAACCCGGGAATGAAAACAGAACTGGAATATGAGGGCCTTGCAGAAATTTTCGGTTTAGGACCTTCGAGAACACCTGGATCTGGAATCTTTAAAGGCATTAAGGAATTAAGGCCGGCACACGCTATGACCTTTTCGAAAAATGGCTTAAAGATATGGCGCTATTGGAATGTTAAGAGTGATGTCCATAAGGATAATGTGGAAGAAACAGCTGAAAAGGTACGTTACTTGGTAACAGACGCAGTAACTAGACAGCTTGTATCAGATGTGCCGCTTTCAACCTTCCTATCAGGCGGGCTTGATTCAAGTATTATTACAGCGATTGCTGCTAAAGGATTTAAAGACCAAGGTAAAGGTCAGCTTCATACGTATTCTATTGACTATGAAGGAAACGATCAATTTTTCAAAGCAAATGAATTCCAGCCAAATGCAGATGAGAAATGGATTAACATTGTAACCAAGGAGTTTGATACAAAGCACCATTTCAAAACAATTTCTCAGCAACAGTTAGTGAAAGACTTAACAGAATCGGTTCATGTTCGAGACTGTCCTGGTATGGCTGACATTGATTCATCCTTACTTTGGTTCTGTAAGGAAATAAAGCAGGACTTTGTTGTGAGTCTTTCTGGAGAGTGTGCGGATGAGATTTTTGGAGGATATCCATGGTTTCATCGCAAGGTAGATTTAGAGAGACCGAGTTTCCCTTGGATGCGTTCTGTTCATGAAAGAAATAATTTGTTAAGAGCTGATTGGCAGCAAAGATTGAATCTTAAGGACTATGTAATTGAAAAGTACAATCAGGCCATCCGGGAAACACCTAGATTGGATGGAGAGAGCCCAGAGGAAGCAAAGAGGCGAGAGCTTTTCTATATTAATATGACACATTTTATGACAACGCTGCTTGATAGAAAAGATCGGATGAGTATGGGAGCAAGTCTTGAGGTCAGGGTTCCTTTTGCAGATCACCGTCTTGTTGAATACGTTTGGAATATTCCTTGGGATATAAAAATGATTCATGGCAGAGAAAAGGGTATTTTGAGAAAAGCTTTTGAAGGAATACTACCAGAGGAAGTACTTTATCGAAAGAAAAGCCCGTATCCCAAAACCCATAACCCAGGATATACATTAGCAGTTCAACAACAGTTAAAGGAGATATTAGCAGATAAGTCCTCGGTACTATATGAATTATTTAATCGTGAATTACTTAATGAACTTGTCGAATCAGGTGGTAATTCCTTCAAAGAACCTTGGTTTGGTCAGTTGATGTCAGGTCCACAACTATTAGCTTACTTCATTCAACTCGATATATGGTTTAAAGATTACAATATTAATATAGTAAATGGGTAGACATTAATAGTTGGATTCAAAACTTTATTAGATTAAAATGAGTGTATGGAAGGGGATTGAACATGAAAAAAACCTTAATTACACTTATTTTAATCTGTTTTTTGCTTATTACGGTGATACCTGCACATGCAGAAACCCAGAGAGATGGCCGATTATGGCAGGATGAAACCATTTATTCGATCATGGTTGATCGCTTTTTTAATGCAAATACAAATAATGATAAGGAAGTGAATACACTCGACCCGCTAGCCTATAATGGCGGTGATTTTCAAGGAGTCATTGATAAGTTGGACTATCTGAATGAAATGGGTTTCACAGCGATCCGATTAACATCAATTTTTGATAATACAGCTGGTGGATATCATGGGTATTGGGTGAATGACTTTTATAAACCGGATGAACATTTTGGCTCAATGAAAACGTTTAAAAAACTTGTGCAAGAAGCACATAAACGAGAGATGAAGGTGGTTATTGATTTTGTATCCAATAACGTCTCTCTTGAACACCCATGGTTGATGGATTCATCCAAGAAAAATTGGTTTCATGAGAAGCAGGAAATGAGCGACTCAAAGGAACAGGAAGAATTAGAAAATGGATGGGTGAACGGTTTGCCTGATCTAAATCAGGACAACCCTGAGGTAAAGGAATACTTATTGGACGCTGCTAAATGGTGGATTAACGAGACGGATATTGACGGTTATAGTCTTCCAGAAGTAAATTATGTACCTGTTTCCTTTTGGAGTGATTTTTCAAAAGAGGTTAAAAGCGAAAAGGAAGACTTTTTTCTGTTAGGGATAACTTCTACAAACAGTGTAGCAGACCCCAGAAAATATGTTGAGGCAGGAATTGACAGCCTTACTGATTATCAACATAGTGAAGATTTAAGGAATGTCTTTGCTGCTACTAATCAAACCTTTGGCCCATTAAATGATAGCAAGGTTCAAAAGCTAGAAGTACAGCCGCAATTCTTTGATAACGAATTTACACCTAGATTTACACAAGATATCGTTTCAAATAAACATTTTCCAGGAGCACGCTGGAAAACGGCATTAACTTATATTTATTCAACACCCGGTATTCCAGTTGTTTTTTATGGAAGTGAAATTGCTTTAAATGGGGGAGAAATTCCAGATAATCGCCAGCCAATGAATTTTCGGACTGAAAAGGAACTCATTGACTATATAACCAAGCTTGGTGAGCTCCGGAATCAACTTCCTTCGTTAACCCGAGGAAGTATGGAAATGCTTTACGAAAAAGATGGAATGGCAGTTTACAAACGTGTCTACCAAGATGAAACAGCGATTATTGCCATTAATAATACAAGTGAATCTCAAAACATTACCTTAAACAGTGAGCAAATTGAAGGTGATAAGGAATTACGAGGATTGCTTAATGGAGATTTGGTTCGGAGCAATGGTGATCAATATGACCTAATCATCGACCGTGATGAATCAGAGATTTATGTATTAACAAAAAAAAGCGGCATCAATATGCCTTTAGTGGGTTCCTTGGTTGCGGTGTACATCTTGTTCACTATTTTTATATTAAAAATTAGGAAAAGAAGAAAGTAAAAAGGGAAGCGCGATACTGCTTATAGAGTATCGCGCTTTCTTTATAGGCTATCCATTTACGATTTCTCCACCATTTACATGAAGGATTTGTCCGCTTACGTAGGAAGAATCATCAGAAGCGAGGTATACATAGCTTGGGCCAAGCTCAAATGGCTGTCCCGCTCTGCCCATTGGTGTAGTTGAACCAAAGCTTGCCACCTGGTCTTCATTAAACGTAGAGGGAATCAACGGCGTCCAAATAGGACCCGGTGCTACGCCATTTACCCTTATACCTTGTGGGGCAAGCGATTTTGCCAGGGAACGTGTAAAGGTCACAATCGCACCTTTTGTTGCAGAGTAATCTAATAATTGCTCATTGCCGGCATAAGCCGTAACGGACGCCGTATTGATAATGGTTGATCCTTGTTTCAGATGGGGCAGGACCATTTTAGCCATATAGAAATACGAGAAAATATTGGTCCGAAACGTTTTTTCAAGCTGCGCGGACGAAATATCTAACAGACTTTTCTGTGGGTGCTGCTCTGCAGCATTGTTTACCAAAATATCGATTTTTTCAAATTCATTCATTGTTTTACTAACGATATCCTTACAGAATTCCTCATTTCCTATGTCACCGGAAAATAGTAAACATCTGCGCCCTTCTGCTTCAACAAGTCCTTTTGATTCTTCAGCGTCCTGATGTTCGTTCAAATAGACAATCGCGACATCAGCACCTTCTTTAGCAAAATATAGGGCGACGGATTTACCAATCCCACTATCCCCACCAGTAATAATCGCTGTTTTTCCAGTTAGTTTACCAGCACTTTTATAGTTTTGGTCAACTGAAACAGGACGAGGGTTCATTTCACTTTCAATACCAGGCTGTTGATTTTGATGCTGTGGTGGAAAAACCTTTTTTTGTTGTTGGTTATTGGGCATTCATTTTACCTCCAAGTTTATTTACCATGTTAGTTTAAGGAAAATGAACATAAATATGAGAAAATAAAAAGGCGAAAAGAAATTTTTCCTTTCACCCACTTAATAAGTTTTATCGATAGTTAATAAATTGAACATCGACTGTTAGGTCTGCTTCACGTACCAACGAGATAATCTTTTGTAAATCATCACGGTTTTTACCGCTAACTCTGATTTGATCGTCCTGAATTTGGCTTTTCACCTTAAGGCCGCTATTTTTAATAATCGTGTTTATTTTCTTTGCATTATCTTTATCGATCCCTTGAACCAACTTTGCTCGTTGGCGAACAGTTCCGCCAGAGGCTTTTTCCATTTTTCCATAATCGAGATTCTTAACAGGAACACCTCTCTTGATTAACCTGCCAAGCAAGACGTCTTTTAGTTGGTCCATTTTAAATTCATCATCTGAAACTAGAACAAGTTCTTCTTTATCCAGTGTAACTTCACTTTTGCTGCCCTTAAAATCATAACGGGTTTTAATTTCTTTCATTGTTGCGGTAATTGCATTTGTGACTTCAGTAAATTCCACTTTGGATACAATATCAAAAGATTCATCTTTGGCCATAGTAAAAATACCTCCAGTATATTTTAATTAAGAAATGTAGTAATCAATTTTTGCTAATGTTTCCCTTTATGGGTACATTATAGTAAAATATAGCAGTTCAAACAACCCTATGGTAGAGCTATAGGATAAAGAAAAGGTGAATTAATATGTCTTTACAAGAACTTATTGGTCAAGCAGTTACCTTAACGGTGGCACGAAAAGCTGAATTCGGCTATTTTTTAACAGATGGAAATGAAGATGTTTTGTTGCATATAAATGAGGCAGACCGTGAATATGATGTAGATGATACGGTAGAAGTGTTTCTTTATGTTGATTCAGAAGGCAGGACGTCAGCTTCTACCACTATACCTGAAATTGGGATTGGCAAGTATGCTTGGCTTAAAGTCGTCGATACCAACCCTAATATAGGTGTGTTTTTAGACATTGGGATTAAAAAGGATTTATTATTAGGGATTGATGATCTTCCAGTCCATAAATCAGTTTGGCCAAAGCCGGGCGACATGGTCTATGCAACCTTAAGAGTAAATAACAATTATCTGCTATATGCAAGGCTTGCAACAGACCCTGTCATTGAATCAATTTCAACAAAGGCTGCTAGAAAAGATTTTAACAAAAATATTCAAGGGCATATCTATCGTACTGCTAAGGTAGGTAGCTGGGTCTACACCATTGAAGGGTATAAAGGATTCATTCATGAATCACAAAGACAGGAAGAGCCAAGATTAGGACAAAAGGTGGAAGGACGGATCATAGACGTTAAGGATGATGGGACAGTGAATGTTTCTTTGCTTGCAAGAAAACAGGAATTACAGGACCTTGACGCTGAACGTATCTTTGAATATTTAATGAGTCGAAATGGTGCTATGCCTTTTAATGATAAAAGCATGCCGGAAGATATTCAAGAGCGTTTTCAATTAAGTAAAGGAGCCTTTAAGCGGGCGCTTGGAAAACTTATGAAAGATGGCAGGGTTTATCAAGAAGGAAGCTGGACTTATCTAAAGAAAGATTAACTTTTCTACATACTCTTTTTTAAAATGACAACACTAATGTTGAAAGCATTTGGAAAGGGGTAGGATTATGCCGCATACATCAGATAATGATAAAAAGGCTCAAGATAATAATGCGTTAAGACATGAAAAAAATATGATGCGCGAGAAGAATCGTCAAGCAGGGAAAAATCAATACTCAAAGAAAACAGACCATAAATAAAAAAGCGGGCTTTCCCGCTTTTTTATTTATGGTAATTTATTTAAAAAGAAAATAGCAATGGTTCCCGGCCCAGTATGTGCACCGACTGCTGAACCAATCGAGGTAATAAGCACATCTTTTGGATGTAGTTCTTCCTCAATCAGTGCCTTTACTTCTAACACTGTATCTTCGGTATCCGCATGACTAATACCCACTACTTGGTCACCAAAGCTGGCACCGCGTTCATTCATCAGTTCAACAATACGTCTATATACTTTCTTTTTTCCTCGTATTTTTTCTATTGGAACTAGTTTTCCTTCCTCTACATTCAAAATAGGCTTTATGTTAAGTAAACCGCCTAAAAAGGCTGAGGCTTTGGATACACGGCCGCCTTTAGCTAAATAATCTAAGTCCTCTACGGTAAACAAATGCTCCATATGCTGACTGCGAAATAAAACATCATTTAAAATTTCTTCCTTTGAGACATCTTCGGCTGCAAGTCTTGCTGCTTCCTTTACGACAAGACCAAAACCAAGCGAAGCACATTGGGTATCGACAATCGTTAAATTAAAGTTTGGATATTTTTCTTTTACTTGGTCAAGAATCATAACAGATGTCTGATATGTACCAGATAATGCTGAAGAGAAAGCAATATATATTCCATCTTCATTATTTTCAGCCATTTTAGTGAAGACTTCTTCAAATAATAAAGGAGAAACTTGAGATGTTTTAGGAACATCGCCCGTACGTATGGCGTCATAAACAGTTTTAGGATCAATCGTTTTAACATCCTCATATTCTTGCCCATTAACGTGCACCTTTAGTGGGAATAATGTGACGTTATGTTCAGCGTAAAAATCTTTTGGTAAATCGCATGCGCTGTCAGCTAGTATTTTTACCGGCATGAAGCTCACCTGCTTTCAAACTAATATAGTTAGTTTCAGTTTATCGGTTTCACCCCCAAAATACAATTATCAGCATAGAATTAGTACCTTAAAAATTAAAGGAGATGGTGCTTTTGTTATGGCAGCAAATCAAGAAAACAATCATTGTTACTGTGGGTGCATTCCTAAATGCCCTGGCGATTAATTTATTTTTAATTCCAGCAAATGTTTATTCTAGCGGATTTACTGGGGCAGCACAATTATTATCAAAAGTATTAAGTGAACAAACACCATTAAATATATCAATGGGCTTCTTATTGCTGCTGCTAAATATCCCAGTGGCAATCCTAGGGTGGTTTAAGGTAGGAAAGTCCTTTACCGTTTATAGTTTTTTAAGTGTGGTACTATCATCACTTTTCTTAGAATTAATTCCAATTACACAGGTTTCAAAAGATATTCTCCTTAACTCGGTATTTGGGGGCGTTATATTAGCTGTAGGTGTCGGACTAACCCTAAAATGGGGTGCTTCAACAGGCGGCGTAGATATTATTGCTATGGTTTTATCGAGAATGAAAGATAAACCGATAGGCAGCTATATGTTTATTATGAATGCCGTAATTATCATTACGGCCGGCTTTTTATATGGATGGGAAAAAGCACTTTATACGATTGTATCTTTGTATGCTTCTACAAGAGTAGTGGACGCTATCCATACTAGGCATGCAAAGCTTACTGCTATGATTGTTACTAAGAAAGCTGATGAGCTTAAGAAAGCGATTCATTCAAAGTTGGTTAGAGGTATCACAATGATTCCTGCAAAGGGTGCCTTTTCTAATGAAGCAAGAGACATGCTTATGATTGTTATTACCCGTTATGAGTTATATGATTTGGAACGAATAATCTCTGAGGTTGACCCAAATGCATTCACGAATATTGTTCAGACAACCGGGATTTATGGGTTTTTTAGACGAGAATAGGGGGTATGAAGTGTGAGAATTATTTTATTAATAAATTTATTTTTATTTCCATTTAGTTTAGAAGGGGAAGCAAGTTATGGTGAGTCCAATCACCAATTTCAGTTTTCAGTGGTTCCTATTGTGGGAAGTGAAACAGTGAAATTTGAACTTTTTATCAAGAATAATGAAGAATCTCCGCTGAATTTTGAGTTTCCTACCTCACAATATTATGAGATTACTGTTACTGACCAATCCGGGCATGAAGTATATCGGTATTCAAAAGGACGCTTTTTTTTACAGGCACTGCAAACGATTAAAATTGAACCTCATAAAACCTATCGAAAAGTGGAACTATGGGATTATCAATTACATGGAAAAAGAGTTCCGGCAGGGGAATACATTGTTTCTGCAACTCTTTTACCAAGAAAAATAAATGACAAACCTATAAGTAACAACCAAACATTATTAAGCAAAACCAAATTTACTCTTCAGTAAAAAGAAAAGCTGGCACGTTTTGTAACGTACCAGCTTTTCCACTTATTTTAATTGTTCAAGCTCATTTTGCATTTCTTGGAGCTGACTTTGTTCTGCGAAGGTTGAATTAGCATAAGCAGAACTTAATGCATTCTTGGCCTTCGAAATCACAGAATCACGATCAGCAGGGTCGGCAGACTTCGCCATCTCAACAAATCTTCTTGCTTCCTGGAATAGTTGGTTTCCCATCGTTATATTCCTCCAAGCGAGGATTCACGCACATTGGACATTTTCTGGGCTTCCGCTTCAGCGTAGGTCATGTGGTATGGAATACGTTCAGCATGCTTACTGACAGTATCCACTCCTTGCTGGACAAAGCGTTTTGATTTGTTTCGTTTACCCATTGCAATCCCTCCAATTTGGTGAGCTTGTTATGAAGCAGGTTAGTGCCTCACAAAAATAGTATGCTCAAATCAGAGTTTTTCATTTAGGTAAACAATGGTGTCAACCATCTTTATTTCAAATTTAACAAATCTGACAAATATACGCCAATACCATCTTCTTCATTGGTAAGAGTCACTTCATTTGCAATCGTTTTGACTTTATCAATCGCATTCCCCATTGCAATACCATGGCCAGCAAAATCAAGCATTTCTAAATCATTATCTTCGTCACCGAAAGCAATAATTCTTTCTGGAGGAATGTTGAAGTATTCTGAGGCCTTCTTTAAACCAACGGCCTTGCTAATTCCGGTTTTTATAATTTCAATAACATGCCATGGTGCCGCCCAGCTGCGGTGATCAATTACTTCCGCATGAACATCAGACAAATGCTTACGAATAAGCTTTAATTCATCTTCCTCTGTATGTATCAACAAACTTGTCGGAGAATCATTTAAGAAATTTCGTAAATCCCCAGTTGTAACGTTCGGGTTGCCCATGCTAAAAATATCTAACAGTTTTTCATCATGATAGTGGAAATACACATCATCAATTACTTCGGCAATAATATTGTGAAACTGAAAAGACCGGCACGCTTCAACGATTTCCTTGGCCACTTTTACATCGAGAGGAGCATGGAAAAATCCCCAGTTGGAATCAAGTGGATGGTGCATGAAAGCACCATTAAAGTTAACAATAGGTGTGTCTAACCCAAGCTCACGATAATAGGGTTCACTTGAACGATACGGTCTTCCTGTTGCAATCATAACAACATGTCCTTGTTCTTTAGCTTTACTTAAAACTTTTTTTGTTCGTTCGGAAATCGTTTTATCATCTTTTAATAAAGTTCCATCTAAGTCCAATGCAATTAAATGTTTTTCTGCCATATTGACTCCTTTTTGAATCGTTTTCTAAACAATAAGTCTAAGCTTTAGATAAATGGTGAATGAAATGATACACTACAAATATGGATTTTCTTTTGTTGGAAAGTCATACCATTATAACTACTATGTTAACAATTTTATACCGTACCTGTAAAAAAATTCACTTCATAAGATTTTGCTATCAGATATAATTATTTTACCCAGGAGGATTTGCCTACGTGATTATCGTTGAAAAAAGTTTGCTGAATCATAATCCCTTCCTACATATAGTAAAGAAAAGTATACAACAAAAGAAACTTCCGCTGATTATCTTTACTCATGGTTTCACTAGTGCAAAGGAGAATAATCTACATTATGCCTATTTATTAGCGGAAAAGGGATTTAGAGTGATCCTGCCAGAGGCGGTCTACCATGGGGAAAGGGAACAAGGTTTAACCGAAAGGGATTTATACAGTCATTTTTGGGAAATTGTCATCAAGACCATCCATGAATTAAACGATTATAAGCAATACTATGTAGAAGAAGGATTAGCAGATCCGGATAAAATTGGACTTGCAGGGACCTCAATGGGTGGAATGGTGACCTTGGGTGCTTTGACTAAATATAAATGGGTCAAAGCGGCAGTTAGTTTAATGGGGATGCCGTCATATGAAGAATATCTGCATTGGCAGCTAGAACAAATGAAAAACCTTGGTGTTAGTCTTACTTTTTCCGATGAGGAAATTGCAGGGCAATTATCAGTCTTACGTCAATATGATTTGAGTCTTCAACCAAATAAGCTTGATAATAGACCATTGTTATTTTGGCATGGAAAAAAAGATCCAATTGTACCTTATGCGTTAACATATCGTTTTTATCAATCTGTAAAAAACAACTATGCTGCAAAGCCAGGAGATATTCACTTCATTTCAGATGAACATGCAGATCATAAGGTAAGCAGAGAAGGATTAAAAGCAACGGTTGAATGGTTTGAGAAATATTTATTACAATAAGGATAGGGAGTGTTATAGATGAATGAAGAGTTAAAAGAGAATATTTTAGGTGCATTAGAGCTTGTCATAGACCCTGAGCTAGGTGTAGATATTGTTAATTTAGGTTTAGTCTATGATACGGAAATGGATGAGGAGGGCAATGTAACGATTACGATGACATTAACTTCCATGGGCTGCCCTCTTGCTGGAACCATTGTTGACCAAGTGAAGAGAGCATTAGCAGATATCCCAGAAGTAAAAGAGGTAGAGGTTAATATCGTGTTTAACCCGCCATGGAATAAGGACATGATGTCACGTTATGCAAAAATTGCATTAGGAATTCGTTAATAATATTCGTATTATAAAAACAGCAGAAATGTTCTGCTGTTTTTTCTTGCCATCAGCAACTAATTCCCTGCGATCATCATTTGCACTTCACAAAGTGGACATATAATTTTCAAGTAATGTGAGGTAGTTCACTTATCCATAGTGGAATCCCCTATATAATTACAGGTAATAAGGCTGTTTGGTTTTTGAAATGGCCGTTTTAGGAGGCGTTTCATATGGCTTTTGGCCGAGATTTTAATAAAGATCCATTTATCGTAATTTGGGAACTAACACGTGCGTGTCAATTAGCTTGTTTACACTGTCGTGCAGAAGCTCAATTAAGAAGAGACCCACGTGAACTATCATTTGAAGAAGGCAAGAACTTAATCGATCAAATATACGAAATGAATAATCCCATGCTGGTCTTTACAGGCGGAGACCCATTAATGAGACAAGACGTTTTTGATATTGCAAAATATGCTGTTGAAAAAGGCGTCAGGGTTTCAATGACTCCAAGCGCGACACCAAATGTTACAAAAGAAGCGATTGAAAAGGCGAAGGAAGTTGGTCTTTCCCGTTGGGCTTTTAGTATTGATGGACCAACTGCTGCCGTTCACGATCACTTCCGTGGCACTGCCGGTTCTTTTGATCTGACAATGGAGAGAATTAAATATTTACATGAACTTGAAATCCCCATTCAAATAAATACAGTTATTTCTAGATACAACATAGAATACCTTGATGAAATGGCAAAAATGGTTGAGGACTTAGGATGCGTACTCTGGAGTGTCTTTTTCCTAGTACCAACAGGAAGAGGACAAGAGTCTGATATGATTTCACCTGTTGAACACGAGAAGGTATTTAGATGGCTTTATGACCTAAGTAAACGCGTTTCTTTCGATATTAAAACAACAGCTGCACAGCATTATCGACGTGTTGTCATTCAACAGAAAATGAGAGAAGCAAAAGACCAATCAGATGAAATTAACTATTTAAGTGCATTAACAGAGCAGGGGTTAACAGGATCGATTGACGGACTTGGACGAGCACCTAAAGGTGTTAACGATGGAAATGGTTTTGTCTTCATTTCACATATAGGAGATGTATACCCAAGCGGACTATTGCCTGTCAAAGCTGGTAATGTTAGAGAGACACCACTTGCGGAAATTTATCGCGAGTCACCAATATTTAAATCACTGAGAAATCCTGACCTCTATAAAGGCAAATGCGGTGTCTGTGAATTCCGTCATGTATGCGGCGGCTCAAGGTCTAGAGCTTATGCGATGACAGGAGATTATTTGGAAAGTGAACCATTCTGTGTTTATATTCCAAAGGCGTTGCGAGAAAAACAAGTGCAATAAAAAAATGGAAGCAATCAGATCGATTGCTTCCATTTAACTATTCAATACTGCAATAGATAGCAGGACAATTTTCACATCCAATTTCATCCTTTAAATATTGCAAATCAAGAATAGTGATTTTCCCTTTTTTTATATTGATAATCTTATCTTTTTTTAATTCACTTAGGATACGGTTTGTGCTTTCACGCGAAGTGCCGCAAAAGTTTGCAAGTTCCTGGTTGGTTAATGGTATATCAATTAATATTTCATTTTCTTTTTGAATACCATAGCTATTAGACATGCGAATGAGAGTGGAAAAAAGTGCTCCTCGTTTCCCATTTAAGACGAGGTCACGGAACTTTGTCTGTGTTTTACGGAAATGGTCACTCATCCATTTCATAAACTCGAAAGCAAGCTTGCTATTTTGAAAAATTTCGCTTTCAATGACATCTTTTTTAATTGCAACGATTTCGCCTTCCTCCAATATTTTAGCACTTAATAAATATCTCGGATTGTCGGTAAAAAGCGTTAATTCTCCACAAATATCATTTTCTCCACATATTCTTAATGATAGTTCACGTCCATCGGAAGTAATTTTGCTAATTTGTACTTTACCAGAGATAATGATATAAAGTTCTTCAGCAAGCATACCTTCTTGAAATAAGAAGGTACCCCTTTCACTTTTAATTTTTCGATCGGCAAATCTGAGTAATTCTTTAATTTCTATAGAATGGGTTGGTTTCATTTTAGTCAACATGTATTCCACCTCGAAGGTTTTGTTGGTCATTAAACTTTTCAGCTATTTTCGTTAACTTTATTTTAACTTAGGTTTTCTGGTTATTACGGAGTAAACAATGACAATATAGTGAAAACTCATTTAATTACATGAAACACGTTAAAAAATTGTATAAGAAATGTTATGATAGTGAATAAAGTAACAGTTTTTTTTATTAATAGTTGGTACACTTGCATTATATTATTTGCTTTTAAAATAATGGAGTTGATATGAATGGAGAAGACCATTATTAAAGATAAATTAGAACGCCCATTACGTGATTTAAGAATCTCGGTAATTGACCGTTGTAATTTCCGTTGTCAATATTGCATGCCTGCCGATCAATTTGGTGATGATTTTGAATTTCTGCCGAAAAGTGCACTGCTGTCATATGAGGAAATTGATAGAGTAGCAAAAGCTTTTGTTAGTCTTGGTGTCGAGAAAATTCGTCTAACAGGCGGGGAACCACTGCTTCGCAGGGACCTTCCCATTTTGGTGAAAAAGTTATCAGAAATTGATGGCTTAAAAGATATCGCTTTAACAACAAACGGAGTCCTTCTTCCTAAACTCGCTGATAAATTAAAAGAGGCAGGACTAAAAAGAGTGAACATAAGCCTCGATACTTTAAATGATGAGCTATTTGGGATTATTAACGGACGAGGTGTCGGTACCCAGCCGGTTTTAGATGGGATTGAAGCAGCAAAGAAAGCTGGTCTCAGAGTCAAAATTAATATGGTTGTCAAAAAAGGCCTTAATGATTCAGAAATAATTCCAATGGCAGATTTTTGCTTGAAAAATGGATTAGAGCTCCGCTTTATTGAGTATATGGATGTAGGTTCATCTAATGGCTGGAAAATGAATGATGTCATCACAAAAAAACAAATTTATAACATGCTTAAAGAGCACTACCAGCTAGAATCTCTTGATCCAGCCTATTTTGGAGAAGTAGCAAAACTATATAATTATACGAACACAGACGTTAATGTTGGCTTTATCTCCTCAGTCTCAGAGTCTTTCTGCAGCAGCTGTACGCGCTCCCGACTTTCTGCAAATGGACAGATTTTTACTTGCTTATTTAATGGAAATGGTCATGATATCCGAAACTTTATGCGAAACGGGGCAACAGATGAAGAGCTGCGAAAGCGCATAACAGACATTTGGAATGGTCGAAATGACAGATATTCAGACGAAAGAACAGAAGAGACAGCAAAAAATCGCAAGAAAATCGAAATGTCATATATAGGCGGCTAGACCTCTCTGCTTTAAAGAGAGGTTTTTTTTCATAGAAAAGAGGCTGTTTATCCAGCCTCTTTGACAAATCTTATTAAAAATATCTAGGGAATAAGATATTATTCTCTAAATGCACATGCATAAATGTTAGTCCTTCTAAGTCCTCTAACCGCTTATATACTAAACTGTAGGTTCCGCAAGCGTCTAAAGGCAGAGTGAAATCAGAAGTTACGGCGCGGATCTGTCTTAGGATTTCACCTGCATGGTCATGTTCTTTTTCAAGTTCAACAATCATGTTAATGGCTTCTTCACGATTTTCTACCGTTCCGTCCGCAAGTTGTTTAATTAACGGAAAGACAACTGCTTCCTCTTTAGCCATATGCTCCAGTAATTCTTTTTTGAATTCATAAAATAATTCATGAACCTTTAAAAGTTCAGGATGACTGTCACCATGTACACGGGCAACCTTAGTAACATAGGGGCTAAGTAGTGACAATTCTTCTTCAGATGTACGGTGATAATGGGTAATAACATGATTAATAATCGTAGTTGAATCTGATTTAGTCCAAACTTCTAAATTTGTTTCAGCAGAACTATTTTTTTCAAATACTACTCTCAGTTCTTCCATTATTGATTCTTCATTTATTCCATTCGCGGCAATGGCCTCTGATAAAGGAATATTCCCTCCGCAGCAAAAGTCAATTCTGAATTTCTTGAACACATCACTTGTTTTTGGCAGTACATTAACGATATCTCTAACCAATGTATTTGTTGAAAAAGGGAAAGTAATCATATTTTCCTCCTAATGTTTTTATTCATTTATAGTTTAAGAATAAGGCATTCATCAAAAAAAAAGGGTGACCTGAATCACACATTTGCTATGATTTAATAATATTTGTCCTATGATGTGATGTTTGCTATATTTGAGACTATTCGATACGCTTATAATAATTAATGAATAACTATCTTTTTTATTTGATATGGTTCTGCAGGAGATGATGAAATTGTTAGAGAGAAGAAAACCGATCCCGATTGGGGAAGCAGTTAAAAAAATTTTGGAATATCAATTAAATGGCAAAACCGAATATATATCCATCGATGAAAGTTATGGCCGTTTTTTATCAGAAGACTTAATCGCTACGAGTGATGTCCCTCATTTTGATCGAGCACCTTATGACGGTTTCGCTGTCCGGTCTGTTGATACCAAGGAAGCTTCATTAAATCATCCAGTAGAATTTAAAGTGGTCGACCATATTGGTGCCGGATTGACGTCTTCTAAAATCATTAAACAATTCGAGGCAGTACGTATTATGACCGGAGCAATGATGCCTGAAGGAACTGACGCGGTGGTCATGTTTGAAGTGGCAAAAGCATATGACAAAAATGGCGAACCTTTTATGTCAATAAAACGAAGCTTTAATAAGGGTGACAATGTCTCCTATCGAGGTGAAGATGCCAAGGAGGGTGAAGTCCTAGTAAAAAAAGGAACATTGATCAACCCTGGAATTCAAGCAATGCTGGCTACTTTTGGTTACAACTTGGTTCCTGTTGCTAAAAAACCGATTATCGGGTTGTTTGCGACTGGAACAGAATTGCTGGAAGTGGATGAAGCATTAGTACCTGGTAAAATCAGAAATAGTAATTCACATATGATTGCTGCGCAAATACAGAGAACTGGGGCAATTGTTCAATATTATGGGAAACTTCCTGATGTTTTTGAAACATGTTTTACTGCAGTAAAAGCAGCTATAGAAAAAGTAGATATACTTGTTACAACGGGTGGCGTTTCGGTTGGTGATTTCGATTATTTGCCTGCCATTTATGAAAAGCTAGGCGCAGAAGTTTTATTTAATAAAGTTGCCATGAGGCCTGGAAGTGTTACTACAGTAGCTCAAATTGAAGGAAAGCTGCTATTTGGGTTATCGGGTAATCCATCTGCCTGCTATGTGGGTTTTGAATTGTTTGCACGGCCAATTATTCGAAAAATGCTTTTTTCTACGACACCTCACTTGAGAAAAGAAAAAGCGGTCCTTGAGGTTGATTTTCCCAAAGCAAACCCTTTTACAAGATTTGTCCGCAGTACTTTTTCCATAAAAGAAGGGAAATTAAGTGCAACACCGAGTGGATTAGACAAATCTAATATTATTATGAGTCTTTCTGGCGCTAATTCATTGATGATTCTTCCGGGAGGAACAAGAAGCTTTAAAGCAGGTGATGAGGTTGATATTTTGCTGCTTGAAGACCAAGCAGGCAGTGAATGGCCATGGTGAAGCCTGTAATTTTTCAAATAGTGGGTTACCAAAATAGCGGTAAAACTACTATCATCATGAAGCTTATTGAAATCTTAAAAAAAAATGATCTTAAGAGTGTTACCATCAAGCATCATGGGCATGGGGGCCGCCCAGACATTCTCTCCCAAAAGGACTCGGCTAAGCATATAAATGCAGGAGCAGTTGCTTCATTGATTGAAGGAGGGGGCAGGTTATGTTTGCAAGCAGATGAAACTGCTTTAACACTTGAAGAACAAATTAGATTTGTGGATTTTTTTCGCCCAGATATTATCTTCATTGAGGGCCATAAAATGAAATCTTATCCCAAATTACTGATTCTTAGAGATAGAAACGATCTTCCTCTCATTTCCGATGTAAGTAACATTAAGACCGTCATTGTATGGGATAAAGAGTTGATTAATGCCGTTAGGGAAAAACTTGAGGTTCCGGTGTTTCATATTACAGAGGAAATAGCGATGACGGCGATATCCAAAGAATTAAAAAAACTTGCTCATCATATTGTTGAAAAAAATTTGTAAAAGTGTCAAAAATATTATTTTTAACACTGTGGCAGAAACATATTTGCGCTATAATACAATTAGGGTTTATATGTTTGTTAATTATAAAAATATTTTTATCTAGAAATGCTCCAGTTTATTCATTTTCATCATGAATATCTGGGGCTTTTCTATTTCTTAAACTATAAAAGTGACAATTTTGTTAGAAGGTGAGTTGTCTTCTTTTATATACCACAATTTGTGATGTGTTTCACTTTTTAATTCTTTCGGCTGCGATATAGTGGAGGAAAGCAGAGGAATGAAGGAGTGGACTTATGAAGTTATTCTTACCGAAACAACATGGCGCGTGGGCAATGACAATTATCCCTTTCTGGCTTGGAGTAGTCGATGGAGGATTTTTATGGGAGCATATTCCATTTTTTATTGGCTGGATATTCCTGTACCTAGCCACCTATCCAATGCTCTTGTTATTTAAAAAGAAAAAGATCGAATTTTATAAAAAGTGGACCATGATTTATATGATACCTGCTTTATTATTTCTGCTATTTCCGCTTTTAAAAATGCCTTCTATTATCACGTTTGGATTCTTAATGGTTCCATTTTTTATTATTAATGCTTATTATACTTCAATTAATAAAGACCGTGCATTAATGAATGATTTTAGTGCAATCTTTGCCTTTTCTATCGCTGGATTGGCTAGCAGCTACCTCGGAAAGGGACTGATTTCATATGAAACAATACTCATTTTTATCGCTTCAGTGTTATTTTTTATTGGGTGTACTTTTTATGTCAAAACCATGATTAGAGAGAAAAAGAACATTCAATACAAATGGATCTCATGGGGATATCATTCATTATTGCTCATCATCAGTTTAACGTTTGGGTATTGGATCGTGGCGATAGCATTTCTGCCAAGCTTAATAAGAGCGGTGATATTTTATGGGAAAACATTATCACCAATGAAAATTGGCATATATGAAATCATCAATTCAACCCTATTCTTTGTAGTTATAATCATTCAAATCGTTTTACTAAAATAAAAAATCGGTCAAACGACCGATTTTTTATTTTAGTCTATTTTACAGATTTCTGGAGAACAGTCCTCACAATCAATTTCATTCTTTAGGTAATCCAGGTCATGAATAGTAATAGAGCCTTTATCTATGGAAATTATTTCTGATTTTCTTAAATCACTTAGCAATCGGTTTACTACCTCACGTGATGTTCCACAAAAATTAGCCAATTCTTGATTTGTTAACGGTAATTCAATCAGGATTCCTTGATTGGTTTGTATGCCGTAACTGTTTGTAATTCGAATAAGGGTGGAATATAGCGCACCTTTTTTACCATGTAGAACTAAGTCTCGAAATTTGGTTTGAGTTTTTCGATATTGCTGGCTTATCCATCTCATGAACTCAAGTGCCAGTTCATGATTTTTAGCAAGCTTCTCCTCGAGCACATCCTTCATAATAACTGCTACTTCGCCGCTTTCCGCAACCCGGGCACTTAACAAATACTTAGGTGCAGGAGAAAATAAATCAAGTTCTCCAATAAAGTCCCCTCTTGAACACATTCTTAATGTAAGTTCCCGGCCATCTGGAATAATCTTGCTTATTTGAATGATTCCACTTTGGATAATAAATAATTCATTTGCAGTGGAACCTTCTTGAAATAGAAAAGTGCCTTTTTCCATTTTCTTTATATGGTGAACCGTATCAAACAGTTGTGTTAACTTCACAGGTATTTCTTTTATTGACTGCATAAGAATAACCACCTTAAAGGGGCGAAATCAATCGCTAATTTGCTTTCCTAAATAAATGACAGTCAAGGTTTCATTTACTAGATAATACTATAATTATATTGTTAACAACGCTTATATATCAATAATTGTGACATAAGTTCATATAATCGTCAAAATATATTCCAAGCAGAGAAAGGAATTTATTTCATAATAATTCCTTTAATGTCCCTAGAGTAAATGGAAATAATAATATTGTACAGAAAAAGGAGGGACAGAAATGGGCCAAAGCCGTCAGTTTCGATCTGGACAAAAAGCACCAAATAATGGTATATATATAGAAATTGGTGATACAGAGTCAAATGTCAATAATCCAAAAAAGATAAAGCTAAAAGCAGGGGACAGGTTCCCTGAAACCTCAAATGACGAACGTGTTTGGACTTACCAGCGTAAACCTTAAATCATTTAAAAAAGTCATCCCCGTGGTGATATTATCCCCTTTAAGTAGATAGTGTAAAAAACCCAAAATATTTATTTTGGGTGTTACACTTAAACTTGGAGGGGATTTTTCAATGGCTAAAAAGGGACAAGAATTTAAGAGTTATACTGATGAATTTAAGTTACAAGCAGTTATGAAGTATATTAATGGGAATAAAAGTTATGCGGTATTAGCTAAAGAACTTGGCATTAAGAATTGTACTCAACTTAAAGTTTGGGTTAGGAAGTGGAAAAGTGGAGAACAGTTTGATACAAGAGTCGGAGCTGTTAGTCCCTTCAAAGGTAGGCCACGTACCGTATTTAAATCCGTCGAAGAAGAAAGAGATTATTTAAGAGCACAGGTGGATTATTTAAAAAAGCAGTATCCAAATCTGGTAAAGGAGGAGAGGAAATCACTCAACAAATAAAATATGAGATCATTGATGAATTAAAAGATACCCATCGTATTACATGGTTGTTAGAGGTCGCTTATGTTAAGCCAGCTAGTTACTATAAGTGGAGGGCTACACAGAATGATAGAGCAGAAAGAGCCAAACAGGATCAAGATATACGTGAACACATGATGGGGACTCATTTACTTCATCCAGAATTTGGATACCCTCGCATGACTACTTGGTTAAATGAAAATGATTATTCAATTAATCATAAAAAGGTTTACCGTCTTATGAAGGAAATGGAGATTCAAGCTATCATACGCAAGAAGAGAAAAAGACATGGACATACACCTTCGGTGATTCAACCTAATCGTCTTAATAGAAAATTCGAGGCAATAGCGCCTAATCAAAAGATGGTTACGGATATTACATACGTATCTGACGGGAAGCAATTTTATTATTTATCGGTCATTCAAGACCTTTTTAATAATGAAGTTGTAGCATGGGAGCTATCAAAAAGAAATGATCTTGAACTAGTCTTAAATACTGTCTCTCAATGGGCAAACAAAAAAGACGTAGCTGAAGCCGTTCTACACTCAGATCAAGGCTTTCAGTATACGTCTAAACTATACAACAAACGAATAGAAAAATACGGTGTAAAGGGCAGCCACTCTCGCAAAGGAAACTGCCTGGATAACGCCTGTATAGAATCCTTCTTTTCGCACCTCAAAACAGAGAAGTTGTATATAAAACAGTGTAAATCAGAAGATGAGATTAGACAAGCGATTGAAGACTACATCTACCATTATAACTACAAACGCTTTCAGAAGAAACTAAACCAACGCGCGCCAGTGGAATACCGGCACGCATTGGTTGCTTAGTTTTTTTAAGCTGTCTACTTGACAGGGGTAAGACCATGGATGGCTTTTATTTTATATTTCATTACATATACGTATATAATAAAATTAAATAGGTCAGAAAAGGTCAAGAGGTGTATAAAGGTGGATTTAAATCGTATGACAGAGCGGTTGCAAAAAGGCATAGCAGATGCACAGTCTTTAGCGATAAAAAACAATCACCAAGAGGTAGATGAACCCCATTTATTTTTAACATTACTTCGTCAAGAGGATAGTTTATTAGCTGCTATTTTAGAGAAAGCAGAAATCCAAACGGAGAGTGTTGATAGTGCATTTCAGAAAGTCCTTGATAAAAAACCACAAGTTACTGGAAGTGGTACCGAGCAAGGGAAGTTATACATTACATCTAAACTTCAACGATTTTTTGTTAGTGCCGAAGATTTTGCTTCTAAGTTTACTGATGATTTTATTTCAATTGAACATATATTATTGGCGGCTTGTTATGCAAATGATTCAGAAATGAGGAAAATACTAAAATCTAATGGGAAAACTCCGGAATATATATTAACTGCAATTAAGGAGATAAGGGGGAACCAGAGAGTGACATCACAAAATCCAGAAGCAGTTTACGATGCGCTTAAAAAATATGGAAGAGACCTTGTAGCCGAAGTTAAAGCTGGTAAACTGGACCCTGTTATTGGCAGGGATGCAGAAATTCGTCATGTTATTAGAATTCTTTCTAGAAAGACTAAAAATAATCCTGTCTTAATTGGGGAACCTGGTGTAGGAAAAACGGCGATTGTCGAGGGGCTCGCCCAGCGGATTGTTAGGAAGGACGTTCCAGAGGGGTTAAAAGATAAAACGATATTCTCATTGGACATGAGTGCATTGATTGCAGGGGCAAAGTTCAGAGGTGAATTTGAAGAAAGATTAAAGGCTGTATTGAATGAAGTGAAAAAAAGCGAAGGGCGAATATTATTATTCATTGATGAGCTGCACACCATTGTAGGAGCAGGAAAAACGGATGGGGCTATGGATGCAGGGAATATGCTGAAACCTATGCTCGCTCGTGGAGAGCTGCATTGTATTGGGGCAACAACCCTCGATGAACATCGTAAATATATTGAAAAGGACCCTGCACTTGAGCGAAGATTTCAGCAGGTACTGGTTCAAGAGCCGAATGTCGAGGATACAATTTCCATCCTACGCGGGTTAAAAGAGAGATTTGAAGTTCACCATGGAGTAAAAATTCATGATCATGCTCTCGTGGCGGCCGCAACATTATCCGACCGGTATATCACGGATCGCTTTCTTCCAGACAAAGCAATTGATTTAGTGGATGAAGCTTGTGCACTTATTCGAACTGAAATTGATTCAATGCCAACAGAACTTGACGAGGTAACACGCAGAGTTATGCAATTGGAAATTGAAGAAGCTGCCTTAAGAAAGGAACAGGATGAGGCAAGTAAAAAGAGGCTAGAGGCCCTGTTAAAAGAACTCGCCGAATTAAAAGATCAAGCGAACAGCAAGAAAGCCCAGTGGCTTCATGAAAAACAAGGAATACAGAAGTTGCAGGAGAAAAGGGAACAACTTGAGAAACTGCGAAGAGAATTACAGCAAGCCGAGGATAAATATGACTTAAACCGTGCTGCAGAGCTTCGTCATGGTCAGATCCCATTAGTTGAAAAAGAATTGAAAGAGCTTGAATCGCAAACAGCCAAAAATGAACGGCTACTTCGAGAGGAAGTTACCGGAGAAGAGATATCAAATATAGTGTCAAGGTGGACCGGTATTCCACTATCTAAGCTAGTTGAAGGGGAAAGGGAGAAACTTCTAAGATTAGAATCTCTATTGCAAGAACGAGTAATCGGGCAAAATGAAGCAGTTCAACTAGTTGCTGATGCGGTATTACGAGCACGTGCCGGAATCAAGGATCCAAAAAGACCGATAGGGTCATTCCTATTTTTAGGACCAACAGGTGTAGGAAAGACTGAACTGGCTAAAGCACTCGCCGAAGCTTTGTTTGATAGTGAAGAGCAAATGATTCGCATTGATATGTCTGAATATATGGAGAAACACGCTGTTTCTAGGTTAATTGGAGCCCCTCCTGGATATGTGGGCTATGAAGAAGGCGGGCAGCTAACAGAAGCTGTCAGAAGAAGACCCTATTCTGTTATCCTGATGGATGAAATTGAAAAAGCACATCCTGAGGTATTTAATATTCTCCTACAGGCACTTGATGATGGCAGAATTACGGACTCCCAAGGAAGAATAGTCGATTTTAAAAATACAGTCATTATCATGACCTCCAATATCGGTTCACAATTCTTATTGGAACGACATGAAAATGAAATTGAAATTTCGGAGGCAACCAAAGACAAGGTCCTAGGACAACTTAAAAGTCATTTCCGACCAGAATTTTTAAATAGAATAGATGAAACAATCCTATTTAAGCCTTTATCTTTAACCGAATTAAAGGATATTGTCGTAAAAATGATGAAGGAACTTCAAAGCAGGCTGAAGGAACAGGATATTGAAGTAACAATAACTGACAATGCGAAAGAGTTTATTGCAATAAATGGTTTTGACCCTATATATGGTGCAAGACCACTAAAGCGGTTTATTCAACGAAATATCGAGACAAAACTTGCCAGGGCCATTATTGCAGGTAATGTTCACGAACACTCCATTGTCAGCGTTACAACTGAAAACGGGGAATTAACCATCACTATTTTGTAAGAAAATAAAAAAGGTCATCCAGTTTAATGGATGACCTTTTGTCACAGTATTTAGTGTTTTTCAACAGGATCATTAGGAATGACTGCCGTTGCAATAACAATCAAAATGAAAACTCCAACAGAAACAATTGCACCTGACTGGAAGTTGAATACTCCGCCTTCAGTCATTGAACTAACTACATATGAAAGCATTTGCACTAAAACAAACACCCAAAAAAAAGTCCAAAAGTATCGCACTATCTTTCACCTCTACCCTATTATCATCTCTCATAATATTACCATATGCTATTGAAATAATAAAAGCAAAAATTCAAAACACTGGGCCGTCTACAATCGGATATGTAAAAAAAACACCAGGTTTAACAATAAAAACACCATTGTATAACTGTCCAATAGGCTATATTCCCTTTCATCTCATGTGAAATCACATACAATACTTTGAGGAAATATGTAAAAGGAGATTTAGCGATGGAGAACCGGAATTTTCAGATGGATACCGAGTGGAATATCATCCATTACCCTGAAAAGCCCACAGGTTTTGGAATTTTAATAATTGGAGATGAAAGGCATTTTGTTGATGAAAGCAAATGCTTTTGGACTCAGAATGAAGGTAGACTGGCCATAATCAATCAATTGAAAGAATCAGGATATACTATTTTTTCCTCAAATTTGTATGGGCGAAACTGGGGAAGTGACCATGCTGTAGAGCTAGCTCAAAGGCTTTATCAGCAAGTAATTAGAAGTGAAATTCTTAATAATAAAGTTCATCTAATAGCTGAGGGCATGGGGGCTCTTGTGGCTGTAAGATTAATGGAGAAAATGCAGGGGCAATTGAGGTCAGTCGTTTTATTAAATCCCATTCTTTCTTTAAAAAAACATATCGAACTTGAAAAAGAACACAAGTTTTTCTATAAAAAGCTTATGAGAGAATTAACAGCTGCCTATAAAACGGATCAAGACACACTTGAGCAAGAACTTCAAGATATGGAAGATGAAGTTCAATTGAATATGGGCATTCCAATCAAGATAATCCATGTTATGTCCAGTGGTAAATCCTATAACCAATCAAAACAGCTGCAAAAATTACTGGCTAATACGGATATTAGTCCAACATATATTGTTCCTGAAAAAAAACAACAGCTTGGAAATATGATGAAAAAGTTTTTCAATCAGTTTGAAAAGGTGCTATAAATAGCTTCCTCCCCTAGAGAGATATAATTCTTCATGTAGCCGCATAGGATTCACTAATGAAGCTTGGGGGAGGAAGGAATAGTAATGGACAAGGTCGTTATTATTGGAGTATTTGACTTTGTGAATTTTCATGTATGCAAATCATTACTTGATAAAGGGATTGTAGTAAGGGGAGTACAACTTGATACGAAAGAAAAGGAGAATATGGCAAGCGAAAAAAGACTAGAAATTGGAAGAAACGCTAACTTTGCTGAAGTTTCATTAGGGGACATAGCAAATCAATCTTCCGCGAATGAAACAATAGTACTCTCTGTATATGACCTATATATGCGATATAAGGAAGATTACTTATTAACCGATCATTTGATAAGCAATATAATTAATAAAAACAATTGGGAAAATATCGTCATTCTGGTTCCAAGTCAAATCTTAAAAAATGTGATTGATTCAAAAGCTGAAATCGTCATCGAGGATTTTTTAAAAAGGACTATATTACCGAATAAGCATAGCTATTTACTTTATTTGCCAACAGTATTTGGGCCATGGCAGCCAGAAACCTTTATATTCCAATCCTCTATTTTAACGGAATTAAATAGAGCTATGCCGTTTAAAGGACTGCGTGAGGAAACAAGTGACGCCCTATTTGTTGATGATGTGGTGAAAGCGATTATAGAGATAATGGAAATCAATCAGCCTGGAAAATACCTTCTCCAAAGTGGAAAGGACAATCAATGGGACTCATGTGCAGCCTTACTTCAATTAAGCGAACAAGATTTAAACAAGCGAATACTAGAAATAAAGGATAAAGATATTATAAGAAAAATTGTACCTAGCACCGTTCCATTATCAGTTGCGTTGACTAAACAAATTGAACATACTCACCGCTTAAATGCTGATCATTAAGAAAAGCTGCCGTAACATAGGCAGCTTATTTTTTCTTCAAAAATCCTTGTACAAAAGGATAAACCTTTTGAAATAATGGTTTTAAATTTTGGGAGGAATCCCTTAATTTACTTATGTTTTCTATTATTGATTCTATATCAAGTGAAGATGGATTGAACTGAGGACTACCATGATTGCCCCGAACACTCTCTTTTTGTTTACCAAACATCATTCTTGAAAAGCGATCATCCCGATTGCTTTCATTTCCCATCTTACTGCCTCCTCCTAATAGTGTGATTCTCCTTTAGATTATGAAGTTTATGAACAAATGGTATGGACATAAGCGGGGATGGTACATTTAAATGTTGCTTATTTATACTTTTATTTGATAAAATTAGTACCAAGTCATAATAATTACTAATAATAGATTAATCATATAAGGGGATGATTCCTTGAACGCTGGAATTGTTGGAATTGGAAGGTTTTTGCCAGAGAAGGTTGTTACAAATGCGGATTTAGAAAAAATTATGGATACATCAGATGAATGGATTCGAACACGAACAGGCATTGAAGAACGTCGTATCGCAGATGATAACACTAATACATCTGATATGGGATTTGCTGCTGCACAAAAAGCAATCCAAGATGCAGGTATCACAGCAGAGGATATCGATTTAATCTTGGTTGCAACCGTAACGCCAGATCAACCATTTCCTTCGGTTGCGTGCATGCTTCAAGAACGATTAGGTGCGAAAAAAGCTGCCGCAATGGACGTTAGTGCAGCATGTGCAGGTTTTATGTACGGTATTATTACCGGAAAGCAGTTTGTTGAATCAGGAGCTTATAAGCATGTTCTAGTAGTGGGGGTTGAAAAACTTTCAAAGATCACCGACTGGAATGACCGAAACACTGCCGTCTTATTCGGAGATGGTGCTGGCGCAGTTATCGTTGGAGAGGTTTCTGAGGGTAGAGGAATTCTTTCGTTTGAATTGGGTGCAGATGGCACGGGTGCAAAGCATTTATACCAAGATGAGTATATTATCATGAATGGACGGGAAGTATTTAAGTTTGCTGTTCGCCAGATGGGTGAAAGCTGTATTAACGTTCTTGAAAAAGCGGGGCTTACAAAAGAGGATGTAGATTTCCTTATCCCTCACCAAGCTAATATTCGTATTATGGAGGCTTCGAGACAAAGGCTTGAACTTCCAGTGGAAAAAATGTCAAAGACTGTGCATAAATACGGGAATACTTCGGCAGCATCTATTCCCATCTCTATTGTTGAGGAATTAGAGGCTGGAAGAATTAAAGACGATGACCTAATTGTAATGGTCGGTTTTGGCGGCGGTTTAACATGGGGTGCCATTGCGATTAGATGGGGTAAATAAGAGAAATAGTTAACTAATATATTGAAGTGTATTAAAGGAGATGTATTATATGGATAAGCGCAGGGTTGTGGTTACTGGTCTAGGAGCGGTTACCCCGCTTGGTAACGATGTTGAAACGACATGGAAAGGGATTATTGAAGGAAAGTCTGGAATTGGCCCTTTAACACGTGTGAATGCAGAAGAGTATCCTGCAAAAGTTGCGGCACAGATTAATGACTTTAATCCAGAAACCTTTATGGATAGAAAAGAAGCAAGAAAAATGGACCGTTTTACCCAGTATGCGGTTGCAGCAGCGCTGATGGCTGTTGAGGATGCAAAGCTAACCATTACTGACGAAAATGCCGATCGTATCGGGGTGTGGATTGGTTCCGGTATTGGTGGAATGGAAACATTTGAAGAACAATATGAAATCTTTCAGAAAAGAGGGTACCGCAGGGTAAGTCCATTCTTTGTACCGATGTTGATTCCTGATATGGCGACTGGTCAAGTTTCGATCAGACTTGGTGCAAAAGGATTTAATTCTTGTACGGTAACAGCATGTGCAACAGGAACGAACTCAATTGGTGACGCCTTTAAAGTCATTCAGCGTGGAGACGCGGATGCCATGGTTACAGGTGGAGCGGAAGCACCAATTACGAAAATGTCAGTAGCTGGTTTCTGTGCGAATACAGCTCTTTCTACGAATCCAGATCCTAAAAATGCCAGCAGGCCATTTGATAAAAACCGCGATGGATTTGTTATCGGTGAGGGAGCGGGTATCGTTGTACTTGAAGAATTAGAACACGCATTAGCACGCGGTGCAAAAATATATGCTGAGATCGTTGGCTACGGTGCAACAGGTGATGCCTATCATATAACAGCACCAGCCCCTGGTGGTGAAGGCGGCGCGCGCGCGATGAAAATGGCTATTAACGATGCCGGATTAAATATTGAAGAAATCGATTATATCAATGCACATGGAACTAGTACGGAGTATAACGATAAATTTGAGACACTCGCAGTTAAAGAAGTTTTTGGAGTCCATGCATACAATTTGGCAATGAGTTCAACTAAATCAATGACAGGTCATCTTCTAGGAGCAGCTGGTGGTGTTGAAGCAATTTTTACTGTCCTTGCGATGAAAGACAGTATTCTTCCTCCAACGATCAATTATGAAACTGCAGATCCAGAATGTGATTTAGATTATGTCCCAAATAAGGCACGTCAAAAGGAAATAAAAGCAGCAATGAGTAATTCTCTAGGCTTTGGAGGCCATAATGCAACAATAGTCTTCAAAAAATATGAAAAATAAGCAGCCTGACCAGGAAAACACCTGGTCGGCTTTTTTCTTTTATAGGACGACCAACGCGAACCACTTTGCATATCATTCATACTATGTAAAAAATGATAAGGTTTGGAGTGAGGAAATGGGCATCATTCGAACTGATAAGTGGCTGGAGGATGAGTTTGATCGTCCATTAAAAATATGCGAAAAGCTGCTCCCTGTTTTTAAGGGGCAAAGTGCTTCAAAGGTCTACAATCAATTGATAGATTTTGGGATGTACCGAGCCTCCCGGAGGACTGAGGAAATATTCAACGCTATGAAGGATAATATGGTTTGGCAAGAAGTGGAGGGGATTTTTCAGGAATATAAAAAGAAATGGGGCGGACCAGATATACCTATCTACATTTTTCCCATTGGACAAAGTAGAAGCTTCTTTTTTAGACAAGAAGATAAGGTGAAGGGTGGGGTCTCCTACCCGGACAAAATGTTTTTATTTCTTTCCGACAGCTTACCTTCAAAAGAGTTAGAAGCGCTATTTGTCCATGAATACCATCACATTTGCAGGTTAAATAAACAAACTAAAAGATTAGAAGATTATACATTGCTTGATTCAATCATTATTGAAGGACTTGCAGAATACTCTGTTTTAATTCATTGCGGGAGAAATTATTTAGCCGATTGGTGTAAGAGGTACTCAGAAGCTGAATTAGATAATCTTTGGGAAAAATTTTTACAAGGAAACTTAGACATAAAAAAGAGTGAAAAAAAACATGATGATTTATTGTATGGTTCAGGAAAAATACCAAGATTACTTGGATACGCAGTTGGTTTTAAAATTGTTGAAGAT
Organism: Neobacillus niacini; assembly: GCF_048572935.1. NCBI lineage: Bacteria > Bacillati > Bacillota > Bacilli > Caryophanales > Bacillaceae > Neobacillus > Neobacillus niacini. Next base: position 5,387,085 of record NZ_CP183883.1, on the reverse strand, counting down.
TATTATCGTAATAATGAATATTCTGCAAAACTATCCTTTACTCAACCTGCAAAGAAATATTTAATAACTGAAAACTATACAAAAAATGGCCGAAAAAAATAGGCTTTTTTTTTTATCCTCATCAAAGAGTATTTGGTTCTTAAGGAATAAATTAACTTCTGTCTGACCATACTGATTGACAAACAGTTTCTTGAAGTGAGGGGTTGTACAATGTTGTATCTTCATGATGTTTGGGTAAATTGGTTTGAAGGTGAAGAAAACGGGTATAATGTGTGCCACTTTCATGAATGGCGCAAAGATGATGGTGTAGAGCTGTTAGACCAAGCTCCTTTGTTAAAAGTAGAACCGATTCTCTTTCACTATATTGAGAACGATCTCTCAGAATTACCTCAACAGCTTCTAGATGATATTTTTCAAAAGGCATATTTAAGGAAAAACCATGAAAGGGTTCAACTTGAGTACTGCTTCGTGGTTACAGATGGGGTTGGAATTTTAGCAGTTGATACGATTGGGTATTCAATACCAATTAGAAAGAGCAGACTCATACCAAGACAGGAACAGCTTGTCTATGAAATGATTGCCAATCATGATGCAAAAAAATATCATTTTCAACAGAATACAGTGGATAAAGATTTTCATATTTTATCACCTGAACCGGAATTAATGACGGGATTAACCCGAAAAGAGCGTCAGCTAAAACAGTTGTTATTTATGGCACTTGATCAATTACATACATCTAAGAACGAAGCAGAAGTCCGTTATTGGTTTACTGAATGGTGTCCAGAGCGATACTCGGCGATTCAGGAATTGAATTTTGAGAAAGCATGGGAGCAGTTGTTTGAGGAAACGAAATACGGTTGGTCTAAAAAGCATGAAACTTTTTGTGAGAATTTAATAAAAGGTCAGCCATTTTTTGAAAAGCTATGGGAAATGGAGCATGGGCCGAAAGTAAATTAAAAAACAGGTCACGATAGTAAACACTTTCGTGACCTGTTTTCTTTATCTTCTTTTTCTGCCTAATCCCATGGCATTTTCCATTTTTTTTACGGTTTTGCTTGCGACTTGGTTTGCTTTCTCAGCGCCTTCGTCCAAAATTCTGTCTAGTTCAGTTGATTCCATTAAGTTCTTATATTTTTCTTGTATTGGTTCAAATACATCTACGACTACTTGTGCTAAATCGCCTTTGAAATCACCATAGCCTTTGCCTTCATACATTGCTTCAAGCTCAGCAATGGTCTTTTTGCCGAGAATGGAATAAATAGACAGTAAGTTAGAAATTCCTGGCTTGTTACTTTTATCAAATTTAACAATTCCTTCTGAATCTGTAACTGCGCTTTTTATCTTTTTAATAATTTGTTTTGGCTCATCTAAAGGTGTGATAAAAGCTTTATTATTTGGATCAGATTTGCTCATTTTCTTTGTTGGTTCCTGTAACGACATAATCCTTGCTCCGACTTCAGGAATTCGAATATCTGGGATGGTTAAAATCTCCCCATATTTTTTATTGAATCTTTCTGCTAAATCACGTGTTAATTCCATGTGCTGCTTCTGATCTTCACCAACCGGAACTAGATGGGTATTGTATAAAAGAATGTCTGCGGCCATTAGTGGCGGGTAGGTTAATAAACTTGCAGAAACAGCCTCCTTACCAGCTGACTTATCCTTAAATTGAGTCATTCTTTCCAATTCACCTATATAAGCAATACATTGCATCATCCAACCTGCTTGGGCATGAGCGGGAACTTCCGATTGGATAAACAAGGTTGCTTTCTTTGGATCAATCCCAACGGCAAGATAAAGTGCCGCCAAGCTGCGAATATTCTTTCGAAGCTCTAAACGATCCTGAGGAACTGTTATCGCGTGCTGGTCAACGATGCAAAAGTAGCAGTTATAGTCATTCTGCAATTCAACAAATTGCATCATTGCCCCAATATAGTTTCCAAGTGTAATGGTTCCACTTGGCTGAATACCTGAAAAAATCGTTTTCATGACCGAAATCCTCCTAATTATTTATATAAATAAAAAAACCATTCATCCCTAAAAACGATAGGGACGAATGGTTCGCGGTACCACCCTAATTACTCAAAAAGAGTCACTCAATCCAGATCTATCTAGAATGGATAGACTAGGAATCCTTTTAACGCAAGGTTAACGTCTTTTCCTACTAATCATTTTAGAAGTTCAGAAAGAAGCTCAAAAGTCCATTCGGTATTTTTCCGTGTTTGTTTTCACCAGCCACAAACTCTCTGAAACGGTTAAAAATACGTACTACTCTTTGTCATCGCTAAAGTAAATAATTTATTTATACCTATTATAAATAAATGTAAATTTGGAATCAAGTAAATGAAGGATTACTTCTTCTTCCCGCCAACACTTTTCCAGCCCGTTTGGAATCTCGCACTTTGGTCAACAAATTCAGAGCGCTTTTTTCCTCCGAAAGCCTTTTCACCAAAACCATTCGTGAGTACCCCCATAAATGCAGTAATTCCAATAATTAAAATCGCAACCATCGATAAATCAGCTATGTAGCCGGCCATGAATATACCTCCATATTTCCATTCTAAGTTATAATCAACTGCTTATAATGTTAAATCTCCTCATGTATATTTTAAAAGAACTTGGATGTTATTAAAAGAGGTAAAGTTATAAAAACATTAAAAGTTATACAAAAATGAATGCGTTTTCACCAAGTGAGGTTTAATTGAGAATATTTCCGGGTATAGAAAGAATGAAACCTTTTCAATATTTAAACGTCTAATATAATGAATAAATTTAAATAGGCTAAAAGTTTGACATTTAATTAAATTTGAAAAAGGGATACCTTTTTTAGAAACAGTGGTGTATAATTAATGATATATATTACTTATTTATAATCATTTTAATTAAAGAAACATAAATATGGATAGATTTACTATAGATTTGAATAGTAATTAAAAGAGGAGTGTGGAGACAAATGGTAACATTATACACTTCACCAAGTTGTACATCATGCCGAAAAGCAAAATCATGGTTAGAAGAACATGAAATTCCATATACCGAAAGAAATATTTTTTCTGAGCCATTATCGATTGAAGAGATTAAAGAAATCCTTCGTATGACTGAGGATGGTACAGACGAGATTATCTCTACAAGATCAAAGACTTTTCAAAAATTAGATGTTAATTTAGATACCATGCCGCTTCAGGATTTATTTGAATTAATTAAAGCTAATCCTGGTTTATTACGCCGTCCAATTATTATTGATGAAAAGCGTCTTCAGGTTGGATATAATGAGGACGAAATTCGACGTTTTTTACCTAGAAGAGTACGTACCTTCCAATTAAGAGAAGCTCAGCGTATGGTAAATTAAAACGAATGAGACTAAGCCTTCAAATCTGAAGGCTTTTTTTGCACCTCTTTTGGTTTGAGATTTCTCTGTCATTTTGTTACAATATAAGGAATATCTAATTAATAGGCAAATGAATGGTTTTTGCAATTAGGAGTAAATTTATTTCCCAATTTAATACTTTTGTCATAAAATAAAAGTACAGGGATTATAATCTTTTTTTACATTACAATAATTAATCCTTTCTACTTGGGTAAATGGGTAATTGCCAAAAAGCATTGTCTGCTGGGGGTATTTTGTCCCTTCAATAAGGAAACGGAAGGGAGAGGTAACGATGGAAATCGAACGAATTAATGAGAATACAGTAAAGTTTTACATTTCTTATGGTGATATAGAAGAACGAGGCTTCGATCGTGAAGAAATTTGGTACAATCGGGAGCGAAGTGAGGAGCTTTTCTGGGAAATGATGGATGAAGTACATCAAGAAGAAGAGTTTGTTGTCGAAGGCCCGCTGTGGATCCAAGTGCAGGCATTAGAGAAAGGGCTAGAAATTCTTGTGACAAAAGCACAGGTGTCAAAGGATGGACAAAAGTTTGAGCTGCCAATCCCAAATGAAAAATTAAAGGATCTGCCTGTTGATGGCAACATAGAAGAGATCCTGGATCACCATTTCAATCCTGGAAATCGAGATGATGATGATGATCTTTTACTCGAAGAAGAGTCGTTAGAGTTTTTAATTGCTTTCAAAGATTTTGAAGATGTCATTATGTTATCAAATCGTGGCGGACTTGATGATTTGGTTACTGTGTTGTACAACTTTGAAAATAAATATTATTTATATACTGAGTTTCCAGAAGATTTATTTGAAGAAGATGAAATTGATGATATTCTAAGTATTCTGCTTGAATATGGTTATGAAACACAACTCACTATTCATCGAATCCATGAGTATGGGAAAAAGATAATTTCTGAGAATGTTTTTGCTGAAATAAGAAAACATTTTAAATAAACGTGCCGATTTCGATTTTTGAAATCGGTATTTTTTACATAGGTATAAAAACTTTTTGAGGGTGATGAGACTGAAAAACACAGTAAGGGTTGTATTGTTTGTACTGGTTCTATCCATACTTATGTTTTTCTTTAAGGAGTATTTACAGGTTGGAATATTTGGTTTTTTGAGCCTATTGATAACGCTTTCTGTTATTTTTATTGCATTCGTCATATTTTTAGAGAATCGACACCCGACACAAACCATTACCTGGCTGGTGGTATTGGGTAGCTTTCCACTAGTGGGTTTCTTTTTCTATTTACTTTTCGGAAGAAATTACCGAAAGGAGAAAATGTATCGGAAGAAGTATTTTCTCGACAAACAAGCTTTCTTGACTGTGGAGGGTGAAGATGACCCGAGAAGTGAAGAAAAACTTGGATTAATGGCCGAGCACCAAGCTAGGCTATTTACGTTGGCGCAAAAATTGGGGAATAGTCCAATTTCCTTTGACACCGCAACGAAGGTACTAACGAACGGGAAGGAAACCTTTCATCACATCCTTGAGCAATTGAATAGAGCCAGACATCATATACATATGGAATATTATATTGTAAGAGATGATGAAATTGGACGAGAGATAAAGAAAATTTTAATTGAAAAGGCTGCACAAGGGGTAAAGGTAAGATTCTTGTATGACGCAGTGGGTTCTTGGAGATTATCCAAAAGATTTATTAATGATTTAAAAAATGCAGGGATTGAAACAGTTTGTTTTGGTCCTGTTAAGCTGCCGTTTTTAAATAATAAATTTAATTTCAGAAATCACCGTAAAATTATTGTGATTGATGGAATGATTGGGTTTGTAGGCGGGCTAAATATTGGTGATGAATATTTAGGAAGAAATGACACTTATGGCTTTTGGCGGGACACCCACTTAATGTTGCGAGGAGAAGCTGTAAGATCGCTGCAATTAATCTTTTTACAAGATTGGTATTACATGACGAATCACAGCTTCTTAACTGCCGAATATTTGTCTCCGCAAATAGATGAAAAAAATCATGGCGGCGTTCAATTAATTGCTGGCGGTCCGGACAATGAATGGAGTGTAATTAAGAATATCTTTTTCTCGATGATTACTTCGGCAAAGGAATCTGTTTGGATTGCCTCACCATACTTTATTCCGGATGAAGATATATTTTCAGCGATAAAAGTAGCTGCGCTTTCCGGCATTGATGTAAGATTACTTGTTCCTAATCGCCCTGATAAACGAATCGTCTTTCATGCTTCTAGATCTTACTTTCCTGAGCTTTTAGAAGCTGGTGTAAAGGTCTATGAATATGAACGCGGGTTTATGCATAGTAAAATCGTTATTGTTGACCATGAGCTCGCTTCTATTGGAACTTCTAATATGGATATGCGCAGTTTTCATTTAAATTTTGAGGTAAATGCTTTCTTATTTCGTACCAAAAGCACTCAGAAACTTGTGGCGGAGTATATTAATGATCTAGAATATGCGAAACAGCTTGAATTAACATCTTTTAGAAAAAGACATATCGGATTACGGTTGATTGAATCTACTGCTAGGTTACTATCACCGCTGCTATAAGTTCACAAACTCGTCAAATTGGCGGGTTTTCTTTTTTTATAAAAAAGGATTTCCAATTAGATAACACGAATGTAAGAAAGAAAAGGAGGTTGATAACCATTGCTGACGGCACAAACACATTCAGGTACCATTTTTAGCTTAGGTAAGGAGTATAACAAGGAGACACTCATGTTTATACGAAAAAATGAAAAATTTTTTTGTCCAGCTTGTGGGGAGCGAGTTTCACTTAAGCTGGGGACTCAAAGAATTTACCACTTTGCACACCGAAGCGGAACGGTTTGCAGGGAATTCTATGAAGGAGAAACGATTTATCATATGAAAGGAAAACTGCAGCTTTATCAGTGGCTGGAAAGACAAAGAATTCCTGTAGAATTAGAATATTATGATTCTATAATTAAACAGCGCCCTGATATTTTATTCCTTTACGATGGTAAGAAATACGCATTAGAATATCAATGTTCACCAATTACAGAAGAAATATTTAAGAAGCGAACAGAGGCCTATCGCCAACAAAATTACATTCCTCTTTGGATCCAAGGCAGTAAGCATCTGAAAACCAAAAGGAATAGTGTCTTCTCTTTATCAAACTTTGATTATTTCTTTTTTAGAAAAACAGAGGAGAGCCAATTGATACTGCCTTCTTATTGCCCCGAAGAAAAACAATTTAAAATCCTCAGTTCGGTCTATCCTTATTCTATAAAAAATGCAGTCGCCAACATCACCTATCATTCCCTCGAAAATACTAAATTGGAAGAAGTTTTAGCACCGCAAATAAATAATTATTTCAGCTTCGCGAAATGGTCAAAGGAGATGGAGAGATTCACATTAAATTGGTCACTCCATCCGAGTCCCGAGCTCCATCGATTTCTTCGTGAAATCTATATTCATAACCTCAACTTATATTTGCTTCCCCCAGAAATTGGTTTACCTGTTCGTCATTCTTTATTCATTCAAACACCTGCAATTATTTGGCAAACCTATTTATTTTTAGATGTATTGCTAAATAAAACACTTTATGAGCTTGTTAATTTAAAGGAAGTTGAAAGAAATTACAGTAAGAGAATCATGAATAATGAGATTATCATCAGGAATATTCCACAAATAACGAATGAAAAGTCTTTTCATGCTGTGAAAGAGTATTTATTTCAACTAGAAAAACTCGGAATTCTTATAAAAAAAACTGAAACGGTCTTTCAACTTCAAACTAAAATCTCCGTTCCAAAATCTAATCGGGAAAAGGAGGAACGAAGGAATGAATTTCATCAAAAATATAAGACCATCCTAGAAACTATAAATGAAATATAACTTTAGGGCATAATATAATGGGTAAAACTAAAAAAATAAAGGAAAAACAATAAAAAAGGAGAATATTAACAGGGGTAAATTTTTTTCGTAATCCGAATAAATTTTGAATGGAGGAAGAAATATGGCAAACGAAGCTACGATAAAGGCGTTGCCTTCAAGAAGTGAAATTCCGGTTGAAGATACATGGAGATTAGAGGATATCTTTGCTAACGATAAAGAGTGGGAAAATGAATTTCAAGATGTAAAGAGTCAGATTTCTGGGATTAAAGAGTTTGAAGGGAAACTTGGGGAGAGTGCAGATGCTCTTTATAATGCTCTCCAGTTTCAGGATAAGCTCCTTGAAAGAATAGGAAAGTTATATACATACGCTCATATGCGTTATGACCAGGATACAACAAATTCCTTTTATCAGGGATTAGATGATAGAATGAAAAACCTCTATTCACAAGCTGGCAGTCAATTAGCCTTTATTGTTCCTGAAATACTTTCATTAGAGGAAAGCAAGGTTAATGGATTTATAAAAGAAAAACCTGAACTTAAGCTTTATGAGCATGCGATTGAGGAGATTAACCTTCAGAGACCACACGTTTTGTCAGCAGAAATGGAAGCTTTGTTAGCAGAAGCTGGTGAAGTAATGGATGCTTCCAGTAATACCTTCGGAATGTTAAATAATGCAGATTTAAAGTTCCCTTCCGTAAAAGATGAAAATGGTGAAGAGGTTGAGATTACCCATGGTCGTTATATCCGTTTTCTAGAAAGTGCTGACCAAAGAGTTCGACGTGACGCCTTTAAAGCTGTTTACGACACTTATGGGAATTTCCGCAATACCTTCGCTAGCACAATCAGCGGGAATGTGAAAAAGGATAATTTCAATGCAAGAATTAGAAAATATGACTCTGCTAGGCATGCAGCACTATCTGCTAATAATATTCCTGAAAGCGTGTATGATAATTTAGTAAACACAGTAAACGATCATTTACACTTATTGCACCGCTACGTTAAGCTCAGGAAAAAGGTTTTAGGGGTAGACGAACTGCATATGTACGATCTCTACACTCCCCTTGTAAAAGATGTAAAAATGGAGATTCCTTATAAAAAAGCAGAAGAGCTTGTAATCAAAGGGCTTGCTCCATTGGGCGAGGAGTATTCAAAGATCCTAAAAGAGGGGTTTGAAAACCGCTGGGTAGATGTACACGAAAATAAAGGAAAGCGAAGCGGCGCTTATTCTTCAGGAGCATATGGTACAAATCCATATATTCTTATGAATTGGCAAGATAATGTGAATAACTTATTTACGTTAGCTCATGAATTTGGCCATTCTGTCCATAGCTACTATACAAGGAAAAATCAGCCATATCCTTATGGAAATTATTCAATTTTTGTTGCGGAAGTAGCTTCAACTTGTAACGAAGCGCTATTGAATGACTATTTATTAAAAACAATTGATGACGAGCAAAAAAGAATCTATTTATTAAATCATTATTTAGAAGGCTTCAGAGGCACTGTATTCCGTCAAACGATGTTTGCAGAATATGAGCATTTAATTCATCAAAAGGCCCAAAATAATGAGGCTTTAACAGCGGATTCCTTAACCAGTGAATATTATGCCTTAAATAAGAAATATTTTGGTGAAGAGGATATCGTAATTGATGAAGAAATCGGCTTAGAGTGGGCAAGAATACCACATTTCTATTACAATTATTATGTATATCAATATGCAACCGGCTTCAGTGCAGCAACCGCATTAAGCAAGCAAATCCTAGAGGAAGGCGAGCCAGCAGTAAAGCGTTATATTGATTTCTTAAGCTCTGGAAGCTCCGATTATCCAATTGAAGTACTAAAGAAAGCTGGAGTAGATATGACAAGCGCCGACCCAATCAGGGATGCATGTAAAGTATTTGAAGAAAAGTTAAATGAACTAGAGCAGTTATTATCTTAACAAGTAGAGGAGAGTACCCTGAGTACTCTCCTTTAAAACCCTTTAAATCTTTTTCGATCATTCAGATAAAAGAGAAACATAAAAATTCCAATATAAAAAAGTGGAATACTAATGATCAGTGGAAAGATCTTCATTAACGCAAGGATATGGAGAGAAAATCCAAAAAGTATAAAGAGAATCATCAAGATTACAGGTAAATTCTTCATTCGACATGCCACCTTATTTTTAAGTAACGGAAACAACTTAGTTATAGTGTATTGTCCAAAATAGCATAATATGATATTTTGACAATTATGTGAAATAACGCACAATCGCATTGTCATCAGGTTCATTTACATGGTATATTCTATACGTGAAGTTAATCACAACAAACATATACCCCTTTGTTTGACCGTGAAAAATTTCTCCCATCCCCTTTGTTCGTATTAATAGAAAAAGACCTTGCAGTTATAACTGCAAGGTCTTTTCATGTTCAAAATCAATTCTCTTCTACATAGCGCCAAAAGGTTCCATATTTAGCAGGAAGCTGTTCAACCTTTTGAAGTAATAGCAATTTTTTCATTTCCCGATCCACCTGAGAAATGGACATGTTATAAACGACAGCAATTTCCTTCGAAGCGACTAGTTTAAAATATTTCAAAAATGTTTCTAACGGGGGCGGCTGATTTTTAACTGGCTGTTCAGAAAGCATTTCTTCAAGAATTTGAACATAAACCTCATACGGGTAAGAACCTGTAATTTTAATTCCTTCATCTTCTGCATTTTCATTAAAAAAAACAAGGGTAGGAATTTCTTGTACTTCCATCTCAGTGGTGATTTTCAAGTCACACTGAAAAGCTTTTGCTGCACTTTCGGAATGGAAATCAGAAATAAATTCCTCAACATCTAATCCTGCGCTCTTTGCACAAGATTTTAATACCTCAAAATGGGAAATGTTTTGTTTAGCAATAAATAGTTTTTCTTGTACTTTGCGAAGAAACCGTATACCAGCTCGTCTTCCTTGAAGTTCTGCGGCCTTTATGGCAACCGAAGCAATATACGGGGAAGCTACTGGATCTTCTAACCATAGGCTTCCATCACAGGACATCCCTGATCTGCTTGCTGTCTTTTCCCATAATTCGGCAATGACTTCATAATTTTTCTTTTTGCTAACATTTAAATTTGCGATAGTCCCACTTAAAACGTGTTTAATGGAAAAATAGCGGCCATATTCAATGTGCAGTTTTTTTAGAATTGGTTCGAGTGCCCAGCACTCTGGGCATAAAGGATCGATGAACATATATATTTCGAGTGGCTTCTTGTCAAAATTGTAGACCTGCTGCTTTGAAGTGAACCTAGGGTTACTCACGAACTTTCACCTGGTATCTCACTGGTATCTGGCTTATTGATCATGTGTTGTGCAGTAAGATAGAGCCTTGAATAAAAATCATCCCTTATCGGACCCTCTAATCCAGTCTTGTCCATCGCTTGTTTCATGCAAGATAGCCATGCTTTTGCACGGTTAGGAGTAATGGGAAAAGGCAAATGTCGTGCACGCATCATCGGATGACCATGCTCCTCGGTATACAACGCTGGTCCCCCCAAATATTGTGTCAAAAATTGCTTTTGTTTCCTAGCAATTTCGGAAAATTCATTTGGAAAGATTGGTGCAAGATCAGGATGTTGTGCAACTAAACCATAAAAAGTATCCACTAGGCGGTGTAAGGTATCTTCGCCGATGGCTTCATATGGAGTAGGCTTTTTCTCATTCATGTTGACAACTCCTTTAAATATGTTTGTATTATTATTTTATCAATGGATTTTTCATATCTCAAATAAACCGCTTATAATTTTTGCTTGTAAAACCGAGCAATCTTATTTTGGGTGGTCCGTAAGGGAATATTATATTGTTCAAGAAGCTCTTCGAATACACGTTGACCAACTTGGAAATCTTCCACTTCGTATTCAACCTCGTAGTCTTCCGTATTTAGATATAAACTATGATCTAATACTAAAAGTCCTTCTCTATAAGTGAATTCAGCTCGTTTCGTTGTGAGAGAACCGAAATACTCTAAAACCATTATCGGTTTATTTAATAGTTCCAATCGTTCGTGAACGATTCCCTTAGGGATTATTCCATTTTTAATCGCACCCAAGAATTCATCTAGAGATAGAATTTGTGTGGTTTCTAACAGACCAACAGCAGCTGGCTGCTTAAGTGTCATTTCATAGTAATCTTTTTTTTCCCTTATCCTTAAAGCAGAACCTAATTCCTTTAATCTGAAATCAGGTGTATCAAAATAATGATTTGTTTGGCTGATGATTTGGTCTTCCTTTACTCTAAATGCTTTAAGCAGTTTTTTATACTCAGCTTTTGTAAGTAGATTTTTAAATTCTATTTCAATTGTCTCTGACATCGTTAGTCCATCCTTTCTAATGCGTCCTCTTATTTTATCTTAGCATTTGGCCGAACCGCAATTCTTGGGAGAAATGGATAGATTATGCTAAAATAGTAGGGTAAATGTTGGAGGTAAATAAAATGAATAAAAGAATACTAATTAGCAAGGCGAACATATCAAATAATAAGCTACTATTACAAGTAAATGAGCCGATTTCGGGATTAATCCCAACAGAACAAATTCTTGTTGATTCTAAGCAATTTTCTTTTGTCTATTTAATGGAGAATCAAGAGGGATATACATATATTGACATTCCTGAATCCATTTGGCCTTTATTAAAAGAGACATTAACAAGACAAATTGCAGTATGGATTCACTTTGATGAAGAAGAATTGGAGTTAACTAATTTTAATGAGGAATTAGTTGATATTATTAACAACATTAGAGGAAATAGTAATTATGGTGAAGAGATGGTCGCAAAAGTAGAAGGAATTTTTTAAACATATTATAGTTTCTTATTGAGGTGGAATCATGAAGCATTGGGACCAATTCTTAGCTCCATATAAACAAGCCGTATCAGAGCTGAAAATAAAATTAAAGGGTATGAGAGGACAATTTGAGTTAGACTCCAGCCATTCGCCTATTGAATTTGTAACTGGTCGAGTCAAGCCAATTGCGAGTATCCTTGATAAGGCAAATCAAAAAGGTATTCCACTTGATAAATTGGAAGAAGAAATGCAAGACATTGCCGGTATGCGTATCATGTGTCAATTCGTAGATGATATCCATCATGTTGTCGACTTGTTAAGGAACCGAAATGACCTAGAAATCGTCGAGGAAAGAGATTATATTTCACATAAAAAAACGAGCGGATATCGTTCTTACCATGTTGTCATACGTTATCCGGTTCAAACGATTCACGGGGAAAAGAAAATACTGGCTGAAATTCAAATTAGAACATTGGCAATGAACTTCTGGGCGACAATTGAACATACGTTAAATTATAAATACAAAGGAATTTTTCCCGCAGATATAAAAATGAGGCTGCAAAGTGCTGCAGAGGCAGCGTTTCGTCTTGATGAGGAAATGTCCTTAATTCGTGGTGAGATCCAAGAGGCACAAGCATTCTTCACAAGAAATAAGGAGTTTAAGCAAGAGGAGAAAAGTTAATATAGGCATTGTAAGTATTATACTACAAGGAGAAAACATTATGAAATTTGCGATTACATCCAAAGGAGATCAAAAATCGAATATCTTAATGCATAAAATGCGAACCTATTTACTCGACTTTGATCTTATTTACGATGAGGATCAACCGGATATTGTCGTTTCAATTGGCGGGGATGGTACACTGCTATATGCATTCCACCGATATAGCAGCCGTTTGGATAAAACTGCCTTTGTCGGAATACATACAGGCCATCTTGGTTTTTATGCCGACTGGACAGCTGATGAAATCGAAAAACTTGTGATTGCAATTGCCAAAACTCCATATCAAGTTGTTGAATATCCATTAATTGAAGTAATCATTCGTTATCAGCATGCTGGAAAAGAATCTCGGTATCTTGCCCTAAACGAATCAACTGTCAAAAGTGTCGAGGGGACATTGGTTATGGATGTAGAAATCCGCGGACAGCACTTTGAACGCTTTCGGGGTGATGGTCTATGTGTTTCCACCCCATCTGGAAGTACAGCATACAATAAAGCACTTGGTGGAGCGATTATCCATCCTTCGATTCCGGCATTGCAGGTAGCTGAAATGGCTTCAATCAATAACCGGGTCTTTCGGACTGTTGGTTCACCGCTAATCCTGCCGTCCCATCACACCTGTATGCTAAAACCTGTTAATCGTCCGGATTTTCAAGTAACCGTTGATCATCTTACATTACTTCATAAGGATGTAAAATCCATTCAATTTAGAGTGCCAGATGAAAAAATTCGCTTTGCTCGGTTCCGTCCATTTCCTTTTTGGAAGAGGGTTCATGACTCCTTTATATCAGATTCGGACTAATCACCATGCTGGGAGGACGCCAGGTGAAACCAAATTTTGAATTGCAGTGGACCATTAATGAAAATCATGAGGGTAGAATGATCAAGGAGTTCTTGAAAGAAAAGGAAATCTCTCGGATTGCGCTAACAGATATAAAATTCAAAGGTGGTAAAATTCTAGTTAATAACACGGAAGTGAATGTCCGCTATGTGTTAAAAGCAGACGATATTGTCACCGTTAGTTTCCCTCCTGAAAATCCAAGTGAAGGTGTTTTAGGCGAAAAAATCAAATTAGAGATTCTTTTCGAAGACCCATTTATACTAGTTGTAAATAAACCAGCGGGGATGAGTACGATACCATCTAGGGAACATCCTAATGGAAGTTTAGCAAATGCCTTGGTTGGGTATTACGAAGATATAGGAATTAGAGCCACGTCCCATATTGTTACCCGTTTAGACCGGGATACCTCAGGGATTGTTTTAATTGCAAAACATCGGCATGTCCATCATTTATTAAGCAAGCAGCAACAAAATGGTCATGTAAAAAGAACGTATGAGGCATTTGCTGAGGGTAGTTTAAAGAGCGATACCGGCTCGATTGAAGAACCAATTGGCAGGAGATCTGACAGTATAATACAAAGAGAAGTCCGTAAGGATGGACAATATGCATGTACCCACTACAAAGTGCTAAAAAGGTATAAGGAGTTCAGCCATGTTGAGCTAATCTTAGAGACTGGCAGAACACATCAAATACGGGTACATATGTCTTTTATTGGTCACCCTTTACTGGGAGATGATTTGTATGGGGGAAATCTTTTTCTTATTGAGCGCCAGGCCCTGCATTGTAAAAAAATTCACTTCATACACCCTTTTAACTTCATGGAAATGGATTTCACTGCACCAATTCCATTAGATATGGATGAAATAATAAAGGCTGCCCTTTAAATGGCCAGCCTTTTGCATTTTTTGATGATTTCCTAGGAAATTTGTCGATGTACTTAGGAGTATTTTCCCTATTTTTAATCAAAGTCTTTAAACTTTTCCTTAATATATGGCATAGTAGAATCTACAGAAACGATTTCCAACTCTGGATATCGAAGCGCCGTTAACTTACCGCCAAAAACAGCTCCAGTATCAATATTATATGTATTATTGATTACTCTAGGTTCTTTCACTGGGGTATGCCCATATACGATAATTGCATTGCCTGTGTATTGTTTCGCCCAATCCCTTCTAACTGGGGAACCATCAGGATGTTTTTCACCAGTTATATCTCCATAAAGGACAAACGTCTTAACCTTAGAATTTGTTTTGCCGATAAATTCTTCTTTTATTCCAGCGTGAGCGATAACTAACTTACTTTTATCTAATACTAGGTGGAGCGGAGACTTTTCATAAAGGTCGACAAATTTATTTCGAGTCGATAGCTGATCTTTTTTTTGTAATGACTTATATTCTGCTACGGTCGTTTCTAGTCCATGTGTTTCCTGGACTTTATTCCCAATGAAGTAACGATAAAGCTTATTGCAATGGTTCCCTGGTGTATAAAATGCCTGTTGTTGTTCAATTACAAGCCGCCAGACGATTTCAGCAACTTTTAATGAAGATGGACCGCGGTCCGTTAAATCTCCAACAAAGGCTAAACGTCTGTTTTCTGGATGGATTGGGATTCCATCCTTCCATTGATAACCGCATTTTTTTGTTAAGGCTTCAAATTCTGGTAAACAGCCATGAATATCACCGATGATATCAATTTTCATAGAAATGATTCCCCCTTTATCTTTATTTTTTGTTAATGAAGTAATTTTTATAAATAGAAACCAAGGAGGACGATATATGGATCAGCATGCTTCCGTAATCTCTTTATTAGTGGTCGTGACAGTGGCATTTGTAACCCCAATTCTACTCCACAGGTTAAGGTTAAACTTTATCCCTGTTGTGGTTGCCGAAATCATTATGGGGCTTGTGATTGGTAAAAGCGGTTTTAATGTGGTTCATGAGGATATGTGGTTATCAACTCTTTCTACCCTGGGATTTATTTTCTTGATGTTTCTCAGCGGATTAGAAATTGATTTCACTGCTTTCACAGGTAGCAAGAAACCTGCCACACTGCCTAGTGGTAAAAAAGAACCGAATACCTTCATGGTGTCATCTATGATTTTTGCAGGTATCTTTATTTTTTCATTAGGTTTATCCTATTTGTTCGTCTATGCTGGGTTTATTGAAAATGCCTTTTTAATGACACTTATTATATCAACGATTTCTCTAGGAGTCGTTGTGCCAACTTTAAAAGAAGCACATCTTATGAAGACAAATATTGGTCAAATTATCTTATTAGTTGCCGTTGTGGCAGATTTAGTGACCATGATTCTTTTGGCCATCTTTGTATCTATCTATGACCCAGGACAGGGGAATACATGGTTGTTACTAATTTTGTTTGCAGCCGGAGTGGTCTTGTATTTTGTGGCTAAACGGTTTAAAAATCGCCCTTTACTAGAATCCCTGTCAAAAGGGACCGTACAAATTGGTACTCGTGCTGTCTTTATGCTTATTATTGTGTTAGTTGGTCTTTCTGAATCGGTAGGGGCAGAAAATATTCTAGGAGCCTTTTTAGCCGGGGTTCTCGTATCACTTTTATCACCAAATCAAGAACTAGTCCATAAACTAGACTCCTTTGGTTATGGGTTCCTAATCCCAATCTTTTTCGTAATGATTGGTGTAGAACTAGATATTTGGTCACTTTTTGCAGATAGAAAGCTATTATTATTAATACCATTATTATTATTAGGACTTTTACTTTCAAAGCTTGTACCGGTTTATTTACTGAAAATCTGGTACGATACAAAGACGGTACTGGCTTCAGGTTTTTTACTTACTTCTACTCTATCTTTAGTCATTGCCGCAGCTACGATTGGGGAGCGTATGAAGGTAATTACACCTGAAATGAGTGGAACACTGATTCTAGTTGCTGTAATAACTTCTATTTTTACACCGATAGCCTTTAAAAAGTTATTCCCAATTGAAGTGGCAGCAGACCCAAAAGTAAGAATCGCCATTTTAGGGGCAAACCAAGTAACACTGCCTGTATCACGGGAACTTAAATCTGGTCTATATGAACCGGTATTATATCATACGACAATGGAAAAATCCGATAAAATGATCTCAAATTCATTATTTGATATCGTCGAGATATTTGATTATTCGTTAGAAACAATGGAAAAAAATAAAATTTTTCAAAATGAAATCATTGTTATTTCTACAGGACATGAACAGACAAACGCTGATTTAGCAATTAAAGCTAAAGAAATGGGTGTGTCGAGGGTAATCGCACGCATTGAAGGACCCGAACTAGAGCAAAGCCTGAGAGAAAAAGATATTGAGGTTTTCTCATCGTTCATGTCAACCAAAACATTACTCCGGGCCTTAATTGAAGCACCAAGTGTTATTAACATTTTAACAAACCAAGATACATCACTACATGAAATAAGAATGCAAAATGAACATTTTGATGGTATGACATTAAGGAGATTTCCGTTTACTGGTGACGTGATCTTTGTGCGAATTTTTCGGGGCAAGGATTCCATTGTTCCTCACGGAGACACAGAATTGCTCTTAAATGACCGTTTGATTGTTACTGGATCGAAGGAATATGTGGATGAATTGAAAAGGGAGCTCGAGTTCTAGAGGTTATAAATGCTGCTACTTTTCATTTTTTAGTAAATAGTGTAATATTAGTACCAAGTACTAATAACTAATATAAATGTTCGAGTAGGGGGACTATTTCTAAATGAATCTTTCTTTAGCAGGAAAAACATATGTAGTAATGGGTGTTGCAAATAAACGTAGTATCGCATGGGGAATTGCTCGTTCGCTGAACAAGGCAGGAGCTCGATTAATTTTCACTTATGCAGGTGAAAGACTTGAAAGCAGTGTTAGAGAATTAGCGGAATCATTAGAAGCAGAAGGTACACTTGTGCTTCCATGTGATGTAACAAATGATGAAGAAGTGGCTAAGTGCTTTGCTGAAATCAAAGGAGCTGTTGGTACTATCCACGGTATTGCACACTGTATTGCATTTGCAAATAAAGAAGAATTAAATGGAGAATATTTGAATACAACAAGAGAAGGCTTTTTGTTGGCACATAATATTAGTTCCTATTCTTTAACAGCTGTAGCAAAAGAGGCTAGAGGATTAATGACAGAAGGCGGAAGTATCGTCACTCTAACCTATTTAGGCGGAGAAAGAGTTATTCAGAATTATAATGTAATGGGTGTGGCAAAGGCTTCTCTTGATGCAAGCGTACGGTATTTGGCTGAAGATTTAGGCAGGGAAGGTATTCGTGTCAATTCAATCTCAGCTGGTCCAATAAGAACTCTTTCAGCAAAAGGTATTAGCGATTTCAATCTTATTACCAAGGTGATTGAAGAGAAAGCGCCATTACGCAGAGCAACAACGCCAGAAGAAGTTGGTGATACAGCACTATTCCTGTTCAGTGATCTTTCTCGTGGTATCACTGGTGAAAATATACATGTTGACTCAGGATTTCACATTTTATAATGGTAAAGCCCGCTATTAAATTTAGCGGGCTTTTTTGTACCCTAATTTTCATGAACGAGTATAGGCAATTTGCATACATATAGAGTGTAGGGCTAGTAAATGGAGGTGAATTGGATGGAGAAAAAGACAAAACGTGGACCGTTACTTTACGTCTCACAGACCTTTTTAAATACACCTGTAAAAAACATGCAGGAAATATTCACAAACAGGCAGGAGGTCCAACTGCCACTAGAGGAACCAAATGTTGAAGAGCAAAGCAACAAGAAAGTTCTTGAGGTCTCACTGGCTAAGACTGACTTACCAAGACAGTCAAAAGTAAAAGAAGTAAAACAGCAAGAAAAATCTCAGAGCAATCAGGAGAAAAAGCGTACATTTAATCGTGTAAAAGGCTTTAAGGAAATGAATCTCATGGAAAGGTTAGAATACCTGGACAATTTTCCTAAAGCATTACCGCCTGTTCCATGCGTTTTTTATACAGATGAAAAGAACTACCAAGGCTATTTAGTCGAATACAATGAGAGTGATGTAACCATTCGATTTCCAGATCAAACAACTGAAACCATTCCTTTCAAGAGTTTACAAGATGTTATGATGATTGGAATAAAGCGATAAACAAAAAAAGCCAGCCGGGTTAATCGACTGGCTCATTTTATTAGTCACAAAGACCAAGGTCTACATCGGCAATACACTGTATTGCACAGAAACAATTTAAATCAACTGTTATACAATCATTGCTTGCTCTGAAGCGATTAACCTGACAGACTCTTTCAAGGTTAATGCAGCATCTGTCTCCGCCTGCAACGAGGTTAACCGGAACAAATCCCCCATTGTCGCTGCGTCCTGGAATGAGGACACGAAGTGTTGCACAGCAGTTATCAAATACATCTTCAACGCGGAAGAAGATTGATACGCAAGCATTGTTTTCACCGCTAAAGAATGCATGGAATGGCGAACCATCAGCGTTTTTTAATACAAATACACGAGTATCAGCACGATCTCTTCTTGCTGGTGACACTAATGTACCAAGCGGTTCTAAGAAACAACTTGGGCAATCCACACATTCATCATTTACAGCATTATCCTGGATGTCTTTAATTGCACGTACTACATCGCAGACGCAGCTAGTATTGCTGTGAGAGTCACTATTTCTGCCACAACCCATTAATTACTCCTCCTATTCGTGATATATATCTTACATTAATAACATATTTAAATAGGACCAATTGGGTAACGGACAAACGCCTTTTTAGATAAAATTAGGCTGATTAAATAGAGAAGGACGGAAATAATGAATATTGATTTTTTAAATCTTACCATATTAGCATTAGCCTCGTTCCGGCTAACTAGGCTTATTGTATTTGACAAAATCACAGAGTTTCTTCGTGAGCCATTTTTTGATGAGATTGAAGAAGAAAATGAAGAGGGGACGAAGGAGGTATATTACCTTCCAAAGGAAACGCCAATTAAAAAATTTATTGGGGAGCTGCTTAGCTGCTATTGGTGTACAGGAGTTTGGGTTTCGGCAGCAGTGGTCAGTGGGTACCTGTTTTTGCCCGCTGTTTTTATGCCTATTATCCTTGTGTTTGCTGTGGCAGGTTTAGCTGCCTTAGTAGAAACCATTGTTCAGCTTTGGATTTAAGATAAAAATGCAAATTAGTTGTCTGCCCGAGACAAGTTCTTGATTTCTTTCATATCCTAACAGTAGTGATAAGTATGGGAGTGGTGGAAAGTGAATCGAGAAAATAAAAAAACGCAATCAACAAAAAAATCTCAAACGAAAAAACTTACCAAGAAAAAAGGCTGCGGATGCGGCAAAAAAACTAAAAGATAATCGGTAAACTGCCAGTTTTTTAACGGCAGTTTTTTTATGCACAATAGTAACTATACAAAAGTCGTCTTTTTCTTGTCATAATTTCCTTCAATCTCGAAAAAACTACTATGTAGTGATTTCTATAATTTGAAAAAGGGAAGGGAAAGATATGGTCTACATAATCCGTATAATCATAAGTGTATGTGTAACATTATTGATTTCCTGTAATCAGGGGCAAACAGAAAAGGACAGCCAATTGGCTCTCATGAAAACGACCAATCCTAACCCGACTGTTACGGAAAAAAATAACGGCCAGGAAAAAGTGGAAAGTATTGAGCGTGAAGTTGAAAGTTTCGACGAGATATATGATGTGGCAGTAGTGAAGGGGAAAAAAGAAACACTTGTTGTTTATAAAGTGAAGCATATGCAGCGTTTTAGAATGAAGCAAATTGAAAAGGACTTGAACAAAATATTGGAAGAGAAACACCCAAAGGAACAATTTACAGTTTCGAGTGACTATAAAATATTTCTAGAGGCAGTAAGGCTAGTTGAAAGAAAAGAACATGGAAACCTTTCAGACAAGCAGGCTGAGAAACGGTTAAATGAAATTTTAAAAATGACATCAGATATAAAGTAAGAAAGGGATGGACAGCACATGGCGAGTAAACAGAAAAAAATGACGCCCCAGCAGCAAAAGTATCAGCAGCTTCAACAGAAGCATGAGTTAAAAAGACCTGTATTAAAGAATTGTATTAAGGCGTTTTTGGTTGGCGGACTGATATGTACGGTTGGTCAAGCAATTAGTTATTTTTATATTTACTACTTTGACTTCACTGAACAAAATGTCGGAAATCCAACCGTTGCGACAATGGTGTTTTTATCCATGCTGCTAACCGGGTTCGGTGTATATGACCGTCTAGGACAATTCGCCGGTGCGGGAAGTGCTGTGCCTGTAACCGGATTTGGAAATGCTGTGATATCCGCCGCTATCGAGCACAGAACTGAAGGATTCGTGTTAGGTGTTGGAGGAAATATGTTTAAACTTGCAGGCTCGGTTATTCTTTTCGGAGTGTTCTCTGCTTTTGTTGTTGCGTTAATAAAAACGCTACTTGGAATGTGGGGGGTTTTGTAATTGATAAAAGGGCAACAATCATGGATTTTTCAAAACAGACCAATGATAGTGGCAACGGGGGTCTCCGGAGGACCCTTTGAGGCGAATGGCAACTTAGCAGATGACTTTGATATTTTACATGAAGATTTATGGATGGGAATGGATTCTTACGAGAAAGCGCAAAGAGTTTTACTCGAAGAGGCGATTACCACTGCATTAGAAAAAGCAAGCATGGAAAAAGAGCAAATTGAATTTTTATTTGCTGGGGATTTGATTAACCAAATTACTCCATCTAGCTTTGCAGCTAGGACTATGCAAATCCCTTATTTTGGACTGTTTGGCGCATGCTCCACTTCTATGGAGGGGTTGGCATTAGCATCTTTTGTGGTTAATTACAAAGGAGCACACAATGTGTTAACAGGAGCCTCGAGCCATAATGCTGCAACTGAGAAGCAATTCCGTTACCCAACTGAATACGGAGGACAGAAGCCGCCTACAGCACAATGGACAGTTACAGGTGCAGGGGTCGGACTGGTAACTGAGAATGTCCCTGGAAAACAGCACCCGGTTACCACATCTGCAACAATTGGGAAAGTCATTGACATGGGATTGTCTGATCCTTTTAATATGGGCGGAGCTATGGCACCTGCAGCTGCCGACACCATTATGGCACATTTTCGAGATCTGGAAATAGAACCATCCCACTACGATTTAATCATTACCGGTGACTTAGGGAGAATAGGGCATGAAACAGCCTTTGAGTTAATTAATAAAAGCGGGCTTAAATTAGAACGAGAACAATTTCAAGATTGTGGATTATTAATTTATAAGGATGATCAGCCTGTGCAGTCTGGGGCTAGCGGTGCGGGATGTTCGGCAACGGTTTTATATGGTCATTTGTTAAATCAGATGAAAAAGGGAGTATATGAACGGATATTAGTGGTTGCAACCGGTGCATTGTTATCGCCGCTTAGTTTTCAGCAAAAGGAATCAATTCCTTGTATTGCGCATGCGGTGAGTATTGAAATGAATGGAGTGGGAGGGTAATTTATGTTAGCAATGTATTTTTGGGCCTTTGTGGTTGGCGGAATCATTTGTGTTATCGGGCAGCTGTTATTTGATGTCGCAAAGCTTACACCTGGACATACCCTGAGCTTACTAGTTGTAATAGGAGCCGTCTTAGATGGTTTTGGTCTATATGAGCCGCTCGTTGATTTTGCAGGTGCAGGTGCAACGATTCCAATTACTAGCTTTGGCAACTCTTTAGTGCACGGTGCTATGCAGGATGCAGAGAAGCATGGTCTGATTGGTGTATTGACTGGCATGTTCCAAGTTACTAGTTCTGGTATCTCAGCGGCCATTGTTTTTGGATTTATCGGTGCATTAATTTTTAAACCAAAAGGTTAAAAAAATTCACAGGTTGTCTGTAGAGAGGCGCCTAGTACACTTTGCAGCTATATCTCATATGTTATTAATGAGACTACGAAGTGAGGTGACACTCTATGTTCTGTGGATATGGCGGCTATGGCTACGGCGGTGGATATGGCGGCGGTTCAACATTTGTTTTAATCGTCGTATTATTCATTCTTTTAATTATCGTCGGTGCAAGCTTTTATTAAAAAACTGCATAATCGTGCAGGAGAGATGAGGTTGGCCCTATTAGCGGCCAGCCTTTTCTTTTATCAATTTTTTTCACGTTTTTACTCTTCCTTCATACACTATCAGTAGCCTATGAAGGAGCGTGATATTTACCATGGATAATGGTTTTTTTAAAAATATCGAAAAGAAAACTGGCGTGAATATGAAAGATATTTTTGATTTAGCAAATTCCTTACAAAATGCAAATTTCAAAGATGAAAAAACGGTCCGTAATGTAATTCGCCGTGTTTCACAAATTGCCAACAAACCGGTAGATAAAGCAACAGAAGATAAAATTGTGCAGTCCATTGTTAACGATGGAAAACAACTTGACTTTAATACAATTTCAAAAATGATTAATAAGAAATAAGTGATTCCAAACTTTTATAGACAATAATGAAAAAAGCTACACAAATAACTGTGAACTATAACCCGATTAATGGACACTAAATAAAAAGTGCCCCTTAATCGGGTTTTTCTATGTCCCCTTAATGAAAACCCGTTTATAATAAAAGAATTATTGTGGACGGAGGATTTATCATGAGTAAGAATCTATTTACCGAATACCAGATTAAAGAGTTAGAGAAGAATCCTAATGTTAGTCGGGTTTCAAATCGCTCTATTTCCTATGACCCTGACTTCAAAATAAAAGCCGTAAAGGAATATCAAAAAGGGAAAAGTCCTTCCCAAATTTTTATCGAGAACGACTTTAACATTGAAGTAATCGGTAAAAACCAGCCAAAGAGATGTTTACAAAGATGGCGCGCAACCTTCGATAAATCAGGTGAATTAGGTCTTCAAACAGAGCGTAGAGGAAAGGCAAGTACTGGACGCCCTTCGTCGAAGGAACTATCTGTGGAGGAAAGACTGAAGAAGGCTGAAGCTAAAATAAAATTCTTAGAAGCTGAGAATGACTTCTTAAAAAAGCTAGAGGAACTAGAGAGGCAGGCGTTGAAGAAAAAACGATATTAACTCCATCAGAAAAATTCGAACTTATTGAATACATCCTTCGTCAACACCAACTAAAGAACACTGTAAGTTACTTATGTGAACTAGCAGGAGTAAGTAGAAGTGGGTACTATGCTTGGTTAAAGGCA
This sequence comes from Neobacillus niacini, assembly GCF_048572935.1. Lineage (NCBI taxonomy): Bacteria > Bacillati > Bacillota > Bacilli > Caryophanales > Bacillaceae > Neobacillus > Neobacillus niacini. The sequence goes on along the minus strand of NZ_CP183883.1, from coordinate 5,363,344 downwards.
GCTTCCATTCGCGAACAAAGAGACTTCGATGATGAAGCAGATTATGAACTTATCTATTCTATTTTTAAGCAAAAGAAGGAAAAAGTTGGGGCATTACCAATCAAGATGATTTTAGAAAACGATTATTTTGTAGTAATGAATCATAAGAAAATTAGAAGGTTAATGCGCAAGTACGGACTAATTGCGAAGGTTAGAAATGCGAACCCATACAAAAAAATGTCCAAAGCTACTCAAGAACATAAAACATGTCCTAACATTTTAAAGCGTAAGTTTAATCAAGAGGAACCTGGAAAGGTGTGATTAACAGATATAACCTATTTATATTATGCAAATGGTCAAAAAGCCTATTTATCATGTGTTAAAGATGGCAGTACCAATGAAATACTAGCCCACTATTTATCTACTTCATTAAAGATGAATATTGTTTATAAAACATTAGGAAGGCTAAAAGAAGCAGTGCAGAATCAGTTCCATCCAGAAGCAATTCTGCATTCAGATCAAGGCTTCCATTATACTCACCCCCTCTTTCAAAAGAGAGTAAAGAAGTTGAATATAACCCAATCAATGTCCCGTAAGGGTAACTGTTGGGATAACGCTCCAATGGAATCCTTCTTTGGTCATTTTAAAGATGAGGTTGATTATAAAGAATGTAATAGTTTTATTGAGTTAAAGCAGATGGTGGATTCATATATCGAGGAGTACAATAATCATCGTTACCAGTGGGGATTACAAAAGATGACCCCGGTCCAATACCGAGGTCGTCTGTTAGCAGCATAGGCTCTTTTATTAAACTGTCCATATTATGGGTTATAGTTCACTGAGCAAACAAAAGACCTGTTTCTTTGAAAGGAACAGGTCTTTTTGTTATTTTTTATTGCGTTTCATTAAAGGTGATAAAAATCGTGAAGGGTTAGCCTTTTTGCCTCTGCGATTCTGAGGAACGGACATTAAAAGCTTGTTTTTAGCGCGTGTCATAGCCACATAAAAAAGTCTTCTTTCTTCTTCGAGTGCTCCAAACTCGCCATTCCTAGCGCTATCTAGAGCGTAATCATGCGGCAGGCTGCCATCAACTGCTCCAATAATATATACATTGTTATATTCTAATCCCTTTGCCCGATGAATCGTACTTAAACTAATCGCATTGGGAAAATGTTTGCTTAAATTTTTAATTTCCTTGTTCATGGCAGACATATGGTCAGTATGAGACAAGAAAGCTTGAATACTTGAAAAGCTTTTGGCTGCAACTTTTAAATCCTTTAAATCATCAGAACCTTTATCTTGCTGATTCGATTCAGTACCTCGTTTTTTCAAAAAGTCAAGAAAACCCAAATCCTTTTCAATGGTCTCAATTGACTTTAAAGGGGAGGCAAATTTCAGTGAGCGGATCAGCTGTACTGCCTTTTTTATTTTCTTTTCTTGAAAAGCATGTTTTGTTTTTAAATGCGACAGTGCCTCAAGATAGGTACAATCATTCAGTATACTCTCAGCTTTTAAATCCTTAAGTACGCTTTGACTTAAAAATAATATAGGTAAAATATCAGCTAATGCCTGATTGTCATCTTCATCCAAGCTTATCTTTAGGAAAGAGAGTACGCCTTTTACAATTCTTCGCTCATAAAAAGCCTCAGAATCTAAATCTATTTTAAAAGGTAAGTTCGAACTTGCCAAACGTTCAAACACAGCCCGAGAACCAGCATTTGTCCGATATAAAATCGCAAAATCGGATGGTTTTGCTCCCTGTACAATTTTCTCTTGGATGTCGGTTACAATCATCGTAGCCTCTTCTTCTTCATCATAGGGGAAAAAGAGTATTGGAGACGTCCCAGATTCAAATTGCGCTTTCATTTTCTTTAGTCTTCTAACTTTATTCTTTGAAATCATCTCATTGGCTGCAGAGACGATTTCATGAGAGGAGCGGTAATTCTGGTCCAGTGAAACCAATTGTGCGAAGGGAAAGTCTTTTTCAAATGCTAACAGATAACTTGGGTCACTTCCTCTGAATGAATAGATTGATTGGTCATCATCCCCAACAGCACAAACATTTTTATGTTTGCCTGATAGCAGCTTTATTAGTTCATATTGAACCTTATTAATATCTTGAAATTCATCAATCATAAAATACTTAAAGCGATTTTGATAAAGTTCAAGCAGGGACGGGGAACTGCTTAGCAGTTGATAACAGCCAATCAGCATGTCGTCAAAATCAAATAAACCTTTTTGCTTTTTATATTCCTCATATTTTTTGTATAGGAAGGCGGTTTTTTCTTCCCAATCACTTTGAGGCTTCACTTCATGAGGGAAAAGAAGCGAATTCTTCCAGAAACCAATCTGTTGAAGTGCTAGATCATAAGCAAATTCCTTTTCAGATAAATCGATTTCCCTGCCTGCTTCTTTCAAAATCTTATCGCGCTGCCATTCCTTCTTTAACAGACGCTCTGCGGACCAATTGCTTCCTTCATGGAACATAAGGATACGATAAAAAATACTGTGGAAGGTGCCTGTCACCAACTTGTTTATTTGTTCCTTTTTAATCTGAGGGTATGTTAGTAAACGGGTTTTCATTTCTCCAGCAGCTTTTGAGGTAAAGGTAACGAGCATAATCGTGCCCGGATCAATTTTTTTAACATTCAGCATGTAAGCAGTACGTGCTGTAAGTACTCGCGTTTTACCGCTGCCAGCACCAGCAAGAACGAGTAATGATCCTTCTGTTTCCACGACTGCCGCTTTTTGGCTTATATCAAGTATGACTTCATTTGCTGCCAGTTCTTTTAAATAGGAATCATGTTCCAATTTGGTTGCAGTTGTAGTTTTTTTAAATGGAATGGAGCATTCAATTGTTTTGGCTGGACGGAATAGGCTTGTATTTTTTGCAGTTTCAATAATCGTTCTTCCTTGGGGAATACGGAATCCATTCCGTTCGACAATAACAGGTTCGAATTCATCCTCGATAACTGGTTCCGGGCATATATGTTCCGGAGATTTAATATGATAAAAATAGGGTTCTTTCTGTATGCCCAGAAATAACCGGACTTTTTCATTACAAACAGGACAAGATAACTCGCCGTTTTTTCCATGTAAATATAGAAGTTGATATTCTTCCCTTGCTAATTTGTCAAGAATAATCTTTTGGTTTTTGTGCATAGCAGATTTCATTTTTTAGCCTCTTTTTTTAAAAATACGACAAACTCTATGATAACAAAACCTGCTAATATCGAAAAGTGCCCTTGTTTTTGAAAAATGAAAAAAAGCACTTGCCGCTATGGGCAAATGCTTGGAATTAAATTTTTTTTATCATGGTCTTATGTGGAATTCCTGCGTCTAAAAATTCCTCTGAAACTACCTCATATCCAAGGTTAGCGTAGAAAGGGATAGCATGCGTTTGAGCATTTAACTTTAACTTATGTTGTCCTTCTTTTAGAGCATAAGCTTCAATTTCTCTCATTATTGCTTTTCCAGACCCATTATTTCTAGCTTCCTTTAATACGCAAATTCGTTCTACCTTTCCGTAACCATCCACGACACGATAGCGGCCAGCTGCAACCGGTGCACCTTGCTGGTGGTAAGAAACGAAATGGACTGCCTCTTCCTCAAATTGATCGATTTCCTCTTCTTCAGGGACATTTTGTTCGTCGATAAAAACGATTCTTCTGACAGAGAAGGCATCTTGTATTTCTTTTTCATTTTCACAAACTTTTACATTCACAGTTGATTATTCCTTTCCTAGGCGAAATGTTTCATATACCGTCCAAGAACCATTTTCTAGTTGGTATAGTAAATGGAATCGGTCAATAGTCTCTTCGTGGTCATATCTCTTCATCCTTAGTGAGCCATAAACATCTGAATGTTCATCATTCGATAGTTTTTGTCCAATGGTAATATGAGGCACGAATGCGTATTCTAAATTTTGCTCACTAAATTCTTGATTGATTTCATGGTGTAATTTGTTTAATTCTTCAGTTGGTTCTACTTTAAAGTAGATTACATTATTTACCGGCTGAAAAGAGCTGATTTTTCTGGTTTTTAAGGTAAAAGCACTGGTATTACTTGCAATTTTTCTTAACTTTTCCGCAAAATGAATGACTTCTTGTTCTGTTGCTTCAAAAGCATTTTTTAATGTTAAATGCGGAGTAATGAGTGAATAATGCGGGTCATAACGCTTACGATAGGAATTCGCTAAATCTTGTAGTTTTTTTGATGGGAATATAACAACCCCAAATTTCATATGTTTAACCTCCAGATTACAAGAATTTTTCTGTAATTAATCGGTGCAGTCATGGACCTTCCTGATATTATAGCAAATATTCAAAAAATATGAAATCACCTTTAAAACATCCTCTTTATGGCTCTCTTCAAATCCGGCTGCCAATAAGTCCATGTATGGCTGCCATCAAATTCATCGTAAAAGTATGTAAATGCTTTGTCATAAAAAATAGATGAAAGCTTGCGATTTGGACTAAGGAAGTCAATCATCTTACCATTAGAGGTTTGAACATCTGTTTCCTGATTGCCAACAATGTGATAGATTTCTATAAGTTCAGTTTCTTTAAAGCTGTTAACCATATCCAAGACCTTTTCATTTACAAATGGTGATTGCAAAAGAACTTTTCCAAAACTGTGCGGGTAATGGAGGGCGGTCATTAAAGAAACAGTTGCTCCCAGTGAGTCACCGATTAACGCTCTTGTAGACCCCATATGGTAGGTTGGAAACTCCTGATCCAGGAATGGAACTAATTCATGTGCTAGAAAACGAATGTACTGCTGATTTTGATAACCATCAGGGTGGTATTTTCTGCGGCGATCACCTACATCTTTATAGGGTATCCCAACAATGATTAAATTTTCAATTTCTCGTTTAAAAAGGTACTCATCTGCTAATCGACCTAGTTTACCAAGTTGAAAATAATCTCTGCCATCCTGGGCGATTAAAAGTGAGTACTTATATAATGGTGAGAAATTGGCTGGCAAATAGATGAGAAGAAGGACATCCTCTCCCAGCTCATTACTTTTAATTGTATATTCTTTTATCGTGCCTTTTGGTATCTCCATGCGACAATTCCCCCAATGTTCGATAGATACAAATGCATTTTATCATAACTATGTTGGGAATGCTCAATAGGAAGGAAATAGGAGTGTTGGATTAGTGTAGGAAGGGATTATTGGAGCGAGTATTTGGCATTAAGGATAAAATGTTTTCCCGGCGAAAGGTTCGCATTTGTTTACGAAGCAGGCAATAAGCACGAATGTAGTCATCATTGACTTCTTTTACAAGTAGTCTACGCTGTGAGATTTTTTGGTCTTCGGAAAGATAAATCATCTCTAAGGGAATATTATCCTCTATAGAACGTAATAAAAGCCCATCCATGTCTATACCGCCTTTCTGCTATCTTATACTCTTATTATATACGAACATTAGTTCTTTTATTCGAAGGGATTCAAAAATATTGTTCTTTTTTAAAACTATTGACTTTTTATGAGTTTTTACTATAATTATATTTGTAGCTTAATAAGAGATCTGATAGTTCAGCGGGAGAATACATCCTTGACAGGGATGGGGTCGGGGGTTCGAATCCCTCTCAGATCATAATAAAAACAACCTAACATCTAAATGGTGTTAGGTTGTTTTGCATCTTAGTTCGGAACGAAGTTAACCAAGTAAAATTGTAATCATTGTTTGAAATATAGGTGTTTTAAAAAGTGGTAAAAACAGAACGTATGTTTTAGGAAGCTGGTTTTAACTGAGGAACAATAAAGTATTCAAAAAGATGGACAAAATAACTTTTCACTTTCTGATTATACGAATAAGTTATAGTAATCTATTAGGAAAGGAAGTGAAATCGGTGAGAAGAAATACTAATGACAATACTGCTATTGCCTTGTTAAGGCAGGAATTTTCGTTTTATGTAAATGAGGCAGAGCTTGACCGGGTTTTAGGATTTATTGCGGATGAAGGAGTAACGCTCATTGCATTTACTATAACAACGATGGACAAGGGGGACGTTTATTTTGTCCGAATGATTGTCGGTCCTAATAACTGCAATAGTTCATTTGCCAACAAGGTTGCGCGGGAGGCTCTTCACTCAGTTTGCATACGGTACCATGAGAAGGAGGTCATTCAGATCATTATTAGTGAACCTTCGCCTGGATTCGGTAGAAAAATTTTACAAGCTTTATGCCCTCTAAGATTGTTTGCAACGTACACTGGAGATAATTCCCTGATACTGAACCTCTCGGATAACCGAACTGCTCTTAAATTACTAAGGGAAGCTAACATTATTTAGTTATGGTTTCTTACCAATCTTAAAGGTCTAATAAGTGGGAACTATACAGCATTTTTCAGCTATAAGTGTCTCGAATCAATGGTTTTCCCTCCACAACCAACTGGCTTGCTTTTGTTTGGGTTCCAAATCAACGTTATATTCATAAACGCAGAGGTCGTAACATCCTCTGCGTTTTTAAATGAGTTTAAATCCGCACGTTACTGAAGTTTGGCGATTATGGATTAATTTAGGCCCAATCATTACCTCTTTTCACACATAGCTTAATATTAAAATGGATATTTAGGATGTGGAAAATGTGAGTATCTCCAATGCAAGTTTGGAAAACACGGGACTTATTATTAGAACTGAGTTTTCTTTTATTACTGACGACCAAACTTTAGCTGTTATTTTATCTGACATTGCAGACGAGTCTGTGAATATTTCGGGTTATTTTACAACTAGAACGAAAGAAGATAAAAATTTTGTTAGGCTTGTACCGGGGACAAATGAATCCGAAAGCAAAAGAGACATTCAAATAGTAAGAAAAATACTTCAAGCTCTGCAAATACGATTTAATAAGGAAAAAATCATTACCATTTCGAATAGTAGGATTCCAGCAGGTATTCCTGGAGGCTATAGCAATCTTTATAACAGCTTATGGTGCAAAGTTGAAGTAAAATCCTTTTACGTAGGAGAAGGCGGGTTTATTTATCTAAATGTATCTGACATAAAAAAAGCACTAGATATTTTGTTAGAGGAAATGTAAAGCTATGTCTAATCACCATATTTCACCATATACTGAAGCCAAAGTATGGATACTTCTTGGAAAGTAGATCTTCTTTTAATAAGGCGTAAATCAAATGTAAGAGCTTATTTTCACAGACAGACAGATAGCTACTCTAAAGGGTTTTTCTTCATCACTTTTCTTGTCATAAACCTCTCGTTGTCTTCCATTGCGTGGATAATCTCATTTAAAAGCCTAACATTTATAAAAATGTTAGGTTTTTTTTACTGTTTGATGTGAAATTTTATAATGAAAGTAGGAATCATCTATCCACATAGGGTGCTAGGAAATCAGGATTTCGTCTCTTTTGCGGTATTAAGAGGATATTAGGGTATAAACTAAAAAGAAAAGCCTAAGTTAAGGAGGAGGAAGCAATGAGTATTGGGAAAGAAAAAGAAAGAGTCAATATTCCAACACTCGATTCAAGATATATTCAGCAGCATTTAGCAAATGAAAGAACGTTTTTAGCTTGGATTAGAACTGCTATTGCAATCATTGGAGTGGGCTTCTTAGTTACGAATTTACATTTTAATATGAAAGAAAGTCTTTCACCTGTTGGGGATTTACTTGCAAATATGATAGGAATTGCTTCAGTTGGTATCGGAATCATTACAATCATTATGGCAACCGTTGTTTACCTAATAAAAATTAATACGATTAATAACCAAACATATACGGCATCAAAAAAATATATTATTACTCTTAGTGTATTTATAATTGTTATTGCCTTATTATTTGGTTCATATTTCTTACTGATATAATATAAATTTTTATATTCTATAGGGGACTGAACTATAGATTGGTAGGTTATTTTAATGGGTCTTCACAGTAATTATGAAGGAATTGTGAACAAATTAAATAGAGTCTTTACATTATTTTTTTGCGAGTTATAATACCCATATAGGTATAAACCCTATAGGGTATATTATAAAATTGAATAGAAATATAAGTTTTTTATAAATAGATACTCAATTTGGAGGAGAATTTATTATGACTAAGAAAATTATCATTGTTGGTGGAGTTGCGGGTGGGGCGACAGCTGCAGCAAGATTAAGAAGAATCAGTGAAGATGTAGAGATTGTTCTTGTAGAACGTGGAGAACATATATCCTTTGCAAATTGCGGATTACCATATTACATTGGTGAGACTATTAAAGATAGAAGTAAATTATTAGTTCAAACTGTAAAAGGAATGTCGGAAAGATTTAATCTTGATATTCGCAACCTAAGTGAAGTATTGAGCATTAATATAGAAAACAAATACGTTACGATAAAGAATCTACAAAACGGCGAAGTTTATGAAGAATCATATGACAAGTTATTATTATCTCCTGGAGCAAGACCAATCGTTCCACCTATTCCCGGACTAAGTGAAAATACAACTTTGTTTACATTAAGAAATATTCCTGATACAGATAAAATCAAAAACCATGTTGATAACAATAAACCTAAAAAAGCTGTTGTTATCGGTGGTGGATTTATTGGGATAGAAATGGCCGAAAACCTCGTTGATAGAGGAATCGAAGTAACACTTATTGAAATGGCCAATCAAATTATGGCACCAATTGATTTTGAAATGGCGAGTATTTTACACGATCATTTAAAAGAGAAAGGTGTACACCTTATATTAGAAAATGGTGTCCAATCATTCGCTGAAAAGGGAAAGAAAGTAATTCTATCAGATGGAACAGTAATTCAAACAGATATGACGATTCTTTCAATCGGCGTTAGACCCGAAAATGAATTAGCAAAAACAGCAGGACTGGAATTAGGAGAGCGTGGCGGAATTGTTATAAATGAATACCTTCAAACCTCTAATGAAGATATTTATGCGGTTGGGGATGCTGTGGAAGTTGTCGATTACATTAATGGTACTAAGGCAATGATTCCCCTTGCAGGTCCTGCCAACCGACAAGGACGTATCGCTGCGAATAACATGATGGGTAAAAAAGAGAAGTACGAGGGAACATTAGGTACGTCCATCGCAAAGGTATTTGATTTAACTGTTGCAGCTACAGGAGCCAATGAAAAAACATTAAAGCGCTTAGGTGTTAACTACGAGGTTGTTCATATTCATCCAAGTTCACACGCGGGATATTATCCTGGCGCGGCACCAATTGCCATAAAATTAATATTTGATAAAGAAACGGGAAAAATCTTCGGTGCTCAGGCAGTAGGGGCAGATGGTGCAGACAAGCGAATGGACGTAATTGCGACAGCGATTAAAGGTGGACTAACGGTAGAAGATTTAACGAATTTAGAATTATCTTATGCACCGCCGTTTTCTTCAGCAAAGGACCCTGTTAATATGGCAGGCTATGTGGCAACAAATATAATGGATGGTGAATTAGAGCATATTCAATGGCATGAGGTGGACAAAATCGTATCAGAAGGTGGGTTATTAATCGATGTTCGCGAACCAATGGAACGTGAATTTGGTTTTATTGAAGGTTCCATTAATATCTCCCTGAACGACTTACGAACTAAATTAGATGAAATTCCACAAGATAAGACCGTTTATGTAAGCTGCCAGGTAGGTTTAAGAGGATATTTAGCAAGCCGGATTCTTAAAAATAATGGTTACCATGTTAAAAATGTGGATGGCGGTTGGAAAACTTATTCCTCTGTATATGGAAGCAATATAAATAATAATGTTGAGACTAAAACAAACGACCTTGGCGAGACAGAGATCGTAGTTGAAGAAAAAGCCAATGAAATAAATGTAGATTCTGTGGTAGATGTTAGTGGTTTAACATGTCCAATGCCAATTGTTAAGCTTAAAAAAGGCATAGACTTATTGGAAAGTAATCAAGTATTAGAGCTTCATGTGACAGATAGAGGTGCATTGAATGATCTTCCAGCTTGGTCAAAAAATGCAGGACATACGATTTTGAAAACGGAACAAGATGATAAACTCATTAAATTCTGGATTAAAAAGAAATAAGCTAGTCGGTATGCCTATCTCCTTTAGATATAACAGACCGCTATAAACAGCGGTCTGTTATATCTAATCGATAAAAAAGGGGTGACACTCTATTTTTTGGAAAGATATACTATAATTTAATAACTTTCAGTGGATAAAAATAATATAAAAGGCGGTTTATTTGTCATTGTTATGGAGGTAATACAATGGTTAAAATTACACATGCGGCAATAGCTGCGATAACGAAAGAAATACAAGATCTAATTAATAAAGGTAATAAGCCACTTATTCGTTTATCAATGGGCATTGGCTGAGGCGGTCCCCAGTTACGTCTGACTCTGGAAGAGTCGGCTTTAGAAAGTGATGAAATCACAGAAGAAAGTGGTATTAGGTTTTTAGTAAACGAAAGAGACCAGGTTTATTTCAATAATGCAAAGATTGACTATACCAAGTCCTTATTCGGTGGCGGACAATTTGTTGTATTAAAGGTTTAAATTTGAATCATATAAAAGTAAATGCCGAGACTTAAACTCGTTTTATAAAAGGAAGAACCCATTATAAATACTGGGTTCTTTTCTCTTGTCCTTATTATATTTAATTTTCAATTTCGTATGACCAGTTATTCATCCCGCCGGTCATGTTATAAATATTAGTAAATTTATTATTTATTAATATTTCACTAGCTTGAGTAGAACGATTTCCACTACGGCAAACCACTAGATAGTGTTCTTCCTTTCCTAATTCATTCAATCTAAACTCCAATTCTTGTACTGGAACCAATATTGAATTAGGGATATGGCCTTCTTCATACTCTTCAGGGGTGCGAACATCCAATACAACTACTTCGTTGTCGTCAATTAATTGCTTGGCTTCCTCTGAAGTAACATTTCTATATCCTTCTGTACTCACTCCGCATGCAGTAAGGAGTACCGCTAGAAATAATGTTAAAAAGTACGATAACCGTTTCATCTTATTACCTCCTTGCAAAAATGACATTCAATTAAAATCTAGTATTAATTTACTGTTTTTTTAGCCGCGTATGAAATACTATTGGCTATTTCATCTCCAAAAGAATGCTATTTGATTGGACTGAATTTTTTCTCCTACTTCCATGAGTCATTGTGCTAATTATACCTCATGGGGTAAGTAGATTTTCAAACCATATTTGAATAAAAAACAAACTTTTTTAGGTAAACTGCCTCAATGTAATAAATGTTTTTATTTTTGTGTGAAGGGTCTCCCTCCGGTAGGATGACCCTAACTACGACTTCAGTCCTATATGAAAATCAAGCTCAGGCGCAATTATCTGAAACCATTAAAAAAGGTAAGATGATATCAAGAAAACAAAAGGAGGAAAACAAAATGAAAAAATTTGGTTTAGTCTTAGCGGGAGGAATTGCAGCCATCATCTTACTTTCTACACTGGGTCCGATGATTGGGTTATTAATAAGTCTCGCGATTTTATATTTCACCTACAAACAATTCTTAAAAGCAGAATCAACAGGATGGAAAATTGCACTTGGTATCGTCGGGGTTATGTTCCTAATGGCCTCTATCTCTAATGCACCAGCTATTATCGGCCTTGTGGCTGCATACATTCTTTATCTAGTTTATAAGAACTGGAATTCAAGCAAACATTCAGTAATCAAAGAAGAATCAGATCCATTTGTAAATTTTGAAAAGCAATGGAATGAAATTAAAAACTACTAATTAAAGGAGCGAAAATAACATGACAAATCTTTTCACAAGAATTAAAAATACAATTACAGCAGATTTAAACGAGGCACTAGATAAAAAAGAGAAACAAAATCCTATTTTTATACTGAATCAATACCTTTTTCAATGCGAAAAGGAAACAGAAAAAGTGGCAAATCTTTTGGAGCGTCAAACTGCACTTAAGGAGGAATTCACAAAAGAGTTGTACACCGCCGAGCAGTTAGCTGAAAAAAGAAAATATCAGGCTGAAGTAGCTTTAAAAGGGGGAGAAACCGAGCTTTATCAATTTGCCTCTGAGGAGCAGCAAGTATATTCTAATCGCGCAGAGAGAGTTAAATCAGCACTCGAGCAAGTAAAAGGCCAGCTGGCTGAACTGGAAAGAAAACATGGAGATATGAAGAATAAATTAAAAGATATGCAGCTTCGCAGGATGGAACTAATGGCACGTGAAAACGTAACGAGAGCAAACCATCGAATTGACCAGGTATTAGAATCCAACACTTATACTGCTAAATCGATTTCACGCTTTGAAGAAATTGAAAATTATATTAACGATCTCGAGAATCAAGTCGATCGTTCATATAATCAGACCACGATTGACACAAGGATTGAAAAGTTAGAAAAAGAAATGAACCATTCAAAGTAATATGAGCACAATGAAACACGCATGGATAAAGAATCCATGCGTGTTTGCATTTATAGGCTTTGTTTTTTTATCCAATTTATGTAGTTATCCATTACAGTATCAATGAACTGAATGGTTGGCACATGAACGAGATTTCCTGATTCGTCCAGCTTTTCATGAACGGCACCAATAAATACTTCATTTCCCGGCAGTGTTAGTGCAGAAATGCCTGGAGAATTTAAAATCTGTCGTAGGTGCATTTGCGCACGGACGGTTCCTAATACTCCAGGGGAACTACCGACTATCATGACTGGTTTGTTCACCATGATTTTATCGACACGAGAAAACCAATCAATGGCATTTTTTAAAAAAGCAGGAATAGAGTGATTGTACTCAGGTGTGACGAAAAGAACACCATCACTTTGAGCGACCTTTTGCTTTATAGCTGTTACGATTTCCGGTGGTGTTAGTTCATCATCTTGATTATACATTGGAAGTTGTTCAATCGGTAGAATCTCAAATTCTGCTGTCGCTTGATAGCGTTTTTGCATAAATACCGCTAATTTTTTATTAAAAGATTCCTTACGATTACTGCCCACAAGTACTGCAATTTTCATATATATCTCTCCTTTCATTTCTATATTTTACCACTGTGTTAAAAGTAAATCATATGAAAGAGGTTCTATTAATTTTGGAAATCTAGTAAGAGTTTTTACCTATTAGAGTTTTAAAGATTATTAATTGAATATTCTGTTATATGGATATATAATAGTTAAATAAAAATTATTAATTAAATAGTAGCTTAAAAAGGAGACGAGCTGAGGATGGAAAAAGTAGTTGTGGAAAGCAGAGGTTATTTTGGTGAATTTGGTGGAAGTTTCGTTCCTGAGGACCTTCAATTAGTGCTCAATGAAATGGAAGCACAGTTTTTAAAGTATAAAGATGACCCAGATTTTATCGAGGAATTTAACTACTATCTTAAGGAATATGTCGGACGTGAAAACCCGCTGACCTTTGCGGAGAATTTAACGAAAAAGATCGGCGGAGCAAAAATCTATTTAAAGCGGGAAGATTTAAACCATACTGGTGCTCATAAAATAAATAACGCAATCGGTCAAATTTTATTAGCAAAACGAATGGGTGCGAAACGAATTATTGCGGAAACGGGTGCAGGTCAGCATGGTGTAGCAACGGCTACTGCATGTGCCATGTTTGGTATGGAATGTGTCATTTACATGGGCAAGCTCGATACGGAACGTCAGGCGCTCAACGTTTTTAGGATGGAATTATTAGGAGCAAAGGTAATTCCGGTTGAGAAAGGGCAGGGCAGATTAAAGGACGCTGTCGATGAAGCCTTAGCAGATTTGGTTCAAAACTATCAAAATACGTTTTATTTATTAGGATCCGCAGTAGGTCCTCATCCATATCCGTCCATGGTTAAACATTTCCAAGCGATTATAAGTGAAGAATCAAAGCGCCAAATTATCGAAAAAGAGGGCAAGCTGCCAACGGCAGTGATTGCCTGTGCTGGCGGAGGAAGTAATGCAATTGGTGCTTTTGCACACTATATCGACGAAAAATATGTACGATTAATTGGCGTGGAACCAGAGGAAGCGCCGACCCTAACAAAAGGCACTCCAGCCATCATTCACGGCTTCAAATGTTTGACGCTTCTTGATGAAAATGGAAATCCTCAGCCTACCTATTCGATTGCTGCCGGTTTGGACTATCCTGGTGTTGGACCAGAGCATAGCCATTTAAAAACAAGCGGCAGAGCGGAATATGTTACGGTTACTGGACAAGAGGCGTTAGAAGCATTTTTGCTTCTCAGTAAAACAGAAGGAATCATTCCAGCTTTAGAGAGTTCCCATGCGGTTGCATATGCGATAAAACTAGGAAAGGATTTACCGAAAGAAGATGTCCTGGTCGTTAATTTATCAGGCCGCGGGGATAAAGATGTGGAGCAGGTATTTAATATGGTGAAAAACCAGTAGGTAAACACGAGACGTATCGGACAAAGATGCGTCTTTTTGTTATTTACTTGAACAATCTGAGAATCAACTTGTAAATGGTAGGGAAAAGTGAGAATCTTGATTCGGGAAGTAAATAATAAAAGACTCCCAGCAGGAGTGACATAAATGATTAAGAAAAAAATTCGTCATATTCAACGCTATCGTGACATTGTATATACTTTTACCAAGTATGGATTTGGTTTTGTTATGAAAGAGTTAGGTCTCCTAGATTTGTTATCGGTACCGAAAAGAGTATTTGTTGAAGGAAATAAATCACGAAATAGCAGAACAACTGGTGAAAGAATTAGGATGTTTCTCGAGGAATTAGGACCAACCTTTGTGAAAATAGGACAGATTGCCAGCACTAGACCCGATATCATTCCAGCTGAAATCCTGCAAGAGTTAGTGAAACTTCAGGATAATGTTGCTCTATTCTCATTTGAAGATGTAAAAAGAATAATAGAAGAGGAATTGGCTGATTCTATCGAAGATTCATTTGCGGAGTTTAGTGAGATACCACTAGCTGCCGCATCGATTGGGCAAGTCCATCATGCGGTCTTGCTCACAGGAGAGCGTGTTGCTGTTAAAGTGCAACGTCCCAATATTATGAGTGTGATTGAAACGGATTTAGAAATTCTCATAGATCTAGCAAGATTAGCGGAAAGTAGAATTGATTGGGTAGAAAGGTACCAGATTCGGACAATTGTAGAGGAATTATCAAGGTCGCTCCGGGAAGAATTAGATTATGAAAATGAGGGTAGAAACGCTGAAAAAATTGCTAAACAATTTAATAACGATAATAAGGTTCACATACCTAAGGTTCATTGGGTTTACACGACGAAAAAGATATTAACAATGGAATATATTGATGGAATTAAATTAAATGAAATTGAGAAGCTTCATCAAGCGGGGTACGATACAAAAGTATTAGGTGAAAAAGTAGTAAATGCACTTTTTCATCAAATCTTAATTGATGGTTTCTTTCATGGGGATCCCCATCCAGGGAATATCGTTGCCCTGCCAGGCCAGGTGATTGCATTTATGGATTTTGGTATGGTGGGCAGAATCACTCCTGAAATGAAATCTCACATAGCTTCTTTTGTCATTGCATTAATGCGTAAAAATACAGCAGAAGTTGTTAGGGCCATTACGAGCATGGGGCTTGTACCAGATAATGTGGATGTAAAACAGTTACATTCAGATGTAGATAAGCTTCGGGAAAAATACTTGGATGTTCCCTTTAGCCAAATGAGTGTTGGAACTGCTGTGAATGAACTTTTTTCAGTTGCCTACAGACATAACATTACGATTCCAACCGATTTAACGATATTAGGAAAAACGCTGCTGACATTGGAGGGGACTGTTGAAAAGCTAAACCACGACATTAGTATTTTAGCAGTAGCTGAACCTTTTGGAAAACAGCTGCTCCTGGATCGCTTTAAGCCGAAAAACGTAGCTGAGTTTGCATGGTCAAATTTTAGCGAATACGGAGACATCTTTCAAGAATTCCCAAAAACGATAAAAGATTTTACATCTGTAATGAAAAAAGGCAAGATGCAGATTGAAATCACAACACCAGAAATAGAACCAGTCCTTAAAAAGCTTAATAAGATAAGCAACAGGCTCTCCTTTAGCATCGTACTGCTTTCCTTTAGCTTAATTTTGGTAGGAATCATTGTCGGTGCTTCATTATCAGGACAAACTTCTATTTTATTTCACAGTTTGCCAGTCATAGAAATCGGTTTTGGGATTGCCACGGCAATGTTCCTCTTACTTTTATACTCTATTTTTAAATCAGGAAGATTTTGATTTAGATTAACAGATAGACATAAAATCAAATTGAAAACTTTACCTCTGCCTGACCTATGGTCGGGCATGTTCCACTTTATGGGGAATATAATGAACTATATCATTCAAAAAAATAACTCAAAGGGGCTTTACATGTATAAAGAGAGAGTTAAATATTATCTATCGTATAAGAGATCAGATTATATATCTATACCCAAAAGATTACTATTCATATTTTGTGGTGCCTTTATGGTTGCTTTAGCATTACAGTTATTTTTGATGAAGAATAATGTAATTGATGGAGGGATTGTTGGAGTCAGTATTATTCTCTCACATATGACTAGCATTGAAGTTGGGTTCTTTCTCTTAGTTTTAAATACCCCTTTTTTCTTTTTAGGCTATTCTTATCTTGGTAAAAGGTTTATTTTGTTTAGTCTATTTGCGATTCTAATTCTATCTTTCTGTACGCATCTTCTTGAACCATATCCTTCCTTAACACAAAATCCGTTGATAGTAATTTTTTTTGGAGGAGGATTATTAGGTGTAGGTGTCGGGATGGTTATTCGCTTTGGAGGATCATTAGATGGTACAGAGGTCTTGGGAATTTTATTAAGTCAACGGACATCTTTTTCATTAGGTCAAATTGTAATGTTTTTGAATTTCTTTATTTTCACAAGCTCGATTTTTATATTTGGCTTGAAAGAGGCTTTGTTCTCATTAGCAACATTTTTTGTTGTTTATAAAACGATTGATTACTCAATAAAACAATAAACAGATACACACAAGAACCCATGATAGAGAAGGTTCTTTTCATTAAATAAATTTTGATTCTTTACATTTTTGTGAATGTTGATAAATATCCATATTTTAATAAAATGAAATGTATTAAGCTTTTATTAGGGGATAAATGAAAAGCTATACAGAAAAAGATTCATTTTATATGAAATTGATGAAATTTGTCGAAGAACGAAGGTTTACAAATGAATTATTTATTATAATAATTTGAATTATAGTAATATTCTTGTAAAAACCTACTAACCAGTTAGCTAAAGAGGGCATTTATGGAATCAAAACAACAAGACCCTGTAGAATTTTACAAACAATTGGAAAAAGAATGGAATAAAATGATCCATTCATCTACTAATTGCCTAAACTTTACACGTGCTTTTGGAAAAGGAATTGAAAATCATTTAGACCAGGTAGAGATTCAACAAAAGGTAATAAACAGCTGGTTAACTCAATTTAATTTTTCTAAGAAAGATGATTTTGCTGAACTTTCTAATAGAAAAGTAGATGGTGAGGATAAGCTGGATGATCTTGAAGAAAGACTTTATACGTTGAATATTGTTTTAAAAAACAATTATTCCGAGTTAAAAGAACTGAATAAATCTTTATCTGAAATGCTTTGTGTTATGGAAAATGAAGTGAAGGATTTAAAGGCACATAAAATAAATTGGTTGAAGAATGAACTCGAAGAATTGAAGAGATTATTCGAAGACTAACCAAATGGAGGAAAAACAATGGTTAATAAAAATGATTTCGCAAACGAAAGTCAAGAGAACAAGGAAAATCAGCTATCAAGTTTTGAATTAATTTGGAGAGCTGCTCACGAGGAAGTGGATGAATGGGCAGGGCGATTAAACCATCATGATGAAATTTTCTTGAATGCTACTAAAAAATTTGTGGACAGTATTAAAAGAAATCAGGATAATAGCCAAGCTATTACTGAACAATTTAAGAGAGAGCTTCTTGAGTGGGAGAAATATGCTCGTGAAGAATTACTTATGACTACGACTACGATACAACATTTCTTCCCTGTAAAATCTTATGAAGAGATTAACCAAGTAGTTGATGACATACAAAATAAAACCACCTCTTTATTCACTACACCTATTCGTGCATTAACTACTGGACAAGCACTAGACAAGTATTTAGAAAGTGTCGAGCAATATCTTTCTTTTAGAAAAAGAAGCAGAGAGAAGTATATTGAAGGTGTAAAGAGTACAACAAATATATTATATGAAAATCAGAAAATATTCGTGAATCTTTTTGAAAAACAAGTAAAGTCTGCACTTTTACCATTTCAGCAATATATGAAGAATACTTCGGAGTCAAAATCATAACACTACCTGAGGTGAACCAGATGTCAACTAAAAGTCCGTTTGATCCATATGATTCTTTCAAAAAGTATAGTGAAATTTGGGAAAAACAAATAAATGATTTTATTTTTCTTTTGTCCAATAACAATGAATTTGTCAAAATGTCAAAAGTGGGGACTGATTCGCACTCTCGTTACGTTGAAGTATTAAAAAAGAATCAAGAGGCACTTGCGGGTGTGCTCAATATTCCAACTAAAAATGACTTGGCGAATGTTACTTCTTTAACCATTCAAACGGAAGAGAAAATTGATTCTCTTGAAGAACAGATTTGGTGTGTACAAGATTCATTGAATTCACAAAGCAAGGAAATCGAAAGTGTTGTAGAGGTATCTAAAGAAATTATTAAACTAACGAAACAACTAAAAACAGAGTTAGTAAAAACAAAAAAGGAACTTGCAGATACAAAGAACTTACAAAGCGAACTACAAGAGATTAAGTTTGAATTGAATAAATTAACTATTCTTAAAGAAGATATTGAACTACTTAAGAGTCACGTGAAAAATGACCATCAAAAAGAACCGGTCCTTACAGGTGCTGGGGCAACAATATAAGTAGCAAAGGGGGCTTAAGAAGTGGCAGCTGATACGCTCTTTAAGGATTTATTTCCTCCCTTAGAGTTAGATTATGAAAAAGAAATGAATCGCTGGAAACATCTTTTCCAAGTGCTAAATGAGCCAGAACCCAAAATTGGCCATACACCTAGGACTGAGGTTTGGAGAAAGAATAAATCCATATTATGGCATTACCCGGCAAAACAAAAAAAATATGAAATTCCATTATTTTTCGTCTATTCCTTATTTAATAAACCTTATATTCTTGATATTGCTCCGAAGGCAAGCGTAATTGAGGGACTTACAAACCGTGGATATGATGTGTATTTATTAGATTGGGGTACTCCCGGTTATGAAGACAAAGACATCGGCTTGGATACATACATTGAAAAATATTTAAGAACGGCAGTTAAGCGCGCCATTCGCAATTCAGAGACCGATGAAATTACAATAGTAGGCTATTGTTTAGGCGGTACAATTGCCTCTATTTATGCTTCCATTGCGGAAGAACCCATTAAAAACTTGATTGTTGCAACGGTACCTATAGATTTTAATGAATATGTTGGTCCAGATAAATGGGCAGAGGGTTTTAGGAATGGTGATATAAATGTTGATCGCTTAATTGATGTTTATGGAAATGTTCCGTCAACCTATGTGGAAGCAATGTTTCGTGCAGTATCGGCTCCGATTTATTTTAGTAACTATACGACGCTTTTAAATCGAGCCCATGATGCTAGATATGTGGATAAATGGCGCCGAATGAATAAATGGACAACTGATCAGGTCCCATTTGCAGGTGAGGCATTTAGACAATTAGCGAATGATCTTTTTAAGGAGAATAAGCTTGTTAAAGGCAAATTAATGATTGGCAATAAACATGCAGATCTAAAAAATATTAAATCGAATTTGTTTGTTATCTCCTCGTCTAATGATAATTTAGTGTTAGAACCACAAAGCTTGCCGATTATGGATTTAGTTTCTAGTGAGGATAAAACGTACAAGCTTGTAGAAGCCGGTCATGTTTCCTTAGCATTAACCGGATTGTTCGCGATAGTTGTAGATGAATGGGCTTCCATTCGTTCCAATCCACTTTAATTGTTTGTAATAAAGATGAGTACAAGATTATATAATGGTTAAGGGAAGGAAGGGAAGAGATTCCTTCCCTTAACTTGCCTTTTTATGTTTATTTAAAAAGTTTCGCAGTACCTCATTGAATGCCTCTTTTGCCTCTAGCTTTGCAATATGTCCTGTATTTCTAAAAATAACAAATTCAGAATTTCTAATTTGTTTATGCATGAGTAATTGTATCCAAGCGGGGGTTATCGAATCGTACTGACCGCCAATAATTAAAGTTGGAACTTTTATCTTTGGCAGCAGACATAGATTATTAACTTCAAGGCAGGCATGCATGGAAGGAAGATAGTAGTCATGATTAGGCTGATAGAATTTATAAAAATTCTCAAAGTTTTCCTCAGTCCAAGAATAAAGGCAAACACGTGCAGCTATATTTTTTTGCTTCTCAAGAGAAATTGAGTCTGCTCTTAACTTACGATATTTTAAAAAGAGCTGTCCGAAATGTTTTGGTGCATAATGAAACGTACTTACGAGCGTAAGGGACCGGCACATTTCTGGTGCTTGACGGTAGATCTCTTGTGTAACCATTCCACCCATTGATAGTCCACAAATGTGGGCGCTATCGATCCCAAGACCTTTCAACAAACTTATAACATCCAAGGCAAAGTTTTTGATCGAAATTTCCTCATCGGTAATATACTCCCCATGTCCACGTAAATCTGGAATAATCAAGTCATAATGTTGTGCGAATTCAAACTGATTTGACCAGCCTTCCTTGATTTCACCAAGCCCATGAATAAAAACCAGAGGTTCTCCAGCTCCCATTCGTAAATAGGGGATTCCGAAAGGATTTTTCGAAAATTTTTCAGATAATAACTTACCCAATTAAACTACCTCCTATGGTTGATTAATATAATCTTTTTAGCCATAATTCGGATAGTGTAAACAGGATAAAGATGTAATTAACATATTATATATGTATTTTTTATTTAATATAACCAATAGGTGTAAATTACATATATAGGACGAAAAAGAACAATCGATTTAACGATTGTTCTCCCTCCTACTTATCCATCAATATTGCTGTCATCATCGTCATGATTATCTTTGCTGTCATCATCGAACTTTACTCGTGTGATTTTTCCTGTTTCAGCATCAACTCGTACGTCAGCTTCGCCTTGATCTGACTGAATTTCAATTTTGTATTCTAGTCTGCCATGTTCCATTTCCTTTTCAACTTCGGTAATCGTACCGTTTACCTCATTTGTGGCAATTTTTGCTGCTTCTTCAATGGATAAAGCCGAAGTGGTAAATTGGGAAGCAGTTGATTTACTGCTGTCATCGGCATTTTCAATTTTGTAGAATGTTTGACCGTGCTCTGTTTCTAGTTCAATTTCTTGACCTTCTTTTATTTCAGGAAAGCTTTTAGTATCAAGATTGATGACAAATGATTTGTCATTAAGATGAATGGAATCATCTGGACGAGTATCATTCTTTGAAGCACCGACTGCAATAGCTCCACCCAAAACGAGTAATGATGACACTACACCTATTAGAACTTTATTTTTCATTATGATTTCCTCCTTTTCCTATTACCTTTCTACAATTTCAGTATATACACCGAATATGAGAGCAAAAGGATAGAAACATTAGAAATCCATGAGAAATACTTGTTCATAAAAATCGTTTCTTATAAACTAATCATCATCGTCTCTTCCGTTTTGGTCACTTCTATGATCATCCCAAGATACTGACAGTACGTTCCCTGTAATGGCATGGATCTGGACAGTTGCTTCACGGTCATCATTTGTTTCGATTTTAACAAGGTAAAAGGTTTGGCCCCCTTCTGTATCCAGCCAAATATCATCAACCTTTCCCTGAACCTGAGAACTCGCAATAGTTATAACCTCATCTTCTGTTAAAGTTTTCAGAGGTGGGTAGATTTCAGATGATGTGATGGAGAGGATAGCACCTGAAGCGGCGTCAACAATAATCGTTGTTTGTTTGTCGGCTTCATTCACAATTGCTTTATAAGTTGGTTTTTGATTAGTATCAACTTTCTCGAAAGATACAAGTGATCCATTTATTGTGCTGAGGACGATATCTTTTAGTTCTTCTTCAGGAAGCTCTACTCTAACAGGAGAATCTGGTCTTGGTGCTGTTGATTTGGTACCTTCATCAAACGATAATATTTTTCCACTTTTCGCATCCAGTTTGATGACGTAAAGCTTCGTCTGTTTTTCGAGTTCTATTTGATATTGCTGATCGGCTAGTTTCAATAAGGTCACTTCTCCTTGGTAACGCTCTTGTACAAGTTCTGCAGCTTCCTTTTCTGTTAACATGCGAGAAGATGGAGAGAGGTTTCCAAATTGCTGCCAGCTGACAAAAACAATAACAATTATGATTGAGCAAATGGTTATCCAAAACCAAGATAATCTCTTCACTTTTCTTTCACCACCTTATTACTAATTATTTTCTTATATGGAAATGAGAAAGTAATGAGAAATTGCTATCCTTTTTCAATTTTTTTACTCTGAATTGTGACGGTAGTTCCTGCACCAATTACACTATCTAGATGAATGATAACACCGATCGCGTCAGCTATTTCCTTTGCGAGCGACAATCCTAAACCAGAACCACCCTGTTTTCTGCTCCTTGCCTTATCAACCCGATAAAACCTTTCAAACACTTTAGGAAGGTCGCTTTTATGAATACCAATTCCACGATCAATAATTTTTATAAAAACTTCATCGTGGGCATCCACTAGTTCTACTGTTATAGTTTTATCACTATATTTCCTTGCATTGTCTAAAAAAATAAACAGCAGCTGCTTGAGCTTTTTTTCATCGGTTTCGATGAATAGGGGGGGATCATTCTCCTGAACAAATTCAATATCACGATTATATGCATTTTTAAAGGCTGTGACGGTTTGGGTGATTAACTGGCTGATGTTTAACTGGTTGAGTTCAATATTCAATTGTTCATGGTGTCTTGCTAACATTAAAAGTTGTTCTGTCATTTCTTTCATACGGATTGCCTCGGAGTGAATCGCTTCGATTGATTCAAGAAAAAGCTTCGGTTCCGTTAAACCTCTTCTTTTTAAAAGACTCGCGTAACTTTCTATTATGGTTAATGGGGTTTTAAGTTCATGCGACGCATTAGACACAAATTGTTTCTGTTTATCAAAGTTGACTTCTAATAAATCAATCATATGGTTAAAGGTTTGTCCCATTTGAAAAAGTTCGTCTTTCGAACTGCCCTCAAGCTTAAGGCGCTTAAAAGCTCCGCTTTGCCTTATATCTCTCATGGTTCTTATCATAGATGTTACGGGCTTGGTAATCAGGTTGCTTAGAATCCGGCTTGATATTAATACAGGAATCAGCGAAAGAAGAGTTACCATGATTAACACAAGTCGCAGAATGGATAAATTATTGGTTGCCGTTTCCATGCTTTTGGTTATCTGCAGATTGGCAATGCTTCCGTCTTCCAATATGATTGGCATAGATTGAAAGCTAAATAGTCGGTCCTGGTATTCGATCGTTTTACTGACTTCATTACTATAAAAAACTGATTGCTGCTTACTTAAGTCATGTGCTCCAGGGCTAGTATACGGAGAGGAGTCATTCTTGTCTTTGGTAACAATTTGAATCATCCCGTTTACAGGGACATAAGATCTTAAAAGGATATCTTCGGATATAGTTCCAAGCGATTTTCCTATATTCTCAGATATTTTTTTCATTTCATCATTCGCTGTGCTAAGTTCGCTGTCGAGTGTTAATTTGCTGAAGGAATAATAAACGGTAATATTTATGATGAGCAGCAGGATCGCAAATAAAAAAGCGGTATAAAGATTTATTTTATTTTTCAGTTTCATTTGGAATCCTTTAACACATACCCAACACCGCGAACCGTATGAATCAACGGGGACAGATGTGGGAGGTCAATCTTTTTTCTAACATAACGGATATAGACGTCCACAACATTTGTATCTCCGAAAAAGTCATACCCCCAAACGGCCTCGAGTATTTGATCTCTGCTCAACACCTGTCGTTTATTGACCATTAGGTATACGAGTAAGTCATATTCCCTGGGAGTTAAATCAATGGACGCACTATTGCTTCGAGTAACTTCTCTAGATTTTTGATTGATGGATAAGTCTGCAAATCGCAGCAGGTCTTCGTTTTCGTTTTGAGCTTGTTGTTCTTCAGCCTGTTTGATTCTTAAGGCTGCACGGATTCTTGCCAACAGTTCTTCAATATGAAAGGGCTTTGTAATATAATCATTGGCCCCCAGGTCAAGACCAGATACTTTGTCTTCAACAGAGCTTTTTGCTGTTAATAGAATGACAGGTGTAAGGCGATCATTTTTTCGAATGCGCCGAAGAAGTTCAATCCCGCTTAACCCTGGAAGCATGACATCCAATAATATTAAATCCCAATTTCCGGTACGATAGGCTTCAAGAGCATCTAGGCCGTCCAATGCTTTGGTTACTTCGTACCCCTCATATTCAAGTTCAAGTTCCAATACTCGTGCAATCTTTTCCTCATCCTCAACTACCAGAATACTCCCTTTTTTTATTGACATTTCAATTCTCCTCACTTCTTATTCCTACATCTATTCGGCAACATAAATACAAAAACCTTTCGAACATATAGTCATTATGTAATAAAGAGAGATTATCAAATAAATATTTAATTATTATGAACGATTACCCATCGTTAATCGTTATAAAGAAGGATGAAGGTTATGGGGGGGACAAATTTGACAAATATTATTGAGGTCAAAAAAGTCAGCAAAAAGTTTAATCAACGTGAAATATTAAAAGATGTCTCTTTTACAATAAAGAAAGGAAGTATCAATGGATTGTTGGGTCCAAACGGGGCAGGGAAAACAACGATTATTCGTTTGTTAAACGGAGTAATTGAAGCGCCTACTGGAATGATGAACGTAATGGGGTTCGATCCAAAATTACAGGGTGATGAAATCAGAAAAAGGGTTGGAATTGTTACAGAAAGTGCAAGTCTTTATCATGATATGTCGGCCTGGGATAATCTTATCTTCTTTTCTAAAATCTATGGATATTCAAATACGGAGCGAATTACACATTTACTTGAGCAATTCGATATGCTGGGCTTTAAGGATCAAATGGTTGGCAGCTTTTCTACAGGCATGAAAAAAAGAATTGCACTAGCAAAAGCGTTATTGCATAATCCAGACTTACTATTTTTAGATGAACCAACGAATGGGTTAGACCCTGAAGGAATTAATGAGGTAATTCATTATCTCCGTAAAGTGAACCAAGAAGAAGGGGTTACAATCTTAATTTGTTCTCATGTTCTACATCAGCTTGAAACCATCTGTGATTCGTACTTGTTTTTAGTAGATGGAAGAATCGTAGAAAACGGAACGTTGGCGGAATTGGAGGATAAATACTTAAAGGAAATCAACTTATTAGTAGAAACGGGTCTTAAGCCTCTTAATAGCCAAGCCTACAAGGGGCACCCATATAAAAGAAGAGGGGCAAACCAATTGGAGTTTTTGTTGTCCACAAAAGAAGAGATTACTCCTTTAATATCCAACATTCTTAATGAAACATGGATTCATACTTGTGAGATAACCAACAGAAGCCTCGAGGCGATTTATTTTACTATTAGGGGGGGAAGAGGGGTTGAATAAACAGACGATTTTAACCATTGCACGGAAAGATATGAAAGCTGCTTTTTCATCCAAAAAGGTCTGGGTTCCCATGATAATCATTGCATTAATCCTATGTATTGTAGTTCCATCTGGTATCGCCTACTTCGGAATTCATTTTGATTTAGTTGGGACCTCTTCAAAAGACATAGAAAAACCACTTAATTCATTTATTGAGAATTTTCCTGATGAGGATATGAGAAATACTCTTATTGCATTGCCGACCCTTGGATATAAATTTGTATATTTTTTCTTATCTTTTATGATGATTCCCTTTTTCTTGATGGTAGCGATTATTAACTCAATGGTTACTTCATCAAATAGTTTTGTAGGAGAGAAGGAGAGAAATACATTAGAAACATTATTGTTTGCACCTATTTCAATTAAAGACTTGTTTCTTGGTAAAGTGTTAGCCTCCTTAATTCCAGCATTAGCAATTTCGTTTGCTGCTTTTTTCATTAGTTCTATTATTGTCAATGTAATTACGTATCCACAATTTAAAGTAATCTTATATTTTAACTCTACCTGGATGATTTTAATGTTTTGGGTAATTCCGATATTAGTACTATTCAATATTATCTTAAATGTCTTAATCTCAGCAAAGGTTAAAACGTTCCAAGAAGCCCAGCAATTTGGCGGAATACTTGTGCTCCCAATCGTGGGAATCATCATAAGCCAAGCGAGTGGAATGTTCTTCCTAAGCCCATTAACATTATTTCTGATAGGAGCTGTATTACTTATAGGCAACCTATTCCTACTAAAATTGGTCACTAAATTCAACAATCGTAACACACTATTCCAAAGTCAAATACACTAAACGACAAAAAGACAGTGTCCACCTGGGGTGGACACTGTCTTTTTGTGGTGCCTGTCACCAGGGTGAATAAAAGGTTAATGAAAACGATAGCCTGATCCCCATACGGTTTCTATGTATTCAGGGTTAGAGGGGTCAAGTTCGATTTTTTCTCTTATTTTACGGATGTGGACGGTGACGGTTGAAATGTCCCCATTGCTGTCATAGCCCCAGATTCTTTCAAATAAATGGTCTTTACTGAAGACCTGATCTGGGTTTAATGCAAGAAAGGTTAGTACATCGAATTCCTTTGTGGTTAAGGTAATTTCTTTGTTATTAACAAAAACACGTCGTGAGGAGCGGTCTATGAATAAACCACGGATGTAAATTTCTTGGGATTCTGTAGTTTGTTTCATTGATAATCTCTCATATCGGGATAAATGTGCCTTCACTCTAGCTACCATTTCATTCGGACTGAACGGCTTAACTAAATAATCATCAGCACCTAGCCCAAGACCTCTAATCTTATCGATTTCTTCTTTTTTTGCTGTCACCAAAATGATTGGGATATCCTTGATACTTCGTATTTTCTTGCAAATTTCAAAACCATCAATATTTGGCAGCATGACGTCGAGCAAAATTAAATCAAAATCCTGTGTTAGAGCCT
Source organism: Neobacillus niacini (assembly GCF_048572935.1). NCBI lineage: Bacteria > Bacillati > Bacillota > Bacilli > Caryophanales > Bacillaceae > Neobacillus > Neobacillus niacini. The sequence continues at coordinate 5,336,302 of NZ_CP183883.1, read as the reverse complement.
TTTGAAGACCGATATCTCCTGTATGAACCATTTCTGTCTGAAAGCCGTTGATCTCTAAATAATCCTGTTCTAATTCCGCAATGCTTTTTTCATCTTCTATGATTAATATTTTTTTCATGATGTTGCCTCCTCGGAACAGGAATAGTGCGGCAAAATAATAGTTGTTTTTGTTCCCACAGTTAAAGTGCTTTCCAATCTTATCATTCCGTTATGTTCCTCGATAATCATTTTTGCTATAGAAAGTCCCAAACCGCTGCCACCGGTTAATTTATTTCTAGATTGCTCGGCACGATAAAACTGATTAAAGATAAAGGGGATTGATTCTTTTGGGATACCTGGTCCATTATCAGCAATGGAAATCTCAACGTCTTCGTCAGTAGAATCTATGGATATGATTAATTCCTTTTTATCTTTATCCATGTACTTCAAGCTATTATTAATAATATTTGCTAGAACTCGTTTAAACTTTTCACGGTCTGCTACAACATGATAATGACCCAGAGGGGCAAACTGAAAATGTAGTTCCACATGCTGTTTTCTAAGATCGAAGCTCAATTCCTCGAAGTAATCGGTTAAATAATCTTTGATATCAATTCGTTCGAATTCGAAGGGGACTTTGCCTAAATCCAGCTTGGAAAATAAGAATAATTCATCAATTAAATGATCCATATCCACAGCCTTTGTATAGATGGTTTGGATATATCGAGCTTTCTTTTCAGGTGTGTCTGCTACGCCATCACGGATGCCTTCAACATAACCTTTAATCGAGGTTATTGGTGTTTTTAAATCATGAGAGATATGGGCAATTAATTCCTTTCGGTTATCCTCATATTGTTTTTGAATCTCGTGTGATTCCTTTAATTGAATTCTCATTTCTTCAAATGCTTGTGTTAATTGGCCAATCTCATCATTTCTCGCTGCTGAAATGGAATGCTCGAGGTTACCGTTTTTTATAAAGTGAGCAGCCTTCTTCAATTGATTAATGGGTTTGATAATACTCTTTGATACAAAATAGGTTAATAACCCATTAGTGGCAATTAAAATCAATAAACATAAACCGAAGAGGATAGGGAAGAAGGTTCGGACAAACTGATTCCATGGGCTTGCGTCCCTCATTAAAAATAAGGAGACTTTACTGCCATCTTGTAAGAAGAAATCATGCTGCTTTATAGCAAAAGTCTGCTCACCGATTTCTTCAAGGCTGCGGAAGCTTTTTTCTGTTCCAAATTCCGGCAGTTCATTTGTACGAATATTTTCAAGCTCACGTGTAAGATAATAAATCTCATCGTTTTTACGAATAATTAATCCTGATTCAATCTCACTAAGCTCGTTATTTAGTGATTCCAAATACTCCTTACTCATCAATTCAGCGGGATTTACAGCGGATTTTTCTTTTAGCTCGAGGAAAAATATTGTATCCTCTTGCTTGGTTTTATGGTAATTGTGGCTCTCGGGTAAGAAGGTAGCCATCTCACGGATATCACCGAGAAAAACAATCATCAAAAGAAAGGAAGTTATTAAAAACAAAATAATGGGAACTGTTATCATCGCAATATTTGAAAGTATTAGTCGAAGTTTAATAGACATTGAAAAACACCCTCTAGTTAGGCTTCTTTTCTATTAAACATATAATAGCCAACTGTAAAAAACAATGCGAAAGAAGAGCACAAATACGTGACAGTTTGTATCATCCACCGAATTGACACATTGCCAAACCACTGCATATACCAATCCAAATAGGCTGTTGGCAGAAAATATAATGAACCAGGCAGCACATATGGAATAAATAGCATGATTAAGTATAGGACAATCATTCCTGAAACAGCAAGAACACTGGAATGGACAAATAGTGCCAACATAACAGCAAATGCTGTTAGAACGATAATGGGAAACCAGGACACAACAAAGGCACCTAGGCTGGAAGGAATGGCAGTTATCTCAAAAGCCTTATCAAAAACAGTGCTGCTAACCACCACAGCTGTCCATTCCAATAAAAGAATAAATAAGCTTAAAATACTAATAGCGATTACCTTTGATCCGAAAAGCTCCATTCGACTAATTGGTCTCACTTGAAGTAAAGTTCCACGTTCACCTTCCCTCGTAAATAAATCTGTCGCCGCGATAAAGATAAATAAAGGTATTAAAATGGTTACAAATAAATCCAACAAGGTCATATTAATATTTTCAGCCGGTAATGCCATCCAATCTGTCAAAAATAGATTGTTAACAAGAATTTTAGTCAGTACAGGAATAAGCACCGCAGCGAGAAGAAAAAGCTTCGTACCCTTTTTTGTCAGCAGCTTTTGCATTTCATTCAAAGTATTTGCTTTGATCGTGTTCATTTCCCTGCCACCTCAATTTTCCTGACATAAACATCCTCTAATGGCTCGTTACTTGCTTCAAATAATGAAACTACTCCATTGATGAGAAAACAAAAATTATTACATAATTTTTCTAGCTCTGATATATGATGACTTGAAATAACAAAGGTTACACCGGATTGGCTTGATATTTGCTGTATTGTTTTTCTTAACAATAGCAATCCATCAATATCTAAGCCATTCGTTGGTTCATCCAAAACAATCAAGCGAGGCTTAGAAATAAGTGCTGAGGCAATCCCAAAACGCTGCTTCATGCCCATAGAAAAGGAGGAAATTTTCTCGTCTTTATAAGGAGTTAAACCAGTCTGTTGCAATACCATTTCAATGTCTGAATCGGTTATGCCTGAGTACAAGCGAGAAATCATTTTTAGATTTTTATAGGGTGACATTTTTTCATAAGCAGCAGCGGGTCCAATTAAGGCACCAACAGGACCTATCGCTCCTTTGTAATTATTTGAAAGGTCGACGCCAAATATCTCGACTTTTCCTCTATCTGGAGAAGATAGACCGGTCAGGCATTTTAATAAGGTTGTTTTACCGGCTCCATTTGGTCCAAAGATTCCGATTATTTCTCCTTGATCTATCTTTAAATTGATATTTTGTATTCCTCTGCCATTTGAGTATTGCTTTGTCATTCCTGTAATAACCACTGCTTTTTCCAAAATTGTCACCCTCTATCAATTGCTAAATTGAGAATCCTATTTACCGTGATTGAATTCGACTATCTTATCGGCAGATATTTCAACAGGGGTTACCATAGTCTGATTGTAGTCAGATGCATCCAAATTAATTGTAAGTTCTAATTCATGGCTGGTATCCTGTTTATCTTTTCCTGTTACGATTACTTTGACAGTCTGCTGTTTAATGTAATTGTCCTTGTTCACTTCCGCAGTAAGTTTAACTTGCTTAACTGTAATATCGTGATCTAATTCAGGGAGCTTCGCCTTAATATGAAAGTCTGAGCCTTTAGAATCGCTGTTGTCTTGAAGCATGACAGCATGTTTAATCATTAACGTACTCAAAGCATTTGCAGAAAGAGGAATTTCTTTTCCAGTTAAATCAAGATCAATCACGTGATTGCCGTTTTTCTTTTCAGCGACTGTAATTTGCTGTTGAAGATTTTTTGTCATAACATCGATGAGATTCTCTACATCATCCTTTAATTCAGCTATATTACTGTGATGTGGATTCTTGGAGGTATCCATTTTGTAAACCGTATCAAGTCCGTCCTTCATCAAATACCAATTTCCATCTTGTTTGTATATGTTCATGCTGCTAACATCCGTTTCATTGGCAAATCGAGTTGAGATAGAGTTTACTTGATTCACTGAGTCTGATTTGAAAATGGACTGGGATGATAGTAAGGATTTGTTGTTGTCCTCGATATTTAGGTTAAAATTCAACGTTGCGCTCTCAGCTGTATGAGTTTTCTTTAGGGCGTCCTTGTAAAGGTCGTAACCAGATGTATTCGCTGAAATCGAATAAACACTGCCTAACATAAGTGTTCCACTAATCCCGATAACAGCTAAAAGTTTCTTATTCATATACATTTCCTCCAATCATTAGTTTGTTACAAGCTCAGTGTAATCGGGAGATATAAAAGCAATCTAAATAAACTATTAAATTTTTCTTAAATTAAATGCTGTTTACCAAGCAGGAAAAAATTTCTTTGGATAATAACAAATAAAATGTTTGAATTTTTAGATAATTAACAGTATAATTAAAAAAAGCTCAAGGAGTTGATTTCCATGGAAAAGAGATTATTAAATTCACCACAACAAACTGATGAGAACAACGATTCTGTAATTGCTGAGATGTTTTTAAACCACGCCTTGATTGAATTTAGAAGAGAAGTGCTCCGTAAGGAAATCGACCTCTCGCTACAAGAAAGAAATAAAGAAGCTTTCCTCAAGTTATCTGAGGAGTTAAAGAAAATTTCATAGCATATGTTACCTAACAGACTTCATTTATATTGGAAGCCCTTTTCATACTAGAAAGGGCTTCTTTTGTTTTTGATATTCATGTATGATGAAAAAAGCGGAAGCTAAGAAGAAAATGAATGAGTTTGAAGGGGATATAGGTGAGCAGCAAATGATTTTCATGGTTGATAATTATGATTCTTTTACCTTTAACTTAGTTCAATACTTAAAGGAGCTGGGGGAGGACTTAGTCGTACAGCGGAACGACCAAACCACCTTAGATGATATTAGGAAGCTGGATCCTGATTTTTTAATGATTTCTCCGGGGCCAGGTAATCCTAGTGAAGCTGGAATAAGCCTAGAGGTTATAAGGGAATTTTCAGGAATGATTCCCATTTTGGGAGTTTGTCTTGGGCATCAATCAATTGCTCAAGCTTATGAAGGGGATGTTGTCCCTGCTGCAAAATTAATGCATGGAAAAACCTCTGATATATACCATGATGGAAAAACAATATTTAGAGGACTGACATATCCATTTCAGGCTACGAGGTATCACTCCTTAATCGTGAAGAGAGAGACGCTGCCAGCCTGTTTTGAGGTCTCCGCATGGACGGAGAATGGAGAAATCATGGCAATACGTCACAAAGAACTTCCACTCGAAGGTGTTCAGTTTCACCCTGAATCGATATTAACCTCATGTGGAAAACAGATTTTGAAAAACTTTGTCCATTTTTATGGAAGAGTTGGAGCGATTAAAGCAGAAAGACAATATAGATTATAAAAAAATGGTGCCATTGTTTATGGCACCGAGATTATTTCTGTTTTTCCCCTTTTTTATTATTCATTAAATAAAATGTTATGGGCTGGTCTGAACCAGTCATTAAGTTATAAACATATGAAGATGTAATTTTATAACCTTCGTCAATCTTTTCTGCAAGATAGTTAGTGCGTTCAAATAAAATGGAGCGAATATGATTTAATTGCCGAGAGATTTTTTCCGTCAATGCTTCTTGTTGGTCTAACCGAGTTAATACCCCTTTTTGAAAATCTTCTTGTTTACTGATTTTTTCGGATAGTTGTTTTTGCAGTTCCTCTTGTGTTTTCAACAGATGGATAATTAATTCTTCATATTCACCATGCTTTTGGTTACGAGTGCTAATCTCATTTAACTGATTTTCTATTTTATCCCAATTGTTTGCTTGTACCACCTCTTGGTTAAGAAACCGGTGTTTCATTTCATTTATGGCATTAATCAGTGAAACATTTGCCTGATGCTGCTCGTCTATTACTTCTGAAAGAAAATCTCTCCTCACCAACTTTTGATTTGGTTCAGATAGCTTCTCCTTATTCTTATAAACTGTAGGATGTTTACCGTTGTTAATATACAATCCCATTTATTACACCCCTTATCATCAATGAATGTATTATTTTATGCTCAATATGTTAAAATGGGAAAATTTTATAAAAAAACAGGAAAAATGTGTGTCTATAGGGAATTTATCTTAGTAAATTATAATATATGAGCATAAAGAGAATTTCCTACGTCTTAAGTCTTAGCTTAAAATAATTCCCGAGATTGTGTAATCCTGAAGAACTACACGTTAAAATAAATTAAGATTAAATCATTAAGGGATATAAGGAGAGAAATCCCTTCCTATAGAAAAATGAAGGGGGAATATAGGATGAGGAAGATTTACGTACTTCTTACTGATACTGGGACGGTTTTAACAAAAATTATTAAACTCTATACGAAGAAGCCGCATAATCATGCTTCCATAGCATTAGATGACCAATTATGGGATGTTTATAGTTTTGGAAGAAAAAGACCTCGCAATCCTTTCCTAGCTGGTTTTGTCAGAGAAAATATCCGTGGTGGAATATTTCGCAATGCTGATTGTGCTATATATTGTTGTACGATATCTGAAAAACAGTACGAGGTAATTTATCGGAAAATTGAAGAAATTGAGAAAAATAAAGGGGATTATCGCTATAATCTTTTGGGGCTATTCGCGGTCATGTTCAATTTGGAGTTGGATCGAAAAAATGCTTTTTTTTGTTCCCATTTTGTTGCCGCTCTTCTTGAGGAGTCAGGGGTTAAAATCAATAAACAAAAGCCGCTATCATTAGTTACTCCAGATGACATAAAAGAATCCAATTCTTTAGAATTAGTCTATGAAGGAAAATTGTCATCTTATTTTGAAGAGGCAAGTGAACATGATATAAACAATTTATCTAATCAAACATACTATCAGGATTTCAGTACTGATAGAGTAGAGGTTATCTAGTTAAAATTAGAGAAGGCGTGTACTTATAAATACACGTCTTCTCTAATTTGTTTATTACGATTTTTAAATGCTTCAATTAAGCTATTAAAAAGACTCAAAGACCTTTGGAATACTGGACTTTGGATAAAGGTATATAGGAAGGTGGCAATAAATACTGGCCCTCCTAAAAGTAAACCGATGATTAAGACCAAACTTTCAACAAGGATACGTGCTTGACTTACCGATAATTTCGTTTTATTTGAAATGGAAAGCATAAAACCATCTCTTGGTCCGGCACCAAGACCTCCCGCGACATACATCCCGCCGCCTATTCCTGAAATGACAATGGCACATAACAATATAAGATAATCGACCCAAGAATTAGTTGGCTCAGGTAAAAAATCCAACCATAGAAAAAAGTCCATAATCGGTCCAATTAAAAGGGCATTTAGAAAGGTCCCAATTTTAATATATTTTCTTGCTGTAAAATAAGAGATGCTAACCAGTACTAAGCCGCAAATTACACCCCAAGTCCCTATAGTAAGCCCAAAATGTTGATATAATGCCACATTTAAGACCTCCCAAGGATGTAAACCAACATGTTTCACCTTAACGGCTATTGCGTTACCTAACCCAAAGAAGGTTAATCCCAATATAAATATTACATACTGAATTGTTTTCACCCACACGTTACCCCCGATTATAAAACTGTCAATTATCCTAAATCTTAAAAGATGTCGAATTGATAATCAACCATTTTTAGAATATTGGAGTTAAAAGAATTTTATTAATAGATAAAATTTTGCTAAAATGTATCAATAATATAAACATATTTGGGTTATATAAATGATTGAGAGGTTATATCTATGAATCTTGTTGCTTCAACTAAAGTTCAAAAATTAACAGCCAGTATTTTTCAAGAGGTAGCTGATCTTAAGCAGCAAGCACTGAACAGGGGTCTTGATGTTATCGATTTAAGTGTAGGGAGCCCTGATTTACCACCTCCTGCATTTGTTGTTGAAGAACTTGTAAAATATGCGAGTAACCCTGTTAATTACGGATACACCTTAAAGGGTATACCAGAATTTCATGAGGCTGTATCTTTCTTTTATCAGCGGCGGTATGGAGCAGATATCGATCCAGAAAAAGAAGTACTTCAATTAATGGGATCACAGGACGGACTTGCTCATTTAGCAACAGCGATAATTAACCCAGGGGATTATGTCTTAGTACCAGACCCGGGTTATCCTATTTACGAAGCGAGTGTCACTATTGCTGGCGGTGTCCTGTACTCTATGCCATTATTAGCAGAAAATAACTTTTTACCTGTTCTTGAGGATATTCCTCAGCAAATCTTGGAAAAGACCAAAATGATGATCCTTAGTTATCCAGGTAATCCGGTAACTGCACTAGCTGACAGAAGCTTTTTCGAAAAGGTAATCAATTTTGCGAAACGTCATAATATTCTTATTGTCCATGATTTCGCATACTCTGAATTAATCTATGATAACCATCCACAAATAAGCTTCATGTCTGTTCCGGGTGCTAAGGAGGTTGGGATTGAATTTAATTCTCTATCAAAAACCTTTAATTTAGCAGGCTGCCGGATTGGCTACGCTGTCGGCAATAGACAAGCTTTAAATATTCTAGGAACCTTTAAATCACAAATTGATTATGGGGTATTTTATCCTATTCAAAAGGCAGCTGTTGCTGCACTTACTTCGAATTTCACCATACTGCAAGAGCAGGTGAAAGAATACGAGTTTCGCAGAGATACCCTTATGGCTGGACTAGAAAAAAGCGGCTGGCAGTTGGCTAAATCCCCAGCAACGATGTTTCTTTGGGCCAAAATCCCTGCTGGATGGAAATCAAGACAATTCGCCTTTGAATTAATCAGTCACGCTGGCGTAGCCGTAATCCCTGGTGACGCGTTCGGAAAACAAGGCGAGGGCTATGTTCGAATTGCATTAGTACAGCCCCCAGAGAGACTGTCAGAAGCAGCAGCTCGAATACATGAATTTCTAGTTGAATATGCTCACTAGACATTGGCAATTTCATTCTTCTATAAAGACACTATTAATCATATAAATTGTAAAAAGACCTTCAGCTTTGAAGGTCTTTTAGATTTAATATGAAAGAGGGATACCAATGCCTAGCGAAAAACAACAAATAGAATTAGCTATCCCGATAAATGTAATTTGGGATTTCATCAGGGATGCAAATAATTGGGCACCGCTTGTGCCTGGTTATATACAACATGAGCAAATTAATGAAAATATTATAACATGGGAATTTAAAAGTGACCTTGGTATAATGAAAAAAAAGGTAAGTTTAATTATTGATATTAAAGAGTGGAATGAACCAACAAGGATAAGCTTTGAGTTAAGGCGTTCCAATGAAAAATATATTGGTGAAGGTTATGTTGAAGCACATGCAGTAAATCAGAAAAAAACATTGCTTACTGGGTTTCTTGAAATAAATGCTAGTGGGGCATTAGGTTCATTTGCAAATTCACTTTTTAAAAATGCGATTCCAAAATCATCAGAAGAAGTGGCATCTGCCATTGCCTCTAAACTTGAAGAATTTAACGAAAGGTAATAAAATTTGGCAATCCGATGGGAAATTCGGATTGTTTTTTTTAAATAATTAAAAAATTTTTTAACATGAGACTAAAAGTTATGTTATATTAATAAATAAAAAATTTAGTAAATTTACTAGTACAGGGAGGGTGAAAGCATGAGTACAGAATTAAAAGTGAATGACAGCAGTCTTCCACTTCGCCGCGATGTAAAATTACTAGGTCAAATTCTTGGTGAGATCCTAGTCAGCCATGGTGGGAATGAACTTTTTGATAAAGTGGAAAAAATTCGACTGATGTGTAAAACACTCAGAACTCATTTTGATACCGAAATCTATTCCGAATTAAAGGAAGAAATTGCAAACCTTAACAGCCCAATGAGAAAGCAGGTTATTCGTGCATTCTCAATGTATTTTCATTTGATAAATATCGCCGAACAAAATCACCGTATTAGAAGAAGACGACAATATCAACTTGAGGATGATTCAATTGTTCAGCCAGATTCTATCGAAAGTGCAATTCTTTCTTTAAAGGAGAATAATCTTAATGAAGATATGATTCAAGAGGTATTAAAGAAGTTATCTCTTGAGCTGGTCATTACTGCACATCCAACAGAGGCAGCAAAGCGATCAATCTTAGAAATACAACAACGTATTGCTGTAATCTTGAAGAAACTCGACTACCCTTTAATAACAAAAAGAGAGCGCAGCAAACTTGAAGAGAGTTTATTTAACGAAGTAACGATTCTCTGGCAGACAGATGAACTTCGCCATAATAAGCCAACTGTACTGGATGAAGTCCGGAACGGTCTGTATTATTTTGATCAGACCTTATTTGAAGTCCTGCCAGAAATCCATCGTGAAGTTGAGATATGCTTAGAAAAGAACTATTCCACAAAACAATGGGATGTTCCTAATTTCCTCAGATTTGGCTCATGGATTGGCGGAGACCGGGACGGCAACCCAAACGTAACACCGGAGGTTACGTGGGAGACGTTACATAAGCAGCGAAAGCTTGTCTTAAAGAAATATAAAAATGTATTAGTTGATCTTATGAAACGTTATAGTCATTCTACTACCAGGGTAGAGGTCAGTGATGAATTAGTCCAATCCCTTGAGATGGAAGAGGACAAGTTTCTGACAGAAGATAAGAAATGGCCAGTTAAAGGGGAGGTATACCGCCGAAAATTTGCTATTATTATCGAACGATTGAAACAAGTGGGGAAATCAGATTTAGGTTACCATTCTGCTGAAGAATTATTAGAAGATTTATATGTAGTGAAAAGAAGTTTAAATAACCATCATCCTGCAGCGCATGAGTTAAAAACAATTCAAAAGCTAATCCGTCAGGTACAACTCTTTGGTTTCCATCTAGCAACACTTGACATTCGCAATCATAGTGGTGAGCATGAGGCTGCAATTTCGGAGATTTTACGAAAAGTACAAATTACGAATAATTATCCTCAGCTTTCTGAGGATGAAAAGGTAAAAATCCTGGAAAATATCCTAATGGACCCACGGCCGCTTCTATTATTAAACGAAGATTATACACCGGAAACACAGCAAATGATTCAGGTGTTTCAGATGATTAAGAATGCCCATAAAGAATTTGGAAAACGTTCCATTTCTGTTTATCTTGTAAGTATGACAAGATCAGTGAGTGATTTACTTGAGGTGCTGGTTCTAGCGAAAGAGGCTGGAATTTATAGACTTCATGCAGATGGGACAGTTGAAAGCCAATTAAATGTAGCCCCACTGCTAGAAACGATTGATGATTTAACAGCAGGCCCTAAGATTATGGAAACATTGTTCCAAATGCCTGTATATCGTAATCACTTAAAAGTAATGAATGACCAGCAGGAGATTATGCTTGGATATTCCGACGGCAGTAAAGACGGCGGTACATTAACGGCAAACTGGAAGCTCTATAAGGCTCAGCTTGAAATTCATGAAATGGCAAGCAAGTACCACATAGGATTAAAGTTTTTCCATGGCCGAGGCGGTTCGCTTGGGCGAGGAGGCGGTCCGTTAAATAAAAGCCTGCTTTCACAACCTGCCGAAACAATTGGTGATGGAGTAAAAATTACGGAGCAGGGTGAAGTCCTATCATCCCGCTATTTGCTTGAAGACATTGCTTATCGAAGCTTAGAACAAGCAACTTCTACTCTAATGCTCGCAACGGCACACGTATCAAAAGAGGCAGAGCCTGGGGATTTAAGGGATGAATGTTGGGAGACTGCTATTGAGGAGATTTCTGACTCAGCACTAAAAAAATATCAATCACTCGTTTTTGGAGATGCAGACTTCTTAACCTATTTTAATGAAGCAACCCCATTAAGGGAACTTGGAGACTTAAACATCGGTTCAAGACCAATGAGCAGAAAAAACCGCGGTCGCTTCGAGGATTTAAGAGCTATTCCATGGGTTTTTGCTTGGACACAAAGCAGGCAGCTCCTTCCAGCTTGGTATGCCGCAGGAACAGGTTTAGAAAGTTATGCTTTAAAAAGTGAACAAAATTTACAACAATTACAACAAATGTATGTAAATTGGCCATTTTTCCGATCCACGATTGATAATCTGCAAATGGCATTGATGAAGGCAGATATCACAACTGCGAAAGAATATTTAACACTAGTGGAAGATCAGAAAATAGCTGAGAGAATTTTCTCGAATATCCTTGAAGAATATGAAAAGACAAAAGCAATTCTTCTCAAAATCACAGGGGATAAAGAATTACTAGATCATACACCAAACATTAAAGACTCAGTCTATCGTAGAAATCCTTATGTTGATCCATTAAACTTTTTACAGGTAGAATTAATTAAGGAATTAAGAAGTCAAAACGAACCATCGGAAGAGTTATTAATTGAGGTACTATTAACCATTAGTGGAATCTCAGCAGGTTTACGTAATACAGGTTGATTTGTATAAACGCTTCTCACTCGTTAAGGTGAGGAGCGTTTTTTCATTTTGTAAATGAAATTAGTTTTGAACATTCTGTGAAATATTAAAAAATGAATGAATATTCATTCGTTTTTGATCATAATCCGACAAATTCTGCATTATTGAACATGATATATTTTAGCCAGAAAAGATTAAAGGAATAGAAGGGTTAATTTTAAAAAAGTGCCTGCTTGAAAAGCTAGATTTGGAGGGATAGTTCTATGGCAGTTAAAGAATTAGTTGTACAAGAAAAACAAAATGTAGCGGCAATGATTGAGATTCTGGCTAACAATTCCGCTAAAGCCTTAGCTGAGTTTCGTTGTTACAATCAGAAAATGGTGGATGAGATCGTTAAGCAAATGGCCTATACAGCACTCAATCATCACAAAGACTTAGCAAAGCTAGCGGTGGAAGAAACAAGAAGAGGGGTCTATGAAGATAAAGTTTTCAAAAATATGTTTGCAACAGAGTATATCTACAACAATATAAGAGATCTAAAAACAGTCGGAGTCATTCGTGAAAACGAGCACGAAGGCATGGTAGAGATGGCTGAGCCAGTGGGAGTAATAGCTGGGGTTATTCCTATTACGAATCCAACATCCACGGTTATTTTTAAATCATTAATATCGCTTAAGACAAGAAATCCAATTATCTTTGCCTTTCCGAAATATGCTCAAAGGTGTTGTGTCGAAACAGCACAACTTCTCAGAGAAGCAGCCGTAAAGGCTGGGGCACCAGAGAATTGTATACAATGGATTGATGTTCCATCTCATGACGCGTTTCAACTCTTAATGAAGCATCCGAAGATTTCACTTATTTTAGCTACGGGGGGACCAAATTTAGTAAAAGCAGCTTATAGCTCAGGTAAACCCGCTCTTGGTGTTGGTGCGGGCAATGTTCCTTGTTATATTGAAAAGACTGCAAAAATCAAACGTGCCGTAAATGACATCATTCTTTCTAAAACGTTTGATAACGGTATGATTTGTGCCTCCGAACAGGCACTTATTATCGATCATGAGATATTTGAAGAGGTAAAAAGGGAAATGATCGAAAATCAGTGTTATTTCTTAAATAATGAAGAAAAACAATTGATTGAAAAAGCAGTAATAGACGAAAAAAGTGCTTCTTTAAATCCTATGATTGTCGGATTGCCTGCACATCTGATTGCAAAGATGGCAGGTGTCAATGTTCCTTTAGATACGAAAATACTAGTGGCTGAGTTAAAAGGAGTTGGTCCAAAATTCCCATTATCCTGTGAAAAGTTAAGCCCTATACTCGCCTGTTATAAAGTGAATAGTTTAGCTGAAGGGCTGCTTGTTGCTGAAGAAACACTTGAATATGGGGGGCTTGGACACTCAGCTGCTATTCATACAGCTGACCAGAATGTGATTGATACCTTTGCCCTTCGAATGAAAGCTGGAAGAATTATGGTTAATACACCATCGACACACGGTGCAATTGGTGATATCTATAACACATCTTTGCCGTCTTTAACGATTGGTTGCGGAACCTATGGTGGGAACTCTGTGTCTCAGAATGTAGGAGCAGAAAATTTACTAAACATTAAGAAGGTGGCAAAAAGGAGAAACATGACTCAATGGTTTAAAGTTCCATCACAAGTATTTTTTGAAAGGAATTCGATTCAGGTGCTTGCTGGCATTCCTGGAATCTCCAAAGTGTTTGTCGTAACGAGTGCTAGTCAAATGAAAAATGGCTCTATTGAAAAAGTGCTTTATCAATTAGACAAAAATCCCAGTCCTATCCAATATGAAGTTTTATATGATATTGAACCTGAGCCAGACATTGAAAGTGTAAAGAATGGAGCAGAAAGGATGCAAAAATTCCAGCCTGACTGTCTCATTGCACTTGGGGGCGGCTCGGTAATGGATGCTGCCAAAGCAATGTGGCTGTTCTATGAACATCCAGACGCTGATTTTAACAGCTTAAAGCAAAAATTTTTTGACCCTAGTAAACGTGTGGTTAAATTTCCTGCGCTTCGTAGCAAAGCAATCTTTGTTGCTATTCCGACCACTTCTGGCACAGGTTCTGAAGTAACTTCCTTTTCAGTGATTTCAGATAAAAAGTCAAATATAAAGTATCCGTTGGCTGACTTTCAATTAACACCAGATTTAGCAATTGTTGATCCGCAGCTTGTCATGACCGTCCCTAAGCATGTTACCGCAGATACTGGGATGGATGTTTTAACACATGCAATAGAATCATATGTTTCAGTATTAGCAAATGATTTTACAGATGGGTTAGCATTGAAAGCAATACAGTTAGTATTTGAATATTTACCTCGGGCTTATCGAGATGGTAATGATGAACTTGCAAGGGAAAAAATGCACAACGCCTCTACGATTGCAGGAATGGCTTTTGCTAACTCATTTTTAGGAATTAATCATAGCTTGGCCCATGCACTAGGTGCAGAATTTAATATTGCACATGGTCGTGCGAATGCCATTTTGTTACCTCACGTTATTCGTTACAATGCAGCAAAACCGAATAAATTCATGACATACCCTAAATATGAACACTTTATTGCTGATCAGCGCTATGCTGAGATTGCAAGAATGCTAGGTTTGTCTGCTGAAACATCCGAAGCAGGCGTAGAGAGTTTAATACAAGCGGTTATCAACCTAATGAAACAATTAGAATTGCCAATGAGCATTGAAGATACAGGGATAAGTCAGAATGAATTTGATAAAAAATTAAATATCCTTGCTGAACATGCCTTTGATGACCAAGATACGATTGCCAATCCCAAGCAGCCACTTGTAACAGAACTGGTCAATATCTATCGGCAGGCATTTAAAGGTTAGTTGAGCTGCAGATTCGAAAATTCTGTGAACAAGAATGAAAATATCGACAAAAACCATCAATCCTCTTCCTATGCCTTACCTCTATCAAGCATTTGATACTATATTTTATAGTTTGAATTGTGAATTTGTGGAAAATTGTCGATTTGACTGCGTTTACAAATTGCTTTTTTAAAACAATAATTTAAGTGGTTGAAAACTTGATAGGAAATGGGAGGAGATTGTATGGTTTATTCACAAAAGCCATGGTTAAAATTTTATGATCCAAGAATTAGTAAGGATGTTTCAGTAAACTACGATTCTTTATACGATCTTTTGAACCAGGCAGCTATAATCCACGGTGACAAACCCGCTCTTACTTTTTATGAAAGATCTTGGAGCTACAAAGAAACGAGAGCAATTTCAGAATTTCTAGCTGCTTCACTGTACCGTATCGGGTTTCAAAAGGGCGATAGACTGGGAATCATGCTTCCTAACTGTCCGCATTATATTTTTAGCTTATTTGCAGTCTTCCGGTTGGGGGGGATTGCGGTTCAAGTGAATCCAATGTACGTAGAAAGGGAAATTGAATATGCCTTAAATGACTCTGAAGCTGACTATATGGTAGTTTTCGAAGCATTTTATCAAACGGTAAAGGAAGTTCAAACGAGAACTTCATTGAAAAAAATTATCGTCGTGGGATTTGGGGGAAAAAGAATTAATCTTGCAGATGGTGATATTTATTTTGATGATTTTCTAACACATGATAACGTGATTCCTGAAATTCCGATTAATATAGAACAAGATGTAGCTATTTTGCAATATACAGGTGGTACCACAGGTATCTCCAAAGGCGTCATGCTCACCCACCATAACCTTCTGGCTAATATTATTCAAGTCTGTGATTTTACTTATAATGCAGTTGATGAGAAACCAGAAAATTTTAAGATTATCAGTGTACTGCCAATGTTTCATGTCTATGGACTGTCATGCAATGCACTTTCAGCTATCAGAATTGGGTGTAATCAATTAATTCTTCCTCGTTTTGATGTGAATGAATTACTAGAGCTAATCAATCGGGAAAAGCCATTCCAGCTGACGGCGGTACCCACTATGATATTTGCATTAAATAGTCACCCGCTATTGGAAAATAGCTCGATTAAAGATATTTACTATTTAAGCAGCGGTGGAGCTCCACTGCCTGTTGAACAGGTAAAAATTTTTGAAAAACGAGTAGGCATTAGACTTGCAGACGGGTACGGGCTTTCGGAAACAGCACCGTCTGCTATTTCTACCCCACCATTTCTTCCACGTAAACTAGGCAGTGTGGGCATTCCTTTACCGGGTACAGAAGCAAGAATTGTAAAGGAGACAGAAGATGGATATGTAAATGTGCCGGTTGGCGAAGCTGGTGAATTAATTCTTCGCGGGCCTCAGGTTATGAAGGGCTACTGGAAACGTCCTAGTGAAACGCAAATGGTCATAAGAGACGGCTGGCTCTTTACAGGGGATATCGCCAAAATGGATGAGGATGGCTATTTCTATATCTTAGATCGGAAAAAAGATATGATTATTGCAAGCGGATACAATGTTTACCCGCGTGAAATTGAGGAAATTATCTATCAACATGAAGCCGTAGAAGAGGCCGTAGTCGTTGGAATACCTGATTCTTATCGAGGAGAAACAGTGAAGGCTTTCGTAAAATTAAAAATTGGTGCTACTATTACCCCTGAGCAATTAATAGACTATTCAAGGAAATTTCTTGCTGCTTATAAGGTGCCGAAAGAAATTGAGGTTCTATCCGAACTTCCTAAATCATCTGTCGGAAAGCTGTTAAGAAGAATGCTGCGACAAGAAGAGAATGAAAAGGTTCATTCATAAATAAGCCGCTTATAATAAACTTCGTAGAAAACATCAAGAATCCTTCTAAGAATACATCACGTATTTTCCCTACCTATAAAAGATAAAAAGGAGTAATGAGTGTAATGACTGAAAGAAAAGAAGAATCACCAAAAACGACTAAAAGAAGACGAAATGCAGAGGAAAATACCACTGTTGATAATAATATCAAAGAAGTGGAACTTTCTGAACCTGCAGAATCAAAGAAACAAGAACAGTTTTCAAGCTTGGACATTCTTTGGGAGAATGCTTTTAATGAGTTAGATCAATGGGCAAAGCACGGGGATTTTCGTGATGAGGTGTTTTTGAAAGAAGCAAGGTGTTTCGCTGAAAGTATTAGACGAAATCAAGCGAATATTAAATCAGCCAGGGAGCAGTTCAATAAAGAATTCGCAAATTGGGAGCGTATAGCAAGAGAGGAATTCTTAATGTCAACAACAGTTCTTCAGCATGTATTTCCAAAAAGATCGTATGAAGATATTAATCAGCAAATTGACCAAATTCAAAAAAAGACCGCCGCCATTTTAAGTTCTCCATTACAAATGGTCGATAGTTATAAAATGATGGATCAATATTTTGAAATGATTGAACAATATATTGCGGTCAGGAAGAATGGACGGAAGCAATATATTAAAACATTAAAGCAAGCAGGAAGCCTAATCTATGAGAGTCAAAAAGGGTTTGTTGGACTTCTTAGCGGTCAATTAAAATCATTTATGTTCCCTTTATATAAATATATGGAAAAAGAGGAAGAAGTCACAAAATCATAACTTTGAGGATGATGAAGAATGTCAAAAGAAAAAATGTATGACCCATACGGAGGAATTAAACAAATTAGTGAAATGTGGGCTGGTATTATGAATATACCAACCAAAAAGGATGTTGCGAATGTTGCTAATCTATCGATTCAAGCAGAGGGAAGGTTCGATATTTTAGAGGGGAAAATGCTGAAATTACAGGACAGTCTTGGGGCATTAAATAAAGAAAACCTGGAATTATTTCAAGAAATGATTAAGCTGGTTAAACAAATGCAGGTTGAGTTTCAAAAAACTATCCAAGAAGTAACTGAACTGAACCAAATAAAGGATGATTTCCAGGAATTACGTAAAGATCTTGTCGACATAAAAATTATTCAAGTCCACCTACGTGATATAAAGGAGGAACTTGAGGAAATAAAAGATTCACAAAAGAAAATGATGAGAATGAATATTCTTGATGAGGAGAAAACTATTCTTTCCAATTTACAGGAAATTAAACATGGATTAGGTCAATTTGCAGAAATTAAAAGTGAAATAGCTTCCTTAAAGGGGCTTGCGGTTAGAGATATCCCAAAAGGAAAGACAAAAGAAAAGGAATTCGTTACAACCGTTTAAGTGAAACCATGTTATAAGCGGGAAGGACCCCATCCTTCCCACTTACTTAATTTAGGCAGCAGCCTTATGCCGGTTTAAGAACTTTCTTAGCAGAAGATTAAACCGGTTTGTTGCTTCTAATTTTGCTAAATGCCCAGAGTTTCTAATAATGATAAATTCTGAATGTGGTATCAGCTTGTGCATACAGTATTGAATCCAAACTGGTAAAACGGAGTCATATTGACATCCAATAATAAGAGTTGGGACCTTAATTCTTGGTAATAAGGAAATATTATTAACTTGGAAACATGCATTTAACGATTTTAAAAAAATGTGGCGCTTCGGCTGGAAATAACGTTTGAAATAATCCATATTTTCCTTTGACCAAGAATATAGGCTCATATGAGCAGCTGTTTCTTTTACAGCGTCCTCTGTTGCTGCGACACCTAACCTCACTTTCTTAAATTTGAATAACGGTTTTCTGAGTTTTTTAGGGAAATAGTGGAAAGTACTAATCAACATAAGAGAGCGAACAAGGTGGGGGGCTTGACGATAAATTTCTTGGGCTACGGCTCCGCCCATCGATAAACCTAAAATGTGAGCGTTTTCAACTTTTAACTCCTCTAATAAAGTAATAACATCTGAAGCGAAATTTGGAATAGTTATCCCTTCCGCTTTGGTACATTCACCATGCCCGCGTAAATCAGGAATAATTAGTTCGTACTGATCAGCCAATTCAAATTGTGACTGCCATCCTTCCTTTACTTCACCTAGGCCATGGATTAGAACTAGAGGTTCACCATTTCCAAAATGTAAATAAGGCATCCCCAACATACTAACTTTTGATTTTTTCAATTTGAACACCACCTTCATTTGATAATTACTTTATTACCAAGTTACGAACCTAGTAAACGTGATGTTACACCATATAATAACATGTATTAGTGAAGTTGACAAAATATTACTCATAGGTGTAAAATACATATAGGTGAGGTGATATAGAAATGGTAAATCAAGACAATCAGTCTGTCAATCCTTCAAAAAATTTTGTTCTGCCATTTATTCTATTGCTTCTTAGCAGAATGTCTCTTCACGGATATGAGCTAAGCCAGAAATTACAAGGATTTGGTTTTAAAACGATTGACCAGGGTAATCTCTACAGACTGTTACGACAGCTGGAAAAGGAAGAGCTAGTATCATCTGAGTGGGATACAAACGGCAGTGGACCTGCTAAAAGAAGATATTCCATTACTAAAGCTGGTATTACATACTTAAAAGGCTATGCCAATCAACTAGAATCGTACCAATCGATGCTAGACCAATTCTTCAAAATGTATTCAAGTTTCCTTGAGCTCTATATTCCTTCATTTCAAAAGAGGGATCCGATAGAGAAAGTAAACAGTAAAAAGAGGAGGAAGGACGATGGCACAGAAAAAGAATGAAAATATCCAAGCAGTTGAAGAAAAGATGATTCCTGCAGCAGAAGAACCTAAAAAAGAAGGTTTATTTGTAGATACACTCTGGAATCAGTATGAACAATCACTTGAACGGGCAAGACAACTGCGGGAAAACCGTGAAGATGCATATGTGAACGCACTAAGAGAAGTCATCAAGTTTAACAAACAATATAGAAAAACAATAGCTAATCTTTTCGAACAGACTAAAAAAACAAATAAAGAAGTAGTCTCTGGTTTCATGGAGCAAATGAATGCACGCAGGGAACAACTTATCAAGGACGAAGAACGAATCGAAGCAGAAATGATGAATGAACGGGTAGAACTTAAAGAGCAACTTAAAGAGGTATCTCATCAATTAGAAAACCTTGCTCTTACTCCCATCAAATCTGTCTTCCACATTATTGATCAGTTAGAGGATAATTTTGAAAAGAGCACAGAGGCGAACATTGCTTATGGCCGCGAACGTCGAAATGCTTGGCAGCAGGTCACTAATGAGTATGTTAAAATGGCTAGAAATACTCATAAAGAAATCGTCGATCGTGGAAAAAATAGCGTCAAAGAGCTTCTAAAAGCAAAGTAAAAATACATTAAAAAACATTTACAGACCATCATTGGTCTGTTTTTTCTTGTTATTCTTTGAACATTGTATGTGGAAATATCTTGCAACATAAATTTAATATTACTATTATAAAATTGACAACATTTCATGCTATACTTCTACTTGCAATTAAAATAGGAAATAAGTGGGTATAAAGAATTATTTTTGGTGTTTTGGTAGACTGCTTAATTGTACATAGAAAACCAAAAATTATTGCTATTTGCGATGAGGGAAGCAGGGGAATAAAATTTGAAAAAGAAGATTATGGCATTATGTACAATAATCACGTTTGGAAGCCCAACTGTATTACTTCAAGTAGAAGCAGAAGAAAATCATAACCAGCAAATAATTGACGAGCAACGGACAAAAATTCAATTAGAAATCTTAAAAGGTAATATTGAGCTTAACCAAGTAAAAGCTGAAATTAAAAGAATTAATGATCAAATCAAGCGAGTAGAGCAAGCGATTAATGATAATAATCAAATCATTCTTGAAACAGAGAACAAAATAAGTGATTCACAATTAGAGATACAGAAATTGGAGGCTGAGGTCGCAGGACTGAACGAAAAAGTAAACAAGCGTAATGAGATATTAAAAAAACGCGCATTGGCTTTTCAAGAAACGGGTGGAAAGGTAAATTATCTTGATGTTTTACTTGGGTCCTCAAGTTTTAAGGATTTTGTCGATCGAGTTGGTGCGGTAGCTTCATTTGTTGAGGCAGACCAAAATATTATAACTCAACATGAAGCTGATAAAGAGGAAATGAAAAAGAAGCAAACCCAAGTAGAAAGTAAATTATTAGAGCTTCAGCATATGATAGTTGAATTAGAAGGTATGCAAACGCAAATTTTAGAGCAGCAGCAACAAAATGAATGGTTAAGTGCAGAAGCAAAGAAAAAAGAGCAAATCACACTAGTCGAACAGGCTGGTTTCATGCAACAGGATTCTGCACTTGTATCTATGTATGATGTAACCGACATACAGCCAGTTCAAATCTGGAATGAATCTTTATTGTTAACAAACGAAAAGGTAAAAAACCTAATTACCCTTGGATTAAAGTATGTAGGAAATTCAGTTTATGTATTTGGCGGGGGCCGGAACGAATATGATATTGCAAATGGAAGATTTGATTGCTCAGCATTTGTAAGTTGGGCGTTTACCCAGGTTGACATCAAAATAGGAGCAAGTACTGAGGTTTTAAAAAATACTGGAACACCTGTTAGTGTAGAAGAAATGATTCCTGGAGACCTTGTATTTTTTGATACATATAAAAAAGATGGCCATGTCGGTATTTATCTCGGTGCTGGAAAATTCTTGGGTTCACAAAGTTCAACAGGTGTTGCAATAGCTGATATGAAAGATGGTTATTGGTTTGAGACATTCAATGGGCGTGTGAATCGCATAATTTCACAATAAGGGAGCGAGGCGGAAGAGCCTCGCTTCCTTACTATGAAAAAAAGTATTTGCTTATGGCAATGGTTATTGAGTACAATTAATAGGTTATTCCATATCCTTAAAATTTAAATTAAAAGAAATAGTTAGGAGTAGTTACATTAACCATGGACTTATTATTAATTATCAAAGCTATTATTTTAGGTTTCGTAGAGGGTCTAACTGAATTTGCTCCGGTATCATCGACCGGTCATATGATCATCGTAGATGATATGTGGCTTCGATCAGAAGAATTCTTGGGGAAATATGGAGCGAATACTTTTAAAGTAGTAATTCAACTAGGTTCTATTTTAGCTGTTGTCGTGACCTTCAAAGATAGGTTTATTGACCTCTTAGGAATGGGACGGATAAAAAATAAGCTGTCTGGACAAAGTGGTGGTCGTTTAAAATTAACTCAAGTAATCGTTGGATTAATTCCGGCTGGAATCTTTGGCGTTCTTTTTGAAGATTATATTGATGAGCATTTATTTTCAACTGAAACAGTTTTAATTGGTTTAGTGATTGGTGCAGTATTCATGATTATTGCAGATCGCTTTGGTCCCAAGATACCTAAGGTTGAAACCGTTGACCAAATAACATATAAACAAGCGATTACGATTGGTCTCATTCAATGTTTTTCATTATGGCCAGGGTTCTCTCGTTCCGGCTCAACTATTTCAGGCGGTGTTTTAATCGGTTTGAGTCATCGGGCGGCTGCCGATTTTACGTTTATTATGGCAGTACCTATTATGGCAGGTGCCAGTTTTCTTTCCTTACTTAAAAATTGGCAGTATATCACAATCGATGCGCTTCCATTTTTTATTGCTGGATTCTTTAGTGCCTTTGTTTTTGCTTTAATCTCCATCCGCTTTTTCTTAAAACTAATCGATAAAATTAAGCTAGTTCCCTTTGCGATATATCGAATTCTGTTAGCATTAATTATTTTTCTTGTTTACATTTAAATTCCTAAAAGGCAGGAGTCAATTTGCGTCTTTCTGTCACAAAAAACCAACAACGATAAGTTGTTGGTTTTTTGTTGGATTAAACAGGATATGCTTATTGAATGTTAAGGCCATACCTTGTGGGGATGGCCATTTATGTAAACACTTGTCCATAATTTTTTTTGCAGGCATCTGTCACACTTTAAATTAATTGGTCAAATAACTGTCTGTACATAATGAACATGCCTACACCAACAATTGGAAAAAGAATATTTTATTGTAACAGGAAAACTAGCACAAAAGGTGAGGCCATTTTTAAGTAGGTGCAAAAGATGAATTCAATTGTTTTCTTAGGTACAAATAAAACAGGATCGAGCTATGAAGGAATTAAAGCAGCAAAAAGACTAGGCTACGAAACAATTCTGTTAACAAATCGAACCATATTTGTTGAAGAAAGGGAGGATTATCAGGAGATTGATGATGTACGCCTATTAAATATGTCAGATACAGATGAAATACTTTCTGCAATCACTGACATCATTGAAGAGGGGAAAAAGATTGTTTGTTTTATTAGTTTTTTAGATGAATATATTTATTTAGCAGCACTGCTTACTAATTCTCTTTGCCATACACTTCTAACATTAGAACCGTTAGAACTTATGACTGACAAAATTTTAACAAGAAGGTATTTAGCAGGGAAAGATTATAACCCGTTTTATCAGGTTCTTGGTTCAATCGAAAATGCCGACTATGTGATGGAGGAGTTAAAAGACCAATTTCCGCTAATTATTAAATCCCCTCAATCCAATGGTTCAAAGGATGTCATACTGGTCGAAAATGTTTGGGAATGTATGAAGGGTGTGAAACAACTTCACCGTAAAAACTCTAAATCAAAAATATTAGTGGAGGAGTATTTGGAGGGACCACAATATTTGATTGAAATTGTTGTCTATCAATCCACCATCATGGTTGCAGCGATTGTAGAGCAGGAAGTAACAAAGGGTGAACGTTTTATTATCACAGGTTATTCTATTTGTCCTGAGTTGCACTTAGAACAACTGCCAGGGCTAAAGGAGACGGTCCTTTCAATTATAGAGGATTTTCAGATAAGAAATGGTACTTGCCATTTAGAAATGAAATTAACAAATAAAGGCTGGAAGCTAATTGAGATTAATCCGAGGATGGCTGGGGGAGCTATGAATCGGATGATTGAAGAAGCGTTTGGTTATAACCTAGCTGAACAGACAATAAGATTGTTCTCAGGATTAGAACCAGATTTAAGGAAAAAACACAATAAGGCCATTTATACACATTATTTGATTGTTGGAACAGTTGGAAAGTTACTTAAAGTATCAGGTTGTGATTCTGCCAAAGAACAAACCGGTGTAGTAGAGGTGAGCATGAAAGCTGAATATGGTCAACTTGTTATACCGCCTCGCTCCATGGGACAACGATATGGATATGTAATTGCTTCAGCTGATTCAAAGGATCGAGCTAGAGAATGTGCTCTGAATGGTGCAAAGCAAATTCAATTTTATTTACAGCCTGTTTAGAATATTTGAAAGGAGGTTTGGTTATGGGGGAAGAACATAAGGTTGTATGTATATGTAAGGATCTGCAGCAACTATTAGAAGAACAAAAAAATTTATCCTTTGAAGATTTTCGTTTTATATGTGACGATTTTGGATATGACACGATTCCGTTTATCCTTTCAACAGGGAAGTGCCAATTTGAGGCTTTTGGATGGAATAATAATGGTAACTTTTTTACAACAAATGTATTTCGATTAGAAGCAATAGATGTTAGGAAATGCTGCGCAACAGTATCACTACTTGAGCCTGTAGATATAGACGGTTATCCAGTGGATTTATGTGACCATGTATTTTCATTAAGAACAACCTCGAATTGTTTAGTTATAGACCTAACCTGTTTTAAATCAATACAGCCGCTCTCACCTAGATTAGTGAATAGGCTCCTACCTATAGTGGAACCAAAATGATTCAGAAGCCCAATTAGATTGGGCTTATTCTTTTTTTCGAAAAGTGATTTATTTGGATATGTGTCTATCGCACATTTTTATAGATTTGAATAGGATATATGGAATTCAAAAAAGGAGGTAATGTAAATGTCTGGTTCACATGGCGGGTACGGCGCAGGCTTTGCTCTTCTAGTTGTATTGTTCATTTTGTTAATTATTATTGGGGCTTCTTGGGGCCGAGGATACTACTATTAATTTAAAAAGGGGGTTATAATATGCCATTTGGATATGGATACGGTGGATGTGGCTTTGGAGGTTATGGTTACGGAGGCTGTGGATTTGGCGGCGGCTTTGCGTTAATCGTCGTTTTATTTATCCTTTTAATTATCGTAGGTGCAGCTTGCTTTAGATAAAAATATTTGGATAATAAGGCCCTCTTGACTAGTCAAGAGGGCTTTTTACTAGTGATGAAAATGAATCATTTTGTCTCCACTTTTTAAATTCACTGATTTCGGCAGATAATTTTTTTAACGTAAAGCTGATAACAGCGGCATCATCAAGGATTCCTAAGCCAACAAGAAAGTCAGGGACCACATCTAAAGGAGAAACGAAATATAGGATTGCCCCAATAATGGTTAAGATAGTAGCAGGAGCAACATTTTTATATTCGCCTTTAGAATATGCTTGGACTAAATCAAAAAATAATTGCAGCTTTTCCCAAGCATCACCTAAAGTGCCTTTATTATTTTTCGCCTTGAGTATTGCCTTTTTCAGTAAGCCTTCAGTTTTTTTGGGATTGTCGATGTACCCCTTTGCATTTTGCCGATGTCTTTTTGCCTCATAATCAATTTTTGAGTCCAACATTTGCATACACATCCCTACGTAGAATACATAAAGTTAGTGTACCTCAAAATATCCATTTCATTTATGCAGAAACATCATTACTTTTTACTGTAGTCTTTCTCCAAACAATTACTTCAACCTCAAAGCCTTCAAGTGTTTCTTTTTTTAATAAACAATCAACTAATTGCTGGTATTGAATCTGATGACTTTTTATTAGATTCTCTGCTTTTTCTAAACCTTTTTTAAACAGTTCTTGCATTTTTTCTTCTTTGTCCTGTTTGTTAAAAGTAAGGGTAAACCCTTCCTGCAGCATACCCGTATCGACCATTTGTTCGATAATTTGCTTTGCCTGCTGTACATCTCCACTAACACCTATGCTATGTTCACCAAGCAGCATTCTCTCGGCAACACCACCGGCTAGCACCATTGCGACCCGGTCTAGTAAATCACTTGTTGTTGATAAATGAAGCTCTTTGGGAATAGGTGCCACATAACCCAGTGCCTCACCACGTGGGATAATGGTCGCTTTTCTAACAGATCCTGGCTTCGTTAATGAAGCTACTATGGCATGCCCTGCTTCATGAATGGCCACACGGCGCTTCGTATCAAAATCCTGTAAAGACCGTGAAGTACTTCCTAATATCGTCCGGTCAAGAGCATAATCAAGATCGCCTTTAGTAAGTACATCCTGCCGATTTCGTACTGCCCTTCTGCTGGCTGTTTCAAATAATGATTGCAGCTCTGCTCCTGAAAAACCGGAAGTACTTTCAGCTAAATCATCTAAAGAGTCTGTAACGTCATTACTAAGTGCCTTCCCTTTTGTATGAATATCGATAATTTCTCTTCTCCCTTTTGTATCAGGAAGGGGAATATGAAACGTGAAGTCAATTCTACCCGGCCTTAGGAATGCTTCGTCAAGCATATCTTTTCTGTTCGTGGCGGCGATAAATAATATTCCATCATTGGAATGCCCTCCATCGAGCTGAACCAGGAGTTCGGTTAATGTTTTTTCTGCTTCTTCACCGCCATGGGCTTTTCTTCTGCCGGCCAAGGCATCTACTTCATCAATAAAGATTACTGCTGGACCTTGTTTTCTTGCAGTCTGGAATAAAGAGCGAACCCTGCTGGCCCCAACTCCTACAAATAACTCATTAAAAGCCGATCCGCTGGCTGAATAGAAAGCCGCATCTAATTCACGGGCAATCGCCTGAGCTAATAAAGTTTTTCCAGTGCCTGGAGGTCCATACAATAGGATTCCTTTAGGTGGTTTAATCCCCATTTTAAGAGCCCTTTCCGGCTCTTTCAGTGTTGAAAGTGTCTGGATAATTTCTTCCTTCATTTCATCACCAATCCCACCAACATCCTCTAAACTAATGGACGGAAGCGGTCGTGCTTGTGAAACACTATTCTTCATAGAATTTGATAACCCAAGCCCACCTTTTGTTTTTTGAAGTACAATAGCAGTTCCAACAAGTGCCAGTATTATACCGGCCATGATCCACTTTCCAAAACGACTGTTATTAGAAAAAGAATAATTAATATTATAATTCTCAACGAGTTTGTCAATCATTTGACTATTCGGCGGAACGTGTGATTCATATTTAAAACCGTCCACTGTAAGTTTAATGCTGCCGTCAGAGTGTTCAGTCAGTGCTACTGGTTTCCCATTTTGTTTTTGAATGGTTTCTTCAACTGAGGAGAAAGGAATTTCAATTTCTTTATTGGTTGTTTGGAAAAACCAAGTAACTCCACCAAGTATTATTAGTAACGCTGCGATGAGCGGAATAATCTTTGAAACTAGTTTTTTACTTTGATTCAATTCAGTCATCTCCTTAATCAGAGTCTAATTCTATTATAAAAGAAAAATGATAAAAGACGATGTGGGAATGGGTGGAAATAGATTTCCAGTTGGAATGTATTAAAGGATTGCAAATTTCACCCCGTACATATAAGATTAAGGGTACGAGAAAAATTTTTGGATTGTCAAAAGAGAGGAATTAGAAATGGGTAACAATTTTAAAGAAGAAGTATTATCGCGTAGAACATTTGCGATTATTTCTCACCCGGATGCCGGGAAAACAACACTTACGGAAAAATTATTATTATTTGGCGGAGCGATTCGCGACGCTGGTACGGTCAAAGCAAAAAAAACAGGTAAGTTTGCAACGAGTGACTGGATGGAAATTGAAAAACAACGGGGGATTTCTGTTACGTCAAGCGTTATGCAATTTGATTATAATGACTTTCGTGTTAATATTTTGGACACTCCCGGACACCAGGATTTTAGTGAAGATACGTATCGTACTTTAATGGCCGTTGATAGTGCTGTTATGATCATCGATTCTGCAAAAGGGATTGAGGAACAAACATTAAAACTATTTAAAGTCTGCCGCATGCGTGGAATTCCAATCTTTACTTTTATTAATAAGCTAGATCGACAAGGAAAAGCGCCATTAGAGCTTCTGGCTGAATTAGAAGAGGTACTTGGAATTGAGTCTTATCCAATGAACTGGCCAATTGGGATGGGTAAAGAGTTCCTCGGGATTTACGACCGTTATTACAAGCGAATCGAACAATTTAGAGTAAATGAAGAAGATCGTTTTATTTCATTAAATAGCGATGGAGAAATAGAAGGTGACCATCCTTTAAAGGCTTCTGGTTTGTATGACCAAACGCTTGAAGAGATTATGCTGTTAAACGAAGCTGGGAATGATTTCACTGCTGAAAAAGTAGCGGATGGTAAAATTACCCCGGTATTCTTTGGCAGTGCACTAACGACTTTCGGTGTCCAAACCTTCCTAGAGACATATCTGCAATTTGCTCCAGCACCAATGGCTCGTAATTCATCGATAGGTGAAATCAATCCGCTTGGTGAGCAATTTTCGGGATTTGTTTTCAAAATTCAAGCAAACATGAACCCTGCCCATCGTGACCGGATTGCCTTTGTTCGTATTTGTTCTGGTAAATTTGAACGAGGAATGACTGTAAATATTCCTCGCTTAGGTAAACAAATAAAACTCTCCCAGTCCACTTCTTTTATGGCTGAAGAAAGAAATACAGTGGATGAGGCGGTTAGCGGGGACATTATTGGTCTTTATGATACAGGTACTTATCAAATTGGGGATACAATTACTTCCGGTAAAGACAATTTTCAATTTGAAAGACTGCCGCAATTCACACCTGAGCTTTTTGTTAGGGTTTCTGCAAAGAATGTAATGAAACAAAAATCATTTTATAAAGGAATTCAGCAACTTGTTCAAGAGGGTGCTATCCAGCTCTATAAAACAGTAAAAACAGATGATTACTTATTAGGTGCGGTTGGACAATTACAATTTGAGGTTTTTGAACATCGGATGAGAAATGAATACAATGCTGAGGTATTGATGGAACGTATAGGTTCTAAAATTGGCAGATGGATAGAAGGGGAAGTCGTGGATGAAAATCTCTCGAGTTCTAGAAGTTTGCTTGTAAAGGACCGCTTTGATCATTATGTCTTCTTATTTGAAAATGATTTTGCACTTCGTTGGTTCCAAGAAAAGAATCCAGAAGTTAAGCTTTATAACCCTATGGACCAGGACGAGTAAAAGACGGGATATTACCCGTCTTTTTTTATATTAAAAATACAGAAAATTCAGATAAATTTCTTGACTATTATTTTCAAAACAACTTACAATGAGTACAAATGTCAACTTAACATATTCTGGGAGGTAATAGAAATGGATTATAACTATTTTTTTACAGGATTTCCGGGTTTTATCTGCAATCAATTAATTCGGGAAGTTTTAAAAAGGAATGAAAGGAAAGGAATTATTTACGTATTAGTTCTTCAAGGCATGATGGATAAAGCAAGGAAAGAACGACATGCTATTATTACAGAATTAGGTCTAAAGGATGATTCTTTTATCCTTATAGAAGGGGATATCACCCAGCCCTCACTCATGATTTCTGAAGATAACCTTGTTATTCTAAACAAAAGGGTAACCCACGTTTTTCATCTTGCGGCTATTTATGATTTGGCAGTACCAAGAGATATTGCTTTAAGAATTAATGTGAATGGGACTAATAATGTGAATGAGTGGGTGCGAGGGCTTACTCGCTTAAAACGTTATGTCTATTTTAGTACGGCATATGTTGTGGGAAAACGAGAGGGAAATCTTTTAGAGACTGAACTTATTCGTCCTGCAAGTTTCAAAAATCATTATGAAGAAACAAAATATGAGGCGGAAGTCTTGGTTGAAAATTTAAAAGAAGAAGTCCCGATTACAATTATTCGTCCTGGGATTGTTAAAGGTCATTCACAAACAGGAGAAACGATAAAATTTGATGGTCCATACTTTATGATGAATTTTTTGGAGAGATTAAAATACCTCCCACTCCTCCCAAAATTGGGAAAGGGCGAAGCTTATGTTAATTTGGTCCCAATTGACTATATCATAGCAGCCACAGTATATCTCAGCTTTTTAGAAAATGGTGTCGGTAAGACATATCATTTGACTGATCCTCGTCCCTACCGTGCATCAGAAATATACACCTTTTTGATGGAGGAATTACTGAACAAGAAACCAATAGGCACACTCCCAATATCAGTTGGCAAATGGTTTCTTTCTATAAAGCCAATGAGAAAGTATCTGGGGGTTGAAAAAGAAGCACTGGATTATTTTACGTGGATGGGTCATTTTGATTGTACACAGGCAGTCCATGACTTAAAGGGGTCAGGAATAAAGTGCCCTGATTTTAAGGATGGTATCAAGTCAATGACTGCTTTTTACTTAAAACAAAAGGATAATCCAAACTATCAAATACCCATTTTATGAATTTAACATAAAGATACTATTCAAAAATATTTCTTATATACCTCGTTTATTCAGACGTTTACTGGTAAAACTAAATTGGAAGTAACTTACAGTAGAAACGAGATAGAGAAATGAAAAAAATGAGTAAATTAGAAGCGGTTTTATGGAGTATAGCCTTTCCGGGATTCAGCCAGCTATTAAGTGGTCAGTACATTAAAGGTATTTTCTTTGTAATTTTAGAATTTATGATAAATGTGAATAGTCATTTTAATCGTGCGATTATGTACAGCTTCTTAGGTGAAATTAATAAAGCTGAATCCGTAATTAATTACCAGTGGCTAATGTTTTATCCATGTGTTTATATGTTTGCAATGTGGGATGGTTATCGATCAGCAATGCCGAATGAGGAAAAGTACTCTTATTTACCTTTTGTATTTTCCGCTTATTTTGTCACGGTAGGATTAATGATTTCACCAAAGTTCACGATTTTTAATGTTCATCCAGGCCCTGTTTTTTTACCAATGTCATTTGTCATTCCGGGGGTACTCACTGGTTTCTTGATAAAATGGATTTTACAAATTCGGGAAAAGAAGCTTCAAAGCTGACACAGTTTTGAAGCTTTTTTATGGAAATTTTTAATGTGCCCCCATAAACCGCTTTTAATATAACGTAAATCTTTAGTGTTAGTGGCCGTTCAAAAATATTGAGGTGAACAAGTTGAAAAAGCAGACCAATCCATTAAAAAAAATTTCAAAAGGTGCTATCGCAATAATTGTTACAAGTGCAGTTGTATTTCCGGCTACAAATGTTTTTGCTGATGAAACGACCAGCGAGCCACCAATAATAAATCTCGGAGCAGATTCTAGCTCTAGTGATAAAGAACAAACACCTTTACTATTACCAGGGGATTTCTTTTATTTTTCGAAGTTATTATTAGAAAAAATTCATCTTGCTCTTACTTTTGATGATATAAAAGAAACAAAATTAATGGCTGAATATGCAGGGGAACGACTTGCAGAGGCTGAAGCCTTGTTTACTGAGGGTAATGAAGAAGAGGCAGTAGAAACGATGAAAATAGCAATGGACCATATAGACAAAGCAGAAGAACATGTCACCTATGTTGAGGAAGAGGCTTCTGAGGAAATAGTAGTAGATGAATTAAAGAAAGCACAGGATGCAGTTTCACAAAATATTATCGCTCTCACTGTTGCAATGGAAAAGGTGAAAAATCCAGTTGCCAAAGCTGCATTGCAAAAGAATATTGAAAAAAGCTATGCAAAGCTTGCCAAGAAAATGGAAAAGCAGGAAAAGAAACAACAACAAAAGAACTCTGAGTATCAGAATGAAGAATCAGCAGCTACTTCTGAACTTGACCCAAGCATGGAAACCACTTCTCCTAAAAGAGAAGAAGAAATAACACCTGAGGTTTCCTCGCCAGTAACCACACAACCAGCAATGAAGGAGATTCAACAAACAGCAGTACAAGAGACAAAATCAGCCAAACAAGAACTTCAACCACAAAGGATTGAAGCAAGAGAAGCAGTTAAAGAAAAAAAGGAAGAAATGAAGCAAGCAGCAAGAGAATGGAAGCAACACAGTAAAAGAAATAACGATAAAGGAAATTAATAGAAACATAGCAACAATAAACAGGAAAACATAGCCTATCTTGGTGCATTTTTTTTTCAGTTTGCTATTACCTCCAAAAAATCCAATTTGTCAGCCTTATGGTATAATTGGTTCTTAGAGAGGTGAGGCAATGCTAGGTTTATTGTTTTTAACCAAAAATAAAAAGCGTACTTTAGAAGAGTCGGTCCGATTAATTCAACAAGGCGACCACTTTTTACTTAATGAAATTATAGAGGCTTATAAGCCATTTATTGCAAAAAACGTATCTTCCGTATGTAAACGATATATTTATGATACCGACGATGAATTTAGTATTGGTCTAATTGCATTTAATGAAGCAATTGAAAAATATTCAGCCGAGAAGGGCAGTTCCCTGCTTAGTTTTGCTGAAGTGATTATAAAACGAAGGGTAATTGATTATATTCGGAAGCAAACAAAAGACCAGCATGTTAGTATTGATTTAACTTATTCTTCCATTGAGGAAGAATCAGCAGGCATGGTTATTGTAAACGAGCTGTCAATTGAGGAATATAAGAAAAAGTCGGACGAAGAAATTAGGAAAGAAGAAATAATCCAATTTCAGACATTATTAACATCATTTGATTTAAGCTTCAGCGATTTAGTTGAGAATTCACCAAAGCATGCTGATGCAAGAGAGAACGCCATTAAAGTCGCAAAGCTATTAGTTGAAAATAGGGAATTAAGGGACGCTTTATTTGAGAAAAAGCGTCTTCCTATAAAGCAGCTAGAAAAAATGGTGAATGTCAGTAGAAAGACGATTGAACGGAACCGGAAATATATTATTGCAATTTCACTTATATTATCGAGTGACTATGTTTATTTAAATGATTATTTAAAGGGGGTGCTAGAGACATGAGAAGGGGAGTTGTAATGGAAGTTAATGATCCTTATGTAACATTTTTAACTTCTGAAGGAGAGTTCTTGCGTGCCCGTAAAATGGATAGGGTCTATTCCATAGGTGAGGAAATAGATTTTTTCCCTGTTACAGATTATTTACAAAGCACACCAACAGCATCTTTTAAAAACTTTTTTACTTTAAAAAAAGGTTGGATAGCGTTGGCTGTTCTGTTAATAAGTGTAGGCTCTTTTATACCAGTTTATCAAAGTAACAAAGCATATGCTTATATGTCGATTGATACTAGCACTAGTATTGAAATGGGATTAAATAAAGATATGCAGGTAGTTGAATTAAAGGGATTTAATAAAGAAGCAGAAAAAATTATTTCTAAACTAGATTGGAAAAAGATGGACGTTTCTGAGTTGACTACCATGATATTGACAGAATTAAAAGAAGATGGTTATATCACACAAGCTGAGCCAGTCTTAATTTCAACAGTTAAAACGGATGAGTTAAAAGAGAATGGATTAGTGAAACTTGAGGAAAATATCAAGCAAATTAAAGAAAAAGTTGATAAAAATATTATAGAAGTAGATATGTATACAAGTACTCAAGAAGAAGTAGAAAAAGCTCAAGACTCAGGTGTTCCAGTCGGGCTCTATCATAAAAATAAAAATAATACTGCAAAAGATAAGAAATCGCAGGAAAAAGTTAAGCGGACCAAAGTGGAAAAAGTGAACCAAACAGATATGACTCCATCTGAGTCTTCATCTCCTACAGCACTGCCCCCTGGCCAGCAAATGAAACAAGAACAAGATAACAATCATTCAAATAACAATCATTCAAATAACAATCAGCAGGTATACCAAAACCAAAGTGAAAATATCCCAAATAATCAACCAATCCCAGCAGAGCAAGGTAATGGAAAGCAGGCTGCACCTGGTTTAAACAAAGATGGAAATGACAAACATGAACAAAATCAAGGGAATCATAGAGAGACAAACAAACAAGATAACCAGCAACACAATAAGCCGCCTAAAACAAATAAACAAGAGAAGAATAGCAAATAAAAAGTCCGGCAAAATGCCGGACTTTTTCCATGTTTATTCAGTTGTATTATTGTTGCTGTCCTGCCATTTGAGCCTGAGCTTGTTTTACTAATCTTTTCGTAATTTCGCCGCCAACAGAACCATTTGCACGGGACACTGTATCAGACCCTAAATTTACTCCAAACTCTTGGGCAATTTCATATTTTACCTGATCAAGGTATTGCTCTATTCCTGGAACTAATAATTTATTGCTGCTGTTAGCCATTTTTGTCAACTCCTTAAATATCTCTACAGAGATTTTTTCTCTGTAATTGTATTATGATTCAAATATTTATTTTCATAAGTGGAAATGTTTTGCGAATATGGAACGTTATAAATTAATCAATCGGTACCCTTGCTAACATCAATAGTGTGGTGCATAAAGGGATAGGCTTTGGGTTTCTTTTTACTCTCAAGCAATTCCCGATTTTCCGCAGTATTCCAGCCGATATCGTTTGTCGGGTGTACCCACTCCTCCCCTGCCATAATTTCAGGGTCAGTGTCTTCGGTCCAATTTTCCAACGGTGAGTCTGGGGAAGAATAGTTACTGTCACCAATTACCACCCCATGTTCATTCACAAATGGGGGCTTCATTTTAATTCCTGTACCCTCAAAACTTGGGGCATTAATTTGATGCGGCATTGTCTCATTGATTGTTACTTTTTCATCGGTTTTTTTAAGTTCTTTGGTCATTTTCCTCACTCCTATTTTTCTTTATTTTTAGCTGGAAGGGCAAATTTATTTATGAAAAATAAGGAAGTGATTGATTTTCTGCTTTTGTAAAAACTAATCATGTAACATAAAAAGGGAGGCTGATAATATGGCTAAACGAAAAGCAGAACATGATGCTGTAAATAAATATTCCAAAACTCCTCATAAGAATGTGCAGGAAAGTGAATTTTCCGCAGAATATGCAGGGACAGAAGATGCCATTAAGGTTCAAAACCGTAATTCCAAGCTTGGAAAAAAAGGAAGAAGTTAATGAAAGATAAAAAAAGTCTCCAAAACACACGAGAAGAATTCAGCATTGAATTTGGCGACGTTAATGGTATAAAGCTTTATGAAGTACTCCAAACAAGGGACACCAATAAAAAGTCTTCCAAAAAAGAAAAATAAGCCGGCAGAATTGCCGGCTATTTTTTAAACTCTAAAAGGAAATATAATCGTTCCTTTATTGGACGGGTCAAAATAAGATAATAAATAAGAAGGCTCTTTTACAATCTGACCTGATGTTAAGTAAGTGGACAGGTTAAAAGACATTTCTTCAATCATCGTATGCTTGTATAAATCTTTCTCATCAAGAGTCAGTTCCAAATAAGAATGTCCTAGAAGCGATGGATTTTCAATTATTTGCTTATATAGTTCTGTTCTGGTCTGTTTATTTGAACTTTGTTCCCACCAAGGTTTGCGCGGTTTATACTTATGATTAATTAAATAATCATATTTCATCAGCCCGGCGATAATGTCAATGTCGCTTGCCGTTTTTGATTCTAGAAACGAAAATAATCTTCGAAATAAATCTTCTAATTGATGACCAATTCTGGACCATCCTTGCTCATCCCAATAGGTCCCGAACTCTTGGAAAAAGTCAAAAGGGGAAGGAAACACATTTGTAACTAGATATTCAATCGTATGATTCATTCGATGGTCATTCCAATATTTTTCTAGAACATCCTCCACCTGTTTAATTCTGAGAATATCATGAAATGGCAGAACATTATTCCCCAAAATTTCATAAGGCGATTGATCCATATAAATATAATCATGGTCTTCAGCACGAAGTCTAAGTCCAGTCCCTCTTAACATTTTTAAAAATCCTAACTGCAGTTCTTCTGGCCGGAGTTCAAAGACATCATTAAATGTTTTCCGAAAGGAGGAATAATCTTCCTCTGGAAGACCAGCAATTAAATCAAGATGCTGGTCAATTTTTCCGCCATCTTTCACCAAGGTGACCGTTCGCGTTAGTTTCTCAAAATTTTGTTTACGCATGACAAGCTCATTCGTATAATCATTAGTTGATTGTACCCCGATTTCAAAACGAAACAGCCCAGTAGGTGCTTCTTTATTTAAGAATTCGATAACTTCAGGTCTCATGATGTCTGCGGTAATCTCAAATTGAAAAACTGTTCCTGGCAGATGCTCATCTATTAGGAAACGGAACATTTCCATCGCATAGCTTCTGCTAATATTAAAAGTACGATCCACAAATTTAATCGTCTTTGCCCCGTTGTCCATTAAATATCGTATATCATTCTTAATTTTCTCTCTGTCAAAATAGCGTACTCCGACTTCAATGGAAGATAGACAAAATTGACAGCTAAATGGACATCCTCTGCTTGTCTCGATATACGTGACACGCTTTCCTAAATGAGCTGTATCTTCAGGAAATCGGTATGGAGAAGGAAGTTCTTTTAGGTCTAGTTTATTCATCTGAGTGGTGACCCTTACCTGTCCATTTTCACGGTAGGCGATTCCGGGAACATTTCTGTACTGTCCTTCTCCAGTCATTTCAGTTAACAACTGTTTAAATGAATGTTCTCCTTCTCCGATAATAATAAAGTCAACACCTGGAAGTTTTTCCATCCATTCTACCGTATCGTAAGTCACTTCAGGACCGCCTAAAACAATTTGGATAGAAGGATCGATTTTTTTCAGCATAGTGACTACTTTAATTGTTTCTTCAATGTTCCAAATGTAACAGCTAAACCCAATGACAGTTGGTTTTTGCTGATAGAGGTCAGAGACAATATTCATAGCGGGATCTTTTATTGTATATTCCTTCAGCTGGATATTGAATTCCGGAGCTGCGTAAGCCTTTAAATAACGGATTGCTAAATTTGTATGAATATATTTAGCATTTAAGGTACTACAAATAACGTTCATCGTAAAACTCCTTCAACAAAATAAAAACAATAGTATATTATACCCCATTTTTGAAAAAAAGGATAACTCAAGAAGTATGATATTACTGTTATACTACAGTATAACTTCTGTTATAGAGTTATTTTTCCACCAAAATCCATATAAATTAACGTTTTTTTAAAGTTGTTGAAAAGTGTTATAGAATTTTTTTGAAGATGTTTGATTTTTGTCACAGCGTGAAAAAAATAAATGTCCTACAATGA
This sequence comes from Neobacillus niacini, assembly GCF_048572935.1. Taxonomy (NCBI): domain Bacteria; kingdom Bacillati; phylum Bacillota; class Bacilli; order Caryophanales; family Bacillaceae; genus Neobacillus; species Neobacillus niacini. Next base: position 5,299,430 of record NZ_CP183883.1, on the reverse strand, counting down.
ATGAGGGGAATTTATATTATATGTATTTTCAGTCTTTTTGAACAAGAAGGGGAGGGACACTATGTCTATATTACCGAAGAAAAATAATCTTGGTTTCTTTGAAATCCGCCTTGAATCTATTGGTGGTCTTGGAGCAAACTTGGCCGGAAAAATGCTGGCAGAAGCAGGAGTGCTAGGACTTGGTCTGAATGGATCTAATTTTTCATCCTATGGCTCTGAAAAGAAAGGATCACCGGTTAAAAGTTTTATCCGTTATTGTGACCCAGGAGTTGAAATAAGAGATCACAGCCCCATTGAGCAGCCGCATATTGTGGCAGTTTTTCATGAAGCACTTTATAAAACGGTGGATGTAGTCAGCGGTTTGAATGCTGATGGCATCGCCCTTGTAAATACCTCAAGAGAGTTCGATGAAGTGAGAAGGGATTTAAAATTAGAATATGGAACACTTGCGATAGTGGACGCATTAACCATTGCTGTTGAGGAAAAAACGAAAGTTAACACCGCAATGCTCGGTGCGTTGTATCGTATTTGTGATTTCCTAGACCCAGAATCAATGCGGAATGTCATCCGAAAAACATTTGAAAAGAAGTACCCTCATCTCGTTGAACCTAATATACGTACGTTCGATCGTGGTTATCATGAAGTACAATTTAAAACGTATGAAGTCCCTGTGGGTGCAGAAGGAAAAAGTTTTACACGACCACTTCCGCAACTGGGATATTTGACACAGGAAATTGGCGGAGTTATGACAGCACAAGCAAATAGTATTTTAAAAGATTTAAGCGGGTCACGGCAAGGATTCCTTCCAGAATTTAAAAAGGATAAATGCATCTATTGTGCTGCTTGTGATAATGTCTGTCCAGACTATTGCTTCGTTTGGGAAGCCGGTGAAGATAAAAAGGGCAGAAAGCAAATGTTCCTTAAAGGGATTGATTATCAATATTGTAAGGGCTGTCTAAAATGCGTAGAAGCTTGTCCAACTGATGCACTTGGAGATCTTCGTGAAATGATTGGATATGCAGAAGCTAACCGCGTGAAACAGAACTTTCCTTATCTAGCAGGGGGGATTTCATAATGGCAATGGTAGAAGAACAACTAACGAAACCAGCAGTTGCTGAACAGCTTTCAACTTTTGAATCAGGAAATGAAATGGCTGCAATGGCTGCAGCACAAATCAATTATCATATTATGGGGTATTTCCCAATTACACCATCAACGGAAGTAGCTCAATTTTTAGACCAAATGAAAGCCCGCGGCGAACATGATATTAAGTTAATCCCTGCGGATGGTGAGCATGGTTCAGCAGGTATCTGCTATGGTGCTGCAGCTACAGGTGCCAGGGTCTTTAATGCTACTAGTGCAAATGGGCTTCTTTATATGATCGAACAGCTTCCTGTACAGGCCGGGACCCGTTTTCCAATGGTAATGAATCTTGTAACGCGTGCAGTCAGTGGACCACTAGATATAAGAGGCGATCATTCTGACCTCTACTTTGCTTTAAATACTGGCTGGGTCATCTTAACCGCCAGAACACCACAGGCCGTTTATGATATGAATATTATGGCACTTAAAATTGCAGAACACTCAAAGGTGCGTCTGCCAGTAATCGTAGCCTATGATGGATTTTTTACATCACATCAAAAACGCCGGGTAGAATACTTTAAAGATAGAAAAGTGGTCCAACAATTTGTGGGTGAGTGTCCAACAGATTATCATTTTGCTAGAGATCCAAAAAAACCTGTCACGATTGGTGCACATATGAATGGTGATGATCTAATCAATAACCATTTCCAACAATCTGAAGCTATATATGCGGCTGGTGAGGTTTTTAGAGAGGTCGCGGCTGAATATGCCCGTATTTCCGGCCGTGAATATCCGGTATTAGATTTATATAAAATGGAAGATGCAGAAGTTGCATTATTCTTATTAAACTCTGCTGCTGAATCAGCAAAAGATGTTGTGGACCAATTACGTGCAAAAGGTATTAAAGCTGGTGTAATCAGCCCAAATATCATTCGTCCATTTCCGGCTAAAGAAATCCGTCAAGCGCTTAAAAATGTAAAAGCATTATTAGTAGGTGAGCGAGCAGATTCATATGGTGCTAATGGTCCTAACTTAACTCATGAAGTAAAATCAGCACTCCAAGAAGACAGAAATAATCAAACGATTGTTCTTAGCCGTGTTTTTGGTCTAGGAGGTAAAGATTTCTACGCAAGTGATGCTGAAAATTTCTTCGATATGACCATTGAAGCGATGGAAAAAGGATTCGCTGAAAAGCCATTTGATTATTACGGTCATGTACCGGGCAATCCGGAGAAAATCCTTAAGCCTGTAATCACACCGCAGCACGGTGATGTGTATAATTCTGGTTTAATAGAAGTAAAAATGGATGAAGAAACCAATAAACTTAAAGTGAAAATACCTCCGCTTCGTGCACTGACAACTAAACCGAAGCGAATTGCCTCAGGGCACGGAGCATGTCCAGGCTGTGGTATTTTTGCTGGGCTGGAACTATTCTTTAAAGGAATAGAAGGGGATATCGTTACATTATTCCAAACAGGCTGTGCATATGTAACGACGACCTCTTATCCGCACAGTTCCCATAAACAAACGATGATTCATAATCTATTCCAAAATGGTGCTGCTACGTTATCGGGAACATTAGAAGCATTCCTTGAATTAAAACGCCGCGGTGAAATTGAGGTTTCTGATGATGCGACGTTTGTTATGATTACCGGTGATGGCGGTATGGACATCGGTATGGGTTCTGCTATAGGTACAGCACTACGTGGGCATAAGCTAATTATGCTTGAATATGATAATGAGGGTTATATGAATACAGGCTCTCAAATGTCTTATTCTACACCAATTGGTCATATGACAAGTACGTCTGGTGTTGGTAAGGCACAAAAGGGAAAAGGATTCCATCATAAAGATACCGCGCAAATTATGGCGGCAACCAATATTCCTTACGTATTTACAGGCGCTGAAGCGTTCCCGCAAGACTTAATAAAAAAGGGTGCGAAAGCACAATGGTATGCACAGAATGTAGGAACAGTTTATGGGAAAATTCTTATTACCTGTCCGCTTAATTGGAAATCGGAAGACCGCTATGGGGCAACGATATTAGAACAGGCCGTAAATTCTTGCTTCTTCCCGCTGTATGAGGTCGAACAGGGGGTTACAAGCATTACTTACAACCCGGAAGATAAAAATAAACGAGTAGCTATTTCTGAATGGCTAAAATATATGGGTAAAACAAAACATCTGCTAAAAGAAGAAAACAACTCTATCTTAGAAGAATTTGAGGCAGAAGTAGATAAAAGATGGCAGCGTCTAAAAGCAAAGCACGAAAATCCATTCCTTTAATTGATAAAAAGGTAAAGCGGATCATTATTTCGCTTTACCTTTTTTGGATTTTCCCAATCAGAATACCTAACAATGTCATTATTTTTCTGTCAAGTAAAAAGGATTTTCTATTATAATGTAGAATATAGGATAAATATAATTACCTTATTTTGGTTTCATGAGGCTGGTGTTTTAATGGAAAAGGAATTGCTTAAAAGCGAACAAAAATTCCGAAGGATCTTTGAAGATTCCATGGACGGACTTATTTTATGGGATGACATGTATAAAATTGTCGATACCAATTGTTCTGCCATGAGGATATTTGGACTTTCAAAAGATAAAATGGCAGGACGCTCTGTACTAGATTTATTTTGTCACTTAAGTGAGGAAATAATTAATCATTTTAAGCAGGTAACAAATAATGGTAAACAATGTTCATCCATGGTGATTGAAGGGACTGACGGGGTAGTAAGACATTTTGATTACTCTACAAAGCGCGGAATTATCGATGGATTGAATCTCACTGTTATTACAGATGTAACTGAAAAGGCCCAAATGCAAGAGCAGTTGAGGAAATCTGACCGACTAAACCTTATTGGTGAGCTTGCTGCGGGAATTGCCCATGAAATTAGAAATCCAATGACTGCTTTGAAAGGGTTTATTCAATTACTAGAGCCTAGTATTAAAGCCGAGCACTCTATGTATTATGATGTCATTACCTCAGAGTTAGCGAGAATTGACTCTATTATTAATGAATTCCTAATTTTGGCAAAGCCTCAAGAAACCAAGTATGAAGAGAAGGATATTTGTCAAATAATGAGGGAAACAGTGGATTTATTAAGTGCACAAGCGGTACTATATAATGTTCAATTTCATACTCATTATGAAGATAAATTAGAGTACGTTAATTGTGAACCAAACCAATTAAAAAAGGTTTTTATAAATCTTATTAAAAATGCAATTGAGGTCATGCCAAACGGCGGAGTAATTAAGATTTCGATAAGTACCATCAATGACCAATTTATACAGATATCGATTTGTGACCAAGGAAAGGGAATACCCTCTGATAAAATAAAAAAGCTTGGGGAGCCGTTTTACACGACCAAAGAAAAAGGTACGGGGCTTGGATTGATGGTAAGTTATCGAATTATCGAAGAACATAATGGAAGTATTGAAGTAGAGAGTAAAGAAGGGATAGGAACCTTATTTAAGATTAGGATACCATTGAATCATTTAGCTAAAGTATAGGAAACCACTACCAATAAAGGAAGTGGTTTTTTTGTTAGTATAGATCTGGCCTTCTATCTTCAAAAATAGGGATTTGCCTTCGAATATCTTTTACGAGGTCTAACTCAATTACTGCAGACAATATCTCCTCACTTGCTCCTGCTTCAGCAATAACATCTCCCCAAGGATCAATAATTATCGAGTGTCCGGCAAATTCATTATTTGGATCGGAACCGGATCGGTTGCAAGCAATGACAAAACACTGATTTTCAATTGCTCTTGCTATAAGCAGTGATCTCCAGTGCGATAAACGTGGAGCAGGCCATTCTGCAACAACGAATAAAGCTTCCGCTCCGTTTGCGGTATGTGCACGTATCCATTCAGGAAAACGAATATCATAGCAAATTACTCCGCCAAAAGTACGGCTATCCAATTCAAATAACCCTTTCTCCTTACCTGATTCTAGATAAAGATGTTCATTCATCAATTTAAAAAGATGTAATTTACTATATGAATGTACAAGCCTACCTTCATTATCAATAATAAGGAGGGTATTTTGAACTCCTAGATCACTTCGATTTGCCACTGAACCTCCAACAAAGTGAACTTGATATTTCCTCGCTGCTTTCTGTAAAAAATCAATGGTTTCTTCACCATTTCTGTCTGCAATTGTATCAAGTCGTGTCAAATCATACCCTGTTGTCCATAACTCCGGTAAAACAATAATATCTGGATTTTCCTTCATTGCTGTTTCGATAAGTTTTTCTGCGTGTTGGTAGTTTTTATTTGGGTCTCCAAAGGCAATGTCCATTTGCAAACATGTTATTTTAAATTTCACTTAACTTCACCTCATTTGAAATTTCGGAATTTTTTCTTTACAAGCTGTCTTAAAAGTTATATCATTTGTGACTAGAATTCAACAATAAAATGTACTAATTAAAGCAGGTGATATGATGAAACAATTTCCAACATCTCAAATTTTAAACAATCTTCCGAAACAGTTTTTTGCTTCTTTAGTTAAAAAGGTAGGAAAATACATTGAAGCAGGCTATGATGTAATCAATTTAGGACAAGGTAATCCCGATCAGGCTACCCCAAATCATATCGTGAAAAAAATGCAGGAAGCGTCTGCTAATCCTGCAAATCACAGGTATTCCCCTTTTCAGGGACACCGTTATTTAAAGCAGGCAGCCGCCGATTTTTACAAAAGAGAATATGACGTTACGATTGATGCTGACAAGGAAGTAGCCATTTTGTTTGGAGGTAAAGCTGGTTTAGTAGAAATTCCGCAATGCTTATTAGATCCAGGTGACACAATGCTTGTTCCTGATCCTGGTTATCCAGATTACTTATCTGGGGTAGCTTTAGCAAAAGCAGAAATGGTAATGATGCCGTTACGGGAAGCTAATAATTTCCTGCCTGACTATAATGATTTATCTTCAGAGGCGATTGAAAGAGCTAAATTAATGTTCCTTAATTACCCGAACAATCCAACAGGAGCTGCAGCCACGAAGGAATTTTTTGAGGAAACGGTCAAACTTGCAAGCCTTAATGATATTTGTGTGGTACACGATTTTGCATATGGGGCAATAGGGTTTGATGGAGTAAAGCCATTGAGCTTTTTACAAATTGATGGAGCAAAAGAAGTTGGGATTGAAATATATACTCTTTCGAAAACCTACAATATGGCGGGGTGGCGTGTCGGATTCGCTGTAGGCAATAGCAGTGTTATTTCAGCCATTGAGCTTTTACAAGACCACCTATATTGCAGCATATTTGGCGGCATTCAGGAAGCTGCAAGAGAAGCGTTAACCGGTTCGCAGGAGTGTGTTCGAGAACTGAATCATCTCTATGAGCGCAGAAGAAATGTCTTAATAGACGGACTTCGTTCTCTCGGCTGGAATGTGACAGCGCCGAAGGGGTCATTTTTTGCTTGGTTAAAGGTTCCTGACGGACTTACATCAACTGAATTTGCCGATCTCTTACTGGAACAAGCACATATTGCTGTGGCACCTGGGATTGCATTTGGTGAATTAGGCGAAGGTTATGTCCGGGTTGGTTTGCTCACAAGTGAGGAGCGTTTAGGTGAAGCGGTTAGAAGAATTAGTGAGTTAGAAATATTCAAAAAATAGATTGACAAAAAATGTGATTCTTGGGATAATGCAAAATATAGTTTATCAACGTGATAACAATAAATAATACGATCGTTTTCTTATCGAGAGCAGGCGGAGGGAAAAGCCCTATGAAGCCCGGCAACCGACTTAACATTTATGTTAGGCACGGTGCTAAATCTTGCAGCACAAGCTGAAAGATGAGAAGATGTTAGTTTGCGATGCTAACCTCTTCTTTTTTGGAAGAGGTTTTTTATGTTTTTTTGAGAAAGGAAGAGTAAAATTGACTGAATTAATAGCTACCTACCTAGTTCATGGTGAAAAAAATCTAGAAAAAAAAGCTGAGGAAATTGCTTTAGGTTTGACTGTCGGTTCATGGACGAACTTACCTGAACTAGAACAGAGTCAATTACGCAAGCACAAGGGCAAAGTAGTATCGACTGAGGGAATAAATGAGGAACAGTCGATAATCCGTATAGCATATCCAACGATTAATTTCTCTAATGATATTCCTGCTATTCTGACTACCGTTTTTGGAAAACTTTCATTAGACGGAAAAATAAAATTAATAGATTTACAGTTTGACAATGAATTAAAAAGTAAATTTCCTGGACCCAGATTTGGGATTGAAGGGTTACGAGAAAAACTTGGGGTTTTTAACCGCCCCCTATTAATGAGCATCTTTAAAGGAGTTCTTGGGAAGGATATTCGTTTCCTAACAGAGCAATTAAGGCAGCAGGCTCTTGGTGGTGTTGATTTCGTAAAGGATGACGAAATTCTTTTTGAAAATGAGCTGACTCCGTTTGAAAAAAGAATTTCAGAAGGCAAAAAAGTGTTACAGGAAGTATTTGAACAAACCGGACATCGCACTTTGTATGCGGTAAATCTAACAGGAAGAACATCACAATTGAAGGACAAAGCACGGAAAGCAAAAGAGCTTGGTGCAGACTTGTTACTTTTTAATGTTTTTGCCTATGGATTGGACGTTCTGCAGGAGTTACGCGAGGATGATCAAATTGCATTGCCATTAATGGCTCATCCTGCTGTAAGCGGGGCGTTAACATCATCTTCCCAGTATGGCCTCTCTCATTCTTTATTACTAGGTAAGCTGCTTAGACTTGCTGGTGCTGATTTGTCGCTATTTCCATCACCATATGGAACAGTGGCATTAGAGAAATCCTCTGCTATTTCTATTGCAGAAGAATTAATCAAAGCGGACACTATAAAGCGGTCGTTTCCTGTCCCTTCAGCAGGCATACATCCAGGTTTAGTGCCACTCTTGATTCGGGACTTTGGGATTGAATCTGTTATTAACGCTGGAGGCGGCGTTCATGGTCATCCAAATGGTGCCCGCGGCGGCGGACTTGCATTCCGCCAAGCAATTGAAGTAAATCTTCAGGGGAAAACACTAGCCGAAGGTGCCCATCTTTACCCAGAGCTTAAGAGTGCATTGCAGTTATGGGGAAATCAAGAGGTGTCAGTATAGATGAAGCCTGTTATCTACTGTGATTTTGATGGGACAATTACCGAGAGTGATAACATCATAGCAATCATGAAAAAATTTGCACCACCTAATTGGGAGCAAATTAAAGACCAAATTTTATCACAAGAGATTTCCATTAGTGAAGGTGTAGGTAAATTATTTGCAGAATTACCAAGCAGCAAAAAAGAAGAAATTACAAAGTTTGCCATCGAAAACGCCAGGATACGAGAAGGGTTTTCTGAATTTGTGGAGTTTGCAAGAAAAGAGAATATCCCTTTGTATATTGTCAGCGGTGGAATTGATTTCTTTGTTTATCCAATTCTTGAAAAATACGGTCCGTTTGAAGGGATTTATTGTAACCACAGCGATTTTTCAGGGGAAAATATAAAAATCCTATGGCCGTATACCTGTGATTCTTTATGTGAAAATGAATGCGGGTGCTGCAAGCCTAGTATTATCCGTAAGCTAAATAAAGATGGAGATATCTATAAGATTGTAATCGGTGATTCCGTAACCGATCTTGAAGCGGCTAAACAAGCAAATTTCGTGCTGGCAAGAGATCTACTGGAGAAAAAATGTTCTGAATGGGGTTTAAATTATAAAGGGTTTACTACCTTTTATGATTGTATAGAAGAAATTAAAGATCAGATTGAGGTGAAGAGGACATCATGTTAAAAGAAAAATGGCTGGAATTAGCAGATATAAAGGATGAACTAGCTGAGCGCGATTGGTTTATGGGAACAAGCGGCAACCTTGCTATTAAGGTAAGTGATAATCCTCTGCAATTTCTGGTTACCGCGAGTGGTAAGGATAAACGCAAACGTACAGAAGAGGACTTTTTGTTAGTAGATGAATTTGGGTATGCAGTTGAAGAAACTCACTTAAAGCCTTCTGCAGAAACGCTGCTTCACGTCGAAATTTATCGTAAAACCAAAGCAGGCTGTAGTCTCCATGTTCACACCATAGATAATAATGTAATATCAGAGGTTTATGGTAATCAGGGTGAGGTGACGTTTAAGGGGCAGGAGCTGATTAAGGCTTTCAACAAATGGGAAGAGGACGCAGTGCTGACGATTCCAATTATTAAAAACTATGCTCATATCCCAACGCTTGCACATGCATTTTCTGAGCATATTAAAGAAGATTCGGGTGCTGTATTAATCCGTAATCATGGTATCACTGTATGGGGAAGAGATGCATTTGAGGCAAAAAAAATTCTTGAGGCTTCTGAGTTTTTATTTAAATACCAATTACGCTTACTAGAACATAAGCCATACCAGTTATTTAAAGTTGTATAAATTAATAGGGGAGAGTTGATCAGATAATGGCATATATTACATTTCAAAATAGAGAAGACAAAATTCAAAATCAAGAAGAGGTAGCAAGTTTCCTAGCAACACAAGATGTAATTTATGAAAATTGGGATATTACAAAACTTCCAGCTACGCTTGTTGAAAAGTATCTTTTAAGTGATGAAGAAAAAAATGAAATCCTAAATGTTTTTTCAACTGAAATCTCAGATATTTCTGCTAGAAGAGGATATAAAGCGCAGGATATCATTTCATTGTCTGATAATACTCCAAATTTAGATACCTTGCTAACAAACTTCAAAAATGAGCACCACCATACGGATGATGAAGTTCGTTTTATCGTAAGTGGTCATGGAGTGTTTGTAATCCAAGGAAAAGACGGTGAGTTTTTCGAAGTTCATCTTAATCCAGGAGATTTAATTTCAGTTCCAGAAAACACAAGACATTATTTTACACTAGAAGAAGATCGAAAAGTAGTCGCTATTCGTATTTTTGTTACTACAGAGGGCTGGGTGCCAATATACGAAAATGAAGAAATTCATCAATAATTTATGTTAACTGGCTGCTAAAAAGCCAGTTTTTTTTTGTGTTTTAGTAAATGTATTTACTAAAAAATTACCGAAATCAGATGGAAAATTGTCGTAAAAACAAAGAACAGCATGTGAAATTTGTCGAATAATGCAATAAAATGCTTGTTTTGTCTACTTTTGCGAAAGTATTTACTTTTTACTAAAATCTTGTCATAATTCATCAAGTAATCAATTTTTTAACAGTTTAGTGTAAAAGAGTAAGGAGTAGGTGGAGAGATTGTACATGGATAGTTATAACCCTTCTGAGATGCTTAACGCAATAAAAGTCAAACGAGCAATGATGATAAATTGTGCAAATAAAAAAGGATTCACAAGTGAAGAAACAATAAAATACAGCCAAGAATTAGATGTATTAATAAATGAATATCAGAGAGCAGCCCAGCAATTTCCGCGGCCAAATGAAGAAGTGAAATTCGCATTTAATCAAATGGTAATGATATGGCCGAAAGTATTTGTATAGGATTAGCACTTAAAAAATATCTATTAAAAAAACCATAACTAAAAGACCAGTAATAAATGCATAAGTAGAAACTCGTTCATTACCATCTCCGTGGCTTTCTGGAATTAACTCTTTATAAATAATAAACAGCATCGCTCCTGCCGCAAAAGAAAGACCATAGGGGACAAGCCCTTGGACAAACGAGGTTAAATAAAATCCTATAAAAGATGTGACAATTTCAATTGCCCCCGTTAGAGTAGCCAGTAAAAAGGCCTTGAGTTTGCTTATTTTTTGATTAATTAAAAACAGTGCAACAAGAAGGCCTTCTGGTGCATTCTGAAACCCAATTGCCAAAGCGATTAAATTCCCCGTATCTTCTGTTTGCGAAGCATAGCTGACACCGACCGACAAACCTTCTGGAATATTATGCAGTGTAATCGCTGCAATAATTAACAAAGCCTTTTCATCAAATTGGATTCCATACCGATTATGTTCAAGATCAATATGCGGAATTTTTTTTTCGAGAGTTGTTAATGATAATACCCCAAAGAATACACCGAGAGATAGTGAAATAAAACCCCCAAGCTTCAAGGCTTCAGGAATAAGCCCAATTGTTGAGGCAGCCATCATAATCCCTGCGCTAAAAGCCAAGAGCATATCCATCCAGCGGTGTGTAAGAGATTGATTTATAAACAGAATAAAAAGGGCACCCGCTCCAGTTGATAAAGCAGAAAGAACGCTTCCTACAAACACTTCCATCATGCAAGCCTCAAACCTTTCATTCATTAAAAATTTTGCAATATGAATTAAACTACATATTTAGACAGAAACTGTGATTTTTATCATTGTCTATATCTGAATATTTCTTATAGTTAAATTAGTACTATTCTTATTACTATTTCCACACCATGAGGTTCTGCTAATCTTATACTCCTAGATTTTACTTCAATCCCTAAATTTATCAATTTAGAAAAAAGAATCTATCATTGTTTGGTACTATGCTTGTGTTGCGATACATATATCGTAATATGGCATTTTTTATAACCAAGGAAGGCAAACGCTTTCAAACAAACATAGCAATTATGGGGAGGGAAAGTACTACATGCACATTGTCGTATGTGTAAAACAAGTACCAGATACTAAAATCATTAAAATCAATCCCAAAACAAACACACTCGACCGGAGAAGCGCACCAGCCATTTTGAATCCTTATGATGCTCATGCTGTGCAAGAAGCTGTAAGCATTCGTGAAAAGACCGGCGGTACGATTTCAGTTTTGTCCATGGGACCGCCGCAAGCGACAGCAATAATTAAAAAGAGTGTTGAGATAGGTGCTGACCGGGGGTATTTAATTACGGACCGTGCCTTTGCCGGGGCAGATACACTTGCAACCAGCTATGCCTTATTTAAAGCATTAGAAAAAATAAACAAGGAAATTCCTATTGATATGATTATTTGTGGAAAGCATGCTATTGATGGGGACACGGGTCAGGTTGGACCTGGAATTGCTAGGAGGTTAGATATACCACCTGTAACAAATGTAATTGAAGTTACTGAAGTCAACCAAGAAGAAAAAACCGTCTTAATCAAAAGAAAATTATCTAGCGGCTATGAGCTAATTCAGTCAGAAATGCCATGTCTTCTTACCGTTGAAAAAGAAATAAACCAGATTGAATACTCTCCAATGCCAAATATGATTAAGGCTGCAAGATATGAACCTATCATTTGGGCAGTTAGTGATCTTGAAAATGTTGACCGTGTACAGCTTGGGCTAAAAGGTTCACCAACAATTGTTGGAAAAATGTTTACACCTCCACGTCCTGAAGGCGGAAAGAGAATTGAAGGTTCCCCGGATGAGCAAGTTAAACAACTTATGGATATCTTGCTGGAGCAAAAAGACGTATTAACATTACAGTCATCTAAACAATAATAATCTTTTGGTGCAGGGAGGGGTTTACATGAATTTTGATGATTACCGTGGTGTTTGGATATTTATTGAACAAAATGGCGGTAAAATTGAAGGAGTTTCACTAGAGCTGCTGGGTGCAGGTCGAAAGCTTGCCGACAAGTTACAAGTTCCGTTAGCCGGTTTTTTACTTGGGAGCGGAATTAAATCATTGGCTAACCAAGTAATTGCCTATGGTGCAGATGAAGTATACCTGGTTGATCATCCGGTCTTGAAAGATTATCGGACTGAATCCTATATGAAGGGTGTTATGCAGCTTGTTCCGAAATACAAACCAGAAATTATTCTTTACGGTGCCACACCAAACGGAAAAGATTTAGCGAGTGCAGTGGCAACTGATTTGGTAACTGGTTTAACTGCAGATACCACCATGCTTGATGTTGATGTGGATAACCGTTTGCTGGAAGCTAGCCGTCCTGCATTTGGCGGTAATATTATGGCTACAATTCTCTGTAAAAAGCATCGACCGCAAATGGCGACTGTAAGACCTAAAGTAATGAAGGCCCTTGAGCCAGATACAGGAAGAACAGGTAAAATTATTGAGGAAAGTATTACCCTGAGAGAAGAAGAAATGCGCACAAAAGTCCTGCAAATTGTGAATGATGTAACAAAAAAGGCAAATTTAGCTGACGCACATGTTATTGTCTGTGGGGGAAAAGGAATGGGGGATGTCCAAAACTTCCAAATTCTTTATGAACTAGCTGATACGATTGGAGCAACGGTCGGCGGTACAAGGGATGTTGTTGAAGCAGGATGGTTACCGCATGAACTGCAAATTGGTCAAACTGGTGAAACCGTAACCCCAAAAATATACTTTGCGATTGCTTTATCCGGAGCAATCCAGCATGTAGTAGGCATGAAAAATTCAGACCTCATCATCGCTATTAATAAGGATCCAAATGCACCGATATTTGATGTTGCCACATACGGAATTGTAGGCGACGCATTGGAAATTGTCCCTAAATTAATACAGCAATTTAAACAGCTGAGAAATGAAAAAGGCGGTGAAATGAGCTATGCCAGAAAAATTTGATGTCATTGTTGTTGGGGCAGGACCTGCTGGTACTTCTTGTGCTCTAGTCTGTGCACAAAATGGCTTAAACGTGTTGCTTATTGAAAGGGGAGAATATCCAGGAAGCAAAAACGTAATGGGCGGTGTGTTGTATCGAAAGCAAATGGAAGAGTTAATTCCAGAGTTTTGGAAAGAGGCGCCCCTAGAAAGGCCTGTTATCGAGCAGCGTTTTTGGATGATGGATAAGGAGTCTGTGGTTCAATTTGGTTATAAAGGACTTGAATGGGGAGTAGAGCCATATAATAACTTTACGGTATTACGCGCACAATTTGATCAGTGGTTTGCAAAAAAAGCAGTGGAAGCAGGGGCACTGTTAATCAATGAAACAGTTGTAACTGAATGTATTGTTGAAAACGGTAAGGTTATTGGTATCCGTACGGACCGTCCAAATGGAGAGGTCTATGCTGATGTTGTTGTACTGGCAGATGGGGTAAATTCCCTTCTCTCAAAGCAGTTAGGGTTCCATAAAGAATTCCGTCCTGATGAAGTTGCATTAACTGTAATGGAAGTTATTAACTTACCAAAGGAAAAAATTAATGATCGTTTTAATCTAGAGGATAATCAAGGGTGTACCATTGAAATATTCGGTGATTCAACAAAAGGAAATCTAGGAACGGCCTTTTTATATACGAATAAGGATAGTTTGAACATTGGAGTAGGTACCACTCTTTCAAGTATGATCAAATCAAAGATGAAGCCATATGACCTTCTAGACTATTTAAAAACACATCCAATGGTTAAACCAATGCTAGCTGGTGGAGAATCAGCAGAGTACCTTGCTCACCTCATTCCAGAGGGAGGCTACCGTTCGGTGCCCAAAGTAGCTGGAAACGGTGTAGTGGTGGTTGGAGACGCTGCACAGCTTGTTAACGCAATCCATCGTGAAGGTTCGAACATGGCAATGCATTCTGGTTTATTGGCTGCTGAATCTGTTATTGAGGCGCATCACCGTGGGGACTTTTCTGAGTCCACTTTAAATATCTATCGTCAGAAGCTTTATGATAGTTTCATAATCAAAGATTTAGAGAAATATAAGGATGCCACACATACCTTTGAGAATAATCCACAATACTTTAAAGAATATGTACCGATGATGAACAAAGCAATGAGTAAATTCTTTACGGTGGATGGAACTCCAAAACGTGATAAACAAAAAGAAATCATGAAGAGTGTAACAGCGGAAAGAGGAACGATTAAAGTAATACAAGATATCTATCGTGCTTGGAAGGCGGTGAAATAATGTCAACTAAGAATATCGAAGAAAAACAGTACCTTCTTCGTTTTAAAGCTGATACGAAATCCCATCTTACTGTTATGGACAATGATATTTGTATGACAAAATGCCCTGATAAAATTTGCACCATCTTCTGCCCGGCTGAGGTATATAAATGGGAAGGATTACGGATGCAGGTTGGATATGAAGGGTGCCACGAATGCGGCAGCTGCCGGATCGGCTGCCCGTACCAAAATATTAAATGGGAATATCCAAAAGGCGGACATGGAATCGTATTTAGATTAGCATAATAAAGTTGAAGTGTTGCTTGCGAAAGCCGGCAGCACTTTTTTAATTATTTATTAACACTATATGTGGTTTTTTTCACAAGTGAGGTTAAAAAGAAGGTGAAGCAGAAGGGGGATATTTTTTGTGGTCTAACTGATTTTCTCTTGTAGGTTTAAAATGGAAAGTTGATCTTGTTTACTCGCAGAAACTAGAGAACAGGCAAGCTCGTGAGCACTGTCCATCGATATCATAGTTCGAGAACAATAGAATGGTTTTTTCCAATTCAAATCACCGTCACAATTTGAAGGATAGATACATACTTTCCAATGATAGAAAATCCTTGGCTGCGAGAGCTGTTCTCCTTCAACTGCAATGAGCCAGTGGGTGAAAGGTGAATCATTTTCATAAGAACTCAATTCTTTAAGTGCCAGCAGGTCGTTAAAACCAATTGGAATTAATGCCTTTTGATAAAAGTCATGATAATTAGGGGTTTTCAAGATTTTAGCCCTCCCTTTTAGGTTCTAACTATATTATATGATAGTTTTTAAGATTTTTTGATCAAAAATGTTAAAATTTTTCGAAAACTTTAGTGATTGCCATTATTAGTACTTTAATTCTTTGTCATCATGTGATGGGTGTCACAACAATTATTGAAACCAACTCTTATACTAAAGATAAGATTTTTAAAAAGAGGTGTTTGTAGATGAGCGGCTGTATGAGTAGTTTTGGAGGAACTTCCCCGGTAGAACTTAGTAAAGGGCTTCGTCAATTGAAGTCAGAGCATCCTCCGTTATTAGCACAATTAGAGGGATTATTTAATTTAACTAAGCAAATCCAAGAAGATTCTGGTATTGAAAATATATTTGAAGAATTGATTATCAAGGTTCATGAATTTAAGGCAGCGCTTGATCCGCATTCAGAACGAGAAGAAGGGGTTCTATTTCCAATGATGGGTGTATATATAGGCACAACATCTGGACCTATTGCAGTTATGGAATATGAACATGATCAGGCTAAGGCAAAAATTCACGAATTCCTGGAGAAAGCCGGCAGCAGTAAAACAGACCTAGAAAAGAAAAACTTAAGTGACTTAGTAAAGAATGCGTACTTTATCTTAACCGAGCATTTTGCAAAAGAAGAAAATGTCCTTTTCCCTATGGCAGAACGGATGCTTTCAGAAGATGAAAAAGAAGAGTTAAGCTGCAGAATACAGGAGATAAATTAAGGATGGGTACTAGAGCCCATCCTTTTCTATTCCTCTTGATTCCATTCTCGGACCATTTGATCACTTGGAAGGAGGAAAGCCAATAATCCCAGCAATGGCAGAAATCCAATCGAAGAAACCATGACTGACATACTAAATAAATCTGCTATATATCCCAGTCCTACTGAACCGATAGCCCCCATACCAAAGGCGAGTCCCACTGTTAACCCAGACATTGTTCCGATTTTCCCTGGTACTAGCTCTTGTGCAAAAACGACAGTAACTGAAAAATTGGTCATTAAAATAAATCCGGTGAGAGTTAGAAAGATAAATGCAATAAAAGATGGTACAAAAGGAATAAGTATGGAAAATGGTATAGTCAGTAACAACGAAACAGATATTAATTTTTTCTTCCCGAACCGGTCAGCCAGCGGACCGCCAAAAAACGTACCAAATGCTCCGGCAATTAAAAAGGCAAAGAGGAAAAGCTGTGATTCCTTAATTGTGAGGGAGTATTTTTCAATGGCAAAGAAAGCGTAAAAATTAGTCATCCCTGATATATACCATGATCTTGCAAATATAAGTAAAAGAATTAAAAATAAAGACTGTTTAACTTTTTTTGTTAGACCAATATTTTTACCTGCGGTTGGATTTTCCTTCTTTATGAAAGAAAGATTTTCAACTAATCTCTGTCTATACCAATTAGCAATATAGAGTAGTAACAATACTGCCAATGCTGCCACTAGCGAAAACCATGAAGCTCCTTTCTGTCCTAGTGGTACAAGGATTAGCGCGGTAATAAGCGGAGCTAATGCCTGCCCCGTATTTCCGCCAACTTGATATATCGATTGTGCAAGCCCTCTTCTACTGCCTGCAGCCATATAAGCTACCCTAGAGCCTTCCGGATGAAATACGGCAGACCCAAAGCCAATGAAAATGACTGACAAAACGATTAAACCAAATGAAGGTGCAAATGCTAATCCAAGAACTCCGCAAAGAGTTAAGGAAAGTCCTATTGGTAAAGCAAAGGGCATTGGTTTTTTATCCGTAACTGCTCCAATAACGGGCTGGAGGATTGACGAAACCATATTTAAGGAAAAGGCAATAATACCAAGCTGTGTGAAGGATAACCCCATTGATTTTTCAAGAATTGGAAACATCGCAGGAACAACAGCTTGTATGGCATCATTTAGTAAATGGCATATCCCAATAATAAATAGAATATTAAACATAGTCGTGTCTGAGGATTTTGCTGTATTTGCAGACACTGTAGCTGGTTGACTCATTATCTACACCCCTGTTAAGAAATTATCAATCTTTTAATAATCCTATCTTACATAACTTCTCTAAAAATGAGAAATGGAATGTTTCTAAGTTCGGAATAATTAAATATAATGAGGGAGAGGGACATTTATGAACGATAAAGGGGATTATAATGGAGAAATCAGTTGAAATTTTATTTAACGAACCTATTCTTAATTACTTTCTAGAAATCTTTCATTTGCAACCTGAGGTGAAAAAACTAGGAGATTTTGAGAATTATGTTTTCGAGGCTTATCGTGGGGACACCCCTGTGATTTTGAGAATCACACATAGTTCACATCGGAACAAGGATGAACTGCTTGCTGAGTTAGATTGGATGAATTATTTACATAAACAAAAAGTAAATTGCCCTGAGGCATTCAGCTCATTAAAAAATGAATTAGTTGAAGTCTTGTCAGCTAGTGATGGTTCGTATTTTTATGCCTGTTTGTTTTCCAAGGTACCTGGCACCCCTGTGAAAATTAAAACATCAGAATTTAATAATCAGTTATTTCAGGCGTGGGGCAGAGCGATAGGCCAGATGCATTCTATCACGAAGGAATACCAGCCCAGCAAAGAGATAAAGCTTCGCCCTACTTGGGAGGATGAGGAATTACTAGATATTGAAACCTATGTGCCAAATGAGAAAGAGGTTATTAAGAATACTAAATGGATCATTAAAAGGATAAAATCTCTTTCAAAAACCAAGGATAACTTTGGGCTTATCCATAGTGATATTCATTCAGGCAATTTTTTTTATGATGGTAATTCGGTTTATGTTTTTGATTTTGATGATTGTAGTTATCATTGGTTTGCTTCAGATATTGCAATCCCGCTTTATTATTCCGTTTTATATGGATACCATAGTGCTAGTATAATGGTGCGAGAACAGTTTGCGAGCAATTTCCTATTTCATTTTATAAAGGGGTATGAGGAGCACCACTTATTGCCAGAAGGATGGAAAGAACAGCTGCCATTATTTTTCATGCTAAGAGATATAACTCTTTACTCTGTCCTGCATAAAAAAATCTCACCTGAAGAAAGAGATGATGGAATAAATCAAATGTTAGAGGGATTGAAATCAAGAATTATAAAGAAAGAACCAATTGTAAAACTAGGTTAAATTGACACCAAACCAAAAGTTTTTTATAATAATCTTGAAGTCGAGATAATCAGAAAAGCAGAAGCACCTGTCCAAGGGCTTATGACCCTGGACAAGGTGCTGAGCTAGACATAAATAAAAAGGATGATTCACAATGGAAAATGATTCTGTTTCCCAATCACTGAAGCTTTATATTGTTTTATCCAGAGCTTATAAAGCAATTAATGAGCATGTTAATAAAGTTATTCAAGCAAGCGGATTAAATCCAACCGAATTTGCCGTATTAGAGCTTTTATATCATAAGGGTGATCAGCCTATGCAGCAAATCGGCGGGAAAATATTACTAGCCAGCGGAAGCATCACCTATGTTGTCGATAAGTTAGAACAAAAAGGATTTTTAGTAAGGATTGCTTGCCCTAACGATAGAAGAGTAACCTTTGCACAAATTACCGATAAAGGGAAAGAGTTTATTCAAGAAATCTTTCCAGAACACGCCCAGCAGATTCATTCACTGATGTCTAGTTTGACAGATTCTGAAAAACAGGAAGCAATTGAATTGTTGAAAAAACTTGGTTTGCCAGCTGGTAAATTTTAATACGGCATTTGCCGTATTTTTTTTGTTTGAAGGAATATTAATGGATAGTGTCGAAGAATAAATGTTGGAAAAAGTTTGATATAAAGGAGATGTATCAATGAGATTTGAAGAGTATACATATATCCGGCCAAACCTTGATGAAGTAAAAGCAAGATTTGAGGCCGCAATCGAAAAGTTTGCGAATGCTTCTTCTCTAGAAGAGCAAAGTGCAGCCATGAACGAAGTGAATGAAATTAGAAATGATATTGGGACGATGTTCAATCTTTGCTATATTCGCCATTCTGTTGATACGAATGATGAGTTTTATAAAGCAGAGCAGGATTATATGGATGAAGTTCAGCCTGAAATAGAAGGGCTTGTAACAAAATATTATCAGGCATTAGTAACTTCTAAATTTCGGAGCGAATTAGAAGCGAAATGGGGTAAGCAATTATTTGCGCTCGCAGAAGGACAGTTAAAGACTTTTAAACCAGAAATCGTTCCTTTACTTCAAAAGGAAAACCGTTTATCGACAGAGTATACAAAACTAATTGCTTCAGCAAAAATTAATTTTGAAGGGGAAGAAAGAACACTGGCTCAATTAGAGCCGTTCACTCAATCAACAGACAGAGAAACTAGAAAACTCGCGTCTGAAGCAAAGTTCGGTTTCTTAGCCCAGCATGAAAGCGAGCTAGATCGTATCTATGATGACCTGGTGAAGGTAAGGACTGAAATTGCCCATACATTAGGTTATAAAAATTTTGTTGAACTAGGCTATTATCGAATGATGAGAACGGATTATAATGCTGAAATGGTGGCAAACTTTCGTCAGCAGGTGAAGAACTTTATTGTTCCGATTGCAACGAAACTAAAAAGAAGACAACAGGACCGTATCGGTGTTGAACAGTTAAAATACTACGACGAGGGCTTTAACTATAAAACAGGTAATGCTATTCCAAAAGGCACTCCTGAATGGATTATTGAAAATGGTCAAAAGATGTATGAAGAACTATCTAAGGAAACAGGAGAGTTCTTTAAATTCATGCAGGATAACAACTTAATGGATCTTGTGGCCAAAAAAGGTAAAGCAGGAGGCGGGTATTGTACTTTTATCGAAAACTACAAGGCACCGTTTATCTTTTCAAATTTCAATGGAACCTCAGGGGATATTGATGTACTAACACATGAAGCCGGTCATGCATTCCAGGTTTATTCCAGCAGGAATTTTGAAATCCCTGAATATTATTGGCCAACTTACGAAGCTTGTGAAATTCATTCCATGAGCATGGAATTTTTCACATGGCCATGGATGGACCTTTTCTTTAAGGAAGATACCGATAAATATAAATTTTCGCACCTAAGTGATGCGTTATTATTTCTTCCATATGGAGTTTCCGTAGATGAATTCCAACACTGGGTATATGAAAATTGGCAGGCTTCTCCGGAAGAACGTAAACAGCAATGGCGTGAAATTGAGAAAAAGTATTTGCCGCATAAAGATTATGATGGAAATGCTTATTTAGAGAATGGCGGTTTCTGGCAGCGGCAGGGACATATTTTTAACTCGCCTTTCTATTATATCGATTACACATTAGCTCAGATTTGTGCCCTCCAATTCTGGAAACGTTCGAGGGAAAATCAAGAAGAGGCTTGGGCAGACTATGTAAATCTTTGTAAACTTGGCGGAAGCATGTCATTTACAAAGTTGGTTAGAGAAGCTAATCTGATTTCACCATTTGAGGATGGCTGCGTAGAATCGGTAGTTGGCGAAACTGAAAACTGGTTAAATTCGGTTGAAGATCAAAAATTATAATAACGAAATCAAATAAAAAAAGCGAAGCCTGATGGCTTCGCTTTTTTTTCACTCTGTTGAAAAAAGTCTTTTTTTAATGGACAAAATATGGAAAATCTTAAAAAATCTCCTCGAAGTGAATAAATCGAGGAGGTTTTTTTATGCTTTTCACCTATACTCCTCATCAAGTTGAACAGAATCGGAAGTTTTATCTTAATATGTATGATCCTTCTCATCAACTAGTTCAGATTGATCAGACTATGAACTGGTATCAGCTATATGAAAACCTCAAAGTATACTATCCTAAACCATTCGGTAGTCCCTCGGTATATCCTATTGTAATAGTCAAAATCCTAATGATTCAATCATTGGAAGGATTCCATTCGTTCCGATCACCTGTAAGCAGGTGCAACAAAACGCTACATATAGGTGGTTTTTAGGGATCTCTCCTTTTATTAAAGTTCCGGACCATTCTACTATTTCTAAATTTTTATTTAAGCGATTAGAGGGAACTATTTTCTGGAGAAAGCTCTTCAATGGTCATTTATGTATGTTTCATCAAGAAGGATTTCTCGCCCATCAAACCTGGGTCGCGGATGAAACAGAATTAAAAGCGAATTGTAACAAGAGAAAAAGAGAAGTATGTTTTACAGAAACGATAGTCAAAGAAGCTATGGAAACCTTGAAGAAAATTAATGAGTTTCGTTTTAAGTATGGAAAGAAACCACTGAAAGCAAAAGGAGATAAAAAGATTTATAAACGGACCAATCGAAGTCCAGTTGACCCAGATGCTCGATTATCTGTAAAACACGAAAAACGTGGCCGTTTTGCGTATTTTGAACATCGTATTGTCGATAGCCTTCACAATTTCATTATTTCCGCTGAAGTGACCGCTGCCAATGTTCCCGGACACAAAATACTACCATCCCAGCTGGATTCCTTACGGAATCTTTTTGGTCGTTACAGTAGTGAGATCGCACTTGATGCAGGATACTATAAAGCACGATTAGCAATAGAGTTATTTAAACGGAATATCTTTGCGTATATTTCCTATCGCAGAACGGCAACGAATGAACACCCTCAGTGTCGTCAACGGATACTGTTGGTTTAAGAACCTGTTGATCGGGGCGGAAGGCGCTTGACTCCTGCGGGATGAACGAGCTGAGTGAGACCCCGCAGGTCGGAACGACCGAGGAGGCTCACGGGCGGGCGAGCGGAAAGCATAGCGCCTGGAGCGCAAATCAACAGCCTAGTTTAACACAGCCTCACACGAAAAAACAGGTGAAAATTCAAAAGGATTTCATTGACTAAATTGTTTTTCAACAATATGAAAAAAAGCGAAGCCTGATGGCTTCGCTTTTTTTATTAATGAACGTTTACACTTTCAGCGGATGATACCTTCAATTTGGCACCTTCTAAAATGGCAGCTAACTTATTTGCCTCAGGCTGGTCTAAAATATAGTCTGCAATTTTATCTTCAATTTGTTCCTGTATTACTCTTCGAAGCGGGCGGGCACCAAAAGCTGGATGGTAGCCTAGCTCCGCAAGCTTTTCTTTCGCTTCAAGTGTAATTGTGAATTCAATATCTTGCTCTTTTAATGTTTCTTGTAAATCATTCACCATTAAATCAACAATCTGCATGATATGTTCTTTTTCAAGTGAGTTAAATTCGATAATACTATCAAAACGGTTTAAAAACTCTGGCTTGAAAAAGCTGCCTAAAGAATCCAGGATAGAAGCTTCTTCCATTGCTTCATTTGTTCCAAAGCCAACATGAATGGTTTTGTGTCCCACACCAGCATTGCTTGTCATGATGATCACTGAATCCTTAAAGCTTACTGTTCTTCCTTGACTGTCAGTAAGACGCCCATCCTCAAGAATCTGTAAAAACATATGCTGCACATCTGGATGCGCTTTTTCAATCTCATCTAATAAAATGATGCTGTATGGGTTTCTTCTTACCTTTTCAGTCAGTTGTCCTGCTTCATCATGGCCTACATAGCCTGGAGGAGAACCAATTAATTTGGAAATACTGTGTTTTTCCATATATTCACTCATATCTAAACGAATCATCGATTCAGATGAACCAAATAATTCTTCAGCCAATGTTTTGGAAAGTTCCGTTTTACCAACGCCTGTTGGTCCGACAAAAAGGAAAGAGCCAATCGGACGATTCTTAGATTTTAAGCCGGCACGGCTTCTTCTAATTGCTTTTGAAACCTTCTCTACAGCCTTTATCTGGCCGATGACTTTAGAATTTAAGTTTTCCTCAAGAGCTTTAAGTTTTTGCTGCTCATCCTCTTGTAATTTACCAACAGGAATACCGGTCTTTTGCTCAATAATTTCTTGAATATGTGAAAGTTCTACAACCGGTCTTGTGATCTCTGAAGTTTCATTTAATGATTTCTCAAGCAAGGCTTCTTCATCACGAAGCGAGGCAGCTAATTCGTAGTTTTCATTTTTAAGCGCTGAATCTTTTTGAACAGCAATTTCCTTTAACCGTTTCTCAATCTGATCTTTGCTTTGACCATCTGAAGTAAGATTGATTTTTGAGCCTGCTTCATCAAGTAAATCAATCGCCTTATCAGGTAAGAAGCGATCCTGGATATAACGGTGTGACAACTGCACACAAGCTTTAATCGCTGCGTCAGAGTAGGTTACTTCATGGTAATCCTCGTATTTATTCTTAATTCCTTTTAAGATTTCAATTGCCGCCTCAGGAGTCGGTTCCGCTACTTGAACTGGCTGGAATCGACGTTCTAGAGCGGAATCTTTTTCTATTTGACGATACTCTTTCAGTGTTGTTGCGCCGACAAGTTGAAGTTCACCGCGTGCAAGAGCTGGTTTTAAAATGTTACCCGCGTCCATTGAACCCTCTGCAGAACCTGCTCCTACAAGGAGATGGATCTCGTCAATGAAAAGAATAATATTCTTACGCTCCTGTAATTCTGCGATTAATTGCTTCATTCTTTCTTCAAACTGCCCACGGACACCTGTGTTTGCAACTAAAGAAGCAACATCTAGTAAATAAACTTCTTTATTTTTTAATTTGCCTGGTACCTTTTCATCGACTATTTTCATCGCAAGACCTTCAGCAATAGCTGTTTTCCCAACACCTGGTTCACCAATTAATACTGGATTGTTTTTATTACGGCGATTCAATATTTCAATGACCCTTTTAACTTCTTCATCACGGCCAATCACGGGGTCTATGAGACCAGCTCTGGCCATATTTGTTAAATTGCGGCCAAATTGATCAATAAAGCCGCCCTGACCTTTTTGTGTAGAAGGTATCTGACCATTTAATTGATTATTTTCAGAGCTCTTCATATTGAAAAATAAATCATCAAATGAAAATCCAGGGATGGAATTCATATTGGGACCCATTCCTGAATGAATCATATTTTTATTTTTTGAATAACATTCATGGCACAGCTTCATATTGCTGTGTTGTCCATTAATGTTTATATTTAGTTGAATATTGGCTTGGTTATCTTTACATAATTGACACAGCATAATATAAAACCTCCTAAAAATATATTTACTATTTATTTGACTTTGACTATATTTGACCTTGTGTAATTAGTATACTTTGACCTTTTTTGACTTTCAAGAGTTTTGCTTATGGTAATATTTTCTACTAACAAATTAAGCCAATTTATAAAAAGCTCGTCTTTGTTTGTCCTATTGCTCATATAGTGTATTTGAGGGGGAGATGAGGTGAAAAGGAATTGGTCAGCAGCATTTCAAATCGCTGCCGTGTACGTTGGTACTGTAGTTGGGGCGGGATTTGCTACAGGAAGAGAAATCGTTGAGTTTTTCTCTCGGTTTGGTTTCATTGGCTTTCTGGGTATTTTATTGAGCGGCTACCTCCTTATCGTGTTAGGATCAAAGTTAATGAGAATTGCTGCTCGAATTAACGCAGTATCGTATCAAGAGTTTAATATACACCTGTTTGGGAAATGGGCAGGCAGGGGTATTAATATAATTATGCTTTTTATGCTACTTGGAGTGAGTGCAGTGATGCTTGCTGGTGCCGGAGCAGTGTTTGAGGAGCAGCTAGGACTATCGAAGAATTTAGGGGTTTATATAACAATAATATTATCCTTTATTGTCATGCTGGTTGGCACAAAGGGGTTATTTGCTGTCAATTCGTTTGTAGTTCCCATTATGGTTTGTTTCAGTCTTATGTTAATGTCACTGTCTGTTAAGCAGCCCGATTTTGTTAATCATTTATTATTGGTACCACATACGGAGGACGGCTGGAAAAGTTTATTAGCACCGTTTTCTTATACAGCATTAAACCTGGCATTAGCACAAGCTGTGCTTGTTCCAATTGCAAATGAAATTAAGGATGATTGGACAATAAAGTGGGGAGGTATTTTAGGAGGGGCGGCTTTAACTCTTATCTTAATATCCAGCCACTTTACCTTGATCATGCTCCCAAATTTTGAGCTTTATGAGATACCGATGGCCATAATTATGAAGCAAATTGCGCCTTTCTTTTATTGGATATTTGTCCTTGTTATTTATGGTGAAATCTTTACATCAGTCATTGGAAATGTTTTTGGATTGGACCGTCAATTAAAGCAGTATGTTCAAGTTCCTACATTCCTTACAATTTCAGCCATTTTCTTCGTTTCATATATGATCAGTCTTATTGACTATAGCAAGCTGCTGTCTAATCTTTATCCAATGTTTGGCTATATTAGTCTAATCTTTTTTATACTACTATGGAGGAAGCCTCTGAAATGATAAAAATAGGAAAAGCATTGTCGTTATTTTGACAAGTGCTTTTCCTATTTTAACGGCAAAATAATAAAGATCATGATGTCAAAGACAATATGTGAAACAATAACTAGAGGCATACTTTTCTTCCATAGATATAGTGCACCCCACATAAGACCAGAAAGGAATGCAGCAAGCATTAGGATTATCGTTCCCGAGTAAATATGAACCGAAGCATAAAGCAGAGCAGCAATTAAAATACTCTTTAATGGACCAAAATAGCGAAGTAATCTTTTTTGAACAAATCCACGCCAAAAGAGTTCTTCTCCAGGTGCTGCTACTAAAATGAGTGCCAGGTATTGCCAAAATAATGCAGGGGCAAACCAGCGGTAGAGTTTCTTAATACTATTTTCAAAAGGCAGATTTAGCAGGTCAAAGGCTTGTACTCCCAGCCAAAATAAGAAATAGAGAATTAGTCCCGATATTGTACCGATGGTGATATATTTAAAAAATGACGCTTCATCCTCGACAGCTTCTTGAAACATAGCGTATGTAATCAATATAAGTAGTGAACCGGTAAAGATGTACCAGAATATGGCTCGGTCATAAAAGGTGAAATACATAAGAGCATGAGCAATGATTAACCCAAAGATTAACCGAAGATCAAAAAAGCTATTTTTCACTTACTATTACCTCCTTTCTAACAATAAAATTTATTTTAACAAAAAAAATTTATGAAAGGAAATGTTTACATCACACTTTTGTTCGAATCCAATAAATAAGAATAAAAAAATTGCAAAAAATATGAAGGTCAAAGGAAAGGAGGAACAACAATGAGCAAATCCCAAAGCCAGCAAGAGCGAGAATGGACAGTTCGTAAACAAGACCAAAATCCACACGGAAAAGTGAAATCCAAAGATCAACTGTTAAAAGAAGCTGGACGAGAAAAATAATAACTAAAAAGGCAGCCTTTGGCTGCCTAAACTACCAAGCTATTAAATTAATAAGCGCTTTCTTTTACAATCTTATAATTTTTATGATTCACAACAGTCCGCTGATCCAATTCTAGATCACGATAATTATCCATGAGTGTTAGGTCGACTATTACAGAGTTTTCATTGACCTTTTCTACAATACCTTTTAATCCGCCTCGAAATTCAATGACATTACCTACTTCTGCTTTTTTCAATTAGTCTCTCTCCTTTACCTGACAATCTATATATATTCATTTAAGTAACAGTTTGCACTACTTTGTATGTTTCGTAAAGGCTTTTTTTTGACAATTTTGTTAATTACTTATAAAAATTATAAAAAAATGCAATCGTTTACATTTAAAGAAGAAATTTTTATAGAAGATCATACAAATATTGACTATGATCATGCGCCTTACTATAAAATGGTACTAAAGGTGGTGCCGTTTATGAATGAACAGTTTGTACAAGAAATCTTGGAAAAATTAAAAAAAGGTGAGCTATCAGAGTTCTATGTTAAGAAAGAAGAATTTATGGTTTTTCGTCAAGTCCTTGTCAAAAGAGATGACTTTAAACATTTTCGAGGTATAGGTCAGCGAGGTGGAGATGTGTTATATCATTACCTGCAGGAACCTAGAAGTTAAGAAGAAAGTGTACCTAGTAAAAGTATTAGAAATTGAAACTAAACTATATCGTGAATAGGGGGGATCTTTTTGGAGACGTTTATTCTCTCTATAGACCAAGGAACTACAAGCTCTAGGGCTATTCTATTTAATAAACAAGGTGAAATTGTTTTTATTGCACAAAAAGAGTTTACTCAGCATTTTCCTAAACCTGGCTGGGTGGAGCATAACGCAAACGAAATTTGGGGCTCAGTTTTATCAGTTATTGCTGAAGTAATGTCTGAATCAGGAGTCAAACCAGAGCAAATTGCTGGAATAGGTATCACTAATCAACGAGAAACTACGGTGATTTGGGATAAGGAGACAGGAGAGCCTATCTATCACGCAATCGTATGGCAATCAAGACAAACAAGTGAGATTTGTGAGGAGTTAAAAGTAAAGGGCTATGACGACCTTTTTCGCTCAAAAACAGGTCTTTTAATAGACGCATATTTCTCAGGAACAAAAGTTAAATGGATCTTGGATCATGTTGATGGTGCACGTAAGAAAGCATTACAGGGTAAACTTTTATTTGGGACTATTGATACCTGGATTGTATGGAAACTTTCGGGAGGTCAAGCACATGTAACGGATTATTCCAATGCCTCTAGAACATTAATGTTTAATATTTATGACCTCCAATGGGATGATGAATTATTGGAGATATTGGACGTTCCAAAATCTATGCTGCCTGAAGTTATGCCTTCATCTGCTATATATGCAAAAACAATTGATTATCATTTTTTCGGGAGAGAGACACCCATCGCAGGGATAGCTGGTGACCAGCAAGCTGCACTCTTCGGGCAAGCGTGTTTCGAAAAAGGGATGGCTAAGAATACTTACGGTACTGGTTGTTTTATGCTGATGAATACCGGTGATAGGGCCGTACGATCTAAAAATGGTTTACTGACAACGATAGCATGGGGACTTAACGGTAAGGTTGAATATGGACTTGAAGGAAGTATTTTTGTAGCTGGGTCTGCTATTCAATGGCTCCGTGACGGATTAAGGATGTTTAAAGACGCTATAGATAGTGAGTCCTATGCAGTTAAGGTGAATTCCACAGAGGGTGTATATGTGGTTCCGGCGTTTGTCGGATTGGGGACACCTTACTGGGATAGTGATGTAAGAGGGGCTGTTTTTGGCTTAACAAGAGGAACTACAAAAGAACATTTTGTCCGGGCCACACTCGAATCATTAGCCTATCAAACAAAAGATGTACTATCTGCAATGGAAGCCGATTCCCTAATAGAACTTAAAACCCTTCGAGTAGACGGCGGCGCTGTAAAAAATAATTTTTTAATGGAATTCCAAAGTGATATTTTAAATGTACCTGTAGAAAGACCGAAAGTGAATGAAACAACCGCACTTGGAGCAGCATATCTAGCTGGATTGGCGGTCGGCTTTTGGGGGAGCCAAGATGAAATTTCTAAGCAATGGACAACTGAACAAAAGTTCTTACCAAAAATGACTGATATGGAGCGAAGTAGTCTCTATGATGGATGGAAAAAGGCAGTTAAAGCAGCAATGGTCTTTAAATAGCCTTAAATAAGATAATTTTTGCAGAGAAGTTTTATGTTACGTTCTATTATTTTTATGGCTAATTTGTGAACTTTTAAAAAAAAACGATTTGTCGATTTTTTAATGCGCTTACAAAAAGTATTATTGGTTGTCTCAAGTGTTTGAACATGTTATTCTAGCAAATGTATGAAATTCTAATAATAAAATGAGGCTCGCAAGCATACATACTTCATTTCCTTTTGGAGAAACTATAACAATTAGCTCAGTTTTTTTATCTGACTATAAGCTGTTAGATATGCGATAGCCAGCATCATTTTACATTAATGAGAAGGAGTTTGATTTAACATGGCAGAAAAACAATTTAAAGTAACAGCTGATACAGGGATTCATGCTAGACCAGCAACATTACTTGTGCAAACTGCAAGCAAATTTGATTCTGAAATCAATTTAGAATATAAGGGTAAAAAAGTTAACTTAAAATCGATTATGGGTGTTATGTCTTTAGGAATTGGACAAGGTGCAGATATTGCTATCAGTGCAGAAGGCAGTGACAGTGAGGAAGCTCTAAGAAGCCTTGAAGAATTATTGAAAAAAGAAGGATTGGCTGAGTAATGGCATTTTTACAGGGAATTGCTGCTTCCAATGGCATTGCCATTGCAAAAGCATATCGGTTAGTAGAACCAAATTTATCATTTGAAAATAAGACCATTGAAGATACGACTTCAGAGGTAGCTCGTTTTCAAGCGGCAATAGAGAAATCTAAAGCAGAACTTGAGGCTATTCGTGATCGCGCCAAGGTTGAACTTGGTGCGGATAAAGCAGCTATCTTTGAGGCACATTTACTTGTCCTCACGGATCCAGAATTAAACGGACCGATTGAAGATAAGATTAAGACAGAAAAAGTAAATGCTGAAGCCGCATTGAAAGATACTGCTGACATGTTTGTTATGATGTTTGAACAAATGGACAATGAGTATATGAAGGAACGTGCTGCGGATATCCGAGATGTAACAAAACGCGTCCTTTCACATTTACTAGGTGTGCAACTGGTAAATCCAAGCATGATTGCAGAAGAAGTAATCATTGTTGCTGAGGATTTAACTCCTTCTGATACTGCTCAATTAAACAGACAGTATGTGCTAGGATTTACTACTGATATTGGCGGACGCACTTCACATTCTGCGATTATGGCTCGTTCGATGGAGATACCTGCTGTTGTAGGGACAAAAACCGCTACTGAAGAAATCAACAATGGTGATTTGGTCATTGTCGATGGTCTAAAAGGTGAAGTACATATTAACCCGACTCCAGAACTCGTGGCAGAATACCGCAAAATCCATGAGCAATTTGAAGCTCAAAAGATAGAGTGGGCAAAGCTTGTTAATGAGAAAACGGTATCAGCTGACGACCATCATGTTGAATTAGCGGCAAATATCGGAACTCCTAATGATTTAAAGGGTGTTATCGCAAATGGTGGGGAAGGTGTAGGGTTATACCGAACTGAGTTCCTTTACATGGGCAGAGACCAGCTTCCTACGGAAGAAGAACAATTTGACGCTTATAAAGCAGTCTTAGAAGGTATGAATGGGAAACCAGTTGTTGTTCGTACTTTGGACATCGGCGGCGATAAAGAGCTTCCATATCTTCAACTTCCAAAAGAACTTAATCCGTTTTTGGGATTCCGAGCTATTCGTTTATGTTTAGAGGAGCAAGATATTTTCCGTACCCAGCTTAGAGCGCTTCTCCGTGCCAGCAGCTATGGAAACTTAAAAATTATGTTCCCGATGATTGCAACTCTAGATGAATTCCGTGAAGCAAAAGCGATTCTTGAAGAGGAAAAGCAAAAGCTTATTGCTGCAGGACAAACAGTTTCAGAAAGAATTGAACTGGGAATCATGGTTGAAATTCCATCGACTGCCGTTTTAGCAGATCAATTTGCTAAAGAGGTTGACTTCTTTAGTATTGGAACAAATGACTTAATCCAATATACAATGGCAGCAGACCGAATGAATCAACGTGTGTCTTATCTTTATCAGCCATATAGCCCATCGATTTTACGATTGGTTAAAATGGTTATCGATGCAGCACATGCAGAGGGTAAATGGGCAGGAATGTGCGGTGAAATGGCTGGGGACGAAACAGCGATACCACTTCTTCTTGGTCTTGGATTAGACGAATTTTCAATGAGTGCTACGTCAATTTTAAAAGCACGTTCACAAATTAAAAAGTTGAACAAATCCGAAATGGAGAGCCTGGCTAATCAAGTCTTAAATATGCAAACAACCGCTCAAGTAATTGAAGCAGTTAACAATGCTACAAAATAGAATTGATTTGAAAGAGACAGTATAATTCTGTCTCTTTTTTTTGTACATGTTTTAGGAATTAGAGGAAATTTTTAGTATAATGAGGATAGACAGGTTCAAGGAGGATGAGTCGGATGGATTTGAATTTGAGCGGAAAAACAGCTCTTGTTATGGCTTCCAGTCAGGGCTTAGGATTTGCTATTGCAGAACGACTAGTCAAAGAGGGTACAAATGTAATGATCTCTGGCCGAGATGAGGAAAAACTTATAAAGAAGGCTGCAGAGTTAGAATCTATTGGTCTCGGTAAAGTTGCTTTTCAAAAAGCAGATATAACCGAAACTAAAGATATTAAGAGGCTTGTTTCTAAAACAATTGAGGTATTCGGAAGTCTTCATATTCTTATCAATAATGCAGGTGGTCCACCGGCTGGGTCTTTCGAGGATTTAACCGATGAAGATTGGGAAAATGCATTTGAACTAAATTTATTATCCTATATTCGTGCTATTCGTGAAGCATTACCATACTTAAAAAAGCAAGGCGGTAAGGTTCTTAATATTGCGTCCTCTTCGATAAAGGAACCGATACCTGGATTAATACTCTCCAACACCTTTCGGACAGGGATTGTAGGACTCTCCAAAACTTTGGCCTCAGAATTGGCACCACATAATATTTTAATTAATACAATTGCACCTGGACGAATTGCAACCGACCGCGTCAGACACTTAGATCAATTTACTGCAGATAAACAGGGGATAGATGTAGAAAGTGTTGAGTTGACCATGAAAGCGCAAATTCCGCTAAAGCGATATGGAACACCTGAGGAATTTGCCAATGTAGCAGTATTCCTCCTTTCCGATGCTAATAGCTATATGACAGGAAGTTCTTTTTTAGTTGATGGGGGTATGATTAAATCTATTTAACTATCTCATATACTTCCAATAACGACCTCGCTTAACGTTTATTACCAGAAATATTTGGCTAAGGTAAAAACATAAAGGAGTGTTTATCATGCGGAGAAGTATAAAAATGTTTTTTGTTTTAATAAGTATGATTCTATTAGGCACAACACTAACCGGGTGTGGAATTCCCCTATCAAAGGAACTGATTGTCAATCGTTACGCGGATGCCTTGTTAACAAAAAATAATGAACTTCAATTTCGATTTAGAATTAATAATGAGATATTGGATAGACATGAATTATATAAAGTCAAAGTTACCATTCATGATGATCGTTTGGCTTCGGCGATAGGTAAGCGTGAAATAATATATGGTGAAGAACAAGTTCTCAATGGTGAATATTTGGAGGTCAAGGGTAAAAGTGAAAAATATATTTTCATGGACCCGCTGCCGTTAAAAAATGACTTACACATACATGAGCTTCAAACAATGATAGAAAAAAATCAGGCAGTTTCAATCGAGATATATAACAACCAAGAAGTTTTTGGAAGAGTGTACCTAACAAATTTTTCGTCAGAGCTGTGAAAAATGTGTTTATCACTTTTTTATCTAGGAGAGACTAAAAAGGTGCATAAATTTGGAGATTGAGCACGATAACCGGAAAGTACTTAGTTCCGGTTTTTTTGTGTTAAAAATTATATAATTATGAAGGAAATTCATAATCGGAGGATTGATCCTATTGTTTACTCCAGAAAATACTATTATTGGTTTCATTGGGACAGGCGTAATGGGAAAAAGTATGGCAGGACATTTAATGGCTGCTGGTTATCCATTAATTGTTTATTCAAGGACAAAGGAAAAGGCGTTGGAACTGTTAGAAAAAGGTGCAGAGTGGGGGGGAACTCCACGAGAGGTAGCTCGAAAGGCAAATGTTGTTATTACCATGGTTGGCTATCCCACTGACGTTGAAGAGATTTACTTAGGAAAAGATGGATTGGTAAGTCATGCTAAAGCGGGAAGTTACCTCGTTGATATGACAACTTCAGCTCCATCACTGGCAGTAAAAATATTTAAGGCTGCGAAAGAAAGAGGAATACATACCATTGATGCACCTGTTTCTGGCGGGGATGTAGGAGCAAAGGAAGCGAAGCTGTCTATTATGGTTGGCGGAGAGGAAGCGGACGTGGAGGCCATAAGACCATTGTTAAATTTGATGGGATCAACTATCGTCTACCAGGGTAAAGCCGGTGCAGGTCAGCACACCAAAATGTGCAACCAAATCGCGATTGCCTCTAATATGATAGGTGTTTGTGAAGCGATCGTATATGCTGAAAAAGCAGGGTTAAACCCAGAATCCGTTTTAAAAAGTATAACAACTGGCGCTGCAGGAAGCTGGTCATTGAGCAACCTGGCACCAAGAATGCTTGATGGTAACTTTGAACCCGGGTTTTATATAAAACATTTTATTAAAGATATGAAAATTG
The DNA here is from genome assembly GCF_048572935.1 of Neobacillus niacini. Taxonomy (NCBI): domain Bacteria; kingdom Bacillati; phylum Bacillota; class Bacilli; order Caryophanales; family Bacillaceae; genus Neobacillus; species Neobacillus niacini. The sequence goes on along the minus strand of NZ_CP183883.1, from coordinate 5,265,843 downwards.
CCTTAGATGAAGCAGCGCAAATGGACATGAAAGTTCCTGGTTTAGATTTGGCCAAGAAGCTTTATGTCCAACTTGCTGAACTGGGTGAGGAAAATAGTGGAACACAAGCTCTTTATAAATATTGGAAGTCCTAACCGGCTTGAATAAATAGCTCTTGATTTCAGAAACTATGATAGAAGCTGAAATAGGAGGAAACTGTTTATGGCAAAGAGAACAAAAAAGAATGACCCACAGCAAAAAAATAAAAAGGGTTTTGATTCTGCTGTCTTAAATGAAGAATTTGCTCATGAGATGGGGTCAGCAGCAACAAATAAAATTCATAAAGATAAAGCGAAAAAAGAAAAAGCACCTAAAAATAATGGTAAATATACAGGTCAATAATAAAATTACCCTCACTGCAGCAGTGAGGGTAATTTTACTTTTTCATGTTTAAATATGTCTCAATTCGGTTTAATCCAGTTTCTAACGTCTCTAATGAACAGGCAAAAGATAATCTAAAATAACCTTCACCGTATTCAGAGAATGCACTTCCAGGTACTACGGCTACTTTTGTTTGGTGGACCATCTCTAGGGCAAAGTCAAAACTATTTAATTGAATGAAGTCAGGGATCTTCACAAAGAAATAAAATGCCCCATCAGGCTTGACTACACGAAGCCCCATGGTGGACAAACGATTATAAACATAGTCGCGTCTTATGATATATTCCTTTTTCATTGGAGTGGCATCATCGATTCCCGTTGTTAAAGCGGCTAGAGCGGCTTTCTGTGCAATTGAATTGGCACAGGAGACATTATATTGGTGCACCTTTAATATGTGCTTTGTAATGTCTTTAGGTGCAAATAGAAATCCAATTCTCCATCCAGTCATTGAATGAGATTTTGATAAGCCATTAATGACAATCGTTTTCTCCTTTAAAAACGCAGCAATCGAAATATGGGGTTGATCATAAGTCAACTCGCTGTAAATTTCGTCTGCAAGTACGAATATATCTCTCTCTTTCAAGTAATCCGCTATTTCCTTTAACTCGGACTCTGTAAGACTAACTCCTGTTGGGTTAGATGGATAAGGCATTACAATACAGCGTGTCTTATCGGTTAAATAAGGTTTAATCATTTCTAAGGTAAATCGAAATCCATTTTCCCTGATATCGACATGCACGGGGACAGCCCCACACATCCGAATAATGGGTTCATATCCAGGATATATTGGGCCAGGCAGAATTACTTCTGTACCTTCAGCCAATATTGTTCTAAATGTGATATCAATGGCCTCACTTGCTCCTACAGTAACAATTACTTCCGAATCTGGCTCATAAGCTAGATGGTATTTTTTCGCAACAAAATCGCAAGCAGCAATTCGTAATTCACTGATACCTGCATTATGGGTATAGGAGGTGAAATTATCCTCGATCGCTTCAATGCCAGCCTGTTTAACATGCTCTGGTGTTTGAAAATCTGGCTGACCAATAGTTAATGAAATAACATCATCTATGTGTGATACCATATTATAAAATTTTCTGATTCCTGAAACCTCAATATTTTGAACTTTGGTATTAATTAAATGCTCCACCTTGTTCATCCTTCCATTGCTTTCATCAATACCTTTGATTATAAACAGATTTATAGAAATATTCTACAATTATTGGCAAGTAGAGGTTGGGAGAGAATATTTCCAATAATAAAAAAATACGTAAAAAAGTCGGATGAGTCCGGCTTTTTACGTATATCTTTCCCCTAACTTTTTAAAAATAGGTTTTTGATAGGGGCGGTTTTTTTGTCGATTTGAGGGTGGCTGTTCGATTTCATTAATTCCGGTATAAATCTGTAACACCGATTTTGCCTGGCTTAGTGAAAGTGAAGATTTTGGATTCCTTACGCTGCCATCTAACTTGCCCAAATGAGGCAGTTCAGCAAAATCAGACTTGGTAGGAGGAATATGAAAGGTATAATGACCACATTCGACAAGGACGTCGGATTGTTGTTTACTATTACGTGGGTTTTGGGAAAAATGAAGGCCAACTTTTTTTGCTTTTCCTTCTTCTATTAATTTTTTTAATGATTCATGCTTTAATTTGTATAAAAATTTGGGGTTTGGAGCTGTTTTTGCATGGCGATTAACAATAAAGAGAGCTTGTGAGAGGTTATCGATTGTCAGCTTTCCTTTTGTATGGGGGTGTTTTCTATCATCAGTCAAAATAGGTACTCCTTTTAGTTTTTATATTGGTCTATCTTTATTATTATTATTAATTGTAAAATAGAAATACCAGAAAGTAAAAACATTATTGTAAAAAACAGAAAAAACCTTATCCAATCACTGGCAAGGATTTTCTTAATTTGTTCCTGATGAGAGAGTAAATACAGTTAATTCAGGTTTTGCTAAGAATCGAAAGGGCAGTCGAGTGGTACCAATTCCCCGATTTACATATAACGATAAGGGATTGTCCTGGCCAATCGTATAGAGGCCCTCAGGGTAATTCTGTGCGTATGGAGGGATCACAAGTGCACCGACAAAAGGGATTTTTACCTGTCCCCCATGACTATGCCCGCTTAATTGCCAATGTACCCCATAATTTAAGGCTTCATCAGCAACATCTGGAGCATGTGATAACAGTAGTTTAAATGAATCTTTGGGGACCTGTTTCATGGCGGTTTCCAAATTGGGTCTTCCCAGCATACGGTCGTCTATACCTAGAAGAGAAATAGAGGTGCCATCTTTTTGTTTAATAAGCAAGGATTCGTTTAGCAGTACAGTAAAGCTTGAAAATTCCATTAGGTTTCGATAGATTTCTGACCCATAACCACCATGGTCATGGTTTCCATAAATACAATATTTACCGATAGTGGCATTTAATTGCTTCAAGATTGGAGCGACTTTATTTATTTCATCAAATTTATTTGGCTCGTCCAATAAATCTCCAGTAAAAAAAATTAAATCAGGCTCGAGTTGATTAATTTTTTCTACCAATTTTTTAAATTGGTTTATATTATAATGAAAACCTAAGTGGGTATCGCTAAATTGGACAATTGTCGTACCGTTAAAACTAGGGGGAATTAAGGAATGTTTGATTTCAATTCTTTTGATTTCTAAAAGTGAAGGTTCAATTCGATTGGCATAGAAGTAACCGCCTGAACCGAGACCGAGAACTGTTAGGAACGTTCCAAAGGTACGTTTTAAGAAAGTTCTCCTTTTTATTTTTTTTGGCATATTTTTTCTACCAACCTATCTTCGAATTTTATTGGTTTATTAAAAAAGAGTCATTCGTATTTTCTTTAAAATTGGTTCATTTTGCAAGTAATATGATAAATGATTATTTATAAAAAACGGTCTATACTAGTTCATATTCTAAAATGTAAAAAAAATACATAAAAGCAGCCATTTTTTGGCTGCTGTCTATTTATAACTAATTGCCCTGCTTTGTAAAGCCTTCCAGGATTCAATAAATTGTTCTTTATCTACCCTTACTTGTTTTTTTGCTGAAAGCGGATCATTCAAATATACATAGTCTGTATCATAGCCTACAAGAACTACTGCATGTAGATCAAGAGGTGTTTTTATCAATTCCTGCCCATGATTCCATGCCTCCCAGCGATCAGGTAACCGATAGTCACCTGTTGTCCAAACGACTACGGGATAACCAGCAGAAACATGCTCTAGAACTCTTTCAAATGGCTGATTTGTTAAATTAATTGCTCTTCCTGGAAGTTTTTGATTCACTAATACTTCCATGGGTTTATCGAAGACGGCATACCCTGGTGTCCTTCCTGTCATATCTCCAACGAAACCATCTGCGGGATTGCCCCAATTTAATATATCGCCATTTCCCGCTCTTCTTATAGGGTCGGGATCTTTTTGAATGGAACGATATAAATCCATTTTGTCTGTGTTTACACCTGCATAATTTAATACCATTGCAAGGCTTGTTACTTCACACCCATATTTGAGCTCCGGATTTTGTTTTATTAATACAACGTCAAGCATTTTAGAATCCTTTTTAGGTGGGTGATTGATCACATGCGTATGATTAATGGCGGAATTCCCCGCTCTTTTGATTGCTGGGCTTGGTACTTGTTCGTATATTTCTGTATAGCTTTGTTTCTCTGGTTTTTGTGAAGCTGTATCGTCTGTATTAATAAATCCAAAAAGTGGAAGGATTGAAGCCATCAAACAAAGTTTTTTCAAGAGGTATCCCCCAATCATATGGAATTGGTTTTATCATTTGGTTGTTTCAGTTTTGCTATGATGGTATCCTTTTGGAAAAGAACAAGATATGCAAGTTGAGCGTATTGTATATTAGGGTATGGTATAATGAGGAAAATCTTTTTCTGGAGGGTACTTGTATGGATGCATTGGATATCCTAACGGATCTTGAAAATGTCATTCCTTATTTTCAACCAATTTTTAGTGCAGATGAGCAGCGTGTTATCGCATATGAGGTTTTAGGCAGATATCGATCGGAAGGTAACATCATTAGCTTAGGTCAATTTTTTCTTGATGACCAAATTCCAGAAGAATATAAATATGAAGTTGATCTGCTGTTAGTTCAGAAAGCGTTAGACCTTGCAATCGGACTAGAAGATGATGTCAGTTTCTATTTGAATCGTGATGCCGATTTACTCATGTATCGACATGGAGAGCCATTTCTACAGGAACTGCTGGCTTTTGAAAAAAAAGGATTGAATTTAAAGAGAATAGTCCTTGAAATTTCTGAAGGTAATTATAAGGGTGATTTGGCTCAATTGGATCATTTATTACAGTATTATCGTACGTATGGCATTAAGGTAGCGATTGCCAGTATTGATAGTGACACCAATTACTTTGAGAGAATTGGCCAATTAAATCCTGATATCATTAAAATTAATTTACAAGCACTAAAATCAAACGCAACCGCATCAAGCTTTACGGACGTTCTATTTTCTCTGTCATTATTAGCGAGGAAAATTGGGGCTACATTATTGTTTGAAAATATAGAAATGAGTTATCAGCTCCAATTTGCATGGAAAAATGGAGGGAGATATTACCAAGGTTTTTATCTTCATCCACCTGCACCGGAGTTTATTGAGCGGGAATTACTAAAAGAGCGGTTAAAAGGGAAATTTCATGAATTTATTGCTTATGAGAAAAGGAAGCTTGAGGCAATTTATTCAGCCGCTGAGTATTTTCAAAATAAAGTACAAGACATCCTTGTAAAGAATAAACAAGCTAATTACGAGGATTTATTTACTTCACTCGCAAAGGAAATGGATGAGATTGCATTCCGAATGTATGTATGTGATGAAGATGGTTTTCAAAAATCTTCTAACATCTTTAAAGGAGAAAACGGCTGGTTTACGCAAAAAGAATATATCCTAAAGAATTGGAGCTGGCGTCCATATTTTTTAGAAAATATTATAAAAATGAGGAATGGAGGCAAGGGCATTCTTTCGGATTTATATAGTGATATCGAGTCTGGGGAAACAATTCGAACCTTCTCTATTCCTATAAATGGGAATGACTATTTATTTATTGATATTAGCTATCAGTATTTATTTGATCATGACCAGTTGTTATAACTTAAATTGCATAGAATGGTTAGGGCGGTGGAAACTTAATATTAACTTTATTAAAGGAGAAATCGCTCATGAATCTATTTGTTAATGCACTCTCCATCGTTATTGTAGGTATTCTTGCGGTTTCGCTTGTGTATACATTGGTTATTGCCAGAAAACAAAAAACTGCAGAAGGAGATATCGATTCCACTATCCCTAAGCCAGTACAAAAACATATCTATCTTAGCAATCCGATATTCGTATCATATGGTATATTTTTTGCATTGGTTCTCTTTATCATCCTTTTTTGTGTAATTAGTTTTTTTTGATAGGGCCTCTTTAAGAGGGCCTATTTTTTATAAAGATTTTTCGAGTGGTTATTAATATAAATTGTGGATAAATGTCTTTTGCTGCTGTTTTTTTGCGATTTATTTATACGTTTGGTTGGAATATTTATTGTTAAAATGAATATTAACAAGTTTTTGAAATACAGGGGGAAAAGAAATTGAAGAAAACTTTGCTAATACTCCTTATAGCGCTATTATTAATACCTTTGTCTCCAAATGCAAAAGATAGTTTAAGTAATAAAAACGATGTTTTTAGATTCCTCCAGGAAGCATTTCAGGCTCAAATCTCTCTTAGTGATCAAACTAGAACAAAAGAAGAAATTATTGATGTTTTAAGCCCTTATTTCTCTGATAAATATCAAAAAATGTTTTGGGATGAGAATATATTTAAAGAAGAGGGGAAATTTGTTACCTATGGCTCGGATTTTGCATTTTATTATATTCCCTTTTTCCATTTTTCTGATGAAACAAAAGTTGTCATCTCCCCTGAAAGGATTTATGTTCTTCAATTTTTTCCATCAACTACCGATGGTCCTGTAAGTTATGAAGACCATTATGAGGGAGTAGTATTAAAGAAAATGAATGGCGGCTGGAAAGTAGATGAATATTTATATAATAATATCCCTAAATCGATTATAGATAAAGCCTATTGAAAAAAAGTTTCCCATTTTTTTCATTTTTGCTTGGACAAATGCTCTCTGTTATTTTATTCTTTTAATATTGGCATATTTTCTACCTGAGATTATTACTGGAAATAATCGATAAGGATAGAAATAGGCTAAAAGAGAAACATAACAGTAGAAAGTTTGCTTGTGTTTGAAAGGAGACGGAGCATATGTCACAGCTTCAAGGGATATTAACCCGGTTAAAAAACCTTCAGGAACAGTCTAATGGAGGTGAACCGGCACAACGCTATTTCGAAGTGAATGGTGAAAGAAAGTGTCAGGTTACATTTCATCCAAAAACAGAAACATTTGAATTGGAAATATATAATGAAAAGGAAAAGCCAAAGCGTTATCAATTTGATAATGTCGACATGATCACGATTGAAATTTTTGATCTAATCCAGTAGGAACCGATTTCGGTTCCTATCTTTTTCTGTTTTTTTATAAAAAAACCCAGTTCTCCGAAAACTATGGTAGAATATACATGTGGTATAACAAACATTGAGGAGTTTTCGGCGATGATAAGTCTTCACAGTGGAGAATTTTTAGAGATAGATATTCGGAAATTAATGATTCCATCTGAGCGTGTTGCTCATGTACAGGTTGGAAATAATCTAGAACACGCCTTATTAGTGTTAACGAAGAGCGGATATACAGCGATACCCGTACTAGATCCTAATTATAAATTACACGGTCTAATTAGTACCCCAATAATAATGGATTCGATTCTCGGACTTGAAAGAATAGAATTTGAACAACTTGAAAAAAAGAGAGTGGAAGAGGTAATGAATACATCAGTTCCGCGGGTTAAAGTATCTGCTTCCATTAAAACCTGTTTAAGGCTCTTAGTAAATCATCCTTTTCTTTGTATAGACACCGAGGATGGTTATTTCGAAGGTATTTTGCCTAGGAGTACAGTGTTAACCCAGTTAAATTTAGCTATTAATAAGATGAATAAAAGTGATAAATAAGGCTCCCAAAAGGGGGCTGTATTATTTTCCAGAGAAAGTAGAGGTGTGAAAATGGGTGCTCCGGTTTCCCAGTCTAAAAAAGGGCAGACAAATAGACCGCTGGTTCTAGCAGCAGTCATGCTTGCAATGTTCATGGGAGCAATAGAGGCAACGATTGTTTCGACAGCCATGCCGGCTATTGTGGCTGACTTGGGCGGCTTTACTCTCTATAGTTGGGTTTTTTCTGCTTATCTATTAATGAATGCGGTAACGGTACTAATTTATGGTAAATTATCAGATTTATTCGGTAGAAAACCTATTCTCTTTATCGGAATTATCATTTTCCTAATTGGATCCATTCTTTGCGGATTTGCCACGTCAATGGAATCACTTATTCTTTTCCGTTTAATCCAAGGATTTGGGGCGGGAGCTGTTACGCCTATTGCTACGACGATTGTGGGCGATATTTATTCAGCTGAAGAGAGAGCAAAAGTCCAGGGTTACCTTGCAAGTGTATGGGGAATTTCTGCCGTTACGGGTCCAGCAGTCGGTGGTTTACTGGTTCAGTATGTGAGCTGGAAGTATGTATTTTGGATAAACATTCCACTCGGGATCCTTTCTTTAATTGGTATAGGAATCTTTTTGCACGAAAATGTTGAAAAGAAAAAACACGAAATTGATTACATAGGTGCGTTTCTATTAACCATATCAATCTCATCATTAATGTTTCTACTTGTTGAGGGTGGAGGACGGTGGTCCTGGATCTCTTGGCAAATCATAAGTTTGGCAGTCCTATTTATTATTACCATTAGTATCTTTGTTTTTCATGAAGGCCGTGTAAAAGAACCAGTCATGCCATTTAATATATGGAAGGAAAGGTCTATTTTTGTAGCAAATGTTACTAGTTTAACGACGGGAATTATGTTGATTGGGATTTCCAGTTTTCTTCCTACATTTGTTCAAGGGGTAATGGAACAATCACCGATTGTCGCGGGCTTTACGTTAACAACCATGTCAATTGGCTGGCCAATTGCGTCTACATTTTCAGGAAAGATGTTAATTTCTATGGGATACCGAAAAACATCCCTTATTGGGGGTACAGCCTTAATCATAGGAAGTTTGGTATTTGTAACAATGACTTCTTCCTCAGGCCCCCTCTGGGCGGCTGCTGGTTCCTTTATTGTTGGGTTTGGTATGGGCTTAACGTCTACTGCTTTTATCGTTTCTATACAAAGCACCGTAGGCTGGCAGCAAAGAGGAGTTGCAACTGCAGCAAATATGTTTATGAGGAATCTAGGAAACACAATAGGTGCTGCTTTACTTGGAGGAATTCTCAATAATCGGCTTGCAGACTACCTTCGTGAAAATGCGGGCAGTACTGATGAAAAATTAACAGTGGATTCTGCAAACTTATTATTAAAGGAAAATGAACGGGCAGATTTACATATATCAGTGAAAGAACTGCTCCAAGAAGGTCTAACGCAATCCTTGCATTGGGTATATTATGTTGTACTTGCCTTTGCTATTATAAGTTTAATCCTGATAACTTTCATTCCAAAACAAAACCGCGGCTCTGCATAAATGTGCAGAGCTTTTTCTAAATAAAAAAATGCAGCTTAATAATGAAAAGTTTTAATTTTCTCTATATAATAAGATGGTGATGTTTACTAAAGTATAAAGGTGGATGGTTTTGTCCTCTATATCTGAATTTCACTTATTATCTGTTTTAGCTCAGGAGATGAATATGCGTAAAGCCGCAGAGAGGCTTTTCGTATCACAGCCAGCGTTGTCACAACGTCTTCAAACCATTGAGAAAGAGTGGGGAACTAAATTATTTATCCGCTCACAAAAAGGACTGGCACTTACTCCAGCAGGTGAACATGTCATTCAATTTGTAAACGAGGTTCTAGTTAAAGAAGAAAAGGTTCGGGAAACGGTACACTCCCTTCAATCTGGAGTATCAGGAACATTGAAAATAGCAGTGGCCTCGATCGTTGGTCAAAATTGGCTCCCTCCCGTCTTAAAAAAATATAGTGATACGTATCCACAAGCAAAAATATCACTTATAACTGGCTGGAGCAGTGAAATATTGAAAAGTTTATATGATGATCAAGTACATATTGGTATCATTCGAGGAATGCCAGATTGGAAAGGCGTTAAAATTAAACTATTCAGTGATCCGCTCTTTTTAGTTGATCGAGATATTACCAGACCCGAACAGTTATTGGAAACAGACAGACCTTTCATTCAATTTAAAAGTGATTCTAATTATTATCAAGAGATACAAGATTGGTGGATGCGCCAATTCAAAACCTCACCCAAAAGAACAATTCTTGTCGATCAAATTGAGACATGTAAGCAATTAACCTTTAATGGTTTAGGTTATTCGATCTTACCGGGTATAACTTTAAATAATAGTGAAAAAGAAATTTATAAAATTCCGTTATTAGATGAAGATGGTAATGCACTTCAACGAGATACATGGTTACTAGCATATGAGTCGTCATTTAAACTCAAACAAGTACAAGCGTTCGTGGATCTCATTAAAGAACATAGCTGTCAAAACAGCAGATGATTATGTTTATTTCTCTTGTTTTCAATACTTTTGTTTGGTAAAGTAAATTTTAATTATATTTGGAGGTAGTACTATGAAAATGATGGATGCAAATGAAATTATTTCTTTTATTCAAAACAGCAAAAAGGCAACGCCAGTAAAGGTTTATGTAAAAGGTGATTTAGAAGGTATTGATTTTGGAAGTGATTCTAAAACTTTTATTAATGGTAATACAGGTGTTGTTTTTGGAGAATGGTCAGATATTAACCAAGTGTTAGAATCAAACCAAGCGAAAATAGAGGATTATGTAGTTGAAAATGACCGCCGCAATTCAGCGATTCCATTATTAAATACAAAAAATATTAATGCTCGTATTGAACCTGGAGTGACGATTCGTGACCAAGTAGAAATTGGAGATAATGCCGTAATCATGATGGGTGCTGTTATTAATATTGGCGCAGTTATTGGTGAGAAAACGATGATAGACATGGGTGTTGTTCTCGGCGGAAGAGCTACTGTAGGGAAGAACTGTCATATCGGTGCAGGAACAGTTTTAGCTGGTGTGATTGAACCACCATCCGCACAGCCTGTTATAATAGAAGATGATGTGTTAATAGGTGCGAATGCAGTGGTTTTAGAAGGAGTTAGAGTAGGACAAGGATCAGTAGTTGCTGCTGGTGCAGTCGTTACAAAGGATGTTCCTCCGTTCACAGTCGTAGCTGGCACTCCTGCTAAAAAAATTAAGGATATAGATGAGAAAACAAAATCTAAAACAGAAATTATGCAAGAACTTCGCCAGCTATAAATCTAAGACAAAGTAAAGCGTGGATAATCTCCACGCTTTCTTTCTAGTAAAAGGAGTGAAAGAAATGAACCCTTTTGTAAAAATTCGCCGTGAACTGCATTTAATACCTGAATTGGGTTTCCAAGAACATAAAACACAAGCTTATTTATTATCGTATATTGAAAACTTATCACAAGAGAGAATATCCATTAAAAAGTGGAAAACTGGACTCTTTGTTAAAGTTCAAGGTTTAAATCCCAGAAAAACCATTGGTTATCGCGCAGATATTGATGGGCTGCCAATTGTGGAAGAAACGGGATTAGAGTTCTCTTCAACCCATGAGGAACAAATGCATGCCTGCGGACACGATTTTCATATGAGTATCGCGCTGGGTGTTTTAACACACTTTGTCAATAATCCAATAGAAGATAATATTTTATTTATTTTTCAACCTGCAGAAGAGGGGCCGGGCGGAGCAGAACCAATGCTAAAATCCGACATTATGAAGGAATGGAAGCCCGACATTATTTTTGCCTTACATATCGCTCCAGAATATCCTGTCGGAACGATTGCGATTAAAGAGGGGCTATTATTTGCGAATACCTCAGAGCTATTTATCGACCTAAAAGGGAAGGGGGGCCATGCTGCTTATCCCCATTTAACAAATGATATGGTAATAGCTGCTTGCTCGCTTGTCGGTCAGCTTCAAACGATTATTTCTCGGAATGTTAATCCATTAGATAGTGCAGTTATTACGATTGGAAAAATCACTAGTGGAACCGTTCAAAATATTATTGCTGAGAAGGCTAGACTTGAAGGAACAATTCGTACACTTTCTGATGATTCAATGGCTAAGGTGAAACAACGAATAGATGCCGTCGTAAAGGGGATAGAGACTAGTTTTGAATGTGAAGCAGTAATTGATTATGGTGCGATGTATCACCAGGTTTACAATGATGAAAAAATTACGAGAGATTTCATACAATATATGAGAACACAAACCACGATTGATGTCATTGAATGCCAAGAAGCTATGACAGGTGAAGATTTTGGCTATATGTTGAAGGAAATTCCCGGTTTAATGTTTTGGCTCGGAGTGGATTCGCAATATGGACTGCACCATGCCAAATTAAACCCAAATGAAGAGGCCATAGAAGTCGCAATTGATATTCTCACTAGCTATATTACGTTTCAAGGAAATTAAGTTTCTTTCTAAAAAGCGTTTCGTTTTATTCTTTTGTATAATAATGTTAAACTGAAAATTAGAAAAGATTGTTACATATCGTCGTTTATTCTTTAGTTAAATAGGGTAAACCAATTAAGGGACTATTATAATACAAATTGGAGGGGTTAGATATGCCAGAACGTATGGTAGCGAAACAAGCACCTAGATTTGAAATGGATGCAGTATTACCGAACAAAGAGTTTGGAAAAGTAAGCCTTGAAGAAAACATGAAAAATGAAAAGTGGACTGTGTTGTTCTTCTATCCAATGGATTTTACTTTTGTATGTCCAACAGAAATTACTGCGGTATCTGATCGTTATGAAGAATTCGATGATCTTGATGCAGTTGTTATTGGAGCTTCAACTGATACAATACATACACACCTTGCTTGGATTAACACAGAACGCAAAAATAATGGCCTTGGTGAGCTTAACTATCCATTAGCTGCAGACACTAACCATGTTGTTGCACGTGACTATGGGGTTTTAATCGAGGAAGAAGGTATTGCACTTCGCGGCTTATTCATCATCAGCCCAGAAGGTGAGTTAATGTATTCAGTTGTTAACCACAACAATATCGGCCGTGATGTCGATGAAACATTACGTGTCCTTCAAGCACTACAAACTGGTGGTCTTTGCCCAGCTAACTGGAAACCAGGACAAGCTACACTTAACGCATAATTCTTACATTTAAAACGATAGACCTAACCATTGGTGTTAGGTTTTTTTTAAAAAGGGGATATATCATGAAACTACGTGAGCCAATGCCAGAACTAACCGGTGCAGTTGAATGGTTAAATGGAGAAGTAATAAGAGAGGATCTAGTGGGTGATAAACCTACACTTATTCATTTCTGGTCAGTCAGCTGTTACTTATGTAAAGAAGCTATGCCGCAAGTTAATCAATTCCGTGATGAATATAAAGATAAATTAAATGTGGTTGCAGTGCATATGCCTAGGTCGGAAGAGGACCTAGATATAGAGCAAATCAAGCAAGTTGCAGCAGAGCATGAAATCATCCAGCCAATTTTTGTTGATAATGAACATAAACTAACAGAAGCATTCGAAAACCAATATGTCCCGGCATATTACGTATTCGACCGTGAAGGCAAACTCCGACATTTCCAAGCAGGAGGAAGCGGAATGAAAATGCTTGAAAAGCGAGTCAACCGTGTACTCGATGAAATGGAAAAAACTGAATAAATGATTAAAGGACTGTTCGTTATTCAACGATCAGTTTTTTTGCGTTTATAGTTGTAACCATCCCAATTATTTAACGTCCGTATTTATAAATAGATAAAAGGGGGTTACACAAATGAAAAAGGTATTCAGATTAATTGCTTTCATTTCTCTGGTGCTTTTTCTAGCTGCTTGCAGTTCAAGCAGTAAAAGTGAAGATACAAAAATGAGTAGTGACAGTAGTGTGGAAATGGATTCAGCTGCTAAGGAAGAAAAATCACAACTATCACTTGATAATAATGCTAGACAAGAGAAAACAGCTCCTGCAGAGTTAGAAGCCCCTAGCCAAATGGTTATTTATCAAGCCGATTTACAGCTTCGTGTTAAGAAATTTGAAGATACCTTGCAAAATATAGAAGAACAAGTGATAAAGTACGGGGGTTATATCTCACAGTCTAATGTTTCTAAGGATGGTATAGAACAAGTAAGCGGGCAAATTACTGTTCGCATTCCCCAAAAGAATTTCCAAGCCTTTTTACATGATGCTGAGGGGCAGGCAGCTGAGGTTCTACAAAGGAATATTACTGGTACGGATGTCACTGAAGAATATATCGACCTTGACTCACGAATGAAGTCAAAAAGAGTTGTGGAAGAGCGTTTAACATCATTCATGCAATCTGCACAAAAGACGGAAGATCTTTTGAAAATTTCAGCAGACCTTGCCACAGTTCAAGAGGAAATCGAAACGATTCAAGGAAGAATGAAATATTTAGAAAATCAGACTGCATTATCGACCGTTCATTTATCACTTTTTGAAAATAAAGTTATAGTCCCAAATCTTGATGATGAAGATCTTAATACTTGGGATAAGACTAAAAAGCAATTTATGAAAAGTACTAACTTCCTCTTAGCAGCTATTTCAGGTTTATTTGTTTTTATTGTTGGTAATATACCAATCATAGTTATCATTGCAGTGGTTGCTGTTTTTATTTACCTATCTATCAAAAAGACAAGGAACCATAATGGTAACGGATAAATAAGTATATTCAACTAATTTGGATATGCTAAAATAAAAATGGTTAATTGATTTTGCTGGGGGAGTTTTTAGTGAGGAAGAATTTTGCAGTAATAGGACTGGGCCGTTTCGGTGGCAGCATTTGTCGTACTCTTTCCGATGAAGGATTTGAGGTATTGGCAATCGATAAAAATGAAGAAAGAGTAAATGCCTTTGCTATGATAGCATCTCATGCTGCTGTGGGAGATACAACGGATGAGGCTGTATTAAAGAGTCTAGGTATTCGAAATTTTGACCACGTTATAGTTGCGATTGGAGATGATATTCAATCTAGCATCTTAACCACGTTGATCTTAAAAGAATTAGGGGTAAATCATATTACCGTTAAAGCACAAAATGATTATCATGAGAAAGTACTAGTGAAGATTGGCGCTGACAAGGTTGTTCACCCTGAACGAGATATGGGCAGAAGAATAGCTCATAATATGGCTTCAAGCAGTGTTTTAGATTACCTGGAGTTATCAGATGAACATAGTATTGTTGAAATTTTTGCAAACAGTAAGATTAGCGGTCATACCATCATTGATTTAGACATTCGTAAGAAATATGGATTAAATATTGTTGCCATTAAAAGAGGTATGGATATCATCGTATCTCCAAAGGCCAATGAAGATATCAGAGCAAACGATGTATTAATTGTTATTGGTACAGATGAAGATATTGATCGTTTTGAACGTAAGGTAATGCAATAAGAAAAGCGGAAGCGCCTTGCACAGGGGCGACAGGCATAAGACGAGCCGGCGAGAAGGTTGGTCTTTACCTTCTTGACGGATTGGCTTATGACCCCGAGCCCCTAGGCGCTGCAGCTAGACAATAAGAAAAGCGGAAGCGCCTTGCACAGGGGCGACAGGCATAAGACGAGCCGGCGAGAAGGTTGGTCTTTCTTGACGGATTGGCATATGACCCCGAGCCCCTAGGCGCTGCAGCTAGACAATAAGAAAAGCGGAAGTCCCTTAGGGTGCTTCCGCTTTTTCTTATACTTCCATAATGATTGGTAAAATCATTGGTCTGCGTTTCGTTTTTTCGTAAAGGAATGGTGCTAATGTATCTGTGATTTCATTTTTAATTTCGGACCATTGACTTGTTTTTCGTTCCATTACCTTATTTAAATGCTTAGTAATTAGGTTTTGAGCGTCGTTAATTAAGTCGCCAGATTCTCTCATGTAGACGAAACCTCTAGAGATAAGGTCCGGACCTGAAGCAATCTTGAAGTCTTTCATGTTAATGCTAACCACTACAACTACTAATCCTTCTTCAGAAAGAATCCTTCTATCACGTAGAACAATATTCCCAATGTCACCAATACCGCTGCCATCAATATAAACAGAGCCTGAAGGGATTTTCCCTGCTACTTGCGCGCTGTTTTCAGAAAGAGCTAATACTTCACCATTGTCCATAATAAAACAATTCTCTTCTTCAACGCCACAGTCTACTGCTAATTTAGCATGCATTCTTTGCATTCTATATTCGCCGTGAATTGGCATAAAGAATTTTGGTTTGATTAAGCGAAGCATTAACTTTTGTTCCTCTTGACCGCCATGTCCAGAAGTATGGATGTTACTGAGTTTACCGTGAACAACTTCAGCACCTGCTCTAAACAACTGGTTAATCGTCCGATTTACACTAATTGTGTTCCCTGGGATAGGTGAAGATGAGAAAACAACGGTATCGCCTGGAATAATTTGAATCTGTCTATGCGTCCCATTTGCGATTCTAGATAATGCGGCCATAGCTTCACCTTGGCTGCCAGTACATAGAATTGTTACCTTGTCTGCAGGAAGTCGGTTAATTTGATTTGCTTCGATAAACGTTTCTTTTGGTGCATTAATATAGCCAAGTTCTTGACCGATCGTAATAGCCGACTCCATACTGCGGCCAAAAACAGCGACTTTTCTTCCGTTAGCAACTGCTGCTTCCACTACTTGCTGTAGTCTGTAAATATTAGAAGCAAAGGTAGCGAATATAATGCGGCCTGAGACCTTTCGGAAAATGTCATCAATGCTTTCGCCAACAAGACGTTCAGACATGGTGAATTCCGGAATTTCACTATTAGTACTATCTGACAATAAACATAGTACTCCTTCTTTTCCGATTTCAGCCATTTTAGTTAAATTAGCCGGTTCACCCACTGGTGTAAAATCAAATTTAAAGTCGCCAGTATGCACGACTTGTCCTGGCGGAGTTTTTACAACGATACCGTATGAATCTGGGATACTATGTGTCGTTCGGAAGAAAGAAACAGATGTCTTTCGGAACTTGATCACATCATCCTCTTGAATTACATTTAACTTCGCCGTTCTTAAGAGCCCATGTTCTTCGAGTTTATTTTTAATAAGTCCTAGGGCAAGCTTACCGCCATAAATCGGAATATTTACTTCACGTAACAAATAAGGAATACCGCCGATATGGTCCTCGTGTCCATGGGTAATAAACAATCCTTTTATTTTATCTTCGTTCTTTACTAAATAGGTATAATCAGGAATAACATAATCAATTCCTAATAGCTCATCCTCTGGAAACTTAATCCCCGCGTCAATCAGGATTATTTCATCCTGAAATTGTACTGCATATGTGTTTTTTCCGATTTCGCCCAAACCACCTAAAGCAAAAACAGCAGTTTGGTCATTTTTTACAAATTTCATAAATTATCAAATCTCCAATACATTAAAATCTTCATTTTGTTTTTCATATTCTAAAAATGCTCCGCTTACTTCTTGCACCATTTCAACATTGTATCCACGATCTTGAATTTTTTTTCGTACATCCCTAACAGATTCTCCTTCTACATAGAGAACCTTTGTTTTCTCTCTAACTGGAACTTCCTTGATGTTTTCTTGAAAATAAATTTTAAATACCATAATAAATCGCTCCTTAATCGATCATGACTTTTTCTATTATATAAAATAATTACATTTTTTTCATGTAAATTCACTTTTCACCTAAAAAGTAAACGCTTGGACCTATTAGAAAAAATATGTAAATAATACACTGATAATCAATTTACAATAAGGAAGGAGCCCTTCGCAAGTTTGAAGGGCTCGAAAAAAGTTGTAGTTAGGCAATTGATTTTTTTCGCAGTAAATCGTTCCACTGTTTTAAGAGCTTCTTTCTTAGCTTCTTTAACATAGTGGATCATCTCCTTACTTCCTATTTTAAACGATCCTTGTCCAATGTAAAGCAAGCCACGACAGATTATTGTAGATTTTTTTTTATTCAATCATTTTTATACTAATATTATATGGTATATACAGGATTTCTCTCATGGATAAAGATGGAAGAATTATGAAAGTTGATATAAATTGACAGATGAAACGGATGGTGAAAATATGGGAACTAAAATAAATAAAAAAATACGCAAGGCATGGGAGCACTTGCGCATTTTTTATCTTTCAATAGCTATGGCACCTTCAATCGGTTTGAAAGGATCTTGTTTATTGATATGATCATAAAACATAATCCCGTTTAAATGATCAATTTCATGTTGAAAGCAAATCGCTGGAAGCCCCTTTAAACGAAGTTTAACCTCTTCGCCATCAAGGGTGATCCCTTTTACCGTAATTCGAGCAAACCTTTCCACATATCCCGGGATTTCCTCGTCTACAGAAAGACATCCTTCTCCAGAAACCAAATAAGCTTTTTCGACAGAGTGACTGATAATTTTTGGATTATACAATCCGTAGCTATATAAGTTCCCTTTTTCATCATGAAGATGAACCGCAATCATGCGTTTTGAGACATTTATCTGCGGAGCAGCTAAACCGATCCCAGGACGTAATCCATATTGAGAAGATATTTCAGGATTTTGGCTATTTTTAACATATTCTAAGAGGCTTCTAAGTATTTCTTTCTCTTCATCCGATGGCGGCATAGTTACTTCAGTCGCTACTTTTCTTAAGGTAGGGTGGCCGTCTCGAATGATATCATTCATCATTAACATGATTCCATTCACTCCTGTTTAAAAACTAAAGATATTGATATTCATTAGTCTATCAGACAATTCGCGAAAAGTTAATTGTTGCATGAGATATTGTCAAACATAATAAGTACAGATATAGTAAGAATTGTAATCATTAAGGGGGTTGCGAAGTGTTAAACGTTAGAATGAATCGTATTATTTTTTCTATTTTCGCCATTAGTTTTTTATTAATTGGATGTGTTAGTAAAGAAGAGACAACTGAAAGAATGTACCGAGCCTTAGAAAACGTCGTAAAAGCAGAAGAAGTTTTTGAAGAGCAGCAAGAGCCCCTTGTAAAGTTAGAAAAGAAAGAAAAAGAAATATATGATCGGATAATGGAACTTGGTATGAAGCAGCATGATGAGCTTGTTAAGCTTGCAGACGAAGCACTTTCAATTATTGAACAGAGAAGAGACCATTTACAAAAGGAAATCGACAGTATCAATGACTCAAAAATAGAATTTAAGCAGGTTGAAGATATAAAGAATGAAATAGACGATACTGAACAAAAGAAAAAAGCTTCTGAGCTAATAGAAATAATGAGGAATCGATATAAAGTACATAATCAGCTTGCCAAGGAATATAGAAGTGCATTGGAAAATGATAAAGAATTGTATCTGATGTTAAAAAATGAAAGTGTTTCATACGAACAGCTAGAAGAGCATGTTACGAATTTAAATACTATTTATCAATTGGTATATGATGCAAATGAAAAATTTAATGCATTAACCGTACAATATAATGCGAAAAAACTTGAATTTTATAAAGAAGCAGGACTAAAACTTGAAAACGATTAAAAAATCGGCCTCGCTGGTCGGTTTTTTTGTTGATGAAGTAAATATATTAATATAACAGAATCAAATTGATTGTGATACAGAAGTTTTAGATAGATATTAAGTTATTATTATTTCCATGTTGTAAAATTATTAAAACATAGTATTTGACGAGTGTATGGAGTTGATGTAAACTCAATATGGAATTAATTATTGTACTATTAATTATTTGAAAAATTATAGTACAGAACAACAAATTACGAAAGTAAAGCAATCGTTAATGTTGTTTAAGGTTTTTGGGTAATCTAATATGAGTGAATTTATTTTTTTACATTATTTTTATGAGAGAAAGGAAGATGTGACGAATGGCATCTAAAACCCAAAATGCTCAGCTCGATGCTAAGAAAGTACTCGAAGCTGTAGAAAATCAGTTTACAACGCTTCAAATTTTAAATGAAGAAGGCGAAGTTGTTAATGAAGCAGCAATGCCTGAAATAAGCGACGAACAGCTTCAAGAATTAATGCGCCGTATGGTTTATACTCGTATTCTTGACCAGCGTTCAATCTCGTTGAATCGTCAAGGACGTCTTGGCTTCTATGCACCAACTGCAGGACAGGAAGCATCCCAATTAGCTTCTCAATTCGCCCTAGAAAAAGAAGATTTTATCTTACCAGGCTATCGTGATGTTCCACCAATCGTATGGCATGGTCTTCCATTATATCAAGCATTCTTATGGTCCAGAGGTCATCTAGCAGGAGGACAAATTCCTGATGGAGTGAATGTTGCGATTCCTCAAATTATTATTGGTGCGCAATACGTTCAAACTGCAGGTGTAGCTTTAGGGTTTAAAAAACGTGGTGTTAAAGCTGTTGCCCTTACATATACAGGTGATGGCGGAACATCTCAAGGTGATTTCTACGAAGGAATGAACTTTGCAGGTGCATACAACGCTCCAGCAATTTTTATCGCTCAAAATAACCGTTTTGCCATTTCAACTCCTGTTGAAAAGCAAACTGCAGCGAAAACACTAGCTCAAAAAGCTGTAGCAGCAGGTATTGTTGGTATTCAAGTAGATGGTATGGATCCATTAGCAGTTTATGCTGCTGTTCGTGACGCACGTGAGCGTGCTATTAACGGAGAAGGACCTACGTTTATAGAAACGTTAACTTACCGATATGGTCCACATACAATGGCCGGTGATGATCCAACACGTTACCGTACTGCTGAATTAGATAATGAATGGGAAAAGAAGGACCCATTAGTTCGTTTCCGTAAATTCCTTGAAAAGAAAGGCCTATGGAATGAGGAAAGAGAAAATGAAGTAATCGAGCAGGCGAAAGAAGAAATTAAAGATGCCCTTAAACAAGCAGATGCCGCTCCTAAGCAAAAGGTAACGGATTTAATGAACATTACGTATACCGACATGCCAGACAGCTTAAAAGAGCAATATGAAATTTATTCAGCAAAGGAGTCGAAGTAAGTCATGGCTCAAATGACAATGATTCAAGCAATTACAGATGCAATGCGTGTGGAATTAAAAAACGATCCGAACGTATTAGTTTTCGGTGAAGATGTTGGCGTAAACGGCGGTGTTTTCCGTGCGACAGAAGGATTGCAAAATGAATTCGGCGAGGATCGTGTTTTTGATACACCTTTAGCTGAATCTGGAATCGGCGGTTTAGCTGTTGGTCTAGCACTACAAGGCTTCCGCCCAGTACCAGAAATTCAATTCTTTGGTTTTGTTTATGAAGTAATGGATTCCATTTCCGGACAAGCAGCCCGCCTTCGTTTCCGTACCGGCGGCAAATTCAGTGCTCCAATCACATTCCGTTCACCATTTGGTGGAGGCGTACATACACCAGATATGCACGCAGATAGCTTAGAAGGCTTAATGGCACAACAGCCTGGATTAAAGGTGGTTATCCCATCAACACCTTATGATGCAAAAGGTCTTCTTATCTCAGCAATCCGTGATAATGATCCAGTTATTTTCCTTGAGCATATGAAATTATATCGTTCATTCCGTCAAGAAGTTCCTGAAGGAGAATATACCATTCCACTGGGCAAAGCAGATGTAAAGCGTGAAGGTACAGATCTTTCTATTATTACTTATGGTGCAATGGTACATGAATCTCTAAAAGCTGCAGAAGAGTTAGAAAAGGAAGGGTTCTCTGCAGAAGTAATCGATTTACGTACTGTTAGCCCTCTTGATATTGAAACGATTATTGCGTCTGTAGAAAAAACAGGCCGTGCTATTGTTGTTCAAGAAGCTCAAAAGCAAGCTGGTATTGCAGCAAATGTAGTAGCTGAAATTAGCGATCGTGCTATTTTAAGCTTGGAAGCACCTGTACTACGTGTAGCAGCACCTGACACGATTTACCCATTCCCGCAAGCTGAAGCAGTTTGGCTTCCAACTTATAAAGATGTAATTGAAACAGCGAAAAAAGTTTTAACATTCTAATATAAGTTGGGGAATAGTATAACTGTTTCCCACTTATTTCTTATCATTGATCGGTAGAAATATATGCAAAAATAGGAGGATGAATCCCAAGTGAGCGCAACCGCAACCACATTCCAATTTAAAATGCCTGACATTGGTGAAGGTATACATGAAGGCGAGATTGTTAAATGGTTCATAAAGCCAGGTGATAAAGTCCAGGAAGATGATGTACTTTGCGAAATACAAAATGATAAAGCAGTTGTAGAGATTCCTTCACCAGTTGAAGGTACTGTACTTGAAGTTTTAGTTGCTGAAGGAACAGTTGCAACCGTTGGACAAGTTCTAGTTACATTTGATGCTCCTGGTTATGAAAACTTGCAATTCAAAGGTGACGACCATGCTGAGGAAGCTCCGAAACAAGAAGCCCCAGCGGCACCTGCACCAGCAGCACAAGCAACTCAAACAACACCACCGCCAGCACCACCTGCATATGGAATCGGTGTTACAGAACCACAAGTAAATGTTGAAGTAGACCCTAACCGTAAAATCATTGCGATGCCATCAGTTCGTAAATATGCGCGTGATAAAGCTGTGGAAATCACACAAGTTCCTGGTTCTGGTAAAAACGGACGCATTGTTAAAGCTGATATTGACGCATTCTTAAGCGGCGGAGCACCTGCAGCGGCAACACAAGCTGCAGATACTCAAGCACCTGCAGCTGCTAAGGCAGAGGAAGCACCAAAGGCTGCAGCAATCCCACAAGGAGAATATCCTGAAACACGTGAGAAGATGAGCGGAATCAGAAAAGCTATTGCAAAAGCAATGGTAAATTCAAAACATACTGCACCACACGTAACACTTATGGATGAAATCGATGTAACGAAACTTGTTACTCATCGTAAAAAATTCAAAGAAGTTGCAGCAGCTAAGGGTATCAAGTTAACATTCTTACCTTATATCGTAAAAGCATTAACAAGTGCTCTACGTGAATTCCCTGCTTTAAATACATCACTTGATGACGCAACAAGTGAAATTATCCATAAGCATTACTATAATATTGGAATTGCCGCTGATACTGAAAAAGGTTTATTGGTACCAGTTGTTAAAGATGCTGATCGCAAATCAGTATTCTCAATTTCAAATGAAATCAATGAATTAGCTGGAAAAGCACGTGATGGAAAGCTAGCTCCAAACGAAATGAAAGGTGCTTCATGTACTATTTCGAATATCGGATCTGCTGGCGGTCAATGGTTTACACCTGTCATTAACCATCCAGAAGTTGCTATCCTTGGTGTTGGCCGTATTGCTGAAAAACCAATCGTACGTGATGGTGAGATTGTGGCAGCTCCTGTATTAGCATTGTCATTAAGCTTTGACCACAGAATGATTGATGGAGCGACTGCTCAAAATGCATTAAATCACATTAAGAGATTATTGAACGATCCAGAACTATTGTTAATGGAGGCGTAACAAATGGTAGTAGGAGATTTTGCAATTGATACTGATACTATAGTCATTGGTGCTGGTCCTGGCGGATACGTGGCTGCGATTCGTGCAGCCCAGCTAGGTCAAAAGGTGACAATAGTAGAAAAAGAATATATTGGCGGCGTTTGTTTAAACGTAGGTTGTATTCCGTCAAAAGCTGTAATTGCTGCTGGACATCGTTACGAAGTAGCAAAACACTCCGATTCATTCGGAATTAAAGCTGAAAATGTAACGGTTGATTTTTTAAAGGTTCAGGAATGGAAAGCTGGAATCGTGAAAAAGTTAACTGGTGGTGTAGAGGGTCTATTAAAAGGGAATAAGGTTGAAATTGTTCGTGGGGAAGCATACTTTGTGGACGGGAATTCACTGCGCGTAATTGGTGAAAATTCTGCGCAAACGTACAATTTCAAAAATGCAATTATTGCTTCAGGTTCTCGACCAATCGAACTGCCGACGTTTAAATACTCAAAACGAGTACTTAACTCAACAGGCGCGTTAAACTTACAAGAACTTCCTGAAAAAATCGTTGTTATTGGCGGCGGAGTTATTGGAATCGAACTTGGCGGTGCCTATGCGAACTTCGGTACACAAGTAACAATCCTTGAAGGTGCAGATGAGATCTTAGGTCTTGGCGTATTTGAGAAGCAAATGGCTGCGCTTGTTAAGAAAACCATGAAGAAAAAAGGTGCTGAATTCTATACAAAGGCTATGGCTAAAGGTGTAGAAGAAACTGAAAATGGTGTAGTTGTAACATTTGAGGTTAAAGGCGAAGAAAAGAAAATTGAAGCGGATTACGTATTTGTTATGGTTGGCCGTCGTCCAAATACGGATGAAATGGGTCTTGAACAAGTTGGTGTGAAACTTACAGACCGTGGTCTAATCGAGATTGACAATCAGTGCCGTACAAGTGTTTCTAACATTTATGCGATTGGTGATGTTGTCGCAGGTCCTCAATTAGCACATAAGGCTTCTTACGAAGGTAAGATAGCAGCAGAGGCAATTGGCGGTCATAACGCTGTAATTGACTACCTAGGTATCCCTGCAGTAGTTTTCTCTGATCCAGAACTAGCAAGCGTAGGTTATACTGAAGCGCAAGCTAAACAAGAAGGAATCGATGTTAATTCAGCGAAATTCCCATTTGCAGCAAATGGTCGTGCTTTATCATTAGATAGTGCAGATGGATTTGTTAAGTTAGTTTCACGCAAAGAAGATGGTGTCTTAATCGGTGCACAAATTGCTGGTGCCAGCGCATCAGACATGATTGCGGAACTAGGGTTGGCAATCGAGGCAGGGATGACAGTCGAAGATTTAGCATTGACTATCCATGCACATCCAACATTAGGTGAAATCACAATGGAAGCTGCTGAGGTAGCACTTGGTACGCCAATTCACGTATTAAAATAGAAAAAAGTAAAGTCCTTTCCATATTTTTATGGAAAGGACTTCTTTTTTTGCTAAAAAATAAATTATCTTCAAGTTTTATTCATATATTTAAAACACTACTAGCACTTAGAACAAGATTTAGAGTGGTGATATATGATGCGAATTTACGTTATTATGATATTGCAATTAATGATATGGAGTGCTTTTACACTCATCGAATGGTTATCGAAGCATGATCAACTGCTATATAAGGTTATAATGTTTTTTGTATTCTTTTACTTAGCTTTTGTACTTTGCAATCGAGTGACACAATCAACTGCCAAAACCCTTTTTATAACATCTCTGAGCCTCATGATTTATTCTTCTATTCATTATACGCTTGCCTTAATTACGCATTAAAAAAACTCCCATAATGGGAGTTGAGTGGTGTTACTTTCTTGGATAATAATACATGATTCGTTCGTTGAAAAGATGCAATTCACCTTTTAATTTTTTTGCTAAGAATTTACAAAATTCATTTGCTTTTCCTTTATCACCGAACGTAGATTGTTCTGGAAGAGTGACTTGTATGTATGTTTGAATTCTTTCTGTACCATCTTCGTCACGGACCATTTCTTGATCGATTCCAAATAATATAGCATAATACCGTTCATTTGATGACTCCAAATAAAACCATTTTCCTTTGCCATCATTTTTTTCTTTGATTTCGTAAGGAAAGGCAGAGTCACCATATTCCCAATCGACTTGATTCCCTGTTTTGCTCGTAATATCTTTATAATAAGTTAAGAGTTCTTTTACTTCTTCTACCGTAATTGTTTGTTGTGCAGATGAAGGCACTAGTTTAATAAATGCGTTTTCAGCCATCATCATCCCCCCTAGTCCCATTGATATCTCTTTTATTCTAGCATTGTAAAAACCATGATGACAACATTTAGTCACACAAATATCATTTGTTATTAGTTAATAAATAAATTATAATAATATTCTAAATACTTATTTTATTTGAAGGAGGTATCATATGGAGTTATTTGATAAGCTCTATGATGAGCACGAAAATGTAAAAGTCAGATTTATTGGTTTTACTACAGAACATACCCGCTATGATTTTGGAATTATTTACACGAACATGTTTTTTGGTAAACCCCTTGTTGTCTGCATGCAAACCGGCCGGTCCACTCTCCTCGATCCAAAAGAAATTGAAGATATTGAATACCTTCAAAATGCTTTCCGGATCCCAGATAAACAGCAAGCTGCAGATTTAGCTGAGTTCTTCAAAGAAACCCTCCCGCAAATCCCATTTGTTACCCAATATGAATAGTTGGACAGAAAAAGACCTATTATAGGTCTTTTTTATATGAAAAAAATTTAAATGTGACATACAATTTAGGCTTGAAAAATTAAATGTGTTATATTATTATTAAATTAACAACAATAAAACGTTTCCAATGTAGCACATTTCATAATGAAAAGGGGATTGAAAAAAGATGGGTACAATCGTTTGCCAAGCTTGCGACTCAACAATTGATCATTTTGAAGATGAAAAAGTAACAGTTCTCTATTCTAGATGTAATTGTTGCGATGATCACAATACCGAAGAAACACGTTAATTTATCTATATTTAAAATTAAAAACAGGATTCCTCATTGGAATCCTGTATTTTTTATTTTATAGCCTTATATTCTTTAATTACACGTATGGTTTTGATTTCCTCATCCTCAGGTCCTTGAACAGGTAAACCAGCTTCCAGGTTCTCGCGAATATAATGTAAATTTTCTTTTGTAATAATTTCGCCAGGAATGAAAATTGGAATCCCTGGAGGATACACCATAATAAATTCTGCAATAATTCTTCCTTCTGATTCTTCAAAAGGAATAACCTCTGTTTCGGCATAAAAGGCGTCTCTCGGTGTTAAAGCGAGAACAGGAATATCAGGAAGAAGCACCGGCTTCAGTTCCGGCTTTTCCTTCCTATGCTCACGTTCGTCAGCAAGCTCTTTTAACGCTTTTACTAATATATCTGCTTCATTATCTGTGTCGCCAATTGTTACGATACAAAGAATGTTGTATAAGTCAGACATTTCTACTTCAATATTATGTCTTTCTCTTAGCCACATTTCAACCTCGTAACCGGTTAAGCCTAATTCTTTTACAGAAATGATCAATTTTGTTGGATCATAATCGAAAGTTGCCTTTGATCCTAAAATTTCTTCCCCAATACAATGTAAATGATCAATTTCATTAATTCTCTTTCGAATGGATTGGGCAAGGTTAATGGTCTTATCAATTAATTCTTTCCCTCTTGTAGCCAATTGCTTACGAGCAACATCTAGGGAAGCAAGTAATAAATAGGATGTTGAGGTGGTTGTAAGCATACTAAGAATTGCTTGAACATGCTTAGCAGAAACAAGCCCCTCTCTTACATTTAGAATAGAGCTTTGTGTCATCGATCCGCCAAGTTTATGAACGCTTGTTGCAGCCATATCAGCACCAGCCTGCATGGCGGAGAGAGGCAAATCATCATGAAAATGAATATGAACTCCATGCGCTTCATCAACAAGAACTGGAACATTATGAGAATGGGCAATTTCAACAATCTTTTTCAAATCTGCGGATATCCCAAAATAAGTTGGATTAATGACTAAGACTGCTTTTGCATCCGGATGCTGTTTTAGTGCTTTTTCAACGGAATCGGTTGTAATACCATGGGAAATTCCTAAATCCTCATCTATTTCTGGATGAATAAACACTGGAATGGCACCCGAAAAGACAATGGCAGACATAACGGATTTATGCACATTTCTTGGGACAATAATTTTATCCTCTGGCCCGCAAACCGCCATGATCATAGCAATAATGGCGCCGCTGGTTCCTTGAACTGAGAAAAAAGTTCGATCCGCACCGAAGGCTTCAGCAGCTAAGTCTTGCGCTTGTTTAATCATCCCTTTTGGCTGGTGCAGGTCATCGAGTGGACCAATATTTATTAGGTCTATTGATAAGGCGTTATCGCCAATGAAATTACGAAAATCAGGGTCAATTCCTACCCCTTTTTTATGTCCAGGGATATGAAATTGAACCGGATTTTTCTGTGCATGTTCTAATAAACCGCTAAATAACGGTGTTTGGTTTTGAGACAATTTATTTCCACACCTCTTTATATGCAAAATGCTTTTAATATCAATACAAAACAAATGAATTATAGCACTAATAGCATGACTTGCATAGATTTTTATGTTGTAATAAACACTTTTTCGTGTGTGTGTTATGTTAGTTTCTCATTAAAACAGGGAAATTAACCTTTAAAGTAGAAATAAGAAGGTAACAGAATGAGGAGGGGTTTTCGATGAATTGGCAAACGCGTGTTACTGAACTACTTACTATCCAATATCCAATTATTCAGGGTGGCTTAGCTTATCTAGCTTATTCAGAACTAGCTGCAGCTGTTTCTAACGCAGGTGGTCTTGGGCAGATTACAGCGATGTCTCTTGAGAGTCCGGCTAAACTTCGGGAAGAAATAAGAAAAGTAAAAGAGCTGACATCTAAACCGTTTGGTGTGAATTACGCAATTGGTCAGCATAATAGACCTTTTACAGAAATGCTTCAGGTAGCTATTGATGAAGACGTCCCTGTTGTATCTATGACAGGCGGGAATCCGGCGCCCATCTTTGAACAGTTAAAAGGAACATCGATAAAAAAATTAGTTCTTGTAGCCGCTAGAAGGCAGGCTGAAAAGGCCGAAGAATTAGGTGCAGATGCCGTTATGGTAGTGGGGCAGGAAGGCGGTGGTCATCTCGGCAGGGATGATATTGGAACAATGGTATTAATCCCTCAAGTGGTGGATGCCGTTTCTATTCCAGTAATAGCGTCTGGTGGAATTGGCGATGGGAGAGGTCTAATGGCAGCTCTTAGCTTGGG
This sequence comes from Neobacillus niacini, assembly GCF_048572935.1. Classification (NCBI taxonomy): domain Bacteria; kingdom Bacillati; phylum Bacillota; class Bacilli; order Caryophanales; family Bacillaceae; genus Neobacillus; species Neobacillus niacini. The sequence continues at coordinate 5,237,592 of NZ_CP183883.1, read as the reverse complement.
TGCAGAAGGAATAGAAATGGGAACTCGTTTTATAGCCACAAAGGAATGTGTACATGCAAATGACCTCTATAAGGATAGACTTATCGAAGGCACTGAAGCAAATACGGTTGTCATCAAGCGAACTCTTGGGGCACCAGCACGAGCAATCTCAAATTCTTGGACCAATAAAATACTCGAACTTGAAAAAGAATTCGGCCATTACGAACAATTAAAGAATTATATTAGCGGCGAGGCAAACAAGCGATATATTTATGATGGAGTAGAAGATGAAGGTTTTGCATGGGCAGGACAGGTAATGGGGCTCATCAAAGATATACCAACCGTAGCCGAATTATTCAATCGAATGATCATAGACGCAGAACAAATTCGTGTAAAATGGGCAAAATAAAGGTATTATACATATAGATGAAATTTTTACGAGCAGGTGAATATATGGAATACCAATACCCTATTGATTATCATTGGACAACAGATGAAATTGTTGACGTAATTAAATTTTACGAAGCAATAGAAAGAGCCTATGAAAAAGGAATTGACCGTGATGAATTAATGACGATTTATCGTCGTTTCAAGGAAATTGTCCCTTCTAAAGCAGAAGAAAAAACAATCTGTGGTGAATTTGAGGAGATCAGCGGATATTCTTCCTATAAGACGATAACAAAGGCCAAAAATGCCTCACCAGGTGAAAAAATCTTAATAAAATAAAAAAGAAAACTCCGAACAATGTTCAGGAGTTTTTTATTTGCTATTAAGAGCAATCTTATATAAAGGTGTTACTTTATTAAAGACAGATTCCACTTGCTGCAGGAATTCTTCACTGCTTAAATTAAGAACATCTTCTCGTGTCATTTCATATCCGCATAAAATTTCTGCTTTTTTTATATTTTCCAGCCGGTCAAACATGCCTTTTAAATCCTCTTTTGATAGTTGCCCGTGGGGTACGGATACAGGTTTTGTATGATCTAAAGACCATACAAAGTCTTTTGGAATCTCTTTATAGATCTTGTTTAATTTTTTTGTAAATCTCACTGCAAATTCTTGTTTATGTGGCGCTTCGTAGATAACAGCAAACCAAATAAATAAATGAGTATTCCACAACCCAATTTGAAAATGAGGAAGCATTTTATAACCGCGCGGATTATCTGCAAAAGCAACCCATGTATCTTTGGGAGGGTTTATCGTCCGTCTTGCGTGCTTGGCCACATGAACATGCATTTCATCACCGGTCAGGGTAGTTAAGGTTGGTGCAAAATAATGTCCTAGATATTCCAACTTTGGCCGAATTTTTTCCTTTAAAGCCTCCATTCGTGCTTCTAATCCATCTATTTGAAATACATCGAAATCTTCGTTATTAAAGCCTTTAAAGTCCATTTGCAAAACCTCCATGTGAAGACATTTGTCATTTATTGTAGCATACCAGCGAAACTTCTTGAAACTAACTGCTTATATGGGTTAACGCACATATTTGTTGCAACCTTACATGGTGGCTCATATTATATTACTAAAAATAAGTCTGAAAAATTAAATAACAAGTGAAAGGAGAAAAGCTAAAATGAAACAATTGATGAATACTTCACTAAAAAAGGTTGGCGAGAAAGAAAGATTAGCTTATTTACGCTTAGAAATGGATTATGAGCTGGCAACATTATTTGAAGCCATTGAAGAAAAAAATGAAAAAAAGATGAAGGAATGTAAACAGAAGTTAGAAAAGATTCGCCAAGAGTTATTAAAACTTAAAGCTCTTTGATAATTTGTTTTCAAAGGGGATACCATTTAGAATGAAAATAAAGAATTTCATATTCATATTATAAAACGAACTCTGTGTAAGTAAGTAGAGAGTTCGTTTATTGTTTTGTACATAAAAATAAAGGTGTTAAAAGTTGTAGGCTTACATAAATTTGATTAAGCTAATGATATGTACATAGAGGATTGAAAAATTGGAGGTATAAAATGGACTGGGAGTACATTGATCTTCAGGCTAAGCAATGGGTAATGGAAGCTGGTGATAAAATTAGGGATTCATTTTCTGAAACGTTAAATATCCAAACCAAATCCAATCCTAATGATTTAGTGACTAATATAGATAAAGAAATTGAACAATTCTTTATTCATAAAATCAGAAAAACGTTCCCAAACCATAGAATTTTGGGTGAAGAAGGGTTAGGAGATAAAGTAAACAATCTTGATGGTGTTGTTTGGATTATCGACCCGATTGATGGAACGATGAATTTTATTCATCAACAGCGAAATTTTGCTATATCTCTAGGTGTTTATGAAAATGGAATAGGCAAAGTTGGGATTATTTATGATGTAGCACACGATGAATTATATCACGCTATCGCAGGCAAAGGTGCATTTATGAATGACACCGAGCTGCCTATTTTAAACAAAGTAACATTAAAGGAAGCGATTATCGCCCTCAATGCAACGTGGGTAATGGAGAATCACAGAATTGACCATAACTTGCTTATACCACTTGTTAAAGAGGCACGAGGGACGAGATCATACGGAACAGCTGCTCTTGAAATGGTTTTCGTGGCAACAGGTAGAGTAGATGCATATATTTCAATGAGGCTGTCACCTTGGGATGTAGCTGCTGGAGCAGTTATTATTGAGGAGTTAGGCGGTGTTGTAACCAATTTACGAGGAAATAAGTTGGATTTCCTTTCAAATGATTCATTGCTTGTGGCCAAACAAGGGTTGCACCAAACCATCATTAATGATTATCTCAAAGAAGGTAAATGGTAAAAAAGAAGCCTGCGCGGGCTTCTTTTTTACAATTGGCCATTTGCTCTATATTTTGCTTTTGTTTTAAATCCGAAGCCCATTACACCAATTAATACAAGGATACTGCCAATAACCCCTAATATACTTTTTTCGCCAATCGCGACACCTATCCCCATAATACTAGCTGCTGCCATTACAGCAAAAACAATAAACACCCATTTAATTTGCTTCATTATGCTAGTCCCCTTTATTATAAAAAAAAATAAGATATTATGCCGTGATATTTTACATAGTTTTATTCTACATAAAATGCAGTTAGCTTTCCACCATAAATGTGGTATAATACTTTAGTTGTATATGGGAAACTATAAATAGCTAAAATTCTTTGAAATAGAGGCAGGAGTGAATCATTTGAATTTAAGAGAAGATATTCGCAATATAGCAATCATCGCGCACGTTGACCACGGGAAAACAACCTTGGTTGACCAATTATTAAAGCAGTCAGGAACATTTCGTACGAACGAGCACGTTGAAGAACGTGCTATGGATTCCAATGATTTGGAAAGGGAACGTGGAATAACGATTCTCGCTAAGAACACAGCGATTCAATATAAAGATAAACGAATCAATATTTTGGATACACCAGGACACGCTGACTTTGGCGGCGAAGTGGAACGAATCATGAAAATGGTTGATGGTGTTTTACTCGTTGTTGATGCTTATGAAGGAACAATGCCGCAAACACGCTTTGTATTAAAAAAGGCATTAGAGCAAAATTTAACTCCAATCGTTGTGGTTAATAAAATTGACCGTGATTTTGCCCGCCCAGTAGAAGTAATTGATGAAGTAATTGATTTGTTTATTGAACTAGGTGCAAATGAAGATCAACTTGAGTTCCCAGTCATTTTTGCATCTGCAATAAATGGAACGGCAAGCACAGATCATGAAAAACAAGATGAAAACATGCAATGTTTGTATGATTCCATTGTTGAAAACATTCCAGCACCAATTGATAATCGTGAAGAGCCATTACAATTCCAAGTTGCTCTGCTTGATTATAATGATTATGTTGGAAGAATTGGAATTGGCCGTGTTTTCCGCGGCAAAATGCATGTTGGTCAACAGGTTTCATTAATGAAAATAGATGGTTCAGTTAAACAATTCCGTGTAAGTAAAATCTTTGGTTTCTTTGGTCTAAAACGTCAGGAAATTCAAGAAGCTGTAGCTGGAGACTTAATTGCTGTTTCTGGTATGGAAGATATCAATGTCGGTGAAACAGTTTGTCCAGTCGAGCACCAGGAAGCATTACCAATTCTAAGAATTGATGAACCAACATTGCAAATGACGTTTGTTGTAAATAACAGCCCATTTGCAGGTAGAGAAGGTAAGTATCTAACTTCTAGAAAGATTGAAGAGAGACTTTTGGCTCAATTGCAAACTGATGTAAGTCTACGTGTTGAAAATACAGATTCACCAGATGCATGGATCGTATCAGGGCGTGGTGAGCTTCACTTATCTATCTTAATCGAAAACATGCGCCGTGAAGGCTATGAGCTTCAAGTTTCTAAGCCGGAAGTAATTGTTAAAGAAATTGATGGTGTTCGCTGTGAGCCAATTGAACGAGTTCAAATTGATGTACCTGAAGAGCATACAGGTTCTATAATGGAATCAATTGGTGCTCGTAAAGGCGAAATGATTGATATGATTAATAATGGGTCTGGTCAAGTACGATTAATCTTTAATGTCCCAGCACGTGGATTAATTGGCTACACTACAGAATTCTTAACAATGACTCGTGGTTATGGAATAATAAATCACACATTTGACAGCTACCAGCCAATGGTTCAAGGTCAAGTTGGAGGAAGACGTCAAGGTGTGCTAGTATCAATGGAATCAGGAAAAGCTTCTACTTATGGTATTATGAATGTTGAGGACCGTGGAACAATTTTCGTTGAACCTGGTACTGAAATATACGAAGGTATGATCGTTGGCGAGCACACACGTGAAAATGATATTACGGTTAATATCACAAAAGTGAAACAGGCAACAAATATTCGTTCTGCAAACAAGGATCAAACTTCCGTTATTAAGAAACCGAGAATAATGACACTAGAAGAGTCATTAGAATACCTAAACGAAGATGAATACTGTGAAGTAACACCGGAATCAATTCGTCTACGTAAAAAAATTCTTGATAAAAACGAACGTGAAAGAATGGCTAAAAAGAAAAAAGTTGCAGAATTAAGCTAAAATCCTTCGGGGGAGGAATTCGTGTGAATGTAGCGGATCGACTTTCTTTTTTTCCAGCGCTTTATAATGTTACCGAAAATCCTAAAATGGGAATGTGGCTGCTGTACATTACGATAGTAGCCCTATCTATTTTGGTTTATAAACTTGGCTTTGCTCAAAAGCTGCCAATCGGAAAATCAATAATGATTTATATCTTTTTAGCAGCAGGTTGTACGATTCTTACAGCATTAGGAATATTCCTGCCAATAACAGAGGGTCTAGTGGTTGCAGCCTTAATATTAATCATTTACAAAATTCGCTTACACCAGTCGAAAAAAGCTGCAGAGTTTGAGGCAAAGTAACGGGGGAGAGTAACATGAGATCGGTGCAGGATGCGCTTTATAATTGGCTTTCAATAAAGGTAGTATGCGATGCTCGTCCTCTGGATACGGCAGCGCGAGAAACGTTAGACCTTTTTGATGAGATTATTAAGGATGAACATCATTTAACTGATATTGAAATAACAACGGATGAAGTAATGTATTATGTTTCTTTTACCCATGAAGGTGAAACGAAAAAGACTCGGTTTCCTCGTGACCTTATTGAAGTGATGCTCAACCAAATCAATCAAGAGCCGGATAAGTATTGTAATTTTCCATTTGAAGATTAAAAAAATTCATGCCGGTTTCGGCATGAATTTTTTTTACTGTCCAGCTCCAGCGCCTAGGAGCTCGGGTCATAAGCCAATCCGTCAAGAAGGCTAAAGAACAGCCTTCTGGCCGGCTTGTCTTATGCCTGTCGCCCCTGAGCAAGGCGCCTCCGCTTTTCTTACCAATCGTCTTTCTCAGACTGTTCACGATAAAATCTGAAGTTACCTGTATCAATTCTTGCTTTCGTTTTTTCTGTGATTCTACTGCTGCAGTCTTGGCACATATATGTATGGATTGGACGATTTCGAAGACGTTTTGCTATAAAGGATTCATCTTCTATCGATTCAATTTTGTCGCAGATTACGCACTTAACTCTCATAATACACCTCAAATCCTCTAGTCTTGCTTTGTTTATACTATAGTATATCATGCAACTATCATGACAAGTAAATCAATCTGATTAAGTTGCTGAAAAAAACAGATAATAGTACTATGAGAATATCTGTTTTCTTAAAGATAGATAAGGATATGAATAAAGGAGTTGAAAAAATGCCAAATCAAGTAGAACCAAGACTTATTAAGCCTTTATATGATGAACTGCAAAAAGAAAGGTTTGTAACATTAGCAACAGTGGATTATGAAACAGGTGGTCCAAATGTAAGTGCGATATCTTGGATTTTAGCAAAAGATGAAAAAACAATCTATTTTGCCGTAGATAACAAATCAAGAATTATCCAAAATATCACAAAAAATAATCAAGTGGTTATTAATTTAATTGCGAATGAATCTACATATTCCATACAGGGTGAAGCTTCATTGAAAGAAGAGCGGCTGCAGGAAGTTCCTTTGAAGCTAGCATTGATTGAAATAAAGATTCACGAGGTTAGAGACGTAATGTTCTATGGTTCAAAAATTGTCACTGAACCGCAGTATGACAAAACGTATGACAAAAATGCAGCTGCAAGGCTGGACAAACAGGTAATGGAAGCAATGAAAAAAGCTTAGTCTCACGACTAAGCCTTTTTATTTATAATGATTGGATTGATCTTCCTGATCTTTCTCTAACTCTCGTTTTTGGTCATCTGGCAGCTTTTTCTTTGGTTCCTCAGGGGCGTTTTTAGGATTTGGATCTATCATATCGCCTGGGATTTCAGGCATTAACCTGCCCGCAACGTCTGCCAATTCTTCCATAATACCTTGAATGGGTCTTCCTTTTTCGATATCTGCTGCAATTTCTTTTAGACGTTGATTGGTATCTGCGTCAGCCACAACAATGGCAGTTGCACCATAAGGGTCTTTTTTTAGACTTTCAGCCACAGAATATTTGATTAACCCCACTTGAGATCGTTCAATCTTCGAATTTACATCAATGCCCACAATGGCATACCTGCCAATAACAACAGCAGTAGCGTCATGAACATTTGGAATACTAGTGGCAAGCTCGACTAATCGTTTAGAAATCTCTTGACCTGTTTTCCTGTCTACATTTTCGATATTGCTGTTCTTGACATTAACTAATGATTGCTTCTCGTTATTTTGTGCATTGTTAGTGTTATTATTACAAGCGGCTAAGATCAATAATAAACAACTAAGCATAAAAACCTTTTTCATTAACATATCCACCTCCACAAAGAGTTATATAAGGATTCCTCAAGGATACACGAGTTTTGTTTACTCAACTTACATTTATTGTGCGGAATTCCTTCTATCTTTATTCGAACAAACATATATTTTACCAAAGTCCTATCTAGCATTCGGTTTGTTTGAATCATAAACAAGCCACAACTAGAAAAAGTGGAGGCGTCGCTTTGAGTAAAATATACGTGTTAGATACAAACGTCTTATTACAAGACCCGTATTCCATATTCTCATTCGAAGATAATGAAGTAGTCATTCCTGCAGTTGTCCTTGAAGAAGTGGACTCAAAGAAAAGGTACATGGATGAAATTGGTAGAAATGCCCGCCATGTATCAAGATTAATTGATGAATTGAGAGCAGCGGGGAAACTTCATGAAAAAATCCCACTTGAAAATGGTGGAACCATTAGAATTGAACTTAATCATCGCGCATTTCATGAATTACAGGAAATTTTTGTTGAGAAAACAAATGACAATAGGATCCTTGCGGTAGCAAAAAACCTATCAACAGAGGAACAACAAAAGGAAGATGGAAAGCCAGTAATCCTTGTAAGCAAGGATACGCTAGTCAGAGTTAAGGCTGACGCAATTGGGTTAACAGCGGAGGACTTTCTAAGTGATAGGGTGGTCGAAATCGACCATATATACACTGGTTTTTTAGAGGTTTATTTATCTGGAGAATTAATGGGTAAGTTTTATGATAAAGGGGAGCTGCCTTTATCGGAGATAGGTAAGTATTCGTACTATCCCAATCAATTCTTAATCATGAAAGATGCTTTAGGTGGATCTGCTTCAGCGTTAGGAATGGTGGATAAAACAAAGCAAATGGTAAAAAAACTTGCGATTAATCAGGAACATGTATGGGGGATTCATCCGAGAAATGTCCAACAAACCATGGCAATTGAGTTATTGCTTCGAAAAGATATACCGTTAGTTACATTAATAGGAAAAGCAGGTACAGGTAAAACGCTTTTAGCTCTAGCATCAGGATTAATGCAGACGGAAGATTTTAGAGAATTTAAAAAGTTATTAGTAGCTAGACCGATTGTACCTGTTGGTAAGGATATAGGTTATTTACCCGGAGAAAAACAAGAAAAACTTAGACCATGGATGCAGCCGATATTCGATAATCTTGAATATCTATTTAATACGAAAAAACCTGGTGAATTGGACGCGATCCTTGCAGGAATGGGTTCAATAGAGGTAGAGGCTTTAACCTATATAAGGGGGAGAAGTCTGCCAAAACAATTTATTATCATTGATGAAGCACAAAACTTAACAAAACATGAAGTAAAAACAATTTTAACACGTGTAGGTGAGGGCAGTAAGATTGTCTTAATGGGCGACCCAGAACAAATCGACCATCCATATCTTGATGCATACAATAATGGGTTAACCTATGTCGTCGAACGTTTTAAAGACCAAGTTATTTCGGGACATGTTAAATTATTAAAAGGAGAGCGATCTGGATTAGCAAGACTGGCAGCAGATTTGCTGTAAAATGCTAAGGTAAAATAACATACAAATGTTCCAAACGGGTACCGATTGGCACCCGTTGTTTGCTATTTTACAATAAACTCCCTGACATGTTTAATTGGTTCTTGCTGGTTAGAGCCATCTCCGAAATAAACGTGGACAGGCCCATCTTCAGAAAGTGGCTTCCCCGCATTGGAGAAACCTAAAACTAGGTTCATTGCCTTTTCAAGGGGAATTTCATGTTCCAATGTTGCTGTTTTTATCACTAAAAAAGCTGCAGTTTCATCGGGCTCTGCATTTTTTAAAAAAGGTTGAAATGGGATCCCGAAACTTCCCGTTAATACCTTTTCCTTCTCATACTTTTTCTCTGTTTTTAAGGTTGGCGGATAAATGGCTCCTTCGGTAATTTCACGATCCCAATGTTTCGAAATTGATTTGGTATATTCCTCAAGCTCGTTTGACGGATTTGAAGTGGATGAGAAGTAAGTAGTCAAATCAATCTTTCGGTCATCAAAAATCCAAACAGTGGGTTCGAGAGTAATCGTATATTTAACCTTTCCGGACAGTACAATAATGTTTTCCATCTTTCATTCCTCCAGTTCATTTCTAGTAAAGTATACCTTGAATTAGAGTGAATGTCATATAAGTAAGATGACATTCACAGTACTCCTACAGTTATTGTTCTTGCATTTTTCAGTGGTAAAAGGTAAAATTTATAGATAAGTTGGGTTATCGCTCTGAATGGGGGGATCAATGTTGGCGTCTGAAATGATTGTGAATCATCAGGAAAAAGCCTATGCCTTATTACAGGCAGACGCTGAAAAAATATTAAAGCTTATTAAAGTGCAAATGGAAAATCTCACGATGCCTCAATGCCCACTTTATGAAGAGGTATTGGATACGCAAATGTTTGGTTTATCTAGAGAGATCGAATTTGCGGTTAGATTAGGCTTAATTGAAGTCAAGGATGGTAAAGCGATACTAGATAAATTAGAAAGAGAATTATCTGCGCTTCATGAAGCATCCATTAGAAAATAGCTAAAAAAACTCAAACAATGATAGTGTGTTGTTTGAGTTTTTTATTAACTACTGCCATTTTCAGAATATTCCCATACACAATGTTGGAGTAAAGTAACTTTTCCTCAACCCATTCGTTTCATTTTCTATTATAATAGCAATAACGACAATTTTAAAAAAACGAGGAAGTTATAAGATGTTAAAAAAAATATTGAAATCCTATGATTATTCATTAATCATAGCCATTATTCTGCTATCTTTATTTGGATTAGTAATGGTATACAGCGCCAGTATGGCTTCAGCCGTTCAACGATACCACGTTCCTAGTGATTATTTTTATCAAAAACAAAAGCTATATTTATTCGTCTCGGGATTGATTTTTCTATTGATTGCTTTATTTCCCTATAAAATTATGAAGAGTACAAGGTTTTTACTCCCAATGGTGGGGTTATCTATATTGGGTCTCTTAGGTCTATTTGTATTCGGACAAGTTAGAGGAAATGCTCAAAGTTGGTATGACTTTGGATTTATTAGTATTCAGCCGGCTGAGTTTGTAAAAATATCTCTTATTATTTATCTATCAGCCGTTTACGCAAAGAAGCAGGCATATATTAATAAATTCAACCATGGTGTACTTCCTCCATTAGCCTACTTGGTAATCGTACTTGGATTGATTGCCTTTCAACCAGACTTTGGGACTGCACTGATTATTGGTTTAATTGCAGGAACAATCATTCTTTCATCAGGAATGAATATTAAAAATATTACTAAATTAATCTTGCTGGGTATGATTCTTATATCACCAGTCTTCTTAGTACTGCAGGACGAAATATTTTCTGAAAAACGTTTGGAGCGTTTTGAAGTTTTAAGTAATCCATTCGAAGATGAACTTGATTCTGGGTTTCATCTAGCGAACTCCTATATTGCGATTGGCTCAGGCGGCATAAATGGACTTGGACTAGGAAAGAGTGTCCAGAAGTTAGGCTATCTACCGGAATCACATACTGACTTTATTATGGCGGTTATTGCAGAAGAGTTAGGAGTATGGGGGGTAAGCTTCGTCATCCTTACGTTAGGTTATATAGTATTACGAGGGATATATCTTGGCTTACGATGTAAGGATCCATTTGGAAGTTTATTAGCGATTGGGATATCCAGTATGATTGGAATACAGTCTTTTATCAATCTTGCTGGGGTTTCGGGAATAATGCCTCTTACAGGTGTCCCATTACCATTTGTCAGCTATGGAGGATCTTCACTTTTACAATTAGCAATAGCGGCTGGTATTTTAGTTAATGTTTCTATGTTTGTTAAATATGAAAATAAATATAAACAAAAGCACCTAGAAAAGAATAATAACCACCAAGACGGAAATGTATATCAATTTCGAACCTAGCGCTGGGAAAATTGTATCCCTGCGCTTTTATATAAAAAAGAGAGAAAGAATGAGGTGCTTATCATGACAAGACAAATTAACAAAGTGTTAGTCGCAAACAGAGGAGAAATTGCCATTCGTGTTTTTCGGGCATGTACTGAATTAAATATCCAAACAGTTGCCATTTATTCGAGGGAAGATACGGGTTCTTATCATCGGTATAAAGCGGATGAGGCCTATTTAGTTGGTGAAGGGAAAAAACCCATTGATGCTTACTTAGACATTGATGGTATCATTGAAATCGCAAAATTCAGCGGTGCAAATGCAATACATCCAGGTTATGGTTTCTTATCCGAGAATATTCATTTCGCAAGACGATGTGAAGAAGAAGGCATTATTTTTATTGGACCAACTTCCACCCATCTTGATATGTTTGGAGATAAGGTTAAAGCAAGAAAGCAAGCAGAATTGGCCGGTATACCCGTAATTCCTGGCACTGATGGACCGGTCAAAAATATTGAAGAGGTACAGGAGTTTACGCACTATTATGGTTTTCCAATCATTATTAAAGCAGCCTTGGGCGGCGGCGGCCGTGGAATGCGAATTGTAAGAAATCAAGAAGAAATGCAAGAAGCATTTGACCGAGCTAAATCAGAAGCCAAAGCAGCTTTTGGAAGCGATGAAGTTTATCTGGAAAAATTAATCGAAAAACCAAAACATATAGAGGTCCAAATATTTGGGGATAAAAATGGGAACATCGTCCACTTGTATGATAGGGATTGCTCAGTACAGCGACGACATCAAAAAGTTGTTGAGGTGGCCCCAAGTGTATCGATTTCCGATTCTTTACGTGAGAAAATTTGTGCTGCAGCTGTTAAGTTAATGAAGAATGTTGCTTACATAAACGCGGGTACGGTTGAATTTCTTGTTTCTGGTCAGGACTTCTATTTTATTGAAGTTAATCCGAGAATTCAGGTTGAGCATACCGTAACAGAGATGGTAACCGGCATTGATATTGTTCATACACAACTATTAGTTGCTGAAGGGCAAGACTTACACAGTCCGATTGTGGGAATACCTCCACAAGAGAAAATTATGCTTAATGGTTTTGCTATACAGTCACGTGTTACCACAGAAGACCCGTTAAATAACTTCATGCCGGATACTGGGAAGATTATGGCTTACCGTTCTGGAGGTGGCTTCGGTGTTCGACTTGATGCAGGAAATGGATTTCAAGGTGCAGTCATAACACCCTATTATGATTCATTGCTTGTGAAGCTTTCTACATGGGCATTAACCTTTGAACAAGCTGCTTCAAAAATGGTTCGGAATCTTAGGGAGTTTAGAATTCGTGGCATCAAAACAAACATTCCGTTTCTCGAGAATGTAGTTAGACATGAGAAGTTCAGAAGAGGGGAATATGATACATCATTTATTGATTCAACCCCTGAATTATTTGTATTTCCAGTTAGTAAAGACCGTGGGACCAAAATGCTATCGTATATTGGGAACGTCACGGTGAATGGTTTCCCTGGAATTGAAAAAAAGAAAAGACCCGTTTTTTCTAACCCAAGAATTCCTAAAGTAAAATATGATCTCCCATACCTAGAGGGAACAAAGCAAATACTGGATCAAAATGGTGCTGATGGTCTTGTTCATTGGATAAAGAATCAAAAAAAGGTACTACTAACGGATACTACCTTCAGAGATGCACACCAGTCATTATTGGCAACCAGGGTCAGAACTACAGACCTTTTGCATATAGCTGAACCGACAGCCAAACTTTTACCAAACTTGTTTTCCTTTGAAATGTGGGGAGGAGCTACCTTTGATGTAGCCTATCGCTTTTTAAAAGAAGATCCATGGGAAAGGTTACAGGTGCTTCGCGAAAAAATTCCGAATGTTCTGTTTCAAATGTTAATCCGTGGTTCTAATGCAGTGGGATATAAAAATTATCCTGATAATCTTATTCGTGAATTTGTACAAAAGTCTGCAGAGGAAGGTATCGATGTCTTCAGAGTGTTCGACAGTTTAAACTGGGTACCGGGAATGGAAATTGCGATTGAAGCGGTGCGAGATAGTGGAAAGATTGCAGAAGCGGCGATTTGTTATACTGGTGATATTCTGGACGAAACAAGAGTGAAATATAACCTGAACTATTATAAAACACTTGCTAAAGAGCTAGAGAACCAAGGAGCACATATTTTAGGAATAAAAGATATGGCTGGGCTGCTAAAACCGGAAGCTGCCTATCGACTAATTTCTGAGTTAAAAGAGACTATAGATATTCCGATTCATCTCCATACCCATGATACAAGTGGAAATGGCATTTACACATATGCGCGTGCAATTGACGGCGGGGTAGATATCGTGGATACAGCTTTAAGTACGATGGCAGGGCTAACTTCTCAGCCGAGCGCAAATTCACTTTATTATGCATTAGAAGGTAAGGATAGGAAACCAGATGTAACGATTGAAGCATTGGAACAGCTTTCTTATTATTGGGAGGATGTTCGTAAATTTTATCATGATTTTGAAAGTGGAATGGTAGCGCCGCATTCAGAGGTGTATCAGCATGAAATGCCGGGTGGACAATACAGTAATCTCCAGCAGCAAGCTAAAGGTGTTGGGCTTGGCGAGCAGTGGGATGAGGTTAAACAAATGTACACCAAAGTTAATCATATGTTTGGGGATATCGTAAAGGTTACGCCATCATCTAAGGTTGTCGGGGATATGGCACTGTTTATGGTACAGAATAATCTATCAGAGGAGGATGTCCTTACTAAAGGAGACTCGATTGATTTCCCGGATTCAGTGATTGAGTTGTTCCAAGGACATCTAGGTCAACCGCATCAAGGATTTCCAGAAAGACTTCAGAACGTTATATTAAAGGGGAAAAAGCCTTTGGAGGTCCGTCCAGGTGAGTTACTTCCAGAGATTAATTTTACGGAACTAAAGGATGAGTTAGAGAAGGAGTTAGGAAGAAACATTTCAGATATTGATTTGATTTCCTATGCACTGTATCCAAAGGTTTATAAAGAGTATCTTAATACGGTAGAGCAATATGGGAATTTATCATTTCTAGACACACCTACTTTCCTTTATGGTCTAAGGCTAGGGGAAGAAATTGAAGTTGAAATTGAAACAGGTAAAACTCTTATTGTTAAACTCGTCTCAATTGGGCAGCCACAGGCCGACGGCACACGTGTGGTTTATTTTGAACTAAATGGTCAGCCTCGTGAGGTTAATATTAAAGATGAAAGTATTAAAGCTTCAGTACTAACCAGAGTAAAAGCAGACCCTAAAAATGAAACACATATATCGGCTACCATGCCTGGTACTGTTGTAAAGGTAGTAGTAGAAAAAGGGGAAAGAGTAGAACGTGGAGACCATCTCTTGATTACGGAAGCTATGAAAATGGAAACTACAGTCCAAGCTCCATATTCAGGAGTAATAAAGGAAATCTATGTGAAAAATGATGACGCTATTCAAACCGGTGATTTACTGCTTGAACTGGAGAAATAATCAATATAAAAAAGTTGCCAAGGTAAAACCTGGCAACTTTTTTTGTTATTTATTCTTTCGCGACCTTGAGAGTAAAAAGAGAAAATAACTTAATACACCAAATAAACAGGTAATAAATAGAGCGTGCAATAATGCGATGTAAAGATTTAATCGGGTAAAAATAATAACAGCTCCCGATATTACTTGTAAGGATACTAATGTAAATGCACTAATCCAGCCCCAATAGATGACTTTTTGATGACGATATTTTTTTATTGCTAAGTATGCTGCATATGCTATCCAAATAAAGATACCTGCCGCCGCAGCGCGGTGCCCCATTTGCACCCATTCATAAAGATTACTAGGCATCGCTGGGCTGTCATTGATACATAGTGGCCAATCACGGCAAACCAAACTTGATTCGGTATGACGAACTAATGCGCCTGTATAAATAACAAAGTAGCTATAAATAGAAATAGAGATAATATGAAATCCCATTCTCTTATCAATCATAAGTTTATCGGCGTCAAACTTTTTATCCACTTCAAAGATTAATAATGTAAGCAAAAATACGGCGGCAAAGGAAATCAGTGAGATTCCAAAGTGAAGGGCGAGGATAAAATCAGACTGTTCCCAAATGACTGCTGCTGCTCCAATTAATCCTTGTAACACTAGAAAGAAAAACGATAGAAAAGAAAGAAATTTGGTTTCCCTAATGTGCCCGATTACTTTCCATGACCAGATAGATAAGATCAGTACCAAAAAACCAACAGAGCCAGACACAAGTCGATGAGCAAGTTCTATCACTAACTCGGGAGTTATATCAGTTGGAACGAACTCTCCGTTACATAAAGGCCAAGATCTACCGCACCCCATACCGGACTCCGTTTTTGTTACGAGGGCACCCCCAAGTAGAACCAAAATCATTCCAATAGTAGTTGCCACTGCAAGCCACTTTAAAGAACGTTGCAAAAAATCACCTTCTTACATAAAAGTTTAATCATTTTTATAAATATTTTGTGAATATAATGATTTTAAATATGAAGTGATAAAAGTACCTATCTATCATATCGAAAACGTAGAAAAAAGAACAGAATTAAAACAGAAATTTTTGCATAACTTTTAGAAAAAATTATTGTTTAGATTAACACTATTATTATAGTGAAAACTATTGCTAAAAAAAGAAGTGTCTGTTAGTAATAGAAGGTAGGTTAAAATGAGCTTATATATAACAAACTTGAAATTTACAATTGTTGTCTATAACACAAAGAAAATATTTGGATTTTGCTTAAATTAGAGTGTATTTTATTATCTAAAGATTCTAATATATAGTATAATGGGTATTAAATAGAGGCAGACACAATTTAGACAAAAATTATTCAAAAAAAATTCACAAAAATACACTAAAGTGTGATTTAATATACAGAGAAAGTGTTACTTAAATAACAATATTATAAAATAATAATAGCTTATAAATAACTATTATAATTTGGTAAAGTTATCTATCGGGTTTATAATAATAATTAGAACATTTTAGGAGGGGGAAAAATGCCAAATTCAAAGGCATTTGGTGAAGCGACGATCGAAAATGGTTCTACGGGTCTTAATTCACATATGGAAACCACAATGTGGAAAGATTTTATGGCACTAATAAAAATTGGGATTGTAAATTCGAATCTTATTACTACTTTTACAGGTATCTGGCTCGCGCTCCACTTTAGTGGTCAAAGTTTTCTAAACAATTTAGATATTGTATTATTTACTGTTATAGGTTCCTCGCTCATTATTGCTGGTTCATGCAGTATAAATAATTATATTGATCGTGATATTGATCCGTTAATGGAAAGAACAAAATCAAGACCTACGGTTACTGGGAAAATAGTTCCTTCGAAGGTACTTGGATTAGGTATACTCCTAATTGCTATAGGTACAATTTTTCTATTCTTTACTACTGTGACTGCAACAGTGATTGGGCTGCTTGGGGTTTTTAGTTATGTTGTCCTGTACTCTATGTGGTCAAAACGACAATTGGTTTCAAATACTATTATAGGCAGCATTTCCGGGGCAGTACCGCCATTAATCGGCTGGGCTGCAGTAGACGGAAATCTTGATATTATCGCATGGTCATTGTTTATTATTATGTTTATTTGGCAGCCTCCCCATTTTTATGCTCTTGCTATGAGAAGGGTAGAGGAATACCGAGCTGCTGGCATTCCCATGCTTCCAGTAGTGAAAGGATTCAAAACAACAAAGAAACACATCCTAGTATGGGTGGCGGCACTATTACCAACACCTTTATTACTAACTTCATTAGGAATCCCATTTCTAATTTTGGCAACTGTATTAAATATCGGTTGGCTTGTATTAGGGATTTATGGATATAAGATCAAAGATGATATTAAGTGGGCAAAACTAATGTTTGTGTACTCATTGCAATATCTAACGATTATTTTTGTTGCAATGGTCATTGTAACATTGGTTTAGCTGGGATGTTCTTTCTTAATTTAGGGGAATATAAGTACTCTTCGTTGTTATAAAAAATATGGAGGCAATGAACCTATTTGCCTCTGTGTTTCTTTTTAACATTTAAGAAAGAATGAAACTACATACATTTTTGATCACAGATAATTTAAGAAATCATTTAGCGAAAGAGGGGTATGATTTAGCTATGAAAAGGCTTGCAAAATGGCGTTTGATTTCGATATTTGCGATTCTTTCGCTTATCCTTTCAGGATGTGGCGAACCGTTCTTGTCGACATTAAGGCCTGCTGGTGAAGTTGCAGACATTCAATATGATCTGATGAAACTTAGTACATTGATTATGGTAGGGGTTATTGTAGTTGTTATGGTAATCTTCTTTATCGTTTTGGTTAAGTTCAGACGTAAAGATGAAAAGATTCCAAAACAAGTAGAAGGAAGTCACAAACTAGAAATTATTTGGACAGTTATACCTATTTTATTACTATTACTTTTAGCGGTTCCAACGGTTTCTGCTACATTTAAATTAGCAGATGTATCACCTATGGAGAAGAAAGATTCTGATGCATTGGTGATCAATGTCCGTTCAAATTTATACTGGTGGGAATTTGAATATCCTGGCCAAGGAATTGTGACTGGTCAAGATTTAGTAGTTCCAACAGATGAAAAGGTATACTTTAACTTAATATCTTCTGATGTTAAACACTCTTTCTGGGTTCCAGCGGTAGGCGGTAAGCTTGATACGAATACCGAGAATGTTAATAAATTCTGGTTAGAGTTCGATAGTGCGAAGGCAGAAGAGGCCGGGGATTTATTCTATGGTAAATGTGCTGAGCTTTGTGGACCTTCACATGCTTTAATGGACTTTAAAGTAAAAACATTAAGCCGAGATGACTTTGACAGCTGGGTTGCTGATATGAAGGAAGTAAAAGAACCAGCAAAAGCAGATACTGATTTAGCTCAGCAAGGTCAAGAAATCTTTAACAAGAGCTGTGTTAGCTGTCACGCAGTAACACCAGGAAATACAACACCTCCAGAGGCAAGATTAGCGCCTAACTTAACAAACTTTGGAGATCGCTCTCGTATTGCAGGTGTATTAGAGCATAGTGAAGAAGATTTAAAAAATTGGCTGCGTACTCCTGAAAAATACAAGCCAGGAAACTTAATGACAGGTAAATATCCAGAATTAAGTGAAGAACAGCTTGATGCGTTAACAGCTTATCTAATGGGATTAAAAGTTCAGGAATAATAGGGGATTTGGTAGAAAGGGAGGTAAAAAGCGTGAGTACCTACGCACAAAAAAAGGGATTTGGCGCGACTTTATGGGACTATTTAACAACTGTTGACCATAAAAAAATCGCAATCCTATATCTTATTGCAGGTGGATTCTTCTTTGTAATAGGCGGACTTGAAGCAGTATTTATCCGCATCCAGCTTGCAGTACCTAATAATGATTTTGTTAGTGCCGGTTTATTTAATGAAATAATCACCATGCATGGAACCACGATGATATTCCTTGCAGCAATGCCGCTTGTGTTTGCTTTTATGAATGCTATTATGCCGTTACAAATCGGTGCCCGAGACGTGGCATTTCCATTTGTAAACGCCTTAGGATTTTGGTTATTCTTCTTCGGAGGAGTATTTCTAAACCTTTCATGGTTCTTTGATGGTGCACCTGATGCTGGTTGGACATCTTATGCATCCCTAGCGATGGCCTCTAAAGGTCACGGGGTAGATTTCTATGTATTGGGATTACAGATTTCAGGTTTAGGTACCCTTATCGGTGGTATTAATTTCCTTGTAACGATTATTAATATGCGTGCACCAGGAATGACCTATATGAGGATGCCGTTATTCACTTGGTCTACTTTTGTAACATCAGCACTTATTTTATTTGCATTCCCTCCATTAACTGTTGGTCTAGTCTTAATGATGTTTGACCGTATGTTTGGATCGAATTTCTTTGAAACATCAATGGGTGGTAACACAGTTATCTGGGAGCATTTATTCTGGATTTTCGGACACCCAGAAGTATATATCTTAATACTTCCTGCGTTTGGTATTTTCTCGGAAATCTTTGCAATGTTTTCAAGAAAACGCTTGTTTGGATACTCTTCAATGGTATTCGCAACAGTTTTAATCGGTTTCTTAGGATTCATGGTTTGGGCTCACCACATGTTCACGACTGGTCTTG
The DNA here is from genome assembly GCF_048572935.1 of Neobacillus niacini. Taxonomy (NCBI): domain Bacteria; kingdom Bacillati; phylum Bacillota; class Bacilli; order Caryophanales; family Bacillaceae; genus Neobacillus; species Neobacillus niacini. The sequence continues at coordinate 5,218,305 of NZ_CP183883.1, read as the reverse complement.
GACCTGTAGCAAATGCAATCTTTGCTGTTGCAACGATGGCAATCGGTGTCCCAACTGGTATTAAGATCTTTAACTGGTTATTAACGATGTGGGGCGGAAGTGTTAAATTCACAACTCCAATGCATTATGCTGTAGCGTTCATTCCTTCATTCGTTGCCGGTGGGGTAACAGGGGTTATGCTTGCATCAGCAGCAGCAGACTATCAATACCATGATACGTATTTCGTAGTCGCTCACTTCCATTACGTTATCGTTGGTGGTGTAGTATTTGCGCTTCTAGCAGGAACTCACCTTTACTGGCCGAAAATGTTCGGTACCATGTTAAACGAAACTCTAGGTAAAATTACTTTTTGGTTATTTTTTATTGGTTTCCATATGACATTCTTTATTCAGCATTTCTTAGGTCTATGGGGAATGCCGCGTCGAGTTTTCACATATCTTCCTGGTCAAGGATTTGAAACATCTAACTTAATTAGTTCTCTTGGTGCAGTATTTATGTCATTAGCTGTAATCGTTCTTCTTTACAATATCATTGCGACTTCTGTGAAAAATGTAAGAGTTGGAAATGATCCATGGGGAGATGGAAGAACACTTGAGTGGGCACTTCCTTCACCGCCGCCATTCTATAACTTTAAACAACTTCCACTTGTACGTGGTTTAGATGCTTATTGGTTAGAAAAGATGGAAGGCAAAAAAGGTATGACTCCTGCTGAGCCGGTAGGTGACATCCACATGCCAAATGCATCATTTTTACCATTTGTGATCGCATTCGGATTATTCGTTGCCGCATTTGGTGCATTGTATCACATGGATGATAAAGCATGGTCAGTACCAGTAATCATTATTGGTTTATTAATTACCTTTGGAGCAATGTTCTTACGTTCAGTGAAGGATGACCATGGTTTCCATATTCATAAAGAAGAATTAATGGAAGATGATAAAGATAAGGGGGTTAAGGCATAATGCACGCAGAAGAAAAATTAACTTATGAAACATGGCCTGCTGAGCCTGAAAAATCAACCCTTGAGGCAAAAAATAAATTTTTAGGCTTTTGGTTCTTCCTTGGTGGAGAGACGGTGCTTTTCGCCTCTCTCTTTGCTACCTACCTTGCTTTAAAGGATAAGGTACCTGATTCATCTCATACATTAGCGAAAGATTTGTATGACTTGCCATTAACATTTGTAGCAACAATGTTGTTATTAACAAGTTCTTTAACAAGTGTTTACGCAATGTATCACATGAAAAACTTTAATGCTAAAAAAATGAACATTTGGTTAGTTCTTACTCTATTATTAGGGCTTGGATTCCTTGGATTAGAGATTTATGAATTTAGCCACTATGTGCATGAGTATCATCATACTTTTACAAGCAGTGCGTTTGGTTCTGCGTTCTACACATTAGTTGGTTTCCATGGAGCTCACGTTGCATTCGGTCTTTTATGGATCACTACACTAATTGTACGCAATGCGAAACGTGGCTTGGATCTTTACAATGCTCCTAAGTTCTACGTTGCCAGCCTTTATTGGCATTTCATTGACGTAGTTTGGGTGTTCATCTTTACAGTAGTATATTTGATGGGGATGGTGGGATAAACTGATGGCAAATCCACAATTAAATTCAGGTAACCCAAGAGTTGACATTGAATATCGCCGCAAAAAAAGTGCTGAAGAAATGAGACATCAAGTTGTTTCATTCGCCTTGATGATCTTTTTAACATTAATTGCTTTTGCAGCAGTGGCTATGAAAGGTTTCTCGGCTTGGTTTATTGTGCCGTTTATTATCCTCTTAGCTATCGTGCAAGTGATTTTTCAGTTGTACTATTTCATGCATATGAGCCATAAAGGCCACGAAGCTCCATCATTGTTTCTCTATTCTGGAGTGCTTGTTGGTGCTGTAACGGTATTGGCTTTCTCAACAATTATTTGGTGGTAATCTTTTGAAAATCGGCTTTATGCCGATTTTCTTTTTATAGGGAAATAATTCATTTCTTTGCTTCTTTAATTTGCTAACGTTTATAATAGAATTATGAATAACTACTATTTAGAGGTGATATGCGGTGCTTACATTAGATATTTTTGGCTTTAAAGCACTTTGGAGCCCGTACTTCCTATTAACTTTACTAGCGATTGTGGCTGTATATTTCTTAATTACCGTTACATTCCGCAGTAAATTTATGGATAGTGAACCATTGACTAAAAAACAGGCTGGGTTATTTTTACTCTCTATTACCCTTATTTATGCAATTAAGGGCTCGCCGCTGGATTTAATGGCCCATTTAATGTTCTACATCCATATGATTTCAATGGCACTATTAGTTCTTGTGATACCTCCAATCTTTATATTTGGAGTACCTGTTTGGATCTGGAGAAAGCTATTTAAGATTAAATTGGTTCATACACTCTTTAACTTTTTTACAAAACCACTTATTGCATTAATTATTTTTAACGGTCTATTTTCTTTTTACCATATACCGATGATTTTTGACCGGGTTATGCAAAGTTTTGTGTTACATGCCGGTTATTCGATTCTTTTATTTATCGTCGCGATATTCATGTGGTGGCCGCTCATTAATCCTTTACCAGAACATCAAAGATTAAGCGGTCTTAAGAAGGTAGGGTATATTTTTGCCGACGGTATTTTAATTACTCCTGCCTGCGCTTTGATTATTTTTGCTCCTGGCTCAATCTACGCAACCTATTCTGATCCTGAAGTATGGGCTCAGGTAATGAGTCTTTGTGTTGGTCCGGCAACATTTGCTGGATTAGATATTAGTGGTCCAGAATTATTTAGTTCAATGTCATTATTACATGATCAACAGCTTGGCGGCGTACTTATGAAAATCATTCAGGAAATTGTCTACGGCGTAATTTTAGCTCATGTCTTTTTTGAATGGTACCGTAAGGATCAAGCGGATAGTGAAAAAGAGTTACAACAGACTTTAAAGCCCTCTCTTATCGAATAATCTCCCATATCATTGGGAGATTTTCTTTTTAATAAGCTCTATTCTTATAGAAAACAGCTTGTAAATTTTATTTCAAAGACCAAAATAGATTATTTCGTTAAAATCGGCTATAGGATTTTAACGACAATTTTTACGAACCAGCCCATTGAAAAAATGGGTTAACTAAACTAAAATTATTGTAGAATATATATAAAGTGAGGCTCATGCCATGAATTCTCTACCGATTTTACCAACGATTAGTACTAGCTTTATCGTTTTAAGTGCCATAACTGTTGCAATTGGCTGGTGGCAAATTAAACAAAGGAAAATTGAAGCACATAAGAAGACCATGTTTATGGCTGCAATATTTGCACTTGTTTTCTTTATCATTTATGCTTCTAGGACGATTTTTATTGGAAATACTGCTTTTGGCGGTCCCGACAATCTAAAAATTTACTACACTATCTTTTTAATTTTCCACATCTTCTTAGCCACCACTGGCGCTGTATTTGGCATTGTAACACTCTATACAGGTTATAAAAATAACTTGACGAAACATAGGAAACTGGGTCCAATTACAAGTGTCATTTGGTTTTTTACCGCCATCACAGGAGTTGCCGTATATTTATTGTTATATGTCTTTTTCCACGGTGGGGAAACAACCTCAGTAATAAAAGCAATTCTTGGATTCTAAAGTGTCTAAAATAGGCACTTTTTTTATTTTTATAAAGGAATTTTCACGATTTGATAGAAATAAATGTAAAAGGGGAGTGATGGATGATATGGAAATTAAAGAACTTACTGAAAAAGATTATTCTGAATCAATGAAGCTTTCAATGTATGCTTTCCAATATAAAATACCTGAAGACAGTATTGCTTCGAGAATAGAAATGTTAAAACGCCATAAAGTATTAGGAGTTTGGGAGGATGATATTCTTGCAGCTAAGCTGCATATTATCCCATACCATATTTACATGAATGATCAAGAGTGGAAAATGGGTGGTGTTGCGGGAGTAGCAACATACCCTGAATTTAGAAGAACCGGTTATGTGAAAAAGTTAATTATCGAGGCTTTAGAAAGCATGCGGAAAGAAGAGCAAATTGTTTCACTGCTTCATCCCTTTGATATTGGATTTTATCGCAAATTTGGGTGGGAAGTATTTACTGAGAACAAGAAACTTCAAATTGAGAAAAGAGATTTGACCTTTCTAAATGGTCAGCCAGGATCTATTAAACGGTTTCAAAAAGAGACTCATCACCGTGACATTGAAAGTGTATATGCTCAGTTTAGTAAAAATTATATGGGGATGCTTGTTCGTGATGTAACGTGGTGGAGGAATAACATCTACGATGATGGCCAGATTGCTGTTTACTATGATCAAAGTGGGGAACCGAAGGGTTATATCTTATTTGAAGTGAAAGAACGAAAAATGGACGTTCAGGAGTTTATAGCGCTAGACAGAGAAGCAAGAGCTGGATTATGGAATTTTATTTGTCAGCACGACTCTATGGTTGAAAATATCAGCATTCTAACATCCAATCATGAATTATTACCATATATCCTGCAGCAGCCAAAAGTAAAGACAGAGGTCACACCATACTTTATGGCACGAATTGTAGATGCAGAGAAATGTTTGCAAAAATATCGGTTTAATGATGTGACTGACAAGGTCTTTATTCATTTGGAGGATGAGCATGCACCTTGGAACAATGGAAGCTATTTAATCGGTAGTGGAGAAGTGAAGCAATTTAAGGAAAAGCAAGGGAGCAATTGTGTGCAGCCTCCACAAAGAGGCGTAAGGATGGATGTTAATTCATTAACTGCATTGCTATTTGGGTACAAGCGGCCGGCTGAATTATTTGAATTGGGATATATAAAAGGTACAGAGTCAGAAATTGCTGTTTTAGAAAAACTATTCCCATATTCCAAACCATTCTTTTATGATTTCTTTTAATAAAAATGACGCATGAATGCTATTCATGCGTCGTTTTTATTATAATGCGAATTTCTCTACTTCTTTTTTCACATCATCAAGAATTTTTTTGCATTGATTTACGAGTGATGCTGGGAAGTTTTCGCCTTCACCATACTCTACTCCATGTGGATAATAATGTTTTCCTAACAATGCCGGCAATAACTGAATAACTGCCTTATTGGTATCAACATCTCCTTCAACCGCATAGCCGCGAACACGTAAGTAAAATACGCCTTCTTTTAACTCGAATTTACGGTCATATGTAACACGCTCGTAATCCCACTGACCTTCACGGACTAAACCGTAATCTAGCATCACATCATCCAAACGGTTTAAATCAGCTTTTAACTTTTCTAAGCCAGTATTCTCGAATTTCATATCGTAGTCCCTCCTAGAAACATGCCTAACCCCTTTGTTATTTACTTAACAGGATAGCAAATTAATTCAATTTAATAATAGTTGAAAATGTTTAAACTTGCAATGAATACATTAGCGAATAAACCATTCCTTTTTGGTAACCATAAGTAAATGTTAAGATTATTTTCTGCAATTGGGGGCGAAGATTTGGAAAAGATTCGTGATATTATGACAGACCAAGTAGAGTGTTGTACCTTGTTGGATAATGTATTTGAGGTTGCTGTGAAAATGAAAGAATTAAATGTCGGTGCCATTCCTATTGTTGATAAGGAAAAAATTGTGGGAATGATTACGGACCGTGATATTGTTATAAGAGGAGTTGCAGAAAAACATCCTGGTTCAACAAAAGTAGAGGACATAATGAGTGATAAACTTATAACAATCTCTGCTGATGCCACGACAAATGAAGCGGCAAACTTAATGGCTGAACATCAAATCAGACGACTTCCAGTAGTAGAAGGAGACAAATTAGTTGGAATTGTTTCTCTAGGTGATTTTGCGATAAGAAAAATGACCGATGATCAAGCAAAAGAAGCTCTTAGTGAAATTTCAGAACAAAATTACAATGGGGTACAACATTAAAGAATGAAAACAGATACATCAACTGGTGTATCTGTTTTTTTACATAAATATTAATTTTCAGTTAAAATAATATTCTCTATTACTAACAAAGATAATGGTGATATAATTAAAAATAGCAACACTATATGAAGAAATGTAATAGAGAGGGTGAATACATCTGCGTACTCTCTTCAGAATCCTCATCCTAGCGTCTATTTTTGTGACAATTGGTTTTTATGCAAGTATAAATGAAAATGACGATAATGAAGTTTTAATAACTGATGAACATACGTTAGAAATGAATGAATCATTATATCAAAATCAGGAAAATGATACCCAAGAAAAAACGACAGCCACACGGCCAACTAGTGGTTTGGGTATACTTATTGGTCAAGATCTTGGTTATTTAAAAGGTATATTAGGTGAACCGCAGAGGATAGATGAATCTTTGTATGGATACCAATGGTATATATATAATATTGACTACTCACGATATGTACAGGTTGGGGTAGAAAACAATAAAGTCGTAACAGTGTATGCAGTAGGAGAAGATGTGGATGTTTCTCCCTTTAAGATTGGACAGCCAATTGAGGAAATCTTTAATACTCATTTTATAGATACAAATATAGATATTGATTATAATGGAAACTCTTATCGTTTTGAATTGAATGATACAGATTTAAATATACGTCCATTACTACAATTGGGAGATGTTTTTGTCCAATTGTATATTGATAAATTTACTGGAAGTCTTTCAAGTGTGCGATTTTTAAATGATTTAACTTTAATCAAGCAACGGCCCTATGAACTCGGATATACCGGTGAATTAATAGAGGCAGAAGAACCGACGGAAGACGCCTGGAGATTAATTGAAGAAGGAACAGAAAAAGAAATCTTGGATATTACGAATGTTATGCGACTTAGGCATAATGTAAAGACGCTAGAATGGGATCAAGAAACCTCAGACGTCGCCTATAACCATAGCAAGGATATGTCAGAGAATAACGACTTCTCCCATACTTCTAAAAAATTTGGCAATCTTTCCGATCGATTAGAGGCAGCGAACGTTGCTTATAAGTCTGCTGGTGAGAATATTGCCGTTAATTACCCGGATGGACCTGCAGTAGCAGAAGGTTGGTTAAATAGTAAAGGGCACCGGGAGTCTCTATTAAACGAGGAATTCACACATCTAGGTGTCGGAGTTTATCGGAAATATTATACACAAAACTTTATTCTAAAAAACGATGAATAATGATAAAGGTAAAAAGGTGACGAGTTGTCACCTTTTATTTTTTATTGATATGTACAATCTGGTATTCATTAAAGTGGAAATGATTTCCTTCCCAGCTCCCGTATATTCGTATTACCTCGCCAATCGAGAAGGTATCTATCTTAATATTGTTTTTAATAGGAATTATTTTTTTTGCCTTTATTAATTTCGTTTCTGTTTGCAGTGTAAGTTCTTGGACAAGTATAAATCGATGATAATAAAAGCGTTGTTTCTCTTGGCTAATACTTTTAATTTCACCTGTAGCAATTGCTTCTTTTTTTACTTCTGCTAATTCCAGCCATTTATGATCATTTAATTTCATTTCTTTTTTTGTTATCCAATAGAAGTAAAGACAAATTATCGGTATAACAATTGCAGTAACCATTACGTGCCTTCTCCCACCTATTTTTGGATGATAAAAAATGTGCCTGTTGCATGTGCAATTTTTCTTCCGTCAGAACGGAAAGCTTCTCCCTCTATAACCACTGTTTTACTTCCATGATGAATGATTTCCGCTTTACACCGAAGAGTATCACCTATTCCAGGGGCTATGTAATGGATATTAAGCTGATTCGTTACTGCTGCATAACCTTCTGGCAGGATAGCATGTATTGCTGTTCCCATAACAGTGTCTAGCAGAGTGGCTGTAATTCCTCCATGGACAATGCCTAATGCATTATTCCAAACTGGATTAAATGGTACAGTGATTTCACAGCTTTTCTTCTCCTTATCTATTTTCCTCTCCAAATGAAGAAGACCATCAATAAATTGGGGGTACTTATGATCTATTTTCTTTTCAAATCCTTTTAATACATGGGCAAGGGCACTTAAATCCTCTTCTGTTCCTCTTTCAATACAATTATCTAATAATTGCTGTAATGTCTCTTTCATATGAAATCCCTCTCTCGTTTCTAGTTCTGAAGACATCTTACCACTAAAAAAACAATTTTCACAGTAAGTAGAATTTTCACCATTTTGAATTTAAAACATATGGTATAGGGGGCATTGATATGGGTAGGAGTGAAGACACATGCAAAAAAATTTACATCCTTCCGTGATAAAGTTTAAAGAATTTGTGAAAAATAACCCGGCTTTAATTAAGGAAGTACGAGATGGAAAATCAACTTGGCAAGAGTTATATGAGGATTGGTATCTGCTTGGGGAAGAAGATAATCGTTGGGATTCTTTAGGAGTAAAAGCAAGTAATAGTGTTGAGAAGAATGATGAAAATAAAGGAGATTGGATTTCAACAATCCTAGGGGCCGTACAGAAAATGGATCCCAATCAAATTCAGCATTATATCAATAACTTAAGTCAAGCGTTAGGAGCCATACAAGGTGTAATATCCCAATTTCAAGGAAGCCAGCCAAGTCAGGTAAAACCAAAAATAGAACACAAACATCCGTTTTCGTTTCGTAAAGACTAAAAGAAGGGAATATTTCTCATGAGAAGAGATGTACTTGAATATTTAAACAGCAAAAAGGAATTAAAAAAATTCATACGCGAACAGCCGCTTTGGTACCGAAAGCTATCAAGGAATCCTTATGATTTGCAAACGTTTGAAATTGCCTCCCTGCATTATTATAAAAAAACCATTCCTCACCGGGTAGAAAAATTCACTAATAATGTACAAATGGCATCGATGATGTTTTATATGCTGCAGTCAATGAAAGACCAGAGTTGAAATTTGACCACAATTCAATGTGGTCTTTTTTATTGGAGGAATAGAGTATGGAGTAAAAAAAATAAAGGAAGCGAACAATACTGTTAAAAGGAGTGATTATTTTGAAAAGGTACATAGAATTAACGATTCTATCTATATTTTTAACAGGTATCCTTTCAGGGTTCCAAAAGTCACCTGTTTTACCGATGGTTAGTAAGTATTCTGAAAATAATCCATCGTTATATGTTCAATCTCGAACCAAAGGAAATAATGTATTTGTTGAGTGTATTTTATCTGGAATCAGTTTTCGGCAATCTGACCAGCATGACCGGAAAGTGGGGAAGCTTGTAATTTGGCTGGATGGTAAAAGAACCAAAGAAGTAAACTCGGCCGCTTTTATTATTAAAGGTCTGCCGCCTGGAGAACATACAGTTAAGCTGGAAGTTGTTGACTTAAAAAATGTACCGTACGGAATCACAAAGGAATTCTTGGTAAATATCCCTAAGTAATAGTTTATTTCACTTTCTGTATACATTCATGGTAAAATGTGAATGGAGGTGTGGGCGTACATGCTTGCTACATCAGAAAGAATTGAACTATTGGACTATGCTGAGCAATTAGCACAAATGGTATTAAAATCGGATATTGTGGAGCAATATCAAATTTGTCTATATAATATGCAAAACAATAAAGATACGCAAGAAAAGATTCACCGTTTTGTTAATATTAAAGAGCTTTATGAAGAGGTGCAGCGATTTGGCAAATACCATCCGGACTACAAGAGGGTAATGAGCCAAATTCGCGAATACAAACGGGAAATGGACTTAGATCCCTTTGTTGCAGAGTTTAAATTAGCAGAAAATGACCTGCAAAGTCTTCTGGACGAAATTAGTATGTTAGTTGGCGGTGCTGTTTCCAAGCAGATAAAAGTGCCGTCAGGGAATCCATTTTTTGATACAGGATCTCATGGTTCAGGCTGTGGAGGCGGTGGGAGCTGCAGCTGCTCCGCCTAAGGAAAAACGGCTTAACTTTAGATTAAGCCGTTTTTTTATCCTTTTAACCGTGTACAATCAACACATAAATTCCCACAGCAGAACATTTTTTCTTGCGGTACATAAAACCGGTGACGATAAACCAAAAGTAAACCTTCCTGTCGGACAAATATTGTTTCACTGTGCAATCGATTACCTAATATTACGGCAATGGAACATTTTTTAATGATTGCCTCAAGAGCCTGCTGAGATAATTCAGGGGCTAGGGTAACATACAAAAATGGTATTCCTGCAACTTTTATCCAATGGGCACTGGTAATACCCTTATTTAGGGTAAGTTTGTTAATAAATTGTTGCCAAATGGGTTCTAAATCCATATGAATCACCATTATTCCTTAGGTGGTTTTATTTACTTTAGCCATTGTCAGTAAAGTTTGAATTGAAAAAGAGTGTTTTACTATGCTAGACTTATTAAAATGATGGTTTATTGAAGGGGAAAATAAGTATGTTCGTACAAAGACAAGGATTGGTTGTTTGGCTCTATTCCTTAAAGCAAGCAAAGATGTTAAGACGTTTTGGGAATGTTCATTATGTTTCTAAGAAATTAAAGTATGTTGTACTTTATTGTAATCAAGATGAACTTGAAATGATTATGGAAAAAATAAATTCCTTTTCATTTGTTAAGAAAGTAGAACCGTCATATAAACCTTTCTTAAAGATGGAATTTGAAAACGCAGCACCAGATAAAGCAAAAGAATATGATTATAAAATGGGTATTTAATAAATAAAGCTGTTGATTTACGCTCCAGTAACCAGCGAAAGTAAAATAAGCGGGGACTTTCCGGTTAAATGCAGAATGGAGCCTGTTTCAGGGGTAATAAGGGGAGGTTTTCCGATTGAGCAATGCAAAAACCTCCATTTTCACGTATTTAGCTTCAATTGTCGGAATCACTCCGACTATTGACGCTATTTTTTATTAATAATTACAAATAAGCGAGATTTTTCCGTCTATTTAGATTCTTAAAATCAATAAAATCAATAAAATCAACCATAACCTTTAACACAGCTTAATAAAAAAAGCGGAAGAGCCTCTTGGCGCTTCCGCTTTTCTTAATGGAGTGGCTTAATATAGTGATTTAGTCTTAGAATTGCGATTAAATGTTGATAGTATAATTCTTTTTCATGAAAAATCGTCGAAGGTTTAACGGAAAGTTGGATAATTTGCTTGCCGAGTTCTTCTGCAGTCTGTTGAAACAAATCATATCTTTTATTTGGAATGAAATTTGGATTCGGAATCCCTTCTCGGCAGATATAAAGTGCCTGAAATTTTCCTGGATCGGTGAGCTGCATCACAACTGCTAAAGATGTCACTTGTTTTTCATTTTTCACAGTATGAAAGGCCATCATATGGAGAAGACGGTGTTGATTAGCCTTTGCAAGTTCAAGCAGCTCATATATATCCGAATAACCTTCACCTAGTTCAATAAAGCGTTGTATCAAAAGGTAACTCTCCTTTGTTTAATAATTCATTCCCATACTTTAACATATTTTTGGGTTAAATGCTCAACTAAAAGAAAAAAACCCTGCAGACTTAAATCTGCAGGGTCCTTCTACATCCTCTTAAAGGATAGAAGGCAAAGGGAGAGGAGAAACCGGAGGAAGAACTTATGGGGAAACGTAAGTCTTCTCCGCGGTTGGCAACAACATCCTCGAATTGATGTTGTTAATTACATTATCTCCACAACTAACAAGCTTATACGTATTTAAAATAATTTTTCAGAAATAATCCAACAAGTTGGCTAGTTTATTCAATTATGATAGGATATTCTTAAAAATAGAAAAATGGATAAATTGTGGTGATAATTATTGAGAGTTGTTTCAGGTGTTTGTAAAGGAAGACCATTAAAAGCTGTTCCAGGAAATACAACGAGACCGACAACAGATAAAGTAAAAGAAGCCTTATTTAATATGATTGGACCCTATTTTGACGGTGGAATAGGATTGGACCTTTTTGCCGGCAGCGGAGGGTTAGGGCTGGAAGCATTAAGCAGAGGCTTAGATAAAGTTATTTTTGTCGACCGTGATGTAAAGGCTATACAAACCATTCATGAGAATATCAAAGCATGTAATATGGAGGATATGTCGGAAGTGTATCGAAATGATGCTGACAGAGCCTTAAAAGCCTTGATCAAAAGGGACGTTCGTTTTGATTACATATTTTTAGATCCACCGTATAAAAAGCAGCAATTACTAAATTTAATGGATAAGATATCGGAACATGGGCTGTTAACAGCTGGCGGTAACATTATCTGCGAACACAGTCATGATGTTGAATTGCCAGAACATGCTGGTGAGTTTTCGCAACAGAGACATGAAAAGTATGGAATGATTGCGATAACGATTTATGCATGATTCAGCGAGATATGAGGGGGAGTCATTTGTGGCTAGTATAGCCGTTTGTCCAGGGAGCTTTGATCCAATCACATATGGTCATTTAGATATTATTAGACGAGGCGCTAAGGTGTTTGATATGGTCTATGTGAGTGTTATGAATAATTCTTCAAAAAATCCGCTATTTAGCGTCGAGGAGCGGATGAACCTAATAAAAGAAGTGACTAAGGATCTTCCAAATGTCAAGGTCGATGAACATTCTGGACTCCTTGTTGATTATGCTAAGGCTGTTCAGGCGAATGCCATCTTACGAGGTTTGCGTGCCGTTTCAGACTTTGAATATGAAATGCAAATAACATCAATGAACAGAGTTCTGAATGACGAAATTGAGACCTTCTTTATCATGACAAACAGCCAATATTCATTCTTAAGCTCTAGTATTGTAAAAGAAGTATCAAAGTACAATGGCAATATTTCAGAGCTTGTGCCGCCAATTGTGGAAGCAGCATTAAACCAGAAATTTAATCGATGAAAATGGCAAAAAGCCTTGGTAATCCAGGGCTTTTTTTGATGCTAATAGCTTTTACGTAATTTGTTATACAGTATGAATACATATATCATTAGTGAAATGATTGTTATCAGTGGACCTGCTTCTGTTAATTTTTGAAAATAAATTTGCGGCCATGTACCTTCAACAAAAAGGTTAACAGGGATTGCATTAGACGGCTGTTCTGTTTGATAAAACCGGACATAAATTGGTTTCCATAAGAGGAAAGCAAAGATACTGGCGAATAACCCCTGTGCAATTCTTGCGAAAAAGAATGGTTTAAATCGTATGTCAGTTTGGGCCAAAATGCTTGCAACCTGAGCTTGCACGCTAAATCCGCTAAAACCTAAAATAAAGCTCGTAACAATTGCTTGCTGAAGCAGAGTAGCGTCGCCAACCCGGCTCGTTAAATCGCTCCCAAGTGTAATTTCGAATAAACCTGAGATAAATGGAATGCTGAGCATATCAGGGAGTGAGAGGGCGGAAAATAGAATGTCAAATCCTCTGGCAAGGGCAGCGGTAATATGTAGATGAAACAGCAGCTTGTTAATCACCGAGAATAAAATAATAAATCCGCCAACCATTAACAAAGTTTGAATAGAAGAGTTTACAGCATCGCCAAGAAGTTTGCCAATTGGCCGCTTGTCTTTTATTCTAGTTTGATGCAATGCAGAAAAGGCAGACTTTAAGATAAATTTATCTTCCTTATCCTTCTTTTTATCGGGCGTTTCATTTCCATAAAACCGCATCATTAGTCCAACACAAATATTCCCTAAATAATGAGCTAATGCTAAAATGACACCTAATTGCGGGTTATGAAAGAAACCAACCGCTACAGCACCGAAGATAAATAATGGGTTAGAGGAATTAGTGAAAGAAGCAAGTCTTTCAGCTTCAATTTGTGTAAGTTGACCTTCCTGACGAAGTCTTGCGGACAGCTTAGCGCCTGCAGGGAATCCAGAAGCCATTCCCATTGCCCAAACAAATCCCCCTACTCCAGGAACCCGGAAAAGAGGTCTCATGAGCGGCTCTAATAACACTCCAATAAACTTAACTACACCGAAACCAATTAACATTTCGGATATGATAAAAAACGGAAGTAAGGATGGAAAAACAATTTCCCACCACATATTAAGTCCACGGAGAGATGCTTCAAATGACTCCTTAGGAAAAGTAATCAAGGAACCAGCTAAAATAATGACGGATATAGATAGAAAGATTGTTTTTAATTTTGAATAAAACAAAGAATATCCTCCTTTCCGAGGGTTTTGTTATACTGTATAAATAAAAAATGTTAAAATAAGGATTACTCACTATTTGTAGATTCGGCCTTGTCCCCATATAACACAAATATACTCATAGAACGCTAATTTAGACCATAAGATTGAACGAGAATTCTCCTGTCAGATTGTTTAGTGTCATAATGCTTTTAAGGCTTATGAAAAGGGAGGGAACGGTTATGCAGCGTCCTAAAATAGGATTAGCGCTAGGTTCCGGCGGAGCAAGGGGTTTTGCTCATTTAGGGGTTATTAAAGTTATAAAGGAAGCAGGGATTCCGATTGATGTAATCGCTGGAAGCAGCATGGGAGCCCTTGTTGCCAGTTTTTATGGGGCAGGTATTGAACTGGACCGTTTATATAAATTATCAACAGCATTTAAGCGTAAATATTTTTTAGATTTTACGGTGCCTAAAATGGGATTTATTGCAGGGAAGCGGGTAAAGGAATTCATTAAAGTGTTTACCCATGGTAAAAATATTGAAGAATTATCCATACCAATAGGAATCGTTACAACGGATTTACTAACTGGGGAAAAGGTTGTTTTTAAACAAGGTCCTGTTGCGGAAGCTGTCAGAGCTAGTATATCAATTCCAGGGATTTTTGTACCTGAAAAGTATAATGGGAGAATCTTAGTTGATGGCGGGGTGTCAGACCGGGTTCCCGTATCTGTGGCGAAAGAATTGGGGGCTGACATTGTAATAGCGGTAGATGTTTCTAGAGTGAAGCGGAATGCAGAAATCACATCTATATACGATGTCATTATGCAAAGTATTGATATCATGCAAACTGAAATTATTAATTATCGTGAGATTGCTTCTGATATTATGATTCGTCCGCCTGTTGAGGCATATAGCTCCCGTGCATTCACGAATATTGAAGAAATTATCGAACTTGGAGAAGAAGAAGCGAAGAAACATTTAGAAATAATAAAAAAGGTTATAACGGAATGGAAGGGGTAGGGAGCTTTTGAGAAGCAAAATTTTTGTAGGGTCTTCCATTGTAATTGCACTAATGATGATTGCAGGGATATTTTTTTCATTACCGTATTATGTTTCGAAACCGGGTATTGCGAAAGAATTAGCACCTATTATTCAAGTAAAAGATGGTACGGAGTCGAAAGGAACCTTTATGTTGACTACAGTGAGAATGGGAAGAGCAAATATTTATTCCTATGTTGAAGCTAAACTCTTTGATTATGTTGAACTTTATCCTGTGGAAGCTATATTACACGAAGCAGAAACACAAGAAGAAT
This sequence comes from Neobacillus niacini, assembly GCF_048572935.1. Taxonomy (NCBI): domain Bacteria; kingdom Bacillati; phylum Bacillota; class Bacilli; order Caryophanales; family Bacillaceae; genus Neobacillus; species Neobacillus niacini. The sequence continues at coordinate 5,203,016 of NZ_CP183883.1, read as the reverse complement.
ATAACGCCAGACAGCTCCATATGATGGCAGGATCAAAATTGAATGCTATTGAAGTGGCCTATAAGGAAGCGGAATATCCTGTTGATTACGAATACAAAGGGGTTTACGTTGTTCAGGTTGTCCCTGATATGCCTGCAGAGGGAAAATTACGCGCTGGGGATCGAATCTCTAAGGTAGATGGGAAAGAATTTCCCTCTTCTGAGAAGTTTATCGATTATGTGGGCAAGAAAAAGGCAGGCGATCAAGTAGAATTAACCATTAATAGGGAAGATAAAACAAAAACGGTCAAGGTAACGGTCGAACCCTTCATAGATGATCCAAAGAAAGTCGGTATCGGGATTTCGTTAGTTGATGATAAGGAAATTATTGTTGATCCTAAAGTTACTGTTAAGACTGATGAAATCGGTGGACCATCTGCCGGGTTGATGTTCTCACTAGAAATCTATGATCAGTTAATGGAAGAGGACTTTACGAAAGGGTACAAAATTGCTGGAACAGGGACAATCGACCCAAAAGGTAGTGTTGGGCCAATTGGAGGGATTGATCAAAAAATCGTTGCAGCTGACAAGGCGGGAGCAGAAATCTTCTTTGCACCTAATGAAAAAGGTGGCGAGGATTCCAATTACAAACTAGCGGTGAAGACTGCCCGTGAGATTGATTCTAAAATGAAAATTGTTCCGGTGGATGTAATTGATGACGCGATAAATTACTTAGAGGAATTACCTATGAAATAAAGGAGATGGTGCCTTCTAGGCGCCATCTTCTTTATTTTATATAAATGGGTGGTTGTTTATATTCTCGATGTAATAAGCGTTCCCTAGTTTGTATTCCCACACCGAAGGAATAAACCCGTGAAGCTCTGATATCTAATACGATATCTTTTTCCTTATAGGCAGATAGTTTAGAAACGAGTGGAAGAGCAAATTGAGATTTATACTTATTTAAGTATTCTTTTCCGTTATTTGTCATACCTAACAGTCGTAAATAGGTAGCAATCTCTTTGGTGCTTTTCATATCAGTCTTTTTTGCATTGGTTAAGATGTGAACACAAATTCTTTGCAATCTTGTCCATGTATAGCGTTTCGTTTTTATTTTTTGCATAAATTCTTTGAAATGAGTAGACTCTAGTGCAGCAGCTATTAAACGATGTTCAATTCCTTCTTCCACCTCATAAACTTCACTTAGTTCCTCCGGACTCATTTGCAGCAAACGAAAGCGTAAATAACTCCAGTAATTTTCCCATTGGTGGAAATGCCCATATTCAGCTAGGTATTCTTTCAAAAGCATGTTAGTTGCAACAGGCACATATTGTTCAATCGAGCTCTTTCCTTCTTGATGGGTAAACAAAGCTTTACGTATGCTTGTGGCACTAGCGATGGTCTCTGTGGCAAAGTGTTCATCATGGTAATCCGCATTTTTCCTTTTTACAGTGAGAGGAATGATCGGACTATTTTGCTGAATGATAGATTTAACATAATGAAAACCAAGGATGTTATTCGGTTTATCCAGACTCAATATATTATCAGGGCTTGACAATGTTTGAAAAGACAACGATAATGCTTTAGGGTAACTAACACCTGATTTTATATTCTTTTTAATATTTTGCTCAAAACGCTCTTTATTTTTATCCAAATAGTCAACCGTTTGCATGAAGGAAGATATATCCCCGCTTTCGCTGCCAAACATAAGCGAATGGCATCCAATGGCGTCTAAAATAGAGACTGCACCATTTGCGAATGTCTCAGCCTTTTGCGTTGCAAATCGATAAGGTAGTTCTAGGACAATATCAACACCATTTAGAAGAGCCATTTGAGTCCGATACCATTTAGAAACAAGAGCAGGTTCACCACGTTGAAGGAAATTACCGCTCATAACGGCGATAACTAAGTCAGCTTGGGCTGTTTCCTTTGCTGCTTGCAGATGATAGGCATGGCCATTATGAAAAGGATTATATTCGACAATTACACCAACAGCTTTCATTTAAAGTTCTCCTTTATCTGTTCGTAAAACATCGTAATTTTTTATAGTAATCGTATTATAGCAAAAATTACCATGATAAGATAATGGTTTACGATAATGTGCAGTTGGGACTGTAAACTGAATTAACTGGGTAAACTAATTTGAAGAGGTTGTTTTTAGAAGAATGTTAAAATGAAAAATCACATTTTAGGTGTAAAGAAAAAACATTGACAAAAATTTAATCGAAGGCTATAATTACCTTTGTTGCCTTGGGGTGATTCAATTGAAATGGACATTAAGCCAATTACAAAAATACCGAAACAAGGATTTTCTGATTGATGATATTATTCGAGTTGATGAGATAAAAGAAACGGATCCGACGATTCGTGAAGTATCTCCGATGCATATTACTGGTCGGGGTGATATTGATTCAACGAAAGTGACATTTCATCTGAAAATTGAGGGTCATTTAATCCTGCCTTGTTCTCGTACTTTAGTGGATGTTAAACTTCCGATTAATGTCGAAACAACTGAAACTTTCCTCTTGCAAGGATCAGAATATGAAACTGAAGAGGAAGTTTATCAAGTAAAAGGGGAAGTAATTGATTTAATGCCTGTCATTAGAGAAATTCTTTTACTAGAGGTTCCAATGCAAGTGTTCTGTGAAGATGTCAACCATAAAGACGCTGCACCACAATCCGGTAAGGACTGGGAAGTTATAAGTGATGGAGATCAATCCAAAAAGATTGATCCAAGACTAGCAGGTCTTGCAAAGTTTTTTGACAAAAACAATTCTTCTTCCGAATCATAATCATTAAAACAAGAAGCAAAGTGAAGAACCAGCATTCCTGGCCTTCATTACTTTCTTAATACTCTTTAAGGAGGTGGGAAGAATGGCTGTACCTTTTAGAAGAACTTCTAAAACTGTAAAAAGAAAACGTCGTACACATTTTAAATTAAACGTACCTGGTATGGTAAGCTGCCCAAACTGTGGTGAAATGAAACTTTCACACCGCGTATGTAAAGCTTGCGGAACATACAAAGGAAAAGACGTTGTTAACGACTAATTTCCATTACGATAAAAAGCACAAGGAGCAATATGCCCTTGTGCTTTTGTCGTTTTAAAAAATATTTTACATACTTAAAATATTTGGATATAAAAAGGGGGAAACCAATATGTCATTTTCCATTGAAAAACGTGATATGGGTTATTTATTATTTACGATTACCAGAGTCGAAAAAAGAAATGCCATTAATTATGAGGTTATGAATGGATTAACAGAGGCTATCTCTTTGGCTGCAAATGATTCAAATATTAAGGCGCTCGTCATCACAGGAGAAGGTGATCAGGCTTTTTGTTCCGGCGGGGACTTATCTGTTTTTCACCAGCTTAAGACAAAGGAAGAAGCGTATGACATGCTTTCTAAAATGTCTCAAATTCTTTATTCGCTAATGACTTTAGCAAAACCAACGATCGCTCTTTTAAATGGAACAGCTATCGGTGGCGGATGTGAGCTTGCTTCTGCTTGTGATTACCGTTTAGCGAGAGAAGGGATTAGAGCTGGTTTCGTACAAGGTAAACAAGCTATTACAACTGGTTGGGGCGGGGGAACAATTATAACAGAAAAATTATCAACTGCACACGGTATGAAGCTTTTAATGGAAGCGGAAATTCAAAATGCTGAGTATTTAAAAGAAGCGGGCTTTATCGATTATATTTATTCAAATACTCACATTACTGCGTGCGAGACGTTTATGGGAAAGCTTTTATCAGTTGATTTAAAGGTATTAGAAGCATATAAAATGATGTGGATAGTAAAGTGGGAAGAAAACAAGCTAAGAGAAAGAATAGAAAAAGAAGTAAGGAATTGCAGTGTCCTATGGGAAAGTGAACCGCATCATAAGTATGTCCAAAACTTTATTAGTAAAAAAATGCAAAAATAAGAATAAAGACAATCTGTTATCAGTCTATCTTTTCTAGTAGATGCATATGTATGAATAAAAACACTAGGAGGGATTTGACTTATGTCACCAACTCGCCAAGATGCATGGTCCCAAGATGAAGATTTATTGCTCGCTGAAGTTGTGTTGAGACATATTCGAGAAGGCGGGACACAGCTTCAAGCATTTGAGGAAGTGGGAAAACAGCTTTCTCGAACTTCTGCGGCATGCGGATTTCGTTGGAACTCATTTGTAAGGAAGCAATATAAATCAGGAATAGAATTGGCTAAAAAACAGAGAAAAGAATTAAAAAAGCAAAATATTCCTGCCGATAAAGAGATAACAAAAGAGTTTGTTGCCGAAGAAACGCAATCCTTGGGTTCACCTAGGAGTGAAGATATAACATTTCAATCGGTGGTTCACTTCCTTGAAAATCTCCAAAAGCAAGCGGCAGCTGCTTCAAGCATAGAGGAAGCAAGAGATAAGTCTATCCAAAAAATAAAAGAGCTTGAAAAGAAATCTTATTCGCTTGCAGCTGAAAATGAGAGATTAGCAAAAAACCTAAAAGCGATTGAAGAAGACTATCGCTCTTTAATTGAAATTATGGAAAGAGCGCGAAAAATGGTTGTCTTACAAGAAGAAGATAGACAGCAAAAAGTAAAATTTCAAATGGATAAAAACGGAAATCTTGAAAGAATCGAAAAATAGTAAAAAGCGGACATAATGTCCGCTTTTTTTCGTTATTCATTATGTTGAGCTTCTACACCTTCAGGATACCATACAAGTGGATTTTCGCCACGGTCACGTTCCATGTCATATTCAACATTTGTAAAATTCATATGTTCCCAAAAGCTTCTTGATTGTACTCTTGGGTTCGTTTTAATTGGAACACCGAAACTTTTAGCAAATTCTACGAGCTTCTTTCCATAACCCTTACCTTGATAATCCGGCAATACCTCAAGTTTCCACAGTTCTAAATAATTTTGTGGTGGAAAGAAATAACGGTCAAACTTGGCATCTATTTGATATAAACTCATTCGAGCTACTAGTTTGTCTCCAAAATAGATTCCATAAAAAGGAGAGTCAATATCATTATCGATCATATTTGCTTCTAAGTCCTCAATCATGGAGAGTTCTTGAATTCCATATTCTTTGAATTTTTTAAATTCCTCAAGTGTTTTAAAATTAATTTTTAATTTTTCAACTTTCATCACCATATATAAGCCCCCCTAATAAATGATTTTCATACTAACTGTATATATTCATTTAAAGCTGAATAATGTGAAATGAATTTATTAATAAATTATTCAAAATGAATTAATAACATTATATAACAAAGATACAAAAAATTCTTTATATATTCCCTGGAAAACGGTTTCTTTTTGATTGTACCGCCTGTGGAAAGGGAAGCGCCTGAAGAGGAAATCAATAGACATGTTAATAGAGCAATCTTTTTATGGACAAACGTATAAACTAGGTGCAGCATCTGATAAAATATAAACAAAAAGACAATTAATGGGTGGTATCATGAAGATTGGCATTATTGGTGCTGGTTCTATTGGATTATTAGTCGCATCATACTTAAGCAATGCTTTCTCTGTCACGCTTTATACTAAAACAAGCGAACAAGCAGAAATCATTAATCAGCATGGGATATATCTGCAAGAAGGTTCTGTACAAAGAAAAGTAAGTGTTCGTGCCCTTCCTATTTCCAAATGGGCAGGAATAGAAGAGATTACCATTATTGCCGTCAAACAATATCAAATTCACTCTATAATAAATCAGATAATAAGCCTGAAGATGATTCCTCAGACCCTATTATTTTTACAAAACGGAATGAGTCATCTTACATTACTTAAAAATATTCCTGCGACTAATATTTTTGTTGGATCCGTTGAGCATGGGGCCAGTAAAGTTAATACATATACGGTTTCTCACAATGGTAAGGGGGCCATTAATGTTGCTCTATATAAAGGTAATGTTGACGGAATAAAGGAGTTTGCTGAGGTTTGTACTTCTATTCGTTTCCCTATGACCCTGAAAGACGATTATTATACTATGCTGATAAATAAATTAATTACAAATGCCATCATCAATCCTTTAACTGCAATTCTTCAAGTCAATAATGGTGAATTAATCAAAAACACCTTCTATTTTGCTGCGGTCAAAAAACTGTTTCTAGAAATCTCTTTTATACTAAATCTAGAAGATCCTATTAAAAGATTTAGAGATGTGTTGAGAATATGTAAAAAAACAGGTGATAATAGGTCATCTATGCTAAAAGACTTAGAGGCTGGGAGAAGGACAGAAATTGATGCGATACTTGGCTTTTTGATAGAGGAAGCTCAACTTCAACAAAAAACAGCAACGAACATTGAAAGCTATTATTATTTAATCAAAGGGAAAGAAAAGGATTGGAGGAGCAGCAATTGAGTTCATTTATCTCATCGATTATTACCATTTTCTTAACTGTACCTCTTCTAGGTTTTATAATGATTTATGTATTAAATAAGTTATTAACTAATAACACTCGAAAGTCTTTTCATAAAGCGTTGGACTACTCAACGCTACTCTTTATCGTGGCTGTTCACTTTTTGTTACTAACCATTTGGGGCAAATCATTTTTTGGGCTGATTTTGCTAATCTTACTTGTCATTGCCATGATATTCGTAGTCATACATTGGAAGATAAAAGGTGAAATTATATTGTCAAAGGTTTTTAAAGGGTTTTGGCGATTTAATTTTCTTATCTTCTTTTTAGCCTATGTATCCCTAACTATATTTGGCATACTGCAAAGTGCTTTAACTTTTACATTTTCTTAAGCAAAGATTTTTTTTATTAGTGCAGATGATGCTATACTCATATGGAATGAATATGGTTGATCAGAAAGGAAGTACTTAAATGGAGATTTTAAATCTCTCATTGTCAGCAACGAATCGATTTGCTTCAAATTATTTAGAACAATCCTCTGATGTTCTGCCTTTTTTTCATTATCGGTTTAATGACTTTGCCGAAGATCAGAAGAGGTTAGACGAATTAAGCAATCGACACTTTCCACGGGAAAAAGTAGCTGGTCACATAGAGAAATTTATGGAACGTTTTCCATCATCAGAAGAAGTGAAGAATTCACTCGCAAAACTAAAACAACCGAATAGTGTAGTAGTTATTGGCGGTCAACAAGCAGGTATCCTTACAGGACCTCTTTATTCGATACATAAGATAATCTCCATTATTAAATTAGCAGAGCAAAAAGAGAAGCAGCTTGGTGTACCAGTCATTCCTGTATTCTGGATAGCTGGAGAAGACCATGATTTTCATGAAGTAAATCATGTGTTTATGCCCGTAGAGCAAAGAGTAGATAAATGGTCCTACCCAGAAATAGTTAAGCAAAAGAAAATGGTATCAGATGTCACACTTAACAAAGATGTTTGCCGAGAGTGGGTCATTAATGTAATAGAAAACTTTGGTGAAACCAATCATACAAAGCAGCTAATCAATTTCGCAGAAGAAACCTTACGTGATTCTTCAACGTTTGTTGAATTTTTTGCTAACATTGTAATGGAGCTCTTTAAGGATTATGGATTATTAATTGTAGACTCAGGTGATCGCCAGTTCCGTCTCTTGCAAACAGAGAAATTCGCTCAACAAATTGAGCAGCATAAGGAAATTACCAATTATCTGCTTGAACAACAAAGTATTATAGGTAAAAAGGGTTATCCAATCACAATTGATTCCAATGAAAATGCAGCCAATTTGTTTTATTACAATCCAAAATCAAATGAAAGAATTTTGCTTGAATTTGATTCAGAAAGAAATGTTTTTGTGGGGAAAAGTGGAGCTGTATCCTTTACAAAAGAAGAACTAATGGAGATTGCCTATCAAGACCCGGCAAAACTAAGTAATAATGTGGTGACACGGCCCCTAATGCAAGAATGGCTTTTCCCAACACTGGCATTTATTGCTGGTCCGGGAGAAATCTCTTATTGGGCTGAATTGAAGCTTGTTTTTGAACATTTTAAAATAAGTATGCCTCCGATTGTACCAAGGTTAAATATAACCTTGGTGGAGAGAGCGGTTGAAAGTGATATTCATGAGCTAAACCTAGAACTATCCCAGGTATTGAGCAGGGGAACTGTAGAAGAGAGAAACCAATATCTAGAATCAATCAAGGATAAAGAGGTTTCTGAACTATTTTCTACACTGAAATTGCAGTTATTACAGCAGTATGACCTTATTGAAAAGAAAACCAACCAGCTTGATAAAAGTTTGCTGCCGCTAGTAAAGAAGAATGAAACCTATTTATTAAAGCAGATTGGATTTATGGAAACGAAGCTGGAGGAATCAGTACAATCAAAGTACAATGTCATTCTTAGTAAGTTTAATCGTATTGATTTATCACTGCGGCCTGATGGATTTCCGCAAGAGCGGGTTTGGAACATTTTCTATTATTTAAATCAGTATGGAACAAGCTTTATTGAAGAAATAATGAAACTTGAGTTTGTATTTGACGGACAGCATAAGGTTATAAAACTTTAAGGGAGACTTCACCGATGGTGAAGTTTCTTTTTTTTAGATCTTCACCGAGAGTGAAGATCCATTTTTTTGAAAAAATTTAGTGCAAAAAAAGGATTTAGGCAACTGCGAAAAGAATAAATTAAAAATAGGTGGAGGAAAGTGGGGGAATGTGGTACATTTTAAATAGAAAGTGGGGGTACCGGGTATGTTTATGGGTGAATACCATCATAGCATTGATAATAAGGGCCGGATGATTGTGCCTTCCAAATTCCGCGAAGAGCTTGGAGAAATTTTTATCATCACACGCGGTTTGGATCAATGTCTGTTTGGTTACCCATTATCGGAGTGGGCAGTTATCGAAGACAAACTTAAAGGTCTGCCCCTGACAAAAAAAGACGCCCGTGCATTCACCCGATTCTTCTTTTCAGGTGCAACAGAGAGCGAACTAGATAAACAAGGAAGAATTAATATTCCAGCACCATTACTTCAGTATGCAAAACTAGAAAAAGAATGTGTAGTTTTAGGAGTGTCCAATCGGATTGAAATTTGGAGCAAACAGATTTGGGAAGACTATTTCGCAGAATCTGAAGAATCTTTTGCCGAAATTGCAGAAAATATGATTGGTTTTGATATATAATGGACAAGTTATTCTATTATAACTCCGTTTTATATCGTTCGATTGGAAAAGGTGATAATGATGTTTGAACATACAACTGTGTTACTAAATGAAGCTGTTAACGGATTGAATATTAAACCTGACGGGATTTATGTTGATTGTACATTAGGTGGGGCGGGACATAGTTCCCTGATACTTTCAAAACTTACTGACAATGGGAAATTGTTTGCCTTTGATCAAGACGAAGTAGCTATTGCCAATGCAAAAGAGAAATTGTCCGTTTACGGTGAGCAGCTAACAATAATCAAGAGCAATTTCTTATACCTTAAGGAAGAGCTGGAACGGCTTGGGATCGATAAGGTGGACGGGGTCCTTTATGACCTTGGTGTTTCCTCTCCTCAATTAGATACTCCAGAAAGAGGATTCAGTTATCATCATGACGCACCGCTGGACATGAGGATGGACAATGATGCGGATATTTCGGCCTATGATGTTATTAACCATTGGTCTTACGAGGATTTAGTTAGGATCTTTTTTCGCTATGGTGAAGAGAAATTCTCTAAGCAGATTGCTCGAAAAATAGAGGCTAGAAGAGATATTAAGCCAATTGAGACCACCTTTGAGTTGGTTGAACTTATTAAGGAAGGTATTCCTGCACCAGCCAGAAGAAAGGGCGGACATCCGGCTAAACGAATATTTCAAGCGGTAAGAATTGCTGTAAATGATGAATTAGCGGTTTTTGAGAAGTCTTTACAAAAAGCAATTGATATTCTTAACCCAGAAGGAAGAATTAGTGTTATTACCTTCCATTCTTTAGAAGACCGGATTTGTAAGGCGTCGTTCAAAAAGGCAAGTGAAACACCAGACTTACCGCATGGCTTACCTGTGATCCCTGAAGAATTTAAGCCGATTTTAAAGCTCATTACCAGAAAACCTATTCTTCCTTCAGAAGAAGAATTAGAACATAATAATCGTGCTCGATCTGCGAAATTGCGGATTGCAGAAAAACTATAAATAGAAATAAAAAATATCTATGTGGAGGGGAAAGAATGAGTAATCTTGCCAGGAAATTTCAGCAACAACAGCAAGTAGAACGGACAGTACAGGAACAAAGTATTGTAAAAACAAAAAAGCACTGGCTTACACCTGGGGAGAAAATTATCGGAGTAGTATTTACAGGGCTGGTTTGTTTTGGTGCCGTCCATCTCATCTCGAATCAAGCGGAAATTTACCAGGTGAACAAGGAAATTCAGGAGGTTCAAACCTCCATTAATGAGATTCAAAAGGTAAATAATGATTTGCAGGTACAAGTTAGTGAGCTTAGCACGTATGAACGGATATGGGAAAAAGCAAAAGAAATGGGACTTGTTTTAAACGAAAATAACGTCAAGGTTGTGCACGAGAAATGAACAAGAAACAGCCATATATGAATGTCGGGGCAGCCGGATTGTTTGCATTATTCGGCCTGCTCTTTTTTATATTGCTTTTTAGATATTTCTCGATTCAGATTACCGGTGAGGTCGGCTCACAGCCTCTAGCAGCAAAAGCCCAGCAAAAATACAGCAGAACAGGAAGTTTAGAATCGGTTAGAGGAGTTATATATGACCAAAAAGGGGAAGTTATTGCGGAGGATACAACCTCTTATACATTAATTGCAATTTTAGATAAAAAAATGACAACTAACCCAAAAAATCCAAACCATGTGACGGATCCTCAAAAAACAGCAAATGAATTGGCTAAAATTTTAAATATGAAAGAATCTGAGATTTATAGCATTTTAACCAAAGACCAATTTCAGGTTGAATTTGGAAAAGCGGGCAGGGACATATCACATCAAACGAAAAAAGAAATAGAGGCACTTAAGCTGCCAGGAATTACGTTTAAACGCGACTCGAAAAGATTCTACCCAAATGGAATCTTTGCCTCACACCTCGTTGGTTATGCAGACAGAATTGACGAGCCGGACGGTACCTATAATTATGTGGGGAAAATGGGGATTGAAAAAACGTTAGATAAAGAGTTAACAGGCAAAGATGGAAAAATTAATTATGAAAGTGATTTATGGGGATACTTGCTTCCAAATGGAGAACAGAAGGTTACTCCAGCTCAAAATGGAAATGATGTGTACTTAACGATTGACAAGAAAATTCAAACCTTTTTAGAAGACGCTATGAACAAAGTGGTTGATGAATATAAACCAGCAAAAATCATTGCGATAGTGGCTGACCCTAAAACAGGTAACATCTTAGCCATGGGGCAGAGACCTTCCTTTCATCCTAAAACGAAGGAAGGGATTGATAAAAGCTGGCACAACGAAGCAATCGAAAATTCTTTTGAGCCTGGTTCGACGATGAAGATATTTACACTTGCTGCGGCAATTGAAGAAAAAAAATTTAATCCTAATGATCTCTTCCAGTCTGGTTCTTATAAAGTAACACCAAAAGATAAGCCGATACATGATCATAAGAGATCTGGCTGGGGCACGATTTCATATCTAGAAGGAGTACAGCGCTCCTCGAATGTTGCCTTTGCCAAAATAGCAAACGAACTTTTAGGATTCGATAAGTTCCGGGAATATTTGACTAAATTTGGGTTTGATAGTCCAACTGGGATTGACTTGCCTGCCGAAACCTCAGGGAAAATTCAATTTAATTGGCCAGTCGAAAAAGCAACCACTGCCTATGGACAGGGGACTGCGATTACTCCTATTCAGCAAATACAAGCAATGACGGCGATTGCTAACAATGGGAAAATGATGAAGCCGCAAGTAATTGATAAAATTGTCAGTCACGACACTGGTGAAGTAATTAGAGATGTAACACCTGAGGTTGTTTCGACACCTATCTCAGCTGAAACCGCGAAAGAAGTCCGTGATATTCTTGAGACCGTTGTGACAAATAAGGAAAAGGGTACGGGGACTCGATATCAGATTGATGGCTATAGTGTTGCTGGGAAAACAGGAACAGCAAGTATCCCTGATCCAAAAGGCGGCTATTTAACTGGACAGAAAGATTATATCTTTTCATTCTTAGGTATGGCACCAAAAGATGACCCGAAGTTAATTGTATACGTTGCTGTCCAACAACCCGAGATAGATCATTATTCCATGGGTTCGATACCAGTTTCATTGGTTTTCAATCCTGTGATGAAAAATAGTTTACAGTATTTAAATATTCAGCCTTCACAACAAGAAAAGGCTTCAACTACAAAACTTGCTGCTTTAGTTGGTCAAGGTGTTTCAAAAACAGTTAAACAACTTGAGGAATCGGGTCTAGATGTAGTGGTACTAGGAAAAGGTGAAAAAGTCACAGGTCAGCTTCCTGCACCTGGGACTAACGTACTTGAAGGTGAAAAAATAATAATCCAAAGTGGTGGGAAACTGACAGCACCGGATATGACAGGATGGTCACTTAGAGATGTAATGAAGGTTGCAAAAGTATCTGGAATGAAGCTAAATTCTACAGGCAGTGGTTATGTTGTTAAGCAAAATATTAAAGAAGGTGCTGCTTTAAAAAAGGGAGATTTTCTCATCGTTGATTTCAAAACAACGGAAGAAAAGCTAGAATTGGAAGCAAAAGAAGCCGAGGAAAACACCGAAGCACCTGAAGAAGAATTAGAGAATCTCCCAAGGGAGTAATAGTAATAGACAATTGTAGTATTCGTTCTATTCGATATAGTACAAGCATATAAATGAACGAGTAGGATAAAGGAGGCTCGTTCATTTTATGCGTGTTTCAAATGTAACTGTCCGTAAAAGGTTAATGATTGCAATGTTCGTAGGAATTCTTATCTTTTTAATCATTGATGTCCGGCTTGGTTATGTGCAGTTTGTTCTAGGTGATAAGTTGACTGGTCAAGCAAAGGGTTCATGGAGCAGAAATATTCCATTTGAACCAAAGCGAGGCGAGATTATAGACCGTAATGGAGTACCATTAGCAACAAATATTAGTGCTCCGACTGTATATGTAATACCGAGACAGGTTAAGGACCCAGCAGCTACTTCTGAAAAACTGGCGGCAGTATTAAATATACCAAAAGAAAATGCATACCGGCAGATTACCCAGGGCGAATCCATAGTGAGGATAAAAGAAGGTAGAAAAATCTCACATGAAAAAGCAAAAGAAATCAGGTCTTTGGGTCTTGAAGGGATATATATAGGAGAAGACTCAAAAAGGCATTATCCATTTGGAAGCTATCTTTCTCATGTTCTGGGATTTTCTGGAGTGGACAACCAAGGATTAATGGGACTAGAGCTCTATTACGATAAAGAGCTGAGCGGTGAAAGAGGCTCTGTTAAGTTTTATGCAAATGCTAAAGGTGAAAGAATGAATGACATGGCTGACGATTATGAAAAGCCAGTGGATGGTCTTGATTTAAAGCTTACAATCGATACAAAAATTCAAACCATTATTGAGAGAGAGCTTGATATTGCAGAGGCAACTTATAACCCAGATGGAATCATCGCAATTGCAATGGATCCGAATAATGGGAAAATCTTAGGAATGTCCAGTCGTCCAACCTTTGATCCAGCTAATTTTCGGAACGTTCCACAAGAGGTGTACAATCGAAACCTTCCTGTATGGTCAAGCTATGAGCCTGGGTCGACCTTTAAGATTATCACCCTGGCAGCAGCATTACAGGAAGGTAAAGTTAATCTAGAAAAAGAACATTTCCATGATTCAGGTTCCGTAGAAGTTGCAGGTGCAAGACTGAAATGCTGGAAAAGAGGCGGCCATGGAAGTCAATCCTTCCTTGAGGTCGTGCAGAATTCTTGTAACCCTGGTTTTGTAGAATTAGGGCAAAGATTAGGTAAGGATACTTTGTTTAAATATATAAAGGACTTTGGTTTTGGACAAAAAACTGGGATAGATTTAGCGGGTGAAGGCTCAGGGATATTGTTTAACTTAAATCGAGTGGGTCCTGTTGAATTAGCGACCACTGCATTTGGTCAAGGGGTATCGGTAACTCCTATTCAACAGGTTGCAGCAGTTGCAGCAGCGGTAAACGGAGGAACTCTCTATAAGCCGTATATTGCCCAAGAGTTAATAGATCCAGTGACGAAGGAAGTAGTTATGAGAAATACTCCGATTGCAAAGAGAAAAGTAATATCTGAGGAAACCTCAAAAGAAATCCGTCATGCTCTTGAGACTGTAGTTGCTCAAGGTTCAGGATTTAGGGCATTTGTTGATTCCTATCGAATTGGCGGTAAGACGGGAACCGCTCAAAAAGCTCAAAACGGAAGATATTTAGAAAATAACTTTATCGTTTCATTTATGGGGTTTGCCCCGGCAGATGACCCACAAATCATAGTGTATGTTGCGGTGGATAATCCAAAAGGCGGACTTATTTTCGGTGGAACTGTTGCCGCTCCAATAGTCGGGAGTATTATGAAAGATGGGCTAATGGCGTTGGGAGTAGAACCTAGAAAAGATCAAATTGAAAAAGAAATCAAATGGCCTGATAAGCCTTTAATTACCCTGCCTGATTTAACGGGTTTAACCAAATTAGAAATCACAGAACAATTGTTGAATCTTAAAATTGATGCAAGCGGTGAAGGTAATGTTGTGGTAAGACAGTCCCCTGAAGCTGGTTCAAAGGTTAAAGAAGGATCAACTATTAGACTTTATTTTGATAAAGAAGAATAGAGGAATAGTTAATTCAATTTGTGTCAGGCGGCCGGAATGATTTCCGCCGCCTGTTCTTTTGAAAAAAATGAAGTAGAATCTCAAGTATAATGGCATTCTACTGTGTTTTGCTGTAAAATAAGGTGAATCTTTTATAAGGTAAATATTTTGTGTGAAAATTGGTAACTTTCTAAAGGCAAGAGAGGATTTGAGTATATGAAACTACATGACTTACTTCAACATTTGCACCTTCTCGTTCCATATCAAGGAACAAATCCAGAAATCACTTCGATCGAGAATGACAATCGGAAGGTGCAAATGGGAAGCTTATTTATTTGTATTAAAGGATATACGGTTGACGGTCATGATTTTGCGGAATCAGCTGTAAAAAGCGGTGCAGTGGCGGTATTAGCTGAGCGGGAACTTCCACTATCAGTACCGGTAATAATCGTTAATGATACAACAAGAGCAATGGCAGTACTGGCCGATGCCTTCTATCAACATCCAACCAAAAAACTGCATTTAATCGGAATAACTGGGACAAATGGAAAGACAACCACAAGTCATTTAATTGAAAAAATTTTTTCTGATGTTAATCGATGCACTGGTTTAATTGGAACCATGTATACAAAAATTGGTGACCAGAAGTTTGAAACTAAAAATACAACTCCTGAAAGTCTTGTCCTGCAAAAGGGTTTCAAGCAAATGCTTGAAAAGGGCGTCGATACAGCGATTATGGAGGTTTCATCGCATGCCTTACATTTGGGAAGAGTCCATGGCTGTGACTACGATATAGCCGTATTTACAAACCTCACCCAAGATCATTTGGATTACCATAAAACAATGGAAGACTATAGGCAGGCTAAGAGTTTATTATTTTCTCAGCTGGGCAACACATTCGATGCTAATAAACCGAAATTTGCTATTTTAAATGCAGATGATGCCGCTTCTGATTTGTACCGAAAATCGACAGCAGCTCATTGTTATACGTATGGAATTGATAATAATGCTGATTTTCATGCAAGAAATATTCAGATGACTTCTGCGGGGACTTCCTTTGAAATAGTAATAAAAGATAAGAATTATTCCATTAACATTCAATTAATTGGCAAATTTAGTATTTATAATGTCCTGGCTAGTATTGCTACTGCGTATGTTTCAGGAATTCCGATGGAAAAAATTATCGAGTCAATCGAGAGTGTTAAGGGAGTAGACGGTAGATTTGAGTTAGTAAATGCAGGTCAAAACTATACTGTCATTGTGGATTATGCTCATACACCCGATAGTTTAGAAAATGTATTGAAAACGATACAAAGTTTTGCAGAAAAAAAGATTTTTGTCATAGTGGGATGCGGTGGAGACAGAGATAAAACGAAGAGACCATTAATGGCAGAGATTGCTTGTCGTTATGCTACAAATCCTATATTTACCTCAGATAACCCAAGGAGCGAGGATCCTATATCGATTTTAAAAGATATGGAAGAAGGCGTCCTTGGGAAACGTTACATCACCATTCCAGATAGAAAAGAGGCCATTATAACGGCAATCAACCAAGCCTCTGCGGGTGATGTAATCTTGATTGCTGGTAAAGGTCACGAAACATATCAGATTATTGGCAGTAATGTTTATGATTTTGATGACCGATTGGTTGCTCGGGAGGCTATCGAAAGGAGATAGAAATGTATTTAGCGTTTAATGATTTAGTAAAGTTATTCTCTAATATAAGGGGTATCAAAGAAGCGGGTCATTTTTATATCACGGTAACAGACGATGCAAAGGCAGTGCAGACGAGAGGGTTATTCATACCGTTAACTGAGGATTCGGGCGAACTATTAGATGCTATTGCCAACGGTGCGATTGCAGCGATTTGGGATAACAAAAAACAGCTGCCTAAATACACTCCCAATCACTTTCCAATCTTTTTTACTGATCAGCCAATTGAAGCTATTAGAGAACTATTACAATTTTATATTGAAAAAATGGACGGAGAAAAGGCAGAGAAAATGGATATAACTAATTTCGTATTTTTGAATAAAAAACGTCTCAAAGAAAATAAAGAAACATATGATATAGCTGTAATGTTGGATAAGATAACGAATATAAATCCAAAAGATGATTTTGAGAGGAGGGGATAAAATGCTGGAGCAAGTTATATTTTTCACAATTTTAATGGGTTTTCTGATTACAGTGCTGCTTTCTCCTATTTTTATTCCCTTCTTAAGAAGGTTGAAATTTGGACAAAGCATCCGGGAAGAAGGACCCAAATCCCATCAAGTAAAAACAGGTACACCAACGATGGGTGGAATTATGATATTATTCTCTATTATTATTACTACTCTCGTAATGACCGGGAAATTTTCCGAACCAACTGTTAAAACGTACTTACTTATTCTGGTGACTTTTGGTTTTGGATTACTCGGATTTTTAGATGATTTTATCAAAGTGGCACTAAAGCGAAATCTAGGATTAACCTCGAGACAAAAGCTGTTAGGGCAAATTATCATTTCCGTTATATTTTATCTTGTTTACAAACAAAATGGGTTTCCTACGGAAATTTCCGTTCCTGGAAGTAATTACTCCATTGAACTTGGCTGGTTTTATGTATTATTCATCGTCTTTTGGCTTGTAGGGTTCTCGAATGGAGTCAATCTAACAGATGGATTGGACGGATTAGTTTCAGGTACAGCTGCCATTGCATTTGGTGCCTATGCTGTCTTAGCCTGGAACCAATCGCAAATGGAAGTGGCGATTTTCTCGGTTGCTGTAGCAGGAGCAGTCTTAGGATTCCTTGTTTTTAATGCCCATCCTGCAAAGGTGTTTATGGGTGACACCGGTTCGCTGGCACTTGGAGGTGCAATCGCGACCATTGCTATTCTAACTAAGTTAGAGTTATTGTTAGTCATAATCGGCGGAGTATTTGTCATTGAAACATTATCAGTTATTTTACAAGTTATCTCTTTTAAAACAACGGGTAAAAGAATATTCAGGATGAGCCCGCTTCATCATCATTACGAGCTCATAGGCTGGTCAGAATGGAAGGTTGTTGTCACTTTTTGGAGTGTTGGATTAATATTAGCGATACTAGGTATCTATATTGAGGTGTGGTTATAATTGAAGCAGATAAATACGTATCTCCATAAAAAAATACTTGTTCTTGGATTAGCAAAAAGCGGGGTAACCGCTGCAGCGCTCTTACATAAGCTTGGTGCGTTTGTAACCGTAAATGATAAAAAGCCTTTATCAGAAAATCCTGAAGCTCAAGGGTTATTAGAACAAGGTATTAAAGTTATTTGTGGTGAACACCCAGTAGAACTTCTGGATGAGGGATTCGAACTAATCGTAAAAAATCCGGGTATTCCTTACCAAAACCCCATCATTGAAGGAGCGCTGGAGAAAGGAATTCCTGTATTAACAGAGGTTGAACTTGCTTACCAAATATCAGAAGCACCTTTCATCGGGATAACAG
Organism: Neobacillus niacini; assembly: GCF_048572935.1. NCBI lineage: Bacteria > Bacillati > Bacillota > Bacilli > Caryophanales > Bacillaceae > Neobacillus > Neobacillus niacini. The sequence goes on along the minus strand of NZ_CP183883.1, from coordinate 5,184,895 downwards.
GAACAAATGGAAAAACAACCACGACAACGCTTATTTTTGAAATGTTGAATGAAGGTAAGAAGAGACCGCTAATTGCCGGAAATATTGGTACGGTAGCATCTGGTGTTGCAGAAGAAGCAACTGCAGAAAATAATATCGTGATTGAATTATCATCCTTTCAATTAATGGGTATCGAAACCTTTAAACCTAAGATAGCGATCATTACAAATCTTTATGATGCACATTTGGATTATCATGGAACAAGAGCTGAATATATTAAAGCAAAAGCAAATATTACAAAAAACCAAACTGCAAAAGACTACTTTATTTTTAATGCAGACCAGCAGGAAGTGCGGGAAATCGCTGAACATTCCCAAGCCGCCGGCATTCCTTTTTCAACGAAGCAAACTCTAAAAGAGGGAGCTTATATAAGTGAGGGATGGATTTATTTTAAGGATGAGAAAGTTATGTTGGTTGATGATATTGCCCTGCCGGGGGTCCATAATTTAGAAAATATCTTATCCGCAATGGCAGCGGCTAAGTTAACAGGTGTTAGTAATGAAGCCATTCAGGAAGTACTTAGAACGTTTACTGGTGTTAAGCATCGTCTTCAGTACGTTACAGAAATTGCTGAGAGAAAGTTTTATAACGACTCAAAAGCAACCAATATACTTGCTACTATTCCTGCTTTACAGGCATTTAAAAATCCAATCATCTTGTTGGCAGGCGGACTTGATCGTGGAAATGAATTTGATGAACTAATCCCATATTTAAAAAATGTAAAAGCATTAATTACTTTTGGTCAAACATCATCTAAAATTGAGAGGGTTGGGATAGAAGCAGGAATAAAACAAATTAACACTGTCGATAATGTTGAAAAGGCCGTGCCTGTTGCTTTTCAGTATTCAGAGCCAGGCGACGTTATTTTGTTATCTCCTGCATGTGCGAGCTGGGATCAATATAAAAGTTTTGAAGTCAGGGGAGACATTTTTATCGAAGCGGTGCATAAGCTTAAGTAAGGGTTGTCCAAAGTAAGGTTGGAAACCCTAAAACTTGCTACTCGAGGTGTTAGGTGTGCCGACAAAAAGAACAACTCCTGATTTTATATTAATTATTGTTACATTTACACTATTAGCTGTAGGACTTATTATGGTTTATAGTGCGAGTGCAGTTTGGGCGGAGTATAAATTCGAAGACTCCTTCTTCTTCGCGAAAAGACAAACACTTTTTGCCGGTGTGGGGATTGCTGCCATGTTTTTTATTATGAATATTAATTATTGGACTTGGAGAGAGTGGTCAAAGGTCATTTTAATAACCTGCTTTGTATTACTTATACTAGTACTCATCCCAGGTGTTGGAAATGTCAGAAATGGCTCGCGAAGCTGGATTGGTGTAGGAGCCTTTTCCATTCAGCCATCTGAGTTTATGAAACTTGCTATGATTGCCTTTTTAGCAAAGTTTCTCTCAGAGAGGCAGAAACTGATAACCTCTTTTCGCCAAGGGCTGGTTCCTTCATTAGGTCTTGCTTTTGTAGCATTTGCGCTTATTATGCTTCAGCCTGATTTAGGTACAGGAACAGTAATGATTGGAACATGTGTGGTCATGATCTTCATTGCAGGGGCTCGGGTAGGTCATTTTGCTTTATTAGGTTTAGTAGGTGTAGCAGGATTTGTTGGTTTGGTTGCTTCAGCGCCATATAGGATGAAAAGGATAACATCATTCCTAGACCCTTGGCAGGACCCCTTAGGCAGTGGATTTCAAATTATTCAATCGCTATATGCAATTGGACCTGGTGGATTATTTGGTCTAGGTCTCGGTGAAAGCAGACAGAAGTTCTTTTACTTACCTGAACCGCAAACAGATTTTATATTTGCGATTTTGTCTGAAGAATTAGGCTTTATTGGAGGCTCTTTTATCATTCTCTTATTCGCATTGTTGTTGTGGAGGGGAATACGTATTGCCCTTGGTGCACCGGATTTATATGGCAGCTTTTTGGCGGTTGGTATTATATCAATGGTCGCGATTCAAGTAATGATTAACATCGGTGTTGTCACCGGTTTAATGCCGGTTACTGGAATCACTCTGCCGTTTTTAAGTTATGGCGGTTCTTCCTTAACATTGATGTTGATGGCAATAGGAGTACTTTTAAATATTAGCCGTTATTCACGATACTAACTTACCCTGTTTTTAGGCAGGGTTCTTTTTATTTATTTCTTCGTTAGTTTACAATTAGATAACATTCTTTTTGCAAACCTTAACTTCTGTTAATTTTATAGTAAGATAGGATAAGAAATTAACTTAAAGCATTTTTATATTTGGGGTGGACATATGAAAATAGTAGTAAGCGGCGGTGGGACTGGAGGACATATTTATCCAGCTCTTGCTCTCATTAGGGAAATACAAAAAGAAAACAAAAATGCTGAGTTTTTATACATAGGGACAAAGAACGGGTTAGAAAGTACAATTGTTCCTCGGGAAAAGATACCTTTTAAATCGATTCATATTACTGGATTCAAAAGAAAATTATCCTTAGATAATATCAAAACGGTTTTAAGATTTTTAAAAGGTGTTAGCGACAGTAAAAAAATGTTAAAAGAATTTAAACCTGATATTGTAATTGGAACTGGTGGTTATGTCTGTGGTCCTGTTGTGTATGCAGCTGCAAAATTAAATATCCCAACGATTGTCCATGAGCAGAATAGTGTACCAGGGCTGACAAACAAATTTTTAAGTAGATACGTAAACAAAGTTGCGATTTGCTTCGAAGAGGCAAAAGAATATTTTCCAAAGGAAAAAGTAGTGTTTACCGGGAATCCTCGAGCATCAGAAGTGAATGGAAAAGATGGAATTAGAGGAAGGTTATCTGCAGGATTGAGTACGACCATGCCTGCAGTACTAATTTTTGGAGGCAGCCGTGGTGCTAGACCTATAAATGATGCGGTTGTTAAGTCTTTATCTGAATTTGGAGAAAAGCCTTATCAAGTACTATATGTTACAGGTGATGTTCATTTTAAAGATGTGCAAAACGAAGTAGAACTCGTGGGCAATCCGAAAAATGTGGTCATTAAGCCCTTCATTCATAATATGCCGGAGGTATTATCTGGAATTGACTTAGTTGTTTCACGAGCTGGAGCAACAACTCTTGCTGAGATTACTTCATTAGGTATTCCTAGTATTCTTGTCCCAAGTCCATATGTGACAAATAACCATCAAGAAAAAAATGCTCGCTCACTGAGTGATCATGGTGCAGCAGAATTACTTCTTGAAAAAGACTTAAATAACAAAAGTCTTATTCAGCAAATCGATAAAATTTTGTTAGATACGGAGTACTTACAGACCATGAAAGCAAAGGCAAAAAAATTAGGGGTACCTGACTCTGCTGAAAGACTATATAAACTTATGAAACAGCTAGTACTAGAAAAACAAAAGTAGCCCAAACAGATTTTTAGCATAAACTAAAACTATACGTTTGTTTTGAAAGATAGGGTGATAGGAATGGACGGATTATTTACAGAAATTCAAGAATTAAATATTGGCAAAGTGAAGAGAAATGAACTGCTATCCCAGCACACGACTATGAAAATTGGAGGACCTGCTGACATTTTTATTGAGCCAGCTTCTTTGGGAGATATTCAAAAAGTAATGACTTTTCTTAAGGAACGGCAAATTCCTTGGAGAGCAATTGGCAGAGGATCGAATTTACTCGTTTCAGATAAAGGGATTGAGGGTGTAGTAATTAAATTAGGACCAGGTTTAGATCATCTAACCATAAATGACTCTACGATAACCGTAGGCGGTGGTCATTCGTTAGTAAGTTTATCTACCTTGATATCAAAAAAGGGATTATCAGGACTTGAATTTGCCAGCGGTATCCCTGGGTCTGTCGGCGGAGCAGTATATATGAATGCTGGAGCACATGGTTCAGATATTAGTAAGATATTAACCAAGGCACACATCTTGTTTGAAGACGGATCCATGGAATGGATATCTAACGATGAAATGGAGTTTACTTATAGGACATCAGTCCTTCAAAAGAAGCGTCCCGGTATCGTTTTAGAAGCAGAATTCCAACTCATCAAAGGTGATAGGACTTCGATTGTCTCACAAATGCAAAAAAACAAAGATTACCGTAAAGAAACGCAGCCATGGAATTTCCCATGTGCTGGAAGTATTTTCCGGAATCCACTGCCGAATTATGCAGGAAAACTTATTGAAGACGCAGGATTAAAAGGGTACCAAATCGGCGGTGCGAAAATATCGGAAATGCATGGGAATTTTATTGTTAATGCTGGTAATGCGACAGCTAAGGATGTTCTTGATTTAATTCAATATATAAAAGAAACAATACTAACCTCATATGGAATTAAAATGGAAACTGAGGTAGAAATTATTGGACGCGGGTAAAAAGAAATAGTCGTACCAATGTCAAAACTTGTGATATAATTACACATTATAAATATGGAAAAAAACTGAGAAAATGAATGACGGCATGATTTTTCGTGCCGTTGTTTCGCTTTTATAGGCTCAGAAATTCTTGTAGTATTAATGGGTTATCTTTTTAGACATGCTAAGCGTTATTCTTAATGGAGGGAAGTGTATGGATAAAGGTAAGATTGTCGCTCTTGAGGATCGAATTCCAAAACTTAAAGAGCAAAGACGGCGTAAAGCTAATAGAAGGCTTATTATTCTTCTATTTTTGTTCTTTACTATGATTGCCGTTGTCGCATATGTACAGTCACCATTAAGTCATGTAAAAAAGATTACTATAAAAGGAAATGAATTGCTGTCAACAGATGAGATTATTGAAATAACAAAGATATCTAAACATACAAACATTTGGAGTGTGAAAAAAGATACGATTTCATCAACTCTACGAAAAATGAATGTAATTAAAAAAGCAGAAGTGACCATCAAGTTGCCAAACACAGTAATAATTGAGATTGAAGAACGCAATAAAATTGCCTATGTAGAGTCTGATGACTCCTATTACCCTGTAATGGAAAACGGAAAAGTTCTTAAGGATAGGGAAGTTACTGAAATTCCTGTTAATGCACCAATCCTTTTTAAATTTAATGAGGGTGCCATTCTTAAAGAAATGGTTACCGCACTTGATGAACTTCCGGTTGAGGTTCTGAATGCTATCTCTGAAATTCACTATACTCCGAAAAAAACGGACCAGTATCATATTTCATTATTTATGAATGATGGTTTTGAAGTCAGTGCGACACTACGAAGCTTTTCGGAAAAAATGGTGCATTATCCTTCAATCATAAGCCAATTAGATCCGAATATTAAGGGTATTATTGATTTAGAGGTAGGTTCCTATTTTAAGGCCTTTGAATTGCAAGCGGACGAATCGGAGGAATCTCAAGTTGAAAATGATAAAGGTGAAGGGTAAGCATGTTGTTTTATCCCTAGTATGCCTTGTGCTAGGGTTTATGATTGCATTTTCCTATCATTTTACCCAAAAAGAATTAAATAAAAAAAATACTAATTTAACTAGTGAACAATGGGAAAAGACGATTGATCTTAGAAATCAGCTTATAGAATTAGAAGAACTAAATCGTAAGTTACAAAAGGAATTAAACCAAAAACAAGATAAGGTTCTAGCGAACGAAAAAGATTTATCAAAAGAAGCTGTAGTCTATTCAACTCTTGCTGAAGACGCAGAAAAATACCGGATGTTCCTAGGCAAGGTTAAGGTTAAGGGACAGGGGGTAAGCGTCCAGCTTTCAGATGGTGCTTACGACCCTGAAGAAGAAAATATTAATAACTATTTAGTACATGAACACCATGTATTTAAAGTAATTAATGAGCTTTATATCTCAGGTGCAGCAGCTATTGCGATTAATGGTCAGAGATTAACAAGCCATTCTTATATTATTTGTAACGGACCCGTCATTACGGTAGATGGCATTCAACATCCAGCGCCATTTGTGATTACTGCAATTGGTGACCCTGATGTATTAACTGCTGCCTTGAACCTTACAGGTGGGGTGAAAGATCAACTTGTTAACGATAATATTGTATTTACATTAGAAGAAAAGAGCGAAATTGTCCTAAATCCAATTTTAGGACAGTCATAAATCATTCGAATATGTCCACGTGAAGATCAAAATTAAAGGTTAGGTGAAAAAAGTGGACAAGCTAAAAAAAAATTTTAGTTTTATTGCTATTTCTGCAGTAATAGGTTTTATGATTGCGATACAATTTCAAACGGTTAAAAAACCTGTTGAACGAGATACTCGTGATATATGGCAGCTTCGTGAGGCTATACTTCAGGAAAAAGAATTGCAGTCCGAGTTATTAACAGAAATTCGTTCAATTGAAGAAAAATTACTTGCCTATGAATCGAAGCAAAAGCAGAGTAAGGAACAGGCATTACGCGATACGATTCAAGAATTGAAGATTGAGGCAGGAATGACTAAAATAACAGCTCCTGGATTAATAGTAAATATTGAACCAATAATCGAGGAAATTCAAATTGGGGCAGATATATCAACGGTTGTGTCACCTGAACTTCTAAAAAGATTATTAAATGAATTGAATATGTATGACGCTAAATTTGTATCCGTTGATGGTCAGCGTATTATCAATACCACTGTCATTAGGGACATTAACAATGAGACAAAAATTGATGGCCATTCATTATCAAGCTTGCCGATTGAGATTAAGGTAGGCGTTGATAATATAGAAAATGCAGAAAAGTTATACAATCAAATGAAAGTATCGAAGGCTACGGAAGAGTTCTTCATTGAAAACCTAAAATTGACTATTTCGGAGCCAAATCCTGAAATTACCATTCCTGCATATGATAATCCTATCCGGATTCGATATTTAGAGTCATTGAAGGCGAATGAAGGAGGGAATACATAATGTGGCTTCCGTTATTAGGATTAATAGTCGGAATCCTTCTTGGTTTATTAACAGATATTAGGATTCCTGAAGAGTACTCAAATTATCTGTCTATTGCAGTTTTGGCAGCTCTAGATACATTATTCGGAGGAATAAGGGCGCACCTTCAAAATATTTATGACGAAAAAGTATTCGTTTCTGGATTCTTTTTTAATATTTTACTTGCCGCAAGTTTAGCTTTTCTAGGCGTTCATCTTGGTGTAGACTTGTATTTAGCAGCTGTTTTTGCCTTTGGTGTCCGCCTATTTCAAAATATTGCAGTAATTAGGCGAATATTATTGACAAAATGGTCAAAGTCAAAAGAAAAATTAGAAAAAAATTGATTTTTTTAAAGGGAATTATTTAGTTGTGACGAATAATTTTATAAGATATAGGTATGTACTTGTATTTTATATCTTATGAAATAGAATTGTTGTTCGACTGAAGGAATGCTAAGGAGGTGCCAAAGAATGAACAGCAATGAAATATATGTAAGTCTTGACATCGGTACATCCAGTGTAAAAGTAATCATTGGTGAAATTGTCAACGACTCGATAAATATAATTGGTGTTGGAAATGTAAAGTCTGAAGGACTTCGTAAGGGATCTATCATTGACATCAATGATACCGTTCATTCTATTAAACGTGCTATTGAAGAAGCTGAAAGAATGATAGGAATGGAAATAAGACAAGTGATTGTTGGGATTTCTGGCAATCAGGTTGCTCTTGAACCATGCCGTGGAATTGTAGGAGTTTCCAGTCAAAATCGTGAAATCACGAATGAAGATGTGAGACGTGTTATAGACGAGGCACAAGTTGTATCGATCTCTCAGGATAGAGAAATTATTGGGGTTATCCGTAAACAATTTATCCTTGATGGCAAGGATGAAATTAATAACCCATGTGGTATGATTGGTGTCCGTTTGGAAGTTGAAGGAACTCTTATTACAGGTTCCAACGCTATCATAACGAATACGCTGCGCTGCGTCGAGCGTGCAGGTTTAGAAATTACCGATATCATTCTACAGCCGCTTGCAGCTGGAGAGTACGCACTTTCAAAGGATGAGAAAAACCTAGGCGTTGCTTTAATCGACCTAGGCGGCGGTTCCACTACCATAGCTTATTTTGAAGGAGGATTCTTGGCTGCCACAAGTGTAATACCAGTTGGCGGAGACCTCATTACAAATGACCTTTCTAAGGTATTACACACTTCAACCGAGGACGCTGAAAAAATTAAAGTCAAATATGGACATGCTTTTTACGATGACGCTTCAGAAGACGAGTTCTTTAGTGTTCCAATCATAGGAAGCGACCAGCATCAACAATTTAATCAATTATATGTTTCTGAAATTATAGAAGCTAGAATGGAAGAAATTTTTGAATTGATTGCGCATGAACTGAAACGATTAGGTATCAATGACTTACCTGGAGGGTTTGTATTCACAGGTGGTACTGCAAATATGCAAGGCATATTAGAACTAGCTCAAACGATTTTCCAAAGTCCAGTTCGAAAAGCCGTTCCCAACTATATTGGAGTAAGAGAACCTCAGTATACAACTGCGGTTGGTTTGATTAAATATGCTTACAAGAATGCTAGATTACCAGGTGGAACACCCGTCGCTTCAGCACCTGTTACTGAACCAATCGAGAAGAAAGTTCAAAAACAACAACAACAGCCAAAAGCAAAACCAGAAAAACATCCGGAAGATAAGATGTCATCAAAAGTAAAAAAATTCCTTGGTCTCTTTTTCGAATAGACAGACACGAAAAGGATTATCGACGAATTAGGAGGATTTGTCATGTTAGAGTTTGATACAAATTTAGATTCTCTTGCTACAATAAAAGTAATTGGGGTTGGCGGCGGTGGAAACAACGCAGTAAATCGAATGATCGAACATGGTGTTCAAGGAGTAGAATTTATCGCTGTTAATACTGATGCACAGGCACTAAACCTTTCAAAAGCAGAGGTAAAAATGCAAATTGGCTCAAAATTAACAAGAGGTCTTGGTGCAGGGGCTAATCCTGAAGTAGGTAAGAAAGCGGCAGAAGAAAGTAAAGAACAATTAGAAGACGCATTACGTGGTGCAGATATGGTTTTTGTTACTGCAGGTATGGGCGGCGGAACGGGTACAGGGGCTGCTCCTGTTATTGCACAAATCGCCCGTGATTTAGGTGCCTTAACAGTGGGTGTTGTAACACGTCCATTTACATTTGAAGGTAAAAAACGTTCAAATCAAGCTGCAGGTGGTATTGGCGCTATGAAAGAGGCCGTGGATACATTGATTGTGATTCCAAACGACCGCCTTCTTGAAATAGTAGATAAAAGTACCCCAATGCTCGAGGCATTCCGTGAAGCAGATAATGTTCTTCGTCAAGGGGTTCAGGGTATTTCAGACTTAATCGCAGTTCCTGGTCTTATTAACTTGGATTTTGCAGATGTGAAGACCATTATGTCAAACAAAGGTTCCGCACTAATGGGAATCGGTATGGCAACCGGTGAAAATCGTGCAACTGAAGCAGCTAAAAAAGCAATAAGTTCTCCTTTGTTAGAAACATCTATTGATGGTGCACAAGGAGTTCTGATGAATATTACAGGCGGCAGTAACTTAAGTTTATATGAAGTCCAAGAAGCTGCTGATATTGTGGCAACTGCATCAGACCAAGAAGTAAATATGATTTTTGGATCTGTAATCAATGAGAACCACAAGGATGAAATTATTGTTACCGTTATTGCTACTGGCTTTAATGAAGAAGTGATTCAGCCTAAGGCAAGTCGTCCAGCATTTGGACAAGCCAAACCGCAGCTAAGTGCAGTAAAGCGGGAACAAAAGCGTGAAGAAGCACCACAAGAACCAGTTCGTCAAAACAATGCAGCACAAGAAGAAACATTAGACATTCCTACATTCCTACGAAACAGAAACCGTAGAAGATAATACAAAAAGGCATGGTCCAAAAGGACCATGCCTTTTTTGTTTAAATTTAATTAGACAAAATACGTTGTTAATAGTGAAAATTTCTGTTTTTTTGATTACAGAAAGTGACACACTTTAGCCCATAAAGTAGGTTATACTTTTTCCTAAACAGAATAATAGAAAAGATTGGTAATACACCCTAATGTAAATCCATAAAGCTATTAAATGCTTTTGATATTAAAAGGGGGTAAGGCTTGGTTGTCTGTGTATTTAGATGTCATTTGGGCCCTTAATCTGTTATTTGATAGCCTACTCCTGTATCTATCTGCCATTTTTCTAAAAAGAAAAATTCGAATTTGGAGGATAATAGCAGGCGGCTTTATTGGTTCGTTAATCATAGTATTGTCGTTTACACCAATACATACCTACTCTAACCATCCAATTTCAAAACTGCTATTTTCTGTGTTTATGGTGTTAGTTGTATTTGGTTATAAACGATTTTCCTTTTTCATTAAGGCTTTAATGACTCTTTATGTAACAACATTTCTCATTGGAGGAGCACTAATAGGAGCACACTATTTTGTCCAATTTGATTCTGAAATGTCGACAAAGGTTATGATTGCAAGTGTTACTGGGTTTGGTGATCCAATTAGCTGGCTTTTTGTTCTGTTAGGTTTTCCAATTGCATGGCATTTTTCAAAACGGAATATAGAGGGCATGGAAATGACCAAGATTCAATTTGATCAGATTGTTAATGTCACCTTAAAAATAAATAACGAAACTTTTACTTTTAAGGGTCTAGTCGACAGCGGAAATCAGCTTTATGATCCATTATCAAAACTTCCTGTTATGTTTGTTTCAATTAGGAATATGCTAGAAGGCATGGCCGATCCAATAAAAAAAATGGCAGCTGATCCAGAATCTCTGATTCTAGGAAATCAAGAGTTTCCGGATGATTGGCAAAATAAGCTTAGGATAGTTCCTTGCCGGGTGGTAGGACAAGAGCACCAGCTTATCGTTGCTGTAAAGCCTGACACAATTATTATTAATACAAAAGGAGAAAATTATTTATGCGAAAAAGGTCTCGTATCGTTTACTATGCAGCAATTATCTGCTGATGATGCCTTTCAATGCATCGTTCATCCAAAAATGCTCACCGGACCTAGGCAGCATAATGATTCGGTGAAAGTAAGCTAATATTACTATACTCAGAAAAACATATTTTAGAAGGAGGAACTTGCGTGAAAAAATGGAGACTTCGCTTATCCTACTACTGGTATAAGATACTAATCAAATTAGGAATAAAAAGTGATGAAGTTTATTATATTGGCGGCAGCGAAGCCTTACCGCCTCCTTTAAGTAAAGATGAAGAAGAGCTGCTTTTAAATAAGCTTCCAGGTGGAGATAAGGCGGCTAGATCGATATTAATAGAACGCAACCTTAGACTTGTTGTGTATATCGCGAGAAAATTTGAAAATACCGGAATCAATATTGAAGACTTAATTAGTATTGGAACAATTGGTTTAATTAAAGCGGTAAATACCTTTAATCCGGAGAAAAAAATCAAACTGGCTACATATGCTTCTAGGTGTATTGAAAATGAAATCCTGATGTATTTGCGTAGAAACAATAAAATCAGATCAGAAGTTTCCTTTGATGAACCGTTAAATATCGATTGGGACGGTAATGAATTATTATTATCCGATGTTTTAGGAACAGATGATGATATTATTACAAAGGATTTAGAAGCAAATGTAGATAGAAAATTATTAACTAAAGCATTACACCAATTGTCTGATAGGGAAAAACAAATTATGGAACTGCGCTTCGGACTAACCAATGGTGAAGAAAAGACACAGAAGGATGTAGCCGATATGCTTGGTATTTCCCAATCGTATATATCACGCCTGGAAAAAAGAATTATTAAAAGATTAAGGAAAGAATTCAATAAAATGGTTTGATATAACAAAAAAAGAATTTTTTTCTTTCTGAAAAGACCTTTTAAACTAAAGAAATAATGGTGTTTTTCGACAATCTCGGGCAATCCCTTAAAAAGTACAAGTGCATATTTTTCCTGCTCAAGGAAATACTGTTTTTTGTACAGCAACTCCTATGAGGAGGGAAAAGGGATTGACTCGAAATAAAGTTGAAATTTGTGGCGTAGATACATCAAAACTTCCTGTATTAAAAAATGAAGAAATGAGATTACTCTTCAAGCAAATGCAAGAGGGCGATATTACAGCACGAGAAAAACTCGTCAACGGAAATTTACGACTCGTTCTAAGTGTCATTCAGCGGTTTAACAACCGAGGCGAGTTTGTTGATGATCTGTTTCAGGTTGGCTGTATTGGACTTATGAAATCGATTGATAACTTTGATTTAGGTCAAAACGTTAAGTTTTCCACTTATGCCGTACCAATGATTATCGGCGAAATACGCAGGTACCTGCGCGATAACAATCCTATTCGCGTTTCTAGGTCCTTAAGAGATATCGCCTATAAGGCTCTTCAAGTAAGAGAACGATTAATGAGTGAAACTTCACGGGAACCAACTGCTGAGGAGATTGCCAAAGTATTAGAAGTCCCTCATGAAGAAATAGTTTTCGCATTAGATGCTATTCAAGATCCAGTATCGCTGTTTGAACCGATTTATAACGATGGCGGGGATCCTATCTATGTGATGGACCAGTTAAGCGATGAACGAAATAAAGATATCAACTGGATCGAAGAGATCGCATTAAAAGAAGGTATGCGCCGCTTAAATGAGCGGGAAAAGTTAATTTTAAGAAAGCGATTCTTCCAAGGTAAAACACAAATGGAAGTAGCTGACGAAATTGGGATCTCACAAGCACAAGTCTCACGTTTAGAAAAAGCTGCTATCAAACAAATGAATAAAAATATCCAAAGCTGAAGCTGTCCAAGAGGAAACTGCAAATAGTTGGGACGGTAAAATAGGGTGAACGCTACTATAAGTAGCGGCTCACCCTTTTTTATTTTATGCTGGCAGTCTCCTTAGAAAGGGCAGCTTTATTTTTTATGATAATAACAGATAAAATAACCAAACAAATCATATATTCTCAATAGGATAAAAAGGTGGGAGTGAGAGATATGGTAAAAATATCTGAATTTCAGATTAAAGATGTAGTGAATGTAGCTGATGGAAAAAAGCTGGGTAATATTGGCGATATTGAAATTAATCTTACTACTGGCAAAATTGAAGCAGTCATCGTTACCGGAAATGGCAAAGTTTTAGGTTTTTTTGGCAGGGAAGAAGATATCGTGATCCCGTGGAAAAATATTATAAAAATAGGTCAAGATGTAATACTGGTACGATTCAAGGCAATTGAAGAAAGACCGGCAGAAGAAATCGAAGCCTAGAACTCAGTAATATCGACGGTGACCATTTAAACGATTCGTGTTAAACTAGATAAAAACAAATGAGGTTGAGTATGGAACCCTTTGCATATGAGGATCAATCATATTTTTTAATTAAAAATTGGATGGAACAGTATCCTGGGCTCGTTGCTGGAATAACAACTAAGAAAGGCGGCAGCAGTACAGGAGTTTATGAAAATTTTAATCTCGGCTTTCATGTAGGGGATCAACTCGAAGCTGTATGCTCTAACAGGGGCCAGTTGGCTAACCTTATTGAATTTCCACTGAATTCCTGGGTAGGTGCTGAACAGACACATGACACGGTAATTAGAAGAATTATCTTGGAGGACCGTGGTAAAGGTTCGGATTCTTACGAAAGTGGATTTAAAGGGACCGATGGATTTTATACGAATGAAGAGGGAATCTTACTAACTCTTTGCTATGCTGATTGTGTCCCTCTTTTTTTTATTTCCCCAAAACACAAGATGATTGGTGCAGCACATGCAGGGTGGAAGGGAACCGTGAATGAAATTGCGAAGAAGATGGTAGAGAAGTGGGGAGAGGAAGGAATACCTCCGAATCAAATTTTTGCAGTAATTGGTCCATCTATTTGTGAAAAATGTTATATTGTTAATGATTATGTAATGAACTTTGTTGAAAATACCCTAGAAGATGTCGAAAAAAAACCATATAATACAATAAAAGAAGGTCAATATACATTAGATTTACGTGAGCTAAATAAAATCATTCTTCTCAAAGCTGGTGTCCCAGAAAAGAATATTCAAATGACTAAACTATGCACTAGTTGTGACAAATCAGAATTTTTTTCTCATCGCCGAGACCAAGGAAAGACGGGAAGGATGTTAAGTTATATAGGATGGAAGGAGACCTCCGAATGAGGGTTGCAGAAAATCTCTTACATATCAGTCAGCAAATTAGCGAGGCATGTCAAAAGGTAAATCGGACTCCTGATGAAGTGAAACTTATTGCCGTTACCAAGTATGTTAGTATTGATAGAGCGAATGAGGCTTTGGAAGCTGGAATCATAAATCTGGGTGAAAATCGAGATGACGGGCTTTTGAATAAATGGGAAGTATTAGGGGACAAGCCTATTTGGCATTTTATCGGCAGTCTGCAGACTCGCAAAGTTAAAAATATTATTGATAAGGTAGAATATATACACTCTTTAGATCGCATTTCTTTGGCAGAGGAAATTAATAAACGTGCAGTGAAAAAGATGAAATGCCTTGTCCAAGTGAATGTTTCACAAGAAGAAACAAAGCATGGTCTAGCTCCTCATGCTGTTTTAGATTTTATCAAGGATCTTCGTCCGTATGAGAATATTAGCATTGAAGGTTTAATGACAATGGCTCCATTCACGGATGATGAAGAACAGCTTCGAACCTGTTTTCGAAAGTTAAAGGAGCTCCGTGACGAAATAAAAAATTGTAATCTGGATTATGCCCCTTGTAAAGAACTTTCAATGGGGATGTCAAACGATTTTGAAATAGCCATTGAAGAGGGAGCAACAATGATTAGAATTGGAACTGCACTTGTCGGTGCGGCTGGTGAGGAGGAATAAAATGACGATTAAATCAAAATTAAAAACATTTTTCTTTTTAGATGATGATTACGATGATAATAATCAGGATGATTATGAAAAGGTTGAACCACCTATAAAACCTCAAAAACCGACTATGAAACCGCAAAATATTGTTAGTTTACAGAGTGTCCAAAAGGCTTCAAAAGTAATTTTAGTGGAACCAAGAGTATATGCTGAAGCCCAGGATATCACCGACCATTTAAAAAACCGCCGGGCTGTAGTCGTGAATCTTCAGCGTATTGGCCATGATGAAGGCAGACAAATCGTTGATTTTTTGAGTGGGGCTGTTTATGCATTGGGTGGAGATATACAAAAAATAGGATCTAGTATCTTTTTATGTACACCTGATAATGTTGAGATTTCTGGTAATATATCTGAATTAGTAAAAGAACAAGAATTTCAAGATACGAGGTGGTAAAAAGAAATGGATATTATCTTTAACGTTTTAATCCAACTACTTGGATTATATAAATGGATGCTCATCATCTATATCCTTCTATCTTGGTTTCCAAATATGAGAGACTCTCAGATTGGAGCAACTCTTGGTAAATTATGTGAGCCATTTCTAGAACCTTTTAGAAGAATTATTCCACCATTTGGTATGATGGATCTTTCTCCTTTAGCGGCTTTCTTTGTTTTATCTTTTGCCCCGCATGGCTTAAGAGTAATACAAAACTTAATTTCTTAAATTAACCTATCCGGTCTGAGGAGTTAAACATGAATATTTATCAGCATTTTCGCCCGGAGGAACGGGAATTTATTGATCAAGTATTACATTGGAAAGATTATGTGGATACCAGCTATACTGCTAAGCTTACCGATTTTCTTGATCCAAGAGAGCAGCATATTTTAAAAGTCTTAATAGGTGAAAATGGAAATATAAAGTATCAGCTTTTTGGCGGGATCTTAGCTAGTGAAAGAAAAAGGGCATTAATTATGCCGGACTACTTGATTCCGACGGAAGATGAATTTCAAATTAATCTTTTTGAAATCGACTATCCTGTTAAATTTGTTACAATCGAACACCCCCAAGTACTGGGTTCACTCATGTCACTTGGATTAAAACGAGGAAAATTTGGCGACATATTGATGAAAGATGGAAGAGTTCAGTTTATCGCTGCTTCAGAAATTAGTGACTACATCAGAAATAATATAGAATCCATTGGCAAAGCCTCTATACGATTAAAAGAGCTGGCACTGGATGACGCAATAAATACAGATGACTTATGGATAGAACAGGTAATCACTGTTTCCTCCTTAAGGCTCGATACCATTATTTCCGGTATACATAATATCTCAAGGCAAAAATCACAGCTTTTTATTCAACAAGGATTGGTAAAAGTAAACTGGACCTCAATTGAAAATGTTTCTTTCGAATGTGGAGAAGGTGATTTGTTGTCAGTTAGAGGCTATGGCAGAGTGAAGATTTTGTCTGTTGAAGGAAAAACAAAAAAAGATAAGTGGCGAATTGTTGTCGGAAAACAAAAATAAATTTTATTAATCAGCAGGAATTTCCGAAAACATTGTCGAATAATTGCTTATACACTATATACATACAGAAGAAAGATTCTTGGAGGTGGCATCAATGCCGTTAACGCCGTTAGATATTCACAATAAAGAATTTAATAAAGGTTTTCGTGGTTATGATGAAGACGAGGTAAATGAATTTTTAGATCAAGTAATTAAGGATTATGAATTAGTCCTTCGTGAAAAAAAAGAAATGGAAGAAAAATTAAATGAAATGAAAGACCGTCTAGGTCATTTTGTAAATATTGAAGAAACATTAAACAAGTCTATTATCATTGCTCAAGAGGCTGGTGAAGATGTTAAACGAAATGCACAAAAGGAAGCAAAACTCATCATAAAGGAAGCAGAAAAGAATGCAGATCGTATCGTGAATGAGTCGCTTTCAAAAGCTAGAAAAATTGCTCTTGAAATCGAGGATTTGAAGAAGCAATCAAAAGTTTTTCGTACACGTTTCAAGATGTTGATAGAAGCTCAGCTGGATATGCTTAATACAGATGATTGGGATCATTTATTAGAGTATGAAGTGGATGCAACAGAATTAAAAATTCACGAAGAAGAAGATTCCTTAGCTTGACGAACTGGTATTATTTCGCATATAATTTTTTAACAGGTAGATAAAGAATGGTAATGACAATGAGAGGGACAGTACAATTTTTCGAAAACTTTTGAAAGCGAGCCGGGGAGGGTGGAAGCCTGGGAAAAGTGAAAGATTGGAAGATCACCCTTGAGTCCCAAACTGAAACTCTTATATAAAGAAGAGTAAGTTATGGCGGGTTATTCACGTTACGAATCTTAAAGAGGATAGTACGATTTACGTGCTATTTATCAGGGTGGTACCGCGGGAATAAAACCTTCTCGTCCCTTTTTTGGGATGAGAGGGTTTTTTTATTTGTCTATTGTCAATTCTGTTTATGATGAGTATTACAGGAGGAATAAGAAAATGGAATATAAAGATACGTTATTAATGCCAAAAACTGAATTTCCAATGCGTGGAAATCTTCCACAAAGAGAACCTGAAATTCAGGCAAAGTGGGAAGAAATGAATATCTACAAAAAGGTTCAGGAGCGTACAGCAGGACGTCCAATGTTTGTGCTTCATGATGGACCTCCATATGCAAATGGCGATATTCATATGGGTCACGCCCTAAACAAAGTATTAAAGGATATGATTGTTCGCTTTAAATCGATGAGTGGCTTTAATGCACCATATGTTCCAGGCTGGGATACACATGGTTTGCCAATCGAGCAGGCGTTAACAAACAAGGGAGTAAAGCGTAAAGAGATGACTGTAGCGGAATTCCGGCAGCTTTGTACAAAATATGCCCTTGAACAAGTAAGCAATCAGCGTGAACAATTTAAACGCATCGGGGTTCGTGGTGATTGGGAAAACCCATATATTACTCTTAAGCCTGAATATGAGGCACAGCAGATTAAAGTCTTTGGAGAAATGGCGAAGAAAGGCTATATCTATAAAGGTCTTAAACCTGTATATTGGTCCCCATCAAGTGAATCAGCACTTGCTGAAGCAGAAATTGAATATCAAGATAAAAAATCACCATCCATTTATGTGGGCTTTAAAGTTAAGGATGGAAAAGGTGTTCTTGATTCAGATGTCCAAATTGTCATCTGGACGACAACACCTTGGACGATTCCTGCTAACTTAGGAATTTCGGTTCACCCAGACCTAACCTATGTGGTTGTTGACGTGAACGGAAACAAATATTTAGTAGCGGAAGCTCTTCTAGAATCAGTTACGAAGGAAATTGGCTGGGAAGATGTAGCTGTTGTTCAAAAGGTAAAAGGTAATGAATTAGAGAATATCCTTGCAACACATCCATTATATGGCCGTGACTCCTTAGTAATGCTAGGAGAACATGTCACAACTGATGCTGGAACAGGCTGTGTTCATACAGCACCAGGACATGGGGAGGATGACTTTTATGTTGGACAAAAGTATGGACTAGAAGTACTCTGCCCAGTGGATGATAAAGGTGTGATGACAAGTGAAGCACCAGGATTCGAAGGATTGTTTTACGACACTGCAAACAAGGCAATTGGAGAAGCCTTGGAACAAGCTGGTGCTCTCTTAAAGCTTTCGTTTATCACTCACTCCTATCCACACGATTGGAGAACAAAAAAGCCTGTAATCTTCAGAGCTACAGCACAATGGTTTGCATCCATTAAAGACTTCCGGGATGACCTGCTAGAAGCAGTTAAAGAAACAAAGTGGGTGCCTGCATGGGGTGAAACACGACTATTTAATATGGTCCGTGACCGTGGCGATTGGTGTATTTCACGTCAGCGTGTATGGGGAGTTCCAATCCCGGTATTTTATGCTGAAAATGGCGAGGAAATCATCACCGATGAAACGATTAATCATGTTTCCGATTTGTTCCGTGAATCTGGATCAAATGTTTGGTTTGAAAGAGAAGCAAAGGACCTTCTTCCAGAAGGCTTCAGCCATCCAGGCAGTCCAAATGGATTGTTTACAAAAGAAACGGATATCATGGATGTTTGGTTCGATTCTGGTTCTTCACACCAAGCGGTTCTCTTAGAAAGAGATGACTTAGTACGCCCGGCAGATTTGTATCTAGAGGGCTCAGACCAATATCGCGGATGGTTTAACTCTTCGTTATCAACTGCGGTAGCTGTGACTGGTAAAGCACCTTACAAAGGAGTATTAAGTCACGGATTTGCTTTAGATGGTGAAGGAAGAAAGATGAGTAAATCATTAGGAAATGTTGTAGTTCCTGAGAAGGTAATGAAACAATTAGGTGCCGATATTCTAAGGCTTTGGGTAGCTTCTGTTGATTATCAGGCGGATGTTCGTGTATCCGACGCTATCCTAAAACAAGTTGCAGAAGTTTATCGGAAAATCCGTAATACCTTCCGTTTCTTACTTGGTAACTTGTCCGACTTCAATCCTGTAACCGATAGGGTTTCATATGAAAACCTTCGTGAAGTGGATCAATTTATGCTTGTAAAATTAAATAAACTGATCAAATATTCTTTAAATGCCTATGAAAATTACGAGTTCGCTGGAATTTACCATGCGGTTAATAATTTCTGTACTCTTGATTTAAGTGCATTCTATCTTGATTTTGCAAAGGATGTTCTTTATATCGAGTCCGTTAATAACCATGAACGCCGTGCAATTCAAACCGTTCTTTATGATTCTTTAGTTGCTTTAACAAAGTTAGTAACGCCTATTCTTCCTCATACTGCAGACGAGGTTTGGAAATTCATCCCTGCCGTTACAGAAGAAAGTGTCCAGTTAACCGATATGCCTGAATATCAGGAACTTAATAATGCAGTTGCATTGGAGGAAAAATGGACGGCATTTATGAAGCTTCGTGATGATGTATTAAAAGCACTTGAAGAAGCAAGAAATCAAAAGGTTATTGGTAAATCATTAACTGCTAAGGTTTCTTTATATGTGAATCAGAATACGAAATCCTTATTAGACTCTATTCAAGAGAATGTGCAGCAATTATTTATCATCTCAGGATTCGAGGTCGCAGGAAGTTACGATCAAGCACCTGAAAATGCGATTAAATTAGATACAGCTGCTATAGTTGTCACAAAAGCTGAAGGTGAAACTTGTGAGCGCTGTTGGGTTGTGACACCAGAAGTTGGTAAAGATCCGGAGCACCCTACACTTTGCCCTCGTTGTGCAGAAGTAGTTAAAGAAAACTATACTCATTTAGCTTAATAAGAAAAAACCCATGATCATTTTCATGGGGTTTTTTCATTTTTTAACCTATTCCGTTAATTGTTGTTTTTGATGTCAAATGTTTTCCCGGGTCGGTACAATTTATCGGGAGATAATATGAGAAATAAGATAACGGAGGTTACAACTATGAATGCAATGCAGGAAGAGCTGTTTTGGGAACTCCGTAAAACTCAATTAGAAATTTTAAGATCATTAAAAAATAAGCAGAAAAATGAATGGATGATTACTATTTTAGAGGAAGAATTGGATGACATATCAACTGCTATTCAAAAGTTGGAAGACGGTAATTTTGGACAATGTGAAACATCAGGTGAACCGATACCTGAATATTTTTTGAAAATTATGCCAACGATAAAAACATCACGGGATACAGAAATTTTAGAGCATTTTTATCGAAAACCAATGAATTCCTCCATTTTCTAGCGTTACATTGTAGTTTAGCTAAAGATTGTGCTAAAATGCTAAGGAGTAAAGTCAACGCGTGAGATGGAGGTATTCCTTAGTGTTTTATTATTTAATCGCAATTTTTATTATTTTATTAGACCAAGTGACAAAATGGATGATTGTCACAAAAATGTACCTTGGTGAAAGTATCCCAATTATTGAGGACTTTTTGTATATTACTTCTCACCGGAATCGGGGAGCGGCATGGGGAATATTACAAGGACAGATGTGGTTCTTCTATGTGATTACCGCTGTAGTAATCGTTGCGATCATTTATTACATTCAAAAAGAGGCAAAAGGTAAGTGGCTGTTAGGTGTCTCCTTGGCATTTATGCTAGGTGGAGCTATAGGTAATTTTATCGACCGCTTGCTTCGAAAAGAAGTTGTTGATTTTATTCATACGTATATTTTTAATTATAACTTCCCAGTATTTAATATTGCGGATTCGGCTTTGGTCATTGGCGTAGTGTTATTGATGATTCAAATGCTGCGCGATGAGCGTGAAACAAAGGAGAAATCATATGGAGAAAATGGTACACACCATTCTTGAACAACAAAAGGGAGACCGAATTGATAAAGTTATTTCAACTTTAGATGAAGAATGGTCTAGAACACAGGTTCAGCAATGGATTAAAGAAGGAAATGTCCTAGTAAATGGGCAAAAAATTAAAACGAACTACAAATGCAGTCTAAATGATGAAATTGAGATTACAATTCCAGACCCAGAGTTATTGGATGTAATTCCCGAAGATATGGATTTAGATATTTATTTCGAAGATAAAGATGTTTTAGTGGTTAACAAACCAAGCGGGATGGTGGTCCATCCTGCACCTGGACATTTAACGGGAACACTTGTTAATGGTTTAATGGCCCATTGTAAGGATTTATCAGGAATAAATGGTGTTTTGAGACCTGGTATTGTTCATCGCATTGATAAGGACACATCTGGTCTTTTAATGGTTGCTAAAAATGATATGGCGCATGAAAAGCTTGTAAACCAATTAGTGGAAAAGACTGTTACACGGAAGTATAGAGCCATCGTCCATGGTGTGATTCCGCATGATTTTGGAACCATCGATGCGCCGCTTGGAAGAGATACAAAAGATCGTCAAAGTATGACGGTGGTGGATAATGGGAAACACGCTGTGACTCATTTCCATGTGCTTGAGCGTTTTAAGGATTTTACATTTGTGGAGTGTCAACTAGAAACAGGCAGGACTCACCAAATTCGTGTCCATATGAAATATATTGGCTATCCACTTGCAGGGGACCCCAAGTATGGTCCAAAGAAAACATTGGATATTAATGGACAGGCCTTGCATGCAGGAATCCTTGGATTTAATCACCCTAGAACGAACGAATACCTAGAATTCGAAGCGCCTCTGCCGAAAGAATTTGAAGAGTTATTAGAGCAATTGCGAAATAATCATTGACATATTTGTCGAATTAAAGTACGATAACAACAGTTGAATATGCCTTTAAATCAGTCCAGTGAGGCTGAGAAGGAAACGGATAATTTAGTTGGGATGCCTATGCCCATACTAATAAACTCTTGTACCTCTCACCTCAAAGCGTGAGAGGTTTTTTTATTATACTAGGCGGGTGAGATTAGTGAATCAAAAAGCAGTTGTATTAGACACGCAAGCAATAGGAAGAGCATTAACAAGAATTGCCCACCAAATTATTGAAAAAAATAAAGGGATTGAAAATTGTGTCCTTGTGGGTATCCGAACTAGAGGGATATTCATTGCAGAAAGGCTTGCTGCAAAAATTGAAGAAATTGAAGGTAAACCAATCCCAGTAGGTGAATTGGATATTACCCTTTACCGTGATGATTTAACCAAGAAAACCGATGATCAAGAACCTCTTGTGAAGGGGTCGGATATTCCCGTTGAATTGAAGGATAAAAAAGTAATTCTTGTTGACGATGTTTTATACACAGGCAGAACGGTTAGAGCAGGGCTAGACGCAATTATGGACCTTGGCCGTCCCTCATCCATACAATTAGCTGTGCTAGTTGACCGAGGTCACCGCGAGCTGCCAATTCGAGCAGACTATGTCGGTAAAAATATCCCAACTTCCAGCAGTGAAAAAGTAGTAGTTGAATTACAAGATGTCGATAAGGTTGACCAAGTAAGTATCTTTGAAAAGTAAATAGTGACCCTTTTAATAGCAGTCCAGTGAGGCTGACAAAGGGGAAAATGCCATCATTTAGCTAAAATGGCATTTCCATACCCTCTTTGTACACTCATGGACAAAGAGGGTATTTTTATTTGGAAAAAACACACTATATAACAAAAGAATTTCGGAGGAGAAACCATTGAATAATAAACCCATCTTAGACGTAAAAGAGATTCCAACTCCTGCCCAATGGATCACTTTAAGCTTACAACACTTATTCGCAATGTTCGGAGCAACCATTCTTGTTCCCTATCTTGTTGGGTTAAGCCCAGCAATAGCATTGATATCAAGTGGTTTAGGAACACTCGCTTTCTTAATGATTACAAAATGGCAGGTTCCTGCATATCTTGGTTCCTCGTTTGCTTTTATAGCTCCAGTGATTGCGGCAAAAGCAACAGCCGGTCCAGGGGGTGCCATGATTGGATCATTCCTTGCAGGTCTTGTTTACGGAATTGTAGCACTGATCATTAGTAAAGCAGGTCACCGCTGGATTATGAATTTGCTGCCTCCTATTGTAGTCGGCCCGGTAATTATTGTAATTGGTTTAGCGCTCGCAGGTACTGCGGTTGGTATGGCAATGAATAATCCAGCAGGAGAATATAGCTTAATACATTTCTCCGCTGCTTTAGTAACGTTAGCAGTAACCATTATTTGTACTATTTACATGCGCGGCATGTTGAGTATTATCCCGATTCTGGCAGGTATTGTGATTGGATACTTATACTCTTTTGCAATCGGTATAGTTGATTTTAAACCAGTTTTGGAAGCAAGTTGGTTTGAAATGCCCGAATTTATCATTCCTTTTGTGAGCTACGAAGTAAAAGTAACATGGGACTTAGCGCTGCTAATGGTGCCGGTCGCAATCGTTACACTTTCTGAACATATAGGCCATCAGCTTGTGCTTAGTAAAGTAGTTGGCCGTGACTACATTAAAGAACCAGGTCTGCACCGCTCTATTTTGGGAGATGGAACAGCAACGATTATTTCTGCATTGATTGGCGGACCTCCGAAAACAACATACGGCGAGAATATCGGTGTCTTAGCAATAACTAGAGTTTACAGTGTATATGTTATTGCAGGTGCAGCAGTTCTTGCAACAATCTTTGGATTTATCGGAAAGATAACAGCATTAATTAGTACCATCCCCACACCTGTTATGGGCGGCGTATCCATACTTCTTTTTGGAATCATCGCTTCATCAGGGCTGCGGATGCTCGTAGACAGTAAAATTGATTTTGGTAACAAGCGAAACTTAGTGATTTCATCTGTCATCCTAGTTTTCGGAATTGGCGGCGCCTTTGTAAAAGTATCAGAATCATTCCAGATTCAAGGAATGGCATTCGCAGCCATTGCCGGAGTTCTTTTGCACTTAATCCTGCCTGGTAAAGAACCAGTAAATGAAGATATGTTCGAACAAACGGTAGAAAAAGATAATCCAAAAACTGCATAAGGAGAATCAACCTTTTAAAAGTAGTCCAGAGAGGCTATAAGGGTGTAATACTAAGTGTTAATGTTCAGTACATTAATGAACTTGGTTAGATTTTATTGCACCCTGATCGTTTACGGTCAGGGTTTTTTTACCAAAAAAAGAGATGGGGGAATAGCATGTTGAAGCACTTGCTAACCACAAATGAGCTTAAAGTTGATGAGATATATCATATTTTAAAAGAGGCACAAGCATTTTCTGATGGAATGAAGTGGAATCCAGAAGGGCAAATGTTTTCTGCTAACTTATTTTTTGAGGCAAGTACTAGGACTAAATCGAGTTTTGAAGTGGCTGAGAGAAGGTTAGGGCTAAAGGTCATTCCGTTTGAAGTCCAAACTTCAAGTGTTCAAAAGGGTGAAACACTATATGATACCGTAAAAACACTTGAATCAATTGGCGTTAATACAATCGTTATTCGTCATGGGCAAGATCGTTACTTTGATGAACTCGTTGAGAAAGTAAATATTCCAATCATTAATGGAGGAGATGGCTGTGGTCATCATCCCACACAATCTCTTTTAGACCTCTTAACCATCTATCAGGAGTTTGGCACTTTTACTGGCCTGAAAATAGCCATCATTGGTGATATCCGGCACAGCCGTGTCGCACGTTCAAATGCTGATACTCTTACAAGATTAGGAGCTGAAGTTATTTTCTCAGGACCAAATGAATGGTTTGACCATCATAGCATAAGTGCTTCGAGATTTAGACCTATTGATGAGGCTGTGGAGGAGGCTGATGTGGTGATGCTCCTGCGCGTGCAGCATGAACGCCACCAAAAAAAGGGAAGCTACACAGCGGCAGATTACCATAGACAGTTTGGGCTTACATTAGAAAGAGAAAAAAGAATGAAGCCTCACAGTATTATTATGCACCCTGCACCAGTAAATCGAAATGTTGAGATATCAGATAGCTTAGTAGAATGCAAACGTTCAAGAATCTTTAAGCAAATGGAAAATGGTGTATTTGTAAGGATGGCTGTTTTAAAGAGATCAATAGAAAGTTTAAAAGGAGTGTATGGAAATGAAACTACTTATTCAGAACGCCAGTTACATAGCATTTAACGGTAAGAAGGAACTAGCAGATATTTTAATAGAAGATGGAAAAATCGTAAAGATTGATAAAAAGATAGAAACAACTGCCGATCGAAAAATTAATGCGGACGGAAGACTGGTTTCTCCAGGATTTATCGATTTACACGTCCATCTTCGAGAGCCAGGAGGCGAGAAGAAAGAAACCATTGCTACTGGAACTCTTGCAGCAGCGAGAGGCGGTTATACAACACTGGCAGCAATGCCAAATACAAGACCTGTTCCGGATTCAGTGGAACAAATGGAATGGGTGCAAAACAGAATACAAGAAACTGCAAGTGTTCGTGTACTACCTTATGCTTCCATTACGGTCAGACAACTTGGCAGGGATTTAACAGATTTTGAAGGGCTGAAAAATGCTGGAGCATTCGCATTTACAGATGATGGTGTCGGCGTACAATCAGCTGACATGATGTTAAAGGCAATGCAAAAAGCTGCAGAAGTTAACATGGCTATTGTTGCCCATTGTGAAGAAGACACATTAATTAATAAAGGGTGTGTCCATGAGGGTTCTTTTTCTAAAAGGAATGGATTAAACGGGATTCCATCCGTTTGTGAGTCTGTCCAGATTGCAAGGGATGTATTGCTTGCAGAGGCGGCAGGATGTCATTATCACGTTTGCCATGTCAGTACAAAAGAATCGGTTCGTGTGATTAGGGATGCAAAAAGAGCAGGGATTAAAGTCACTGCTGAAGTTACCCCACACCATTTATTGTTAACTCAAGATGATATCCCAGATAATCTTGATCCTAATTTTAAAATGAATCCGCCGCTTCGTGATAAGGCTGACAGAGAAGCGTTAATTGAGGGACTATTGGACGGAACGATTGATTTTATTGCAACTGACCATGCACCACATACTAGCGAAGAAAAAAATGAGGGAATAAAGCTTGCTCCTTTTGGGATTGTCGGGTTAGAAACAGCGTTTCCTCTTCTTTATACACATTTTGTCTTAAAGAACATTATGAGTCTTGAACAGTTAATTGGTTTTATGACCAAAAAACCTGCAGAAACATTTTCTCTTCCTACTGGAACGATTAAAGTAGGAGCGCCAGCAGACATCGTATTAGTAAATCTTGAAGAAGAAAAGGTAATTGATCCACAAGAATTCCTATCTAAAGGGAAAAACACACCATTTACTGGCTGGAATTGTAAGGGTTGGCCAGAAATGACCATTTGTAACGGGCAAGTAGTTTGGGAAAAAGGACGTGTAACAGTATGAAAGCACAACTAATTTTAGAAGATGGAACGATTTTTATCGGCGATGGTTTTGGAAGTCATATGGATACAATCGGAGAAGTCGTCTTTAATACAGGAATGACAGGCTATCAAGAAATTCTTTCAGACCCATCTTATTGCGGGCAAATTGTTATGCTCACTTACCCACTGATTGGAAATTATGGTATCAACCGAGACGATTTTGAAACCATTAACCCTGCTGTGAAAGGCTTTATCGTCAAGGAAGCTGCAGAATTCCCATCCAATTGGAGAAGCGAATTTACGATGGATGAGTATTTTAAAATGAAAAATATCCCTGGAATTGCAGGGATTGATACACGTAAATTAACAAGAATTATTCGTCAATACGGAACATTAAAAGGAGCTATCTGCTCGATTGAAAGTGATCCAAATGAAGTAATTAGTAAACTTAGACAGACGAAGCTGCCGATCGACCAAGTGAGAAGAGTCTCCACAAAAAATTCTTATCCAAGTCCAGGCAGAGGAAAAAGAATTGTGCTCGTTGATTTCGGGATGAAGCATGGTATTTTACGAGAATTAAATAAACGCAATTGTGATGTTGTTGTGGTTCCATACCATACAACGGCGGATGAAATCTTGCAATTACGACCAGACGGAATTATGCTTTCCAACGGACCTGGGGATCCAAAGGATGTTCCAGAAGCGATTCATATGATTAAACAGCTATTAGGCTTAGTTCCGATATTTGGTATCTGCCTTGGCCACCAATTATTTGCGTTAGCATGTGGTGCCAATACAGACAAAATGAAATTCGGACATCGAGGTTCTAACCATCCTGTTAAAGATTTAACAACAGGGAAAATCGCGATTACAGCACAAAATCATGGTTTTACGGTTGAAGAAAAGTCATTACAGAACACTAGACTGGCAGTTACCCATATTGCCTTAAATGATGGAACAGTCGAAGGTTTAAAGCATTTAGATTATCCTGCCTTTACTGTTCAATACCATCCAGAAGCGTCACCAGGACCTGAAGACGCCAACCATTTATTCGATCAGTTTCTTGCGATGATTGAAGATCAAAAACAGGAGGTTTCCACAACATGCCAAAACGTACTGATATAAACTCCATTTTAGTGATTGGTTCAGGACCAATTGTCATTGGCCAGGCAGCAGAATTTGACTATGCAGGCACCCAGGCTTGTATTGCCCTTAAAGAAGAAGGTTATCGTGTTATTCTTGTAAACTCCAATCCGGCCACAATTATGACAGATACAGAAATTGCGGATGCCGTTTATATTGAACCATTAACGGAGGAATTTGTTAGCAGAATCATTCGCAAAGAACGACCAGACGCCCTGCTCGCTACTCTTGGCGGTCAAACAGGTCTAAACTTAGCTGTTGAGTTATCAAAATCAGGAGTTTTAGAAGAGTGTGAAGTTGAGATCTTAGGAACAAAGTTATCCGCGATTGAACAAGCAGAAGATCGTGATTTATTCCGCAGTCTAATGAATGAGCTTAGTGAACCTGTTCCAGATAGTGAGATCATCCATGAATTAGCAGAAGCACATGCATTTGTTGAAAAAATTGGATTTCCTGTCATTGTTCGCCCTGCTTATACACTTGGCGGAACAGGCGGCGGAATCTGTCATAATGCAGAAGAGTTGGATGAAATCGTTGCGAGCGGTTTAAAGCACAGTCCCGTAACCCAATGTTTACTCGAGAAAAGCATTGCAGGTTATAAAGAAATCGAATATGAAGTAATGCGCGATGGAAATGATAATGCCATTGTTGTATGTAATATGGAAAACATCGATCCTGTGGGTGTTCATACAGGCGACTCGATTGTCGTTGCGCCAAGCCAAACGTTGAGTGACAGAGAATATCAGCTATTAAGAAACGTTTCATTAAAAATAATTCGTGCACTGGGAATAGAAGGCGGTTGTAATGTTCAGCTTGCCCTAGACCCTTATAGTTTTAACTACTATATCATTGAGGTAAACCCAAGGGTAAGCCGTTCGTCCGCTTTAGCGTCAAAAGCAACAGGTTATCCGATTGCTAAACTTGCAGCTAAAATTGCAGTAGGTTTAACGCTGGATGAAATGCTTAATCCTGTAACTGGAAAAACCTATGCAAGCTTTGAACCGGCTCTAGACTACATTGTTACTAAAATTCCGAGATGGCCATTTGATAAATTTGAATCAGGCAACCGTTCACTTGGAACGCAAATGAAAGCTACCGGTGAAGTAATGGCAATTGGAAGAACCTTTGAGGAATCTTTATTAAAAGCAATCCGCTCGTTAGAAGCTGGTGTATACCATTTTGAATTAAATGGAGCAGAAGAAATCAGTGATGAATTATTAGAAAAACGAATTTGTAAAGCCGGAGATGAGAGGCTCTTTTATATCGCGGAAGCACTTAAGCGGGGGATTACGGTAGAAACCATTCATCAATGGAGCCAGATAGACTTATTTTTCTTAAACAAGTTCCAAGGAATAATTGAATTAGAAACAAAGATTGCTTCTAATCCAATGGATATGGATATACTTAAGGAAGTTAAACAAAAAGGCTTTTCTGATAATGCGATTGCCAAACTTTGGAATCGTAAGGAACAGGATATTTACAATCTACGCAAAGATTTGGGTATAATCCCAGTTTATAAAATGGTAGATACATGTGCGGCTGAATTTGAATCAGAAACACCTTACTACTATGGAACATACGAAGAAGAAAATGAATCGATGGTAACAGACAGACAAAGTGTTATTGTTCTTGGTTCTGGTCCAATTCGTATCGGCCAAGGTATAGAGTTTGATTACGCAACAGTTCATTCTGTTAAAGCAATAAAAGAAGCTGGTTATGAAGCAATTATTATTAATAATAATCCTGAAACGGTTTCAACTGATTTCAGTATCTCGGATAAGCTTTATTTTGAACCACTAACGATTGAAGATGTAATGAGTATTATTGATTTAGAAAATCCACTAGGTGTAGTTGTACAATTTGGCGGACAAACCGCGATTAATCTAGCTGCTAAATTAGAGGAAAATGGAGTGAAAATTCTTGGAACAAGCCTGGAGGATTTGGATCGTGCAGAGAACAGGGATAAATTTGAACAAGCCCTTGTACAGCTCGACATCCCAATGCCGCTTGGGAAAACTGCATTATCAGTTTCTGAGGCCGTTGAAATTGCAAATGAAATTGGCTACCCAGTTCTTGTGCGTCCTTCTTATGTACTAGGAGGCAGAGCAATGGAGATTGTCTATCGCCAAGAAGAACTGCTTCATTATATGGAAAATGCAGTAAAAATTAATCCTGAACATCCTGTTTTGATTGACCGCTACTTAACAGGAAAAGAAATTGAAGTGGATGCCATTTGTGACGGCGAAAATGTGTTGATACCTGGCATTATGGAGCATATTGAACGTGCAGGGGTCCATTCTGGGGATTCGATTGCAGTATACCCGCCACAGACACTTTCAGCTAGTATCAAACAAACTCTCGTTGAATACACCGAAAAAATGGCGAAGGGTTTAAACATTGTTGGACTGTTGAATATTCAGTATGTCATTGCGAAAGATCAGGTATATGTCCTTGAAGTCAATCCACGTTCAAGTCGTACTGTTCCATTCTTAAGCAAGATTACTAATGTTCCAATGGCTAAAATTGCCACAAAAGCAATCTTAGGTGTTTCAATCGTGGATCAAGGCTACACACCAGGAATCGTTCCTGAAAAGAAAGGTGTGTATGTAAAAGTACCAGTATTTTCCTTTGCGAAACTCCGAAGCGTAGATATCACGCTTGGTCCTGAAATGAAATCAACTGGTGAAGTAATGGGTAAAGATATTACCCTTGAAAAAGCACTCTATAAAGGGTTAATTGCCTCAGGTATGAATATTCAAAAGTTTGGTACTGTATTGTTTACCGTCGCAGATAAAGATAAACAAGAATCATTAAAGCTTGCTAAACGTTTTGCTGCCAACGGTTATCGAATTATGGCAACAGGTGGTACAGCTGCTGTTCTCGAGGCTGCTGGTCTTCCTGTAAAGGTCATTGGGAAAATTGGCTCAGAAGGCAAAACACTTCTAGACGTTATTCATAATGGGGAGGCCCAGTTCATTGTTAACACACTGACAAAAGGAAAACAGCCTGAACGTGACGGCTTTAGAATTCGTCGTGAAGCAGTTGAAAATGGAGTTCCATGCTTAACCTCATTAGATACAGCTGACGCCATTCTTAAAGTAATCGAATCAATGAATTTTTCAGCAGAAGCTATGGCAGTAGAGGAAAAGGAGGTTGTGTTTGCTTGATAAAAAAGGAACTATGCAAAATCATCTCCCAAGAAGAAGTTGCTAAAGATATCTTTGAACTAACGGTCGAAGCAGATTTTGTAAATGAAATAAACGCACCAGGACAGTTTGTGCATATCCGGGTTGCTAAGGGGTTAGATCCTCTACTGCGGCGACCAATTAGTATTTCTTCATTTGATAAAAAGAATTCACAATTTACGATGATTTATCGTAAGGAAGGAAAAGGGACTACGTTGCTTGCTGATAATGGTCCGGGAATGCTGATAGACATTCTCGGCCCTTTAGGCAATGGATTTCCAGTCAATGAAGTCAATGCGGGTGAAACGGCACTGCTAGTGGGCGGCGGAATCGGTGTCCCGCCGTTATATGAACTTTCTAAGCAACTGACCGCAAAAGGAGTAAAGGTGGTTCATGTCCTTGGTTTCCAGACAGAATCCGCTGTATTCTATGAAAAAGAGTTTTTAGAATATGGGGATACTTATATTACAACAGTGGATGGTTCTTACGGGAAAAAAGGTTTTGTTACCGATGTTATTAAAGAGTTAGATTTTGATTGTTTATATACTTGCGGTCCAACACCTATGCTGAAAGCAATTGAAAAACAGTATTCTCATAAGAAAGTGTTTCTATCGTTAGAAGAAAGAATGGGCTGTGGGGTAGGAGCATGCTTTGCGTGTGTATGTAAAACAAGCAATGAGCTAGAAGACGTATCCTATAAAAAAGTTTGCAGTGATGGCCCAGTTTTCCGTGCCGGGGAGGTATTAATATGAGCAGACTAAACATACAGTTACCTGGTTTAAACTTAAAGAACCCAATTATGCCTGCTTCAGGCTGCTTTGGATTTGGCAGAGAATATAGCCAATTCTATGACTTAAGTAAACTCGGTGCGATTATGATTAAAGCCACGACGGTGGAACCTCGGTTCGGCAATCCAACACCGAGAGTTGCAGAAACATCATCTGGAATGCTGAACGCAATCGGACTGCAAAATCCGGGTTTGGAAAAAGTATTAAGCAATGAACTTCCTTGGTTATCACAGTATGATGTCCCGATTATTGCCAATGTTGCAGGTTCATTGGAAGAAGACTACATTGAGGTGGCAGAACATATCTCGAAAGCTGCTAATGTTCATGCATTAGAATTGAACATTTCTTGCCCAAATGTAAAAACGGGAGGAATTGCTTTTGGTACGATTCCGGAGGTAGCAAAGCAGTTAACTCGGAAAGTAAAAGAAGTCTCCGAAGTTCCGGTTTACGTCAAGCTTTCACCGAATGTAACCAATATTGTAGAGATGGCCAAAGCAGTAGAAGATGGTGGTGCGGATGGCTTAACGATGATTAACACGCTTGTTGGAATGAGATTGGATTTAAAGACAGGTAAGCCAATCTTGGCTAATCGTACTGGCGGTCTATCAGGACCTGCGATTAAACCGGTCGCACTACGGATGATTTATGAAGTGAGTCAGGCAGTAAATATCCCTATCATTGGAATGGGCGGTATTGAGTCTGCCGAAGATGTGATTGAATTCTTTTATGCCGGGGCAAGTGCCGTTGCCGTTGGTACAGCAAATTTTGTGGACCCATTTGTATGCCCAACCATTATTGATGAATTACCAATGCTATTGGATCAATTGGGCTATGAACACATCAGTGAATGCAGGGGAAGGAGCTGGCAGGAGCATGGACAACTCACTTATCATCGCGCTTGATTTTGCGAATCGTAAAGAGGTAGAGCAATTTTTACAGCCATTTAATGGTAAGCAGCTGTTTGTAAAGGTTGGAATGGAGCTGTTTTATCAGGAAGGTCCTGAAATTGTTCATTATTTAAAAGGAATTGGTCATCGTATTTTTCTAGATTTAAAGCTTCATGACATTCCGAATACCGTAAAAAGTGCCATGAAGGGTCTAGCAAGGTTAGAATGTGACCTTGTCAACGTCCATGCTGCAGGCGGTAAAGAGATGATGAATGCGGCATTAGAAGGTTTAGAAGCAGGGACTGCAGCTGGTAGAAAGCGTCCAGCGTGTATAGCAGTTACCCAGCTGACAAGTACATCGGAAGAGCAAATGAATAAAGAACAGTTGATTTCAGTTCCACTTGAAACTTCGGTTCTCCATTATGCCTCACTCGCAAAAGAAGCTGGTTTAGATGGAGTCGTTTGCTCAGCATGGGAGGCAAAAACAATTCGTGAAAAATTGGGTGACAGTTTTTATACAGTTACTCCAGGTATACGAATGGAAGAAGATAATACGGGTGATCAAAAACGAATTGCAACTCCAGAGTTTGCAAGGGACGCTGGTGTATCGTCAATAGTTGTAGGTCGTTCCATCACAAGATCAACGGATCCAGTAAACAGCTACGAAAAATGGTTAGATGCATGGAGGAGAATTCAACAATGAAAAAAGTAATAGCAGAAAAATTATTAACGATCAATGCGGTAGCTTTGAAACCTAACGATCCATTTACATGGACTTCAGGATTACGCTCGCCAATCTATTGTGACAACCGCCTAACTCTTTCTTATCCAGAAGTAAGAAAAGCAATCGCACAAGGTCTGCAAGCTTTAATTCTTGAGAAATATCCGGCTGCAGAAGTAATTGCCGGGACAGCAACAGCAGGGATTCCACACGCTGCTTGGGTTAGCGATTTATTAAACTTACCGATGTGTTACGTTCGTTCGAAAGCAAAAGGTCATGGAAAAGGGAACCAAATAGAAGGAAAAGTAGAAAAAGGTCAAAAGGTTGTGGTGGTGGAGGATCTAATTTCTACTGGCGGCAGTGTCATTACAGCTGTTCAAGCACTAAGAGAAGCTGGCTGTGAAGTCCTTGGTGTAGTTTCCATTTTTACATATGGGCTGGAAAAGGGGAAGGAGGCATTCCAACAAGAAGAGATTCGAAGTGAATCGCTAACAGATTTTGCAAATCTAGTCGAGGTGGCAATTGAAATGGGCTACATCAGCAAAAACGATCAAGAAAGTTTACTATCTTGGAGCACGGCCCCATCAGAATGGAGTAAGAGATTCGAATAAAACAATAGCCCCGGAAATCCGGGGCATATTTATTATTTCTTAAGTTTAAGAACCAATTCTTCTTCAGGGGTAACATATACTGTCTGTTGATTATCATAAATAACAAAGCCCGGCTTTGCACCGCTAGGTTTTTTTACATACCGCACCTTTGTATAATCTACCGGTACGGAACCGGAATTTCGAGCTTTGCTAAAATAGGCAGCCAAGTTCGCTGCTTCATGAATGGTCTCTTCGGATGGTTCTTTGCTGCGAATGACTACATGGGAGCCAGGAATGTCTTTAGTATGAAGCCAAATCTCATCTCTTGCGGCTAGTTTATTGGTCAAATAATCATTTTGCTTATTATTTTTTCCAACGATTATTTCAGTGCCATCAGAAGAAAGGTAATGGTCCAATATCGGTTTCGCGTTGG
The DNA here is from genome assembly GCF_048572935.1 of Neobacillus niacini. NCBI lineage: Bacteria > Bacillati > Bacillota > Bacilli > Caryophanales > Bacillaceae > Neobacillus > Neobacillus niacini. The sequence goes on along the minus strand of NZ_CP183883.1, from coordinate 5,150,724 downwards.
ATATCTTTTTAGCATTTCGTTTTTGACGGTCGCGGATATATCCCCCTTCCACTAGTTCCTCGCGAATTTCCTGGATGTCCTTAGGGGACGCTGACTGTACCTGCTGCAGTAAATTCTCAAAATAAAGAACTTCCTCACGTGCTTTTTCAATTTGTTCAATAACAATGGAAACAGAGTTTTTCGCTTTCTGGTATTTAGAAAAATACTTTTGAGCATTTTCTGATGGCGTCTTCCGCGGATCTAATGATATTACAACTTTTCCGCCCATTTCATCGTAATAATCCATTACCTCGATTTCTTTCATCCCTTTTTTTGCAGCATAGAGATTTGCAGTTAATAATTCCCCAAAACGTTGGAGCTGGTCTGATTTCTCAGCCTCTCTTAATGTGCTCTCTAACTTTTCAATTTTTTTCTCATTTTTTTCTTTCTCATTAATGATTAACCGCTCAATATCATTTCCTTGCTGCTTAACCCTGTCCCTTTCAGCCTTTCCGAAGTAAAAGCGGTCAAGCATTTCACTTAAGGTGGAGAAGTTTTTCACTTCCCCTTTAATATGTTCAAGCGGAAAGAGGTAGAACACTTCCTTATTACCTGTTGACATAATAGAAGGTAAAAGCTCTCCATTCTTAATTCTCTGTATCAATTGAAGAAACGAAGCCGGCACGGTTGCTCGGTTAGCAATACCGCTTTGGAAAATCACTTCTTTCGCAAAAAGCGGTGAGGTTCCAGCAAAATGCTCAACAATTTGCTTATCAAGCTTACCGCTATTAAAATCAATCTTTCTCAAGATATCATCAGTACCAACCATAAATGGGTTTTGTTTGTTTTGTTCTGGCGGGTAAATATATGGCTGCCCTGGCAAGATCGCTCTGTGGCTATTTATCGCAAATGACACGTGCTTAACACTGTCGAGAATGATATTCCTAGTTTTATCAACCAGTACAATATTACTGTGTCTTCCCATAATTTCGATGACTAGCTGTTTGTAGCTGACATCACCGATTTCATTTCTACCTTTGATTTCAAAAATAATCATCCGATCATTTTCTACTTGATACACATCCTCTAATATATAGCCCTCAATATGCTTTCTAAGCAGCATACAGAACATTGGCGGTTCGCTAGGGTTTTCGTATGCTTCATTTGTAAGCTGGACTCGTGCATAGCTTGGGTGAGCTGAAAATAATAGCTTTTGGTTCACTCCATTCGCACGGATTGTAAGAATTACTTCATTTTTATAAGGCTGGTGCACCTTGTTAATTCTACCGCCCTTTAACGTGCGCGAAAGTTCATCAACCATTGCTTTTGTAAATAAACCATCAAATGACATGAAAAACATCCTTTACTTCAAACATATTTACTTCTTTAAGTATAGCTTACAAAGTATGAGTATGTCTTATTTTATCTAGTTCATGCAGTTCTCATAACTCGTCTAAATTATCATAGCATTTTTTTGGACGAGGCTGAATAAGCTGTCTTTAGAGTAATGTCTAAGAAAACTAGGGGGAAGTGAGATGGTCGGATGAAATTCCATGAGATGGAGATAAATCAAGTAGAAAAGGTCTTAGATACCGACTTTTCGTCTGGGTTATCACCAGAAGCAGTAAAGAAACGAATAGCTCAGCATGGGCATAATGAATTGCAAGAAGGGGAAAAGCAATCTGCTTTGCTCTTGTTTTTTAGTCAGTTTAAAGATTTTATGGTGCTGGTACTTCTTGCAGCTACGCTTTTATCGGGTTTGCTTGGTGAATATATTGATGCCGTTGCGATTATTGCTATTGTCATTATTAACGGTATCCTTGGATTCTATCAGGAAAGAAGAGCTGAGAAATCCTTGCAGGCACTAAAGGAATTATCCGCTCCACAGGTTTCTGTTTTACGGGAAGGACAATGGGTGAAAATTCCTTCTAAAGAGATTGTACCCGGAGATATTATTAAGTTTTCAAGTGGAGATAGAATAGGTGCCGATGTACGGATTATTGAATCTAGAAGTTTAGAAATTGAAGAGTCCGCACTTACTGGAGAGTCCGTGCCGGTATCTAAGCATATAGATCCTTTAAAGACAATTAACCCAGGGATTGGTGACATGGAGAACATAGCCTTCATGGGCACGATGATTACTAGGGGTAGTGGTGTAGGAGTAGTTATTGGTACAGGAATGAAAACAGCGATGGGGCAAATTGCCGACTTACTCCAAAATGCAGAAACGCAGGAAACTCCGCTGCAGCGCCGTTTAGAGCAGTTGGGAAAAATTTTGATTACAGTCGCTTTAGTTTTAACTGTGCTTGTGGTTGCGGTTGGAGTCTTACAGGGACACGAACTATATGAAATGTTCTTAGCCGGTGTATCTCTTGCAGTTGCAGCTATTCCTGAGGGATTACCGGCCATTGTTACGGTTGCATTGTCTCTTGGAGTTCAAAAAATGATTAAGAAAAATGCGATAGTCAGAAAGCTGCCGGCAGTAGAAACACTCGGCTGTGCGTCGGTTATTTGTTCTGATAAAACAGGTACAATGACACAAAACAAAATGACTGTTACCCATTTATGGAGCGGAGGTAACACTTGGACAGTCGATGGTGTCGGCTATCAGCCGCGTGGTGATTTTTACCGTGATAATACGGTTGTACATCCAAAAGATGAAAAAGCTTTGCAGCAAATGCTCATCTTCGGGATGATCTGTAACCATTCAGAACTAGTAATCAAAGATGAAGATTACATTCTTGACGGAGATCCTACAGAAGGTGCGTTGCTTGTTAGTGCGATGAAAGCGGGATTAGACCGTACAAATTTATTAGATGAATTTACCATCGTAAAGGAATTCCCGTTTGATTCTGCGAGAAAAATGATGAGTATGCATGTTAAAGACAAGCAGGGCAGGAATTTTATAGTAACAAAAGGGGCTCCGGATGTAATTATAGGTAAGAGTGAATCCATCCTATGGGATGGTAAGACACAATATCTCGGACAGAGTGTCCAAAACCAAGTACAAGAAGCTATCAATAACCTTGCTTCAAAAGCCCTAAGAACGATCGCCATTGCCTTTAAACCTATTCCTGCCAATACCATGATCCTTAGCGAACAGGAAGCGGAAAATAAATTAACCTTTATTGGTGTCCAGGGAATGATTGACCCTCCAAGACCTGAGGTTAAAGACGCAGTCAAAGAATGTAAAGAAGCAGGAATAAAAACGGTAATGATCACCGGCGATCATGTAATAACGGCTAAAGCGATCGCTGCTCAACTGGGAATTTTAACGAAAAAGAGTATGGTTCTAGATGGAAATGCTCTATCAAACATGTCAGTTGAGGAACTTGAGGAAGTAGTTGACGATGTTTCAGTATTTGCTCGTGTTTCACCAGAGCATAAATTGAAAATTGTTAAGGCTTTACAAAATAGAGGTCATATTGTTGCCATGACAGGTGATGGTGTAAATGATGCACCGGCTATTAAAGCCGCGGATATCGGTGTCGCCATGGGGATTACTGGCACAGACGTGGCAAAAGAAGCATCTTCACTTGTACTATTGGATGATAATTTTGCAACAATCAAGTCTGCAATTGAAGAAGGCAGAAATATATATGAAAATATAAGGAAATTTGTGCGATACTTACTGGCTTCGAATGTAGGTGAAATTTTGGTCATGTTGTTTGCTATGATCTTAGCACTGCCACTGCCGTTAGTTCCGATTCAAATCCTTTGGGTTAATTTAGTGACGGATGGACTGCCAGCGATGGCATTAGGATTGGACCGCCCTGAAGAAGATGTAATGAAACGTAAACCGCGCAGCCCTAATGAAGGTGTATTTTCTCGAGGATTAGGCTGGAAAGTGATCTCAAGGGGTTTTCTCATTGGAATCGTCACCTTATTAGCATTTATGATTGTCTATAAACAGAACCCTGAAAATCTACCATATGCACAAACAATTGCATTCGCAACATTAGTGTTAGCGCAGCTCATTCATGTGTTTGATTGTAGAAGTGAAAAGTCTGTTTTATCTAGAAATCCATTTGGGAACCAATATCTGGTTTGGGCGGTTGTGTCATCCCTTGCATTGATGATTGCAGTCATTTACTACCCGCCATTCCAGCCAATATTTCACACCTTACCAATCTTAGCAAAAGACTGGCTTTTGATTATCGGACTATCTTCAATCCCAACTTTTTTACTAGCAGGATCATTTTTGTTAAGAAAAACAAAATAAAGTGTGTTATAATCCAAAAGGTAGTAGAGATGACTCTATTACCTTTTGTTAGTTTTCAAAAAAAAAACAATACTTTACATAGTAGGTTAACCGCTCATCTTCAGAAGATTGGAGTGTCCTTAATGGTTTCAAGTATGACGGGCTTTGGGAGGAGCAGCATTTCCTCTGCCTCTTTTTCTGTAAATGTGGAAGTAAAAACAGTCAACCATCGTTTTTGTGAAATAAATGTTCGGATGCCGAGGCAGTTATTAAAGGTAGAAGATAAGATTAAGAAAAAGTTGAATCAGCACCTCAGGCGCGGCAGGGCTGAAGTATATATAATGATAGAAGGGGAAGGTGCGGTTACTCGGAAAATTAAGGTTGATTGGAAACTCCTCGAAGAATACTACCTGTTTATTAAAGAAGCACGTAATAAATTTAATATTGAAGGAAAAGTGTTTCTTCAGGATTTATTGACACGAAACGAATTTTTACATATCGAAGAAAATGATACTGGCAACGAAGAATTGGAAAATTTAGTACTAAGAGCAACAGAAGAAGCAGTTTTACTATGTAAGCAAATGCGAGTTACCGAAGGAGAAGAGCTAAAAAAGGATTTGCTCACTTCTTTATTACAGCTAGATACAAATATAGATGAATTAAAAGATTACGCTCCTCAAGTTGTCTCCGCCTATCAAGAACGTTTAATGAAAAGAATTGAGGAATTAGTACAAGGACAAATGGATGAAAGTCGTGTATTAACCGAAGTGGCAATCTTTTCTGATAAAATTGATATTAACGAGGAATTGACAAGGTTAAATAGTCACGTCCAGCAATTTAAGCAAACATTAAACGAGACTGAGCCGATTGGAAGAAAACTTGATTTTCTTGTGCAGGAGATGAATAGGGAAGCGAATACAATTGGGTCAAAAGCAAATGATTCAACTATTACTAAAAAAGTAGTTGAAATAAAAAGTTTGCTTGAGAAACTGAAGGAACAAGTTCAAAATATTGAATAATAGTGTTTAGAAACTGGTTGACTCGACCAAAATATATTATTGATGATTGGATGATAATCATGTCGATTAAATTAATTAATATTGGCTTTGGAAATATCGTATCTGCCAATCGGATAATTTCAATTGTAAGCCCTGAATCAGCTCCGATAAAAAGGATAATCCAAGATGCCCGTGATCGGGGTTCTTTGATTGATGCTACATATGGAAGACGTACACGTGCGGTAATAGTCATGGATAGTGACCATGTTATTTTATCAGCTGTACAACCTGAAACGGTTGCCCATCGTTTGGGCGACCGTGATGAAATTATAGACGAAGGGTAGGATATAGAAAATGCAGGAAAAAGGATTACTTATCGTATTTTCTGGTCCATCTGGTGTCGGAAAAGGAACGGTTAGAAAAGAAATATTTTCCCATCCGGACACGGCTTTTGAATACTCAATATCTGCAACAACGCGCGCGCCTCGCCCTGGGGAAGTAAATGGAGTAGATTATTTTTTTAAGTCACGTCAAGAATTCGAAGAATTAATTCAGCAAGGTAAACTTTTAGAGTATGCAGAATTTGTTGGCAACTACTATGGCACTCCTGTAGATTATGTACGAGAGACCTTAGACGCCGGGAAAGATGTTTTCTTAGAAATTGAAGTAAAGGGTGCCCGACAGGTTAGAGAAAAATTTCCAGAAGGTTTATTTATTTTCTTAATGCCACCTAGTCTTTCCGAGTTAAAGAATCGAATTGTTACAAGAGGTACCGAAACAGAAGAGTTAATCAACAATCGGATGTTATCTGCTCGTGAAGAAATTGAAATGATGGAATTATACGATTATGTTGTGGAAAATGACCAGGTAGAATTGGCATGTGAACGTGTAAAAGCAATCGTTGTTGCGGAACATTGCCGCCGAGAACGTGTAGAACACCGATATAAAAAATTACTGGAGGTTGAATAAATGTTATATCCTTCGATTGATTCATTACTTAATAAAATTGACTCAAAATACTCACTAGTTTCTGTTGCGGCAAAACGTGCTCGTTCCATGCAGCAAACACATGATGAAAGATTACCTAAATATGTTTCCTATAAACATGTAGGAAAAGCCTTAGAGGAAATCTACAGCGGTGAGCTAACATACCGAATTCCCAAAAAATCAGAAACAGGTGCTGTCTACGGTAAAGATAGTAATATAGGCAAGTAGTAAACGAGAAGGTCTGACGGCAGGATGTCAGACTTTTTTGTTTTTTGTCGAAAAGCGGTTGAAAAAGATGAAAAAACAAAGTGTTTCTAGCATAATAAAAGAATAGATATTTGTGGAATAGAGAAGTGGGGGATACGAGATGTTAGATAAAAAGGTTTTATTATGTGTGTCAGGTGGAATTGCGGTATATAAAGCAGCAGCTCTTACAAGCAAACTTGTCCAAGCTGGCGCTAAGGTAAAAGTAATCCTTAGTGACTCTGCAGTAAAATTTGTTTCCCCGTTAACTTTTCAGGCGTTATCCCGAAATGATGTGTATACCGATACATTTGAAGAGAAAAATCCCGGTGTGATTGCACATATTGATTTAGCTGATTGGGCGGATTTAATACTTGTGGCCCCTGCGACAGCCAATACGATAGGTAAGCTGGCAAATGGCATTGCTGATAACATGATTACCACCACCTTACTCGCTGCAACTGTTCCAGTATGGATTGCTCCGGCGATGAATGTACATATGTATGACCATCCGGCAGTAAAAAAGAACATAGAGATATTGGCAGCTTATGGTTATCGATTTATCGAACCAAGTGAGGGCTATTTAGCTTGTGGCTATGTAGGCAAGGGACGTTTAGAGGAACCTGAAAAAATTGTTGAATTAATCCACCAGCATTTTTTAAATAAAAGCTCGTTGAAGTTAAAAGGGAAAACCGTTTTAATTACTGCAGGCCCAACGAGAGAGAGGATTGACCCCGTCCGCTTTATTACCAACCATTCTACAGGAAAAATGGGATACGCTCTTGCGGAAGCAGCGAAGAAAGAGGGCGCAAAGGTAATCTTGGTTTCTGGACCGGTTCATTTATCTCCTCCCGTGGATGTGGATATAGTGAACGTTGAGAGTGCAGATGAAATGTATCATGCAGTCATGAACAACTTTGATCATGCTGATATTATTATAAAGACAGCTGCGGTTGCTGATTACACTCCGAAAGTTTCTTATGAACATAAAATGAAAAAGCAGCCAGGAGACAAAGTGATTGAACTCGAAAGAACGAAAGATATTTTATTTGAGCTTGGAGCCAAGAAAAGAAACCACATTCTAATTGGATTCGCAGCGGAAACGGAAAATGTCGAAGAGTACGCAGTAAAAAAATTAAAGGCCAAAAATGCAGATATGATTGTAGCCAATAATGTAAAGTCAGAAGGTGCAGGATTTGGCAGGGATACAAACATAGTGACACTTTTTAAGCGTGACGGAAGTAAAATCGAGTTACCTCTGATGTCAAAGCTTGAGGTTGCACATAAAATTATTGAAGAAATCGTTGTATTACCAAAGGATTTGGAACCAAATGAAAGTCGCTAGTGTTATTGTAGATGTGCCTGCAAAACAAACTGATAGAGCGTTTGATTATTTAATACCAGCACATTGGCATGAGACTATTCAGCTCGGTATGAGGGTAATCGTCCCCTTCGGTCCAAGGAAAATTCAAGGTTTTGTTACTGAGATAAAAGCAGATTCAGAATTTAAGAAACTCCGTGAAATTATTGAACCAATGGATTTAGAACCTGTTTTAAATCAGGAATTACTAGATTTAGGTAATTGGCTGACTGAAAATACGTTGTGCTTTAAGATATATGCCTTCCAGGCTATGCTCCCAGCTGCTTTAAAAGCGAAATATGAAAAGAAAGTAAAGCTTTCTGCAGGAGTAAAACCAAATCAATTACCTGACAAACTTCAAGAAGCATTTAAAAATGAAGAAACGATTAATTGGGATGACGCCTTAAAGAATGGTCTTGTTCCAATCCTTCAAAGAGAAGCTGCTAAAGGTCTGTTAGAAGTTATATATGTTGTGAAAGAAAGACTTAAGAAAAAGAAGTTAAAGTATGTAATCCCGCTGATTTCCTCTGCAGATCTGGAAACAGCGCATAAGAGCCTGCCTCAAAAAGCAGACAAACAAAAAGAAGTACTAAAATACTTTGTTGAACACAGTGATCCGGTGGAATTACGGCAATTATTATCACTATTAAATATATCTGGGTCAACCGTAAAAGCACTCGTTGAAAAGGGATTTCTTGCTGAACAAGACATGGAAGTTTATCGTGATCCCTATGAAAATCGGACTTTCTCACGTACCGAGCCGCTGCTCTTGACGGAGGACCAGCAGCGGGCAATCGTTCCAATTCTAGATAGTATTGAAAATAAACTTCATGAGGTTTTTTTACTTTATGGAGTAACTGGAAGCGGGAAAACTGAAATTTACTTACAAACCATTCAGAATGTCATTGAAAAAGGCAGAGAAGCGATTGTGCTTGTACCAGAAATTGCTTTAACTCCTCAGATGGTAAATCGCTTTAAGGGACGTTTTGGAAATTTAGTAGCGGTTTTGCACAGCGGACTGTCTGCTGGTGAAAAGTATGATGAATGGCGGAAGATCCAACGTAAAGAGGTTAAAGTAGTTGTTGGTGCAAGATCAGCTATCTTTGCTCCTTTTGAGAATTTGGGAATCATCATTATTGATGAGGAACATGAAACAAGCTATAAGCAGGAAGAAATGCCACGCTATCATGCTCGAGATGTGGCAATTGAACGAGCCCAAAAAAATAATTGCCCAGTTGTTTTAGGAAGTGCAACTCCAGCACTAGAGTCATTTGCGAGAGCACAAAAAGGAGTATACACATTATTATCTCTGCCAAACAGAATGAATAAAAGAGCACTCCCAGCTGTAGAAATTATTGATATGCGTGAAGAGCTTAGAGAAGGCAATCGATCCATGTTCTCAAGAAAGTTGTTTGACTTACTGAAGGATAGAATTGAAAGAAAAGAGCAGTCTGTACTATTTCTAAATAAACGCGGTCACTCATCATTCATTATGTGCAGGGATTGTGGGTATGTGATGAATTGTCCTAATTGTGATATCTCCTTGACTTATCATAAGGTTAAGGAACAAATGAAATGTCATTATTGTGGATTTGAGAGTTATGTACCGAACCAGTGCCCTGAGTGCTCAAGTGATTACATTCGCTATTTTGGGACGGGAACACAAAAGGTTGAAGATGAACTTGGTAAAATTCTTCCTGAAGCAAAAGTGATTCGTATGGATGTTGATACAACGGGACAAAAGGGCGCCCATGAAAGACTGTTAAAGGAATTTCATGAAGGAAAAGCAGATATTCTCTTAGGAACACAAATGATTGCAAAAGGACTCGATTTTCCCAATATTACACTTGTTGGCGTACTTTCAGCGGATACGATGCTCCATTTACCGGATTTCCGCTCCTCTGAAAAGACCTTTCAGCTATTAACACAAGTCAGCGGCAGGGCGGGACGTCATGAATTACCCGGGGAAGTGGTAATCCAAACTTATACTCCGGAGCACTATAGTGTAGAACTGGCCGGAACACAGGATTATAATCGCTTCTATCACAGGGAAATGATGATACGAAAAGCGCATCATTACCCGCCATTTTACTATTTGGCCTTAATTACCATAAGTCATGAAGAGTTAATGACTGTCGTCTCAGCAACGGAAAAAATTGCTGCATTTGTCCGAGCACGTATTTCCAACCAGGCAGTTGTTTTAGGACCAGCGGCGTCGCCAATCCCGCGAATTAATAATCGATATCGCTATCATTGCTTAATAAAATATAAGCGTGAACCGGAGCTTACTAAAACGTTAAAAGCAATACTCGACCAGTATCAAAGCGACCCAAAGAGCGGGTTACTCGTTTCTATCGATGTAAACCCATTTATTTTAATGTAAGAAACACAAATATCCTTGATATCCAAGGTTATGATATAGTGATTTGGGTGAAAATGTTTAGTAATTACGTATAAAGATAAAAATCGGACAACTACGATTTAGATGGAGGAACACCTTTGGCTATACGAAAAATTGTTATGTACCCAGCTGAGGTACTTGAAAAAGAATGCAGACCTGTAGAGAAGTTTGACAAAAAGCTTGCTAAATTGCTTGATGATATGTATGACACTATGATTCAATACGATGGTGTTGGTCTGGCTGCCCCACAGATTGGGATAGATGAACGAATTGCAATCGTCGATATTGATGATGAATCAGGGACGATTGAGATGATTAATCCTCGTGTTATTCATACATCAGGAGAGCAAACCGGTCCAGAAGGGTGTTTAAGCTTCCCAGATCTTTTTGGTGAAGTTACAAGACCAAATCATGTGACAATCGAGGCATTTAACCGTAAAGGAAAAAAATACACGCTCGAAGCGGATGAATTTCTCGCAAGGGCGATACAACACGAAATTGATCATTTAGACGGGGTATTATTCACATCAAAGGTAAGCCGATATCTCGAGGAAGATGAGTTAAAAGGAGTAGAAAGTGAATGACGAGGATTGTTTTTATGGGTACCCCAGACTTCTCAGTACCCGTGCTGCAAAGAATTATAGATGATGGATATGAGGTTATTGGTGTTGTTACCCAGCCAGATCGACCGGTGGGGAGAAAAAAAGTACTAACACCGCCGCCTGTCAAAGTTGAGGCATTGAAGCATGGAATCCCTGTCTTTCAACCTGAAAAAATTCGCCAAAAAGAGGAACAGGAAAAAATCCTTTCTTTGAATCCTGATTTAATCATTACAGCCGCTTTTGGACAAATACTTCCGAAAGAAATATTAGAAGCACCAGCACATGGTTGTATTAACGTCCACGCCTCACTTCTTCCTGAGCTCCGGGGAGGTGCACCTATACATTATGCTATCATTCAAGGCAAGAAGAAAACAGGGATAACCATTATGTATATGGTTGAAAAGTTGGATGCAGGTGATATATTAACTCAAGTAGAAGTAGAAATTGCCGAAGAAGACAATGTGGGAACCCTTCATACAAAGTTAAGCAAGGCTGGTGCAGACTTATTATCTGAAACTTTGCCAAATTTACTAAAAGGAAAATTAACACCTATCCCTCAGGATAATGAGAGGGCAACATTTGCTTATAATATTAAACGTGATCAGGAAAAGATTGATTGGTCCAAAACCGGCCAAGAAATTTATAATCATATCCGTGGGCTAAACCCCTGGCCAGTTGCTTTTACCACTCTTGATGGTCAAACGTTAAAAATCTGGCGTTCAGAAAAGGTCGCGGGTACAAAAATAGAGGAGCCTGGGACAGTCATAAAAAACGAACCTGATGGTATAACGGTATCAACGGGTGATGACACTGCTATTAAGATTATTGAACTGCAGCCATCTGGAAAAAAGAAAATGTCATGTGAGGAGTTTTACAGAGGTGCAGGATCGAAAATCTTAGTTGGCAGCAGACTAGGAGAATAAAATGACCAATAAAAAGAAAAATGTCCGTGAAGCAGCGGTAGAGTTACTCGAAAACATTGAAAAGAACCAATCATATAGTAATTTATTATTGAATAGTACCATTGAAAAAAACAAAATTTCCCCTATTGATATCGGTTTACTAACTGAGTTAACATATGGAACATTACAAAGACGGATGGCATTAGATTACTTTCTAAAGCCATTCATTAAAAATAGCAAAAAGTTGGAAAGTTGGGTGCGTCAGCTACTAAGGATAACCCTCTATCAAATGGTATACCTTGATAAAATTCCAGATAGAGCTGCTATATTTGAAGCGGTAGAAATTGCCAAAAGACGAGGTCACAAAGGTATTTCAGGGATGGTAAATGGTGTGCTTAGAAGTATTCAGCGTGAAGGACTGCCATCTTTAGAAGTGGTTAGTGATTCAATTGAAAAGCTATCAATTGAAACGAGCCACCCAGAATGGCTCGTTAAGAGGTGGGTGGACCAATTTGGTTATGAAAGAACAAAAGAAATGTGTGAGGTCAACCTAACGGCACCACTGCAGACAGCAAGAGTTAATCTAACAAAAACGAGCGTCCGTGAAGTAATCGAGGATCTTGATGAGGAAGGCTTCCTAGTTGAAAAAAGTCCCATTATACCCGAAGCCATTAGGGCATTGAAAGGAAATTTGGCACTTTCAAGGGCATTTAAAAAAGGCTTGATTACGATACAAGATGAAAGTTCAATGCTAGCGGCCTATGCACTAGCTCCCAGTGAAAATGAATTAATTTTGGATGCATGTGCCGCTCCTGGCGGTAAAACGACGCATATTGCTGAAAAAATGAAACTAACTGGCGGAGTGATCTCGCTTGATTTACATGAACATAAAGTAAAATTAATTAATGAAAATGCTAAACGTTTAGGTTTGGGCAATATAAGGACAATTTCAATGGATTCACGTAAGGCAGGAGAACAGTTTCAAGAGGAATATTTTGATAGAATTCTTCTTGATGCCCCGTGTTCAGGGCTGGGTGTTATGAGAAGGAAACCTGACATGAAATATACAAAAAAAGAACAGGATCTTTATCAATTAAGTACCATCCAACAAAATTTATTAAACTCTGTCTCACCTTTAGTGAAAAAAGGTGGAATTCTTGTCTACAGTACGTGTACAGTAGATAAAGAAGAAAACGAAGGTACAGTCTTAAAATTTTTACAAGAGCATCCTGAATTTGAAATAGATGCTTCATTAAAAGGAAGAATGCCTGAGGCAATCCAACCCCTGGTAACAGATGGTTTTTTACAAATACTTCCCCAGGATATTGGCTCTGACGGATTCTTTATCGCATGCTTAAGAAAGAAGGTGTAACAGTTGGAACAACTAAATACAACTGAGAACAATACAACATTGGACATTAAAAAAACTTCTATTTATTCCCTGCAGCTACATGAGCTCAAGGAATGGCTGACGAATAATGGTGAAAAGCCTTTCCGAGCAGAGCAAATTTATGACTGGCTCTACAAAAAAAGAATTACATCGTTTGAGGATATGAATAATTTATCAAAAAGTTTACGTGACAAGCTTTCTGACAATTTTCAGATTACTACATTAAAAACGGTTATAAAGCAATCTTCTTCTGACGGTACCATTAAATTTCTGTTTGAATTGCATGATGGATACTCAATCGAGACGGTCTTAATGCGCCATGATTATGGAAATTCGGTGTGTGTAACAACGCAAGTTGGGTGCCGGATTGGTTGTACATTCTGTGCTTCAACACTTGGCGGGCTTAAGCGTCATTTAGAAGCGGGTGAAATTGTTGCGCAGGTTGTAACAGTGCAGCAAGCGCTTGACGAAACAGACGAGCGTGTAAGCTCCGTAGTTATTATGGGAATTGGTGAACCCTTCGACAATTATGATAATATGATGTCGTTTCTAAAAATCATAAATCATGACAAAGGATTGATGATTGGTGCACGTCATATAACAGTATCAACTAGCGGTATTGTACCGAAGATTTATCAATTTGCAGATGAAAATATGCAAATTAATTTTGCGATTTCACTTCATGCGCCTAACACTGAATTAAGGTCTCGGTTAATGCCTATTAACAGAGCATATAAACTAGATGACTTAATGAAATCCGTAAGGTATTATATCGATAAGACGGGGCGCCGAATTAGTTTTGAATACGGACTCTTTGGCGGTGTTAATGATTCTGTTGAACATGCAGAAGAATTGGCGTCCTTATTAAAAGGACTTAAATGCCATGTTAATCTAATTCCGGTCAATTATGTGCCAGAAAGGGACTATGTACGTACCCCTAAGGATAAAATCTTTGCATTTGAAAAAACACTCAAAAACCGTGGTATTAATGTAACCATTCGCCGGGAGCAAGGTCACGACATTGACGCAGCATGTGGACAACTTCGTGCAAAGGAGCGAAAAGAAGAGACGAGGTGACAGCGTTGAAAGCTGTGTATAAGACGGATGTAGGGAGAATTCGAAAGAATAACGAAGATAGTGTTGGTATATTCTTAAATCGAGACGGGCAGCGCCTTGCCATCGTAGCTGATGGTATGGGCGGTCACCGTGCTGGTGACGTTGCCAGCAGCATGACATTAACCACATTAAAAGAGATGTGGGAGGAATCCGAAGGGATTCAAACGGCCGAACAAGCAGAAGAATGGTTAAAATCAAAGATTATTCAAGTGAATAGGGTTTTATTTGACCATGCAAACAGTCACGATGAATGTGATGGAATGGGTACAACGATTGAAGCTGTCATTACCACACATATATTTGCAACCATTGCACATGTTGGAGACAGTCGTTGTTATATTTTAAATGAATCGGGATTTCAGCAATTGACTGAAGATCATACTCTAGTTAATGAATTAGTTCGTACCGGGCAAATATCGAAAGAGGATGCCGAACATCATCCTAGAAAAAATGTTATTATGAGGGCTCTCGGCACTGAACAGAATGTATCAATAGATATTAAAACCATTACTTTTGAAGAAGGAGACAACCTCTTATTATGCTCTGACGGACTTTCGAACAAAGTAAGTGAAAGCGAAATTGCTGATATTCTAAAGAACAAAGATGATTTAGAGAGAAAAGCAAATACGTTAATCTCGATTGCAAATGAGCGTGGCGGCGAGGATAACATTTCACTGGCAATTGTAGAGTTTTCTGATACCAGCGAGGGTGGTTTATAATGTTGATTGGAAAACGTTTAAGCGGTCGATATAAGGTGTTAGAAATGATTGGCGGCGGCGGAATGGCAAATGTCTATTTAGCCCACGACATGATTCTTGACCGTGATGTAGCCGTTAAAATGCTTCGCCTTGATTTTGCCAATGATGAGGAATTTATTCGCAGGTTTCGCAGGGAAGCACAATCAGCGACAAGCTTAGCTCACCCAAGTATCGTAAGTATTTATGATGTGGGAGAAGAGGATGATCTTTATTTTATTGTAATGGAATATGTTGAAGGTCAAACACTAAAACAATACATACAACACAACTCACCGTTACAAGTTGAAGAAACAATTGATATTATGAAACAATTAACCTCTGCTATTTCTCATGCCCATCAAAATCATATTATCCACAGGGATATCAAGCCTCAAAATATTCTTGTTGATCGTTTTGGAAATGTGAAAATAACCGATTTTGGCATTGCGATGGCTCTTAGTGCAACAAGTATTACCCAAACTAACTCTGTCTTGGGTTCGGTACACTATTTGTCACCAGAACAAGCACGTGGAGGCATGGCAAATAGGAAATCGGATATTTATTCTCTTGGAATAGTCATGTTTGAATTATTAACGGGCAGACTTCCTTTTTCAGGTGAATCTGCAGTCTCGATTGCATTAAAACATTTGCAATCAGAAACTCCTTCCGTAAGAAGGTGGAATCCGAACGTCCCCCAAAGTGTTGAAAATATCGTGTTAAAGGCGACTGCCAAGGATTCCTTTCATCGGTATAACAGTGTAGATGAAATGGAGGACGATTTAAGGACTGCACTTGATTCAGAGAGAATAAATGAAGCTAAATTTGTAATTCCTATTGATGATGAAGCAACTAAAGCGATTCCTATTATAACGAATGACCGTCCATTGCAAAATCTTGATGAAACCTTAGTACATAGTGATAAAATCTCAGACAATGTCAAAAAAGATTCAGTAAATACAACGAAAGACAAGAAAAAACGTAAAAAGTGGCCTATTATATTAATTTCAACCTTTTTATTGTTATTATTGCTGGGATTATTCACTATTACAGTTTTACCAGACTTATTATCCCCTAAAGATGTAAGCATACCTGATATCAGCGGGATGGAATTGGATGATGCCATTGCCAAATTGGAAGCAGCTGGCCTAAAGGCTGGCGAGGAAGAAGAAATACCTGATGATGAAATCGAAGAGGGTAAAGTTATAAAAACCAGTCCTGAAGCGGAAAGTACAGTAAAAGAGAATACTTCTGTCAAAATATTTGTAAGTACTGGTAAGGAAAAGATAGAATTAGAAGATTATGTTGAAAGAAACTATAAGGATGTAAGTCCTTTATTGGATGAGCTAAACTTTAAAGATATTACTATTACTGAAGTATTTGATGAAAGTGAAGCTGGTACCATTCTTAACCAAGAACCTGAAGCAGGTCAAGAAATAATACCTGATGAAACAATATTAATATTGGAAGTAAGTAAGGGACCCGAACCAATTGTCCTAAGAGACTTAACACAATACAGCACAAAGGGTGCACAGGAATATTTAGATTCTGTTGGACTTAAATTTGAAATTTCAGAAGAAAAGTTTGATGAGTTGGTTCCGAAGGGAAGTATTATTTCTCAGTCACCTCTGCCTAATACGGAAATGAAAATGGGTGACAAGGTTTCTGTTGTTATTTCAAAAGGCAAGGAAGAAAAACCGCCAAAAGATGTAACGAGAGATATCACTATTGAGTACAACCCTATAATACCCGGGCAAAAACAGAGAGTCCTTATTTATATCGAGGATATGACTCATAGTATGACTGAGCCTGCGGAAGACTTTGAAATTACTTCAACAACCAGAATTCCAATTACATTGAAAATTCCATTCAATGGAAAAGGCGGTTATAGAGTCCAACTTGACGATAGAGTTATTGCACAAGAAACGTTGAATTATCAAGAGTTAGAATAAACTTCAAGGAGTGTGGCTATGCCTGAAGGGAAAATTGTAAAAGCATTAAGTGGTTTTTATTACGTACTTCATGATGGAGTAATGATTCAGTGCCGGGGAAGAGGTGTTTTTCGGAAAAACAAAATTACACCACTAGTCGGTGATGAGGTCATTTTTCAGGCTGAGAATGAACGTGATGGTTATATTATGGAGGTTAAGGAAAGGAAGAATGAACTGGTTCGGCCGCCTATTGCAAATGTCGATCAGGCCATTCTTGTCTTTTCCGCTGTCGAACCTGATTTTAGTACCGTTTTATTAGACCGTTTTCTCGTCCTTATAGAATATAACCATATTAAACCACTTATTTGCATTACAAAAATGGATTTAACCAATGAGAAAGAAAAAGAGGCCATTAAAGAATATGCTGAACAATACAGAAATATTGGTTATGAAGTATTACTAACTTCATCTGAAACAGAAGCGGGTATTGAGGGTTTAACCCCGCATGTAGAAGATAAAATATCCGTTTTTGCAGGTCAATCAGGTGTGGGAAAATCGTCACTTTTGAATGTGTTGCGACCTGAACTTGAACTGAAAACCAACGATATTTCCTCACATTTAGGCAGGGGAAAGCACACCACCCGGCATGTTGAATTAATTAGCATAGGTAATGGCCTCATTGCTGATACACCGGGATTTAGTTCTTTAGAATTCACCGATATTGAAGCTGAAGAGTTAACCTATTGCTTTCCGGAGATCGCAAGAGAAAGCGAAAAATGTAAATTTCGAGCCTGTTTACATATAAGTGAGCCTAAATGTGCAGTGAAAGCAGCGGTTGAGACACAAACAATTACTCAATATCGCTATCAACATTATGTTGATTTCCTTCAAGAAATAAAAGAAAGAAAGCCGAGGTATTAAAATGCTGAAAATTGCACCTTCCATCCTTTCTGCTGATTTTGCTAAATTAGGTGATGAAATCATAGCAGTTGAAAAGGCTGGGGCTGACTATATTCATGTTGATGTTATGGATGGTCATTTCGTTCCAAACATTACGATAGGACCATTAATTGTGGAGGCGATTCGACCTGTGACAAAGCTTCCTCTGGATGTCCATTTAATGATTGAAAACCCTGACCAATATATAGAGAATTTTGCTAAAGCTGGAGCTGATTATATTACAGTACATGTTGAAGCATGCCGGCACCTTCACCGGACGATTCATCATATTAAATCATTTGGGATTAAAGCAGGGGTGGTGTTGAATCCAGCGACTCCTGTTAATACCATAGAGCATATTTTAAAAGACATTGATATGGTTTTATTAATGTCCGTTAATCCGGGGTTCGGCGGTCAAAAATTTATTCCTGAAGTCCTTCCAAAGATTAGAAAAGTTAAGGAAATGGCAGACTCCATTGGAAAAGACCTTGAAATTGAAATCGATGGCGGAGTCAATTCGGAAACGGCAAAACTATGTGTAGAGGCAGGAGCGAACGTTCTTGTTGCTGGATCTGCTATTTATGATCAAGAGGACTACGCAACAGCGATCTCATTATTAAGAGGATAAAAAGTGAAAAGCCGGCTAAATGCTGGCTTTTTGCGTAGAAAAAACAGGGGGCATAAAATGAATATAAATATCTTGGCAGGAGGTCCTGTACAGTTCCTTCCCAATTTACATACATACACTAGTGAAAATGACATTTGGGTTGGTGTGGACCGCGGGGTATATACTCTCATTAATAAGGATATTACACCTGCGATTGCTTTTGGCGACTTCGATTCTGTTTCCAAAGAAGAGTTACTGGTAATTGAAAATCATGTAAAAGAACTGAAAAGGTATAAGCCTGAAAAAAATGAAACAGATATGGAACTTGCTTTGAATTGGGCCATAGAACAAAAGCCTGCTTCCATCCGTATTTTTGGAGCGACTGGAGGGAGATTAGACCATCTTTTAGCGAATATTCACTTGCTGGTGAAACCGATGATGGCAGAACATGAGATAAATATTGTTCTTATTGATAATCAAAATATTTTATCATTAAAAGGACCGGGACGTTATAAAATTGAAAAGAGGGTAGATAAAAAGTATATTTCTTTTGTTCCTCTTACCCTTGAGATAAAAGGTCTCACTCTTCGTGGCTTTAAATATCCATTGGAAAATCGTCATATTTCCATCGGCTCTACACTATGTATTAGTAATGAACTTATTAGTGATTATGGTACTTTTTCATTTTCAGAAGGCATATTATTAGTGATAAGAAGTAATGATTAATACAATTTTTTTGAGGTACTGATTTCGTCCGTTTGAATAAAATAGTAAGGGCGTACGAGAGATGTTAGATGTGTGAGATGGTGAGGAGGGACATAAATGAAGTTTTATACAATTAAACTGCCAAAGTTTTTAGGTGGACTTGTCCGAGCGATGATCGGTGCATTTAAAAAGAATGAATAGAGAATCTGTTTAAGCACCTATTTAATGGGTGCTTTTTTATTTTGAGGAAATAGGGGTAAGATAGTAAGAAAGGGCACCCTCTTGAAGGATGCCCTGACATATTAAACGCGTTCTACTTTACCAGCTCTTAACGCTCTTGTAGAAACCCAAACACGCTTAGGCTTTCCATCAACAAGAATACGTACTTTTTGTAGGTTAGCACCCCATGTACGCTTGTTAGCGTTCATAGCGTGAGAACGTGCGTTACCAGTTGTAGTTTTCTTTCCAGTTACAACACATTTACGTGGCATAATGATTCCCTCCTTAATACCCAAAGCTTTATACAGCATTTACGTTATTGTCTAAAGATACTTTAATAATTTATCATACAACCAGTTTGAATGCAAGAGTGATTAATAAACCTTTCAAGAAAAATACCTTGACATGCCAAGTTATTGTTTGTAAATACTATAAGAAGAAAGTATCGCTTTCAAATTTTTCTTGACTATAGTAAAATGACTTTAGTCAAGGTAGTGTCCTAAATATTGTTGTTAAAATCATAAAGCCGATTTTAACGCGGAAATATTTATTTTGCGCTTTAGAAAATTAGTATGCAAGCACTTTTTCTAAGAGCTCAGTCAAGGAGCAATTTCCAAAAGGGGGAACGATTCATGTCCATCGAATTAAAAACTAAGTTCGGACAAATTGATATTTCAAATGAAGTAATCGCCACCATCGCTGGAGGTGCCGCTATCGATTGTTATGGTATTGTCGGTATGGCATCAAAGAGCCAAATAAAAGACGGTCTTACAGAAATTTTAAGAAGAGAGAATTTTACTCGTGGAGTTATTGTTCGCCAAGAGAATGAAGAAGTACATATTGATATGTATATAATTGTCAGCTATGGAACAAAGATTTCCGAGGTTGCTCATAACGTGCAATCAAAGGTGAAATACACACTTGATAAGACCGTTGGACTTGCCGTTGACTCGGTAAATATTTACGTTCAGGGAGTTCGTGTGACGAACCCATAAGTGGTGTAACGAACCGCTAGTAGAGGAGGAAAGTTTGTGTCTATTACAGCTTTAGATGGAAAACGTTTTGCAGAAATGGTGATTCAAGGTGCGAATCACCTGGGAACCAATGCGAAAATGGTGGATGCATTAAACGTTTTTCCTGTGCCCGATGGTGATACTGGAACGAATATGAATTTATCAATGACCTCAGGGGCAAAGGAAGTAAAAAATAATGTCCAGGAACATATTGGTAAGGTAGGAGTTGCTTTATCAAAGGGTTTACTTATGGGGGCTCGAGGCAACTCCGGGGTTATCCTTTCCCAATTATTTCGTGGATTTTCAAAAGCAATTGAAACCAAAGCAGCGATCTCTGGTGTAGAATTTGCAGCAGCATTAGAAACAGGTGTCGAAACAGCCTATAAAGCGGTAATGAAGCCGGTAGAAGGAACGATTTTAACGGTTGCAAAGGATTCTGCAAAAAGAGGTGTTCAGGCTTCCCAAAAATCGAACGATATTATCGAGATAATGGAAGAGGTTTTAAAAGAAGCAAAAGCATCGCTTAAGCGTACACCAGACCTGCTTCCGGTTTTAAAAGAAGTTGGAGTTGTCGATAGCGGTGGCCAAGGGCTAGTTTTTGTTTATGAAGGATTTCTAGCTGAACTAAAAGGCGAGAAACTGCCAGATTCGCCTGAAGCCTATCCTACTATGGACGAAATGGTCAGTGCGGAACATCATAAAAGTGTTCAAGGTCATATAAATACGGAAGATATTGTATTTGGCTATTGCACAGAATTCATGGTCAAGTTTGAAGACGCAAAGCTGGCAAAGCATCCGTTTGACGAACAGGTTTACAGGAATGATCTTAGTAAACTTGGTGATTCCTTACTAGTTATTGCCGATGACGAGGTTGTGAAGGTACATATTCATTCTGAACAGCCTGGTGATTGCCTAAGCTACGGACAGCGATACGGAAGCCTAATCAATATTAAAATTGAAAATATGAGACAGCAGCATTCCAATATTGTTGGAGAAACACACACACCGTTAGTTTCTGATAAACCTCAAGTTCCTAAAGAACAGCAGGAGTATGGGATTGTTACTGTGTCGATGGGTTCTGGTATTGCTGACTTATTCAAAAGTATCGGTGCACATGCGGTTATTGAAGGCGGACAAACGATGAATCCGAGTACAGAGGATATTGTTAAAGCCGTTAAAGAAGTGAATGCGAAAAAAGTATTTATTCTCCCGAATAATAAAAATATTATTATGGCTGCGCAGCAAGCGGCGGATGTATCAGATGAAGAAATTTATGTAATCCCGTCTAAAACAGTCCCTCAAGGTTTATCTGCACTTTTAGCATTTAATCCAGCTGGAAGTGTATTGGCGAATGAAGCTGCTATGACAGAAGCTATGCAGCATGTGAAAACGGGTCAAATTACATTTGCAGTTCGCGATACCCAAATCGATGGGTTAGAAATTGAAAAAGATGATTTCATGGGAATTGCAGAAGGTAAAATTGTTGTAAAAAACAAGGATAAAGCAAAAGCTGCAGAAGATTTGCTTGCTGAGATGGTGGATAGTGATTCGGAAATTTTAACCATCATTTATGGTGAAGACGTAACCCAGGAAGAGGTTAATGCACTAACAGCGTTTGTAGAAGAGAATTTTGAAGACGTAGAAGTGGAACTTCATAATGGAAAACAACCATTATATTCATTTATCTTTGCAATTGAATAAGTGATAAAATTAGAAGGGGAAACCCTTCTTTTTTCTTTTTTCTGTGTTATAAATATAAATGGATAACGAAAAAGATTTATTTGTCCTAGGGGGAGAAGACGAATGAAATATAGAAGCGTGTTTGACATAATTGGACCCGTTATGATTGGGCCATCTAGCTCGCATACTGCTGGTGCTGCCAGAATAGGCAGAGTTGCAAGGAGTTTATTTGGCAGGGAACCAAAATGGGCAAATATATCATTATACGGCTCGTTTGCTAAGACGTATAAAGGACATGGGACGGATGTTGCGATTATTGGTGGTTTGTTAGATTTTGATACCGATGACGTAAGAATAATAAATGCAATTGATATAGCGAAGGAACGGGGTATTAAACTTCGATTTATAGAAGAAGAAGCCATTACGGATCATCCAAATACAGCGAGAGTAATCATCGGTGATGATAAAGGCGAATTAGAGCTGGTAGGAATCTCAATTGGCGGAGGCAAAATTGAAATAACCGAGTTAAACGGTTTTGAATTGAAATTATCAGGAAACCATCCAGCAATATTAGTGGTTCATAATGATCGTTTTGGTGCCATTGCGAGTGTTTCGAATGTATTGGCAAAATACGAAATTAATATTGGTCATATGGAAGTATCAAGAAAAGAAATTGGAAAGCTTGCTCTTATGACCATTGAAGTAGACCAAAACATAGATAAAATTGTTATTCAAGAATTAGAACAATTACCAAACATTCTGAAGGTAACAAAGATTGTGGATTAGCTAGACGTTGACCATATTAACAACAAGGGGGAAGGCAATTGTTTCGAAATGTTGCAGAGTTAGTTGAGCTTGCGATTAGTAAAAATAAAAAAATCTCTGAAATTATGATTGAGCAAGAAATGGAAGTAACCGGACGTACCCGGGAGGAAGTGCTTGCTTTTATGGACCGTAATTTAAGGGTTATGGAAGAAGCGGTTGAGCGGGGGATAAAAGGAGTAAAATCGCACTCTGGTTTAACCGGAGGAGACGCTGTCCTTATGCAAAAATATATTGAAAAAGGCAACTTCCTTTCAGGTAAAACCGTACTTGATGCTGTGAGCAAAGCCGTTGCTACGAATGAAGTAAATGCAGCGATGGGTACCATTTGTGCTACACCAACTGCAGGTTCAGCTGGTGTTGTACCGGGCACACTATTTGCAGTAAAAGAAAAACTAAATCCGTCTAGAGAGGAAATGGTGGCATTTCTTTTTACAGCAGGAGCTTTTGGTTTTGTTGTTGCGAACAATGCTTCGATTTCAGGTGCAGCAGGCGGTTGTCAAGCAGAGGTTGGTTCTGCTTCAGGTATGGCCGCAGCCGCTATTGTTGAAATGGCAGGCGGCACTCCAGAGCAATGTGCTGAAGCGATGGCCATTACATTAAAAAATATGCTTGGTCTTGTCTGTGATCCTGTTGCGGGTCTTGTCGAAGTACCATGTGTAAAAAGAAATGCAATGGGTGCAGCCAATGCGATGGTGGCTGCAGATATGGCTTTAGCAGGCATTACAAGCAGAATTCCATGTGATGAAGTCATTGATGCTATGTACAAAATCGGACAATCAATGCCGACAGCGTTAAAAGAAACCGCACAGGGAGGGTTGGCGGCAACTCCGACAGGTCGTGAACTCGAGGCTAAGATCTTCGGTATTCCGCGCGTATAAGGTGAATCAATATCTAAAACAGCCAGTTACAGTCTTAAAGGGAATCGGGGAAGAAACGGCTGAGAGTTTAGCAGAAATGAAAATTTATACAGTCTTAGATTTATTAGAGTATTTTCCATACCGGTATGAAGATTATCGGCTGCGCGAGCTCTCAGAGGTAAAGCATGATGAGAAAATTACTGTAGAAGGGAAGGTTCATAGTGAGCCTTCTCTTACATATTATGGCAGGAAGAAATCTAAACTGATGATTAGAATGTTCGTTGGAAACTATTTAATTAAGGTTGTGTTTTTTAATCAGCCTTATTTAAAATCGAAGATTATTATGAATGAAACCATTACGGTTACAGGTAAATGGGACGCCCATCGGCAAACAATTACTGCTAATGAAATGCAGGTTGGACTAAATACAAAAACAAAAGATTTTGAGCCGGTATACTCACTAAAAGGTAAAATCACGACCAAGGGAATGCGCAAATTTATTTCAATTGCTTTTCAACAATTCGGTCAATATATCGAGGAAAGTTTACCTTTATCACTTGTGAAAAAATATCGCTTGTTAGACCGTAATGAGGCTCTCAGAGCCATGCATTTTCCAGTTAATCAAGAGGACGTAAAACAGGCCCGCCGCCGTTTGGTTTATGAGGAATTTTTGTTATTTCAATTAAAAATGCAGGCATTACGGAAATTTGAACGAGAGCACTCACCTGGAATTGAGCAAAAATATCTAGAAACAAAGGTGGAGCAATTTATTCAATCATTGCCTTTTCCGTTGACCAATGCACAGAGTCGTGTTGTATCGGAAATCCTTAACGACCTAAAATCTCCTTTAAGAATGAATCGTCTTCTGCAAGGAGATGTTGGTTCTGGGAAAACAGTGGTTGCAGCGATTGGATTATATGCAAGTGTTACGGCTGGCTACCAAGGAGCATTAATGGTACCAACGGAAATCCTAGCAGAACAGCATGCTGAATCGCTTAATGGGTTATTAGAACCCTTCGGTCTTAGGTGTGAATTGTTAACGAGTTCGGTTAAAGGGAAAAGAAGAAGAGAGATTCTTCAACATGTATCTGAAGGAACAGTAGATATATTAATAGGGACGCATGCACTTATACAAGATGAGGTTACCTTCAAAAGACTGGGATTTGTCATAACCGACGAACAGCATCGCTTTGGGGTTGAACAACGGAGGGTTTTACGAGAAAAAGGAGAAAATCCTGATGTCCTATTCATGACTGCGACACCGATACCAAGAACACTTGCTATAACCGTTTTTGGTGAGATGGATGTATCGATTATTGATGAAATGCCAGCTGGAAGGAAAGCGATAGAAACCTACTGGGCAAAACCGGAAATGTTGGGACGAGTTCTTTCTTTCATCGAAAAGGAGTTGATAAAGGGTCATCAGGCCTATGTGATTTGCCCATTGATTGAAGAATCCGACAAGCTGGATGTTCAAAATGCAATTGACGTTCATACTACACTAACCCACCATTTTCAAAATCGATATAAGGTTGGACTTATGCATGGGCGGTTAAGCTCAGAAGAAAAAGATACCATTATGAAGGCATTTAGTACCAATGAGGTACAGGTGTTAGTTTCCACCACAGTAGTAGAAGTTGGAGTGAATGTTCCGAATGCTACGATGATGGTGATCTATGACGCCGAAAGATTTGGACTTTCCCAGCTCCATCAGCTTCGGGGAAGGGTTGGCCGAGGCAGTGACCAATCTTATTGTATTTTATTAGCGGATCCAAAGTCAGAAGTAGGTCAGGAGAGAATGCGAATCATGACCGAAACAAATGACGGATTTGTTTTAAGTGAAAAGGATCTCGAATTACGGGGACCTGGAGACTTTTTTGGTAAAAAACAAAGTGGAGTCCCAGAATTTAAGCTTGCAGACATGGTTCATGATTACCGTACGCTCGAAACCGCTAGAAATGACGCAACACTAATGATCCAATCAAAAACCTTCTGGACACGAAGCGAATACCAATACCTTAGAAACCAGTTAGAAGACACCGGTGTATTAGAAGGAGAAAAATTGGACTAATTTACAAAAACTGCCTGGAAGCAGATTGCAAGAATAAAAACTTATTCTTGCAATCTGCTTTTTCTAATTTTATACTACTATTAGTACCTAGTCATAATAGCTCGGACGGTGTATGATATGAGAAGAACAAAAAAAGAACGCCAACAAATGCTAAAGGAAACCATAAAGGAAAATCCTTTTATAACTGATGAAGACCTTGCAGAAAAATTTCAAGTTAGTGTACAAACGATTCGCCTAGATCGTTTGGAATTATCAATTCCTGAACTACGGGAAAGGATAAAGTATGTTGCTGAGAAAAAATTTGAAGATGAGGTCAGGTCTCTGCCATTAGAAGAAGTAATTGGTGAAATAATTGATATTGAACTCGATCAAAGTGCGATTTCAATATTTGATGTTAGAGAAGAGCATGTTTTTATACGAAACAAGATTGCTCGGGGACACCATGTTTTTGCCCAGGCAAACTCACTAGCAGTAGCGGTAATAAATGATGAATTGGCGTTAACGGCAAAGGCAAATATTCAATTTAAGCGTTCTGTCAAACAAGGTGAACGAGTGATTGCCAAAGCAAAAGTTTTAAAAATAGACGACGGCCTTGGCAGAACAATTGTTGAAGTAACAAGTTATGTTAATAATGAACTTGTCTTTAAAGGTGAATTCGAAATGTACCGTTCAGAAAAATCATTAAAGGATGAGAAAAGATGAAAATAGCGATCGATGCAATGGGCGGCGACCATGCGCCTAAAGAAATCGTAATCGGTGCGATGAAAGCTGTAGAAGCATTTTCAGATATACATATTACCCTAGTGGGCGATGAAACAAAAATTAAAGAATACTTAACGAACCAAGAACGTATAAGCATTTTACATACATCCGAGGTAATCCTTGGTACGGACGAACCTGTTAGGGCTGTTCGCCGTAAAAAAACTGCCTCTATGGTACTAGCTGCACAGCAAGTAGCTGACGGAAATGCAGACGCCTGTATATCAGCAGGAAATACAGGTGCATTAATGGCTGCTGGATTATTTGTAGTTGGCAGGATTGAGGGCATTGATCGCCCAGCACTTACACCAACTTTACCGACGATTGGTGGAGAGGGTTTTCTATTACTGGATGTTGGGGCGAATGTAGATGCCAAGCCTGAGCATTTGCTGCAATATGCGATAATGGGATCCATTTATAGTGAAAAGGTAAGAGGCATAGTGAAGCCGCGAGTAGGTCTTCTTAATATCGGAACCGAAGAAAAGAAAGGGACTGACCTAACAAAACAGGCATTCGAACTTTTAAAAAATGCAAATGTAAATTTTGTAGGCAATGTAGAGGCCAGGGATTTGCTTGATGGTGCAGCAGATGTTGTTGTAACGGATGGGTTCACTGGGAATATGGTATTAAAAACGGTTGAGGGTACAGCACTTTCCATGTTTAAAATGCTAAAAACTACGTTAATGAGCAGTCTTAAAAGTAAACTTGCTGCAGCCGTTTTAAAGCCAGAGTTCAAAGTTTTAAAGAACACATTAGACTATTCAGAGTATGGCGGTGCAGGCCTATTTGGCTTAAAGGCGCCCGTAATCAAAGCACATGGTTCCTCTAACGGACAAGCTATTTTTAGTGCAATTCGTCAAACGAGGGAAATGGTTGAAAAGAATGTAGTTGGTCTCATCAAAAAATCTGTTGAAGATGAGAAAACATCTAAAATAGAAGTGTAAGAAGGGGTGCGGAAATGGGGAAAATCGCGTTTGTATTTCCTGGTCAGGGCTCACAAACAGTTGGTATGGGACATTCACTTGCTGAACAGTATCCTGAGGTAATGCAATATTTTAAAAAAGCAGACGAGAGACTTTCAGTTGAATTGAGTAAGCTTATTTTTGAGGGACCTCAAGAAGAATTGACAAAAACAGTAAATACACAGCCGGCCTTATTAACAACGAGTTTGGCTATTTTAGAAAGATTTCAAAAAGCAGCTATTAAGCCTGATTTTGTCGCTGGACATAGTCTTGGTGAGTACACAGCACTTGTAGCAGCTGGTGCTTTAACCTTTGAGGATGGTGTCTACGCTGTAAGAAAAAGAGGGGAATTTATGGAGGGAGCTGTACCAAATGGTGAAGGTTCCATGGCAGCCATATTAGGACTTGACCGTGAACCTCTATCTAAGGTAACAGCTGAAGTTAGTGATACTGGTTTCCCAGTTTCTCTGGCAAATTTAAATTGTCCTGGTCAAATTGTTATCTCGGGTTCTCGAAAAGGGGTTGAGCTTGCTAGCGCAAGTGCAAAAGAAGCCGGCGCAAAAAGAGCGATTCCTTTGGAGGTCAGTGGACCATTCCACTCTTCTTTAATGAAGCCAGCAGCCAGTGAACTTCGACAGGTTCTAGATGAACTTGATATGAAAGATGCCGGCATACCTGTAATTGCTAACGTTTCAGCAAATCCAATGACCAAGGCAGAAGAGATAAAGGAAAATTTAATTGAACAGCTTTATTCACCTGTTTTATGGGAAGATTCTGTTGTGAAGATGATTGATTTAGGTGTTGATACATTTATTGAAATTGGTCCTGGAAAGGTACTTTCAGGGCTAATTAAGAAAATTAACCGCAGTGTTAAAACATATTCGATTTCGGATGAGGAAAGCTGTCAATCTGTTATTGAGGCATTAAAGGAGGAAAATCTATGACACTAGAAGGCAAAGTTGCCCTAGTAACCGGCGCATCAAGAGGGATTGGCAGAGAAATTGCCCTTGAGCTTGCTAGACAGGGAGCCAATGTCGCCGTGAATTATGCTGGCAGTGAAGGTAAAGCCAATGAAGTGGTAGATGAAATAAAAGCATTAGGTCAAGAAGCATTTGCAATTAAGTGTGACGTATCCAATAGCGAAGAAGTAGCTGCAATGGTAAAAGAAACAGTCGATCGCTTTGGTAAATTGGATATACTTGTCAATAATGCAGGGATCACAAAAGATAATTTATTAATGAGAATGAAAGAAGAAGAATGGGATGATGTTATTAATATCAATCTCAAAGGTGTTTTTCTATGTACCAAAGCGGTAACTCGTCAAATGATGAAGCAGCGTGTCGGTCGTATTATTAATATCACCTCAGTTGTTGGTGTAAGTGGAAATCCAGGTCAGGCAAACTATGTTGCCGCAAAATCAGGTGTTATTGGTTTAACAAAAACGACAGCGAAAGAGCTTGCTTCTCGTAATATTACAGTAAATGCAATTGCTCCAGGCTTCATTACAACCGATATGACAGATAAATTATCGGATGAAGTAAAAGGTGAGATGTTAAAACAGATCCCGCTTGCACGACTGGGTGAGCCTAAGGATATTGCTAAAATGACAGCATTCTTGGCTTCCGATGACGCTTCATACATTACAGGACAAACTCTTCACATTAACGGCGGCATGGTCATGTAATTTTTTATTAAAGTATGTGTATTATTTTTTTGATATACTTTATAATAGCTTGAGGGGAGGTGAACTAGAATGGCAGAGGTATTAGAGCGTGTAACAAAAATCATCGTTGACCGTTTAGGCGTAGATGAGTCACAAGTTAAACTTGAAGCTTCATTCAAAGATGATCTTGGTGCTGATTCCCTTGACGTAGTTGAACTAGTTATGGAATTGGAAGATGAGTTTGATATGGAAATTTCTGACGATGATGCTGAAAAAATCGGCACAGTTGGTGATGCTGTTAATTACATAAATAGCAAAAATTAATTCGTTGGATTTCTTCAAAAGCTCCGTTTTCAAACGGAGCTTCTTTCTGTATTATAAGACTTGGCAGTCTTAAAAAAATACTGCCAGGTTTCTTTGCGTTTTGAATTGATTTTACTTAAACTATTGATAGGTATGTG
Source organism: Neobacillus niacini (assembly GCF_048572935.1). Classification (NCBI taxonomy): domain Bacteria; kingdom Bacillati; phylum Bacillota; class Bacilli; order Caryophanales; family Bacillaceae; genus Neobacillus; species Neobacillus niacini. Next base: position 5,121,119 of record NZ_CP183883.1, on the reverse strand, counting down.
TAAAAAATATGCAAGGTGGAGACTTTAATGCGCAGAAAAGGTAAGGAAAAAGAAATGAACAATCGCGCAAAAGAAAATCAATTTAAGGATTTTCAAACGAGGATCGGTATTCATTTTGAAAATGAAAAACTATTAAAACAAGCATTTACTCATTCATCCTATGTGAATGAGCATCGCAGAAAGCCTTATGAAGATAATGAAAGGCTTGAATTTTTAGGGGATGCCGTACTAGAACTAACGGTTTCAAAGTTCTTGTTCTTAAAATATCCAATGATGAGTGAGGGAGAGCTGACAAAGCTCCGGGCTGCTATTGTCTGTGAGCCTTCACTTGTAACCATGGCAAACGAACTTAGCTTTGGCAAGTTGATCTTGTTAGGCAAGGGTGAAGAAATGACAGGGGGCAGGGAGCGCCCAGCACTGTTAGCGGATGTATTCGAAGCATTTATTGGTGCACTTTACTTGGATAAAGGACTTGAGGTAGTAAACGGATTTCTAGATAAAGTGGTCTTCCCTAAAATAAATGAGGGTGCTTTTTCTCATGTGATGGATTTCAAAAGCCAGCTTCAAGAACTAATTCAAAGAGATGGGACCGGTTTAATTGAATATAAGGTATTAATTGAAAAAGGCCCTGCTCATAGCAAAGAATTTGTTTCAAGAGTCTCATTAAATGGTGAAGAATTAGGTATCGGTACAGGTAAATCAAAAAAAGAAGCTGAACAGCATGCCGCCCAAATGGCATTGGAGGTCTTAAAGGCTAAATCATCATAGAAAAACAACCATAGAATGCTAAGCTAAGGAAAGATTCCGGCCAAGCTCTAGGGAGGAAAAGGATATGTTTTTAAAACGGTTGGACATCATTGGCTTTAAATCTTTTGCAGATCGTATTGGGGTGGATTTTGTTCAAGGAGTCACTGCTGTAGTTGGCCCAAATGGAAGTGGGAAAAGTAATATAACAGATGCCATCCGCTGGGTATTAGGTGAGCAGTCTGCGAAATCACTTAGAGGCTCCAAAATGGAAGATATCATTTTTGCGGGAAGCGATTCTAGAAAGCCGTTAAATTATGCGGAAGTGACGTTAACGCTGGATAATCAGGACGAAGGATTAGCCATCGATTACAATGAAGTGAGTGTAACGAGGAGAGTCACCCGTGCAGGAGATAGTGAGTATTTAATTAATAAACAGCCTTGCAGACTTAAAGATATTATAGATTTGTTTATGGACTCTGGTCTTGGCAGAGAAGCTTTTTCCATTATCAGCCAAGGGAAAGTGGAAGAAATTCTCAACAGTAAGGCGGAAGACCGAAGAACCATCTTTGAAGAAGCTGCAGGTGTTTTGAAATATAAAAATCGTAAGAAAAAAGCAGAAGTTAAATTAGCAGAAACACAGGATAATTTAAATCGAGTGAATGATATTCTTCATGAACTCGAAGGACAAGTTGAACCACTGAAGATTCAGGCCTCCATGGCAAAAGATTATTTAGAGAAAAAAGCAGAACTTGAAAACATCGAAGTAGCCTTAACCGTTTATGATATTGAAGATTTACACCAAAAATGGACCCATCTATCGGAGCAGCTAACAGAGCATCAGCAGGAAGAAATTAAACTTTCGGCCCAGCTGCAAGTAAAGGAAGCAAAGATAGAAGAAACAAGGGACCACATTGCTGCACTTGATGAGTCGATTACTGATTTGCAAAATGTTCTCCTCCATGCAAGTGAGGAACTTGAAAAGTTAGAAGGCAGGAAAGAGGTACTAAAAGAACGCAAGAAAAATGCCTCTCAAAATAGAGCCCAGCTCGAAAAGGGTATTAGTGAACTGACGGATAAAATCTCACATTTAAAACGTAACAAACAAAATCAAGAAGCCTTAGTGAATCAACTGAATGAACAGGTAAATTTACTTCAAACACAGTTAAAAGAAAAACAGGGGAAATTGGCGTTATTTACCGAAAATATTGAAGAAAAAATTGAAGCTTTAAAAAGTGAATATATTGAACTTTTAAATGAGCAAGCTGGTGCAAAAAATGAGCTTAAGTTTATTGATCAGCGGCTAGAACAGCAAGAAACAAAGAGCTCACGCCTTGACTCTGAAAATGTTAAATTCCTTGAGGAAAGGGAACATGCTCAAGATAAAATGCTGCAAGTTCAGGCAGTACTAGAAGAGGTACAATCAAGGCTCTCCAGTCAGGTTACAAGTTTTAGGGAGAAGCAGCGCAAGCTTGAGAATGTCCAAAATAACTATCAAAAGCAAGAAAAGACTTTATACCAGGCTTATCAAATTCTTCAACAGGCGAAATCAAGAAAAGAAATGCTTGAGGAACTGGAAGAAGACTACTCTGGATTTTTCCAAGGCGTAAAAGAAGTATTAAAAGCTAGGGGAAAAAAGCTGCACGGAATTGAAGGTGCTGTTGCCGAGCTTATAACGGTGCCTAAGGAGTACGAGACAGCACTTGAAACAGCGTTAGGCGGAGCCTTGCAGCACATAGTCGTAGATACGGAACAAAATGCTCGTATGGCTATTCAATACTTGAAACAGAATTCATACGGGCGAGCAACCTTTTTACCTTTAAGCGTTATTAAAGGCCGATTATTGTCATCCTCTCAAGTTTTATCTATTCAAAACCATCCTTCACTGATAGGGAGTGCAGTAGATCTAGTAAGCTTTGATCCTAAGTACTCTGAGGTAATAAGTAACCTTTTAGGTAATGTTATTATTACAAAAGATTTAAAGGGTGCTAACGAAATGGCTAAAACCCTCCAGTATCGTTGTCGTATGGTTACTTTAGATGGCGATATCGTGAATCCAGGCGGGTCAATGACAGGCGGGGCACAAAAGCAAAAGACAAGTTCGTTATTAACGAGAAAAGGTGAGCTTGAAGAGTTGAAAGAAAAGCTCATCATCATGAGTGAAAAAACTTCAAGTTTAGAAAGTCATGTAAAGTCATTAAAAGCGGATGTTAAAACACATGAACTAGAGCTAGAAAAATTGCGAAGGTTTGGTGAAGAATTAAGACAACAGGAGCAAACATTAAAAGGTGATCTCCGTGAAGCTGAATTTGAAGCCAAAAATATTAACGACCGCTTGAAAATTTATGACCTTGAAAAAGGTCAATTAATAGAGGAACAATCAACGATAACAATCCGATCATCTGAACTTAAGGAAGCGATTGCTGGCTTTAAAGAAAAGATAACTTTTCTTGATAGTCAAATTGCTAAACTTACAGAACAAAAAACGAATGATATCTCATCAAAAGATACACTGATGAAGGAAATAACGGATTTAAAAGTGGAATATGCTTCAAAGAATGAGCAATTTGTAAATTCAAAAGATCGTTTAGGTATGATCGATGAAGAATTAAACGAGAGCCAAGAGCGGTTCGCGCTATATAAAGAGGATCTTATGCTGCTTACATCGGAAATGGAGGGGAGTACTTCCGGTGAAGAACAGTTAGAGATTGCTGCAAAACGTAAACAGCAGGACAAGGAAGAAACCATTTCACTTATCTCGTCTAGGAGGCAGGAACGGCTCCAAATGCATTCGGCACTTGAAGATGCCGAAATTGAGGCAAAAGAAATAAAGAGACTTCATAAAGGGATGGTTGAAGTTTTAAAGGATGAAGAAGTGAAAATCAATCGCTTGGATGTGGAACTTGAAACAAAGCTTGCACATCTTAGAGAAGAATATTTACTTTCTTTTGAGGGAGCGAAAGAACAGTATCCACTCGATTTGCCAGTAGAAGAAGCTAGGAAAAAGGTAAAGTTGATTAAACTTGCCATCGAGGAACTTGGGAGTGTCAATATTGGAGCCATTGAAGAATACGAGAGAGTTTCGGAAAGATATGAATTTTTAAATGAGCAGAAGAACGACCTCCAAGAGGCGAAGGATACACTTTATCAAGTCATCGACGAAATGGATACTGAAATGAAAAAACGTTTTGAACAGACGTTTTATGGAATTCGTGAGCAATTTGAACCTGTGTTCCGAGCGTTATTTGGCGGTGGAAGAGCAGATTTAAAACTTACCCACCCAGAGGATTTATTAAATACAGGTGTAGAAATCGTTGCACAACCACCGGGTAAGAAGCTTCAAAACCTTGGGTTATTATCAGGGGGAGAACGAGCATTAACAGCGATTGCATTGCTGTTCTCAATTTTAAAAGTCCGTCCTGTGCCGTTTTGTATATTGGATGAGGTAGAAGCAGCATTAGATGAGGCAAACGTTTTTCGTTTTAGTCAATACTTGAAGAGGTTTAGTTCTGAAACACAGTTTATTGTTATCACTCACAGAAAAGGTACGATGGAAGAAGCGGATGTTTTATATGGTGTAACCATGCAGGAATCAGGTGTCTCAAAGCTCGTTTCTGTCCGGCTGGAGGATACGAAGGAGCTTGTTGAAACTTAAATCATAGGAAGTGAAGAAGAATGAGTTTTTTTAAAAAGTTAAAAGAGAAAATAACGCAACAAACAGAGGCTGTAACCGAAAAATTTAAAGACGGTCTCTCGAAAACGAGAAATAATTTCTCTGGCAAGGTAAATGACCTTGTAGCTAGGTACCGAAAAGTAGACGAAGATTTCTTCGAGGAATTAGAAGAAATCTTAATCCAGGCAGATGTAGGCTTTGATACCGTTATGAAGCTAATCGAAGAGCTGAAGATGGAAGTGAAACGCCGAAATATCCAGGATCCACAAGAAGTTCAAAGTGTTATTTCAGAAAAGCTGGTCGATATTTATAATGCAGGAGAGGAGCAATCTTCTAAGTTAAATATACAAGAGGATGGACTTACTGTTATTTTATTTGTCGGTGTTAACGGTGTGGGAAAAACCACGACCATCGGGAAACTTGGTCATAAGTTTAAGACTGAGGGAAAATCTGTTTTATTAGCAGCAGGTGACACTTTCCGGGCTGGTGCCATTGAACAGTTAGAAGTGTGGGGAGAAAGAGTCGGAGTAGACGTGATTAAACAGGCAGAAGGCTCTGACCCAGCAGCTGTTATGTATGACGCAATTAAGGCTGCTAAATCTCGGAAAGTAGACATTTTGATTTGCGATACTGCTGGGCGCCTACAAAACAAAGTCAACTTAATGAAAGAGCTAGAAAAGGTAAAAAGGGTAATCGAGCGTGAGGTACCCGGTGCACCACATGAGGTTCTGCTCGTACTAGATGCAACAACGGGTCAAAACGCACTTATTCAGGCTAAGACTTTTAAAGAGGTAACGAATGTAAGCGGGATTGTTCTTTCCAAACTGGACGGTACAGCAAAAGGCGGTATTGTCTTAGCGATTCGAAATGAATTGAAAATCCCTGTTAAATACGTCGGTCTTGGTGAAAAAATGGATGACCTACAGGAATTTAACGCAGAGCAGTATGTTTATGGGTTATTTGCCGACCAAGTGGATGATGCTGTAAATTGATGTAAAGATATTTTCTTGACAGACTTGAAATGACTGTGTAAACTACATTTGTAAAGGCTTTTCACTTAACAAAGGGAGGGATAAGCATGCTTGAAAAAACAACACGAATGAATTATCTTTATGATTTCTATTATTCGTTGTTAACACCAAAGCAGCAAAGCTATATGTCTCTCTATTATTTAGATGATTACTCACTTGGAGAAATCGCTGAAGAGTACGCTGTAAGCCGTCAGGCTGTATATGATAATATCAAACGTACGGAAGCTATGCTTGAGGAGTATGAAGAAAAGCTATTACTATTTCAGAAATTTCAAGAGCGCAGTAAACTATTGAAGCATGTAAAAGAATTGCTAATTGAAGAAGACCCATCAAAGCAGGCAATGCTGGAAGTGGTTGCCGAGCTTGAGAAATTAGATTAGGAGGCGGCATAAATGGCGTTTGAAGGATTAGCCGACCGACTGCAGAATACGATTCAAAAAATCCGTGGAAAAGGCAAAGTAACGGAAGCGGATGTAAAAGAAATGATGCGTGAAGTCCGTCTCGCACTACTCGAGGCCGATGTTAATTTTAAGGTCGTTAAAGACTTTGTTAAAAAAGTCAGCGAACGTGCAGTAGGACAAGAAGTACTAAAAAGCTTAACCCCTGGTCAGCAGATTATTAAAATTGTTAATGAAGAATTGACAGAATTAATGGGCGGTGAGCAAAGTAAGATTGCTGCCTCTAATCGTCCTCCTACTGTGATCATGATGGTTGGATTACAAGGTGCTGGTAAAACGACAACGACAGGTAAGCTTGCCAACCTGCTTCGTAAAAAGTATAACCGTAAGCCAATGCTTGTAGCAGCTGATATTTACCGCCCTGCTGCCATTAAGCAGCTTCAAACTCTTGGAAAACAATTAGATATGCCAGTATTCTCTCTTGGTGACCAAGTAAGCCCAGTGGAAATCGCTAAGCAAGCTATTGCGCAGGCAAAAGAAGAACATCATGACTATGTTCTCATCGATACTGCGGGTCGTTTACATGTCGATGAAAACCTAATGGGTGAGCTAAAGGACATTAAAGAGCTTACGAAACCTGATGAAATCTTTCTCGTAGTTGATGCAATGACAGGTCAGGACGCAGTTAATGTAGCTCAAAGCTTTAATGAACAACTTGGGTTAACTGGGGTTGTCTTAACAAAGCTTGATGGTGATACGCGAGGCGGGGCAGCGCTGTCCATTCGTGCTGTTACTCAAACACCTATTAAGTTTGTGGGTCTAGGGGAAAAAATGGACGCCATTGAACCATTTCATCCTGAACGGATGGCCTCTAGGATTCTCGGCATGGGTGACGTGCTTACCCTAATTGAAAAGGCACAAGCAAATGTTGATGAGGCAAAGGCAAAAGAGCTTGAGCAGAAAATGCGGACGGCATCTTTTACGCTTGACGACTTTTTAGAGCAACTGGGACAAGTCCGTAATTTAGGGCCTCTTGATGAATTATTAAAGATGATGCCTGGTGCAAACAAAATTAAAGGTTTGAATAATATTCAAATTGAAGAGAAGCAAATTGCACACGTAGAAGCCATCATTCGGTCTATGACCACTGAAGAAAAGAGTCATCCAGAAATTCTGAATTCAAATCGTAAACGAAGGATTGCCAAAGGAAGCGGCAGAACCGTTCCTGAAGTAAACCGTTTATTAAAGCAGTTTGAAGATATGAAAAAGATGATGAAGCAAATGACAGGAATGCAGCAAAAAGGTAAGAAAAAAGGCGGATTTAAATTTCCGTTTAAACCTTTTTAAAACGAAAAGCGGAAGCGCCTTGTTCAGGGGCGACAGGCATAAGACGAGACGGCGAGAAGGTTGTTCTTTAACCTTCTTGACGGGGTGGCTTATGACCCCAAGCCCCTAGGCGCTGTAGCTGGACAACATGTTTAGAGCTGTCTGAAATTGGAAATAATACTGTAAAGAAAAAACACTTTACAAATGAATTAATAATTGATAATATACTATCTTGTGTGAAACTATTCGGAGGTGCTTATTTAAAATGGCAGTAAAAATTCGTTTAAAGCGTATGGGAGCTAAAAAGACTCCTTTCTATCGTATCGTAGCAGCAGATTCTCGTTCTCCTCGTGATGGACGTTATATTGAAGTGATTGGAACTTACAATCCAGTAGCTCAACCAGCTGCAATCCAAATCAACGAAGAATTAGCTCTTAAGTGGTTACAAGATGGTGCGAAGCCATCTGATACAGTTCGTAACCTTTTCTCTAACCAAGGCATCATGGAAAAATTCCATAATGCTAAGTTAAGCAAGTAATTGCTATGAAGCAATTAATTGAAACGATTGTAAAGCCGCTTGTTGATTTTCCAGAAGATGTTCGCGTGAATGTCAACGAAGAGGATCAGCGAATCACGTATTACCTTACTGTCAATAAGACAGACATGGGAAAAGTGATTGGTAAACAAGGGCGTGTTGCAAAGGCCATTAGGACTGTTGTATATGCAGCAGGATCTTCACAACAAAAGAAAATTTTTCTAGAAATTGGTGAATAGCTTTTTGCATCTAGATTAAGGGGGGAATGAAATTCCTCCCTTTTTTGCTATCAAGAAAACAGATCTTGAGGAGGCAATTTTATGCAACTTATTCAAACTGTGATCGTAAAGCAAATCTTGACGGAGCAAAGCAAACAAAAGCTGCTTGAAAAATATTTTGCAGGTAAGCTGCAGATGCAAAAAGAATATGAGCAACTTCAATTTGAGTTAAAAAAATTAGAAAAGGCGAAAAAATATCAAGCTAGTGCGCTGAAAACTCATTTTGAAAAAGAACTGAAAAAACGCCATGACAAAGAAAAGCTTTATGAGTTTCAAATCGAACAACTACATATGCTACCATTAGGCAGTGAATTAAAAGAAAAAGAAGTGCAGGCCCTTGTTGAAGTAAATGTTGGTGACAATTGGGATGAAGTAGCAGAGCGCCGGACAATCATCATTAAAGACGGTATGATCGAGGAAATAAGATAGAGGTGACAAGCAGAATGGAAAAATGGTTTAATGTTGGGAAAATCGTCAATACACACGGAATTAGAGGTGAGGTCAGGGTTATTTCTAAAACTGACTTCCCAGAGCAGCGCTACAAAGTAGGGAATACATTGTATTTATTTATGCCAGGATCAAATAAGCCCATTGAATTGACCGTAAAAACCCACCGTACTCACAAAAATTTTAATCTTCTAACCTTTGAAGGATTTGAAAATATCAACGAGGTTGAAAAGTTTAGGGATGGAATCCTTAAGGTCCCAGAATCGCAGTTAGGCAATCTTGAAAAGGATGAATATTATTACCATGAGATTATTGGGTGCCTCGTGGCTACAACAAGCGGTATGGAAATTGGTAAGGTTACTGAGATACTTTCCCCCGGGGCAAATGATGTATGGGTAATTAAATCGCCTGGCGGCAAAGAAATACTGATTCCTTATATTGAAGATGTTGTAAAAAAAGTAGATATTAAAGAAAAAGTTATTTTAATTGAACCAATGGAAGGGCTGCTTTCATGATGAAAATAGATGTACTTACATTATTTCCTGAGATGTTTTCAGGTGTATTTGGACATTCCATTTTACATAAAGCAGCTGAAAAATCAGCTGTTCAATACAATGTTGTCAATTTTCGGGACTACTCGGATAATAAACATCAGACTGTTGACGATTATCCCTATGGTGGTGGCGCCGGAATGGTATTAAAACCTCAGCCGCTATTTGACGCTGTTGCAGCATTAAAGGAACAGGCGGAAAGTGATCGGACAAGAGTGATCCTGCTTTGCCCTCAAGGAAAAACATATGACCAAAAAACAGCAGAGGAATTGGCGCAGGAGGAGCACCTGATATTTGTTTGCGGTCATTATGAGGGCTATGATGAAAGAATACGTGAACATGTGGTAACAGACGAAATCTCAATAGGAGATTATGTCTTAACTGGCGGAGAGCTTGGAGCAATGGTAGTGATTGATAGTGTCGTCCGTCTTTTACCTGAAGTCTTAGGAAATCAAGAATCACATATGAAAGATTCATTCAGTACAGGTTTATTGGAACACCCTCATTACACACGTCCTTCTGATTTTCGCGGCATGAAGGTTCCAGATGTTCTGCTGCAAGGTAATCATAAATTAATCGAAGAGTGGAGAAACAAAGAAGCTATTAGACGAACATTCCTTAGAAGACCTGACTTACTAGAAAAAATAGATTTAACCGAAGAACAAGAAAAATGGCTTAATGAAATAAAAAAAGAATACGAGTAGTTATTGCATAGATATGTCTTTTATGTTATTATACATCTTGTGACTTGAGCTGAGTGATGAATTCAGTATGGTCTTATAACGATGTTCCGCTGCAATGATATAGGATAGTAGATATGCAAGAGCGTCTGTTGGAAGGAGTTGAAAACGATGCAAAAATTAATTGAAGAAATCACAAAAGAACAACTTCGTTCTGATTTACCTGCGTTCCGTCCTGGTGATACTGTACGTGTACACGTTAAAGTTGTCGAGGGTACTCGTGAGCGTATTCAGCTATTCGAAGGTGTAGTGATTAAGCGTCGTGGTGGTGGAATTAGCGAAACTTTCACAGTTCGTAAGGTTTCTTACGGAGTAGGCGTTGAGCGTACTTTCCCTGTACACACACCTAAAATTGCGAAGCTTGAAGTATTGCGCCGCGGTAAAGTTCGCCGTGCTAAGCTATACTACTTACGTAAGCTACGTGGTAAAAAAGCTCGTATTAAAGAAATTAGATAATAAAAGAAAGAGCTTGCTCTGCAAGCTCTTTTTTCGTACATATCATTTCAAATCTTAGTAATATTAAAGTTTGATTAAAAAGTGCAGCCCCACGTGTTTAATATACAATTTTTATGTAAAATAAGAGAATAGCAAACATTTTTTTTGTGATTGGCGGGGAACAAGAAATGATAAAAAAGAAGAATGAACTTTGGGAATGGACGAAGGCACTATTAATTGCTGTTGCACTAGCAGCTGTCATTCGTTATTTTCTTTTTGCACCAATTGTAGTAGACGGGCTCTCTATGATGCCGACACTGCAGCACCAAGATCGTATGATTGTAAACAAGCTAAGCTATAATATTGGTGAGCCAAAACGCTTTGATATTATCGTCTTCCATGCGCCTGAACAGAAGGATTACATTAAAAGAGTAATTGGACTTCCGGGAGACCGTATCGAATACAAAGACGATACCTTATATGTAAATGGTAAGCCGTATAAAGAACCATATTTGGATGAATACAAGAAAAAGGTAGAAGGACCGCTTACTGATCCTTTTACGCTTGAAGAAACTCCAGTAGGTACTGAAACGGTGCCAGAAGGCGAGTTGTTCGTAATGGGTGACAATCGTCGATTTAGTAAAGACAGCAGACATATTGGAACCATCCCATTAGACAAAATAATTGGGAATACTAGTATTGTGTACTGGCCTTTAAAAGATGCACATATCGTGAAATAGAAGACCTAGGAGGTGACAGCTATGACAATACAATGGTTTCCAGGTCATATGGCAAAAGCTCGAAGAGAAGTCACAGAAAAACTAAAACTAGTAGATATTATCTATGAATTAGTGGATGCGAGAATTCCTTATTCATCCCGAAATCCAATGATTGATGAAATTATTCAGCATAAACCAAGGTTGGTTCTGTTAAATAAAGCGGATATGGCGGATAAAGCAGCTACAAAAGAGTGGATTGCCTATTTTGCTCAAAAAGGAATAAAAGCAATAGCGATCAATGCTCAGGCTGGAGAAGGAATGAGGGATATTGTTCAGGCTTCTCATGAAATTTTAAAAGAAAAATTTGACCGCCTAAGAGCCAAGGGTGTAGTGAACCCCAGAGCGATTCGAGCTATGATAGTTGGGATTCCTAATGCCGGAAAATCAACATTAATTAATCGGCTCGCAAAGAAAAATATCGCAAAGACAGGGAATATGCCAGGTGTAACAAAAGCTCAGCAGTGGATTAAAGTTGGCAAAGAGTTGGAATTATTAGATACTCCGGGTATTCTTTGGCCAAAGTTTGAAGACCAAGAGGTTGGGAAAAAACTAGCTGTAACAGGGGCGATTAAAGACACGCTGCTAAATTTGCAGGACTTAGTTGTCTTTTCAATTAAGTTTTTATCAGAGCATTATCCCGAGAGACTTAAAGAACGATACAAACTCGATTCTGTCCCTGAAAATGTGGTCGAGATGTTTGACCAAATAGGAGAGCTTAGAGGCTGTCTCGGAGCCGGCGGAATTGTTGATTATGATAAAGTATCCGAGCTGGTGATCAGGGAGATTCGGTCTGAAAGATTTGGACCGCTGACATTTGAAAGACCAAGTGATTTCATCGATAAAACTGACCAGAAATAAACAAACCTTAATCTAGTAAGCAGGAAAAGTAGAATAAGCGGAGATTTTCCGTTTAAATGCTGAATCAATCATTGTTTCGGGGTAATTAATCGGAGGTTTTCCGCTTAATTCATGCAAAATTGATTATAAGCGAATTTTTCGAGCCAATAGGCGGAATTTCTCCGTCTGTTTAAGCTTTTTTTATTACCAATTTCAAATTAAGCGGAATTTCTTCGCCTATTTATCAACTCAGGTGCTTAACCTCTTCCTTAAACCGAAGCGTGCGGACCCTATGAACCTAGATACCACTATTCTTGTGTCATCATTTAATATAATGCACCAGAAAAACGGAACCCTTCACTTTCACATATGGAGGGTCTTTTTGTTTATTTTTGGTCATTGAAATTAATCGGAGGGAAAGGTATGATTTACAACGGGTGAAGAAAATGAAAATAGTAACAATAGCAGAAATTGAACAACAGCTTACTAACATTAAAGATGAGAGCGACCCTTTTTATATAAGGATTCAGCAGGATGAACGTAAAGGGGTTCAACAATTAATACATAGATGGCAAAAGAAAATGGAACAGGAAAGACAGCTAAAAGAAAAGTTTGTTGAAATGAAGGGCTATGAAATCAAATGGCGGACCCAAGGCTATAAATATATAGCTGGTGTGGATGAAGTTGGCAGGGGGCCGCTTGCCGGACCAGTTGTGGCAGCCGCCGTTATTTTGCCTGAGGATTTTTATTTGCCAGGTATTGATGATTCAAAAAAAATTTCTGAAAAAAAGCGCAATGAATATGATGAAATCATTAGACGTGAAGCGTTAGCAGTTAGTGTGGCAAAGATTGACGCTGCTGAAATTGATCGTGTCAATATTTATGAGGCAACAAAAAAAGCTATGCTTGCTGCAATTGCTTCTTTAAGCCCCCAACCAGAGGTTTTGCTTATAGACGCAATGAAACTTGAAACACCTTTTATGGTGGATTCTATCATTAAAGGGGACGCAAAAAGTGTGTCTATAGCAGCTGCTTCGATAGTAGCAAAAGTTGCTAGAGATCGATTAATGGTGGAATTATCAACGCAATTTCCTGAATATGGTTTTCAACAAAACATGGGGTATGGTACAAAGGAACATATACACGCTATTCAAAGTCATGGCATTACCCCTTATCATCGAAAGAGCTTTGCACCTGTAAAAGAATGGGTGATGAATGAATAACAAGACAAGCTTTTTATGCTTGTTTTGTTATTGTTAGAAAACATTAAGTTGTCATTATTTGGTTTTTTTATTTATGAAAGCGCTTTAATTACTGGATTTAACAATTCATAATATTATGAGGAATATAATTTTTTTGTGCATAACTGTGGACAAGGTTTCAGTCATTATATAAAATGAAAACGGAGTCAATTTTTTGAAGAGTTTGATAGGAGGATGGGAAATGAATATCCATGAGTATCAGGGGAAAGAAATCCTCAGAAAATACGGGGTAAGTGTTCCTAATGGAAAAGTGGCTTTCACTGCTGAAGAAGCTGTTGAAGCTGCAAAGGAATTAGGCACACAAGTATGTGTGGTTAAGGCGCAAATTCATGCTGGCGGCAGGGGGAAAGCCGGCGGTGTTAAAGTTGCTAAAAACCTTGATGAAGTTCGTACATATGCGAGTGAAATCCTAGGGAAAACGTTGGTTACACACCAAACAGGCCCAGAAGGTAAAGAAGTAAAGCGTCTTTTAATTGAAGAAGGCTGCGACATCAAAAAAGAATATTACGTTGGTCTTGTATTAGATCGTGCTACTTCAAAAGTTGTACTCATGGCTTCTGAAGAAGGCGGAACAGAAATTGAAGAAGTAGCTGAAAAAACTCCGGAGAAAATCTTCAAAGAAGAAATTGATCCGGTTCTAGGCTTAATGCCTTATCAGGCGCGCCGAATTGCATTCAATATCAACATTCCAAAAGAGCTTGTGAATCAAGCAGTTAAATTTATGATGGGCTTATATAATGCTTATATCGAAAAGGATTGCTCGATTGCTGAAATCAACCCATTGGTTGTTACAGGCGATGGTAAAGTAATGGCGCTTGACGCAAAGTTAAACTTTGATTCAAATGCTTTATATCGTCAAAAAGACGTGCTCGCTTACCGTGACCTTGAGGAAGAAGATCCAAAGGAAATCGAAGCTTCTAAATATGATTTAAGCTATATTTCTTTAGATGGAAATATCGGCTGTATGGTAAATGGTGCCGGACTTGCTATGGCAACAATGGATATCGTTAAGCATTATGGCGGAGACCCAGCGAACTTCCTTGATGTTGGGGGCGGCGCTACAGCTGAGAAGGTTACAGAAGCATTCAAAATTATCCTTTCTGATCCAAACGTAAAAGGTATTTTTGTTAATATCTTTGGCGGAATCATGAAATGTGATGTCATTGCTGAGGGTGTAGTCGAGGCTGCTAAGCAGGTTCAACTAAGCGTACCTCTTGTTGTTAGACTTGAGGGAACAAACGTTGATTTAGGTAAGAAAATTCTTGCTGAGTCTGGTTTAGCCATCACTCCTGCAGAATCAATGGCTGACGGTGCACAAAAAATCGTTTCACTTGTGAAATAGGATCGAAAGAAAGGGGAATTAACGTGAGCGTTTTTATTAATAAAGATACGAAGGTTATTGTTCAAGGGATTACAGGTTCAACTGCCCTTTTTCATACAAAACAAATGTTAGAATACGGAACACAAATTGTAGCTGGAACCACTCCAGGTAAAGGCGGCATGGAAGTTGAAGGTGTACCGGTATTTAATACAGTGAGTGAAGCTGTTGCAGCTACAGGCGCTACTGCTTCTGTTATCTACGTTCCAGCGCCATTTGCTGCGGATGCTATCATCGAAGCTGTTGATGCTGAATTAGATTTAGCGATCTGTATTACGGAGCATATCCCAGTTTTGGATATGGTAAAAGTAAAGCGTTATATGGAAGGCAAGAAGACCCGTTTAGTTGGTCCAAACTGCCCAGGTGTTATTACAGCTGACGAATGTAAGATTGGTATCATGCCAGGCTACATTCATACAAAAGGTCATGTTGGGGTTGTTTCTCGTTCTGGAACATTAACCTATGAAGCTGTTCACCAGTTAACACAAGCAGGAATCGGTCAGACTACTGCTGTTGGAATTGGCGGAGACCCTGTAAATGGTACAAACTTCATCGATGTATTAAAAGCATTTAATGAAGATCCAGAGACATATGCTGTTATCATGATTGGTGAAATCGGCGGAACGGCTGAAGAAGAAGCAGCTGAATGGGTTAAAGCAAATATGACTAAACCTGTTGTTGGATTTATCGGTGGTCGCACTGCTCCTCCAGGAAAGCGTATGGGCCATGCTGGTGCAATTATTTCAGGTGGTAAAGGAACTGCTGATGAAAAGATCCGTGTTATGAATGAATGCGGAATTAAAGTGGCAGATACACCATCTGTTATGGGTGAAACGTTAATTGAAGTTCTAAAAGAACAAGGTATATACGATAAGTGTAAAACACACTAAGAATAGTAGAAATAGTCCCTTTTTACAGAGGGACTATTTCTTATTTATTTTTTTAATAATGGAGGCTTATTAATGGATGATTTTAGAGAAAGACTTGTTGCTCTGCTCCACCATTCAGGAATGACCTGGAATACAGTTTTGCAATTCATAAAAAAAGACCCTTCTCTTCAAACAGCTATACATGATGAACAACGATTCTACCAATATAATCTATTCCCATCCTCAACAAACACTTTCATAAAAAGTTCCCCTTCCATAACATCGAATCAACTTCAGTACATTTCCCAACAAATCGAGGAATACGAAAAAAATAACATTAAGGTAATTACAATCTTTGATGAAAATTATCCTAGTCTGTTAAAAGAAATATATCAGCCGCCATGGGTATTATTTATAAAAGGAGATCTAACATTACTAGAAAAACAGCCAAAGCTGGCAGTGGTTGGCTCCAGAGAAGCAACTCAATATGGTAAGAATGCCATATCTGTTTTGTTTCCTCCATTAATCGAAAAGGGAGTAGCGATTGTAAGTGGTTTAGCCAGAGGTATAGATACACTTGCACATGAATGTGCAATGAAAAATGGAGGCAAAACCATTGCAGTTATAGCAGGAGGATTGTATCATATCTATCCAAAGGAGAATGCTGAATTAGCAAAGGAAATGATGAAATCACAGCTGGTAATTTCCGAGTATCCACCGGATACGAAACCATTGCGATGGCATTTCCCAGCACGCAATAGAATCATCAGCGGATTATCAAATGGTACATTTATAATAGAAGCAAAAAGAAAAAGCGGATCCCTCATTACCGCTAACTATGCTGTACATGAAGGGAGAGAGGTATTTTCACTACCTGGGAGCATATTTAGTCAACATTCACTAGGTACAAATGACCTCATCAAGCAGGGAGCAAAGCTAGTCATGAGCAGTGAGGATATACTAGAAGAACTTCACTTATAACCATAATTGTCAAAAACAATATCGATGAATAATTAGTTTTTTAAAGGTTTTTTCTATATTCTTGGAGAATAATGCTTAAAAAGCTTGAAATTATTTCTAATATGTTATACATTTTCCAACAGATATTCGAAAAAAAGAATGTGTAAATAGGAATATTTTGGCGTATTATTATCATTAACTAGTTGTAAACGGTTTCGATATCATTGACATCAACAGTTATTTGTTTAAAAATAAGAGGTATTCATGAAGATATACTATCCACTTTTCTTAGGAATGATTATATAAATTGATAAATTTAGGGATAAGGCATTTTTGTAAAGTATTTTCACAGATCCGAATTGAGAAATTTGGAATTTAGGAAAACTTCTCAAATTGTAAGCAAGCTGATTATTTTCAGAGTGCTTTCACATTTCTTATATCCCCTTGAGGAGGATTATTTGCATGGCAGAGTTTCTGGTAATTGTAGAATCACCAGCAAAAGCGAAAACGATCGAACGTTATTTAGGTAATAAATATAAAGTTAAGGCATCCATGGGACATATACGTGATTTGCCGCGAAGCCAAATGGGAGTCTCTAAAGAAACGAACTTTGAACCCAAATACATTACGATTCGCGGAAAAGGGCCAGTATTAAAAGAATTAAAGACAGCAGCAAAAAAAGCAAAGAAAGTCTTTCTCGCGGCTGACCCGGATCGCGAAGGGGAAGCAATTGCTTGGCATTTGGCACATAGCTTGGATGTTGATATAAAATCCGATTGCCGGGTGGTCTTTAATGAGATAACAAAGGACGCAATTAAAGAGTCCTTTAAGCACCCCCGCCCAATCAACATGGATTTGGTTGATGCGCAGCAAGCCAGAAGAGTTCTGGATCGTCTTGTTGGTTATAACATTAGTCCGCTACTTTGGAAAAAAGTAAAAAAAGGATTAAGTGCTGGACGAGTTCAATCCATTGCGGTCCGATTAATTATTGATCGGGAAAAAGAAATTAAGGCTTTTGTGCCAGAAGAATATTGGACAATCGAGAGTGAATTGCTTAAGGGGAAGGATCATTTTAGTGCCTCTTTCCATGCACTGGCGAATAAAGAAAAAGTAGAACTTAAATCGGAACAAGATGTTGAGGCTATTTTGAAGCAAATGAAGGGTGATAAGTTTAAAGTCGTTGCTGTTACCAAAAAGGAACGAAAAAGAAACCCATCACCAGCTTTTATTACCTCTTCCTTGCAGCAGGAAGCTGCAAGGAAACTTAATTTCCGTGCTAAAAAAACCATGATGTTAGCTCAGCAATTATATGAAGGAATTGAGCTAGGGGCAGAAGGAACAGTTGGTCTTATTACTTATATGAGAACGGACTCAACTAGGATTTCAGAGGTAGCACAGAAAGAAGCAGCAGAATATATTCAAAAAGAATTCGGTGAGAACTTTTTAAAAGAAGATGAGCGAAAAGAAAAAAAACAAAACGCCAATACTCAAGATGCTCACGAAGCGATTCGTCCAACTAGTACTTTCCGTGATCCAAATAGTGTGAAACAATACTTATCAAGAGACCAATTGCGGCTTTATAAGCTAATTTGGGAAAGATTCTTGGCAAGTCAAATGGCACAGGCTGTTATGGATACAATGAGTGTAGATCTTCAAAATGGGAATGTACTTTTCCGGGCAAATGGTTCAAAGATAAAGTTTCCTGGTTTTATGAAAATCTATGTAGAGGGAACAGACGATCAAGTGGAAGAAAAGAATAAAATGCTGCCGGATCTTAAAGAGGGCGACGAGGTCTTCAAAAAGGATATAGAACCGAAACAGCATTTTACTCAGCCGCCGCCGCGCTATACTGAAGCTAGGTTAGTTAGAACACTTGAGGAATTAGGGATTGGCAGACCATCTACCTATGCGCCAACATTGGATACGATACAAAAACGAGGGTATGTGGCATTAGATAATAAACGTTTTGTTCCCACTGAGCTAGGGGAAATCTGTAATGAATTAATGCTCGAATTCTTCCCTGATATTCTTAATGTTGACTTTACTGCTAAAATGGAACAGGATTTAGATAATGTGGAAGAAGGTAAAGTCCGCTGGGTTGAAATCATTGATGAATTTTATCAAGATTTTGAAAAGCATTTGGCCAAAGCCGAAGAGGAAATGCAATCTGTTGAGATAAAAGATGAGCCTGCTGGTGAGGATTGTGAACTATGCTCTAACCCAATGGTTTTCAAAATGGGCAGATACGGTAAATTCATGGCATGTAGTAATTTTCCGGATTGCAGAAATACCAAAGCAATTGTAAAGGAAATAGGCGTTACATGTCCTAAATGTAAAGAAGGCAGTATAATTGAACGTAAGAGCAAGAAAAAGAGAATCTTTTACGGGTGTAACAGATTTCCAGAATGTGACTTTATCTCATGGGATAAACCATTACCACGAAATTGTCCAAAGTGCGAAGGTCCACTGGTTGAAAAGAAATTGAAAAAAGGCGTTCAAGTGCAATGTATTGAATGTGATTACAAAGAAGAACCACAAAGTTAAGGGTGAGCACAAGCTCTCCCTTTTCACTTTTTTTTAATGACCCCATCACTTTTTATTGAAACATAAAACTTTTTTGTTTTTGATTCGTATAGTACAATGCAAGATGGGCTAAAAAGAGGGAAAAGTAAACATAGTAAAAAGTAAAGCTAGATTCATGGTGCTTAAGCTTTGAAAATCAGGAGGTAAATACATGAACGATGTAACAATAAATGTAATTGGTGCTGGTTTAGCTGGAAGTGAAGCTGCTTGGCAAATTGCCAAACGTGGTGTAAAGGTTCGTCTTTATGAAATGAGACCAGTTAAACAGACACCTGCCCATCATACTGATAAATTTGCAGAACTAGTATGCAGCAATTCCTTACGAGCAAATACCTTAACAAATGCAGTCGGTGTATTGAAGGAAGAAATGAGATTACTTGACTCTGTTATCATTGCTGCCGCTGATGCATGCTCGGTCCCTGCAGGAGGTGCTTTAGCAGTAGATCGTCATGAGTTTGCAGCTAAAGTGACAGAAATGGTTAAAAACCATGAAAATGTTACGGTCATAAATGAAGAAGTAACAGAAATTCCTGAGGGAATTACGATTATTGCAACAGGACCATTAACAAGTCCTGAGTTATCGAATAAATTAAAATCTTTAACTGGTGAGGATTATCTATATTTTTATGATGCCGCAGCACCGATCCTTGAAAAAGATAGCATTAATATGGATAAGGTTTATTTAAAATCAAGATATGATAAAGGCGAAGCTGCCTATTTAAATTGTCCAATGACGGAAGAAGAGTTTAACACGTTTTATGAAGCACTAGTTGCAGCGGAAACAGTTCCATTAAAGGAATTTGAAAAGGAAATCTTTTTTGAAGGCTGTATGCCAATAGAAGTTATGGCCCAAAGAGGAAAGAAAACCATGTTATTTGGTCCGTTAAAGCCAGTTGGTTTAGAAGATCCGAAAACAGGGAAAAGACCTTTTGCGGTGGTACAATTACGTCAAGACGACGCAGCAGGAACTCTTTATAATATCGTAGGATTCCAGACACATTTAAAATGGGGTCCGCAAAAAGAGGTAATTCAGTTAATACCTGGACTTGAAAATGTAGAAATTGTCCGTTACGGGGTTATGCACCGTAATACTTTTATCAATTCACCAAAGGTACTTAAAGCTTCTTATCAATTTAGAGAGCGTGAAAATTTATTTTTTGCTGGCCAAATGACGGGTGTAGAAGGATATGTTGAATCTGCTGCAAGTGGACTAGCTGCCGGAATAAATGCTGCTAGATTAGCTATGGGAGAAGATCCTGTAGAGTTTCCTGTTGAAACAGCAATTGGAAGTATGGCACGCTATATTACCACAGCAAACGCAAAGAATTTTCAGCCAATGAATGCTAATTTTGGACTGTTTCCAGATTTACCTGAAAAAATTAAGGGAAAACAGGAACGTAATATGCAACATGCAAACAGAGCGTTGGAAACAATTCAGAACTTTGTGAAAGTTTTGTAAAATTTATTGCAAGGGATTAAGAAGTATGTTACGCTTTAGTAGCCTTTGTGAGGTTGACATATTAATAAATGTGACTGTTTTATTAACTTTCGTTAACTACCATTTACAATGGGAACAAACTTAATCACAATAAACAATTGGACAACCCCTATATGCTCAGTGTAAAATTCTTTTGTTCATGGGTGAACAAGTGAGGATTAGTGGAAGCAATTGAACGTATATACCCATTTATAAAAGGGAATAAATGAATAAAGTTTTCATACTATTTCTAGTGTAATGCACTTGTCTACTTAAGACAATCTCTTGTTACATAGGTTTGCTAATGAATTTGCAAGAGGAGGAAAAATGATGAACGAATTTCATGCCACGACGATATTTGCAATCCATCATAATGGTCAATGTTCAATGTCTGGTGATGGTCAAGTCACATTTGGTAATGCAGTAGTGATGAAGCACACAGCAAAAAAGGTTAGAAAAATATTTAATGGAAGAGTATTAGCTGGGTTTGCCGGATCTGTAGCCGACGCTTTCACTCTTTTTGAAATGTTTGAAGGCAAATTAGAAGAATACAATGGTAACCTCCAACGAGCTGCAGTGGAGCTAGCGAAACAATGGAGAAGTGATAAGGTTCTTAGAAAGCTAGAAGCGATGCTAATCGTCATGAATAAAGAGGATTTACTTCTCGTATCAGGTACAGGAGAAGTTATTGAACCTGACGATGGAATTCTAGCAATTGGATCAGGTGGGAATTATGCACTTGCAGCTGGACGATCTCTAAAGAAATATGCAGGTGACCATCTTACTGCAAAAGAAATTGCAAAGGCTTCTTTAGAAATAGCTGCTGAAATTTGTGTATATACAAACCACAACATTATCGTGGAAGAGCTCTAACGGGAGGGAACCTACAATGGCTAAAACAGATAACCTAACACCGCGTCAAATTGTTGAGAGACTGGATCAATATATAATAGGTCAGAAGGACGCAAAAAAAGCAGTTGCAGTTGCGTTGAGAAATCGATATAGACGAGGTTTGTTAAACGAAAAACTACGCGAAGAAATTATTCCTAAAAACATTTTAATGATTGGTCCAACAGGTGTTGGTAAAACCGAAATTGCCAGGAGAATTGCTAAGCTAGTTGGTGCCCCATTCGTTAAAGTAGAGGCTACGAAATTCACAGAAGTCGGTTATGTGGGCCGTGATGTTGAATCGATGGTTCGGGACCTCGTTGAAACATCTGTCAGATTGGTTAAAGAAGATAGAATGTTAGCAGTGAAGGAACGTGCTGAGGAAAATGCAAATGCCAGGCTGGTTGATTTACTAGTTCCATCGGCAAAGAAAGCACAAAATTATAAAAATCCGCTTGAAATGTTATTTGGCGGCGGCAATACAACTCCTGAGCAGGATACCCATCAAGAAGATTACTCAGTAACTGAAAAACGTAAAATTGTCAGGGAAAAGCTAGCACTTGGTCAACTAGAAGAAGAAATCGTTACTGTAGAAGTTGAAGAGCAAACACCGTCCATGTTTGATATGCTTCAAGGTTCAGGGATGGAACAAATGGGTATGAATATGCAGGACGCACTAAGCAGCTTTATGCCGAAAAAACGGAAGAAAAGAAAGTTAACTGTCCGTGAGGCAAGAAAAGTTTTAACCAATGAAGAAGCTGCAAGATTGATTGATATGGATGAGGTTACTACGGAAGCCGTTTATCGTGCTGAACAAACAGGTATCATCTTTATCGATGAAATTGATAAAATTGCAAGCAGAAACTCAGGCGGATCTTCTGCTGATGTGTCTCGTGAAGGCGTACAGCGTGATATTTTACCAATCGTTGAAGGTTCAACCATTGTAACGAAATATGGATCCATTAGAACGGATTATATTTTATTTATTGCTGCTGGTGCTTTTCATATGTCAAAGCCATCAGATTTGATCCCGGAATTACAAGGGCGGTTACCGATTAGGGTTGAACTAACTAAGTTAACCGTTGACGATTTCTTCAGAATTTTAATTGAACCGGATAATGCATTAATTAAACAATATCAGGCATTATTAGAAACAGAAGGTATACAAATTGAATTTTCTGACGATGCTATTCGTAGAATAGCTGAAGTTGCTTTTGAAGTGAATCAAAATACAGATAATATTGGGGCTAGAAGACTTCACACGATTTTAGAAAAACTACTCGAAGATTTGTCGTTTGAGGCACCTGATATATTAATGGAGAAGATTACGATTACTCCACAATATGTAGATGATAAGCTTGGAGCAATATCAAAAAACAAAGATTTAAGCCAATTTATCTTGTAATTATATAACAATTAAACTTAATAATGGTTCTGAGTTAATTAGGAGGAAGAAACAGATGGATTTACTTACTAAAACGAGAAAAATTAATGTGTTATTACAAAAAGCAGCAGGAAAACCAGTAAATTTTAAAGAAATGTCTGAAACCCTAAGCGAAGTGATTGAAGCGAATATTTTCGTTGTCAGCCGCAGAGGTAAGCTTTTAGGCTTTGCAATAAATCAACAAATTGAAAATGAACGTATGAAGAAAATGTTGGAAGATAGACAATTCCCAGAGGAATATACTAATGGTCTTTTTAGCATTCAAGAAACATCTTCAAACCTTGACGTTGATAGTGCATATACTGCATTCCCTGTTGAAAACAGAGATTTATTCCGTGAAGGATTAACTACCATTGTGCCAATTATTGGCGGCGGGGAACGTCTAGGGACATTAATCCTTGCAAGATTGCAAGAAAAATTCCATGATGATGATCTTATTCTTGCTGAGTACGGTGCAACGGTTGTTGGTATGGAAATTTTACGTGAAAAGTCAGAAGAAATTGAAGAAGAAGCAAGAAGCAAGGCAGTTGTTCAAATGGCTATCAGTTCATTATCATATAGTGAGCTTGAAGCTATCGAACATATTTTTGAAGAATTAAATGGCCATGAAGGCTTACTTGTAGCTTCAAAAATTGCAGATCGTGTTGGTATTACACGTTCTGTTATTGTTAATGCTTTAAGAAAGCTAGAAAGTGCTGGAGTAATCGAATCTCGTTCCCTTGGTATGAAAGGAACATATATCAAAGTTCTAAACGATAAATTCCTAGTAGAGCTTGATAAATTAAGATCTAATTAATGATAGCAGTAGTCCCCAGTATAACTGGGGATTTTTTTTGAAAGTAAAACTTGATTGTTATTCCCACATATGCTATATTATTTAACGGTGTTATTACACACGCTTGTTGATTTAACAGCCGGTGCTGTAACTTTTACAGTTGCTGTTTAAAAATGAGACAAGCGGAGGAAAACGAAACCATAGGAGGAAAATAACATGTCAGTAATTTCAATGAAGCAATTGCTTGAAGCTGGTGTACACTTTGGACACCAAACTCGCCGTTGGAACCCTAAGATGAAGAAATATATCTTCACAGAGCGTAACGGTATCTACATCATCGACCTACAAAAAACAGTTAAGAAAGTTGAAGAAGCTTATAACTGGGTGAAAGATCTTGCTGCAAACGGCGGAACAATCCTTTTTGTTGGTACGAAGAAACAAGCTCAAGATTCTGTTAAAGAAGAAGCAGCTCGTTCAGGTATGTACTTTGTTAACCAACGTTGGTTGGGTGGTACTTTAACTAACTTTGAAACAATCCAAAAGCGTATTGGTCGCTTAAAAGATATCGAAAGAATGTCAGAAGACGGTACTTTCGAAGTATTACCTAAAAAAGAAGTTGTTCAACTTAAGAAAGAACAAGAACGCCTTGAAAAATTCTTAGGCGGAATCAAAGATATGAAGCAACTTCCTGATGCACTATTCATCATCGACCCTCGTAAAGAGCGTATCGCAGTAGCAGAAGCTAAAAAGTTAAACATTCCTATCGTAGGTATTGTTGATACTAACTGTGATCCAGATGAAATCGATGTTGTAATTCCAGCTAACGATGATGCAATCCGTGCCGTTAAACTATTAACTGGTAAAATGGCGGATGCGATTCTAGAAGCTAAACAAGGTGAAGAAGTAGCACAAGAAGCGTAAGATAGTGACTTATTCAAAAAGGTGATAAGAGGGAGACCCTTTATCACCTTTTTTTAAGAAATGTTTATCTTATGCAGGAATGGCTAAGATATTATAGTACATAGTTTAAGGAGGAATTACTAATGGCAGTTACTGCTCAAATGGTAAAAGAATTACGTGAAAAAACTGGCGCTGGAATGATGGATTGTAAAAAGGCGTTAACAGAAACAAATGGTGATATGGAAAAAGCAATTGACTTCTTACGCGAAAAAGGAATTGCGTCAGCTGCGAAAAAAGGTGACCGTATTGCAGCAGAAGGTTTAACATATGTTGTTGCTGAAGGAAACAATGCAGTTATTTTAGAAGTAAACTCTGAGACAGATTTCGTTGCAAAGAACGAAGCATTCCAAAACCTTGTAAAAGAATTAGCTGCGCACTTGCTTGCTAACAAACCGGCAACTGTTGAGGAAGCTTCTGCACAAACTATTAATGGCGTAACGGTTGCAGACTACATCAATGCAGCTATTGCTAAAATTGGTGAAAAGTTATCTCTTCGTCGCTTTACTGTAGTATCTAAAACTGACAATGATGCTTTTGGTGCATACCTTCACATGGGTGGCCGTATTAGTGTTTTAACAGTTCTTGAAGGTACAACTGATGCAGATGCAGCGAAAGATGTTTCTATGCACATTGCTGCTCTAAGACCATTATATGTTTCACGTGACCAAGTTTCTCAAGAAGAAGTTGAGCGTGAGCGTCAAGTGTTAACTACACAAGCTCTTAACGAAGGCAAACCTGAAAAAATCGTTGAAAAAATGGTTGAAGGCCGCCTTGGCAAATATTTCGAAGATGTTTGCTTACTTGATCAAACTTTCGTTAAAAACCCTGATCAAAAAATCCGTCAGTTCGTAGAGTCAAAAGGCGCTACTGTACGTGAATTTATTCGCTACGAAGTAGGCGAAGGTATTGAAAAGCGTGAAGACAACTTCGCTGAAGAAGTTATGAATCAAGTTAATAAAAAGTAATTGGTTCTAATCAAGGTACGCAAAATATGTTTTGAATAGGGAACACGTTGTGTTCCCTATTTTTAAAGTTTTTTTTAATAATAATAATAATATACATAATAAGGAGGTTCATATGAGCGGTCCTAAGTACAAACGTGTCGTTCTAAAACTAAGCGGGGAAGCACTTGCTGGAGAATCTAGCTTCGGTATTAAACCATCCGTTATTAAATCAATCGCTGGACAAGTAAAGGAAATTGCAGAACTTGGTGTTGAGGTGGCAGTTGTTGTTGGCGGTGGTAATATTTGGCGTGGTAAAATAGGCAGTGAGATGGGAATGGACAGAGCAACTGCCGATTACATGGGTATGCTTGCCACAGTCATGAACTCATTAGCACTTCAAGATAGCTTAGAACATTTGGGGATTGAATCACGCGTTCAAACCTCCATTGAAATGCGTCAAGTTGCAGAACCATATATTAGACGTCGTGCAATGAGACATTTAGAAAAGAAGCGAGTAGTTATTTTTGCTGCGGGTACGGGTAATCCATATTTTTCAACCGATACAACTGCTGCACTTCGTGCTGCTGAAATCGATGCCGAAGTGATATTAATGGCAAAGAATAATGTGGACGGTGTATATTCTGCTGATCCTCGTCTTGACCCGAATGCAACAAAATACGATGACCTCACTTTCTTGGATGTTATTAAAGAAGGATTAGCTGTTATGGATTCAACGGCTTCTTCATTATGTATGGATAATGATATTCCACTTATTGTTTTCTCTATTATGGAACAGGGCAATATTAAACGTGCTGTTATGGGTGAAAAAATTGGAACGATTGTTAGGGGGAAAATTTAATGCCAAAACAAGTGATTTCAACTGTAAAAGATAGAATGTCAAAAGCTATCCAAGCTTACACTCGTGAGCTTGCGAGTATTCGTGCAGGGAGAGCGAGTGCTTCTTTACTCGATAGAATTACAATTGACTATTATGGAGCACCAACACCAGTAAATCAAATGGCAGGAATTTCAACTCCAGAAGCTAGACTTCTTGTTATTCAGCCTTATGATAAATCCATTCTAGGTGATATTGAAAAAGCCATTCTTAAATCCGATTTAGGTTTGAATCCTTCAAATGATGGTCAGGTGATTCGCCTTGCTATTCCTCAATTGACAGAAGAGCGCCGTAAAGAGCTTGTTAAATTGGTTAAGAAAGAATCTGAAGAGGCTAAAGTAGCCATCCGTAATATTCGCCGTGACGGTAACGATGACTTGAAAAAGTTGGAGAAAAACGGAGAAATTACCGAAGATGCCCTTCGCGGTTATTCTGATGATATTCAAAAGCTAACAGATGAGCATATCAGCAAGATTGACCAAATAACAAAAGACAAAGAAAAAGAAATCTTGGAAGTTTAATTATTTTGAAGAACCCTCTTTTCAGGGGGTTTTTTCACTATTTTCTCCTTAAAATAATTTTTAAAGTGGAAAGTAAAACATCATTCTTATTTCTTGTCCTAATACATAAATTAATTAGAAGAAGATATATTTTTACTTTTTTGGTATGATAAAAGCATGCAAAAATCAGCATTCTTCATATATATCAACACAGGCTCTGTGGGCATGATCTATTATCGGAGGAAATGATTATCTTAATTTGGAGGAGCAATGTTATGTTTAATAAAATTAGGCTTTGGAAGAATCAAAATAATAACTCTTCCACACTCCGAGAACATATAGAAGAGGTTAAAAAATTGCCGGTACCGGAACATGTAGCGATTATTATGGATGGCAATGGGCGTTGGGCAAAGAAAAGAGCATTGCCGCGAATTGCAGGCCATCATGAAGGTATGAAGGTCGTGCGGAAAATAACGAAGTTAGCAAACGCACTTGGAATAAAAACGCTGACTTTATATGCTTTTTCAACGGAAAATTGGAAACGGCCAAAAAATGAAGTAGATTACTTAATGAAGCTACCAGAAGAATTTTTAGGGACCTTCCTGCCTGAACTAATTGATGAAAATGTTAAAGTAGAAATGATGGGCTATAAAGACCAACTGCCAGTACATACATTACATGCAATTGAAAAAGCCATGGAAGACACAAAGGACAATGATGGTCTTGTATTAAACTTTGCCCTTAACTATGGAAGCAGGTCTGAAATTATTGATGCGACCAAAAAAGTCTTAAATGATTATAAAAGTGGAATACTGAAAGAGAGCGAATTAAATGAAGAAGTATTCTCTTCATATCTAATGACATCCGACCATAAAGATCCGGATCTATTGATCCGAACTAGCGGGGAAATACGTCTAAGCAATTTTATGCTTTGGCAATTAGCCTATACCGAGTTTTGGTTTACGGATGTATTATGGCCAGATTTTAGAGAAAAACATCTAATTGAAGCAATTGAAGCATATCAAAATCGTCAACGTCGATTTGGCGGTATTTAAGTACTTTCTCAAGTCCTAAAAAGGTGTTGAAATCTTAGATGAAGCAAAGAATCATTACAGGAGTCGTAGCAGCTGCTTTATTTCTACCTATTGTTTTTTACGGTGGACTACCTTTTGTATTATTAACGTACTTCCTAGCAACAGTGGGTTTGTATGAATTATTAAAAATGAAAAAACTTAGTATTTTTTCAGTTCATGGACTGTTAACAGTTTTATTTCTCTGGGTTATTTTATATCCAGAGCAGTACAGTGACATAGTAGATTCCTTTTACTATACAAAAACGGAACTTGGAATTGCCTTTATACTCTTGTTATTGGCCTATACTGTCATAACGAAAAATCGATTTACCTTTGAAGACGTTGGTTTTTCGATATTATCGGCCATTTATGTTGGCATCGGTTTTTATTTCTTTATTGAAACGCGTGATGCCGGTCTAGTGTATATTTTTTACTCTTTATTTATGATTTGGGCCACTGATTCAGGTGCTTACTTTGTTGGAAAAGCTACAGGCAGAACAAAACTATGGCCTGAAATTAGTCCGAACAAAACGGTGGAAGGTTCGCTTGGCGGTGTTGTTTGTGCATTAATTGTCGCTGTCCTCTTTTCTTTATTGACAGACATAAATGCAAACTTACTATCATTACTTGTAATAACCGCTGTACTTTCAATCTTTGGACAAATAGGGGACTTAGTCCAATCTGCGTTTAAGCGTCACTTTGGCGTGAAGGATTCGGGAAATATTCTTCCTGGACATGGTGGAATCCTTGACCGTTTTGATAGTCTTTTATTCGTTCTGCCATTATTACATTTTTTTCACTTATGGTAGAATTTAGGAGTTGAATGATCGTTGAAGAGGATTAGTATTTTGGGTGCTACTGGCTCAATTGGAACCCAAACTTTAGATATTTTGCGTGAACATCCAACAGAATTTAAATTAGTGGCAATCTCTTTAGGGAAGAATCTAGAATTAGCAAGAAAAATGATTGCTGAATTTCAACCAGAGCTTGTTTCTGTACAAGAGTACCATGATTGTAATACATTAAAACTAGAATTCCCCAAAACTAAATTTACCTTTGGCGATGAGGGGCTTGTAGAAGTTGCTGTATACCCTTCGGCTGATATCCTCGTAAATGCGGTTCTTGGTAGTGTTGGCTTAAATCCAACCTTACAAGCAATTGAAAGTGGCAAGACCATCGCAATTGCGAATAAAGAGACATTGGTAACAGCTGGGCACCTTGTCATGGAGGCTGCCGAAAGGAATGGAGTAGCATTACTTCCAGTGGATAGTGAACATTCGGCTATTTTTCAATGCCTGCAGGGTGAACAAGATAAGACCATAGAAAGATTGATTTTGACTGCCTCCGGAGGAAGTTTCCGTGATCGGACACGAAACGACCTTGAAGGTGTTACAGTAAAAGAAGCCTTAAATCACCCTAATTGGTCAATGGGAGCAAAAATAACCATAGATTCAGCTACAATGATGAACAAAGGGCTTGAAGTGATTGAAGCACATTGGCTATACAATATGCCGTATGAAAAAATTGATGTCCTTCTTCATAAAGAAAGTATTATTCATTCAATGGTGGAGTTTCATGACAGCAGTATCATCGCACAGCTGGGAACACCTGATATGCGAGTACCGATCCAATATGCGCTTTCATACCCTAACCGCTTACCGTTAGCTTCATCTCAACGATTAAATTTAGCGCAAATAGGTAAATTGCACTTTCAAGAAATGGACGATGACCGTTTTCGCTGTATGAAATTTGCTTATGAGGCAGGGAAAAAAGGCGGGACACTTCCAACTGTCTTAAATGCTGCAAATGAAGTGGCAGTAGCTGCATTTTTAAATGAAAAGATTACATTCTTACAAATTGAGGATATGATCGAAAAGGCATTAACCAAGCATGATATAATTATCAATCCTGACTTATCCATTATTCATGAGGTGGACAAAGAAACAAGACAATATGTATCTTCACTTCTATAAAGGCTGTTATCGTAAAAATAGTTGTAAAAATCATAAAGCCGATTTTTACTTTGAAATAGCTATTTTTCGCTTTTGAATTTATTTTGCAGGCTCTTTTCTTAATAAATTTTGTTCTAAAACGAACAAAGTTTAAGAAGAGAGCCTCTATAAAAAAGGTGGTTTTTTAGTTTGAGTACAGTTATTGCCTTTATTGTTATCTTTGGAGCGCTAGTCTTCTTCCATGAATTAGGCCATTTAATTTTTGCAAAACGGGCAGGTATTTTATGCCGCGAATTTGCGATTGGATTTGGTCCTAAGGTTTTTTCTCATAAAAAAGGGGAAACAACGTATACCATTAGGTTGCTGCCAATAGGTGGTTTTGTCCGAATGGCAGGTGAAGACCCAGAAGTTGTCGAAATAAAACCAGGTTATAGAATCGGGCTTTTATTCGACAAAGATAATACCGTTAATAAAATCATATTAAACAATAAAGAAAAGTATCCTGATTGCCGGATTGTTGAAGTGGAATATGCAGATATTGAACACAAGTTATTTATTAAGGGCTATCCGGATGATGACGAAGAAAGCTTGCAGACTTTCACTGTAAGCCCGACTGCAGTTACGATTGAAAATGGAATCGAAACACAATTAGCTCCATATAACCGTCAATTTGCGTCCAAAACCCTGCCACAAAGAACCATGGCCATTTTTGCTGGCCCGATGATGAATTTTGTCCTCGCTTTCTTTTTGTTTATTATCATTGCGTTCTTACAAGGTGTTCCAACAAACGAACCTAAATTAGGGGAAATTACAACGGATGGTGCTGCAAATGCTGCTGGTCTCCTGCAAGGTGACGTTGTCAACAGTATAAACGGTGCTGAAATTTCAAGCTGGTCCGATGTTGTTGAAATTATCAGGGAAAATCCGAATGAGGAACTTGATTTTTCGATTACACGTGATGGGCAAGAACAAGAAATAACAGTTACTCCAAAAGAGCAAACGGTCGAGGGTGAAAAGATTGGTCTCATTGGTGTTTATAGTCCAATTGAGAAATCACCTTTAAAAGCGATTACCTCTGGTTTTACTGAGACATACTTTTGGACAAAACAAATTTTTGTGATGCTCGGTCAGTTAGTCACTGGTCAATTCTCCATCGATATGCTCTCAGGTCCGGTTGGAATATACGCCTCAACTGATACAGTTGTCCAGTCTGGTATTTACTATGTCATGAAGTGGGCAGCTATTCTGAGCATTAACCTAGGGATTATGAACCTCTTGCCTATTCCTGCACTTGACGGAGGAAGGCTAATGTTTTTTGCAGTAGAAGCTGTAAGAGGAAAGCCGATTGATCGTCACAAGGAAGGCATGGTCCACTTTATTGGATTTGCATTGCTAATGCTCCTTATGCTGGTTGTTACCTGGAATGATATTCAGAGGTTTTTCTTATAAGATAACTATTTTAAAGGGGTTCCTCAGTGAGCCCCTTTTTTATTGCCCGAAAAAAAAGGGAGATTTTTCGGTCAGATAGAGAGGCCACATGTGCCCAAAAAGACAATAAAGAAATCTTTCGGTCAAATAGAATTTGCCTGAATGCCCATCTTGAATAGAAAGCGGAATGGCTGTAAATTTTATTTACTTTTTTGGTTTTATTTTTCTGTCGAAATACGCCGAATGATTATGTATCATATGATATAATTACTTTTTGATAATAGATACATTAAAAGATTTATATAGATGGGAGAGGGAATGATGAGCGAACATGCCTCTGGCAAAAAAGAGCGATTCTTACTCTTGCTCCAGCAACTAGAATTAATAGAGGACGCTGTTGTAGCACAATTTCAAAATGCACAAATTGAGAGATTTATTGTAGAAAAGAAGGCAAGAAAATGGCATTTTCAATTTTTACTAGAAAAAATTCTTCCTTATAGTTTGTATCTTCGTTTTACTACTCAACTTGAAAGAAAATTCTCAAATATAGCAAATATTACCTATGATTTAAAAGTTGAAGATCAAAGCTTTCATCCAGAATTACTTCTAGAGTATTGGAATCATAGTATTCAACAAATCGATGGTATCTCTCCGCCAATGCTAAAATTATTGAATGAACAAGTGCCGACAGTTAGTGGTAATAAGGTAACCATTTCAGTACGCAATGAGACGGAAGGTATGGCCTTAAAGAAGAAATATGGCGCGATGATTACCGACCTCTACCAATCGTTCGGATTTCCGAGTTTAACAGTTGAAACGGACATTAATAATGTAGAGAAAAATGACGAATACCAACAATTTTTATTAGCAAAACAAAAAGAAGATCAAGAACGCGGACTCATGGCCTTAGCTGATTTACAAAAGAAAGAAGCGGAGAAGGATGCAGGAGGGGCAGTTTCTGAAGGTCCACTCTCAATTGGTCTTACAATTAAGGATGATTCAGACCTGCGAAACATGATTGATATAGTGGATGAAGAAAGAAGAGTCACAGTAGAAGGGTTTATTTTTGACGCAGAGACAAGAGAGTTAAGAAGTGGCCGTACGCTCTTAACCTTTAAGGTTACGGATTACACAAGCTCTCTCATGGTTAAAATGTTTTCACGGGATAAAGAAGACGCAGCCCTTTACCAGCTCGTCAAAAAAGGTATGTGGGTAAGGGTACGAGGCAGCATTCAAAATGATACCTTTGTACGTGATTTAGTCATGATTGGAAATGATATAAACGAAATCAAACCAGAGGGTCGTAAAGATACAGCTCCAGAGGATCAAAAACGTGTAGAGCTCCATCTTCATACTCCTATGAGTTCAATGGATGCAGTTACTCCTGTAGGGACGCTGATAGCTCAGGCAAAAAAGTGGGGACATAAAGCGATTGCTGTTACTGACCATGCTGTTGCCCAATCCTTTCCTGAAGCTTATGGTGCAGGAAAGAAAAATGATATTAAAATTCTTTATGGTGTAGAAGTAAATCTTGTGGATGATGGTGTGCCGATTGCCTATAATGATGTCCATCGGTTATTAGCAGAAGATACATTTATTGTTTTTGACGTTGAAACCACGGGTCTATCAGCAGTGTACGATACGATCATTGAATTAGCTGCCGTTAAAATTCAAAACGGGGAAATAATTGATCGCTTTGAATCATTTGCGAATCCGCATCATCGTTTATCGGCAACCACGATAAACCTTACAGGAATTACTGATGATATGGTGCAAAATGCTCCTGAAGTCGGAGAAGTAATACAAAGATTTCATGAGTGGGTAGGAGACGGAATCCTTGTTGCTCATAATGCTTCTTTCGATATGGGTTTCCTTAATGTTGGGTATAAAAATATAGGACTAGAAAAGGCAAAAAATCCCGTTATTGATACCCTAGAGCTAGGTAGATTCCTGTATCCAGAACTGAAAAATCATCGTTTAAATACATTAGCCAAAAAGTTTGATATCGAATTAACACAGCACCATAGAGCTATATACGACGCAGAAGCTACCGGGTATTTACTCTTAAAAATGCTTAAGGACTCATTAGAAAAAGGGATTGAATACCACGATCAATTTAACGATAACATGGGGAAAGGAAATGCCTATCAACGTGCACGTCCGTATCATTGTACGTTACTTGCGCAAACGGAAGTTGGTTTAAAGAACTTATTTAAACTCGTATCCATTTCACATATTGAATATTTTTATAGAGTACCAAGACTGCCACGGTCGGTCCTACAAAAATACAGAGAAGGGATTATTGTTGGTTCCGGCTGTAATAAAGGGGAAGTTTTTGAAGGAATGATGCAAAAATCCCCTGATGAAGTGGAAGCGGCGGCACAATTCTATGATTACCTTGAAGTTATGCCGAAGGAAGTAAATGCTCCATTGATTGAAATGGAACTAGTTCGTGATGAAAAGGCACTTGAAGATATCATTGGGAATATAGTAAAACTTGGCGATAAATTAGGTATTCCGGTCGTTGCAACGGGTAATGTACATTATTTAAATGAGAATGATAAGATCTACCGAAAAATATTAGTTAATTCACAAGGTGGAGCAAACCCGTTAAATCGTCACAAATTACCTGATGTCCATTTTAGAACAACCAATGAAATGCTTGCAGCGTTTTCTTTCCTTGGAGGAGAAAAGGCGAAGGAAATTGTTATTACCAATACAAACAAGATAGCAGATATGATTGATGTCATTAAGCCGATTAAAGATGACTTATACACGCCAAGGATTGAAGGCGCAGATGAAGAAATGCGCGAAATGAGTTATTCGATGGCAAAGAAGATTTACGGAGAACCGCTTCCAGAAATCGTAGAAGCACGCCTTGAAAAAGAATTGAAAAGCATCATCGGCCATGGTTTCGCTGTTATTTACTTGATTTCCCATAAACTAGTGAAAAAATCCCTGGATGATGGATATCTTGTTGGATCACGTGGATCTGTAGGTTCTTCTTTTGTTGCAACGATGACGGAAATTACCGAAGTGAATCCATTGCCCCCTCATTACGTCTGTCCAACCTGTAAGCATTCGGAATTCTTCAATGACGGTTCTGTTGGATCAGGATTTGATTTACCAGATAAAGACTGTCCGCAATGTGGAGGTAAATACCGAAAAGACGGACATGACATTCCCTTTGAAACCTTCCTTGGTTTTAAAGGGGACAAGGTTCCCGATATCGACTTGAACTTCTCCGGTGAGTATCAGCCTCGTGCTCATAACTACACGAAGGTTCTTTTTGGAGAAGACAATGTATTTCGAGCTGGTACGATTGGAACAGTAGCAGATAAAACAGCTTTCGGATATGTGAAAGCATATCAGCAGGACAATAATTTACAATTACGCGGAGCGGAAATAGAAAGACTTGCTTCCGGTTGTACAGGTGTAAAACGAACAACTGGTCAGCATCCAGGTGGTATTATCGTTATTCCTGATTACATGGATGTCTATGACTTTTCACCAATACAGTTCCCTGCAGATGATAGAAACTCTGAATGGAAGACAACACATTTTGATTTCCATTCCATTCACGATAATGTCTTAAAGCTTGATATACTTGGGCACGACGATCCAACCGTAATAAGAATGCTGCAAGACCTCAGTGGAATGGACCCAAAAACGATTCCAACAGATGATCCAGAAGTCATGAAAATTTTTAGTGGAACTGAATCATTAGGTGTTACGGAACAGCAAATTATGTGTAAAACAGGTACCCTTGGGATTCCTGAATTCGGTACACGATTTGTCCGCCAAATGTTAGAAGATACAAAACCTACAACTTTTTCTGAACTTGTCCAAATTTCCGGTCTGTCACATGGAACGGATGTATGGCTCGGTAACGCACAAGAATTAATCCATAACAACATCTGTAATCTGAGTGAAGTTATTGGCTGTCGTGATGATATCATGGTCTACCTTATTTATCAGGGACTAGAACCATCATTTGCTTTTAAAATAATGGAGTCAGTTCGTAAAGGGAAAGGACTCTCAGAAGAAATGGAAGCAGAAATGCGTCGTAATGAAGTACCGGAATGGTATATTGATTCTTGTAAAAAGATTAAATATATGTTCCCTAAGGCCCACGCAGCGGCCTATGTATTGATGGCCGTTAGAATTGCTTATTTCAAGGTTCATTTGCCGCTTTTATATTACGCTGCCTATTTTACGGTTCGTGCAGAAGATTTTGATTTAGAGGTAATGACAAGAGGTTCTGAATCGATTCGTGCAAAGATAGAGGAAATAAATGCAAAAGGCCTTGAAGCTTCAAATAAGGAAAAAAACCTATTAACTGTTCTCGAGTTGGCCCTTGAAATGGTGGAACGGGGTTTTTCTTTCCAAAACTATGATTTATATAAATCCGATGCATCTGAGTTTATTATTGAAGAAAATTCATTAATCCCTCCATTTAATTCAATACCAGGGCTTGGAACAAATGCCGCTTATAACATTGTAAAGGCAAGAAAAGATGGAGAATTTCTATCTAAAGAGGACTTACAGCAACGTGGTAAAGTGTCAAAAACTATACTAGAATATTTAGATAAGCAAGGCTGTCTAGGATCTTTACCAGATCAAAATCAGCTATCCTTATTCTAAATAGTAAAAACCTTGATCTAATGCCTTTCGGTTTGCATATAAAATTTGGTTATGGTATAGTTTTATTGGAAATACTAAGAAATACTCTCGTGTTAAAGAGTGGGGAAACCCGCTCTTTCGTTTTTGTATTGGACAATTTTACAGAGTTATTGATAAAACTTTCCGTGAAATACGTATAATATGGGTGAAAATGTCGGTAAAGGAGGTTAAACATGAGCAAAGTAACGGAAGTAGTAGAAGAGCTAACTCAGCCAATCTTGAAAGAATTAGAATTAGAATTGGTGGAAATTGAGTTTGTTAAAGAAGGGAAAAACTGGTTTCTTCGCGTATATATTGATAAGGAAAACGGTGTTGATATTGAGGACTGTGGCATTGTCAGTGAACGGCTTAGTGAAAAACTCGATGAGCTTGACCCGATAACCCAAAATTATTTTCTTGAGGTTTCGTCCCCTGGTGCAGAAAGACCCTTGAAAAAGGCGAAGGACTTCGAAAAGGCAATTGGTAAAAATGTGTTCATTAAAACATACGAACCTATTGACGGTGAAAAAGGATTTGAAGGAAAGTTACTTGATTATGATGGGCTGACAGTAAAGGTTGAAATCAAAATCAAAACCCGTAAAAAAGTCATCGAGATTCCTTTTGAAAAAGTGGCTAGTGCAAGGCTAGCAGTTATTTTTTCATAATAAAAGATAATATATATGAAAGATAGGGGGATATGATCAAATGAGCAGCGAATTATTAGATGCTCTTACAATACTAGAAAGAGAAAAGGGCATTTCTAGAGATGTTTTAATCGACGCGATTGAAGCCGCACTGATCTCGGCATATCGACGCAATTTTAATCAAGCCCAAAATGTTCGAATTGATTTAAATCTGGGAACAGGCTCCATGCGTGTTTTTGCCAGAAAAGAAGTAGTGGATGAAGTTTTTGACCCTCGTCTTGAAATATCATTAACAGATGCCAGAAACATTAACCCTAATTATGCTGTTGAAGATGTAGTTGAAATGGAAGTAACTCCTAAGGACTTTGGAAGAATTGCAGCCCAAACAGCCAAGCAAGTTGTTACCCAAAGAGTGAGGGAAGCTGAAAGAGGCATCATTTATTCTGAATTTATTGACCGTGAAGAAGATATCATGACCGGAATTGTTCAAAGACTTGATTCAAAGTTTATTTATGTGAGTCTTGGAAAAATTGAAGCTTTGCTCCCTGTTAATGAACAAATGCCAAATGAGCGGTATAAGCCACATGACCGTATAAAGGTGTTTATTACGAAGGTTGAGAAGACTACGAAAGGTCCACAAATTTTCGTATCACGTACTCATCCTGGATTACTTAAAAGATTGTTCGAGATAGAAGTTCCAGAAATATATGATGGGACAGTTGAGATCAAATCAGTAGCTCGTGAAGCAGGAGACCGTTCGAAAATTTCTGTTCATTCGGATAACAATGAAGTTGATCCAGTCGGATCTTGCGTAGGTCCAAAAGGTACAAGGGTTCAAGCTGTTGTGAATGAATTGAAGGGTGAAAAAATCGATATTGTTAAATGGTCCGATAATCCTGTCGTCTTTGTTGCGAATTCTTTAAGCCCTTCTAAAGTATTAGATGTCATGGTGAATGAATCTGAAAAAGCAACCACAGTCGTTGTACCAGATTATCAACTTTCACTGGCAATTGGGAAGCGCGGACAAAATGCCCGTTTGGCTGCAAAGTTGACCGGTTGGAAAATAGATATCAAATCAGAAACCGAAGCACGTGAATTAGGAATCTATCCACGTGAGGAAATGATTCGACTTTTTGATGATCAAGTTGATGTAGACTTTAATGATGAAGAAGAAAAGGAATAAGAAGTGAGGTGAATGATCGTGAACAATCGTAAAAAAGTTCCTATGCGGAAGTGTGTCGCAACCGGCGAAATGAAGCCGAAAAAAGAACTCGTTCGCATCGTTCGCTCAAAAGAAGGGGAAGTATCTATCGACTTAACTGGAAAAAAGTCGGGCAGAGGTGCATACCTTTCAAAGGACAAGGAAGCGGTCCTACTAGCCAAGAAGAAAAACATCCTTTCTAATCATTTAGAAGTTTCGATAAGTGAAACCTTATACGAGGAACTTTTGGAATTGATAGAAAAGGATAACAGGCAATCCATATGAATACACATCCATGGATGTCGTTACTTGGCTTAGCAAATCGAGCACGGAAAATCATATCGGGTGAGGAGCTTTCTGTTAAGGAGATACGAGGCGGAAAAGCAAAGCTCGTACTTTTATCGGCAGATGCATCTGCAAATACGACAAAGAAAATTACAGATAAATGTAAGTCATACCAAGTTCCATATAAACTAGTGGAAGATCGCCACCTTCTGGGCCAAGCGATTGGCAAAGAAGCCCGCGTTGTTGTAGCTGTACTGGATGATGGATTTGCAAAAAAATTGATGACGTTGCTCGATTAATTTTAGCGGGGGTGAAAATATGAGTAAAATACGTGTTTATGAGTATGCAAAAAAACACAATATTTCAAGTAAAGATGTAATTACCAAGTTGAAAGAAATGAATATAGAGGTTTCAAATCATATGGCAACGATTGAGGATGCGGCAGTTGTTAAGCTAGACGCAACCTATAATAAAAATGATAGCAAACCACAACAAAAGCAAGCGAGACCGCAACAGCAAAATCGCCAGAATCAGAAACCACAGCAGCAGGGAGTTAAACCACAAGTGCAAAGTAAAACAAGCCCAAAAGCCTTTGAGGATGACGACTCTAAGACGACAACTCCTAGCAAGGTGAAAGTAGTATCTCCACCAAAAGCGGTTGACAGTAAAAAACATAGTCAACAATTCCAATCTAAGGAAAATAAAGTTTTTAGTGCAGGAAAAGGAAATAAAAAACCTTTTAATAATAATAATCAAAATCGCAATAATAATAACAACCGGAAAAAGAACCATACACCGGTTCCGCAAGCACAGCCTCAGGTTAAGAAAGTCAAGGAGCTTCCAGCTAAAATTACTTTTAGTGAATCTCTAACTGTAGGCGAACTTGCAAAAAAAATCTACCGCGAACCTTCTGAAATCATTAAGAAGCTATTTTTACTTGGCGTAATGGCAACAATTAACCAGGTTTTAGATAAAGACGCGATTGAATTAATTGCAAGTGAATATGGTGTTGAGGTCGAGGAAGAAGTTAAGATCGATACGACAGATCTTGAAGTTTATTTCACTGAAGACGCACCAGAAGACCTAGTGGAAAGACCATCCGTTGTAACCATTATGGGTCACGTTGACCATGGTAAAACAACTTTGCTTGATTCCATTCGTAACACAAAGGTAACGGAAGGTGAAGCAGGTGGAATTACCCAGCATATTGGTGCTTACCAAGTTGTTGAAAATGGGAAAAAGATAACATTCCTTGATACACCGGGACACGCTGCTTTTACAACTATGCGTGCACGTGGTGCAAAAATTACAGATATCACAATCCTTGTGGTAGCTGCTGATGACGGTGTTATGCCGCAAACAGTTGAGGCGATTAACCATGCCAAAGCTGCAGAAGTTCCAATTATCGTTGCTGTTAATAAAATGGATAAAGAGGCTGCCAACGCTGACCGTGTTATGCAGGAACTTACTGAGCATGGATTAGTTTCTGAAGCATGGGGCGGAGACACAATCTTTGTTCCACTTTCCGCAAAAACAGGAGAAGGAATCGATAATCTGTTGGAAATGATTCTTCTTGTTAGTGAAGTGGAAGAATGGAAAGCAAACCCTAACCGTAAAGCAGTTGGTACCGTAATTGAAGCACAATTAGATAAAGGCCGCGGATCCGTTGCTACTTTGCTCGTTCAAAACGGTACACTGAAGATCGGTGATCCGATTGTTGTAGGAAACACATATGGTCGTGTTCGGGCAATGGTAAATGACCTAGGACGCCGTGTGAAAGAAGCTGGACCTTCTACACCTGTTGAAATCACAGGTTTAAGTGATGTTCCACAAGCTGGTGACCGTTTTGTCGTATTCGACGATGAGAAAACAGCTCGTCAAGTTGGAGAAGCACGTGCGCAACAAGCACTGGCAGCTCAACGTGGTGAAAAATCAATTGTCAGCCTAGATAATTTATTTGAACAGCTAAAGCAAGGCGAGATGAAGGATTTAAATATCATCCTTAAAGCTGATGTTCAAGGTTCGGCTGAAGCCGTTGCTGCTTCCCTGCAAAAAATTGATGTTGAAGGTGTAAATATCAGAATTATTCATAGTGGTGCAGGTGCCATCAATGAGTCGGATATTACACTTGCCTCAGCTTCAAACGCGATTGTAATTGGATTTAACGTACGTCCTGATGTGAATGCAAAGCGTGCAGCTGAACAGGAAAAGGTAGATGTTCGTCTACACAGCATTATCTATAAAGTAATCGAAGAAATTGAAGCTGCTATGAAAGGTATGCTTGATCCTGAATTTAAAGAAAAAGTAATTGGTCAAGCGGAAATTCGTCAAACCTTTAAA
Organism: Neobacillus niacini; assembly: GCF_048572935.1. Taxonomy (NCBI): domain Bacteria; kingdom Bacillati; phylum Bacillota; class Bacilli; order Caryophanales; family Bacillaceae; genus Neobacillus; species Neobacillus niacini. The sequence goes on along the minus strand of NZ_CP183883.1, from coordinate 5,080,825 downwards.
GTTTCAAAGGTTGGAACCATTGCTGGTTCTTATGTGACAGACGGTAAAATTACTCGTGATAGCGGAATTCGTTTAATTCGTAATGGTGTTGTCATCTTTGAAGGAAATATCGATGCATTAAAACGTTTTAAAGATGATGCCAAAGAGGTTTCACAAGGTTATGAATGTGGTATTACCATTAAGAACTTCAATGATGTTAAAGAAGGAGATATTATTGAAGCATACGTAATGGAAGAAATAGAGCGTAAATGATTGTAGGTATCGCTGTTTGTGAATGTATTATTTACGATGCGCATTCATTAAAAGAAAAACGTGCGGTTTTGCAGCGAATTCTTACCAGGTTAAAACAAAAATTTAATGTATCGGTTTCAGAAGTTGACTATCAGGATGTTTGGCAAAGGACGAAAATAGCCATTGCTGCTGTAACATCCAATCGGGTAATGACTGAACTGGAACTGCAAAATGCACTTAAATTTATTGATTCTTTCCCTGAAATAGAAAGAACAATCACCGATGTAGAATGGCTTTAAGTTAAGAGGTGAAGTGATGAGCCACAGAGCAAATCGTGTTGGAGAACAAATGAAGAAAGAACTAAGTGACATCATCGGTCGAAAAATTAAAGATCCTCGGATCGGCTTTGTGACAGTTACAGACGTTCAAGTATCAGGAGATCTACAACAAGCAAAAGTATATATTTCTGTTTTGGGCGATGAAGAGCAAAAGGAAAATACTCTTAAAGGTCTTGCAAAGGCGAAAGGTTTTATCCGAACTGAAATCGGACATCGTATTCGTTTACGCAAAACACCTGAGATCCTTTTTGAATGGGATGAATCAATGGATTATGGAAATCGAATCAATTCTCTCATTCATCAATTGCACCATGAAGAAAGAAGCATGGAAAAAAATGAAGAAGAATAAATGGATAGACAATTGTCTATCCTTTTTTTTCGATACAAAATAGAAATGGAGTGACCAAAGGTGGAGGGAATATTACCTTTATATAAACCCGCTGGACTGACGTCGCATGATTGTGTATTCAGACTGAGGAAAATATTAAAAACGAAAAAAGTCGGTCATACTGGAACACTGGATCCAGATGTAACCGGAGTTCTTCCTATTTGTATAGGCAGGGCAACAAAAGTTGCAGAATATATAACTGACGCAGGAAAAAGTTATGAAGGCGAAGTATCGATTGGTTATTCCACAACAACCGAGGATGCTTCTGGCGAAAAAGTGGAGGAAAAGAAAATTGAAGGTACCATTAGCAGAAAAGAAATTCTTCAGGTCCTTGATTCTTTAACAGGTGAAATAGAACAGACTCCTCCGATGTATTCAGCTGTAAAAGTAGGAGGCACTCGTCTTTATGAATATGCCCGGAAAGGGATTGAAGTAGAACGCCCGACTAGAAAGGTGAACATTTATTCAATAGAGCTGCTTGATGATCGAGAAGAGTTTTCAGGAGAAACGATTTCATTTCGATTTAGAGTAAGCTGCAGTAAAGGTACCTATATCAGGACATTAGCGGTTATGATTGGCGAAAGTCTTGGTTATCCTGCACATATGTCAAATTTAGTCAGAGTGCAATCAGCTGCATTTAACATTGATGATTGTCTGACATTTGAGCAAATTGAAAAGTTGATGGAGATGGGGACAATTTCTTCATCTTTACGGCCATTAGAAATGGCACTTTCTCATTTGCCGAAATACATAATAAATGATAAAGTAGCAGAGAAAGTGAAAAATGGCGCACTTTTGCCAATACCAGAACACTTAAAAAACAGTAACGGACCTATTATCGCTGAAACAGAAGAAGGAAGAGCTCTAGCCATCTATTCGGTACACCCGAACAAGCCAGGGCTTCTTAAACCTGTTAAAGTTTTGCGGAATGAACAAGGTTAAAAAGGTTACGGTCAAGAAAAGGTGAGTTTCATTGGAAGTAATAAAGCTAGAGTTTCCATTAAATATAAATAAAACTGAAATACCTCCACTATCAATGGCACTTGGATATTTTGACGGTGTTCATCTTGGTCATCAAAAGGTGATCCTTGAAGCAAAAAAACAAGCCGATCAAAGAGGACTAAGTTCCGCAGTTATGACCTTTGACCCTCATCCATCGGTGGTTTTAGGCAAGAATGAAAAGCATGTTCAGTATATAACACCGTTAAGCGATAAAATTACTTTAATTGAGGAATTAGGCATCGATTACCTTTTTATCGTCCATTTCACTGGTGATTTTGCAAACCTTCTTCCGCAAGAATTTATCGATCAGTATGTTATAGATTTAAATGTAAAACATGTCGTAGCCGGATTTGATTTCTCTTATGGCCGTATGGGGAAAGGAACCATGGAAATTTTACCTTTCCATTCGAGAGAAAAATTCACCTTCACCATTGTTGAAAAATACACCAGTGGCGATGAAAAAGTAAGTTCTACTCGCATCCGTCAATATATAAAAAATGGAAGAACTGCCGAGCTTCCGGAATTACTGGGAAGATTCTATTCAACAGCCGGCATCGTTGTCCACGGAGATAAAAGAGGCAGGACAATCGGATTTCCAACCGCAAATGTGGATACGAAGGATGCATATATTTTACCCCCGACCGGTGTCTATGCAGTAAAAATCAAAATAGATGAAATCTGGTACGAAGGTGTATGCAACGTTGGCTACAAACCAACGTTTAATAATGACGCGCTGAGGATCTCTGTAGAAGTCCATATCTTCAACTTTGAAGAAACCATTTACGACTCAGAAGTAATCATTGAATGGCACCAATACCTAAGAAAAGAACAAAAATTCTCAGGAATCCAAGAACTAGTTACACAAATTGAAAAGGATAAACAAAACGCAATTGAATACTTTAATAAAAGACTTGATTAAAGCAGAGTATTGATTTTGGCACTCTGTTGATTGGAGCGGAAGGACGAAGACTCCTCGAAAAGGCTATCGCCTTTTCTTCGTGCGTGGGCAAATTCGAGGAAGAAATTCAATGTCCTGCGGGAGGACGGGGCAGGGGAGACCCCGCAGGCGCTAAAGCGCCGAGGAGGCTCCCCGGACCGCCCGCGGAAAGCGAAGTGCCTGGAAAGGAAATCAACAGACCAATTAAATGCAGCTAATAAAATAGCTTTTCTATCGATAGAACTTGCAATTTGTCGTAAAAAGTTGTATTCTTATTAACGTATTAAAAATAACCTTTGCTTGGCAAGTCGAGTCACCGACGCTTGCTCAGTAACAGGGGATAGTAAAATTAGGAGGTGAATAGGATGGCAATCACACAAGAACGTAAAAACGAACTAATCGCTGAGTATAAAACTCATGATAACGACACTGGATCTGCAGAGGTTCAAATCGCTGTCCTTACTGAATCAATCAACAATTTGAATGAGCACTTACGTACTCATAAGAAGGACCACCACTCACGTCGCGGTCTGTTGAAAATGGTTGGTAAGCGTCGTAATCTTTTAACGTACCTACGTAATAAAGATGTTCAACGTTACCGTGAATTAATCAATAAGCTAGGACTTCGTCGATAATCAAAAGAAGCGGGATTTTTCCCGCTTTTTTGTTAGGTTTAAAAAAGATAATCCCTAGTGCAAGATAAATATATATATACATATTTTAAGTCGCAAAAATTTGAGCATACTATAAGTATATTTGTATTGATAATATAAGCTTAAACGCTTTTTTTATATTAGATGATTAGAGCGATATTATTTCGCATTATCCTCTAAAGTGATTTAGATAGAGAGGGGTAACAATATGGAACAAACGAAACATGAATATTCCATGGAATGGGCTGGTCGTAAATTAACCGTTGAAATTGGACAACTAGCCAAACAAGCAAATGGAGCCGTAATGGTCCGTTATGGAGATACGGCAGTTCTAAGTACTGCTACTGCTTCAAAAGAACCCAAAAACTTAGACTTTTTCCCTTTAACATGTAACTATGAAGAGCGATTATATGCGGTTGGGAAAATACCTGGAGGATTTATTAAACGTGAAGGCCGTCCGAGTGAAAAGGCAATTTTAGCTAGTCGTTTAATTGATCGCCCTATTCGTCCACTTTTTGCAGATGGCTTCCGTAACGACGTACAAGTAATCAGCATTGTTATGAGTGTGGATCAAGATTGCTCGTCTGAAATGGCAGCAATGTTTGGGTCATCATTAGCTCTATGTACATCTGACATTCCATTTGAGGGACCAATTGCTGGTGTTATCGTTGGAAGAGTGGGTGGAGAGTTTGTCATCAATCCAACAGTAGAACAAGCTGAAAAAAGCGACATTCATTTAACTGTTGCAGGGACAAAAGACGCAATTAACATGGTTGAAGCTGGTGCTGATGAAGTTTCAGAGGAAGTAATGCTCGAAGCTATCATGTATGGACATGAAGAGATTAAACGCTTAATTGAATTCCAAGAGAAGATTATGGCTGAGGCTGGTAAGGAAAAAAGGGAAATAGTTCTTTACGAAATTGATAAAGACCTTGAAGCTGAAGTGAGAGAAATGTGCGAAGCAGATATGGTCACGGCTATTCAGGTTCAAGAAAAGCATGCCCGCGAGGATGCCATTAAAGAAGTAAAGAATCGTGTAATTGCTAAGTTCGAGGAGAATGAGGCAACAGACGATGACATGAAACAGGTAAAACAAATCTTAGATAAAATTGTCAAAGGTGAAGTTCGTCGTTTAATTACCGTTGAAAAGATTCGTCCAGATGGTCGGAAAATCGATGAAATACGTCCATTATCTTCACAGATAGGTATTTTACCAAGGACACATGGATCAGGGTTGTTTACTCGTGGACAAACTCAAGCATTAAGTATCTGTACATTAGGAGCTATGGGTGATGTGCAAATACTAGATGGTTTAGGCATTGAGGAAGAAAAGCGTTTTATGCATCATTACAATTTCCCTCAATTTAGTGTTGGAGAAACTGGACCAATCCGTGGACCTGGCCGTCGTGAAATCGGACATGGTGCTCTTGGTGAGCGAGCATTGGAACCAATTGTACCTTCTGAGAAGGACTTTCCATATACGATTCGCCTTGTTTCTGAAGTCCTTGAATCTAACGGATCTACCTCTCAGGCGAGTATCTGTGCAAGTACCCTTGCGATGATGGATGCTGGTGTACCAATTAAGGCCCCGGTTGCTGGGATTGCGATGGGTCTTGTTAAATCAGGTGAACATTATACTGTTTTGTCTGATATTCAAGGTATGGAAGACCACTTAGGCGATATGGATTTCAAAGTTGCTGGAACGGCTAAGGGTGTAACTGCACTTCAAATGGATATTAAAATTAAAGGGCTTTCTCGTGAAATTCTTGAAGAAGCACTTCAGCAGGCTAAAAAGGGTAGAATGCATATTCTTGATTCTATGCTGGCGACTATTTCTGAACCAAGAAGTGAACTTTCAAAATTCGCGCCAAAAATCTTAACTATGAAAATTAACCCAGATAAAATTCGTGATGTTATTGGACCAAGTGGTAAGCAAATCAATAAAATCATTGAAGAAACTGGTGTTAAGATTGATATCGAACAAGATGGTACTGTATTTATTGCTTCAACCGACCAGGCAATGAACCAAAAGGCAAAGAAAATAATTGAAGACATTGTACGTGAGGTTGAAGTTGGCCAAATGTACCTTGGTAAGGTGAAACGAGTTGAAAAATTCGGAGCATTTGTTGAAATCTTTGCAGGGAAAGATGGATTGGTTCATATTTCTGAATTGGCCGAGGAACGAGTTGGCAAGGTTGAAGACGTCGTTGCAATCGGTGATGAAATTTTAGTGAAAGTTACTGAAATCGATAAACAAGGACGTGTAAACTTATCACGTAAGGCGATATTAAAGGAACAACGTGAAAAGGCTGAGAAAGCAGCGGAAAAACAATAAAGCTGCTTCACTAGGAATGTATAGAAAGGTCAGGGGGAACCCTGACTTTTTCCATATTAGTTCTATTTAGCTACGGATCCTCCGCTTTTAGTTCTATCCAGCTCCGGCGCCTAGGGGCTCGGGTCATAAGCCAACCCGGCAAGAAGGTTAAAAAGCAACCTTCATGTCGGCTCGTCTTATGCCTGTCGCCCCTGTTCAAGGCTCCTCCGCTTTTAGTTCTACCTTGTCCCCTTTATTCATATATTGTGTATGAAGGGGGAAGGTAAATGAAGAAGTTAAGATTGATTGTTTGCTTATTACTTGTAGCGTGGTTTTCTGTTAACAATCCACTTGTAGATACATATATAACTTCACTTAAAGGGAACTTCGTAACCGCAGTAAAGCAAGAAAATCCGCTATATCAAAGTATAATAAAAAAGGCTTCTACATATGAAATACCGCCTTCCAATGCTAAGATTGATCAAGTGTGGAAAGCTATCCCAGGGTATAATGGGTTAACTGTCGATATTGAAGCGTCATATAAAAATATGAAGAAGAGCGGTATTTTTGATGAAAAAAAATTAGTATATAAACAAACTCAACCATCCGTCCATCTTAAGGATTTGTCACCATCTCCGATTTATCGGGGACACCCTGATAAACCAATGGTCAGCTTCATTATAAATGTAGCTTGGGGAAATGAATATTTACCTGAAATGCTTGCGGTACTTAAACAACACCAAGTTAGGGCAAGTTTTTTCCTCGAGGGAAGATGGGTAAAAAATAATCCTGACTTGGCCAAAATGATTGTAAGTGCAGGTCACGAAGTTGGGAACCATTCCTATACACACCCTGACATGAAAAGAATTACCGCTGCCGAGACAAGAGAGCAATTGGTGAAAACAAATGAAGTAATTGAAGCAGCTACAGGAAATAAAAGTAGTTGGTTTGCGCCTCCCAGCGGCAGTTACAGGGACGAAACCGTTAAAATAGCTTCTGAATTAAATATGAAGACCGTTATGTGGACAGTTGATACAATCGATTGGCAAAAGCCTACACCTGACCAACTAATCAATCGTGTTATTTCTAAAATTGATAATGGTTTTATGGTGCTTATGCATCCGACGGCTTCGACTGCCAAATCATTAGATCGTTTAATTTCACTTATCGAGGATAAGGGATTAAAAATAGGTACTGTAAGCGATTTAATGAGTGAAGAAAGAATTATGAAATAAAAAAACCAGGAATCCAGATAATAATGAAAGATACCAATGTTTCCGCTTTTCTATCGATAGGAGGATTTTGATGATAAACAAATATTCTTGCAAAAATGGAGTAAGAATTGTATTAGAAAATATTCCAACAGTAAGATCCGTAGCAATAGGAGTATGGATTGGCACTGGCTCAAGAAATGAAAATCCCCAAACAAATGGAATCTCGCACTTTTTAGAACATATGTTTTTCAAAGGAACCACAACAAGATCCGCGAAAGAAATTGCTGAATCCTTTGATAGTATTGGAGGGCAAGTAAATGCCTTCACCTCAAAGGAGTACACTTGTTACTACGCAAAAGTTCTCGATACACATGCCCAATTTGCTTTAGATGTTTTAGCTGATATGTTCTTCAATTCAACATTTGTTGAAGAAGAATTAAATAAAGAAAGAAATGTCGTTTTAGAAGAAATTAAGATGTATGATGATACTCCAGATGATATTGTCCACGATTTACTCAGCAGGGCTATTTATGGCGACCATCCTCTAGGATATCCAATCTTAGGCACAGAGGAAACACTAAATACCTTCACTGGAGATACTCTTAAAGAATATATTCACAATCATTACATACCTGAAAACGTGGTAATTTCAATTGCTGGAAATGTATCTGAGTCTTTTATCAAGGAAGTTGAAAAGTACTTTGGTTCGTATGAAGGCGGGAAAAGTACCATCACTGAGAATATTCCTACGTTCCATTCCAATCGATTATCACGCAAAAAAGAAACCGAGCAAGCACACTTATGTATCGGTTTCGAAGGGTTAAAGATTGGTCATGAAGATGTCTACAGCTTAATTATTTTAAATAACATTTTAGGCGGCAGTATGAGCAGCAGATTGTTCCAAGAAGTTCGTGAACAACGAGGGCTAGCATACTCTGTATTTTCCTATCATTCCGCTTACCAGGATAATGGGGTGGTAACCGTATATGGAGGAACAGGTGCGAAGCAGCTGGATGTGTTATTTGAAACCATTCAAGAAACTCTCGATAAATTAAAACAAGATGGAATTACAGAAAAAGAGTTAATTAATAGTAAAGAGCAATTAAAAGGAAGTTTAATGTTAAGTTTAGAAAGTACAAATAGCAGGATGAGCCGAAATGGGAAAAACGAGTTATTATTGAAGCGCCATCGTTCACTTGATGAAATTATTGAGCAAATTGACCAAGTAACAAAACAAAGTGTAGATGGAATGGCGACCTCGGTCTTTACAAACAAGTATTCCGTTTCCTTGATCAGTCCGGACGGCGAATTACCGAATGGTTTAAGATAAAAGAAAAAACAGTTCATACCAGAACTGTTTTTTTCTTTAGTCTAAATTTGGACTTCCATCGATAAACATATAGTAAAGAGTGCTTAGAGAGGAGTTCATTCACATGAGGTTAAGTGAATTAAGCGGAAAAGAAATAGTGGATGTCAAAAAAGCAGAGCGATTGGGGGTTCTTGGTCAAACAGATCTTGAAATCAATGAAAATACTGGCCAAATTCAAGCATTGCTGATTCCATCCTCATTAAAATGGTTTGGATTTAGAAAACAAGGCGGAGAAATTAGAGTTCCATGGCAGCATATAAAAAAGATAGGCTCCGATATGATTATTATTGATGTACAAGAAGAGAAGCAAGAAAAATAGGAATAATGTCTTAAAAGCCCAAGCAATGTAAAATTTTGCTTGGGCTTTTTTATATATCTGTTGATGGAAAACTCACAGATTTATTCATACTTACATAAGATGTTGAAGTGATAAGAGTAAAAAAACTTCCTGCTTGGATTTTTTTGAAAAGAAGGTGAATGATTTCATGCTGACAGGGATGCAGATAGCAGTGATCGGTGGAGATGCAAGGCAGCTGGAAATTATCCGGAAGTTAACCGAGTTAGATGCCAGATTATCATTAATTGGTTTCGAGCAGCTTGACCACGCGTTCACAGGCGCTGTTAAGGAAAAGTTGGATGAAGTCGATTTTTCAAATATGGATGCGGTGATCTTACCGGTACCCGGTACAAATTTAGAAGGATATGTAGAAACGATTTTTTCCAATGAAAAGGTCATTTTGACGGCCGAAATGCTTAAGAAAACACCTGATCATTGTACCGTTTACTCCGGAATTAGTAATAATTATTTAAATGGTATTACGAAGGAAGCAAATCGTCAACTTGTGCAGCTTTTTGAAAGGGACGATGTGGCCATTTACAATTCTATTCCGACAGTAGAAGGAACAATTATGATGGCAATTCAGCATACAGATTTCACAATTCATGGCTCTAATATTGCCGTATTAGGGCTGGGAAGATGTGGAATGAGTGTGGCAAGAACCTTCCATGCACTAGGAGCGAAGGTAAAGGTTGGTGCAAGGAAGAGTGAACATCTTGCTAGGATTACAGAGATGGGTTTAACTCCTTTTCATCTAAACGACTTAGGAAAAGAAGTTAAAGATACTGATATTTTAATCAATACAATACCGTTACAGATTGTAAGTGCTTCTGTTATTTCAAAAATGCCTGCTCATACTCTGATTATTGATTTAGCCTCAAAGCCTGGTGGAACAGACTTTAGATATGCAGAAAAACGAGGTATAAAAGCACTTCTTGCACCAGGATTACCTGGAATTGTCGCGCCAAAAACAGCTGGTCAAATACTAGCTAATGTTCTGGCCCAATTGCTTCAAGATGATTTAAGCAAGCGAAAGGGGAAAATAAAATGAGTTTAAAAGGAAAAAAAATAGGCTTTGGATTAACGGGGTCCCACTGTACGTATGACGCTGTATTCCCAGAAATTGAAAAATTAGTTCAAGCTGGAGCGGAGGTTTTACCGGTTGTCACCGCTACAGTAAAAAATACCGAAACTCGGTTTGGAAAAGGTGAGGACTGGATTCAGAGGATTGAGGATTTAACAGGAAACAGAGCGATAGATTCAATCGTTGCAGCAGAGCCATTAGGTCCCAAAATCCCCTTAGATTGTATGGTTATTGCACCGCTGACAGGTGTATCAATGAGTAAATTTGCAAATGCAATGAATGATAGCCCGGTTTTAATGGCAGCAAAAGCGACATTGAGGAATTTAAAACCGGTGGTCCTGGGAATCTCAACCAATGATGCTTTGGGATTAAATGGAGTAAACTTAATGAGATTGATGGCAACAAAAAATATATTTTTTATCCCGTACGGGCAAGACGACCCAATCAAGAAGCCAAACTCCATGGTTGCGAGAATGCCTATGCTAATGGAAACAGTGGAAGCAGCTATTGAAGGCCGGCAAATTCAACCTGTGTTAGTGGAAAGATATAAGGATACAGACTAATTCATACTCCTTTCATCAAATATGGTTATTTCTTTCGAGGAATATGTTAATATATTTATAATTAATTCAATCATCAGTGGGATACTTTTATCTCACTGATGAGAATTTATATTAACCTTTTCTGATTCATTTTCGTGAAGCAGAATGGACCATAAATAGTAGATGAAAGATTGAAAGGGGTACTAGAAAATGAATCAAACAAATGGTTACCATGTTGCAGTAGTAGGTGCAACAGGAGCGGTGGGTCAGCAAATGATCCAAACGTTAGTGAAACAAAAATTCCCAATTAGACAACTAACTCTATTATCTTCCGCACGGTCTGCAGGTAAGAAAGTGACGGTTGATGGAGTTGAGCATACGGTACAGGAAGCGAAACCAGAAAGCTTTGCAGGTGTGGATATTGCTTTATTTTCAGCTGGAGGAAATATATCAAAAGAACTTGCTCCTGAAGCAGTAAAACACGGAGCTATTGTAGTAGACAATACAAGTGCTTTCAGAATGGATGCAGATAAACCGTTAGTTGTACCTGAGGTAAATGAACATGATTTGCACCAGCATAATGGGATTATTGCTAACCCAAATTGTTCTACTATCCAAATGGTAGTAGCGCTAGAACCAATTAGGCAAAAATTTGGACTTAAAAAGGTTATTGTTTCAACCTATCAGGCAGTTTCAGGTGCAGGAGCAGTTGCGGTTGAAGAATTACAGAATCAGACAAAAGCTCTTCTGAATGGTGAAACAGTAGAACCCAAAATTTTACCGGTAAAAGGTGACAAGAACCATTATCAAATCGCGTTTAATGCTATACCACAAATTGATAAGTTCCAAGATAACGGATATACATTTGAAGAAATGAAAATGATTAACGAGACAAAGAAAATAATGCATATGCCAGAGCTGCATGTTGCTGCGACATGTGTTCGTTTACCTGTAGCAGTCGGGCACTCTGAATCTGTTTATTTTGAAATTGAAGCAGACGGCGTAAGTGCAAATGAAATAAAAGAGTTATTAAAGACAGCTCCAGGCGTGGTGTTACAAGATGACCCAGAGAATCAATTATATCCAATGCCTGCGAATTGTGTAGGAAGTAATGATGTATTTGTAGGTCGAATTCGTAATGACCTTAACGAAAGTCGTGGTTTCCATATGTGGGTTGTTTCTGACAATTTACTCAAAGGTGCTGCCTGGAATTCAGTTCAAATCGCTGAGAGCTTAATAAAGCTGGGTTTAATCAAAGAAAAAAAATAAAGTCTTGATTATAAAGGCAGGTTTAAAGGTTATATGAAAATCATAGTACAAAAATTTGGCGGGACATCTGTCAAGGATGAAAAAAGCCGGCAACATGCAAACAGACACATCAATAATGCATTAGAGGATGGATATAAGGTAGTTGTTGTAGTATCTGCAATGGGAAGAAAGGGTGATCCTTATGCAACGGATACACTCCTCTCTTTAATTGGAGGTAATGAAAATAAAATCAGTAAACGTGAGCAGGATCTTCTTGTATCATGTGGTGAAATTATTTCAAGCGTTGTTTTTGCCAATATGCTAAAAGAAAATGGCATCAATGCGATTGCTCTGACTGGGGCACAAGCAGGATTCCGAACGAATAGTGATCATTCACAGGCAAAGATTGTAGAAATGAAATGTGACAGATTGCTGAGAGATTTAGAACATCATGATGTTGTTGTGGTAGCTGGTTTTCAAGGTGCTGCAAAGAACGGTGACACGACCACTATTGGACGAGGTGGCAGTGACACTTCGGCAGCAGCGTTAGGGGCTGCTCTTAATGCTGAATGGATTGATATATTTACTGATGTAGAAGGGATTATGACAGCTGACCCAAGAATTGCTGATAATGCAAGGCGTCTTTCAGTTGTTACCTATACCGAGCTCTGTAACATGGCCTATCAGGGTGCGAAGGTTATTCATCCAAGAGCAGTTGAAATAGCTATGCAGGCAAAAGTGCCAATTCGAATTCGCTCTACTTATTCCGATGATTTAGGAACATTAGTAACATCGATCTCAAAAGAGTCTCGAGGCAGTGATATTAAAGAGAGAACCGTTACTGGAATAGCGCATGTTTCAAATGTAACTCAAATTAAGGTATTTGCTAAAAAAGACCAATACTACTTACAAGCCGAAGTTTTTAAAGCAATGGCAAATGAAAAAATTAGTGTAGACTTCATAAATATTTCACCCAATGCAGTTGTCTATACAGTTACGGATGAAATGACGGATAGAGCAATTAGGGTCTTAAAGGAAATAGAACATGAACCTGTTGTAGAACGTCATTGTGCAAAGGTTTCTGTTGTTGGAGCCGGTATTGCCGGTGTTCCGGGTATTACTTCTAAAATAGTTACAGCTCTTTCTGAGAATGGAATTCGCATTTTACAATCTGCTGATAGCCACACTACGATTTGGGTTCTTGTGAAGCAGGACGACTTGGCTAAATCAGTTAATGCATTACATGACGCCTTTCATCTAGAAGAAGAAACCCTGGATATAAAGCTTACGGATATCTAGTATATTTAGACGGCGAATGTCGTCTAGATTTCCTAAAATGCCATTGTCGCAACGGGATTTTCGTAATTGAAAGGAGTAGTAAAATGGTTCATTTTGGTCGAGTTTCGACAGCCATGGTCACACCTTTTGATAAAAAAGGTCATATTGATTTTTCCAAGACCACTCAATTAATAAATTATCTAATAGATAATGGAACGGATTCTCTTGTGGTTGCAGGAACAACGGGTGAATCTCCAACCTTGTCAAAGGAAGAAAAGCTGGCACTATTTAATCATGTTGTAAAGGTAGTTGCAAAAAGAATACCTGTAATCGCTGGTACAGGAAGTAATAACACCTATGCTTCAGTGGAACTTACAAAAAGGGCAGAACAGCTTGGCGTGGATGGTATCATGCTAGTAGCACCCTATTATAATAAACCGAATCAAGAAGGCTTGTATCAGCACTTTAAAACGATTGCTGAAGCCACTAGTTTACCGGTAATGGTATACAACATCCCATCACGGGCATCCGTAAATATTCATCCGGAAACGATTATAAAGCTGTCAAAAATAGCGAATATTGTAGCTGTTAAGGAAGCAAGCGGCGATTTAAACGCCATGACACACATTATTGCAAATACCGATCATGACTTCAATCTATATAGTGGTGATGATGCGATGGCCATTCCGGTAATATCCATTGGCGGGGCAGGGGTAGTTTCCGTTGCTTCTCATGTGATAGGGAATGAAATGCAAGAGATGGTGAAAGCTTTTTTTGATGGAGATAATGGAAAAGCAGCAAAACTCCACCAAAAGCTGTTACCGATTATGCAGGGGCTATTTGCTGCTCCTAGTCCAGCACCTGTTAAAACGGCGCTTCAAATAAAAGGGCTTGATGTGGGTTCAGTAAGGCTGCCACTTGTACCATTAACTGAGCAAGAACGGGCTGTATTAAGTAAATTATTATTATAAACATACAAAAGCCAATCGAATTTTATTCGATTGGCTTTTGTTTTTTTTACACATGAAAATTCTCAGATGGTAAAATCGACTAAATTTGGTTGTAAAGGTTTTCAACTATCAAGTATAATGATCATAACTGATTTCGATCGGGCAATTTTTGAAATGTCGAAGACCTCTAGTGAAAAAGTGCTTGAGCTAGACAATCAACATAGGAGGAAACGGAAATTGATAAATAGAAAAAATAGTTCCATTAAGGTTATTTCGCTTGGTGGTATTGGAGAAATCGGGAAAAATATGTATCTTGTTGAAGTGGACAAGGATATCTATATCATTGATGCTGGGCTAATGTTCCCCGAGGATGAAATGCTTGGCATTGATATCGTTATTCCAGACATCACGTATTTAACAGAAAACAAAGAAAGGGTTAAGGCTGTATTCTTAACACACGGTCATGAAGATCATATTGGTGCTCTTTCTTATCTTCTCCGCCAAATGGACGTACCTGTTTATGGAACGAAACTTACCTTAGCTCTTGCAAACGCAAAGCTAAAAGAACAGGAATATAGCGGGAAGACTAATTTTATTGAAATAACATCGGAATCGATTATTAATATGGATTCCGTGGAAGTAAGCTTCTTCCGAACCAATCACAGTATTCCCGACTCAGTTGGTGTTTGTGTCCAAACATCAGAGGGCAGTATCGTTTATACGGGTGATTTTAAATTTGACCAGGCAGCAACTAAACTCTACAAGCCTGATATAGGAAAAATGGCAGCGATTGGAGAAAAAGGTGTACTGTGTTTACTCTCTGACAGTACGAATGCAGAGAAACCAGGATACACCACGTCGGAAGCAATCGTTGAACGAGAATTATCTACAGCGTTCTATAATACTAAAGGCAGAATAATTGCCGCTTGCTTTGCGTCTGACATCAATAGAATTCAGCATATCTTTGATGCAGCAAGGGATAATGGGCGTAAAGTAGCCGTTGTGGGAAAGAGCCTTGAAAGAATTTATCATATCGCGCTAGATTTAGGTTACTTAGAAGTAGGAGAAGATCTCATTATTCCTGTGAATGAAATAAACAAATTCGAGGATAGAGAGATTGTAGTATTGATGACAGGCAGTCAAGGTGAGCCGATTGAAGCACTTCAAAAAATGGCAAAGCAATCTGCGAAACATGTAAATATTCAGCCAGGTGATACAGTATTAATTGCCGCTTCCCCGCTAAGAGGCAGTGAGCTGTTAATATCCAGAACAGTGGACATGCTCTTTAGAGCAGGAGCGAATGTAATCTCAGGTAAAAGAACGATTCATGTATCTAGTCACGGCAGTCAAGAAGAACTAAAATTTATGATTAATCTAATGAAACCAAAGTTTTTTATCCCGGTGCATGGAGAATATCGAATGTTAAAGGCCCATAGGAAACTGGCATTAGATTGTGGAATATTGGATGAAAATATCATTATTCCCGACCGCGGTGATGTCATTGAATGGAAGGATGGTAAGTTAAACATAGGCAGTAAGGTACCATCTGGAAATGTCTTAATTGACGGTATTGGTGTTGGGGATGTTGGAAATATCGTATTACGGGATCGGCGCCTGCTATCCCAAGATGGTATATTAATAGTAGTCGTTACATTAACACGCCAAGATAAGAAAATAGCTGCAGGACCTGAAATTATTTCACGTGGTTTTGTCTACGTTCGCGAATCCGAAAAGTTAATGGATGAATCAACAAAATTAGTTCGAGACATCGTCCAAAAAAACATTTCAAAGGAATCTTTTGAATGGTCAAGCCTAAAGCAAGACATAAGAGATGGATTAAACCGATATCTATTCGAAAAGACAAAAAGACGTCCGATGATACTTCCTATTATTATGGAAGTATAAATAGTGGTGAGGCATTGGGTTAAACCAATGCCTTTCTTAATGGGCAAAAGGATGATTGAAGCAGCAATTAACAGACAAGTTTAAATGATTATTCCTATCTGAGAATGAAATTGTATCATAGGTCAATACTAACGTTATCATGCGTGAAGGGAGACTTATGATGGATAAGGATTTACAAAAAAACGAATCCGGAAATCAAGAAGGGCAAGAACCTCAAAAAGAGGATAAGCCTTCTTCTTTAATGGAAAAAATTCAACAACTAGGGCAAACGAATGTACCACAGCTGTCCTCCGATTCTAGAATTCATTGTTTAACGATTATCGGACAAATTGAGGGTCATTTAGCACTGCCTCCACAAAATAAAACTACTAAGTATGAACATTTGATTCCTCAATTAGTAGCGATTGAACAAAATCCAAAAATAGAAGGTGTACTAATCATATTGAATACAGTAGGAGGAGATGTGGAGGCAGGACTGGCGATCTCTGAAATGATGGCTACTCTCTCAAAACCAACTGTTTCAATTGTCTTAGGCGGAGGCCATTCCATTGGAGTGCCAATAGCAGTGTCATGTGATCACAGTTTTATTGCTGAAACGGCAACGATGACGATCCATCCTATTCGATTAACAGGTCTCGTAATTGGAGTTCCCGCAACCTTTGAATATTTAGATAAGATGCAGGATAGAGTAGTTAATTTTGTAACAAAGCATTCGAATATTACCGAAGAGAAATTTAAAGACCTAATGTTTGCCAAAGGGAATCTAACTCGTGACATCGGTACAAATGTAGTGGGACCAGATGCAGTGGAATATGGTTTAATTGATGAAGTTGGCGGACTAGGCCAAGCGATGAAGAAGCTTAACGAATTAATAGATCAAAGGAAATCCTCTGCCGAGGGGCTGATTCAATGATTTTATACACCACGATGCCGCAGGAATTTATATATCCTCCTGAAACAGATACATTTACTAAACAACAAACTGTAACCTTTCAAGGTGTATCACTAATCGTAGAACAAACTGACTCACAAAATGTACAGGTAGTTCGCATTTTAAGCAGTGATCCGCAGCACTTTCTTGACGAGCGTATATGTCCTGGTGCTAAAATTTCTTGTGCGAGCGTTGAAGGATTGTCGGCAATCAATTAGGATATTATGGTATAATCAGGTTTAGAAGCTTAAGCAGCCATTCGGGCTGCTTTCTTCTTTTACGGGTAATTTACTCCTTATTGGAAGGTAGTTATGTTTGATTACGCGTTAGGATGATTATGATAGTATTACATTTATATAGACAGGTGATTAGATGGCTAAGAAAAAGAGAAGATCAAAAAAGAGAGATAATCAATTAAAACAAACCGTTCAATTTGAACTTTCCGCGCTTGCATTATTGGCTCTAGCTATTATATCGATAGCCAAATTGGGCGCTGTGGGGGAGGCAACAGTTTTATTTTTCCGATTTTGGATGGGTGAATGGTATATGCTCAGTCTGATTGGACTCGTGTTCCTCAGTGTATATCTTATGTGGAAACGAACTATACCGTTTATCTTTCATATTAAATTAGTTGGCATTTATTTAATTGTTTCCTCCATACTTCTTTTAAGCCATGTTACGCTTTTTCATTTGCTGACAAACGATGGAAATTTTAAAAACCCAAGTGTCATTAGTAATACATGGGAAATTTTCATGATGGAAATCAAAGGAGAAACGAGCACAATCGACCTTGGTGGTGGAATGATTGGTGCAGTTCTTTTTGCTATGTTTCATTATTTGTTTGCTGAAACGGGTACCAAGATTATAGCATTTATCTTTATTCTAATTGGATTTATTCTACTTACAGGTAAATCATTTGGTGAATTTGTTGCAAAAATAGGGAATACTCTGATTGAATTTTCCAAGGGGCAATGGAGTGCCTTTCAATTAGATATGGAGGAATGGAAGCAGAAAAAACAAGAGCGACGTGAAGAAAAACGGATACAACAGCAGCGTGAAAGGGAAAACCGAGCGGCTTCTGCTCAACCTGAAATTAATCCTCCGCTGCAAAATACACAAGAGGAAATGGTTACACCCGAGCCGCTTATCTCAAGTTTTGCAGACCGTGCTTACTCTGATGAGGATCCACAAAAACCTAAACGAAGAAAAGAGGAAAATAAAGGGAATCACCAAGTGATAGACGAAGAAGATTCCACTCCGCCTATTACCTTTACGGAAGTGGAGAATGTAGCCTATGAATTACCACCTTTGAGAATCCTTAAGCTTCCGAAGAAGACAGATCAAAGCGGGGAATACGAATTAATCCATGCGAATGCAGCTAAACTGGAACGGACTTTTCAGAGCTTTGGGGTAAAAGCACGTGTTACCCAAGTGCATCTCGGACCTGCTGTAACGAAATATGAAGTTCACCCTGATGTAGGGGTAAAGGTTAGTAAAATTGTTAGTTTGAGTGATGACTTGGCATTAGCACTTGCTGCTAAAGATATCCGAATTGAAGCTCCTATTCCTGGAAAATCTGCAATTGGGATTGAAGTGCCAAACTCTGAGGTTGCAATGGTTTCCCTAAGGGAGGTATTAGAAGCAACCCAAAATAATAAACCGGAGGCAAAGCTTCTGATTGGTTTAGGCAGAGATATTACGGGGGAAGCAGTACTTGCTGAATTAAATAAAATGCCCCATCTGCTTGTAGCCGGTTCAACCGGAAGTGGGAAGAGTGTTTGTATTAATGGTATTATTACGAGCATACTTATGAGAGCTAAGCCTCATGAAGTCAAGTTAATGATGATTGATCCGAAAATGGTTGAGTTAAATGTTTATAATGGTGTACCTCATTTATTAGCGCCAGTCGTTACAGAGCCCAAAAAAGCCTCACAAGCGTTGAAAAAGGTCGTAAGTGAGATGGAGAGACGATATGACCTGTTCTCACATACAGGAACGCGTAATATTGAAGGGTATAATGACCATGTGAAAAGGCATAACATGGAGGAAAATGATAAGCAGCCTCTATTGCCATATATTGTTGTTATTGTGGACGAGCTAGCTGACTTAATGATGGTAGCCTCATCAGATGTAGAGGATTCCATTACCAGACTTGCACAAATGGCTCGTGCTGCGGGTATTCACTTAATCATCGCAACCCAGCGGCCATCTGTGGATGTCATAACAGGAGTAATTAAAGCAAATATTCCTTCAAGAATTGCTTTTGCTGTCTCAAGTGCTACAGATTCGAGAACGATTTTGGATATGGGCGGTGCAGAAAAACTGTTAGGTAGAGGGGATATGTTATTTCTGCCTGTGGG
Organism: Neobacillus niacini; assembly: GCF_048572935.1. Lineage (NCBI taxonomy): Bacteria > Bacillati > Bacillota > Bacilli > Caryophanales > Bacillaceae > Neobacillus > Neobacillus niacini. The sequence continues at coordinate 5,061,744 of NZ_CP183883.1, read as the reverse complement.
AGCTTCAAAACCTGTTCGTGTACAAGGAGCATTTTTATCGGACAATGAAGTTGAAGATACCGTTAATTTCGTAATTGGCCAGCAAAAAGCACAATATCAAGAAGAGATGATACCAGATGATACACCTGAGGCAGTTGGCGAAGTGGATGATGATTTATACGCCGACGCAGTTGATTTAGTCATAGAAATGCAAACTGCTTCAGTGTCAATGCTGCAACGACGCTTTCGAATAGGATACACAAGGGCTGCACGTTTAATTGACGAAATGGAAGCCCGTGGAATTGTTGGAGCATATGAAGGCAGTAAGCCTAGAACGGTTTTACAATCGAAACCAAATGAAGAAGTGAATTAAAAAAAGAGCCATTTGGCTCTTTTTTTTTACATAATAACCCTATTGATTGTAGACAACTATAAATTATAACAGATTCAGAGGAAAAAAGTCCTGTTAATATTGACATCTTTCGACAATTTCGCTTTTTTCGACAAAAATTATAAATTCTATTTCCATAAGCTAAAAAAAATGGTATATTATTTTCGATTAGTAGGAATGATTATACATCAGATGTCTGATGTCTTAGGAAAGAGTTGGAGGAACCCGCATGTCTATTAAGCTAGATAACCGACATTTATACTTACAAGTTATTGATCGGTTGAAACAAGATATCGAACTAGGAGTTTATAAGGAAAAAGAAAAATTACCTTCTGAATTCGATCTTGCCAAACAACTGGGTGTAAGTAGAGCTACACTTCGTGAAGCACTGCGGATACTTGAAGAGGAGAATGTTATCATTCGCCGCCATGGTGTCGGTACGTTTGTTAACGCGAAACCTTTGTTTACCTCAGGGATTGAACAACTTAATAGTGTTACGGACATGATCCTTCAAGCTGGGATGAAACCAGGCACCATTTTCTTAAGTTCATCAACTATTGGAGCCACTGAAGAGGATATTCGTCGTTTCTCATGTTCTCCTAATGAGGGAATTGTCGTCATGGAGCGGGTTAGAACCGCGAATGGGGAACCTGTCGTTTACTGTATCGACAAAGTACCTGAAAAAATCTTGCCAGAGACGTTTTCTCATGGTGAAGAATCCATATTTTCCATTTTGGAAGAAGAGGCCAACCGAAAGATTACATACGCGGTTGCCCAAATTGAACCAATCGGCTATCATGAGAAAATTTCACCTATTTTGGAATGTGAACCAGAAACGGCATTGCTTGTATTAAAGCAAATGCATTTCGACGAAATGGATGAACCAGTCCTTTTCTCGGTAAACTACTTTAAAGCAGATAAATTTAGTTTTCAGGTTTTGCGAAAAAGATTTTAATTTTTTGCGGGTTATGAAAACGCAATCAAACTGCTTTCTGAAAGTTCCTACTAAATCAAACAAAAATATAGGGGGTCAATTGCTTTGACGAAACGTAAATTTGGCTTAGCTATGTCAATGATTGTAGCTGCAGGCACAATGTTAGCAGCATGTGGCGGCGGTGATGACAAGGGTACTGGTGAAGATAAAGGTAAAGAAGCTGTAAAAATCGGGATGGTTACCGACGCTGGTACGATTGATGACAAATCCTTTAACCAAAATACTTGGGAAGGTATTAAAAAAGCTGAAGAAGAACTTGGAATTCAATCAAAATATCTTAAGCCAGCTGGAACAACTGAGGCAGAATATTTAAAAGAAATGGGTAATTTATACGATGCAGGTTATAAGTTTATCGTAACGCCTGGATTTAAATTTGAAACTGCCGTTTTCCATGCACAAGATAAATATAAAGACGCAAAATTTGTAATTCTTGATGGGAACCCTCATTCTGGTGACTTTAAACCAGTTGTTAAAGACAATACAGTTGCCGTTTTCTTTGCTGAGCATGAGTCAGGCTTCCTAGCTGGTGTTGCTGCTGCACTTGAATTAAAAGAAGGCGAAGCTGGTTTCATCGGCGGTATGGAAATTCCTGCTGTTCAAAAGTTTAACTGGGGCTTCCAGCAAGGTGTTAAATATGCAAATGATAATTTAGGAACAAGCCTAACACTTAAAGCTGAAAACGTAGTTTACCAAGGTTCATTTGATAACGTAGCTGCTGGTGGACAAATTGCTGCACAAATGTATGACCGTGGTGTAGATGTGATTTTCACAGCTGCAGGTGGTGTTGGTGTAGGTGCAATCAACGAAGCGAAAACACGTGGAAAAGCTGGCGAAAAAGTATGGATCGTCGGTGTTGACTCTGATCAATACGAAGATGGTAAATATGATGGAGATAAATCCATTATCTTGACTTCAGCTATGAAGAAATTAGACAACGTTACCTTGGACATCATTAAGCGTGAGTTAAATGGTGATTTCCCTGGCGGCGAAACATTAGTATTCGACGCTAAAAATGATGGTATTGGCTTACCAGAAAAAAATCCAAACTTAAGCGATGATACTACTACTAAAGTAAAAGAAGTATTTGAAAAAATTAAGTCTGGCGAAATCAAAGTTGCTTCTGAACAAGGAAGCTTATTCAAGTAAAAAATCATAAAGAGACGGTTTTTTTTCCGTCTCTTTTATTTCCTTATCTATGATTGATGTCAAGTATGCATATTACAAAAGTAATCATATATAACTGTTTCAATATCCTTCAGTTTTTGATGTTGTAATAGGGGGCTCCCTATTTTCAAAGAAACAGAGTCTAAATAAAAGGTGAGTGCTACTATGAGTTATGTGGTTGAAATGCTGAATATTAGGAAGGAATTCCCTGGTATTGTAGCAAATGATAACATTACCCTAACATTAAAAAAAGGCGAAATCCATGCTTTATTAGGGGAAAACGGTGCCGGTAAATCAACACTAATGGGTGTATTATTTGGTATGTATCAACCTGAAAAAGGAATCATTAAAATCAGGGAAAAGGAAGTAAAAATTACTAATCCTAACGTAGCCAATCAACTTGGTATTGGGATGGTCCATCAGCATTTTAAATTAGTAGAAAATTTTACTGTAACTGAAAATATTATTTTAGGCAGTGAACCGTTAAGAGGAATGGTTTTAGATATTGATAAAGCTGCTAAAAGAATTGCGGAATTATCAAAACACTACGGATTAAACGTAGATCCACATGCGAAAATTGAGGATATCTCAGTAGGAATGCAGCAAAGAGTAGAAATCATGAAAATGCTCTATCGTGAAGCAGAGGTTCTTATTTTTGATGAACCAACAGCGGTATTAACTCCACATGAAATTGAAGAGTTAATGAAAATTATGCGTAATCTTATAAATGAAGGTAAATCGATTATCATTATTACACATAAGTTAAAAGAAATTAAAGCGGTTGCAGACCGTTGTACGGTGATTCGTCGTGGAAAAGGAATCGGAACAGTTAACGTAAAAGAAACAAGCACGGCACAAATGGCTGAAATGATGGTTGGACGCCAAGTAAACTTTAAAGTGGATAAGAAAGCTAGTATACCTGGTGAGGTTGTACTTCAAATAGATTCTCTTTCTGTAAAAAATAATAGAAAAGTATTAGGACTTAAAAACTTCTCGGTTGAAGTAAGAAGAGGAGAAATTGTTGGTATCGCAGGGGTTGAAGGAAATGGACAATCAGAAATCGTTGAAGCGATTACCGGACTTAGAAAAGCTGAATCAGGCAAAATTTTATTAAAAGGTAAAGAAATTACAAATATTCCAATTCGCCAAAGAATTGAAAGCGGAATTGGCCATATCCCTGAAGATAGACATAGACGGGGACTTGTTCTTGATTATACACTCGAAAATAACATGGTTTTAGAAGTTTATAATAAACCTCCTTTTGCAAAGGCAGGGTTACTAAATGGTGGGGCAATTAAAAAATATGCTAAAAGTATTTTAGAAAACTTTGACGTTCGTTCCGGTGAAGGCGGAGCGTCTATAGCAAGGACTCTATCCGGAGGTAATCAGCAGAAAGCAATTATCGGACGTGAAATGGAATTAGATCCTGATTTACTCATTGCCGTACAGCCTACACGTGGATTGGATGTAGGATCAATTGAATATATTCACAAAAGACTAATTGAGCACCGGGATAAAGGAAAGGCTGTTCTTCTTGTATCCTTAGAGCTGGATGAAGTGTTACAGCTATCAGACCGTATAGCCATCGTAAATAATGGAGAGTTAATCGGAACCGTTAATGCTTCTGAAACAAATGAGAATGAGGTAGGTCTGATGATGGCAGGAGTGAGTAAGGAGGGAAGCATATGAGAAACACCATTGTATCATTAATATCAATTATTTTAGGACTAATAGCAGGTGGTCTGCTAATGCTTTTCATAGGGGCTAGCCCTATTGAAGGTTACACGTATTTATTTCAAGGTGCTTTAAAAAATATATCACGTATCGGTGATACTCTTGCAACTGCAACACCACTGATTTTTACTGGACTTGCTGTCGCTTTTGCCTTCCGTACAGGTCTATTTAATATTGGTGCTGCAGGTCAGATGTTAATCGGTGGGCTTTGTGCTACTGCAGTCGGTTTAACTTTTGATTTAGCAAGACCCATTTTAATCCTTGTAATGATACTAGCAGGTATTGTTGGCGGTGGTTTATGGGCATTTATTCCGGGATATTTTAAAGCAAGATTCAATGTACATGAGGTAGTATCCACCATCATGATGAACTGGATTGCATATTGGACTGTTTACTATGTCGTTCCAGGATATTTTAAAGGTGAATTCTTAGAAACTGAATCACGCAAACTTGCTGAAAGTTCTACTTTGAGAACGCCTTGGCTGACAGATATGTTTCAAGGTTCTTATATCAACTTAGGTTTGTTTTTCGCAGTTATTGCTGTAATTATCATTGCATTTATCATTAATAAAACTACTTTAGGATTTGAATTAAAAGCTGTTGGTTTCAATCGACACGCCGCGGAATATGCAGGTATGAAAGTTAACCGCAATATTATCTTATCTATGTTAATTTCAGGTGCGCTCGCAGGTCTTGGCGGGGTAGCATTATACACTGGTAATGCGTCAAGTATGCAAATCGGTATTTTACCATCACAGGGCTATGATGGCATTGCGGTAGCCTTACTTGGAGCTAACTCTCCAGTTGGCGTATTCTTTGCAGCACTCCTTTTCGGTATTCTTTATTCAGGGACAGGCTTTATGAATGCGATGATTGAGATTCCACCAGAACTTGCCAATACCATCATTGCGATTATTATTTACTTTGCTGCTACTAGCGTTATGATTCACCGTCTATTAAATAAATTCCGTAAGACTCGTTCAAATGCAAATGATGTAGATGGACCTGTTGGCAAGAAGGGAGAAGCATAATATGTGGACCATAATTGAACAAATATTCCCTTACGCAATTGTATTTACCATTCCTCTTCTTATTACTGCATTAGGTGGTCTTTTTAGTGAAAGAAGCGGTATCGTAAATATCGGATTAGAAGGTTTAATGATTTCTGGAGCATTTGCGAGTGCACTAACGGTTAACTTTTTGCAAGATAGTATGTCTGGATCCGCGGTATTATGGATTGGGTTATTAGTTGCAGTCATAGTAGGGATGTTGTTCTCCTTATTACACGCGTTTGCCAGCATTAACTTAAGTGCAGACCAAGTAATCAGTGGTACAGCTATTAACATGATTGCCATGGCTTTAACAGTTTTCCTAGCTAGAAATATTACTGGTAGTGGTAATATTCGTATTACCAACGGTTTTACACCATTTGATGTACCAATTTTATCTCAAATACCAATTATTGGTGATTTGTTGTTTACAAAAACGTATGCAACAACTTGGTTTATATTAGTCGTGCTACTGGTTAGTGCGTTTATCCTAAACAAAACCAAATTTGGTTTACGTTTAAAATCTTGTGGTGAGTTTCCACAGGCGGCTCAAGCAGCAGGGATTAATGTTGTAAGAATCCGTTATATCGGTGTGATGATTTCTGGTGCATTATCAGGCTTAGGCGGCGCAATCATTATTTTAACATATGCAGGCGAATTTACTGGTTCTGTATCAGGACTAGGTTTCTTAGCACTAGCTTCCTTAATTTTTGGTCAGTGGAGACCGCTCGGAATCTTAGGTGCAACCTTATTCTTCGGATTTGCCAGCACAATTGCTAACGTATCTCAAGTTATTCCTGAATTGGCAGTTATTCCGCCAATCATTCTTAAAATTTTCCCATACGTGGTAACCCTAATCGCTTTAGTCATCTTCTCTAAATCTTCACAAGCACCTAAAGCAGCCGGAGAACCATTCGATCCAGGAAAACGATAATTATAGTAAGGTAACAAGGCTGACTTATTTGTCAGCCTTGTTTTATTATTGGCTGTGTTTAGTTATACTTTTAGTTTTAAGAACCTGTTGATTGGAGCGGAAGGCGCTCGATCCTCGAAAATGCTATCGCATTTCCTTCGTGCCGTGATTATTCGAGGGAGTAAATTCAAAGTCCTGCGGGATGAACGAGCTGAGTGAGACCCCGAAGGTCAGAATGACCGAGGAGGCTCACGGGCGAGCCCGCGAACCGCTGGCGCCTCGTGACAGGCAAAGACCGCCTGTCCTTGCGGGGCTTATTCAAGAAGCATTCCTTAGTGGAGCGCAAATCAACAGCCTAATTAACACAGCCTTTGTTTATATATGCTCAGGGGTTTTAACTTGTAAAAACCAAGCCTGGCAAATTATAGTAAGAATAAGCGTTTAAAACAATGGAAAAGATGTAAAATAACCGGCTAAATGTTTACATATATAATAAGAAGGATTTTGAAATCCCAAGGAGGTTTTGAGATGGATTCAACTGCTGAAAAAATAACCAATATGCAGGGCTACAAACTCCATGTCATTGAAACAGATAAATACAAAACGAATACATTTGTATGGAAAATGAAAGCACCGTTAACAAAGGAAGATGTAACGAAAAGAGCACTGCTTCCTCAGGTTTTACAAAGCAGCTCCGCAAAGTATCCGACAACAACTGCATTACGGTCTTATTTAGATGAATTATATGGTGCCACCCTATTCATTGATTTAGCGAAAAAAGGTGAATATCATATTATCAGTTTCACACTTGAGATTGCAAATGAGAATTTCTTAAGTGATCGTACCCCTCTATTGAAAAAAGGGTTCGAGCTTCTTTCAGAGGTTTTGACAAAACCGAATGTTTTAGGCAATGCATTTGAACTAGAGACAGTGAACAAAGAAAAGAGAACATTAAAACAGCGTATACAATCGGTTTATGATGATAAAATGCGTTATTCCAATGTACGATTGCTGCAAGAAATGTGTAAGGGTGAACCCTATGCTCTACAAGTAAATGGTGAAGCTGAGGATGTTGACTCCATTACTCCAGAAAATTTATATGAATACTTTAAAAAGGCATTTTCCGAAGATGAAATGGATCTTTATGTCATTGGTGATGTAAATGAAGACGAAGTAAAAAGTATTGCAGAAAGCCTACTGAAATTTGATGACCGTACACCACAAAAAGCAGTTTCCACGGAGACACCGAAAAAGGAAAAGGAAAATGAAGTAAAAGAACAACAGGATGTGAAACAAGGAAAATTAAATATCGGTTACCGTACGAATATTGTCTATGGAGATTCCGATTATTTTGCCCTTCAATTGTTCAATGGCATTTTTGGAGGATTTTCACATTCGAAGTTGTTTATCAATGTCCGTGAAAAGGCAAGCTTAGCCTATTATGTATCCAGCAGGCTAGAGAGCCATAAGGGACTGATGATGGTCATGTCAGGGATTGACTTAAAGAACTATGACCAGGCAGTGGGAATTATTCGCGATCAGTTGGAAGCGATGAAAAAAGGTGACTTTTCTGATCAAGAATTAATCCAAACTAAAGCAGTGATTCGAAATCAAATTCTAGAAACCATAGATACATCCCGAGGATTAACAGAGATTCTTTATCATAATGTTGTCGCAAGTAAGGACATAAAACTTGAACAATGGATTAATGATATGGAAAAGACAACAAAGGAAGAAATTGTAGCGGTTGCGAATAAAATTGAACTTGATACCATCTACTTCTTAACTGGATCGGAGGCGGTAAAATAATGGAAAAGATTAATTTTGACCAGCTCCAAGAAGAACTTTATCATGAAAAGTTACCCAATGGTTTAAATGTCTATATTCTGCCAAAAAAAGGTTTTAACAAAACGTTTGCTACGTTTACAACAAAGTATGGCTCGATCGATAATCATTTTGTACCATTAGGAAAAGAGGAATATGTAAAGGTTCCTGATGGTATTGCGCATTTTCTTGAGCATAAGCTTTTTGAAAAGGAAGACGGTGATGTTTTTCAACAGTTTAGCAAACAAGGGGCTTCAGCCAATGCCTTTACTTCATTTACTCGTACAGCATATTTGTTCTCGAGTACTTCAGATGTAGAAAAAAACTTAGAAACTTTAGTTGATTTCGTACAGGATCCGTACTTTTCGGAAAAAACGGTTGAAAAGGAAAAAGGGATTATTGGTCAAGAAATAACTATGTATGATGATAATCCTGATTGGCGTCTGTATTTTGGGCTGATTCAAAATTTGTATCAAAACCATCCAGTGAAAATTGATATCGCCGGTACGATTGAATCGATTTCCCATATTACAAAAGACTTGCTGTATGAGTGCTATAACACCTTCTATCATCCGAGCAATATGCTATTGTTTATTGTAGGGCCAGTTGACCCGAATAAATTCATGGATCAAGTGCGGGAAAACCAAGCGAAAAAGCAATACAAAGAAATGCCAGAGATTCAACGGAAATTTGAAGATGAGCCAGTTCAAACAGCCCAGCCAAAACAAGTACTTGAAATGAATGTGCAAACCTCTAAATGCCTAATTGGGATGAAAGCACTTCATGTAGATCAAACGGGACCAGAGTTATTAAAGAATGAATTAACCATGAATGTCCTCTTGGATTTATTGTTTGGAAAAAGCTCAGAAAATTATAATCAACTTTATAATGAAGGTCTGATTGATGAAACCTTCTCTTATGATTATACACAAGAACAAGGCTTCGGTTTTGCGATGGTTGGCGGAGATACAGAAAATCCTGATAAACTTGCGGATCAGCTAAAAAATATGCTTTTTCAAGCTAAGAATGGTACAACATTTACAGAAGAGCAATTAGAAAGGGCTAAAAAGAAAAAAATCGGTGCATTCTTACGTGCAGTAAACTCACCAGAGTATATTGCCAACCAATTCACAAGATATGCCTTCAATGACATGAATTTATTCGATGTCGTTCCTACATTAGAGAAAATAACGATGGATGACATTAAAATAATGGCCTCAGAAGTTATTTCAGAAGAACGTTTCTCAGTCTGCCAAGTGATACCTAAGAAATAACAAGAAGCGTCGCTAGCCGGCGCTTCTCTTTTCGATTAAAATTAAGTCAGCTAAAAATAGAAAGAGTGAAGCACGTGTACAAGCATGCACTAATTACAGGAGCAAGCGGCGGGATAGGACAAGCGGTGGCATTAAAATTAGCTTCTCTTGGCTATAATCTGTATCTGCACTTTAATCAAAATGAAACATCAATAAGGGATTTACTCCATCAACTTGAACCATTTGGCGGTGAATATACTGCCATTCAAGCCGACTTAGAAGAGCCGGATGGCTATAAGAAGATCTGTTCACAAATTTTTTCTCTCGACGCTATTGTTCATTGCAGCGGTAATACTCATTATGGCCTTCTTGTGGATGTTGGACAGGAAGACATTGAGTCATTAATGAGAGTTCATGTAATGAATCCTTTAATGATTACGAAAGAACTGCTGCCGAAACTAATTCGAAAAAGGTCAGGAAATGTCATTCTTATTTCCTCCATCTGGGGTCAAACTGGTGCTGCATGCGAGGTAGTTTATTCGACTGCGAAGGGAGCACAAATTTCGTTTGTGAAAGCATTAAGTAAAGAAGTAGCCTTAAATGGGGTGCGGGTGAATGCCATTGCTCCTGGAGCAGTTGAAACACCAATGATGAGCCAGTTCTCTCTAGAGGATAAACAACATCTTCAATACGAAATCCCTATGGGCAGGTTAGGTGTTCCAGAGGAAATTGCGAATGGTGTTAAATTTTTACTATCTGATGAATCTTCCTATATTACAGGACAAGTTCTTTCGATTAACGGCGGATGGTATACATGAAATATACATATTTTTTTGATGAATAAATTCCTCCCTATCATTGCAAAATAACAATGTACAACTATAAAGGAGGGTTTAATATGTCTGTTTTAGATAACTGGAAGCAATGGGAGGATTTTCTTGCTGACCGCCTTCACCAAGCACAAAATGAAGGGATGAGCGAGGGTGCAATAAGTGCGCTTGCATTACAAATAGGTGATTACCTAGCTGAGCAGGTAGAACCGAAAAACGAGCAAGAAAGAATTCTTGCTGACCTTTGGTCTGTTGCCGATAAAGAAGAGCAGCAAGCCATTGCAAACATTATGGTAAAATTAGTTCAAAATAACGGAAGTCGTTAAGAGAGAGGGCAACCTCTCTTTTTTTGCTTTTTATGAGTATTACATACTTAATTAAAGATTGAACTTGTTTTTGCTTTCATCTTGTATCAAAATCATATATTATATTGGATAGATGAGGAAATGAAAAAATTGTCGTATACGCCTAAGGAGGTTTTTATGGAAAAAAAAGAGTGGTATTTAGAATATGAGATTCAAAAAAACCGTCCTGGTTTATTGGGCGACATTTCATCATTGCTCGGAATGCTATCAATTAATATTGTAACCATTAACGGTGTAGATGAAGGGCGACGCGGTTTATTAATCTTAGCAAAAGATGATAACCAAATTAAACGGTTAGAGTCAATTTTAAATACAATGGACACAATAAAAGTAATAAAGATTAGAGAACCAAAACTGCGTGACCGCCTGGCTGTCCGCCATGGCCGATACATACAACGTGATGCGGATGATAAAAAAACATTCCGGTTCGTTCGGAGTGAACTTGGTGTATTGGTTGATTTTATGGCAGAGTTATTTAAGCAGGAAGGACACAAACTGATAGGTATCCGCGGAATGCCAAGGGTAGGTAAAACAGAGTCAGTAGTGGCTGCGAGCGTATGTGCTAACAAGCGATGGCTGTTCGTATCTTCCACTCTTCTAAAACAAACAATACGGAACCAGCTGATTCAAGATGAATATAACGAGAATAATTTATTTATTCTTGATGGAATAGTTTCAACCAAACGTGCTAGTGAACGACATTGGCAGCTCGTACGTGAAATTATGCGTTTACCTGCAGTCAAAGTGGTCGAACATCCGGATATCTTTGTTCAAAATTCTGAGTATACGCTGGATGATTTTGATTACATCATTGAGCTCCGAAACGATGCGGATGAGGAAATTACATATGATATTGTCGACCAAAATAACTTATTCTCTGGCTCTGATTTTGGAGATTTTGGATTTTAATTATTGGAAGGTGTTAATAGGTGACTGAATTAGGTAATCGACTAAAAGAAGCGCGATTAGCCAAAGGATTAAGCTTAGAGGATTTACAGGCAATCACAAAAATTCAAAAACGGTATTTGATAGGGATTGAAGAAGGCAATTATTCTAGTATGCCAGGGAATTTTTATGTTCGTGCTTTTGTAAAACAATATGCTGAGGCACTTCAGCTTAATCCAGAAGAAATATTTGAAACGTATAAAAACGAAATACCAGCAACTCACAATGATGATTTACCTGAGAAACTGTCGCGGGTGAAATCGCGAAAGTCGGTATCAGAAGGATCTTCGAAAATTTTTGATATTATCCCAAAGGTTTTAATTGGGGTCTTTATTATTGGCGCCGCTGGATTACTGTATTATTTCTTTGTTAATAACGTCGGTGACAAAGCTAATGACCAGATTAATGAGAAAAATGAACCTGTAAAATTTGTACGCTCTGAAAATCTGGACAAAGCGGATGAGACAGAAAAAGAAGATACGAAACAAAATAAAGAAGAAAAAAAGAATGATCAACAAAAGAATGATGAGCAAAAGACTGTTGAGGAAAAACCCGTTGTAGAAACTCCTAAGCAAGAATTAGCTGCAGTTCAAAACAGTGGGAAAAACTCTTCCTATGATTTGAAAAATGCAGATAAGTTTGTTTTAAAACTGGTGACAACAGGGAATACATGGGTAAGTGTTAAAACAGGCAGTGGTATTTCCAAGTTCAATGGGATGTTATCGAACACTGGTACACAAAGTACAGAAGTTGATTTAGCCGGTGAAACCAAAGCAGTCATTGTTGTTGGTAATACCGTAGCTACTGAGATTTACGTCAATGACCAAAAGCTGGAGTATGCAATCGCACCTGCTGATCAGGTTGTTCAGAACATTACGATTCAATATGTTCCGAAGAACGAATAGTCATCAAGTGATGACTATTTTTCGTTCTAATATTATTTGGAGGCAAAACAATGAATGTACCAAATCAAATAACGATATCAAGGATTCTTTTAATTCCTATTTTCTTGATAATCATGCTATTCCCCTTTGATTGGGGAAACATGCATTTGCTGGGAGCTGACCTTCCGGTAACCCATTTTGTGGGAGCCTTAATCTTTATTTTTGCTTCAGCGACAGATTGGGTGGATGGCTATTATGCCCGAAAATACAATCTTGTTACTAATATGGGGAAATTCCTCGATCCGCTGGCAGATAAGTTACTTGTCTCTGCAGCACTAGTTGTTCTTGTTGATCTTGGTTATGCAGCCTCTTGGATTGTTATTTTAATCATAAGCCGTGAATTTGCTGTGACGGGCCTTCGTCTCTTGCTAGTAGAGGGTGGAGAAGTGGTCGCTGCTAATAATCTCGGAAAAATCAAAACCTGGGCGCAAATTATCGCAATATCAGCACTTTTATTACATAACATTATTTTTGAAATGATTGGATTTCCATTTGGTGATGTAGCATTATGGGTTGCATTAATTTTTACTATTTGGTCTGGATGGGATTATTTTTCAAAGAACATGCATGTTTTTAAAAATTCTAAATAGAACTTGGGGTAATGGATGATGAATGCAGAAATTATTGCAGTTGGTTCTGAATTACTGCTGGGTCAAATCGTTAATAGTAATGCACGCTTTATTTCGCAACAACTCGCAGTACTCGGTATCAATGTCTTTTTTCATACGGTAGTTGGTGATAATCCTGACCGATTAAGGTCTGTAATTGAAATTGCAGAAAACCGTTCAAATTTAATTATTTTTACCGGCGGTCTAGGACCGACAAAGGATGATTTAACGAAGGAAACGATTGCTCGGCATTTAGGGAAAAATCTAGTTATGGATCAAGAAGCATTAGAATCTATTGAACTTTATTTTAAAAAGGGAAATAGAGTAATGACTGAAAATAATAAAAAGCAGGCCCTTGTTTTAGAAGATTCTACTATCCTGCCAAATCATCATGGGATGGCACCAGGTATGATGGTAGAGACTGGTAATCGAGTATATATGCTTCTGCCAGGACCTCCGAAAGAAATGGAGCCTATGTTTTTACACTTTGGTGCTGCAGCCTTGTCCAAACAAGTAAAAACGGATGAGAAAATCGTTTCTAGAGTTTTAAGGTTCTTTGGTATTGGAGAGGCAGCGTTAGAAACGGAAATCATTGATTTAATAGAACAGCAAACAAATCCAACGATTGCCCCGCTTGCTGCAGACGGAGAATGCACGTTAAGGCTTACGGCGAAGCACCATGACTTGCAAACAGCAGAGGCTATGCTTAATGAAGTAGAGGGTAACATCAGATCTCGAGTTGGCCAGTTTTTATATGGCTATAACAATACTTCCATAGTATCTGAACTTATGAACATTTTAAAAGAAAGAAAATTAACGATCTCAGCAGCAGAGAGCTTGACAGGCGGATTGTTTCAGCAGGAATTAACAAGTGTACCCGGTGTTAGTTCGGTCCTAAAGGGCGGAGTGGTTTGCTACACGAATGAGGTTAAGAAGAATGTATTAAAAGTCAAACCAGAAACGATTGAAAAACATGGAGTTGTCAGTAAAGAGTGTGCAAAAGAGCTGGCTGAAAATGTTGCAGCATTAGTAGGTGCTGATATAGGGATTAGTTTCACGGGTGTCGCTGGTCCTGCTGAGCTTGAGGGTAAACCTGTAGGAACAGTTTACATTGGGATCTCGATTAGAGGAAAACAAACAGTGGTTGAAAAGCTGGAACTAGGCGGTTCAAGAGAAGCAAACCGAAGCCGTTCCGTGAAATATGGCTGTTATTATTTAATAAAACTTTTGCAAGAATCACAGAAAGCTAATTAAGGCTCTCTGTGATTTTTTTATCATAGAATAGGTTATTTACTTTCGTGTGATCCATAGGCGGAGAATTTCCGGTTAATGTATATAGAGGAAGTTAAGAAGCAGTTATAAGAGGAGATATTCCGGTTAACTGCTCTAAATATGACAAAATCCATAGACTTGGATCATATAACCGGAAAAACTCCCCCTATTTTTAAGGAAATATGGTATTTTCCCCATTTAGCCGGAAATCTTCCGTTTGTTTTCAAACATGGAAAATCAATATCATACTTTAACAAATCTATCTTAAAGGAAGTAGTCTGAAAATAGGAGAAAAAGTAAAAAGTAATAAAAAAGTGAATCAAAAAGATATAAATCACTGGGGGATTTTCCTATTTTTACATGACTTTTTGTTTCAAAAAAATCGAATGAGTGTTCGACTTTTTGCTGTACAAATACCCAAAAAGAGGTTATATTATTAATAGGTTTTAAATTTATAGAATTTGGCTATTAACTTTTTTTGTTTATATATAAGGGAGGAACTAGTAGTGAGTGATCGTAAAGCGGCTTTAGAAATGGCGCTAAAACAGATAGAAAAGCAATTTGGTAAAGGTTCCATCATGAAAATGGGCGAGAAGACGGACACAAGAATTTTAACAAGTCCAAGTGGCTCATTAGCAGTAGATGCAGCACTGGGTGTTGGCGGATATCCTCGAGGAAGAATTATTGAAATTTACGGACCTGAAAGCTCTGGTAAAACAACTGTTGCCTTACATGCAATTGCAGAAGTACAAGCTGCAGGCGGACAAGCAGCATTTATCGACGCTGAGCATGCCCTAGATCCAGCATATGCACAAAAACTAGGAGTAAACATCGATGAGTTATTGTTATCCCAGCCTGATACAGGGGAACAAGCACTAGAAATCGCAGAAGCACTTGTACGAAGCGGTGCAATTGATATTCTAGTAGTCGATTCCGTTGCAGCACTAGTTCCAAAAGCAGAAATTGAAGGAGAAATGGGAGATTCACACATGGGTCTTCAAGCCCGCTTAATGTCTCAAGCGCTCCGTAAACTTTCTGGTGTCATTAACAAATCGAAGACAATTGCAATCTTTATCAACCAAGTTCGTGAAAAGATTGGCGTCATGTTTGGAAACCCTGAGACGACTCCTGGTGGTCGTGCGTTGAAATTCTACTCTACAATCCGTGTTGAAGTACGTCGTGGAGAAGCTATTAAACAAGGCACTGACGTGGTTGGAAACAAAACCAAGATTAAGGTTGTTAAAAATAAAGTTGCGCCTCCATTCCGTACTGCTGAAGTGGATATTATGTATGGGGAAGGAATTTCTAAAGAGGGCGAGATCATTGATATTGGCTCTGACTTAGATATCGTTCAAAAGAGCGGTTCATGGTATTCATATAATGAGGAAAGAATTGGTCAAGGCCGTGAAAATGCAAAGACTTTCTTAAGAGAAAATCCAAGTATTCGTCTTGAAATTCAGCAAAAGATTCGTGAACACTTCGGATTAGACGGGGAAAAAATAGTAACTGAAGCCGATGACGATGAGCAATTCGAATTAATAGACTAACAAAAAGAGCAAAGCCTGATTGGGTTTTGCTCTTTTTAATGAATTGAATAATTATTAATAAATGTGTATATTTATTCATGTTATATCAAATTATATATTGTTAAGATATGAACAAAGTCTAAATATTTCAAAAAGCTGACAGGAGTTACCCTTGACAATGAATATACACACATTTACAATTAACATGTATATTTTACATTTTTGTTAATATTACAATGAAAAGCTTGGTGCTTGCTGTATGTTGAACTTAACCAACGTACATGCCGACACTTGAAAAGTGTAACAAAAGTTCATAGCAAGAGGAGGTGTAACGATGGAACCTATTACTATCATCTCCATTTTGCTTGGCATTATCGTCGGTGCCGTTGTTGGCTATTTTGTTCGTAAATCCATTGCTGAGGCAAAAATCGCGGGTGCAAAGGATGCTGCAGAGCAGATCCTTGAAGATGCAAAGCGTGATGCTGATTCTTTGAAAAAAGAAGCTTTGTTAGAGGCAAAGGATGAAATTCACAAGCTTCGTACAGAAGCCGAACGTGAGGTTCGTGAACGAAGAAATGAACTGCAAAAACAAGAAAACCGTTTACTGCAAAGAGAAGAGAATTTAGATCGAAAGGATGAATCGTTAAATAAACGAGAAATTCTGTTAGAAAAGAAGGATGATTCTCTAAACCAAAGACAACAGCATATTGAACAGATGGAAAGCAAAGTGGACGAGTTGGTACGAACACAACAAACTGAACTTGAACGTATTTCGAGTTTGACTCGTGAGGAAGCGAAGCACATCATTATCGATAAAATGGAGCAGGAGTTAACCTATGACACTGCGATAATGATTAAGGAAAGTGAAAACCGTGCGAAAGAGGAAGCAGATAAGAAAGCAAAAGAAATTCTTTCTCTTGCAATCCAGCGTTGCGCTGCTGACCATGTTGCGGAAACGACTGTATCTGTAGTCAACCTTCCAAATGATGAGATGAAAGGTCGTATTATTGGCCGTGAAGGAAGAAATATCCGTACACTAGAGACACTTACAGGAATTGACTTGATTATCGATGATACTCCAGAAGCTGTTATTCTATCAGGATTCGACCCGATTCGTCGAGAAACTGCGCGATTAGCGCTTGAAAAGTTAGTCCAAGATGGACGAATCCATCCTGCGCGAATTGAGGAAATGGTCGAAAAATCTCGTCGTGAAGTGGATGAGTACATCCGTGAAGTCGGTGAACAAACGACATTTGAGGTCGGAGTTCATGGATTACATCCGGATCTAATTAAAATCCTAGGACGCTTAAAGTTCCGTACAAGTTACGGTCAAAATGTCTTGAAGCACTCCATGGAGGTTGCACAGCTTTCGGGCTTGCTTGCAGCTGAGCTTGGTGAAGATGAGACACTTGCACGTCGTGCAGGTCTATTACACGATATCGGAAAAGCGATTGACCATGAAGTGGAAGGAAGCCATGTTGAAATTGGGGTTGAACTTGCTACAAAATACAAGGAACACCCAGTTGTTATCAATAGTATTGCTTCGCACCATGGTGACACGGAACCAACATCAACCATTGCTGTTCTTGTGGCTGCTGCTGACGCTTTGTCAGCTGCGAGACCTGGGGCACGCAGTGAGACTCTTGAAAACTATATCCGCCGTTTAGAAAAGCTGGAGGAAATTTCTGAGTCTTATGAAGGTGTTGAGAAATCCTTTGCTATCCAAGCTGGCCGAGAGGTACGGATCATTGTAAGACCAGATGCGGTTGATGATCTAGCAGCACATCGTTTAGCTCGTGATATTCGAAAACGTATCGAAGAAGAACTCGATTATCCAGGACATATTAAAGTGACAGTCATCCGTGAAACACGGGCTGTAGAATACGCAAAGTAAAGCGGTGCTCTAAGCACTGCTTTATTTTTTTGCGGTCTGTGTTAAATTGATTTGCGCCCAGTAACCAGAGAGTAAAATAAGCGGAGAAATTCCGGTTAAATGTAGAATGGAGTCTCTTTTGGAGTAAATAAGGGGAGGTTTTCCGGTTATCCAGTCAAGTCCTAGATTTTGTGTAAATTAATTTACTCATGATTACAATGTTTAATAGCTATTATGAATTTTGATGGTTTGGGAAGGGGGTACCCCCTTCCAAAACCATCAAAATTTCGCGCGCTTCGCTCCTACTCCTACTTTTTCCCTATCATAGATGGTTTCTTTGCTTGTTCATCGGCAATATCCATTAGTACAGCTCCTATTAATCGGAACGCTGATTGTGTATTTGGAAAGATCCGTATGACTTTTTCCCTTCTCCTAACTTCTTGATTCAATCGTTCCAAGGAATTAGTGCTACGTATATGATGATGATATTTAGTAGGTTCATTCAAATATTGAATGGCATCTTCGAAGCCTTCTTCTAATGTATTTATTGCGTTTTCTAGTTTTGGATTTTCCTCATATTTCTCCATAAACTCGTCCTTAAGTTTCCTAGCATCTTCAATTTTTACTACATTAAATATCCCTTTTAATGCCGCTTTTACCTCGTCCATATCTTTTTTTGGTAATTGATTAAAGATATTTCTTTTAAAATGTACAGTGCAGCGCTGCCAGGTTGTTCCCACAAACTCTGTGCCAATTGCCTTTTTTAAGCCCTTATGTGCATCTGATATGATTAATCTTGGTGATTGAAGACCACGTGATTGTAAGTGTTGAAAAAATCTTTGCCAAGCCTCATAGCTTTCAGAGTGGTCTACTTTCAACCCCAGGATTTCTCGCTCATTTTTTTCATTAATGGCAGTTGCGATATAAACAGCCTTAGATACCACTCGGTTATGTTCCCTCACTTTAATGTACATGGCATCTGCAAAGATGTAGGGATAATACATCGTATTAATTGGCCTATTAGCCCATTTATTTACAATCGGGTCAAGTTTCTCTGTTAGAGAGGAAACAAGTGATTTTGAAAAACTTTCCCCACATAACTGTTGTACAATATTCTTTACTTTTCGGGTAGATACACCATTCACTACCATTTCTAACATAGAAAGGACAAGTGCTTGGTCACATCGGGCATACCTTTCAAATACGGATGGAGAAAAATCCCCGTTACGTGTACGAGGTACCCTTAGGGTGATTCTTCCAATACTCATAATGAGATCTCTTTCATAATAACCATTCCGGTAGTCGCGTCGGTCAGTAGAACGCTCGTAAGCTCTAGCGTTTAAATGCTTATCTCTTTCATCTTCCATAACTGAATTTAGAACCAGGACAACAGACGCTTTAACAACTGCATCGATATCAGATTTCATAATACAATCTTTTAAATCCTCAATATTTAGGTTAAACTGAAACTGGGTCAAATTAATTCCTCCTCATTGTTTTCGTCGCTGATAACATTGTAGCCATGAGGAACTAATTTGACTCATTTTGTTTTTACACAATTATACGGACTTAATCGGTTATCCAAAGAAAAAACTTCTATACTCTCGCATTTCCGGGCAATAGGCGGAATTTCTCCGTCTAAATAAGCTATTTTTATTCGTAATTTCAAATTAAGCGGAATTCTTCCGTCTATTTAATCTTCTTAAAATTAATAAAATCAACAATAACCTGAAACACGCCTTTTTGAAAGGTAACGAGCGGTTAATTAAAATAAAAGTGTGATACAATTTATAATAAATAAATGCAACACGAAAGGATTACATATGAACTTATTATTTATTGGAGATGTTGTAGGATCACCAGGTCGAGATATGGTAAAAGAGTATGTGCCAAAAATAAAAGAAAAATATCGACCAAATTTTACTATTATTAATGGTGAAAATGCAGCAGGCGGCAGAGGTATAACAGAAAAAATCTATCGAGAATTTTTAGGTTCCGGTGCGCAGGCTGTAACCCTTGGAAATCACGCATGGGATAACAAGGAAATATTTGAATTTATTGAATCAGCAAAGAATATGGTCCGTCCTGCAAACTTTCCAGAAGGGACTCCTGGAAAAGGATTAGCGTTTTTTAAGGTAAATGACATAGAAGTAGCGGTCATCAATTTGCAGGGACGAACCTTTATGCCACCGTTAGATTGTCCTTTTAAAAAGGCAGATGAATTAGTCGAAATCGCTCAAGAGCGTACACCTTTTATCTTTGTGGATTTTCATGCAGAAGCGACAAGTGAAAAACAGGCAATGGGCTGGTATTTGGATGGGAGGGTTTCTGCTGTCGTAGGTACACATACACATGTACAAACAGCAGATAGCCGCATCCTTCCAAACGGAACAGGCTATTTAACAGATGTAGGCATGACAGGGCCTTATGATGGTATTCTTGGTATGGAAAGGGAAGCGGTCATCACAAAATTCCTAACAAGCCTTCCAGTGAGATTTGAGGTCCCTAAAACGGGTAGAACCCAGCTGAGTGGTGTCTACTTGGAACTTGACAGAAAAACAGGAAAATGCAAAAAAATGGAAAGAATTCTAATAAATGAAGATCATCCTTGGTATTCTTAACCTTCCACTATGGAAGGTTTTTCTCTTTTTATCAGTAAATATGCACTTTTTTTGTCCAAGCCGGAATATGTCTTTTGCAGAATGAATATAGTAGCAGTGGAATCTTATATACCTGATTTGCTCATGAAACTGCTCATGCCAGGATCGGGATTATACAAGGGGGAGCTAGGAATGGAAATATTAAAAGTTTCAGCAAAATCTAATCCTAATTCTGTAGCTGGTGCACTTGCTGGAGTTCTGCGTGAAAGAGGTGCAGCAGAAATACAGGCGATTGGTGCAGGTGCATTGAATCAAGCTGTTAAGGCAGTAGCGATTGCAAGAGGATTTGTAGCACCTAGCGGAGTTGATTTGATTTGCATCCCTGCGTTCACTGATATTCAGATTGATGGTGAAGAACGCACAGCTATAAAGCTTATTGTTGAACCAAGATGAAAGAGATAGAATCAATGAAGTCAAACAAGAGAATAAAACAAACTTTAACCTGCTTAAATTTTTAAGCAGGTATTTTTATATACAAATGATTAAAATAATGTTATTCTAATATAAATGAAAACGTTTTCTCGAATAAAGTATTAAAGTAACATATTTTATTAGATTTATTAATAAATCGCATAACAACAACGTTTTATAACATTTTACAGCTAGATATGAAGATTTACTATATGTCAATTTTTAAAATATAAAAAAATATTCATATTTTAGACAATATTTAGTCTGAAAGGGTTGCAATTTTTGGTTTAGAGGTCTAGAATTGTAAGCGTTTAGTACGTATTCTGAATTCATATTATTTAGTTTTTAGTGCTTTAAAAGACTAAATTCTAGTGAATTACTCGGAAAAGTGCTACACTATTAGTGATTTTAAAATATATTTTTTACATATCCAAAGGGGTGTAAGTCATGATCAATCAACTTTCGTGGAAAGTTGGCGGACAACAAGGGGAAGGTATTGAAAGTACAGGGGAAATATTTGCTATTGCATTAAATCGCCTAGGTTATTACTTGTATGGTTATCGTCACTTTTCATCTCGTATTAAAGGCGGACATACAAACAACAAAATCAGAGTAAGCACGACAGAAGTTCGTTCAATCTCTGATGATCTTGATGTTCTTGTCGCGTTTGACCAAGAAACTATCGATTTAAACTACAAAGAGTTACACGCGAAAGGTGTAATCCTTGCGGATGGTAAATTCACGCCGAAGAAACCGGAAGATACACAAGCTGCATTGTATGCGGTTCCATTTACAGAAATTGCTACTGAATTAGGAACATCTCTAATGAAAAACATGGTAGCGATTGGTGCTACATCAGCCGTCTTGAATCTTGATATTCATGTTTTTGAAGAAGTAGTTCAAGAGATTTTTGGTAAAAAAGGTGCGCAAGTAGTTGCGAAAAATATGGATGCCATTCAAGCTGGATATGATTATATGAAAAAACAGCTTGTGGATGGCGTTGAAATAATGGAACTTGAAAAAGCTGACGGCAAGAAGCGAATGTTCATGATTGGAAATGACGCAATTGCATTAGGAGCTGTCGCAGCTGGCTGCCGTTTTATGGCTGCTTACCCAATTACACCAGCTTCTGAAATAATGGAATATTTAATTAAAAAGCTTCCTGCACTTGGTGGTTCGGTTATTCAAACAGAGGATGAAATTGCTGCTTGTACAATGGCAATTGGTGCCAACTATGCTGGTGTTCGTACAATTACTGCATCTGCTGGTCCTGGACTTTCATTAAAGATGGAAGCAATCGGATTATCTGGTATTACAGAAACTCCGCTTGTTATTGTTGATACCCAGCGTGGAGGTCCATCTACAGGACTACCAACAAAACAAGAGCAGTCAGATTTAATGGCAATGATCTATGGAACACATGGAGAAATCCCAAAAATCGTAATGGCTCCAAGTACCGTAGAAGAAGCATTCTATGATACTGCTGAAGCATTTAACCTTGCTGAAGAATATCAATGTCCTGTTATTATCCTTTCAGATCTTCAACTATCTCTAGGTAAGCAGACCGTTGAACCATTACGTATGGATAAAGTTGAAATCAGACGTGGTAAGCTGGTAACAGATGAAATTCCTGAAAATGAAAACAAAGGATATTTTAAACGTTATGAAGTGACGGCTGATGGAGTTTCACCGCGTGTGATCCCTGGTATGAAAAATGGTATCCACCATGTAACAGGTGTTGAACATGATGAAACTGGTAAACCTTCTGAATCCGCAGCAAACAGAATTGCCCAAATGGACAAGCGATTCCGTAAAATAGAAAATATTCGTTTCAACACACCTGTTTATAAAAATGTTAAACACGAAGACGCCGACGTTTTATTTGTTGGATTCAATTCTACTCGTGGTGTAATCGAAGAAGCAATGGTTCGTTTAGAAAACGAAGGCTTAAAAGTAAACCATGCTCAAATTCGTTTGATTCACCCGTTCCCAACGGACGAAGTATTACCACTTGTTCGTTCAGCTAAAAAAGTAGTAGTTGTTGAGAACAATGCTACTGGACAATTGGCTAACATTATGAAAATGAATGTCGGTCATGCCGAAAAGATTATTAAACATTTAAAATATGACGGTAATCCGTTCTTACCACACGAAGTATATACAAAATGTAAGGAGTTGTTCTAAACATGGCCACTTTTAAAGACTTTAGAAATAATGTAAAACCGAACTGGTGCCCTGGCTGTGGCGACTTCTCTGTACAAGCGGCAATGCAACGTGCAGCAGCGAATGTAGGTCTTGAGCCTGAAAACTTAGCTGTTATTTCTGGTATTGGATGTTCTGGCCGTATCTCTGGATACATTAATTCATATGGTTTCCATGGAATTCATGGCCGCTCACTACCAATCGCGCAAGGTGTAAAAATGGCAAATCGTGATCTAACAGTTATCGCTTCTGGTGGTGACGGAGACGGTTTTGCAATTGGTATGGGTCATACAATCCATGCAATTCGTAGAAATATTGATATTACTTACGTTGTAATGGATAACCAAATCTATGGCTTAACAAAGGGACAAACGTCTCCACGTTCCGCTGCTGGATTTAAAACAAAATCAACTCCGATGGGTTCTGTTGAACAAGCTATTTCTCCAATGGAGATGGCCCTAACTGCTGGCGCAACGTTTGTTGCACAAAGCTTCTCTACTGATCTTAAAGATCTTACTGCTTTAATTGAAGCAGGTATTAAGCATAAAGGGTTTTCTTTGATTAACGTATACAGCCCATGTGTAACGTATAACAAAGTTAATACTTATGACTGGTTTAAAGAAAATCTAACGAAATTAAGCGATATTGAAGGCTATGATCCTTCAAATCGTGAAGAAGCTATGCAAACATTGATGAAGCATAATGGCTTAGTCACTGGTTTAATTTATCAAAACACTGAACGTCAATCTTATCAGGAATTAATCAATGGTTACTCTGAAACTCCTTTATCTCAGGCTGATTTAGACCTTGACCAAGAATATTTTGATAAATTAGTTGGCGAATTCATGTAATAGCAATTGTGAGAATCCCGTAGTGTGCTGCTGCGGGATTTTCTATTGTTTTCAAGGCTATTAACCTTTATACTATAATAATGTGCAGAAGTATATTAGAGGTGCTCTAACACTATGTACAGGTAAAAAATTACTTTATTAATATTAATAGACACATGAAGGAAAACGACTGAAAGGAGATTTTACTACTAATGAATGAAAAACAACGTTTAGAATCTAAACAAATTGAAGCTGCTAATTCTTCGGACAAAAAATCCGCCAAGGATTACAGTAAGTACTTTGAACAGGTCATTACGGCACCATCTTTAAAAGACGCTAAAAAACGTGGAAAAGAAGAAGTGAAATACCACAACGATTTCTCCATTCCTGAAGAGTTTCGCGGTATGGGTGAAGGCAGAAAGTTCTATATCCGTACGTACGGCTGCCAGATGAACGAACACGATACGGAAGTAATGGCAGGAATCTTTTTAGCTTTAGGCTATGAACCGACTGATAATACAGAAGATGCGAATGTCATTCTATTAAATACGTGTGCCATTCGTGAAAATGCTGAAAATAAAGTGTTTGGTGAACTAGGACATTTAAAGCATTTGAAGACCGAAAAGCCAGACTTACTAATAGGTGTATGTGGATGCATGTCACAGGAAGAATCTGTGGTCAATAAAATCTTAAAAACCTATAACCAAGTAGACATGATCTTTGGTACACATAACATTCATCGTCTGCCAAATATTTTACATGAAGCGTACATGTCTAAAGAAATGGTTGTGGAAGTTTGGTCAAAAGAAGGTGACGTAATTGAAAACCTTCCAAAAGTAAGACGCGGAAATATTAAGGCATGGGTCAACATTATGTACGGCTGCGACAAATTCTGTACCTATTGTATTGTTCCTTATACGCGCGGGAAGGAACGAAGCCGTCGTCCCGAAGAGATTATCCAGGAAGTACGTCATTTAGCGGCACAAGGCTATCAGGAAGTTACTCTTTTGGGCCAAAACGTAAATGCGTATGGTAAAGACTTAGAAGATATGAACTATGGTTTAGGTGACCTTATGGACGAATTACGGAAGATTGATATTCCTCGTATTCGTTTCACGACAAGTCATCCACGTGACTTTGATGATCACTTGATTGAAGTCCTTTCAAAAGGCGGTAATCTAATGGACCATATTCATCTGCCTGTTCAATCTGGATCAACGGATGTATTAAAAATTATGGCTCGTAAATATACGAGAGAACAGTACTTAGAGTTAGTACGCAAAATTAAAGCGGCTATTCCAAATGTTGCATTAACAACTGACATCATCGTGGGTTATCCAAATGAAACGGATGAACAATTTGAAGAAACGTTATCTTTATATCGTGAAGTAGGCTATGAACTAGCTTATACTTTCATTTATTCTCCACGGGAGGGTACACCTGCAGCAAAAATGCAGGATAATGTTCCAATGGAGGTAAAAAAGGAACGCCTGCAGCGTTTAAATGCGTTGGTCAACGAGCTATCTGCTGAAGCAATGAAAAAATATAAAGGCCAAATAGTTGAGGTTCTTGTTGAAGGGGAAAGCAAGAACAATCCTGACGTTCTAGCAGGATACACTTCAAGAAACAAGCTTGTGAATTTTGCGGCTCCAAAATCAGCGATTGGTAAAATTGTTAAAGTGAAAATTACGGACGCAAAAACATGGTCATTAAACGGAGAAATAGTGGAAGAATTAGAACCAGTTGAGGTGAAGTAAAGTGGCGGTATATACAAAAGATGATATCATCGCTCGTGCACAAGAATTAGCACGCATGATAGCAGAAACTGAGGAAGTTGATTTCTTTAAACGTGCAGAAGCACAGATTCATGTTAACCCAAAGGTTAGTACGTTAATTTCTGATATTAAGGGTTTACAAAAGCAAGCCGTTAATTTACAGCATTACGGTAAGCCAGAAGCATTGAAAAAAGTAGAAGACAAAATTGCTTCAATTGAACAGGAACTAGATGAAATTCCAGTTGTTCAAGAGTTTAAGCAGTCACAAATCGAAGTAAATGAACTGCTTCAGTTGATTGCTACAACCATCTCTAATAAGGTAACAGACGTCATTATCGAGTCAACTGGCGGCGATGTCTTAAAAGGCGAAACCGGTGCAAGTATTAGCAGTGGTGGATCTTGCGGAAATCACGACCACGACCACGAACATTAAATAAACCAAACCAGGCTTTTATAAAAGCCTGGTTTTTTTTGTGCGTTTAACAAACTTAGGTGGCTGTGTTGAAGGATACTGTAGATTTTAGAACCTGTTGATTGGAGCGGAAGGCGCTTGACTCCTGCGGGATGCACGAGCTGAGTGAGACCCCGGAGGTCGGAACGACCGAGGAGAAAGAAAAGCGGAAGCGCCTTGTCCAGACCCGACAAGCGCTGGAGGGCCTGGCGTTGAAGTCGTTCTTTGACTTCATCGTCAGGACCGAAGCGACTCGAGGGTCTAGGCGCTGTAGCTAGACAGGCTCACGGGCGAGCCCGCGGAAAGCATAGCGCCTCGTAACAGGCAAAGACCGCCTGTCCCTGCGGTGATTATTCAAAGAAGCTTTCCTTAGTGGAGCGCAAATCAACAGCCTTATTTAACACAGCCTACACAAAAATGCCTCTTTACGTAAAGTACATGCCTAAAAAGGAACCTACCTCAAACTCCCGCATAAAATGAACTATGACTAAACTTTTAACCAGTATTCGCAGAAATATATCGCACACTAGTCTAATATCTTGCATAGGATGAAATGAAAATGAATGAGGAGGGTTCGCGCGAAATGGGAGAATACAGAGAGATAATTACGAAGGCCGTAGTAGCGAAAGGGCGTAAATTCACCCAGTCCAATCATACGATTAGCCCGGCACATAGTCCAACAAGCATTCTTGGATGTTGGATTATCAACCATAAATACAACGCGAAAAAAGTCGGCAAAACTGTAGAAATACACGGCTCGTATGACATTAATGCTTGGTATTCATTTAATGACAATACCAGAACAGAAGTAGTAACTGAAAAGGTTCAGTATACGGATGTTATTAAGTTACGATACCGTGACCATGATTGCTTGGACGACAATGAAATTTGTGCTCGCGTTCTGCAGCAGCCAAATTGTTGTGAAGCCGTTATTTCCCCAAATGGCAATCGAATCATTGTTCATGTTGAAAGGGAATTCCTGGTAGAAGTCATTGGCGAAACAAAAGTATGTGTCGCCATTAATCCAAAGGGATGCCATGATGATGACGATGAATGGGGAATGGATGTTGACGACGAAGAATTCGAGGACTTAAATCCAGATTTCTTACTCGGCGTCGAAGAAGAATAAACATACTAGGAAGTCTCTACTTCCTAGTTTTTTCTTTTTTATTATTTTATAATAAAGAAAGAGTGTATGATAAAAAAGAAAAATCAGCAACCTATTTTTAGGAGGTGTCACAGATATGGAACCTAGACAACCTGGAAATAACAAACTGCCTGATTTCGATCAATTAAACGACAGAATGATTGCTGAGCAGCCATCCGAACCACATTTAATTATTAAGACAAACCTTGACCCGCAGGATTCCACTGAGAATAACCCTTATTATAAGGGGAAGGAAACCAATAACCCCAAAGCGTTTAGAGATTACTTTGAAGAATAAAAGCCAGGATTACCTGGCGTTTTTTTTATTTAGCATGAGTATCTAAAGACTCAGCTGCAGGCAGTTCCCATTCCCGCTTTAGCAAAGAAAACATACTGGTGGTATGATAAGAGTTGTTTTGAAATAAGTAATCACGCAGGACCCCTTCTTTTTTAAAACCTAACTTTTGTAGGAGATTACTAGAAGCCTCGTTTTCTAGGTAAACAACTGCACCTATACGGTTCAATTTCAACTCTTGATAGCTATATCGTAATACCTCTTTTATAGCTTCAGAAGTGTAGCCTTTTCTCCAAAAGGAGGGATGTATCTCATAGCCAATTTCAGCTTTTTTATTTTTTAGCTGTAATCCATTTAGACCTAATGTACCGATAAATTTGTTATTTTCCTTCAGGACTATTCCCCAGCGCATTGCCCGTTTTTCATAAAAATTTTTCTGGAACACCTCTATTAACTTTCTTGCTTCTTCGATTGAGGTGAATCGATCAGTACCGTAATATCTGGTTACCTCATCTAATGATAAAATTTCAAATATGCTTAAAGTATGTATAGGAGTAATCTCAATGAGTTTTAATCGATCAGTTTCTAACGTTGGGAATAACACAAGAACACCTCACTATTAATAAGTAATAACATGAAATAAAAATTAAGAATATATTTTCTATTCTAAGTGTATATGAGATGTATACTTGAAGGAAAGTATTATTTAGTTTGTTTTGAGGTGTACAAATGAAAATAGAGAAATATACAAAATTAATTGGAAATGAATTATTACCCAATATCCAATTATCAACTGAAGGTCCGTTTGAACCAATTATTGTAAAAAATTTTTCGAATACGTGGCAAACTATTGGAAGTGGAAATTATGCAGGTGTCTTTTTACATCGGTCAAATCCGAAATGGGTGGTAAAGGTGTATGGAAGAAAACCTGAGGAATTAAAAAAGGAAGTGGAAGTGTATAAAAAACTAGGGAAACATCCATCCTTTTCCTCGTTAATTGACTATGGGGATAATTATTTGATTTTAAAAAGGATAGATGGTGTAAATCTGTTCGATGCAGTGATAAAAGGACTACGTATTCCAGAGTCAGTTATCCACGATGTAGATGAGGGGATTGCGTATGCAAGGTCGGTTGGATTAAATCCTTTTGATGTACACGGAAAAAATGTCGTGATGAGCAATGGGAGAGGGTATATAGTCGATGTTTCAGATTTTTATAAGCAGGGTAAATGCCGAAAGTGGGATGACCTAAAAAAGGCATATTACAAATTTTATCTACCTTTTATTTATAAATATAATATTCCGATTCCTTTCTTTATCGTTAACAATGTCAGAAGAGGATATCGTTTGTTTAGAAAAATGAAAAAGGGAAGTATATAAAATTAATACCTCCCTTTTTGTGTTACTTATTGATTTGCATTTTGAAATTGAATCATGAACTCACTGAAAGCTTTACATGTTTCATATGGTACAGCGTTATAGGTAGAGGCTCTGCAGCCTCCAACAGAGCGGTGACCATTTACACCGATAAATCCTGCATTCTTTGCTTCAGCTAAGAATTTCTTCTCTAATTCTTCATCCTTCACTCGGAAAGTAATATTCATAAGTGAGCGGCTT
The DNA here is from genome assembly GCF_048572935.1 of Neobacillus niacini. Classification (NCBI taxonomy): domain Bacteria; kingdom Bacillati; phylum Bacillota; class Bacilli; order Caryophanales; family Bacillaceae; genus Neobacillus; species Neobacillus niacini. The sequence goes on along the minus strand of NZ_CP183883.1, from coordinate 5,032,692 downwards.
TCGACTTCGGCATGACCAATATAAAATTCATTGCTTTGATCGATTGCGTCATAAATGAGCTTTGCTTTCTCCTCGTTTCGTTTGGTAAGTTCAGTAATTCCACCTGTTTCCTTAATCCAGTTTAAAACTTCACCAAGCATATAAATTCCGAAGGTTGGCGGTGTGTTATATAAGGAATTGTTTTTTGAATGGGTGCTATACTTTAGCATAGTCGGAATGTTAGGATTCGCTTTTTCAAGCAGATCCTTGCGAATGATTGCTACTGTAACACCAGAAGGACCAAGATTTTTTTGGGCTCCGGCATAAATTAATGAAAATTTGCTAACATCAAAAGGCTTGGATAGGATATCACTGGACATATCCGCGATCAATGGTACATCACCTGTATCAGGGAAGTCCTTCCATTGTGTCCCGTATATTGTATTATTTGATGTGAGATGAATGTATGCATCTGTCGGATTGTATTTCAATTCGTCAAATTGAGGGACACGGCTATATTGTCCTTCCTTTGTAGAAGCCACATGGTAAGCATCTCCAAAAAGTTTTGCTTCAGAATATGCTTTTTCAGACCATGACCCGGACATGATATATCCTGCTTTTTGTCCCGGTCTCAAAAAGTTCATTGGAACCATTGAAAATTGAAGACTTCCTCCTCCTTGCAGAAAAAGGACCTCGTAATTTTCCGGAATCGATAACAATTCTTTTAGAAGTGCAATCGCGTTGTTATGTACTTCTTCATAGACAGCACTACGATGGCTGAGCTCCATGACTGACATGCCCGTACCACGAAAATTGATAAGTTCCTGTTGAGCTTTCTCAAGAACTGCTAACGGAAGGGCAGATGGACCTGCATTAAAGTTATAGGCACGCTGGACTAGTGTATTCATATTTTCACTCCCATTTTTCATTTATTAGAATATAACATATTTTCTTACATTATAAATCAAATAAATTTAGTGAAGACGTTTACATTTAAAAAAACTCAAAAATAAATAAAATTCAAGTGCTTTCACTAATAAAAAATATAAATAGAGTTCATACATTCACAAAGATTTAAGAAAAAAATTAGCTAATAAATAGTAGAAATTGAGTGTTCTTTTTTAGATTAACTGAGAAATTGTGTAGATAATTATTCGGAAAATATAAAATATTATGAATACATTGACAAGTATTTTATACGACTGTAGAATTACAGTTAGCAAAAGGAAGTGCATTTTTTACGGTTTTTACCGGTAAGAGCGTGAAAAAAAGTAATGTAAAATTTTAGTTTGTGTAAAACTGAAATTTTAGCTGTTGTTGCTTGCAGGCCACAAGCAGGGCAGAAGAATTTTTATCTTTTATTAAATGAAAACGATTACAAAAAAGTCTTTTGCGAACTGAAAAACAAAAGGGGGATAAAAAATGGCAAAAAATATCAGTAGAAATATGCTTAAGTTTTTGGTCGTCATTCTAGCTTTCCAAGATGTTGCAGCTGGAGTAGCAGGATCGATTATGGCCGACATTATTAAGGCATTTCCAGATTATGATCCCACCATTGTCATGTTGGTAGCTACTTTCCCGGGTCTCATACAAATCGTACCTGCGTTATTTTATGGAAAACTAACCAAAGTATTTAAAAAGAAAACATTGCTATTTATCGGATTGACTTTATTTATTGTAGGTGGAACACTCCCGACTTTTATTGATAACCTTCCGTTGATAATTGCAATGAGAGGACTTTTAGGGTTAGGTGTAGGGATAACAATGCCGTTATCGATAGATGTAATTACAGATTTCTTTGACGGCAGGGAAAGAGATTTCTTGATTGGTTTTGGAACCTCTACGATTGCATGTATTGGAGCGATTTTCTTCCAATTAGGCGGAGGGATTTTAGCAGATTCTTTTGGCTGGCAATATGGATTCCTTACTTACCTTTTCCCGATATGGATACTTGCTGTTACCATGCTTTATTTACCTGAACCTGAAAAGAAACTGACTAATGAAGCAGCAAAAGCTAGTAATAAGGTTAAATTACCAAAAGCAATATATTGGGTATGTTTAGGTCAAGTAATATACTCTGGGTTAATTTTTGGATATGTAACAAATATTTCGGTTGTTATTCAAGGTGACCGACTAGGGAATGCAACAGAAGCAGGAATGGCAATCTCTGTATTTACTTTTGGTACACTAATTGCAGGATTTATTTTTGGGAAAATCAAACATGCACTGCCAAATTTCTATTTGCCTGCTGGTGTTCTTGTGACAGGGATAGGGATGGCGATTTGTTATTACTCACCAACCCTAACAATGATTTTTGTAGGTAGTATTATTGGCGGGTTTGCAATGGGGATTGGACTTCCAGGTGTATTTACAAAAGTTTCAGAACTTACTCCTCCTGGTGCACCGCCGGCAGTAGGACTTGTTGTCGTAGGGCAGGGACTAGGTGGTATTTTAGGACCATTTGTGTTTCAAATCGTGCAAAACATATTTAATCAAGACATTGGAAGGTTCCCGTTAGCTGTCAGTGCCATTGGGTTAATTATCTTATCGATAATATGGGCGGCAGCCGTAATGAAACCTAAAAAAGATATAGAAGTTACATTAAATAACTAATGATCAAGAAAGGATGTTACAAATAACTTTGTACATCCTTTTCTTTTTTTTGTGAAAGGTTTTTAAGAGAGATTTCATATATTTATATTTTAATTTAATAAATATTTAGAATTGATTGACATATTTAAAAACAGTAGGTAAAATTATAGTTAGTTAATGAAAGCGCTTTTTTATAGGATTTACACTACTATCATGATGGAAATCATAAGTACTGAAATTTTAGTGAAAGAATCAATCATTTAATAAAGTGGAGGTAAAAAGAATGGCTGAAGTAATATCACGAAGGATCCAAACTGGAAACTATCAAACTTTTATTAATGAAGGTGGAGATCCTAGGTCATCTGAGACAATCATTTTTTTACACGGCAGCGGACCTGGGGCAAGCGGCCAGTCGAATTGGAGAGAAATTCTACCTCGTTTTCAAGAGAATTTCCACGTAGTGGCACCAGATATCTATGGCTTTGGTAATACAGAACATCCTGAAGAATATCCTCAAAATGGAGCGGAATGGATGCAGATTCGGGTAAATCAAGTACTATCATTAATGGACGCTTTAGAAGTTAAAAAAGCCCATTTGGTTGGAAATTCCTTGGGCGGTGTTATTGCACTTCACCTTCTTATGTACGCTCCCGAAAGATTTGGCCGTATCGTATTGATGGGGGCAGGAGGCGGCTTGAAAGAACCGACACCAGAACTTGCTAAGTTAGCAAACTTCCATAAAGATCCAAATCCTGTTGCATTTAAAAATCTATTAAGTTGGTTCTTATACGATAAGAGTATTTTAGAGGATAAACTGGAGAATATTGTTGCAGAACGTTTAGAGTTGTTCTTAAGACCGGATGTACGCAAATCTTACGAGGAAAATTTCACGAAATCACATTTGTCCGACATGCTTGTTCCTCCTTCCGCACTTAAACAAATGGATCATGAAATGTTACTCATTCATGGACACCAAGACCGATTCGTACCACTTGAAAGCAGCCTTTACGTTATGGAGTATCTTCCAAATGCACAGTTACATATCTTCAAACGTTGTGGGCATTGGGCACAGGTGGAACAAAAGGAAAGGTTTATCAAACTAACTTCAGATTTTTTCAACGGTGAAATATAGAAATAATAGTAGATCATTAAAGTTCATACGAATACACCGTTGATACCTAGACTACTAGAGTAATTACTAATATTATAGGGGTAACAATAAATGAGAATTGAAGGTGTATGAAGATGAAAATAGATCAAGCTTATCGCTATATTAAGAGACAAATTATTGATGGAATTTGGATACCTGATACAGCGATTAATGTGAATGAAGTTTCAGAGCATTTAAATATGAGCCGGACACCGATACACAAGGCTTTGACAAAACTTGCAGAAGAAGGATTTTTGTCAATCATTCCCCAAGTAGGTGTTTTTGTAAAGAGACCTGAGATGGAAGAAGTCATGGAGCGATTATTGGTCTGTGCAAACCTGGATGCCTTAATGACAGAGCATGCGATAAAAAATTTAACTGATGATGAACTCTCTCAAATGTATTCGATTTTGACTAAGATGGATAATCTAGAAATCTCTGAAGAAGAGTATTCTCTTCTCAACATTGAGTTTCACCGAATCATTTATCAAGCAGCTAAGTTGCCCTATACGTTTACTTTAGCAAATCAGTTATGGGATTACTTGAATTATGTTGGAAATCCATCAATGTTATTTTCATCAGAACGAAGAAAACAATCACAGGCGGAGCACTGGATGATTTACTTCAGCTTAAAAGAGCGGGACGCTAAACTAGCGAAAAAGCTAATGGAAAAACATTTAACACGTATTGCGGAAAGCGTCAGCGAGAAATATCAGAATATGGGTATAGCTCAGGAAGTGGTTAACGAAGTTTAAAAGGTACGACAACCATATTACGGGAGGTTTTCATATGAACCAAAGCGTGTTGGAAACGAAAAATGTATTAGTCGACAGAGCAAGGGCTCTAATTCCTAAACTGCGTGAGTTTAGCCAAGATATTGATAGTAATAGTAGAATTCCAGAAGAAATCGTTAATGATTTGAAAAATGAGGGACTTTTAAAGGTACTAAGACCTTATATGTTTGGCGGCTATCAGACAAATATGAGAGCGTTCACAGAGGTTGTAACAGAGATTTCCCGTGGTAACGGTTCAGCCGGCTGGTTCGTTTGCCTTAGCAATATACGTGACTATATGATTTCCTATACATTTGGAGAAAAAGCATTAAATGAGATTTATTCTACAGGAAAAGATGTTGTATTAGCAGGTAACTTTAAACCTATTAAATGTAATATCAAAAAGGTCGAAGGCGGATATTTTGTTGAAGAAGCCCAGTGGCCATTTGTTTCAGGAAGTCCACATGCCGATTGGTGCTACTTTGGATTCCCATTAGTGGATGAAAATGGCGGAATGGAAATGGCTATCATGGTTGTACCGCGCGAGGAAATTGAGATTATTGACGACTGGAATGTTATGGGATTAAAGGGTTCCGGCAGCAATAGCTGTAGAATTCAAAATGTTTTCGTTCCAGAACACCGTGTATCGTTAGATCGCTTAGCAAGCAAAGGTCATTATCTAATTGAACCGCTGAAAGACGTTTCTTTATATAGATCTTCTTTTGTGCCATCTCTTACTTTATCAATTGTAGGACCGGCATTAGGGCTTGCGCAGGCAGCTATGGACCTTTATATGGAAAGACTTCCGAAGGCTGGAATTGGTAACACCTTTTATCATAAACAAAATGAAGCACCAATAACACATCACCAAGTGGCACAAGCACAATTGAAAATTGATACTGCTGAAATGTTCTTATACCGTGCTGTTGATAAAATTGATAGCTATGCAGAACGCGGTGAGGTAATGGATACCGCAGAAATAGTAAAAGTAAAGGCGGATTTTGGGTACGTAAATCAATTGTGTAAGGAAGCAATCGACCTTCTAGTTGCTGGAGTTGGTTCTATGTTTACCTACCATAGCAATCCTTTACAATTAGTCTATCGTGATTTTTTTGCCATGCATTTACATGGATTCATTACGCCATCAAGTTTAATAGAAACATATGGAAGAGTCCTTTGCGGCCAAGAACCGAATACTTATTTTGTCTAACTTAAATGAAAAGGCTTTCTGTTTTCTGAAGATTCAAATATAAAATTAATTGGAGGAAAAAAACATGAGTTTACCAGAAATCGCAAAGTTAGGACATGTAGCTTTAGTCTCATCTGACCTTGAAAAATCACTATGGTTCTTTAAAGAATTAATAGGATTAGAAGAAACAGAAGAAGTAAATGGCACGCATTATTTACGCGCATGGGGAGACTTTGAGCACCACACCTTATCCATAACAGCTGGGGAAAAGTCGTATGTTGATCATATCGCGTGGCGAGCAAAGCGTCCTGAAGATGTAGAGCAATTTGCTCATCTGCTCGAGGAGGCAGGCACAGAAGTAAGCTGGGTGGAGGCTGGAGTGGAAGCAGGGCAAGGAAGAGCCATTCGTTTTAAATTGCCGAGTGAGCACCGTTTTGAAATTTATTATGACATGGAAAAAACACTAGCCGAGCCATCTAAACGTTCAGTGTTAAAGAACCAGACATATAAATCATGGGCAAAAGGCTGTTCTCCTCGAAGAATTGACCATGTTAATATTCTATCATCTTTGAAAGCCAACGTTATTTCAGATTATTTGATGGAGAAATTAGGATTTAAAATGAGAGAATGCGTTAAAGCTCCGGATGAATCATTAATTGGCGCATGGTTAAGCGTGACACCTTTGGTTCATGATATTGCGGTAAGCCATGATCCATTCTCGCCATCAACACATCAGATTCACCACTTGTCTTACTGGCTGGATAATGCTCAAGATTTGCTGCGCGCAGCGGACATTTTAACAGAACATGGACTTAAGTTTAAAGGTCCAGGTAAACATGGGATTTCACAAGCAATGTATATTTACGTGGTCGATCCAGGAAGTGGAGTACGCGTAGAATTATTCACAAATGGCTATTTGATTTTTGAACCAGACTGGGAGCCAATTGTGTGGACTTTAGATGAGATGGATGTAGGCTTTACCTTCTGGGGTGATCAAACAGACACCTTACCTGAAAATAATCCGACCATTGAAGCTTAAGAGTATAGTAGATTAACTTTATAGAAGAGAGAGGTTAGTAAAATGGATGATCGTCAATTTCGAACCGCGATGGGGAAATTTGCAACAGGCGTAACTGTAATTGCTACTGATGTGGATGGAGATGTGCATGGTATGACAGCAAATGCCTTCATGTCTGTGTCACTTGACCCGAAATTAGTTGTAATCTCAATTGGTGAAAAAGCAAGAATTCTTGAGAAAATTAAACAAAGCAAAACGTTTTCTGTGAATATATTAGCAGCGAATCAACAAGAACTTTCGATGATTTTTGCGGGACAATTGAAAGAACACCGCGAAGTGGAATTTGACCGATTAGATGGGAAACCCGTACTAAACGGAGCAGTTGCACAAATTGCCTGTGAAGTATCTGCAGAACATCTTGAAGGCGATCACACCCTATTCATTGGGAGAGTAACAGATATACATTTAGAAGATGCAGAACCACTAATTTTTTATAGTGGAAAATACAGATCCTTAGTGGAAGAAAAGGCTGTAACGGTTTAATTAACTTTTGGCTGTGTTAAGGTAGACTGTTGATTTAAGAACCTGTTGATTGGAGCGCAAATCAACAGTCCAATAACACAGCCTGCACTATAAAGTAAAGGGGGACAGCTAAATTGGACATTCAAAAAGCCGCGACTGCTTTAATGGAAGCAGAAGATGTGAAAAAACCGATTGCCCCATTCACATCCTCAACCGAAGTAATTTCAGTTGAGGACGCATATAACATCCAGCTATACCAAATCCAGCAAAAGGTAGAAAAAGGTGCGGCAATCGTTGGAAAAAAGATTGGGTTAACTAGTAAAGCCATGCAGGAAATGCTAAATGTTAGTGAACCAGACTATGGTCATCTTCTTGATAACATGATGTATAGAGATGGGGAAACCATAAGTCTTACTAAATATATTCAGCCAAGGATTGAATTTGAAATTGCATTTGTTTTAAAAAAGGACCTAAAAGGTCCAGGTGTGACAATAAATGATGTGATTGAGGCTACGGATTATGTTGTACCAGCCCTTGAAATTATTGATAGCCGCATAAAAGATTGGCAAATCAAATTTGAGGATACAGTTGCAGACAATGGGTCATCTGCTGGAGCCATTATTGGAAGTACAACGGCTAAACTAGATAAATTGGATTTAGCCTCGGTAAAAATGACAGTAACAAGAAATGGTGAATATTTGGACTCAGCAACAGGTGCCGCAGTAATGGGTCACCCAGCTCAAGCAGTGGCCTGGCTAGCCAATGCACTTGGAAGCTACGGAATCTCTCTCCATGCAGGGGAAGTCATTCTTTCAGGAGCACTTTCAAAAGCAATACCAATTGAGGATGGTGATACCTTCACAGCTGAGTTTGACTATTTAGGAGCAGTAACCGCTACCTTCAAGAAATAAAACACGCTATAAAGATTAAGACTCCTTGTATGCAACATGTAAGGAGTCTTTATTTTAAACTTTGACATTTGTAAGAATCAGACCAGTTTAATTTTTAATCTTTAGAGGGAAAAGGTGAGTTTATGAAGGGTAATCTCGACAATTTACTGGAACCAAACTACATAGAAGAAGGAAATAAAAAAATTCTAACCACCGCTGGAGCCTTTGGACTATTACGTAAAGGAATTATTGAAAATTTAGGATTACAGCGGGCCAAGGGTTTTTTACTGCGTTATGGTTGGAGTTTGGGTGTCAGTGATGCGGAAGAAGCCATGTTAAAAAGTACCTCCATAGACTATCTTATTAAACAAGCCGCCGTGCTCCATTTAAGTACAGGTCATATCGGAGATATCCAATCTGAAAGATTTATTGAATGGGTTGATTCAGAAAATATCAAAACAATAAGCGGGAAAGGAAAATGGATTCATTCATTCGAAGCCCAGGAGCACCTTAAACATCATGGAAAATCTGATATGCCTGTATGCCATATTTTAACGGGGTATGCAAGCGGCTATATGTCTACGATTTGTAAAAAGAGTTTGATTGTTAAGGAAATTAGTTGTGTGGCCAAAGGGGATCCTGAATGCTGCTTCGAAATGAAGCTCCAGGAGGATTGGGGACTGGAGATCGAGGAAGAACTCAAATTCTATCATGAAATCAATATTATTGAAGAATTAGAGTATACCTACGAGCAATTGTTAGAACAGCGAAATTATATCGATAAGGTTTCCAAATTCCATAAAAAATTAACGGAAAGTATTTCAAACGGAAGCAATTTGCAGGATATTGCCGATACCACTTTCGGATTATTAAAAATACCCATTTCAATCGAGGATTTAAGTTTCCAAAAGATTGTTTACGCAGGAATGGAAGAAGACGAATATAGCAGTTTGAGTAAAGAACTGAAAGAGAGCCTAATTCGAAAAAACAGAAAAAATAATAAACCACTTCCGCTTTTTAAAGAAACAACAAGACTAAAAACAGAAAATCAAGAGCGGCTCATCACTCCGATTATTGTCCAAAAAAAAGTAATTGGTTATTGTACATTCCTTTATTTAAAAGAAACAGAGAAAAGCTCCGAAAATAATATTATGTTTATCGAGCGTGTAGCAAATGCAGCCTCTTTATACCTTTTAAATGAGAAGACGAGCTTTGAAGCACTTGAAAAGATGAAAGGCTATTTTTTAGAACAAATCTTAAAGGGACAATATTCCTCTAGGGAAGAAATTATCAATCGCGGCCGTTATATGGGGGTAGACCTTGAAACCCCATTTTATATTGCTGCAATTGACTATAAAGAAAATGGCAAGACGGCAAAAGATAGTAATGATTACTATGAACAAATTTTAGAATCGATCGCTAAGTATCTAGACATTCAGGGATATAAAGCACTCATTGGTCAATATGAAGGTAAGATTATTATGCTGATACCAGAGTCGTCAAACATACTGCTTAATATGGAAAAAATATTAAAACATATAGAAACGACCCATTCATTTTACAACTATAAAATTGGAATTAGTGATAAAGCTGAGGAAATTGAACAGGTTTTGGAGTATTTGGATGAATCACTAATTAGCCTAAGGATGTCAACCGAGAAGAAAATAATCCATTTTAAAGATTTGGGGATTGTTGGTATATTAATTAATTCAAAAAATGTCAGCGGTATCAAGAAAATTGCGAAACAAGAATTAGGTGCGCTTTATAAATTAGGAGAGGGCAAACAAAAGGAATTATTGAAAACACTTTATGTGTTTTTAGCAAATGGCGGAAAACTCCAACAAACGATGGATGATTTGTCATTGTCGATGAGTGGACTTATGTATCGGATTAACAAAATCGAAACACTTATAAATAAGGATTTACGAGACTCATCACAAAGCTACCAGTTACTTTTGATACTAGATTCGCTTTTAGCTTTGGGAGAACTAGAAATATAGAGTGAAAATCCAATAAAAACTTACTAAAAAATAATAATAAATTAAATAGTTATTATTCTAGATATAAATGATTAAATTTTCTAAAATTTCAGTAAGGATAAAATGTAAGGGATTTCAATATGGTGGCATTCCTTATGAATAGTACGAGGAGGAGAATAAAAATTGACAAACATTACTCAACAATCGATTAAAAGTGCTAACTTTGAAACCTACCTAAATCGTGCAGGTAAAGGCAATTCAGAAGTAATTTTATTTTTACATGGCTCAGGACCTGGTGTTACATCATTTGCGAATTGGCGTTATGCGTTAAATGCCTGCTGCGAATCGTATGACTGTCTTGCTCCGGATCTATTAGGTTTCGGAAACAGCAGCCATCCAGAGACATTACCAAAGAATAGGCAGGAATGGATGGATTTATGGATTAATCAATTGATAGAGCTTTTAGATGAACTAGATGTTCAAAAGGCTCATTTAGTGGGTAATTCGCTCGGATGCTCGATTGCACTTGAGCTATTGTTAGAACATCCAGAGCGATTTGATAAAGTGGTGTTGATGGGACCTGGAGGAACACCAAATACCAAATTAAGCCATGAGCTTGCTCGTGCTAAAGGGTTTTACAACAATCCATCACCAGAGAAATTACGTCAAATTATGAGTTGGTTTGTGTATGACGCAGAGGCAATGGCTCCAATTATTGACGCTGTGACAGATTATCGCTATGAAACAGCGATGAAACCAGAAGTCCGAATTTCCAATGATTCGATTTTCGCAACAGCCGCTGTCCCTGTACCTGTGACTGCACTAAGAAGAATTGAACATCCTGTACTGCTTGTCCATGGAAGAGATGATATGGTCTGCTCTGTGGAATCCAGCTATTACTATCTTGAACATATCCCGAATTCACAAATGCATGTATTCGGTAAATGTGGGCATTGGACACAAATTGAAAAGCAGGAGAGCTTTAATCATTTAATTCAGAACTATTTTTCTAATAAAATCTAATCATTTGAGGGGGAATAAAAGATGACTTTACCTGAAATTGCAAAGTTAGGGCATGTTGCACTCGTAACACCAGATCTAGAAAAATCGCTTTGGTTTTTCCGTGATGTGATCGGTTTAGAAGTAACAGAGGAAGTAAACGGTACCTATTATTTACGGGCATGGGGCGATTTCGAACACCACTCCCTTTCCTTAACAGCAGGGGATAAAGGTTATGTCGATCATATTGGCTGGAGAACCAAACGTCCGGAAGATGTTGAAGGTTTTGCTCAGCTGCTTCAAAAAGCTGGTACGGAAGTAAAATGGATTGAAGCTGGTGAAGAAACAGGTCAAGGACGGGCCATTCGTTTTAAACTGCCAAGTCAGCATTCATTTGAAATTTATTATGATGTAGAAAAACCAAAAGCGGATGAAAAAAGCCGTTCAGTCCTGAAAAATCAAACATACAAGGCTTGGGCACGTGGCTGCTCTCCTAGAAGATTTGACCATGTAAATATTGCTACTTCCATGGATGTTCAAGAAATCCTTGATTACTTGGGTACACAATTAGGCTTTAAGCTGCGTGAATATGTTAGATACAACAATGAAAAAACTTTAGCCGGCTGGATGAGTGTAACGCCGCTCGTTCACGACATTGCCGTTATCTCAAGACCGGAGGCAGAGACACCAAACCAGCTGCACCATATATCTTATTGGCTTGATAACGCACAAGACGTGCTGCGGGCAGCAGATATTTTAGCTGAAGAACGTATTAAGTTCATCGGCCCAGGTAAACATGGAGTTTCACAAGCACTATACTTATATGTGCTTGATCCCGGAAGCGGCTGCCGTGTTGAACTGTTTACAAATGGATATTTAATTTTTGAACCGGACTGGGAACCAGTTGAATGGACGGAGGAAGATCATTCCATTGCGAATACCTATTGGGGTGAAACCGTCAGTGATAAAGAAATAAACAAACCAACAATAGAGGCTTAAATTAGAGAGCTGACTCAAATGCAATTGAGTCAGCTTTTTTCAAAGACATTTTCTTAAAAAGTGAGGCTGATAGTGATGAGTGAAAGCAAAATTTATGAAACAGATGTAGTTGTAGTTGGTGCAGGGAATGCAGCTATTTGCGCAGCAATCTCAGCTAAGGAAAATGGAGCGAATGTCTTGGTACTTGAAAAAGCACCAGAAGCTGAAAAAGGAGGAAACAGCACCTATACACATGGTTCCATTCGATTTGCTTACGATGGTATCGAGGATTTAAAGGAAATTATGCCAGATTTATCCCAAGAGGATATAGGGACTTCTGATTTTGGCGTCTATTCTGAGGAAGAATTTTATGAAGACATGTGCCGGGTCACCAATTACCGGACAGACCCGGAATTAGCTTCGATTTTAACAGGAAAAAGTTTTGAAACAATGAAATGGCTCACCGCCCATAAAGTCCGCTGGGTGCCTATATATGGTCGTCAAGCATTTAAGGTAGACGGTAAATTTAAGTTCTGGGGCGGAATGATTGTGGAATCGGTCGGCGGGGGACCTGGATTAGTAGAAGCTTTGCATAAAGAAGCATCTTCATTAGGTGTTCAAATTCTATTCAATGCCATGGCAACGGAGTTGATCCATGATGACGAAGGCGTGCAGGGAGTGATTTTTAAGCATAATGGTAAAACAACAAAGGTATATGCTAAGTCCGTCATTTTGGCCTCTGGAGGTTTTCACGCAAATCCTGAAATGCGGACGCGTTATTTAGGACCGAAATGGGACTTGGCCCATGCAAGAGGGAGCCGTTTTAATACTGGAGAGGGCATTCAAATGGCATTAAATATTGGAGCACTTGCTTGTGGTAATTGGTCGGGCTGTCATTCGGTCGGCGGCGACAGGTATCTTCCGGAATTTACAGAAGGCTTTCAAAAGCTAAGCTACCCTTTTGGAATTATGGTAAACGCAGAAGGAAAGCGCTTTGTGGATGAGGGTGCAGATTTCCGTAATTACACCTATGCAAAATATGGCAGGTTAATTCTTGAACAGCCGGGGCAATTTGCTTGGCAGATTTTCGATCAAAAAACAGCACGGCTTTTACGAGAAGAATACAAGGGCAGGCAAGTAACGAAAGTAAAAGCTAACACTTTAGAGGAATTAGCGGAAAAACTTGAAGGTGTGGACGCTAAAGGCTTTTTACAAACGGTCAAAGAATACAATGCGTCGATTGTGAAGGATATCCCGTTTAATCCAAATATCAAGGACGGAAGGTGTACAGAAGGATTAGAAGTACGCAAATCCAATTGGGCAAACACATTGGAGGAAGGTCCGTTTGAAGCTTATGCGGTTACTTGCGGTATTACCTTTACCTTTGGAGGTTTGAAAATTAACCCAACGACAGAAGTTCAAGATGTATTATCCAATTCTATTCCAGGTCTATATGCTGCAGGAGAGGTTGTAGGAGGTCTATTTTACTTTAATTACCCTGGCGGTGCAGGTTTAATGGCTGGATCTGTTTTTGGAAAAATTGCAGGTGAAAATGCAGCGAAATTTATCAAAACGAAGGAAATTATTAATTCGTAAAAAATCTGTACTATTTACTACTGATATGGACAAAACTTCAAATTTATAACTCAAAAACTAATAAAAATTATCTAAAAATGTTTAAAAGTTGAAAGGTTTTTACCCTTTAAAATGATTTTGTAATTTTCTAAAATTTAAGTAAGAACTTAAACGAATAAGTGAAATTAAATTGAAAAGGAGAATTTACAATGACAAAAGTTGCCTTTAGTGACACCTATCTTGTAGATAAAGCAAAAGCGCTCGTTCCGAATCTAAGAGATAGAGCAAAAGAGACGGAAGAAATACGACGGATTCCAGAAGCAACGATGAATGACTTAAAGGAAGCAGGACTTTTCAAGTTACTTCGCCCAAGAATATATGGCGGCTATCAAACGAGCATGAGAACCTATTCTGATTGTATTGTTGAAATCTCCCGCGGCTGTGCTTCGGCAGGCTGGATTTTATCACTATGTGCGATTCGAGAACTTATGGTAGCGGAATCATTCACAGAAAAAACGCACCAAGAAATCTTCGGAGAAAATGAAGATAATGTCCTGTTTGCTGGAGTATATGAACCTAGAAAATGCATTGCTCGAAAAGTGGAAGGTGGCTATTTAATCGAAGAAGGTTTCTGGATGTTCTGCTCAGGATCGCTTCATGCCACTTGGGGATACTTCGGAATGGCGATCAGGGATGAAGAAGGGAACCTAGTAGATCAAGCTTTGATGACACTTCCTTTTGAAGAAGTAGAGATTATGGATGACTGGCACGTCATGGGATTAAAAGGCACAGGCAGTAACAGTGTCAAAATGACCAACGTATTTATTCCTGAACACCGCGTGGTTTCTTTTGCAGAAGTGTTAAACGGACAATTTAAATCAGATCATTTACGCGATATCCCACTTTACAATACAGCACTTTTTCCAGCCTTAGCGTTGTCTTTGGCATTACCAGGCTTAGGATTGGTTAAGGCAGCGTTAGAATTTTTCCAGCAAGTTCTGCCTAATCGAAAAGCTGCTCATATTGGTGTAGAAAATTTAATTGATTCACCGACTCTCCATGCATTACTTTCGGACGCTGCTTTGAAAATTGATACCGCTTCCATGCATTATTACCGTGTGGCGGATGAGCTAGATGCATGGGCTGCCAGCGGTACATTCATGGATAAGCCAGCTCGAGTTAAGGCATTAGCAGATATCGGTTATGCCAATCAAGTAAGCAAGGAAGCACTCGATATTTTAATTCTAGCCAGCGGTTCTGGTTATGTATATGAAGGTCACCCGCTGCAAAGAATTTTCCGTGATTTTTGGACGCTCTATTCACACAGAACGATTTCACCGTTAATCACCAAAGAAAATTATGGCCGAGTTTTAGCAGGCTTAGAATCAAATGCACTAAGATATTAGGATACTCCTAATCTATCAAAAAATTCTTAATCAAGAAGAAAGGAGACTGTATGGAAACGATTTATATTAACCATGATAATTTGGCAGATTGGCAGGGAAAAGCAAATGCATGTGTAATGGCCCTTGGTTTTTTTGATGGACTCCATTACGGACATCGAGAAGTAATAAAAACGGCTTTACGGATAGCGAAAGAAAAGGGTGTGCAGGTTGCTGTTATGAGTTTCTTTCCACATCCAAAGTCTGTCTTATCCAATGGGGAAAAACAAGTTGATTATTTAATCCCGCTTTCTGTTAAGGAGAAGATTCTTCGGGGGCTTGGTGTCGATATGTTTTATATTGTTGAATTCACTAAGGAATTTGCCGCTCTTTCACCTGAACAATATGTTAAAGATTATCTGGTCAATCTTGGGGTTATCCATGCAGTCGCCGGTTTTGATTTTACTTATGGTTCTAGGGGAATCGGAAATTTAGAGCGTTTGATGATTGATAGTGGTGGAATCATTGATGTGACAAAAGTGGAAAAAGTAGCATGCCGCGGTGAGAAAATAAGCTCTACCAGCATTCGTGAAAGATTAGCTGCAGGCAATGTAGAGGAACTGCCAGATTTTCTTGGCTGCTGCTATGAAGTAGAAGGAATGTGGGATGGTCAAACATTCAAGTTGAATCCATACTATACACTTCCTGCCCCCGGAAAGTATGCGGTAAGCATTAATATCGGAAATTTATCAATGCTTACAGAAGTGAATGTGGTAGAAAAATCTCTTAAACCTGTTACAGAGCTGCCGCTATATATGTTTGGGAGGCTATCGATTGTTTGGCATCAGCGTATTTCTGAGGAGGCTGCCTTTTCTCGTCCTATTTTAAAAGTTGGAGGATTATCTCTATGAATAAATGTCAAGATTTTCAAAAACTGCTTCGTGAACCAGGTTCCTTTATTCTTCCTGGGGCCTATGATGCGATGTCAGCAAAGTTAATAGAAGAAACTGGCTTTAAGGCGATCTATGCTACGGGAGCTGGAATATCTAATGCACAGCTTGGCTGGGCTGACGTAGGACTTACCTCTCTTAAGGAAGTGGTTGATGTCGTTGCCAGAATGGCCGATGTTACCAATGTTCCGATCGTAGTAGATGGAGATACTGGGTTCGGAAATGCTATCAATGTGATTCGGACGGTAAAAGAGTTTGAACGTGCGGGTGTCGCTGCCATTCAGATGGAGGATCAGGTATCACCAAAGAAATGCGGTCATTTTAATGGAAAAGATGTCATTTCGAAAGAAGAAATGGTAGGAAAAATTAAGGCTGCCTTAGATGCCCGAAAAGATGAAAATCTGGCCATAATGGCACGGACTGATGCCATTGCAACAAATGGCGTTGAAGACGCCATTGACAGGGCTTTTGCTTATTACGAAGCGGGTGCAGATATTATTTTTGTCGAAGCACCAAATACCATTGAAGAATTACGGCAAATTACTAGTTCACTAAAAGGAATTCCACAGGTTATTAACTTAGTAGAGGGCGGCAAAACTCCACTCATTTCTTTAAAAGAAGCAGAAGAAATAGGTTTTAAAATCATGCTGTGTGCGAATACTGCACTTCGTTCCGCTATTAAAGGAATCACTGAATCTTTAAGAATTTTAAAAGAAGAAGGCTCTCAGGAAAATCTATTACCTTTAATATGTACCTGGGAGGAAAGACAATCACTTTTCAAACTAGATCAAATCAAAGAGTGGGAAAAGAAGTATTTATATAATAATTAATCTAGGAGGTTACGAAAGTGGAGAGAGAATTGGATTATGACATCGTAGTAATTGGCTGTGGTGTGGCAGGAACAGCAGCAGCTTTGTCCGCTGCAGAAAGTGCCAAGAAGGAAGGAAGAAATTTACGAATTGCGATCTTAGAACGCACGGATTACGATCATCGGGGCGGAAATTCCAGATGGACAGCCTCTTACATGCGAATGAAGAATATTGATGAAATCGCAGACAACTTTGTAGAAGATATGATGGCATTCTCAGATGATTTCTCCGATAGGGAGTACATAGAAACTCTCGCAGAAAACGCTGGAAGTACGCTGCGCTGGGTCGAGGAAAAAGGGGTAGATTTCGATTACCTGCCAACGATGTTTTTAACTTCTTCAAAACCGCGGCTTCTCCCAGTTGGCGGCGGCCGGGCAATCATTGATACATTATCCCGCCGTGCTGGCGGACTTGGTGTCGAGATTATTTATGAAGCGACTGCTTGGAAATTACTCCTTGATGATGAAGGTGCGATAAATGGACTCATGGTTCGTGTTAAGGGTGGTAATTCTCTTCAGCTGAAAGTCGGCGCTGTTGTTCTTGCAGCTGGCGGATTCCAAGGAAATCAAGAGATGATGGCACAGTATGTTGGCAGAGATGCACATAAAATCCGCACTGTTGCCGAAGGCGGCCTTTACAACAAAGGGGAAGGTATTCGGATGGCAATGGCAATTGGCGCTAAAGGAGCCGGCCAGTTCGACGCCTTTCATGCAGAACCAGTTGACCCTAGAAGTAAGCGGGAAGAAGCAGCCGTTATGACCTATCCTTACGCAATTTTGGTTGATAAAAATGGCAACCGTTTTGTCGATGAAGGTATTTCCACAGTAGACGAGCAATATGAAGCGGTAGCCCGCAAAATCTTCTACGATCTCCCTGACCATATCGCCTATATGATCAGTGACCAAAAAATGTACGATATTCCGAATTATGAACGAGCAATCGAAACAGATAAACCGGCAATTGAGGCTGATACACTCGAGGAATTAGCTGTAAAAATTGGGGTGCCTGCAGATCAGTTGACTGCAACGGTAAAAGCATTCAATGCAGCTGTACAGCCAGGTGAATTCCATTGGGATAAGAAGGACGGAAAACAGGCTGTTG
Organism: Neobacillus niacini; assembly: GCF_048572935.1. NCBI lineage: Bacteria > Bacillati > Bacillota > Bacilli > Caryophanales > Bacillaceae > Neobacillus > Neobacillus niacini. The sequence goes on along the minus strand of NZ_CP183883.1, from coordinate 5,014,746 downwards.
GAATTAATCCGGCTAAATCAAATTGGGCGATTACAATCGATAAGGCGCCATATATCGCCTACCCTATTGTCTGCTCCAATGTTTTCACGAATGGAGGCATAGCTTCTGATACAAATGGAAGGGTTTTATCGCAGGATGAAGATGTAATTCCAGGATTGTACGTAGCAGGTGAGACAGCTGGTCTTTATTATGGCAAATATCCTGGCGGCACATCCGTGCTTCGCGGCCTGGTATTTGGTAAACGTGCTGGTGAGCATGCAGCGTCATACGTCAGCGATTTAAAAAAACTTGGGGTGTAAAGAAGGGGTGTTGACCTTTGGAACTAAAAAATAAAGTTGCATTTGTAACTGGCGGCGGCAGAGGAATTGGCAGGGAAACCTGCTTGCTTTTAGCAAAGCAGGGGGCAAAAGTAGCTGTATTTTCTCGTAGTATAGCAGAAATTTCGGAAACGGCTGCTTATATTAGGGAGGAATTAGCTGGCGAAGCAATCGCTCTTGCTGGTGATGTACGCTCTGAGGAAGATGTGAACAAAGCAATTCAGGAAACGGTAGAAAAACTGGGTAGTATTGATATTTTAATTAATAATGCTGGTGTCATGCTGCTAAAGCCATTCGATGAAACGAGTGTTGAAGAGTGGGACTTTGTCCAAGAAATCAATACCCGCGGTGTGTTTTTATGTGCGAATGCAGTAGTACCGCAAATGAAAGAGAAAAGAAATGGTGTCATTATCAATGTATCATCGATTTGGGGAACAAAAGGCGGTCCGGACAGAAGTGCCTATATTACCTCTAAATGGGCAGTAATTGGTTTTACCAAAGCATTGGGTGAAGAGTTAAAACCATTTAATGTAAGAGTAAATGCCGTCTGTCCAGGTCCAGTTGACACAAAGATGATGGAAGATATTGCTCCAGATGCGAACAAAGATAATTGGCTGCAGCCAGTTGATATGGCAAATGTAATAGTTGACATGTGTCTGCCAAAAATGAAAGCAGTATCCGCGACGGTAATCGAAGCATTTGGAAATGGAAGACCAGTAAATTTATAAACTAATTTGTTGATAGAAAAGGGGAAAGAAAATGGAAAACATTACAACAGCAATTGAATCAAAAAATATCAGTCTAGCACTAGCAAATAAAATGCTCGAGGCAGCATTTGCAAAGGGACAAGAGTTAGGTATCCCGTTTAGTATTGCGATTGTCGATAAACCAGGAAATTTAAAAGCATTTAATGCGATGGATGGTGCGCCAATTTTAAGCCTTGAAATCGCTCAAAATAAGGCGTTTTCTGCTGCCGCCTATAACCGGGCAACACATGAATGGTATGACAGATTAAAGGATGATCCACCATTACTTCATGGTATTGTTCACACACCTCGATTAGTCATTTTTGGAGGAGGATATCCAATTAAAATTAATAATGAACTTATTGGTGGAATTGGTGTTAGCGGCGGTCATTATTCTCATGACATGCAGGTATGTGAAGCAGCCTTAGAAGTGTTAAAAGCCTTTGAATCTGAGGAGTGATAAGGAATGGAAAGCTATGATTTGATCATTCTAGGAGGCGGGCTTGCGGGCATGTGTGCCGCCGTTGAGGCTGGGGAGCAGGGGATAGATGTCCTGCTCCTGGAAAAGCAGGATGAACTCGGCGGAAGTACAGTCCTCAGCTCAGGTTATATGGCATTTGCAGGTACAGATATGCAGGAAAATGCAGGAATTATTGATTCTACAGAATCGCTGCTAGCTGATATGACGGAGGTTGGCGGCGGGGTAAATGATTCAACACTTGTAGCTGAATATGGCAAGCATCAGCTCGAGACCTACCAATGGCTGGTTAACCACGATATCGAGTTTAGATCCTTGGAAGCGGTAAGTGGTCATAGTGTTCCGCGCGGTCATATTATTGATCCTCATCAGGCTATCCAGTCTCTATACAAAAGAGTGAAGCAGCTAGCTAACGTGACGGTTTATTTTAATGCTCCTGCACGGAGACTGCTAAAGAACGCTGAAGGACGAATTGATACGGTTTTATATGAAAGTGAAGGGGAAGAAAGGAAGGCAGTTGCTTCGAAAGGAGTATTAATTGCTTCTGGCGGTTTTGCTAAAAGCGAGAAGTTGCTCGGACAGTTTGCCCCTCAATTAAAGGGTGCCTTAAGAATTGGCGGTGCCGGCAATCAAGGTGATGGAATTCAGATGGCCTGGGAGCATGGTGCATGGATGAAGGACCTTCCTTATTTGAATGGAACATACGGATTTCATCCAAGTGCAGCAGGGAAGTTAAAGTCACAGGGATTGGCATTTTATAAAGGAGCTATTATGGTTAACCAGCTTGGTAAGCGGTTTGTGAATGAATCTATTTCTTATAAACTACTAGGAAAAGCGGCATTCGATCAGCCTGAGCAGATTAGCTATCAAGTATGGGATCAGACCGTAATGGATAAGGGCGTGCTAGATGATCCGCTCTATGATTTTGAATTGCTAAAGAAGCGCAGACTTTTGTACAAAGCGGATACGTTAGAAGAACTGGCAGACTGTATTGACGTACCTGTAGAAGTACTGGAAGACACCATTTCGAGATACAATCAAGGCGTTCAAAATGGAGAAGATCCTGATTTTGGCAGAAAGTCATTGACCCATAACTATGGAAAACCAACAGCGATTGAAACAGCGCCTTTCTATGCATTTGAATCAACCGTTGCCATGCTTGCCACCTATGCAGGCATATCTGTAAATGCGAAGGCCCAGGTCGTGAACCCTTATGGTGAGTCTATTCCTGGATTGTATGCAGCAGGAGAAGTAACCGGTGGATTTCACGGAGCAGGATACATGACGGGAAGTTCGTTAGGGAAAGCTGCTGTTTTCGGGCGGCTGGCAGTAAAGGCTGCTGTTTCTGGGAACGCGGTAGTTTGAGTGGGCGTCCAGGTTATATAAGGCGGACAACTATCAATGTTTCTTTGATTAAGGCCCTGTTATGATTCATTGTTGAATTCATGTAGGTATGAAAATCCATAGGCGGAGATTTTCCAGCTAATGTATATAGAGGAACCTTAAGAGGCTGAAATAAGCGGAGAAATTCCGATTAACTGTTTAAAATAAGACAAAATCAAATGATTTGGATAATTTAAACGTGTGAAAATCAACATTCAGTTATAACAGTATTAAAAATACGTAAAAAGGAGGTCGTTAAGATGAAAATCTGGCATCAAAGTCTTACAACGATTGATCGGGTCCCGCATTATCGGGATGCAATCATCAAACATGTTAGTAGAATTGCCCGACCGGATGTAGAGGTTGTTTTACATGGTATGTCGGAAGAGACATATCCTTCCCATTACCCGGGAATTTTTATTACTCATTCTTATCTGCAAAATCTCCACCGGGAACAGTTCGTGCGTGCTGCGCTTACCGCTGAAAAAGCCGGGTACGACGCCATGTTCATCGCAACAATACCTGATGTAGGGCTTTTAGAAGCACGTACGCTGGTAGATATTCCTGTAGTTGGGTACGGTCAAGCATCCTTCCACATGGCTTCCATGCTTGGGGACCGGATAGGAGTGGTGAACTTCTTAGCACCGCTCGCGGATCAGCTCCGTCAGAATGCTGAAAAGTACGGTTTAGGAGGAAAGCTTGGTCCAATCGTGCAGACTGAAGCGGGCTTTGATGATATTATGGCTGGATTTAATGATCCTGAACCGATTATTGAATCGTTCAAAAAAGCAGCAGAGCAAGCGATTGCAGATGGAGCCGATGTCATCATCCCTGGAGAGGGCCCGATGAATGTCTTTTTAGCGACGCATGGGATTTCTAGAATTGGCGATGTACCAGTGGTCGACTCCTTTGCAGCTGGAATCAAGATGTGCGAGTCACTTGTTGATTTGCGTAAAAACTCGGGTGTTTATATGACACGCAGAGGATTCTTCAATGCAAAGCCTCCTGCTGAGGCAGTGGAAAGACTGAGAGAAATGTACGGACTGATTCCTTCTCCTGATCCTAAAGACGATCACGGTTTGTTGGTTAAGGGAGTAGGCGTTAAGAGCTAATGAAGCCCTCGGACGAGAAGAAGCGCGCTGAAGGGAATTAAAAGAGGTGTTTGGTGCTCATCGGAGGAAAAGAAGCTTGCTGAAGGGAATTAAAAGAGATCTTTGGTGCCCTTTGGTTGGGAAAAGGCCCGCTGAAGGGAATCAAAGAGGATTTTTGACGCCCTTCGGAAAGAAAAAAGCCCACTGAAGGGAATCAAAGAAGGTTTTTGTTGCCCTTCGGATAGAAAAAAGCCCGCTAAAGGGAATCAAAGAAAGGCTATGGTCCCCTTTACAGGAAAAAAGCCCACTGAAGGGAACCAAAAATAATATACCATCTTAACAATCGTGAGGTGAAAATAAATATGCACATCGTTGTCTGCCTTAAACAGGTACTAGACCCAGAAATTACACCGAAGTATTTTAAAATAGATCCCGAAACCAATCGTCCAGATAACAGTGACAGTGATTTGGTACTCGACTCGTTCGCCGAGAATGCACTTGAACTTGCTATACAGCTTCGTGACAAGGTTCCTGGTGCTACTGTTACCGCACTTTGCCTCGGAGATGAGGAATCGGAGGAGGTACTGAAGAGGGCACTCGCCTTTACCGCGAATGCGGCGGTAAGGGTGTGGGATGAAGAGTGGGAAGATCTAGACGGACAGGCTGTTGGCCATATTCTGGCACAAACCATTAAATCTTTAGGCGGTGCACAACTGGTACTTACAGGTTATCAAGCTAGTGATATCGAGGAAGGCCTCGTTGGACCTGTTATGGCTGAAGAGCTAGGAATTCCTTGCGTGACACTTGTTTCAGACCTTGAGGTGGAAGAGAATCGTGCAAAGGCTACTGTTGAGGTTGAAGGTGGATATGCGGTTGTCAGTGTTCCATCTCCTGCAGTATTTACCATCATCAGTTCTGAGTCAAACGTTCCAAGGCTTCCTAAAGTCAAGGATATTAGGCTTGCGAGAAGTAAACCTATTGTGCTATTAGAATCAGAAGATCTTAAACTTGATACTGAGCGCTGTCAACCAGGTGTTAAGCTCGAGCGGGCATACGTCCTAAATAGGGAGGTTGCTTGTGATGTCTTGCCCGGTGAGGATGGGGCAGAGCTTGCTGGCAAATTAGCTGAGCGGCTTTTGGCTCTCAAGATTTTATAGGAGGATTCAACTATGTCTAGAATTCTTGTTTTTGCAAATCAAGAGGGGGATGTCTTGAGTTCAGGTGCCAAGGAAGCTATAGCCTTTGGCAGCCGCTTGGCTAGTTCTACTGGAGGCGAAGTTCGTTCCATCACTCTTGGACCTTTCGCAGAGGCTGGAGCTAAAGAAGCAATTGCCAGTGGGGCAAGTATCGCATACACCATTACTAATCCTCTTTTAGCTGAATATGATGTTGAACTGTTTGGTAATAGCATTCATACTGTTTTCGAGCAGTCTGGGGCCGATATACTTATCCTGTCCTTTGACAAGATTGGTAAGGATTTAGTTGGCAGACTGGCTGCACGAAATGGTGCCTCTGCTATTACGGAAGTAGTTGATTACACTGCCAACAGTGATAAAATAGGCTGGATTCGGCCAATTTACGGAGATAAGGCGTTTGGTGAGTACACCACTACTCGTAAGAAGGTAGTAGTGGGTATTCGTAAAAAGAGCCAGGATGTGAATGTGCCGGATGAGACAAATAAAGGTGAAATCATTGAAGTCGATTATGCCCCTTCAGAAGAAATGATCGTCAGCAAACTGGTTGTGAAAATTCAAGCTGCCTTATCGGATATTCGTTTGGAGGACGCTCGAATCATCATCGCAGGCGGCCGAGGGCTTGGTGGATCAGAAGGCTTTACGGATCTTCAAGTTCTGGCAAATGTACTTGGAGGTACTGTCGGTGCTTCACGTGCGGCATGTGATGCCGGATGGGTTCCTTCAAACCTTCAGGTAGGTCAGACGGGTGCAGTCGTAGCTCCTGATTTATATATTGCAGTTGGAATATCTGGTGCCAGTCAGCATTTGGCTGGAATTACAAATGCCAAGAGTGTGGTGGCAATTAACACAGATCCAGAAGCTCCTATCTTTAAACGAGCAAATATCGGTGTGATTGCAGATTATAAAACTGTCATTCAAGCACTAACAGAAAAACTAAAAAAGGTACTTGTTTAGGAATTTTCCGCATGAAATAATAAAGACATCCTCAATTGAAATAGGTTGAGGATGTTCTTTTTTAAAGGTGGGATAAAAGAATATGGTGGTAAAGCTTGAAGATGTCTACCTATACCGAGAAGGCAATATGATTTTAGGTAATGTTAATTGGCAAATTGATACGGGTGAACATTGGGTACTATTTGGATTAAATGGATCAGGCAAAACGGCGATTCTAAATCTGTTAAATGCCTTCTATTTTCCAACTAAAGGGAATGTTACCGTTCTTGGAATGGAATTTGGAAGAACCTACCTCGGTGAAAAATTACGAAAGCAAATCGGTTTTGTTTCTACTTCGCTGCAAGAAAAATTTTATCCAAGTGATACTTCTTTGGAAGTCGTGTTAAGTGGTGCATTTGCGTCCATTGGTCTTTATGAAACGCCAACAGAAGAAATGAGAATTAAAGCAGCAAATGTAATGGAACAGCTTGGAACAACCAACTATGCAAACCGGAGATATGAAACGCTTTCCCAAGGGGAAAAACAACGGGTTCTCATTGCCCGTGCGTTAATGTCTGAACCTAAGTTACTGATCTTAGATGAGCCGACAAACGGATTGGATTTTGTTGCCCGAGAGTTGTTATTAGAATCCATTGAAAAAATTGCTAAAGAACCGCTTGCTCCAACGATTATTTATGTGACACATCATGTTGAAGAAATAGTACCTGTTTTCAATAAAACTTTACTACTAAAAGAGGGACAGGTATTTGCTGCGGGCAAGACAAGTGAAATGATTTCAAATAAACAGCTTACCCAATTTTTCGATCTTCCGGTTCAGGTTAATTGGGAAAATCATCGGCCGTTTGTAACAAGATTACAAATGCAGGTTTAGCATTAACGAAGTTTTCTGATAATAATTATCGAAAAATTTTAAAAAAACAGATAGTATTTATTCTAGTAAGACAGTGAAAAAGTTTCTAGTATTGTATGCAAGTTTAATAAGGTAAATAGGATGGTGGATGAGATGAAGGTACTTTCTTACTATGAGAATCAACATGTAAAACTAGGGATTAAAACAGATGATGGAATTATTGATGTTCATGCTGTTTCTGAGAAAACAGGAATTGCTGCACCAAATACAGTTTTAGAAGTTATTGAAGGTGGAGATGAAGCATTACAAGCGTTAACGACAATCATAACAAATTCTGATGAGAAATTGGATGAAGAAAATATTCAATACGCCCCGGCAATTCCGAATGCGGGAAAGGTGATATGTGTTGGTGCTAATTACCGTAAACATGCTATAGAATCTGGTCTTGCTATCCCAGAAGAACCTATTTATTTTGCTAAATATGCCAATAGTCTTTCTGGACATCGTGAAGAAATTCCGGTACCCCAAATGGCTGTAGAAGTGGATTACGAAGTTGAATTAGTAGCGGTAATTGGAAAACCAGCAAAAAATGTTCCCGTTGAAGCAGCTTTAGATTATGTGTTTGGATATGCAGTCGGCAACGATCTTTCCGTACGGGAACTTCAATTCCGAAGTAATCAATGGCTCTATGGAAAGGCGATTGACGGTTTTGCGCCATTTGGACCCTATATCGTAACGGCCGATGAGGTTCCTAATCCACAAAACCTGAACTTAAAGTGCTGGGTCAATGGGGAATTACGCCAAGATTCAAACACGGAGGATATGATTTTCTCTACTGCAAAGATTATAAGTGATTTGTCGCAAATTATGACGCTGCAGCCAGGTGACGTCATTTATACAGGCACACCAGAGGGAGTTATTATGGGAATGGAAGAAAAAAACTGGTTAAAGTCTGGTGATGAGATTGTGTGTGAAATAGAGGGTCTTGGAAGTCTAGTAAATAAATTGAGAAAATAAGATTAATATAGAATAAATTTAGTAGAATGTTTTCATATAGTAGAAAAGAGACGACTCAAAATCGATTTTTGGATTTTTGAGTCGTTTTTTATTTACTAATTTTATCCTTAGGTATTTTTTAGTAATAAATTATTGAAAATAAATGAAAAAACAAATGGTTTTTACTCTAGAAAGACTATATTGAATATTCTAAAATTTCAGTTAGAATAACTAGAAAGAATTTAGGTGAAACGGGTGGATCGAGTAAACCAAAAATTAAAAAATAAGGTTGCAATTATTACCGGAAGTACATCTGGAATTGGAGAAGAAACGGCAAAATTATTTGCTAGAGAAGGGGCAAAAGTAGTCATTGTTGGAAGAAGGCAAGAACGAGGAGAAAGTGTTGTAAATGAAATCCGGCAAAATGGCGGGGAAGCTATCTTTGTAAAAACCGATGTAAGAAATGAAATGGACCTCACCAATATGGTGAATAAAACCATAGGAACTTTTCAAAAAGTGGATATCCTTGTCAATAATGCAGGAAATCTCATTCAAAAACCATTCTCAGAATTAACATCGGAGGATTGGGATCACTATGTCCGCTTAAATTCTTACTCTTATTTTCGAGCAATGCAGCTTGTCCTGCCACACATGGTATCTCAAGAATCAGGCAGTATCGTAAACATTACTTCGGCAGCAGCAATTAATGTTAGAAAAACACATGCACTCTATAGTTTTACGAAAGCTGGAATTACACATATGTCAAAAATTGTAGCAGCAGAATACGCAGATAAAGGGATTAGAGTGAATTGTTTATTACCGGGGGTTGTTTATACTGAAATGATTGCCGATAACCCGAGAACACCTGAGGTGGCTAGAGGGATTCCTTTAGGAAGAATGTCAACACCTGAGGAGCAGGCAAGATCTGTTTTGTACTTAGCATCAGAGGATTCTTCATTCATGACAGGGTCATCCATTGTTACCGATGGCGGAGTAACTGGAATTTAAAACTCCTCAAAAATGATGTGCTGCTAATTGAATCATCCTATTATTCTTTAAAAAATGAGGAGGGAAGACATGGTAAGCCAGACAAATGAGTGGACACAAACTGAATTTCAACAATTGATAATAGACGCAGAGCGAGTAGGTAAACTTGCTGAGTCTGAAGTGGCAGAGATGGAGAAAAACCAAACTATTTCAGAGAATGTGATAAAAGCTTTAAAAGCTACACAAATACCTAAACTATTACTTCCAAAAAAATATGGCGGTCCCCAGGTAAACTATAGAGAATATTCAGCAATCATTAGAAAAGTATCAAAATACAATATGTCTGCCGGTTGGCTGACATTCTTATACACCACCCACAATATTTGGGCGGCATATTTACCTGAACAAGGCCGGGAAGAAGTCATTAATCAAGGCGGGTTGCTGGCAGATATTTTTTCACCGATTGGAAACGCAGTGGCAGAGGGAGATGGCTTTCGTTTATCAGGTACTTATAATTTTGTAAGCGGTGTCTTGCACAGTGATTGGGTAGCGGTGGGGGCGTTTATGGAGGTGCCAGAGAGCGGGCAAAAAGAACATGTCGCTTTTAATCTGCCAACGAAAGATGTTCAAATCATTCAGAATTGGGATACGTTAGGTCTTAGAGGCACAGGGAGTAACCAAGTCGTAGTAGATAATCTCTATGTTCCGAAAGAGCAGTTTTTACGCTTAAGTGAGATTGATAGGGTTGGGCGCCCGCTTGATGGGACAGGTTATGATGAAGAGTATTTCTTTTTTAATAAACCATTCTTTGTGCCATTCATCGCGGGGTTTAGTATGGTTGCACTTGGCGGAGCTGAAAGGCTTTTAGAAGAATTTAAAGAACGTACAGAAAACCGCACGAGATTACGTGGAGTAAGTGCTAAAGAATCCCGTCATCAAGGTGTATTAGCGGAATTAAATCTTCGCTATTTTGAAGCAGAAGGTTTATTGTCCCGTATTTTTGAAATGCTAGAAAATTACAATCCAAATGATGGAGATCAAAGGGCTGAATTCGCTGCAATTCGAGCGAGAATTATTCATAATTGTACCGAGATTGCCCAAAGAGTTTTGCTGGTACTTGGCGGTTTTGCGTTATATAAGGGACACCCAGTTGAATTATTCTTTAGAGATATGCATGCTGTAAGCGCTCATCGATCAAATTTATATGAGGACTCGATTGAGGCATACGGTAAGTCAATATTCGGTTTTGAACATAATGTGGTAGGTTAATAGAATGTGAAGCTAGCAGAACACAGTGAATAAAAAACTAATTTGAAAGGGTTTACAAAAAGTGAAAGCAGTTTTTCTAAATTAGAGGAGGATTCGAATGAGGAAGCCAATAGAAAAAAAGTGGAAGTTGTTTTTATTCACTTTTATAAGTTTACTTGTTTTAACACTTGCTGCCTGTGGGAGTTCGGATAAGAGTTCCACTGAATCTGGTAAGTCAGATGGAAAAGCGTCAGATGATGATGTGATTGAGTTAGTTGTGAATAGTTGGTTTTCTAGCGATGCCGATGTTCCGAACAATGTTTGGAAACCTTGGGAAAAATATGTGGAAGAAAAAACAGATGGAAGAGTGAAGGTAACCGTTCATTATAATGGTGCTCTCGCAGCGTCTAATGAAGTATTAGAGGGTGTAAAAAGTGGACTATTTGATGTCGGTGATACGATAGCACTTTACTATGAAGATTCACAGTTATTCCCATTAACAATTGGAGAGTTACCTTTTGCTGCTGGTGGTGATCCAGATCAAGCATCAGAAATTATGAAAGAATTCTCTGCAGAATATTTAGATGAAATTTGGGATGGGGTCGTTAAGGTAGGTGTCGGTTCCCCGCCGCCAAACTATGCTTTCTCTACAAAGCCAATTGACAATTTGAATTATATGAAGGGTAAAACTGCCCGTGCATCCACTGAACTAGAAGCCTTATTGGTTGAGAGTATGGGTGGAACACCTACACAAGTGAGTTTTGAAGAACTCTATAATTCATTGGATAAAGGAATGATTGAAACATTTTTCACTACTAAAGATGTATTTGCAGCCTTGCAATTAGCAGATGTTGCTCCTAACTATTTGGATCAGCCTGTGAAAATTGCGGTAGGAACAGCCTTAATGAATGAAGATTTCTTTAATTCATTGCCAAAAGATTTACAAACTCTCTTTGCAGAAGATATTAATCCAAAATGGGAAGAGTTATATAAAGAGAATGCTAGAAAAGTAATGGAACGTAATGACGAAGTGGCTAAAATGGCAAAAGAAGCTGGCGGAACTGTGACCAAATTCTCTGAAAAGGAATTACTAGAGTTACAGCAGTATGCCGTTCCAGTTTGGGAACAGTGGGTAAAGAACGCGAATGAAAAAGGTTACCCTGGCGATGAAATGCTTAAACGCTATATTGAAATTTCTAAAAAACACGGAGTGGAATTAGAATTCCTTAAATAATTGGAAGCAAGTAACGAAGGTGTATGCCAAGTAATCCATACACCTTCGTTTAATAATTTTCCCTTTTCCTTACTTTACTATACTGATAGATTAAAAAATCTAACTTGAGGGTGATTTAGTGAAAGTATTCGCTAAGAGCGTGTTCTATATCATGAATATATTGAAAATCATCGGCATGATTTGTTTGGCCTTAGTAATGCTTATTATATCAGTGGGTGTCATTTCACGTTTATTGGGAAGACCGTTGTTAGGGGTTATTGAACTAGCGGAAATTATCCACTTTGTTGTTATTTTATTTGCCTTTGGCTACACACAAGCAGAAAAGGAACATATCTCCATAGGGTTATTGGTTGATCGTTTTTCACCAAAGGTACAATTACTATTTGATAATATCGCACATGTACTAACGGTTTGTGTTTGCATGGTAATCAGTTATATCTTCTTTTTAATTTCAATGGAAGAAACAAAAACGAGTTTATTATTAGATTTTCCTTTTATGTTTTTAAAAATCATTGTAACCATTGGCTTTTTTGTTTGGGGACTAGTTGCGCTTAGTCAAATTAGCTTTAAAACTCCACCGTCGGAGAAAGAAGTGTCGCCAGATGTCTAATGAAATGATTGGAATCATATTCATAGTTATTATGTTTCTTTTACTAGCAATTAGAGTTCCTGTTGCGATTGCAATGGCCGTTCCAGGGATAGTTGGAATTTTGTATATGAGAGACTGGGGTGTTTTAGTAAACGTTATCGATTTAACGATTATGAAAAACTCACTAAGTTATACGATGACAACGATTGCCATGTTTGTCCTGATGGGTGAATTAATGAATTCCTCGGGGATCAGCAATAGTTTGTATGACACCTTCAAAGTATGGTTTGGTAAACTTCGCGGCGGAATGGCATTGGCAACCGTTACGGCAGGAGCAATGTTCGCAGCCTCCTCTGGGTCAAGCATTGCTACAACCGCTTCGTTAGGAACCATTGCCTCGAAAGAGATGATAAAAAGTAATTATAGTAAGGCATTAACAAGTGGTTCCATTATCGCAGGTGGATCATTAGGGATATTGATTCCACCAAGTACCTTTATGGTTATGTATGGTGTGTTAGCACAGCAGCATATTGGGAAACTCTTAATAGCCGGATTATTGCCAGGATTATTATTAACACTTCTTTATATTATAACCGTAGTAATCTATGTAAAAATACACCCTAATGCGGCGGAAATAGGCGAGGGAAGTACTTGGTCTAAACGATTTAAAAGTCTATCCAGTATCTTGCCTATCGTTATTCTGTTCACCTTCGTGATTGGGGGGCTTTTCATTGGATTATTTGGACCAACAGAAGCCGCAAGTATGGGAGCCTTAGGCGCGGCCGTTATTGCACTTATAAAGAGAAAGCTGACATATAAAGTTATTTTCGAGGTATTAGAGAAAACGATAAAAACAGTGGGTACCTTATTTGGGATCTTATTAGCAGCACTCATCTTAAATAGTTTCATTGTACAGTCCGGTTTACCAACGTACCTAAATGATTTTTTAACAGGTTTGACATTAGCACCTGTTTTTATCTTTATTATTATTGTATTGATGTATATTATTTTAGGGGCATTTATGGATGCAATGGCCGCTATGCTTGTTACGTTCCCGATTGTTTTGCCATTAATAGAAACATTGGGGTACGATCTTATTTGGTTTGGAGTAGTGATGTGTATATTAATGGAGCTGGCATTAATATCACCACCAATTGGGATGAGTATATTTGTCTTAAATGGTGTAGCACCAGATTTAGGCTTGGGTCAAATATATAAAGGGGCATTAGCTTTTTCTATCCCTATTCTTGTGTTAATTGTATTAATCTATATTTTCCCTGATATTGTCTTGCTCTTACCAAGTCATTTATAGCGGGGCAGTATGGAGAAGGTTGGAACCTAAATAAGAAAGAGAATGATTGACTTGTGAATCACACAGGTCATTTTTTTTGTTATAGTTGGTCTATAAAACACTGAGCCGGAAGGGCAGGGGGTAGAGTAGATGGAAACGGAACAATTAAAAATTTTTGACGAAAACAGAAATCCCATAGGCATTGCTTCTCGGGAAGAGGTACATAAACTTGGTTATTGGCACGAAACGTTTCATTGTTGGTTTATAAGCAAAGAAAAGGAAAAGGATTATCTTTATTTACAACTTCGCAGTAAAATCAAAAAGGACTACCCAAATCTTTTGGATATAACAGCGGCTGGGCATTTATTGGCAAGCGAATCGGTTGAGGATGGTGTAAGGGAAATTAAGGAAGAGGTTGGGATTGATATCACCCCTCAGGAATTAATCCCCTTAGGCATCATCGACTATTCTGTATTAGACGGAGATTTTATAGATAAAGAATTCGCACATACTTTTTTGTATAAAAGTGAAAAAAACTTTGAAGATTTTATCCTTCAAGATGAAGTGGCAGGTATTGTAAAAGTTGAATTTAATGAGTTTGTTGAACTTTGGCTCGATGAAAGACCATTCATTACAATAACAGGATTTGAAGTAACTGAAAACGGAAATAAAATTTATTTTGAAGAGCAAGTCGGAAAGGAAAAATTTGTACCCCATCAAAATAAATTTTACAGAACCGTTCTTGAGAAAATGAGAGCCCATATTTAATTCTCTTTACAGAGGCGTTAATCTAAAAGGATTAACGCTTTTTGTGAGCTTTTCGCATCTATAGTTGCAGCGGTTCTACAATTTGTTCGCCTTTGATACCAGCGTAAGTAGCCTTTTTTTCAATAATATCCACGTTATAAGTTGTAACTCCTGCCGCAGCCAGCTCTCTTAGAAAGTCTAAAAAGGGAAGTGTAATGTTGGCAATGGCTTGCATTGCCTGGTTTCTATTAAAATCATTCGAAATGACGAATTCCACTTGAGGGTCTGTTTTAACTTCTGAGTGCTCGCCCTTGTATGCAGCCTGACCTGTAGCAACATTGATATCGTATCGAACGACCCCAATTTGAGATAATTCCTCCAAAAATTCAGTAAAGCTTGTTTTTCCTGTACTTCTTCTTTCAATAATCTTATGTAACTCATTTTCCGTTAGATTATCATTCATGATCGTTCCTCCCTCTGGGGTTTCTGCATATTTTTACCCAAAAGCAGGCTCTTATGCTTATGTGAGTAAATCCAAAAGGACATGAGGATGGAAAATATAATAGATGGAGAATCGTACCCGTGTGATGAAATTTCAAGTAAAAAGAGTAACTATACTCGGAGTATCATGCCCATGTGGGAGAGTTTTAGGAGAATAGGGTAACGATACTGGGAGTATCATGCCAGGACAGTGAAGATTTAAGGGAAAAAGGTAATGAAAAAGGCCCAAAAGAATTAGAATCCTTTTGGGCTTAAGGATATTTTACCTAATTAGGTTCATTTCTTCCATGAACAGTTCAATAATTGCTTCAACGCTCATCACGCCAACGTTTCCTGCTTTTTTCTTTCTTACCGCTAAGCAATGGTTCTCGACCTCTTTATCGCCAATTACAAACATATACGGAATCTTTTGTTTTTCAGCCTCTCTAATTTTCAATCCCATCTTCTCATTTCTGTAATCGACTTCCACTCGGATGCCTGCTGATTCCAGTTGGGATTTCACTTGTTCTGCAAAAACAGAATGTGAATCAGCAATAGGGATTACTTTTGCCTGAACCGGAGACAGCCAAAGTGGAAAGTCGCCGCCATAATGTTCAATCAAGATGGCCATAAAACGCTCAACTGAACCATATATGGCTCGATGAATCATAACCGGTTGATGAAGGTAATTATCTTCACCTACATATGAACAATTAAACTTTTCCGGCATTAAAAAATCCAATTGAACCGTGCCGCATTGCCAGCTTCTCCCGAGTGAATCGAGAATGTGAAAATCAATTTTTGGACCATAAAATGCGCCATCACCAGGATTTAACTGGTAGTTAATACCTTTCTTTTTTAAAACTGATTCCAACGCTGCTTCTGCTTGATCCCAAATTACTTCGGATCCCATGTATTCATCTGGACGAGTAGAAAGTTCTACCTTATAGTCAAAACCAAAATGGGAGTAAAACTCATCCACTAAATCAAGGACTTTATCAATTTCAGACTCAATCTGGTCAACTGTGACAAATAAATGCGCGTCATCTTGAGTAAAGGAACGAACCCGTAAAAGTCCATTTAAAGAACCTGATAGTTCATGCCTGTGCACTAATCCTAGCTCAGCAAAACGAATCGGCAATTCTCGATAGCTTCGCCGTTTGCTGTTGAAAATTAAGATTGCTCCAGGACAACTCATGGGCTTAATCGCATAATTTTGGTTATCGACATTACTGAAGTACATATTTTCGTGGTAATGATCCCAGTGGCCCGATTGTTCCCAAAGTTCCTGTTTCATCATAATAGGTGTTTTAATTTCCTGATAACCAGCCTTTTTGTGTTTTTTCCTCCATAGATTTTCAAGTTCATTCCGGACTACCATTCCGTTTGGTAAGAAAAATGGCATCCCTGGCGCCTCTTCCATGGAAGTGAATAATTCTAACTCCTGACCTAACTTCCTATGGTTTCTTAGCTCTGCTTCTGATTGAATAGACATGCGAATTCCTCCTATAGTTTAAGTTATATAAAAAAAAGACCACACTCTTCCTAGCAATAGGGACGAGTGTGGTCGTGGTACCACCCTAATTCCGTAAAGTATAGACTACCTTACGCTCAAAAAGATAACGGATTACCCGATTATAGATACTTTTATTTCCCTATAATAGCTCCAAGGTGGTAAATCATTCACTTTTCTTCAGGGCTTTCAGCCGGTGACCCTGTTCTCTGGTAAAGAAAATGTAAGAATGATTCATGTCCTCTTCATCGCAGGACTATTTAATTTTAAATAAAAAAGACCACACTCATCCCAATAATAGGGACGAGTGTGGTCGTGGTGCCACCCTAATTCCGTAAAGTAGCGACTACCTTACGCTCAAAAAGATAACGGATTACCCGATTATAGATACTGTAATTCCCTATAATAGCTCAAAGGTGGTAAATCGATTCGTTTTTCTACAGGGCTTTCAGCCGGTGACCCTGTTCTCTGGTAAAGAAAATGTACGAATGATTCATGTCCTCTTCATCGCAGGACTATTTAATTTTAAATAAAAAAGACCACACTCATCCCAATAATAGGGACGAGTGTGGTCGTGGTGCCACCCTAATTCCGTAAGTAAACTTACTCTCAAAAAGATAACGGATTTACCGATTATAGATACTGTAATTCCCCATAATAGCTCTAAGGTGGTAAATCAATTCGTTTTTCTTAAGGGCTTTCAGCCGGTGACCCTGTTCTCTGGAAAAGAAAGTTTACGAATGATTCATGTCCTTATCATTGCCTGAATTTGTAAATGAATGTTGATGAAATTTTAATATAATTTTTTCAAGCGGTCAATAGTAAAATGCCTATTTTTGTAATTAATTATCTATTCTTTCCCACATACCCATTAATAATTCAGCTTTATGTGATAAGTTTAGTCTAGCATGATCAGAAATGTTAGCTGTGTTTCGGCTATGATTAAGTTCAGATTGGTATTGCTCAATAAATTTCAATGCCTGAACTACAGAACCTTTTTCCAAGTGGTGTTCTGCTTGTCTAAGTGAATTTTCTAGTTTGGCAACTAGCGGTCCAGTCAATTCTCCGTTGGCTTGATATTCAGACATCGCTCCCGCTAATACTGACAACACACCAGGTGTTGAAAAGTTTGGAACGGGGACATTTGCCCAATTTGTATCCGAGCCAAAGTAGAAGCTTGTATACGATGGCTGATTATAAGTGGTACTTTGTCTTGCTACTTCCGCACGATATTGAACATCATGCATAAGCGTATACAATTTATGGTTTGTCACCTCAGTACTCGTATAAATACGAATGGCTGAACTATCCGCAGTTCTTACTAACAGTTCTTCTCTCCAGTCTCCGAAAATATCTGCCACTAAACTTGGGTTACCCTTTGTTCCGTTATTCGTTCTAGTATCCGTAGCAGTTAGGACTCTGCCTTTTTGCCAATCGTCAATTGTAGGGGTATTATTGCCCGATCCATTCACAATTTGAGTGGTCATATTGGCAGCCCATTTAATATTCATATTCGTCCCTGGAGCATTCGCAGAAATCCGTTTTCCATCTGCAGTCCATAATCCAACTGCCCAAGTTTCTAAACCAGGTTTCGTGGGATCCACGTCACCAACCATTCCGCGGCCAGTATCCTTGCCGGTATAGCCCCCATAAATGATTTCTCCGGTTTTTGCATCCCGTAATGAATAACCATATGGAGCCCATGCTCCGCCTTCGTGAACCATAAAGATTTCCAGTCCCGGTCTGTTCGGATCAATATCCGTTACATGCATGGCGTCACCATGACCAAGTCTTGCTGTGGTACCAGGTGCTGCACTTTCTGCAGGCATGGTATCCATTGAACTGTATAACAAGGAGCCATCATCATCAATGGTGGCACTGCCGTAAACAATTTCTTGTTTGCCGTCGCCATCCACATCTGCAGCACTCAGGGAGTGTGCACCTTGTGTGGTAAGAGTGCCATATTCCGGATCAGTTCCGTCTCTGCCATGCGGGCCATCATTAAATGGATTGGTCATGGGTGTCCAACCGCTGTCAATTGCCCAGTTTTCCTTAAGGTTTTCCCCATCCCAGCTATATGTAACGAGATTGGATCTTGTATAATATCCACGTGCAAATACCGCATATGGTTTATCGCCGTCAAGGTAAGCGACATTTGCTAGGAAACGGTCGACACGGTTGCCTGGTTCAATTCTAGCCATCGCATAGTCACCCCACATGAGACCATCATCATGTCGAGCCGGTTTATAATCAATCGTATCCATTTCTTCGCCTGTTGCTCCATTAAATACCGTTAAATACTCTGGGCCTTCTAAAATAAATCCTTCGAAAGCGCGTAAATTATTTCGGGCACTTCGAGAAGGTGCATAGACATCCATGAAATAGTCTGTTAGTTTCTCAGCATTTTCTTTTGATAATGGATAGCTATATTGTTTTTCAATTCCAAATGCTTCTTCAAGAGTGCTTGGCCAATTTCCATTTACCACTTCTTCATGCTGGTGCCAGCCCATAAACATGTTAACGACATGATTATAATAATCTTCGCTGCTCATCCGGTAGTCATCTTCATTACTATATCCAGCATCGATGTCCTTTTGCGGAAGGGTAATAAACTCTTCCGATACAACATTTCCATTCTTATCAAACTTCATAAGCTTAGTCCCAGGAGCCGTTTTGAACATAATTTCGGATTTACCGTCACCATCAAAATCATAAACTAAGAACTGTGTATAGTGTGCGCCAGAGCGGATATTCACACCTAGGTCAATCCGATATAATAGAGTTCCATCAGACTTATAACAATCAATATATGTGTTGCCAGTGTATCCTACTTGGGAAACGTCCTTGGAATTGGAAGGATCCCACTTAACAAAATACTCATATTGCCCGTCTCCATCAACATCTCCAACACTCATATCATTGGCTGAATAGGTATAGCTTTCACCCGCAGGAGTTACTCCATCTGCAGGCTTTTGCAGCTGTAAATCAACATAGCCTTGTTTCCAAGGTGATATGGAAGCACTTTGATCAAGCTCCTTTCCGTTTAAGACAGAGCGAACATAATAGCGTGAATCGGTTTTACCATCGGGATCAACAAAGTTAGTGCTGTCTTCTACCGTGCTAATCAATTTACCATCTCGGTAGACATTGAAGTTTACGCCAGTTAATCCAGTTTCAGAGTAACCTGTCACTTCATTTGCTAATAATCTCCAGCTTAGGAATACACCTTGTGATGTTGGTGCCGCAACTAAGCCTCTGTCAAGGTACTCTAATTGAATGCCTAGAAGATTACTAGTAACTTTGATTTTCTGAGTTTCGCCAGCAGATACACCCGATACACCTGTTAAGAGCAGGGGTAAAGCGAGTGCGGTAGAAAGGACTTTTTTCGTAAATTTTTTCTTCAAATGTGGTTTCCTCCTTATTTTTGTTTGGTTATGAACACGCTTACAATAAAATTGTATTTTAAATATTCTGAACAATAAATTTAATAATCAGTTCTTTTTAATAAAAAAACAGTGCTATCTAGTAACAAAAATTGCTGTTTAAGTCTATTAACACAGACCAAAAGACCTATTACTCTGCTATTACGATGAGAATCAGCTCAAAAATAACGAAATCACTGTTTTTTAATAAATAAAAACTGAATTTTAAATTAAATACGAAAAATAGTTGAAATATAATGAAACAGTATATACTAGGAATCTTTTAAAATGTGTTAGCCGCGAGGAGGAAATCATAGATGCATAGACAAGAAATCGAACAGAAAATTGAGCTCCTAATTGATAACTTAATAAACCTAAATGATCCAGATGGGAAATATGCGATCCCCCTTGCAGATGGAAGGAAAATTGATAATAAGAGTTTTAACTATTGGGAATGGACAGCGGGTGTCGGCCTTTATGGAATGATGAAATATTATAAATTAACCAAAAAGGAAGAAGTATTAAAGATTATTGTCAAATGGTTTGATGATCAATTTAAAGAACACCCTGTCGAAAAAAATGTTAACACGATGGTACAAATGTTAACGCTTGCATATTTGTATGAAGAAACAGGGAATCCCACCTACCTTCCATACTTAGAAACCTGGGGAGACTGGCTGTATCACGATATGCCAAGAACCAAGGATGGCGGCATCCAGCATGTTGTTTTTGGCAATGAAAATTACCAGCAATTATGGGATGACACCTTAATGATGAGTGTTCTGCCTTTAACGAAAATTGGTTTATTACTTAATAAGCCGGAATATGTGGAAGAGGCAAAGAAGCAATTTTTAATACATATTAAATATTTATTTGATAAGAAAACTGGATTGTGGTTCCATGGGTGGACGTTTGAAGGAAATCATAACTTTGCGGAAGCATTGTGGGGACGCGGGAACTCATGGGTTACGATTGCCATCCCTGAATTTTTAGATTTAGTAGAACTTCCGGAGAATGACCCGGTGCGACAAGTGTTGATCGATACTCTCGAAAGACAATTAGAAGCATTGGTCTCATGCCAAAATGAAAACGGTTTATGGCATACCCTGCTGCTCGATCCAACCTCCTATGTGGAGGCATCCTGTACAGCGGGTTTTGCTTTTGGAACATTAAGAGCAGTTCGTAAACGCTATGTGGAAAAGAAATACAGTGATATGGGCTTAAAGGCGATACAGGCGGTGATTGAAAATATTAATGAAACTGGTGAACTACAGCATGTTTCTGCTGGAACAGCGATGGGGGAAACACAAGAATTTTACAAACAAATTCCTGTTACAGCTATGCCGTATGGACAATCAATGGCGATACTCTCATTAGTCGAGTACCTATATCACAGAATATAAGAATATCTTATGAAAAAGAAAGCAGAATGGGGGGAAGAGAATGAATAAAATAGTTGTTTGTGGTTTAAGTAATCGAGCATTAGGAATGTTTATTCATTCTATTGTGAATCAGTTTGGTTCCCAAAACCAAATTGTAGGTATCCTAGACAGCGATCCAAGGAGAATTGAAATTTGCAAGGATAGTTTCGAAGAATTAAAGTCTGTTCCCGCATATCATCCAGACCAGTTTCAGCAAATGATTGATGAGACAAATCCTGATACCGTGATGGTGACAAGCCGAGACGATACGCATGTCGATTATATTTTACTAGGATTAGAGAATGACTTAACTGTAATAACAGAAAAACCAATGGTGACAAAAGCAGATGATGCTAGAAGAGTAGTAGAAACAGAAAAGAATAGTAAGGGAAAAGTAATTGTCGCCTTTAACTATCGTTATAATCCGTTTCACCGAAAAATAAAAGAACTGATACTAGAAGGGAAAATCGGCAGAGTCACTTCAGTTGATTTGAATTGGTATATTGATACCTATCATGGTGCCAGCTATTTCAAACGGTGGAATCGCAACCGGAATTTTTCAGGTGGATTATCAATTCACAAGTCGACACACCATTTTGACCTAGTCAATTGGTGGATCGATCAGAATCCTGAAGAAGTGTTTGCCTATGGAGCCTTAAATTACTTCGGTAAAGACGGGGAATTTAATCCAAGCCCAAATGACAATCGTTATTGTAGTACTTGCGATGAGAAGCTATCATGTGCATACTATATGCGCTGGTCGAACCGCAGAAATAATTTAGCCGTTAAAGATGACCATATTACAGCTGACAGCATTGAAAAGTCAGCTCAAAATTATACTCATTATCGTCCTGATTCTTGTATCTTTGACCACGAAATTGAAATCGAAGATACGTATGTAGCGACTGTTAAATATGATAAAGGTGCATTCTTAAGCTATTCCGTAAATTTTTCACTTCCATATGAAGGCTATCGTTTAGCCATCAACGGAACGAAAGGAAGAATTGAAACCACTGAATTTCACGAACCAAGCCGAATTCCATTTTCTGTTCCGGAACAAACCATTGAATTCTTTCCGTTGTTTGACGGGGCAAAAGAGACCATTCAAGTTCTTCAAACTGGAGGGGGACACGGAGGCGGAGATCCTGTGTTGTTAGAAGACCTCTTCATGGGAGTCGATCAGACACGCTCTTACTCCATTTTAGCGGGTGCAGAGGCAGGAGCATACTCCATTGCAGTAGGTGAGGGTGTCTGGCGTTCCGTTAAAGAAAATAAGCCAATGAAGATCAAGGAATTATTAAAAAGTAACGTGGATTTTTCTATGCCAAAGGCTATTTTTTGAGTTTTGGTTACCGTTGATGCAGAGAAATAATGGTAGCGGGAACCAAAGAGGCGTATTGGTTACCGTTGAAGCAGGAAAATCAAGATAGCGGGAACCAAAGAGGCGTATTGGTTACCGTTGAAGCAGGAAAATCCAGATAACGGGAACCAAAGAGGCGTATTGGTTACCGTTGAAGCAGGAAAATCAAGATAGCGGGAACCAAAGAGGCGTATTGGTTACCGTTGGAGCAGGAAAATCAAGAAAGCGGGAATCAAAGAGGCGTATTGGTTACCGTTGAAGCAGGAAAATCAAGATAGCGGGAACCAAAGAGGCGTATTGGTTACCGTTGGAGCAGGAAAATCAAAAAACGGGAATCAAAGAGGCGTTTTGATCACCGTTCAAGCAAAAAAATCAAGATAACGGGAATCATAGGCCAGATAAAGGAGGATAAACATGCCACAATTAGTACTTGAGGAAACCAAGATTTCACAAGCAATTGATCGGGTTGTTGAGCGAACTTTTAACATGGATTTCGGATGGGATTGGCCAGGTGGAGTTGCCTTTTTTGGTGTAGCTGAAGCTTTTGAAGCAACCGGTGAAGAGAAATATCTACAAGCGATAAAGGCTTGGATTGATTCAGAATTAGAAGATGGGCTACCTCGGTTAACGGTAAATGCATCTTCCATCGGTCACGTACTATTAACACTATACAAAGCGACAAATGAAGAAAAATATATAGAGACCGCCGTTAAAATGGCAGATTATCTGCTTCATGACGCCGAGCGATTTGCCGATGGTGTTCTGCAGCATACCGTCAACGGCGATAAATATCAATTCCCTGAGCAGGCATGGGTCGATACCATGTTTATGGCAGGGTATTTCTTACTGAGAATCGGGAACCTGTTAGACCGGGAAGATTACTTCAACTTTGGATTAAAGCAATATCATGGACATGAAGAGTTTCTCCAGGATGATAGAACAAACCTCTATTACCATGGGTGGGATAACCTTGCGCAAAATCATATGTCAGGAATTTTTTGGGCACGAGGAAACAGCTGGGCGGCGTACACCATGGCACGGGCACTTGAACTAATTGAGGTTCAGCACCCTTCGTTTATGATTATTCAAGGATCCTTACGTGATCAATTAAGTGCTTTGGTTCGCTTACAGTCGGAGGCAGGGCTATGGCATACAATCTTAGACGACCCCGACTCTTATCTTGAAACCTCAGGTTCAGCTGGAATTGCAGCAGCACTGTTAACAAGCGGCAAATTATATAACAAATTTATACAAAGATCAGTCGAAGGAATCCTTGCTCAAATAAGAGAAGACGGTTCGGTTATGGGAGTATCTGCAGGAACGGCTGTCATGTTTGACGCGGATGGTTATAGAGAAGTTCCTTATAAACGAGTACAAGGATGGGGACAAGGGCTTGTCTTAGCCTTTTTATCACTACTATTAAAAAGAGAAAATAAGAATCTGTAAATAAATAACCTGTGGAATGTGGCAAACATCCACAGGTTTATTTTGAATGCTTCAGAGGCTGGCACAAAAGTTCTTCAAAAAGGAGGAAAAAAGGTGAAAAATAATGAAAGTAAACCCATCCATATTTTCTTAGCAGGAGATTCAACCGTGGCGAGCTGTCCACGTAATGAGGCACCGATGGCGGGCTGGGGACAATTGTTCCAATCCTTTTTTTCAGAGGAAGTAAAAGTTCTTAATTTTGCCAAGGGTGGAGCAAGTACCAATACCTTTATTGAAATAGGGTATTTAGATATCATTCTTGAGTTCATCGGTCCCAAGGATTTCCTGTTTATTCAATTTGGTCATAATGACCAAAAATCATTCGGTACGGAACCATTTACAACCTACCAGTCGTATCTGACGGAATATGTTAATGGGGCCAGAGAGAAAGGGGCTTTCCCGATCTTAGTTACTTCTGTACATCGAAGAAATTTTGATGAACAGGGGAAAATAGTCAATACGCTAGGGGACTATCCTACGTCGATGATACAGCTGGCTCAGAAATTAGATGTCCAGCTGATCAATCTTTTGGAAAAAACAGAAAGGATTTATGAAACGTTAGGTGTTGAAGGGTCAAGGAAATTGTTTACGCAATTCGCCGCCAATGAACATCCAAACTACCCGAATGGTATCGAGGATAATACACACTTTTGCGAACATGGTGCACGGGAAGTTGGAAAGCTAGTAATTGAGGGAATTAAGGAACTCCAGCTGCCATTAGTGTCTTATATAAAATGATAGATTGATAGTCTGACGAGGTGATAAATATGGGTAAAAAGTTATATCATGGAGCTGCCTATTATCCGGAGCTATGGGACGAAAAGGTGATCGAAGAAGATATTAAATTAATGAAGGAAACCGGAATAAATGTGGTCAGAATCGGTGAATTTGCATGGCACACAATGGAGCCGGAAGAGGATAAGTTTGATTTTAGCTTTTTTGTTACCACTATAGAAAAGCTCTATGAAAATGGCATTGAAACGGTCATGTGTACTCCGACGCCCACCCCTCCAATCTGGTTCAGTGATGGACATCCCGAGAGAATGTATGTTGATCGGGATGGAAAAGTAATGGGACATGGTTCCAGACAGCATGCTTGTACCAACAATCCTTATTATAGAGAAAGAGCCGCACTAATTACTGAAAATCTAGCCAAAGCAGTTGGCAGCTTGCCTGGAGTGATAGGCTGGCAGATTGATAATGAGTTCAAATGTCATGTCAGCGAATGTATGTGTAATACCTGCAAAAAACAATGGCATAAGTGGTTAAAGAATCGTTATGAAACGTTAGAAAATTTAAATGACGCTTGGGGTACAAAAATTTGGAGTGAATATTATCATCGCTTTGAACAGGTGCCGCAGCCTGGACCTGCACCGTTTTTACACAACTCATCACTAAGTACGATGTACCAAATCTTTTCAATGGAAAAAATAGCTGAGTTTTCCGATGATCAAGCAGAAATTATTAGAAAATATACTGCTGCGCCAATTACACATAATAGTTCTGTTTTTTTTAGTGTAGATAATGAGAGACTCTTCAAAAACTTGGACTTTGCTTCGTTTGATACCTATGCCACCATTGATTCCGTCGAAAATTATTTAATTAACAACGATTTGTGGAGAAACTTCAAAAAAGGCAGAAATTACTGGGTGATGGAGACGAGTCCATCCTATGCAGCTTCATTAGAAAGTTATGCAAGTCCTCATCCAAATGGATATTTAAAAGTAGAAGCGGCGGCCGCCTACGCATTAGGTGCAGAAGCGTTTTGTTATTGGTTATGGAGACAGCAACGTGCGGGCTGTGAACAGCCACATGGATCTGTTATCAGTGCATGGGGAAAACCTACAGTTGGTTATGCGAATGTGTTAGAAGTAGAAGCGATGAGAAAGGAAATAGAAGAGATTATCATTTCGACTCAACCATCTCAGGCGGAATTGGCGATTACCTATTCTGACCGAAGCAAGGCATTTTTAAAAACCGAACCTCACCGTGATTTAAATCATCGAACATTAATTACTGATTTTTATAAACGTATCGTATCAATGGGGATTCACCGTGATGTCATTCCAGAAGGAGCAAGCCTAAACGGGTATAAGCTATTGTTCACACCGTTTATTCACTATTTATCTTCAGAGTATCTCGCGCGTGCGAAGCAGTTTGTGGAAAATGGCGGCATTTGGATTGCCGGACCATTAACAGGCGGCAGGACTGAAAATCATACGATTCATACGGAAAGAGCATTAGGTGAGCTGGAGCAGATTGCAGGTGTTGAAGTGCTCTACACTTACCCAATGGATGGAACAGGAACGATTGGGCGTGCGTTTGATATTTCTGCGCCATTAGGATTATGGAGCTCCGTTTTTGAAATGGATTCCAGTAGTGCAGTTGGAATCATAGAAGAGGGTCTTTCGAAAGGAAAGTCCTTTATCACTGAGCATAAGCTTGGGGCAGGTAAAATAGTCATGCTGGGGTCATTGCCTATAGGGGACTCGGGTGACTTATTGCTGCAAAAATTAGTCGACCACTATGCACTAGAAGCAAATCTTACAATGAGGACCGATGTATCTAAAGGTACGATCGTCGCTCCAAGACATGGTGACGGTTACACAGTCTGGTTTATCATCAACATGGACGGGAATGGAGGAACAGTAATTATCCCACAAACAGGTTTAGACTTAAAGACAAATAGAGTAGTAGAACCAGGTAAGCTAGAACTGGGCAGATTTGAGTATAAAATGATTAGATTTAACAACTAGGCTAGTCATAAATCAGAATTTAAGAAGCCTAAACGAGGTAAGAAAGAGCAATAAAGGACCTCATAAAGCGTTCATGAGTCCGAGATGAGGCAAGAGAAAGTAAAAATGGTCCTCATGAAGTGTTCATGGAGCCCAAACTAAGTGAAAGAAAGGAAGAA
Source organism: Neobacillus niacini (assembly GCF_048572935.1). Lineage (NCBI taxonomy): Bacteria > Bacillati > Bacillota > Bacilli > Caryophanales > Bacillaceae > Neobacillus > Neobacillus niacini. The sequence goes on along the minus strand of NZ_CP183883.1, from coordinate 4,988,044 downwards.
TGGACCTCAATGGGGGGTTCTTCCAAATAAATAAGGAGGAATTAAAAATGATCCGTAAAGCAACAATTATGAAATTGTTTCCCGGCTATCAAGAGGAATATAAAAAACGCCATGACGAGTTATGGCCCGAAATGGCAACAGAACTAAGGAAACACGGCGCCCATCATTATTCAATTTTCCTAGACGAAAAGACCAATACCCTTTTCGCGTATGTTGAAATTGAGAGCGAAGAAAAGTGGAGTAAAATGGCCGAAACGGAGATTTGTCAAAAGTGGTGGGCGTATATGAAGGATATTATGGAAACAAATCCTGATAACAGCCCTGTTTCCACCGAACTAAAGCAAGTATTTTATTTAAATTAATAGTTGAATTCGGGACGGATAAAAAACCACCAAATTTTGGTGGTTTTTTTAAGAAAAGTACTTGTCTTTCTTGCATAACTAGCAGAATTATTAAATAAGATTGATTTATGTTTCAAAGGAGGCGAGGTTGTATGCAGAGTTTGCGTTGGGCATGGAGTTATATTCGGAACCATAAATTCAGGCTATATAGTGGTTTGTTGTTGGCGCTAGCGGTTTCCGCTCTTAATATGGTAAATCCTTATCTGGCAGGAAAAATCGTCGATGATGTTATGTTCGGCGGAAATATAGGTTTATTATGGCCATTGTTAGCAACCATGATTGGTATAACCGTTGTCAGGACCTGCGTTCGCTACGGATATCAGATCATGTTTGAAAAAATGTCCCAAAGCGTTATTTTTACCATGAGAGAAAACCTCTATAATCGTCTTCTTCAGTTGGATTTTTCTTTTTATAATCGTACCAAAACGGGAGATATCATGGCCCGAATGACAGGTGACATGGAAGCGATTCGGCATTTTACAGCATGGACCATTTATATGATTTTTGAAAATGCAACGATTTTAATTTTCGCTATTATCTTTATGTTTACGATTCATCCGCCATTAACGGTAGCCATTCTAACCATCGCACCGATTATCGGATTTTTTGCCTACCGATTATCCCGTGACGTGAAGCCAACATTCACAGAAATCAGAAATCAGTTTGCCAGGCTAAATTCAGTGGTACAAGAAAATATCAGTGGAAATCGGGTAGTAAAAGCTTTTGCAAAAGAAAGCTATGAAATTGAAAAATTTTCAATCGAGAACGAAGCCTTTAAGGATCGAAATCTTCAATCGGCAAAAGTGTGGGAGAAAAATTTACCTGTTTTGGATTCACTTGCAGGTGTCTTAACGGTTGTGATGATCTTAGTCGGAGGTACGATGGTTATTTCCAGGTCACTTACCATTGGAGAACTCGTCGTTTTTAATTCCTTGATTTGGGCGCTGAATAATCCAATGCGAATGGCGGGCTGGCTGATTAATGATGTTCAAAGATTTATTGCGTCTGCTGAAAAAGTGGAGGATCTCCTTGAAACCAAATCACAAATCACTAATGGAGATGAACAAAATATTCAAGCAACTGTTGGAACAGTGGAGTTTAACAACGTTTATTTTAGTTATGGTGATGGCATGGTGTTAGAAGACCTTAGCTTTGTTGCTCAACCAGGGCAGACAGTAGGGATCATTGGACCAACAGGTTCGGGAAAGTCTACATTAGTGAATCTATTGAGCCGATTTTATGACTGTACCTGTGGTGATATAAAAGTAGGTGGAATCAATGTGAAGGAATGGGATACTCATAAATTAAGATCATCAATGGGAATGGTCATGCAGGATATTTTTCTTTTTTCCGATACGATTGAAGGGAACATCGCATATGGAAATCCAACTGCAACTTTGGAAGAGGTTTATGAAGCGGCCAGAAAAGCAGAGGCTCATGATTTTATTACTTCGATGCCAGAGGGGTATGACACGATTGTTGGTGAGAGGGGTGTAGGTCTATCAGGCGGTCAGAAACAGCGAATTGCTCTTGCAAGAGCGCTTCTTAAAGATCCAAACATCCTTATATTGGATGATACCACTTCAAGCGTGGATATGGAGACAGAAGAACGAATTCAACATACGTTACATTCCATTCAGGAAAATAAAACCTGTTTTATTATTGCGCATCGAATTTCCTCAGTGAAAGACGCAGATGTAATTCTCGTCATGGATGATGGAAGAATCATCGAGAGAGGCACCCATGAAGAGTTACTTTTGAAAAGAGGATACTATTACAACGTCTTTCAGAATCAGTATGGGAACTTTGACATTCACCTAATGGCAAGGAAGTGACAAACTTTGGCACGTAATAAATTTAATGTAGATGAAGAGCTGGAAACACCCTTTAATTTCGTTCATCTTAAAAGGTTACTAACCTATTTAAAACCTTATAAAATAAAGATTATGGTGACAGTTCTAATAATGCTGGCTGCCAGCGGGGCCAATTTAATTGGCCCATACTTAATCAAACAGGCAATTGACGAAGAAATTCCTAGTAAGGATATTCAGGGTCTGGTCATACTTGGCGTTATTTATTTAGGTGCGTTAACGATTACTGGAATCTGTATGAAATACAGAATCAGAATGATGTCCCAAATTGGTCACAGTGTCATAAAAAATATCCGAAAAGATTTATTTACCCACTTACAAAAGCTCTCATTTTCGTTTTTTGACAGCCGTCCGCATGGAAAAATTTTAGTCAGGGTTGTGAACTATGTTAATTCATTAAGTGACCTGCTTTCAAACGGCTTAATTAATTTGATTACCGATTTATTCAGCTTATTTGTCATCATTGGCTTTATGCTCGCGATTGATGTGAAGCTGACCATGTATGCAATGGCCGGTTTCCCGGTTCTAGCTGGGATTATTTTTATCATAAAAAACGCCCAGCGCAAGGCATGGCAAAATTTAAGTAATAAGCAATCGAATATGAATGCCTATATACATGAAAGCATTAATGGAATTAAAGTGACTCAAGCGTTTGTCCGGGAAGAAGAAAATAAAAAAATCTTCTATGGAGTATCAAATGGATACAGGGGTGCCTGGCTAAGAGCGGTCAAAATTCAGTTTTTGCTTTGGCCGGCAATTGAGAACATATCTGTCCTAACGGTTTCACTTGTTTATGTCATAGGGATCAGCATGATTGGTGATGGAATCACAGTCGGCGCATTGGTTGCTTTTATCGGGTATATTTGGATGTTTTGGACGCCGCTTGCGAACATTGGAAACTTTTATAATGCGATTATTAATGCATCTGCCTATCTGGAACGTATTTTTGAAATGATGGATGAAAAACCAACCATTTCAAGTGTACCTGGAGCGAATGAACTGCCGCTGATTAAAGGAAAAGTAGAATTCGAGAATGTAGTCTTTGGATATGAAGAGAGTGAAAGGAATTTAGATTCTATCCATTTCAAGGCCAATCCAGGTGAATCCATTGCAATCGTAGGACCGACGGGATCTGGAAAAACCACCATCGTCAGTTTAATAAGTCGTTTTTATGACATTAATAGCGGGGCAATAAAAATTGATGATATCGATATAAAGTCTGTAACCATTTCATCGCTGCGTAAACAAATGGGAGTAATGCTTCAGGATCCGTTTATTTTCTCGGGAACCATAATGGATAATATTCGCTACGGAAGGTTGGAGGCAACTGACGAAGAAGTCATCGAAGCAGCAAAGGCAGTGCAAGCCCACCAATTTATTATGGGATTAAGGGATGGTTATCGTACCGAGGTAAATGAGAGGGGATCCGTTCTTTCTAATGGTCAAAGGCAGTTAATCTCTTTTGCCCGTGCACTACTAGCCGATCCTAAAATTCTAATTTTAGATGAGGCAACTTCTTCGATTGATACTGAGACGGAACTTGCTTTACAAAAGGGACTCGAGGCCCTGCTCTCGGGAAGAACTTCTTTTATTATCGCCCATCGTCTTTCAACCATTCAAAACGCTTCAAAGATCCTATTTATTGAGAAAGGTAAAATTATTGAAGAAGGAACTCATGAAGAATTGATTCAACAGAAAGGTTATTATTGGAAATTATATACATCACATTATTCCTCACTGGACGCTGGATAAACGAAAAGGCCCTCAACTCTTGAGGGCCTTTTTGTTTGAGATGACTAGTAACCTTGTACGACATAAACAAACAAATACCACTATGAAAAACACAGAGTAAATGTTAAAATCTAATTAATTTTACAGAAAATTTTTAGTAAAAAGAAAATAATTTTTACCCCAAGAATGACTGCGCTTACATCTACTATTGAAAATGGAGAAATAACCCCAATGAAGAAGATACTTGATAGAGTAAAGATGAAGTACAACAATTTACAAATTAAATACAAACTTTTTCTACTAGTATCCTGGATCATGATCATATCATTTTCTTTTACTTTTTTTGGATTACAGTATGCTTTTCATATTTACGATGAACAGATTTATAGTAAGTCATCACAGGTTTTAAGTACTTCCTCAAATAGTATTGAGAGTGAATTGAAAAACTTAGAGGAACTTTCCTATAATATTCTGACCGATTCCCAAATCCAGCAATATTTATCATCAATCAGTGAAGATAGTACCGACTATGATAAATTTCGTATCCGAACGAACATGTTAGACAAGCTTTTAAGCTATGCAAACAAAGAAGAATATATCCAATCAATTAATTTAGTTGATGTAAATGGAGAAGAATATGTAGTCGGACCTAGGACAGTCAAACTTACCCCAACACAAAAAGCCGATATTACCAAGATGGCCATACATGCTAACGGCAGTAATGTTTGGTTGGATCCTGAGAAGAATGATTTTACATTTGCTACTGCCCGCGAAATCAGACAGTTTCGCAACTTAAGCTTTGACAATCTTGGTACACTCATCATCTATATTAATATGGACAAACTGGTTGCAAATATTTTAGAAGGCTCTAGAAAAATAGATGGGGAATTCTTAATTGTCAGAGACAGTAATATTCTTTTTCCTAAAGAAACGAAATCATTATTTAAAGAGGCAGCAAAATCTTTAGATTCCCAAAAATCAGATTCAGGTTATCAAATAAAAAAAATCAACAATAAAAACTATTTCCTTGTTCACATAAAATCCACCTACTTTAATTGGGGTTACTTGAACCTTATTCCTTTTAATCAAATCTTTGAGAATATCAATATGGTAAAAACGATTTTGGTCATAATCTTTATCCTCATGTTTGTTGTTGTAACGATAGTTGGAATTCGATTTGCCAGAAACATTACCATTCCCTTGGAGAATCTGGTAGCTAGTATGCAGTATGTAAAAGTTGGGGATTTTAAGGAGGCAAGCAGGAAGGCATTGAAAACGCCAATTAACCAAGAGGATGAGGTTGGTAAACTTCAGCAGAATTTCCAGACAATGATCCAACAAATCGATGAACTTATTCATGAAAATTACTCTAAACAGCTTACGATAAAAGAGACAGAGTTCAAGGCACTGCAGGCCCAAATTAATCCTCACTTTTTATATAATACCTTAGAATCTATTAATTGGTTAGCAAAAGGAAACGGACAGACGCAAATTTCTAGAATGGTAGAAGCACTTGGATTTTTACTGCGCAATTCAATCAGTTTAAAACAACCCCTGATTACGATTGAAGAAGAGCTTAATGTTGTGGGAAATTATGTGATCATTCAAAAATATAGATTCGAAGAAAGATTGGATTTCCACATGGAGGTAGATTCTGATATTGGAGGGTTCTATGTTCCGAAGCTTACGTTGCAGCCTCTAGTGGAAAATGCCATCCATTATGCACTGGAGCCGAAGATTGAACCTTGTAAAATAAGTGTTTATTCAATCGTTGAAAAAGATAGTATTAAACTAATTGTTGAGGATGATGGACCCGGAATGGAGTCAGCCTTTATAGAAAAGTTAAAACGCGGAGAAGTAAAAACCAGAGGACAGGGTGTAGGCTTATCGAATATTAATGACAGAATTAAATTGGCCTATGGAGAGAGATTTGGAGTAGAGATTGAAAGTGAACCGAATAAGGGGACGAAAGTGATCATTGTTTTACCTTTCGATAAGGGGGAGAACCATGTATAAGGTATTGCTAGTGGATGATGAACGGATCATTACAGAAGGGATGTCAAAGGTAATCAATTGGGGGTCAATCGGGACAAATTTAATCGGGACCGCAAAAAATGGGGTAGAGGCGTTCAGTATTATTGAACATCAGCAGCCAGACATCGTGATTAGTGATATTAAAATGCCTGGAATGAATGGTCTTGAGCTTGTTGCAAAGGTAAATAGCGTATTTCCCAATATACGATTTATCTTGTTATCAGGTTTCAGCGAATTTGATTTTGCTAAACAGGCGATGCAATACGGGGTGAAGCATTATCTTTTAAAACCCTGTAATGAGAATTCCATTATGGATGCGGTATCAGAAATCTGTGAGGATTTGAAAAAAAAGCAAATTCGGGAACAATTCATTCAAAAGATGAAAGGAACATTAGACAGTGTTCTGCCCTATGCTAAAGAACAACTGTTAAAAGAATTCATTACTAACCGTTACGAAAACAAAGATCTATTTTATTATCAAAAGCTTTTTAATATCGATTTACATACACCGAACGTTAGGCTGGTTTTATTTCAACTTGAAGGGAATTTTGAATTTGAGCATATGTTTGCCATAAAAAATATTGCTGAACATATTTTTGATTCTTATATTTTAAGTTGTATGGCTGGGGAAACAATATTATTTCTGATCGAGGATGATTGCAGCTACTCAATACTACTCACTCAAATAGAGAAGATAAAAAAAACATTCTATCAATATTACCAACTAGATTCTACAGTCGCAATCAGTGATACAGGGAAAATAAGTACTGCGAATAAATTATATAGTGAAGCACTCGATTGTTTAGCTTATCGTTTTTATTTAGGAGAAGGCGGAGTTATCACTAAAAAAGATATTACCTATCAAAACCCATCAGAGGAATTAGAATTCTATTATAATGATCAAATCTTTTGCCGATTGGTGAAATCGGGCTCCTGGGTTGAAGTTAATTCAGAGATAGAAACATTTTTTAATCAGTTAATCGAACTAAGGCTTGATATCAATAGTACCAAGTCCTATGTGATCCAATTATTTAATGCGATGATTCGTCTATGTGAACCAAAAGCGATGAATATGTATTTAACGAAATTAAATCAACTCTTAGCAATTGACACGATTCAAAGTTTGAAGGTGTTTTTTGAAAGCGTTGCCGAAGAAATTACTCTTACATTTTTTAATCAAAATAATAATAAACATTCAACAATTATTAAGAAGGTAATCGAAACTATTGATAAGCATATTAGCAATGAAAATTTATCACTGCATTGGGTTGCAAACGAAATGCTATATATGAATGCCGATTATCTTGGCAAACTTTTTAAAAAAGAAACAGGGGAAAAGTTTTCAAATTATATTACGAGATTAAGAATTGAATTAGCCATAAGTATGATTGAGAAAGAAAGTGATGTAAAAGTATTCGAGATTGCTGAAAAAATAGGTTATGGCGAAAACCCTCAATATTTCAGTCAGGTATTCAAAAAACATACAGGTTTTACTCCGTCGGAATACAAAAGAGAATCGTTACAAGGTTTGTGATAAATGTTTAAGGGGGAAAAAAATGAAAAAACTCTTGTTTTCTACTTTATCCCTAGTAATGGTATTTTTTGCTGGTGGGTGTGGAGATTTCGATTTAGTAGATTCTGCCGAGAGTAAAGGGAAAGAAAAAATAACCATAAAAATTGCCTGGTGGGGCGAAAAACCCCGTCATGACTATACCTTGCAAGTAATAGAATTGTTTGAGGAAAAATATCCAACGATTAATGTAGAGCCGCTATATTCAAATTGGGATGATTACTGGAAACGATTAGCTCCGATGGCAGCCGGGAATCAACTTCCTGACGTTATCCAAATGGATATGCTTTATCTTAAAACATACAGTGAAAATTTCTTGCTTGAAGATTTAACACCATATGTGAATCAAGAGCTAATTAAGACAGACTCAATTAATCAGACGATCCTTTCAGGCGGGAAAATCGATAAGCATTTGTATGGCTTTCCTTTAGGGTTAAATGCCCCTGCAATCATTGTTGATCCCCATTTACTTTCTTCAGGAACGGGTAACCAGCCAAAAGAAAATTGGACTTGGAGTGATTTTGAAGAAATTGTTCTACAGGTTCATAAAGATAAGGGGATTTATGGTACGAACGGGATGAAGTCACCAGATGTATTTTTCTCGTATTACTTACGTACAAAAGGAATGGATTTATATAATAAATCTGGAACTGGATTAGGGTATGATGATGATCAATTATTTGTTGAGTATTTCGACATGCAATTGAGGCTCCTCGACCAAGGTGCCTTTCCAAGAGCAGATATTACAGAACAGATTAAAGGAATCGAAGATGAATTGCTAGTGAAGCAGCAGTCAGCGATGCAATGGGTATATTCAAACCAATACATCGGCTTCTTGGAAGCGACAAACCGACAGCTCGAGCTTTTTCCTCCTCCAGGACCGGGACAGGATTTGGGTCTTACAGTAAAGCCTAGTATGCTTTTTTCGATGTCAAGAAGTTCAAAGCATAAAGAAGCTGCAGCTCAATTTATTAATTTCTTCATCAATGATATCGAGGCAAATAAAGTAATAAAAGGTGAACGAGGAGTGCCTGTTTCTGCAAAGGTTGCAGAGAAAATGAAACCAGATTTATCTGTTAATCAGAAAAAGGTATTCGACTATGTAAATAAAGTACAAAATAAAAACAATATCGTCGAAAAGGCAAATCCTCTTGGCAGTAATGAGGTTGTGAAACTATTACAAGATGTTTCCGAACAAATCTTGTTTAAGAAAATTACACCAACTGAGGGTGCGCGGCAATTTAGAATGGAAGCAAACAAAATCCTCACTACCAATAACTAATCTATATATCAAAAGAAAGCTCTCTTAAAAACAAGCACGCACCTGCTTGTTTCAAGAGAGCTTTTTTAAATGTCTGATTTTTAAACAAACAAAGCGGAAAATTGGATTCAGACTATTTTGATTTCAATGCATAATTAAGAATGTAAACACTTACATAAAAGTGTGAAAAAAGAAGGGGGAAATAAAGAATGAAGAAATTTTTAACGCTATTGTTTTCTTTTGTTTTAGTTTTTACATTAGCAGCATGTAATAGCAGCAGTTCAACGGGCAGTGAAGAAACTAAACCTAAAGAAGACAAAAAAGATGAAAAAGTTACGCTTCGTATTGCTTGGTGGGGATCACAGCCGCGACATGATTATACACTTAAAATAATTGAAATGTATGAAGAAAAAAATCCAAATGTAAAAATCGAAGCAGAATATGCAGCATGGGATGACTACTGGAAAAAGCTAGCTCCACAAGCTGCGGCCAATGAGCTCCCTGATATCATTCAAATGGATTTATCCTACTTTTCACAGTATGCACAAAACAACCAAATCGCTGATTTAACCCCATTTTTAGATAAACAAATTAATACGAAAGATATTGCTGAAAATATCATCAACGGCGGTAAACTTGGCGACAAGTTATATGGAATTAACGCTGGTGTCAACGTTGTTGGTTTCCATCATGATCCAGCTGTACTTAAAAAAGCTGGTGTAGATTCTATCCCTGAAAATTGGACTTGGGATGATTACAAAGAAATCGCAGTAAAAGCAAAAGCTGCTGGCGTATTTATGGATACAGGAATGAAAGCAGATGTATTCTTCAATTACTTCTTAAGAACACAAGGAAAGTCACTATACAGTAAAGATGGTGCTTCTCTAGGTTATAAAGATGACAAATTGTTCGAAGAATTCTTCAATATGACATCTGGATTAGTTAAGGATAAGGCAGTTCCAACACCGGACTTCTTAGCACAGTTGAAAGGAATTGAAGATGATCCAGTCGTTACACAAAATGCAATTGGTATTTTCCAATGGTCTAACCAGTTTGTTGGGCTTCAACAAGTGGCAAATAGAGAACTTGCTATCGCTCCAATGCCAGGACCTGACAGCGATAAAGGTTTATATTTAAAACCAAGTATGTTCTGGTCTGTTGGAAACAATTCAAAGCATAAAGAAGAGGCTGCAAAGTTTATCGATTTCATGATCAATGATATTGAAGCAAACAAATTAAATCTTGGTGACCGTGGTGTTCCTGGTTCTTCCGTTGTAAAAGAAGCATTGAAGCCACTGCTTTCACCAGCACAAGTCCAAGTTTTTGATTATGTGGATTGGGCAGAAGGAAATAGCTCTGAATTCGATGGTCCAGACCCAGTTGGTGCCGGCCAAGTAATTGAAACGCTTGATAGTTTAGCTGAACAAATGGCTTATGGAAATCTATCTGTGAAAGATGCTGCTAAACAGTTTAGACAACAAGCTGAAAGTGTCTTAGCACAAAACAAAAAATAATTTCCACATCGATAGCTGATCAGATAATAGATCAGCTATCGTCCTTTCATCTAAGGGAAAGAGTCAAAAGATAAGGAGATGAATAAATGAATACACGTGTGATGAAGGAAAATATACAAGCAGATGTCACTATTCGCCCTATCAGCAAACGTTCCCGTATCCTCAAGGAAAACCTGACAGGCTATGCGTTTATCAGTCCGTTTATTATCGGCTTTCTAGCTTTTACATTCATTCCTATACTAGCGTCTTTATATTTATCATTTACAAATTATAATCTGTTTGCTAGCCCAACATGGATAGGCATGGATAACTACATAAAAATGTTTACAGCCGATCCTCGTTATTGGCAGTCATTAAAAGTTACATTGATTTATGTATTGGCCGGTGTTCCTTTAAGACTCACCTTCGCTTTATTAATTGCCTTAATGTTAAATACAGCCTCAAGGGCTGTTGGACTGTACCGCTCTTTGTTCTATTTACCTTCATTGATTGGCGGCAGTGTTGCCGTTGCGATTATGTGGAGAAATGTATTTGGTGATTTAGGGATTGTTAATATTGTTCTTGATGTACTAGGACTTTCAGCTGTCAGATGGTTTGGTAACCCTACGGCAGCATTGTGGATGCTGATTTTCTTATCCGTATGGCAATTTGGTTCTTCAATGTTAATCTTCTTAGCTGGATTAAAAGGTATTCCAAAAAGTTATTACGAAGCAGCAAGTGTTGACGGTGCAAACGGAATTCAGAAGTTCTTCAAAATTACTCTCCCAATGCTTAGTCCTGTCATTCTATTCAATACTGTTATGCAGACGATCGCCGCCTTTATGACATTCGTACCTGCCTTTATTATTTCAAAGGGTACAGGCGGTCCGTTAGACGGAACTCTACTTTATTCTTTATATCTATTCATACAAGGCTTTGAGTTCTTCAACATGGGGTATGCTTCAGCAATGGCTTGGATTATGCTGATTATTGTCGGAATATTAACGGCCATTATTTTTACTACATCGAAATATTGGGTTCACTATGAATCGGAAGGAGGCAGATAACAATGGCAGTAAAATTAAAATCACCAAGATGGTGGATCTATCATATACTTGTCGGCGGTTTTGCGATTTTGATGCTTTACCCAGTTATTTGGCTCTTAATGAGTTCATTTAAACCTAGTGATACCATTTTTGTCACGGCAAAATCATTGATCCCAGATCCATGGATTTGGACGAACTTTATAGACGGTTGGAAAGGGATTGGCGGTAATACATTTGGTGTCTTCATTAAAAATACAGCCATTCTAGTTGTTATTACTTTAATCGGACAGGTAATCTCATCGGCAGTTATTGCTTTTGGGTTTGCACGTCTTGAGTTTAAAGGAAAAGCCTTTTGGTTTGGAATTATGATGGTTACCTTAATGCTTCCTCATGATGTAGTAATGGTACCGCAATATATTATTTTCTCAAAGCTTGATTGGCTCAACTCGATTAAGCCACTTGCAATTCCAGCCTATTTTGGACATCCGTTCTTTATCTTCCTATTAGTCCAGTTTATTCGGACCATTCCAAGGGAACTCGATGAAGCCGCGATTATTGATGGCTGTGGAACTTTCAAGATTTTCACCAAAATTATTCTGCCATTAATTAGACCAGCATTAGCTACGGCTGCAATATTCTCATTTTATTGGACGTGGGAGTCATTATTAGGACCGGTTCTTTATTTAAATAGTCCAACCAAATACACGGTTTCAATGGCGTTAAATATGTTCTTGAGTAATGAGACAGTATCCAACTGGGGTGCAATGTTTGCGATGTCAGTTGTTACACTGATTCCTGTATTCGTGATCTTTTTCCTCTTCCAGCGTCATGTGGTTGAAGGAATCAGTACGAGTGGGTTAAAGGGGTAACATGGTAAGGAATATCCCAACCTTTTAACTTTGCCACTTCGCCCCCTTAATGGAAGTGGCAAAGTAACAATATTTTTAAAACGCAGGGTATAACGGTTCAAGGAGGATTACAAATGGACACTTCAGGATTTTTAGGCAGTTTTAATAAATTGCTTGAATGGATATCAAGACTAGCGTTTTTAAATTTACTATGGATTTTATTTTCGCTCCTAGGTCTCCTCATCTTTGGTTTTTTTCCTGCAACGGTGGCGATGTTCGCAGTTGCTCGTAAATGGATGCTAGGAAATGAGGAAATGTCTATTTTTAAGACTTTTTGGACTGCGTATAAACGTGAATTTCTAAAGAGTAATCTACTCGGTATGATGATTGTTGCCATTGGCTTAATCTTGTATATTGATTTTCAGTTCATCCAACATGCAACGAATCCATTCGTCTCTGTTCTTAATGTTCCATTATTTATTATCACACTCATTTTTATATCAATGATGTTTTATGTCATTCCCATTTTTGTGCATTATGATATGAAAATCAGTCAGGTCATTAAAAACTCTTTCTTTGTAATGATTATGAATCCACTATCTACCTTTTATATGTTGATTGGCAGCTTCGGCATATTATTTGTATTATCCTATGCGCCGCCGATTTGTCTATTGTATAGCGGCAACCTGTTAGCACTATTTATTATGAAACCAGCGACCAATGCCTTTGAAAAAATTAATCAAAAATCACAGTTGTTCATTCAAGAAAATATATAGCAATAATTTGCCCCTTTAAATACAGAAAAATCCGTTTGGTTTCATTACCATACGGGTTTTTTTATGTAAAAACACACGATTATTTCCATCAATATTTATTGAAAAATAATCAAAACTAAGAAGGCAAAAAAATAATTTTGCAAGGGGGTAATCAGTTTGATAAAAAAGCCTTTAGGCTTACTATTAACAGGTGTTTTGACATTCGGTCTAGCTGCGTGTAATAACAATAATAATGCAGCAGACGAAGTACGTACAAGCAGGGCAGATCGAGATAATACGTATTTAAATGTTGGGAATAACAGAGATGACGGTATTGATCATAATGGACCTCTAACCGAGGATTACACCAATAATGATAATAATGATCCGGATTGGGATCGTAACACGAATTATCGGAACAACAATGACGGTTATATTACCAATGTAAATGATAATCGTACGAACAATCGAACCAACCGTACAAACAATCGAAACAACAATATGACCAATGTAAATAACGACCGTACGACAAATCGAAACATTTACACGAATAATGTACATTACAATCCATTAAGTCGTGGTATAGACCGTAATGTCACAAATGTACGCAATAAGGTAAACAATAACAACAATATGAACGATGGCCTGAATATTTCTGCTGATCGAACAACTTTAGACAGTAGAAGTTACCCTCATACAAAAGCGATATTAATCCAACACGCTCAGTATAGGTATATTCCGTTCGGGTCAGTCCAATGGTACCAATTTGGTGGCCAACAAGGAATGACTCCTGACCAACAGCAAGGACCGACAACACAAGCACCAACTCAACAGCAAGGACCAACAGCACAAGCACCAAATCAACAACAAGGACCAGCTGCACCAGCCCCAGCACCGGCTACACCGGCACCAGCACCAGCTGCTCCGGCACCAAAACCGGCAGCACCAGCACCTAAGCCTACGGCACCGGCACCAGCAACTGGTGACGTCAGTGCATACGTTCAACAGGTGATTGATTTAACGAATGCACAACGCAGTAAAAACGGTCTGCCAGCTTTACTACACGATACAAAACTAAGCGGCGTGGCACAAAAGAAATCTGTAGACATGGCTCAAAACAATTATTTTTCACATACTAGCCCAACCTATGGTTCTCCATTTGACATGATGAGGGACTTTGGCGTGACGTATAAATCGGCTGGAGAAAATATCGCCCAAGGACAACGTACACCTCAGGAAGTCGTAAATGCGTGGATGAACAGTGAAGGGCATAGAAAGAACATTTTAAGTGCTAACTTTACTCATATTGGAGTAGGGTACGAAAAGTCTGGTAACCACTGGACACAAATGTTTATTGGAAAATAATATCGACAAAAGCAAGGAATCCTAAAAAGGGTTCCTTGTTTTTCTGTAAAAGGTAATTTAATGGCTATTCTCATCATTATTTGGTATTTAGCTAAGAGAATGAGACGGCGACCAAATGCGGAATATAATAGAGGGTTGAAATTCAACCTAAGCAGATCAAGAAAAGTCCTAAAAATGGAGGGATTTACGAATGCAAACAAGCCAACATTCTATCACTCATATCCAACAATGTCGTCAGCTGGCTCAACAGTTAATTCAACAAACGCAAATGGCAAATCAGCAATATCAACAAATGCTTCAAAATGAGCAGCATAATGCACAGGTGCTTGAGCAGATGATCCAAAAAGAACGGTTGGCAGTTCAAACGATTCAACAAAGCCTCCAAGGACATGAATTGGCGATTCAGAGATGTCAGGAAGTTATTGCTCAATGTAATCAGCTGGAAAGGGAATTGTCAGGTCAGGCAGGTTCAGTTGGATTTCAACCTCAAACGTTTGTAAATCCATCCTTCCAATCACAGCCGGTGCACAGCTTTCAACATCAGACATTTCGTCAATAGCTAAAACAAGAAGCGCGCTTAGGCGTGCTTCTTCTCAGATTGTCGAGAAAGGTATCTTTCTCGGCAATTTTTTACTTCTATGTGCATTGAGGACGTATTGCATGAGCAACAGCAAGGATTTGTCCTTAATAAAGGGTCTTGGGGACAAATCGCGTGAGCAACAAGCAAGGTATGTCCTCAATACAGGGTCTTAAGGACAAATCTCCTTAGCACCAGGCAAAGATTTGTCCTCAATACAGGGACTTAAAGACAAATCGCATGAGCGCCAAGCAAGGTATGTCCTCAATACAAGGTCTTAAGGACAAATCGCCTTAGCACCAAACAAAGATTTGCCCTCAATACAGGGTCTTAGGGACAAATCACCCGAGCACCAAGTAAGGATTTGTCCTCAATGGATAAAGGATTTGAACCTCAAGTCTTCAATAGGTTCTTTTACTTATTATTACCTTTACTCTCACCCTTGTTCCCCTGACCATAACGCATATGGCCGGAATCACCTTCACCTTTTTCATTAGACTTTTTTCCGCCTAAACTTGCATTGGGATAGCTCTTCGTATTCTCATCCATTTTTTTCACCTCCAAAACTTTATTCTTTTCCATTTTTTAAAAATTATGTTTTAGGTTATTTTCTGGTTACTTTACTTAGTTACATTTAATTATGGAATTTGACATGGAACGCGTTTCATCATTTACACTCAAAACAAATTACAGAAAGTGAGGAGATCATTGCATGTTTGAATTAATTTTACTTAGCTTTTTAGTCTATGTTTCGGCGTTCTATTGCTTAAAGTCATCTAAACAAGTGATAAAAGTGGAACCAATCCAATCATTTGATGACTATTTCATCGAGTCTTTTGTTAAAAAAACATTTACAATTAATAAACCACAATAATAAAATAAAGGAATTACCTACAAGGTTTACCAGTAGAATATTTTGTTCTGTATGACTTTGCAAAAAACGGGTATTTTACAACCAAAACAACATATTTCGAAACAATTAGGTGAGACCATGGCAAATATAAAAGACCTGGCTAAAATGGCAGGAGTATCTAAAACCACTGTTTCCCGTGTACTAAATAATCACCCATATGTTAGTGAAGAAAAAAAGAATGCGGTTTTAAAGGCAATTCAATCGACCAATTATCAAAAAAACATCAATGCTGTTCATTTAAGCACGGGGAAAACACAGTTGATGGGAGTAGTGCTACCGTTCTCGGATCATCCATATTTTGCTCAGTTATTAAAGGGAATAGCCAAGCAAGCATTCAACCATAACTATAAGTTGGTCTTATTTCAAACAGACTATATGGAAAGCAGGGAAAGAGAAGCTTTACAAATGTTAAAACAAAAACAGATTGACTCACTCATTATTTGTTCGAGATCCTGTGAATTATCTGTTATTGAGGAGTATTTGCCATTTGGACAAATTGTATTATGTGAAGTTAATAAAGCGAAGAAGTTATCATCTACTTATGTTGACCACTATAAAATCTTTTTTCGTGCTTTAGAATATTTGTACGATAAAGGTCATAGAAAAATCGGATATTGTATAGGCAGAAAAACTGGAACAAATAGTAGTTATCGAGAGAAAGCATATAGAGATTTTGTTAAAAAATATAATATGCTATTCGTGCCCCTTTACATTATCGATGAGTGCCTCTATTTCGAAGATGGTGAAAAAGTCATCAAACAATTAAAAGATATGGATACACCGCCATCTGCAATGTTGGTGACGAGCGATCAAGTTGCGGCTGGAATCGTTACCTATTGTAAAACCCAAAATATCTCTATTCCAGATGAACTTGCCATCATTGGATTCGATAATCAACCTATCGCGAAAATGATGAATATTACCACCATAGAAATCCCTCTTGAGGAGATGGGAAAAAACCTATTCCTGCAAGCAGTAAATAGTGATATCTTAAATAAGGAAATATCGGTCAAACTAATTGAGAGAGGAACAGTTTAACCGCTTTTTCTTTAAAAAACAAATTGGAAAGTTGGAAGCAATAATGAAAGAAAGAAGTATTATATTCTTTGATATAGATGGAACTTTACTCACTCATGACAAAGAATTGCCTCTATCTACCAAAGAAGCCATTTTTAAATTAAAGGAACTAGGACATGAAGTTGCCATTGCAACCGGACGAGCTCCTTTTATGTTCGAGGATTTGCGAAAAGAATTGGAGATTAACACTTTTGTTAGTTACAATGGGCAATACGTCGTGTATAGGGGAGAAGTCTTGTATACAAATCCATTAAAGATCTCATCTCTTGAAAAGTTAACAGCAGCAGCTCTTAAGAACAATCATCCTGTTGTCTTTATGGACCATGAGGACATGAAAGCAAATGTTCCAGAACATGCTTACATTAAGGAAAGTATTGATACCTTAAAAATTAACGTATTCCCTACTCACGATCCGCTTTATTACAAAGGACGGGAGCTATTTCAAACTCTCCTTTTTTGTCCAGAAGGTGAAGAAAAACAATATGAACAGGTGTATACTGATTTTGATTTTGTGAGATGGCATCCTGTTTCAGTGGATATACTCCCAAGTGGAGGATCGAAAGCTAAAGGCATTGAAAAAATAGTTGAGGCATTAGATATTCCTGTGGAACGACAATATGCCTTTGGAGACGGACTAAATGATATGGAAATGCTTTCAACTATACATAATAGTGTGGCAATGGGAAATGCAGAAGAAAGTGTAAAGGCAGTCGCAAAATATGTTACAAAATCAGTGGAAGACAATGGGATTACTCATGGACTTCAAATGGTTGGCCTCTTATAACTTTTGGTTTGATTTTTTTTTCAACGCAATGGCTTTTATTTAAATATGTATTTGACAAGACCCAAGTGGATAATCAGCACTTGGGTCTTGTTTTGTTCGTAGTTCAGAAGAACAAAGTAACTTATCTAATTGAAATAATTTTGTTATATTAAGATAAATAAATATATTATGGGAAGCAACGGTGCAGGAATATGAAGTTTAAACGTTTCTTAAGATTTCGCCATTTGAAAAATCAATTGTTATTCCAGAATGCTCTTAGTATCAGTCTAATCATTGGGTTGACTGCAATTATTACCTATAGTATTGCTATAAAAATTCAGATTAATGAGGCCATTAGATACAATACTGTTATGGTCATGCAAATTAGTAAAAGTATAGATAATATGGTGGAATCCTTTAATCGTGTGATGGATGGTGTAACTTTTAATAATGATGTACAAGTGCTATTACCAGCTGCATACGAAAATAGTAAAGAAAAAAATTTCCTAAATAAAAATTTATTATCCAAAATAACAGATGAGACTGTCATGTTTAATGAAGTCGATCTTGTCTATCTGTATGACACTGAAGGCGTAAGGGTGAATTTTAGAAGAAGTGTCAATAACCATAACTATGAATTTCTTAATACATTACGTCCCGAACTTTACGATTCAAGTGGAAAAATCACTTGGAGCGTTGAGAAGTCTGTAATTACAGCGAATCGGGTGATTTACGATATACACTCTTATAAAATGAAAGTCATTGGTTATCTAACAATGTCTTTGGATCAAGCATATTTACAAGAGCGGATTCAGAAATTTGATCCAACGGAAGAAAGACATATCATTATACTGGATAAAGAAAATAAAGTGGTTATGTCTAATTCTAATAAAAGGGAATTAAGTGCGGTTACATCATGGCTGTCTACTTCATCTAAGCCTTTAGCTAATTCCGATACCTTAATAGAAATACCGGATTCTGGGGAAATGATTATAAACAATTATCAATCTGAATTAACAGGATGGAAAATCATTTCTTTAATAAGTATGAATGAAATTTCGGAAGGCCCTGCACTTATTGGTAAGACCATCTTTCTAATCGGAATAGTAGCGATTATTATTGGTATCATTATTATTTGGATTAGTACGAATTATATTGTCAGACCTTTAAACAAATTAAGTTTGGTGATGGATGAGGTTGAAAAAGATAACTTCAATGTTCAGCTTCAAATCGACCGTTCGGATGAGCTTGGTAGAGTTGGCGAAAGCTTTAATAGAATGATGAGTAAAATTAACAACTTAATTTCGGATATCTATCAGAAGGATATTAATGAAAAAGACGCACAGCTAAGAGCACTTCGGGCCCAGATAAATCCACATTTTCTTTATAATACTCTAGACACAATCAATTGGATGGCACAATTTGGGAAATCAGATGAAGTTAGTAAAATGACCACCTCTTTAAGCAGGCTGTTGAAAAAAAGTATAACGAATAATGGTGAGTTCATTAGACTTGAAGAAGAGATTAATTATATTGATGATTATATGACGATTCAAAAAATTAGGTTTCAAGATAGAATTCATTATTCTGTTAGCATTGATTCAGAGGCTAAACATTGCCTAGTTCCAAAACTGATTCTGCAGCCAATTGTTGAAAATGCTATGATCCATGGAATAGAAAAAAAAATTGGAAACGGATACTTATTTATCAATGGGAAAATTAAAGATAACAAATTACACATTGAAGTTTTAGATAATGGAGTGGGTATGGATGAAAATAAAGTCTCCGCTCTTTCCGAGGGTAGATATGTAAGTCTTGAAGACAACGGAGGAACAGGAAATGGGATATTAAATGTTCAAAACCGGATTCAATTATTATTTGGTGATGATAATGGTTTAAAGATTGAAAGTAATATTAACGTTGGAACCTCGTTTGTGCTGACTTTACCTATAAGAAGGGAGGGAATCTAAATGTTGAAAGTACTAATTATTGACGATGAACCATTTATTAGTAAAGGATTATCTGAAAAAATCGATTGGTCAGCCCTTGGCTGCGAAATTTGTGGAATGGCTTCAAATGGTTACGAAGGAAAGGAACTAATTAATCAACTTAAGCCGGATATCGTAGTGTCTGATATTGTTATGCCAGGACATACTGGCCTAGAATTGGCGGAGTTCGTTCATCAAAATCATAAAGATATCTTAATGATTCTCTTGTCAGGATATGATGAGTTTACCTTTGCTAAAGAAGCCTTTAAATATGGCGTTTTTGATTATTTACTTAAACCAACTGTCGTCGAAGAAGTAATGGCCGTGATTAAAAATGCAGTAAATACCATAGAACAAAAAAGAGATAAAGAGAAAAACTATGAATATTTGGAAAATGCTCTTCAGGAGAGTATACCCATTATCGAACAATCTTTATTATATGAATTGACGGTTAAGGGGATAGGACCGACACAAAATATAAAACAAAGCATCGATCTTACGCCTGGAAAAGGCGCTGTGATAACAGTAGAAATGGATAGTGATATAAATGATACTGTTTCAAAATCAATCAAGGACTTATTAAGAACAAAAAATATGGAAGCAAGATTTGTTACCCATGATCAACAACTTTTGGTAATACCTTCATTCTCACTAGTATTGCCAGATAAAGTGGTAGAAACACGATTAAAAGATATTGGTGAACATATATTGAGTTATTTTTCTTATGAGGATCGCATCCATGTTTCAATTGGGATTGGAGGAATGTTTACTTCTATCAATACCTTACACTCCTCTTACTTACAATCAATTAAAGCATTATCACGGAGTTATTTTGTTGGGAAAGGGAAGATTCATATATATTCTGAATCTAGTACCGAACATTATAACAATAATTTCTCCGCTGAATTATCGATCTTTATTGAAAAGTTTGAAGAATGGGAACTTGAGAAGATACTGCTTCAAATTGAGGGACTATTCAAGGAGCTAAAATACACATTTGATAGACAGTTAGTATTAAATCTTTGCTTAGAGTTATTAATTAAATTAGGATTGATCGTTGCAAAATGGGATAAAAATTTTTCGATGACCGTTGGATATGAACAACTTGAACGGTGTAAAACCTTTGAACAACTACTTGAATTTATGAAGCAAACCTGTGTGAAGGTAAAAAATCATCTTTATGAAACAATGAATAAAAATAACTTAGGTGTAGTTGAGCAGGCAAAACGAATTATTGAACAACAATATGGAAATCCAGATATAAATGCACAGTATATTGCAGAACAACTTGATGTTAGTGTTAGTTATTTAAGCCGGTCCTTTAAAAAGGATACGGGGGAAAACCTTAGTAATTTCTTAACCGAAAAACGAATTCAGGAGGCACAAAAACTTTTAACTACTACTGATTTAAAAGCTAACGAGATTTCAATTATGGTAGGATTTCTTGACGCGAGGTACTTTGGTCAAGTTTTTAAGAAAATTATGAGAACAACACCTTCTGAATATAAAAAATGTAAGTAATCAATATTTCAACCTTTCTCCCTCATGGCCGTATCACATGAAATTCATGTGCATGCGGTTTTTTTTATTTACGGTAGTCAATATTTTCAACAACTACATCAAAAATTTCAACCTTTCTCTCTAGAGGTAGTCAGGTAAAATTAAAAACAAGAAAGCACTTTCAACTACTTTTGTAAGGGATTGCAATTGTAGGAATATACAAAATGATATATTATCCCAAATTTTTAACCTTCCAATAAATCGGTGGCTGGGAATAGGAGAAAAGTAGTTAAATCTTATGAGGAGAGAGAAGGGAATTATATGACAAACAGTAAGAAAAAGATTACCATACCTAGAGCCGTTGGTTATGGATTAACAGACATCATGGGTGGCGGTGCTTTCACCGTTATTGCCGCTTGGTTAATGTATTACTATACAACCTTTGTTGGTTTAACTCCTGTTGAAGGTGCCTCCATTATTGCGATTGCTCGTGTGGTGGATGCTGTAGTGAGTTTATCTATCGGCAGTATTACAGATAACTTCTATAAATTTAAATTGGGTAGAAAGTTTGGCAGACGCCGTTTCTTCCTATTAATTGGTTCACCGTTAATGGCAACATATGTATTGCTCTGGTTTACAGGAATGAATTATTGGTACTACTTAATCAGTTATTTGTTATTTGAAATCGTCATGGCTTTAGTGTTAATTCCATGGGAAACGCTTCCTTCCGAAATGACAAAGGATTTTAATGAAAGAACGAAATTATCCACAGCAAGAATGTTTATGTCTGGTACAGGTGTATTTTTAGCTACGTTTGTTCCCGGACGGTTAATCGCTTACTTTGGTGAAGATAATGCGTATGCTTATTTTATCAATGCTGTATTTTTTGCGATACTTTTTGCAATCTGTATCTTTATCTCTTATAAAGTAACGTGGGAAAACAAGCTTACACCTGAAGAAGAAAAAGAATTCATTGCACAATCCAAAAAATCTAAAAGTTTTAGTGAAACACTTCGTGGTATTGGAATCGTTTTAAAGGAATATGGAACTACCTTGAAAATAAAAAGCTTTCGTCAACATTTAGCAATCTATTTATTATCGTTTACTGCTAAAGACGTATTTAATGCTGTTTTTGTCTATTTCTGTGTGTTTGCGCTAAGCATTTCATCATCCCTTGCTGCAGACTTGCTCTCACTCAGTATCATTGGAGTACCCATTATGCTGGTAGCTGGATTCCTAATGATAAAAGTAGGTCCAGGTAATCTGTACAAACTCTCCTATTCTGTAATGCTAATCTGCTTGGGAGCGTTTTATACAGTCTATATTACTAAGCCTGAGTCAATGGTCGTCATGCTGTTTGTGATTGCTGCTTTTTATCAAGTTGGCAGAGCAATTTTAGACTTTACACCTTGGAATGTATTCCCTTTCATTCCGGATATTGATGAAATTGTAACAAGACAAAGAAGAGAAGGATTATTTGCAGCCGTTATGACATTCGCTAGAAAAACGTCTGTTGCATTGGCTACTATGGTTGTGGGACTTGTACTACAATGGGGTGGTTTTGTTGCAGGAGAAAAAACACAGACTATAGAGGCAGTTCATACCATCGTCTATACTATGGTCATTGGCGCTTCAGTACTTCTTGTTGCAGCTTTACTAGTTGTTTTTACCTTTAAATTAAATAAACAAACTCATAAAATATTAGTCGATGAAATTGATAGATTAAAAAATAATGGTTCAAAACTTAAAGTGGATCCAAAAACAAAAGAAGTGGTTGAAAATCTTACTGGATATAAGTATGAGGATATCTGGAAGGATAATAACGATGGAAGTAAAATAAAATCTGCTTAAGTTAAGTCACTCAATAGAAAGCGTAAGGTGAAAGAATTATGTCAATCCGTGAAAAATACATGTTTAAGTTTATCAATGAAGAAAATAATTGTTTATCGTTTAAATTAAATCATAGTGATGTTATTGCTAGAGTATTAGTTTTAGAAAATGATATTGTTCGTGTTCTGATGACAAAGGGCGATAAGCTATCACTGCCGCAAACATGGTTGGTGGCACCGGGGATGGATGATGTCCCTATGGAAGGCAGAGACCGTTTGGATGTAAGTCCATTTAGTCTGCCAGACTATGTTTCGTACGAAAAAGAAGAAGTATTTTATGTTGAAACCTCATCATTAAAAGTTGAAATTAACTTAAATGGATTCATTATACATTGGTACTATAAAGATTCAGCGACATCAGATTATATTCATCTTATGAATGATCGAAAAACGCAAGCCTATAATTTTGATGGTTCACTAGGGGAGGGTATATTCCATTATATCGAAAGAACCAAAGAAGAAAGCTATTACGGTTTAGGAGAAAAAGCGGGAGAAACTGATCGCTACGGTAAGCGCTATCGTATGATGAATGTTGATCCAATGGGTTACGATGCCCAATATACCGACCCATTGTACAAACATATCCCATTTTATATCACGCGAAATAATCAAACAAATATATCATTTGGTGTATTTTACGATAATATGTCAAAAGCAGTATTTGATATGGGAAATGAAATGGATAATTATCATGGATGGTATCGCTATTTCCAATCAGATGCGGGAGATTTGGATTACTATATCATAGCCGGCCCAGAAGTAAAGGATGTTGTAAAAAAATACACTTGGTTAACAGGGAAAACGATTTTTCAGCCAAAATGGAGCCTGGGTTATTCCGGATCTACAATGACGTATACAGATTTACCTAAATCCCAAGAAAGATTAAATGAATTTCTGCAATTATGTGAAGAACATGATATTATTTGTGATTCGTTTCAATTATCATCAGGCTATACATCTATTGGGAATAAACGTTATGTATTTAATTGGAATAGAGATAAGTTTCCAGATCCTAAAGGGTTCTCTGCAGGATATCATGAAAAGAATGTGCATCTCTGTGCGAATATCAAGCCTTGCTTGTTAAAAGACCATCCATTATTCAAAGAATTAGAAGAAAAAGGAATGTTTATTAAATCACTGGATGGCGAGACGCCTGAAATGGCACAATTTTGGGATGAAGTTGGAGCCTATCTTGATTTTACAAATAAAGATACTTATGAGTGGTGGAAAAAGCAGGTAACGGAAGCATTACTGGAATATGGTATTGATTCTACATGGAATGATAACAATGAGTTTGAAATTTGGACAAAAAACATCCAAAGCAATGGGTTTGGACAAGAGGTAGATTTTGAACTTTTACGTGCCTTACAGCCATTATTAATGATGAAAGCTTCCTATGAGGCACAAAAGGAATTTTCACCAGAAAAAAGACCGTACTTGATTTCACGTTCCGGTAGTCCAGGAATGCAGCGTTATGTTCAAACATGGACAGGTGATAATTATACAAGCTGGAAAACTGTAAAATACAATATTAAAATGGCCATTGGTTTAAGCTTATCAGGGATATATAATATCGGTCATGATATTGGTGGATTCTCCGGTCCTGCTCCTTCACCGGAATTATTTGTCCGCTGGGTGCAAAATGGAATTTTCTATCCTAGGTTTACGATACATTCATGGAATGATGACCAAACTGTCAATGTTCCTTGGATGTATGAAGAATCAGCGGATGCTATTAGAGATTTAATTAAGTTTAGACAAAAATTAACTCCATATTTATATACTTTGTTATACAATGCTCACGATCAGTATGAACCAATCATTAAACCAACTTTCTACGAGTTTGGTCATGATAAAAAGACGTATGAAGAATGTGATGATTTTATGTTAGGTGATTCTATTCTGGTTACATCAGTGGTGGAAGAAGGAGCAACTGAGCGAACAGTGTATTTACCAAAGTACGATGGCGGGTGGTACGATTACCATACATCAACCTGGTATGAAGGTGGACAAACTGTCACGATACCTGCACCATTAACGTATGCACCGTTCCTTGTAAAAGCAGGCAGTATCATTCCAGTGAATGATGCAGACTGTTCATTTCTAACAAAAACAAACGATGAACGGGGATTTGAGTTGTTCCCTCACCAACAAACAGGTACATCAGATTATGTCTTGTACGAGGATGACGGAATCACTTCAAATTATCAAGAAAATCATACTAAACTTCATGTTCACATGAAAACAACAAGTGATCGATTGGAAGTTTCTTTAGAAAAAGTAGGAGTCTTCGAGTTATCATATAAGCAAATTACATTCCATTTGCCAAAAGGTGAAACACGAGAGCTATTGGTGAACGGACAGCCTTTACAACAAACAGATGATGGAAGTTTTGTTTATTATCTATAAAATTTAAAGGGTTTTATCCCTAATATAGACCCTATAGTATAGATATACATAATAAGTCTAACTATAGGGTATTTTTTGTATAATGATAGTGAGGGTTATGTATTTCACATCCCAAATAAGGTGCGATCATAGAAAGGTGAAAGAATCATTGAAAAAGATTTCTATTTTTTTAATTACATCAGTTATATTATTTACACTATCTGCCTGTGCTTACAATCCAAGTCCAAAAGATTCAATTGGATTAGACAATTCAAAGAAAGTTACCTTGGATTTCCTTTGGTTTAGTGATGGTGTAGAGGGAAAGGTAATGAAAGAGATTATCAAGGATTATCAGGCAATAAATCAAAATGTTGAAATTAAATTAATAGAAGTGGCTTATCAAGATTTAGATACCAAATTAAAAAGAATGATTGCAGGAGGGGAACCTCCAGCATTAGCGCGAATAACAGATACTGGGAATTTTGCTGATTTTGCATTTGATCTAACACCTTATGTTGAGGGAGAGGAAGAATTTACTTCTCAATTTCTCCCAGCAATTAAACCTTATTATGTAAAAGAGAATAGAATTATTGCAGCACCGATGGATGTTACGGCAAACTGCATCATCTATAACAAATCATTATTCGATAAAGCAGGAGTGCAAGTTCCGCAAACCCCTGAAGAAGTTTGGACCTGGGATGAATTTGCCGACGCACTTAAAACGGTGAAACAAAAAGGCGGGGCAAAACACGGGCTGTTAGTTGATTTTACCCCTCGCAGATATTCCACTTTGGTTTATCAATTTGGCGGAAGCCTCATGACAGAAGATGGTTCTGCACCAGCAATCAATAATGAAAAAGGCGTAGCAGCATTAGATTATTTTATCAAACTTCATAAAGATACGATCATTCCTGAATCTGTTTGGTTAGGTGTGGAAGATCCGATTAAACTTTTCCGCTCAGGACAGGCTGCTGCTCACTTATCTGGAAACTGGATGCTAAGCAACTATAGCGATATTGAGAATTTTGAGTGGGGGGTAACTTATCTTCCTAAAAAAGAGATTCGTTCTTCTGTACCAGGAGGGAAATATATCATGGGCTTCAAAAATACAGAGGTAGAAGACGAAACTGCTGATTTTATTAAATATTTAGCGTCAAAAAAAGTTAATGCAAAATTTAATCAAGAGTCTCTATTGTTAAGTTCAAGATTAGATAACAATGAACTAAACTATGAGTTTGGCAAAGAGATGTATAAAATATTTTCAAATGAATTAGAAAATACGCCAGTCATTGCAGCTGAAGATTGGCGAAATCAAGAGGTCATTTCCCAAATTTCCACTGAAATGAGAGACTACATCATCAGAGCTCTAAATGGGGAAGTAACCTCACAAGAGGCAATGGATGCAGTGGCAGAAAAAATTAGAGAAGCGATTGAGGGAAGTCGCAAAAATCCGAGTGAAAATAGAAATGAGGCGCCTTATGAGCTTCAATCATCAAACCATTCAGCCAGTTATTGAATATAGACCTAGGGGTCCAATTGATGTGTTTTATAACCTAAAAAATAATAAGAACAGAGATGAAAGGATTAATCTTATGAACCAAAAAATCATCCCTGCCTCTTCAAATATGAAGGAATTCGAATCCTTCTTGAGAAGTCCTTACGAGATTGGTGTATTTTTAGATATGCATATTGCTCAGTTAAAACATATTAATAGTATGGCTAAGGAAAAAGGGAAGAAAATGATTTACCATGTGGACTTAATCCACGGCATAAAAAATGATGATTATGCAACAGAGTATATTTGTCAAGAATTCAAGCCGTACGGCTTAATCTCAACTAAATCTAGTGTGATTCAAAAAGCAAAGCAAAAAGGTGTCATTGCGGTACAAAGGATTTTCCTAATCGATAGTCATGCTCTTGAAAAAAGCTATAAATTAATAGAAAAAACCCAGCCTGATTACATTGAAGTCCTGCCAGGGGCAATGCCGAAGATTATTTCAGAAGTTAAGGAGAGTGTAGGAATACCCATTTTGGCTGGGGGGTTAATTCGAAATTCTGAAGATGTATATGCGGCGCTAAATGCAGGAGCTACCGCCATCACCACTTCAAAACGAGAGT
Organism: Neobacillus niacini; assembly: GCF_048572935.1. Taxonomy (NCBI): domain Bacteria; kingdom Bacillati; phylum Bacillota; class Bacilli; order Caryophanales; family Bacillaceae; genus Neobacillus; species Neobacillus niacini. The sequence goes on along the minus strand of NZ_CP183883.1, from coordinate 4,960,456 downwards.
TATGGGAGGATTTTTTTTAAACTCATTAACAACATTCTCATGTTAAAAAAGTTGTTGACATGGGTTTTAGTAGAATTGTATACTTTCCACAACAAGTTAACAGTATGTGACGGAGAGTAGGAGATTCACGCAGAGACCCTTTTTGTGGTTAGTTCTGTTTTGTGAATCTCCTTTTTTATATCCAAATTAAGTTGATATTTTTAGAAGATAGTATTCTGGGAGGAAAAGAATAGTGGAAAAATACATTTTATCTATTGACCAGGGAACAACCAGTTCCCGTGCAATTATTTTTAATAAAAATGGAGATGTCGTTCATTCAGCACAAAAGGAATTCAAGCAATACTTTCCAAAGCCGGGCTGGGTTGAACACAATCCTAATGAAATTTGGGGTTCTATCCTTTCCGTTGTGGCAGAAGTATTATCAGAATCTGAAATTAAACCTGAGCAAATTGCAGGGATAGGGATTACTAACCAGCGAGAAACAGCTGTAGTCTGGGACAAAGAAACAGGCCATCCAGTTTATAATGCCATTGTTTGGCAATCAAGACAAACAAGTAAGATTTGTGAAGAATTGAAAGAAAAAGGTTATCATGACCTATTTCGGAACAAAACAGGCCTGTTAATTGATCCATACTTTTCAGGGACAAAGGTAAAATGGATTCTTGATCATGTGGAAGGGGCACGTGAAAAAGCGGATCAAGGAAAATTATTATTTGGTACGATTGATACATGGCTGGTTTGGAAACTATCCGGGGGCCGTGCACATGTAACGGATTATTCTAATGCTTCACGCACCTTAATGTTCAATATTTATGAATTAGAGTGGGATGATGAATTATTGGATATTCTAAGTGTGCCTAAATCCATGCTGCCTGAGGTTAGACCATCATCTGAAATTTATGGAAAAACGGTTGATTATCACTTTTTTGGCAATGAAATTCCCATTGCAGGGGTTGCAGGAGACCAGCAGGCTGCATTGTTCGGGCAGGCGTGTTTTGAGGAAGGAATGGCCAAAAACACTTATGGTACCGGCTGTTTTATGTTGAAAAATACAGGTGAGAAGGCCGTCCGCTCAGAACATGGTTTATTAACCACTATAGCATGGGGGCTGAATGGAAAAGTAGAATACGCGCTTGAGGGAAGTATTTTTGTAGCGGGCTCTGCCATTCAGTGGCTCCGTGATGGGTTAAGAATGTTTAAAGATGCCAAGGATAGTGAAGCATATGCAGGAAAAGTCGATTCTACCGAGGGAGTCTATGTGGTACCAGCATTTGTTGGCTTAGGAACTCCTTATTGGGATAGTGATGTAAAAGGTGCCGTTTTTGGTTTATCCCGTGGTACTACAAAGGAACATTTCATTCGCGCTACATTAGAATCTCTTGCATACCAGACAAAAGATGTATTATCCGCCATGGAAGCTGATTCTGGAATTAAACTAAAAACGCTCCGTGTTGACGGTGGAGCAGTAAAAAATAATCTCCTCATGGAGTTTCAAAGTGATATTTTGGATGTTCCAGTAGAACGACCAATTGTAAATGAAACCACTGCATTAGGAGCGGCGTATTTAGCGGGACTTGCTGTTGGATTCTGGGAAAGCCAAGAGGAAATTGCAAAGCAATGGGCGGTTGGCTGTACGTTTTTACCAAAAATGTCTGATGAAAATCGGAATAGACTATATGATGGTTGGAAAAAAGCCGTCAATGCCACAATGGCTTTTAAATAATTATTTTCAAACCCCTTACTTAGTGTTATACTGAAAGCAAGTTAATACATGGCAGGAGAAGTCGGAGAGACCACAAAAACATTATCAATATGATAATGTCTTTTGTGGTCTCTTTTTATTTCGTCTGAAAAATTCAATTATAATATATAAGCAGGAGGAATCCATTATGCAATTTTCAAACTTAAATCGAACTGAATTTGTTAACAAATTTAAAACAAAAGTTTTTGATGTGTTAGTTATTGGTGGAGGAATTACAGGGGCTGGTATTGCCCTTGATGCACAAACCCGAGGAATGAATACGGCTCTAGTTGAAATGCAAGACTTCGCTGCTGGAACCTCTAGCAGGTCGACTAAATTAGTTCACGGCGGCCTTAGATATCTAAAACAATTTGAAGTTAAAATGGTGGCGGAGGTAGGAAAAGAAAGGGCAATTGTCTACGAAAATGGCCCGCATGTAACTACGCCTGAATGGATGTTATTGCCACTTCATAAGGGTGGTACATTTGGTAAATTTAGCACATCTATTGGTCTTCGTGTCTATGATTTCTTAGCTGGTGTTAAAAAGTCGGAACGGAGAAAAATGCTAACCTCTCAGTCTACATTAGCAAAAGAGCCGCTGATAAAAAAATCTGGTTTAAAAGGCGGCGGTTATTATGTGGAATATCGTACAGATGATGCAAGGCTGACCATTGAGGTTATGAAGGCCGCGGTGGAAAAAGGGGCAATAGCTTGTAATTATACAAAGGTATCAAAGCTTTTATATGAAAATGGCAAGCTAATTGGTGCCCTAGTCGAAGATCAATTAACAGGTGAAAGGTATGAAATTCATGCCAAAAAGGTTGTTAATGCTGCTGGACCATGGGTGGATCAAATTCGCGAAATGGACCAATCGAAAAAAGGAAAATTCCTGCAGCTATCAAAAGGTGTTCACTTAGTGATTGACCAATCCCGTTTTCCGTTGAAACAAGCAGTCTATTTTGACACTCCAGACGGCCGGATGGTGTTTGCGATCCCTCGTGACGGTAAGGTCTATGTCGGAACAACAGATACTTTCTATAATGAAGATGCCGTAAACCCTAATATGACAGAAAGTGATCGCAGTTATATTTTAAATGCGATTGATTATATGTTCCCTGACGTAAAAATAAGTGAACAAGATGTTGAATCGAGCTGGGCAGGTGTAAGACCGCTTATTTACGAAGAAGGGAAGAATGCATCAGAAATTTCTCGAAAAGATGAAATTTGGGAATCGAAATCGCAGTTAATTACCATTGCAGGAGGTAAATTAACAGGCTATCGAAAAATGGCTGAAATGGTGGTTGATTTATTGGCAGCAAAATTGGAATCCGAAGAGGGGAGAAGTTTCAAACCTTGTCAAACGAAGTATCTCCCAATTTCAGGCGGTCACGTTGGAGGTTCAAAACAATTTTCAACGTTTATTAATGCAGCAGTTAAAAGAGGTATGGATATTGGTCTTACTAAAGAAGAGGCTGAAACATTAGTGAAAACATATGGCTCCAATAGTAATACAGTATTTGAATTGTTGAAAAATAATATGTCTGCTGTAAAAAAATATCAATTACCTACCGTGTTATTTGCAAAATTACTATATAGCGTTGAACATGAAATGATTGCTACACCTATTGATTTCTTTAACCGCCGCACAGGTGCCATTTTATTTGATATAAAAACCGTAAAACAATGGAAGAAACAGGTGATTGCTTATTTAGCTGATAGGTTAAACTGGTCTGGTCAAGAGAAAAACAAATATTCATCTTCAGTAGATGAGGCATTAAAAGCTGCTGTCATCCCTGTGGATCATCCAGAATCTTACCAAAAAGCTGCAAATGGCAGCTAACTTGAATAACAGGGTGAACGTTATGGAAATTGGTGTTGCTTCTTATCTTAAGAAGATAAATAAAAATTTGATATTAAGTAAAATTATAAAGCATGGGCCGATTTCAAGATCGGATTTAGCCAATATAACCAAATTAACAAAGGCCACCATTTCTGCACAGGCAGCAGATCTTTTAGAGGAAGAATTAATTATCGAAACCCATATAGAGTATAACAGTGTTGGAAGAAAGCCGATTATGCTTTCGCTTCGGACAAATGCTGGTTATGCATTGGGAATTGATTTAGATTATCGGGATATTAAATTTACTATATCTGACCTTATGGGGAACCCGGTTCATACTGCTAGAGTAGATTTGAAAAATTCCAACTATGATGAAATTATTCAAATCTTAATCAACCAAATTCGTGCATACCAGCAGAAATTTTCTCATAGCCATTTTGGGATTATTGGTGTTGTCATTGGAATACATGGAACAGTGACCAATGACAAAACCATCTCTTTTGTTCCACAGCATAGATGGTATAACAAGGACTTAAAGACGGACCTAGAGAAAAATGTAAACATAGAAGTTACTGTTGAAAATAATGCGAATTTATGTGCATTTGCCGAAAAAGTATTTAATTTTCATCAATGCACGAATTTAATTAATATAAGTATGTATTCTGGAATAGGCATGGGCTTCTTAATGAATGGAGACTTGGTAAAAGGGTATCATGGATTTGCAGGTGAAATGGGCCACATGATTATCCAGCCTGATGGAAAACCATGTAATTGCGGTAAATATGGCTGTTGGGAGTTATATGCTTCAGAAGCAAGCTTTTTTAAAAAAATATCCGAGAAACTGGATAAACCTTTGTTAACCTACGAGGATATCCAAAATCTTGTTATTGCAAGAAACCCAGCAGTCTTAACTGAAATGGATGAGTATATAAAGTATGTATCAATTGGGCTAAATAATATTATAAATTTGCTAAATCCTGAAACACTGGTGATAAATAGTGAATTATTAAAACAATTTCCTGGAGCAATGAGTATTATTAAATCAAATATAAAAACTTCAATTAGTAATTATAAGGAAATATATCTGTCTGAGCTCGGTACTGATGCTTGTGGAATGGGTGCTTGTGCTCTAGCGATAAAGAATTATTTAGAAATTCCTGAGTTAAGTTTGTCAACTAAACAAGATGTGCTCTTACAAACTAGTTAAAAATCCTCAAAAATATAAAGAAGTAACCCAGCAGGTGCATAAACTGTTGGGTTATTTATTTCTATAAACTTCAACCGTCCTTCGATCTTCTAATAAATCAATTTTTGGAAAACCTCTTCTTTGTGAAAATTAACCTCTTTTTTTTACATTTCTAATAATTTTGAAAAAATATATAATCAAATCACACCTTGATGTAACTTAATAGATCAAATAAATATGAAAGGAGAAGGGGAATGAAAAAAGTCTTAATTCTAGGAATCACGGTTTTAATGCTATGCTCGATCTTTAGCACCACGATCTTTGCTTCAGAGTCATCTGGAGTTAATTACTCTGATTATAAACCCGGCGTAACTGTGGAGGCGAATGCTGCTTCTCCAACAGGCTATTATGCAACATTTATTTATGAGGATGAAACCAAAGCAGCAACAAAGGTTGAACTTTATAGTGACACATTCCATCATTTCACAATTGAAGATGGATTTACACGTCCATATAAACCGGAGGAGTATAAACCGGGTATGTTCCCTGCAGGCGGTAATGCTGAAACCACATATTATGTAACGATGGAAAAGCTGGGCAAGAATTTGTGGGGAGCTAGAGTTCCGCTTTCCAGTGGCGCTTTTGTCTACAATTTCCGCATTACGAATCCAGATGGCACTACAACCGCTAGACTAGATGATCCTAACAATCCGACGCTGCTGAATACTGCAACAGGAATTGATAGCCTGTCAAGCATGGTTTATGTACCGTATAATTCGAAAACAATGGGAACGGGAGAATGGCTGGATCGCTCGGTAGAGCTTCCACGCAAAAATAAGAACGGTAAAGTTAAAACCGTTGCTTATACAGGTGCTGCCGGTGATACGCGCGGGCTTGCCGTTTACCTGCCTCATGGGTATAATGAAAACCGAAAGAAACCCTACAAGGTGCTTTATCTGTCACATGGCACTTCTGGCGATAAGCTTGGCAATGAACTGCGCTGGATGAATGAGGGTGCAGTGGCTAATATTATGGATAATCTGATTGCAGATGAAACGGCTGAACCATTTGTTGTAGTGACCATGAATAATCAGGATTTTGGATGGGACTATAAAAAAATAGAAGAAGACCAATTTGAACATATTATGCCTTATATTGAAGCCAACTACAATGTATATAATACCCCTGAGGGCCGCGCTTACGCTGGTTTGTCGGCAGGCGGTATAACAGCCAATCGGATGTATTTCAACCACGCAGATGAGTTTGCTTATTTTGGTATTTGGAGTTATGCAGTAACGGGCAATGAACTGAAGAATATCGGTACTTACAGTAACCTGGACAAGCCTTCCGTTATGGTGGGTGCTGGTACGTGGGATTTTGGTCTTAAACCTGTGCAAGATTTAAGCGCTGCGCTTACGAATGAAGGAATCGAACATGATTATCTTGAGATTCCAGCTGCTCATGACTGGGAAGTTTGGCAATTGTTCTATGCTAAATTTGTAGGGGATCACTTGTGGAAGTAATAGAGAATAAGGTAACAAAAGCCTGATTAAGTCTTTTGCAGCGAGCGTTTTTGATATAAGATTGATGAAACAATAAGCAAATAATAAACAGCCCCGCAAGGTTAGCACTTTGTGGGGCTGTTTTAATAGATTCGCGGAAAATATCAAACGCTTTTTTCAAGTTTAAATGACTATGAAAAAAACAGATTGACATCGTTTTCAAAACCTATTAATATAGTAATTAAGTTAATAATATGTGACGGAGAAATGGAGACTCACACGGATTGCCTGGTATTTTATTCAGGTCCTTCTGTTGTGGGTCTCTTTTTTTTTTCGTCCTAATCCTATTAGGGGGGCAATTAAAATGAGAAAATTATTATCTTTTGTTACAACTGGTATTTTAGCGGCTGGACTTTTGGCTGGATGTGGCAATGGAGGAAGCAATGCAGCTGACACAGGCGGAAAGGATACGGGGGTAGAGGAGAAAACCTTTAAGCTTGCTCATAACATGAGTGAAGACCATCCGGTTCACAAAGCCCTTGAGGATTTTTCCAAGAAGGTAGAAGAAAAGTCTGATGGGCAAATGAAAGTTCAAATTTTTGCTAATGGGGTACTTGGAGCAGAGAAAGAAGTATTAGAGCAGCTGCAAGGCGGAGCTGTAGATATGACGAAAGTGAGCGCTGCAGCTTTGGAGAGTTTTGCTCCTGAATATGCTGTTTTCAGTCTCCCATATTTATTTGTAAGCAAAGATCATTTTTATAAATCCATGGAATCAGAAGCGGTTCAAAAGCTTTACCTGGCAAACAAAGATAAAAAATTTGTAGGTTTGACTTACTATGATTCTGGGGCTAGAAGCTTCTATACAAAAGATAAGGCGATAAAAACTCCAAATGATTTAAAAGGTTTAAAGATTCGTGTTCAGGATTCACCGACCGCGATTGATATGGTGAAATTATTAGGCGGAAATCCAACACCAATGGCGTATGGAGAGGTTTATACAGCACTGCAAGCGGGAGTTATTGATGGTGCGGAAAGTAATGAAACCGCATTAACAACTGGAAAGCACGGAGAAGTTGCGAAGGAATTTTCAATCAATGAGCATACCATGATTCCAGATATTCTCGTTATGAGTGCTGCAACTTGGGACAGCCTATCTGAAGAACAGCAGAAAATTCTAACAGAAGCAGCGGCGTCCTCTACAGAATACCAAAAGGAACTATGGAATAAAGCAATTGAAGAGGCAAAAACAGAAGCAGAGTCCAAGATGGGCGTGAAATTCAATGAAGTCGATAAAGAGCCATTTATTGAGAAGGTTAAGCCGATGCATGAGGAATATAGCAAGAAAGATCCTAAAATCAAAGAAATCATAGATGCAATTGAAGCTCTAAAATAATAGAGGAAAGGGTCAAGCTGCGCCTTGCTAGGAGAAATGATAGGGCGGAATAATGGCTTGCCCTTTCTATTTATTTTGAGTCACAAAGGTATCATGACAGGAAAAGCAATAGAAAAAGACACCGATTTAATAGAAGGAGTTTAGGTTATGAAAACAATACGAAGTTTTCTGGATAAGTTAATTATGTTTGTAGGGTGCTTATTCACCGTCATCATGGTTATCGGTGCAATCTGGCAGGTCTTTAGCCGATATATTTTGGGTGATCCGAGCACGATAACGGAAGAATTGCTTCGTTTCGGACTGATATGGACCACTATGTTAGGAGCAAGTTATGCTTTCGGCAAAAACGAGCATTTGGCGATAACCGGTTTATTGGATAAATTAAAAGGAAAAAATCAAAAAGCACTTAGACTGGTTAATGATTTGTTCATCATTAGTTTTGCCGGTGCTGTCATGATTAAAGGCGGATTAAACATAGTATCCACAACGATGACACAGTTGACACCGATTCTGCAAATTCCAATGGGAGTCATCTATTCCATTGTACCTATTTCCGGAGTAATCATTATCATTTATCAACTATTAAATATGCCCGATTGGTTAAAAAAGAAAGAAGAAATTTTATAGAGATGAAAGGAGGAGTTTTTTCATGGGTGCGATTGAAACAGGTTTAGTGATGGTAATAAGCTTTATTATTTTAATGGCAATGGGTGTTCCAATTTCTGTGGCAACAGGAATCGCCTCTTTTATTGCTGCGATCATGATTGTACCGTTTGACGTTGCCATTTTTACGGCAGCTCAAAAAATGGTAACTGGGATTGACAGTTTTTCCCTTTTGGCGGTTATCTTCTTTATTTTGTCAGGAATTATTATGAATAACGGGGGAATCGCCCTGCGTCTTGTCAACCTGGCAAAGTTGATGGGCGGCAGTCTTCCTGGATCGCTAGCTCATACGAATGTCGTAGGGAACATGCTGTTTGGATCAATCTCAGGATCCGCAGTAGCGGCAGCGGCTGCCATCGGTGGTACAATGGCTCCGCTTCAGGAAAAGGAGGGGTATAATAAAGCGTATTCTGCAGCTGTAAATATTGCCTCTTCTCCTGCAGGTTTACTGATTCCTCCGAGCGGAGCATTTATTATTTATTCGATGGTCAGCGGAGGTACTTCAATTGCCGCATTATTTTTAGCGGGATATGTACCGGGAATCCTAATGGGGCTGACGGTAATGGCAATTGCCTACTATATTGCTAAAAAAGAGAAATATCCAGTAGCAAAAAGACCGAGCTTTTCTGAGGGTATAAAAGTTGTTATTGATGCCATCCCCAGCTTACTGCTCATCGTGATCGTAATCGGGGGAATTGTAGCAGGAGTCTTTACTGCAACGGAAGGTTCTGCCATCGCAGTTTTATATTCCGTCATTCTTTCTATCATTTATAAAACCTTAAAGTGGTCAGATGTTCCAAAGATTTTGAGGGAAACAGTTGTTATGACAGGAATTGTACTATTTCTGGTTGCGGCTTCATCGATCATGTCCTGGGTAATGGCATTTAGCGGTATACCAGCTGCAATTAGTGAGGCTGTATTATCCATATCAGATAACCCAATTGTTATTCTATTGATTATTAATGTTGTATTGTTATTAGTCGGCACTGTAATGGATATTACACCAGCGATCCTGATTTTTACCCCTATCTTTTTGCCAATTGTAACTCACATAGGTATGGATCCTGTTCATTTTGGTATTGTCTTAGTTTTTAACCTCTGTATCGGTATCGTGAGTCCGCCTTCCGGAAGCAGTTTGTTTGTCGGGTGCAGTGTTGGGGGAGTTAGCATAGAGGCCGTAACGAGACCATTATTAATATTCATGGCAGGTTTAATTGTTACGCTGCTGCTCGTAACGTATGTTCCAGCCATTACGTTATTTGTTCCGAAACTATTTGGGGCTATGTAGCTGCTTGAACGTACTTATATCCTATTATTATATTAATTAAGTTAATAAAATGTGACGGAGAAATGGAGACTCACACGGATTACCTGTTATTTTATCAGGTCCTTCCGTTGTGGTCTCTTTTTTCACCATAAGCGTATTAGGGGGAATATATGAATCAGATTAGTTATTTGTTAAATCACAATCCATTAAAGGCTTCTGGACTGGATAATTCTGAGCTCATTTATTATCAGTTAGGTGCTCTATTAGTTATTTTTCAAACGGATAATATAGACTCTATCAAAACAGATTTAATGAACATTACTAATGATCTAGACAAAGTTTATCCAAAAGATAATACCAAACAATATAGTATGGTAATAAATCAAATGATTGAAGAGATTGATAAACAAATAAGTAATCCTGATTTATCACTAAAGTGGCTTGCTCAAGAAATAGTCTTTATGAATAAGGACTATTTAGGAAAGCAATTTAAAAAAGAAACTGGGCAAACATTTACAGATTACTTAATGCAATTTCGGATGAATAGGGCTATGGAGCTTATCGCTGAAACTAACGATTTAAAGGTCTGCGATGTAGCAGAAAAAATAGGCTTTAAAAATAACCCTGCTTATTTTAGTAGGGCATTTAAGAAATTTACTGGTGTAACACCTTTAACTTATCAAAAAGAAGTGAGACAGTAAGCCTTGAAAGATCAAGGCTTTTTGACGTTTGGCTGAACCGTGGTATTAAAGGTAATCTACAACCATAGAACTTGACATGGTACTCTCCACATAATATATTATCTAATAGTATTAGATAATTTCCGAAAGGTGAAATGACATGGATTTCAGAGCGTTAGCAAATGATCTGCTTATTAATATGATGAAACACCCTAAAATGCCTTTTCAAAAAAAAGTTGACGATCTTTCTAATGGGGAAAAAAGGATATTAGGGTACCTTGTATTATGGAAAAAAGGAGTGACATCAGGCGAAATTAGTGAAAAACTGTATCTCAGCACCCCTCGTGTTGCGTCAGCCCTTAACAGTTTATCCAAAAAAGGATTTATCGAGCGAAATAGGGATGAGCAGGACAAACGTATAGTCATCGTCACCATCACAGAAGCTGGACATAAATTTGTTATGGCGGAATATGAAGAGGCATTATCAATGCTCGAGAGCACATTTCAAAAATTAGGCGAAAACGATGCAAAGGAATTTGTGCGTATTATAAAACGGATCACCGAAATTGCTGCGGAAGATGAATAACTTTTAACTGTAGACTTATTAGAGAGTTTTTTAAATAGTATCTAACAGTGTTAGATATGTTCTGGATCAAACATTAGGAGGATGTACATTACATGCTGAAAATTTTTAAATATCTTCAAAAAAAGGATTGGGTACTAATCGTATGCAGTTTAATTTTCATCGTGACCCAGGTGTATCTCGATTTAAAACTGCCTGACTATATGCGTGAAGTCACCGTGCTGGTTCAGATGGAAGGAAGTAAGATGAGCGATGTTCTCCTAAATGGTGGTTATATGATTTTATGTGCTGTTGGAAGCATGGTAGCGGCTATGATTGTGGGATTCTTTGCAGCCAAAGTCGCCGCTGGTTTTTCGGTTCGGCTTAGAGCGATGGTATTTGAGAAGACCATGTCTTTTTCAATGGAAGAAATCAATGGCTTTTCAACTCCTAGTTTGATTACACGCTCCACAAATGATATCACACAGATTCAAATGCTGATTGCTATGGGACTGCAGGTAGTGATCAAAGCACCAATTTTAGCGGTGTGGGCAATCTTTAAGATTATGGGAAAAAGCTGGCAGTGGACGGCCACTACTGGTATTGCCGTTGCCATCCTCATCATCATGTTAACAATCCTTATTTTTGTTGCTCTGCCGAAATTTAAGGTGATTCAGAGTTTAACAGATAACTTGAATACTGTTTCAAGAGAAAACTTGTCTGGTATCAGGGTGGTTCATGCCTACAATGCCGAAAAGTACCAGGAAGCGAAATTTGAAAAAGCAAACGACGAACTGACCAAGACGAATCTTTTTACCAGCCGGACAATGACCATCATCATGCCGACAATGGGTATCATTATGTCAGGTATGAGTCTAGCTATCTATTGGATTGGTGCGTACTTGATAAATGATGCGGCTCTGCCTAATCGATTATCTTTGTTCTCAGATATGGTCGTTTTCTCTTCCTATGCTATGCAGGTAATTATGGCATTTATGATGCTTTCTTTCGTATTTATCATGCTGCCAAGGGCGTCTGTTTCTGCCAAACGGATTAATGAAGTCCTGGATACCGAGGCAACCATCATGGATGGAACAGAAACGGAAGGAAAGAAGGATCACTCCGGCGAGGTTGAATTCCGGAATGTGAGTTTTAAATATCCAGATGCTTCCGATTATATCCTTCGAAATGTCAGCTTTACTGCACACAAAGGAGAAACAGTGGCATTTATCGGGTCCACCGGCAGTGGGAAAAGTACACTGCTTAATCTGATTCCCCGCTATTTTGATGCAACGGAAGGGGAAGTATTGATTGATGGTCTGAATGTGAAAAATTATCATCAGGAGGCATTACGTAATAAACTTGGTTATGTATCTCAAAAAGCCGTATTGTTCAGCGGTACTGTTTCTTCCAATGTAGCTTATGGTGAAAGTGGCAAGAATTCAGCAAAGGACCATGCCGTTAAGAAGGCAGTGGAAATTGCACAAGGTACCGAATTTGTTGAGAAAATGGAAAACCAGTATGAGGCTCCCATAGCTCAAGGTGGTACCAATATCTCCGGCGGACAGAAGCAAAGACTGTCCATCGCCCGTGCGTTATATAGACAGCCGGAAATCTATATTTTTGATGATTCATTTTCCGCACTAGATTATAAGACTGATAGAACATTGCGGTCTGTTCTAAAAAAAGAAACGCAAGGGGCAACTACATTAATTGTTGGACAACGAATTGGTACCATTAAGGATGCAGATACAATCGTTGTACTGGATCATGGTGAAGTGGTTGGGATTGGCACCCATCGTGAGCTCTTGAGGGATTGTGAAGTTTACCAGGAAATTGCCTATTCTCAGTTGTCAAAGGAGGAACTTGAAATTGGCTGAAAATCGACAGGAACAGAATAGAACGACACCATCAGGCCCGCCGCATGGAGGCGGTCCCCGTGGTCCAGTTGCAAAACCTAAGGATTTTAAGAAAACATTTAGGCAGCTGATATCGTATTGCAAAGTATTTTTGCCACTAATTATCATTGCCTTGTTACTGGCAATGGCAGGGGCCATTTTCAACATCATTGGACCAGAGTTCCTGAATCAGATTACCGATTTGATTACGGAAGGAATGATGACCAGCATCGATCTTGACGCAGTGGTTAATGTCGCAGCCATTCTTGCTTTTCTATATGGCTTAGGTGCTTTGTTTAATTACATTCAAGGTTATATTATGGCCACCGTTACACAGCGGGTGTCCAAGAATCTACGGACTGATATCTCAACTAAAATCAATCGTTTGCCGTTAAAATACTTTGACAAGACCAGTACAGGAGATGTGTTAAGTCGGATAACAAACGATGTTGATATGATTGGCCAGACGATGAATCAAAGTTTAGGTGCACTAGTTTCGGCAGTGACCATGTTCTTCGGCTCGCTGATCATGATGTTCTATACAAACTGGATTATGGCAATTTCAGCCATATTATCAACTTTTATAGGCTTTGCATTAATGACTTTCATCATCTCAAAGTCGCAAAAGTACTTTGCTCAGCAGCAAAAAGAGCTAGGTAAATTAAACGGTCATATTGAGGAAATCTATTCTGGCCACCATGTTGTGAAGGTTTATAATGGAGAGAAAAATGCGAAGGAAACCTTCCATGAAATCAACACTAGACTTTACGATAGTGCCTGGAAATCTCAATTTATGTCAGGGCTGATGATGCCGTTAATGATGTTTGTTGGGAATTTTGGTTACGTGGTTGTAAGTATCGTCGGTGCCGTTCTTGCCGTGAATGATGTCATTTCATTTGGTGTTATTGTAGCCTTTATGATTTATATCCGACTGTTTACGCAGCCTCTTACACAGATTGCTCAGGCCGCTACCAACCTGCAGTCGACAGCAGCAGCGAGTGAACGTGTCTTTGAATTCCTTGCTGAAGAAGAACTTGCAGATGAAAGTAAAAAACATGAAAGACTTGAAACCGCCAATGGAGATGTGGAGTTTAAAAATGTTCGCTTCGGCTATAGTGAGGACAAAATGGTGATTAAAGACTTCTCTGCTGTAGCAAAGGCAGGTCAAAAAGTGGCGATTGTCGGTCCTACCGGTGCCGGTAAAACAACTTTGGTAAACCTGCTAATGCGATTCTATGAAGTAAATGGCGGGGAGATTTTGATTGACGGAGTACCAGCCAATAAGCTCACGAGGGCAAACATTCATGACCTATTTAGTATGGTTCTTCAGGACACATGGTTGTTTGAAGGCACCATTCGTGAGAATATTGTTTATTCCAGGAATGGAGTTTCGGATGATGAAATAGAGGAGGCATGTAAAGCAGTGGGTCTTCACCACTTCATTAAAACACTGCCAAAAGGCTATGATACGATACTCGATGATAAAGCAAATCTGTCCGCTGGCCAAAAACAGCTGATTACCATTGCTAGGGCAATGATTGAGCATAAACCATTGCTTATTTTAGACGAGGCAACTAGTTCAGTTGATACCCGTACGGAAGTATTGATTCAGCAAGCTATGGATAAGCTGACAGTCGGCAAAACTTCATTTGTAATTGCGCATAGACTTTCAACTATAAAGAATGCAGACTTGATCCTAGTTATGAAGGACGGAGACATAATAGAAAGTGGAAATCACGAAGAATTATTACAGAAGAATGGTTTCTATGCTGAGCTTTATAATAGTCAGTTTGAAAATGCTTCATAGCTGGCTTTGATGTAGAATAGCCCGGGGGAAAATTTCCCCCGGGAATTTTTAATAAAATATCATATAATGCTGGAGGCGACTTATTGAAATAGGTGTATTAGGATGGCAAATCTATCAAATTCTAAATATTTCAATAACCATTATTTATCATTTCTGATATAATACATAATTAATCTCAATCAATTACATAGAAAACAAATGGTGAACTTTGAAAGGGGATACATAGTTTTGAATTCAAAATATCTAGATTTACTCCTTCAAAAATACGATAGTGAAGAAAAAGTGGTAACCGAAATCATTAAACTGAAAGCCATTCTTAATCTCCCAAAGGGGACCGAACATTTTGTCAGTGATTTACATGGAGAGTATCAAGCTTTTCAACATGTATTAAGGAATGGATCGGGGAATGTAAAAAAGAGAATCAGAGACTTGTTTCAAGACGTTTTATTTGAAAAAGAAATAAATGATTTTGCCACATTAGTTTATTATCCTGAAGAAAAATTAAAATTAATGAAAAGTCAATTCAGCAATGAACAAGAACTAAACCAATGGTATATCGTTATCATTGAGCGGATGATCAGGCTGATCTCTCACGCTTCCTCCAAATATACACGGTCGAAATTACGAAAAGCATTGCCGAATCAGTTTGTGTTTGTTATAGAAGAGTTGCTATACAAAACGAACCAATCTGAAAATAAGGAGCAATATTATAAAGAAATAGTCGAGCAGATTATCTCCTTGGGTCAGGCTGATAAACTTATTACAGGGCTTGCGTATACCACCCAAAGATTGGTGGTCGACCATCTCCATGTAGTGGGGGATATTTATGATCGGGGACCCGAACCTGATAAAATCATGGATACTCTAATCAATTATCATTCCGTTGACATTCAGTGGGGAAACCATGATGTACTATGGATAGGAGCTTTTGCTGGTTCAATGGTTTGTCTTGCTAATATCATTCGTATCTGCGCAAGATATGACAATCTAGATATTATTGAAGATGTATATGGAATCAATCTTAGGCCACTCTTAAATCTTGCGGAGAAATACTATCAGGACAATCCGGCTTTCAGACCTAAGGTACATTCAGATATGAAGCAGTCTGATCATGAAATATTACAAATAACAAAAATCCATCAAGCTATAGCGATGATCCAATTCAAACTCGAAATGCCTATTATCAAGAGACGCCCGTATTTTAATATGTCAGAAAGGCTTTTGCTGGAGAAAATTGATTATGACAAAAACGAAATAACGATTTATGGGAAAACCTATTCTCTAGAAAATACTTGTTTTGCCACGGTAAATCCAGAACAGCCTGATCAATTATTAGAAGAAGAAAAACAGGTTATGGAAAGATTATTATTTTCAGTGCAACATTCAGAAAAGCTGGCCAGACATATGAATTTTCTTTTGAAGAAAGGGAGTCTCTATTTAAAATATAATGGGAATCTTTTAATACATGGTTGTATTCCTTTAGATGAAAACGGGAATATGGAAAAAATGATTATTGAAAATAATACCTATTCTGGCCGTGAATTACTCGATGTTTTTGAACGGTACTTACGGCATGCATTTGCCCACCCTGAAGTGTCAGATGATCTTGCGACGGATATGGTCTGGTATTTATGGACAGGAGAATACTCATCACTCTTTGGAAAAAGAGAAATGACCACTTTTGAGAGGTACTTTATAAAGGACAAGGCAACTCATAAGGAGGGAAAGAACCCATACTACTATTTACGTGAAAATGAAGAAATTTGCCGCAAAATCCTAATAGAATTTGATCTGAATCCTGACCAGGGGCATATTATCAATGGGCATACACCCGTTAAAGAAATTGAGGGAGAAGACCCAATTAAAGCAAATGGTAAGATGATCGTAATCGATGGAGGTTTCTCCAAAGCCTATCAATCAACAACCGGAATCGCAGGATATACGTTACTATATAATTCTTTCGGTATGCAGCTAGTCGCCCATAAGCATTTTAATTCAAAAGAAGATGTTTTACTTAACGGGACAGATGTTTTATCAATAAAAAGAGTGGTAGATGAAGAGTTAAAGAGAAAAAAGGTAAGAGAAACAAATGTTGGAGAGAATTTATTACAGGAAATCTCTATCTTGAAAAGTCTGAGAGAATACCGTTATATGAATTAATATCAATTAGGAAGATGGTTAAATTAGAAGAGGGGAAAGTTTCCCTCTTCTTTTTATTTTTCCTTGACAATTAAGGATGAAATCCATCCTTCGATTCCGTTTGGGGTTTGAACTTTTAGCCACTTAATTCCTTTGGAATCTACTTGATTTTGATTCAAATAGTGCATGATTTCTCCATTTTTAATCGTGTAAAGATGTGCCGCGGTTAATTCGGGAGCTACACGAATATTACCGCCTTCTTCATAATCCTTATTTAAAATTAAGACTTTTTGATCCTTGGAAGTTCCGGATGCTTGTATGTGCGCAGGTTCTTGGTTTAACAAAATTTCAGTTTTCTCCCATGTTTGTGAAAACCAGTTATCTGGATTGTTCATGATGGAGGTAGTCAGTAAAATCACTAATACAGTAGCAGAATGGAAGGTCCATCTTTTAATCCTTGTCTTATTCCTTTTCCGTTTCCTGGAAAGCTGAATCATTTTGTTGAAAAAACGTTCAAATAAGGCCAACAATCCTTCGATGATATCCATCCACACAGGTATGCCAGCTTTTTCTGATTCTCTCCGTCTTCTTTGCACCGTGCAAAGAAGTGCCATGATGGGGTAAGAAAGAAAATGAAGCAATTTTTTCAACAAACGGCAAAACAAGTTTAAGAATGGAGGAAAAATGTACAACAAAATCAACCTTGCGAGCTGCAGGAGCACAAAAAGAGCCATAAATATACGCAGCCATTCAGGCAGGACAGAAAAAAGTGACCAGATCGAAAACAGCTGATTTATAATGGATTCCACAATTGCTAGTCTCCTTTATTTAAATAGGATAAACGTTCTCTCCTTGGACCAGATATCTGTTTTTTTCCATTATTGTTTCCCTCATTGACGGGGAGGAAGGGGAATAGCTTTTTTAGCCTGGCCAATCTTTGTTCTGCCTCAAACTGGTTAATAGAGTGATCGTTAATCAAGTTAAAAAGTTGTTTGTTTACCTCAAATTTGAATGCTTGATTTTGGCTAAACTCCGATTCCACTAATCGCTTGGCCATTTCATTCTTTTCTCCAAGTTTCCCAGCAGTGATAAAATCACCTGCTTGCAGGGCTTCTTTAATTGCTGCCGATATCCGGCGGGCCTCCTCCAAGTCTAGAGCCTCTTGATATGCAGATAGTTCGGCGTTCCGGTCTAAATCGGCGATCACCTCATCATGACGTTGGTCCCGAATCCCTTGCCGGATCAACACGCGAACATTTCGTATCACAATACCAGCCTCTCTTAACACCTTGGACAATTTCGACGTTTGAAAAAACTCTTCAATATGCCGAGCAAAACTCATTTCCTCTTCAATAGGGTAGAATCTTGCTTCCGACTCTACCCAGAAAGGAAGGTTATTCTTAAAAATGGTGTTAATTTCTCCTGCATTTTGTTGAACTAACCGTTCGGGATGTTCAACTGCTATATCGATAGATAAATTGATAGAAAACCTTCTTCCGCGTGTTGCCGATGGGACTTCCTCCTTGTAGGTGATAGTATGCTGTTGCATATTGATTGTATAAACCTTTTTATATTTGCCAATCCTCAGTTCACTACGTGACAATCGCTCTCCATTTTTAACTGCATAGTATTCGTTGTGATGATTCACATAAACAAAGGCATGTGTCATAGACGACGCCGGCGGCTTTTCCAAAAAACTAAATTTCACGTCTTTAACATCTTCTATAAAATGCATTCGGTTATTCCCTCCAGGTTAACTATTTTCATTGAGAGATCACATACGCTTGTCTACATTCTATGCAGTTAAATGGAAGAAAAGGCCCCAAAATCAATTTTTTAATAAGATAATCATAGTCTCTATGAATATTTAGTTAGTATGAGAGCTGTTATACTAGCAAAACCCTCAGAAGTTGAAGCGGTTATAATGTGTGGCTAGGGGTGGCATTACAGTAACATTATAAGATACTTAGTCGAAATTTTATCTCCATGATGGATTCTCCGTAGAATTCGGTCTCTTCTTTTCAATATCACCAGAATAAGGGCTTTGGGTACAAATAGTATTCTTATTTAATAGTTTGGTTTACGTGACCGAAACGGAGGCAGAAACCAATTATAGGTCACGTATAGAAAATATTCGTGACCGAAGAGATAGAAAATCCAATGCAGTGGTCACGAATAGGAAATATACGTGACCAAAGCGATGAAAAAACAAAAAATAGGTCACGAAAGGTGGTATTGTGACCGAGGTGAAGGAAAAAAATCAACTAATCAGAGCTCTACTTTTCCTTGGACCTGACGCTATGGCCGAATTCGCTTGGGTTTACCCCAATAAATTTGCGAAACTGCCGGGTAAAGTGATTGTAATTTTGGAAGCCTACATCCTGGGCAGCTTCAGTTGCATTCCGATTCGTATGGGCAAGAAGCAAGGCGGCCTGCTTAATTCGCATTCGGTTTAATGCCTCTACAATCGATTCGCCGGTATTTTCTTTAAATAAATGTGAAAGTCTCGATGCCGAGAGCCCAATGTTGTGAGCCAGCTCCTCTACTCGAACAGTTTCCTGCATTCGCTGGGCGAGCAAATAAAGTGTTTCTTCAATCCGCGGGTCAAATCCACTGGTTTGCTGCTTTGCAAGCAGCATCAAGATTTCTCGCAGCGCACTTAAGCACAGCTCGTGCCAATAAGCACCTCGTTCCCGGGAGTCAGATAGAATACGGTGAAAAGCGTCATAGACACGGTCCTTCATGGCATTTTGCTCAATCTGCACGATGGTCAGAGCACCGAGCGGCAGTAGACTAGCATCCATAAAACCGCCAGAAAAATGCGCCCAAACGAAATGCCAGGTTTCCCCTTTAGGTGTGCCGTAACGATGTGGAGTTCCCGGTCTCAACAGTGCTACATCACCGGCCCTTACTCTCTTCTCCGTTCCGTCTGTCTCAAAGTAACCTTCACCGCCTAACGTGTACGTGATCAGCCAGTCACTCATGCCGTCCGGACGTACGGTAGAATAGGTGTCAGTTTCATGAAAATGTCCGGCAATGACCGTACTATAGGCCAATCCATCATAGTTGGAGGGGCGGTCCAGCTTCATGGCACTCATCCTTTACTAATAATTCAATATCAAAATTAGTTTAGCTTAACCGACAACTGCATACAAGGTGGATGGTTAAGAAGTAGCAGAATCGTATGCATTGTTAGCAGGATACATCCTTCTTCTAATCAGTATTCTAACTATATAATGATGGTGTGATAAATATCACTTTTAGCAGCAATAGGGGAGGTTAAAAACATGGTGTATTTCCATCGTTTGTTAACGGAGGAGCAAAAGCGACATTTCGAAACGGAAGGTTTTTTAATAGTAAAGGGGTTATTTACGGAGGAGCAACTAGAGGAGATTGACAAAACATTTGAAGACATCAGCCATCAGGTGCTCCCGGGGCATTTTGAGCCGGATTTGCGTCAGGAAAGTACCGATCCGCTAAAGCGTTATCCGAGGGTCATGCATCCGCACAGGTTTAATGAAACAGCTAAACGGTATATGCTGCATAAGCCGGTATTGGATGTGCTGTCTGATTTGTATGGGGAGGAACCTTTGGCAGCACAAAGCATGTTCTATTACAAGCCCCCGGGCGCTCGGGGACAGGCACTCCATCAGGATAACTTTTACTTAAAGGTCGAGCCGGGCAATTGCATTGCTGCTTGGACAGCGATTGATCAAGCTGATGAGGAAAACGGCGGGCTGTTAGTTGTGCCAAAGACGAGTACGTATGAAATCGTATGTCCTGATGAGTCTGATTCCAAGGAGTCGTTCACAACACACTATGTAAAGCCGCCGAAGGATCAAAAGGCAGTTCCGGTGGTGATGGACAGGGGCGATGTGCTCTTTTTCAATGGGAATTTGATTCATGGATCCTACCGCAATAAGACGAAAGATCGTTTCCGCCGCTCGTTCATATGTCACTACGCAAACAGTTCGGCTACCCACATTGCCACACATTATCGTCCTCTGTTCCGTGCTGACGGCACACCTGTGGAACTAGAGAGCAATCCGGATGGAGGTCCGTGCGGCGTTGAGTATGAATCACCTTATTTCCACTAAGCGCGAGCCACGGCTCGAGGTGTTAATGTCCTGGTGGGGGATGAACGGACTGGGAGGCCAAAACGGCGTTGGCGGTGAATGGACCATGGAGGAGAAGGTCCAGTACATCGCTGAAGCAGGATACGACGGCATTAACGGGATGTTGCCGGAGGGCAGGGAGGCCGAACAATGGCACCGGTTGCTGGATCAATACAACCTTTCATATAGCGTAAATGCGTATCCAAAAACGGCGGAAGAATTGGACGTGTTTCTTTGCAAGGCAAAATCGTTCGGAAGGGTGGATTTCGTCAACGTACAGGTGATGAGGCCGTTTTTGGTCGGAGAGCAAGCGGTGAAAATGCTAGCCGACATGGAGGAGCTGTCTCGTTCTGCAGGTATTTCGGCGTATATCGAAACGCACCGGGGCACAATCACGCAGGATCTGCTGCGGACGGTGGAGTATGCCGAGCGTTTGCCTGGGCTTGAGCTGACGATCGACTTCTCTCATTATGTTGTTACCGGGGAAATGCGTACTGTGTTTGACGAGGCAGAAGAGCTGTTACAGAAGCTGCTCCCTCGGACGAAGAGCATACATGCAAGAGTATCGAACGGGGAGCAGGTACAAGTAGATATTCCCGTGGGTGGGGATGGTGCTGCTGATTTTGAGTTTGAACACCCTATGATGAAACACTTTCTACGGTGGTGGCTTGAAGGGATGCGCAGTTGGCGTCAAACGGCAAAGGTAAATGAGTTGTTTCCGTTTGTCTGCGAGTTGGGGCCGCCTCCTTATGCGATAGCAGTACACGGCCAAGAAATAAGCAACCGCTGGAAACAGTCACTCCTGTTTGCAAAGATTGCTCGTTCCTTATGGGAACGGGTTTTGTATTCATAATTAATATTCGTGTTTGTATGGGAATGAATAGGCGGAGAATTTCCGGCTAATGTATATAGATTGAGCCTAAGGAGTAGATATAAGCGGAGAAATTCCGGTTAACTGCTCTAAATAAGACAAAAATCCACGATCTGGATAAGATAACCGGAAAAACTCCGCTTATTTTTAAGGAAATATAGATGTTTGAAAAATAGCCGGAATTTCTCCGCCTTTTTTTCAAACACCAGTAAAATCAACATACAGTCATACCAGAGAACAAAGAGCAGGTTAATGTTTAGTGTTAAGACCTGTTTGCCAATTGGATGGAGGCAATCGTTTTATGAGAGATTATAGTATTGATGTCAAGAATACGCAAAAAGAGATATATCCACTTGAAACCAAGCTTGGTGGATCTAATATAACCGGAGAAAATTATAGTTTTACAAACTATTATATAGAGAAAAATGGTAGGCCATTTTTCGGTATCAGCGGTGAGTTCCATTTCAGTAGATATAACTGTGAAAAATGGGAAGACGAAATCATCAAAATCAAAATGGCAGGTATTGATATTATCCCAACCTATATTTTTTGGAATCATCATGAAGAGGTACAAGGAATATTTGATTGGGAAGATAATAAAGACCTCAGAAGATTCGTCAGGCTTTGCGGGAAGCATGGTTTGAGTGTCATTTTGAGAATCGGTCCATTTGCCCACGGTGAGGCAAGAAATGGCGGAATTCCTGATTGGCTCTTCGGAAGACCCTTTGAGCTTCGATCAAATGATCAACAGTATTTGACATATGTCGAAAGGTTTTATCAAGAAATTGGGAGACAGATTCAAGGATATCTCTTTAAGGATGGCGGCCCAATTATTGGAACTCAGATTGAAAATGAGTATCAACATGCAGGTGCACCGTGGGAAATAACAACTGGAACCAGTAACGAGTGGGTACCAGCAGGCACAGAAGCAGAAGCTCATATTATTAAACTAAAAGAGTTAGCCGTCCAAGCGGGGATTCAAACTCCAATTTACACGAGTACTGGGTGGGGTGGTGCAGCAGCACCAGTAGAAGAGGTCCTCCCATTATGGGGAGGCTACGCGTTTTGGCCATGGATATTCTATGGTGATGTGAAGGAGCACCCAGCAACACCAGAATTTATCTTTCGAGACTATCATAACAATGAGCAGAAAAATTATGGGTTTGATCCTGCTTATCGTCCTGAGAGTCTACCATTTGCCTGCTGTGAAATGGGGGGAGGGATGACCGTTTTCTATAAATATAGATTCAAGTTGCCATATGAAAGTGTTGATGCAATGGCAGAAATGAAGGTAGCAGGTGGGTGTAACTTTGTGGGCTATTATGTTTTCCATGGCGGTTCGAATCCGAAGGGGAAAAAGACATCTTTCTTGAATGAAAATGCCACACCTAAAATATCCTACGATTATCAAGCTCCAATTGGAGAGTTTGGACAAATAAGAGAATCATATAAGAGATTAAAACGTCAACACTACTTTTATAAAACAGTGGAAGAGAGCTTTTGTAAAACCAAGACCCTCCTTCCGTATGATACGAGAGATATGGACCCAACAGATATTGAAACATTAAGATTTACTGTAAGAGCAGATCGAGATTCTGGTTTTGTTTTTATTAATAATTATCAGGATCATGTTGAAACAAAGGACCAAAAAGATTTTGCCATCACCGTTAACCTTGAAAATGAAGTGATACGTCTGCCTAAAACTGGTACTATGTCGCTGGCGAAGGATGAGTGCTGTATCCTCCCTTTTAACTTGGATTTGCAAGGACTGACTCTTAAATATTCAACGACTCAATTCCTAACAAGCATAGAGCATGATGGTGAATCATACTTTTTCTTTTTCACTCCAAAAGGAATGAATGGGGAGTATTATTTTAAAAGTGATGAGATCCAAGAGGTAAGTGTCGATAATGGGAACATCATATGTGATGAACATACATGGATACAAGTAAGTAATAAGGAGATTAGTCTAGTTGAAATCACGTTGAAATCGGGCAGAACGCTTTATGTTTGTACGATGACGCATGAACCAAGCCTAAACTTTTGGAAGTTTCGATATAGAGGCAAAGAACAGGTATTCATTACGAATGCAACCTTGCTTGTAGGTGAAGAAAAAATAAGGCTGGAAACCGTAGGACTAGAGGATGTTGATATAAAGTCATTTCCAGGCTTTAATACCTCCATTAAAATTGCTGGTGAGGAAATTTCTAGCCGCAGCAATGGCTTATTCAAGGAATATAAAAAAACAATCAATGTAACGCATTCTGGACTAAATGTTAAAATGGTTAATCAAAATAAAGCAGTGATTCGTTTTGAACCAGATGTTTTTGATGATGTAAAAGAACTTCTTCTTCAAATTGATTATGCCGGAGATATTGGTTATGCGTTTATCGATGGCGAGTTAATTCATGATAATTTCTGTAATAATGCTACATGGGAAATCGGCCTGCAACAGCATAAGCAAGACCTGATAGCAAAAGGAATGTATATTTATATCTCCCCATTAAAAGAGGGCAGCGTTGTTAAGAGTGATTCACCAATGGCAGCAAGAACTGAGGTAATAAATCAACAAATTGCTGAAATTCATTCAATCAAGGCAAAAGCAATTCGTGAACTTGAATTAGAGATGTAACGCTCCTAAGGATAGGTGGGAAATGCATTAATAATAGTTGTTTTTATCTAAGTAGAAAAATAGAAGAAACAATCAGGGGGTGATTTAAAAATTACGCCCTCTTTGTAATGCCGAAACTTAATAGAGATACTAAATATTAAAAATTATGAAAATCTAAAAAAATCAAACAAACATCTTAACATATTGAATTTTCATTGTAAGCGCTTGCGGTTAATATTAACAGGAAATGCGAAGATTGATTAAATTCTAATTATTAAAGGAGTGTACTGGATGAAAAAAACATTTAGCAGTCTTTTAGCAGTCTCTTTGTTGTCAATGGGGATTGCTTCGGTAACATCAGCTTCGTCTAATTTAGGAAGTGAAGTTCTAGCACCTAAGGATGGCTGGGCAGCTTATGGTACGGGAACAACAGGAGGGGCAGCCGCTGACGTGAGCCATGTGTTCACTGTAACCAATAAAGGCGAGCTTCTAAAAGCTCTTGGAAACGGCAAGGATAACACTCCTAAAATTATTTATGTTAAAGGTACGATTGACTTTAATGTAGATTCGAATAATACTCCAGTTGGACCTGAGTATTATGCAGATCCAGCCTATGATGATATTGCCTACCTTGATGCCTATAAACCTGAGGTATGGGGTCACGATGACGAAGTGTTCGGGCCGTTGGAGGATGCACGTGCCCGCTCTGCTCAAAACCAAAAACAGCAAATCGTTGTTAATATTGGCTCAAACACATCGATTCTCGGACTAGGAGACGACGCCAAAATTATAGGCGGCAGCTTTATTATGAGCGGTGTAGAAAATATCATTATCCGCAATATCGAATTTGAAGCACCTGTTGATTTCTTTCCACAATGGGACCCAACCGACGGCGAGTTTGGTGAATGGAACTCCGAATATGACAATGTAACGGTAACAAATAACTCGCACAATGTCTGGATTGATCATAACAAGTTTACGGATGGAGAACACCATGACGAGGATTTTGGAAAAGTTTTTGGAAGAACCTATCAGCAGCATGACGGATTGCTTGATGTGACGAATGGCGCAGATTATGTAACCATTTCTTACAATGTATTAGAGGACCATGACAAGACCTCACTTATCGGCTCAAGCGATAGTAAAAAGACCGACGAGGGACACTTAAAGGTCACGATTCACCATAACTATTACAAAAACGTAACACAGCGTCTGCCTAGGGTACGATATGGTCAAGTACATGTTTACAACAATTATTATGAGTTTAATAAAGACTCAGATTATCAGTTTGAATATGCTCTAGGCGTTGGCGTGAATTCTAAAATTTATGCTGAGAATAATTACTTTAATTTTGATTATGATGTTGATCCTGGAGAAATTATTAAGGACTGGAAGGGAACATCCATTTATGAAAGTGGATCTTTTGTAAATGGAAAAAGCTCTGCAAATGAAGTAGATTTAGTCAAAGCCTTTAATCAAACACATACGGTCCAGTTAAATGAAAATGTTGGCTGGGAACCATCCTTGTTTACAAAAATTGATCCTACACAGGCAGTACCAGCGCTGGTAAAAGCGAAGGCGGGTACTGGCAAATTAAAATAGGATGTTAAGAACCCATAAATTATATAGCAGCAGTCATCATTCTTGGAGGCACCTTTGCTAAACTTATGCCTTCTGGAATGCTGCTATTATCTGAATTGGCGATAGCTGTTATTACAGGCCTGTAGTACTGTGCTTTGTTCCGCTGCCAATCTTTTTATCAGCAATGTTTGCTCTGCCAAGTGCGTTAACAAATTTATCATCTAGGAAAAAGGAAGATAATAAGAATTGAGAATAACATAATATAAATTACCTTTTTCAAAAAAAGATGTAAGGTAAGCCCGACAGATTTGGTCTGTCGGGTTACTTTATTTGGAGAACGTTAAAAAAATTTTATAACTCATTTTGATCATGAGGTTTGTTCCTTTATAAGGAATGGCAGTAATAATCTTTCATCTTTGTTTTATTTACAGCTTTTTCATATTATATTAATAAGAATTGGTTTGAAAGAAGGTGTTTTCTCTGAAATTACCTAAAGATCAATATATCACCATTGAGGAAATTGAAGAATTAAGGAAAGAAACAGACCAGCAATTAGAATATATCGATGGTGTTGTTTATATCTCCCCATCTCCCAACACGAAACATCAAAGAATATCAATGAAACTATCCGCATTTTTATTTCGATTACTAGACGGAAAGGATTGCGAAGTTCTGGCTGCTCCTTATGATGTTGAATTTGTCGATAAATAAAGTGAAGAGAAAAAGATTATTATACCTGACTTATCGATCATTTGTGACAAAACAGGTTTTACTGAACAGAAATACATTGGTATTCCCGAATTGATAATTGAAATTATCAGCCCTTCCAACCAGTCACATGACCTAATATTTAAAACAAATCTCTATCAAAAATTCCATGTTAAAGAATACTGGATAATCAACCCAATATTGAACAATATTATGGTTTATTCATTAGGGGAAGACAATCAATATCGTCTAATTGAAAATGAGAAACAGGGTTTAATTAAATCCGTCATCATAAATGGTTTTGAAGTAGATGTTGAAGCATTATTCAAATAGTAAACGGTGCCTGTTACTTTGATAAGTGGCAGGCTTTTATTTTTGTCATGAAAAATAAAAGAGATTGGACTAAAATTATTTAATAAAAGCAATAATGAAAAGCCTTGCCTTCTGAGGCAGGGAAGATATGAATTATTAAAGGAAATCTATAAGATTATTGCAAAATTTATCCGAGCAATTACCGCCGTTAAAAGATAGTATTGAGATACTGGTAAAAATACTAGAGAACCATTTAAAGAGCAGGATTCATCCTGATTTTTTTAATATTGAATTTTGAATCTATCTCAAAAAATCCTCATAGTAATAATTCGCTTGACGAAGTAATTTGTCCTGTGCTATTTTTGTATGCATGTTGATTCTAACCCCAGTTATTACGCATTTTCAAAAAGTTAACAAATTTAATAATAAAATGTATAAAAAGGAGAGTAATAGTTGAATACTTTAACAGGCTCGAAACGATTACAACTTGCTTTATTATTAGGGTCACTTGGCCTTTTAGGTCCTTTTACAATTGATACGTATTTGCCCTCATTTCCTACGATTGTGAAAGACTATGATACAACTGCATCTCTCGTTCAAGTTAGTTTAACGACTTGCCTGCTTGGATTAGGATTGGGTCAATTAATTATTGGACCGATGAGTGATGTACAAGGCCGTCGGAAACCGCTTAGGACTTTCCTTTTTCTCTATTTAATCGCTTCTATCATTTGTGCATTTGCACCCAATATTTACACTTTTATTGGTGCACGTTTCATTCAAGGCTTTGCGGCCGCAGGCGGTCTTGTTATTTCTAGGGCAATCGTTCGCGATCTCTACAGTGGAAGAGAACTGACTAAGTTTTTCTCTTTATTGATGTTAGTGGGTAATCTTGGACCAATCGTAGCACCGATTGCGGGAGCTATCATCCTGGCGTTTACAGACTGGTCAGGAGTTTTTCTAGTTTTATCGTGTATAGGAATTGTCTTAGTTTTAATAGTTTCATGGAAACTAGACGAAACCTTACCTGAGGATAAGCGTGTCCCAAGTAATTTTTCACAGGTCGTGAAGAATTTTGGTTCCTTATTCAGGGATCGAGAGTTTACAGGGTATGCCTTTACTCAAGGATTAATCGTAGCAGGAATCTTTGCTTATGTTTCAGGTATTCCTTTTGTTTATCAAAACATTTACGGTGTATCTCCGCAAGTATTCAGTCTATTATTCGGAGTGAATGGTGTTGCGCTGATTATTGGAAGTCAATTGGTAGGACGTTTAGCAGATTACATATCTGAAACGACCTTCTTAAAAATCGGGTTATTTACGGCTAATATAGCGGGTGCTGTGTTACTTGCAGCTCTTCTATTGAAGGCGCCATTAATTGCCGTTGCGATTCCTATCTTCTTGTTTATTGGATCATTAGCCGTCATTTCTTCCACTTCGTTCACATTAGCTATGGAGAAACAAGGCCATATAGCAGGAAGTGCCTCTGCGCTTTTAGGTCTATTGCCATTTGTTCTGGGGTCTTTAACATCTCCGCTTGTTGGAATAGCAGGAGAGTATTCTGCCATTCCAATGGGGGTTATTATGTTGGCAACTAGCTTTATCGCTTTATTGATTTATTTTGGAGTTGTCCGAAAAGCCTTTAAGGTTCAGTCAAGAAGAAAGCTTAAGGGGAATTTTCAAATTAAGGGATAATAGTATCGCCTGACTGATCATCGTCAGGCGTTATCCATCCTGGAGAGTAAGACTAGGATTTAGGAATAATCTAAGTTGATTTCACAATAAATGCCAATAGACGCATTTGAGCAGCACAATGCTAAAAAAAAGCGTGATTATATGGCTTATCGTATGAAACCAGCATTACAACGTTTTTAGATACTTCTTCTGAAATTATCTACACCCACTCCCCTTGAATTAAACTTCTTATCGACTCTTCGTTTTTTGAAGCGTATCATCACAAAATTCATCTGCAAACAAAAATTCAGGATATTCGTTTACAAAACTTTTTTAAAAAACAAAGAAACCCTTTATAAATAAGGATTTCTTTAATGTCCCTAAGAGGATTCAAACCTCCGACCTACGTTTTAGGAAACATTTGCTATATCCTGCTAGTCCAAATTTGGTATTCCTTTTTTAACTATCCTTCTTCGTTCCAGCTTTTTTCAACTCATGTTTTTTTATATGGTATTGTAAACTTTGTCGGGTAATCCCTAGCATTTTAGCTGATTTTGAAATATTCCAGTCGTTTTGATCTAAAACCCTCTGAATATAATGCTCTTGGGAGTTACTAAAAATAGATTTAAATGGGTTATTCGTCATTTCTTTCTGTTTTCTATTCTTTGATGAACTTTTTGATACCAGTTTATTTCGTAAATAGGCAGGGAGATGGTCAATATTTATTTCGCTTTCCGATTCACTAGTTTGTATGATGATATTTTCAATTAGATGTTCCAATTCCCTGGTGTTTCCAGGCCAAGGATATTGAAGGAGTGCTGATTGTAATGTTTTTGAAAGCCCTGGAACAGTTTTGTTGAATTTTTTTTGATGTTTTTCAATAAAGTAGTTGATAAAAAATATGATATCCTCAGTACGTTCTCTCAAAGGCGGAATAAAAAGACTTGTATGAGCGATTCGATAAAATAAATCAAGACGCATCTTTTTTTCTTCTATCAGTTTAATTGGGTCCTCATTTGATGCGCTAATAACTGTACATTCTACTGGGGAAACGTCATTCGATCCGACCCTTCTAACCAAACGTTCTTGCAAAACTCTCATCAGTTTCGACTGTAGTGTAAGCGGCATAGAGTTAATCTCGTCAAGAAAAAGTGTACCATTTTTTGCATATTCGAAAAGCCCAATTTGATTCGCTGCTCCGGTAAAAGCCCCTTTTACAGTTCCAAATAGCGTGCTTTCCAATAAGGTTTCAGGAATAGCTGCACAGTTAACTGCTACAAATGGATTTTCTGCCCTTGGACTATGGTTGTGTATACTCTGGGCAAACAGTTCCTTTCCCGTTCCGGTTTCTCCGACAATTAACACATCAGTATTATGTATCGCAATATTTTGAGCTTCTAGAATGAGATTTTTCAAGGTGAAACTTTTGCCTTTAATATTTTCAAATGTAAAGGAGGTACCATTGTTAAAGTGCTGGGAACCAGATTCAGAGGATTGAATCGTTTGCCTTTTTTGCTCGATCGCTTGGTGTAAGCGATCCTTAAGCTGTGATTCATTTGTGCTTACTGAAAAAACAGCGATGGTGTCTCCATCTCTTTGAATAGGAAACGTACTATAATTCACATACCGTGGTACTCCGTTTACAGTTGAATGAGCCCGGTACCGTGAAAATATGGGCTTTCCTGTGTTGAAGGTATGCTTATGCTCGGAATACTGCGGATTATAATTATAAGCAGACCAAAGGTGCTTTCCGATAATTTCCTGGCTTTCTAATCCCTCAAGCTTTTCCTGAGCATGATTATATAAGACTATCCTTCCCTCATGGTCGCTCATCATGACCCCTTCACCTAAAGAATCCATTATTTTCTCAAGGCAATATAATCTAGCTTTTTGATTTTCTATTAAATTCGTAATGTCTTCGATACAAAGGATAATGTAATCACTTTCTGAAGAAAATTTTTTTACCTCAATAGTGAGCTTTTTTTGATTCAATGTTAGGGTAAACTTTTCATTCTCAATTAATTTCTCCCGCTTGAGGGGGATATGGTCTAAAATATGCTGCCCTTCTATTAAATCTAATTCAAAGACTGGATGCAGGTCATACCATAAAATATGGAGGGTGTCATTTAGGACAACCACTCCGTCAACAAAACTTTTAATAATAGAACCTATCGATTGTGCAATCATATTCTTTACCTCCTACAAAAGAATAACCTTTATCAGAATATAACATGTATTTTGAATTTTATTAATAGTCTGCATGCAAATAATATCTGCACTTAGAAAAAGTAACCGTTTTTAACAGTTCATTATGTTTAAGGATTTCTATAGACAAAAAGCTGTGCAAAATCTATCTGCGGTATATTTGAAAATTCTTCCATTTCTCCGTTTACCTTATTAATAACTTTTAAGTTTCCATACAGGCTTTTTGCGAAAATTTAATAAAAATAGGAGGATTTCAAAAGTTGGCACGCAACTTGCAATATCTAAAGTGAGTAGACTTAAAACTACAATTATTTTTTTAGGAGGAAATGTTTATGTCGAAACCAGAAATTTTATATTCCGTAAAAGCACAAAGAGGAAATGTACTCCGTTGTAAAGGTTGGAGACAAGAGTCAATCCTGAGAATGCTCGAAAATAACATGGAAAATGCTGAGAAACCAGAAGAACTCGTTATTTACGGCGGGATTGGAAAGGCTGCACGTAACTGGGAGTCCTACCATGCGATTGTAGAATCGTTAAAAGAGCTTGAAGATGATGAAACACTTGTAGTTCAATCAGGTATGCCTGTGGCCGTCTTCAAAACTCATAAATATGCCCCAACCGTTGTTATGGCAACAACCAATATTATGAAAGCTGACTGGCCTACTTTCTATGATCTCCAAGATAAGAACTTAACAATGTATGCTAACTATACTGCTGCTCCATGGGAGTACATCGGTACACAAGGCGTTATCCAAGGTACATTTGAAACATTATCAGCTATTGCCCGTCTTCACTATAATGATTCCCTTGTTGGGAAGATCCTTTTAACTGCCGGTGCTGGGGGAATGGGCGGCAACCAAACAAGAGCAATGACCATGCATGGCGGGGTTGCGATTCTATGTGACTCTAACATTGACATTATTAATCGCAGAATTGAAAAAGGATTTATTGATTGTATCGCAGACACATTGGATGAGGCAATTTCAATGGCAAAGCAATATGCGGCAGAAGGAAAGCCGCTTGGTGTCGCTGTGGTAGGAAACGCTGCAGATATATTCGAAGAAGTTCTTCAAACAGGCTGGTTACCAGATATCTCAACATCCATGACACCAGCACATGACCCAATCTCTTACTTACCATCCGGTTACACTGTTCAAGAAGCAGAAGAACTTCGCGACACAAATCGTGATCTTTATTTAGAAAAAGCCCGCGAAACAATGGTCCGTGAGCTTAAGGCATTAATTAAATTCTTGGATCTTGGCGTGCACTCCTTCGAGTACGGCACTAGTATCCGTAAGGAATGTATCGATGCTGGGTTTGAAGCAAAAGAAGCAAAGCGTCTTCCAGGATTTGTTGCTGAATACATTCGTCCACTATTCTGCGAAGGCCGCGGACCTTTCCGCTGGATCTGTTTATCAGGTGAAGCAGAAGATTTACGCAAAATTGATGAAATGATTCTTGAAGAATTTAGTGATGACTTGCTGGTAACTCGCTGGATTAAACTGGCAATGAAACATATCCCGATCGAAGCTTTACCTGCTCGTATTTGTTACATGGGCTTTGGGCAGCGGAAGAAATTCGCCTTAAAAGTAAATGACATGATTAAGAAAGGTGAACTTTCAGGGCCAGTGGCATTCTCCCGTGACAATCTTGACTCTGGTTCCATAGTAAACCCAACATTCGAGTCTGAGAATATGAAAGATGGCGGTGACTTAATCTCTGACTGGCCGGTATTGAATGGTCTATTAAATGCAGTTGGTATGTGTGATTTAATCGCATTACAAGCTAATTACTCTATGGGTGAAGCGGTTCATACGGGTGTAACGATGATTGCTGATGGAACTGCAGAATCTGATATGAGACTTGAAGTAGCTATGACAGTTGACTCAGGTATTGGAGTTGTACGCCATGCCCAGGCTGGTTACGAAACTGCCCGTGATGTAGCCAACGGAAAAGGAAAACTGACTGATGAAAGCATTAAGATTCCGCTATGGTGGTCACCGAAGGCAACATTTGGTCCAAAGGATCTAGAGAAGGAAAATGTAAAGGCTTAATTTTACTGTTACTGAGAAATAAAGGCTGTCCCCAACGTAAAGGGGTATGAACCTGCCATTCAAAATCATCTTGATAAAATCGGTATGATCTTAGACTGGAATACGACTTAAGGGACAGCCTTTCTTTTGATTAGATAATCCCAAAAAACTCCGGATAATTATTAAAAGAGGTGAACATATGAGTGAACTTCAAGAATCCGTAGAAACTCATCAGCCAGGGCTCAATCAAAATTCTGATTTGCTGGCGCCCATTCATTCCATTCAGAACATTATAAAGTTTTTACTGTTCAGCTCAATTGGTATCTTTATGTTCTTTATTCCAATCGAATGGAACGGGAAAAGCTCTATTCCATTAGATCATTTCGTGACTTGGGTTCGATCATTGATTGGAAATGGTGCATCCTATTATGTATTAATCATTGTTGTGTTAGGCGCCATCCACCCCTTTTATAAGAAGACATGGAATAGAAATGCTGTGGAAGTGGTTTTTTCTTTATTTAAAGTTCTTGGGGCAATTGCAACCATTCTTGTCATTTTTAAGGCTGGTCCCGCCTGGTTAATGGCTGAAGATATGGGTCCTTATTGGTTAAACTTCTTACTCATACCAATTGGTATGCTTGTTCCAATTGGAGCCGTTTTCTTAGCCTTGTTGGTTGGATATGGATTATTGGAGTTTATCGGTATTTTTATGCAGCCAATTATGAGACCGATTTGGAGAACACCGGGAAGGTCAGCGATCGATGCTGTTGCATCATTTGTTGGCAGCTATTCTATTGGGCTTTTAATTACAAATAGGGTGTATAAAGAAGGAAAATATACGAAAAGAGAAGCGGTGATTATTGCCACAGGCTTTTCAACCGTTTCCGCAACATTTATGATTGTTGTCGCGAAAACATTGGATCTAATGCATATTTGGAATCTTTACTTTTGGTTAACTTTAGTTGTTACATTTGCTGTTACAGCCATTACAGTACGTCTAAGACCAATCAGCAAAATGAGTGATGATTACTACTCGGGTGAAGGCTATCCTGAAGATGTAATAAAGAAGGACCGCCTGAAGGTAGCATGGAATCAAGCGATGGTGACAGCTTCATCAGCCCCTAAACTGTGGCGGAATATCTTTGAAAATGTTAGAGACGGAGTCCTAATGGCAATGGGCATTCTGCCTACGATTATGTCAATTGGCTTACTGGGTTTAATATTAGTAAACCAAACACCAGTGTTTGATTATATAGCCTATGTATTTTACCCGCAAACAGCGCTTTTGCAAATCCCAGAGCCATTCTTGGCAGCAAAGGCTGCAGCAATTAATTTAATTGATATGTTTGTTCCTTCTTTAGTCGTTTTGGAAACCAGTTTAGAGACAAGATTTATTATTGGGTCTTTATCCGTTTCTGTCATTCTCTTCTTTTCTTCGTTAATCCCGTGCATCATGTCAACAGAAATTCCGTTGAAGATGAGAGATATCATCTCTATCTGGTTCTTAAGAACGGTATTTTCTCTTATGCTAATCACACCGCTTGCTTTGTTGTTTTTATAAATTACAAGTTTGTGATTTTGTACAAATTGGGGAAAAATCACCTCTAGTACAACTAGACATGTGAAAAAAATCATGGAGGTATGGCTAAAAATGTCTAATACCAAAGTAAAGATAAAGGTAGATTTAGTAATCGCACAGGCAGCAGAAGCTCTAACCTGTGTTGGAGAGAGCATGGAAGACATCGGTGTGATCACAACTGCCTGGATTGCGATTAAAGATGACAAAATAGTTGGAGTTGGCTCCGAAGAAGAGATTAAAGCCCAATTTGAATTTGAGCCGGGCAGTTTAATTGATGCTGTAGGCAAAGTTGTTGTTCCAGGCTTTGTTGACTCCCATACCCATTTAGTGTTTTATGGCACAAGGGTGGAAGAATATGCGGCTAAGATGACAGGAAAGCCGGAGCAGCTTGAAAAGCTTTCGATGACAAAAGGGCCGAATCGAACGATTGAGCTTACACGGAATACCTCTGCGGATGAATTATTTGAACAATCAAAGAAACGCATGCTGACAATGCTCGAGCATGGAATTACAACGGTGGAGAGTAAAAGCGGATACGGTCTAACGACAGAAAGTGAAATTAAAATTCTTGAAGTTAGCAGAAGACTCGGAGAAGAAACACCGCTTGATGTAATTAATACATTTTTAGGAGCGCATGGAATTCCTGAAAACCTGTCGAGAGAGGAATACGTGGAAGTCATTATTAACGATATGATTCCAAAAGTTGCTGAACGAAAACTGGCTGAGTTTTGCGATGTATGGTGTGATGATGGTTATTTTACAGCGGAGGAATCGGAAAGGATTCTTAAGGCTGGATTAGAGTATGGAATGAAATCAAAAATTCATGCAGATGCCTACTCTTACATAGGTGGCTCTGACCTTGCGGCTGAAATGAAAATGGTTTCCATTGATCATCTAAATTACACGCCAGTAGGAGTAATGAAAAAGCTTGCAGAGGCAAAAGTAACAGCTGTTTTAATGCCGGCCCTTGATTTTGCTGTAGGTCATAAGCGGCCATTTGATGCTAGACAGATGCTCGATTTGGGAATGGACATCGCGCTGGCTACAGACCTTTGCCCTGCATCCTATACGCAATCAATGCAGTTTGTCATCACTCTTGCTTGCCGTTTGTATAAGTTTTCCGTGGAGGAAGCGATTAAAGCAGCCACAATTGCGGGTGCGAGGGCACTCAACCTCTATGACCGTGGAGTCATTCAGGAAGGAAAATTAGCAGATTTACAGATTTGGGATGTTCCAACCTATAAGCATGTGGCATATGAACTAGGAACTAATATCGTAGAAACGGTTATAAAAAACGGTAAAGTGGTTGTTAACCGCAAATCTAGATGAAGAGAAGTATGGAGGGATTCAAATGCAAACTAAACTTAAATCGAGAGCAGCTGAGCATGTAAATGGAGATCGTCTTTTAGATTTATTTTTGGAATTAGCCAAATTAAACGCACCGAGCACAAAGGAGCAGCAGGTCGCTGATTACTTAATTAAGGCTTTACCAGAGCTTGGGTTTA
Organism: Neobacillus niacini; assembly: GCF_048572935.1. Taxonomy (NCBI): domain Bacteria; kingdom Bacillati; phylum Bacillota; class Bacilli; order Caryophanales; family Bacillaceae; genus Neobacillus; species Neobacillus niacini. The sequence goes on along the minus strand of NZ_CP183883.1, from coordinate 4,924,587 downwards.
CTCTTGAGTTTGACGAAGCACATAAAAATTTTAATGGGGAAGTAGGCAATCTGATTGCTTGGCATGAAGGATCTGATCCAACAATTCCGCCATTATTCTTCTCTACACACATGGATACCGTTTTACCAACAGAGGGTTTGAATCCGGTAATTAAAGATGGTGTCATCCATTCTGACGGGACAACGATTTTAGGGGCTGACGACAGAGCGGCATTAGCGGCCTATCTTGAGGCCGTGAGAGCCATCATTGAGGGTGGTATTCCGCATGGTCCAATTGAATTTATTTTAACCGTAAATGAACAGCCGGGATTAGTTGGTGCCACCTATATGGATTACTCTAAAGCAAAAAGTAAAACAGGCTATATTTTTGATAGCAGCGGTGATGTCGGTCAAATTATTCTTAAAGGTCCTTATAGCAGTCGGATTTGGATTGAGATTCAGGGTAATTCCGCCCATATTGCTCTCAATTCAGAAGAAGGTAATAGTGCTATTTTAATAGCAGCTGAAGGTCTCTCCAACATGAAACTTGGCGAAATTGAAGAAGGAACTCTGGCCAATATTGGGATTATTAACGGAGGTGAGCTTACCTCTATAATTCCGGGCAGTGTCACATTGGCGGGAGAAGTTAGGAGCTTTTCAGAGGAAAAGCTTAATGCTCAGCTAAAGCATATGGAAGAAGTAATGCACCAAGCTGCATTGAAAAAGGGCGCGAAAGTCAATGTGAGAACTGAGAAAAAGTATTTGGGATTTGAAATTCCTAAAGATGATATTTTAGTAAAAACAGTTTGGAGAGCTGCTGAAAATATCGTTGTAAAACCCTATTTAACAGAAACATTGGGCGGAGCAGACACGAATGTATTAAATGAAAATGGATTAACTTGTTTGACACTGGGACTCGGGTTTCAGAATATCCATTCTTTCAGGGAATGTATCAGCATTGAAAACCTACTTAACACTGGCAGACTGACGGCTGCGCTCATTGAGCAATGGTATATCAATCATAGAGAATAGATGGGCAAAGACAACGGTGCATGTACAAAAAATACTTTTTAAGCCCTAGCGCCACTTAAGAATTTATATATGACGCCACTTTCTTTTCAGGAATGAAGCGAAAAAATAAAACTATTAATTAGTCAAATTATGAGGGGGTCCTATATGTTAGATAATCCTGTACTAATATCTGTACTTGTATTAACGGTCTTGAGTCTTTTAAGGGTGCACGTTATTTTTGCTTTGTTATTTGCTGCCATTGTCGCCGGACTTGCAGCAAAACTATCGCTTCCAGAAACGCTTTCCACATTAATAGGAGGTATGGGGGGACAAGCGGAAACGGCATTAAGTTATATTTTACTTGGTGTGTTTGCAGCGATGATCGCTTACTCTGGAATTACCAAGATTTTGATAGATAAATTGCTTGCAAAGAAAAAGCAAAGCAAATATGTATTATTGCTTATGATTGCTGGACTGACATGTCTCTCTGGAACCCTAATTCCAGTCCATATTGCATTTATCCCAATTTTAATCCCACCTCTTTTGCTTTTCTTTAATTATTTAAAAATTGATAGAAGAGCGGTGGCTAGTGCCCTTACTTTTGGATTGAAAATGCCATATATCGTTATTCCTGTTGGTTACGGAATCATTTTCCATGGAATTCTTGCTGCAGAAATGAAAGCAAACGGAATGCCAATTGCTCAAACGCAAATCCCACTGGCGATGATTCTTCCTGCAGTTGGCATGTTTGTTGGTTTATTCATCGCCGTCTTTTTCTCTTACCGCAAATCAAGAACATATGAAGCAAGTCAGGATTCCGCTTTTGCGGAGGTCAGTGCAACCAGCGAAACGGCTGCAAGAAAGTTTGAGATAAGGGACTTTATCACGATAGGAGCCGTTGTCATGGCATTAGCTACGCAGCTAATCGCCGGCTCAATGGTATTGGGAGCTCTTGCGGGAATTCTAGTTATGTTTATCGGACGGATTGTCACATTAAAGGATGGGGAACAAGTTGTCCAAGATGGTGTAAAACTGATGGGAGCCATTGCTTTTGTTATGTTAATTGCTTCGGGCTACGCAACCGTTCTTAAAGAGACTGGTGCAGTTAGTGAAATGGTAGGAGCAGTAAACTCTCTTGTTGGGGATAGCAAGCTATTGGCAGCTATATTATTATTGCTTATCGGACTTTTAGTAACTATGGGAATTGGAACATCTTTCGGTACAGTTCCAATCTTGGCCACTGTGTTCGTACCGTTATGTATTATGATGGGCTTTAGTCCTATGGCCACTGTGGCATTACTAGGTACAGCTGGTGCCCTTGGAGATGCCGGTTCACCTGCCTCTGATAGTACTCTTGGGCCGACATCTGGATTAAACGCGGATGGGAAGCATGACCATATATGGGATACATGTGTTCCGACGTTTTTACACTATAACATCCCGTTATTTGTGTTTGGTATAGTAGCAGCATTAGTTTTATAATAGTGTCAAAGTACAGAATATTTTTGCGAAAGCACTAAAGGGAGTTTGATAGCGAATGGGTCAAAGCAAATTAGTAGAACTAGAAGTAATAGAACTTGACGGAATGACTCTTGACCGGTACAAGATTGATAGTATTGTTAATAGAAATGCAAGCGTTTCCATCCCTGAAGAAAATCGAATTCGAGTTCGAGCAAGTCGGCAGCGAATTGAAAAACAAATAAATGATGGAAAAGTGATTTATGGTGTCAATACCGGTTTTGGTAAATTAAGTGATATTGAGATTGAAAAGGAGGATATAGCAAAGCTGCAGCTGAACCTGCTGCGGGCGGATGCGGTTGGAGTTGGTGAGCCCCTGCCAACTTCGGTAGTTAGGGCAATGATGACACTTAGGGCTAACTCCTTAGTCAAAGGTTTCTCCGGAATTCGGGAAGAAACGCTAGATCTGTTAGTCGATATGATTAATGCTGGGGTTCACCCCATCGTACCTTGCAAAGGTTCAGTCGGTGCTAGCGGTGATTTAGCCCCACTTTCGCATATTGCAATTGTACTGATTGGAGAAGGGAAAGCTGAATATAAAGGAGAACTTCTTCCTGGAGCGGAAGCACTTAAACGAGCGGGACTTACAGCTGTATCGTTGGAGGCAAAAGAAGGGCTGGCTCTAATTAATGGAACACAAGCCATGACGGCAGTAGGAACCATTTCACTAAATGAAGCCGAGCGTGTAGGGTTAGCTGCAGATATGGCAGCCTGTTTAACAATGGAGGCTTTAAGAGGAATCATTTCTGCATTTGAAAGAGAACTGTTGGCAGTTCGCCCACATCCAGAGCTGGAATTGGTTGCAGCCCGGATGCGAAAATGGCTTGAAGGCAGTAAAAGGATTACCCATCAGGGAGAAGTTCGGGTTCAAGATGCCTATTCGATTCGCTGTATCCCTCAGGTACATGGCGCTTCTTGGCAGACGATTCAATATGTGGAAGACCGCTTAAAAGTCGAAATCAATTCCGTTACGGATAATCCCATTATTTTAGAAAGTGGTGAAATCATTTCGGGAGGTCACTTCCATGGGCAGCCGATTGCATTAGCAATGGACTTTTTAAAGGTGGCTTCAGCGGAGTGGGCAAATATTTCTGAACGTAGGATTGAGAGGCTTGTAAATCCGCAGTTAAGCGGATTGTCTCCTTTCCTTGCTGTAGATCCGGGATTAGAATGTGGCTTAATGGTTGCACAATATGCTGCCGCTTCCCTTGTTTCTGAGAACAAAGTCCTTGCTCACCCTGCCAGTGTTGATTCCATTCCTACTTCTGCAAATCAGGAAGACCATGTCAGCATGGGGACCATCGCATCAAGACAAGCAAGGGAAATTATTCATAATTCGGCCAGAGTCATTGCCGTTGAAATGATATGTGCCTCTCAAGCTATTTATCTAGAAGGGGCTGAAAGAGACCTAGCCCCTAAAACAAGAGAGTATCTGGAGGAAATCCGTGAAATTTGCCCTCCACTGGAAAGTGACCGCGCCATTTCGGAGCAAATTGAAGAATTGGCACAATTTATTTTAAGGGAAAATATTTTGCGATAAAATCGAAGAAGTGCCCATAAAAAAATTATGGGCACTTATTTTTTTGTTATAATGCTCCGCAGGATTTCTGCCAATTATCAGGCAGTCGGGGCATCGCATTGTCGAAAACTGCGTCCATACAGTGTAAGTAAAATACGCTATGTATGTGCATTGTTTCCGACTGATTGAACGGATAACAAACCACGATACATAGCGTTTTCGCTTTTTGACGTCCCGAAGAGGATTCGAACCTCCGACCTACAGTTTAGGGAAAGTATGAAATTGTATAATCATATGACATAATTTATGTCAAAATGTCGTAAGGATGGCCAATGTTCCCGCTGTAATGATGTTAATGGGAAAATCAGCTTGGTATCTGCCGAAATGGCTCGATAAACTATTGCCAAATATTGATGTTGAAGGCGAAGCTATTTTAAAGGGAACTTGAAAAAAAGGACAACTTTAATACTAGTGATTATAAAAGTTCTAAAATAATTTAAATATCTTCTTTAGAGAGTAGGAAAGGGGAGAACAGATAAAATCTGTTCTCTTTTTAAATTTGGCTCTGTTAAAACTGAATATTGATTTCACTGTGTTTGGAAAATAAGCGGAGTATTTCCGTTTAAATAGGGAAATACCCATATTTCCTTTAAAACAGGCGGAGTTTTTCCGCTTAATGTATCCAAATCCTCGGATTTTGTCTTATTTAAAGCAGTTAATCGGAATATCTCCGCTTATAACTGCTCCAAAGGTCCCTCTATAGATAATAGCCGGAAATTCTCCGCCTATGGATTCTTACCCCTGGTACGAAAATCAACAATGAAAAATAACAGAGCCTTAAATTTAATAAAATTAAGATTACTCTGAAAGCAGTTTTGTAGCTTAAAAGTACAAAACTAATTTTTTTATTATAGTTTTATAGGCTGTTTGAAAAAATAACGCAAACAGTCTTTCAATTTACCTTTCAAAGGTGTATCAAGTTGTTTTTACAACTGATATTTTTAGTAACAATATTGATATAAATACAAAAAATAAAATGAAACTACCATAAAAAAACTATAACATCTTATATCATTAAATAGAAAACGGTGTCATTTAGTTAGTAATACGTAGGAGGTAGTATAGCATGAGCAGAAAAATCAAAGAACTAATTGATAAAATGACCTTGGAAGAAAAAGCGGGACTTTGTTCAGGTGCTGATTTTTGGAATACGAAGGCAATTAAAAGGTTAGGTATTCCTTCTATTATGATGACGGATGGACCTCATGGGCTTAGAAAACAGGTAGGGGATACTGACCATCTAGGAATTAATAAAAGTGTACCTTCCACCTGTTTTCCTTCAGCAGCAGGCCTTGCCTGTTCATGGGATAAGGAATTGGTGAACAGAGTTGGTGCGGCCATTGGTGAAGAGAGTCAGGCGGAAAACGTGGCCATTGTACTTGGGCCAGGAGTCAATATAAAGAGATCTCCATTATGCGGAAGGAACTTCGAATATTTTTCAGAAGATCCCTATATCTCTAGTAAGCTATCCGCTGATTTTATAAAAGGTGTTCAAAGTAAGGGTGTTGGTACTTCCCTAAAGCATTTTGCAGTAAATAATCAGGAATCTAAGAGGATGTCCATTGATGCAGTAGTCGATGAACGGACATTAAGAGAAATATATTTAGCTAGTTTTGAAGAAGCAGTGAAAGATGCACAGCCTTGGACAGTGATGGCGGCCTATAACAAAGTAAATGGTGATTACTGTTCGGAGAATAAGAAGTTATTAAGTGATATCTTAAAAGATGAATGGGGATTTGAAGGACTAGTTGTATCAGACTGGGGTGCAGTCAACGAAAGAGATTTAGGTTTAGCTGCAGGTCTTGAACTTGAAATGCCTGCAAGCGGCGGAATTGGAGATAACAAGATTATTGAAGCAGTCAGATCAGGAAGACTCTCAGAAGATGTACTTGACGCGGCTGTAGAAAGAATTCTAAAAGTAGTATTTAAGGCAGTAGAAAATAATCAGGAAAATGCTGTTTATAGTAAGGAAGAACATCATGTTTTAGCGAGGGAAGCGGCAAGGGAAAGCATGGTCCTGCTTAAAAATGAGGGCAATATCTTGCCAATTAAAGAAGTGGAATCACTTGCGGTTATTGGGGCATTTGCGAAAAGCCCAAGATATCAGGGCGGTGGAAGCTCGCATATTAATCCTACTAAAGTGGATAATATTTATGAGGAACTTGCAAAAGTAGCAGGAAACCAAACAACTCTTTCTTACTCAGAGGGATATTCACTAGAAAGTGATGAAGTAAATGAAAGCTTAATAGAGAAAGCGGTAAAAGCTGCAAAGCAGGCAAATGTGGCAGTGATTTTTGCTGGACTGCCCGAGCGATATGAATCAGAAGGATTTGACCGGAAACATCTTAATATCCCTGAAAATCATAGGTTATTGATTGAAGCAGTAGCAGATGTACAAAGTAACCTTATTGTTGTGTTAAGTAATGGAGCTCCAATCGAAATGCCATGGTTGAATAAGGTGAAAGGTGTATTGGAGGCATATCTTGGTGGGCAGGCATTAGGTGGAGCCATTGCGGATTTATTGTTTGGGCTCGCCAGCCCAAGCGGAAAGCTTGCAGAGACTTTTCCGAAAAAACTCGTGCATAATCCTTCTTATTTAAATTTCCCTGGAGATGGTGAAACCGTTGAATATAGAGAAGGAATATTTGTTGGTTACCGCCATTATGATACAAGGGATATCGAGCCATTATTCCCATTTGGTTTTGGTTTGAGTTATACAAGCTTTGAATATAGTAATCTACAAGTGAATCAGAAAGAAATCAAGGATAATGAAACCATTACGGTAACTGTGAAAGTGAAAAATACCGGTAATATGGCAGGAAAAGAGATTGTTCAGCTTTATGTCAGAGATGTAGAAAGCAATATACCGCGTCCTGAAAAAGAACTAAAAGGATTTGAAAAGGTTTCATTAATCCCTGGAGAAGAAAAGACCGTTTCATTCCAATTAGATAAGCGAGCATTTGCCTATTACAATGTTAAAATAAAGGATTGGCATGTTGAATCTGGGGTCTTTGAAATTTTGGTTGGTAAATCTTCAAGAGAGATTCTACTTAAGGAGACTGTCAATGTGGAATCTACAGTCAAGATTAAAAAAGTATTGACTAGAAATTCTACATTCGGAGAATTAATGGAACATCCTGTGGGAGCAGAAATCATGAAAGCCATGGGTCAGGGTCAGGCCAAATTCGAAGGGGAAAGCAGCTTAGGAGCGGGAATGCAGGAAATGATTTTGGGTACTACGCTTCATAATGCAGCTGTAATGAGTAATGGTGTATTTACAGAGGAAATGCTGGTGGGAATCCTGCAAGCTGTAAATAAATCAAATGAATGACAGTGAAACAAACCCGGCAGAAACTTTCTGTCGGGTTATTCTTGTAAAAGGTGAAACTTTTCCTTGTATTGTTTTGGGGTAATACCGGTATGTTTTTTGAAAACCTTTGTGAAATAACTCTGGTCAGAAAAGTTTAACAATGAACCAATCTCTGAAAGTGGGGTTTCGGTATATTCGATCAGATTTTTAGCTTCATCTATTTTAACTTGTTGAATATAGTCGCTGACAGAAATGCCCACTTCCTTTTTAAATAGGATGGATAAATAGCTATGACTTAAACTAACCTGATTTGCTACATCGTCGTGAGTAATTCTTTCATATCGATTATTGTAAATATAGTTTTTGCAGGTAGTAATGGTTTTAGAAAATCGTTCTTCTTTTACCTGATTTACCTTTTCTGTAAGGATAAAAAAAGCTTCCCCGGTTACATGGTCAATGTCTTTAATTGTTTTTAAGTCTTCTAGTCTCTGGATATAAATATCACTTAATGAAAAAGCAATTTCTGGGTGAAGTCCTCCTTCAATGGAAGCCCTGGTTGCCAGGGTAATTCCAGCAATTGATACGTTTTTTTTCGAGCGAATGTAGCTGGACTTTGACAAGACCCCGGTGCTTTCTTCTCCCATCTGAGTAAAGGTTTTAAGTTCCTCCAGCCGGCCCTCTCTAATAATCGTTAAGAGCTTCTTTTCTAAAAGTGGATCGTGGTGAAAAGCTTGTGGCTGTTCCCTTTTGGTATTTGGGAGTAGTTTACTCTTATCTTGATTTCCTTGTTCTCCAAAATTTACATTTTCCTTTGTGACCTGTTCAGTAGAAATTAGGGTTTGGTTAATCAGATAAAATGCCATAACGCTAATCTTTAATAGCTTGTCAATTGATATAACCGGCATGGAAGAATAGTAATGAGATACCTGTTCTCTCTGGGCAAAAACATGAAAATCATTAATTAACCCATTGATTTTCTGTTCGAATAAAACGTAGGGAAGAGAAGGGCCGATAATTAAGGTGCCTTCAATCATCTCCTCGTGAACTACGCTGAACAAAATATAATTCTCATAGAAGTAGGTTTTTCTAATAACAGGAACCTGAAATGGCTTGTCCGGTTCAAAGTTTAGTATGGAAAATAAATTTTGTTTCTCATTTTGATATAGGGGGTTTAATACCCTGTTATCAGTGATTTCAAACGTAATCTCTCCAGTCGGCTTAACGAAAAAAATAGATAAATCAAAGGTTTCAGAGATTAACTTACATACTTCTTTTAGAGTATCGATACGGTTTAGCATACTGATTTCCTACCCTTACGATTGTTTTAATAAAATGTCTATTAGTAAATAAATTACCAAATTATAAATGAAATTACCATATCAAATCATTAGGATTCTCTATCATGAATTTTATAAAAGGATTTTAGGAAAGAGGTGGAGGATATGAACAATAAAAAAACAGTATTTTTAACAGGTGCTTCGGGGAACATGGGATTCGAAGGATTTAAGCAATTGCTGAATAGAAGAGAGCATTTTGATATAGTAGCTTTGGTGTTGCCAACGGAAAAAGATAGGAAGAGCATGTCTCCGTATGAAAAAGAACCCGGTGTGAAAATCATCTGGGGAGATCTAACGAATTATGATGATGTAGCAAGAGGGGTAATGGGAGCGGATTATGTCCTTCATGTCGGTGGAATGGTGTCTCCGGCTGCAGACTATCTTCCTGCATTAACCACTCAGGTAAATGTAGGGGCTGTCAGAAATATTATTAAAGCCATTAAAGCTCAAGCGAATCCCGATGAGATTAAACTCGTTTATATAGGAACAGTGGCGGAAACAGGGGATCGAAATCCGCCTATTCATTGGGGAAGGCCGGGTGACCCGATTAATATCAGTGTATACGATAACTATGCCATTTCGAAGACGATTGCTGAACGGGAAGTGATTGAATCCGGTTTGAAATACTGGGTAACTTTACGGCAAACAGGAGTTCTTTATAGCGGGATGCTGGATAACTTAGATCCTATTATGTTTCACGAACCAATCAATGGTGTATTTGAATGGGTGACGGCACGTGATTCTGGCAGGCTTTTAGCGAATGTATGTAATGAGGATATTCCGGAAGAGTTTTGGAGAAGGATTTATAACATTGGCGGCGGAGAGAAATATCGGACAACCAATTATGAATTTATGGAAAAAAGCTTCGCGGCTTTGGGCATGGATGTTAAAAAAGTGACAGATTTAAATTGGTTTGCAACAAGGAATTTTCACGGTCAATGGTATGAAGATTCCGATGTGCTTGAAGAATATCTGCACTTCAGAAGTGGAAGCGCGGATGAGTTTATTGCAGAGTTAAAAGAAAATGCCCCTTTTAAAATGAAATTGGCTAAATATGTCCCCGCACTTTTTATTAAAAAGTTAATCATGGAACCAGTGGCCAATAAGGAACTTGGTACAATGTATTGGATGAAAAATGATGTGAAAGACCGGATTACTGCTTTCTTTGGTTCAAAGGAAAAGTGGAAAGAGATACCTAGCTGGGAGGAGTACAAAGCGGTGGAACCATCGAAAAAGGCGGTACGTCTTAATCATGGTTATGATGAAACCAAACCAAGGTCAGAACTGGATCTTGAGGATATGAAGCAAGCCGCGGAGTTTAGGGGAGGTGACTGCCTCTCGGAAACGATGCAAAAAGGTGACTTATCTACCAAACTTCGCTGGTGCTGTGCTTTTGGGCATTACTTTGAGGCTAGTCCAACTCTTGTCCTTTTAGGGGGACACTGGTGTCCTGAATGCTTGCCAGCACCTTGGAATTATGATGAAGAAGCAAAAAGGAATCCCTTCTTTGCACAAGTGTGGTATCCATTGCATGACAAAGAGGAATCCTATTTCTATGACCAAAGTATTCTGAGAAGTTATAAGAAGTAAAACACTAATCAACCGTTGTTAGAAAAGACTGTTTACATCATAACAGTCTTTTTTAATTTATTTTTTAGATTTTAAATTAGAATACCAAAAATAAATTGATATTACCATAATAATGAAATGATAGCGATTAAAATAGATGTAGAAAGCGATACCATACTTATAAATATAAAATTCTTATGAGAGGAACTAATACCATGAAAGTAACAGATTTACGGATAGAATATCAAGAAAATCCTCTTGGTCTTGATGTTAAAAAGCCCAGATTCTCTTGGAAACTTATATCAGAAGAACAGAATGTTTTGCAAACCGCCTATCAGATCATTGTTTCAAAAGAAAAAGAAAAGGTTTGGGATTCCGGTAAGATGGAAAGCGGTTCATCTGTCTTACTAGAATATATGGGACTAGAGCTTGAGAGACAGACTAAGTACGATGTTCAAGTTAAGGTGTGGGACAACAAAGGAAAACAGTCATCTGTTGAAGGCAGTTTTGAGACAGGGCTTCTAAAGGGAAGCAACTTTCGTGCAGAATGGATTACACATGATTTTCCGGCAGAAGAAACGGCCTGTCCTATTTTTACAAAAGAATTTAAGGCAGAGAAAGAGATTAAGAGTGTCCGAATCTATGCAACTGCATTAGGCGTTTATGAAATAAAACTCAACGGTGAAAAGGTAGGAGATACTTATTTTGCACCAGGGTGGACGAACTATCATAAACGGCTTCAATACCAAACGTATCAGGCGGATGAACTGCTTCAAGAGAAAAATAGAGTAGAAATAACAGTGGGAAACGGCTGGTATAAAGGTATATTTGGTTTCACCTGTACTCCTAACCATTACGGTGATCGAGTGGCAGCTCTGGCAGAAATCCATATTACGTATACTGATGGAACCTCACAAATCATCAAAACGGATGATAGCTGGAAGGTGACAACGGGCAGTATCCGCAGTAGTGAGATTTACATGGGGGAAACCATTGATTCATGTTTTACGGAACCCAATTTCTCTGATGCGGTCATCTTTCCATTTGATAAAGAACGAATTGTGGGGCAGGAAAGTGAGCCTGTAAGAATTACCAAGAGGATGCCTGCTTTAAAATCATTTACTACACCAAAGGTTGAAAAGGTAATCGATTTTGGGCAAAACTTAACTGGCTTTGTAGAAGTAAAGGTACATGGACAAATTGGACAGAAAATAACCATTCGACATGCAGAAACTTTAGATAAAGATGGGAATTTTTATTCCGAGACACTTCGCCAGGCAGTATCGATTGACCAATTTATCTGTAATGGAGAAGAACAAACCTTTAGACCACATTTTACCTTCCATGGGTTCCGGTATATTGCTATTGAAGGACTTGAGGAATTTGAACTTGAAAACTTCACAGCTTGTGTATTGCATACCCATATGGAGGAAACTGGTACATTTACAACTTCTAATGCTCTTGTCAATCAGCTGCAAAGCAATATCCAATGGAGCCAAAGAGGAAATTTCCTCGATATTCCAACAGATTGCCCGCAAAGAGATGAGCGCCTTGGCTGGACAGGTGATGCCCAAGTATTTGTAGGAACAGCGGCCTATAACCACAATGTGGCTTTGTTCTTTTCCAAATGGCTCCATGATTTAGCATCGGAACAGACTGAAGAATATGGTGTCCCTCATGTAGTTCCCAATATCTTAGGAAACCAGGAGGGAGCAGCAGCCTGGAGTGATGCAGCTGTCATTATCCCATGGGTGGTTTATGAAACCTATGGGGATGAAAGGATATTAGAAGAGCAATATGAGAGTATGAAAGGCTGGGTTGATTATATTACAGCACGCTGCGGAACTAATGGACTCTGGCAGACTGGTTTTCAGTATGGAGACTGGCTGGCATTGGATAAAGAAGAAGGTGCTGATCGAACGGGTGCAACCGACAAATACCTGGTTGCAAATGCTTATTATGCCTACTCTGCCAACATCGTTAGCAAGACGGCAAGTGTCCTTGGAAAAGAGGAAGATAAAGAACAATACGAGGCACTTTATAGAAAAATCAAGAAGGCATTTAATGATGAATACCTTACAGCAACTGGAAGATTGGTGAGTGAAACACAGACGGGCTGTGTGTTAGCCTTACACTTTGATTTGGCCGAAGAAAGACATCGCGCAAGAATTTTAGAGTCGTTAACCAAGAATATTGCCAACCATAAAAATCATTTAACTACGGGTTTTGTTGGTACACCATATTTATGCCATGCTTTGTCAGATAATGATGAGCATGACTTGGCTGGAACTCTTTTTCTAAAAGAAGATTATCCTTCATGGTTATACGCTATTAAAAAAGGCGCTACAACCATTTGGGAACGCTGGAACTCCATTCTGCCAAACGGTGACTTTGATGAGTCGGGGATGAATTCGTTGAACCATTATGCATATGGTTCCATTGGGGAGTGGATGTACAAAAAGCTAGCTGGAATCAATCAGTTAGAGCCAGGATACAAGAAAATTTTTATCAAGCCTCAATTTATCAAAGGGATTACTTCCGTAGAAGCAAACTTTCAATCTGTTTACGGTGAGATAAAAAGTGCTTGGTCTTGCAAGGAAAGTAAAATTAAGATAGATGTCGTTATTCCTGCTAACACAACAGCAGTATTGTATTTACCAGAGCGGAAGCAGGCCATTGAAGTAGGTTCCGGATCCTACCACTATGAATATGAGACTGAAACGGATTTAGACAGAAATAGGTTTTCCATGGATTCTACTCTGAAGGAAATCCTTGATGAGCCATTGGCTGTTGAAATCCTAAATCAGTATGCACCAGATATGATTAATCATCCTATGATTCAGTTTGCCAACCATTTATCGATTAGTGAGGTTTTAGCGACTGCCCCAGGGGAAACAGAAACACTATTTAAATTGGTCATTGATACATTAAACAAAACGGAAATCACCGTATAAATAAATGGACTAGAAGGTTAATCCTATGGTTGGAAGAACGGATGTATTCCTTTCCAACCATAGAATTAATAAGTGCCTTTGAAACGAATTTAAATACTTCAAAGATTAATGAGATTACTAAATAAAGAAGGATATTACCATAATAGTAAATTAGATATTAATACAATTGAAGTTAGTAACCGATAAAAAAATGAAACATATAAGGAGGAGAAGGTATGAAAACAGAACAAGAAATATTAAGCAATAATCCATTGAAATCCCCCGGTAAAAAGAAAAAAGAACTTGGTCTTGATTCACAAGGTATCCAAAAAACGATGCGGTTCCACCATTACCTTGGTGACGGTGCAGGGCAGGTTGCCTTAAACTCTATCAACGGATTGATTGGAATGCTTACCTATTTTTACACGGATAAGGTTGGGATTGCAGCAGCAACAGTAGGTACGATTATGCTTGTATCCAGAGTATTGGACGCGATTACAGATCTTATAATGGGTAAAGTAGTTGATTCAACAAAATCTAAATACGGTAAGGCTCGTCCATGGATGTTATGGACTGTAATTCCAACATTATTAGCTATTATTTTACTTTTTACTCTACCAGCTGATGCTTCTGCTACAACTAAAACCATTTATGCTTTAATTACTGTTACGTTTGCAACCGCTATCATTTACACTGCAATTGCGATACCATATGGCAGTTTGATGGCCATGAGAACCAAAAGCTCAGAAGAACGCAGTAAAATGGGAATTACTCGTTCTGTTTTCGGTTATATCATTGGAATGGTAATTGCAATCATTTTAATTCCGTTAACAAATATGTTAGGTGGAGACCAAGGAGCCTGGATAAAGGTAGCAGTAGTATTAGGTTTGTTATCAAGTATCTCTCTTTACATGACTTTCCTTGCTTCAAAGGAGCAGAATGATGTAGGTATTAAGGAAGAACAAGAAGATAACATCCCATTTTTTGAGAGCATAAAATTATTATTTAAGAACAAGTATTGGGTTATTATGTTATTTGCGCAATTATTCATTAATATGATGTACGTACTATCTGGGTCAACGGGGGTATATTACACTAAATATATACTTGGTAATGAAAACTTAGTAGGTATTATGGGAGCAGTTGGTCTCATACCTGTGTTTCTTGGTTTTGCATTAGTTGGTCCAATGATTAAAAAATTCGGTTTGACCAAGACAGCACGAATTGGTTTAGCTTTAGGTATTATCGCAACTTTGATTCGCTGCTTTATGCCATACAGCTTTATGGCTGCCTTAATTTTAGGAGGAGTTGCTACATTTGCTACGATTCCAATGATGTCTGTTGGTGGTGTACTAGTAAATAACACTGTCGAGTATGGTGAATGGAAATCTGGTAAGAGATTGGTAGGAATGGTTAACAGCGCAAACAGCTTTGGTGTAAAAATTGGAAGCGGTTTAGCCGCAGCCTTAATTGGGTGGATTCTTGCATTTGGAAACTATGATGGTGCATTGGCAACGCAGCCAGATTCTGCGATTACTAGTATTTTGGTACTGACTGTATATTTGCCACTAGCATTGTTTGTTATTACCTATTTACTTCTACGTAAATATGATTTGGATGAAAAATATCCACAGATTGTTAAAGAAATAGAAGAAAGAAAAAATAAATAATATAAATAATCAGGTCAGGAGGAGGCATTCGGGATGAATTTTCGAATGTTTCCTTTTTTATATAGTTAAAAATAAAGGAGAAATATGATGAGGTCCTATACAACACAACCTTAGTTATGCAGGCATTGAATGAAAAGACATCCCATTCGAATCTCATATTTTTCAAAAAGGTATACATGGATTTTCAGTGGTTAATACTATTTGAATGCTTTTAACAATAAATGAAAAAGCCTTGAAAAAATCAAGGCTTTTTAACGTCCCGAAGAGGATTCGAACCTCCGACCTACAGTTTAGGAAACTGTTGCTCTATCCTGCTGAGCTATCGGGACACTTTTATAAGGAACGATACTTATTATAAATAGTTCCTGGTAAAAGGTCAATAAGTAAATAGCCAAAACTAACCAAGTCTTTTTTTTCGGAATATTAACCAAACGATGAGACTAAGGGATATTAATAAAAACTCCATTGATAAGATGTACCAAGGATACGGACCTAAAAGATCCAATAGGCTTGGACTCTTCGGTTTATAGCTTAAAAACATATAATTTCCGTCGACTGCTTTATTTATGACCAAAATGATTGGCATTAAAATATTCAAAAAGACGAACAATTTTACAACCGACCAAATGGTTGGTCGATAGCCTACCACCCAAGTGAAATAAAAGACCACCCAAATGTCCATTAAATGGGTATAGAAAAAATGAAAATAGCGAAAATGAGGAAAGTCAAAGTTTAATAATGGTGTAAAGATAGCTTGAGAAGCTCCTAATAAGGCTGTAAATAACAATATTTCATATATGATTTTTTTCCTCGTTAATAATAACAACACCGATAATACCAGGCTAATACTACACAATTCTAATGGAATGGCATGACTGACATCCCACATGTCGTTGACAGTCATCCAAATATGGTACGTTACTTCTATTAATAGAAGAGATAACCCTGCCGTTACCTCTGCTTTTCTCCACTTAATATCCCTTAGAGTTTCTCTATTGATATAAATTAAGACAGCGCCTAAAAATAGAAGGGTTATAATCACAAAATGGCTGATAGAAAACATTTCAAAATCAAATTCCTTATAACTGCCTCCGAACCATCCCATGAGGACCACCCTTTTCGATTTTGTACTATAAATTATATGCAAGGAAGTAGAATCCACGAACATTATCATTAAAAGAAATTTCTACCTCATCTAAGTTTAACTGATATATGATATAATAGTTTGTCGAAGATACTCGAAATGATTAAACAAGTGGAGGTCATTATGGCTGGTTATACGCCGATGATACAACAATACTTAACCGTGAAGGCAGATTATCAGGATGCCTTTTTATTTTTTCGCTTAGGCGATTTCTATGAAATGTTCTTTAATGACGCGATTAAAGCTTCACAAGAATTAGAGATAACGTTAACGAGCAGAGAGGGCGGCACAGAAGAACGGATCCCAATGTGCGGAGTACCCTATCATTCTGCACCGAACTATATTGAACAACTTATTTCAAAAGGCTATAAAGTTGCCATATGTGAGCAGATGGAAGATGCCAAGCAAACCAAAGGCATGGTAAGACGAGAAGTTGTCCAGCTTATCACACCAGGAACGGTAATGGATGGCAAGTCATTGACCGATAAAGAAAATAACTACATCGCTTCAATTTCATATTTTGATGATCAAACCTATGGTTTTGCCTATACCGATCTTTCAACAGGTGAAAGCAAAGTTACCCAGTTGTCAGGTAATTTTGATGAAGTTTTAAATGAACTTGCTGTTTTAAGTACAAAAGAAGTGGTTGTGGCAAGCAACTTTGACGCTGAATTACAACGGAAAATGCGGGAACGTGATGTCTTAGCCATTTCGTTTGAAGATAATAGTTCAATAGAGATGAATTTTTCCAATCTCTTGGACAATCTTAATCAAGATAAACTAAAACAAAGTGCAGCAAGGCTATTTCACTATCTATACCGCTCCCAAAAGCGAAGTCTTGACCACCTGCAGCCTGTGACTACTTATCAAATCCATCAATATATGAAAATTGATTACTACTCAAAACGAAATCTTGAATTGACAGAAACCATCCGCTCCAAAGGGAAGAAAGGCTCCTTACTGTGGCTGTTGGATGAAACGATGACAGCAATGGGCGGAAGGATGCTGAAAACGTGGATAGATCGTCCATTACTGTCTCAAGATGAAATTGAGCACCGTCAAACCATTGTAGAAGTATTGATGAACAAGTATTTTGAACGTCAGGAGCTGCGTGAAAAGTTAACCGAAGTTTATGATTTGGAGCGGTTGGCGGGCCGTGTGGCATTTGGAAATGTGAATGCCCGCGATCTTGTTCAATTAAAGCGCTCATTAATGCAGATTCCGTATTTAAAACAAATTCTAAATGGTATGGAGCATGAAGTTGTAAAACAGATTGCAGATTCTCTTGATCCTTGTGAAGAAGTAACAGATTTATTAGAGCAGGCCATTGTTGATAATCCTCCTCTTTCACTGAAAGAAGGGAATATCATCCGCGACGGATACAATGATCAGTTGGATCAATACCGTTATGCCAGCCGAAACGGGAAAACCTGGATTGCCCAGCTTGAACGTGAAGAGAGGGAAAAGACGGGGATAAAATCTCTAAAGGTAGGTTTTAACAGAGTATTTGGTTACTATATTGAGGTTACCCGTGCAAACCTTCATCTGTTAACCGAAGGACAGTATGAACGCAAACAAACCTTAACCAATGCAGAACGCTTTATCACCCCGGATTTGAAAGAAAAAGAAGCATTAATTTTAGAAGCAGAAGAAAAATGCGGAGAGCTTGAATATGAACTGTTTACGGAAATTCGTGAGATTGTCAAAGAACATATTCCACGCCTTCAGGCTGCTGCAAAAGCAGTAAGTGAACTTGATGTGCTCCAATGCTTTGCAGAAGTGAGTGAAAACCGCCGCTATGTAAAACCGCAGTTTTCCACAGAAGGTAAAGTGGTTATAAAAGAAGGCAGACATCCTGTGGTTGAAAAAGTGTTGAATGCACAAGAGTATGTCGCGAATGATTGCTTTATGGACGGCGACCGTGAAGTTCTTCTTATCACGGGTCCAAACATGAGCGGTAAAAGTACGTACATGCGTCAAATTGCGTTAACTGCCATCTTAGCCCAGATTGGCTGTTATGTACCGGCAGATGAAGCGGTACTGCCTATTTTTGATCAAGTATTTACGAGAATTGGAGCGGCGGATGATTTGATTTCTGGCCAAAGTACGTTTATGGTCGAAATGCTTGAAGCTAGAAATGCCTTGACCAATGCCACGCAAAACAGCTTAATTTTATTTGATGAAATTGGCCGTGGTACTTCTACCTATGACGGGATGGCATTGGCTCAAGCGATTATTGAATACATCCATAAACATATTGGTGCGAAAACACTGTTTTCAACTCATTACCACGAGTTAACCGTCTTAGATCATCAGTTAGAAAAATTAAAGAACATCCACGTTAGTGCGATTGAACACAATGGAAAACTTGTTTTCCTTCATAAAATAAAAGATGGACCGACGGATAAGAGTTACGGAATACACGTTGCTCAATTAGCAGGGCTTCCGAAGGAACTAATTAATCGTGCCAATGAAATTTTATCAGCACTTGAAAAACCAGATGTACAATCTGTACAACCTGTACCTGTAAAAAGTGCAGTGAAGCAAATCGAAGAGCATCCGGCACAGCTGTCATTCTTTGATGAACCGAAAGAGCCAAAGAAACAAGAGCTTTCTTCTAAAGAAAAGAAAGTGATTGATAAAATGAAAGAAATAGATTTATTAGATATCACTCCGCTTCAAGCGATTAATCTCTTGTACGAGCTTCAAAAGAAGTTAAAAAGCTAGGAGGTGACACGTATGGGTAAGATTATCCAGCTAGATGACGCGCTATCCAATAAAATTGCAGCAGGTGAAGTAGTTGAGCGTCCGGCTTCGGTTGTAAAAGAATTAGTAGAGAACGCCATTGACGCTGGCAGTACGGTCATTGAAATCGAAGTAGAAGAAGCAGGACTTGCAAAAATTCGAATTACCGATAATGGGAATGGAATTGATGAAGAAGACGTCTTACTTGCCTTCCAACGTCATGCGACAAGTAAGATTAAGAACGAAAATGACTTGTTCCGTATTCGCACCCTTGGGTTTCGTGGGGAAGCTCTGCCGAGTATCGCTTCTGTTTCACGACTGGAGATGAAAACCTCGACCGGTGATGGTGCAGGAAATCGTGTAGTGATTGAAGGCGGCAAGGTTGAAGTCTATGAGAAAGCTTCAAGCAGACGCGGAACGGATATAACCATTACTGATTTGTTTTTTAATACACCAGCACGCTTGAAGTATATGAAGACCATTCATACGGAGCTAGGGAATATTACGGATGTCGTGAACCGACTTGCGCTTTCCCATCCAGAAGTTTCCTTCCGGTTAATTCATAATGAACGTAAGCTGCTGCAAACGAACGGTAATGGTGATGTCCGCCAAGTGCTTGCTTCCATATATGGAATGGCGATCGCGAAACAGCTTGTACCTATATCTGGGGAATCATTGGATTACAAAATTAGCGGTTATGCCTCGATGCCTGAGGTAACGAGAGCCTCTAGAAATTATATTTCTACAATGATTAATGGCCGTTTTATTAAAAATTATGCCTTAGCCAAAGCAATTCAGGAAGGGTACCATACATTACTTCCTATCGGGAGATTCCCGATTGTTCTCCTCAATGTTGAGATGGACCCATTATTGGTGGATGTTAATGTACATCCATCTAAAATGGAGGTTCGGATCAGTAAAGAAACAGAACTAAATGAATTGGTTACAGGTATCATCAAAAATGCGTTTAAATCGAAGATATTGATTCCGTCAGCTTATACGCAAGAGAAAAAAGAGATACCAAAGTCAGAACAGACTTCGTTAATTCTTGATGAACGAACGAATGATACGCCTACGCCGCGTAGTAATGAAATGAAATGGGAAATGCCAGCCTTTTCAAGCCCAACCATTCAAGAAAAGGCAGAACCTTTAAAGGTGAATTTTGAACCTGTGCTGCAGCCAAGAGTAGAAGTGGAAAACCATCCACAAAATTGGGAATACGAAGAACCTGAAATAGATCAGGAACCAATTGAGAAAGAGCAGCATACGGAAGTTACCCGCCAGGATGATAAAATAGAAAGCAGAATACCTCGGTTATATCCAATTGGACAAATGCACGGAACGTATATATTCGCACAAAATGAAAATGGTTTATATATCATCGATCAGCATGCTGCCCAGGAACGGCTAAAGTACGAGTATTTTCGTGAAAAGGTCGGGCAGGTCCATGCCGAGCTCCAAGAATTACTTGTTCCCATCACGCTGGACTATTCAACGGATGAATATCTAAAAATTAATGAAAATCGTATGGAATTAGAGAATGTCGGGGTTTTCCTAGAGGAATTTGGATTGAATAGCTACATCGTTCGCTCTCATCCGCAATGGTTTCCAAAGGGAGAAGAAAAGCAAATCATCGAAGATATGATTGAGCAGCTTCTTTCGATGAAGAAGGTCGATATCAAAAAGCTTCGAGAGGAAGCTGCAATTATGATGAGCTGTAAAGCTTCGATAAAAGCCAATCGTCATCTGCGTAATGATGAAATTCAAGCGTTACTTGATGACTTGCGAAAAGCCTCGGATCCGTTTACCTGTCCGCATGGCAGACCTATTATTGTTCATTATTCATCATACGAGATGGAGAAAATGTTTAAAAGGGTAATGTAATTATGGTTAGAGTGTTTTCTTTATTAAAAGAAAGCACTCTTTTTTTTTGCTGTGTTAAAGGGAAATTATTGATTTTATATGGAAAGGACGACACCAGGACTCCACGAATATTCAAAACCCTCAAATTACGGTTACAATCAGATTTGGATAGTGCCGATAAATCACCGCTCCCCAAATTATCGTAAAAATCAAGTGAGGATAGTGCCGATAAAGTAAAACTCCCCAAATTATCGTAACAATCAAGTGAGGATAGTGCCGATAAAGTAAAGCTCACCGAATTATTGTAACAATCAAGTGAGGATAGTGCCGATAAAGTAAGGTTTGCCAAATTATCGTAACAATCAGGCAAGCACAGCAAAAATATTTAGAATAGGACTTATATTTGGTTGTTAGATAGTGTAAAATTACACTATAAGGGAGACAAAAGGAGGTGGCCGAATGTTTGTTTTTGGCATCTTAAGTACTTTTTTACCTATAGTCATAATTATTTTTGTAATTGTTTACGCTGTGAAACACAAAGAAAAGGGGGGAGAAGCAGTGATACGTCATCTTTATACGTATTTAGTCCTGTTTGCAACACTTATGATGGTAATTGGGGGAGGAATTTCGATTTTTATGGCCGCTGCCGATTTGGTCAGTCCACCAGGTTACTATCAAAACTTTGAAGATTTTAAGCAGGTTTACCATGATGGCAAAGTTCCGACGGATGAAAGTCAGAAGTTATCAGATGATGAAATTCGTGAAAGATATGACCAAATGGTAAAAGATGAAAAGAATCGTGCAAGAGAAAACGCAAAAAACCAAATCATTAAAAGCTTAGGATTTATTGTTATTCCATTTCCCATTTTCCTTTATTTCAACAATATGAGAAAACGTCAAAGTGAAATTTAAAGGGAATGTCTAGAATCCATCCATAACAAACATAACAATATATGGAAAATGACTATCGAGAAGTTTGAAAACGATAGTCATTTTTTATTGGAGTAAGTAACGTCTAAAAGATGTGTTACAGCAGAAATTTTTTCGGTAAAATGAACAACTTTTTTTAAATAATAAGTTTGAAAAGGTATCTTAATCCATAAGAATAAAAATACCTCTTGGGTAGATTATATAAAGGCATTACTTTTAATCAATTTGCGAGGAGGAATACTTATGGGTAACATTTTTGATTTGTTTGGTGATGACAATTCACAAAATACAAATAATCAAGACAGCCAAAATAATGCATCAACTCAAGGAAACAATGCTAGCTCCAGCGCACAAGGAAACAATGCTAGCTCAGGTACCCAAGATAATCAAACTAATGGTTCCCTAGAGCTTCATAAAGAAGAGCTAGACATTACGAAAAATAAAGTCGATGCTGGTGAAGTTGTTCTTTCAAAAGAGGTTGTAGAAGAACAAAAAACCGTAGAAGTTCCTGTTATGCACGAGGAAGTTGTGATAAAGAGAACGCCATTGAACGAACGTAGTAATGCATCAATCGGGTCTGATGAGACCATCCATATCCCTGTCAGCCAAGAGCAAGTTCAAGTAAACAAATACACAGTAGCTACAGAGGAAGTCTCTGCTTCCAAGCGCCAAGTTCAGGAAACACAGCAAATTCAGGAAACTCTTAAACATGAAACGGCTAATGTTAACACCACTGGAAGTGTCGACTTTGTTTCCGATACAACAGGTTTTGAAGATATAAATAACAGCTAAAAAATAAAACACCTTTTCATCCTCCATAATGAAAAGGTGTTTTCACTCTTTTCATTGGAGGAGGTTTAAGGTGTCTGAACAGCTCGAAAAGTCAAATGACCACAATGAGGATGTAACAATCAAATTACATAAGGAAGAATTGCAGGTAAGCAAAAAGTGGATAGAGACATCAAACGTTAAAGTTTATAAGAAAAGTTATACGGAAGAGAAGCAAATATTGGTTCCTGTTCGTCGTGAGGAGTTAATCATTGAAAAAAAGATAGTAAATTCTGAAGGCGAATTGGATGAAAATATTGAAACCATTCGTATTCCTTTGAGGGAAGATCGTATTGAGGTGACTTTACATTCAACTCTCCTTGAGGATGTAGAAATATATAAGAACCAGTATGAAGAAGTAAAACAATTTATTGAAACGCTAAAGGAAGAAAAAGTTCATATCGAAACGATAGGTGATATCAGAATTAACAGTCATTGATTAATTTTTATCATACACAACCATTTATGCTCCCGTCTCTGATATTTTATTGGCGAGAGCTATATTTATTTTGCCTCCGTTAAGATGGGAAATGAGTAACCGCATAACATAGGGAATTGTTGGTAAAATTAACAAAGACTATAAGTCAAAGGAGAACATTCCCTATGCCGCATCAGAAGTTTCAGTCAGCTAACATAAAACCACGTTATTCTAAAGGGCGGATATCTGTATTTGGGATTAATTCGGTTTATCCACGTCCTCCTTGGATTGCCGCTTGGTGGTCTGCTGCTTTTCCTGGGTTTGGACACATGTTTATCGGGAAGTATCTTCACGGTTTGATTCTGATACTTTGGGAACTTGTGGTGAACAATAAATCTCATTTGAACATGGGGATTGCTCTATCTTTTCAAGGTAAATTTGCAGAGGCTACTGCGGTTATCGACCAGGAATGGGGTCTCCTTTATGTGGCAGTATACATATATAGTATTTGGGATAGTTACCGATGCGCTGTAGAAATAAAGAAAAGTCACATTTTATCTGAGATTGAAGATGCACCGGTTACTCCTTCAGAAGTTAGTTTTTTTGATGTTGTAATCTTAGATAAGAAAATTCCAACTGTGGGAATGTTCTGGTCTGCTTTTACACCTGGCCTAGGACAATTATATGGAGGAAGTACGGTCGTTGGTGCATTTGTATTGGCATGGTGGATCTTTGTTTGCTATAAGGCAGAGGCAGTAGGTACCTTCCTCTATTCGTTCCTTGGGGATTTTACCCAGGCGGCGGCAATTGTGGACTGGCAGTGGTTTTTGTTTTTACCTTCGATGTACGCTTTTGCGATTTATCAAGGATATGTCTCTGTAACCGAAAGCAATACTCTATTTGATATTGAACAAATACGGTTTCTTAGGGTGAGGGCGGAAAACTTGGGTCAAAAAAACGCATCGGAAACAAATCTTGTAAAAATCATAGCTACCTTTGATTTTTCCCCGTTTGTGGAGATGGTCATCCATGACATCGAGAAACTGGGAGTACCACAACAGAATATCGTTGCATTGCCTCTAGAAAACTTGGATTCAAAAGCACATATCATTGACACTATTCATCGAGTGGATGGCAGAAGTATTCTCGATGGAGCGATGATGGGCGCAACCATCTTTGGTGTCCTCGGCACGATATATGGATTCGTGTGGCACTGGGGACCCGTCATATGGGGTCTGCTCGGCTTAGCAGGTGGTTTTCTTTTAGGGTTGATTATCGAGTTAGCAGTCAATAAAAAGAAAATAGATGTTTTTGCGCGCAGTAAAGGAGAGGTTATTATAGAGGTAACATGCAATGCCTCAATGCAGGATCAGCTAATGAAAATTCTTAAATCACGCAGGGCATTGGGTTATGTAATCATGCCGCAACGGTCACAGCATAATCCTTAATATGGAAAAAGTAAAATAGAGTGAACCGAAATGGTTCACTCTATTTTTTCTTACTTCACTGAAGCTGGAAGCTTATGCATGTATTTAAGAGCTTTTCCGGTTCCAATTGCAACGGATTCTAATGGTTCTGGAGCGAGTTGAACGGGAACAAAGATCTCTTTACTCAGCCACTCTTCCATTCCCTTCATTAAGGCACCACCGCCTGTTAGAATCACACCGCGATCGACGATATCACCACTTAATTCAGCAGGACAATCCTCAAGGGTGGCACGAATCGCTTCTAATATATGAGATAATGATTCTTTTAAAGCATTGCGAATTTCATAGGATGAGAGTGTAACAGTTTTTGGCAGCCCTGTTACAAGATCACGTCCGCGTACCTCCATAGTAAGCTCTTCGTGGTCAATTAAGGCATAGCCTATCTCCATTTTGATATTTTCAGCTGTTCGTTCGCCAATTAACACATTATATTCTTTACGGACATGTTGAATGATTTCATCATCAAGACGGTCTCCGCCAATTTTAATAGAATGGCAGGAAACAACACCACCGAATGATATGATCGCTACCTCAGTATTACCGCCGCCAATATCAACCACCACATTGGCTACCGGCTCATCCACAGGCATTCCAGCACCAATAGCAGCTGCAACTGGTTCCTCAATCAACTGAATTTTTTTTGCACCGGCATTTCTCACAGCGTCTTGAATCGCTCGTCTTTCAACACTTGTTGATCCAGAAGGTGTACAGATGACAACATTGGGTTTACGAACGGCAAAGCCGACAGATTTAGAAGCCTTTCGCATGATATGTTTCAGAAGCTCTGTTGTAAGATCATAATCGGCAATCACACCTTCTCGCAGCGGCCTGATCGCAATAATTTTCTCAGGTGTTTTTCCAATCATTTCTTTTGCTTCTGTACCAAAAGCAACAACTTTTTTAGTTTCTGTATCAATCGCTACCACCGAAGGTTCATTCACAGCGATTCCTTTATTTTTACTATAAACTAATATATTTGCTGTTCCTAAATCGATTCCAATTTCAAAGTTTGATAACATTTCTTTCACCTAATTTCCTATTTTTCGACAACTTTCCATATTGGCTAGTCATCTTTCTACAAAATAAGCTACGATTAAGACTACCATGAGTTTGGGGGTAAAACTCGGTTTGTAAATGAATCGTTATAGGAATGTAAAGATGTAACCGAAATATCTTTATTGAGATGAAAATGGAATAAATTAAATGTGCAGATCATGCATAGAAAAGATATTTTTTGTTTATACTTATTTGATGTTCAACTGCTTTTAAGGTTTTATGTTAGGATGTAAGTGTGACTTGGTTCCTACCATCACGGAAATTAAGAAAAGGGCAGTGTGAAAATTTTGGATTCAAAACAGAAATTATTAGTCATTATTGGTCCAACTGCAGTTGGAAAAACAAAGTTAAGCATTGAATTGGCTAAACGGTATAATGGCGAAATTATCAGCGGCGATTCCATGCAAATATATCGAAGTATGGATATCGGAACTGCAAAAATAAAACCCGAAGAAATGGAAGGAATTCCCCACCATTTGATTGATATTAAAGATCCGGATGAGAGTTTTTCTGTTGCGGAGTTCCAGCAGCTTGTGCGGGAAAGAATATCGGACATTGCTTCAAAAGGCAAGCTGCCTATTATCGTTGGAGGGACTGGCTTATATATTCAATCAGTTATCTATGATTATCAGTTTTCTGAGGCTCCTGCCGATGAAGCGTTCCGCCTGCAGCTTGAAGAGAGGGCAAAGGAAATTGGTAATGTTGCTCTCCATGAGGAGTTAACGAAAGTCGATCCTGAGAGTGCCAGCCAAATTCATCCGAATAATGTAAGAAGGGTGATTAGGGCACTTGAAATTTTTCATTGTACTGGTAAGATTATGAGTGACTATCAAAATAATCAACAGCCTGACCTTCTTTATGAAACTGCACTGATCGGTTTAACAATGGAGAGGGAGAAGCTATATGAACGGATTAATATGCGAGTCGACATAATGATTGTGGAAGGTCTGCTTGACGAAGTCAGCATGTTATACAAGCATGGACTAAGAGATTGTCAATCCATTCAGGCTATAGGCTATAAAGAAATCTATGATTATTTAGATGGGAAGGTAAGTGTCGAGATTGCCGTTGAAAATTTAAAACAAAATTCTAGACGATATGCAAAAAGACAGCTAACCTGGTTTCGTAACAAAATGGAAGTAAAATGGTTTGATATGACAGATGTCGTAAATTTGTCAAAAAAAATAACCGAAATTTCACATTACGTTGAAGGAAACCTACAAGTAAAATCGAATACATATTAGTAGAGATAAAAGAGGAGGATATACCAATGAAAACCACGATCAACATTCAGGACCAATTTTTAAATCAATGCCGTAAGGATAACACTCATGTGACGGTATTCTTATTAAACGGATTCCAATTAAGAGGCCAAATTAAAGGCTTTGATAATTTCACTGTACTTTTTGAATCAGAAGGTAAGCAGCAATTGGTTTACAAGCATGCCATTTCAACCTTTGCACCGCAAAGAAATGTTCAGCTTGACCTGGATGCACAATAATCTTTACGTATGAGCCCGAGTCCATGAATTTCATGGGCTCCTTTTTTATTTTTAATAATGAATTGTGAATAAGATGAATACACATAAATGAAGGAGTATTGCTTGGGAAGCGCATAGAAAAATCAGAGTGAACTTAATTAGCAATTTCCTCTCGTTATTTGTCAAAATGAATAATTATTTTTTCAAATCAACGATAAAAGCTGCCTAACGTATACTGTTTGCAGAATGAGAGGTGAAGGCTTTGGATCAACCAATTCGCATGAAAAGTAATGGACAAATAACAGTATCCCTTAACTCGCAAAAGAGGAAGTCCTTGACAAAAGAGCTGCCTGTTCCTCAAGTTGTTCCAAAGGTTATTCCCCCGGAGCACTCGGCATTAAAGGAAATTGAAGACGAGCTCGGGGCATTAGTGGGTATGGAAGAAATGAAACGAATGATAAAAGAAATTTATGCATGGATTTTTGTTAATAAGAAACGAGAGGAACTGGGACTGAAGGCTAGAAAACAAGCACTTCATATGATGTTTAAAGGGAATCCAGGAACAGGCAAAACAACGGTTGCACGGTTAATTGGCAAGCTCTTTTTAAAAATGAATGTTCTGACTAAAGGACATTTAATTGAGGCAGAACGAGCTGACCTCGTGGGGGAATATATTGGACATACCGCACAGAAAACAAGAGATCTAATTAAGAAAGCGCAAGGAGGAATCCTGTTCATTGATGAGGCTTATTCATTAGGGCGCGGCGGGGAGAAGGATTTCGGAAAAGAAGCCATTGATACTCTCGTGAAGCATATGGAGGATAAACAGCACGAGTTCATTCTAATTTTGGCTGGTTATTCCCGGGAGATGGATTATTTCCTTACACTAAACCCAGGCTTACATTCCCGCTTTCCGTTAGTCATTGATTTTCCGAATTACACCATTGAACAATTAATGGAAATTGCCAGCCGTATGCTCGATGAAAGGGAGTATTCTTTAAGTCATGAAGCCGAAAAAAAGCTAAAGGATCATTTAATTTGGGTCAAAGCGGTACTCAGTCCAAATAGTTTTTCGAATGGGCGATATGTTCGTAACATAATTGAAAAGTCCATTCGCGCTCAGGCAATGCGGCTTTTATTGCAAAATAGCTTTGATAAGCATGAATTAATGACACTTAGAAGTAATGATTTAATCTTTGAGGAAGATTCATAATACAAAAAATCGGCGGAACAAATTCCGCCGATTTATTAATGTACACCAAGTCTTCTTGATGGCAGTTTCCAATGAAATGTATAGGAAAGGACCCTTAGTGATGTTATTAGTACAAAAAGCGTGTACAACTCCCATGGACTTGACGCAATTTTTAATCCAATGATGAGACCTGCTAGAATCGCCCATACTGCATATATTTCTGCTCTTAAAACAATTGGCTTCCTTCCTGCAAGTAAATCACGAATAATCCCTCCGCCAATTCCAGTTAAGACAGCTGCGACGATGACAGCGCTGATTGGATGATTCATATTGGCCGCGTATATGGCACCTTGAATGGCAAAAGCTGATAAGCCAATGGCATCGAAAAAATTTCCCCATTTCTGCCAGTGACGCAATAGATTATTTGGAAAAAGAAACACAGCTGTAATTGATAATAGTGCTATTTGGAAAAATAACCCTTGTTCCCAAAGTGCTGAAACAGGGACACCGATTAACAGATTCCGAATTGCACCACCGCCAAAAGCCGTTACAATTCCTAATATATAAACCCCTAAAATATCATACTCTTCTTCCATCGCAACAATGGCGCCGCTAACTGCAAACGCAATTGTGCCAATGATACTTAAGACATCCCACGTCATTTTAGTTTCCCCTCGATGAAAAAAGTCTTTTAATTTTCTGTAAACAAATATGATTTTAACACGGAAGTAAAATTAATCAATATAAAAATGAAAAAATCCGCTTTAGATTAGGGGATTGTCATCATTTTTGGTATGATGAGGAAAGAATATTTATGAAAAAGAGGTGTTGGTATGGAACAAGAAGTAAGCTTAGAAAAAGCAATCTTAGTTGGCTGCCAAACGCAAACATTAGATGATAGTCGGTTCCAATATTCAATGGAGGAACTTGCTTCCTTAACAGAAACTGCTAAGGGTGAAGTTCTGATGTCTGTTTCTCAAAAACGAGAGCGGATTCACCCTGCTCTATACATAGGAAAAGGTAAAGTGGAAGAACTAAAAACCCTTGTCGATGAAGTCGAGGCTGACTTGGTGATTTTTAACGATGAATTATCCCCAAGCCAAAAAAGAAATCTCGCTTCTGAATTAAACGCCCGCATTATTGACAGGACTCAGCTGATATTAGATATATTTGCACAAAGAGCACGATCAAAAGAAGGTAAGCTGCAGGTCGAACTAGCGCAGCTTCAATACCTTTTGCCGCGACTTGCTGGGCAGGGGACAGCACTTTCAAGATTAGGGGCTGGAATTGGAACAAGGGGGCCGGGGGAAACAAAGCTTGAATCTGACCGCCGTCATATCCGCCGAAGAATTGATGATATTAAAAGTCAGCTCTCCGTCATTGTACAGCACCGCGAACGTTACCGGGAAAGAAGAAAGAAAAACAAAACGTTCCAAATTGCGATTGTTGGTTATACGAATGCAGGTAAATCGACACTTTTTAACCGGCTATCTGAAGCGGATTCTTATGAAGAAAATCAATTATTCGCGACGTTGGATCCAATGACAAGGAAATTGGTTTTACCAAGCGGTTATCAAACGTTAATAACAGATACAGTTGGATTCATTCAAGACCTGCCAACAGCCCTGATTGCTGCTTTCCGTTCGACTCTAGAAGAGGTGAAGGAAGCGGATCTTCTTTTACATGTAGTCGATATGGCCAATGCTGATTATTTTCAGCATGAAAAAACAGTCAATAAGCTGCTTGAAGACTTAGAAGTGAAAGACATTCCACAGATCACTGTTTATAATAAGAGGGATATTAAACATCCTGACTTTGTACCAACGGCAAACACGCCTCTTATCTTCATAAGCGCTTATGATAAAGAGGACCGAAACGAACTCAAAAGAAAAATCGAAAAAGTCATTATTGAAATGATGGATCAATATCAAGTGAGTATTCCTTCAACCGAGGGAAAACTGCTGGCACAATTAAAGAATGAGACGATTGTAAGAGAACTTGTCTTTGATGAAGAAAAAGAACTTTATCAATGCCGCGGATTTTCTCTTCCAGATCATCAAATTTCCGGCCAATTAGAGAAATATAAAACAAGAATGGAGTAACAGCATGTTTCAACAGTTAAAAAATGGGGAAAAACTTCAACCAATCGTAAGGAGTGTAGAACAACAAATTGCCTCCGTACATAAAGGGATTGATGAAAGGATTGAATCCAATCAATTTCGAGTATTGAGTAGTTACCAAAAACATCGAGTCAGTGATTCTCATTTTATCCCTACTACAGGGTACGGATATGACGATATTGGAAGAGATACATTAGAACTGATTTATGCAGATGTTTTTGGTGGTGAGGCGGGCCTAGTCCGTCCGCAGATTATTTCCGGCACCCATGCGATTTCGATTGCGTTATTTGGGATTCTTCGGCCTGGAGATGAACTTCTATATATTACGGGAAAACCGTATGATACCCTTGAAGAAATTGTCGGCATCCGTGGGAATGGTGTCGGTTCCTTGAAGGAGTTCGGCATTTCTTATGATAGTGCAGCGCTAACGGAAGAGGGGCGAATCGACTGGGAGGTCGTAGCTTCTAAAATCAAGAGCAATACGAAAATGATTGGCATCCAACGGTCAAAAGGGTATGCAACCCGTCCATCTTTCACGATTGCGGAAATTAAAGAAATGATTTCATTCGTAAAAGAAATTAAAGAAGATGTAGTGGTTTTCGTTGATAACTGTTACGGAGAATTCGTTGAAGAATTAGAGCCTTGTCATGTTGGAGCTGATTTAATGGCGGGTTCACTGATTAAAAACCCAGGCGGAGGAATTGCAAAAACAGGCGGCTATATAGTCGGTAAAAAGCAATACGTAGAGGCCTGTTCGTACCGTATGACCTCTCCGGGGATCGGCGCAGAAGCTGGAGCTTCTCTTTACAGCCTGCAGGAAATGTATCAAGGTTTCTTTTTAGCTCCGCATGTAGTCGGACAAGCATTAAAGGGAGCTGTTTTTACAGCAGCATTCTTAGAAAAATTAGGAATGAATTCTTCGCCGAAGTGGGATGCAAACAGAACGGATTTAATTCAATCTGTTCAATTTGATGATAAAGATAAGATGATAGCCTTTTGCCAGGCGATCCAATTTGCTTCACCAATTAATTCGCATGTTACAGCCTATCCAGCTTATATGCCTGGGTATGAGGACGATGTCATCATGGCGGCTGGAACGTTTATTCAAGGGGCTAGTATTGAATTAACTGCCGATGGACCAATTAGACCTCCGTATGTGGCCTATGTTCAAGGCGGATTAACATATTCTCATGTCAAAATGGCGGTCTGCATAGCTATCGATTCGTTAATGGAGAAAAAGTTGATTGAATTAAACTAAGTAGAAATACAAAGGATAACGAAAGAGTTGTCCTTTCTTTTTGATGAAAAAACCATGTTAGAAAACCTAACACAACATTGACATCTTTTCTAACACGAAATATAATAGGATTATAAATCAGCAAAAGGAGAGGAGAAATTAAATGAGTGGAAAAGAATTACGCCGCTCAATGCCACTATTCCCAATTGGAACGGTTATGCAGCTAACAGAATTAACAGCGAGACAAATCCGTTACTATGAAGAGCACGAATTGATTTCTCCAGCTAGAACAGATGGGAATAGAAGACTCTTTAGCTTAAACGATATTGATAGACTATTAGAAATTAAGGATCTCATTGATCAAGGAATAAATATGGCTGGTATCAAACAGCTGTTATTGGTCAAAGATCAACAGGCAAATGTTATCCAGCAGCAGGCTGAAAAAGCCAAGCAGGAATTAACAGACGAACAGTTACGGAATTTACTCCGGCAAGAATTGCAGCAAGCAGGAAGATTCAATCGTTCGTCACTAAGGCAAGGGGATATGTCACGATTTTTCCACTAATTAAATCTTGGAGGTAATGAAAATGGCAAAGTTTACTAGAGAAGATATTAAGCGGTTGGCAGCAGAGGATAATGTTAAATTTATTCGTTTACAATTTACTGATATTCTAGGAACAATCAAAAACGTTGAGATTCCTATCAGTCAGTTAGAAAAAGCTCTTGACAATAAAATGATGTTTGACGGTTCTTCTATCGAAGGTTTCGTACGTATTGAAGAATCAGATATGTATCTATATCCAGATTTAAACACTTGGGTAGTATTCCCATGGACGGCTGAAAAAGGAAAAGTAGCTCGACTAATCTGTGATATCTATACTGCAGAAGGAAAGCCATTTGATGGGGATCCTCGTAATAACTTAAGAAGAGTATTAAGAGAAATGGAAGAGTTAGGTTTTACGAACTTTAACTTAGGACCTGAGCCGGAATTCTTCTTGTTTAAATTAGACCAAAAAGGTGAGCCGACATTAGAATTGAATGACCAAGGCGGATACTTCGACTTTGCGCCTACAGATTTAGGCGAAAACTGCCGTCGAGATATCGTACTAGAGTTAGAAGAAATGGGCTTTGAAATTGAAGCTTCTCACCACGAGGTAGCACCAGGACAACATGAAATTGACTTTAAATATGCGGACGCGTTAACAGCATGTGACCAAATCCAAACATTTAAATTAGTAGTAAAAACAATTGCACGTAAGCACGGATTACACGCTACGTTCATGCCAAAACCATTATATGGAGTGAATGGTTCAGGAATGCACATGAATCTTTCATTATTTAAAAATGGCGTAAATGCGTTCTACGAGCCAACTGGTGACTTAGAAATGAGCGATGCAGCTCGTCAATTCATCGCTGGTATCCTAAAGCACGCACCAAGCTTTACAGCGGTAACAAACCCAACTGTTAACTCTTATAAGCGTCTAGTTCCAGGCTATGAAGCACCTTGCTATGTGGCATGGTCCGCTAGAAACCGTTCACCACTAATTCGTATTCCAGCTTCCCGCGGCTTAAGTACGCGTGTAGAAGTTAGAAGTGTTGACCCGGCTGCTAACCCATACCTAGCAATGGCTGTTCTATTAAAAGCTGGTTTAGATGGAATCAAGAACAAATTAACTCCTCCAGCTCCAGTGGACCGTAACATCTATGTGATGAGCAAAGAAGAAAGAATTGAAGAAGGTATCATCGATCTTCCTGCTACTCTAGCTCAAGCATTAGACCTATTAAAGTCTAATGAAGTCATTGTATCAGGTTTAGGAGAGCACATCTTCGAACACTTTATCGAAGCAAAGGAAATTGAATGGGATATGTTCCGTACTGTTGTTCACCCTTGGGAACGCGAACAATACATGAGCATGTACTAAGATTTAATATAACCCAGTGTGGATTTGAGTCCATGCTGGGTTGTTTTTCGTTTTAGTTGGTTGTGGTGTTATTATAAGGTGATTATGATGACCTAATTATGGGAAAATAGTGAAAGTGGTAATCATAGAGTGATTATGGTGACCTAACGTGCAGGAAAAATGAGAAAATGGTAATCATAAAGTGATTATGGTGACCTGAAGTTCAGGAAAAACGGGAAAGTGGTAATCATAGAGTGTTTATGACGACTTAACGTGCAGGAAAAATGAGAAAGTGGTAATCATAGAGCTCTCATGGAAATCACAAGAAAGATGAAAAAAAGGATATAAAAAAGGAGCTTCCAGCAAATTAAAAGACCCAGGATGGATATGGTCCATACTGGGCTATTTGCGTTCAAGACTCTTTTTCTTTATTTTCATTAAGCGCTCTGAATCTAGTGAGTATGATATCACTGCTAATTCCGGCAAGGGCTGATAAAAAAATGGTTTCAACCATTGAATTGGGAGTTGTGTAAATCAGGATGAGGAGAGCTGCGACTGCACCTAGAAGCATTTCTTCTAAAAAACCCAAATAGATAAACCTCTTTGTTTTCCGGGGCATTATTATTTTTCCATGCTTCCTAACATGCCCTGTAATCCCTACCATACCACCAATAACCATCGAGAAAATAATGTCATACAACACTCATTCCACTCTCCTTAAGCCTAGTTTTTTGGACCTAAGGTTAAATCATGGTGTATTACTATTATACAAATAGTGGAAACTAGTTAGAATGAGTAATTATACACATTTTCGTATAAATTTAAATATGATTTGGTCGAGGATAGGTGAAAACGTGGAGATGTTGTATCGATGAGGCGTTTTTTCGATAGAGTATCCGGCAGATGTAAATAAGCGGATACTTTCCGGTTAAATGCAGAATGGAGTTCGTCTAGGGGAAAATAAACGGAGTTTTTTCGCTTATGCAAAGCAAAATCCCCTATTTTTCGTTTTTTCGAGTCAATAGGCGGAATCTCTCCGTCTAATAAGGCTATTTTCAATGATATTTTCTAAATAGCCGGACTTATTCCGTCTATTTACCAGATGGGTGCTTACTCATAATCTAGGTGAGTTTTCCTTCGCTACTGATAAAAAAGAGTACAATTCGCAAACGGAATTGTACTCTTTCCTGTGATTAGATTAATGAATATGTCGATAAACCCCAATAACTTTTCCAAGAATAGAAACATTTCTTAAGATAATGGGATCCATGGTTGAGTTTTCAGGCTGCAAACGGATGTAATCTTTTTCTTTAAAGAAACGTTTACAGGTTGCTTCATCTTCCTCAGTCATCGCAACAACGATATCTCCATTGTTCGCAGTTGGCTGCTGCCTTACAATTACGTAATCTCCATCGAGAATTCCTGCTTCTATCATACTCTCACCCATGATTTCTAGCATAAATACTTGCTCGTCTGCAGGTGCTAGACTTTCAGGAAGTGGAAAAAACTCTTCCACGTTTTCGATGGCGGTAATAGGAAGACCCGCAGTTACTTTACCCACAATCGGTACATTGACCACATTATTTCTCGGAATATGAACCGTTTCATCCACTTCTAGTATTTCAATGGCTCTCGGTTTAGTTGGATCTCGTCTGATTAGTCCTTTGCTTTCCAACCGTGCTAAATGACCGTGAACCGTAGAACTAGAGGCAAGTCCTACCGCTTCACCAATTTCCCGAACGGATGGCGGATAACCCTTTTTCTTTACTTCCCCTTTAATAAATTCAAGGATATCCTGCTGGCGCTTAGATATTTTTGTCATAATAGATACACCTCGCCCTATGTAATATTTACCTTTATTATAGCATGTTCGTATTTTTTATACAAACATAAGTTCGAATTATTATTGACAACAAACAAACGTTCGGACTATAATAAAAATATAAAAACGAACATACATTCTAGATAGGGGTTATAGTATGAGAAAAGTTTGGGACAAATACTCGTATGCTATTTTATTAATCATCTTGAGCTGCTCAGTAGCTTTTATTTTATCATTACGCTTTAATTCTGATGTGGAAGAAACATACTTAACGATTACTGTATCTGAAGGAGATTCACTTTGGAAGATCTCCAACCAATATTCCGGTCAGCATTCTTACTCTAATGATGAATTTGTCAGCTGGGTTAAGCATCATAATGAAATCGATGGGGATAGAATTTATCCTGGGGAAAAAATCATGATTCCTGTCAACTATGAAGTTGGGACAATAACGGAATATGCTAGCGCTGCTGGAGAATAGAGTCAGATGATCAATGCAATCATTTACTGCAGGGTAAGTACAAACAAAGAAACCCAGGAAACATCTTTAAAGCGCCAAGAAGAGGAGCTCACGCAGCTTGCCGCTCAATATCAATTTCATGTCGTCTCCATTATTAGGGAACAGGCAAGTGGTTATGAACTTGAAAGAAACGGGATTCTTGAGTTATTAGATTTATTGAAAGAAAAAAACATCCAAGCTGTGTTAATTCAAGATGAAACAAGACTAGGAAGAGGAAATGCGAAGATTGCCCTCTTACATTGTATCTTAAAAGAAAATGTGAAACTTTATAGTATCTCTCATAATGGTGAACTGCAGTTATCGGAAAGTGATTCAATGGTTTTAAAAATTGTTGGCATGGTTGAAGAATACCAGCGTAAGTTACATAATATTAAAATTAAACGAGGGATGAAACGAGCCGTGGCGCAGGGATATAAGCCTGAAAAAAATCTAAAAAATCTTGAGTGGAATTCTGGAAGGGAAAAAAAAGAACTTCCAATTGAGGAGATTATCCGTCTTAGAAAAAATAAATTAACTTTTTCAGAGATTGCTGCTACTTTAAGGGGATTTGGATATAATATTTCAAAAGCAACTGTCCATAGACGCTATCAGGAATATCAACAAGAATTGATTGAGTCAGAAGAAGAGTAGACCATTTGCTTGTCAGATGGTCTATTTTTTAGTAAAATCAGTCCTTAAGTGCGGCTGTGGAATCTTTTATGTACTCAGTTGATTGGATACGAAGACTCTTGCGGGGTCTCTCCCTTACCGTCCTTGGTGCGCTAAGTTCATGGAGCGGAAATCAGCTGATCTATATACACAGCACAAGTATTTGAAAGGAGGGTCCTAAAAATGCTCTCAAAAGAAAAAATGGCACGAATCAATGAATTAGCAAGAAAAGCTAAAGCAACTGGTCTTACAGAAGCAGAAGCGAAGGAACAATCTAAATTAAGAAGCGAGTATTTGACCACTTTCCGCAGTTCTATGCTGGATACATTAACAAATACAAAAATCATTGACCCTAAGGGAAATGACGTAACGCCAGAAAAAATCAAACATAGAAAAAAATATAATCTTCATTAATCTAATAGGAAAACATTTTGTTTTCCTTTTTACATATTGCGCACCAACATGTGTCAAAATATAATGAAGTGAAATAATTTGTTTAGTAGTCAAATTAATTGTTGAATTAATGTGAATAGAGCTATAATATTAAGGTTGTTATTATTTTTTTATCCTAGAGATCAGGAGTGATGTAAACAATGTTTGATACTATCGATGCTTTGTCTGTAACATCTATTCGTACGCTTTCAATTGATATGATTGAAAAAGCAAATTCAGGACATCCTGGAATGCCAATGGGTGCTGCACCAATGACCTATGCTTTATGGACTCGTTTCATGAACCACAATCCGAAAAATCCAGAGTGGTTTAACCGTGATCGTTTTGTATTATCTGCAGGCCATGGATCTGCTTTATTATACAGCATGCTTCATTTATCTGGTTACAATCTATCAATGGATGATCTGAAGCAATTCCGTCAATGGGGAAGTAAAACTCCAGGACACCCTGAGTACGGTCATACTGAAGGGGTAGAAGCAACGACTGGCCCGCTTGGACAAGGTATTGCTATGGCTGTTGGTATGGCAATGGCAGAACGCCATACAGCGAGTGTTTACAATAAAGACAATTATGAACTTGTGAACCATTATACATATGGTGTCTGTGGTGATGGAGACTTAATGGAAGGTGTTTCTGCTGAGGCAGCTTCACTAGCTGGCCACTTAAAATTAGGTCGCTTGGTGGTTTTATACGATTCAAATGATATTTCACTTGATGGTGACTTGGACAAATCCTTCTCTGAAAGCGTTAAGGAGCGTTTCTTATCATACGGCTGGCAATATCTTCGCGTCGAAGACGGAAATAATTTAGAAGAAATTTCTAAGGCCCTTGAAGAAGCTCGTAATGACCTTGACCGTCCAACAATGATTGAAGTTAGAACAGTGATCGGATATGGTTCACCTAACCGTGCAGGAACTTCTGGTGTCCATGGTGCTCCGCTTGGTGCTGACGAATTAAAGCTTACAAAAGAAGCTTATAAATGGACTTTCGAAGAAGATTTCCATGTTCCACAGGAAGTATATGCTCACTTCCAAAACCTAATCGTTGAAAACGGTACGAAGAAAGAAAAAGAATGGAATGACCTTTTTGCACAATACAAAAAGGATTATCCTGAGTTAGCAAATCAATTAGAAAAAGCGTTGAATAACGAATTACCTGAAGGCTGGGATAAGGATATTCCGGTTTACAGTGAAGGAAAAAGTTTAGCAAGCCGTGCATCTTCTGCTGAAGTTCTTAACGGTATTGCGAAAAACTTACCAATCTTTATTGGTGGTTCAGCTGACCTAGCTGGTTCTAATAAAACGATGATCAAAGGAACTGGAGATTTTATGCCAGGCAGCTATGAAGGCCGCAATATTTGGTTCGGTGTTCGTGAATTTGCAATGGGCGCTGCCATGAACGGAATCGCTTTACATGGTGGAGTGAAGATTTTTGGAGGAACATTCTTTGTATTCTCTGATTACCTTCGTCCAGCAATCCGATTGGCTGCATTAATGGGCTTACCAGTAACGTATGTTTTCACTCATGACAGTATTGCTGTTGGTGAAGATGGACCTACACACGAGCCTATTGAACAGCTTGCAGCACTACGTGCAATGCCAGGTCTTTCTATTATTCGTCCAGCAGATGGTAACGAGACTGCTGCAGCATGGAAGCTAGCAGTTGAATCTACAAACAAACCTACTGCTTTAGTGCTGACACGTCAAGACTTGCCAACACTAAAAGGAACGGACCAAAATGCTTACGAAGGCGTTTCAAAAGGTGCTTATGTGGTTGCTCCTTCTGAAAGAGAGACTCCAGATGCATTGCTACTAGCAACTGGTTCTGAAGTAAGTTTAGCTGTTGAAGCACAAGCTGCTTTAGCTGGTGAAGGTATTCATGTTTCTGTTGTAAGTATGCCATCATGGGATCGCTTCGAACAGCAGTCACAGGAATACAAAAACTCAGTACTTCCTAAGAACGTGAAAAAGCGTCTTGGAATTGAAGTTGGTTCTTCATTCGGCTGGCACAAATACACAGGTGATGAAGGAGACGTCCTAGCAATTGATACTTTCGGGGCTTCTGCACCTGGAGAAAAGATTATGGAAGAGTACGGCTTCAGTGTAAGCAATGTAGTAGCACGCGTGAAAGCACTTCTTCAAAAATAAAATATAGAGGGGACCGTAATCGGTACCGTTCTAAACCAAAAATGACTATCAAATTGTAAGCAGATTTGATAGTCATTTTTTTAGATGTAAAAAGTTCACTTAATTATGTAGTTTATTCATTTTCCTCTTTGGATAATCTGTGAACGGTTTTCCATTTGTGGTGGTTCCTCAAACCAGCCGTTCTTAATCTTAATTTCAATCCCTTCTTGGGCAAAGAAATAGACATCTTTTGCCAGCAAAAGAGTTTTCATCGCTAAATCATTTCTTAAACTGAAAAAACCACCTGTTCCTGAACCTATAAGCCCAAATCCATTCAGGATATAAATGCAGTGCATCATTAACTTATCAGAAAATGGCGGGACTGTAGATGTCGTAACTGTAGCTCCAGAGGTTGCGGATAGTTGAATATCTCCCTCTAGTAGGAGTTCTTCCATCGCTTTTATCTGCTTTTTAGCAAGATTAATCCCTTTAGTAAAGTATTGCTTAACATCTTTGTTTTGGGCGCATTGAGCAAAACCAGTAATCAGCTGCATGCCAATATTATTCACTTCAAGATTGTGATGAATGATACCAACCTCAAGAGTCGTTAAAGTTCTTTTGTCCCCAATTAATTTAAATCCCTCCATATACTTCTTACTTTTAATAAATTCTGTTCTTTTCGACATAGACACTTTGGGAGGGAGCGATAGAATCCCTTTTTCAAGTAAATAAGAGGTAGAAAGTTTATAGATTTTTTGTGTAACACTTGTTAGTCCTTCATAAATGACCATTACCTTTTTATTATAAGTCATATTCATTCCCAGTGTGTAAAGCCCCATGCTCACTTCCTTTAATATACGGAGAAACATAATGTCAAAACCATTGTCGTATAATTTCGGTGCCTCTAAATCAACATCGTTGGATGTAAACCCAACAGGTATGGCCATGCCTTGCTCGGAAAATAGATTTTCCATCTCCTTCAGATAATAATCTAGCTCTTGCCATAGCCCACCTAAAATATTTCTTGCCTGTGGGTCATCTGCTTTTTCTATAAAGTATTCCAAGAATCTCATGATCAGGGTCTTTTCTTGATATGTCTGCCAAAGAGAACCTATTTCCGATACATTTAATGGATTAGTTAATACCAAAATTTTACCTCCTTTTCAAAATGTATGTTATGGTTATAATATCCAAATAAAGGAAAAGGAATACTATTTTGTTCTTAATAATGGAGCAAATCCAAATAGTATATAGCTAGTTATAAACAATAAATGAAGAAATCTTAATTTATACCATTCCTGTTGTTTGGTAGATATAATAAAAATTGTAAGAAACTTATGAATTCGACAATAATAGTGCAATTTTTTGCCGGTAAGAGACAAATGTTTTGATAGCGCTTATCTTATAATTGATAGAAAGGTATTCAACGAAGGAGAGATCGTGGTGAGACAGTATCAGCTTTATTTAATAGAAGATGAATTTGCCGCCCATTACTTCGGAAGAGAGCGTATGTTTTTTCAGCTTTTTCAGGAACATGACCAAGCAGAAGGTGAACTAAAATTTATTACCAATAAACAAATAACCTATATAACAAAATCGATAGAAGTTTTAAAAATCCATAATTTAATTCAAAAACAACTTGGAAAAAAGAAAGGTTTTCGTGCGGAACATGGTACATACTCTATTGAGTTAAGT
Organism: Neobacillus niacini; assembly: GCF_048572935.1. NCBI lineage: Bacteria > Bacillati > Bacillota > Bacilli > Caryophanales > Bacillaceae > Neobacillus > Neobacillus niacini. The sequence goes on along the minus strand of NZ_CP183883.1, from coordinate 4,884,017 downwards.
GGAAAACTGAGTACAGCGAAACTAAGGGTCTACCAGGATTTAATCACCATTGAGGCTACCGGAAGCTATGAAGCAGAAACAATTTTCTTTGAAGTGTTGAGGAAATGTGAATCTTCCTTTATGGCTTTAGACCTAGATCATCAAAGATTTGGATGGTTAAAGCCTATTAAAGAGAGAAAATATGTCTAAACTTTTGAAAGAGAATATTGTATATTCCCGTTTTATTTAGTACACTGTATGGTAGACAACATGAAGGAGGAAGTTTTAATGGGTACAGGTCTATGGATTCTAGTGGTTATACTAGCATTAGTAGCTGGTGTGGCTCTAGGATTTTTCATTGCTCGCAGATACATGATGAGCTATTTAAAGAAAAATCCACCAATCAATGAGCAAATGCTAAAAATGATGATGATGCAAATGGGTATGAAGCCTTCTCAAAAGAAGATCAACCAAATGATGGCTGCTATGAACAAACAACAAGGCAAATAATAGATGAAACTTAAAACCATTTTATCTTCGGATAAAGTGGTTTTTTTATTTATTCAGAATTTTATTATTTCAGAAAAATATATTGAAATATGGGATAAATAGGTACATAATAGTTACGCTAAGAACAACTACATAGATAAAGGAGCATGTTTTATGAAAAGAGTTATATCACTTATTTTAATTTTACTTCTAGCTTTAACAGCTTGTGGAACGACAGAAAAAGAAGAAAAGGCTTCTCCTGATGTAAAGAAGACAGAAGAAGGTACCAATGCTGCTAAAGAAAATGCAAATACAAGAGAGTTAACAGCTGAAGATGAAAAGTTCTCAAACTTAATCGTAGAAAAAAAGTATGACGAAGTCGTTAAAGAGACCGTTTCGTTAAAGAGTGAATCGCAAAAAGATTTCTATTATATCGCTTCAGCATTTATTAAAAACAACGAAAATCAAACTAAGACGTACGATCCGGCTGATTTAACTGCAATGAAAACAGATTATCAGGTAATCGTTAACTATATTAACCGAGTGAAGTTTGTACCTGACGAAATCAAAGCAGAAGTTGAAGGATTAAAAACATCTGCAGAAGGAAAAGTTGCAGAAGCAGATAAGCAATTAACTAAATAATTATGGACTAGCACTCATTACGGTGAGTGCTTTTTTTATAAATGGGAAAAAGTGTCTAAATCTTTATTATTTTACTAATATTTGATAAAATATACCTTCGGGTGGGGTGAAATGATTTTTTTAAAATAATAAAACGATAAGGTAAATCATTTTCGGGGGAACAATTATGAGAGTATTTTTAGACTTAGGTTGGTTTTTTAAGCAAGAGAAAAAAGCATACCTATCAGGAACATGTATATTACTGTTTGTAGCGCTTCTTCAGCTCGTACCGCCAAAGGTAATTGGTGTAATCGCCGACCATATTAATGAAGGTACGTTGACCAAAGGCGTGCTTCTAGAATGGATGCTTATATTAGTAGCTGCTGGGCTGGGTATGTATGTCTTGAGGTATTTTTGGCGAATCATGATTTTTGGTTCAGCCGTTAAACTGAGCAAACAGTTACGAAACCGCTTATATCAGCACTTTACCAAAATGTCACCATCGTTCTATCAGAAACGCAGAATTGGCGATTTAATGGCACATGCGACCAATGACTTACAGGCTATACAACAAACAGCGGGGGCGGGGGTACTAACGTTAGTAGATTCGCTATCAACAGGTGGATTTGTTATTCTGGCCATGGCATTTACGATCAGCTGGAAATTAACGTTGATTTGTTTAATCCCGATGCCATTTATGGCAGTGCTTACAAATTGGTTTGGTACCATGCTCCACCGTACTTTTCACAAAGCGCAAGAAGCCTTTTCTGATTTGAATGATAAAACACAGGAAAGTATTTCAGGGATTAAGGTTATAAAAACATTTGGTCAGGAAAAAGAAGACATCGAGGATTTCCGAAAGCAATCCGAGGATGTAGTTCAAAAAAACATCGTCGTAGCAAAAATAGATTCTTTATATGATCCGACCATTTCCATTATCGTAGGAATATCGTTTTTCTTAGCGATTACCTTTGGTTCCAAATATGTATTAGCTGGAGAATTATCGATTGGTGAGTTAATTGCCTTTACTACCTACTTAGGACTTTTAATCTGGCCAATGTTGGCATTCGGCTGGTTATTTAACATCGTTGAACGCGGCCGCGCTTCTTATGACCGTGTAGCAGCATTACTTCGTGAAAAATCTGATATTACAGACACAGAGGAAGCTTTAGAGATAGTGCCAAGCGGCAATCTCCAATATAACATTAAGAAGTTCACCTTCCCTGGTGAAAAAGAAGCCATGTTAAAGGATATCTCGTTCACACTTAATAGAGGCGAAACACTTGGAATTGTAGGGAAAACAGGCGCTGGAAAAACCACATTATTAAAGCTTCTCATTCGCGAATTTGAGGGCTATGAAGGGGAAATTACTTTCGGAGGTCATACCCTTCAACAATACAAGCTGGAAAAACTGCGTGAAGCCATTGGCTATGTGCCTCAGGATCATTTCTTATTCTCAGCAACTGTGGCTGAAAATATTGCCTTTACGAATCCCCGTGCAGCGAAAGAGGAAATCAACAGTGCAGCAAAGTTAGCCAATATTCATGAAGATATTCTTCAATTTACTGAGGGCTATCAAACCGTGGTGGGTGAAAGGGGAGTTTCACTGTCAGGCGGCCAAAAACAAAGAATATCGATTGCACGCGCACTGTTGATGAATCCAGAAGTGCTGGTACTAGATGATTCCCTATCCGCTGTGGATGCAAAAACGGAAGAAGCGATTCTTTCCTCTTTAAGGAAAAATCGTGAGGGGAAAACCACGGTCATTACTTCTCACCGTTTAAGTGCCATCCAACACGCCAATCTAATATTAGTTTTAGATAACGGTGAAGTCATGGAGAGAGGTACGCACGAGGAACTAATGGCGAGCGGTGGATGGTATAAGGAAATGTATTTACGTCAGCAGCTAGAGGAGTTGGTAGAGCATGGAGGACATTAAAATAGATGAAACAGCACAGCTGACTGAAAAAGAACAAAAGACTGTTTTATATCGCCTGCTATCTTATACGAAACCACATAAAAAGGAATTAATTCTAGCATTCAGCCTTTTAGTGTTAACAACATTAGGAGAGTTAGCTTCTCCGATTCTCGTTAAGATTTTTATTGATGATTATTTAACGCCAGGAAATTTAGTGTTTCAGCCTTTGTTAATACTTGGGGTAAGTTATCTTGGCATTCAAATTGTTAAATCGGTATTGTTGTTTTTCCAATTGGTAAAGTTTCAGGAGATTGCTTTAAAAATTATACAACAGCTGCGGGTTGATATTTTTTCAAAAGTACAGTCGCTCGGTTTAAAATATTTTGATCAAACACCGGCCGGAAGTATTGTTTCTAGGATTACAAATGATACCGAAGCCATTAAAGATATGTTTGTTACCGTACTTTCGACCTTTATCCAAAGCGGATTTTTACTAACAGGTATTTTCATAACCATGTTTATTTTGGATGTGAAATTAGCGTTCTTCTGTCTGATTTTTATCCCATTGATTCTACTTGTCATGAGTTTATACCGTAAGTTTAGTTCCCGTTTTTATCTGGATATGCGCGAAAGGCTTAGCCAATTAAATGCGAAGCTTAGTGAATCTCTGCAGGGAATGAGTATTATTCAGGTATTCCGGCAAGAAAAGAGACTTCGTAAAGAGTTCGAAGACATCAATGAAAAGCATTATAACGCAGGTATGAAAAATATTAAGATTGACGGATTACTGCTGCGACCTGCGGTTGATTTGATCTTCATTTTAGGACTAATCATCGTTTTAAATTATTTTGGTATCACTTCATTGAACAGTCCCGTTGAAATCGGTGTGCTATACGCATTTGTCAATTACCTGGAGCGGTTCTTTGAGCCAGTCAATAATATGATGATGAGATTATCGTTATATCAGCAAGCCATTGTGGCTGGAGCACGTGTGTTTAGAATCTTGGATAAGCAGGAATTGGCACCGGCACAACAGGATGAAAGTACTCTTTCGATTCAAGAGGGACGAATTGAATTTAAGAACTTAACCTTTTCTTATGATGGACAGCGAGATGTATTAAAAAATATATCCTTTACTGCACATCCTGGGGAAACGGTAGCACTCGTCGGACATACGGGAAGTGGAAAAAGTTCGATTATTAATCTATTAATGAGATTTTATGAATATGAAAATGGTGATATTTTAATTGATGGTAAATCAATTCGTGATTTTTCGATGGAAGAATTACGAGACAAAATGGGGCTTGTACTCCAGGATCCATTTTTATTTTACGGAACCGTAAGAGACAATATTACGCTTCATAATCATCTTTTAACAGATGAACAAGTGGAGGAAGCTGCTAAGTTTGTTCAAGCACATACGTTTATCGAAAAGCTAGAAGATTCCTATAATCACAAAGTGGTGGAAAGAGGTTCTACTTTATCTAGTGGACAGAGGCAGTTAATTGCCTTCGTAAGGACAATTGCCGCCAATCCAAGAATCCTTGTCCTTGATGAAGCAACAGCCAATATTGATACCGAAACAGAAGAGGCGATACAAACAGCTCTTGCGAAAATGAGAAAAGGACGCACGACGATTGCCATTGCGCACAGATTGTCAACCATTCAGGATGCGAACTTAATTCTCGTCTTGCACCAAGGTGAGATTGTGGAAAGAGGAACACATCAAGAGCTGCTGGCACTCGGCGGGCTATACCATAAAATGTTCTTATTGCAAAATGGAGCTGTCGATCGTTTAGAAGATGTTATGCAGTAAATAGTAAAAAAATCCTGGCAATTGCCAGGATTTTTTTACTAGAGACTCGCCGCTTGGCGGGTTTTCTTTATATACTTTCGATTATATTCGTTTAAAAGGTGGTCTAATTCCTGGCTATAGCGGATAGCAATGGAAGAAGTCAGGCCGTTAGTGACCGCGACTTGTATTAACTCAGCACGCTTTTTTTCAATTAGTGTAATGAGATCTTGTTTAATCATTGCCGTGGTCCTTTCCGGAGATGCTCCATAAGTAGAAAACAAAACATTGATAGGAAATTCTCTACCAATGTTTTACTAGTATAACCTAAGTTGGGAATAAATACAAAGATATTTGTAAAAAAATATCCATATAATGTAGGAAATTAGTAGAAACATAGAAGATGTTTGGATGAGATATGCATTCGCTGCTACAGACACAAAATATTCATGTTAATCATTATCTTTTACGGATAAGTTTTGTTAAAATGAAGAAGTATCGACTATAGTGGGAGTGTTAATATGACGGATGTAAATATATTATTGGCCTTAGGTGCAGGTTTTTTAAGTTTTATCTCACCATGCTGTTTACCGCTTTACCCAGCCTTTCTATCGTATATCACGGGGATGTCGGTTGGGGAGTTAAAAACTGAAAATGCCATGCTTCAAAAGCGGAGCCTTTTACATACATTATTTTTTCTAATCGGCTTTTCCGCTATTTTTATTGCCATTGGGTTTGGTACTTCCTTTATTGGTCGTTTCTTTTCTGAGTATAAAGATCTCATTCGCCAGCTTGGTGGAATCTTTATCGTGATATTTGGATTAATGATTGTTGGAATTTTTAAACCGGAATTCCTTATGAAGGATCGCCGTCTAGAATTTAAAAATAGACCTTCAGGTTTTATTGGATCAATCTTAATTGGTATGGCTTTTGCTGCTGGTTGGACACCTTGTACAGGTCCAATTCTAACCTCCGTTATTCTGCTTGCGGGCTCAAATCCTGGTTCAGGTGTTCTATACATGACTGCCTACTCACTTGGTTTTGCTATACCATTTTTCATCTTATCGTTCTTCGTGGGACGTATGCAATGGATCCGAAAGAACAGCGTTAAGATTATGAAAATCGGTGGGTATTTGATGATTGTCATGGGAATCGTGTTATTCTTTGACTGGATGACCAAAATTATTATTATTTTCTCCGGTCTTTTTGGTGGATTTACCGGTTTCTAAAATGGGAATGATAGTTTAAAATATGATATAGTTTTATTTTATAAAAATAGGGGATGAAACCTATGAACTTCGTTGTTGTTTCTTCAATTGGTGCGGTTTTTATGGGTATCTTTGCATTATTTGTCCGTATGAAGGCTGCTAAGAAACCTACAAATGCAAAGAAAATTATCCTGCCACCCGTTTTTATGTCAAGCGGGGCATTAATGTACGTAGTACCACAATTTAGATTATCATCTATGGAAATCTTAGAGGCGGTCGTTGTGGGTATGCTTTTTTCGATTCTATTGATCAAAACTTCTAAATTTGAAATTCGGGAGAACGATATCTACTTAAAACGATCGAAGGCATTTATTTTTATTTTAGTAGGACTATTAGTGGTAAGGATTGGACTGAAAACAATCTTAAGTGCAACGATTGATTATGGAGAGCTAAGCGGTATGTTCTTCCTGTTGGCATTTAGTATGATCGTTCCATGGCGTGTTGCGATGTATCACGATTATAAAAAACTATATAAAAAGCTTCATGGTCAACATTAATTGTCATTAAAAACGCTCAGGGCATAAAAAGCTCTGAGCGTTGTTTAATACCGATATCTTTTGATTTTATCAAATAAATACTGAACTCCATATAAAATATAGGCTTTATAGTGTAAGTAGAAGAAAAACTGAATATGATTTAATCGACCTAGACTGATAATCTTAAGCTTTTTAAGAACATCAATAATCACGAAGGCAAATAGCCCATCAGAAATTACATTCAGTAACGTAAATTTCTTAAAGTTTCCGTTTGAGATTTTAAGGAGCCACATTGAAAAAGGCGCATATGGACCCACGCTAAAAGGAAGTTCATCTCTCATAAATGATTTTTTCTTATCGTAAAACTTCCACCAATTCCGCTTGTGTCCATACCAGTGATTCACGATCTCAAAGATAACAATAAAAACACCTGAAAAAGAATATCTTTTAAAATCACGCTTTCCTATAAATAACAAGGATAACCATGGAATCATTATGATCAATAGGTTAAATATTTTGTGTCTCCTAGTTGCCGAACGTTTTGCCATCTCTTTTCACCCCAGCCTATTTTTCCCTCTATGATAAAGTATCCAAATTTATGAAAAAAAACCGCCAAATTTTGGGCGGTTTAGAATAAATGCTCATAAGGAGCTACATCAATTCTATTTTCAAATAGCTTTTTACGTAAAAATTTATGATCTCTTTTGGGTGTTGCTTGAATGTAGCCCCGAATCACGAGTTCTTCTGTAATTTTTGGCACTTTTTCATTTAAAGCAAGTTCGCCAATCTTACCAGCTATTTTATGCCTGGCTACATCGCGGAATAATTCGGGAACCGGACTGACTAAATCTTCGAGAAGTGCTTTTTCGTTGTCTCCCCACAGATGACGAGATTCGTTGACATAATATTCTTCCCAATCCATCACGGATTTGCCATCGTCTTTTGGCATTCTCTTAAGAAACTTACGAAACATAAAAAATCCGCCAATCGCCATAGCCCCGGCAAAGGCAAAGATCCATATTAATATAAACCAAAGAAACCAACCTGTTAATTGCATTGTTTTCACCTACACGATACTATTTTCATCTATTTATTATAGTCTGTAATATGGTGAAAAGACAAGTCATTGTCTTTAATATCAAGGAAGAGACGAGTTCAAAGAATAGTTTGCAAAAGTTGTCGGAAAAATGACAATATCCCTGACACTATTGATTATTACTATATTCCATTGTATTATGATTACAAATGGTAGATATCTTTTTTACAATAATATTCTGGGGCTGAATGGGGTACTGGTGTCCTCCACAGTCTTCAAAACTGCTTGAGACCTGCGTGCCAGGTCTGGTGGGTTCGATTCCCACGCAGTCCCGCCAACCCTTACATAGCAAGGGGTTGAAGAGTTTCATATATTAAGAAGACAACCTCGATTATATCCCTTTACTCACTTCGGGTGCCAAATTGGTGCCATATGACTTCAATAACTATTTGTTATCATCTATTTCGCCAAATACTTCAACAGCCTGTTCCTGAAGAGAAGGTATCGCATGACTATATAGATCTAATGTAATTCCTATTTTAGAGTGACCTAGTCTCTCACTGACAATTTTTAGGATGCACATTTTTTTGTAGTAAAATCGAAGCGTAAGAATGTCTTGTATCTTGAAAACGAGAATCCTTTAAACCTGGTTGTTGAATCGAACGTTTATAAATTCGGTGTAACTCACGTGGGTGAGTATAATCACCATTTGAATTGAAAAACACTAGATAGTTGGGATTAAAGCTATCTCCTAAACGGTCTTTAACTCTTGATAACGTTCGTATTGGCTCTTAAATAAATTCGTAAGCTTATTTCCAATGACAATCGTTCAATCTTTTCCACCCTTTGTTAGATCCCTGATTTGTACGTTTCCCTCTTCATCCACATAAGCGGACTTAGTAATCGTCATCCGTCGATATCTGTTCACGATAACGCACGTAACTCACCTAGACGAGCCCCATATGACACGCTGTGAAAATCATTGGGTAATAAACAGTTCTCCATGGTTATACCTAAAGTCAAGAAAAAAACAATATATTTGTTTTCTCAATTATTTAGTGAAAACATAATAAAATTTCATTAATGAATTTTTTGCACATACGTAGTTTTTTGGGGATAAATAATATATATAAAGAAAAGTGGAAGAGAATAATCATGCGTCAATCTTTACTTCTTCGGAAAAAATCTTGTTGTATTCGTTTCTATGGAAAATGCTTTGGGATTATTGATGGAGCGAAGCACGAACGAATAACTGAAAAATTCTCACAACAAAATCGAGATTTTTTCAAAAGATAAAGTTTATAAGAGAGGATAAGGACCTAGCGAAAATGAAAGCGATACCACCTTTGATATAGCTGCTGCCACATCCCGGATTTTGTAGAAGGTTTATAGTTTTTTGTGTTAACAGTTTTTATAAGTTGTTCATGAAGCCTGAAATCTGAGAGAAAAAGAGGTCGTAAATAAGAGGTCTATTCGACTAAAAAGAGGTCGGCTTCAACAAGAATCCGGCCTCTCCTTTTTATGCGGTAATATTGGGATTGATACTCTTGTTACCGGTATAATCAAGCTAATTAAAAGTACTTTTGAATGGCATCCGGAGGATCTTGACGATAAGCCAGTTTCCAAACCTTTAAGATATTTTCTTTTGTTACTTTTATCGCTGGTACAACATAGAAAGGAGCTACTTCCTTACCAAGTAGTGAATATCCCGCAATAATTGCTTGTGCAACTCCATTTTCATAAGGTAATTGCGCTCCAAGACCTTTAATATTTCCTCCAGAAGCAATTTGATATGCTGCATTACTTCCCAAATCAACGGTCGTAATAACTATATCAGTTTTTCCTGCTTTACGTGCTGCAGCTAGTACTCCTTTCGCGGGTTCATCCCAAATGGCAAAAATACCATCTAAATCTGGATTTTTTGCTAACATAACAGAAGCTGCTTTTTCCGCATCGTTAGGGGTGGTAATTCCATTACGTACAACAATATTAATATTTGGATATTTTTCTTTAATCGTAGTTTCGAATGCTTCTACACGCTGATTATTTACGAAGAAATCAACACTATGGAACATAACACCAATCTTACCTTCTCCTTTAAGTTCTTTACCCATAATCTCCGCTGCAAATATACCATTTCCATAGTTGTCAGATGTAACGACGCTCACATAATTCTTGCCAAATTCTAATCCTTCAGGCACATTATCCATAAAAATAAGTCTGATTCCTGCCTCTGCAGCCTTTTTAAAAGCGGAAGCAGTTGCAACTGGATCAACCGGCAAAGCTACTATAACATCTGGTTTTTTAGCCATGATGGTTTCGATATCTGAAATTTGTTTCTCAGGTTTAAATTGTGCATCAGTAACGGCAACAACTTCTACGCCCATTTTTCCAAAAGTATCTTTCACACCATTGATGATGGCAGTTGAGAAATCGTTTCCTGCATAGTGCATGGCAACAGCTGCCTTATAATTCATTTCCTTAAGCTTTTTCAGGTCTTTCAACGATAACTGGAGTGTTTTGGCTGAAATAGCCTCCTCTCCATGCGGCCCTGTGCTTAAAATTTCTTCATCCGGAATATTTTGGTTAATCGTACTATTCAGCGTTTCTCTTATGATGGTCAAAAACTCTTTTACATTAAAGGGTTTTGTTACATAATTATCAAAGCCCTTGTCTAATGTATATTGAATATCCTGCGGAAGCGCATTGGCACTTACAGCAATTACTGCAATATCTTTTGTTTGTTTTATTGTTTTTAACCTATTAAATATTTCATAACCATGGATATCGGGAAGGTTTAGATCAAGCAGAATCAAGTCCACTTTTTCATTCGCTGCCATTTCTAATCCTTCTTTTCCGGAACGAGCAGATAAAAGCGTATAGGAAGGATGCGATTTCATGATGTTCCTTACTAAGTTTACGTTCGACGCGTTATCTTCGATATACAGCAAACGGTAGTCATCTGCCTTCCGGATATTATCCTTAGTAAGTTCAACCTCTTCACCCCATCTCATCACAGGCTTTAAATCATGGGGAAGAGGGAGGCTAAAGCAAAAATCACTTCCTAAACCTTTTTGACTCGTTACACTAATTTGCCCTCCCATTAGCTGGACGAGCTGTTTTACTAAAGACAATCCAATACCTGTACCTTCTTCTTGTGTCCCTTCAATTCGGTAAAAGGGAACAAATACCTTTTGATATTCTTCAACTGAAATTCCGACCCCTGTATCCGCAACATGAATGATCTGTTCGTTTCCTTTGAAATAAGAGAAGATCATGACTTTGCCGCCTTCCCGATTATATTTGATCGCATTATCGAGAAGATTAAGGAAGATTTGTTTAAGACGAATGGGATCGGCAAGAATAAATATATTTTGCCAGTTATCCAATTGGTTATGTATACTGATTCTCTTCTTCTTGGCCTGCGGCTGCACGATATTGATACATTCATTAATAATCGTTAGAAGATCAATCTCTTCAATCGATACTTTTATATTGCCCGTCTCTATTCTTGATAAATCTAAAATATCATTAATTATACTTAATAAATGTCTCCCTCCATTTAAAATCTCTTGGACAAAATCACGCTGATCATTATTTAAGGTTTCTTCAATTTCTAATAGCTGTGCAAAACCAAGGATTCCATTCAATGGTGTACGGAGTTCATGACTCATTTTAGACAGAAAGTCGGATTTAGCCATATTTGCTTTTTCTGCCTCTTCTTTAGCTTGAATTAAGGCATTTTCCATGTTTTTTCGTTCGGTGATATCAGAAATGGTAACAAGGGCAGCCTGTTCTTCATTATCACAAATTTTAAGAGGCGTTGAATTGACTGAGATCCATTTAGGTTCCTTATTCCTGTCGTTAATACCTAAAATGAAATCATGGAAAGGAATACCATCCTTAAGTGTTATTATTCCTGGTAATCGAGAATAGAGTAACGGCGATCCGTCTTCATTTACATATTCTAGCTGCATCAAGCTGGATTCAGTTAAGAACTCTGATTTAATCCCCAGTATTTTTTCTGTATTTTCATTTAGGGCAACCATCTTCCCCGACTTTTCAAGAATGATTACACATTCGGACATGGTCCGAAGAACTTCCTTATATAAATTATCTTTATAAAACATTTCCATTTTTTCTCCACCATTCCCTTTCGATTCTAAAAACTTCCTAAGCCAGATGTACTGTCTTATACTGTAAGCAGTTAGATTGGCTGCTAACTAAAAAAGAAGAAGCCATTTATTTCATTTTTTTCACATATTATCTACTTAATACGTTATGTGATATAGTTTAAACCAAACTTAAATACATGAGGGATGATTTATGAAAGTTTTGATTGCAGAGGACAATGCACCATCTAGAAAATTGTTAAAGCATATGATTAAATCTGTTCCGAACTATCAAATTGTCGGAGAAGCAGTAAATGGTGAGGATTTAATTAACAAGGTAATGCTGGAAAAGCCCGACATCGTTTTAGTTGATATTAACATGCCTTTATTGAACGGAATGGAAGCGGTTAAATCGTGTAAAAAAATTCTGCCAACCTTGCAGGTTATTTTTATTACAGGCCATGATGAATACGCTCTGGAAGCCTTTGGGGTGAATGCGATCGATTATATTGTGAAACCGATTGAGCGGGGCAGGCTTTATTCCGCTTTAGAGCGGGCAGCAGCCTTTTCGAAGCAAAAAGTCAAGGTTCCGCCTTTTGCTCCAGTCAAAAAGGATTTAATGATCAAACAGCGTAACCAGTATTCTTTTATTCCGTTAGACGAGATTATTTTTATTGAAAGAGCTGACCGAAAGTCCGTCATTCATACGGTTAATCAAAAAATTGAGTTAAATGAAGCGTTAACCGAACTTGAAGAAATTCTTGATTCGCGATTTGTTGCCTCCCATCGTTCTTGTATTATCAATTTGCAACATTTAACGAAAATTGAAGCGGCTGGCCAGTCGTACAATGCTTATTTTAAAAATTATGAAGAGACTGCAAAGGTTTCGAAGAATAAGCTTGCAGAGTTGCAAAAATGTAAATCGTTGTAAAAAGTAAGGCTCAGTAATGAAAAATTACTGGGTCTTATTTTTTTTTAAAAAAAGCTTTTTTTGTTCGAATGAATGAAATGGAATTCTGGATGAAAAAAACTTGTAGCCATTTGAACAAAAAGCTTGTCTGAAGGCGATTAGACGACAATTTTGTAATCGATTACAATCCAAGTATAGAAACAGGAAAGGAAAAGAGAACAAAGATGGTTGGGATTGTGGATGTAGCAAAAAAGGCTAATGTTTCAACTGCAACAGTATCTCGAGTATTAACAAAGCCTGAAACAGTTAGGGGAACAACGATGGAAAAAGTGTTAAAGGCGATTGAAGCATTGAATTATCAGCCTAATCTCTTAGCACGCCAGCTAAGAAGACTTGAAACGAAGACAATTCTAGTCGTTGTGCCTGACATTACAAATCCCTTTTTTTCAAAGGTGTTAAGGGGGATTGAAGCTGTCGCAGTTGCAAAAGGATATCAGGTATTACTTGGTGATACAGGCAATGATGTGGAACGAGAAAAGGGGTATTTAAACATCCTGCAGCAAAAAAAAGCAGATGGAATGGTTTTATTAACCGCCAGAATGGAGGCAGCAGCCGTTGAAGAGGTGGCCCGAAGTTTTCCGGTGGTGCTGGCATGTGAATATATTGAAGGCTCCAGGATCCCAACAGTTTCGATTGATAACATCAGTGGTGCCAGAAAGGCAACGGAATATTTAATCGATTTGGGACACGAAAGAATTGGCTGCATCACTGGACCTCTCGATATCGTATTGAGCCGAGACCGCCTCAAAGGATTTTATCAGGCGATGGCAAGGAAAAACCTTATCGTTGACCCCGTGTTAGTCCAGGAGGGTGACTTCTCATTTGATAGCGGTTTTAATCTCATGATGAAGTTTTTCGCTCTTGGCCAACTCCCAACAGCGATATTCGCTGCAAGCGATGATATGGCCATGGGAGTGATTAAGGCGATTAAATCAAAAGGTCTTAAGGTTCCTGAGGATATTTCGGTTCTAGGATTTGATAATCTAAAATTTTCCTCCATATTCGAACCGGGTCTTACAACGATTGCACAGCCAGCATTCGAAATTGGTGAGAACGCGATGGAATTACTGATGAAGCTCATCAACAAAGAGGAAGTCAAACGTGAGCAAATTATCTTAGCTGACCAGTTGGTTGTAAGGGAGTCTGTCAGAACTATTTAAAAATTTTTAATAAAAATGTAATCCTTTACATTTTTTTAGAAGTCAAAGAGATTCCTATACTTTCTTAAATGTAAACGATTACTAGATAAAATTTACTAAACTTTCAATTATGAAAAGGTGGTGGTGCCACACTTTAGATTCTAAGGGTGGTGCCAACAAAAAAACGAGCTTTAACTAAATAACTAAAATAGTGGGGGTTAACCAAATGAAAAAGAGTTTTTCACTTTCGGTATTATTGTTGATTTTAAGTTTCGTGCTGGCGGGATGCGGCGGCAATAAATCTACTTCAGGTGATCAAGCAACGACAAAAAAGAATGAAAACTATTCAGATACAGCTTCAGGTCCATTAACGATTAATCCAGCAATTCCAGACTTAGAAGTTAAAGATAAAGGTCCAAACGGTGAACAAGCTGTTTCAGCAAAGACATTGCAGCTTACGGAAGAAGAGCTAAAAAAGATTAAAGATGGAAAATATAAAGCAGCCATTGTTATGCATTATTCTGGTACTGATTATATGAATGCCGCAGTTGGTGCGATGCAGGATACGTTTAAGAAAATGGGTATCAAAGTAGTTGCTGTAACAGATGCACAGTTTAAAGCAGAAAAGCAAGTAAATGATATTGAAACGGTTTTAGCAAAAAAACCTGACATCATGATTTCAGTTCCAGTTGATGCCGTTTCTACAGCACCGGCTTATAAAAAAGCAGTTGAACAAGGGGTTAAATTAGTATTTATGGATGGAGCTGCAGAAGGTCTTGTCCCTGGAAAAGATTACATCAGTATTGTGTCTGGTGACAACGCGGGTAACGGAGCAACAGCAGCGGACGTTATGGCTGAAAAACTAGGTGGAAAAGGTAAAGTTGGTATCGTGTATCACGATGTAAACTTCTTTGTAACAAAAAATCGTTCGGATGCCTTTGAAGCAAGAATCAAGGAAAAATATCCAAATATTGAGATTGTAGCAAAAGGCGGTATTACCGGTCCAAACGATGCTGAAAAAGTAGCTTCAGCGATGCTTACAAGAAATAAAGATATTGACGGAATCTTTGCTCCATGGGATGTACCTGCTGAAGGTGTCATGGCAGCTGCCCGCACTGCAGGCAAAAATGATCTTGTTGTAACAACTGTTGACTTGGGAACAAACGTTGCAATTTCAATTGCACAGGATGGAATCGTAAAAGGACTTGGAGCTCAGCTGCCATATGACCAAGGTGTTGCACAAGGGATTCTTTCCGGCTATGCACTATTAGGTAAGGAAGCACCAGCTTATGTTGCTTCGCCATCGATTAAAGTCACAAAAGAAAATGTATTAGATTCTTGGAAGCTTATCTACGGGACAGAAGCACCAAAAACAGTTCAAGATGCAATGAAATAAAAAATAGGATAGGGGTTGCCTGAAAAGCAGCCTCTATCACGAAAAGAAGGTGAACTTGGATGGAACAACCTATTCTAGAAATGAAAAATATTAGTAAAGCATTTAACGGGATTCCTGTATTAAAAGATGTTAATTTCTCCGTGAAAAAAGGTGAAGTTCACGCCTTGATGGGGGGAAATGGTGCCGGGAAATCGACGTTAATGAAAATTCTAACAGGTGTTTATTCCGCAGATAGCGGCGACATTCTGATTGACGGAAAACCTGTGAGTATTAAAAGTTATGAAGAAGCACAAAAAAATAATATATCGATGATTTTCCAAGAGTTTAGTTTAATTCCAACCCTTACTGTTGCCCAAAACATCTATCTTACACGTGAGAAGAAGACATCATTAGGGCTGCTCGATGACAAGGATTGTGAGAAGAAAACGGAAAAACTGCTTGAAGAATTAGGCGTAGATATTAAACCAACTGATATTGTGCAAAACCTTGGTGTTGGCTATTGGCAGATGACAGAAATTGCCAAAGCACTTTCCCAAGAAGCGAAAATTCTTATCATGGACGAGCCAACCTCTTCCTTAACCAAAAATGAAACAGAAGTATTATTTAGCTTTATTAACAAATTGAAAGCAAAAGGATATTCCATCATCTATATTTCACACCGGATGGATGAGATCTTTGAAATATGTGACCGAATTACAATATTACGTGATGGACGGTATATCACAACTGAAAAATGCAGTGAAACCGATCTTGACACCGTTATTCAACATATTGTCGGTATGGAGTTTGACCAAGCATTTGAATGGAAGGAACGTGCTTACGCTACTGACGTACCGCCGATATTTGAAGTGAGAAATTTAACAGCCGGAATTGTTCAAGATATCAATCTTAAAATTCAGCCGGGTGAAATCGTCGGAATTGCCGGGCTGATGGGAAGCGGGAGAACAGAATTACTTCGAAGTCTGTTTGGAATTGACCCGATTGAGAGTGGAGAAATCTACGTAAACGGACAAAAACAAAGGATAAAGAATCCAAGAAATGCGATCGATGCCGGTCTTGCTTTGATTCCGGAGGATCGCCGAATGCAAGGCTTGGTTCTTGAACATAGTGTCAAGGATAATATGATTCTTCCAATTCTTTCGAAGGTTAAAAAAGGAACTTTTATAGATAATAGAAAATCAAATGACATTAGTAATGATTTTGTTCAAAAGCTCAATATTAAAACGGATCATATTTTTAAACAAGCCAGACTGTTATCAGGTGGTAATCAGCAAAAAATCGTTCTCGCCAAATGGCTGGCGAATGATCCTACCGTACTCATGCTGGATGAACCAACCATTGGTGTGGATATTGGTGCAAAAACAGAAATCGTTGAGATTATTCGAGAAATGGCCGAAACTGGCAAGGCAATCCTTGTGGTCTCCTCTGAACTTCCAGAACTGCTTGCCTTGAGTGACCGTGTGGTCGTCATGCATGATGGGAAAATAAAGAAGGAGATGACACGCAAAGAGATTAAAACAGAGGAGGAATTACAATATGCAATCCAAGGTTTCTAATATACAAAAGCCGGCAGCTCCGGCATTGAAAGGCTTCGAATGGCGCAATTATATTGTTTATTTCGCTTTCGTAGGAGTATTAATCTATTTTTCTATCACCTTAAGTGATGAAGGGTTTTTAACATCAGGAAACTTGTTAAATATTGTTAGACAAACAGCTACCATTTCCTTAATGGCGTTGGCAATGACATTTGTAATCAGTACAGGTGAAATTGACCTTTCTGTTGGTTCCATTGCCGCTCTTTCTTCTCTTGTAGGTGCATTGGCGCTCCAAGCCGGTTATGGCATTGTGGGAGGACTCATTGGCGGTGTAAGTACGGGACTTGTGGTTGGTTTAATCAATGGTTTGCTTGTTACAAAGGTAGCCATTCCTTCCTTCCTTGTAACATTGGGAACAATGGGAGCAATTAAAGGTTTTGCAATGTGGATTACAGACACAGCACCAGTTCCAATTGTAGATGCAAATTTCAACTTTATTTTTGGATCTGGTGACATTGGTCCAATTCCGGTTCTTCTTATTTGGACTCTAGTGTTTACGGTTATCGCCCATGTGTTGCTTCGTAAAACAGCTTTTGGCCGTCAGGTGCTTGCTACAGGCGGAAATGAAAACGCTGCAAGATTTTCAGGTGTGAAGACAATGAAAATTAAGCTGATGGTTTTCCTAGGTACAGGATTAATGGCTGGTTTAGCCGGGCTTCTCTATGCAGGTCGTATGAATGCAGGTCGTTTTTCCTTTGGAGAAGGGGATGAGCTTTCTGTTATCGCAGCGGTCATCCTTGGAGGAACAAGCTTGTTTGGCGGTGTAGGAACGATCATCGGGACGATTGTAGGTTCCTTGATGATTGGTACGATTAATAACGGTTTGATCATTATGGGTCTTGATGTCAGCCAGCAAATGATTATCAAAGGAATTATCATCATCTTGGCTGTGGCATTTGGTAAGAAAGCGATGAAGCGATAGGTTTTTATAAAACGCTCTTAAAATGTACGTTACTGCAACATGAGAAAACTTATGTACAGGAGGAAACGAAGTGAAGAAGATTAAAGTTGGTATCATTGGTACCGGTTTTATCGGGCCAACACATATTGAAGCCATCAGAAGACTTGGCTTTGTAGAAGTAGTTGGTTTGGCGGAAACCAGTCAGGAAACAGCTGAAAAAAAAGCCGTTGAGCTTGGAATCCCGAGAGCTTATGGTGATTACCGTGAAATGCTAAAAGACAGTGAAATCCAAGTAGTGCACAATTGCACACCAAATCACCTGCACTATGCAATTAATAAAGAGATTATTTTGGCAGGAAAGCATGTCGTTTCAGAAAAGCCGCTGGCAATGAACAGTGAAGAATCAGCAGAATTGCTGGAACTTGCAGAAAAACACGGCGTAGTCCATGCAGTGAACTTTAATTACAGACAGCATGCAAGTATACAAAACTTACAAGCGAAAATCACAAATGGTGATCTTGGGAAAGTGAATTTGGTTCACGGAAGTTACTTGCAGGACTGGTTATTATATGAAACAGATTATAACTGGCGTTTAGCACCGGAAGTAGGCGGGAAATCACGGGCCGTAGCGGATATTGGATCCCATTGGTGCGATACTGTCCAATTTGTAACAGGTAAAAAAATTGTGGAAGTATTTGCTGATTTAGCAACTGTTATTCCAGTAAGAAAGAAGCCTACAGGAAATGTAGCTACTTTTGGGGCCAAGAATAAAGAAGATATGGAATATGAAGATATTCAAATCAATACAGAAGACTATGCATCCGTTCTAGTTCGCTTTGAAGATGGATCAAGAGGAGTCTTTACGGTATCCCAAGTAAGTGCCGGTCGGAAAAATAGACTAAGTTTTGAAATCAATGGAAGCCACAGCTCTGTTTTCTGGAACCAGGAAGAACCAGAAAAATTATGGATCGGACACCGGGATAAAGCGAATGAAGTTCTTTTAGCAGACCCTGCGTTATTCTCAGCGGAGGCAAGATCAGCTATCCATCATCCAGGTGGGCATAATGAAGGCTGGCCGGATGCATTAAAAAATATGATGTTAAATTTCTACTCTTTTGTTAGCGAAGGAAAGAGCCTGAAAACAGACAAGCATAAGTTTGCGACATTTGTAGATGGCCATATTTCCATGTGTATTACAGATGCCATCTTGGAAAGCCATCAGCTGCAGAAATGGGTGAAGGTTCAGGCAAGCAAGGAGGTTCTGGCATGAAACTAGGTGTATTTACCCCGCTTTATCAGAATTTGCCATTTGAAGAAATGCTGGATAAGCTGGCAGGTATGGGTGTTGAGACCGTTGAATTGGGGACTGGCAATTATCCCGGCAACCATCACTGTAAACCGGATGAATTGCTTGCCTCTCCCGATAAAACTAAAGAATTCCTGCGAGCACTTGAAACAAGGGGAATAACCATCAGTGGCTTAAGCTGCCACGGGAATCCGCTGCATCCGAATGTGAAAATAGCCAAAGAATCACACGACGTTTGGCGGAAAACCGTTTTACTGGCAGAACATTTAGAAGTTCCTGTTATCAATGGCTTTTCCGGATGCCCGGGTGATCATATCAGTGCAAAAAATCCAAACTGGGTCACATGTTCTTGGCCGCCTGAATATTTAGATGTGTTGAACTGGCAATGGAACGAAGTCGCGATTCCTTATTGGAAAGAGGAAGCGAAATTCGCGAAAGAGCATGGCATTAACCAAATTGCCTTTGAAATGCACCCTGGGTTTGTAGTCTATAATCCTGATACACTACTAAAGTTAAGAGAACATGCGGGGGAAAACATTGGTGCCAATTTTGATCCAAGCCATTTAGTTTGGCAAGGAATCAATCCGGTAGATGCAATTAAAAGGCTTGGAAGGGAAAAAGCCATCTTCCATTTCCATGCGAAGGACACTTATTTAGATCAAGCCAATATTAGTGTAAATGGTGTTTTAGATACAAAGCATTACAGCCAAATTTTAGATCGCTCATGGACATTTAGATCTGTAGGATATGGATCGGATGAAAAAATGTGGAAAGACATTGTGAGTACCTTAAGAGCGGTTGGTTATGATTATGTCATTTCCATTGAACATGAAGATATGCTTGCTTCAACAGATGAGGGATTAAAGAAAGCGATTTCTCTTTTAAAATATGCCATGTTTAAGGAACAAGTTACTGATATGTGGTGGGCTTAATTTTTGGTTGATAGAGCAATTTTGATCGGAACGTTATACGTTTTTATATAAAAGGGGATATGGCCGGCTGTATTCTACAGCCCTTATGTAATCAATAAAAACAAGTTGTAGTAGACCTTAGTCCTATGATTCAAATTAACTTATTGGAGGCAGTACGATGACAACAATGCAAGCAGTATTTTTTCCCGGAGACAAAAAGGTAGAAATTCGTCAGGTTGAAATCCCAACACCAGGACAAGGAGAAGTACTCATTCAATTAAAGGCGTCTGCTATTTGCCGCAGTGATATGAGCTTATACTACGGAACATCTGTTTTTGAAGGAACAAAATGTGGATGTACGGTGCCTGGACATGAGCCTGCGGGAGTTATTACAGAAGTAGGTAATGGTGTATCTAATTTTAAGCCTGGTGATCGGGTTGCTGTTTACTTAGCATTAGGCTGCGGTGAATGTGCTCATTGTAAGAGTGGATACAAAATGTTCTGTAAAGAATTTAAGTGCATAGGTTTTGACTCTCATGGCGGCGACGCTGAGTATATGGTAGTTCCAGCTGAAAACTGCATGAGACTTCCAGATACTATGAGCTTTGTAACAGCTGCCGTGTCAACAGATGCAGTAGGAACCCTTTATCACGCTCAAAAGAGATTAGGAATTTCCGGAAGAGACTACCTTGTTATTTTTGGTATGGGCCCAATGGGCGGTGCAGGTGTGATGATTGCTAAAGGATTAGGTGCAACGGTTATTGCTGTTGACATGCTGGATGAGCGCTTGGAGCTTGCGAAGGAATTAGGTGCAGATTACACCATCAATGGTAAAACGATGAATGTTCAAGAAGAAATTGCCCGTATTACAAATGGTGCCGGTGCAGACGCAGCAATCGATTGCTCCGGAAGCCCGTATGCTGAAAATGATGCATTAGATTGTGTGAGAGCACATGGAAGTGTGGCCTTTATCGGCGAAAGCAAAGAGACAACAATTAAGCCTAGTCAGCAGTTAATTCGTAAGCAAATTTCGGTGATCGGTTCTTGGTACTTCCCAATTCAAGAGTTTGACGAAATTGCAGAATTCATAGTGAGAAAAAATCTGCCTGTTGAAAAACTAGTGACACATCAATTTAAATTGGAAGAAGCAGAAACAGCATTCCGTATGTTTGATGAAAGAAAGACAGAAAAAGCTGTATTTGTTTGGGAATAAGAAAAGCAGAAGCGGTAGGTCGTAACTCTCGGATAAGCTGCCTTTACTCTCGGATAAAGCAGCATTACTCACAGGTTAAGCTATCCTTACTAGATTTAAACCAATGATTATATTAAAAGGAGCTGTTCCTAATGAAAGGTATTTCATTTAACACATGGGTGTATAGTAGTTTTCCAAACTGGCTTTCTTCTTATCCATTAGAGGAAGTTATCAACCGTCTTTCTTCTTTTGGTTACGATGCGATTGAAATTGGCTGTGCAGCCCCGCATGCCTGGCCAGACTATTTATCACCTGAAAGAAGACAAGAAATCAAAAAATTGCTTAAGGAAAAGAACTTAAAGGTTTCATCGATGCTTCCCGCACCAGGCGGAGGTCCAGGGATGAACCCAAGCTCTCCTTTAAAGGAAGAAAGAGAATTTACGATTAAACATTATAAGGAAGTTGTTCGTTTAGCGCATGAATGGGAATGCCCAACCGTTATGTGGATTGCAGGCTGGGTGGTTTTTGGAACTTCACAGCAAGAAGCTTGGAACTACAGTTTAGAAGGCTTAATTGAAGTAGCCCAATATGCTAAGGATCTTGGTGTGACACTTGTAGTTGAACCAACTCCAGCAGACAGCAACTTAATTGAAACAGCTGATGATGCCCTTCTATTAGCAGAGCAATCAGGTATGGATAATGTTAAGGTCATGTTTGATACATTCCATGCATTGTACAGAAATGAAGTGGCCAGTGATTATGTATACCGAATGAAAGACAAGCTTCATCATGTTCATATCGCCGACAGCGACCGTCTCCCTCCTGGTAAAGGCCAATGTGATTATGATGCGGTATTAAGAGCCTTAAAAGATATCAATTATGATGGATATTTAGCAATGGAAGTTGGATTCAATTCTAGAGCGTCTGAACCAGATTGGTTTGCCAAAGAATCGATTAAATACTTAAAAGAGCAAATGAAAGAAATTGGCTGGGAGCACAAATAATCTTGGAAAAATCCGGGCGGTAACAGATACCTGTAGTCGCCGCCCATTCTTCTTTAAAGGGGGCATTCGCCGTGCAAAAAACCTCCATTCTACTTGAAACACCTCGATTAATATCTGCATCAGTAATCAGTCAAAAAAGTCCTCTTGGTTTTAAAAAAAATGCCGACGCCGACTATACAGAGATTATCTTTATAGAACAAGGACGAGGTGATTTCATACTTGAAGACAGCCATTTTGTGGGAAAAACAGGAGATCTTATCATATTAAATCCATTAAGTGATCTCAAGGTGAAATCTTGTATGGATAATCCTCTTAATGGGATTTCCATCTGTTTTTCCAATCTCCATATCAATGGGAAGCAGAAAGGTTTTCTGATAGAATCCACAGATCTTCCAATTATTAATTTGCAGGAAGAAAAGAAGGAGATTCATAGTTATTTAAAGGTAATATTAAATGAATATAGTATAAAGCATGTGGGTTACCAAGATATCATATCCTCAATATTACAAACGGTAGTGATTAAAGTTACTCGTCTATTGAAAAATGTCGATCATCATCCTTCCTTTTCTTCTATGTGCCTTGAAGTAAAAAAATATATTGAAGAAAATTTTCGGCAAGAGCTGACCTTAAACGATTTAGCCAACCTCGTTTATGTAAGCCCCTTCCATTTAGTACACATTTTTAAAGAAGAAGTGGGCCTGCCGCCCATTCAATACATGATTCAGTGCCGTATTGAAGAGGCAAAAAGGCTGCTGGAGTATTCCGATCTTTCTGTGAGGGAAATTGCCTCGTTAATAGGATATGAAAATGCTAATTATTTCAATTTGCTTTTTAAAAAAATGACAGGTAGCCCGCCGGGAAAATTCAGAAGAATGAAAGTATAAAGCTTTAATCTTTCAAAAACTTTAGGGAAAGATTAGAGCTTTTTTTGGTTAGCAAGAATGTGTATTTAGATTAGCAATTTTATTGATTTTAACGTTACCATATACCAAGTAGTATAAGGAGTGAAGATACTACTTTGTCAAATGTAATGGATTACATTATTTCTCTTAGAAAACAAAATAATTATTTTTTAAATCCTTAAATTGTAATCGATTACATAACGGAGAATATTTTCGAAGAGACAAGAAGCTAGATAGTGAAAAATGGAGGGAAAATGATGAAACTAGGTTATCAAACGAATACCTGGGGAGGCGTAGTTGGTCACCCGGCAGGAGTTACTTCTGTAAAGGATCTCTATTACCTTGCAAACGGCTCAACAGAGGACGCGCTCAAAGAGATTGCTGAAGCTGGGTATAAAGGGTTTGAAATTTTTGATGGAAATATGATGCAATTTCGAGATAAAAAGGAAGAATTTAAAAAACTAATCGCAGATCACTCTTTATCCTTCATAGGTGTTTACACCGGCGGAAACTTTATTTTTCCTGATATTTTAGAGGAAGAATTAGCAAAAATTGAAGAGGTAGCAGCTTTTGCTTATGAATTAGGAGCACAGCATCTTGTTGTCGGCGGCGGTGCAGTCCGGACTAACGGCATCAAAGAAAGCGACTACAAAGATTTAGGAAATGCCCTTAATAGAGTAGTAGAAATCGCAGAGAAATACCACCTTATTCCTAGCTACCATCCGCATTTGGGGACGAATGTACAGTCACCTGAACAGCTGGATAAATTAATGCCTTTAACAACTATCAACCTATGTCCTGACACAGCTCATATTGAAGCAGGTGGGGGAGACCCTGTTGAAGTGATTAAAAAATATGTCGACCGCATCAAATATGTTCACTTTAAAGA
This sequence comes from Neobacillus niacini, assembly GCF_048572935.1. NCBI lineage: Bacteria > Bacillati > Bacillota > Bacilli > Caryophanales > Bacillaceae > Neobacillus > Neobacillus niacini. The sequence goes on along the minus strand of NZ_CP183883.1, from coordinate 4,860,121 downwards.
CTATGAAAATGGTGAGTTTTTGCCTTTAGGGGAAGGCCATCAGAAGTTTGCTGAAATGCTAGAATTACTAGAGAAAGCAAACTATGACGGCTGGATTACAGTGGAATTGGACAGCTGGGCGAATCCAAAAGAGGGTGCCGAAATCAGCCGGCAGTTTCTTGCCCGGTATGAAGCATTAAAGACAAAATAAGTTTTTCAAGAGATAGGGGGACCAATATGAAAAAGGTTTTATCGATTATTACTATGATTCTATTTATTACTAGTATTGCACTAGCCGGCTGCGGCCAGAAAAGCACGAATATCAAAAAAAGTGATGGGCAAGAGAAGTCCAAAACGGAAGAAACAGCGGCAAGTTCCGGTCCAATTACCATTAATCAGGAGATCCCTGACCAAGAAATATTAAGTAAAGGTCCTAGCGGGGAAGCTGCTGTTTCAGCTAAAACACTACAGCTGACTGAAGAAGAAGTTCAAAAGATCAAAGAAGGAAAATACAAAGCCGCTCTTGTTATGCACTATGCAGGAAACGACTGGGCGACTGCTCAAATCGATGGTTTAAAAGCCACCTTTGAGAAAATGGGAATTGAAGTAGTGGCTGTAACCGATGCCCAATTTAAGGCTGAAAAACAAGTATCTGATATTGAAACAGTTTTAGCGAAAAAACCTGATATTATCGTAGGGATTCCAGTTGACCCTGTTTCGACTGCTTCAGCTTTTAAGAAAGCCGCAGATGCAGGAGTGAAAGTCGTGTTTATGGATAATAAACCAAATGGTCTGGAAGCAGGCAAGGATTATGTGAGTGTAGTTTCTGCTGATAACTATGGAAATGGTGTTCAGGCAGCGGAAATCATGGCTGAAAAGCTTGGTGGAAAAGGGAAAATCGGTGTGATTTATCATGATGCCGATTATTTCGTAACCAAGCAGCGTACAGAAGCATTTGAAAAAACAATCAAAGAAAAATATCCGAATATCAAAATCGTTGAACGTGGGGGCATCATCGGCCCTAACGATGGCGAGAAAGTGGCTTCTGGAATGTTGACGAAAAATCGTGACCTTGATGGCATGTTTGTCGTCTGGGATGTTCCGGCAGAAGGAGCTTTAGCAGCCACACGTACGGCAGGCAAGAAAGATTTCGTGATTACAACAATCGATTTAGGGACAAACGTAGCCTTGGATATTGCCTCTGATGGAATTATTAAAGGGCTTGGTGCTCAGCTGCCGTATGACCAGGGGATTTCAGAAGCAATATTAGCAGGTTATGGAATACTTGGTAAAGAAGCCCCGGCATATGTAGCTGTACCAGCATTACAAGTAACGAATAAAAACGTATTAGACGCATGGAAACTTGTTTACCATCAGGATGCACCAAAATCTATTCAAAGTGTTGCAAAATAATGAACCATTCATAAAAGGGAGGATACAAAAATGAAAAAATTAAACGTAGGCATGATCGGCGGTGGATTTATGGGAAAGGCGCATTCACTTGCCTATGCAGGAATGCCAATGTTTTTCTGGCCAGCACCAGCAATCCCTCACCGTCATACAGTAGTAGATGTTAACGAACAATTAGCAAAAGACGCAGCAGCAAGGTTAGGATTTGACAATTATTCGACAGATTGGAGAGCTGTCGTTAACGATCCCGAAATTGATGTTATTGATATTGTTACTCCAAATAATTCGCATGCTGAAATTGCAATTGCAGCAGCAAAAGCTGGTAAACATATTATCTGCGAAAAACCATTGGCATTAGGTGCTGAACAAGCCAAGGAAATGCTGGAAGCCGTACAAGTTGCAGGAGTTAAGCATGCGGTTGCCTTCAACTACAGAAGAACACCAGCTGTTGCTCTTGCGAAAAAATATATTGAAGAAGGAAGAATTGGAAACATTCTCAGCTTCCGAGGAACATACCTGCAAGACTGGTCAGCGGATCCCAATTCTCCATTATCATGGCGCTTCCAGAAGAAAATTGCTGGGTCTGGCGCTCTAGGTGATATCGGAACACACGTAGTTGATTTTGCCCGTTACCTTGTTGGTGAAATTACAGATGTAAATGCGATGACAAGAACATGGATTCCAGAAAGACCGGTTCAAACTGGCGGTATTGATAAACTAGGTACTGTGAAAACCGGTGGAAGTGATGTACCAAAAGCGCAAGTCGATGTAGACGATGAAGTGATTACCATGGTTAAGTTTGATAATGGTGCTATTGGAACAATTGAAGCAACACGTAATGCATGGGGGCGTAACAACTTCCTAACCTTTGAAATTCACGGTGAAAAAGGTTCTCTATACTTTAACTATGAGCGCCGTGACGAGCTTCAAGTTTGCTTTGCTGATGATCCAAGCGATGCAAAAGGCTTTAGAACGGTTTATACAGGACCTGCCACTCCATATGGTGAAGGATTATGGCCAATCCCTGCTCTAGGTATTGGTTACGGCGAAACAAAAATCATTGAAACATATGATTTGTTTAAAGCAATTGCTGAAGATAAAGAGTTTTCTCCAAACTTCAATGATGGCTACCAAATTGAATTAATCGCAGATGCAATCCTTGAATCAGCTGAAAAAGGTCAATGGGTAAATATTGAAAAAACAGCAGTAGCTGTAAAATAAAATATATAAAAAGAGGCTTCTCAATTGAGGAGCCTCTTTTGTAGAAATAAATAAAGAATCTTATATATCGTAATTAGATTTCAGGTGTTTTTATGGAAAGAAATTAATGGGGAAGAGAGTGAATAGTTATGGAAGAAAAATGGTTAGTTGGTGTTGATATAGGTGGTAAAACAATTAAAATGGTCAATGAAACCAAATGAAGATACCCCTTAAAACATTCGGAAGTAGTAAATCGGCTCTATATCTTGGAGTTGATTTTTTTGAAAATAATGAAAAAATAATAATTGATATTGAAAAATTTATAATTTATTATGTAATTAAATGAAAATTTTGAATTTTTAAAGGAGGCTGAGTTCCATTAAAAAGGTTGAAGAAGCCCCACTGAATTTGGATGAACTAGATTTCGACATCATTAAAAGGTTACAAACGGATGGTAGAACTTCCTATACTGACATTTCAGAGGAACTAGGTGTTACTGTCGGGACCGTAAGAAACAGAGTTCAAAGACTGATAGAAAACCAAATTCTTAAAATTGTAGGTGTAGTCAATCCATTTAAGACAGGAAGTCCTAGTGTGACCATCTTTGGAATGAAGGTGCGTCATCAGAAATTAGACCATGTTATAAAAAAACTAGTTGCGATTCCAGAGGTCCGCTTTGTAGCAGCCGCAACGGGTGTCTATGACTTATATGTGGAAGTAATTACGTCCTCGAATGAGGAACTTTATCGGGTTATGAAGAATGGCATTAGCCCAATCGATGGTATTGAATCGATAGAGTCTTCGTTGATTTTGGAAATCTTTAAGCAGAGCTATGATTGGGAAGTTGGTTCACAATCTTCTCAGTAATTAGAATCAGAAAAGGGGGCTACTATGAACGAGCTCGTCGAAATTCTAAAGGAAAATCAAGCAGAGATGCTTGAGACATTAAAACAAATAGTAGAAAAAGAATCACCTACTCGTGATAAAGAATTAGCTGATGAACTGGCGATTTTCATTGCTGAATTATTTGAAGAATTAACTTCTGGGAAATCATCCATTATTCAAAATGAGCTTTTTGGTAATCATGTCAGAGGGGAATTTGGACATGGCGACGAACAAATTCTGCTTCTGGCACACTATGATACGGTTTGGCAAAAAGGGGATATTCTGGAAAAAATCCCTTTTAAAACTGAAGGAGATATTGCCTATGGACCAGGAGTCTTTGATATGAAAGGCGGTATTGTCCAGGGGTTATATGCACTGTGGGCACTAAAAGAAACAAATGCACAATTAAACAAAAAGGTCGTTTTTCTATGTACATCTGATGAAGAGTTGGGAAGCCCATCCTCTCAAAAACTAATAGAAGAAGAAGCAAAAAAAAGTAAATACGTGTTGGTATTAGAACCAGCAATATCGAGGCAAGGCGCATTAAAGACTGCTAGAAAAGGTGTAGGAATATTCAAACTAAATGTTAAAGGTAGAGCAGCTCATGCCGGAGTGGAACCTGAAAAAGGAATAAGCGCTATTCTTGAATTAAGCAAACAAGTAACTTATTTACATGAATTAACTGATTATAGCAAAGGAACCACCGTCAATGTAGGCAAAATCACAGGTGGAACAACCGTGAATGTGATTGCAGCAGAAGCGGAAGCAGATATCGATTTACGTGTAAAAACGAAAGCAGAATTTGACCGGATCATACCAATCATCAAAAATCTTAAGCCAAGTACCACTGGTGTTGAAGTTAGTGTAGCCGGCGGTATTAATCGACCGCCATTTGAACGAACAGATCAAGTTATTTCACTTTTTAACATGGCAAAGAAAGTGGCCCAGGAAAATTTGGGTTTTAAATTGGAAGAGAAAGAAACAGGTGGAGGTAGTGACGGGAACTTTACAGCACCGTTTGCTCCAACCCTGGATGGATTAGGTGCAGTTGGTGACGGGGCACATGCTCTTAATGAACATATCATTATTTCTCAAATGCCGAAAAGAAGTGCATTATTAGCTTTGTTGATCAAGGAGTTAGCAATTTACCAATAGGGGGATTTTTGATGAAGGTCAATTTAGAATCTATTAAAAGCCAAATGCTTGAGGAAGTAAATCAGGATCTATTAATGGAATATACTCAAAACGTTGCTTCAGAAATTCGTCTATCAGGAACGGAGGAAGAGCTCCGTGCCTTTTATTATGCAAAATCAAAGCTTGAAGAATTTGGCTTAACAACAGAGTTAACATTTAATGATGCTTACATTAGTCTTCCAGGAAAAACGGAGCTAAAGGTTAACCGTCAAAGCTTTCCTGCCATTACTCATTCAATGGCCGTTTCTACGGATGAAACAGGGTTAGAAGGGGAAATTGTGTATTCAGGTAAGTCAGTAAGTGTAGACTATCAAAAAAATCCAGTTAGCGAAAAAATAGTCCTGCTAGATGGTCTCGCTATTCCAGGAGCGGTACTTCAAGCTCAGCAAGCAGGAGCAAAAGCAATTATCTTTATAAATGCTGAATATACGCATGAAATGATCGTTTCACCAGTATGGGGAAACCCAACACCTCATACTTATGACAATTTGCCAAAGATTCCAGTTGTATCGGTCAATTTTCATGATGGACAAAAGATGAAAAGTATTGTAAAAAATCACACCAATTGTCAAGGATGGCTAAAAACTAAGGTTGATACTGGATGGAGAAAAATTCCCACTTTAACTGCTGAGATTCCAGGTAATGACGAGAATGATCATTTTGTATTATTTAGCGGCCATATTGATTCATGGCATTATGGGGTAATGGATAATGGAACAGCAAATGCAACGATGTTGGAAGTTGCACGAATACTTGCCCTAAATAAAGACAATCTTCGTCGCAGCTTAAAGCTTGCCTTCTGGTCTGGCCACTCGCATGGCCGTTATGCAGGTTCTGCTTTGTATTGTGATGAACATTGGGAAGACCTTCACGAAAATTGTGTTCTTCATATTAATATTGATTCAGTTGGCGGCAAAGGAGCAACGATATTAACAGAGGCTAATTGTATGGCTGAGACTAGGGATCTTGCTAAACGGTCTATTAAGGAACTAACCGGAGATGAGTTTGAAGGATCACGATTTGGAAGAGCAGGGGATCAATCCTTCTGGGGCCCTGGTGTTCCGTCACTTTTTATGGGGTTATCTGAACAGCCTCAGTCCAATAATCCAGCATCAGAAGCGTTTTCTCAATTATTTGGAGCAGGAAAAGCCGGCGGATTTGGCTGGTGGTGGCATACAACAGAAGATACACTTGACAAGATTTCTCCAGAAAATCTTGCCCGTGATTGCAAAATTTATTTATCTATCGTGTATGAAGCATGTACTACTGAGATTTTGCCTGTTAACCAATTGGCAGCGGTCGAAGAATTGGAAACATGCATAAAGGACTATCAAAGCAAAACAAATGGCCACCTGAATTTTAGCATTACAAATAACCGGATCGAGGAATTGAAAAATAACTTAACACAGTTTGGCAGTTTGCTAAAAACGACACCTACAGAGCCACAAGTTACTCATGCTAACAAAACATTAAAACACCTTTCCAATATTTTAGTTCCCCTTAATTATGTAAAAGGGGACATATTCAACCATGATACAGCATTAAAGCAGCCTCCAATCCCGTTACTAGCGAATTGTGAGAAATTAGCAGACTTAGAGGTAGGAAGTCATCAATATCATTTAGTTCTAACCGAATTAAAACGCAATCTCAATAAAGTAAACTATGCCCTATTAGAAGCAATCCGGACCATTAAACTCGCTGTTGAGCAAATAAATAACTAAATATTGTATAAAAAAAGGGAGAATGGTCGATCCATTTCTCCCTTTTACAAAGTGATTTTTAACTTTTCATTCTTTTGTACGGCGACCATTCCAAGGGTTATTTTTAAACCCACCAATAGTAACAAGATGGTTACCGTTACAATCGCATACCACCCAAAATACTCCCAAACAAACCCTAAGACATAACTCCCCAAGCTGCCTCCTGCATAATAGAAAAATAAGTAGAGAGAGGAGGCACTTCCTTTTGCCTCTTTTGCCAGGATACTTACCCAGTTTGTTGCAGCTGCATGTACGAAGAAAAAACCAAAACAGACAATGATAAGACCGATTAAGATCATTAAAAGCGAACTAAAAAGCGTTAGCAAAACACCGACTAACATAATGAGGAGACCTGCACACATCCGATTAGGAATACTCATAACGGCATCCAGTTTCCCGGAAAATGTCGAGCTAAATGTTCCAGCAAGGTAGGATAGAAATAATAGACCGATTATGCTGGAAGATAAATGATACGGTGCCCCGTGCAGATGGTAGGATAAATAATTAAACAACCCCATGAAAATAAAAAAGATGATTCCAGCAACATAATACGCCGATCTTAGTTCGTGATTCTTTAGATGGATAATAAGATGCCCTAAAACTTCCTTAAGCTCCAAAGAGTTGGGGGAAAAATGTTTTGATTTAGGTAAATAAAAAACAAATAACAGAAAACAGAAAATACCTATCAACCCCATTGTTAGATAGGCGTATCGCCATCCCCATAAATCAGACGTGAATCCACCGATGATTCTCCCGCCCATTCCCCCAATTGTGTTTCCGCTAATATAAAGACCGATTGCAACTCCTATGGCTTTTTTTTCAAATTCTTCTGCAATGTAGGCATAAGCAATAGCCGGCAAACAAGCTAATGTGACCCCTTGGAGTGTTCGTAAAAATAGAAGGAACCAGAAGTCGGTAACAAAAAAGATCGCAAGGGAAAATAAAGATGATGACAAAAGCCCGAAAGACATTAAGTTTTTTCGGCCGATATGGTCAGAAAAAGGGCCAACTATTAATAAAAACAAACTCAATGACAATGTTACAAGCGAAACGGTTAAACTTGCCATTGCAGGAGAAACTTCAAATTCTCTGGAAATTAACGGAAGTAACGGCTGTGTAAAATGTAAATTTGAAAATACGAGGAAAGAACCGAAACTTAGTGCTATAGTAGCCTTCCAGAATTGGCTTGTTTTTTCCTTGATATAGAAATTGAGATCTTGTTTCATGTGCTTCACAACCTTTGTAATTGTACTGTTCATTAAATTAAAATGCAATTTTTATGCCAATCGAACTTGATGTCCTAAAACTGGCATAGAACTTGCAGGTATTACTAACGAAAACGAAAAAGGAGGAATGACTATGAAAATAGTTTATGTACTGCCAGGACCGATAAGTAGGACGGAACCAGGACGTCAAGAAATGGAGAGAAGATTAGAAATCCTGCGCTCCTGTGCAGCGCCTGGTACACATGTTGATATCGTCGATGTAGATGAAGGCCCCGCGTCCATTGAATCTCTTTATGAGGAATACCTAAGTATACCGAATACTGTAGATCTTATGTTGGAGATGGAGAAAAAAGGGTATGATGCAGCCATTTTAGGTTGTTATGGAGACCCAGGTTTGGACGCAGTTAGAGAAGTAACGGGAAAAATGGTGGTAGTGGGACCTGGTGAAGCGGGTGTAATGGCAGCAGCAATGTGTGGTTACCGGTTTTCAATCATAACCGTTACAAATAGCATTATAAATCCACTGCATCACCTAGTGGAAAAAGCAGGGGTTGGTAAGAAGCTAGCTTCCGTGCGTGCCATAAATACACCTGTTCTCGAACTTGCCAACGATCGTGAAAGAACGATCCAAAAGCTAATTGAAGAGGGAAAAAAAGCGATTCAGGAAGACCGGGCAGATACGTTGGTATTAGGCTGTATGTCAATGGGCTTCCTTAATGTTGCAGAAGAAATGTCTAAAGCACTAGGTGTGCCTGTTATCAATCCTGGCAAAACCTCATTAAAGATGGCGGAAGCATTGGTTGGAGCAGGGCTATCACACTCCAAGCTTGCCTATCTTACACCGCCGAAGATTTCAACAGGAACGGTTACTTCTTCTAAAGGCTTGCTTGTGAAGAAAAACAAAATCGTCCAATAATGGAATACCCTTATTCACGAAAAAGGGTATTGAAAAAGTCTAATCAACCCTAAAACAACCTAATGCACCAAAATAAAAGATCATGATTTTACATTTTCCATTTCTGAGGAAGGAGGGAGCATTTTGTACATTACTAAGGTAGAGGCAAAGATCGTACGAACACCCTTTAATGTCCCTTTTAAAATGACATATGGGAAAATGCCTCCATATCAATCCCATCTTATTGTTCGAATCACCACCAACACAGGATTGACAGGTCTTGGGGAAGCATCCGAATTACCTTTTTTCACTGGAGAGACTGTTGAAACAATGAAGGTCTTAGTGGAAAAAAAACTTGGCCCTGCCATTATTGGAAAACCGGTTTATGCGTTAAGAGAAATACACCGTTCAATGGGAATCATTCTCGGGAATGCAACTGGTGCAAAGTCGGCTATTGATATGGCTTTATGGGATGTTCAAGGAAAAAGGTTGAAAACTCCCGTATATGAGCTTTTAGGTGGTGAAAGGAAACAGCCTGTCAGAGTGGCCTACGTATTAGGGGATGAATTCCCAGAGGAAATGGCAAGAGCTGCAAAAGAAATGGCGGAAGCTGGTTTTGATACGCTGAAAATTAAAATTGGCAGCGACTTTCGAAAAGATATCGAAGCCATTTCTCAAATTCGACAGGCAATAGGTCCAGCCATTCATTTAAGAATTGATGCAAATCAGGGATATAAAGTGAAAACGGCCGTCCAGGTGATTAAAGAAATCGAACCATATAAGATTGATTACATTGAACAACCAGTCCCCGGATGGGATCATGATGGATTAAGACAAATTAGAAGTGCAACATCTATTCCAATCATGGCCGACGAGAGTGCCCATACGTTAAAGGATGTCTATGAGCTTGCAAAAAAGGAAGCCATCGACCTGATCGGTATTAAGCTAATCAAATGCGGCGGTATCACACCAGCTGTTCAAATCGCGCAATTTTCAGAGGCAATAGGTCTTCAATGTGTGTTAATCAGTCCATGGGATACTCTGCTTGGAACCTATGCAAGTCTCCATCTTTCCACTATTTTACCTGGGAACTACTCACATGAAATGGTTGGTCCTTATTATTTAAAGGACGACCCTTTTGGAGTGGTAGAGATTAAGGGAGTGATGGATATACCGAAGGGTATTGGATTCGGGATGGAAGATATTTTCGATGAGATTATGGAGGAGTAGTACCTTGAATAAATTTCAATGGTTCATGGTCTGTTTCGTCAGTTTTATTCATTTTTTAGCTCTATCTCATCGAATGGAAGTCGTTCCTTTTCTGGTCGATCTAAAAGATATGTATCATGTAGGATTTACTCAAGTAGGAGGGCTTTTATCTTCCTTTTTGCTTGGATACGCAATTTTCCAAATTCCTGCAGGAACTCTTGCAGACCGATATTCACCTGTATCCTTAATCGTGCTGGGATTGTCTCTAATGATGATTTCATCGATGATCTTTTCAATGACGCATTCACTTTATCTGGCTCTTATTTTAAGGTTTATTATGGGGGCTTCAGCAGCCATGATCTTTTCTCCAGCGATAAAACTAATTTCAATCCATAGCCCTAAAGAAAAACGGGGATTAAGCATTGGCATACTAGAAGGTGCCGCAGCTGCTGGATCGTTATTAACTTTAACTGTTTTTCCGATTCTATCAATCTATGTAGAATTGAACACATTATTTCTTATGTTATCTATTCTCCTTTTGCCAACATTGCTGCTATTCCTAAAGGTGCCAAAGGGTAAAAACATATCAGAAATACAGGGAAAGAAAGAAGTCCAGCCTAGGGTTTTCTTGAATTTGTTTAAAGATAAAAAAATCCACCGTCTTTTGGGAATTTCCTTTTTTGGCTTATTTGGACTTTATGGCTTTCTGGCCTGGATGCCCACCTATTTGGAAGCGGCTATGGGATATACGAAGCAAGAGACCGGTCTGATCATGGCCATTATGATGATCGCTCAAATCATCGGAGCCCCTCTTTCAGGTAAACTTTCTGATATAGTAGGGCAAAGAAAATCAACTCTCATCATCGGTTCGATCTTAGCGGCAGGATGTTGTTTATGGTTGATATTCCTAAACGACACGGGGATATATTGTACAGCTTTTGTGATTGGCATCGCTATTTCATGGTCTTTAGCCCCGATGCTGACTCTCGCCACTGAAATGGTTCATATTAGTAGCGCGGGATCGCTTATTAGTATCATGAACACGGTTGGTCAATTAGGATCAGCGATTTCTGGATATGTATTTGGTATGCTCTATGATACGTTCGGGAGTTTCCAAATAATCTGGATTGTCAGTTTTATTGCTTGTCTCATTCGAATTATGTTCACTTTCGGTGAGCTTGAAAATCATCAAGTCATAGAATCAGAGAAAGAAATTAGTATTTAATTTTTTAGAATTAGTTTCCAGATTATTCATAACTAACAGAATTTGGTGTCAAGAAAAGATACTAGGATTCTTGAAACGATCAAAAGCGAAATGAAGGGGGAAAGTGAAATGAAAAGAATAATCATGTTGCTATTTGGCGTGATGCTGCTTTCAATTAATACCGTTTCGGCAGAAGAAGCAACGCCGGTTTTAAAAAGCGCCAACCTTGAAGTTATGTATGATCATGTTATTAAAGTAACGGAAAAAATAACGATTGCCAACTCCGAAGCAATCCCTGAGGGAACATTAGAGCATATCGTAACCAAAATCGGGGGTGCACGGTTTGAAGATTTAGTGATTAATGGAGAGGATCAAGAGCTTACCTATGAGTTAAACGAAGGAAATTCTGTTAATAGAGTACTAGTATCTCTACCTGAGGGCAGTAAAGGAGAATTTACCTATACGGTAAGTTATCAATTTTCAGATACGAGAAATAAGAAAATTCCATTTGTCGTACCGGCTGTTAATACAGCTGGAGATGGTAATGTAGTCTCATTAAATATCAATCTGCCAAAGGGGAAATATCTGCATGAATCATTCCCAATCATTGATTCTGGAGATTCGGGGATGGTCAAAGAGGATATGATGAACGTTCCAAGTTACGTAAATCTCGAAACAGGTTCTTCCCCTGCAGGGTTATTTACAACCTCGAATCTATATACCTTTTTCGGATTGGCTGTCATCTTGGGAATTATTTTGGCTTGGATCATTAGTGAAAGAAAAAGTAAGGGTGGTGAAGTAGTAAATGTTTAATCTTGGTGCTCCCTTTACCTTTTTTGTCCTATATACCGTTGTTTGGATTGCTGGATATTTCCTATGGGCTGTTAAAAGTGAAAAATAACTAAAAGGAGGGGATCGCGAATGTTCGAAGTAAGTACGACGTTTTATGTGGTGTTGGTTTTATATTTTGCCGTCATTCTTGGTATCGGAATTTGGTCGGGAACCAAGAACAAAGGAACAGAGGATTTCTTGGTAGCAGGGAGATCCATTGGGCCATTAGTAGGTGGTGCAGCATTTGCAGCAACACAAATGAGTGCAGGTACATTTGTTGGAACACTTGGTATTCATTACTTAACTGGCGGGAGTTTCCTTTGGATTTGGGCTGGTCTTTGGTTCGGCTGGTTAATTGCGGCTACCCTGGTCGGACCTAAGTTCCAAGCTTTTAAAGGGTTAACGGTACCTGACTATGTAGGTACTAGATTTAATAGTAAAGCGGCTCGGGGAATATCAGCCCTTTTAATATTAGTAGCCTATACCGTTTACCTAACTGCACAGTACCAAGCAGGAGGAAATATTTTTCAGACACTATTCGGAATTCCGTTCATTTGGGGAGCAATGATAACCGTTGGGATCACTTTACTTTATACGATGATTGGCGGAATGAGAGCTACTGCTTACAGTGATTTCGTTCAGGCAATTATCATGGCAGGATGCTTTTTTGCTGCTCTTCCTTTGCTCTTTAATCAAGCAGGTGGAACAGAATTTGTCGGGAATTTCTTAGCCGAATTTAGTCCTAATATGTTAAGCTGGCATTTCGGTTTTAAGGAGTTGCTTGGTTTTGGTGCAGCCTTTGGGTTTGCAATGGCCGCAGCGCCATATGAGTTAGCAAGAATGTATACATTAAGAGATAGGAAGACCGTTAAATTAGCAATCGGCTTTTCATTTATTTTCCAAGCAGTTGTTGGTATTTCTGTAGCAGCAGCAGGCATGGCCATTCGAGCACTCTTCCCATATATGCCTACACCTGATATTGCTTCTACCATCATGGCCATTAATATACTTCCGCCAGTTGTGGGGTCCTTGATTATTTTAGCAATCCTCTCAGCGATAATGAGTACAGTTTCCGGCATTATGATGGTATCTGCTTCCGCGTTTTCACATGATTTCTATGCCACGATGATCAAGCCTAACGCCAGTGACAGTGAAAAAATGAAGGTAAACCGAATTGCGGTACTAGTACTAGGAATTATCCCAATTTTCTTGGCCTTAAGACAGTTAGACATTGTTCAATTCATAGTCGTTCTCCAGGCATCCTTAACGGCGAGCTTTTTCTTTGCAACGGTAATTCTAGGCCTTAACTGGAAAAGAGGTACAGCAGCGGGTGCAATTGTTTCGATGATCGGCGGCTTTTTCACAGCATTGTTCTGGTATTTAGCAGGTAATCCGTTGGGGATTAATGAGGTTATACCTGGAGTCATGGTCAGCTTCATCTCATTTATTGTTGTCAGTCTAGTTACGAAACCTGTGCCGAAAGAAGCGCTTCAACCATTCTTTGACGATGTGAAGTAAATGTTCAAGGGGGGGATTTATTCCTTCCCCTTTTTTAATTGTCATTTGAAACAAATATAAGTTCGTTTAGGTTAAAAAGTAGGCCGTGTATCCTCACCTAAATGAACCTAATTCCTATCGAAACTTGAATATATAATATTAAAAACCTTGTTAACAGATTGGCACAGAACTTGCATTAATATTGTTGTAAAGAGAAAGGGGTGCAACCATGAATGTAACAATTGAAAAAGTAGTAGATTCGATGAGTAATGAAATCGTATCTCTATTGCAAAAAATGATTCAAATTCCTAGTGAAAATCCACCAGGAAACTATGAGGAAATTTGTAACTTTCTAGAAAAGGAACTATTATCGTTAGGATTTGAGGTAAAGGTAGTCAATGTGCCTGAGGAAGAGACGAGGAAATTAAATCTGCCAACACCTCGGAAAAATGTTATTGCTGTCATGAAGGGGAATGGAGGAGGGAAAAATTTAATTTTTAACTCTCATATTGATACGGTTCCAGCAGGAGACTTGGAACAATGGACCTACCCGCCATTTTCAGGAGCCATTGCTAATGGTAAGGTATATGGAAGAGGTGCAACAGACTCCAAAGGGCGATTAACCGCTTATATTATGGCTGCTGTGGCGTTAAAGAAGTCCGGAATTCCTTTTTACGGTGATATTGTGATCGCAGCTACTTGTGATGAAGAAACTGGCGGTGTTCTAGGAGCAGGTTATGTCACTGGTCAAGGATTAGTTACTGGTGATATGGTGGTCGTGGAAGGCTACAGCAATCATATCGTTCGCGCTATGGCTGGAGTTCTTCAGTTAAGAATTAAATCAACAGGCCGTCCTGCTCATGCAGCCTTCAAATGGAAGGGAATAAATGCCGTTGAAAAAATGGCAAAAGTCATACTAGAATTAACTAACCTGCAAGAACAATTAAAAAATGAACCTTCAGAAGTTGAGGGAATGAGTTATACAACCGTCAATGTTGGAGTTATCAATGGGGGAACCAAGGTGAATGTTGTCCCTGGGACCTGTGAGATTGAGGTGGACTTTCGGGTGATTCCAGAACAAACCCTTGATGATATTTATAATCGGGTATCTACTATGATCGAAAGGCTTCAGATGGAAGATCCAGAGATGAACATCCAGGTAGAGCGAGTGCCGGATTTTCAAACCAATCCAACCGTAACTGAAGCGAATTCACCTCTAATTGAAGAATTGCAATCGGCCATTCAAGAGGTATCAGGAACCACAATTCCTGTAGTAGGAATGTTAGGGCAATCAGATACACGCTGGTTTATTCAAAATGGAATCCCAGGTATTAATTATGGCCCTGGTACAAACAACAATAATCTCCATGGTTATGATGAGTTCATGGAAATCGAGGATTTAATCCAAACGACAAAAATCTTAACGGTTCTTGCTAAAAATTTCTGTGGAACAAAAGAATACGTCACGGAATAGCAAAATTTTATCCTGATTTTTCGGAATATAGAAACAATTACAAAAAGGGGTTGGAGAAGAATGGGTACATTTTTGGGGTTATCGGCATCTAATTGGTTTATTTGGATCACAATGGGTGTCTTCATTATCGCCTATTTTGTTGTCACCGAAGCGATCACTAAAAAGGAGGAGAAAAAATAATGGCTATCGCTGTTCTTGTCGCTTATATGCTCGCTGTTATTGGGATTGGATATTACATGAAATCTCGCATCCAAAATGAAATGGATTTCTTAGCGGCTGGCGGGAAATTAGGGGTCTGGGTTGGAGGTATGACGCTTGCAGCCACTCAGATGAGTGCCGGTACAGCCATTGGAACGGTGGGCTTCCACTATCAAGTAGGCTATAATTTTGCTTGGATTTGGCCAGCCATTTGGGCTTCATGGGTCATCATGGCCATCTTTATTGCACCTAAAATGAAAGCATTCTTTAATTCTAATAAGGCCTTAACCATTCCCGACCTATTAGGAACCCGCTATGAAAGTAATGCCATCCGAGTGATTTCTGTTCTTATTCTATTAGTTTGTTACGGGATGACAGTAGTAGCTGAATTAGTTGGGGGATCGTATTTATTAAATGTTGTTTTCGATATCCCTATTACATGGGGAGTATTAATTATTGCATGTATATTTATTGCTTACACTGTAATGGGCGGGTTATTTGCCATTGCCTATACAGACGTACTTCAAATGCTTGTCTTTGCTATAGGATTTGCCATTGCAGTGCCTTTTGCTGTATCAAAGGCAGGAGGTTTTAGTAAATTAAATGAAACATTATCTTCGATTGATCCGAATCTTGTTGCCACCGGGATGCCTTCATCGGCTTTAACGGCAGTCGCTCTATCATTCTTTATCATGATGATCGGATATCCTATTATTGCTGTTCGTTTTTATTCAATAAAAGATAATAAAACGATCCGCCGTGCAGTAGGTATATCTTTTATTTTTCAGGCAATTGTAGCGGTTTCTATCGCCATCCTTGGGGTTAGTGCAAGAGTTTTATATCCTAATTTAACTTCACCTGATTTAGCCAGCTCTACAATCGCCATGGATCTATTGCCGCCAGTATTGGGTGGATTGCTTTTAGCTGCCATTTTAGCTGCGATTCAGTCGACTGTCAGTGCCGTTTTATTGATGCTGGGAAGCTCCATCTCTCATGATATTATGAAAGTGGTAATGAAGAAAAAATTAAGCGACAAACAACAATTAAAGATTACCAGGATCGTTGTATTGATTATGGGTATTTTACCAATTCCGTTTGCGTTAAACCCGCTGCCATTAATTCAGCAAATTTGGATTAATGCAGCTGCCCTGATTGGTTCATCCTTCGCAGTCTCTATTTTGTTAGGGTTGTACTGGAAACGGGCAACAAAAGCTGGTGCTATTACTTCCATGGTTGGCGGAATAGGCAGCGCTATACTTTGGTTATCACTTGGCAACCCATTTGGATTGGATCCTGTTTATATCAGTGTACCGGTAAGTCTATTAGGAATGGTGTTTGTCAGCTTACTAACGAAGCCGGTGTCAAAACAAGCATTACAACCATTTTTTAAAGATGTCCAAGCATCGGAGTCTGGAAACACAATAGCAGGATAAAAAGGAGGAAATTGCATTGCCTTCAACAGATACGAAGCAATTGCTTTATAAGTCAATTGAAGAAATCAGTACATTATATAGAAAAAAAGAGGTATCTCCGGTCGAGATTACGGAAGCAACTTTAGACCGCTTACAGGAATTGGAGCCAAGGCTAAATGCATTTGTTACGGTCCTTGGTGAGCAATCTTTGGCGAAAGCAAGAAAAGCTGAAGCGATTTTCATAAAAGGGGAAAATGCCAGTAAGTTATTAGGAATACCTGTATCATTGAAGGATATTTTTATGACAAAAGGGATTCGTACTTCACTTGGATCAAGAATTATGAAGGACTTTGTTCCAGAAGAAGATGCTTTTGTTTATAGTGCATTACAGGATAATGGTGCCATCATCATTGGGAAAAATAATATGCTTGAATTTGCTTACGGGTCCGTACACCCAGATTATGGTCAATGCAATAATCCGTGGAATGTAAGCCGTACAGCTGGTGGATCCAGTACTGGGTCAGGCGCGTCAGTTGCCGTAGGGATTGGATATGCCTCAATCGGAACGGATACAGGAGGCTCATCCGCGTTCCATCTTCCTTTTGTGGTATTGTGGGGCTGAAGCCAACCTATGAAACGGTTTCACGACAAGGGTTGTTCCCTTTATCTCATTCTTTAGACCATATCGGGCCGCTAACTAGGACTGTCCGAGATAATGCAATTGTTCTGGAGCACATTTCTTCCCGCCGCTTTAATTTCGATTCCTGGGGAGAGATTCGCGGGATAAAAGTGGGCGTCATCCGATCATTAACCGATTCTATTATGAATCCGGAAGTATCTGCGTTAATGGTATCTGCCATTCAGCAACTTAAGGAATTAGGTGCTCAGCTTTACGATGTAGAGATTCCAGGAATTGAATCAATCGAAGAAGCTGCCATGCCTATTGTCCTTGCGGAAGCTTCGACGTATCATCAAAAATGGTTTGATTCGAGGGAAAAAGATTATTCTCCAAACACCTATGCCAACCTAAGAGAAGGCTATAAGGTTACAGCAGTAAGCTATTTGGAAGCGTTAGAGAAGAAAAAGGCGTTCACAAAAGCAGTTGATCAAGTATTAAAACAGGTGGATGTGCTGATTTGTCCAACGGTCCCATATCCAGCTACTGAAAAGGACCCTTCCTTTGAGGATGGAAATATCGATATTTCTCAGCGCACGATTCCATTTAATATGAGTGGACATCCGGCTCTATCTCTGTCAGCAGGAAATACTGGTTCAGAAAATCTGCCGGTGGGGCTGCAAATCATTGGACGATACTTTGATGAAGAAACCATTTATCGTGTAGGTGATGCCTTCCAACAATCTACAGACGGCTACAAGAAGCCTCCTCTTTAAATGAAAGAAATGGATAAGGCGGAAGGAGGGGATACCATGTTAAAAAACGATTCAATTAATACCATAAAACCTAACCATGTTCCTGCTACCATGACAGCTGTTGTCATCAGGGAACATGGCGGACCGGAAGTACTAAAGTATGAATCAATCGCAACTCCCTTGCCGGGGCCAGGAGAGGTATTGCTTAAAGTTGAGGCAACTGCATTAAATCACCTTGACATTTTTGCAAGAGAGGGCTTAAAAGGACCTGGGGTCCCAGAAATCACATTACCGCATATATCGGGTGTAGATATTGTCGGAACTGTTCAATTTTATGGGCAAGGGCTCCCTGGACAGAAAGGCGGACCTGCCATAGGAGAAAGAGTTATCATCAATCCTGCTATCGGTTGTAATGAATGCCGCTTTTGCCGACGTGGAGAACCAAGTATGTGCCATGACTATCAAATATTGGGGGAACATTTTTGGGGCGGTTTGGCTGAATATGTAGTGGCCCCTGCACGCAATATTATACCTGTACCTGCTCACATTCCATCTGAGGTAGCTGCAGCTGCTCCAGTTGTTTACACTACTGCATGGAGAGCCGTTATGACGGTTGCCCAGGTAAAACCATCAGACGTGGTCCTTGTGGTTGGGGCATCTGGAGGTCTGGGATCAGCCCAGGTGGAGATTGCAGCAGCAGCAGGCGCTACTGTAATCGGAATTGCGAGTACCGAGGACAAACGTCAAAAAGCACGTAAAAAAGGCGCTGTCGCCATGTTTGATTCAAATGGTGATTGGGAAGCAGAAGTAATGGAATGGACCAATGGACAGGGGGTCAGTGCCGCTTTTGATGCTGTAGGGGCTCCTACCATAAGGAAAAGCTTGCGCTGCCTAGAGATGGGCGGGAAAATCGTCCTATCTGGAGCAACAGCTGGTGATTCGCCTGATTTAAGCATAAGAGAAATTTATCAGCGTCACCGTCAAATACTAGGCGCACCGATGGGGAATTGGGAAGATTTCTTGCAGGTGACGAACCTGATTTGGAACGGAAAATTACATCCAACTATTCATAAAGTATATCCTTTCGAGGAAATTGCTGAGGCACAGCGAGAGTTGGAAGAGAGAAAGCATTTTGGAAAAATAGTAATAAAGATAAGTTAAAAAAATTGTAATGGTAAAAACAGCCTCTTGGCTGTTTTTATTTTTTTGAATAGTCTTCATTGACTAAAAAATCAAAAAAATTTACAATATCCTTTATAATAGGTTGAATTAGGGGGAGAATAGGTTGCCTAAGATTTTAGCGGTCACGAAGGATAATCGTACATATAAATTGTTTTTTAATCAAATTTCTGACTTTTTTAATGGAAAAGTGACCATTTTATCACGCGAGAAATGTCAAGATTATGAAAACGTTGATATCATATTGCTCTCTAATAAAGAGCTTCAAGACGACCAGTACCCCGAAGAAAAAGTCTTAATTGCTAGAAGGACGATAAATATTGCAAGACTAGAAGAATTAATCTCTTTGCCGGCAGGAACTGAATGCCTTGTAGTGAATAACTTATCCTCCACTGCCTCTGAAACGATCGAAATTTTGGAAAACCTCGGTTTTGAATTAAAGTTCTATCCCTATTACCCTGGAATCAAAACTTATCAAAAAGTAGAGGTCGCCATTATTCCTGAGGCACTTGAAATGGTTCCAAAAGGGATAAAAAGAATGATCGATATCGGGTTGCGTCCATTAGATTTTTCAACCCTCATTGAACTTTCACTTAAGTTAAACATCAATATCGATCGAGCCAATATTCAGTCAGCCAGATACATTCAAGAAATCATAAAATTAAGCAGAAACCTTTCACATTCCTTTAAAGAGGTTGCCCATCTCAATCATCAATTAGATGCGATTTTAAACACTGTACATGATGGAATTCTTGCGACAGATGCAGAAAAGAAGATTATAAAAATAAACAGATCCGCAAAATCAATGCTCGGTATGCAGCATTCAGAGAATGAGATCATTGGAAAGAAAGTTTCAGAAATACTTCCAAAATTGAAGTTGGATTCCTACATAAATGATGATTTATCGCAAAAAAACCATGTTATATCCTTTAACGAAAGAAAATTAATTATCAATAATAGTTCCATTGTAGTGGATCAAAAAAATAGTGGAGACGTCACGGCTTTTCAGGATGTAACACGGATTCAGGCTTTGGAGCAGGAAATCAGAAAGAAGATACAAAAAAAGGGGTTTTCTTCAAGGTATTCGATATCAGATATCATTGGTAAAAGTCAGCGAATGAAGGATATCTTGCATATTATTAACAAGCTGGCTAAAACAGACCGGACCGTATTAATATTAGGGGAAAATGGAACTGGAAAGGAATTGTTTGCCCATTCTATTCATCAACTATCATCCCGTCATAACGGCCCATTTATTCCCGTGAATTTTGCTGGGCTACCTGAATCATTAGCGGAAAGTGAACTTTTTGGATATGAAGAAGGGACATTTACTGGCGGAGTAAAAGGTGGTAAACAAGGACTTTTTGAATTAGCACATAATGGTACCATCTTCCTTGATGAAATAGGGGACGCTCCTAAAAACCTGCAAACTCTGCTCTTACGCGTTTTACAAGAGAAACAAGTGATGCGGGTTGGGGGTAGAAGCATTATCCCAGTGAATGTCCGTGTGATTGCCGCAACAAATAAGGACCTAAAAAAGATGGTGGAAGAAGGAAGCTTTCGCGAGGATCTCTATTATCGGTTATTTGTATTGCCGCTGCGCGTCCCACCGCTTAGAGATCGGAAAGAGGATATTCCGGAATTAATCACTCATTTTTTTGAAGAATATTGTCCTAGCATTCCAGCTATATCGGACGATGTCTTGGATGAGTTAGTGAATTATGATTGGCCTGGTAACGTAAGAGAACTGGCAAGTGTTGTCCAATACATGATTACAGTGATGGAAAATAACCTTATCACTTTTTTTGATTTACCAGAACAATTTCGCCATACTGGTCCAACTGTAAAAATAGATGATACCCTTTTGCAGCTGACTAAAGAAGGAGATTTGATAGATTTTCATACGATTCTATGTAGTTTACTAGAAGCAATTCAGGAGCGGAAAAGCATAGGCCGAGGGAAAATTGTTTCGTATGCTAAAGAAAAGGGAGTCATGTTAACGGATCAACAAGTTCGGCGCAGAATGGAAACGTTGAGGGATTTAGGATTTATTCAATCTGGAACAAAAGGCCAGGGAAGCAAAATAACCCAAATGGGTATAAATACCATGAAAGAAATGGAAAGAATCATAAGTGAAAACGAAAAAGTAATGAAAAGGCTGTCCTAATTGGACAGCCTTTTTTAGCCTATTAGACCCTAATAGGTAACCTTTGTCGCAGGTGAGTTCTTTATTTCTACGACTTTTGAAATTTAGTAAATTGGCACAATACTTGCATTAATAGTATATGAAACCATGTATCCAAGAAAGGGGATAAAATCAATGTCAACTGTTACAAATATTGCTCTTGAGAAAAGCTTACTTGATGAAATTAGTATGGAGGTTCCCAAAGCCGTCCTGGAAAGATTCAGCACGTTAATTCGTGAATCTGGTAGTGAAGATGAAAGAATTGCCGCTGACTTCTTAACGAATTATTTACAAGAATGGGGTGTACCTCATAAGGTCCATCACCCTGAATTATATTTAAGCGTTCCAAAAAAGGCTTATCTAAAAGTAACAGCTCCCTTTGAAAAAGAAATTCGCGTTAAAACACCTTCTTTTTCAATTGCAACCGGTTATGATTCAGTCAGTGGCGAGCTTGTTTACATAGCTACTGGATATGCAAAAGGCATTAATGATATTTTCGGAACGGCAGTAGATGGCGATTTAGGAGATTTACAAGGGAAAATCGTCCTTACTGAAGGGTATGCGATGCCAGGAAAGGTAAGGGAATTTGCCGAAAAGGGAGTAAATGCGATGATTTTCATCAACCCTGGCAAAAACATTCACGAGGGCATATGTACACCAATCTGGGGAGCACCGGATTTAGAAAACATGAATAACGAACCAACCATTCCGGTCCTTGCAATCAATAAAAATGATGGCGATGAGTTAAAAGCATTAATTGAAAAAGAAAGCGTAACGATTGAATTCAAGACATATCTTGAAAAAGGCTGGATGGAATGTCCAGTAATCGATATTTTTATAGAAGGAACAGAAGAACCAGAAAAATATGTTCTCCTACATGGCCATTTAGATTCTTGGCATGAAGGAATCGGAGATAATGCTACAGGGAATGCTGCATTACTAGAAATGGCACGGATTTTTTATAAGCACCGCGACAAGTTAAAGAGAAGTGTGCGAATTGCAGTTTGGACAGGTCATTCAACGGGCAGATATGCCGGTTCGAGCTGGTTCGTTGACCAATTCGGATTAGATTTAGATAAAAATTGTATTGCACAGGTGAACTGTGACTCTCCCGGATGCCGCTGGGCAACTTCTTATGAGTATATGATGTGGATGAGCGAAGTCGATGAATTCTGTACAGATGTTATTACCGATGCTGTCAATCTTCCTTCAAAAGGATCAAGACCACTTCGTGCAGGTGATTATTCTTTTAACAACATTGGTATTACTTCCTTCTTTATGCTTTCTTCCAGCATTCCAGAGGAGCTTCTAAAAGAAAAAGGCTACTATCCTGTAGGCGGCTGTGGAGCAAACATTGAATGGCACACAGAAGAAGATTTAATGCATGTAGCTGACTTAGATATCCTTGTAAAGGACATTAAAGTCTATATTACCGGGGTGCTTCGTGCAGCCAATAGCGTTGTTCATCCATTTAATTTTGTGAAGACCGCGGATGAGTTTGAGAATACGATTAAATCCTATCAGGACGCAGCAGGCTCCAATTTTGATTTTACGCTAGCATTAAATGAAGTGTCTGCACTTCGCGAAGATTTACTAGCATTCTATGACAAAACAAACACATTAAAAGGTTTGGAAATTAGCAACCCTGTAGTGCAACAAGCAAATCAAGTCATTGAAAAATTAGCTAGAATCTTGGTTCCAATCAACTTCACAAAGCGTGGGAAGTTCTGGCATGATCCGGCTCTTAATGTTCCAGCCCTGCCAGACATTGCACCTGCATTAAACTTTAATCAGGTACAAGAAGGAACTCATGAGTATAAGGTTTTAAAAACTCATTTAACTCGCGGTCAAAACCGTGTCATTTGGGCCATTCAACAAGCCCGGGAATTACTATCTTAAGAGTGTCTGCTGCTGGGAGTGTTAGGAGCTTGCTGACACTCCTTTTTACGAGAAAGAATGTAGCATTTAAGGCTCGTCCAGACCAGCCTGACAAATGGAGGAGAAACCTACATCGCCATAACAAGTGCAAAAGATTTACTATTTAAAACGATCGATGAAATTGGAACGTTGTATCGCCGTAAGGAGGTATCACCGGTTGAAGTAACCAAAGCAACTTTGGAACGTTTGGATGAACTCGAGCCTAAGTTAAATGCTTTTATTACAGTGTTGGCAGAAGCCGCCTTAAAGAAAGCTCAAGAAGCAGAAGCAGTATTTCTTAAGGGAGAAGCTGTCGGCAAATTGTACGGAGTGCCTGTATCAATTAAGGATATCTTTAACACTAGGGGAATCAAAACGACATTAGGCTCAAGAATATTACAAAACCATGTTCCGGATGAGGATGCGTATCTATATACAGCGCTACAATCTTCGGGTGCAATTATTTTTGGTAAAAACAATATGCTTGAATTTGCTTATGGTTCTGTTCATTCCGATTATGGTCAGTGTAATAACCCTTGGGATGTCAATAGAACTTCCGGAGGCTCAAGTACGGGTTCAGCATCATCCGTAGCTGCCGGAATTGGGTTCGCCTCGATTGGAACCGATACAGGGGGATCAATTCGCCTGCCCTCCTCATTTTGTGGGGTTGTCGGTTTAAAGCCTACCTATGATAGAGTTTCGCGTGAGGGATTATTCCATTTATCCCATTCATTGGATCATATTGGGCCGTTAACGAGAACCGTTCGCGATAATGCGATTGTATTAGAATGTATTTCTTCTATCCCAGTAAACTTTAATTCTATTTTTACCGGTTCCATTAAAGGTATGAAAGTAGGAGTTATCCGTTCTTTAATCGACTTATCTGGCATTCATCCAGAGGTAAGAGAACTGGTGAATGCAGGGATTAATCAGCTTGCTGAATTAGGTGCTGAAGTCGTGGACATCGAAATACCTGAAATTGCAAACATAGGCGAAATCGCTCTTCCAATATTGATGTCAGAAGGATCCTTCCATCATAAGAAGTGGTATCCAGAACGTGCAGACGATTACGCAGAAGGAACCAAGATCGTTTTGGCAGAAGGATTCAAGATACCAGCTGTAAGTTATGTAGAAGCACTTGCTAAGAAAAGAAAGTTTGCTGAAAAAATCGACAGTCTATTCGATCGTTTCGATGTACTTGTATGCCCAACCTCACCAAGTCCTGCAACGGAACGTGATCCATCATTTGAAGATACAACATATGATTATCTCCAACGAACCATTCCGTTTAACATTGCGGGTAATCCTGCAATAACGGTTTCCGCCGGACTTACGGCATCTGAAAATTTACCTGTAGGTCTTCAGTTCATTGGGCGTCACCATGATGAAGCAACCATTTATCGTATCGCCGATACATTCCAAATAGCCAATGGAGGATATAAACGCCCGCTCATTTAGGGGCCATTTTTCTAAAATAAATTTTGGGGGTTGTCCATATGTCATCAATCACTATTGCTGCTGTAGGTGATATTACTCTATCGCAGAAAGTTGGAAAGGAATTATTTAGAGGTGTATGGGATGCTGCGGATATTCGAATTGGAAATCTGGAATCGCCAATCATGCATACACCGGGTGCTCCCGCTGATAAGCAATTTCGATTGCAACAGCCAATAGAAGCAGGGGAATGGCTGAAAGAGTTGAATCCTACAGCCGTTTCAATTGCTAATAATCACACGATGGACTGGGGCCAAGAGGGACTTTTTCAAACACAAGAAGAATTGGATCGAATTGGCGTAAGCTATGCTGGAGGAGGCCGGAATCTAGAAGAAGCCATCAAACCTGTATATTTTCAAGCAGGCGATCATAGAATTGCATTCCTATCATGGGCCACTACGCTGTCACCAGGATTCCAGGCCATGCACAATCGTCCAGGTATAGCGGGTGTAAGGGTTACATCTTTCTATGAATTAGGACCAAGTCTTGATTTGGAGCAGCCTGGAACAGCTCCGTATATTAAATCAGTACCGTTTGAGGAAGATCTAGAATTACTTGAAAAAGTGATTGAGGAGGCGAATAGGGAAGCAGATCTCGTTATATTAGCTCTTCATTGGGGTGTACCGCCTCAGTGGTGTGTTCCATATCAAGGTGTGATTGCCGAATATCAACCAATCATTGCGCAGCGTGCAGCCAATGCTGGTGTCGATATTATACTTGGGCACCATGCACATGCTCCATATGGAATGGAAGCATTCAAAGGCAAAGATGAAAAAGAAGTGCCTGTGCTTTACAGTCTTGGAAACTACATTTCTCATTACGAATACTCAGGAGTAGGGCTGGATATGTCTTCCTGCACCATTAAATTCCCTCCTAAGCTCCCAGAAAACCGCCAAAGCTGTATTGCAGAAATCAAACTAACTACTTCTAATAAAAGACTTAGAGTTGAACGGGTTACAATTCATCCAGCAGTAATCAGTGAGATTGGTGAAGCAATTGAAACTAGCATCCAAGAATGTTTAGACATTGCCAATCGATTAAATGAGTTTAATAATCAGCGTGGTACTTTAACCATAATTGAAGATAATACAGTTGTGTGGAATAGCAAGAAATAAAACATTGCCTAAAATTTGAATGAATGATTTCTAATATAAAACCAGCCGACTAATGATTTGGAGAGACCCAGATAAATGATACAAGGAAAAAACACCCCCTGAATCGTATTTATACAATATGATTCTTAGGAGGGTGTTTTTCTATGAGCACAAGAGTACATTACCTAGAAGAAATAAAGTGGGAAGCGATTAAGATTAAACAGCTGGAAAGACAAACAAAAAGAAATGGTAAAATGATGTAAAAGGAGGCAAAATAAAGGTAATAAAATTTAATATGTTAAAGTGAATGTAGGAGATGGTGATATGTCAGAAGATGAATTATTCTCAAATAAGGCATCTAATGTTTATGAAATATATTCAAAAATACTCGATTTATTGAAAGAGATTGGACCTTTTAAAATTGAGTTTAAAAAGACTTCTATACATCTTTTGAATAAATCTTCCTTCGGAGGAGTTCATCCAAAAAAGAAATGGTTAGATTTTAATTTAGTAACAAACCATCAAATTGAACACGAGAAGATTACTAAAATTGAACAAGTTTCAAAAAACCGATTTCACAATAACTTTAGATTTTATAGTGAAGACGAACTAAATAAAGAGTTTTTAGTTCTTTTAAAAGAATCATATCAATTAATGAGTTAGTTAGATAAAGGATATTTATTACCAATGAACAGCATTTTGATTGGAATTATATCTGGTATAATATTTGGTTGATTCTCTGTACTACTAAGGCTCCTGTAATTTGAAGTTAAACGTATTTCTATTATTGGTTCGTTTATTAATCGTTCTACGATTGGTTTCTTGAGGAAGCTCTGGAACGCCATATTCAGTCTGCCCATTATCAGGAATACAGGAACCATATTACAGACCGTGTATTAAATAGAGAAGTCTATAAAGCTGAAAATAATGGAATTAGTTCAAAGATTAAGTTGCGGAACAGTCGAACCTGCTATTTGCAGGTTTTTTAGTGACCTTTTTTAAATGGTAGCTTCTCACGGTATCTCCCTTCCAAACAAATGATTTGATTTGGAAGGACCAGATAGATAAGATAGTAATATCGCGAATTACCGATTTGGCATGATGCTTTCAGATCCTCTATTCAGCTTTCATTGGGATAGTGATAATCGATATAGAAAGAGGCAAATGACATTGGAACGATTAAATGATGAACAAGCCGTTGAAATTTTTAAGGCATTGTCGAACCAGACAAGGGTGAGCATTCTTCAAATGTTAAAAGATCCAGACAGTCATTTTTCACCGCAAACCCATATTATTGCTGATGAAGGATTTAAAGGCGGGGTTTGCGTAGGGGATATCCGAAGCAAGGCCGGGATTTCGCAATCCACTACTTCACAGTATTTATCGATTCTGCTGCAAAGCGGACTGGTTGAAATGAAGCGAATCGGACAATGGACGTATTATCGCCGTAATGAGGAGACGATTAAAAAGTTCGAAAAATACATTGGTACAAAAATTTAAGGAGAATTGAAGTGAGTTTATTACAGCATCGAGCATTTAACAGGTTGTACCAAAAGGATAAAATGACGCTTGGTTTCGCGATTCCGACGGCAAAGATGTCCAAATATCCGATTATGGAAAATCAGCTGTCGCTTGCCCGCAAAATTGAAGACCATGGTTTCGCGGGATTGTGGCTTCGGGATGTTACGATTCAGAATTTGAATATTGATGATAATGGTCAAATGTATGATGTATGGATTTATTTGACCTATCTTGCTGCCCATACGAAGGATATTGCACTTGGGACGGCGAGTGTGGTCCTCCCGCTGCGCCATCCTGTCCGAGTGGCAAAGGAAGCATCATCTATTGACCGGTTGTTTCCCGAACGCCTGATCATGGGAGTGGCTTCAGGAGACCGGGATAAAGATTTCACAGCTTTGGGAATATCCAAGCTCGAAAGTGGAGGGCTGTTTAAAAAGAAATATGCATTCCTTGAACGGCTGTTAAAGGAGGAAAATCCGACAATCAACAGCGATTTAGGCATCATCGATGGAACGGATATGAGAATGATCCCCAAACCTTTTTCTTCGATTCCGACCATGGTGACAGGATTCAGCAATCAATCGATTGAATGGATCGCCCAGAATGGGGACGGCTGGATCCAGTACCCGAGGATTATCTCACAACAAACTCAATTGATTAACGAGTATCGCGAGTTGTCGGAAATTCACTCCCCAGGAGTGTTTAAACCTTTCACTCAGACTTTATTTATCGATTTATCGGAAAATCCCGATACGTTTCCTGTTCCGATTCCGTTAGGATTTCGTGTAGGGCGCAAACAGTTATTAGAAATTCTATATCAATTTCAATCCATTGGTGTCAATCACCTGGCATTTGTATTGTACTTTTCAAAGCGCCCTCCCGAGGAAGTCATCCAGGAGCTTGGAGAGTTTGTGTTGCCTTACTTTCCGACTCATGAAATTCCAGTATGAGATTAGTTTTTAAAAAAATTAGATAAGGGAAGAAGATGAACTTATGTCTAAACATCCAAATAAACTAAACGAAATTCCATTCTCGGTGCTTGATCTTTCACCGATAACAGCCGGAAGTACTCCTGCTGACTCTTTCC
This sequence comes from Neobacillus niacini, assembly GCF_048572935.1. Classification (NCBI taxonomy): domain Bacteria; kingdom Bacillati; phylum Bacillota; class Bacilli; order Caryophanales; family Bacillaceae; genus Neobacillus; species Neobacillus niacini. Next base: position 4,831,899 of record NZ_CP183883.1, on the reverse strand, counting down.
GCCATACATTGGAACTCGCACAGCTTGCTGAAAAACTTGGTTACAACCGTTTTTGGCTCGCAGAACATCATAATATGCCGTTTATCGCCAGTTCCGCCACTTCTGTGGTGATGTCCCATGTGGCATCCGGTACTTCAAAAATCAGGATCGGTTCAGGAGGAATCATGCTGCCGAATCACGCACCGCTCGTCATCGCTGAGCAGTTTGGCACTCTTGAATCATTATATCCTGGGCGAATTGACCTTGGTCTGGGGCGGGCACCCGGTACAGATCAGGGGACCGCTCGTGCATTGAGACGCAACTTGGGAAGTACCGGAGATGACTTTCCTGAGCAATTAGCGGAACTCCGCGGTTACTTTAATCCATCCCTGGCACAAGGGAACACTATAAAAGCGATTCCAGGTGAAGGTTTGAATATTCCAATCTGGCTGCTGGGTTCAAGCGGCTTCAGTGCGCAGCTGGCCGGAGAACTGGGTTTGCCATTTGCGTTTGCCGCCCATTTCTCGCCACTTAACACTCTGGGTGCTCTACAGATCTATCGCAAGGCGTTTAAGCCCTCGAATGTTCTCGAAAAGCCATATGCGATCGTGGCATTGAATATCATTACAGCAGAAACGGATAAAGAGGCAAAGCGCCTTTTTACAACAATACAGCAGCAATTTTTGAATCTGATGAGTGGCAACCTTACACCGCTTCAACCACCGGTAGATGACATATCCGAAGTGGCCGGCAGCTACCAATTAAAGGCTCTCGAGCAGCAATTAGGCTCATCGATTGTTGGCAGCCAGCAGACGATAAAGGACAAGCTTCATACATTTTTGGAGGAGAGCCAGGCAGATGAAATCATGGCCATTGCCCAAGTGTACGACCACAAAGCTCGCCTGCATTCATACGAGCTTCTGGCAGAAATTACAAAAAGTGAAAGGTAAAAAGGCGATCAGCAAGGAAACCTTTTTGATTTTTCTAAGGCACTGAATATGGATGAAACCGTGAAATCAGGTTATGAGGTTGTTTACAGGATTCCTTAATTTAAAAGATAAAAGTTGATAGAATAGGAGACAATGATATGAACTGCAAAATTAACCGAAATGCTGCTAAAGTGCTGAAACAAATGTTGGAAAGTGAAGAGGCTGAAGGGAAAATGGTTCGTGTCTACGTTACATTGGACCATGGGGACCATGCCCATTATGAAGTAAAACTTGATACGCCCACGGACCATGATGAAATTGTGAAAACAGACAAAGGCATTGATGTTTTACTTGATAAAAGGGAACCGTTTTTAGATGGGGTTTGGATCAAGTATTTCTATGTGCCGCAAGAAGGATTTGACATCACGAATTCTTCCAAAGGGCATCACCATCATTAAACACGTGACAGAGCGATACTAACTGTTTTTATACCCTCATATATCTAGCAGAAACATATACTAAACACGGTAAATTACTTGTATTAATTGTATTAAATGAGAATAATACCAACGATGTTTTATAATTTTAAATTAATACTTCAAAATGAATTTCAATACAAAAAATGTTTTAAGAAGGAAGGTTTTTTACTATGTCATTAAATGGTAAACGAGTAGTTGTTATAGGGGGTACTTCTGGTATTGGTTTAGCAACTGCCAAAGCGTTTCTCGATCAATCAGCTCAAGTGATCATTGCCAGCCGTTCTGTTTCCAAATTAAATGAAGCAAAACAAGTTCTTGGTGGCAATGTAGAAGGAAATGAAATCGATTTTCGAAGCGAAGAAAAAGTAGCAGAATTTTTCAGCAAGGTTGGAAAATTTGACCACCTTGTGGTAACAGCAGGAGAAGGCGCAATGGGGCACTTTAGCGAATTGCCTGTGGCAAGTGCTAAAGAGGCGTTTGATAGTAAGTTCTGGGGGCAATATATAACCGTCCGTTCAGCACTTCCATATTTAAACAATGAGAGCTCAATCACCTTAACCTCTGGTGTATATGGCGTTCGTCCTCCTCAAGGCGCTACTACGTTAGCGGCAATCAATTCAGCCATTGAAGGATTGGTTCGAGGACTTTCCGTAGACCTAGCCCCTATTAGGGTAAACGTGGTTTCACCTGGAATTGTAGACACTCCAATCTATGCTGGAATGCCAGATGATCAGAGGCAAGCACTGTTCAACGGCATTGCACAACAGCTCCCTGTTGGACGGATTGCAAAGCCGAAAGACATAGCTGAAACCTATGTATACCTTGCTAAAAATGGTTTTACTACTGGTACGGCTGTTCTTATTGATGGTGGAGCCCACTTAGTATAATGGCCTAAATGGATGTTGAACGGAAGCTTATCACCCTGCCAAGCAGCGGTTCTAACTAAAATAGAAATAAGTTAAGAATTAAGTAATTCACTGGTGGCAATACTGCAAAAGAGTATTGCCGCCTTTTTTGTTATTAGGTACATAAAAAGATACAAAAGGAAGTGTTGATTTTTAATGAGTGTACAGGACGAAAATAAATTAACAAAAATAAGAAATTCCCTTGAAAGTCGTGTAGTTACATTGCCTGATGGAACTTCTATGCCAAGAATAGGACAAGGAACTTGGTACATGGGAGAAAATCCTCAAATGAGAGAAAGGGAAATCAAAGCTTTACAACTCGGAATAGAATTAGGCATGAAACTAATAGATACGGCGGAAATGTATGGTGATGGCGATTCTGAACGCTTAGTAGGTGAAGCCATTAAAGGACGAAGAGATGACGTCTTTTTAGTATCAAAGGTGTATCCTCATCATGCTGGATTAGATATGATTGCCAAAGCGTGTGAAAACAGTCTAAAAAGGCTGGGAACCGATCTTCTTGATTTGTACCTATTACACTGGCGAGGACGTGTGCCATTAGCAGAAACCATTGAAGGAATGGAAAAGCTACGCAAGGAAGGAAAAATAGTAAGGTGGGGAGTCTCCAATTTTGATTTTGATGATATGAAAGAGTTATGGAACACCACTAACGGAAAAAATTGTATGATTAATCAAGTATTATATCATCTTGGTTCAAGGGGTATAGAGTATGATCTCTTACCATGGCAGCGAGAACATCACATGCCTATTATGGCATATAGCCCGCTTGCTCAAGGGGGTTCTTTAAGAAGACAACTGTTAACGGATCCAACCATTTTAGAGATTGCAAAAAAGTACGCTGTACAACCCTTACAAATCGCTCTTGCTTGGACAATCCGGTCTAACAATTGTCTAGCTATTCCAAAAGCTGTTCAAGAAGAGCATGTACTAGCAAATGCGGAAGCTGCTATTATTGAATTAACAAAAGAGGATTTAAATAGAATTGATGAAGTATTTCTGCAACCGACTAGAAAAATGCCTTTGGACATTTTATAGAAATTTTGAGGATAGACAGGAGAGAAGGGATTGAATTTGTATGTCTTCAGAGGTATCGGGAAAATATACTCCCATGCAGCGCAGAGGAGGCTCCCGGCCTAGGATTCTGAAGTAAGTAAATGCACTGACTAGACCGATGGGATACTTCTTTTGTGTTAACAAGGATACGACTACCACATGGTGGTCGTTGCTCTCCTAGCAACTACTGGATTACATTTTAGGTAATACATTCGCCGTATAGTCAGTTAGGAAGTCCTGCTGACTTAACTAAGACTAGTTTTTAATGATCCATTCCGGGATACTCCCACAGACCAAGCTGCCCTTTTGCAGGAATAAACTCCTTTAACGTGCGCATCCCTTCCACTTCCCAGGCATAACCGCCTACCCGATAATCACCTAACAAAAATTCAATACCGGAAACAACTCGCCCATCTTCCAGTACCGCCCAAGTTTCATTGCTTTCAACCACTCTTATGCAATTTTTCAGTTCACAGACGCCAATGATAACACCTGTCGGGAGGTCTTCTCCTGAATATCCGTGTTTTTGGAGAAGCTCCTGGACCCTCGGGTAGCGGCAGGCGGCCTTGTCCGGTTTTTTGCTCGTATGAATCGCTAATGGACCTCGATAGTTGGTTCTCCATGTCCTCGTTTCATATTTGGACTCGCCAAGGACAAACAAACTAGCCCAGGGCTGAATCATTGATAGAATTTTCATTTAGCCCGTCCCCAATCAGAAAAATGTATGACTAGGGTTCCCTTACTGAAGGAAAGTATATACTTGCTTCGTTACATTCATTTAAATTTTTAACGGTCAAACTGTAACTTGTTCGAAAAGTATCTATAATTTTAGGAAGATAGGATAAAAGAGGCTTTAACATAAAAACAGAGCAAAGAAAAAGGGTATGGGATCTTCATATTTGAAAAAATCGGGGGACGAATGTTTCGATTAAGCAATCATTACCAAACAGATGAATTTATGATCATCAACATTGTTTATGACTACAGATCAAAAGTTAAAACGTATACTTTTTAGCGGAAAAGTTTCTGTAATATGTCCCTTATTAAGGCTTAGGCTTCCGTGACTCTATCATCATCACTAGTGGCTATGGAGTAGGGAATCCACGATTTAAAACCCACTTACCCTGCTTCATAAAGCCGATGAAGCAGGGTATTCCCGCAAATGCATCGTTTAACCTACTCATAACCCGTTGAAGTAGGGAATCGACGATTTAGTACCAACTTACCCGGCTTCTTAGACAAATACACAATTTTTTTATCGCTTAATCAAGTGATGGTTTATTCGTAGGATTCAAATATGTACGGAGTACTATTAGATGTTATTCAGCTACTTCTAGCCTTTTCCGTTCAATTATAATAGACATTGAAAATCTGACCAATAAAAAGGAAAAAGAAAGCGAATAAAAAGTGGTTATCCAATTCCACCCCTTTTTATATTTAACAAGCTGTGTGTTTTTTTCTAGCCATAGCTCAGTATAGTCATCGGTACACTGAAATACAGAACTTTTATATGGCACTGAAGGATGTGAGAATCCTTAGTCAGTTGATTATAAAAGACACATGAAATTGGGAATAGTATGTAATCAAACACCACACTTGTTTTAACTTGTTTTGGAAATCGGGTGGGATATTTAACATAACTAGTATTAACAACCAGTTTGTCGACCAATGATGCATAATAACTTTTTATAAAGAAAACAAGGAGCCAGCCCATTGCAAGTTGTTTTTTAATTAAATAAATAAAGGAACTAATACCAAAGAAATATAGCAATTTTATAAGGGTTTTTTCAAAATTTCGGCCCACGTTTAGCACCTCCATAAGATAGGTTATCTCTGATACATGTGGTTATACTTAGGACATTCGTAAATTAGATAAGTAAACAATGAATAAAACAAGGCTCTATCTTGTAATAAAATTTTTTCCTAATTATGAACATTTTCACTTAAACAAACGAGTGCGTTGATTCAAAGCAGGATTAACGCTATTTTTGTGGCCTTAATGAACTAACTATAGAGCAGATTAGTTGAAAGAAAGAGAAAAGACATTCTTTAGGAATGTCTTTTCTAACAGATATTTTCTTTAGTAGCAATGTCTCTCACAACATCTTCTAAAGTAACATTTCTTAAAACTATCTCCATTGCCAATTGTGCAGCTGTGAATAATGGTTCAATTGTATTTTGGATGTTCCTTCCTACAAGACAATCAGGATGTGTACTTTCGTGTATGCTAAACAACTCTTTCTCCTGTACAACATTCACTGCCTTGTATAAGTCGAACAGAGTGATACTAGATAATTCCTTTGCGAGTTTAGCACCTGCAATTCCTGGATTTACTTTTATCAAACCAGCTTTTTTTAACATCCCCATTAGTTTTCTTATAACGGCTGGGTTCGTATTGACACTCCTAGCTAAAAATTCAGAAGAAGTAACTCCTTCATTATTTAATTCAATTAGAGCCAATATATGAATACCTACTGCAAATCGGCTGCTGATGGACATTTTCAGTCACCATCCTTATTAACTAATCCTTATATTTTTTATTTCATCATCATGTAATTGTTTTGATTACAAGTTTATTATACCAAAATACAAACAAAAAAATATCTATTATTTTGCCTGTTGACAAAATAGTTACATGTAACTAAAATGAATACATGTAATCATTATTGTTACAGATAAAAGTTTACTGGAGGGAATATTAATGAAAATATTAGTAACTGGAGCAACAGGGAAATTAGGTTCAAAGGTTGTAGAATCATTATTGAAATCTATACCTGCAAGAGAGTTGGTAGTAAGTGTTAGAAACCCAGAGAAAGCAGAAGGACTTCGTAGTCGAGGGGTTGAAGTTCGTCATGGAGATTTTGATCATCCAGAAACATTAGAAAATGCTTTTAAAGGGATTGACCGCTTATTAATTATTTCTGCGGATGGTGACAATGAAACGAGAATTCGTCAACATACTAATGCTGTCCAAGCAGCTGATCATGCAGGGGTAAAATTTATTGCTTACACAAGTTTAGCAAATGCAACAGAAAGCAAAAATATAATGGCTCCTCCTCATATTGCGACAGAAGCAGCCATCATTAAGACTGGTATCCCATATTCTTTCTTGCGTAACAATTGGTATTTGGAAAATGAAATCGGAAGCATTCAAGGAGCTATGGCTGGAGCTCCATGGGTAACATCTGCTGGAGAAGGTAAAGTAGGCTGGGCACTGCAACAAGATTACGCAGATGCAGCGGCAGCAGTTCTTGTTGGAAGTGGTCACGATAATACAGTATATGAACTTTCTGGTCCACTTTTAACTCAGGAAGAATTGGCAGCTGCTCTTGGTAATGTAATGGGTAAAGAAGTACCTGTACAACAAGTTAGCGACGAAAAATATGCAGAAATCATGAAAGGCTTAGGTTTACCTGATTTTGTGATTCCGATAGTAGTAGGAATTCAAGAAAGCATTCGGAACGGTTCACTAGAAGTTGAAAGCAATGATTTTAAGAAAATTCTTGGTCGTCCAGTTGCTCCAATCAACGAATCACTGACCGAACTTGTTAATGCAATTTTACAAACAAAATAAAAATCAATTTGAAAACCGACATTAAGTCGGTTTTTTTTGCTGAATTATTCAGTTGTAATCCGAAAAAGGAAATTAAACATGAGAAATAATTATCAGATTGTTTGAACGAACTAAAGAAGCAGACCCCACTGGATCTGCTTCTTTTTATGATGGATTTGTTGACCATAATCCGGCTGTTTTAACGAATACTCTTGGATTAAATTTTAAACTAGCCACGACTAATTCTGCAAGGTCTTCTGGGTGCATCACGTTTTCTTCATTGCCTTTAACAAGATTTGTATCAATGGCTAAATCTGTAACGACCGTACTTGGTGTTAAAGCAGTAACACGGACATTATGTTTTCTTACTTCTAGCATAAGTGATTCTGTTAGCCCTAAAACAGCGAATTTAGAAGCACTGTAAGCACTTGTAACAGGAGCACCTTTTTGGCCAGCAGATGAAGAGATATTAATGATATCTCCTGATTTTCTTTCGATCATTCCTGGTAATACTGCTCTCGTTACATTATACACACCCATTAAATTGACTTGGATGATTTTTTCCCATTCTTCTGGTGTTAGATCAAGGAACCCACCAAATTTAGCAACACCAGCATTGTTGATTAGGATATCAATTGGGCCTAAGTCTGATTTGATATGTTCAACAGCATGGGTAATTGATTCAAGATCGGTCACATCTGCTGTTGCTGCAGAAACCTTTACATCAAATTGTGCTAGTTCAGCAGCTACCTTTTCTAGATTAGACATATTTAAGCCGATTAGGCCTAAATGAACGCCTTCTTTTGCTAAGGCGATAGCAGTAGCACGACCAATGCCTCTACCTGCGCCAGTAACTATTGCAGTTTTTCCATTTAAAGAAATCATTTTATCACTCCTAAAATTATTACAAATTGAAGTAGTTCATTTTAACAGAAAGACCGCAATCTTGCATGGAAACAGCTTGCGGTCTTTCCTATTTAGAACTCGAGGAATAATATATTTATTCTAAGTTGGCGTGTTTACCGTACATTTTATTGGTATCCAAACCTTTTTTCTCCATGAACCGAAGAATCACAGCGTCATAAAATAGTAAAAGTGTTTGCTCAAATAATGAGCCCATTGGTTGAATCGTCTTAAAATCACTCTCTGACTGATCTTTTGGTGAGCCAGGCAACTTAATTGTGATATCCGCTAATTGTCCAATAGTGGACTCAGGGAAAATGGTTACAGCTGCAATCGTCCCACCGATGCTTTTTGCCTTCTCAGCCATGGAAACTAAACCTTTCGTTTCTCCTGAACCTGATCCAATGATTAAGATGTCATCTTTTTCAAAGTTAGGGGTTACTGTTTCGCCAATCACATAGGCATCTATTCCCATGTGCATCATTCGCATGGCGAATGATTTGGCCATAAATCCAGATCTACCTGCGCCTGCAACAAAGATTTTTTTAGATTCAAGAATCCCATTAACTAATTTTTCAGCTTCATCATTCGAAATTAAATCTACGGAGCGATTTAACTCTTTTATGATTTCTGCTAGGTATTGAGTTGTATTCATAATCTGAATTACCCTTGATTAATCATTTGTTGCATTTTGGCAGCAGCAGCTTTTTTATCACCTTGTCCAGTAATCCCGCCACCTACAATGACAAGGTCTGGTTGTACTTTGATGACTTCTGGAAGTGTGTCTAACTTAATACCACCTGCGATTGCAGTTTTAGCATTTTTTACAACACCTTTGATGGTTTGTAAATCTTCAAAAGAGTTCTTTCCAACTGCTTGAAGATCATAGCCAGTATGAACACAAATATAATCAACGCCCATAGCGTCCACTTCTTTTGCACGTCCAGCAAGGTCTTTTACAGCAATCATATCAACAAGGATTTTTTTACCTTGTTTTTTCGCTTCTTCAACAGCACCTTTGATTGACATATCTTCAGCCGTTCCAAGAATTGTGACGATATCAGCCCCTGCTTCAGAAGCTTTCATTACTTCATAACCAGCAGCATCCATGATTTTTAGGTCTGCTAATACCTTTAAGTTAGGGAATGCTTTTTTAACTGCTTTTACAGCATGAAGACCTTCATTGATTACAACCGGTGTACCGATTTCAACGATATCAATGTGCTCTTCCACTTCTTTAACTAACTCTATTGCTTCTGGGATATTCACTAAATCTAATGCTAATTGTAATTCCATCTATATTCACTCCTATAATTTTTTAATTGTTGTACAGTGATCATGTTTCCAAAGGGTAATAATACTTTTACAGTAATATTATCCTTATAGTGCATTAACTGTACCTGCCAGCAATAAGGGATACCATGTCCTCTCGCTGAACAATTGCAAGTATACAACGTATGATTCAACATTAAAAGTACGCACTTTTATTTTACATAGTGTAAAAAAGTATACTAAAAGACAAACCGCTTATAAAGTCTTACTATAAGCTGTTTTCGTAAAATTGTTGCTATCATTTTCACGAACATAATAATCACTAGAATGCAGACGAGGACATAAATTGCTTTTTTCCAATTGAAAGGTTCAAGCAACTTGATGAACGAAGTTTTATTGGGGGGTTAACAGAATATCATTATAGCTTTATGGGGTATATTCCTATCCCACATCCATTAATCAAAAGAACAGATCCTGATTTAGCGAAGAAACACTTTTAATAAGTCAAGAATTGTGGTCTTTTTATTTGCAATGATCCAGTGCATAAAGGAAATAAAGGAGTACAATCTGGAAAAAGGTGAATAATATTCCTGTGTTGAAAAGGATTTTAGCTCAACTGTTTTATAGTAAGGAATCAAGAATAATAGATAATTAAAGGTGAGATGATGAAAAAATTTGTTGAGTATGTTTTTTTAACTTTTGGCGCGTCAATCGTTGCTATGGGATTAGAAACGATGTTAGCACCAAACGGGCTAGTAGATGGTGGTGTAACAGCGTTATCAATTATGGCCAATGCTTTATGGGGAATCCCAATTTATGTTGTATTTTTGGGCTTAAATATTCCTATCTTAATTTTTACAGCTAAAGAAGTGGGTAAAACCTTTGTCATTAGAACTCTATATGCAAATATCATTACTACCGTTGGTTTAGTACTATTTAAATCGATTCCTCCTATTACTCAATCTGAAGTATTAATTGTTTTATACGGTGGGGTTATCTTAGGAGTTGGGATAGGAATCGTTGTAAAGTTTGGCGGTGCAATAGATGGCACTGAAATGCTGGCGATTTGGTTTAACCAACACTATCGATTTCCGATTGCCTCATTTTTATTAGTCGTGAATGCTTTCATATTTACGATTGCAGCGCTTGTCTATTCATTGGAACAAGCCATGCTTTCTCTAGCGGTTTTTTATCTAGTCACGAAAATGATTAATTATGTTTTAGATGGATTAAATCATGGGAAATCTGTCATGATCATTTCAGAAAAACCGGATGAAGTTGGAGATAGTATTATCAACCATTTAAATATCAGCATTACATTTTTATATGGAGAAGGAGGTTTTTTAGGGGAAAGAAAGAAGGTTATTTATTGTATTACGAACAGGTTTATTTTTTCCAAATTAAAAAGTGTCGTTTTAGCATCAGATCCATCAGCTATTATGGAGGCGTCATATGTTTGTGAAACATCTGGTATAGATAGGTCGCTTTTATTACCGAAAGCCAACCCTTCTAACAATAAATCGTAATATTTGCTTACATTAGTTAGCATCCTGTTTGATACTAGAGAATAGAAAGCGTGTATATTTACCTGTTTTAAACCAATTCGCAAAGGTTTGATAAATGTCTGTGTAAACGACAAGGGCCAAGATTCGGCATTAAGAAAAAATATCACAACAAGTCTTGAACCCAGGGATACTCCCTTATTTATCATTAGTTGATCAAACTATTATTTAAATCATAACTCCAAGGCAATTTTGAAAGATCCTCGTACATTAACGGGGATTTTTCTGTTTTAAATCCCAAAATGAAAAATTGCATAACTCTCAATAGTGTATAAAAATGTACTAAGTGCTTTTTTGTTCACTATATAACATATAAATCTATTTTTTTGTTTTAACTGTAATAATATATAATACAGTTTTTACGTGGAAGTCATAGATCCTTATTCAAGTAGAATTATCGTGGAAATGGGTGCAGCCAGTTTTAGAAGCATTTGAGGAAAACACAGTCCACTTACATTTCTATCGTTCAGGTTCGATGGGTCCGGATGCTTCGGATGAACTTTTAAAAGAGGACGGGTTTTATTGGTGGGAATACCAAGGGTCTAAGTATGAGATGATTTCAAAAGATCAATCAAGTCGAAAAAAGCAATTATTCTAATATTGAGTGGATTTTAGTAAACAAGCTACTTAAAATATTTAAACAATCCGCAAAAGTGAAAAAGGGAGTGAAATCATGAATGTAATGGATGCAAAAATCATTAGTACCCAATATGGTTTGGAGACCTATTTAGACGTTGTAAATAGTGTTGATGTAAGAGATCTTCATTATCCTACAGAGACACGACTCTTTTATGAAATCACAGTAGGGATAGAGTATTTTATATTAAAGGAAGAAAGATATTATGACAGTAGAAAGAATTATTTTCGTATCCGTATGGATTCCGATTTCGGTTTCATAACGCTCGTAGAAACGAAAACGGAAAGTATATTTGCTGTCAAAAATGAAGGCAAAAGAGACACAACAAAGGAACTGGTTGGAAAATGGCTTATAAAGACCGATGCTTTCAAACAAGTTATCAATGAACTGATTGTTCAAAAGAAAATGGAAAACGTTAAAACAGAGGGAGATATTCAAGTAGTACTAGGAACAATAAGATTCCTAGAGAAATTACTCGAAATCAAAACAGAAGACATTTTAAGTACCAATGTTATGAGAGACCTTGAGTATGTTCATTAGTAACTTTTAAGATGATGGGAAACATTTATGTGCTTCTGTTTTGTCATTGAAAGGAGGTGAATGAGCATGAGTAAAAAAATCGCTACACTTATAACAAACCTATTTGAAGATGTGGAGTACACTGAACCGGCACAAGCCTTTAAAGAAGCTGGTCATGAAGTTATCAAGATTGACAAACAATCAGGTAACCAAGTAACTGGTAAAAAAGGCACAACCGTAAAAATTGATAAATCCATTGATGAAGTTCATCCTGCTGACTTTGATGCGTTGCTTATCCCTGGTGGATTCTCTCCCGATTTATTGCGTGAAGACGATCGTTTTGGTGAATTTGCAAAAGCATTTATCCAAGATGAAAAACCTGTTTTTGCCATTTGTCATGGACCACAAGTATTAATCGATACAGACCTTTTAAAAGGTGTCGACATCACTGGCTATAAATCCATTCGCAACGATTTAAAAAATGCTGGTGCAAATTATAAAGACGAAGAAGTTGTCATCAGCAAAAATATTGTAACAAGTCGAGAACTAAAAGATATTCCAGCATTTAATCGTGAATCACTAAAACTTTTAGCTAACTTTCAGTAGACCTGGCAGCTATCAGAGTAAACGTGGTATCACCTGGTACCGTTGACACTCCTCTTTACGGCGGAATGGCAGAAGATCAAAGACAAAAGATGTACCATGGGATTGCTAAGCAATTACCTGTCGGACGTGTTGCTCAACCTAAAGATATAGCTGTAACCTATGTTTACCTAGTGAAAAATGGGTTTACAACTGGCACATCGGTTCTTATCGATGGAGGAGCTCATCTGATCTAATCCATTTGATATCAAAGTCGATTGAAGCAGCAACAATTGAGTTTATTGAAGAAGATCTCAGTAGAATTGATCAAGTATTTCCTAAACCTACTAGGAAAATACCATTGGATATTATTTGAAAATTTACTTTAAAAAAGGACTCTTGTTGTAGTTGCTGACAATCTAATAGGATTTTCAAAAAACTGTGTAGAATTTATTCCATACAGTTTTTTTATCGGGGAGATTTAATATCCATATCGAATTATTCTCCCATCAAAACCCTATTTAGTTAGTTTTTGTTTAATGTTAATCGTTAAAAAGAGAAAAGGGATATACAAATATATAAAATAGAAGCCGACAGATGAGTATAAATCAGCTAATCGTTCTATCTGTTTATGACTCTCTAATACATTAGAGAACAAAAAGAATAAAAAGAGGCAAATCAATAAGCTGATACGTTGTTTGATATTTACTAACTGTTTGAGTCCGCGGCAGACTGCCCATAGATGCTGGCTAATATGAGGCAATACGACAAGGAACCATACGGAAACGACAATATATTCAACTCTTTCTATGAAAGGCATTTCCGTAATTTTAAGTAAAGTCAAGGTCGGCCAAATCGTATGTTTGAGATGCTCTTCATTAAAGAAAACAAAAGTAATGATTGTTACGGAAAGGTATAGGAAGATTGTAAACAAAACCCCGAAATGAGCCCATTTTTTTGATTTTTCAGGATTCTTGATAAATGGATAGAACATGAGTAAAGTCTCAAAGCCAAGAAACTGAAACACCATCTTTTTAGATGATCCTAATATTTCATTAACCGAGTGATTAAAAAGAGGCAGTAAATGATTGAATTGGGCAAATTCTAAGGAAAAGAATAAAAGGGGAAACAGAAAAACAAAAGGTATAACTGTTCCCCAGAAACACACCCCGGTAATCACACGAAACCCACTGGAAACAATGTAATAAAGAAGGAATAGAAAAATCACGCTTATTTGCCATGTCTTCATTAAAGGAAACATCCAAACTTGAACAGCCTCAATATAAACACGGAAAACAATCAATCCCACTACAAGAAAATAGATGATGATAAAAACGTTTAATAACCCGCCAATCCATTTCCCAAAGCAAAATTGATGGATATAAATGATATCATTATTAGCAATTGTAAGAATGCGATATATCATCCAAACTAAAACATGAATGCTTATACCGGTTAATAGGACGGAAATCCATGCATCGTAACCGGCGCTCTTTATGATATCTCTTTGAAAACTCATGATTCCCACACCAACAATATTAGAGTAAATCAGAAAGAAAACGAAAAAAGGAGATACTAAAAATCGTTCATCGGTTAAAGTGTGCACATTATTCCTCTCCTCTTCAAAAATGAAATCCTTACTCCCCGACACCTGTTTGTATAATATTCACCTTTGTATTGACTGTAGTTTTGAGATGTGGATACACATCCTGAAACCGGCGATAATTCCACTTGCTTGATGTTGCTCTAACCATGTCTCCAAACCCGATTGGATCTACTTGGTATTCTTGAAACAATGAGATTAATTGCTGGACTTCTTCATTAAAATGTTTATTCATAATATTTTCCATTTTTAGGATATCGTTTTTTACGGTTACATTAAGCCAAGGCGGGACATCTTTTATCTGAGTATTCACCGTTAAATCGATAGATATGTTCGGAACTGGATCGATTTGACTAATTGTAAAATGAGCTTTTGCATCCAGATTTTTTAATAAAATAAAACCATCCTTTTTATTTTCATTGATTTTGATGTGATAATATCCATTTTTTGCTCCGTCAATTAGCATTTTTACAATAAATGACTGGTTTAAATTAATATGCTTTATATACTTGTCATTCTTAAATAAAGCTAACCCATTAATGTGGGCTCTTCCCTCCTCTATGGTAAAGAAAGGCAAATATGGATCTCTGCCTTTACTATAAAAGTTTTCCAAAAAAAGGTGTAAATTCATTTTGGGTAAATTTCCATTCTGTATATTCTGATTAATTTTATCGCTTAAATGGAAGGGAAGGTTTGTATTTATACCTGATATTAATATATTTTTTGCTGTATGTTCGGCTATACCGAGCTGCATTCGACTTCCTACAGCTGGATCCCGTTTAAGGCTTTCTATAACCGGATTAATCCCTTGTTCCGCAAACTTCTTGCCGAACAATACTAAACGTAATTGGCCTATTTCGATTGGATGCGCAGACATTGTATTCATTCTCGGGAGGATATCATCATACGAAGCAGATTTTGTCGTCAAGATATTTAATTTGGTTTGTCCTTTTTCTGTGAACGTAGGATAGATAGCAGTTCCCTTGATTTCATCCTCATGCTGATCATAACCAATCGATTCGATAATCTGAACTTGATCAATAGTCCTTTCATTCTCGCACCCAGTTAGGAAGACAATGAAGCTAATCGCAAAGAAAAAACGTGAGTTCATACCTCACCTCGTCTATTATTTTCTGATCAATCATCAAAATCGTTTTTCTTTTTGATCTGGTCACTTGGATGATATCTCCAAAGGGATCTGGGACGTAAATAACTTGGTCTTTTTGAAGTGGCATTATAGGACGAACGTATAATGCTATCCGCTAAATCTTTACGCCTAAATGGATATAAGGGAACGGTATAGGGTGTACCTAATGATTCTAAACGTGTCAGATGAACGATCAAAAAGCTTATTCCTATAACAATCCCAAATCCGCCCCATATCGATGCTAATATAATCAAAGGAAAACGTAAAAAGCGTATGGTGTTCGACATTTTATAAATCGGTGTAGTAAAAGAAGCCAAAGCAGATAAGGCAACAATAATAAGCAACACATTGCTTGTAAGTGCTGCTTCAACGGAGGCCTGGCCTATTACGATACCTCCTACGATTCCCAGCGTTTGTCCCACCTTAGTAGGTAAGCGTGCTCCAGCTTCACGTAAAAGTTCAATCGTCAATTCCAAAAAAAGTACTTCTAATACAGGTGTAAACGGAACGTTATGACGTGAAAAGCTAAGGGGACCGAGTAACACTTTTGGAATCATTTCATAGTGATATGTCAAAACAGCTATGTATATAGAGGTTGCAAAAACTGAGAAAAGCACACTAAAGACACGTATCAAACGAAAAAAAGACGCAATAATCCACGGTAAATAGTAATCTTCAGGCGAAACAAAAAAATCCAGTAATGTGGAGGGGCCCGTGACGGCATAAGCCGATCCATTACTAAAAACAGCTACTTGTCCGCTAATCAAAGCAAAAACCGTTCTATCAATACGTTCCGTGGATAGAAGTAGCGGAAAAGGTGTTAAGGAATATCGGTTATGATTTGATGAAGCTGAGAAGAATCAAAAACTACATCAAAATCGATATTTTGTAATCGTTGAGTCATCGTTTGAATATGCTGCTCATTTGTAATCCCTTCAATATAAGCGATGATGACTTTAGTATGTGACATAGACCCTATTTGAATGTCTTGGATGATTAAATTAGGTGTATTGATTTGCTGCCTTAGTAAATGTATATTGATATCGACATGTTCAACAAATCCGATTTGAGGTCCTATGACGCTGAACTCATTTTCAACGTTATTTTGCTCACGCAACCCAACTTTTTCATTGGATAAATTAATTAAAGCACACCTATAATCATTTTCTTTCATTTGCAGAATAGCATACCCTTTAAGGAATTTCGATTCGATCACTTCAATGTTGTCTGTAATCAAAATATCATCAATGGGAATCGTATTCCTAATATCCTCAATGTTCTTTATGTGACCAATATCAAAAGACGGTTCTTGAAAAACATTTAATACTTTGCACTGCAATTGTTCTCGATCAATTAGCGTGTTGTAGTAAGAAAGGATGAAATGTCCTGCTTTATTTATAAGTGAAAGTTGCCCAAAATCACTGGATTTTTTTGCTTTAGTAAATAAATGGTTAATATCTTGATGACCTATTGCTTGTTTCTCAATTTTATTTTTTAAGAACTGTTGTTTGAAGGGCATATAATCACCTCATCACTTAGAGCCATTCATGTATATCTATATTATGGTGAAATTTATATTCAAATATGCTTTTTGCCTAACAAGTTTACTATTATACGATCAAATGCTTGTACGCTTAGCACAGAATGAAGTTAAACAGTAAATTGTTGATTTAGAGAAAGTAATGTCCTTGTATCACTGATACATATAAGAGTATTTTGTACGAACTAAAGAAGCAGACCCCACTGGATCTGCTTCGTTTTATGATGGATTTGTTGACCATAATCCGGCTGTTTTAACGAATACTCTTCTTGCAAGGAACATTTAACAAATAAAATTAATGTAAACGGTTATCCTAACCTATAATAGCTAGGAGGGATGATAAAATGGAACAAGTTAATCACCATACTAAAATTAATGCATCAGAATATGCTGTCATTTGGTCACAATATGTTAATGACAGTTTGTCACGATGTATTCTTCGCTATATGTTACATGATGTAAAGGTTGAAGATATTCGCGATTTACTGGAATTTGCCTTAGAATTATCAGAAACACATTTAGAAAAAACGAAGCAATTCTTATCCTTAGAAAATCTTCCAATTCCAATTGGCTTTACAGACGAAGATGTCACAGTAGACGCTCCAAGTTTATTTACTGATACATTTAAGATTGTTTATTTACATATTATGACAATTCACGGTTTGACTAGATATGCTGGTGCCACTAGTGTTTGTATACGAGAGGATGTCAGAAAATACTTTATTGAATGTACTTCGCAAACATTGGAACTATATGATAGGGTAACTAGTGTTTCCTTAAATAAGGGAATTATTAACAAACCTCCTACTTTAAACAATCAACAAAAGATTGATTTTGTGAGGAAGCAAAATTATTTAACTGGTTGGTTCGGGAAACGTAGACCTATTAACGCAATTGAAATCAGTGGTGTGCATCTTAATATGCAGAAAACAATGGTGAAAATGGTATTGGAGTTAGGATTTAGTCAAGTTTGTCAATCTAAAGAGATACGAGATTATATGGAACGTGCTCGTAAGCTTTGTATTAAACACTTTGATATTCTAAGTTCAATGTTAAAAGAGGAGAATCTTCATGTTCCAAAGTTATTTGAAACAGAAGTAACAGATTCAACAGTTCCACCCTTTTCAGATAAACTTATGCTATTTCATATAGCGACACTGCTTTCTGCAGCAATTGCTTATTATAGTGAGGCATTATCAATGGGACAAAGAAGAGACATAACGGCAGATTACGCACGAATGAATACCGAAATTGCTTTTAATTGCTGAAGAGGGTATAAATCTATTAATAGAAAAGGGATGGATGGAACAACCTCCCTCTGCCACTGATCACGAAAGTTTGGCTAAGAATTAGATCAATGATAAGTAGCTTTATGAAAAAGAAAGGACCTAGTTTTGATGGGTGTCAAAATGGTTGATAAAATGTTGTCATGTTAAGAAAGTAATTTCCTTTAGAGAGAGACTTTGGGTCTCTCTCTATTGTTTTATTAAATCTTTACTATGATTCTACCTCTTGCTTGTCCTTTTAAAATAGTAGGTAAGGTTTCAGGTAATTCTTCTAGTGACAGAATAGAATTATATATTCACTGCTAATATATAATGTATGGAAGGATATCACATGTACAGACTTTTATTTTATATAGTGAAAAAAGTATACTATGGGTTATAATAAATATGGAGGTGATGTGAAATGTCGCGAATGCAGGATAAGATGTTTAATTGTGAAAAAGAATTAACTCTTTCCGTTATCGGTGGTAAATGGAAAATGCTTATACTATGGCATCTAGGAAAAGAGGGAACGAAGCGATTTGGTGAACTAAAAGCTCTTATGCCAGGAATTACGCAGAGAATGCTAGTTAATCAATTGCGAGAACTGGAAGAAGACTTGATTGTAAAACGCGAAGTCTATCCCGTGGTTCCTCCAAAAGTAGAATACTCCCTTACTGAACAAGGAAGAAGCTTGATGCCGATTCTCGATGCTATGTATAACTGGGGAAAAGATTATATGGAAACTGCTGGGTTGAATCCTTTAGTAAGACAAGAGTCGATTAGGTAAATTTTAACTGGTAATCTAAGGTTGACTCCGGCCAAGGGGGTCAACCTCTTTTTATGATAATTTAATAATTATTTTTAGTATTTTGTAATGTCTCAAAATAAAGCTGATAATTAACTTTTATTTTCATTTTTCCCCAAGCGGCCGACCATACCTTTTCGCTGATGGGTTTAGAAAAGGGGCTAAGGGTGTGTGTCCCGATTTGAAGAGGATCCACCTTCAGCTCTTGCAATTTTTTTATGAGTTCCGTAGTTTTCATTTCTAATTCAGTTTCAATTTCCTTCTGAAGCTGCATCAGTTCATTTCCGTTGAGTATATTTTTATTACCTTGATATTCCTCAATTCTTCCATTTAGTTTCACGTTTATTGTAACTAGGGAAAGATTTTTATCTAAATCCACATTTACTCTTGAGCGTAGACGTCCAATAACCACATCTAATTTGGGTATTGGGAAAAACTTCAAATAGTGATCGTTGTCAAGCAGTTGAAATATTTGATCTTCAGTACTTGTGACCGTTTCTATTAATTTATCATTGCTAAAAAAAGCAGTCCCCTCATAAGTAAAGTTATCTTTCGCTACTTTGAAAACAGGAAGAACGGGATCAGAAAATGGTGAAAACAGCTTATTTTTATATTCATGCAAATTGACAATGGTCATTTCACCTTGTTTTTTCCTCTCATAGTGTCTTAGCATCCGATACAGGTAATAATCAAGGTTTTCTTGCTTCTTTGCTTGTCTGTTAATATATTCGTCAAAATTACCTTTAACGATTACTAAATACATTCTTTGCGAAATATCATAGTCTGTCAATAGCGTGTTAATCAACTGAATAATTCCTTGTTTCGCTAATTCCTCATGAATTAAAAAATAACGGAGTTGTCCAACCTTCAATTCACGATAATATCTTAAATTAAAGTCTTTTCCTCCCTGTTTAAGGAGATCAACTTCTAGGGTTAATAAGCTTTTTGGCGCATTTACTAATGGAGGGACTAATGTACTCATTTTTGTTTTTCCTTTTTCGCCTTTACTAATCGACCAAAAAGTGACAGGGGCAATATCTTCAATTGTGTTGTTCTCAACAAATGGTGCACATCCTGGAATCATGACTAATGAAACAAAGATTCCCCAAACAAAAAGCATTTTCTTGTGTCTCATGCTCTTACACGCCCTTTTAGCTTTGTCAATAGGAGCAAGAATGTTGGGACGATAAAGTAAGTTATTCCACTTAACCAAATTTGAATATTCAGGAGAATATTCTGTTCCGTTTTAATGGACCAAATCCAATTATTCACAATTACAAAGCAGAGAAATAACATAATACAAGTGACAGCAAAACCCATACGTGAAGGTTGGGTACTTGTTTTTTTTAGGATGATTCTTGTAGCCCCATATATACATAACAAGAAAATTGATATAGCAAACACCAATACAAACATATGTAGTGAAATCAGGATAATATCCAGTCGTTCAAACATGGGAGATTGTAAGTATCGAAGCATATGAATAATAGGGTATTTACTTTTACTTAAATAATTTGAACCGAAAAAGAATAAACTCGCAATAAACAATAGCAAATACTCTGAAGCAGAAAGAGCATTCGCATAGGTTAAATATTTACTCATTTTTTGTTGTGGTTTGATCCAAGGAATTAAACAGATTAAATACTCTGGTCCTGAAAATGAAGCCCAAATGAGTAACAGTCCTTTCCATGAATCAGTTGTCCAATTTGTTGGTATCAAAGGATACAAATCATGTAATGCAGCGATTGGTGGAATAAAAAAGGGATAATATAAAAAAATCATCCAAAAAACACATAAAAAAACAATTACCACAAACCGTATGGTATTTTTCATTCCTAGTGAAGCGACATAGGAGCTGGTAAGAAGAATCAAAAAAATAATCCAATTTGAATTCATTGACGGGAAAATAAAATCATGAATGACTTCAATGTATCCGAGTGTAATCACCGTTATTTTGATTAGTATCAATATAAGGCCTATAAAAGTCAAAAGCCTTACCATTCGAACACCAAAAAGCTCTACAAAACCTTGATATCCTTTTTTAGCATAATTTGATTCTAGCCATTTGCATAACAGCCTTATATTGAGTTGGGAAAAGATTGCCATTGCAACAATGCCCCAAATCATAAACGGTTGTAATAAGTAGTTAGGCATTAAAATTAATAGGTAAAGCATTTGGAAACGGTTGACGATGAAAAAGGCATAGATTCCGTCAAATTTAGATGCTTTATCAAATAAGGAAAATGTGGTCAACTTTGAATCACATCCTTCGTTTGAATCTCCATTTCTGTAAAGGGTGTAAATGATCCGGACGGGATTTCATGTTTATTAAAGGCCCTCTAATAAAGAGATCGATCCAGTCCCTCCAGTAAAATGGAGCGACTGGTGAAAAATAGGGTTGTTTTAAGGAAGTAAGACCATTTAGATGTGCCAAAATGGCAACAGCTCCCATGGCAATGCCAAAAACACCAAAAATGGATGAAAGGAGAAGAAAACCAAATTGAATGAGTGTATTTGCCTTCGTCATCAAATAGTTTGGTACTAAAAATGAGGAGATGGTTGAAATACAAACTAATACAATTAATACTTTGCTGGCAAAACCTGCTTGAACAGCTGCTTGACCGATAACTATACCACCAATCACCCCTAAGGTTTGACTTGATTTGGTCGGCATCCGTAAACTCGCTTCTTTTATGATTTCAAGAATAGTTAACATCAGTATTGCTTCCCAAAATGGTGTAAAAGGTAGTTTACTTCTAGATTCCACTAAAACAAATAGTATTTGTAAGGGAATCATTTGATACTGGTGAGTTGTTAGTGCAACATATAATGGTACCAGTGCGACGGACAGAAAAAAGCTTAAATATCGAATAACTCTTAAAAAACTTGCAACCGGCCAACGATTAATATAATCCTCAGGTGATTGGAAAAGGTGAAAAAAGGTGATTGGTGCAATTAATACAAACGGTGTGTTCTCTACCAAGATTGTTAATTTACCGAGCCCTAAGGAATAAGCACAAACATCAGGGCGGTCAGTTTGTTGGAATTGTGGAAAAATACTGTGATTATGTTCCTCCATAAATGCCGCTACCTGGGATGAATCGAAAAATAAATCAAAGTTAATTTCAGAGATTTTCTTTCTTGCTATTGATATATATTCAGGATTGGTTAACCCGTCTATGTACATTAGGACAACCGTTGTTTCACTTAATGAACCTACTTTATATTTCTCTGTTTTTAATTCAGTAATAGGAAGTCTTCTGCGTATGAGGGTGATATTTGGTTCTAATTGTTCAGTGAAACTATCTTTTGCACCGTATAAAATTGTTTCTGTTTCAGAGGTTTCAATCCCCCTACTTAATTCGTTAGGAATAGGAATGACCAACCATTGTTCTTGGATACAATCATTCAGAAGTACAGCACCGGTGAGGAGTAATTTCTGTGCCTCTTCAAGTAATTGGATCTTCATTACTTTAGGTGTGGCTATGCTTTCGTAAATCAAGGCATGTGGACATTGGATAACAGGTTCTATTATCGATTCATTCAAACGATCCTGGTCAATTAAGGTTCTTAAATAGATTATGATAACTTTTTGATCGTTAAGTGTAGTGCGTTCGATTATCTCTACATCGTCCATATTGTCTAAAACCTGTTTTAGAGAGTCTAGAGATATCTTCCTTTGCACAGGTTGTTGTGTGTCACTATTATTATTATCAATGCTTTTACCCTTTTTCCAAAACATAAACATCCCTCACTGATATAAGCTGCCATTTTTTCACTTTAGAAAAAGTGTAATAGTAATTCTTCCTTTTAGTATGAAAAAGAAAAGATTATTTTATCCTAATAAAATAAGGTAGGGGAAACTATATAAATTTTACAGTATAGTTTTTTTCACTATGTAATTAAAAAGTGCGTACTTGTTCAAATTTGTCATTTCGCTAATAATAGGCTTATATGATTATTACAAATAGAAAGAAGGGGATTGTATGCAAATGAGAGTATCAGCCGTTCAGTATTATCTTCATACCATTAGCTCTTTTAAAGAGTTTGCAGACCAGGTGGAGCATTATATAAAAACAGCAGAAGAATTCGGATCCGATTTTATCATCTTCCCTGAATTTTTCACTACTCAACTTATGTCCATTGGGAACAATAAAGGGGAAGCATTAACCATCCAAGAATTACCTGATTATACCGATCAGTACCGGTCATTATTTATCGAACTTGCCAAACAATATAAGATGCACATTATAGGTGGAACACATGTGATCCGTAAGGGTGATCGCCTTTATAACGTTGCTCATATGTTTTACCCGGATGGAAGAGTGGTGGAACAAGCGAAACTTCATATAACTCCGACAGAGGTACATGAGTGGAATATGAGTCCCGGAGACGGTCTGGAAGTTTTCGAGACTGAAAAAGGGAAAATCGCTATGTTAACGTGCTATGACATAGAATTTCCGGAAATCGTTCGTATGGCAAAAGCGAAAGGAGCAGATGTCATTTTCTGTCCATCATGTACAGATGATCGCCACGGCTTTCACCGTGTTCGTTACACAAGTCATGCAAGAGCCATCGAAAATCAAGTCTATGTTGTCACAACTGGTACGGTCGGTGCGCTGCCAACCGTTGATTTCATGCGTGCCAATTTTGGCCAGGCAGTTGTCATCACACCAAATGATATTCCATTCCCGCCAAAAGGGATTTTGGTAGAAGGTGAGATTAATCAAGATATGATCGTTACAGCTGACTTGAATTTAGAGCTATTATATCAAGTTCGTGAAAAAGGATCGGTGACCACATGGCGTGACCGACGCACAGATCTTTACCCAGATTGGGAAACAAAATAAGCTGATTTATAGAATGAAATGGAGGAATCCTCATGTACCGAAAAGAATTTTTCGTTTTCGACCAAGACAAACCTGTTCCAGTTGTCATCCGAAATTATGAAAAGAAGGACTTTCCTGACTTAATTCGTATTCAACAGGAAAGCTTTCCTCCTCCATTTCCATCTGAATTATGGTGGAATGAAGAGCAACTAAATAATCACGTGACTCTTTTTCCACAGGGAGCTTTATGTATCGAAGTGGATGGTGAAATAGCTGGGTCTATGACTGGACTTCTTGTCGAATTTGATCCTCAACATCCAGAACATTCCTGGGAAGAAATAACGGATAATGGCTATATCCGGAACCACAACCCTAAAGGGAATAGCTTATACGTTGTCGATATAGGTGTCCGTCCAGCTTTTCGAAAGTTAGGTTTAGGCAAGTGGTTGATGTTTTCTATGTATGATGTTGTTGTTCATTTGGGGTTGGAAAGACTGCTTGGTGGGGGCAGGATGCCAGGTTATCACAAACATGCGAATGAAAAGTCACCTGAACAATATATAGATGCTGTGGTAAAAGGGGAGCTGAAGGATCCAGTTATCACTTTTCTCCTCCGTTGCGGCCGTACACCAGTAAAAGTAGTAGCAAATTATTTAGAGGATGAAGAATCGTATAATTATGGCACTCTAATGGAATGGAAAAATCCGTTTTCCCATTCAAAATAAAGAAAAGGAGATGATCCAATGGAATATAGTAGAATTACCAATATCAACGATCCGTTATTTAAACAAATGCATCATTTAATGCAAGATGTGTTCCCCCCAGAAGAAGTACTAGAATTTGATCTTTGGAAAGAACCGCTCGAAGATCCAGGTATCCGTGTTTTTGTCGCTGTTCATGAAGGAAAAGTAGTTGGCGCAACTGAGTACCGTTATTATGAAGATTTTAATGTAGCGATGACGGATTTTACAATTATTGGCCAAGCAGGCTTGGGCATCGGCCCATTTTTAGCGAATAAAAGACTAGAAGACCTGAATGAATTAGCAGCAGCGAATGGGAAGAAACTGATGGGCATGTTTGCTGAAATCTATGATCCCTATCGTATAGAGCATTATGAATTTGGCGGTGTTAAGCCGATGGATCCTTATGTTCGTCGTGAAGTGCTGGCACACCTTGGATACAAACGTCTGGATTTTCCATATGTTCACCCGTCCTGGAACAATGATGGAGAAGCTGTAACTGGTCTAGATCTATGTTTCCTCCCAATGGATGAAGAAAGGAATGAACTGCAAACAGACTTAATAGTGAAATTTTTGAAACGCTATTATACCGTCTTATCAAATAAACCAGAGACTTGGTATTCAATGATTGAAAACTTAGAAGCAAAAGAAAAAGTGGCATTATTATATTTTTAATGATTGAAAAAGCTTGCTGATTAACCGATCAATATTTTTCAGCATACCTCGATCGTATTTCAATTACATCCATCTTAAAGAAAATAAAACAATGTTAATAGTTGTTTTATTTTTGAATTAAATGTAATATATTTTGTTACAGATGGTAAATGCTATTTTAGTTAGATGGTCTAATTTTCCTTTTGTATAAACTGTAACTATTTTTATTTCAGTTAACTTCGGTAAATCCTCTCAATACTTGTTCGTTTTTACGTCGTACAGGGTTTAATAATAGAATTTATACTTGATGGATCAAGAGCAAGATTGAAAAATCAGGAGAAATAAGAGGTTTCATTCAATAAAACACAGAAAGGTATGACAAATGTATGGTTATGTCAAATGCAAAGCATAGACACGTTTGCGACAGATGCTTAACGATAACTAAAGAAAGTGATCATTGTCCTAAATGTGGTCATTCCGAATTACGACCATTCATGTTTTTTTTACAAAGTGGGGGCAAATATCATGCTGCGAATCCAAATTCAGTGAAGCAAGAAACTGCATAAACAGGGAAGTTCACTTATTCGCTAAGGAAGACTGATTGGTTAGTCCATGTAGTTTTTAGAGGAAGTGCAGTTAAATTCAACATTGAAAGGGGAGAGTTTAAAAAGTATGAATAAATTTGAAAAGCACAATGGTTATTCACGCACATTTCAAGAAAACAAACTTTCACTTGGTTTATTCTTTCCTTTAGAAGCATATAAGGGAAGTATCCCAGTTATGGATTTAAAGCATCAGGTAGATCTTGCTCAAATAGCTGAGGAAGCTAATTTTGCTTCTTTATTTGTAAGAGATGTTCCGTTGAATGACCCGACCTTTGGTGATGTTGGGCAAATATATGATCCTTGGGTTTTTCTAGGATACTTAGCTGCTCAAACAAAAGAGATTGCATTAGGGACAGGGAGCATTGTGACGACACTACGTCATCCACTTGACCTAGCGAAAGCTGCTGCATCTGTAGATCAAATATCTAATCAAAGGCTTCTTTTGGGTATTGCAACTGGAGACCGACCTATTGAATTTTCAGCATATAAAGTTAACCGAGAAGAACGAACCGAATTATTTCAAGAGTCATTTTTAGTTATGAAGGAGGCATGGAAAAAGTCATTCCCACTGATCAACTCACAAAGAGTTGGATTAGAACAAGGAGACCTCTTGCCAAAACCAGTTTTATCAGATATTCCTGTTTTCGTAACAGGTCGTTCAGGGCAGTCACTAGAGTGGATAGCTGAAAACAGTGACGGTTGGATTAGTTACCCGCGAAATATTGATGTACAAGCTGAACTCATTAATGATTGGCGTTCCTTAACGTATGATTTCCAGCCATTTTCTCAATCACTTTATATTGATTTAGCAAAAGATCCGGATGAAGGTCCTACTCCTATTCACCTTGGGTTTAGAAGCGGATACAAATTTTTAATTGAATTTCTGAATCGCTTACAAGAAATTGGAGTTAATCATGTTATTCTGAATTTAAAATATGGTCAACGTCCGGCAAAGGATGTAATTAATGAATTAGGAGAAAAGGTAGTACCTCAGTTTCCTGCATTTAAACAACAGACCTTATAATCCATACAATAGAGCTGATGAATCAGGGATTTAAGAATAAGTAACAATAAAGTTAGCTAATTTAAAACGTCACGTGTAATAAAGAGATCAAATTTAAGGCGTTTTTAAATCATGCGATGTCACTTGGGGCTGACTATATCGCAACAGGTCACTATGCACGAGTCGAAGAAAAAGATGGACAATTCCGATTGCTGCGAGGTGCTGATCATAATAAAGACCAATCATACTTCCTTAATGCTCTTTCTCAAAAAATGTTCTGATTGTTGGACAAGGGTTTCATAACGAAGGACTTTATTCAGAAGGTTTAGAGGCTATTGGTATGAATTGGATTAAAACAGATCTAACTTTTAAGCAAGAATTTAGTTGTACCGCCAAGATGAGACACCGTCAAGAGGATCAACAGGTAACAGTGTATCCGCAGGAAGATGGAACAGCTAAGATTTATTTTCACAAAGGACAGCGGGCTATTACCCCAGGACAAGCTGTTGTTCTGTATGATGGTGATATTTGTATTGGTGGGGGAACAATAGACCGTGTAATTAAAAAATGGGAGAATGCCTAAATGGCATTTTCCTTTTTTTGCCCGTAAAATTACCCATTAAGCCTACACATAATATAATAGAAATTTTCCTATCGGTTTAGACTCCACTGCGCTTTGAATGGTTGGAATAAGGAAGGTTGCGTTCGCAAATGATATTTTTAGAACCTAATGCTCGATAGCAAATAATAAAGCTTTGCAATCATAAACCTGCAATGCCTGAATGACATTTAAGTATAAACCGCCATACCAAAGGAGCGTGTGACACCATGTTAGAGCGGAAAATTCTTAAATACCTTTGGATATTAGGAATCATCCTATTTTCTACCATATTTAGGAAACCGATAAGAGAAAGATGGATTGTGTTTTTATTCAATTCCGTCCTTAATATCTATTTAGATAATTATTTAGTTCATACGAAACGCTTAAAATATCCGGTTAGAGTGAAACATGCCGGCTTATTTACTAGAGGAAGTATCTTATATGACAATCTGTTATGTCCAATTGTAACGTTATGGTACTGTCAATCAACGAAAAATACGAAAAAAATATCTGAGTTTTTGTTCAAGACCTTTCTATATGTTTTACCACAAACCGTCATTGAAATTATTTTGGAAAAATACACTGATCTCATTGAGTATAAAAAGGGCTGGAAATGGTATCACACGTTCGGCGCGATAGCGGCAGTGAAAATGCTAGTAAGAGGTTTTATTCAGTTGATTCAAACTAAAGCTAATAGGGAAGAATTGCCTGAAAGCAGGCAAAAAACGAAAACCTCTAGTTGAAGGGGGATGAGTTGATGGGCTATAAAGGTAGAATCATTGCCATTGTCTTCACACTTATGTATATAACCGTATGTCTTCTATTTGATCTGATTAATGGAGCTGAAATACATCCTCTTGAAATAGCTTTTACGACCAGTTTACTGCTCCCCATGTATTTTTTCGGGTTCCTCAGTGGAGGAAGTTCTCAGCAAAAAATTATTAACATTTTTAACAGATGAACAACAAAATCTATCCAACCAGAGATTACGGCAATTATACTCAAGAGAGATTGATAAGCTTCCTTTTCAAGAATTTAAGGTTAGAAAAATAGACGGGAGCTTTATTGATGTAGAGTCTACTGCCATTATAGCCAGCTATAATGACGTTGAAGCTATTTTAGTCGTTGCTAAAGACATTACAGAAGATAAGAAAATGAAGTTGAAGTTAAAGGAAGCAGAAGAAAAGTATCGAAGCATTTCCGAAGAATCCTTGGTTGGCGTATATATGTTTGAAGATGGAAGAGTTACATATGTAAATAAAGAAGTTTAACGAATTCTCGGATATTCACGTGTTGAAATTGAAGAGACAAATCTGCTAGATTTATTTGTTGAAACACAGCATGAACTTGTTTTGCATAATATTATGCAAATGCTGCAATCCAATATACACTCCATGACCGAGGAACTATCAATGATTACAAAGACTGGAGAAATACGGGAAGTCGATATTCGTTCCGTCGTCACTATCATAAACAATAAAAAAGTTATTATCGGTACGATAACAGATGTCACCAATGAAAAAATCGCTCAAAGGCAATTAAAAAAGGCTCTAAAGGAACTGCAAGATATTAAATTTGCCTTAGATGTATCTGCAATTGTATCGGTAACGGACTCAGCCGGGAAAATCGTCTATGTCAATGGCAAGTTTTGTGAAGTTTCCAAGTACAATCAAGATGAGCTTATTGGAAAGACTCATGATTTATTTATTCCAGACTTTAATACTAATGCAACCATTACAGAAATGCGTAACACCATTCAGTCAGGCAATGTGTGGCAAGGTGAGATGAATAGACGGACAAAATCGGGTGAACTACTTTGGTTTGACACCACGATTGTACCGATTGTTGATGGTCAAAATAAACCAAATCACTTTATAGGATTTCAATATGACATAACTGATAAAATCCATTCTCAACAGGAAGTAAACTATTTGGCCTATTATGATTCTATCACTGGCCTGTTCAATCGAAATTCCTTAAATAAATACTTAGACGATCAGGCACAATCAAATGAAGGCACTTTTACTATTTTATATATCCAATTTAAAGATGCTCTTCCCTAGATTAAATGAATTTACTGAGATGCAGGGGTATTACTTTAGTAAACCTCTGCCAAACAATGAGATTGAAAAGATATTAAATAACAATGCCTAAAAGATAAATAAGGATTGAGTTGTTTAGCTAAGGTGGGAATATCTTGAATAAAAAGAGTGCTGGCTTTGATTTGAAACTAATTTATAGGTTGTCCGTCTTATAATATAAGGTGGTGTTAGGTGTGAAAAAAATTACTCTATATATTCTTTCCACAGCTCTTTTGTTAGGACTGATTGCTTGTTCTAACGAGAGTGTACAATCAAGTAAAAATGAAGAAAAGATTGTCAAAAAAGATGATGTCAGAGAAATAGTTTGGAACCAATTGTCCTCAGAACAAAAAGAATGGATTAATGGTACTTGGGAAGATGGAAAGTTTTCTAAAATTACTCTTACTGAGAATATGATGATCCAAGTTGATGATAAATCATATGAAGGAAAAGAAGTATATTTGATTGATTTTCCTACGAAAAGTAAATTCATTCCAAACAATATGATTGTTTATGCAGACGTAAATACCTTTAATTACATAGGTAACGGTCTTGTTGATTAGGATAGCTTGATAGTGAAATTGGGGGATATTAAGCCCCAAATTTTTAACAAATTTTACGAAAACACACTTGAGAAAAAATTGTAGCCAATCCAGATAGTTCGTTTGTAAACAAGTGAACTATTATTTTTTTTGGAGTTAATTGGAAAAATTTATGATATCATTAATTAAAGTGGGGATTTACCTGAGAAAAAGAACGGTCAAAATTTTTTTAACCACTTTATTTATTTTACTCCTATTAATGTTAAGTGGATGTACCGAAAAAAAGGAAACTCAAGATGATAATATAAAGACCATTGAAGCTGTATTACAGAATAGCCTTACAGGTTCAAGTGTTGAATTGAGACAAATATTAGATAAAGAAAGTGAAGAAAAAATTGAAGCTTTAAATCAATACGAAGAAAAGCTATTTAAAGCTTATTTTGCAAATGAAACGTCTTACAGAGATTTCGTTAATCGCTATGGTTCGTTAGTAATGATTCAACCGAATAGTGAATATTACAATTTTAAGATAAAGAACATTGACTATGAAGTAGTAGATGCAAAAGATAGAGTTTATAATTTTTCAGTAGAAATACAGTTCCAAAAAGAAGGCAGTGAAAAATCAGAAACTGGGATCGTAACTGGGCAAGCAAATTTAACAGAAAAGCACAAAATAGAAGGAATGTTAATTCGTACGAAAGATTTTTGGAGCTCAAGGACTAAAGAAATGAAAGAAATTAGAGATATATATGTAAAAGATGGGAAAGTGTTATTGATGGTTGCCCCAGATCGATCTCTTTCAGCAGGAAAACCGTATGGATACTTATTTCATTTCACGGTACCTTTTGAGACTTTTAAAGGGAAAGAATTAGCTATTTACGCTTACCATAAAGAAACAGGGGAAAAAATTACAGGATTTGCCCCAGAAACGATTAAAGAGCCATCAACAGGATATTCCACTTTAGACCGATTCACAGCTACCTTTGCAGTACCAAAAAGCGGCTTGTGGCGTTATGAAGTGGTAGTAGATGGCGAATTTTATGCTGATGTTGTCTTAGCGGTTAAAGAATAAACGGTGTAATTTCATATTTTTAATGAAAAACGAGCAACTAAGCGAATTCAGTTGCTTTTTTTATGCTTTTTTTGTTAATAGATTTTCTGATTAAGGTACTAATTACGTTCTTAATATGATTTATCTCCCCAATAACTAAACCCGCTAGGTTGTGTTATCTGCTTCTTTTTATAAAGATTGCAGTATATAATTACGGCCATTGGAATGGACTACCTCTGACATAGTTATTACCACTAATGACAAAGAATGTACTAAAGAATTACAGACTGTTCAAGACTGCAATCTATCTGGTGATAAAAGATATAAAACCATAGTTTTGAGAACCAAAATGTTATAAAAAATTGATTGACTTTCAAAAAAATCAGTCTTTTGCAAACGGTCCAGATTTACTCTTGTATTACGTAGCAGACTCAAACTGCGCAATAAATATTATGATTATTAGGTGACTTTGTGAAACAATGTACTAAAGCTAACGGGCAGTTTAGCACAATAAGACTTAGAAGGGAAAGATGAAAGCAGTATCGAATTATCATATATTAAAAACTAATTCTAAGGGTGAAAAGGATGATGAAAGACAAAAAACGTATCAGTAAGACAAACAATAGAGTAGTACATGGTAAGACACCAGAAGAACGTTTTAAGGAAAGACACGGAATAACAATAGAGGAATGGAACGAACAACAATTCAATGCTAAGACTGGAATGACACCCGATGAATGGTATATTAATGAGGCGAAATCTACAACACACTTTATGACAGTAGCCACACAAGAAAAAACCTTACATTTGTTTAAAAACATTAGTCATGTTATTCAAGATAAGGGCCAGATTGTGGAGTAACTCATGTATTACGTAGTAGACCTATACTGCGCAGCAACAATTCCCAATTGTGGAAAATATGAACAAAAATTCGTTAAGTTTTGTTCATATTTTAATATCAAAGTTTGTGATATTGTGAAGCTTTTTACTTAAAATAAGGGGCAGCTATCTATAGTATGAAAATCCACCGTATTCAACGTAAGTAATGATAACAAAAGTGATAGATTTCTATCTTTGTGGAAGCAATATCTAGGACCTGTGCCCAAAAACCATCTGTGGTATACTGAGTTAAACAAAGTAGAAATGGGTGTCAATACATGAAGAACGAAGAGATACTTGCTGTGCTGAAATCTCTGTCCAATGAGACGCGACTCAATATTCTTTGTTGGCTGAAGGAACCAGGAGAAATAAACGCGAACCTGCCCACGGCCATCAAAGAAGAATTTCCAGGCGGTGTATGTGTAGGAAGCATTCAAGAGAAGTCCGGCCTTGCACAGTCTGTTATTTCCTCTTATCTGTCTTCCATGCAGAAGATTGGCTTGCTTGAGTCACGCCGCTTCGGCCAGTGGACATATTACAGGCGCAATGAAGAAGCAATTGCTGAGTTTTTGGAACAATTCGCAGCTGGATTGCACGCAAAAGTGGATTAACTTAATAATGTACGGCTTTATTATTTGCATATTAATCTATATATCTGTATATTCATTTTTATAGATTTAAAAAAATAGCGATATGAGGAGAGAGTACGATGAAGTTATCCAAAGTAGCAACACCTTTATTTGAGGCTTTTGAAGGCGGCAATCTGAAGCTAGAAAACCG
The DNA here is from genome assembly GCF_048572935.1 of Neobacillus niacini. Lineage (NCBI taxonomy): Bacteria > Bacillati > Bacillota > Bacilli > Caryophanales > Bacillaceae > Neobacillus > Neobacillus niacini. Next base: position 4,799,377 of record NZ_CP183883.1, on the reverse strand, counting down.
CATTGTCATGGCTCCCATGACACGCTGCTTTTCCCCAAATGGCGTTCCGGGTCCAGATGTGGCTGGATATTATCGCCGCAGAGCAGAAAATGGTGTCGGTCTTATTATTACAGAAGGAACGGTTATCAACCATCCGGCAGCACCGGCCGACCATAATGTGCCCCACTTCTATGGTGAAGAAGCACTTGAAGGATGGGCACACGTTGTTCGGGAAGTACATGAAGCAGGCGGCAAAATTGCTCCACAAATCTGGCATACTGGCACGGCTCGCGAAAGAAAGAAATTTCCTGATTCAGATGCCGATCCAATCGGCCCATCCGGCTTGAGTCTGACTGGAAAACAAGTATCTGATCCGCTGACAGCCGAGGAAATCCGCGGTCTTGTTCAAAGCTATGCACAAGCGGCTGCAGATGCAAAGCGCATCGGTTTTGATGCGGTGGAGATTCACGGCGCACACGGTTATCTCATCGATCAGTTTTTCTGGGAAGTGACCAACAAGCGAACAGATGAGTATGGCGGCGATATGATTGGCCGTACCCGATTTGCGGTAGAGGTTATCGAAGCGGTGAGAGCTGCAGTCGGTCCTGACTTCCCAATTATCTTCCGTTTCTCCCAATGGAAGCCGGTTGATTACACAGCAAAGCTGGCTGCAACTCCTGAAGAACTGGAACGTTTCCTTAAACCATTGTCTGAAGCAGGCGTCAATATTTTCCACGCTTCCACACGCCGTTTTTGGGAACCAGAATTTGAAGGCTCTGACCTTAACTTGGCAGGCTGGACACGCAAGCTAACTGGCAAACCAGCCATCACAGTTGGATCAGTTGGCCTTGATTCCGAATTCACTAGCTTGTTTGAATCAGGAAAAGGTGGACAAATTACCGGTATCGATAGCCTGATTGAACGCATTGAACGCGGAGAATTCGACCTAGTTGCGGTAGGTCGTGCCCTCTTGAACGACCCGGCATGGGCAGCCAAAATTCGCGATGGCCGCAATGATGAACTTCAAGCATTTACCCGAGAGGCACTTGGTACGCTGAGCTAATCTGTGTTTTAGGGACAGGTTCCTATACTCATTTTTAAGGATTTATCTTATTTACCGAAAATTTAAAGGATGGGTTCCTCGTAAATGGGACATTAGATCCCATTACTCATTTAAAAGGCTCCACAGAGATAATTTTACTCTGCGGAGCCTTTATTTTGGATATTAATGCTCGTGAATCCGAGTCGCAAAGTGCCTGTCCCTCCGACCCGCCTAGTTTAATCGATTTCCTTGCTTAGTTGAACACAGTTTGGAAAGACTCAACTGGTGCTACAAGATTCAAATGCGATGTCTTAGAGGATTAGAACATGGATTCTCAATAGAATACTGGGATATAGAAGTTGATAATACTACCGAAAACATTTTATCAGTATGTCAATGCAGTAAATGTGAGAATGAAATATTGTGTACAAGATATTAATGCACAGTACAACGATACTATTCAATAGACTAATGTGATATGCAACAATCGAGCGCTTTTCTGAAGTAACTAATGCCTAATTTCTCACTTTTAACACCTGAGAAATTAGGCTTTTTATATTTGTAATTCCTTAACGTTGTAAATTAGTTTAGTAGAATATGCAAGATGAAAAACCATCTCTTTTTATATCGCCTTTGATGAATATTTTTGACATAAAAAATTCCCTCAAGTTTTTCTTGAAAGGAATCACGTTTGTTCTGCATTTTCAAGTTTTGATTTAATTTGGTTATTTTGAGTTATAATGACACTGCTAAAAATTATTGTTGCTACAAAGCCTAAAAGTGAAAAAAAGACAGTAACTGCCAAATTTGTATTATCACGCATAACAGAACCTCCCTTTAGCAATAATTATAGTTTGTATAAAAAAACATTTATTATTCGTAATACATACTTCGATGATAGTGTGCATTAGAAGAAATAGTGTTTGTTCAACGGGAGCTGTCATTAAGACAGCTTTTCTTATTGCACTAATGGGGCAGGATAGTCGAATAAGAAATTTATGGGAATATACTGGTTCCAAATTTTAGGTATATCCCAAATAACGGATTTGACTACAGGTTGCTGTCATTATTTTGAAGCATACTATACAAAGCACTTTGAATTAATTATCGTTTATGATGAAAAAGGGATGGTGTATGATGAAAAAGCAGCTTCCACCTGGCCAATTCGAAACAGAAAAATGGCCAATATTGCACACAGGGGATGTTCCCGAGTTTAATGAAATCACATGGAATTTCAGACTTTTTGGTGAGGTGAAGGAAGAAAAGTTCTTATCCTATAAGGAAATCATGGAGCTTCCCAAGACCATATCAAACGTTAACATGCATTGTGTTACCACCTGGTCTAAATTTGATACAACTTTTGAAGGAATTGCACTTAGAGAGTTATTGAAATTTGTTGAAATTAATGAAGGTGTAAAATACATTAAAATTTACGGTTACTACAATGGGGACAGATTTGGTTATTCTGCAAACCTGCCGCTAGAGCCTTTATTAGGGGACAATTCTTTGTTTGTATACCGTTGGAAGGATAAAAATCATGATTGGCAGGATATTGATCCAAAACATGGTTATCCACTAAGGTTTATTCCACCAGAAGTATTTTATCTATGGAAAGGCTCAAAGTGGGTTTCAGGGATTGAGTTTATGAAAGTAGACGAGGCTGGTTTTTGGGAAGAGCTTGGCTATTCGATGACAGCAAATCCATTTAAAGAAGAACGGTACCGTTAACACAGATTCGTTTAGGAAACAAAAAGAAGCATCAAAGATTGTGAAACAATGTACTTAAACTAAACCAGCTAAATAACCTTCCTCTATCTTGTAATTGGAAGGTTTTGTTGCATTTAGTTAGATATAGTTTTTAAGCTATATCTTGGAAAGTAGTTCTGCTTTTCAGTAAGGCAAAAATCCAATGTAAGAGCTTATTTACACATGCAATAACTGCTACTCTGAAGGGTTTTCCTTCTTCACGTTTCTTATCGTAAAACTCTCTTAGTCTTTTATTGCGTGCGATGATCTCATCAGTCGTTTTCTTTTTACGGGCATCACGAATACCACTTTGAACAGCCATATACAAGGCATGACGAAGCCTACAAGAACCTCGTTTGGTAATTCGATTTACTGATGCCGTAAACTTACCAGATGAGTAAACGCTAGGATCTACTCCAGCGAATGCAACTAGCTTTTTGGCATCATTGAACCGATCTATCTCACCAATTTCGGAAATAATCGTGGCGGCGATTTTCTCTCCGATTCCAGGAATAGATTGGAGTATATGATATTCTTCAATTTCTTTAGCGGACTTCGGCCTATTTTATTAATATTGGGCGAGGAGAGATTGTAAATGAGGAAGATTTGGTTATGGCATTAAAAGATGGGGAATGGAGAACGTCATCATTACACCTCACACTGCCGGCCCAACTGAACATTATAATAAGCGTGTCGTTGAAGATATCTTAATTCCTAACCTTAAAGACTATATTTTGGGTAAAGCCCCTTCGATTAATCTTGTCGATTTTTCTAAGGGATATTAAAAAATTGAATAGAAGGCAGCAAAACTACATTTTAAAATGTAAAAACTCATCCAATAATACGTATGGATGAGTTTTTTATTGCAAAACGATACCGCATTGTACCAATTAAATTATCATGGTATTGATGTTCATCATTTCACAAATGATTAAGCAAAAGCATTTTTAGAAAATGTAAGGGAGGATTGGCATTAAAACCGAGAGAAATAAAGCCGAGGTAGTCATTGCGATACTTCCCATTGCTCCTTCCTCTTCTCCCCACACGAGAGAACGATTTGCCCCAAGCATTTGTGCTGAGGTTCCCATTGCCAATCCTTTTGCAGATTTGCTCTTTATTCCCAGTTGATTTAATAATTTCGGCCCGATCATCAAAGATATAAGGGCTGAGAAAATGACAAAGAAGATCGTAGTCGACGTAATCCCTCCAAGATCATTCGATATAGTTAAGGCGATAGGGAGGGTTACAGATCTAGGAATTAATGACGCGAGCAGTTGTTGTTTCAATTGAAAAAGTTGGGCCATTCCTAGCACAGCTATCACTCCTAGGACCGTACCTGAAATCACGCCAGCAAAGATTTTTTTATAGTTTTTCTTTAAGAAGGACCATTGTTTGTATAGTGGAACAGCTAACGAGACAACAGCAAGTTGTAATAGCTGATTAAATACAACACTTACTTGCTGATAGGTATCCTCGTGAATATGAAAGATAAGTAAGAAAAAAATAAGAAGGGCTGATGCGGTATATAAAGGATTCAGCCAAGCTTTTTTATATTTCCGATAGAGTTTAAAACTGAAAAAGTAACAGGCTAGGGTGATGGCCAAACAGAAAAAAATATTTATCATAAAGAGTATCATTTTACATTTCTCCTTTTTATTCTTTCATACCATTCAACCGTGTAAGCTGTGCCTAACAAACAGGTGATGTTGCTGACAAGTAAAATCACTATGATATTCCATTGTAATATCTCTAAAAGCCGTGGGGATAAAAATAGACTTGCAATGGGAGGGATAAACAGTAAAGTAAGATGTTTTAATTGAAATGAAGAAACTTTTTCAATCCATTCTAATTTCATCATTCCTGTTAAAAGAAAAACAAAGAGAAGGATCATGCCAATGACGCTTCCGGGTAGAGGAATATGAAACACCGTGATGATTCCGTTACCAAGGAGAAGAAATCCTAAAATTGTGAACATCTGAACAAGCCAACTTAGCTTCATATTACTCCCTCCATCCTGTTGAATTAGTTTCAGATTAGACTACAAATAAGTTTTTGTCAGTAAACGCGTAAGAAAATATTACGCGTTATTCGACGAAAGCGCTAATATTCCGATAGAAAATCTTACAATTTATAACTATTAGGGCTTATGAGGAATCTGTTATAAATGTAAAAAAAGCCATTCTTGATTGTGAAAAATCAAGAATGGCTTAGAGAGTTACTCCTTCATCATAATAAAACGATTAAATAACGATTATTGGTGCAACCCTTTTTTTATTATGAAAGCAAAGATTGTGAAAAAATGCACTTAAACTATCGGGTAGCGTTACTACATTAAGTGGTAACGTTCTTTCTTCTTCAACTATGGGACAGGTTAATAGAAAAGAATTCGAAGATGAACATGCTAAAGAATAATTATCCATTGTTTCAAAAAATTATTTTAGAATTATTTTGTAATGAAATTATTATATTGCTGTGATGAGTCTGTTATACCTTTCTAGTATAGTTAACCTATCAAATCACACTAGGAGGTAACAGCCATGCTAAAGAAATTCATCGTAGCTTTTACCATTTTAGTTTCTTGTAGCACTTTGTTCGCCGCCAAGGGTGATAAAGCGGAAGCGGCATATTATCATACAAAAGCAATCTCTGTTGCAAAAGCAAATCTTGGAGTTCCATATAGATGGGGCGGGATATCGCCAAGCGGATTTGACTGTTCAGGTCTTGTAAAGTATTCTTACGGAAAAGCGGGAATTACGCTAAACCGCACCGCTGCCCAAATGTACTATGGAAACGGGTATCGACCATCTAATTTGCAGATAGGTGATTTACTGTTCTATGCACCGACTAAAGCAAGTGCCCCAACTCATGTTGCAATCTATATTGGATACGGGAAAATGATTATGGCATCTTCATCAAAAGGAGTCATTATCACCTACACAAGTAACCCATATTGGCATGCTAGATATATTGGAGTAAAGCGAGTATAAAGATCATCGTTTACGATGGTCTTTTTTCATTTTATAGTATTTTTGTTTTCTCTTATGAGAGATTATTGAAGTAATTTAAAATCTCCATGGTTAAGCTCTCATTAAACTAACTGGGGAAAGAGTTAAAGAACGGGTATCGCGACGGCATCTTTTTTGTTATTGAACTAATTGGGCAGAAGAGTTAAAGAAGAAACAGAAAAACAGAGCTAAAGGAGAGATGTGGTAAAAATGACTATTAAAATGGAACCATCAAAAGAACAGGTAAGTAATTGGATAGAAAATATTGTTCCAAAAAAAGACCTGTTTTTCGTAGGAGAAAAAGATTTAATTATGTTAGTAGAGTATTTAAGTGAAGTCTTAGTTGTCCCAAGAGAAGAATTTTTTCAACATTCATCATATAAACAAATCCAGCTAGTCAATAGTTATATGTATTGGAACATTTCTGCTAAGGCTAAGTTTGTTATTGTGGCACAACCTGATTGGATTACAAACCTACCAGAGCAAAAGAAAAGAGATATTTTTATCATTCAATATAAAATGGGCAGAGGTTTAATTTTCCCCTTGTCATTGTTTTCTTCTGCAAATTCATTTCCTCAAGAATACATTATTGAGGATAAAGGGGAAAAGTATGTTGTGATTCAACACAATATATGGAATGAACTACCCTATCAAATAAAAGAGAGTGCAATACAAGCATATGCTCAACTTTGGGATAGTTGGGCTTGTTGTGATATTCCAGAACAGACACCTTTACACATAAAAAAATATGCTAACAAATTTTCAACAGAATCAGGAAGTAATTGTTTATCCGCTACTTTATATGCAATAACAGAACAAGATTGGATTATTGGTGAGTGGGTTCACCCTAATACATTTTTGAATGGATTAGAAAGAGCAAATTTTTCCCTCATAAACGATGAAATAAAAAAAGGAGACGTTATTACTTGGGTAAATAATGGTGAGGTTATTCAGCATGCTGCTTACCATATAGACAATAACCTCTTCTTTAATAAAAATGGACAAACTTTCTTCAACCCTTGGAAAATAACACACTTGAATAAGTTAAATGAAGAATGGCAGCAGTACAAGATGAAGGTTTATCGCGAAAAGTAGCAATTGTTCTTCAACTATTGGGCTTTACTTTAACAGGAGTAAAGGCTTTTCTTATTCAAGTAACGAAGCAGATTACTTCAAGAAGGATTTACTAATGAACAGCCCAAACCATATATCGCCGATATTAAGAAAAGGTTCATAAATGAATAAAAAGTAAGGAAAAAGTATCTTAATTTTTACATATTGTTTATTATTGTAATCTACAAACAATTTAAAGAAGGAGATAGTTTTATGCAAATTAAGGAAAGAAATTTAGAAGGCGAGCGGATTAAGCTTTTTCCTCTTGATATTTCTTATGTTCCAGAATTATTCGAAGCTATTGATTCACCTGAAATTTGGACTTACTTACCCAGTAAGATGGATAGTTTAGAAGATATGACAAAACATGTTCAAGAAGCTTTAAAAGCAAAGGAAAGTGGATTGGAAATGCCCTTTGTGGTATTCGATAAGAAAACTATCCAAATTGTTGGAATAACTAGACTGTTAAACATCTCTTTAGAAAATAGAAGCTTGGAGATTGGGTGGACCTGGTATTCATCTAAAGTTTGGCGAACAAGAGTTAACACTGAATGTAAATATCTGCTATTAAATTATTGTTTTGATACTTTAAATATAACTCGTGTTCAGTTTAAAGTTGACAGCAGAAATACACGTTCTAATCAAGCAGTATTAAGAATTGGTGCAACAAAAGAAGGAGTATTACGAATGGATAGAGTTCTTTACGATGGGTTTGTTCGTGATACGGTTTATTATAGTATTCTCCAAAAAGAATGGAAGAGTATAAAAAACAAACTTGAAAGTTCCTGGCAAAAGTGGAACAGTGTTAAATAGCTAGTAAAGTATTCTGCTCAAAGTAACTGGAATAGTAATAGGTGCTTCTCGGATTACTTGCTTATGTACAGGCTGGTAATAACTATGGGGATTTAATTAACTAATGGGGGCTTTACTTGAATAAAGAGTAAAGCCTTTTTTTCTTATTGAAGTAACGTGCAGTTTAGTGGAAGAATCGTCTTTAGTTTTTATTCAATAATCGGGCCATATAATTGAATAGAAAACTTAAATGAAATTGGTTATTTATGTTCAAACTGGCATGAAGTTTATGAAAGATTTTGCTTCACCTAAAATATCAATTATTATAATATAATTAGAGGTAGTTTTTTCAAGGAGGGAACATAATTTGATTACAGAAGGAAATCTAGCGAAAAAGGAGCAACCAGAAGTAATTGCTCAACACAACATCCCTTCTTATCTAACTAAAATGAGGGGAAGAGGGAAAAGTCCTCTGAAAGTAAATTCGAAAGATGTTATAACTGGATTTATAGGTGGGGCTATTACTATTTTTATTCTTGGATTATTAACACGCTTTACATACACTCCATTGTTAATAGCTTCATTTGGGGCAAGTTGTGTATTAGCATTTGGACTTTGGAATTCCCCTTTATCGCAGCCTAGAAATATCATAGGAGGACACTTCATTTCAACATTAATAGGATTAGTCGTATATCATATAATTGGAAATGAACCGTGGTCTTTGGCCTTGGGGGTTGGATTAGCTATCGGTTTGATGATGTTAACCAAAACAACCCATCCTCCCGCGGGGGCAGATCCAATCATTGTAATACTTGGCTCTTATACATGGGAATATTTATTTACGCCAGTATTAACAGGATCCATTGTTATTGTCCTGATAGCATTATTAATTAATAATTTACGAAGTGATAGAAATTATCCTGTTTTTTGGATATAAAAGTATAGAAATAAATTCTTTTAATGAATAACTTTCGCATTTATTTCTGTTATATTTTCTAAAAAAACCTCTATAGATAAAATTCTACACAGGTTTCGTTATTTATCCTTAGTGTATGAATTATTTTGTCATTTTTAATCTTTAATTTAAAGTAGTCTAAACTTTTATGTCACTTTAGTCCAAAGTTTTTGTCACTCATCATCAACATTGACTAGTAACACAAAAGTCTAGACACTCTTGTACTACAACTCTGGTTACCAGACAATGGAAAAACTTGTGTAGATTTGGAATAAAGTTTGATCATAAATCCTGTTAATGCAGGATTTTTTCACATTCAACAATCGGGTGCGTTTCCAGAGTATGGAACTGTGCTTTTTTTTGCATAAAAGGATTAGATTATGGGGCAACTCCTTTAAAGAAAATTAGTTCTCTATGATAACTTTTAAAGGGATTGTGAAATTATGTACTTAAACTATCTGGTGCAAGAGTGAAAATTGTAAATCAAAATAAGATGAAATCAGAATTATAATATCCCTAAAGAAACATTTTGTTCGTCTAACGGTTGCATTTCTTCAAGAGGAGAAGTGTTCTTTTTTATTGAACTAAAGGGGCAGGATAGTTCAAATTGAAATGCCAGCTTTAAGTCACTCTTGAAAGAAATTACGTATTAAGTATCTGGACTGGAAAATATAGAAAAGCACCCATATTATATGAGTACTTTACTATTCTCTATTCTGAGTTGAGAAATTAGGTTTATGTAATATATGAAATAAACAGGTTATAACTTTTGCTATCAAAAGTACAAATACGTATCCAAAAAATAAGTGAAAATAATTAATTTCACCGTACATTCTAAAAAGACCAGTACTTACTAAAATAGGCTTTAAAATAAGTGCAAATATAGCAGCAGTTATAATTGCGTATAGGTAGTAATTTTTATGATTATTTAATGTCCATTGGTAAATGAGCATGAAAGCCACAGGAACCATAGAGGTATCCAATGAGATGCTTGGCAGTGCAGGGATAACCTGATAAGGGTAATGCCAATACCCTCTATTAATACCGTATATATCGATAAATGTAAAAAAAACATGAACGTTATATCCGTAAAAACCAATTAGAAATACTTTACTTCGGTCAATTTTGATATAAAGAATAACCAATGGGACTAAAAGAATAGCAATTAAAACCCAAAACTGCCATGTAGAAGGGTTAGAATAGTCTGTCCAATAATTAATTAAAGAATCGGTATTCTCTTTTCTACCGTATAGAATCTTGTCAAATTCATGTAAACGATCCAATAAAATTCCTCCCTAATGTTTGCCAATTATACAGTTAGAATAACCTAATATATTTCGTTTATTAGTAATTAAATAAAGAAGATGATTATTTCGCATTTCGACAATAAGGTGTAATAAAAGCGAGTTGCTTCTTCACGTAACGTAGCATGTTAGTGAATATAGAAATGGTAAAAGGATGTAAAAAGAGGCAAAATAAAGGAAATAAAGTTTAATAAGTTAACCTGAAAGTAGGAGATGGTGATATGTCAGAAGATGAATTATTCTCAAATAAGGCATCTAATGTTTATGAAATATATTCAAAAATACTCGATTTATTGAAAGAAATTGGACCTTTTGAAATTGAGTTTAAAAAGACTTCTATACATCTTTTGAATAAATCTTCCTTCGGAGGAGTTCATCCAAAAAAGAAATGGTTAGATTTTAATTTAGTAACAAACCATCAAATTGAACATGAGAAGATTACTAAAATTGAACAAGTTTCAAAAAAAAGATTTCACAATAACTTTAGATTTCTTAGTGAAGACGAACTAAATCAAGAGTTTTTAGTTCTTTTAAAAGAATCATATCAATTAATGAGTTAGTTAGAGAAAGGATATTTATTACCAATGAACAGCATTTTCTTTGGAATTATATCTGTTATAATATTTGGTTTATTCTCTGTATTACTAATGCTCCCGAATGAAATTTTGAGATAAACGTATTGCTATTATTGGTTCATTTATTAATCGTTCTACGATTGGTTTCTTAATATCAGTAACTGTTCTTCCTATGTATGGTTGGACAAAAGGAATTTTGATAGGGTTGTTAATTAGCCTCCCAGACGCACTTATTACAAAAGCCTATTTACCAATTATTGGTTTAGGAGTAATCGGAGGAGCTATTATTGGAGGCTTTATTGGCTAAAGTAGTGTCAATAATCTTTTCGTATAGAAAAACTTATTAAGAAACATGCACTAGAAAAAATATAAATCATATATAGGTGATATCCCGTTTGAATGGTTGAGGAGGATATTATGAAACCTATGTTACCTAGTGAAAAATATTTCGGTAATTTAGAACTAGTTTATGCATTTTATGGGGCTATGCCTACAGGTGTTACTGTTTCAGAAACCGGTCGTATTTTCATTTGCTTTCCGAAATGGGGAGACGATGTTAAATTTACGGTGGCGGAAATTGTTGAGGATAAATTGCAGCCTTATCCTGATTTACAAACCAATTTGGTTAATCCCGAGAATATCACAATGACTTTCATCAGTGTCCAAAGTGTAGTTGCTGATGGAAGGGGAACGCTTTGGATATTAGATACAGCGGCACCCAATTTTTCTGAACCTATTAAAGGAGGGGCAAAATTAGTCGCTGTTGATTTAAAAACCAATACAATAAGGAAAGTATATACCTTTAAAGAAGATGTTGTCCTGCCTACAACGTATCTGAATGATGTCCGTTTTGATTTTCGTGTAGGAAAAGCAGGTTATGCCTATATAACGGATTCTTCTTCAAGAGGACCGGGAGCTATTATTGTCGTAGATTTATCAAATGGAAACGCGTTTAGACGGTTAAATGGGGCAAATTCAACTTCACCCGATCCCTATTTTTTACCGAAAGTAGAAGGTCGAATATTAATGAATCGAAAAAAAGATGGTTCAACTTCTCCATTTAGATTGGCGTCTGATAGTCTTGCGATTTCTCCCGATGGAAAGATATTATATTTTGCTCCACTAACTAGTCGTCATTTGTTCTCGATCTCAACAGAAGCCCTGAGAAACAGAACGATACCGGATATGGATTTACCTTATCATGTGGAGTATTGGGGAGAAAAAGGTGCGTCTGATGGAATGATCACCGATGCAAAAGGAATCGTTTATGCTGGGGACTACGAAAATAACAGTATTCGAAAGATATTGCCGAATGGTGTAATGGAAACCATTGCACATGATCCAAGAATACTATGGCCGGATACTTTTTCAATTGGCCCTGATGGATACTTATATGTCATTGTGAACCAATTACATCGACAGCCTAGATTTCATTATGGAAAAGACTTACGACAGAAACCTTATAGTTTACTCCGTATCAAAATTGATGAATTTCCTGCTCCGACTTTTTCATAATAGAAATAGTCAATTCATTGTTTTAATTATATAGTGTAAAACAAAAACAGTTAGCAATAAGGATTAATGTTATTTACTTCCGTCAAATAAACTCATAATGGTTCAAAAGGAACAGTTTGTTAAACTGTTCCTAGAAATTTTTTTATAATGTCGGTAAGTTCAATGCTGTATTGATATTATTTAAATCCAAACTGATCTGTTCGTTTGTATCCCAAGCATGGTACCATCCTTTTTCTACCATATATGCGGATATTTGTTCATGCGTATCAATAGCTTCCACTAAATGGCGAGTGAGCATTTCTTTAATTTCCGGTGTTCCTGATTCTGTTACTGCCATGGCATAATTTCTAACTCCACTTTTAGCTGAAATGAGTAGGTCCATTGCAACAACTTGATCCGATAGTCCGTCCATGCCCGTTAAAGTTTCAATGATTGGATTCATGTTCATTCATCTCCTAATTTACTGCTTAGCGTTGGAAAGGATAGAAGCATATTCTTGTAATTGTCTCGTAGATACATCTATGTCTTGCTGCATAATATCTTTTAATAGCTGATCTGTAACTAACGCTTTCATCGTTTTGGACTTAGTCAAACATGTGGTCTTAAATGCAGTCATCTCATGGACCTCAAGAACTTCATGTAAGGCGTAGTTCATTTTTTATACCTCCTTCCTCAAGGTTTCAATATGACTTTTATACAATCATCCATTTTTGTGTCAAAAATCTCATAGCCACGCTTAGCTTCACTAAGTGGAAGTACATGACTTACGACATCTCCTGGATCAATTTTTCCGGTCGTAACTAATTCAAACATATATGGCATATAGTGGATGACAGGTGCTTGACCGGAGCGGATATTGATATTTCGCTGCATAATATCTCCAAGAGGGAAACCATTATATCTGCCGCCGTAAACGCCAGTAACTTGAATTGTCCCGCCTTTACGCACTGCTTGTGAAGCCATGATAAACGCACTTAATGCTCCGCCTTGAAGCTTCATTCCGCTTGCGAGGAACTCCATATCAGTCATTTTACCGTCCATACCAACTGCATCAATGACAACATCAGCGCCGCCTTTGGTGATTTCCTTCAGGTAATTTCCTACATTCTCATGGTCCTCAAAGTTAACAATTTCTACTTTGTTGGTGCGCTTGGCGTGCAGCAGGCGATAATTGACATAATCAACTGCAATGACTCGCTTTGCCCCTTTTAGCCAACAGAATTTTTGAGCAAAAAGACCAACCGGACCACAGCCAAGAACAATAACTGTATCTCCATCCTTTACACCTGCATTGTCAACAGTCCAAAAACCAGTAGTCATCGCATCGGCAATAACTGCTAACTTTTCATCTGGCTCTTCACAAGTCTCTGGAATTTTGAAATGAGTAAAGTTGGCAAATGGCACTCTTAAATATTCAGCTTGCCCACCTGGATAGCCACCCGTCGTACCAGAATATCCGAAATAGGCACCCATATCACCATTATCATTAGAATTATCACATTGGCTTTCCAAATGGTTTTTACAGTATTGGCATTCACCGCATGCAATATTAAAGGGGATAATAACTCGATCTCCCTTTTTTAGCTTAGTCACACCTGGACCAACTTCTTCGACGATTCCCATTGGTTCATGGCCAATAACATAGTTTTCTTGCAGGTTAGGAATCATGCCATGAATCAAATGTAAATCAGACCCACAAATAGCTGTACTTGTTACTTTAATAATCATGTCATCTGGTTTTTCAATCTTTGGATCTGGAACTTCTTTGACTACAACATTTTTAATACCTTGATACGTTACTGCCTTCATTGGTTACAGCCTCCAGTGTTAATGTTCATCAGGTGTCCGGTCAAACATACCTTTTCTATTGGTCTCAACAGGAAATAGATTCATTTTGCCAATCATCAAAGTATTGTTGGCAGAGAGTTGGTCTAATTGATATTGTTCACTTAATTCGTATGGATGGAACCATTTTTTACTAATCATTAATTCTGTAATTTCTTGGTGAATGGCAATCCCTTGCATTAACTGGTTTCGTAAGAGGGTTCTAACATCAGGTGACGCGGACTCCGTTAATGCGACAGCTATATTACGCACACCTTCTTTGGCACGAAGAAGTAAATCCATCGCAAATGTAGTATCTGCTAGCTCTGGTACGTGTAGCGAGTTTATAGGGTCTAAATAGTCATTATTCAATGAATTTGCCTCCTTTTCAATTTACTATTGGTGTTGGCCGGTTTTGAGGAACAGGAGCTTCAAAAGGTGCGCGTTGATAAACTGCCTGTAATTCTCCAAGCGCTTGCATGGATTGTTCAACATCCTTTTGCATTAATGCCCTCAAATCCTGATCAAATACCAGTCCTTGCATTAGTTTTGATTTCGCTAAGCAAAGGGTTTTGAAATTAATAACTTCATGTAAATCCAATGATTCATGATCGGCTAATTTTTGATTATCCATTTCTAATTTCCCTCCTTATACGTTAATACAATCAAATGTATTGTTCCAAAAATAAGAGGGAAACATTCTTTAAGTTTTTTTTATAATTGGTATATTATCTTAAATGGTTGGATTATTTATAAAGCGGGGGAAATTTATTTATTGTGATTGCTGAGGATGACTTTTTATAAAGAAAACAAGGAGCCAGTCCTTTGCAAGTGGTTTTTTAATTAAAGTAAATAAAGGAACTAATACCAAAGAAATTTCAAATTTTCGACCCATGTTTAGCTCCTCCATTAGATAGGTTATCTCTGATGCAGGTGGTTATACCTAGGACATTCGAAAATGAGATAAGTAAAAAATGAATAAACAAGGTTCTATTTTGATATAAAATTGTTTCCTGATTGTGAACATCTTCACTTAAACAAACTGGTGCAAGAGTTAAAGATCAAGCTGCCATTAACTGAGCAGCTTTTTCTTGTTGGGCTAACGGAGCTTTTAGTTGTAGAGCGAAAAATACCATGATGCTAGGTACACTCTTCAAAAAGTGATTAATAATGGATGAAAGCTCAAGGTGTTAAAAGAATATCGTTGGATTATATTAAAATTGTCGTTGCAATGGAAAATAACTGTATAATATATTAGTGAAAAATTTAGTTCCTTTTTTAGGTCCTAACGAAAGGAGATCACCCTTGAGTGCTATAACCAATACGAAGGATATTTTGGAGCGAGTATCCGATGCGTTTTATTCATTAAATAATGAATTAAAATTTGAATATATTAATAAAGTTACAGAAAAACTTTTACAAATTAAGCGAGAAAATGCGATTGGCGGATATATTTATGATGTATTACCACACAGTGAATTGCATAAATTTTTATCACGATATAAAAGGGCATTGTCGGAACAAGTACCTGTAGAATTTGAAGAGTTTTTTAATAATAGATTGTATGAAATAAGGGCATTTCCTTCAAAGGAAGGCTTGTCTGTACTTTTTAGAGATATTACAGAACAAAAGAAAGAGTTTCAAAACATTAATTTTCTAGCTAATTACGATGTTATAACAGAAATACCGAACCGTTATTACTTTAATAAATACTTAAAACGCAAGTTACAATCACAATCTATTGGTGGTTCATTTGCTGTTTTATTTATAGATATTAATAATTTTAAAAATGTTAATAATACATATGGTCATGGAGTAGGTGATTTGGTATTAAAACAAATTTCAAGACAAATTGAGAAAAAAATAAATCAATTTGGTTTCATAGCTCGATACTCTGGAGATGAATTTCTTCTAACGTTGGAAAACCTTGATGATAATGAAATTTCATCTGTGATTGAACGAATAATTGAATCATTTTCAAGTCCATTTTGTATAAATGGGTTTGACATAAAAATTTCAATCTGCGTTGGGGTTAGTCAGTTTCCTAAGGATGGACAAAGTGAAGAATTATTAATAAAACAATCAGAAAATGCAATGTATCAGGCAAAAAAAGAGGGTAGAAACAAATATAAGTTCTACGCCTTTGATGAGAATGAAGGGAGAGTAGACACTTTAAAAATAGAGATAGAGCTCCACAAGGCGATAGAAAATAATCAGTTATTACTTCACTATCAACCTAAAATTAATTTAAATACGGGGAAAATTGTGGGTGTTGAGGCATTACTTCGTTGGAACCATCCAGAATGGGGAATGGTATCACCAAGTACATTTATACCCGTTGCTGAAGAGACAGGATTAATTTTACCTATTGGAGAATGGGCTTTGAATGCTGCCTGTAAACAAAATAAAACATGGCAGCAACAAGGTTTTTCAACAGTTGTTTCCGTCAATTTATCAGCTATTCAATTTAATCAGACTAATATAATTGATACTATTGAATCCATTCTTCAAAAAACAGGATTAGAGCCACACTTTTTAGAAATTGAGATTATTGAAAGTATGACAGTTGATATTGACCGTACAATTTTAATGTTACAACAGCTTAAAAAGATTGGAGTCCGTGTTAGTATCGATGATTTTGGTACAGGTTTCAGTTCATTAAGCTACTTGAAAAATTTTCCTGTTGATACCTTAAAAATCGACCAGTCTTTTGTTAAAGAACTTCGAAACAACCCAAATGATGAAACCATAGTTAAAACCATTATCTCAATGGCTCATAATTTGAATTTGATTGTAGTGGCAGAGGGAATAGAAACAAAGGAACAACTAGTTTTTCTACAACAACATTTATGTGATGAAGGACAAGGATATTTTTTAAGTAAGCCCTTAACAGCATCCCAATTACAAGAAAAACGGTTTGAAATCGAAAAAATGGTTGAAGAACATGGAATCCCTAAAGATATAAACCAACAATTGTTATTGAAAGAATTATTGGAATCAGCCCAAAGAGAGTTACACGATACGATTCGTTTACAGCAAGGGATGATATTTAAGTATAAGAAAATTAATGAACGATTTATTCATACACAATGTGACGGGGAATTATTATACCGTCTTGGAATGATTCCTTCTCAAGTGATAGGAAAAGAATTAGATGATTTTATACCTTATGGAACTGCCCTCGATAAAACTGCCTACTATAAGATGGCATGGGAAGGAGAGGAATTTGTTACTTATGAGGCAGAGCTAAATGGAATTAATTATCTTACAACTTTACGTCCTATTAAAAAAGCGGGTGAAGTAGTACAAGTCATAGGTTCATGTATAGATATAACGAAACGCAAAAAAGCGGAGAAAGCTTTACAAGAAAGCGAAGCTAAATATCGACTGATTTCTGAAAACATGACAGACATAATAATGTTATTGGATATAAATGGAACGATACAGTATGCATCACCTTCCCTTGGAAAAGTAATGGGTAACCCATTAAAATCATATATAGGTAAAAGCTCTTTTGATTTAATACATCCTGAAGACAAGCAAAGCGTAATGATGGGATTTGAAAAAGTACTAGATACTATGAATCCATTAAGGGCGGAAGCTCGTTTTGTGAACGTTGATGGTAAATCGTTATTATTTGAAGGATTAGGTACCCCAGTCCTTGGAGAAAATGGCGATCCAGAACATTTTATAGTAGTGGGGAGAGATATTACTGAAAAAAGGGAAATGGAAGAACAACTCTCAAAATCAGAGAAATTATCAATTGTGTGTCAACTTGCTGCAGGTGTTGCACATGAAATTAGAAACCCTATAACTTCAATAAAGGGATTCATTCAACTTATAGAGGAAGGAATCATGAAGAAAGAATTTTTTGAAGTAATTTCCAAAGAACTTAAACAAGTTGAGGGAATTCTCGAAGAATTTATTAATCTTGCCAAACCAATAGAGATTCAATTAAAAAGGGTTAATATTAAAAATATACTTAAAGAAGTTGAGACATTATTAAAACCAGAAGCAAATTTGAAAAACGTAGAAATTTTCCAAGAGTATGAACAAAATCTTCCTCAGATTATGTGTGATACCACCCAAATAAAACAAGTTTTCATTAATATTATTAAAAATAGCATTGAAGCAATTCCTAATAATGGGTTTGTAGAAATCCAAGGCACTATAGAAGGAAAAAATGTCCTAATAAAAATAATAGATAATGGAATTGGGATAAGTGAGGAGCGAGTTCAGAAATTAGGTGAGCCGTTCTATAGTAATAAAGAAAAAGGTACTGGTTTAGGTTTAATGATATGTTTTAGAATTGTTCGGGAACATAATGGGTCAATAAAAGTAAAAAGTAAAGAAAATGAAGGTACTACGGTTGAAGTTAGGTTACCGATAAAAACTTGTCAATAGGAAGAAACTTAATGAATTAAACCATTATAGCTAGTTAGGAAAAGAATATGCAGGAAGGTAATACAACGCCATTAAAAGCAAACGGAAAAACCCCCAATGCCTTATTCATTTGTTATGAAATTAATAAATTATATTGTGAAGGATCGTACTTATACTACCATGAAAATAGACTTCTTTAACTACCATGAATAAAGGCAATACTTAATAGGACGAAGCTCATTCATTTTTTAAAAAGGGGAGAGCGCCAGATACATTGATCTTTGGTTTAGAAAGTGACTAGATTAAGAGACTTTAGGTTCTTCTAACGTAACTGTGTATCCTAAACTTCCGAGTCGTCTCAGTGGATGCCGAACGATAGATTGTTGTCTCTGCTTTTCAAAGTAGTCTTCGCCTATGTCTAAATATATTTCTTTTCGGGTTAAGAGATAATAAGAGATACGTAACATTGCGTGAGTGACTACAATACCAGCACGTTTCTTGACTTCGTGATGCTGTACGCCTATACATGCTCCGAGATAGTTTTTGGTTCCTCTTACTGAATGAGCTGCTTCGGTTAATGCTTATCTTAAATACTTATTCCTTTTTTAGTTTTGGCTGATTTTCTTTTTCCCGCACTTTCGATTTGCCCAGGAACTAATCCTGCCCAAGAACTCATTTGAGCAGCAGTAGGGAATTGTTTTTTACATCAGTCCCAATTTCAGATAGGATTTGCTCAGTCAGAAAATCAATATGACCTAAAATGGTTTTTAACACGAGGCGTTGATGTGAATTGATATAGCCTTTTAGGGCGAGTTCCAGCTCATCTTTCTTCTTTTTCATAGTGCGTCTTGCAAAGTTTGCTAGTTTTTCAGGATCCTCCTCACCATCGGCAATGATATCCAGCATATCCCGAGCCGAAACACCCAGAACATCAGAAATAAACAGATCTAATTTAATGTTCGCACCTTCTAAAACCTTCTGGATTCTGTTATGTTGCCTGGCTCGCGCTTCGATAATACTTCGGCGATAGCGAACTAGCTCACGCAGTTCTCGTTGATTTCGATCTGGAATATAACTTGCTTTGATCAGTCCGTGGCGAAGAAGCTTGGCAATCCACTCTGCATCTTTTACATCTGTTTTTGAGTTCTGAAACTGCCTTCATATGTTGCGAATTCACAACTAAATACTAAATATCCTCATCTTCAAGTAAATTCACTATCGGCTTCCAATAAACACTTGTGCTCTCCATAGCGACATGAGTACAACTATGTTGTTCAATCCAGTCAACCAACTGTAATAGAAATACAGTTTTGGTAGAAAATGTTTGAAACTCCTTTCCTTCAGGTGTCACAATACATGCAGTAATATTGTCCTTATGGACATCCATACCGCTGGCTCTTTCAATGACTACATCCATTGAAAACATCCTTTCTTCGGCAATCGTTATGATTAGAGGTTGGGGCATCAACCAGAATAGGATTAATCTACCATGTGTGCTTCCCGTAAGGGAGCGACAGTTAGTGGTGAACCGTAGTGGGTGGAGTCAGACTAACGGATGGGCTTTAACGCACCACAGTTCAGCGACATTCCTCTTCCAGCAGTAGAATCGGTACTGACGGTTCTAAACCATTTTCATTCTCTGTGGTGAAGCGCCGATTTTTTACGCTTCATGGATGGCTAACGGGGTGCATTAGTTTAACAAGTGTGATAATCTAAGTGAAAAATGCATCAATAATGTTGATAAACCCACCGACATCCATTGTGTTGTCAATTACAGTCCACACATGTGGAGTGGGGAAACAACTTTTTGTTAGTCACCTAAGCCTAATGTGACATATTTAAATTTAATTAAAGAGGACTATCAGACAAATAGTTGTAAAGTACGGTAGGGGTTAATATGAGAAGTACAATCTTAAGGTGAGATTTGTTAAGTGGAGATACCTGAAAAGGTGAGATACTTGGAGGAATTAATTAAAAAATAAATAATATTTATTTAATCTAGTCTTTACAATCATTTTTAAATTTAATTAAATTATGTTTATCAAAAAAATTCCGTTTTCTATGCTGAACCATTAATTCGCATTATTTTATGGGGAAAATTCGGTGCCGAGTTTGGTGCCCATTTGAAAAAAATTAATGATATTACATAACACTCTAAATCAAAGAAACCTTATTCTATAGCACTTTATAGGACTTTGTGATACTAGGAACTACATACGGTATAGAACTTCAAAACTGCTTGAGACCTGCGTGCCAGGTCTGGTGGGTTCGATTCCCACGCAGTCCCGCCAACCTTGATATATAAGGGTTTATGAGTATTTTTGATGAAGGTGATTGAAAGGTAAAGTTGTTGGCCAACAACGAAAATATTAACTTTGGTCACATTTTGGTAACATGGATATTTTTAAAATTTACATAGGTTATTTGATGAGCTGCTCAAATTGATGGGCGGCTTCTTTTTGCATATTTGGTTACACATGAGTGTATGTGTACATCGTGATCCCGATAGTCGAGTGTCCTAATCGTTCCGAAACCACTTTTGGATGTACTCCTTGTTGAAGCAATAATGTCGCATGTGTATGCCTTAAATCATGAAAAAGAATATACGGTAATCCACTTTTATCAACCATCTTTCGATAATCTCTTGCCATTTCGGTAGGTTGAAGTGGTTTACCATTTCTTTGAGCAAAACTAAATCTAAGTCCTGATATTCTCTTAGTACTGCAGGATATTTTCTATCACTTCTATTTTGCAATACACACCACATTTAAAATATCAATTCACAATCTTTTAATGGCTCAGATTTTTTTGGCATTTTGCGCAGTTTTTATGTGCCGGATATTTGATTAAAAAAATCATGATATACGGCTATTTGTGATGCGTACCGGAAAGTTGCGCTTATTTTTTATAGTTCGGGCTTACGTTTTTTTATTAATAAGCAGTTTAATCGTCTTTTTTGTGAAAAAAGCATTTGAATCCTCCTCATATTTGAATTAAGAATAAACAGCCTTCACTTATCCTTTTCCAAGTTCTAATTCTTTCAATTACTTCTAACAAAAAAAGTAGAAAACTATACTCAAAGTTTTGTGAATTAGGAATAATTAGGAGATGGTGAGAACCATTCCCATATTTTACAGTCTGAATAAGGTAGTAAAAACAAAAAATTCCAACCGAATCGGTAATTGATTCAGAAGAATGTTTAAACTATAATTCAAAACAGGACAGAAAATAAAGAAGATTGTAAAGATTCTATTAATTAGGACAAAAAGAAAGATCAATTCAATTTTAGGAGGATGAAAGAATATTAAATTAGGAATCTATGCCGAAATGCAAAAACCAGAATAATACAAGAAACCACCTCAGTCAATCCAATGCTCTTTTTTTAGAAATACGCTTAGTCAATTTGCAACAGGTGTGACAGTCTTAACCACACAAAGTAAGGGAAAGCTAATTTTCCTTCTCTTATAGATAAAAAGCATAAAACAATTTACATGGAGGTGTGAGAATGGATAGGGATCAATCAATTTCAGTCATAGATGATCAGGCAAGAGTGACTGTATATGATCAAACCATTAAAAAGACAAAATCAAAATCTATCAATCTATTTTTTACCATGATTGATAAGATGAATGAGGCTTTGGCATGGATTGCAGGTGCAGCAGTTGTCTTATTAATGCTATTAATTGTTTTTAATGCCATCAAACGGATGTTTTCAGATCCTTTTGCTGGAACCGTGGAGATAGCCACTTGGCTTGGAGCGATTTCAGGTATTTTTGCCCTTGGGTATGCACAATTGCATAAAAGTCATGTATTTATTGATCTGCTGATTAACAAATTCCCCGAAATGGTCAGTAAAATCATTCACACCCTTGTGAATATCGTGAGTGCTCTATTTTTTCTCGTAGCTGGATGGCTTATATTTCAGCATGGGTTGAATATGATGGGGAGCGGAGTGGTATCAGAAACCTTGCGAATTCCATTTTATCCTATTGTCCAACTATGTTCATTAGGATTCATTGGGATAGTTCTTGCCATCATTAAAGAAACAATCTTCATTTGGAAGGAGTGACAGAATGGATCCAATATTATTAGCCTTCATCGGAATTATCATTATGTTTGTGTTGATGTTTCTTCGTATGCCGATTAGTTTTGCGATGTTTATTGTCGGGTATGTTGGGTTAATCTTGGCAGCTTCTCCTAAGGCAGCCAACAATGTACTAAGTGCTGATTTATGGAGTCAATTTACGAGTTATTCCTTAAGCGTTATTCCTTTGTTCATCTTAATGGGTGAAGTGGTATACCGAACAGGAATTGCAGAAAAGCTCTTTTATTCGGCCTATACATGGGTAGGTCATCACAGAGGCGGGATGGCAAGTACTACGATGTTAGCAAGTGCTGTCTTTGGTTCTATTAGTGGTTCTAACTCTGCAACAGCCGCTACGATTGGAACGATGGCGTTACCAGAATTGAACAAATATAATTACAATAAGGCGCTAAGTACAGGAAGTATTGCTACTGGAGGAACATTAGGTGTTATCATCCCACCTAGTACAGTGTTAATCGTATTAGCGTTACAAATGGAGCAATCGGTACGAGATTTATTTTTAACAAGTATTGTTCCGGGAATTATATTAACCATTCTATTGATTTTAACGATTGTGTTTATTTGTTGGAAAGATCCTAATCTTGGACCTGCTGGGGAAAAGACGGATATGAAAGAAAGGATTCGCTCATTAAAAGGAGTTGTTCCAATCGGCATCTTATTTGTCTTTGTCATTGGTGGTTTATTTTTAGGGTGGTTCACGCCAACAGAATCGGCTGCCGTTGGTGCTTTTGGTGCCATTGTTCTATCCCTAATTATGCGTAAATTAACGTGGAAGAACTTTAAGCAATCGATCGAAAGTACGTTACGTTCATCGATTATGGTATGGATGCTAATAGTTGGGGCGATGGTGTTTGGGCGCTTTTTAGCCATAACGAGAATGCCTTTTGATGTGGCGGAAGGGGTGAGTAGATTGGCCGTGCCTCCTGTCGTTATTCTCCTTGCCATTCTTTTCATCTTTATCATTGGTGGAGCGCTTATGGATGCAATGGGATTCTTAACCATTGCCTTACCGATATTCTATCCAACGGTGCTTGCGTTAGGATACGATCCGATTTGGTTTGCTATCGTCCTTTGTGTCGTAACGAGTCTTGGCGCGATCACTCCACCAGTAGGAGTAAATGTATTTGTCGTCCAAGGGTTAACACCTACTACACCGATTACAACCATTTTTAGAGGTACATCCTATTTTCTTATCCCATATTTTGTGTTTATTGCGTTGCTCATTCTTTTTCCAAGCATTGTAACGTTTGTTTTGTAGAAGGAATTGTCTGATCTGCTAGATTGATTTAGGGCTAAGAAAGCTAGTTTTATAGATATCTATAATATAAAGCGTTTTCAAAAACTGATAAACCATTTACTTGAAGTGACAAAGAAAATAAATGAAAAATGAAAAAGGAGATGAAAGTATGAGATCCAAAAGAAAGTTTGGAATGAAATTAGCTTTAATGTTACTAAGTGTGGCAATGGTTGCCTTTTTAGGGGCATGTAGTTCGAATAGCTCATCTGGGAGCGGGGATGAAGAAAAGATTACTCTATCCTATGCTTTTTTTGCACCAGATAATACATTTCCAGCTGTTCAAATGAAGAAATGGGCAGAGGAATTAGAGAAGAGAACAGATGGTAAAGTAGAAGTCGATATGTTTTTTGGTGGAACACTTCTTGAAGCAGATAATATGTTTGATGGAGTAGCCAATGGTACAGCTGATATCGGTTTAACGGCAACCACATATGAACCAGGACGTTTTCCATTATTAGAAATTTCAGATTTACCAAATGGCTACCCGAGCGCTGAAGTAGCTAGCCAAGTGGTAGCGGATTTATTGAGTGAGTATCCAGCAGATGCACTGAAGGACTTTAAAATTGTGACTACTTTCGCAACAGAGCCTGCTTATATCCAAAGTACAAAGAGTATTTCCAATTTAAAAGAGCTTTCTGGGACTCAATTACGTATTGCAGGTGCGTTAACGCCAGTAATGAAAGCTTTAGGAGCAGCACCAGTCGGGATGGCTCAATCAGAAGTACCAGAAGCACTGCAAACTGGAGTAGTGAAAGGGAATGTTTCTTCGCGTGAAGTATTAAAGGATCTAAAACTTGCTGAATATGTTAAATATGTTTCGGATTATCCTTTAACGATCAATACTTTTGTGGCTGTTATGAACAAGGATAAATGGGAAAGCCTTCCTGATGATGTAAAGAAAGTGATAGATGAATTAAATAGAGAAATGACTATTTTCACAGGGAAATATTTAGATGAACACACCCAAGAAGCTATTAAATGGAGTCAAGAAACCAAAGGGTTAGAAATTGTTCCATTATCAGAAGAGGAAACAAAACTGTGGAGTGAAACCATTGCGCCAATTAATGAAAATGCAGTGAAGAATGCAGAAGAAAAAGGGTTGCCAGGCAAGGAATACCATGAACGACTTAAAGAATTAGTTGAACAATACAAGAAGTAACAAAGAATTGCTTTTATTAATATAATTATGAATGGAGGAATACCGATGAGAATTGCGGTTCTTGGTGGAGGAAATGGATCCTACGCAGCAGCAGTTGATTTGACGGAACAAGGTCATGAGGTTACTCTATGGAGACGTAACGCTGAAGCCTTTCAAAAAGTGCTAGAAACAAAAATAATCAAAGTAAAAGACTATAAGGGAAATAGATTGGTTACGTTAGCGAATGCTACGACCAATTTGAAAGAGGCGGTTCAAGGGGTACAGCTCATTGTCATTCCTCTACCCGCTGTCACGCAAAGCTCACTTGCCAAACAGTTGGCACCGATTTTAGAAGATGGCCAAGTTATTTTCTTACCACCTGGAACATTCGGCAGCTACCTAATGTCCAAGGTTCTTGTAGAGGAAGGCTGTAGAGCAAATGTGATGTTTGCAGAAACAGGAACCCTGCCTTATTTAGCAAGAAAACACGATGAAGAAACGGTTTCAATTTCAGGACGCGGGACAAGGCTTCCTACAGGGGTCTTCCCTAGTAACCAAGCAGAATATGCCTTTCGGATTTTAAAAGAAGCCTTTCCTGCGATTGAAGAGAATCAAGATGCTCTTGATGGAGCTTTAATGAATGCAGGACCGATTATTCACCCGCCACTTATCTTAATGAATGCAGGACCCATTGAACATTTTGATAAATGGGATATTCATGATGAAGGCACCCAGCCTGCAATTCGAAATGTTCATCGAGCGCTGGATGCAGAACGGATCAGAATTCGTGAAGCATTAGGATATACGGCCCCTCACTTTCCGCTCGAGGATCACTATAATCATGACGGAGACGAGTGGATGTATGGAAACGGTGCACACGAGAAGCTCGTAGATGGAAATGATTGGCATGAACCTCTTAATCTCACTCATCACCGCTATATGAGAGAAGATGTGGCATGCGGACTTGCTTTCCTTGTTTCCTTAGGTGAATGGCTAAAGGTTCCTGTACCAGTTGCGTCCGGTCTATTGGCTATTGCATCCAGTGTGATAGGGGAAGATTTGCGCAAGACAGGTAGAACGATGGAGAACTTAGGACTTTCTATTAAAACAAAAGAACAAGTGAAAGAGATTTTGGAAAAAGGCGTGATCCAATATGAAATTAACTAATGGGTCCATTGCGGTAGCGGGAGCAGGAAGGATGGGGAGAGGAATCTCCCTTTCTTTCGCTTATCAAGGTTATCCTGTCACACTTATTGATATTAAAGAACGAACAAGAGAAGAATTTCTCCAGTTAAAAGAACAAGTTTTTAACGAATTAAGGAGTCAATTAGAGATCCTAGTCGTGACAAATGTAATAGCAAGAGAGTCCGTTAAGACCATTTTAAGTCAAGTTGAAGTCTGTTCGATGAAAGACCACAATCTTTCCTGGCAAAACTCAGATGTACTATTTGAAGCAGTACCAGAAATTTTAGAGGTGAAAAAATCCGTATTTGCTTCAATCTGTGAGATTCTGTCAGAGAATACAATCATTGCCTCTACCACTTCATCTTTTTCAGCCAATGATTTAGTTGAATATATTCAAGGGAAAGAAAGATTTATGAATACCCATTGGTTGAATCCTGCTTATTTAATGCCGTTAGTAGAAGTAAGTCCATCGAAATCAACTAGTTCTGAATACTTGCAAAAAATGACCAGCTTACTTGAAGGCATAGGGAAAGTTCCTGTAATTTGTGCTCCTTCACCAGGCTTTATCGTACCAAGAATACAAGCGCTAGCCATGAATGAAGCATCTCGTCTTGTGGAAGAGGGAGTCGCAACCGTTGAAGATATTGATAAGGCATCTACGGTAGGGTTCGGTCTCCGTTTTGCTATTCTAGGACTCTTAGAATTTATCGATTGGGGCGGTGCCGAGACGCTCTACCATGCCAGTCACTATTTAAAAGATTCGATGGGTGAAGAACGATTTGCTCCTCCAGAGATTATTGAAAATAAAATGAATACAGGCGAAATAGGGATGAAAACAGGGAAAGGCTTTTATTCATTTGAAGGGAAAAATATCGATGAATATCAAGTCGAAACCCTTCGAAAATTTGTGGATTTGCTGAAGCATTTAGGGTATCTGACAGATGTTAAAAAACAATACAACTAGAGACATAGATTCCAGTGTAAAAGCCTATCTCGACCCTGATACGTTGGACGAAAATAGTAGCTTTGTAGCCGTATGAAACATGATCTTGTGCTTTTTTCGAAAAATATATGGTAGTGGATGTTAGTCGATAACCACTACTTCTTTTTGTTTTCCTCTAGTAAAAAGGAAACGGAAGATTGTATACATAAAAATCGTTTGGTAAAAAGGAGGGATCAAATGAACATTGTGATTGTAGGTGCTGGAGCAATGGGAAGTCGTGTGGGTTCTGCACTTTATAAACATGATTATCATGTACAGCTAATCGATGATTGGGAGGAGCATGTTGAGGCCATCCAACAAAATGGACTAATGGTAATAAATGAAAAGGGGAAGGAACAAGTCTACATACCAGCACATCTTCCGAAAGATTGTGCGGGGGAAGTAGATTTATTAATCATCCTTACGAAATCAACAAAGACAGATTCCATGATGAAAAGTTGTTTGCATCTGTTAGGTAAACAAACCCAAGTCCTCACTCTACAAAATGGTCTAGGGAATATAGAGATATTAACAAAATATGTGTCCAAAGAACAATTATTTGTTGGTGTTACGACGTACTCAGCGAAACTGAGCGGACCTGGAATGGTGGAAGCATTTGGTTCAGGAAAAACGGAAATCATGAATGTGACTGGCCAACACATAGAAGATACTGAACGAATGATACAGATATTCAATCATTCAGGCATTCACGCAACCATTTCTGAAAATGTTATCAAAAGTATCTGGAATAAGGTGGCTTTTAATTCTGTGATGAATCCCCTTTGCACGTTAACGAAAAGTTCGGCTGGAGTAATAGGGACCTATAGTCATTTTTATGAAATTATAGATCCTATTATAGATGAAATCATAAAGGTTGCGGAAGTAGAAGGGATCGAACTGAACAAAAAATATATTACCGAAACGATTATTGCTGCACTCAATCCTTCTATGTCTGGAAGTCATCTTTCATCGATGTATCAAGATATACAACGTGGTGAACCGACTGAAATAGAATTTTTGAATGGTGCTTTGTTAAAAAAAGGAGAGCATAATCAAATTTCTATGCCTTATAATCAAATTCTTTATCATTTAATAAAAATGTTGGAAAAAGGGAATGAGCAACCGTCTTTAATTTGAAACAACAATTATCTAGTAACGAACTTTTAATAGGATTAGTTGCCTTACATTAAATAACACTATACTAATAGTATTGAACAGATCGAAGAATTCAGACAGGTTATGTTGTAGTTTGAATGTTCGAAATATTCTAGAATGTGTATTATCGGCAGGATACAAAAAAGTTCATTTTTCGCGTGATTGATTAGATTGTCGTCATTATAGGAGTATGAATAAGAAAAAAGGGGATGGGTTTATGGATCAAAGAGAATTTCGAAATACATTGGGAACATTTGCGACAGGAGTTACGATCATCACAGGTAAAGGAGAAAATGGAGAAAATATTGGGCTAACAGCAAATGCCTTTTCATCATTGTCGCTGGACCCGCCTTTAGTTTTAGTTTGCATAGATAAGAATAGCTATAGTGTACCGGCGTTCCAACCCGGCCGTCCGTTTGTCGTAAATATTTTATCTGAGGAGCAGGAAAGTGATTGTTGGACATTTGCGAAAAAAGGCACCGATAAATTTGCCAATGCACAATACGAACTTTCTGAAGATGGAGTTCCGATGTTAAAAGAAAATCTATCAACACTTGTTTGTGATGTTCATGAAGTACTAGAAGGCGGCGACCATTGGATCGTAACGGGTTTAGTGAAAGCAATCTCTAGAAAAGAAGAGAAACAACCGCTTCTTTTCTATAAAGGGAAAATTTGTAGTATTTCTATTCCTGCGGTGAACAATCAATAATTTAATAAATGCTCCATTTAAAAGAAATACTAGTTTAATAAGGTGAAAAGTCTGCTATTTTTCCTTCTTAAAAGGAAGCTAGTGGAGTCAACGGTTACATGAACAAACTGAAGGAAATAACTATTCACAAAGTGTGGGGATGATTATGACAGTAAAACATTATGATGGATACCGCTCATTTCAATATCTAACACCTGGCAAACACTATAAAACGTATCCTCTCCCTCAATCGGAAAGATATCGAAATACTTATGAGATGAAGCTTTCAGAATCGGAGGAACGTATTTTCAATACGATTCAAAAATATTATCCGATTGTTTCTCTAAGGGACCACGGATTTATAGTTCCCAAAATTCTGGATGATATCATTCCTTATTGCCGTCAGCTTCATACAGAATTTGATTATGAGGGCTTAGCCCGCTCCGGAATTGATGTTGTATTTGAGAATTTTATGGATGGAATCTCCATTATCACATCGCAAAATGGGCTAAAGTGGAACGATGTCATCTTAACCTTGGGGATACGTTATTGTGACATAGCCAAACAAGATACCGTCTTTCTTGCTAAAACATTTAAGGACTTACAGGAAGCGAAGGTATCAAAACGGGTGTCCATTCTACCATCATTGGAAGCTGCAAGTATTTTAGAAAATGAAGTCGATCGGGTAGATGTTCTATATGGCCTAGGGATTCGCTGCATGGGGATCACCTATAATGATGCCAATACATTAGGGTCCGGTTTAACTGAAAAATTCGACGGCGGATTAACTAAGTTTGGCAGAAAAGTAGTAGAAAGAATGAATACTCTTGGAATGGTTATCGATATCTCACATTGCGGTGATCAAACAAGCCTAGATGTTATTGAAGCAAGTGAATCACCTGTCATGATTACCCATGCTGGAGCGAGGAAAGTATGGGATTCACCAAGAATGAAACCGGATGAAATTCTTCTCGCATGTGCTGAAAAAGGTGGGGTTATCGGGGTTTGTGCTGCTCCAAACACCACTCTTTCTTCTAAGAATCCCAATGAACATACCATTGAATCGGTTATGGAGCATTTAGAGTATCTCATAGATTTAGTCGGGATTGAACATGTTGGTTTAGGACCGGATACATTTTTTGGAGATCATGTAGCCCTGCAAGACGCTTTCGATTCGATGTTATCGCTTCATGAGTCACATGGGAATCAAGACTATGACAGTTCTCCTTTTGTCAAAGGATTAGAGAACCCAACTGAAGCCATGAGTAATATAATTAAATGGCTGATCAAGAAAAATTATAAGGTACAAGATATTGAGAAAATTGTGGGTGGAAATGCTTTAAGAGTTTTACAATCTATATTGTAAAATATTCTTGTTAAAAGTGATAGAAAGTATAGATGCTATGGAAGAGTAGCAATCTTATATTTTTGCTTCTGAGTCAACTAGTAACACTAGATTAACAATTGAAATTATTATGGAGATAACAGGGAGGAATATAAAAATGGCTGGAATTAAACACGATGCACCACAAGTACCATCACCACTTAGAGTAATGTTCTATTTTGAATCAACAGGGTGGTTTAACACAACGGGTGAGGAGAAGACAAATGAGATTCTACCTGTATTAAACGAAATCATTGCTTCATGGAGAGAGAATGGGTCAGAGTTACTTGGCACCATTGACCGAGATATTTTAACAGCTGGACCTGCTGGAAGTGCTGGCTGGCATGCAAGTTTCCTTTATAATGTTCCAGATTTACAAACCGTTGCAGATATGACCAATTCATTCCGTGCAACTGGATTGGATAAGTATTTCCGTTTAGAAGCTGTACTTGGCAGACCGTTTTTCTTACTTGAAAAATAAGAAGACTAATTGGCGGAGCCCAACATGGATACATGGGGCTTCTCAGTCCTGTCTATTATTATAGTGATTAATAGAATTACATTATGAAAGCGTTTTATCAGTTGGTCTGATATCGTGCTAAAATTCGGACCATAATACAGGAAATTGTAATTGTAATGTATTGTAAATTTTTTGAATAGGGGAGAAATTCAATGCAAATGAATGAACAAAGAGTCGCAATAGTTACCGGAGCAAATAAAGGTCTGGGTTTAGCTGTCGCCGAAAATTTCGTAAAGGAAGGAAAAAAGGTCGTTTTTGTGATCAGAAATAAGGCGAATCTTGAACAAACAAGACAGCGGTTTCAACAGGAAGAATTACAGAAGCAAGTCATGTTCATCCAATTGGATGTATCTGACATTAACGGAATTAAAAGTGCTGTCAACGAGGTTTTAAACGAGTGGGGTAGAATCGATATTCTAGTAAATAATGCAGGAATCCGTTTTGAAACTTCAATAGAAGAGATCGATGAGGAAGAATGGGATCAAGTCTTATCTGTCAATTTAAAAAGCACATTCTTTTTTTCACAAGCTGTTATTCCTACAATGAAAGAGAGGGGATGGGGACGAATAATCAATATGTCTTCCATTGGAGGGCAGGCAGGTCCATTAACTTCGGGTGCCCATTATTCTGCTTCCAAGGCGGGACAAATTGCGTTAAGTAAAGTCTTTGCTAGATCGCTAGCGCCTTATGGAATTACTGTTAATACGGTTGCTCCAGCTGCCATTCGTACACCAGAGATGGATAAAATGGATCCAGCTAAATTAGCCCAAATGGTAGAGACCATTCCACTTAGACGTGTGGGAGAACCCCGAGAAGTTTCAGATTTAGTTTCCTTATTAGCCTCTGATAGTGGTGGATTTACAACCGGAGCAACTTTTGACATTAATGGCGGAAGGCTTATGAGATAAGGGTGTTCTATAGAATTAAAACAATAATCATTAGGTGAAACGATAGATAATAATGGGGAGGAATGAATCATGACTGTTAAAATGCAAAATCAAAACCAGATTGACATTGTGTTATCCGAAATCCGCGCCAGACGAGATGAATTTGAAGCGAAGAGACATGTGCCTCGGGACATGATCGAGCAATTTAAACAATTGGGCGTCTATCGTGCTCACGCACCGCGTTGCTTTGGCGGTGATGGCTCCTCTCCTAGGGAGTTCCTCAAGCTGATCGAAACCATCTCCGAGGCTGACGGATCTGCCGGATGGGTGGCGAGCTTCGGTTCTGCTGCAATCTACCTAGCTGCCCTTCCACGTGAAACGCTCGCATGCGTTTACGCAAATGGACCGGACGTGGCCTTCGCAGGCGGCTTATTTCCGGTCCAGCCTGCAGAGAAGGTCGAGGGAGGCTGGAGCGTGAACGGTCTCTGGAAGTTTGCGAGCGGCTGCAAGGGTGCTGACATTCTCGGTGTTGGTATTGGCATTGGAGAAGGCGGTAAGCCGCTTACTGCGGTGCTGAGACCTGAGGATGTGGAAATCGTCGAGAACTGGGAAGTGATTGGGATGCGCGGAACGGGTAGCCATGACCTTCGGGTGAAAGACGCCTTCGTCTCTGACGAATGGACCTTTGCCCGTGGCGGAGTGCCCACTATTGATGAGCCGATCTACCAGTATCCATCTATCGCTTATGCAGCACAGGTGCTGGCGGTGGTCAATCTTGGCATAGCCCGTGCTGCGCTTGATGAAATTTCTCAGATGGCAGGCCGTTCTAGCATCACCGGTGCACCAAAGATGGGCGATCGTGCTTACTTGCGAGTTGGCGTTGCAAAGGCAGAAGCATCTCTAAGGTCGGCGCGCGCTTTCTTCTACGAGGCCACTGATGCTGCTTGGGAATCAATCCTAATGGGAGACGGTGTCTCCGTTGAGCAAACCAGCATGTTGCGTTTAGCAGCGGCACAAGCTGCTCGTGAAGGTGCAAGTGCCGTGCAGACAGCCTACATGCTCGCTGGCACCTCAGCAATCTACGACGGGCACCCACTTCAACGCTATCTACGCGATGCAATGGTCGTAACCCAGCACGCATTCCTTAACGAAAGTATGTATGACGGCGCTGGATCAGTATTCCTGGGCGTACAGCCGTTTCGCGGCTACATTTAATTCCGTCAATCATTACCTGGGTTCCTACATTTCTAAATAAGACTCTGTTAACTTCATTCAGTAATCATCCCCACTTTTATTGGTGGGGGATGAATGCAAAGAAAAAACTCTAAAATTGCGTGGAGGTTCTAACCTTTCTGAATATAGAAAAGAAAGGAAGTTATCGAAAATGTCCCTAATCATAGGGTGTAATAAATAATAGAATATTCCTAAAATTAAAACCACTAAATATTACTCTTCTAACACTATTAATATAGTGTTTATTTTCATTTTATTCTACACATTATTGAGAGAAAGAGGTAGATTGATTTGACAACTTCTAATAAAGACAAGTTAACAAACATCTTTTCCTGTTTCAATCATGGGGGAGATCATTATTTAAAAGAATGATTACTTTTCATTACTGAACTATAACCCATAATATGGACAGTTTAATAAAAGAGCCTATGCTGCTAACAGACGACCTCGGTATTGGACCGGGGTCATCTTTTGTAATCCCCACTGGTAACGATGATTATTGTACTCCTCGATATATGAATCCACCATCTGCTTTAACTCAATAAAACTATTACATTCTTTATAATCAACCTCATCTTTAAAATGACCAAAGAAGGATTCCATTGGAGCGTTATCCCAACAGTTACCCTTACGGGACATTGATTGGGTTATATTCAACTTCTTTACTCTCTTTTGAAAGAGGGGGTGAGTATAATGGAAGCCTTGATCTGAATGCAGAATTGCTTCTGGATGGAACTGATTCTGCACTGCTTCTTTTAGCCTTCCTAATGTTTTATAAACAATATTCATCTTTAATGAAGTAGATAAATAGTGGGCTAGTATTTCATTGGTACTGCCATCTTTAACACATGATAAATAGGCTTTTTGACCATTTGCATAATATAAATAGGTTATATCTGTTAATAACACCTTTCCAGGTTCCTCTTGATTAAACTTACGCTTTAAAATGTTAGGACATGTTTTATGTTCTTGAGTAGCTTTGGACATTTTTTTGTATGGGTTCGCATTTCTAACCTTCGCAATTAGTCCGTACTTGCGCATTAACCTTCTAATTTTCTTATGATTCATTACTACAAAATAATCGTTTTCTAAAATCATCTTGATTGGTAATGCCCCAACTTTTTCCTTCTTTTGCTTAAAAATAGAATAGATAAGTTCATAATCTGCTTCATCATCGAAGTCTCTTTGTTCGCGAATGGAAGCTGCCTTTAACCAAGCATAGTACCCACTTCTACTTACTCCTGCTAGTTCACATAAGTAACTTACAGTGTTCTTTAGTTGGTGTTGACGAAGGATGTATTCAATAAGTTCGAATTTTTCTGATGGAGTTAATATCGTTTTTTCTTCAACGCCTGCCTCTCTAGTTCCTCTAGCTTTTTTAAGAAGTCATTCTCAGCTTCTAAGAATTTTATTTTAGCTTCAGCCTTCTTCAGTCTTTCCTCCACAGATAGTTCCTTCGACGAAGGGCGTCCAGTACTTGCCTTTCCTCTACGCTCTGTTTGAAGACCTAATTCACCTGATTTATCGAAGGTTGCGCGCCATCTTTGTAAACATCTCTTTGGCTGGTTTTTACCGATTACTTCAATGTTAAAGTCGTTCTCGATAAAAATTTGGGAAGGACTTTTCCCTTTTTGATATTCCTTTACGGCTTTTATTTTGAAGTCAGGGTCATAGGAAATAGAGCGATTTGAAACCCGACTAACATTAGGATTCTTCTCTAACTCTTTAATCTGGTATTCGGTAAATAGATTCTTACTCATGATAAATCCTCCGTCCACAATAATTCTTTTATTATAAACGGGTTTTCATTAAGGGGACATAGAAAAACCCGATTAAGGGGCACTTTTTATTTAGTGTCCATTAATCGGGTTATAGTTCATACTTTCTATCCATAACTTCTATTTTATCTTTAAAAAATAGAAGTTTTTTTGTTACGTCTCTTTTTTTAAAATGAACTTGCTATAAGGAGTGATGTCATTGGTTGTTAACATAAACATTCGAATTCGCTTTGCCTTCTATATGATTGGCATTCTGCTGCTTTCCTTTGGGATCAGCTGCTCAGTAAATTCCCAGCTTGGAGCTGCTCCAATGCCTTCATTACAGGTCGGTCTTCAGCAAACAATTGGTCTAACTGTAGGCAGCTGGGAGTTTATTATTGGTGCCATATTGGTCACGATTATGGCCATTGTGCGCCGAAACAGACCCGATATCCTGGCCTTTTTAACATCCTTTTTGACCGGCTTAAGTATTGATATGTGGCTTTATGTCACGGAACTAGTTTATATTCCCGAACAATTACCCGGTAAAATTTTGTTCCTTTGTTTTGGGTTACTATTCATGGGCTTAGGCGTATCGCTTTATTTACAAGCAAAATTTTCGCCTGCACCGCCGGACGGAATGATACTTCTTCTTGAGGAAATTTGGAAGATGAGCCGTTCTACCTCAAGGACATTATTTTCACTGGCAGTCGTCACGCTCGGCTTCCTTTTCAGCGGGCCCGTCGGCATTGGAACGTTCATTATGGTTGTTTCTCTGGGACCTATTGTTGCCTTTTTTTATCCTAAAGTAGAAAAACTATTTATCAAGTTAAAATATGACAAACAATTGATTCAAACGTTTCATAAAGAAGGATGAATAAGATGGTTATCGCGAAAAAACACAGGATGGGATCCTGTGTTTTCATATCGCTCTATTTTTTAATTTTAAGTACTTTAGTACTCACAGCGTATTTTTCCACATCCTGCTCTGTAAACAAGACAGGTTTATATTCCCAATTTGCAAACAGCTCGATTTGATCTTCATAATGTGTATGCATTGTACCGTCCTTTTTGATAAAACCAATTTGACCTGGAGGATTTACATTGACTCCATTAGGGCCATTTTTGGTTAGTTCGATATAATGGTTCTCACTGCCGCGGTTTGCTTCGAGTAATTTTGTTTCGGATCCGTATTGCGGAAGGCCGATTAATGAAGTATTAGTAAATACCATCATCCGGGCCGGTTTCAACCAGGTACTTATATCTGTTCCGTGCTCTTCCTCGAGCTTTTCAAGTGCTTGATCTAATGCTGTAAGCAAGAATTGGTCAGTGTCTTCATTCAGCCATGGATAATTTGTTTTGAGCGGGCCGTTATTTCCTCCCAAAGCTCTTAATGTAAGACTTGACCCATAACGATGATCGATGATCCCTTTTAACGAGGCATAAGCATCCCCAAGCTGCGCTTTGTAAAGATTATCCACGACAAGCGGCCACCATGATTCAAAGATTGTTAAGCCTGGACTGTCATACATACCATCTTTATTGTTATCTTCGTTTAGATTGTTCCAATCCTGAAGGGCTTCATACACTTCCTGATATCTTGGGTCATTTGTTTTTTCCAAAGCCTCCATCAACATCGGTTTAAACCATTTTGTTCTTAAGTTAACATAGCTTGCATGATAGTTAATATCATCAATATCGTCTACTGTTAACTTGTCCTTAGCGTTGACTAAATCGATAAACTGCTGTACGCGGTGATCTTCACCCCACATAAAGCTTAACTCACCATTCGTCCAATTTGAAGCAGGCCTGTTATTCCAGTTAACAATATAGCCGGTTTTCGGATTAATGGCATAGGGGTGATCTTTTGGATCGATGAATCCCTTCCACTCATATTCACCTGTACCTGGGGTTGGAAGTCTTAAATCGACTCGTTCATCACGAATCGGATATTTACCTGTATAAAAGTGACCGATATTTCCTTCCTTGTCCGCATAGTACCAGTTAATGCTCATGGTCATTTCTTTTGCCTCTTTATGAAACTCTTTCATATTATTGGCCCAGTTCGACTCTAAATAAGCTGACCAGCTCTCTGCTTCTGTTCCACGGAAGGACCAGGCTTTACTATAGGCAGTGTTATTTTCTTTATCGAAGTGATTTACAGGTCCATGAACTGTGCTGTAAAATTCTTTAGCCACTTCCTGACGATTTCCTTCGCTGTCCCTATATGTAAAAGTTTCTACTTTCTTTTCCATATCGAGCCATTTTCCCTTATATAAGTATTGATATGAATTCTCAGGGTTTAATGTTTCTACGAAAATATCAACTAAGTTCCCAACTCCGTAAGTGGAGGTAAAAGCATAGTTTTCTTTCGTACCAAACATGATAATCGGAAGACCGATTAGCCCAGAACCTTCAATATCAATTCCTGGAGCATGCAAGCCTACTTCATACACAGAACCAGGTGCAGAGAAATTGTATTGCGGTCCACCCATCAGTAAAGCATTACCTGTTGCTGATTTCCCAGGACCAATCACAACTGCATTGCTTCCAATTTTCAGCGGAAGTCCTAATTCTTGTGAAGTTACAACGAAATCATTGCGCTTCTCTGAAAATGTCTCAGATGCTTTTTCAATCCCCGGAAACTGCTGATTGGCAGTCTTTTTTGTATCCTTTTTAACAGGATTGACAGCTCCATCATCCGGCAGAGTAGTAGGTGAGGCAGGGTCATTTTCCCAAAAAATATCGTCAAACATTTTTTTCGCTGCTTCAGGGCCATATTGTTTTTCCAATTGAGCTAAAATCTTAGCATTTTGGATTTCCTGCTCTGAATCCATAAATACCCCCATAGAGGACATGAACAACCTTAATACATCCACTTCTGTCCAAGCCTTAGGTGTTACCTTGTAATCATGGAATTCTTTTGACAGCTTCTCATCTGGATCTTTCAATGCTTCTTCTACATACAAAGAGATACCTGCTGCGAAGTTACGGATGACCTTTTTTGAGAATCCATCCATTTTTGTAATCATCTTTTGGACCTCTTGATCTGTGTAGCCATCTCTTCTCATTTGTTGATCCCTGGCTAAAAACTTCTCCCCAAAGACTTCAGCTACCGTCCCGTTATTCCCCCGACGAAACGTTTCCAGTTGAAACAACCGATCCTCAGCCATTACATACCCATAGGTAAAATACAAGTCCTCGTTATTATTGGCATAAATATGCGGGACACCATAATTGTCGCGGACAATTTTTGCTGTTCCTTTTTTCTGTGAATCCGCCAGTACCGGAGTAATGGAGGCTAACAACAGAACAAAGGTTAAAAATAACGTTAAGCCTTTTTTGTGCATTTTCATCTTTTCTCCTTTCAAAATGGATTAAAAAATGGGCTAAGATCATCTCTTAGTCTTCTTGAACCGCTAATTCTAAATTTTCTGAAATTTCGGTTCACCTTATGGATTATACGTTAGGTCATTTTAGTAAACAATGTATAGATTGGTCTATTATTTTTCATTTTTCTATACGATTCGTACATCTGGTCAAATTATTTTAAGAAGAACATATGAACGAAAAAACAAGAACCCATTCCAGCATATAAATTGACTCGATTGGAATATGGGCTCCTATCCTGCTTGTTTTAATGAGATTAATACAAGGTGTTGGTGTTGGAGGGGAATGGGCAGTTTCTATCCTATTATCAATGGATTGGGGTTGTATTGAGATCAGGATGTATCTAAGTTATGGTAAAAAATGAAAGGGACTGTCCATTTTAAACTAGGACAGTCTCTATATTTATCGTAAATCTTGATTTTCTATACCTTCTACCTCTTGATTCAAAAGAGGGTAGACAGTTTGCCAAATGCTGTATATATGTCTAAGGCCATTTGAACCTCACGACGCGTTGTTGAATTCATCATATCAATGTTAAATCGTTCTTTTAAATTTGCAAGGCGGTAACGCATCCCTCCAATTGATAAATTCAGGAAGCGGGCTGTTTTATGCAAATTGCATTCATTATTTAAATAGAAATAAAGAGTTTTTAATAGTTCTGCAGATTTCTGAATATCATATTGATAGATGGCACCTAAAATATAATCGGCATAGTCCTCCAATTCCTGTGGATTTCTGGCATCTAATAGAATGGAGATAGGTCCAATGGCTGAGAATTGGAACACGTGTTGGTTCTCATTGTTGATTTGGGCAATTTCTAAAGCTTTTTTCGCTTGTTTGTAACCTTCGTGAACACCATTTATATTCAAACATATGTTGCTGATTCCAATGATTATTTGTGATGAAGGAAATTCCTTTTTCACTTCTTTTAGTATAAATGTCCCTAATTCCTTTTCGCTCCAATTGTTAGTCTTCAATAAATCTTCTGAAATAAGGGTTTGAACCTGTCCAAAAGAGTTCGAGATTAGTATATTTTCTCCTGCATTAGCTGAATATTTTCTAAGGACATTCATAATCACTTCCTTTTCATCATGTACTAATTCATCCTTTTGAAAATCAAAGGACGGATTTTGTAAACGAAAAATAAACACATAATGAGGTTTGTTGAGGTTATAGCCTAGAAAAGAAATTTTTTTCGTAATGTTAGAATCTAACTTTGGCTGCAGTAGAACCTCGTCTAATAATTCTCCTTTCATTTTTAGTTCCGTATCAATGGCTGTTTTTTCATTTAGAATATGAAGTGCACAAATATTGGCTGCCCGCTCGATAAAAGATGACTCGAGTTCGTCCATTTCTTTCGAGTTTTTTATAATCGAAATATAACCATATACATGGTTTCGCACGATGATTGGAGTGATTAAAGGATAATGGAAAAATCCTTGTTTATCTAAAGTATTGAGTTGAATGGTGGTTCGATGATGGATCATTTCGATTATTTTCTTTTGATCTGATGGGTCAAGGTTTTCCTTTTTTTCAATAATCCTTTTTAAGGAATATTCAAATACATCCCCATATTGTGAAAGGGGTTCAAAATCTTTGTTGGAGATAACGATTCCACATTTTAAACTTCGTCCAAGTGTCTGGGCAATTGAGTCTAGTCCTTTTTCCTGTAGGACAATTTGTGTCAATTGATTACTTAATAAATTCCCACGTTTTAAAATTTCACTTTGTCTTTCAATTCGTTTATGTGCTTGATCTAGTTCGTCCCCAATGTCTTCTCGTGCATAATCAACTAACTCAGGTGAAATTTCATCTCCCCATAGATCAAGTGTTTTTCCAATAAAATGACAATGTGGATCACCTTTACCGATACATTCGACTTCTTTAAAAACCACTTTTTTGCCCAGGGAGGTACTACAGTAACCGCTTGCATATCCTTCAAGAAAGTAGCAAACTGGCTCTGAGTGTGTTGGGAAGTGCTGCAAATATTGTTGGGCCTCATAAGAATTATTCCAATATCCTTCCGCGTCAAATTCCTGGTTTTCAACGTCAATATGAACGTTAACCGGAACGGATGTTGTTCGTCCAGAAAGGCCATGCATGGTAACCCCGCCCATAATCCATTCTCTAATATTCTCCCAATTAAACATTTCCTTCAGCATTAAAGCTTCATGCCTTCCGCATTGATAGCCATACCGTAATAGAAAGCGTTTGGCTCTTTCAATTCCTAGAGCTAAAACTAAATCTTTAATTAAAGCCCCCCAGGCATCCGCGCTTGATATAAACATTCGGTGAGCTTGTAGAAAGTTGTCATTTTCAGGGTTCATTCCAAATAAATCACCTAAGGTGATGGTGTTTGCTTTAATCGCCATATTGCCTCCTATAGAAAAAGAAAATCAAAAGCATTTATTATTTATTACTAATCTATCATAATTCACACTATTTTTGAAAGAATCAGAATAGTTATCTCTAACTGTATGTTTCGGTTATAAAATGAAAATTTTCCGACCTAAAGATAAATTGTTTGAATGATGCTATTTTAATAAGATATAAACATAAAGTCAAAATTTTCTAAAAACAGATAAAGTACAAATGGGAGGAATCGACATGTTATCAAAACAAGATAATCATTTATTAACAAGAGTAGGGCCTGGTACTCCGATGGGTGAGTTGTTTCGCCGCTATTGGATACCGACATTAAAGTCAGATGAATTACTAAGCGACGGCAAGCCGCAGCGCGTGAAATTGCTCGGGGAGGAATTAATTGCGTTTCGTGATACGGAAGGGAAAGTCGGTTTAATGGAGGAAGCCTGCCCGCACCGTGGAACATCT
Organism: Neobacillus niacini; assembly: GCF_048572935.1. NCBI lineage: Bacteria > Bacillati > Bacillota > Bacilli > Caryophanales > Bacillaceae > Neobacillus > Neobacillus niacini. The sequence continues at coordinate 4,758,591 of NZ_CP183883.1, read as the reverse complement.
CTATATTACGGCATCAATGATGGATGCGGCTTACGCTGTATGTATCATGGCTGGAAATTTGATACGAATGGTGATTGTACGGAAATTCCGTCAGAGGAAGGCGATCCGAAGTTTAGACATAAAATCAAGATCAAAAATTATCCGGTGAAGGAGGTAAAAGGTATCGTTTGGACGTACATGGGACCGGAAGAGAGCCAGCCTGAATTTCCTGAATTCTACTGGATGGGGCTTCCTGATGAATATATGATGTCGGAACGGGTTTGGCAGGAATGCAACTATGCACAGGTAATGGAAAATGATCTTGATTATGTACATGCGGCGTTTCTTCACAAAGCACATGGGAAACAGGAGACAGGAGAAGGAATTTTAAGTACAGATTTAGGAATTGATCCGAACCATCCGCTTGTGAAGAATCCACCGGTCAAACAAGATGTAGAGGATACCAATTACGGAAAACGCTGTGTAGCCGTAGGAATTGGCAACGAAACAGAAAATGCCTTTATGGAAATTCATTATATCTTCCCGTTTTATACTTATCCACCAAGGTTTGAGGGTGAGGATGGAATGTGGCATGCGTTCATTCCAAGAGATGACTACAGCACTTGGTCCTGGGATGTACAATTTTCACATAACCGTACAATTGATGCTCAGGCGAATCATGAACGCCGCGGCTTAAAGTTAGATGAGCACTTCAAAAAACAAATCAGCCTTGAGAATGATTATGCACAGGACCGTGAGCTACAAAAGACAGGAAATTTCACCGGAATCCGAGGAATCGCTAATCAGGATCACGCAGCAACCGAAACAATGGGGCCGATTGTCGACCGCTCTAAAGAGCATCTAGGAACAAGTGATTTACCGATTATTCATATGCGCCGCTTATTGCTTCAACAGGTGAAAGCGTTTCAAGAAGGAGCAGAGAACTTTAAGTTAGACAATGAATCACTGAGGAACCTATACAGTGCGGGACTCTACGACAAGAACGAAAAGTCCTGGCAGGAGGCTTTTCCTTTGGAGGAACAATATAAAAAGGATGGGCAGAAAGTAAAGTCTTAAAATATTTGAATAAATAGGAATATCAAAGTGAGAGTAGGGATTTGATGACTTTAGAAGAGTATCTACGCACCATTTTATGTGATGAGGAACTAGAATTAGCAACATTAGAGCCGTCCTTTACTTTTAATTTAGAAGTTTATGAGGAGACAAGCCATGAATCAACTCCTTTTCGAAACAATTGAAACTGCAGGGGCCGCGATTAGAAATAAACGGATTTCACCGGTTGAGTTGACGCAAATGACATTAAACCAAATTCACGAGTATGAGCCAAGAGTTAATGCGTTTATTACTGTCATGGAAGAAGAAGCCCTGGTTCAGGCGAGGCAATTGGAAGAGGAATTACTGAATAATATTGTGCGGGGGCCGTTGCACGGAATTCCCATTGCTGTCAAAGACATTTTACAAACGAAGGGTGTAAAAACGACTGGCGGCTCGAAAATTTTTGAAGACTGGATTCCTTCTGAGGATGCGGCGGCTGTTCAAAAGCTAAGAGAGGCTGGAGCTGTTATCATCGGCAAGGCCAATCTTCATGAGTTTGCCATGGGGGCAACGACGGAAAATCCACATTATGGAAGCACCAAGAACCCTTGGAATGTCACTAGAATTCCAGGCGGCTCAAGCGGCGGCTCAGCAGTGGCAACCGCAACAGGAATGGCCTTTGGTGCGGTAGGCACAGATACAGCTGGATCCATCCGACTACCGGCAGCAATGTGTGGCACAGTCGGGTTCAAGCCGACCTATGGAGTCGTTAGCAGACGCGGGTGTCTACCGTTCAGCTGGTCATTGGATCATGTAGGGCCGATGGCAAGAACGGTTCAGGATGCGGCCATCATGCTTGAGGTCATGAGAGGGCATGATGTGAAAGATCCGGCAACTGTTAAAAGGAATGTTCCTGTTCGATTTGACTCCTTAGGCGACTTAAAGGGTGTAAGGCTAGGATTCTATGAGCCATACATGTTTTCCAGGATTGATGCTGATGTGAAATGGGTGATTGAACAAGCCTTCCGTCAGCTAGAATCACTTGGCGCTGAAATCATTCCGATTGATTTACCAGGAATAGATGAAGCCCTAAATGCCTTAAAGGCAATCGCTCAATCAGAGGTAGTCTCCGTGCACGAACCATTATTGAAAAAATACGGTCATCTATACGGAGATGATTTGAAATACCGCTTTGAATTTGGCAGTGATATTTCCGCAACAATCTACCTTCGTGCCCAGCGCAGGAGAGAGCAATTTGTCAGAGAAACAATCAAACAAATGAATGGGATTGATGCCTTAGTCGGCCCAACAAATGTCCAACCACCGTTTGAAATCGGTACGATGGTTCCAGAAATGGCGATTAGCAATATGTTTACTCTTGGGAAAACACCATTAGCAAATATCCTAGGCTTCCCAGCTCTATCCGTAGCCTGCGGCTTTACAACAGAGAACCTGCCAGTCGGATTGCAGCTAATCGGAAAACCATTCACAGATCATCGAGTGCTTCAAATTGGCGACTGCTACGAAAACTCAATGCAATGGGTCAAAGCACTAATGATGATGCCAGGGGACGGTTCTGCTGCTTCCTCAAACAAATAAAGAATAAAAGGAGAACTATATGATACGGAAAATGGAGCACGTATCCATAATGGTTCGTGATATGGATCAATCGATCCGGTTTTATTCGGAGATTTTTGGATTTAACGTCCGTCTCCGGGGAAGTAAATCCGACCGCGAAATGGCTTTTTTGTATCTTGAATCACAGCCTGATATGGAGATTGAGCTTATTCATGAGAAAAAAGAAAAGCTTAAGTACATTGAAACGGGTATTGTGAACCATCTTGCTTTTACAGTCGAAAACATTGATGAAACGATTCAGTTCTTAAAAGAAAAAGAGATCATCGTTACTTCGGATATGGTGAAGCCAACGCTTGATGGCGGGCGCATGATCTTCTTTCACGGGCCAAGCCGGGAGCTGCTGCAGTTAGTAGAAAAAGTAAAATGAGCCGGATCAGCATTTTGAATAGTGCTAAGGTGGCATTATGGTGTCATCTCTCAAAAAACTACCTGTATTAGGAGGATAAAAAATGACAAGAGTTATGCGTTTAGGCCGCGTGGAATTAAATGTATTAAACTTAGATAAATCAGTAGAATACTATACAAAGGTTATAGGGTTAGAAGAAACGGGACGTATGGGAAATAGTGTTTACTTAAAAGCATGGGATGAATTTGATCATCATAGTTTAATTTTAACAAAATCGAACAAGGCGGGTTTAGTCCATTTAGCCTTTAAAGTAGAGACAATTGATGATCTTGCCTATTATGAAAGAAAAATAGAGGAATTTGGCTGTACGACTACTCGTATTTCCAGCAATACTAGATTAGGTGAAGGGGAAGCCGTCCATTTTATTTTGCCAACTGGTCATCATTGTGAACTTTATCATGAAATCGGTTTCTTAGGCACAGCCGTAGGAACGAGAAATCCACATCCATGGCCATTAGGTATGAAAGGGATTGCTCCACATCGCCTTGATCACCTATTACTTACTGGTGATGATTTAAAAACAGTTACAAGATTCTTTGTTGAAGTGCTTAATTTTGGACAAAGTGAAAGAGTAGTTACAGAAGGGGAAGAAGAATTAGTCGGCAGTTTCTTATTTACGACAAATACGTCTCATGATATTGCTTTTGTAAAAGGGCCTGATGCAAAACTTCACCATGCAGCATTCGGTGTAGAATCTCTTCATGATGTATTTAAAGCAGCTGATTTATTATCGATGTATGAAGTACCATTCGATGTGACTCCTACTCGACACGGAATTTCAAGAGGACAAACCATTTATTTCTTTGACCCATCAGGAAACCGTAATGAAGCATTTGCAGGTGGGTATATGGCATTTCGGGATATGCCAACGATTACATGGGATGCGTCAAAAATTGGAACGGGTATTTTTTATCACCGCAGAGAATTATCTGAATCCTTTATGAAGGCATTGACTTGATTTTATTTTCAGAGTAAATGAAATTGACCTACTGGGAAAAAAGCCCCTACAAAGTAAGTTGGAAAACAAATGGGTGGGGCAAGGGACTCCTTCTCCCATCTGCCTCGGCGAAATCCGAGAGTCTATCTGAAATTAAGGAGAAACGATATGTATAAAGTAACTTTAAAGGTAAGAAATCAACAATTTGAGTATAATTGTGCTCCAGATCAAACACCTTTAAGAGCAGCCCGAAACGAGTTTATTCCATTTCCGACAGGATGCCAGCGCGGCGGCTGTGGGATGTGCAAGATGAAAGTTTTAGAAGGGGAATATAAGCAAGAATTAGAGCGCTCACATGAAGCACTATCTAATGAGGAACTAGCCAACGGCTTTGCACTAGCTTGTTGTATGACAGTTAAAAGTGATCTTGATATTATTTCTGCAGCTGATTACGAAGACCAACTAAAAAAAGCGAGTCTGGAAGAAGCGAAATAAAATGCTATATCAAAAATATGCTTTAACCCAGTCGCTAGCATTGAAAATTCTTGAGGCAGTTACAAAGAAAGCAAAAGAGGTTGGAATTAAAATTAATGCTGCCATTGTAGATGAAGGAGCTAATTTAAAAGCCTTCATTCGCATGGATGAAGCCGCATTACTAAGCTCAGACATTGCCCAAAATAAAGCTTATACGGCTGCTGCATTTGGAAAACCGACACATGAATGGTATCCAATGATAAAAGATGACCCCGCCTTGTTAACAGGGATTGTTCATACAGATAAGCTTGTTGTTTTTGGTGGAGGTATTCCGTTACTATACAATGGAATTATTGTTGGAGGCATTGGTGTTTCCGGCGGTAGTGCAATAGAAGATGTACAATGTGCAGAAGCAGGTGCTAAAGTATTTGAACAGTATGCTCAGCTTACTCTATATAGCTAGTAGCCCTATTTTGAGCTTTCTCAATTTAAAGACTTTTTGTCCTAAGTGCATATAATGGGAAACATAATAGAATAGTAGATACACTTTTAAAAAAAGTATATTGGATGTAATCTTTTGGGGATAAAAAGTATGTAGGCGTTAATAAGAAATTAGCAATGTTCAAGGAGGAGTTTTACAATGCAAGTCCAAACTAAAACAGTAGTTGAACCTATTGTTAAAGCATTTGATTGCTTACATTATATTGACGGCAAATTTGTTGAATCTTTAGATGGAAACACATTTAATAACGTGAACCCTGTAACGGAAGAAGTTTATGGTACAGTTGTAGAAGGAAGCGCGGCAGATATTGATTTAGCTGTTAAAGCTGCGAAACGTGCTTTCGAAGAAGGACCATGGGGAAAAATGAGTGTACAAGAACGTTCGAAAGTTCTCCGCAAAGTTGGTGATATTCTTGAAGCAAGACAAGAAGAAATCGCACAATTAGAATCCTTGGATACCGGAAAGCATCTTAAATTTTCACGTCACGTTGATGCACCTCGAGCAGCGGCAAACTTCCATTTCTTTGCTGACTACATGATTTCTATAGGAACAGAAGCATACCAGGATGAAGTTCATAATGCGCTTAACTACGGATATCGCCGCCCGATCGGAGTAGTCGGATTAATCCAGCCATGGAACCTCCCATTATTCTTATTAACTTGGAAATTAGCTCCAGCTTTAGCTGCAGGCTGCACAGTAGTTATTAAGCCATCTGAATTAACTCCAATGACAGCAACAAAATTAATGGAAATTCTTAAAGAAGCTGGTGTTCCGGATGGAGTTGTAAACTTGATTCACGGCTTTGGTCCTGGTGCTGGAAGTGCTATCAACAAACACCCTGACATTTCAGGTATTGGCTTTATCGGTCAAGTATCAACAGGTACTAAAATCATGGAAGAAGCTGCTCCTACATTAAAAAAGCTTTCTTTCGAATTAGGCGGTAAAAACCCTAACATTATCTTTGCGGATGTGGATATTGATGAAGTAGTTGCCACCACTATTCGATCAAGTTTTACAAATCAAGGGGAAGTTTGTGTATGTGGTTCCAGAATTTACGTTGAGCGTCCAATTTATGAAGAATTCTTAGAAAAATTTGCAGCAAAAACAAGAGAATTAAAAGTTGGCGACCCATTTGATATGGCCTACGATCAAGGCGCATTAGTTGCTAAAGTACACTATGATAAAGTAATGAGCTACCTAAAAATTGCTGAAGAAGAAGGCGGAACTTTCGTTACAGGAGGAAAACGTCCTGAAGGATTGGATAAAGGATATTTCATAGAACCTACTATTATTACTGGTTTAGATGACAGTTCTCGTTGTGTTCGTGAAGAAATCTTTGGGCCAGTTGTTACAGTTATTCCATTCGACACAGAAAAAGAAGTAATTGCGGCAGCAAACGATACCCGCGTGGGCTTAAGTAACACAATCTGGACTAACGATATCCGTCGTGCACATCGTGTAGCTCAAAAAATTGTATCAGGTTTATCTTACATCAACTGCTGGTTCGTACGTGATTTAAGAACTCCATTTGGGGGTACGAAAGATAGCGGACTAGGTCGCGTTGGCGGTGCTCATAGCTGGGAATTCTACACAGAATTAACGAATATTTGTGTTAAACTATAATTCTCTTTTCTAAAAACATCTATGTTGCACGGTATAGATAGGTTAGGCCGTGCAACAGGTTTTTAAATGTTTTCTGTTAATACGAACAATGACCAAAATACATATTTAATAGAATGGATGTATTTAATTGATAAGTAAAATTGAAAAGTTTGCAGCTCAATTAATTGAAGCTGAACAAACACGCGTTGGAATAGATCCGTTAACTACGTCAGATCCAGAAATTTCAATCGATGAGGCATATTATATTCAACTGCAAAATATTAAAAAGAAGCTAGTCGAAGGACAAAAAATAGTCGGTAAAAAAATCGGCTTAACTTCTGTAGCAGTACAAAAAATGTTAGGTGTAGATGAACCAGATTACGGACATCTTTTAGACAGCATGGTAGTAGAAAATGGCGGAACTATTGACATCAAAACAATGCTTCAACCAAAAATTGAAGGCGAAATTGCTTTTATTTTGAAAAAAGATTTAAAAGGCCCTAATGTGACTGTCCTTGATGTTATACAAGCAACAGATTATGTTGTTCCCGCTTTAGAAATTGTTGACAGCCGGGTTCAAGATTGGAAAATCAAATTACAAGACACAGTTGCAGATAATGCTTCTTCAGGATTAGTCGTATTAGGCGGCAAGCCGACAAAAATTGAAGATATTGATCTTGAATTAATTGGCATGGTATTAATGCAAAATGGTGAGGTTGCCAATACCGGGGTGGGGGCTGCTGCTCTTGGAAATCCGGCTACTTGTGTTGCATGGTTGGCAAACCGTTTGGCTGATTATGGTATCCCCCTAAAAGCGGGGGAAGTAATTCTCTCTGGTGCACTTTCTAGCATGGTGGTTGCAAAACCTGGTGACAACTTTACTGCAAGATTTGCTCATCTTGGACAAGTAAGCGTTAACTTTAAATAATTTGGCTTGAATAGATCATGGAATTGTATCCGAGGAGGATAAGAAAATGGCTAGTGAAATCTTTAAACAAATTGCAGATTATCTTGAAGCAGCAGAATTAGAAAAACGGGAAGTTGTAAAAATCACAAAGACTATTAAACCTGATTTAACTGTGGCGGAAGCATATCAAGCACAAGAATTGCTTGTTCAAAAGAAATTAGATCGAGGACACAAAATCATTGGTCCTAAAATGGGTTTAACAAGTAAGGCAAAATGGGATCAAATGGGTGTTTCAGAGCCTATTTATGGCTATGTATTTGATTATATGCTTGTTGAAAATGGCGGAGTCGTTCCTTTTCAAATTCATCCAAAAGTAGAGGCTGAAATTGCTTTCCTTATTGGTGAAGATATTGAAGGACCTGGAATTACTGGTGCACAAGTATTAGCAAAAACAGAATATGTTTTGCCGGCACTTGAGATCATTGACAGCCGTTATGAAAACTTTAACTTTACCCATACAGATGTAATTGCTGATAATGCATCTACTTCAAGGGTTGTTTTCGGAAATACACTAAGAAAACCAAGTGATTTTGATTTGGAATTAGTAGGTGCTACACTTTCGATTAATGGTCAAATTAAAGAACTTGGAGTTGGTGCAGCCGTTTTAGGGCATCCAGCCAATGCAATTGCTGTGTTAGCCAATATGCTTGCCAGAAAAGGCGACAAGATTAAAAAAGGTGAAATCATCATGTCTGGTGCTTTAACAAGTGCTGTCCTTTTAAAAGTAGGGGATTTTGTTTCCGGAAAGTTCGACGGACTTGGAGAAGTTACTTTCACTATTGGTGAATAAGATAATTAAAAGTTGAGATATGTTAAGATTGAAATTTATGAAGGATTGAGAGTGATAAATTATGCCGCTTATTCAAGTAAATATTATGGAAGGCAGACCCCCTGAAAAAATAAAAGCATTAATTGAAAATATTACTGATACAGTTGTTGAAACATTAGATGCTCCTAAACAAAGTGTCAGAGTTTTGGTTAATGAAATGCCAAAGACTCATTGGGGAATTGCCGGAGTACCAGCTTCCGAAAGAAAATAAAAAATAGTAACAATGTAAACGTCAAATTGTCCTCCACCTGTCGATTATCAAAACCAACAAGTTATCTTGGACACACCATACTTTTGACATGTTCCATTATAGCAACAACCCGTTTGCACCGTTAAAGAGATCCATAGCTCAACCCATATCTTTGAGCATCTACCTGGGATCACCCTATTTAACAAGGTCACTCATCTTCAAAACAATTCCATGCGGCCAAGGATGCTACGTCAATATGCCCGCCGCGAATCATTGAAAATGATTCAGTGCTGTCAAAAATGGAAGCTCCAGGCACAGTGGTAAATGTTTCCTTTCCTGCATTAGTCAAATCTTGATTTTCCTGACCAGCAAACGGGTTGAATGAGTTGAAGATGTATGAGAAAGGTTATTTTGCTGGTTACATAGAGGGTGGGGGAGGAGAAGATTTCGGTGCCGAGTTTGGTGCCCATTTGAAAAAAATTAATGATATTACCTAACACTCTAAAATCACAGAAACCTTATTCTATAGCACTTTATGGGACTTTGTGATATTAGAAATGACGTACTGTATAGAACTTCAAAACTGCTTGAGACCTGCGTGCCAGGTCTGGTGGGTTCGATTCCCACGCAGTCCCGCCAAAAGTATCGATTTATCAAGGGTTTGAACAGAATTACTTTGATTAAGTTTCACATATTCCTTAACAGTCTCATCCCTATCTACTGGCCCAATTGTAAAGGGGCTGTTGACGAGACTATAGAGAACGTTTCTTTAACCTCCAAATAGTTATTTATTGGAGGTTATTTTATGTAGACGGTTGTTATTACGAAAAAGATAAGCCGAAACTCGCACTGGTTTAGACGGGGGGATTATCGTTACTGATCCAGTCTGGGGTTGGTTAAGGTTGCTTCCTAATTTTAAAAGTCTAATTGTGAGTTTCCGTATCACGTGGTACCGTAGTTTAAGCACTGGTTTTCTGCCCGTAATTTTTCCTTTGATTAACCTTTTTACCGGTTTTTATGCAATCCGTTGAAGGAATGAAAAATAATTTTATAAAGGGAGCTTTGTCCCTTGCAAGCTGTCCCTTTGGTGCATCAAATATAGTAATCCTAAAAAGTATGAGGTGCTAAAAATTGTCAAAAAAAATTCTTACAACAGGACCGATGATGGTTCCTAGGAAAATAACAGGTGATCCCGTCGGCGGTCCTCCAGACGAGGTTGCTATTACAATTATAAATCCAACTTCTAAAAATTTTAAGGTACAAGTTTTTGCAGACATTTGTCCTCCGGACTCAACAACTGTAAGGACTGAATCTTCCGATTTATTTACCATTCTTAATAATAGCTGTTTAAGATTACGTCTTTTTAATAGTGTTCTTCCTGACTCTATTATTCGTTTATATGCTATAGGTCATATTGATAAAGATGCAAAGAAACTAGAAATATCGTTCGTAGGCAGAAGAGCAAGTGATCGAATGCATGAACCAACCATGTTCTTCCGTCATGCAGATCTCATTGAAGTTGAAAACGAGGATATCCATCATGTACCTCGAACGACTGTTGCTTCGAATTGGGAAATCTGCTAATTTATCCAAATAAAAGAGAACCGTCAAATCCATTTACTTTTGGGTTGCGGTTCTTTTTTATTTCAGGCATTGTCTTAAGAAATGTCACCACTTCTTTTTTCTATGATTTCCACTTCATTGCAAGTAGCCATTTGTTTTTAAGTTTCTTTGTCTTTGGCACTAATATCAAAAAGGGCTTTGCCCCCTATCACTGATATATTTTTTAAATTAGGCTCACGATTATGGACGGATAAACCTGTCATCTATTGATAAAATGAATAATTTATTGTTATAGAAAGGAAGTGATATTAATGGACGGCATGAATTTATGTTTAACTGCCCGAATAAGACAGCAATTTACATTCACTGCGGACGATCAAACTCTTAATAATATTATAAAAAATATATCCAATAGAGGTGTAAGTTTTACCGGTACCACAATCACTAAGCTACAAAACACTAATCTTGTCAGAATTGTTGTTGGGCCCCCACTATCGAATGATCCAGATGCTAATCGTGTTGTGCGAGATGTTCTTTGCTCAGCAGGCGTAAGGTTTCTGGAGGAGAAAGTTATACAGCTTCTTGGGTTGGTAACCGGAACAATCGGCGTCTTAAGTCGTATATATGAAGCTTTGTTTCGTAAAGTAAAAGTGAAAGCTATATACTTTGGAGAAGATAATGCAATTATTGTCAGCGTTTCAGATGTTAAAAGAGCCCTTCGATTATTAGAGAAAAATGATATAATTGGTTAATGTTCCATTGTGAAGTTTTAAAGATTGGAGGATTTAGCTATCCGATTTTTTATTATTCAAGAGTGAGCACCGAGTCCAAAGAGAATGCTCTGGAGTCTAGGAGAAATTTTGGGCGAATATCTTAAATGAGGATTATTTAGAACTATATAGAAACTGGATTGGGAAAGAAAAGGACAAGCTAGAAGGGGAGCGAATCCTCCAACTTAATGGCTTTGCTTTTTTAAATGTTTCAATAAACATTTTCTGATTAAACTACCGGGTGGCAAAAGTCATTCAGACTCATTCGAATGAAAATAAATATGCCTTCTGGGATGCAGGCGGATTTGATTGCTTCGAACCTTTATTGCTGTCTATTTGACTTATAGTATAAATGAAGGGTTAAGTTGGCAAGAGGTAAGGATTACCAAAACGCTGTTATTTCCATTTTTTCCATACGTGGCCGCTAACGATAAAGGGGCTCATATTTCCCTGGAAGCATGCCAGTAAATACAAATCCAAGAGAGTTATTGAATATAAAAAGTGAAAAGAGAGTGGAATTCCAGATAATCTGTGATTCCACTCTCTTTTTAATGAAGTTTATTCTATTATTGAATTTCTTAGTCATGGCTGTTAAATTTATATTCAAATTCAGGTGCTGTTTGTGCAAAATAACCGCTTCGAACTTGTGCAGCCCAGTTTTGAAGAGCTTCCTTCCATTGTACGCTATTGAAAAATTGATCAACGGATGTCGTAGCAGAGAACCATACCACTGGGGTGAACGGTGCAAGTTGTCCAGTCCAGATTCCGCCTGCTCTATCCTGCATAGTACTCTCTATGACGAGAAGGATAGGAAGGCCACGCTGATAGGCCATGGATGGTTCAATTTGTAAAAACGGTGAATATGGTTCACCTTTGTTTGTAGGTCCAGTTGGCACCAATAGAGCAGCTGCCAGTCCATAACTTGAATTAACCATTGTACGAATATTTTCTAAGGTTGTATCGGGATACTGTTCAGTATTAGGTAAAGTTCTGGGGAAAAGGAGAACCTTTTTAATTTCTTTAAACATCCGAATAATAAATTCCTGCTGATTAGTAAAAGGTGGATTCGGATCACCTAGACTAAAAAGGTTTTGATGGCTGAAGAAGACGGGAATTCTAAAGAACGCGGTTGCTGCATCATTTAAATCTTGAATATCCCTTTGACACTGTAGCATTTCTTCATTACTTAAAGTTATATTGGTTTGTTCCTTCTTATTAGATTTTTCCTTAAGATTTTTATCCAACATGTTTGCATCACCTCATAATTAAGGATATTCAAAGAAAAATGAAGTGATTGGACAAGTATTACAAATGATAATTTAAAAAACACAAGTTTTCTAACCAGCAGCCCATGTGTTGCCATACACTCTGCACAAGTTGAGTCTATAAATATAACAATTATCATAATGAAAAAATCCCTCATGAAAATTGAGGGATTTATTTTATTATTATAGCGATGATTAGATGTTACAAGGTGGAAATCCATTAATATCTTGAATCATATAAAAATCGTATTGTTTTAAGGCAAACTGTTTTTGATATAGGTATTCCATAACAAGAAGTTTTCTGTCAGATGTACCGCACAAAACTCCAGAGGTCCCTTGCCCATTTAATAACGAAATCCGATTGGTTGCCCAATTAAGTACCCAATTTTTTGATGCCATGGCATGTTACCACCACCCCTTAAAATACATTATATGCCCATATATATTTTAAGTGTCGAAGAACGGTTTATTTGCACAAAGAACGTACAAGTTCCGGGCCCACTTTACGTTTGTTTGTCCAATCCGCCGTCCTATCTTGTACATATTATATTTTAAAAATTAATGGGAGGCTTTTTATGACAGATCAATTATCACCACTCATCCGTGTATCAAGGAACAGTCCATTTCGAGCATGCACAATTGGAGGGCCGGGGATCAGTTATGGAAACACTGAAATTGAACCGTATATTGCTGTGAATCCTACGACAGTTGGCCGGGGAGAAAATCGAGTCAACTATATAGGAATATGGCAAGGTGATCGCTGGTCCAACGGAGCGGCTAAAGGATTAGTAGCCGCCTCCTCATTTGATGGAGGTAGAACTTGGAGGAATACAGCATTACCGTTTAGCAGATGTGTAAATCAGAATTTTCCATATGATCGTGCCTCCGATCCATGGGTATCATTTGGACCAGATGGAACAGCATATGTTTCAGCTCTTTGTATTAATATTGGTGCAAATGAAGAGGTAACTGATTCAGCGATTGCTGCAGCTACATCCTTCGATGGTGGGAGATCATGGCAATATGTTAACATCATAAAGGAAGATAGTGCGGCAGGGATTGTTAACGATAAAGAAGCGATTACAGCCGACCCGACCACTCCAAGAGTAGCGTATATGGTTTGGGATCGTGTCACACCGAACGGAGCACCCACATGGTTTTCAAAAACAACAGATGGAGGTGAAACATGGAGTAAACCGAGGATTATTTTTAACCCAGGTAAAAATAATGGAACTATTGGAAATCAAATAGTTGTGGATCCAAACACTGGAACATTATATAACTTTTTCACTCTAACTCTTAACATGACTCAGGAGCAAAAATCGGAGTCGTTTGTGGCTGTACAGACATCGGACGATCAAGGAGAATCTTGGTCAAAGCCGATAATCATTTCACGATTGCAAGGAATAGGTGTTATTGATCCGAATACAAAGGCAAAAATTCGCAGCGCGGGGGAAATGATTCCTGAACCAGCCATTGATGAAAAGACAGGGGTGCTATATGTTGTATGGCAAGACTCACGTTTTAATGGAGGAATCTATGACGAAATTGCACTTTCATCATCACGAGATGGCGGACAAACTTGGACCAAACCAATACGAGTCAATACTCCAACAGGAAAACCTGCCTTTACACCAATGGTTCGCGTTAACTCGGATGGTATTGTTGGTGTAACATATTTTGATTTACGTCAACAAGATCCAACACACGAAACCCTCCCGGTAAATTATTGGTTTACTTCATCGGATGATTGCGGACGGACATTTAAAACGGAAATAAAAATTTCCGGTCCGTTTGATATGCTTTTATCTGCGCTACAATTTCCTCCTTCTGTACCAGGATATTTTATTGGTGACTATATGGGGCTTACAAATGTTGAAGAAACGTTTGTTTCGTTTTTTTCACAAACAAACAATGATTTTGAAAATAGAACGTCTGCATTATTTCGGAAAATTCGTCCGCGTTAAAAGGGCGCTGCTGAAAATAGTTATATCTGAAAAGTCTCCCTTCCTATTATTATTGCTCATCCAATATAAAAATAAAGGGAATTGAGTAACAAAACCATTTTCATAATTTCAAAAAAAACACCTTCATGTGGACGTTAATTCCAACAATGAAGGTGTGGTTATCTAGTTTGTTAATTGTGAACTTTTTGAATCCGCATCGACAGACTTATTGTTATCCATCCGATTAAATAGGGTTGCTAATATTGGACCAGATATATTATGCCAAACACTAAAAATAGCACTTGGTACGGCAGATAATGGTGAGAAATGTGCTGAAGCAATGGCAGCACCTAAGCCGGAGTTTTGCATTCCCACTTCAATGGCAACTGCTTTTTTCTTCGATAAATCCATCTTGAATAATTTTCCAAAGAAATAGCCTAATAAATAGCCAAGGACATTGTGTAGGATAACAACAGCAAAAATGATTAACCCCGTTTTAGCAATATTTTGTTGGTTAACCGATACTACTGCTGCTACAATCGCAACAATTCCTATAATGGATACAAGTGGAAGGACCTTTACACTTGCTTGTGCTTGACGATTAAATAATTTCTTAATGATTACCCCTAGGACGATAGGTATAATCACAATTTTTACAATGGAAATAAAGAGGCTAGCTGGATCTACTGGAATCCATTCGCTTGCCAGTAATAAAATAAGTGCTGGTGTTACTACAGGTGCTAGAATTGTCGTCACTGAAGTAATCGTTACACTTAGGGGTACATCACCTTTCGCCAAGAAAGTCATAACATTAGATGAAGTCCCACCTGGACAGCAGCCTACTAAAATGACTCCTACCGCAATTTCAGGAGGTAATTGTAATCCTTTTGCAAGTAAAAAGGCAAGAACAGGCATGATTAAAAATTGACCAATAACTCCAATCGCCACATCCTTTGGGCGTCTGAACACTTCTTTAAAATCTCCTGTAGACAATGTTAGTCCCATTCCAAACATAATGATCCCTAATAGGAGGGAAATATGTGGTGCTATCCACGTAAATGCGGATGGCCAAAAAAACGAAAGGGCTGCAAACAATAGCACCCAAACAGCAAAGGTACTGCCAGCCAATTGACTTATTTTCTCTAAAACTCTCATTTTTTACACCTCTGACTTTGAATTTTTATGTAATGAAAAGTATTATAGAATAGTTTTTGAATAAAAACAATAGTTAGAATATTAAATTATCAAAAAAACTAAGAATTAAAATATTGTAAACGCTTGCTTAGACAGGAAGGATAAAGGAGCTGAATAAGACGACATAAAAAAGATGATTTCATCATATTTATCACTAATGAGAGGTTAAAGAGGTGAAAACATGTTACGTAATGTTGGCAGAAAATTTATCTTATTTCTGATTGGAAGTTCGGTCTTTGCCGCATTTATTGGTTTTGCCATGTTTAAGGCTGGCCTCATATCTTTTCAAGGGATACCTCCATCCCAGAATACTAAAGATCCTAATCGAAACAGAAGAGTTGGAAAAATTCGAATCTCTTGAAATTCTAAGTAGAGGTGCTTTTGCCGCAAGTAAAGGGTTTTTGGTCATTGTTTTAATATAGGTAGGTTTTTTAGAAAAATAAAAAGTTTAAACATGAAGCATGACCCTGAATTTCGAGTCATGCTTTTTATATTTACCCAAAACGAACTATTTAGATGTGAAAATTCTGGTAGGAGGCATGTCAAAAAAGGTAGGTGATACTAAACAAGAAAGGAGGGAAGAAAACATGTTTGATTATACCGTTATAAGTGATAAAACCATTGAGGGGGCCATACAAAGCCTGGAAAAAAGCTTACAAGAAGAAAAGTTCGGTGTGCTATGGATGTTTGATATTAAAGAAAAGCTGCAAGAAAAAGGCCTGGAATTTTCCAAAGAATTTAAAGTGCTTGAAGTCTGTAATCCTGTTGAGGCACAGAGGGTCTTAAGTGAAAATGAAATGGCAGGATATTTCCTCCCTTGTAAAATGGTTGTTTATGAGCATGAAGGGAAAACGAAAATTGGAATGCCAAAACCCACTGCACTGATTAGTCTGTTAAATGATGAGAGAATGAAAAATTTTGCTAACGAAATTGAAGATCGGTTAATTAATGTTATAAACAAAAGTAAATAATGTATTCTCTAAAAACTTCTTTGACCGCTGGATTAAGCGGTCTTTTCAATAGGATATCAAATAATAAAATTTACGGTTGACTTTATACCTATAGGGGTATATTATTGAAATTGTCATTGCAATTTGTTTCATTCTAGGAGGCATACATGGTATATTTAATTCTAGCGCTGATCGCAGTAGCAACTATCTCATATAAAAGATATTTTCCTGTTCTGGGTGTGAAATGTCATCCCTTATCAGAACTTGATTTATCTCAAATAGAAATCCTTGATGTCAGAGATTATAACGAATCTTACAAGAACCCGATAGATGGAGCCATTAATATTCCTATTTCCTATTTTAAAAGAAACATGCATGAGATACCACATAAAGAATTACATTTAGTTGTATCAAGTTTACTTGAAAAAAATATTGGGATACGGACGCTGCAAAAAAAGGGTTTTCGAGTAGTTGGATATACCTTTGTTCGTAATCATGAATTAAATAAATGTCCATTAGAAATACACTGTTAGGAGGTAAAATCATGGAGTATAATGATCAGGTCAAAAACCGAGTAAAACGAATTGAAGGTCAATTAAGAGGTATTTTACGATTAATGGAAGAAGATAAGGATTGTAAAGATGTGATTACCCAGTTGTCTGCTGCTCGAACTGCAATCGATCGAACAATAGGGGTCATTGTGAGTTCCAATTTAGTTGAATGTGTTCGAAAAGCCGATGAAACAAAAGAAAGAAGTGCCGAAGAGTTAATTAAAGATGCAGTAAACTTATTGGTAAGAAGCCGATAAAAAAGGGTTGACACCCTCTTTTATTTTCGTTACTATGATACCCATAGGGGTAATGGTAATTAACTTTTATTTTATATAAATTAATACCCTTAGGGGTAAAAATACACAGGAGGTCATAAAAATGACTGAAAAGAAAAAAACTACTATTGTCTTATTAAGCGGTGATTACGATAAAGCAATGGCAGCCTATATTATTGCAAATGGTGCAGCTGCCTATGATCATGAAGTAACGATCTTTCACACTTTCTGGGGGTTAAATGCGTTACGGAAAGATGAGAGCATTTCAGTCGATAAAGGCTTTTTGGAAAAAATGTTTGCTAAGATGATGCCTAGAGGCGCTGACAATATGGGTTTATCAAAAATGAACTTTGCTGGTTTTGGTCCTAAGTTAATCAAAAAAGTAATGAAAAAACACAATGCGCTTCCTCTTCCTGATCTTATTGAGATGGCACAAGAACAAGATGTAAAATTAATTGCCTGTACGATGACGATGGATTTACTAGGTCTTCAAAAAGAAGAACTATTAGATAACATTGAATATGCAGGAGTGGCAGCCTATTTAGCGGAAGCTGAAGATGGTAATGTAAATCTGTTCATTTAATTTTAATTGGCGGATTTACGCCCCAACATTAGGAGGTTACTAAGATGGAATATATAAATTATATAATCATGGGACTCTTCCTCTTTTTGATTGTCAATCGTTTCATTCCAACAAAAGGGGTAAGAAATATCTCGACAACAGAATTGAAAAATGAATTAAAAGACAAGAATAAGCAATTTGTTGATGTTCGAACTCCAGGTGAGTATAAAGGCAATCATATTAAAGAATTTAAAAATATTCCTCTTCATCAACTAGCTCAAAAAGCACCCGAGCTTTCAAAAGATAAAGAAGTAGTCGTTATTTGTCAAAGTGGTATGAGAAGTCAAAAGGCTAGTAAGCAGTTAAAAAAACTTGGTTTTACAAACGTTACGAATGTTAAGGGCGGTATGAGCGCTTGGTTTTAATATAAAGGAGGATTAACAATGAGAGAAATGACAGCTAAAGAAGTTGAAACGAAATTAAATGAAGGAACGAAATTAAACATTATTGATGTACGTGAAGTGGATGAGGTTGCAGCTGGAAAGATTCCTGGTGCTGAAAACATTCGTTTAGGATTAGTAGAATTCCGTATGCATGAATTAGATAAAGCAATAGAATATATCATCGTTTGCCGCTCTGGTGGGAGAAGTGCCCGTGCTGTGCAATTTTTAGAGTATCACGGATATAATGTCATTAATATGACAGGCGGCATGATGGCTTGGGAAGGAAAGATGGAATAAATTTTTTCACACAAATAATACCATAGTGGGTATAAAACGGAGGTTTTAAGATGGAAAACGTTAAAGCAAATGTCATGTTAGACGCAAAAGGATTAGCTTGTCCTATGCCAATTGTCAAAACAAAGAAGACGATGAATGGATTAGAAGCTGGGCAAGTATTGGAAGTTCAAGCAACAGATAAGGGGTCGAAGGCTGATTTAAAGGCTTGGGCTGAGAGCACAGGTCATCAATATTTAGGTACGTTAGAGGAAGGAGCCGTATTAAAGCATTACTTACGAAAATCCTCTAGTGATGAAACAATCGACAGAAAACATCCAAATGTTATCGATAATGATGAACTTGAAAGAAAACTCGAAACGGAGGATAACATCATTGTTCTCGATGTTAGAGAAAATGCTGAATATGCGTTTAATCATATCCCGAATTCCATTTCGATCCCATTAGGTGAATTAGAAATACGTTTTGATGAAATAAACAAAGAAGCGGAGATTTATGTTGTTTGCCGAACAGGCAGCCGTAGTGACCTTGCTGCACAAAAATTAACAGAAAAGGGATTTACCAAGGTGACGAACGTCGTACCAGGAATGAGTCAATGGTCTGGGAAAACTACTACTATCGTCAAATAAGATATATTAAATTTTTTTAAAATAAAATATACCGTAGGGGGTAATTAAGAGTGACTGTTAAAGCTATGACTTCAAAAGAAGTAACAAAGAAAGTCTTTAATAAGGAAGAATTATTTATTCTCGATGTTCGTAATGAGAGTGACTTTCGAGATTGGAAAATTGAAGGAGAAAACTTCGATCATTTTAACATTCCCTATTTTGAATTACTAGATGGTGTTGAAGAGATTATCGATAAGATTCCATCAGATAAGGAAGTTTTAGTGGTATGTGCAAAAGAAGGATCTTCTATCATGGTGGCAGAAATGCTCTCGGACGCAGGGCTTACGGTTTCTTACCTACAGGGTGGGATGAAAGCATGGAGTGAGCATTTAGAACCAGTAAAAGTCGGAGAGTTAAGAGAAGGCGGAGAAATGTATCAGTTTGTCCGTGTTGGCAAAGGTTGTTTATCTTACATGGTTGTGTCGAACAATGAGGCTGCGATTATAGACGCCACTCGTATGACAGACAATTATCTTGAATTTGCTGATCGTATTGGTGCAAAAATTACTCATGTTTTTGACACACACCTACATGCCGATCACATCTCAGGTGGTAGAACGATAGCAGAAAAAACGGGTGCAACGTATTGGCTGCCGCCAAAGGACGCAACAGAAGTAACGTTTGCGTATCAGTCATTAGAAGATGGTAATGATGTTGAAATTGGAAAGGTAAAAATCCATATCCACGCCTTGTATTCACCAGGTCATACGATTGGATCTACTTCATTTATTGTTGATGAGAAGTTCTTACTCTCCGGTGATATCTTGTTTATTGACTCTATTGGCAGACCTGATTTAGCAGGATTGGCACAGGATTGGGTAGGGGACTTAAGAGAAAGTTTATATAAGCGCTACAGAGAATTATCAGAGGATTTAACGGTTCTTCCTGCTCACTTTATGATTATTGATGAATTGAATGAAGATGGCAGTGTCGCTGAAAAATTAGGAACTTTGTTCGCGAAAAACCATGGCTTAAACATAGAAGATGAAAATGAGTTCAGAAAAATGGTTACGGAAAACCTGCCGCCACAACCGAATGCTTATCAAGAGATTCGGGAAACAAATATGGGAAAAATGAATCCAGATCTAGAAAAACAACGCGAAATGGAAATTGGACCAAATCGCTGTGCCGTTCGATAAATTTGAGGAGGTAATGTAAATGGAAGCAAATAAAATTCTCGACGCAAAAGGGCTTGCATGCCCAATGCCAATAGTTAAAACAAAAAAGGCGATGAATGATTTAGAAAGTGGTCAAGTACTAGAAATTCATGCGACAGATAAAGGGGCAAAAAATGACCTTACTGCATGGGCAAAATCAGGTGGTCACGAACTAATTAAACACGATGAGGAGAACGATGTGTTTAAGTTTTGGATTAGAAAAGGGTAAGAATATGGGAACCAATCAGGTTCCCTTTTCTTAAGGGGGGAAATACCATGGATTTTGGATTTATTATGATTATTTTCTTAATTGGTTTTATAGGATCCTATATATCAGGGATGTTAGGAATAGGCGGTTCCATTATTAAATATCCGATGCTGTTATACATTCCACCTTTATTTGGTCTGGCAGCATTTAGCGCCCACGAAGTATCTGGAATAAGTGCTGTTCAAGTGTTCTTTGCGACTATTGGTGGTGTATGGGCCTACCGTAAAGGCGGTTATTTAAATAAAACACTAATTGCATATATGGGTGTAAGCATATTAATTGGTAGTTTTGTTGGGAGTTTTGGTTCAAGATTAATGACAGAGGGTGGAATTAATCTAGTTTATGGTATTTTAGCATTAATAGCGGCTGTAATGATGTTTATTCCTAAGAAAGGAATCGACGATATACCTCTTGATCAAGTGAAGTTTAATAAATGGCTGGCAGCAACTTTAGCATTAATTGTTGGTATTGGATCTGGAATTGTTGGGGCAGCAGGTGCATTCTTATTGGTACCTATCATGCTCGTGGTATTAAAAATTCCAACTAGAATGACCATTGCGTCCTCATTAGCGATAACTTTCATCTCTTCAATTGGTGCGACGGTGGGGAAGATTACAACCGGACAAGTTGATTTTGTACCCTCGCTCATCATGGTGATTGCCAGCTTAATCGCCTCCCCACTTGGTGCAATGGCTGGAAAGAAGATCAATACGAAGATCTTACAAGTTGTACTGGCATTATTAATCTTAGCAACAGCTATCAAGATTTGGATGGATATCTTGTAAGCTTTAAGATTCCGCTAATAGCCCGAATGTTTAAAAATGGTGAAGCTGTATTATTTTGTGTAAACAAAAGCAATCGACCCAGCATTGCATTGGTTTGGGCGATTGCTTTTGAGTACTAATGATACAACAATTACAAATAATCATTGTTTTCCTTAAATAATTCAACACATATGCCTTTTCTTAAAGCGAACTATAAATAACCGAGCGAAGCCGTGGCTGATGGTAAGCCTCAAAGTTAGGCAACATTTGTTGCATATACACTGCAGAAAGCTTTTCTTTTGGGTCGATTAATACCCACGTACCCGCTAAACCACACCAGCCAAATTCTCCAATTGAACTGTTACTGCCAGCTAAAGGCGGATCAATCATGACTCTGACACCCAATCCATAACCATAGCCCTTGAGATAGTCCCAATTATAGTACGGCAACACCTCAGGCTGTAGATGATTGGTGGACATTAGTTCTACCGTCTTTCTCCCCAAAATTTTGACCCCGTTAAGCTCTCCGCCGTTTGCCAACATGTGGGCAAATCGACTATAGTCACCTAACGTCGACAGCAGACCTGCACCTCCACTTTCAAACTTGGCTTCTGGTTGATAATACCCATCCAATAAAGAATTTTGGGTTAACTCTCCATTTTCGCTGCGATTGTAAAGGTTGCTAAGACGCTCTTTTTTCTCCTCGGCAATCTTGAAGAATGTGTCCTTCATTTCCAAAGGATCAAAAATCTCATCTTGTAAAAATTGTCCAAAGGATTTACCTGACACGACTTCAATCAGTGCACCTAAGACGTCATGACTATAGCCATATTGCCATTGTGTCCCCGGTTCAAAGGCAAGTGGAATCTTGCTGAGCATTTGGGAGAGGGATCTTACATCTAAATTCTCAGAACCGTTTTCGTTATTAAAGTTATTGATCGCCACTTTAACCGAACGTTCCGTTTCATTTCCTTCCCCTCCATAGGTTAATCCGGAGGTCATCATGAAGAGATCTTTGACCCTGATTGATTTTGAAGAAGGTAAAATCGATAACTCTCCGTTTTTATTTCTATGGTAAACTTTTGGTTCTTTGAATTCAGGAAGATACTCTTCAAGAGGATCATTCAGCAAAAACAATCCCCGTTCATATAAAATAAGGGCAGCAACACACGTAACCAATTTGGTGTTTGAAAAAATTCTATAAATCGTATCGTGGAAAATTGGTTTTTCAGATTCAATGTCGGCATATCCTATGTAATCTTCAAATACTGTTTTCCCCTGATAGGTAACCGAACAAGCACATCCAGCCGGACCGTTTTCGACAAAGCCTTTTAATAATGGATGTAGTTTTTCAAATGATTTCAAACAACTTCCCCCCCCTTACGATGCATCGACTTACAGAAAAGTAGATGATACTCCCATTTAACCATTTATTGTTAATTGCAACAAGATGATATTAATAATATAAAGCGATTTCAAAAATGCATTGACCTTTCTGAAAATAATAATAAAATTAATACATATAGACTTTGTTTGTTGAATGAATAAACTTTGTAAATTTAGTAGCAGTAACATATAAAAAGGTGGTTATTACTTTTAAAAATAACCAAAAGGCTCCCATTGGATCGGCAACAGGTGTCAATTATGAAGCACCATATGTCATAAAAATTGATCATTCATAGGAGAGATAGGTAACGATGACAGAAAGCAGATTAATAAATAACGATTTCAAGTCACCAAAAAATCTAGTAGTAAAGAGAGATAGCTTTTTCGTTATGTTCGAGAAAGTGATTGAGGCAACTCCCCGTAATGAAGGGAAGCCTTCACAGGAAATCTATTTGGATGGAGAACGATTAAAAAGTATTGCCAGACTTGTAGGTGGCGTGAAGGATGAGGACATCTTGACTCTCCTTGACGATTGTAAGGGTTTCCGCAAGCTTGTGCATAGTATAGGTATAGTGATTAAAACAGATGCTGAAAATGCAGGAAAAATTAATTTTATATTACACAATTATGGAAAGCAAAATAAATATGAAACTGGAACACTGCTAAGAATAGCTTGTCCAACAGATGGAACCGAGACGATTTTAGAACTTGGGGATTTTCAATGGTCCCTAGATGATGATGTTCCAGGTAAATTTGCCTTTGAATTTAACCATACTGGTGAACTAGCATTGGCAAGTGTCAAATTCTATCTTCATGATGACTATAAGGTACCCGAGATACCAATGGAACCACCGGTTGCATTTGGCTCAAAAGGTTACCAGACTATGATTAATAAGTCCCTTTTAAGAAAGGGAAACAATCATAGATTAAAAGCAGCTATTGAAAAAGCAGAAAGAGGCGACGATGTTACCATTGCCTATATAGGGGGCTCCATCACTCAGGGCGCTGGTGCAAAACCAATTCATACCCATTGTTATGCTTACCAATCTTATTTGAAATTCAGAGAAATGTTTGGAAAAGATGATGGCGAGAACGTTCATTTCATAAAGGCCGGGGTAGGAGGTACACCATCTGAACTTGGCATGATTCGTTATGAACGGGATATTTTAAGGAATGGAAAAGTAGAACCGGATATTGTGATTGTTGAGTTTGCCGTAAATGATGCAGGAGACGAAACAGAGGGAGTTTGTTATGAAAGCTTATGTTTAAAAATACTTTCATCGAAAAACAAACCAGCTGTTATTTTATTATTCAGCGTGTTTGAAAATGACTGGAATCTGCAGGACAGGCTTTCTCCCGTAGGAAAGCACTATGATCTGCCAATGGTCAGTGTAAAGGACGCAGTGGTAGAGCAGTTTAGGCTTACGAAGGAAGAAGGAAACATCATTACCAAAAGGCAATTTTTTTACGATATTTATCATCCAACAAATGACGGTCATACTGTAATGGCCGATTGTCTTGCCTATTTATTTTCAGAAACAAAGAAATCTCGTAAAGACCAAGTTGACATCGAAATCGATAAAACGCCGGTTATTGGTAATGGTTTTAAGGCTGTTCAGTTACTTGATAGGAAAGATAACACAATAAATGCAACGATAAATATGGGCAGTTATTATGAATTAGATGCTGATTTGCAAATGGTAGAGATGGATGCGAACCCCTTTGTTACTCCACAATTCCCGAATAACTGGATGCATACAGCTGCTTCGGGAAATGAGAGTTTCAAAATCACGATAAACAGCAAAAGTCTTATCCTTATTTTTAAGGATTCAGGAAGTAGTGAATTTGGAATAGCAGATATATTTGTGGATGGCCAGCATATAAAAACCCTCGACCCTCATGAAGTGAACTGGACACATTGCAATGCTGTAATCTTGTATCAGGAGAATATATCCCGGGAACATCAAATAGAAATCAAGATGGCTGCCGAGCATGAAGTCAAATGTTTTACGATACTGGGATTCGGATACACCTTGTAACATTTCATTATTCCTGTTGGGAACCGTAATTTTAAAATAATCGAAACTGGATCGCGGTTCGATATAAATATGCAGCCTTCTAATCCAGTCACTACTTAAACTAGTCGAATGTGAATCTAAGTTATCTAAGAATTGAAACTGATTGCATATATTCAGGAGGATTATTATAGACGTGTCAAGTTAGTAAGTAATGTGTTAAAATGAATTTCCTTGGCAGGGGCAACAAAAAGAGCATAAAGGAAGCAGGGGGCATGTTTCATATTCCCTGCTTTCTTCATATCTTGAAATAAAAAAATCATACATAAGAAATTAAATAAACATTTAAGCGGACCATCCATATACCGGAGGTCCTTTTAAATTGGTGAAAAAACAAAATAAAACATTAATAGAAAACAGTAAGGAATTCCCTTATTTTAGGGCTGTTTTTAGCAACCTACCCATTAACGACTTGTCCACCATTAACATGCAGAATTTGTCCAGTTACATAGGATGAATCTGAATGTGAGGCGAGGTAGACAAATGCAGGAGCAACCTCCTCCGGCTGTCCAGGGCGCTTCATCTGTGAATCCTGTCCAAATTTACTTACTTCTTCCGCAGTAAACGTAGAAGGAATAAGCGGTGTCCAAATAGGTCCTGGAGCGACTCCATTTACCCTGATTCCTTTCTCAGCCAGCTGAAGGGCAAGAGACCTTGTAAAGGATGTTATGGCACCTTTTGTAGAAGAATAGTCGAGCAGCTTTGGATTCCCTTTATAGGCAGTGATGGATGTTGTATTAATAATGGCACTTCCTTCCTTAAGGTGAGGTAACGCCGATTTTGTTAAATGGAACATAGAAAAAACATTTGTCCGGAATGTCTTTTCCAGCTGTTCTGTACCGATATCCATAATGCTGTCCTGAGGGTGCTGTTCACCCGCATTGTTTACAAGGATATCAAGGCCGCCAAGCTCATCTACCGTTTGCTGTACAGCTTCTTTACAGAAGGATTCATCACCGATGTCCCCAGCAATTAATAGGCACCTTCCACCGTGCTCCTCAACCAGCTGTTTCGTTTCTTCGGCGTCATTGCTTTCATTTAAATAAATAATCGCAACATTTGCTCCTTCCTTTGCGAAGGCTATTGCTACTGAACGTCCAATTCCACTGTCTCCACCGGTAATAATTGCATTCTTTCCTTGTAACTTGTCGCTTCCTTTGTAGTTCGGATTTTCGGACTCCGGAAGTGGCCTCATTTCCTTCTCCATCCCTGGCTGCTGGTTTTGTTCTTGTGCAGGTAATTTGCTTGGGTATTGTTCATTGTTCATGAAAAATGATACCTCCTAAAAATATACTATGGTCATTCAGTACCCATTAGATAAAGGTAATAAACCCCATTATTGTTTCGATATCTTTTAATCTTATAAAATCAAAAAAAATGTAGAAAAATGGAAAACGAAAAATGTTACAGAGCTCGCGGGAAGGGGAATGATAAATATCAAATACAGCTCAGATGAATATTGTTGCAAGATATGTTGTTAATGGACCGAACAATACTCTTATGGGGGAATGGAAAATGAAAATCTTTAAACCGGAATGGCTTTCATTAAGCAAAGAAATCAAACTGAAACTAATTCGTTTAGCG
Source organism: Neobacillus niacini (assembly GCF_048572935.1). NCBI lineage: Bacteria > Bacillati > Bacillota > Bacilli > Caryophanales > Bacillaceae > Neobacillus > Neobacillus niacini. The sequence continues at coordinate 4,732,296 of NZ_CP183883.1, read as the reverse complement.
ATATTGGAAAACAAGAATAGGTACTTATCACGGTGATTAAGCAGTGCCATATTTGTGGTGCTGCTATTATTTTTTAAATTTGACATCGAATAGCCACATTGTAAATAATTGATACTTAATAAGGTAGTAAATAATACCTATTTTGGGGGTAACTACCTTTAAAAGTAAAAGTAAGACCTTTACTTTGTCTGGTATATAGACAAAGTTATTTGCGTTACAATAAATTCAGAAAAGGAAGAATTTTCACCTTAGCTTAGACTTTTCAAAAATCTATTAATAAAGAGGAGATTAAGACATGCTAAAAGTTTTACGTAAACCTATTATTTCTGGATTAGCTTTAGCTTTATTATTACCGGTTGGGTCAGCAGGTGCCGAAACGAATATTTCAAATAAGCCAAGTATTAGTGGATTAACAGCTCCGCAATTGGATCAAAGATACAAAGATTCTTTTACTATTGGAGCGGCGGTGGAACCCTCTCAATTGTTAGATTCAAAAGACGCACAAATGTTAAAGCGCCATTTTAATAGTATCGTAGCAGAAAATGTCATGAAGCCAAGCAGTCTACAGCCAGTAGAAGGGCAATTTAACTGGGAACCAGCAGATAAACTTGTTACGTTTGCGAAAGAAAATGGAATGGACATGCGCGGCCATACGCTTGTCTGGCATAGCCAAGTACCAGATTGGTTCTTTAAAGATGGAAATGGAAATTCAATGGTAGTTTGGCAAAATGGAAGACAAGTAGTCGCTGATCCAGCAAATCTTGAGGCTAACAAAGAGCTTCTATTAAGCCGCTTAGAAAATCATGTTAAAACGGTCGTATCACGTTATAAAAATGATATAAAATCTTGGGATGTTGTCAATGAAGTAATTGATGAGTGGGGCGGGCAGCCTGATGGTTTACGTCAATCTCCATGGTTCCTCATTACCGGGACAGACTATATTAAAGTTGCTTTTGAGACAGCCAGAAAATATGCTGCTCCAGACGCTAAGTTATATATCAATGATTACAATACAGAAGTAACACCAAAGAGAACCTATCTTTACAACCTGGTAAAAAGTTTAAAAGAGCAAGGTGTTCCTATTGATGGTGTTGGGCATCAGTCACACATCCAAATTGGCTGGCCTTCTGATAAAGAAATTGAAGATACGATTAACATGTTTGCCGATCTAGGATTAGATAACCAAATTACCGAGCTTGATGTTAGTATGTACGGCTGGCCTGTAAGAGCGTTTCCGACTTATGAAGCAATTCCAGGACAAAAATTCATAGATCAAGCAGACCGTTATGATCGATTATTTAAGATATATGAGAAATTAGGAGATAAAATCAGCAATGTAACATTCTGGGGTATTGCCGATAATCATACATGGTTAAATGACCGTGCAGATGTTTATTATGATGCAGATGGAAATGTTGTAACACTGCCAAATGCTCCATATACTAAAATGGTACCTAGATCAGGAAAAGATGCACCATTTGTATTTGATCCAGAATACAATGTAAAACCAGCCTATTGGGCAATTATCGACCACAAATAAGATAATAGAAAATCAGCTCCAAGGTTTTTGGAGCTGATTTTTTTAGATATATGGGTAACTCGACCTTACTATCATTATTTACTAGACAATTCTTTAAGCATAAGAATATGGGGGATACCATCCTCCATAAAGATATCAGATGCAGTCTGATAACCAAGTTTTTTATAAAAACCTTCCGCATGTGTTTGTCCATGTAATTTAACCTTCTTAGCTCCTCGTTCAGCAGCAATTCCTTCTAATGTGGCTAGAATGACTTTTCCAAGACCGAATTTACGGTATGGCTCGAGTATACAGATTCGCTCCAATTTTCCTACTCCATCGATGAACCGTAACCTTCCCGTTCCGACTGGTTGATCCTGTTGATAGACTAATATGTGTTCACAAAGCCCATCCAGTGTATCAAACTGATCAAATTCATCCTCTAGCGGTACGCCTTGTTCTCTCACAAATACTTCTTTTCGAATAGCAAATGTTTCTTTTAGATCTTCCTCAGTGGTTATTCTTTTTGCATTCATTCTATCAGTCCTTTTTATCCATTTATTTTTGTTGTAAATGCAACAAAAATAGGATACATTTAAATTATACCATCTTTATAGTAAATGCAACAAAAAATGAAAGGTAAGGAGTTTATCATGAAGGAGATTTTGCGAGAAATCGGAATGATCGCAAGGGCATTAGATTCTATCAGTAATATAGAATTTAAAGAATATGACCTTACAAAGGGGCAGTATTTGTACCTTGTCCGAATTTGTGAGAACCCTGGAATCATTCAAGAAAAGTTAGCTGAAATGATAAAAGTAGATCGAACAACAGCAGCCCGTGCCATAAAAAAACTTGAAATGAATGGTTTTATTGAAAAGAAAGAAGATGAACAAAACAAAAAAATTAAAAAACTTTATCCAACAGAGAAAGGGAAAACAGTTTATCCTTTCATAGTAAGAGAAAATAATCATTCCAATAAGGTTGCATTATCCGGATTTTCCGAAAAAGAAGTAGAAACTATTTTTAATCTTCTTCAAAGAGTACGAAAAAATATAGAAATAGACTGGGATTTTGTAAAAAAGGGGAACAAGAGAAATTACTGATTTATAAGGAGAGGCAGATATAAATGACGATTACTATAAAAAAGTGTACCCATGAGGATTTATACCAACTTCAAGAACTTAGTTATCAAACATTTAATGAGACATTTAAAGATCAAAACACACCCGAGGCGATGGAAGCCTATTTAGAAAAGGCATATAACTTAAAACAATTAGACAAAGAAATAGCCAATATTTCTTCTCAATTCTACTTTATTTTTTTTAATAATGAAGTTGCTGGATATTTAAAGGTCAATATTAATGACGCTCAGTCTGAAGAAATGGGTGACGAATCACTCGAAGTTGAGAGAATTTATATTAAGAAACAGTTTCATAAGCATGGGCTTGGGAAAGTCCTGCTAAATAAAGCTGCGGAAATTGCACTGGAATGTAGTAAAAAGAAAATCTGGCTGGGCGTATGGGAAAGAAATGAAAATGCGATCGCTTTTTATATGAAAATGGGATATGTGCAAACTGGAGCCCACTCTTTTTTTATGGGTGAAGAAGAACAGACAGACTTTATCATGACCAAATCACTCCAATAACATTTTTATTAAAGATTATAAGAGTTTACAAAAATTTCAATAATTATTTATTACCAGCAGCAAATGTCCATTGAAAAGAATTTATAATGTAGATAGTTGAATTCTTCATGGAAATGGAGTTGGCATGTACGATGAAGCATGTTGTAATAACGGGAAGTACAAGAGGAATTGGGTATGGACTGGCCAGAGAATTTCTACGATTAGGATGCAGGGTGACGATAAATGGACAGTCACAGGAAAGTGTGGTGGCTGCACTGCAAAGTTTAAGAATATTGTATCCCGATACTGTCGAGGGTTTCGCTGCAGCAGTAGGTAAACGAGACGAGATGGAGCAATTATGGAAATGCGCCGAAGAAAAGTTTGGCACGATCGATATTTGGATCAATAATGCAGGAATTGACCAAGAGCGGAAAAACTTTTGGGAGCTGGAAGAAAAGGCATATGACCAAATTCTTGATACCAATCTAAAAGGTGTAATGAACGGCTGCCATGTAGCCTTCAATCACATGTTAAAACAAGGTTCCGGCCAAATTTTTAATATGGAGGGCTTCGGCAGCAACGGGATGATGCGCGAAAAGATGACGTTATATGGAACATCAAAAAGTGCTGTCAGCTACTTTACCCGCTCTTTGGCTATCGAGGCCAAGCAGACAACTATTAAAGTAGGCACGTTAAGCCCTGGAATGGTTGCGACTGATTTTTTAAGGAAATCTCTTGATGAGCACAACCGGAAAATCTTCAATATTTTAGGCGACAAGGTCGAACCAGTAACAAAATTCCTTGCACAGAAAGTTCTCGGTAATCAAGAAAACGACGCCAGCATACATTGGCTGACCAAGCCAAAAGTAATGTGGCGATTTGCCAGCTCAATGTTTAAAAAGAGGGATATTTTTAATTGATATTTTGATAAAAAGACTGGAATAAATATTAAACAAACGATGGCGTTTCTACAATTAAGTGGAACGTCCTTTACTTTTTTTTTAATTCCTACTTTACAGATAGGAATTATAAGTTTATAATGAGATTAATCAAATAAACGAATTGTTGTATTCAAGGGAAAGACTTTGTAAATCTAAAGGAGTGTTTCTGATGAGAAAAAATGATGAAAAAAAGCGGCAAAAACTTATTAATAAATTAATTTTTTTAAATGTTTATAATAAAGATGATCAAAAGCTTTCCGAAATGTCACTATCAAAATTAGAATATGAGTATAGAAGATTTAAATTATCAAACCATCCGCATGATGTGTATGGGTCTATTCAATGGGTATAAATTAAATATGATTACCTTTCACTGCATGGTGTTTTTCACACCTGCAGTTTTTTTGTGCAGAAAACGTTCGGGATTGTCCATTTACCAGTATTGGAAAGCCTATGGTTTTAAGGTCCTTTGTGACAAGTTTGTGATTATTTTGCCTATTTTATCAATTTTTAGTAATAGCTTAGTAGAATATAAATAGAATAGTTATTGTCAGGAGTTTGTAGTTTTTGACCACTAGAAAGAATAATTATTTGTTCTTTATTTTACAAAGAGAGGGGAAAAACGATGGACGTTAAAAACAATGCTAAAGCAGAAGGGTGCCCGTTTCATCACGGAGGCGCTACTAGTAACAAATCTAGCGGCACGACGAATCAAGATTGGTGGCCAAACCAGTTAAATTTAAATATTCTTCATCAACATGACAGAAAATCTAACCCTATGGGAGAAGACTTTGTTTATACAGAAGAATTTAAAAAACTAGATTACTATGCTCTTAAGCAAGACCTTCAGGAGCTCATGACAACCAGTCAAGATTGGTGGCCAGCGGACTATGGACATTATGGTCCATTCTTTATCCGTATGTCATGGCACGCTGCAGGTACTTATCGTATAACAGATGGCCGAGGCGGAGGCGGAACGGGTGCACAGCGTTTTGCTCCACTGAATAGCTGGCCTGACAACGGCAACCTCGATAAAGCTCGCAGGCTCCTGTGGCCGATTAAGCAAAAGTATGGCAACAAGATTTCTTGGGCCGACTTGCTCCTTTTAGCAGGTAATGTTGCGATTGAATCCATGGGAGGCAAGACTTTTGGTTTTGGAGGAGGACGTGAAGACATCTGGCATCCAGAAGAAGATATCTACTGGGGAACTGAAACAGACTGGCTGGGTGATAATCGTTACTCAGGTGATCGGGAACTGCAAAATCCACTCGCTGCTGTTCAGATGGGACTTATTTACGTGAATCCTGAAGGACCAAACGGTAACCCAGATCCAGTTGCAAGTGCCCGTGATATCAGGGAAACCTTTGCACGGATGGGAATGAACGATGAAGAAACAGTGGCACTCATTGCGGGCGGTCATACGTTTGGTAAGGCGCACGGTGCAGGAGATGCTGCTCATGTTGGTCCAGAACCAGAAGCTGCTCCTATTGAAGCAATGGGCTTAGGGTGGTTAAGCACACACGGCAGCGGTAAGGGGCATGACACCATTACCAGCGGAATTGAAGGTGCTTGGACGGCTAATCCAACACAGTGGGACAATGGTTACTTTGATCTATTGTTTAAATATCAATGGTGGCTTACAAAGAGTCCGGCAGGTGCCTTTCAGTGGCTTGCTGTCAATCCTGATGAAAAGGATCTTGCACCGGACGCCGAAGATCCATCCGTAAAAGTTCCAACGATGATGACCACAGCGGATATGGCTTTACGCTATGATCCCGAATACGAGAAGATATCTCGTCGTTTCCATCAGAATCCAGAAGAATTTGCGGACATGTTTGCACGTGCATGGTTTAAACTTCTTCATCGTGACATGGGTCCTAAAGAAAGATATCTAGGTCCAGAGGTGCCAAAAGAAGATTTAATCTGGCAAGATCCGGTTCCGACTGTTGATTATGAATTAACAGACAGTGAAATAGAAGATCTTAAAGGGAAAATCCTAAACTCAGGATTAACAATCAGCGAGTTAGTGACAACGGCTTGGGCTTCTGCCAGCACCTTCCGTGGCTCAGATATGCGCGGCGGCGCGAATGGTGCACGCATCCGTCTTGCTCCACAGAAGGATTGGGAAGTGAATCAGCCGGAGCAGCTTGCAAAAGTGCTTCAGGTATTCGAAGACCTACAAGGTAAATTAAAGAAGGAAGTTAGCCTTGCTGATTTGATTGTACTAGGAGGCAGTGCTGCCATAGAAAAGGCTGCGCGTGATGCAGGCTTTGATGTAACCGTTCCTTTTGCACCGGGTCGTGGCGATGCTACTGAAGAACAAACAGATGTTGACGGCTTTGCCGTGCTTGAACCTATCGCGGATGGTTTCCGTAACTATCAGAAGGAGCAGTATAGAGTGAGTCCGGAAGAGCTTCTAGTGGATAAGGCACAACTTTTAGGCCTTACTGCACCAGAAATGACAGCTCTTATTGGCGGTATGCGTGTGCTGGGCACCAACCACGGTGGAGCAGAACACGGTGTTTTCACTAAGCGTGCAGGCACACTCACAAATGATTTCTTTGTTAATTTGCTTGACATGGGAATTGAGTGGAAGCCTGTAGAAGCAAACGTATATGTAGGACGTGATCGCAAAACAGGTAAAGTCGTCCGTACGGCAACAAGAGTAGACCTTGTGTTTGGTTCAAACTCTGTTCTGCGTGCAATTGCAGAGGTGTATGCACAAGACGATAACCATGAGAAGTTTGTACGTGACTTCATCGCTGCTTGGGTCAAGGTCATGAATGCAGATCGTTTTGATCTTAAGTTAAAGAGAGCTCAAAAAATAAGTATTTAACGTAACAAAACCTGGGACTTCCCAGGGATAAGCATGTGCCTGTCATTATGCTGTAAATTGTTGGTTTCTCTTCTACATAATTCGGTTGGAATGTTTTTCACATCATGGTCATTTCAACGATTGTCTTAGCTGAAGTTTATGTAGGAATTACCTATTTATTAGGGATTTAAGAAGAGATGCTTTTATAGAAACGGGTTCCGTTAACTATCGCAAACATTAAATATGTAATGTAGAATGACCTCCAAATTGTATGGTAATTTGGAGGTCTATTTTGCTGATATAAAGGGATTTTCATATTGTTCGGGGAGAATTTTGCAGTGCATTTACAATAGCCAATGTACCCGCAAAATATACTTCATTTTAGATTAGCCTTTGTTATAATTGAATGTTGATTTCACTACAAATGAAAAATAAACGAAAAAATTCCGGCTAATTTATGAAATAGCCATTTTTCCTTTATATAAGGGGAGCTTTTCCGTTTAAATTGTCAAAAACCATGGATTTTACCTTGTTTTGAGCAGTTAACCGGAATATCTCCGCTTATATCCACTCCTTAAGCTTCCCTATATATATTAGCAGGAAATTCTCCGCCTAATCTTATACCTGCAAGAAAATCGATACGAGAAGGCAAAATGATTTGTAACCTCGTCATATAAACGAAAAAATTCCGGCTAATTATGAAATAGCCATTTTTCCTTAATAATAAGGGGAGCTTTTCCGTTTAAATTGTCAAAAACCATGGATTTTACCTTGTTTTGATCAGTTACCCGGAATATCTCCGCTTATACTCACATCTCAAGCCTCCCTATATTCATTAGCAGGAAATTCTCCGTCTAATCCTATACCTGCAAGAAAATCGATACGAGAAGGCAAAAATGATTTGTAACCTCGTCATTCGAAATTTCAAAATGGTGGATTGTATTAAAAACCAATATGCGATATATTGGTTTTATGGAAAAAGATATGATAAAACCTATTAAGCGTTTGTCTCTTAGAGATGAAGTATATCAAACTTTAAAAAAATCAATTATCAACTTGGAATTACAACCTGATGAGCGTCTAAGTGACAAAGAATTAGCAGAAAAGTTTGGAATTAGCCGGACTCCTGTTAGGGAGGCACTTAAACGGCTTGAGGATGAAGGGCTTGTTGAGTCACTGCCGGGATCATCTACTCGCGTAGCACCATTAAAATTAGAGGAGGCGAAACATGCGTTTACCGTGGTAGCAGCTTTACATGCATTAGCTGCTCGACTTGCAAGTCCATTATTGAAGGAATCGGATATTGAAGATTTAGAGCTTAGCAATAAGACGTTAAGACTAGCAATTGAAGCTGGTGATGTGATTAAGGCCATTGAGGCAGATGGGTCTTTTCACAACGTTTTCCTAGACCTGGCTGGGAACCCTGAAATTGCATTCGCATTGGATCGTATTTTGCCTAAAATTCAACGACTTGAAATCTCACAATTTATTTCAGTTAAAGGATTAAAATCGGTAGAACAGCACAATCAAATTATTTCAGCATGTAAAAATCAAGAGTTTGAAAGAGTAGTCCGTTTGGTAGAAGATAACTGGCTAAGTCTTGGCGAACTTTTATCACAGCGAATCGAGCCGAGGTGAGTTCAGTGAAATCAATACTATTAGGTATTTGCGCAGCCTTCTTTTTTGCTTTTACATTTGTTCTTAACGCGTCGATGGAGTTATCTGGAGGTAGTTGGATTTGGAGTGCCTCGCTCCGGTACATCTTTATGGTCCCATTTCTTTTGTGTATTGTCAGTATGAGGAAAAACCTACGGCCGCTATTAAAAGAAATGAAAGAAAAACCCGGAAAATGGCTGCTTTGGAGCTTTGTGGGCTTTGGGTTATTCTATGCTCCATTGTGTTTTGCCGCTGCATATTCACCGGGTTGGCTGATCGCGGGAACATGGCAAATTACCATCATTTCAGGCGCATTACTGACACCTTTATTTTTTGAAACGATTCCTACAAAGAATGGACCTATACAAATAAGAGGGAAGATTCCCTTTAGAGGACTTGTCATGTCCTTGATCATTCTGTTAGGGATTGTACTCATGCAAATGGAACACGCCAAGCAACTTTCTTTTGAAAATGTATTACTGGGAGTAGTTCCGATTCTAATCGCTTCATTTGCCTATCCGTTAGGAAATCGCAAAATGATGGATGTAAGTGAAGGGCGTTTAGATGCGTATCAACGCGTGTTAGGAATGACATTAGCAAGCCTTCCATTTTGGCTGATACTTTCTTTCTATGGATTGTTTACCGTCGGGTTACCAAGTGGAGGGCAAAGTTTTCAATCTTTATTGGTGGCACTTTCTTCAGGTGTCATTGCAACTGTGTTATTTTTCATGGCCACAGATATGGTAAGAGGAAATATGCAAAAGTTAGCCGCTGTTGAGGCCACGCAATCTATGGAAGTGGTTTTCGCATTAGTGGGGGAACTACTATTTCTTTCAATACCTTTTCCAACCCTATTATCTTGGATTGGTATTTTTGTGGTCATCTTAGGGATGATTTTGCATAGCTATCTAACAAATAAAAAGGTTGAATCTTATGTTAATCATTCAATAAATGTAAACTGATTTTATTTGCGAATATGATTCTAAATTAATTGTTAATCATTTGAAGAACAATAAAACACTCATAAATGTTGTTAAATCAACATTTATGAGTGTTTTTGTTATTTGGATTTTTCCAATTGCTTATAAAGGATCTTTATGAAAAGAAGCGAAAGAATTGAACCCGCTAGTAAAAGTGCCATATCCTTCTGAGCGTCCCATATGTCTCCTTGCATACCTAAAAAATCTTTTGTGGCTTTCCCTTCTTTCCCAATTTTTGTACTTAACCATTCTATGATTTCGTAGAAAGCCCCTATTGAAAGTGTTATACATAGAGCAATAAAATTTGTCGTTTTACTTTTTAATAAAACGGTTTTCCTTAATAATAGCTCGATTATAACAAGGACCATAAGCCCCTTAAGAAAATGACCAAACCGATCATAGTTGTTTCGTTGTAAATCAAAATAATCCTTAATCCATGTAAAGAGAGGAACTTTGGCGTAAGAATAATGCCCTCCGATAAACGTTAAAATGACAAGAAGAGTAATAATGACATAGGAAACAGTGGTTAGCCGAAACTGATTATATCTTGATACTAAGAATATTAAAACTAATACGGAAGGGGAAATTTCCATCATTAAAACCTTATAACCTTCCTCAGGCTTAATCAAGGACCAAATAAGTACCAGAATCACAACAAATAACAAGAGAAAATGTATCGAACTCCCTTTTTTTCGTGACATTCAAATCACTCCATCAGAAAACATAATGTATTTAGTATTAGCTAAACATTTAAATAGTATTGAGGAGAAAAAAGGGTAAAATTGTAAAACCTCGTTTAGATAAATCAGGGTGACCTGTATCATAGATAGAAGAAGTTAATGACTCTAGTTTATATCACTAAAATACAGAATAAAATGGTCGAATACTACAAATGATGGTAAGGATTATGAAAAACAAGCAAAGACAATAGAAATATAACAGGATATAACATAATCTATCGATTGGAGGATAAAGGGTTGATTTCTAAACAAGAGGCATTTCCTAAAGGTTTTTTATGGGGCGGGGCAACGGCTGCTAACCAAATAGAAGGTGGATTTAATGAAGGAAACAAGGGCCTAAATATTGCAGATGTACTGCCAGGTGGAAAAGAGCGTCTTCAAATTTTAATGTCAGCTGGGTTCAACTTTGAAATCAATCGTGAAAAATACACGTATCCAAATCATGAAGCCATTGATTTTTACCATCGTTACAAGGAAGATATCGCTCTGTTTGCGGAAATGGGCTTTAAAGTGTTTCGGATGTCGATCGCTTGGACAAGAATTTTTCCAAATGGTGATGAGTCAGAATCAAACGAAGAAGGGTTGGCCTATTACGACCGGGTTTTTGATGAATTACTCAAGTATGGAATTGAGCCTGTGGTAACCATTTCACATTATGAAATGCCGCTGCATTTGGTAAAAGAATATGGGGGCTGGAGAAGTCGACAGGTCGTGAGCTTCTTTGAAAAATATGTGAATGTCATCCTTCTGCGTTATAAAGATAAAGTGAAGTATTGGATGACCTTCAATGAAATTAACGGTGCCTTAAAAATGCCAATTATGAGTATGGGCTTTTCTCCAAAAAATGAGGAAAGTCGTTACCAGGAGACGTTTCAGGCATTTCATCATCAATTTGTTGCTAGTGCTATTGCAGTTAAGGCCTGCAAGGAAATGATTCCAGAAGCAAAAATTGGCTGCATGATTCTTTTTGCACCTGTTTATCCTTTCGATAGTAATCCTGAAAACATTTTGTATGCGTTGAAAGAAGAGGAACTTTTTAACTATTTCTGTGGTGATGTACATGTGCGCGGGGAATATCCAGCTTTCATTAAGCCTTTCTTTAAAGAGAAGAACATTGAATTAGAGATTCAAGACGGTGACTTAGATTTAATCAAACAAGGCACGGTAGATTATATTGGTTTAAGTTATTACATGTCTCGTACGGATAAAAAAGGAAAGTCTGAAGAGGAAAAATCACAAGGAAATATTGTTGGCGGCGTAAAAAACCCATTCCTTAATGCTAGCGACTGGGGATGGGAGATTGACCCGGTTGGTTTACGTATCAGCTTAAATAAGCTTTATGGAAGATATCAGATTCCACTATTTGTGGTTGAAAATGGCTTAGGGGCACATGACCAACTGGAGAGTGATGGTTCTATCCATGATGAATACCGGATTGATTACCTCCGTGACCATGTGAGGGCGATGGGAGAGGCAATAGAAGATGGTGTGGAATTAATGGGTTATACAAGCTGGGGCTGTATTGATTTAGTCAGTATGTCAACCGGCGAAATGTCGAAGCGCTATGGATATATCTATGTCGATAAGAATGATGATGGAAGTGGAACACTGGAAAGAAGAAAGAAAAATTCATTCCATTGGTATAAAAAAGTCATTGAAAGCAATGGAGAGGTTCTTTAATAGTAACTAAAAAAAGCTGACCCCAAAAGAAATTGTTCCTTTTGGGGTCAGTCTCTATTACTTAATCTCTTGTCGTAGGGTCTTCAATTCTATTCGTGGATTCTGGAATGGCATCATAAATCGCTGTATCCACATCATGAATCGATCCATCTGCAAGCCCTTTAAATACCTCAAATAATGGTACTTTTACGGTTTCTTTTAACATACCGGCTTGTTTTTGTCCTAGAGTCTGGCTTTGACCTTTGATTTCAATCAGCATGATGGCTGCATCATTTAAAGCAAACGCTCCAAGTGCTGTACCTGGAAGGTTAACGTCAGGATACTTTTGAATGGCGCCATAATGCGAGTTCCCTCTTTGAAGAGCAAGATTGGCGAGCGCATTTACTTGTTTACCAAGCTTTAATACCTCTTCATCCACTTCATATTGTTTACCTGAGAATGGATCGGTGTATGGATCGGCTACAACTGCCGCCACTTGGACTGGAACGGATCTGTTGTCCTCATCAGAAAGTGTATTAAATCCACGGTGGTGAACATCTACATAAACATCAGGTTTAAATTCTTTAAATACACTTGTAACCGTTCTAGCTTCCGCTGTTACATAAAAGCCGCCATAATTACTGTTATTTGTTGCTTTGCTATTTAAAAAAGCTGCAACTTTACTTTTATCTTCATCTTCCACTCTAAAATCTAAGTTAGGATTGTAGTCTCGGTTTTGGTCGTAACCAGGGATTCCATATACCACACGGCCATCATTTGCCTGACCTCTTTCACTGCCATCGGCATTATAGTACCAAGGCGCCAAGGTTCCTGCAGGAAGAGCTATATTTTCTGGAAGCCAGGTTTGGTGTGTATAACGAGTAGGGTACCATTTTCCTTCATATGTATTATCTGATCCTTCTGGATTAATTCTTGGCATAATCCAAATAGACACATTTTCTAGTATTTCATCGATTTCCTGTCCGCCGCTTGATAGTTTTTGAATAATATCAATCGCAGCCTCTGTTCCAATTTGTTCGTTACCATGAATCTGCGTCGTAATTAAAATTCTTTTTTTGTTTGGATCGGCATCACCGAATTTGACTACATACAATGGATCTCCTTTGTCTTCTTCGGTTTTATATCCATCTAACGTATGGTTTGAATATCCGACTACTTCTAACTTCATTTTCCCTTTAGAGGACGCTTCCAGTTTCTGTAATGTTTTGGTTAGTTCCTCATTAGACATGTAGCTTGATAAAGAGATATTTTGTTCTCCCTCAATATAAGGTCCGTTTGGATTTGATTGAGGTCCAGCCAATGCAGTTGTTGAAAGTGTCATGGTTAATGCCATGGCGGCTGGCATAACAGCCTTTGAAAACTTTTTCATAGATATTCCCCCCAGTATGTTTAGCTGCCATTTCTTTCGGGTATAGAAACAAATGGTAGTTATAGAGTATATTACCAGAGGAGGAAGTTTTTATTAACTGAAAAATCCCTATATTTAGAAAAATGAACCAATAGAACTTGTTCTATTGGTTCATTTTAGACAATATTACCCAATCTTTTCTATCAAAAAGATAGGCCTTTTTCCTGCTATCAGGTAATTGCTTTTCTTATTAGTCTTTGGATGTCAGTAATGGATCTTTATCTTTTATGAACTGATAAATATTTATCGCTAAATGAATATTAAATAGCGATTGACTATCATTCAGGTCTGTTACGAGAATTTCTTCAATCCGCTTTAGCCGATAGCTTAAGGTATTGGTGTGAATATGCAAGGAGTCTGCCGTTCTCTTGATGTTTTGATTTTGGTCTAAATAAACAATCAGCGTGCTTAATAATTCACCTTTTCTTGATTGTTCGTACTGAATAAGAGCTCCTAATACTTCTTGGATAAAATCAATCAATTCTTCCTTGGAATTTTGCAAAATAAACCTTTGAACCCCAAGGTCTGTATAACTAATGACTCTATCATCAAAAATGTAGTTTTTGAGAAACGTAATACACTTAGTCGCTTCGACAAATGACTCATGGACAAGTGTAAGTCCTTGCTTCATTCTTCCAATCCCAATGGATACGTCGATCTCACTATATTTATTCGTAATCTCAAGTTGTAACTTTTTTGCAAGTTCCTTAATTTCAGCCACAATATTGGATGAAGAAACTCTTACATCCAAGGATAGAAGGGCAACGATTTGATTTTTTTCTCGTACTGCCGTTACTTGAAAGTTCCTTCCTAGCAATGTTCGATTGGTCATATGGAGCAGATTTCTAATAACGGGTTCACTGATCACATTTTGCTCGTTTACCTTATCTTTCGCATTCATAATAATCGCCACGTAGTTCCAGTTCGGATCAAACTGTAAATTCTTTGCTTTCTGAATCAGCAGTTCATCAATTTGTCCTGAAAAAAGTTTGGTTACGAATTCTCCTCGTAAACGCTGTTGTGTTTCAAATACCGCTTGCTCTTTTACAAGTTCAAGTGAAATCACCGTACAAGCATGTTCAAGAGCGGCGATATCCACTTTACTTACTTTTTGTTTAGAAAGGATGATAAGACCGCCAAGAGACTTTTGTTTAGAGCCAAGGGGCAGTACAACCAATTGGTATGTATCGTCTATTAAAGTTATTTCGGAAACAGTATGTGAGTTTTCTAGTGTTAAGATAATCTGTTTTGCATACGCTTTCATAAATTCGGTCATTTCAACCGAAAAGGAGGAATCGCAGGCAGAAGCCTTAAGTTCGCCAATTTCGTCAAAGAGAAACAGATGCTGTCCAATTGATTTATGTATAAAATTCAAAATGGATTGAATACCTTCTCCATTCACCACAAGATTTGCTAAGTTTCTATGTATTTCAATAGAGTGGGAAAGCTTATGAACCATTCTTTCCTTCTCGAAAAATAGTTTGGATTTTTCCAAGGCAACCGCTGCTTGGTGACCAATCGCTTCCAATAAATGAATATCTTCTTGCTTAAACTGCAAAGACTGTTCAAATGAGTCTAATGTAATAACACCGATACATTCTCCCTTTTGTAAGATAGGGGAGGAAATAACAGAGGTAAAATGAAAATTACTCGGAATTGCCTGATCCAATAAATCTCTATTATGTGGAGTCAGTGTAGACAGTGCTTGTTTTACTTCTTCCTCATCCCAAAAAATGAGACATTTTTTCGCAGCAAAAGCCATCCCCGTCATCGATTCACCACTAACAAGTTTAATTTGCCTGAAGATATGAGGATAAAATAATCCTTGCGCTGATTTAGCGATTAGTCGGTTCTGTTTTTTGTCAAAAATCCATATCGAGCCGCCGCCAGCCGCTTCCACCACAGAGATGGTTTCGCTCATGATGGATTCAAAAATTGAATTTATATCCAATTTGGAATTAATAACGTTGGAAACATGGATTAAGGACTTAAGTTGCCGATGAGTTAATGTATCTTGCACCGTTTCATCACCCTTCCTCTATGAAATGTCATTTACATATCGATCCAATTTTATAAATTTGTGTAAAAGACACAAATTTATCACATCTATATTCATGAAAAGGTACATAGCATAATATTGCTAATCGTTATATTCTGATTATAAGAAAATTTGGAATGTATTGAAAGGGGGGCTGCACGTAGAAAAAGAGTTTAATAGGTTGTTTTTCATTTTTTATTTCTAAAAACACTCATAATTGGTGAAAGGAGTTGTAAATAAATGAATTTTGATTTAACGAAAGAACAAGAGATGATCCGCAATTTAATTCGGGACTTTGCTGATGCAGAGGTAGCTCCTGGTGCAGATGAACGTGATCGGACGGGGGAATTCCCTAAAGAGATTTTCGCAAAATTATCAGAGCTAGGTATCATGGGTCTTCCATTTCCTGAACAATATGGCGGCGGTGAAGCAGACACTGTCAGTTTTGCAATCGTCGTTGAAGAACTAAGCCGCGTTTGTGCCTCCACTGGAATTACATATTCAGCACATATCTCATTAGGCGGGGCTCCACTTAATCTATTTGGTACCCACGAGCAAAAAGAAAAATACTTAACCCCTATTTGTACGGGAGAATCCTTCGGTGCATTTGGATTAACAGAACCAAATGCAGGCTCCGACGCAGGGGGAACTCAAACAACAGCAGTTCTTGATGGAGACGAGTGGGTGATTAACGGCTCAAAGTGCTTCATTACAAATGCAAGCTATGCCAAGCACCTGGCAGTGACTGCGGTAACAGATCGTTCAAAAGGAATCAATGGGATCAGTGCATTTATTGTTCCTACCAATGCAAAAGGATTCACCGTGATTGACAACTACGAAAAAATGGGTCTTCATTCCTCGAATACGACAGAACTTATCATAGACAATGTAAGAGTTCCTAAAGAAAATCTGCTAGGCACAATTGGAAACGGTTACAAACAATTCTTAGCTACACTTGATGGCGGCCGAATTGGAATTGGTGCCATGGCGGTAGGGATTGCTCAAGGAGCATATGAAAAGTCACTTCAATATGCAAAAGAAAGAAAGCAGTTTGGAAAAAGCTTATCCAATTTCCAGGCCATCCAATTTAAGCTTGCGGATATGGCAATGAATATCGAATTGGCGCGGAATATGGTCTTCAAAGCAGCCTGGTTAAAGGATCAAGGACGAGTATTTAAGAAGGAAGCTGCATACGCAAAGTTATTTGCTTCGGAGATTTGTATGCGTGCATGCGACCAAGCGGTTCAAATTCATGGCGGATATGGATATATGAAGGAATATCAAGTTGAGCGATTCTTCCGCGATGCAAAGCTATTGGAAATTGGTGAAGGAACATCTGAAGTTCAACGAATGGTCATTGCGAAACAAATTGGATGTTAACGTATTTTATGGTGAATAAATATCATTGTTAAAGGAGCCATATTATGGATATCAGTGGAATTTTACAAGTTGTTTCAAATAGTAAACTCATTTATCCAGCAGAAGAGAAAGTACGTTCAACATCGATTGGCAGTACCGAAGCTTTTCAAGAACTTCTTAAACAATCTCAACAAGATCCTGCAACATTCTGGGATACTGCAGCACGTGAACTTGTTTGGTATGAACCATGGAATGAAACCATTAGTGGAGAACTTCCTGATTTTCGCTTTTTTACCGGCGGTATAAGTAATCCGAGTGTAAACTTACTTGATCGGCATATTGAAAATGGTGCAGGGAATCGAACTGCTTTGATTTGGGAAGGGGAAAACGGAGACAGCAAATTTTATACCTATAATATGCTTCTTGCGGAGGTTAATCGGTTTGCCAATGTTCTAAAATCATTCGGTGTAAAAAAAGGCGATTGTGTCGCTATTTTTCTACCAAATTTAGCAGAAGCGATTATATCTGTTTTAGCTTGTTTTCGAATTGGGGCCATTTACAATACGATTTTCTCAGGTTACTCCGAAAAATCATTGTCAGACCGACTCATTAATTTTGAACCAAAAGTTTTGATTACTGCGGACGCAACTGAACGCAGGGGAAAATTGATTCCTTTAAAAGAGAAGGTTGACAATGTTGTCCCATCGATTGCTTCCATAGAAGCTGTCATTGTTGTAAATAGATTAGGTTCAGAGGTTCAAATGAAAGAAGGCCGGGATTACTGGTGGCATGAACAGACAAAAGCAGCAAGCATTGTTTGTGAACCTGAGAGATTAGAAGCGAATGAGAGCGGTATTGTATTTTATACTAGCGGTACCACAGGGAAACCAAAAGGTGTTGTACATTCCGGCATGGCTTTTGTTATTCAGAATTATATATATGCCAAGTATCATATGGATCACCATGATGACGATGTTTTCTGGTGTACCGCGGATATCGGCTGGTTAACCATGCATATTTGGGGGATTACTGGTGCCTTAGCAAATGGTGTCACAACCGTTGTCTATGAAGGAGCAGTAGATTATCCAGCAAAAGACCGTTTCTATCAAGTGATTGAAAAATACAGGGTGAATAAACTATTTACTGCCCCAACTGCATTAAGAATGTTAAAGAGTATGGGAGAAAAGGTATTAGAGAAATTTGATCTAACTTGCCTGGATGTTATATCCCTTGTTGGAGAGCCTTTCGATCCAGAAACCTGGTATTGGACATACGATGTGTTAGGTAAGAAGAAAGTATATATAAACAATACTTGGGGGCAGACGGAAACAGCAGGGTCGCCTATCGCAGGAGCAGCATGGCTGACGCCAATGAAACCAGGTGCTGCAGGTACTGCCTTTTTAGGTGCTGTTTTTGATGTCGTGGATGAAGAAGGAAATTCAGTTCAACCTGGAAGGTTAGGTAATCTGGTTATTCGTAAACCATTTCCTATGCTATGCCGTACCCTTTGGAAAGAACCTGAGCGCTATTACGCCTCCTATTTCAGTCAAGTGGATGGCTGCTATTATGCCAGCGACCTGGCGTTGATTGATCAGGATGGCTATTTATGGGTAGTTGGCCGTTCGGACGATGCGTTTAATGTCGCAGGACATCGATTAAGTACAATGGAGATGGAAAGCGCTGTACTAGAAATTGAGGGTGTTGCTGAAACGGCAATCATCGGAATACCTGACGAAATCAAAGGAGAAGTTCCGCTCGTTTTTGTCCGTCTTGCCGATGGTTATCAAGAAACAGCAGAATTAAAACAGCAAATAAATGCCCAGATTATCCAACAAATTGGCAAGATTGCTGCTCCAAAATCGATTATTTTTACAGATATGCTGCCGAAAACAGTAAGTGGAAAAATCATGCGCCGCCTATTAAAGGAAATTGTTGTATCAGGAAAGGTTCAAGGCGATATTACAGGACTAGAAGACCCAGCTACTGTTCTTCAAATACAAAAAATTGTTGCTGAAAAAGCAACAGCAAAAAGGTAGTAAGGAGAGCTGTCATTTGTCAGGAAACTGCCTGGCAAATGACTGGTTTCTTATTTAAGATTAGGAGTTTTTGATAAAGATAGTTGAAAAAATGTACCTTTACATATCTTTGTAAGGAAGCTTACGAGTTGATAAAAGCGAGAAAGGGTGGAAAGCATGTTCAAAAAAGTCTTAATTGCTAATCGCGGAGAAATTGCTGTTCGTGTTATCCGTACATGCAAAGCCTTAGGGATTACAACGATTGGAGTCTACTCTGAAGCTGATAGTGATGCCCCGCATGTAAAACTGGCAGATGAGGCCTATTTAATTGGAGGTTCCCGGGTAGCAGAAAGCTATTTAAACATCAATAAAATACTAGAGGTTGCGAAAATCTCAGGGGCAGAGGCAATCCATCCGGGATATGGCTTGCTTTCTGAAAATGCTGAATTTGCCCGTCGTTGTGAGGAAGCAGGGCTAATTTTCATCGGACCTTCTCCAAAGGTAATCTCGAAAATGGGAAGTAAAATTGAATCACGCAAAGTGATGGAAGAAGCAGGTGTTCCTGTTGTACCCGGAATTACTTACCCGCTGGCAGATGCAGAGGAAGCAGTAGAAGTGGCTGATCGCATCGGCTACCCTGTCATGCTGAAAGCCTCTGCTGGGGGCGGAGGAATTGGAATGCAGGTGGTCCATAGCGGAGATGAAGTCCGAAAAGCTTTTGCGGGGAACCAAAAGCGAGCGACAGATTTCTTTGGTGATGGATCGATGTATATAGAAAAATTTGTTTCCAATCCAAGACATATTGAGATTCAAATCTTAGCAGACGGTGAGGGGAATACCGTTTATCTTTGGGAACGTGAATGTTCAATCCAGCGTCGCCATCAAAAGGTTGTAGAAGAAGCCCCATCATCGTTTATCACGGAAGACACCCGTACGAAGATGGGCGAGGCTGCAGTGAAAGCGGCAAAATCAATTGGGTATAAAAATGCAGGAACCATTGAGTTCTTAGTGGATGAAGAGCAAAACTTCTACTTTCTTGAAATGAATACCCGTTTACAAGTAGAGCACCCGGTTACGGAAGAAATTACAGGTTTAGACTTAGTTGAACAACAATTGCAAATTGCTGCAGGTCAACCTTTGAATTTTTCGCAGGAAAATGTAAAACTTGTGGGCCATGCCATCGAGGTTAGAATCTATGCAGAAGACCCTAAGACATTTTTCCCTTCACCTGGAAAAATAACAAAATTAGATCTTCCGAATGGACCGGGAGTGCGACATGAATTAGCTATTCACGGTCAATCCGTCGTTACTCCATTTTATGATCCAATGATTGCGAAGCTAGTTGTTAAAGGCAGCTCTCGTGAAGAGGCTATCAATCGCTTACAAGACGCATTAGCTGATTATCATATTGAAGGAATTAAAACGAACATCCCGATGCTTCAAGAAGTGGTTGCTCATCCGGCATTCCATTCAGGGGATACGACAACAGACTTTGTCAGCAAGTATTTAAAACCAACTAAACCCAACAAGGTAAAATAGGAGGAATTATCATGAATGAAATCATTGCAAGCATGGCAGGAAGTGTATGGAAGGTATTAGTTCAAGTTGGAGACCAGGTAGAAGAAGGCCAGGATGTTGTGATTTTAGAATCAATGAAAATGGAAATTCCGATTGCTGCTGAATTTGATGGGACGGTAAAGGAAGTAAAGGTGGCAGAAGGCGAATTTGTAAATGAAGGCGATGTTATTGTAGTAGTCGAATAAAGCCTATATAAAGGTGGAAAGGAGATGGAGCAATGAAGTGGCCGGCAGGTGTAACGATTAAAGAGGTTGGTCCTCGTGATGGTTTACAAAACGAAAAGAGTTTTATTTCAACAGAGGATAAAATCACTTGGATTAATCAAATGTCAGAAAGTGGACTTAAACATATTGAGATTACTTCGTTTGTTAATCCAAAATGGATCCCTGCACTTTCTGATGCCGTTGCCGTTGCAACTGGAATTACTAAAGTGCCAGGTGTTACCTATACCGCACTCGTTCCAAACCACCAAGGCTTGGAACGGGCTTTTCAAGCAAACATAGATGAAGTCGCTGTATTTATGTCAGCGAGTGAAACTCATAATCTTAAAAACATTAATAAAAATATTGATCAGACTTTACCTGTTTTAAGAGATTTGGTAAGAGACTCCCTGACAGCAGGGAAATCTACCAGAGGTTATGTTTCCACAGTTTTTGGCTGTCCGTATGAAGGAAATGTCGATATCGAAGGTGTCATAAAAGTGTCCGAAGCGTTATTTGAAATGGGGATTGCTGAGCTGTCTCTTGGGGATACGATCGGTGTCGCAAATCCAAAGCAAGTCCAAGAAGTATTGGAAGTATTATTGAAAAGATTTCCGGCAGATAAGCTAGCCATGCATTTTCATGATACAAGGGGAACAGCACTAGCTAACATCTTAGTATCATTAGACATGGGAATTACTACGTTTGATTCGTCCCTTGGCGGCTTAGGGGGATGTCCTTATGCACCTGGTGCATCCGGAAACGTAGCGACAGATGATTTACTCTATATGCTCCACGGGATGGGGATTCATACTGGGGTTGATCAACAAAAGCTGCTATATGCCTCGCAATTCATTCAGGAGAAGATAGGCAGAACATTGCCTAGTAAAAGTTTTCAAGCAGCCAGTTCCGCCGGGCTGGGTGGAATACTTGGAAGCTCCGTTTGAGGAAGGTGAATGTATGAGTAAAATATTAGTTAATAAACTGGATAACGGAATCGTAGTGATTACGCTAAATAGGCCGGAAGCGGCTAATGCTTTATCAATAGAAATGTTAGAGGGGCTCCGCGACGCACTTCTTGCCTGTAAATTTGATGTGTCAGTCCGCTGTATCGTTATAACAGGGGCGGGGGAAAAAGCTTTTTGTGCAGGAGCTGATTTAAAAGAAAGAGCGGGAATGGATAGTGTTCAAGTGAAGAAAACAGTGTCTTTGATCCGCGATACAATCAACTCGTTAGAATCATTACCACAACCCGTCATAGCAGCTGTGAACGGAGTCGCTTTTGGCGGGGGAACTGAACTTGCACTTGCTTGTGATATTCGCATTGCCTCAGAAACGGCCAAGCTTGGTCTAACGGAAACATCCCTGGGGATCATCCCAGGTGCCGGGGGAACACAGCGATTACCTAGATTAGTAGGAAAGGGACGTGCAAAAGAGCTGATTTTTACTGCTAGACGAATTGACGCCAAAGAGGCCCTTGAAATTGGATTAGTAGAGTATACGGTTCCATTTGAAGATTTACTAGATAAAGCATTAGAAGTTGCCGGGCAAATCGTTCGGAATGGCCCGATTGCGGTTACCCAAGCAAAGTTCGCTATTGATAAAGGGTATGATGTTGATCTAAATACCGGTCTTGCCATTGAGCAAAATGCCTATGCAGTGACAATCCCAACAAAAGATCGTTTAGAAGGATTACAGGCATTTAAAGAGAAACGAACTCCAAACTACATTGGAGAATAAGAAACTTACATGAATCGAGGAGGAAAAATGACTGTGGATATGAAACCTCTCCAACAAACGTTAAATGATAGAGTTGAACAAATTAAAAAGGGTGGACCTCCTAAATATCACGAGAAAAACCAAGAGCAGGGGAAATTGTTTGTCCGCGATCGTTTATCATTATTATTTGATTCTGACCTTGAACTAGAGGATGGTCTATTTGCAAACTGTATGGCGGGGGATCTTCCTGCTGACGGAGTTGTGACAGGGATGGGCAAGATAAATGGCCAGACGGTTTGTGTGATGGCCAATGATTCCACCATTAAGGCTGGTTCTTGGGGAGCCCGGACGGTTGAAAAAATTATTCGAATCCAAGAAACAGCTGAAAAACTGCGAGTGCCATTATTATACTTGGTAGATTCCGCTGGAGCGAGGATCACGGATCAGGTGGAAATGTTCCCGGGACGTCGTGGTGCCGGAAGAATCTTTTACAATCAAGTAAAACTTTCAGGAAAAATCCCTCAAATCTGTATTCTATTTGGGCCATCTGCTGCAGGCGGAGCCTATATTCCAGCTTTTTGTGACATTGTTATCATGGTTGATAAAAATGCGTCGATGTACCTGGGGTCACCAAGAATGGCAGAAATGGTTATTGGTGAACATGTAACCTTGGAGGAAATGGGTGGAGCCCGCATGCACTGTTCTGTTTCAGGCTGCGGTGATGTTCTGGCGAAAAATGAAGAGGAAGCCATTTCTATGGCTAGAAACTATCTATCTTACTTTCCAGCTAATTTTTCTGAGAAACCGCCAGTTCGTGAGGCGGTGGAACCAAAACAATTGAAGAAACCATTAGAAGAGTTAATTCCAGTGAATCAAAATTCACCATTTAATATGCTTGATCTAATCAATGGAATCATTGATGAAGGTTCTTTCTATGAGATTAAGAAGCTTTTTGCCGGTGAACTTATCACAGGCCTAGCCCGTATGGAAGGGAAGCCTGTTGGAATAATCGCCAATCAGCCGCGTGTTAAAGGCGGAGTGTTATTCCACGATTCAGCCGATAAAGCGGCGAAATTTATTAATCTTTGTGACGCCTTCCATATTCCGCTTTTATTCCTAGTGGATGTACCTGGATTTATGATTGGTACCAAGGTAGAACGAGCAGGAATCATTCGCCATGGTGCGAAAATGATTTCAGCGATGTCTGAAGCAAGTGTTCCAAAAATTTCAGTTATCGTACGTAAAGCATATGGTGCTGGTCTTTATGCAATGGCTGGCCCAGCATTTGAACCGGATGCTTGTCTTGCTTTACCTTCCGCATCCATTGCGGTTATGGGACCAGAGGCGGCTGTTAATGCGGTCTATGCAAATAAGATTGCTGCGCTGCCAGAAGAGGAGCGTGCTGCATTTATTGAACAAAAACGTGAGGAATATAAAGAGGATATTGATATTTATAATTTGGCTTCCGAGATGGTGATTGACGGAATTATCCCAGCGAACTCATTACGTAAGGAACTTGTCACTCGTTTTGAGGCATATTCTTCAAAATACCTCATTTTCTCAGAACGGAAGCATCCTGTATATCCGGTCTAACTGTTAAGAGTCAATCCAACTTTAAGTGGTAGCTCGCTTTATTTTAATGAAGCGGGCTTTTTGTATGCAAGGAGTTTTTTATAGGGAAAACAGGAAACTAGATGGACATAGTTGAATATTTGACAATAAAACATTTACTAGGGGGAAGCTATTTTGTCATTAAGCCACGAGATTGTACAAGCTATCCGTCAAAGACAGAAGCAAGGAGTGCCAGAGCATATTCGTAAAAAAGCGATTCTTCATATATGTGATACAATTGCCATTTCTTTAGCTTCTTATAAAGGAGCACCGGTCGCTTTAAAATCAATAGCAGGTCTATCAATTGGAGTAACCGGTGGGACAGGGAGAGTAATTGGAAGTGAGCAGCGATTACCTCCTGCCTATGCTGCATTTGCAAATACGGCTTTAGCACATGCTTTAGACTATGATGATATCAATGATTTAGCTAGAATTCATCCAACTCCTGTTACGTTAGCAGCCGCCTTAGCTGCTGCTGACTCTCAAGATTCAAGGAGTACGGATCTTATTACTTCAGTTGCATTAGGAAACGAGTTATTATGCCGGCTTGGGTATGCAATTGAACCTAGGGGAACGGGTTCCGATTCCAAATGGTTTTTAAGTCAACTGTTTGGTTATTTAGGAGCCGCAATTACTGCTGGACTTGTACTTGGATTAGATGATGAGAAGTTAGTTCATGCCTTAGGGCTTGCGTATATGCAAGCGGCAGGTGGAAAAGAGCCGGGAGTGGGGACAGGTTCACAGGCTAGAGCAATTTATCCAGCCTTTGCCTCAATGGGAGGTGTTCAAGCTGCATTTTTAGCCCGAGAAGGGGTGACTGCTCCTGCAAGTTGTTTGGATGGAAAGACAGGTCTTTTTCCAAATTATTTTGGGGAAAATCTAAACGAAAAACAACGGGGTGTATTATTGGATACTGTTACATGGGCTTTTTCCGATACATCTATTAAACTTTATCCTAGCTGCCGTTACTCACATCCGTATATTCAATCAGTCCTTGTTCTTCGAAATCATATTAGTCTTCATGACATCGACCAAATTGTAATCGGAGTAAATGAAACAGCAGGTATGTTATGTCAGCCGCTTGAGGATCGCTGTCATCCTAAAACCTTACAAGATGCTAAATTTAGTATTCCTTTTATGGTTGCCTTTACCTTTGTTAATGGGAGTGTTCACCTGAATAATCTGACGGAGAGTGCTCTTATGGAAACTCAGGTCTTAGAATTAGCTCATCGTATAAAAATAGAGCAAACCCAGGCAAATACACTAGGTATTCCTTTAGGTGATATTAAGGTCAAAACTGCAAATGAAACAAAAAGACATATCGAGCACATACAACCTAAAACATTTTTTAATGAAGTTAAAAAGAAGTTTATCGATTGTTGTCTGTATGCAGACGTTGTCGAACCTGAAGTACTTTGGGAGCAGTTAAGTAATGATTCGGATTTTGACAAATTAGAAAGATTACCAACGATTAATCATTAGAATCTCAAGGATCCGACTACCAATTGACTAAAAACTGTAAGGGTTTCACCCCTTTCAGTGGGGGATATTGTATAAACAGAAAGGGACGGCAATCAAGCCGTCCCTTCTTATTCCTTAATAAGATGGAAAATGAGCATCATGAATATTGCCTGGCTCTTGTCGTTCATTTAGTTCTGCCAGTGCTGCCATTAATACTTTCATTTGTGTTGTTTTATCATGAGGCTTTCCTAGGGAGTGTCCGAATTCGAACCCCACTGGATGGATCGCTCGCGGCGGCCTCATTAAACTGGATTGTTCTACATCTAACGTAATTAGTACGGTTGGAATTCCCTGAGATTCAATGCCGCGCTGCACTGTAACTACAGTGCGATGACAGAGCGGTCAGCCGGCAGTTAAAAGCACCGCATCCGCTTTGGAACGGACTACTTCTTTCACGAGTGCAGGGATTGTTTCCTTATTGATAATGTTTAATCTCATGGAATAACCCATCATGGTCATATGTTTCTCGGCAACCCCGCCTAGGTCTCCATCGTCTACCATTTCCCGAAGTCGATCAATAGGAAAAACACAGTTAATATCCTCTTTCGGAGCATCTGTATTATAATGCTCCTTTGGGGCTGCATGAGTGACGGTTAAATCCTTTGAATTTACGTCTCCTGGAATAATGCGGAAGGTCGCATCTCCTACTGAAGGATCCGTGTTAAATGCCTCTTGGTCCTTTAGATGAACACCAGAAGTAGAAACAATCATAATGGTCATTTCATGCAGTGGTTTGGTACTAGGTGTATATGGGATAGCTTTTCTTGAGAGTTCCATACACAGCCTCCTTATATTCTACTAACATTATTCGATTTAAAGTTTTCGTAAAACATCAAACAATTCTTCGTTATCAGGCTGCTTGTCAAGTGGATGAACATCAATCCATTGAACGATTCCTTCTTTATCAATGATAAAGAGAGCGCGCTCTGAAGCTCCATATGCCGGTTCGCCTTTGTTTTTGCGAAGGACGCCATATTTCTCCGAAACCTCTCCATGTGGATAGAAATCGGAACAAAGCGGATACGATATCCCGCCGATTGATTTTGCCCATGCATCATGACTGTGAACGCTATCGACTGAAATACCCAAGACCTGGGTATCAAAATCTTCAAAACGAGGGAGATCATCCTCGTATGAAGGCATTTGCGCGCCTCAAACTGGGGTCCAATCTAGAGGATAAAAACAAAGAAATACATTTTTGGATCCGCGGAATTCACTCAACGTCACTCTGCGGCCGCCATGGGCTTCCACTGTGAAATCCGGTGCCGGATCACCAACTTTTAAGGTGCTTGTTTCAGTAGCTCCTTGTGGCATGTGATTATCTCCTTTCTAGCTTTAAAATTCACGAACACTGTTTATTATTCCCATGTACATTTTGGATTAATCGGAAATTGATTATATAGTTATCTTTTTTTCTATCGTTTTTACTAGTCTTATTTATTTGAATTGGTCCAATCGGTTGAAGTATTGGATGAGAAATTGATAGAAATTCTTTTCGGAAGGTCCTATTTCCCTGTGTTTAGGAATGATAACCCCAACTGTACGCATGGCCTTTGGTGCTTCTATCGGTATTTTGACTGTGAACCTGGGAACAGAGTCATAGAAAGTACTTTCAGGTAATAAGCTAACGCCGATTCCTGCGGAAACAAGTCCTTTTAAAGCATCCATATCTTCCCCTTCTGACACAATATTCGGTTCAAACCCAGCCTCATGACAGGCATCTACAGCAATTTTTCGAAGGACATATCCATCTGGAAATAAGACAAATGGATCTGTCCGCAAGTCACTTAAAAACAGACTTTTTCTATCAGCCAAAGGATGACGCTGTGGAATCAGCGCAGCGATATTTTCCATAAATAAAATCTTCGTCTCAAGGTCAGGTTCCTTCATGGGGACAGGACCAAGAAAGGCTAAATCGATTTCACCGTTTTTAACGGCATCAATTAAGTAGGCATAGGAGCCATGCCGCAAATGGAAGTTAACATTTGGCGCAACTTCTTTATAAGCCGAAATAAGAGTTGGAAGCCAATAAATGGAAAGACTCGAAGGATACCCAATATGAAGCGTGCCTCCTAAAGGATTAAGATATTCATCTACTTTGTCTTTTCCTTCTTCTAATGTGTTTAGAGCACTTTTCGCAAATTCTAAAAAAATGTTTCCGACCTGTGTAATCTTAATGTTCCTGCCGACCCTTTCTAATAATTTAACCCCTAGCTCTTCTTCCAGTTTGGTAATTTGATAACTAACCGCCGATTGCGCCACGTTTAGATGATCAGCGGCCTCCGTCACATGCTGCCGCTCTGCCACTTCGATTAAATAACGTAATTGACGAAGCTCCAATGCTATTCCTCCTTCTATTTATATAAAAATTAGATTGGTTTGATATAAATTATATATTGTTTGTATTAATTAGAAAACCTAGAATAGTGGATATAAATATTCCGACAATTTCACTAACAGGGAGAGATTAGATATGACGTTTCATCAACTACCAAAAGCACAAGGTCTCTACCGTCCAGAATTTGAACATGATGCTTGTGGTATCGGCTTGTATGCTCACATTAAAGGGAATGCTACACATGATATTGTGGCAAAAGGACTAAAGATGCTTTGTCAATTGGAACATCGCGGCGGACAGGGGAGTGATCCTCTTACAGGCGATGGCGCGGGACTTATGGTTCAAATACCGGATCAATTTTTCCGCAAAGAATGTTCAGAAATCAACTTACCGCAAAAAGGGAAATACGGTGTGGGGATGCTGTTTTTCTCTAAGAACGATGGGGAACGGGAAGAAATTGAAACATATATCACTAAAATGGTCGAACAAGAGGGGCATACGGTGCTTGGCTGGAGAACAGTCCCAGTTAATGCAGAACCAATAGGGGTAACGGCACAGGAAAGCTGTCCTGTGATTCGTCAGTTGTTTGTTGGTGATAACGAAAAAGGTACGGATTCATTAGCGTTTGAACGCAAACTATACGTCATTCGCAAACTGGCAGAAAAATGGGCAAAGACCTCAGAATATCGTTTTTACTTTGCTAGTCTTTCTAGCAGGACGATTGTTTACAAAGGTTTATTAACACCTGAACAAGTTGATCAGTTTTACTTAGATTTGCAGGATGAGACGTTTGTCTCAGCGTTTGCTTTAGTCCATTCGCGTTTTAGTACAAACACATTTCCAAGCTGGGAACGAGCACATCCTAATCGCTATTTAATTCATAATGGCGAGATTAATACACTTCAGGGAAATATTCACTGGATGAAGGCGCGGGAAAAACAATTCGTTTCAGAAGCATTTGGAACGGATTTAGAAAAAGTACTGCCTATTCTCGATACAGAAGGAAGTGATTCTTCCATATTGGATAATGCGCTCGAATTTTTGGTGCTTGCCGGCCGAAAGCCAGCTCACGCAGCCATGATGCTCGTACCAGAGCCATGGTCTGAAAACCCTCATATTTCTGAGGAAAAGCGCGCTTTTTATGAATACCATAGTTCGTTAATGGAGCCTTGGGATGGACCGTCTGCTATTTCTTTCACAGATGGTAAACAAATCGGTGCCATTTTGGATCGGAACGGATTACGTCCGGCTCGCTATTACGTAACAGAAGATGATTATATTATTTTTTCATCAGAGGTTGGCGTCATCGATGTGGAGCCTGAAAAGGTTTTATATAAAGAGCGCCTGCGCCCAGGAAAAATGCTTTTGATTGATTTAGAAGAAGGAAGAATTATTTCTGACGAGGAAATCAAATCACAATTGGCGAGTCAACAGCCGTATCAGCAATGGCTAAATGAACAGCTTGTTCGATTGAACGATAGCGTAGAGGCTGAGGGAGAAATCCCTGCTGATATACTGACCCTTCAAAAAGCCTTTGGATATACGTATGAGGATATTCAAAAATATATCCTTCCAGCAGTAACGGAAGGAAAAGATCCGCTCGGAGCGATGGGAAATGATATGCCTCTTGCTGTATTATCAAACCGGCCACAAAACTTGTTTAACTATTTTAAGCAATTATTTGCCCAAGTAACCAATCCGCCGGTTGACTCGATTCGTGAAGCCATTGTCACTTCAACGATTTCCTATTTAGGAGCAGAGGGGAATTTACTTCATCCATCGGCAGAAAATTGCCGTCGGATTCAGTTGGAGACACCAATCCTAACGAACAGCCAGCTTGAAGATTTAAGAACGAACGAAGCATTTAAAAGCCATGCAATCGACATCCTTTTTACCGAGGATTTAGAGAATAGCCTTAAGGAAATTTGCCGTCAAGCAGAAAAAGCAATTGCAGGCGGTGCAAGCTTAATTATCCTGTCTGATCGTAATATGAATGCAAAAGAAGCTGCCGTTCCATCTTTATTGGCAGCGAGCACCCTTCATCAACACTTGATTCGTGAAGGATTGAGAACGAAAGCAAGCATTATCATTGAAACCGGAGAAGTAAGAGAAGTTCACCATTTTGCTGTACTGCTTGGATATGGTGTGGATGCCATTAACCCTTATCTTGTGTTCGCTACCTATCAGCAAGCTGTTGAGGAAGGAACCATACCATTCACTTATCAAGAAGCGGTGAAGAAGTATATCTATGCCATGACTGAGGGTGTTGTGAAGGTCATGTCAAAAATGGGGATTTCAACCGTGCAAAGCTACCGCGGTGCACAAATTTTTGAAGCGGTGGGGATTGGCACTGATGTCATCAATACCTACTTTACTGGAACAGTTTCACAGCTTGGTGGGATTGGTTTAGACACTATCGCCCAGGAAGCGAAGCTGCGACACGAGGAAGCGTTTGTTGGATCAACCGACAAAACCTTAGAATCAGGCAGTAACTTCCAATGGAGACATGATGGTGAACACCATGCCTTTAACCCTGGAACTATCCATACGTTGCAATGGGCTTGCCGTAACGGTGATTATCAATTATTTAAAAAATACTCAACATTAGCAAATGAAGAAAGACTTGGCTTCTTGCGCAACTTATTCTCCTTTAATGGAACGCGTACAGCTGTACCGATTGAAGAAGTAGAATCAGTGGATTCAATTGTACGCCGCTTTAAAACGGGTGCAATGTCATTTGGGTCGATCAGTAAGGAAGCTCATGAAACATTGGCGATTGCCATGAACCGGTTAGGCGGAAAAAGCAATTCCGGTGAAGGCGGAGAAGATTCTAGCCGATATGAGGTAGATCAAAATGGCGACAACAGAGGAAGTGCGATTAAACAGGTTGCTTCCGGCCGCTTTGGTGTAAAAAGTCATTATCTTGTGAATGCCCAAGAGCTGCAAATCAAAATGGCACAAGGTGCAAAGCCTGGTGAAGGCGGCCAGTTGATGGGTACCAAGGTATATCCATGGGTTGCGGATGTTCGCGGGGCAACGCCGGGAGTCAGCTTAATTTCACCGCCGCCGCACCATGATATTTACTCCATTGAGGATTTAGCCCAGCTAATCCATGATTTAAAAAATGCAAATCGTGATGCGCGCATTAGCGTAAAGCTTGTCTCAAAAGGTGGAGTAGGAACGATTGCCGCAGGAGTAGCAAAAGCGGTGGCAGATGTCATTGTCATCAGCGGTTACGATGGCGGAACAGGTGCCTCCCCGAAAACGAGCATTCAGCATGCCGGATTACCGTGGGAACTTGGGTTAGCAGAAGCACACCAAACGCTCATGCTGAATGGATTACGTGATCGAGTTGTGCTTGAGACAGACGGAAAATTAATGACAGGTAAGGATGTCGTTATGGCGGCTTTGCTTGGAGCGGAGGAATTTGGCTTTGCAACTGCACCGTTAGTTGTTCTTGGCTGTGTGATGATGCGTGTTTGTCATTTGGATACATGTCCTGTTGGGATTGCCACTCAAAACCCAGAGCTTCGCAGAAAGTTCACGGGTGAAGCAGATTATATCGTTAACTTTATGCGTTTCATTGCACAGGAAGTGCGCGAGCTTATGGCTGAACTTGGTTTCAGGACTGTAGAGGAAATGGTCGGCCGCGCAGATGTATTAACCGTAAGTGAGCGGGCAAAAGCACATTGGAAGGCTCAGCATTTGGATTTGAAAGCATTGCTTTACAAGCCTGAAGGTGTGCGTACTTTTAAACGACCACAAAATCATAGAATCAATGAATCTCTTGATATCCAAAAAATTCTACCGGCTGTTCAACCGGCATTAGAACAGGGAACACCGGTTGATTTAAGCTTCCCAATTACGAACATCAATCGGGTGGCTGGTACGATCATCGGAAGTGAAATTTCCAAACGCTACGGTGAAGAAGGGCTTCTGGAAGATACCATTACCTTAAGATTTAATGGTTCTGCCGGCCAAAGCTTTGGTGCTTTTGTACCAAAAGGCTTGACTCTTGAACTGACCGGGGACGCGAATGACTATGTAGGTAAAGGTCTATCTGGAGGAAAGATTATCGTGAAAGCGGATGAGCACACGAAGATTGCTTCTGGAGAAAACGTCATAGCAGGAAATGTGGCATTTATCGGGGCAACTAGCGGCGAGGCTTATGTTAACGGCCGCGCTGGCGAACGTTTTGCTGTTCGAAATAGTGGTATAAATGTCGTAGTTGAGGGCGTTGGTGACCATGGTTGTGAGTATATGACGGGCGGACGCGTCGTTATTTTAGGTGAAGTTGGCAAAAATTTCGCAGCTGGGATGTCTGGCGGAACAGCCTACGTGTTAACAGAAGACAAGGATGCATTTAAGCATTTATGTAATCAAGAATTGATTGAATTTGAATCAGTCTCAACTCCTGCAGAACAGGATGAGCTAAAAAAGTTAATCGAAAACCATTTCCATTACACTCAAAGTGTAAAGGCTAGTTGTGTACTAGAAGACTGGAAAAAGTGTGTCAGAAAATTTGTCAAAGTCATTCCGAAAGATTATAAACGAATGATTGATTTGATTGAAGAGCAAAAATTAGCAGGATTATCGGAAGAAGAAGCAGTCATGAGTGCCTTTTTAGCGAACTCCTCTGCAAAACTAACACATTCTAAACAGCAGGAAGCTGCAAACCGCTAAGAAAGGGGAGAGGAACAATGGGGAAACCAACGGGATTTATGGAATATGCCCGCGAAAAAGTAGGGGAAAGAAATCCGCTGACACGCCAAAACGATTGGAGAGAATATAAGGTTCCTTTTTCTGACGAAAAGTTACGTATACAGGGGGCGCGGTGCATGGATTGCTCGATCCCCTTCTGCCATACGGGAATGGAGATTCAAGGAGCAACATCAGGCTGTCCGATTCACAACCTGATTCCTGAATGGAATGATCTAGTCTACCGCGGCCGTTGGAAAGAAGCACTCGACCGGCTGATGAAAACAAATAATTTTCCTGAGTTTACAGGCAGGGTTTGTCCGGCGCCGTGTGAAGGTTCATGTACGTTAGCCATTTCCGACCCAGCGGTTACAATTAAAAATATTGAACAAGCGATTATTGATAAAGGTTTTGAAAACGGCTGGATTACACCTAGGATTCCAAGGGTACGGACTGGAAAGAAAGTGGCGATTATCGGTTCTGGTCCTGCTGGTTTGGCAGCAGCCGACCAGCTTAATCAAGCTGGCCATTCCGTAACGATTTTTGAGCGTGCCGACCGTCCTGGTGGGTTGTTGATGTATGGAATTCCGAACATGAAGCTTGAAAAAGATGTTGTAGAACGCCGTATTCGTTTATTGACACAGGAAGGCATTGACTTTGTTACGAATACAGAAGTGGGTAAGGATATAACAGCTGCAGATCTTCAAGCACAGTTTGATGCGGTCATTCTTTGTACTGGTGCCCAGAAGCAGCGCGATTTAGTGATTGAAGGCCGTGAAGCAAGGGGTATTCATTTTGCAATGGATTATTTAACTATGGCAACAAAAAGTCTATTAGATTCAACCTTTGAGGATGGTCAATTTATCAATGTTGAAGATAGAGACGTCATTGTTATTGGCGGCGGGGACACAGGTGCTGACTGTGTGGCAACAGCGCTTCGTCAAAAAGCCAAGAGTGTCGTTCAGTTCGGGAAGCACCCGCAATTACCTGGTGAGCGTACTTCTGATAATTTATGGCCAGCGTATCCGAACGTTTTTACCATGGATTATGCTTATAAGGAAGCAGAAGCCAAATTTGGTCAGGATCCTCGTGAATATTCGATTCAAACAAAGAAAATCGTCGCAGATGAGAATGGGAACCTGAAAGAACTTCACACTATCCAAATGGAGAAATTGAAAGATGAAGGCGGCCGTTATTATTTTAAAGAAATCCCTGGGACTGAAAAAGTATGGCCAGCGCAGTTTGTGTTTATCGCAATCGGCTTTGAAGGTACGGAACAGCCTCTGTTAAGCCAATTCGGTGTGAAAGCAGTCAACCAAAAGGTTGCAGCTAAATACGGTGAGTTCAAAACCAACGTTGAAGGAGTGTTCGCTGCAGGTGATGCTAGAAGAGGGCAGAGCCTCATCGTTTGGGCGATCAACGAGGGCAGGGAAGTTGCACAGGAAGTTCATAAATACTTGTTGGGGTGAACCCTAAAGTTTGCATTTGTTGATTAAGAAGCACAACCTAATTAGGGTTGTGCTTTTTGATATATGCACAAGGAGAAAGGAAGTAATGGAGAATCGTGCCCGTGCAGTGAGGTTATTCGAGAAGAAGGGAACGATACTTAGAGAATCGTGCCCGTGCAGTGAGGTTATTCGAAAAGAAGGGAACGATACTCAGAGAATCGTGCCCGTGCAGCGAGGTTATTCGAGAAGAAGGGAACGATACTCTGAGAATCATGCTGCGCAGTGATATTTTTAGAGAAAAGGGAATGGACTTCTCCCAAGAAATGTTCAAGTAATTAAATAGATTGAAAGTTTCAATATAATAGCGGAAACCGAGTATATTAGTATAAAAGGAAACAAAGCACGTCTGACGCAAATGTGCTTTGTTTTTTGTGATTGTTAATATCACTGGGTATCTGCCACGTTAGATGTATCGTCAGGTCTTTCTCCATTCTGCAAATCCGCAATTGTCAGTCCAAAATCCATTTGGAAATGTGGATAATCTTTAAAACCTTTCCAGTCTCCGCCCCACTCAAACCCTAGTGATTTAGCTATTTTCACTACCTCGGACCAATCGGACTTTCCATTCTGATTACGATCATATTGACGATCCCAAATAACGTCTCCTGAAGTAGTTTCAAGAGCAAAATCAATCGCAAGCCCATAATTATGGTAAGACTCTCCACCTTTTGCATTCGTGACAATATTGCCCTCTGCCGTACGTCCTTGCTCATAAATGGTATTCTGCTCCTCTATACTGCGGAAGCCGTCCGTAATCAAAACGACAATTCCTATCTTTGCCGCTTGTTGGACTAATTGGTCGCTTCTTTCCTTTACGATGGGATGAAGCTCTGTTGGTAAGGGTACATCTTTCTTTTGTTCTATGCTTGTTGCTTTAGAAGGTATGGTTTCGTTGTCTTTTAATATAAAAATGGTACTAATTCCTATAGCCAGCAGAAAAAGTAACAGTTTAATCCTTTTCATGGTGCCTCTTCCTTTCAGTTAGAAGACTACTAAGCCGAGCTTGTGTCCTCTTTCTATTTGTCTATCAATCCCTTTTATTCCCTAATATAAACCTTAAACCATTCTTAATAGTATAAAACTAATATGTTACATATTAAACAATCATGAGCTTCTAGTAAAGGACTACTCTATTAATTCTAACATAGGGTCCGCCTTGGCAGATGAGTTAACCGGTGCCTATTTGAACGGGAAATTTTTGTAAGAAAAAATCCATTTACCAACCTTCCCATAACTAGTTTATAATAAAAGGATGTCCAAATTGGATGATAGGAGTCTATTCCTATGAAACTAAGAGATTTTAAGTAGGTGAATGGTCATCGACATCATTGAAACAAGGGTGAGAGGGTTTATTGCTGATATTCAACACCCAAAACAAAAAAAGAAGATTAATATCAACGATTTAGAGATTCAGTTGCGCAGGCTTTTGGATGATTATTTCGAAATGGACGGGTATGCATTGTTCCACCGTGCCATTGAAGCCTTGCAAGCTGAGGGAATTCTTATTCCTATACAAAATAATCAATATAATGGCAGAACACCAGGGCTGCCATTATATTACTGGGTTAATATAAAAGTTCAATCAGCCAAATGGGATCGTCTTGGGATGATGAAATTAAGTGATCAGTTTGATTTTTCCTTTTATGAACGGCACCCCCAATGGCAAACGAAAGACGAATGGGACCGAATCCACCATTTATATTCATTTTTACAATCCGGTCAGGAACGGGAAACTGTCTCAGTCGAAGAAAGAAGCTTGGAGCTCTTTGGCCATGAAAAGTTTCTACTCGACGGTGATAGTTTTCCTGAAGGGAAAGGATTTTTAGCTAGAATAGGAGTATCAGAAGAGCGTCTTAAAATGGTGAACTACGGCGAGCCATTTGTCTTTTGGATGAAGCAAGGGAAAGAAATTAACGATATTCAGCGGATACTGATTGTCGAGAATCTATCTTTCTTCCATACTTCCATTAAGTTATTGGAAGCCAATCAACTTGATTATGAACCTGAACTGATTATTTATGGTGAAGGGACTAAGATTGAACGGAGCTTTTCTTTTTTCTTCCGAATGTTTCCAGTCAAAAACTATCTTTTCTATTACGCAGGTGATTTGGATGCTGCAGGATACGGCATCCTCATTCGGCTTATCGAAAAGTATTCGGATTGCTGTATTCAGCCTGCCTTAAAAATTTATCGGAAAATGCTTGAATGTATAGATCAGCGGAATGAGCAAAAGCAAGGCCAAACACAGAATCCCAAATACCGTGACGCTTTCTTTCAATGGTTTACCGAGGAGGAGCAAAATCTATTAATGCAATTATGGCAGGAAAATAAACGGATTCCGCAAGAAGTCTTAAACATCGAAACTTGGAGGAGATGGCTGTGAACGAATCATGGGAAGGATTTGCCCAGCGAATCCAACGATTAAATCCACTGTTTGAGCTTGGCAGGGGAATGGAAGTAGGGGAATTGAAACCACATATCCAAACTATTCTCATGCAAGTTCTTCTCACCATCTTTTATCGTGAATTAAATGATGATGATCATCGTCGTAAGTCGGATATTAAGTATATGGTGGAAGATTCTATTAAACAAATGAAACTGTTAGCAGACGAAAAGCAAATTGAACGGATTACAAGCGGGCTCCTTTATCAGGGGAAAGAAGAGTATAGTAAACCGTTTGAAGCCTTATATTATGATGAAATAAAACAATCCTGGGAGACACAAACCTTTCGATATGTCACCATGGATGAATTATATACGAATTTGGAGATGGGCGGATCCATTGTATATAAACTCACCGATGTCGCTCAGGAAATGATTTTTATGAGCAGGGAAATGGCAGAGGAATTCTCGATTACGATTGAACAACTCTACAGTATGCAGTTGATTAAAAACGGTAATTTCAGAAAAGCCACTCGTAACCTCGATCACCTCATTTCACGTGTGAACCGCCTAATGGCAAAGGAATTCTCCTTTCAAAAGGAAATGATTAATAATCCCAAAATCTTATTAATTGAAGATGAATGGCAAAGGGCAGACAATCGTGTGGAAATTGAAAAGCAATTTGAAGAAGAGAAAAATCACTTCCGGACGATTACTAGTATGATAGATAAGACAAAACGAAGAAATGAAGAAGATGATTATATTCAAAAAGAATTGATTCTTCTTCAAGAAAAAATTGGCCATACAAGGCAGCTGCATGATCGTTTTGCCAAACTCGTCATTCAAAATATTTCCTATGAGATGAAATTAAAAGCGGAAAACCCTTCATTGTTTTGGGAAAACAGTCTCGTTTCATTTCGAGAGCATTTTTATGAAAATTGGTTATTGAAGGAAGGCGTTCAACGTTTCACTGTCATAGAAAAACTACTATCGCCTTTATTCTCACCGAAGAATGAATTTATCTTGCCGCTTGACTGGATTTGGGGAGAGCAAGAACTCAATGAAAAGCAAGTAACTGATACAATCATTGAAGAGGAACAAGAAGAAGGAATCAAAAGACTACGAGTGACCAACTGGGATTCTGTTATCAAGGCATGGAGTTATGTATTTCAGTTTTTACAAACCAACGGTGAATTTTCATTAACCGATTTAAAAGAGCTGCCATTAGAAGTGCAGGACTTATGGTTTGAAGAATCTGAAACGATTGATTTGTGGATGATGTTCGATAAAAAGCCGCTGAGGGTCCAAGTGCTCCATCGAAAGGAAGAAACCTTAAGCGATGAGAGG
Source organism: Neobacillus niacini (assembly GCF_048572935.1). Classification (NCBI taxonomy): domain Bacteria; kingdom Bacillati; phylum Bacillota; class Bacilli; order Caryophanales; family Bacillaceae; genus Neobacillus; species Neobacillus niacini. The sequence goes on along the minus strand of NZ_CP183883.1, from coordinate 4,694,616 downwards.
GAAATTCTTCTTTATAAACTAATGAAGGAGTATCCACAATTTGAAATGTTTGAAGGTTTAAAGATCTATACGATGTTCGATCATCAGGCGGAACCTTTCCTGTGGTATCAAACGAAAATGACCCCTTTTAAAATTTGTGTAGAGGAGAATAAGTGATGAATGCAGAAACAATCAAAAAAGCATCAGCTGTCTATTTTACTCTATTAAAAGAAAAAGTAATCGACGAAAATAGTGAACACTTCCAAACCTATTTTGATCCGGAAGTAAGACAGACAGTACTATTATTAGCAGACGAATCCGGTACATATATCATTGAAGCACCTAAACGCATCCATTTAGTGGTTCAGCCAACGGGTTCGGTCTTTGCTACCAATTTTACCCATTTAAAAGATAAGCATAAGCAAGTGGAAACGAAAAAACATTTTCATCTAATCAGCATTATCATTATGTCTTTTTTGGCAGCCATCGATCGAAACCAGGCTGCAAAAATCCGCACGAAGCGGGAAGGCATTAGCTTTTATGCATTAGAACGCCAAGTAAATGATCTCATTATGAAATGGGAGAGCCTGCTTAAAAATCAACCGACCTTTGGAGAAGAAGAACGAATTGATATGAAGGAAGTGGTGACCACATGGAAATACATGGAGGTCGATAGTGACGATTTTGGATTAAAAAAGGGAAATAGACGAACCAGAATTGGTTTAATTGCGGGCGCTATGCGCTTATTAGAGAGTGAGGGGCTTATCGTCATATTGGACCGGGACGATATCGCTAAGGTCATTCCAAAACAAGAACTTTTTGAACGGATTGAATACTTGTATCATGATTATGACCGTTATGAACTTTTTAAAAAGTTAATGACATCAGAGGAGGATGAGCATGCCGAAAATCCATCGAATTAGAATTGTCGGCCTGAAGTATGATGGCATGCAAAAGCAATATAAAGATACCACGTTTAATTTCCATAATGAGGAGACATCCACAAATGGGCTGATTGCGATGATGAATGGCGGCGGGAAAGGTGTGTTTCTTCAGACCATTTTCCAGATTCTTAAACCAGGTACCTCTTGGGGAAAGCAAAACAATCGTTATTACCAGCAGTTCTTTTTTAATAATAAAGAGCAATTTATTCCCTATACTTTTCATGTTCTCATACAGTGGGAGTTGGACGGTGCGGACCACCGCCATTTGATAACTGGAGGAATGTTTTCAGCTGAGCAGCGGATTTCGATGAGTGAAGAAAACGAAAATAAAACATTAGAACAGGAAGCCAAGATTCTTCCTAATATAACATTCTATACAAGAGAATTTGAACGGAAGGAAGAAGCTTCCATTGAGCATATTCCGCTCTATGAAAATGGTGAGGTTGCTGAAACCGAAGGCTTAAAAGACTATTTAAAGTGGAATGGATATGACGTTTACCGAGATACGAAAAAGCATTATCGCATTCTTGATACATACGGCATTAACCGTAAAGACTGGGATATTATGAAGGACATTAATAAGGATGAAGGCGGCGTTGGAAAATACTTCGAGGGAGCTGAGGATGATCATTCCCTGTTCCAAAAACGAATCATTCCAACCGTAAGTCAGGTCTTACATCGAACCGAACACCAAAAGAACGATCTAGTGGAGATATTCAAAAGTCAGGCCAGTATCGCAAAGGATCTGCCTGTCCTATTGAAAAGAGAGCAAGCTCATAAAGAGTTTTTAGAAGACATTGTCCCATTTGAAGAGCACTTAGCTAAAGGGGTAGAACATAAAGAAATTGTTCAGGCAAGTATACAAACTGGCAGGCAGCTTCTAGGTGCGCTAGAGCATTTGAAGCAAACAGAAGAGGAAGGTTTGCTTACTCTGCAGAAAGACATAGAGAAACTAATCATTAAGCAAGCAGATTTACGTTATCAAAAGGATAATTTGGAGTTTGCAAAAGCTCACAGAGACGTCATGGATTGGGAAAAGAAATTAGTACAAGAAAAGGAAAAACATGTTTCCTTACAAAGTTTTGTGAAAGAAAAACAGGAACGAAAAGAACAGCTTGCCTTTCAAGCGTTATTGAAAGAATGGAATGAAAATGAACAGAGTATTGTTTCCCTCTCTCAGCAGATTGCAACATTGGAACAAAATAGCGGGTTAGAGCAAGTGAATCAAAGAATGGACGAAATTAAAAAAGAAGCGAGAGAACAATGGAATCATTCTTTTTTATCGATACAAGAAGGGATAAAACAGTATCTAGGGTATCAAAAGTTCTTAACTAAAAAAGCAAAAGAGCTGTCGCAGCAGGATAAACAAAAGACGACAGAGATTGCTCAGCTAAGTTCTGAAATTGATTTTCTTTATACGCAAATGCATAACTTTGATTCTAAGGAAGCAGCACTTATTAAGGAATTTGGCGACCGCTTAACCTATGATTTAAAGGGCTTGACTGACAGTTTCTTGAAGCAAATTGATGAGAAAAAAGCAAGATTAGTAGAGCTGCATACAAAGGATAAGGAATCTAGTGAAAAGCAAAACAAGTTGGCCACTTCCCATGGTACACAAGTTCAATCGATTCAGTACTCAGAAGAGAAATATGAGGAATTAAGCCTTGCAAATGAAAAGCAAAAAGAAAGAGAAGCAAAACTAGTAGATCGGCTTCATGGTTTATTGGATGATGTTACAGCACCGTTAACGCACTCTCTCTTATCCAAGTATAGCCTGCAGATAGAAGAAATATTGAGCAATAACCGCCAACAAGCAGAACAAATGAAAAAAGAACTTTGGGAAACTCAACTAGACCATTCCTTAAACGATGAGCCCTTTTGGATTGCCAATAAAGATGTGAAAGAGTTAAAGGAATGGATTGATGAGAAGACTGGAATTGATGTCTTTTATGGAACTCAATTTCTTCAATCTTTAAGTCCCGAAGAATTGGCGAATACCCTTATTAACGATCCGCTGCTTCCGTACGGCTTGGTCGTAAGCGGGCAGCAATGGAAAAAAATTAACCAGCAGGTTCTCTCAGGAAGAATGTTTAAAAGTCCTGTTCCGATTTTCTTGCGTGAGGAAATGAACAATGAACAGCAACAACCAACCTTTGTTATCATTAACGGAAAAGAGAAAGAGCTTTTAACCGATAAAAATCAATTTACCAGCTGGAAAATAAATATTACAAAACAAATAGAAGACAAGAAAGATACCCTTTTTGAAATTGAAAAAACAGAAACCTCCTTGCGTCGTGTTTTAAAAGAAATCGATCGTTTTTCATCAAGTGAGCTTTCTAGTGATATCGAAAAAGCGATGATTCAGGAACAAAACACTCTTCTTTCTTTGAAAACGAAGCTACAGGAAATTAAGACACAAGAAGAGAAAGAAAAAGAATCACAGCTTGCGTTAAGAGAACAGCTGGAAAAGACAAAAGGCAAGATAGAAAAACTTTCAAAAAATGTTGAGACATTAGAGGGTTTTGATCAGGCAAAAACGCTTCACTTAGAAAATAAACGGGTAAAACTGGAAAAAGAAAAACAGAAGGAAGCCTTGACACTTCAGCAACAAGAAATAGGTAAAGAGCACCAGCAGACCGTTGAATTGCAAAATCAGTGGAATCAAACATACCTAGAATGGAAACTTACCACCGAACAAAATATAAAGGAAATTGCCTTCTTTATTGAAGAAGCCGTTTTTCCTGCCGAACAAAAAGCGGAGCAAAGTGAAGAGGTTCCTAAGCTTTCACCACATTTATTACAAGAGATAAACGGAAGTATTGGGGAGCTAAGGCAGCTGCAAAAATCCAAAGAAGAACAAGCTAGGGAATTACTCGTTCTTCAAGCAAGAAAAGAAACGGAGCAAAAGCAGCAGAAGAAATTAGAGAAAAAACTCCACACCCATGATGAGGAGTGGAATAAAGCGGCCGAACCGGAGGAACCGATTAGTATCTTAGAAAACATGCTGCAAAATGCTCAGAAGGAAGCAAAGGCAGCGGAAAAAGAAGAACGGGAACAAGGAACTGCGGTAACGGTGGCGGAAACTTCCTTAAAGCACGCGACTGAACAGCGTGACAAATTAGGTAAAAAGATAGAAAAGCATGAAAAACAGCCAGAAGCCTGGGAAGATCTTGACTTAGAAGTCAAAGAAGTAGAGATTAAAGATCAAACAAAAGTAACGAAAGAGGAAGTAAAGAAGGCTGAGAAGGTTCAAAAAGAAACAGAAACCAATATTGCGGGATATGAAGGAGACTTATTAACCCTATCGGTTATCCTTAAAGAGGAAGCAGCTGTATTTACGAATAATGATGTTGAAAAAATTAAGAGTCAAGGTAAAGCATGTATCTTATCCTGGTGTGAAGAACATCAAGCGGTTCAAGAAGAAGGTCAGGAAAAACATGCGAAAATTGACCAATCATTGCGCAATCTCAAGCTAACGATTGAAGGGAAGGATTGGGAAGTTCGTTTTAAAAATGAAGTACTAACCACCCTTGACCATTTGGATACGAGGCATTATACGCATATCCAAACCATTGTTAAAAATATGAAGCGTTTTTCACAAAGTGGTTTGGAACAATTAGAACGAGATAAGGAAAGGGCAGAGAAGGCGCAAAACTTCTGGGCTAGCCGTGCAAGCATGAAAGTGATGAGCATTTCAGAGGCAATTCGTTCGATGGTGGCGAAAATGAAGCTGAAAAATGAACGAGGATCTTTCCCGCTCGTCCAGCTTAAAGAAGACATCTTACCTAAAAAGCCTGAAGATATCGAGCCGCTGCTGAAGCAGCATTTTGTTACTGCGATTAACAAAATCACGAAACAATTTGATATGATTGATGATCATAACCGGGCCTTAGACGAAGAAATTAAACAGCTGATTAGTGATGAGCAAATATTATTTGTGTCACTTCGAAACCGTTATCCTGAGGTTTTGGTTTACAACATGCGAACGGATAATGCCTTTATGTACGGGAAGCCGCAAAGAGAGCATTATTCAACCTGGCAGACAATCAATCAAGGTTCTAAGACGAAATCAGACGGCAGTGGCGGACAAAAATTATCTGCGCGAATGGTAATGATGATGATGTTATTGTCGGTTAAAAGTGAAACCGACCATAGCTGGGTACCATTAGTCTGTGATAATCCGTTCGGACAAGCGGCATCGGCACATGTCCTTGACCCGATCTTCGCCGTTGCTGAAAAACTGAAGTTCCAATTCATTGTGGTTACGCCGCCAGAGCTAGTGAAAACAGAAATTAGTCAACGATTCGACGCCTATTATAAATTGGATTTCATTCGTGAAAAAGGAAAAGAAATTGTATCTGACACGATCGTTCCGGCATTTCGGATTTACCAGGGAGAAGAAGTTGGACAGGTGAGATAAATAATGCTAAAAGAGTCAGTTTTACTCTAATGAGTGAAAACTGACTCTTTTTTAAGGCTCTGCTATAACTGAATGTTGATATGAAAATAAGAGGAGAAATTCCGACTGAATTGCGAACTACCCATACTTTCTTAAATATAAGAGGAGGTTTTCCTTTTATATGATTCAAATCTATGGATTTTGTCTTATTTAGAGCAGTTAAGCGGAAAATCTTCGCTTATATCAGCTTCTTGAGCTTCCTCTATATACATTAGCAGGAAATTCTCCGCCTATGGTTTCTCATACCTCCACGAAAATCAACAATGAATACTAACAGAGCCTTTTTTTAAAACTATTTCTTCGTGCATTTCACTAAAGTTTTATTGCTTCTTCGCGACAACCTCAGAAATATAAGCAGCAACATTTTGTATTTGTGCTTCTGTCAATAAATCAGCAAAAGCTGGCATAGTGGTTCCGCCTTTTTTGACTCTTTCTATGACCTTTTTTGCGTCTTCGGCTGTTTGGCTAAGCTGTAAATCTGGTCCATTATGTCCACCTGTGCCTTCATTTCCGTGACAAGCAAGACAATTCCCTTCATACACCTTTTTACCTTCATCAACACTCACTGTTGCGCCGGTACCACCGTCATTGCTATCATTTTGGTTGCTAGATGCCGTAATATCAGTACCTGATTCAATGGTACCATCCAAAGCGAAAGTCCATAAGGAATCTCCATGTTTCGTTCCAGCAAGAGAATTTCCTGCGACAAGAACAGAAATGTACTGTACACCATCCACTTCATAGGTGATTGGAGGCGCGTTTACTCCTGCGTCTGTCATGAATTCCCACACCTGATCACCGGTTTTTGCATCAAAAGCGATTAATCTTCCATCATTATGACCGACGAAGACAAGTCCTCCCTTGGTGGTTACCACACCACTATAGGCACTGTCATCCCATACTTTCTGCCAAGCAATTTTATTTGTCTTTACATCAATCGCGGTCACGGTGCCTCTTCTTGGTGAATCATCGACAGGTGCGATAATACTGCCTAGATACATACTTCCTTCTTTAAACTCTTCTTCGCTTCTTGTAAAAAGCTGATATTGATCCGTTGCCACTACGTAAAAATATCCCGTATCTGGATTGTAAGCAGATGGCGGCCAGTTTGCCCCTCCAGCTGCGGCTGGTTTTAAGAGAAGTGGCTCTTCCCAGAATGGGTCAAATATTTTCCCAAACTTACCCTCATACTTAGGTGCATCTTTCGCAATATCCTCTTTTGTTACACCTTGAGGAACGAATGCGTCACCTTTTGGAATCGGCTGGGTAGCTGCGGTAGCCTGACGTTCATCCTGTGGCACAGGTACTTCGTCTATTCCTACTAAAGGTTTCCCATTTGTTCGATCTAAAATATAAACCCATCCTGTTTTACCTGCCTGCGCAAGTCCTTTTACAGGTTTACCATCTTTTTCCGTATCGAATAAAACGACAGGATTCGGTGCATCTAAATCCCATATATCGTGGTGTACCTCTTGGAAATGCCATTTGTATGCCCCTGTTTCAGCATCAATCGCGACAATGGAAGCTGCGAATAAATTATCACCTTTCCTCACACTTCCATCTAAATCGGGACCAGCGTTTCCGGTTGAAAAGTAAATCATTCCTAATTCAGGGTCTACAGCAGGGGTTTGCCAAACTGGAGCTCCTCCACGTTTCCAGGAATCATTGTCACTTGGCCAGGTTTCATGTCCAATTTCGCCAGGTCCTGGAATGGTATAAAAACGCCAAAGCTCCTTACCCGTTTTCGCTTCATAGGCCGTAACCCGACCTCGCGTACCATATTCACCGCCAGAAATACCCGTGTACAATTTACCATTGTAATAGAGTGGTGCACTTGTTATCGTATAACCCTTTTTCCAATCATCAACTACAGTAGACCAAACTTCTTTGCCTGTTTTCTGATCCAGTGCTACTAAACGAGCATCTAAAAGCCCAACATAAACCATTCCTTCGGCAATCGTTACACCCCGGCTAGTCCAGCCGCAGCACACGGTGGTTAGTTCGGGAAGATTTGGTTTGTAGGTCCAAATAATGTCTCCGTTTTTAACATCAATGGCTGAGACTTCATGTGCACCAGTAATCACATACATTACTCCGTTTTAAACCACTGGTGACGCTTCTCCGGAATACTTAAATTCAAGTCCAGAACCTAATTTGGTTACCCATTTTCCCTTTAAATTCTTAATATTGCTGGAGTTGATTTCATCCAAGGTAGAATAACGTTGATTAAATACATTTCCACCATTACCAATCCAGTTTTCACTTGGAAGCGCTGTCAATTCGTTGCTTGTAAATGCTGGAGTAATAGGGTCTAATACCACAGGTGGTTTTTCGTTTTCTTCTACCTTTTCTTCTTGGGGTTTTCCATCCACCTTCTCTGAATTCTCTACTTTTGATAGGAAAATAGTAAAGAAAACAATTAGGATAAATAGACCTAAAAATCCTGAAATAACTAATCCATTTTTTCGTTCCAAAACTGCATAACCCCACTTTCTTTATAGTAATATCTGTAAGTTAATAATAGTAAAAATTACAGTGTTTTCAATATTCAGATTACTGTGAAGTGACGGGTAAACTACAAAGTTGTGGTATATGTTAGGAAATTGCTAAATTCCTTACATAAATCAATCTCTTGTAGTCTATAAGTACTATTACATAAACACATGATGAAGCTGAAAAAGTGTAGTTTATTCTTGGCTTAATCCACAAAATAAATGTAATTGTAGTTTAATAAACAAAAAGGGTTCAAATGTTTATTGATGGTTAATGGGATTACTCGTACAATTTTGAATAAAAATATGTAACTTAATAATCAAATGAAGGGAAGTAAATGGGTAATTTTATTTATAATGTGGGGTGTAGCAATGGGGAAAAAACAGGATGATCGTAGAGTGATTCGAACCAAACATATGTTAAAGGAAACACTCCTCACTTTACTTGTTGATAAAAATTATTCAGACATTACAGTTAACGATATATGTGATTTGGCACAGTATAGTCGAGTAACGTTCTATGCTCATTATGAAGATAAGAAGACCTTATTGAATGAAATGATACAAGATAAAATTAATGGCTTATTCGAGTCAATCTATAAATCTGATACAAATGGGAAATCCTTAGTAAAAGTGACGGTTGATTCTTGGATTATTAACCTTTTTCAGTTTATTAATGAAAATGCCGATTTTTTCCAATTAGTTTATGCTAGAAAGATAGTGCCCACAGCTTTTGAAAATTTATATCGTGGTATATGGAAGTTCTTAAATGAGGAAATTACAATCACATACAATATTCCGTTAAAAACAAGGCTTAATCAAGAAGCATACATTCATTATTTATCCTCAGCAGTTTTTAGTGTAATCCATTATTGGATTCGAGAAGGGTTTGCTTATTCTCCAAAATATATGGCAAAGCAATTGCATGAAATTTTTAAAAGACCAATAGAAAACTTATTTCAGCCTAATCATTACGAAGTTGAGGTAGAAAGAAAATTTGTTAAACTTGATCCGAGAATTCGGCGGACAAAAAAAAGTTTCAAGCAGTCGTTAATCTCCTTACTTTCAGTTAGCCCTTACCACGAAATAACCATTAAGCAAATTACTGAAACTGCCCTATGTAACAGGGTCACTTTTTATTCTCACTATCAAAATAAAGAGCATTTATTAAAAGAAATAATAGATGAGAAAAATTCAGGATTAATTGATGCTCTGCATCGTTCTTATTTATCTACAGCACTTTCCCATAAAATAGAGAATCATCAGTTACCACTGTTCTATTATCTTAAGGAACATTCTAATTTATATAAACTTATGAGTTCACAAAATAAAAATAGCTGCCTATCCAAGGACATTTATGAAAAAATCTACCAATACCATCAGAAACAACTTCAATTGAGCCACTCTATGGAAAAAGAAATGAATCAAGACGCATTCAATCACTTTATTACAGGCGGGCTGATTGGAGTTATTACCTATTGGACATCTGAACAAGGAGCAATGGTAAACTCGAACCGATTAAAACAGGTTAGAGAGGATTTTTAATTGGATGTTTCTTTAGAAGTTCGATAAATAGTTCAGCAAGAAAACTTGGGGAATACTTAACCTTGTTTAAAATCCAATGGCCAATAACTGACATTAACGTGGACGTTATGTAATGACAGTAAATGATGGTATCCACCTCGATCTGTCCATCTAATTCTTCATAAAACATGTCAATTAAACGGTTGTACATAAAATTAAAAAAACCAGGAACTTTTTTATCACTGTACATTATTTCTAATAGTGTACGATTTTGATAGATGTAGGCAAATATATGATGAAGGGGTGTAGACTGTTCCTCATCAATCTTATTTATTTGCGGATTACTTTTCAAGGCTGAGATTATACCGTTTACAAAATCAGCAAGGATGTCTTGGTATAGTTGATCCTTGTCTTTATAGTGAGAGTAGAATGTTGAACGATTATACTCGGCATGGTTTGTAATATCATTAACTTTTATCATCGTATAATGATGGTTCTTCATTAGACTGACCAATGAGTTCTTAAGCGCTTGCTTAGTCCGAAGAATTCTTGGATCCGTCTCTACATCTTTTACTTCTAAAATTGATTTCCTAAATGGAATGGTTCCTAGGATTAAGTCATGGGGCCGTATCTCTGTAATCATGTTAAGTTGTTCAGTGACATATTTAGGAGATTTATCTAATCCTTCGTTTATCCAATAAAGTAATACGCCTAATGCTGCAGAGGTAGCGTACATAAGATAAAAATCATTTATCCCAGGGTCGTTATCAGGGTTATAAAGTGGACTTATAAAACTTTCTTCTACTGAAGCTTTATAGGCATCGAACATTTTTTGACGGAACCCTATTATTTTATTATCTTTCAGTACGACCTTAAAGAAATGAACATTTTCAAGCATATAATCAAAAAGTAAGAGGAGTGCCTCTACTTTATTCTGCCTAGAAAAAGATTCATCAGGGTATATATTGTGAACTTTTCTGAGTGTTTCCACCATTTCATTTAGTTTCGTGTCAATTATTTCATTTAAAAGTTCATCTTTATCACCATAGTTTTGATAAAACGTAACACGATTGTATCCAGCTTTTTTACAGATTTGAGAAATGGTAATAGTATCATAATCTTCTATAGCCAAAAGCTCTAATAATGCACGAACAAACTCTCTTTGTGAACGTAAACCTTTACTCTTCACCTTCAAATTCCTCCTTTAAAAAGAATATTGATAGTCTAGTAAAAGAGTCTCTATAAACTGACTATTTTTTATATTTAAATTTTAATATACTTTAAGTTGGAAACATTTTCAATATAATGAAAGGCCATTATGACGTCATTTATCATGCGTGTTATTAAAAATCACAAGCCAGGTATGTGTCATGTTATTGTCACAGTTTCTTCATCCAATCTTTATATCCTAAAACTAAAATCAATCTGCAGCGAAATAAAATAAAGAAGTTTTAGGAGGATGTAAGAAAATGAACATGACACATTATATGGGCCTGCTAGCAGACAATCAACCATGGAACCTGATTATTTTTATGGCCATTCCGGTTATCTGTGCGGAAACGATCGCTGTAACAGAATTAGCGATTTTGTTTACTAGAAATCTGACTGGCAAATTAAGATTGGTCAACAAAATCACATCTATTTTTGTAGGAATTTATTTCACTGGTATTTTTATTTACTTATTCTTTAATGCTGTTATACCGATTACATCAAACGGAGAATGGCATGGTTGGATTGATGTAGTGGCAGTAGGGTTTTACCTATTAGGGATTGTCCCATTGCTGGGCATGGCACTTTTGGATTTAAATTTGATTTATAAAAACAAAACCCAAGAAGGAAAATTAAAAGTTCACGCAACCTTTGTAGGTATGTTCCTGATTTTTGCGCACATTGCTATGATTGCTGGAATGGTCGATCCAACAATCGTTTCTGACATGCCTACTATGGGTCACAATATGTAATATAAATGTATCTCACCTTCAAATGGAGGTGAGATTTTTTATTGGTAGCGTATTTTCATAAATAAGATTTTAGAAAACACAAGTTTACATATTATTGGACCTTTTGGAAATAATTATCAAGACTATACTACGTAAGGGGAGAACTATTTTTGAGTGACATCTTAATAGCCCGTTCCTTATTTGGAACAACCATGGCTTTTCATATTATCTTTGCCACGATAGGAGTTGGCTTGCCGCTCATGATTTTAGCTGCAGAACTTCTTTATCAAAAAACAAAAGATCAAGATTATGTAGTAATGGCGAAACGTTGGACTAAAGCATTTGCAGTTTTACTGGGCGTAGGGATTCCCACCGGTACGATTGCGGGTACTCAATTATCGTTACTTTGGCCGGGTTTTATGGAAGTGATAGGTAGAGTAATGCCTCTTCCTTTCCAAATCGAAATCTATGCCTTTTTTATTGAGGCATTGTTTATGTCGATCTACGTTTATGCAGCAGAAAGAATAGCTCCTTGGATGCGAATCGTTAGTTTAGTTTTAGTGGCAATTGGGGCACTGTCCTCTGCAGTCTTAATTACCAATGTCCATGCCTTTCAAGGTACACCGGCTGGTTTCCGTTATGAAGATGGGAAATTTCTCGACATTGACCCTTGGGCAGCTTTTTTTAACCCAAGCTTTTTTGTTACAGCCGCACATGTGGCGTTGTCTGCCTATGTAGTAGGAGCTTTTGTGGTTGCTTCTGTTGCGTCTTTTAAAATGTTGAAAAATAAAATTGGATCGCGAGTATATCTTTTTCACCAAAAAGCACTGGTTCTAAGTCTTGTAGTGGGGGGGATCTTTGCTTTTCTAACTGCTTTAAATGGACATGAATCTGCTCAATACCTGCATAAATACCAGCCGGAAAAATTAGCTGCAGCAGAAGGGTTATTTGAAACACAATCCCATGCACCCTTAGCCATTGGTGGTTTTACCGACCCAAAAACAAAGGAAATAAAAGGAGCTATTGAGATTCCTTGGGCATTGAGTTTTCTTGCGGGAAACAGCTTTGATACGGTGGTTGTTGGCTTAAACGATTATCCAGAGGAACTGTGGCCGCCATTATTTATCCATACTCTTTTTAATGGAATGGTGTTTATTGGGTCCGCACTTATCATGGTTCCTTTACTTGTTTTCGCATGGAGGAAATTTTTGAAAAAAACACATTATCCAAGGATCCTGCTTTGGGGGCTGGTAACGACAGGTCCTCTGGCTGTCATCGCCATAGAATGTGGTTGGATTTTCGCATGCACCGGCCGTCAGCCGTGGGTCATTTACCACATCTTATCGACGGCAGAGTCTGCAACGACGGCAACCAACTTAGGTCCTCTATTTATATCGTTTATTGTTGTTTACATCATCCTAGGGCTTTCTGTGGTGTTCGTATTACTCTATTTCTTTAGAAAAAACACAGAATTAGATGATATCGAGCGTGCTGAGAAAAAAAGCACCCCATTATTTAGTTCAAATTCATAGGAGGAGAAACGTATGGCTGACGCTCTTATTGCAATTACCGTGCTATGGGGGTTCGTGTTTATTTATGCAGTTATGGCCACAATGGATTTTGGAGCCGGCTTTTGGTCAATGGTTTACATTAATCGGGAAAAAACGAAAGCAACGAACATTGCCAATCGCTATTTATCTCCAACTTGGGAAGTGACAAATACCTTTATTGTTGCGTTGGTTGTTGCTGTCTATAGCCTTTTTCCAAGTGCGGCCAATATATTGGGGACGATATTACTGATTCCTGGCAGCTTGATCCTTCTATTGCTTGCATTACGGAGTGCTTTTTTAGTTTTTTCAAATATTGCTACGGAATACAAAAAGCCGTTAACCTACATTTCTGGTATTGCAGGAATCATTATTCCCGGCCTGTTAATTAGTGTATTGCCGATTACACATGGTCACTATGTTGATATTGTAGATGGCAATGCCAATGCCAATTTAAACCTTACTAAGCTCTTTACGAGCCCCAATGAGTATGCCTTTATTGGGTTTGCAATCACGAGTACACTTTTTCTCTCATCTTTACTATTAGCGGATTATTCCAAGGCTTCGAATGAAATGGAAGCATATCGTGTTTACCTTCGCGATGGAAAAATCCTTGGACCGATTTCCTTAATAATGGCATTGCTGATTATGCTGACGCTAAAAAGTGAAGTGGGATGGTTATATACTAAAATGATGGAAGATCTTCCATTACTATTGATTTCGGTTGGGTTCTTTTTAATCATCGGTTACGGATTATATGCGTCCAATCCTTTTCAAAAAGGGGTACGAGGTATGCCAAGACTCGCTGTCATTGCAGTTACCATTCAATACCTCATTGCAAGCTATGTATATGGCAAGGCTCATTTACCTTATATCATCTATCCAAATGTTACGATTGAGTCGGCCTTTACAGACCCTAACTCATTTAAAGCCGTGTTTATCACCTATATCGTTGGATTCGCCATCCTTTTCCCGGGCTTCATTTACTTTTGGAGTTTATTTATGAATGATAAACGATATTTGAGGCAAAAGGGGAACTAGTAGAAACAAAAAAATCTCACCTAAAGGTGGGATTTTTTGTTGACGAGCTATGCTGTTTTAGTAGTTGAAATTGGAGATGTACATGTTGTCTTTATTCAGTGTAATACTCTCCCGTTTCTTCCAAATCATTAATCGGTACGATTTGTCTTTTACTATGAATTCCTCTTTCAGATACAACGGCCTTAATCGATGTATCATCTATACTTTCAATCCACACAGGAATTCCATGATAGTGAACGGATATTTCTTGGTCGGCTAATAGAATTTCTTTGGCACGTTGTAGATTCATATAAACACCTCAATTTTATCCTCTCCGATATAGCCATTTTATATTCTAAAGATCTGCATACACTTCGTGAACAATATGAACAAAATGGTTAATAAGTTTTTAATGCTGTTTAAATGTATAATCTATTAAATATTCAAAAGTTTTGTAAAATTAAGAAAACGTTTACAAGGGGGAAATGAAATGTTTTCTATCAAAAAAATCTCAGCAGTAATGGTTGCAGGTGCATTGGCTCTAAGTCTTGGTGCTTGCAGCAACAGTAAAGAGACAGGTAGTACAGAAAAGAAGGAAGAAGGGACCGGCTACCCTAAGAAAGCGATTACAGTTGTGGCACCATCAGGGGCAGGGGGCGGATGGGATTTAACCGCTCGTGCGTTCGTTAAAGTACTAGGTGAAACGAAAATCGTTGATCAGCCTATGACGGTTGAAAATAAGCCTGGCGGCGGCGGTGCAGTCTTTATGGCTGAATATGCTACCCAGCAAGTTGAAAATAATGACATGCTCTTTGTTAATTCACCACCGATTGTAATTAACAATCTGAAAAAAGAAGGAAACAGCCCATATGGCTATAAAAATACAACACCATTAGCGCAGCTTACAAAAGATTTTGGGGCGATTGTGGTAAAAGCAGATTCCAAATTCACAGACTTAAAATCCGTTTTAGAAGAGGTAAAGAAAGATCCTAGTAAACTAACATTTGCAGGCGGATCTGCACCTGGATCTATGGACCATTTAATTTCCATTTTACCTGCTTATAAGTATGGAGTGGATCCAACAAAAGTGAAATACGTTTCCTATGATGGGGGCGGGGAAGCCATAACAGCACTACTAGGCGGTAACGCAGATGTAATTGGTACCGATGCCTCCAGTGTTAAAGAATTTTTAAAGGCGGGCAAGGTGCGCGTGTTGGCGATTACCTCAGAAGAGCGTTTAGCTGGTGATTTTAAAGATGTTCCAACTGCAAAAGAACAAGGTGTCGATGCAGAATTTACGATTTGGCGCGGGGTGTTTGGTCCGGAAAAAATGTCTAAAGAAGCCAAGACATATTGGGAACAAGCTATTGATAAGCTCGTTAACTCTCCTGAATGGAAAAAAGAAGTAGAGACACAAGGCTGGGAACTAGAGTATAAAAACAGTTCTGAATTCAAAAAGTTCTTAGATGAACAAGAAAGCCAAGTCCAGCAATTATTAACTGCATTAGGAATGCAAAAATAAAGATGACGGGAAGGAGGAACTCGCTCCTTCCTCGGGAAGGAGTTAACTTTCTCCTTCCTCTATTTTTTCTGAAGGAGGATTAAAAATGGAATTAAAATTTGATTACATCGCTTCAGTCTTGTTTCTCGCCGTAGGTATTCTTTTTATCATTGGGAGCAGAAGTCTTGGAAGTTCTTCCTATGGAAGTGCCGTTGGGCCTGATATATTTCCATTGATTCTTGGCAGCGCACTCGTTTTATTAAGTATCCGTTTATTTTATGAAACATTCGTCACGAAGAATCAACAGGGGACGAAGGAAAAGTTACAGTACAAGCCTTTCTTAATCATTTTTATTGCTACATTGGTTTACATATTGACGTTGGAAACGATCGGGTATGTCATCACAACCTTCCTGTTTTTATTCGTTTGCTTTCAAACGATGGAACGTTCAAAAGTGATTCTTTCCCTTATCATTTCTGCATGTTTTTCAGGACTTGTTTATTTTTTATATGTAGAAGTTTTAAAAGGGACACTGCCAGATTGGCCAATTTGGTTTCAGTAGTTAAAGAGAAGGCTTTTGGAAAGGAGATTGAAGCATGAGTACACTAGATTATTTATTTCAAGGATTCCAAACGGCACTTATTTGGTATAATATCCTATTTGCCTTTGTTGGGGTTTTAATTGGGACTGCTGTTGGTGTACTTCCTGGGATTGGACCGATGAGTGGCGTTGCTCTTCTTATTCCGGTAACCGCATCCATTACCGGCGGCCTCCCGCCAGAACATGCAGCAACAAGCGCAATTATTCTGCTCGCTGGAGTTTATTATGGAGCGATGTACGGCGGATCGACCACTTCCATTCTATTAAATACACCAGGAGAATCTTCCTCTGTCGTGACGACATTGGACGGTTACCAGATGGCCAAGAAAGGGAGAGCAGGGAGTGCCCTATCTATTGCAGCAATCGGTTCCTTCGTGGCGGGGATAATTACCCTGGTGGCACTGATTGCATTAGCAAAACCATTATCAGCTGTCGCACTTAAGTTTGGTCCTGCTGAATATTTTTCCTTAATGCTTTTAGGGCTGGGGGCTGTCAGCGGATTAGCTGGAAAATCCGTAACAAAAGCATTAATAATGACTATCTTCGGGTTATTACTTGGTACGATTGGAATCGACAATGTATCTGGAATTGCTAGATTTACCTTTGATGTTCCGTGGCTGTATCAGGGAATTGAGTTTTTAACGATCGCGGTAGGGTTGTTTGCGCTTGGTGAGGTTTTTAAGACCATCTTGGAAAAGGAAGAGGAAGATACCGAGATTGCAAGGATAAATAATTTACTTCCATCTAAAGCTGAGTTAAAAGAATCCGCAGGACCTATTGCCCGAGGTTCGCTCTTAGGCTTCTTTGTAGGTATATTACCAGGTGCTGGGGCAACACTAGCTTCCTTCTTTTCTTATATTCTTGAAAAAAAGATCTCGAAAACACCATCAAAGTTTGGAACAGGAACCATTGCAGGGGTTGCAGCACCAGAATCGGCGAATAACGCGGCATCAGGGGGAGCAATGATTCCATTATTAACATTAGGGATTCCTGGTTCAGGTACTACGGCTATTTTAATGGGAGCTCTGATGATGTATAACGTCCAACCGGGGCCGTTATTATTTGAGGACCATCCTCAGGTGGCGTGGGGACTGATAGCGAGTATGTTTATCGGGAACATCATGCTATTAATTTTGAATCTACCACTAGTCAAAGTGTTTGCAAAGATTATTCAAACACCAAAGCAATTCTTGATTCCTATGATTATTGCCATCTCGATTTTTGGTGTTTATGCTGTCCAAGTATCAACGAATGATCTTTTGCTTTTATTGGGATGTGGACTTCTTGGCTATTTCTTAAGTAAAAACGATTATCCAATCGCTCCTTTAGTACTAGGATTGGTGTTAGGGCCGATGGTAGAGAATAATTTACGAAGAGCTTTAACGATTTCTAATGGAGATTTCAGTGTATTCTTAACTCGGCCGATTTCACTTGTTTTTCTAATTATCACCGTTCTTTGGCTGCTCATACCGTTCATGATGAAAAGAAGAGGGAAAGATGTAATTATTAATATCGAAGGTTAAAAATTTATAATAATTTGAAAACTCCTTTATTTAAGGAGTTTTTTTACTATAATAAGTAATGAGGTGGTTGCGTGCGTTTACATTCGAAATTAATGCTTGTCATTCTTCTTTTAATTATCTCGATTGGAGTTATTTTTGAGATTACCTTTAAGAATATTATGGAAAACAATCTTAAACATGAAATAGGTTCTAAAGCGTTATCTGTAGCCCAAACGATTGCAAATATGCCACATATCAAGGAAGCGTTTGAAGCCGAAAATCCTGCGGCACAAATCCAGCCGATTGCAGAAAGCATTCGTAAACAAGTTGGGGCAGAATTTATTGTTATCGGGAACCGAGATGAAATTCGCTATTCGCACCCCAATCCGAAACGATTAGGACAAAAAATGGTTGGGGGAGATAATGGACTTGTTTTTAAAGGAGAATCTGTTATCTCAGAATCTACCGGAACTCTGGGTCCGTCTCTACGTGGAAAAGCCCCTATCTTTAGCCAGGGGGAAGTGATTGGTGTTGTTTCAGTCGGATATCTACAGACTGATATTCAAAAGGAAGTTTCAAAGATACAGAAAAAAATCTTTTTTGCGACACTGCTTATTTTAATAGGAGGATTACTGGCTGCATTACTCATTTCTTTAAATATAAAAAAGGCAATGTTTGGACTAGAACCGAAAGAAATCGCCTGGATGTACCAAGAGAAACATGCCATTTTAGAGTCCATTCATGAAGGGATTATTGCCATTGATACTGATGGACGAATCACAGTAGTGAATGAAACCGCACATAAAATTTTGAGGGTTCCAAATGAGATACTTCTCCGAGGAAAGAGGATTGAAGAGGTTCTAGAAAATACGAATCTTCTTGAAGTAGTTCGAAATGGACAGGCAGAATATGATAAGGAAATTCTCATCTTTGGAGATATATTTTTGGCTAATCGGATTCCGATTTTTAATAAGAAAGGTGATGTGATTGGGGCTGTCGCCAGTTTACGCAATAAATCGGAACTTGCCCAGTTACTGCAGGAATTATCACATGTAAAAGCCTATGCAGAAGGTCTGCGTGCTCAAACCCACGAATATTCCAATCGTCTTTATACCCTGCTAGGCTTAATTCAACTAGGGTCGTATAAGGAAGCGATTGATTTTATCTCTAAGGAAGTCGATGTCACACAAGGATTTATCCAATTTTTAATGAAGGAAATCCCTGATCCCATTATTGCTGGATTTATATTAGGGAAAGTAAGTCTAGCAAGCGAATGGAAAGTTAATTTTTCAATAGATAGAGAGAGCAGTTTTAAAGATTTACCACATGATATCAACAGAGATTCATTAGTCACCATCATTGGCAACCTTGTCAATAATGCTTTTGAAGCAGTTAGGGAGAATGAAAAAGAAGAGAAAAGAGTCTCGTTGTTTTTAACCGACCTTGGAAAGGAACTGATTATAGAAGTAGAGGATAACGGAAAAGGAATCGATACTACTATTAACGAACAGATTTTTAAAGCAGGCTATACGACTAAGAATACCAATAGTAATGCAGGAATTGGGCTTAGTCTAGTTCAGAAGGCAATCAAAGGCTTAGGGGGATATGTCACATTTTCATCAAATGTGGGGGACGGTACGATTTTTACTGTGGCTATACCCAAAGAGCAGGGGGAGATTGTGAAATGAAGAGGAACAGAGAGATTGAAGTATTAATTGTTGAAGATGACTTAAGGATAGCAGAAATTCAAAAGAGGTTTCTAGAACAGATTGAAGGCTTTCAAACGGTCGGGATTGCGGCAAGCTATGTTGAGGCTAAAACCTTAATTGATATATTGCAGCCAGACTTACTTCTGTTAGATGTTTATTTTCCTGATATGAACGGACTAGATTTGCTAAAAGAAGCAAAACAACAATCGAAACAAATGGATGTTATTATGATTACAGCAACAAAAGAAATTACACAGGTCCAAGAGGCAATTAGTATTGGTGTATTTGATTATATTATCAAACCGGTCATCTTTGACCGCTTTAAACAATCGTTACTGAGATATAAGGATTATCATGGAAAGCTATTACAATATAGAAGAGAAAATACCCATGTGACTCAAGCGCAGGTAGACAGGCTGTTACGGAAAGAAGCAGAGGGAGTTGGAAATGAAAAGTCTTATCTCCCAAAAGGAATCGACCCATTAACACTAGAAAAAGTGATGGAAGTTCTCGGGAAAGTTGAATATGGACTAACAGCAGAGAGTGTCGCGAAAGAAATAGGAGTAAGCAGAACCACCGCTAGAAGGTACCTTGAACACTTAGTATCGAATGAAAATATAGAAGCGGATTTATCATATGGAACAGTAGGAAGGCCTGAACGAGTTTATATCGTTTCAAGCAAAGCAACTAAGATTTAAGCGTTATTTTAATAGGAGGTTTTCTGCCTGAAGTCAATGAAAGTTTCCCTGCAAACAAAAATATTCGGGCTGGTTCTCTCACTAGGTTTATTGTTAATCATATTAATGACAGGATTCTATAGTTATATGGAGAGTAAACAAATTGAGGAAAATAAGGGAAGGCTGGCATTGGAATTATCGAAAACCGTATCGTTTATTCCAACCATCATCGATGCCTTTCAAACGCCTGATCCTTCTAAAACGATACAGCCTATAGCAGAAAAGATACGAAAAGAAACCGGTGCAGAATTTGTCGTCATCGGAAATCGTAATGGAACCAGATATTCGCACCCATTGGATACAAAAATTGGGAGGAAAATGACAGGAGGAGATAATGAAAGAGCGCTTGTCCAAGGAGAGTATTATATCTCGAAGGCGGAGGGTTCACTCGGACCGTCCATTAGAGGGAAATCTCCTATCTTTAATCATCAAGGTAAGATTATCGGAATTGTATCCGTAGGATTTCTATTAGAAGATGTCCATCAGCAAATTGTAAATAACATCAGGAGAGTGCTCATTGTTTCTTTCTTTGCACTGTTGATTTCCCTTATAGGCAGTATGTTACTTGGACGGAATATACGCAGGGATACAATGGGGCTTGAGCCTTATGATATTGCCACTCTGTATAAAGAAAAAAATGCTATCCTGCATTCTGTAAAAGAAGGGATATTAGCGATTGATAATAAAGGCTTTATTACCATGATGAATCAAAAGGCAAAGAGGCTTCTGCAGCTTCAGGGAACAGTAAAAAATAGGAAAGTAGATGGGCTGTTTCCTTCTAATTATTTGTATGAAGTATTAAGGTCAGGGAACGCTCAAACAGATATAGAAATGGTTTGGAAAGATAAAACAGTGATTGTTAATTGTACCCCTATCGTTGATGAATCAGGTATTAAGGGGGTTGTTGCTTCTTTTCGTGATAAAACCGAAATTAAACAAATGTTAAATACGATATCCGAGGTAAAAAGTTATTCGGAAGATCTCCGAGCCCAAACACATGAATTTACCAATAAATTATATGTTTTATTGGGCTTGCTTCAGCTTGGAGAATATAACCAAGCAATCGCGATGATTCAAAGTGAGACACAAACGCTGCAATTTCAAAATACAGTGGTTTTTAACCAGATCAAAGATATAAAAGTGCAGGCGATCCTACTAGGGAAATTAGGAAAAGCGTCCGAGCGGAAAATTAAGTTTGAAATTATTTCAGATAGCTATTTGGATAGTTTACCTTCCCATGTTAATCTATCAAACTTAATCGTGATCCTTGGAAACTTAATTGATAATGCCTTTGAAGCCGTCTATGATTGTGAAATCCCGACGGTAAAGTTTTTCGCAACAGATATTGGAAAAGATATTATTTTTGAAATTTCAGATAATGGAAAAGGAATAAGCGATGTAGAATTTCCTCTTCTATTTGAAAGAGGGTATACCTCCAAAAATGGGTCCGAATTAAGGGGATTTGGTCTATCAAATGCTGAAGAAGCGGTATTAGAGCTGAATGGGATTATTGAGGTCCAAAGCAATCAGGAAAGTGGAACTGTTTTTACTGTCTATCTTCCAAAGAATTTGCAAGGAGATGAGGAACTTGGATAGGATAAAAGTGGCTATAGCGGAAGATGATTTTCGAATAGCTGATATTCATGAGAAATTTTTGGAAAAGTTTAAGGAAATCGATGTAGTTGGCAAATCATTGAATGGTGAGCAGACTTTGCAAATATTGGAGCAGCAAAACCCAGATCTACTGCTGTTAGATGTGTATATGCCGGATATACTTGGTTCTGAGTTGCTTCCTGTAATCCGGGGGAAATTCCCAAAGGTCAGTATTATTATGATAACAGCGGCAATAGATAAGGTTTTCCTTGAAAAGGCATTAAGCTATGGTGTTGAGAATTACTTAATTAAACCTGTAAGCAGGGAAAGATTCGATGAAGTCATCCAGGATTATATTAAAAAACAATCGCTTCTTTCTGCCAATCAAGAAGTAAATCAGAATTATGTAGATCTGCTATTTCGTAAAGGGAAACAGGAAGAGCCGACAAAGAGTGCGGGATTGCCAAAAGGAATTGACGAAATTACCTTAGGGAAAGTTAAGGCTGTTTTTCATGTAAAAAGAGGGGGACTTTCCGCAGAGGATGTTGGCAAGGAAATGGGTGCTTCTCGAATCACTGCACGAAGATACCTGGAATATCTTTCCTCCAAACAGGAGGTAAGAGCAGAAGTGGTTTATGGAATTGTGGGAAGACCGGAAAGAAAATATTATCCAGTTTAAAGAGGGGGCCAAAGACCTTCTTTTTTTTATACTTTTTTGGATACAGTCAGTGAAAAATCCTATATGGAAATATTATCCTACTGTGAACAAAATGTACAAAATCAATTTTATTTACGTTAATAACTTTATTTTGGTAACGTTTTCACAACTGAATATTTTGATTATATTTAATTTACAAACAAAAGAGGTGAAGACGATGCTTGCATTATTAGGGTTTTTGATGATTATTACTTTTATGATTTTAATTATGACAAAACGACTTCCGGCGATGATTGCCCTTATCGTTGTTCCTGTCATTTTTGCATTAATCGGCGGATTTGGTAAGGAAATGGGACCAATGGCGCTAGAAGGTATAAAAAGTGTGGCACCAACTGGGATTATGATCCTATTCGCTATTCTCTTTTTTGGCATCATGATTGATGCAGGAGTATTTGATCCTATTATTTCTACTATTTTGAAAGTTGTAAAGGGAGATCCAGTAAAAATAGCCATCGGAACTGCCGTTCTTGCACTTTTAATATCCCTTGACGGAGATGGAACTACGACGTACATGATTACGATTTCTGCGATGTTACCTTTGTATAAACGAATCGGTATGAAACCGTTAATCCTTGCCGGAATTGCTGTATCAGCTTCAGGAGTCATGAACCTTCTTCCATGGGGTGGACCAACTGCGAGAGCCATGACGGCATTACATCTTGAGATGTCAGATGTCTTTACCCCGGTAATACCTAGCATGGCGGGTGGAGTGCTGTTCGTTTTGCTCATGGCCTACTTTCTAGGGATAAAAGAACGGAAACGGGTTGGTATACTGCAAATCGATCACAGCACAATGTCAATGGTAGCGGCTACATCAGAGGACGCCTATTTAAAACGACCAAAGTTAATACTTGTAAACTATTTTATTACGATTATCCTGTTAGTTGCGCTAATTAAAGAAGTACTTCCAACCACTGTATTATTTATGCTTGGATTTGCTTTGGCAATTACGATTAATTATCCAAAATTAAGTGATCAAAAAGAACGAATTGCAAATTATGCAGATAATGCGTTGTCGGTTGTTTCGATGGTTTTTGCTGCAGGTATTTTTACTGGTATCCTAACAGGCACAAAAATGGTCGATGCGATGGCAAACTCCATGATTACGTATATTCCAGATGTACTTGGTTCACATTTTGCTATTATTACCGCTATAATCAGTGCTCCTTTAACATTCTTTATGTCAAATGATGCCTTTTACTATGGTGTTTTGCCATTGCTTGCCAAAGCAGCAAGTGTCTATGGCATTGATCCTGAGTTCCTCGCACGAGCATCACTATTGGGGCAGCCTGTCCATTTATTAAGCCCTCTTGTACCTTCAACATATTTATTAGTCGGTATGGTGGGAGAAGATTTTGGGGACTTACAGCGCGCATTCCTTAAATGGGCTTGTGGTTCAACCCTGGTTATGATGACCGTTGCAATACTATTGTCAATTATTCCTTTTTAACTAGATTGAGAACAAAGGAAAATCGATAGGGGATGAATATTAATGTGGATAATCACGGTCTATTCAAAGGAAAACAATATTTCAATGTTTGAATTTACTTCTGAAAAAGAAGCTAGAGAAGTTTTTAATAATGTTTCAGGTTGTAAGATTCTATCAGAGGTTATTTATTTTAATGATCAGGTGGTATAGGAAATAGGAAAATGCAATTTATTTTTTTGCTCTTAAAAACTGAATGTTGATCTAACTGTGTTTGGAAAATAAGCGGAGAATTTCCGTTTAAATTGCGAATTACCCATATTTCTTTAAAAATAAGCGAAGTTTTTCCGCTTATTGTATCGAAATCCATGGAATTTGTCTTATTTAAAGCAGTTAACCGGAATATCTCCGTTTATTTCTGCTTCTTAAGATCATCTTTATACAATAGCCGGAAATTCTCCGCTTATGAATTCTCGGCCCTAAACGAAATCAACAATAAATAATAACAGAGCATATTTTTAAATAAACTGCATTTTTCCTTTTTTTCATTAGATGGAGAGAAGGGTAGTTGTATGAATATTTTATTTCATATCTTGTTGGATATCATTTTTCCGATATTTCTATTGATTGGGGCAGGCGCTTTACTGCAGCGGAAAATAAGGCTGGATTTATCTACACTGTCAACATTGACGGTGTATTTCTTATTACCAGCGGTTTGTTTTGTAAATATTTATGAAAGCAAAATGTCAAGTGAGTTAATTGGCCAAACGTTAATATTTTTAATCCTTTTTAATGTTCTGCTTATCCTTACCAGTATGGTTATTGCAAAAGCGAACAGGTTTGACCGTAAGCTGTCATCTACTTTTAAAAACAGCATGGTTTTGAGCAATTCAGGAAATTATGGTCTCCCTGTAAGTGAATTAGTTTTTGCTGTTAATCCTGCCGGCATGTCAATCCAAATTATTATTTCTATTTTTCAAAATCTCCTTACCTTTACATATGGATTCTTCAACAGTGTCTCTGCCCAAAGCAGCGGTAGAGATATCATACGAAAAATTATCCGTCTTCCGGTTATATACGCTTTATTATTGGCGATATTGTTGAAATGGCTCCATATTCAAATTCCTCCGTTTTTGTGGAAGCCAATTGAAAATTCATCAAACGCGTTTTTGGCAGTTGCCCTCGTCACACTCGGAGCTCAAGTGGCGTTTTTAAAGATTACACGAATTTCTAAACCCATTGTTTGGATAGTAATCGGCCGGTTGATAATTTCTCCTATTGTTGGGTTAGTAGTTATATACTCTCTTGGATTAACTGGAATAACTGCTCAGGCACTATTTATAGCCAGTTCATTTCCCACTTCAAGAAATAGTGCTTTACTGGCGCTTGAATATGATAATTACCCGGAATATGCCTCACAAGCGGTTCTATTAACTACTGTCATCAGTAGTATTACAGTTGCGGTTGTAGTCTTTCTATCGAAAATTCTCTTTGGTAATGGATAGTGAAATTTAGTGGTTTAACAATGTTATGGATAAAATGATGATATTTCAAAATAGTCAGACTATATGATATACTTTCCTAGTACATATGGAGTTCTTGTTAAATGAAAGTGTCCGCTGTATCAATGTCCTATTTGTACATGATATCTTATAAGGCGGTGAATGTAGAATGAATACCTTAGAGCAGCCTTTAATAGATTGTTTTCTAAAGGTTTGCAGTTCAATTGGAAGTTTTCAAACAGGAATAACAGAAATTTTTCTTCTAAATAATCTTTATCTCTACCATTGCCATTACGATATCCAGGAGAGAAAAATCATTTTTGATGAAAACCAGAGTAATAGGATGAATCCGATAAAGTGGGAAGAATATATTCATTCAAACGCTATATCTTATGAGGTAGCTCAATCAGAATGGATATATGCCCGTCCGGTTTCACACTATAGTAAACATAAATATACGCTAGTGATAAACTATCCTGAAAAAAATAATAAAAAAATACTTCAAATCTTAGAGCTCCTTGCAAAACAGCTTAGTTATCAACTCGTAACCCAGCCGAATCTTAAATCTTTATTTTTGCAGAGTAAATATCAGCAGCAAATTACGAACACCATCGAGGAAGGATATTTGACCGTTGACCAAATGGGAATGATTACATTTATAAACCAAAATGGGTCTAGCATTCTAGGTTTGGATGAAAATGAAATAACTGGTCAGCCTCTTAAGATAATTTTGCCCAATTTTAACCCCTCTCCCCTTGAAACCTTAAAAACGATGGAGAATTGGATAAATCGGGAAGTGTCTTTTGAATTGCCAAAGGGCAAGATTCATCTTATTTTTTCCGTTACTCCTTTGTTTGAAAATGGTCATCCTGTTGGGATTGTCATTACCTTTAGAGAAATGAAAATCATTATGAAAAAATTGGAGAGCTTAGTCAATATCAATCCAATATTTCATTTCGAAGATATCATTCACAAAAGCACTTCTATGCAAGAGTTGGTAAAGACAGCAAAGGTTGCGGCAAAAACAGAATCGAATATTCTAATAGAAGGTGAGAGCGGAACTGGAAAGGAATTAATCGCCCAAGCCATACATAATCAAAGCCAGCGTAAAGGGAAGCCGTTTGTTGTAATAGACTGTTCTTCCATCCCGAGAGATTTAGTAGAAAGTGAGTTATTCGGCTACGTCGATGGTGCTTTTACAGGTGCCCGAAAAGGCGGCAGGCTTGGGAAATTTGAAGTGGCCAATGGAGGTACGGTGTTTCTCGATGAAATTGGGGAAATGCCTTTAGAAATTCAGGTAAAACTGCTGCGTGTACTTCAAACACGCACAATTACACGTGTTGGCGGACATGAACCTACACCATGTAATGTTAGAATCATTGCGGCAACGAACCGAAATCTTGAGGAAGAAGTTGAATACGAAAATTTTCGATTAGACCTATATTATCGTTTAAATGTCCTGCAGCTAACCATCCCGCCAATAAGGCACAGAGAGGGTGATATCCCCTTATTGGCAAAAACCTTAGTTGAGGTAGCAGCAAATCGAACCAATCGTCAGTCTCCGACACTCTCTATTGAAACGATGAAAATACTAGAAAGCTATTCATGGCCAGGAAATATAAGAGAATTAGAAAATGTAATAGAGAGAGCCATTCTGATTGCACATGAAGTGATTGAACCTGAACACCTGCCGAATTATTTGTTAAATGCACTTGTTAAAAGTGATAAAAGAAAGCCGTTGCAATCTATCATTTATAAAAATGTGAAAACTATTAATGAGATGGAAAAGGAGCTAATTCGAAACACTCTTGATCATGTGTATTGGAACAAAAGCCAAGCAGCGCGTAAACTGGGAATATCCCGCTCTAACTTATATGAGAAAATAGCAAAATATAATATAGAACAGGTAAATAGATGACTTTCAAAAGGGATGATATCAATCATGATTATTCATATCGACCTTGTGGTGGACACAGTTAAAAAGGTGTTTAAGCAATACAAAACCCATAATGAAATAAATTCACAGATTCAAATTATGAGTTCTGATCTTTCTTACATTTGCCATTATGACCCTCTATTAGATGAAGTGGTTTTAGATAGAGGTAAGGGAATTGACCTGCCCCGTGATGTAACACTCATGGACAAAACCACATGCTATGAAAACACCATGGCTCGATGGGCTCAGGCAGGGGAATCAGAATTTTTATATGCATCACCCATAATAGTAGAGCAAGAAATAAAATACTATTTGGTGTGCACTTCAGATATTGATCATGACGCACTTACTCTTCTTATAGTAGAACTGTTGTCAACGTATATTAGCACACGGCTTGAAACTCACATAAAGCTTCAGGAGATTCACTTGAAAAACGATCATATGAAACAAATAACAGAAACGGTAAGTGCAGGTAGTTTATCTGTCGATAAGTTCGGAACCATCATGTTTATCAACGAGGTGGGAGGGGAAATGCTCGGTGTAAGAGCTGAAGAAGTATTAGGCAAACCCATTTCGGAGGTTTTGGATAACCAGGCATTTTCATTAGACGTCTTAGAAATTGGGTTGCCGGTCATTAACAAAGACATAATAATAAAAATAAATAAGGGTCAATATCATTTTCGATTATCTTCCGTTCCGCTCTATGATAATTCGAATGAACCGATTGGGGCTATTTTTCACTTTAAAGATATTCGAAAAGAAGTAGAAATGATCGTAAACACAAAGGGCTTTTTTACCTTTGATGATATTATTTATCAATGTAATGAAATGGAAAGCTTAATCCATTTAGCCAAAAAGGCGGCATTACAGGACTCAAGTATCTTAATTGAGGGTGAAAGCGGTACAGGGAAGGAACTTATTGCCCAATCTATTCATAATTACAGCAGTCGTTCAAACCATCCATTTATTGTCATTGATTGCTCTGCTATACCACGAAATCTAGTGGAAAGTGAATTGTTTGGCTATGAAGCGGGAGCATTTACTGGTTCACACAAAAGAGGCATGATGGGAAAATTCGAACGGGCCAACGGCGGGACCGTATTCCTAGATGAGATTGGGGAAATGCCATTAGAGATTCAATCCAAGCTTCTTCGTGTGATACAAAGCAGGTCGATTACGAGAATCGGAGGACATGAACCGATCTCCCTTAATATCAGGATTATTGCTGCTACAAATCGAAATTTGGCACATGAAGTATCGGAAGGTAATTTTCGAAACGATTTGTACTATCGATTGAACGTGATCAATTTGTTTGTTCCAGCTTTACGTGATCGTAAAGGAGATCTGCCTTTCCTCGTTACTAAATTGATGGAAAAGACGGCAAAACGTGAAAAAAGGGAGGTTCCTAAGCTTTCGGAACGGGTCGTGGAGGTTCTAGAAAACTACCCTTGGCCCGGGAATATTAGGGAACTGGAAAATACAATGGAACGTGCTGTGATCCTTGCAAATGGGGAAATTGATTATCAACATTTACCTAAGAGATTGTTGGAAATACAAAAAATAAACGTGAGTTCCACCCTAGTTCAAAGTGAATCCGTTGTTCATCAGACGGCGGAAAAGCCAAAGAGTGTCATGGAACAGCAATTAATTATCAACGCTCTCAAAGAGTCAAAAGGTAACAAAAGTAAGGCAGCAAAAAAGCTCGGAATTGCCAGATCTACCTTATATGAAAAAATGTATCAGTATCATTTACTTTAAAGTTCCATATGCAGCAATGAGTCTCCCTTTTTCAAGGGAGACTTTTTTAATCCATTAACTTACATGTGCTTTAATAGATTCTTCTTTGGCATCGTTTTCATTTTGATAGGCATTTTTTAAAGGCACCATAAAGAGTGCGGCGGCTGCAATTAAGCCAGGAATCGCAAAGGCGATAAAGTTTAAGTGAATGGGTAAAGAAACGGATAATAGGAATCCTCCTAAAAGTGGACCGAGCATCCCGCCGGTTCTGCCGACTCCGGAAGCCATCCCTAATGCTGTAGATCTAATCGTTGGCGGATAGTATTGAGAAACATAAGCCTGAACTATATTTTGTGCACCAATGGTTGCAGCTCCGGCAATGGCTACTAAAAGATAGATTACTAACGTATTTCCTCCAAATCCTAGGAGCGTCAGAGCCACGGCACCTGAGGCATACATTGGAACAAGCATCTTTTTTGAACCGTATTTATCACAAAGTCGTCCGATGATGAGTGTCCCGATAATGGCTCCTCCTTGGAGGGCAATGAGAAAGCCTAAGCTCGAATTTAAACCATATCCTGCTTCCATCATCAATTTTGGAAGCCAAGTATTCAAACCATAAACCATCAATAAACAACTGAAAAAAGCTATCCAAAACATAACCGTACTGAATGCTCGGTTCTCCTTAAACAATCCTATTATAGGAACCTTTGTTTCTTGTATTTTTAATTCGATAATCTCATCATTTTGACTAAAATCCGATTCTGGACTTACTTTAGCAAGAGTTGAAATCAATTTTTCTTTTTTACCTGTACGGATAAGATAGCTGGCGGTTTCTGGCAGCTGTTTATACATGATAGGCAAAAATAATAGAGGAAGAACTGCAAACCAAAAGATTGCTTCCCAACCGAATGTTGGCATTAAGAAGATTCCTATCAAGGGAGCAAGAATTCCCCCAACAGAATATCCACATAACACGATACTTACAATCATACTTCTCATCGTTTTAGGAGCATAATCGGTTAAGAGTGCGATAACATTTGGCATGATTCCTCCCAAACCTAAGCCAGCTAAAAAACGAAAGGTTGAGAAAGTTGTAGGGGTTTTAGCGAAGCCGCAAAGGAATGTAAATAAACTAAACAGTACTAATGTTATAGCAATCACGTTCTTTCTGCCAATTCGGTCTGCTAAAGTACCGAAGAAAATGGCCCCAAACATCATCCCAAATAACCCATATGTCCCAATTGCGCCTGCTTCCACTGATGAAAGATTCCATTCTTCTATCAGGGTTGGTACAACCGTTCCATAGACAACAAGATCATAACCATCAAACAAAATAATGATAAAACTCCATAGTAGTAATCCTAAATGAAAGCGGTTAAATTTGCTAGTAGCAATAACCTCGGTAGGATTAATTGTTTTCATATTATTTCCCCCTTTAAAAGTAGATCAAATGATAACGCTTACGATAATAGCTAGTTAACATCATTCACACTTTACTAATAGTTAATATAGTTCTCTAATTAGAGATTATAAACACTAGTAGTGATATTTTCAATATAGAATTTATACTTTTCGGAATATTAATACTTAATTAGTTCCATAGAACCACATGAACGCAAAAAGCGGGGGAGCATCCCTGCTTCTTTTTGTTTTACGCCCGAACTATCTTTTAAAAATTTTAAAAAAAGAATCACCGTAATTAGTTTGTTGTACTGATTTCGGACAATTCAAACACATGTGTAGTATTTTCGGACAAAAAATACCCAAAATTGGTTGGGTATTTTTTTGAATATTGTGTATGACGACGTTTTCTATCTTGGCACACTTCTTGCAATAGTAATAAGCATAGGATTCAAACACCTTTTATATCATCAACACAGTGCAAAGATTATATTTTTTGACTGAGGAAAAAAATGAATCCTAAAGCCAATTAAAAGGAGGGGTTTTCTTGTCAAAAGTAAAAAAGGTTCTTATCGTTGGAGGCGGCATAGGCGGGCTGGCGACAGCTATAGCTTTACAAAAAGCCGGAATTCAAACAGAGATTGTTGAAAAACAGAAGGAATGGAATGTTTATGGAGTTGGAATCATTCTTCAATCTAATGCGCTTAGGGCGATTGATGCACTAGGGATCACGGAAGAATTTTTAGCAGTGGGTACGACACACTCTGCCTTACATATCCGTAGTGCCCAAGGAAATATGATTTTTGATGCACCTATTCATCCATCAGGACAGTTCAATATGACAGCTGGTATTCCACGAAGGGACTTTCACGACATTTTGCTGCAAGCTGCAATAAAACATGGAACAAAGATTCGAATGGGTATCACTGTTGACGTAATTGAAAATGCAGACAGCTTTGTCTATACAAAATTTACCGATGGGACTTCAGAGACCTATGATCTAGTGATTGGAGCTGATGGAGTTAGGTCGAAGGTTCGTAACTTGGTATTTGGCGATATTGAACCAACCTTCGTCGGACAGGCTGTTTGGCGTTATACACTTAAGCGTCCTAAGGGTATCGAGAACATTACCATGTACTATGGCCAAAAAGCTAAAGCGGGAATTGTTCCTATGACTGAAGATAGTTGCTATGTTTTTGTTGTTACGGCAGAACCTGATAACCCATGGAAGCAAGAAGACCAGCTGCATGTTCTTATGCGTGAGGCCATTCAAGAATTTGGAGGCTTAGTTGCGGAACTAAGTGAACAAATTACGGATCCAAAAGAAGTAGTGTATCGTCCGCTTGAAACGCTTATTGTCGAGAAACCGTGGTATCGGGACAGAGTGCTGTTAATTGGAGATGCTGCTCATGCAACCGTTCCCCATTTAGCACAAGGTGCTGCGATGGCGATAGAGGATGCGCTAGTATTAGCGGAATTGCTGCAAAAAGAAGAGCCGGTCTCAGAAATTTTAGATGAATTCATGGATAGACGTTTTGAACGTTGTAAATTTGTTGTTGATAATTCAAACACATTGGTAAATTGGGAACTCTTGCAATTAGAAGGCAGGCTGCCGAAAGAGAATAATCCGAACGCCATTGTTGCACAAAGCTTAATTAGAATGACAGAGGTCATCTAAAAGACTTCAGACAACGTAAGGACTCAAAAAATTATACAGAGTATGGAGTGTAGTAAATATGTGGCATTATTTTCCCGAACATTATATGTGGTCTTATCAAATTGTAAGGATGTTTAGTCAAGCCCATTTTGGCGGCGGTGAAGTGAATGAAATCCTAGAAGCAGCTGGGAATATAACTCTTGGTGATACGGATAGTTTTCATTATGCATGGATGGGAGCAGGGAACCGCTCGTTGGCTGTTGCTAATGAAGCCCTTGATAAGGAACAAATTGAAACAGCCAGAGCTGCATTTTTGCGGGCGTCCAATTATATCCGAACTGCTGAGTTTTTCCTTCAACCAGATGATCCTAGAAAAATACCAACCTATTTAAAAGGGGTAGAATCGTTCAGAAAAGGGGCAGAAATGCTGGATAATCCGCCAGTGGCAGTCCAAGTTCCCTATGAAAACTCGTTTTTGCCAGGATACTTTTTTGCTGTACCAGGCAAAAAAGAAACCCCATTAGTCATTATGTTTGGCGGTCTTGATTCAACGGCAGAAGAGCTTTATTTTGGTCCGGCACAGTTGTTAAATGAAAGGGGAATTGCTCTCCTTGCTATAGATGGTCCAGGTCAAGGCGGAGCATTGAGGTTAAATCATATTTCATCTCGTTACGATTACAATGTCGCGGGTACTGCTGCATATGAATGGGCTGCAGAAAACCTTGATATCCATCCAAAACGTGTTGGAATCATGGCGGTTTCAATGGGCGGATATATGGCAGCAAGATCAGCAGCCTTTGAACCGCGCTTCAAGGCATGTGCCGTTTGGGGTGCTGTTTATGATTATCAATCTGTCTGGGCAAAGCGTCCAGATAACCATCCGTTAGCAAAGATTCTCCAGCATGTTGTTGGTGCAGAATCAATGGAAGAAGCACGGAAAAAGTTGGACATCTTTAACCTAAAAGGAGTGGCTGAAAAAATTAGTATGCCAACCTATATTGTTCATGGTGAAGATGATCGTCAGGTCTCTGTTGAAAATGCTTATAACCTATACAATGATTTAACCTGCCCAAGATGGTTGAAGGTTGTAGCTAAAAGCAATCCGGGTTCCGCTCATTGCCAGGTGGATAACGTTACCGAGACATACGAGATGTACGACTGGCTCAAACTTCAATTAAACGCTTAAAAAATACTTTTCACTATTAGGAGGAAGAAAATCATGCCAAAAAGAAATCATTTTATCTCACAATTAGCCCACGTGGAACTATTAAGCCCAAAGCTAGAAAAATCCGTTAAATTCTTTAAGGAAGTTTTAGGAATGGAAGAATCCGGAAGAATTGGTCAATCTGTTTACATGCGTGCATGGGGAGAGTTTTTCCATCACAGTTTAAAGATAACTGAAGCAAGTACTAATGGGGTTGGCCATATTAGCTGGCGTGCAGAAAGTGAAGAAGATTTACTGGATGCCGTTCAATACATCGAGAACATGGGCTGCGGTAAAGGCTGGATTGATGGAGATCTAGGACATGGAAGAGCCTACCAATATTACTCTCCTGATGGCCATTTAGAAGAAATTTTCTGGGATGTTGAACTTGCCGAAATCCCTGCCCATCTGAAAAGTAAATGGAGATCTCGTCCGCAAAAAAATCCAAGCCGTGGTGCGTCTGTCAGACGATTAGACCATGTGACTCTTTGGACAAGTGACGTGACTCGTCATACAAACTTCTATAAAGAGTTAGGTTTTAAACACAATGAAGGAATTGTCATTCCAAATGGAACAGAGGTTGGTTCCTTACTAGCTGTTTCAAGCTTATCACATGAAATTGCCTTATTTGCTGATTTTAAAAGAGAGCATGGACAACTGAACCATTTATGCTTTGCAGTGGAAAATCGTGACCAAGTACTTGAGACTGCTGATTATGTGGTTGATAACGGCTACAGATTAGAGATGAAACCATTTAAGCATGCTGTAGGTGAGGCGTTTACGACGTATGCAATTGAACCAGGCGGAAATCGGATTGAAATCTATGGCGGTTCTCCACTATACTTTGCTCCTGATTACGGTCCAAAGATGTGGAAGGTTGAGGAAAATCCGAACGATGCTTGGGATGAAGTGAATATTTTTGAATCGAAGCAGTTTGATAGTATCAGAGAAAAAGCTTAACTTTTTGAAGACTTATGAATGTAATAAAGGGCGTCTTAGAGATGTCCTTTATTAGTTTAAGAGATTGGGGAGATGATTGTATGAAATTTGTTACTTTTCGAAACCCGGAAGGACAACAACGAGCTGGGTGGCTTCGCGGCGGCGGAGTAGTGGATATACAGTTTGCCGGTCAAGGGAAACTACCGGGCAGCATACGCGAATTGTTGGAACACCAAGAAGCCTATCTGCCAGTGATTCAATCCATTGATAAAGATGTTCAGCCAACCTATTCACTTGAAGAAGTTGAACTGTTTGCACCTCTGCCAAACCCATGTACGTTCCGAGATTTTGTAGCTTTTGAAACACATGTAAAAAATGCAGCTGCGACACATGGTAATACTGTTGCACCTGAGTGGTATGAAGTTCCAATCTTTTATTATTCAAACCCGAATGCCATGAAGGGGCCAGATCAAGATGTAGCACGCCCTAAAAAATGTGTGAGATTGGATTATGAATTAGAAATGGCTTGTATCATCGGGAAAGAAGGGCTGAACATTAAAGCAAGTGAAGCAGAAGAGTATATCTTCGGCTATACGATTTTAAATGATTGGTCTGCGAGGGATTTGCAGGCGCAGGAAATGAAGGTATTACTTGGTCCAGCAAAGGGAAAAGATTTTGCTACTTCGATCGGGCCTTGGATTGTCACGAAGGATGAATTGCAGCCATACAAAATTGGTGATGTTTTTGACTTAGAAATGACGGCGAAAGTAAATGGAGAAGTGTGGTCACATGGGAATTTCAAAGACATTTACTATTCATTCGGCCAAATGATTGAGCGGGCTTCAGAGGATGTAACGTTGTATCCAGGTGACATCATCGGTTCTGGAACCGTTGGCTTTGGCTGTGTTTTAGAATTGGGAACAGACAAGTATCGCTGGCTGGAGCCTGGAGATGAGATAGAGTTGGAAATTACGGGGCTGGGAGTTCTTAAAAATAGAATAGTTTAATCGTATTGTTAAAAAGAATTAGGGCTGTATTTAATTTGGGGGTGACTCAATGCCCAATAGATTTACAGGAAAGGTTTGCTTAGTCAGTGGAGCAGGTTCAGGAATCGGGCAGGAAACAGCCATTTCTTTTGCAAGAAAAGGGGCAAAGGTTATCGCTGCTGACCTCAATGAGGAAGGTGCGAGGCACACTGTATCTTCCATTGACGCAATTGGGGGAGAAGCGGTTTTTATAAAAAGTGATATTTCCAAAAGAGTAGATACGGAAGCAATGGTCCAAGCAGCTTTGGAGCATTTCGGAAGGCTAGATCATGCGGTAAATTGTGCGGGGATAACAGGGGGCGTGAGCATACCAACCCATGAGTATCCAGAGGATCGCTGGCTTCAAGTGATAGCCGTGAATCTCACCGGAATGTGGTATTCCGTTAAAGCACAACTAAATCAAATGCTGAAACAAGGTGGAGGCACCATTGTGAATGTTGCCTCTGCTGCCGGTCTAAAAGGGCACCCCAATAATGTCTCCTATTCAGCCACGAAGCATGGTGTAATTGGATTAACGAAAACAGCTGCTCTTGAATATGCAACGAAACACATTCGCGTGAATGCCGTTTGTCCAACCGCCATTGAAACACCGATGATCATGGATGGACGTTTGAATTTAAGGAATAACCAAGAGTTACTAGAAAAGTTTACAAATGAGCAGGCGATGATGAGGATGGGGCAGCCTAAAGAGGTTGCTGATGTTATTTTATGGTTAAGTTCAGATGAATCTTCATTTATAACCGGACATGCCTGCCAGTTGATGGCGGTGCATTTGCCAAGTAGCTGGGTTGTGCCCGGAAAAAAGGTTAATTGTAAATTTGGGTAACAAATAGAACTGAATTGTTCCCGAAAAGAGATTAATAGGAGAGTTGGGTAACAATCAATTTCTAGGCAACATAAAAAAATAATCTCACTAAATATACGGAGGGCAATTATGGCAAAATTAATAGATTTAAGTGTATCAATCGAAGAAGAATTAAAAGATCCACTTCCCTGTTTAATCCGCTATGAAACACATGAAGAGGGTGCGGAGTTTGGTGCGAAGCTGGTTGGGGTAACACCGGATGATTTTCCAGAAAGAAAAGGACTTGCAGGGGAGTTTTTATCTCTAACAAGTCATGCCGGTACCCATGTCGATGCACCTTGGCATTATTGGCCAACAGCAGAAGGGAAGCCTGCCAGGACCATAGATGAGCTTCCGCTTGACTGGTTTTTCAATGAGGGGGTTGTCCTTGACTTTACTGACAAGCCTGCAGGGTATGCTGTAACCGTTTCAGACCTGCAGGGAAAATTACAAAAAATGGACTACCAATTAAAGCCATTTGATATCGTGTTGATTCGCTGTGATGCAGATAAAAAAAGGTACCAACCTAATTATAGTGAGATTCATGTAGGGGTTTCGGCAGAGGCAACACTTTGGCTGATTGATCAAGGTATTAAAGTAATGGGAACAGACGGATGGGGCTGGGATACTCCACTGGCTATTCAAGCCGCAGATTATAAGGAAAATCCACGTCCAGGTGTACTTTGGGCTGCTCATTATGCAGGGAAAGAAAAAGAATATTGCCAAATTGAAAAACTAGCAAACTTGGATCAATTACCCTCACATGGATTTAGAATAGCCGTTTTCCCTGTGAAAATTAAGGGCGCGAGCGGAGGATGGACCAGGGCGGTGGCGATTATTGATTAACGACATCGTAAAGCGATAGATTGATGGGGGATCGTCAGACTTAAAGAACTCTCTTTGAAAGGAATTAATCCCTTAAACTACGAAAATGGGGTGTCAAGGGAACGATACTTGGCGAATCGTTCTCTTGAAAGACGTAAATGAAAGTTATAGGGAAAGATACTTAGAAAAATGTTCCCTTGTATGGCGTAAACGATTTTACAAGGGAACAATACCTAGCAAGCGGTTCCCTTGAACAATGAAAACGGAGTGCAATCTTGAATACGATACTAGAATAATAGGAATGCTCTACATGCAGTACAAAATAAAGGGGTGTCATAATGATGAAGAAGAAAGTATCATTTTTCAGATATGAAAATAGTCTGCTCATTCTCCTATTTTTGGTCTTTGGTCTCGTTTTTATGGACAGATTAAGTATTATCTATTTGTTTCCCTTTGTCGCAGAGGAGTTAAAGTTGAATAACACGCAAATGGGAATGATTGTTGGCGCTACTAGCATTGCTTGGGGGATTTCAACGTTACTTTTTGCTAGTGTTTCAGATTTTATTGGCAAAAAGAAACTCACGTTAATCATCTTTATTCTTGGGTTTTCAATCGCTACCTTTACTTCTGGTTTAGTAGGCGGGCTGGGTTCGCTTATTCTTGTTCGTTTACTGATGGGGGTTACAGAGGGACCTGTCATTCCGCTGGTTCAGTCTACGATGATGGCGGAATCTACGCCTAAAAGAAGGGGCTCAAATCTGGGATTTATCCAAGGATCGGGTGCATTATTGGGAAATGCCGTTGCTCCTGTAATCGTCGTGGCAATCGCAGCAGCGACAAATTGGCGCTATTCATTTTTTGCCTTGGCTATTCCAGGGATCATATTAGCGGTAATTTTAATGTTTTATATGAAAGAACCTAATTTTACTAGCAGCGATGGTACTAACCACAAAAAAGCAAAACCAACGTTTCAGGAATATAAAAGTGTCTTTAAAACACGGAATGTTTGGGTCAGTATGCTGATGGCTATTTTTTACATGATGTATTTATTAGTGTTTACCAGTTTTATGCCGTTGTTTTTATCGAGTGTTTCGAATTATAGCGAAGCCCAGTATGGAGCTATTTTAGGAATTATGGGGATAGGGATGTTCATTTGGCAATTTCTTCTGCCGTTTTTATCCGATAGATTAGGCAGAAAGACAATCATTGTTCCTGCAACATTGATCGCTATTCTACTTCCGCTTGCGGTCGCAGCTTTCCATACGAACTTTGCGCTGCTGGCTGTTTCTATTTTTATTCTCACCATAGGGTTTGGGGCACAGCCGCTCTATCTTGCCATCATACCATCAGAGTCGGTTCCTAAGGTTTTTGCTGCAACAGCAATTGCATGTGTTGTGCTTACGGGAGAAATCATCGGAGGAACAGCAGGTCCTGTTATTGCCGGAATCCTAGCTGATAAGTTTAGTTTGTATACGCCGCTATGGCTTGCGAGCGGGGCAGCCGTTGTTTTTTTCTTGTTATCGTTTCTACTTAATGAAACTGCACCAGTAAAAGTTTCGCCTAAGATTTCAGAAGATTCTGCTATCGATACCACTATTTAAACTAGAAGCAACTAAAGGCACCAGAATTTATCGATTCCAGTGCCTTTAGTCATTCATTTTACCTGTCTAATAAAGAACTTACGCCGTTTTGAAATTTTCCTTCAGGCGGCCATACAGAAAGGTCGAATGGATAATCCGATCCGGGAACAACTCTGTCTGAGCCAACTGCTTTAACCAGGAATTCGACACTTTCATTATTCCAAAGTACGGTATCATACCAAAAGCGTTTCAAGTATTCAGAAGGGTGTGCTATAAGGTTGGAAGACACGAGTTTCCACTGATTATAGCCTTTGTCCAGCCGGCCAATTTGATACGGTAAGAAACCTCCTCCATGGGCAAAAAGGATTTTCACATTTGGATATCTATCAATTAGTCCGCTTAATAGTAGGTCCGTCGTACAAACGGTTGTTTCCCAAGGAACTCCTATTAAATTGGGCATCATTCTTCTGTTTAATCGAGGGTCTTCACACAATAACGGATGGATAAAGACGATGGCTTTTTGGCGATTGGCCTCTTCAAAAAATGGTGTGAAACATTCATCCGATAACATTTTTCCAGGAAGGCCCGGACCAATTATGACACCTTCAAGTCCTAGATTCATGGCGTTTTGTAAGACTTGGGCTGCTTTGTCTGGGTTGGTTAGCGGTACGGTGCCTAATGCTGAGATTTTCTGAGGTGCTGATTTTGACCACTCTGCCAAGGAATGATTGTACACGTTTGAAATATCGGTTGAAATTTCATCAGGAAAATCATAAAGAAATAGCTGCGGAATTGGAGAAACAACAGAATGAGTTACACCCGCGCTCTCCTGTTGTGTTAAGTAGAGTTCGCTGTCAATAAAGGCTTTTTTTAGTTCAAATCCCCATTTTTCATTAATAAATAAGAAATCATCTTTGTTTTCTTCTTTTTGAATCCATTTGGCATTCACCTGTTCCTTGTTATCTTTTAGCCAGGAAATAACATCAGACGGGATAAAATGAGTATGAAAGTCATGCATATGATAAGCTCCTTTTCAAAATTAGCCTCTGTATCCCATTCGTTCTGAGACTTCTTTGGCAGCGGCTATTATTTTCTTGGAAAACCCTTGCACTTTATGAGATTGAATTCTTTGTTTCGGACCGACGACAGATAACGCTGCAATAACTTTCCCTGTGTAATCGTAAACGGGCGCAGCAATGGAATTAACTCCTTCATGGAATTCTTCAAAACTAGTAGAATATCCATTTTTCTTAATTTCTTTTAAATCAGCAAGGAGTTTATCGGGGTCCGTAATCGTATTTTTTGTGTATTTTTCTAAGCCTTGTTTGAGAACTGCGTTAACCAGTCCCTTATCATCATAGGCGAGCAGCACTTTTCCAGAACTCGTACAGTGAGAAGGGTTTCGTCTGCCAACATGAGTTAAGAATCTTACAGGATGATTACATTCTACTTTTTGCAAATAGATAACCTCTAGTTTATCTATTACAGAAATGTGAGCGGTTTCGCCAAGGTTTTCAACAAGCCTAGTTAAGACAGGATATGACTCGCGATACACATCTGTATTGCTATTCACAATACTGCTCAAAGATAGAAGCGAGAGTCCGAGACGATATTTTTTCGTTTCAGGGTCTTTGTAAACAAAGCCTTCACTTGCCAGCGTTGCCATGGTTCGGCTAACAGTGCTTTTATTAAGTCCGAGCGAAGCAGAAATATCACTAACCTTCTTTTCAGGCTCATCCATTGAAAAGCTTTTTAATATTTTTAGCGCATTCCTAACAGAGGATAAATATTGATCCTCCTGATTTTTTAGTTCCAAATGACTCACTTCCTTGTTTCAAAATAGAAAACACTGTTGTTCTATAGTACGCAATATAGCAGAAAGTTTTTAGAAAGAAAAGAGTAAATTCGAATAATTTGAATTATTAAAATTTATTTAATAATTCTTTGTTTTTGTTGCATATAGAGCAACGCGAGCGTTGTATGTG
Organism: Neobacillus niacini; assembly: GCF_048572935.1. NCBI lineage: Bacteria > Bacillati > Bacillota > Bacilli > Caryophanales > Bacillaceae > Neobacillus > Neobacillus niacini. Next base: position 4,654,266 of record NZ_CP183883.1, on the reverse strand, counting down.
AAACACGCAAGCATTACCATCAAGTTATGAACATAAATTAAATTTTTCCAATTAGGAGGAAACATGGTATGCAAGTGGAAACAAAAGTAAAATCGATCAATTGCTTACACTTCATTAATGGACAGTTTGTCGAGTCACAAAATAAAAAATCATTTGAAAACATTAATCCAGCCACTGAAGAAGTAATAGGTACCGTTGCCGAAGGTGGAAAAGAAGAAGTAGATTATGCAGTAGCCGCTGCTCGCAGAGCGTTAAATGGAAAGTGGAAAACTACCACAGTAGCTGAACGTTCGAAAATTCTTCGTCGAATCGGTGATTTAATCTTAGAAAGACAAGAGGAATTAGCCCGTTTAGAATCATTGGATACAGGTAAACCATTTTGGCTGGCAAATAGCATCGATATTCCAAGGGCAGCGTACAACTTCCACTTTTTTGCCGATTATATGATTTCTGTTAACACCGATGCAAATCAGCAGGATGACCAAGCCATTCATTATTCATACCGCCGTCCTGTTGGGGTTGTTGGCATTATTAAACCTTGGAACCTGCCATTACTATTGCTTACTTGGAAATTAGCACCTTGTCTTGCGATGGGGAACACAGCCGTAATTAAACCAGCTGAGTGGACACCAATGACGGCAACGGTGTTAATGGAGATTTGTAAGGAAGCTGGAGTGCCAGATGGTGTTGTCAATCTCGTCCATGGTTTCGGTCCGAATTCTGCCGGCGGTGCCATTTCAGAACATCCAGATATCGACGCGATTTCCTTTATTGGTGAACCAGGTACAGGTTCTGCGATTATGAAAGCAGCATCAAGTTCTTTGAAAAAATTATCATTTGAACTAGGCGGTAAAAATCCAAACATTATTTTTGCCGACTCTGATCTTGATGAAGTCGTTGAAACGACCGTTAAATCTAGTTTTATTAACCAGGGCGAAGTTTGCTTATGCGGTTCCCGAATTTATGTAGAACGTCCGGCCTATGAAGAATTCTTAAAGAAATTTGTTGAAAAAGTAAAAACATTAAAAGTGGGTAAGCCGGAAAATGAAGATACAAAGGTTGGGGCATTAATCAGTAAGGAACATTACGATCGTGTAAATAGCTATATTGAAATCGCTCGTAATGATGGTGCGAACATTCTTACTGGCGGCAAACGCCCAGAAGGATTAGACAAAGGATATTTTTTAGAGCCAACCATTATTACTGGTTTGGACCGGAATTCCCGTTGTGTTCGTGAAGAAATATTTGGACCTGTTGTAACAGTAATGCCATTTGATATGGAAGAAGAAGTAATTGTTCAGGCGAACGATAGCCATTATGGTTTAAGTGCAACCATCTGGACAAACGATTTAAGACGTGCCCACCGGGTCGCCCATCAAATTGAAGCGGGCATTATCTGGGTTAATACTTGGTTTCTACGCGATCTTCGTACTCCATTTGGCGGAATGAAAAACAGCGGTATCGGAAGAACCGGCGGCATGCATAGCATTGATTTCTACTCAGAATTATCGAATATTACAATTAAGCTTTAGAAAGGGAGTAAAAGAGTTGAACCGAAAAATAGAAGAGTTTGCTAAAACATTGGCAGAAGCAGAGTCTACAAGAGTGGGAATCGTACCGCTTACTTCCATGGATTCTGAGCTGACAGTAAAAGAAGCCTATTATGTCCAGTTAGAAAATATCAAGAAAAAGGTAGAACAAGGAAAGAAAATCGTAGGAAAAAAAATCGGGTTAACTTCACTTGCTATGCAGAATCTATTAGGTGTGGATGAGCCGGATTATGGACACCTATTAGACAGCATGGTGGTTGAAAACGGAGGATATATCTCCATCGAGAAAGTTCTACAGCCAAAGGTTGAGGCAGAGATTGCCTTTATTTTAAAAAAGGAATTACGCGGCCCTAATTTAACCGCTCTAGAGGTTCTTCAGGCAACGGAGTATATTGTTCCAGCCCTTGAAATCGTCGATAGCAGAGTAAAGGATTGGAAGATTAAGCTGGCAGATACAGTGGCAGATAATGCTTCGTCTGGGTTTTATGTGCTTGGCGGCAAGCCAGTAAAGGTTGAAGACATCGATCTTGAGCTGCTCGGAATGGCTTTTTATAAAAATGGTGAGTTAGTGAATACTGGGGTTGGAGCGGCTGCATTAGGCAATCCAGCCAATTGTGTTGCTTGGCTGGCGAATAAATTATCTGAATTTGATATCCCATTGCGAGCAGGAGAAGTGATTCTCTCAGGAGCTTTATCAGCAGCGGTAGAAGCAAAGGCAGGAGATACATTTACGGCAAGATTCGCACATATTGGGCAGGTAAGTGTCCATTTTTAGAACGGAGGAGAAAATTTCATGAGTCAATACAAGGAAATTGCCAACTACCTCGTTTCAGCGGAGGAGGAGAGGCGTGAAGTTCAAAAGGTAACGGTGAGTCAGAAGCCGGATTTATCGGTAGCGGAAGCGTATCTTGTTCAGCAAGAAATCGTAAACCGTAAATTAAATGAAGGAAGAAGAATTGTTGGTCCTAAGATGGGCTTAACCAGTTTTGCCAAAATGAAGCAAATGGGCATTGAAGAACCTATCTATGGATATGTGTTTGATTATATGTTGATTGAAAATGGCGGTAAAGTCCGCTTAAGTGATTTGATTCATCCAAAAGTAGAGGCAGAGGTTGCTTTTGTAATGGGAGAAGATCTTGAAGGTCCTGGAATAACAGGGGCGCAGGTTCTAGCAAAAACGGAATACGTTCTCCCCGCATTGGAAATCATCGACAGCCGTTATGAAAATTTTCAATTTACGCTGCCGGACGTCATTGCTGACAATGCCTCAACCTCCCGGGTTGTGTTTGGAACATCCTTAAAAAAACCAGAGCAATTTGAACTGGACCTTATCGGTGCAACGCTTTCCATTAATGGTGAAATCAAGGAATTAGGTGCAGGTGCTGCTGTCCTAGGACACCCAGCCCATTCTGTGGCGATGCTTGCCAATATGCTGGCTAGAAAGGGTGGTAAGGTACGTAAAGGTGACGTGATCTTAACGGGCGGCATTACCGCTGCTGTCAAATTAAATTATGGCGATATCGTAACCGGAAAATTTGATGGATTTGGCGAAGTCTCATTTACCGTAACCGATTAAAAAATTGTAAGTGGAGGGATATTTATGCCGATTATTCAAGTCCAAATGATGGAAGGCAGACCAAAAGAAAAAGTAGCAGAATTAATTCGTAATGTAACCAATACCGTTTCTGAAACCTTGGATGCCCCGAAAGAGAATATACGAGTTATCGTAACGGAAATCCCTAAAACGCACTGGGGAAAAGCTGGGGAACCTGTAGAAAAATAACTATTTTAACTAAGCATGGTGGTAATTACTGCCATGCTATGATTGATTATATTTTGAAAACGGTTCCTGGATTGAAAAATATTTAAGGGGGTTTTATGATGACGATAGAATTTAGTATGTTGGCTCCTCACGTTCCCAGTATGTGCCATGAGGATTTAGTACCTGAATTTCAAAAGGATATGGCTGCTGCGATGAAGGAAATTGGAAAACAGCTGAAGGAGATCAATCCAGATGTAATTGTATTGGTTTCCTGTCATTGGCCGTCCACTTTCTTCCATTATGTTGATTGCACACCTATTCATAAAGGAATCCTTACCGCGTTTGAAGCACCCGATTTAATTAAAGATGTTGCTTACCATTATCCTGGTGATGAAGACTTGGCCAATCAATTAGTAAAAGCAGGAGAAGAAGTGGGTCTGCAGGTGCAAGGTGTGAATGATCCCTATTATCTTTGGGATTATGGCGGTGTTGTTCCTTTACGGTATTTGGTTCCCAATGAGGATATTCCTGTCATTAATTTATCTGTCACTTTGGCAGCTAGTTTAGAAGAAACATATAAATGGGGGCAGACAATAGCCAAAGTATTACGAGAGACAGAGAAAAAGGTTGTGTTTGTTTCCAGTGGTGCACTGTCTCATAATTTAGTCCGCGGCAGACATAATAAGCCGACGGTTACGGAACATGCGATGGATAAACAGTTTATTGAATTTATGATGAATAAAAACTATCAAGCAGCTTATGAAATGCTGCCTGAGTATTCGCGGTTTGCCAGGGTCGAGTCAGGTGGACGACACCTCGCAATGTTGTTCAGCATGATAGAGGAAGGCTGGGAGCCTGCTTTTTTGGCAGATGGTCAATCATCCGGCAGCTGGAACGCTGTTATTACATTTGAAAAAAAAGTAGCTGCAATCTCTAAAACCTCGGCAGAAACACAATTTGCTAAATAACTGTGATAGGAGGGAAACTATGCGAACAAAAGTAGGTATCATTGGAGCGGGTCCAGCTGGACTTTTGTTGTCTCATTTATTGCATCTGCAAGGGATTGATTCTATCATTCTAGAATCCCGCTCACGTGAAGAAATCGAAGGAACCATTCGTGCAGGTGTACTAGAACAAGGAACGGTCGATTTATTGAATGCAATGGGTGTCGGTACCAGAATGATGAAGGAAGGGCATTTTCACCATGGCATTGAATTGCAATTTAATGGTAGAAGACATCGAATCGATATGCATGAACTGACTGGCGGAAAAAAGATTACGGTATATGCGCAGCATGATGTAATTAAAGATTTAGTGGCATCACGGCTAGAATCAGGCGCTAAAATTTACTTTAATGTTAAGGATGTCAGCCTTCATCAAGTAGAAACAACCTCCCCAATCATCCGGTTCCTCCCAGAAAATGCAGCAAATTTTGAAGAATTAACGTGTGATTTTATTGCAGGCTGTGATGGATTTCATGGTCCAAGCCGTCAGGCAATTCCGGCAAGTATCCGGGTTGAAAAACAAAAAATATATCCCTATGGCTGGTTAGGCATTCTTGCAAAAACAGTACCTGTCAATCCAGAATTAATTTATTCCAACCACGAAAGAGGATTCGCGTTAATAAGCACAAGGTCGCCAGAAATTCAACGACACTATATCCAAGTGGATCCAAATGATGATATTGCCAATTGGTCAGATGACCGTATTTGGTCGGAACTTCATGCAAGGGTTGACATGGATGGCTGGACCATGCTGGATGGACCGATTATTCAAAAGAATATTGTATCTATGCGCAGCTTTGTATGTGAAACGATGCGTTATGGAAACCTATTCCTCGCTGGGGATGCAGCCCATATTGTTCCTCCAACTGGTGCGAAAGGGTTGAATTTAGCTGCCGCCGATGTTCAAGTATTGGCAAAGGGCTTGAGTGAATATTATCATTCCGGTGAGGAAGATCTGCTTAATCGTTATTCAGAAATTTGTCTCCGCCGTATTTGGAAAGCTCAAAGATTCTCCTATTGGATGACTACCATGCTGCATCGTAACTTTGAGCATAGCTCTTTTGAATATAATATCCAATTGGCTGAATTAGACTATGTGACTTCCTCTCAGGCAGCAGCAACTGGTCTTGCAGAAAATTACGTAGGGCTACCGATGGAAATTCAGACTAATTATTCAATAAAAATTTAAGATTGGTTTTAGATCTAATTTGAAAGTATTTTATTAAAAGCTCCTCCATTTATGGTTTTAGTGACTTCTATTAACAGTAATACAAATCAAAAACACTCTTTCCAATTAACGGAAGAGTGTTTTTTAGATAATCCTTATTGTTTATCCCTTTATTCAATAGTAAATTTAAGTTTACTTCCTAGTTTAGCAGATATGCGTAAACCGGTTTGAATTACTTTTTCAATTAATATTTGCTTTCTTTCATCTGTTTGGTTGAAGGTTACGTAGCCAATACTTAAAGCTCCTATTAATTCGTTGGAGTGATTGAAAATAGGTGCAGCGATGGAGGAGGTACCTTTGGTTCTTTCACCGTGGCTTTCCCAATAACCCTTATGACGAATGGTGGTTAGCAGTTGAAGGAATGACTCTATTTCATCATTTTTTACTAACTCACTGACAATTTTTAAAGCTTCTTCCCTCTGCATATGTGCCAGCATGACCTTATTGGCAGCCCCAATATTCATTGGGATTCTAATTCCCAATTGATCATTAATCCGGATTGGATTATGAAGGCAGTCGATTCTTTCAACAATTATTGCTTCTGATCCTATAGGTTTACTAAAATAAACACTCTCTTCTACCTCATGCATTAACGTCTCCATTTCCGGTCGGATCAGACCGACAAAATCAAAGGTATCATACATCTTTAATCCATATTCCATCCAGGTATATCCCATTGAGTAGAGTTTTAGATGAGGATCCTGCTGAATTAATCCATGTTTAATCATGGACTGTAAAAGTCGGTGCATGGTACTGACAGGCAAGTCACACTCCTTTGATAAATCCGTAATCGAGAACCATTGTTTCGAATCGCTTTCTGCTAAGACTTTAATTACTTGCATAGCACGGTCTATAGTTTGCATTTTATCCAACTCCTATCATATCTTCGGCCAAAGTATAAATAGTGAATAATTAATTATCAGTCAATTCAAAAAATATTGACATATATTTCCCCTTTTTATATTATCATATTATAAGTTTCCATTAAAAGAAAAAGTTTTCCACTATGCGGAAAAGGGGGTTGAAAAACTTGTTATCATCTATGCATAAAAATCTTAACAAGGTGATTTTAAAACATCCAAAGGACGCTTTTATCAGTCAAGAGCATCTAAGAAATGAATGGGGAAAGTTTAATTACATCAATGAACCAGACTACATAAAAGCACAAAATGAATTTGAACAGTTTCTTGCGATTATTAGAGAACATGTGGCTGAAATTGAATTTTTACCTGCTTCAGAGACTGTAGGATTAGACTCGCTTTACGCACATGATCCTGTAAAGTTCACAAAAAATGGGGCCATTATTTTAAAATCAGGAAAAAAATTACGTCAACCAGAAGCAGAGGCTTATAAACAATTTTTACTAGAACAGAAGATTCCTATCGTTGGTGAACTAACTGGGGAGGCGATGGCTGATGGAGGAGATCTCGTCTGGCTCGATGATCAGACTTTATTAATTGGACGTGGTTATCGTACAAATGATGAAGCCATCCGGCAAATTAAGGAAATGACAAAGGATATGGTTGAAGAGTGTATTGTTGTTCAATTACCGCATGACCAGGGAGAAGAAGAATGTCTTCATCTTATGTCATTCATTAGTATCGTAGATGAGAATCTAGCAGTTGTTTATTCAAGACTTATGCCGGTATTCCTCCGACAGCTGCTAATCAAGCGAGGTTTTCAATTAATAGAGGTACCTGATGAAGAGTATCACCGCTTAGGCTGTAATGTTCTTGCACTCGCACCAAGAGTCTGTGTGATGGTATCAGGAAATCCGTCAACAAAGGAACAATTACTTGCAGCCGGTGCAACTGTCTACGAATATGAAGGAAATGAAATTTCTTATTTAGGAACGGGGGGACCTACATGTCTTACATGTCCAGTAGCAAGAGGTTAAATAAGGAGGCTAGTATTATGTTTAAAAATACGATTGTTAAAATGCCCAGCGAAAGCTATATCAATGGGTTAACTACTTCCGATTTAGGAAGACCTAATCTCGAGATTGCATTAGAGCAGCATCAGGCCTATATAGACGCGTTGAAAAAATGTGGAACAACCGTAACCATTCTTCCTAGTAATATTGAATTTCCGGACTCAACTTTTGTAGAGGATACAGCGGTATTGACACCTAATTTCGCTGTCATTTCGAATCCAGGGGCACTTTCCCGGAATGGAGAAATCCATGAAATGGAACCTGTACTTAAATCATTCTATGAATCTATTTATTCTATTAAGGCTCCGGGTACTCTTGATGGGGGTGATATCCTTCAGATTGAAGATCACTTTTATATAGGAATTTCTGCTAGAACGAACCATGATGGCGCTGAGCAATTAAAAACAATTCTAGAATTAGAAGGGTACAAAGGTACGATTGTTGAGCTGAAGAAATTCTTCCATTTAAAAACAGGCATTGCTTATTTAGGAAATCAAACGATTGTGGTCGCAGGGGAATTTATTGATCATCCCGAGTTTAATCAATATCAAAAAATAGTTGTTCCACCTGAAGAGGAATACGCAGCAAATTGTATCCGTGTGAATGACTTTGTAATCATTCCTGCAGGCTATCCTATAACAAAACAAAAACTTAATACTGCCGGATTCCAGACAATCGAACTCGAAATGTCTGAATTCCGTAAGCAGGATGGGGGATTAAGCTGTTTGTCACTGCGATTTTAATTATATAAAGGGGTAAAGCTATTTTAAGAGGGGTGGGAGAGGCAATGGAAACACTGAATCAGGTAAGTCAGGAAAATCAATTAAATCGATCCATGAAGCGCAGACATTTATTTATGCTTTCATTAGGGGGAGTTATTGGAACAGGATTGTTTTTAAATGCTGGTTATACCATTAATCAATCGGGGGCAGGCGGTGCACTAATCGGGTATTTGTTTGGCGGGATTATTTTGTACCTGGTCATGGTCTGCTTAGGTGAACTCGCTGTATATATGCCAGTAACAGGTTCTTTTCAAACATATGCCAGTAAATTCATTAGTCCTTCTGCCGGATTCTCTTTAGGATGGATGTATTTTATTGGGTCGGCTACGACGGCTGGAGTTGAATTCACCGCCGCAGGAATCCTTATGCAGAGGTGGTTCCCAGATGTATCCGTCTGGATATGGTGTTCGTTGTTTATATTGTTGTTATTCGGGCTTAATGCTTTAACAACTAGAGGTTTCGCCGAGGCAGAATACTGGTTTGCCGGTATTAAGGTAATTGCTGTTATTTTCTTTATCATTATTGGTGCCGGAGCCATATTTGGAATTATTCCTCTCGAAGACAGACCTGCTCCTTTATTAGACAATCTAGCTCCATCTGGACTATTTCCAGCCGGAATTGCCATTCTTTTTGTGACGATGATGAATGTAATTTTTTCTTATCAAGGATCTGAATTAATTGGGATTGCTGCCGGAGAGAGCGAGGAACCTTCTAAGAATATCCCTCGTGCCATTCGCAACGTGTTATTTAGGATCATTGTCTTTTATTTAGCCTCAATTATAATCTTATCAGCAATTTTTCCTACTGAGGAACTTGGTTTACTCGAAAGCCCATTCGTTACTTTAATGGATTTAGCTGGAATTCCTTTCGCTCCCGATATAATGAACTTTGTTATCCTGACGGCGATTTTATCAGTAGGAAACTCTTGTATCTATGCATCCACCCGTCTTTTGTGGGCCATGGCTCATGAGGGAATGGCACCAAAACAATTTGGGAAACTTTCAAAACGGAAGGTTCCATTTAGAGCTCTAGTGTTTACGATGATATTCTCCCTATTATCACTTTTGACTAGTGTTATTGCTGCAGATACAGTATTCGTTCTATTAATGTCTGTTGCCGGAATATCCGTGACCATTTCCTGGATCGGAATTGCTCTCTCTCAGTTAATGTTTCGACGTAAATATTTACATGGCGGTGGGAAATTAGAGGACCTGCAATACAAAGTACCATTTTATCCGTTAATCCCATTGATTTGTATCATATTCTGCGTATCCATACTGATATTCCTGGCATTTGACCCAACCCAATTAATAGGTCTGCTTATCGGCCTAGGATTCCTAGTAATATGCTATGTATCCTACTTCATCAAAAACAAACAAACAAAAGCAAACTCAGAAACGGATATTAAAGGATAAGATGGGTGACAACAATGGTGACACAAAACATGGGTGACAGGCACCGCTCGTGGACAGTGTCCATCTGAGGTGGACACTTCCACCCCTGAGGTGGACACTGCCTCAGATTTGTCGGGCACTCATATATGGAATATTGGTAAAGGGGAATAGAATGATGGAACAACTTAGGTGGGGAACACCGGATAGACTGCGGAGTTTATTGTGTGAACTGGTGAGCTGGAAGAGTATGACGTTAACAGAGGGGGAGCGGGAGTTTCCTTTCAAGATTCAGGCGAAACTTCAGGAGCTTAAGTATTTTCAAGAGAATCCTGACCATTTGGGTCTTTATGAGGCTGATTTGGGCCGGCGATTCTTAACGGGGTTATATAAGAATACCTCTTCGAAGGAAACGATTGTTTTACTGAGTCATTTTGATACGGTAAACACTGAAGAGTATGGGGACCTTGAGGAGTACGCCTATCAGCCCGAAGAATTGACGAAATTACTTTTAAATAGAGTTGATGAACTGTACGGAGACGCACATAGGGATCTCCTATCTGGTGAATATTTATTTGGACGGGGCACAATGGATATGAAGATGGGACTGGCAATGCATATGGGGTTATTGGAAAAAGCAACGGTTGAGAAATGGCCGATAAATCTGCTCCTACTCACAGTCCCTGACGAAGAGGTAAATTCAACTGGTATGCGTGCCGCTGTAACGAAACTGCTTGAATTAAAGGATCAACATAATCTTAGCTATAAACTTTTCCTAAACGGTGAGCCGGTATTTACCCAAGAACCGGGTGACAGAAGCTTTTATGTATATTCCGGTTCCATTGGGAAGATTATGCCATCAGCGCTTTTTTATGGAAAAGAAACACATGTTGGCGAACCACTCAGTGGCATGACTGCGCCCTATATTGCTTCTTTTTTAACTCAGAGAATGGATTGGAATTTGCTGATGCAAGAAAAAGTAAATGGCGAAACTACACCACTGCCTGTTACCCTTCAGCAGAAAGATTTAAGATTGGAATACTCCGCTCAAACGCCTTTTCGTTCAGCAGCATTATATAATGTGTTTCTAATGAAGCGAAATGCTGACGAAATTATGGAATTATTTGAAAAAGTTGCCATAGGTGCTGCAAAAGCCTGCAATCAATCATATAAAGAGGTTTGTTTGAAGCACTCTGTGGAGCCCGTTGGCGAAGTCCGTGTTTTGCGTTACGACGATTTACACACACATGCTATCCGTAAATTCGGAGTCGATTTTGTGGAGGAATTAAAGGCTCAAGTTCAGGGAAATCCAAACTGGGATGACCGTGAAAAATCCATACGAATAGCAGACAGTCTGATGATTGAATGTCAGGAGCTGGCACCAGCAATCGTTTTACTTTTTGCACCTCCTTATTATCCGGCAGTTAATTCATCCGATGATGACCTAGTTAAGAGCTGTGTCCAGTTTGTTAGGGAAGAAGGACTGGAAAAATTTAATTTACCTGTAAAACAGGTTCATTATTTTAATGGAATCAGTGATTTAAGCTATGTTAACTATCAAGATGAAGGGGAAGGGTGGACTGCATTTAAAGCAAATACACCCGTTTGGGGTAGCAGTTACAGTATACCTTTTGACGCTATGACCGAGCTTCGGGCACCTGTCCTAAATGTCGGTCCGTTTGGCAAAGATGCTCATAAAAGGACAGAAAGACTGCATATTAAAAGCGCCTTTCAAGAAGTACCGGCTCTAGTAGAGGATATGATAAAAATGATCATTAAAAGCATGTGTCAATCTGTTCATTGATTTAAAAACTGACACCTTCCGTGCAGGAAGGTGTCTTTCATCATTTCACTGGATTTAGTATTTAGCCTCTGTTATGATTCAATGTTAATTTTCGTTTAGGTATGAGAATTCAAAGGCGGAGAATTTCCGGTTAATGTTTAAGGGGAAGCTTAAGAAGCAGATATAACCGGAGATATTACGGTTAACTGATCTAGATGAGACAAAATCTAAAGAATTGGCTCATATAAACGGAAAAGCTCCCCTTATTTATAAGGTAATATGGGTATTTCCCAACTTAGCCGGAAATTTTTCGCTTATTTTTCAAATACAGTTAATTCACATCAACTTTAACCAAGCTATAATTTAAAATAAATTTCATACTTTAATTCTCCGAAATAAGGGTAAACCAAAAAGAAAATCATTCATACGGAGGCAGCAGTATGGGAGAAATTCCAAAAGAAATTATTCCACTATCTCATGATTTTTATGAACAGCCTACTCTAGAATTGTCAAAGGCATTGCTCGGGTGCCTTCTAGTTAAAGAAACTGAACAGGGTATGGCTGCAGGATATATTGTAGAAACAGAGGCCTATATTGGTCCTGGTGACAGGGCTGCGCACAGTTACAATAATCGGCGGACAGGAAGGACGGAGGTCATGTTCCACCGTTCAGGACTTACCTATACCTATCTTATGCATACCCATTGCCTTTTCAATGTGGTCAGCGGTGGTGAAGAAAATCCAGAGGCTGTATTGGTCCGTGCCTTAGAACCACGTTATGGGATTGAATTGATGAAAAGCCGAAGAGGGATTAAAGATATAACAAATCTGACCAATGGTCCTGGAAAACTGACTAAATCAATGGGGATTACCATGGAGGACTATGGCAGCTCACTTACACTTCCACCTTTATACATAGCTAAAGGTTTTTGTCCGGAGAGTATATCAGTTGGAAAAAGGATTGGAATTGACAAATCTGGTGAAGCCAAAGATTATCCATGGCGCTTCTGGATTACCCATAATAAATTTGTTTCAAGACATCAAAAATCTGAATATGAAATAAAAATCAAAAATAGTAACAATTATTGAAAATTAAAACAATAATTTCTAGACTATTCACTCAATTATGTTAAAATGAAATTTATATTTTAGCACTTTAAAAGGATACAATCTCAGACTTCAAAACTGAAGCAATAAAACTTTTAATATATACAGGAGGCAGCTATGAACTTTGTAAGTACACGCGGAAATGTAAGTAAAATTGGGTTTATCGACACAGTCTTAATGGGACTAGCAAATGATGGGGGACTATTAGTACCAGAGAAAATCCCACAAATTCCTGCAGAAAAGTTAGAATCTATGTCCAATCTTACGTATCAAGAATTAGCATTCGAAATCTTTTCTTATTATGTAGATGGTGAAATTCCAGACAATGAGTTGAAAGAATTAATCGAGAAAAGCTATGCAACCTTTCGTCACCCAGATGTAACGCCTGTTCAAAAGTTGAAGGATAATATGTATGTTTTAGAACTATTCCACGGACCGACATTTGCTTTTAAAGATATTGCACTGCAATTCTTAGGGAATTTATATTCTTATGTATCCAAGAAGACAGGGGAGTCGATTCATATTCTCGGTGCTACTTCAGGGGATACCGGTGCCTCTGCGATTGAAGGTGTCAGAGGAAAGGAAGGCATTCGTATTTGTATTTTGCACCCATACGGCAAAGTAAGTAAGGTACAAGAATTACAAATGACGACCGTCGATGATAAAAGTGTGTTGAATTTAGCCATTAAAGGAACATTTGATGATGGCCAAAGAATTATTAAAGAATTGTTCGCAGATGTAGAGTTTAAAAACAAATACCATATGCGCGCAATCAATTCCATTAACTTTGTTCGAATCATGGCGCAAACGGTTTATTATTTCTATTCGTATTTCCAAGTAAAAAAACAGTCCGATGTAAATACGATTAACTTTAGTGTGCCAACTGGTAATTTTGGAGACATCTTTGCTGGTTATCTTGCAAAGAAAATGGGTCTCCCGATTGGTAAACTCATTGTGGCTACGAATGAGAATAATATACTAGAAAATTTCATTCATGATGGAGTGTACAAGCCAGGTGAATTCCGCAGTACATTCAGCCCTTCCATGGATATCCAAGTAGCCAGCAATTTTGAGCGCTATCTATATTATCTGCTTGGAGAAGATCCAAAGGCCGTGTCGGACTTAATGGAAAGCTTTAAAGTAGAAGGAAAAATTGTTGTTAGCGGCGATCTGCTCCATAAAGTGCAAGAGGATTTTGCAGCACATGGAGTAAATGGCGAAGAATGCTTACAAACGATCAGTAAGTACAATTCAGAAACTAGTTATTTATTAGACCCACATACGGCGTGTGGGGTAGCTGCATACGAAAACTGTAATAATACGAATGAGATCTGTGTCACTCTTGCCACTGCTCATCCAGCGAAATTTAATGAATCCATTGAGCGTTGTCAGATTCAACAGACATTCCCTGAACAAATCAACCAATTGTTTAATAAACCACAGTATCTTGAAGTTGTAGAAGCTGATAAGGATGAAATCGTTCAGCATTTAGAAAAACTTTTTAGTCTTACTGAAAAATAGAAACGAAAATTTGCGCACCTTCCGGACAGGAGGGTACGCATTTTTATTTTTTCAAACAAAAAGCAACATACCTACGGTTCATGTACATAATATTTAAATGAAATTTAAATATTTCGTCGAATTTTAAAATATTAATGTGATATATTTAAAAATAGTAGTTTTTAAAAGTATAGCTTTTTTATGGAGGGGATGGAATTGGTTGGTTCACATACTTTCCAATCTTCAATAGATTCGAAGTTAGTAACGATTTCAGTGATGAGCAACAAGAGTAACCTGGAACATGCCCATAGAGAAATAGAATTGATTTATATGATTAAGGGTAATTTACAGGTCAAAGTTAACAATAAAATTTTTCAAATGAAAAGTTCTGATTTTGTATTGGTGAATTCTAATGAATTTCATTCTTTCCAGTCTGATGAAGATAATTTATGTGTTGTGTTTCATTTTAATTACTTTGAGATAGGTTCCCTTCTTGGGCAAAAAAATTTATTGTTTATATGTAATTCGACCGAACACGACCATTCTGCCAATCGTGAATTAAGATTAGTCATTGAAGACTTACTCTCTGTTTATATGAAGGTAAACGATTTTTCACAAGTGGAATTTCTTGAAAAAACTTATAAATTTATATCAACTCTTAGGATGAATTATTTAAAGAATCAAAATCAAATGTTGCTTAATACGTCAATCAAAGGTCAAAATGATCGATTATCGGAAATTGTTGATTACCTTCAAAGCAATTATCGAGAGCCTCTATCGTTAGAAGAAGTAGCAAGTATCCATTATCTCTCAATTCCTTATTTATCTAAATATTTTAAAAAACAAACAGGAAAAACTTTTTCTCAATACTTGAATGAAATTCGTTTAGCCCATGCAGTTAACGAATTAGTAAACTCTGACAAACCAATAACAAGGATTGCATTAGATAATGGATTTCCAAATTTAGCTTCATTTAATAGAGTTTTTAATGACAGCTACGAGTTAAAACCGGTTGAATACAGAAAACAAATGTCAGGTAAAACAGAGAGACAAGAGTCTTCAAATGTTATTAGTAATCTAGAAACCAATGAAGCACTAACCGAACTACGCGATTATCTTAGAAGTACTGTGGAAAAAAGTGACCAATCAATTCCTGAATCCAGAAGTAATATGGAAACAGAACTTGTTAAAATTGGAAAAACAGATGCTTTTATAAAGTATTGGAATCGATTACTTAATATTGGATATGCAAAAGATTTATTGAATTCTGATATGCAAGAGCAAATTACCCTTCTACAATCGGAATTCGGTTTTACCTACGCGAGATTTTGGGGATTGTTTGGAGACGATATGCTGCTAGAGGATCGCTCTAGGGGAACGATCACTTACAATTTTTCAAATGCAAACAAATTATTAGATTTTCTAATTAAAAATAAGTTAAAACCGTTTATTGAAATGGGGCCGAAACCAAAAATCATTCAAAAAGGGATTGGAGAAACCCTTGTCATCCAAACGATAAGCAGTGAAAGGACATTGTCCGAATGGCATAATCTTGTGACGGCGTTTTTACTGCAATGTATTGAACGTTATGGTATTGAAGAAGTCGAGACCTGGTATTTTGAATTATGGCGGCCAATGGATGAGCTTAACAGTAAAGCAGAGGAAGAAAAAGATTTCCTAGCAAAAATGAAAAATAATCAAAATCCTAAATTTGGTGAATATTTTAAAATATTTAGTGAATTTAAAAAGACTGCGCAAGAACTGGTTCCTGGAGCAAAGATAGGCGGATGTGGTTTAAGCATGGATTTAGAAGGTGACAAGTTAGATTCCTTACTGGATCAATGGAAACAAGAAGATATTCAGCCTGACTTTCTCTCAATTTATCTTTATCCAATAGAAATAGATCGTGAAAAATATCGGGTTCCAATTAAGAATTTACATTCAACGGATCCTCATTATGTGTTGAACAAGTTAAATGATGTGAGAAAATCTTTGAAAAAAACAGGGTTTGAGAATTTAGAACTAAACGTTACCGAATGGAATATCTCCATCTCTAATCGTAATTATCTTAATGATAGCAGCTTTAAAGCGTCCTATATGGTAAAAAATATTGTTGAGAATTTGAATCAAAATCACGTGAAAATGTTGGGATACTGGTTAAGTTCTGATATTTTTAGTGATTTTCGAGATTCGAAAAACATCCTTCATGGCGGTGCCGGGCTGTTGACCAAAAATGGCATTAAGAAACCGAGTTACCATGCATTTGTCCTATTAAAGCAATTAGGTGAAATTCTAGTCGCAAAAGGCGACAATTATATTGTTACTAAAAAATCCGGGGATCGCTATCAAGTATTATGTTATAACTATAAACATTTCAATTATTCTTATTACTTACATCCTGAAGGTAGTACAGGAATAGATGAGCAATATGATATTTTCGAAAACAAAGAGACTTTAAACCTTTCATTGGAATTACAAGGTATTACTAATGGGAGATATCGTGTAAAAGAACTGAGACTAAATCGGGATCATGGCAGTGTGCTAGATGAATGGTTGAAATTTGGCGCTGTGGATGACATAAAACCGGATGAAGTGGATTATTTTAAACAAATCTGTGTTCCTTATATGAAAGTAGAGCATTACCTTGTTGAAAATCATTCCATTGTTTTGAAGGGGGAACTTCAACCCCATGAAGTACGGTTATTTGAGTTTAATTTACTATTTGGCGAAAGGTAATTTAAGTACTATAAAAAAATGCTAAAAAATCATACCTAGGCTCCATTGCCTATAGGAAACATTAAATATTTTATTTAAAATGAGTGTCAATTCGTATATGAATTTTGACGCTCATTTTTTATTGTTGTAAAGGGTTTTCACGGCATGTCACCTAAAACTAATATACGAAAGGTTAATTTTATTATTGTTTTTTTAACCACTTAACAAGATGATTATAGGATTGGTTAAAAATTGTATGAGTAAAGGGTTAATTTCAAGCAATCTTTTTCGTGGGTAATTAAATATAATAACAATTGTAACCGGTGGCTTCATAGAGGACTTTTAATAAGAAATTTTTTGAGCGGTATAAAAGGTTGTCAACTCAAATGGAACAACACTATAAATCTCTTATAAAGGCTACAGTTAATCAAATTAAAGTGGAGGTTTTTGAATGGTTAGCTTAACCCAAGTACAAAAAAATAAAGTACAAGAAATTGTGAGCATGATGTCATTAGAGGAAAAAATTGGGCAAATGAACCAGGCTTCTGTTTCCATTGTTGGTGGATTCGATGTTCCGTTTGAAGAACTAATTGAAATGTTAACAGATGGTCGGATTAGCCAAGGTGAATTTACAAAAATTATGGAAAGTGCTGAACAAGACTATCATGAGGAAGATATCCGTCTAGGAAGAGTTGGTTCCATCATGCTGCAAGATGCTAAGAAGGCAAATGAACTGCAGAAAATTGCAATGGAAGAAAGTCGTCTTGGTATTCCACTTATTATCGGATTAGACGTTATACATGGATTTCGCACAGTGTTTCCGATAGCTCTAGCAGAAGCGTGTTCTTTTGATAGTGATTTATTTTTAAGAACTGCAAGAATGGCGGCCAAGGAATCTAGATTGCAAGGGATTAATTGGCATTTTGCGCCAATGATCGATGTATCAAGAGATGCCAGATGGGGGAGAGTCTCTGAAGGACCTGGAGAAGACCCATTTCTGGTTTCAGAATTTGCTAAAGCTAAAGTAAAAGGTCTCCAAGGAGATACTTCCAGTCCAATGAATTATGTAGCAGCCTGTTTAAAGCATTTTGTGGCCTATGGTGCAGCAGAGTCAGGGAGAGATTATAATACCACGAGTATGTCAACTTCTTTATTACATAATGTCTATTTGGCACCATTCAAAGCTGCTGTAAATGAAGGTGCAGCAACTGTTATGGCAGCTTTTAATGATTTAAATGGTGTGCCTTGTACTGTCAATAGTGAAATTTTAAGAGATATATTAAAAAGAGAATATGGTTTTAGTGGATTTGTTGTAAGTGATGCAAATGGGATAAGAGAATGTGTATCACATGGAATAGCTATTAATGACCAAGATGCTGGTTTACAGGCAGTAAATGCTGGTATAGATATGGATATGGGTACAGGTATTTATAGTTCCTATTTATCCCAATTAGTAAAAACAGGTGAGCTTGATGAACGTATAATTAATGAAGCTGTAGAGAGAATTTTATCAACAAAAATGTGGTTAGGTCTATTTGATAATCCATATGTCAATCTTGAAGATCGAATGGATCCTATTCCTAGTGAACATATTCAATTAGCTCTTGAATCAGCAAAAAAGTCTATCGTTTTGCTGAAAAATGAAAATAATATTCTGCCACTAAATAGAGAACAGAAGATTAGTATCATTGGAGAACTTGCAGACAAGTCTTCTGAAGTTGTTGGTGCATGGTCAATTAGTTGGAAAGAGGAAGATTGTGTATCCATTTTAGATGGACTGAAACAAAATAGTGATAATATTAGATATTTCCAAACAGGAGGACTAACTGAGCCAATTAATGAAGAAGAGCTAAAACATGCGTTAGATTTTGGAGATGTCATTGTTGCAGTAGTTGGTGAAACTGTAAACATGTCCGGTGAAGCAGCTTCTAGATCGAATATCGAACTTCCAGGAGACCAGAAAAAACTTTTAAAAATGGTGAAGACATCCAATAAACCACTAGTTGCTATAGTAATGAATGGGCGTCCATTGGCGTTGGAGTGGGAAGCTGAAAATATTGATGCGATAGTAGAAACATGGCATCTTGGTATTCAAATGGGCAATGCTGTGTCAGATATCATTTTTGGCTTAACAAATCCAAGTGGTAAATTGTCAGTATCAATCCCAAGGGTAACAGGTCAATGCCCAGTTTATTATAATCACCCTAATACAGGGAGACCTGGAGGTAAAAGTAAGTTTACTTCTAAATATATCGATGTAAATAACGATGTTTTGTATCCATTTGGGTTTGGATTATCTTATACCAGTTTCAATTATACGAATCTAAATGTTACTGAGAAAAATGATTTATTGGCTATTGGAGTCGAAATAACGAATACTGGAAAGAGACAAGGAGAGGAAATTGTGCAGCTTTATGTTAGAGATAGGGTTGCTTCCATTGTTAGACCAGTAAAAGAGTTAAAAGGATACAAAAAGATTTCACTAGAACCAGGTGAGTCCCAAATAATAGAGTTTAATCTACCAAAAAATAATCTTGGCTTCTATGATAACAATGGAGATTATAGACTAGAAAGTGGAGAATTCAGTATTTATGTTGGAAAAAGCAGTGCAGATTGCTTGAGCCAAACGATTAACATAAATTTTTAAATAACTAATTTCAAAAAGTAGTACGATGATGCCATAAAATCAAAGAGAAAACATCTCTTTGAATTTATGGTTTTTTGTTATATATATGATCGTAGATGAAGCAAAATTGGGGCTATGCTATATTTCTATACAAAAAGCACCGCAAAAGCGGTGCAAATGGATGTGCATTTTACTATACATTTTAGTTGAAAATCGCGTTTTCCGATAAAGAAAATGAAACCCGTTAAAAAATCAATACTATCATTTTATTAACCTACTTCGACAGTCCTAATTTTACGTCCTGCTAAGGGTACAGGTATATAGGCAGTACGAACAACTACATCTAAAGCGATCTCATGACTTCCTGTGGATAAACCACCATCTTTAAGAACTCTTACGGTTAACGGTTCTCCATATTCCCATTTATAGGATGTGACAGTTTCCATTTCTTCTAACGTAAACCAATCGACCTCATCAATAGAACAAATAATATGTTCACGTGCAATCTTTTCACCATCTACTTCAACACCAATATCATTGACCATGGAAAGGGGAATACCTCGATAATAAGTAATATTAGTCTTCAGCTCAAACCCAGTAATATGACCTTCTTCTACGATATTTCTACAAGTATTCTCAAGGAAAACATTATTATCAAACATATTAATATACCTCCTGACCTTCTAATTCTTTAATTACGCTTCGAATAAGCTTCTGATGTGCTAAAACCTGCTCTTTTTCCTTCATTGGGTGTCCAGGAAGCACCCAGCGGTTTCCTTCATATTCGGTAGAAACATAACCATCGTAGCCTTTATCATGTAAATATTGAAGAATGCCTTTATAATCAATTGAAAATTCTTCTCCCGTTTCCGTCATTTCAAAAAGCTTAAAGTGGAAATGCTTAATATAAGGCAAATATTCATCTAAAACGCTGAAAGGCTCATTTTCATATCCATCTGCCATATGGGCAAAGAAGTAATCAGCATCCGATTTTAAAAGTTGTTTCAATTCTGCAGGGAATCCATCATTTGCTAGATATACTTTTCTAGGATCTTTTCCTTGCTCGAAAATATGATTGATATAATCAATTACTTCTTGACTTGTTCCTAAATGCTTACAATATTCAGCCATTACTCTTGGTAGCCTTCTACAAAAAATACCCGTATCAATCACAAGACCTACATATGGTGAATTTAATCTCTTCATCTCTTTGATAAAATCTTGTGTTTTCTTTACGTCGAAACTCAAGCCTGCATGGATCTCAAGTGCTAAAGTGACATTATATTTTTCAGCATATGGCAATAATGGTTCGATTACAAAAGCGGGGACCATTGACACCAAACGAATCAACTTAATACCTAATCGACTTGCAAGTTTAATTTCTTCTATTAGTAAATCTACACACTCTTTTTTCGTTAATTCACGATTTTTGTATAAGTTTGTATTTAAGAAGACGTCAGCAATCACTGGCTTCATTTTATAGGTAGAAACTAATCGATCCCATTCTGCTAACGTTTGTTCCGAAGGATGTGGTGCGTTATGCATCATCTGATCGGGAATGATTTCAATTCCTTCAACGGAATTCTCTGCCAAAAATTTGAAGATATCCTCAAGGCTCATACGCTTATTTAAATACTCATCCTGCAAACTATACAAACTTACGCATGTTTTTAATTTGCTCATTAAAAAATCTCCCTTCGTTTTTTCTTATTTAATGTGTTTTACATATGTATCATAACCTGTGTTTTTCCTCATTCCTTTTCATTAATTATCTTAGTAGATAGATATTTTCGTCTCATTTTCGTTTCTTACGCTTCAAACTGAATTAAGGTTAATAATTGAGTGTAAATTTTTAACCTCAATTTCGTAAAGGTTTTTAAAATAAAACAAAATGAATAAAAAACTTGCAACAAAGTGGTTAATTGGTGGAGAGAAGAGAATAAGGCGACCGTTTAAAATGAAATTGTAAGCGAAACTCAAAAACATTTTGTTAAATAGATTGTAAGTCCAACCAATTAAGGAAAGAGGTCTTAATCATGATGCAACTAGGAATAATAGCTACACCGACAGAAGAAAGTTTTCAACGGGCAAAGGAAAAAGGACTCGATTTTATTGAGGTATGTGTAAATGAAGGGCAAGATGTAGATGCCTTTTATCGTAATCGAGAGAATTTACTAAAATGGAAAAATGAATACAGTGTATCCGTTCAATCAATCGGCAGATGGAAATCGTTACGCATAGATGATAAGGGAAGTGTGATTGAAGAAGAAGTAGAGAGATGTTTTCGATTAATAGATGTTGCAAGTGAATTAGGATGTACCAATTTTGTAAGTGGATGTAATTATGTTGACGAGTTATCTTTTTATGAAAACTGTACAGCAGCGATAAATTTTTTCTCACTGCTGATTGACTATGCGAAACCAATAGGGGTAAAAATCTCCACTTACAATTGCCGTAAAGTAAACTATGTTAATACTCCTGAGGTTTGGAAGATCGTTCATGGCCATTTAAAAGACCTAGGAATCAAATTTGACCCTTCTCACAGCCGATATTTTGGCGGAGATTACCTACAGGAAACCCTTGATTGGGGAGAACGTTTTAACCACGTTCATTTAAAAGGATCCATGATGATAAATGGTCAAAGAGTCGATGATCCGCCTGCAGGGCTGGATCAGACGGATTGGAAAACATTCATTTCATTATTAAGGGTCAAAGGATATTCCGGCGGTCTAAGTATTGAACCCCATTCACCAGTTTGGACAGGGGAACTAGGCGAAAAGGGAATCGACTATACAATTGAGTACATGAGGAAGCTTATCTTTTAAAGAAGAAGGAGAGGTATAGATGAATAATCGGAAATTAAGATATGGATTAATTGGAGCTGGAAGTAATGCGGAGAGAAAACATTTAAATAATTATATGAATCTCCCTAATGTGGAATTCGTTTCTATCTGTGATGTGAATATAGAGAATGCTGATAGATTAGCAAAAAAGTATCATATTGATAAGGTTTATAGTAATTATGAAGAGATGTTGGACAAAGAAAAATTAGATCTTGTAAGTGTTTGTACTCCGAACTTTCTTCACGCAGAAATTACAATTTATGCTCTTTTAAAGGGAGTAAATGTACACTGTGAAAAACCTTTAGCCGTTAATTCAAAAGAAGCACAAAAAATTGTAGAGGCAAAGAATAAGTCTGGGAAAAAGGTAATGGTCGGGCTAAATAACCGTTTTACAAATGAAGCTGTTTATTTAAAGAAGTATATCGACGAGGGTTTATTGGGAGAAATCTATCATGCAAAAGCTGGATGGATTAGAAGAAGTGGAATTCCCGGGAGAGGCACCTGGTTCACGAATAAAGATTCTGCAGGCGGCGGAGTAATGATCGATTTAGGAGTTCATTATCTAGATTTAGCATTATATCTTATGGGGATGCCAGAACCGTCATATGTAACTGGAGCCACATACAATAATTTTGATTATACGACTACGCGTAATCGCAATGGTTATAAAGGAAATCCAAATGGAATCTTTAATGTTGAGGATTCTGCGCTCGGATTTATTGGCCTTAAAAACGGTGCAACACTTAATTTCGAATTCAGCTGGGCTTCCAATATTGAAAAAGACAAACAGTATATAGAGATACTAGGAACAAAAGGTGGAGTTTCTCTTATTAATGGTGAGTTAAAGATTCATTCAGAATTATTGGATACCTGTGTTGATATCTCTCCAATTCTAAATCCAAATATAAAATTAATGAATGAGTTTGAACATTTCATCAATAGTATCCTTTCTGGGGCACCATTAATGGCACCTGCTGAGCATGGAGTTTACACATTGGAAATTATTGATCGTTTTTATCAAGCAGCAAAAGGAAACGAACCTGTTTTTTTCGAAAAGAATAATAATAAATTTTTATTACTATCTTCGTCATTTTGAGGTGTTTTTTAATGGAAAGATTATCAGATTATAAATTGATAGAAACTTACAATAAAGCAAAGGAATTAAATCTTAACCCAGATTTTATCAGAATACTAGAAACTGAAATGTATCATAGATCATTACTATAGTTTTAAGCTATGTCTCTTAGCCTGATTAGCAAAAATAACAATCTTTATCATATGCAGCCATTAACAAATGTTATATGGCTGCATTTTTTTATTCTCCTAAGTTAATTTTTTATATGTTAAAATAGCTAGAAATACTATTCAGATGTTGTTTACTAGGTTTAGTTTTCTGAAATTTTAAACAAAAGGTTAAGGATTACATCTTAATTATTATCCTATTAATAATGAAAGCCCTTTAATAATGAAAGAGGTTAAAATATAAGAGTTATATGTTTAATAATATGAAGGCGTTTGCATAGTAGGTAAGTTACTATAATTTTAACAGTAGCTACTGAGATAAAGAGATACACAATATGAGTCAATACTTATTTATAGGAGGAAAAGTATGGCAAATGCAGTGGTTCAGCAAACAAATGATTTCGTTACTCCTCAGAAAAATGAAAAGCTTAGTTTTTCAACCAAGTTAAGTTATGGTTTTGGAGAGTTTTCCGCGAGTGTTGTATGGAGTTTAGCGTCATCCTATTTATTGTTCTTTTATACGGATGTTTTCGGTATCGCAGGTGGTGTAGCGGCTATCATTTTACTGGTAGCAAGGGTATGGGATTGTTTCGTAGATCCAATTCTCGGCTTAGTAATGGAACGTACGAAAAGCAAACATGGACGTTTTAGACCATATGTCCTTTACGGTGCAATTGCACTTTGTGCACTAAATATTATGACTTTTTACACCCCGGACCTGCCAATGACAGGCAAAATCATTTATGCTGGAGTCACATATTTATTATTAGGTACTGTTCACTCAGTAGTAAATGTTCCATACGGAGCATTAGCAACTGTTATGACCAGGGATACAAATGAGAGAACAAATTTAAACTCTTTTAGAGGAGTGTTTGGACAGTTTGCTGGTATTTTAACCGGTGCTGCTGTAATGCCTTTAATCACATTATTAGGTAACGGAAACCAACAAAACGGTTTCTTCTTCGCAGCGATTGTATTATCAGTAGTCTCTGCTCCACTTTTATACTTAACTTTTAGAAACTGTAAGGAAGTTATTGAACCTGTTAAAGAAGAAAGACCAACCATCAAAGATTCATTGAAAGCTGTAAGTTCTAATAAACCGTTAATGTTAATCTTAGCAAATCTTTTCACCGTGTTGGTTGGATTATTTGGACGAATTGGTACATTAACATACTACTGTATCTATGTATTGCATCGCCCAGATTTAATCGCAGTTCTATTTACTTTATTATCAGTCTGTGGAGCTGTTGGAGCTATCAGCCTTCCTTTCTTTGCAAAGTTTATGGAAAAGAAAACAATCATGATTCTTGGTACCACCATTACAGGGTTAGCTTTTATCGCCATGTACTTTACACCTGCAACTAGTATTTCCATGATTATTGTATGGACGATTATTGCAAGTTTACCAATTGGTTTCGCCAGCCCAATGGTTTTCAGTATGGTTGGTGACTGTATTGATGAACACCAAGTAAAAACGGGTATTCGAGCTGATGGTGCTATTTATTCCGTAACTAGTCTTTCAACTAAAATTGCAAGCGCTATCGTCGGAGCGGCAGCAGCTGCTATTCTTGGGGCAATTGGTTACGTTGCTAACGCTGAACAAACCCCTGAAGTTGTAAACGGAATTAACGTGTTAGTAAACCTAGCACCTGGTATCATATTTATCCTATCAACGATTCCTATGTATTTTTATAAAATTTCTAAGGCAAGAGCTATGGAAAATACAGAGGAATTAATAAGAAGACAAAGTCAATTATTAAATTAATCACTCAAGCTAATAAGCTGCACAAATTGTGCAGCTTATTAAGCTATTATCTATTGGAGGTTTCATCATGGTTAATACGTTAGATACGTTAAATCTTAACAACGAAAATTATATTCTCCCTTTTCTTTGGATGAGAGGGGAAGAAGAAAATGTCATAAGAGAGGAAATTGCTAGAATTTATGAATGTGGAATTAAAGGAATTTGTGTAGAAGCAAGACCGCATCCTGATTTTTCTGGACCAGGCTGGTGGCATGATTTAGATATTGTTATGGAAGAGGCAAAGCAGCGAGGCATGCGGGTTTGGGTGTTAGATGATGCCCATTTTCCAACCGGTTATGCGAATGGGTTAATCGAAAAGAAATATCTGAATCGTAAGAAAACCTATATTAACTATAATACTCTAGATATCTTAGGGGCACAAAACGAGGTAAGTGTACATATTTCGCCAATGTTAAAACCAAAAAGTTCATGGCTGGATATCGGTAAACCGATCGACAAAGAAGAGCAAAAAAACAATAAGTTGCTTAGTGTCGTAGCAGCTAAGTTAGTAACAGACGGAATTATTTCAGAAGAGTTAATTGATTTAACAGACAGGGTAGAGGGCGATTTTTTAACATTTATCTTACCTGAAGGACCATGGAGACTTTTTGTGGTTTATGAAACGAAAACAGATGGCGGTAACCCGAAATACATTAATATGATTGATGAAGATTCTGTCAGCACACAGCTTGAAGCGGTATATGAACCACATTTTCAACGTTATCAAGACGAATTCGGGAAGACATTTGCGGGGTTCTTTTCTGATGAGCCGGCATTTGGTAATGTAATTGGGTTCGATTTTAATGAATCGATTGGTAGAAAGGATATGCCTTTACCTTGGAGTGAAGAAGCAAAAAATATGCTTTCAGACGCTCTTGGGGAGAAATGGGGAATGTATCTTCCATATTTATGGAGTAGTACTGATGAAATGAATCTCTGTGTTCATACTCGCTATACTTATATGGATATTGTAACTGTGTTATATGAAAAGAACTTCAGTAAACAATTAGGACAATGGTGCGAAGAACGCAATGTGGAATACATTGGTCACGTTATTGAGGATAATGATCAGCATAGCCGTCTAGGCAGCGGTGCTGGACACTTCTTTAGAGCATTGTCAGGCCAGCATATGTCGGGTATTGATGTGATTGGCGGTCAAGTGATTTTTGGCGGTGCAGGTTTAGAGAGAAGGGGAGTCTTTAAAGGAGATGGAGAATTCTATCATTATACATTAGGTAAGCTCGGTTCTTCTTATGGACATTTAGATCCTAAGAAAAAAGGAAGGACTATGTGTGAACTTTTTGGAGCTTATGGATGGAAGCTTGGGGTTAGGGATATGAAGTATATTTTGGACCACTTGATTGTCCGGGGGATCAATTATTTGGTTCCTCATGCCTTTTCTATGAGAGAGTACCCTGACTTTGATTGTCCGCCGCATTTTTATGCAAGAGGTCATAATCCGCAGTTTAAGCATTTTGCGTATCTTATGCGTTATGCTAATCGACTATGTCATATTTTTAATGGCGGTGTCCATGTTGCCCCTGCAGCTGTTTTGTATCACGGGGAAAGTGAATGGACTGGGGAATATATGAAAATGCAAAAACCAGCCAGAGTCCTGACTGAAAATCAAATTGATTTTGATTTTGTTTCGATTGATATGTTAAATGATTTAGGCTCCTATAATGGAAAAGTAGAGAGTAACGCTTTACACATAAATGGTGAAGTATTTAAATGTTTAGTGATTCCATACAGTCAATATATTACGAAAGAATTGGCTGCTTTTATTAAACATGCAAATGGCTTGGAGATTATTTTTGTAGATGGAAGGCCAGAAGGGATATCTAATGTCGTAGATGGACAGGAAGTTTCAGACCTTCTAAAGGTTGTTGAAAATTGTAAAGTAGTAGGTTTAAACGAGTTGACTTCAGTTCTTAAGGCAGAAGGGGTATTTGATATCCAATTAAGGCAGCCTTTTAAGGACTTAACGTATTATCATTATAAGAAAGAAAATGATATTTACATGTTTCAGAATGAAGCTGCTCATGAGACCTTCAGCGGAGAAATTGAATTACCAGTTGGCGAATCTGCGATTGTTTATAACGTGCTAGAAAGTACCTTTGAAAATCTTCAAGTTAAAAAAGATAACGGAAAATTTATTATTCATTTAGAGTTAAGACCATATGAATCTTGTGTGGTGATTGTTTCGAATGAAGCACACGCTGGAGAATTTAGAGATTATCGCTCGTTTTCTATGAAGTTCTCGGAATGTAGAGAAACATTAGATCTTTCTGAGGACTGGAATTATTCTTTCGTAAAGAATATCGAATATCCAAATTTCGGCGAAGTAAAACAAATGAAAGAATTAGTGCCAATTTCCAAAGAGTATCCAACTTTTACAGGTATCATAAAATACGAAAAGACAATTGAACTAGAAGAAGTTCCAAAACAAGGGATATTAACTTTCGAGAATATTTATGAAGCTGTAGAAATATGGATCAATGAAGAATATGTGGGGATGAAAGTATGTCCGCCATATGTTTTTGAAGTGGAAAACTATCTAAGGGAAGGTACAAATACCATTCGGGTAGAAGTAGCAACTACATTAGACCGAGATCGTTTCAATCATCCAGAACCACCATTTATTGTTTGGCACGACGCAATCGATCCTACGGGAATGTTTGGGAAAATAACTCTATTTTTATAGTTTGATTAACGAAAACTGCCAAAAGGTTGAAAAGTACCCTAATGAGAGACAGTAATTGTCTCCCTAGGGTACTTTTTTTGTAAGGATTGATACAGACAGCAATGAAGATTATAAGGCAATCGTGTCAGAGTGAGGGATTGATTCGAACACGACTCACACGAATTGAACGTAACCTATCCGAATGCATGCCTTATTTGGACACGACACTCTCAAAAAGAATGAAGCCTGTCCGAATGCGTGCTGGATTCGGACACGACACTCTCAAAGAGAACGAAGTGTGTCCGAATGCGTGCTGGATTCGGACACGACACTCTCAAATAAATAGAAGTCTGTCCGAATGAAGCTTAGGTATAAACACCAACCCATACCAGGTTAAAAAACACGTTGTTATTTTTAATCTCAAATTAATAAAAATGGAATCTATCAAAAAAAAAGACGAAAATCTATACCTGAATAGGTTAATTAATGAAAGGGAACATCCGCGAAAAGAGGTTAAGATATATTTGTAAGCGGAATCAATAGTTAAATTCAATAGAGGCACAGGAGGGGAAAAAGACACAATGAAACTTGGATTCAACAGCGCAATCTTAAATGAATGCAACTTTGAAGAAGTCATTGACTATGCAGCTGATAACGGATTTTCATGTGTGGAGATATGTGCATGGCCAAAGGGGAAGGCTGCTCGGAAATATGCTGGTGTTACTCATATTGACGTTGATCATTTAGATGTGGAATACATTAAAAATTATACCGAGGCAAAAGGAGTTAGAATTTCCGCTATTGCTTATTATCCCAATGCTTTAGATGCAGATCAGGAAAAAAGTGATTACTACGCAACTCATATCAAAAAATGTATCGAGGCAGCCAACAAGCTTGATATAAACATGGTAACAACCTTTATTGGAAGAGACCAAAATAAAACAGTTGAAGAAAATCTAGAAAAAATGACAGCCGTTTGGAAGCCTATTGTAGAATATGCGGAAGAACTTGGAGTGAAAATTGCCATTGAAAACTGTCCAATGTTATTTACTGCTGATGAGTGGCCTGGCGGACAAAACCTAATGACAACTCCGGCCATTTTCCGTCGGGTGTTTGAGGCTATTCCTAATAAAAACTTTGGATTGAATTTTGACCCTTCTCATTTTGTATGGCAGCAAATGGATTATATCAAGCCGATTTATGAGTTCCAGGATCGGATTTTCCACATCCACTTTAAGGATATTAAAGTGTACAAGGATCGTTTAAATGATGTGGGAATCATGGCAACGCCTCTTGAATACATCTCACCTAAACTACCAGGTCTGGGGGATGTGAATTGGGGACAATATGTATCTGCCTTAACAGATATCGGTTACCGAGGATTTGCCGTCATTGAAGTAGAGGACAAGGCATTCGAAGATTCACTTAAATCTAAAAAAGACTCTATTAAAATTAGCAAAAACTATTTGAGTCAATACTTCGCTTAAATAGATTATCAAACTATAAATCATAAATAATGAGGAAAAAGGAGAAGATACATTATGGGTAAATTAAAAATTGGTATTATTGGCTGCGGTGGTATTGCAAATCAAAAGCATTTTCCGGCATTAGCACAGTTTAAAGAAATTAGTGAAATCGTTGCTTTTTGTGATATCGTCATTGAACGTGCAGAAAAAGCAGCGAAAGAATTTGGAACACCAGATGCTAAAGTTTACGAAGACTATCGTGAGCTATTAAAGGATGAATCGATTGATCTTGTACACGTTTTAACTCCAAACGTTAGCCATAGCCCAATTACAGTTGCAGCCTTTGAAGCAGGAAAGCATGTTATGTGTGAAAAACCAATGGCTCATACTACAGAAGCTGCTCAAAAAATGATCGATGCTTGGAAAAAGTCAGGCAAGAAATTCACGATTGGTTATCAAAATCGCTTCCGTCCAGAAGTTCAATCACTTCATAAAGCTTGTGAAAAAGACGAGCTTGGGGATATTTATTTTGCAAAAGCACATGCGCTTCGCCGCCGTGCTGTACCAACTTGGGGAGTGTTCCCAGATAAGTCTCAACAAGGCGGCGGTCCATTAATCGATATTGGTACTCATGCACTTGACATTACTTTATGGATGATGGATAACTACAAACCAGTTTCTGTAACAGGTTCTGTTTTCAATAAATTAGGTAATCTGTCAGAAGCAGTTGAAGGTAATATGTTCGGACCATGGGATCCAGAAACATATGAAGTAGAAGACTCTGCGTTTGGTTACATTAAAATGGAAAATGGAGCGACGATTTTCCTTGAGTCATCTTGGGCTCTAAACGTTTTAGAATCTAGAGAAGCAGCGACTACTCTTTGCGGAACTAAGGCTGGAGCACAAATCAATTCCGGCATGAGCTTCCGTACAAATGAGTTAGTTTATAATACTGCACGCAACGGGATGTTAACTGAAGAGAAAAACTCCGCAGGCGGAGCGATTGCGTTCTTTGAAGGCGGATCCAATAAACCAGAAGTACTAGAAGCAAAACAATGGCTAGAGGCCGTTTTGTATGATAGAGAACCACTTGTAAAACCAGAACAAGCATTTGTGGTAACGAAAATTTTAGATGCTGTTTATAAATCTGCAGAAACAGGTAAAGAAATTGTGTTTGAAGAAGAGACAGTTTTAAGCAAATAGGAGGTGCAAACATGGCATTTAGTATGAAGCTGCCATTCGTCGATGTTGTTTGTGATGATAGTTTAAAAAACACATACGTGAATGGTAAAAAGCTGGGATATGAGTTCCAAATCCGACTAAGCAACTATCGCGGACACTATTTATCTTGTATTGAGGAGTTTGCTGTAACGGTGGATGGCCAGGAAGTAAATCCAGATCATCTAACTTTTACTCTTAATGGCAAAGAGTTTACTGTAAAACAGCTGCCAAGTCTTGTTTCAGAGTTTTGGAATTTAATAGCGCCAGCTACAATTAATGTTTATCAACCAGGAGGATTGACAGAAGGGGAACATCAAATTGAAGTGAAATTAATGTTACGTATCCCTTATATGGCGGTTCCAGGAAGAAAGATTGAACGTGAATATGCCGTACTAGATTCATGTGGCAGTAAAACCCTAACAATAAGAGAGGAGGTAATGGCCAAATGAGTAACATTAAGTTAGGGGTTTCTTTATACAGCTTCACAGATGAGTATGTAAAAGGAAAATTTTCATTAGAGGACTGTATTCGTACGGCAGCTGAATATGGAGCAGAAGGGTTTGAATTGGTAGGCACGCAAATGCTGCCTTCTTATCCATATGTAAGTGACAAAGTGTTAAATGAATTTAAAGCAATGACGAATCACTATGGTATTGAATTCGTCTCTTATGGGGCAAATGCAGACCGTGGGTTAAGATCTGATAGAGATTTGACGGATGATGAATTACTACAATCGGCCATTATTGATTTGAAAACGGCCAATAAATTGGGCTGTAAAATCATGCGTGCTCAATACCTATTATCGCCGGCAGCATTTGCTAAACTCGCACCTTATGCGGAAAGCTATGGTATTAAGGTTGGAATCGAAATCCATAATCCTGAAACGCCAACTTCACCAAAAATCCAAGAATATGTGGAAGTAATTGATAAAACAGGCTCCAACTATTTAGGATTTGTAACAGATTTTGGAACTTTTGCAACTCGGCCAAATAAACCTCATTGGGACGAGGCTCTAGCAAATGGAGCTCCTCTTGAATTACTGGAAATGGCTGCTCAATTACGCTATGAAGGTGTGCCAAGAGAGGAAGCACGACAAAGGCTGATTGAAGCTGGTGCTAATGGTCCTGTAATGGGGGCATTACAGGGTATGTATGGGTTCGTGACATTCTATAACGAGCCTGATTTGGAAGGTTTAAAGAAAATCATGCCATATAATATTCACTTCCATGGGAAATTCCATTATATAGATGAGAATCTTGAGGAAGCGAGTATTCCTTATCAGGATATTTTACCGATTATCCAAAATTCTGGTTTCGACGGATATATAATGGCAGAATATGAGGATCATTTATCGGGAAGAGCTTTACAAATGACAAAACGTCTTTTGGAAATGGAAAGAAAAATACTAGCTAAATAAATTGAGAGAATACAGGTGAAATTCACCTGTATTCTTTACTAAGGCGGGAGAATATTGAAGAAATTAATTGGGATTGATTTAGGTGGCACTACAGTAAAATTCGCCATATTAACAGAAGAAGGTGAAGTTCAACAAAAGTGGAGCATTGAGACAGATATTCAAGAAGCCGGAAAGAATATTGTCCCAAACATTATCGAATCCATTAACCATCGTCTAGAATTATACGGGTTGTCAGCTGATGCATTCATAGGAATCGGAATGGGGTCTCCAGGTACAGTTGATCGTGAGAAAGGGACTGTTATCGGAGCCTTTAATTTAAATTGGAGTACTCTGCAGCCAGTGAAAGAATTGATCGAAGCAGGGACAGGGATTCCTTTTTATATTGATAATGATGCGAATGTAGCAGCATTAGGCGAGCGCTGGAAAGGTGCCGGTGAAAATGGGACAGATGTGGTCTTCGTTACACTTGGAACAGGTGTGGGCGGGGGGATAATTGCAGATGGCAACCTCATTCATGGTAAGGTTGGAGCAGCCGGGGAAATTGGCCATATTATTGTAGATTCTGAAGGCTATCTCTGTACTTGTGAAAATCAGGGCTGTCTTGAAACTGTCGCAAGTGCTACTGGTGTAGTCCGATTGGCTAGGGATTTTTCAGAAAAATTTTCTGGGGAATCAGAACTGAAGTGGTTAATTGACGATGGACAAGAAGTAACGGCAAAGACCGTGTTC
Source organism: Neobacillus niacini (assembly GCF_048572935.1). NCBI lineage: Bacteria > Bacillati > Bacillota > Bacilli > Caryophanales > Bacillaceae > Neobacillus > Neobacillus niacini. The sequence continues at coordinate 4,621,481 of NZ_CP183883.1, read as the reverse complement.
GAACATGCCAAACGTGGCGATAAATTAGCATTAATTGTTGTAGATAAATTTTATTATTACTTAGGACTTGCCTGTGGCAATATTGGGAATATATTAAACCCTGAGACTATTGTAATTGGCGGGGGAGTATCGGCCGCAGGAGATATGCTGTTAAAAGGAGTCGAAGAATATTTTCTAAAATATGCTTTCCCAACAGTAAAAACAAGTACAAAATTAAAACTGGCTCAATTAGGTAATGATGCGGGTGTTATTGGGGCAGCATCATTGGTAAAACAATCAAGTAAGAATTAAAAATGAAAGATGCCAACTATTCACTAAAGAATAATTGGCATTTTTTTGTCCTAATATTAATTCATTCTAATACTCATATACCTGAGTTCTATAAGTTGCTGGCATATCTTTCAATTGTATCATCATTTTTTCGTCACCGTTTAAGACACGTCCCGCTTTCCATTCTCCCTTAACAAATTCGCCTTCTTCAAATCGTAGTAAATCCACGTGTGTATTGTTTCCTGATTTTGAAAAGAATTGAACCTTCATCATCGTTCCAATAACGACAAAATCATTTTCTGAAACCTCAAAAATCATACCGCCAGAAGTTGGCTTATAGGGTGCTTTCGGCGAGTAAGATACGAGAATATCATATTTGTCAAAATGAAGAAGTTTACCAAAGTCATGTTCATTTCTCTTTACGAAACTTTGTAAATGACTAGTATTTCTATATTTAAAATAAAGCGGCTTGATATTTTCGATAATAGAATAGCTCTTGGCAAGATACGCTGCGCTGCCTTCTATTTCAAAAGCTGAAGGGTCAATATTTAATGCCACCATTAACTCTAGTGGTGGTTTGTCAATATTTTCAGGATTCATCAAAAGTTCCTCTATGCCAAACGGTGAATAACAAATCGCGTTACATCCGCCAACAGCATATAAAGCATATGTAGCAGATACCGCATCTTTGCGGACCTCCGGAACGAATAGCGGATTGCCGTTCTGACTATATTGATCCAGCACATCAGGTACATATGGAACATAAATATCCGGTGCAAGACAAAATAGAGATGGAGCCAATAAATTCCACATTTTTTGCATCTTCATTACGGGACCGCCGCTTGGATAGGTCCCCGCACGCCACGGGAATTGTTCCAACCAGGCATTGGCGTAGCAAGGAAGAGGATAAGCGTTTTGTCCAGCCTGAGTGATTTTTTCTACTGCGGATGAAAAATAATAAGCCATAAAGTATTCGCACGCTTCGTAGCCAAAAGCTTCTTCCCATGTTCCGAAGACTTGGAATGCTTCTGAAACTGCTTCAGGAATTTCTTGAGAAAAAGCTGCATTTGCTTGATTAGAATAATCACGATCACTACCTAAAATTCCGATTTCATTTTCAACCTGCATAACAATAACAGTATTTTCTTCTGAATCAATAGATTTGATAAATTTCATTAGGTGATAAAAAGCATTTGCATCCTTTTCAACTGCTGCTTCACATAATGGTGAAATAGTATTTAAAGGTTCTCCGGAAGCTTTACAAGCTCGGAAATAAGTTCGTGAATCTTGCTTTATCCAATGTGGTACATATTTAGATTCTGAATTTTTCCATAAGCCAAACCAGAGGAATATAAGATGCATGTTATTTTCACGCGCTTGGTTGATCAGTCCTTCAACGAGTGTAAAGTCAAATTGATTTTCTTCAGGCTCAATTAATTCCCAGTAAACAGGAACAATGACGGAATTCATATTTAATGTTTTTATATTTGGCCAAACATTTTTTTCCATATATTCGAGGCTAGAGGCACTGGAATTACGGATTTCTCCCGCTAAAGCAATAAAGGGTTCGTCATGAACGTATAAAGTTGGAATATCATTGTTTATTTTAATATGTGGCAATGTTGACATACTATAAGCACCCTTTCATAATAAGAATATATTAATATGATAATAGATTGTGAAATTAGAGGAAATCTTAGAATATTACGATGAATATGATTATATTAAGAAAAGGAAGGTGATTCTTCAGTAATGAACAAGGTTTTTTTTACAAAATATACTGAACAAAATATTAAACTTCCTTTTGTCTTATATTCTTTAGGTTTAGATCATAGGCAGGAATACATCAACAGACCAACAGGATTGCCTTTTTTTCAATTGATTCAAGCTGTCAAAGGAAACGGTGTCCTAGAAATAGAAGATAAACAGTATGTGGTGGAGGAAGGGAGTGGGATGTTACTCTTTCCTAATGTTGGTCATAAATATTACGGAGTGAGCAACGAATGGGATGTTCATTTCATGTGTTTTACAGGCTATGGAACAAAGGAATTTTTTGAAAACGTAGGAATTAAACAATCAGGCATTTATAAACAAAACGATATTGAAAAAATAGAACAATATATGGAGGATTTATTTTTAATATATACACGAAATAGTCCAACGGAAATGTATGATTTTTCAAAAATACTTTATGAAATCTTAATGGTAATTGCAAAATCAACCACGTTACACAATGAAAAGTCTTTTCAAAATCAGAATAAGAAAATACATCTTGTTATGGACTACATAAACGAACATTATACAGAGCCTATTGTGTTATCTGACTTAGCAGAGATAGTAGATTTGTCAAAAGAATATCTTTGTCAGTTATTTAAAAAAATTAATGGATTTTCTATTTTTGACTATATTACTGATGTTCGTTTAGCCCAGGCGAAAACCCTACTCATTCAAGAACGGGACAAGAAAATCAAGAACATCAGTAGATTGTGTGGATATGAAGATGTCAGCTATTTTGGGATGGTATTTAAGAAAAAAGAAGGTATGACACCAGCGAAATTCAGAGAACTACATTAAAATGGAACATACGAAAGTTTAAGGGTGCCAAGCAGAATTAAAATGCTTGGCGTTTTTATTACTGAAGATGGATCTATCGTAGACAAAATAAAAGAGGATAAAAATTAACCTTTAATTTTTATCCTCTTTTTTATAATTTAAGCTATATGGCGGTAAAAGTAACAAGAATCTATATCTATTAAGTTAATTAAAGGAAATGATTAATTGTAAAGTTAGATTATTATTAAGGATGTAAGCGTAATCAGCGATTTTTAATTAATAGTAAAAGGAGAGAAAGTCGAAATGACTAATAAGGTGGATATAAATATAAAGCCAAAACGAGGAGTTTCTCTTTACAGTTATGCAGGTGAATATGGTGTCACAATGAGTTTGGAAGATATGTTTGCTGAAATGCATGATATGGGTGCGAGGGGATTAGAAATCCTAGCAAACTCACATATTGAAGGCTATCCAAATCCTAGCGAAGAATGGCTCAAGAATTGGGACAGGTTGATTGAAAAGTATGATATTGTACCGGTTGAATATGGACATTGGGTAGATTCCCGCCTCTATCAGGGAAGACATCTTACGGCGGTGGAATCGTATGAGATGCTGGTTCGCGATTTCAAACTAGCCAACAGACTCGGTTTCACGGTTCTTCGTACCAAATTAGGAGTCATTGATAATGATTTAACTCCTGTAGAAAATTGGAGAGAGTTTATTAAAATGGCACTGCCGATGGCAGAAAAGTATAATGTGCGCATGTGTCCGGAAATTCATGCTCCTACGCTTCTAAAATCCAAGATGGTGGATGATTATGTGGCGTTCATTGAAGAGACAGGCACGAAATATTTTGGTTTGAATATCGACTTTGGTGTTTTTACGACACAGACTATACCAGCTAGTGAATGGGGGCCAAATGAGTTTATCATGCCTGAAAGTGATCACAGTCCGGTAGAGGATATTATTCCACTGCTGCCATATTTATATTGCTGTCATGCCAAATTCGTAAAGATGTCAGATGATTTCGAAGAGATGACGATTCCATATGAAAAGGTTATTAACACACTGATAGAGCACAACTGGGATGGCTATATGGTAAGTGAGTATGAAGGACCGAAGAAGGATGTGCCTGGTTATGCTGTTGAACAAGTACGGAAACACCACGTCATGATGAAAAGAATTTTGGGAGAATAGGAGAGAATCGTATGTTAGAAAAACCTTGTATTCAATCGAGAGGCTTTAAAAATGTAGAAAGTAATGGGAAAATCACAGGCTTTCAAGTTAATATCCGTTCCTTATATTATAGAGGACTCTGGCTTTCTCAGTTGCGCCCTGCTACGGTTACAGTAGATGGTGAAACTTTTTCGGGAGATCAGATTACCTGGACGATTAATGGTGCTACTTATACACAAGCGGAAATGGCTGAGCTCGGAGATGTTCACTGGGGCCTGTTAGAACCTGCCACTCTTACTGTTGCAAAAGAAGGCGGCTTGGAATCAGGAAGTCATGAAATAGAAGTTAACAATACTTATAGCTGCTCTTATTTTCCTCCAGTGGTGGATACAGTTCTTGGCGGTACACAAAAGAGGACACTGATTTTGGTTTGATTTTAAGTAATGAAACATGAAATACAGTACGTAGTTTTGGCAGGTGCCCGAACTGGATAAGGGAACCGGTGCCACGATCACCAATAAGCGCTATTCGTGCCCGAACCCGTAAAGGAACCGGTGCCACGGTCACGAATTTGCGCTATTCGTGCCCGAACTGGATAAATGAACCGGTGCCACGGTCACGAAAGCTATCTTTATAAAAAGCAGTGATCCTAACGCTGACCATAATCTTGAATGAGTTCCATACTACAGTAATAACACTTTTGTAAAAGAATGTGACTTCAGACAAACTTGATTAAAAAGTTTAGTAGATTCCAAGTGAAAAACTAAAAAATAAAAGGTGATCTATTTGAAGAAAAAACAGATACACAACCCAATTTTACCAGGCTTTTATCCTGATCCTTCCATTTGCAGGGTGGGAGATGATTTCTACATGATTACATCAAGTTTCTCCTTATTTCCTGGAGTTCCTATTTTCCATAGTACAGACCTGGCTAATTGGGAACAGATTGGACATGTACTCGACCGAAAGTCACAGCTGCACACCACGGCAAATCATATGACAGCCGGAATCATGGCGCCAACACTTCGCTATCATGATGGTACCTTCTACATGATTACGACAAATGTCAGCGACAAATGGAATTTTATAGTGACTGCTACCGATCCCAAGGGTCCATGGTCAGATCCATATTGGATAGAAGGCTGTCCGGGAATTGATGCATCCTTATTTTTTGACGACGATGGGAAGGCATACATCACCGGTACTAGAGGTGAAGTCAGTCATGACGGTACACATGGAAGTCAAGTGATCTGGATTGGTGAAATTGATCTGGTCAATATGAAACTTGTCGGTGAAAAAAAGACGATATGGAGCGGAGCCTTAATGAATTGCGCTTCACCTGAAGCTCCTCATCTTTACAAGAAGGATGGGTATTACTACTTGATGATTGCAGAGGGTGGTACGGAACACTATCATTCAGTCACGATCGCACGCACAAAAAATATTTTTGATTATTATGAGGGATATGCTGGAAATCCGATTTTGACCCATCGCCACCTAGGCAAACAGTATCCTATCTGTAATGTTGGCCATGCTGATTTCGTTGAACTAATAAACGGAGAATGGTATGCTGTTATGCTTGCCTCACGCCTCATCGAGGGCTATCATAAAAATCTTGGAAGGGAAACCTTTATTGCACCAGTCGTTTGGGAAGATGGCTGGCCGGTCATTAGCCCTGGAACGGGAAAAGTAGAATGGAGTTATCCCGCACCTGAACTCCCTGCCACTGTGCAAAAGCCTAGATCTGTGAGGGATGATTTCGAGGGCGAAAAGCTAGGAATGGATTGGGTATACTTCGGCACACCTTATGAAGATTTTCATACACTCTCAGACAGCAAGTTGACTTTGAAATTGCTGCCACGTTCCATGAGCCCTGAATTACGTAAAATCGACTTGTCTGCTACCAATACGGATGAGGCTGTTCCGAGTTTAAGCTTTATCGGACGCAGACAGATGCATGCAAACTTCCGGATTTCAACTAGTATGAGTTTTGATGCATGTTCAGAGAATGAGACAGCAGGACTTGTCGTAATGCAGGCATCTAATCATCAATTTCGGTTTGAGCGGTCGTTGGAGAAAGGACAGCAGATTCTGAGGCTGATCCAGTGTACCAGTGAGTTAACCGGATACCCGCACCAGCCGCACTTCAAAGGTATAACGACTGAAAGCGAGCTAGCAAAAACTTTGGTCGATGGTGGAGATATCATTCTGAGTATTATTGCAGAAGGACAAGATTATAGCTTTTATTATGGCAAAGTGGACGAGAGCCTCACCTTACTATACGAGAACGCAGACGCTAGAAAAATAAATCCCGAAATTGTTGGCGGTATGGTGGGAACAATGCTTGGCATGTTTGCAAGTTCGAACGGACAAGAGAGTATTAACAAAGCAGAATTTGATTGGTTTGACTATAACGGAATTGAACAATAAAGATCGTTGTTAGAGAGATTAAAAATCATAGTTAGATTTTTAATCTCTTTATTTTTCAAGAAATATCCGAAAAAACTAGGATAAGAATTGCACTATTAAGAGATTAAATAATCGAAATGAAGTTAGTAAATAGAAAGGTAATATTAAATAAGCAGAGTTTTTAGTTTTTAGAACAGGAGAAAGTGAATGCAAAGGTTTAATTTGTTAAAAGTAAAGAGAAATATGCCATTACTAATTCTAATGGTAAACACATTTATCGCTTTAGTTGGAGTTGGTTTGGCGATTCCGGTTCTTCCCAAATTTATTTCAGAAATCGGTGCCAGCGGTAAAGATATGGGATATCTCGTAGCAGCAACAGGACTAACTCAGTTTCTTTTTTCACCACTAGGCGGGAAGCTTTCAGATCAATATGGCCGGAAGATCATAACGGTGATTGGTTTAGCGATCATAATGGTGTCTCAATTTATGTTCAGTGTAGGCACTGATCTCTGGGTCCTTTATCTTTCGCGCTTCATTGGTGGAATCGGTGTTGGATTGCTTATACCAGCTACGATGGCTTATGTGGCAGATGTTACCACATTAGAAAATCGTGGAAAAGGGATGGGGTTACTTGGAGCTTCCATTTCGCTAGGTTTTGTTATTGGACCAGGAATTGGAGGATTTCTTGCAGAGTTCGGCATACGTGTACCGTTTTATGCTTCAGCACTCGCCGCAGCTATCGCCATGCTCGTATCACTGTTATTTTTACCAGAGTCATTGTCAAAAGACCAACAAGATGCGTTTAGAAATTCATCATCGGAACAAAATGGAATGGTTCATGACATCAAAAGGTCTTTTAAAGTGTCTTACTTTGTACTCTTACTGCTCGTCTTTACGATGACGTTTGGTCTAGCAAACTTTGAAACAATCTTTGGATTATATGTTACTGAAAAGTATGAGTATACCCCTAAAGATATTTCAATCATTATGACGATAGCAGCATTAATTGGGGTTATCATTCAGGCGCTCTTAGTAGATAAACTTCTACAACGTTTCAATGAAATTAGAGTAATTAATGTTTGTTTCTTCTTATCTGCCGTAACCATGCTTCTACTATTACTATCTGGGAATTTTTCATTCATGTTGATGATGAATATCTTGTTTATCTTATTTACATCGATACTTCGCCCTGCAATTAATACATTGTTATCGAAAATGGCAGGAAGTGAGCAAGGGTTTGCGGCCGGTATGAACAATGCGTATAGCAGTTTAGGTAATATTATCGGACCCTCATTAGCGGGAATTTTATTTGATGTATCATTTAATGTTCCATTTATATTTGGTGCCGTTATTTTGTTAGGCAGTATTGTCATGTGTGTGGCGTGGAATCAGAAAGCAAGACAAAATTCTGATTTTGTTTCGATTTTAAGTGGGCAAAGATAAACTCATGAAAAAGGAGATACGATGACAATGGAAATTGGATTAAATTTATTCTCAGTATTTAAGGAGTTAAACGAGGATTACTTTGGTACCTTGGAGCATGTTGCAGAGATGGGATATAAGAATTTGGAATTGCTAACGGTGAATTTTACTACAGGAGAGCGGTATACCGATACTTTTACCCTGCCAGTCATCAAACAGAAGTTGGAGGACTTAGGGCTGAATGCATTTTCAGCACATGAAGGTGTTGCTCCAGGAAGCGCAATAATGGATGCTGATTGGGATCGGATTGTTGAAGAAAATGCAGTGTTAGGATGTAAGTCCATCGTTTTCCCTATGGCAATGATATCTGGCCGTGAGGATACACTAGAAACAGCAGAACATCTAAATCTAATTGGGGAAAAATGCAAAGAAGCAGGATTAAGCTTTTACTATCATAACCATGCGCATGAGTTTAGGAGAATAGGAGAAACCTCATTATTTGAACTGCTCGCAGAAAATACGGATCCAGCACTCGTAAAATTTGAGTTAGATCTAGTATGGGTGATGAGAGGTGGATATAATCCGTTAGCATTACTCGATAAACTTGGCAGCCGCTGTGATATGATCCACCAAAAAGATTTAGGGCAGCACGTAAATCCAGTAAATATTTTTTCTGCATTATCTCAAGGAAATCTAGATACGATGAAACTTTACACAGAGATGGTAAAACCAAATGATTTTGTTAATCTAGGAACCGGTATCTTTAATTTTCAAGAGACCTATCAAAAGCTTCAAGAAATGGGTAATGTTCGTTATGCCATTGTAGAGAATGAAGGACAGATAGGAAATAAATTTACAAGTATTGCAAACGATTTAAAAGTCATGGAGAAATATGTTCAAGCACTTTAATGAGAAAATTATCTTGCCATCTAGGTTAAACCGCAATGTTGCAGTAAAACTTTTGCGGTTTTTTTTGAATTCTTTCAAATTTATTACCTTATTCATTTGTTAGTAAGGAGGAACTATGAAATATCCATATGAAACTGTAGTTGTGAATGAGGAAATACCGATGTTTATGTTGATGAATAGTGTTAAATATGTTGCTATGCATTGGCATGACCGGATTGAATTTTTATTTGTTCTGAAAGGGAGGATTCATGTATATGTCGGCAGGGATGAATATTTCTTACAGGAAAATGACCTGCTGCTTATTAATAGTAATGAAGTTCACGGTGTAGAATCGAGTGAGGAAAATAAACTAATCGTCCTTCAAATCCCTGTCTCATATATCAAACAAATTTACAAAAACATTGAAAACGAAACATTTCACTGCCAATCTTTTCAATATGAGGAACAAGATAGATTTAATGATATCCGATCGTTAATGGCCCAATTAATGCTAATTTCAAGAAACAAAAAGGATGGATATGAAGTTAAAATCCATTCCCTTTTGTTAGATATCGTCTATAAGCTCATTAGCAATTTTAGATTAAAAAATAATGTGGAATTATACAGAAACAGCAAGAAAGATATAGACCGGCTTACTAGAATTACTAGCTATATTCAACAGAATTTTATGCATCCTATTACATTAAATGAAATTGCAGAAATTGAACAACTAACAGTCCCTTACTTATCTAAGTATTTTCAGCAGCATATGGGCCAATCGTTTGTTAAATATTTAAATGGTATTCGCTTGGAACATGCAGTCCGAACGATGCTGGAATCAGATTGGCCCATTATTCAAATCGCAATGGAGTCTGGTTTTTCTAATCTAAATACCTTCCATAAACTATTTAAGGAAACCTTTCACGCAACACCCTATCAATATCGAAAAAAGCAATCGTTTAACTCTATAAGAATACGTCAAAAGAAGAAAGGGGTTGAAGGGTATCAATATCAGGAAGAAGAGGATCTAAATTATTTGGATAAATATTTGTTATTTTCTGAATAATAATAAAAATTGATATCATTTATATTAAAATATTGGACGTTTTCTAGTTAATTCCTCTCTATAATTATCAGTAATAAACCGCTTTCATTAGATGGATGATTAAAAAAAGGTAAGAAATCCTTCAAAAGGGCGGGGTATGATGAATAAAAATAGGGGGTAAATACATGAGGAAATTAATTAGTATTATTCTTGTAAGTTTTTTACTGTTGATTACTGCTTGTAGTCCGAAACAGGAAAGCTCAACAAATGAGAGTTCTGAATCAGGAGAAGAAGTACCTGAGGTAAATATGGTATTATTTTCAGCATCCGTTCCGAAAGATTTAAAAATAGTAGAAGATGAAATTAACAAGATTACCAAGGAAAAGATTAATGTAAAAATAAAATTATCACCCATTAACATTGGTGCCTATGTTCAACAAACGAATTTGATGTTATCGAGCAATGAAAAAGTAGATTTAATGCTTGTGGCTTCCTTTTTTGGCTACACATCTCAAGCGGCAAAAGGACAATTACTTCCTCTAGATGATTTGGTAGATAAATATGGTCCCGATATCAAAAAGGTTATGGATGAGGATTATTTGAATGCATCAAAGGTCGGAGGAAAATTGTATGCTGTCCCAACACAAAGAGATATGGCTTCTGCCAGTGGGATATTGATGCGTAAAGATTTAGTAGAAAAATATAACATTGATGTTAGTAAGGTAAAAACATTAGATGATGTAGAGACAGTATTAAAGACGATAAAGGATAACGAGAAAGATTTGACTCCACTTGTTCCTTCTAATCCAGGACAGCAGCCAACAATGATTTATAATTGGTTCGATCGTTTAGGGGATGGCTTAGGGGTACTACCAAAATATGATAATAATCTAAAAGTAGTAAACTTGTATGAAACAGACGAATATGAAGCGTTTGTTAAGAAAATGAGAAAATGGCAAAACGAAGGACTTCTTATGAAAAATCCTGGAACAAATACGGAAACGGGCGGAAACTTAGTAAAGTCAAATGTAGGTTTTAGTTATTTCAGTCCTCTAAAACCAGGGATAGACTCACAAGAATCTAAAAATACTCAAATGCCTATGGTTTCAGCATCCCTTGGAGAACCAGTGTCGACAACATTTGGTGTAACAACAATGATGTGGGGGATACCTCAAAGTTCCAAAATTCCAGAAGATGCAATGAAATTTCTTAACTTAATGTATCAAGATAAAGAATTAGTCAATTTGCTAAGTTGGGGAATTGAAGGAAAGCATTACGAAAAAGTATCAGAAACTTTGGTTGAGTATCCTGAAGGCGTGGATGCAACAAACAATGGTTACAATTTAAATATGAATTTCGCCATGGGAAATTCCTTCCTCTCGTATATATTTGAAGGGAATGACCCAGAACTTTGGAATAAAATGGATGAATTTAACAAAAGTGCCATTAAATCCAAGGCATTAGGTTTTAATTTTGATAGTTCACCGGTGAAAACAGAGGTCACTGCTGTTACCAATGTCGTTAATAAGTATACAATCGGATTGGAAAACGGAGTGTTAGATCCCGAAACGGAATTACCGAAATTTATTAAAGAATTAAAGGCTGCCGGTATGGATAAGATTGTTGCAGAAAAACAAAAACAATTGGATGAATGGGCCAAAACGCTAAAATAATATCCACCAACTGGAGAGATTAAAAATCCCAAATTGATTTTTAATCTCTTTTTTTATAATGCTTTTAGATAACAAATGAGACAAGGAGGATTAGGGATGACAGAGGTTACTGTAAAGAAATTGCAAGCAGATGTTCAAACATTACCAGTGAAGAAGGTTAACACCAGACTAATGAAATTGAAAAGGGCTCTGCCGCTATTCATTATGATGCTGCCTGGTTTAATATACTTACTTATTAACAATTATTTACCGATGTTTGGCTTTATCATTGCTTTCAAAGATATTAATTTTTCAAAAGGAATTTTGGGAAGTGATTGGATTGGCTTTAAAAACTTCGAATACTTGTTTAGCACAAGAGATGCTTTTGTAATTACACGTAATACTATCCTTTATAATGGAGGATTTATTATTTTAAATACTGTATTGGCCATCGCGGTAGCGATTATGTTAAATGAAATTAAAAATAAGCTGGCAAAAAGTTTTTATCAAAGTGTCATCCTTATGCCATTTTTGATATCAATGGTTATTGTCAGCTATTTGGGATATGCCTTCTTTAGCGAGGATACCGGTTATTTGAATAATACCATCCTGCCTTTGTTTGGACTTGATGGAGTTTCCTGGTATTCAGAAGCAAAATATTGGCCCTATATTTTAACAATTATCAATATGTGGAAAGGTGTTGGTTTCTTATGCGTCATTTACCTGGCTGCTATTATCGGAATCGACCAGGAATTCTATGAAGCTGCCACTTTGGATGGAGCGAATAAATGGCAGCAAATCATTCATATTACTATTCCATCCATAATTCCAGTCATAATCATGATGACATTATTGGCAATCGGGCGCATTTTCTACTCGGATTTTGGGTTGTTCTATCAAGTGCCAATGAATTCAGGTGCTATCTATGACACGACAAATGTTATTGATACCTATGTTTATCGTGGGTTAATGCAGCTTGGGGACATCGGGATGTCGGCAGCTGCCGGCCTGTATCAATCAGTTGTAGGATTTATCCTAGTGTTAGTATCGAACTATCTCGTTCGAAGAAAAAGTAAAGATAATGCATTATTTTAAGCCAAAGGGGGAGGAGAAAAATGTATAGATCAGATCGAATTACCAATTGGGTTTCACATATCTTTTTAATTATACTTGCTGCGGGTAGTATTATTCCCTTGATTCTTCTTTTGTCTTCATCCTTTTCAAGTGAAGCCTCAATCTTGAAAGATGGATATTCATTTTTTCCCAAGGAGCTTAGCTTTGCGGCATATGAATACCTGATGACTAATTCAGCAAGTATTTTACGGGCCTACGGTATTACCACTTTCGTTACTGTATTTGGAACTTTTGTCAGCTTGGCGATGACTGCGCTTTTGGCTTACGCACTTTCACGTCGTGATTTACCTTACCGAAACTTTTTTGCCTTCTTTGTTTTCTTTACCCTCTTATTTAATGGTGGACTTGTTCCGACCTATCTTGTATATACTCAAGTATTTGACATAAAGAATACGATATGGGCACTCATCGTACCTGGTTTGTTAATGAACGGGTTTAACGTATTATTGATGAGAACCTTTTTTATTACTTCCATACCTGAGCCTGTTATTGAATCAGCACGGATGGACGGTGCAGGTGAATTTAGAACCTTTTTCTCCATCGTCCTGCCGCTTTCATTGCCGATTTTGGCTACAATTGGGTTACTTCAAACAATCTTTTATTGGAACGATTGGTTTAATGGACTGATTTATATCACAGAACCATCCTTATTCAGTATCCAAAACATGTTAAATAGGATGCTGACGGACATTCAGTTTTTGGCTAGCAGTAATTTAGGGACAAACACTAATTCGGCTGCTGCCCAGATTCCTACCACAGGTGTGAGGATGGCAATAGCAGTAATCGGTTTCCTGCCAATCCTTATAGCTTATCCATTCTTTCAAAAGTACCTTGTAAAGGGGATTGCGCTAGGATCGGTTAAAGGCTAACTCATATACAAAAAAAGGTTAAAAATCACATCCGGATTTTTAACCTTTTTTTCTGATATTTTCATGCTTGCCGTTGCCGAATTGTATATGCTGTCCTGCTTTGGAGAAAGTAACACTAAAAAGAGTAAAAGAGGTGTTTACTTGAAGTTTTTGGTCATAGGTGCAATTATTATTGGTGCAATTGTTTTTTCCTTATTACCCATTTTATCAGCCCAATTTTTTCAACCCACTTTAAAAGACAGCATTAAATTTAATGTGTATTTTTTGCCTCTCTCTTTTTTAGGAAACATCGTCTTATCATGGGGTTTCATTCAAGGCAGCAAAACATTTGGAAATACGGTCATGCTCGGTGGTATTCAGACTGGGGTGTATGCCGTTGTTGTTACATTTTTATCGATAATATTTTTACAGCAGAAGATTTCCGTTTATTCCATCATTGGTCTAGTTCTTATCGCAATCGGTACAATCTTTTTAAATAAATAATGCTCCTGCCAATCATTTAGGAGGGAAGGCTAGTAACCTTCCCTATGTTTGTTGTCATTTAGACTACATAATCCCGATAGCGGCTATAGTTTTTCTCGAAAGCCAGCTTAATTACGCCCACCGGACCATTCCGATGCTTGGCAATATTCAAGTTAATCAGTTCAGCTTTATCAGACCTTACAGGTTCGACATCTTCACGGCTTAATAACATGATTACATCTGCATCCTGCTCAATACTTCCGGAATCTCTTAAATCAGACATGACCGGCCGTTTGTCAGCCCGCTGCTCAACCCCTCTGGACAACTGCGACAAAAGGACAATGGGTACTTCATATTGCCTGGCAATCAGCTTAAGCTCACGTGTAATATTACCAACTGCTAAATCCTGACGCTCAAAGCTCTTTGTTTGGGTGATTAATTGTAAATAATCGATCACTACCAAGTGTTGCCTACTTTGGTGCTCCCGTTTCGTTTTCTGGATGGCAGCTCGAATGTTTGCAACAGTTTGCCGCGGGTGGTCGTGTATGTGAATATTCCATTGATCTACGGTTCCTAGCTCATAAACACTTCGGTCATGGTCATCTCCGCTGAAATACTTATAAGGATTTTTCCATTTGGAGCCGTCTACATAGGAAATATCACTCAGCATTCGTTTCAGCAATTGTATAGCAGGCATTTCTAAGGAAAAGAAATCAACCACTCCGCCATCCTTGCAGCAGTTTTTTGCTAGATTAAGAGCAAGGGCGGTTTTTCCGACGGATGGCCGTGCAGCAACAATAATTAAATCCCCATTTTGAAGTCCATTTAACATACCATTAAGCAGAGGAAATCCAGTATCTATTCCAGAGATATTTCCTTGATCTTCGACCATCTCCCGATAAACATCGGTTAAGATATCACGTTTCGATTTGCTTTTAACCATACCAACATCCTGCATGTCTGTATAGATTTTATTAAAATTATCCACTGCATCGAGTGTTTTCTCGTTTAAAATGCGAAAGGCAGCCTTCTGAAACATTCGAAGTTTATAGTCGTTCATAATAATAGTTTGATAGTGTTCATAATTAGCTGTGGATGGGCAGCACCCGGCAATAGCTGTCATATAACTATAACCGATATTTTCAATGGCGTTCCCCAGTTTTTTTGCTACCAGTACAACATCAATTGGTGTGTTCTCTTTTTGCAGTTCCCGGAACACTTGAAACAGGAGTTGATTTCGCTTTTGTGAAAAATGGCATGGATCTAAGGTGATTTCATGTATGAGCTCAGGAGCCAAGAACACTGCACCTAAAAGAATCCCTTCCGCTTCAAACAGATCTTCGTGGTGCATATTCGGCAAGCCAGGCAGGTAGTCGTCCTCGTTTGTTCGAGTTACTGTCTGATTCAATTCTTTCACGTCCTTTCTTAATCCATTCTTGTAGTATTGTAGGAAAATCGTTGTCATCGAAGGAAAATACAGCTATATCCGCAATGGTTGGCGGGAAAGGACTTTTTCTAATATGGTTCTTTACCCTCGCCATCACTTTCTCAACATCCATCTCTGAACAAAATTCGAGCCATTGCTGTATCGTTTCGTCCTTAAAGATACAGTTAGAATATACCGATTCAATCAGTACTAAAAGTTCAATTACCTCTTTCTTGGTCATTGTGCTTCCTCCTCTAACGAGATTATTCCTTCATGAATCAACCGTTCAACACGATCAGCCATCGATTCTTTTTTTGTTTTTTTCTGGTGCTTGGTATTTTTCTCACTTTCTAGTTTTGTCCCAATAACCTTTTCACAATACGATACACTGCTAATCGTCCCGTTTGGATTCTTCAAAAGGTATTCTTCAAAAATTTCCACTAACAAAGATTCTAACTGCTCCGTTTTCACAGGTAGGCTGCAGATTCTCTCCATTGCCAATTTATCTTTAGGGTTTAAAAGTTTTCCTTGATTTCGTAAACCGATAAATGTTCTGGAGATCTTATCTATTCTTTCACGATTTACCGTGTCATCATTAGAGGCTCCTGGTGAAGGGAGATTTAAATTTTCTTGGATGTGAGGATCATCATTATTTTTTAAGTTCTTATATTCTCTCTTTCTATTATTTTGTTCCGGTTCCGTTTTGTTATCGTTCTGTGACTGTTCCACTTCCGTTTCGCGAAACGGAGGGCAAAAAAAATCAGCTTTTCCGTCTAGACACTTAAAATCATCGGAATTCATTACGGTGAAAAGTGTTCCTAAGGGTGTTTCTTCGGCCATAAGCAAACCTTTTTTTACTAGTTTATCAACAGCGCGTTTTACCGTACTTTTTGCAAGTGCCTTCTTGGATCTTCCTTCTATGTACATTAAATCTTCACCTAACTGGGAATATGCCCTTATGTATTGTCCTTTTTTTAGCTTCAACCCATTTAAAACGATCCCATCCTCGTATGCTGCCTTCATCAAAATCCACACATAAAGTCGGAAAGCCGAAACGTTAAACCATAGTTCATCATTTGTAAATTGCTTGGTTAATTTTACCCATCCGGACATCTAACCATCTCCTAATCGTTTTCTCACCCTATATATATAGAGAAAGAGCAAAAAAGACATGGTCAAAAAAATATTTTTAAAAAAAGTAAAAGAACTACACTTAATTTATAATAGCTCTTAACCAACATCTCTCTAACAGAAAATAAACTTAAATAATATTTATATTTGGTGACATAAATGCTGCGCGGTTTCGACTAATTTATGAGTATAAAAAATTGGAGGAAAAATGGAGTTGACCAGTAGATGAATAGCGACAAAATTTCGGAGTGGTATTACTTGTACAACAAAGATATATACCATTTTTTGGTTTACTACATCGGTTCAAGCGATGTAGAAGATCTGGTACAGGAAGTTTTTATTCGAGCAATTAAAGGTTTTAATACATTTCAGAATAGATCAAGTCCTAAAACATGGCTATTTTCGATTGCCCGCCATGTGGGGATAGATGAAATGAGAAAAAGGAAGCGTTTAGGGATGAAGCAAATGAGTTGGTTCAGGGATGAAAGATCTGATAAGGATACACCGGAGAAAATGCTTCAACTCAATGAAAATAACAAATTGCTTTACCAAGCAATTCAATCATTAAAAGATGATTACCGAGATGTAATTATCCTTAGAGGGATTAAAGAACTCTCTGTTTCTGAAACAGCCTTAGTATTAAAGTGGAGTGAAAATAAGGTTCGAACAACCTATCATCGTGCGTTAAAGACTTTAGAAAAGAATATAGGAGGATTATCTCAATGAAAGATAATGAGAAGTTTTATGAACTAGAGAAAAATATTCGTTCATTACCAGAACCTGATTATGATAGAAAGTTTACGAAAGAAACCCAAGATAGAATCCATGAAAACCTAATTCTATACTCAAGTTCTTATGAAAAGAAGAAAAAGAGAACTGCAATAATGAAAAAGATTTCATTAGGTTTAGCAAGTATTGCTGCCTTCGTTTTATTCGCCATCCTTACGATTCCTCTATTAAGTCTTGATTCAAATAAACAAGGTCAACAAGAACAAGGAGAACCTACCGTAACTCAAAATAATGACAAAGAGGATATAGATAAAAATGAACCTGAAGAAAACCTATATGAAAATGCAGAATATGGATTCACCTTTGTGTTGCCCGTTAGTTGGGAGGGCTATCAGATTGTATCGGATTCTTGGGAAGGAATTTCTAATGATCAACAACAAACGGAAAATGGTCAAATCCTTTTAATCAGACATCCTGAATGGAAGGAGGATAACCCGAGACAAGATATTCCAATTATGGTTTTTACTCTTGAACAATGGTCTTCACTTGAAAAAGGTGAATTTCATATTGGAGCAGCTCCGATAGGCCCAACACTATTGGGACAAAATAATGAATATGTTTTTGCACTTCCAGCTAGATATAACTATGCCTTTCTAGAAGGTTATGAAGAAGTAGAAAACATTTTAGAAAACAACCCTCTTAAACCTAAAAATGTAATGAAATAGCTCCGCTCACATACCTATTTTACGAAACTCAGCTTAAGCCAGAATATGTTAATATGATATTACTAACTTGGGAAAGAGGGATTGTCTTGAATAAAGTAAATAACATTTATTGCGTTGGTCGAAACTATGCTGCACATGCCAAAGAATTACAAAATGAAGTACCGACATCTCCCATGCTTTTTTCCAAACCTACTCATGCTCTTATAGAAGCTTCTGGTCAGGAAATTTTACTCCCTAGTAACCGTGGATCTATACATTTTGAAACAGAGATTGTCATTAGGATGGGAAAACCATATGAAAAGGGGATAAAAGTAGCGGATATAGTAGAAAGTATGGTAATTGGCATTGATTTTACCCTTAGGGATATCCAGAGTGAACTCAAGAAAAAAGGACATCCATGGTTGTTAGCAAAAGGGTTCCCAAACTCAGCTATTGTCAGCAAATTTATTCCCTTTCCAGGGATAGAGGAAATGAAGAGTGTCGACTTCTATCTTCTTAAGAATGGGGAGAAAGTGCAGCAAGGTAATAGTAAAAATATGCTTTTTGATTTGCAGACTATTATCGATTTCACCGCACTAAACTTTGGTTTAGGCGAGGGGGATTTGATTTATACGGGAACCCCTGAAGGTGTTGGCCCCGTCAATGACAATGATCATTTAACATTACTTTGGGGAAATTCCAAACTTGGTGAATGTATTATAAAATTTGATTAAGCGATAGAACAGGCTCTTAATACTTACCTATTCCGAGAATCAAGAAGTTCGGCTTTATTAATCGAAAGAGAAATGAACGAACCCTACACTTCCAGAAATGATTCTTATTCAGGGATATTTTTCCAGTACTGTAATCTTAGAATTATTAGTTGGAACGGAAAAACTGCCGATTCATAAATTCGACAGTTTTTCCCCTTTGATTAATTAATCAAAAAACCTTCTGACAGTACCAGTAAAATCATCCCAAATACCATCTCTGTTTCGTCCATTTTGAAGATCATTCGAATAGGTGTTCATTTGGGTGTAGAAATCGTTATCATATGAAACATACACTTTGTGAATTTTTTTATCAGAAGCTCTGACTTGGTCAGCGATTCTTTGCTCAAGTTGAGTGGATACTTCTTTAAAATTGGTACCGCCTGTTCCATTGTTTCCATTCATACCTACGCCATTATTACCTGTATTACCCGTATTGCCCATCATACCATTATTGTTAGTGTTTGTGTTGTTGCCAGTTATCCGATCTGTACCAGCACCTGTATTGTTTCCTGTAATTGCGCCAGCCCCGGTATTTAAGTTGTCATTTGTAGTGCCGGTTAAGCCAGAGTTTGTATAGTTTCCAGTGATCCCGGTATTTCCAGTGTTAGCTGTATTTTGCGTATTTCTAGCATTGCTGTTATTCGTTGTTCCATTTCCTGCTCGATCTCCGGAAGTACCTTGATTGTTTAACCGAACAGCCACATAGGCATCGTTATTGCGGATGATTACATGGGCTTGGTCCACTTCTCTTAATCGTTCAACATTGTTTGAAGCACGTGTGGAAACTCGTAAATTTTGGTTCGAAACATTTCTTCCGGTAATCCCATTATTATCATTGTTTCTAATGTTGTTTCTAACGTTATTTACCCCTAAATTGTTACCGTTGTTATCGCCGCCTGCATTTTGATTATCTCCGGCACAGCCAGTTAACCCGATGAGCGTAGAGGCTAGAACGAAAGTAATGAGACTTTTTTTCATATATGTCAGCTCCTAAAAAATGATCTTACACATATATCGTGGCTTATCTAAGACGAACTATTCGGAAAGAGTAGATGACAAATAATCGATCTAAAGGTAAATCAGCTATGTTTTCCCTTAATATGAAAGTTATGGTAATTGGCGATTTTTTGAAGAATATTAAATGCAGTTTTTGAAAAAGATAAAATAGAGAAGCGATCACATGTTTACCATTTTAATAATATGGAAATTTATTTTTTATTTTTTTAATATATTGTCACATGATAATTATCGTGTTACTATTAGTTGAAATTAAATCGAGTTGAAATTAAATCCCTTTAAATCTGGTCCAGAGAGGCCAAAAAGGCGAAAATAAAATTCATGCATAATTTATTATGTGTTATGAATGCCTTTTTGTCCTTTGGATGAAAAGGCATTTTTTTCGCTCAAAATCTTTTAATCGGAGTCCTGTGAGGCTCGAAAGGAGAACAACAAGAATGGATTATCGTAAAAAAACAGTAGTCGCGTCAGTAGCAGGTTTAACATTAGAGGGCATGGATATTATGTTTATATCCTTTGCGATGTCGATGATTATTGCGGAGTTTCATATCGATATGGCAGCAGGCGGACTTATTTCCTCCATTACTAATTTAGGAATGCTAGCTGGGGGAGTTATTTTCGGTATTTTAGCAGATAAATTTGGGAGAGTTCGAATCTTTACTTATACGATTCTATTATTTGCGGTCGGAACAGCATTAACCGGTCTTGCACAAAATATTGAACAAGTATATTTATTTAGATTTATTGCCGGCTTAGGTGCAGGTGGAGAATATGGAATTGGAATGGCTCTAGTGGCTGAAGCCTGGCCAAAAAATAAACAAGGGCGCGCTTCCTCTTATGTTAGTGTCGGTGCTCAATACGGTGTTATCCTTGCGGCCCTTCTTAGTGCGATGATTCTTCCGTCTTGGGGATGGAGAGGGTTGTTCTTTGTTGGATTGGCACCGGTTATTTTCGCCTTTATCGTTCGAAAGAAACTAGACGAATCACCAGCATGGCTTGAATCGCAAAAGAAAAAGCAACTCGTTCAGAAGCAGGGAAAACTTAAGCAATTATTTGCTACACCTAGAACTACAGTAACAACACTTGCTTTAGCAATCATGGCAACTGTCCAAATTGCTGGTTATAATGGTTTGATGATTTGGCTGCCATCCATGCTCCAACAATCTCAAGGCTTATCCGTTTCAAGCTCGGCTCTTTGGACGATTAGTACAGCAGCAGGGATGATTGCAGGTATGTTAACATTTGGACAATTCATGGATCGGTTTGGAATGAAGCGTTCGTACGGAATCTTCTTATCCGCTTCTGCTGTTGCGGTCTTCCTATATTCCTATGCTTCAGGCAGTACAGGACTTCTGATTGGCGGTGCAATTGTTGGGTTCTTCTCGAATGGAATGTTTGCAGGTTACGGAGCTTTAATTAGCAAATATTACTCTGTTGAAATTCGTAGTACAGCAACCAATACCATTTTTAACTTCGGTAGAGCCTTAGGGGGATTATCTCCAATATTAGTAGGATATATCCTGCAAAACGCAAATGTAACAGTAGCCATGGGATATCTTGCGGCACTTTATTGTATCTCCTTCCTAGCAATGATTACTTTGCAAAAAGGAAAAGGTAAACAGGAAGAAATTCATACTTTAACTGAAGCAGTGTAATGTTATAAAAAAGCCAATCTTTCCGACATACATGTTGGGAGATTGGCTTTTAATTTGTAAAAAAAAAGAATTTTTGGAAAATAGCATTGACTCGCTTGAATGAAACATGATATAAACACAGTAAGAATTTTAGTACTTTAAAGCAAAAGGCTTACAAATAATGACAAAAAAGGATATACAGGAGGAATTACTTTCATGGGACAACGTAGTAAAATTTTAGACTGCACCATTCGAGATGGAGGCTTAGTTAACAATTGGGATTTCAGTGTCGAATTTGTTCAAGACTTATATAATAGCTTAAGTGCTGCTGGTGTAGAATACATGGAGATTGGTTACAAAAACTCCCCAAAACTACTGAACGCGACTGAGCCAAATCCATGGAGATTTCTAGACGATAATTTCTTAAAGGAAATCTTCCCTGAAAAAAAATCCACTAAGTTTTCTGCTCTTGTGGATATTGGCCGTGTAGATCCAAATGATATTTTACCACGTGATCAAAGTGTTTTAGATATGATTCGAGTCGCATGTTATATCCGAGAAGTTGATAAAGGATTAGAGCTTGTACAAATGTTCCATGATTTGGGTTATGAGACTTCACTAAATATTATGGCGTTATCGAGTGTACCTGAAAAGCAGCTTACAAAAGCATTTGATATGGTGAGAGAAAGTCCTGTAGATGTTGTCTATATCGTTGATTCTTTCGGAAGCTTGGATCCTGCTGATATCGAACACCAAGTGAAAAGATTCCAAGAATTAATTCCAAACAAAGAGCTTGGAATCCATACCCATAACAACATGCAGTTAGCATTCGCCAATACATTAGCGGCAATGCAAAATGGGGTTACATACTTAGATTCATCTGTTTATGGCATGGGCCGTGCTGCAGGTAACTGTAACACAGAACTACTTGTAAGCTACATCCAAAAGCCAAGCTATGAATTGAAACCAGTACTAGAAATGATTGAAAAGCACATGCTCGACATGCGCCAGAAGTGGGAGTGGGGTTACATCATTCCGTATATGATTTCTGGAGTATTGAATGAACACCCGCGTGTCGCAATGGCTTATCGTGACAGCGCCGATCGTGATAAATTTGCAGACTTTTACGATAAGGTAACATCACCAGAAGTTTCTGTTTCACCAGCGACAAAATAATTTAGACTGAAAACAAGTACCTCTCATCTCAGAGGTACTTGTTTTGTGTTTACACATAAAATCTCTACTTTTTTAACCCTCGATATTTTGCTGTTGTTAATTCTTGAATATATTCCTCAAGCTCGGGCATTTCCATTTCTTTCGCTATCTGTATGGATGCCTCAATATCATATGGAACTCGAACAAGCTGTATCGAAAAAACTCCATTTTCACTTTGGTTATATTCTCCCTCAAGAATGGCGTAGGAGGCTTGCGTGAGGTCAAGCGGATTTCCTACACTGCCCACGTTGCATAATGTTTTCCCTTTAATATTTTGCTGGTAGGCATTATGAATATCTCCATAAAATACAACATCTGGCTCTCTTTTTCCTGCTATGTTTTCTGTGTGGTCTGTGTTTTCGAACATACTTAAGCGACGTTCAAGTGCATCCCACGGTTGAATTCTTTCGTACACACTCCGCGGTGAAGCATGAAACATTCTGACTAGCTTACCGCTCATTATAAATTCTATTGAAAACGGCAGTTCTTTTAAATCATTCATTTGTACTTTCGTTAATTGGTTTTGGTGCCATTTGATGGTGTCGGACTCTTGAGGTTTAGGAAAGAAATCATCCCAATTGCCTCTCACCACCGTTTCACAATGCTTTTGAATCATTTGTATGGCCACGCTTGATTGTGGCCCTTTACCCACTAAGTCACCTAAGCAAATAATTCTCTGAATTTGTCTAGAATAGATGTCAGCCAGTACCGATTCTAATGCAGGGATATTTCCATGAATATCTGAAATAATCGCGATTTTTTCCATTTTAAAAAACTCCTAACCATTTATATGAAAATAATTCTCCACTTGTCTCTTCATTTCCTGTAAATTTTCCTGAAATTGTTTATGTCGATGACCATTACTCCCTGAAGGGTGAGGGAATCCCTTCAAAGTATGTTTATTTTTATAACAGTGGTCAAGCACTTTGCTTACCTTTACCCCTAAAGGGATAATCAATGGATGTTCAATTCTAGAGATATCCTTAATAAAATTATTTTTTACAAATTCCAATAGCATTTCCGTTTTTAATATATCTGGTCGTGAACCGTTAAAATTTTTATGATTAAAAAAGACTGCATGCGGGAGGATGGAGGTAGTGTAGACAAGATGACTAGCTGTTCCAAATAAATCGCTTGTTGAAGAAATGCCCAGGTATCTTGGCAAGTCAAGTTCATCCAACATCGTTATAAGGTTTTTTCTCATCGGTCCCTCGAAGCTAGCACTTTTTTTAACCTTATGAAGGAGCTCCTCATCATGTAAATGTCTATTCTCAATCACAGTTCTATACGCTTTTTTCATCTGGTGTAGTCCAGGTGTAATCCCTGCAATAACAACACGAGCTTTCTCATTAATGTAGTCAAATGGGGTGTAATAAACTTCAAGTTTTTTCTTTTCATCTTTTTTCAATAAGAATGAGGAATTTAATAGATCGTGATCTGTTAAGGGCAAATCTAGAGAAACAATTTTTTCTTTATATAAATGGAATTTTGCGTCTGTAACCATTCCCATGAAAACTACCTCCAGTCAATACAAAGGTCACCTTTGTAGGCACAATATAAACATTATTACGCAAAATATTTTGGCATAGCAAAAAAATTTTGCAGTAATAGCTTGTTAAGAATACTAAAATGTAGAATCCTACTAGGAAAAACATTTGGCACACTTATTGCATTATAAAAATACAAGATATAAAACATCTCTATGTTGCTAATGGTGAGAACCAGGGCATAGAAAACCTGATTTGATTTTACAGAAATATTAGGAAGGCTCGGTCTAAAAAAATCATTGAATAGGAGGGCATTAGTATGTGGGTCATTACGGTGTATTCAGAATCAAGTATTCGTATGTTTGAATTTGATAATAAAGAGGAAGCAACTGCCACTTACAAGAGTATAGAAGGATGTAAATTCCTCAGTGAAGTGATCTACTATAATGATTTTGATGTAGTTGAATAAGATTTTGGAAGAAAATATCCTTTATAAAGAAGCATAGACAGTGTTTTAAAGGAATTTTAGATATTTTTTATATTTTTGTAAAAAATTATTTTACTTTTCTTAAAATAGTAACTATTATAATATTGAAAATAGTTTCAAATTTCTAAATCGCTGAAACCTATTAGGCACGGGGGAACCATATGGATGTAAACAATCCAAGGGGTGAATCCTTTTTAAGGTAGGGCTACTCAGGAGGCCCGAATCCGACAGCTAACCTCGTAAGCGTTATTGAGAAGGAAGGTGGAACTTGTGACCCGATTATTTAGTGTCTACAAGTTTATTTCCCGTGACTTGTAGACACTTTTTTGTCCATTTCTGGGTGTTCTATTATTAAGGGGTCCGTACATACGACAAGGTAATGCAATGATCTGTCTGTAATCGCTTTCTATTAAAAAATGAAAGGACTGAGGTACATGTTACCAGAACGTGAAATGGAAAAATTCCAGCATTCAGTGAATAAACAGCATGAACAAACATTAAAACGAGAGTTAAAATCCCGGCATTTAACGATGATTTCAATCGGAGGTGCGATTGGTACTGGACTGTTCTTGAGCAGCGGGGCAGCGATCAGTTCAGCCGGACCCGGTGGAGCATTGCTTGCATATGCAATAGTTGGCGCAATGGTCTTTTTTATCATGACTAGTTTAGGAGAAATGGCTGCTTTTATGCCTGTAAGCGGTTCCTTTAGCACATATGGCACAAGATTTGTCGATCCGGCATTTGGTTTTGCAATTGGATGGACGTACTGGTTTAGTTGGGCGATGACCATTGCAGCTGAGTTAGCCGCCTCAACGATGATTATGAAATTCTGGTTTCCGGATAGCCCTTCTTTGGTATGGAGTGGATCATTTTTAGCACTTATATTTCTATTAAATTATTTATCTGTTAAGGGTTATGGGGAAGGGGAATACTGGCTATCCTTAATTAAAGTATCAGCGATTGTTATCTTTATTATTGTTGGCTTACTGATGATTTTCGGCATTATGGGAGGAGAAGCAGTAGGGTTTAAAAATTTCACAGTGGATAAAGCTCCTTTTTCAGGCGGTATTTTAAGTGTATTTGTTGTTTTTATTGCAGCAGGTTTTTCATTCCAAGGTACAGAAATCGTAGGGGTTACCGCAGGAGAAAGTGAGGATCCAGCGAAAAATGTACCGAAGGCGATTAAAAATGTTTTCTGGAGAATCTTGATTTTTTATATTTTGGCGATTGCTGTAATCGGTCTTCTTATTCCTTATACCAATCCGAATTTACAAAATGATAGTGTGATGGTCAGTCCATTTACCCTCATATTTGAAAAGGCAGGGATTGCTTTTGCTGCGTCACTTATGAATGCAGTAATCTTAACGGCCGTATTATCTGCTGGTAATTCTAGCTTGTATGCTTCGACACGGATGTTGTATTCGATGGCGAAAGCGGGACAAGCACCGCAGATTTTTGGGAAACTAAACGACCGTGGTGTTCCGGTTGCTGGTATGATTCTAACATGTGCAATAGGTGCGCTTGCCTTTTTAGCTTCATTTTTTGGAGATGGTACCGTTTATATTTGGTTAATGAATGCAATCAGTATAACAGGATTTATCTTTTGGCTGGGTATTTCCATCAGTCATTACCGGTTCCGTAAAGCTCTTATGGCTCAAGGGCATTCTTTAGACAGGTTACCTTATAAGGCGAAATGGTTTCCGATTGGGCCGATCTTTGCGATTGCTTGTGGAATTATCGTCATCTTAGCTCAAAATTTCCAAGCCTTTCTTGCTGACCAAATTGATTGGGGCGGAGTGGTAGCAGCTTACTTAGGTATTCCATTTTTCCTAAGTTTATATGTTGGATATAAACTTATTAAGAAAACAAAAATGGTTAAACTTGAGGAAGTTGAGTTTGACTTTGACAAAAAATATAAATAATCAAGAAAAAACAGGCTCTTAGGAATACTTGGAGCCTGTTTTTTTCTAAGAAGCCTTTAGGAAACGGTTTGCTGTTGCTGTTGACGAAGTTTTCGAGCAGCTGTCACCATATTTTTTAATGAGGCAATGGTTTCGTTTTCATTTCGAGTTTTTAAACCACAGTCTGGGTTCACCCAAAATTGTTCTTTTGAAATAATCTCTAAACTGTCTTTTAAGATGGTGTCGATTTCTTCTACACTTGGGATCCGCGGGCTGTGTATATCATAGACACCTAACCCAATACCAAGTTCATAAGGATTTTGTTTTAGTGATTGAATCAATTCTCCATGACTTCTAGAGGTTTCAATTGAAATGACATCTGCATCAAGGGCACGAATCGGCTCTATAAAGTTATTAAACTCGCAATAACACATATGCGTATGAATTTGTGTTTCATTTCTGACACTAGAAGTCGCGAGTTTAAATGCATTTACTGCCCATGACAAATATTCGTTCCAATCCTCTTTTCTAAGCGGCAAGCCTTCACGTAAAGCAGGTTCATCTACCTGTATAATGGCAATGCCAGCACTTTCTAATGCTTGAATTTCTTCCTTTAACGCTAAGGCAATTTGATTGGCTACCTGTTCACGCGAAAGATCATCACGAACGAAAGACCAATTTAAGATGGTGACAGGGCCTGTTAACATTCCTTTCACATACTTAGACGTTAGCTCCTGTGCCTCCGCTACTTCCTTCACAGTCATTGGCGATGTCCACTCGACATCCCCATATATAATCGGCGGTTTCACACAACGTGACCCATAGGAAACCACCCAGGCTTTTTCTGTAAAAGCAAATCCTTTTAGCTTTTCACCAAAGTACTCCACCATATCGGTTCGTTCAAATTCACCGTGTACTAAGACATCAAGGCCAATTTCTTCCTGGATTTGAATCCAGCGTGCGGTTTCACTTTTCAAAAACTCAGCATATTCAGTATCTGTTATTTCACTTCTGCGCCATGCTGTACGAGTTCTTTTTACTTGTTCCGATTGAGGGAAGCTTCCAATTGTTGTTGTTGGAAATTCCGGTAATTGCAAAGCCTCTTGCTGTATTGGTTGGCGTTCTTTAAAGGGCATTGGACGTGTAAAATGCTCTTGTCTAACTTGTGATAAAAGCTCCTTCACACGTGGATTTTTCCTTGCCTCATGCTGCTCTAAGGCTTGAATGGCCACGATACTTTGTGACACACTTTTACTTCCAGACCAATTCTCATCTGAAACGAAGGATGTTATATGCGTTAACTCGATGACTTTCTCATCGGCAAAGGATAATGCGTTTAGTAATGTCTTATCCAGAGTCTTTTCAGATTTGGTTGTGACAGGTACATGCTGTAAACTGCAAGAAGATTGAACCCACGCTTCTTGTACACCGCTTAAGGATAAAATAGCTTTTGTCATCATTGCTTTTTCAGCTAAACTTGCACGCCAAATATCACGCCCATTTATAATCCCAATTCCTAATACTTTATCTTGTGGGAACCCGTATTTACGGAGTGAAGCCATATTCTGATCAGCACCATGAATAAAATCAAGCCCAACTCCAGCGACAGGTAATTGTATTAGCTCTTCATACGCTGATAGTCCTTCAAAATAGGTTTGTAACATCAGTTTCGCTGCAGGTACTTCTTCAGCTAATTGTTTATATATTTGTTGAACTAGTTTGATATCTTCAGGTGCTAGTGAAAGGACTAATGCTGGTTCTTCTACTTGAATCCACTGAGCTCCAGCATCTACAAGTTGTTGGAGTACCTGAACATAAAGAGGTAAGAGTCTTAAAATAAATGAGGCTTTTGAAATTGAATCATACCCTTTAGAAAGTTGGACAAAGGTATAGGGGCCGATAATGGTCGGCTTTGTAATTAATCCTAGCTCGAATTTTGCTTCTAAAAAGTAATCTAAAAGGTAGTTTTGAGTTAATCTAAGTGGCTGGTCTTCATATTCAGGTACAATGTAGTGATAGTTTGTATTAAACCACTTTGTCATCTCTGAAGCGACAACATCGTCAACTCCACGTGCCATCGAGTAATATGTCCTAAGATTTACCTTTTCGCCAGTCCACTTATAACGTTTTGGAATTAAACCGAACATAGTGGCAAGGTCCAGCATACGGTCATAAAAAGTAAAATCTCCAACGGTAAGGATATCTAATCCTAATGATTGCTGATGCTTCAAATGATTCAAGCGAATGGTCTTCATCTCAAAGATAAACGCTTCCTCCGATTTCTCGTCCTTCCAAAAAGATTCCACACATCGTTTCCATTCTCGATTGCCGCCAATGTAGGGGTAACCAATAGCTGTACTAGCTAATTTCATTTACGATTCCTCCTTTATCTTTACATATTTCCAAATACAAAAAAGCCATCTCCGACAACTGGAAATGGCTATACAATCAAGTTAAAAGTATGTAAAAAACAATACTGTTCTTAACTCGTTTGTCGTACAAATGAATGTCACCACCTATTTCCACGTAGGTATCTGGTGTGTACTAGACATTGGCAGGTCTCCTGGCTTATCATCAATGCTCCTCACACCTTCCCGTCAAAAGACAGTGGTTTGCGTGATTCACTCCGAATTACAGTTGCGGGACAGCGACGGAATTACACCGTTCTTCCCTTTTAAGCCAAGCATAAGCTTGGCACCAAATCTTACACGATATGTAATTGCCAATTAATATAACATATAAAAAAACATTCGTACATCATTTTCAGAGAATTAATTTTGTTATTGTCAAAGTGAAAATAGTATATTATAGTGGGAGCTATACAATATTTAGTGTTTGTTTTAATCAGAAACACTAAATATAGATAATGACCAATATAAATGGTGTCTATTTAGACTTAATAGGGAATCTGGTGAGAATCCAGAACTGTACCCGCAACTGTAAGTGCTGACGAAATAATCATATCCACTGTCTACGGACGGGAAGGGATTTGAGTAGGGTGAAGCACAAGTCAGGAGACCTGCCATTTCTATTACGTATTATCTTCTTCGGGAGCTGGGGAGATATAACGAGGGTATCCTGCTATTACAGTGAATGAGCCTGTATACTAGATTATTCCACGTTATCAAACCCATCTTCATAGATGGGTTTTTTGTCGTTTCACTCACGAAGTTATTACCTAAAGAAATGAGGAACCTTCGCATGGCAATAAACAGTACTTATACAGAAAAGGATTCAGTTTTAGCAGCTGTGAAAAGTGCAACTGAAAAATATAATTTGGACACTACTGAATTAGTTAAAAAGATTGCTGGTCTTGAAGACTCATCAATCTATGAACAATCACTTTTCTATGCCTTAAATCAAATTTCAATGATCGATCCAAACTGGACCTTTCTAGCAGCAAATCTGTATTTACAGGAACTTTATCAATATGCTTCAAGCAGCAGAGGGTACAAGGCTGAGAAAAAATACGGAGATTTTTACACTCTGGTTGCTGAATTAACTAGAATAGGAATTTATTCAGAGGAGTTAATACAAGATTATACGGAAGAAGAGATTGAATTATTAGGCGGAGAAATAACAGCTGAGCGGGACCGTTTGTTTAATTACATAGGGTTGTTTTTACTGGCAGATCGTTACTTGGCAAGAGATTACGAGGGAAATCTATACGAGCTGCCTCAAGAACGGTTTATGATCATCGCCATGACATTAATGAGAAAGGAACAAAAAAGAAACAGGTTAAATCTTGTAAAAGAAGCATACTGGGCACTGAGTAACTTATATATGACTGTTGCTACTCCAACTCTATCAAATGCCGGAAAAAGTTTTGGCCAGCTTTCTTCTTGTTTTATTGATACTGTAGACGATTCTTTAGATGGGATTTATTTGAATAATTGGGATATTGCTAGATTAAGTAAGGACGGTGGTGGTCTGGGTGTTTATCTAGGAAAGGTACGTGCATTAGGTTCAGATATTAAAAGGTTTAAAGGTAATTCCTCTGGGGTGGTACCATGGATTCGCCTTATTAATGATACGGCTGTGAGTGTCGATCAACTTGGGCAAAGGCAGGGAGCCATCGCCGTTTATTTAGATGTTTTTCATAAAGATATTATGAATGGCTTTTTAGACTTAAAAACCAATAACGGAGACGAGAGACGAAAGGCTCATGATATTTTTACGGGAGTTTCGATACCTGACTTGTTTATGAAGAAACTAGAAGAAGTAGATGAGAACGGTCGAAGTGTTGGAGAATGGCATACCTTTTGTCCTCATCAAGTAAAACAAATTATGGGGTGGAAGGATCAAGACGGGAATCCCCTTGGCTTGGAAGATTTTTATGATGAGAGTGATGAAAAGTTTTTTACAGAAAAATATGAAGAAGCAGTAAAAAACTCTCTTCTTCCAAGAAAAACATACCGAGCAATGGATATTATGGCAAGGATTATGATTTCTCAATTAGAAACCGGTACTCCATATATGTTTTATCGGGATGAGGTAAATCGTCAAAATCCAAACAAACATGTAAGAGGAAAGGGACTTGCGTCGATTTATTGCAGCAATTTGTGTACAGAGATTACGCAAAATATGTCGGCAACAACGATTGTGAGAGAATATAAGGATGAAGATGGGAATATTGTCATTGTTCGAAAACCTGGGGATTTTGTTGTCTGCAATCTATCATCTATTAATCTCCCAAAAGCAGTAAAAGGGAATGTGCTGGAAAGATTAATTCCGATTCAAATGAGAATGCTGGACAATGTCATTGATCTCAACACCATCTCAGTTGGACAAGCGGAAGTGACAAATAAGCAATATCGGCCTGTGGGATTAGGTACGTTTGGCTGGCATCACCTTCTTGCTTTGGAGGGGATTTATTGGGAGTCTGAGCAAGCTGTTGAATACGCAGATCGACTATATGAGGAAATTGCTTACTATACGATTCGTTCTTCGATGGAATTGGCGAAGGAAAAAGGGTGCTATCCAAAATTTGATGGTTCAGAATGGCAATCAGGCCAGTATTTTGAACGTAAAGGCTATAAGTCTGAAAGTTGGAACCAATTGATGGGGGAGATTTCGAGTAACGGTGTTCGTAATGGCTGGATGATGGCGATTGCTCCAAACTCATCTACGGCAAAGATTGGTGGTTCCACCGATGGGATTGATCCTTTGTATGCGGTTGAATACGCAGAGGAGAAGAAAAACTTTAAATTTAAAGTAACGGCACCTGATTTAGACCATAACAGCTACAACTTTTATCGACGAACTAGGCATGTGCTGGATCAGACATGGAGTATCAGGCAAAACGCAGCCAGGCAGCGCCATATTGATCAATCGATAAGCTTCAATCTCTATGTTCGTCACGATATTAAAGCAGTAGAGTTATTAAATCTTCATCTGGAAGCATGGAAGCAGGGTTTAAAAACTACTTATTACATAAGAAGTACTTCACAAGCTGAGATAGAAGAATGTGAAGCATGTCAAAGTTAGGCTATAGGGGGAAATTGAGAATGATGATTCACACACCATTAACCAAAATTAAATTACTAAATCCTGACTTTCCAAATAAGTCCACTGGAATCATAAATGGAAAGTCTTCGGGAATTCTTAACTGGAATGATATTGCCTACCCAAAAATGTACGACTTATATCAGACTCTATTATCGAATTTTTGGAAACCTCAAGAAATTAATATGCAGGATGATATAAAACAATGGGATCTCCTTAGTGATCATGAAAAAGATGTATTTTTGCGTATTAATACGCAGCTTGCTTCACTAGATAGCTTGCAGACTCCAACCATGTGTCAGGTCATGGATTATGTGAGTGACCCTAGTTTTAAAGCGATTTTTGCTGTTATTTCACAGCAAGAAGCCGTCCATAATGAATCATATTCTTATATACTAAGCTCGCTAGTTCCTATCGGCGAACAAAATGAACGATTTAATCAAGCGAAAAGTGATCACATTGTACGAAAAAGAAACCAATTAATTTTAGACGCCTATGAGGATTTTAGACAATATCCAACGCCACAAACGTTATTTAAGTTGTCTGTAAACTCTATTAACCTAGAAGGTATTTATTTTTACGCCGGTTTTGCTTTTTTCTATCATTTGGCACGTCAGCAAAAAATGCTGAAAACTAGTACAATGATTAGCTATATCCAACGAGATGAAATGCAGCATGCCTACTTTATTGCTCAATTCATTCGAATCCTGTTAACAGAAAATCCTGAGCTTCATACAGATGAAAATATTACCTATATCTATCAAACCATTAACGAAGCCGTTGCGCTGGAAAAAGAGTGGGCTCACTATATTTTGGCTGAAATTAAAGGAATCGATATAGAGGAATTTGAAGGGTATGTCGAATACCTAGCCAATAAGCGATTGAGACAGCTTGGTTTGAAAAATCTTTATGAAGAAAGAAACAATCCGATGCCGTGGATTCAAATTTTCGGTGATGAAATGATGAATGAAACAAAGTCGGATTTCTTTGAGCAAAAGTCCAGAACCTATTCAAAGGTCTCACAGTCCAATGGATTTGACGAACTGTAATTTGTCCGTTGCGATTGTTTATACGTCAGTATCTGGAAACACGAAAGAATTGGCAGAAGTGATTTATAGAATCTTTTTAACTAGGTCAGTCGTGATAGCTATTTATAGTATAGAAGAGTTTTCTTTATCTGACTTAAGTCACTATGATGCAGTAGCGATCGGAACGTATACATGGGGAAATGGTGACATTCCAAAGGAAATGTTGGAACTCTATCAAGCGTTTGAATCGATTAGCAGAAAGGACATCACGACTGCTGTATTTGGAACAGGGGACAGCAACTATCCGATGTTTTGCGGTGGTGTTGATCAATTTCGTGACATGTTGTATGTTCATACAAACTTAGCTGCGACCTTGAAAGTTGAGCTTCGGCCGCAAAGTCAGGATTTACAGCGTTGCGAAAAGTTTGTTGAATCGTTGCTTTTGCGTGCTAGTATGCATAGATATCCGCCAGTAAATGCGGTTATGAGCCAGTAAATCTGGCTATACGCCAGTAAATCTGGCTATACGCCAGTAAATCCGGTTAGGCAAATGATTTATCCGCAGACCTAATGTTCATAAGACGTGCCGTAGGAGAATAAATATCAATTTAGTATGGGTATTTTTATCCTAGGAGGAATGGACATGAATGAAGTTTTGAAAGGTCAGCCAGATTTGAACACCGTTTTTGGCTCCAGATACTAGGTGACCATTCTAGATTTATTTTTGAAGCTCTTGCCCCGATTCAAAAAATTGAGATTGAGCAGGCAGCAAATTTTATAAATATATTCGATACACTTCTAGAACGCGCAAAATCCGTACCACTAACACAACTAACAGCTCAAGTGGAACCAGAGGTACTAAAATTACGGGAATTCAAATTAGAATTATTAAGAAAACACCTTGTCGGTAAAATCAAAATTCATCTATCACCTACTTTTATTAATCATATGGTAAATGAGTTAGAAGAATATGTAAGGATTTTAAATCATTTAAAAGAGGGTAAAGTCCCTCCCGTTTACCACGAACTACATCATCACCTCCTTTGGTTATTAGACGCAGCAGGTCATTCAGATGCTATCTATACAAATTTAGATGGTGTTGAAAAGAAACTAAGAGAGAAAAGTAAGGCATTTAAGAAGGATTTCGAAGGTTTTTATCTAAAAGCAGTAGAGCTGGCAGGATATTTAAGAACCAATTTGACTGCCTTTCCAGCTTTAACAAAAATGACGAATGACGCTCAATTAGAAATTAAATTATTTCAAAATTTTTTAACAGAGATAGAAGAGTTAGAACTAAGTAACCAAGCATTGGGAACATTTGCCCCGTTAATGGCTGATCATATGTACCGGGAAGAATGTTATTATCTAATGAAACTAGCAGAATCGGCAAACATTGATCCGCCAAATTGTGATCCTGCAAAACCTCGACTGAAGGAATAAGCTTTCTAAAAATTTTATTGTCGGTTTTTAAGGACAAGAGGATAAAAAGTTGATGAAGGACAAATCAAGAAAGTTCCGGATGAGATTCGTCCTTTATAAGGGTGATGAAGGACAAATCAAGAAGGTTTCGGAGGAGATTTGTCCTTCATAAGGGTGATGAAGGACAAATCAAGAAGGTTCTGGCTGAGATTCGTCCTTCATAAGGTTGATGAAGTACAAATCAAGAAGGTTCCGGAAAAGATTCGTCCTTCATAAGAGTGATGAAGGACAAATCAAGAAAGGTCCGGATGAGATTCGTCCTTCATAAGGTCAATGAAGGACAAATCGAGAAGGTCCGACTCCAGATTCGTCCTTTATAAAAATATCTATAAAAATAATCATCAACATCAAACAAACCTAAAAAAATAAAAACCATAATCACCGCTAAAGTGTTCAGGAGAACGATTTCCTGAACACTTTTTTGCGTCAATAAACCATGATGTTTGTTTAATAAACATCAGAAAAGGGGAAACACTATTCATCATTAATACTGTAGGGGGATAAAATAATGATTTGGAAAGGAAGACGGCAAAGTTCAAACGTAGAAGATCGCAGAGGAATGGGCATGGGTGGAAAAACGGTTATCGGAGGAGGACTCGGCAGTATTGTAGTCATGCTTCTCTTTGTTCTGCTCGGGGGTAATCCAGGGGATTTATTGAACAGTACGCCAACGACGAATAATTCATACTCAAACACTCCTATGAATGGTTCTACACAAGAGGAGGAGTTGGCAGATTTTGTTTCTGTAGTCCTTGCCGATACAGAAGATGTTTGGTCAGCTGAATTTGAGAAAAGAGGAATGGTATACGAAAATCCAAAGCTTGTTTTGTTTACAGATAGCGTTCAGTCAGCTTGTGGAGCGGCAAATTCGGCTGTCGGACCTTTCTATTGTCCAGGTGACCACAAACTTTATATTGATTTAAGTTTTTATCAGGAACTGAAGCAAAGATTCCAAGCACCTGGTGATTTTGCGATGGCATACGTCATAGCCCATGAGGTAGGGCACCACGTCCAGACGCTTTTACATAGTGGTGAAAACGTATCACCAGCCGAAAAGCGGTCCAATGAGTATTCGGTTCGATTTGAATTGCAGGCTGACTACTTGGCTGGTGTTTGGGCGCATTATGCTGAAGGGAAGGGCTACCTGGAATCAGGTGACCTTGAAGAGGCGCTTAATGCAGCACATGCGGTCGGCGATGATACTATTCAGAAAAAAGCACAAGGTTATGTAGTTCCCGATAGCTTTACACATGGAACCTCTAAGCAGAGGGAGCGATGGTTTAATAAAGGATTCAAAAACGGTACGATAGAGGGTGGAGACACATTTAACGCAGCGAATCTTTAGAGAACTGAACTGATATTGGATGGACTCTTCGCAGGGTCCGTCCACACTTAATTTAAAGGCAAGACTTCTGTAATAAGCAAAGAGTCCTCCGAAAAAATGCAATACAAATCAGTGATCATATTATGTATCCGTGTCTTTTGTATTACTAAGCCTTCGTACCCCTGTTTTATAAGGCTTTTACGAAATTCTGTATTAGCTTCTTCCTTATTTAAAAGGATGGCATTATCTTTCCATGTAACGTTTCTTCCTTTAGCGCCTAAGTAATTACAATATACGTCACGATCCCTCATAAACAAATCAAAAGATTCCTCTGTCGTAGATTCATAAATTTTTAAACTAGGTTCATCTATATACACTTTATAGATAAAGCCGCTAACTGGCCTGTTATATTGGATGACCTTTGATTCTCCATTCTCCCAGAACTCACTCTTAGATTCTTCAATCACTGTCTCAAAACCAATTGCGAAAGGTTTTGCTGCATTCATATCAGAAGTAAACCAAAATCCAATCGTATTGATATCGTTATTTAAATTTTGAACGACGGTTTCTTTATTAAAATGTTGAAAATTACTAATCGATCCATGGTAAACAATCATTTTCATAACCTCCACTATTAATTTACCCAAATTTTGAAATTCAATTTTATCTGAACAAATTTCAACCCACTAAGTACCTACTTAGTGGGTTTCGAGTCTTTACTAAATAAAGTTAGCAAAGATATATAAAATAACGATACTAACCAAAATCGTTATATTTGACATTGTAGCAATGAAACGAGTGCTGTTGGTGCTATATTTAAATTCAACTGCAAAAGTAAGAGCAGAAGCTGCAACCGGCAGTAACAGTCCAATTAGAATGGTATATCGAAACATGGTATCGAAGGGTAGGATAAAGTATAACGCTGAACCAACAATAAGACCTAAACCATATCGGAAAGCTAAGAATTTTATCATAGGTTTAATAAATTGTTTATCGAATTTAAAATTTAAAAAGAGACCTAATAACAATAATGACAACGGCATATTGGCTCCAGAGATTTTGCTGGCAACATTGATGATCATGTCTGGTAATTGGATATGGATTAGATTTAAAATACTAGCAATTAGATAGGTCATTAATGGAATAGATTTGCCCAATTTCTTCAGAATTTCCACAGGATTAAGCTTGAGACCTTCTTCTGAAAAATAGCTTGCAAAAATAAAGCAAATTCCAAAAACGACAAATGACGCCCCAACATCGAACATACTAAAATAAGTTAAGCCATCTATTCCCCAAATTGCATAAACTAACGGGAATGCAAATAAGCCTACATTAAACCCGGAGGAAAGCATAAGAAGAGAACCCTTTAATTCTCTATCTTCATTTTTAAAAACTAATAATCCTAGTAATGCAGTTATAATTCCATAAACCAGTACAATCACCGGTAACACGATTAATGAAGTTTCTATCTTTACGGAATCGAATGTTACAAGAACCAAGGCGGGAAGGGTAATTTTAAAAATAAGTTTTGATATCACTTCTCCATCTTTTTCTTGTAAAATATTTAGACGTTTTAATAAATACCCAAATGCAATGATAATAATAATATAAAGAAATTCTTGATTCATCTAAAAGCTCCTCTATGTTAGTTCCTTCTAATTAAACCATAAAATCAATCTAAAATGATAGATTTAGCTCTTCTGTATATTTCTGTTACACGCTATAGATACTATAACTGATTAACGAAAGGAGATGACAGAATGAAGACGAAAGATGATGTTCAAACAGGTGCAAAAGTAACATCGGATAATCAAATTTACGGAACACCTAATAGCAAAAGCAAAAATGGTACCGGTGACTCACCGAATGATAATCTTGGTAAGACTAAAAAGGGACTTGATCGTTAAAGAAGCAGCCAATTTTATTGGCTGTTTTTTTACATAAAAGGTGAGGGCTGAATGGATAAAAAAAATCTAAGCGAACAAGAGTGGGTTTACAATTATCTTCACAAATGTAATAAACCCTTGCCTCTAGTTTTAGGTTCAAGAGGTACTTGGGGGATTAATGGAAAAAAGGCGATTATCTTAGTGGCATTTACCCTCCCCGATATTTCAGTTATGAGAGTTCTGCACAATGTTAGAAAAAATCCTATACGAGAAATGAAATATAGAGATATCGTTTATTACGCAGTAAATATGGTGGACCAAAAACAAGTTGAGTACGTGATAGATTATTGGAAAGAATAAAAAGCATTCTATTAATTAAAAACAAGTGACAGGAGATGGAAGGTATGTCTACATTTTGTCCTGAATTATGGCCAGAGGAACCGACTCCAAAAACCTTTGAAAATTGCCGTGAATGCGGTCTTTATCAGCACGGATCACGCATGGTCTGGGGAGAAGGAAATCCAGAAGCACCAATCATGGTAATCCTCGACAATCCTGGAGCCAGGGAAGACCGTTCAGGGAATTCAATGGTTTGTGGAACAAGACAAACATTACAACAAGCTGCAAGTGAAGCAGGCTTAAAAAAGGAAGACTTATATGTGACGTATATCCTTAAAAGAAGACCAGTCCGTGCTTACGACAAGGATGATGCGCGCCAAACTTGTATGGTTCATTTGGAACAACAATTGCTGCAAAAAAAGCATAAATTGATTTTATGTTTAGGAAATGTCGCTGTTCAATCTTTTTTTCGAAACACAGAAGCGGATGTAAAAACATTACGAGGTACATGGCACAATGTTCAAGGATATCCAACCACTGTTGCTTACCATCCGCTGGCTGTAAGGCGCCGTCCAAACTTATGGTCCTATTTTTTACGTGATTGGGAGTTTGTTGCAAAACAGTATCATAATTTAACCATTTAGTTGTGTGTACAAGCCCAATTTATAATCGCCTTTGTAAATTTATGTAGATAATTTCTAAATAGTTATTATAAAATAGTTAAATATACAAGTAATATTTTTGTAGAGGAGGATTACAGGTGAGTGAGTTAAACATTAATACAAATCCAGGATTTTTCACAAGAATTAGCGCAGCGATGTCAAAACTCCGGGATTCAGAAAAAAAGATAGTTGAGTTTATTGAACATAATCAAGAGGAGATTATTCATTTGTCTATTACTGAAGTTGCGGAAAGAAGTGAAACTAGCGAATCTTCAGTTGTCCGTTTATGTAAGCGGTTAGGATATAAAGGCTTTCAGGACTTAAAGATCCATCTGGCAAAAGAAGTAATTGCTCCCGAGAAACAGATTCATGAAGTGATTGAAAAAGGTGACGATGTCGTTGTAATAAAGAAGAAGGTTTTTCAGTCTAACATACAAGCTTTGTATGATTCAATTGAAGTATGCAATGATGAGGAACTACAGAAGGCTGTCGTTGCTATCTCTAAAGCAAGATTAATCGAATTTTATGGAACAGGCGGTTCGGGAACTGTTGCTTTAGATGCCCAACATAAGTTACTAAAATTAGGTGTCAAATCGTTCGCTTATAATGATTCTGTACTCCAAGCAATGTCAGCGAGTGTCCTCACAGAGCAAGATGTTGTTATAGGTATCTCTCATACTGGTTCAAATACAGAGGTGTTAGCTGCTATGAAATTAGCAAAAGAAGCGGGAGCTACATTAATTTGTATCACTAATTCGTCTAAATCACCAATAACGAATATCTCTGACATAGTTTTGCAAACTGCTTCCAATGAAACGTTATTCAGAACGGATGCTATCTCTTCAAGGATTGCTCAGTTAACCATCATAGACGTGTTAGTTGCTGCAGTTGCAAACCAACAGTATGAAATATTTTATAATAATTTGCAAAAAACGCGCAAATCAACTATTGATAAAAAGATGTAAGTGTAAGTTGAAAACAATTGTCTACTCCCTTTAACTATCATACGTGAAAGTAATATTCATTTTTTTTAAAAAAATCTTGAAGGAAATTACCACCATGTGTTATGATAGTTTTACAGAATGAATTTTCAGAAAATTTGATAGATAACGAAAATTCTTTTTTATCCAACAAAAAAAGAAAGCGTTATCAAATTACGGTCAAGAATAAGGGGGAAAAACAATTGAAAAAGTTTTTATCAGTGGTTTTGGCGATGGTTCTCTTACTGGCAGTATCAGCTTGCAGCAGTACGACGAGTGGTGAAGAAAAATCTGGTTCTGGAAAGAAGGTAACACTTACACTGTCTACACCAGATCCTGATGGAGCTTCGGTATCAGTAGCAGCAAAAGAATTTGCGAAGGTTGTGGCAGAAAAAAGTAATGGTTCTATCGAAATTAAGGTACATCCAAATGGAACTCTATATGGTGGAGACCCAGCTGCTGCCGTTAAACAATTAGGTGCAGGAAGCTTAGATATGCTTGTACTATCAACATCGCTATATGCAAACTTTATACCTGAATTTAGTGCAATTAGTATCCCTTACTTATTTGATGACAAAGATCAATTCGTTTCCTTCTTAAATGGCGACCTTGGTGCAGAACTATTGGACTCAGTATCCAAATTAAAAATCCAAGGACTTGGTTACTGGACTCGCGACTTTAGACAAATTACAAATTCAAAGAATCCAATAACAAAACCTGAAGATTTGAAAGGAATCAAACTACGTGTTCCAAACAATCCATTATGGGTTGAGTTTTTTAAGGGGACTGGTGCTGTAACGACTCCTATGGACTTTGGTGAAGTTTACAATGCATTACAATTAAAAACCATTGATGGACAGGAAAACCCAATTGGTGTTGTACAAACTGCCAAAATATATGAAGTACAAGAATACTTAACGATGTCTAACCATATGGCTGATGGTTGGGTCGTCGGAATCAACCAATCCAAGTTTAAAAATTTAACAGAAGAACAGCAAAAAATCTTAACGGAAGCATCAGAACAAATACAAGGCTGGGCTTTAGATTATGATACGAAAGAAGCTAAAGCTGCGGTTGAATTCCTTGAAGAAGAAGGAGTTAAGATTAACGAGTTAACGAAGGAACAACAACAGCTTTTCGTCGAAGTTTCAAAGAAAGCGTTTCCTACTTTTAAAGGGTTAGTAAAAGATGATGAATTCTTTGATAAAGTACTAGAGTTTGTTGGAAAAAGTGAATAATTACTAGATTTAAAGAAGGCGGTCAC
Organism: Neobacillus niacini; assembly: GCF_048572935.1. Classification (NCBI taxonomy): domain Bacteria; kingdom Bacillati; phylum Bacillota; class Bacilli; order Caryophanales; family Bacillaceae; genus Neobacillus; species Neobacillus niacini. The sequence continues at coordinate 4,580,630 of NZ_CP183883.1, read as the reverse complement.
GTTAAGTAAATGGCCGCCTAACAATGAAGTAAAGGAGCAACGCGATGGTTACGAATGAGAAGAGTAACTTAAAAAACTTCTTTCAGTTCTTTAATAAAATTACTGATACATTAGCTGCTGTAACAGCTGCTGCCATTTTTATTGTCGTAATGTGGCAGATTATCGGTAGATTAATCGGACAACCAGCCCCATGGACAGAGGAGTTAACACGTTTTATCTTTATCTGGTTGATTTATTTAGGAATTGGAATCGGTTTCCGCGAGGCAGAATCTGCTAGGGTCACCCTGTTATTAAAGTATTTGCCTAAATTTATTCGAAAACATTCCATTTGGATTTATTCCGTTGCAACGATTGGATTTTTCCTTTTCATGCTTATTTTAGGAATTGAGTTAATGTCACAACAATTCAGTACAAATGAAAAAAGTTCTGTCTTACTTTTACCAATGTGGTTAATCGGATTGTGCGTTCCCTTTTCCGCAGTCACGGGGATTATTAATATCATCCAATCATTACTATATAATCGATCATTACTGGAAGAGGAGGTGAGGCAATAGTATGTCAATCTTACTATTATTCTTATTTTTTATTCTGATGTTTATCGGGATTCCGATTGCTACTTCCCTGGGTATTGCGGTTGTGGGGACCATTCTTCTTTTCACAGATGTGCCAATAAGTATAGTAATTCAATCGATGTATAGTTCGATGAATAGCTTCCTCATGGTTGCAGTGCCATTGTTCATATTAGCAGGCCTAATCATGGATGAAGGTGGTATTGCAGAGAGAATTTTTGATTTTTCGAAAAGCATTGTAGGATGGATGACGGGTGGATTGGGCCAGGTAAATATTTTAGCAAGTCTTATCTTTGCAGGGATGGCGGGGTCTTCCGTAGCAGATATTGCGAGTACAGGACGTCTTACAACGAATGCAATGACTAGAAACAATTACCCATTAGATTATTCTGCCGCAGTCACGCTTATTACCTCGGTGCTAGCGACCATTATACCACCTAGTATTTTGATGATTGTTGCAGCATCAACTGCAGGTGTTTCGATTGGTGCTGCACTTGTGGGCGGACTTATACCTGGTGTTATTATTGCTGTGGTTTACATGATCTATAACTATTATTACTGCAAAAAGCATAACTATGGAATTAAACAGAAATTTGTTTGGAAAACATTCAGAGTAGAGTTTGTACGGGCATTTCCAGCCTTACTTGCACCTTTGGTTTTGCTCGCTGGAATTTTAAGTGGATACTTTACACCAACTGAAGCTGCAGGAATATGCGTTTTGTATATGTTATTTATCGCTTTGTTTGTTTACAAGGGTTTAACATTCAAGAAATTACCGAAAATTTTCTTTAAAACAGCAACCTTAACAGGGACTATCCTTTTCATAGCTGTAACAGCAAAGGCGGCTGGCTGGGTTTTTGAATATGATGGATTACCCTCTAGAGTAGCAGGATTTATAGGTGGATTAAGTGATAGCCCGCTTGTGATTATGTTATTACTATTCGTGTTCTTAATTCTTGTGGGAATGTTTATGGATGCAACAGCTGCTATCTTTATCCTCGTACCAATTTTAATGCCGACGGTGTTAGCAGTTGGAATCGATCCAGTGTTCTTTGTTGTATTTTTAGTCGTTCTTCTCTCTATTGGTTTAGTTACACCTCCTGTTGGTGTTTGCTTATATGCTACTTGTAATATAACCGGTCTTAAAATTGAGGAATTAACGAAAGCGACATTGCCATGGTTAGCTGTAACGTTCGCGATCCTACTCGCTTTTGTCTTTGTTCCACAGATTATTACCGTTCCAATTGGATGGTTTGATTTATAAAAATAGGGGGGGAGAAAAAAATCACCTATTTTTTTTAATAAATTATGAAGGAAATTACCACCATAACGTATAATATAAATATAAAAGGAAATGGAGTGAGGTGTAATGAAAGCAGCAGTTTTTCATGGACCAAATAAATTAAGACTTGAAGAAGTGCAGAAACCAGTCATAAATGGGGATGAGGTGCTACTCCGGGTTAATGCAAGTGCTGTTTGTGGGACAGATGTCCGTATTTTTGAAGGTAAAAAGACAAAAGGGGTTCGAACACCATCAATTATTGGTCATGAGCTTGTGGGTACAATTGAAGAAGTTGGCGAAAATGTGAAAGATTTTTTCATAGGTGATCGAGTAGGGGTTATGCCGGTTATTCCCTGTAGAAAATGCTATTACTGCCTGAATGGAAGGGAAAATGTTTGTTCAAACCGTACAGCTATTGGATATGAGTTTGATGGTGGTTTTGCAGAATATGTGAAAATTCCAGGTTCTGCAGTGGAATCGGGTAATCTTGTGAAAATTCCTGATCATATCTCGTTTGAACAAGCGGTTGTTACCGAACCGCTTGCATGCTGTCTAAATGGCCAAAGGAAAGCGAATGTCAAAATGGGGGACGTTGTCGTAGTTATTGGTGGCGGTCCTATTGGATTAATGCATGTTCAGTTAGCGAAAATCGCTGGAGCTAAATCTGTTATTTTAAGTGAACCTATTGATCACCGTCGTGATAAAGCACTCCTTGCAGGTGCCAATCTTGCTGTAAATCCTAATAATGAATCACTACACGATATCGTGTTAAGTGAATCAGATGGGCTTGGAGCAGATGTGGTGATTATGGCGATTGGAGTTCCGTTCTTAGTTAATTCAAGTATAAATCTACTGAAAAAAGGCGGTACATTAAACTTATTTGCAGGGTTTACAAAAGGGGTGTTATCTGAGGTTGATCCCAATATCATTCATTATAACGAAGTAAATGTTAATGGGACATCAGCTTTAACTAGAGCTGATTACCACAAGTCGCTCTCTCTGATTGCTTCTGGTCAAATTAATACCGATGTTTTAACCACAACTGGTTATACGCTAGATGATATCGAGCAGGCGATATTGGATGTACGTAATGGCAATGGTATGAAGTCTGTTATTACACTATAAAACAATAAAAATATGAATAGGAGTGTTTTATTAATGGCATTTTTAGGAAAAGAAATTCGCATGAGTCGTCTATTAAACCAGGAATCTGGGAAGTTATTAGCTGTTGCAGTTGACCAGGCAATGGCACGAGGTATTTTTGAAGAATTAATGCCAATCGACCGCAAAGTAAGTGAAATTGTGGCAGGAGGACCTGATGCCATTACGATGCACAAAGGAATTGCTGATTTATGCTTCCGTCCACATGCTGGTAAAGCGGGTTTTATTTTAAAATGCTCAACCTTCTCACCTTGGCAGCCTAACTATGACGCATGGGTTACAGAGGTTGATGAAGCAGTCCGTCTAGGAGCTGATGCCGTATCAATGGGATGTATCGTTGGTGGCGATGATCAGCCAGAACAGCTTCGTAATCTTGGGATAATTGCGGGTCAGGCGGCAGCCAATGGACTGCCAATGATTGCTCATATTTATCCTAGAGGAAACCAAATTCCCGAGAATGAGAAGAATGATTGGAGACATGTTGCTTATGCAGTTCGTGCTGGAGCAGAACTTGGAGTAGATATTGTCAAAACGAAATATACCGGAAATCCAGAAACATTTCATAAGGTTGTTTCCTCAACTCCAGGAAAGGTTGTCGTTGCGGGTGGAGACAACGGAAATAATATCGAAGACTATTTCCAAATGGTTTATGATGTAATCGATGCTGGTGGAACTGGAATAACATTTGGTAGAATAGTATGGAATAATCAGAATCCTACAGCAGTTGTCAAAGCATTTAAAAATATTATTCATAATAAAGGAACAGTACATGAAACACTTGAGCTTTATAACGAATTAATCAATCAACCAGCAAACGTATAATAAAAATAGGTGGTCAATCATGTCTCATGTAATCGGGATTGATATTGGAACAAGTGGAATAAAAGTCGGTGCCATGAATAAAGAAGGAGTATTGGGATACCTCGAGTATCAACCATACTCCCTTCTTTACCCCCAAAAGGGCTGGGTAGAAATCGACCTCGAGGATATTTGGTATAAGACAAAAACGATGCTTTTGAATGTATGGTATCAAGTAGAAGCAATAGGCTCTGTGGATGCTATTTCCCTTTCAACCTTTTGTAATTGTTCGGTGTTTTTAAATGAAAAGGGAGAGCCTCTGTACAAAGGAATTATGTACTTAGATCAAAGAAGTAAAGCAGAAGCAGAATGGATTAAGCATGTAGTTGGAGATGACCTATTGGACTTGGTAACGAAGAATCGATTAGAACAAGGAATGTATACGGTTACAACACATTTGTGGTTTATGAATAACTTTCCTGACTTATATGAGAAAACGTATAAGTGGGGAAATCTATCGACATTTATTTTGCATAAACTGACAGGGTGCTTTGTGATGGATTGGACTCAAAGCTCCTTCTCTGGAATGTATGATATTGAGAATTATCATTGGTCTCCAGACATTTATGAAAAAGTGGGTATAAATTGCGATAAACTTCCAGATGTCGTTGATCCTAGTTCAATTATTGGTGATTTGTTGATTCCTGAGCTTACTTCCAAAGGTATCCCCGTCGTTGCTGGCGCTGCGGATACAGCTTGCTCTACTTTGGCTTTAGGGATTGTGGAAAATGAAATTTTTGAATCCGTTGGTACATCAAATGTATTAACAGTTTGTACTAGTCAGCCCAATATGTTAGATAAGCGCTTTTTGAATCGGTGCCATATTATTAAAAACCTGTGGTTATCCCATGGGGCTATGTCATTTCCTGGTGCTTCTATTCAATGGTTCTATGAGGAGTTTTTGAAGCCAGAAGGCCATTCTAAAACTATATTTACAGAATTATATAATCAATCATCCGCTGGTGCTAACGGTGTGTTTTTCCTTCCATATATGCAAGGTGAACGATCACCTATTTGGAATCCAGATGCAAGAGGTGTCTTCGCAGGAATTCATTTGAACACATCCAAAGCTGATATGTTTCGTGCCATCTTAGAAGGCTGCTCTTTTGGTCTACGGCAAATCCACGAAATTATTGAGTCGAAATATCAACTCGAACTTGAAAGTTTTCCTTCCATAGGTGGCGGTGCTAAAAACAAGGAATGGGCACAAATCAAGGCAAATGTTCTGAACAAGAATATTCATATTAAGGACATTAGCGAAACCGGAGTATTAGGAGCGTGTATTATGGCAGGCACAGCTGTTGGTTATTTTTCTTCACTAGAAAGTGCAGCAAAAGAAATAAGTAACCATACACTGTATTCCGTAGAACCTGAACGTGAGCAGCTTGGCATTTATGATGAATTATATCAAGTATATAAAGAGCTATATCCGTCTTTAAAACAATTCTTTGCATTAAGTGCCAGGAAAAGCTAGAAAGGTAGTGGTTGATACTTGAAAAAGAAGGTTTATATAACTAGAAAGCTGCCGGAAGAAATCTTGGATAAACTTTTAAGTCAATTTGATGTAGGCATGTGGGAGGAAGAATATATCCCGGTTCCAAAGGATGTCCTACTGAAGGAAGTTGAGGATGTTGACGGTCTATTTTGTCTATTAACCGATACAATCGATGCAGAGGTTTTAGACCATGCGCCGAATTTAAAGGTCGTTACTAATCTAGCAGTAGGATATAACAATATTGATATTCAAGCAGCATCCATGAGAGGTATCATTGTTACCAACACTCCAGGGGTGTTAAATGAAACCACTGCTGATTTAACATTCACTCTTTTAATGGCTGCAGCACGAAGAGTTGTCGAAGCATCTGATTTTTTACGAAGCGGAAAATGGGGAGCATGGTCCCCAATGCAGTTAACGGGTCAAGATATTTATGGAAGTACCCTGGGGATTATTGGATTGGGCAGAATTGGAGAAGCGCTAGTCAAACGAGCAAAAGGATTCGATATGAATATTCTCTATTATAATCGGACTCGTAAGCTTGAAAAAGAAACAGAGTTAGATATTCAATACGCAGAACTAACGGATTTATTACAGCAATCTGATTATATTTGTATACTTCTTCCTTATAGTTCAGAGGTACATCATCTTATCGGAAAGGAAGCATTTTCCCTCATGAAGAAAAATGCTATCTTAATTAATTCTGCTCGAGGCGGAATTGTAGATGAGGAAGCTTTGTACCATGCGTTGAAGGATGGGCAAATTTGGGCTGCAGGACTTGATGTTTTTGAACAAGAACCAGTACCGGTTAATCATCCATTACTTTCATTACCGAATATTGTTACCTTGCCCCATATCGGAAGTGCAAGTGTTAAAACAAGATTGGCAATGGCACATTTAGCTGCGGATAATTTGGTGAATGTGTTAAATGGTAACGAACCGATTTCGCCAGTTGTATCGAAATAATAAAGATTACAAAGGATTCAAAAATTGAAAACATCATGGAGGGCTTTGCGGTGGCTTATCAACTAACAAATAGATTTAAAATGTTTACGTTAAATTCAAATCGGAAGTTAGCTACAGAGATGGCACAGCTTTTAGGGTGTGAGTTAGGGAAGTGTTCTGTATCTCGTTTTAGCGATGGAGAAATTCAAATTAATATAGAAGAAAGTGTCCGTGGAAGTGAGGTTTATTTGGTGCAATCGACTTCACAGCCTGGAAATGAATATATTATGGAGCTTCTCATTATGATTGATGCATTGAAACGGGCATCAGCTAGAACAATCAATGTGGTTATTCCGTATTATGGATATGCAAGGCAAGACCGCAAAGCTCGTTCTCGTGAACCGATCACAGCAAAACTAGTTGCAAACTTATTGGAAACAGCTGGAGCAAATAGAGTCATCACAATGGACCTTCACGCTCCACAAATACAGGGCTTTTTCGACATACCGGTCGACCAATTATTAGGTGTTCCAATACTTTCAAAGTATTTTGAAAATAAAGGAATTGAAGATGTCGTTGTGGTTGCACCAGATAATGGAGGGGTAGTACGAGCAAGAAAAATGGCTAGCCGGTTACATGTACCTATCGCATTCATTGATAAACGCCGTCCGCAGCCTAATGTTGCGGAAGTGATGAATATTGTTGGGAATATTGAAGGGAAAAATGCAATTATTATAGATGATTTAATTGATACAGCTGGAACCATTACTTTAGCTGCTAATGCTTTAATTGAAAGAGGGGCAAAGGCCGTGTATGCATGCTGTACCCATCCAGTGCTTTCAGGGCCAGCGATTAGTAGGATAGAAGCATCATCGATTACAGAATTAGTAGTTACAAATTCCATTGAGTTACCAGAAGAGAAAATGATAAATAAAATTACTTCATTATCAATTGCCCCGCTACTAGTAGAAGCGATTGACAGGATTCACAATGAAAAAGCAGTTAGTCCATTATTTGAATAGAAATAAACTTGTAGATAACTGTTGAACAAATAGTTATCTTGTTTTATTACATAACTCATAAGGAGAAGAATTCGCACTTTTTAACTAATCTGAAAATAATCAATTTATACAGCGCCAAAATAAAGAGTTCGGAGGATATCTCCGAACTCTTTAAGGCCTATGAAGCACGCTTATTTGCCAATTCTACTTGTTTAGTAGATTTGGATTTGATTCGAGCAATAATAAATATAATCGCTACTGCTGCTAAGGTGAAAGAAACAATCAGAAGAGCAGTTTTCTGAACAGTAGATTGATCGTCTGACTGTCCTTCTATCGACTTTTTACTTTCACCTATACTGTTGGTTGCTGTTACTTTATAAGAATAAGTGACGCCGCTTTTTAGCTTAGCACTATTATCGATATAGTTTGGATCAGATAGATCTGTAGCAATTGGTTGGTAGTCGCTGCTTATACCTAGGATATTTTTTTCTTTTCGATAGACCGTATAGGATTCTGCTCCAAATGTAGGATTCCATGTGAGTGAAACAGAATCATTATTTTTCCTGTTTGCCAACACCCAGTCTGGCTTTTTTGGAGCTTTCGTTAATTCTGTATAAAACGAATAGATTCCAATCTGATTTTCAGTTACTCCTGATAGTGAGGAAACTTTCCAGTAATAACGGGTACCGTTATCAAGGTTCCTTACATCTGCAGTTGGTATAGAGACGGTCTGATCAAAAACTATATTTTTTAAACTTGGATCTGTCGCCACCTGAACGTGATAACTGTCGGCCTCGGATACTGTTTCCCAGTTTAATGCGACCTTAGAAGGGTTCAATCCAGTTGCGCCACTAACAGGAGAGACAGTAAGTGCTGAAGCTGGCACTACATTGATTACCCTTGAAGCATGGGTGGAAAGCTTGGCAGTGAAGCCCTTTGTCTTACTTCCTAAATCTTGATGACGCCATAAATCACGCACGAATGCAGACCCCTCAATCCCCATATCTGCCCATTTAACACTAACATCAAGTGTAGACGAGCCCGTATTAAATAGGGCTATATTAAAGGAACCGTCAGGAAGACTCTGGTAAAACACCTGAGCGTCATTCTTTTTATATAGACGCTTCCCGGCCACACCACTTTGATTGACACCTATAATCTCATCATTGGTTAGTAAACTGACCCCGAAATCATCCAGCTTTGTCAGGTCATTACCAATAACAAACTGAGAAGCAGCAATCGCCCAGAGAGAAACATAAGAAATTTTCTCATCGTTTGTTAAACCATCCTTGCGGCCATTTGCCACATTCAGTGAATCTAAATCATTCCAGCCGCCAGGACCAGCATGCCGCTGCCACTCTGCGACATCATCGAATCTTCTCGTTATTTTTTTCCAAGAAGCAAGGTAGGGGGTCCCGTAAGCCTCGACATCATGGTCGGTGCGCCAGCCATTGGATAATTGTTTCCAGGTAGAGATATGTTTTATATCGAGGTTATTAGACAACTCCACATGTATGGGTCTGCCTGTTTTCTCGAGCGCCTTTGCCCATGCCTCGACATCAGCTATATCTTGATTTCTAACACCATCAATTTTTAGATAATCGACCCCATAGGATGCAAACAGCCTTGCCCATGAATCAATAAACTCCTGTCCACCAGGTTTCGCTAAATCGATGGCATACATTTCTTCATAATTAAAGTTTTTCTTTTGCCCTTTGCTAAAGTCAACGATATCTTTCGCATGATATGGTGTGCCTTCAATAGGTGTGTTTTGATCCACCGCTGCTTTTGGAATGCCCAAAGTTACATAGTGGCCGAACTTCAATCCCTTATTATGAATATAGTCACCAAGTGCTTTCATTCCGTTAGGGAACTTCTTTGGGTCAACGGCCCACCTGCCGTATTCATCAACGGTTTCCCGCCAATCCAACATATAATAATCATCAAGATTTACATATTCATATCCGTGTGACTTAAATTTTGCCGCCATGACATCAGCAGCCGCTTTAATCTTTTCCTCAGTGGGCTTTTTACGAATCGAACTCCAGCTGCTCCAACCCATAAAAGGGCGCTCTGCCAAATCATTATACGAAGAAGCTTCTGCTTTGTTTGGAGTTAAAACAGAGGTTGAAAAAATACCAGTCAGCCCAATTGAGAAGGAAACAAAAGTTGTAATTATTTTTTTAAGCATAAAATCCTCCCCAAAATAGATGTCTATAAGTACTATATTAATATAGAAAACTCTAAATTTTAATGAACAATATGTTCCAACATTGAATTTCTCTTTAATAAACAACTTGGATATATTCAAAACAAAAAGACTTAACCCCATGGTTAAGTCTTTTAAATCCATTTGAATTTGCTGCATTTTTTTAAGAACTTTTTCCTTTCACTTTTATTTTATATCTATTCAATCGTAAAGGATTATCCTTTTAATCCTTCATTTCGATTATTTTTCTAGTATGAAATTGTCTTTTCCTTTGTGGAAAAACGGCTTTACCCTCCCTTCATAATAAAAATGGGTTGGTTCCGATCACCTGGACCGATAAAATCTAATGCGGCAGGAGAGAATACCATAACTTTTCTTTTAACGCCCTCAAAAAGCATTCGGATAGGATCTATAACTTCAGTATTGAGAAAGACATGGCCTCCAAAGAATATCCTCTTTTTGGCCCTCCTTCGGAAGACAATGAAATTCTCCTTTTTAACGGTTTGAGCAATGACACTTGGTTTCGGCTTCTCAATAAGTGTCAATGGGACTGTTTCTGTTTGTAAAACTTCTTCTTCAAGCGAAGCGACCATTCCAATTTCACGTTTATTTAAAATTAAGACGAATTCATATCCTCCTGCTGTTTTCTTTTGCACAACAGCCACTTCATCTGTAATTAACGTGACAATATCATCGGATTCATTCGTGTGTGAGGCTTTAGAGATTTCTTTTTTCTTGATGACTCGGAAAAATGCTTTTGCTCCAATTTCTTCATCAGAGAAGTCAAAAGGTTTTATACTCTGTGTGGGCACAAGGTATAAACTATTAACCTTCTCTTTACGATTTAATTGGATACATAAAGCAACGTCTTCGTTCACCACCCTTCCCTCATTGTTCGAGAGCGTAGGGACATTCATTTTCATTCCTGGAAATTGAACGAAGATGTAGCTAAAGTTTTTCTTAGGCTGTACATCCAGAAGTCTCATAAACTCACAACCTTTCCGATTAGTTACAAGGGTATTTACCTTGTTAATGTATAAATTCCACATCATTTCCTTCGTACCTGTTTGAGTATGAAGAGTTTTCATCGTCACTTTCTTATGAAATGTGATGTATCCACCCTATAATTGAGTATTTATGAGCAATTGCCCTATCGAAAAACAAAGAATCAAAAGTATTTGTCGTTATTTCAGTTACTTAATAATCTGAGAATTTAGCATAATAATCCATGAAAGATGATGGGGAAATCCATTGTGATTGATGAAAGGGTGGGTTATTCTAAGCATATTCCTTTATGAAGGAGGAGGTATGATGAAAAATAAACCTATCTTTAAAGAGCATTTTGTTCTACATAAATGGAGTTATTTGCAAGGCACCACCCTTTTAACCTTCTCCCTTGTTTTGCAATTAATTGTTCCTGTTTTATTAAAAAAGTTCACAGATGGGCTCCAAAATGAATCCATTCACACTTCTGATTTATGGGAGTTATCTCTATGGTTTGTGATTGTTGGACTCGGTGCTTTCCTATTTCGCTCGAGTGGCCGCATTTATATATTCAAGATGTCTAGAATCTTAGAGCGGGATTTACGGAGTTCATTGTTTTCCCATTGGGAGAGGCTGCAGGCTGAATACTATCAAAACCAGCGAATTGGGAATTTGATGGCTCATGCCGTAAACGATGTGAATATCATGAGGCAGATTGTGATGCAGGGATATTTCCAGATGGTCGAAGCAGCCGTACTTATTTCGATATCTGTTTTTATGATGGCTAGTACGATAAATCTTTATTTAACGTTACTGGTCCTTTTGCCTTTACCAGGTTTAACGTACGTCGCCTATCGTTTCCGGTCAAAGATTCAAACGCATTCCTTAAAAGTACAAGAAGCGATCGGGACATTGACAAGCCGAGTTCAAGAATTTTGTTCTGGTATAAGTGTTATAAAAACTTATATACAAGAGCAAGAAGAACGTAAGAAGTTCACAAACGATAATCAGGCAAATGTCGAGGTTAATAAACAGTTAATCCGTGCAAATTCGCTTTTCACCTCTTTAAGTCAGGGTATTGTCGGTCTAAGTTATTTAATTTCCATCGTATTTGGCTCTATTTTAGTAATGAAAAGTGCCATTTCTCTTGGTGACTTTGTTGCTTTTAATACCTATTTATCTTTGTTGATTGCTCCGATTGAAAACATAGGGAAGGTCATCAATCTCCTGCAGCAGGGGAAAGCTGCAGACAATCGAATTCGTCATGTTTTATCAACGGAACCTACAATTCAAGATGAAGAATGGATGACTCCTATTACCTCGATTCAAGGTACTATTATGATTCGGAATTTATCGTTTCAGTATCAAAGGAGTAAAGAGAGTGCATTAAAAAATATTACCGTTTCGATTCCAAAAGGAACTAGTTTAGCCATTGTCGGAAAAGTAGGAAGCGGAAAATCAACTTTAGTCAATTTACTCTTACGTTTATACAATCCTCCTAAAAATTCAATTTTTATCGATGACCATGATATCCGAGATGTTCCCTTAAAAATCCTTCGATCTTCGGTTGCATACGTGCCACAAGACAATTTCTTATTTTCATCATCTATAAAAGAAAACATTGCCTTTGACCCAAATCCATATCAAAATGAACAGGTATTTCATGCAGCAAGGCAAGCACATGTTTATCAAGATATTATGGAACTTCCAGAGAAATTTGAGACAGAATTGGGCGAAAGAGGATTATCTTTATCAGGTGGACAACGACAACGTGTGAGTATCGCAAGAGCATTGATAAAACCTTCTCCTATCATCATATTTGATGACAGCCTATCGGCAGTAGATTCTAAAACAGAAACCAATATTTTAAACACACTAAGAACTGAAATGAAAAGTCGAACTTCCATCATTATCAGCCACCGAATTTCTACGATACAAGAAGCAGATCAAATTATTGTATTAGATAAAGGGGAGATTGTCGAAAGGGGAACACATCACTCTCTTTTAAAACAGAATGGAATGTACAAAAAAATGTTTACGCAGCAAACAACAGAGTTTTTGAGTCCATCACTTAATGGAAGAAAGATCCTCATCAAAAAAGGAGGAGATCATGATTCGACGAACTGAAAAAGGAAGCCATTCTCAAATGGGTGACCGCCAATTATTAAAAGGAATGATGATGTTCGCGAAACCCTATCGAAAGCTCCTATTCTTTTCATTGCTGCTGACAGGATTTATTGTCATTGCCAGTTTAGCGCAGCCATTTATCATTAAAGTGGCCATCGACACTTACATCAGGCTGAATGATTATCAAGGGATGATGTACTTAGGCAGCATCTATTTCTTACTAATCATGGTCTCTTCTATTTGTACCTATTTCCAAAATAACACCCTGCAATATACGGGGCAGTATGTAATATATGATTTCAGGCAAGCCCTTTTTAAGCACTTTTCTATCATGCAGATGGATTTCTTTAGGCAAAACCCGATTGGAAGGTTAGTGACAAGGATTACCCATGATGTTGAATCTCTGAACCAGCTCTATTCTCAAGTAATTGTTAATTTAGTAAAAGAAGTATTAATCCTGATTGGAATTATTGCCCTTATGTTATATATGAGTGTAAAACTGACCCTGATCTGTTTTTTAGTCATACCTGTCATAGCCGTCGTCACTTTTTATTTTAAAAGGGTATTACGTGATACACAGAGGAAGCTGAGGAGCATTCTTTCATCATTACTTTCCTATTTAGCTGAAAATCTCTCAGGTATGAGTGTCATTCAACTATTTGCCCGTGAAGGAAAACAACTGGAACGCTTTAATGAATTAAATGAGGAGCATTATCGTGCTGGGATGCGTCAAACGGTAATCAATTCTATCTTTAATCCTTCTATCGGCTTATTTGGAAATATTTCGCTTGCGCTATTAGTTTGGTATGGGGGGAGAAGTGTAGTAGATGGAACGATTACTTTCGGTACTGTGTATGCGTTTACACATTATGTCAGGCAGTTTTTTGAACCGCTTAGAGGATTAGCAGACAGATTCAACCAAATACAAGCAGCACTAGCATCGGCTGAACGGATCTTTGAAACGTTAGAAACCAAGCCAACAATCATTAACCCTGTGCACCCTAAGGAACTGCCAGAAAAAGTGAAGGGTAACATTGTTTTTCAACATGTATGGTTTGCTTACAAGAATGAAGAATGGGTATTAAAGGATGTCCATTTTAGGATCAACCATGGGGAAACAGTAGGTGTGGTTGGTGCAACCGGTGCCGGCAAAAGTTCAATCATACAACTGATAAACAGATTTTATGATCATCAAAAGGGAACCATCAGCCTTGATGGTATCAACATAAAAGATGTTCATTTAAACGACCTTAGAAGGCACATCGGAATTATACAACAAGATGCATTTGTCTTTTCAGGGACTGTCTTTGATAACATTCGTTTGAATCATAACCATGTTAGTAATGAAGAAATTATAAAAGCGGCAAAGGCTGTAAATATGGATACTTTTTTTAGCAAGCTGCCTCAAGGATATGACACCATGCTGGGAGAGGAAGGTACCGTACTGTCGGCGGGACAAAAACAGCTGCTCTCCTTTCTAAGGGCCATGATTGCGGATAATGATGTACTCATACTTGATGAAGCGACAGCCAATATTGATACAGAAACAGAACAAGCGGTTCAAGAAGCCTTAAGAGAAATATCCAAGAATCGAACTACCATTATCATTGCACATCGGCTATCCACCATACAGCATGCAGATAAAATTATTGTCTTAGATAAGGGTAGAATTGTAGAAATGGGAAATCATCAACAGCTGCTAAACAACCAATTGGTCTACTATCAATTATGCCAAAATCGGAATAAAGGGAAGCAGGTAAAAGTTAAAAATTAAGATGAAATGGTATTGGATGGTCTTGAATCAAAACCATCCTTTTTCTATTGGTCTAATGTCTTTTGTTCATCACTGAATTGAGTAGGGGAAACTCCAACTATTTTTTTGAAAATTCGGCTGAAATAGAGTTCATCCTCGTAACCAACATTCTGACTTACTTCTTTGACTCTTATATCAGAATGGGCTAGAAGCTCCTTTGCCCGATCAATCCGTAAATGGGTCAAATATTCAATCGGACTGTAGCCAGTATTCTTTTTGAAAAGTCTGGAGAAGTGACTGTTACTTAAGTCTGCCATCTTAGCCAAATCTGTTAAGGTTATAGCCTGATGATAATGATGACCAATGTAGTCAATCGTTTCCTCAATCACCTGTCTTGTGTCTTTAGAAAACGTTTGAGTATGGAAGTCCTGTATCAAGGTTAGTAATAGTTCTTGAAAGAGAATTTTTTGTCTAAAAGCAATCGTTGAACTTCTGCGTTTAGATAAAGAATTGATTTCATCGAATAAAAGGGCAACTCCAGAGCTGTTTTTAATGGAATACACTCCATGTAATGGAAATGGTATATCCTGAGGCTGTTTGAAATGCCATTGCTCCTTTTTCTCAATAGCACCTGCATGAGTAAACCGTATAAAATAAAACTCTAGTGGATTTGAAGAAGAAGATTTTTTGTCGCATATCATCCCAGGTGTAAAAACGATAAGTTTCCCGGGAGAAAGTTCATTTTTCTTACCATTTATAATGATTTCGCCAGATCCTTTCGTAATAAACCAAAAGGAATGATAAAAGGGCTTTTTCCCTTTTTTAACCCAATTTTGAGGACAAGTTTTGTAACCTGCTAGCAATAAGGAAAAGGTTAACTCATTTAGTTTAGATGTTAGGTTTCCTAGATCCTTACACAATGAGCTTCATCCTTTACTTATCTTCGAATTTAATTTAATCTCTTTTAGTTTCTGATATTGTTCATCTGGCCACCATGCCCCGCAATCATCTGATACCACACAGGCTGCGCATTTCTCAATGTCATAAACCATCATACCGGTAATGGGAGGGGAATAGAGATGGAGTGTTACCAGTCCATATTATTAGAGGCTTTCATTTTATGGACGGCCTTTTTTGGAGCATAAAAATATTGTCCTTTATGGTGGTACTGATGAAACAATTCTTTCGGTAAGCTATCACCTTTAACTTCATAAACAGAATTAAGGGACGTGCCAGAAATCACTTGAATCCAGCCGTGGGAATTGCCATGATCATGAGGAGCACACTCTAACTGAGACCAGTTCATAACAAGGAGCTCGACTTCATCATTTTTGTATAGAAGCTTTCGGTTGTAAGGCTTTCCGTCAGAAGGTACTGGCAATTGTGCAAGATCATCAAGTTTCATATCAATTTGTAACAATGCCTCTTTTAGATCGGCTTTCGATAGGCTTTTTAAAGAATCTAAGGCATTCTTAATCTTAGCTGTCAAAGTCATAAAGATCTCCTCCTATTGCCGTTATTTCTTTAATAAGCGTAACAACATAGGCACAAGCTGACCGTTAACGATAATCACTCCTATAATAATTATGATTCCGCCTCCAATACTTATGAGTAAAACTTTCTCTTGTAAAAGCAGAACTGCCGCAATTAATGTTGCAATGGGCTCCAAATAGAGAAACATGGAAACCTTGGATGCCTCTAGGACCTCAAGTGCTTTTCCCCAATACCAATAGGCAATTCCCGATACAAAGACACCGAGAAATAACAAATGTGCCCACTCTGAATGGTTTAACAATGAAAGGTCTTCCCAGCCTCTATTCCGAATAAGGAAGGGAGTGGTAAGAAACAAGCCTGTTAAACACATATAAAACGTAACCACAAGAGGGGGATAAGGAATTTTTAAACTTTTTAAAAGCACAGAATAAATAGCCCAATTTAACGTGCTCAGAATCATGAGAAGGAAGCCTATATTCATCATAAGCTGAAAGGATTGTCCACTTCTTGACATTGATATAATCAGAACACCCATTATCGCCAATACCATCCCAACTACTTTTGTTAAATTTATCTTTTCATGTAAAAAAAGAATCGAGAGAATGACGGTAAAAACGGGTGAAAATGAAATGAGCCAACCAGCTGCAGAAGCATTTATAGTCAGCAATGCTGTTGCCTGAAGTATTTGATGAATAAAAACTCCTAGTATACCAAGTACGATTAAATGTGGAAGATATTTAATCGAGACTTTTAGTCGATTTCGTTGCAGAAGAAGGAGCAACAGCAAAAATAAAGCTCCAATCCCAAATCGAATCACTAATAATGAATAAGGATCCAGCTTTCCTAGTACAGCTTTTGTGGACACAAATGAAACGCCCCAAAAACTAATTGCCATTAATGCATATAGTGAAGCAGTCAACTTCGAATTAATAATCATGCTGAACAGTCCTTTCAGCAAAAAAGATAGTTATTTCATCTTATGCTTGTCCGTATAGAACATGATTTTTCTTTTTACGGGAAAACTAACAATGTATGGAGATCCTATCATTTATCTAAATAAGAAATATAAAGTGGAAAATCAGGGAGGCTAAGGTATGAGAAGGATAAATCCTGGTTCCGTCAATTCTTACATCCGATATGGAAATTTAAAAATACCAAAGAGCATACAAAGTGAATGCCCTCAATGCCGAAATGTTACCGAATTTATGATTAATGCAAACTTTCAAAGCAGCAAGAATGGAATACTAACGGAGTCAAGCTGCCCAACTTGTAAAAAATCAACCGTATTTATTATGATGACTAAAGATGGTCAGGATGAGCAAAATGAGCATGCAGACACATATATCTATGACATCCAAGCTTCAAAAAATCTCATTAATCATATAGAAAGTCTTCCTACTATTCCAAAAGACCTTATAAGAGCTTACCGATCTGCGATAAATGTATTCGAATCTAGAGAAAATTCAGCTACTGCAGTTATGGCAAAACGTGTCATTGAGAGTATCCTAAAACATTTTCTTAAAGAAAAAAGTAAAGGACAGCCTTTATCCCAGCAGCTTGAAATCCTGCCAAATCATGTTGATTTGGCAAAGCCGATTCAATCTCTTAGCCACCTGCTCGCAACTGATGGTTCCTTACATCGGATGCTGGAACTAGAAACGGAAATGGATTATGAGACAACTGCTTTATTAATGGATTTGCTTGAAAGCCTCATTGAATATCTTTTTGTCTTGCCTGGAAAAATTGAAGTGACACATAATAAAATTATTAAAAAATTTAATTAACAACCGCCTGTGAATCGGAGTGATTCGAAAGACATAATTTATGGGTGTCATCATATTCTCCCACAACATACACTTTCTATAGGATGAAACTTAGACCTATAGGAGGGGATGAAATGCAATCCGAAATGCAAAAAGCGATCGTCCTGGCGGAAAATATTAATGGTTTTATTAAATTTGTTCAAAATCAAAGAAAGACCAACAATTTTAGAATTGAAAACAATAAATTATTGCAAATTAAATATCTGATAGAAGAATATAGGTTTCAAATTGTTGCTGATGAATTAATCAGAATCAACAAGTTTGATTGGGATGAAAAATACACACTTTACTTAGTGGACCAATTTCAAAAAGGAATTACCATCATAGACGAGTATGTCAAAAATAACTACAATGAATTATTTATCATAACCGCTAGATTGTATACCTTAAAAAACCTCTGCAATAGCTTTAGTAAAATAACTTCATAACCATACCATTTCCGCACATTCACTGGTGCGGTTTATTATTTTTTTTAAAGGGTATAACCAAAAGTAAAGAAAATTTTAAAAAATCTGTCCTAAGCGTATGTTTTGATAAAGGAATAAAATTAGGGGAAAATAATATAAGTAAAAACTTGTGACATAAAAGTTATGCAAAAGTATTCAAAAAGGCGGTATTCTATATGTTTAAAAACCTATTCAAGAGTAAAAAGGCAGAGGTTGATACTTCGATTTTACAGCCATTAGAAGGCGAAATTGTCTCACTAGATGTGGTTCCAGATCCAGTATTTTCTCAAAAAATGATTGGCGATGGTTTTGCTGTAAATCCAACAAACGGGACGGTAGTAGCTCCAGTAGATGGGGAAGTAATCAGTGTATTCCCGACCAAACATGCAGTAAGCATAAAGTCTACAGATGGCAGAGAAATTTTGATTCATGTCGGTCTTGAAACTGTATCTCTAAATGGAGAAGGCTTTACTTCGTTTGTAAGTGACGGCCAGCGTGTCCAAAAAGGTCAAAAGCTGCTCGAAGCTGACTTTGAATTAATTAAAGAAAAAGTACCATCCATTATTACACCAGTCATCTTTACAAACTTAGCAGAGGATGAAAAAGTAGTAATTGAAGGACAAGAAGTAAAAATAATTAAATAACCTATCATTCCTGAAAGAGTAAGCTTATTTAGAGCTTGCTCTTTTTTATTTTTAGGAAAATTTGTTTAACTAGATTCAAAAATAAACAAACATATATTATAATAAAACAAAAATAAATAAAAATAATTTCCGATTTAGTAAGGGGATGAAACAAGATGAAAGTAAGTTTATTTGCAACATGTCTTGTGGATATGTTTCAAAGCAATGTTGGAAAAGCAACGGTCGAGCTCCTAGAGAAACTTGGTTGTGAAATTGAATTCCCAGAATCCCAGGTTTGCTGCGGTCAGCCAGCATATAATAGTGGCTATACAAAAGAGTCTAAAGAAGCGATGAAAAGGATGATTGATACCTTTTTAGAGGCGGAATATGTCGTTTCACCATCCGGTTCTTGTGCATTTATGTTTCATGAATATCCTCATGTTTTCAAAGGAGATCCTGTTTGGGAACCGAAAGCAAAGAAATTAGCAGAGAAAACCTACGAACTCACGCAATTTATTGTTGATGTATTAAAGGTTGAAGATGTGGGTGCTAAATTGGAGGGAAATGCAACCTTTCATACCTCCTGTCATATGACAAGACTGCTAGGAGTAAAAGAAGCTCCTATGATTTTATTGAAAAATGTTAAAGGATTAAACTATACCGAGCTCCCTGGAAAAGAACAGTGCTGCGGGTTTGGCGGCACCTTCTCGGTTAAAATGGCACAGATATCAGAGCAAATGGTAGATGAGAAAGTTTGTCATGTAGAGGACATAGGTGCAGATTATCTAATTGGTGCCGACGCCGGCTGTCTGATGAATATTGGCGGCCGGATTGATCGAAAAGGTAAACCGATAAAGGTTATGCATATTGCTGAGGTATTGAATAGTCGATGATAAAAGTATCCAATCTGACCGAAAATCAAGGTGAGAGGGACAGCTCCCATGTGCCCGAAAATCAAGCTGAGAGGGATTTTGGTAAAGTGGGAAGGTCCCATGTGACCGAAAATCATGGAGAAGAGAATTTGGGTAAAGTGGGAAGCTCCCATGTGACCGAAAATCATGGAGAAGAGAATTTGGGTAAAGTGGGAAGCTCCCATGTGACCGAAAATCAAGGTGAAGAGAATTTGGGTAAAGTGGGAAGCTCCCATGTGACCGAAAATCATGGAGAAGAGAATTTGGGTAAAGTGGGAAGGTCCCATGTGACCGAAAATCAAGGTGAAGAGGATTTGGGTAAAGTGGGAAAGTCCCATGTGACCGAAAATCATGGAGAAGAGAATTTGGGTAAAGTGGGAAGCTCCCATGGTGACCGAAAATCAAGGTGAAGAGAGAAGGTCCCATGTGCCCGAAAATCAAGCTGAATAGAAATTAAGGTCAAATAGAGTAGCTCTATCTGACTCAAATAAGATGGGAGGGATACCAAATGGCCATGAAAATAAGCAATGAGCAATTTAAGGACCGTGTCGATAAAGGGATTCATGACGAATTTATGCGCGGGGCCGTTTCCGGTGCTCAAGATGGAATGGGTGTAAAAAGACGCCTTGTGACGGAGGAACTTGGAAACTGGGAAGACTGGCGCTCACATGGAGAAGAAATTCGTCAGCATGTGCTTGAGAACTTAGATTATTATCTTGAACAGTTAAGTGAAAATGTGGCTAAAAGAGGAGGGCATGTATTCTTTGCCCAAACAAAAGAAGAAGCAAATGAGTATATTCGCGGCGTTATAAGGCAGAAAAATGCCAAGAAAATTGTAAAATCGAAATCCATGGTATCGGAGGAAATCAGCTTAAATGCAGCTTTGGAACAAGAAGGCTGTGAGGTGGTTGAAACGGACCTTGGTGAATACATTCTTCAGGTCGATGATCATGATCCTCCATCACATATTGTGGTACCGGCGTTACATAAAAACAAAGAACAAATTCGAGACGTGTTTACAGAAAAACTTGGTTATACAAAAACATCAAAGCCAGAAGAATTAGCCTGGCATGCACGGGAAATGCTGCGAGAAAAATATTTATCCGCCGATATTGGTATTACCGGATGTAACTTTGCGGTGGCAGAAACGGGTTCCTTTAGTTTAGTGACGAACGAAGGAAACGCTGATTTAGTTACAGCATTGCCAAAAACACAGATTACCGTAATGGGGATGGAACGGATAGTCCCTACTTTTGAAGAAATGGAAGTATTGGTTTCCCTTTTAACAAGAAGTGCTGTGGGTCAAAAGTTAACCAGTTATATCACTGTCCTTACAGGACCAAGAGAAGAATTAGATGTGGATGGACCAGAGGAATTCCACCTTGTGATTGTTGATAATGGCCGCTCCAAGATTTTAGGGGGAGAATTTCAATCCGTCTTGCAATGTATTCGCTGTGCGGCATGCGTAAATGTGTGTCCTGTCTATCGTCATGTTGGCGGCCATTCTTACGGTTCTATTTATTCAGGACCTATAGGGGCCGTGCTTTCACCGCTTCTCGGCGGTTACGATGAATTTAAAGAACTGCCGTATGCTTCCACCCTTTGCGGAGCATGTACGGAAGTTTGTCCGGTAAAAATTCCACTGCATAACCTCCTTCATAAACATCGAGAAGTGATCGTTGAGAAGGAAGGAAAGGCACCCATATCAGAAAAACTAGCAATGAAAGCGTTTGGATTGGGGGCAGCGTCACCAACACTATACAAGATTGGGTCCAAGATTGCTCCAACCGCAATGAATCCATTTACGTCTGGAGACAAGATTTCTAAAGGCCCTGGACCATTAAAAGCTTGGACAGAAATCCGTGAGTTTCCTGCACCAAATAAAGAGAGATTCAGAGATTGGTTTAAAAACCGCGAGAAAGGGGGCAAATAACATGACTGGTACTATACAAAATCGCGAGTCATTCTTAAATCAAATTGCCAGCCAGCTTGGCCGTCCCCGGATTTCTTCCAAAATCGAGCGGCCAGCATGGAAATTTAAGCCGCAGGATGAGGTATTAAAAGGAGCAACGCAAGATGAGTTAGTAGAAGTGTTAGCAGAGCAGTGTAAGAGAATCCACACCAGTATTTACACTACTAACCTCAAAGAGTTACCATCCACCCTTCATGAAGTTGTTACCAATTATGGAGGAGGACCAATTGTTACGTGGAAAGATGAAAGGTTCTCACAATGGGGGCTTGACTCTTTACTGAAAACTCAATGGCCAAGCCAAGATTATGATGTGTATGAATGGAATCACACTAATGGATCAGAAAATATTTCAAAAGCAGAAAAGGCAAATGTAGGAATCACGATTAGTGAAATCACATTAGCAGAATCAGGAACCGTTGTATTATTCAGTGATCAGGATAAAGGCAGAACAGTAAGCTTTTTACCAGCGACCTATATCGCTCTGATTCCAATAAGTACGCTAGTACCAAGAATGACACAAGCTGCACAAAAAATGCGGGAAATTCATGAAAAAACAGGACATGTGGCTTCGTGTATCAATTTTATTACTGGTCCAAGTAATTCAGCAGATATTGAATTAAATTTGGTGGTTGGCGTTCATGGACCAGTAAAGGCTTCTTATATCGTGATTAATGATTTATAACTGAAATACAGAGGAGCGATTTTTTTGAAAGTAGGGTTTATTGGGACCGGCTGGTTTGCCAAAACGCATGCGGCTATATTAGCAGGCATAGATGGAGTAGAGGTAACTGCATTTTGTGGTACAAGTATGGAAAAGGCTGAAAAAGAAGCAAGAGACTGGTCGTATGCAAAGGGTTTTACAAATGTTGACGAGATGCTAGATAAACAAAAACTCGATGCTGTTTATATTTGTGTACCACCAATGGCGCATGGCGAGATAGAGTGTGCTTTGATAGATAGGAACATACCCTTTTTTGTAGAAAAGCCACTAGGTATAGATGAACAACCGTTTGAAATTGCAAAGAAAATAGATGAAACAGGTCTCATTACATCGGTTGGTTACCACTGGCGTTATAAAGAAACCACAAAGAAAGCTTTATCCTTACTTGATAACCGCAAAGTGGGGATGGCTCTTGGTTATTGGATGGGAAATATGCCGATGGTTCCTTGGTGGAGAAATGTAAATAAATCAGGGGGACAATTTGTTGAGCAGACTACACATATTGTAGATCTTTTACGTTTCCTGTGCGGTGAGATTACGGAAGTTTATGCTGCTTATGGCAGCACAATCATGCAGGAAAAGGTAGACGGAACCACCGTATCAGATGTGGGCAGTGTCACCATGAAGCTGCAGAATGGCATGGTTGCAACTATATCAAATACCTGTATCCTGAATGATTCCAATAAGGTAGGTTTGGATTTATTTACAGAAGAAGGAATCATCGAGTTGCGAAATGAGCTTTTAAGAGAAATCAAAGGTAAACAAATACAAGAATATAAAGAACAAGGTAATCCATACATTGTAGAAAATAAGATATTTCTGGAAGCAGTTAAAACCGGTAACCCAGAAAAAATATTATCAGACTACAAAGATTCTCTAAAAACGTACCAAGTTACTCTTGCAGCCAATCAATCAGCAATGAGCGGGCAGCCAATAAGATTGGAATTATAATAAAAGAACGAAAGTCGACAAGTCTATTTGCTTGTCGACTTTTTATATAGGCAGGTGTTGATTTTTTTCACAAAAACCTGATGAAGGACAAAACTCATTGGGAACGCTCCAGATTTGTCTCGCATCAACCTTATGAAGGACAAATCTCACTCAGAACTATCCAGAATTGACCTTCATTGACCTTTTATACAGTTGTACTAGAAATCAACAATCCAAATTCAAAAGCTTTTATATAAAAAAATCAAAAAAATAAAAAGATTTATATGTTTTCTATTCAAAAACAAACAAACATATAATATAATAAAGCAGAAGATAACAAACACAACTACAAACAAACGGGGGAACTGATAATGGTAAGGAATCTATGGGAAAGTGAAAAAGCTTCACAAGTAGCAAAAGGGGTAGAAGAATTAGTGTATCGTTCCAATTTGATTGGAACCGATCGTGCCGTATGTAACTGGGGTGGCGGCAATACTTCCATGAAGACAACGGAAAAAGATTTCCGTGGACGTAATATTGAGGTTATGTGGGTTAAGGGAAGCGGCTCTGATTTAGCAACGATGAAGGCTCAAAACTTTACGGGTCTTAATTTAGAGGATATTCGTCCATTATTCGAACGTGATGAAATGACAGATGAAGATATGGTGGCATATCTTTCACATTGTATGATTGACAGCAAGCATCCTAGAGCTTCTATCGAAACATTATTACATGCTTTCTTACCATTCAAACATGTTGACCATACACACCCAGACGCCATTATCAGCCTTTGCTGTGCAGACAACGGAAAACAGATTGCAGAAGAGATTTTTGGAAATCGTTTTGTTTGGGTACCATATGTACGCCCTGGCTTCACACTTTCAAAAATGATCGCAGAAGGTGTTAGAAACAATCCAAATGCAGAACTTGTATTAATGGAAAAACACGGACTTGTGACTTGGGGAGAAACTTCCGAAGAGTCCTATGCAAAAACAATTGAAATTATCAATGAAGCGGAAAGCTTTATCAATGCAAAATCAAATGAAGAAACTGCTTTTGGCGGTCAAAAATATCAATCTCTTACCGATGAAGAAGCAACTAGTATTCTAGCAAAGGTTATGCCAATTATCCGTGGTGCGGTTAGTGAAGAAAAGAAAATGCTTCTAACTTACGATCGTGGTGAAGATGTACTTCAGTTTGTTAACAGCTTTCAAGCACCAGAGCTTTCACAAATCGGTGCAGCCTGTCCCGACCACTTAGTTCATACAAAAATGGTTCCACTCTACATCAATTGGGACCCGCAAACTAAAGATGTGGAAAGCTTAATCGCCAGCATTAAAGAAGGAGTTGCCAACTTCAAAGAAGGATACAAAGCTTACTTTGAACGCAACAAAAACGAAGGCGACAAAATGTTTGAACCAGCTCCACGTGTAATCCTGATCCCAGGATTAGGTATGGTTAACACCGGTAAGGATGTAAATAACTCTCGTGTAAGTGGTGCTTTATATCACCGTGCAATTGCAGTTATGAAAAGTGCTACAACTCTAGGAAACTTTGTTTCACTAAGTGAAAACGAATCTTATAATGTAGAATACTGGCCATTGGAATTATACAAATTGACTCTTGCTCCTGCTGAAGCTGAATTTTCTCGTAAAGTAGCATTCATCACTGGCGGCGCAGGCGGTATCGGCAGTGCAACGGCTCGTCGTTTAGTATCTGAAGGTGCTCATGTGGTGCTTGCCGATTTAAATCTTGAAGGTGCAGAAAAAGTAGCAGGAGAAATTAACGAGCAATACGGTGCTGATCGTGCCCTTGCGGTTAAGATGGATGTTACAAGTGAAGAGCAAGTACAAGCAGCGTTTGATCAAACAGCCCTTACTTTTGGCGGAGTAGACATTATCGTTAACAACGCGGGTCTTGCTACATCTAGTCCATTCGACGAAACTACTCTTAAAGAGTGGAACTTAAACATGAATGTATTAGGTACTGGCTATTTCTTAGTTGCACGTGAAGCATTCAAGCAAATGAAAGGCCAAGGAATCGGCGGTAACATGGTATTTATCGGATCTAAAAACTCTGTGTACGCTGGTAAAAATGCTGCAGCATACAGCTCTGTTAAAGCACTTGAAACACACTTAGCAAGATGTATCGCAGCAGAAGGCGGCGAGTTTGGAATTCGTGTTAACTCTGTTCTGCCAGATGCAGTCCTTCAAGGTTCAGCCATTTGGGGATCAAGCTGGCGTGAGGAACGTGCGGCAGCGTACGGAATCCACCCAGATCAATTAGAAGAACACTATCGTAAACGAACGACATTACTAGTAAATATCTATCCAGCAGACATTGCTGAATCCATCGCATTCTTTGCTTCATCAAAATCTGATCGAACAACAGGATGTATGTTAACGGTTGATGGCGGGGTTCCAGCTGCGTTTACAAGATAAGAAATTTTAGTGGGTGACGAGCGAACGTATGCAGATCCTTAGTATTGAACATTTGTATGAGGTATTAAATAGAGCAGTAGAGTTAAACCTGCCGAAAGAGTTTATTGAGTTAGTAGTAAATGAAATAAACAATAAACACACGATAATAGCAAATTAAAGTAAAGAAAAAGGAAATGATCTGAGTTCGCTCACGTCATTTCTTTTTTTTATGGTGAGTAAGTTAATAGAAGAAATGTTTCCTCATCTAAAATAGGTAGTAGGACCTAATGAGTAATAGGAACATATATTCAAATTTATGGAAGCACTGAATTTTAAACATTATTAACTGTTTTTCTTATAACTGAAAATCAAGCTATGGCGCTAATATAAGTATGAAAACGCTGTCAATATAACGCAAAAGGGGATGGTTTCAGAGAAAACAAAGCTAGGTTAGTAGATAAAAATATAGGGTATAGGGAGGAAAGTTTTTGAAAATGAAGCGGAGAAATTCAAGAAAGTATGTTGCCGTTTTTCTTAGTTTATTATTACTACTAGCCTTGGTTCCCGCTGGGCCAATACAAGTATCGGCGGAAGAACCAACACTATCAAAAAAGTTTGACTTTGGAACACCAACAAGTTCCGTCAAAGATGGCTATACAAAAGTTTCTTCAGAAACAGCTTATTCAGCAGAAACAGGCTACGGTTTTGCTGATATCTCCAAGGTAACCTCACAAGATCGATCAACATCAGACTCCTTGAAATCAGATTTTATTACAACAACAGAGACTTCCTTTAACGTTGACCTACCAAATGGTGATTATTTGGTCACTGTCATTGCCGGCGACAATAACGACACGACAAATGTAGGCATTAAGGCTGAAAATATCCAAAAGGTTCAAAATACTGATGTAAAAAATGGCGAATTTATTGAACGTAAGTTTGAAATTGCCCTAATAGACGGACAATTAAATGTTGAATTTACTGGTGCAAACCCAAAAGTAAACGGATTAACCATTGAGAAACTTCCGGAAAGAACAGCAGGAGAACTCCCAACCGTTTATATCGCTGGAGACTCAACGGTTCAGACTTATGATGAATATTGGCGACCAGAAGCTGGCTGGGGTCAAATGATCCCACGCTATTTCAGTTCTGATGTAACCTTTAAGAACCACGCCATTGGCGGAAGAAGTACAAAGTCTTTTATCAATGAAGGCCGCTTAGATAACGTGTTAAGAGAAATAAAACCAAACGACTTTTTCCTAATCCAATTTGGTCATAACGATGCAACCATCAGTATTCCTGAACGATATGCATCTGTCCCTGATTATAAAAATTATCTAAAAACGTATATTAATGGTGCTCGTCAGCGTGGAGCGGTTCCCATTCTAGTGACCCCGGTTGGCAGACGTGATTTTAATGCAGCAACAGGAAAGTTTAATGTCAGCTTCCCTGAGTATGTGCAGGGTATGAAAGACGTAGCGGCAGAAATGAATGTCAATGTGGTTGACTTAAGTGCACGAAGTGTTGCCTACTACGATACCATTGGGCCTGAGGGAAGTCTATCTGTATTTTTACATACAGACCCGGGTGTTTATGCTGCATTTCCAAATGGTTCACAGGATAATACACACTTCCAAGAATACGGAGCAATCCAGCTCGCTCGTCTGGTTTCAGATGAAATTAAAAATCTGAATATTTCGCTTTCTCAGTATGTTACGGGTATCGAATCTCCAGCTAACGTTCCAGCGAAACCAGCTGACGTGGCGGTAAGCAGCATTAGTAACGCAGGTGCGCTTGTCACGTGGAAAGTTGTTGAAGGTGCAGACATCTATAGGGTTTACCGTAAATTATCAACTGACAGCGAATATAAATTGATCGGAACTTCTACTATTTCTCAACTTAATATCACAGGAATGGAAGAAGGAAAAACCTATGATGTAGTGGTTTCTGCTATAAATGGTAAAGGAGAATCAGAATTATCGGATGCAAAACAATTCACAACGAAGAAAGCTACGTTAAAATTTGACTTTGGTTTAGCAGGTAATCCAATTGCCGAAGGTTATACAGGTGTCAATTTATCCACCACATACAGCGCTGAGAGAGGTTATGGAATCGTTGATTCAAAAGGGATGATTGGCCGTGACCGCGGTACCGGTGGAGATCTTCTTCGCGACTGGCTGGGTTATTTTAATGTTGGCTGGAAATTTAATGTCGATGTACCAAACGGGCTTTATGCATTAAAAGTCTATGTTGGTGATTTCACAGGAAGTGCCAGAACAACTCTAGCGGTGGAAGGTCAGGATTATGGTACAATTTCTGCACCTAAAAATAACTATACAACTAAAGTTGTATCACAGGTTTCCGTTAAAGATGGTCAAATGAATTTTAATTTTGCCGGTTCAACAGCCATTGTAAACGGTGTTGAAATAACCCCCATTTTGATAGCTCCGTCCGAACTTAAATTGGATGAGAAATCGTTGGATGCGGAAAATCCGCTTGTGACTCTATCTTGGAAAGCAGTTGAGGATGCGGTTAAATATAATGTTTACCGTAAAGTGGCAGGCACAAGTGAATTTACCCTAGTGGGTAGTAGCACAACAACATCCTACACAGATAAAACTGTAGATGTAGGAATGGAATATGAGTATGTGGCAACAACCGTTGACAATGCTAATGTGGAAACCGATCCTTCACTGTCTTTAAAGGTAGTAATGGTGGATCCAACACAGCCAGTTCCAGCAGCACCAGACCACTTAAAGGTAGGCGAAGTAAACAAGAATGACCTTACAATAAGCTGGGATAAGGTAGTAGGAGCGATAACGTACAATGTGTATCGTTCTAATAAGGAAAAAGGAACGTATGAACTCATTGGTAAAACCAAAACAACATCCTACAAAGATGAAAGTGTGTTAACAACGATTCCTTATTTTTATAAGGTTGAAGCTGTTAATGCTGGCGGTATTTCAAAACAGTCTGAAATTTTGAAAACACCAGCAGTAACCAAACTTAAACGACAAATGGAAGAGCTTGACCGAGCACCAGTAGCCATTAAATCAGAAGAAGGTGTTTTTGTCAGCTGGAGAATGCTTGGAACAGATCCTGAAAGCATTAACTTTAACATTTACCGTGATGGTGAAAAGATTAATGCTAAACCAATTACAGCCAGCACCAACTACGTTGATAAGGATGGGAAAGTTGAATCCATTTATGAGGTTCGTGCGATCCTTGACGGCAAAGAAAGAAAAACAAAGGATACTACGAAGGTATTGAATCAAAATTACTTTGATATTCCGCTTAACAAACCAGCGGATGGCGTGACACCACTTGGTGATCCATATTCCTACCGTGCGAATGATTCAAGTGTTGGTGACCTAGATGGAGATGGAGAGTATGAATTGGTGATAAAGTGGGATCCAACCAATTCCAAGGATAACTCTCAAGCAGGCTACACAGGTAATGTATATGTAGATGCCTATGAAATGGATGGTACCCTAAAGTGGCGTATTGATTTAGGAAAAAATATCCGTGCCGGTGCACACTACTCACCATTCCTTGTTTATGATTTTGATGGAGATGGTAAAGCTGAGATTGTTTTCAAAACGGCAGATGGAACGAAAGACGGGCAGGGTACAGTTATCGGCAGAGCAGATGCGGACCACCGTAACAGTACAGGTTACGTTCTCCAGGGTGCAGAGTACTTGACTGTATTTGACGGAGTTACTGGAAAAGCACTGGATACAACGGATTATGAACCAGCCCGAGGAGACGTAGATGCCTGGGGTGACACATACGGTAACCGAGTTGACCGTTTCCTGGCAGCTGTTGCTTATCTAAATGGTGAGACACCAAGCATTATTATGGCACGTGGATACTATACGCGATCAGTTCTTGCTGCATACACCTTTAAAAATGGTAAATTGACAAAACAGTGGGTCTTTGACTCTAACGATGAAGGTCAAAGAGATTATGCTGGTCAAGGGTATCATAATTTAAGCGTGGCGGATGTCGACACAGACGGTAAAGACGAAATTGTGTATGGCCAAGCGGTAATTGATGATAATGGAAAAGGGCTGTATACAACAGGTTTAGGACATGGGGACGCTCAGCATGTAAGTGATCTTGATCCTACAAGACCAGGACTTGAAGTATTTGCTGTTCAAGAGCATAAAGAGGGTCCATACGGATATGACATGCGTGACGCGGAAACGGGTGAAATCCTCTGGGGTGTGAAAACAGGCCAAGATACTGGTCGTGGAGTGTCAGCTGACATTGACCCTAGGTACGAAGGTGCTGAAGCGTGGGCAATCTCAGGTGCTTGGAACAGTAAAGTCGGCGGAATTCATACGGCAAAAGGTGAAAAAATTTCCGAGAATATTCCTTCGAGTAATTTTGCGATTTGGTGGGACGGCGACTTGTCTCGCGAGTTAGTCGATCATAAATGGGATGACGCAGCATCAACAGGCGTTGGAACGATTGATAAGTGGGACTATAAAAATAGTAAGTTGGTGAATATCCTAACCGCTGATGGAACACAATCGAATAACGGCACAAAAGGAAATCCTGTGCTGCAGGCAGATTTGTTTGGTGACTGGAGAGAAGAAATCATTTGGAGAACCGATGATAGCAGTGCTTTAAGGGTATACATGACTACAGAGGAAACCGACAATAGAATATACACCTTAATGCATGATTCTCAATATCGTTTATCGATTGCGTGGCAAAACGTCGGCTATAACCAGCCGCCGCATACCAGTTTCTTCCTTGGAACAGGGATGGAGAAACCTCCTGTACCGAGTATCGATGTAGTAGAAATACAAGATGTAAATGCACCAGAAACAGAAAGTGAAGTTATCGGGGAAGTACAGGAAGGATGGTATCATAACCCGGTTACAGTGAACTTGAAGGGATATGACTATCAGTCTGGTATGAAAGCAACCTATTATTCATTAAATGGATCCGTAGAACAGGAAGGCAATACGGTAACAATAACAGAAGATGGCAAACATGTTCTTGAATATTGGAGTGAGGACCAGGCAGGTAATATCGAACAAAAAAAATCAGTTGCTATTAACCTTGATAAAACTGCTCCGGAAATCACCTTCTCGGTCGAGGACGGTACACAATTCACAGTAGACCAACAAATTAGCATCACTTGCAAAGCAACAGATGCTCTATCAGGAGTCACCTTATCAACATGTGAAGAAGTTTCTGTACCGGCATACGAGCTTGGTCTAGGAGGTCATACGTACACGGCAGAAGGGGAAGATGTTGCTGGCAACCATTCTGTAAAATCTGTTACGATCAATGTTATTGTTAACTTTGACAGTCTTGGAGAACTTACTAAATTGTTCCTGACTGGATATGGCATTGAAAATACTCAAACAAATTCTTTAGACATAAGTAAAAAAGGAAACTCTTTCATTGCTAAACTAGAAGCAGCCAAAGCTGCTGATGAACGAGGTAATAATAGTGCTAGAGACGGGCAACTAAAAGCCTTTATCAATGAGGTTAAAGCTAAAACGAATACTGACTTCACAGATAACCAGGCACAGATATTAATTGAATTTGCAGAAGTATTAATGAAATAATAAGCAGGTCCCAAGTGGTCTCCATTTTGGGACCTGTTTTATTTAAAATTTCAAATAAATTTGCCAATAAACTTAGTTTATGCAATAGACAAACTAAGTTCCTCTCGCTATAATAAAAATAAAATTAACGTATTTATTTTACAAGATTACTAAATGATTCCTTTAATATAAACATCTGAAAGCGTTACCATTGTGCGACAAGTATACAAATTATAATGTGCTGGCAGTTTATGACTACCAGCACATTCTAAATATATGATACACCGAATTATTTAGGTTCAGATAATAGCTTAATTAATTCATATCAATTGGAGGGGAATAAATGTCGAGATTAGTAGAAATGCAGGAAGGTTCATTTTATACAGGGCAATATCGCAACCTATTTAAAGAAATTGGAAAAACAGATGAACAAATCTCAACTAGAATTCAACAAAATTGGGAAGAGTTATTTAATGGAAATGAAGATACAAGAATCTACTATCCTGTTGGCGAAGATTTAGGGTACATGTTGGATACAGGAAACCTGGATGTACGGACTGAGGGCATGTCATATGGAATGATGATGGCTGTACAAATGGACAATAAAGATGTCTTCGACCGCTTGTGGAAGTGGACGATGATGAACATGTATATGACAAGCGGAGAAAACGCCGGCTATTTTGCCTGGTCCTGTAACCCAGACGGTTCAAAGAGAGCTTATGGTCCTGCACCTGATGGGGAAGAATTTTTTGCGATGGCTTTGTTTTTTGCCTCACACCGCTGGGGAGATGGTGCTGCGCCTTTTGATTACAGCATTCAAGCAAGAGACTTACTTAGGACTTGTATACATAAAGGTGAAAATGGTGAAGGATATCCAATGTGGAATCCTCAGAATAAACTCATTAAATTCATACCTAACTGTGAGTATTCCGATCCATCTTATCATGTACCTCACTTTTATGAACTATTTGCACTTTGGTCTTACGAGGAAGATCAGCCATTTTGGAAGGAAGCAGCTGCTGCCAGCAGGGAGTATTTAAAAATTGCTTGTCATCCAATAACAGGCTTGGCGCCGGAGTATGCGTATTATGATGGAACGCCAAACAATGAAAATGGTTATGGGCATTTCTTCAGTGACGCCTATCGTGTTGCAGCAAACATCGGGCTTGATTTTGAGTGGTTTAGAGGAGATGAATGGGAGCGGCAAGAAGCAAATAAAATTCAAGCTTTCTTTGCGGACAAAGCACCTGCTGACTATCGCAGATACACGATTGCCGGTGAACCATTCGAAGAGAAATCTCTTCATCCTGTTGGCTTGCTTGCAACCAACGCCATGGCTTCTCTAGCGGCTGATGAAATTAAGGGCAAAAAATGGGTGGAGTTGTTGTGGAATACTCCGGTTAGAACTGGGGTTAGAAGATACTATGATAACTGCTTATACTTTTTTAGTATTTTAGCGTTGAGTGGCAACTATAAAATATGGATGCCAAAAGAATAGATTAATAAAAAGAAAGGTCCGCAAGGTTTTATTTTGCGGGCCTTCTCTATAAATGGAATAGTATTAATTATTCTTTGATAAATTCCTAAATACATATTAAGCGTGTAAAAAATAGGAGAGTGACGGAAATGAACAAAGTTTTATTAGTAGATGATGAAATGTATTTCCGCAAAGGATTAAGAAATTTAATAAATTGGGAAGACTGTGGCTTTAATGTAGTCGGAGAAGCCGCAAACGGCGAAGATGCCCTTAAGATGATCCATGATTTAAACCCGGACCTCGTGATTACAGATATCCGTATGCCTGTACTTGATGGAATTGGACTCATTAAACAAGCCATAGAAATAGAGGGAATTCAAACTAAATTTATTATTATCAGCGGATATAGTGATTTTAAATATGCTCAACAAGCATTAAGATACGGTGTTCACGATTTTGTATTAAAGCCAATTGACCAAGATGAAATTGAACAAACACTTAGAGTACTATCAAAAACGTTAAACGAGCAAAAAAAGCTTCAGGATCAAAGGCTGGAAGAACAAGTGAAATTAGTGTTTCATCATCTTTTGTCAGGAGAGGTAGAGGGGAATGATTCCAAAGACCTTTTAAAATTCCTTTCCCTTGGAAGCCCAAGCGAGTTTTTTTACCTAATGGTCGAAGTAAATGGAGTGTATGAGTCTAGCAAGATAAGACAAGTAAAATCTACATTAGCCGATGTAATTCGAAATGTTTGTGAACGCAAAGAAAGAATCTGTATTCAAGAGATATCAAATGGTGTATTGGGTGTGTTAATTACCTCCAATCACTTATCAAGGTTTCAAATGAGCCTAAAGAAATTGATTACTTGGGTAAGGAAAGAACTGACGAACAGGATCCCCAAGAATTTTACATTTTATGTTGGTGAAGGAGTACCAAGCCTTTCTTTGTTAAAAGATTCCTACGAAACGGTGGAAAAGGTACAGCAGCATAAATATGCAAATAACGAAGATGGACTCCTTTTCTTTGAAAAGATTGTAGATAAACCAATTACCTTTGCGGAGCTGGACGAAACAGTATATCATCCATTAATTGAACAAATTGAAGAAGAATCTACATCTATGATTCTGCATTCAATAGACGTACTTTTTCAGTCTCTTGTCTCAAAGAAACTATCTCAAACTGCAGTTCTTGCTACACTTACTAGTTTTATACAAAATGTTCATAAAATTATTACGAAGATGGGAGGAGATCCTTCAAGTTTACAATCGTATCGGGTTATTTTTTACCTGCAAAATTACCCATTGACCATACCTCAAATAAAGGAATTGATTATTGGTTTTGTAGTTGAGTGTAAAGATGAAATTTCTAATTTGAGGAAGCAGACTGCAAATGGTGAAGTTCACAAAATAAAACAATATATTGACTTACATTACCATGAGAATATTAGCTTAAAAATCATTGCTTCTAAGTTTTTTATGAATCCAGTATATTTGGGGCAATTGTTTAAGAAAACATATGGAATCTACTTTAAGGATTACCTCCTGCAAGTAAGAATTAACGAGGCAAAAAAGCAGCTGCGCCAATCCGAAAAAAGAATTTATGAAATAGCAGAAAGCGTTGGATTCAATAATACAGATTATTTTGTCACTATTTTCGGAAAGTTAGAGAAAATCACACCATCTGAGTATCGGAATAAATTAATAAACGATAGAAAAGTGATAAAAAAATGAGTAGGTCAACCCGAAGTTTTCATAATATTCGTTTAAAGAACAAAATGTTGATCATGTACTTTTTTGCTGTATTCATTCCAATCGTATTAACAAATGTAATCTTTTACATTGTTACAATTGAAAATGTTAAAAAACAGCAAATGGATGATAGCACATTGGCATTGCAGCAGATTAATAATGAATTTAAAAGGATTATTGACGAGGCTGTAGGAATATCTTCTTCCTATTATACTAACTTAAATTTAAATCTATTTTTAGAAACGGATTATATGTCAGATATAGAATATATCGAAAGACATTATAGTTTTTTAAGGAATCTCAATCAGACTAACCCATTAAATCCATCTATTAACAGCATTCGCTTTTATACGGATAACCAAACAGTAATCTATTCTGGCGGGGTTTATCCAATTGACAGCCTTGAACAATCAATACACTTCAAGGATGAGCTTACTAAAAGTAATGGCTCGCAAATACTGATTGATACACCTTCAAATAAAAATTTAGAAACCTTTAGTATTATCCGTAATTTGGATTACTTTTATAAAGATAAACAAAAATTTGTGAAGGTTGAACTAAATTCCTCAGCGATAAGAGATATCTTTAACAACGTAACTTTTAAAGGGGATGTATACTTACTAAATGAAAGAGGGGAGATTGAATACACAACCAATCGTTTCTTATCACATATGGATAAATCCGTTAATTTTAATCAGATAAATAAAGAGAAGAATCAGGTTACCATCCGTACGAAACTAAATAGCGGTTCGTTTTTAAACGACTGGACAATTGTAGGTACCATATCGGAAGAAACAATGCTTACAACGGTTAATAAATCTAAACTCTTTATTTTCTTGCTGGCATGCATAAACTTCTTAGCACCAACGATTATTATTGTGATTATTTCTAGATCATTTTTGATTCGATTACATCGGATTTTACGCCATGTAAAGAGGATGGAAAACCAAAACTTTGAGCTAATTGATGACCAGGAATTTGAAGATGAAATTGGTCAATTAACAAGTGAATTTAATCGAATGACTAAAAAAATCAAGGATTTAATCAACGATGTGTTATTAGTTAATATTCAAAACAAGGATTTAGAAATTAAACGAAACCGGGCACAGTTAAGTGCACTGCAAAGCCAAATCAATCCTCATTTTTTATTTAACGCTTTAGAAACCATTCGAATGAGAAGCTTAATGAAGGAGGAAAAAGAAACCGCGAAAATCATTCATAATATGGCTAAAATTTTTAGAAACTCCCTGACGTGGGGGAGGGACTTTGTACCAATTAGGGATGAAATAAATTTAATTATTAGTTTTTTAGAAATTCAAAGATATAGATTCGGAGATAAATTGGATTATGAAATTCATGTGGATGAATCTACAGAAGAATATAAAATTCCCAATATGGCCATTTTACCATTTATAGAAAACGCAAGCATTCATGGAATTGAACCATTGAAGGAAAATGGCAAAATTAATCTATCAATTTCTTTAAAAGATAATCTCCTAACCTGTGTTATTAAAGATAATGGGGTTGGAATGACGGAAGGGAAGAGAAAGCAATTATTATCATCATTAAAAAATGAGGAAGATATAGGGGAGAATGTTGGAATTAAAAATGTTTATTATCGCTTGAATCTATACTATCCGGATCAGTTCTATTTTAATATTGATAGTCATCTAGACTATGGAACAATCATCACCATTCAATTGCCACTTCAGATAGATAGCCAAATACACGGCAATTTAGAAAAAAACCTATACTTTATTAAATAACATCTATAGTTTTTAGGTAGTGAGAAAAAGCTATTCCATTCTATAATGAAAGTGCTTTCATAAAAGAAATGGGGGGTAAGCAAATGTTTAAGAGTAAGATTTTTATGGTGCTTCTAATGTTTGTGCTGCTAGTGTCTGTAGCAGGATGCACAAAAGACGAAAGTTCAAGTGGTAAAGCAAGTAAATCAGGTGACTCAAAGGAACCAGTAACATTCAGTTATTACAATGCAGCAAGCCCTGGTAAAGATATGAATACGAACGAAACAGTGATTGGGAAAGAGCTCGAAAAACAAACTGGGGTAAACTTTAAGGTAGAATATGCTGTCGGTGATATTAACACTAAAATTGGTACAATGATTGCAAGCGGTAAGTATCCAGATCTATTAGTTCCAGATGCTGCTTTACCCAAAGTATTAGATGCAGGTGCTTTTATTGAGCTTAATGATTTAATCGACAAACATGCCCCAAATATTAAAAAACTATATGGTCCATATTTAAATAGAATGAAAGATAAAGATGGAAAAATTTTCTTTATTCCTATGGAAGCTAGCCAAGGATTTATTGCTAACCCTAATATTGACCAAGGTGCATTTTGGGTTCAACGTGCAGTATTAAAAGAAGCTGGCTATCCTAAAATTAAAACTCTTGATGAATATTTTAAGTTAATTGAAGATTACCAAAAGAAGCATCCAGAGGTAGAAGGAAAATCAACAATTGGGTTTACAGCTTTAACTTATGACTGGAGATTCTTTGCTCTATCAAATACTCCTAACCATCTAGCGGGTTACCCAAATGATGGCGGCGTACAGGTTGATATGAAAACACATGAAGCTAAGGTTTACGGAAACAATGATGACACCAAACGTTATTTAAAAGAATTAAATGAGTTAAATAGCAAAGGATTGTTTGACAAGGAAGCGTTTGTTGGTAACTATGATGAATACCTTGCAAAGTTAACATCTGGACGTGTACTAGGGTTCTTTGACTACGGATGGCAAATTGGACAAGCAGAAGATAATCTTAAAAATGCCGGTGTTGATGATAAGCGTTATATGGCTTTACCAATTACATTTGATGAAAATACAAAAGATCAATATTTAGATCCACCATCATTTGTATCTAACCGTGGTGTTGGTATTACTGTTAGTGCAAAGGATCCTGTTCGTATCATTAAGTATTTGGACAATATGGTCAAAGAAGAAAACCAAAAACTAATTCTGTGGGGAATTAAAGGCGAAACTTATGAAGTAAATGATGAAGGTCGTTTCCATCGTACAGAAGAACAAATTGCTAAAACATCTGATGAGAAATTTAGAGAAGATTTTGGTTCTAAGATTTATGAATGGGGCTGGCCTCGTGGAAATGGACTTTACGCCGATGGTAATGCTTGGGAGCCAAGAAGGCAAGCGGAAGTTGCTCAAATGTCCTACACAGACGGAGATAAAAAATTGCTAGAAGCATATGGAGTTCAAGTGTTCTCTGACCTTTTTGCCAAGCCGGAGGATCGTCCTTGGTATCCAGCTTGGAGTGTACAACTTGAAGAGGGATCAAAGGAACAAATATTCTCTCAAAGACAAACAGATTTGCAAAAGAAATATTATCCTAAATTAGTTTTAGCTAAACCTTCAGAATTCGAATCCATTTGGACAGAGTATAAGAAAGAATATAATGCTCTGGATGTAAAAGTTTACGAGGAGACGATGACCAAGGAAATCAAAAAGCTAATTGACCTAGCTAAGTAATAGAAAAAGAGGAGAAGGCCGATATTGCCAAATTGGCTTTTCGGCTTTCTCCTTTATATAACATTAATCCTCAAGATCATAAGCCCCACCTTGGCGTCAGGTGTGTGAATGATTATTCTGAGGTGTGGCTTATGATGATGATTTTATAATGTTTGCTTACTAAAGAGGAGGGGGTAAATATGCAAATGGAGTCAAGAGTAACAGAGGAGGGAATCGATACCTCCATATTGGTTCAGCCAAAAAAATCTAAGAAAATATTTATTAAGAAAATGATGACACAAAAAGCATTGATTGCAATGAGCTTTCCATTTTTGATATGGTTATTCATTTTCAAATACATTCCATTGTGGGGTTGGTCAATTGCTTTCCAGGATTTTAAACCTGCTAAAAGTCTGCTTGACCAGGAATGGATTGGGCTTGAACATTTTAAATTTTTATTTACTGACCCTAATTTTTACCGCGTGCTGCGTAACACACTTGGTATGAGCACCATTAACCTAGTTTTAGGTTTTGTCACTGCAATTGGTCTTGCCCTCCTATTAAATGAAATTAGACATGCCAAGTTTAAAAAATTGGTCCAAACGATTAGTTATATGCCCCATTTTATTTCGTGGGTAGTTGCAGCTAGTATCATCTCTTACTCTCTTTCCCTTGATAACGGTATCGTCAATATCGTCTTATTAAAATTAGGGATCGTCGATGAACCCATTCTATGGCTTGGTAAGGAAACGTGGTTTTGGGGAATCAATGGGGTATCCGATATTTGGAAAAATGTGGGGTGGAATACCATCATTTATTTAGCTGCTATTACAATGATTGACCCTGAGCAATATGAGGCAGCTGATATTGACGGTGCTACTAGGTTACAGCGTATCCGATATATCACATTGCCTTCTTTAAAACCAACTATCATTATTTTGATGATCATGAATTTAGGATATATCTTAGAATCAGGCTTTGAGGCTCAATATCTATTAGGAAATCCATTAAATCTCGCCTATTCTGAAAACTTGGATATTTATGTATTAAAATACGGGATTTCATTAGGTAATTTCTCGCTTGCCACTGCTGCAGGAATATTTAAGACGGTCGTTAGTTTCATTTTCTTATTTACAGCAAACCATATTGCCAAACGCTTTGATCAGCCAAGGCTTTTCTAGGAGGGATTTTTATGGGAAAAAAACGACTTTTTAAAGCAACCAGGTATCATTCAGGACCAGGAGATTATATTTTTGATGTTTTTAATTACACGTTTATGGTTTTCCTTTGTGTTGTAATGTTGTATCCGTTTCTAAACCAAATGGCGGTTTCTTTAAATGATGCAAATGATTCGATAAAAGGCGGAATTTTTCTCTGGCCTAGAGAATTTACTTGGGCCAATTATCAACATGTATTTGGTGAGGCTAGCATCATACAATCATTCATGATTTCAGTTTTACGAACGCTCATCGGAACATTGACTTCCGTCCTTGGTACTGCAATGGTTGCTTATACCATTAGCCGTAAGGATTTCGTGTTTAAAAAATTTGTGACCATTGCCTTTGTTCTAACGATGTATTTCAATGGAGGACTAATTCCAAACTATTTGCTAATCAAGGAACTAAATTTATTAGATAGCTTTTGGGTATATATTTTACCTGGTATCATTGGAGTATTTAATCTTATTGTTATTCGGTCATTTATTGAGGGAATTCCTGAGAGTTTATTCGAATCAGCAAAAATTGATGGGGCAGGAGATTTTACTATTTTCATTAAAATTGTACTCCCATTATCAATGCCGGTCTTAGCTACTGTTTCATTATTTGTTGCCGTTTATCAATGGAATTCATGGTTTGATGTTTTCTTGTATAATTCTTCTGTTCCAGAATTAAGTACTTTGCAATATGAACTTATGAAAATTCTACAGAACTCAAACGCGTCAATGTCAGGTAAAACTGCCGCAGATGCTTTTGCGAGTAGTAATTCTTCTGCAAACTCAGTAACACCTACTTCCATTAGAGCAACCATGACCATTATTGCGAGTTTACCAATCATCATGGTTTATCCATTCCTGCAAAAATATTTCGTAAAAGGATTAACATTAGGCGGAGTAAAAGGTTGAAAAAAGAATCAGATGAGTTCTCTCATCTGATTTTTTAATAAAATTATTGAATTAAGGAGAGATCAATAATGGTGAAAACGTCAGTAGAAGTACCTTCTTTATCAAAGGTGTATGAAGCATCTTTTCATATTGGTGCTGCAGTGAATGTAAGAACGATAGAGTCACAAAAAGATTTACTAAGAAAACATTTTAATAGTATTACAGCCGAAAATGATATGAAATTTATTGAAATTCAACCTGTTGAGGGACAGTTTACGTTTGAAAAAGCTGATCAATTGGCTGCCTTTGCGAAGGAAAATGGAATGAAGATGCGCGGGCATACATTAGTCTGGCATAATCAGACGCCTGAATGGGTATTTGAAGGCGCTGATAGAGAAACACTTTTACAACGAATGAAGGAACATATTACTGCAGTAATGAACAGATATAAAGGGACAATTTTCTGCTGGGATGTGGTAAATGAAGCGGTAACGGATGAGGGTCCAGAATTATTACGTTCTACAAAATGGTTAGAAATAATCGGAGAAGATTATATCGAAAAAGCATTTGAATTTGCTCATGAGGCTGACCCGGACGCCCTGCTTTTTTACAATGACTATAATGAATCCAATCCCGAAAAACGTGAAAAAATCTATAAGCTTGTGAAATCATTGGTAGATAAAGGTGTTCCCATTCATGGAGTTGGTCTCCAAGCACATTGGAATCTTGTAAATCCAAGACTAGAAGATATCCGTATAGCGATTGAACGATACGCCTCTCTTGGCTTGAAGCTTCACCTGACAGAATTGGATGTATCCGTTTTCGACTTTGAAGATAAGCGAACTGACCTCACGGAACCAACCCTTAAAATGCTAGATTTGCAGGCTGAAAGATACCAGCAAATATTTCAATTGCTGAGAGAATTTCGAAATCATATTACTTCGGTAACCTTTTGGGGAGCAGCCGATGATTATACCTGGTTAAGCGATTTTCCTGTTAAAGGCAGAAAAAATTGGCCGTTTTTATTTGACGAAAATCATCAGGCAAAAGAATCTTTTTGGAAGGTTATACAATATTAAACATAGATAAATAGAGATCTCGGGCAGGAAAGGGAGAATAGAAGATATTACCTTTGAATCCTAATACGAGTAAGGATTACCCGTTTTGTCACTAATCGTAAATCCCTTACTTATCCTAACGAAAATAATAGGAGGTTTTAATCAAATGACAGGAAAAAATGCTCTTGGAACGAACGTGATTGCTCAAATAGGTATTCTCGTTCATGATATTGAAAAAACGAGCCAGAACTATGCTGATTTTTTTGGTATTGAAAAACCTGAATGGAGTTTAACAGATACATTAGAACGTGCAGAAACAGAGTTTGAGGGTAACCCGACTGAGGCTCGTGCGAAACTAGCATTCTTTGACATGGGCTCTCTTCAATTAGAATTAATCGAACCGGATCATCATCCAAGTACTTGGCGGAAGCATTTAGATGAACATGGTGAAGGCCCTCACCATATTGCTTTTTTCATAGAAGGTATGAAAGAAAAAATTGCCATAATGGAAGGTAAGCAAATGCCGTTACTTCAAAAAGGTGAATACACCGGTGGAAGATACGCGTACATGGACACATTCAAAGACCTTAAAATTATCACGGAATTGTTGGAAAACGATCGATAAAAAGGTTCTAGAGGAGATACTTAAAAGGTACTCCTCTCCTTTTAGATTAATAATAGGAGGATGAATGGATGAGGATTTTGATAACAGGTGCAAATAGAGGTCTTGGATTGGCCCTATCACAGATTGGGGCAGAAAGAGGTCATCAAATTCTTGCTGGAGTAAGAGATCTCCAAAATAACAATAAAAGTTTAACTCAATCTGAAATGAATAAATCAATTTTACTGCTGCCTTTGGATGTAACAGATGAAGACTCAGTTTCTTCAGCTGCTCATATAGTAAAAGAAAACTTTGGAACCATTGATGTGATTATTAATAATGCAGGAGTATTGTTAGAACGCGATAAACAGGTTGAGGACTTGGATTTTGATCAAGTAAAAGTAACGTTCGATGTCAATCTTTTTGGACCCATGAGAGTGGTAAAACATTTCCTTCCTCTTTTCATGATGGGTGATCGATCATCAATCATTAATATTTCTTCTGAAGCCGGAAGTATGTCCAATGCTTATGGCGGTGATTATGCATACGCTTCTTCAAAAACTGCATTAAACATGTTCACACATCAACTAAACCATTATGTAAAACTTAAAAATATTAATGTTTACGCTATACATCCCGGATGGATTAAGACAGATATGGGCGGAGAAAGAGCACCAGGTAACCCAATTGAAACTGCCAAAGGAATATTTGATATTATAGAAGGGAAACGAGAGATTGATAATGAGAATGTGTTTATCACCTACGAAGGGCAGCCAATGCCGTTATAATGGAAAAAGCTTACTCATCGAGTAAGCTTAAGCTCCCGTATAAATACTTTCACATGTGCCGGCTTTTGGTTCATAATAACAATGCTGCTTAAATTGACCAGAATGTGGTTGACCGTACCATGTTGGAGGACATGGAGCATACGGATTAAAATACCAAAGGGCATATTTTGATGGGTGTTCTCTCCAATATTCTAAATTCTGTTTTGCTAATCTTTTTTCAGCAGATCTCGCTCGTTGATAAAATACATTCCCTTTTTGAACTGCTTCAAAAGAAAAATTTCCTCCTTGGACATGAAAAATGACATCGTTAACGTTTCGTAGATCTTTAAAGTCAGAACAATCTGCTTTCACACGATTAACAATAACATTTCCAACCATTAACATTCCCTGTTTTCCTTCACCCTCGGCTTCTGCCCGCATCATCCTTGCCATTAAGTCAACGTCTGAACTCCGGTAATTAATTCTTGGCATTTTCTCACCCCAGAAATATAGTATGAAAAACAGCCTGTATTGATGTCATTGTTACTGAATTATGGTGTTTTATTTTTTCTCAATTGTAGTATTATTAGATTCTTTATACTAAAATCAAATTAAAACTATATTTGAAAGCCCAGTCATGGAAGGGAGAAACTACTATTGAAGCAAAACATCAAAGCAATCCTTACACCGATGAGTCCCAAAGAAAGAATTGCATATATATGGGATTATTACAAGTTTCATATCATTGGGACCATTGCGGCCGTCGTTCTATTAGTCTCTTTTATTAGCAGTATTGGTGAGAAAAAAGAAGTGGTTCTAAATATGACCATTATTGGACAAGGGGTAAATTCAGATGGTGTCGTTCAATTACAAGAACAGTTAAACAGCAAGCTGGTGCAAGACAAAGCGGATGAAGAAGTTTTTGTTCAATATTTAAATTATAATAAAGCTAGTATGGATCAGGCTTCGCAAGCAGCAATACAAAAAATGTCTGCAGAGATAACGCTTGGCGGAATTGATTTAATGATTGTTGAGAAAGAACTATTCGACGAAATTTCATCACAACCATCATCATTGGTAGCATTAAATGATCTAAAGGGAACGGATAAACTGTTAAACTCTGATGAAAAAGTTTACGGTATCCGTACATCTGAAATTACCCTTTTGGCTCCACTCAAATTGGATGAAAACAAGGTGTTATGTGTCCCAAGTACAGCAAAAAACTTGAAGAATATCAATAAGTTTTTCTCAATAGTATCCCAGTAGAATTAAAAGGAGATTCTTTCAGATTGAAAGAATCTCCTTTTGTCGTTATGGACCATGCATGAGTGCAAATAAGGACAATAAATTAGTCGAATCACGTTATAGGAAAAATGAGAATTTCTAGTAAGATAGAGTTATCGGTAAGCGTTTTCAACAGAAAGGTGATGTTAATGCCAAAATACAGTATAGCTGTCGACATCGGAGCATCAAGTGGAAGACTTATATTGGGGTATCTTGAGGATGGACGATTAAAACTAGATGAAATTCATCGCTTTGAAAACAAGATTGTAAAAAAAGGGGATTCCTTTTGCTGGGAAGCAGATAAACTTTTTCACGAAATCAAAAATGGACTAAAAAAATGCAAGGAGCTGGGCATTAAGCCAGACAGCATTGGAATTGATACATGGGCGGTTGACTTTTTGTTATTAGATGAAAAAGATCAACCATTAACCAATGCGGTTTCGTATCGTGACCCTCGGACGGATGGGATGATGGAAGAGGTCTTCAAGCTCTTTTCTAAAGAGCGGCTTTACCTTGAAACAGGCATACA
This sequence comes from Neobacillus niacini, assembly GCF_048572935.1. Classification (NCBI taxonomy): domain Bacteria; kingdom Bacillati; phylum Bacillota; class Bacilli; order Caryophanales; family Bacillaceae; genus Neobacillus; species Neobacillus niacini. Next base: position 4,536,287 of record NZ_CP183883.1, on the reverse strand, counting down.
GTTTCAGAAGTTTAATACAATCTATCAATTATTCTCTATCAAAAAAAACAATCCCGAAATCCTAGAAAAAGCAAAATCATTCTTAATGATACCCGATTATTTTAATTACTTACTTACAGGCAAGAAAGCCAATGAATACACCAATGCAACCTCTACACAGCTTGTAAATGCATTCACGAAACACTGGGATCATCAGATATTAGATGTGCTTGGGATAAATAAAGAAATGTTTCATGAAATTAAAGCTCCCAAAACAATTCTTGGTACACTTACAGAAAATCTCGTATCAGAACTTGGTTTTGACCTTCAAGTTATCCTTCCAGCCACACATGATACAGGTTCAGCGGTGATTGCCGTACCAGAAGAAGCTGAATCTATTTATATCAGTTCTGGAACTTGGTCACTAATTGGGGTGGAAAACTATTTTCCTATCTGTGTAACGAAGGCATTGGATTATAATTTTACCAATGAAGGCGGAATCAATTACCAATACCGCTTCTTGAAAAATATCATGGGTCTTTGGATGATCCAAGAAGTGAAGCGAAATTACAATGACGAATACTCCTTTGCACAGTTTGTGGATTTAGCAAGGTTGGCAGGGGATTATAAGGCGACGGTAAATGTAAACGATGACCGTTTTCTAAAGCCGGATAGCATGATTGAGGCCATCATGAACTATTGTATTGAAACGCAGCAGCCTGTACCAAGTACACCTGGTGAAGTGGCGAAATGTGTGTTTGATAGTTTAGCAGTAAGCTACCAAGAAGCTGTTGCAGAGATTGAAGAGATTTTTGAAAAGAAGTTTACCAAGATTAATGTTATTGGCGGCGGCTGTCAAAATGAAATGCTTAACCAGCTGATTGCTGATGTCACCCATAAAGAAGTCTATGCTGGACCTGTTGAAGCAACCGCACTTGGTAACATCGCGGCCCAATTAATGGCACTTGGAGAAATCAATGATATTAAAGAAGCGCGTTCGATTATTAAGGAGTCATTTGAAGTCAAAAAATATCTGCCAGCTCAACAAGTAATCAGCTAATGAAAGGAAGGAAGAATAAATATGACTATTAAAGAAAATTTTGAACTTGCGAAACAAACATATGCTAAATGGGGAGTAGACGTTGAAGAAGTAGTGGAAAAGCTAAAAAGCGTTCCCATTTCTATACATTGCTGGCAAGGCGATGATGTTGCCGGCTTCGAAGTAAACCAAAACGAATTATCAGGTGGTATTGATGTTACTGGGAATTATCCTGGTAAAGCGACCAATGCAGAAGAATTAAGAAGTGATTTAGAGAAGGCATTATCCTTAATCCCTGGTAAACACCGAATCAACCTTCATGCTATTTATGCAGAAACAAACGGTGAGGTGGTGGAACGTGATCAGCTGGAACCAAAGCATTTTGAAAACTGGGTAAAATGGGCAAAGGAAAATGGTCTAGGTTTGGATTATAATCCAACCTTATTCTCACATCCAAAAGCGGATGATGGTTTAACCCTTTCCCATCCAAATGAAGAAATTCGTGAATTCTGGATTAATCACTGTATTGGCAGCCGTAAAATTGGTGAATATTTCGGAAGAGAGCTTGGTACACCAGCATTAACAAACATTTGGATTCCAGATGGCTACAAAGATATCCCAAGTGATCGTCTTACTCCAAGAAAGAGATTAAAAGAATCGTTAGATAAGATTTTTGCGGTTGAAACAGATGAAAAGTACAACTTAGATGCTGTCGAAAGTAAAATATTCGGTATTGGTTCTGAATCTTATGTTGTTGGTTCACATGAATTTTATTTGAACTATGCAATGAAAAACGATAAATTGTGCTTACTAGATACAGGTCACTACCATCCAACAGAAACAGTTTCAAACAAAATCTCATCTATGCTTTTATTTAGCGAAAAACTTGCGTTACACGTTTCAAGACCAGTTCGCTGGGACAGTGACCATGTTGTTATTCTTGATGATGAATTAAAAGAAATCGCATTAGAAATCGTGCGTAACGATGCCTTAGACCGCGTAATCATCGGACTAGATTTCTTTGATGCAAGTATTAACCGTGTTGCTGCTTGGACTATTGGTACACGCAACATGATTAAAGCGCTCCTTTATGCAATGTTAGTACCAAATGAATATTTAAAGCAGCTTCAAGAAGAAGGTAACTTTACAGAAAGACTAGCATTAATGGAAGAATTCAAAACATATCCATTTGGGGCAGTTTGGGATTACTATTGCGAAAAAATGGGTGTTCCAGTGAGGGAAGCGTGGCTAGAAGAAATTAGATCCTATGAAGCAGAGGTACTATCAAAGCGATAAAGTAATAATGTGAAAAAACAGACTCTATTGCACTGGACCCACTCATGTCGCATGAAGCTGACAAGTGTGACAGTTCTACAAAAGTCTGTTTTTTAATTTCTAGAGACGGTCATCTTCCTATGCTCTATCATAGTCTTTTATATTATCAGTTCCAGTTGTTCTATTAAGGCTATCTGCAGAGCGATTTGATTTATTAGGTTTCATAAGCCTTGTTACTTTAACTCTTTCGTCCTTTTTCAAAATCGCATGACCCCCAAAGGCTGACTTTAATATGGAAATTGCGAAGAATAGTTATTGAATTGTTGATAAGCTTGGTCTAATTTTTGCTGTTCTTCTGCCTCTAGTTTGTACCATCCATGCTGGAACATTAGGTTATAGAGTTCCCTGCAGCTTTGATGTGTTTCAGTCAGAATTTGTAATACATCCGTATGAAGCTGTTCGTGGCTCGCTTCTCTTACGGCAATGTTGAGGCTGTCCGTTAAATACTTACATGTACTAAGTGCGTCATTAACAAAATCTCGATCATTCATATCTGGAGTTTTAACTTTAGGCAATTCTCCAGTCTGAGGGTTCGCAATTTGGTTGCTGTTTTGACTTTGCTGATTTGACATTATTCTTCCTCCTTTCCTTAATAATCGTTACTGCTGCTGCATCTGCTGTGTATTAGGAAGATTGGCTAATGCAGTATTGTTATCCACCTGAAGGTGAGTAAGTAGTCGTTGATAATGATTTTGATGCATTTGTCCCGCCTTATTTAGTGCATCCTTTAATTGAGGGTTTTGGATCTGATTCGCCATAAAATGAAATTTCTTAAATGCTAAAAGCTCCCATGATAAGGCATCCTTTAGATAAAGCACATCCTTTGTCGTAATAGCCCTAGGAGGGTTTGGAATCGGTGGTTGATTATTTTGCATAAGTAAACTCCTTTCATTTAACTTCCAACAAATTTATATTTTGCGAAATGTAACCAAAATATGCTTTTTATTTATTTAACTTATTTTTGTTTTTCAAAAATTATGTTATATTGAATATAGAAAACAAACATAAACAAAGGATAAAACAATATAAATAAAAGCAAAAGTATGGAAGGGTGCAGGGCATGCTGGTAGCGGAAAGACAGAGAAAAATTGTTGATTTAGTGAATGAACGACTAAGTGTAAGGGTTACGGAACTAAGCAAAATTTTTTCTGTTACAGAAGAAACGATTCGCAGGGATCTTGAAAAACTTGAAAAAGAGAATCTATTAATGAGAAGTCATGGCGGGGCAGTAAGTATTGAAAAGGACCAAAGTGAAACCTCTTATATAGAAAGGGAAATTACCAACGCTGCTGAGAAGAAAGCCATTGCGGTTGAGGCCGTCCGTTCTATTGAGCCTGGAGACCAAATTGTTTTGGATGCCAGTACAACCGCATGGTATGTGGCAAAGGAATTAGAGGACATGCCATTAACGGTACTAACAAACTCAATTAAAGTAGCGATTGAGCTTAGCAAAAAGGAACAAATCAAAGTCATCTCCACAGGCGGGACGTTATTGGCACAATCCTTATCATATGTCGGCCCACTTGCCGAAAGGTCCCTTGAAATGTACCATGTCAATAAAGCTTTTATATCCTGCAAAGGAGTGCACCTTGAAAAAGGACTAAGTGATTTTAATGAATTACAAGCACTGTTGAAGAAGCAAATGATTGACATTGCCGATGAAACAATTCTAATGGTGGACTCAAGTAAATTTGGAACACGAGCTTTTTCCCAAATTGCTCCTATAACAAAGATTGACTGCATTATTACTGATTCAAATATTGAAGAAAAAACGAAAAAACAGTTAAAGGAAAGAAACATAGACGTAACAATTGCAAAATAAAGAGAAACAGACCAAATTCTGGTCTGTTTTTCGTTTTCATTGCACCTAGTTTTCAATCATGTTAAATTGCTAGATAAGGCAAATTCACTTGAGAAAGGGGGAGTATTTATTAGCATTGAAATAAAAGAAAGTGTCTCTAAGAAGATTCTAACTGAAGCCAAGGGATATTTAGATGTTGGCTTTACCCATTCATTGAATCCTTACAGTGGTTGTGCCTTTTCTTGCCGGTATTGCTATGTAAGAGAAATGCCTATTCAAAGATTCAAAGAAATCCCTTGGGGAGAATGGGTAGAAATAAAAATAAACGCAGCTGAAAATTACCGAAATGAAATAATAAGGCTTCGAAAAAAAGACAAACCGATTAATATTTTTATGTCATCTGCAACCGATCCCTACCAACCGATAGAACGGAAAGCAAACATTGTCCGCGGGATATTACAGGTAATGATTGAATATCCACCGGATTTTCTATGGATTCAAACACGTTCCCCGTTCATCACAAAAGATATTGATTTGTTGACGGTATTGAAAGATAAATGCAAAGTTCTTGTGTCGATGACAGTTGAGACAGACAGGGAAGACATCAAGCAAATTTTTGCTCCTTCTGCACCAGGAATTCAATTACGGTTAAAGGCTTTAAAAGAAATACATGCTGCAGGAATACCTACACAAGCTTCGCTATCACCAGTATTGCCATTTACACCCGATTTTCCAAAAGTATTGGACGGGATCGTCGATCACATTTGGATTGATACGTTAACCATTGGGGATGGTGCAGATGGAACACGTTCTGAGAGGTTAGGTATGCCTCTGTTATTTAAGGAACATGATTTAGCAAAGTGGTATAGAAAAGATATACACATCAAGGTTGAAAAGTATTTTAATAAATTTTTCCCTAGTGATATGATACGGGTTTCTAAACAAGAAGCATTTTTAGAATAACATGTGAATGCAGACCGAATTAGGTCTGTTTTTTGTTTAACAAAACATATTAGTATTCCATACTTCTTAAAGTTAAACAAAAATAAACGGATAAAATTGTGACGGAAGTGTTAATAAAAACAAATATAAATGGTGTTTTATGTTTGTTTTTATGTTGATTTATGTTTGTTTTGGATGTATGATTACGGTGTAGAGAATAAATATAACTAAAATAATAAATCAAAAGGTTTTATATAAGGAGAGAGTGGAAGATGAGCATGACCATGATCAAAGATGGAATATACTCCGCACCATTTTTACAAGAAATGTTAGAAACAACCGCGAATTTATATCGTTTAGGCTGGGATGAACGAAATGGCGGTAATATCAGTTATTTACTACATGAGTACGAAGTTCTTCCCTTTTTGAATGTAGACGATGTTAAAAGAACAGTAGCAATGAACTTTGACGCCTCAACCCTAGCTGGACGTTACTTCATCGTTACAGGGTCCGGAAAATATTTTAAAAATGTAAAAACAGATCCAGCAAATAACCTTGGTATTATCCGTATTTCTGCAGAGGGTAAAAGCTATGAAATTCTTTGGGGATTTGAAGATGGCGGGATTGCAACAAGTGAATTACCAACACATCTTATGAACCATATGAAGCGCTTAGCCGTTGATAAAAACCATCGAGTAATTATGCATTGCCACGCAACAAACCTAATTGCGATGTCCTTTACACATAGTTTAAACGAAATAGAATTTACAAAAACCTTATGGGAGATGTGTACAGAATGTCTTGTTGTTTTCCCTGAAGGAGTAGGGATTATTCCGTGGATTGTTCCCGGAACAAATGCCATAGGTGAAGCAACTGCAGAGAAAATGGAAGAAGTCCGCCTTGTACTCTGGCCGCATCATGGAATATTCGGTGCAGGCAGCACATTGGATGAAACTTTTGGCTTGATTGAGACAGCGGAAAAAGCAGCTGAAGTATATACTCTAGTTTGTACCCAAGGTGGTAAAAAACAAACGTTAACAGACCAGCAGCTATTGGAACTAGCACATGCTTTTAATGTGGTACCACGAAAAGGGATTCTTAAACTATAGGAATATAATGAATTATGGTATGTTTCTTACAAAGAAGCATACTTTTTTTATTCTAATCGGTGCAGGGAAATGGTATCATTATAACTTATAAAAAGCACTTTTAGGTCCAGTAGGAAATAGGTGAATAGAGTGAACCAGGAACTTCTTAACGAACTTTTACAACTGACAGATGAAGAGAAAGAGATTATTGAACAACAAAGTAATGTGAGCAAAGACTTATATACAAGTAAGACAAATTTTATTATTGAAAGTGAGAAATTCTTAAGTAAAGATAAGATGATCATGGTTCGAAAACATACAAGATTTGTGGATTTTCCTTTACATAAACATGATTACATTGAGGTCAATTATGTTTTTAATGGGGAATTGCAGCAGATTGTTGGGGGGAGACAGATTACCTTAAAGGAAGGTGAACTGCTGCTCTTAAACCAACATATTGAACATGAAATTAAAGCTTGTGCGAAAGAAGACATTATCATCAACTTTATTATTCGTCCTGCTTTCTTTGACTTCATTTTTTCCTATTTAAGTTCTGAAAATTTTGTCAGCGATTTTTTGTTGAGCAGCCTTTATAATAATACTCAGGATGGGCAATTTCTTTATTTTAAAGTTTCTGAAGTGGAAGCCATACAAGATTTAATTAGAAAAATAATCCATGAAATTATGTATCCGACCACTTTTTCAGAGTCTGCCATCAAGCTTTATATGGGTCTCTTTATGATTGAGTTAATAAAGAATTCTGATAGGGTAGAGAGAAAAGAAGAATCGTCCATCACTCATTATTTGGTGGTGGAATCACTTAAATATATTGAGGAACACTACAAGGAAGCCTCTTTATATGAATTAGCAGATCAATTAAACCAATCACATTATGGTCTTAGTAAAACGATTAAAAAGGCAACTTCTCGGACCTTTAAGGAGCTTCTTCAGGAAAGAAGACTAGAAAAAGCAAAAGAATTATTACAAGGAAGTGATTTGCCGATCGCTTTAATTGTTGAGCAAGTCGGCTATGATAATATTAGTTATTTTTATCGGATTTTTAAAGAGAAATATGGAAGAACTCCTAAAGAATTCAGAATGATTAAGTGATATAATACAATAATATTTTTACATCATAAGGAGATACAACATCATGAATTTTTCTGCAAAACAAGTGGTCTTTATTAGTTTTATGTTATTTTCTATGTTTTTTGGAGCAGGTAATTTAATTTTTCCACCCTTTCTTGGTCAATCAGCTGGTGATCATTTATGGGCTGCTCTTGCTGGTTTTATCGTGTCTGCAGTTGGACTGCCGATATTAGGGGTCATAGCGGTGGCTAAGGCAGGTAGTTTAAATGAACTGAATCTTAGAGTTCATCCTATTTTTGCACTGGTTTTTCCATTTTTAATCTACATTGCCATTGGTCCTGGACTGGCGATACCACGTGCAGGAAGCCTTGCCTTTGAAATGGGCGCAGCGCCTTTCTTGCCAGAAAATTTTGTTGGAAGTCCAGTTTCTTTACTCATCTATACTGTCGTCTTTTTTGGCCTAGCGGCATGGTTAAGTATGTATCCTTCAAAACTGATTAGTCTTTTTGGGAAGTTATTGACCCCAATACTTTTAGCTCTAATTGCAGTTATTTTTATAAAGAGCTTAATGGATCCGATTGGGTCATTTGAATCACCGATGGGGAATTACCGTGAGAATCCTCTTTTTCAAGGGATTTTAGAAGGGTATTTAACAATGGATGCCTTAGCAGCCCTAGCATTCGGAATTGTCATTGCTAACACATTGACAGCTCAAGGTGTTAGCGATTCAAAAATGAAATCACGCTATATGATGTACGCAGGTTTCGGCGCGGGGTTGTTATTAGCAGTGATCTATCTTATCTTGGGCTATTTAGGGGCGGCGAGTTCTTCATTAGGCCAGGCAGAAAATGGGGCCATTATTTTATCTAACATTATGACATACCTGTTTGGACAAAGTGGAACACTCATTTTAGGCATCGTTTTTACATTAGCATGTTTTTGTGTTTCCATTGGTTTGATTACATCATGCAGTCAATTCTTCTCTACTGCCATTCCAAAAGTTGCTTATAAGGTATGGGTCGTGATCTTAGCTGTTCTTAGTACCGCTATTGCGAATTTAGGATTAACGCAAATCCTGCAGATTTCAGTACCTATTCTCGGGATGATCTACCCGATTGCCATCGTACTGATCTTCTTAGGGCTATTTGATGATATGATAAAAAGAAATCCATATATTTATATCACTGTGATAGGCTTTGTAACTATATTCAGTATATTGGACACGATTAATAAAACATTCCTAAATAACATATGGGGCGGGGGATTTGAAATTCTTCCTTTTTACATCGAAGGAATTGGGTGGCTAGCCCCTGCAGTTGTTGGCTTAATCGTTGGTTATCTGTTAGGAAAGTTAAGAGGTCCATCACCTGTAACAAGAACAAATCCATAATATTGTTAAAAAACGAGAAACCTATTAGATTGGAGGTTTCTCGTTTTTTTTGCGCTTCAAACATTGGTTATGAAGGGTTTCATGCTTCCCAAAAGCGCGTTGGATAAGAAAAACCAGTCCTCATTAGGGTTTCATGAAGCCCAAAATAGAGTTGGAAAAGTAAAAATGGTCCTCAGAAGGGTTTATGAATCCCAAAGTAGAGTTGGAAAAGTAAAAATGGATTCATGAAGGGTTCATGAAGACCCAAGTAGAGTTGGATAAGAAAAACCAGTCCTCATGGAGGGGGCATGAAGCCCAAAACAGAGCAGGAAAAGAAAAAACGGACTTCATTATGGATGCTTGATATCAAGTATGAAAGCAGATATAAATATGTTTTCCTTACTAACCCAAGATGCTATGATTTAGTAATCAGGTCTTGATTAATAGCAGGGAGGTGTAGTGGTGTCACATAACAAAGATCAATTAAAAAGTAATTTACTGCTTTACATTAACTCCCCAGAAAAGCAGCGTGCACTATATCGTCGAACTTTGATTATTGTAGTATTATCACAAATTTTTGGCGGTGCAGGACTGGCAGCTGGTATTACAGTTGGTGCACTTCTGGCACAAGATATGCTGGGAACAGACAGCTTTACAGGAGTTCCAACTGCGTTATTCACACTTGGATCTGCAGGAGCGGCTCTTCTCGTTGGGCGGTTATCCCAGCGTTATGGCCGCCGGTTGGGGCTGGCAGCTGGTTTTCTTGCCGGAGGGATAGGTGCAATAGGAGTAGTGGTTTCAGCCATCACAAGTAATATTTTACTTCTTTTTGTCTCCCTTCTAATCTACGGCTCAGGGGGCGCTACAAACTTACAAGCCCGCTATGCAGGAACTGACTTGGCAAGTCCAAAGCAGCGTGCTACAGCGATTAGTATTGCCATGGTTTCAACTACCTTTGGTGCGGTCGCAGGTCCGAACTTAGTGGATGTTATGGGCGGATTTGCAACAAGAATTGGTGTCCCGGCACTATCAGGACCGTTTATCCTAGCAGCAGCCACCTATATTCTCGCTGGTTTGGTGCTTCTAGTGCTACTTCGTCCTGACCCGCTCATCGTTGCTAAAGCTATTGCCGATGAGAAGAGAAACAACAAGAACATCCTTATAGATAGTCATACACACTCACTAACGTTTAACAAAAGAGGAATTGTTGCCGCAGCAATATTAATGGTATTAACCCAATTGGTGATGGTTGCCATCATGACGATGACACCTGTACATATGGGAGAGCATGGTCATGGTTTACGTGAGGTTGGAATGATCATTGGATTCCATGTTGGTGCTATGTATCTTCCATCTTTGCTGACAGGAGTCCTCGTTGATCGAATTGGACGTCTGTATATGGCAATTGCAGCAGGTATTACCTTACTTGCAGCAGGACTGCTCGCTGCCATCGCTCCCGGTGAATCAATGACATTACTTACCTTGGCACTCATATTGCTTGGTCTAGGCTGGAACTTCGGATTAATAAGCGGAACTGCGATTCTTGTTGATTCAACGAATACGGCCAATCGTGCAAAAACGCAAGGAACCGTAGATGTTATGGTTGCCTTATCCGGAGCAACTGGAGGTGTACTTTCTGGAGTTGTGGCTGCGAATACTAGTTACGCAACACTATCCATTGCAGGAGGAATTCTGTCACTCTTCCTCATACAAGTATTAATCTGGTCAAGTTCTAAAAGAGTTAAAGTTACTGCGTGAATTGCAACTTTTATTTGAAAATAATGTGAAACCTTCTGGCATAGTGGACCGTCCACTTATGCTAGAAGGTTTTTATTATTTAAGGGGGAAATAGGATGAAGGGTATAGGTATGTGGGGTATTTTACTAGTATGCGTTCTCCTGACAGGTTGTAACAGTAACAGTGAGCAAACGAAAGGAGAACCTAAAAAAGAACAAACTCCACCTTCTAAACTAAATAAAAATAAGCAAGTGGAAGAACCTGAAGTTAAGAAGGGTACACCGGAGTGGGATATGCTGCAAATAGAACAAGCGGTTGAAAACAATGATGAAACTGTTTTTATGAGTTATCAAAACAGTGAGAATCACCTCTTCTTTAAAGAACAAAAAAGATGGATAGAAGAAGCGAAATTTAAAAAAGAGCAAGGCTATACACTATCTGTGGACATTAGTTTTACGAAAGAAAATGATACGAAAGGGATGGTTTATTTTAGAGTCAAGATGAGTCATCCTAATTTCGAAAGCACAAATAACTTAGTCATCTACCAAGCAATTAAGGTTAATGAGAAGTGGATTCTAAATGATGTGCCATTTGAAACTCTAACTTCCGAATCTGGATCAATCACAGTTTATTATAAAAAAGGACAAGAAGATACAGCTCAAAAAACATTAAAGGATGCCACAGATATAGTAGCCTTCTATTCAAAAATGTTTAATTGGAAACCAGAACCGATCTCCATAAAAGTATAATCCAATATTAATGAAGTGTCGGCCACAGTCCCATGGGTCATGTTGAGCGGATGGAATGAGATTGGAGAATCACTAAAAATTAACTCAGGCGTCATGTCGCAAATTTTTAAATATCTGGCCCATGAATTAACACATAAGATGGTAGGAGATATAACCAACGATAATGCCTCCATCTATATACAAGAAGGATTTGCTACTTATTTACAGGCTGCCATAAACCGAGACGGTAACGGAATGGTCTCATTTGATCCTCAAAAACCGATTGAAAACGCGCAAAAAGCAATGGAAATCTCGAATACTTTAAAAACAATCGAAGAGCTTGGGCAAATTGATTACACTGATCCTGAAGGTTCCATGTACCGTGATGGAGCACTACTAAGCACGTACCTAATCGAAACAAAAGGGATAAATATATTTTTTGATATGCTTAAGTCTTTATCTGCGTTTGAATATATAGATAAGCGCATTGAACATAAATTGGAAATGGTAAATTCACGAACAGTGGAGGCTATCGAGAAGGTTTATGGTCCTGATGAACAAGTTTCTGCGGATTTAAAAAACTATTACCTCAAATAGAACGAACTGATGAATGAAGCATAGACTATTGTATCAAACTGTAAGGGTGTCAAACCATGAAATGGATGAGACAAGTACAACCAATGATTGGGCAGGCTTGGACTGGGAGACACGTGGTCTTACTTCATTGTTCAACGAATAATCAACTTATACATTTATATAAAAGCTACCACGCACCAATTGAACCTCCCCGCGAAAACTGTGCTGAAACATTATCACAATTATTAAGTATCGGCTATCGTATTCATGCTATTACAGCTATTTCACCAAATCAAATTCAATACTTTTTGGTCCTTGAATAAAGTTTTCACTTTTCGACCAAATAAACAGCCGCTTCAGTCCTAAAAAAAGCGGCTGTTTTCATTTGCTCAAGTTTAGTAAAACAATCTGATTAGTGCTAATTTACTAAAGTGAAAAGGATAGTCTTTTTTATCCATTCACATAAATTCTAAACTTATTTATTATTATTTATATTACGTACCGAGTTCGTCTGATAAAGTATGTTTCAACATCTGATAGATTTTTATGGAGGGAAGGTGGAAAATAGTGAACACAGATCAAGCTTATGAATTGTTAACTGACGCTGGAGTAAATGAAGAACTCAGTATTCAAACAGTTAGACGATGGCTGCGTGAAAGAAAAATAAAATACGTGGGCACAGTTCCTCAAAATTCTAGATACATAATTGATGATACAGACAAAGCCTTGAACATGTTAAAGGATGCAGGTGTTTCCGAACGTATTGGAATCCAAATTGTACGACGATGGCTTAGGGAGGGAAAGATTCAAAACGTGGGGAATGGGAGAAGTGAATATTTTCCAAATGAAACTCTCTCAAAGGTGTATTTAACTAACGATACAGATCAGGAAAAGATTTTAGTTCAATTAAAAGTAAAACTTAATACACAGGATGAACTTATAAAAGGAATGGAACAACTACATAAGTCATCTATCGATACTTTAATTCAACAAAGAGAAAATTTAAATAATGAAATCATCGAACTAGAGCATGAAAATAGTGACCTACAAAAGGAAATGAAGAAGCTGCTAAAAGAGAATATTGAATTACGAAATCAATTGTTAAAATTAAAGGAAGAACTTTCTAAAGGAAACAAAAAAGAACCTGATAAGGTTCCAGAAACAATACCTACTAAAATGAATGATGTCCGTCGGAAATTAGGACTCTCAAAAACGTCCAGTCATAAAGACGTTTCTTCAGGGTATAAAAAATTATTAAAAGTCACGCATCCAGATCAGGGTGGCAACGCAGCAGCCTTTCATTATATTAAAACAGATTACGATTATTTTAGAGCTAGTATTAAAGAATAATTGACATCGATATCGTACACACTTAACCATTCTAGTGCCTAACAACAAAGTTAGGCACCTTTTTATAAAAGATTTGAATATAAATAGAAATAAATGTAGAGGAGAGGATACATATGGAATTAACCTTAGAGTATGCCAAACAATTAGACCAAGCTGATAGCTTGAACAAATTTAGAGAAGAATTTTACATAAAACCAAATTCCATTTATATGGACGGAAATTCATTAGGACTCCTTTCAAAACGAGCAGAACGAACTCTTTTAGAATCCTTAAATGATTGGAAAGAACATGGAATTGATGGCTGGACAAAAGGAAAACACCCGTGGTTTTTTTTATCAGAAAAATTAGGAGAGATGATGGCTCCGTTAGTCGGAGCTTCCTCTGATGAGGTAATTGTCACGGGTTCAACTACGGTAAATTTGCATCAGCTTGTAGCTACTTTTTATCAGCCGGTAGGAGAGAAATCAAAAATTCTAGCGGATGAATTAACCTTTCCATCTGATATTTATGCTCTTCAAAGTCAGCTTCGCATTCATGGATTTGAATCAGATACACACCTTATTCGTGTAAAAAGCCGGGATGGACGTTTCTTAGATGAAGAAGATATTATTGACGCCATGACCGATGAAATTGCGCTTATCATTTTACCTACGGTACTTTATAGAAGCGGCCAAATCTTGGACATGAAGCGTCTAACGGCTGAAGCGAATAAAAAAGGAATATTAATCGGTTTTGACGGCTGCCATTCCATCGGTGCCATACCACATTTGTTTAGTGAATGGGGTGTTGACTTTGCCTATTGGTGCAATTATAAACATTTAAATGGCGGACCAGGAAGTGTGGGAGGTTTGTATGTAAATAAGAAGCACTTTGGAAAAGCTCCTGGTCTTGCGGGCTGGTTTGGTTCTAAAAAAGAGAAACAATTTGATATGGAACATATTTTAACACCTGCTGAATCAGCCGGTGCCTATCAAATTGGCACACCTCATGTTTTAAGTCTTGCTCCTTTACTTGGTGCTTTAGAGATTTTTGCAGAAGCAGGAATTGAAAATATTCGGGAAAAGTCATTGAAAATAAATCGGTTCTTAATGGATTTGTTGGACCAAGAGTTATCCGAAATGGGAGTCACCATAGGGAACCCAGTAGACGATGTTCGCCGAGGCGGTCATGTGAGCCTAGAGCATAAAGAAGCAGCACGGATTTGCAAGGCATTAAAAGAAAATGGTATTATTCCTGATTTCCGGGCACCTAATATTATTCGTCTCGCTCCAGTAGCACTATACACTTCTTATAGTGAGGTATGGGAAGTAGTACAAATCCTAAAGAAAATTATGGACGAAAGACAATATGAGAAATTCGCAAATGAACGAGAGGTCGTAGCATAAAATTACGAATAGAAGGATAATAAGTGGAACAAAATTACTCACCTAAATAAAGGAAATGAATATGGAAGGGGATTGAACATAGTGGGGGAGAGTTTTACATGAATACACCAGAAAAAAATACTAGCCAAGGATTAGAAAAATCAATTCAAACAGATTTCCAAAAAGCAATGTCATATGGTGATTATCTGCGTCTTGATAAGATTTTAGATAGTCAGCACCGCTTATCTGACCACCATGATGAAATGTTATTTATCATAATCCATCAAACTAGTGAACTATGGATGAAATTAATTATTCATGAATTATCAGAAGCGATTACGTATATTCGCCAGAATGATTTAGAACCATCTTTTAAAATTCTTTCTCGTGTTTCGAGAATCCAGCAGCAGTTGATTCAGTCATGGAGTGTTCTTTCAACTTTGACTCCTTCAGAGTATCTAGAGTTTAGGGATAAACTCGGTCAATCCTCAGGGTTCCAATCATACCAGAATCGGATGATTGAATTTGCATTAGGCAGCAAAAATGCTCATACCCTAGCAGTCTATCAGCATCAAACAGAACTATATGAAAAAATGCAGGAGGCTCTTCACAAACCTAGTATTTATGATGCAGCGATCCATGCACTTGTTGCCCGCGGAATACCTGTTGATGACGAGGTCCTAAATCGCGATTTATCTAAAAACTATGAACTGAATGAAAGTGTTGAAGAAGCATGGCTGAAAGTTTACCGTAATGTCGACCAATATTGGGATTTATACGAGCTGGCTGAGAAATTAGTCGATATTGGAAATCAACAGCAGTTATGGCGGTTCAATCATATGAGTACAGTAGAACGCATTATTGGACATAAGCAGGGAACAGGGGGATCATCAGGAGTAACCTACTTAAAAAGAGTCCTAGACCAGCATTTTTTTCCTGAGCTTTGGAGCTTAAGAACGAAATTATAGAAAAAGTTTTAGAAAAAAACTAACGCAAAAAAAGCACCGATACTGGTGCATTTTTGTGTTGGTTCAATTTTTATTAATTATTTAGAAAATAATACAAATATACGGTAAGTTCAGATAAAATTAATAATGTAAAAATATAGGAAAAGGTGGGATCATATGCTACATGAAAAATTAGAGATAAAACATGAACAGGATACCGCAACATTGTATACTTACATATTAGATAATTCTCCAGAAATAGATCCAAACCGAAAAAGGCCCATGATTGTCATATGCCCGGGAGGAGGATATCAATTTACATCTGAAAGAGAGGCAGAACCGGTTGCTATCAGGTTGAACGGTATGGGATTTCATTCATGTGTCCTAAAATACAGTGTGCAGCCAGCGGTATTTCCATCAGCTCTTTGTCAATTGGCAAAAGCAGTAGGTAAGGTACGTGACCATGCAGACGAGTGGAATGTAGATACTAATAAAATAATTGTTCTTGGCTTTTCCGCTGGAGGTCATTTGGCAGCAAGTCTTGGCGTGTTCTGGGACAAGAAGTTTTTAACAGACAAGCTAGAATACCCGAAGGAAAAAATTACTCCAAACGGTTTAGTCCTTTGTTATCCAGTCATAACATCAGGAAAAAATGCACATCGCGGCAGTTTTGAAGCTTTATTAGGGGACAAGTGTCAAGATGAAGAAAATCTAAACTTGTTATCTTTAGAGAAACAGGTTACGGCTAATACTCCTCCAACATTCTTATGGCACACTTATACGGATATAGCCGTTCCTGTTGAAAATAGCTTTATGTTTGCAGAAGCACTTTTAAAAAATAAAGTTCCTTTGGAAATGCACATATATCCGAATGGAGTTCATGGATTATCCCTTGGAACGGAGGAAACGAAAAGAGTAGATAACGACATGCACATCCAGACAGAAGTTACCAATTGGATTGAGATGGCAGCCCGTTGGATAAAAGGACTTTAAAAATTTTTGTTTTAGGTTATTTTCTGCTTAAGAGAAAAATACTTACTGCTAATGTAATCACGGATATATACTTACTAGCTAGAATCAGATAACTAATGGTTTGTGACTCCAAATGAACATTTGGATGTTTTATTAATGTGTAAACGATTAGAATCCCAAAAAACAGGATGGTATAGGCATGTTTGTAGGAAGTGTTAATAATTAGGAATCCTTTATGATCTTCTTTTTTATTTATAAGAAAAATGATCTGATAGGACAAGACTAATAATAATAGATAGGTTAATAGGATGATACCCAACTCAATGGTCAATGGAGATCCTCCTTAACGTATTTTACTTGAAAAATTTAGTCGAAAAAGCTAACAAAATGGTACTTTAGTCCATTTTGTTAGCTTTTTCACATTTCACAGACCAGGACTATCTTCTTTTTCATTTTGATGTGCAGGGATTGGAATTTTCTTATTTGCTAATTTACCTTTTTCCCATTTGAAAATTTTATTTAAGAATAGATAGATATTTTTGGATTCTTTAGTTAACAGTGGCCCAATTATAGCCAATATCAATACATATACAGCTGTAAATGGTTTGAGAATTGGCAGTAATCCTCCGGCAAGTCCTAAGTTAGCAACAATGATTGAAAATTCACCTCTAGAAACGATTGTTAATCCAATATTGGAGGAAGCTTTATAAGACAATCCCGCTTTTCTCCCGGAAATCATTCCTGCTACAAAGTTACTAATAATCGTTAGTAGTACTGCACCGACAGCAAGCCAAACCGCTCCTCCTAAACTAAAGGGGTCAATGCTTAATCCGAAGCTAAAGAAAAAGATGGCTCCAAAGAAATCTCTAAAAGGAATGACTAAATGTTCTATGCGCTCGCGGTGTTCTGTTTCAGAGAAAACTAAACCTAATAATAATGCGCCAATGGCCTCGGCAACATGTAGTTTTTCTGAAAATCCTGCGATAAAAAAGAGTGAAGCAAAAATGACGAGGATAAATATTTCGTTAGATTTAATGTTTAATAGTTTATTGAGAATAGGTGCCCCTTTTCGAGCAATAACAAAGAATAGTATCATATAACCCAGTGAAATGAGGACGGAAAGGATTGTTCCTCCAATCGTGGTCGATCCGCCGAGCAATAGACCAGACATGATGGAGAGAAATAATGCTAGGAAAATATCATCAAAAAGAATAATTCCTAGGATTAATTCTGTTTCAGAATTGGCCGTTCTTTTTAAATCGACAAGAACTTTTGCCACAATGGCACTAGAGGAAACACTTAGGAGACCTGCAATGATTAAGGTTTCCATAATAGGAAAACCTGTAGCGAAGCCATAAGCTAAACCTAAGATAAAATTAAGTGCGACGTAAATAGAACCGCCAACTACAATCGAACGTCCTGAACGAACTAATTTTCCAACTGAGAATTCAAGACCTAAATAAAAAAGTAAAAATAAAACTCCAATACGTCCGAAAAACTCAATAATTTCTGAGCTTTCAATGAAGGTAAGATCAATAATACCAATTTGAGGAGCGTGCGGACCAACTGCCATCCCTAAGAGGATTAGAAACGGGATGATTGAAAATTTCAACTTTCCTGCTAATACTGCTGTTAGAGCAACTAGTACTAATGCGGTTCCGACTTCAAAAACTAAATGATTCGTCATCGTATCACCCGTCCCTTCTTGAGAGTACTTCTTTAACTATCTTTTTTACTTGATTGCGTTCACCAGACACAATAACGGTATCGCCTTCTTCTAGTAGAGTTTCAGGACCTGGAGTATGAATTTTTTTATGATTCTGACGTTTAATAATCGCAATAATATTTACTTCATAAGATTGACGGATATTAAGTTGTCCGATGGTTTGATTTACAGCTGCAGCATTCGTTTCTACATTAAACCATTCAATCACTAAATCATCGAATGCCATTTCTATCGTTTCTAATGCTTTTGGCGCGTAAGTCATTCCCCCAATGATTGCTGCAATTTGTCTTGCTTCCTGATCATTGAAGGTAGCGCTAGCGATTGCTTCCTCATAATCCTCCTGATCGAAATGATAAATGTCTCTTCTGCCATCATCGTGAATGATAATCACAAGCTTATCCTTACTATTGGTGATGGCCTCAAATTTCTTCCCGATACCTGGGAGCTCAATTTCGCGAATATTCATGTTTACTTCCTCCTCAAATAATTTGTACACGGATAGAGTGCTTCTTCCTATAAGTTGACATCAATTTCTGTCTTGATTTTTTCATCTTTGGAAATTCCAAGGTACTTTAGCGTCTCTGAAGGGGTTGAGTGGTTGAAATGCTTTTGCAGAATGGAAATGGCGATTCCACGTTTATAGGCGTGAAATCCAAAGGTCTTACGCATGGAATTGGTTCCAATTTTACCTTGTATTCCAATCGCTTCTGCAGCTTGATGAATGATTCGATAGGCTTGCTGGCGAGTAATCGGTTTGTCGGTTTTGGCTGACTTGAACAAATAATTTTCAAACGTTAATTGTTGCTTTTGGACGTAGTGGAGAATAGCTTGCTTTACTTTAGCATTCAAATAGATTTCCTTCATCGTGTCATGATGTGGGTAGGAATAAAAATTCTTTACACTGTCTTCCTTTTCTAATACATCGCCAACCTTGATATCGAGCATTTCGGTAATTTTCAACCCCGTGTTAATTCCAAAAACAAAAAGTAAATAATCTCGCTC
Source organism: Neobacillus niacini (assembly GCF_048572935.1). NCBI lineage: Bacteria > Bacillati > Bacillota > Bacilli > Caryophanales > Bacillaceae > Neobacillus > Neobacillus niacini. The sequence continues at coordinate 4,517,243 of NZ_CP183883.1, read as the reverse complement.
GGAATGCTTTTTTAAATACTTTTTAATTAAATTGATTTGCTTGATGTCCCTTAGAGCTTCAACATACTCCATAAAAGATCTCCTTTATCCATGTTACATAATAATATTGTAACACGGTATTATGTAACATTCAAATTTTCTGCATAACTATACAAGTCTTTGCTTTAAATCAGATTCTAAAATGGTGAATTCATTTCAGTTTTTGTTTATCGAAAGGTTTTATTACTATATAATCGAATACAAGATCGTTTTACGAAATGGAGATTTTACTATGAAGCCAAAAGTAATTGTTTATAAAAAATTGGATAAGAGAATTTTGGATGATATTGCAGACAGTTGTGAGGTTATTTATTTTGAAAAACTTGATTCTGAAACCTATCCTGTTTTTCTTGAAGCATTAAAGGATGCTCAAGGTTTATTGGGCTCAGGGCTAAAAGTAGACAATAAGCTATTGGATCAAGCACCACATTTGAAAATAGTCTCCAATATATCTGTAGGATACGACAATCTGGATATGGCCGCTATAACAGAGAGAGGAATTATGGCAACCAATACCCCAGATGTTCTAAATGATACGGTAGCAGATACAATAATGGGATTAATCCTATCGACTGCTAGAAGAATTCCTGAATTAGATCAATGGGTTAAATCGGGTCAGTGGGAATCTGGTCTTGGAGAAAAATGGTTTGGGGTCGATGTGCACCATAAAGTGTTGGGGATCATTGGGATGGGCGGCATTGGGTCCGCTGTGGCCAAAAGAGCACATTTTGGATTTGATATGGAGATTTTATATCATAATCGTTCCCGGAACGATGGAGCGGAAGAAAAATATGGGGCTGCATACTGTTCAATGGAGGAATTGTTAAGGAAGTCAGATTTTGTCTGCTTGATGACACCTTTAACTCCAGAGACCGTAAATTTGATCGGTAAAAGAGAATTCGAGCTTATGAAAGAGTCGGCGATCTTCATAAATGCTTCAAGAGGGAAGACAGTCGACGAAGAAGCGTTGATTCAAGCGTTACACAAGGGGCAAATACACGGTGCAGGACTAGATGTTTTTGTTCAAGAGCCAGTGAACAAGGATAACCCGCTGCTTTCGATGAAGAATGTTGTTACGCTGCCCCATATTGGCTCGGCCACCAATGAAACGCGATTCAAAATGGCCTTAACAGCAGCAGAAAATTTAGTGTCAGGGTTACAAGGGGAAATACCGCCAAATTTAATAAGGAAATAGGGAAGTAAACCTCGCCTATATTCAAGGCGAGGTTGTTTTTATTGTTGTTTTATAAACATTACTTGAAAGTTTATGAATAAATAAGCTGCATTGTTGAGCAATTAACTCTTTATCATTGTCCAAGCTGGCAACATGGTAAGAATGATATAACGGAATCACTTCTTTAATTTCTGATTGAACCGATGACAAAATATAATTCGTGTTTTCAGGCGAAACCACGTGGTCTTCTTCCGAACGAAATGCCAGAACAGGGCAATTCACACTTTGAAGTTTATCCTTTGTATCAGCCATTAATGCAAATAACTGATTAATCGATCGAATGGGTGCTTTCGTATAAGTAATTTCTCGAACATTTTTTGCTTTTATATCTGGTTCACCTTCATCAACAAAACGGGGGATGTGTTTGTTTTTATACCTTTCCATTGGAGGAATAGAGTTGATTGCCGCATTGATTAACATGATTCCTTTAATATTGTTATACTTTTGTGAGAGATTGAGTGTTAAAGTACCACCCATCGACTGTCCTATGACAAAGATGTTGGAGCAATGTTGTTGTAAAAAAGTGAAACCATCTTCTATACTATTAAACCAATCATGATAATTGCACTTTTCCATATCCTCAAAATGTGTTCCGTGACCTTTTAATCTAATTCCGTAGACGGTGAATCCTTTATTTGCAAGATATTCTCCCAAGTACTTGACGCTTTGTGGAGTTCCAACAAAACCATGCGATATTAAGATCCCAATTTCATTTCCTTTAAAGAAAAAAGATTCAGCTCCTGGTAACACGGGGTATTGTTCAATCATTTGTAAAACTCCTTCCTTTAACATTAGTATAAGTAAATATTAAAAAAACACCTCCTGATTAAAGAGAGGTGCCTTTTGCTGTCAAATCGGCAAATTACTATTAAGTATCTTTAAGATATACCTATAATTCCGATGTGTCAAGTTGGTTTTATAGTAAAGTCAAAAAATTTAAAAAAGTCATTGACAATAACTTGGTTACAAAGTATATTTTAGACTATAGCTTTAATCCCAAGTAAACAAGTGGGTAATGTAAGAAAAGGAATAGTATAATAGTAAGCCTATTGGTCAACCAATGGCTCCTCTAAATTTTGCTGATTGGGCAAAATAGAGGAGCTTTTTTTATTCCTTTTTATGCTAATCATAAAGGAGAGTTGAAAATGGGAAAAATTCTACGACAAGCGGTGGAGAAACGGCGTTTGGAATTAATTAACAAACTCATTGCCTTTGGTATTTATAAAAAAGAGGAACAACATCTATTTGAGCTATCCCTAACAGATCTAGAAAACGAATTTAAGAAATTTATTGGAGATCAACATCCGCATAGCGAATTAGAATCCTTACATTGGATTAATAAAAATAATACCTTAAGTTGACCAGACAGCTGGAGACTTCCTTATTTAAGGGGAGTCTCCTTTTTTATTGACGAAAGGAGGTGGTGCGATCGGTGGACCGATAGAACATCTTTGCATGATTACATTTAACAAAAAATATTAAGGGGATGATGTAAATGGCGATTGAGTTAACTCAATCTTATAAATTGGCAAATCAATTGTATGATATGAGTCTTAAAGCTGATGTTCTTGTCATTGGCGGGGGACCAGCTGGTGCATGGGCTGCCATAACAGCAACTCAAAATGGTGCTTCCGCTATCTTAGTTGATAAAGGTTATTGTGGCACAAGTGGAGCCACTGCTCCTTCAGGCACTGGTGTTTGGTACATACAGCCTGATAAAGAGAAAAGAGAAGAGGCAATGAAAAGCCGTGAAGCCTTAGGCGGGTTTCTTTCAGAACGAAAATGGATGAAACGAGTGCTTGATCGTACCTATGAAAATATGAATCAATTAGAAAATTGGGGCTATCCATTTCCAGTAGATGAAAATGGGGTAGCACATAAAAGAAGTCTGCAAGGACCCGAATACATGAGATTAATGCGAAGGAAATTGAATAAAGCAAAGATTACGATCCTAGACCATAGTCCTGCGCTAGAGCTTTTGTACGATAGTCATGGCGTGGCAGGTGCAGCTGGCATTAACCAACAAACCGATCAAACATGGTCTGTCCAGGCAAGTTCAATTGTTATTGCTTCTGGCGGTTGCGCATTCCTTAGCAAGGCATTAGGATGCAACGTCTTAACAGGAGATGGTTATTTGCTGGCAGCTGAAGCTGGAGCTGATTTTTCGGGAATGGAGTTTTCCAATGCATATGCGATTACGCCAAAATTCTCTTCCATTACAAAAACAGCTTTTTATAATTGGGCTTCATTCACCTATGAGGACGGATCCATTATCGAAGGTGCTGGCTCCCAAAGAGGCCGGTCAGTTCTTGCAAAAAAATTGCAGGAAGGTCAAAAAGTGTTTGCCCAATTAGTTAAGGCAAAAGATGATCTCGACTTGCAAAAATGGATGAGAATAGCGCAGCCGAATTTCTTCGTACAATTTGATCGAATGGGGATTAATCCATTTGAGGACCGATTCGAAGTGACGTTACGGCTTGAAGGGACGGTACGCGGAACAGGCGGCATTCGTATTGTGGATGAGACATGTGCCACATCCATACCAGGTCTGTTTGCAGCAGGTGACGCTGCAACACGGGAATTGATATGCGGCGGCTTTACAGGAGGAGGAAGCTATAACGCTGCATGGGCGATCTCTTCTGGATACTGGTCAGGGGAAGCAGCTGCAAAGTATGCCACTAGTTTCAACCAAGATAAAAGAGATAGAGCACTAACAAGAAAACAGGTAATCGGAATTAATGAACACTCTAGTGGTAAAGATTTTCTCGATGCCACCGAAGTGACCAAGAGGGTCCAAGTAGAAGTTACACCTTTTGACAAAAACCTGTTCAGAACAGAAGAAATTTTAACACCTGCCTTATTAAGGCTAAACACTTTATGGAATGAGACTAAGACGAGTCTACAGGTAAATCAGGGGAATCTATTACGGGTTCGAGAATCAGCCGCTATGTTAGCAACATCAAGATGGATGTACACAACGGCACTAGAACGAAAAGAAACACGTGGGATGCATAAAAGACTAGACTACCCTGTCTTGGATGAAAATCAACATTATCGTCTAATTACTAGTGGGTTAGATGAGATAAAAGTGAAACCAACTACCATATTGCAAAACACGTAAGGAGGAAAAAACTTGATTGAAATTTTACTTGAAGACCAGTGTGTAGAATGTAATTTATGTGTAAAAGTATGTCCGACGAACGTTTTTGAAAGAAGAGATGGAAAAGCACCTGAAATTGCACGACAGGATGATTGTCAGACTTGCTATATGTGTGAACTTTATTGTCCTGTTAAAGCTTTGTATGTGGCACCAAACGCCGATGAGGTTATGGGGATAACGGAGAAAGATTTAAACGAAACGGATTTAATAGGAAGTTATCGTTCTAGTATTGGCTGGGAGAAGGGGCAAAAATCCACAGCCAAACAGGACTTGGCATATAAATTTTATTTAAAATAATGGGAGTGTGGAGAGAGTTGAAGAAGATTATTGAGAAAAAATACTTATTTTTTGTCGTCTTACTATTTACCCTGCTTTTAACGGCATGCAACTCAAATGGTGCTGCTACTAGCGCGGAAACTAAAAAAGTGAATAGCACAGAGTCAAATAAAGAAGTAAATGGTGGAAAGACGCTTCGGCTTGGTTATATTAATTCCACGGGATCGGCGAGTGAAGGGAAACCAGCAATATCAGGTGCTGAAGGCTGGGCCATTGAAAAGGGATTTCTAGAAGATGAGTTGAAAAAAATCGGTATTACCGAAATTGAATATTACTCTTTTCCCAATGGACCTAATTTAAATGAAGCCATGGCCTCTGGAGAAATAGATTTAGGCATTTTCGGTGACACACCAGCGTTATTGGCTAGGGGTGCAGGGCAAAAAACAAGATTAATTGGCTTGGCAAATATATATCAGGACATCTGGCTTGTAACCAATAAGAAAAATGGAATTTCTAAACTGGAAGATTTAAAAGGAAAAACAGTTGCTACATCTAATGGTTCTTATATGTTTCGCTATATTCAAGGATTATTAAAAGAGGAGGGTTTACTAGATGAGGTCAAATTTGTTTCTTTATTCCCGCCAGAAGCACTGGCCTCACTAGAACGTGGTGACATACAAGCCTATGCATTCCCGACTTATATGGGTCCAAAACATGTGAAACTCGGTTTCCCACTTGTATTACAGGCAAGCAAAACAACTCCAGAATTAACAGGCACTTCTGTCATTGTAGCGACTGAAAAATATCTGGATGAAAATCCAAAATTCTTATCCGTCTGGGATGCTACACGTACAAATGCAGTAAAAGATTTAAAGGAACATGCGGAAGAGTATTTCCAATATGCTGCTGTTGTATCGAAGCAGGATTTAGATGTTGTGAAGGAAAGCATTCCATTAGATAACATTAGGGAAGAGAGTTTTCCTGATGAAGGGATCAAATTATTAGAGGGAACGAAAAAATTTTTGGTAGAACAAAAATTAATTAAAAAAGACTTTGATTTATACGAGTGGATAATACGAGAATAATAGCCGTCAATGGCCATGAGATAAGAGGTGTTAATATGAACAAGACATTTGTAAGATATATTTTACCAATTGTTCTCCCTATATTGATTGTTTTAATGTGGATCTATTTAACTGAAAAAGAAGTCATTGCGGCCTATTTAATTCCGTCACCTATAGTGGTTATAGATACATTTATTCAATTTTTAGGAGATGGGACTCTTTTGGATGATACTTGGACCAGTGTTAGCAGGATGCTGCAAGGTTATTTCTTGGCAGTGGTCACTGGACTAATATTCGGAATTATTATGGGATTGTTCGCTCGTATTGACCAATTTTTTGCCGGTGTATTTAATGCCGTAAGGGTAATACCGCCATTAGCTTGGATCCCAATCATTATCCTTTGGTTTGGAATTGGTGAGGCTTCTAAAGTAATCATTATTTTTAAGGGAGCATTTTTTCCAATTCTTCTAAATACGATTCAAGGCATTGAAGGGGTGCCGAAAGGTTATTTAGAAGTTTCTAAGCTGATGGGGGTAAGTAAGAGGAAAGGGTTATTTCAGGTGATTTTACCTGCTGCACTGCCTTCCATATTTGTTGGTCTCAGATTAGGACTTGGTACTGCATGGATGGCTGTTGTAGCAGCTGAGTTAATTGCTTCTGAATCGGGATTGGGATTTAGGATAACCCAAGGACGAGAACTTTCACAGCCGGATGTCATGGTTATTGGAATGGTGATGATTGGATTGATTGGAGTATCAATGGATGCATTAATAAAGTTGATTCAAAAGCGTGTCCTTTCCTGGCAGCCGGGGATTAAATCTTAGGAGGTTACGTAAATGCTTACCCAAGCTAGAGTTCAATATGGAACATATAAACCAAAAATCAAAATATCTAATTTATCAAAATCGTACATTCAAAGACACATGAAACTAGACGTATTAAATAACGTTAATTTAGAAATTCAGGAAGGAGAGTTTTTGACCATTGTCGGTTCAAGCGGTTGTGGAAAAAGTACTCTACTGCGCATAATTGCCGGTCTTGATGGGTCATTCGACGGCTCCATTACAATTGATGATCAATTAATTTCAGGCATTGGCCGGGATAGAGGGATGGTATTTCAGGATCATCGTCTGTTTCCGTGGATGAATGTTAAACAAAATATCAGTTTCGGTCTGGAGCACCTTACTGCAAAGGAGCGTAATAGAATAGTCCAAGAGCATATTGAATTAGTCGGATTAAAAGGTTTTGAAAAAGCGAAGCCCGGAGAACTATCTGGAGGTATGTCACAGCGTGTTGCAATAGCACGTACTTTAGTAAAAAAACCAGATATTATATTGCTGGATGAACCGTTTGGTGCTCTCGATGCACTTACAAGGATTCAAATGCAACATGAAATTCTGAGAATTAGAGAACAATCGAATATTACAATGATCCTCGTTACCCATGATATAGACGAAGCTGTATTATTAGGTGACAGAGTCATTGTCATGTCAAAAAGTCCAGGACGCATTCAAAAGACAATACCGGTTTATTTACCAAGACCACGCGATCGAAATAGTTATGATTTTATCAAAATTCGTGAACAAATATTTAACCTATTCTTCGAAAATGAAAAAGTAAAAATACCTGAAGACTATTCAATATAAAATTTTTTAAACAAAGTTGCCTCAAAGATGGGCAGCTTCTTTTTTTGGGAATTCTAATCCACCGTTAAGCAAACACTATAATTTAGATGTATTAAGTTGATTTTTGGAGGTAGAAGTATGAGTCGACTAGACAGGCTCAAAATGGGGACAGTGGAAACAAGGCACTTCCAACAGTTTAATGAGTTATTACGGTATGTGTTCCAAGTGACCAAGAAAGATTTACAAATGGTAGGCTGGGAAGAACGCGAAATCGCTTTAGCAAAAAAACCAGTACTTGAACAGGCGGATGTGATTGGCTGGTTTGATGGAGAGAAGCTTGTTTCACAATTGGCTGTTTACCCTTTTCAAGTTAACATTTTTGGAAGGACATTTGAAATGGGAGGGTTGACCGGGGTAGGGACCTATCCAGAATACGCGAATATGGGACTTATGTATAAATTAATGAAGCAAGCTCTTGCTGATATGCAGCAAAGAAAACAATCTATTTCCTATTTATTTCCCTATTCCATTCCATACTATCGCCGCAGAGGCTGGGAAATCATTTCGGATAAAATGACTTTTGAAGTGAGAGATGTCCAATTACCAAAGATAAAGAAAGTTCCTGGTTATGTAGAAAGGTTGGATATTGAGCATTCAGATGTAAGAACCGTATATAAACTTTTTTCTGATACCATGCATGCAGCCATGATACGAAATGATTTAGCATGGGATGAATATTGGAGATGGGATGTAGATGAGTTAACTGCTGCTGTTTATTATGACCACACACACCAGCCAAATGGATACTTGCTGTATTGGATTTCTGAGGATGTTCTCCATATTAAAGAGATGGTTTATTTAGATCAAGAGGCTCGTATCGGTCTCTGGAATTTTATTGGTGCACATTTTTCCATGGTGTCCAAGGTTGTCGGAAATATTTTTATGAATGAACCGTTAGCCTTTTGGCTGGAAGAGGGGGATATAAAAGAGACGATTTCTCCTTATTTTATGGCACGAATTGTAGATGCCAAACAGTTTATAGAACAATATCCATTTATAGCGACAGGAAAAGAAAGAAAAATAACCTTTAAGCTTGAGGATCCCATGCTGGAATGGAATCAAGGGACCTTCACGCTATGTGTTTCCGGTGATGGTCAGGGTAATCTTATTGAAAGTAATGCTACACCTGCTCTTTCATTTGATATACAGACACTTACAACAATGTTACTAAGTTATAAGAGACCTGCTTACCTTGCTTCTATTTTACGTATAAAGGGCGATGAACAGGCTGTTGAGGTATTAGAGAATATAATTGGGCGGCAAACACCATACTTTTCCGACTACTACTAAGATTGGTTATTCTGAGTGGGGGGCTTTGTAAATTTCACTATTGGTTATTTACAAAGATATGAAGTTCAATGAAGGACAAATCAAGCAAGTTCCGAGTGAGCATTGTCCTTCATAAGGTCGGTGAAGGACAAATCAGGAGAGATCCGAGTGAGATTTGTCCTTCATAAGGTCGGTGAAAGACAAATCAGGAGAGATCCGAATGAGATTTGTCCTTCATAAGGTTGATGAAAGACAAATCCGGAGAGCTGCGAATGAGATTTGTCCTTCATAAGGTCAATGAAAGACAAATCCGGAGAGTTCCCATGAGATTAGTCTTTCATAAGGTCGATGAAAGACTAATCCGGTAAGTTGCGAATGAGATTTGTCCTTCATAAGGTTGATGAAAGACAAATCCGGAGAGCTGCGAATGAGATTTGTCCTTCATAAGGTTGATGAAAGACAAATCCGGAGAGAACCCAATGAGATTTGTCCTTCATAAAGTCGATGAAAGACAAATCCGGTAAGTTGCGAATGAGATTTATCCTTCATAAGGTTGATGAAAGACAAATCCGGAGAGAACCCAATGAGATTTATCCTTCATAAGGTTGATGAAAGACAAATCCGGAGAGAACCCAATGAGATTTGTCCTTCATAAGGTCTATGTAATAACAATCAAAAAAGAAAGGGTGTTGGAACGTGAAAGAAAAAGAGATAGAACCACAATTTCAAAGCGGGAAAAATGTTGACAAGGATTTTAAAGGCTTATACGGGATGGACCCGGAAATGAGTTTGCTATCAGTCAACTTCGCCACAACTGAAAATACGTATTTAAATGAACATTATCAAGAAGACCCTAAAGAGGGCGAGTTCGAATAAGGGAAGGACCTTCGGGTAAGCTAATTTAGTATAATTCAAACCATGGAGGTAATACTTTGTATTTCTATAGAGAAGACCTAATTAATATGATAGTTCCAGATAAACCTGACCCTGCTGCAGCCAAAGTGCTACAGGAAACATTGGGCGGCAGATTCGGCGAAATGCGCACAATGATGCAGTTTTTCTTTCAAAGCTCAAACTTTAGAGGTAATCAAAAGCAATACCGTGATTTAATTAGAGGGATTTTCCTTGAGGAGATCAGCCATGTTGAACTTGTTCAAACAACGATAAATCAACTATTGAATGGGTCCGGTGAAGAGGCAGTTGGAGCCGGAGGTAGTAACGGTGCTCCATTAGAAGAAGCGGTAAAAGAACACGCTAACCCTCATCATTTTATTATGGGAGCTCAAAGTTCACTTCCAGTAGATGCTGGAGGAAACCCTTGGTCAGGTAATTATGTATATAGTCATGGAAACTTAATTAGTGATTTATTGGATAATGTTGTATTAGAATCAACCGGTGTCTTACAAAAAACACGGATTTATGAAATGAGCTCTAATAAAACGTTTAGGGAAACTTTAGCCTTCTTAATTGTCCGCGATAATGCACACCAAAACGCTTTCGCTAAGGCTCTTGAAACATTAGGTGTGAATTGGGGGAAAATCTTCCCAGTACCGAACTATGACATAAACAAGTATCCAGAATGCCGTAAATATGTAGAGATGGGCTACCATAATGCTCAATTTAACTTCAGACTTGATGAAACATTGATAGGATCGATATTCCAAGGTGAATCGCCAAGCAGAGATTCTGGAACATTACAAGTAGTGCCACCGCCACAAGGGTATCCAGTTCCGGTAATGCCTGATATGCCGAATGAGCATAGCCCTGGGATCAGTGATTTAAATAGATAAAGTGAAAAGGATGAGACACAGATGTGTTCATCCTTTTTTGTGGTGAAATTAACAATCGCCATGCTTATTTAAATGTAACGGCGGCGGAATCAGCCAGCCTTTTTCTTTATTTAAACGAAGGACTTTTGCTCCCAGTGCAGCTTTTTGAGCATGGATTTGCCCATACATCATCGCTACGTCTTCTCTAATTGATTTACCGATTATTTGGCTGCATAACACTAATCCAGCAGCGATATCAGCAGATAACCCGGCAGCAATAGCAGGGTCCGGAATACGTGCACCTACTGGAATATCCTCTAAACAAGCTTCAGGTGGTTCTGGCTGCGCAGGTGGCAAACCAATGCCATTTTCTTTTAAAAGCTCTTCCAATTGCTTTTTCTCTTGTTGGCAAAGTTCAGTTGCTTCCATTAATAATTTCTTTAGGTCATCATCACCTGCATGGTTTATCATGGTTAGATATCCTGCAATCATCCCATTGCCTGCTAATAATGAAGACCATAAATCAAATGCTTCGCCATAGTGTAAAGGCTCTTCTTTAGGGTTGCCGCTTAAAATTCCCATCGTTGCCCTCCTTAGTGTATATGAAAATTTATTCATCAAAGTGCCACCTTTCTTGAAGCACATCAATAGGGTTTCCATTTCGAGACCTTCTCATTAATTTTTTATCATTGTCGTCTATTTTATGTTTGCCAAAATCTATGCCTTACGCAGGTCGACTAACTGCGACAAGCTCCCACTTGACCGAAAAAAGTAAAAATCGGAAATTGGGTCAAATGGAGGCCTCCCACTTGACCGAAAAAAGTGAAAATCGGAAATTGGGTCAAGTAGAAGGCTCCCACTTGACCGAAAAAAGTGAAAATCAGAAATTGGGTCAAATAGAAGCCTTCCACTTGACCGAAAAAAGTGAATATCTGAAATTGGGTCAAATAGAAGGCACCCACTTGACCGAAAAAATGAAAATCGGTAATCGGGTCAAAAAGGAATATAGAATTTTTGGTCATGAGTCTGAATAATTTACATAAAATGTACAAGTTGAGATATAGGCGGAGTGGAGTGTTTTTTTTGAGTATTAGCATTTTAGTGAGTTACATTATTTTGGGCTTTACGCTGGCAGCCCCAATAGGTCCTGTGAATTCTGCGCGATTAGATAAGGGGATAAAAAATGGTTTTTGGCATGCGTGGGTAGTTGGTGCAGGTTCAATGGTTGCTGATGGATTCTTTATGCTGCTCGTTTATTTAGGGATGGTTCAATTTTTGGGTGTCCCGATTATTCAAATTTTCTTATGGTTATTCGGCGGATTTATCCTAATCTATTCAGGTGTCGAAAGTATGAAAAATGCAAATACAATTACCCTCACCTATAGCAGGGAGAAAGAATCATTAATAAAGTGTTTCTTTACAGGATTTATTATGTCCATTACAAGTCCATTATCTGTTTTATTTTGGTTGGGGATATATGGGTCTGTCTTAGCCAAAACAGCTCAAACATCCGGGACTGAATCATTGTTAATTTATAGCAGTATGATTTTCCTTGGATTGACCATATGGGACGTATTTGTTGCAGCACTCACAACTGGGTTTCGAAAGTTACTGACTGTTAAAAGTTTAATTGCCATCTCAATCATTTCGGGTGCTTCGCTCGTTTTGTTTGGTTTATATTTTGGATATCAGGGGATAAATGCGCTCTTCTAGTTAAAATATAAAATTAATACCTTCCTCCCTGTACTGTGATAGAATATAATAAAACTTTATTGGAAACACAACAAGAGGGGATTGACATGATTTTAAAGAACAAAAACCAAGTAAATAATACGCAAAATGAAGAGAAAAAAGAGTTTGCCATCCACAGTCGAAGATATTTAGGAGCGAAAACAAAGTTGCTTCCATTAATAGAAGATGTGGTCAATAAATCGATTCAAGAGTGGCACTCATTTACAGACTTATTTGGCGGAACGGGTGTAGTCGGAAATCGATTTAATAAACCAGGTAAGGAACTTATTATAAATGATTTGCTTTTTTCTAACATTCACAGTTATCACACCTTTTTCTCCCCGGAACCATTTGATAAGAATAAAGTAGCTTCTATCTTACAAACGTTTAATGAAGCAGATGTGAAGGAAGATAACTACTTTTCCATTAATTATGGTGATAAATATTTCACAAAAGAAAACGCGCGGAAAGTTGGATATGTTCGTGACAAAATGGAAGAATTAAAGCAGACAGGCAAAGTGAACAACAGAGAATTCTCCATTCTTTTCACCTCCCTTATGTATGCTTTGGACAAGGCTGCAAATACGGTGGGACATTACGAGGCCTACCGTAAGAACCTTGATATGTTTAACCCCATTACATTGCTCATGCCGGCTTTGACTGAGAATGAAACCAATCAATTAAATAAAATCTATCAACGAGACGCGAATGAATTGGTAAGAGAAATAAATACAGACATACTTTATATAGATACTCCCTATAATTCAAGACAATATGTTGATTCCTATCATCTTTTAGAAAATTTAGCAATGTGGGAAAAGCCGGAACTTGAAGGAGTGGCAAGGAAAATTAGTTCTGAAGACCGTCAATATGGCAAAAGTAAATATTGTTTAAAGTCTGCTCCAGAAGCATTTGATGATTTAATTCAACACGTAAATGCTAAACTCATCGTGGTATCTTATAGTAATATGGCAGAGAAGGGCGATGGCCGTTCAAACGCCAAGATATCTGATCATGAGATGATTTCATCACTAGAAAAACGCGGTAAAACCATTAGCTATGAACAAGACTACAAGCATTTTACAACAGGGCTGAAAGATATAGATAATTATCAAGAACGCCTTTTTGTGTGTCATGTTGGACAATAGGTGAAAAAATGACATTTATTAAATCACCTTTAAACTATACAGGTGGTAAACATAAGCTCCTGCCGCAGCTGACAAACCTGTTTCCGCCTAACGTTAATATTTTTATTGACCTCTTTACGGGGGGGGCGAATGTTGCAGTAAATATCGATTCACAAAAAACATTTGCTTTTGACATCAATGGACGATTGATATCTCTGTTTAATTATCTGAAAAACCATTCCTATGAAAACGTTGTTTCTGGAATCGAAGAAATCGTTGCTCACTATGAATTAAGTGATACGATGAATAAAGGCTATGATTTCTATCAGGCAAACAGTGCCGACGGAGTGGGTTTATATAATAAGGAAAAATATCTTCAATTAAGAAAAGATTATAATGAATCGATAAATAAATTTCCCATGGATTTACAATTCTTCACGTTGATTATCTTTGGATTTAATAATCAAATAAGATTTAACAAATCGGGCGGATACAATATACCAGTTGGAAAAAGAGATTTTAATAACAATGTTAGGGAAAATCTGTTTCAGTTTATGCAAGCCATGCAAATCCGAGACATTGAATTTCACGAGAAGGATTTTCGTGAGGTATCTATCCATCAGTTAGGCTCTGGTGATTTTCTTTATGCCGATCCTCCCTATCTGATTACAACTGCCACATATAATGAACAAAATGGCTGGACAGAAGAACATGAAAGAAGTTTATTAGAGCTATTGGATTCATTAAATTACCGTAAAGTAAAGTTTGCACTATCAAATGTTCTTGAAAAAAGTGATCGGAAAAATACAATACTAGAAAATTGGGCGCGCAATTATCACATACATGATCTAAAAATGAATTACAGTAATTCTAGTTATCAAAAGAAAAAACAGACCGGCTCATTAGAGCGAGAAGTGCTAATCACGAATTATTGAGGATTAGCGCTTCTTTTTTTTACATCTTTTTTCTTGTGATGTAAAAAGCTATATTAGAATGGAAGGGTAAGGGAGGGGTGTTTATGGTTAGGGATAGCGTTTGGAGTATCAATACCACATTGAGGTCTCCTGACCGGCTGCAGGGATACATAGAAATAGTTCGGATTATGCAAGGAAGGACAAGGGACGAGGAATTTGAGAAAGACTTCTTTTTTGAAACCATTCGTCGAGGCTTATACCAGCCAAACAGTAAGGATCCTGTGTGGAAAAAGCGTGTGAGCAGTTTTTTACCAAAAGAAGATTTTAGTTATATCTTATCGGAAGAAGAAGTTAACGATTTAATGTCAACCGTCTTTTATAAAAATAAAACCTATCAAGATGATCAATTTAAAATTTATGCCTTTCGTGGAAGAACAGCATTCTCTCCTCTTACAAACTTTGGTTTTGTACGAAATAGAGATGAATTTGGTAAGGTCTCGTTGACTCCATTAGGAGAAGCGTTTTCACAAGGGATTAACACGGAGAATATGTTCCTTAGGATGTTCTTAAAATGGCAGCTTGATAACCCAACGGAAATAAATGGCTTTAATATTAAGCCGTTCGTAGCAACCGTAAAAGTCATTGCAGGGGTCAATCAAAGAGCAGAAAAGTTAGGTTTGCGTCCGGTAGGTATCTCCTTTGATGAAATGAAAATGTATATTCCTACTTTAGTCGATGCGAAAAATATTGCTCAAACCATTGAGCAAATTATTGATTATAGACTTAAGGTAAAAAGTATGGGCGGGATGGAAAGAGAAGAATTCAAACAAAGTTTCTTTAATGATTTTACTGAGAGGGTATTCAACACAAAAAGCGAGGAATCCCTCAAAACGAAAAAGTCGAATCTTCGTGATTATGCAGATTCTGCGATAAGGTACTTCCGTGAAACGGGGATCCTTTATTTGCGTGGCGGTGGCCGGTATATTGATATCTCACCTAGTAGAACAAGAGAAGCTGCCTTCATCTCAGAGGAATTCACAGCAGAGGCTGATAATTTTAAAAATGTGGATGACTATATAAATTACTTAAGTGACACACAAACCCCAGATCTGCCATGGGAAACGTTTAGTCAATTAGGGATTGAATATAATAATCTATATGTAAAACATGAAAGAATACAAAATGCGATTGCAAAAATAAGGCCAGATGCTGTCAGGAATAGTGATTATATTGAAAAATTTACCGACATCAATAGGTTAGCGGACGCAGTACAATCTTTACGTCAATTGATTAGACAGTCAACCAGAACTTTAAAAATGTTCAAGAACGACCAATTCTTAAAATTAAAAGAAATCTCGATTGCTATAGAAGAGATGAGCGGGAGAACCCAAAGCTTTCGTAAGTTTCCAGAGGTGCAAAAACCATCTGTACGTTTAGAATGGTTATTTGCAGAAAGCTTAGTTGCGATTGGAAATGCAAATTTTATCAAACCTAATTACAATGTCGGTGATGATGGAATACCACTTTGGACAGCAAGAGGAAATGTAGAAGACTTATTGGCTGATTATCCGGACTTTCAATTAGTTGGTGAAGTGACCATGATGCAAGGTCGTGATCAATGGATTAACGAAGGCCAACCAGTCATGAGGCATGTAGCAGATTTGTCGAAGAAATCGACAAAGCCGACAATAGGTCTATTTCTAGCGCCTTCACTGCATAGAGATACAATCAATACTTTTTTTGGAAATGTGAAATATCCTATTTTTGAGGGTCAAACCTTGGCGATTATTCCTTTAACACTAAAAAACTATGCCAAAATCATCAATAAAATTTTTGAAATAAGAAATGTTGGCAGTTCATTTTCCCAAAAGGATTTATGGAATTTGTTTTCAGCGTTACACCATATCGCTGTTCAGCAAATTGATGATTCAACCCAATGGATACCAACCATTGATCAATATATAGACAGTTTTTGTAATCAATAAGAAGACATGTGCGCTAATCACATGTCTTTTTTGCTATGCAATCAAACTTGACTTTTTAGAAATTGTGCGTATAATACTCATTTGTGTTGAATTATTTTATTTAGATTATGTTCATAGATTGTTCATATTTACTTGTTACTATAAATTTATTAAACTCATAAAAAAATAAATGATATATTGCTAAAAGGCAGGTGCAACAAAATGAATAACTTAATTCAAAGGAGTCAGGGTATTTTAAATAAATATATTGGCTTTTTCTTTTTAGCTGTTTTCTTTCTTTGGATGAAAACATATTTGGCGCAATTAACTCAATTTGACTTAGGAATCGAAAATACATTACAAAAAATTCTTTTATTTGTGAACCCTTTAGGATCATCACTACTATTTTTAGGCTTTGCTTTACTATTTAAAGGACGAAAAAAATATATTGCATTACTTGTGATTGACTTCTTTTTATCTTTTCTTTTATTTGCAAATGTGGTTTATTACAGATTCTTTAATGACTTTATTACGCTGCCAACTTTAACTCAGACCCAAAACTTTGGGGATGTTAGTGGAAGTGTGGTAACACTTTTAAGACCTTATGATTTCTTATTCTTTATCGATATCATTGTTTTAGTTGTATTACTTGCTTTCCGATTGGTGAAGGTTGAGTATAAAGATATGAACCGCAGGAAAGTAGCTGCTGTATTCTCGTTATCATTGGCAATCTCATGTGGAAATCTTGGACTAGCTGAAAGTGATCGTCCACAGCTGTTAACAAGAGGATTTGACCGTAACTATATCGTCAAATATTTAGGAATGTACAACTACACAATCTATGACGCGGTAAAAAGTACGAAAGCATCAGCACAGAGAGTTATGGCTAATAGTGACGATATAACTGAAGTGATCAACTATACAAAATCTAATTACGCTGTGCCTAACCCTGCATACTTTGGGGCGGGAAAAGGTATGAACGTGATTTATTTACATCTAGAATCTATGCAGAATTTCCTTATTAATTATAAGTTGAATGGGGAAGAAGTAACACCTTTCCTTAATTCATTAACAAAGGACCAAAATACAATGTATTTTGATAACTTTTTCCATCAAACGGCGCAAGGTAAGACAGCTGATGCGGAATTTATCCTTGAAAATTCATTATATGGATTACCGCAGGGTTCTGCTTTTACGACAAAAGGATTAAATACGTATCAAGCAGCACCAGCGATTCTAGCGACTCATGGCTATACGTCTGCTGTTTTCCATGGAAACTCAGGAAGCTTCTGGAATCGCGATGAGATCTATAAATCATTTGGATATAAGCACTTCTTTGATGAAAATTTCTATAATATGAATCCGGATGATCTTGCAGAGTATGGATTGATGGATAAGCCATTTTTTAAAGAATCGATCCCAATGTTGGAATCATTACCACAGCCTTTTTATACTAAGTTTATTACTGTTTCAAATCATTATCCTTACCCGCTGGCTGAAGAAGAAGCAACGATTGCTCCACATACTACAGGTGATAAATCTGTTGATACCTACTTCCAGACAGCTCGTTATGCGGATGAGGCATTAAAGCAATTCTTTGATTATCTCAAAGAATCTGGACTATACGATAACTCCATTATTGTGATGTATGGTGACCATTATGGTATTTCAGAAAATCATAATAAAGCAATGGAAAAAGTTTTAGGAAAAGAAATTACTGATTTTGACAGCGCAGGATTACAACGTGTACCATTCTTTATTCGCGTACCTGGTATGGAGGGTGGAGTTAACCACGAATACGGTGGACAAATTGACATCTTGCCTACACTTCTTCACTTGTTAGGTATTGATACAAAAGATTATGTTCAGTTCGGTACTGACCTGTTATCTGAACAGCATGATGATCTTGTACCTTTCCGTGATGGCAGCTTTATGAGCCCAACTATTTCCGCAGTCGGAGGTAAGTTCTATGACTCCACTACCGGCTTGGAAATAGATGAAACAAGGCTGGAAGAGGCAGAGAATCTTCAGAATATCGTAGAAAATAAGCTGGCTCTTTCTGATAAGGTAGTAAATGGAGACTTATTACGTTTCTATAATCCTGAAAACTTTACACCAATTGACCGAACACAATATAATTACAATAAAAAATAGCATAATCTGAAAGGCTGTTTAGGGAATCCTAAACAGCCTTTTTTAGATATTTTTATAATATTGTCCAAAAAGTGAATTTTTTTGCTTACATAAATTTAAGAAGGAAACGCTATTTTGAATGTCGAAACTATGTAGGACAGATGGGAGATGAGGCATTTGAACTTACAATTAGCAGCTGCAAATAGTGTAGTAATTGGGAAGAATACTTGTATTCTGTGTAACAGTGACTTTGAATATGCTGCAATCGTTAGTGGAGAAAGGAATCAAGAAGATTTGTCAACAAACTATAAAGGTAAAAGTGTGACGGAGCAAGTCATTGTCCTTAAAAAGAGTTTGGCTAACAACGGAACATTACAAATTGTTGATGTCGAAATTACTGTCAAGTGCCCACATTGTCATGCTAATCATCGATTTAATCAGTTTCTTTCATTGGAAATTTAGGGGTGAATAAGATAAAGTAAAAGCACCTGACCAAGGTGCTTTTGACGTTCCTAAGCTGTTGGATTTGAGAGGTCTAGAACAAGAGTGAATTGAATATTTACTAATAAAGATAGCCAATAAGGAGGGCGCTATGACTACATATAATTCCCGTCAAGAAGTACCTAGTAATGAAAAATGGAATCTTGCCGATATTTATTCCGATATTTCCAAATGGGAAAACGATCTTCAACTTGTTGAAAACATGGCAGAAAAGCTTAAGCAATTTGATGGAGCGATATCGGACGGTAAAAGTCTATATGAATACTTAAAACAAAGAGAAGAGTTATCCTATACCTTTAATCATGTCTATGCCTACAGTATGCTTAGAGTGGATGAGGATACAAGGGATGCAAGTTCACAATCATTATTAGATCGTGCTAAAGGACTTAGTGTGAAGGTAAGCTCTTCAACTTCGTTTTTTATGCCGTATTTATTAGGATTAGATAAAGAAACCTTAAGCAGTTATATTGCAAAAGAAGAGGGTCTTAAGTACTTTGAGGAGGATTTGTATGAATCCTTTCGCTACAAAACACACGTTCTTAGTAAAGACCAGGAAGAAGTATTATCACAATTAGGGGAAGCTCTGTCTGCTCCAAGTACAACCTTTGGAATGATCAACAATGCGGATATTAAGTTTGGCGATGTCACCAATAACAACGGTGACAAGGTTCAGCTGACAAGAGGAATGTACTCGAAATTAATCGAGGATGAAGATCGTGAGAAACGAAGAGAGGCATATAAAGCGTATTACAAACCATATGTTGAATTGAAAAACTCCATTGCAAGCACACTGTCAGCCGCTATAAAAAATAACGTTACGATGGCAAAAATAAGAAAATATCCTTCTGCATTAGAAAAAGCATTATTCGGTGATATGGTGCCTAAGGAAGTTTATGAGAACTTAATTAAGGCCACAAAAGAAAATATTGCTCCGCTGCACAGGTATTCTGAAATCCGCAAGGAAAAACTACAGTTAGATGAATTGCGCCAGTATGATATGTCCGTTCCTTTAGTAGAGGGAGTGAAACAAGTAATACCGTACGAGGAAGCCTATGAGACGATGGTAAAAGCCCTGGCTCCACTTGGGGAAGAATATATATCCATTCTCAAAGAATTCAAGGATGCGCGTTATATCGATGTCCGTGAGACTCCTGGCAAGAGGTCTGGAGCCTATAATTTGGGAATATACGGAGTACATCCCTTTATCTTATTAAATCATCAAGATGATTTAGATAGCTTATTTACCCTCGCCCATGAGTGCGGGCATGGTGTTCATAGTAAATTAAGCTCACAGCACCAACCTCAAATTACTGCCCGGTACAGTATTTTTGTCGCGGAAGTAGCGTCTACGGTTAATGAAATTTTATTGATTAATTATTTGTTGAATACTGAAAAGGACCTCCAGGTACGGAAACATTTATTGAATCATTTTATCGATCAATTTAAGGGTACCTTCTTCACACAAGTAATGTTTGCGGAATTCGAGAAAATCACACACGAGCTTGTAGAAAAGGGTACACCTTTAAATGTCGAGGTATTTAATCAAACTTATGAATCATTGTTTAGAGAATACAATGGGGATGTTGTGGTGTTTGATGAAGAAGTGAAATTTGGCTGGTCGAGAATTCCTCATTTCTATCGTCCATTTTACGTGTATAAGTACGCAACAGGTTTTGCCTCGGCCATACATTTGGCAACCAAAATATTGGATGGAGATAAGGAAACATTACAAGCCTACCTTAACTTCTTAAAGAGTGGAAGCAGCGATTATCCTCTTGAACTGTTAAAAAAGACAGGAGTCGACTTAACCACACCTCTGCCAATAGAAAATGCCATGAAAAAGTTTAGCCAGCTCGTAGAAGAATTTTCGTTACTATAAGCTTAAAAAAGATGTCGCAGATTTTTGTGACATCTTTTTTTATCACGGATTATTTTCGCATGGTATGATAAGGATAGGAATATATTTTACTCTTACAAGATTACCTTACTATGAAAATAGGTGATTAATATTTGGAAAAAAATAGTTTCTATGATTGGAATAATATTGATCATTTTTTTAGTTATTCATCATACCGAAACCTTCCGGCTGCTTCGAAACGGGGATTTAGATTCCATTATCATGTCTTTAAAAGATACTACATTTTCAAAATTCTTCTTTACTTTTATCATTATGGTGATCCAAAACTCATTTACAATTATTCCCCTCATTATCATCATCACAATCAACTACGCATTGTTTGGGTTCTTTAATGGTCTAATTTGGAGTTGGTTTACAAGTATTATTGCTGCAGGAATCTGGTTTTTTGGAAGCAGGTATTTTTTTAATGATTGGGTGCAAAAAAAAACGAATCCAGAATTATTATCAAAGATGGAGCAAAATGGGCTGCTCTTTGTTTTCCAAGCCCGTATTATCCCATTCGTTCCAACAAGCTTAATCAATATTCTCAGTGGCTTAAGTTCCATTAAATTTAAACATTTTATGGTGGGGACTATATTGGGTAATTTAATCTTCTTCTTTGTGCTATCACTGATACCTGCTGGTTTAATGCAGGGCAATACTGAGCAAAATATCCTTCTTGGGATTGTACTGGTCCTAGTTGGAGTCGTTGTCTTTTATCGTATTAGGAAAAAACAGAAAACAAGAAAGCAAGTAAATTAACTGTACAATTCAATTTCACACCTTGCGCAATGATAAAAATTATTGTACCCTAATAATTGCGTGCAAAAATAGATAGTAAAACCTCTTTTTCTTTTTTGAAAGAAGAGGTTTTTTTATTTGAAGAAATAGAGAGGAGTGTTTTCCATGAGTACAAGCAGAAAAGGGAATCCATGGGCGCTTATTCCTTTTGCAGTATTTTTAGTATTATTTATCGGGTCCGGAATCATCTCGGGCGATTTTTATAAATTTCCAGTCCTTGTAGCGATTGTGATCGCAGCAGCAGTAGCACTAACAATGAATAGGAAAGAATCATTTAATCAGAAGGTGGAAATTTTCACAAGAGGTGCAGGAGAGTCAAATATTATGTTAATGGTGATGATTTTCCTGCTAGCTGGTGCTTTTTCCGAAACTGCAAAGGGAATGGGTGCAGTTGATTCCACTGTCAATCTGGCGCTATCAATCGTACCTCAAAATCTCTTAATGGTTGGAATTTTTGTCATCGCATGTTTTATTTCCTTGTCAATGGGGACTAGTATGGGAACAATTGTAGCGCTGGCACCAATAGGAGTTGGTATTAGCGGGCAAACGGATATATCTCTTCCACTATCCATGGCAGCCGTTATCGGCGGTGCAATGTTTGGTGATAACTTGTCATTTATTTCGGATACGACCATTGCAGCTGTAAGGACGCAGGGGACAAAAATGAAAGATAAGTTTAAGGTGAATTTCCTTATTGTCCTTCCAGCAGCCATTATTACGTGTATCATCCTTTCGGTATTAACAATGGGCGAACAAGCAAATATCAATCAGCAATCGTTTGATTTGATCAAGATTCTGCCCTATCTGGGTGTGCTGATTTTTGCGTTGGCAGGGGTGAATGTATTTTTTGTCCTTACATTAGGAATTGTATTTGCTGGTTTAATTGGGTTTGTCGATGGCACCTATACGATTATGGAAGTTATTCAAAAAATGAGCGATGGTATGGCAGGTATGTTCGAAATCTCCTTTCTGGCAATTTTAATTGCTGGTATGGTGGAAGTCATTAAGCATAATGGCGGGATTGACTACTTACTTCATCTCGTAACAAGAAAAATTAAATCGAAAAAAGGTGCTGAATTTGGCATTGCTGGACTTGTAAGCTTAACAGATCTATCAACTGCAAATAATACGATTTCAATCATTATTGCTGGACCACTTGCGAAAAATATTGCCGGTAAGTTCGGAATTGATCCTCGCAGGTCGGCAAGTTTGCTGGATGTTTTTTCTTGCAGCATACAAGGGTTAATCCCTTACGGTGCTCAAATACTTGTTGCTGCAGGTGTTGCAAGTATATCTCCAGTCAGTATATTAACTTATTCTTATTACCCAATATTAATAGGTGTTTGTGGAGTATTGGCAATTTTAACGGGATTTCCACGTTTTACAACAAAAATGGATGAAAAAACTGCCGCCAACCGTGTTGGTGAAAAGGTAAGCTAAAACGATTACGCTCTGGTCTTTTAATGATCAGAGCGTTTTTTGTTGCTTTATTTGATTGCATTAAATAAAGTATAAAGTAATTTAGCAAATAGTTTGAAAAGAGGTGAGACAAATGAGTGTTGAAATCGTACCATTAGGAGATTCAGCGATCAGGATTTCATTTGGTAATGAAATTGATGAGAGTACTCATCACCAAATTAATCGCTTTTTACATAACTTTACAAGTTTTAAGATTGATGGTGTTATTGAGTGTGTCCCAACGTTTACCACGATTGCAATTTTTTATGATTCCTCCAAAATAAGGTATCGCCAATTAGAGAAAATCGTTTATTCTGTAATGGAATCAGCAAAGGAATTAAAACTGTATAGCCCTATTGTCTATAGGATTCCTGTTTATTATGGAGGAAATACTGGTCCAGATTTACAATTCGTTGCAGAGTACAATCGCATTAGTGAACAAGAAGTTATTCACTTACATTCTAACCAAGAATATTTAGTCCATATGATTGGTTTTGTACCAGGTTTTCCATATCTTGGTGGATTAGATAAAAAAATATCAACGCCTCGTTTAGAAATACCAAGAGCGAAGGTTGCAGCAGGTTCAGTGGGAATTGGCGGCGGACAAACAGGAATTTATCCTTCTGAGGTCCCTTCAGGCTGGAGAATTATCGGTATAATCCCAATAACATTATTTGATATCGAAAAAAACAATCCGTCACTCTTGTCTGCAGGCAATTATGTATCCTTTTTCCCTGTGGATTGGGACGAGTTTCTTGCCATTAAAGAAATGGCTGCTTCAAAGAATTATAAAGTTTTGACTTACATGAAGGGAGAGGAAATAACTTGAGTTACATTGACATCAATTGTGATCTTGGAGAAAGCTATGGATTTTTTAAAATTGGTAATGATAAAGAGGTTTTGAAGCATATATCATCTGCAAATATTGCTTGTGGCTATCATGCAGGGGACCATAATGTGATGATGGAGACCATTCAAATGGCAAAAAAATATCATGTAAATATTGGTGCACATCCTGGATTTTCGGATATTTTTGGGTTTGGCCGGAGAGAGATGAATGTATCCACTAGGGAAATCTACAATCTCACACTCTATCAAATGGGTGCCTTAAGTGCATTTGCCAAAGCCGAAGGAGTAAAGCTGGTCCATGTTAAACCCCATGGAGCCTTGTATAATATGGCTGCTAAATCTAGATTGATTGCAGATTCCATCGCTCAGGCTGTTGCAGATTTTGATTCTACGTTAATCCTTTTTGGGCTATCCGGTAGTGAACTTATCCAAGCTGGAAAAGCAAAAGGTCTAAATACTGCACAGGAAGTGTTTGCAGACCGAACCTATCAACCTGATGGATCGTTGACTTCTAGAAATGATGAAAACAGCATGATTCATGATATGAACATTGCAGCCCAGAGAATTATCCGAATGATAAGAGAAGGGAAAGTTGCGACAACGGACGGAACTGATATTGCTATCACTGCAGATACAGTCTGTGTTCATGGTGATGAACCTGCTGCTTTAAATTTTATAACAGAATTAAAAAATGCCTTAACAAAAGAAAATATAGAAATTAGGAAGAGTTGGCTTAGATGATGAGGACCCCAATCTTTAAAGTGTTAAAACCCGGTTTGCAAACAACTGTACAAGACGTTGGAAGGTTTGGATTTCGTGAATTTGGGGTTAGCATTTCAGGTGCCATGGATCCTTTTTCATTGCAGATGGGTAATTTATTAGTTGGTAACGACTTAGAGGAGGCAGCACTTGAAGCACCGCTAATTGGACCTGTCTTACTGGCTTTATATGATGTCTCTATTGCCATTTGTGGAGGGAATTTATCTCCACAAATTAATGAGCAGGAGATCCCGCTTTGGAAAAGCATTGTGATAAAAAAAGGGCAAATTCTCTCATTTGGAGAGCTGAAAGAGGGAGCAAGAACGTATATAAGCATTGCAGGTGGAATTCATGTGCCTATTGTACTTAATAGTAAATCAACGTATCTAACAGGAAAATTTGGAGGTTTGGAAGGAAGGGCAATAAAAAAGGGGGATATTCTTTATGGGAATCCCTTCACCAGAAGAAATAGAAATCTGCACACCAAGCTAATTCCAAAATATACGAACCCAATAACGGTAAGAGTAATAGTTGGTCCACATACTGAGAAATTTACTTCCAAAGGTATCGAAACATTTCTAACGAAAGAATATTCCGTAACCACCCAGTCCAACCGAATGGGGTATCAATTAACAGGTCCACAAATAGAGCATAGCGGGGCCGCAGATATTATATCAGACGCCATTCCTTTTGGTGGAATCCAAGTCCCTGCAAGCGGGCAGCCTATCATTCTTATGGCTGAACACCAAACAACGGGAGGTTATTCTAGAATCGGAACTGTTATTTCTGCAGATATCCCGCTTCTTGCTCAAGCGCAGCCGGGTACCAGGATAAGATTTAAGCAGGTATCACTCCAAACTGCTCAAAAACTGCTAATTCAAGGTAAGAACAAGATGACCACCTTATATAGGTTATCAAGGGGGTAATTCCTTAATAAAGATGAACTATAATTCAGGTTTAATAGATTTTATGGTATAATTATTAGTAATAGTTGATTCATGAAGGCTACATGAATTGGTAATAATAACCTAGTCAGAGAATTATTCGAAACGTTCATTCTCCAATTTGGTTTTATTAATAAATTTTTTATAAGGTGTGATTTTGTGACAGAACTAGTAAACGGAAAAGTACAACATCGAAAGCTACCACTTAGTAAAAAAATCTTTCGAGCGATATCCATTACTCTCGGAGCAATATTAATGGCTGTCGGTCTAGAGATCTTTTTAGTCCCTAATAAGGTTATTGATGGAGGGGTAACAGGTATATCAATCATGTTATCTCATTTAACGGGTCTTGAACTTGGTATCTTCCTATTCGTGTTAAACCTGCCCTTTGTTTATTTAGGATACAAGCAGATGGGTAAAACCTTTGCAATATCTACCGTTTATGGAATTATTGTTTTATCGGTTTTTACAACTTTATTCCACCCAGTACCAGCTTTTACTGATGATATTCTTCTTGCAACCATTTTTGGGGGCATGATATTAGGAATCGGGGTTGGTATTGTTATTCGCTTTGGCGGTGCTTTAGATGGGACTGAGATACTTTCACTCGTTATAACCAAAAAGGTACCATTCTCCGTTGGTCAAATCATTATGTTTATCAATATTTTTATTTTAGGTGCAGCCGGGTTTGTGTTCAGTTTTGATCGAGCAATGTACTCTGTATTAGCTTACGTTATTGCTGCAAAAGCCATTGATACAGTGGTTGATGGCTTCGAGGAATCCAAATCGGTTTGGATTATCAGTGATTTAGCAGAGGAAATCGGAAATGCTGTAAATGCTCGTTTAGGCCGTGGTGTGACTTATCTAAAGGGTGAGGGAGCCTATACCGGAGACCATAAAAAGGTCATTTTCTCTATCATCACTCGACTTGAAGAATCGAAATTGACAACGATTGTTGAGGAAATTGACCCAAATGCCTTCTTGGCGATTGCTGACATATCCGAAGTTCGGGGTGGACGTTTTAAGAAGAGGGACATTCATTAAAATTCGTATTAGTAACAATAAAACTCGGGGATAAATTCTCTGGGTTTTTTTTATTAGTATTTAATGTTTCTTGAATTTTTGGTTAATTCAAAAAACATTGACAGTTTTTTGTAACTAATATAACATTCTTATTGAGAGATAGTTGGTTAGTACTAACAAACATTATCTAATTAATTGACAGATTATTGATAATATTCTTAAAAAAATATATCATTACAATAACGCAATCCTTATTAGGGGAGGAACTCGTTTATGTCACAATTAAAAGAATTTCGTACAATAATGAATTCGGTTAAAGCTGTATGGGAAAAGAATAAAAATGCTGCGATTGTTATGTTGATTGGTGTTAATGGCTCATCATACAGAATGCCAGGTACTAAGATGATGATGGCAGAAGATGCTGAAATAGTGGGAACAATCAGCGGCGGGTGCTTAGAAGGTGATATTTATGGTTATGCAGAAAAAGCTCTTCAAAAAGGGACACCAGCGACCTTAAACTATGACCTAAGTGATAACGAGATCTGGGGTTTGGGAATTGGCTGTAAAGGTTCATTAGAAATTCTCATCCTTCCTATAAAAAGAGAGGACCCATTTTGGAAATCGACTGACGAATTGTTAAACGAAGAAGAGGAATTTTCCTTAATTATTGAAATACAAACAGGAGTTAAAGCAATTGTTACAAAATATGGAGATGTCATTGGTGACAGCGAATACCTTCCTTCTGTCGTGTACGAAGGTGCAAGAAAGAGCATTAAATCACAAAAACGAGCGGAAATTATTAAATGGGAAGGGCGTACATTCGTGGTTGATGCAATACGCCCAAGCCAAAAATTAATCGTAGCAGGCGCTGGAAAGGATGCAATGCCAGTCGTTGAATTTGCTGCAAAAGCAGGGTTTTCGGTAACTGTTCTAGATCCGCGCAGTGAATTTAATAAAGAACGGTATTTCCCTGCTGCACATCATCTAGTTGAACTGCCGGAAAATATAAATCCAGAAAACGTAAAAAATGCATGGTGGGTTATCATGAATCATTTGCAGAGTCGTGATGAAGAGGCCCTCAATCTAGCTCTAAAAAGTAACCCTAAATACATTGGTGTTTTAGGGCCTGTATCCCGAACACATGAAATGCTAGTGAATATAGGAGCGGATTTAACCATTGGAGAAGACATTTTTTCACCTGTTGGTCTGGATATAGGTGCAGAAACGATGGAGGAAGTGGCAATAAGTATTGTTTCTGAATTGATGGCGGTCCGGTCCAATCGTGAAGGGAAATCACTAAAAGGGAAATTGAAGATTCATGCCTAGGATAGGAGCCATCATTCTTGCTGCTGGATTGTCTAAACGAATGGGGCATCCTAAACTTTTACTGCCCCTAAACGGAAAACCACTTTTTCGATATCCGCTTGAACAAGCCATTAGAAACCACCTGCAGCCAATTTGTTTAATTGCAGGTCAACATTTGCAGGCGTTTCAAACTGCATCCTCGGATTTAGTTAGTGTGGAATATATTTATAATAGGGGCTATGAACAAGGAATGTCCTCGTCATTAAAAATAGGAATTGAAAACATCAAGGATTGTACAGATGCTGCCTTCATTTTTTTAGCAGATCAGCCTTTTGTTCCTAATTTGGTCGTCCAATCAATGATTGAAGAATTTGGTAAAGATACACGTATTGTCCGACCACAATATCAGGGCAATTTCGGTCACCCCATATTGATTGATAAAAGTTTATATGATGAATTTCTAAAATTAGAGGGTGATCAAGGTGGTAAAGCAATAATAAATAATTATAAAAGCGAAACAAAAATCCTTACATTTGATCATCCATTTTGGGGAATGGATATTGATACACCTGAAGAATATCGGATAGGGGAACAAAGAATGACTGCTAACATTCCTAATTTATAAAGGTAAATTCGTGGAACGACCCAAGTGTAAACCTCTACTTGGGTCGTGTTCTTAATGTATATCAACGATTTGTTTTTTTAATAGGATTTCACCTCAGTTTTATGTTACATTTGATATGTAACTGATAGTTTACAAGAAAAGGATGAATTGGGATGTCAACAAACAAGATTAGAATCGAGAAGGATTTCCTAGGAGAAAAAGAAATACCGTTTGATGTGTACTATGGGATTCAAACCATTCGGGCAATAGAGAATTTTCCTATTACAGGATACCGCATTGATGGGTCTCTAATTAAAGCGCTTGCAATGGTAAAAAAGGCAGCAGCCATCGCGAATATGAACACAACACGGTTGTACAAAGATCTTGCAAATGTCATTATTAAAGCGGCCGATGAAATTATTGCAGGAAAGTGGGATGACCAATTTATCGTTGATCCAATCCAAGGCGGGGCGGGTACATCGATGAACATGAATATGAATGAAGTCATTGCCAACCGAGGACTTGAATTACTTGGTCACGCAAAAGGTGATTACTTCCATTTAAGTCCAAACACACATGTAAATATGTCACAATCTACAAATGATGTATTTCCTACGGCTATACATATTTCTACTTTAACGTTATTAGAGAAACTTCTCGTCACCATGGATGATATGAGAAATGTTTTTAAACAAAAGGCTGTCCAGTTTGAGAAGGTTATTAAAATGGGGCGTA
This sequence comes from Neobacillus niacini, assembly GCF_048572935.1. Classification (NCBI taxonomy): domain Bacteria; kingdom Bacillati; phylum Bacillota; class Bacilli; order Caryophanales; family Bacillaceae; genus Neobacillus; species Neobacillus niacini. The sequence continues at coordinate 4,488,002 of NZ_CP183883.1, read as the reverse complement.
CGCACCTTCAAGACGCTGTCCCTATTCGTCTTGGACAAGAGTTTGAAGCCTACTCAAGGGTGCTTACGCGTGATATTAACCGGATTAAGCATACACGAGAACATTTATTGGAAGTAAATATGGGAGCAACTGCAGTAGGAACTGGATTAAATGCTGATCCAAAATATATTAAAGATGTAGTTAAACAGCTCGCCGAAATTAGCGGTTTCCCACTTGTAAATGCAGAGCATCTCGTCGACGCGACACAAAATACGGATGCCTATACCGAGGTTTCAGCAGCACTAAAAGTTTGTATGATGAATATGTCGAAAATCGCCAATGACCTACGATTAATGGCTTCAGGTCCACGCGCGGGGCTTGGAGAAATTCGTCTGCCTGCACGGCAGCCAGGTTCGTCCATTATGCCAGGTAAGGTAAACCCCGTTATGCCTGAGCTAATTAATCAAATTGCTTTCCAAGTCATTGGGAATGATCACACCATTTGTCTTGCCTCCGAGGCTGGTCAATTAGAATTAAATGTTATGGAACCTGTATTAGTCTTCAATCTGCTTCAATCCATTAGTATTATGAACAATGGATTCCGTGTCTTTACAGATCATTGCTTAGCTGGTATTGAAGCAAATGAAGAGCGCTTAAAAGATTATGTAGACAAGAGTGTGGGGATTATTACAGCAGTCAATCCGCATCTTGGTTATGAAGTGGCAGCACGAATTGCTCGTGAAGCTGTCATTACGGGGAAATCTGTCCGTGAATTATGTTTACAATATGATGTTTTAACAGAAGAAGAATTGGATATTATTTTGAATGTCTATGAAATGACTAAACCAGGAATTGCTGGAGAAGAACTACTGGATAGGGATTAATTGTAAGTTAAAATAAACAGATACCCGCACAGTGATTTTCACCGTGCGGGTATTATTGTTATTTCTCATTCTTCTTTTTATCGTCTTGTTTGTCACTCTTTTTATCACTTAGCCCTCTATATATTTGCGTATACATACTGCCTTCTTTGATGTTTTCTAGAAAAAAAGGACCTATTAGCTCTAAGTATTCTTCATCATCAAAAAGCCTTTTATTTTCTAATTCCATTTCTCCCAATCCATCGTAGGTAGATAGTAGTGCGTAGGTGTGATCTTCACCAGAGATCGGTGTGAGTATTTCAACATGATGGTTATAATTATCATTTCTAAACTTTTTTATCTCTCTTAAATTGTCGATTGCCTCTTTAAATTTTTCTTGTTTAATAATAAACGTCTGGTATACAAAAACAGACATTAAAGCACCCCCAGAGAAAGATACAAGCATACTATCTTTATAAATCTCCAGAAAGTCTGTTTATTATTCGAGACAAGAAAAGTTATAATAAAGTAATGTTTGCTTTTGCGCAATCCTCAATGATTTGGTCATTCCATACTGAAACTTGAACCTCGCCTATATGAACTTTTTTAAGAAAAAACATACATATTCTTGACTGTCCAATTCCTCCGCCAATGGTATAGGGAAGTTCACGGTTGAGAACAGCTTGATGATATTCTAATGACATTCTGTCTTCAGTGTTAGTAATCTTTAATTGTTTTTTCAGCGCCTCTTCATCAACACGAATACCCATTGAAGAAACTTCGATTGCTTGCTCTAAAGTAGGATACCAGAAAATAATATCACCGTTTAATGACCAATCATCATAATCTGGAGAACGGCCATCGTGTTTTTCTCCTGACATTAACTGACCGCCTATTTGCATGATAAACACGGCACCATACTCTTTGGCAATCCTGTCTTCTCGTTCTTTGGATGTTAGCGCCGGGTACATGTTTTCAAGTTCCTGTGTGGTAATAAAATGAATGTCTTCAGGCAGGACAGGCGTCAGTGCAGGATAAAGTTCGTTTAAATGTTTTTCTGTATTTTTAAAGACTTGGTAGATCTTTTGAACTTCGGATTTTAACGTCTCGATGCTGCGTTGTTCTTTGGATATAATTTTTTCCCAATCCCATTGATCAACATAAATGGAATGCAAATGATCTAAAACTTCATCTCTTCTTATGGCATTCATATCTGTATAAAGGCCAGCACCTAAGTCAAACCCATATCTTGCTAAAGCCATCCTTTTCCATTTAGCTAATGATTGAACGATTTCAATATTGGTATTCTTAATATCTATCGCCTCAAAGGATACCATTCTTTCCACACCATTTAAGTCATCATTTAAACCTTTTCCAGATTTCAGAAGAATAGGGGCTGATACCCGTGTTAAATTTAGTGCATTTGCTAAGGTGCTTTCAAAGAAATCTTTCGTTTGTTTAATTGCAATTTCGGTTTGCAATAGATTTAATATTGAAGAGTAAGCATTTTGTGTAGATAATGAATTTGACATAAAATTTAAACCTCCGGTGAAAAACTTTAATAATGAACGTTGAGTATTTATACATTCAATGTTTTACGAAACGAATATTCTGAAATTATAGCAAAGTTAGGTTTGTCTTACCACTGGTTTAGAAAAAAAAAATCTCTCCACCGTTTAACTTGGTGAAGAGATTTTTTCATTATCTTAATTGATCCCAATCTGAGTAAGCTCCACTGCCTTGGCAGCCAGGGCACTCTACTGAGTTATAATAAGCAAATTCATTATATGGATAAACAGTAAAGCCTCTCCCATAACAATCCGGACATTTGTCCTGATTCTTCATATGAGAAACATGATTTTGATATCTTGTTTCCCGCCATTGGTTAAAGGAGTTAATTAGACCCATGTTTTTCACCTCGCTGTTTTTAATTAGTATGATGAAAAAATGGAATATTTATGCAAGATGTGAAGCGGTATGTTTTTTATCATCATTCAAAAACTATATGTAAGAGGTGATAAGATAATATGAGTGATTGGAATGAACAAGCTGCGCCTAATAATAATATCCCTGCAAGAGTTGTAAGACCTTTTGAGCACCGTGACCAAAGTGTCAACCATGAGTTTTCAGAAGAGCTTTCTGATGGCGGAGAACGTAACGAATTTATCCAAAAACAGAAAAAGATAAAGAAATAGTAATGCGTGGTGGCGATGATAGGAATTAATCGTCACTTTTTTATTTTACAAATTTAATTAGTTAGTGTAGAATTTCTATGTACCTAATAATTCTAGGTAGGTGAGAAAATGTTTAATCGTGAATTGGTAAAGGGAAGTACATCCTTAATTTTGCTACAATTGCTAAATGAAAGAGATATGTATGGTTATGAATTGGTTAAAGAATTAGAACAGCGAAGTGATAATGGCTTAAGCGTTAAAGAGGGTACATTATATCCGGCATTACACAAGCTTGAAAAACAAGAGTACATAGAATGTTATTGGCAGGAGCAGGAGAAGGGGCCTGCACGTAAATATTACAAGATTACGGAAGCAGGAAGAGAAGTCTTAAATGAAAAAACCCGTGAATGGCAGGCTTTTGTAAAGGTGATGAACAAGGTAATAGGGAGACCAAAACATGGAACGGCCGAAGAATAAGTTTCTAGAAGAACTTGATAACCAGCTTGGAAACCATGAAGATAAGAAAAGTATTCTAATGGAATATGAAACACATATTGAAGAAATACTGCTTGAATCTTATGAATGTAGTGATGAAAATGAGCTGAGCGAACGTATTATTTCGAGGTTGGGTAGTCCTGATGAGATTGCAGTTATGTGGAAACAGGAACTTTCTGTCACTCCGAGTAATATGAAATGGCTTTTTATTTTTATGAATATTCTCTTTTTTGGGGGAGGCAGCCTATTAACTCTTTTTCATAATCTTTTTCAATGGAATTGGCTTTCTGTCGTTTGGAGTCATTTAACAGCGATCCCCACCTTAATTGCCTTGATTTATATGTTTTTTTGGGCGTTGCTTGGTTACGAAATTGGGAAAGGATTTGGTCACGGAGGAAGGAACTTGTTAAAAAAGACTTTTTTACTTTCATTAATACCAAATCTGATATTAATGTTCTTAACTGTATTTGAAATTATTCCCCACGCTTGGTTTGAACCATTATTAACAAAAACATTTATAATTGCTTGTATCATTTTTACCATCCTGCTATATCCAATTAGTTGGTTAGGATATCGGTGGGGGAGAAAGGCTTCGGTATGAGCAGCTTTTTTTTACCTATATACATAGAAAAACTATGTATATAGAATTTCTATGAGGAGGTATTAGGTCAATGGAATTGAAATTTGGTAAGACTGATTGGATCTTTTTATTCATGTGTATTGTGGTGGGAATTATCGCGGAAGAATCATTTTTTCGAGCTGAGATTGGGATATCTTATTTGGTGTTTTTGACCGCTTTTTACGCTTTATTTTTTTACCGATTTAGACGATTTTCTTATTCTCACCAGAGGTTCGGATATCTTGTTCTCATCTGTATTTGGCTGCTAGCTGCAGGATATTTTATTAACGATAATATTTACTTTTATGCTTTGAATATCTTAGTGATTCCAGGACTTGTATTGTTTCATCTTGTGGTGATTACAAGCCAAAAAAGTATATATTGGAACAAACCAGCCTTTATTACTTATATTTTCTCAAAGTTGACTGCTGCTATAAAATATAATTTCGTTTTCGCTTCATTTATTGGGAGGTTTTTAAAACAAGGAATAGAGGAAAGTAAGTTTCAAGTATGGAAAAAAGTCGGTATTGGCATTCTGATTTCCATCCCGGTTTTGTTTGTAGTTTTAATGTTACTAATGTCAGCAGATACACAGTTTGAAAGAATGATGGGGGACATTCCACAGTGGTTTAAGGTGCTTGACGGTGAAATATTAGTTAGAATACTTGTTGTTTTGTTCTTTACTTTTGCCTTCTTTAGTTTCTTACAGACTCTTATCCAAAAACAAATTAATGCCGTTATTGATAATGCTAATACACAATGGTTCAAACTTGATGCCATTATGACGATTACGTTCCTCGTATTAATAAATGCTGTATATGTTCTCTTTACTGTTGTCCAATTTAAATACTTCTTTAGTGGAACATTGCTGGGGGATTTCACCTATGCGGAATATGCTAGAAAAGGTTTTTTCGAACTATTATTTGTCACGCTCATTAACCTTACGATTACAATTCTCGTTTTAACCTTTACCGATAGGTCGGCCGGTTTTATAAAGAGATTTATGCAAGTTATGCTTACTACCCTTGTTTTTGCCAGTGCAGTGCTGTTGAGTTCCGCTTTCTTGCGGTTAGGCATGTATGAAGAAGCCTATGGGTTTACTTTTATCAGGGTTATGGCCCACTCGTTTATGATTTTTCTTGCTGTCATATTCATGTATACATTCATTAAAATTTGGATCGAAAAACTGTCCTTGTTTCACTTTTATTTTATTAGTGGCTTGCTTTATTACACCCTGATGAATGTGATTAATGTTGAGCAAATTATCGTAACAAAGAACATTGAACGCTACGAACAAAGTGGGAAGATTGATATTCATTATCTAAATAGTTTATCTTCCACAGGCATCCTCGGGTTAATTCAGTTATATGAAAAAAATCCTCAGCTACCGGACTTAAAAAATATTTTGTTTGAAAGGAAAAACGAAGCAAATCTGAACAATATCCAATGGCAATCCTATAACCTGAAAAGTCTCCAGGCAAATGAGGAACTAAAAAAATTACATTTGGAATAAAGGTTATGAATTGATTTAGTCGAAATTAAAAGAGTATAAAAATTTTTTTGAGGAGAAATGCATGATGAATCGCAAAGATGTATTACTCGAACAAATCCTTTGTTGTCATAAAAAAAGCCACTGGTTTGTATCGTTTGAAAAAGCAGTTGCCGGATTAACTCCGGAGCAGGCCATTTGGAAACAATCCGACTCGGAGAATTCTATCAGAGAAATTATTAGTCATTTAGTATTTTGGAATAAACGGTTCTTAGACCGCTTTAAAAACAGCGAAATTCCAAAGATGGAAGGTAATAATGATAGCACTTTTACCTATCTAAAAGAGTCTGAATGGGAGCAGGTCTTACAACAATTTAATCAAGTAATGACCGATTGGTACGAGACGATTGAGAAAAGTGAAGATGAGCAGTTTGATCAATATATTAGTGGACAATCGAATGAAACATGGTTGGAATCGATTTCTAGTATCACCCTTCACAACGCCTATCATATCGGCCAAAATGTTACTATTAGAAAGTTGCAGGGTTCTTGGAGCAAGGAACAAGGATTAAGTTAATTTTGTGCAGCCTGACTAGCTGCACTTTTTATCATTGTAAAACTTTTATGAAATAATACTTTATAAATTCCAATTTAAAGGGAATTTTCTAGGAGTTTGTAACCTGTTTATTTTTCGAATATTTTGGTAATATTTGTGCTTAGAGAGACGAAATAATAGTTTCAACTAGCAACTCCTAGAAAATTATTGTGGAGAGGAATTGTTCCGGTGAAAGGTTTATATCCAGCCCCATGTCAAAGCGAAAAGCATTTAACACAATTGGCCTCGGTTGGCCAAATTGCAGCAGGGATTGCCCATGAAGTTCGTAATCCATTAACCGCTGTTAAAGGGTTTTTGCAATTACTAGAGCATGAAAGTAATCCTGAGTACATTAACATAGCTCAGTTTGAATTAGAAAATGCGTTAACAACACTGAATGATCTTCTTCAAGTTGCTAAACCAGACCAGGAAGACGAGCAGCCACAATCTTTTCTAATTGCAGTTGAATTGGAATCTACCTTAAATTTATTTCAAGATAAAATATATGATATTCATATAAATTCCAGTTATTTTGATACAAATACTCCGATTTATGGTAAAAAAAATCAGTTTAAAAAGGCATTCTTCAATCTAATAAAAAATGCTTTGGAATCCATGCATGAATCTGGTTCCTTAATGATCAGCCATTTCGCTGAGGGAAATGAAGTAGTGGTGTGTATAGAAGATACGGGGGTTGGAATCCCTAATGAAAAATTATCCTTATTGGGTACCCCGTTTTTTTCAACTAAGGACCTCGGTACAGGGATGGGGTTAACCCAAGTGTTTTCTACTATATACCAGCATGGCGGCAGAATAAATGTCGAAAGTGAAGTAAATCAAGGAACAAAATTTACCTTAAGAATACCTGTGAGAAATGACTCTAAAAATAGAGGTGTAAAAAAGTTGAATTTAACCTATGAGGAAACCTTATCTATAAAGGAATATTTTCTTGCAAATAAAGATATTTTTGAGGATAGACTACTAGAAGAAGCTATAAATGTGAAGGATAAGATTGATGAAATACATAGAATTGGTAATATCAATCTATTAAGCAATGCCCATAAACTCGTGTTATTGATTGTAGACGAAAGGGAACATGAATTAATCTCTTTCGCAAAGCAGGAAGGAATGGCGTGGGCTAAATATTCATTAACCATTGCTTTTAAATTGGAATGGATACAAGCGATCAGACGAACAGTGTGGGATTTTCTCTATAATTTTGACATTAATAAAAATAACGATCATTCTTCAGAGTTTTATTTCACATTGGAAAAAAACATCAATCGACAATTTGATCAATTTTTGAATTCATTTTTTATCCAATATAGCAGGTACAAGGATGAATTGTTAGATGCTCAGAGAAAACTTGTAGAGAATCTTTCTGTACCGATTATTCCAATTTCACGCGATATCAGCATTCTCCCGTTAATCGGTTCAATTGATGGGTTTAGAGCTAGTACGATTGAAGATAAATTAATCGCGGATATAGGTCATTCACATATTCATACGTTAATATTAGATCTTTCCGGTGCAGTAGTGATGGAAATTGAAGTCATCCAGCATCTTGTTCGCATTATTAATGGTGTCTCCATGATGGGCTGTAAGACGGTTATAACTGGACTACGGCCGGAAATTGTAAAGCTCGTTATTAACTCCGGGATTTCTTTTGAGCACGTGGCTGAGTTAAAGGGAACCTTACAGGTGGCCATTTCTGATTACCTTGGGGAAAAAAACCTCTAAAAAGTGGGAAAAGGGCAATGAATTCTGCCCTTTTCCTTTTGTACTTGTAAATTTAATCACCATTGAAAATATCAAAAATTCCTCTTGCGATGCTGCCTTCATCTTTCCCGCCGCCACGGTGTGGGGCAGCTGCAAAGACACGACTAGCTAATCTGCTAAATGGCAGGGACTGAATCCAAACTGAACCAGGACCTCTTAGTGTCGCGAAAAATAAACCTTCGCCTCCGAAAAGCGCAGTCTTAACGCCTTTCACCATTTCGATATTATAATCGACTCCACTGGTCATAGCTACTAAGCAGCCGGTGTCCACTCTTAAGGTCTGACCAGGAAGGAGTTCTTTTTTGGTAATAGTTCCACCGGCATGAACAAAAGCTAGTCCATCGCCTTCAAGCTTTTGCATAATAAAGCCTTCACCGCCGAAGAATCCAGCACCAATTTTCCGTTGAAATTCAATTCCAACCGTAACCCCTTTGGCAGCCGCGAGAAAGGCGTCCTTTTGGCAAATAATCTTGCCGCCGAGTTCACTTAGGTCCATTGGTATGATTTTACCAGGATACGGAGAGGCAAAGGATACGTGTTTTTTACCATGACCTTGATTGGTAAAGGCAGTCATGAATAAGCTTTCTCCAGTAATAACCCGCTTACCCGCACTAAATAATTTACCCATCAAGCCGCCGCCGCTAGAATTGCCAGATCCATCTCCAAAAATCGTTTCCATATGTATGTCATCTTCCATCATCATGAAGCTTCCTGCTTCGGCAATAACCGTCTCTTGAGGATCGAGTTCTACTTCTACGAACTGCATATCATCGCCATAAATTTTGTAATCAATTTCATGGTTATTCATGCTAATATCCCTCCTAATTCTTTATAAATCTATTTTAATAGAAATAGGAAAAAAGTGCTAATTTTACCAAAAACAAATAAAAAAGACGTCTGCATATAGCAAGACGTCTTTTTGCGTATTGAGGCGAAAAACCACACTCCACATAGTGCGCTCCATAAAGGAATGTTTCTCGACTTACACAACTCAGCTCATCGCTCAATTAATATAGCACAAAAGGTGCGGACAACGCAACTGGAAAATTATTTAAAACAAAAGTCTTGATTATTATTTTGTATTACTATATATTCAAATAATCAGATATACAAATTTAAAATGATAAGAAGGGTTCGTATGTTTAGTGACAAAAGATTCCATCAATATTCCTTAAGTAATGTACCAAAAGATGTCCTGTCAGGACTTATTGTCGGTGTAATTGCGATACCTCTTGGAATGGCTTTCGCAATTGCTTCAGGGGTGAAACCGGAATATGGAATCTACACCACAATTGTTGCCGGGATTCTCATATCCCTTTTTGGAGGATCAAAGTATCAAATTGGCGGTCCAACAGGTGCATTTATCCCTATCCTATTTGGAATTGTCATGACGTACGGATATGAAAATCTGTTAATAGCAGGTTTCTTAGCGGGGATCATGCTGCTCCTAATGGGAATCTTTAAACTTGGATCGTTAATTAAGTTCATTCCAAGACCAGTAACAATTGGATTTACAACAGGAATAGCTATCACCATTTTTACCGGGCAGATTGCTAGTTTCCTAGGGTTGACAGGTATTAAGAAACATGAAGAATTTATTAATAATTTAAAAGAAATTATTATCCACTTGGACAGTATTAACCTTTTAAGTATTTTAACGGCAGTCATTTGTTTAGCAACGATTATTTTGACTCCAAAAATTGCTCCAAAGGTTCCAGGACCATTAATTGGTTTAGTGGTTTCAACAATGATCGCAACTCTGTTCTTTCCCAATCAGGTAGCAACGATTGGAACAGCTTATGGGGAAATTCCTAGTACTTTGCCAAAACTGCATATACCTGATTTAAGCGTAGAGATGATTATTACCCTTATAAAGCCAGCGTTTGTCATTGCCATGCTCGGTGGGATTGAATCTTTGCTGTCAGCGGTTGTCGCAGATGGAATGACAAACAGCAAGCATAACAGTAACAAGGAACTAATTGGTCAGGGGATTGCCAATATGGTTACTCCTCTGTTTGGAGGTATTCCAGCAACAGGTGCCATTGCTAGAACCGCTACTAATATAAAAAATGGCGCGGTTTCACCGTTGTCTGGTATTATTCATGGGGTAGTCGTTTTACTCGTGTTACTGTTTTTTGCTCCATTTGCCTCATATATACCGCTGGCAAGCATGGCACCTATATTAATGGTGGTTGCATGGAATATGAGTGAACGGAAAGTATTTGCCTATATTTTAAAAACAAAATCTACTGATTCATTGGTATTAGTTGTTACCTTTTTATTAACAGTTTTTGTTAATTTAACAACGGCAGTGGAAGTCGGATTGGTGATGGCTGCGGTTCTATTTACAATGAGAATGAGCAATCTAATGACTACTGCAAAGGCATTGCCAAACTTGCAGCATAAACATGCAAAGGTCGAGCCGCAGATTGTATCTGAATCACATGATTGTCCTCAGATAAGTATCTATAATGTAGAAGGTCCATTATTTTTTGGAGCTGCCCAGACGTTTGAAACATCCATTATGAATACCATTAACTACCGGCCTAAGATTCTGTTATTGCGGATGAGCAGGGTTCCATTTATGGATACAACGGGAGAGGCCAATTTGGCTAGTATTGTGTCCCATTTTTCAAAAAATGGTATAGTTATCATATCTGGAATTAATGAACAACCAAAAAATGTTTTGGTAAGTACCGGCTTATATGAAGTTATTGGTCAGGAACATTTCTTTGCACACACAGGTGACGCTATTCAATTTGCATTATCACAGCTGGAGCAAAATAAATGTCTTGGTTGTAAACACTTCGCCTTTAAAGAATGTAAGAAGCTTTCGGCTTCCGAAGTTATGGATAGCAGCAAACAGAAGCTCTCGGCTACTTACTAGATGAAATGAGGAAGTGAATCGATTGAATCTTGAAATGCAGCAATTTAAGGCGGAATTTTTCAAAGCCCTTGCACATCCTTTGAGAATCCGCATATTAGAACTGTTAGCTGAAGGGGATAAAAATGTGAATGAAATTCAAACCTTGGTTGGCAGTGAAGGCTCTGCTGTTTCTCAGCAGTTAACAGTTTTAAGAGCCAAAAACATTGTCACTGGCACAAAGGAAGGGAATAAAGTCATTTATACGCTTAAAGACCCCATGATCGTTGAATTACTAGCAGTGGCTCGTCAGATTTTTAATAATCATTTAGTTGACACGATTACGATTTTAGATAAGTTTAGAGACGAAGATGAAGAAGTAATGACTATGCCGAAGAAATAATATTCTTCGGCTTTTTTACGTTTAACTCTAGATTAATGATGTTTTCGTAATTATCAATTAATTGTAATAATTAACCCAACATTTTCCTTGTTTCTTATATTACGATAAAGGTGTAATCAAATTTAAGAAAATTTAGGAAGTGATCAAATGATTTACGACTTGGTACTGTTGCATCCGCCAACCGTTTATGACTTCAGAAAAAAAATGCTATTTACCGGTCCAATCAGCGATGTCGTTCCATCATCACCTGTATTTGAAATGTATCCAATTGGGTTGACTAGTATTGGTGATTATTTAGAAAGATTTGGATTGAAGGTGAAGATCGTCAATATTGCAAATCGGATGTTGTTAAATCCTAATTTTAATGTTGAAAAGAAAATACGAAATATTAAAGCAAAAGCATTTGGAATTGATCTACATTGGCTTCCGCATGCACATGGAAGTGTGGAATTAGCTAAAATCATTAAGAAATATCACCCAGATACACCTGTTATGTTCGGGGGATTATCTAGCACCTATTTCCATAAGGAATTAATTGAATATCCTTGTATTGATTTTGTGGTTCGTGGTGACACCACTGAAAAAATAATACTCATGCTACTCAATAAGCTCGAGAAAAAGGATATATCGGGACTTGCAGGTATACCTAATCTAACCTGGAAGCGGAAAAATCAATATTATTATAATGAGCTTACCTATGTACCGGACAGTCTTGATGAGTTTAATTTACCCGGATACCGCTACATCATAGGTTCTGTCTTTAAGTACTTTAATCTACTAGATCCACTGCCTTATAAAGGGTGGATTCAGTATCCGAATACAGCCATCTTAACCTCAAAGGGATGTACCTATAACTGTTTAATCTGCGGGGGGGCTAAGGACGCATATGAGTTAAACTGTAATCGAAAAAAGCTGGTAATGCGTTCGCCAAAGAGAATGCTTGAAGATATTGCCTTGATTCAAAGGTTTACACGTGCACCTATTTTTCTATTGAACGATATAAGGCAGGGTGGTAAGGAGTACGTTGATGAATTCCTCGATGGTTTAGCAAACATGAAGCTGAAGAATGAGATTGTGTTTGAATTGTTTAATTACGCGGATGAGAAATTTTTCGAAAGATTAAATAAGGCCATACCTAAGTATAGTATTGAGCTTACACTTGAATCTGCGGATGAGGACATTCGCAGATATAATGGAAAACTGCCATGTACAAATGCTAAGGTGATAGAAATGCTCCAATATGCATTAAAGCATGGCTGTGCGAAAATTGACTTGTTTTTCATGACAGGGATCCCTAATCAAAGTTATGAAAGTGCGATGAGAAATGTCGAATTTTGTGAAAATATTCACAAAGTATGCGGCGAGGATTCTCGAATATCCTATTTTGTCGCGCCACTTTCACCATTCCTAGATCCGGGCAGTCCTGCCTTTGAAAATCCAGAGAAATATGGTTATAAGAAATTTTGCCATAAACTTGAAGATTTCCGTGCAGCTATGCAGCAGCCATCCTGGAAAAATATGCTTAGCTATGAAACAAATAGTATGACGAGAGAGGAAATCGTAAAAGCAACCTATGATTCTGCCCTTAAGTTAAATGAATTTAAATGCAAGAATCATATTATTTCAAAGGATGTTCATGATGAAATGAGGCTGAAAATTGAAAAGTCTGTAGAGTTTCTTAACAGACTTGACGCGATTGAGCAGTTACCTAATGCTGAAAAACAAAAACAACTTGCCATTATTAAGGATGAAGTAGAAAAAATCAACCGTCACAGTATTTGCGGTGAAAATGAACTGAAATGGGAGGTTAAAAAGCTGTTTGCAAATTTCCCATCGCTAACTTACATTGGCTTAGAATTACTCATTAAAGACATCGCCAAAGACATTAAATGTAAAATTGGCAAGATTGATAGAAATCAAGTTATGGTCACGAATTCGAGCGGTAATCATCACGAAAAGTAAGCTGAGAATTTGGTTGTAAATGCCTTACTAACCCCGAATTTTGTAGGCTTTTGTCTATAATACTTTATTGACTGAACAGCTAAAAAATGTTAAATTTTAGTCAGCCGTTGCACGAGATTAGATTTATGTTACAAAGCTTGTTCAAGTTTTAACTGAAGTTTGGATAAGAAAGTGGAAGTAAAGCTATCACGTTGTAATTTGGTGAATTTTACACATGGCTTGATCTAAGCCAATAGGAGGATTTTTTCACATGAAAAACGGTAAAGTAAAATGGTTTAACTCTGAAAAAGGTTTCGGATTCATCGAAGCTGAAGACGGTAACGACGTATTCGTTCACTATTCTGCTATCCAAACAGAAGGTTTCAAAACTCTAGAAGAAGGTCAAGAAGTATCTTTCGAAGTTGTTGAAGGTGCTCGTGGACCACAAGCTGCTAACGTAACTAAAAAGTAATTTATGAAGCCAATGATTTAACAGCCCGACCAAAGAGTCGGGCTGTTTTTTGCGTTATAAATTAGGCTGTGTTAAAGGAATCTACTGATTAAAGAACCTGTAGCGGAAATCAACAGCCTAGTCTAACACAGCTAAAATTAAAATCCTCCACCCAGTATTACCTGTTATTTCTACGTTTTCCAATCTCACAAAAGATGGTATTTTGCTATAATAGTATTTATGAGTGAATAAAGATGGGGTGATTACATGAAATTTATCCATACAGCTGACTGGCACTTAGGAAAGTTAGTGCATGGTGTATACATGACAGAAAACCAGCGGGAAGCATTAAATCAATTTGTTGAAATTGTTGCCGATGAAAAGCCAGATGCCGTCGTCATTGCCGGTGATTTATATGACCGTTCAGTACCGCCAACCGACGCCGTTGATTTATTAGATGAAATCTTATTTAAAATCAATGTTGAGCTGAAGACCCCAGTTGTTGCGATTGCTGGAAACCATGACAGTGCTGAAAGATTGTCATTTGGCAGCTCATGGTATAAGCACAGCCAATTCTATCTATCCGGTAAGCTAACAAATAGTTTTAAGCCGGTACAGGTTAACGGCGTTAATTTTTATTTAGTTCCTTTTGCAGAACCTGGAGTGGTACGGCAGCTGCTCGGGGATGATTCCATTCATTCCCATCAGGACGCGATGAAGGCATTGATTGGAAAAATGGAGCAGAATCTAAATCCTAATGAACCCAACGTCCTGGTAGGACATGCATTTGTGCTAGGGGGGCAGACATCTGACTCCGAACGAGTTTTATCTGTTGGAGGTTCAGGTTGTGTAGGAGCTGAAGTTTTTGAACCATTTTCCTATACAGCCCTTGGACATCTTCACAGCCCTGATGCCATCAAACACGACAAAGTTAAATATTCAGGCTCCCTTTTAAAGTACTCCTTTTCAGAAGCCAAACAAAATAAATCGATTTCTATAATCGAAATGGATGGAAAAGGGAATTTTTCGCACCGTTATCGGTCACTGAATCCTACACATGACATGCGTGAACTAGAAGGACATCTAGATGAGTTATTAGATCCTTTCTATTATGAAAAACAACGTTTGCATGATTATTTGAAAATCACCTTGTTAGATGAAGGTGCATTGCTTGACCCAATCAATAAATTACGCCAAGTGTATCCGAACGTCTTACACCTGGAACGGAAAATAGATATAACGGACATGAAGAAAAAACAGTCTATCAATATCACACGAAATGAGAAAAAATCTGAGCTAGACTTATTTGAGCAATTTTATACGGAAATGACAACAGCTGAATTTTCCTCCGATAAAAAGGAAGTAATGACAGACGTGATTGAAAAAGTGTTACGAGAGGAGGCAGTTAAGTGAGACCATTAAAACTAACCATGCAGGCTTTTGGTCCATATGCGGATATAGAGACTATTGATTTCACGCAACTGGGAAATCGCACAATGTTTGTCATCTCTGGTAAAACAGGGGCGGGTAAGACTACAATATTTGACGCTATTAGTTATGCGATATATGGAAAAGCAAGTGGCGAGGACCGTAACGGCCCCGAACTAAGAAGTCAATTTGCACGAGCAGATTTGGTCACAGAGGTCTCACTCGATTTCGCTATCCGGAACAAAGTTTATTCAATCACCCGACTCCCGCAGCAGCCTAAGAAAAAAGAAAAGGGCGAAGGGTACACAACGTTACCAGCAAAGGCTGAATTATATAGCTGGGATGAGAACGGAGAAAAGAAATTACTCGCTACAAAAATCAATGATGTGGAAGAAAAAATTAAAGAAATTATGCTGATTGACAGCAATCAGTTCCGTCAGATTTTAATGATTCCTCAAGGGGAATTTCGAAAACTGTTAACATCTGATAGTAAGGATAAAGAAGTAATTTTACAGCGCTTGTTCCATACACAGATTTATAAGATGGTCGAAGAAAAGCTGAAGTCTGAATCTACAGAGTTAAAAAATTCGGTTGAAATGCAGGTTCAAACGAGAAATGAAAATCTTCGCCGGATTCAAGCTGTAACCAATGACGAGCTAAGAGGATATTTAGAAGCAGACAGTGTAAATGATATAATCCTCATGCCTCTTTTACAGGAAGAAATCAATGATATGGAAAAACTGCTTGAAAAATTAACCATCTCCTTGAAAGAAAAGGAACAGGAACAAGATATCTTAAAAGGCAAACTATTTGAAGCAGAATCCATCCTAAAACAAATCCAAACAAGAGAAGCCTTAAAAGAGGAAAAAAGTAAACTTGAATCACAAGTAGATACTTTTGTAGAAAAAGAAAAACAAGTGCAGCTTGCGCATAAAGCAGCACTATTGGCCCAACAAGAGGAACTATGCCACCGGTTAAAGCGAGAGTTGGACCAATTAAAGGGAAATGTTACTTCAATACAAAGTGAAATCGAGAAACTTGAGGTTCTCTCCAAACAGTTTGAACAACAGTATCAAGCTGAATACGAGCGTGAAGGGGAGCGCCAAAAAGCACTTGAAATGATTAACCAACTACTCAATATGAAGGACGATGTTTATTCTTTTGCTGCTTTGGTAAAGGAGTCAACGGCAGTTGAAGCTTCTTTAGAAGCTGCAAAGAAAAAACAAGTAGAAGCTGAAAATAATCTTCAGGGTCTGGATGACAAGGTGAAAAAACTTCTTGACAAAAAGGCAGAAATTGAAAAGGGCCAGCTTAAGTTTTTAGAAAATGAACGTCAGCTAGAAAAAATGCAAACTGAGTTAGAACGTATGGAAAAATACGAAAGCTACCTTGGACGTCATCAATATGCATTAAAGGATCTAAAAGTGAAAGCTGGAAAATATGAAAATTTAAGTGCTAGGTATTTGGATGCCAAGGCACTGGTGGAAGAATTGGAGAATAAATGGCTGCATGGACAAGCGTCACTGTTAGCAGCACGACTTTCAAATGGTGAAGCATGTCCAGTATGTGGTTCGGAGCACCATCCCGCACCAGCTTCAGCGGACGAGGCACTAATCCCAAATGAAGAAGATCTTAAAGCCGCTAAACAACATGCGGTTCTATTGGAAAAAGAAAAAGCTGCAGCAGAGTCACTCTTTTTTGAAAGTCAATCGATTGAAAAGACACAACGGGAAAATTGTGAGGAGCTTTTAAAAGAAATTCGTTCCAATCGGGTTGACTTTAATGAGACCGATTTGCATGCAATAAAATCAGAGATTCTTGTTGCCAAGAAAAATCTACAGAATGCTCAAAAAGTGCTGAATGAACAAATCAAAATGCTTGATCAGATTAACAAGCACATAGAGAAAAGCGATTCTGAAAAATCAGGTTTAAAAAGTGCTATACAACAGCTTTCAGTTCATGTAACCGAAATGACTGTACAGTTTACGGAGAAGAACACGAACCTAACCAGGATGATGAAGGTGATCCCAGAGAACCTTCGAACACAGGCAGCATACGAAGAGGCGTTAATAACTTCAAAAAATAGGCATGAAATGTTAGTGAAAAGACTAGAAGAGGCTCAAAAGCAATTACAAACAGTAAAAGAGAAACAATCCGCTGAAACTGCCAGATTGCGAGACGCAGTCAAACACCATTCTAGTAAAGAAAATGAGCTTAAAGCTGAGAGAGAAATCTTTGTTACGAAACTTGCAGAACAAGGATTTGAAAATTACAGTCTCTATCATTCATCTAAGAAAACTGAGAAGGAAATCCAGATTCTCGAAGGTGAAATTCGCAGTTATCGTGAAGAGTTACGCTCTGTTTCAGACCGTTTAACTGAATTAACTGTGCTTTTACAAGATGTTAAGACGCCTAATGTTGAGGGGTTAAAGGCATTATTAGAGAAGCTTGCACTTGAAATTGTAGAGCTAAACAATCAACGGACAGATCTATTTGTTAAGAGGCGGGACAACCTTGATATCTTTCACAAAGTTGAAAAAATTAATGAGGAAATGAAGGTATTAGAGGAACGGTATCAGCTGATTGGACATCTGCACGAAATTGCTAAAGGCCAAAATACGTATCGTATTACATTTGAACGTTATGTACTTGCGGCATTCTTAGATGATATTTTACGGGAAGCTAATGTCCGATTAAGAAAAATGACCGCGGGAAGGTTCGAGCTTCTAAGGAAAACGGATCGTTCAAAAGGGAATGTTCAAAGTGGTTTAGAGCTTCTTGTCTTTGACCAATATACTGGGCAAGAGCGTCATGTAAAGACTTTATCGGGTGGGGAAAGCTTTAAAGCCTCTCTATCGTTGGCGCTTGGGCTTGCGGATGTGGTGCAAAACTATGCAGGCGGTGTTTCACTCGAAACGATGTTTATTGACGAAGGTTTTGGCACACTTGACCCTGAATCCCTTGATCAAGCCATTGAAGCGCTAATGGATATCCAAAGCAGCGGACGTTTAGTTGGAATCATATCGCATGTTCCGGAACTGAAAGAAAGAATCGATATTAGATTAGAAGTTATTGCAGGACAAACCGGAAGCCGGACGGAATTTGTATTTACAAATTAAAAAAGAGAAAGTGTATGGACACTAGAAAAACGGAAGGTTCATTAGGAAAGAAGGGTTACGTTTTTCGGGTGCTTCATAGTTAAGAAAGGACGTATGAATTGGCATACGTCTATTTCTTTATTTATTGATGGGCGATGCAGCTCCTGAGTTGCTAAATAGACGGAATAATTCCGCTTATTTCTAAATTATTATTAAAAAGGGCCAATATAGACGGAGAGATTCCGCCTATTGGCTCAAAAAATTCGAAAATGAGAGACTTTGCTTTGCATAAGCGGAAAAATTCCGCTTATATTCCCTGAAACGAGCTCCATTCTGCATTTAACCGGAAAATCTCCGTTTATTTTACTTTTGCTGGTCACTCGATGAATGACAAGACGTATTATTAAAAAAAGATATCTCAAAAACCCAACCTAAATAGCTTTGAAGTTTGGAAAAGGATATTGTGCTTCTGCAAGGGATGATAGATTTGTAAGTTCAGCGACAGCACCAATTTTGTTCCATATTGCCATTACTTTTTCTGATTGATGTGCTTGATCAATTGCCTCACTAGACTTCCATTCAGCAATTTCAATAATGGTTCCGTCCTCAGCTTGCAACGTTAATAATTCACGTTCGGTTATCAAGCCTTCTTCCCGAAGGACGGGGATATGTACTTTAAGGATATCTTTTAATTCATTCTCCTGTCCGGGCTTCGGACGATACAAAGCCATAAATACTAATGCAGACATGAAATAGCCTCCTAAATTTTATAGTTACAGGATAACGATAAATATTAATTGACTTCAATGTTTTCCTAAATATTAATAAACTGATCAAATTATGAAGGTATAATGAATGATTTAGCCCTTAAGGTTAAAGCTAATTATGTAGATAAAAGAGGCTGCGGTACATTAGGAGAGACATACTCATGATTGTAACCTTTTATTTTTTCATTAGCTGGATCCTTATAGGTCTGTTTTTATTTAATAGAATCCACCAGCAAGCCTCTGTTAATGAGGTCACCCTTCTTTTTTTACTAAGCTGTCTTATTAATACTAATACCTATATTGGATTGTTCGACGCGTTTAAGTGGATAAAAACGACGACGGATACAGAATTATATATTGCCGCTCTTATTTTTAAGAATGTTTTTATTCCATTATTAATGTGCTGCTTCACCTTACTAATTTATAGAAGCCATTTGAACAAAAAAATACAATTGTTTTCTCTATTTAGCTTGATTATCGTATTTAGTGATTTAATAAACGTATACAACGGTATGTACACCTTTAAACATTGGAATACTTTTTATACCTTTTTATACTTTTCATTATTTTTGTTGGTTCTGTTATTAAGCTTGAAATGGTATAGAGGTCTCGAATCCCGTTCGAGGGGTGAATACAATGTCGTGGACTGAGTCTGGATTTGGTTTTAATGATTATTGTCTACTGGTTTTTATTATCGTCACTTGGGGCATTTTTTTCTATCTTCCAAAGATTTTTTCTAAACAATTTACAGTGTTAATCTTTTTATACAGTTTGACTGTTCCTAGCATTATTGATAACTCGTTCGGGATAGCTCCATTTGATTATTATGATATTATGGATGGTCCGAAATATACAGGTATGGATCTAGTTTTATATCTACTATATCCACCTTATGGTTATATTTTTCTTTATATTTATAAAAAGTTCTGTATAAAAGATAAATATATAGTTCTTTTTATAACCGTTGCAACAATACTTTCCTTTTGCTTTGAATGGGTGACTCATAAGATTGGGATCTTTCATTATAAGAATGGATACCAAATCATATATTCAATTTGTTTTTACCTCATCACTCAATCCATTCTGATTGTCTATTATAGAATGGTTGAATTAAAGCACTAAAAAAACCAGAAAAATTCTGGTTTTTATTTTGGATTATTTTGTTCTAGATAAGTTTTCAGCTCATTTATATCCTTTGATTGGTGTATTACTCCAGCCTGGTCAAAGAGAATATAGGCTGGCTCTGTTTTAATATTCAGTTCCGGATAGGCATTCTGGACCATTTCAAGTTCAGGTAAGCTTAAAATGTCTTTTACTTTTTGGGTAATCTTTTGGTTGTTTTCAATGGGGGTATTCTGATCCCCAATAACTAAAAGTGAAAAGGATTCTTCGCTATCAGCCAATAAATTGGGATAAGGGAAAGGTGTGTTCATTTCTGATTCTGTTTGTGCTTTTTCCTCCATTTGTACGGTCGATGGCTTTGTTTCTTCCTTCGTTTCGGCATTCTGACATCCCACTAACAGGGTAAGTCCTAATAAAATTGGCCAAGATATTTTCTTCATTTGAATCTTCCTTTGTTGTAAAAGTACTTTTTTCCAACATAGCATATTACTTGACTCTTGGAACGGCATGAATGTGGAGGATTGGTGAAATGAAAAGCAGGAAATTAACGATGATTGTCAAATTAGTAAGTATACTAGTCGTTATTAAAGAGGTGGAAGGGAATGCATCGAAATACGGCAGGAATTGATGCTGGCGGTTCATTAATCAAAATAGTTTATCAGGAAAATGAGAGAATGCATTTTAAAAAATTTCACATTAAAGAAAAGGATGCAGCGATTTCATGGTTGAAACTATCTGTGCCATCTTTACACGTTGCATTAACTGGCGGTAAATCCAGTGTCATACAGAAAAAGTATTTTCCAAAGAGTATAATCATTCCCGAGTTCCAAGCAACCTGTGAGGGTACTCGTTTTTTACTAGCGGCTGAAAATAAGAGTCTTGGAGAAAACTATTTAATTGTAAATATTGGAACCGGAACCTCTTGGCATGTAGTGAAAGGCGATAAGGTAGAGCGAATCCTTGGCAGTGGAATTGGTGGCGGTACGTTTACAGGTCTTGGATCACTACTTACCAAAGTACGAGGCTACCGTCAGCTCACAGTCCTCGCGGAAGAAGGAAATAAAGGTAATGTTGACATGATGGTAAAAGACATCTATGAATCTGGTGAAAGTCCCGTTAACGGTGAATTAACAGCGGCAAACTTTGCAAAGGGTATTCGGCAGAAACATTCAGAAGGAGACCGTCTGGCGTCACTTTCTAATATGATAGCTGAAACAATTGTGTTGTTAACGTCACAGGCAGCAACGATTCATCAGGTTAAAAATGCTGTCATTATCGGAAGTGCCACTGTTGGCAATCATCCATTAAAGCAGGCACTTGAGTTTTATATGAATATGGTAGGAGTAATACCGGTATTTCTAGAAAAAGGCGAATATTGCGGTGCCATCGGAGCACATATAACAGTCTAAAATTGTCCTCTTGAACTATCGGTCCGTTAAAGATAAAGTAAATAGGAAGAAGTAAAAAAAGCAGGTGGCAACTTTGGATAAACGATATTTTACAATTGGTATGGCAGGGCATATTGATCATGGTAAAACTTCATTAACAAAAGCCTTGACCAATGTGGATACAGATCGATTAAAAGAGGAAAAAGAACGGCAAATCTCAATCGAACTCGGCTTTGCACCGTTATATGAGGATTCCGAAATTCAAATTTCGGTGATTGACGTTCCAGGCCATGAGCGCTTTATTCGACAAATGATCGCAGGGGTTGCTGGAATTGATTTAGTTGTATTGGTTGTTGCAGCAGATGAAGGTGTAATGCCGCAAACACGAGAACATCTAGATATTTTAAAATTCTTAGGCGTGAAAAACGGGATGATTGCGATTTCAAAAATTGACCGGGTCGATGAAGAATTTATTGAGCTTGTGAAAGATGATATTTTAGAAGAACTAACAGGGACGGTCTTTGAGGGTGCCCCGTTTGTGTTAGTGGACAGCCTCTCGAAAAAGGGTATTGAGGAATTAAAAGATTTAATCATTACAACATTAAAAGAGCAAGAAATGAGAGATGCAAAAGGGGCCTTCCGTCTGCCGATTGATCAGGTGTTTACCATAAAGGGGCAGGGGACTGTTGTTCGAGGAACTGTCTATGAAGGTACGGTAGAAGAGGGACAAACACTTAAGATCATGCCACAAGGTCTAGAGGTAAAAGCAAGGCAAATTCAGGTTCATCATAAGCAAGCGCAAAAAGCCTATGCCGGCCAGCGTACCGCCATTAATCTTTCAGGGGTTTCGAAAGAGGATTTAGAACGCGGTGATGTTTTGGTTTCATCGGAGCATTTTATTGTGACGAAAACAGTGGATGTTGCGATACGTGTAGTTGAGGATCTTGAACATTTGGTTAAACAAAGGATGCCGATTAAACTCCATATTGGGACAACCGAGGTAATGGGACGTATCGTCTTTTTTGACAGAAATGAGCTTAAAGAAGAAAATGGTGAAATATTATGTCAGCTGCGTTTAGAGGAAGAAATTCTTACGAAGCGTGGCGATCGCTTTATTTTAAGACGTCCAAGCCCTCAAGAAACGATTGGCGGCGGCTGGGTCATAGATCCTAGAGGAAATAAATATCGATTTGGTAATCAAACGATTGAAGAATTGGAAAAGAAAAAAGTAGGTTCACCGAAGGAACGGATTACTGCAGCAATTTTTGAAGCGAAAAGCTTAAATATAGGCGAATTAATAAAACGCACTGCGCTGGATGAAGAAACCTTGAATGAGTTTCTAGCAGATGAGGAATTTGTTTTCTACAACGCGAAAGAGTATACACTCAGAATGTTAATTAATTCAATCGAGGAAGACATCTATGATCGCCTGCAAGAATTCCATCAAACGCATACGATGAAACTAGGATTAAATAAGGCCGAGCTTTTGCAATCTATGCAAAAAAAATTCCCAAAATCGCTGCTGGATTTTGTAGTTGAAAACGGGATTGCCAATGGCACGTTTAAACGAAAAGAGCAGTTTGTTTCGTTATCAGGCTTTGTTCCACATGTACCAAAAAGCTGGCAAAAGCGTACGGAAAACATGCTGAATGAATTAAAGAAAGACGGGCTAAAGGTTCGCTATTATAAGGATTATTTTTCAGAATCCGGTATACCTGACACGCTGGAGGCTGATTTAAGACGTTTTCTTGAAGATCAGGAGTTTGTGGTGCATTTAGATGAGCAATTTGCCTATCATGGAGAGGTCTTTAAGGAAGCAGTCGACAAACTAAGAGATGGTACAGGAGAAGAGTTTGAAGTAGGTAATGCGAAGGAAATTCTAGACCTTTCACGTAAATATATGATCCCATTTTTAGAAAAATTAGATTCTCAGGGTCTAACAAAACGTGTTGAAAATAAAAGAGTTTGGAAAATTTAGAGGGACCCCCTATCCCAATTGGGATAGGGGGTCTCAATAGACCAAAGCTTTTTTGTAACAAGAGCTAAAATTGATGAAATTTAACTTTAGAAAAGATTCAGAATATTATTGACAATTATTAAATTCGATATTATCATAGTGTTAATAGTTCTATTGTGTTAGTTAGTGCTAACTTAAACGAATGAGCAAATCATTTTTTTGATCTGTATGTTAGTATGTACTAACTATCATTCAGAAGGAGGTAAAGCATGTGTAAGGAGGAATTCATTCTTAAAAATGAGTTTGCTCATGTATCTATACAATTAGATTACTCGTCCAATGGAGTTAGACTCTTGATTAAAGATATGCGAACTCAGAAGGTCAATTATCTAGACCCACTTGAGCTTGAGAGTTTAGCTTGGTGTGATCATAAAGATCTTCATCCAATACTGGACCCATCAATTAGCCGTTGGAAAGGAAAGGGACATTCTAATTTTGAGCCAGTCTTAGATTATGAAGCTTAGCTGCTTATATCAAAAATGGAGCTGTTCACAAAAACAAAAAACTGAAAAGAAGGTGTACGATTAATGATAAATGCAATAAACATTGCTGACTATGTTAAAGAAGGCGCTGTTCACGGAAAGATTTATACAGATCCAGCTATTTTTAAGATGGAGATTGATAAGGTATATGGCAGCACATGGGTATATGTTGGACATGAAAGTGAGATAGCGAATCCCGGTGATTATAAAACTACGAAAATAGGATCCCAGCCGGTGGTCGTTACACGAAGTGCTGATAGTGAAGAAATTAATGTCGTCCTTAATCGCTGTCGCCACCGGGGCGCGTCAGTCTGCCAGGATGAATGCGGTAATGCTCATGTCCTTCGCTGTGCATACCATGGTTGGACGTATTCGAACAGCGGCAAACTTCTAGGCGCTCCATTTCAGGATGGATATGGTGAAGAGTTTAAACGTGAGGAAATGGGGTTAATTCGTGTTCCTAGAGTGGATAGCTATCGTGGATTTATCTTTGCAAGCCTAAATGAAAATGTTAAACCACTGAAAGAACATTTAGGAAATGCTCTCCCATACATTGATTATGTTGCTGATTCCGGACCTGAAGGGATTGAACTATCAGCTGGAAAACAAAAGTATTTCCTTAATGCTAACTGGAAGTTCCAAGTTGAAAATACGATTGATCCTTATCATTTAAGTTTTGTACACAAGACATTTTTTGATATTGTCGCAAAGCGGACAGGTGAGAAGATGAAGTTCGCTAAGATGCATAAAGAAGAGAAGGTTTCGGATCTTGGTAATGGTCATTCATTGTACGAATTGGCAGGAGATTTAAATATTGGGGCTCTGCCGTTTAATTTAATCATCTTCCCTAATCTTGCATTATTAGGTTCACAAGTTCGGGTTATCCAACCAGTTTCAGTGGAACGAACAGAAGTGGCACTGTATCCTATTATGTTAAAAGGTGTATCAAAAGAAGTTAATGCACAGCGTTTAAGAACTCATGAAGGTTTTTACGGTCCTGCTGGATTTGGCAGTCCGGATGATGTGGAAGTAGCTTTTGATCGTGTTAAAGAGGGACTAAAGGCTGAAGGTCACGAATGGCTTGTCATTAGTCGCGGTCTAAATAGGGAACAGGTAGATGAAAATGGAATTATTACCGCTAATTCGAGTGACGAGGTATCGACAAGGGCCATTTATAAAGAATGGAAGCGCTTAATGGAGGCGTGAAAATTCAGGAAGTCTAACGAAAGAATATGGCAAAGAAGGGATGGGGAATAACTTTGATTAAAACAAAAATTGATTTACAACAAATAGAAGCATTCTTATATCAAGAAGCAAGATATATTAATGAAAATAAGTTAGTAGAGTGGCTGGAATTATTTACAGATGACTGCAAATACTGGGTTCCGTGTAACGATAACGATATTGACCCGGAAACACATGTATCGATTATCTACGATGATAGAAAACGATTGGAAGAAAGAGTGTGGAGGCTTGAGACAGGGCTGGCATACGGGCAACAGCCACAATCGAAAACACGTCATCTGATTACAAATGTTGAAATTCTTGAAGATCAGGGAGATGAAATGATCGTATCCTCTAATTTCATGCTGGTCGAATTAAGAAGAGGAGAACAAACGATGTATGCAGGAAGAAACGTGCATCACATACGTTTGGGTGGAAATAACTTAAAGATATCCTTAAAAAAGATAGAATTATTAAATAATAATGAACCACTTGGAAATCTAAGTTTTATCTTATAAGACTAATTTTATTTTGTGGGGTTTACGCTAAATGGAATCGGAAACCGATCATGTTAAGGAAGCAGGAAATCATCGGAACAAACAAAGTGCCATACACAATCTGACGACAATGAATGTTTCCTCGGGGATTATATCTGCCATGCTGGCAATGACAGGACCGCCTGCCATTATCTTAGCGGCAGCAGATGCTGGTCATTTTACACATGAACAAACGATATCCTGGATGTTTGCTGTGTACTTTTTTGGAGGGATATTTAGTATAGTTTTCCCATTTCTGTACAAAATTCCAATTACTGGAGCACATTCACTATCCGGTGTTGCGTTTCTTGTTACGGTGACTCCATATTACTCATATTCAGAACTAATTGGGTCTTATATCTTTTGCGGTTTCATTATTTTTATTGTAGGAATTGCGGGTTTTTTTACCAAAGTTATGCAATGGTTCCCTAAAGAAACGATAGCAGCCATGTTAAGCGGAATGGTTACAACCTATGTAGTCCGACTTATAACATCGATTCATGATTTAGCCATTGTTGGGTTGCCTGCGTTGCTATGTTACTTTATTTTGATGAAATGGGTGAAGCGGATACCAGCAGTTCTCGGAGCTGTTTGTATTGCACTACTCATAATATTAATCACACAAAATATTGAAATTACGACAATGGGATCAAAATATATTCTTCCTAGCGTATTTAAACCTACTATTTCTATAGCCGGAATTTTTACAATATCCATTCCACTAGCATTACTAATATTAAGTAATGATGCAGCGCCGGGTATTGGTGCACTAGAAAGCCAAAATTATAATCCACCAACTAAAAAAATCATTACGGCAAGTGGAATTTTTACCATGATCACAGCTTTCTTTGGTGGACAAAGCGCAAATATTGCGGGAATGATGTCTGCAATATGTGCAGATGATGAAACTGGGCCAAGACAGAAACGGTATATCGCTTCAATTGTTTCAGGTGTCATAATTTTACTATTCGGCATCGTATCTTGGAAGGTCGTTCCTTTTATGAAGGCATTACCATTACCTTTTGTGTCGATGTTAGCTGGGTTTGCTCTTATAGGAGTGCTCGGCTCTAGTTTACAATTGGGTTTTTCTAAACAAAGCTTCCGATTAAGTTCTACCTTTTCTTTTGTCATAGCTTTATCAAACATTTCCTTTTTTCATATAAGTGCGCCAGTGTTGGCTCTAGTAATAGGTTCCTTAATTTCAAAATTTATTGAAAAGAAAGAGTAACAAATATGAATTCTTAGATGACAAAACAATAGATAGTTAGTACTAACAATCAAAAAAGGAAAAATAGTAAATAACCAACCTTAAGAGTTTGCACATTAATTAGAACAGCTGGTGCATAAAACTAACATATTTGAAGAGGGGAAATTCAAATGTTTAATTTGCGTGAAAAATCATTACAGTTACACGGGTTAAATAAAGGTAAGTTAGGTACCGAAATAAAAGTAGAGGTAAAAAATTCAGAAGACCTAAGTTTAGCCTATTCTCCTGGTGTTGCAGAACCTTGTATGGAAATATATAACGATGAAGATAAAGTATTTGAATATACCATGAAGGGAAATATGGTAGCAGTCATCACAAATGGCACGGCTGTTTTGGGCTTGGGCAATATAGGGCCTAAAGCAGCACTTCCGGTGATGGAGGGGAAATGTATCTTATTTAAGAGTTTTGCCGGTATTGATGGATTTCCGATTTGCCTTGAAACAACGGATGTCAATCAGCTTGTTGAAACAATTAAGCTGCTCTCTCCCTCATTTGGGGGTGTGAACTTGGAGGACATTGCGGCACCGCAATGTTTTGAGATTGAAGAACGTTTGAAAAAAGAAATGGATATTCCTGTGTTTCATGATGACCAGCATGGTACCGCTATTGTAACGGCTGCCGGGCTTGTGAATGCGTTGAAATTGGTAAATAAATCAATGGATCAAATTAAAGTTGTTGTTAATGGAGCAGGAGCAGCTGGGATTGCCATCGTCAAATTACTACTGTCGTTCGGAGTAAAAGACATTATTATGTGCGATACAAAGGGAGCTATTTTTAAGGGACGTACTTCTGGAATGAATGGAATAAAAAATGAAGTCGCCAGCTATACGAATTGCAACAATCAAGAGGGACAACTTCAAGATGTCATTGAGAATACAGATGTATTTATTGGAGTGTCTAAAGCCGGTGTACTGACAAAAAAAATGATTGAAAGTATGAATCAAGATCCAATTATTTTTGCGATGGCCAATCCTGACCCTGAAATCTACCCCGAAGTGGCGAAAGCAGCTGGTGCTAGAATCGTTGGTACAGGTCGCTCAGATTTTCCTAATCAAGTTAATAATGTTCTAGCTTTTCCAGGGATTTTCCGTGGTGCTTTAGAAGTAAGGGCGACAACGATTAACGAAGAAATGAAAATAGCAGCCGTACATGCTATTGCATCCCTCATTTCCGAAACAGAACTGAATGAAGACAATGTCATACCAAATCCTTTTAATGATCAAGTTGCTCCGGCAGTTGCAGCAGCTGTCGCAAAGGCAGCGATCGAATCGGGAGTAGCAATGAAATGGGTAGATCCCGAACATATACGTGAAAAAACGTTTCAGCAATCATTAATTGGAAAGAAGTTAGAAAAAAGTCTAACAACAAATTAATTAGGAAAATCGCGAGGTAGAAAAGGATGAGCAGAATTCCTGTGGTGTTGTTATGCGGCTTTTTAGGAAGTGGAAAAACTACTTTACTCTTAAAAATGTTATCTGAATCTAAAAAAATGGGTCTGAATTATGCTGTGTTAATCAATGAACGTGGAAAGTTGGATATTGACGGTTTATTGGTTTCAAAACAATTTGATCATGAAAAAATTGAATCCCTATTAGATGGATGTATTTGCTGCAGCAAGAAAAGTGAAATCGCCCGTAGTATGGATGCCCTTTTACAAAAAAAACCCGATGCCATTTTTATCGAGTTAACTGGGGTAGCCAATCCTGAAGAAGTAGCAAAGATGTTAAATGAAAGGGAAGTAATTGCAAAAGTTGAACTAAAAAATATTATGACAATAATAGATGCGGAGTTTTTTCTTGATAAAAAGTCAAATGATTTCCAAGACACGATATTTCATCAACTAGAATGTGCAAACCATATTGTTGTCAATAAAATAGATTTGGTTGAAAAGTCTTTGTGCGAGAGCATCAATGAAGCTATTAAAAAAAGCAACACATCAGCAATAGTAGAGTTTGCCATGTATGGTGAAATTGATTTTGAAAATCTATTGCAACAAATAATGAAAACAGAAGATATAAAGGAATCTTGGATAAACAAAAATAATAAGCAGCGGTCAACCAGCTATGCAAGTATGACTACCTTGGTTCTTCCAGTTGCCCGTTCACTAAAAAAGACAGTTATCGAGTCATTTTTTACAGACCATGCTGATAAAATTGTTCGTGCCAAAGGATTTGTTCCGATTTTAGAGGACGGGGGAACTGCCTCATATTTAATGCAGTATTCTGGTGTAAAAAGGATAGACTGGAAGCTTGAGAGTTCTGAACAGTATTATTTAATTTTAATAGGGATTGATCTTGATACTAGTGCATTGAAGAGCGAATGGTTAAAATTATTCGAATTCCAAACTGGACTTGTAAAGATAATGAAGATGGAGGAAACAAATGGGAGAGAGAATTTGGGAGCAATATTTAGATGAAAGGGACCAAAAGGTTTATTCTAGTGCCGGATTAGGAAAGGTGAAAGGACTTGGTCATAATCCGGCTTTAGTCATCATTGATGTAACGTATGGATTTACTGGGGAAGAATCTGAAGAGATAGAACAGTCCATTATAAAATATCCAACTAGCTGCGGTGCAGAAGCATGGAAGGCAATTCCACACATTCAGAAACTATTAAATGTTTGCAGAGAAATAAATATTCCAATCTTTTATACCATTATAGAGGGGCATAAACATAACTCAAATGAAAAAACAGCGATTAAAGGGAATGTTTTTGGACATCCAACATTAGTAGAAGGCGGCAAAGGTACAGAGATTGTAGAGCAGCTACGACCTATTCCAGGTGAAATTGTTATCTCAAAGAAAAAGCCAAGTGCATTCTTCGGAACACCTCTCATCTCGTATTTAGTTGATCACAATATTGATACATTAATTGTTACTGGTACAACCACAAGTGGATGTGTCCGTGCGTCTGTTGTTGACGCGTTTTCTTACAATTTAAATGTTGTCGTTCCAGAGGAATGCGTATTTGATCGTGGGATTACAACCCATGCAATAAATCTTTTTGATATGCAGCAAAAATATGCAGATGTACTTTCTACAAATGAAGTGATTTCATCTTTAAAGAATAAAGTCCAACATGCATAGTTTATCTTTTTAATTTTAGGAGGGGAAGTATGTTTGTCGCTAAGCATGATAACGAAATTTGGTTAGTTGAACAGTTTCATCATTCTATTCAAGCCGGAGAGGTGGCGCGTCAATGGGGTAATGAAGAATTCGACGCACCCTGTCAATCACTTATTACGGCTGTGGAGAAGCACGATATTGGTTGGGTGGAGCCTGATAAAGAGATATTATTTGACGAGGAATCGGGAAGACCTATTAATTTCATTAATATTAATGTTAACCAGCATGTCCAGTTCTATTCAAATGGATATAAAAAAATCCTGGGAGAAGATCCCTATGCCGGGATGTTAATCGGGATGCATTGGATTGGCTTATATACAAGCCGTTTTGGTTATGACCCTACATTTACATATAAAATTCCTGAGGATTTAAGGGTTTTTATGCAAAATGTAGTGATTGAAACGCAAAAAGAATGGGTCAGCGTCAAAATGAATTACTGGAAATTTAACGAAAAGCGAAGCGAGTTTGAAGATAAAATATGGATGGATTATGAATTCCTGCAATTGATGGATCGCATGTCACAGCTTGTCTCACTCCATACACATCATGACAATGCTGAAGCTATCTTGGGACCTGTTCGTAAAAATCAACGAAGTGAAGGGATTCAAATTTCTGTAAAACTGCCTGGTGATGGTTCAGTAATTGTGGAGCCGTTCCCATTCAAAGAAGAATTTGAAACATCCGTAAAAGTTCGAAAAATCCCTGACAAAAAATATGAAAGTCATACAGAATTATTTCAAGAAATAGCCAATGCTCCATTAGAAGTGATAAAGTGGAAAATTAGAAAAAAGTGACCACGGAGGGTTAGAAATGACTAGACCAACACATGCAAAAGCTGCAGTCTTGACAGGTAAAGAACAAATTGAAATGATGGAATTTCCTATTCCAGCAATCGGGGAAAACGATGGTCTTTTACGTGTGGAATCCTGTGGTGTTTGCGGGCTTGACAGTGAAGGATATTTACATGGAGGAAATGCTGTTTTCAAACTTCCTTGTATTATTGGCCATGAAATCGTAGGGTATATCGACGAAATTGGTCCTGAAGCGGAAAAACGCTGGAAGGTAAAGAAAGGGGATCGTGTCATTGTGGAGGAGTATATTCCATGTGGTCATTGTGATCCTTGTTTAACCGGAAATTACCAGCTTTGCTTTGATTTAAGATATGGGGCGATGAGCATCCATAATCAAAAAACAGCGCTCTGGGGCGGCTTCGCGGAATATATGTATTTACATCCACATTCGATTATTCATAAGGTAAGCGAAGAAGTACCAGCGGATCTATTAACATTATTTATTCCAATTTCGAATGGCGTTCATTGGGTTCAACAAGTGGGGGATACAACGGTTGGAGATACAGTTGTCATTCAAGGCCCAGGACCAATGGGACTAGGAGCTGTAATTGGCGCTAAAGAAGCAGGTGCAGGAACGATTATTGTAACGGGTCTTTCAAAAGATGCACACCGGTTAGAAATTGCCAAAGAATTTGGTGCAACACATGTCCTTTATGCCGATAAACAAGACCTTGAAAAAGAAGTTTCTAAGATTACGAATGGTAAAATGGCTGACACTGTCATCAATGCTGCAACTACCCCCATTCAATTTAAAATGTGTTTAGATTTGGCGGGATACCATGGGACAATCGTTCATTCAGGTACAGATCATTTCCTTACCGATGAAGTCATGTCCAGTAAAATAACATGGAAGCTTTTAACGATCAAAGGTGTACTAGGCCGTCCTAAAAAGGCAGTAGGGGTGGCATTGAAAATTATTGAATCAGGTCGTTATCCTTTAGAAAAAATGATTACACATGAATTTAGCATTTCTGAAACACTTCAAGCAGTCAATACGCATGCCAAAGGCTTAGATGGCTGCATACATGTTGCCGTATTAAATTCAGATGTAAATAAGGAAGGGGAAAAATCATGCCAAAAAACTATCGGGTTGGTTTAATCGTACCAAGTTCTAACACAACAATGGAAACTGAGATTCCTGCTATGCTAAATAGCAGAAAGGAATGGTTTCCGGAGGAATCCTTTACATTCCATTCTAGCAGAATGAGGATGATGCATGTCACAAAGGAAGAATTAAAAAAGATGGATCTTGATAGTGATAGGTGTGCATTAGAACTTTCTGATGCACAATGCGATGTACTGGCATATGCATGCTTAATTGCCATTATGTCTCAGGGCTGTGGATATCATGTATCCTCCGAGGAACGATTATGTCAGGTAGTACAAGGAAATAAAAGTATTGCTCCAGTTGTAAGTAGTGCAGGGGCACTTATTGAAGGAATTAAAGAAATCGGTGCTAAAAAAGTTTCGATTATTACACCATATATGAAACCGCTAACCAATATGGTAATTGAGTATTTAAATACAAGTGGTATCGAAGTTATTGATTCTATTAGTCTTGAAGTATCCGATAATCTTGAAGTAGGCAGATTGGATCCTATGAATCTCGTTAAGCATGCGAGAAATTTAAATACGAATGGTGCAGATGCAGTTGTCTTGTCTGCATGTGTACAGATGCCATCCCTGCCAGCCATTCAAATCGTCGAGGATGAAATTGGTCTACCAGTTTTATCTGCTGCAACATCAACAGTGTACCAAATCTTAAAAAACCTAGGACTAAAACCAGTTGTTCCAAATGCGGGCCGGTTATTAGCAAAGGAAAACTCTGTGCTATCACAATAATGAAATAGGCTATCCTGTAGGTTCACGTTCCACATCCTTATATATTATTAATGCTATATATAGTGATGAAGAGATCTTGATTACAATGGGATAGTCTCTTTTCCTTGAACAATCATTTTTTTACGATAATTAGAAGAGGATGGAGGCAATCTATTGAAGTAAAATTAAGTGGAAATATTTTTGAAAAGGCAAAGAAAAATGTATTGAAAATTCCGAATGTTTAATTTATGATGTATTTAACAAGTTATTGATAGTGTTTACAAACAAAAATATGTTAGTTAGTACTCACAAATTAATTTGTTCCTATGTTTAAAAGATTCGTTCGCAGGTTTGTAACCAAATAGTAAAAAAAGGGGGAAAATATTGGTGAAAATACTTGTACATTTAACACATGGTCCGTCTGCACCAACTCAAGCAGATCGTGCATTTTTAATTGCAAAAACAGCTATTGAAGAGGGGCATCAAGTTTCTATGTTTCTAGCAGGAGCGGCAGTTGAATTAATGCGAGATGAGAATTTAAACCAAACGTTAGGAATAGGAGAAACAGCCGTTACTTTAAAAGATTCTGTGAATTCAATTATTGAGGGCGGTGGAAAAATAGTATTATCAAAGGTTTCCTGCGGAGCCAGAGGTATAGAAGAAGCGGAATTAGAAGGGAAAAAAGTTGAATTAGGAATGCCGAATGCACTTGTAAAAATGACTGTTGAAAACGACCGTGTGATTACTTATGGTTAATCCGAAATTGGGAAAGCGATATGTTTATTAAACTCCTTCGGTTTGTTAGTACTAACTAATTATAATTCCTTGTAGGTAAAATCCATTGTTTAGAGAGACATCTCAGTTCTTTTAGGGAGGTAATAAACTGTGGAATTAAAAGGAAAAACGGAATTTAAACAGCCAGTTGATGTGATATGGAATGCATTACATGATCCAGAAATCCTTAAAGAAGTCATCCCTGGTTGTCAGCAATTGGCACTCATAGGTGAAACTGAGTATGACGTAAAAATGAAACTAGGGGTTGCAGCTGTGAAGGGGGAATATCATGGGAGAGTAAAATTGCAGGATGTAAAAAGATATCATTACTATATATTTAATGCTGAGGGAAGTGGCTCACCGGGGCATGTTACTGCAAAGATGGACTGTAGGCTCGCTCCTTCCGAAAATGGCTGTGTTTTAGAATGGGATTGCAATGCTGAAGTAGGGGGAATGATTGCCAGTGTGGGAAGCAGGGTGCTCAGCGGTATTGCAAAATTTATGGCAGGAAAGTTCTTCAAGGACATAGAAAAAGTAATAGTAAAAAAACTGTGACAAACTAAGGTCTCTCCTACTTTTGAATTAAGAATCATTAATATAAAAAATATATTAATGCAAGAATATACGCGAGTTGTTAGTTAGTATTAACTATCCCCAATTCTATAAAGAAAGGGGGTTTATTGGTGAAGGAAAAAATAATTTGAAAAATACATTGAAAGGGTTTACAAAGTGGGGTTTATGCAAAAATTCATCCAAAATCCAAGTATATTGCCCATTCATAGTGAAATCCTGAAGAAAAAGAGTAGGAGTGATGAAATGTGAAAAAACGATTGTCCTTTCTGTTTCAAGAGGGGCTTAGAGAAAAGCCCAATGGAGTTTTCTTTGTAATTTTTACAATTATTTCCGTATCCCTTTCCGTTTTTGAATTATGGTTAGGATCTGTAGGAAATATGAGTCCTTATGCGTATGCTGTTGTGTTTTTAACCGGGATACTTCCTGTTTCCTTTATTACAACGAGATTTTCAAAGACTTCCACACCCGTACTTGTAGTAATTGATTATATTCTTGGATTTCTAGTAATGGGCGCTGGTCTTCATTTTATTCTTAAAATGGATGTACTTTTGTCAAGAATTAGTGGTGTTGATCCTCTTAGCTTATTGGACATAATTTCAGGAATAATCATTTTAGTTGCAGTTCTGGAACTAACTCGCCGCACTCTCGGGTTTGGGCTTACGTTAATACTATTAGTAGGGTTAGGTTACACTTTTTTTGGCCACTACATCGGTGGGACATTTGGTCATCGATTAATTACGATTGATCACTTTATAGAAGAAATGGTTTTTACGACAAATGGGATTTATGGTGCACCTGTACAAGTAGCTGCTACTTATGCATTCTTATTTATTATGTTTGGACATTTCTTCCAAAAGGCAGGAGCAGGGCAATTCATCTTTGATATATGTGCTGCTTTTATGGGGAAAAAAGTAGGTGGTCTGGCTAAAGTAGCTGTCGCATCGGCAGGTATATTTGGAAGCATTTCCGGAAGTCCGTCTTCCGATGTTGCAACGACGGGATCAATCAACATTCCGATGATGAAAAAGCGGGGCTATAGCCCGGTTTTTGCAGGTGCAGTTGAAGCCGCTGCCGCTACTGGTGGAACGATTCTTCCCCCTATTATGGGATCTGTAGCCTTTCTAATGGCTGAGTTTACTGGTATTAGATATGTGGATATTGCAGTAGCGTCCGTTTTAAGTGCAATATTGTATTACTTAGGGATTTACTTCCAAGTGCATTTTCGTTCATTAAAGTTAAATTTAGTAGGGTTACCTGAAAATGAGATTCCTAGATTTAGTACCACTTTTAAGTATGGATTTTATTATATACTTCCAGTAATAGCCTTAGTTTGGGCAATGCTTAGTGGATTTACCCCTTCCCTTGCAGCCTGTATTGGAATTGCTGTAACGTTTCTATTAAGTTTTGTACGTCGCAGTACTTGGATTACGTGGAGACATATAATTGATATTTTTACCGATATTGTTTATTCCATCGCCCCATTAACCGTAGCATGTGCAACTGCTGGAGTTATTATCGGGGTAATCAATTTAACTGGTATGGCCGGGAAAATGACTTCGCTAATATTTACAATGACAGGCGGCAACTTGCTTTTGTCCCTGATTGTTTCAGCGGTAATTTGTGTCATTCTCGGAATGGGTATGCCAACTGCTTCTGTATACGTTTTAGTAGCTGCATTAGTATCCCCTGCACTTATCCAGCTTGGAATGGATGTATTACCAACTCATTTGTTCTTACTTTTCTTCTCAGCTTTATCGGCCATTACTCCTCCAGTTGGGGTGGCAGCGTTCACTGCTTCTGGGATAGCCAATGCTAATCCAATAGCCATAGGTTTTCAAGCTAGTAAATTAGCGTTTGTAGGTTTCCTAATTCCTTTTATGTTTGTTTTTCAGCCTAGCTTGCTTTTACAAGGCAGTATAGTAGAGATTGTGTTTACCGCTATTACCGCAGTTATTGGAGTATACGCTCTGGCTGCTGGGTACGAAAATTATTTATTCAATTCTTTAAATGTATGGAAGCGAATTGCCCTCATATTTGCAGGAATAGCTATGATTTATCCGGGACTAATTATTAATATAGCAGCGGGTACTGTAATCATTGCCATTGTTATAAACGATTATCTCACTAAAAAGAAAAATGTAGTTATTAATTCCCAAGTCATTGAGTTCGAATAATGGAAAGTAAAGTAACTCTTTAAAAGGATGCACCGCAATATAACCAAAAATTTAGGGGGAAGCTCGTATGAAAAAGAAAGTGTTTATTTTAATTCTTTTAATAACAACTTTGTTATTGGCTTCATGTGGTCAACAAGATCAGGCATCAACTAAAGAGGAAAAAGAAGGAAAAGAAGTAAAGACAGCTCCACTTTCATTGACGATGGCAGGAGGATCAGCGGGAGGATTCTGGTCACTGATAGGGGAAGGTGTAGGAAGTATCTTGCGTAAATCGAATCCGGGAACACAGTTCAGCTACGAAACCGGCAATGGAGTGAAAAACGTAATCTCCGTCTCTTCAGGACAAATTCCACTTGGGATTGCTTTTAATTTTGAAGTGAAAGCAGGATTAGCGGGTGAAGAACCTTTTACAAAGAAAATTGAACAGGTTACTGGATTAATTAATTTGTACGACAATGCACCACTTCAGGTTGCAATAACAAAAGACTTTGCTGAAAAATACGGAATTACATCCATGGAGGATATTGCTGAGAAAAAGCCACCTATCCGTATTGGTGTCAACCAGCGTGGTAATATGGTAGAAAAAGTAAATAAATATGTTTTCGAAGCTTATGGCATTAGCTATGATGACATTAAGAATTGGGGCGGAGAAGTATTCTTTGAGGCTTGGAAACCAAGTGCTGAGATGATGAAAGACAACAAATTAGATTGGACAGGTGATCCTGTGTTTGCACCGGACGCAACACTAATGGAATTATCTGCTACAAAAGATATTCTATTACTTCCAATAAATGAAAAGGCACAAAAATTGTTAAATGAAAAAATGGGCACCCCTCCAAGTGTTCTTAAGGCTAGTACCTATAAATTTCAGCCCAACGATATAAATACTGTTAATGCAGGTGCAATGATTATGGTAGACCCAAATATGACAGAGGATGAAGCATACACAATCACAAAAACGCTAGTTGAGAACATTGAAAGTATCCAAGCACTTCACAAAGATTTAGTAGCTCTTACTCCAGAAAAGATGGCAAATGTAGCACCAGCTAAATTACACCCAGGTGCAGAAAAGTATTTTAAAGAAAAAGGGATTTTGAAATAGAGGTTCTTATATTAGAAGAACTAACATTGGTACCTGATAATCTTATAAATATTAACATGGCTCTTGTTAGTAATTTTTTGCAATATTAATAGTTAAAAACAAAGGAGAAAAATTTTATGTTAAAACTAAGCTTAGCCACTGGCGATTATGATCGCTGTGCCCCCATTCATGATGGAAGAGTACGTGTACAAGGAGTCGATTTGTTTCCATTACATTTAGATGCAGAGGAGCTTTTCTTTCGAATGGCTCGGTACCAGGATATAGATGTTGCTGAATTTTCTTTATCATCCTATGTAATGGGAGTTTCTCGCGGGAACAGTCCTTTTATTGCACTGCCAGTATTTCTTTCACGTGCTTTTAGACACGGCAATATTTTAGTAAGAAGTGAAGCGGGGATTACTACACCGGAACAATTGATTGGAAAGCGAATTGGTGTTCCTGAATATCAAATGACAGCACTAGTCTGGCAGCGCGGAATTTTAGAAGACGAGTATGGTGTGTCTCCTGAATCGATTACTTGGGTTACCGGAGGAGAGGAACAGAGTGGAAGAAAAGAAAGAGTTCCATGGACCCCGCCGGCAAATCTTACAGTTGAGGAAGCGCCAGAAGGAAAAACCCTGACCTCCATGTTGTTAGCTGGTGAAATTGACGGTTTATTATGTGCAAGATTGCCTAAGGCGTTTGATGAAGGCGATCCGCGGATATCTCGACTTTTCCCAAACTATAAAGCAGTAGAAATGGATTATTATCGAAAAACGGGTATTTTCCCGATTATGCATACAGTGGTCGTCAAAAAAGATGTCTACCATGAAAATCCTTGGGTGGCCCAAGAACTCGTTAAATCCTTCAACCAAGCTAGGGAAATTGCGAAGAAGAATCTTTTCGATACAACGGCCATTAAAACGATGCTGCCTTGGTTTGTAGCAGACGCAGAGGAAGCACGTCAATTTTTCAAAGATGACTTATGGACATATGGATTGGAGAAAAATAGAAAGGCACTTGAAACATTTTTAGAGTATCACTACAAACAAGGGTTGTCTGAAAGACGTGTTAGGATTGAAGAATTATTTGCTCCAAATACAATAGAAGAGTTTGCTATATAAAATATTGTCGTAAGGGGAATGCTTTATTGCCAAGGACCTACTTTTAGGGCCCTTGGCAATGTCCTTTGTAAGGCAATCATTCATTTTGTTATGTCTGATAGTTAGTACTAACATACAAAGATGGTTGAAAGGAGAAAAAAATGGATCAACAACTATATGATATAACTGTGATAGGCGGGGGACCCACTGGATTATTTACAGCATTCTATGCAGGAATGAGACAATGCAGTGTAAAAATTATCGAAAGCATGCCACAACTAGGCGGCCAACTTGCAGCCCTTTATCCAGAAAAATATATTTACGATGTTGCGGGATTTCCGCATATACGTGCACAGGACTTGGTAAATAATTTAATAAAACAAATGGAACCCTTTCAACCCTCTATTAGACTGGAAGAACAAGTGATTAAAATTCACAAGCAAAACGATGGTACCTTTTTAATCTCAACGAATAAAGGAACTCATTTATCACGGGCGATCATTATTACAGCAGGTGTTGGTGCTTTTAAACCAAGAACGTTTGATCCTATAAATGCAAAGAGATTTGAAGGGACCAATTTACACTACTTTATTAAAGATTTGAATTTATTTAATAATAAAAAGGTTATTGTATTTGGTGGCGGGGATTCTGCAGTCGATTGGGCACTAG
Organism: Neobacillus niacini; assembly: GCF_048572935.1. Taxonomy (NCBI): domain Bacteria; kingdom Bacillati; phylum Bacillota; class Bacilli; order Caryophanales; family Bacillaceae; genus Neobacillus; species Neobacillus niacini. Next base: position 4,448,854 of record NZ_CP183883.1, on the reverse strand, counting down.
CACTTGAACCGATTGCAAAAGAGGTCAATCTGGTCCATCGCAGGGATAAATTTCGAGCACATGAGAGCAGTGTTACTAGGTTAAAGAATTCAAGGGTAAATATATTGACACCATTTACGATAAAAAGCGTAATTGGATCAGAAAGAATTGAAAAAATTGTCATAGAAAACATTCATACGAGTAAGGATATAGCTTTAGATGCTGATGATGTTATTGTGAACTTTGGATTCGTATCCTCATTAGGTCCTATTAATGAATGGGGAATTAAATTAGAAAAAGGTTCCATTCTCGTAAATACGAAAATGGAAACAAATATACCAGGGATCTATGCAGCAGGGGATGTAACATCCTATCCAGGAAAAGTAAAACTAATTACTGTTGGTTTCGGTGAAGGCCCAATCGCTGTAAATAATGCTAAAACCTATTTTGATCCAAGTGCAAAACTTCAGCCAGGCCATAGTACCTCAATGAACTTAGGTAATGAGTCATTGGAAAAAATCAATGTTTAACACAAAAAACAGTATATTAATAAAGTGATAGACTTCGAGATAAATCATGAAGGAGCCGCTAAAATATAAGATTGATAAAAATATTTTTGTTTAGAATGTATTGAAAATTCTAAATGTTTAATTTATGATGTATTTAATAAGTTAATAGAGTTAATTAAATATTGATTTCTATGTTAGTTAGTACTAACCAAAAATAAAAGGAGGGAATTAGTGGAATGGAACTAAAAGGGAAAACAGAATTTAAACAACCAGTAGAAGTTATTTGGAAGGCATTGCATGATCCGGAGATTTTAAAGGAGGTAATACCTGGCTGTCAACAATTGGAACTAGTTGGTGAAAACGAATATCAAGTGAGCATGAAACTAGGAGTTGCAGCTGTTAAGGGAGAATATATAGGAAAAGTAAGGCTAGAGGAAATCGAGAAGTTCCATTATTACATTTTTAATGCCGAGGGTAGTGGATCACCAGGGCATGTAACTGCAAAAATGGACTGTAAGCTAAGTCCTGTTGAAAATGGCTGTGTTCTTGAGTGGGATTGTAAGGCAGATGTGGGCGGAATGATTGCAAGTGTTGGGAGCAGGGTGCTAAGTGGTATTGCAAAATTCCTGGCAGGGAAATTCTTTAAAGACGTTATGAAGGAATCTATTAAAAAAACTGTGATTAACTAGAGACCCACCTGATACAAAGTGGAGGTAAATAAATGAAACCAGCAAAATTTAAGTTTTTACGGCCGGTCACGATTGAGGATGCTATTGAGTACTTAGAGGAATATGGAGAAGATGCTAAGATTATATCTGGAGGACAAAGCTTAATTCCAGTCCTTAATATGCGGTTATCAACACCAAAGTATCTAATTGATGTCAGTCGTATAAAAGAATTAAATTATATTAAAAAAGAAGGATCATTTCTTGCAATTGGTGCTCTAACGAGGCATTACGAGGTTGAAGAGTCCGAGTTAGTTCAAAAATATTGTCCATTACTTACAGAAGGTATGAAAAATGTAGGACATCCACAAATTCGCAGCCGTGGTACGATAGGTGGGAGCATTGCCCATGCTGATCCATCAGCAGAGCTGCCATGTATGTTAAGCGCGCTTCGAGGAGAAATCGTGATCATAGGACCGGATGGAGAAAGGACAGTGCCAACAGATGAGTTTTTCCTTACCTATCTTTTAACATCATTGGAACCAAATGAATTAGTGAAAGAGGTAAGATTTCCAGTAATAAACGAAAATTTTGGTTCCGCCTTCATTGAAATGACAAGGAGACATGGAGATTTTGCCCTTGTTGAAGTGGCTGCGGTGGTTGGACTTGATGAAGAAGGTACTTTTTCTTTCGTACAATTGGCTGTTGGAGGCGCGGGACCTACACCTATTATCTTAGAAGACATTGAAGACTTCCTAATTGGAAAAGAGCCAACGGAACAAGTGATTGAGGAAGCCGTTGAGGCTATTGAAGATTATCTTGACCCCGAAGGCGATCTGCACTCTTCGGCGGAGTATAGGGTTCATTTAGCTTCTGTATTAACAAAGCGAGCATTACTGACAGCAATTAATAGAGTACCAAAGGGGATGATGGCATGACCCTCGAAACGATTACGTTAACGGTCAATGGAAAAAAGGTAAAAAGAGAGGTGGAACCGCGTCTTTTACTTGCCGAATTTTTACGCGAAGAATTGGGACTAACGGGTACTCATATTGGGTGTGAACATGGTGTATGTGGAGCATGTACAGTAAAAATGGATAACAGATCCGTGCGCTCCTGTTTAGTCCTAACCGTACAGGCTGATGGAGCGGTAATTGAAACGGTTGAATCACTTGCAGCTGAAGATGGCACTCTACATCCGCTTCAACAAGCCTTTTCTGATAACCATGCGCTGCAATGCGGTTTTTGTACACCGGGATTTCTAATGTCCTTAGTATGTGATCTGGAGAAAAATCCTTCTCCAGATGATAATGAAATACGAGAGATGATTTCAGGAAATCTATGCAGATGTACGGGATATACGAATATTATCAAAGCTGTAAAACAATATTCTAAAGAAAAAGTTGCAAACGATGAAAATAAGCCAATAGTCGTTAAGTCTTAACAGTTAAGGCATTTCCTAAAAATCGGTAATGATAGATACCCAGAAAAAAGGGGGACTAAACCCATTACCAAAAAAGTGATAATAATATGTTACTTGAAAAAAGTCATTCTTTGTCCATCTTCTATAAAGCTATTATCAGAGATGTAGTTTAAAACTCATAAAATATACAATTGAAATTTAGAGAGGATGGGGTTGATGAAAAGTGTTTTTAAACCTTTTTTGAAAAGAAGGTATTTAGTTCTCGTTTTGCTTTGGTTTGTTTATGTTGTCAATTATTTAGATCGGTTAATTATTACTACATTTCTACCGTTCATGCAGGAAGATCTTCATCTTACTCCAGTTCAGTCAGGACAGCTAGTATCAGCATTCTTTTTTGTTTATGCATTATGCCAAATACCTTATGGATTTATCGTGGATAAATTCGGTGCAAAAAAAACGATGGGAGTCTCCATCCTTTTGTTTTCTGCTGTAACCGCCTTAACAGGATCAGTTAAGAACTTTCTTCATTTTATGATCCTTAGATTTGGATTAGCAATTGGTGAAGCTGGTTTTTACCCTGGAGCTGCTCAAACCATTAAAAGTTGGTTTCCTTCCAAAGAGCAGGGGATGGCGATGTCCTCGTTTTCAACAGGAAAAACTGTCGCATCCGCACTCGGGCCAGTTATACTTACAACACTTTCAGTTTACTTATTTGGCGGCTCTTGGCGCCCTGTATTTTACTTGCTTGCAATACCAGGTTTTATTAGTGCCATCTTCCTTTGGGTGTATGTACAGAATTCGCCTAATGAAATAAAGAATAAAACACAACCGCAGAATGAAACTAAAACGAAAACAATCCAAACTAATTCCATCCTTGAAACAAAAAAGATAAAAGATAAAAAAGTCAACTCTAGTATTTTCTTAAAGGATAGCTATTTCTATCTTTATTCTATCATTCAATTCTGCCAGCTCGCAGTTTATTGGGGTTGTACCACTTGGTTAACCTCATTCTTAGTAAAGCAGCATGGAATGAATATTCAACAAATGGGGATTATAGCCACTCTGCCGTATATTATTTCAATTTTTTCGATGATGCTAGGTGGATGGTTAATGGATAAGGTTTTCCATCGCATGAAACCAATCGCACTAATTGCTTATTTATCTCTTGTACCATTACTATTGGTGATTGGGCAGGTTGATAAAGGGAAAATCTCTGTGTTACTACCTTTATTGTTGCTTATTGGATTTTTTATCAGCTTTAATATTGGTGCTTCATTAGCTTCTTTACAAAACCGATATCCAAAAGAGGTCCTTGGAAGAGCTATAGGTATTTCAAATACATGTGGACAATTTGGTTCATTTATTTCTCCAGTTATTGCAGGTTATTTAGTAATTGTAACTGCATCCGGTTCACAGGACTTTCATAATGTATTTAACTTTTTAGCAGGTATTGCTGGAGTTGGTGCTCTCTGTGCAATTTTCATGAAAGAGAAGCCTCTTAAAGTATTAGATTTGCCAAAGTTTGAGGAAGAACAACCCAAACAGCAGATACTTTAATTGATATTTTAAGATATTCTAATAAAATATTTAAAAATTGACAATATAATAATTAGTTGGTAAATTATGAATATATAAATAATTTTAAAAATATATTTTGGGATCCATTAAAAAAATCCCAAAATGCTTTTATTTTATAAAGATATCTATATTGGTCAAATGTTAGTTATTGATAACTAACGCACTTTCTTCTTTTAGATGTCTAGACAAAGGGAGGAGATTTTTTGGGTACGGTACTGGACTCACAAGATATAAAAGATGAACGTAAATATATTGGTAGACCAATAAAAAGAAGAGAAGATAAGCGGTTGCTTACCGGGAAAGGTGAATATTTAGACGATATAAAACTCGTAAACATGCTTCATGTTGCTTTTTTAAGATCCCCATATGCACATGCAAAAATAATCGATATTAACGTTTCAAAAGCTTTAGAGATTGAAGGAGTCGAAGCGATTTTCACAGGCAAAGATTTGGTTAATCATGTTGGAATAATGCCAATTATGTCCAATGTCTATCCCGGCGTCCAAGAAAGGGAAAAACCGATCTTAAAGCCTCAAACGCAAAGAGCTTTAGCATATGATAAAGTACATTTTGTTGGAGAGCCAATTGCAGCCATTATAGCAAAATCACGCGCTATTGCGGAAGATGGACTTCAGCTAATAGACATAAGTTATGAACCCCTTGAGGCTGTTGTGGATCCAGAGATATCAGTGACAAATGATTCTCCGTTATTGCATCAAGATTGGGGAGATAATGTAGCTGTTTCATATAAGGTTGAAGCTGGGGATGTTCAAGCCGCTTTTGCTCAATCGGATTTTGTGTTACAAGAGGAACTTAAAATTAATAGACAAAGCCCAAACCCAATGGAAACGCGTGGAGTTGTATCCAAGTGGGATGAACAAACTAATTCACTGACAGTCTGGAGTTCAACCCAGATGCCACATAAACTAAGATCTCATATTTCCAGTTGCTTAGGGCTTCCAGAAATGGATATAAGAGTGATTGCACCGAATGTAGGGGGGGGATTTGGCGGTAAAGCCTTGATTTATCCTGAAGAGATTGCCATGTCATATTTTGCGGCAAAATTGAAAATTCCATTAAAATGGACTGAGGATCGTTTGGAACATATGACAAGTGCCGCCCATGCAAGAGATCAGCTTCATAAAGTAGAAATTGGCTTTATGAAAGACGGAACCATTACAGGGTTGCGTGACGAGCTAATCCTTGATACGGGTGCTCACAGTTTATATGGTATCAATTCCACCTACAACACAGCAGCTCATTTACCGGGTCCTTATCGAATCCTAAACTATGAATGTGAGGTAAAGGTTGCCGTTACGAATAAAACTCCTTGTTCTCAATATCGCGGTGCAGGGCGGCCGGAAGCAGTGTTTGTAATGGATAGAATGATAGACATAATTGCAAAGAAACTGCAAATAGATCCTGTAGAGGTTCGAAGAAGGAACCTTATAACGCTCGAGGAAATGCCTTTTGACACTGGCCGAATTTATAAAGACGGCAAGCCACTGGTATATGATTCCGGCGACTATCATGCTTGTTTTGAAAAAACAGTTAACGCATTAAACTTAAAAGAATTTAGAAAAGAGCAAAAAAAGGCAGTACAGGATGGAAGATTTCTAGGAATTGGATTTTCTGCTTATGTAGAAGGAACTGGTCAAGGACCTCACGATGGCTGCAAAATAGAAATAGACCCTACTGGAACTGTTCTTTGTAAGGTTAGTTCAGCAGACCAGGGGCAAGGTCATAAAACGACATGGGCACAAATATGCGCAGAAACATTAGGGGTTAACATTGAAAGTGTGCAAGTAATAATTGGGGATACGGGTGCTATACGCTATGGGAACGGCACCTATGGAAGCAGAAGTACAGTTGTGAGTGGCAGTGCTGTTCTAAAGGCGGCCCAAGAAATTCGGAAAAAGGCATTAAAAATTGCTTCAGTTTTACTTGAAGTTCCATCTAGTGATTTAAAGATAGAACTTGGGCGAGTATCCCATAAAGAATACGAAGATCGCGGATATACTTACGCTGAACTAGCAGAATGGGTTAAGCCGAATAAATTACCCTCAAACTCGACAGATATTGAACCGGGTTTGCAGGCGGAGATTTATTTTATTCCTGAAACTGTAACCTATTCTAACGGAGTTCATGGAGCCATTGTAGAAGTAGACACCGAAACTGGAAAAATAGACATCTTAAACTATGTGGTTGCACATGACGCAGGTAAAATAATCAATCCGTTAATTGCCGATGGTCAATTAATGGGTGGAGTTGCTCAAGGAATTGGCGGGGCGATTTATGAAGAGATTGTTTATGATAAAAATGGACAATTATTAACAGGTACATATATGGATTACCTATTGCCAACTGCAAGCGAAATTCCTGAAATTACGGCAATCCATATGGAATCACCTAGTCCAAGAAACCCGCTTGGCGTTAAAGGTTTGGGGGAAGGTGGAACGATATCTCCTCCCGCTGTTTTAGCTAATGCAATTGAAGATGCACTGAGTCAATTTGATCTGAAGATAAATAAATTACCATTATCGCCTAATTATATTTGGTCATTATTGAATAATCGATAATAGCATTAACACTATTTTAAACAAAAAGGAGATAGAGTATATGTTAAAACTAAGCTTAGCTACAGGTGATTATGATCGTTGTGCCCCCATTCATGATGGAAGAGTACGTGTACAAGGAGTCGATTTATTTCCATTACATTTAGATGCTGAGGAGCTGTTCTTTAGAATGGCCCGGTACCAGGATATAGATGTTGCTGAATTTTCTTTATCATCCTATGTAATGGGAGTTTCTCGCGGGAACAGTCCTTTTATTGCACTGCCTGTATTTCTTTCACGTGCGTTTAGACACGGTAATATTTTAGTAAGAAGTGACGCCGGGATTAATGCACCTGAACAATTGATTGGAAAGCGTATCGGTGTTCCTGAATATCAAATGACTGCCCTAGTATGGCAACGAGGTATTTTAGAAGACGAGTATGGTGTGTCTCCTGAATCGATTACTTGGATTACCGGAGGAGAAGAACAGAGTGGAAGAAAAGAAAGAGTACCATGGAACCCGCCGGCAAATCTTACAGTCGAAGAAGCCCCGGAAGGGAAAACACTGACGTCCATGTTGTTAGCGGGAGAAATTGATGGTCTATTATGTGCAAGATTGCCTAAAGCATTTGATGAAGGAGATCCTCGCATATCGCGGCTCTTTCCAAACTATAAAGCAGTAGAAATGGATTATTATCGAAAAACGGGCATTTTCCCGATTATGCATACAGTAGTCGTTAAAAAAGATGTCTATAATGAAAATCCTTGGGTGGCCCAAGAACTAGTAAAGTCTTTCAACCAAGCGAGGGAAATCGCAAAGAAGAATCTTTTCGATACAACGGCCATTAAAACGATGCTGCCTTGGTTTGTAGCAGATGCAGAGGAGGCACGTCAATTTTTTAAAGATGATTTATGGACATATGGATTGGAGAAAAATAGAAAGGCACTCGAAACATTTTTAGATTATCACTACAAACAAGGTTTATCTGAAAGACGTGTAAGAATTGAAGAATTGTTTGCCCCAAATACGATTGAGGAATTTGCTATATAAAGAAAATATTTTGTGCCGGTTTTGGTTTTTAACTGCCAAGGGTCAGCTAATTGTACCCTTGGCAGAAATTCGCAAAAGCACATACTCTTGTGATGTGTACATATATATTTAGAAGATTGATTGTCACATTGACAAAAAATTCCCACTAAAATATTATGATAGTAAACTAAAAGAGGGGAGGATATCACTTTGGTAATAGATATGGCAGATACAAGTGATCGTCTGCTCTATGCAGCAATTAATTTAATATCCGAAAAGGGATATAAAGCAGTTTCGACAAAAGAAATTGCAAAAGAAGCGTCTGTTAGTGAAATGACGTTATTTCGTCATTTCGGTACAAAACAAGGCATGTTAGAAGCGGCAATTGATCGCTTTTATTACTCTACATCAATGAAGGAACTCTTTGAAAAAAATATTGTTTGGGATTTGGAAGCAGATCTGCTTATGTTAAGTGAGTCTTATCTTAGATTAATGCAAAAAAATAAAAAAGTAATTCATATTGCATTTAAAGAAGGCAATTCCATTGAAGGATTATTTAATCAGATTAATAAGCATCCACGTCAATTAAAGGAACTTCTCATTAATTATTTCTTAGAAATGAAACAACAAGGAAAGGTTAGATTCGTCGGTAACTTTGAAAGTTTGGCAATGGCCTATTTATATATGGTTTATGGTGAGTTTGTTTCACGTAATTTTGTAGAAGGACATGAAATTACCTCAATAGACGAGAATGAATTTATTAATACAACCGTTCAGTTATTTGTGAGTGCACTTAAAAAGTAAAACCGTTTAATTTTGTTAATTTAGGAATAATTTAATTGTGAGTTATCGCAAACTAACCTTCTGCTTAACTAAATAACAAAAAATAGACGCTCAGAGAAAATTCTGAGCGTCTATTTTTGAATATATATTCATCAGTTAAATCTTACTCAATATCTCCCGACTAATTATGTTGTCCACGTACTACACAAGGCTTTTATTCATTACGATAAAAACTCACCAGGATTCAAACCAAGCTCACGGCAAATATCGCTGACCATTTGCATTTCATTGTGGTCAAAGTTGCCATCTGCATAACCAATAGCGATACAGTAACGAGCCACTAAGCGGGCAATTTCAGGCTTCGTTCTTATTTTTCCAAGTGCACGGAAGGCTTCAGCTCTTCCAATCATACGATCTGCTTCAATACGGGACACAAAGTAATTAAATCGTTGAAGCACTTTATTACTGTCAAATACGCGTAATTCTTCGCTGGAATGAATAAATTCTACCATTTTTTGTCTTTCCATAGCATCCAAGTATCCGTCTGCCATGGAAACCAATGCACAAGCGGCTACGACCGCTTCTAATACGTCCTGACTCTTGTAACGATTAAACAATTCTTGTGCTTTTCTCTTGGATTGATTCGCCCATTCCGCGTAGTCCGTTTGGTTTGGGGACCATGAGTTGCCGCAGCTATTACATGTGAATTTCAACTGATTCTTCCCAATAAATCCTCCAAGCAAACCGACTGGACCAAGTATTAAACCGCCAATCGCTGCTTTACCCAAACCAAATCCCTTTTGTCCAGTACGAATATTAGTTGAACTACAGCGTGGACAATGAATATCATCCCCATATGTACGATTGGTGCTTCCATGTGAGGTTTGGGTTGGATATCCAAAAGCTGGTTGAGAATAGGATGATTCCGGTTGTAAATGGATACGCTCGTGCTGTTGATTTTGTTGGTATGGGTTAGAGCTGTATGAATTTTGATTATAGGATGGTTGATTATTATATTGATTTTGGCTGCTATATTGGCTCTGATTGTTAAACTGATTTTGATGGTTGTTAAATAAATTTTGTTGAACAGGCGGTGTGTTTTCCGGTGCCGGATCATCCACACTTACACCGAAATTGCGGCATAAAGCAGCTAGTCCACCTTGAAAACCACTGGCTATCGCATTAAATTTCCATTCTCCGTTATGGCGGTAAAGTTCTGCTGCAACAATCGCGGTTTCAACAGTAAAGTCTCTGCCTAGGTTAAAACGAAGCAGCTCTTCATTCGTTTGTTCATTGAAAATGCGCACGTATGAATTAGAGATTTGTCCAAAATTCTGGTGCTTCATTTGTGCATCATGAATCGTAATCGTGAATGCAATTCGGTGGATGTGGCTTGGCACCCTTTGCAAATCGATGCGGATTTGTTCGTCATCACGTTCGCCAGCTCCACTGCGGTTGTCCCCACTGTAATTTATTGAGCCGTTGCCTCCAGATGGATTATTATAAAAAATAAAATCCTGGTCGCTTTGAACCTTTCCAGACGCTCCTAATAAAAAGGTGGAAGCATCTAAATCAAAGTTAGACCCATTATGTGCAATATCCCATCCTAAGCCAACGACAACATTCTGCAGACCAGGATGTGACTTTGTTAAATCAACTTTTTGTCCTTTACTAAGTGTAACTCCCACGTATTTCACTCCTAATCGTGTTTACTATTTTTATTTTATTATAAAGCAACCATTGTAGAAGAACGAATTCTTCACTGATATATTTCCTACTGCTTACATTTACGTTAACTTGGCGAAAAAGTTTCAAAAATGTATATAGTAGTAAATAAGAAAAGTTTTTATACCCGTATCTTTTTATTCCACCTAAACGTTTATAGTGTAGAGAGTGTTAAGGGAGTGAAAATAATGTCAAACAAACTTAGCCCGTGTACCTTAGAGGCTGTGCAGCATGATGAAGGGTCTGAGGATCCTACCTGGAATGAATATTATTTTAAACTGCAGAAATATTGTCATTTTCTAACCCAGAGTAAATGGGATGGAGACGATTTAGCACAAGAGGCGTTGGTAAAGGCAATATCCTATTACAGCCAAGAGAGAATCACTCCGGCGTTATTAAATAAAATAGCACACAATCATTGGATGGATACACTTCGTAAAAGAAAGAACGAACCATTCATTCATGAACAAATGCGTGAGGAGAACTATTTTTCAGCGGGGGATACGATTGCTTCAGTGGATTTGTTACTGGACACCTTTACTCCACGGCAGGCAATCATCTTTCTTTTAAAAGAAGCGTTTCAATATCAATCGAAGGAAATTGCAGAAATATTAAATACGACAGAAATGGCAGTAAAGGCGAGTCTTAACAGGGCTAAGAAACGAATCGGAAATGAACGGGAACCTTTTTCCTTAGATTCGTTTTGGGAAGAGGAGGAACGAGAACAGCTCTGGGATCTTTTTCATGATTCACTCGTCAACCAAGACCCAACAGTCCTAATTGAAGCCATACCGTCCGTAAGTAGGTTGATTAATGTTCCTAAGGCAGTTTCCAGAACACCAGTTACATTGAAAGCTTCATCTCCTTTAAGCACTCTCTGTATGGCTGCATAGCCAATTACTAGCTTTTAAGGAGGATTTAGATAATGAGTACCATTCCATATGTAATTGAACAGTCCAACCGCGGTGAACGCTCTTATGATATATATTCTCGGCTATTAAAGGACCGAATCATTATAATTGGTGAAGAAATTAATGATCATACCGCGAATAGCGTTGTAGCTCAATTATTATTTTTAGCAGCGGACGCACCTGATAAAGAAATCTCTCTCTATATTAACAGTCCAGGCGGTTCTACCTCAGCGGGGTTTGCCATTTTTGATACGATGCAATACATTAAGCCTGACGTCAGAACCATATGTACGGGAATGGCAGCGTCGTTTGGTGCCATGCTGCTGCTAGCTGGGACGAAGGGAAAGCGATATGCATTGCCAAATAGTGAAATCATGATCCATCAGCCTCTGGGTGGCGTCAGGGGTCAGGCTACAGAAATAGAAATCTCAGCAAAACGAATCTTAAAATTGCGGGAACATATCAATCAAATTATTGCCGAAAGAACCGGTCAAAGTGTTGAAAAAGTCGCAAAAGATACCGACCGCGACTACTTTATGAGTGCAGAAGAAGCCAAAGAATATGGAATAATCGATGAGATATTATACCCAAAGGTATAATACAAAAATAATTTGCAAAAATAACAAGAAAAAGGTTAGCAATTGCTAGCCTTTTTTTTATTGACACCATTTATGACATACCATATAGTTAAACAGGTGAATAGTTTAACAGTTTAACTATTATTTTTGAAGTAGAAGTGAGGTGAGAAATGGACGATGGATAAAAAAATTATTCAAGAATTAATCGACCGCTATGTGTCCGTTTCTTTTGAAGTCAATAAGAAGGCTGAGTCCTTAATCAAAAGTCAGATTGAAGAAGATATTACGATTGATCAGCACTACATTATTAGATACATTCAGAATTCTACTGAGTGTACGTCCTCTGAACTGGCAGAGGCCTTTGAGGTCAATAAAAGTGCGATTACCGCTATCATTAATCGATTAGCGGACAGAGGTGTAATTGAAAGAACACGAGATGAAAACGATCGAAGAGTAGTATATCTTACCTTAAGTGAAAAAGGAAAAGAGATGAGTCGAAAAACTCAGGAAAAGGTGCACCTTTTGGTAGAGTCATTGATTACCCAATTTGATGAAACGGAAATCACTAATTTTATTAATACGTATGAGAAATTAGCCCTGATATTAACCAACATGAAAAAGGAAGAAATGGGGGAGTAAAAACGTGAGAGCATTTATAAAAGGAAAATGGTTTGTCCTCCTGGCATGGATTGCAGTCATCGCAGTTCTCTTTTTGTCTGCACCAAATATGGAACAGCTTGTCCGGGACAAAGGACAAATCAGCGTTCCGAAAGGCTATTCTTCTACTTTGGCCGAGGAAATTTTAAACGATGTCCAGTCAAGTGAAAATAGCGGAAATGAATTACAAACAGCATTGGTCTTCCATAGTGACAAAAAGTTGACGGAAGAAGACTTTTCCAAGGCAGAAAAGGCGATTAATCAACTGGAAAAAGAGAAGAGTGATTTAGGTATAACTTCAATCCTGACTCATTTCAATCAAGAAGAATTGAAAGAACAGCTTGTATCGAAGGACGGTAAAACCATTCTTGTTTCCTTAAATGTAGCAGTAAATGACCGTGAAGCAAAAGAAATCACAAATGCCTTGTATAAAGCATTGGATAATGTGAAATTAGACCATTATTATACAGGAAACTGGCTGATTTCTGAGGACCTTGTAACCAACTCACAAGAAGGTCTTAAGAAGACCGAAGGGATTACGGTTGTTTTTATTTTAATTGTTCTTTTGCTTGTATTTAAATCAGCAATCGCTCCAATTATTCCATTAGTAACAGTTGGATTCAGCTATTTAGCTTCCCAATCCATCGTTGCGATATTAGTAGATAAAGTGAATTTCCCATTATCAACGTTCACGCAGATATTCTTAGTGGCTGTATTGTTTGGTATTGGGACTGATTATTGTATATTGCTGCTTAGTCGTTTTAAAGAGGAAATGTCTAAGAATGATAGTGTAGTAGAAGCAATTGTTATTACGTATCGAAATGCAGGTAAAACGGTGTTTTTTAGCGGATTAGCCGTGATGATTGGTTTTGCATCTATTGGTTTTTCTACCTTTGTACTTTATCAGTCAGCCGCTGCCGTTGCGATTGGTGTAGCATTATTGATAGTAGGTTTGTTTACGATTGTTCCGTTCTTTATGGCTGTATTAGGCAAAAAATTATTCTGGCCGTCAAAAGGCAGGCTTGAACATGGTGAAAGTAAATTTTGGGGCTTTGTCGGCAGTTTTGCATTAGCACGTCCTTTAATTGCGCTGCTGATTGTAGCGGCCATTTCAGTTCCGGCGTTATTCACATATGATGGAGATTTGTCGTTTAACTCTTTAGAGGAAATTGGTGATGAGTTCAATTCAATCCAAGGATTTAATATTATTGCTGATGGATTCGGACCTGGTGAATCTATGCCAACACAAATTGTTTTTAAAAATGATGATGAGCTGAACACGTCTGAGTACATTGCTCTGACGGAAAAAATCAGCCAAGAGCTAAATAAAATTAGCGGTGTTGACACAGTCCGTTCCGTTACTCGCCCCACAGGTGAAACCATTGACGATTTATATATTTCAGAGCAGGTAAAAAGTCTTGAGGATGGTCTTGGTCAAGGAAATGATGGAATTGAACAGATTAGCAATGGTCTTGCCGATGCAGGCAGCCAGCTCGCTGCTAATCAGCCTAAAATGGAAGAGGCAGCTGATGGAATCGGTCAATTGATTGCCGGAACATCTCAGCTCCAAACAGGCATGGGAACCATACAAGAAAACCTTGCAAAAATTGAAGATGGATTAAGACAAGGTGCTGCTGGTACGACCCAAGTAAAAGAAGGTCTAGCGGTAATCAAGACTAAATCTGCCGAAGTTTTGGCGGGCAGTAAACAGCTGCTCGAGAGTTACAAACAGGCGGCCCAAGGGTTAAATGCACTTGAAGGAAACTATAAATTAGTTGAAAAGGGCTTAAGTGATCTAAATACGTCCTTAGTGGCAACCAATCAATATTTTACGAATTTAGAAAATGAATATAGTGATATTGGGCAAAATCAAAACTATCAAGCTATCAAAATGACCATTCAGGGTTCTCAGGTAGCAACTGCAGAATTAGCAGGCAGCTTGAATCAATTGAATGCAGGATTAAAAGGGGCTCAGGAAGGAATTAGCTTTGCGAATAGTAATTTTTCAGAAGCCATTGCAGGTCAGGAAGCACTTGTGAAGGGAATGGAAGATCTCTTAAAAGGTTTAACAGAGATTGAATCAGGACTTTACACAATGGGAAATGGCCAAGGACAAATTGTGGATAGCCTGCCTCAATTTTCAAATGGTCTAAATGGATTAAATAGTGGTCAGCAGCAGATATTAACAGGCTTTAAGGATATGAGCGGTCAAATTACTCAGCTTTCAGATGGGTTAACACAAAGCGCGGATGGCTTAAATCAAGTCTCTGATGGTTTGGAGTCTGCACAGGAGTATCTAGCTGGAGTATCGGAACAAGAGCAAAATGGTTTCTTTATTCCACAAGAGGTTCTTGATGGTGAAGACTTTGAGCAAGTCTTAGACACCTATATGTCAAAGGATCGCAAAGTAATGACGATTGATGTGGTCTTTAATATGAACCCATATTCGAATGAAGCTCTTCAGACGGTTCCTGAAATTAAAGATACAGTGGAACGCATTGTCAAGGACACAAAGCTTGAAAACGCAGAAATAGCAGTCGGCGGTGTATCAAGTATGCATCATGATCTAGATAATATTTCGCAAGCTGACTATTCTCGAACAGTGGTGCTTATGTTAATTGGGATTACGATTATTCTAATCATTCTGTTCCGTTCCATCATTATGCCTTTATATTTGATAGGTTCATTAATTTTAACGTATTTTACTTCTATGGCACTTGCTGAGGTATTATTTGTAAATATCTTAGGTTATTCAGGAATTAGCTGGGCTGTTCCGTTCTTCGCGTTTGTCATATTAATTGCACTCGGAATTGATTACAGTATTTTCTTAATGGACCGATTTAATGAATTTAAACATATGCCGGTAGAACAAGCGATTCTCATCTCGATGAAGAAAATGGGGACGGTTATTATCTCGGCGGCTGTCATTTTGGGCGGTACTTTTGCTGCGATGATGCCAGCTGGTGTTTTATCTTTACTACAAATTGCGGCCATTCTATTAATCGGACTTTCACTCTATGCTCTTGTAATTTTACCGTTGTTTGTTCCCGTCATGGTCAAAACCTTTGGCGAGGCAAACTATTGGCCGTTTAAAAAGAATACCGATACCGTTGTACATGATCATTCAACACATTTGTAAAAAAGAAGCACGCTGAGAAATTCTCAGCGTGCTTTCTTGCTCTACTCCACTATAACTGTCCCTTTAAACATATTCATTCCACATGTAAAGGTATATTCTCCTTCTTTGTCAGGGGTAAAGGTTAAATTTGTTGTACCTGCCTTTAGATTAATATTGTTTAAATCGAAATCTGGCATCATAAAGGTTGAAAAACAGCTATTGTCACCCGGATTTGTAATGTTTAACTCCACTTGTACACCTTTTTTTACTCTAATCACATTGGGAGAATAGCCAGTCGGTGTTATCATCATGTCTATTTTAGGATTAGTTTCACCCGTAATATCAAGTTCTGTTTTTGCTGGAGGAGTATTTGTCTCCTGTGTTTGAGCTGCTTCGGCTTCACCAGGAATTTTGACTAGATCACTACTGTATAAAAATAAAAATAAGGCAATCAGAACCAGTCCAGCTGAAAAAATATTAAATGGTGAAATTCCTTGTGTATCCAGTGATAGCTTACCGTTTGTATCAACAATGATAAATAAAATAACTAGACCAAGAATAATAACATACAAGCCTAGTAATATCCCAAGCATGATTGTTGGGTTATCAAACTGAAGGATGGCACCTAAGAGGGCACCGATCATTCCACTTACAATACCGGAAACCGATCCGCTTAAAATCGCCAACATCCCAACAGGCTGGCCAGCAATAAAACCTAGGACAAAACCAATTAAAGTACCTAAGCCAACAGGGAAAAATAATTCGCCTGAAAGAATCCCGCTGATATATCCAGCTAATAATCCTCCCATCATTGTCAGGACGATTACGACAATCGTACCTGAAAGGCTTGCAAGTTTATTTTTCTTGCGATGAAGCAGAAGAATGGAACATCCAGTCAATACACTCATAATAACGATTGTGAAAATCGATAATACATACATTTGAAAATCTCCTCTAACAGTTAATAAACAACATATGTACATTATAAATGCATTGATAAACATAAAAATTGTCTTTTTGGTGGCGTTTATGAACGTTTAATGAAAACTTCACTGGAAATAAAAAAAGACGTTCTCAACGTCCATTGGGTTTATTGATTTTCTCGTTATCTATGGTGTTTTTATAGATTCTTTTTAACGCTTCATTTTGCATTTTCATAAGGTCAAGTAAGTATCGTTTTTCTTCTTCTTCCTGATCAATCTCATTCTTTTCGTCATTTTTCAAGAATATCACCTCATTCCTACTAATTGTAACCGAAATCCAAGCTAGAAATAAAGCATTGTAATATGTAATCAGAATATTTTTCCATAATAGTATTTGACATTTTCGTGTTAGAACTATATAATTTTTTCAAAAATACTATTTGAAACTGTGAAGAGGATTAGTAAAATGTAAGGTGTCTTACAAAGAGAGGAAACCATTGGTGGAAGGTTTCTTAAGACAGACATTTGAACCTGCCTTGGAGTTCTGTATCGGATTCTTATTTGAAGATACATGCGGATAAAATCCGTTATCATGTCGAGAGTATAAAGCATTTGCTTTATGAATTTAGGGTGGTATCGCCAGGTCTTGGTCCCTTTTTGGGGCCAAGGCCTTTTTATATTCAAACCTGTGTTAAAGCGTAATATTAATATTGGCACCTGTTGATTTGCGTGGAAGGCACGAAGACTCCTGCAGGAGGACGGGACAGGGGAGACCCCGCAGACGCTTTAGCGTCGAGGAGGCTTCCCGAACCGCCTGCGGAAAGCGAAGTGCCTGGAGCGCAAATCAACAGTCCAGTTTAGCACACAGCGATTTTTAAAAAAATAATGAGGTGTCAAAAATGGCAAAGGAATTTGTAAAAGATGTTACCAGTATGGACGAGGATTTCGCCCAGTGGTATACCGATGTTGTAACAAAAGCAGACTTAATCGATTATTCAAGTGTACGCGGATCAATGATTATCCGCCCTTATGGATATGCCCTATGGGACAATATTAAAAATGAATTAGACCGCCGTATTAAAGAAACAGGCCATGAAAATGTCTATATGCCATTATTTATTCCAGAAAGCTTGCTCCAAAAAGAAAAAGACCATGTCGAAGGATTTGCACCTGAAGTGGCATGGGTAACACATGGTGGTTCTGAGGAGCTGGCTGAGCGTTTAGTCGTGCGCCCAACATCTGAAGTTCTTTTCTGTGAGCATTATAGCAATATCATTCATTCATACAGGGATTTACCCAAGCTTTATAATCAATGGGCTAACGTAGTTCGCTGGGAAAAAACAACCCGTCCATTTTTACGGACATTAGAATTTTTATGGCAGGAAGGTCATACTGCACACGCAACGGATGAAGAAGCGATGGAAGAAACGATCAAAATGCTGAATGTCTATGCAGCGATTTGTGAAGAGATCCTTGCAATTCCTGTAGTTAAAGGTCAGAAGACCGAAAAAGAAAAATTTGCTGGAGCTAAAGCTACTTTTACCATTGAAAGCTTAATGCACGATGGTAAAGCCCTGCAGTCAGGAACATCCCACCATTTTGGCACAGGTTTTGCGGAAGCATTTAATATCCAATATACCGATAAAGAAGGAAAGCTTCAGTATGTTCACCAAACATCATGGGGCTTTACGACAAGAATCATTGGGGCGTTAATCATGGTTCATGG
Organism: Neobacillus niacini; assembly: GCF_048572935.1. Lineage (NCBI taxonomy): Bacteria > Bacillati > Bacillota > Bacilli > Caryophanales > Bacillaceae > Neobacillus > Neobacillus niacini. Next base: position 4,430,694 of record NZ_CP183883.1, on the reverse strand, counting down.
TGACGACCGCGGTCTTGTGATTCCTCCAAAAGCTGCGCCAACTCAAGTTATGATAGTGCCAATTGCACAGCATAAAGAAGGAGTTCTTGATTTCGCTTATGATTTGAAGAAGTCATTATCCAGCGTTGCTCGTGTTGATATTGACGCTAGCGATAAAAAGCCAGGCTGGAAATTCAACGAATACGAAATGAAAGGAATTCCAGTTCGTTTAGAAGTGGGACCAAAAGACATTGAAAACAAACAAGTTGTGTTGGTAAGAAGGGATACATTAGAAAAAGTAATTGTTCCTATGGATCAATTAGAAACCAAGCTTGTGGAATTACTCGATGATATCCAATCTAATTTATACAATAAAGCTTTGACGCACCGTGAAGAAAGAACTTCCGTAGCCGTGACACTTCCTGAATTAAAGGAAAAGCTTGAAGCAAAACCAGGATTCATTAAAGCTATGTGGTGCGGAGAGCTTGCGTGTGAGGAGAAAATCAAAGAAGAAACAACTGCCACTTCTAGATGTATTCCATTTGAACAAGAACAGGTTTCTACTACATGTGTATGCTGTGGAAAAGAAGCAGACAAGATGGTCTATTGGGCAAAAGCATACTAATATTTTTGTGGAGACTCTTCCTTTTTGGAAGGGTCTTTTTATTAATTGCCGTTCATGAAGCCTAAAATGAAAGGAAAATCACGAAAGTGGTCATCATGAAGGGTTTATGAAGCCCAAAGTGAAAGGGAAATCGGTAAAATGGTCATCATAAGCCCTCCATGAAGCCCAAAATGAAAGAAGTATCGCATAAATGGTCACCATGAAGGGTTTATAAAGCCCAAAGTCGAAAAAGAAAAGAGAAAATGGACTTCATGAAGATTCAAAGTTTTTAAAGGGGGAGACAAAATGAATCCAAGTTTAATAGAATTTCCAGAGGAGTTTACCACAGAAAGGTTGTTAATCCGCAAGCCCTTACCAGGTGATGGGAAATATGTATATGAAGCAATCCAGGCGTCATTGAATGAACTAAAACCGTGGATGCCATGGGCTCATATGAATCAAACAGAGCAAGATGTAGAAGCGAATGTAAGAGACAGTATTGCAAAGTTTATAACCCGTGAAGATTTAAGATTACATTTATTCAATAAGGAAACCGGTGAATTTATTGGTTCATCAGGTCTTCATAGAATTAATTGGGAAGTACCAAAGTTTGAGATTGGTTATTGGATTGATACCCGTTTTTCTGGCAGAGGATATATAACGGAAGCGACAGAAGCAATTATGAGGTTTGCATTTACCGAACTTAATGCTAAACGAATTGAGATTCGTTGTGATCCACGAAATACTAAAAGTCGTGCAATTCCAGAAAAATTAGGTTTTACCCTTGAGGGCATCTTAAAAAATGATGGTATCTCTGTAGATAGTAAGGAACTTAGAGACACCTGCGTTTTCGCAAAAATAAAATAAATCACTTAAATAATGAATTAACTGAAATACACTTGACTAATCGTAAGAAATAAGCGGAGAAATTCCGCTAAATACGTAATTAGTAATAAAAAATACTCAAACAGACGGAGAGATTCCGTCTATTGGCTCGGAAAAATCGAAAATAGGGGATTTCGCTTTAATTAAGCGGAAACCCTCCGTTTATATCCCCCGAAACTAGCTCCATTTTGCATTTAAGCGGAAAATCTCCGCTTTTTACCGTGGCTGGTTACTCGATTAAGGACACGACATCTTAACTTCTGGTTCGAATGAACCAAATTTCATGATGTGTGATTTGCATCACTTACTCCAAGTGTAATATCTCATATAATCACTATATAAATAGTGATAACCACTACATAAGGAGTGATAGTTTTGTTAGATCGTAATACAATTGAAATCATTAAATCAACAGTACCAGTTTTAGAAAAACACGGAGAAGCCATTACAACACGTTTTTATCAAATGATGTTCGGGAATCATCCGGAATTATTGAATATTTTCAATCATGCAAACCAAAAGCAAGGCAGACAACAAAAAGCGCTAGCAGGAACTGTCTATGCGGCTGCACAATATATTGATAATCTTGAAGCTATCCTTCCAGTTGTTAAACAAATTGCCCATAAACATAGAAGTCTTGGCATTAAACCAGAACATTATCCGATTGTTGGTAAACACTTACTATTAGCAATTAAAGACGTTTTAGGTGACGCTGCAACAGATGAAATTATCAATGCCTGGGCAGAGGCTTATGGAGTAATTGCGGATGCCTTTATCGGTGTTGAGGCAGAAATGTATGAAGAAGCTGAAAAACAAAAAGGAGGCTGGGATGGTTTCCGTAGTTTTGTGGTTGACCGCAAAGTTGAGGAAAGTGATGTAATTACATCCTTTTACCTAAAACCTACAGACAATAAAGAAATTGCCCAATACCTTCCTGGTCAGTATATCAGTATTAAACTTGAAATCGATGGTGAGGAATTTACACATATTCGTCAATACAGTTTATCAGATTCACCTGGTAAGGATTATTACCGTATTAGCGTAAAACGTGAAGCAGGTACAAAGAACCCTGACGGAATGGTTTCAAATTATCTTCATGATACGGTTACAGAGGGAGAAATCTTACAGGTAAGTGCTCCAGCGGGAGATTTTGTTCTTGATACTGAAAAAAATACACCTGTTGTATTATTAAGCGGCGGTGTCGGCTTAACACCAATGTTGAGTATGTTAAAAACAGTGGTTGAAGTTCAGCCTGAGAGAAATGTAACGTTCATTCACGCTGCAGCCAATGGTAATGTTCATGCATTAAGAGAGGAAGTGGAGTCAGTATCTTCTCTAGAAAATGTAAATTCCTATTTCTTTTATGATTCACCAACAGAAGAAGACCGTAAGAACCAATCTTTTGATGTTGAAGGATATGTAACGCAAGACTGGCTTGTTAAAAATATTCCTGTTTCCGATGCAGACTTCTATTTCTGTGGCCCTGTACCATTTATGAAATCAATCAATGCTTCTTTAAAAAATTTAGACGTTGCGGAAGAGAGAATTCACTTTGAGTTCTTTGGACCAAAAGGCAGTTTAGAAGAAAGTGTGAAGGAAGAACCGGTTTCCGTTTAGGAAATCGGTTTTTTTCTGTCTTGAAAGTTTGATTCATCCAGTAATTGTGATTAAATAAAAGGTAGAAATAGCCAGAAAGGATGAAGCTATGTGAATAAAAACGTCATAAAATCTGTAACCATGATATCGATATTTTTTTGCCTCCTCTGGCTGGTTGGACTTGGATTGGCTGTAGGTGAATATTATGCAGGCAAGCCTGATAAAATCCAAGAGAAAACCAATGTAGAAATGAAAGCAGAGAAAAAAGATGGCATGCATATTGTCGCCATAGGTGATTCCTTAACAAGAGGTACAGGGGATGAAACAGGAAAAGGGTATGTAGGTTTTCTCCTAGATGAAATAAAGGAAAAATCAAAGCAGGATGTCAGGCTGACGAATCTGGGCATAAGCGGTCAGGAATCCGGCCAACTTAAGAAGCAAATTCAACAAACCGAAGTGAAGCGGCAGCTGCAAAGTGCAGATATGATTTTAGTAACAATGGGCGGCAATGACTTGTTCAGAGGTGGACAAGGGTTATTGGAGTTTGAAGCAGCTGATATTGCGAACATTGAGAAGAAATTCATGGAGAATATGAATTTTATTTTTCAACAGATTCGTGCAAGTAATAGTGAAGCAAATGTCTTTTTCATCGGTTTATATAATCCTTTTAGTGAGTTAGAGCGGGGGAAAGAGATGTCTGCAGTCGTTCGACACTGGAATTATCAAAGTGCTGAATTAAGCGCAGGTTTTCCAAAAATCGTCTTTGTACCAACATTTGATCTTTTTGAGTTGAAGGTAAATGATTATCTTTATACTGACAAGTTCCATCCGAATACAAAAGGGTACCGTTTAATTGCTGAACGAGTGGCTTCACTGCTAACCTGGTAAGGAGACCAGCCATATGGAGAATATTACGTTATCTGTACATAATTTAAAAAAGGTAATTGGTAAAAAAGAAATCATTAAAGGAATAAGTTTTGAGTTAAAGGAAGGCGAGGTATTTGGTTTCCTAGGTCCCAATGGTGCTGGGAAAACGACAACGATCCGAATGCTCGTGGGATTAATTAAACCAACATCCGGAAGTATTCAAATTGGGGGCTTTAATATTGTCGATCATTTTGAGGAAGCAATGAAGCATCTTGGTTGTATCGTTGAAAACCCTGAATTATACCCGTATTTGTCTGGTTATGACAATTTGCTCCATTTTGCCCATATGCTTGATGGCATTGGTGAAGAGCGAATCAGGGAGGTCACCGAACTGGTCGGTCTAAGAGATCGAATTCATGATAAAGTTAAAACCTATTCTTTAGGGATGAGGCAGAGACTTGGAATTGCACAGGCGCTTTTAGGAAGACCTAAGGTATTAATCCTTGATGAACCTACGAATGGATTAGATCCTGCTGGCATCAGAGAAATGCGTGAATTTATACGGTTTCTTGCCGAAGAGGAAGGACTGAGCGTTCTGGTTTCCAGCCACCTTTTAAGTGAAATTCAGTTATTATGTGATCGAGTGGCAATCATTTCTCGAGGAACTGTGATTACGACCGATTCAGTCGATAACTTGTTATCCAATCGGGAACGAATCATTTGGCGTTTTCATCCTGTTGAAAAGGGAAAAGAGGTGTTACGTTCACTCACAGCCATTGAAGAAAGAGATGATGGTACGGTCTCAACTGAATATGATGAAATGAAGACCGCTGAGTGGAATAAAATGCTGGTGGAAGCAGGCGTTTCCGTCACAGAGATGTATCGTAAAATGCCTGTGTTAGAAGATTTGTTCCTCGAACTAACCGGGGGTGACTCAATTGAATAAACTTATCCAAAATGAAATGATGAAACTAATTGCAAAAAAGAGATTAGTGGTTATAGCGCTAATCATTGGTATATTGGTTGCACTATTCACCTATGCGCAATATAAAGAGAATGAAAGGCAAAGAGAAAAATTAGGAACCGACGATTGGCGGACCATTATACAACAAACGATTATTGACCAGCAAAACCGTATCAGCAGCCCTCGGATATCTGATGAATGGAAACAACAGCTCCAAATTGCCTTACAACAAAATCAATATTATCTTGATCACGATATCAATCCATCAGAGCCAGGTGCTCCTACGTTTATGAGGATTTTTTTAGAAAATTCGATTGAATTGTTTATTCCTTTAATGGTTATGGTCATTGCCAGTGATATCGTGTCTTCTGAGCACAGTCAGGGTTCTATTAAGCTGCTGTTGACGAGACCAGTTAAGAGGTGGAAGGTCCTTCTAAGTAAGTATTTAACCCTTATTCTTGCCATCTCGTTAATTGTTGCTATTGCCGGCCTGCTTTCCTACAGTATTTCAGGGTTGGTGTTTGGATATAAAGGCTGGGGAGCACCGGTATTGACTGGGTTTAGTGTTACAGATGCAGGTCTAAATACTGCAAGTGTGAAATTAATCGATCAATGGCAGTTTTTATTAATGGATTTTGGGCTTGTTTGGCTAGTGGCAATCGTCGTGGGAACACTTTCATTCATGTTATCCGTTCTCATTCGAAGTACAGCGGCTGGTATGGGTGTGATGTTAGCAGCACTCATTTCAGGAGCGATTCTTAGTAATATGGTTTCGTCCTGGGAATCAGCAAAATATTTCTTTATGGTAAATTTAAAGTTAACTAACTACATGAATGGAAATCCACCCCCAATAGAAGGGATGACGCTGTCCTTTTCAATGATGGTCCTTTTTGTCTGGTGGTGTGCTGGATTATTTGTTTCCTTTTATGTGTTTACCAAAAAGGATGTTTATTAATAAAGTAAAAGAGTTATTCCTGAAATAATGAATAACTCTTTTTTATTGGTTATCTGATTTTTTCTTAGCTTCTCTTAGGTATTCTTTTATCGTATTTAGCATCGTTTTATCAGGCAAGTAACGGAAAATAGACACGTCAGGAACAAGGTTCGCTTCTATGAACCACGGTTTCCCTTCCTGATCAATTCCAATATCCATTCCCCACAAGCATGAGTCAGGGTACACTTTCTCCAGCTGTCTCGCAACAAGTATACCCAATTGGTCAATTTCCCATAGCAGAGAATCGATATTTTTAAGATCAATCTTGGACGCTTCTATAGCGTCCTCAACTGTCGATAATGACTTTGCAACATTGGTAACAATATATCCTTTCGCCGCCGTTCTGGTAATTTTGCCCGTAACAACCCAGTCGGAGTTAACATTTTTCCGTTGGACCATGACTCTTACATCAAACGGGCAATCTTTGACTGTGGCAAGAGGTATTTTTTCTTGGATGTGATAAGCTTTTTTTGAAATATATCGCTCATGAACTTTTTCTAACAGGGCATGGAAGTCAGTAATAGGGATTTTACTACGCTCTGAATGGATTTCAAAGGATTGATTTTCTAACTGAGTAATAACCGCTATTCCGATACCCCATTGGCTTATATTGGGCTTAATCATACAGTTTTTATATTCTTCGAGATAAGAAAGCAGGACCTTTTCATGATAAGGATAGGTTTCTGGCAGATAAGGGAAAAGCCCCTGCTCACCTCTTAACACTTGGTACCAATCCCATTTACCGTCTGAAAATCTAAACCTTATTTCATTCATCCAAGGTTTTCCTAATAGGTCAAGGATGAAATCAATTATCACAAACTTGCATGTAGGATATTTTTCCTCGAGTTTTATAGCAATTAAGAGGGCAATATCATCTAATTGAGTGCATGCTCCTTGAAAAATGCTGTTAAAAGAAGATTCTGGACGGACGGAGGAGAGAGGAAAGACTCCCTTCACTTCCTCGGTGATAGAATAGCCATCAGGGGTAATCCGTGCTATTTTTTCAGTAATCATCCATTTAGATGAAGTTTTCACTGCGTATACTCGAATATCGAAGTGATTTTCATCGATCGTTAAACGTGGAAAAGCCTGTTGAATAATAAACCTTTTACCATTAAGCAGATTATTTTCAATAAACTGATACACTTTGTGTGTTCCTTGTATAATTTCATTTATGCATCCCGATTCGATTCGAAATTGTTGGTCCTCAAGGGATGTGACTAAAATGGATATTTTATAGTTATGACAGGGACGCAAGTATACTTGATAGTATTTATTTATATATTCATAAAAGGTACTCTTGCTTAATAATGCCGTTTCCGGTATGTGTGGAGCAATTTTTTCATCGGTTATTAAGTGGGAATATTGGCTGAATTTTTCATTTATGACTCGCAATTTGATCATTCCCCTTAAACTTTAGCTTTCTTAGTATCCTATTCAGGCCATGTTCTAATTTGGAGGGCAGAAGTCTATCATGAGAAGAGAAATATTCTTTTACAAAAAAACCACCTCTCATGTTGAAAGGTGGTTTTGCTGCCTAACATTGGGGGATATAGGCAGCAGTATAAATTAGGGATATTCTATTCAATGGGCAGAAAGGGAGGGAATCCTTACTCCATTGGTTCAATTTAATTACTGATTAGCAGTCATCTTTACTGGTTCTTTACTAACTCCAAAGTGTTGTTTCATGATAAGAGAAGGACCGCCAAGGTTTAATAGATAGCGAGCCTCGATTACTTGTTTCATAAAGGCACCAAATAATCCAGAAAGTCGGAAATTACCAACTTTACCTACAGCTGCAAAGTTTCCAATCGATGCTACAGAACCTTTGTGATGGTATTCAAATGCTTTTAAGCTTCCGCCTCGAAGGGCAGCGACAATATTTTTTGCACACACATCAGCTTCCTGAAGGGCCACCTGTGCTGTTGGAGGTAATGCATTTTTATCATCTTTCATAAATAGTGAGCAGTCACCAATACTAAAGATATTTTCCATATCCTTAACGCGGAGATAGGAGTCAACAGGGAGTTTACCTTTTACGATTGGTAAACCACAGTTTTGAACAATTGGATTTCCTTTTACACCACAAGACCAGATTAACGTTCGTGTTGGAATTTCAATATCATTTTCGAGAATCACTTTCTCAGGTGTACATTCTAATATTTTTGTAGACATATACATGTCGATATTAAACTTTTCTAATACTTCCGTTGTATAGTGGATTGATTCCTTTGGAAAAAATGGAATTACAGATGGTGCAGCCTCGACAGCAACAATCTTTACTTCTTCAAACGGGACCTCATACTTTTTGCAAAGTTTAGGAAGCCCTTCAGCAAGTTCACCCAGCATTTCAACCCCTGTAAATCCGCCTCCGGCTACTACAAAGGTAAGGCGTGATGGATCCTTGTCCTCTTTATATTGAGTTAATTGCCTTACGATTTGGTTATAGATGGCTTTCGTGCTTCTAAAGCTCCGGATAGCAAAAGCATGTTCTTTAATGCCAGGGATTCCAAAGGTTTCAATATCAAAACCTAAAGCAATTAAGAGGTAATCATATTCTACAGTTACGCCGTCCTCCAGTTGAACGACTTGCTGCTTAACATCAACACTCGTGACACTGCCTTTGATAAAATTTGTTTTTTCGGGATTAATCAATTCCGGAATTTCCATTGCAATTTGACGATCGGCTGCAGTGCCAACTCCAGTTTTATGTAATTGTGTCGTAATATAATGGTATTCATGCTTGTTGATTAAGGTAACGTCTGCTTCTCCCGATTTTAATAGCTTCTCAAGCTTCTTACTAGTGATGATACCACCGTATCCAGCCCCTAAGATTACGATTTTTGGCTTGTTCATTTTAATCTCTCTCCTTACAATAAGTAAATTATCTACGATATGTATTGTGAAGTTGTTCACAAAAAAACTTAAAAAATATAGAGCGTTATGCTCAATTTTATTGTGAAGTGTTTCACATATCTTCTATATTCATAGAATACGATACCTGCTAGTAATTAACAAGTGGGTTATTGGATGAAAATTTGTCGAATTGGTAAATTTTTTTAAACATATAGGGAATGATAATTTCGTGCAAAATTAATTATTTGAACGAATAAAGAAAAGAAAGAAGGAAATTGAAATGAAAACTAGATTGTTAATCATGTTGCTAGGATTCTTCCTCGCCATGCCAGGATTTACATCTGCGAATCTTCAGACTCCAGATAACAGTGAAAAGCAAGGTGAAAGAAGTACGGTTCCTGGCTCTCAGGATAAAGCAGAGGACAAGGAGTCAGAAGAGTGTGATTGTGAAAAACAAGAGCATAGTCACAAAAACTGGCAGGCAAAAATGGCTGAGCGTGAACAAAACCTGCTAGCATGGGTGGACCAATATACTCCGGAAAAAAAGTCAGAATGGATAAAGGTTTTAGCAGAGAAAAAAGAATTAAGAAATAAGTGGCTAAGCCCCGAAAATGCACAGAAACGCGAAAAGTGGAAGCAAGAAAAAATGGCTAAAATTCAGGAGCTAAAAAAACAGCTAGACGCAGGAAAAATCACAAAAGAGGAATTTGTTCAAAAGGCTCATGGCGGCAAGGCAATGGGGAATTGGAAAACCTTCCATGACCTAAAGGCGGCGGTTGAGACCAAAAATGATCAGCAGGCTGCAACACTATTAAATCAATTGCTAGAACAATCTAAGCAGCATAACGAGAAAATAAAAGCAATGTTAGCAGAATAATCTCTAAGTATGAAAAGACACCAAACCGTTTATGGATTTGGTGTCTTTTCGATTTCCTCGACATTAACAAGGATATAATCCTTATAATACACGATTAATTCATTCGTGGAGTGGGCAGCTTTTTGTATAACGCTATGATTCCGGCAAAAAAGGGGAATCTCTATTGAGCCGTCATGAAAGATCATAAAAGTAAATTCATCCGATAGTGGTGATTCTTCATTTCGAATACTTACAAATTTTCCTTTGAATGTAGAAAGATTTATGATATTTTCCTTTTCTGCTTTTCTAGCTTCCATAAGGAATTTATTATTCACATGTTGATATAAATTCTTCAAAAAGATTAGTAGTGCAATAAAACCTGAGAGAACAGATGCTGCCAAATAGCTTTCTGGAATGGCAGGGACGGAAATGGAAATACCGAAAAATAAGAGGGCAGCAAATAAATGAAAAAACATTTAAAAACACCTTCTTTTTATGAGGATGGAGGGGTGAGGATTCATAATGTTGTTTTTTGAATTATCTATATATTTAGAATACTATAAATAACTGGTTTCGTAAATTTAATTAATCGAAAATCTGACGTCATACTGTTAAAAAGATAAATCTGTGGGAACAGTTAAGTAGTAAAGTAATAAAGGAGGGATTTTTAGAATGGCAAGGAATCGATTGCTTATGACAACTGCGGCATTAGGGGCCGCCTATTTACTGAGAAATGATAAGGTGCGGAAAAAGTTAATCAATCAACTTCAAGCATTTGCTGATAAATCACGAAGATAAAAAAATAAGTGCAAGCTGCATAGCAGCTTACACTTATTTTTTTAGGTCAATTCTTTCTTTTTGTGCCTCTTTGAGGTCATCCTGAAACTCTTCTTTGATGTCATTTGTGATTCCTTCCGTTGCACGCTTGAATTCACGAATGGACTTACCAACAGCACGGCCAATCTCAGGAAGTTTGTTTGGACCAAAGATAATTAACGCAAGAACTAGGATTAAGATTAATCCGGGTACACCAATGTTTGATAACATAACGAGGACTCCTTTTTTTAAGGCTCTTCTCTTAACTCACAACCTTTTAGAAAACAGCCTTTTTAAATAACTAATTTAGATTGAACATAATGGTATAAAAGCTTTGCTGTATTTTCAATGGATGATTCATGTGTGCGCTCAAAAGCGTGAGAGGAATCGATCCCCGGCCCAATTAAGCCGTGTACGATATCATGTCCGGCACGAATCGCTGCCGAGGCGTCAGACCCATAAAAAGGATAGATATCGAGCTTGTATTCAACTTGGTTTTCTTCAGCAAGACGTACTAAATTTTTACGAAGTGCATAATGGTATGGCCCGCTGGCATCCTTCACACAGATTGAAACGGTATACTCATCGGTTGATTGGCCATCACCCATTGCGCCCATATCGACAGCTAAGTACTCAACCGTTTCAGGGGAGATATTAGAGTTCCCGCCATATCCAATTTCCTCATTGTTCGAAATCAAGAAATGTGTAGTGTAAGGTAATTGAATGTTTTCATGTTTTAATTGCTTTATCAATTGTAAAAGAATCGCTACGCTGGCTTTATCATCTAAATGACGGGATTTAATAAATCCGCTAGGAGTTACTTCAACCCGTGGATCAAAAGAAACAAAATCACCAACCTCAATTCCTAAGGCTCTAACATCTTCTGCATTATGTACTTTTTCATCAATTCGGATTTCGATATTTTCTTGGTTACGCTCTGCTTTTCCAGCGTCTTTATAAACGTGGACTGATGTCTGGTGCATGAGAATGGTACCGGTAATTTTTTTACCGCTGCTCGTTTCGATTTGGCAATATTCACCTTCAATCGAATTAAATTTAAAACCGCCAATTAAGTCAATTTTTAGTCTTCCATTGGACTTTATTTCCTTGACCATGGCACCAAGTGTATCAACATGTGCAGTAAGCATGCGGTGCTGACTTGAATCCTTTCCTTCTAATGTTGCAATAAGACCGCCTTTGCGGTTTCTTTTAGTTTCAACATGTAGATTTGTGAGGTATTTTTCTACGTAAGAAATCACTTCATTGGTATTTCCTGAGGGACTCGGGATTGATACTAAATCAACAAGTAATTTCAATGTTTCCTCTGTGTTTTTGTTTGCCAAAGCTAAATCCCCTTTCTGATTAACACTCTTTCCTATTATAACATCATATTTAAAAATCAATCTAAAAACAAAACCTGTCAACTTTTTCGTTGGTTTTGCATAGTTTTGAAAGTGATGAATTATTCCCTTGGAGAACGATTAGAAACCTGTAGAAAAGGTAATAAAAGGGATAATTCTAAATTATTTAATAAATAAAGAACTGTGGGAGGAGAAAAATGACCAGACTCGAACTATATCACAAAAAGACAAAACAATTTTCTTGGAAGGGACCATTTTTTTTCATTCTAACTTTTCTCATATTGACTGTAGGCTTCTTCGTGTTTCGCTATCATTATCAAAGTTCAATAAAAATTGAAACACCGGAGGAAAATCTAGGTTCCAAAGTGGTGGTCCATCTGCCGGACGGAAAAGAGGTATTTACCTATGAAAATTATATTTTTGAAAAGGATGGTAGGACTTACTATAAGGGAGAGCGGAACACGATTGATTTAACAGGCGGAACAGTTTCGTATGAAAATTGGGAATGAACGTCAAAAGACTAGGGGGGCACCTAGTCTTTTTGTTTTTTTCCTAGTTATAGCTAAAACCATCCTTTTTTCTTAAACCAGAGAAACAGTGAGAATCCAATGATGCCCATCAACATAAGGGAAAAGGGATAGCCGTACTTCCATGATAATTCAGGCATATGTTCAAAATTCATTCCAAAGATTCCTGCTATAAAGGTTAACGGGGCGAATATCGAAGTCATTATGGTTAGAACCTTCATGACATTATTTGTCTGATGTGAATTTAGAGAAAGATAATTATCGCGAATGTCTGCCGTGATTTCTCTGTTTGCCATCGTCATTTCCGATAATTTTAAAAGATGGTCGTAAATGTCTGAAAAATATTCTTTTCGCTTGATAATGGGTACCAAATGCTGCGAGTTTAACATGCGGTAGAGAAGATCACGCATGGGATTAATGGTATGCGTAAGGTTTAATAACATATACCGTGTTTCAAATAATTTTTTGAGTAGATTATTCATGGGATTATTTAACGTGTTATCTTCAATTTCATCTAAAATATCCTCAATTTTATAAATAATGGGGAAGTAATTATCTACGATTTTATCTAGGATTTCATAAAATACATGATGGGTAGTGAAATTCCCTATGTCTTTTTGGGTAGTTAACCTTCCCATCACTTGAGAGACCTCAATAGAGGGCATAAGGTGAAAGGTAACTATAAAGTTTTCTCCTACAAAAAAGTCCAGCTCCTCTTTGATCACTTCCTTTTCGACTTCACGTACTATATGGGTTATAAAAAATGTGTAGTCATCATAATAATCCAACTTTGGCCTTTGCGGGGATTTGTATAAACAATCTTCAATTGCCAGCGGATGGAAATGAAAAGTATCTGTTAAATGCTGAACCTCCTCATCCGTTGGTTCGCTGAAATCTACCCAAAACCATTTATAGTTATCAAGATTTAGATGAGATATAGAAACTTGTTTTTCTATCGTATTCTCATTTGTTATACCAACTAGGCTCATCATAATAAAAACATCCTTCTTTTTAATCAATCAATCAATATATATAATCATACCGATAAGAAACGCTTTTTTCAAAAATACTGTCACATTATTGAGGTGACTCTAAAAGGAATAAAATTTCATGACCGATGGAATGGTAAAGATAAGACTTCTAAAGAGGTATAAAAAATGTCCATCAATGATATTAAAGAATTAAAAGCAAAAATTCCAAAGGCTGAAGATTTCGTAAGTAAGGAATTGCAGGACGGTAAAAAAAAACTTGAATTGTTGTATTATAAAACGCTTAGTGATGAGGCACAATTACAGACCTATTTGATTAAACCTTTTTATGAAATTAGTGAACCAGTTCAGTTTTTGGCTTACCTTCAATCACATCCGAAAGTGAAATACTTTGAAACCAAAGAAAAAGTACAGGAAGACCTTATCAGAGGCAGTAGTTTACTCATCTATCAAAATCAAGTATTTTTATTAGATGTTAAACTTGAAAAAAACAATGCTGTCAGTGAAACTTCAGCTGAAACTACCATTCTAGGTCCAAAATCAGGCTTTAGCGAAAGTCTTCCAATCAATATTGGACTAATACGGCAGCGGTATCCTGAGGAAACATTAATGATTGAATCAACGAATATTGGTTCCATTTCGAAAACAACAGTGAACCTTCTATATGATTCTAAGAAAGTGGATAAAGCCGTTTTAAAGGAAGTAAAAACATTTCTGTCAGCCATTGAGATTGAAATGTTTCAATCTGGTGAGCAATTGCTGGATTTTACCAAAAAGTCACAACGGGTTCTCTTTCCTACCTTAATGGTAACGGAACGGCCTGACCGGACTGTACTAAACATCGCTGCAGGGAAGATCACTTTACTTGTTTCAGGGTCACCATTTGCGGTTTTAATGCCTTCTGTCCTTAAAGATCAGATGGCGTCTATGGCTGATATTTACCATACATATTGGATTGGTAAATTCTTATTACTCGTGCGTTATATTGGATTATTTACTACAATCACATTGCCAGCGCTGTATGTAGCACTTGTAAGCTATAATCCGGAGGTTTTTCGCGTCCAGTTAGCTCTTTCTGTAGCAGGCAGCAGGCATGCTGTGCCATATCCATCCTTTGTTGAGGTCATCCTAATGCTGATCATGATGGAATTATTGATGGAAGCGAGCATTCGCCTGCCAAAAGCGATCGGACCAACTGCAACAACAGTTGGAGGATTGATTTTAGGACAGGCAGCAACTGAGGCAGGACTTGTCAGTACCATCATGATCATTATTGTCTCTTTAGGGGCCATAGCAAATTTTGTTATTCCAATTAGTACTTTTAGCTTTGCAATTAGAGTATCTAAATATTTTATATTGTTATTATCTATTTTTTATGGGTTAGTTGGTGTGATTTTGGGGTTGTTTCTGCTGCTTGCCTACATGGTAAGTCTCGATAGTTTTGGGAAACCATATTTAACCTTTAGAGAAGAAAAAATATAATTGGATGGTGGGTATGAATCGCTATTTTTTATATTTAGTTGTATTAAATATGCTGACGAATGTCATCATTTTTGTACCCAGATTTCTCATTCGATATCGGTTTGATGGAATGTTAATCAGTATTGTCATCGCAATTGTCGCCGGGATGGCATTAATGTACGCAGACACGGTTATCTATGCAAAATTTCCTGGACAGGGTCTTCCTGACATAATCCAAAATCGGTTAAATAAGCCATTAAGAATCGTCATTCTAGTAACCTTTGCGTTTTTTTGGTTTATAGCAGGATTATTAACATTATTAGGCTACATTGATATTCTTCATCGTTTCATTAACCCGGAATTGCCCAAGGTGTTACTTATAGCTATTTTTTTACTCATATTATGCTTTGTTGTACAATTTCCTACAATAAAAGTGATGTATCTGCTTGAAATCATTCTGATTATTAACGTACCGTTTATAGTGTTTATTTTTATTAAAGCCGTTACTAGTGATTATTTAAGTTGGGATTCTATCTTTGAAGCAGGGAATCATTTATATAACATGCCTAATCTTAATGCAGTGGCAGTAGCAAGCTATATTTTTTCTGGGTACGCTAATATCATTATTTTCAATCGTTTGTTCAAAGAGAAGATTAAAAAGATAAATTTTGTATTGATTTTTGGTATCTCTTTATTAACATTGTTTACTTCTATAATGGTTCCAATAGGAATGCATGGTATTGATTCTGTAGATGAATTCATGTATCCCTGGATTATCATGGTCGATTCTATTCGCCTTCCTTATAGTCCCATTGAGCGTGCACTGTTTATATTTTTAATGTTATATGTCAACATTTCATTAATAAGTGTGGCAGTCCATTGGCACGTCGCGTTTGAATTAGTGAAAGGAACCTTTTCTGCTAATAATAGAGTAAAAAAAGATAGACTAGTTTTGGCGCTGTTTTTTGTATTCTCACTTCTTTCAGTTATCAGGATTGATTATATGCACCCGGGAAAAATCTCGATGTACTGGCTCGTTGCCAGATTATTATTTGAAGCTCTCGCAGTCTTTGGTTTTTTCTTGTTCCTTAGGAGGAGGAAGGCGTGAATCAAAATGTAATACTATTTAGAGCTTTAATCAGCATTTTCCTACTGGCGTTATTCGTAACCGGCTGTGGTTTTAAAGACATTGATAAACGTCTCTTCGTTGTGAGTGTGGGAATAGATCCTGCAAAGAATAGTTCAAAGAAATTTCTTGTCAGCCTGAAGTTTGCAGTCCCGAATATTGAAAAAGTATCAAATGAATCCTTTATCATCTCCCAAGAAGGAGATACCATCGCTGAAGCCGTTAGAATGATGAAATCAAAGGTCGATAAAGAAATTGATTTTAGTCATGCAAAATTGGTCGTTTACAATGAAGAGGTTATCAATTCTAAATTGGATCCGAACCTTTATTATTGGTTTATTAGAAGAAGAGATTTCCAAGAAATGTCCTGGGTAGCAGTAGGAAAACCTACAGCTAAAGCAGTACTGAAGCTAAAACCTAAATCAGAACGTCTGCCTTCAAATGCTCTATTCCTAGCATTAGGAAAAGATGGTACTGAAACGGCCTATATTATTCCTGAGTTTCTTTTTGATTTTAAGAAGCGATTTGGAGAAAAAGGGCTGGATCCTCTGCTTCCTATTATTCAAGCAAAGGAAGATACTTTCGAAATTAATACGGTTGCACTCTTGGATAAGAATAAATTGAAGTTGAAATTACCATCGAGGGAAACGATGTTTTTGAATCTGTTATTAACTGAAAATACTAAAACAGCTTTGAAAATCAACGATGGCGAAGATTCATTCGTAATTGATACACAATCGGTAAAAACAAAATATAAGATCATTACAGAAAACCAAAAACAACCTTATATAGAAGTTGATATGAGTATAGATGGAAGAATAGAGGAAGCAAGGTTTAATGTTAGCAATAAGGACTTGGATAAATATGAAAAAGCAGCAAAGAATCATATAAGTAAAAAGGTGAAGGTATTACTCGAAAAAATGCAAAAGGCAAATGTTGATCCGCTCGGATTTGGTTTGCGCTATCGAAGCAGGCAAATGGGGGATGATGATTGGAAAACCTGGCAGCAATTATATCCTGCGATAAAATTTAAAGTAAATGCCGACATTAATATTTCAGATACAGGTTTAGTGGAGTAAAATAGGCATTCCTGGGATGGAATGCCTGAGGTAGCTCTATACTGTCTGTTCTGATTTCTTACGCATTGCCTGCGGGATATATACGCAGAATGGTTCGCTTTCCATATAGTCACCGGTTACCGCATAGGTTCTGGACCTGGAACCGCCACAGATTTTGTTGAATTCACAGACTCCGCATTTGCCTTTATAGTTGTCTGGCTGCCTGAGATCTTTGAATACTTTTGCTTCACGGTAAATTTCTGCTAAAGGAGTTTCACGGATATTCCCGCCAACGATAGGTAGCAAGCCGCTTGGCATAACATCACCAATATGGTTAACGAATGCAAAGCCATTTCCGTCATTAACACCTTTTGGTGCACGTTTTAATCCATCATGCATCGAGGCAAAATCCGTTGTGATCGAATCTTCGTAGCGAATTTCACCTTTTTCAATTAAATGATCACGTGCTTTTTCCTGTAAAACGACTCGGCGGTAATGCTGGGATGCAGTGGTTTTAATATCATATGGAGCAGTCTTACTTAGCTGGTACAACCAGCGGAAAACTTTTTCATGCTCGGCAGGTGTGATACACGCATCCATTTGACCGCGTCCTGTTGGAACAAGTAAGAATATGTACCACATGACGGCTCCAAGTTCTTCTACTAGCTTAGACATTTGTTCAAGATGGTCATAATTGTAACGCGAGATCACCGTATTGATTTGTAAAGGCATGCCCAATTCGTTTAAGTACTTGATTTTTTCAATCGTTAAATCGAAGGAACCTGGCACTCCACGGAATTTATCGTGGATCTCTGCGGTTGGTGCATCAAGACTTAAGCCCCAGCGTGAAAGACCGACCTCCTTCGCGCGCTGCATTTTTTCCTTTGTAACATTTGGAGTGGCACTAGGAGTCATACTTACACGCATGCCTTTTTTAACTGCATAGTCAGCTAGTTCAAAAAGGTCTTCTCGCATCATACAATCCCCGCCGGAGAATACAAGCATAGGATTATCCATTTCATAGATTTGATCAATTAAGTTAATCCCTTCTTCATGTGTTAACTCTCGTGGATCTGGAGTCAGCTGAGCATCAGCCCGGCAGTGAACACATTTTAGCTGGCACGCACGGGTTACTTCCCAAATCACAATAAACGGGTTTACGTCATAGTCGATTTTTTTCATTCCATGTGGATGGCCCATTGCGTGAGGATGTCCTTTACTTATTCCTTGCATACATATCACCAAGATTCATAATATTTTTAAAACCAATTAAAAACGATAAAAAATGTTTCTATAGGTTTATTATAAATTTGTCCTTTTCACTATGTATGAAAGGATTGTTACAATATTTCATAAGCTTTGTTACAAAAATTCTACAATTCTATTTCAAAAAAATACCAAACTCTTATTATTTCATAATTTTTAATAGAGAAGGCGAACTAAAATCCTTGGTGTATAAGGGCTGGAAGAATTTCTAGTGTCTGTTACTATAGTGCTTTCATTACCGAAATAGGAGAATTTTTCCTGATTATCCAAATGTTTAAGATATAAACAAATAGGGTCACTCCTTTATGATGAGTGTATTACAAATTAAAGGAGTGCTACCATGAAAAAACATTTACTGACAGCCGCGGCAGCTGCCGGCATATTGTTTACAACTTTTGGTGGATCTGTAAGTGCACATGAAAATGTCTATACAGTTAAATCAGGGGATACGCTTTGGAGAATTTCGCAAAATAATAATGTCTCAGTTACAAATTTAAAAGATTGGAATAATCTTTCCAGCGATAGCATCTATGTAAATCAGAACCTATCATTATTGGCACCACACACGCATGT
Source organism: Neobacillus niacini (assembly GCF_048572935.1). Taxonomy (NCBI): domain Bacteria; kingdom Bacillati; phylum Bacillota; class Bacilli; order Caryophanales; family Bacillaceae; genus Neobacillus; species Neobacillus niacini. Next base: position 4,411,916 of record NZ_CP183883.1, on the reverse strand, counting down.
TTCTACGTACACCGTACAAAAAGGGGATACACTATGGGGAATTTCCTCGCGGTATAATCTAACGGTTGCACAGCTAAAATCTCTTAATAACATGACCACAGATACGATTTATGTTGGACAAGTTCTTACCATTTCAGGTACAGCAGCGACACCTACTCCAGCCCCAATTTCTACTGTTTCAAAAGCGCAAATGGTAATTACCGAAGCCAAGAAATATATTGGCACTCCTTACCTATGGGGCGGAAATACTCCAGCAGGTTTTGATTGCAGCGGCTTCTCAAAGTACGTTTTTGAAAAAGTAGGAATTTCCCTTCCAAGAACAGCAGCGACACAGTTTTCAGGACTTAAAACGGTTACGAGCCCAAGCCCAGGTGACCTGGTGTTCTTTACCACGTACGCACCTGGACCGTCTCATTTGGGGATTTATATTGGCGATAACAAATTCATCCATGCCGGTACATCAACCGGTGTAACCATCACCGATATGAATAATCCATATTGGAAACCTAGATACTTGGGTGCTAGAACAGCATTTTAATAGAACAAACAAAGACCTTTATCAAACCGATAAGGGTCTTTGTTTGTTCAAAAAAAATCTGAAACTTTATTGTTTATGAAGGGCTCTTTAACCTTTATAATTTAAATGAAGAGTAAATTAGATTTGGAGAAATCTATGATTAAAAGAATCCTAAGCATATCCCTATTATTAATTGTCATTGCGATTGGCTTTTTACTAAAAAATGAATTACTTACGTTAACGAAGGAAGGCGGAATACTTTCTATTTTCATCAGTATGCTGTTTGTTGCTATATGTGTCTTTTTCCCTGTGATTCCTTTTCCTGTTCTAGCAGGCGTCATCGGCAGTGTATTTGGTACGACACAAGGAGTAATCATTTCCTTATCTGGAGCTATGGCCGGAACAATGGGCTTCTTCTTTTTAAGCAGGTACGGTTTTCGGGATTATGCCCAATCTAAGTTGATGAACTACCCGAAAGTCCAGGAATACGAAGAGTTTCTTAATCGAAATTCATTTGTTGCAATACTAACCTGCCGTTTGATACCCATCATCCCAGCGCCTGTTGTCAACATCATTTGCGGTTTAAGCAAGGTGAAATGGTTAACGTTTTTTACTTCATCCACAATTGGGAAAACCCCAAACATCCTGATATTATCCTTTGCCGGTGCTTCTTTTAGCAGCAATAAGTTATTTTCTTTTGGTTTATATGGTGGTTATATTTTACTTATTTTCATTATTTACGTTCTCATCCTGTATCGTAAAAGGGCAAAGGAATCTCTCGACTAAACAATGTGTTTTACAGGAAGGTCTTTTTCTTCAATTGTAATGACTTCTTTAAAGAAGCTTTTTAAAATGAACCATCGTGCTGGATAGGTATTTATAAAATCTTCCATTACAATAGGAGAGTACTGAATCAAACAATCAAGATAGTTTCTATGTTTTTTTAGATCATGCAAAAGTGCATGCGGAATGGTGTAGTAGTCATAAATTTGGTAAGGATTTAACTTTACGACTTGAATATTATTTTTTTGAATGTAAGGTAATATGGTTTGTTCTTGGAGTTTAATGCTTTCTTCTTTCGTAAGCCCATTTAAACTTATCCGATCATTTATAAAGTAGATTCCCTTCATACCATGACACCTCTTTCTACTCGTGTTTGGTATTGTTATTGACAGCGAACAAAGGAAGTATACTTCAGTAGTAATAAGATAGTAGTTTATTCCTAATTTATGGAAGGTGATGGAGCATGGCTAGTTGGAAAAAGGATGGTTTTATTATTAGTACAGATAAGCAATATCTGGATACAGACGTGATTCACCATTTTTTGAGTGTGGATTCCTACTGGGCCAAAGGGATTACCATGGATAAAGTAAAGAAAGCGATTGAGAAATCCTCGATTTGCTTTGGAATGTATGAGGGAGATCCTGAAAGAGGTGAGGCAAAGCAAATTGGTTTTGTTCGGGCAGTAACAGATTTTGTAAGATTTGCTTGGATCATGGATGTATTTGTCCTTCCTGAATATAGGGGGCTGGGCTTATCGAAATGGATGATGGAAACGGTCGTGGAGCAATCCGAACTAAAAGACGTTCGGAAAATGATGCTGTGTACCTTTGACGCTCATGGTCTATATGAACAATACGGTTTTCAGAAACTCGATGACCCCGAGATCTTTATGCAACGAAAAATATAGTTCTTTTATAAAGGCTGCCTGCAAATTAGCAGGCAGCCAGTATTATGATGTTTAGGAGAGACAAGATGATTAGTGCTGCGATTCATGGATTTATCTTAGCCTTTGGGCTAATTCTACCTTTAGGGGTACAAAATGTTTTTGTATTTAATCAGGGGGCATTACAGCCAAAATGGACAAACACATTACCAGTAGTCTTAACAGCTGCACTTTGTGATACACTCTTAATTTCGTTGGCTGTTTTAGGAATTTCTGCAGTTGTGTTAGAAATCAGCTTTTTAAAAGTAGCGTTGAGTGTAATTGGTGTTGGTTTTTTACTATATATGGGCTATGTAACATGGAAAAGTAAACCTAGTGAAAAGGCAAATAGTGCTCAATTATTTTCTGCACGGAAACAAATTACTTTTGCTGCGTCTGTTTCATTGTTAAATCCACATGCCATTATGGATACCATTGGTGTCATCGGAACAAGTTCCTTAACGTACACAGGAATGGAAAAGGCGGTTTTTACCATTACGTGTATTTTCGTTTCTTGGTTATGGTTTTTTGGACTATCTGTAGTTGGCAGATTTTTAGGGAAACTTGATCAAACCGGGAAATTTATTAACACGATAAACAAAATATCTGCTGTTATCATGTGGGGAACAGCGTTATACCTCATGTTTTCGATATAAAAAGATGTACCCGGCGAATGGCCGGGTATTGGAATCTATAAAATAAAAAGGGGGGAGGATAGGTTCTGTTATGGAACCTATTACTATAATAGCGGATAAATATGAACAAATTATGAATGAATAATTAATAGATTGGTAAATCTGTGAAGGAGAAAAATAATGAAAGATTTCCATTGCTGTGCGACATGCAGGCATTTTAAAGCGGAAAGAAAGGCAGATTCAATGGTATATTTCTGCAGCCGTTTAGGCTATGAAACCAAAACGAATTATAAGTTTAACTGCTGGTGTCCAAAAAAGAGCATAATAGAGTTAATAGAGAAATTGAAAAAGAGTTAAAAAAGGAGTTTTGCGAAAATGGCAAACACACATATATTCTCACGCAAAGAGGAGGTTGCTAATTCAATTACACATGGAATTGGTGCCATTCTTAGTATTGCTGCTTTGGTCATATTAATTGTCTTTTCTTCCCTGTATGGTACGGTATGGCATATTGTCAGCTTTACAGTCTATGGAGCATCCATGTTCATCCTGTATATGTCCTCTACATTGGTACATAGTTTTCCAGAAGGTAAAGCCAAAGATATATTTGAAATCTTTGACCATTCATCTATCTATTTTTTTATTGCAGGAACCTATACACCCTTTCTGCTTGTTGTGATTAGAGGTCCTTTAGGCTGGTCATTGTTTGGGGTAGTTTGGGGACTGGCGATTGCTGGTACCATTTTTAAATGCTTTTTTACAAAAAAATATCTATTTACCTCGACCATTCTCTATGTAGTAATGGGGTGGATGATGGTGTTTGCTTGGAATCCATTAGCAGCTAAGCTTCCTTCTGAAGGGATGACCTATTTGATGATTGGTGGTCTCCTTTACACATTTGGAGCGATTTTTTATGTATGGCGTGGCTTCCGCTATCATCATGCGATATGGCATTTATTTGTTATCGCAGGTACAGTACTTCACTTTTTCTGTGTGTTGTTTTATGTATTACCAATAAAATAGTGTGAATACAAAAGGGCTGAGTTCTATAGTGACCATAGGCTTTACAAACTAGGAGTTACGGTCACTAAAAGAGCTCTATAGTGACCGAACCCATGAAAAAATAGGAGCTATGGTAACTATAAGAGCTCTATAGTGACCGAACCCATGAAAAAATAGGAGCTATGGTAACTATAAGAGCTCTATAGTGACCGAACTCATGAAAAAATAGGAGCTATGGTAACTATAAGAGCTCTATAGTGACCGAACTCATGAAAAAATAGGAGCTATGGTAACTATAAGAGCTCTATAGTGACCGAACCCATGAAAAAATAGGAGCTATGGTAACTATAAGAGCTCTATAGTGACCGAACTCATGAAAAAATAGGAGCTATGGTAACTATAAGAGCTCTATAGTGACCGAACTCATGAAAAAATAGGAGCTATGGTAACTATAAGAGCTCTATAGTGACCGAACTCATGAAGAAATAGGAGCTATGGTAACTATAAGAGCTCTATAGTGACCGAACTCATGAAGAAATAGGAGCTATGGTAACTATAAGAGCTCTAAAGTGACCGAACTCATGAAAAAATAGGAGCTATGGTAACTATAAGAGCTCTATAGTGACCGAACTCATGAAGAAATAGGAGCTATGGTAACTATAAGAGCTCTAAAGTGACCGAACTCATGAAAAAATAGGAGCTATGGTAACTATAAGAGCTCTATAATGACCGAACTCATGAAAAAATAGGAGCTATGGTAACTATAAGAGCTCTATAATGACCGAACTCATGAAGAAATAGGAGCTATGGTAACTATAAGAGCTCTATAGTGACCGAACTCATGAAAAAATAGGAGCTATGGTAACTATAAGAGCTCTATAGTGACCGAACTCATGAAGAAATAGGAGCTATGGTAACTATAAGAGCTCTAAAGTGACCGAACTCATGAAAAAATAGGAGCTAAGGTAACTAAAAGAGCTCTATAATGACCGAACTCATGAAAAAATAGGAGCTATGGTAACTATAAGAGTGAAGGCATCTGGCAATGTACCAGACGCCTTTTCTACTTAATTTTTCTTCATAGCAAAGTAGGTATCCATGACTCTTCGCCCGATAAGAAAGTTTGCACCATTATCGGTTGTTCCTTGGTAAGCCCAAGGGACAATCACAGCCATTGCCACTTCAGGATTGGTACTGGGTGCATAAGTAACTAAGCTTAAATTCATTACCGGTGGCGGTTCCTTCCCGAACTTAGCGCGTTCTGGACCATCATAAAATGCCTCCGCCGTACCAGTTTTACCAGCAGGAGAGTAGGAGACTCCGGTAAAACGTCTAAAGGCTGTTCCCCCCGGCTCTTGGAATACCTTCTTGAAGCCTAATTGGACTCGGTCCATCCAAGCAGGTTCAGCATCAATCGTATTAAGGACAGTCGGTTTAATTTCTTGAAAAACAGGACCGATTTCGTCCGTATTATTATCGATAGGCTCACGTATTTCCTTTACAATATGCGGTTTCATCCTTTTACCGCCATTAGCAATCGTTGAAATGTATTGTGCCAGCTGCATAGGAGAATACGTGTCATATTGTCCAATTACTAAGTCCATTAAATGACCTGGAAGCCTGCTTGAGCCCTTTAAACCACTGGATTCGTTGGGTAAATCAATCCCTGTTCTGGAACCAAGTCCAAAGCTTGCAAACGAATTTCGAATGATTTCAAATGTATTGGGAGCAAGACCTAAGGGTTTATCATATTGATAATTTCCTTTACCAATCCGAATGGCTGTATGAAACATATATACGTTTGAAGATAATTTTAACGCATCCACATCGTTTAACGTACCTAAATAAGAATAGGATTTTTTAAGAGGGGTGTCGGCGATTTTTATTCCTGTGTCATTAATGCGAGTACCTGGGCTAATGACCCCCTGTTTAAAACCTGTCAATATGGTAGCACCCTTCACAGCAGAGCCTACATTATAAGTGGTAGTAATCGTGCCAAGTGCATCATCCTGCATTTCTAATTGCCCGGTTTCAGAATTTTTGACAATTCTTTTACCGGCCATTGTTAGGACAGCTCCGCTATTAGGATCCATTAAAACAACATAAGCCCGGTCCAAAAGAGAGGTATTAGGAGTTTTTTTTAAGCCCCAAAGTTCTTCTTCAATAATTTTTTCTACTGCTATTTGTAAATCCATATCAATGGTAAGGACTAGGTCCTTGCCTCTTTTTCCATCGGTTACGACTTCGGTTTCAATGACATTTCCCTGCTTATCTGTTACCGTTTTTACCTTCGATTTGTGTCCATGGAGTACATCTTCGTATTGCAGTTCGAGTTGGCTTTTCCCAACTCTGTCATTGCGGTTGTACCCTAATGATAAAAAATGATCTAGCCGGTCTGCCGGCAGCCCTTCCTGGGTTTTTGTTACGTTTCCAAGGATAGATTTTATTGTTTGATCGAATGCATAAGACCGATCCCAGTCTGTTGTAGTATCCACTCCTGGGAGAGATTGAAGATTTTCACTGACAATGGCAAATTCTTCAGGGGTGACATCTTCATTTTTGACAATTTGCGGAGTAAATTTATACCCGCTCGAAAATTCTAGATAAATGGCCCAGACTTCCAGTTCTTCCGGCGTTAATGTACTTAATTCTTCCTCGGTAATTCGTTCAATCTTTAATTTATATAAATCATTATCTTTTAATTTTTTTGCTTTAAATTGATCTTGTTCGTTTTGTGTAATTTTTGCATTCGCTTTTTCCTGATTTTTGAGTATCCAAAGATCCTTTTTTTCCCGTTGGGTCATCTTATCAACATTCTTAACAATTAATTTTGCTAATTTTTCAGCTGTATCCAGCATTTCTTTCTGGCTGGCTCCCATATTCGTGTATGTAATCGCGCGTTTTGGAACATTGTCAACGATGACTCTGTAATTACTGTCAAACATTTTTCCACGGGGAACAGGGTTGTTTATCGTTATATCTTCTTTTCGCTCTAACTCACGTTTGAAATTTTCTCCGTACACGATTTGAACAAATCCCAGACGTAATATCAGGATGGAAAATAAAAAAAATACACTGAAAAATAGCAGATTTAGGCGGATTGGAAAATGAGATTTCTTCTTTTTCTTTTTCTCCAAATTTTTTCACATCCTTGATACTTTTTCGTTAGTATGTCCTCATAAATGAATTGGTAATTATTTATTATTGTACGTTTACATTTGCAGAATTGTAAAGTATTTCCTTTCTAATTAAACCATGGTGAATTTTCTATTGACGAATCAGCGGATTTATCATATATTAAGAGTAATAAAATATTTCCTTTTTAAAGGGGAGTAGCTGGACAATAAAGTCGTCATTCCGAGAAGTAATTCTCCGGCTTTATTGGCAACGTGACGTTGTTAGCAAGACCTTTACTGCACAAACAGTAAGGGTCTTTATTTGTTTTTTGGAGGCCTTTACTGTGGGAAAAAGCGAAAATCGCTTTTTCTTAGGTAAAGGCCTTTTTTATTGCAGCAAAGGGATATTTTAGAAAAAAACTTACTTTTTAGGAGGACGAATTAAATGGACTTTTCTCTTTTGCTGGAATACGGATGGGTATTGTTGGTGTTAGTGGCATTGGAGGGCTTATTAGCAGCCGACAATGCCTTGGTGCTTGCCATCATGGTTAAGCATTTACCAGAAGAAGATCGTAAGAAAGCTTTATTTTATGGGTTAGCGGGAGCATTTGTTTTTCGATTTGCTTCATTGTTTATTATTTCTTTCCTTGTCGATGTATGGCAGGTTCAAGCAATTGGCGCCCTGTATCTTTTATTTATGGCAATTAATCATATTGTCCGAAAAATCGCTTTCAAAGGAAAATCAGATAGTAACCAAAAAGAAAAGCCTGTTAAGAAAAGTGGATTTTGGTCAACGGTTTTTAAGGTTGAATTAGCAGATATTGCCTTTGCGGTGGACTCTATCTTAGCCGCTGTTGCACTTGCAGTCGTGCTTCCAGATACGCCGCTTCCTAATATCGGCGGTTTAGACGGTGGTAAATTCTTAGTTATTTTTGCCGGTGGTATCATCGGTCTTGTGATTATGCGTTTTGCAGCAAATCAATTTGTAAAGCTATTAGAAAGAAGACCTGGTCTTGAAATAGCAGCTTTTGGTATCGTAGGCTGGGTAGGTGTTAAATTAGCTGTTTATACACTTTCACATCCGTCACTAGGTGTATTAAGTGAAGAATTTGCTCATTCTACAGAATGGAAACTAACGTTTTATGCAGTGTTAGTGGGAATTGCGGCAGCGGGCTGGTTCTTATCAAAGGACCAAGGAGCTGAAAAGACAAAAATAGAACCAAAAGCCTCATAATTTACAACCAGTAATGAAAAACTAAAAGAATAAGATTCGAAGAAAGCTGCATTCAAATCGAGTGCAGCTTTTTTTCAGTAAAAAAAGCGGATTATGGGTATGAATAATGTATACATATATTTTTATGGAGGTGTAAGCCTTACACCGTGTAAGGTGAGCCATTGACAATCATAAATCTTCTTTTAATTGCATTATTAATTGCGTTAACCGGATATTTCGTAGCGACGGAATTTGCTATCGTGAAGGTACGGGGATCTAGAATTGAACAATTAATCGCAGAAGGTAAAAAAGGGGCTGAAGCAGCTAAACATGTGACAACTCACCTTGATGAATATCTATCAGCCTGTCAGCTTGGAATAACGGTTACAGCCTTGGGTCTTGGCTGGCTCGGAGAACCAACCGTTGAAAGCTTGTTGTTCCCGTTATTTAAGCGGATGGAGTTGAATGAAGCTTTATCCCATGTATTATCGTTTGGTTTAGCCTTTGCTTCGGTTACGTTTTTACATGTTGTCATTGGAGAGCTTGCTCCAAAAACTGTTGCTATCCAAAAAGCGGAAGAAATTACACTTGCGACTTCAAAACCATTAATTTTGTTTTACAAAATTATGTACCCGTTTATCTGGGTATTAAATCATTCAGCGCGCGTCATCGTGGGATGGTTTGGGTTTAAATCTGTCTCGGAAAATGAATTAGGACTGTCAGAGGAAGAACTGCGGATATTATTATCAGAGAGCTATGAAAGTGGAGAAATCAACAAAAGTGAATTGGAGTACGTCAATAATATTTTTGAATTTGACGAAAGAATTGCCAAAGAAATCATGGTTCCGAGAACAGAAATGGTTACGATGAATATGAATGACAGCATTGAAACGGTAAAGGAAGTTATAAAGAGAGAAAAATATACACGGTATCCAGTTGTAGTCGATGGAGATAAGGATAATATTTTAGGACTCATCAATATTAAAGAAATATTGACGGAAGAGATTAAAAGGGACGAGATTCTGAAGGATACTACCTTGCAGTCCATGTTAAAGCCAGTCATTCGAGTCATTGAATCCATTCCTATTCATGATTTGCTGGTTAAGATGCAAAAGGAACGTTCCCATATGGCCATTCTGCTTGATGAATATGGGGGGACTTCTGGATTGGTCACTGTTGAGGATATATTAGAGGAAATCGTCGGTGAAATCCGTGATGAATACGACACCGACGAAGTAGCGGAAATTCGAAAAATAAATCCCGACCACTACTTATTTAATGCAAAAGTGTTAGTGGGGGAAGTAAATGATATCTTAGGAACAAATTTATCCTCTGAAGAAGTAGATACCATTGGCGGCTGGTTCTTGACTCGAAATTTTGACGCCAAAAAAGGCGACCAGATAGAGGAGGAGGGTATCCTCTTCACAGTAAAAGAAATTCAAGGACATCATATACTTTTAATAGAAGCAAAAAAAGTTTTTACTGCAGAACAAAAACCCTAAAAACAAGCAATTTCTCCGAATGGAGAATTGCTTGTTTTTTTAATGTCAAGAAAAGTGTGTGAAATTGAGAAAAAAAGTTTGACAATTTTGTGAACAGAGTCAATAATTAATAATATAGAGAAAGGGGATATGTGGTTATGAGAAGTAGAGAGAAATTCCTAAATGCTGTGACTTATACCGGCCTAACCATTCTAACTATTGGAATATTGACTTTTATTGCTGGTTTACTTGTAACCGGTTACAATCTTTTAGTGCCAATTGGAATTGGAACATGTGTTGGTGCTGTATTTATTTTTCTGATCGGTGTGTTCTTGGTCGTAACAGATGAAATGTTGGAAAAATCATATATAGGGACGAAAGTAGTTCCAATGAGATCAAAAAAAGGAGCACCTATTCAATAGGTACTCCTTTTTTAATTACATATCCCAAATCATTGCTAGCAGCGTTCCAAACACTGTTACAAGTGCGATAATCAGGCCATAAAAAACATTTGTATAAATTGCACCTTTATCCTTTGTTTCTCCAGCGTGCATAAAAACAACTAATTGTAGTCCTGCTTGGATGAATGCTGTAACAAGAAGGATTGTCATGCCTGCTGCAAAGGACATATCAAGAAAGTATACGGCTAATGCAACGGTTGTCAGGAGTATAGAGAATACAAAACCAAGTACTTGCTTCATTGGAAATAATTGGCTCATATTACATCATTCCTTTCAAGTAGATGAAGCTGAAAATGAAAATCCAAACAACATCTAGGAAATGCCAATATAGCGAGAAGATAAATGCTTTATTGGTTGTTTGTGGAGTTAATCCACGTTTTTTAATTTGGAGAATAATGAACAATCCCCAGAAAAAGCCAAGTGTAACGTGTGCTCCATGAGTTCCAAGGGTGGTTAAGAGAGCTGCTGTAAATGCACTCGTTTGGATACCAGCACCTTCATGTACATACGTAACAAATTCAAAGATCTCTACCCCTAAAAACGCTAGACCAAGAAGCAGGGTAATCGAGAAGAATGAAATCATTGCCTTTTTGTTCCCTAGACGCATGGCATGAATTCCAAGTCCAACTGTAAAGCTGCTTGTTAAAAGTAAGATTGTTTCAAATAAAACAGGAGTGATTTGGAAAATCTCTGCTCCAGTTGGACCGCTTCCGGTTCTATGCTCTAACGTAAAGTAGGTTGCGAACAGGGTAGCGAAAAGCATAATTTCGGCACCTAGGAAAATCCAAAATCCTAGGACTTTTAAACTGTTTTCTTCTGTACTATATTCTAGTGGAAGCGAGTTATCTATTTTCATAATCTAAGCACCTCGCAAATTTGTTTCTGTTTCTTCAATTTCTTTTACAGAGATATAACGGCCGTGGTCTTGTTCAAATGACCTTAGAGCCATACAAATGAAAATACCAATTGTCGTAAGGATTGCCGGAATCCACAAGCTGAAAATAAAGGAGAATCCCCATACAAAGAAGATACAGCTCATGATGAATGGGATACCGCTATTATTTGGCATGTGAATTTTCTCGTATTCACCTTTAAATAATACATGACCATTTTTCTTTGCGTCCCATAGTGCTTCATTGGAACGTACTTCTGGTAAAATCGCAAAATTATATTCTGGTACTGGTGTATGTGTTGCCCATTCTAACGTACGTGCATCCCAAGGATCGTTACTAATATCTCTTGATTCATAGCGGGTACTATAGTAGATATTATAGACGATTAACACGAACCCAATGGCCATAATCGCAGCACCAACGAACGAAATCATATTCATTGCACCAAATCCAGCAGCTTCAGAGTATGTGTACATACGACGTGCCTGGCCATCTAAACCTGAAACGTACATAGGCATGAAGGCTAAGACGAAGCCGATTGAAAGAAGCCATGCTGTCCATTTACCAATTTTCTCATTTAACATGAAACCAAACATCTTTGGCCAATAATAATGCAGCCCTGCAAGCATCGCGTAAACAACACCAGGTATAATAACGTTATGGAAGTGAGCAACTAAGAACATTGTATTGTGATATTGATAGTCTGCTGCAGACATCGCAAGCATTACGCCGGTAACTCCGCCAAGTGTAAATAACGGAATGAATAGCATGCTGTAAAGCATTGGTGTAGTAAAAACAATTTTCCCTTTTCTAAGTGTGAACAGCCAGTTAAAAATCTTCACACCAGTAGGAACAGCAATTGCCATCGTTGTGATGGAGAAGATACTGTTTGTAAATGCTCCTTGCCCCATAGTAAAGAAATGGTGCGCCCATACCAGGAACGATAGAAGCGATATAATAACCATCGAACCAACCATAGATTTATAGCCATATAGGTTACGACGGGCAAAAGTTGAAATAACTTCACTGTAAATTCCAAATGCCGGCAGAATTAAGATATATACCTCAGGGTGTCCCCAAACCCAGAAAATGTTTGCCCAAAGCATATCCATACCGCCATTATCCATCGTAAAGAAGTGAGTTCCAAATTGACGATCAAAGGTTCCCATTGCAAGTAACACAGCTAAAACTGGGAATGCGAAAACGATGATGACGTTGGCAATTAAAGCAGACCAAGTAAACATTGGCATTTTCATTAATGTCATGCCAGGTGCTCTCATTTTCAGAATGGTAGTGATAAAGTTAATACCGGTCATTAATGTACCAATACCTGCAATCTGTATCGCAATCATATAATAATTGGAACCTACAGATGTACTAAATTCGTTACCTGCAAGCGGGAAGTAAGAAGTCCAGCCTGCGTCAGGTGAACCGCCGACAACGAATGAAATATTGAATAACATCGCACCCATAAAGAATAACCAGAAGCTTAAAGCATTCAAGCGTGGAAATGCGACATCGCGTGCTCCAATTTGTAGTGGAACAACAAAGTTCATGAAGAACATAATGAATGGCATTGCCATGAAAAGGATCATAACGACGCCGTGTGTCGTGAAAATCTCATTATAATGCTGTGCATCAAGCAATGTGTTTTCAGGTACTGCGAGCTGGGCGCGCATCATGATGGCGTCAACCCCGCCTCGGAATAACATAAGAAGGGCAGAGAGCAAATACATAATACCAATTCGTTTGTGGTCAACTGTTGTTAACCATTCGCGCCATAAATAGCCCCATTTTTTAAAATATGTTAATCCGGCAATAACAGCGATGACTGTAAGCCCAATGGCAGCCATCGAAGCATAAATCGCAAGACTTGGATGTGGAACGGCAAATCGATCAAAGAAATCCATTTATTATATCTCCTTTCAGGGGAAGATTACTTTTATATTAATGACTCATACCTTCATGTCCGGTATGTGATTCTGTGTTTGTTTCTGTTTCAGATGATTCTTCACCATGTTCATGACCTGTTGGCGCAGGCGAAAATTCTAGGTGAGTTCCCGTGTATGTTTGCTGCCCCAGATGACCTGGTTCTAATAATTCTTCGAACTTTTTCTCTGTTATCGGCTTAGCGGTTTCCTTTACTTCTTTTACCCAGTCGTCAAAATCCTTTTGAGACATGGCTGTAACATTAAATGTATTCTCAGCAAATCCTTTACCTGAGAAGTTTGCATTACGACCCATGAATTCACCAGGGACATCTGCAGCTAAGTGTAAAGTGGTTACATGGTCACCCATTGCATATTTTTGTCCCCCAAGCTGTGGAATCCAGAAACTAGTAATGGGCCCATATGAATACAGTTTAAATTCCAGTGGTCTGTCCGTTGGAATATACAAGTAATTTACTGTTTCAATGCCTTCTTCTGGATAACTAAAGTGCCACTTCCAGTTTGAGGATGAAGCATAAACGACCAATGGTTCCTTATCTTCGTATCCTTTTGGTTTTGCCTCTACAATATAGTTACTTTGAACGGATACATAAGATAGGAAAGCTACAATTAATACTGGAATACCGACCATAATGACCTCAACCCAAATGTTACCTTCAATATGAGGCGGTTCATAATCTGCTTTTTGTTTAGAAGCGCGATATTTCACTAACATGTAGACTAACAATGCAAAAACAACAATGACAATAAAAGCCATAACTCCTATCGATAATAGGATGTCGCTTGCCTGTCTTTCTGCTTGAGGTCCTTTAGGATCCAGGACAAGTAATGGCTCACATCCAGATAAAATCGTAATGATTGTAAAAAACACTGAAAAGAAAGCCATCTTAATACTCTTTTTGTGCATGTTTTATAACTCCTCTCATTAATTATCACAATTGGTTGTTCGTGAATTCATTCACAAACTTGGGTGGAAGCTTATCTAAAATTAATACTACATAATAATAACTATATAATTAGTGTTATTATCCCGTACCACAATATTAACAACAATGGTGTGATGTTTATATACGTTTTTTGAAGAATTTGTGACAACTTTGTTAAGGTTTTAAATTCCATTAAAAAATAGCCCCAGGATGTGGTGAAAATAAAATAATTGTCTATTTTTGCCTATTAATGGGATAATGAATATGTATACCAATCGAATAGGAGAGACAAACATGAAAGTCAAAATTAATCGCCACGCAGCGAAAGCATTGAAGAAAATGTTGGAAGGACCAGAAGCAGAAGGGAAATTGTTTCGTGTGTATGTAACCAATATGCATGGCGATCACGCTCACTATGATTTAATGCTAGATACTCCAACAGAACATGATGAAGTAGTTAAAACGGATAAAGAGATTGATTTTATTCTTGATACGCGAGATGAATTTTTGGATGGAGTATGGATTCAACTGTTCCATGTTCCAAAAGAAGAGTGGGTAATTACTAACCCATCTAAAGGCGGTCATCATCACCATCATTAATTTAATAAAGATAAATGAATTCCACCTGGTATGGATCCAGGTGGTTTTTGATTATAATTTATAAAATCCCTTCATATAATCCAAGTACTTATCGATAATGTAATATCCTTACGATAGTATAGAGGTTTTTGTTTATAACAAACGATGTTTTGACGATAAATGATGATGGTGTACTCTAATAATGTATGGTTTTAAAGGAGTGATTGCATATGGGAGATTTCAATAGTAAGAACGGGATAAAACTAATTGCACTTGATATGGATGGTACTCTGTTGAACGATCAACATGAGATATCAGAAGCCAACCGTCAGGCGATTAAGGAGGCTCAGGAAAAAGGAATTTTTGTTGTCCTGAGTACTGGACGCTCACTTAGAAAATGTGAAAAACATGCAGATTCATTAGCATTATCGTCGTATTTGGTGACGGTAAATGGCAGTGAAATCTGGGATGAAAAAAGGGGGCTAGTGGAAAGGAGTCTTGTGAATACTGATTCCATTCAATGGATGGTAGAACTTACCAAAAAGCATAAGGTGCGTTACTGGGCCATCAGTACGAGGCGAAACTGGTTTGATGAAATGCCGGAAGATATTTATGGAGAGGAATGGCTGAAATTTGGATTTAACATTAAAGATTTCCCTACTAGAGACAAAATTTTAAAAGAGTTACAGGCCCGCGGGGAATTTGAATTAAGCAACTCCACTCCAACCAATATAGAGGTAAACCCAGCTGGGATTAATAAAGCAAAAGGACTGAAATTAGTCTGTGAGCGTCTTGGAATACATATGAACAGTGTCATGGCAGTAGGCGATAGTCTTAATGATTTGGCTATGATAGAAGAAGCAGGCTTAGGCATTGCGATGGGAAATGCTCAGGATTCGATAAAAAAGGCTGCTGTATGGGTGACATCTTCAAATAATGAAGATGGGGTTGCTAAAGCAATACAGAAATGGGTGCTGCAATAGTTTCATTTGCGAACGATTAACCATTATTCAGCTGGAAAATTAAATTTCCTGAAATAAAATTAATACAATTGTGAAATACTATATATACAAGAGGGAATTGTTTAAAAATAATTTCTCTTGGTTATAATAATCGGGCAAGACTATATTGCAATTTCATGTAATTGTTACATGCTAGGAGGAGCTACAAAGATGGAACAT
Source organism: Neobacillus niacini (assembly GCF_048572935.1). Taxonomy (NCBI): domain Bacteria; kingdom Bacillati; phylum Bacillota; class Bacilli; order Caryophanales; family Bacillaceae; genus Neobacillus; species Neobacillus niacini. Next base: position 4,396,258 of record NZ_CP183883.1, on the reverse strand, counting down.
GGTAAAGTAAAATGGTTTAACGGTGAAAAAGGCTTTGGATTTATTGAGCGTGACGGAGGAGACGACGTATTCGTTCATTTCTCTGCAATTCAAGGCGAAGGCTACAAAACGTTAGATGAAGGTCAAGAAGTAACGTTTGAAATCGAAAATGGGCAACGTGGTCCACAAGCGGTTAACGTTCGTAAAGCATAATTAACCTTCTAAATCAAAAACAGACTCTAATTATGAGTCTGTTTTTTTATTGTTCTTTTATAATCTTACGTATGATATGAGAGCCAGAAAACGGACAAAAGATAAAAAAACCTCCACAAGAAGTGGAGGCTTACTATGTGATAAGTAAAATGGTTATTTATAGTATGGGGTTCATATGGGAAATTCATACCTAGGGATAGTTCATTTTACCTATTAGATCGACTGTGAAGTCACTATTTCCTGCACTCTTCCAACTTGACCATCCATTAACCTTACCTTTATCCCCTGTGGATGGAAACTTGAGTTTGTTAAAATATCCTTCACGACACCACTTGTAAGTTTTCCAGTTCTTTGATCAGCCTTAAGTACAATCTTAACCTTAGTACCGGCGGTGATGTCTTTTCTATTTTGACCGTTCATTAAACACCCATTTTCCTGCGGGTATTACTTACTTTTTTCGTCTGCTGGCTTTTCATTTTTTGGCTATTTTGAAGACCGCCCTGGGTGTTATTCGCTGCTGCAGCTTTGTTCTTCTTATTCGCCAACTGCTGTTTCATCGCTTCCTGCAAACTCATTTTCTTTTTTGGTTCTTCATTTTGGTTACTTTGATTGTTTTCTGACATTAGGAAATCCTCCTGAAAAAATGTACTTTCATACCCTCAGTATAATCTATTTATGAGTAAATTAACAATTCGTCTTTAAATTTTTATGCCTTTAAATATCCAAGAGATCTATTTAAATTTAATTCTATTTAATAATTATTATAATTTAGTATTGATTTTAATTTAATTTATATTATAATCTATTTGAGTAGTAATTAAATAGTTTACGAGGTGATTAAATGAGTAACAATAATATAAATTTAACAACAAGCTCCGGAGCACCAATAGGAGATAATCAGAATACGATGACTGCAGGCTTCCGTGGACCAACATTAATTCAAGATGTGCATTTACTAGAAAAATTAGCACACTTTAACCGTGAGAGAGTGCCTGAGAGGGTTGTACATGCGAAAGGTGCTGGGGCACATGGATATTTTAAAGTTACTAATGATATGTCAAAATATACGAAAGCAAAACTATTTAATGGTGTTGGCAAAATCACACCGATGTTTATTCGATTCTCAACTGTAGCAGGAGAACTAGGCTCAAGTGATACTGTGAGGGACCCGCGTGGTTTTGCGGTTAAGTTTTATACAGAAGAAGGAAATTATGATTTAGTAGGGAACAATACTCCTATTTTCTTTATTAGAGATGCGATTAAATTCCCAGACTTTATTCATACACAAAAAAGAGATCCGCGAACTCACTTGAAAAATCCAAATGCGGTATGGGATTTCTGGTCCTTATCACCAGAATCATTACACCAAGTCACATACTTGATGGGTGATCGAGGAATTCCTGCAACACTTCGTCATATGAACGGATATGGAAGTCATACTTTCAAATGGGTAAATATAGAAGGGGAAGCTGTTTGGGTAAAGTATCACTTTAAAACAGAGCAAGGCGTTAAAAATATGTCCAATGACGTAGCGGCTAAGCTTGCAGGTGAAAATCCAGATTATCATACTGAAGATTTATTTAATGCGATTGAAAAAGGCGACTTCCCTAAATGGAGGTTATATGTTCAAATCATGCCTTTAGAAGACGCTGATACTTATCGTTTTGATCCATTTGATGTAACGAAAGTATGGTCACATAAGGATTACCCATTAATTGAAGTGGGACAAATGGTATTAAACCGTAATCCAGAAAACTATTTTGCAGAAGTAGAGCAGGCAACCTTCTCACCTGGAACACTGGTGCCTGGTATTGAGCCTTCGCCAGATAAAATGCTGCAGGGTCGATTATTTGCTTATTCAGACGCGCACCGTTACCGTGTTGGCGCGAATCACAACCTGCTTCCTATTAACCGTCCTAAAGTAGAAGTAAATAACTATCAACGTGATGGTCAAATGCGCTCTGACAATAATGGCGGTGGGTCCGTTTATTATGAACCGAACAGTTTGGGCGGTCCAACTGAGTCACCAGAAGCAAAAACAACAGCATTCCCAGTTTCAGGTGTTGCAGATAGTGTTTCTTACGACCACAATGATCATTACACACAAGCTGGAGATCTTTATCGCTTAATGTCTGAAGAAGAGCGTATGCGTTTAATTGAGACAGTAGTTGGTGCGATGAAGCCTGTTGAGAGAGACGAGATAAAACATCGTCAAATTCAACACTTTTATAAAGCTGATCCTGAGTATGGTGAAAGAATAGCACAGGGTTTAGGCTTAGCTATCCCACAAGAAGTGAAATAGAATAGAAAATAACAAAAAGACTGTTCAATACGACAGTCTTTTTGTTATTTTCTAATTTTCTAAGAAAAACTGTTGATTTTCGACAGCTTTTGCAAATGCATCGTATTAAACTTTTCTTATCTGAAGGGAGATAAATGATGAAGAACAAAATAGCAATTGTAACCGGTACATCCAGCGGATTTGGTTTATCTACCTCTATCGAATTAGCTCGTAAGGGTTTTACTGTTGTTGCTGCAATGAGGAACATCAATAAAAAGAGTGACCTGTTACAGGAGGCAAAGAAGTATGATGTTGATTCCAAAATTGTCATCTGTGAATTAGATGTTACCAATGAAAATTCAATATTAGCATTTCATGAACGGGTAATTGCTACGTTTGGAAGAGTGGACGTTTTGGTTAATAACGCTGGTTATGCCGGTGCAGGCTTTGTTGAAGAAATATCAATGGACGAATATCGACAACAATTTGAAACGAATGTATTTGGCGTTATTGCTGTCACCAAGGCCTTTTTACCAGTAATGAGGAAACAAAACCATGGATGTATTATCAATGTTAGCAGCATAAGCGGAAAGGTAGCCTTTCCTGGTCTTTCGCCCTATATTGCTTCAAAGCATGCCATTGAGGGCTGGAGTGAGAGTCTTCGCTTAGAAATGCAGCCATTTGGTGTGAAGGTGGTATTAATTGAACCGGGGTCATACAAAACTAATATCTGGTCAACAGGCAAACAGGTCGCAGCAAAATCATTGCATTCACACTCTCCTTATCAGGATTATATGAAAAAAATAGAAAAATACATTACAGAAGGAGAAAATAGCTTTGGCGATCCACTTGAAGTTGCAAGGAAAATAGCTGGAATTGCGGTAATGGAAAACCCGGACATAAGGTATCCCATTGGTCGTGGTGTTAAGGCTTCAATATTTTTGAGGAATTTTTTACCATGGCGGTTGTGGGAAAAAATAATCATAACTAAACTATTTCAAAAATAGTAATAGTAAGGCAGCGGCAAACGGTAAGTATTCATGATATTGTCGTTTTTAGGAAGGGATTTCAGGGAAACAGTGAGAATAATAGATAGATGAACAACATAGAGGAGGGAATTGTTTGAATATCCAAGTGCTAGAAAAAGAAGAAATGAAGGTAGTTGGAATTTCGTGGAGCGGCACCTATTCACAATTGAATACCATTCCTGAATTATTTGATGCGATGAAAAAGCGGATCGATGAGGTACCCAATCAAACCAATACTTCTATCTTAATCGCTCCTTTTCATAGCAGAGAAACAGAATTAACTTATTATGTAACAACGCCAGTTGAAAAGCTGGAAAATGTCCCGGAGGGAATGGTAGGGTTTACGATTCCTCGCAAAAATTATGTTTGCACATCGCATAAGGGGAGTCTGTCAGAAGTAGAGAATACATATCGAGAAACGTTGATTTGGATGCAAGAATATGGCTATGAGTTGGATGATCATGCCCTGAGTTTAGAAGTCTATATACAAAAAGATTTGGCTAATGATGAAGAGATCCAGATTGAACTTTATCTGCCTGTAAAAACGTATGGAAACGGTTATTGATCACGAGGTGATCGAGAAATTTTTGACTCCTTGATTTTTTTTTTAGCAATTCTCACAACTATTAGGTATACTAATAATAATCATATAGTTGAATAATTCCTTCGGGGTCAGGTGAAATTCCTAACCGGCGGTGATGAAGCATGCGCTTCTTAGTCCGTGACCCGGTTAAACGAAAGTTTAAGCGGTGGATCTGGTGAAACTCCAGAGCCGACAGTTAAAGTCTGGATGGGAGAAGGAAAAAAATCCGGTTTAATCCAAGGGAGCAGTCTACCCTTTTATAAGCCCTATTTTCTTATTGCCTTTTCCAAGGACCCTGAAGAGTATGTTTCTTCAGGGTCCTTTTTATTCTTTTATGATTATTAGTAGGCAAAATTTTTGCATTCATTTGCAAAAAAAAGGTAAGGAGAACAAATTCTATGTTTACCGGTATTATTGAAGAATTAGGAGTAGTAGCAAATCTTAAACGAAGTGGGGAATCATTTGTACTTACAATTGATGCGAAAAAAATCTTAGAGGATGTTCACCTTGGGGACAGCATTTCAGTTAACGGGGTTTGTCTAACCGTGACTAGCTTCTCAAATAAACAGTTTACGGTAGATGTTATGCCTGAAACCGTTAAAGCCTCTAGCTTACGTACTCTTAAATCTGGAGCAAAAGTGAATCTCGAAAGAGCCATGGCTGCAGGAGGCAGGTTTGGAGGGCATTTCGTATCCGGTCATATTGACGGAACTGGTGTAATTAAAAGTAAAAAACCGGTGGAAAATGCGGTTTATTATGAAATTGAAGCTTCACCAGACATTCTAAGATATGTAATAGAAAGAGGATCGATTGCCGTAGATGGTACAAGCCTAACTGTGTTTGGAGTTACAGAGGAAACATTTACTCTATCTCTTATTCCCCATACATTATCTGAAAGTCTTATTGGTTTTAAAGAATCAGGTGATATTGTCAATTTAGAATGCGACATGATCGGAAAGTATGTAGGGAACTTTCTAACAGGCAAACAAAATACCGGTAACAAAAAAAGTTCATCTGGTATTAGTGCGAGCTTTTTAGAAGAACATGGTTTTGCTTAAAAACTTGGAAAGGAGAGATGAAACGTGTTTGATAAAATTGAAGAAGCCTTAATCGATTTACAAAACGGAAAAGTCATCATTGTTTGCGATGACGAGGACCGAGAAAACGAAGGTGATTTTGTCTCCTTAGCTGAAAAAGCAACACCTGAGGTCATCAATTTAATGGCCACACATGGAAGAGGCTTAATCTGTGTCCCAGTCGACGAAGAATTAGCACAGAAATTGGAGTTGTTTCCAATGGTAGCAGTCAATACAGATGTACATGGCACTGCCTTCACTGTCAGTATTGACCATAAATATTCAACAACTGGAATATCAGCATTTGAGCGTTCCGCAACCGTACTAAGTATGCTGGACCCGGAATCAAAGCCTTCTGATTTCAAGCGGCCAGGGCATATTTTCCCTTTGGTGGCTAAAAAAGGGGGAGTTCTACGGAGAACTGGACACACCGAAGCGGCAGTGGATTTAGCAAGACTATGCGGCTCTAAGCCTGCTGGAGTCATTTGTGAAATCATGAATGAGGATGGAACCATGGCACGAGTTCAGGAGCTGCGGAAAATTGCCAATGAACTTAACGTCAAGATGATCACCATTAAAGATTTAATTGAATATCGCAATAAGAAGGACAAGCTGGTCAAACGAGAAGCCGAAATAAATTTACCCACAGAGTTTGGTGAATTTAAGGCTGCTGGATATTCAAACGTCATTGATGGTAAAGAGCATTTAGCGTTAATAAAAGGTGAGATAGATCCCGAGAAGCCTATCCTTGTTCGTGTACATTCCGAGTGTTTAACGGGTGATGTTTTCGGTTCTTACCGCTGTGAATGCCGATCAGAGCTGCATGCAGCTCTAAGCCAAATTGAAAAAGCAGGAAACGGTGTCCTCCTTTATATGCGTCAAGGCAGTGGTTTAATCAATAAATTGCGGGAATATCAGCAACAAGAGGAAAATCATGACACTGTTGAGGCAGATGAAAATGGAGCTGAATTACGTGAATTCGGCATTGGGGCTCAGATATTAAAGGATTTAGGGATTAGTAAAATGAAGCTATTAACGAATAATCCGCGAAAAATAAAAGGAATCAAGGGATTTGATCTTGAAGTCGTTGAAACGGTAGCTTTGCAAATGGAAATTAACGAGGAAAAGGTAAAATAAAAACGATATCTATTACACAAAAATGTTGGAGGAATTATAATGGGACATATTTATGAAGGTCATTTAGTTGGAACAGGTTTAAAGATAGGAATCGTTGTAGGTCGTTTTAACGAGTTTATTACAAGTAAATTATTAAGCGGTGCCCAAGATGCCCTTAAAAGACATGGGGTAAGCGAAGAAGATGTTGAAATTGCTTGGGTACCAGGTGCATTTGAAATTCCTCTAGTGGCTCAGAAAATGGCCATTAGTAAAAAGTATGATGCAGTTATTACATTAGGAACGGTGATCCGCGGATCTACACCACATTTTGACTATGTTTGTAATGAAGTTGCAAAGGGCGTTTCAAGAATTAACCTGGATAGCGGTATTCCTGTTATTTTTGGTGTCTTAACAACAGAATCGATTGAACAAGCAATTGAGCGTGCCGGAACGAAGGCTGGAAATAAAGGCTGGGATGTTGCAACTGGTGCGATTGAGATGGCAAATTTATTGCGTAGTTTCGAATAATATAAAGTTTTTGACGAAATTTGCATAAAAATATAGCTTTCATTTTTATATACTATATAATAAGTCTATCATAAAAAAATTATCGAAGAATAGGTGCTGGAAATCTTAATGATTTTTAGCTTAAAAGGGAAGTTGGTTAAAATCCAACGCGGTCCCGCCACTGTAAATGTGAGCAACCTGCATAATGTCACTGTCAATTTGATGGGAAGACGCAGGGAGCAATGACCATGAGCCAGGAAACCTGCCTAATCTTGTGCCCCAAAAAGAACCTACGAGGATAGGGAGGTGTGGACGACTAGAGTCATTTTATAATGGCATTTAATCAAACCAACATCTCTACGTGACGTGGAGATGTTTTTTTGTTTGATTTTTTCGGGTGCAGTTTTTTGTGATATATTTTGACAGAAGTCATAGGGGGAAGAAAAATGAAAAAATTATCATCGTTATTATTGATTCTTTTGTTCACAATAGTTGCTTTAACAGCATGTGGTGAACAAAAGGAAACAGGTAAGAATGAAGGGAACAGCAGCACCGAGCAAAAAGGAGAGGAAACAGCTTACCCTGTAACCATTAAAGATGCAGTTGATAATGAGGTTACGATTAAGGCAAAACCTGAAAAAATCGTATCATTGATTCCTAGTAATACAGAGATTGCATTTGCACTTGGACTTGGAGATCAAGTTGTAGGTGTGTCCGATTTTGATAATTATCCTGAAGAAGCAGCCACAAAAGAGAAAATCGGCGGGATGGAAATTAATATCGAAAAAATAATTTCATTACAGCCCAATCTAGTCTTAGCACATGCTTCTGCAATGAATGGGACAGAAGGCCTGCAACAGTTAAAAGATGCGGGGCTAACGGTTTTAGTTATAAATGATGCCCAAAATTTTGAGCAGGTCTATGATTCGATTGCTATGATTGGAAAGGCAACAGGTGAGTCCAAGAAAGCAGACGAACTAATTAAGAGTATGAAAGACAAATTGGCAGAAATTAAAGCAAAGGCTGGAGAAATCAAAGAAAAGAAAAAAGTATTAGTAGAGGTATCTCCTGCTCCTGAAGTGTTCACAACAGGAAAAAACACATTTATGGATGATATGATTACGTTAATTAATGCTGAAAATATTGCAAATGACCAAGAAGGCTGGATTAAAATCGATCAAGAAGAGATGATTGGCCGAAATCCAGATGTCATCATTACTACATATGGTTATTATACGGAAAATGCCGCCCAGCAAGTGTTATCCAGACAAGGCTGGGAAAATGTCAATGCCATTAAGAATAAGCAAGTCATCGATGTAGATTCTGATCGTGTGACCCGCTCTGGCCCAAGGATTGTTGAAGGAGTCGAGGATCTTGCAAAGGCTGTCTATCCAGAAGTTTTTAAATAATAAATTAATAGCCTATGTTATTGCAGGAAGTTTCCTCCTCTTTTCCGTTTTATTAGGAATTTCGATAGGGACCGTTTCGGTTCCTATCTTCACCATTATTCAAATCTTGATGTCAAAGCTCTTTGGAGTTATATCAATTGATCAAATCGACCCGATGTTTTCAAGTATCGTTTTAAATATCCGGCTGCCACGAGTCATTTTGGCTGGATTAGTAGGGGCGTCTCTCGCTATTGCTGGCGCAGCCTTTCAAGGACTTTTAAGGAATCCTTTAGCAGATCCATATACTTTAGGCGTATCATCCGGTGCATCTGTTGGGGCAGTATTAACTCTATTTTTTCAACTATCACTTCCAATCATAGGCAGCTTTACCCTTCCATTACTCAGTATTTTGTTTTCTTGGGCTACCATTTTTTTAGTTCTCGCATTTGCTCGTAAAATTGAACGCTCGATGAGAGTGGAAACCATTATCTTAACGGGAATCATTTTTAGTTCCTTTCTCGGTGCCTTCATTTCACTTATGATTGCCTTAACGGGCGATGAGCTAAGACAAATTATTGGCTGGTTACTCGGAAGTGTATCGATGAGAGGCTGGGAATACATAAGAATTATTTTACCTTTTTTTGTACTTGGTTCTATCATACTTATTTTCAATGCCAAAGAATTAAATGCCATGTCCTTTGGTGAGGAACGTGCCCACCATTTAGGTGTAAATGTTCAAAAAAGAAAACTGATTATCCTAACAGCAGGGTCGATATTAACTGGAGCGGCGGTTGCGGTATCAGGAACAATTGGATTTGTTGGGCTGGTAATACCGCACCTTTCAAGATTATTATGGGGACCAGACCATAGGCACCTGCTCCCATTATCCATCCTTACTGGAAGTGGTTTTTTAATTCTAGCCGATTTAATCTCAAGAACAATTATTTCTCCAACTGAGTTGCCGATAGGAGTCATAACGGCATTAATTGGTGCCCCGGTATTTGCACTAATTCTATTACAGAGAAAAAGAATGGAAAGAAGTGGATAAAGGGATGCTTAACATTCAACATGTTGCAGGCGGGTATTCAGATGAATATATACTGAAAGATATTTCTTTTGAAGTTCAAAAAGGTGAATTATTCGGTATCTTGGGACCGAATGGAAGCGGTAAGACCACCTTATTAAAAATGATCAGCGGAATCTTGCCATTTGTATCAGGAGATATCTTCATTAAAGGCAGGAGCCTGAAGGAGTATCATTCAAAACAGCTTGCTCAAATTGTAGCTGTTTTGTCTCAGCATTCATCACAATCTTTTTCCTATACTGTAAAAGAAACAGTTTCTCTTGGCCGTTATGCCCATCAAACTGGATGGTTTCAGACCTGGGGAGAAAAGGATGAAAGTATTGTCCAGAAGGTCATGAAGCAAACAGGCATCATTTCATTACAGAATAAAACGATACAAGAACTTTCCGGCGGGGAAAAACAAAGAGTATTTTTAGCGCAGGCATTGGCCCAAGAACCTGAAATTCTCCTATTAGATGAACCAACGAACCATTTAGATCTATCCTATCAAAAAGAATTATTGGATTTATTAAAGAATTGGACGGCAGAAACAGGACTAACCGTCCTATCCATTTTTCATGATCTAAACCTTGCAGGCTTATATTGTGATCGATTGCTGTTGCTCGAAAATGGAAGTATTAATATAAACCATATTCCGAACGAAGTGCTTCGGGAAGAAAGAATACGAGCTGTTTATCATACAGATATCCAGAAACATCCTCATCCAAGAGTACCTGCACCTCAAATGGTGTTATTACCCGAAGAGAGGCATGAAAAGAAGATATTACATATTAATGAAGGTTTGTTACAAGTAACAGATGAGTTTATTGAATTAAAGTCACCTGGTCCATTAAGAACAATGTCTTCCGGTGTTGTAGGTTCCGGAACAGGCTGGCACCATGCTTTTGTCAATCGGCATGTTGGAAAGGACTATAACTGCAGCGATCACAGAGCCGAAATGGCTGCCTACTTAAAAGGCAAAGGCTTCGAACCTTCTGAAACAGTAGGAATGATGACCGCAGTCTTCCTAGAAGATGTAACATTTAAGTACTTCGAAGAGGAAAGTTTCTCCTTATTTGTTGTCGTCACTGCTGGTGTTGGGAACGCAGTAGACGCATCCAAAAGTGAATTCCACACATTTGAAGCGGTGCCAGGCACCATCAATACGTGGATTTTTGTGAATGGTGAATTAACCGAGGAAGCATTTATTCAAAGTATTATGACAGCAACCGAAGCAAAAACCAAAGCGCTTCATGATCTAAACATTCATGATGTGGTGACAGGTACCATTGCAACGGGTACCTCAACAGATAGTATTTTAATTGCTGCTACTCAGACTGGTGAGTTGTTGGAGTATGCGGGGACGATTACGCCATTAGGCAAATTAATTGGAAAAGCTGTTTACGAATGCACTGTTGAGGGTGTCCGAAAATCTCAAAAGAGGAAAAGATTATGATTGTTCATCATTTAATTGCCATTACCATAGCGTATTTCATTGATAAGGTTGTAGGAGATCCACCCCATTGGCCGCATCCTGTAAGATGGATAGGAATGTTAATATCATTTTTTGAAAAACGCTTAAATTATGGAAATAATAAAAGATTGAAAGGGGTCGTAATGCTCCTTTTTGTTTTATTAATTGTATTTTTGACTGTCATGGTCGTTGTTGTATTAAGTTATCAGCTTCATCCGATTCTGGGGATTGCTGTTGAAAGTATCATTATTGCGACAACTATTGCGCAAAGAAGTCTAAAGGAAGCAGCTCTAGATGTATATGGTCCCTTAGAGGCGGGTGATCTACCTGGAGCAAGAATAAAATTATCTTACATTGTTGGCAGAGATACGGAAACATTAAATGAAGGTGAAATCGCGCGAGGAGCAATCGAGACAGTTGCCGAAAATACGAGTGACGGGGTGACTGCACCGTTGTTCTGGGCCCTAATTGGGGGTGCGCCGCTGGCAATGGTCTACCGTGCAACGAATACCTGTGATTCGATGGTAGGTTATATGAATGATAGATTTAAAGAATTCGGCTGGGCATCTGCTAAATGGGATGATGTGATGAACTGGATTCCTAGCAGAATAACCGGAATCACCATGTTAATAGGAAAAAAACCGTTAAAAATGGACTATCAAAAGGCGTGGAAAATTTTATTCCGGGATGCAAAAAAGCACCCGAGTCCAAACAGCGGGTGGGGAGAAGCGGCTGTTGCTGCAATTTTAGGCGTTCAGCTTGGCGGAATTAACTATTACAAGGGAGTCATTTCAAACCGGGCTAAGATGGGGGAGCCTTTAGTACCTATTCAGGCAGAGCATATTTTATTAGCAAACAAGATTTTAGATAAAACGGTTTTAATATTTTTATTATGGTTATGGATAGGAGGGATGATTTATGAATTTGCCATCACATGGTTCGAATCCGCAGCACCTTTATAAATCACTTGGACTTTCGCTCCCAGAGAAATATGTTGATTTTAGTGCAAATATTAATCCACTAGGCCCGCCCCCTGCCTTAAAAGATAAATGGAATGAGTTCTATCAAGAAATTACCGTGTATCCAGATCCATTTGCTGAAAAGCTTAAGAATAGAATTGCCCAAAAAGAACAAATTTCTGTTGATTCCATTCTAATTGGAAATGGAGGAGCAGAACTTATTACACTTATTACGAGGTTTCTCTCGGGGAAAAAGGTTGTAGTGGTAGAGCCTTCTTTTTCTGAATACGAAAAGGCATGTTGTGCTAACGATTGTGAGGTCCAGTATCATCAATTGGAGGAACCAAATTTTGAATTAAGTCTGGATAAATTACTTCCAAGTTTAATGAATGCAGACGCTTTATTTTTGTGTAATCCGAACAATCCTACTGGCATTCAATATCCAGTGTCAACGGTACTTTCAATCATTCAGGAATGTGAAAAACAAAATTGTTTTGTGATTTTGGATGAAGCTTTCTATGATTTTTTAGTAGACTATGAATCTTTTATTCCATATATCAATACGTTTTCAAATTTAATCATTATACGGTCAATGACAAAAATGTTTGGTATTCCCGGCCTTCGTCTAGGATATATGGCTGCATGCCCAGCTTTAATAGCGGAAATTAGCAAATACCAGCCGCATTGGAGTATCAATACCATTGCCTTACTGGCAGGGGAACTATGTTTGCAAAATGAAGAATATGTTAAAGAGACTCAAGTCTATATTTCGGAAGAACGGGAAAGGTTATTTCCATTTTTTAAGAAAAATCTTTTTCAGGTTACTTCCTCGCAAGTTAATTTTTATATGTTACGTGATTCAACTCTAAAAGAACAAAGTACCTTATTTGAATTCCTATTACAGAAGGGAATCATTCCCCGCCATACGTTTAACTTTCCTGGTTTAGAAGGAAAGTGGCTGCGCTTTGCTATAAAAAGTAAGGAGGAAAATAGTAAATTAATGGAGGTATTGTTGGAATGGCGCCAGCTTCCTTAATTTTTATTTCAGGCGGGGTAAGGAGCGGGAAAAGCAGTTTCGCTGAAGAAATGGCTTTAAAACTCGTAAACGAAAATGGCGGACAATTAAACTATTTAGCAACCGGTGTGGCTTCCGACCCGGAAATGCAGGACCGAATTACAAAGCACCAGCGTGACCGAGAGGGTGGAAAGTTTCGTTGGAGAACGATTGAACAGTCACAAAATATTGGTGAGAGTGCAAATCTTTTTAACAATGAGGATATTATTCTACTTGACTGCGTAACGACCCTTTTAAATAATGAACTGTTTTCTTCTAATCAAATATGGGATGAGTCTTTCTTAGCAGATGTAATGAAAACAATCTCGACAGGCATAAATAATATACGAGATAGAGCAAAAGTTTTAATTGTTGTTAGTAATGAGGTTTTCAATGAATCAATATCAGAGAATGGTCTTGTTTTCTCCTATGCGCGAATCCTTGGAAAAATCCATCAACAGTTGGTGAAGGAAGCTGATCAAGCCTTTTTAGTAGAAGCAGGAATACCGATCCACATGAAGGGAGATAGAAAATGAAAGGAGTTATGATACAAGGAACAGCCTCTGATGTAGGTAAAAGTCTCATTGTGACAGCCCTTTGCCGAATGTTTGCCAATGAAGGTAAAAAAGTTGTACCCTTCAAATCTCAAAATATGTCCAATAACTCTTATGTGACAAGAGACGGGAAAGAAATTGGGAGAGCACAAGGAATTCAGGCGGAGGCTGCAAAAATTGAGGCAACTGTCTGGATGAATCCTATATTATTAAAGCCCCGTTCGAATCAAGATTCAGAGATCGTGTATTTGGGTAAGTCGTTGAAAACTCTTTCTGGCAGAGGGTATCGGGAAACTTTTTACGAAAAAGGGCTAGATGTAATAAAGAAATCTTTAGACAGGTTATCAAATGAATTTGAACTAGTGGTCATAGAAGGGGCTGGAAGTCCGGTTGAAATCAACTTGAAGGATCGCGAACTTGTGAATATGAAGGTTGCTGAGCTTGCGGACGTTCCAGTTGTTCTTGTTGCAGATATCGATCGTGGCGGAGTTTTTGCTAGCATTGTTGGTACGCTTGAGCTTTTAGAGCCAGAAGAAAGGCAAAGAGTGGCTGGAGTAATCATTAATAAATTTCGCGGAGATATCAGCTTATTTGAAGATGGGATTGACTGGTTGGAAAAGAAAACCGGTATACCCGTAATAGGTGTTCTTCCATACGTTGAGAATCATATGATCGATGGCGAGGATTCCTTGTCAATCGACAATCATTTTTCAACGCGTAAAAAGGGAACCCTTGATATCGCCGTTATTCAGCTTCCGTTTATCTCGAACTATAGTGATTTGGAGCCTTTTTTGTATGAGGAAGATGTGTCCATCCGCTGGGTGAAGCACGCTTCTGATTTTGGTCAACCGGATGCTGTTATCATTCCTGGTACGAAGAGCACGATGAATGACTTAAAGAGTATAAAAGATAGAAAGTTAGACGTTTTAATACAAAACCATATTGAGAATGGCGGTTATATAGTTGGTGTTTGTGGTGGTTATCAAATACTCGGGAATGAAATCATTGATGAAGCTGGTTTAGATACGGGAATACCCAATCGTAAAGAACAAGGACTGGGGTGGATACCAGCGACGACAATCTTTTATGAAGAAAAAGAAACGGTCAGAAGTGCTGGTGTATACCACGAACATACAGGTTTGTCGCCTGATAGAAAGGTAGAAGGGTTTGAAATTCACTTAGGAAAAACCATTTTACACAAGGAAAGCTGCTCATTTCTATTGCTTGAGAATGGAAACGAAGAAGGATATTATGGCAGGAATGGTCAAATCATTGGGACGTATCTTCATCATCTTTTTCATAATGACGACTGGAGAAATACTTGGCTAAACCTAATCCGGAAAAGAAAAGGATTACATACGAAAGAAACCACGTGTATTAAAGAATACAAAGATAAACGATATGACGATATTGCTGCTCGAATGAAGGAACATTTAAACGTGGAGTTGTTAAATGACATCATCATCAAGTGGTGCCAGAAATGAGAAAGTTTCTAAAGGGTTTCTTGATTAATCTGCAATTTTTCACTGCCATACCAATTCACCTTGAATTACCAATGGACAAACATCATCTAAGAAGCGCTGTTCAAGCTTTCCCGCTGCTAGGTTTGTTTCAAGGATGCCTATATGCTTCCTTTTTTTATCTATTGCTGGAATATACACCTTTTTCCAATCTCGCGGCAGCATTCTTGTTATGGATAATGAGTATTTTGTTAACAGGCGGAATCCACTTGGATGGCTGGATGGATGCAAGTGACGGTTATTTTTCATACAAAGACCAGCAAAAGCGACTACAGGTCATGAGCGATCCAAGAACTGGTGCATTTGGTGTCATCTCGGTCATTGTTTTATTAAGCAGCCGTTTTCTATTTATTTATGAGATCACTGTAAATGTACATGCTACTTCTTATCTGATGATTGCCGCAATACCTCTATTAAGTAAAAGCGTTATGGGGCTGCTTTTATTAACCGTAAAGTCAGCAAAAGCAGAAGGACTGGGAGTGCTTTTTCAGAGTGCCGCAGCACCAAAGGATTTATGGACTTATTTTATATATATCATTGGATTCTTTGCTCTCTTGTTTTGGGGTGGTGGTGGATTTTATTACTTTTCCATCATGATTGTTATGGCAGTTATTATTTTGCTTTTTTGCCGACAAAAAGCGATAAAGTGGTTTGGTGGAATTACGGGTGATATTTTAGGTGCAGCAGTAGAAGGGACTGAGTTGTTTCTATGGATGACACTGTGGTTATTGCATTATTTCGTCATGGCTTAACGGAGGAGAATAAACGGAAAGCCTATCTAGGGTGGAATGATTCCCCTCTAGATCCAAAGTCAAAGGAAATTAGCACAAGCGAAAGCTACGATTTATATTATTCTAGTGATTTGCGCAGGTGCATTACGACTGGCACTATACTTTTTCCAAATAAACATTTAAATCTCTTATCTCATTTACGAGAGATGAATTTCGGTAAATGGGAAGGAAAAACCTATGAAGAATTAAAAGAAGTTCCCCAATACCAACGTTGGCTATCGGATCCTAAATCTTACAGTCCTCCAGAAGGAGAGTCATTTGGAGAATTCACAAGCAGGATTTCAATGGGGTGGGATAAGATTACTGAAACGATTCTCTCTCAAAACCATCACCGATGTGCAATTATTACTCATGGTGGAACAATTAGATATTTATTATCAAAATTTGCACCTCAGGCTGAAGACTTTTGGTCGTGGCAAGCACCTCATCATCAAGGCTATGAACTGGTTTTTGAAAGAGAAGCATTAAGGAGGCGTGACCGTTGCACTTTATTACGGGAGGTGCCTTTAACGGCAAAAGAGCTTGGGTAAAGGAGAAGTACGGACTAAATGGTACTTGGTTTTCAGCCTATAGGGACCATCAGCTGAAGGCTGACATTATTCAAATAGAAAGTAATTTGCTCGTTCTTGAGGGTATTGAAATTTGGTTGAAAGAGTTAACAAAAAACTATGATTCTTACAGGTGTCTTGAAATCTGGAATACGACCCTGAACCATTGGCTTACTTGGGAGAAAGCAGACGTTAGCCGAAATCTTGTCGTGGTTGGGAATGATATCACAAAAGGAATTGTCCCAATGGAGAAAGAGAATCGAGTATGGCGTGATGTAACAGGCTGGGCTTATCAAGACCTTGCAGCTAAAGCAGATAAAGTAGACATTATTTGGTATGGATTAAATCAAACAATCAAAAAAACGGGGGATGAGAAGTTATGAGACTTTATACGAGAACTGGTGACAAAGGAAAGACTAGTATTATTGGAGGAAGAGTCGACAAGGATGACATCAGGGTTGAAGCTTACGGAACGGTTGATGAGGTAAATTGTTTTGTCGGTCAGGTAGTGACAGAGCTTGATACTGAAATTTTTAAAGATGTATTAGCTGATCTTGAGAAGATTCAACATGAATTATTTGATTGTGGCGGGGATCTTGCCAATGTTTCTGATAAAGTTGAGTATAAGCTGGAAAAGGAAGCGATTGACTATCTAGAAAACAAAATCGATGAATATATTCAAGAAGCTCCAGAGCTGGAGAAGTTTATTTTACCCGGCGGAACGAAACCGTCTGCGTCAATTCATATTGCTAGGACAGTGACAAGAAGAGCTGAGAGATTGGTTGTTACGTTAATGAAGACCGGAGAGAAAACGCCTGAATTAGCACTAAAATATCTTAATCGTCTTTCCGACTATTTCTTTGCATTAGCAAGAGTGGTAAATTATCGACTCAATGTAAAAGATGTAGAATATGTAAGAAGTGCAAATGTTTTTAGAGATGGGAAACGTAAAGATGAAAAGTAGAATGCTAAGTTTACTGGCATTGTTTTCAGCATTGTCTGCAGTTGGCGCTGCTATTAAAATACCTGCAATTGTAGGCAGTGTGGCTTTTGATGTTTTTCCAGCATTACTGGCTGCTGCCTTGTTAGGCAGCGGGGCAGGAGCAATTGTCGGTGCTTTAGGACATTTGTTATCTGCTCTCATCTCAGGTTTCCCATTAGGGCCCATGCACCTGTTGATCGCAATCGAAATGGCTCTGCTTGTCTATATTTTCGGTGTACTTTATAAAAAGAATAAAAAGGGCACTGCGAGTATTCTATTTGTTCTTGCAAATACATTCGCTGCACCTCTGCCCTTTATCTTTATTATGAATATAGCTTTTTATACAGCACTCGTTCCGTCGCTGTTAATTGGTTCAATCATCAATACAGTTATTGCTTTAGTGGCAATTCCGAGACTACGAACTTTAGTGAAACCAGATATATTGAATCATGATGTGAAATTATGAGAGATATCATTACGGTTCCGTTAACGAGTGAAGAGTCGCTAATCATCGCAAGCGATAATAGCGGTGCAATTGGCATGAAAGCAGCAGACCTTGTGCAGGTTTCGTACGAAACAGTAGCATATTACTCGTTTAGAGTAGCTGCAATGGAATGTATCGCAGCAGGAGGGCTACCATTTTCCGTTGTCGTTCATAATTTTTGTGGAGATAATGCCTGGGGCAATATAGTAAAGGGTATCAAAATTGGTTTAGCAGAATTAAACCTCGAGGATGTTTCGATAACAGGCAGTACAGAAAGTAATTTTTCTTTACAACAATCTGCGCTAGGATTGGTCGTTCTCGGTAAAAAGGCTATAACAATAAATTCGGAAAAATCTTTTTCTAATGAGCTGATGTTCGCTGTTATCGGCAGCCCATTGGTGGGGAATGAAGTAATGGACCAACGAGACCAGGTTGTACCTTTATCCATTTTCGGGGAAGTAGCTAAACTTGATGACATCATGGTTTGGCCTGTTGGTTCAAAAGGAATCTTACATGAGTTTAATCAGATGTTTACCGATAAAAAATTTACAGAAGATATGCTTGATACGAATCTTGACGTATTAAAATCATCTGGACCTGCAACCTGTTTTATTATTGCCTTTGAAAAATATCAAGAAGAGGCTTTGAAAAAAATGGCCGCTGCATATTACCATTTCATAAAAATAGCACGCCGTTAGGGCGTGCTATTCCTTTAATTCTTGCAGTTTTTGAATGACGTTATCAATTCGTTTTCCAATTGAAAACATAACATCCTCTAAGCCTTTTTTCCACACTGGGGCTTGTTCCTGAATCTTTTCACCGAGCTT
Organism: Neobacillus niacini; assembly: GCF_048572935.1. Classification (NCBI taxonomy): domain Bacteria; kingdom Bacillati; phylum Bacillota; class Bacilli; order Caryophanales; family Bacillaceae; genus Neobacillus; species Neobacillus niacini. Next base: position 4,377,831 of record NZ_CP183883.1, on the reverse strand, counting down.
TTGGGCATTTTGATTTAATTCCTCTTTGATTTTTTCTGCCTGTTCTTTTATCTCTTCTCTTGTCTGTGTTTTACCAGCTAATTGGTCATTAATCGAAACGACATCAAAAGTCTCATTTTGTATATGAGGGATTGATGATTTCATGATTTCTTTAAAAATGGGGACAACATTACCAGAACCGCTGCTTGGGAGATAATGCTGTCGATCAGTTTGGTCATAGCCTATCCATATCGCTGCGACTAAGTTAGGTGTGTAACCGACCATCCATTGATCTTTCGTTCCGTTTATATCATTAAAGGGAAGTTGTGTTGAACCTGTTTTTCCCGCGATTTGAACATTAGGAATATGTGCGTTTTTCCCGGTACCCGATTCTACCACATTCAGAAGCATGGCTGTCATCTTATCAGCATTTCCCTTTGAAGTTACTTTAGTGGTTTCTGGTTCACGTTCCGCAATGATATTTCCGGTAGGGCCGACAATTTTTGTGATCAGATGGCTGTCTTGTCGCTTTCCGTCATTTGGGAATGCGGAGAATGCATTCGCTAATTGAAGTGGAGAGACTCCTTTGCTCATCCCACCTAGGGCGATTGCCAAGTGTTTATCTTCCTCTTCAACTGGTAATCCAAAGGTTTTGAGCTTGTCTAAGCCTTTCTTGAGACCAATCTCATTTAAGAGCCACACTGCTGGCACATTTAAGGAATCTTCCAAAGCCTTATACATCTGAACCTTACCCTGATATGTTTTTGAGAAATTTTCAGGGTTGTATTCTCCAAAAGAAGTAGGCTCATCAACGAGTTCTGAATCAAAAGTGTAGCCCTCCTCAAGGGCAGGTGTATAAACGGCAAGGGGTTTCATCGTTGAACCTGGCTGGGCCTTTAATTGGGTAGCACGGTTAAAGCCTCTAAACACATGTTCACCACGTCCTCCAACTAGAGCCAGTACACCTCCCGAAGCCGGGTCCATTAAGACAGATCCACTTTGAACAATACTATTACCAGACCCTCTTGGAAACAGGGATTTATTGTTGTTTACCTTTTCGAGTCCAGTTTGCAGGTTTTGGTCTAATTCTGTATAAATTCGGTAACCCCTCGTTAATATCTCTTCCTGTGTTAATCCATATTTAGAGATTGCTTCGTTTAGGACCGCATCCACATAATAAGGATATTTACGCTCGACAAAACTACCGGATCCACTTTTAATTTCAATTTTTTCTTTCTTTGCCGATGTGTATTGTTCCTTCGTAATCATCCCAAGTTCATTCATCTTGCTAAGAACGACATTTCTTCGTTTCATTGCCGCGTCATAATTTTTTGTTGGGTCAAGGTAACTCGGTGATTGCAATAACCCAGCGAGCAGTGCTGCCTCGCTAATGGTAACATTCGTAATCTCTTTATTAAAATATCTTTTTGACGCATTACTGATTCCCCATGCACCACTGCCAAAATATACTTGATTTAAGTACATTTGTAGGATTTCATCTTTTTTATAGACCTTCTCGATCTTCACTGCTAAAAATAACTCTTCTGCTTTCCGTTTATAGGTTTGTTCAGGAGAAAGTAAGGCGTTTTTCGCTAATTGCTGTGTTAAAGTACTGCCGCCGCCCGTAATATCTCCCGCAAATAAATTGTTGAAAAAAGCCCTCGTAATGCCTTTAATATCAAATCCATTATGTTCATAAAAGCGTTCATCTTCAATGGCGACCACTGCACCAGGAACATATTTCGGGAGCTCTTCAATCGTAATCCCCCCAGTCCGATTGGTCGCAACATTTGTCGCAACACTGCTATTGCGGTCATAAATGACAGTCGGTTGGCTTAGACCTTCCTTTAATGACTGTACATTCGCTCTAGTTGCAAGCCAGCCGAAATAAACAATGGTTACAAGAACGACGATTAATATGATTAATAATAAAAACTGTGTAATGTGCTTCTTTTTCCAGAAACGAACAGTCATTTCCCAATAGGGGCGTAGTTTTTCCATTTTGTCTCCTTACTTTCAAAGGGATTTTTGCTTTATTCATTATAATTTTTTTAGCAAAAAAACTCCAATCATAGCCTTTTATAATGAATACACAAAAATTTCGTAAACCTGTAGGGGTTTGATAATAACTCATCGTCTATTAAGGTGAAGTAGGGACACAGGAGGATATTATGATTACGATTAACCATTTAAGTCATGAATTTGTGGTTGGTAAAAAAGGAAAGCAAACCTTTATACCTATTCTTAAGGATATTTCTTTTGAGGTTGAAAAAGGGGAGATTGTCACGATTGTAGGCCGTAGTGGCTCGGGTAAATCCACTTTATTAAATCTGGTAAGTGGTTTTATTCGTCCGAAAGAGGGCGAAATTTGGATTAATGGCGAGAAGGTTTCGCAAATGAATGAATCAAAATTTGCAGATTTTAGAATTAAAAACCTTGGTTTTATTTTTCAAAGCTTTCAGTTGATTCCTAGTATGACAGCCTTTCAAAATGTGGAACTACCATTAATTTTAAAAGGAATCAGCGAAGCAGCAAGGAAAAAACAGACAGAGGAAATGCTTGCAAAGGTTGGCTTACTAGATTACCAGGATCATTATCCCGGAGAATTATCAGGGGGACAACAGCAAAGAGTTAGTATTGCCCGTGCTTTAATCGTGAATCCACCTATCATTCTAGCGGATGAACCAACTGGAAGTCTTGACAGTGAAACGGAAGAAGATTTATTGAAGTTTATCAAGGAGTTAAACACCGATTTGGGTATAACCTTCTTAATCATTACACATGACGAAAAGGTTGCTGCGATTGGTCACCGAACGATTGAATTAAAAGACGGACGAATAAAAGAGGGGGTGCTAGTATGAAGCTAAAAGATCAATTCCGTTTCGTCCGCCAAAATATGAAGAAAAACAGAACAAGAGTTTATATGACGATCCTAGCCACAGCAATGGGCTGCGCCTTCTTAATTGTCCTTGCTTCTGTTGGCTTCGGATTACAAAAATCAGTGGTTAAGGAAATAACAGAACGACGAATCATGACTCAAATAGACGTCTATGGTCAGGAAACAAGTGAGAATGGAGGGTATCGTCAGTTAGATGGTAAGGACGTTCAAATATTTGAAGAGATGTCTGATGTAAAAGCGGTAACAAGAAGAATAATGCTTCAGCAGGAAGCAAAGTATTCCATTGGAGATTATCAGCAGAGTGCGCAAACAGTGGTAGCGAACTTTCCATCTGAAATTAGTGCTGGTTTTGAATTGTCAGAGGGCAGCCTTGCTAAGGATAAGACTGAAGTAGTAGTCGGTTATAATTTTCCGCTTAACTTAGCTGTTCAAGGTGAACAAACAGAAGAAATGTTTGATGACAAAGGTCAATTAAAAGAAGAGTTTCGTTATAACGGGAAGCTTATTGGAGAAACCATCCATTTAACTGTTAGGAAGTTAGAAGAAGGTAAGCAAATAGAAAAAGTATTTGAAGTAAAAGTTGCAGGGATTTCTAAAAAACCAACGAAGGAATGGGCAGAAGACAGAAGTGTCTATATTTCGGAGGAACTATTAAAGGATATCGAAGAGTTTACCGGAACACCAAAAGGAATTGTATTGGATTCAGCTGAACAGGTAAAGCCAGCAGATTTAGAAGCTTCAAAAAATACCTTTGATGATGTAAAGATATATGCGGAAAACATGGAAGCAGTTCAAGGCATTGTGGATAGCCTTAAGGAAAAAGACTATGCCACCTATTCCGTAGTAAATGAATTAAAGGAAGTTAATTTGATGTTCGCAATTGCCAAGGCAGGACTCATCTTCATTGGGACCATAGCGATTCTAATTGCCTCCATTGGTATTTATAATACGATGACGATGGCGGTAACAGAACGTGCACCCGATATCGGAATTATGAAAGCGATTGGGGCAAATCCTCGTATCATTAAGAAAATCTTTTTGTTAGAGAGCAGTTATATTGGTTTGATTGGTGCGTTGATTGGGACAATTGTTTCTTACGGGATTAGTTATGCTGTCAATATTGTCATACCTTTAATTATTAAGCAGGCTTTTGGGGAAGAAACACCTCCTGAACTCATCTTTAGTGATATTCCATTAAGTCTGCCAATTATCTGTATTGTCATCTGTTATGGAGTCACGATACTTTCAGGTCTTCGTCCTGCACAAAGGGCAACAAGGGTAGATGTACTGAGAGCCATGAGAAGAGAGGTTTAATTGTTGAATCTGTGATATTTGCGGACAACCATTTTCAGTCCAAGCATATGTTAGTAGAAAGGACATCTCTAACATAGAAAGGGGATAGGGGAATGATCAACTGGAAGGTCCGCTTTAAGAATAGAAGCTGGGTTATGGCTTTTGTTGCGCAGTTAATGATTGTGGCACAAATGCTTTTAGGAGGATTGAATGCATTAGGTATTACTGACTTTCAACTGTCAGATGCGATTCAGCAATCCATTTTAACATTTATTAATGCTGTGTTTATTTTATTATCATTGATGGGCATCGTACAGGATCCAACCACTAAAGGTATGAGTGACAGTGAACGTGCAAAAACATATAAAGAACCTAATTAATAATATAGCTCGAAGAAACGCTTGGAAGCCTGGCATTAAGGCAAGTTCGAGCGTTTTTTTGTGTTAGACTTGGCTGTTGATTTGCGCTCCATGCGCGAGCGGTTCGCGGGCTCGCCCGTGAGCCTCCTCGGTCGTTCCGACCTGCGGGGTCTCACTCAGCTCGATCATCCCGCAGGAGTCGAGCGCCTTCCGCTCCAATCAACAGGTTCTAAAATCATTAGTCTTCATTAGCCCAGCCTATATTTATGTTGAAATTTGTAATTATAAGGTGATTGAAATTTCTGAATTGTCGAAGATGTAGGAGGTATAATGAGGATGAGAACAAAGTACAGCTAAGTATAAGTATAACGTGAGAAAGGGGATTCTTAAAATGTGGTACTGGATTGGGATGGCTGCAGGAATATATATACTTTTCATTATTCTCGAGGAGTCTGTTTATTACCTTTGGAATCGTTATGTGTATGGACCAAAAGAGAGAAAAGCAAGACGTTGGAAAAGAATCTTATTAGAAATAGCCTTTATCATTCGATTACGCTTAATAGAAATTCGACGTAAACATACAAATAAAGTTAATGCTGGTAAACAATCTGCATAAAAAAAGTTCCTTTACAAACCTGTAAAGGAACTTTTTTTATACGGTTGCTTTTGAGTGACGGATATCAGCTGAAGAACTTTGTTCCACTGGCAGGGTAATGTTAACGGTGGTTCCGATACCCTTTTCGCTATCAAAATTAATAGACCCTTGGTGGGATTGAACAATTTTATAGCTGACAGTTAATCCTAAGCCTGTCCCTTTTTCTTTTGATGAATAAAAAGGTTCACCAATCTTTTGTAGAAGTTCCTTTGAAATACCGCAGCCTTGATCTTTTACTGTAATGGCTACTTGGTGTTCTTCATTTAGACCAAGATAAATCGATATTTTACTATCACTTTTCGAAGCTTCAATAGAATTTTTTATTAAATTAATAAATAACTGTTTCAACTGATTTGGCTCACATTCAATAATGATATCCTCTTTTGGAAAATGCGATTCAATCTGAACATTATAAAGGGTAGCTTCGACGGCTAATAAGGAAATGACATCCTTTAATATTTTTTGGATCGATATTTCTGTATATTTTAAATGCTGTGGTTTCGCTAAAAGTAAGAGCTCACCTACGATATGATTAATTCGATTTAATTCATCTAGCATGATTTGATAATAATCCTGATGTTTATCATCTTCCATTTGAAGTAATTGCACAAAGCCTTTTAAAGAGGTAAGGGGATTCCGAATTTCATGAGCAACACTAGCTGATAATTCGCCGACTACAGATAATTTTTCTGTTCTGTTTAAACGTTCCTCTGTTTGCCTTAGTGTCGTAATATCACGACCAATGATAACTAAACCTTCTCTGCTCCCATCATCATGAAATAATGGAACTTTAATCGTATCAAATATTTTAGAAGTTCCATTAGGCAGTGGAACGACCTCTTCACAACGTGTAACGGTACCATTTTCCCATGTTTCTTCATCAGATACTTCACAGTATTTTAGCGCACCTGAATAGAACTCGGTGTATTCTGCTAATTCAGAGTCTTTTTTTCCTAAGTAATCAACATTCTCAAGCTGAAATAATTGCAGTCCAAAGTCATTGGCTTGAATCCAGCGTCCTTCACCATCTTTAAAGTTTACAAAATCTACCATTGAATTGATAAGAGTGGATAAACGCCGTTCTTGTTCTTTCGTGGTATCCAGTTCTTCTTTTTTTAGAATGAAAAAATAAAAAATTCCACCTGTCACAAGAATATAGAAAATTTCCTTCCCCCGTTCAAAGTAATTAACAAGGGCCAAAGGGATATAATGTGTCAGGATATAATTACTTGCGTAAAGCCAAATTAAGCTAGTAATTAAGTAAAGAATGACTAATTTCGTTTTCTTCATTTAATACTCCTATCCTCTCGTGGAAGGAAAGTTCCCTACGATATTTCAAAAAAAATTAGTTGCATAATCTATACTACTAAAAAATCGGGTAATTTGGAATATCTGAAACCTGGAAATCTACATACTAACAATAAAAAGGTTACAAATTGGTAACAACCTTGTTGAAAAGTGGTTACCGATGTGTAACCCTTTTTTTGGCAGAAAAATGTATGATTTACAGGTAGATTAGAGGCGGTGACATGTTTGTGGAAACCATATTTAATGACTTATATAAAAAATATCATAGTGATTTATTTAATTTTCTTTATTATATGGTCCAGAGTCGTGAGCAGGCGGAAGACCTTGTGCAAGAAGTATATATACGTGTTTTAAAATCGTACCAGCATTTCAAGGGAGAGAGCAGTGAGAAAACATGGCTGATTGCCATTGCTCGTAATGTAGCGATTGATTTTTTTCGGAAACAAAAAGGTTTGAACCAGCGAATGATCAAAAAAGTTGAAATCTTTGACCTACAGGTAAAAGATGAATCACCATTACCAGAGGAAATAATTTTCCAATCGGAAGAGACGAAGCTAATGTACCGCTGCTTAGAAAAATGTACGGTCGATCAAAGAAGTGTGATTATTCTTCGCTATATTCAAGAGCTCTCGATTCTAGAGACTGCTCAGGTGTTAGGCTGGAAGGAAAGTAAGGTGAAAACTACACAGCACCGTGCGATAAAACAATTAAAAACGTTTATGAACAAAACGCTGCGAAAGGAAATGGCTGGTTAACATCATAATCTCAATCTATTACAATATCCTCAGAAAACACTTTTCTAAGTTTTAACGGAGATGTAAAATAATAGAAGATTGTATATTCGTAAATTGTGAGGAAAATAGGATGTTTGAGGCTAGGATTTTAGTGGTAGAGGATGAAATACCTATTCGGAAGTTAATTGTATTTAATTTGCAAAGGTCAAACTTTGAAGTATTAGAAGCGGGGGACGGGAAAGAAGCAATTCAGCTTGTTCATGACCAGTCCCCTGCTTTAGTATTGTTAGATTTAATGCTTCCTGATATGGATGGGTTTGAAATTTGTACAAAGCTTAGAGAAACTCATCCGGAATTACCGATTGTCATTGTATCAGCACGGGGGCAGGATATGGAAAAAATTATGGGATTAGAGTTAGGTGCGGATGATTATATTGTGAAACCGTTTAATCCATTAGAATTAGTAGCAAGAATTCGATCTGTCTTACGAAGAACGAACCTAGCTGCACCCAAATCCCCAGTAAACGAAATCAGGACAGGACCATTTGTATTGGAACTGAAAACACAGCGATTTTATAAATCGGGAAAGCTTGTTAAATTAACAGCAAGAGAATATCAGTTAGTAAAGTTATTCTTTGCTCGGTTTAATGAACCAATTACAAGAGATGAACTATTAGATGAAATCTGGGGAGTCAACTATTTTGGCGACCCGAAAACGGTAGACGTCCATATTAGAAGATTAAGGGAGAAGATAGAAGACGATCCCTCTCAGCCTATTCATCTTAAAACCATCTGGGGTTTTGGCTATTGTTTCCATGAGAGTGAGAAACAGGAATGAAAAAAGGGATTAAAAGAAGAGTAGTGTGGAGTTATTTGCTGTTAATCATCTTTAGCGTGGCTTTATTTGAAACCATGTTACTATTAGCGCTGAGACTCTATTATGTAGATGGTATGAAGCAGGCCTTACGCGATCAGGGAACGATGTTCTCTTCTTTCTATGAACAGGAAATCATAGACTATCGTTTAAAACCTGATGCAGTAAATCTATTAAATCAATACAATTTTCTCGTTAATGCACAGGTGCAATTAATTGATGAAAATGGGCATATATTAGCAGATACACATCAAAGTACAGACCAAAATATAAGCAAATATGATGATGTCAGATTAGCTTTAATGGGAACAACAGGATATTTAGATACGGTAGTAGAGGGTGAACGGGTATTAATTGTAACACAGCCCCTAAAACGCGGGAGTACCGTAATAGGAGCCATACGCTTTACGACTTCGTTAGAGAAGGTTAACGAGATCCATTTTCAAAATACACTTTTACTCCTATCCTTTGGTGGAATTGTTATTTTAGCTGCTGCTATAATGAGTCTCTTTTTAGCGAATACCATCACAAAGCCAGTAAGTGCGATTACAATAGCAGCGGAGCAGATGGCCTCTGGCAAGCTCTCGACCCGCATTCCAAAGGAAAAAGACGATGAAATTGGTAAGTTAGCGGATACGTTAAACTATATGGCCAAGAAAATTGAAAAAAATGAACAATTGAAGAATGAGTTTATTGCTTCCGTGTCACATGAACTCAGGACACCGTTAACTTCTATAAAAGGGTGGGCGGTGACCTTACATTCTATGTCTGAGGATGTTTTTTTTCAGGATGGATTAGAAATTATTTCCAACGAAAGTGATCGCTTAAACGGCTTGTTAAATGAATTATTGGATTTTTCAAGCTTATCATCTGGAAGACTTCCATTGGTCTTTCAAGAGGTCTATCTGCCCGTTTTAATTAAGCAAGTTGTCCAGCAATTGGAGCCCAGAGGAGCTAGGCAAAATCTGAAGATTATGGTGGAAATTGACGAGTCGGTAAAGGAGATTTCTGCAGACTATAATCGTTTAAAACAGGTCCTGATAAACCTACTAGATAACTCGTTGAAGTTTACACCGAGCGGCGGATTAATTACGGTCCAATTGGTAAGGGATAAGAAAGAAGCAGTAATCACGATTAACGACACCGGCATTGGAATTCCAGATGCAGAGCTTAAGTTTGTAAAAGACAAATTTTTCAAAGGTAAGTCACAAGCAGCCGGAAGCGGATTAGGACTAGCTATTGTTGAGGAGATTATCCTAGCACATCATGGTCTTTTTTCCCTAGCGAGTAAGGTGGGCAGCGGAACAACTGCGGAAATACGACTTCCCTTATGATAGATATTATGATGGCGACTGATGGTATGAAAGGCAAGAGGCAAAAAGCCGCTGTGATGGTTGTTTTTATAATGGTTTTGCTCAACGGCTGCAATTTATTTCCTGCTCCAGAAAGTTTAATTCAGGCTCCTAAACAAGCAAAGGCAGTGAATCAAGGACAAGACTTAGTTTCAATCGCTCAAAGAAATTTACCTAAGGGTTCAAAACTTACAGTCCCCGACGGACCAGTTGGAATGGAACCAGTTGTTAGTGTTGATCTTGATGGTGATGGAAGAGACGAGGCACTCGTTTTTTATCAATCCACGAGTCATGATAGTCAAGTGGGAGCGTTTGTTTTGAAGAAAAATTCAAAGAGCTGGGAAAAAATATTTATTACGAAAGGTTCTGGCAATAAGATTCATTGGGCCAATGCTGCAGATGTGATGGGGGATAAGAAAAAGGAATTGCTTCTGGGGTGGCAGTCAGAAGGATCGGCAGAAAGTCTTCTTGAAATTTTTCATTGGAAGAAGGATAAACTGACAAAACTCAAAGAATTAACGTATAACGAAATGGAAGCCGTTCGATTTGAAGACGAGGAAAAAACGAGGCTGGCCGTTTGGAAGCGTGATATGGCAGATGCCTATAAGATTGATTTATTAACATGGAAAGGTGACTCTGTTATATCTGATAGAGAGTACTATCCATCCTATTTTCAAGGAGTGATTACTTATTATCAGCGAAGAATAGCTGAGGTACCGGACGCTGCTTACTATTGGTATTATTTAGCAGATGCCCATTTGAAAGCGAATCTTCCCGAACAGGCTATTCACGCTATTGATAAGGGGATGAGTTTAAATTCCGTCGTCCCAACAAAAGGTTATTTTCAAACTTTAAGAATGCAAGCAGAAAAAATGGTGCCAAAAGTAAATTTTATCACTAGTAACCCTCCTAAATATATCAGTAAATATAGCAGCTTAGAAGATGAGTTGATTATTCAAAAGGTGAGGGAAGCGGCAAGTCAATACTGGTATGTCATGAGTGGGGGAGAATATCCCGAGGGTAAAATAGAAACGGTAATGGTTAATGATCAGGAGTATCGATATCTAGGTAAAGATTTGGATACACGCGCAAAATTGGTGAAGTATTTATCCAGTTCTTTTACAACTAGTGCAATAGATTCATTTCAGAAAAAGAAAACAATCTTTGAGTTTTTTGGTAAGCTGATTCAACTCAACGCAGATGGAGGATCACTTCTAAATTATCACCAAGCACAAGTTGTCCAAAAGAAGGATAAAGGAAATGAAATGGAAGTTGACATGAAAGTTCCAGTTGGTGAAACGAATTCCTATGAATTTGTTCATGTAAGCTTTCAAAAGACAGAAAATGGATGGAGAATTTTCTCAGAACCGGGAACATTCTAACGAAAGCAGCAAGATAAGAATATGAACTTGCTGCTTTTTAGTGGTTTGTATAACTGTGGGCTGTGTTAAAGAAAATTATATCTTGCACCCTGTTGATTGGAACGGAAGGCACGAAGACTCCTCGAAAATGCTATCGCATTTTCTTCGTGCGTGGGCGAATTCGAGGAAGAAATTCAATGTCCTGCGGGAGTACGGGGCACAGGAGACCCCACAGGCGCTCAGCGCCGAGGAGGCTCCCCGGCACGCCCTAAGGTGCGCGAAGTGCCTCGTGACAGGTAAAGACCGCCTGTCACTGCGATGATTATTCAAAGTAGCTTTCCTTAATGGAGTGGAAATCAACAGTTCTATGTAACACAGCCAATCTAAAAAGTATCATATATTTGAATAAAAAAACTTGTTTTATCTGAAAGTTCAGAATAAAATTAAATAGACATACCAACCGGTAGGTATGTATCCGGTTTTGCCAGCATAATGATATAAAGCGGCTATTATACTAAATTCTAAAAAATGAATGGAGTGAAAGGTATGCATTTACGTCTGACAGATGAGCAAAAAATGGTTCAAAAAACAATTAGAAGATTCGTAGAAAAAGAGTTAATCCCCTTAGAAAATGAAGTGTTAAGAAATGAAAGAGAAGGAAAGCCAAGCCTTCCTGCAGGAGCATTAAAAGAACTCCAGTTAAAAGCAAAAGAAGCTGGCTTTTGGGGAATAAATACGCCAGAAGAATATGGCGGCGCTGACCTTGGCCAAATGATGATGGCGATCGTCCTGATGGAGGTTTCAAAGACGTTTGTACCTTTCAGTTTTGGCGGATCAGCAGACAATATCCTTTATTACGGTAACGAAGAACAAAAGAAGAAATATCTAATCCCTACGATTAATGGCGAGAAAAAATCATGCTTTGCGATGACAGAGCCAGGTGCAGGGTCGGATACTAGAAATATTAAAATGACTGCTGTTAAGGATGGAAATGACTGGGTGTTGAATGGGGAAAAAACATTTATAACAGGTGGAAATGAAGCAGATTTCGTCATGGCGATAGCGATTACTGATAAAGACCTGCACCAATCAACACAGGGTCGTGAAGGCGTTACATGCTTTATTGTTGACCGGGATATGGGCTGGAAATCTGAGTATATACATACGATGGGAGAATGGGGACCAGCCGGCCTTGTATTTGAGAATGTTCGAGTTCCTGAAGAGAATATCCTTGGTGAATTACACAAAGGTTACAATCTAGGATTGGAATGGATAGGATTTGCTAGGTGGGTAGTCGGTGCCAGAGCCGTAGGTGCAGCAGAGAGATTATTGCAGATGGCCATTGATTATTCAAAGGAACGGATTACCTTTGGAAAACCTATTGCAGAAAGACAAGCCATTCAGTGGCAAATTGCTGACTCTGCAGTTGAAATTGAAGCAGCTAAATGGCTGGTATTAAACGCTGCTTTCACTCTTGATCACGGAGAAGATAATCGCCATCTAGCTTCAATGGCAAAGCTATATGGTTCGAATATGGGGAATAAGGTTGTCGACCGTGTCCTGCAAATTCACGGCGGGATGGGCTATACGAGAGAATTACCAATTGAGCGCTGGTACCGTGAAGCAAGACTTTGGAGAATTTATGACGGTACCGATGAAATTCAACGAATGATTATTGCAAGAAATTTAATTAAAGGACATGTTAAAGTTGGTCAATACGTATAAATAAATGAAAGCGTTATCTAACTGCTAGTTTAATAGATTAAGTTTGGAGGAAAAGAAATGTCAGGAAGATTTACTGGAAGAGTGGCGTTTGTAACAGGCGGAAGTCGTGGGATTGGAAAAGGAATTGTTCAACATTTTGCGGAAGAAGGCGCAAAAGTAGCCTTCATTGACTTAAATGAAGAAGCTCTAGCAGCAACAACAAATGAACTAAGGGAACAAGGCTATGATGTTTTTTCAAAGGTTGCAAATGTAGTAGATGTACAGCAAGTTGAGGGGGCTGTCAAGGAGGCATACGAGGAATTTGGTTCGATTGATATTCTCGTTAATAATGCAGGAGTAATTCGTGATAACTTATTATTTAAAATGACAGATTCAGACTGGCAGATTGTCATGGATGTTCACTTAAAAGGATCGTTTAACGCTGCACGTGCTGCGCAAAAATATATGGTTGAAAACAAATACGGCCGAATTATTAACATATCCTCGACCTCAGCTCTTGGTAATCGCGGTCAAGCAAATTATGCTGCTGCAAAAGCAGGATTACAGGGCTTCACAAAGACACTAGCGATTGAGCTGGGGAGATATGGAATAACGGCTAACTCTGTTGCACCTGGGTTTATTGAGACGGAAATGACAAAGGAAACTGCTGATAGGATTGGTGTTCCATTTGAGCAATTAATCCAGCACAGTGTAGCCAGCATTCCTGTTGGAAGAAGTGGGAAGCCTGCGGATATTGCCAATGCTGTGGCATTCTTTGCCGATGAAAAATCTTCTTTTGTAAATGGTCAGGTTATTTATGTAGCAGGCGGACCCAAAAATTAAATGATAAAAGCGAGGGGAAGATAAATTGTTTAGTGAACAAGTTGGTAAACGTTCCACGAAAGTGAAAAACGTCGTGGAAAGAGGTGCCGTCAAGAAATTTGCAGAAGCAATCGGAGATCTTCATCCCATTTATTTTGACGAAGAAACTGGGAGAAATTCACGATACAAAAACAATATTGCTCCGCCAACCTTTCCGAGGACCTTCGATTACGGGGTAATTGAGGGATTAAATCTGCCGGATAAAGGCTTAATCCACGGGGAGCAAACCTTTCATTACAATCGTCCGCTAGTCGTTGGTGAGGAACTTCTTTGTTACTCCGAAGTAAAGAAATACTTTGAGAAAAAAGGAAATTTTGGTGAAATGGGCTTTCTTGTCTTAGAGAGCTTTGGTGAAGATGCAGCGGGCAACGTGATATTTAGTTCAAAATCAACTATTGTTATTTCTGAAGCAGTGAGGAAGGTGCTGACAAAGTGAATACACTTACACAATTACAAGTAGGTGAATCGGTAAAAGAAATTCAGTTAGACCCGGTCTCACGGATTGATTTAATTAAATATGCAGGTGCCTCCGGCGACTTTAATCCGATTCATACGATAGATGAGGAAGCCAAAAAAGCTGGATTACCAGGGATTATTGCACATGGTATGTGGACAATGGGTAATCTAGCAAAGATTTTTACACCTTATTTTGAAGAGGGCTTTGTTCAGGATTATTCCATTCGATTTAAAGGAATGGTCTTTTTAAATGATGTGATTACCCTAAAAGCAATCTTAAAGGAATCAGTAGATAATATACTGCGCTTTCAGGTTCAGGCTGTTAACCAAAATGGAAATGAAGTTTTAAAAGGTGAAGTTTTATTTAAACAATACTAGTGTTTGATTACCCAGCCAGATGAAAGGTCCATCCTATTGGCTGGGTTTATTACTATTCAATATAGCAGTTCTTAGCGGCCGAAGTGCATGTGTTGGGTTAATCCGGCTAGTTTGCAGCTACCTAAGACAAAAGGGGGATAGACTGTGAAGGATATTGTAATCGTGAGTGCTGTACGAACACCAGTAGGGCGATATGGCGGTGCATTAAGAAGCCTAAATTCTGGAGATTTGGCTTCAATTGTCATCAAAGAAGCCATCAAGAGGGCAGGAATTGCGGCAAACCAAGTGGATGAAGTAATACTAGGAGAAGTAAGGCAAACCACAGAGAGTTCGAATGTTGCGAGAGTTGCCGCATTACGTGCTGGTGTTCCAGAGACAGCTTCTGCTTTTACTGTAAATCGTCTTTGTGCCTCCGGGATGCAGGCGATCGCATCTGCAGCTCAGCAAATTACGCTTGGACACGCAAATATAGTCATTGCAGGCGGAACAGAAAGCATGAGCAATGCTCCCATTTATCTGAGGAATTCTCGATTTGGAGGTGACAATACAAAACTCGTTGATTCTAACACTGAAGTGGGTCAACAGCCCACTGAGCAATATGGAAACCTTCTTAGTATGGGAATCACCGCAGAAAACGTTGCAGAACGATACTTCATAACCCGTGAAGAACAGGATGCTTTCGCGGTAGAAAGTCAGCGACGTGCTGCCATTGCGATTGAAAGAAATCGACTTGCTGCGGAAATCGTGCCGGTTGAAGTGAGAGTAAAAAAGAATACTACATTAGTTACAGTTGACGAACCGCCTCGACCCGAAACAACGATTGAAACCCTTGCTAAGCTTAAGCCTGCTTTTAAAGAAAATGGAACCATTACAGCAGGCAATGCTTGTGGCAGAAATGACGGTGCCGCAGCGATGATATTAACCTCATTACAACATGCAAAGTCATTAGTGATAACACCCATGGCTCGAATCGTGGATTGGGCAGTTACAGGGGTTTCACCTGAGGTAATGGGAATTGGACCAGTATCAGCAGTGAAAAAGCTATTGGAACGTACGAATCTTACACTTGAGGATATTGATTTAATTGAATTAAACGAGGCTTTTGCCTCCCAGGCGGTAGCTGTAATTCGAGAATTAAATTTAGATATTGAAAAAGTAAACGTCAATGGCGGTGCGATTGCACTCGGACATCCACTTGGCGCTACCGGGGCAAAAATTATGACGACTTTAGTGTATGAATTGATTCGTCGTCAGCAAAATAGAGGAATCGCTGCCCTTTGTGTCGGCGGTGGCCAAGGAATGGCAATAATGGTTGAAAGAATATGAAAATCAACCATTGATCATAGAAGCCTTGGCTCAGTAGTAAAAGGAAAACGTTTAGTAGTTTAATATACAAATATAAAGAGATAACTGCTGCGTGTTACTGCGGGAGTAAGCAGGCTTATGAACATATTATCCAAATGGTAACGTGAAATTTGGCGGAAAAATGATATTGAATGTTATAAATATTTTGTATATTATGTCCTTAGTAACATACCAACTAGTTAGTATGTGAATCTACTAATAGAGAGAATAAAAATGGCAATAGGAGGAAACGTCAATGCATGTTAAAAATTTATTTGATTTAACAGGTAAGGTTGCAATTGTTACAGGCGGTGGACGGGGACTTGGCCAGCAAATTGCTGAAGGGTTTGCGGAAGCCGGTGCCAATGTAGTGGTATGTTCTAGGAAAATTGAGGCTTGTCAGGAGGTAAGTGAAGGGTTAAAGAAAATCGGCGTGGAGAGTCTTGCTATAAAATGCGATGTAACCAATCCAGAGGATGTTCAAAATGTAGTTGACCTTACAATAGAAAGGTTTGGAAGAATCGATATCCTGGTAAACAATAGTGGTGCGACTTGGGGGGCCTTAGCGGAAGAGATGCCTCTCGAGGCTTGGAAGAAAGTAATCGACGTCAATGTAACGGGAACATTCCTTATGTCACAGACTGTGGGAAAAGTAATGCTTGAGCAGAAATCAGGAAAAATCATAAATATTGCCTCTGTAGCAGGGCTTAAGGGAAGTAATCCTAACTATATGAATGCGATTGGCTACAATACTTCTAAAGGAGCAGTCATTACGTTTACAAAGGATTTAGCGGTTAAATGGGGCCCGCACGGAATCTATGTAAATGCAATAGCTCCAGGTTTTTTTCCTACAAAAATGACAAAAGGATTGCTAGACAAAGTCAGTGAAGGAATTCTTGAAGGAACTCCTTTGCGTAAGTTTGGTTCAGATACAGATTTAAAAGGAGTTGCACTATTCCTAGCGGCACCAGCCTCTGATTTTATCACAGGGGACATTGTTGTCGTGGATGGCGGCGCACATGCAATGTAAATAATAGTCTAATAGAGGGGGTGATAATGCAAGGAAATGACAGCGTTTACACAAAAGTGGTGTAGATACTCTAAATTTAGAACAGCTTTTCTAATAGTTCCTTAAAAGGAGTTGGTTGGTGAAGTGAGGCTAAGTGATTTGCTTGAAACAAACATAAGTCAATTTGGCGAGTATCCTTTTTTACATTTTAATGAAAAGCAATATTCCAACATTGAATGTAAGATGTTTGCTGACCAGTTCGCAAAAGGGCTCCGTCACCGTGGTATTGCTCAGGGTGATAGAGTCATTGTTTGTATGCCAAACTGTCCAGAAGTTATCTTTGCTTATCAGGGGATTACAAGAGCGGGTGCTATTATCGTACCTGTTATGTTCACCCTCCATCCAAAAGAATTGTATTATATTGCACTTAATTCTGGGGCAAAAGCAGTGATTACCTCCTCACTTGTTCTAGTAAATGTTGAAAAATCACTTGAGGGGTTACCTTTTCAACCATTATTGATTGTTGTGGATCAGCCCTCAAGTGAAAAAAGGTTAAACTTTTATGAAGTAAAAGGTGAGGGTTCTTTTGCTTCTGGCAGTATGGCAAAGGATGATGACACCGCTGTTATTCTTTACACGTCTGGTACTACAGGTAATCCGAAAGGTGTTCAATTAACTCATAAAAATTTAACGAGTAACGCTCAAAATTCAATAAAGCATAATGACCTTGAACGTGGAACAACGATTGGCGTTCTGCCGCTTGCACATGTTTATGGGCTGACCATTTCTAATATTTGCTTATCCGTAGGCAGCTCGATTGTCATTTTTTCCACCTTTGACACAAGAGAAGTTTTGAAAGCGATTGAAAAATATAAGGTAAAAACCTTTTCGGCGGTACCAGCGATGATTCATGCATTAGTATCCAATCCTTATGCTGATCAATATAACACCTCCAGCCTTGAGTCAGTAAGCTCAGGTTCTGCTCCGCTTCCTGTCGCCTTGCTGCATGCTTTTGAAAAAAGGTTTGGTGCTAAGGTGTACGAAGGCTACGGTTTATCGGAGGCTGCTCCTATTGTGACAGCTCATAAAGATGGAATTGAAATTAAACCTGGCTCTGTAGGAATCCCGATTCCGGGCGTAGAGGTGAAAATTGTTGCTGACAATGGTGACGAGGTACCTTGTGGAGAGGTTGGGGAGCTTTGTGTGCGCGGCGAAAACGTAACACCAGGCTATTATCAAAATGTTGAAGAATCAAGACGAGTCCTGATTGATTCCTGGTTACATACGGGTGATATGGCACGAATGGATGATGAAGGGTATGTCTATATTGTTGACCGCAAAAAGGACTTGATTATTCGCGGCGGCTTTAATGTTTATCCGCGTGATGTTGAAGAAATTTTAAATACGCATGAAACAGTATCCGAAGTCGCAGTTGTTGGTGTTCCTGATGAAAAGATGGGTGAAGAAATGGTTGCCTGCGTAGTGGTGAGACCAGGAGCTTCAGTAACAGAAGAAGAATTAATTCGCTATTGTCAGGAGCATTTAGCAAAAAACAAAACTCCTAGAAGAATTGTCTTTTTTGAGACATTGCCAAGGAACGGTGTTGGAAAAATTTTAAAAACCCATTTGCGGAAAACAGTTACAGAAATAGAGATGAAGTACTAGGAGGTCTATATGACAGAGAGAAAAATGTTAACGACAAGTAATAGAGGATTATTGGAGGATTCATTCCCTTTCCGTTTATATCAAAAAGCAAAAAGGTTAGGAACTTGGAACCCCGCTGACATTGATTTTAGTCAGGATGCGCATGACTGGAAAAAACTTAATACTGATCAGCAGGAAGATATTCTCCGTTTGATTTCACAGTTTCAAGCAGGGGAGGAAGCCGTGACACTAGATCTGCTCCCCTTAATCATGGCCATTGCAAAAGAAGGGCGTCTCGAGGAAGAGATGTTTTTAACCACATTTTTATATGAAGAAGCCAAGCATACCGAATTTTTCCGGTTAGTATTAAATGCAATTGGTGAAAGAGGCGATTTATCACATTTCCACACAGATACGTATAAAAAAATCTTCTATGAACTTCTTCCAACTACAATGGAACGTCTTGTGACGGACCAATCTCCAGCAGCAATAGCCGAAGCCTCCGTTGTGTATAACATGTTTGTCGAAGGTGTCTTAGCTGAAACGGGCTATTATTCCTTTTATCAAGCGTTAGAAAATGCTCGTATCATGCCAGGTCTCTTAGAGGGCATTGGTCATTTGAAAAAGGATGAGTCCCGGCATATTGGATATGGCACATTCCTGCTTCAACGTTTAATTTGTGAGCACCCTCATCTCTTTGACTACGTAGCAGCAAAAATGACAGAACTGACTCCATTAGCGTTAAGGTTAAATGAAGAAGGTATAGCAGGAAGGGAGGTAAGTGCATTTGGCGGAGATCCCGCATTGGTGATGGAGTTTACGCTTAGACAACTGTCAGTAAGAATGGATATCCTCGCACGTGCAAAAGGCAAAAAAATCGAAGAGATTTATAGATTCTCAGATAGCGAACTAGGTGTTTTATAAGTTAAAATCGCCTTTAAGATTTTAACAACAATCTACACAAAATTAGCCTTTATTAAAAAGGAGGAACGAAAATGACAGTAAAAGTCGAAGTTCAACAATTTCCGCTGTTTATAAATGGAAAGTGGGAACCTGCAAGTAATCAAGAAACTTTTGATGTCTTTAACCCCGCCACTGGTGAGCTTGTAGCAAAAGTGGCAAAAGGTACCTCAGCAGATGTAGATCGTGCAGTTCAGGCTGCAAGAGATGCGTTTGACAACACCGAATGGAAAAGTATGAATCCGAAAGACAGAGCCAAAGTACTCTATGCGATTTCCTATCAAATTGCGGCGCATGCGGAGGAACTGGCATACTTAGAAGCAATTAGTTCTGGCGGTACAGTACGCCGAATTGGCAATAGTGATATTTTACAAATGGTGGATTTGTTCCAAACACTTGCAAATTTTACGTTAGAATATCCGTTCTCCGAAACCTTGCCGGTGCCGCCATTTCCAGGACCCGCACATAACTTTGTCTGGAGGGAACCAATTGGAGTTTGCGCTGCGATAACACCTTGGAATTTACCGATGGTTATTGCAACCTGGAAAATTGCTCCTGCGTTAGCAATGGGGAATACAGTTGTGATTAAGCCAGCAAGCTATACCCCGTTATCCACTCTTAAGCTGGCTGAAATAATCTCTAATGTTGTGCCGCCAGGTGTTATTAACGTAGTTACTGGTCCTGGGGCTGAAATTGGTGAAGCGCTGGTTCGTCATCCGAAGGTAGATAAGGTTGCCTTTACTGGTTCAACAGAAGTAGGAAGAAGAATTATGGGATTGGCTTCCGAAACCATTAAAAAGACAACCTTGGAGCTAGGCGGGAAGTCACCAAACATACTTTTAGAGGATGCGGATTTAAGTATCGCTCTCCCAGGCAGTTTGTTTGGAGTATTCTTACATTCTGGTCAGCTGTGTGAGAGTGGAACCCGTTTGTTTGTACCAGATTCCTTATACGATCAAGTTGTTGCCGGTCTGGTTGCATTAACCAGCAAGTTGAAGCTTGGAAATCCGCTAGATCCGATGACAGATGTAGGACCAGTTATTTCTAAAAAACAAAAAGAGACCATTCTTTCTTATATTGAGGCTGGTATACAAGAGGGGGCAACCCTTGTTTGCGGCGGCAAGGAAGTGAAGGTTTCAGGCTGTGAAGATGGATATTTTGTAGAGCCTACAATTTTTACTAATGTAACCAATGATATGAAAATTGCACAGGAAGAAATTTTTGGACCAGTGTTATGTGTAATCAGATATTCAGAATTAGATGAAGCGATTAAGATGGCCAATGATACGATATATGGTTTAGCTGCAGGTGTTTGGACACGTGATGTCAATAAAGCCTATGAAGTGGCAAGAAAACTGCAGGCAGGTGTGGTTTGGATAAATGACTGGCATATGCTTAGAAGCGATGCTCCATTTGGCGGTTATAAACAAAGCGGGATTGGCAGAGAAATGGGACAGCAATCACTAGACGCCTATACACAAACAAAGCATGTACACACTTCCATGTCTCCGGAGCTTGAAAGACGCAACTGGTATGGCATTCTGTTTGGCCAAAACTAATGAAGAGGTGAAGAATATGAAAACATCCTTATCACAGTTTATGCTTCGCACGGGTATTTACAGCGGTTCAAATTCTAGGGCTATGGTACCGAGCTTGTTTGCAGGACTAGGTGCAAAAAGAGTTGTCCTTTTAAGTGACAGAGGGCTTGAGGCAGCAGGTGTCGTCCAAAAGGTTGCAGAAATATTTCAGTTAACTGGTCATGGAAGCGGGCCACAGTTAGTTGGCCAGTTTCTAGACATCTCTCAGGATGCAGAAAGCCGCTGTATTAATGATGCTGTCCGTTATGTAAAAGAAGTAGGCGGAGACGCCCTGCTGGCAGTTGGCGGGGGCAGTGTTCTTGATACAGTAAAAGGGGTAAAATATGCACTTCATAAAGGATTATCCGATATAAAGGATGCCATACCAGGCGGACTGCTATATGAACAATTCCCTAAGGCAAACTATATTCCGATTCCGCATATTGCGATACCAACAACTGCGGGTACAGGGTCAGAGGTTTCACCGATAGCGGTTATTTTCAATGAAGAGATTCAAATGAAGACTAATATCATTAATCCATTCATTAATGCCGATATGGCAATTCTTGATCCTGATTTAACCGTCGGACTTCCTCCATTCATCACGGCTTTTACTGGTTTTGACGCTTTAACACACGCAATCGAAGCCCTTGCTTCGCCAACCGCAACAGCGCTTACAGACGCTCATGCCCTTCATGCAATTCGGTTAATTGAAAAAAATCTTCCAGTCGCTGTAGCGGATGGGACGAATTTAGGTGCTCGAATGGATTTATTGCAAGCCAGTTTAATGGGGATAACTGCCTTTAGCTTTGCCTTAAATGCTATACCGGTACACAACCTGGCACACGCCTACGGTGCATTATTCCGCATTCCACATGGATTGGCAAATGCCGTCTTCCTGCCTATTGTGATGGAGATGATTCCTGCGTTATACCTGCCAAAGGTAAACGAACTTGCTTCTGCATTGGACGTTGAGGTCAAAGGGGAAACTGCTGAAGCAGCATTAGCAAAGGTTGTGGAAAAGATACGTTTGCTTCAGCACAAGGTTGGACTCCCTTCCGATTTCAAACAATACAATATTTCTGAAGAAAATCTCGCACAAACGGTGCCAGCGGTGATGAAAGACCCGGCAGCACTTAGCTTCCCAATGCCAAAAGAATTAATTGCAGCGATAGGACAAAGGGTTGTCCCTCTTGGAGTAAAATAAATATAGTGACCCAGCCAGGAACATGTTCATTCGTCGGCTGGGTTTTAATTTTTTTTTTTGAATACTGGGTAAGAATGGGATATAATTTTCGTTAGGGTCAAACTCAGTAATGGAGCTTGTCTACATATATTAATACGATTAGGAGTCAAAAAAATGGAAAAAGTACTTATTTTCGGCCACAAAAACCCTGACACAGATACGATTTGTTCTGCAATTGCCTATGCAGATTTGAAAAAACAACTTGGGATGGATGTAGAACCAGTACGCCTGGGAAGCGTGAATGGTGAGACACAATATGCTTTGGACACGTTCAAGGCAGAGGTACCACGTTTAGTGGAAAATGTAGCTTCTGAAGTGAATTCAGTTATTTTAGTTGATCACAATGAGCGCCAGCAAAGTGCTAATGATATCGCTGATGTTCGCGTTTTAGAAGTAATCGACCACCATCGTATCGCTAACTTCGAAACAAGTGATCCTTTGTACTATCGTTGTGAGCCAGTAGGCTGTACAGCAACCATCTTAAATAAAATGTACAAAGAAAATGGCAAGGAAATCAAAAAGGAAATTGCCGGTCTTATGCTATCAGCGATTATTTCAGATTCATTGCTGTTTAAATCTCCAACTTGCACAGCTGAAGATGTAGCGGCTGCGAAAGAATTAGCTGAAATTGCAGGTGTTGACGCACAAAGCTACGGCTTAGAAATGCTAAAAGCAGGTGCAGATTTAAGCGATAAAACGATTGAACAATTAATCACACTGGACGCTAAAGAATTCGAAATGGGTTCTAGTAAAGTAGAAATTGCACAAGTTAATGCAGTTGATACGGCAGAAGTGCTTGCACGCCAAGCTGAATTAGAAGCTGCGATCAATAAAAATATTGAAGAAAAAAATCTAGACTTATTCTTATTTGTGGTAACAGATATTTTAACAAATGACTCTGTTGGTTTAGCATTAGGCAGTAAAACCAATGCAGTTGAAAAAGCATACAATGTTACTTTAGAGAATAATACAGCCGTTCTTAAGGGCGTAGTTTCCCGTAAGAAACAAATCGTCCCAGTTCTAACGGATATATTTAATCAAGGGATTTGATTAATAAGGAAAACCGTTCTTATTTTATAGGAACGGTTTTTTAAATTTTTAGGCTGTGTTCATTTAACTGCTGATATTGCACCCTGTTGATTGGAACGGAAGGCACGAAGACTCCTCTAAAATGCTATCGCATTTTCTTCGTGCGTGGCCGGATTCGAGGAGGAATTTCATGTCTCATGTCCTGCGGGAGTACGGGGCTGGGGAGACCCCACAGGCACTTTAGCGCCGAGGAGGCTCCACGGCACGCCCTAAGGTGCGCGAAGTGCCTCGTGTCAGGCAAAGAACGCCTGTCACTGCGGTGATTATTCAAAGAAGCTTTCCTTAGTGGAGTGGAAATCAACAGGCCAAATTTTATAGTGAAAACTACTACGTTGACTGTACAGTTTTGGTTATGGTAGTATTATATAATAATAGAAAGGGGTGAGTAGGTTGGGAAGTTGTATCGTATTGGTGAAATAGCGAAATTAATGAATATCTCTAAAAGAACAATCGATTATTACACCCAAATAGGCTTACTTAACCCTATTCGGACGGACTCTAATTATCGATTGTACGGAGAAGACTGTATTCAAATCATGCATTTAATTGAACACTATAAAAATCTTAATATGCCACTTGAGGAGATAAAATCTTCAATTGAATTAATTAAGATGGAAAACTGTGTGGATAAGCAAAAGGTAGAAAAGCATTTTGAACAGATTGGGATCCTAATGCGTCACCTAAAGGAAGAAATTGAAGCAATCGAACCAATTCTTGACAAACTAAACAGCGGACAGAAAGAAATGGTTAGAAATAAATTATCTTCTCAAGGTGTACCTTTAGCTCAAACCTTATTATTATTACTAAGTTAACTTACATTTACAAAAACCAGGAGGTGTATTCCTTACTCATTCTTTGAGTAAGGAGACCATTGACCATTATTAACTTGATTGTGATTGCTATTTTAATTGGCTTTACGGCATTCTTCGTGTCTTTCGAATTTGCCATCGTAAAAATCCGTAGTACACGAATTGATCAGCTCGTAGGAGAAGGCGATAAAAAAGCAATTGCGGCTAAGAAAATTGTTTCAAATTTAGATGAATATTTATCTGCTTGTCAATTAGGTATTACTGTTACGGCTTTAGGATTAGGTTGGCTGGGTGAACCAACCGTTGAACATTTACTACATCCATTGTTTACACATTTAAACATACCTGAATCAGCAGCAGGAATCTTATCTTTTGTTATTGCTTTTGCGTCCGTAACCTTTTTGCACGTTGTAGTTGGTGAACTTGCACCCAAAACGATTGCGATTAATAAAGCAGAGGCAGTTACATTATTTTTTGCAAAACCAATGATAATTTTTTATAAAATAATGTATCCATTTATTAAAACGTTAAATGGTTCTGCGCGTATCATTGTTGGACTCTTTGGTTTGAAGCCTGCTTCAGAATATGAAGACGCGCACTCAGAAGAAGAACTTCAATTAATTATCTCTGAAAGCTACAAAAGCGGTGAAATCAATCAGTCTGAATACAAATATGTAAATAATATATTTGAGTTTGACGATCGTATCGCAAAAGAAATTATGGTGCCGCGTACGGAAATCGTCGCTTTTGACAAATCACAAACATTAGAAGAATGTTTGGAAATTGTGAAAGCAGAAAATTATACAAGATATCCGGTTATTGATGGTGAAAAAGATAACATAGTCGGTATGTTGAATATGAAGGAAGTATTGACTGATTATATTAGCGGTAAAAACCTCGATACTTCAATTGAAGAATATACACGTCCGGTGATTCAGGTTATCGAATCAATTGCCATTCATGATTTGTTAGTTAAAATGCAGAAAGATCGCGTTCATATGGCAATTTTAATGGATGAATATGGCGGTACAGCTGGTTTAGTTACGGTTGAGGATATTCTGGAAGAGATTGTCGGGGAAATTCGTGATGAATTTGACGAAGACGAAGTACCGGAAATTAATAAAATCAGTGAGCATAAAACAGTTGTGGATGGGAAAGTTCTAATTGATGAAGTAAATGATTTATTTGGTCTTGATATTCATGATGAGGAAATGGATACCATTGGTGGATGGATTCTTTCCGAAAAAATGGATGTAGTCGAAGGTGATAAAATTGAATATGGTGATTATGAATTTAAGGTTGTTGAAATTGATGGTTACCACATTAAATTATTAGAAATTGTGAAATTGATGAAACACGAATCAATTGCTTAAATCTTCCCCTCTTGTCTATAAGGCAAGAGGGGTTTCTTTTTGGTATAAAGCAAGATAGGTTATCGTTTTCTTTCTATAGTATTTACGGAGAAAAAATGGGCCTGGTCTGTAAACTCTGATTCGGAACGAAAGCTGCAATTTATTCGTCTAATGAATAAAAGGTGCTGGAAGGGTTGAGGTTATGCTGTTCTTTGTGTTTTTTCTTATCGGGTTTGTCATTCCGTTTTTATTAATAAAGATTAAACCAAGCTGGATTGTTTGGGCGCCATCATTTGTTTTATTTCTAGCTGCCATTGCTTTTTATGGAAAGGCAGAGTTTTTCCCTGGTGAGGGAATGGCCGATTTGGCGGAGCGTCTTTATTTTATCATCTTTGGAATTACCGCCATTGGCTCGATTGTGGGCGGATTGATTGTTCATTTTTTCAGAAATAAATAAACTTCATTACCCGAGTCAGGTCCCTAAGTATGGATTTGGCTTTTTCTAATTGGCCTCCTGCATGTATCCAGAAATAGAGTCATATGGTGTAAAAGAGGAGGTATCAAATGATTAGTTTAAATGGTCGGATACTCAAGCCTGAGGATCTTAGTAATGAAATTGCTAGCAGCGAGCAAAAGGTAATGGTAAATGAATTGGCGAGTTACCCTGTGATCTATTATTATGAATCTATTCAACAGCTGAAATTTGAGTTGCTTTTTAGAGTGAATACAGTAAAAGCAGCAAATGCATTAAACAAAAGCGGGGCAAAGTTTACGACCTTCACTTATTCTTTTCCGAACAGAAAATACTGGTATCGCTTGCCAAACGGAGGGTTTCTTTTACGGGATGGAATCGATCCTTCAGAAGGAATTGAAGATATAGTGAAAAATGGGGAGCTCTATGCCTTTGAATGCTCTACCGCGATTGCCATTGTTTTGTATATTGCTGCCCTATATTCGATTGGACCGAGGGCTTTTAATACGTATTTTAGCCGACTATACTTAATGGATTGGCAGTTTGATGAAGATCTTCCTATTTATCAAAAAGATGGAGAGGATTTTCTTATTGGAGATGTTTTACATTTTAAAAACCCAGATTTTGACCCAAAGCAGCCGTGGTGGCGGGCAGAAAATGTAATTTTTTTAGGAAATGATAAATTCTATGGACATGGAATTGGAATTAGAGATTCAAAGACCATTATTAAATTTTTAAACGGAAAGAGAAAAGAAAACGCTGATGAGTCTGCCTATCTAATGCGTATGATCACAAGACCAAATTATAAAACGATCAGCCTATTACGGTGAAAATTTAAGGAGCGTCCATTAAGGAGGCTCCTTCTATCTATTTAAGAGTGTAATCTTCCGTCAAAATCTGCGCTAAGCCGTTTACATATTAGATGGTCCAGCTCACGTCGTTTTTCAACTTCCATTCTCACATTTAATTTACGTTTGTAGACTTCATAACATACTCCATGTGCACTTAACAAACCTTTTTCCATTTCATTTGTGTACTTCATTTTCAAATAATGGATAATGAATCCCTCCGGTTTTTACCGTTCATTACGGCTTTTTTGTTAATACAATAATAATGATAGCACTGAAGATTTTTCGTTACAAAGTCGAAAAAACGGCATATACCGGCGTCAATGAGGGTGACATAGAAAGTCGCGGATATAACTCTTACATCCTTAAAATAGGAGCCATATCCTTCCATTAAGAGCTTGTAATGTTATTTAACCGAAAGACTGTGTTATATAATGCTGTTGATTTGCGCTCCAGAAACCGCCTAAGTAAAATAGGCGGAGACTTTCCGGGAAAATGCACAATGGAGCCTGTTTGGGGATAGCTAGGCGGACGGTTTCCGGTTATGTAAAGCAAAACCACTTATTTTTGAAAATTTCAAGCCAATAGGCGGAATCTCTCCGTTTATTTGAGCTTTTTTTAGTGGGAATTATTAATTGAGCGGAATTACTCCGTCTATTTTCTAAAAATTATTAAAATCAACCATAAACTTTAACACATCCAACCGAAAAGAAAGCCCATTGCATCTGCTGCAATGGGCTTTCTAAATGATTTCTTTTTTAATTCATAGATTTATCTAACAGGAAATCGGCTTTAGGCAAAGTAATAATCTTGCCGCCAATTTGTACGTGTACGGTATCGTTGAAAATGGCTTTTACAATTCCCTTTAGTGAAACGCTTGAGTTGATTGAGATATCTTTTTTATCAGATTGATTTGCCATATTAATCAACACCTTCCAAAGTTAATTATAAAATATTATATATGAATAAAAACAAAAAAAGCGAGTAAAAAGTCTCAAAAAAACCAAAAATAAATAATTTGTTCATGTTATCTACAATCAATGCCAAGGGGTGTGAACATCCATTGAAATAACATGAACTATAGTTCAAGTATTACATGATTAAGAGATTCTGTCAATGGAAACATGAACTACGGTTCAATATTTGTGTTTTGTGTTATAATAGCAATGAGGTGAGAAAAATGTCAGACCGAGAAGACCAGCTGGTGGGTGAGTTTCCATTAATTCCGAAGCAGGAACGTGCCCAGCTTAAACGAGATTTGTTGCTAAAAAGTGGTCAAGAATTATTTATCACAAAAGGGTATGAGCATACCACGGCAAAGGAAATCGCAGCACATGCAGGGGTAGCGACTGGGACTTTTTATCGGTACTTTTCGGATAAACGACAGCTATTAATGTCTCTGTTAGAGAATCAAATCGAGATGTTAATGCCGCCTGAACCAAAATGGGGTGACTCAGATCCGGAAAGCATGCTGGCGTCCCTGTTAGAGGCACATGATA
Source organism: Neobacillus niacini (assembly GCF_048572935.1). Taxonomy (NCBI): domain Bacteria; kingdom Bacillati; phylum Bacillota; class Bacilli; order Caryophanales; family Bacillaceae; genus Neobacillus; species Neobacillus niacini. Next base: position 4,349,748 of record NZ_CP183883.1, on the reverse strand, counting down.
AACGGATTAAGGAAATGGGAATGCAGCGATTGCTTCCTGAATTATTGGCAAAGGACACTGAATTTGCTGAGGTGTTAGCAGCGGCAAAACGGAAGATATTTACTAGAATTCTTTTGGGATTAACAAAGGCATTTGAGAAGGGTCTAACCTGGAAAGATTTAGATTTAAATACAGTTACATGGTCGCTGATGACTTTGGCCGAGCATGCACCTGATAAAATGAAACAATGTGGGAACGTGACCGATTATCGTGAAGTGGCAAAAGTAATTTGCCGGATCATTTTTCCACCGGAAGAGATCAAAAAGTTACAATTAAATGAAACTGAAAACGAAACTGAAGCAGACGAAGTAGAGTAATGATTTTTGAAAGGATGTAAACACTGGGAATGGAAAAGACCCTTGATTTGAATTATTTAAAAACAATTAAAATTGAACTGACTCGTTTTATGATGGCTTATAAATTTGCCCTCGATGAAATGACGACAAAGATCAATATACTAAAAGATGAATTCAATTATATTCATGATTACAACCCGATAGAACATGTAAAATCACGGTTAAAATCACCTGAGAGTATTTTTAAAAAAGTACAGAGAAAAGATTGTGAATTTAATCTAGAAAGTATTAAAACAAATATTAAAGATATAGCTGGGATAAGGATTACCTGCTCATTTATTTCGGATATTTATGAGATAAGCAGGATGATTGCGAATCAAAAAGACGTCCGTATTATAGAATATAAGGATTATATAAAAAACCCAAAACCGAATGGGTACCAAAGTCTGCATATGATTGTGGAGATTCCGATCTTTATGTCCGACCGTGAGGAACAGATTATGGTTGAGATTCAAATTCGCACCATTGCGATGGATTTCTGGGCAAGCTTAGAGCATAAAATCTATTATAAATATAACAAGGAAATTCCTAAAAAAATGCTGGATGAACTAAAATCCACGGCAGAAATGGCGGGGCTTTTGGACCGGAAAATGGAGAAACTGCATAGAGAAATGGATAAAATGAAGAAAGATGATGAAGCTAATGAGCTCCTTCTGCCATTTGGAGTCGGAAACAACAAACTTAAATTCTTAGAATCTTTTATGGAAGAAAAATTGGGAATTAAATAAGAAGAAGAGCCTATTACTTAATTTGGTAATAGGCTTTACTATTTTATGTAAGAAAATCTAACGGATTATTCAAAAAATTCTTTTATTTTATAAACGAGCTGTTATATAATAGGAATCAGCAAAGGAGAAAAGGGGGATTTACTTGGAAGGACTTGTAAATTGGTTGAATGGAATTATTTGGAGCCAGGCACTTATTTATTTATGTTTAGGGGTAGGTTTATTTTACACGCTATCAACTCGGTTTCTTCAAATCAGACATATGAAGGATATTTTTAGGCTGACGTTTAAAGGTCAAAAATCTGAAGCCGGAATTTCATCCTTTCAGGCGTTAAACCTTGCATTGTCCGGCAGGGTTGGTACAGGAAATATTGCAGGGGTTGCCACTGCGATAGCATTTGGGGGTCCAGGGGCCGTTTTTTGGATGTGGTTAATCGCGTTTTTAGGTGCTGGTTCAGCCTTCATAGAATCCACACTTGGTCAGGTATATAAGTCAAAACAAGACGGACAATTTCGAGGCGGTCCAGCTTACTACATAGAAAAAGGGCTGAAGCTTAAATGGTATGCCGTATTATTTGCGATTGTAACAGTTATTGCGACGGGAGCCCTTTTACCTGGGGTACAAGCAAATAGTATCGCTGTCAGTATCGATAATGCTTTCGGCATCAATACAAGTATTACAGGTATCGTATTAATGTTAGTTTTAGCTGCAATTATTTTTGGAGGAGTAAAACGTATTGCACGAACAGCTGAATTTGTTGTACCATTTATGGCTGTTGGTTATATTATTGTTGCGCTAATCATTACATTTGCAAATTTTTCTCAAATACCAGAAGTCCTTTCTTTAATCTTCTCAAGTGCATTTGGCGGAAATGCAGCATATGGGGGAATTTTAGGTGCCGCTATCTCTTGGGGAGTAAAACGTGGTATATACTCCAATGAAGCCGGACAGGGTACTGGACCGCATGCAGCAGCAGCTGCGGAAGTATCACATCCTGCTAAACAAGGGATTGTTCAAGCCTTCTCCGTTTATATTGATACTTGGTTTGTTTGTACGGCAACAGCCTTTATGATCCTCATGACAGGAATGTATAATGTAACTCCTGAAGGGAAAGAACCAATTGTTACAAACCTGACTGAAGTTGAAGCGGGTCCTGGATATACACAAGCGGCAGTTGAGTCTGTATTACCGGGATTTGGTGCACCATTTGTAGCCATTGCATTGTTGTTCTTCGCCTTTACAACGATTATGGCTTACTATTATATGGCGGAAACGAATCTTGCCTATATTAGAAAAAATAAGAATCAATGGACGGAATATGTCCTGAAATTTGTTATTTTAGGCATGGTCTACTACGGCTGTGTCAAAGAAGCAGGTCTTGCGTGGGCTCTAGGGGATGTTGGTGTTGGAGCAATGGCTTGGTTAAACCTGATTGCTATTCTTCTTTTAACTAAACCTGCTATGAAAGTTCTAAAGGACTATGAAGCACAGTTAAAAGACGGAAAAGATCCTGTGTTTGATCCGGTAAAATTAGGGATTAAAGATGCTGATTTCTGGGAACATGAATATAAGTATCCAGAAGCCGAATCTGTTGAAAAAATAGGGTAACTTGAAAAAGAAAAGAAACTGACGCACGCTTGTCAGTTTCTTTTTTACTTTCAAGGTTGAGCTATCGCTTTACGATAGGGGGGTATGATATAATAACAAAAAATGAGGTGATGGAATGTCTTTTGAACATAAATCTGAGGAAGAAATGATCGAAGAATCTTGCTGTAATACGGAGGGCAGTCACCGTAAAAGTCATCATTCTGATAAGGTGAAAAGTAATCTTGTTACAAGGCTCAATAGAATTGAAGGGCAAATTCGCGGAATTAAAGGAATGATTGAAAAGGACACCTATTGCGATGATGTGATCACGCAAATTTCCGCAACACAATCTGCACTGAATAGTGTGGCAAAAATTCTGTTAGAAGGACATCTGAAAACGTGTGTAATTGAGAGAATACAAGAAGGAGACCACGAAGTTTTAGACGAAGTTCTTGTAACCATCCAAAAATTAATGAAGAAATAGCAGGTTCATCAAGCCGTACTTTATGTACGTCTTTTTTTATTCCACTACCAATTATTTCTAGAAGGAATAAGAAAATAGTATGGAGAATATTATAATTATAATATTCTGAAAACTATAGAGGTGAGGAGATATAAGGGCAACGAAAATAATCCTAATGGTATTTGCTGGACTTATCCTTTCTTTTAGTGTTTACGCTTATACAGTGTTTTATGGAACACCTTGGGCTAAACAACAACATGAAAAAAATATGAAAAACTACATTAAGGATAAATACCATACAGAATTTGTTCTTACTAAATTGAATTACAATTTTTTAAGTGAAACATACCAGGGATATGCCTACCCTACACAGCACTCGAACCTCTTGTTTATTATTGAGGAAGATATGGACTCTGCTCTTGGCTATTCGGATAATTATCCAAAGGTTATGTGGGATAGTGAGTTAGCAATGAACCTTAAAGCACAAATCAAAGAACTCTTTCCAGAATTGGATGAAGGAATGTTTAAAGCACTCCAAATTAAGGACAAAGCGGAATTCTTTGGTGCGAATATACCTTCCTATGAAGAAACAAACATTTCTACTCTCTCCACAACTATACCAATTGATATAAAAGCAAATTGGACACAAGTGAATCAAAAAAACGAAATACAAAAAATGAAAAAGCTTAGTCAATTTTTACAGGAGGCAGATTTTCCTGTATTAATGGAAGTAAGGTATTATGAAACTGAAATGAATGAACAGGCGAAGGTTTTCTTTATTACGGAAAATGGAGAAATCATTGAAAAATAGTGCTGCCACATATAGTGGAGCACTATTTTTTCATGGTTGTATGAATTTGTGATGCTGATTAAGCAGGTAGTTTTTTATTGCTCTTCTTCTAATCATGAGTAGGCCGAGGTTGTTATTCGTTTCCATAATAGAATTATTTTCTAATGTTTGATAGCTTACGATATCCCTCCATAAATATGAATTTGGTGTAATATTTTTTCCGACTTCTTGAATGTTATAAGAAGGAGTGCAGACACGTTGAATTTCGTTGTTTTTTCTTTTGATAGCATTCAGGGCCATTATTTGTTTCATCAAGATACCCCACAAACCTCCGAAACTCATATTTTTCAATGGAGAACTGGTAAATTGGTGAATGGTGAGTTTTTGACCATTTTGAAAGGAAACAGCTGCTTTAACTGCAGAGGCATAATGAACATCTCCCGATAAAATAATACAGCGGTTAGGTTTCCAGGCTGCTACCTGTTCGAGGAATTCAGTAAATCCTTTGCCATTATACTTCCACGCTTCAAAATCAAATCTGGTATGCACATTAACGCCTAATACTCTTAAAGGATAGACATAATCATGTAAAAACGTTTCAATAAGGCCCAGTCCATATAAGGGTGTGGCGGAAATAATCATTAAAGGGCTGCCGCTTTTCCATTCACTTTCAAACAGACTGTGGGTTACACGCCCCCACCCTTCTTGACTAATCAGCTTTGGAGCCCAGATGGTTTCCTCAATAAGTTGCCCAAATTTCTCTGGTCTTGGCTCCTGGCTGTATTCTCTTTGTGTACGTGTGTCCAAGAAGATCGCTTTTGGATTTGTTGGTGCCACAAAATGCCAAGAGTCAAAGTTCCATAAGGTGTTTTTCCATTCTTCTTGATAGGTAATTTTTCCAACGCTTAACATTTTAAAATAAGTTTTCATCAGCCAAAGGAATTTATCATTAAAGGATTGTGGGGCATTACCCCATCCTTGAAAAGCCCAATATGCGGATAAACCATTGCCTACAACATGGCTCCCTAATGCGGAGTTTTTAACATTTTCCTTCCACCTAAAGGATAGGTTCCAATCATCGGTGATGTCATGGTCATCAAAAATCATGTAGGTTGGTATGTTTGCAAGAAGACGTCGAATACGATAAAGAGAATGCTGAAAAGAAATCAGTGCCTCCTGGTGCTCCGTAAAGCGATTTCTAAGCCGAATTTCTTCGTTTTTGTTTTCCTTTTGATACCTATCCTCTTTTGGAAAAACAAAATAAATCTGATTCTTTTTAACACAGTCATCGTAATGTTCGAAAAGTCCATATTCTTGTGCAGTTTCCCATAGATGCGGGCTCCATGAGAGCAGATACATGGCAGCATACTCTCCGAATTTCATTAGGTGATTGCTCCCATGGGAAGAGGTGAAATGGCAAAATTTTTCCATAACATATTGCCTGCCGTTGACTTGGTTCAATGCCGTTTTGAAGGACTCCTGGTTTAGCCGCACATCTATTAATTCGAGGGGCTCTCTCGCACCCATTAATGCCTCGCTTAGTTTAGAAATGACGGGAAACAATGGATCTGCAACATCATCTGCATAAATCTGGTCTCCCATAAGAAATAATGTACTGGGACGAACCAGTAAATTATTATATTCCTTTTCTAGTAAAATGTCGGCAGTGGAGAGGGTATCCTCATTATCGCCATGAGGTTTTCGACATGACCCATAGAGGACATTGCAACGTTGGGCCGAACTGTTGAGAAATAGGGTAGGGTAGTCAAGGTTACCGTAGGTGATGGATTCGGGATTATCCTGCGATAGTAACCCTATTGAACGTAAGTCTTGAAGTTCAGAGCCTCTCTGAAAATGAATATTGTACCCGAGTAAGGTATCGGTTGGGAAGGTATCACGATAAGGGGAGAGTTGAATTAAATGAATAAACAGTTGTTTACCCATCCGTATCCTTTTCGTTTCACATTTTGTTTGGATACTTTCATAATCAAACGAACTAGTTTCATTACTTGAAGTGATACGATAAATCTCAGCATGAATTCGGTAACTTTTACTTGTCGCAATCCAAATTGTTATTTGATTAGGTTCTGCTCTCCGAACAATCGGCCCAGACAAGATCATTGGTAAGGGAATGAAATTCAATTTTACCACCTCATGATCATTTTATTTTGGGTTAGCTATTTTATTCCAGCACCTGGGTTTAGATGCAGACAATGAAATGGCTTGATTAGGTGGATGAATTGTAGAAATATTGCCAATATTTTTCAGGGATAAGGCTGATAGCTGTCTTATAATGGTAGTAAGAAAACAAAAGTCCGACGGGATGATTTTCGTCCTTAATGGTGTAAAAACATTTCCATGGAGGGTAGGATGATTTATGAAGACATTGATTGTTTATTGCTCGTCTCATGGCACAACAGAAAAAGCTGTCCAATTGGTGAGTGAGTGGATGGAAGGAGAAGTCCTTGCAGTTGATTTGAAACGGGATAAAATTACCTTTGATGTACGTGAATATGACTTCGTAATCATTGGCGGCTCCATCCATGCAGGAAGTATTCAAGGGAAAATAAAGCATTTTATCGGAAAGCACTATGATGAACTGTTAACAAAAAAACTAGGTCTTTTCCTTTGCTGTTGGCACGACGGAGAAACAGCACTTGAACAATTTGATGCTGCCTTCCCTGAGGAATTAAGAAGGATATCCATCGCAAATGGTATTTTTGGCGGAGAATTCTTAGTTAGTAAAATGAACTTTATTGAAAGACAAATTGTTAAAAAAGTAAATGGTATCACAGAGGACACATCGAATTTGGATACGACGGCTATTATGACCTTTGTTTTGAAAATTAATGCAACCATCGCACTTGTATAGAAAATGCCTGACCTCTAGCAGGTCAGGCATTTTTTGTTGAATTAGCAGATTTTTTGTATCAATTCAATTGAATTGTTTTTCGGTGAATTAACCAATGAGCTGACTTCATAGGATTCCATTATCGTATGATCCAATGGTTTTAGTAAGGGATTGAGCTTAGTAGTGTCAGTAATAGAAGGATCTAGCCAATATTTTTCATCTTCTGGTTTTAATATCACAGGCATCCGGTCGTGAATATCTTGGACTAATTCATTAGGACTCGTGGTGATTACAGAGCAGGAATAGATCGATTTTCCATCAGGTGATTTCCATTTCTCCCAAACTCCGGCCATTGCAAATAAGTCATTTGATTTAAGTTTTATCCTCATTGGAATTTTTGTTTTATGATCAAGCTTCTTCCATTCATAAAAACTATCCGCCACAATCAAGCAGCGTTTTTTTTGATAAGCATTTTGAAAGCTTGGTTTCTCCGTTAAGGTCTCGGCACGTGCATTAATCATTTTATAACCGATTGACATATCCTTCGCCCAGGGAGGAATTAATCCCCAGCGTAAAAAACCCATCTTATTCCGAGAGCCATCATTTATCACCGCTAACACCGACTGAGAAGGAGCCACATTATAACTCGGAAAATACTCCTCCTCCAGCAGAAAATTCTCAATATCAAACCGATCAATCAACTGATCAACCGTGGCAGTCAACGTGAAACGTCCGCACATCTAAGTACCCCCTTTATCGCTGCTACTTTCGGTGCCACTTTCGGTGCCTGTCACCGTTTATACATTATATCATCATTTATTCACTCATTTATACATCGTTGCAGGCGGAAAATGTATAAAATGGATTTTATAGGCCTATAATGGTTAAGGTTTTTCATTTTGAATTCAACGAGAAAGAGGTTGCTTATGAGGATTTGGTTTAATAGGTGGTTTACGACGGTTACGCATTTTATGGAGTTGATTCGTTCGAATGATGAGGGTCGGCGGTTTGAAATTTTTGGCACTCATTCGAATAAGGATGCTCTCTATTTGCAGTATTGTGATTATGCTTTTACAGAACCCACTGTATCTGGTGAGGAATATATAGAGTTTTGTCTTGCATTTTGTCAGAAGCATAAGATAGATATTTTCATTCCGAGGAAAGAAAATGTTCTCATATCCAAAAGGCTCGCTGATTTTGAAAACATAGGTGTTAAGGTACTGGTTTGTCCTGATTCTGACTTAATGGAAACCCTGGATAATAAGGCAGCTGCCTACCACTCTATCCTGCAGAAGGAAGAGGATGGCGCAGAACTGGTTTCGATACCTGATTTTTACGTTGTTAATAATAGTAAAGATTTCCAATCAGCCTATAAAAGTTTACGAGCAAAGGGACATACAGTTTGTTTTAAACCCGTCGTGGGTGAAGGGGCAACGGGTTTTCGCGTCATTGAGGATGACATAGAAAGCATCGACCAGCTTTTTAGAAGGGCGAGCAGCCGCCGTCTCTCGTATGATTACGCCTGTGAAATTTTAAGTCAGCAAGAGGTTTTCCCTGATCTAATGGTGTTAGAGTATTTAGATGGTCCGGAATTCAGTATTGACTGTGTAGCATCGACAGAGCAATTGTATGCAGCAATTCCAAGGATGAAAGGGGAAGGAAGAATAAGAGAAATTATCGATCATCATGAGCTTATTCAACTTGCCCAAAGGTTTCATCAACATTATCATATACCGTATATCTTTAATATCCAGGTGAAATATAGTCAAGGTGTCCCAAAGCTGCTTGAAATTAATCCGCGAATGAGCGGGGGAATGCATTTTAGCTGCTTAACAGGTCTTAACCTTCCATACTTGGGAATTAAACTCTTGCTTGGTGAAGAAATTGGTCAATTGAAACCTAAATTTGGTATTCGAGCCAGTCATCTCGAGAAGGAAATGATACTCGATAAAGATCTTTTTGCCTGATAGCAAACAACGCCTTGGATAAATTCCAAGGCGTTGTTTCGTTTTAGTCATTATTATTGGATTTTTTCATTTGTTTCCGGGACGCGTACTAAAACGGCGCCGCCTAAGATAAATAAAATAACTAAGCTAAAGACACCGGCATTTGTATTACCAGTAATTTGAGCAGTGAATCCGACTAAAGCTGGTCCAAGGATTGAGGCGAATTTATAGAAAATATTATAGAAACCAAAGAACTCGTTTGCACTTTCCTTCGGTACTAGCTTAGCAAAATAAGAACGGCTTAGCGCCTGAATGCCACCTTGTGAAGAACCAACAAGCATAGCTAAAATCCAGAAATCTAAGGTGGTTTTCATGAAATATGCATAGATACAAATAATAATATAGATGAAAATACCAACTAATAACATTCTTTTACCTGTGAATTTATCTGCTAGTTTACCATAAATAAGTGCAAATGGAGCAGCAATGACTTGAGTGGCAAACAGGATGATTAACAGATTAGTGGATGAAATCCCTAGATCTGTGCCATAAGCCGTTGACATGGTAATAATGGTATGGACCCCATCGATATAAAAGAAATAAGCAATTAGGAAAAGAAATAAAGGACGGTAGGCCTTTATCCGTTTAAGTGTTTGGAAAACCTTTTTAAAACTAGTAGAAACCGGGTTTGCAACCCTCTCGACGTAATAAACCTGTTGAACATTTTTTAACATTGGAATGGTAAAGGTTCCCCACCAAATCGCTGTGATGGCAAAGGCTATTTGCGTCGAAACGGTAACAGACAAAGGGAGAATCCCATGTTGTGATAATAGAATAAGAGCAATGCCAATGATGAATGGGATCGTACTTCCGATATAACCCATTGCGAAACCGCGGGCGGAAATCTTATTCATTCGCTCTTCACTCGTAACATCTACAAGAAAAGCGTCATAAAAGATATTGGCACCTCCAAAACCCATCACTGTAATAACATAACAGATTAAAAGGATTAACCATTGGTTACTTGGGACAACAGCGAGCAGTGCAGTAAAAGCAATCCCTAGAATCACAAAAAACGTAAATAATCTCTTTTTTAAGCCTCTAAAATCACCAATGGTTCCTAAAATTGGTGCGCATATGGACACAAGCAGAGTCCCGAAGGAATTAGCATATCCCAAATACGCAGTAGAAGTAGAACCAGCAAGACCTGCACCATTTGCTGCTGCTTTAAAATATAAAGGAAAAATAGCAGTTGTAATTAAGATGGAATATGCAGAATTCGCCCAATCATAGAATACCCAGCTCTTTTCTTGCTTCGTCAAACGACTCATAAATTTTCCCCCTTCATTTACACGGTTAAAAGCTCCTTTATGATTTTTCCATCGGTATCTCCTAAATTCAGACCTAAAAGCCTAGCCATTGTTGGACCTTCATCAATGAGGCGTGCTTTTTGTACGACGGTCTTAGGACGAATACCTTTACCAGCCGCCATAAAAATAGTCGAATACTCCGGCTTTTCTGGAGAATAACCATGGCAAGCAAGGGTGTATTTTTTATCTTCCAGAACATCCTCACGGGTAACGTTTTTAACATATTCTCCCTGAAAGTCTTCTAAAAAGTAATACCCTTTCTTAGCTTCTACCATAAATGTGCAGGAACCATCTGCCCCCTTTGAGGCTGCTTCTTCAGCAGTCAATATTTTTTCGATACCAGCGGCAGGGTCGGCGAGCAGAGACTTTAATAATTTTTTTACTTTTTTACTAGTTTCAAAGTCATCTCTGTCTTTTAGATAAATATATGCGGAGCCATCACAACTTTTACAATAGGCCTTCCAATTATTTATATTCCCTTTAGCATTGACGGATATAAGCTTGTTTTGTTGGAAAAGAACATTCAGGTTTAAGGCTTTGTTCTCATCTAAGGCACTATGGTCACCTAGTGCAATAATCGTAGAATTTTCATAAATGCCGCTTTCCCTTAGTGCAGAAAAAATTTGCCCGAGCCGTTCATTATGCCGAAGAATGGAAGCAAAGGCTTCCCTCGATGAAAAACCATTATGATGACGCTGGGTATCAAGGTCAGTAAAGTGCACAAGCAGCAGATTTGGCTTTTTCGTTTTAATGGTATGTACGGTGGAAGCTAAAACAAAGTCATCTAATTCAGGCTGATTTAAACCATTACGAATATGGCCAAAACGTTGATTCAGGTCCCATTGGTAACGGGGACTGCCATTTCGTAGAGAGACAAGAATTTGATTATGCCATGGTCGATTTGGAAAAATTTCAGGCAAATTGTAATCAATATTCGCTTTGCCGGTTACCGGCCAAAGTAATGCTGCTGTTGTCAAGTTTGCTTTTTTAGCTTCGTCATACAAAGTTGTCCCTTTGATTAATTTTCTATACCAGTTCCAGTCTGGGGAAGTTCTGCCCGGCTGAAGAAGTGTGTTATTTATAATTCCATGTTTATTCGGATAATTACCTGTGACAATGGTGGTATGACATGGATAGGTCACCGATGGATAAATGGATGCGACCTTTTTCACGTAGGAACCTTTTTCAAGGATGGTCTTAAAGTGAGGCAGTGTTTGCAGCAATGGAAAGTCTAGTGCTGACAGACAATCAAAAGAAATGACAATTAAATGATTCGTAAGCTGCTCCATGAAAACCTCCCAAAAAAGAGTAAACTACTATTCTAATTGTACAATAAATAAAGTGCTTTATTGTAAATTTTTTCTAAACTTGTAAGATGTATTTCTGTGAATCTTGATCATGTCGTTACCATTTAAGGATTCGATTTAGAAAGCTGCGATCCTTTATATTTTCATTTTATGGACAAGTGCCTTTACACTTTATGACCCATTTGAATCTATTATAGTAGGCGGTATTTCCAAGTTCATGTGACTAGGCAAGCATGATGGAATAAGGCTGCCATGATACTAATAAATAAATTAAGCTGCCAACTTAAAACGAAAGGAGTGAACATATGAATATTCAGAATTTAGAGCAATGGATGAAAAAAATCAAGGTGACAAATATGGTAAATGCAGATGTGGAAGTTGTGAATAACTCACCTCTACTAATGATGGGAAAAGGAAGGCAAGGTGCAGTATTCCAATTAACAAATGAAATGTGTGTAAAGGTATTTGGAAATACAGATGATTGCGACCGCGAATATTATGCTTTATCCCTTGGGCAACAAACCGCGCTATTTCCAAAGCTATATGGAAAAGGACCGCTTTATATTGTGATGGAAATTATCCAGGGTGTTGATTTACGCGAATATTTACAATCGCAGCCCCTGACAAAGGCACTTTCTGCAAGATTAATTGAAATGCTAATCACTTTTAAAAAAATTGGATATGAGAGAATTGACCATCATAAACGTCAAATTTACCTCCAACCAGATGGCAGTCTAAAGGTCATAGACGTTGCGAGAACCATTTGGCGTGATCGTGTTTATCCATACCCGCGTAAATTATTGACTTCTCTAGGGGAGGAAAATAAAGCAATCTTTTTGTCACATGTACAAGAAATGGCTCCGGAATTATATGCAGAATGGCTTCATTATATCCGCATGGAGGAAATCTCTAGACAAATCACCGCGGTACTACTTCCACAGGAACCGGATAAGGATAAGATCAAAAATATTAGTAACACCCTGTTAACCACAGCAGAGGAGAAAAACTATGTAACCAAGCTGCAAGGGTTGGTTCACAAGGTTTTCAAGGAAGAATGGGTAAAGACGATGCTTGCACGAGGCGTGGATCCGGAAAAAGTTATGGCCAAAATCGATGAGCATTGGGACCAACTCGAACAAAATTTTGATGAGAGACACCCAGAAGGTGAGAACTACTATGGCGGGGTTAGAGGTTTTGAAGGAGATCGAGGCATTAGAGGTGATCGAGAACAACGCGGTGGAAAACACTTCGAGGGAGATAGAGGTCGACGCAGCAAAGGTGCAAAAGGTGCAAAGGGTGGAAGACACTTCGCAGGAGATCGATACGAGAACCGAGACCGTCATGATGAGAAGCGAGACAAGAAGAAAGATAAGAAAAAAGGACGTTAAGCTGCTTTAGGGGTCGAACAAGAGAGACCGAACCGGGCTGAGGAGGAGCCTAATGAAAACGAGGGGAACCAATATGAAAGTATTAATAATTTGGCGTTTGCTGACGGTTGGCGGGGTGAATGCCGGCTGGCGCAATCGCGCGATTTATTTTAAAAAGCATGGAATTGAAACAGAGTTTTTGTATACGACCAATCACGGCGGGCTTCATATTATGGAAGATGTGGCCCCCGTTTATTTGACAAATGATGAACAAGAGATTATCAAAATCATAAAAAACAATAACTATGATGCCATCATTGTCGTTGATACGGGTGCTGCTTTTAAATGGCTAAAGAAAGCAAAATATCGAGGACCAGTATTGGTAGAGGCACGCACCCCGGAACTGATTAAGCTTAGGCCGCATTTAAAATCATTCAGAGGAATTAAGCCAGAAGCGATTATTGTTCCTTCACACTATCAAAAACGATTAGTTTCAATCCTAACGGACGGAATCCCGGTACATGTCATATATAATGGCATCGATACATCCTTTTACCGTGCTTTGCCGTGTGAAGAGATAAACTTCGACCGTGAACCAATCCTTCCTAACAGTAAAAAAATAATTGGCTGGATTGGCAGATTGGATAAACGTAAAAACTGGCAAATGTTATTGGAAGTGGCAAAACTCATGAAAAGTCAGCGCGATGATATACAATTTTGGGTCATCGGTGGTGCACAGAGTGTGCAGCGGGAGGAATTTGCAGCCAAATGGCAGGAGGAAGAGCTTACAGACATTGTTAAGTGGTTTCCGGTTATACCTTATCAACAAATGCCGGATGTTTATGCGAAAATTCGCCAATCAGGCGGCTGCACACTGGCCACAACGAAAACCGAGTCATTTGGTAATACATTTATTGAATCAATGGTTTGCGGGGTACCTGTCGTTGCCTCAAAAATGATGCCAGTTACAGAATTGGTTGTCCACGGTGAACATGGGCTGCTATTTCGTGGTCAAAACGTAGAGGATGCAGTGAAACAGCTATGTGATATTTTGGATCAACCCAGCCTTCATGAACAAATGTCTAATGCAGCAATAACACGCGTACATGACAAATTTGCTATAGAGGTTGTGGCAGACCAATATGTCCAGCTTTTGAAAAAAATTGCTGGAATCGATTCTGATGAGGTGACTGTGAATGATTAAGCCAGTCTCATATAAGAAAACATTAGAAGGAAAATCGAATGCTCACTTACTAACATTTAATGATGGTCAGGACTATGTCGTCAAATATTTTCAGCCTGGATTTGAAAAAACGCTGGCGAACGAATGGGTCGGGTATTGCCTTGCACGTTACCTTGGACTGCCAATACCTTTTGCACAATTAGTAGAAATCCCCCAGGAGTTTTCCTCGCAATATCCGGAACTTGCTCAAATGCAGCAAACACAGTTTCAATTTGCAAGTCGTTATGTACCAGACTGTTTTGATGGACATGAAGTAACCGATGTTCCTGCAATTACGAACAAAGAAAATCTAGCAGGCATTATTTTATTTGATTACTGGCTCTGTAATCGTGATCGAACTAGGAAAAATATCATTCTATGCGATGACACATCACACTCTTATCGCTTGTGGATTATCGATCATGCTGAAGTGTTCGCTTCTTATAACTGGACACAGGAGGATATTGAATCATTGCCAATCACGATTCTAAAGAGTGCCACACACCAAATTATGGCCTATTTTATTGAGAATGAGCAGGAGTTTCATGAGCAGCTAGAAATCATTCAAACGCTGCCTATTCATTTAATAGAAGAAATTGTGGCAGTCATTCCAGAGGATTGGCAAGTAACGAGTGAGGAAAGAAAAGCAATCGTCAGTACCCTGGTAACTCGACGTAAAAGAATACTAAGAAAATTGATGGAACGGTTTATTAAACGAGTTTATCTGCCAATCCATGAACATGACGTTTGACTCCCTTATCTTATTCGTGAAGGGAGTTTTATTTTTTTGAAAGTCATAAAATAAACGATTTTAATAGGTTACTAACGTGACCGGAGGTTATCCACCTGCATATAAAAGAATTAGAAGGGAAAAGGAAAGGAGGCAGCATATGAAAATCCGTAAGGCCATTATTCCAGCAGCTGGCCTCGGAACTCGATTTTTGCCAGCAACGAAAGCACAGCCAAAAGAAATGCTGCCGATTGTTGATAAGCCAACCATTCAATATATCGTTGAAGAAGCGGTCGCTTCTGGCATTCAGGAAATAATCATCATCATCGGCAGAGGAAAAAGATCGATTGAGGATCATTTCGATAAATCTTATGAGCTTGAGGATACACTTTATAGAAAAAACAAACTTGATATGTTAGCAGAAGTTCAAAAAATATCCAACTTAGTAAATATTGTTTATGTCCGCCAGAAAGAGCCAAAAGGGCTGGGACATGCTATTCTTTGTGCGAAAAGCATTATAGGTGATGAACCATTTGCAGTATTACTAGGTGATGATATCGTTATGTCGGAAATCCCCTGCCTTAAGCAGATCATAGATGTTTTTGAATATTATAATAGTTCGGTTGTGGCCGTGCAGACGGTACCAGACGAAGATGTCAGCAAATATGGAATTATTAAACCAAAGGGGACAATGATAGAGTCGGATTTATTCCATATTGATTCTTTAATAGAGAAACCCAGCCTAGAAGAGGCACCCTCTAGATATGCGATTATGGGGCGTTATGTCCTGAGTCCAAAGATTTTTGAGATTTTAGAGAGAATGCCTTTAGGCCGAGGAGAAGAATTACAGCTGACAGATGCCATCAATGAACTGAATAAACACCAGGCGGTTTTTGCCTATAACTTTGACGGCAGCCGCTATGACATTGGAGACAAACTTGGCTTTATTAAGGCAACGATTGATTTCGCATTAACCCGCGAAGATATTAGAGAATCGGTGTTAGCTTATTTGCAAGAAGTTACTAGGATAGAAAACCTTCAAAATAGTAAGAAAGAGATTGATTGATATGAAGATTGCTGTTTTAGGTACAGGCTATGTAGGCCTCTCAACAGGTGTGTGTTTGTCGGAGATTGGACACCACGTGACATGCATCGATATCAATGAGCAAAAGATTAACCAATTACTGCAAGGAATTTCTCCTATTTATGAACCAGGTTTGGAAGATTTATTAACTGCGAATATGCAAGCAGGCCGCCTGCATTTTACCACCTCTCATCGTGTGGCGTTAAGTGGTGTAGAAATCATTGTGGTTGCGGTTGGAACGCCTCAGGGTGAAGACGGGTCCGCTGACCTTTCCTATTTGGTACACGCTGCAAAAGATATATCTGCCTATATAAATCCTGACACCATTATTGTGATTAAGAGTACGGTGCCAGTCGGAACGAATGATTTTATTAAAAAAATGATTGAAGACCAATGTGGGTTTCCAGTGAAAATGGTTTCGAATCCCGAATTTCTTCGCCAGGGTTCTGCTATTGAGGATACGATGAAGGCGGATCGTATTATTATTGGCTCAGAAAGTCGAGAGGCTGCAGCGAAAGTCAGGGACTTGTATAAGCCATTACATGTGCCTGTGATTTTAACCAGTACAAGAAGTGCTGAAATGATTAAATATGCATCCAATGCGTTTTTGGCTACGAAGATAAGTTATATTAATGAAATCGCAAATTTATGTGAAGCGGTCGGTGCAGATGTTACAGATGTTGCTAGAGGAATGGGGAAGGATAAAAGAATCGGTGAAGCTTTTTTGAATGCCGGTATTGGCTACGGCGGCTCTTGTTTTCCAAAGGATGTCAAAGCCTTGCTCCACACAGCTGGATTAAATGGGGTTGATTTTCCTTTATTAAAAGAGACCATTGCCATCAATGAATATCAGCGAAAATTATTGGTAACAAAGGCAGTAAAACGGTTTGGAGGATTAAAAGGGAAGAAAATTGCGCTTCTAGGACTAGCGTTTAAACCAGAAACAGATGATATGAGAGAAGCACCGTCTATACCGATTTCTGAAGCATTAAACAAATTTGGAGCAGAAGTTGTTGCCTATGACCCAGTTGCCACTGAGAATGCAAGAAAGATTATTGGCGATAAGATTAGGTACGCAGGATCCATTGATGAAGCAATATTTGAAGCAGACGCGGTGTTCATTGTAACAGAGTGGAACGAGATCAAAGGTATAGATATAGCTAAAATGCTAGAAAAAATGAAAGAACCGGTGATCTTTGACGGCAGAAACTGTCTTTCAGAGGAGAAAATCCGAACATGCAGCGCTGTAGAATACTATCCAATCGGAAAACCACCCATCATTAACTAATTTACTAGGCATGAATGTTTGCAGAATGTTTCACTGCAAAAATCATGCCTTAGCTTTTTTCATTAGCAGAAAACTTTGATACAATAAAAAAGGTATCAACCGAAAATATATAACGAAGTTCTTGTTGAATAAAAAGTGTCCACTGGAGACGGACATTTGTACATTAGTGGTGCCTGTCACCAAAGTGTCATAGAAAGGTGTGAAAGTATGGTTATCGAGCATGAGCAGATTGAGCGGAGTGGTTTGACGCGTTATGTTTCTCCTAAGGGGGATTTTATTGGGTTTCGTGATGAGGATCATTATAAGGAGAAGTTGAAGGAATGGGGGCTTTCTTCGGGTAAGGGGGCAAAGCGGGAGTTTTTGTTTAAGGAAAGGAATTACCAGCGTGTTGTGACGATTAAGGGATTTGAAACATATGGAAAGTCTGACGAGTTTAATACACTTGTGATTGAGTTTCAGGATGGAAATTTGTGCTGCATTCACCCTGCTTTTCTAAAGGAAATGCAGGCTTCAAGTTTTGGTAAGGAGACAATGCTGCAAGTAGAGGAAAAGGATTTTAGTACAGCAGAAGAAGGTACAGAACCGCAAGCGAATGAAGAAAAACCTGAGCCAAAACTGGAAGAGAAATCTGAACCGAAAAAACCTAAAGCTGCCAAACCAAAAAAAGAGAAAGAACCGAAAATTGAACTTCCTGCAGATAAAGTTCACTTTACTGCGAGTGTTAAACAGTTCGCCCTTACATACAATCCGTTTAATGAAGAAAATGATGAAGTGGTTGTTCTTGAAAATGTCGTGATCGTCCAAGACCCGCCAATAGAAATTGGACTGGCATGGTGCAGTCACAGCAAAACACTTAAGAAGTTTGAGCTGCAACCAGGCGATATGCTTGAATTCGATGGAAAAGTGGCGAAGAAAAAACTGGCAAAAGGCAAAGATGTAGAAGAAGAATTCATCGTTGACGCAGCCGTTCCATATAAAGTCAACAATCCATCAAAAATAGTGAAAAATGGATAATTAAACGGGAGCCTAATCAGAAAGAGATCTTCATTATTGAAGTCTCTTTTTTTATTGGTAATTATTTTCTCGATAAGAGCACCTGTCCATTCAAAATATCCACGATTTCATACTTTATAGTAATCGTTCCTAAACGAGGATGACTGATGGAAAAAAGAGGAAGCATCACCTATTACAAAAATGAAGAATAATTTATAACACTCCCTCTTTAACTGCAGTCAATTGGAAGGAGGGGATAGAATGGCTGCTATTCAAAAAAGTGTAGACTCTTCAAGCTTGGCGGAAGTAATAGACCGTATTTTGGATAAGGGTGTGGTTATTGATTTATGGGCTCGTGTTTCTTTGGTGGGAATCGAGCTTTTGACCATTGACGCCCGTATCGTAATTGCCAGTGTAGATACTTGGTTACGTTATGCAAAAGCGGTTGGACTGCTCAAGGAACATGATCATCATCATTTCGCAGAAGAGTCATAGTAGTGGTTTGAATAGATGGGAAGGAGCCGAGGCTTGACTGTGCCTTGGCTCCTTTTTTTAAAATACTTCAATCGTTAGGAGGAATAATGTTGAATCCATCTGAAAAAGGAATCGGTACAGGAGAATTTGTTAAAACTCCTTTCTTCGAGGATATCATTTCAAGGAGCAAGCAATATTTGAAAGCTGGATTTCCTATTCATTTTGTTGGACCTACAGGCGTGGGAAAAACAAGCTTAGCCATCTATATTGCAAAACAACTAAATAAAAAGGTAACGATCATTCGTGGTCACCATGAATTAACGAATAAAGACCTATTGGGTCAGTACTATGGTGTTAGAAAAAAAGAATTAATTGATAACTATATTCACTCTGTTTTTAAGAAGGAGCAAGAAGTCAAACCAATTTGGGTTCAAGGACAACTAATCGAAGCAGTAAAAAATGGACATGTGGTGATTTATGATGAATTTTCACGTTCCCTGCCTGAAACGAATAATATATTTTTATCTCTATTAGAAGAAAAAGTTCTGCCTGTATACGGAAATGGAAAGGAATCTTTTATAAAGTGTCATCCTGACTTTTCAATTATTTTTACAAGTAATCCAGATGAGTATGTTGGAACTTTTCATACTCAGGATGCCCTCTTGGATCGACTGATTACCATTCATGTAGACTCTTGTGATAAGGAAACGGAAATTGAAATTCTGAAACAAAAAACAGGATTAAGCCATAGTGAAGCACAAGAGGTCGGCAGACTTGTTTCTAATTTACGGTCATATGGAAATGGATTTAGTCCTAGTTTGCGAGCAACATTAATGATTGCTTCGATTTCAAAAAAAACAAATATCCCCATTATTCCAGAAAATCCAAGCTATCAAGCATTGTGTATTGATATATTAAGCAGACCAATGAATCAACTTCTTCCAAAGCTCTCTTTTGCAGAAGTGAGGAAAGTGATTCTAAAGGAAATCCTGAGAAAGGATGAAAAAAAATGAGTACACATGATGGCGTGTACCTTTTTTGTGCCATACATGAAAAGGAGCCTAAGAAATTTGGAAGTGTTCAATTAAATGGCAAGAAGAGCGGGGTATATACCATCCACTTTGAAAATGTGGCTATGGTAGTATCAAAGGTCGCTGGTGATGTACTGCCAACTCGCCCTAACTTGATGGCACACCAACAAAAAATTACAGAGGTTATGAAACAATATAGCGTTATTCCCATGAGTTTTGGAAATGTATTTCATTCCAAAAAGGATGTTCTCTTAATTATGGAGCATTTAAATGAAGAGTTTGAGGAACTGTTTTCTCAATTAAAAAATAAAATGGAAGTTGGCTTGAAGGTTATTCCAAAGAAAGAATGGATGAACGAAGAAATGAAGAAAAATCCACTCTTAAATGAGTGGAAAGCCGCAAATAAAGACTTGGCTAACCCAGCTTCTTTTTATGATCAAATTCAGGTAGGTGAACAAGCCCAAAATTTTATACTGCATCTAGAGGAAAAGACAGCCACAGAAATTTATGAGCCTTTGCTGGAATTAGCAGAAGCAGGAAAGCTGAATAAAACGATCCCTGGAAAAACGCTGCTCAATGCTGCCTTTCTAATTGATACTAATAATGAAGAATCATTTGATAAAAGGGTTAATGAACTTTATGAAATTTGGAAGGATAAAGTGGAGTTTAAGTATTCTGGGCCATGGCCAGCTTACAATTTTGTGAATATCGTGTTAAGGATTGAAGGGAAATTATGATATTTAAATTATTTTCATTACCGATTCGTTCGTTAATTAAATTAGGTGAGAAAATTCAGGAAGAAGTGGATGAAGAGCTGTATGATCTTGTCAATATACAGCAACAACTGATAGAGCTGCATATGATGTACGATATGGAGGAAATTGATGAAGAGGCCTATATAGAACGAGAGCAAGAATTACTTATCAGATACAAAATCGCCAAAGATAGAGAAAAGAATGAGATGTAAAACGAGTGTGTAAAGGAGGAGGTACGTATGACGCATACTAAGGTGGAAACTGATTTTATTTATTTGTATGGTGTCATTCTTTCAGAGGAAATACAAAGTGCAGAGGTTCCAGTATTGGTTGGGATCGATCAAAAAAAGGCAGCAGTATTACATTATAAAGAACTAGCCGCAGTCATAACTCCAGTTAATCCTCAGAAATTTTCCCAGCAGCAAATTGACATTCAATTAAAAGATCCTGATTGGTTAAAGGAAAAAGCATTTCATCATCATGAATGTATTTCGGCAATCCATACCCATTTTACTGTCCTTCCTATGTCATTTTGTACGATTTTTCAAAAAGAAGAGAATTTATTCGCCTTACTTAATGAACAATACGATGTGATTCTACAACAGCTACTGAGATTCAAAGAAAAACAAGAATGGAATCTAAAAATTTATTGCAATTCGGAGCAGGCGTTTTCCTATGTGGTACATCATAATCCAAGTGTTCTTCAGTTAAAAGAAAACATTGCCAATATGCCAAAAGGAAAGCAATTTATTATGAAGAAGAGGCTAGACCAGCTGATTAAAAATGAATTAGAAAAAGAACAATCTCTATGGTGGCAGAGGATGGAACAACAGTTACAGTCAATCTTCTGCGACTCAAGGCTTCGAGCAAATTGGGGCAGGGAAATAACGGAGCGAAAGGATGACATGATCGTAAATTGTGACTTTCTTATTGAGAAAAAGCAAACAGAGTCATTTTTAGCGAAAGTTCAAGAACTTGAACGTACATTTTCTGCATTCGGGTGCACATTTCAAGTGAGTGGTCCATGGCCTCCCTACCATTTTTCAAAGGAGAAATAACCATGGAGCAGTATCATCTTTTTCAAAACAAAGAAATGACCCTGTTGGATCTCCTAGATGGAATTATTGACACAGGTGTAGTGGTGAGTGGAGAAATATTGATATCGATTGCCAATATCGATTTAATTGTGGTGGATTTAAAACTGCTCATTTCGTCGATAGAAAGTGCCTATGGACCATATGAACGAAAAATAATCGGGGAGGCATTAGAGGATGGAAAGGTTACCACTGGATTCTAATCAGGTAGAGCAGGGGTTGGCAAAGCTAGTGCTTACCATTATTGAACTTCTCCGTCAGTTGATGGAAAGACAGGCAATGCGCAGAGTCGAAAGTGATTCCTTAACGGATGAGCAAATTGAAGAATTAGGTTTAACATTAATGAGGCTTGAAGAAAAAATGGAAGAATTAAAGCAGATTTTTGGGTTAGAACATGAAGACCTTAATATTGAATTAGGTCCCTTAGGGAAACTGCTTTAACCTGAATAGGAGGGATCATATGCCCATTCATCATCCACCGCAGTCATCGAATTTACTCGATGTACTCGAAAAAATACTAGATAAAGGAGTTGTCATCGCGGGAGATATAAAAATATCCTTAGCCGATGTCGATTTGTTAACGATAAAAATTAGGCTTTTGGTTGCATCGGTAGACAAGGCTAGAGAAATAGGCATGGACTGGTGGGAAAAGGATCCATACTACTCCTCTAAAGGAAGATTGGCTGAAAAAGAACATGACCACTTACTTGAAAGAATTAATCGGTTAGAGCAGGTAATTGAAAATAACTCATTGGCCCTTCCGGTGGAAAATGAGGTTGTTAGCATCCAAAGTGAGGAACGTTCATCGTCTGCAATTCAAACAGAAGAAAGTTCATCACATCATCATCCTCACCATCATCATCCCGAGCCAAAAAAAAAGAAAGATAAGTGAAAGAGGAGATTTATGCTCCTCTTTTTACTGTTTTGTTAAACAACTTTCATGACCTTTCCAAATGGAGCCTTCGGCACAAATTCGGTTGGAACCAGCCAATAAACCTCATAGGGTACTTGCATATCCTCTGGTATAAAACCCGTTAAATCCGTAATATAAAATACGGTTTCTATCTTTGCCTCTTCCGCCCATTCTAATGCCAAGGTATAGGAGGCTTTACCATGTGTGTAATATTTGATTTCCGATCCTTCTGTTATCGGTTCCGTACTACGGATTTTAAAATCAGCCTGAACAAGTGTTGTGTCTGGAGTTAGTTCTTTGAAAAAAGTTACAATATTCGCGACGAGGTCAATTTTTGTTTCATTTGTTGAGGTGTCAACCATTAAAGCAAGTTTTCTGCCTTGGCGGTCCTGGATGATTTTAAGTAAATTTTTGTGCCATTTCATGTATCGATTTTCCCCTCTCTTCAATAGTCACAAAAATTATTATGCTCATAATGAACCTATGAATTCGATTTAAATTATTTCATTTCATGAATAAGAAATAAAACGAATAATACTTGTAGATTGCCTCATAGGATGTATACTTTTATTATATTAGTAGCACTATTTTTTGATAGGGGGGAGATTATCATAGAAGGAAAATGGCTGATAGCGGACCGTGATTTAAATGAACGAGAAGGATTAAAATGGCTGTTAAAAACATCCTCCATCCCTGTAACAGAGATTCTTCTCGCCTCTAATATTCAGGATTTTATTGTAACCTTTGAAAAAGAAACCCCGGATATTATCCTTTTAGAACTCGATATGATTAACAGTGAGAATTGGTCCGGCTTTCGGGAATTAATACAGATTTACCAGCCTATTTTACTGTTAACGAGCGCCGAGGCAACGTTTGAAAAAGCCCGAATGGCGATTGACCTTCAAGCCTTGGAACTGATGATTAAGCCGTTTTCTGCCACAAAGGTGAAATCAGCATATCAAAAAGCAATGAAAACACTTGATAAAAAACAAGGTTCTTCAGATAAGACCAATGCTCCATTCTATAACGACTCAACCTATGAGTCACTGTTTATTTCCAATACATATGTTTTAGAAGACTTTATTATCGCAGCTTTTAAACTCGAAAATAGTGAAAAGGTTGGAATGTTATTTTCCTTTTTATCTGACTACCCCTTCAAAGAACTTCATGGTATTTTCCCGTTAAGTGATAGGGTTGTTCTCTTGTTTAAGGAAGCCTGCCAAAATAGTAAAGAGCAGTGTCAAAAGGCAATGAGAAAGTGGGAAGAGGAATTCTCAGAACCGCTTGCAATTGTAGTCAGAAACGAAAATTCTCCACATATAGGTCTTAATGAAAAGTTTCTAGAAACACAGAAAATGCTGGAGTTTACCTATTATTATGGATATCGTCAAATGATTGAGTTTGAATATCCTGCTGACTGGACGCATATCGACCCTTTTTTGGCTCCGCCAGAACAACGAACGTGGGTGGATATGCTGGCGAATCATGACATGGAAGGGATAAAAAAATGGTTATATGATGAATTTCTCCAATTAAGAGATCCATATCCAGATCCGGGATTGGTAAGAATTAGGCTTACGAGTATTCTTGCGCAAATTAGACGATTCATGAAAACCTTCGATTTAGATGAACAGCTGAGCTGCGAAAAAGAGTATCGGTATATTTTTCATTCAATTTTATATGATAGCGTTCTTTATCGGTCTGTACAAAATCTAATCTTGTTTATCCAAAAGTTATTTTTAAGTACGGATTCCAGCCGGCAGCTGTTTAAACAAGATCCAATTGAACGTGGAATTTCCTATATTGAAACCCATTTTTCCAACCATGCACTAAAACTTGAGGATGTAGCGAAATACGTTGAAAGGAATCCATCCTATTTCAGCCATCTGCTAATGGTGAAAACAGGCCGAAGCTTTACGGAAATAGTGACCGGTATCAGGATAAAAGAAGCGAAAAGGTTCCTGCTTGAGACGGCCAAGCCGGTAAAGGAAATCTCCCACTTAATTGGCTATCATAATCCCAACTACTTTAGCAGAACGTTTAAGGAAATAGTCGGGGTTTCACCGAGAGACTTTCGCATGAAAAAGGGATAAGAAGACAAGGTTCAGCGTCAGCTGAATCTTATTTTTTTCTAAAAATATTAGTGTTTTCAATAAATAATTTAGTTTTATACTAAAAATAAACGAGTTGTATATAAAAATAATACTATTTTTCCAACGAATGATTTGTATTTTTCAGAAAATTTTATTTTTATAATAAAGAGGAGGAAAAAGTATTTAAGGGAGTGAGAATAATGGAAACAAACACGGCAAAGTCAAGAGTCATTAAAAATTATAAAGGAACACAACTGCACGCAAAAGGCTGGATTCAAGAAGCTGCACTGCGAATGCTCATGAACAATCTGGACCAAGAGGTAGCGGAGCGTCCAGAGGATTTAGTGGTTTATGGGGGAATCGGCAAGGCGGCACGGAACTGGGAAGCTTATGACGCGATTGTCAAATCACTGCTTGAACTAGAAAATGATGAAACACTGTTAATTCAGTCTGGCAAACCTGTTGCTATTTTTAAATCACATAAGGATGCACCCCGGGTATTGCTGGCAAACTCCAATTTAGTACCGGCCTGGGCAAATTGGGAACATTTCCACGAGTTAGATAAAAAGGGATTAATGATGTACGGCCAAATGACTGCAGGCAGCTGGATTTATATCGGAACGCAGGGAATTGTTCAAGGAACTTATGAGACGTTTGCAGAGCTGGCTCGAAAAGAATTCAACGGGTCTTTAAAGCATACGATTACAGTAACTGCAGGCCTAGGCGGAATGGGTGGAGCACAGCCGCTAGCTGTGACAATGAATGATGGTGTTTGTCTCGCGATTGATGTGGATGAAACAAGAATTGATAGAAGAATTGAAACCGCTTACCTCGATATAAAAACCAGTGATCTAGATGAGGCTATTAATCTTGCAAAGGAAGCAAAGAAGGCAGGGAAGCCTCTTTCCATTGGTCTGATTGGAAACGGTGCTGAAATTTTGCCAATTATGATTGAAAAAGGCTTTAATCCGGATGTGTTAACCGACCAAACATCTGCCCACGACCCGTTAAATGGTTATGTGCCTGTTGGCTTTAGTCTGGAAGAGGCAGCCGCGCTTAGGAAAGAAAATCCTTCTAATTATGTAAAACTATCAAAGCAAAGCATGGCAATCCATGTGAAGGCAATGTTGACTATGCAGGAAAAGGGTGCTGTAACGTTTGATTATGGCAATAACATTCGTCAGGTGGCGAAAGATGAGGGAGTCGAAAATGCGTTTGATTTCCCAGGTTTTGTGCCGGCGTATATCCGTCCATTATTCTGTGAAGGAAAAGGACCGTTCCGCTGGGCCGCATTGTCGGGGGACCCTGAGGATATTCGGAAAATTGATGAAGTTCTCCTTCGTGAGTTTAAGGATGATGAGCACCTTTGTAAATGGGTGAGAATGGCTCAGGAAAAAATCAGCTTTCAAGGACTTCCAGCAAGGATTTGTTGGCTCGGTTATGGTGATCGTGCCCGCTTAGGAAAAATTATTAATGACCTTGTTGCTTCTGGTGAGGTTTCTGCGCCGATTGTTATTGGCCGTGACCACTTAGATGCAGGCTCTGTTGCATCTCCTAACCGGGAAACAGAAGGAATGAAGGATGGAAGTGACGCTGTTTCTGACTGGCCAATTCTTAATGCCATGATTAATGCTGTTGGAGGTGCCAGCTGGGTTTCGCTTCACCATGGCGGCGGGGTAGGAATGGGCTACTCACAGCATTCCGGAATGGTCATTGTTGCAGATGGTACACAAGAGGCTGAAGTCCGTTTGCATCGAGTATTAACAACAGATCCTGGTATGGGTGTTGTCCGTCATGCTGACGCAGGCTATGACCTAGCCATTAAGACAGCAAAGGAAAAAGGCATTAAAATGCCAATGCTGAAACAAGACTAAAAGAGGTGGTTCGGGTGAGGAAGCCAATTTTTATAAGAAATGCTTCGCAGCTCGTGACCTTACAGGGGGGTTCACATGCTCCCCTTGTAAAGGAAGCGATGTCAGATTTAGGTTTAATTGAAAATGGAAGTGTTTGGATTGAGAACGGAGTCATTTGGGATGTAGGAAAAGATGGAGAGCTTTTTGAAAAATATGCAGACCGTCTGGGTGAAGCGGATATAGTGGACGCAAGTGGGAAGCTTATCACACCAGGTTTAGTGGATCCTCACACTCATCTAGTTTTTGCGGGGAGCAGAGAAAATGAGTTTAATATGAGGCTGCAGGGTGCCACTTACATGGAAATCATGAATAGCGGCGGCGGGATTCATGCGACAACTAGGAGAACAAAGTCAGCCTCACATGAAGAGCTTTTTGAAGAAGGCTTAGAACGCTTAAATCAATTCCTGGTTCACGGTGTGACAACGGTTGAAGCGAAAAGCGGTTATGGGATGGAGTGGGAAACGGAGCTTAAACAGCTTGAAGTGGCGAAAATGCTTAACGAAAAACATGTAATCGATGTAGTTTCTACCTTTATGGGTGCACACGCTGTGCCGAAAGAATATAAAGAGAATCCTGATAAATTTGTAGAATTATTGATTGATGAAATGATTCCAAAGGTAGCAGAAATGGGATTAGCAGAATTTAATGATGTTTTTTGTGAGCATGGTGTTTTTACACCAGAGCAATCAAAACGGATTCTTGAAGCTGGTAAGAGCCACGGGCTAATACCGAAAATTCATGCGGATGAAATTGAACCATATGAAGGGGCAGAACTGGCCGCTGAGGTTGGAGCGATATCGGCAGACCATTTATTACGTGCATCAGAAAAAGGCATGAAAGCGATGGCTGAAAAAGGTGTGGTTGGTGTGCTTCTGCCGGGGACCGCTTACTTTTTAATGGCAGAATCTGCGAATGGTCGTAAAATGATTGATTTGGGAGTACCTGTGGCGTTGTCTACCGACTGTAACCCTGGTTCCTCTCCAACGGTGTCACTGCCTTTTATCATGAATTTAGGCTGTTTGAAAATGGGGATGACTCCTGCAGAGGTTATTACTGCAGCCACAATCAATGCCGCACATGCGATTAATCGCGGTCAGGAAATTGGCAGTTTGGAGGTTGGTAAGAAAGCCGACATTACCATGTTTAGTGTAGATAACTATATGAAACTTCAATATTCTTATGGAGTGAATCATACGCATACGGTAATAAAAAATGGAGTGGTGGTTGTCAGAGGAGGTCATTTGCTTGAAGAGATTTCTCTATCCAAAAATTAATCCACCGAGCTTTACTTGGGTTAACCTTGAGAGTGGGGGAGTGTCTAAGGTCCACGAATGGATTCAGCCCATCACGACTTTGAATGATGTCAAAAGGAGCAAGGAGGCCGAGGTTGTGATTCTCGGTGTTCCTTTGTCTCGTTCATCGATAAGTGCTTCTGGTGCATCTGAATTTCCCGAAGCCTTCAGACGTTCCTGGCGGAGCTTTGCCACCTACAATCTGGATGAGGATGTCGATTTAGCTGAGATGACAGCACTTGACATCGGGGACGTTCCGATGCATGTCACGGATATAAGTAAGTGTCATGACAACATCATCCAGGCTTCTGCTATGGTCCATAGCCATTTTCATGATTCAAAGGTATGTGCGATTGGCGGTGATCACTCCATCACCGCCATGATGGTAAAAGGAATGAAGCAGGCAAAGCCTTCTGATAAAATTGGCATCTTACAATTTGATACCCATTTTGATTTGCGAGACATGTCAGATAATGGTCCCTCCAATGGAACACCTATGCGTAACTTAATTGAGAGTGGAGTGGTTGACGGCAGTCATATGTACAACATTGGTCTGCATGGCTTTTTTAATACGAAGGACTTAAAACAGTATGCCGAGGAAAAAGGGGTCAATTATTTTACACTTCGTACAGCACGTAAAAAGGGGATAGAAGAAACTGTTCAGCAATGCTTAGAAGAACTATCTTCAAAGGTGGACACCATTTATTTAACGGTAGATATGGACGTGTTAGATATTGCCTATGCTCCTGGGGTACCGGCATCAACGCCGGGGGGCATGACAACAGAAGAACTGCTAGAAGGGGTACTAGCAGCAGGACGTCATCCAAAAGTAAAAGCAATGGACATCGTCTGCCTCGACCCATTAAAAGACACACACGTCCAGCCAACCGTTAAACTAGGAACACACGTATTCCTCACCTTCCTAACGGGAGTCATGCTTCGACAGAGTGCTAGCAACTAGATAGCGTTTGATATCTAGCTGCTAGACCTGGTGACAGGCACCGTTAAAATACATTTGTCCGCCTGAGGTGGACATGTTAGGAATTGAAGTATTTTGAACATAGGGATTTAATTGGAGCAAGGGGGATTGGGTATGGAAAATCAGCCGGTACAGCAGGTGCAGCAGCCAGAATTGCAAAATAGTAATCTGTTAAATAGTATGAAGTTCTTTGTTTTTAGCGCAATCGGTATTTTTGTATTTTTTGTTCCTGTTACTTTGAATGGCAAGTCTTCTATTATGCTGGATCATTTGGTTTCATATATACAACTTGCGGTGCCAAGTGTTTTACCTTATTATGCATTATTGGTCATATTGTTAGGAGCGATATATCCATTTGTCACACGGTCATGGAATAAAGATGTGGTTACCACCGTGTTTTCAATTCTGAAAATTTTTGGACTTGTGACTGCGATTATGCTTGTCTTTAATTTTGGTCCGAAATGGTTTTTTGATCCTAATATGGCACCATTCCTTTTTAACAAACTAGTGATCTCCGTTGGATTGTTAGTTCCAATTGGCTCTGTTTTTCTTGCCCTCCTTGTAGGTTACGGGCTGCTCGAATTTATCGGTATATTCATGCAGCCAGTGATGAGACCGATTTGGAAAACGCCGGGAAGATCAGCCATTGATGCAGTAGCCTCTTTTGTAGGAAGCTACTCCATTGGTCTGTTAATTACCAACCGTGTTTTTAAAGAAGGTAAATATTCCATTAAAGAAGCAGCCGTTATTGCCACGGGTTTTTCAACGGTTTCGGCAACCTTTATGATTGTGGTCGCAAAAACATTGAATCTAATGGAAGTATGGAACGCATATTTTTGGGTCACCTTTGTTGTAACCTTTCTCGTTACTGCTATTACTGTAAGAATTTGGCCGTTAAATAAAATGAGTGAATCGTATTACCAGGACATGGAGGGTGACGAGGAGGTCATTATTAAGAAGGACCGTGTTAAAACAGCCTGGAAAGAAGCGATGATTACTGCTGACCAATCTTCAAGCTTAGGTAAAAATATCTGGGACAATCTTAAGGATGGCTTTATCATGACCATGGGAATCTTGCCGTCCATTATGTCTGTGGGGTTACTTGGACTGATATTAGCTGAATTTACACCAGTATTTGATTGGCTGGGTTATATATTTTATCCTTTCACCGCACTCGTTCAACTACCTGACCCAATGCTGGCCGCAAAAGCAAGCGCAGTTTCAATCGCAGAGATGTTCTTGCCGGCACTGTTAGTTACCAAGGCTGCCATTGTGACAAAGTTCGTGATCGCTGTCGTTTCAGTATCATCCATTATCTTCTTTTCAGCCGTAGTACCCTGTATCTTATCAACAGAAATTCCACTAACCATTGGAAAACTCGTCGTGATTTGGTTCGAAAGGGTAGTATTCACCATACTCTTAACTGCACCTATAGCGTACTTAATCCTATAAAAGATAAACTGTTCCTCTTTAAATGGGGAACAGTTTTTTTATACTATGAAAAGATATATAATAAATCACGAAAAACATCAAATTATCGCGAAAGCTGTTGTTGAAATAAATCCATTGATAGATTATTTTGTAGAGGATACGTGTTAATAATTTTAAAAATTCATGAAATTCAGAAAACATTTCTCGGGAAAGCGCAGGAATAGACATTTGCGGCGGCTATTTGTCAAAAAATGTTGAATAGGAGTACTTGCTCAAAAATAGATACATGTTTTCCAAAAAATGAAGAGGGATAACAAATGAAAATGGTTGTAGTTTCAGATACACATCTACCAAAACGAAAAAAAGGATTGCCTGAGAGATTATTAGACGAATTAAAAGATGCTGAATTAATCATCCATGCGGGTGACTGGCAGACGCTGGATGTTTATCATCAATTGCGGACGTATGGCAGGGTTGAGGGTGTTTATGGGAACGTGGATGATGAGGAAATAATCGCATTGTTACCATCAAAAAAGATTGTTGAAGCTGGCGGTTTTAGATTTGGTATTACTCATGGCCATGGAAAAGGAAAAACAACTGAGAAACGTGCCATTGAAGCATTTAAGGGAGAGAAGGTTGACTGTATTATCTTTGGACATTCACATATTCCTGTTAAGCGGTATGAAGGGGACATTTTAATTTTTAACCCAGGTTCCCCAACTGACAAAAGAAAACAAAAGATGTTTTCCTTTGGGGTCTTCACCATTAGTGATAGAATAACGGCAGAACATATATTTTTTAAGTAGAGTAGCTACAGGTGGAAGGGGAGGAAGCAATGGAAAAAGGAGTTATCGTCTATACAACTAACGACTGTATTGAATGCACAATGGTGAAAAAAGTACTTACTGAGGAAGGCATTCCACATGAAGTGAGAGATATCTCAATAAATCCCGAATATCAACTTGAAGTGGAAAAGTACGGATTTCTTGGTGTTCCCGTAACCGTGTTAGGCAATAAAGCAGTGAAAGGTTTTACGAATGAATTAAAGGAAATAATCGAAACAGCAAAAAGAGCTATTTAGCTCTCAGGCTGCCGAGAAACTCTCGACAGTCTCTTCTTTTGGCTCTTTTTGTATAGAATGTAGTTTATTTTATACAAATGGACCGTTCCTTTCCGCTACAGGTGCTTGCTTTCCGCGGGGAGGAAGTCGAGCCTCCTCGACGCTGCGCGTCTGTGGGGTCTCGACTTTTCCTCTACATCCCGCAGGAGTCAAGCACCTTTCGCTCCAATCCACTCTTTGCTATCAATTTTGATAAAAGCACTTTTTACTGTTAAAAACCTGCAAGTTTCTTTGCATAAAGCATATTGGTTTTTAAAATTTCATAGTAAAGGTCTGGGTATCCAGCTACTAAAGCAAAATCATGTGATGGGTTGCAGTGGTCAATCTCTGAAATCCAGATATCACCTAATTCTCCAACCGTAATATCAATAGCTGCGTTTGCAAAATGTACACCCAAACCTTCTATTTCATGTACCGTATCAATCGCAATATTGTTCAATTCTTCAAAGGTCAAGGAAGCATGCAAATCACTTTGCTGCAAGAAATCTTTTACAATTTCCTTTTCAAATTTGACCAATGGCAGTAATTTACCATCGTTTTTTACAGATTGATCGCCTCTCGTAAACGAACCCATAACCTGCCATTGACCTGTATCGTCTTTAACCGTAATAAACCGAATGGTGATGGTACGATAACCAGTTACATCAATGGATTCTTGTATGAGGTTTTCTCCATCTTTAAAATATTTACTAAAGATTGAATAGGCTTGATCACGATTATTAAATCTATAATTCTTTGTTTCCCAATTTGTTAAATTTGTTATTACAAGTGAGTTTGAATCTTTTAGTAAAACTCTATATGCCTGCCGGTTGGAACTGTTAAGCGGTTTGACCGTTAAATTAGGAAATTTCTTTAAAAAGTAGTATAGATCTTGAGGTGAGCCATAAAGATTGGTGTCAGGAAGATAACATTTTACCCCGATGGAACTAGCCAATTTTTTGTGAATACTCCATCGATTAAGAAAGAAATCATTAAAAACGACATTTCCGATAATCGTTTTGAAATGTTGTATCCAGGCGGTGCTCACGGAAGATGTCATCACAAAAATAGAGGCTGGGTATGGGTAGGTTCCTTCATCCCATTGTTTTGTTCGTGGATTATAAAGGTAACCTTCGACCAGCTGATTGACTTTATCCACACGGTCAAGAGAAAAGACGAGGATGGCACCCTTAATTTCACGATAAAGTAAAACATAATCACGAAGATGATCAAGATATTTTTTAATCGAGCTTTGATAATATCCTGCAAGTAAGCCGATAAAGGGTCCAATGTGTATTTCGTTGCCATTCTGCTTCATTTCAAGACTGCAATACTGTGGTATATTAAGCATGTCCAAAATATCATCAGATAGGCTTGCCCCATTTGTCGGCAGTTCATCAGAGGTGTCTACAATTGATTGAAAGGTTTTTGCTCCAAACCTGATTTTTCTTGCCGTAATTTGAGTGATTCCCATTGATTCTGCTAAAACGGGATGTAAGGTTAATATCCCACTGTTAGAGGTGTTTCTTGATAGCAGAATAACATTATTCATTTTTATTCCCCCAAACCATATTATTGGATAAGTTATTATATGTACCAATAATAGAGATGGTCTTAAAAATGGGGGCGATTCTTACAATTTGGACAAGTGTACCATTGTTATTGTGAAATTATTATTGAAAGGTTTAATCATCTTGTTCATGGTTATTTTCTTCGTTTTCTTCTCCAGGGCGTCCATATAACTCATTGATTTCATATGCCAATTCATCTAAAAATTCATCACTCAAAAGAGGCTTTTTCTTTTTAGACATATATTTTTCTCCAATCTTTATTTATTAAAAATTATGATTTACATTTGAGAAACACAGGAGTATGATAATCACAGTTTCATATTTCTAAATCGCTGAGACCAAATTGGTGCGGGGGACCCATTCATATGGATAGTATATCCAAGGGGTGAATCCTTTAATAGGTAGGGCTACTCAATGGCCCGAATCCGACAGCTAACCTCGTAAGCGTTAATGAGAAGGAAGGTGGAGCTTGTGAGACAAAATTATTATGTCTGCAGGTCTATTTATCTTTGACTTGCAGGCATTTTTTTGTGTTTTTTTAGCAAGATAAGAAAAGTAACTTAATAGAAAACTCGGTGGTGCAGAGCATATGGTATCTTCGGTCAAAAGATTATTAATCGGCAGACCTTTAAAATCAACAGAATTAGGGGAACAAAAGCTAAATAAAACAAAAGCGTTGGCCATTCTTTCATCTGACGCATTATCATCTGTGGCTTATGGTCCGGAGCAAATCCTCATTGTCCTCGTAACGGTTAGTGCGGCAGCCTTTTGGTATTCGATTCCAATTGCAATCGGTGTATTGGTTTTACTGGCAGCACTAATTTTATCGTATCGACAAATTATTTTTGCCTACCCGCATGGTGGAGGAGCCTATGTAGTATCAAAGGAAAACTTAGGTATCAATTATGGGCTGATATCGGGTGGGTCATTACTAGTTGACTATATCTTAACGGTAGCTGTTAGTGTATCTGCTGGAACCGACGCCATTACATCAGCCTTTCCAGCCCTGCATGACCATAACGTGGGGATTGCGATTATTTTTGTCATATTTATTACTACTTTAAACCTGAGAGGTGTAACAGAGTCTGCTACTATTTTAGCATATCCTGTATATTTATTCGTCCTAGCTTTATTTATTATGATTGGTGTAGGAATATTCAATATTTTAACAGGGCAGGTCCCAGCAGAATTGCATACACCAGTTGGAACACCTATTGCTGGTATATCTTTATTTTTGCTCTTAAGGGCATTTGCCTCAGGCAGTTCAGCCCTTACCGGAGTTGAGGCGATATCGAATGCCATTCCGAACTTTAAAGATCCAGCTCCTAATAATGCTGCTAAAACGTTGGCGGCAATGGGGGGACTACTGGCAATCTTATTTTCGGGGATTGTAATGTTAGCTTATTATTATGGCATTACTCCCAATGAAAAGGTTACAGTTGTTTCTCAGATTGCGGAGCAAACATTTGGACGTAATTTTATGTATTTCTTTATACAAGGTACAACGGCCTTGATTTTAATTCTTGCGGCAAATACAGGATATACAGCTTTTCCATTGCTGGCAGTCAATCTTGCGAATGATAAATTTATTCCAAGAATGTTCAAGATAAGAGGCGACCGATTAGGGTATTCAAATGGAATTCTCACATTAGGTTTAGCATCCATTTTGTTAATCATCTTTTTCAAAGGCCAAACGGAGCACTTAATTCCACTTTATGCCATTGGGGTCTTTATTCCGTTTACTTTGTCTCAAACGGGGATGATGATAAAATGGCTTCGTGAAAAGCCTCAGGGCTGGGTGTCTAAGCTTATTATTAATACCATGGGTGCTATTATCTGCTTTGTCGTAACTATTATGTTCTTTTTAACTAAATTTGCACAGGTTTGGCCAGTATTAGTTTTCTTACCAGTGATTGTTTTTGTCTTTTACCGAATTAGAAAGCATTATGAAGCAGTAGGAGAGCAGCTGCGATTAAATTGTGAAGAGCCTGCAGTGCCAATAGAAGGGAATGTTATCATTGTACCTGTTGCAGGGATTACGCAAGTGGTTGAAAACTCACTGAATTATGCAAAATCCCTGGGTGCCGACCAAGTACTTGCAGTCTATGTTTCCTTTGAAAGGGACGATGAAAAGAAATTCGAGGAAAAATGGAATAAGTGGCAGCCGGATGTAAGACTTGTCACCCTGCATTCCTATTATAGGAGTATCATCCAGCCTTTGACAAAATTTGTCGATACTGTTCAGCATAAAGCCAGTGAAGCGAATTACCGAGTGACAGTTGTCATTCCACAATTCATTCCAAAAAAAGGCTGGCACAATATCTTGCACAACCAATCAAGCTTACTAATAAAAGCATATCTGTTATATAAAAGAAATGTTATTATTACAACAGTACCATATCATTTGAAAAAATAATTAAAGAGCAGCTTCCGTTTTGGGAGCTGCTTAATTTTTGTTTCCTAGATTGGTGAAGATACATCCTGGAACTTCAAACGTCCGACCATTCGAAGTTAAGATAATCGAACAGATAGCAGTACCGATAATCGTTTCATGCAAAAAATGTATGTTTGTTAGGACGGCATTGTCATAAAAGTTGACTCCGGAGGCTTGTCCTTCTGCTGTTAAAATCATACCGATACCACCGCCGGATACGGGTTCATAGGTTGGTAAACCGGGAGCAGCGGATGTAAAAACAAAGCTATTGTTTTGATTTATATCGTCACCATAAAGAATGGAAATAAAACTATTATTGGCTTTACATTCAACATCACAAATTCGTGCAGATACAGTAATAATGCCGCAAGAAGGGAAACGATTAATTAAGGTTTCGACTGGAACGGCCGTTGCCGATACGTTTCTACGACAGTTACAACTTTCCATAAAACACCTCTCATTCACAATATTACTTATATATATGAAAAAGTTTGCCTTTTGGATTGGACAAGGAATGGAGTAAAATGGAAAAGTCTATATACGATTCGATTTACTGAAAAGTTTTATAGTATTATGGATTTGATTGAAAGGACCAGAGTATGGGAAAATATGGAGAGGTGATAAACAAATGGTGAAATTTGATTTACATACACACCATGACCGGTGTGGGCATGCAAGGGGCAGTATACGTGATTATATCGAAGCCGGAGTAGAAAAGGGTTTGAATATAATCGGAATCTCTGATCATACCCCCTATTTTTCAAGTAAAGAGGATCATCCCTTCCCACACATAACCATGGCAACAAGTCAATTTCCTGAATACGTAGAGGAAGTCCTAAAGTTAAAACAAGAGTATGCTGGAAAAATTGATGTCTTATTAGGAATTGAGGCAGATTTCTTTCCCGAACATGTCAATACCTATAGAACGTACTTTGAACGATATCCATTTGATTATATTATTGGTTCTGTTCATCATGTTGATGGGGTGAGCATTTTTAAGAAAGAGCGCTGGGAAGGATTGAGTACAAAAGAACAAATACGTACGAAGGAAACCTATTATTCATTAATTGAACAATCCGCCGCTAGCGGCATGTTTCAAATTCTTGGTCATATTGATGCGATGAAAGGCTTCTATCCTGACTTTTCTAACATACAAACTGCCGCAGTGGAACACACCTTAAAGGTGATAGCCGAATGCGATATCGCGATCGAAATCAACACCTCAGGAAAAACCAAATACGTGGGAGGCTGGTACCCCGCCGATGACATATTAGAAATGGCCCTCCATCACGGAGTAAAAGTCACCTTTGGCTCAGACGCCCATGACCCAGAGCGAGTCGGAGACGAATTTGACCTCGTCCAAGCCCGCCTCAAAGAAATAGGCTTCAAAGAATGGGTGTACTTTAAATCAAGAAAGCGATATGCAGTCAAACTATGAATAACTGCATAAATGGTGACAGGCACCATGTAGGTGGCACCATGGAGGCACAATGGAGCAAAAAAAATGTAATGGAAGCTGCAGTCCATTACATTTTTTCTTGCTGTTGTTTTTGATTGCACCTTTTGAATAAGGTTCTAATTAGGTAGATACCACCAATTAGCGCTAGTAGGTTTAATGAATCTCCAAGGTTAATGGTTAGATTGAAGTTGTTGTTTACATGTACTGTGTTTTTATTGTTGTTGGTAGTTGTATGAGACTTTGTTTCCTGACTTCCTTTTGGCAAAGGACCACCTCCATAAGACTAGTATATCAACTGAGTCATACAGAAAATGCCAATTTACTAGGAAAAATTGCTAGTTTTTTACTAACATAGCTTTAGTAAATCTTCTGGTGCGTGAATACATAAGAAGGAATACAAATGCACTTCCTATCCTCAATATAGAGTTTAATTCCATTGCTGTTTGTATACCTAGTCCCTCTAGTAGCAAAATACCAAGCTGAGGGGCTATAAAGGCAACAAATGAAAGGAGTACATTATAGGTAGTAATACAATACGTTCTCGTTTCGGCGGGTGATTGCTCCAGCAGAAGGTTGAACAATAAGAGCACAACCCCAGAAATGAAAAATCCAGATAGAGCTTGAACGCAAGTCAAATAAAACAAATTGGTAGATAAGACGGTTAGAAAGGGAACAAGTGCCATTCCTAGCGCAGCCCATACCAGCATGAGGGTATTCGATTTTACCTCCGCCCATTTTTTCCACATAGGGAAAGTAAAGATTTGTACCAATTGACATGCCACCGAAAAGATACTAATCCAAAGTATCGTCGCCTCTGCAATTCTCACATGATAAATATTGAATATACCCCAGGACATCTGCCAAGTGAAATTAAAACAAAGTGCCGCAATCAGGAACCATTTGTAACCATGATCCTTAAAAATCGACCAATCCATCGATGATTTTTTGGCAGTGGAAATCGCTTGGACTGTCTCTTTATGTTTCATTAGGAAAAACACTTCAAGTAATCCGAAAAGTAAGGCTGTGAAAAATAACCACTGATAGGCTGTTTCGTTATTTGTTTGGTTCTTCATGATAATGCCGATAATTAATGTGGAAATCATTCCTGCAATCGTCAATAAGCGGTTACGATCACTAAAAAAAGAACCCCTTCGTTCGTCCTTAATCATCCCGCTAATTAATGTTTGCCAGCCAATGTTCGCAATGGTTGCGGGTACATTCATAAACGCAATAATGATTAAGAATACCCATGCCTGGTAGGAGGTGGAGATATAAACAACTCCGATGAGAAGTAAAAATAACAACCGAGCCCCTAAAACGGACATGGCAACGGTTTTTTTCTGGGTCTCCAAACGATTTAATAGAATGGCAGCAGGAATGGTCATCAACAGGGCAATTAAAGGTGGAAGAGAACTTATTAATCCAACTTGATAATTGGTTGCTCCAAGAATCGAGATCGCAAAGATGGGATAAAAGTTGCCTGCAAGGTTGATAGCAATGGTAGAAACCATTCCATGATAGATACTAATCTTTTCATTATATGTACGCACGATTCTTCACCAGTTTCTCTTTTAATCAATAACGATACTATTATACTACGGTATCCGAAATTTCTATATAATACTTTTTAAAATTATTTAGCAAAAAAGTTACAGTTTTGCATAACAAATAATACTCAAGTTAGTTGAAATCCAGTATAATGAATCTTTGGCTTTCATATTACAGATTTCTAGGAGTTTTTTCATATGAATCAGACGTTTACATTAAAGGAAAAGACAAAGCAAATTTTTGTCATGCTCATACCTATTTTAATTACTCAGCTTGGTATGTTTTCAATGGTGTTTTTTAATACGATTATGTCAGGAAAATATAGCTCTTCAGACTTAGCCGCAGTTGCGATTGGTTCGTCCATCTGGAACCCTATATTTACTGGCATCAGTGGAATTTTGCTAGCGGTTTCTCCAATTGCAGCTCAACGCTTTGGGGAAAAGAGGAGCAGTGAAGTGGCTTCGGTTGTCAGACACGGACTCTACATTTCCGTTATGATTACGATAATGGTGATTATTCTTGGTGTATTTTTTTTAGATCCACTTTTAGATAAAATGAATCTCCCAAGTGACGTACAAAAAACAGCATTTGACTACTTGATTGGTCTTAGCTACGGGATTCTTCCGTTATTTATTTTTAACGTGCTAAGGTCATTTATTTATGCATTAGGAAAAACAAGGGTTGTAATGTATATCCTACTCTTGTCATTACCCATCAATTTCTTTTTGAATTATGTGTTGATCTTTGGATATTGGGGGTTCCCGGAACTTGGAGGTGCGGGTGCTGGTTATGCAACCTCTATCACAGAATGGGTAATAACTGGAATGACGGTCTTCATTGTAAAAACGCAGCAACCATACTCAAATTTTCCCGTGTTTGAGAATTTGAAGAAATTCTCCTTCGCAGAGTGTAAGGAAATCCTGAAAATTGGTGTACCAATGGGACTATCAACCTTTTTTGAAACAAGTATGTTTGCAGTTGTGACCATTCTATTAAGTAAATTTAATGTTACAACCATTGCTGCCTATCAATCAGCATTAAACATCGTTTCTTTCCTATACATGATTCCGATAAGCATATCGATGGCACAGACGGTTCTTGTAAGTTATGAAGTAGGGGCACGAAGATATAAGGACGCAAAGAGCTACAGCTGGCTAGGCATTTATCTTGCTATCTTAATAGCATTGATTACCGGGGTACTCGTCGTTCTATTCCGTTATCAAGTGGCTGGATTTTACTCGAATGAAGCAGAAGTCATTAACTTAACGGCGCATTTCTTGATTTTTGCATTGTTCTTCCAGATTAGTGACGCCATTCAAGTAACGGCACAGGCTGCCTTACGGGGATATAAAGATGTTAATCTTGCCTTTGTTATGACGTTAGTCGCATACTGGTTAATCTGTCTCCCTGTTGGCTACGGTCTTGCAAACTTTACGGGATTAGGGGCAACCGGTTATTGGCTGGGACTTACCGCAGGCTTGTTAGCAGCCGGTATAGCACTATCATGGAGGCTAACCTACATCCAAAAAAGAAAATTCATCGACACACAAAAATTAGAAGCAGTATAACAAAAGAATCATATAAAAATATTATGTAAACAAAAATCTTACTCTATAATAGGGTAAGATTTTTTTGTAAGAGTAATA
Source organism: Neobacillus niacini (assembly GCF_048572935.1). NCBI lineage: Bacteria > Bacillati > Bacillota > Bacilli > Caryophanales > Bacillaceae > Neobacillus > Neobacillus niacini. Next base: position 4,309,897 of record NZ_CP183883.1, on the reverse strand, counting down.
AACAAATATGTATTTTCTGTGTATTTATGAATTTTCAGTTAACAAATTGAAAGATTTATTAGAATTGAGTGTAAAATCTGCTGAAAATAGCAAAACTGTTGAAATGGAGGACAAAGATAAATGTTTTTTGAAGAAATGTATGTGTCGAAAATAAATAAATAATCATTATACGTGCAAAGTAAACGTTCGTCAATATGGGTAACTACGATTGAAAAGTATGTTAGGAGCAACAAAAAAATTATTTATTTACAACAGATTTACTTTATATCTTCTAGTAAAATATACTATTTTTGAGGAGGAATGATGTGGAAAAGTATGATGGAAACATAGTTAAAATAATCACCCTCGGGTAATGATCTTGGCGGACACATACCCAAGGGCAAGGCAAGTTGAGTATACAACTGTATGGTTAGTATACTCTTATTCTTAAAATAATCAACCACTAATACTAGAAAAAGAGGGTGACTACTTTATGGACATAAGAGATAAACACCTGCTTAATGAAAAGACGGTATTACTAACAGGCGAGTACCATAATCGAGGAGAAGTATGGTCTAGGGTAATTGAAGGGAAAGAGATGTTCCTTGTAAAACAAAATCCCATTACGATAATCGAGGAATCCTTATTACATGTGAGGTCCAATTTACTTTCAGACCAACGTAGTGCAAAATATCTGCTTTCTCCAACTAGAATGCATCCGATATGTGTCAATCCACAGCTGGGCATTATATTGTTTCCTACAAAGAATAGGAAGTGCCATTGTAACATATGGTTATCACTTATTCATGTAAAAACTACAAATTCGATTAGAACCCGTCAAATTGAGGTTTTAACAAGCTTTGGTCATACAATCTTAATCGATATGTCTGAAAGAGCCTTTAACAACAAGCGACAAAAGGCAGTTCAGCTACAGGAAGCTTTAACCACTAATTTAAATTGCCCTTTAAATTTCTATGTTGAACCAAAGAAGGGCTATTATATAGTTAAAAGCTCAAATGAAAATAATTATTTCCTTGAGAAAAAATAATCAAAGAGAGCAGCATTCTTAATGGATGCTGCTCTCTTTGATTATTTGCTAAAGCAATGAAGCAATCACAGTATAATATGGCGGCGGCAACTTTATAAGCTCTAGTCCTATTACCGCTATATGAAGGAAAAATATCCGAAAAGTGGATATTTTAGCTAATTTAATAAAGACTAAATAAATAGTAAGCAATGAGAAAGTAACCCTTATAGGAGTATAAAACAAAATGAAAAGAAAATTATTTAAAAAGAGCGATATATTCCAATTTGAAACAAGCAAAGAACTTCTTGATGATGAATCCGATATTAAAGGCAATTCTTTTTCTGGGGATATATCAATAGACGCATTAATCATAAAACAGTTCTATTTTTTTCCACAAAACGTCGATTTTAAGGTAAGGCATATAAAAATACCTATGATGGAGAAAGAAGCGGTAATTTTTTATATTCCATCATTAACTGATTTAAATATGGTTGATGAGCATATCATAAAGCCTTTACTTTTGAACAGTAATAAAGAAACAAAAGAAGTATCATCCATCATAAGCGCCAGTTCCATTAATGAAGAACAAAAAATAAAAAAGGCAATCAAGGAATTAAATACAGGAAATACTTTACTAATTATAGACGGAGTACCACGCTGCTATGTGATACACTCGAGTACCGCAGCTGGACGAAGTGTTGAAAAACCACAAAATGAAACAACGTTATTGGGACCAAAAGAATCATTTGTAGAAAAGGCAGATATAAATATTTCTCTGATCCGCAAAAAAATTCGAACAGAAGACTTCACAGTCGAAAAGATGGTAATCGGTGAACGATCCAACAATGAAGTTTATATTATCTACAACAAAGAATTAGCTGGTGAAAAAGTACTAAATGAAGTAAAGGCAAGAATAGGAGCAATTCAAAAGGACGCGGTCCAAAATTTAGGTCTCCTTATTCAACATATTGAAGACAGGAAAACTAGCTTATTTCCGACGATCCTGCAGACAGAAAGACCGGACAGAGCTGCTTCTTTCATTGAGGATGGACATGTTATCGTTGTGATGAACAATTCTCCTTTTGCCTTAGTCACACCCGCAACATTTTGGGCGTTTTACCATTCTGCAGACGATCATTATTTACGCTTTATTTATGGTAACTTTACACGTTTTCTCCGGATGTCGGCGATTTTTATTACTTTGTTTACACCATCTATTTATATTGCCATTACGAATTATCACATCGAAATGCTGCCGGCAGATTTATTATTAGCGATTGCGGGTGCTCGGGAGATGGTCCCATTCCCGGCCATACTTGAACTACTATTAATGGAGCTTGCGTTTGAATTGATACGTGAAGCGGGGATACGTGTACCAACACCGATCGGTCCGACCATCGGAATTGTAGGAGCATTAATCCTAGGTCAGGCGGCGGTTGAAGCAAATGTAGTCAGTCCGATTGTCGTAATTGTGGTAGCCTTAACAGGTTTGTCTTCATTCGCGATAAGTGACGTAAATTTAAATTACGCGATTAGAGTTGCAAGATTTGGATTCCTTATAGCGGCTAGTTTGTTTGGGATCTTTGGTATGGTCGGGATCTTTATGGTTGGATTATTTTATTTGACCACAATAAAATCATTTGGTGTTCCATATTTGGCACCATTAACACCAAAATACAGGTCATCAAATGATACATTATTTCGGAAAGTCCTAACGCATGAAAGTATAAGACCTTCATTTGTAAAAACAAAAGATTTAACCAAGGAGCCTATTAATAACAAGTGAAATAGGGTGGTAGTATGGTGATGGTTGAAAAGGATCAAGTGGGAGGGAGAGAGTTCTTTAGCATTGTTGTTTTTATGATTGCTACAAAGGCAACCGATATGACAACAACAACTCTTTTTGGGGACACTCAAAATGCTTCTTGGATGGTTATCATTGGATCATTTTTAATGATCCTGCCATCTTTTATTGCCTTAAACTCTCTGCTGAAAAAATACCAAAACAAAAATCTATTAGAGATTACCCATTTGGCTTTCGGGAAATGGATGACCTTTTTAATTGGTTCCATGATGTTTTTCATCGTACTAATAAATACCTCATTAGAAACTAGAAGTTATACCGATCAATTAATTACCATGAATTTTCCGAAAACACCCACCTTTATATTATATCTCCTCTTTTTACTCATTTGTTTATGGGGTGCAAAAAAAGGTTGGGAATCTATATGTTCTGTGGCGTGGATGATTTTTCCTTATATTACATTAGCGTTAATTCTGCTGGTTTTTTTACTTACTAAGGATATTGTGTTTAACAGGGTTTTTCCACTATTGGGTCCTGGAACATGGACGATACTCAAAACAAGTTTTAATTATGTTTCATTGTTTGGTGATGCACTGATCATTGCCATGATGTATCCATTTGTAAAAGATCATAAAACTTATACAAAAAGCTTATTTGGGGCTTTGGCTTATAGTGTTCTTATTATGGCAGCACTCTTTCTTTCCTATGCCCTGTTATTTGATTATCAAAGTGTAGGAAAAATCACGTATCCTTTCAATGAAGCGATTCGATTGGTATCAATAGGAATGGTCATCACGAATATTGAGACCTTCTTTTTAACCTTTTGGTTATTAAGTGTCATTGTTAAATTCGCTGTTTACATCTATTTGGTAAGTAAGGTTTTTGGATTTGTGTTTCATATTGAGGAATTTGAACATACCCTTATCCCAATAACTATCCTAATTCTATTAATCGGCCTCTTACCGGAGAATCAAGTTGATAACATTTTTGTGCTAAGGAAGCAAATGTTATCCTATGGAAAATACCTTATGCTTTCCCTGCCGCTGTTTCTCTTGATCGTGGTCAAATTAAAGGAGGCGGTAAAGGGTTGAAAGTTTTAGCTATTCTCGTTCTAGTCAGCTTTCTTACAGGCTGCTGGGATCGTAAAGAGTTAGAGCAAATGTCCTATGCCATCGCAATTGGTTTAGATTTTGCTGAAGGGACAGATTTAAAAAAGAGGCAGGCAGTTGATGTTACCTTTCAATTTTCTAATCCAAAACTCAATATTAAAGGTGCAACTGGACAGGAAGATAAATCAGATAGAAATATAATAACATTGACTGCACCTGATTTTATCACCGCAAAAAACACGGCAAATTCATTTGTTACCAGGCAGATTTCATTTAGTCATGCCAAAACGATCGTCGTATCCGAAGAACTAGCAAAATCTGAAATGTTTTTAAGATTCATTAGTACTGCTTTAAAAGAACGTGAGGTACGAAGAGAAACCAACATCATCGTATCAGAGGGGAAGGCCTCAGAATTTATCAAACACAACAAACCGGAAATGGACATTAGACCACATAAATACTACCAATTCATTATCGATCGATCAGTAGAGACAGGATTGGTACCGGAAGCGTCGATTAATCGTTTTTTTGCAATAACAGATGGAGATGCTGATTTATTTTTAGCCATTACCGGCTCTATTAGTGAAAAAAAGGGTGAAAAGGGATTTCATGAAGAAGACCAATACATTGCTGGAAACGTACCGAAAAATGGTGGGAATCCTGTACAGTTGATTGGCTCAGCAGTGTTTAAGGAAGGTAAAATGATTGCGAAGCTAACAGGAGAGGAAACAAGGGCTTCACTTTTACTGGATAATACCTCGAAGGTAGAAGATATGTTTGTCAGTTTTACTGATCCATTAGATAAAAAATATAAAGTTGCGGTCAGGGTCAAGAAAAAAACCGCAACGGATGTAAAAATAAAGAAGAGAAAGGGTCCTCCGAAAATTGATGTGACGGTACCAATTGAAATTGAGCTATTATCTGTACCGAGTATGGTTGATTATGCAGGGGATACAAAAAATCAAAGGATTTTAAAAAATTGGATTGCCAAAGAAATAAAAAAGAATATGGTACCGCTAATAGAAAAGACACAAAAGGAATTCAAGTCAGAGCCCTTCTACTGGTCATTATATGTTCGGCCTTTATTCAGCTCGACAAAAGAATATGAGGAGTGGGATTGGTCGAATAAAAACTACCCATTTGCTCAGATAGATGTAAGTGTCCAGGTAGAAATAATTGGTTTCGGTAAGCAGATAAAAGAATCAGAAATTGAAAAGGTGAGGGATTAGTGAAGTTTATTCTGTGGACAGTAGTACTTTTTGGTGGACTTTATAGTTTCGCACATGCTTATTACCTGCTTAAGGATAAAAATAAACTAGGTGCTTTCGGGATAACCTTAATTGGTTTAATGATATGGATGTGTCCCTTCTTCATTAGATTAAAATAATATAGGAAACAGAGGTCCTCTAGATCTCTGTTTTTTTATTACGAAATACAATGGTAAGAGAGGAATAAAATTTCAGTGCTGGTAAAAATTATTAGTTAGGAGGTGGGAGTGTGTCCTTATTGCGGCCGAAGAAACGTACCTTTAAAAAACCACAATTGTTGACACCGAGTAAATTAGTTCACCAAAAGGAAAACACACCAACTTCTAGCTCATTAGGTGAGACTGAGCAGCAGATAAAAGAAATTCTCGGAAATAACGGAGATTTAAAGATAAAGCATTTTAAAATTTTTGGCAGCTTCTCGGCGGCCTGTGTGTATTTTTCAAGTTTAGTGAATAAGGATTCCATAAATAAAGATATCTTAAGACCCCTCATGTATGAACCTGAACACTTAATCGGAAAAGAAAAACCACTTGCCCAATTAATCGATATCATCCTAACCGAAACTCTATATCATAGTGAGGCGAAGGTTGGAGAATGTCTGGACGATTTAATTGAGTTCATGCTTCGCGGTGAAACCGTGATTATAATGGACGGTCTGAAGGAAGCCATTCATATCGGAACGCGAAAAGTTGACAAAAGAGCAATTGCCCAACCAGAAACAGAACAAGTCATTCTAGGACCGCGGGAAGGTTTTATTGAAAATATTGCTACCAATGTTGCGTTATTAAGATACAGACTGCCGACACCAGACTTTCAAGTGAAAACGATGAAAATTGGCCGTCTGACAAAATCAACGGTAGCCATTTGTTACCTTAAAGGCATCGCAAATGAAACGGTGATTAAAGAGGTGGAAAAAAGGCTTTCCGAGATTGATATAGATGCCATCCTCGACGTGGGATATTTAGAACAATTTATTGAAGATAATCCTTTTTCACCATTTCCGCAGACCCAATCAACTGAGCGGCCTGATAAAACGGTCGCAAATTTAATAGAGGGTCGCGTGGCTATTCTTGTCGATGGTTCACCATTTTCATTATTGGTTCCAGTAGTTTTTAATCAGTTCTACCAAACCACAGAAGATTATTCATCAAGGTTCCTAATGGGAAGTTTTGTTCGACTGGCCCGGATATTGGCATTAGTGTTTTCACTTATTTTTCCGTCATTATATGTATCCCTTATCTCCTTTAATCCGGAACTACTGCCAACAGAATTTGCAGTAGCAGTTGCGGGCGGCCGGGCAGGTGTTCCTTATCCAGCTGTTATCGAAGTGTTGATTATTGAAATCGCGATGGAAATATTACGAGAAGCAACCGTCCGGCTACCAAAACAAGTCGGCGGCGCCCTATCGATTGTGGGGGTGCTGGTAATTGGACAGGCGGCCGTTGAAGCGGGATTATCCAGTCCAATTACAGTAGTGGTTATCGCCTTAACCACGATTGGTTCGTTTGCCACGCCTACCTATACAGCAGCGTTTGCATTAAGAATGCTCAGATTTCCGATTATGATATTGGCTGGTATTTTTGGACTATACGGGGTAATGATAGGTATTATCTTTATTTTTAATCACATGCTCTCATTAAAATCATTTGGTGTGCCATATATGGCACCTGTTTCTCCGTCAGATTATCAAGGGATGAAAGATGTTGTGATACGAAGTCCCTTATGGTGGATGCCAAAAAGGCCAGACTTCCTTCATCCAGCTAACCAATCCAGACTTACGGAAAAAGATAATAAGGTATTAGAACATAATAAAGTTGGAAATGATCAGCGGGAGGGCACAAGCAATGGGGGATCCGAAGGAGATCACAACACTTCAAGCAACAACGATCTTAATTAGCACTATAATAGGAGTAGGTGTTCTTCCACTGCCATTGTTTGCTGTCAGAGCAGGTGAAACAAGTGCTCCATTTGTCACATTAACTGGTATGTTTTTGGCGGCGATTGGTTTAGTATTTATAACCTCTCTTGGGATTCGCCACCCACAAAAAACGATTATTACCTATAGTCAAGATATAATTGGGAAATGGCTGGGAAGAATTTTTAGTATATTTGTTATCATCTTCTTTTTAATATTGACCAGTCTTACTGCACGGGAATTCGGTGCGGTGGTCGTTACGGGAGTGCTAAGAGAAACACCATTGGAGGTAACCGTTATTGTAATGCTTTTATTAGCCTCCATTAGCTGTCGGAACAATATCAATGTTTTTGCCTATATCCATAATCTTTATGTACCGATGATATTGGCTCCTGTTTTAATTGTTGTAGCATTCTCATTAAAGAATGCCAATCCCTTATATTTACGTCCGATATTTTTCGGAAGTGATCTGTGGAATATGGCCGGAGGTATGCTGACTGTTGCAGCTCTTTTTCAGGGGTCCTTTATTATTACGATGATCATTCCCTCAATGAAATCGCCAAAAAAAGCGATAAAGGCTAGTTTTTGGGGCATTCTTATTTCAGGAGGTTTATACCTATTAATTGTAATTGCTACGGTGGCAATTTTTGGACCAGAAGAGATTAAACAAATCTTTTGGCCAACTTTAGAATTGGCTCGGACCACAGCAATACCGGGAAACATCCTCCAAAGGTTGGATATCATCTTTTTGGCGGTTTGGGTATTGGCTGTTTTTACCACCTTATTCTCTAGTTATTACTTTACCATCCATTCGATTAAGGAGCTTTTCAGACTAAAGGATCATAAAGTACTTTCTTATTTCATTCTGCCATGTGTGTTTTTTTTGGCGATGGCACCGCAAAACATTTTACACATGTATGAGATCATCCAATTTATTGGAAGAATCGGTTTACTTATTACGATTTTGTATCCAGCAGTCCTTTTACTAATGGATTTCCTCAAGAGCTGGAGGAGGAAAAGAAATGTGGCAAAATCTTCGTGAAATAAAAGTTGCTATGTTGTTTGGTATTTTTATCCCTTTACTATCTGGGTGTTGGGACAGTAAAGAGATTGAACAAAGAGCAAATGTTTTGGCGATTGGAGTGGATATTGCAAGTGAAGAGGAAAGAAAAAAGGAGGATGAAATCTCTCATTTGAGCAAAAAGTTTCCGATTCCTGATGAAGAAATGATTAAGGTTACGGCCCAAATTGCAGTCCCTGGAGAAATACCTCTGGGTCCACAGCAGCCTGGGGGTTCAGCAAAGCCTGTATTGGTGATTGAGGTTGTTGGCCATACCTTTGAGGATGCCATATTAAATCTGCAGCAGGAAATTGCGGATGAATTGTTTCTAGGGCATTTACGGATTATTGTCCTAAGTGAGGAAGTAGCAAGGTCAGGAACAAACCGATTTAATGATTTTCTAAGACGCAATCCCGAAATTCGAAGAACAGCCTCTCTAGTGGTTTCAAAGGAATCAGCTTCAAAATATATGAAAATAGTCCCGGAACTGGAACGTATTCCATCCCTTTATTTAGCAGACCTGGTTGATAATTTATCTTCATTAGGGAAATTTCCACCCAGCTTCATTGGACTTTTTTGGACTATTTACTCTAGTAAAGGGCAAGATCCATATCTGCCATACTTAGAACTAAAAGGAAAGTCTTCCATACAACTTAACGGTCTAGCTTATTTTCATGGTGATAAAATGGTCGGCAAAACAAATCCGTTGCAAATAGGTATCTTTATGGCAGTAAGAGGAATTGGAAGAGGAGGGTATGGTGCATTTGTCGAAGTACCTGACAAAAATGAATCAGTCTTAGTTCGGGCTGTTAGCCGAAAAACGAGAACGAAAGTAATGCTAAAGAATGGCAAACCACATGTTTCAATCAAGATTCAGTATGAAAGTGAAATTGATGAAAAGGAAAGTGCAAGAATACAGCTATCTGATTCAGCTATATTGAAAAAAATTGAGAAAGCAACTTCTAAAAATGTGAAAGTGTCAATTGAAAAATTAATTAAAAGCACCCAAAAAAAGAAAGCTGATATCTTTGGCTTTGGTGAACATTTTCGAGCTAAATTACCGAAATATTGGAATAAAAATGTAAAAACAAAAGAGAAATGGAATGAAATCTATCAGAATGTTACGTTTGATATAAAGGTTGATACCCATATTCACAGAGTTGGAATGAAATCTAAATAAATGGTGAAGGGAGTCCCGTGCTTGTATATTGGCTATTTAAATTATGTGATCATAATCTGCTGGGTGACAGGGGGATTAATCCTTCTTACCGATGTAAAAGCATACAAAAATGCTTCGCTAAAAACAGAACAGAAGGTGTCAAAAATTTTAGGATGGGTCAATATTTCCATTGGCTTTGGATTAATGACTGCAGATTTCATATACTCTCATTTCATGTGGTAAGTGTTTTTTGGACTTCATTTTTGAAGTCCATTTTTTTGCTTTTAATAGAAATGTATCCGTTAACAACCTGATGAACTAGGGGATTTTAAGGTGCTTTAGCAGAGTGGAGTGATAAAATAATGTGGAAGATAACCTTCCAAACTCATGTTAATAAAGTTGTCATGATGTTATAAATAATTCAGATAATTCAAATCGAATAAGGAAGGTGTTCACATGATCAAACAAAAACTAGTTCTCATTGGAAATGGAATGGCAGGGGTTAGAGTGATTGAAGAAGTGTTAAAAATCAATCCAAATGGGTTCGAAATTACGATTTTTGGCACGGAACCTTATCCAAATTATAATCGAATCCAGTTATCAAAGGTGTTGCAGGGTGGTACTTCAGTTAGTGACATCACCTTAAATGACTGGGAATGGTACGGTGTTAACAAGATCCATTTTTATCCTGGAGAGACGGTAACAGCCATTAACACGCATACGCGGACTGTTAGTACGGATAAAGGCCGCATAGAATCCTATGACCAATTAATTATTGCCACTGGCTCAAACCCATTCATGCTGCCGTTACCCGGCGCAGATAAAGAAGGAGTTAAGGCATTTCGAAATATAAAAGACTGCGAAGAGATGATTGAATATTCAAAGAAATACAAGAAAGCTGCGGTCATTGGCGGAGGTTTACTTGGTTTGGAAGCAGCAAGAGGACTCCTTAACCTCGGGATGGAAGTGGATGTCATCCATATTCATAATTACTTAATGGAGCGCCAGTTAGATCGAACGGCAGGTAAATTATTGCAAGCAGAGCTCGAAAAACAGGGGATGAAGTTTCTTTTACAAAAAAACACCACCGAAATTACAGGCAGAAAACATGTCACTGGTCTTAAGTTTTCAGACGGCAGCAGAATTAAAGCCGATTTAGTTGTTATGGCCGTTGGAATTAAACCCAATGTAGCGTTGGCACAAGCAGCGGGAATACCAGTTAACCGTGGAATCCTTGTCAATGATTATTTAGAGACAGAAATCCCTAATGTGTATGCGGTAGGGGAATGTGCCGAGCACCGTGGTATTGCGTATGGATTAGTTGCACCGCTATATCAGCAAGGACAAGTGTTAGCGAAAAGACTCTGTGGAATACAGGCTGAAGGCTACCAAGGATCTGTGTTATCAACCCAATTAAAGGTATCCGGCGTCGATGTTTTCTCAGCTGGAAAAATAAATGACGATGAACATACAAAAGTTTATAAAATGTACGACGATTGGAATGGTGTTTATAAAAAAGTCCTAATTGAAGGCGGAAAGATTGCAGGAGCTGTGTTGTTTGGCAATACAAAGGATGGAAATAAGTTATTTGATTTTATTAAAAAAGGAGCACGAATTGAGGAATATTTAGAGTCGTCAGAAAGTGTAAATATTGGGGTCAATGCAGTTGCCAGTATGTCAGATGAAGAACTTATTTGCGGCTGCAATGGTGTCACGAAGGGAAATATTGTAGAGGCAATTAAGGCAAATGGATTAACTACAGTTGACCAGGTCAAAGGCTGTACGAACGCTTCACGTTCATGTGGAGGCTGCAAATCTCTTGTTTCTGATTTACTAGCTTGTACACTTGGAGAACACTATCAAGCAGATCAAAAGGAAGCAATTTGCGGCTGTACAACATTATCAAGAGATGAAGTGCTGGAAGAAATTCGTGAAAAGGGACTCACTCATATACGCGAGGTAATGAATGTACTCGGGTGGAAAACAGACGGCTGTTCAAAATGTAAACCTGCATTAAATTATTACCTAGGTATGATTGACCCGTTAAAATATCAAGACGAGCGCGAAGCCAGATATGTCAATGAAAGAATGCATGCGAATATCCAAAAGGACGGTACCTACTCCGTTGTTCCAAGAATGTATGGCGGCGTAACAACCTCAGATGACTTACGAAAAATTGCCGATGTTGCCGATAAATATAAGGTTGGCATGATTAAGGTTACTGGCGGTCAACGAATTGATTTACTTGGTGTCTATAAGGAAGACCTGCCAAAGATTTGGGGAGAACTTGATATGCCATCAGGGTCAGCTTACTCAAAAGGACTTCGCACTGTAAAAACATGTGTAGGTGAAAATTTCTGCCGGTTTGGTACCCAGGATTCAATTGGAATGGGAATCAGACTAGAAAGGAAGTTCGAAGGTTTAAACACACCTCATAAAGTGAAAATGGCTGTGTCAGCTTGTCCCCGTAACTGTGCGGAAAGTGGAATTAAGGATGTAGGAGTTGTTGGTGTAGAAGGTGCTTGGGAGATGTATGTCGGCGGTAATGGAGGGACTCATTTACGTGAAGCGGACTTGTTGTTCAAGTTCAAAACAGGTGATGAGTTGGTCAATATGATTGGAGCATTTCTTCAATATTATCGTGAAAGTGCTAAATACCTAGAAAGAACATCAGCTTGGGTGGAGCGCTTAGGGATAGACCATATTAGAGAGATACTATCGGATGAATTAATGGTGAGAGAATTCAATAAACGAATCGATGAGGCACTGTCTGTAGTTCAAGATCCATGGAAGGAAGCGATTCACAATAAGAATCTCTTAAGAGACCTATACCAAACTGTAAAACTATGACGATGAGGAGTTTGAACATATGGAAAAAACAATTCGCAGTGTGTTTATCGGAGAGGTTGCAGATCTGCCGGAAAAGTTAGGAAAAACAGTCACCATCGGCAGGAAGGAAATGGCTGTTTTTAAAATGGAGAACGGTACAATCACTGCTATTGAGAACCGCTGTCCCCACAAAGGCGGCGTGCTTGCAGAGGGGATACTAAGCGGTGAATATGTATTTTGCCCCATGCACGATTGGAAGATTAGTGTAAAGAATGGCAAGGTCCAGGCTCCGGATGTGGGGTGCGTTCAAACTTATCCCGTGGAGGTTAAGGGTGATCAAGTCTATGTCTTAATTAGAGAATGATAGGTAGTGGAATAGTTTCATAGTAACTAAGACCCATAAGGATAGTTCAAAGTGACGTAAATCCAAATTAAGTAAAATAAGGGGTGTGACAAGATGACCATTATAATTCCGAATCAAGTAGTAGATAGTATGATTCAAGCAGGTGAAATGAAGGCGAAATTACCTGTGAAAGATTTGCTCATTAGGGGAGCACTAGGTGGTGCTTTACTTGGGTTTGGGACGACATTAGCTTTTACGGCAGAGGTCCAAACAGGAATAGGAATTATCGGGGCATTACTATTTCCGGCTGCATTTGTCATCATCATTCTCCTTGGCTTGGAATTAGTTACTGGTAGTTTCGCACTAATTCCAGTTGCAGTCATGGCGAAAAAAGCCTCAGTTACGCAAATGTTGAAAAATTGGTTTTGGGTCATCATTGGTCATTTGGCAGGAGCTGTTATTTATGCCATTCTATATATCATTGCTGTCACTCAGCTTGGGCAGGTCAACAATCATGCAGTAGCAGTAAAAATCATAGCAGTGGCAGAAACCAAAACACTAGGATACAAAAGTCTTGGTTCAGAAGGTTTGCTTGTCGTATTTGTAAAAGCGCTGCTTTGTAATTGGATGGTGACACTTGGTGCCGTAATGGCGTTGACAACAAAGTCTGTGATTGGAAAAATTGCTGCCATGTGGCTGCCGATAGTAATCTTCTTTGCGCAAGGTTTTGAACATGCCGTGGTTAATATGTTTGTTATCCCGGCTGGCATGATTCTGGGGGCAGAAGTCAATGTGGCTGATTGGTGGATTTGGAATCAAATCCCTGTGCTTATTGGCAATTTAATCAGCGGTGTTTTATTTACGGGATTGGCTCTCTATTATACACATGGGAAAGATGATTCTAAATCTCATCTGCAGCTGCCGAAAACCAATGTGGCAGTACCTAGTACGCAGCGTTAAGAAGGAGGGATGGTTATTATGGGGAAAGCGTATATTGTGGGAGCAGGTCCTGGTGACCCAGACTTAATAACACTTAAGGCCTTAAGATGTATCCAAAAGGCAGATGTGATACTATATGACAGGTTGGTTAATCCAGAAATATTAAAGGATGCAAAACGGGATTGCCATCTCATTTATTGTGGAAAACGACCAAATCATCATCCAATAAAGCAAGATACGATTAACCATCTTTTAGTTAAATACAGCAATCAGGGAAAAACGGTGGTCCGTCTAAAAGGCGGCGATCCTTTCGTATTTGGACGAGGAGCGGAGGAGGTTGAAGCCTTGGTGGCAAATGGGATTCAGGTTGAAGTGGTCCCGGGGATAACAGCAGGAGTAGCAGTCCCTGCGTATGCTGGAATCCCAATTACCCATCGGGAATTAGCCAGTTCTTTTGCTGTTGTAACAGGGCATAAGCCGAAAGGGAAACCAACGGATGTTAATTGGAAGGGCCTGGCAACAGCGGTTGACACGCTGGCGATTTATATGGGGATCACGAACCTTCCGTTTATTTGCGAGGAATTAATCACGCATGGAAAAAACGAAAGCACCCCAGTCGCGATTATTCAGCAAGGGACAACTAACCATCAGCGTACGGTTACAGGAACACTAGGTTCAATTGTTAGCGTGGTTGAAAAAGAAGGGATTCAAAATCCTGCAATAATCGTTGTTGGAGAAGTGGTTACCTTCCGTGATAAGATAAGTTTACTAGAACCGGAAGGGAAGGCAGAAAGTTATGCAACAATGGCTTAAAGAAGTCGCAAGGGGAAAAAGAGGGTCAAAAGACTTAGACTACCATCAAACTAAAGAAGTCGCTCAATCTCTTATTAGTGGCAAAGCAACAGACGCCCAAATTGCAGCCTATCTGATTGCACTCCGCTTGAAAACGGAATCGCCAGAGGAACTGCTCGCATTTGTACATGCCTATCAAGATGTTAGTACTAAACTAGAATCGCCAAACCAGTCACTTATTGATTTAGCCAGTCCGTATAATGGGAGAAACTCTTTCACAGGAAGTATACCAACTGCCATATTAATGGCTGAATACGGGATGCCCGTATTTTTACATGGAAGTGATTCACTGCCTCCAAAATATGGCACAACAATCATGGAAATCCTATCGGAACTAGGTTTGAATGTTACTCAAACACCGCTAGGACTGGCAAAAACAATCGAAGAAGCAGGAATTGCCTTCGCAAATACCGAAGAATATTGCGCTAGTTTAGGGAATCTGCGCAGAATTCGTAAGGAGCTCGGGGTAAGGACACTTTTTAATACAGTAGAAAAGTTATTGAACCTCGCGAATGCAGAATCACTAATGATGGGTGCTTATCATCGGACAGCGATCAACAAAATTGCGCCTATTTTTAAAGAGCTTTCCTTTAAAAATGTCTATGTCGTACAGGGAATGGAAGGCTCAGAGGATTTACCTGTTCACCGCAACAGCTTTATTTATAAAATAACAGACAATAAGATTGAATCTTCCATTGTAAAACCTGAGGAATATGGCCTATTGGTGAAAGAACCAGACAAAGATAGTAAACTATCTGCACAAGAACAGTCTGACATGAAACTGGCAATACTCAGCGGAGAACAATCTACAACATTACAGCCATTTTACAATCAAGTGCTCTTTAATACTGGCATTAGGTATTACCTATTTGGTGCTGTTAACAGTATTGGTGAAGGTATAGAGATCGCGAATCAACAACTAACAGAACAACGAGGTTTGAGTCAATTAGAAAAATGGAAAAAAGTAAGTCAGCCTGAAAATAGTATTTACTAACAAAAGCGTTCTGGACCGTATATGCGTCTAGAGCGTTTTTTGTTGGAAAAAAGTCGAAAATTTATTTTTCAAAATTTTTATTTTACTTATTTACACAAATCCTATGGGTATGGTAGGATTAATCTCAACAATTACCATAACTTATCAAGAGAGGCTGAGGGACTGGTCCAATGAAGCCCGGCAACCTGCTGTGTAAGGTGCTAATTCCAGCAAAGTGGTGTCCATTTTGGGAGATAAGGCGTTAAACAATCGTGAGATGCCTTTCCTTTTTGGGGAAGGTTTTTTTGATAAATAAAAGGAGGATTGTAGTAAATGAATACACCGGTTACGTATGAAAATTGGAACCAGATATCCGATCAATTTTCAATTGAGGATAAAACCAAAGGAGCAAAAGCGGTATTGGAGTATGCTTATAGCTCTTATCCGGAAGACCAGATCGTTTATGCATCCAGTTTTGGTGCAGAAGCAATTGTATTAATCGACCTTATCCAACAGGTTAAGCCAGATGCTCATATTGTTTTCTTAGATACTGGCTTACACTTTCCTGAAACCTATGAGGTAATTAACAAAATCGAAAGACGCTTCCCATCATTGAAAATTGAACGGAAGCTGCCAAAGCTAACCTTAGATGAACAGCGTGAACAATATGGATCAGCGCTGTGGAAAAGGGAGCCCAACCAATGCTGTAATATCCGTAAAGTTATACCATTAAGGGAAACACTGACAGCTAAACAAGCGTGGATTTCAGGGCTTCGGCGAGAGCAATCACCAACAAGAGCAAACACTCAATTTTTAAATAAAGATGTAAAGTTTCAGAACATTAAAATCTGTCCGCTCATTCACTGGACATGGGACGAAGTTTGGGCCTATATCAAGGAAAAAGATCTCCCTTATAATACCTTGCACGATCAAAATTACCCTAGTATCGGCTGTTTCCCTTGTACACAGCCTGTTAGTGCAGATGGTGATTCACGTGCAGGACGCTGGGTGGGAAGCGGAAAAACGGAGTGTGGCTTACACACTTCCTAGAAGGGGGCTTTTCGTTTGCTCACAATTATAGCAGTGACGATAGGATTATTTTTTGCAGTCAATATTGGTGCAAGTGGTGCGGCCGCTTCAATGGGTATTTCTTATGGAGCAGGAGTGGTTAAGAAAAAGCTGGCATTGTTACTATGCGGGATTGCCGTTTTCTTTGGCGCTTGGCTGGGAGGAGGCGAAGTGGTAAAAACAATTGGCAGCGGAATTGTACCAAACAGTACGTTTACTGTACCCGTCGCGCTAATCGTTTTAGCTTCAGCTGCACTTTCCTTATTCTTAGCAAATATATTCGGGATTCCACTTTCCACTAGTGAAGTAGCTGTAGGATCAGTGGTAGGGGCTGGTATCGTTTATCAATCCGTATTTGTAAGTAAGTTAGCATGGATTATGGTCTTTTGGCTCCTAACTCCTTTTGCGGCATTCTTAATTGCCATTCTTGCTGCAAATCTATTGAAAATTAAAACTCTGAAACGATGGATGGAAGCACCGAAAGCCATACCGATCCTTTCTGTTCTTGTAGTATGCATGGGGTTATTTGAAGCTTTCTCAGCAGGGATGAACAATGTCGCCAATGCGGTTGGACCGCTTGTCGGAGCAGATATCATGTCAACTAGCAGCGGTATTTTCTGGGGCGGGCTTTTTGTTGCCGCTGGTGCGATTCTTTTAGGACATCGTGTTTTAGAAACAAATGGAAAGAAAATTACCACGCTTCGGCTTGAAGAAGGCTGTGTCATTTCCGGAACAGGAGCAGCGATTGTGACTGCGGCCTCCGTTTTTGGCATTCCTGTACCGCTGACACAAATCACAACATCTTCAATTATCGGAATTGGTTTTGCCAAGCATGGCAAGTCAGTCTTAAAAAAGGGTATTGTGGTTCAGCTTCTAACGGTTTGGATTGTGTCACCTGTTTTATCCATGGTACTTTCTTACACGCTTATCCAAATGCTGATAGAACATAACTTTTATCCGATTGTAGCAATGGCAGGGGTTTTAATCTCTGTATTTGGAATTTCGTCATTGATGAAACGGTCAAATCACCCAGTTGCTGAAGCAGTAGAAAAGTAGTCTGAGAGACTTAATGAAAAACAATTGATTTCATCGATAAGGATTATTTTTTTAATAGTTTTTATCGTTGATATAAATCTCTAATTTAGAGGATCTTTACTAAAAAAACGCAAATTCAATTAAGAAAGGTTTGATTCAGTTGTCATTTTTACCAGCACCTCATGGAGGTAAACTTATCGAAGCATTTGATCCAAATTATGATGTAACATCCATTGAAAAAGAACTTCAAATTGACGCCATTGCCTTAAGTGATCTTGAGTTGATCGGTGTTGGTTTATTTAGTCCACTAACCGGTTTCCTTGGAAAAGCCGATTATGAAAATGTTGTGGAGAACATGCGTCTTGCAGATAATACAATTTGGTCTATTCCCGTTACACTTCCTGTTTCCTATGAAACAGCAGCAACGCTTGAAGTTGGGGAGAAAATCAAGCTAATTTACAATAAAGAGGTATATGGGGTTATTACCGTTTCAGAATGGTATGAACCGAATTTAGATAAAGAAGCAGTTGAGGTTTATAGGACACTAGAAACCGCTCATCCGGGAGTTAAGCGTCTTTATGAAAGAGGACCTGTCTATGTGGCTGGCGATGTAGTGTTGGTTAAAAAACCGGAAAAAGGAATCTTCGGCGATGTTTGGTTCGAGCCAAAGGAAACTCGTGCGTTGTTTGAAGAAAAAGGCTGGAAGACCGTCGTAGGTTTCCAAACTAGAAATCCAATTCACCGTGCTCATGAATACATTCAAAAAGCGGCACTTGAAACAGTGGATGGACTATTCGTTAACCCGCTTGTTGGAGAAACAAAGTCTGACGATATCCCAGCTGATGTTCGTCTAAAAAGCTATCGTGTTCTGCTTGAAAATTACTACCCGAGAGAACGTGTACAGTTAGGTGTTTACCCAGCGGCAATGAGATATGCAGGACCAAGAGAAGCGATTTTCCATGCAATTGCTCGTAAGAACTTTGGATGCACGCATTTTATTGTCGGACGTGACCACGCAGGTGTAGGGAATTATTATGGTACCTACGATGCTCAATTAATCTTTAGTGAATTCCCTGAAGGGGAGCTTGGCATTAAACCATTATTCTTTGAACATAGCTTTTATTGCACAAAGTGTGAAGGAATGGCTTCTGATAAAACTTGCCCGCACAGCAATGAAGACAGAGTGATCCTTTCTGGAACGAAGGTTCGAGAATTGCTTCGTGCAGGACAGCTTCCACCATCCACATTCAGCCGTAAAGAGGTTGTTGAAGTGTTGATTGAAGGAATGAAAGAAGAAACGCACGTTTAGGAGGAAAAATCATGACAAAAGCTACCAATATTACATGGCACGCTAGTACAGTAACTAAATCCGACCGTCATGCTCAAAATGGTCATGGAAGCTGTGTCCTTTGGTTTACTGGCCTCTCTGGTTCAGGTAAATCGACGATTGCAAACGCGGTATCAAGCGCATTGTACCGTCAGGGGATTAATGAATATGTTCTTGATGGCGATAATATCCGTCACGGGTTAAACAAAGATCTTGGTTTTTCTGACCATGACCGGACAGAGAATATCAGAAGAATTGGCGAAGTTGCCAAATTGTTTGTAGATAGCGGTGCCGTTGTAACGACAGCATTCATTTCTCCGTTCCGATCCGATCGTGACCAGGTCCGAGCCATTTTTGAAGAAGGCGAGTTTGTTGAAGTTTTTGTGGATTGTCCAATAGAAGAGTGCGAGAAGCGTGATCCAAAGCAGCTGTATGCAAAGGCACGCCGCGGGGAAATAAAGGATTTCACTGGAATTGATTCTCCGTATGAAGCACCGGAATTACCAGAAATCACGGTCCGTTCTGACCTTTTAACAGTAGAAGAGGCAGTGAATCAGATTTTAAGTTACCTCCAAGAAAAGAACGTTCTCTAACATGAGTTGATAAGAAAGGATGGTTGATCAATGGTTGGCAAGGTTTATTTAGTAGGTGCGGGTCCAGGAGATCCAGATTTAATTACAGTAAAAGGATTGCGCTGCCTCAAGCAAGCTGATGTCATCCTCTATGATCGGCTGGTAAATCCTGAACTTTTGGAGAATGCGAAAGAGGGAGCTCAACTTGTCTATTGCGGTAAGCTTCCACATTATCATACAATGAAGCAGGAGACTATTAATCATTTCTTGGTGAAATACGCCAAAAAGGGGTACCAAGTAGTTCGCTTAAAAGGGGGAGACCCTTTTGTTTTCGGACGCGGGGGCGAAGAAGCAGAGGAATGCATGAAGCATAATGTTCCTTTTGAAGTGGTTCCGGGCATTACGGCTGGGATTGCTGCTTCTGCGTATGCAGGAATTCCTGTTACCCATCGCTCAGTGAGTAAAAGCTTCGCATTTATCACCGGCCATCAAGCTGGTGATGTAGAGGCAGAACACCAGTGGGCACATTTGGCAAAGGCTGTAGATACGATTTGTGTTTATATGGGAGTATCACATCTTCCAACAATAACCAAACATCTAATCGTAAACGGTAAATCACCACTAACTCCGATCGCCTTAATCCATTGGGGTACGTTGAACGACCAAAGGATCGTGGTCGGATCACTTGAGAATATTGAAGAAGTGGTGGAAAGAGAGCAAATTACCAATCCAAGTATGATAGTGATTGGTGAGGTTGTGAAATTACACAAGAAATTGAATTGGTTCCAGGAAGAAATTGTACCCAATATTCCAGCAGCCAACCGGTAACAACAGAAGGGAGCACATTGTATGAAAGCAATTCTTTATATCGGCCACGGTACTCGCTCAAAAAAAGGAGCGGTCGAGATAAGAGCCTTTATCGATAAGGTTAAGGCGCGAATTGATGTACCGATTCAGGAACTCAGTTTCCTTGAGTTAACAGAGCCGCTGATTGAAGAAGGCTTTGTAACATGTGTGGAGCAGGGTGCAACGGAAATAGATGTGGTTCCACTGTTTCTTTTGGCAGCAGGACACATAAAACGGGATATTCCTGAAGCCTTATCACCTTTGATTGCCAAATATCCAAGTATTCCGGTCAAAATAAAGAATCCGTTTGGCGTACAGGAAGTAATCTTGGATGCGGTCGCTGAATTAATAAAGGATTCCGCGGGTGAAGTGGCACCAAGAGACAGATTATTAATCGTCGGTGTTGGCAGCAGTGACCCAGATGTTCACGTAAACTTCGGAAAGATAGCAGATGGTCTCGGGGATCGACTTAGACCTGAGGAGGTATCCGTTTGTTATTTAGCTGCTACAGAACCAAAGCTGAGTGAAGGATTGGAATCTATATCAGAAGGAGCAGAGGGCCGAGTCATCGTCGTTCCTTATATGCTCTTCACCGGGCTCCTGCTCGCAGAGTTAAACAAGATCGTTCGATCCCGACAAAAAGAAGGTCAAAGTATCCTTTGCACTCCTGCCTTAAGCAATCATACGGTAATCGAGGATATCGTAATTGAACGTGCCGTTGGGGAGTAGATAGTCGAAAACAGAGTCATTAAATGAACTAATTTAAATCTTACAGCCTCTAAAAATACTGTATGATAGAGTTTATATTCCATAGTGAGGTGGATAACGTTGCAACTTCAGGTAATGAACAGTCCGTTTAATCAGGAGCAGGCGGAACTCCTAAATCGTCTTTTACCTACTTTTACTGAATCACAAAAAGTGTGGTTGAGTGGGTATCTTGCGGGTGCAGCTTCTGCGCCATTGGCCTCGGTCCTTGGAGTCCCAAGCCAGCAAGGAGCCACAGGAGGCACAGCTTCAAAAGAAGTGACCATTCTGTATGGTTCACAAACAGGTAATGCTCGCGGTCTTGCTAAAAAGGCCAGCACAACGCTTGAGGGGAAAGGGTTCCAGGTAACTGTTTCCGCGATGAGTGATTTTAAACCTAATAATATTAAGAAAGTAAAAAATCTACTTATTATAGTTAGTACACATGGTGAAGGGGATCCACCGGATAATGCCCTAACATTCCATGAGTTTCTGCATGGAAAACGGGCACCAAAGCTTGAGGACTTAAACTTTTCAGTCTTATCGTTAGGTGATAGTTCTTATGAGTTCTTCTGTCAAACAGGGAAACAATTTGATGCGCGCTTGGAGGAATTAGGCGGTACCCGACTTTATCCACGTTTTGATTGTGATCTTGATTATGATGAGCCGGCAGCAGAATGGATTGAGGGAATCATCAGCAGCCTAAGTGAAGCAAAGGGTGGAATTCCTGCACTAACTCAGGCAGCAACTACTCAAACAGTAGAATCTGTCTATTCCAGAACCAATCCATTTAGAGCAGAAGTACTTGATAATTTGAACCTAAATGGTCGGGGATCGAATAAAGAAACCCGACATTTAGAGTTGTCACTTGAAGGGTCTGGACTTAGCTTTGAACCAGGGGACAGTCTAGGAATCTATCCGGAAAATGATCCAGAACTGGTTGACCTGCTCTTCGAAGAATTAAAATGGAACCCAGATGAGAGTGTAACGATTAATAAACAAGGTGAAGTTCTTTCGTTAAAAGATGCACTTAAATCCTATTATGAGATTACAACATTAACAAAACCGCTTCTTGAAAAAGCAGCTAAACTTATAGGAAACAGTGACCTACAGGAACTTCTGAATGACAGTGAAAAAGTAAAATCTTATCTTGAAGGACATGATTTGCTTGATGTGGTTCGTGAGTTTGGACCAGTAACCAGCTCACCTCAAGATTTTGTTGCGATTCTTAGAAAAATGCCTGCACGATTATATTCAATTGCCAGCAGCTTAACTGCCAACCCAGATGAAGTTCATTTAACGATAGGTGCTGTCCGTTACAGTGCGCATGGTCGTGATCGAAAAGGTGTCTGCTCCATTTTTACTGCAGAACGTTTACAGCCGGGTGACACTGTACCGATTTACATTCAACAAAATGAAAACTTTAAGCTCCCAGAAAGTCCTGAAACACCAATCATTATGGTAGGACCAGGAACAGGTGTAGCACCATTCCGTTCCTTTATGCAAGAGCGTGAGGAAACGGGTGCAGAAGGTAAGTCTTGGATGTTCTTCGGAGACCAGCATTTCGTGACAGACTTCCTGTATCAAACAGAATGGCAAAAATGGTTAAAAGACGGTGTATTAACGAGGATGGATGTTGCTTTTTCGCGTGACACAGCTGAAAAAGTGTATGTGCAGCACCGCATGTTAGAACAAAGCAAAGAATTGTTCCAGTGGCTTCAAGAAGGTGCGGCTGTATATATTTGCGGTGATGAGAAACATATGGCACATGACGTTCATCAAACACTAATTCAAATTATTGAAAAAGAAGGCAGCTTGGGCCGAGAAGAGGCAGAAGCTTACTTAGCAGATATGCAGCAGCAAAAACGGTACCAGCGCGATGTCTATTAAGGTGGATTTGTAAAGATTGTTGTTAAAATCTTAAAGCCGATTTTAACGTGGAAATAGTTATTTTCTGCTTTAAAATTTTGTTTGCTGACTCTTTTCTTATTGGAATTATTCTAGTTTCTGCGGTAACTTAGCATAATATTAAATTAAGTTCCATAAAGCAACAAAGTATAAGAAAAGAGCCCTATTGATACAGTAGTGGAAGGAGATTTATCATAAATGGTGAAGCAAAAATTAATCGCACCAGAAGGCGCACCCAGTGATGTTGAGCGTATAAAAAGAGAAAGTAACTATTTACGCGGTACACTGAAAGAAGTTATGCTCGATAGAATCAGTGCAGGAATTCCAGACGATGATAACCGCCTGATGAAGCACCATGGCAGCTACTTGCAGGATGACCGTGACCTTCGTAACGAGCGCCAAAAGCAAAAACTTGAGCCAGCATATCAGTTTATGCTTCGTGTCCGCTTACCTGGAGGGGTGGCAACACCATCCCAATGGCTTGTTATGGATGAGTTAGCTGATAAAAACGGTAATGGAACGTTGAAACTGACTACACGTCAAACGTTTCAAATGCATGGTATTTTAAAATGGAATATGAAAAATACAATCCAAGAAATTCATGCTACGCTTTTGGATACAATTGCTGCATGCGGCGATGTAAACCGGAACGTATTGTGTACGTCAAACCCATATCAATCGGAGATTCATATGGAAGTATATGAATGGGCAAAACATCTGAGCGATTACTTATTACCGCGTACCAGAGCGTATCATGAAGTTTGGCTAGATGAGGAAAAAGTGGCTGGGACTCCAGAAGTGGAAGATGTAGAACCAATGTATGGACCGCTTTATTTACCACGTAAATTTAAAATTGGTATTGCGGTTCCTCCGTCAAACGATATTGATGTTTTTTCACAGGACCTTGGGTTGATTGCAATTGTGGAAAATGATAAGCTTATCGGTTTTAATGTGGCGATTGGAGGAGGTATGGGAAGTTCTCATGGTGATAAAGAGACCTACCCACAAGTCGCTAAGGTGATTGGTTTCTGTACACCCGACCAAGTTCAAGATGTTGCTGAAAAAATTATTACGATCCAACGCGATTACGGTAATCGTTCAGAGCGTAAAAATGCCCGCTTTAAGTACACCGTTGACCGATTAGGACTGGAAACCGTCAAGGAAGAATTAGAAAATCGTCTTGGCTGGAGTCTTGGTGAAGCAAAACATTACCACTTTGAGGATAATAGCGACCGTTATGGCTGGGTGAAAGGTATACAAGGAAAATGGCATTATACTCTATTTATCCAAAACGGCCGCGTTGCGGATTTCGATGGTTATAAGCTGAAGACAGCCTTGAGAGAAATTGCAAAAGTCCATAAAGGTGAATTCCGTTTAACTGCAAATCAAAACGTCATTATTGCTAATGTTTCAAGCCAGAAGAAGAATCAAATTAGTGAATTAATTGAAGAATACGGCTTAACTGATGGCAGTCATTATTCTGCATTACGCCGCAGTTCGATGGCGTGTGTTGCCCTTCCTACATGTGGATTAGCAATGGCTGAAGCCGAACGATACCTACCAAAGTTAATTGATAAAATTGATGAGATTATCGATGAAAATGGTCTAAGGGATAAAGAAATAACGATCCGTATGACCGGATGTCCAAACGGCTGTGCACGCCCTGGACTGGGTGAAATAGCGTTCATGGGTAAAGCTGTAGGAAAGTATAATATGTATCTGGGAGCGGCGTACGATGGCAGCCGACTCAATAAAATGTACAGAGAAAATATCGGTGAGCAAGAGATCTTGAACGAACTACGCGTGATCCTTTCCCGTTATGCGAAAGAACGCGAGCAAGACGAGCACTTCGGTGATTTCGTCATTCGTGCAGGAATTGTCCAAGCTACGACAGATGGTACAAATTTCCACGCTTAATATTGAAAAAGAGACAGTAATCCTGTCTCTTTTTTTGTATAAAATATTCAGAAATTTTGAACAACGTCTAGTTTTGTCACAATTTAACTTGTTTTAGCGAAACGATTTAATAGATTTAAATCCATGCTATAATACTTTTCATGACTAACATATTAAAGCAACTAGATAATTAATATATTGTTTAGAGGTGTGTTTTTGTTATGAGGAAAGTAGATTTAGAAGAGGCAATTAATGAGAAAAGAGCTGAAATGATAGAATTGGGAATGGCAAAAGGACTTTCTAGTGAGGAAACGGTAATCTGCAGTCAGGAACTAGATAGACTTCTTAATGACTACAGGCGGTTAACTGTCGTACAGGACCGATCTAATTCTACCTTATTTCAAGACGACTTTTTGACCATCTTTCAGCATTTACTTAAATGGATCGTGAGACCTTACAAATTATTGCTGCCTTATATGAGTAGTAGATTCTTTTAATTACATTGTATTCTAATAAGTTATCTTTAGACCCACCCATTTGAAAAGATGGGTCTTTTTTTTATAAATTTTTTACGTTCGTTGAATCGTAGAAGTTGAGAAGCTTTTGACCATTTTTTGCAAGTTTCTATGTGCTTCTCTTAGTTTGATTGTTTCTTCGATAATTCGTTGGATGCCTTCAATGTCTCTATCAGATGCGTTTAATAGTGTCTTTGGTACACCTTCAGCAATTTGTTGTAGGGTAATATCCTGGCTCATAGCTATGACCACCTTTCAACTTAATTCTTAGACTTGCTTTTTCATCTACTTTAATAGTTAGAGGTAAATGGGTATTTCTCCTGCCATTACTGTATAAAACTTGTCTACATGAATCACCAGATTCTATTAGAAATAGCAACTTTCTAGCAAATAACGACGGGAATCCATCAGCGACACGTTTCCTTTGTAGAAAAATATTTAAAGAAAATTCAGTTAATATAAAAAGAACTGATACCACAATCAGTATCAGCTCTTTAAATTATAGCTCCATGCTCAAATAGCGTTCTCCAGTATCTGGTGCAATACAAACGACTCTTTTCCCTGTTCCTAATCGCTTGGCCACTTCAATAGCGGTATATACAGCAGCTGCTGCAGATGGTCCAACAAAGATACCTTCTTCTTTCGCCAATCGTTTGAACATATCAACGGCAATTTCATCAGAGATTTGAAAGATCTCATCATAAACTTTGGTGTTTAAAATCGAAGGTACGAATCCAGGACTTGTTCCGACTAGCTTATGCGGACCAGGCTGCCCGCCGGATAATACCGGAGAGCCTTTCGGTTCGACAACACCCACAAAAAGATCAGGAAGTAATTCTTTTAACTTTTCCCCTGTACCCGTTATCGTACCTCCTGTACCAGCTGTTGCCACAAAGGCATCAAGTCTGCCTTCCATCTGATTGTATATTTCAATTGCTGTTGTGCTGCGATGGATGTCCGGGTTAGAGAAGTTTTCAAACTGTTGTGGAATATAACTTCCTGGGATTGATTTTTGTAATTCTAGTGCCTTTTCAATCGCTCCTGGCATTTTCTTTTCGCTTGGAGTCAGCACAACCTCGGCGCCATATGCCTTTAAAATATTAATTCTTTCTTTTGTCATATTATCCGGCATGATTAGAATCGCTCGGTATCCCTTTGCCGCAGCAGTCATAGCCAAACCAATTCCAGTATTGCCGCTGGTTGGCTCAATAATCGTATCTCCAGGTTTAATTAACCCTTTTTCTTCTGCTGTTTTTATCATATTATAGGCAGCACGGTCTTTCACACTGCCAGACGGATTGAACATTTCCAGCTTTACATAAACATCTGCGGCACCTTCAGGAACAAGTTTGTTCAAACGAACAACAGGTGTATCGCCAATTAATTCTGTGATATTATTAACAACCTTCATAAAATAATTACCTCCATAAAAAACTATACCTTTATCTTATCAAAGAGAAGGGGAATTTAAAAATATGTAGAAGTGAGAGAAAATTTTTTCTATTTTATAGAATAATAGTTGACTTAACGAATGGTTGTAATATAATAAAACCAATAGTTTTACTGGGGATTAAAAAAGAGGTGAAATATAGATGTATTTGACAATAGATAATATCCAAAAAAGTTTTGTGAATGATAGAAAAGAAAACGTGAAAGTTCTTGATGGGATCAATTTAAATGTGAAAAAAGGCAGCTTTGTTTCAATCGTTGGACCATCAGGATGTGGAAAGTCTACGTTACTTTACCTTGTGGCGGGACTTGATAAAGCAGATAGCGGCGAAATTCGCGTTGATGGGGACTTAGTATCAAAACCAGGCCCAGAAAGAGTAGTAGTTTTCCAAGAAGCAGGCTTGTTTCCTTGGCTGACTGTTTTAGAAAATGTAATCTACGGACTAAACCTGAAAAAGATGCCAAAAGAAGAGGCAAAAGCGAAGGCACTAGATGTTTTGAAAATGGTTCACCTTAGTAAGTATGTAAATTCCTATCCTCACGAATTATCTGGAGGAATGAAGCAAAGGGTTTCCATCGCCAGAGCGTTAGTCATGGAGCCAGACATTCTGTTAATGGATGAACCTTTTTCAGCACTTGATGAACAAACGAGAATGGTATTGCATAAAGAGCTCCTTGAAATTTGGAGGAAGACAAAAGTAACAATCTTCTTTATTACCCACAATATTAGAGAAGCGGTTCTTCTTTCAGAAGAAGTAGTCGTTTTTGCCACTCGTCCCGGAAGGATTAAGGAAATTATTCCTGTTCCAACCATGAAGGATGGAGTTACACCGGACAGTGTTACATTGATTACGGAACAAAGGATTTTGTCAATTTTACAAGAAGAAATCGAAAAAGTATTGAAGGAGGAAATCGGTGATGACTACAGCTTTAAGACGGATCATCTTCATCGCGGCGATAGCGGTGATATGGGAAGTCACATCTAGATTTTCCAGCCTTCCAGACTTTATGTTTCCCAGCCTGACTCAAGTTCTTGACACACTATTTAACGGCTTAATGAGTGGTCAAATTACGCTGGCGATTGGAAAAAGTATGGGACGTATTCTCCTCGGGTTTACGATTGCTATCGTAGTCGGATTAATACTAGGTTACTTCATCTGGAGATATAAACTAGTTGAAGATACGCTTGGTTTTGTGGTAACGGCACTACAATCGATACCAAGTATCGTTTGGTTCCCGTTAGCGATCATTTGGTTCGGTTTAAATGACTTTTCGATCCTATTTATCGTTACCATTGGTGCCACATGGACCATGACGGTGAATGCAACAAGCGGATTCAAAAATGTACCTCAGCTCTATCAGCATGTTGCGAAAGTGTATGGTTCAAGTGGATTTCATTTCCTTCGGACTGTCATCCTGCCAGCGTCTGTACCACAAATTATTTCAGGGCTGCGGATTGCGTGGGCATTCTCATGGCGTGCCTTAATGGCCGGTGAGCTTCTCGGCGGCGGGGGCGGCCTTGGACAACTGCTAGAAATGGGCCGCTCACTTGGTCAAATGGATTTAGTTATTTCTGTCATGATTATCATTGCCATTATCGGTACCATTGTCGATAATGTTGTATTTTCAAGACTTGAACGCAATGTAGAAGTAAAATGGGGTATTAGAAAAAGAGCTTAATAAATTTAATTTACCAGGAGAGAAAAAAATGTTAAAAAAATCAATGTTATATCTATTTATCACGATTTTATTTATTGGGCTTTTAAGCGGTTGTGCGCAATCTTCCAACGAAGGTGAAGACAAAGGAGATGGGGGAGAAGTAAAAACCGTTAAGATTGGATATTTTCCAAACCTAACTCATATCGCTACAATTGTTGCACTTGATAAAGGTTATTTTGAAGAAGCTTTCGGTAAAGATGTAAAAATTGAAACCAAAACAGTTGCAAATGGCGGTTTATTTATGGAAGCAATGGCAACAAAAGCGATTGACGTGGGTACAGTAGGACCTGGTCCATTACTTAACTTTTATGTAAAAAACAAAGAGTATCACCTGATCTCTGGTGCAGTTAATGGCGGTGCGGTTCTAGTTGCAGCAGAAGGCAGTGGAGTGGAAAAATTAGAAGATTTAGATGGAAAAAAGGTAGCGATCCCGGTTATTGGAAGCACGCAGGATGTAATGTTACGTAAAGCATTAAAAGAAGCAGATTTAAAAGCAAAAACAAGCGGCGGTACAGTTGATTTATTTGCTGCAGCACCTGCTGACACAGCTTCTTTATTCATCCAAAAACAAGTGGACGCAGCGGCAACACAAGAGCCTTGGGGATATGTCCTTGAAAACCAAGCAAATGGTAAACTGCTTTTAGACTGGGATAAATTTGCTTGGGGTAAGGAATCTACCAATACAGTAGTGGCTGCTAGATCAGACTTCTTGAAAAATAAAGACTTATCACAAAAATATCTTGACGCTCACAAAAAGGCCGTACAATTCATTCAAGACAATCCAGAAGAAGCTAAAGAAATTGTCATTAAACACTTAAAAGATCTTACAGGGAAAGAATTAAATAAAGATGAAGTAGACGCAGCGTTCTCACGTCTTGCAGTAACAACAGACGTAAATGAAAAGGTGATACAGGAAATGGCAGATATCAGCAAAGAGGCTGGTTATATTCCTAGCAATGATATTAAAGGAATGATTGACTTATCATTACTTAAGTAATTTTGAAAGGTTTTGGACTCAATTACGAGTTCAAAACCTTTTTTTAAGGTAAAATAAATAACATACATAATGAAAGGAATGGTAGGCATGAAATCAACTATCACGTGGCAAGGGGATATGGCTTTTTCTGGGACTACACCGTCTGGACATGAATTAAGAATGGATGCAGCCCCAGAGATTGGCGGACAAAATAGTGGAGCAAGACCAACAGAGCTGCTCCTGTATTCCCTAGCCGGCTGCACAGGAATCGATATTGTAATGATTTTGAAAAAAATGCGTTTAGAGTTAACTGGGTTCTCGATGGAAATAGAGGGGGCACGCGCAGACACAGAACCAAAGAAATTTACTGATTTTCATGTCCATTATTCAGTTGAAGGAGATTTACCGGAAGAAAAAGTGGTCCGTGCTATTCAATTATCAAAAGACAAATACTGTTCTGTGTCCCATTCATTAAGTGCTAACATCGTGGCAAGTTATTCGATTAACGGGACGAAGGGTGAACAAACTCTATAAAAGAAAAAGGATTCAGCATTTTTGCTAACGGGTTCTCTTTTGAGTTGCAAAAAGTAAAAAATAAATGAGATAACACACAAGAAAAAGCATGGGTATTCGCATAAGAATTCGCCATGCTTTTTCTTTTATCCAAACTTCGGACATAGCGGATGAAATTTAGACCCCATGTGTCCGAAGATGCCCGAACTTCGGACACGACTGATAAAAATTAGCCTTCCTGTGTCTGAAGTTGCCCAGACTCTACAGCTGTAAATATTATGCTTTGAAATATCCAAAGGTTTCTATTAATATTTAATAAAAAGGCTTACATTTTAAATATTAAAAATAATTATGAGAATACGATAACGGGATGTGATTGCATGTGCGTCAGCATTTATGAAGAGAGTTTTAGTCAGGATGTCGAAATAGGGGACCGAAAACTAGTAACATCAGCATCCGTTTTCGGGATTCTGAGACAGCAGCTTGCTAAAAATATAGGAATAAAGAGAATAAAAGGTTTTCTGTTTCATTATGGCTGGGAAATGGGCGTTAAAGGTGCCAAAGAAGCGCTGCAAACAGGATCATCGTTTGAATATCTCATTAAACATGGACCCATTCTTCATATTGAAAACGGGCATATTCGAGGGATAAAGCATGAATTCAATTATGATCTGGATGGGCAAGGCAGACTCAAATATTTTTTTTCTCATGGTACCTGGTTTGGTTCTTATGAGGCAGAGGAGCATATAAAACACCTTGGACATTCAAAAAGTTCTGTCTGCCATACACTGATTGGGTATGCAAGTGGTTTTATGTCGACGATTTTTGGAGAAACGCTGCTCGCAAAAGAAGTTACGTGCGTGGGTAAAGGGGATGATGGCTGCAGTTGGGTCATCAAGCCGAAAAAAGACTGGGAAAATGAACTGGCAACGGATGAGGTTTTGGAATTTTATAATGAAACACCCATTGTGATGGAATTAGAGTATACCTATGACCAATTACTTGATCAGAAGAATGTCGTGACCCGTTTATCAAATTTCCAAAATAAATTAACGGAAGAGATTATTAATGGAAGTGATCTTCAAACGATTGCTGATATGGTATTCAATATGGTTAACATACCAATTATCATTGAGGATTCAGCCTTACGAACCATTACGTATTCAGGTTTATCGGAAGAAACCTATGCGGAGTTAAAAGCAGAAATGGTAGACTATCTGCAAGAAAGCCGAACCAATCATAAACAGCTTTTGCCAATAAGTAAAAAAATACTTAAAACCGCCAATCACCAGCGTCTTATTACACCAATACTATTACAAAAAGAAGTAATTGGTTATTGTACTTTTGTGTATGAGGATAGGAAGAATCATCATGAGGAGGATTATTTATTTTTAGACCGTTTCGCCAATGCTGCGTCTCTGATTCTTTTAAATGAGAAGACGAAGTTTGAATCGTTTGAAAGAATGAAAGGGAATTTTTTAGAACAAATACTAGAGTCACGATTGCAAGTAAGTGAAATCGTTAACCGAGGAAAGTATACAGGAATAGACTTGAAACAAAACTACTTTATAACAGTTATGGAATATAAGAACACCAAAACGACGATTGCGGATGAGTTTCTTTTACAGGAGCAGATATTTGAAACGACTTTTCGCTATTTTAGTGACAGAAAAACAAATCTATTGGTTGGACACCGCGATGGCCATATGGTTCTATTAATCACGAATGAGTCGCTAAAACATACATCCATCCATGATGTAATCAAAGATTATCAAGCTTATATGAACAAAAAATACCCATTTGGCAAGTTTAAATTTGGAATAAGTCATTTAGGCACTGATATTCATCAGGCACCAAAATGTTACGAGGAAGCGAGTATTGCTCTCCGCTTAGCAGGGAGTAAAAGAATCGTTCAATTTTCTTCACTAGGGATTGTTGGGGTTCTAATTAATTCAAAAAATATTAACGGTATAAAAATGATTGCAGAACAAGAGTTGGGAACTTTGTACAATATGAAGGATCCAAGAAACATTGAGCTGATAAAAACATTATATAGTTTCCTGTTAAATGGCGGTAAATTGGAACAAACAATGAGTGACCTGTCACTGTCTATGAGCGGACTTCGCCATAGAGTCAGCAGGATTGAAGGCCTGCTGGAAAAAGACCTGCGAGATCCAAACGAAGCCCATCAATTATTACTGATCATCAAGTCGTTAATCGCAATTGGGGAACTAACCATCGAATAAGAAAGACCATTCAGTTTAATCTGAGTGGTCTTTCTTATTTTTCGATGAACAAAAATTGTCTATGCACAAAAAAAACATGAGCAGTTTTTGCTCTAGTATGAAAATTGCCAATTCTTTAAACTCTATTTATAAGATGTTAATAGTAACAACCTAAAAAGTACAATTGTAAGCGATGTCAAATCTCTGACCAAAGGACAAATGTCCATAACATTTATTTTTTCTAAAATATGAACCTATCAGAAGGGGTGTAAACAATGGCAACTTTTGTAGTTAATGAGGAAAATGTAACGGTTGATCAATTGTTAGCAGGAGCAGAACGAATTGGAAAATTAGCCGAGGAAGAAGCCCAAGAAGCAGAAAAAAATGCAAGTATTTCGCAAAATGTGGTGAATCTCATTAAAGAAACGCAAATTTCACGGATGATGCTTCCGAAGAAATATGGCGGACCGCAGGCTGATTTGAAAACGTTTGCGAAGGTGGTACGTAAAGTAGCAAACTACAATATTTCAGCTGCATGGCTGACCTATCTCTATCCACTCCATAATATGCTTCCAGCCTTTCTTCCGGAAAAGGGAGCGGACGAAATTGTTAATCAAGGAGGGTTAATCTGCGATATCTTTGCTGCGTTAGGGAAAGCAGAAAGGGATGGCGATGGTTATCGCATTAGCGGAAAGTGGAGCTTTGTTAGCGGTGTTAATTTTAGTGACTGGGTCGGTGTAGGGGTTATGATCCAATTTCCTGACAGTCCCAAACCAGTATATTGCTTGCCAATGTTAAAAGTTTCAGAGGTTGAAGTGATAAACAATTGGGATACATTTGGGCTCAGAGGGTCAGGAAGCAACCAAATTATTGCCGAAGATGTATATGTCCCAATGGAACGGATTTTACGAATAGATCAGGCAGAACTTACAAGAAGACCGCCAGTAGAAGAGTATGACACAAATTACCCGTTTTACCATGTGCCGTTTTTTCCTTCCTTCTATCTTGGATTTGGTTACATGGCACTTGGCGGTGCAGAGCGAATTCTGAAGGAATTTAAAGACCAAACCGAAAAGCGTGTGCGCTTAATGGATGGAGTAAGGGAAAGTGAGTCGCCGAGAAGTCAGCGTGTATTAGCGGAAATGACCACTGATTTCCACATTGCTGAAGCTTTGCTCGACAAATACATTAATCTCCTAGAAAACTATGAAAAAGACGGTTGTGTGACACCACCTTCCGAATTCTTTTCGATTCGAACCAAAGCAATTAAGATTTGTACAGATATCGCTGTAAGGTCGCTGTTAACACTAGGTGGCGGAGCTCTTTATAAGGGCGGTGCTATGGAATTATTCTTACGGGATATTATTTCAGTAGCTACACACAAAACTTCTTTATATGAAGATGCAGTTGCTGCATATGGTAAAGAATTGTTTGGTTTTAATGGAGGCGTCAGGGGATAACTTCAATCAATGTGAATGCAGGATAGAAAAAAATAACTTTTCATAACAGGAGGATTATA
This sequence comes from Neobacillus niacini, assembly GCF_048572935.1. NCBI lineage: Bacteria > Bacillati > Bacillota > Bacilli > Caryophanales > Bacillaceae > Neobacillus > Neobacillus niacini. The sequence goes on along the minus strand of NZ_CP183883.1, from coordinate 4,276,328 downwards.
GAATGGATGACCGTAAATTTCGAACTGCAATGGGTAAATTTGCAACTGGGGTGACTGTTATAGCCACAGAGGTTGAGGGAGATATCCATGGAATGACAGCCAATGCGTTCATGTCGGTTTCACTTGATCCAAAGCTTGTAGTCATTTCAATCGGGGAAAAGGCAAAAATTTTGAACAAAATAAAAGAAAGTAAGATTTTCACCGTAAATATTTTAGCTGCCGAACAGCAGGAGCTATCAATGATTTTCGCAGGACAATTGAAAGAACATAAAGAAGTGATCTTCGACCGTTTGGATGGAAAACCTGTTTTAGCGGGTGCGGTCGCACAAATTGCTTGTGAAGTATCAGCTGAGCATGTAGAAGGGGAGCATACCTTGTTCATCGGAAAAGTAACCGATATTCACCTTGAAGATGCGGAACCACTTCTTTTTTATAGCGGAAAGTATCGTTCATTAACAGAAGAAAAACCAGTAACAATCTAAATACAATGGGAGGAGACCGTTATGGAAACCATTCATATAAATCGGAGTAATTTGGCAGAATGGCAGAAAAGGGCGAAGCCAAACGTGATGGCACTTGGATGTTTCGACGGTCTCCATCATGGGCATTGTACCGTCATTCATATTGCTTACCAGAAAGCACAAGAGAAGAAGGCAGAATTAGCAGTGATGAGTTTTTTTCCTCATCCGAAAACGGTCATCTCAAATGGTAAAGTTCATGTTCACACGTTAATGCCGCTTGCTGAAAAAGAAGAGAGACTTCGAAAAATGGGTGTTGATACTTTTTATATTGTTGAATTTGATAGGGAGTTTGCAGCCTTTTCACCTGAACAGTTTGCTTCGCAATATTTGAATGAACTGGGGGTAGTTCATGCAGTTGCTGGATTTGACTTTTCCTATGGCAGCCGAGGGGCTGGAAATCTTGATCGCTTGAATCAGGACTCTGGCGGCAGAATTGATGTGACAAAGGTTGAAAAAGTTGAACTGTGGGGCGAGAAAATCAGTTCTAGCTGTATTCGTGAACGGCTGTTGAACGGCAAGGTGGCAGAGCTGCCTGAATTGCTTGGACGCTTTTACGAAACAGAGTGTGAGTGGGATGGAGAGGCATTTAGACTGCACCCGTACTATACTCTCCCTGGTCCTGGAAGATATGATGTAACACTAAGAAACGAGGGCTTTTCTGTTCAAACAGAAGTAACTGTTTTCCAAGAGGGAGTCCAATGTACAGTAGAAATTCCTCCATTTTTAAAGGGAAAACTTTCAATTATATGGAAAAAGCAGATTCAAAATGAACCTAAGAAACTACTAATCTCTTAATAAAAGGAAGTGGAAGCAATGGCAAAAATTATCGCTGGAGTCGCGATGTCACATAGCCCAATGATTATGACCAATGAAGCTGGAGGGGGAGAGAAAGGACAACGTTTCCTCCAGACAGCTGCTGAAATGAAGAAGTATCTGGAAGATTCAGGAGCAGATGTAATTGTACTCATATCAGATGATCATTTTAATAGTTACTTCTATGACCATATGCCTTCCTTTACAATTGGCATTGGTGAGTGTGAAGGCTGGGGAGACTGGCAGATTCCTAAATACAAGATCCCAGTCCAGCAGGATTTGGCAAAACACATTCTTAACACAAGTTTAGCAAACAATGTGGATTTTGCTTTCACTTTAAAAATGAAAGTCGATCACGGACATACACAAGGAATTTACTTTTTAAATCCTGATCTTAAAATACCTGTTGTGCCGATTGCGGTGAATACATCCGCACCTCCGCTTCCTACAATGGACCGTTGTTTTCAAATCGGTGAAGTAGTCAAGAAGGCAATCGAGTCTTGGGACAACGATCTCAAGGTGGCAATTGTTGCCTCAGGCGGTCTTTCACATTGGGTGCCAATTCCAAAGATTGAAAGTGAAAAACCAGAGGATCAATCATTAATTCAAGTGTTAAAAAATGGCCGACAGGAAATTGAGCAGCTTGATGAGTATTTGCACACGAGGGAAACAAGGGTAACCCGAATCAAATCAGGGCCCGTGAATGAACAAGTGGACAGGGAATTTTTACGATTGGTTTCAGAGAAAGATTTTGCAACACTCAGAAACTGGAGTGCCGAATATATTGAGGAAAACTTAGGAAACGGTGGACAGGAGATTCATAATTGGCTTGTGCTGCTCGGTGCGCTTCAAAGCTTTGAAGCAAATGTAGCTTGTTATGAACCGATTCCAGAATGGGTGACAGGAATGGCCATCGTGCAGTTCAATCAGCCTGTCGATCAAAAGAATGATAAAAATACGATTAAAGAAGAAGTTCGAATTTAATTTGGTAGAAAGGGAGAGATTGAGATGACAATATGGACAGACTTAGCTGATCTTGAATTTAAACTTTATTATTTAGACGCAAATGGAATTAAAACGAGAGTCCTGGAAGCTGGAACAGGAGAACCATTGATTTTGCTCCATGGCACTGGCGGTCATATCGAAGCCTATGCCAAAAATATCAAAGGATTAAGTGAGCATTTTCGCGTCATTACTATCGATATGGTGGGTCATGGCTATACAGCAAAACCAGATCGACAGTACGGAATCGATTATTATAGTGAACATTTATTAGGGGTTATCAAAGCTTTAAATTTATCTAACGTGTATCTGTCTGGTGAGTCCTTAGGCGGCTGGGTGGCAGCATGGTTTGCTGCAGAGCATCCAGAATATGTGAAAGCGATGGTGCTGAATACACCAGGGAACGTTAATAACAAGCCTGAAGTTATGAAAAAACTGAAGGATTCTACGTTAAAAGCCGTTCTAGAAGCGAATTATGAAAATGTAAAAACGCGGTTAGAGTGGTTAATGTATGATAAGAGCCAAGTAACAGATGAGTTAATCGAAGCCCGCTATAACATCTATACACAGCCTTCCTATCAAGAAGCCGTTCATCATATCGTCTGTCTTCAGGACCTTGAAATTCGAAAACTTTACAGCTGGGATCCATCTTGGTGCGAAAAAATTAATGTTCCTACATTGTTAGCGTGGACGGACCATGATCCTACTTCAACCGTTGAGGAAGCAAAACCAATTCAAGACATGATCCCAAATAGTGAATTAGTGGTCATTAAAGATGCAGGCCACTGGCCGCAATGGGAAAAACCAGAAGAATTTAACACAGTTTTAATCGATTTCTTATTGAAGCATGGGACTGGATCCGCTAAAAAAGAATCAGCGCTAGTAACAAAATAATAGCTCACCTTTGAAAGCACTATTTGGAAGATTCATAGTTTGTACATCCTGAATCGATGAATAGTGCTTTATTTTTAAGAGAAAGAGGTTTTTTATATGAGTAATCAGATCATACATCGTGTTCAACATCTCAGAGAGCTTTTAAAACATGCAGAAGCAACTATGCAGTCAATATCCCCGCTTACTGAGTTGTACCCGGATTTGACCGTTGAGGATGCCTACCAGGTTCAATTAGGAGCAATTGAACAAAAAGTTCAGGACGGTCAGCGAATTGTCGGTAAAAAGATAGGGTTAACATCTGCTGCCATGCAGAAACTGCTGGGAGTGGATCAGCCAGATTACGGACATTTATTGGATTCAATGGCAGTTAGTAATAAGGGGACTATTAGCCTGAATCGTCTTTTTCAGCCAAAGGTAGAAGGAGAAATTGCCTTTGTTCTCTGCAAGGACTTAAGTGGGCCATTTGTTACGATTGAGGATGTACTTGAGGCAACAGATTATATAGCTCCTGCCTTAGAAATTGTCGATAGCCGGATTACTGACTGGAAAATTACCTTAACAGATACGGTAGCTGATAATGCCTCAAGCGGATTATTTGTCATCGGGGAGGAACGATTCTCTTTAAAGGATATCGACTTTCCTTCGATTAAAATGAACTTGTTAAAAAACGGAGAAGTAATTAACACAGGATATGGTTCAGATGTATTAGGACACCCTGCTAAATGTGTAGCATGGCTGGCAAATAAATTATCACAGTACAATGTAGAGTTAAAAGCGGGTGAAGTCATTCTATCTGGAGCCCTTTCAGCAGCAGTTGCAGCCGAAAAAGGGGATCAGTTCACTGCTGAATTCTCACATATTGGAAAAGTAGAAGTTACGTTTAAGTAAAAAACCATGGGGAAGGTTCTCATGGGTTTATATGGTTAATTCGGCCACAAGAACCGTCCCTGTGGCAAATTAAAGGAGGTCCTTTATGGAGCAAAAGAAAAATTCTGTATCAAAAAAAGCATGGGTGATTATTTTCCTGTTATTTTTATTAACCGTAATCAGTAATGCCGATAAAGCTATTATTGGATTTGCTTCGGTTTCCATTATGGAGGAACTAGGATTAAATGCTGAACAATGGGGTGTTGTTGGCAGTGTTTTTTTCTTACTGTATTCCATTTCAGCTGTCTTAGGCGGCAGTCTTGCAGATAAAATTGGGGCTAAAAAAGTCATTATTGGTATGGTTGCAATCTGGTCCATTGTTCAATTCTCTACAATCTTTGTAAGCAGTTTTGCCTATTTGTTAGTAACAAGAATTATTTTAGGTGCTGGGGAAGGCCCGTCATACTCATTAGCAATGACTGCTGCCTCTAAATACCTGCCAAAAGAAAAACTGGGTATTGGCTTAACATTGGTATCAATAGGCGGTCCACTTGGTGTAGCTATTTCGGCACCTATTTTGATGTATATGATTGTGAACCATGGCTGGCGTTCCGCATTTATTGCAACGGGAGTGGTAGGTTTCGTTTGGATTATTGCCTGGATCTTCATCGCTAAAGAGAAAGCGGTTACAGAAGGTGAATTTACTGCAGCAAAAGACGGGATACATTTACCAATCGTTTCGACAGAAACACAAAAATTTACGTCGGTTTTAGTTTCGAAAAACTTCATTTTAGTTGCCCTTTGTGGGTTTGCCACATATTGGTCGTTTACAATTGGTCTAAACTGGCTGCCCAATTATCTAGAAAATGTCCGCAATCTAAGTGAGGAAACGTTAAGCTTGGTGGTAGCACTGCCTTGGATTATGATTACCCTTTCGCAGATAACTTTTTCTAGTATATCTGATCGCATTTATCATAAAACGAAAAGTATGGTCAAGGGACGGATATTCATCCTGGGACCTGTTCTGTTTGCGGGTGCTGTCAGCTATGTTTTTGGGACAATGGTCAGTTCTAATATTTTAGCGATTTCATTGTTGTCACTAGGTTTAACGTTTGGATGTATCACGCTAGTAATGGGACCAGCTATTTTAGTTGATTTGGTTTCAACTAAACATCAAGGAAAAGTCCAAGGATGGTTTATGGCCATCACTTCATTAGGAGGAATTGTTGGCCCGTATGTGACGGGACTACTTATTGAAAATTCGGCTAGTCAAGCAGCTGGATTCCATTTGGCCTTTCAGGTATGTGGATTCGTTTTACTCGTGTTCGGTGGATTAGTATGGACGTTCGTACGACCTATAAAGTTAGATGATTCAGCCAAATTAAATCCTACCAATACCAAAGCTATATAAATAAACAAAAAAACTCAAAATGGTCGTTATTCAATGGCCTTTTGAGTCACCTTTTATCTTTGAATAATGATCATAAAACACTTTAAAAAGTCGTTCATCTCCGCCTCGGTCGGGATGAAGGGCTTTTACTATTTTCTTATATTCTTTCTTCATTAATTCCGGGTCTGCCTCTGATTCTAATCCTACTAGTGAGCCTAAGGTTAGGGGGGGAGTGTCCGATAGAGCATATTCTGCCTTTAGCATTCTCTTTAGAGATCTATTTTTTGCCTGTTCAATACGAATAGTGGTTTTTAATTGTTCAATTTCCTCTTTGAATGTTTGATTCTCCTTAAACGTTTTTTCCCATTGATGAAAATCTACACCGAATTTCTTTGTTTTGTCTTCAATTTTCTTTTCTAAAATAAACGAAGCTAAATCGACAGGATGGATCGTGTATTCAAGGTTTAGGTGCTTGGTCCGTCTAGCCTTTATTTTTCCATCGAGAATCCAACGGATGACAACCTGTTCACTATCCGTAATACCTTCCGCTCTAAGCTGCTCGGTGACTTCTTTCACATTTAACATGTAATCATCTCATACTTTCCTTCGTATTCTAAACTACTAATTCAATGTAACATATGAAAAACCTTCAAAAGTTTACAAGACTATTTTATTTTTATTACAAAAAAACCCTTGGCACCTCAGCCAAGGGGGAAGAATTAGCGATTATCAACTTTTTCAGGGTAAAGGTCATGGTTCATTAAACGGAATGTGGCCATTTCTTCAAACTTAGTACCTGGCTTACCATAGTTGCACCATGGGTCAATGGAAATGCCGCCGCGTGGCGTGAATTTACCCCAAACCTCAATATAGCGGGGATCTAAAAGCTTAATTAAATCGTTCATAATGATATTCACGCAGTCCTCATGGAAATCACCATGATTTCTGAAGCTGAATAAATAGAGTTTTAGAGATTTACTCTCTACTATTTTTTTATCCGGAATGTATGAGATATACATCGTTGCAAAATCGGGCTGATGAGTAAGCGGGCAAAGACTAGTGAATTCCGGGCAATTAAATTTTACAAAATAATCACGCTCTGGGTGGAGATTATCGACTGCCTCCAACACCTCAGGTGCATATTCAAATGAGTATTGTGTATTTTGATTTCCTAATAGTGTTAAATCCTTTAAACCTTCTTCGTGGCTGCGGCCTGACATAAAGAAACCTCCAATAAAATGTTTATTCCAGAGTGCCCAAGCAATCATACTATAACAACTAATGTGATAAAAACAAAAAGCCATGTCCGGTATGGACATGGCATAGAGTCATGTATCCATAGTTTTTTATAGAGGGTATCAGCTATGAACCTCTCCCGTATTAGTACGGGTATTATCTTCTCCATATGATAAGGCACACTCGTCCAAACGTCAATTGAAAAATTTTGGACAAAAATAATCCCAATATTTAAAAGATTAAACTTTCACTTTTAGTATGGTATTATACATACAGAAAACAATAGAGGTTCTAGCACCCCTCGTTAAAAAAACTAAGATGAAGCAGTACTTCTATCTTGGGGTACTGCTTTTTCTATTTTGGAAGGAGTTTCCTTAACATGTTAAAAGATGAAAAAGCCATTGTCGTATTTAGCGGCGGGCAGGACAGCACAACTTGTTTATTTTGGGCATTGCAGCAATTTAAAGAGGTGGAAGCAGTCACATTCGACTACAATCAACGGCATCGTTTAGAAATTGAATGTGCCAAAAATATAGCTGATGAACTCGGTGTCAGACACCATATATTAGATATGTCTTTATTGAATCAGCTCGCACCCAATGCGTTAACACGCTCAGATATTGAAGTCAAAGACGGAGAAGAGGGAGAACTTCCATCAACGTTTGTACCTGGAAGAAACCTATTGTTCCTGACCTTTGCCGGTGTGTTAGCTCGTCAGGTTGGTGCCAAGCATTTAGTCACCGGTGTTTGTGAAACAGATTTCAGCGGCTACCCAGATTGCCGCGATATTTTTATCAAATCACTAAATGTTACCTTAAATCTTTCGATGGATGATAACTTTGTCATCCATACCCCGTTAATGTGGCTAAATAAAGCGGAAACATGGGCATTAGCAGATGAATTAAATGCATTCGAATTTGTCCGTGAAAAAACACTAACCTGTTACAATGGAGGTATTTCGGACGGCTGCGGAGAATGTCCTGCATGTGTGTTAAGAAAACGAGGACTCGATGATTTTCTTAGTGGGAGGTTTTAAGACATGTATGGCTTTAGAATCGTCGATAAACTACAAAAAATAGATGAAGATATCCAGCTTAATGAGCTCAAATATCATAATAAGCGTGTTTTAGTGAGTAAAGAATTTACTTTTGACGCAGCCCATCACTTACACTGCTATGAAGGAAAGTGCAAGAACCTCCATGGCCACACCTATAAAGTGGTCTTTGGGATTAGCGGCTATGTGGATCACCGAGGGTTAATGATGGATTTTGGTGATATCAAAGACATTTGGAAAAATGAAATAGAAATCCACCTTGATCACCGTTATTTAAATGAAACGCTGCCGCCGATGAATACAACCGCTGAAAATATCGTAGTCTGGATTTATGAAAAAATGAAAGAGGAATTAGAGGAAGAAGAGTACAAGGGTCGTTTCAATGGATCAAGAGTGGAATTTGTCCGACTTTTTGAAACTCCGACAAGCTATGCGGAAGCAAGAAGGGAGTGGATGGAGGAATGAAGAGAATTCCCGTACTAGAGATTTTTGGCCCGACAATCCAAGGCGAAGGGATGGTGGTTGGACAAAAAACAATGTTTGTTCGAACAGCCGGCTGTGATTATTCCTGCAGCTGGTGTGATTCAGCCTTCACGTGGGACGGGAGCGCCAAAGATGATATCAGACAGATGACTGCGGAAGAAATATGGTCAGAGCTAAAGTCCCTTGGCGGGGACAATTTCTCCTTTGTTACCATCTCAGGGGGGAATCCTGCACTTTTAAAGAATCTAGATTCACTGATTGATTTGTTAAAAGAAAAGCAGATTAATATTGGTATTGAAACGCAGGGAAGCAGATGGCAGGACTGGTTTTTGAAAATTGATGAACTCACGATCTCGCCAAAACCTCCAAGCTCGAACATGGAAACAAATTTTGAAATATTAGACTCTATTTTTATAAATTTAGATGAAAACCAGTTTGACAATAATGTTAGTTTAAAAGTGGTTATTTTCGATGAAGTTGATCTCGAATATGCAAGAATGGTTCATAAGCGTTATGAAGGCATTCCTTTTTATTTGCAGGTAGGGAATGACGATCTTACGAATGGTAATAATCAACAGCTAATCCAAAAGCTGCTTAATAAATATGAGTGGCTCGTCAATCGGGTAGTCGAAGACAGTCAGTTAAACAATGTCAAAGTACTGCCTCAACTACATGCCCTGCTTTGGGGGAATAAACGCGGAGTATAAATAATAAAGCCCAGGTGCTATTTTTATAATACATGCCGAATTGCCAGTTGTATTAGCTGTCTTGTTCTTAATCAAGTCACCAGCAAAAGTAGACTAAACGGAGATTTTCCGGTTAAATGCAAAATCAAGCTCGTTTTGGGGGAAATAAGAGGAGGTATTCCGCTTATATAAAGAAAAATGTGCCTTTTTCAAATTTTTCGAGTCAATAACCGGAATATCTCCGTGTATTTAAGCTTTTTTAATAATAATTTTTAAATAAGCGGAATTTCTCCTTTAAATTTACTTAGGCGGGCTTATCTGTATTTTTTAACAATTTCTTCTTAAAAATCCATCTAAGGAATGGGGGCACAGCAAAAAAGATAAACAGGAGCCGGAATAATTGGAATCCCGCGACCATCGATAAATCCGCTTTCACTTCATGTGCCAGTATCGCCATTTGATCGGCCCCGCCAGGAGTTAAGCTTAAAAAGCTTGTGGCAGGAGTGATATCGTAAAAATGGACAAGAAGCATGCTCATTCCTAACGATCCTACAACCATTACGATTCCGCTGACGATCGCAAGTGTAAGGATTTTGGTTTTATTCTCGAGCTTTTCTGGTTTTAACATTAAACCAATGTAGCTTCCAATCATGAATTGGGATAGATCTAATAGGAAGGTTGGCAGTTCCGGCCCGTGGTAACCGGAAATAGTCAAGAGAGCAGTGCAAACAATGGGTCCTAATAAAAATGGTGTAGGCGCATTTAGCTTTTTCCCAATAAAAGCAAAAACTAGGCATAATACCGCAAAAATTAGGAAGTTGGGAAAAAACGATCCCGTTTGTTCAGTAATGTTTAGCTTTAATCCCACTGAAGAATGTTTAAATAATGGGCTGCTAATTAAAAATGGAACGGAGAAAATAATGATAATCACGCGAGTTACTTGTAGAAAAGTAACAACCGTAAGATCAATCCCCTTTGCCTCTTCTGAAAAAGTAATCATCTGTGATAGTCCTCCAGGAATACTGCCAGTAAGGACGGTGGGGTAATCAATTCCGGATAGTTTAGATACAAAAAAAGCAATCCCAGCACAAAAGGAAATAAGAATAATGGTTAGGATCAGCATAATTGGAAGTTTTCCAACTATTTGAATGACAGCTTCTTTTGTCAGTGATAATCCAATCGAATATCCCAATAATACCAAGCCTGCATCCCTGATCGGTTTTGGCCACAATGCCTCAAATCCCCCTGCTCTAGAAGAAATTAAGACAGCACTCATCGGCCCAAGCAGCCATGGAATAGGAATTCCTAAAAATGAAAATAAGAAACCACCTGCAGCGGCTATGACGATGGTTATGTAAAAACGATTATTTTTAGTTTTATAATTGATCAAAAACATCCCCGCTAACATCTTTTTATCTATCATACCAAAAATGGCTAATACTGTAGACCATTAATAAAAATACAATTTATTTTCTTTTATTAAGTTAAGATGAAGTTTGCTTTAAGAGTAGGTAAAAATGCTAAAAATCGACACACACACAACCAGCAAGCGTTTAGAATCGAATAGGAGCTTAGGAGTTCTAAAAATCTGGAGGTGACAAGGTATGAAGAATATTCTTCGAACCGCTGTCCAGCAAAGAAGGCAATTTCTTATAGATAAACTGCTTAAATTGGGTGTGTTTAAAAAAGAAGATCGACATTTGTATGAATGGACTTTGAGTGACCTAGAGGAAGAATACAAATATATTGAAACTAGTAGTCTGGCTAAGGGAAAGTTAGACCAAAGTAACCAATTACAACAATAATCTGGTATATACTTAGATGAACACAAGGAAGGCCGGTTATATGACCGGCCTTTTCAAAACTCATTTACATTTTTTCGGTACCTAACTCGCCACGATCAACAGCCATAGGAGGTTGTTCCATCCATTTATTTTTAATCATGATGTTAGAGCCATCCTCTGAATACAATTGAATTTCTAAAGATAATCTGTTGTACATAACCCCCAGATCCATTCGAGGACTTTGAGACACACCAGTCCCGTAATAGCCAATACTTAAGCCAATTAACCCGGCAGTAAAGAACATAATCATTTTATCGGAAAATGTATACGATGTACTTGTTGTTACTTCAGCAGATAAAGTAGCTGGAACGGGAAGATTACACTCCTCTAATTTTTTCCCAAATAATCTAATATGTTTCTTACCAATGTCAATTCCTCTTAGCATAAATTGAATAACTTCCTTATCCTGCGCTACCTGACTAAATCCAATAAGAGTAGCTACTCCTAAAATATTTCGCTGGACGTTTGCATAGAGATTGCTTGCCTCTGCAACGATTAATGGTCTTTTTTCACCGATAACATCGAAAAGAAACGCTTGTTTATTGACAAATTCCACCTTCTCCATAGGTAAATGAGGAGACCTTATATACAAACCTTTTTCCAATAACAGATCCTTAGAAACTTTGTACAATTGCATGGTTTCAGAAACACATTCCATATAATAATCAGTAATGTCGGACCGTACCGCTGAAGAGACACTTGCTGAATAATTTGTGAGACCAATCTTTGCCATCTGGTGAATAAACTGAAGAACATAGCTGTCCGTAAATAATTTAGGAGCAGATAAATCAACATCTTCCTCTACTTTAAATCCATGAGGGACTGCGTAATTCTCCTCATTAAAAAAGGTCGTTAATTTCTCAATATGTTTCTTTGATAAATTTAAGGCAAATTCAATGACTGGTTTGATTTCTGGGTCTTCCACCTTTTCTAAAAAAAAGGTAAGAACACAAATACTGCCGCTGTCATTCATGTATTGAGCCCAAAGCTGAGCAAATTCAGCGGATGTAATCATTACTTTTTTGTCTATTTCCATTGTCCGACCTCCAATTACGGGATACCTCTTTCCATCATTTCCATTATAAAAAAATATATGTATGTAAATTGGGTAAAAAAAATTGAAAAGTACGGGCAAAAGGAATAGTAGTGAAAACGAAGGATGTAAATGGACCCTATCCAAAACGTTCATTATGTTAGTATGATGACTTAGAGGAAAAAAGAAATTAGTTAATTTTAGGTTTAAGAGGTGGAATAGACGTGGGACGAATGGAAAGAAGACAGCAAAGAATAACGTCTAAATGGGATTGGAGACAATTGATTTCAAAGGGTATAGCGAAGAAAATGATTGTAACTGGGTTGATTGCTGCCCTATGCGGACTCCTCATCGTAAATGTCTTTATTTGGACGAGTGATGTGAGCAAATTAAATAAACCAGCACCGCAGCCAACGATTATTTATGATCAAAAAGGAGAGATAGCCAGTAAAGTTTCCAACTCCAGTATTGAAGGTGTCGGAATTAAACAAATACCGAAAGTAATGGTTCATGCTGTTGTTGCTACAGAAGATCAACGTTTTTACAAGCATAATGGAATTAATTATTTCGCGATTATAAAGGCTTTCGTCAAAAATATGTTCAGTGGTGACATTGTTGCTGGCGGCAGTACAGTAACACAGCAGTTAGCGAAGAATGCATTCTTGACTCACGAACGGACGTATACTCGAAAGGTTAAGGAACTAATCATTACGAAAAAGATAGAACGCACATATTCCAAAGACGAAATTATGGAGAGATACTTAAATCAGATCTACTTCGGTGAGGGCGCATGGGGTATCCAAAGGGCTGCTAAAACGTATTTTGGAAAAGAGGCAAGTGAACTAACCTTAAGTGAGTCTGCCATGCTTGCTGGATTAATTAAAGCACCTTCCATACTCTCACCATTTAAGAATATGGAAAAATCAATTGAGCGGCGAAATCTAGTTTTATCCTTGATGGAGCAGGAAGGATATATTAATGCATCTGATGTTGAAAAAGCTAAAGCGCAGCCAGTGGTGTTAAATGAGGAAAACCTAGAAGATGAGTATGATGGAAAATATCCTTATTATGTAGACCATATTATAGAAGAGGCAATGACGAAATATCAACTTACAAAAAACGAAATCCTTTCAGGTGGACTTCATATTTTTACAGAATTAAATCCGACATTTCAAAAGGCGACAGAGGAAGTTTATCAGAATGATAACCTTTTCCCAACGAGTCCAGAGGATCAGCTTCTCCAAAGCGGGGCCATTTTCATCGATCCTAAAAATGGAGGCATTCAAGCACTAGTTGGAGGAAGAGGTGAGCATACCTTTTTAGGATATAACCGGGCCACGCAATTAATTAGACAGCCAGGTTCGACCATGAAGCCATTAGCTGTCTATACACCTGCATTAGAAGAAGGCTATGACGTCTTTGATTTGTTAGAAGATAGGCCGCTAAATATTGGAGGCTACCAGCCTAAGAATTTTGATAAGCAATATCGAGGCCAGGTAACGATGTATGACGCTGTCCTGAATTCGTACAATGTTCCTCCTGTTTGGTTATTAAATGAGATTGGTTTAGAAAAGGGCACGAAGTCGGTGGAGAAATTCGGTATTCCTTTACAAAAAGAAGACTATTCACTAGGGATTGCTCTTGGTGGTATGCACGACGGAACATCACCATTAATAATGGCACAAGCCTATAGCACTTTCGCTAATAATGGAACCATGACTGAGGCACACTCTATCCAAAAAATTGAGGATGCAGAAGGAAAGGTCATTGCTAAATGGAAGAGCAAATCCACTACGGTGACAAAACCAGAAATTGTTCAAAAAATCACGTACATGCTTAAAGGTGTTGTAGAAGAAGGGACTGGGAAGAATGCTTCCATAGATGGTGTTGATGTTGCTGGAAAAACAGGATCTACACAGCTGCCATTTGCTAACGATGCGGGAACAAAGGATCATTGGTTTGTTGGTTATACGCCTGACATTGTAGGAGCCGTTTGGCTCGGTTATGATCAAACCGATGAAAGTCACTACTTAGCGACAGCAAGCAGTGGAACCACACCCGTTATTTTTAAAGAAATAGTTTCAAAAGCAAAGTCAGAGCTATCTGATGAAAAATTTGAACTATCAAGTATTGAAAAAAAATACAAAACTGAAATCAAAAAAAGGAAAGAAAAAGAGGAAAAGGTAAGAAAAGAGCAGGAAAAAGAAAAACGAAACAAACATAAAGGAAATAGCAATAAGGAAAAAAACAAGGGAAAACAGGAAAAAGAAAAAAAGAAAGATAAAGAAAAAAAGAAAGACAAAGATAAAGAAGATGAAAATGACGAAGATGAGGATGAATAAAGTAAAGGGCGGGTCAGTGTTACCTGCCCTTATTTTTTTGTTTCCATTATGCTGCAAAGGTATAGAAGGAATTTATGAAGATGCGGCGAAATGTGTTAATGGATATTAAGAAGGGAGTTTTGATTTATGTATCGTTTTAAAGCCATTGACCACATTCAGCTAGCTGGTCCAAGAGGTTGTGAAGATTCAGCGAGGCAGTTCTTTATAGATATTCTTGGATTTGAGGAAATGGAAAAACCTGAAGAATTGAAAAAGCGCGGCGGTGTTTGGTTTCGAACTGGTAACACGCAAATACATATTGGTGTAGATGAACCTTTTACACCAGCGAAAAAAGCACATCCTGCCTTTGAGGTAGAAAACATTGAAGCGTTGAAAAAACATTTAATGGATAATGGAATAGATGTAATTGTAGATCATAACCTTCCGGGGGCCAATCGTTTTTATACAGCAGACCCCTTTGGCAACCGTATTGAAATACTGGAATGGAATAAATAGAAATAAATGCCCCCTTTTACCATAAAAATAAACTTTGAATATTCATTTGTGAAATGAATATTAGTTAAGTAGGTATTTTATCTTTAAGACCTTCAAAATGGGGGGGATTTTTTGAAAATTGAATACCAATATACTTTTAGTCTGCCGAGGAAAATGGTTTGGAAGTACATCAAGGATGAAAAGGTACTCATGAAGGCCATACCAAACTGCAGGACATTTTTGCAAAACACAAATGGAACATATCAAGCGGAAATCGATATTAAAATAGGACCACTAAAAGATGTTTTAACACTCGAGGTTACGCTGGATAAAGAGCAGCCATCGTCTTATTATCATCTGCTTCTAAAGGGAAAAGGTAATTTAGGGGAAATCAGCGGAAATGCACATTTATTCTTGAATGACCAATCAGGAAGCACACTACTCGATATCCAGGCTGAAGTGAATGTCACTGGAACCCTTTCTGGGGCAGCAGAGCGAATCATTAGTGGAGGAGCAAACAAGGGGATAGAAAACTTTTTCCAGAGTGTTGAAAAGGAAATAAAGAAAAACCTTTATCTTATGAGAAAAGGTAGAAAATAAGAAAAGCAACGAGGTTGATGTACTCACCCCGAAAGTTAGAGTGAAATCTAACTTTTTGGGGTCACATCATGAGCGTTGCTTTTTTTAGTTCTTACCTATTCATACTCTGGATAATTAGCTAATTCTTTTATGCCTTCAATCCAATCCTTAAAATTCGCATATTTATTGGCATCGAAACCAAAGTGCTTTTTAATTAACGTAATGGATTTGAGTTCTGTTTCATGAACAATTCCGTCTGAATAGACAAGGCGAAGAATTTCTGTAAGAACAATATGTTTGGAGCGTTCTTCTTTAAAAACCTTAAGAATATCATCTATCGCTAATCCTTTGATTTTATAATCCTCAAGATCCATTTCCTTCTGATACTTGGCGATAACAGGGTTTTCAAATATTGAGAAATTCCCATCAACGGTGGCCATTATATAAGCTAACTCTAGAAACGCTTCTTTCTCCTCTTGTTGAAGCTTATTCAAAAACATTATGTGTAGCTCCTTTTTCAATAAAAAATGAATTATGTTATTAGACATCTTATCAAGTTTAAATACCATTGTCTATTCTTTAATTGGTGGAAAAAGGAAAAATTCAGTTTTATAGCGAATAACTGATAGAATGGCAAAAAGGGAGGCAGGCTGGTATGGAAGAAGCTCTACCTTTGTTTATAACACCATTTCTTGGCGTATTGTGGTTTGTTAATTTGGTTTTTTTTATTAAAAATATAAAAGAAGAAAAAAGTACTCATAATCAAACAGTCTTGGGTTCTGTTTTAACTTTCTTTCTTATTTTTTCGTTTATGTATTTCATATTAAGTTTGCAATAAATTTAGGATTCATAAGTAAAATTATAAATATAAAGAGGGGCTGTATTCGTTTTGATAAGAACAGTGATCGTGGGTTTAATATCTTTTTTTCTGATAAGTTTTTTGCTAATTTCCGTTGGCAATTGGTTTGAGATTAAATGGTTAATGTTTCAATATTATGAAGAAACGGCAACAACCTTCTCAACGGGTGGTTCTGTCATCCCATTTATTATAGCGATTATTGTTACTTTTTTTATTGGAGAATCGTATCAAAAGAGACAGAAAGGTTAACGAAGGATCAAGTTTGGAACAGAGCAAGTCATTTAGTTTTTGAAAGGAGCAGAAATGTTTATTGTTAATGTAGAAGGTGCAATTAGGAAGACTGATAGGTGGCTGATTATAGAACGAAGCAAAAAAGAGGAACATGCAGGAGGGCTGCTTTCTCTTGTTGGTGGGACAGTCGATCAAGAAGGGAACTCATTAGATTTATTGGAAAGAAGTATAAAGAGGGAAATAGCTGAAGAAGTTGGTATAACAGTGAAAAACAAGCTCCACTATGTTCATAATACATCATTTGTAACTGAGAAGGGAGATCATGTTATAAATATTGTTTTTCTTTGTGAATATTCCACAGGGGAGGCATTTCCTAAAAGTCAAGATGAGATAGAAAATGTATGGTGGCTGTCCACAGAGGAAATTTTAAACCATCCGCAAGCACCTAGTTATTTAAAGGATAGCATTCGTAAAGCGGAATTATTGCTGCTATCTGTTTTTTAAAATCCTTGGAAATACAAATTTTATTTGAGGTAAATATAGATGAACATGAATACACAGCTTATTTTACTAGAGGGATTACCAGGATCAGGAAAGTCAACTAACTCACGAATTATTATGTCCCATCTAGACCAATTAGGGAAGAAGGTCAGATGGTTTCATGAAGTGGCCCGTCCTCATCCAACCCTGTTTTTCCATGAAGCAAATCTAACACTTTATGAGTATGAGGAGTTTTGTGGAAAATTCCCTAATATTAAGGGAATTCTTGATAGCATAAGTATTGTTATGAAAGATAGCATTAGCATTGACCTGCTAGAACTTGAATGGAACCATCAAACAGTAGGGAATAAAGAAGCCATAAATGCCATAAAAGAATATGACGTCTGGAACTATTCTTTACAAAAATATATACCTATTGCGATTGAAAAGTGGAGACACTTTGTAAAAGGTGTAAAAACGGAAAAGGATTACGTTGTCATATTAGACAGTAGTATTTTTCAATTTCAAATTTATACATTTTTAGAAAGAAATACTCCATTTGAAGATTTAGAGCATTTTGTTACTCAGCTGTTTTCAATCATTGCAGAATTAAATCCTGCACTAATTTATATCTACCGAGAAAATGTTGAAAATGCAATCATAAATATTGAAGAATCAAGGGGTATTGAGTTTTTAGAACGTATTTGGGAAAGAGATTCTCATCAACCTTATTACCAAAACCGACCATCAGGTGCTGAAGGCTACAGGGAATTTTTAAGAGACTACGATAAGTGGTCAAAACAATTATTTGAACTAACTCCATTCAAAAAGCTGGGAGTTGAAGTCTCAAATAAAGATTGGGGAAAGTATATTTCGGAGATACTCTCATTTTTAGAGATAGAAAAAGTAAACAAACAAAAAGCTATATATCCCAAAGGTAAATATGTTAATACATTGCTTAATCTAAAAATCGAAATCCAAGAAGGAAATTTTATAGATCCAAGTGGAAAGAAAAAGGCACTCATACCGAGAAGTCCAAATGAGTTCTACATAGAAGACGTACCTACCATCCTTAGGCATGAAGGACCTAATAAGATCATCATAAAAGACGGGCAATTAATCGAGCGTTGGACAAAAATTAACACAGAGTTTATTAAGGTTTAATCGTTTGATGTAGCGTTTCTGATACAAACAGAAGCGCTTTCTTTGTTGGGTCTTTAGGATGTGATATATATATAAATGTGGAATATCCAAATAATTTCCAGTTAATAATAAATTATATTAACATAATTTCGCTGTTTTAACATTGACTAAATTGATTCCTTCATTCGTAGAACAACTAGTCTAAAATTATTATTTAGAAAAACGGAGTTGATGAGGTGCACATATTGTTCAATAGCTTGTTTCTCATTGCCGGATTGAAGTGGGGAGATTGGAGGAATTGGAGTCAATACCATTCCACCATATTATTCTTTTGGTTTGGTGATTTGCTTTATAATTTCCTTTGTAAAAACTATCTAATGTGGGAGTACAAGGAGACGATGTTTGGTCAACATCTCTTGCCTAATCATTTAACCGTTTCATTATTAATTATGTTTGTCGCATATCCTGCATCTGTGTTGATTTATCTAGGAAATTTACCAGAAACAACAATGAAAAAGGCATTGTGGTTACTATTTTGGGTGACTTTATTCTCACTAGTAGAATACATAAATTTGCATTATCTTGACTTAATCGAGCATCATCACGGCTGGACAATGGCTTGGTCCGTTATTTTCAACTTACTTGTTTTTTTTATGCTTCTTTTACACTATAAATACCCAATAGTAGCATTAATCCTCTCCATACCAATCATTTTATTCTTTGTTATGTATTTTAAAGTACCAATATATTAACAGAAATTGAGAATATATTACGGAATGTAGAAAAAACTAAAGGAAAAATTAGGTTAAGGGGATTAAACATGGACTTAATGAAACCAATTAACATTAGTACAGATAAATTAGCACCCGAAAACCCATTTACTGCTGTCGAAATGGGTAAGCTTTGGGCTACCTATGTAGGGAATAGTATGTCTCACAAGATCTTGTTGTATTTTCTAAAGAATGTGGAAGACGAGGATATTAAAACACTGTTAGAAAATGGTCTTGCTCTCACTGTTGACTTTATGACGACGATTGAGAAGTTTTTTAAAAGAGAAAACTTTCCAATACCTGTAGGATTTACTCAAGATGACGTAAATCTCGGTGCCCCTCGTTTATTCGAAGACCAATTTTATGTGCATTATTTGAAATATGCTGCCAAAGCGGGATTAAGTTTATACGCGATTGCCATTCCGTTGGTAATGAGAGAGGACGTACGAGAATTTTTCATCCACTGTAATGAAACAACCACGATTCTGTTGGGTCAACTCAACAATGTATTGATCGAAAAAGGCTATATCATGAAACCTGCAGCCATTCCAGTCCCCCGAAGAGTTGACTTTATTAAGAAGGATACCTATTTGAATGGATTTTTCGGCGATGTACGACAATTACATGCACTCGAAATTACCCATCTATATGATAATATTGAAAACAATATCACGAGTAAAGCCTTGTTAATTGGTTTTGGCCAAGTAGCAAAAAAGGAAAAAGTGAGACAATTCTTTATAAGAGGAAAAGCGATTACGGACCGAGAAGTTCAGCATTTTCAGGATAAACTCCATAAGGAAAATTTACCGTTCCCATCCCAAATTGACCATTTAGTTACGGAGTCTACTTTTTCACCTTTTTCAGATCGAATCATGCTATTCCATAAAGTAGATATGTTTGCGATTAAAATTCGTTCATTTGCCAATTCCATGGCCGTAAATGGTAGAAGAGATATTGGTTTGATGTATATGAAGGCACTTTCTGAGGTTTCTTTATTTGTCGAGGACGGAGCAAATATTTTGATTGAACATGGATGGATGGAACAGCCTCCAAGGGCCATTGACCGTGATGAATTGGCATCTAAATAAGACTTTTTAAAAGTAAAGGATGAATTAGATGGAACCAAACCGAATAGCTTTGACGGCTCCAGAGATTTCAGGTTTATGGACGCAATTTATATTTGAAACCATGTCGATTTGTTTTATACGATACGCTCTTGAACACTTAGAAGACGAAGATATTATTGAGATATACAAAACATCCCTTGAGCTATCAGAAAGACATGTTGAAAAAGTGAAGGAGTTTTTTAAGGAAGAAAATTATCCGCTTCCAAAGGGCTTTACCGAGGAGGATGTAAATATCCATGCACCACGACTTTTCCAAGATCCTTTCTATTTATACTATATGTACATAATGACGCTTCAAGGGCTAACGGGTTATGCTCTTTCTGTGAGTACTTCTATTCGTGCTGATCTGCGTCAATATTTTATTACCTGTAATACGGAAACGATGGCGTTATTTGAAAAAATCATCGACGCTCTGCTCACTAAAGGGTTATTCTCACGACCGCCTGTCCTGACCCCGCCAGAAAATATTGACTTTATTAAACATCAAAGTTTTTTAACGGGCTGGTTTGGGGAACGTCGACCTTTAACGGGAATTGAAATAGGGGATATTACCTTTAATATGAATAAAATGCATATGCATATAGCATTAAAAGTTGGTTTTAGTCAAGTGGCTGCTTCAAAGAAGGTTCGCCAATACATTCAAAGGGGCATGGAAATTTCCACTAAACATATTGCTGCATTTGATAAAATATTTCGTGAGGAAATGCTCAATTGTCCTGTATCATGGCAATCCCATATTACCGACTCGACAACTTCACCTTTTTCAGATAAGTGGATGATGTATCAAGTCCAACTATCGTCCCAGATTGCCATTGCCTTTTATGGTGCCGCTTTAAGTGTAACATCCAGAGCAGATATTGCAGAAAAATATATGGCCATGACCACAGAACTCGTTAGATTTGCGGAAGACGGTGCTAATCTCATGATTGAAAATGGCTGGATGGAAGAACCTCCGAAAGCAAGTGACCGGAGAGCATTAATAAGAGGGAAAAAAGAGGGTATTGAAAATAATAAACAGGAAAAGTAAATTAGTTAAGGAGGGTAGATTCCAAATCTATCCTTTTTTATATGGGGTAATTAAGGGGGAAAGAGATGATAAAAGGTATTAATCATTTTTTATTTTCTGTAAGTGACTTAGAAAAATCAATAGAGTTTTATCAAAATGTGTTTGAGGCAAAGTTGTTAGTTAAGGGGAGAAGCACAGCCTATTTTAATTTAAAGGGAATGTGGCTCGCGTTAAATGTTGAAAAAGATATTCCACGTAATGAAATACATCATTCCTATACCCATATTGCTTTTACCATTGAGGATGAAGATTTTGAAACCATGTATGAAAAATTAGAGACATTAGGAGTCAACATTTTAACTGGCCGATTAAGAGATAGTAAAGATAAAAAATCCATTTACTTTACTGATCCAGATGGCCATAAATTTGAATTCCATACAGGTACATTGCAGGACAGATTAAATTATTATAAACAAGAGAAAAAGCATATGGAATTTTATTAATAAGACTTTCTTTGTCCAGACTTACTTTTTTGTTTCATTATTTAGAATAAAACAATTATAATGATAAATGGAATTAATCCTCAGCAAACCAGAATGGTTTGATTAAAGATTAATAGAAATCGCAGTTAACTAGGGTGGTTAGGAATGCGAACAGATTTCAAGAATTGGAAGCCATTAAATGTTTCTAACATCGTAAGCCTTTTTTCTGAAATTCCTATTACCTGGTGTTTGGCAGGGGGCTGGGCATTAGATATACATTTAGGTAAAAAGAGCAGGGAACATAGTGATATCGATGTAATCATACTTCGAGACCAGCATCAAGCTGCCTTCCAGCTTTTAAGCAGGGAATGGAAAGTATTTAAAGCAGAAGGTGGAGTACTTTTGCCCTGGAATGAGGGAGAATACTTAGCACACACAACCGATGTTTGGGTTAGTAAAAGTCATAACTCATCTTGGGCTTTTCAAATCATGTTAGTAGATACTGAAGACAAGAATTGGATTTATCGAAGAGAAAAGTCTATCAAAAAGCCTGTGAACGAATTAATCGTTAGAACATATGACGGAATTCCTTATTTAAGGCCGGAAATCCAGCTTCTGTATAAGGGAGGTTCATCAAAGATTCGTGGTAAGGATTTTGATGATCTTCAAACCACGCTTCCGATCCTAACATCACAAGAAAAAGAATGGCTCTCAAGCTCTTTACTGCAACAATTCCCACAAGGACATCCTTGGGTTGCCTATTTACAAAAGGGAATTTAATGAAGCTAGAATGTAAAGGAGTAGAAATATGCTAACAAAAGACGAATTGAAAAATATAAAGACGCTTCAGGAACTTTGTGAAAAAGAAGGAAAGCTTCAGTTAAAGCTTAATTTTGATATGCTAGAAAGCAGGTCAGAAAAGCGTAAGGAAGACTTTTTCCATAATGAAGATGGGATGCTTGTTGGATTCCTTGGGAGCTATTATTTCGGTAATAAGGTAGAAATTTGCGGAATGGTACACCCGGATTACCGCAGAAGAGGAATTTTTTCAAAGCTTCTTAAAGAAGCAGTTGAAGAAGCAAAGAAACGTGAGGCTAGGACAATTTTATTAAATGCTCCAACTGAATCTCAATCAGCAAAGGAATTTTTAAAGAACGTACCATGCACGTTAGCAATGGTAGAGTATCAAATGAAATGGGAAAAATCATTGGATTTACTTGATGATTCTACCGTTAAGATAAGACCTTCTATTTCAGAAGAAGATATTGAGGCGGAAATACAGCTTGATGTTCAGTGCTTTGGGTTAAATGAAAAGGAAGCACGACAGTATAAACTTGAAACCAAAGACCTTGATACTGACAAAAGACTAATGATTGAGGCGGAAGGCAGAATTGCTGGGAAAATGCGACTGTCCGAAATGAATGGTGAGTCTTGGATATATGGATTTTCTGTGTTTCCTGAACTGCAAGGGAAGGGAATCGGCAGAAAAGCCCTATCGAAAGTCGTAAAAATGCAGGACGAAAATGGATTCGAGATATTTTTAGAGGTGGAGGCTAAAAATGCCCATGCCTTGGGGCTTTACGAATCATGTGGATTTAGAAGCTATCATTCACAGGATTACTATAAAGTGACCGAATAAAAAGGGGGGGCCTGCCCTAAAAAGTGAACCCCCTACTCTACTATTATTTTATTTTCCAGAATTTATTAGAAGACAAATGTAATCGTTTACATTATAATAATAGTAAGAACTAGGGGAGGGGAACAAACCATGGAACTTTTAGTAGAACAATGTGAACATAACAAGTCAGAAGAACCTTGCGAAGAGTGTGCCCCAAAAAGAGATATTGATGAAAACATGGATTTATATGAGTATGATTATTATAAAAGGATATGGTTTTAGGCCTTACAAATTTTGGATAGAATATTACCAAAAAGAGCTGTCTAAGGACGGCTTTTTCTTTTTGCCAAAGTAGTAGATTTAATGGGTTATAGGAAATCTTTTCAGTGTAACTATGACTATAGAGACAATATAAAATTGACGTGTATAAACACACGTCAATTTTTTTGATTATTGATTAGGTTTAGTGAAGGATTTGTTTAAGTTGTTCTACTTGTCTACGACTGGTGTCAATGACTTCTTCGGCAAGCTGTCTGCTTTCTGGGTCAAGGTCACCCCTGACAAGTTCTTCAGAATAGTGAACACCATACTGATCTAGTCCTTTTACAGCGTCTTCTATCATTTCCGTTGTGTCTTCCGGAAGCATGGCTTTGTGCATAAAGCTATGCATGGAACCAGAGAAGCCTTCATCGTCAGCTGGGACACCGCCAAGGTTTTGAATCCGCTCCGCAAGTTTTTGAGCATTCATTTTAATCTCCTGCTGCATAGATTGAAAGACACTTTTTAATTCATTATTTTCAGTCTTTTGGATATAGTGTTCAAACGAGCGAATCCCCATATACGTACCTCTTAATAAGGTATTTAATTC
The DNA here is from genome assembly GCF_048572935.1 of Neobacillus niacini. Taxonomy (NCBI): domain Bacteria; kingdom Bacillati; phylum Bacillota; class Bacilli; order Caryophanales; family Bacillaceae; genus Neobacillus; species Neobacillus niacini. The sequence continues at coordinate 4,252,526 of NZ_CP183883.1, read as the reverse complement.
CTCAATAACTGTCTCATTCGTCATTTTATCAGCTCCTCAAACTTATTATGCAGTTTGTAGGCTGTAGTATACGAATAATCCAATTTTATTCATAATGTAAGAAATACTGTGTCGGTGGAGAAATTGTTATCGATTTAATGTTAGAAGAGAAAAAGTACTGTAGCAGCAGTGCTTTTTGTCTGTTTATTTAAGATGTGATTACATTTTAAATACATGTTGTCCAATTACATGTGTGGTGGATCTTGAATCAAGCCAACGGCTGGTAGCAATAGCAGGATTGTAGAAAAATAATGCCCCCTGAACTAATTGCCTTTGATGAGAAAGGGCCGCGTTAACAGCTTGAATAGATTCTTCATCAGCCGGTTTGTTGATTTCACCATTTTGTACTGGTTGAAATTGACCAGGGGCATAGATGACCTCCTTTATGCTGTTTGGAAATTGAGGACTTTCGACTCTGTTAAGAACTACACATGCGACGGCAATCTTGCCCTCTAAAGACTCTGTTTGTGCCTCTGCTCTAACTAAACGTGCAAGCAAATCTATTTCTTCGTTTGATAGATTTCCATTCACAGGTTCTACCGTTTTTAGTGCAATAGACTTAATTGTTTTATCTGTATGGATCTCCTGACCAGGGTAAATGAGATTTAAATTGGAAATTTGTGGATTCCCATCAGCTAATTCCTGAAGGGTAATATGATGCTCTCTAGCTATTTTTGACATTGTGTCTCCAGGTTTAACCGTATAAGCAAAAGCAGGGGAAGCAAAAAGTAGTGAAGCGGCAAGTGTAAAGAAAGTGATTAATTTTTTCATTATTTTAGTCCTCCAAGTTGGTTTAATGTATTTAACTCTATTACTATGAATTGAAAAAATAGAATAGTATTACAGTTAAATTACATAGAGAAGACAATTAGAAGTCGGAGATATTTTTGGTAGGATATTCCAAAATGGTAGAATGGGCGATATTTTGAAAGGACCTATAAAGCAAAACGAGCTTATAGAAATCAGGTCAAATGATGTGTCTGAATTCATCAACGCGAATTATTTTATTGGAATAAGCACAGGAAAATTTTAGCATTAGCAAGGAAAGCAAATGAGTTTGTTTCTTTTACTTCTATTGTTACTATAGAAACATACCTTTACAAAGAGAGGACGAATAATAAATAATGGGAACATTTAATATACCTGTATCCGTTTTAAATCTAGCTCCAATTCGCGAAGGACGAACTTCGCAACAAGCAATTGAGGAAATGGTTGATCTAGCCCAAGCAACTGAGGCAATGGGCTACGAACGCTACTGGATTGCCGAACACCATAACTCTCCAACACTTGTTAGTTCAGCTACAGCAATCCTAATTAAACATACATTAGAGCATACCAAAACCATAAAGGTAGGATCTGGTGGAATTATGCTGCCAAACCATTCGCCGCTTGTCGTAGCAGAACAATTCGGCACCATGGCAACCATATATCCAAATCGTGTGGAGCTTGGGCTCGGACGTGCACCTGGAACAGATATGATGACCGCGAGTGCGCTTCGTCGCTCGAAAAATGATTCCGTATATACCTTTCCTGATGATGTTCAGGCATTGCAAACTTATTTTGGACCAGAAGAGCAACAAGGTTATGTAAAAGCCTATCCGGGTGTGGATACCAATGTTCCAATTTATATTCTAGGGTCATCCACAGATTCCGCCTATTTAGCGGCAAGCTTGGGCCTGCCTTATGTATTTGCTTCACACTTTGCACCAAAATTCATGGGAGAAGCAATTAAAATTTATCGCGAGCGATTCCAGCCTTCTGAGTACCTAGACAAACCATATATGATGGTCTGTTTAAATGTTATAGGAGCGGAAACGGATCAAGAGGCTAAAACCTTACAAACCACCATGCATCAGTTTTTCCTAAACGTTGTCCGTGGTTCACGAAACCCATTGCAGCCACCTGTGGAAAGCATGGATGGAATTTGGACTCCAATGGAAGAGGAAATGGCAAAGTCTATGTCCAGTGTAACGTTAATCGGAAGTAAAGAAACCATCCGAGACCAGCTGACAAGCTTCCAAGATTACTATGCGGTTGATGAAATCATGGCAGTTTCGTATATCTATGATCCAGAAAAACAAAAACGTTCTTATGAAATATTTAAAGAAGTGGTGGAAGGGAAGTAAACTCTCCAATCAATTGGTTAATGAAATTTTTCAGGCATATTGAAGACAAATAGAAGGCTGACGTGTTACATACGCGTCAGTTTATTTTGTTCAGTAGAATTTTTAAAATAGCAATCATTCGCTCTTAAAAATCTATAGAGTCACGCCCTAAGTCATTTTCACATAGGATGGATTAACACAAGCGGGGTGATTTGGGTGAATAATTGGTTAAAAGCCGGTATCTTACTATATCTTTCGTTGTTGTTTTTTGGGAGCTTCATAGCAATAGGTATCGTATGGACGGGAGTACTTGACGAATCACTGCCATTTATTAATGACATTAAAATCTTTTTATATTACTTCTTCGCTGGGGCTATTGGAGGCTCACTGAGACATTTATATATGTTTTGTTCTCATTATATGAAAGATGAATTAAACGACTATAGGGAATGGATTATGTACATTTTTTACCCCATATTCGCAACAGGTACTGCCATCGTAGCTGTCACCTTAATCCAAAGTGGTATCTTACTAATCGAATTCGTCGACTTCGAAGATACCCCTTATGCACAAATAAGCTTCGCCTTCTTCGTAGGATTTGGATTCAACCGCTTCGTGAACAAACTAAACGCCGTATCAAAAGACATCTTCAAAACCAACCAACAGCAAACAAAGAACGAAGAAACAACACCACAACAGCCAGAGTCCGAATAGGACTCTGGCTGTTGCGTTGGCAACTATTGTGGTGACAGGCACCATTTATACATAAATACCCCATTTATGCAGTTGTTTTGCATATTTGTTGGGTGCAGGTGTGGTCTTTCACTAGTTAGCGTTATAAGTTGTCTGCGATTCTCGCTTTTTATTTTTTTTCTACTAAAATATGCTATTTTATCAGATTGTTTGTCTCATACAATAAACTACTCATCTTCATAGACTATATAGAGTGAAAAGTTTTCACTCATATTTTTACTAGAAAGGAGGAATTTTTATGGGATTAAGAAGAGAGTATCTTTATATTGGTGATGGCTTGGATAACACGATTAAGAGATTCGATGCGTTGACTGGGGAGTTTCTCGGTGTATTTATCCTATCGGGCAGCGGCGGTCTAAACGGTCCACGCGGACTCTTATTCAATCCGGAAGGAAATCTACTTGTTTCGAATCAAAACGTTGAAACGGACGTCAATGAACCTGGGAATATCTTAAAATACAATGGTCAAACGGGTGCGTTTTTAGGTGAACTCGTCAGTTCTGCTGGTTTTACTGCTTCATTTGCACCCCGTGGGATTATCCTCTCGAACAATAACTCACTTTTTGTGGCAGACTTTCTCGACATTAACAATCAGCCAGGCGAGTTAAGGGAATACAATGGAAGTACTGGCGAATTTCAACGCAACCTCTTGCACCCTGAATTCTTTGCACCGTTCTTTCCTCGTGGTGTAGTCATCGGTCCACATGATGGCTTACTGTATGTCTCTGTCGTCAATATTTTTAATGGGCTAGACGGCTGGGTTCTACGCTTTAATCCGGTAACAGGGGAATACCTTGGAGAATTCATTACTTCCAGCGAAGAAAACAATCTTCATCGTCCAGAAGGTTTAGTTTGGGGACCTGACGGAAATCTTTACGTTACAAGCTTTCGTGCTGATGCGAACGACAACGACAAAATATTAATTTTCAACCAAATGGGACAGCTTATCGACCAAATAGACCTATATAAAGTAGGACAACCCCGCGCCTTCGCAGCAGCTATCCTGTTCGGACCAAATGGAAACTTATATGTACCAATTAATGGTCCTGTTGATAATGAAACTGGTGAGCCTAACGGTCAATTCACAGGGTCTGTACGAGTGTACGATATTGATACAAAAGAGTTTGTAGAAATCGTACCACCATTTTTAAATGGCGGACCATTAGGCGTACCTTGGTTCTTAACATTTAGAAAAACGGACCATGCAACCTTGGTTTATCTCGGATAAATGGAGAGAGTTAAAGGTAGAAACATGACAATTCATATCACTTAGGAGAGGGCGGCAACTAAGTTGCCGTCTTCTTGGTGATAAATAGAAAATAAATTAATTCATATGTCACCATTATCAACATACATATTAACGACTTCAAAATGAAAGGAGAGATAAGATTGTGGAATCAACAGGGATATCAAAATGGACCTTTTAATCTCTATAGTTACTATGTCGGCTATAATCCGCCAACTTCGGTAAATCCGTATCCTCGGTTTCCAGTTATTCATAATCAAGCATTTTTAAGTCCTTTTACGTATGTGGTAGGAGATGTAACCATTCAAGATAATACGTACGTCGGACCATTTGTCAGTATCAGGGCGGACGAAGGAACTCCTTTTTTTATTGGAAGCAATAGTAATCTTCAAGATGGTGTGATCCTTCATGGCTTAAAAAATAAGTTTTTTGAAAAAAACCAGAAAAGGTATTCGATATATATTGGAAACAGGGTTTCTGTTGCGCATGGTGCCTTGGTACACGGTCCATGCCGAGTGGATGACGACGTATTCATCGGCTTTAAGGCAATTGTATATAATGCCATCATTGGGGAGGGAAGCTTTATTTCCTCAGGAGCGGTGGTTACCAATGGAGTCGAGCTGCAACCAAACAGCTTTGTACCGCCTGGAGCGAACATAGATACACAAGCTAAGGCGAACTCACTAGCAGCTGTACCGAAAACAGAGGAGGAGTTTGCTATCGAGGTACAACGAGTGAATCAGGAATTTCCTTCAGCTTATTCGCTTTTTTTTGGAAAAACGAAATGTACCTGCGGCTTAGCCTGTTAACACGAATGGACAAAGTTTTCCTTTTTGTAATGAGAAATAAAATGCAAAAAGCCCTCAGTTACTAAACTGAAGGGCTATTTTCTTCATAATACAGTTCACAATATTGACATATATTTTCATAATATTCTAAATACATTTCGACATGAAAGGGATTTTTTCTATTGATATTCTATTTTACAGAGTAATTGCTAGGAAATTTACAGTGAATTTTGTAATATTACGTTAGAATTGGTCGACCTTTTTAAATTTTCAAGCAACAATTTGTTTGATAAAATAAAAACATAATCCATTAATATCAAATTTCGTGTTCAGTAGATAAAATAGTAGAAATGTGTAGAAGTTTTTGGAGGGGCTCCAATCATAGTTAGGAGGGCTTTTTATGTATTTCAAAGTAAGAATTTGGAGAAAATTAACCAAAAAACAAAAGATAAGATTACTAAGACAAAAAGCTCACATTAATTTAATCGGTAAGGGTTTTATCGCTTAAATGGAAATTGCTTAATGCCAACTATATAACTATTCAAATAAACCGGACCCCTTCTCACATTTGTCGGGGTTTTTTGTCTATTCCTATAATTTATAAACCTGCAATAAACACCGTTTAAATCATAAACGGTGTTTATTATTATCCAATTAATATTTTTTCTTCCGCATATTTTACCTTAGCTTCTTTTCTAGGATTCAATAAAGCAAATGCCATGGTTAATGGGCCAAGCCTGCCGATAAACATCATGATGGTAATCAATATCCTGCCGAATGGCGATAGTTCGGGTGTGAAATTAGCAGACAATCCCACGGTTCCAAAGGCGGAAATGGTTTCAAACAGTAATTTGCTCATATCAGCTTTTTCCGTAAAAGTTAGTAAAAAGAATATTAGAAAGATAAAAAATATAGCTGCTACGACGATAGATAGCGATTTATTTACCAATTCCCAAGGAATTCTTTTTTTAAAGAGGTTCACATTGTCACGATTTGTCACAACTGCCCAAAAAGCTAAAATAATAATAGCGAAAGTGGTTACCTTAATCCCGCCACCAGTCGATCCTGAAGATGCACCAATAAACATTAGTGCCATCATAAAAACGAGAGAGGAAAGATTCATAGCTCCAATATCAATCGTATTAAAACCAGCCGTTCTGGTTACCACACCTTGAAAATAGGAAGCCCAAAGCTTATCCTCAAATGCTAGGTTTCCAATCGTAGCCGAATTCTCAAATTCTGAAATCAAAATAATGAGGAATCCAATAATATTTAAAAAGAGTGACATGAGTAACGCAACTTTGGAATGCAGGGATAATTTACGAAAAGATTTCTTCGCCCATAAATCAAGGATAACGGTAAAACCAATGCCTCCAGTAATGAAAAGAGAAGTGATGGCGATATTTACGGTAGGATCACCAACCCATTTACTTAAATTATCAGGTTCAAGCCCAAAACCTGCATTATTAAATGCAGAAATCGAATGAAAGATTCCATAATAAATGGCTTTCCCAAGCGGCATTTCAAATGACCAGCGAATCGCTAAAGCAGCAGCCCCCAGCATTTCAACAATAAATGTAATAAGAATGATTCGCTTAACCAAGCTGACAACACCAGCAAGAGAAAATACATTTAATGAATCCTGCAGCAGTAAGCGCTCCTTTAATCCAATTTTTTTCCCAAGGATAATGAACATAAATATTCCTGTGGTCATAAACCCCCAGCCGCCAACCTGAATCAAGCAGAGGAGAACGATCTCTCCAAACAAGGTAAAGGTTGTTCCCGTATCGACCACAGCCAAACCGGTTACACAAACGGCTGAGGTTGCTTCAAATAAAGCATCAATAAAGCTTAGTCCACGCCCCTCTTCATAAGTAGCAATTGGCAGCATAAATAGAAAAGTCCCCAATAATATTAGCGCACCAAAGCCTAGAACAAGGATTTGAGCAGGGTGCATTTTAATTAAATTCCCTCTTTTTTTATAAATCTCCACTTCGTTGGTCTCCCTTAATTAACTAAAATGAAATACTGATATGGGAATAATACCAAAAAGAGTCGATGATGTGTTAGTGATGCTTGTTTTTTTTGCCTTTATTTTGGTAGACAAAAAGAAATCTTGGTATGATAGTACGGTGGATAGAAATAGTGATAAATGGGGGCAATAAAATGTATAGCTTTAAGAACGATTACAGTGAAGGGGCACACCCAAGGATACTAAATGCGCTACTAGAAACGAACCTGGAGCAGGATGAGGGGTACGGAGAGGATCGATATTCGAAGGAAGCGATAAAACTGATAAAGGAAAAAGTCGAAAGTGAAAACGTAGATATTCACTTTATATCAGGTGGAACACAAACCAATCTGATCGCGATTTCAGCTTTCCTTAGACCACATGAAGCGGCAATAGCTGTTAGCAGCGGACATATTCTTGGGCATGAGACAGGCGCTATCGAGGCAACTGGACATAAAATCCTTTCTGTTGAGGGAAGCGATGGAAAACTTTCACCAAACGATTTGCAGGGAGTCCTTGACGGTCATCCGGATGAGCACATGGTGAAGCCGAAATTAGTTTACATATCGAACTCGACTGAGATTGGTTCCATTTATTCTAAGAACGAACTTCAGGAGTTACATGACTACTGTCAACGTAATCAACTTATTTTGTATATGGATGGTGCAAGGCTTGGTTCTGCATTATGTTCAGAGGAGAATGACCTGCAGTTGAGTGATCTCCCTAAATTCGTAGATGCATTTTATATTGGCGGGACAAAGAATGGAGCACTGATTGGCGAGGCACTCGTAATCTGCCGCGATCCTTTAAAGGAGGATTTTCGTTATCATATTAAGCAAAAAGGGGCGCTCCTTGCCAAAGGAAGATTGATGGGCATACAATTTCTTGAACTTTTTCAGGATAATTTGTTCTTTGATTTGGCCACCCATGCGAACCAGATGGCAAGTAAGATTAGAGACGAGTTTGTAAAAGCTGATATTAAGTTTTTGACCCACTCACCTTCTAATCAAATCTTTCCGATTCTGCCGAACCCAGTCATCACCAAGCTTGAAAGCAACTATGCTTTTCATGTCTGGGAGAAAGTAGATTCTGATTCATCTGCCATCCGACTTGTAACATCGTGGGCAACAAAAGAGGAAGAGGTAATTGCCTTTATTGAAGAATTGAAAAGAGTACTGTTATAGCATATAAATCGCTGCCTTTTAATAGGTAGCGTTTGTTTTTTTTATGTTGATCCCAGAATTTTAAAAAGTGTACTCGTCGAAAATAAGCATAGCTATTAACTGAGAAATGAGGGAAGTAACGTGAAGTTAAATCAATTAGATTATTGGGTGTCCAAGCTTGGCATGACTCCACATCCTGAAGGTGGATATTACAAAGAAACTTTTCAGTCAGAAGAACAAATTAGTGATAAAGAATTATCTGTGAATTTGGAAGGCAAGCGCAGGCTTTATACTAGTATTTATTTTCTGTTAACATCGAATGATGTGTCCCATTTTCACAGACTTAAATCTGATGAGCTTTGGTACTATCACGGGGGGAGTTCTTTGAGTATCCACGTGATTGATGAAAGTGGTCAATATAAGGAAATAAAGTTAGGATTGAATCTGGGTGCAGGAGAAGTGCCTCAAGCCTTAGTGAAGAAAAACTCAATATTTGGGTCTTCTGTTTCGGAGAAGGATACTTGTTCTCTAGTTGGATGTATGGTTTCTCCAGGGTTTGAATTTCAGGACTTTGAACTTTTTACACAGGAAGAACTATTGAAGGTTTACCCACAACACAAGGAAATCATTATGAAACTAGCTTATGAACAGCTGCCAAATTCGTTGGAATAATATTGATGGGGTTTGTGCTGATATTATTAGGCATAGTAGGTTTTTATAATGAAGGGATTTATTACATAAAAGTACAAATTGGAATCAAAATGATAATTCTGAACATGAACTCACGCATGCTGCATTCTCCTTCCCACATTCATACTCTTTACATTCAGTATAGGGGAGGATTGTTAAGACACGGTTGTTAAATTGTAAATTTATTGTCAATTAAGAGCTTGTTCAAAAACGATAGGTAAAACAAGTAACCCAACTAAACAATGTAGTTTACAAATACTAGCAAGATATCCCATAGAATCCTTTTCTAAATGAAGTAAATAATAACGTTAGATTATTTTAGGAATTGGGTGAAATTGTAAAATGGGTGAACAAGCTATGAAGGGTAAACGAAAAGGATTGTCAGCTTGGCAGCTTACGATGATGGCATTAGGGAGCGTCATTGGGGGTTCTTTTTTTCTAGGATCATCTGTGGCGATTAATGCAGCAGGGCCATCGATCTTACTATCGTATGTTTTAGCTGGCGGGCTTGTCTATCTTATTCTATATGCTTTGTCAGAAATGACGGTAGGTGCACCAACAGTAGGCTCCTTTAGTACATTTGCAGCAAGGGAGCTTGGACAAGGAACAGGATTTGTGGTGGGCTGGCTTTATTGGACTGGAACCGTTCTATCGATGTCGAGTGAGGCAACAGCCATTTCATTATTAGTACGTGAATGGGTTCCGAATATTTCAATAGCTTGGTTAGGTGGATCGATTATAGTAGCTGTTACCCTGCTAAATTTATTAGGTGCAGATAAAATAGGGAAGCTGGCAAGCGGTTTATCTGCGGTTAAAATTTTTGCGATTATCTTTTTTATCTTAACGGCATTGGTATTAATTGCAGGTTTACTGCCAGGAACCCCAGCTATTGGGGCTGGTGAGTTAGCTAGGGAACCAATCATGCCTGGCGGAGTGCGAGGAATCGCCGGAAGTATGCTCTTAGTTGTTTTTGCCTACGCAGGCTTTGAAATCATTGGATTGGCTGCAACTGAAACGGATAATCCAACTGAAACGATTCCGAAAGCGATTCGCTATACTGTTTTTTCGCTGGTAGGTTTGTATATCCTGTATGCAGCAGTGCTGCTCCCACTTATTCCTACAGCAGAACTTAGTGAAAACGTCAGTCCAATGGTTGCTTCATTAAACCGATGGGGAATTGGCTGGGCAGGTACGGCACTAAATTTGGTATTGATTTCAGCCATTCTCTCAGCTATGTTGGCATGTATTTTTGGATTAGGAAGAATGATCCGCTCTCTATCTGATGAAGGTCATGCTCCACAGTGGCTTAAGGACAAAAACGATGTTCCCTACAAAGGTATTTTATTTTCCGGTCTGTCGATGCTGATTGGGTTATTTTTCGGTTTGTTATTTCCGAGAGCCTATCTTGTTTTAATAACCTCAGGCGGATTCGCACTCATCTTTACCTATGCTGTCATTATGGCAAGTCATATCCGCTTTCGGAAAAGGGAGGGGTGCCCGCCGGGTGGAATCTGCCAAATGCCGGGGTTTCCTATTACATCTTGGGTCGCATTAATAAGCTTAATCATTGTTCTAGTATGCATGCCTTTTATTCCAGGGCAGACAGCTGGTCTCGTAACTGGAAGCAGTATGGTCGTCATTTTCTCTTTCATTTATTTTATGATGAGCTACATGAGACGCACAAGACCAAATCATACACCTAAAAAAACCTTGTCACCAAGGGAACTCCGACCAAACTATGCTACCGAGTTAGCTAGAGAATTAGCTGAAAGAGTTGACGAAAGAAACAAGGAAAAATAAACTTAAAGAGGTTTCTTTTCTTTAAAAAAAACAGAAAACTTAAGGGTGAAAGGTAAACGTATGAACCAAAAAGAACATCTTTTAGCATTTGAATTTGCCGATTCAAACGGAAAAATAAAACCATTAACGTTTCAACACCCCGTCAGAGTGATTGAGGCATACAAGGTGGAAGATGTGATACCGAATTTTCAACTTGTACAAGAAGCTGTGGAAAACGGGTATTATGCAGCAGGATTTTTGTCATATGAAAGTGCTCCAGCATTTGATTCAGCCTTTACCGTTAAGAGCGGGGGATCTTTTCCTTTGCTCTGGTTTGGTATTTTTTCAAATGCAGAATATCAACAAATTAGCAGTGAAGCAGATTTTTCCGTATCTCAATGGAAACCTGCAATAACAATGGAGGAATATAATCAAGCGATATCCTCTATTAAAAAATCGATCCAGTTGGGAAATACATACCAAACGAATTATACGATCCGTCTCCATTCTGAATTTAGCGGTGAGGGTCTTGCATATTATAATAGGTTAAAAAAAGCACAAAGCTCAAATTATTGTGCTTACATCCATACAGGTGAACATAGTATTTTGTCTGCTTCACCAGAGTTGTTTTTTCACTTAGATAATGGAAAAATTACCACACGTCCGATGAAAGGCACAATCAAAAGAGGGGCGTCATTTGAAGAAGATGCTAGAAACGCAGATTGGTTACTACATTCTGAGAAAAATCGTGCAGAAAATCTAATGATTGTTGATTTGCTGCGAAATGACCTCGGAATGGTTGCTGAACCAGGGACGGTGGAAGTGGAGAAATTATTTGAAATTGAACAATACCCAACCGTTCATCAAATGACGTCTACGATTTCTGCAAAGGTATCAGAAACCACGACCTTAGTTGATATCTTCAAAGCCATTTTTCCATGCGGATCGATTACAGGCGCACCAAAGGTTAGCACGATGAACATCATAAGAGACTTAGAGAATGAACCACGTGAGGTTTACTGCGGTGCAATAGGTTATATTACACCAAGTAAAGAGGCAATTTTTAACGTGCCAATCAGAACCGTGTTGATAGACCATTCAACAGGCAACGCCGTTTATGGCGTAGGTGGAGGAGTAACATGGGATTCCACTTCGGAAGGGGAATACCATGAGATTCTGACAAAAGCAAAGCTGTTAGAGCAGAAAACGGCGGAGTTCCAATTGTTAGAGAGTTTGTTACTAGACAATGGGAATTATTTTTTGCTTGAAGAGCACCTTCAACGCCTAGAGAATTCATCTCGGTATTTTGGGTTTCCAAACGAAGTTGAAAGGATTAAAAGATCCTTAAACGAGTTTCGAGATAAAAATGGTGACGGGATGATGAAGGTTCGATTATTATTTTCCAAAGATGGGGAATACACAATAGAAGGTCAACCTATCATTCAGCTTGATACAGTATTGAAGGTCATTCTAGCAGACGATTCAATCGATAAAACCAATCCATTTCTGTATCATAAAACCACTAATCGAGAGATATACGAAAAGTTTCAAAAACAAAAGCCTGCTGAAGCATTTGATGTCCTGCTTTGGAATCAAGATGGTGAATTAACTGAATTTACAAATGGCAATGTTGTCTTGGAAATTGACGGTGTACGATGGACTCCACCCATAAGCAGCGGTTTACTAGCTGGAACTTATCGTGACAAATTAATCGAGACTGGAGAAATACGCGAAAAGTCACTTACACATGCCGATTTGAAAAAAGCAACTAGAGCCTGGTTTATTAATAGTGTTCGAAAATGGAAAGAAGTTTATATCGTATAAAGGAAGTCATGTTAGATTTCATGTAATCACCTATCTCACAGGAAAGGTGATTATTTTTTTTGTTAGTAAGAGTGGACGAATTCTCCTGAAAGTTAAGAATATCTTAAGGATTTTATAAAACTTTTCTTAAGTTTTTGTATGTATTGTAATCTCATAGAGGTTTTCTTGAGGACTTTTAAGGAGGCTAAATCATGACCGAAAAACAGGTGTATATTCTTTTAACGAATACAGGTTCCTTATTAACAAAATTAATAAAGCTTTATACGAAAAAACCATATAATCATGCATCCATTGCTTTTGATAGACAGTTATCCGAGGTCTACAGCTTCGGGAGAAAAACGATACGGAACCCGTTTATTGGAGGATTTGTGAAGGAAGATGTGAAGGCAGGTTTATTTAAACAAGCAGACTGTGCCATTTATTCCATGACAGTAACAGAGGATCAAATTCAAAAAATAAAACACTACTTAAAAGCATTTGAAGCACAGAAGAAAGATTATCGCTACAATTTTTTAGGATTATTTGGCGTTATGTTCAATAAACCAATAAAGAGAAAAAATGCCTTCTTTTGTTCTCAGTTTGTTGCTTATCTACTTAAGGAATCTAACATCATCGCTTTTGATAAACCACTGCCACTGATAACCCCTCATGATTTGCAACGTGCACCTATATTTCAAGTCGTTTATGAAGGTAAACTTAAAAATTATCATAATGAAAATGAAAAAGTTAGTGTTCCCCTTAATTTTGCTTTTTTCACAAAATAGATTCTTTTTCTATGAATTTGCAGGGTTACTTTCATGCTTTGTGGAATAGTACATAGATTGCTATCAAACTGATAAAAGGTATGGAGGTAACGAATATGTCAATTTATACTTATCAAGCTGAACTTTCAAATGATGAAAATATTAGTTTAGAGAACTATAAGGGAAAAGTATTACTAATTGTAAACACTGCAAGTAAATGTGGTTTAACCCCGCAATATGAGGGTTTAGAGAAATTATATAGAACATACAAAGATCAGGGATTCTCCGTGTTAGCTTTCCCTTGTAATCAATTTGGCGGGCAGGAACCTGGAACGGATGAGGAAATCCAAGCATTTTGCTCGGTTAACTATGAAGTAAGTTTTCCTGTGTTTAAAAAAATTGATGTAAACGGGGAGCAGGCACATCCACTTTTCAAGTTTTTACGTGAGCGGGCACCAGAGGATAGTAACTTGGATACTGACAGTAGATTGTATCAGCATCTCAGTAACAATTTTCCTAAGATTCTTGAGAGTTCCGATATTAAATGGAATTTTACTAAGTTTTTAATTGATCAAAATGGTAATGTGGTTAGACGCTATTTTCCAAGTACGTTACCTGCTGAAGTTGAGAATGATATTGAGAAGTTATTAAAATAATTTTTATTCGAATGGGCCATAAATGGTCCTTTTTTTGCCCCTAGAAGTAAGCATGAGACACAATATTGAAATAGATGGTTATATAGAGGAATGGTAAAATATAATTATCTAGAACATAAATGAGGTCAGTTGCATATGAACAAAACAGAAGTAATTGCACGTAGAATACTAGGCTGGAAATTGAATCGCTGGGACAGATGGTATGACCCAGAAAAAGAAAACTTTATTTATAATTTTAAGCCGGAGGAAAACCTTGAACACGCACTTTTTATCGTTGAGAGATTAAAAAGTTTTGGGTATACCTATTTCGTAAAAGGAAAATACGAAGTATGTTTTAATGATGTTTGCGAAAATGGTAAAACATTAGCACAAGCCATCACAAATGCTGCATTCTCTCTCGCCGACAATAGTACGATAGATGAGGGATGGATATAGAAAAACAGCCGAATAAAGAACACCTCACACTGGAGGTGTTCTTTTGTAACTATTAGCCCTTTACGGCTTCGTGCTTATATCCGTTTTGTGAGGCATAAACTTCATACCAGTCGTATTGCGGAGATTTAAACCATTCATACTTTGGCAAATAAACTAAGTATCTAGTGCTGCCATCGGCACAAAGAATCGATTTGAAGATGGTTACATTGCCAAATCCAAAAGTTTTATCTAAATATCCTTCCATTCCATCTCTGATGATATTCTTTTTGTCTTCTTTTTCTTGCTTATGTAACTCCATCACCCCATCAATAAAAATACTTAACACCACCAACGTAATAAGGATTAAGACGAACAGAAATAACTTTAACAATACAATACCCTCCTTTAATTTATTAACGATTCAGTATAATTTTACATTCGTTAGAAAGTGAAAGGTGTGATAAAAATAACAGGGGAAATAATAATTCATGCTTTTTTACGTTTCGGAGAAACTTTTGACCTGTCCATTAATAATTCACATCCGTATATAAATGGTGAAGGAAAGGGAACAAATAGAAGTTCAGAAGTTCTTTTTCAAAAGGCTCTGTTATTTTTCATTGTTGATTTTCGTGAAGGGGTGAGAATTCATAGGCGGAGAATTTCCGACTATTATCTATAGAGGAACCTTAGGAAGCAGATATAAGGGGAGATAATCCGGTTAACTGCTTTAAATAAGACAAATTCCAAGGATTTGGATACATTAAGCGGAAAAACTCCGCCTATAATAGCCGAAATATGGGTATTTCCCTAGTTAAACGGATATTCTCCGCTTATTTTCCAAACACAGTGAAATCAACATTCAGGTTTAACAGAGCCTTTTAAAAAAAAGGAGGGGTTACTTATGTTGAAAATTTCTCATGCAGCAGGACATGCACGTATCACACCAGGAAAGCAGTCACCCGATGGCTATAAAGAATGGCAGGTTACGAGTGAAATAGTAAAACTTGTCATGATGGAACTCGAAAGTTATGAAGGAGTAAGTCAAACACGGATTGATGATCCTACTGGGGAAAGTGATATTCCGTTAAACAAACGCTGTGAATTAATAAACACCTGGGGAGCGAATGTCCATATCGACTACCATCTAAATGCGTACGGAGATGGTTGGACCAATGCGGGAGGAACAGAAACGTATATTTATACGACGAGGCCAACAGAGGCAGCTGCACTTGCGGAAAAAATACAAAGCAACCTTATAAGAGAATTAGGTTTTAAAAATCGTGGAGTAAAAACAGCTAATTTCCAAATGGTAAGAGAAACGAAAATGACGGCATTAATAGTAGAATTTGCCTTTATGACTAACCAAAACGAAGCAATGAAAATGAGGACCTCAGAGTACCAGAAGAAAGCAGCAAGGGCAGTTGTTGAAGGACTTGTTGCTCAATATGGACTGAGAAAGAAAACTGCTGTTATTTCAATTAATGATGGACTTTATCGTGTTCAAGTGGGAGCTTTTTCAGATATCAATCGTGCAAAGGCATTGGTAGAAGAATTAAAAGCAAAAGGGTACCCTGCTATACTAATTTAAGTAGAGTAATTACGCTTTAAAGAAGGGTTATACAAACCACCCGTCGAATTTTAATCTATGTATTTTAAGGGTAAGATCCTATCGGGGGGAACAAAAAGTGGAGAAATCATTCCAAGAAAATATAGCAGATTCATATAACCAAAATGCGAAAGAAAGAGATTTATATATTCTACAAGACTGGAAGGTCAAAGAACGAGAGATCTTCTTAGGAAAACTAAAAACAAATAAATGCCTTAATCTATTGGAGATTGGTGCGGGACCAGGGAAGGACAGTCTATATTTTAAAGAACAAGGTTTAATTACGACTAGTACCGATATTTCTCCAGAGATGGTTAAATTGTGTAAAGAGAAAGGGTTAAACGCGAAGGTGATGGACTTTGCTCATCTTGCATTCCCTGATGAGCACTTTGATTCTATTTGGGCACTAAATTGTCTTCTACATGTACCCAAGAAGGACATTAAAAATGTGCTTCTAGAGATTAGAAGAGTTCTAAAACCATCTGGATTATTCTATATGGGAGTATATGGAGGGGAAAATCATGAGGGGATTTGGGAAGAAGATTCTTATACTCCAAAGAGGTTTTTTTCTTTTTTTGAAGATAATTCGATAAAAGAATTATTATCAGAGTTTTTTACAATCGATTATTTTCAAGTAGTTCCGAAAGAAATGGTGGGTGGACCTTTTCACTTTCAGTCTATCATTCTTAGAAAGTAATGTTGAATAATTAGGTCTAACTATCTACTACTTTGTTATAACTTTATTGGTACTAGCATAGGATTATTGTACAAGCTATGATTTTTTTCATAGAAAAGAAATGGATGGGGTGTTTTTGAATGGATTTTATGAGCAGAGTAGCACCTGAATTGAAAGAAATACTTACGGTTTTCCCGCCGCTTCGTCTTCCTGAGGGGTTAGAGGCTGCAAGACAAGCACCGGTTGTTCCAATTGAGAAATCTGAAAACGTTAACATTAAAGAGCGCACCATACCGGGCGGCGATGGACAAGATATGAAGGTTAAGATTTATGAACCAGTACCTAGAAAGGAGACAAAACTTCCAGCACTATTGTTTATTCATGGCGGAGGTTACGTACTAGGAGACGCAGATGGTTCTGACGGAGACTGCCAGCTTTTCGCAGAACAAGCTCAATGTGTAGTAGTATCCGTTGATTACCGTCTTGCCCCTGAACATCCATATCCGGCACCACTCGAGGATTGTTATGCTGCATTGGTATGGATGACGAAAGATGCTGATGAGTTGAAAATTGATGTGTCGCGGGTTGCTGTTGCGGGTCAAAGTGCAGGGGGCGGATTAACGGCTGCATTAAGTTTGTTAGCCCGTGATCGCAAAGGTCCGGCAATCTCGTTCCAAATGCCGTTGTACCCGATGATTGATGACCGAAATGTAACACCATCCAGTTACGAAATTACGGACGAACGAGCGATCTGGAACCGTGGAAATAACCTAGCAGGTTGGAGAATGTATTTGGGCGAACATGCAAACGGAGAAATTTCACCATATGCAGCCCCGGCTCGAGCAAACAATCTTTCAAACCTGCCACCGACATATACATGTGTAGGGCAGTTAGATCCATTCCGTGATGAAACCATTGAATATGTTGCAAAATTGGCACAAGCAGGCGTTCCTGTCGAATTCCACCTTTATCCTGGTGCCTACCACGGCTTTGAACTATTAAATCCAACCTCAGAAGTGGGCCAAAAAGCCAAAAATGAATATGTTCAAGCATTAAAAAAGGCGTTCCAGCTACAGCCTGAATCAGTAAGTTTATAAAATAACTCTAGTGCAATGGATGAGGGTTTGCTACATTGCACTTTTTTATTTACAGTTTAAAATTCGAAGATTAGAATAATTGAATGGGTTTTCATAATTTGAAGTGAGGGGGGAAACTTTTATGTTTGTTCATTCAAAACAATTTACGAACAATGAGTTACGTTATACCATAAGGTCTGCAGCGGAGAAAGACGCGAAAAGCCTGTCGGAAGTTCGAGTGCAGATTGATGGTGAAACAGAGAATATGGATAGAGAACAAGGCGAGGCATACATAGATGAAACAGGTTTTAAACAGATTATTAAAGAAGATACAGAACGTATGAACCACCTATTTTTGGTGGCAGAAGTCGATGATAAGATAGTAGGTTTTTGCAGATGTGAGGGGAACCAATTAAAGCGCTCTTCACATAAAGTAGAATTTGGTGTCTGTGTTTTAAAAGACTACTGGGGTTTCGGGATCGCTAAAAGGTTTTTGGAAGAGTCAATCCGGTGGGCAGACACAAATGGAATGAAGAAAATGAATTTGAATGTTCTAGAGACCAATGAAAAAGCAATAAAGTTATATCAAAAATATGGCTTTCAAGTAGAAGGCACTTTGATAAACGATAAATTGCTGTCAGACGGAAAATACTATAATACGATTTTAATGGGAAGGTTAAGTCATTTGTAAGTTGGTCGAAAGTGGATGGTCAATTTTTAGGGGGATTGGATGGTTAAAGATTACTCCAGTTGCGCTATGATATAATTTGAGGAAAGCACTAAAAAAATAGACGAGGTGCAAGCATGGGGATTTTATCCGTTTTAGTAATTCTTATTTTAATTATTGCAGTGGTTTCCACCCTGGCTTTGACAGGAAAGCCCGACGAAAATTATCGAAATTCCACAAAAAGGAATACGACAAATTTAACCTTAATATATGTAGTGATTATTTTTATCGCGTTAGTTGCTCTTGGAATCTACATTTGGTTAACATAATACGAAAGGATCAGGCTTAAATCCTGATCCTTTATTTTGCAACTCTTTGAAGAGCCTCTGAAAACCTTCTAATTCCCTCATGAATATTTTCTTCATTTTCCCGTGAAAAAGTAAATCGGACAAATCCTTTCTCAGATCCCATCGTGGAGCCAGGTACATAAATCACACCTCTCCTAATCGATTCCTCTAATAATTGCGTTTCATTAAATTCCTCTTTTATCCTGCACCATATATGAATCCCGCCTTTAGGAATATAAAAATCCACCTGTTCTTTTAGAAACGACTGAAGGCTAGTGACAATCTGATCTCTTCTACTTCTTAACTGTTTTATTAAATGATCGATATGTGACTCAAAATCATTGGAATCTAAAAAATCATTGGCAATCCATTGTGTGTAACTCGCATGTCCGAAATCCACTTGCTGCTTGGCATCTGATAACCGTTCGATTACCGCCTTTGGTCCAATAATCCAGCCGATCCTTAAGCCTGATGCAACAATTTTTGTTAGGGAGCTTATATAGAGCACATTTCCATAGTGATCCAATGATTTTAGGGTTTGAAGCTTTTCTCCTGTAAACGCTGTTAAGCTATACGGATCATCTTCGACAATGGGAATTCCATATTCTGATGATATCTCCAGGACCTTTTTCCGCCTTTCTTCCGACAATAAACTACCTGTTGGATTTTGAAAGATAGGATTTAAAAATATCATCCTAATTCTATGTTTTTTATACAATGTCGTGATATCATTTGGGTTTATTCCCTCTTGATCGCCGGTTAAATAATATGTTTTGATTCCTGCTGATTTAAATACAGGCAGATTGTAATGATAGGATGGGTTCTCGATCGCCACTGCGTCTCCAGGCTTTAATAAACACTGAACCACGAGATGCAAAGCTTGTTGTGCACCAGACGTTATCAATATAGAAGAGGGGTTCGTATCTATACTGCGAAACTGTTTAACATGCTTGGAAAGGGTTTCTCGGAGTATCGCATTGCCCTGTGGGTGGTCATACCCTAATGATCCAATAAAGGATCTGTTTGAAGTTATTTCTCTAAGTGTTTTCATCGGAAAAAGATCCTGAGACAATTCCCCGCTAGCCAAATTAATGAGATTATGCTCTGCCATTTCTTTATGTATTCGCTGCGTTACAGGCAAATTCGGCAAAAATGAACCCGCCTCAATATACCGGTTCCAGCTAGGGATTCGTTTCTTTGATATTCCCCAAATATCTTTACGAATCGTCGTTCCGCTGCCTTGATTTCGATCAATCAGTCCATTGGATTCCAATTCGTCATAGGCAGCAATAACCGTGCTTCGGTTTACACCAAGTTCCTTAGCCAAACCTCTTTCAGAAGGTAAAGGTTTATCATGTGGAAAAGTGCCGTCAGCAATTCCTGTCTCAATGTATAATGCAAGTTGTTTATATATAGGTATTTTTGATTTTCTATCTGGTTTCCAATTCATTTGAAACATCCTTTAATTTAGATCTCTTACTATCTATTGTATACTTTTGCATTTAATATTTCATTTGGTATGCAGCCAGTTACTATAATAGAAGTAAAGGAAAAAAAGGATTAAGGTAAGAAAATATGCAATAAGGGCAAAAAAAGTGCGATGCTAATTAGGCATCGCTGTGCTTGCATTGATAGAATAAATCTTTTCACACTAACTTGGATCGTTTTCATCTAAAGTAAGGACAGTTACATTCGTTGATTCACCGTTCTCAATTTCCTCCTGGGTGGCATCTTGGTTTAACACATCCTCTGTATTAATACCCTCTGCAAGAGTGGGTTCCCCTTTTGAATCATTATTTTTTTTCATCACAGTCACCTCTACTGATTTATTTTGTGTTAGATGTAACACGAGAATTATTTTTTGTAGAAAGTAAAAATAAATACTAAAATTTGGATATTTAGGAGAACGATTGGAATTTCTGTTATAATTTTTAATAGCATTCATTAGCAAAATCCGATTAAATGACTGGAGGATTAGATGATACTTAACGAATTAACCATACGTTTTTTTACAAAGTTGGCTGGGGCAGGTTTAACGATGTTTGTTATTTTTACTTTTCTGCTGCTTCAAAATGGCTTTGATATGTATGAATTTGGTGAGGCCATTTCCAGTAAGTACATTTGGATGGTTATTTATCTTTACGGTATTTTTTGTTCTCTTCTGATTGATTTCCTAGAATGGAAGATACCAAGAATCAATATAAGGTTCAAAATTCTTCTATATGTGGTTGCGGGATATGCTATTTTTCTCATTAATGGGGTTAATGTATTTACATTGATTGCAGGTACAATCGGCGCGTTTTGCTCATTACTATTCTATTTGGGAACGTATCTATCTGAACGTTCAAAAGGGACTCAATTTGCATGTGCCATTTTGGTACCCATATTTTTAATGATCTTAATGAATATTGATTTTACAAAAAAGATCCACTGGAATGAAGTAAAAGAAGATACAACTTTTAAAGCAACATTTCAGTACTTTGATGGGAAACATGATATACCAATTACGATCCAAGCAGGTCAAACTATTAATATATCGATTAAGTATGACAATCGGAATGGAGGAGGATATGGCTACCATGTTCTTAACCCTAAGGATAAGTTGGTGGGAATGGCAGAAGTGAATGAGGGGGTAATGAAGTTTACGGCTCCAGAGACAGGTGTTTACCGAGTGATTGTGAAGGGTGATGATTTAAAAGGCGGTGTTCAGGTAAATTGGAAAATAAATAAAACAAAATAACTAATGCGAGGGAATAAGTAAAATATTGACAAATTCTTCTGTTTATTTTGTCATGTAAAACTTGTATGATAATTGTAAGAGAAATATCAAAATAAATAGGTCGTATTAACTAGGACCATAAAAACGATTAGGAACAATAATTTAAAAAAGGATTCTGGTTAAAATGAAAGATACATTCTTACTAACTGATTTTGTGACAGAGCAAATATTTTCAATTGTTAGGTGGATTTTTTTAGTAGTGTCATGCATTGTTTTTTATTATCCACCTATTGCCTCCATTGTGAACTTCGAATTACATACCTTTAATTATTTACTCATTTTTGGTTTTGCCTATATGTCCATTACTCAGGTTGCCTTATGGTTAGCACCTGGGAAACAAACATTGTTTAATCTACTCATGAAAACGGGAATACTTTTTGACTATATAGCACTGATGTGGCTTTTATGTTTAACAGGAGGAGTTGTGAGCCCGCTATTCCCAATAGCTTACCTGCTCATTATGCATTCAACTATTTATTGGAAGATTCTTGGCGCCACTGTATCTTGTACAGTTATGGTGATAAGTTATACGATTTTGTTTTGGATTAGTCTCCCTTTATCTAATCTATCCATTGTCATGTTTCTATTGAATGTCACATTCTTGATTGTTATCGGTTTTTTGGGAGCCTTGATTGTAAATAGAGAGCGCCATCACCAAAAACTTCAGTATATTTACAAGGACTTAGTTGTTCGTGATTATTTAACAGGTTTATATAATCACAGACATTTTCAAGAATCTCTAAAAAACTCGTTATCTGATATTAATAAGAAAGAAATGTCTGTCGTTCTAGCAGACATTGATAATTTTAAAATGATAAATGATCAGCACGGTCATGTGGTAGGGGACAAAGTATTGATGAAGATTGGCGAGATACTTCAAAACACCATTCCCCCCTCACTAGGCAGGTCCTTCCGTTATGGAGGAGAAGAATTTGCGATCCTTTTTCAAACAACAGATAAGGAAAAAATTATTCCATGCTTGGAGCAAGTCTACAAAGAATTAAGAGAGGTTCAGTTTAGCAGTGATAATGGCGTCTTTAGCATCACGATGAGCTTTGGCTTATATACCAATCAACAAGGAATCTCGAATCAAGTGGAACTGGTCAGTCGTGCGGATAAGTTATTATATAAGGCAAAGCATAATGGTAAGAACCAGGCTATTTTCGACTGTGGAACCGTAATTAGAGGCTAAATAACTGACTGCTTAGCACAAACCAATATGGTTTGTGACTTTTTTTATAGATGCGCGGTGTATTTTGTATACCAGAAGAAGGATTTTAATGATGGATAGAGAATAATTTCATGGAACATACAGGAGGCTTAGATGAAACTTATTTTGATATTTGGTCCACAGGCTGTGGGGAAAATGACTGTAGGGCAAGAACTTGCTAAAATTACGGATTTAAAGCTTTTTCATAATCATATGACAATTGAACTGGTTACACCGATTTTTGATTACGGTACGAAGGAAGGACAAAGATTAGTAAGCTTGTTTCGACGGGAAATATTTGAGGCCGTAGCAAAAAGTGATTTGGAAGGATTAATTTTTACATATGTGTGGGCATTCGATCATCCATCTGATTGGGAGTATATAAATAATGTCTGTCAGATATTTGAGTCTAAAGGAGGCAAAGTTTATTTCGTAGAGCTGGAAGCCGACCTAAATGAAAGAATCGAGCGGAATAAAAGTCCTCACCGTCTTGAGCATAAGCCCACTAAAAGAAATATTGAATGGTCAGAAAATAACCTCAAGAAGTCGATGGAAAAATACAGGCTGAATTCTTTAGAGGGTGAAATAACAAAACAAGAATATATCAGAATTAATAATACAAATAAGAGTCCAGAAGAAGTAGCAAGAGTCATAAAGGAGAAATTTCAATTATAAATATCATTATATTGGAATTTTTAGAAGAGGAGACTATCATGAAGACGAATTTCTTCAAGTTAACAGAACCAACCCAAGAACTTGTTGACGTGTTTAACCGCTGGGAAAACAATCCAGATCTAATCCCATTAACCCGCCCCAACCTAAACCAAGCAGCATTGGATCGACGTGACACGATGACACTGGGTGAATTAAAACAAAGACTGGAGCACCATTATACCTACCTGATTTATCTGGATAACCAGTTGGTCGGTGAAATGAACTATATGATTGATCCCAATCATCTCTATAAGAAAGAGGCGGGTACCGCATGGATTGGCATAACCATTGGTGAATCTATTGGCAGGGGAAAAGGGATTGGATATCAGGCCATTCAATTTTTAGAGGAAGAAATTAAGAAGGCTGGATTAACTCGTGTGGAATTGGGTGTATTTGAATTTAACACACAGGCAAGAAAGCTATATGAAAAGCTAGGATACAAGGAGATTGGAAGAATTGAAAATTTCACCTATTGGGCGGATAAAATGTGGTTTGATATCCGAATGGAGAAGTATTTATAAAAATCGCTTCGTTAAGGCTGATATGTAAAAAGAGGAATGGTTAAATAATTATTTTCGTGGTCAATAGTTGAATAGATAGTAAAAATTTGATTACAATGTGAATAGTTGAGAAGTAGAAAGGGAGAGAACAAATGATTAATATAGTAGGCCAAATCATGCTTTATGTTAATAACCAGGAAGAGTCCGTAAAGTTTTGGACAGAGAAGGCTGGATTTACTGTGCTATCTGAGCAAGATAATGGTGCCATGAAATGGTTTGTCATTGCCCCATCGAAGGACGCACAAACAAGTATCGTTCTGCATAACAAGGAAGTGGTTGCGAAGTTCTCACCAGAACTTAATCTTGGAACCCCTTCACTGATGTTTTTTACTAAAGACCTAGATCAACTTTACAAGGACTTCCAAGATAAAAATATCACCGTTGGAGAAATTGTAAATATTCCTGGCGGCAGAGTGTTTAACTTTGCAGATAATGAAGAAAATTACTTTGCTGTGACAGAAATAAAGTAAATACACTGCAATTAAAATGTTAACGGGTTTACGTGTGTGGTGCAAATTTATAATTCACAAACCTAATCGTGGGTTTAATAAATAAGCGGAGAAACTTCTCCTAATTAGGAAAATGCACTGAGAATAGCTTAAATAAAGGGAAAGATTCCGGCTATTGACTCGAAAAACGTGAAAATGAGTCATTATTCCTTGCTTAAGCGGAAAAGCTCCGCTTAAATTCCCCGAACCGAGCCCTATTCACAGTCTAACCGGAAAATCTCCGCTTAGAGGGGGAACACCGCCATTAAATATAGGCGGTGTTTTTTACCATGCTTCCCTACAAATTTGGTAGATATGATAGGATTGGAATCATTAATTTTTCAAGGATCAGCGTAATTCGAAAGGAGACCAACAAACATAATGGTCTATCTAATTATCATATTAGGTGTTCTAGCAATTGGAATTATACTGTTTATTACGATACACCCAACGTTTGGGGGCAGCCCAAATAAGCAGGATCGTGAGCGGTATCGTGATTTCAACCATTATAAAAATCGAGCATTTGTTAATCAAATTCCAACGGACATGAAGATGGATGTATCTACGATTCTCTCACTAATGAAAGACTCATTTACAGGAAAAAAGGATCGTAGTCCTACTAACCCTATTCCCATTTCGATCGATTGGAACAAAATTCACAGTGTTGAAGACAGCTTGACCTGGTTTGGTCATTCAACGTTGCTGCTCACATTAGACAAGAAGAAAATCCTAATGGATCCGATGTTTGGACCGTCTCCATCACCTGTCTCATTTGTTGGAAGTAAGCGTTACAGTGAAGATCTTCTATATGTGATTGAAAAATTACCACAAATCGATATCGTGCTATTTACACATGATCATTATGATCATTTGGACTATCCTTCCATAATCAGGTTAAAAGATAAAGTAAATCATTTTTTCGTCCCACTTGGAGTAGCAGCACATTTACTAAAGTGGGGCGTAAAAGAAGACCGAATAACAGAATGTAATTGGTGGGATGAGGTTAAATGGGAAGGTTTAACGATTGCGTCAGTTCCGTCACAGCATTTTTCCGGCAGGGGATTGTTCAATCGAAATAGTACCTTGTGGAACGGCTGGGTCATTCTTTGTGAAAATCAAAGAATTTATACGAGTGGGGATGGCGGCTACGGACCTCATTTCAAGCAAATTGGCGAAAAATATGGTCCTTTTGACCTAACTCTAATGGAGGGCGGCCAATATGATCAACGCTGGTCAGATATCCATATGCAACCGGAAGAATCGGTACAAGCTCATCTTGATGTAAGAGGTAAAACCATGATGCTGATTCACTGGGGAGCTTTTACATTGGCTTATCATAGCTGGACAGATCCGGCGGACAGGGCAATACGTGCTGCTGAACAAAAAGAAGTAAATTTAATTGCACCAAATTTAGGGGAAACCGTTGTCTTAAATGGAAGTTACATAGAACCTAGTTCATGGTGGAAAGCACTCAGCACGAATAACGAGTTTGATATTGAATCATCTACTCCTAGATAAGGATATAATGTCAACTAGATTGACAATGCTTACTGCTTTCTGTATAGTTGGGGTGTAAATTATGATTGGAGTGAATCAGTTGATCCCAACCTCTGAATTACAAAATTTAGATCTGATTGACCTATTAAGTGAACGTCATAGTATGGTCAGAAGAATCGCAGAGAAAGCATGGAACAATCAAAGTGAGATTCATATTTCTAATTCCGAATGGTATATCATGGCTAGAATTTATCAAAAAAAGCCTACTATTTCGTATGTCACAAAAAATGTAGAAATTTCTCGTCAGGCAATACATAAGTTTATCAATAAGCTTGCGGAAAAAGGATTAGTTGAAATCGATAATGTCGAAAACAACAAGAAGGAAAAGTGTATTCAATTAACAGCCTTTGGTGAAGAGTGCTATAAGAAAAATGAGGCACTTAAAGCCCAGCTTGAGAATAAAATTGCCGAAAAAATAGGTACTGAGCAAGTAGAAATTCTAAAAGATTTATTAAAGTTAGATTGGGATATAAATCAATGAACAAAACCCTTGCTTAGCTAAAAAGCTAATAAGCGGGGGTTTTTCTAGTTTAATCCAAGATATTTCTCATAATTCTATTATTGATTTCTTCATAAGATGTGTTTAATGAAATTGCTAATTCTTTAAAAAGAATATTTTGTGCGTTTTTCAAAAGTTTACGGTCTTGCTCGTTCATTTTTTTATCCTGGCGTTCTACATCGATCTTTTTCCTCATCAATGTATTAATTACTTTTGCAATATCTTTTCTTTCACCAGTGTTTAAAATCTCAGAATATAGTTGAAGACGAAGGTTAGGTTTATCAACCCACTCTACCCCTGGATATTTAAAAGATTCTAGAATTTCATAGGCTTCCTCTTTTTGGATTAAATCGAGTATCGTTACTTTATCATTATGAACCGGAATACTGATGGTTAAATGATGTTTATTTTCCATTGGATGTAATACATAATAGCTTCTTGTAATCCCCGAAACGGTTTTATCGCAAATATCATTAATTTTGCAAATGCCATGTGCAGAATAGATAACCAGGTCTCCAATATGATACATGTATTCACTCCCAATATATTTCGTCAACTAAGTTGATAATAACTCATAATAAAATTTTTGTCAACCAAGTTGACATAGAGAAAAAATCTCTGATATAGTGAGTAAGTTCGTTTGTAAGTGGGGGTGTACAACGGAGATTGGATAATGGCTGATAATCGAAATTACGACAATCATTTCAGCACAATAGATAACGATAAAAGGAGATTTCAATGAGTACACAAATTCAAGTTAAAAATCCTAAAACGATGGCATTTATCTTAATGTTAGGTGCGTTTGCCGGGTTATTTGGGGAAACGGCATTAAATATGGCATTATCAAATATTATGGAGCAATTTTCAGTTCCAGCTGCAACAGCACAGTGGCTTACAACAGGATACCTATTAGTATTAGCAATTTTAGTTCCAATTTCAGCACTATTAATGAAATGGTTTACGACTAGACAATTAGTGATAGGGGGGGTAACGATTTCGCTGGCAGGCGCAATATTAGCTGCGTTAAATTTTAATTTTAGTATTCTATTACTAGGACGTGTTGTTCAAGCGGTTGGAACAGGTCTTTTATTACCGGTCATGCTGAGTGTAATGCTTCTTATTTTTCCCATTCAGAAACGCGGCATCGTTATGGGGCTTATGGGTCTCGTTGTCACGTTAGCTCCTGCATTAGGACCAACACTTTCAGGTGTTATTATTAGTACGTTAAGCTGGCCATTTATTTTCTGGTTTAGCGCTATTGCGTATGTGTTATTGATCTTGGTTGCGATGGCGAAAATTGAGAATGTTTCCGAAATCACAAAACATAAAATCGATGTTTCATCTATTTTAATATCAACGGTTGGTTTTGGCGGCTTGATTTTTGCATTGAGTTCGATGGCAGAAGAAGCTTTTACCTCTCCAAGAGTTTTGGCACCGTTGCTAGTAGGGATTATCGCACTTCTATTATTTGGTATTCGTCAAAATAATATGGCGCAGCCGATGGTAAATTTACGCGTCTTTAAGTATCCAATGTTCACATTAAGAACGCTGACGATGTTTCTTGGTATTTTGATTATTCTATCAACGGGAATTTTATTACCTATGTATTTAAAAGGGGCATTATTATTTAGTGCTGCGATGGCTGGTTTAATTTTACTTCCTGGTAATGCAGTCAACTTTATTTTGTCACCGATTGTATGAGCTCTTTTCGATAAAGTGGGAGCGCGGATTTCTGTACTGGGACTAATTGGTTCATTCTTTGTAAAAAAACCAAGCCCAGTAACGGAGAAATCTCCAACTGCTGTGAAAGTAACAGAACCTGTACGCAGTTAGGCAGGCTAAAAAACCATTCGGAAAAGTTACTTTTCGAATGGTTTCTTTTTTTAGGAAGAGATGATCTTTTTTGAGATATTATGAATGATATCGCCTCTGCTTAGCACACCTATGACACGGCCAGCACCGTTTACAACAGGCAGTTTTTTGAAATGATGACGGGATAATAGGCGGACGGTCTTATCAAACTCTTCATCAGGTGATACGAAGAGAAGGTTTCTTTTGGTCATAATATCTTTTACTTGTGTATCCAGCTTTTCATTTAATACTTCTTCAATTTCTTCCGCCTCTATGATATAAACAAGACCAGCAATCCCAAGAGGTTTTGGAGCAAGGTAGCGTAAGACGTCTCCATCTGATACCATACCTACCAAATGATCTTTGTCATCAACAACGGGTACACCGCCAATTCGATTTGAATTGAGTATATCTAATAATTCCTTGATGGTATTCGAAGGTTTTACCGTAAAAACTTTTGTAATCATGATGTCTCTTACTTTCATTAAAAGTCCCTCTTTTCTGATTGCAATCGCATACATTTATTTAACACTAGCTTAACACAAATAAAACACTGTTCTCTAATGAAGAAATGTGTCGATTTTACGTCCTCAGGTATGAGTTCTGATTTAAAAAGGTTGAATTGTCAAGTATTACTATTTTTCTTTTTGAACAGTATAATCAGGAATGGGAGTTGAGGAAATGAATTCTAAAGATATCGCAAATATTCGGAAGCAATTTAAGTTAAACAACAATCTGATGCAAATACGAGAGATACTAAATGTCTATGTTCAGAAAGAATCTGGTGAAATCTACCATTCCGTCATTTCACCCTTTGAAATGCTAGACCAAGAGTCACAGGAATTATTTTTAATAAATTTCAAAAAGGTGTTAACCGGACAACTCGATGCAAAACTATTTGAACTAAAATTTAAACGGGACGTGGAAGACAGTACCCAAATGATCCTCTTCGACGGTTTGCAGGCAGCAACTACCGATGACTGGATTGATCAAATGCACCAAATCGTTGCAAAGATGTTCGCTCATACGGTTTATGAATTTGATACAGTGGTAACGTTCATTCGTGGTGAGTATCGAAAAGCTACGAAGAAACGAGACCAAGAATCTGAAGAGGGCGGGGATGATGAAGTTTATTCAAACGAGTTTATCCTTTGCAGTCTGAATAAAACGGATCAGCCGAAAAGAGCTTTGGTATTTGATTATGTGGAAAGAGAGTTTAGATCGAGTAATGCTTTCGATCCAATCATTAATTTAGCCTCTCCGATGACAGGCTTTTTGTTCCCGGCTTTCAATGACAATGCTGCCGATGTGAACCATATTCTTTATTGTGCGGGTAAGGCCAATCAACCAGATGAGACATTTATGGAAGAGGTACTCAATTGTGAGGAAATCATTACAGCATTAGAAGAAAAGGACAGCTTCGAAATCATCCTTAATAAAGTAATCGGTGACAAAGTCGAATCCCAGATCATTTCGAATGTGTATGAGGAAATTGATCGGGTGGTCCAAGAGAGCAAAGAAAAAGAGGAAAGTGAAGCACCGATGTTGGATTCCCGGGATATCGAACGAATTTTAACGGTCAGCGGTGTGGAAAATGTCGATACTGCCAAAGTGGAACATGCTTTTAAGGCTATCTTAGACGATGAGAAACATGAACTTAAAGCAAGTAGTTTACTTCCTAAGACGATAAAAATTGAAACAAAGGTTGCAAATTTATCACTAAGCCCGAAAGAACTAAAATATGTAAAATATATAATGTTCCAAGGAAAACGGTGCCTCATGCTGGAAATTGATGATGATGTTGTGGTAGAAGGATTCACATTAGAATCGGAAATCATGTAAGTGTTTTTGCGACAGGTAAGTTGGTTCTCTACTCATGGTAGGAACCAACTTTTTTGTTTTGACAATCTTCAACTTGTTAGCTTAGTTAGTGTTTTGATATGATTTGTTTAGGTGATTAAGTTGGAAGAACTGATAAGGAAATGCTGGCAAATTAATAAGGCCTTTCAAATAGGTGTACAAGCAATAGATGAGGAATTGAAGACAATCATACATATTGCAGATGATAATGAACCTATTATGGTCGTTGAGGCACAAAAAAGAATGCTAGTGGAAATGCAAAAAGAATTAAGACAGGCAAATAAAGATAGTTTTTGTTATCAAACGGATTCTTTTCAACTATCTTATTTGGCTGTACCTATAAACGAAGATAAACGGTATAAGGGGATGGTTGTGGTTGGACCATTCTTGAATGAACGGGTCACTGACCATATAATCTGGAATGTAATAAAAGAAAACAATCTTGATAATAATTGGCTAAAACCATTAGAAACCTATTATAAAACATTACCTTTATTAGCACACACCTACTTAGCAATAGGTGATTTGATCGTCAATATAGTGATGAACCCACATGTTCAAGCACACATCATTGCATCTAATAACAGCGGCGAGCAATATCGTCTTGATGTCGAGCCTGAGGATTATGACCAAGGTGGAATTGAAATAAAACAAAGGTATGAGGCAGAAAAGAAACTATTGTACTACATCGAAATCGGCGATAAAGAAAACGCGATGAAAGCAATGCTTGATCATCATACAGGTGATTTTTTATATCGAGTGCCAGGGAACCCATTACGTGCAAGAAAAAATATTACCTTTTCAGGTAATACCATGTATAGGATCGCGGCTGGAAGAGGCGGTGTTGAACCACAATATTTGCACGCCATTTCGGAAAAATTCGCACTAAAGATTGAGTCAGCGGTGGCCATGTCTGAATTAAATACCATTGATGTCAGTATGATCGATGAATATTGTGAGGCGGTTAAACATTTCGCTATTATAGGGTATAGTCCGGTTGTAAAAAAAGCGTTAATGTATATAAACCTTCATTTTAATGATTCGATAAATTTACAATCCGTTGCAGATGAAATAGGATTTAATCGAACGTATCTCGCGAAAAAATTTAAGGCTGAAACGAATCTATCGGTGATTGATTATATCCAAAGAAAGCGAATCGACGAAGCAAAATTTCTTATTGATCTTGGCCGGTTATCGACAACAGAAATTGGCTTGCAGGTCGGTTTTAGCAGTTATAATTATTTTTGTAAGGTATTTAAAGATATAACAGGACTGACAACTACGGAGTATAAAAGTAGAAATCATTCGGAAAAAGAGGCACAAGCTTAATGCGTGCCTCTTTTCTCTTTTAGATATTAAAAAATATTTTTTCAATAGTTGCGTTTTTGTATAAAAGACAACAATATTGGGTGTGAAAGCCTCGCCAAATTGCTAATATTAACTGTAGGGGATTAAACCAGTTTAGGAGGCATTACATTGGAAAGTAATCATAAACAACCGAAATTAGAAGTTAGAGTTAAAAATCTCATCGAGGTAGATGGTTTAAAATTTAAAGATTTAAATAATAGCGGGAAGCTAGAACCTTATAAGGACTGGCGTTTAAGTCCGAAAGAGCGGGCTGAGAACCTAGTCACATTGATGAATATCGATGAAAAGATTGGCATGATGCTGATTAATACGCGTAAAATGGGCCTTTCTCAAGAAGATAAGAGTAAGACTAGTCATGATGGAGTGCTTGATGAAGCAATCGTTGAAAAAGGTGAAAACATTTTTGCGGTTTCGAAAATTTATGGAACTACGCATACGATTGAAAATATGCATTTACGTCATTTTATCCATCGAGACAACCATAGTCCAGCTGCAATGGCAGAGTGGATTAATAAAATGAATGAAGTAGCAGAGGGAACTCGTCTTGGCATTCCTGTCTTAATCACTTCTAATTCACGAAATGAAAATGGTGAATCCATCTTTGGTATGAACGATGCAGTCGGGATTTTTTCAACATGGCCAGGAACGTTAGGGCTTGCTGCTGCAGCTATGGGAGATATCAAAAATGGCGGCGATGCTTCACTTATTAGTGAATTTGCTCAAATTGCACATGATGAATGGGACGCTACAGGAATCAGAAAAGGGTATATGTATATGGCCGATACAGCCACAGACCCTAGATGGCAGCGTACATATGGTACATTCGGCGAAGATCCGGAATTTATTTCTGAAGTAATTGGCCGTATTATCGACGGATTCCAAGGAAAAGAGTTAGGGAAGAACAGTATTGCCATGACAACGAAGCATTTCCCAGGTGGTGGTGCAAGGGAAAATGGTTTTGATCCTCACTATGCAGAAGGAAAATGGAATCTATATCCAACACCAGGTAGTTTAGAAAAATATCATTTACCACCATTTAGAGCAGCGGTTGAACATGGAACATCATCCATCATGCCATATTATTCAATTCCAAGTATTGGTAAGAGTGTGGTTCAAGAATTCGAAGGAGAAGATATTCCATTCGAAGAAGTTGGTTTTACGTTCAATCACTACTTCTTACAACATATCCTTAGAGGAAAGCTCGGGTTTAAAGGCTATATCAATAGTGATAGCGGTATTACTAATAAAATGAGCTGGGGCGTTGAAGATAAGACCGAAGCGGAGCGTTTTGCAAAAGCCATCAATGCCGGGACGGATCTTGTTGCAGATACCAATGATATTGAAAACCTTAAAATTGCAATTGAAAAAGGCTGGATTAGTGAAAAGCGTATCAATGAAGCGAATGTAAGACTTCTTACAGAAATGTTTACATTAGGAATCTTTGATGATCGTACGTATGTATCCCCAGAGTATGCGACTGAAGTCGTTAGCACTCCAAAGCATTGGGAAGCGGCATATGAAGCACACAAGAAATCCGTAACCGTTCTTAAAAATTCTAATATGACTTTACCATTAAGCGCTGAAAAGCTTACGAATAAGAAGGTTTATGTGGAAGTTTTCCATAAGGATCCAGAACTTGCAGCTACGTATACGGAACAAGCAAGGAAAGAATGCAAGGAACTTGCTACTTTTACGTTAACAGATAACCATGAAGAAGCAGATGTAGCCATTTTATTCTTGCAGCCAAAATCCGGATCTTATTTTAATGCGACACCTGGACTTTTAGAACTTGAATTATGCGAGAATAAAACGTTAAAAGCATTAGATGGCGCGGAATACCAAGAAACAACATTAAGTGGATTAGAGCATTTAAAGGCAGTATGTGATAACATCCATGATCGTGGTGGTAAGGTTGTCATTAGTGTGAATGTTACATTGCCATGGATTATAGGAAATGCGGAACCTTTAGCAGATGCAGTTGTTGCTGGTTACGATACCTTCTTTAAGCCGCAATTTGAGGTAATTGCTGGTGAGTTCCAGCCAGTGGGTGTATTACCTATTACATTACCGGCAAGTGAAGAAGTGATTGCTGTCGATGAAAATGGGGATTGTGTGTCGCCAAATGATGTACCAGGCTACGATAAGGACAAGTATATGCCTGAAGGACTTTCTTATGCTTATAAAGATAGTGATGGTAATGTCTATAAGCTTGGACATGGATTGAAATATTAATAAATTTATTTTTTAAGCTAAGGTGAACTGCCTTAGCTTTTTTTGTCCCATCAAATAATGTACTAATACTGATTCAATGAAATAGGTAATATGGACTAACTATCAGCTCATATATATGGGAGGGAGTGTATAGGTAAGGAGGGTCAGCTATGGCAAATCCCATTGTTGCTCGGTCTTTAGACGAAATTAAGTTTTGGTCTAGGATTATGAAGGAACATTCATTATTTTTAAGTCTTGGGTTCACGTTTGAACAGAAACAATTAATTGAAGAAGCCCAGCAGTTTATGGATTTATTCGAGAGGATTGAGGAGAAGCTTTCTAGATTTACAGTAAATTCTGACTTACGTCAAGTTCAAGCTTTTAATACTGAGGTGTATCAGGCAGCAGCTTCTATTTACGCGTATAAAAGAAAAATCCTGGATTTAACGTTGAAGTGTCAAATCAGGCATAACAATTTTCCGTTATTAGTTGACCATATTAGCCGAGAGGCTGCCTATTTTGCGAATCGGTTAAAAGAATTGAATGAGGGAAAATTAGCCCCGACACCAGATACGGTTATACAAGAAAATGTATTTTTCTTAAAAATCATGGCGGACCACGCAAAGTTTATCGGGCATCTGTTAGATCCTTCAGAAAGAAAATTAGTAGATCAAGCGAGAGAGTTTAGTAATGATTTTGATAAATTGTTGTTTCAGGCAGTAGATTTAGAATACATGCGGCCTCAATCGGAAACCAAACCATTGCTTGGTCAAATGTTAAACCAAAATAAAGTATCGGTTGCTTCATTAAGGGATTTCAAGAAAACTGCAAGAGACTTAATCGAAGAATGTCGGATTAAGAGCAATATACATCCTCTCTTAGCTGACCATACATTTAGGGAAGCTTCAAGATTCATAGAAATTATAGAAATGTTTGAGGCAAGTCTAAGTGGAACGTAAATAAACGAAAGACCTTCCACCAAAATTGGTGGAAGGTTTGTTTACATTCCTTAAGCCTCTTTTGTCTTTCTTTCATAATCCAAAAGCTGGCCGACAAATGAAATCTCTTTAATGGTTACCAATAGTTCCCCGGTTGGAATTTTTATAGATACCTTGTCACCGAGATTCTTAAAAAGCAGCTGCCTGCCTACTGGAGATAAAAAGGATATATAGCCTAAATCCGGATCTGACTGTTCGGGGTAACAAATTACATAATCCTCTGTTTCATCTTCCTCATCATATAAAACCGTAACCTTTGTCCCGATAAAAACCTTTGGAAAAAATGAAATAATTTCATTTCTTTTATTCGTTTTTAATAAGTCTTCAACTTCTAACACATATAAATTAAAAAAGTGTTTTAATCGTTCTTGAATAGGAGTGGAAGAAAGATAAAGGTTCGTTAATTCCTTGATATTATCGTCTATATAATTCAACTGTTGAACATAGTAATCCTTAGTTAGATGTAGACTATGGTTCATAGTAGATAACCCCCAAACTTGGATTGAACTTTTTGCAAAACTTCATTAATTGTTTCATTTATAACTCCTCCTAAATATAAAAAATAAACCTTCCATACAGAAATAAGATAACCCACAGTAAAATGGCGTTACCTGTATTCCTATTACAATAAAGGAGGCTAAACCCCTTTACCTAATGGAAGATATTAGTTCTATTTTACCATATATCAACAGAAATAGCATGATTAGCAATTTTTGTTGAAAAGTATTTAACGAACATCAAAAAAACAGTCTCTTTAAGGAGACTGTCGTATAAAAATTAGTTTGGTTTTAAAAAGTACAGCAGAATTCACTTTTTAAAGTAAAAGCGCCAAACCTTTTTGAAGATGAGTAAACCAAAAATAATGACAACAAGGAAGCCGATTAAGGAAATGAGGATGTTAAAAATATTAGCAAGTGCGCCTAGAGTAAGGAGAGTAAGGAAAGTAGTAATAACACCAGTAGTGCAAAGCAGCAACCAAACTAACCCTGTTAAAAATCCAAGGAAAAGACCCAAAATGCCACAGGAAGAATGCCCATTACTCATGTAATTCACCCCCTCACTATGGTAGTTCATGATTATTGTATGCAGACTGGAGGGAGCATGTTTTACAAATCAAGCAAAAGGGGCTCAAAATAGGCGAGTAAGGGTGACAGTAAAGGGTAAATTAAAGGGAGACATTAAATGGTGACATTAAACGGTGACAGGCACCGCTCGTGGACACTGTCCACCTCAGGCGGACAGTTGTTTTGGGGTTAAAAGGAAGAGCGATTACTTTTTAGTAATCGCTCTGGTTATTCAGGAGTTTTAAAACGAGATCATGGCTCCTCTTTCATCAAATAGTGAGGAAGGGTTCCATGCTACTTCCCAGAGGTTGTTTTCGGGGTCAGCGAAATACGCTGTTCTTCCTCCCCAGAATGCGTCGCTGGGCTCTCTGAGAATTTTTCCGCCTGCATGCCTAATTTCCTCAATGGTTTCGTCAACCTGACTAGGAGAATCTACATTTATAGCAAACGTCACACCATGAAAGGTTTCTGGTTTTTGTTCGAATTCCACTCCCGCGTCTTTGGCTAATTCCGCTATAGGGAAAATGGATAATAGAACACCTGCTGTTTTGAATACAGCATAATTATCTGAGC
The DNA here is from genome assembly GCF_048572935.1 of Neobacillus niacini. Classification (NCBI taxonomy): domain Bacteria; kingdom Bacillati; phylum Bacillota; class Bacilli; order Caryophanales; family Bacillaceae; genus Neobacillus; species Neobacillus niacini. The sequence continues at coordinate 4,216,211 of NZ_CP183883.1, read as the reverse complement.
TTATTTCTGTTTCGTCCCAGCCTAAACTTTTATAAAAAGAACGTAGTTCAGGTACATGATAGGCTCCAATCGTAATCAAGCTGACTCTCTGCATAACCATATTGTTTACCTCCAACCATTAAAGTTTACCTTCATAAATATTCTATTTAGAAATAATAAATCCTTCTTGACTGGACCTTATGTATAAATATCTAATTTTGGTTTGGGAATTCTATGTATTATGGAGGGATTTTTGATGACGAATAAAATAGAAATAGTAAAACTAACAAGTGCTGAGATATCTGCACTATGGGCAAACAATATAAATATCACCGTGGTAATCTGTATGATGACGCACTTTTTAGATACCTGTACAGATCCTGATATTCGAAAACTTATTGAAGATACAAAGCGGTTAGCCGAAACACATATCAATCAAATTGAACAGTTATTTTTAAAGGAGCAAATTGTAATACCTGAAGGATTCAGTGCTGAGAAACATGTTGTTCCTAAAGCAGAAAAACTGTTCTCTGATCTCTATTACATACAGTGTATCCTTCAAATCAGCAAATTTGGGGTTGCTTCACATACAGCGGGTTTAACTGTTTCCGCCAGAGAAGACGTGCGACAGCTATTTAAAGAGCATATGGACGAAGTGTCTAATCTATATAATAATGTTGTCAATAAAATGCAGGAAAAAGGGATATATGTAAGAATGCCGTACATGAATTATCCATCTGAAGTCGATTTTGTTAACAAAGAAAATTTTCTGACAGGATGGTTGGGACGAAGACGTTCATTGTTAGGGATTGAAGTCACACATTTGATGATTAATATCATCCAGAATGAAATGGGAATGCAAATGTGCAGTGGTTTTTCAAAAGTAACACAGGATTCCGAACTTCGCGAGTATTTTCTTCGCGGAAAGAACATGTGTAAGCACATCGTAAGTTCCATTCATGATGTAATGGAAGAAAGTGAAGTACCATCGGCCAGTACGTGGGATCAAAGTGTCACAGATTCAACAGTTGCTCCATTTTCTGATCAATTAATGTTATTTATAGTCGGTATACTATCCAATCTAGGAATGGCTGCGTATGGTGCTGGAATTTCCACTACCATGCGCAGGGATATTAGTGCTATGTACGCCAATTTTCTGACCAAAACAGCAGCTTTTGGAGAAGACGGAATGAATTTAATGATTGAACGAAAATGGATGGAGCAGCCTCCCCAATTTGAAACAGCAAAATGAGAAACATACCTGAGAAAAGAGCAGATGCCTTCTGCTCTTTTCTTGTATGATTTGTAAACAGTCTGTAAAATAACAATCAAGCAGACAGACTGAGGGATAAAAATGAAGAGATATAAATTAATGAAAAATTACAAAGGTATTCATAAAAAAGGAACAACTTTTTTTCTTATATCCGAATCAGAGTTTATTGGTGTAAAAGAGTTCGTTTTGCAAACAAAGAACTTAGACGGCAAAATCATTCTTTCTGAAAAAGAGCTAAAGGACCACTTTAGGCAAATATATTAATTCATTAGTGAAAACTATAAAAAATCAAGAAACAAGTTGTTACTTGTTTGAAAATTGTGCAAAATAGAGTGTGAAGTGGTTATCGTTGTGCAAATTAACGGTATGAAAGAAATGCGTATCCACCATACGAGAGGAGTAAATGAAATGATAAAAGTTGTAGCAAAAGCCAAATTGAAACCAGGTGTGTCAGTCGAGGATTATCTCATTCAAGCTAAAGAATTAGTGGCAGAAACCAGAAAAGAAGAGGGCTGTATCACTTATGCTCTACATCAGGATATCAATGACTCATCAATCGTTACTATGCTTGAAGAATGGGTCGATGAAGAGTCTTTAAATCAACATAATCAAACCGAACATGTTAAAAGAATTGTCCCAGGGCTTAGAGAGTTACGGGAAAGTAGCGAAATTAACATTTATAGAGAAGTAGAATAGAAACGTGCAGAGCGGAGGAAACGTCATGAAGTTGGAAAAGGTTCGTTGGGGAATTATCGGTTGCGGGGATGTCACCGAAGTAAAAAGCGGCCCGGCCTTCCAAAAAATTAACAACTCTGAGTTGGTTGCGGTGATGCGCAGAACAGGGGAGCTTGCAAAAGACTATGCGGAACGTCATCATGTTCCCAAATGGTATGACGATGCAGACGCACTCATTAACGATCCAGATGTCGATGCCGTCTATATCGCAACACCTCCTGGGTCTCATATGGAATATACCATAAAGGCAGCTAAGGCAGGGAAACCTGTTTATGTAGAAAAGCCAATGGCGCGCAATTATGCGGAATGCCAAGAAATGATTGCAGCATGTGAAAAAGCAGGTGTCCCATTATATGTGGCATACTACCGCAGAGCACAACCACGATTTTTAAAAATAAAAGAGTTGTTAGAAAATGGGGCTATTGGCGAGGTTCGGTTCGTTACTGCCACACAATATCAAAAAGATTTGGAAGCGGGGAAAGGACCTGAACAGCTCTCTTGGCGTGTTCAACCTGAATTGGCGGGTGGAGGATTGTTTTTTGACTTAGCCAGTCATACCCTAGATATACTCGACTTTTTGCTGGGACCGATAAAGTCAGTCCAAGGATTTGCCTCAAACCAAGCTGGTTATTATTCTGCAGAAGATATTGTCTCAGGTACATATTTGTTTGAATCTGGTGTTCATGGTGTAGGAAAATGGTGTTTTACTGCATTTGAGAATGAGGATATAAATGAAATTGTAGGAAGCAAAGGGAAGATTACCTTTTCCACGTTTGGAGACGAACCCATTCGATTGACCACGGAGCAAGGTACAGAAGAGTGGCGTTTTGAACGGCCGCAGCACGTTCACCAACCCCTAGTGGAAACGATTGTAGCAGACTTAACAACCGCCAGCAGCAAATGCCCAAGCACTGGACGGACAGGTGCCAGAACGAACTGGGTCATGGGTGAAATGGTAAAGAACTATTACCTATAAGTAACAGACAAAAAAAGTAACCATCCCTAAAAGAATGGTTACTTTTTTACTATTAAACTATGATAAGTCTTAAGGCACCAATCAAGGCAAATCCAACAATAAGAGTCTGGAAGGCTTTTTGTGGAATCAGAGGTACCACTTTAATTCCGATAAAAGCACCTATTAAAATAGTAGGAATCAACCACATATTAAAGGTAATAGAATCAATGGTAATTAACCCTAAACTAATATAAAAAGGAATTTTAATCAAATTCACGAACATGAAAAACCATGCCCCTGTCCCAACAAACTCATTTTTCGGCAAGCCTTTCATTAATAAATAAATGGCCATTACGCCGCCTGCAGCGTTACCGATCATCGTTGTAAATCCTGCTAAGATTCCCATGGAAAGAGTAAACCATAAGGACTTTGGCAGTACTTTTGTAAATTTTTCCCCAAATCGTTCACGACTGATATGCAAGATAATAAGTGCTAATACGATGATACCAATCAGAGGTTTTAACTGATCGCTGTTGATCTGGTTAAGGACAAAATAACCAATCACGATTCCAATCAATACCCAAGGAATCAATGAAATGAGATATTTCCAAACCACACTTCGACGATAAAAAAAGACAGCAAACAGATCACCGACCACTAGCATAGGCAATAGAATTCCGATAGATTCTTTTGCAGGAAATACGTACATAAGAATCGTGGCAACGAGAATACCCATGCTGGATACACCTGTTTTTGTAAATCCTATTAAAACTGTACTTAAAATAACGACAAACCATTCGATGTAGGATAATTCAAACATGATGACTCACCTCAGTTTTTTAAATTCTCTATACTATTTTAAAGCAGAAAAGGATTAATTTCTATGTTTACTTTTTGGGATTTCACGTGTATTAAGGGTACATTGATTCAATTTTTATAGGTAAATGGTAAAATTAAGAAAAATACCAATAAAGGGGGAAAATAACATTGTCTTTAAGAGTTGGTGACATTGTTGAGAGGAAACTTTGGGGGTAAAAGTTCAAGAATAATACAATTGGTTGAAAGGAAGGTAACATGAAGAAAATAGATGAGTACTTTGAAACAACGATGGAAGCCTGGAGTATGATGCAAAAGACTTCTGGTGACGAAGGGGCAGAATGGGCAGAAAGATTTGAACGCTACTTTTATGAGTTTATCGATGAATTGAAGAAATGGTGGGAGACACTTGATCCAAAGCCTAAAAATATTGAAGAGGCTGAGGAGTTACCTGAAATAAAAAAGTGGATGGAACAAATTCCTGCTCCTGTACAACTAAACTTTCTTACCGAATTGGAGGATATTGTGGATGGTTTAGACACGGTGCGGTTCGACTAAATTGTGGAGGAGGAATAAATCCATTAGAAGGAATCTAAGTGGTAAAAATGAGGAAAACTCACTGAAAGATCGCGGCGAGTTTTCCTATGTTAAGATTTATCTCTAATTGTTCGTTATTACATCATTTTCCGTTGGGACTGACTTTTTAACAATATTTTCTTTCCGCCCCGCAATATCTTTGGATTCGAGCGGTTCTTCGCTACATCCACTTAACAGAAAAATAAGAGTTTCTGCATTCAATCCCCCATTTTCACCTATAAGCTTACCACAAATCAACCATTTTCAGACAATTGAGTCTTATATTAATAATGCCTAAGTTATTTTTATCTATTCCATAAAATGTCGCAGACTTACAATCAAAAAGGAAGAGAGGGGTTTAGATGGCAATCATAAAATTAAAGAAAAGCGATATCAAAGAAGCTCTGGATTTAGTTTGGAAGGTATTTTTGGAATTTGAAGCTCCTGATTACACACCGCAGGGGATAGAAGAATTCAAGAAATATATTTCCTACGATTCAATGATAAAACAATATGAGAAGGAAGAGATATTCTTTTGGGGATGTGTAGTTAATAATGAATTAACTGGGGTAATCGCAACAAGAGGAAGCAATCACATCTGCCTGCTTTTTGTGAATAAACAGTATCATAGGCAAGGGATTGCAAAACGTTTATTCCTAACAGTTTTAGAGGATTGTAAAAGTAAGTTGAATATTAATACCATTAGTGTAAATTCATCACGCTATGCAATAGAAGTATATCATCGACTTGGATTTGTTGATTGTGATGAGGAACAGAATGTAAAAGGAATTAGATATACCCCGATGTGCTATTCAATAAAATAGTTGTATAAAAGTAGGATTACACACTATATCTGTATGCTTGCTGTTGAATTACTCAACAGCTTTTTTTTGTGACAAATTGTAAGATTTTGGGTTTTATCTTGATGATAAAAAAGATTTACCATATAATTAAGTTAAGTTAAATATTTAATTAAATAAAATGTTTTTTTAATAAAAGTAGGAGGAAGGAGTTGTTGATGATGGCAAACGCAGCAGAACTAGAAGGGAATCAATGTAAGGAAGAAATCAGTTTCACGTATCATAAACAATCTGGATATATAGGTTTCATTTGGGCGATGGCAGCTGTTATGGTAGTAGAAACAGCAGGGGTATCGTATCTTTTATATAAATGGAGTCCGATTCTGCACTGGATTCATTTGATTCTATCAGTCTCAGTTATTGCTTTCCTAATCGTTGATTTAAAAGCAGTCATCAATAATCCCATCATGATAAAAAACAATCAACTTTTCCTGAAAATAGGCGTTCGTCCTGAGGTGACCATATCAATAGAGAATATTAAAGAGATTAAGAGCGGGAGCCTCTATCAAGACGATAGAAAGAATAAAGAAGTTCTTGATCTATCGTTGTTCAGCCTCGATGATCCAACCTTTGAAATACTGTTAGACCAACCTATTGTAGATAAAACCATGTTTGGAAAACCAAAAAATATCAAAAGGATTTTCTTCAGTGTTGACGACAAAACCTCATTCTCAAATTTAATAAGAGGACAAAAATAAAGGATAGAGCTGCGACTCTATCTTTTTCGTTTTTAGAGGTATGTCTAGGCAATAAATGGTATGATAAAAAATATTCTAAAAAAGGAGAGGTTGGAAATGAGGATAAATTATAATGGGCGCAAGTTTGTTTCGATTGAAAATACTGATAATGGAGAAGTTTCTTCACAAACCATCTTTCAATATAAACAAGAAGGCTCCATCATCTCGGCAACCTACAGCGGTGGAGAAATCATCCAGGGGACATTAATTGGGTTGGTCATGGAAAATGGGAGCTTAGAGTTTAGATACAATCACGTGAATTCAAAGGATGAACTTAGAGGTGGGAAATGTATTTCTACACCAACCATCTTGCCGGATGGAAGAATTAGACTCTATGAAAAATGGAAGTGGCATGACGCTGAAGCTACTGAGGGAAGTTCAATTATTGAAGAAATGATTTGATGTATACATCTGTCCATTTTGACAGTAAGAGATATCATTTTAGTGCCAGGCACTGCCCAATCCATTGGAAGGTGCCAGGCACTTTTTTTAGCAGACAAAATATCTAGACGATTTAACCCTGTTCAATCTGATTCAGACGCTCCAATATTCTTCTTTTTCGGAATAACATTTTACCTGCTTCGGCAACATCATTGATAGACGAGCGATTAATAAACGCACCAAAAATCATTCCCGCAATCGGAATCATTTGAAATAGCTTCTTCCATCCAAATGAATCTCGGTAGGTGGTAACCACTTCACGCCATCCTTGCAATTGAGAAACCATTTGTTGATTCTGCTTTCCTTGATTAAAGGATGAAAGTTCCTCTAGAATCGCCTTTTTCCCGACAATATCGGAGGAAGTAAATTGCAGGCACTTCACGATAAAAATTCTTTCTGATTTTTCTTTCGGGTCATATCCATAACAAATCGAAATCTCTTGGAGGACTTTGAGTGATAATCCTAATAACACGGGAATATCAATTGCCAGTGTAAACAGTCCACCAATCCCCGTCGTTGCACCTTGTACCGTTGCCATTTTGGAACGGGAATTTCTTAGATCTTCGGCAACTTCATCCATTTTGCTTATCGGAACCTGTTCAAGTAATCCAATTTGAAGCTCATCGGTTCTCAAATCAGGCGCAAATTTCTTCAGTATATTTTCTTCCTTGATTAAGTATTGTCCGCCTGTTTGGATGTAATTCCCTAATTCATCGATGGCCAAGCCGATTTTATCCTGAATAAATTTTGGGGTTAGCTTATCAAGCAGCATGAATGGCAAGCGGCCAATCTTTTCCCAAAACCATAAATCCTTCTGTTCCTTTTCCCACGTTTCAATCTTTTTTAATTCATCTTTTAAATAATCTATAGATTCTACCTGATTCATAAAGTCCACTCCATCTTTATCGTTTATTAATAGGTTTCTAGGTATATACGGAAAAACACCAACAAAGTTTCAAGCTTCAATTATAGAGTTATATGAGAAGGAATAATTCAAACATAAGTAAAATATTTATATAAGAGTAGTCTGTCCATCCCTGTAAGATTCAAGAAGGGAGCAAAGTCTTTGAATCGGAATCGAAATAGAAATGTACAATTAACCATATTTTTGCTATTTTGCTTACTCATCATTCTAATCGTTCACGCGGTTCTTCATATTAAAATTTATATTGTGTACAGCACAGGGCTTGGGCCTCTTTTCGTCATTGGATTGATTATTTTCCTGATTGTTCTCTTATATTACAAAGGGTGATAGAATTTAACAAATAATTTGAATTTACAACTTTTAAATGGTAAAATATAGCTCCACTATGAATGAAAGCATCTGCAGAATCGTTGTAGATGTTTCTTTTTGTGTCTGTTCGGCTATACCTGAATGTTGATTGGGAGAGGGGATGGTTTAAGAGAATGAGTTCCAAAAAACAAAAATCAGTTCGTGACCACAAGGATTATCAATTAGAAGTTGAGCGCTTAGAGTTTACCAAAGAATACATAAAAAATGTTTTGGAAATGTCAAAGGGAAATAAAGAACAATTCGTAGAAAATCTGAAGGAAGCTTTTGCTGATCTTGATACTTCAGATAGTAGTTTAAGTTACATGACCTTGCTAACGAATGCCCAGTATTTAGAATTGGCACAGAGTGAATTGGAAAGATTGGCAAGCGTCATTGGAAAACCGTACTTTTCGAGAATTAATTTTAAAAGCAGCGGTGATACCGATGAAGAAATCTTGTATATTGGGAAAGCCTCACTGTTTGACCGTGTTAATCAAATTCCTATTATCGTTGATTGGCGTTCTCCGATCGCAAATGTTTACTATGATGGCCGGTTAGGGGAAGTCACCTATGACGCCTATGGCGAAACCCAGAGTGGTTATTTATCTCTTAAAAGACAATATGAAATTGAGGACGGTTTTCTAAAAGAAATCAGAGATATCGATTTAACTACACATGATGAGCTATTACAGAAATCCTTATCTGGTAAAGCAGACAATCGCTTAACCGAAATTGTCGCGACCATTCAAAATGAACAAAATGACGTCATTCGAGCCTCTCTTAAACATCCGATTATCGTTCAAGGAGCTGCTGGAAGCGGTAAAACAACGATTGCACTCCATAGAATTTCTTACTTTCTCTATTCTTCAGGATATCGATTTCCTCCAGAAAAATTAATGATTCTTGCACCAAACCGATTGTTTATTGATTATATTTCCGCTGTTTTGCCTGATTTAGGGGTAAACAAGATTAAGCAAACCACCTATATTGATTTTATGAGAAGTAGTCTGGGGAAGAAAATTAAATTATTAACGCCAAACTCAAAATTATTGGCCCTTATGAAAGGGGAAGGAAAATCTAAATGGTTACATTGGGTGTCGGGTTATAAGGGCTCCCTGGATTTTAAAGTACTAATCGACAATTATGTAAATGAAATCGAACATAATCTTGCACCAACAAAGGATTTTATTATTGAAAAATCGCTTCTGATGAGAGGGCAAAAAATTAATAAACTATTTTTAAAAGAATTTAATTACTTACCAATCTATAAAAGGCTGGATAAAATAAAAAATTTATTAGCCAATGATTTACGATTAAAAAAATCGATCATCCTAACCAAGATTAATAGTAAGTATGACGAAGCTTTAGAAAAGGCGCTATACAGTACTAGGATGGACGCAGATAAAAGAAGAGAAAAAGTCGTCACCATCATGGATACAAAAGAAAAACGAATTCGTACAGTAGAGCAGGAGTCAAAGGCGGCTATCAAGAATTATATGGATCCTTTCGTAAGAAAAGATATTTTTACCTTATATAAGGAATTGATGACATCGCCAGAACTTTTACACAAATATTCACACACGCTCACAGAAAAAGATTGCAAGAAACTAAGCCTCTATAATCAAAAGGTCTTTGCCAAAAAGGCAATGGAACTTGAGGATTTAGCTCCATTATTTTATATGAAAGCGAAACTTGAGGGCATTGATGAACCCTACAAAATGAAGAGTGTTTTCATCGATGAAGCACAGGACTACAGCTATTTCCAATTTGCAGCAATGAAGGAAGGCTTTGAAACAGATTTGTTTACGATTGTGGGAGACTTAGCGCAGGGGATTCATTCCTATCGAGGATTGGACAGCTGGGAGCCTTTAGTTACGGAAATTTTTCCAAATGCGAATTATCATGCCTTACAAAAAAGTTATCGAACAACGGTTGAAATCATGCATTTAGCGAATGAGATTCTTTCCATTATGGGCAAAGACTTGCCAATTGTACAACCGGTCATTCGGCATGGAGACAAACCACGCTTTACAAAAATGGATCCTTCCAACCTTCAACAGGTAAAAGGATTACTCGAACAAGATATTCAATTACTGAAAGAGCAAGAGCTCAACTCCATAGCGATTATTGGAAAAAACGACAATGAGTGCTTGAGAATATTTAAAATGCTCGAGAAAAGCGATCTGCCAATTCAGCTGTTAGAAGAAAAAGAAGATATGAAAAAAGGATGTGTCGTCATCGTACCATCCTACCTTTCAAAAGGATTGGAATTTGATGCCGTCCTGATCGTAGCTTTGGAAGAAGCGTATCGTGAAGAAGAGTTGGATATTAAATTATTGTATGTAGCGATGACAAGACCGATGCATAAGTTGTATTTATATGCGGCCGAACCATCACAATTGTTATTAGAAAAAGTAAACATTTCTCATTTGGATATAAAATAATAGTGACAGGCACCATTCAAATTTGAATGGAACCTGTCACTATTTTTTCGTATATGTAACACCGTGCACCTGCCTCTGATGAGAACAACCAAGCGTTACTTGTAAAGACTAGCTCAAACTAGGCTGACCCGCGGCACATAGTAGTGACTACTTATGGCTGCTTCCTTCCGGACCTGACCAGATTCATAGGTACCATTGCGCAGGACCCAGTTTTTCAACACTATTTTTACAAGGCAGACCTTACATGTTCAAACCTCGGGCAGGAGTTCAACCCCGCTATGGCGGATTGCGGGTAATAGGGCACCGCCAACTCCCCGTCTAGCACGGTATGTATAGGCTAGACTATTACTTATGTTATATTTATAAAGCTGGCGCATGAAATGGCTGTAAGCCAGGTTCTGTTCCTTCGTGCTCAAACGATGCCAATCTCGCACAACAGGTGTAATCATATGACTATCAGTCAAAAATGACCGATCCATCCGTTTGGTTCATTTCCCTCAGGATGGTGCCCCTACCAAAGTTTGGGTTGCTCGCTCGCGGGGTTTACCCGTTCCATTTCTTCCGTTTCCAGAAGAATTCGTCACTGTGGCACTTTCAGGGTACTAAGAGCATATCCATGATGGACGTAGCATCATTTCCCCGCCGTCAGCAGTAAATACTGCTGCCCACCTTTGCAGATGGCACGAACACTCCGGGCGTCTCAGCACCGGGCGAGCCTGGACTTTCCTCAACTCATTATACATGAGCCGCGATTACTCACCATTTCATGTTTGTGTCTCTCGACTACGGTTATAACTATATCATGTGAATGGATTATAGTCATTAGGAGGGTCTCTCCAGAGGTGGTTAATTTTGGGTGTCATCATAACGAAAATCCTGAAGTGAACGAATATTTAAACAAATTAATGTATATATATAGAGAGAAAGTTAGTAACCTCATGAAAGGATGATGTCTGAATGGATTGGCTATGGCTGGTTGGTCGGGCAGTATTTGGTCTTTATTTTGCTTATTCAGGTCTAAATCATTTCATCCAATTTCAAGGTTTGAAGCAGTATGCATCCTATAAGGGAGTACCAGCACCAGGACTATCTGTTGTGGTAACCGGATTAATGCTCCTGGCAGGAGGATTAAGTATCCTCACAGCATACTGGGTAGAATGGGGGCTTTACTTATTAGTAATTTTCCTCGTTGTTTCAGCTTTCATGATGCATAATTTCTGGAAAGAAACCGATCAGAACGCCAGAGTAGGCGAGATGAATCAATTTCTAAAGAATATTGCATTAGCAGCCGCTGCTTTAATGTTACTTTCCATCACGAATTGGACTTGGTAACACAAAAACTAACTAAAAATTCTTAGCCTAGGGGAAACTGACTCTAGGCTATTTTTGATGCTCCCTAAACCCTGCAAGGTCGGTTTGGAACGTATATCGGGGATTCGCACATAAATTTGTTACTTGACGAAAAACAAATTTTGGAATATATTTTAATTAACGATTAACAAATTGTTAATTAAAACGAGGTGAAAAAATAATATGAGAAACAAATTTCAAACACCAGATGGTTACACCAGTGATATTGCTGTCTTTACCATAACATCGGAAAGTAATGGGGAATATAGACCACCCATAAAAAGTTTGAAGATTATGCTGATTAAAAGAAGTGAGCAGGATCATGAAGGAAACCCCAATATTGAAGCAGGAAAGTGGGCACTGCCAGGTGGATTCGTTCAACCTGATGAGACTGCATTACAAGCTGCAGAACGCAAACTTAAGGAAGAGACAGGAGTGGATGGACTGCGAATCAAACATTTTGGCGTTTATGATTCCCCAAGTCGGGACAAAAGAGGCTGGATTATCTCAAATGCTCATTATGTCATAGCGAATGAATCTTCCTTAAAGAACCGCAAAACTACTTATGATGCTCAAGATATTCAACTCTTTTCTATGGAAGAGGCTCTAGCCCTTAATCTTGCATTCGACCATCGCAGCATTATTGATGACGCCCTATGGTTTATTAAGAAGGATATGGCCCTCACCACACTTGCAAAACATTTCCTTCCGGAAGTATTCGTGTTATCAGAGCTGCAAGGCGTTTTATTAACCGTATTGGATGATCCAGCCATCTCGACCGATGCCGCATTTTTTAGGAAAGCACCCACACTGCCCTTTATTGAAGCGGTTTTGGAAAACGGAAAACCAAAGAAATCAAATGCCTATTCAAAAACACCAGCGCAGCTGTACCGGTTTACCGATTATCAACCAATTGTTTCTGTTTATAGAAATAAATTAAAAGGCTAGGGGAGAGATACAAATGGGGATATTCAAGAATTGGACGCGATTTGAAATAGGATGGTTGTTAACCTTTACTTTCATTAACATTTACTTGTTCTTTGCTTGGTCAGACTCACTACTAGGCTTTATTTCATCTATAAGCGGTATGCTTTGCGTCGTTTTGGTTGCTAAGGGGAAAATCGCTAATTACTATTTTGGGATTGTCCAAACATTAACCTACGCCTATATCGCATATGGCTATGGTCTTTACGGTGAAGTGATGTTAAATGCGCTGTTTTATTTTCCGGTACAATTTATCGGAATCTATTTGTGGAAAAAGAACAAAACCGAACAGGGTGTAAAAGGGGAAGATGTCATGGTAAAAAGTCTTACAAAAACCGGCTGGTTCTATACGTTGTTATCGATCCTCATTCTTACGATTGGATATGGCTTTTTCTTAAAATACCTAGGCGGCAATCTTGTATGGACGGATTCAGCCACAAATGTTTTATCGATTGCAGCACAAATTTTGATGTTGAAACGGTATACGGAACAATGGCTCTTATGGATTTCAGTCAATGTCTTATCGATCTTCTTATGGCTGGGTGCACTTATCTCTCAAGGTGGAAATGATGTCTCCATGTTAGTCATGTGGTCAGCATTTCTGGTCAATAGCATTTACGGCTATGTGAACTGGAGAAAGTTATCAATCAAACAAATTCAGGAGGCGGCTTAAATGACAATTGGGTTTATCGGAGGAAAATTCTTGCCCCTGCACCTTGGTCATGTTTATGCCATTGTTCACGCCTCAACGATAGTGGATGAACTGTATGTTGTTTTATCTCATAGCGAATTACGAGACAGAGAGCTTTGTAAGAATACAAAAATGAACTATATTCCAGCTCAAATCCGGTTACGCTGGCTTTCGCAATTAACCAAAGATATGCCGAATGTAAAAGTAATCAGTATTGAAGATGATCAAGATAACGACAATTACAATTGGGCAGAGGGAGCACAATTCATAAAAAGAGAAATTGGAAAGCCAATCGGTTACGTGTTTAGTTCAGAGCATGAATATAATGAGATGTTTAAAGAATTATATCCTAGTGCAAAGCATAAACTGATTGATCCCACGCGCTCACAAGTAAACATCTCAGCTACAACCATTCGTAACGAGGGTGTCTTTAAACATTGGGAGTTTATTCCTGATATTGTTCGGCCTTATTTTATAAAAAAGATTGTGTTAATTGGGACAGAAAGCTGTGGGAAATCAACCTTAACTCGAAACCTTGCCAAAATCTATAACACTACCTATGTCGAGGAATATGGGCGGTCTTTATGTGAAGAATTAGGCGGCTGCGACGGAATTATGGTGAAAGAAGATTATCAACGAATTGCTTATGGGCATAAGATGGAAGAATTTAAAGCAATTGAAAAAGCAAATAAGCTTGTGTTTATCGACACCGAAGCCATCGTAACTCAATTTTACTCCCATCTATATAATGAAGCAGATCAGCCGATCCTTGATGAAATCGCAAAACTACAAGATTATGATCTATGGCTTTTCCTGGAGCCCGATGTAAAATGGGTGGATGACGGCTTGCGTGTTCACGGTGATGAGAAAGTTAGGGACAAAAACAATCTGCACCTAAAGGATTTATTAAATAAGCATGATATTGACTATAAGATCTTGATGGGTGATTATGAGAGACGGCTTAAAGGTGCCATACAACATATTGAAAAATTGCTGCAGCAATAATTCTCCACTAAAACAAACTGTTGAAAAGCAGTTTGTTTTTTTACTATTTAAAAAGTATTGTAATTTTAAAACTTTTAAAATATAATAAATCTAGTTTTTATTATTGTTATGATGTTTATAATGTTTACGTTTCATACATATCGTTTACCTTATCCAGAGAGGCAGAGGGACTGGCCCGATGACGCCCGGCAACCGCTATATTTATATAGTATGGTGCCAAATCCTACAGAACGAGTTCGTTCTGAAAGATAAGGAAGAGTATCGTCATAAACCCTCTTCCTATCTTTCGGAAGAGGTTTTTTTTATGGGCCGAAACAGCAAAACACGAACATTAAAATAAAATATTTAAAAAATGTTCGATTTTGTATTGCTATATTTAAACTTTTTTAGTAAATTAGTAGACAAATAGTAATAAAAACGAAATATTACACAGGGGGAACATCATGAGAAAACTACTTTCACTTATCGTACTAGCTTTAGTCCTGCTTGTAGCAGGATGTGGGGCACAAGAATCATCTGGGAAAGATACTTCGTCAAACAAAGAGGATAAGAAGAAAATCGCACTTGTTCTGCCTGAGAAAATTGGGGTTAACCCATTCTTCCAGCAAATGGATGAAGGTGCAAAAAAAGCAGCAGAAGAATTTGGAGTGGAATTGAACACAATCGAATCTACTGATCATTCAGCAATCGAAGAAAACCTTCGCGTAGCTGTGGCAGAAGGATACGATTTAATCATTACTTCATCATTTGAATCTGAGGATGCATTGAAAAAGGTAGCAACAGAAAATCCGGATCGTCAATTTGCGATTATTGATACCGTTGTAGACCTTCCAAATGTTCAAAGTGTAAATTTCAGAGAGCACGAAGCGGCATTCCTACTTGGAGCTGCAGCAGGTCTTTCTACCAAAACCGACAAAGTGGGTATGGTAGTAGCAATGGATATTCCACTTATGAAAAAATGGTCAGTTGCGTTTGAACAAGGGTTGAAGGAAACCAATCCAGACGCGGAGTTCTTAGTAAACTACGTTGGAGGATTTACAGATCCTGCGAAGGCAAAAGAATTAGCTTTATTACAAGCTTCTAAAGGAGCAGACTTCGTGGCAGGGGCTGCTGCAGTCGGTGATCTAGGAGTATTTGAAGCAGCAAAAGAAAAGGGATTTTTTACATCAGGTCAAGACGTTGACCGTACTGAGGTAGATCCTGAGCACGTAGTTCTGTCACAGCTTAAAGGAACAGATGCTGCTGCCTATGAAACGATAAAAGCATTTGCAAATGGCAATTTTAAATCTGGTGTGGTCGAGTATGGCTTGAAGGAAAAGGGCGTTGGCTTAACATATGTAACACATGAAAGCAAAACTCCGCTTAACAGCTTTGTTGGACAAGAAGTGATTGACCAAGTAAAAGCACTTCACGAAGAAATTGTATCTGGAAAAAGAGAAATCAAAAATCCACTGAGCAATTAATCTGAAAAAAGTAAACCGACTGCACAATGATGTAGTCGGTTTCGATTTTTAAAGGGGGGCAAACCATGACCTATGTGTTAGAAATGAAGGAAATGACCAAAAAGTACGGTGAGTTTCTTGCGAATGACAAGATTTCAATACATTTGAAAAAAGGAGAGGTTTTGGCCATTGTCGGCGAAAATGGTGCCGGAAAAACGACCCTAATGCGGATGCTTTATGGACTTGAACAGCCGACCAGCGGGGAAATCATACTTAATGGTAAGAACGTCAAATTTTCGGGACCGCTCGAGGCGATTGAAAATGGAATTGGTATGGTCCATCAGCACTTCATGTTATTCTCTGATTTTACTGTAACAGAAAACATTGTTATTGGTCATGAACCGAAACGGAATGGTTTCTTTAATAGAAAAGCTGCGGCCGAAAAAGTAAAGGAACTAAGCAATCAGTATAAAATCAATGTGAATCCATTGAAAAAAGCTGGGGACTGCTCGATAGGGGAGCAGCAGCGGATTGAAATATTAAAAGTGTTATATCAGGGTGCGGATATTATTATCCTCGACGAACCTACAGCGGTGTTGACGCCTCTTGAGGTTGAGGAACTTTTAAAAACCATTGAATTTTTAGCACTTCAGGGCAAGAGTATTATTCTTATTACCCATAAGCTTCCAGAGGTAATGAAGGTAGCGGACCAAATTACCGTGCTAAGAAATGGCCGGGTGACAGGAAATGTGTTAAAACAACATACAGATGTTGAACAGTTAGCTACCTTGATGGTTGGACGTGAGCTCCAAAAGCTTACCGAGCGAGTCCAATTGGACGGTGAACCTCTTCTAGTAGTCGACAACCTCACCATTGGCGGGAAAGAGGAGAAACCCATTTTGGATGATCTTTCTTTAACCGTACACCGTGGAGAAATTGTCGGAATTGCAGGGGTTTCAGGGAATGGTCAGTCCGAACTAATCCAGGCGATTACAGGTTTAAGAAAAATCGATAATGGCAGTATTCGCTTAGGGGAGACAATCTTGGATGGCACATCTGTAGCAAATCGAAGAAGTGCGGGTCTTGCCCATATTCCTGAAGACCGTTACCTATGGGGAGCGGCGAAGGAAGCGACTGTCGAAGAAACAGGTTTAATGGGGTATTATCGAAAGAAAACCTTCAATCATTCTTCCTTCATTCGACTAAATGGATTCCGCGAGCTTCTTAAAGGATGGATTGACCGTTTTGAAATTAAAACACCTTCCTTAGATGAAAAATCCGGAAACCTATCAGGCGGAAATTTGCAAAAATTAATTGTCGCCCGTGAACTTGGATTTGAAACAGATTTCCTCATTGCTGCAGAACCAACACGTGGTGTAGATATCGGCGCTATGGAATATATTCATGAAGCGATCATAGAGAAACGAAATAATGGAGACGGAGTCCTTCTCGTCTCATCCGAGTTAACGGAAATACTGACGTTATCAGACAGAATTGCTGTTATGTATGAAGGGAAAATTGTGGACATCCTTAATCGAAAAGAAGCGACGGAAGAGAGATTAAGCGTACTTATGGCAGGAGGAAACGAGAATGAATCGCAAGCGAAAACTACAACAACTGCTTAAATCGTTGGTACAGCCTCTTACGGCCGTGTTAATCGGACTCCTGACAGGTGCCGTTGCGATTAGTTTAGTAGGGGCTTCTGTTTTGGAAACCTATAAAGTCATGTGGGACGGGGCATTTGGTAACTTTTACTTTGTTACTGCTACATTTGCGCGCGCCACTCCTATCATTTTGATCGGTTTAGGGCTGGCCATCGCCTTTCGTGCTGGTGTATTCAATATGGGGGCAGAAGGTCAAATGGTGTTAGGTGCTGTCAGTGCTGCACTTGCTGCTTTATATGTTCCTGGATCTGGAATCATTAAAATACTAGCTGCATTGGCGGCTGGATTCTTAGGAGGGGGCTTATGGTCGCTTCTTGCGGGATGGATGGAAACGAGATTTAAAGTTCAATTATTGATTTCTACCTTACTGTTAAACTATGTAGCGGTATTATTTGCCGGTTATTTAGTTTCGCACCCGTTTCAAGACAAAAGTGGCTCGGCTGCTTTAGCGCAGACGCCGATGATTGACCAGGTGGCATGGCTGCCTAAGCTATTCCCAGGTATGAGTGTTCATATGGGATTTGTGATCGCCATTGTTTTAGCGATTATTCTATTTATTATACTTCGATTCACCTCAGCGGGATATGAAGTAAGAATGCTTGGCTATAACCCATTTTTTGCTGAGTATGGCGGGATTAACAAGATAAAGGTGCTGTTGTACAGCATGTTCTTTAGCGGCGGGATTGCTGGACTAGCAGGGACTGTAGAAGTTCTTGGTTCACAATATCGTTATGTGGAAGGTTCCCTGACCGTACCAGGTTATGCTTGGACTGGACTGATGGCAGCCCTTTTGGCAAACTCGAATCCTCTTGGTACAGCGGTTGCTGCGATTCTGCTTGCTGCACTCCAAACAGGGGCAATGGGAATGGAACGGAATACAGAGGTTCCGCTTGAAATTGCCAGCGTGATTCAGGGTGTGCTTATTCTTTTTGTAACAGCTAAAATCACCATGAATTGGTGGAAAGTAAAGAAGAAAGGTCGTGACATCCATGGAGCTGCTTGATCTCACCTTTTTTACATCGGCGATTCGAATGATCAGTCCTATTCTATTGGCAGCTTTAGGAGGGGCAATATGTGCTCGCGTTGGAATTTTTAATGTTGGGCTTGAGGGTTTAATTTTAGCTGGTGCTTTTTCTGCTATTGTTGGAAATTACTTTAGCGGGAGTGTGCTCGTAGCCGTTTTAACTGGGGCACTGGGTTCCGTACTAGTTTCCTTGTTATTCGGTTTGGCGGCCATTCGATTAAAAGCAAACCCAATTGTAGCAGGTATTGCGATCAACTTTTTAGTTCTCGGCTTGACTACGTTTGGACTTCGAGCCATTTTTGATGTAAAAGGCGCCTTTTATGATAAAAACATGGAAGGTCTTCCGAAATTGGATATTCCGGTAATTGAAGGGATTCCTGTTGTCGGGAAACTTCTTTCTGGACATTCACCACTGGTATATATCGCCTTTTTAGCGGCAATAGTGTTGTACATTTTCTTTTACCGTACCGTTACGGGCTTCAGAGTCCTTGCAGTGGGCAAAAATGAAGCAGCAGCCAGAAGCCTTGGCTTAAAGGTTACACTTTTACAATATGGTGCCATTGTTGCGTGTGGAATCCTTTGCGGTTTGGCAGGAGCCCAGCTCTCACTTGGACAAGTAACAATGTTTACAGAGGGCATGACGGCAGGTAGGGGATTCATCGCACTTGTGGCAATGATGTTAGGTCAATCCCATCCAATTGGTATCGTTGGATCTAGTCTTTTATTTGGACTGATGGATGCACTGAGCATCAGACTTCAAGGTTTTTCAATGCCAACCCAATTCACAGCGATGCTGCCATATATTATCACCATCTTCGCGATGTTCTTCCTAAAAGACCGCGGGGCAGATTCACAGCTTTCAGGGCAGCAAAGCTCTAGGTAAGGACGAGGAGGATATTTATATGAATAAAGCAGAAAGAATTAAAAAAACAAGAGTTCCGGCAGTCGACCCCAAGCTGGCAAAGCGTCTGCCGCCTGGCCAGGCATTAACAGAACGTTTCCCGATTCTTCATGAAGGGGATGTCCCGGAGTATGATATGGAAAAATGGGATTTAAAGGTATTCGGTGAAGGGGTCGAAGAGGTCGTACTTTCTTATGATCAAATCAAAGAAATGCCACAGACGGATATTAAGGTTGACATCCACTGTGTAACCCGATGGTCTCGCTTTGACAATCGGTTTACTGGTGTCAAATTCAGTGATTTTCTTAAGGAAATTGGTGTCACTGCTAAAAGTAAGTATGTAATGCTTCATGCTGATCAAGATTATACAGCTAATATTGCTTTGGAGGATTTGCTTAAAGAGGACGTTATCTTGGCACACTCCTTTGAAGGAGAACCATTATCAGCTAAGCATGGATGGCCGCTAAGGCTGGTGGTACCACATCTTTATTTTTGGAAAAGTGTAAAATGGATCCGCGGAATTGAGTTTATTGATGAAAACCAGCCAGGGTTCTGGGAGCAAAACGGTTTTCACATCAATGGTGATCCGTTTAAAGAGGAAAGATTCTCAGGTGAAGACCTGCCAATACCAGAGGATGAATGGGAGAGAAAAGACTTTGACTAAACAATTGCCAAATCTAAAAGTAACATCAGATATCCTGCCAGAACGAGTTTTGGTATGCGGAGATCCTGGTCGTGCGAAAATTATTTCAGAGTTATTGGATAATCCTGTCCTACTTGCTCAAAATCGTGAGTACCACACATACAGCGGAGGCTGGAATGGGAAACAGGTGGCTGTAGTGAGCCATGGTGTTGGAGCACCTGGTGCAGCTGTTTGTTTTGAAGAACTGATTATGGGCGGCGTACAGTCCATCATTCGAGTAGGAACAGCTGGTTCTTATCAAAAAGAGGTTACACCGGGAAGTTTGGTGGTCAGCACCGCTGCGGTGAGCTGTGATGGATTAACGAAACAAATTGTTCCTCCTGGATTCCCAGCCGTTGCAGATCGTAAAGTTATTGAGGCATTAATGAATGCGGCAGATTTGACTGGGGGAGACATCCCTGTAAATGAGGGGATTACCCTCACACTTGATGCCTTTTATTCAGGAGTCCTCGAATTTCCACATCAGCTTTATAAAAAAGCGGGTGTTGTAGCAGTCGACATGGAAAACTCCGCTTTATTTGTTATTGCTGCTTTAAAAGGGGTAAAAGCTGGGGCGATTATGGCGATTGACGGCTATGCGGATTCCGAGCTTCGAGATGAATACAATCCACACAATGACTTGGTCACGAACGCGGTGGAAGCTGAGATGAAAATAGCTTTAGATGCAATTGTATCGTTATAAGTGTTAACGGAAACGCGGGATGGGTAAAACCATCCCTTTTCTTAGGTGATTTTCGTGAAGTGCTGAGAATTAATAGGCGGAGAATTTACGGCTAATGTTATAGAGGCAGCTTAAGAAGCAGATATAGGCGGAGATATTCCGGTTAACTGCTTTAAAAAGGACAAAATCCTAAGGATTTTGATTTAATAAGCGAAAAAATTCCTTCTATTTTTGAGGAAATATGGGTATTTCCCAAGATAAACGGAAATTCTCCGCTTATTTCCAAACAAATCAACATTCAGTTTTGTTTAAATTGAAATTTTCCTAGTGCCAAGTACCAGTTATTTGAGATAATAGTTGCATGTGTTTATTTTTAGGCTGAATGGAAGGCGAAAACATGAAATCAACTACGTTTTATTATTTAGGATTAATTTTTGTATCCATTGTTTGGGGAATCAATTTTGGGGTTTCACGGTGGGCAATGGAGGTGTTTCCTGCCGAGGTGTTTGTATTTCTTCGATTTGGTCTAGCATTGCCTGTCTTATTTCTTATTTTAAAGTGGACAGAAGGCAGTGTAAAAGTGGAGAAACGTGACTTACTCAAACTAGCTATTATAGGTTTGATTGGCGTGACGGCTTTAGAAATTATGGTTATGTACTCGATAAAATATACAACCCTTGCAAACGCTTCTTTATTAAATGTTGCACCTTGGCCGATTTTTGCAGCTCTTTTTGCACCATTATTTACGCGTGAAAGAATAAGCGTCAGAGTGGCAATAGGCGGATTTATTGCTTTAGTTGGAGTAACGTTGATTATCCTAGGGGGAAAAGACGGTTTTGACATTAGTTCTAAATATATGATAGGAAACTACATTGCTTTAGGTATCAGCTTAATTGGTGCACTATTTAATCTGGCATGCATGCCGCTGATGAAAAAGTACTCACCTCTGCGGGTAACCACATGGTATGTCTTATTTGGATCAGTATTTTTGGTACCGTTTACCGTTGATAAATGGAACAGTATCCAATGGGGGAATCTCACCATAATTACGTGGGGAGCCGTTGCGTATAATGTGTTACTATGCACTGTCGCTGCATTTGTTGTCTGGAATATCTGTATGAAACACGTGGGCGCCGCCAAAGCAAATTTCTTCCGTTATTTCGTACCAGCAGCAGCTGCTGTCGCGGGTGCGTTATTCTTTAATGAAGCAATTTGGATTACACAAATCGTTGGTGGATTAGTTATTATTCTAGGTTTAGTTTGGATTGGAACGGAGAGAAAACAGCAGATACCGCCCATTATAAATATCTCAAACTCTAATCGTTAAAATAATAGCTTATTAAAAGGCTCGGTCTTGATTGGACCGGGCCTTTTATCATCCATGAGAATAATGAAAGGTTCGTAATGATTTTGGCAGCATTTGTGTAAAACACTACATGTTTTTTTAGGAAATTGAATAAAGCATGATATAAAAAATAATAACGGATTCTCTTTTGGAGTAATGCAAATAGCCAACCAATTCGCATATGAATTGGTTGGCTTATTTTTTGTTGGTATATCAACGCTTATTTGATTTTCAACCTCACATTCACACCCGGATACGACTCATTTTAGCGAAATGACAATAACTATTGTCATACGGTTATTTGAAATGATAAATCACTTGCAAATTGACTTACCAATTAACGTGCAAAATTCGATGGAAAGGATTAGAGGGTTCCTAAATCGAATATATAATATGGTTATTACGAGCGGAACTTATTCCACAAACGGTCAGAATTATGGAATAAGAGAAGACATTACTTAATAGATAAAGTGAGGTTTAAAAAATGAATGAAAATGAATTGGATTTTGTATTTGAAGACATTATAGATTTATCTAGAATGTGTAAATTTACTAATTGCACTCATACCAAAGAGCCACATTGTGCAGTTAAAAAAGCTATATCGGAAGGTGTCCTTTCTAAAGATAAATTCTATGCCTACTATAGAGAAAAAAACGAAGAAGAACATATTTTGAAACAAAAGAATAAAACAAAGGCTGTTGATTATATGAAACAGAGGAAACTTTTTCAGGAACCTTAGATAGGATAATACTTCGCCAAATAAGTATTACTATTCAACAATCGGGTACGATTATTGAATTAGCATAAAAAATTGGGAACAAATTTGATACACATACAAATGTTAAAAGCACTGCAAAATTATATGGGATTTACGATGTTTATTAACTTTTTGTACTCCTTAAGAGAACCCGTTATAAAAATAAGGATCGTCTTGTGAGTAAGACGATCCAATTATTTACGCAATGGAGTGAATCCAGTCGGAAATGTCACTGATGACTTGTTTATCTAGCTTTTGGGCAACTTTATACTCTTTTTGTGCTTTTAGAATATTTCCATAGATAGAAGGCATAAACATATGATTTAAGTTTGGATAAAGTTTAAACGTTGCATTTCTCTTATCATCTAGTATTTTTTTATACCCCTCGAAGTCTTTCTCAACCTTTGCTTGAACATCTTTTTCTCCTTGTAAAATAAATACAGGTTTATCTAATTTACGCAGATAATCACCAGCCGGATGTTCGCCCATTTCTTTGAAATAGTAAGCTCTGACGTATTTTCCTAACACTTTGGTTGACTTTGCTTCCTCATCGTTTAAATTGTATAGGTTTTCAAACTTGGCTGATAATGCTGTTATCTGTTTCCGTGCAATCATTTTTAACAACCAATTCAATGAATCTAAAAGATCATCATTTTGGGATATCATAATTTCTTCAAGTTTTCTTGGAGAACCAGCCATCAAAATCAATCCTGCAAAATTTCCACCTTCCGCATCAATTCGTGGAGCTAACATCCCTCCAAAACTATGACCGATAATAAAAATTTTGTTTGAATCAATCCGTGAATCTTTTCTTAAAAGTTCAGCGGCAAGAATGGCATCTTCAATGGTTTCTTCTTTCACTGACATTCCGGTATCATCTTTCATTTCTTTACCATATACAAATGTTCTTTTGTCATAACGAAGCACAGCAATTCCTTTTTCCGATAAACCTTCAGCTAGGTCTTTAAATAGATATGTATTTCCAGCTTTTGAATCCATATTCCCTGGACCCGAGCCATGAACCAATACAATCGCCGGAAGCAACCCGTTTGGTTCATTTGGAATGCTTAATATTCCATTTAGTGGATACGGTGTTCCAGCGCCAATCACAATTTTTTCATCTGTCATTTTTTAACCTCCATCAATAACATATCTTACCTACGGAACTAGTTATGTATAATCTAGTTAAAATTTCCTATTTCTTATTTTATTCTAGGTTTTTCCAAAAAGTCCTTTTTTACAGTTTATGTTAAACTTCTACTATAACGGGATTTTTTAGAAATGAGGGGATTACATGAATTGGTCAACTAGGCAATTAGAGATAAATGATGTTCCTATATTGTTAGATTGGTATAATAACGTAGAATTACATTACATAGCAAACGCGAAAAAATATAAACCTTATACACTGGAACAATTAACGGATTATTGGTGGGAAAAATTATCTAGGTCAAACGCTACATATTATGTCATCCTTTTTGATGGTAGTGTGGTGGGAAGAGTGGGATTAAAAAAGAAGGAAAAGGACGTTGAATATTCTATCTTAATAGGTATTCCGACCCTGTACTCGAAAGGTTTAGGAACACAAGTAACAAAGTATTTTATTGCTAAAGCATTCTGTGACCCTGATGTTATGTCGGTTTATTTAAATGTTAGAAGTGATAATCTTCGTGCGATAAAATGCTATGAAAATGCAGGATTTAAGACAACAAAAGACTTTTATGAAAATCACACGAAAATGTTTGAAATGAGAATAGAGAGAGGTTAGTTAAATATAAAAAAAGGTATCGACAGATTGATTGGAAAAGTGTAAAATAAGTGAATCTTAATAAAAATCCGCTTACTGCGGTCGAGGTTGTAGCACCCCTCGCTAAAAAAACTAAGATGAAGCGGCATTTCTCTTAGAGGTGCTGTTTTTTATTGTTCATCTTAGATTTTAAAGGGAGAGTGTTTTTTGTGAGAATACTATTGTATTTAATTTCAATCGTTACTGCGAACGTCGTAACCGCAGCGTTTGCACCATTAACGATGGGGGTATTTATCGTTCCAATGGGAACATTTCTAATCGGGGCAACATTTATCTTCCGTGACCTTGTGCAAAACAAGTACGGCAGAAAGAAAACATATATGTTTATTGGATTAGCACTATTATTATCGGCAGTGGTTTCATCCATTTTAGGGGACACACTAATCATCGTTTTAGCATCTGCCGTAACGTTCGCGATCGCGGAAACAACCGATACAGAAATTTATTCAAGACTAAAATTGCCAATGAGCTTACGCGTTCTATATAGCGGAATTGTTGGAGGGATCTTGGACTCAGCGATTTTCGTGGTTCTTGGTTTGAGTCCGTTAGGCGCAAACTTCCTGCCTTGGGAAGCTGTTCCCGCAGCTATTTTAGGTCAAGTAATTGTTAAAACGATCATTCAAGGTATTGCCGCACTGATCATTCACCAAACGAATAACATAAGCAAAAATACAGTTGCGAACTAAGGTAAAGCCCCAAACTCTATTTTTTCCGAGTTTGGGGCTTTTCATTTATTCATAGTCTGCCAGCGTATAGTACGGACTATGGTAGTCATATAATCTTATTATCTTGCAATCTTCAGAAAAGAGGTGTTTGTGATCATGTTTTCTGTTACAGGAATGCAGACTTTCACATTCTTTTCAATGCCCCATGTTCTGTCGTTATGTCTCTTTTTTCTAACCTGTTTCCTTTTCATCCATTACAGGAAAAGCCTTAAATCATATCAAAGGATAATAAAATGGATCTTATTTACAACATTAGTATTATGTGAAGTTTCCTTTCATTTGTGGTTAATCCTAACAAACCAATGGGAAGTGGGGGACCTCCCGTTACAGCTTTGTTCATTAAGTACGTTTTTATCGCTGTTTTTATTTTTAAAACACAATCAGAAAGTGTTTAATCTGTTATTTTTCATCGGACTTCTTCCTGCGATATTAAGTATGATCACACCTGATATCATCTACCAATTTCCTCATTTTCGATTCTTAAAATATTTCCTTCATCATTCAGCCATCCCATTAGCCGTTTTGTACTTTATCCTCTTTGAAAGGTACAGAGTTCCTAGAAAGGCAGTGTTCACCAGCTATCTTACGTTGAATGTGATAGCCGTACCAATATTTTTCATAAATATATGGTTGGACACCAATTTCTTCTTTTTAGCCAGACCTTCGGAAACAGAAACCTTACTATCATTTTTCGGCAGTGGAATGATGTATTATATAAGCCTTGAAATAGCCGCGGTCATCGTATTTATCATTACGTATATTCCCATGGGAATTTTGATACGGAGAGAAAATAAGCCGCGGGTTCAATGATAAAGGGTACAGCTTTTGGGAAAACCGTACAGTTTATACAAAAAAGCGTACAGCTTTACGGAAAACCGTACAGTTTATTCAAAAAAGTGTAGAGCTTTACGGAAAACCGTACAGTTTATTCAAAAAAGTGTAGAGCTTCGCGGAAAACCGTACAGTTTATACAAAAAAGCGTACAGCTTTTACAAAAAACCGTACAGTTTATACAAAAAAGCGTACAGTTCATACAAAAAACCGTACAGGTTATACAAATTACCCGTAAAGTTTCAATAAACCACAATTAAAAAGATTAAACGTGATTGTAAATAACAGGAAAATCCCTTCTCCTTCTCGAATATTTTTAATTAGCAACTAGAATGTACGGAAACTTCTAAATTAGGAGGAGAAGGCGAATGACGAACACAGTTGTTGAAAGCGCTTACGGTAAGCTGCAAGGTGAACAAATCAATGATGTATTTGCATGGAGGGGCATCCCATATGCGAAGCCTCCAGTAGGATCGCTTAGGTTTCGTGCTCCAGAGCTGCTAGACTCTTGGGAAGGTATTCGGGACGCGACTTCATTCTCACCAGTTGCGCCACAACCACAACGAGAAATCATGGAGTTTTTTGGAAATGACATCTCCAATATGAATGAAGATTGTCTGTATTTAAATGTATGGTCACCAGGAGCAGATGATAAAAAGCGGCCAGTGATGGTTTGGATTCACGGGGGTGCTTTTATATCTGGATCAGGGTCTAGCAGCTGGTATGACGGTGCTTCATTCGCGGAGAAAGGCGATGTCGTTGTTGTTACGATAAATTACCGACTAGGAATTTTGGGCTTCCTACACCTAGGAGAAATTGGCGGTGAGGAATATGCGACTTCCGGAAATTGCGGCATACAGGATCAGGTCGCTGCATTGCAATGGGTGCAGGAAAACATCTCAGCCTTTGGCGGGGATCCGAATAATGTAACGGTATTTGGAGAATCTGCGGGGGCAATGAGCATTGGGGTATTGCTTGGATTCCCATCAGCACAAGGTCTTTTCCATAAAGCAATCCTTCAAAGTGGTGCTGCTGCTAATGTGCATTCTTCAGATAAAGCCACAAAAATTGCGGGTCACTTATTAGGTGCTTTACAGGTTGAACCGACGAATCTATCAAAATTAGAGGAACTGCCAATTGAGCAGTTAATTCAGGCCTCCGACCTTGTTCCTCCGATGAGCTTAGGGCCTGTAATGGATGGAATATCACTGCCAAGACATCCAGAAGAGGCAATAGCAGACGGTTCAGCAAAGGATGTCACCATACTAATTGGGACAAACAAAGATGAATACAACATTTTTAGCGCATTTGACCCTGAATGGAAAAATGCCGATGAGACACAGGTTACAAAGCAATTTGAAAAAACGTTTGGACCGCTGGTGCCAGTTATTTCAAGTTATCTCGGAGGGAACAAGCCGCTTTCCCAAGAACTTTATAACAAACTACTAACGATGAGCATCTTTACATATCCTGCACAAAAGCTAACCGAACTGCAGGTGAAACAAGGTGCTCCTGTTTGGATGTATCGGTTTGATTGGGAAACACCAGTATTTGGCGGCGCACTTAAGTCAACGCACGCTTTAGAAATTCCATTTGTGTTTAATACACTAAATACGCCAAATACGGAGAATTTCACAGGGTCTTCTCCGGACCGTCAATTGGTAGCGATCCAAATGCATCAGTCATGGATAAACTTTGCACGTAACAGCGATCCAAATACAGAAAACCTTCCTGAATGGCCAAAGTATAATCTGAATGAACGTTCAACGATGATTTTTAATCTCAAGAGTGAAGTTAAAAATGATCCAAACCGTGAGGAGCGGATCATTTGGGAACAGGCAGCAATGATGATGAAATCCTAATAATAGAATAAAGGGTGCCAGGCACCATCCAACTAAAAGGATGGTATCTGGTACTTTTCGCCGTACCTGAATTCCTAAAAAGCTTGTGCTGTAAAAAAATTACCACTTTCAGCAGTGACTGAATTATAATATATTAATATATTAGTTTCATCTTTTTACAAAATTTACATCAGAGTTAACTAGATAAAGGGGAATGAAGTTGAAAAAAAGAGTAACAAGAATAAGTATAGCAATCGTTCTGATTTTTATCATAGGAATGGGTATTGCCGGGAATTATTTTTACAATGTAGGCATTAATCGCAGTCAGGAAGGACCGAATCTTCACGGAGGCGGCAGTTCAGCGGCAGCTGCTAGTATTGAAGGATCTGAGGAACAGCAGAAAAAGATAGCGGAATTAATGAAATGGACAGAGCAGCAGCAATTTGAAATCGTTCAAATAAAGTCATATGATGGCCTAACATTAAAAGCGCGCTTTTTGAAGAATCCAAATTCTAACGGCAAAGTGGTCATTTTGGCACATGGATATAAGGGCAGCAGCGAACAAATGCCAGGGATTACAAAGGATTATTATGATATGGGCTATGATGTTTTAAAGCCTGATGCCAGAGGCCATGGGATGAGTGAAGGGAATTATATCGGTTATGGGTGGCATGACCGAAAGGATTATGTGGATTGGGTAGACTTTTTAATAGAAGAAAAGAAAGAGGATACGATTTTCCTACACGGTTTTTCAATGGGTGCAGCCACTGTTCTGATGACATCTGGTGAAAAACTCCCTAAAGAGGTAAAAGGAATTATCGCCGATAGCGGGTATACAACCGTTAAGGCAGAGTTATCTCATCAATTAAAATACCTGTACAAGCTTCCACCATTTCCGCTTATGGAAGTAACGAGTGTCGTGACAAAAATCCGCGCGGGCTATTCGTTTGAGGAGGCTTCGGCACTTGGGGGCGTAAAGAAAAATACACTGCCTTTATTTATTATTCATGGTGACCAAGATGAGCTGGTTCCAACTGAAATGGCAACGGAAATCTATGATGCTGCTTCTAGTAAAAAAGACTTGTGGATCGTGAAAGGTGCCGGCCACACCGAAGCTTATACGGTTGCTGAAGAAGAATATAAGAGTAAATTACAAAACTTTTTAGACACAGCTATTAAGCAATAATGCCTAAACTCCCTTCAATAGTAGAAGGGAGTTTTCTCACGATTCTTTCTGGATGTTTTAGTGTATAGTAGAGTAGTCCATAGAAAAAATATACTTGTTCTCAAAGAAAGGCTGATCCCATATGAAGGTTGCAATTTTTGACTTTGATGGAACATTATTTCCTGAGGAGACGTTCCCGCTTTTGATGAGTCATTTAAAAAAACATCCAATTCATTTTCAAAAGTACCGTAAATTTTTTCTCAAATTACTACCGGTTTACGTAGCATACAAATGTAAACTTTACCCTGAACAAAAAATGAAAGAGTACTCGATGTGGTCTTACATAGCGGCATTTGGTTCTTCCTCAAAAGCAGAGATCGAAGAGTTTTTTTCACAAATTGGCGAGATGATGAGTCAAAACCTTAGTAATCACATGTTAACTCGACTGGAACAACATAAAAAAGAGGGATACTACACCATGCTGGTTTCAGGAGCATATGAACCGCTGTTGAATTCGGTCACTAGTGATATATATAACTTTTGACTGTATCATCGGCAGCAGTATTCCTTACGAGGATGAAAAATTATCTAAGAACACTTCGATCCGTTACATTTATGGTGAAAGAAAGAGGGAATTCATCCATGCCCATCTTTCGAATACGGACGTGGATTGGCAAAACAGCTTTGCATATGGGGATAGTTATAGTGATTTAAATGTTCTCGAATTAGTAGGAAATCCTGTAGCCGTTAACCCTGAACCTCGTCTATTAGAAATTGCTAATCACAAGAAATGGGAAATCATTTCAGAGTTCGACCATAAGAAGAGCGTATCCAACTGAATGGATACGCTTTTGTTTTATACTCTAAGCTTACAGATTTGATAATATTATTATGACAACAAGCGGCACAAAAACGATAATATAACCGATTGGATTGCCAAAATTGAGGGTCCAGCCAACGCCAAAGCGTTTTTCTACAAAAATGGAAGGATCATTTCGGTTGAAGTAAAAGAGTCCGCCTTTCCAGTAAGAATCTTCGTCGTAATCCGTTAGGTCCTCTTTCAGCTCACCGACGGATTGTTTATCAGAACGCCCCACTTTAACAGCAAAAATAATCGTTCCCGTTAACAGGATGACAAGGAAAATCATGGGCGCCGCCATCATAGCTGTTCCGGCAAACAAATTAGGGTGAATCGTTGTTAATTGGAAAAAACTAAACATGATGGTTAGCAAAAAACTAACTCCAAACATCAGCCAGCTTGAATTTTTCCGTAATGTTAATTGGCGATTTCGCGATGCGTTTAAACTCGTTGCACTTAATTGGATTCCCGACTTACTTTTTCCAATATTGATTCCTAAGAACATTACTTGCATAGCTAAAAGTGTTAGCGGCAGAGAGATGGCAGATATTGGCGTTTTCTCCGTAAAGCGATCGGCTTTGCCATTTGCTCCCCAGTGAGTTGGAATTTGATTAGGCAGAAGGTCGTATTGGAATATGGTATAAACGATTACACCAACTGTCATCACTATAGGAAGTAAAAATACATACCAAGAAAGCATTTCGTCCTGAGACCGTACGGATAAATCAGCGACTTTAACTTGCTTTAACTGTTCCATCCAGTTCTGCTTCTTTTTTAATTGAAGTGTTTTTCCGTGATAGTAAAAATAAAGGGACAGGCTGAAAAGAATAATGCCAAATTGGATAAAGGTTCCGATTAACACGGTTTTTTCTTCGACTGGATTACTTACGAGAACCCAAAGCACATAGCTGGCTAGAGCGATGACAGAAACAAGGGCAACGATAAAGGTGTAGTTTTTTTTATAGGATAATAATTGTTCATTTTTTATGTGCTTTTCTGGGACAGTAATACCAAAGATGATGGTCCTTTTTACTAAAAAAGGAATGGCTGTTTGAATGCCAGCTAAAATAATGGAAATAAAGAGAAAAATAGCCAAAGTCATAGTAAATCCTCCTATTTTTGATTTTTCGTAAAGTCTTCGATAATCGAGGTGACAAGATTCTGGATTTGTTGATTGGTCATACCGACGACAAGAGATTCAGCAATAAGTGGCTTAAACTCATCTTTTAACCGAATGAAAGAGGATTCATTGAAATCCTGAGGAGAGGAGATAACCGCACCTGATTTAGGAACAATCGTGATAATTCCTTTTTTCTCTAATAGGTGGTAGCTTTTATTAACGGTGTGCATATTTACACCGAGGTCAGAAGCAAATACCCTTACAGAAGGCAGTGAATCGCCTGGCTTTATTTGTCCTCGAGCAATTCCTTCCATAATTTGATTACAAATTTGCTCATAAATGGGGACGTCAGAATCGGGTTCAATTACAATGATCATTACTTTCCACTCCAATCTGTTCTATATTTATTATAACACATCTGTTCTACTATTTCTAGAACAGAATGGTAAAATAAACCTCGAAAATACACTTCATGATGATAAAATTGCACATGTACCATGAAATTACAGTTGACTTCTTTAACTGTAAAAATTAATATTACAGTATAGAGGAAAGGTTCAGCTTTTTAGAAAAAAATAATTCAAATGAGAATAACATGCTTTATTGTTTCTGAACTGTAATAATTTTTGTTACATTTATGACCGGCAAGCATAGGATAATGAATAAATGATAAAAAGGGAGTGTGTAATATGGTAACTCTATTTACAACACCAAGCTGTGGATCTTGTCGAAAAGCAAAGGCGTGGTTTGAGAAACATCAGATAGACTATATTGAAAGAAACATAATAGCTGAACCGCTTACGATTGATGAGATTAAATCGATTCTTCGTCTGACAGAGGAAGGGACGGACGAGATTATTTCGACAACCTCAAAAGTTTTTCAGGAGTTGAATGTTGATATTGAATCTTTGCCACTTAATGCCTTATATAATTTAATAACCAACAACCCAAAAATGTTGCGTCGGCCAATCATGCTAGATGAAAAACGATTACAGGTTGGATATAACGAGGACGAAATTACAAGGTTCTTACCACGCAGGCTTCGTACATTTGTAAACATTGATTCGCAGATAGCGGCTAATTAGTTACATTGTGTTCAATCTGTAACGTTTATCATTACAGTATAGTAAATGATATAATAGTGAATAGTAGGAGTATCAATAATATAAAAATGATGAACGTATAGGAGGCAGGTCATGAACAGTGATTTTACACTTGCCATTCACAGTTTAACTCTACTTGCATTACAGCCAGACCGGATGTCAACTAGTGAATATATTGCAGAAAGTGCCGGTGTCCACCCAGTTCGTATAAGAAAAGTATTAAGTTTATTAAAAAAACATGGATTTATTAAATCAAAAGAAGGAATAGGCGGGGGATTTATCTTTGCTTTAGATCTTAGTGAGGTTACTCTCTGGGACATCTATAAGATTACCTCGGAAGGTGCACTTCAGCCTAAATGTCCTGAATCAAATGACCAGTGCATTGTGGGGGCAAATATGCAAAGAGTCCTGTTTAGCATTTTTTTAGGTGCTGAAGACCATCTGGGTGAATATTTAAAGGACTACACCATTAAAGAAATTGTTGATCTTATCAATAAAAAACAATAAAAGACTGCCAATAAGTGTCTTTTTAGTTTAACTGTAATAAATTAAATTACAGTAAATGAAACATGAATGGAGCATTAAGAAGGACTATACTTTTCCAAGCAGGTGAAAAAATAATGTTGAGTAATAATGATTTTCCAAAGTTAGAAACAGGTGATTGGGTTAAAGGGAATTTGCACACAGGTGAATTAATTATTGGTTATATTGAATCCCTTAGCAGTTTAGAAGGAATCGCAAAGGTCAAAATTGTGACAAGTGACAACAAAGACATAAATGGCAGAACAATAGCATTATTAACCAACCAGCTTAAACGTTTGCCTGCTGCAAATGTCAGCAATAAGGAACAAATCCTTTTCCTAATTGATTTAGCGTTAGCTACCGGAGATGAAGAATGGTTTAAGGAGCTGTCAGCCAAATTGAATTCAATGACTCAGCTTTTAAAGGAGGTCAATGCTTAAGAAGAACATCCTTTGGGGGGAAACTGACTGGAGTGGACCATAAAGGCTTCCGGTGCTTTCTATTAAAAGATACAAGAATTGACGTATGAATTGGTATACGTCTTTTTCTTTATTTAGAATCAGGTAAGATTAAGCACCTGAGCTGATATAAGTAGACGGAAAAATTCCGCTTAATTAGAAATTATCTTTAAAAAAGGCTTAAATAGACGGAAAGATTCCGTCTATTGGATCGAATTATTATAAAATGGAAGATTTTGCTTAGGATAGTCGGAAAAACTCCTCCTATTTCCCTCAAAATAAGCTCCATTCTTCATTTAACCGGAAAATCTCCGGTTAATTTACTTTTGCTGATTAAGGATCGGTGAAGAAGTATATACTTTTTTACCATTGTACTGTACTAATTGTCCTTTCAAGTGGATAGTCTCCACCTGCGGCAATTACCATGATAGCCAGATATGCTATCCCCACTAGAGGTAGAATCATAAGTAGATGTTAATGTTATGTAAATCTATTATAAAAACGTAGTAAACTAAATAAGCCGAAAACATGCATTTGGATATTCCCTCTGCATGTTTTTGGCTATGTTCTTTGTATACGAGTCTACTTACATTTTTGGAATCCAATCAATAAGGTTTTACATTTGAATGTGCTGCTCAGTTGATTCTGCCATTCGTTGTTTCTTTGATTTTTTAAAATACAATAGTTCATATACACATGGGATGACGATTAAGGTTAAGAGGGTAGCAAGAGCCAACCCGCCAATAACGACAACAGCCAAGCTTTGAGAAACCAAGCTTCCACTCTGGGATGCTTTAAACAAAAGTGGAATCATTGCACATATGGTAGCGATCGCAGTCATTAAAATCGGCCTCATTCTCGTAGCTGCCGCTTCTATAATTGCTTCGCGTATCGTCATTTTTTCTTCATTTTGTCTGACACGGTCAATCAGAACAATAGCGTTTGTTACGACAATGCCAATTAGCATGAGCGCTCCAAGAAGAGCGGTGATATCAACCGATATCCTGCTGATTAAGATCCCTAAAATTGCACCGATGGCAGCCAGCGGCAGGGAGGTTAAGATCGCAATTGGCGCTTTAATTGACTTAAACGTGATCACCATAATCAAGAATACAATTCCAATCGAAACAAGCATCGTTAAGAATAAGTCAGTAAAATCCTCCATTTGCTGTGCACTTGCGCCTCCAACGAGAACCTCCACATCATCTGGAATGTCCATTCCTTTAATTTCTTTTTGATCTCCGAATAATTCCAAATTGATCTTCGTCGAAATTTCTGAGAGTTTAGCAGGATCGACGGTTGCTGTAACGCGTAGGTAGGTCTCCCCATCTTTATGGAATTGACTGGTTGAACTCTCAGCCACTTTTAATGTTGCTATCTCAGAAACAGGTACCATTCCGCTTTCGGTCATAATCGGGATGTTTTTCAAGTCGTTTTGTGTTTTTGTGTTAAGTAAAGGTTCCAGAACGACAAGTGTTTGTTTTTCATCTACTGTAATCGTTCCAATCGGTGTTTGATTTAACATGACCCCAAGCTGCTGGGCGATTTGCTGAGTATTACCTTTTGCAGGATCTACAACGAGAGAGTAGACAGTTTTCTTTTCATCTTGATTCGTGGTAACTTCCTCAACACCGTCAATATCAGCTACGGTTTCTTTAATACTGTTTGCTGTTTTTTCGAGTTGCTCGATATTCTCACCAACCACGTCGATGGTAATATTGGTTGCTGAGCCGCCCATCATAAACGAAGCCGTGGCCACTTCTAAAACAGCGTCCTTATAGTCATCCTTTTTCTTTTCAATTTCTTTTAAAACTTTGTCTGTGTCATCTTTATCTTTTAATAGGATACTGATGACCGCTTCGGTTGGAGAACCAATTTGGCCAAATTGAGCAGTATCTGCTGAAGAACCGACTTGGTTAAACATATATTCAACCTCATCCATCTCAGCTATTGAATTTTCAAGCTCGATTGCCTTTTCTTTGACTGTTTCAAAAGGTGTATCATTCGGATATTTCAAGGTGGCTGAAATAAAGTCCGCAGAAGAATTATCAACAGCACCTTTTGGTACAGCGAAGTAAGCTCCTATCGATCCGGCAAATAATAGCAGGGAAATCGTAAATACGATCCATTTATGATTCAAAGACCATTTGACTACTTTTGGAAAGCGTACGGCCGGTTTATGTTCTGGAAGTTTGGTGTTTTTCAACAAACCAGCACTCATTAAAGGAACCAATGTTAAGGCAACCAAAAGCGAGGCCAATAGGGAATAGGTAACCGTTAGCGCAAATGGTAAAAGGAATTCCTGCAGCCCTCCGTTTAATAAGCTCATTGGAAGGAAGACCGCAACCGTTGTTAAGGTGGAGGCCGTGATGGCTACTCCAACTTGTTTCGTTGCATCAATCACCATTTGAACCGAAAACTTCTCTGTTTGCATTTTACGATAGATATTTTCAATGACAACAATACTGTCGTCAACAAGACGTCCAACGGCCACTGCAACCCCGCCGAGTGTTAAAATATTTAATGTCACCCCGGACCGTGACAATAAGAACAAGGTAAAACAAAGGGATAGCGGGATGGAAACGATCGTAATAAACGTTGTTCGGATATTACGTAAAAAGATCATAATCACAATGGTTGCAAACAAAGCACCGAGAAGAACTTCTTTCATCATCGTTTGAACAGACGTTTCAACCATATCAGCTGAAGCTACATAAATTGTAGATTCTTGTGAATCGTATTTTTTATTATTTTCCTTTGTTACTTTTTCAATTTCTTTACTAATGGTTACAGCGTTTGAATGACTGTCCTTCGTGATACTAATGCTTAGTGCTTCGTTCCCATCGAATCGATTCAAGAAATTGGATTCAGTTGTTTCTTCAATTGATGAGATATCCTCTAGTGTTACATTTGGTGCGACTGGGAGGCTTTTAAGTTTTTCGAGACTTGATACATCACCAATCACTTTAATATTGCTTGTTTTTCCATCAATATTCTTTTCACCAACTGCTACAGCGGTGTTTTGACCTTGAAGAAGACCCATTACCGATTGCAGTGATACCTGGTTTTGTGCTAATTTTTGGTTATCAATTTTTACTGAAATAACAGGATCCACTAAACCATAGGTCTGAACTTGGGCAACACCGTCAATCTCTTTGTATAACGGTTCAATTTTTTCTTTTACCAATTCAAGGTTTTCGGTTGTGAGACCGTCTTTAAAGGTTACAGCGATGTTGGAGATGGGAATCATGGAGGTATTGAGCTGTGAAATGATTGGCTTAGATATGTAAGCTGGAAGTGCGACATTTGATAATGCCTCTTGAACAGCTAATTTTGCCTGTTTCATGTCGGAACCCGCTTCAAAAAATAAATCTACTTTTGAAAAGCCGTCTCCCGTTGTAGAATAGATTGAATTTTTTCCTTTAATTCCGGTTACCGCACGTTCAATCGGAGAAGTAACATCACTTTCCATTGTTTTTGAATCGGTTCCTTGCCCCATCGTGATAATGGTTACTTGCGGATTGTCTGCAGAAGGCAAGAACTCCATCGGTAATCGAAAATAACTAATAATCCCGATAATTAATACTAATACCGTTATTAAGGATACAGCGGCTTTATTTCGAAAAGCCCATTTCGTGAAAACTGACATAGGTATATCTCCCCTTTGATATAGATAGAAAGTCCAAGGTGAATCTTAACATAATTTTGTAAAAAACAACCATTATTTACCATTAAATTTCAAAAGTTTTACAATGTCTTAATAGTTGAATATACGAACACCGCCTTTTTTTCTAGTTCTATTTAACTATTTCCTTGATCCTGCTCCATAAATATCCCATATTTTTCATGTTTTGAGGAGACTGAATTTTTTCTAAGACTTTAGACTTACCGAATGTAAATAAATACTGACTCAAAAAATAAAAAAAGTAATAAGCTCAAAATAAGAGCCAGGTACCTTCCAATTTTTTGGACGGTTCCTGGCTCTTGTTTTTAGTCTAAAAGTGACAAACGGCCACCATTTTTAACTAACAGGTGTAGTAATTAGATTTCCACTATTATTGACCGATACTAGCCAACGTGAATTATTTGGTGCGGTTAATATAATCCCTTGACCAGTACCCAGTATCGCGATATGACCATTTTGGACCCTTAAAGATTCATCTGGAACTACTCCTCCACCCAAAAATCCGGATAATTCCAATGTACCTCCTTGGATGCTTCCACTGCCGATTACGTCGCCACTTCCACCTACTATTAAATTATTATCAGCATAAACTGTAGTCACAAAAACAGTAAATGGTCCAAAAAAGGAGGTGATTCCTTGGAACTCTGCTCCTCCATTCACTTGGAAATTTTCACCCACAGTAAAATCACCTGTGGTGGTCAAGGAATCAATCGTAAAATTCGTATTTCCATTAACCGTTAACTCACCTT
Source organism: Neobacillus niacini (assembly GCF_048572935.1). Taxonomy (NCBI): domain Bacteria; kingdom Bacillati; phylum Bacillota; class Bacilli; order Caryophanales; family Bacillaceae; genus Neobacillus; species Neobacillus niacini. Next base: position 4,178,730 of record NZ_CP183883.1, on the reverse strand, counting down.
GAATGGTTGTATTTCCACCTACAGAAAGGTTACCTTGTACAGTTTCATTTCCTCTAACCTCAACGATGTCAGACAATGTATTACCTAAAAGAGTAGTCCCACCTACAAATAAATCACCTGCTATGGCTTCACTTCCTGCTACATTAACTAAGTCAGACAATGAACTGCCTAATTGAGCACTTCCGTTAACCGCTAGATTACCACCCACAGTAAAATCACCAATTGGTCCGGATGAACCGCCGTTAACAGCTAGAAGTGCCACATCATCTACAACAACCGTTGCAGAACCAGATTGGGATTGTTTGGTGAACAATACCCGAGCTCGTCTGGCTGTACTTGGTGCGGGGGAGGTTGTCCCATAGACTTCCACCCAATTGTTCGTAAGGCGTCCACTTGGAATGGTAATCGTAAGTGCGGTTCCTACGGTATTATTACTACTATCCAAGTAGGATATGTTAATAGAAATTGGTGGACTAGTAAATGAATTAATTTTAGCGAGTGACGCCAAAAATTCAAAGGTTTCCCCTGGGGTTACATTTACCAATTGAGAAAAAGAAAAGGTACCGGATCCTCCAGTAAATCCAATACTGAAATTACCAGAATGGCTCATTGTATTACGAATAGAAACACCGAGTCCTGAAAACGGACTAATCGTTCCCGTCTCAAACCCTCCATTTACAATACGATTATCTATCAAAACGATCACTCCTATTATTTACTTCTTTATATTTCTATTAAACTTAATTGTTTTTTGTATGTATGCTTGTCCTATATAACAAAAAATAGATGCTGTATGTAATGACAGTTTCTATAAAACACAATTATCAAATAGAATTTTTACAGCAATTGTTCATCTTGAGTTCATAATCCGACGATAAACTAATGATGTTATTAAGAGATTGGAGGAATAAAGATGAATATGGCTTGGAAAGAAATGAAAAAGAATAAAGTGAGATTTTTGATTTTAGGTTCGATTGTTTTTCTTGTTAGTTTATTAACGTTTATCATATCGGGTTTGGCAAATGGATTATCACAGGACAATGCTGCATTAATAAAAGATTTGCCAGAGGGACATTTTTATATGTCCCAAGATGCGGATCAAACCATTAATCTCTCAAGAATCGATAGAGATGTTCAGGAAAACATGTTAAAAAAGCATAAAGAAGCCGTTGCATTTTCCATTCAAATGGGGTTTTTGAATGATGAGGATGAAAAGCAGCAAAGTGTCGCCTTTGTAACATCGACTGAATCTCCGGTATTTGAAAATGTCCAAAAGGGAGAAGTTGTATTAGATCTGTCTATGAAAGAAAAGGGGATACAAGTTGGTGATTCCTTAACGAATAATCAGTACAGCGGCAAATTCATTGTTAAAGGCTTTGTCGACCAAAAGAAATTCAGTCATGCACCTGTTGCATTTATTCATTCTGAAGACTACCAAGAAATGTACCGCGTTAAAGAAATGCAATTGATTTTTGTACCAGGAAAGGATTCTATTGGTGCAGTCACAGGATTAGATGTGTTTACTAAGAAACAATTCTTAAACACGATATCTAGTTACAAGGCAGAGCAGACATCGCTTAATATGATCGTTTGGTTTTTAGTTGTGATTAGCGGTATGTTATTCGGGATCTTTTTCTACATGATGAACGTTCAGAAAATGGGCTTATACGGAATCTTAAAGGCAATTGGGGTAAAAACAAGAACGTTGTTCCACATGATGTGGACACAAATGATGGTGATTACAGTAATAGCTTTAACGATATCGATTACACTTAGTCAGGTTTTTAATAGGCTGGCACCTAAGGATATGCCTTTCAGCTTGACCATCGAAACAACAGCACAATTATCGATCGTCTTCTTCATGATTGGTTTTATGGGGGCTACGATTTCCGGCCTGCAGATTAAAAAAGTACAACCATTACAAGCAATTCAACAAGGAGAGGTTTAATATGACACGATTTACACTCGATAAAGTGAGAAAAACGTTTATCAATGGAGAAGTAAAGGAAGAAATCCTAAAAGGAATCAACCTTTCTCTTAGAGAAGGTGAGTTAACAGCATTAGTAGGAGCTTCTGGTTCCGGTAAAAGTACACTTTTAACCATTGCAGCTGGACTTCAACCTGCTACAGCGGGGCAGGTACTTTTCGAAGGGGAAAATTTAACCGCGTTGAATGGAGAACAAGTTAGAAAAATTCGGTCCAGTAAATTTGGTTTTGTTTTTCAATTCGCTCATTTGGTTCCTTTTCTCACCGTAGAAGAGCAATTATTGCTTATGTTGGATGTATCAGAATCTAAAACAAAGAAGACAGAACAACAAAAGGAAATTGACAAAATACTAACATTAGTCGGGATGAACCATCGAAAGCATGCCTACCCAGCCACATTATCAGGTGGAGAAAAACAGCGGGTTGCCATTGCTCGTGCCATCATTCATAAACCAAAGGTTCTGTTCGCTGATGAGCCAACTGCCAGCTTGGATTCAACAAAATCAAGAGATGTGATGACGTTACTTCGAGATTTAACAAAAAGGTTGAACCTGACTACATTAATGGTAACGCATGATGAAGATATGCTCTCCTATGCTGACCGTATCATTAAGATGAGTGATGGTATGGTTTTGGGCAGTTAACATTAGAAATGGAAGATCGTTTGGGTATAATGAACTTAAGATATTTTGCAGGAGATTTCAACACTAGGGAGAACAGATATGACAACTATTTTAATTGTTGATGATGATATTCATATAGTAAACCTAGTCACCATTCAACTATCTAATCAAGGCTATAAGGTACTCCAAGCAAAAGATGGGGTTGAAGCCTTGGAAGTACTTAAAAAGGGAGCGAGTGACTTAGCCATAGTTGACGTGATGATGCCATTCATGGACGGTTTTACACTAACAAAGGAAATTCGAAAGCAGTATGATATTCCTGTCCTCCTTTTAACTGCTAGAGACCAAATTGAGGATAAGGAGCAAGGATTTCTGGCCGGAACAGATGATTATTTGGTTAAGCCCTTTGAACCAAAAGAATTACTTTTTCGAATAAAAGCATTGTTACGGAGATATGAATCTCAAGTAGATGACACCTTTGTACGGATTGGCAATACAACTATAAATAAAAAAAGCTATGAAGTCCAAAGTGGAAACCGAACCTTGCTATTACCATTAAAGGAATTTGAACTCTTATCGTATCTATTTTCTAATCCCAAGCAAGTATTTTCGAGGGAACACCTGATAGAAAAGATTTGGGGAAGGGATTATGAAGGAGATGACCGAACCGTAGATGTTCATATAAAAAGGTTAAGGGAACGTTTTTCTACATTAAGTGATGATTTTCAGATCAAAACAGTACGAGGGGTTGGCTATTTTTTGGAGGCCCAAAGGAAATGAGAACCCTTTATGTGAAATTTATTGTCATCACTACTGGTATGATGCTGATCAGTTTTATCCTTGCTTTTTTAATCTCAAATACCTATTACCATCAAAAAATAAAGCCGGTTAATGACCAAAAAAACACAAAAGTTGCGCTTAACATTGCCACTTTTGCAAAAGACCATCCGGATAACAACTTAATAGATTATTTAGAGAATGTTTCGGGAGTCGGCTATCAACTGTACTTAGTCGATAGTGTTGGGAATGAACATTCTTTCGGTGAACCTTTCAGAGATAAAAATCTTCCCAATTCAACCAAGAAACGTGTGTTAAATGGTCAAATTTTTCACGGTATCCTTCAGTTCCCGCGCGAAACGTTTGTCACAGGATTTTTTGCCAATGAACTAAGGAACACGATCGGTGTTCCGTTAGAACATAACGGAATAAACTACGCTCTTTTTATAAGACCTGATATAAAATTTCTTTTCAACGAAATGCATGTTTTATTTGGATGGATTTTGCTATTAGCCATTTCTCTGAGCTTCGTGATGGTACTGATTAACACTAGATATCTGATTAAACCTATTTCTACCCTAACGAAAGCAACAAAGGCTTTAGCGAATGGAAAATATCATGTGAATCTGGATATTCATCGTGATGATGAGTTAGGGCAGCTTTCCCAAAGTTTTTTACAAATGGCGACAAAGTTGGAACAAATGGAGGACATGAGAAAAGAATTTATATCAAATATTTCTCATGATATCCAGTCACCGCTTTCGAATATAAAAGGTTATACGAACCTATTGGACAATGATTCGATTAGCAAGGAAGATAAAACTCAATATATTTCCATTATTAATAATGAAATTAGCCGTTTATCTTCCTTAACGAAACAATTATTACTTCTTGCTTCGTTAGATCGAAGTGAAGATGTAATGAAGAAAAAATGGTTCAACGTTGGTGAGCAAATAAAGGGATTAATTACGAACTACCAATGGGCAATAAGTGAAAAAGGATTAATGGTTAGTTACAGCTTACCTGATATCAATATTATGGGGGACCCCGCCTTACTTGAAACGGTTTGGGATAATCTTCTATCCAATGGTATTAAGTATAATGTACCCAATGGCAGTATTGAGATATCAATTGAAGAAAGAGGAAATTCGCTCTTCGTGACGTTTGTTGATACAGGTTTAGGGATGAGTGATCACGAAGTAGATCAGATTTTTGACCGCTTTTACCGAGTAGATTCATCACGTACAAGAAGTGTGGAAGGGACTGGCTTAGGTCTTTCAATTGTAGCAAGCATTGTCAAACTGCATAATGGGATTATTACAGTAAAGAGTAAAGAAAAAGAAGGATCTACTTTTATTGTTGAACTGCCAGTTAACTAGAATTTCTCTTAGAAATAGCAGAAGTATATTAGCAATACTTCTGCTATTTTGATCATTCAATAGGGAAATTTGAATACGCTGTCTAGTAATAAATAACCATTTTAGTTGTTTTGATAACATTAAGATGATATATTTATATATAATAACTATATCAACTTTAAAAGGTGACTAAAAGATGAATACTCCCTTATATGAAAAAATTTATGAATATATCATCGAGCAGATAAAGAAGGGGACCTTAATGGAGGGAGATCGGGTTCCTTCGGAAAAGGAATTGGCTGAGGAATTCGATGTAAGCAGAATTACATCAAAAAAAGCGTTAGATTTACTAGCTCAAAATAACATCATTGAGCGGATAAGAGGAAAGGGCTCTTTTGTCGCCAAACTGAAGCCTGAAAATAACGAGTGGTCTCCAAATGATATCCCAAGTTCGTTACTTACAAATAGTAAATTAATTGCTTTAATTATACCTGACTTTGATAATGCCTTTGGATTAAATTTAGTGAAAACCATAGAAAAAATTTGTCTGCAAAACAATTGCAACTTGATTATCCGGCGTACAAGAGGAAAGAAAAAAGAAGAAGAAAATGCAATAATTGATCTAGTAAATAGTGGAGTGGATGGTCTAATCATCTTTCCTGTCCACGGTGAACATTACAATACAGAAATATTAAAACTAGTATTAAAGGATTTTCCAATCGTGTTAGTCGATCGTTACTTGAAGGGAATACCAGCAAGTTCTGTTTGTACAAATAATCAATCAGCCTCTGAAACCTTAACGAACTACTTATTTACTTTAGGTCATAAAGAAATCGCTTTCATTTCTCCGTCTCCCAGCGGGAATTCGACGATTGAAGAGAGACTCCAAGGGTATCAAATTGCTTATTCAAAGCAAGGATTAAAAATGAAACCTGATTTTTTATTAATTGATATGATCAGTTCCTTGCCGCAAAATAATGAGGATCAGTCAGGTATAACATTGCAAGCTGACTCTCAATCTATCAAACATTTTATTGAAAACCATCCCGAAGTCACTGCCTTTGTTGTGGGTGAATATTATTTGGCTCTTACTCTTAATAATGTTTTAAACAAGCTTGGGAAGAAAATTCCTGAAGATAATTCCATTGTTTGTTTTGACTGCCCAGAAGAACGTTTTGAACAGCCTCTCTTTACTCATATCCGACAACATGAGGAAGAAATGGGAAAGAAAGCCGTACATTTATTAATGAAACAGTTAAATGGTGAGAAAATTCCCAAGCATACTGTCATTGATTTTACTCTGTATAAAGGAAAATCAACGGCGTCAATTCATCCATAATAAATCCAAAAACAATCCATTAAACGGATTGTTTTTTTATACATACCGATTTTTTTTGGATGATCAATTTAACAGTAATAATCAAAGAGAATGTAAAGAAAGAATATTCAAAAAATATATTGACATGTCTGTAAGCAATTGTTAATCTATCAATATACCATTAATAATAACAAGTTAAAGTTGTTATATCATTATGTACAAATATTTTTTTGGTCAATCATGAAAGCGCTTTTATTAATGGTGCATCTGAGAAATTACATAAAAAGTGTGTAAAAAAATTAGGTAGAAGGGCAGGGGGATGAAGATGAAACAAAAGAAAAAAAGAATCGGGGCATTTGCATTAGTATTCGTTTTAACATTATCAATGATTCTTTCTGGATGTTCCTCGAAGTCTAGTTCTTCAGGAAAAGCAAACAAAGATCAAACAACCGTGACTTTTTGGCACCCGATGACAGATGTAACAGGTGAAGCGGTGGACGCAGTTATTAAGGAATTTGAGAAAAAAAATCCAGATATCAAGATTAATGCGGTCTATACAGCGAATCAAGGTGAAGGTCAAAATGAAAAATTAATGACAGCGATCTCTGGAGGAAATCCTCCTGATGTTGCATACTTCGACCGTTTTGAGATCGGATCTTGGGCAGCGCAAGGATCCTTGGAGGATTTGACAGAATTAGCTGCATCAAGCGGAGTTAAAAAGGATACTTATTATCCTTTTGCGTGGGATGAGGCGAATTACCAAGGAAAACTATACGGAATCCCTACCACAACGGATTCAAGGCTCGTGTATTTTAATATCGATCATTTTAAAGAGGCGGGATTAGATCCTGAAAACCCACCGAAAACCATTGCAGAATTAGAGGCTGCTGCAGAAAAATTAACCAAGAAAAAAGGAAAGCGCTTTGAACGTATTGGCTTTATTCCATGGTTTGGCCAAGGCTGGTTCTATGGCTGGGGTTGGTCGTTCGGCGGAGAATTCTTTAACACTGAAACAAATCAAGCAACGGCAACTGACCCAAAAGTTGTGGAGGCACTTCAATGGATTACAGATTATGCAAAGAAATATAATGTCGAGGATATCGCTGGGTTTACCGACTCACAAGGCCAGGGTGCAATGGACCCATTCTTAACTGGCCAGCTAAGCATGAAGGTAAGCGGGCCGTGGGAAGTTTCCGCCATTAAGAAATTCAAACCAGATTTGAAATATGGGGTATTTCCTATGCCAACTCCAACAGGAGAAAATCATACAACATGGTCTGGGGGATGGTCCGTTGTGATCCCTAAGGGCGCGAAGAATAAAGACGCTGCATGGGAATTTTTAAAGTTCTTTGGAGGAGAGGAAGGTCAAAAGATTTTTAGTGGAATCGCCAGAGACTTCTCTGTCATCGATTCCGTCAATGAGGAACTAGGATATAAAGAAGACCCAATCTTAAAAGAATTTGTCAATATCTTGCCAGTTTCTCATCATAGACCTGTTATGACCCAAGGATCCTTATACTGGAATGAATTGGCCAGCGCGGTAGAAAATGCAACACGCGGAAATGGAACTCCAGAAGAGTTACTGAAAAAAGTGAATGAAAAAGTAAATAAAGAACTAAGTAAATAAAAAATCTAAGTGCCCAATCAGCAACGAATTGTAACTAGATGTCGGGTGCAGGAACGGAATATATAGGGGAGGAGTTTTCTCCTCCCGAATTAAAAATAGTGGAGAGAGAGGAGCGGTTGGTAACATGCAATTGGCAGAAAATAAGAACTCTCCTAAAACAGAGCCTAACAATCAAATAAACATCACTGCTAAGAAAAGTCGGGCTAATTGGAGGCAATACAAAACTGGATTATTATTTGCATCACCATGGATTATTGGTTTACTCGTTTTTTATGCCATTCCCTTATTTTCATCCATTTATTTTAGCTTTACTACATACAGTATTCTTCAGCCAGGAGAATTCATTGGTTTGCAGAATTATAAAGATTTAATGAATGATCAATTATTTTGGAAATCCGTCTATAATACCGTTTACTTTGCGGTGTTTTATGTCCCATTAGGAATTATCTTTGGTGTGGCGCTGGCCATGATGCTGAACATGAAGGTGAAAGGGATGGCCATTTACCGAACAATTTTCTTCCTGCCGACTCTTGTTCCGCATGTAGCCCTGGCGGTTTTATGGATGTGGCTGTTAAATCCAGGTTTTGGGCTAGTAAACGGAATATTAAGCACGATTGGCATTGAAGGGCCATCATGGCTCGGAAGTGAGACATGGTCAAAGCCTTCATTAATCGTGATGTCCTTGTGGGGAATAGGGCAAGCTGTGGTGATCTATTTAGCCGGTCTCGGAGATATTCCGGAAGATTATTATGATGCAGCAAATGTTGACGGAGCGAACTGGTTCCAAAAAACGTTTCATATTACTATACCTCTATTAACACCAGTTATATTTTTTAATTTGGTCATGGGAATTATTGGGGCCTTCCAGCAATTCACATTGCCTTACACATTGACTCAAGGGAAAGGGACACCAGCCAATTCATTAACATTTTATGTGATGTATTTATATGATAACGGCTTTAAATTCTTCAAAATGGGCTATGCGTCTGCTATGGCATGGGTATTATTTGTAATTGTTATGGCACTAACTGCCTTTGTATTTCTAACATCCAAGCGCTGGGTTCACTACCAGGGAAAATAAGGGAGGAGAAAAAATGGATGCAACAAGAAAGAAGAAAGTATCTCGTTTTTCAGCACAAATTGTCCTAATCATCGCATCATTTTTCTTTATGATTCCATTTATTTGGATGGTATCAACATCATTAAAACCATTAACACAAGTATTTACTTTTCCACCTGAATGGATCCCAAAGCCAGTGAAGTGGAGCAATTATATTGATGCTATGAATTATATCCCGTTTTTCACATATTTAAAAAACACCATCATCATTACCGTGTTAAGTACCGTTGGCGCTGTTTTATCGTGTCCAATTGTTGCATATAGCTTTGCAAAACTGAAATGGCCTGGGAGGAATATCCTTTTTATCATTACCATTGGTGTCATGATGATCCCGGGGCAAGTGACCATGATTCCATTATTTTTATTGTTTGAAAAATTAGGGATGGTTGGCACACCGTATCCATTAATCCTCCCGGCATTTTTCGGAATCCCTTTTTACATCTTCTTGTTAAGGCAATTTTTTATGGGCTTACCTGATAGTTTAAGAGAGGCTGCAAAGATAGATGGTGCCAGCGAATTTAGAATCTACTGGCAAATCATGCTTCCGCTAGCAAAACCAGCGGTATTGGCCGTAGGACTATTTCAATTTATGGCAAGTTGGACAGACTTTATTGGACCATTACTCTATTTAACAGATTCCGTTCAATACACTTTATCTCTAGGTTTGCAGCAATTCCAAAGCCAGAAGGGTTCTGAGTGGGGGCTGATGATGGCTGTATCCACCATGATGACGATTCCTGTTGTGATTCTATTCTTCTTTTTGCAAAAAACATTTATTAAAGGAATCACTTTCAGTGGAATTAAATAGAAATCTATTAATATCTATTTTAACTAATAGGAGGTTGTTTATATGAATAAAAAGATAGGAATGAGAATCTCACCAAAAATCGGTGCAGAGGGAATGGAGTCTGTGGCAAAATTCGCGGCTAGTATTGGCTTGGATGTTGTCGATGTCCCAGTATATAACCAAGAAGTAAAAACGGTATTAGAAAATGCTGGGTTAGAAGTTGGTTCCATTGATGGTGTGGGTGCTGTTGGCAATACAAAGCTCTTAAGCGAAGATGAGAAAAGTCGAGAAGAAGCAGTGACTGCTCTAAAAACGCAAATGACAGAAATTTCTCAGCTTGGCGGAAAAGTCATGTTCATGTGTTTGGTTCCGGATGATATAACCATGCCTCGTAAAAAAGCGTTTGAAATCTGGAAAGAAACCTTTCCTGCTATCGTGAAGCACGCTGAACTAGAGAATATTTATATTGCTTTAGAAGGGTGGCCAGGACCAGCTCCCTACTATCCAACGTTAGGGTGTACACCTGAAATGCTAAGAGCGATGTTCACCGTTATACCTTCTAAACATTTCGGGATCAATTATGATCCTTCCCACTTAGTAAGGTTAGGAATTGACCATTTAAGAGTATTGAGTGAATTTGGTGACAGAATTAATTACTGTCATGGTAAAGACACTGAAATATTACTTGATGAACAATATGAATTTGGAACCCTTGCTGCCACCTTTGGAGCAAACTATGATTTTTCAGAAGGGCCATGGAGATACACCATCCCTGGGCAAGGAGATGTGGATTGGTCAAAAGTAGCTGTGCGATTAGAAAAGGTCGGTTATCAGGGTCCCATCAGCATAGAACTAGAAGACCATCGCTATTGGGGGTCTTTAGAGAAGGAACAGCAAGGAATTAGAAAAGCAAGAGAACATCTGGCGCTATATTTTAAATAAACACACAGGAGGAAATGTAGATGACAAAAAACGTGAAAGTAGCCATTGTTGGTTGTGGCGGCATTGCAAATGGAAAACATATGCCTAGTTTATCTAAACTGAAGCATGTTGAATTAGTGGCTTTTTGTGACGTACTGATTGAAAGAGCTGAAAAAGCTGCTGTTAAATACGGAGTATCTGGTGCAAAGGTATTTGAGGATTATCGTGAGCTCCTTCAGGATGAAAGTATTGATGTAGTCCATGTTCTTACTCCAAATGATTCCCATGCAGAAATAACCGTGGCTGCGCTGGATTCTGGTAAGCATGTTATGTGTGAAAAACCGATGGCAAAAACGTCTGCTGAAGCACAAACGATGGTTGAGGCGGCAAAACGCTCTGGTAAAAAGCTGACAATCGGGTATAACAATCGTTTCCGACCAGATAGCCAGCATCTACATAAAGTTTGTGAACGCGGAGATTTGGGGGAGATTTATTTTGCGAAGGCGCATGCAATCCGCCGCCGTGCGGTTCCAACATGGGGTGTGTTTTTGGATGAGGAAAAACAAGGTGGAGGACCGTTAATCGATATTGGTACTCATGCCTTGGATTTAACATTATGGATGATGAATAACTATAAACCTAAATCCGTTATGGGTAACACGTATCATAAATTAAGCCAAAAGAAAAATGCTGCCAATGCGTGGGGACCGTGGGACCCTGATAAATTTACCGTTGAGGATTCCGCCTTTGGCTTTATTACAATGGAAAATGGGGCTACCATTGTGTTGGAAACAAGTTGGGCATTAAATTCTCTAGATGAAGATGAAGCAAAATGTTCGCTTAGTGGAACAGATGGTGGAGCCGATATGAAGGATGGACTTCGAATCAACGGAGAAAGCTTCGGAAAGCTTTATACAACCAATATTGAGCTTGGTGCCGGGGGAGTAGCTTTCTATGATGGAGACTCAGAATCAGATGCCGATCTAGAAGCAAGGCTTTGGATTGATACTATCATCCATGATACAGAGCCAGTGGTAAAGCCGGAACAAGCTTTTGTAGTGACACAAATCTTAGAGGCAATCTATGAATCCGCTAAAACTGGAAAAGCAGTATATTTCCAAGAGAAGTCTTCTTTTGTTACGAATTAATAAGGGCTTAGAAAACGGTTGACCCTTAAATTGGGAGATACAACTTTATCAGCCTATACTTCAATAAGTAATGGGAAAATAATAGTCGGAGGCAAATAAATGTCTAATGCGCTCAAGATTGGAATTATCGGCAGTGGCGGAATTGCTGCTGCCCACGCAAGAGCTTATAAGCAAATGCCAGATGTAAAGATTGTGGCTGTTGCCGATGTGATTCCAGGCAAGGCTAAACAATTTATTGAACAGCTTGAATTAACAGAGGCAAAAGCTTTTGATAACCATCTCGAGCTGTTGCAAATGGATCTCGATGGTGTCAGTATATGTACTCCAAATGTTGCCCATCATAGCACAAGCATTGATTCCCTTAATGCAGGCAAACATGTGCTAGTGGAAAAGCCGATGGCTGTTACCCTAGGACAGGCGATTGAAATGGTGGAAGCCTCCAAAAAGGCTGAAAAAATCCTGACAGTCGGATTTCAACCAAGATATGATCCGAATATGAAAGCAGTAAAAGAAATTGTTCAATCGGGTCAATTAGGGAATGTCTATTATGTTGAAACAGGCGGCGGACGCAGGCGGGGAATGCCAGGAGGAACCTTTATCAATAAAGAATTAGCTGGTGCGGGTGCAATGGCAGATATCGGTTGTTATTCATTAGACCTAGCTTTAAATACATTAGGCTATCCTAAGCCCTTAACCGTATCCGCTTATACGTCGAATCATTTCGGTACAAATCCGATATACCACAAGGAAGCAGATAAGTTTGAGGTAGAGGATTTTGGTGTAGCGATGATCCGTTTAGAAGGCGGGATTGTGTTAAATTTTAAAATATCATGGGCCATGCATATGGACTCTCTAGGTCCAACACTCTTCCTTGGAAAAGATGCTGGTTTGAAATTAACGCCAGCGGGCAGCGGACCATGGAGCGGTGTGTGGGACGGTGGAATCGGTACGATAAGCTTATTTCATGATATAAAAGGTCACCATGTAGAATCTGCTATTCCTGTTCAAAATCATCAGTATAATATTTTTTATGAAAAGGTGCGCGACTTTGTCTTGGCAATTAAGAATGATGATCCTGCACCAATTCCTGGTGAGCAAATTGTGATTAATCAGGCAATCATTGATGGAATATTACGTTCAGCAGAGCAAGGCAGTGAAGTGAAAATCGAGATTCCTGAATCTTGTCTAAATAGATCATAAAGGAAAACGAAAAGTGGTTTTATTCTATGATTAGAATGAAATCACTTTTTTCTTGATAGAAGTTATCGGTAATTATGATAGGTGGAGGGAAAAGCAATATTTGTTCGAAAGATAGAAAATTTTTTGTTAAACTCTGTATTTCTCTTAAAAAAAAAACAGAGCTAATTCATTTTAAGTGAATTACTCTGCAAGTAAGTAGATATTCTTATAGCCGGTCAATGATCTTAACTCCTTTATAGAAAACATTCTTTATCTGATTAATCTCTGCGATTTCTAAGCCAGGTATTCCTTCGGATACTAAGAAGTTTGCTTCTAGACCTGCTTCTAATCTTCCGAACACATCATCTTTCCCTAATAGCTTTGCGGGATTATCGGTTAATAGCGCTAGAATCTTATTTTCATCATAATCATGCTTCTTTAATAGCTTCATCGCTGGCTGAGCAATTAACATTAAGACGTCTGGCCCTTTTAATGCTTGGTCTTGAAATGGCAGCCAGGATGTTCCTTGAAAGGGTGGAAGATAGGAGTCGGTTGAGATGGATACAGGGATATCTTTTTGTACAAATTTAAGAATTTCTTCTGGAGCGTTCGGCTGTAAATGTGTACCGCCCATTGGAGTGGCGACGATTATAGTTCCTAGTTTTGCAGCTTTCTCTATTTGTTCATCCGTAATTCCATGTGCATGATGTAAGACATCAACGCCAGCATCTAAAGCGAGGTTAATTCCTTCTTCACCAGCCACGTGGGCACCCATCCGTTTTCCTAATCGATGATAGATATTTACGATCCTTTGTAACTCCTCCTGCTTATAGATGATTTCTCCTGCCCTAGGTACTTCTTTTTCGGTAAAATTTGCTGGTGTAGCATTGATAAAAATATTTTCCCCAGGATAATCACTCTCAAGAGCAATCATTTGTACCAGAAGTGGGTCCGATAAATCAAATTGTGTAACTCCTCGTGATTTTGTGATTGAGGTAAAATGGGCTAGATTTTCAAAACCTATCGAAATACTGGTAGTCGCAAAGGTAATATCAATAGGTAGATCACGACCTACTTTTTGGTAATCTTCTTTTGAAAAATCACAAAACGGGTGGCCGCAGATTTGCTCTCCAAGTGCTGTGATACCCGATGACAAGGCATGTAAGAGAATGGCTTTACCTGCTAAAAAATGAGTTTCAGGCGTTACCGAATAGAGGGAGGTGGGTGCATATTCTAGTAAATGAGTATGGCAATCTACCAAAGAGGGTGTAATCACATAGTTCGAACAATCTATCACATCGATATCCGGATACTTTCCCTTGATCCTTTCATAGTTACCAATCTCAGCGATTTTTCCATCATCAATAATCATTGCGCCATCTTCCAAGGTCCCTAACTGACTGACAGTGACTATTTTTTTACTTCGAATCAAATAGTTCATCCTTCATCACACCAAAAATGGAGTTAAAAAATAACCCAATACACACGCCGTAATAATCCGAAGAATCGTGCCAATAATCGCTGCTTCTAATGTTTCCCGTTCATTTAAGCCAGATGTTTCTGCCCAGGTGACAGGCACCTGTCCAAAGATAACAGATAATGGCAGCCCGGAGTTTGCTAACACAAATGAACCGACAATTAAACGGGGGTCAATGGTGTTTGCAAGCTCTGCAAGCTGCGCCACGGCAAGTGTTGGTGCTGCGAGAATAGACACGATGCCGGTAGCAGGTTCAATGCTCAAGAACATAAGAACAGAGGATAAGCTTGATTCTATGAAACTCCAGACTCCTATGAATTTTAAGGCTCCGATAAAGAAAAAGACGGCTGCAACAGCTGGAATAATAATTAAAAACAGCAGTTCAACGCCTTCTTTAGCAGATGAGAAAATGGTTTGCAAAAACTTGGTAGTTGGTGTAAACCGTGGTAATTCCTCAAGCTCCACTTTTTTGGTATCTCGGTAAATCGTTCTAGATAAGAGCAACGGAACGACGATGATGGGGGCAAAAATAGATAAGATGACGAGTGGAAAGGCATTAATGCTAAATGCAGATAGTGCGATAAGGCCTAATACAAAGGTTGCAAAGGATTGTGGAGATTGAATCATCGTTGCAACAGCAATTTTTTGCTCCGCTTTGGTTGCATTTGCTTTCACTAAAATTGGACCTGAGATTTTTCCGGCAGCGTTAATATCTCCAAGGATATTATAGACACTTGGAATAATGACGGAAGGATTGATCTTGAACCACTTCATAATCGGAACAAATAAACGAATGAGCCCATCCGTAAATCCTAAACGTTCTAGTAGGCGACCAACAATAACGCTTACAATAATCGCAATCCCCACTTCACTTGTTAGAAAAATATCGACAACAATCGGTTTTACTTCTTTGATAATCGTATCAAATAAGTTTGACAGTGAATTAGGAGCGAATAAAAGCAAAATCAATGACCCAAAGACTAACAATATCCCAATCACTTCAAAAGTCTGCCACTTGGACCTTGAGGAATGTGAAACAGATGCTTGTTCCTTCTCCATAAAACGACCTCCTGCCATTTTTATTTATGGTATGTATGGGCGGGAAATGTGTGTTTGTCTGATTACCAGTTTGTTAAGAAGGAATGAGAACATTACGATATATAGCAAAATCACATATGAATAACCAACTGAATGGAGAACGTGGATTCAGGATGATAGGATTGCAACGGTTTGCTGTATAAGGGAATAAATGAAATATAGCTATTGTAATGAATTCGCTGCCATGGTATTATAAAAATTAAATTGTGAACAAATTGTGAAATATTCATTCTTATAAAATATGAGACTCTATTAATACGAAACAGCGACCCTGTTTATCGGTTAAGAGAGCATACTCTCATATTGAAGGCACATAAATAACTGTTGGTACTTAACAGCGTTCCTGTTTAAGGCAAACCGTTATAAGGATTCTTTTGAATTCCGTTTTTTGGAATCAATGAAAAGAATCTTTATGACGGTTTTTTTATTGTTTCACGATTTGTTTAATGAAAATGAAAATGGTTACATTGGGGAGAGGTCTTAATGAAAAAGAGAAAAAATCGGTGGTTAATTGCCATGTCAGCGGTCGGGATTCATATTTCAATTGGCTCCGTCTATGCTTGGAGTAATTTTACAGCCCCGCTAAAAGAACTATTTGGCTGGTCTGATTCAGAAGTGGCACTTACATTTAGTATTGCGATATTATTTTTAGGCTTGTCCGCTGCTTTTATGGGGCATTTTGTTGAGAAACATGGTCCAAGAAAGGCTGGGTTAGTTGCAGCAGTATTCTTTGGTATCGGTATCATAGGATCTGGTATTGCGGTGAACGTAGGTTCAAAATCGTTATTATACCTTTTCTATGGAGCACTTGGAGGTATTGGCTTAGGGGTAGGCTATATTGCTCCTGTATCTACGTTGGTTAAGTGGTTCCCAGATAGACGAGGATTTGCTACTGGACTGGCGATTATGGGTTTTGGTTTCGCAGCCGCCATCAGTAGCCCAATTATGAACTCTCTGATTACTTCAGTAGGTGTTGCCAATACTTTTTTCATCTTAGGAAGCTCATATTTTGTCATTATGACCCTTTCTTCTCTATATCTTGAGAAGCCAGAGGAAGGGTGGCTTCCGGAAGGTTTTAAGGAAAAAATTCAAAGTGGTAAAGCGAAGCCAAAGATTGATTTAGCACAGCTTATGGCGAATGAGGCTGTAAGAACAAGACGGTTCTGGTACTTGTGGATGATGTTATTTATTAACATTACTTGCGGAATAGCGATTTTAGCTGTTGCTAAGCCGCTTGCGATGGAAAGCATCGGAATTGATATGACCGCTGCAGCAGCTCTTGTTGGAGCAATTGGAATTTTCAATGGTCTCGGCCGAATTGGCTGGGCAAGCCTTTCAGATATTATTGGCAGACCAACTACCTATACGGCATTCTTTGTTCTACAGATGGTGATTTTTTTTATCCTGCCAGATGTATCGATTAAATGGTTGTTCATGGGCTTGTTAATTGTTGTTTACACCTGTTATGGCGGAGGCTTTTCAGCAATACCGGCATTTATTGGAGACATTTTTGGGACGAAGCAGTTGGGAGCCATTCATGGTTACATCTTAACTGCGTGGGCGGCAGCAGGACTAGTTGGTCCATTATTTGCTGCATGGATTAAGGATACAACAGGAAGCTACTCCGGCAGCTTAACATTTTTCTCAGGACTATTCGTGGTCGCACTGATCATCTCCCTGCTGATTCGACTTGATATTAAGAAATTGAAGGCACAACAGGGTGTTGATTCATCATTAAAAAATCAAGCAAGTTAGTAATCTGACTAATAATATTGTATACTTATCCCATAAAAACAACATTTGCACAGTGAATATAAGGATTATATGTAAGTGAAATGAGATGAAATCAAAGTGAATAAATATGAAGCAGAATTTAGTAATATTGTTCGCGCATATCGAAAACGCCATATGGGAAAAGGTCCAAGTCAAGTGAGAACAACCTTTTGTAAGTGCTGGGCAATTTCTGAATTAGAAGGAAATTTATCACCGATTGAAAAATTTATTGCAACGGCAGATGATGGAAAACAAATGCTTCGTGCTGCTAGGACGGAAATGGTCAAAGAGATTTATAAGAAAAACCATCCTGTTGAAATGGAGGAACTGTTAGGCGCTAACTTCCTTCATGTATTTGTCGATATTGATATTGAAGAGGACAGAGGGATGTCGATTTTCGTTTTTGATCAAGATATTGAAAAAAAGTTTACAGAATCGTAAAGAACACTTCTACCCAACTACATGATTGTTGGCACTTGGCAGCGAACCTGTTAAAGACTAACCACCTCGGAGAAGTCATCTAAGTATTAGATGCGCTCCCTGGTGGTTTTTTATTGGTTTTAGAACTGGGAACTCTAGAGGAGGAAATATAAATGGGAAAAACATTACATCCAGGACCACAGAAAAAAGCAAAAATGCCTGCTCCTGAACATTGGGTAAGTCCAATCCCGTTCGGATTAGGAAAAATAAAACCAAAGCATATTCGTGATACGATGAAAATCGCTTGGGATAATCGAGATAATATCGGCTATGCAACAAACATTATTACGAAAGGTGTTTGTGACGGCTGCGCACTTGGTGTATCTGGTTTATATGATCAGACTTTGGAAGGACCGCATGTTTGTACAACACGTATGAATGTACTTAGGTTAAATACAATGCCTGCCATAAAGCCGGAAATTCTTCATGCCGATATAGATGAATTAAGAAAGTATGATAGCACGGAGCTCCGGAAGCTCGGCCGTATACCGTATCCGATGATCCGCAGAAAAGGTGAACGAAAATTCTCTCGTATTAACTGGGATGAGGCGATGGATTTAATCGCTGACAAAATGAAAAAATTGAATCCGAAGCAATATTCGTTTTACCTAACGGCTCGTGGAATTACCAATGAAAGCTATTATGTTGCTGCAAAAGTAGCCCGTTTTCTTGGGACGAATCACATTGATAACGCTTCTAGAATTTGTCACGCTCCAAGTAAGACCGCTTTAAAACGCTCGATTGGAGTAGGGGCTTCGACATCTAATTATTTGGATTGGATCGGAACGGATGTCTTATTGTTTTGGGGGAGTGTCGCTTCTAACGCTTCACCTGTATCTTCAAAATACATGCTTGAAGCAAAGAAAAAGGGGACTAAAATTATCGTTGTCAACCCATACCGTGAACCGGCAATGGATAAATATTGGATCCCTTCTAATCCTGAGTCTGCCTTATTTGGAACGAAAATTGCCGATGATTTCTACCAAGTCAATATCGGCGGAGATATTGCTTTTATGCATGGAATTATGAAGCATTGGTTTGCGATGGAAGAAAAAGACTATGGTTCAGCAATCAACCATGAGTTTGTTCAGGAACATGTGAACGGATATGAAGAACTAAAGAGTAAAGTGCAGGAACAAAGCTGGGACGAAATAATTGAATCTTCTGGTGTATCAAAAGAACGGATTATTGAATTAGCTGAACTTTTAGCAAACAGTAAAAACGCTGTGTATGCGTGGGCGCTTGGTCTAACCATGCACTCCTTTGCAACAGACAACATATCGCAAGTGGCAAATCTGGCGCTGCTTCGCGGCCACCTAGGCCGTAAACACGCTGGTCTTATGCCATTCCGTGGACACTCCAGTGTACAGGGAAGCGGTGAAATGGGAGCAGATCCATTCGTGCTGCCTGGCGGCGGCTGGGATGCCAAGAATGTGGAAAGAATGGAGCAAATTTGGGGATTTGAGCTTCCAAGATGGCAGGGCGATATCGTTGGGGTGACCTTGGAAAACATCGTGCTTCCTGAAGACCATGAACGGAAAGTGAAGCTTTATTACTTATCTGGCGGTAACTTTTTAGAAACGATGCCGGATCCGGATTTCATTGCACATGCTTTATCTGAGCTCGAAATTCGTGTCCATCAGGATATTATTCTAAATACCTCCACACTTGTCGACGCAAAAGAAGCGGTCATCGTACTGCCGGCAAAAACACGTTATGAGCAAGAGGATGGAGGAACGAGTACATCGACAGAGCGGATGGTGTACTTCTCACCTGAAATTCCTGGTAACAAAAATAAAATTGAAGAGGCACGTGCTGAATGGAAGATCTACATTGATCTTGCAAAGCGAGTAAAACCAGAAACAGCCCACTTAGTTGACTTTGCCGATGGTTTTGATATTCGTGAAGAGATTGCAAAAGCAAATCCTGATTATGAAGGCATTCAGCACTTGAAAAAGCAAGGGGATGTATTCCAGTGGGGCGGAGCTTGGCTATGTGAAGATGGGATTTGTCCAACTCCTGATGGAAGAGGAAGCTTAATTCCGGTAGACATTCCTGATTTAAATAAAAAGCCAGAACAGTTTGTGGTCACCTCCCGTCGAGGCAAACAGTTCAACTCCATGGTATACAAAGAGGTTGACCCTTTAAACGGCGCAGGTCGCTATGACGTATTAATGAGTCCAGTAGATGGTCAAAAATTAAGTATCGCTGAGGGAGAAGGGATCGTTGTCTATAACGGTTTTGGTGTCTTCCAAGGTACGGCAAAGTTCGTGGATATTGCACCTGGTAATATCGAAGTACACTTCCCAGAAGGTAACTTCTTGCTGCCACGCGGCAGGTACGAGAAATTTGCAGGAATCCCAGATTACAACATTACCGTAAATGTTGAAAAAGCAGAACGGTATAACGCTCGTAAAGATACCCAATATGTAGAAAAGCCTATTGCAGATCTTGAAACAGAAGTTAGTTAAACAGGGGAAGGGGCAACATCATTGTTAAAAGAAATCACAACTTCGCAAAACATTGTCAGATATAATGGACAAAGCTTTTATGAAGAAGAGGATGAGATTGCTGTTGAAACAGCCTTAACAGTTATTTTAGATGGTGACGAGTTTGCTACTATGGTTTGTACTCCTTCTGAACTGCAGGAATTGGTAGTCGGTTTCCTTGCTTCCGAAGGTGTGATACGCGTTTACCAAGACATCGAATCACTTCACATAGATGAAGAAAAGGGATTCGCATATGTTGAACTTGTGAATAAACATAATATTCAAAAGGATTTACACTCAAAGCGATTTATAGGCTCCTGTTGCGGAAAGGGACGACAATTTTACTTTCATAATGACATGAAGACTGCAAAAACGGTGATGACGAAATTGACAGTGACACCGGAACAATGCCGCGATCTGATGAAGAAGATGCAAGAAAGCTCCTCTCATTTTCAACAAACCGGTGGTGTTCATAATGCTGCATTATGTACAGGTGAGGGTATCGTTATTTCCAGAACTGATATCGGTCGTCATAATGCCTTAGATAAACTATTTGGGTATTGTATTATAAATCGAATTCCATTAAAAGATAAAATTATTGCGTTCAGCGGTCGAATTTCTTCTGAGGTGTTACTTAAGGCTGCTAAGATTGGTGTCGGAATTATCCTTTCCAAATCGGCTCCTACCAACCTAGCATTAGATTTAGCTGAGGAACTTGGAATTACGGCGGTTGGTTTTATACGGGGGAATGGATTCAATGTATACACACATCAGAAACGGATACAAGGAATTGAATATGAACGTTCATCTGAGGTGTTATAAGTTTAAATACTACCTATATGATATAACAGTAAAACGCGAATCTCTTGTTACCTAGTGATTCGCGTTTTACTTTAGGGGGATCTGGCAGGAATACTTAAAGTTTAGAGTGTAACCTTAACCTCGGTACCATCCTTAGCTATGACGTCTACCAGCACGACTCCTTTATGGTGTTTCAGTTCCTTGATGATTGGTTTTAGCGTTTCTTTATCTATTTGTGGAATAGAGAAGTCAAGTTTCTTTCTATCAAAATGTTCTTTCGTCCATTTGTTTGCCTGTTGATGGACAAATTTTGAAGACAAAATAGAATTAAAAATGGTTAGAAGGGCATACGGAACTGGGATGGTTAACCGGACGTCTTTTGCTTTCACTTTTACATACAGCATAGGGAAATCCACTACTCAATGATGACAGAAACGGTATCACCGTTTGCCGACTTCACATCAACAATTTGGCCATCCAATTCGTTTTCAATTGCTTCAATAATAAGGTTTATGTCAAGATCCTTCACATATTTTTCGGATTGAGGAATACTGGCTGCGATGCTATGGCCAGCCATTAATACAACCTTGATAAGTTTTATTGGCAAATTAACGGTAACGTTATCATTTTCCGCTGAAACAACACGAATTTTTAATGTTTTATCAACATAGTTAGTTGTTTTTTCTACGAGCTTACTTCCAGCTTCTTCTTTCCCTTTTAATACTTGAATCAGTTCTGATCCTTTATCTGCGTCAATTTTCCCTTCTTGCACCAAAGTTAATACTCTTGCAATTTCTTCTTTCATGGTCCATTCCTCCTATTCCTCTTTTAAAAGCTTAATGGCTTCCTCTGCTGTGATTTCGCCATTTTCCAACATGGTAACAATCTTTTTCTCATCAACTTCATTTTTCTTCTTCTGCACATATCCAAGGGAAGAAATGATGTCAGTTAGCTTACTTCTGACCGTTGGATACGAAATGCCCAGTTCCTTTTCAACTTCTTTGATGTTCCCTCTGCATGTTAAAAACACTTCGACAAAATGAAGCTGATCCTTGGATAATGATGCTAACTTGGTTAACTCAAACTCATTTTCAATCGTAGTGTGACAATGAGAGCACTGCAGCTTCATAATCTTTAATGTATTGCTGCAGACAGGACAATTTGTAATTACTTTATGTGACATATTGTAATTCCTTCCTTTTATTTGATTTGATTATATATCGATAAAATCAAATAGTAAATAATAAAAATTAATTTTTTCGAAGAAAATATTAAAATTTTTAATTAAATAATTAATTTTATTAATTTAATGTTATGTATACCTCTTAAGCCATATAATATGATAATTTGATTAATCGATTTTTTGTAAATCGAAAAAAAGGTGGAAGTTCAATGATCATTGAGTCATTTTGTAAAGCTGCACCTCATAAAAGGGTCAGTGAAGATTCAATCGTAATAAATGAAAAGCTTAATGTTTTTGGGGTTTTCGATGGGGCAACTCCATTAGTGCCATTCCAAGATGAGAACGGAATGAACGGTGCACATCTAGCTTCAAATATATTTAAGGATTATTTTTTAAGACTCTACAAAAGTAACCTTACATTAGTGGAAGGAATCGTGAATGCAAATAGAATGTTGAGTGAAAGAATGGACAAATACAAGGTGAATCAGGAAATACATGAAGGACTTTGGTCCACATGTGCGGCAATGATAAAAGTTGAAGAAGAAGGAAAGATTTCGTATGCGCAGCTTGGTGATTGTATGATCATGGCTGAATATCAAAACGGAACGATAAAAGCCTTAACAAGGGATACGGTAAAAGATATAAGTTATCGTGCGAAGGCATGGCGCGAGGAATTAAGAAAGCAAGGTGTTAACCTTCCAGACGAGGAGTATTTTCAGAATCGAACAAACCAGTTGGTTTTTAATCGTTCATTAGCTAATAAGGAATATGGCTACACTGTAGCGAATGGAAAAGAAGAGGTAGTAAATTTTATACAGCATGGACAAATAACAATCAGTGAAATCAAAACATTATTATTGATAACAGATGGCCTTTTTCATCCAAAATATTCAGTGAAAGAAACATTTAAAAAGATACAAACAATCGGTTTACAAGCATATTCTATCGAATTAGAACAATATGAGATAAGGAATAACCTTCGTTCAGATGATAAGTCTGGGATCATGATTCGTTTTTGCAAAGAGGAGAGCGCTACATGAGTATAGAACCAGGATGGATTAAAGATAGTAAATTATTATTTAAGGAACCGCTTTTAACTCTAAAAAATGTTATGTACATCATTGTGCACCATACCGAAGAAATAGGTTGGGATGTGAATAAAACCCATCAGTTTCATCAGAATGAGCGTGGATGGAGTGGGATAGGGTATAATTTTTTTATTGAGGAAAACGGTGAAATCATGAATGGGAGAGGATATCATGTCGGAGCACACGCTATTTCATATAACCAAAAATCATTGGGTATATGTTTAGCAGGAAATTTTGATAGTCATACTCCCTCAATAGAGCAGTTAAAATCATTAAGAAAACTTTGTATGTTCCTTTTAGAGCAATATCATTTATCAACTGCTCAAATCCTTGGACATCGGGAAGTAAATGGCATGGCAAAAAGTTGTCCAGGTAAAAACTTTAATATGGACCAATTCAGAGAATCGATTAAACTTAGCTGAAAAGGTACGAGGCATTAATAATAGAAATGAAAAACCAAGATGTAATTGAAGTTCATCTTGGTTTCATACATTTACAGATTTCGTTGTTTAATCAAAATAAACAGCTTGATCGGGATTTTTTAAGTAGCTAAAAGCCATCCCGATTTGTGATTTTGTATTCCGAGCTGTTGACAAAGGAGGCAGTTCATTTTCAGCAAAGAACTTCACTTCACTTGTCTCGATTCCGAAAGCTTTTTGCCCGCTAATGATTTCGCATTGTATAAATATTTTATAAACATGAAAAGCAGATGGAGGGTGTGGATGGCACTTTTTATCGGTTACCGCTAGTACTCTGATTGGTTTTACAGTAAATCCTGCTTCTTCTTTTACTTCCTTAACAGCGACCTCACTTGGGGTATGTCCAATATCTGCCCAGCCGCCGGGTAAAGCCCAATTTCCATCGCTATTTTCACGCACCATCAGTATTTTATCATCCTGAAAAACCACTGCCCTAATATCTACTTTAGGAGTTGCGTAGCCAGTTTCACCTGCAAATAAATCTTTGATGACAGGCCTGTCCATCTCTGTATAATGAGCTAAAATGTCCACGCTGATATTTCTAATGAATTCAAATCTCTCCAAGTCATAAACATCTTTTGAATACGCCAATCCCGCCTGCGCAATGGATTGGAGCTGCTTCGCCCAATCCAGCCATTTAGGTTCCAATATCAACACTCCCAGCTTGTCTAATAATATTTACTATTATCATATATATGAAACAAACAAAATTTTGCTACAACTTGTTTGTTAGACATGATCATCATTAGCTGTATAAAGTTACTAAAGCATACCTTTTGACATTTTGGTTGAATGTGAGTAAGGTTACTTAGTGTGATACAGACATTAGAATAGAAAGTATCTTTAATGAGGTTAAAAAACCTCTAATTTTTCATCATAGAATTCATCAAAATCATCATGTCATTACTAGGAGGAATTACGATGTCAAACTCTCAAACTATAGAAAAAATGGAACAGCAAATGTTCTTAGATGTTATTCGTGAACGCCGCTCAGTCCGAGCATACGATCCAACTGTCCAGATTTCACGGGAAGAAATGACTGAAATATTAGAGCTCGCAACGTTGGCTCCATCGTCTTCAAACCTGCAGCCATGGCGTTTTCTCGTTATCGATAAACCAGAGTTGAAGGAAAAACTTTTGCCGATCGCGTTTAACCAACAACAAGTAGTCGAAGCTTCTGCCGTAATTGCGGTACTTGGCGATGTAGAAAGCTACAAGAAAGCTGAAAAAATTTATGGACAAGCTGCTGCTGCAGGGTTCATGCCGGTAGATACAGCTAACTCATTCATCGAAAGAACAGTTAACACATACTCAAACCTGTCTCCCGAAGTGGCTCGCCAAATTGTATTTACAGACGGAGGACTTATCTCCATGCAGCTCATGCTTGTTGCCCGTTCTAAAGGATATGATACGGTGCCAATGGGAGGATACGATAAGAAGAAGTTCGTAGAAGCGTTCGGAATCTCTGAGCAGTTTGTGCCAGTCATGCTTATTGCGATTGGTAAAGCAGCGAAACCAGGACATCCTACCACACGTCTTCCGATTGAAGATGTAGCGTTCTTTAACGAAATGCCATCGGTTAAAGAATGATATAATACAAAATATCACATAACCCCGTTCAATTTTAGAACGGGGTTATGTGTGCTTTAAATAGTAACAACAGCCTTCACTAGTTCTCTGGAAAAATGTTAGACGACTAATTACTAAATGGAAAAAACAATTCTAAAAACTAAGAAGCTGAAGAAAGTTTTAATAAATCTATTTGCTTTTTTACATCCTTCACTAAAATCAAATCTGTATGAACATAATTTGCCCCGAATAACTTGTGTAAATCGGATAGGGTTAATTGACTTCCATTTACTAGCTTATTTTTGAAATAGATGTAAACTGAAAAATTTTGCTGTAAAAACTGTAAAAAGTCATTTGCGTTCACCCCTGATTTTTCCACATACTCACTATTAAACTCAATAAAACCTAAGGCAGAAGCACTCTTACGAATTAACTCTGTCATTCCTTTTAAAACAAAAGCTTCATATCCTTCAACATCCACTTTAAATAAAATATTTTTGTTCATAGCATCTTCTTCAATGATCGAATCAATCGTAACAGAGCTAACAGTTGTTTTTTCAATCATATCGTGTGCAGGTCGATAGGCCGCAGAAGATGTACCAGACCAATGTTTATCTACATAAAACGTTTTTTCTTCTTCTTTATCTGCGGCAAAAACATTAAAGATTTTAATTTGCTCTTTATTTAGATGAGCGTCTCTTGAACGATGAATATACTTTAACAATTCTCGATTCGCTTCGATTCCATAAATGTGTGTGTGGTGAGGATAGTTTGTTGAGAAGATGCATTCTCCATAGTTTACTCCTACATCGATAACCAAATCTGGTGATAGTTCATTTACTGCTTTAATCCAGAAATTTGTCAAACGCTTCTGAGTCATCCCGTTGCTGACCAACAATGCTCTGCCACGATTTTCTTCTGAATTGACATAGATTTTATTGGAGGAAGGCAGCACAATTTCATTTGGTATTTTATGGTTATTCAAGGTCTTGTATTTAAGAAATATCCCTAAATCAATTAAAAGCTTCCATATCCTCGGGTGATTTTCCCACATTTTAAAAAAGAAAGTCCTTCCCGCAGCTGCTCTCTTGTTCATCGTTTCCCCCCTGTATATGCAAATAACTTCATTAAAAGAATTTTCTTTAACAGTTAAAAATCCCTTCAAAGTTCAGAAAGATTAACAATAAATTTACACTTATTTGTTACCCTTATAGTAGATCAACTTGCCGTCTTAGATGAAAATAATCCGAAGGACTTTAAAGAAAAACCCATTTAAGCACAAAGGGGGAGGGAAAAATAATGATGGCAGCGTGGAAACTGTAACAGTGAAAATACGAGAAATAGGAATATAATTAATCTGATGTTTTTAAAGAGTGGAATAGGGGGGATTTTCGTGCTGATAGTACAAAATATTAATCTAGCTGTAAGGTTCCTATTAGAATTATGTGCTTTAGCAGCAGTTGGATATTGGGGGTTTCAAACGGGGAATGGAATCATGAAGTGGGTGTTTGGGATTGGGTCACCTATTTTCCTAGCTATGATATGGGGTACATTTGGATCACCGAAAGCAATGATTGCGGTTCCAGCGCCATTGCATTTTTTCATTGAAATCATTGTGTTTGCGATAGCTGTTATTGCCTTATACGCTGCAGGGAAATTCCAGCTTGCTTGGATTTTCGGAATTTGTGTTGTGATAAATCGTCTGCTGATGTTTCTATGGAAACAATGATCATTTGTTCCGTCTGATCGAGTATCAGTCGGTCTTGGATGAGTGTAATTTAGTCTCTGATTTAACAGCCTTTGAACTTTCACCATTGGTTAGTTTAATTCATAATTTTATAGAATGAGTAGAAGAGTCCCGTTACAACCTTCGTAACGGGACCTTTTTTATGTAGCCAATGCTTCGTAGGAAGCATGAACCCATCTTATTGATTTACTAATATTTGTTGTCTTTTAGAATGTTGCCATGCATGATAAAATGAATAACTATATATTAGTAAGTTGTTTATTTTTAAGATTATCATTTTACAATTGTAATAGGTGTGATGGACTTGAAGCAAAAAAAATTAAAATGGATAAGTATAATAATTGGTACTTTAGTAGTAACCGGCTGCCTATATTTACTTCTGCAAGATAGTACTCAAACAAAGGTGGAATATGTAAAGGCGGTCGCTTCTGTTAGTCAAGAACAAACGAAAAAGACAGAAGATCGTACCGTTCAAGACGACAAACCTGAGGAAGAGGAACAAACCGAGCAGGTAGAAGTCACTGCTAAGCCAATAGCGGAAAATATTAAGGATAAGGTCAGGGAAGTACTGGAGGTTGCATTAGACTTTCTAAAGAAAGATCAACAAATTGTGGCAATAGGTGACTCTCTCACGGAAGGCATTGGGGATGAAACAGAAAATGGCGGTTATGTAGGGATTCTTAATAACACGTTTGAAGACAATAAACTAAATATCACTGTACAAAATTTCGGTAAAAAAGGAAACCGAACCGATCAGTTACTGAAAAGACTGGAGAATGAAGACATTGCTTCTGCCATTAAAGAAGCTGATATGGTCCTCATTACAATTGGTGCGAACGACATTATGAGTGTATTTAAATCCAATTTTATGAATGTTACGATGGAACCCTTCCAAGCGGAAAGGGTGAAATATATGGAGCGATTAAAGGCTATTTTTAATAAAATTAATGAGCTTAATCCAGATACCCAAATTTATTTAATTGGTTTTTACAATCCATTTGAACGGCATTTTGGAGAAATAAAAGAACTTGGCCTGATCGTAGACAATTGGAATGAGGCGGGTAAATCAGTTTCAGAAGAATACAAGAACGTAAGATTTATTCCAACAATCGACTTATTCAGTAATTCTACCATTGACTTATTGGCGGAAGATGAATTCCATCCAAACACAAGCGGGTATAAATTAATGGCCCAGCGGGTTTTAGATTATTTAAAGGAATCCAATAAAGAAACCGAGATGAACTCTGTAGAGGTATCACCTTAATCTTATCGCTAATGAGGCTAATTGCTCTGAAATGATCAACAAATTTTATTTGTTGGTCATTTTTTTGTTTAAAGGGATTATAAGTTCCACGAAAAAAGGTGGGTACAATAGAAGTGCACTTTGACAAATTTCGTTATGTTTTGGATAGTGCCATTTTATCAATTTAGGATCAAATAGGAAAAAGTTGTCAAATAAAGTAAAAATACCAATATAATAAAAACAAGGAGGTGTTAAGAATGATTTGGTTATTGATATTAATACCGGTTTTTATTGTTGGAGGTATTGCGATTTATTACGAAAAGAAATCTGGGATGTCCATTCCTGATGAAGATATACAAAGAGAGAAATTAGGGGAAGTAATGAAGGATAATTCTAGTGGGCCAGGGGTATTTTAAAACGCACATGACCGACATGGGGACGGTTCTTTTGGTTTAAACTTTAACAAAAGTTATCCAAAAGAACCGTCCCCATTACCTATTTATATCAACCAATTCCTACATAAAGTAATGAACTGCTTTTTATTTTCCTTAATCCATTTACAGCGTATCGCAGATTTCTGTATATACTCTTTAACGATATCAATGGAGCTGACCTTATCCAAATAACGACCTAGGAAGTGGATGAAAACATCGAGACTTCTGAGTTGGATAAGGATTGGAATGGCTTCGATCTCAGCTGCTGTCAATTTTAACGATTGCCCATAACCAGAAAGAAACGACTGAACTTTTGTCCAAATAATCGTTTCTTCTTTGCTAGGGTGGATAAAGTCAGATAAGCAAACAGCCAGTTCCATCACCCGCAAATCGTTCGTAACAAATTCAAAATCGAGTACGGCAGACACCATTCCATCTTCATTGACGAGAATGTTGGATGCATTTAAATCGCCGTGAACAAGCTGATGTGGCAATTTCCTTAATGTTGGGACTTGCTCTATAAAAGAAGTGAGCTGTTCATAGATCACTAATAATTCTTTTGTCTGTTCCGAAAACTCTAGTGGAGGGTTTTTACAAAAGTTAAAAATGTCCTGTATAGAACAACTAGGATGAGTACTTTCAATCTCATAATACGGTCTGTAGGCAGGACGCTGCTGGATTTGTACATGTGCCAGCGAAGCTGACAATAGACCAGCAGTTCTCCCGTAAGAATGAATTTCTACCAATTCAACCAGGGCAGGGTTGCTGCCATCTAAGTATTGAAATAAAGCGGCAATCTTTCCATCCCTAGTTCTGACAATCGTTTTTCCAACCCTTGATTCAATCGGCTTGGGTATAGAAAAAGTTAGTGGTAGTTCCGCTAAAACAACCAGAATGGAATGCTCGTAATTCACCTTTTCAACATCCTGGTGGGTTTCATAAACACGGAGAACATATAGCTCATTATCAACGCGAACAAAACGCGTGGTATTGTTTGCGCCACTTTGCCCAACCCATGTTACCCAGCTGCCTGTAGGAAAGTATTGTGCCAATATTTCATCTATGTATATTATCTTTTCTACCATTATAATCAGTAATCCTCTCCATAAGTCCCCATTGGATGTTTCTTCCTTAAAGGTTAAAATATTCTTTTTTAATTTCATGAAATCGTATTTCATCAATGTTTTCCTTTGTCAATGTGCTATCTACCCATTGTGTAAACGTAGTGTCCGTTAATGTTACGTTCCCTTTATCTGTGATCTTCGTGACTAGAGGCTTCTTATTAAATGCAGATTCAGGATGTTCCATGATAATTTTTTGCACTTCATTTAATTCAGATATAGTTTGAATTGGCTCTTTAGAATTAAAGGCGTAACCTATTTTCCAATCCTCATCTTTCCGATTTAATTTCATGTACAACTTATAATCTCCATGTTCACTTTCTGCACGTTCGACTCTAAATTCTCCATTGCTAGATACAACAGTTTCTCCGCTTAACGGAACAGGCTTTAATGGTAAATTCCCTCCGAATCCGGTATCAACCACGTAGGCCTGCCCATGATGAGTAATTAGATTGACCACATGAGTATTCCCAGTCCCACTCCATTGATGATTCATATGATTATAAGTGACTCCGCGAACTAAGGAGAGGGTAAAACCATTTTCATTTAAGAAAAGGTAGAGAATGGTATTAAGTTCGTAACAAAGCCCACCCTCGTTATGTTGTAGTATTTTTCTCGCTAAATTTTCTTTTGTAATTTCCTGCGTCCTATTTTCAATAATACATAAATTCTCAAAAGGAATCGTTTTTGCCGTCTTTTCAAGAACACGATCTAAATTATCAAATGTAATCACTTCATCTTGTGGGATACCTACTCTTTTACGGAATAGTTCATTAAAGGTGTTCATTCCAAGTCCTCCTTGATACCAACCTATCTCTCAAATGATAACAAAAAGCTCAAGGTAACCCAAATAAAAATAATCTTAGGCAGACCAATATTGCTAGTGGTAAAATAATGTAAAACGCCAGATGGACAGTTTCCTTTGGGGTTATTAAACAAAAAGTAGACAAATGAAACCGTCCACATGGTCTTGGCGAGGTGATAATAATGGAAGCAATTGTCTTAGCTGCTGGATATTCTAGCCGAGCAAATGCATTTAAAATGACGCTGCCACTGGGGCAAATCAGCGTGTTGGAGCGTACGATTTCTAAATTTGAAGGAGTATGCAGCAGAGTCATCGTCGTAGCCGGGTTTCATGCGGATCTCATCAATGAGGAAATGGCAAAAATCAATGATAAAAATAGCTATCCATTTCAAATGGAGGTTGTTTTTAATGAAAACTTTAACAAGGGCATGTTCACCTCTATTCAAAAGGGGTGTACGGAAGTAAAGACCCCAGCCTTCTTTATAACACCTGGAGATTGTCCGCTTGTTAAAAAAGAGACGATTCATCTGCTAGCAGAACACAAAGGGACCGTTGTAATCCCCAGCTATCATGTTAAAGGTGGACATCCTATTAAGTTATCAAAATTAGTAAAACAAAAAATTCTCGAATCCGACCCGCAGAGTAATTTACGTGTAGTCCTTAATGGTTTTAAGAAGGAATACATCAATGTAGATGACCCTGGAGTACTCATGGATCTGGATACGCAGGATGATTACCAACAAGCCATTGATTATTATAATAAAACTTGAGTGACTTGATATATTCCAGTTTAATTAGGGAACTTGATTCAATCAGTTTTCCTAGTTGAATGGGGTTGCTTTTTTTAATAGTTAACGTCCACAGGGTGAGTGTTTTTGGTTCCAAGCAGACAATAAGTAGTCCACTAGAACAGTCCCCAAGGTTCATAAAAATAAAAAGAGAACACAGTTCGGTAACAAGCGAATGTGTTCTCTTTTATTGATCTCGTATTAATCTTAAGAACATATAGTGTAGGATTTTCCTTTCAGTAAATTTTCTTTTAAGGTTAATCCGTATATCTAACACCTTTTAAAATCATATTGACCTTTGATTTAGTTTCACGGACAATATTTTTTTGAAATTCCTTTGCTTTTCTGAAGGCTTCCGTCATTCCTGACGCGATGATCTTTATTTCTTTGTTTCCCAATGGTTCTTCTAGAAGAAAAATATATTCTTTCATGCTGATACACCTCTTAAGTTGTAATATTAATATAATTATATACGAATTTGAAAGCGATTTCAACAATATTTTGTGAACGTTTTCACACTTTGATTAGGTTTGGTTTAGGATTATGAAAATGGGATCAAGTTAAACACTATTTGGACTTAGTAGTTAACTGGAAACGGTAACGTTAAATCAAAATTCCTTGTCTAGATACCTTACACAGTAGGGTAAATTTTGCCGATTTTAAAATATAATGAAAAGAACTAATTTCTTGATGAAAATTAATCATAAAACCTCATTCTAATCTATAAAATCGTAGGAAGAGGTTTCGATTAATAGTGTATTTTCTTTAAAAATGAGTCGAAGGGTGTTGTTGGAATGAATCTAAAAGACATAAGCACCTCAGTGCCCAAAAAGGACCATAAAGGTAAGGTATCTGGCCAGTTGGCCTATATTAGTGATTTGAAAGTGGAAAATATGGTTTATGGTGTTTTGTATCGGTCGCCCATTGCATATGGGAAAATCAAATCCATTCAGGTACCAGACCTTCCTCTAGGATATGAAGTGGTTGGTGCAGAAGATATCCCCGGACCGAATTATGTCAAAATTATTAAAGAAGACCAGCCCATTTTTGCCAATGAGTGGGTCAATTATATTGGTGAGCCGATTCTCATGCTCGTAGGTAAAGACCTCGATATCCTCTACGGTCTACTTGAAAAAGTAAAGATTGAATGGGAAGAATATCAGGCTATTTTTACACTTGAAGAAGCCATCAAACAAAAGGCCGCACCTGGTGTTACGATGGCAAACTATGAATTTGGGGAAAGCCTGGAAATTATTTCAGCAATCGAGCAGGGCGCCCACCAAATTATCGAAGAAGAATATGATACCGGTTATCAGGAGCATGTTTACCTCGAGCCACAAGGAATGCTAGGCATTTATAAAGATGATGAGATTGTCGTCCAGGGATCGATGCAATGTCTCTACTATATAAAAAATGCATTGATTACTGCTTTAGACTGTGGCGATGATGACGTAAGGGTGGTTCAAAGTCCGACTGGCGGAGGGTTTGGCGGCAAAGAAGAGTTTCCGTCAATGATGGCGTGTCATGTAGCCGTTGCTGCAAAAGCGGTCAAAAAATCGGTCATGCTCGTATTCGACCGTTCCGAGGATATGGTCGTTACCACGAAAAGACATCCTGCCAAACTTAAATATCGAACAGCACTTGATAAGGAAGGAAATATTTTGAGCATGTGTGTAGAGGTATATCTCGATGGCGGAGCAAATGTTGGATTGAGTTCAGTCGTGCTGCAGCGCGCATTACTAAACAGTGCCGGCGTGTATAAGATTCCACATTTTCATGCAAAAGGATATGTGTTAAAAACTCACACAGTTCCAAACGGTGCCTTCAGAGGATTTGGTGCACCACAAAGCTTTGCAGGGATTGAAAGTCATATCGGTCACCTTAGTAAACGAGCAAATATTGACCCACTTGAGTATAAACGAAAATACCTCGTCAAACAGGGAGACCCCACCATCACCAAAGGAAATTTCCGCGACCCAATCTTAATGGAAGAAATGATTGAGGACTTGCTAAACACAACCGATTATAAAAAGAAAAAAGCGGAGTTTCAAATGTTCAATCATCATAATCAACGCTATAAAAAAGGAATCGGAACGTCCTTATTCCTCCATGGCTGCGGATTTACAGGCAGCGGTGAACGAGATCATATAAAAGCAACGGTTAAGCTCTTTAAATCAAAGGACGACCTGGTATCACTGAAAATCTCAAACTCTGACATGGGACAAGGCATTTATACGACACTTAGTAAAATTGTCGCAAAGGAATTAGACCTCCCATACGAAAAAGTCTCTTACCCTTATCCCGATACAAAAGAGGTTCCAGACTCAGGACCAACAGTAGCCTCCAGAACGACCATGATTGTAGGGAAACTGCTTGAACGAGCCGCCAAAAAACTGAAGGCTCAGTGGCAAAACGGCGTGGAACAGGAAGTAACGGAGAACTATGTTCATCGTGAAATGATTCCCTGGAATGAGTTGACCTTCACAGGAGACGCCTATCCCGCTTATTCTTGGGGCGTGAATTTTGTGGAAGTAGAGGTGGATACGTTAACAGGTAATGTAAAGTTGGAAAACGTTTATGCCAATTATGAAGTGGGGAAGGTCATTGATGACCGGGTCATGAAGGGGCAAATTGACGGTGGTTTAGCGCAAGGATTAGCGTATGGTTATCTAGAAAAAATGACGTCAAAAGAAGGCAGAATCCAACAAAAAAGCATAACTGATTATGGACCCCCAACTTCTATGGACGTTGTTTCAATCCAAAGCAAGGTGTTTGATAATCCCTATGCCGACGGTCCATACGGGGCGAAGGGTGCAGGTGAATTGACATTAATCGGCGGCGCTCCAGCAGTCCAAGCGGCAATCGAGGATGCGCTGCAAACTCCTTTTCAGCAAATACCGATTACACCCGAAGTCATTATCGAAAGTCTTTGCTTGAGAGAAGGTGAGGAAGGATGATTACATTTACCCTGAATGGAAGAAAAGTAGAAACAGACGCACCACCTACAGCAAGATTACTAGATGTCATCAGAGATGAGTATCTGTTAATTGGAACTAAGGAAGGGTGCGGCGAAGGCGAATGCGGAGCCTGCAGTATTTTTGTCAATAACCTTCTGCAAAATAGCTGCCTGATTCCAATCGGTTCGATTGAAGGAGCCGAGATCGTCACGATAGAAGGAATCATGGAGTCAGATCAATTTAAGATTTTAGATGAGAGCTATTCGGAAGCCGGAGGAGTCCAATGCGGTTATTGTATTCCTGGGATGGTTATGGCAAGTGCAGCTTTATTAGCGCAAAACCCTCATCCTTCAGAGGCTGAAATTCGTGAAGGGATTTCCGGAAATTTGTGCAGATGTACGGGCTACAATATGATTGTCGACGCGATCAATCTGGCAGCGAAAAAAGGGGACGGCTTATGGCAGAAAAAATAATCGCCTATCGTTTCGATCAAGTTGATCAAACCTTGAGTCAATTGAATAAAGAGAACTGTTTAATTATGGCAGGTGGGACCGACTTGATGGTCCTTCACAAAAGTCGCAGGGGAGTACCTCCAAAAATCCAGAAACCAATTATTTTTATTGATCACCTTTCCGAATTAAAACGGATGTATAAAAATGGTAAGGATCTGCATATCGGTGCCTGTTGCACCTATAGTGAATTACTCGAAGCCCCGTTAATCCCATTACCTTTAAAGAAAGCAATCAAAACAATTGCGGCACCGGCCATTCGAAACAGAGGGACGTTGGGAGGGAATATTTGTAACGCTTCTCCAGCTGGCGACACACTGCCGTTATTATATGTATACAACGCAAAACTAGTGCTGCGCTCCGTTTCAGGTGATCGAATCGTAGCCATTAGCGATTTTATTCAAGGTGTGCGAAGGGTTGACCGAGGGTCAAATGAAATACTAGCTGAAATCATCTTGCCTTCCGTATTAGAAGAGGGTGCATATGTTGTTTTTGAGAAAGTCGGCAACCGTAATGCAGATGCGATTGCCAAAGTAGGGTTTGCAGGATATATCCGAACAAATGGTGAGGTCATTAAGGATATTCGTTTTGCATTCGGGGCGGTTGGACCTACGATGGTACGTTCTGTTGATATGGAGAAGAAGCTGATTGGGAAGACAATACCTTTAGCAGATGCGGACATCGCGCAAGTTTTGTCCGCATTCGATAAAATCATTAAACCGATAGACGATCAACGCTCCACTGCTAGATATAGAAAAACAGTCGCCTTAAACCTTTTACGATATTTTTTAAGCAGTAAACAGTATCAACACAATTAATGTTTTTAAAAGGGGGGAGCTAGACTTGCTACTGATGGAAAAAGTCGCCATGCTGAATCGTCAAAATGAAACCTTTGCATTAGCCATGATTATTGAATCAAAGGGCTCAACTCCCAGGCATGTTGGAAAAATGATTGTATACCGCGATGGTACAATAGAAGGCACAGTCGGCGGTGGCTTGGCCGAGCACTATATTATTGAAGAGAGTGTAAAGGCGCTTCAAATGGGGAAATCGAGAATCGTACAATACAAGTTGAATAAACATGCGAAAGACGGAATTCAAATGAATTGTGGCGGAACGTTGCAAGTGTTTATTGAAGTTTATCAAAGCAGGCCAGAACTTATATTAGCTGGCGCCGGGCATCTTGCTGCTGCACTGGCAAAGCTCGCGGATATGCTCGAATATCCCTATTGCGTGGTTGATGACCGCATTGGTTATGCCACAAAGGAACGCTTTCCCCATGCAACTAATATTTTTGTCCATGAGGATATTGGAGAGGCTTTACTTCAAGCCAGTCCTTCTGAAAAGTCTTATGTGATTATTGTGACAAAGGATCGTGATGATATCGTATTAAAAACAGCACTTCAGTTTCCGATTGCCTATGTTGGGATGGTTGCAAGCAAGCGCAAAACGATAACAATTTTTGAAAAATTAAAAAGTGAAGGCGTACCGGGTGAACAGCTGGAGCAGGTTCATTCGCCAATTGGATTGGAAATAGGTTCTGAAACCACAGAGGAAATTGCCGTCAGTATTATTGGGGAAATCATCAAACTAACCCGGGAAAGTAAGCCTGTAAAAGTGAAGCAGTTAAATAGATAATGAGAGAA
The DNA here is from genome assembly GCF_048572935.1 of Neobacillus niacini. Lineage (NCBI taxonomy): Bacteria > Bacillati > Bacillota > Bacilli > Caryophanales > Bacillaceae > Neobacillus > Neobacillus niacini. Next base: position 4,142,199 of record NZ_CP183883.1, on the reverse strand, counting down.
ACAAAGTCAAAAGAGGAGAATCCATGTGGGTTTTCCTCTTTTTTATATACTCACTTCAAACTTTATAAACTTCGTTTTCTAAAATGATCACTTTTTCATTAAAACTGGAATTCCCAACTTGTATCGTGTTTTGTACCAACCGATAAATCGTATCACAGGATTGCTTGGCACCAGTTACTAACAACGGGACACCAATGAAATCAATGTGCAATTTTCTCGAAAATAAACCACCAAATGACATGGTAAGTGGTACGGTAGGTGATGTATTAGAGAAAATGATTTTTTCATCTATATGAAACTTTTCTATTAGCAGTAAAGAAATTTCTCTCAATGAAGGGACAACAAGTTTGTTCCGTTTCCGTCCTATGGTATATACGGAGTTACCATTTTCATCAGTCCCGTGAAATAACAGTTTTCCAAAATCCTTATTTGTCAGTTGGTTGAAAAATTTTACATTTAATATTTCTTCTGTGGTTAATTTTCTTTCCGATTGGGGTAGTTGTTTTAGATGATAGGCGGCAGCCAAAGCGGTTGAATGTGTTCCAGCAAAATCATTATAAATATAAATCAAAGGTATCATCCCCTAAGTAATACTACATCAATATGGCAACAACTAGTAACTAGAAAAATTCCTTCTTTGCTCGAAGGGAAATAGAAATGTTTTAAAATTCTTTGAAAGGTAATAATGGAAGACAGCTATTATTCCTCCAATGAAATCGGATAGTAAATCAAGGTTTGTATCTAGCAGACTCGGTTGATTTTTTATCTTCGGATGGTACACTTCATCGTCCATAAACTCCATTAATTCATAAATCGTTCCCAGTGCTAATGCAAGACTAATGAATAAAATAATGGTTAGTCGTTTGCTGGTTAATTTTATTTGAATAAATTGCTGAAGAACAAAAAAGATCCAAAGTGTTAAGGCGTAGGTTCCAAAAATATGCTGGAATCGGTCGTATACCTGAGAGGTCACAAATAAGTTAAAATATTCACCTAGTATGTCGTTAAACGTAATAGAAAGTAAAGTAACAACTCGAATATAAAAAGGAATCCGCCAGTTCGCTTTTTTTTCTACAATCATATAGACAAGCCAAAAGATAAGATTTCCAGAAGCCATTCGCATATAGTCGAAATTTTTTATTTTAAAAAAAGCTATAATACAAATGATTTGTATCATGATAAAAATGATATCGACACCTTTTTCATAATGTTTGTGTGACACCTCAGATTTTTTCCTTTCTTCAATCATTTCTGTTTTCTATATGTCAAAAAAGTTGTTTTTAATGAGGCATAAGAACCAATGGCGGCATATCCATAAAACCACCCCATAAAAAGACCAGCAAATATATGGTGACGATGGCTAATAAAAACGGAAATGATAAGACCAATAATAAGAGCGATTGTGGGAACATAAATCTTTTTTACCTTTAATAAAACTTTTATTAGTTGTGTAACTACCATGACAACTGGAACGGCAATCACTGCGTCCCAAAAGTTCGTATGGATTGTAGGAAAGTCCACACCCAAACACCCGCTCACTTTAGGATTTGCTAAACCATTGAACTCAAAACATTGCTAAAAATATATATCAACATTACTATTTACAAGTTCGTCCTATTTTATGAGTCGTATAAGTGTGGCAGCGTGTAGAAATTGATGGATTGTTGAGGTAAAAGCGTACAGTTTATACAAAAAAGCGTACAGGTTATACGAAAAAGTGTACAGTTTATACAAAAAGGCGTACAGTTTATACAAAAAAGCGTACAGGTTATACGAAAAAGCGTACAGTTTAAACAAAAAAAAGTACAGTTTATACAAAAAAGCATACAGCTTCTACAAAAAGCGTACAGGTTATACGAAAAAGCATACAGTTTCAACAAAAAAAAATACAGCTTCTACAATAATGTAGCAGTAATCTTCTCTAAAACATTTCATTGGAATTTACAGGGAAAACAAGGTAATCTGTAACAGTATCTTTTTTATAGGGAGTTGGATGAATGAAGAGTTCGAAGAATAAGCAATCGATGATCGTGGGCCTTTTGCTCGCTGGGGCTTTTATCGCGATTTTGAATCAAACGCTGATGATAACAGCAATCCCTCCAATCATGGATGAAATGAACGTTACCGCTAATAGTGCACAATGGCTGACCACAGTCTTTATGTTAGTAAATGGGATTATGATTCCAATCAGTGCCTTTTTATTAGAGAAATTTACCACAAGACAGTTATTTCTAGCTGCTATGAGTGTTTTTACAGTAGGAACGCTTGTCGGTGGGCTTGCTCCTAATTTTGAAATTCTTCTTTTGGGAAGGGTCATTCAATCTGTAGGAGCGGGTGTCATGCTGCCATTAATGACCACCGTATTCTTACTGATTTTCCCGGTTAATAAGCGCGGCTCAGCAATGGGTCTTGTCGGCCTTGTGATATCCTTTGCACCAGCCATCGGACCTGCATTGTCTGGCTGGGTGACATCGCAATTTTCATGGAGAGTGTTATTTTTTATTATTTTGCCTATTGCACTTATCGATATAGTTGTCGCTTTCCGTTTCTTGAAAAATGTCACAGAAATCTCCAAGCCAAAAGTGGATGTCATTTCGATCCTATTATCGTCATTTGGTTTTGGCGGGCTGCTTTATGGATTTACAAGTGCCGGAAATTACGGCTGGTCTCATGCTGCAACCCTATTATCACTCACAATTGGCGGTATATCACTGATTGTATTTATTTTCCGCCAATTAAGACTGAAGCATCCGATGCTGGAATTTCGTGTTTTTACGTTTTCAATCTTCCCTTTTGCCATCGCAATTGGGATGATCAGCTTCATGGGCTTGATCGGAGCAGAAACCATTATCCCGCTCTTTATGCAAAATATGAGAGAGTTTTCTGCCTTTGAGGCGGGGCTTGCCTTATTGCCCGGAGCAGTGATTAGCGGGATTATGTCACCGATTGTTGGAAGAATATTTGATAAAGTCGGAGCTAAATGGCTCGTGCTGATTGGGTTAACCATCATGAGTGCTGCTTCATTTGCATTTACGACTTTAAGTCCGTCGACCACGTTGACCTATATTATGGTCCTCTATGGAATTCGAATGTTCGGTCTTTCCATGGTCATGATGCCAGTCTCAACCGCTGCCTTGAATCAGTTGCCAAAACGATTAATTTCCCATGGGGCGGCGATGGATAATACGATGAAAATGATTGCGGCTTCGGTAGGAACGGCCATTCTTGTTACCGTGATGACCACAACTGCAGAAACAGCAAAACATCGCCCGGACATTGCCTATCCAGATATACACGGAGCGAACATCGCCTTTATGGTTGTTTCCATTCTATCTTTAGTAGGACTGATTCTTACCTTTTTCATTAAGCATAACCGCCAGGCAGAGGATGAGGTTGATGGAAAAAGCCAAAGAAATGTACGAGTGAAACTTCAGGAGTAGGGGCTTAGTTTACCCATAATAAAAAATTCATTAAGAGAAGGAAACGTTTCTTACATTTTTGTAAGGAGCGTTTTTTTTATATTTCTTTAAGGACTAACAAAAGGCTTTTAAGTCCGAATATTTTAATTCTAGCAATTAACGAAAGTCTAGGAGGAAGGTTATGGGAATTTGTTCTCATTAAAGAATAAGTGATAAATAGTATTATAGTGATGTAGTATTGTGTATTTACTATTTTATTGTGTAAAGATTATTAATAATTTGTATAAAAGAGGTAAAGTTTTCGTTAAATAGAACGAAAAAGCAGGGAGAAATGGTAATTTAGGAATATAGCTGTGGTACTTCCCTAGATAGGAAAGGAGGAAGGTTTACTAGATTAGGTAAAATTTGTGGAAGTGCTGCTTTTATAGAAGTAAATAGATTTAGAGGAGGAATACTCTTGAAGAAACTAAAAAAACAGTTTTTTGCTATAACAACCATGTTGGTCATGTTGATAGGGATGGTCCTACCTTATCGAGCACAAGCGGCTGAAACGATTACGGTTGCAGAAGCCATTGCGAATAATTCTGGAACAGCAACAGTTGCAGGTTACATAGTAGCCCATACTACTAGTGGGCCAACATTTAACTTTACGGGTCCATTCGTGGATGATTATAACTTAGCGATTGCGGATTCGCCGACAGAAACCGATAAATCTAAAATACTTCCAGTGCAGCTTCCTAGTAGTTTCCGTTCGACATTTGGTTTAAAATCTAACCCTTCGAATATTGGAAAGAAAGTTGTTATTACAGGTTCACTTGAATCTTACTTCACTGTACCTGGTCTAAAATCTCCAACCGCCATGTCCTTTTATGGCACAACCCCACCTCCAGGTGAAGATCCTGTAGATGGCATACCAGGACTAAAGATAAGTGACATTCAAGGTCAATCACACACTTCACCGTATAAAGATAAAAATGTAGTAGATGTACCCGGGGTGGTGACCCATGTAGTAGACAGCAGTAATTTCTACATGCAAGATCCAAATTCAGATGACAATTCACAAACATCAGAAGGCATTCTTGTTTACAAGCCGACTCATAGTGTTGCTGTCGGGGACGGTGTAACCGTTTCAGGACTTGTAAAAGAGTGGGTATTAGATGGTTATGCCGAGAAACTCAAAACGGATTTAGCGATGACAGAAATTAATGCCCAATCCGGTAAAATTACTAAGGTTTCTAGTGGAAATGAACTTCCGACTCCAATCGTAATCGGTAAGGACGTGATTCCACCGACTTCTGTCATTGATAATGACCAATTAGGAACATTTGATCCAGCAGAAGACGGCATTGATTTTTATGAAAGCCTTGAAGGAATGCTTGTTTCCCTTGAAAACCCAACGGTAACGGGTCCTCGAAAATATGGTGAAGTACCTGTCATTACGGGTCAAGTGGATGGCAAAGCCTACACAAAAGAAGGAACGCCTCTTTTAACAAAAGAAAATCAAAATCCTGAGAAAATGCTTCTTCAACTGGATGACCGCAGCTATGTAACGAAAGCTGGTGACTCTTTTGATGGAACCGTCACAGGAGTGGTTAGCTATACGTTTAGTAACTTTAAGATTCTCACAAAAGCAGCTGATTTACCAAAGCTAATCCAACGTGAAAGAACAAATGAAATAACGACGATTCAAAAAGAAGAAGATAAACTCACCATCGCTGGCTACAATATCGAAAACTTCGCGGCTTCAGATACTGTTAAACGCGATAAGCTGGCGAAATCAATGGTCGAGAACTTAGGCTCTCCAGATATTATTGGTCTAGTTGAGGTTCTTGATGAAAGTGGTGAAACAAATAATGGTGTTGTCAAAGCGGATGCAAACTATAAGGCATTAAGCGATGCCATTCAAGGTTTTGGAGGACCAGCCTATGCTTGGACAGAAATTGCTCCTGAGGACGGTAAGGATGGCGGAGTTCCAGGAGGTAATATCCGTGTAGGTTATTTATACAATCCTGATCGTGTGACGCTAAATGAGGCACCAAAGGGAAATGCCACAAGTGCTGTTGCCTATGAAAATGATTCATTAACATTAAACCCTGGCCGCATTGACCCAACAAACGCTGCATTCAATAGCAGCCGAAAGCCATTGGCAGCGGAATTTACTTTCCAAGGCGAAGAAGTCATTGTCATTAACAATCACTTCAACTCAAAAGGCGGCGACCAGCCTTTATTTGGAAAAAATCAACCGCCGTACCTTGAAAGTGAAGCACAGCGTGTGCAAATAGCGACCATCGTTAATAATTTTGTCTCTGACATAAGAGAAAAGAACGAAGAAGCGAATGTAGTGGTATTGGGTGACTTAAACGATTTTGAGTTTTCGGCACCACTAGCAGCACTAAAAGGTGATGATTTAACCAACTTAGTTGAAACGCTTCCAGCTTCCGAAAGATACACCTATAACTATCAAGGAAATGCACAAGTATTGGATCATATTCTAGTATCCAATAACTTAGCTGAGGCAGCGCAGCTCGATATCGTGAACTTTAACTCTCCATATATGGAAGAGCATGGCCGTGCGAGTGACCATGATGCACTTGTAGCTCAGTTAGATTTGGCTGTAGAGGAAAGACCATTTACGCTGTCGCTTCTTCATACAAATGATACACATGCATATGTGGAGCAATTCCCACGTCTCATTACAGCCGTGAACGAATTGCGTTCCCAAAAGGAAAACAGCTTGTTGTTAAACGCAGGGGATGTGTTTTCAGGAACCTTGTATTTCAGACAGTATTCAGGTCTAGCAGACTTATATTTTATGAATCAATTAGGCTTTGATGCGATGACACTTGGAAATCATGAGTTTGATAAGGATTCGGCGACGCTGGCGAACTTTATCAAGCAAGCTAAATTCCCAATTGTGTCTTCCAACGTAAATATGGCAAATGACGCTGACTTAGGACCAATATTCAATACCTCAATAGGTGGAACGAATGAACTAGGAGAAATCTTCCCGGCAATCATTAAAGAAGTGGATGGAGAAGAGGTAGGGATCTTTGGATTAACGACAGAAGATACAGCGTTCCTAGCGAATCCTAGCGATGATATTGTATTTGAAAATGCAGTAGAAAAAGCCAATGAGATAATTGATCGGCTTAAAGCACAAGGTGTAGACAAAATTATTGCACTATCCCACTTAGGTTATCAACCAGATTTGGATTTAGCTGAAAAGGTAGACGGTATTGACGTGATTGTTGGCGGACATTCCCATACAAAACTAGATGCACCGGTAGTAGTAGAAAAAGAGGAGCCGACGTTAATCGTTCAAGCTAATGAGTATTTAAAATACCTTGGTGTTCTTGATGTAACATTCGATGAAAATGGTGTAGTAGCCAATTACACAGGCGAACTTAAGGATTTAACTAAGTATGCAGAGGACGCGGCTGCTAAGGCAAAGGTCGAGGAATTCAGAGCTCCATTAACAGAACTACAAAAACAAATAGTAGGAAATACATCCGTTCCGTTAAACGGTGAACGTGCAGAGGTTCGAAGTAAGGAAACCAATCTAGGAAACTTAATTGCCGACGGAATGGCAGCAACAGCAAATGAGTTCCTCCCAACCTATATTGCGATGCAAAATGGCGGCGGAATCCGTGCCTCTATTGATCAGGGAGATATCACATTAGGAGAAGTGTTAACAGTACTGCCATTCGGTAACAACCTTGTGACGCTTGACCTGACAGGAGAAGAAATTCTTGCAGCGTTAGAGCACAGTGTGAGTGCACCTGGTCAAGGTTCCTTCATGCAGGTTTCAGGGATAAAGTTCAAGTACGATCCTGCGAAGTCTGTTGGTGAACGCGTCTGGCATGTTGAGGCATTAACGGCTGATGGATATGAAGAACTTCAGATGGATAAACTGTATCGTGTAGCAACGAATGCCTTCACTGCAGACGGCGGCGATGGATATAGCATGTTTAAAACTGCGAAGGACGAAGGGCGTATCGCAGAGTTATACATTGTCGATTTTGAAGTGTTTACATCTTATTTAGAGAAGGTCAATCCTGTATCACCAGTGGTAGAAGGTAGAATTGTACAAGAAGTTTCGGATAGCACAGCTCCAGAGGCTCCTATTGTAAATGAAGTTACAGATCAATCGACACAGGTTACTGGAGCGACAGAACCAGGAGCACATGTTAAAGTGTTTGTTAATGGTACTCTTATAGGATCTGGTCCTGCATTAGAGAATGGTAGTTTCGTCATCGAGATTGCAAAACAGGCAGTTGGAACAGAGCTTGCAGTTACGGCAACAGATGCTACAGGGAATGTAAGTGAAACGACAGTAGTGACGGTTATCGACGTAACACCACCTGAAGCTCCGCAAGTGAATCCTGTCATTCATAATGATACGTTTGTCACTGGCTCAACAGAAGCTGGTGCAACGGTCAAAGTCATGATGGGCAAGGTCGAGCTAGGCACAACGACAGCAGATCAGAATGGTCAATTTAAGATAGCTGTACCAAAGCAAAAACATAAGAATCTATTAACAGTAACGGCTATTGACACAGCAGGAAATGTTAGTCAGGAAACGATTGTGGACGTCTTAAAGAAAAACGGTAAGTAAAATAGAAGGCAGGTTGCTTTTTTAGGCAGTCTGCCTTTTGTTATGAGAACCTTAACCAAAAAACGTAATCGTAACAACCTGTAAAGTATCCTAAACATTAATTGTTAAGAATGCTTTACAGGTTTTTTTATAGGTGTAAATGAAAGAGCTGAGAGGATAGTAGATTGGAAGTTGGCACGAAAGTTGCATTAAGTTAAATATGAGGTGATGAGATGAAATTTGATGAGTTAGCCATTGGACAGAAGTTTGAAACATCGTCATATAAGGTGGGCAAGGAAGAAATTATCGCATTCGCTAGCCAATTTGATCCACAGTACATGCATATTGATGAGGAAAAAGCGAAACAAAGCCGATTTAAAGGCATTATCGCTTCAGGGCTGCATACATTAAGTCTTTCATTTAAGTTATGGGTCGAAGCGGGAGTACTCGGTGAAGATGTCATCGCTGGTACAGGTGTCAATAATCTTAAATTTACCAAACCGGTGTTTCCGGACGATGTCCTTTATGTAACTACAGAGGTAATAAAAAAGGAAGAAAGAAAAGGGTCTGGTGAAGTTACTTTATTGCTATCAAGTTTTAAAAATAATGGTGAACAAGTATTACGAGCAGAAATCTCTGCACTTGTATCAAAATAAATATTTGAAGGGTGAGGGTAACAGTGGCGTACCAAACAATTATTTATGAAAAAAGAAATCAAACGGCTTGGATTTATTTGAATCGACCAGAAGATATGAATTCTATATCTATCACCTTGTTGAAAGAATTGTCGGCAGTTGTGCAAGAGGTTGAACAAGATGAGTCAGTCCGAGTGCTTGTATTATCAGGCAAAGGCAAAGCCTTTTGTGCTGGAGCGGATTTAAAAGAACTGCTGGCAGATTTAGAAAAAAAGCCGGATGGACAGAAGGGCTTGCTGGATTTAGCAGGAGGAATCTTTGAAGTGTTAAATGATCTATCTAAGCCATTAATCGCTGCTTTAAATGGGATTACGTTGGCCGGTGGATTGGAAATTGCGATGACAGCAGACATTATTATAGCCTCTGAAAAAGCAAAGATTGGAGACGCTCACGCGAATTTTGGTGTTCTGCCTGGCGGTGGAGGTGCTGTTAGGCTGCCACGAAAAATAGGGATGAATCGGGCGAAATATTTATTATTCACCGGTGACTTTATTCCTGCTCAGCAAATGAAGGAATATGGATTGGTAAATGAGGTCGTGCCAGCAGAAGACTTGGAAAGAGTCGTACAGGAAATAGCCGATAAGATTTCTGCAAAGAGTCCGCTAGTTTTAAGAGAAATGAAAAGGCTGGCAAATGATGGGCAAGAGCAACCACTTGACATTGCCTTAAGGCAAGAATTATTGGCGCTAAAGAATCACACACGGTCACATGATTTTCAAGAAGGATTAGCCGCCTTTGCAGAAAAAAGAACACCAAATTTCAAAGGGTTTTAAACTGATTGTTCCCGTAATTAGGGGAGTCTAGTATTATGGGCACTTCCAGCTAAAAGAGTGAGGCTGAGCAAATGAATGCTCAGCCTCACTTTCCATGTTTCAGCCATTTGCTTAGTTTGGTAATCATGTTAAAACGGTTTCGTTCAATTGATATTTTTTCATTTTAGCATAGAGCCAAGGACGGCTGATTCCAAGAATTTCACTTGCTTTTGTTTTATTCCCTTTTGCTTCCTTTAAGGCGGAGATAATCATATCTTTTTCAGTGGTACCCATTCGATCTTTAAAGGTTGAGAGTACTGGTTGAGAAACCAATACTTCCTGAGGGAAAGAGTCGAATGTAGGAATCTCATCTGCATCGATATAGTCTCCCGTTTTTAAATTTGCTGCTCGTTCCAGAACGTTTTGCAGTTCTCTCACGTTACCCGGCCATGAATGCTTCATTAGTTTTGTAACGGCAGAATGGGTAACACCCTTAATGTAAAAGCCGCTTTGGTTCAAACGTCTAATAATCGTATGAATGATATCGGGTAAATCTTCCATTCTTTCTCTTAGAGGCGGTATATTTAAGCGCATGATATTTAAACGATAATATAAGTCTTCTCTAAATTTCCCATCCTTGACTAATTGTTCAATATTCTGATTCGTGGCAGCAATAATTTTCGTATTTAAATGAATCGTTTTTGAACTGCCAATCGGCTGAAATTCTTTTTCTTGTAAAACACGTAGGATCTTAGTCTGAAGAGGGAGCGACATATCTCCGATTTCATCCAAAAAGATCGTCCCATTCTGTGCGAGTTCAAATTTTCCTTTCATCCCGCCTTTTTTGGCACCAGTAAAGGCTCCGTCACCATAACCAAAAAATTCAGATTCAAGGAGTTCTGGTGGTACCGCTGCACAATTGACTTGAACAAAGGATCCGGTTTGTCCAGAAGCAGCATGAATCCCTTGAGCAAATAACTCCTTACCCGTCCCGCTTTCTCCAATAATCAGTACGGTTGACATGCTTTTAGAAGCTAAGTTTGCCTCATGCTTCACTTTCCGTAAAGCACCGGATTCCCCAGCAATATCAAAAAATGTATATTTTGTCCCTTTCATTTCATGTATTTCATGTTGATAGTAAGAAATCTGTTTTTCAAGCTTCTTTACTTTCGTTAAGGCTTCATGTAACTGAGTTAACCCCCTAAAAGTCACTTTACAAATCGCACTAATGATTTCACCGTTTTCTTTGATCGGCAGGATTGAAATAAGCGATTGATAACCTTCGATAAGTTGTGGGGAATTGTGAATGCTAATTCCGCTTCTTATGACACTTTCAATATCCAGTTCAGGGAATAAATCGGTGGTACGTCTATGTAATACATCTTTACTCTTTAAACCGAATAAGTCGGTGAAACCTTTATTAACCATTGTAATCTCAGCTTTTTTATTCACTAGGATAATAGCATCATAGGCGATCTCAAGAACGGATGATAATTGACTGTAAACAATACTATAGGATGACAGCAATTGTTTAGTAGAGACGACACCAACTGGTTCCATATCATTATTTACAACGGGTGCATGTCCAACGTTATGTTTTAAGAGCAGGCGCCTAGTTTCATCCACACTATCATTTGGATGAAGATAGATAGGGTTAGGGGTATAGTATGGATCAATACTTGTATCAAAGGATGAAATGGTGATGAGGAGTTGAAAAATCTTATTCTTCGTAATAATTCCAATCAGTTTATTGGATTCATCTACTACAGGAAGTAAATTGGAGTGTGTTTGGATAAACATGGAGTGTACATCTTTTAATGTCTGATCCTTCGTGCAACATACAAAGTTTGTTGTCATGAGATCGGATATGAACAAATTTATCAGCCCTTTTTTACTCTCATTATAACAAGAGGAATTGAAAATGTTAACAGAAGGTTGTTAATACTTTTACAATTTACAACTTTCTGTTAACTATTCTTTACACATGGACGAAAAAACGGTCGATTTAATAACATTTAATACATGGCATAGAAATTGCATTAAATATTGATAGAAAGCTTGAAAAGGAGGAGAAAGGATGACTCATTCATTAGCAATTGAAGAAGAAATTACGCTATTTAAAAAAACAATTGAAGCCTTTGCGAAAAAGGAAATCGAACCTTATTACAGCCAGTGGGAAGAAGATGGAATCATTCCAAGATCACTATGGAAAAAGCTCGGAGATGCTGGATTCCTTTGTGTGGATATTCCTGAGCAATATGGCGGACTAGGAGCCCCCTTACATTTTGCCATGAGTATAGTCGACGAGTTCAGCCGACTAGGATACAGTTCTGTCTCCGGAAACCTAGCTGTTCATTCTAATATTGTTGCCCATTACATCCTTAATGCGGGTACTGAGGAACAGAAGGCCCGCTATTTACCGAAAATGGTTTCCGGGGATTTTATTGGGGCCATTGCAATGACAGAGCCAGGTGCTGGGAGCGACCTACAAGGGATTAAAACAACGGCAGTTAAAAATACTTCCACGGGTGAATATGTGATCAATGGTTCCAAAACATTTATTTCGAATGGCCAGAATTTTGATTTTGTGATTGTTGTGGCAAAGACGAACCAAGCAGTTCCTGCATCAAAAGGGACAACACTCTTTATCGTTGATGGAGACAGTAAAGGCTTGTCGAAAGGAAAGAAACTAAAGAAAATCGGCCTTCACTCTGCAGATACATCTGAATTATTTTTAGAAGAGGTTAGGGCAGACCACCGTCAAATATTAGGTGAGCTTGACAATGGATTTATTACCTTAATGCGTGAATTACCCCGTGAACGGACGACTCTTGCGGTAGGGGCATGTGGAGCAATGGAGGGTGCCTTAGAAATGACAATTCAATACATACACGAAAGGGAGGCCTTTGGAAAACCACTAAGCCAGCTGCAAGTGATTCGCCATAAAATCGCCGAAATGACAACAGAGGCAAAAGTGAATCGTGCCTATGTGAATCAATGTCTGGCATTGTTAGAGAGAAACCAACTGTCAACGGCGGATGCAAGTATTGCGAAATTATCAACAACAGAAGCTCAAGGCAGGATTGCCGATGGCTGTCTACAATTATTTGGCGGTTACGGCTATATGGAAGAATACCCGATATCAAGAGCCTTTACCGATGCAAGGGTCCAACGAATTTACGGCGGGACATCTGAAATTATGAAGGAAATCATTAGTAAAGATGTATTAGGAAAATAGGAAAAGGGGGAATACATGTGGGAATCCTGAATGGCTTGAAAGTCCTGGATTTCACTACGCTTTTACCAGGTCCGTTTGCGACGATGATGCTGGCCGATATGGGAGCGGACGTGATTAAAGTGGAATCACCTGATCGTGTGGATTTAGCGAAACACCTGCCGCCAATGGATGGAGGGGTGTCGGCATTGTTTGGACAGCTGCAACGCTCCAAGCGGTCACTTGCACTAGACTTAAAGCAAAGTGAAGCAAGAGAAATCATCTATCAATTAATACAGGAATATGACATTGTCGTTGAGCAATTTCGTCCGGGTGTCATGGATAAATTAGGCATTGGCTATGAAAAGCTGAAGGAAGTCAATCCAGGAGTGATTTATTGTTCTATTACGGGATATGGACAAACAGGACCACTGCGCAATCGGGCAGGACATGATAATAACTATTTAGCGATAGCGGGTGCAGCAAGCTACTCCTCTAGGAAAAATGAAGCCCCTGTTCCGGCGGGAATTCAGGTTGCAGATTTAGCAGGAGGCTCACTGCCATCCGTCATTGGGATACTCTCTGCTGTATATCACCGTGAAAAAACAGGTGAAGGGCAGTACATTGATATCAGCATGACGGATGCCGTATTTTCCTTAAATGCCATGTATGGTACAGGATATTTAGCTGGTGGCAGAGATCCTGAACCGGAATCAGAGCTGCTAAATGGCGGGTCTTTTTATGATTACTATGAAACGCTGGATCAACGCTATTTATCCGTTGGCAGTCTGGAACCACAATTTCAAGCAAGATTATGTCAATTAATTGGGGATCCTAATCTAGTAAAACTTAGCAGCAGTCAGAAACTGGCGGAACAACAAGAGTTTAAAAGAATTCTAGCAGAGGCTATTAAACAGAAATCATTTGAGGAATGGCTGACCATACTTGGTGATGATTTTGATGGCTGTGTAGAACCAGTGTTGAAGTTTTCAGAAGCGGTAAATCATCCTCAAATAAAGGAAAGGGACATGGTGGTTCCAGTACCGAAGCTGCAAGGGGGTACCCAAAAGCAGATTGCCTTTCCGATTAAATTTTCAACGCAGCCTCCAGAATATCGATTCACAGGTGTGCAAACAGGAACACATACGGATGAAATTTTAACAGAGATTGGTTTGGATTCGCAGGCCATTGAAGCACTTGCAGATAAAGGAGTATTTGGAAAACAACTAAAAAGTAAAGGAGATTTAAGAGTATGAATTTACAAGGTAAAGTAGCAGTGGTAACAGGTGGAGCGTCAGGTTTGGGGTTAGCGACCGTAACAAGATTAGTAGAGAAGGGTGCTAAGGTTGTCATTTTTGATTTAAACGAAGCGAAAGCAAAGGAAGCAGTCGAACAATTAGGTGAGAATGTGCAGTATGCATTAGTGAATGTGGCCGATGAAGAATCCGTTCAGAAGGGGATCAACCAAACCATTGAAGCGTTTGGAGCCATTCATATCTGTGTAAACTGCGCTGGTGTTGGTACACCAGGGAAAACAATTGGAAAAAAAGGTGTATTACCGCTTGAGGACTTTAATAAAGTCGTAGGGATTAACTTAATCGGTACCTTTAATGTATTAAGATTAGCCGCGAATGAAATGAAAAATAATGAACCACTCACTGAATCTGGTGAAAGAGGCGTTATTATCAATACAGCTTCGGTGGCAGCATTTGATGGTCAAATGGGGCAGGCGGCATACGGCGCAAGTAAAGCAGGCGTGGCTGGGATGACGTTACCTGTTTCGAGGGATTTATCTCAGTTTGGCATTCGTGTCAACACGATTGCACCAGGCTTGTTTATGACACCAATGGCCAATACATTACCTGAAAAAGTGATTGAGAAGTTAGCGAGCAGTGTTGAATTCCCTAAGCGGTTGGGGCATCCATCTGAATATGCAGAGTTAGCGACGTTTATGATGGAACATGAATATTTAAATGGGGAAGTTATTCGTTTAGATGGCGGAATTCGGATGTCCCCTCGTTAAAATCTAGCAAACTAACAACTAAAATAGGAGGTAATGGTGTGACAAGTCAAGCAAATGTGATCGGTGTCTCCATGGTGAAGTTTGAGAAGCCAGGTAAAAATGAGCCATATGAAATCATGGCACAAAAGGCAATCACTGGCGCCTTAAAAGACGCAGGAATTGATTTATCTCAGGTGGATCAGGCTTATGCCAGCTATGTTTATGGCGACAGTACCTGTGGTCAAACGGCCCTTTATCAAGTGGGAATGACAGGTATTCCAATAATAAATGTCAATAATAATTGTTCTTCCGGTTCCACAGCCCTTTATATGGCGCGGCAAGCGGTGGAATCAGGAGCAGCACAATGTGTCTTGGCCTTTGGGTTTGAAGAAATGAAGCCAGGTGCCTTAGGAGAAAATTGGAACGACCGAACCTCGCCCTTCCAATGGATTTATAACCGTTTTGAGGAATTAAATCCTGAACTACCGGATGGTCCTGTTGCCTTAAAAGTTTTTGGGGCAGCAGGATTGGAATACTTGAAAAAATACGGTGCCAATCCAGATATTTTTGGAAAAGTGGCGGTTAAATCGAGAAAACATGCTGTTAATAATCCTTATTCTTTGTTTACAAAAGAGCTCCATTTAGATGATGTCATGAATTCACCGGTTATTTATCCAGGACTGACAAGATATATGGCTTGTCCTCCAACATGTGGGGCAGCAGCAGTGATTGTTTGCAGTGATTCTTTTGCAAAAAAACATTCGATCAATCATGCTGTTAAAATTATTGCTCAATCGATGACCACAGATACACCGGAAACCTATGAAGATAATCTTCGCTTGGTTGGCAGCGGGATGACTGCTCGCGCTGCGAAGCAGGTTTATGAAAAAGCGGGTATCGGTCCAGAAGATGTGGATGTAATAGAGCTTCACGATTGCTTTACCCCAAATGAAGTGATTACTTACGAGGGATTGGGGCTTTGTGGTGAAGGAGAAGCAGAGAAATTTATCAATGACGGGGATAATACGTATGGCGGAAAGTATGTTATCAATCCTTCTGGTGGATTAATGTCAAAAGGACATCCGCTAGGTGCGACAGGTTTGGCACAATGTACAGAGTTGGTATGGCATTTGCGCGGGCAGGCGGGGCAGAGACAAGTGGAGGGAGCACGTACGGCACTTCAACATAATTTAGGACTTGGCGGTGCATGTGTTGTCACTGTATATCAAAAGATCTAATAATTTTTTTATAAGTGGAGGCGTGAAGGGATGAATATTGTAAATACTTTGGTTCAAAACACGTCAAGACACCCAGAGAAAATGGCCATTACTTTTGAAGATCGAACGTATACGTACAGTGAATTTAATAAACTTGTGAACCGATTTGCTAATGGTCTACTAATCCAAGGTGTGAAAAAGGGAGAAAAGATTGCTTTAATGATGAAAAACTCAGATTCCTTTGCCATTTCCTATTATGCATGTGCCAAAATTGGTGCAGTGATTGTACCCATGAACTTTCGTTTAGTTGAACGAGAAGTGAGTTATATTTTGAACCAATCTGAGAGTGTGCTTGTCATTTGTGATCAAGAGTATGAAGCACTTGTTCAGGAAGCCAAAAGTGAAATTTCACATGTTCGGCAAGTGATTACGGTTGAAAAACCTACCATCATAGGAAATCTGTCCATTGAGGCTGTCCTATCTGATAAAGATGATGAGCCGCCGATTGAAATAAGAAACACAGATGATCTTCATATTTTATATACATCGGGAACAACAGGTAATCCAAAGGGTGCAGTTTTTGATCATCAACGAGTTACCAATGTGATTGTGTCCTTGATGGGGACATTAGGGTATCATTCTGAGGAAAAATTTATCCATATAGCACCGCTTTTTCATGCGGCACAATTGGTCATTTGTTTAACAAGCAGTTTATTCATAGGTGCTTCCAACGTGATTCACCGTGAATTTAATCCTGCTGCCATTTTCCGGGATATCGCGAAATATAAAATATCTACTTTTTTTGCTGTGCCGACCATGTATATGTTTTTACTGCAATTCCCTGATAAGGATCAATATGACGTTTCTTCCATTAAACGTTTTCTGTACGGCGCCGCACCTATGTCAGGTGATCAAGTGAAAGCGTGTATGTCATTTTTCAAGTCACAAAATTTTTATAGTTTATGTGGATTAACAGAAGCGGGTCCTTCAGGTATTTATTTATCCCCTGAAGACCATCAAGCAAAAGTCGGTTCAGCCGGCAAAAATGCACTATTTTTAAATGAAGTGAAATTAGTCGCTCCTAATGGGCAGGAAACAAAACCAGGTGAAGTAGGGGAACTCATTTTTAAAGGTCGAACCATTATGAAAGAGTATTATAAAAAAACGAAGGAAACAGCAGAGACGATTCGGGATGGGTGGCTGTATACGGGTGATTTAGGCATCAAAGATGAGGATGGTTATGTTTATATTGTTGATAGAAGTAAGGACATGATTATAACAGGCGGGGAAAACGTTTATTCCGTAGAGGTTGAGAACGTTTTACATTCACATCCACAAATCCAAGATGTTGCGATCATCGGGTCACCGGATCCCAAATGGGGAGAAGTGGTAACGGCTGTGATTGTGCGAAAAACAGGGGAAACGATAGATCAAACAGAGTTAGAAGCGTTTTGCAGAAGACATTTATCTGCTTATAAAATACCGAGAAAAGTAATCTTTAAAGATGAACTGCCTCGAAATGCTTCAGGAAAATTGTTGAAATTCAGGCTTCGGGAAACCATCAACAATGTAAACCCGAATTACGCGGCTAAATAAGGAAGAAGGAGTGGAAAAAGTGCAGGTTATCAACACATTTCTAAATGAAGGTGTTTTTGAAATTGAACTAAATCGACCTAATCAGCTTAATGCATTGAATTTAGAATTAATCACTGCATTAGCAGATGCAGTAAGAGAGGCAAAGCAGAATCCGGCAGTCCGCTCTGTTTTACTTTATGGGAATGGAAGAGGATTTTGTGCTGGCGGCGACCTGAAGGATTTTGGAATCGATCCCTACAATCCTATCGAAGTGAAAGAATTCTTACAAAAAGCTCATGAAGCAATCATTGATCTCTATCATATGGAAAAACCGGTGATTGCAGCCGTACACGGATCAGCTGTTGGAGCAGGATGTAACTTAGCTTTTGCCTGCGATTTAATTGTTGTGGATGAAAGCGCTGTCTTTTCGGAGATATTCGCAAAGGTGGGGGCTATTCCAGATTTGGGAGGGTTGTACTTCCTACCGCAAAAAGTAGGAATGCACCGTGCAGCAGAATTGGTTTTTACTGGGAAAATACTGAATGCCGAAACTGCTTTCCATTACGGGTTAATCAATGAAGTGGTTGCAAATGGGCAAGCGATTGAAAAGGGAAGAGAGCTTGCACAACAATTAGCAAATGGACCAACGAAGGCCTTAGGAATGGCAAAACGAATTATGCATCAAGCCTCTCATGCTACCTTAGAAGAAATCTTAGAATTGGAAGCCTACGGCCAATCTCTCATTTTCCAAACACAAGATTTCTCAGAAGGAAGAAGAGCCTTTGCAGAAAAACGAGAAGCTAGATTTCAAGGTTACTAGTATCGAAAACTAGAGTAAAGAGACGGAATATTCCTGATATATTATATTTTTGGAATATTATATAATAATGAAATGAGGGTTATTAATGGTGAGAATGGTAAAAGGATGCCCATCGACCTCTATGAATGATTATCAATTAAATACAACGACAATGATTCGCCATGCGGTTAGGAATTATCCTGATCGGGAGATCGTCTATCGAAGTAATAATCAAATCCATCGTTATACGTACAAGGAAGCGTTCACCCGTATGGCTAAAATGGCGAATTTCCTAGAAAAACTAGGAGTCACACCAGGTGACAAAATTGGTGTATTAGACTGGAACTCTAAGCGGCATTTTGAATTGTATTTTGCAATTCCGGGTACAGGAGCAACTCTCCTTCAGATGAATTTACGCATTTCAGCAGACGACCTATCTTATGTAACGAATCATAGTGAAGCGAAATATATTTTTGTCGATGAATCTCTTTTGCCAGTAGCTGAAGCCATTGCACCCTATTTAACAACAGTTGAAGGCTTCATTGTAATGAGTGATAAGCCACTAGCGGAAATAAAAACCAGCTTATCGCCTATCTACCACTATGAGGAATGTATTCAGACGGAGAGTGCAGATTATGACTGGCCGATGATTGATGAAACGACAGCATATAGTGCCTGTTATACGTCTGGAACAACTGGCAGACCTAAAGGTGTCTATTATTCGCATCGGAATATCTACTTGCACACAATGGAGGCTGCTGCTCTTATAGGAGCAAACAGTCATGATTGTTTACTTGTCATTGTACCGATGTTTCATGGCCAATCATGGGGGTTCGTTCATGTCGCTGCGATGATGGGAGCCAAAATCGTATTGCCAGGCAGATATGCGGCGGAAGATACTTCTCCTCTAGTAGATCTTATGATAGAGGAAAACGTGACATTTGCTGGGGGATCACCGGCGATTTTCCTGCCAATGCTTCATTATATTCGGACACTTGAGAAAAAGCCTGATTTAAGCAAGGCAAGGTTTTTATCAGGTGCAACGGAACCACCTGTCTCCATGATGAGGGGATTCAAAGAATTAACGGGAGCAGAAATCATTCACGCCTATGGTGCAACAGAAACAACACCATTGGTGGCAATCAATTATCAACTTAATCCGAATTTACTTAATAAAATCACTGAAGATGAAAAATGGGATTTAAGGCGGAAACAAGGTATGCCGGTACCTGGAATCGATATTAAATTATGTGACCCTAATACAGGTGAGGAAGTCCCACGCGATGGTAAGTCAGTTGGTGAGGTTTGCTTAAAAGGTCCATGGATTACGGGTGCTTATCATCATGCACCAGGTACAGAAAGCAATTTCCGTGATGGGTATTGGAGAAGCGGGGATGCCGGTACAATTGATGAAAATGGTTATTTGAAAATTGTTGACCGAATTAAAGATGTTATTAAGAGTGGAGGAGAATGGATATCTTCCATTGATATGGAAAATGCCTTAATGGGACACCCCGACGTTCTTGAGGCAGTAGTGGTGGGCATTCCTCATGAAAAATGGCAGGAACGACCACTTGCTCTGGTTGTCACTAAAAACAATAAAACAGTACCGTTAGAGGAATTTGAAGAGTTATTATATGTCCATTTTGCCAAGTGGCAATTACCAGATCAGATTCTTTATGTTGAGGAAATTCCAAAAACGAGTGTAGGGAAATTTAATAAAAAGGAAATCGTCAAGAAATATGAGCTCTTATATACAGGAAGTGGAAATCAAGTCAGCTAAATTAAGGGAGGACTATGATGGGGATGTTAACCAATTTAAAAACGCGGGCAATCATTGGTGATGGATTGAAAAGGGCAAGTTATCGTTATCCAACAAAACCAGCATTAATTTACTATAATTCTGATGGGGACCAAAGCACTTTCACTTATAACGAATTGAACGAAAAGGTAAACCAGACCGCACATTCGTTAGTACGGATGGGAGTGGAAAAAGGGGACCGAATTGCCGTCATTAGCCGGAATAGTCCAGAAATCGTTATTTTATCGTATGCCCTTTTGAAAATTGGCGCATGGATTACCCCAGTGAATTTTATGTTAAAACCCCAGGAAATAAGTCAATTGATTAATTTTTCGCAGGCTAAAATGTTTTTTGTAGACGGCTTAAATTTGGAAGGAGTTAAATCCGTTGCTAAGGAATTATCCAGCATTCAAAAATTTGCTTGTTTCCGAACAAATGAAATACCAGAAGGCTGGGTCGATTTCAACGAGCTTGTATCAGGTAATACCACTGAAGTGGAAATGGAAATCGATGATGAGGATGTCGCAGGATTATTTTATACAAGCGGAACAGAGTCATTACCAAAAGGTGTAATGGTCACCCATCGGAATTTCTTCTATTCCAATTATGCATACTTGGCAGCGGGAGCTTTTCAACCGGAGGATCGTTTGCTGCTGTCTCTTCCATTAATACATATGGCTGGCTTTACGTTTATGCTGCATAGCCATATGGTGGGGTTAACCATTGTCATGACAGAAATTCCAATTCCTTCACAGATGGCCATGTTAATGGACAAACATAAAATAACATTTACTGCCCTGCCTCCAACATTATATTTGGGCATTCTCAATGTTGCAGGTGATTACGATTTTACTTCTCTCCGAAAACTTATTACTTGGTCTAGTACCATTCCAAAAAGTATGGTCGATGGATGGAATCGGATTGCACCTGAGGCGAAATTTTTTACCATTCAAGGTTCCAGTGAATCCACTGCGTCTCCTTTAACGGGAGGCTGGTTTAAGTCATGGGATGAAGTTCCAAATGGAGACGGAAGGTATGTTGGAAGTGTCACGCATACTGGCAGTGAAATTAAACTTGTTAATGAGTATGGAAACGAAGTTCCTGACGGTGAACCCGGTGAACAAATTGCACGTGGTCCAGTTGTGGTGAAGGGATACTATAATAACGAAGAAGCCAATCGGAAAGCATTTCGAGATGGTTGGTACTATACAGGTGATGTTCTCATCCGAGACAAGGATGGCAACTATTATTTTGCTGACCGTAAAAAAGATATAGTCAAAACGGGCGGCGAGAATGTCTCCAGCCAAGAGATTGAAAATGTCCTCAGCCAGCATACCGAAATTATGCAATGTGCCGTTTTCGGTGTACCTGATCCACGCTGGGGGGAAGCTGTAGCGGCAGCAGTCGTATTAAAAAGTGAATCAACTCTTACAAAAGATGAGATCATTGAATATTGCCGCCATAAATTATCCGGCTACAAAACGCCAAAGTATGTGGTGTTTAGAACCAGCCTGCCGACTACATCAGCTGGAAAATTATTAAAGAGATCGTTGAAAGATGAATACAAAGACTTATCGGAGGAAATGGAAAAAATATAGCAAACATTAGTAAGGAAACCGGCTAAATCATTCTAATAGAAGGTAAAATGCCCACAAATCATTTTTGTGGGTATTTTTTTGTTGGAGCGAATTTTACCAAGTATAACTTTATAACTTAGTAAAATATCATATAGACGATAATAAGGATTATAAAGTATCATTAAAAATAAGAAAATTTTCACTAGTTTATCTATTAAGGAATCTATCAATAAAACCCATTGAATAATAGCGTATAATAGGAGGCATTATGAGATTTCGAACGAAGCTGTATGCGAGCATAGGATCATTACTGTTGTTCATCACGATTATCGTTATGATATTAATGAACATGCTCGAACAATCGACTGTTAAAATGAATGTCGTTATTAGTGATTTAAATGAGAGAATCGAAGTTGCTTCCACGATTAAAGAGGAGGTGTCAGTCACATCAAGTGTTTTAAATACCATGTTGAAGGATCGCGGAGGGAAAATTAATGCAGATCTATTAAATACATGGGAAAGCTCCAATTCAAATTTACAAGTTGCGATTAATTTATTAGAGAAAAAAGATACCCAAGACAAATCTCAGGAACTTATTGGTAAACTTAAAATCTTACAAGATTCTTATCGAAGTATGGGCCAGCAAGCGTTGGTAGAGAGAAGAATGAATCCTAATGCTGAACTTGCTCCTGATTTTTTGGCTGAAATCGAACAATTCAGTCAGCGGATGGTTCAACTGTCAGAATTGCTTCATGGCTTACAAGAACAAGGGATGAAGAATGAACTGTTACGTTCAAAGGATACTTATACGTGGGCAGTTGAAAATATTTATATCTATCTTGTCATCGGTTTGTTGATTGGGATCGGCTTTGCCATCTGGATTATAAAAAGCACCAGCAACAACCTTAACAAGGTAACAGACGTGATGAAACAGGCAACGGCCAGTGATTTTGATACCTTACCACGGATTGAGATTACCTCAAAAGGGGAACTGAGTGAAATCGCTGTCGCTTTTAATAAAATGGCAAAAGCACTTGAGAAACATAGTAAAAACGAGAAACAATTAAAAGAAGAAGCAGAAGAGCTGAGTTGGCTGAATACAAAGATTGCAGAAATTGCTACACTGTACCCGGAAATAGAAAATGTGCAAATGCTAGCCAATATGCTCATCACAAAGCTGGTACCTATGGTGGGAGCGAGCTACGGAGTCTTCTATTTAAAGGAAGTTACAAAAAGTGACCAGTATTTAACAAGGATGTCTTCCTATGCCTCTTTAAGTGGGGAAGAAGACAGAAAGCAATTTCGTCTAGGCGAGGGATTAATTGGGCAATGCGCACTTTTAAAGCGCCCTATCCATCTAAACCATGTTCCCGACGATTATCTAAAGCTCGGTTCAGGTCTGGGAGAGGCTTCTCCTCATTCGATTATGATTTTACCCGTATTATTTGAAGAACAGGTACTAGCGGTAATTGAAATTGCTTCTTTTGAGACGTTAACTCCATTACATATAAAACTGCTAGAAAAAGTAAATAATAATTTAGGTATTAAGATTAATAGTATTATGAACCACATGAAGGTTGAACTATTATTGCAAGAATCACAAGCGCTGACAGAAGAACTTCAAGCCCAATCAGAGGAACTCCAAATGCAGCAAGAGGAGTTAAGGACGACAAATGAAAAACTTGAAGAACAGTATGAAGCGTCTAAACAAAAGAATTTCGAAATACAAGAGGTCAGTGCGGCGCTTGAAGAAAAAGCCCAGCAGCTGGAGATTAGTTCAAAATATAAATCTGAGTTTCTAGCAAATATGTCACATGAACTAAGAACACCTCTAAATAGTTTGCTCATTCTAGCACAAATACTTTCTGAAAACGGAGAAGGGAATCTGACATCTAAACAGCAAGAATACATTAAAACCATTCACTCTTCCGGTAATGATTTATTGAATTTAATCAATGATATTTTGGATTTAGCTAAAGTAGAGTCAGGTAAACTAGATGTGATATCAAAAGAAGTAGAATTGAATCAGTTGAAAGAGTTTATTTATCGTCAATTCTCACCAATCGCAAATAAGAAGAAGGTTCATTTTTCAATCGAATTGGATAATGAATTGCCAATGACGTTCTTTACGGATGAACTACGATTGCAGCAAATCCTGAAAAATCTTCTAGCCAATGCGTTTAAATTTACGGAAAGAGGCAGTGTCTCCTTACAAATCCGGAGTGTAATGAAAAGTATCATTGGTAATGGCGGGGAAGAACAAGGGTTCCAACACATGTTTGCTTTTTCTGTGATCGATACGGGGATTGGAATTGAGAAAGAAAAACAAGAGACCATTTTTGAGGCTTTCAAACAAGCCGATGGGACGACTAGCAGGAAATACGGAGGAACGGGATTAGGTCTATCCATTTGCAGAGAACTTGCTCAGTTATTGGGTGGGTACATTGAAGTTTCAAGTGAAATGATGAATGGAAGCACATTTACGTTATATTTGCCGAACCTTCAAATAAATAACAAACTAGTAAATATCTCGACAGCTCGAATGGAAGCAGCGGTCAGTTTGGAAGCGAATGATTCTGACAACAGTCACGATCAAATTTTAAAGGAAGAGTCGTTCATCAAACACGGGAAATCCATTCTGAGAAACAAGAAAGTTCTTATTGTCGATGATGATATCCGCAATGTATATGCCTTAACCATTGCACTTGAAAATCATGATATGGAAATCTTGGTTGCCGAGAACGGAAGGGAAGCGTTGGATGTTTTACAGGAGCATCCCAATACCGACCTGATTTTAATGGATATTATGATGCCAGAGATGGATGGGTTTGAAGCTATCCAACAGATTCGTAAGATCAGTATATTCGAAACCATCCCGATTATTGCCCTTACAGCAAAGGCGATGAAACACAGCAGAGAAGAATGCCTGGAGGCAGGAGCGACCGATTATATTAGCAAACCGATTAATTTAGAACAGCTGTTCTCGTTAATGCAAGTTTGGCTGTTTACGAAGGAGGGCTAGACCATCGAACAGGTGAATAATCATGAATCTCGTAAACTCGTACAGGCACAAGAAATCGAAAGAATAGAAATCGAATTATTACTAGAGGCTATGTTTCGCTATTATGGATATGATTTTAGAAATTATGCCTTTCCTTTTATCCAAAGAAGAATTAATCACCGCGTTCAAATTGAGAGACTATCGAGTATATCCGCGCTGCAGGAAAAAATTCTTAGGGAACCTAGTGTGATGGCAAAGTTACTTTCCGATTTTTCAATCAATGTGACAGAGATGTTTCGGGATCCATCTTTTTTTAAGAATATTCGAACCAAAGTAATTCCTTTACTAAAAGAGTATCCATCGATCAAAATATGGCATGTTGGCTGTTCTTCAGGCGAGGAAGTGTATTCAATGGCCATCCTTTTGCATGAAGAAGGAGTCTATGAGAAAACAAGAATATATGCAACCGATATAAATAAGAATGTTCTCGAAAAAGCCAAACAGGGGACCTTTCCGTTAGAAGAGATGAAGCTCTATACCAAAAACTATATTGAGGCAGGAGGGAAACAGGCCTTTTCTGAGTATTATAAAGCCATTGATGATAAGGTTTGTTTTCACCCATTTCTTCAAAAAAATATGATTTTTGCCCAGCATAATGTAGTAACCGATCATTCTTTTAACGAGTTTGATATGATTATATGCCGGAACGTTCTCATCTATTTTAATAAGAATCTTCAAAATGATGTTCATCAATTACTATATGAAAGCCTAAGCATCTCAGGTTTTCTTGGTTTAGGAAAAAGAGAGGGGGTTAAATTTACTCGTTATGAAGACTGTTATGGAGAATTTGATGGACCAGAAAGGCTCTATCGAAAAGTTAAATAATACACCTTCTAAGAAGGTGAATATTTTAATGGTGGATGATCATCCAGAAAACCTGCTGGCATTAGCAGCAGTGCTCACTTCACCAAATTACAATCTTATTAGTGCTCATTCAGGAAAAGAAGCATTAAAATGCATGCTTCAATATGATTTTGCGGTGATCTTACTCGACGTCCAAATGCCGGGACTTAATGGCTTTGATACGGCTAAGCTGATCAAGGCGCGTGAAAAAACAAAAAATATCCCGATTATTTTTATTACAGCGATTAGTCAAGAAATGGAACATGTTCATCAAGGATACTCCGTCGGTGCGATCGATTATATTTTTAAACCCTTTCAGCCCGAAACATTGAAAAAGAAAATTGAACAGTTTGTCAAAATTCATCAAAATCATCAAGAAACTATCATAAAAACAGATTTAGGACATTTACTTGAGCTTAATAAGGTTAATAAAAGGCTAGATAGAACTACCCTAAATTTACGTAGGACAGAGGCTTTATCAAAGGCAATAAGTGAAACGATAACCGATACGATTATCACGTTTGATAATCAAGGTTCCATTCTTTCTGTAAATCCAGCTATCATCAACATGTTTGGCTATCAGCCAAAGGAATTGTTAGAACAACACGTTTTGAAGCTTTTTCCTAAATGGGAAGATGAAGTGTTAGCTGATACATCACTCTCGTTCCTTTCTAGAATGAGACAATCGGTTGGGAAGATCATAGAAGTAGTGGCTGGCCGAAAGGATAAAAGCTGCTTTTATGCGGATCTATTAATTGCCTCTACCATTATTGAGGATGAACAGATTTTTGTTTGTACCATCCGCGATGTAACAGTAAGAAAGCAAATAGAAGAAGTGAAAAAACAACGATTTCATAATTTGGAACATATCGTCGAAGAGCGGACGCTTGAGCTAATCAAAGCAAATGAGAAACTGCAAAAAGAAATTGAAGAACGAAAAAGAATGGCGGACCATCTGTTCCGCTCTCAAGAAAGGTTTCGAAAAATCTTTGAATCCAGTCCTTGCTTAATGGCGATTTTATCACAGCAGGATCTAACTTTTATTGAGGTCAATGACAGTTGGACTAAATATATCGGTTATAACTGTGAGGAATTGATTGATCAAAAAATAAATAGTAAAAGTTTTATGGATGAAGCAACAGAGACCTATATAGATCTAAATAAAAAGAGTAGTAACAAGAAAATTAGGTATGAGACCAAAAATGGGAAAGTTCGATTAGGTTTATTATCTACGGAGTTTATTGATATCCATTCAGAACCATGTATGCTGGTTGTATTGACCGATATTACGGACAGGGTAAATCTAGAGAATGAAATGTATCGGTTAGACCGATTGAATTTAATCGGCGAGATGGCAGCGGGTATAGCCCACGAGATTAGAAACCCGATGACAACTGTTCAAGGCTTTTTACAATTAACAAGGAATAAAACTGATAAATTATCTACTGATATCATTGATTTAATGCTAGAGGAATTGGAAAGAGCAAACTCAATTATTACAGAATTTTTGAATCTAGCAAAAAATAAAATCAGTGTCAAAAAGAAGCAAAACCTGAACACCATTATTGAGGCTTTATCTCCTCTGATTCATGCAGAAGCATTACGTTCCAATAAACAGCTTACGCTTGACTTAGGAGAATGTCCCGACATCTCCTTGGACGAAAAAGAAATTCGCCAGCTTATCTTAAATATTGCCTTGAATGGATTGGATGCGATGATTTCCAATGGGAATCTAACGGTCAAAACCTATCAAGACAAAGAGACAGTCGTTCTCCAAATTAAAGATGAAGGAGAGGGAATCAACCCAGAAGTCTTATCAAAATTAGGCACACCTTTCTTCACTACAAAGGAAACAGGAACCGGTTTAGGGTTAGCCATTTGTTACAGTGTAGCCAAACGACATGACGCCGATATTGAAATTGAAACCAGTGAACAGGGGACTACTTTCTCGGTTCGATTTCAGCTTATTCCCAGCTTAACCACCGTTTAGGTACATTCTTTTAACACAGAAGAGAGGGGAGATGAATCGGTGTCAGGGAAATGGAAAATGATAGTAGTGGTCGGTACGGTCCTTTCTGTTATTGTTCTAGGTTTTATATCGGTTACATTTGCCGATAAAAAACCAACGGTAGTCGTTGTGTTAAAAGCCTCAGACTCACCCTATTGGAACATTATGAAGGCTGGTATAGAAAAAGGGTTTAAGGATTTTGGAATCGATGGAAAAGTGATGGTTCCAAGTGAAGCAATACCACAACAACAGGTCGAATTATTGAAAAACATTTACAAAGAAAAGCCGGATTTGATCATAACGGCTCCATACAGTTCATCAGCTGTTGGTCCGACATTAGAAACATTTACGGATATTCCGATTTTATTAGTGGATACCGATATTCCGATTGAGAACAAAACCGCGTATATCGGAACCAATAATCTGGATTTAGGTAAAAAAGCCGGAGCCTTCTTAGCCTCACAGCTGCAGCCGGGCGACAAGATTGCCATAATCGGAGGAGATTTGTCTTTCTCCGTTTTTAAGGAGCGGGTTGAAGGTGCTACCATTTCCTTACAAAATGCAGGCATCAATATCGCATACAAAAAAACCGGGATACCGGATAATCCCAAGAAAATTCAAAGTGTGATCACTAAGCTTATGCGGGACCAGCCGGATATTAAGGGAGTTATGACCACTCACGACACGATTGCATTACCTGTCATCAAGGAGTTAGAAGAACAAGGGCTCTTGATTCCCGTCATTGGTCCGGATGGTCTTGCCGACATGGTTAAGTTAATCGCAGATGGTACCCTACCTGGTACAACGGCACAAAACCCTTATGATATGGGCTATTTAAGTGTTGAAACCGCCATGAAAGTGTTAAAAGGAGAAAATGTCGAACCATTTGTGGACAGTGGCGTTGATATTATCATAAAAGAGAATGCACAGCATAGACTAAGTTTTTATGAGAAAATAGTGAAGTAAAATAACAGTGGTATAGTCAAAATATTAAAGCTCGAATTGGAGGTGATACAGATTTTCTGTATCACCTTTTTTAGGTAGACAACATTTTTAGAAGGTAATAATTACTTTCTATTGAATTTTATAACATAAAAAAATCTGAAGGGTGGAGAGTATGGGCATATTTGATAAATTTAAGAAAAATAAGGTAGAGAAAGATTATATGAAAGAAATTATAGGAAATTTGGGTTGTGATTGCATGGTGCTGTCGGGGAAAGATGTTAATGGTGTCATGTCGGAATACCGTCAAGCTCTCATTGACGGCAAAAAGGAAGGTTATACACCGCTAATCATCATTCCTTCAGAACTGATGTTAGAAATCCTTGACACCGAGATGGATCATGAATATCGAGAAACGATCATAACACAAGCACATGAAATAAATATAAATGAATTGTTAAAGAGACTTCTTGATGAGGTTATGCCGATGGATGGGGACGAAGACTATGATATCAGAGGCGAGTTTTCAACAGAGGCGCCGATAAGTCATTTTTTATCTATTGAAGAAGCCTCTAATAAAAAAATCATTCTCGCAAAGATTCCAACAGATAAACCTTGGGAAGTGGCTGCTTGGGTACCGATGGGAGGGTTTAATGAATGTCCTATGCCAGAGGAGCAAGTTGCAGTATTCAAATACTGGTATGAGAAATACGGAGCAACACCCGCGTTAGTTACCCAGGATGTCTGGGAACTATATGTGGAAAGTCCACTCAAAACACAAGAAGAATCAGAAATTCTCGCATGGGAACAGTTTGGATTTTGTGGAGATATCGTCTGGCAAGGAGTTGGAACTGTCAATTCTTTAGCAGGAACACTAATCAATTCTTCCGTTTGGTATTTTTGGTGGGATTAATAAGAGGTATTTGTATAGAAAAGTAGTAGGAAAGTTTTTAGGTTAAAGGTATAACTATAATTTGTAAAAAACGAGGTTAACATAATCATATTATGTTAACTAGTGGAATTATTCAATAACCTATTTGATTCTGTTTGCATGAAAAAAGTTTTTCAGGAAGGATCCTGCTTTAATAAAAATATTGATATTCTTGCTATTTGCTGAAAATTATCTTAAGTAGAGACACTATGATAGCATAATAAAGAATAACCATAAGAGGTGAATGAGATGAAAAGAATTTTAGATTGTAGAGGTTCTGATTTTCGGAAAATGGGTAGAGAAGAATTAAAGCAGGCAATCCGCGCAGCAGAAGGAAGAACGATAATCGCTGAAACGGTAGTGACTTCTCAACCGTTACTTCCGGAGGTATCCAACCCGGAAGTAATGAAGGCATTTGGTGCGGATATGATCTTACTGAACATGTTCGATTGTTTGAACCCCTTTGTAAATGGGATTGAGTCATACAGCATATTTCAACCAAATGCGGCAGACACGGTTATCGATGAACAAATCATTCAAAAAATAAAAAAACTAACGGGCCTGCCAGTGGGCATTAATCTTGAACCTGTTGATCCAGAGGCTAAGACCTTAGAAAAATTGCATTCATTGCCGGAAGGGCGTACTGCTACTGAAAAATCTCTAGCGATGGCCAAGCAGTTGGGATGTGACTTTATTTGTTTAACCGGCAACCCAAAATCAGGGGTAACCAATGAGAAAATTGAACAGGCTATTACATTAGCGAATAAACATTTTGGTGGACTGATTATAGCCGGCAAAATGCATAATGCTGGAACAGCAGGAAACGTGTTTGATCTCAATGCATTTTCTCGCTTTGCAGAAGCAGGTGCAGATGTCATTCTTTTTCCGGCACCAGGAACAGTTCCAGGAGTTCGTGAAGAAACACTTGCGGAAGCGATTGAAAATGTTAAAGCTAAAGGGGCATTAACCCTTGCTGCAATTGGCACCAGCCAAGAAGGGGCAGACGAAGAAACCATTCGTGCTATTGCTTTAAGCTCCAAAAGAGCAGGAGTCGATATTTTTCATATTGGGGATGCTGGATATTCTGGTATGGCATTACCTGAGAATATTCAAGCACTTTCGATTACTGTTAGGGGTAAAAGACATACTTATATAAGAATGGCTGCATCGGCAGTAAGATAATTAAATCGTTAATCCCTTTCTAAGAAGAAGGGGATTTTTTTTGGTTCTTGTTAAAGGTATAGACTACATTGGATAGACTCTCCCTTTAATTACTTAAAAAAGGATGTTTGGTCTATGGGTAATCGTCTATTCGCGGGACAATCGTAGAACATAGTATGAGATTGTGGTTAATTTATAGGTGATAAATAACCATTTTTAATGGTGAATGAGGATTATGAATTTATACGGTGGAGGAATGATTAAAGTGAATGAACAGAAACAATACCGTCACGATTTGTTGGAATGGTGTCATGAAACAGCTAAAAATTTATCTGAACAAATGGAGTTGTTATATAGAGAAGTAAATGCTGATCAAAAAGAATGTACAGCCGATTCTGTAAACCGTTTTGAAATGGAAGAACAAATCCATCTCGAGGAAGAAGAGTTAGAGGCAAATGATTTCCAAGTCGATTTGGAAATTGAAACAGACCAAAATATTGATATGGAGGAACTAAACCAATACCGAGAGGATTTATTGGCATGGTGTAACAATCTTTACTCAACTTGGAATAGCACGAAACCGATATTAGCAAAACATGTTGATAATGCAAGCTTAGAGGGATGGGAAGGAATGTGCTCTCGTTTAAAAGAGAAATTAGAGGAAGATCTTTCATTAGAATACGAAGACTATGAGATAGCTAATGCCTTATATGAACAGTGGGAAAAGCTTTTAGAGGAATCGTATTCTTATCAAGAAGGAGCAGGAGTTTGATCGTAAGCTAAGCACAATTAGTTTTTATAAGATGATTCTAAGTAAAATACCTTAGTAAAATCATTAAAATTGAACGAAAAATGAATGGAATAGCGAAAAAACAAGCTATCTTAACGGCTAAAGGGGGCATTACTGTAGCAGCGGTAATGCCTTTTCCTTCTTAAGGTGATCGGAAGGATAGTGAAACAAGCATACATTGGATAGACTAAAATAAATACTATGATTCGAAAAAGGTGTTTGAAAAATGGAACCATTACTTGATTCAGATAAGATAAAGACAACAGATAAGCTTTATCAACAAATTCATCAGATAAATGTTGAATATTATGAGTTTTGGAAAGAAAATACTTTATGGCACTGGGATTTTTATTTTTCGATTATCTTGGCAGTTACTCCTTGGATGATTTGGTTCTTCTTTAGAAAAAAAGGGAGTGAAGGAAGGTTATTACTAGTTGGGAGTTTTGTGGCCTTTATCACGTCATGGTTAGACTTTTTAGGTGTGATTTTAGGGATATGGCATTATTCTGGAAAGGTAATTCCTACGATCCCTAGTTACATACCCTGGGATTTTTGTTTATTACCAGTATTAACGATGTTTTTTATCCAATTCAAACCGGCCATCCATCCTTTTCTTAAAGCGATTATCTATGGAGCATTCATCTCTTTTATAGGAGAACCAGTAATGGAACGGATTGGGTTATACACACCTGGTAATTGGAAAAATTATTATTCTTTTCCGATTTATATCGTAATTTTTTTCATTTCATTTAAAATAAGTAAAATTAACACGTTTAAAACAATCTAAAGAAGGTCACTCCACACATTAACGAAGTAGGTAAGTGGAATCAGCCACTAATTTTTATCAGTGGCTTTTTTCGTTGGTTTCCTAATGATCCAATTATGATACTTTAATTCCAGTAATAAGTCGAAGTTAACGTTTTGTTCAAAATCCTTTGGCTTGTCTAATTGTATCCCTCTTTTTGAGGCGGCTGCCATGATTAATCCTAATTCATAGTACATATTCTTAGTAACTAAACCATTTGAACACATCTTCTTCACTTCATTATAGAATTGAATCAAAAAATCACTAGGTAATCTTTCATACAAAGACATAACCTAAAACACCCGCAATCCCTACTATGTTAATAGGAATAATATCATTTATAACCGAAAATGAAAAGGTATTTTCGCGAATTATCCTACATATGAAAGGAATAAATTACAAAGTTAAAAAAGCCGATTTTCTTAAATAGAAAATCGGCGTCGTTCTATGGTCAATATTAATAATTGGACATTGGACTTTTAATTAGAAGTTTGATTGTTTAGGTTGTGCTGGATTTGAAATATTCTTAAGGGCATGTCCAGCTTTATCCGTCGAATGATTATTAACAGCTAAATCACCAAGTGAGACAATTCCAACCAATTTGTCATCTTCCACAATCGGAAGACGACGAATTTGGTGCTGGGACATGAGGTTTACCGCTTCCTCCACTGACATTTCTTTGTTTCCTTTTATCACATTGTCGGTTACTAATTCAGAAATCGTGGAGTCACTCGATAGATCATTGACAAATCCCTTTATGACTAAATCACGGTCGGTTACGATTCCTACTAATTTTTCATTATCACAAATTGGAACGGCCCCCACATCCAGCTCTTTCATTTTCATGGCAACCTCTTTACACGTACTTTCTGGACTACAGCTATCAACATTGGTAGTCATTACCTCTGCAACATTCATGCTCATTCCTCCTTTATGATTGTTCATTTATTTACTACCCGTCACACCATATGGTTAAACGTTATTTTTGGGATTAAATAAGGTATCTTATTGAAGTAGCTGGGGATGGACAGATAAATACATGAAAATTATTTTTTTAGTTAAGCGTTCTTAGTGCAAATAATATCAAAAAAAAAGAACCCATTTTTGAGTTCTTTCTCTAAACATTTTACCGTTAGCTGCTGTGCACAAGTTCTTCATAACGGGGGTTAACAAGTATTTTATATTTCATTGTTTTATTGATGGGAATCCTTAGAGTTAATATTATTGCTGATATCCTGATTATTGGAATCTGTATGGTTATCTGCTTCAGCTGTCTCGACTATCTGGTTACCAATAACACCGCCTGAAACACCGCCAATAACAGCACCAAAGAGTCCAAATGGAGCACCTATCATAGCACCTGCAACAGCATCAGTAAACGTTCCTGCTGCTTCACCAAATTCACTAGTACCTTGTATAGTATTGTTATCAGCATTGTTGTTGCCACTTTCTTCTTCATTCCCATCAAAATTACTGCGTTCGTTACTGTGAGTCATCTATTCACTTCCTCGTTTATTAATAGAGAATATGCTAAATATGAATGCACAGCATCCTAAACATATACTACCCAGCTGAAGTAGTTTTACTCATTAGATGTTTTCGTTACTCTGGTTTATTTTTGTCTTCACTTTTCCTGAATTGAATATCATCACTTATTTTCTTTTCATCCTGGTTTTTCAATGCGAGTACTGCCGCCTTCCCGTCACTGGGCGACCCATCTGAAAAATACATAGGAAATAGGGAGAAAAAAAGAATATAAAATGAGAAATAGGTAAACTGAGACCAAAAAACGGACTTCTCTAGAATTCCTTTAGAAATGAGGATGTGTACCAGAAAAATACTTATCAGGTTGAATAAAGATCCGCCAAGGTAAATTAAGGTGTTCGTGACTCGGTTATCATGCTTTAACGATTTAAACTCGCAGGCCCCATTCCAGAAATAGTATTTCCTTACTTCAATATTCCAAAATGAAAATACCAAAGGTCCACAACCGATGATGATTTTTTTCTCTAATCCTCTGAATAGCGTAACGAAAAAAATATGCCCGCTTAAATGGATAAGAGTAACAAAAGGCAGGATCACGAAAAAAGAGATTAAAAATTTTATGATGTCAGCGAATCCAAACATAGTTATCCTCCTAAAATATCCTATGTAGAATATGTAATTTCGTTTAAGCCAAGACGTTATTTTATGTACCCAGTAAAAAAAGATGTTAACTAGAAAAAATTTGCAGTATAAGTAGAGTACTGGATACATTAAAAAGAAAACAGTAGTATAAATGTGAATGAGAGTATAAAAACAAGTGATAAACAGGCACGAAGTCTATTTAGAGGTGATAAGTATGAAGATTAAAAAGGCAAGTGGAGTAGATATAAAATCGATAGCGAGAGTTTATGTTGATGGTTGGAAAACTACTTATCGAGGTTTAGTACCAGACGATTATTTGGACAGTTTATCGTATGAAGAGTCAGAACAAAGGTGGCTTAATTTTTTAAATCACGAAAAAGAACCCTTTATTTATATTGCAATGACTGAGGCAGGGGAAATTATAGGTTTTGCATCAGGTAAAAGCATTGTTGACGAAAATTTTGATGGGGAATTATACTCACTTTATCTATTACAGGAATGTAGAGGATTAGGTGTAGGAAGACAACTGGTTTCGGCCATTGCCAGGCATTTTACAGAAAAAGGCATTGCTTCTATGTTGGTGTGGGTAATGGAACGAAATAAATCTGGTCTTGGTTTTTATGAACGTATGGGAGGAAGGGCATATCTTCATAGGAAAAGTGAGTTTGGAGGAATGGTAGTAGATGATGTTGCGTATGGCTGGATGGACGTCTCAGTATTATGTACGGAAGAAGAATAAACTTTTAACTAACAGGGCTTAAGTTAAAAATTGTAGGTGCAGTCGCACCTCTTTTTCAATTCAATGATAGAAGAGGCTGTAATGCTTAATATCGTAGATTAAAAACTAACATTTCCGTTAGAAAGAGCAGGATAGTTTAACAAGGAAAAAGCCTACTTTATTAAAGGAATCATACACATAGGCGAGATTTTAATGGTTTTTATACCGTTGATGGGGAACTTAGGGTATTTTTTGATGAATATTACCTTTTCTTTATCTTCTCCATTACAAATTTAAAGAGGATTGCGCCAAAAATAAATCCAATAAAGGAATAAGTATGTTTCCATTTATCTAGTATGAGTAAGTCAAATAGTTCAAAAATTGGCTCTATAATATATGAAAATAGTGCAGACAATACTATGCTTGCTTTTACGAAAGACTGCCATAATGGGAAATACTGATATACCAACATGTAACTGACGGGTATTACAGTGAGGTCAGCAGGTACCATAGGCGGAATGATAGGTATTAATTTATCAGGATATCCCCACAAACCCAACTCAACACCTACAAGGTCTGAGGCGATGGATAAAACTGCCCAAATAAGTCCATAAGATAAGATCTCAAAAATTCTATTTTTATCAACGAGCTTCCACCATATATACCAAGGAAGTATACAAGATAGAAGTAGAAACCACCAACCGGGGGTAAATAAATCATCATGAATCCAGTGTTTTAAATTTTTATCGAATAAACGATTTCGAAGTGCTGCAATTTCAGTATAAGTAGGAATTATTCCACTCAAAAAATCTTCCCTCCGAATAACTTACTAGAGTTTAAACTTGTTAACGATTCTCAATACCTAATTTCTTTCATTTAGATTATCCATAATAAAAGGAGGATATGTTAATTCTTTTTTGGGGGCAAGTATTCATACATTGTCGACTCACTTAAAGGATTCCGATTTAATGGTCCATTCGTTATTGATTTTTCCCACTCACATCATTTGCTCTTGGATGCTTTTATCAATTACATCAGGAACTTCATAAAGTGAATTTACTGTGATAAAAGTACTGCTATGTTCAACGTTAACATCAACCATGTTATACGTCCATTCATTTTCTGCTGGAATGTAGATTGCATGGATATCCATTTCCAGTGCTGGGACAATATCTGTTCTTAATGAATTTCCAACCATCCATGTTACATGTGGGTCAGCCTTAATCGTTTTTAAAATATTGGATAATGCTGTTGTATCTTTATGTTCTGAAATAAAAATGCGATGTTCAAAAAACGTAGTCAATTCCAACTGGGTAATTTTTCTGCGTTGATTAGCCTCATCTCCTCCTGTGTGCAAATATAATTCATGTCCATCTTCTTTTAGACGCAGCAGGGTTTCATTCATTTTTGGAATAGGTTCAACTGGGATCTCGAATACCTTATAACCCAACTCTCTCAAATATTGGATTTCTTTCTTTTTCTTTTCCCTCCCAGTTAAGTCGCAAAAGTATTTATATGTACCAACAAAGGATTCAGGAAACCGATCTGATTTTAGCCCGTACTCACTAATCGCTGCAACATCAAGTTGAAGCTGTTTCTGTTTTATCTCTTCCTCTTTTATCGAGTCAAACCATTCCATCATATGGTCAGCGAACTCGTCGATTACTAGGCTAAAATATTTATTACAGTATGCTAATGTGTCATCAAGGTTAAATAAAATGTTTTGTTTTTTCATTGTTTAACTCCTTTTCCAACGATATAACTATTATTCCACTAAGACTAAGTTAATATTACTAGGATAGTTAAGAAGAGTCAGAGTCCTTATTCTTCAACAAAAAATTGCTTTACAAGTAATGGCTCCACCTACGCCAATTACCATGATAGCCACACATGCTATCCCCACTAATAATAGAATAATCAATCATTGTTAAGAGCCTGCAGTTTTGATGTTAAGGTTCTGTAAATCATTTATTAAAAAACCACGGCAAGGTTTTCAGGTAAAGTGATTTTTAAATGAAGCGGAGCAAATTCTGATTTCTACTAGGATCAATTTTTATTATGTAAGTCGTTTTCTTTTTCATTCGACTGGCGATAATGGTAAAAAAATGGTCACTGTTGGCTCGAGCCATGTCGCACGGGCCAATAGCTAGGAGAAATAACGATGTATGAAATAACCGTAAGACTTCCAGCCAAAAAGATTGAGAAAATCATTCCGCATTTATACCAAAAAGGCTACTATCAAACTTTTTACGAGGTTCCATTAGATGTGGTGACAGATGCCAATGGCTATGCCTTTGTTGAAAGGAAGAATGAAATCACAGACCTTAATATTTATATTAACGATTTTATGGAAGCAAAGGAACGGCGTATGTTAGTAGATATATTAGCCATTGATGACTCCAGTTTGGTCGTTAAGAAAGTAAATGAGCTCAATTACCAGCAAACATTTGATGATATTTTTCTTGAAAATGGCTGGGTTATCACCACACCAGATAAAATGAATCATTACGACATAAAAAAACGGATTGTACTGGACTCTCAAGGAAATTTTGGGACAGGCTATCACGAAACGACAAGAGATTGTTTGCACTTCATTTTAAATCATGATTTCAAAGGTTTAAGTGTGGCAGACATTGGCGCGGGTTCCGGAGTATTAAGTATAGCGGCTGCACTCAAAGGAGCGAGCCTTATCGATACCTATGATATTCAGCCGGTTGAGCGGGAAATTCTCTATCAGTGTGAACTAAATGGTGTAATGCCGGTGAATGTGGTTCAAAGTGATTTAATCAAGAATAAAAATGTAATCAAAAAAGAATATAATTGGGTGTTCCTCAATATTGGAACACAAGAAAATAGGGATATCCTTAACGCTCAAAGACTTTTAGACTGCAAAAACACGACATTTATTTTATCCGGTATGCTTGAATGGAATTACCAATTGGTAGAATCTGTGTTTAAAGAGGCAGGCTTCAGATTGGTGGAAAAGAAGCAAAGTAACGAATGGGTGACATGTCTTTTTAAAGCAAATTAACGATGTAAAAAGGTTTTTTTGAGTAGTCATTCAGGAGTGAGAACCTTTTCATCTAGTGGATCCTTCAGTATAATGGAACTAATAACTTCTTGATAATCATAAGTCAATATTTATTCATTCATTCACTCGCAGGTAAGCTGAATTAAATCTGAAATAAGGGAGAAATAGAATGAAAACACTGGAACTAAATGACTTATTACATATACACCAAGAGAATGAACTATGGTTTGCCAACAATGAAAGATCTGTCTTTGTTTCAACAAGGGCTTTCGGAACAATGCAACGAGATTTAATTGAGAATATTGGGATTGATCGGATGAAAACATTCTTTTTTAAGTATGGATATCAACTGGGAGTTGAAGACGCCCAGGAGGTGGCTAAAAGAGATTCCTTAAGCTTACTTGAAAAGATTGAATATGGTCCGATAATTCATGCCTTAAAAGGCCATGCAAAATCACGCATTACTGAAAAGGAATTTGAGGTAGAAGAAAACGAAATCAAATCGTTTCGCTTTAAAGGGATTTGGGAAAATTCGTATGAAGCGGAACAACATCTTAAAAATTTTGGGATGAGCCATGGACCAGTTTGTTATACGTTAACTGGTTATGCTACGGGATATATTACGGGTGTGGTTGGAGTGAACGTCTTTTTCAAAGAGCTGCAATGTCAGGGACAAGGGGACCCGTGTTGCGTGTGGGAAGGGCGTCTAGTTTCGGAATGGAAGGAAGAAGCGGAGGAATTCTTTTCTTATAGTAAAGAACTGCCGATTTTGAAGGAACTGGAGCAAACAAACGAAAAACTCATGCAGGAAAAAAATAACCTCGCACTTGTTTCAAAAACATATAATGAGATGACCAATGAGCTAATCAAAGGCAATAACATCGATAGTATTCTCAACATTGTACATAAACAAAATCATCTGTCGATTGTCGTGGAGGATAGCCGTCAAAATATCATTGCCTCTAAAGGTATCAACCTGGAAGATTTTGAGTCTAGTAGAGCATCATTTTCTGAGATTCCCGATAAGAAGCAATGTCATTCCAAAGTGGGTATTTTCTCATTTGAAAAAGGGATGAGCCTAAAGACTCCAATCTACCTTTTAGGCAAGATTGTAGGTTATTGCTCTTTTCTATACGAGCAAGGAAGGATTCCTAAATATGAGGTTGACTCGATGATTCTTGATCGACTAGCGTCGATTTGCTCCCTGCTGTTTTTAAAGGAAAAAACAGAAGTGGAATCATTAGAACAGGTGAAAGGCCATTTTCTTGAAGAAATTATGAGTGGGAAATATACGCAGCAAGAAATCATGAGAAAAGCGGATTATATTCAGTTAGATTTGTCCGATTACTATCATATTGTGGCTTTGACCTACAAGTTTTTAAATAAGTGTGATGAAAAAGAATTCACGTTACATAAGAAGACATTTGAAATGGTATCTGCTTACTTTCGGGAAGAAGAGAACCTAAATGTAATTATCGGTCAGCGGCCTGACACTCTAATTCTCCTGATTACAGAGAACCAAGTCACTCAGCAAAATATGGAGAAAATGATTCGGACGTTAGTCGCTTTTTTAAAGAAGGAAACAAAACATGCTCTATTCTTAGCAGGAATAAGCTCGCAAAACAGTAACATCCTTGAAGCAGGGGTGGCAATGGAAGAAGCATGTTCTGCTGTGCGGCTATCTTCTAGGGATGAACCAATCACCTTTTTTAGTGATTTAGGAATGCTAGGAATCTTGATTAATGACCAAAACGAGCAAGCCATCAGGAAAATGATCCGTGATCAGCTTGGGGTTCTCTACGAGAATCTTGATAAGAATAAATTAGAATTGATTGAAACACTCTACCATTTTCTTGAACAAGGCGGCAACCTGGAACAAACAGCAGAATCCCTCGCACTCTCAAAAAGCGGCCTTCGTTATCGCCTCAACAAAATTACGGATCTTCTTAATCGTGATTTGCGTGATCCGCAGAGACAATTTCAGTTAATGATGGCGCTAAAAGCATTAAAAATTGTTGAGCATGAGAAAATCAAAAAAATTCAAGCAGAGTAGTTCGATTTATTCGGTAAAAGAAAACGAATCATCTATAAATTTGCCAGACTTCCCACTGAACATTCGTTAGTGGGGTGTCTGGCTTTTATTTTGCCATACTGACACAAAGGAGTAGTATTTACGAAGTTTTCTGTCACTTCGTGTTATTGTTATGAATTTTCAGATAACTTATGATAGTACTAGTGGTGGACAGATGTGCCACACATAAAAAAGTAGGAATCTAAGAATGGAGTTGAAGAAATGTACACAGGCAAAGAATATTTGGAAAGTCTCAATGACGGCAGATCGGTTTATTTAAACGGGGAAAAAATTAAAGATGTAACAACACATCCCGCTTATCGGAATGCTGCTCGTTCGTATGCGAGAATGTACGATGCTCTTCATGATCCAGCGACACGTGATATCTTAACCACAACAACCGAATTTGGCGACAGAACACATAAATTTTTCAAAACACCCACTAGTTCTCAGGATTTGTTAGAGGCAAGAGATGCCATTGCTCAGTGGGCAAAGCTAAGCTATGGTTTTATGGGACGAACACCTGATTACAAAGCTTCTTTCACTGGACACCTTAATGCGTTTGGTCATTTTTATCAAGGTTTTGAAGACAATGCATTAGCCTGGTACAAAAAATCAACAAAGGAAGTACCATTCATTAACCATACAATCATTAATCCACAAGTGGATCGTTCAAAACCTTTACATGAGAATAAAGATGTATTTGTTCGTGCTGTTGCGGAGCGAGATGACGGGATAATTGTAAGCGGTGCCAAAATGGTAGGAACAGCTTCTGCTTTAACACATTATAACTTTGTTGCAAACTATGGACCGAAAGATTTAGGCGGTGGTGATGATAGTCATGCATTGATCTTCTTCGTGCCAATGAATGCAGAAGGTCTTAGCATGATAAGCCGCCAATCCTATGAATTACATGCTGCAAAAAACGGAACTCCATTTGATTATCCTTTATCTAGCCGCTTTGATGAAAATGACGCCGTGATTGTGCTCGATAACGTCTTCATTCCTTGGGAAAATGTATTGGCGTATCGCAATATTGAGGTATCAAATAACTTTGCAAAAGTAAGCGGTTTCATCCCACGCTTTACTTTCCATGGCTGTACACGTCTTGCCGTTAAATTAGATTTTATGACCGGGCTTTTATTAAAAGCAACGGAAGGAGCAGGTACGAAAGATTTCCGTGGGGTTCAGGCAAAGATTGGTGAAGTGGTTGCTTTACGAAATATGTTCTGGGGTCTTTCTACTGCAATGGCAACAGATCCTGAAAAAGGGCCAAACGGCTTAGTGGTTCCAAACTCTTACTCAAGTGCTGCTTATCGAGCGTTGGCTCCATTGGCTTGGGTCAAGGTGAAGAATATCTTTGAGCAAGTCGTGGCTGGCGGATTAATTCAATTGCCTTCAAGTTCAAAAGATTTCCTCAATGAAGATTTAAAACCTTACTTAGACACGTATTATCGCGGAACAGGAATTGGTGCGGAAGAACGTGTGAAATTATTGAAAATGGTTTGGGATACAATCGGCACAGAGTTCGGAGGACGTCATGAATTATATGAGGTCAACTATGCTGGAAACCATGAAAACATCAACATGGAAGCGTTATTCCATTTTGAGGCAACAGGTGCTGCCGATCAGCAAAAAGCATTCGTCGATTCTGCATTAAGTGATTATGACCTTAAGGGCTGGACGAATAAAACATGGGTAGATGCGAAAGAAAAAGAAGCGGTTAAATCATAAAGTTTGATAGGAGGGAACAAAATGGATGATCGTCTATTTCGCCAGGCTATGGGGAAATTTGCTACGGGCGTTACGGTCATCACGACTGAGCTAGAAGGAGAGGTGCACGGCATGACGGCTAATGCCTTCATGTCGGTCTCTCTAAATCCAAAGCTAGTGGTGATTTCGATCGGCGAAAGAGCGCAAATGCTTGAAAAAATCAAGAATAGTAAAAAGTTTGCCGTGAATATTTTAGCGGGAGAGCAACAAGAATACTCGATGCTCTTTGCTGGTCAGATAAAGGAAAAGAGGGAAATCGATTTCGACCAACTGGCGGGACTCCCTGTCTTAACAGGAGCCATCGCTCAGGTAGCATGTGAAGTGGTAAATGAACATATCGAAGGAGATCATACCTTATTTATCGGCAGAGTCATCGATATTAAGCTTGAAGAGGGAGAGCCGCTCATGTTCTTTAATGGCCAATATCGCTCTTTTACGCCTGAAGTAAGTCTCGTAAATAAGTAGTCTATTTCAAACAATATATCTAATAGGAGGATTACCATGACTTCTTACCAGGAACCCATTTTTGATGTAGCCCAGCTTGCTCACGTGGAGCTTCTTTCTCCGAAACTTGAAAAATCTGTTGAATTTTTTACAAGATTTCTAGGAATGGAAGTAACGGCTCGTACTGAAAAATCCGTATACCTTCGTGCTTATGAGGATTTCTACCACAATACGTTAATCATTACAGAATCAGATCAAGCGGGTGTCGGCCATGTTGCTTGGCGTGCCACTTCACCGCAAGCGTTAGAGCGACGTGTAGAAGAAATTGAAAAGACCGGTTTAGGCAAAGGCTGGATTGATGG
This sequence comes from Neobacillus niacini, assembly GCF_048572935.1. Taxonomy (NCBI): domain Bacteria; kingdom Bacillati; phylum Bacillota; class Bacilli; order Caryophanales; family Bacillaceae; genus Neobacillus; species Neobacillus niacini. The sequence goes on along the minus strand of NZ_CP183883.1, from coordinate 4,099,487 downwards.
TGATATCGGTCACGGCAGAGCCTACCAATTTACAAATCCTGATGGTCATTTAATGGAAATTCTTTGGGACGTTGAGTATTACCAAGTGGAAGAAGGGCAAAGGTCGAAACTATTAAATCGTCCATCCAAACGCCCGGATCGTGGCGTGCCGGTTCGCCGTTTAGATCATATTAATCTCATGACTTCGAATCCAGGGGCCGATACGGACTTTATGCTCAACACACTCGGTTTTCGATTAAGAGAGCAAATTCAAGATAATGGCCATGTGCTGGGCAGCTGGATTAGTGTTTCTAATCTCGTTCATGAGATTGCCTATATGCAAGAACCTAGCGGAGTAAAAGGGAAGCTGCATCATCTTTGCTACTGGTATGGTATTCCTCAAAATCTTTATGATGTAGCAGATTTGATGAAAGACCATGGTATTAAAATTGAAGTTCCACCGAATAAGCATGGAGTCAGCCAAGCGTTCTGTATGTATGTGATTGAACCAGGCGGAAACAGGATTGAATTATTCGGAGATGCAGGTTACATCATTACGGACCCAGCATGGAAGCCAGTAGTTTGGGATATGAAGGACGTTCCTGGCAATGGCGATACATGGATTGGAACAGAATTCCCAGTATCTTGGTGGACGCAGGGAACACCTCTTACACCAGTGAAAACAGAGGAAGTCGTGAAGTCTTAATAGATTGATAGGCGAATTGCATTAAAAGATACGTATATGGTGAACAATGGAGGGAGCTATCTTGGAATTCATTCAAGTGACAAGCAACAACCGCGAACAAACTTCTTTACGAACAAAGCCATGTGTAATGGCTCTAGGATTTTTTGATGGCGTGCATTTAGGTCATCAGAAGGTGATTAAAGAGGCAAAAAGAGTTGCGGAAGAACAAGAACTCCCTTTGGTTATTATGAGTTTTTTCCCTCATCCAAAAGTGGTCCTTTCAAATGGGAAAAAGATCATCCCTTATCTCATGCCAATGAAGGATAAGCGTAGAATTTTTGAAGAGTTAGGGGTAGATTGTTTCTACTTGATTCAGTTTACAAAGGAATTTGCGGAGTTATCTCCAAGGGAATTTGTTAAAACCTATCTTCTGGACTTTGGAGCAAAACAGGTGGTAGCAGGTTTTGACTTTACATATGGACACCGGGGCGAAGGCAATATGGATACTATGAGAAGGGATTCAGATGGAAAAATTGAGGGAGTCAAGGTGGATAAAATAGAGTGGGAAGGCGAAAAAATCAGTTCTACGCTCATTCGTCAACTGATTTTAGCTGGTGAACTGGAAAGAATCCCTTTTTATTTAGGGACTGAATATCAAAGTGAGGGCAGAATTATTTTCCGTAAAAAACTTGTGGAGGTCGTACTCCTTCCGTATTATTTGATGCCTGCTTCAGGATGGTATGAAGTTACCGTAAACCTTCACCAAGAGACGACCACTCAAATCGCGGTCGTTCGTGACGGAAGGCTTACTTTATTATCACCCTGCGGGCATGGATTTCCTTTTTATGAATGGGAGACCGTTCGAGTTTCATGGAAGAAAGTTTTGCCTAAAGGGTTTGTTCAAGAAGTAGCTTCAAGACAAGTCTTTTTAAGCTCCTCTTAGTGGGTCGATGAAGATATTTACCTTTTCCAGTAACCAAGTCTCTCGGAAATTAATTTTCCAGAAGTGATCAATTCACTTGCAAAATACTGAATGCGTTGCTTTGAGAATCGTGAACTTGGTCCTACTAGATTAATAGCAGCAATGACTTTTCCTGTATGGTCTCTGACAGGTGCGGACACGGATGTCCGTCCCATGGTATATTCATCGACACTAACCGAATAGCCATGCTTTAAGATTGTTTTCAACTCTTCCCGAAATCTATCTGGTTCTATAATGGTTTTCGGTGTAATCGCATCGAGTCCATTTTGAATTACTAGATCAACCAAGTAGGTTCCACTATGCGCAAGAAGAAGTTTACCTGAACTCGTACAATGAGCATAATTATGGAATCCTAAGTGTGAGGGTACTTTATTCGAGGTTTTACTCTCGACTTTGTCTAAATAGACTACATGATTTCCATCTAATATTGCCAGGTGGGCGGTTTCCCCACATTTATTGGCAAGGTCGGTAAGGATCGGTCGTGATTCCGTATGCAGATCGATGTTACCTAAGACAATGGAGCTCAATTCAACAACGGAGAGACCTAACTCATATTTATTGGTCTCTTTATTTTTTTGTACCAACCCTTCGGATGCGAGAGTTGTAAGAATTCTTTGGACACTGCTTTTTCCTAAACCAAGTTCATTGGCTAGTTCGCGTACTCCTTTTTGTGGTTGATCCATTTTAAAAGCACGCAAAATTCTAATGGCATTTTTTACAGAAGAGAGCAGCTTTTCTTGTTCTAGTATCATATTTTCCTCCGAATAGTAAAAATTATATAAATATTCTAAAAGTGTCCCCTATAAAGGGACAGTGACATTGTACCTAACATGGCAACCCATTATGATGGAAGCATACAACAGGTTTTCGACAAATGAAGAAGAATTTGATACCGAATATAATGAAAACGGTATCACTATTCAGTATATTTCGTCAATCTTCTTTTTTCATGTTTACAAAACTAAAAAAATTTAAAGGGAAATCTAGGAGGAACGGACATGACAATTTTTAAAGAGCCAATTTTTGATCTAGCACAACTTGCACACGTGGAGATTCTTTCACCAAAACTGGAACAATCTGTTGAATTTTTCACAAGATTTCTAGGAATGGAAGTAACGGCTCGGTCCGGTAGCTCCGTTTATCTGCGAGCTTATGAGGATTTTTATCATAATACGTTAAAAATAACTGAATCCATACAAGCAGGAGTCGGCCATGTTGCTTGGCGGGCAACATCCCCGCAAGCACTACAGCGCCGTGTGGAAGAAATTGAAAAGACAGGATTAGGTAAAGGCTGGATCGACGGTGATATCGGTCACGGAAAAGCTTATCAATTCACTACTCCTGATGGTCACTTAATGGAAATTCTTTGGGATGTCGACTATTACAATGTGAAAGACGATCAACGCTCAAAACTATTAAACCGTCCATCCAAACGCCCAGATCGCGGTGTACCGGTTCGCCGCTTAGATCATATCAATTTAATGACTTCTAATCCAGAAGTCGATACGAACTTTATGATTGATACGCTCGGTTTCCGATTGAGAGAGCAAATTCAAGATAATGGTCATGTTCTAGGAAGCTGGATTAGTGTATCCAATCTCGTTCATGAAGTGGCTTATATGCAAGAGCCTAGCGGCATAAAAGGAAAGCTTCATCATCTTTGCTACTGGTACGGGATTCCGCAAAACCTTTATGATGTGTCGGATCTACTTAAAGATCATGGTATTAAAATTGAAGTTCCGCCTAATAAGCATGGAGTTTCCCAAGCGTTTTGTATGTATGTGATTGAACCAGGCGGCAACCGCATTGAATTATTCGGAGATGCGGGCTATATCATTACAGATCCTGCTTGGAAGCCTGTTATTTGGGATATGAAAGACGTTCCGGGCAACGGCGATACTTGGATTGGAACCGAATTCCCTGTTTCTTGGTGGACGCAAGGAACACCGCTAACATCTAGTGAAGCAGTTGAAAAAGAAGTTGTAAAACCTTAATTCATTGATTACTAGAAAGTGAGGTGTAAGGGTCGTGACGAAAGTTAAAGCAGCAATTTTGGGATCTGGAAATATTGGAACAGACTTGATGTATAAAATTTTAAAAAATGATGGAAACATGGAATTAGCCTTAGTGGCAGGGATTGACCCAAATTCTGAGGGGTTAGCGAGAGCAAAAGCAAAGGGAATTGCCGTAAGCCATCATGGTATTGATGCCATTCTAGAAGATCTAGAGATTAAGATTGTGTTTGATGCAACCAGTGCGAAAGCCCATAAGCTGAATGCACAAGCCTTACGAGAACAAGGAAAATTAGCCGTTGACATGACTCCGGCAGCGGTTGGACCGTTTGTTGTCCCAACTGTTAATTTACATGACCATCTTGAAGCAATGAACGTTAACTTAATTTCTTGCGGCGGTCAGGCGACAACACCACTTGTTCATGCCGTCAATCGTGTAGTACCTGTTCATTATGCAGAAGTCATTGCAACAGCGGCCAGTGTATCCATTGGACCAGGAACGAGACAGAATGTCGATGAGTTTGTACGCACAACGGCAAATGCGGTTCAACAAATTGGCGGAGCGACAATCGCAAGAGCCATTCCTGTATTTAATCCAGCTCAGCCGCCTATAAATATGACAAATTCCGTCTATGCCGTGATGAAAGAAGAATTCGATGAGGCAGCAGTGATTGAGTCGGTTCAATCGATTGCAGCTGAGATTTCTAGCTATGTTCCCGGCTATCGTTTAAAAGGTACGCCATTTGTAGATTACCGTGAAACACCATGGGGCCGCTTGCCAACCGTAGTGATTATGAATGAAGTAATTGGAGCAGGAGATTTCTTCCCTACCTATGCAGGGAATTTAGATATCATGACGGCCTCCGCCTACCGAGTCGGAGATGTCTATGCCTCACATTATCTTTCTGCAAAGGAGGTAACACAATGAAGATTCCTAGACTGACAGATACAACCTTACGAGATGGCGATCATGCCGTTAGCCATAGTTATACACCAGAACAGGTACGCGCCATTGTAAAAGATTTAGATGAAGCCGGTGTGCCAGTGATAGAAGTGAGCCATGGTTCTGGTTTAAACGGGTCGACCATTCAGCAAGGGTTTTCTATTCATTCTGAATACGACTTGATTAAAGTAGCTGTCGAGACCGCGAAACAAGCTAAAATTGCTTCTTTGTTTGTTCCAGGAATAGGTACGAGCAAAGAATTAAGAGAAGCGGCTGAGCTTGGCATTTCTGTACTCCGGATTGCCGTTCATTGTACAGAAGCAGATGTGACTGAGCAGTACTTCCGCTTAGCGAAAGAATTAGGACTTGAAACAGTTGGTTTCCTTATGATGTCGCATACGCAGCCTGCCAGTGTCCTTGTGGAGCAGGCAAAGCTAATGGAATCATATGGTGCTGATTGTGTGTATGTAGTGGATTCTGCAGGTGCCCTTGTTCAAAGCGGCGTTCGTGAAAGAGTGTCCGCCTTAAAAGAAGCCTTGTCCATTCAAGTTGGTTTCCATGCTCATAATAACCTAGGATTGGCCATTGGCAATACGATAACCGCACTTGAAGCGGGTGCCGATCAAATTGACGGAACGCTTAGAGGACTTGGGGCTGGAGCTGGAAATGCACCAACGGAAGTTCTTGTGGCGGTATTAAATAAAATGAACATCGAAACTGGAATTAACTTAGCGATATTAATGGATGCTGCAGAGGAAAAGGTCGCACCACTCATCCAGTCTCCAATCGTGATTGATAGAGGCAACTTATCAAGCGGCTATGCTGGAGTATATAACAGCTTTTTATTACACGTAAAACACGCCGCGGAGAAGTTTGGTGTCGGGGTATCCGAAATTATGGAAGAGCTTGGTAAAAGGCAAACCGTTGCTGGCCAAGAGGACTGGATTTTAGATGTTGCGGTTGAACTAGCAGAGAAAAAAGGGATAACAGTCTAGTACCAGGTAAGGAGGGAACAGGTGTGACAATCATTCAAGAAGCAGCCACTCGTCTTTTGGAAGCGGAGGAAACAAAGCAGGTGATCGAGCCGTTAACGATTTCCTATCCAGGAATTACTGTTGATGAAGCCTATTATACCCAATTAGAGATGATCCGCAGAAAAGTTGCAAATGGAGCGATCATCGTAGGGAAAAAGATTGGCGCGACAAGCAAAGCGATTCAAAACATGTTTGGTGTCAATCAGCCTGACTATGGTCATTTATTAGCAGATATGATGGTGGTCGAAGGTGAATCGATTTCACTATCACATTATATTCAACCAAAAGTAGAATTTGAGATTGCCTTTATTTTAAAAAAGGATTTAAAAGGTCCAAATGTTTCTATCCTTGACGTTGTTGAAGCTACGGATTATATCGTTCCAGCCATTGAAGTAATTGATAGTAGAATTGAAGATTGGAAGATCAAGTTTGAAGACACAGTTGCGGACAATGGATCTTCTGCTAGTGCAATGATTGGCGGGAAACCGACAAAGCTAGATGGCTTAGATCTTACTCATATCGGAATGGTCGCTTATCGAAACGGTGAAATGATTGATTCTGGAGCAGGCGCAGCCGTCCTTGGAAATCCACTTCGTTCAGTTGCATGGCTGGCGAATTCATTGGGTAAGTACGATGTCTCGCTAAAAGCAGGGGAAATTATTCTTTCAGGTGCCTTAACCAGTGCGATTGAAGTGAAGGAAAATGATACGTTTACAGCAGAGTTTGCTCATATTGGTTCAGTCACGGCGTCCTTTATTAAGTAGGCTCGGTTAAGTTGTCGGTTTTTATGTAGGCAGGAGAATACATAGGCGGAGAATTTCCGTCTAATGTACAAAAGTAAGCTAAAAAAGCAGATATAAGAGGAGATATTCCGGTTAATGGCTCTATATAAGCCAAAATTTAATGATTTCAATCATATAAACGGAAAAGCTTCCTTTATTTATTAGGAAATAGAGGTATGTCCAAATTTAGCCGGAATTCTTCCGTTTATTTTTCAAACACAGTGAAATCAGCATTCATTAATAAAAGAGTCATGAAATAAACTCCGAACCTTGATCAGCGCACGGATCAATTAGATAAAAAAAGAAACTGGGTGATAACATGATTAAAACGGATGTAATCGATCAAATAGCACATGAACTATTCCAGGCAGAAAAACAGAAAAAAGCAGTCGGTAAGTTTGTGGACGCCTATCCTGAACTGGATGAAGCCTTAGCTTATCAAATACAAGAACGCTTAGTCGATATGAAATGTAAAGAAGAAAACACAAAAAGAATCGGCTGGAAACTTGGATTAACAAGTAAAGCGAAACAAGAGATGATGGGTGTTCATGAGCCATCTTATGGGGTTTTGCTTGAAAGCATGCAGTTGTCTGAAGGAGAAAAAATTTCTCTCTCCCCATTCATCCATGCGAAACTGGAGCCGGAAATTGCCTTTATTTTTAATAAAGAATTGAAAGGTCCGCATGTAACCGTAGCGGATGTCCTTCATGCAACACAATATATTGCGCCTGCCGTTGAAATTATTGACAGCCGCTTTTATGGGTTCAGCTTTACCTTGCCAGATGCGGTGGCAGATAATTCATCTTCTTCCCGCTTTATTATCGGTGAAAGATTTTATTCACCGCAGGATTTCGATTTGAAATTGATGGGTATGGTGTTTAAACAAAACGGAGAAGTCGTTGCGACAGGTGCCGGTGCAGCGGTAATGGGCCACCCAGCGAGAGCGATAGCTTGGTTAGCCAATCGGTTGTATAAAGTAGGTCAGAGTATTCAGCCAGGAGAAGTCGTGTTTAGCGGTTCCTTATCAGCAGCAATTAAAATTGAAGCAGGTGACCATTTCACAGCCGGCTTTGATGGAATAGGAAGTGTTGAGGCAGTATTCACGGAATAAACTTCAAAGTGAAGGGAGAGGTTACAATGCCTTTTATTCAAGTTAATATTCTTAAGGGTAGATCACCTGAAAAAAAAGAACGATTAATTCGAGAAATGACCGATTTAGTATCAGAGGTGCTAGATGCTCCCGTCCAAAGTGTTCGCGTCATGATTAATGAACTAGATCCAGAACATTGGGGCATTGCAGGCGAATCAGTTAAAAAGAGAAATGAGGTTTCAAAATGACAAACGTACAGACTGGTGTCAGAGAAGTGGGTCTTTATATAAACGGGGATTATATAAAAGCTAGCAACGGAGCTACTTTTGAAGTGAAAAATCCAGCGACACAGGAGGTAATAGCGAAAGTCAGTGAAGCCTCACAAGAAGATGTGGATTATGCTTGCCGTGTAGCTCGGGACGCTTTTGAAAATGGCCCGTGGAGAACGATGACAGTAGCTGAGCGTTGTGCAAAGCTTCGTCGGATGGCTGAAATCATTCTTGAGCGAAAAGAGGAAATCGCGCGATTAGATGCGACCGATGTCGGAAAACCATATCACTCTGCGGTTCAGCATGAAGTTCCACGTGCTGCCAACAACATCAAATTCTTTGCTGACTTCATGGAGCAGCAAGGCGGAGAAGTGTATCCAATGGAAGAGGCGTATTTAAACTATACTCGCTACGAACCAGTAGGAGTCGCTGCACTGATTACCCCTTGGAATGTTCCTTTTATGCTAACCACTTGGAAACTTGGTCCTTGTCTTGCTGCAGGAAACACAGCTGTAATTAAACCAGCTGAAATGACTCCGCTTTCTGTGTCGCTTCTCGGAGAAATTGCGAAGGAAGCAGGAATTCCAGACGGTGTTGTCAATGTCGTTCATGGTCTAGGCGGAGTTGTTGGAACTGCTCTGACCACCCATCCTGAAGTAGATCTTGTTTCCTTCACGGGTTCGACGGCTACAGGAAAACGAATTATGAAAAACGGTGCCGACACGTTAAAGAAGGTTTCGTTTGAATTAGGTGGAAAAGCAGCGAATATTGTGTTCGAGGATGCCGATCTAGATAAAGCGATTCCTGTATCGATTCATGCAGCGTTCATGAATTCTGGTCAAATCTGTCTTGCTGGATCAAGAATCTTAGTGCAAAGATCGATTTTAGATGAGTTCCTTATGAGATTTAAGAAAGCAGCAATGGAACTAAAAGTCGGCGATCCACAAGATTCGGAAACAAAAATGGGTCCGGTTGTGAGTGAAGAACATTATAATAAGGTCACCAGTTATCTAGAGATTGCCAAAGAAGAAAATGCAACATTAATTTGTGGTGGAAAACGTCCAGAGTTACCGGAGTATTTGCAAAATGGATATTATTTAGAGCCTACTGTCTATCTGACTGAAGATTCGAAGTCGCGAATTTGCCAGGAAGAAATCTTTGGCCCAATCGTGACCATTATTCCATTTGATACTGAAGAAGATGCCCTTCGCATTGCCAATGATACAGATTACGGATTGAACGGTGTTGTTTGGACAGAAAATCTCCAGCGAGCTCACCGGATTTCACATTCTGTCCGTGCAGGTACCATTTGGGTGAACTGCTGGTTTGTTCGTGATCTACGTGCTCCATTCGGCGGCTTCAAAAAGAGTGGAGTAGGACGTGAGGGCGGTCACCACAGTATGGAGTTTTTTACAGAAGCGAAAAATATTTGTATCGCTTTGAAATAGTGACCGATTACTACTATGATATGAAAAAGTATAGAGGGAAGGCGAATAGCTGCATTGTGAGCTATGAGCCTTTCCTTTACGCAATTTAAGAGTGTATTATCGATTGTTAATAGTAGATATAGATTTCTTTTTAAACTTAGTTATTCTAGCTTTTTTCACCTGAAAAAAAGCTGACTCAAAAGATTATTCTACTAACCTTTTGAGTCAACTTATGTTTTTATAAAAATTTAAGCAATTCCCGCTTTCATCAGCATGCCGTCAAGTGGCCGATCCATATTGGTTTCCATCCATTTTGCAGTATCCAGGAGTTGGTTTAGGTCTGCACCTGTCTCGACTCCCATCCCACGGAACATGTTGACCATGTCTTCTGTACAGACATTTCCAACGGCTTTAGGAGCAAATGGACAGCCGCCTAGTCCGGCAATCGAAGAATCAAACCTACGGACTCCCGCTTGGTAGCCTGCAAGCGTATTGGCAAGTCCGAGACCACGGGTATTGTGGAAATGAAGTCCAAGCGAAAATTCTTTTCCAAACTGCTTGTAAAAAGCAGACACAACGGTTTGAACCTGGATGGGATTCGCCATTCCAGTTGTATCAGCTAACGTAATTTCCGTACAACCTGCCTCAATAAATTTCTCCGCGACAGAAAGAACTCTTGTTAGCGGGACTTCTCCTTCAAAAGGGCAGCCAAAGGCAGTGCCCAATACCCCAGCAACTCCTTTACCAGATTCAGAGCCTTCTATAATCACTTTGGAAAGCTCATCTACAGCTTGTTCAACGGTTCTTTTGGCATTTTTTTGATTAAAAGCATCGCTTGTAGTAGTCACCACATGGAGGAAGTCGATATCTGTTTTTAATGCTCGCTCTAGGCCAGAACGACTAAGAACAAGTCCGCCGTAGCGGACATTTTTATCCTTTGGAAGAAGCTTTAGAACTTCTTCCGCGTCCGCCATTTGAGGGACCACTTTTGGGTTAACGAATGAAACGGCCTCGATGTTTCGAATTCCAGCATGAATTAATCTAGTAATCAATTCAACTTTTATATCAGACGAAATCATCTTACACTCATTTTGTAAACCATCACGAGGTCCAACTTCACAAATTTCGATCATTTTACTTCCTCCTTTAATAAATGACTAATTTCACTATTATCTAAATGCTTCAACACATTGTCACGGCCTTGGAAGATATGTTCATGCATGGCGATACGAGCACGTTCAGGCTCTTTGTTTTTAATCGCTTCAAAAATAATTTTATGAACTTCTAGTGATTGCTTTAATTGAAAATCGTTATACCAGTAAAAGGAACGGAACACAATCGGAACCACTACTACCTTTGAAATATGAAAATAAAGATGAGTATTTTTTGAAGCGGCAACAATCGCTTCATGGAATGTTTGGTTCACCTTCACAATCTTGCGGATTCTCGTCATATCTAGAGGCGTAGTGTCCTCGATTGCCTGTTCGTAAAATTCGTTCGCCCTGGATAATAGTATTAAATCTTCTTCCGTTCTATGGATGGCAGCCTGGCTGGCAGCGTAGCTTTCTAACAGAGTTCTCAAATCGTAGATTTCCCGAATATCATCCTTCGTAAAACGCCTGACACCTACGCCTCTTTTTAAAGGAATGACAAGCCCTTCTGCTTCCAGCTGTTTTATAGCCTCTCTAATAGGAGTTCTGCTAAGGTTTAGTTCCTTTGCAAGTGTTTCTTCCCCTAATCTCATACCAGGCTCCAATTTTCCTAAAATAATGGCCTCTTTAATGAATTCGTATGCATCCATGTCAACACCTCAACTCTATTGTATACAAACCAGAAAAACATTTCAATGAATATTCTGAAAAGTTAAGTGAAAATGGAATTATATGGGCAAAAACTCCTATTTTTAGGTCAGATTAACTAAAAAATAAAAAGAGTGTTGACTATTTGTATACAAACAGATAAATTTGTATACATAATTATAAATTTTCGAATTATTCACGCAAGAGATGACCACCATAGGGGGAAGGAACATGACTGAAGAAAAATTGCCACTACAAGATTTGCGGGTGTTGGAATTGGGAACGTTATTGGCGGGACCATTCACTGGGAGGATGCTGGGGGATTTCGGTGCCGAGATTATCAAAGTGGAGCCGCCCGGAAAATCTGATCCGATGAGAGATTGGGGAAAAGCAAAGGATGGAGTAGGACTATGGTGGCCGATTCAATCAAGGAATAAGAAATCGATCACATTAAATCTCCGCGAGGAAGAAGGCCAAAACATTTTAAAAGAATTAATAAAAGATACGGATGTTTTGATTGAAAATTTTCGACCGGGGACAATGGAAAAGTGGAACCTTTCGTATGAAACACTTTCAGAAATCAACCCAAAATTAATAATGGTCAGAACTTCTGGATTTGGACAGACAGGACCATATAAAAATCGGGCAGGATTTGGAAGTGTCGGCGAAGCAATGGGAGGGCTAAGAAATGTAACCGGATTCACGGATCGTCCGCCATCCAGAATCGGGGTTTCCATCGGTGATACGTTGGCGGCATTGTTTGCTACCATCGGTTGCCTTGTTGCAGTGCATGAACGGGAGAAATCAGGAAAAGGACAAGTAGTCGATACAGCCTTATACGAATCCGTCTTTTCAATAATGGAGAGTATTATTCCTGATTATTTACTAGCTGGATATATTCGTGAGCGGATGGGGAATATTCTTCCGGGGGTGGCGCCATCCAATATTTATTTTACCCAAGACAAAACCTATATTGTCATCGGTGCAAATGCCGATGGTGTTTTCCGCAGACTATGTGAGGCAATGGAACAGCCAGAACTTGCCGACGATCCACGTTTTGCGACGCACCATGCAAGAGGAGAAAATATGAAACTCTTAGATTCCATGATCGAGGAGTGGACGAAAACACTGCCGGCGAAGAAAGCACTAGCGATACTAGAGGAAAAAGGCGTGCCTTCCGGATTAATTTACACAGCCAAGGACATTATCGAAGACCCTCAATATCAGGAAAGAGAGATGATCATTAAGGTAGAACACCCTCAATTAGGTGAATTTCCAATGCCTGGGATTGTTCCGAAATTAAGCAGAACACCAGGGAAGGTGAAGCATGTAGGACCAGATGTGATGGGGAAACATAATGTTGAAGTCTATCAAGAATTACTAGGTTTTGATGAGGAAAAAATTAAAGAGTTGCAGGAGAAAAGGATCATTTAAAAGGGGGGTAAGGATATGAACAAAGAAATCAAGGAACCGATTCGGAAAAAGTGGATTTGGATTGGATTAGTTTTGATCGTAGTGGGAAATGTACCATGGTATTTTTCTGAAGGATTTGTGGAGCCATATGTCTTAGGATTTCCGTTATGGGCATTCATCATTTTCATTTTCTCAATTTTATTATGTGCCTACTTAAGCTGGGTTTGTTTAACGCAATGGAAGATTGTTGAAGAAGAAGAAGAGGCCGAAAAATAAAGGGGGTTAACCATGGGTGAGTTAACATTTGCAGGGATGGATGGAATTATCATTTTGACCGTTTTTGCGATTATCATGCTGGTCATCGGATATTATTCCGGAAAAGGAGAAAAGAATATTCATGAAAGTTTATCAGGTTATTATTTAGCGAGTGGGAACTTAGGATTTATTGCGCTATTTTTTACCCTTTTTGCAACTCAGTATAGCGGGAATACCATTGTTGGTTATGCACCTTCTGCTTATCGTACAGGATTTTCTTGGCTGCAGTCCATTTCCTTTATGACTATCATTATTGGTGTGTATCTACTATTTGCGCCAAGACTCTATGTCATTGCCAAAAAACGTAACTTTATTACTCCAACGGATTGGCTGCAACACCGTTTTAACTCAAAAAAGGTAACACTTTTAGCAATCTTCTTAATGCTTTGGGGATTAGGGAACTACTTGCTTGAGCAATTAGTAGCCATCGGTCAAGCGGTATCCGGAATGACGGGTGGCACCATTCCATATCAGGTTGCCGTAATTGCGTTCGTTTTAGTAATGTTAGCTTACGAATGGATGGGCGGAATGAAAGCAGTTGCGTTCACGGATGTAATGCAGGGAATTGTCCTGCTCATTGGAATTATTTTCTTTGTTATCGGAGGCGTATACTTAGCAGGTGGAAACTTTACCGAGGTCACTCGCTACATTACGGAAACGGAACCGGCGAAAACTGCTGTTCCACCAATGGAAGTAAATATCAATTGGTTTAGCATGCTGGTTCTTGTTGGATTAGGGGCAAGTATTTATCCGCATGCTGTACAAAGAATATATGCAGCAAAAAGTGAAAAAACCTTGAAAAAATCCTTTGCACGGATGGCTTGGATGCCACTTCTGACAACTGGATTGGTTTTCTTTGTAGGAATTATTGGGCTTAAGCTTTTCCCAGGCTTAGATGGAAACGACAGTGAACAACTAGTAGGTTTAATGGCAAATAAAATTGCCGCTATTAATCCATTTTTCTATTGGATTATGATTATCTTTTTTGGTGGAATTGTGGCAGCAATTGTTTCGACAGCGGATTCTGTGCTGCTAAGCTTTTCATCACTGATCTCCAATGATGTATATGGAAAATTCATCAACCCAGGGGCTACCGAACATAGAAAGGTAATGGTCGGTAAAATCTTCGGGATCGTAGCCATTTTTGGCCTCCTATGGATTGCCTGGAATCCACCAGGAACGTTGTATGAAATCTTCGTGTTAAAATTCGAACTGCTGGTACAAGTATTTCCTGCCTTTGTGCTTGGTCTTTATTGGAAACGCTTAAACGGAAAAGCGGTTTTCTGGGGAATGCTTCTCGGTGCTATTATTGCAGGAATGCTCACCTTTACTGGGCATAAAACAATCTACGGAATTCACGGCGGGATTATAGGTTTAGCATTCAACTTTATCATTTGTTTAGGAGGATCTTACCTCACTTCCACTTCTGTTTCGAAAAATCGTGTTCTTGAAGAAGACATGAATGCGGTGAGTTTAAAAGCCTAAATAAGAAGAGGCGAATAGGAAATGGCAAATTTAATGGTAAAAAATAGGGCTGTCCATCTATCTGAGCCATGGCGAATGCTATTGTTTCTTCTTATTGCTCAACTGATGGTTGCCTTTGTAGGTCGAAGCATAGGTCCACTCGGGGTATTAATTGGAGAGGATCTTTCATTAACGAAATCTCAGATTGGAATGTTACCGGCTGCCCTCTTTTTGGGGCAGGCGGTAGCGTCTGTTCCAGCGGGATTTCTGACGGATCGCTATGGTTCACGTAAATTACTTTTAGTGGCAGCCTTTTGTTTAGGTTTGGGCTTTATCGTCATGATGTTCCTCGGGCAGTTTTGGGCAGTACTCTTGATGGTGATGATTGGGGGATTTGGCTATGGTTCCATGCACCCGGTCACAAACAGGGGAATCATTTATTGGTTCTCTTTAAAGCAGCGCGGTACTGCAATGGGGATTAAACAAATGGGGGTCACAGCGGGTGCAGCCCTGGCAGGTTTAATTTTGCTGCCATTAGGTGCAACATATGGCTGGCGGCCAGTATTAATTAGTGCATGTATCCTGTTGCTCGTAAGTGGATGTGTTTCCTATTTGGTTTATCGCGATTCACCGGACCAGCAAGAATCGAACCCTGCCGGATTGGCTGCATTTTATAAATCGATGTTTAACATGCTGAAAAACAAAGCACTGATGCTGGTTAGTTTTAGTGCGATGGGATTAAACGGCTCTCAAATGTGCTTAAATACATATCTCGTCATTTTCGCATATGAAAGATTAGGATTTTCATTATTTCTATCAGGGATACTATTAGTGATTTCAGAAGTGAGCGGTTCAATGGCCGTATTGCTTGGGGAATGATAAGTGATTTTTTATTTAATGGGAACCGAGTAGTAATTTTATTGATTATAACGGTTTTAACGGCTTTATCAAGTATAACCTTGGCATTGATTCCTAATGTGAGTTTTTGGACGATAGTCCCTATCGTTGTGATTTTTGGATTTTGTGTCTCAGGCTTTAATGGGATTTGGATGAATCTGGCAAGCGAGCTGGTCCCAAGAGAACAGGCGGGAATATCCAGCGGAATCAGTATTACAATGGGATCCATGGGTGCTGTGTTCATTCCACCACTATATGGATATACTGTAGACCAAACGAGCAGCTTTACCTTTGGCTGGCTGTTAATTACAGGATTGATGGTGATGGTGTTATCAATGCTTAGTTATCTGGCAATGGTTTTGAAGCGGAAAGCGACGATATAACTTAAATGAAGTCCCAAAGAATCATTCGGTTCATGGGACTTTTTATATGAATACAAAATCACAATTGTATGGAAGCGAACATGAAGAAACTGACTATTAATAGGCAACCCATTTTCTGCTAGATGGGCTAAAGTTTACCACTATTTTCCACTACACGATTCTCATTTCCTCCAATTAAAATAAAGTATACATAGTTTGCTATTTTAATAGGAGAGGCAGGAATTGCCATGAAACCACGATTACAAAACTGCTTTAAAATCTTTATTGTTTTCTTTTTAGTGTGTATCAGCCTTACTAGTCATTTCACTCTTGCAGAAGCCGCTAAAAAGGATCGAACTGCACCAACAGCACCATCGAATTTGAAGGCAACGGGAATAAATTCTTCTTCGGTCTCTTTAATATGGACGAGCTCTACGGATGCTAGTGGAGTTAAAGGTTATGATGTTTATAAGAATAATAGCTATATCGGAAATACTACCTCAACCTCTTATGCAGTAGGGAATCTAAGTTCGAATACTTCCTATAGTTTCTTCGTAAAAGCACGTGATGCAAGTGGAAATGTTTCTGCAGCTAGTAATACGATTAATGTAACTACTTCCGCAACGGCAGTCGACCAGCCACCGCAAGTTAGCAGCATTCAGGTTTCTCCGATTGCGAGTGATGGTCAAACTATAGGTGGAACGGTTACATTATCTGTAAGTGCAAGTGATGATAAAGGAATAAGTAAAGTAGAGTTTTACAGCAATAATGGCGGTTATTTAATTGGAACACGGACGACAGCACCATATAGTGTGAATTGGGCTACCGATCCATGGGTGCCGGATGGCAGTCAAACCTTAAAGGTGGTTGTTTACGATACTGCTAATCAAACCACACAAGTTTCTAAAACAGTTATTGTAAAAAATACAGTTACCCCTGAACCTGAACCGACTGCTTATAAAAGAGTTGGATATTATACAGGCTGGTCTACTTATTCAAACTTTCAGGCAGCAGATATTGAGGCAAGCAAACTCACCCATATTAACTATGCATTTGCCAACATTTCACCAGATGGGAAAATTGCAATAGGAGACTCTTGGGCAGATGTTGAACAACCATTTCCAGGAGATTCGGCCGATCAGCCTTATAAGGGGAATTTTTACCAACTAACAAAGCTTAAACAGCAATACCCACATTTAAAAACTTTAATTTCTGTTGGTGGCTGGACATGGTCCGAAAAGTTCTCGGATGTAGCCTTAACGGAGCAGTCCAGAACGATCTTTGCAGAAAGCTGTCTGCAATTCATTTTGAAGTATGGATTTGATGGCGTTGATTTGGATTGGGAATATCCAGTGGGCGGGGGAGAAGCAGACAATATCAACCGTCCCGAGGATAAGCAGAATTTTACGCTTCTTTTAAAGAAAATAAGAGAAACATTGGATGCTCAAAGTGTAAAGGATGGGAATACTTATTTGTTAACCATTGCTGCTGGAGCAGGAAGCTCCTATGCTGCCAATACCGAACTGAACTTAATTCAACAGTATGTGGATTACATTCAACTCATGACGTATGATATTCACGGTTCCTGGGACATCATGACGGGAATGAATGCACCATTGTACCGTGATCCCGAGTCTGGCTTCTCTTGGGAGTGGAGTGTACAAGATACAATCCAGCTCTATCTCAATAAAGGGGTGCCTGCAAATAAACTTATTATGGGACTTCCATTCTACGGCAGAGCCTATAACCAAGTGACTAATAGTAGTAACGGATTATATCAGTCATTTATGGGCGGGGGTTCTGCCATCAGTTTTACGAACCTCGAAGCGAACTATGTAAATAAGAATGGCTATATACGATACTGGGAACCGGATTCCAAAGTTCCTTGGCTTTTTAACGGATCACAATTTATCAGTTATGATGATACAGAATCAATAGGATATAAGACCTCCTTTATCAAAGCCAATAACCTTGGAGGAGCTATGATGTGGGAGCTTAGCCAAGATCCGAATAGAGTGTTATTAACGAAGATTTATAATGAATTAAAATAAAACATATAAAACCATAAACCCTTTTAACAAGTTGAAAATCCCTGCCTTAAAGAGAAAGCAGGGATTTTTCCTTTTATTATTTTAGACTTTAGTTTTCAATAAAAGAATATCAGCTGTTGGTTAACGATGAACCTGACCATATGTAAATGAGGTTTTTCTTGGGTATATATAATTTGTTCAACTGTTATTTTTTCAAATATTTTACATTTATGGTACTAAGAAGGGAACGATATTACAGTAAACTTTTGGAGGCGGTTATTGATGGATATTGCTATTATGGGTGCTGGACTATCTGGTTTAGCTTGTGCCATTACACTTGAAAAGAACGGTGTTAAACCAACTATATTTGAGAAAAGAAGGCAAATAGGCGACAGGTTTATTAACGGTGAGGTCTTACTAGCTATTTTTGCCTTTCCAATACATGATTGCATTGCATCGTTATCTGATGAGTATGGCATTTACTTAAAACCTACATCAAATATTCAACAAATAAAGCTACATTCTAAGAATGAGAAAGCATTAATTAGCGGGCATATCGGTTTTACTAATATTCGTGGGAGAGAAGAGGATTCCTTCGAATCTCAATTGGGAAGACAAATTAAATCACCAATTCATTTTAATTCGGAGGCAACTTATGAACAGTTAGTACAAAAGTTTACTCATGTTGTCATGGCTACTGGAGATGGAGCATATGCAAAAAAAACGAAAAACTTCAGAGAAGATTTAGCTGTTTCAATAAAAGGTGCAACAGTTGAAGGTAGTTTTGATCCTTATTCTGTTATTGCGTGGATTGATTATGACCTTGCCCCATACGGATACGGCTTTCTAATCCCATATTCAAAAAACGAAGCGAGTATATCACTAGCCGTTCCGGATCTTTCAGAAAATAATAACAGTAATATGAACCAACTATGGGATTCATTTTATCAAAAGGTTCGTAAACAGCTTTCTCAGGAGTTGCCTATTACAGATGATTTCCACATTACCAATTACCCAATCGGAATTTGTGAGTCACCAAGAATAGGCAACACATTTTATGTTGGAAATTGTTTTGGAACCAACATGCCTTTTATGGGCTTTGGACAATATGCATCTATATTGAGCGGAGTTTACGCGGCTTATGACATATGCGGGTTAGGAAACTATGAAGAACTTATGAAACCAATCCGTAAAAGTTATGAAGATTCAATTGTACTTAGAAGGGCTATGGAACAATTATCTAATGAAGGACTGGATCAAATTATTCGTTCACTTCAAGGCTATTGGGGCGAGAAATTATTCCATACTAAAAAAGTAAACCCATTAAAACTATTAAGTTACCTGCTTCGTCCTTTTTTACGCATGAAAGGAGCGCTTCCAAATGAGTAATAATAATCCTATCTCTCTAACAACATCAGAATTAGGGTACCTTTGGACTGGTCTGGCGATAAATAATATGTCTAAGTGGTATTTAACAGTATTTTGTGAACATAGCCAAGATAAGGAAATAAAGGACTTGTATTCATTTGCACTGCAGATTACGAATGATCTCATTGTTAACAGAGATAAACTTCTTAGTAACGAAGGATATCCTGTTCCCATAGGCTTTTTGGAATCTGACATTAATGTAAGTGCCCCTCCACTATTTAGCAACCGCTTTTTGTTAAAATACCTACATATAGCGGTACAATTAGGTCTTGAATTCCATTCAAGATCATTGGCATTATCAACTAGAGTCGATGTCCGTAATTATAATATTGATTGTTTAAACGCTTCTATCCAACTGCATGAGAGAACAATTGACATGATGTTAAATAAAGGAATTTATTGGCGAACTCCAACGTTGCCTTCCTCACAAGTACCTAAAAAAATCCAAAAATCAAGCTATTTGAATGGCTGGATTGGGGGTAGAAGACCTTTTAACAGCATGGAACTTGCCAATTTGTATGAGATTATTGATTTGCTTATTGTCATGGAAGCACTTTGTATCGGTTTTACCCAAACTTCCGATACAGAAGAGGTGGCCAAATTATTCCAAGAAGGAACAACAGTTATTAGAAAGCAATATAGTAGATTATCTATCATTTTAGAGGAAAATGAATTACCAGTGCCGTCAAATTATTCAGCTGAGGTTTTAGGCTCAAAAGATCGAGTATTCTCGGACCGAATAATGGTATGCCATTTAGCTGGTTTATTTGGTTCCTTATTATCTCAATATGGATTTTCGATTGGGTCGGTCATGAGACATGACTTAGTCGTAGAATATACCATGCTCATTAGTAAAGTTGGTTCATTTTCAGAGAAAATAACTCGATTTCTTATTGAAAAGGAATGGTTAGAAAAAGTACCTGGGTCAATATTGCGGGGATTTGATTAAATTCATTATAATTATAATAATAAAAGGGTACTTGGCGGACTGACTTTTCATGAAATCGCCTGTTTGGTCTTTGCAGCCAGCCCTATACTTTATCGATATCCTACTCATAGGCGTTGGGTAAAAAATGTTACTCTTAAACTGTTTGATACTTTCTGGAAAAAACGAAATTTGGATACTTTCTAAACCTGTTCTTATTGGTTACAATGACGTTCATCGTCATTAGATTTTAGTATTATGTCAGCATTTGTTATCGTCAAATATTATCTGGATTAATCTATCCTCCATCGCAAGAAGAACAGGCGCAATAGCTTGCTTATGGAATAATTAAGGCTGCTATAATCCCTGCTTTTATGAAAGGCTGGGATTTTTCCATTTTCCACATGAGAGGAAACCTGTTATTAATACAGCGATTCTGAATGTCGTAACTAGTAGTTATAAGAAACCTCCCTACATGAATAGATTATGATTGGAGGGATATAATATGGCATTCGTTTCGATATATACAGTGGGAAGGCTAAATCACCACTATGATCACCCTGCGTCTCGTGAGTTTTTTGATGTGGGATACGAAGTAATGCGTCAGGCTGGGAGAACAGGACAACTAATAGAGGAATTTTCATCATTTGGAGTCCAAATCCCTGAGGAAGCCATCAAGGGAGAGGGCTTTCCTGTACTAACATTAACCGTATGGAAAAGCCTTCAAGGCTTATATCGTTTTACCTATTCAGGTCAGCACAGACAAGCGCTGCGAGACCGAAATAAATGGGTGGAGCCTTATCCTGAAAAACATCTTTCATATGTCGTGTGGTGGACAGAGAATGTGAAAGATGTCTCTTGGCAGGAGGCCTTTAAAAGATATAACTATTATGTACAGCATGGACCGACTTCGTTTGCTTTTGATTTTAAGCATGCCTTTGATGCAAAAGGAGAATTATGGGAGTTAGGTAGCTAGCTTTAACTTAATGTGGTGGAATAAAAAGGTTTGTAGATTTTCTCTAGAATTTTATAAGCATAAACGGGAAACCTCACTCATTGTAGGTTTCCCGTTTTTGTTTCTAGTAAAATTGTAATTTATCTTACTTCGTTTTCCGTAAATCTAAATACTGAACCGTCTTTCCATCTCGGTCAATTTGAACGATTAATTCATTTTTATTAAATCGATAGATGATTTGTTCACAAGTGGCACTTTCATAGCAGCTTACGATGTTGATTTCATTCGGGTTTCCGTAAGCATTAAGGATTTTACTTTTCTCGGTTGGGATAGAAGCTGTTTTTAGAAATTCTGGATACACTTGCAGTTGTTCAATGGATTTATTGGCTGGATTAATGGTTACACGAACTCCAGCACCTTCATTTTTATAATAAAGTGACCTAGTATTTTTATCTTCTTCTGTTTTAGTTGGCTTCCCGAATTTTTGAACAAGCTGATTATAAGAAGACCCTACTGTGATTCCATTAATCTGGAGAGGCTTCTCCGTTAAAAAGAACGCGTCTTTGATCCCGTTATTCTTTAACTTCTTGATCATTTTCTCCGCTTTGGATTTACTCGAAAAGGCACCAGCCTGAACGCGATAATACGTTTTACCATTTATCACTTTTTTAACGACAATTGCTTCAATCTCTTTCTTCTTCAAAAATGCGACTCGCTTATCTGCATTACTTTTCTTGCTAAAAGAACCAGCAACAGCAATATACAAAGGTTTTGTTTGTTCAAAATCAGGAATAATTAACGTTTGACCAGCAATAATCTTATTGCTTTTTAATTGGTTGTATTCCTTTAAATCCTCAATGGAAATATTGTATTTCTTAGAGATGCTATATAAAGTATCACCTTTCTTTATCGTAATATATTGATCCTCGGCAAATGCCTTCCCATTACCGAAATAAAGTAATGACCCCATCAACACTGAACAGAGAACAACTTGTATGAAACGTTTAAATTTTTTCATGTTATCTTATCACCTCATCTATTTTGACGAGTTAAAACCGGTTTGGATGCGAATAAATAAGCCCAATTATGGTTTGAAACCAAAAATGGGCGGAGTTTACTCGTTTTTTACTTTTTCGGGACTATAAAGTACAATACTTGTATTGAAAAATGGAAGAAAAAGAGGATACATCATGACATTTTTAGAAAAAATTAAACCCCACTTGATTAGCGATGATATTTTAATTCAAGATGTAGTGCTGCATGCGCTGCATGATTATCCGCATGTTCCAGAAGAATGGACCAATGAATTACTGAAGGAAGCCTTTAGAAATAAAGAAAAACAATCCTCCATCTTCATTTATGTAGAAAATCAAACCTTCAATGAAGAGGCTGTTAAGATTTTAATGGAAAATATTCCATTAATGGAACCGTCCAAACGCCATTTAGCGGTGAGACTGGTTCACCATATCAAACCGGAAATTGCTCTTAAATACAAAGAACAGCTTCAAGAATACATTCCGAAAAGTACATGGTCCTTGTATGATCTATTGATACATGGTACGGAAGAAGAAGTGTACTCAGAGTATGGTCAAATCCTAAATGACCTTGAGCGGGCCGGTAACGAGCAGCATGCTTTCTACATCAAAGCAAAAAGTCTGGCAGCCTGTTTGGTGAAAAAGAGCTGGGTTACAGAAAACGAAATAGATCTTGTACTAGAAGAGGAGTTAAAGGAACAATGGTTTTCCTTTAATGGAATCTTAGCGGTTTATATGATTGGATTGTTAAAATTAGAAAGACATATTCCTTTATTGGTTCGCTTATTAGATCGCGATGATGACAGTTTGTTAGAAGAACTATCAGCAACGTTAATCAGTTTCCAAAGTGATCAGGTGGTAAGGGAAGTAGCACCTTATCTTAGAAAAGATAATTCCATCATTTATGCCGCTTCCATCATAGAAAACATAAAAACAGACTATGCGGTTCAAGTTCTAAGAGAAGCCTATCGTTCTGCAAAAGAATTGGATCATCAAGATATTCTAATCGAAGCACTGTGTCACCAGCTTTCGGAAGAAGCTCTTCCTGAGATTAACAAACATATGAAGCTAGATGAAAGTTCTGGTCTAGTTGATATCGAACAGACCGTTTATAGCTACTTTTCTATACTGGGGTTAGAGCATCGAGAATTAGATTTTTGGAGACAGGTAGCACTGGAAAGGGAACTCGACTTTAGACAAAAGGGGAATGATATCCCACTTGCGCAAGTCCGAAACGAAAATAAAGTTGGCCGAAATGATCCATGCCCATGTGGAAGCGGCAAAAAATATAAAAAATGCTGCGGGAAATAAAATAGTTTAAACTTTTGAACATTGGGTTTGGTTATACGAGAATAATGATGATTAGGGCCTCCACTGGAGGCCTTTTGATTGTCGAGAAAGGTATCTTTCTCGGCAATTTTTTACTTTTATGTGCTTTGAGGACAAATCGCATGAGCACCAAGCAAGGATTTATCCTCAATACGGGCTCTTGAAGACAAATCGTGTGTGCACCAAGTAAGGATTTGTCCTCAATACGGGCTCTTGAAGACAAATCGTGTGTGCACCAAGTAAGGATTTGTCCTCAATACGGGCTCTTGAAGACAAATCACCAGAGCACCAGGCAAGGATTGTCCTCAATACAGGCTCTTGAAGACAAATCGTACTAGTCCCTGTTTATTCATAGTCAAAATAAGAGCTCTCGAGACTTTCTCGACAGCCTGAGGCGACCTTTGAAGGCCTTTTTTTATTCAATAAACGCTGGGTTTATATCAGTTCTTGTCGACATTACGCTCTAGTATTTGATTAATAGAGTGGTGGGTAGGGATCATTTTACTTAGTTTCGTTAACCATTGCGTTTTATCCACAGACATCGGTACGCTTTCTTTTATTCGGATGAATGGGTGAGTGGGTGGAAGAACTTGTTTTAATTTAATCCATTTATGGTTAGGTGTTTTATCCAACATCATCACTCCTTTCTCTTAGATGAAGGATAGCTTCTAATCCAATGTTCTAAAGTCAGTATCAAGAACCGTTTGTCCTGGGACATTTCCACCGTTAATCTTGCTAAGTCCGTTGCTAGTTACTAAAACATTATCGTCACAATCAAAAAACGTCACTCTAACTTCGTACACGAGAATAAGCATATCATCTAAAAAGTCGGTAGCGAATACTGCTCCATTTTGTGCATGAATAGTAATTGGACCTCCATCACCCGGTGTAATTTCCGGTCCATTGAAAGAAGTAATTGGTACTTCAATGGGAATATTAAATGTCCAGTCAAAAACCTCAACCTTCACGCGCCGCGAACTTTCCTTGTTCAGATTAGCAACATTGATAAGAATTTGCAGCGTTTCCTCATTTAGATTGACTAGGAGCCCACTAGATTTTACAATACAAGGTCTTGTACCCATATTTAAAGCCTCTTTTCAATAGTAGTCTTAATAGTAAATGCAGTAATGGGACAACCAGTAACGGCTAACATCCTACTTGTTTATGAAAAAACACTGCTTATTCCTTCTAGGTGTTATCTCTATTTACTAATAACTTTTTACTTATCAAAGAGGTCAACAGGACAATACCGAAAATGACAATGAGTAGTACACTGAACTGTGTATGGGTTAAAGACAAGGACTGTGCAAAATCTATAGAATAGGCTAAAGAGAATGATGTGATTAGTTTTGAGGCACAGGCAATAATAAGAAATTTTTTCAAGCTTACTCCGCTTATTCCTGCTCCAAAACATATGATTTCATCAGGTAAAATAGGAATCACGAATAATAGTAATAAAATGCTTATCTCGTTTCTCGATACATAACGTTCATATTGCTGCATATGTTTTTCCTTTACCCAATTTCTAATTAGCTTTTGTCCCCCAAACCTAGCGATGAAATAGGCAGCCATGATCCCTGAAAGCGTACCTATAAAACTTATACTTGCTGCAGGAAATGAACCAAGTACAGCACTACCAGCCCCAACAGTTGCTGCTTCCGGAAAAGGCAGCAAGATTGGTTGTAGAAAACAGATGGTAAAGAAAATAATGGCCACAACGAACTGATTTCCATGAAATAAAAACTCCATAAAACATCCACCTCATTTTGAATTTGCAATTTCAATTATAAGAGAGGAATCTTATGATATTGGTATATATTTCCTTAAGAAATTCTTAACTTTTAAACTTATGTTCACTGTTTAGCGGATCATAGTGCATGACCTCGCCTGTTTCGAGCACATATCGCTTCATCTTACTTTCACGAACTTCACTAAATTGATATTGTTCCGATTGTTTTTATTTTGAAAATAAATATTTATATAAATGTAGAAATTCGTACGATGAAAGTATGTTTAATGACAAAAATTTGGGTTAAAACTAAAACTGCGGTAAATAGGAGGTGTTATATTTGCAGAAAATTCCAACATCTATGGAAATACAACAACATACCATTGAGTTAAATAAAATGATGATGGATTATTGGATACATAATTTTGTATTTTCAATAAAATGGTGGATTCTACTTGCTTTAACAATTGTTCCGTGGTTTTTTTGGTGGAAAATAGTTGATAAAAGCCGTATTTTAGAAACTTTATTATATGGATTTTTTATCATCTCTATTTCAACTTTTCTTGATGTTATGGGTTGGAATTTTTCAATGTGGGTTTATCCCGATGCACTACTTCCACTTTGTACTCCTTTATTACCGATAGATTATACATTACTCCCAATCCTTTATCTGTTAGTTTATCAATATTTTTCAAGCTGGAAATCCTTTTCTATAGTTCTTCTGATTATGTCTTTCATTTTTGCTTTCGTCTGTGAACCTATTGCAGAAATGCTGAACCTTTATAAACCACTTAAATGGAACCATGTTTATTCGTTTTTCGGTTTTTTCTTAATAGGAGTTTTCTCTAGAGGGTTAGTTTTAAAAATTATTACAATACAGAAAGAGGGTTACCGTTAAAAAAAGGTGATCCTTAATTCTCCAAATTAAAATGTTAAGGGTTGTGTTTAAATGCACGTTGCCATAGCGGTGCTAACCATTATAGCTTCCTTTAAGTGGGGGAACTGGAAAAACTGGAGAAAATACCATGCAAGTATGTTTTTTATTGCGACAGGAGGATTACTGTACGAATATATTGTAAAAGAAAATACCTTATGGAAGTTCCACCTAGATTTTTTATACGGACATGAAATGGTCGTAATTGTATATGCTTTAATCACAATGCCTGTTAGTATTTTTCTATTTCTTTTCCATTTTCCAGAAGGATGGTTTAAACGATCGTTATACATATTGCTTTGGTCTGGAATTTATATATCTATTGAGTGGATATTATATGACTTCGGAAGAATCTCTTATCATAATGGATGGAAATTTTGGTATTCTTTTTTATTTGATATTGTCATGTTTTCAGTAATTGTAATACATCAGTTTAAACCATTCCGAGCTTATATCATCTCTTTATTTATTATAATCTTCCTAATAAATTTCTTCGATATTCCTTTTAAGTTTATTAAATAATGCTACAGAGGTCGATACAATGTTGAAACGGTGCTTCAGGAGGAAAAATACTTGATCTTTAAACAGCTGAATCAATTAAGAACAATGGAAGAACATAAGATTTGGCTACTAGAAAAAATCGGTAAACTTGTAGACTACTTATCTGATAACCAAAAGGCTCAAAAAGCAAAATTATTGCATGAGGTTAAAAATTATCTCAAATCTTTAAACCGATTAATTGTTTGTCAAAATTATGATTCACTGTTCAGGCAATCATAGTACATAACCTCGCCAGTTTCGAGTACATAGCGCATCGGTTTATTTTCACGAACTTCTATGGCGAAACAGTTCTTTTAGTTTGTTGGTTAAAATTCCGCGTCCCCATAGTGCTACGCCCAGTAAGAACCCCAGTATTTCATTTCTTTTATAATGGTATGTAAGGATTGTCCCTTTTCAGTAAGTGAATATTCAACTGTTACGGGTACGGTAGCGTAAACAGTCCGAATGAGAACCCCATTGGATTCTAAATGTCTTAGCGTATCGGTTAAGGCCTTTGGACTTACATTTGAAATCGCCTTTTGTAATTCTCCAAACCGTTTTGTCCCTTCGAATAACTCTCGTAATACGAGAAAAGACCACTTTCCTCCAATAACACTAAGTGCTTTTTCAATCGAACATTCAATCTCTAAGTGTTTCGTTTCTTTTATTTCGCTCATAGACTACCTCTTTCTAATTTATAGGAACTATATATTTTATAGTAAGTAATATAAAGGTTATTATATCAAAAATATTTCAGTGGTTGTTGTTTAAATGATGAAAACGTATACTTTTTTTGTAAGGTTTTAATCAAGAAATAGAAAGGGAGATCAAACAAATGAAATACCGCAAGCTTGGAAAAACAGATTTAAATGTGTCTGTTGTCGGAATCGGTACTTGGCAATATGGCGGCGAATGGGGAAAAGACTTCACTCAAAAAGAAGTGGATGAAATTCTAGACAAAGCCAAGGAAAAGGAAATCAATTTGATTGATACAGCCGAATGTTACGGTGACCACCTTTCTGAAAAATTTATCGGCAGCTACTTAAAAAATCAAAACCGAGAGGATTGGATTGTTGCAACCAAATTCGGTCATCATTTCCATGAATCCTTTACCCGGACAAATCATTGGACCGCTGGAGAAGTCGTGAAGCAGTTGGACGATTCTTTAAGAGCTCTTCAAACAGACTATGTAGACATCTATCAATTTCATTCTGGCAGTGATGACGTATTTCAAAATGAAGAATTATGGACTGTGTTGGACAAGCAAATGAAGGCAGGTAAAATCCGCCATCTAGGAATATCAATCGGTTCAAACGAAAATATCTATCAAACAGACTTAGCAACGGAAGTAAATGCCAGTGTGATACAGGTTGTATATAACCGGTTAGATCGTAAACCAGAGGAACAAGTTTTTCCTTCCTGTGAAAAGCAAAATCTTGGGGTCTTGGCTCGGGTTCCATTAGCCAGCGGTTATTTAAGCGGCAAATATAAGCCAGGTGTCGTATTTGATCAAAATGATGTTCGGAATAACCATGTACAAAGTGAAGTGTTAAAGCAGCTTAAATTAGTTGAAGAAATTCAACGAAATGAAGTCCCAGAAGGAGTGAACATGGCTCAATGGGCACTTGCTTGGTGCCTAAAGCATCCAGCCGTTACGAGTGTCATCCCAGGATGTAAAAATGTGGAACAAGTTGAATTAAATGCACAGGCTGCAGACTTAGAATTGGTATCAGTGAATCATCCACAAGCTGTGGAAGTTTAAAATGGGGGTATTAAAATGCCTAAAATAGTGGTAACAGGCGGTAGCGGCCTTTTAGGTCGAGATGTGATAAAAGAATTTTTACATTATGGGTATGAAGTGGTTAATGCCGATATCAAGCATCCAAAAGAACACCTTTGTAACACCGTGATTACAGACTTAACAAATCTTGGCGAAGTTTATGGCGTCTTAGCAGGAGCTGATGCGGTTGTACATCTGGCAGCTATACCAGTTGCATACTCCCACCCAAACGAAGTAACATTCCAAAACAATGTGATGAGTACCTATAATATTTTAGAAGCCGCAGGGAATTTAGGGATTAAAAAGGCGGTGATCTCCTCGAGTGAATCGTCCTATGGCATTGTTTTTTCAAGACAGAATTTAGCACCGAAATATGTGCCCATTGATGAAGAACACCCACAACTACCTGAAGAAAGCTATGGTTTATCGAAAATCGTGAATGAGAAAACGGCTGATATGATCCATCAAAGAACGGGTATGCAGGTTGTATCGATGAGGTTAGGTAATGTCATCTCGCCTGAGATGTATCAAAATTTCCCTAGTTTTATACATAAGCCTGAATTAAGAAAAACAATTCTTTGGAGCTACATTGACACAAGAGATGCAGCAACCGCTTATCGGTTAGCTGTAGAAACAGACGGACTCGGTTCAGTCCCTCTATGTATTGCTGCGGATGATTCGAGTATGGATATGGAGAGCATGCAGCTTATGGAAACATGTTTTCCGGAAGTGAAGGATTTCAGAAGTGACTTGTCAGGATTTCAATCGTTGTTAAGTAATGAAAAGGCTAAAAAACTATTAAATTGGAAGCCTGTTCACCAATGGAGAAATTACGTAGAACGATAATGAATCAATTTTTATAAAGGAGAGAGAGTATGATGACAAAAGGGTTGGTAAGTACGACTACGTTAAACAATGGTGTAAAAATGCCATGGCTGGGGTTTGGTGTTTTCAAAGTACAAGAAGGAGAGGAAGTTGTAAATTCAGTAAAGACCGCCCTTGAGGTCGGGTATAGAAGTATTGATACCGCTGCTATTTATCGAAACGAAGAGGGAGTAGGGAAAGCGATAGCTGAATCCAACGTACCTCGTAAAGAGTTATTTGTTACAACGAAGGTCTGGAATGGTGATCAAGGCTATGAATCTACCTTGGCGGCTTTTGAAACGAGTTTGAACAAATTAGGTTTAGACTATTTAGACCTTTATTTAATTCACTGGCCGGTGCCTTCTAAAGGATTATATGTGGAGACATGGAAAGCGCTTGAGAAACTTTACAAGGATGGACGTGTCCGCGCCATTGGAGTAAGTAATTTCAATGTGAACCATCTCGAAGACCTTCTTGCAAACTGCGAAATTAAACCGATGGTCAACCAAGTGGAATACCATCCCGTCTTTAATCAACAGGAATTACATGATTTTTGTAAAAAGAATGAAATTCAGCTTGAAGCATGGTCCCCGCTTATGCAAGGCAGTCTGCTAAACGACCCGGTTTTAGTGGAGATTGCTAACAAATACAATAAGTCTACTGCCCAAGTGATCCTGCGTTGGGATATTCAAACAGGTGTGGTGACGATTCCAAAATCAATCAAACCACATCGTATTGCTGAAAATGCGGATATCTTTGATTTTGAACTTACACAAGACGATTTACATCAAATCAGCACGCTTAACCAGAATAAACGTCAATTCGGTGACCCTGAAGTGGTCGGCAGAGATTAATAGGTGGAAATCTAAAATATCAATATAATTTAGCTTGGGAATTCCCAAGCTATTTTTTTGATTTGAGTTTAATAGTCATGATGACTCCAAAGCACTGATGCTAAGAATGGCACCTGAATTTTGATCACATTCCAATCAAAATCGCCGATTTGGACCATCTTCTTCAAAGTTGCGTTACTTGAACAAAGAGCCGTATTGAATGATTAGAAAAATAAGATTAGAATATAAATTATTTAAATATGGGGGATGAATGAAACATGCGGATTCGAGAAATGGAAGAAAGAGACAATCAAACAATGGAGCAAATTATTAAACGCGCATTGGAATCGTTTAACTTAAACATACCAGGAACAGCCTATTTTGATCCCCAACTAAGTAACCTTGCCCAATTTTACAAGGAACAACCAAATGCAAAGTATTGGGTTGCCATGAATGAACAAGATGAAGTGGTAGGCGGTGTGGGGATTGCACCATTTGGTCAGAAGACGGGGGTATGCGAGCTGCAAAAGCTTTATATTACACCTGAAGCTCAAGGTAAAGGTCTGTCGAAGGAGCTTATGAAAGTAGCACTCGACTTCGCAAAGGAACATTACACCCACTGTTACTTAGAAACAATGAAGATACTCCAAACGGCGAATCTCCTTTATACCAAATTAGGTTTCCAACAACTTGAAAGACCATTAGATGGTTCAGAACATAGTACGATGGACGCTTGGTATATAAAAGAATTAGGATAAATCAGAATAAGACTATTAATTCAACCGATGGGTTAGCATAGATGAAGAAGAGATGTACATAAAAGAAAACGAAGGCGTTAGTTCAATGAGCCTTTGAAAGGAGGATAGTCTGGTTCTTTGGGGCCGGGCTATTTTTTATAATCCAAAAGGGGTGTAATTAATAAACAGTTCCCTTGTAATGATGGTGTGATTTTCACAATTTAAGATAGACGAGGAGCCTTATATAGTGGGTTTTTACGGTGAGAATATTCCCATGACTAAAGGCTACACATTTTTGACACTTTGGTGTATGATAGTTATGAAAGCGCATACATTTCTTAATGGAGGTGATACCATGTTTATATATGGTAATGATTATATCAAGTTTTTAAACGATGACAGGAAGCGTCCATTAACGTATGACCAATGGAAAAATAGTAACAGACAACAGGAATTAGAAAAACGGATTCCATCCGAAATGGAAACAAACAGATATACGAATGGATATTTTTCTCCAAGCATTTATAATAAAAATTAATAGTTTAATTGAGTTAGGAGGCCTCCGGTTATATGGGGAAAATCCATGGAGGCAATACAAGATAAGAATTCAGAACATGATAGATTCATAACTATAAATTGATAAGGACATGAAGACACTGTATATGGACGACGGCAGTGTCTTTTTTATTTTTTGGCTGTGTTAAAGGTTAATGTTGATGTTATTCATTTTAAGAATTTAATTAGACGGAAAAATCT
Organism: Neobacillus niacini; assembly: GCF_048572935.1. Classification (NCBI taxonomy): domain Bacteria; kingdom Bacillati; phylum Bacillota; class Bacilli; order Caryophanales; family Bacillaceae; genus Neobacillus; species Neobacillus niacini. The sequence continues at coordinate 4,068,160 of NZ_CP183883.1, read as the reverse complement.
CGCTTAACTAGTAATATCTCATAAAAGTAGCCTATATAGACGGAGAGATTCCGCCTATTGACCTGAAATACGTGAAAACGGATAAGATTGCTTTGCTTAACCGGAAAACCTCCCCTTATTAACCCTGAAAATGGCTCCATTCTGCATTTAACCGGAAATTCTCCGCTTATCTTACTTCGCTGGTTACAAGAGGGTAAATCAACAGCCTTATTTAATATAGCCTATGTTTCAAAAAATGAGTTACTTTGGAAATTTTAGCATTATTTTTACAGTATTTACAAAGAATATCCTTAACACATATCAAGGGGTCCAGTGATGAGAAATATGGGGTTTAGGAAGAGAAGGGGGGATACTCCCAATATACAATTTAAGGAATCGATGAATTCACTTCCGGAAATCCCCCTAAATTCAAGTTTAGATTTGAATATAGACATACTGAAATCGGCCTATAAAGATTGCGCTGACGTAGTATTCCGAAACTTTAGCATCAGCAGTGAGATTAATGCTGTTCTTCTTTACATAGATGGCCTGTCAAATACAGAAGAAATCGACCAGCATGTACTGATGCCGCTGATCCAGTTGAAAAACCCGATAGAGGGTCCGATATTTGAGCGAGTGAAAAAGGAAATTTCGGTATCAGATATCCAGGAATTCTCCACAATACCTGATATTTTTAAGCAGATTTCGATTGGCAACCCCATCATTTTGATTGAAAGACAAACAAAGGGAATTTCGGTGGGCCTGCCAAAGTGGGAAAAACGGAGTATTAAAGAACCTGACGCAGAAACCGTCATCCGCGGTCCTAGGGAAGGGTTTGTTGAAACATTACGAGTGAACACCTCCTTATTACGCAGGAAAATTCGTCATCCACTATTAAAAATGAAACAAATCTCGATTGGCGGTTACACCGAAACACAAGTCATTGTGGCATATATCGAAGGATTATCACAAAACTCTTTAGTAGATGAAGTTACGCATCGACTTAAACGAATCAAGATGGATGGGATTTTAGAAAGCGGCTATATTGAGGAGATGATCCAGGATAGCCCGCTTTCTCCTTTCCCGCAGCTGTTAAACACGGAACGTCCGGATGTCGCTGCAGCCTGTCTATTAGAAGGTCGTGTCGTTATTTTAATTGATGGCACTCCTTTTAGTCTAATTGCCCCCTGTACGTTTACAAGTTTATTACAGGCACCTGAGGATTACTATAATCCATTTTATATCAGCACATTGATACGTTGGCTGCGCTATATATTCTTTTTCATTGGTTTGCTTGCACCATCAGCGTATGTGGCGATTTTAACTTTTCATCAAGAAATGCTTCCAACCTCACTGCTCTTAACGATCGCTCAAAGTCGTGAACAGATTCCCTTTCCAGCGTTGGTGGAGGCGTTTATGATGGAAGTCACGTTTGAGGCACTGAGAGAAGCGGGTGTGAGATTGCCAAAACAAGTCGGAGCTGCTGTAAGTATTGTCGGTGCGCTTGTGATTGGACAAGCGGCGACAGCGGCGGGGTTGGTTTCATCACCGATGGTTATGGTGGTTGCCATTACAGGTATCGCTTCGTTTCTAGTGCCAAGATATGCGGCCGGTATCACAATTCGACTACTCCGATTCCCAATCATGATTTTATCCGGTATGTTGGGTCTCTTGGGCGTCATGCTTGGAATTACTACGATTGTTGCACACCTATGTACACTGAAATCCTTTGGTGTACCCTATCTCAATACGGCAGTAGGACTAAAGCTTCGAAATATAAAGGATGTCTTGGTTCGTGCCCCGTGGTGGGCCATGGATACACGGCCTGAATTGTTTTCCGAAGATACTCGTAACCCAAGACGTGAAGCCGAGAATCAAATGCCCAGTCCAGAAAAAGGGGATGGTGGAAGTTGATGTGTAAAATCCGAGCAATCAAAAGGACGTTTACTTTATTCTTGCTGATTTCCCTAGCCTCGATGGTCCTTACAGGATGTTGGGATCGGACAGAAATTAATGACCTAGCTCTTATTCTAGCTGCAGGTATAGATAAAGGAAAAAATAATAATATCGAGCTCTCAGTTCTTGTCTTTATTCCGCGGCCTCAGCAAAGTGGGCAAGGAACTGAGATGTCAAGTGGAGGCAGCAGCGGTCAATCCTTTGTAAGATCAGCTGAGGGAGAAACGATTGCAGATGCAATGGCACGGCTTCAGGAGGCACTGACAAGGAAGATTTTTTGGGGGCAAAGTGAAGTCATCCTTATTGGTGATAAACTAGCCAAGAAAGGAATTAGCGAACAAATTGATTTTTGGATGCGGCACTCGGAACCTCGGATACGTGCCGATGTATTGGTTGCGAAAGGAAAGGCAAAGACGGTTTTGAAGGCCATACCGGAATTGGAAAAAGACGCCTCCATACAACTTCGAAAAATAGTCAAATCACATATTGGAGTAAGAGTAACGGTAAAGGATTTATTGCAAATGCTATCCCATAAATCCAATGCAGCCGTGCTGCCATGGGTTGAAAACCTACCCCCATCACAAATGGATACAAAAAAGGCCATTCCAATTATTAAGGGAGCAGCGGTTTTTAAGGATGGAAAAATGGTAGGAAGATTAAGTGATAAGGAAACAAGGGGAATTCTTTGGCCAAGAAATGAGATGAAATCCGGTGTAATTACCATTTCTTTTAAAGGTGAAAAAGGCTCCATCTCCTTAAATCTGTTAAGGAGTCATAATGAATTGATCCCTTCCATTAAAAACGGCAAATGGAGCATGCGCATTAAATCGAATGCAGACGTAGAAGTCTTTCAAAATACAACAGAATTCAACTTATTCGATCCAACCGTCATTAAAAAAGCTGAGAAAAAGGTGGTTGATGAAATTGAAGAAAGGGAACGGTTCGTGATGACGGAACTTCAGAAAAAGTTAAACGCTGATATTTTAGGCTTTGGTGATGAATTTGAGAAAAAGTATCCGCAAATTTGGAAAAAAAACAGAGATCAGTGGGATGAAATTTTTCCGGAGATAGCCGTTTCTTTTGACACGAAGGTCAAGATCCAGAGAACCGGTTTAGCAGATGAAAAACATAAACGAGGTGCCGAGCGATGAAGGTTCTTGGAATCTTAGGGATAATCGTTATACTGTTGTTTATTTTTTTGATTCAACGGCCGGGGTTGAAAAGAAGTGGAAAAAGGGAAAAGATAGCTTTTTTTTCGATCATGATGGTGAATGGGGTCCTTGCTGTTTTACTTGTGATTTTTCCAGAAATGCCGGGGCCGGGACAAATGATTGATTTCATCTATAAGCCATTTAAGCCGTTTTGGTAAAGAATCTTCTGTCAGTAAAGGAAGGAACAACATGATTGAAAAAGGTAGAATTTCAGGTCTGGAGCTTGCCCTCATTATGTATGCAACTGTTAGCGCCACAGCCATACTTTATATTCCATATATCACAGCACAGCATGCAAAACGAGATTTGTGGCTGTCTCCCATATGGGGTTCTTTGAGCGGCTTCCTAATCGTCGTGATTATCGTCATACTCTCTAGGTACTTTCCAGGGAAAACACTCATCGAATATTGTGAACTTATACTTGGCCGGACCATTGGAAAAATCATCGCCTTCCTTTACCTGTTTTTTCTATTACATGATACGTCCATTGCATTTAGAGAGTACGGTGAGTTTGTTGAAAGTGCTTTTTTGCATAGAACACCTATGCTTTTTGTGACCGGAAGTATAGCGATATCTTGTGCTATTGCGGTACATGGGGGCATTCAAACCATTGGACGATGTGCGGTGCTTTTTTTGCCGATTGTTTTAGCTTCCTATGGACTAATTTATATCTTTCTGATTCCTGATTTGAATCTGAAAAATATGCTGCCGATCATGGCAGACGGGGTACTGCCATCCATTAAAGGGTCGCTGGCACCACATGCCTGGTTAAGTCAATATTCATTGATGTCGTTCTTGCTGCCGTTAGTAACGAAGCAACAAAAAGTGATGAAATGGGGATTATTCTCAGTCGTTGCAAGTGTTTTGACGATGGTCTTAATGAACCTTGGAAATCTTTTTTTATTTGGGGATATCCTTATCAATCTACAATTTCCGGTGTTTGAGGCGGCGCGATTTGTTAGTGTCGGTTCATTTTTTGAACATATTGAGTCGATTATTATTGCAGTGTGGGTTCTTGGCGGCTTCATTCAGCTGTCTGCCTTTTTTTATATGGTGGTTCTAGGTACTTCACAATGGCTGAAATTGCCAAGTTATAAACCATTTGTTTTACCCATTGGTTTTTTAATCATCCTCTTTTCAGTCTGGACCATTCCTTCGTTTGAAGACATGATTCGAGGAATGGGTACAACGGTGCCTTATTATTTCTTAACGATTCAGCTAATCATTCCCAGTTTACTTCTATGTGTGGCGGTCATACGTTGGAAAAAACCGAAATCGTTCATGCAGTGAGTTTTATGCGAGGGGACGATACCTGTACGACTCGTAATACGATACGTGAACAAGAAGAAGAAAAAGAAAAAGAAAAAAACAACAACAAGAAGCTCACTGTCCAAATATAGAGTAACATCCATTTATAGAACACAGCGTATCTTCTTGCAAAAAACACTCACAAATGTTGAATGGTCAACATTTGTGAGTGTTTTTTTGTGGATATGTGCTCGATAAGTTCATAAGGTGACCGGCACCCTAAAATTCTTTTGTCATAAAACGTACACAAATTTTCGAAATAGCTATGACCTTTTTCCCCCTTTATCTATATATAACGGTTGAAAACACTTGTTAGGAGAAAGGCAGTGGTTGAGGATGGCAAAGTTTAGAAAAGTACGCGTTGATTTTTGGATGGATCCGGCTGTTTCGGAGGAGATGACACCAGAGGATAGATACTTTTATCTGTATCTTTTAACGAATTCACGGACAACGCAAATCGGAATCTATAAGATAACGAAAAAGCAAATGGCTTTTGATATGGGCTATTCCATTGAAAGTGTTCAGTCGTTAATGGAACGATTCATTCGGCATCATGGGTTGATTCGCTACAATGCTGAAACGAGAGAGCTCGCGATTAAGAATTGGGGAGAAAACAACTTTGATAAAGCAGGGAAACCCATGATGGATTGTATTTTTTCCGAATTAAAAAATGTCCAAGATGCTTCATTGATTGAATTTGTTTTGGAATCGATACATAAGCAGGAATTCCGCAGCCTATATGAATCATTTTATAAAAGCGTGGAAGTTCGTGATCAAGGTGAAAATCATACATTTCCTTTGTCCGAAAGTGAAGAGATTGAAGATATCTATACAGATTGTACTACGACACGCAGACAAGAAGAAAACCAACAAAATGTTTTTCAACCAATAGTGGAAAGGTATCCGTTGCAGAATAACCAAAAACTTGCCGATGTTAAAGAGATTATCGAGTTTTGGGACAACAATGGATTTGGGTTTACAAACGTAAATGCAAAGGAGCAGCTGTTAGCTTGGTTAGATGATTCTAGCTTCCTGCAGCCGAAAGCTGTGATTTTAAAGGCGCTGCATATTGCATGTGCCAATAACAAAAGAAGGCTGTCCTATGTGGTGGGGATTCTTAAAAATTGGGAGAATGAATCTTTACTAACAATTGAAGAAATTGAATATTTTCAGGAGAACCAAAAGGGTGATTACCAACGGAAACCTAAACCACCGTTATCTGGCGGAAGAGATGTACCAAGTGAATTTGTACTTGACCTAACGGCAGGTGAAGAGGAATGAGTATCGTCGAAAAAGCTTTCTTAGGAAGCTTAATGAAGGCGGAGTATTTACTTAAGGATACCATCATACAACCTGACCACCTAGAAAGTACACGGCATAAAGAAATTATGCAAAAAATGATTGAGTTAAACCGGACAGGTAAAAGTATCGATTTAATTACCTTTACCACATTGCCCAACCTGGAATCATTGGGTGGAATGTCTTATCTTTCGGAGCTGTTATCATATGCCGATCTTGTGAAATTCAATGGAATGGAAAAGCTCATTCTTGATCAGTGGAAGGAACGGGAAAAGAGGAACATTTTAACACTTGCAGCCATGAATGATTGGGAGATTGGGAAAGTCATAACCCAACTCGATAAAATTAACCAAATAAAGATGGAGGATCATACATCCTTACAACAAGCTTTGGCTGATATCTATGAAGCTCCCTGGGAAGAGCAAAAACAACTGAAAAGTGCCACAACTGGAATCAAGAAGCTAGATGAAGTAACGGGTGGCTTTCAAAATGGGGAAGTGACCATTCTAGCAGCAAGACCATCGATGGGAAAAACCGATGTCATGCTTCATTTTGCCAAAATGTCGGGTTGGGCAGGCTATCTGCCTCTCGTCTTTTCCCTAGAAATGCCTGAAAAGCTCATCACCTCCCGTTTAATGGCGTCAACAGGGGGATTTAACCGGGCAAAAATGCGGGATCCAAAAGGAATGTTATCTGAAAAACAAAAGAACCAATGGTCAGATGTTATTGGTGATCTTGGAGGAACCAATATCCAAATTTTTGATGGCGCTGGACAAAGTATTGCTGAAATGAGAGCAAAAACACGAAAAATGATGAATCAATTTCCACACAAGAAACCGATTCTTTTTATTGATTATTTAACGCTCATACAATCAAGTCAATCGTACGGTGGAAATTCCCATTCACAGGTTACGGAAATTTCCAAATCCCTCAAGACGATGGCAAAGGAATTTGAGTGTCCGGTCATTTGTTTGGCTCAGCTTAATCGGTCGGTGGAATCAAGAGCAAGTAAAAAGCCGATGATGTCTGATATTCGGGAATCAGGAAGTGTGGAACAGGACGCCGATCTCATTTTGTTCTTATATCGAGAAAAGTATTATGACAAGGAAAGTGACAATCATTCCCTAGAAATCATTGTCTCGAAAAATCGAAATGGCCCAGTTGGGACCGTCGCTGTCACTTATAGTGAGCATACAGGAAAGATTGAGGACCAAAAGGAAACCAAGCATAGCCATATCTAACCATACAGGTACGAAAAAAATCTACTATAGAGGTGCTAGAACATGTTAGTAAAAGATCTATATCTCGATTGTTTACAAAATAAAATTTCTTCCGTCGCCCATTACATCTACCATTTACTCGAACAGCAAAAACTATCATTAGATGACGACTCTTCCAAAATAGATTTAGTAGAAGCAGACCTACAAAAAGTAGAAGAAATGATAAAGAACGATGTATTAGGAATTCATAAAATGTGCGTCTATTCACTGAAAATGAATCAAAGAGATTTTGTCTTTATCTTTGCAGCTAGCGAGGTAAGTGCCATCCAGTATTATAGGAGGACATTTGGTAATAGCCCATTGAACTGTCATGAATATCCACTAGATTTCCAGTTTTATAGAGGAAATGATGTGATTTCGTTTCGGGACATGAGGCAGGGGATTGAGGAATTTCCAGCGATTGCAGGGTATTTTACACGGTAAGGGAGAGGGGATCTGTTATGAGAAAAAGAACGGGAGCTATCGTCATGATCGCAGCTGCTGCCAGTATCGCATACTTTTCAGAGCCATCACTGAAAGAAGAAAATGTGCCAGAGCCCCTCCTTAAGGTGACCGAAAATCAAGTAAGTGTAGTACCTGTTACGTTAGTCGATGTCATTGATGGGGACACTATTAAAGTAGTTGTTCACGGCGAAATAAAAACGGTGCGCTATTTATTGATTGATACACCGGAATCAAAAAGTCCAAAAACCTGTGTTCAACTGTATGCAAAGGAAGCATTCTTACGGAATAGCGAATTAGTAAAAAGCGGAAAGGTAACATTAGAGTTTGAACAGGGAGAGGTAAGAGATTCATATGGAAGACTGTTAGCCTATGTTTATGTGGATGGAGAATCGGTTCAGGGAACTCTTTTAAAAGAGGGATATGCTAGAGTGGCTTATATCATGAATCCGCCCTATCAATACCTTGAACCATTTAGGGAGGAGGAACGACAAGCAAAAAGGGGAAAAATAAATATTTGGAGCAGGATGAATTTTGTGACGAGCTGGGGATTTAATGGGTGCTTGTATTAACAAGCTAGGATTGTGAGCATGCTAGGACCTCGTTTTATAGCCATATAGAAAATAGCCTAGTTCATCGGGATAGGCTATTTTCTATTGTTATAACTTGATGGTGCTTTCACTTTATTTGAATAATAAACGGAGAAATTTCGTCTATATGGTGAAATACCTATATAAACACAAAAATAAGGGAAGTTTTTCCGGCTAAACGTACTAAATCATTGGATTTAACCTTATTTAAAGCATTTAATCGGAATAGCTCCGCTTAAATTGCTTTTTAAGATACCTTTTCATACATTAGTCGGAAAATCTCCGCCTATGAATGATGATTGTACCACGAAAAATCAACTTTTTTGCCATGGGGGACAGGATGCCTGTTCATTAAAACAGTTAACATAATAGTCACATAAGATAATAGAGAAAAAATTTTCAGAATTTTTATTGTTATTGTTTCAAAATTGTGATAAATTAATAAACATTAAAATGAAGTCTAGACTTCATATGATTTCCGATAAAAGGTGAGGATTCTTTTTGGAAGACACACAAACAATCAAAGATAAAATTGAATTGATTTTTCATGAACTATCAAAGGCACAGCAAAAAGTCGCGAACTTCGTGTTAAAAAACCCGACATTTATCGGCGTGCATTCTGCGGCTGAGGTTGGGAAGGAAGCTGGAACCAGCGAAACGACGGTCATTCGTTTCTGCTATGCACTTGGATTGGAAGGATATGCCCAGCTGCAAAAAGAAATTACGCTATTGGTTTTTAACCATTCAACAAATAGTACGCTCGATACGTATGTTTCTTCAAAAAAAGAGCTTTTTAATGATCAGAGTCTCATTGAAAAAGCAATGGGCGAAGACAGCTCTAAAATTATCAGAATTGCTAAACAAATTGACAAACAATGGTTTGATGAAGCGACACGTAAATTACATGAAGCCAAAAATATCTATATTATTGGTGCTGGTGCCTCACAGTTAGGTGCGCACTGGCTGCATTTTACGATGAACATTCTACGGCCGAATGTGAAGCTTGTCGGCACAGGGACAGCGGAACTCATTCGGACGCTGCAAGAAATCGATGAACATTCCGTTGTCGTCGTCATTTCCCTGCATCGTTACTTTAAAGAGCCGATTAACATTGCTAAGGAACTTCATGAGCGCGGTATAACGGTACTCGCTGTTACGGACTCTCGGCTGGCTCCCATTCACAAGCATTGTTCGTATGCTTTTATATTAGAACAACCGCAGCTGTCGACCATTGATCTTATGCCGGCACTGATTTCCTTTCTCAATGTATTAGTTACGGGAATGATGACAAATGATCCAGATTACTACAATACTCAACGGGTTAAGTACGATGATTTTCAAAATAGTTTTATTGCAGATAGATGGAGTTGAACAAGATGACAGATCAACAATTAGCAGAACGTTTACAGTCAATTTTCGAGCATTTGCATGAGAATCCTGAAGTAAGCTGGAGCGAGGTGGAAACAACCGCGTATATCGCAAACCTCCTCAAGGAAGAAGGTCTTGAACCTCATACCTTTGAAAACATGACTGGGTTATATGTAGATATTGGGAAAGGAACACCTAAAGTAGGCTTCCGAACCGATATCGACGCACTGTGGCAGGAAGTAGACGGTCAGTTCCGTGCGAATCATTCCTGTGGACATGACGGACATATGACGATGGCACTCGGTACCATCTTTTTACTAAAAGAGCTGGCACCAACTTTACCCGGAGCAATTCGCATCCTATTCCAGCCGGCAGAGGAAAAGGCACAAGGTGCGAAGGCACTTGTCGAGCAAGGAGTGGTCGATTCACTGCAATTTTTATTCGGTACGCATGTTCGTCCACTGATTGAATTGCAGGACGGGACGTACGCGCCGGCCTTACATCACGGAGCAGCAAAGCTTTTTTCAGGAACGATTACAGGGGTTGAAGCGCACGGGGCACGTCCTGAGCAAGGTGTCAACGCGATCGAAGTAGCAGCGGCTTTAGTTGACGGAATCAAACGTCTTTGGATTAGCCCGACACAGTCAGCCTCGATTAAAATGACGCAGCTTCAAGCGGGCGGAACTTCAGCAAATATTATTCCAGGCTCCGCATCATTTAGTATAGACGCTCGTGCTCAAAACAATGAAACGATGGAAGCTTTAACCGTGGGATTTGAAAAAGTAGTGGCAGCGGTTAGTACTATGTATGGCGCAACGATTGATTACCAGGTAGATGCACATATTGCAGCAGCTCAAGTAAATAACAGAGCAAAGTCCATTATGAAGCAAGCGATTATCGATATGGCAGGGGAAGAAAACCTCGCACCGGAAGTGGTAACACCCGGCGGAGAAGACTTCCACTTTTATGCCTATTCAAAACCAAATCTGCAAACAACGATGCTTGGACTAGGCTGCGGTGTCACACCAGGACTTCATCATCCACAGATGACCTTTAACAGACAACGCCTTCCGATTGGTGCTGAAATTATCACAAGAGCATTAGTGCTGGCGTTACAACAAGTAGAAAGAAGCGAATCACAATGATTGAAATTAGAGAATTAAAAACAATCCAAGAAATGGAACAAATTCAAGAGCTTGAGTTTAAAGTATGGGGCACCGAAACCATTCCCACACACCAAACGTTAACGGCAGTAAAAAATGGAGGCATTATGGTGGGTGCCTATGATGGAGAGCAATTAATTGGCTTCAGTTATGGATTTGCCGGATTCCGTGATGGCAAATGCTATTTATGCTCCCATATGCTTGGGATTGACGAAGCATACCGTTCGCAAGGCATTGGGGAAAAATTGAAACATACGCAGCGTGATATTGCCATTGCGAAGGGCTATGAAAGAATGCATTGGACGTATGATCCGCTTGAAACAAGAAATGGTTACTTAAACTTATCCAAACTGAATGGCATATGTGATACATACGTTGAGAATTGCTATGGAGAAATGCAGGACGGCTTCAATCAAGGATTGCCATCAGACCGCTTTGAACTGCACTGGCATTTAATCAGTCCTTACGTAGTGAACAAACATGAACCATCGATCGAAGACGCAGCTGCCTTAAACACGTTGATATTTAATGAAGAAAACTTACCTGTATTCGTAGCAGGCAAGGAGCAAGAACTAACACAAGCCGCTTATTCATTAGCGATACCGAAAGATTTTCAAGCATTAAAATCGGCTAGCCAAGAATTAGCAATGGACTGGCGTTTGCAGACACGTACATTATTCCAGCGCTTATTTAAAGCAGGTTACGCAGCAGTTCGTTTACAGCCATCTGAAACCTATAATGAATACATTTTTGTCAAAAAAGAAACTTTAGCACTTGGAGGAGAACCACAATGAAAATTATCGACATTACGATCCGTCATTTACAAATGAAATTAAAAGCACCATTCACAACAAGCTTTGGTACCTTTACCAATAAAGACTTTTTACTATTGGAAGCAAAAGATCAAGACGGCACCATTGGCTGGGGTGAATCCGTAGCATTCCACTCCCCATGGTATAACGAAGAAACCTTACAAACAAACTGGCATATACTGGAGGATTTTTTAATTCCGTTAATTTTAAATAAAGAAATCAATCATCCCGATGAAATAAGCGAACTATTTGCGCCAATCCGAAAAAATAACATGGCAAAATCAACGATTGAAGGGGCCATTTGGGATATTTATGCACAGCAAACCAATCAATCGCTCGCTTCAGCACTTGGCGGAACTAAAGATAAAATTGAAGTGGGAATCAGTATCGGTATTCAAAAATCGATTGAAGACTTAGTCGCACTCGTGGATGAGTATGTGAAGGAAGGTTACAAACGGATTAAAGTGAAAATCAAGCCAGGCTGGGATGTAGAGGTAATGCGTACATTACGTGAAAACTTCCCGAACGTGGCGATTATGGCGGATGCAAACTCAGCCTATCGCTTAGAAGATGCAGAGCTTTTAAAACAACTGGATGAATTTGACTTAACCATGATTGAACAGCCTTTAGCATCGGATGACATCATCGATCACTCATATTTGCAAAAAATGCTAAACACCCCGATTTGCTTAGACGAAAGCATTCACTCTGTTGAGGACGCACGTAAAGCAGTTGAGCTCGGCAGTACAAAAATCATTAATATTAAAATCGGTCGTGTCGGCGGTTTAACAGAAGCGAAAAAAATTCACGATTACTGTGAAGCAAATGGCATTCCTGTATGGTGCGGCGGCATGCTTGAATCAGGCATTGGCCGAGCTCATAATGTTGCCTTAACCACATTATCAAACTTTATTTTACCTGGAGACACAGCAAGCTCAAACCGTTATTGGGAAAAAGATATTATCCTGCCTGAAGTCGTAGCAGCAAACGGTTATATTGAAGTGCCGCAAACTGCAGGGATTGGGTATGAAGTTGACCGGGAAGCAGTGGAATCATTTACAGTTGCGAAGAAACATTACAAATAAGAGAGGGTGATGATGGTGAAGAAAAGCTTACAAATTGGTGGAGCTTTCGTCGGACTGATCGTTGGAGCCGGCTTTGCTTCTGGACAAGAAATCATGCAGTATTTTACAAGCTTTGGCATTTGGGGAACAGTAGGCGGCGTGATTGCTACTTTATTCTTCGTATTTTTAGGTTACACGCTGGCACAGCTGGGGGCAGATTTACAAACAGCATCACATAAAGGTGTTATTTATTATTTAGGCGGGCGTTATATTGGATTTATTTTTGACATCCTTATTACGTTCTTCTTATTTGGTGTAGCAGTTGTTATGTTCGCTGGCTCAGGTTCGACATTTGAGCAGATGTTCGGCATTAGTCCAATGATCGGAAGCATCATCATGGTAGCCGCCACCATCTTAACGTTATTGTTAAATGTTAAAAATATTATCAATCTAATTGCTATGGTGACACCTTACTTAATGGCTATCATCTTTGTCATTTTACTTTATTCTATTTTTACCATGGACCTATCCATTGCTGAAGCAGATGCATTAGCAAAAGAACAAGCGTCAGGAGCATCCAATTGGTTTGTAGGTGCACTCCTCTATGTTTCGTATAATATCGCAGCGGGTGCAGCTTTATTGATTGTGATGGGTGGAACTATTAAAGACAAGAAAGTAGCAGGTATGGGAGGAATACTTGGCGGTATCATGCTAGGTGCCTTAATTATATTAATTCATATTGCGATGTTTGTGAAAATCGATGTTGTAAGTGGTGTTGCGATGCCGACACTTGAACTGGCTAACCAGATTCACCCGGCAGTTGGCGTGTTGATGGCAATTGCCCTTCTTGGCATGATGTACAACACAGCGGTGGGAATGTTCTATTCCTTTACCGTTCGATTCATTAAACCAGAAAGTAAATCATTTAGGCCAGCGGTCGTTGTTACAGGCTTGCTTGGTTTTGGTGCTAGTCTTGTTGGATTCACCACATTGGTTGGGAAAGTTTATTCAACGATGGGCTACTTAGGATTCGCCTTAATTATGGCGATTGTGATCGCATGGGCACGAAAAGGTAAAGGACAAAAATCAGCGATTGCTGCGTAAAAATTTTTTAAAATGCTTGGTTTCTTTTATATAGAGACCAAGTATTTTTGTCTATAATGGTTGCAATTGTCCTAATAAAGTACCTTTACTTTTTTAAAAAATGGCATAACAACCTTGCAGTGGAAGCACCATCTGAAATCCTTTCAATGGATTTAAATATGTATAAAAAGTAGATTTTGATTATTAAGAATATATTGACAATTAATTAAATATAACTTACTATAAACTTGAAAGGTGATTCAACTTTCAAGTTTATAAAAAAGGTTGTGCAGGAATGAGTGAATACACATTTTCTCAAAGTTCAATCCCCAAAACGGATCGTGGAACTAAGACCAAGCTTAAATTACTTATGGCAGCTGAAGAGGTTTTCGGTGAAATGGGTTTTTTTCAAGCAGGAATCACTGATTTGACAAAAAAGGCAAAGGTTTCCCAAGGAACATTTTATACATATTTTCAATCGAAAGAGGATATTTTTCGAGAGCTTGTTATGGGAATGCAAAAACAACTGAGAATGGAAATTAAGATAGCAACTCAAGGCATTAAAGATCGACTTGAACTTGAAAAAAAGGGTTTCGAAGTATTCTTTAGGTTCTTAAACCAACACCGCTATCTCTTTCGATTATTCCGTCAAGCAGAATTTGTCGACGAACAGCTTCATCGAAATTACTTCGAGACCTTTACAAAGGGCTATATTGAAGGACTAACAGAAGCGAAGGAAAAGGGAGAGATACGGGAATTAGATCCTGAAATGCTTGTTTATATCTTTATGGGTATGACAGATTACCTGGGGATGAAATGGGTATTATGGGAAAACCGCGAAGTAACAGAAGATATGGTGGAAGAAGTGATGTCATTTATTAAACATGGAATCGCCATAACTCCAAATAAGTAAGGAGCGAATAAAAATGAGGGATAAAGTGGTGGTTATTACTGGGGCTGCTTCAGGTATTGGAAGAAGAACAGCAGCTCTTTTTGCAGAAAAAAATGCTACGCTTGTCGTCAATGATATTAACGAAGCGAAGTTAAGAGAAGTAAGTGAAGAATTATTAAATCTGGGAGCAAATGTAACCGCTATCATCGGAGACGTATCGAAATCCTCTGATGTCCAAGGACTTATGACAGAAACTAAAGAGAGATTTGGAAAACTAGATGTTTTATGCAATAACGCTGGGGTCTGGTGGCCAGATAAGGATTCGGACGTCGTTCATCTTGAAGAGGAAATATGGGAAAAAATTATATCTATTAATCTTAAAAGTGTCTATTTATGTTCCAAATTTGCCATACCCTATATGGTTGAAAATAATGGAGGATCGATTATAAATATAGCGTCTATGGCTGGACTTAGAGGTTGGAAAAACATGGATGCCTATACAGCGAGTAAGGGTGGCATTATTTCTCTTACGAAGTCGATGGCAATAGAGTATGGCAAACATCAGATTCGGGTAAACGTGATTTGCCCCGGTTCTATCAAAACTCCTCTAACCGAAAAGGCACAAGAAAAAGTGGGGTATCCTAGCACTCCATTAGGAAGAGTAGGCTTACCTGAAGACATTGGAAAAACAATCTTGTTTCTTGCGTCCGAAGATTCATCCTATTTATCGGGGTGTATCATACCGGTAGATGGAGGAAGGTCTGCTAGACAATAAAGTTCTGTCATGATGGTTAAAATAAATAGAGGAGGAAAATAGGTGAAGGGTAGATTACTAGATAAGGAATTAACGGAAAGATATGTGACGGACGGACATTGGAAGAACAGGATTGTATCTGAATATGTCGAAAAATGTGCAAAACTTTACCCGAATGAAATTGCGGTCGTAGACGAACAACGTTCCGCAACCTATAAAGAGATTGAGGATCAATCGTTAAGATGTGCGGCTGGACTTTATCATTTAGGTGTAAGGCGCGGAGATGTTGTCTCTTTCCAGCTTCCCAATATTGTAGAAGCTTTTTATATCTATCACGGAATCGCACGACTTGGTGCGATAGCAAATCCAATTATCCCTATTTATAGAGGGAAGGAATTACGGTTTATATTGAACCAAGCAAAATCAAAAGTAATTTTTATTCCAGATATGTATCGAAATCATGATTATGTAACCATGTATGAAAAAATCACATCCGACCTATCACAACCCATCACCACAATTGTACTAGGAAAAGAAACTTCTTCTTTTACTAGTTTCCAATCCTTTATGGAAACAGATTGGGAAAATAAAGTGAATCTACTAACAATAGAACCTCCAAAAGCAAATGATTTATTACTTCTATTATATACCTCAGGAACGACAGCGAACCCAAAAGGGGCTCTTCATAACCATAATACCATTCTTTATGATACACAATACATGATCGACTGGTTTAACTTAAATGAAAGGGATGTAATCTTTAATCCTTCACCCATTACTCATATTACCGGGATCCTTTGTGGTTTAAATATGCCATTTTTATTAGGTAAAAAGGTGGTCCTTCAAGACCAATGGGATGCAAATTATGCGGTTGAATCGATTGCAAAACATCGTTGCAGCTTTATGATTTTTGCCACACCTTTCCTACAGGGGATATTGTCTTCAACTAAGAGACACAAATATGATTTATCGTCTCTCCGATATATTTGCTGCGGAGGTGCTGATATGCCCCCCAACTTGATTGAGAAGGCATCAATCGAATTAAAATGCACTGTTGTCCGTCAATATGGTGCCACTGAGCTTCCTTCCGCTACCTGCACGAACATACACGATCGTCCAGAGAAAAGATGTGCATCAGATGGCAGATGGATGCACCCAACAGAAGGTCGCATTGTGAATGAAAGCGGAGAAATATGCGCGCCAGGTCAACAGGGAGAAGTTCAATGGAGAGGACCTGAAATGTTTTTAGGTTATCTCGATCATTCTCTTAACCAGGATAGCTTTACAGAAGATGGGTGGTTTAAAACAGGAGATTTGGCCCATATGGATGATGAGGGTTACATCTATATTACCGGAAGAATTAAGGACATCATTAACCGTGGTGGAGAAAAAATTAGTGTCAAAGAAATAGAAGATATCCTGTATGAACATCCCGCCGTCAAGGAAGTTGTGATTGTTGGAATGCCAGATCCTATCCTTGTTGAAAAATCCTGTGCATTTGTAGTGGTTCATGATGGGTTTACCTGGGACTGGGATGAAATGATTCTCTATTTAGAGACAAAGGAAATTGCAAAGCAAAAATATCCTGAAAGACTAGAAATAGTCTCGGAATTACCTAAAACAGCCAGTGGTAAAATTCAAAAATATTTACTGCGAAACCAAATAAAGGAAATAATAGGAGGTTTAAAATGAATTTTGCTTTTACAGACGAACAGCTTGCATTTAGGGATGAGGTTCGAGAGTTCTGTGAAAAAGAGGTAACTCCAGAAATAATCGAAGAAATTTATGCGAAAGGAGATGAACATTCACCTAGTTTCTATAAAAAGCTGGCCGAAAAGGGCTGGATCGGGTTGGATTTTCCAACGGAATATGGAGGCTTAGGGAAAAAGCAAATTGAGATGGGGATTTTTAGGGAAGAAACAGCCTATTACATGGCGCCGATGATGTCGAATGAAATAAATAATATCCTGACACATTCCATTCTGTTATTAGGAAATGAAGAACAAAAACGAGAGTTTGTAACAGGTGTGATTGAAGGGAATATTCAATTTTGCATGGGATATACGGAACCAGGATCAGGTTCGGATCTCGCTTCGCTTAAAACAAGGGCAGTTAAGGAAGGCGATAAGTATGTGATTAATGGTCAGAAAATTTTCACAACGAATGCTCATATTGCCGACTATTGTATTTTAGCTGCCCGAACAGATGTAAATGCACCGAAACATAAGGGAATTTCCCTCTTTATCGTTGATATGAAAACAAAAGGAATTGAAGTGGGTCCATTGTGGACGTTAGGCGGTTATAGGGTTAATACCGTATATTTTGAAAATGTCATCATAGATGAATCGGATCGAATTGGTAACGAAAATGAAGGCTGGAAAGGTCTAGCGCTCGCATTAGATATTGAAAGATCAGGTCTCGTTTATGTGGGGAAAGCTCGAAGGATATTGGACGAAACGATTAAGTTCTTAAATAAAGAAAAACCAGCTTGTTTAGAACCGCAGCATTGGGTTTCTGAGAGATTAAATGAGTTACTGGCAGAAGTGAAGGCTGCCCGGTTAATAGCTTACCGAGTTCCATTAATGCAGGCAGAAGGCAAGGTCCCAAATTCGGAAGCATCCATGGCTAAATTATATTCAACAGAGTTGCTAAAGAAAGTATGTAACACAGCGATCGAAGTAATCGGTAAAAACACGCTTCTTACACATAGAAGTTTACACAATGTATGGAATGGATTGTTTGAAGAGAATTATCGTTCTGCAGCAATGAGTACCATTGTAGCTGGTACATCACAGATACAAAGAGAGATTATAGCAAAAAGGAAATTGAATTTATCTAGTAAAAAATAGAAGGGAGTGGTAGTATTTGGACTTTAATTTAAACAAAGAGCAAGAAATGTTTCAACAATCATTGAGAAAGCTTTTGGAAAATACTGAGGTTGAAAAAAACAGTCATTCAAAAGATGTTTGGAAGAGTTTAGCTGATTTGGGCGTATTAAGTTTAGGAATACCAGAGGAATTAGGTGGATTTGGTCAAGACTATGAATTAATCCAGATTGCGGGACTAGAGCTAGGGAAAAGCTTAACACATTCTCCCTATTATGAGACGGTAGTGATGGCGGGTTCGGTTTTAGCAAGTCAAGAAACCTCAAGTTGGAAAAAAGAAGTGGAGAAGATTATCTCCGGCCAGAAAATAATCTCCTTCATTGATGCTGACAACCATATTATAGCAGAAAAAGAGAATCACGAAAACTGGAGCCTACATGGTACGGCAGAGGTTATTTCCTTCGGTTCAGAAGCAGATAGCTTTATCTGTTCAGCCTCAGGAACATTATTTTATTTACCGAAAGAGAAAGTAAATACCGTTCCACTTGATTTCATAGATAATAGACCCGTTGCACGAGTAAATTTAGAAAATATTGTTATTCCAGATCACTATCGATTATGTGATGTTGGAGAATCAGAAAAGTTCCTTCAGAAACCTCGGGCAGTCGGTCGACTTTTCATTGCTTCCTATATGTCTGGTGCCGCCCAGAGTTCATTGGATCTAGCAATCGATTACATGAGTACGAGAGAACAATTTGGGAAACCAATAAGCAGCTTTCAAGCATTAAGTCATTGGGCAGCTGATCTGCAAACTATGTGTGACGCTGCGCTCCTTTTTACTAGACAGCTGGGCTGGGAGTTGACCTATGGGCGTACTTTAGAATCTTCCATTCTTTGTTTAAAGTATTCTACAAAAGTATATAAAAACTGTGCCACCGCTTCTGTTCAAATGGCAGGCGGTTACGGATTTATGATGGAATATGATATGCAACATTTTTACCGAAATGCATTGGGTATTGAACAAATAAATGATTGCCCTCAACATACGAGCATTGATTTAAGAAGGAATCATTTACTGGAGCTTGAACTATCGGGAGCAAGTATATAAATGCCAACCCATTTGTTTGACTTAGATGGACAAGTGGCTTTTGTAACCGGTGGGTCGAGTGGGCTTGGTTTTATGATGGCTACTGCGCTTGGAAAGAATGGTGCAAGGGTAGCGATATGTGGACGAAATGAACAAAAATTGCAAGAAGCAAGGCATTCATTGGAGAAAGAAAATATTCAATGTTTTAGCCTGGTTTGCGACATTAGCAACAAACAGGAAGTGGAAAAAAGTGTTAATAGAATCAAAGAGGAGTTTGGGAAGATTACCATCCTAGTAAACAATGCTGGACGAATTGCTGAGGACGATCCCTTGTTACTAGAAGAAAGACATTGGCAAAAAATAATCGATACCAATCTCTCCGGTGCATTTTATTGTGCACAAGCAGTTGGGAAAATAATGGTGGAAAATGGTGGCGGTAAGATAATTAATATCGCATCTGTTGCCGGTTTTCGGGGAATGCGTCGACCCATAAAAACAACAGCATATGGAGTTTCAAAAGGCGGCTTGATTTTATTAACAAAGGAACTGGCAGTTAAGTGGGCAGATAAAGGGGTCTGTGTTAATGCAATTGCTCCAGGAATTTTCAAGACTAAGATGACAGCTAGATTGATAGAAACGCAGACAAAAATCATAGAGGATCTAATACCGGCCAAACGAGTTGGTGAAGAGCAGGATTTAGAAGGTGTGATTGTTTTTTTAGCTTCACCAGCTGCTAATTATGTTACCGGACAGGTGATTGCAGTGGATGGAGGACAAACTTCATGGTAATGAAAGGGGAAATGAAAATGAATTATCAATTTTTAAATGTTTCGATTGAAAACAAAATCGCCATTATTACTTTAAATAGAGGACCTGTAAATGCAGTAAGTCAAGAAATGTATAAGGAAATAAAGGAAGTATTTACGAGCCTTGGAAAAAACAAAAATGAAGCGAATGTAGCGATCCTTACCGCTGAAGGAAAAGTATTTTGTGCAGGAAATGACTTACATGAATTTGTTAGTATGACTCCTGAAAATGGTGTGGACAGAATGATGGAAGTACGTGAAGCCTTCTGGGCGATTTATGACTGTGACATCCCTGTGATTGCAGCGGTCAATGGGGCTGCCCTAGGGACAGGATTTGCGCTTGCTGCCAGCTGTGATGTAATCATTGCATCAGAAAATGCAAAATTTGCTCTCCCTGAAATCAATGTAGGGGTGTTAGGAGGAGCGAAGTTTGGAGCGAGAATCGTACCCGAAATGGTCATGCGTAGAATGTATTTTACGGGAGAGGCCGTTTCAGTACAGGAAATTAGTAAATATGGTGCCATCACAGAGATCACCCCTCAAGAGGATTTGTTACGAGTAAGTTTGAAGTGGGCACAAAAGATTGCGAGTAAGAGTCCAAATGCGATTAGGATGGCTAGAAAAAGCTTAAATGGTTGTGAATATATGGACTTGAAGAGCGGCTATGAATTTGAGCAGCAATTTACGTGTGAATTATCAGGGTTTGAGGAATCGAAAGAGGCAGTAAGGGCAGTAATTGAAAAGAGAAAACCAGTATTCAAGACAATCTAACGAGTATTAATTACTATGCAGGGGGTAGATTTATGAAATTATTGGGAAATAAAAAAACATTTATACTATTATTTTTAATATTTGCTTTAGTTCTGACAGGCTGTAGTAGTAATCAATCATCCACCAACTCCAAAGGAAAAAAATCTGAGGGGGATCAGAAAGAAGCGATAAAAATAGGATTTATCGGTGCATTAAGTGGTGCCGTAGGCGGCGTCGGTCAAGATATGTTAAAAGGGGCAGAATTAGCAGTTGAAATCATCAATGAAGAAGGTGGAATCAACGGTCAGCAGGTCGAGTTACTAAGCAAGGATACAAAAGGAAATCCAAAAGATGGGATCCAGGCAGTTCGTGATTTGACTCAGGAAGGCGTTAAGATTTTTACTGGTGTAGTAAGTAGTGGTGTAGCACTTGCATTGCCTCCGGTATTAGAACAGGAGGACGCCTTGATTATGATTGCTGCTGCTGGAGATGACGCAATCACAGGAGAGAACTTTAGTCCAAATGTGTTTCGGATAAGTGATAATGCCTATATGAGAAACACATCCGCGGCAAATTTATTTTATAAGAAAAACCCTGAGCTTACAAAGTGGGCAAACTTTTCACCTGATTATGCTTATGGGCATGCATCGTGGGATGCGTTCAATAATCAAATGAAGAAAATTAATCCGAAATATGAAGTAGTCAAGGAATCATGGCCAAAGTTTGGAGCCACTGACTTTAAGAATGAGATTGCTAGTGTCCTAGCTGCTAAACCACAGGCCGTGTTTAGTGCTCTTTATTCAGGAGATGCGATTACGATGTCGAAGCAGGCAGCTCCTTATGACTTCTTTAATCAATTAGATCTCTTTGTTCTTAATTCTAACGAAGGTGATATCTCCTCTGCATTAGGGAAGGATATGCATCCAGAATGGTCGGGTGTTCACTACCATCCGGAAGCCTATGATAATGAATTGAATAAAAAGTTTGTCGAGAAATTTAAGGAAAAGTACAAAGTCGAACCAAATGGTTATAACTCTGAAACCTATGTCTCTCTCTTTGCCTATAAGGAAGCGATAGAAAAAGCGAAATCACTTGAAACAAAAACGTTAATCAAAACACTCGAAGGCATGAAGTTTGATTCCGTTACGGGAACGAGAGAATTTAGAAAAGAAGACCATCAGGCGATCAAAGATATCGTTTGGTTGAAAATTGAACCAGATAACAGTGATAAAGGCTGGAAAATTGCCGAAATAGAAATTGTTCCAGGTTCGGAAGTAATGGCACCTTTAAAAAAATGATGAATTGAACGAGAGAGACTCTCTCTCGTTTCTTTTACTAAAAAGGAGCGAAAAACGATGGATGTGGTACTGCTACCACTAGTTAACGGGTTAACACAAGCTGCTGTATTATTTATGATTGCTGCAGGATTAACGCTCATTTATGGTGTTTTGCATGTAATCAATTTCGCGCATGGCTCTTTCGTTATGTTAGGAAGCTACCTAACGATGTTCTTTTTTGTTGGTAAGTTTGAAACGGTAACAGGACTATTTTTATTTATTTTCGTCTCCAGTATCATCATTGCCCTAATTGGATGGGCCATGGAAGTCTTTGTTCTGAGAAAGATGTATAAAGCTGATGAATTTTATATGGTGTTAGCCACCTATGCGATTTTGTTAATGATTGAAGGTGGGGTTGAAAAGTACTGGGGTTCCTCTCCTTTATCACTACCACTACCTGCCAGTTTAAATACGACTATTTCCATCGTAGGGATATCAGTTCCGCTCTTTTCTATCTTAATCTGCGTTATTGGATTATTTGTTATGATACTTCTTTGGTTTATGATGAACCGTACGAACTTAGGTAAAATAATCCGAGCTGCTGCAGCTGATCAAACGATGACGAATTCCCTTGGAGTGAATGTTCCAGCATTGTTTACAGTTGTATTTATTATCGGGATCTTTTTAGCTGCATTTGCAGGAGGTCTCTTGGCTCCTACGGTTGCCCTGTTGCCAAACATGGGAGTGAATTTAGTAATTCAAGCCTTTGTAGTCGTTGTAGTGGGGGGACTTGGAAATATTAATGGAGCACTTATAGCAGCAGTTCTAATTGGCGTATTAGATTCATTTTTAGGCTTCTATGTACCTGTCTTAACAGGAATAACGTTCTATATTGTCATGGCAATCATATTAATGATTAGACCACAAGGGTTATTGGGAAAGGCGTGATAATATGTGGAAAACAAGGCTTCTATTATTTTTTATCCTCTTGCTATTTCTTCTAGTTCCATATGTCATGAACAACGCTTTCACTTTTCGATTAAGTGAATTGTTAATCCTTATACTATTTGCAGCAAGCTTTCAATTTATAGCTAGAACAGCTGGAATGTTTTCACTAGGACATGCTGCTTTCTATGGTATTGGAGCCTACGCTTCTGCTTTCTTCATTCAAAAAGGCTATTCTATATATATAGCAATCTTGTTGGCTGGTGTTATTGCAGTTATCATTTCTCAAGTCATTGGTTATTTAAGCTTAAAATCAACTGGAATATATTTTGCGATGCTAACGCTATCTTTGGCACAAGTAGTTTATCTAATCATTTATCGTACACCTGCTTTAGGAGGACAGGATGGAATCCCTGGTATATTAGCAAAGCCACTAAACATATTTGGGTGGGAATTTGATATATCGAGACCAGAAAACTATTATTTTGTAATTTTAATTACTGTCATCCTGTCGATGGGCATTCTATTTTATTTAACGAACTCATCTCTTGGTCATTTTTTACGTTCCATAAGAGAAAATTCGGTAAGAACCTCTGCCTTAGGGATACATGTGAAACGCTATCAAATGGTTGCTTTTGGTATTTCAGGATTCTTTGGAGGAGTAGCGGGTTCCCTGTTATCTCCGCTTGAAGGGATAATAACACCCGAAACTCTCGCATGGACACAATCAGCATTACCACTCATTATTGTCCTTATTGGTGGTATTAATAGTTTTTGGGGTCCTGTAGTGGGTGCAATCACTTTCGAAATTTTCCATGTGATCACACTCAACTCTGGTGCTTCAAATATGTATCTAGGAATCATTCTTTTATTGACAGTTTTAGTCTTCCCTGATGGAGTGATTGGGGTGAGCAAACGTTTAACGGCAATAGTAAGGAAAACAAGGCGAAATAAAAGTATAGGAGAAATAGGAGAGTTGAAAGGAGTAGGGAAGCATGGGGACTCTACAGCTCGAAGGAGTATATAAGGATTATCCTGGAGTAAAAGTTCTACAGGATATAAATTTAATGATTACTGAAGGTGAAATTCATGCCATTATCGGTCCGAATGGAGCCGGGAAAAGCACCCTTTTTGGAGTCATGAATGGGGATTTACATGCACATAAAGGATCAGTCACATTCAATGGAATGAATATGAATGGAAAAGGTTTGGATTATGCTGGGAGAAATGGTATCAGTCGCTGCTTCCAGGTTCCGAATGTATACAACAATCTTTCTGTCGCAGAGAACATTCTTGTTGCACTGATGTCCAAGGATAAAATTAATAAAAAGAAATACACTTTGAAGGGCTTTTTATCACCCTTAAAGAAATATGAGGAAAAAATTAAAGAAATGCTAGAAGAGGTTGGTTTAAGCGGTACACAGGATCGCTTAATATCTGAACTGTCTCACGGTGATAAAAAACGGCTAGAGTTAGCAATGGCAATTGCTTTGGAGCCAACGCTGCTGCTACTTGATGAGCCAACAGCGGGAATGTCTCCTGAAGAAACAGAGGGTGCTATTCAATTAATCAAGAAAATCCATATTTCTCGTAGCTTGACGGTAGTGATAACTGAGCATGATATGAGTGTTGTTTTTTCTCTAGCAGATAGAATTACTGTTCTAAACAGAGGAGAAATTGTAACAACAGATGTTCCGGAGGTAATAAAAGGCCATCCTAGGGTAATAGAAATTTATCTAGGTAAATAAAAGGTGGTGCCATATGTTAACTATAAATAATTTAAATTCCTATTATGGTTCGAGTCATGTCCTTCATAATGTTTCTCTTCAGGTCAACCAGGGCCAAGGGGTTGCATTAATAGGAAGGAATGGAGCAGGGAAAAGTTCGATGATGAAAAGTATAATGGGATTAATGCCAAAATCGGTTGGAGACATCAGCTATTGTGGTCAGCCTATTACAAAAGAGAAAACACATAAAAGAGTTCGGATGGGGATTGGTTATGTTCCAGAGGATAGGAGAATTTATAAAGATTTAACAGTTGAAGAGAATATTATGATAGCAGCTAATGCGATAAAAAAAGTACGAACTCCTTTAAAACTCGAAGAGGTTTGGAATAACTTTCAGCTGTTAAGAGATTTAAGACATAGAAAAGGTTCTGAGCTATCTGGTGGTGAACAACAAATCTTATCAATCGCAAGAAGTGTTGTTGGGAGGCCAAAATTAATTTTGCTCGATGAACCCACAGAAGGGATTGCGCCAATTATTGTTCAAGAATTAAAAGATGTGATAAAAAATATGATAAGCCAAATGGAAGTAGCAGTCTTGCTAGCTGAGCAAAATTTAAAATTTACAATCGAACTAACTGATTATGTATATGTAATCGACAACGGACAAATCGTTTATGCTGATACTTCAGAGGACTTTAAAGATAGAGAAGACCTTCATCTTAAATTTCTTGGTGTTTCATGATAATTTTGGTATCACCGGTGGATTACTAAATCATTATTGTTGTTTACTCAACAATGGGCTACTTAGGATTTGCTTTAATTATACCGGTTATAATCGCATGGGCACGAAAAGGTAAAGGTCAAAAATCAGCGATTGCTGCGTAAACTTTTTTAAAATGCTTGGTTTCTTTTATAGAGACCAAGTACCGAAGGACGGTTCTCATGGTTCACAAAAAAACACTCACAAATGTTGAATCATCAATATTTGTGAGTGTTTTTTGTATAGGATAATGACTGGATTACTTGAAACATTAGAATCCATCGAATCAATCCTTAGGATGGATGAAATACCTTTATTGAAGATAGTTTGGATTTTGTTGTTTTTCATTGATTTCTTGAAATATATCTGGTTTATGACTTGTTTTATTTTGTGTTGCTACATCAGTTGGCACTACAGGGAAATATGTATTCATCAGCCTCTTAAATTCTCCTATTGTTAGAGGTTTTGCATCTTCTTGCAGCTCATAACCTAATAGACCGTTAGGTTCAATAGTTGCTGTCTTGACATCTTGTATGTTAGAAATCCCTTTATTACGTAATCTCATTTCCAACTGGTCAACGGTTAAACGTAATTTTTTTAAGTTTTGAATATCTAATGTACCATTATTAATAACAATCTTGGATTTGCCGGTAATAAATTTTTCGAAGGCATTGGACTTTAGTTCGATGTATTCTAGGATGAGGAGAGAAATAACAAAAATGGTAGCAGCTACTATAGCTTTTACAACACTTTTTTCCACAATCGGTTGAACAATAATTGTACCGATTGAAATCATCACAACGGTTTGTGCTAACGTCATTTGAGAGATAGATTTCCTTCCAGCAATTCTTAGTAGGAGAATACCCGCCAAAATTAAAATAAAAGAGTACCAAATAAAATTCACAATATCACCTCTTTTAAAAGTATTCTTTTTTTAAAGTTTCCAATTTTAGTTAAACTATACAAAAATGAATTTAGCGGACGGTTTACGAAATCAAGACCTTGTTCTGCGAAAGGGACAGTTTAGTGGCTGTATTGTCAGAGCTAATCCCATCTGACTTATTAACGTTAAACAATCACAAATAATTAAAAAAGAAGGAGGAAATAATGTAAATGTATACTGTTTGTAGACTGCTGTTGATACAAGTGATTGGGAGGTCATGATGAAAATTGAAAAATTTGCAACTTCGATTTTAATGCTACTATTCGTGTTGATTTTATCTGCATGGACGAGTAGTAGTAATACAAATAGTTCCGATATAAGTATGAATACGGACTATAAGATAATAAAAATGGGCGACATGCATTCTGGTACTGCTGAAGTCCCTAAAGGTTTAAAAGAAGCAAAAAATCCAACTTTTAAAGTTGGTAGTTCAGTAGTTGTTAAAGCTCACCACATGAAGGGGATGTATGGTGCTAAAGCAACCATTGTAGGTGCTTATGATACGACAGCATATGTTGTTACCTACACTCCGACTACTGGAGGACCCATCGTAAAAAATCATAAATGGGTGATTCACGAAGAAATTAAAAATGCTGGTCCTAAAACCTTAAAACCTGGTACAGTGGTAATCTTAGAAGCAAACCACATGGAAGGTATGATGGGGGCAAAAGCAACTATTAATTCAGCAGTGCACACAACAGTTTATATGATTGATTATTTCCCGACTACTGGAGGACCAATAGTAAAAAATCATAAGTGGGTTATAGAAAGTGAACTTTCAGCTAATTGATGCTTGTGCAAAATGTATACAAGCGTGTTACGAGTGTGGTCAAATAAGTTAATGATAAAAAAACAATAGCCTAGCAAGCGAGCTAGGCTATTTAATTTATAAATATAAAAATATGGTAAAACAAGCGTATTTACAGACGCTGAGTTACCTATCCAATTATGACTCTTTCTTTAGGGTAATGGTAGTTCTCTTCTTTAGTTTCGCCCCTTAATAGGAAGAGGAAGGAGAATATACCGATACGTCCGATGAACATTAGTAGAATAATGACGATTTTTCCGCCAATACTTAAATCTGCCGTGATTCCCATAGAAAGCCCTGTCGTACCAAACGCTGAACACACTTCAAAGAAGAGCTGGAGTAAATTCATTTTCGGTTCTATAAAGGTCAAAATGGCAACTGCGATTCCACAGATCATGGCAGCAGTTGTAATGACAACAAAAGCTTTCGTCACATCTTGAGGATCAATCTCTTTCTTAAAAACTTTAATACTGCTTTTTCCTCCTGCGTAGCTATAGATAGCTAATAACATGATGGCAAAAGTAGTTGTTCGAATCCCTCCACCCACACTACTGGGAGACGCACCAATAAACATGAGTGCTGATAGAACCAAAAGCGTTGGCGTAGAAAATTCATTCATATCCATTGTTGCTAAACCACCGTTACGTGTTGTAACGGATTGAAAGAGCGAATAGAATAAAGATTGGTGCCAGGATTTTTCAGCAAAGAAATGATGGGATTCAAAGATATAAATACATAGAGCCCCGACTATGATTAAGGCAAAAAAAGTAAAGGTGGTTAACTTTGTAAAAAGGGAAAACCTGAAGGACTTTTTCTGCTGCTTCATAAAATATTCCTTTATTTCTATAAGGACTGGAAAGCCGATGGAGCCAAAAATCATTAAAAGGATATTAATTGTTTGAATGAAGTAATCATTAGCAAAAGGTACTAATGATTCACCTGTAATATCAAAGCCTGCATTCGTTGTTGCACTGATAGAAGCGAAAAAGCCTTGGAGAAACGCTTCTTCCCATGTAGGGAAATAGTTTAAAAAATATAATCCTAAAATAAACGTCCCTATTAACTCAATCACAATCATGATGAGAAGAATATGACGCATTAATATAACCAATCCTGAGAGATTATATTGATTCTGATCCGTCATGATTAATTTTCTTTCCCTTAAGCCAATTTTTTTACCCAACAAAAGCCAAATAAAGGTTCCAAGCGTCATCACGCCGATTCCGCCAAATTGTAATATAAATGCAAAAATAAACGTACCCGGAACACTGAGTATTTCTGTTAATGATACAGTCGATAGTCCTGTAACACTTACAGCACTTGCAGAGATAAACAAAGCATCTAATTGTGTTAATTCGGCTCCATCCTTTAATGTGATAGGCATAAGCAGTAATATCGTTGAAAGGATCACCGCAGCAAAATAAAACAGAACGAGCATTTGTACGGAAGTAATACGTAACTTCTTTTTAGAAAGTGAATTTAAATTCATTATTTACCTCTTTATCATTGTCTTGTCACTAAATCATTTTATGGCACATGACTAGTATAAGCAATGGAATAACCCGAAAAACATCATTATATATGTTGTTTTTCGGGTTATTTTCATTTGAACATGATTTTCCTTCCACTTGAAATCTTCAATAAAAGCTAAAACAATGCCAACACTAGAGCTTGCTAACCAGATTCACCCCGGCGTGCTGATGGAGATCGCCCTTCTTGGTATGATGTTCAACACAGCTGTTGGAATGTTCTATTCCTTTACCGTTCGTTTCATTAAACCAGAAAGTAAATCATTTAAGCCAGCAGTCGTTGTTACCGGCTTACTCGGTTTTGGCGCCAGTCTTGTAGGATTCACCTTAATCGTTGCGATTGTGATTGTGTGGGCACGAAAAGGTATAAAAACAAAAAAATTCAATTGCCGCGTAAAATGTGCTTGGCTTTCTATTAGTAGGGACCAAGCATTGCTACGAGTACATAAAAAGTACGGTACTTTATTTTCAAAAATGCAAAACCATAACCGTGCAGTGGAAGCACCGATATAAAAGCTGAATCTGTTATTCCATTTGTATAATTCTTTATCAGCTCATGTTATAATGTAGAACTTAGGGTAATGATGACTGTTACTCGGAATTGTCGGGAGCCAAAAAAAGCCTCCGCTAGGATAAAATATGGAGGTGTCTGGGAATGAATAAGCGATGGACGATTGGTAAAATTAAAGAATTTGTTGAGAACAACTCGGAAAGTAAGTTGCTAACGACGGAATACCAAGGTTTTTCTCAAAAATTACAATTTAAATGTTCGTGTGGCAGCAACTTTGAAAAAACCTTTACGAAATTCAAAAATAACAATCAACGGAAATGCGACGTATGCGAACCGCCAAAAGCTTCACGTTAAACGGATAGAAAATTAGGAAACAAGGATTTAACAATTTAGGACTTCTCATTTGGGAGGTCCTATTTTTTTAAAAAAAGAATGTTTAAAAGATTGAAAGTGGTGGTAAATTCGTGTTTCAACACATCAATCCATTTTATCGACAATTCTCAACATAAATCTGCTATACTAAAACAAATAATAGAAAGAGGTGAGGAAAAGTGGAAAATACGCTTAATTTAATTTTAGCTGAACAAAAAAGACAGGGTGATTTATTGCATCAATTAATAAATGCTGTTGCAGTATCAAATGTAAAAATTACCGAAATGGACGAAAAAATTAGTGGAATGAACAGGAAAATTACCGAAATAGATGTCAAAATCACTAAAATGGACGGCAAAATTGCCGAAATGGACGAAAGAATTACACAAACAAATGAAAAAGGTACCGAATTGGACGAGAAAATGACTCAAACAAATGAAAAAGTTACCGAAATAAACGGAAAAGTGACCTCTATTGAAAAAAAACTAGATTCCGTCTTTGAGGAAGTTAAAGAAATTAAGGAAAAAATGGCAACAAAACATGACCTCGAATATTATGATCAAATGATTTCAGAGCATTCTAGAGAAATTTATAAACTAAAAAATCATTAAACCTCGCCAATGAGACTCCTCCATAATATACTAAATCCAAATCGTAATGATGAAACAGATTGGGAAAGTTATTTCCGATCACACATTCCCTATCTTAAAAATCATCATCAGCCTCAAAATAGGCCAACGAATACTATTAATCTATACAATGCTTTTTTACTTAGGTGATGAAAAAACCCGTGCCCATAATAGTAAAATAATTCTAAATGAAGTTAGTCAGTAGTTGCCTATTTATTGCGTAGAGAACAGGGTTGGAAAGGTAAAGGACTAACCAATCGGGTTAGTCCTTATAAATTAATTACTTTCATCCCTAGAGATTTTGAAATTTATTCAACGCTCTTAATCGTTTAATAAAATTTTCTAATGCTTCACCTTCAGTTTGAAATTCTTTCTCTGAGATCGGATTTGCCCGCTCGTCTGAAGTATAGACTTTCCATTTATCTGCTTTTTTGCTAATGCCAACTTCATTTGGTTTAATGGTATGGTCATCGAACCAATTTAAATTCTGTAATTTCTCATTTTGGATAATTTCTAAAGCATTCTCTCTTGTCAATGGTATCACACCTTATTTTATTTTTTCTATTAACCCTAAACCTTCCAATAAATCTACTGGTAAGGGCATTTCATACTGAATCCCGCCGCCGGTTGAACCAAATCCTGGAGCAATATCACCTTATTTTATTTTTTCTATTAACCCTAAACCTTCCAATAAATCTACTGGTAAGGGCATTTCATACTGAATCCCGCCGCCGGTTGAACCAAATCCTGGAGCAATATCACCTTTTTGAATTTTTAAATCATCATAAGTTAGGTCATATGCATCCATGAGTGTGGTTACCTTTTCCCTAAGGACAGGGTCTGGCGTCTGGTTCACATAAGATTCAATGTCATTGAAATCTCCCGTGATTTTATACTGATGATATTTTGAAGGATCCTCGACATATGGCAAGGACCGCTGATCATAATTATACGGTTTCCCATCTATAACGGGTGAAGTATATCGGCCATTTGCAGGCCCGTATCGGTCCACAACTTCTCCTTGATCCGGAATATGAGTTTCCTTGACTGCATTTCCGTTTTTATCAAGTACGTAGCCTCCCTTCGGAACCTCATCCCAATTAATAGAGCCATCAGGATTTAATACACTAGGGTCTTTCGGCACCTGAATATGTTCAGGCCACTGTCCGGTTTCTACATATTTTTCTGCAAGATCTTTATCTATCTTTTGTAAATAAGTATTTAATTCGGTCGGGGAACAGTTTGTTTTTTTCAAAACACCCTCTATACCATCAACCACTCTAACCCCGCCAGCTTCTTCCACTACCTTTACACCCTTCGTTAATTTTACCGCTTTATCGACGCCTTTTGTACCGACAACGGCAAGGGCAACTTCTCCAAAAGCGCGCCCAAACCAATTGGACCGGCTTTCGGCATCTCCATTGACAACATCATGATTCCATGAATTTTTAATCGATTCCCATATTGATTTGGCGGTTTCAACAGGGTGCTGAACGACATATACAAGACCATTAAAGGTTTCAATTGGATGGGTAATCACATTCCAAAGACCTTCCACTGTCGCGACTACCGCATCAACCATACCTGTAACAAATCCTTTTGAAACGTCAGCGATTAAATCCCAACCATCTGTAATATGATCCCAGATGGATTTCTTCTTTTCAGAAAATGTAAGCGTACTTGCTTTATGATCAGCCTTCACATATCGATCCATGGAGTCATCAATAAAATGATACAATGCATTGATTCGACTTTCCAGGTCTTGTAAAGATGTAACACTTTGGTTCAAACGTAAACCGATGTTCTGCTGTTGGGTTATTTTAGAATCAATGGTGCTGCGCAATAAAGATAACCGGTTCTTAGAATCAGACAAATCAGCGGAAATGGTCTTCAATCCTGAATTGGTGGATTGAACATTGCTTACTTTAATATCAATCTTTGACAAGGTAGAAACCCTCCTTTCTAAAGTGTTAGTGAAACATGGAATGTAAATCATCTACAGACGATCGCTCATAGAAGGGGGCGATATGACTGACGATTGATTGAGTGAGTGGAAGGCTTTGATCCAGTATCGCAAGTTCAATTCGTTCAGGCGCAATTTTCTTAACAGATTGAAAAATCTTTGCCAGCAGTTCTGCAGAAGTTTCGTTTACATGTTCATCTACTTCCAGTCCAATGAAAGAAAAAGGACGCTCTCCGGTCATAGGATTATAAATGTTTGTAAGATAGGCCCTGCTTATAGAAGGGTAGGTTCGAAGGCATTCAGATATCAAATCTACTGCTGTCTTGGGTATATCTACTATCTGTTCAGCTAAGAGCTGCTGCTTTAGGGCAGGGGTTAATTGATTAAAAAAGTAATCAAAAATTCTGCCGTCGCGTAATGTTTCAAGCTCCTCAGGAATGATTTTCTTACTTAAGTCGAATCCTGGATTTAACACCCAAGCAGTATGTGGTTCAACCAATTGTAAAAGCTCCCTAGTCTTGATTTTTACATATGTATAGTTTGATTGAAAAATAGAATCGAATTTTTGCCAGCTTGAATAAACAGGGAGAACCATCTCATTTTTCACTTCTATGTATTTTAAGTTCAGGACAGAATCGCCTTGATCACTTGTAACATTTCCTAGTACCACTAACTCCAATTCTAAAAAGGCCTTATAAAAATGATATCGCTTCATGTGATCCTTAGTAGCTGCCAAAAGAACTTCATCAAATGGATCAACAACGTTATTCTTTATTTTCTTCATATTCGCGCTCCTGTTTGATATGGTAAATAAAGTAATAGTATACAATAATAAAGAAGGTGAAAAAAGGTAATATAGTACTAGTGATAGGGTACATGGACCATGGTGACGGTTCGTACTTCACGAAGGGCTGATTTACATGCATTTTCTATCTTTTGCAAAAGTAGTGGCGGATGTCATTATTTTCACCGCATATTGGGGAGGCTGGATATCCTGGTCAAATGATTTCAAAGCATTCTAGAGAAATTTATAAACATAAAAATCATTAATCCTCCCATTGGAACGCCTCAACTAAATTCATACCTGCTCCGTAGTCTTCGATGGTCTACCTACAAATAAACACTTACAAATGTTGAAATATTGTTTAAAAAGAAACCTTGTCATACAAATCATGACAAGGTTTTTACTAAGAGCTAAATTATATGTTAGTTAAAAGAATGGGACTGATCTCAAATTTTGTAAATGTACTATTTATATTATACGGAGTACCCTAATTGTTCTGATAATTCCCGGGCTGTTTTGATAAGTTCTCTTACGGCTGTTGATTCCTTTGAAATATCTAGTGCTTCTGTTAGCCCAACAATGTAAAGAACAGCAATTAACTCTCTACTATAATCAAACACAGGAGCTGCAATGGCGGAAATTCCTGATAGGTATTCGGAAGTATAAGCATAATTCTCCTTTTTCACAAATGCTAGGATTGATTCCAATTTAGCTTGTTCAATCAGTTTCTTTTCGAGCTCCTTTTGAATGATCGTTCCTGTCTTTTCCTCAGGCAAGTAGGTTGCAAATACTCGTCCTGCTGCCGTGGTTGTTAATTCAACCAAGGTACCAGGTCTTATATTTAAATTAATAGGCTTTTTACTTTCTTCCCATTCAACAATTAATGGCCCCTCATCTTCAACCCAGATAGCCATAGCTACTGTTTCGTTTAATCGCTCATTTAGTTTTTTAATATAAGGAAAGGCTTTTGAGGTAATATCTGTTTTTTGCAGGGCGAATACACCCATGGTCACCATTTCTTTCCCCAATGAATATCGCAAATCCGAGTCTTTTTCAAGGGCTCCTACCTTACATAAACTAATAAGATACCTATACAGCTGACCTTTCGGCATATTACTTAATTTTGATATTTCAGTTATCGTTAATGGTTTATCAGCGCGTGAAACCTCTTTAAGTATAGAAAAACCAAGTTCAATGGATTGAATCCCCTTTTTTTCCTGTTCCATATGTAATCCTCATTTCCAAAGCTATGATTATTATTATTTTATCAGAGAATGCTTATATTTTTTAAATAGATTTCATTTTTAGGCTCTGTTATCACTGGATGTTGATTTGAAATAAACGGAGAAATTCCGGCTAAATTGGTATATAGCTATGATTTCTTAATTATTAGGGGAGTTTTTCCGTTTAAAGGGTCCAAACCTTTGGATTTTGTCCTATTTAGAGCTGCTAAGCGGATTATCTTCGTTTATATTGCTTCTTGAGCGTCCTCTATTAACATTAGCAGGAAATTCTCCGCTTATGAATTCTCCTACCTACACGAAATTCAACAATAAATCATAACAGTGAGCGATTTATAAAAATAATAGTCTGAAAAATCGAAATATATTGACGACCCGTTTTGATTTATAATATAATCACATTGTAAACGTTTGTTGAACAGAGTAAACCATTGTTTAACAAAAAACACAAGAATAGAATTTAAATGTAGTTTCAAATGAACAAAAGGTGGTTTCACAAATAAATATTTGAGGGGGATAGAAGAGACGGATAACACCATTTTGAAATGATTAAGTAATAGAAAATGCCCTCATTTTGTTATAACGAAATTAAATATAGAAAGGAAGTACGCTTTATGGTAGGAATCAATAAACGTCATCAAGTTGTGATTGTAGGAGCTGGACTAGGAGGTTTGACAGCTGCTGCATTTTTGCAGAAGTTTGGGATTGATGTACATGTATACGAGAGAGCTGCAGAATTGAAAGAAATTGGAGCAGGTATTAACCTAGATTCTAATGCGATCAGAGTACTGTTACGATTAGGGATTACGGAAGAAGAGCTTATGGAGGTAGCCGTTCCGCTTAAAGAAGTATGGGAGTTTCGAAATGGCATTGATGGCCGAGTCCTGTACAGCGAACCGTTTAAGAAGGATTTTGGAGCTCCACATGTAGTCATCCATCGTGGAGAACTGCACAGTCTGATAAAAAGCAAAGTATCCGAAGACGCTATCACGGTTAATCATGGCTGCGCAAACGTAGAACAAGATGATGACGGTGTGGTAATCACTTTTGAAAACGGTGTCAAAGTGGAAGCTGATGTATTAATTGGAGCGGATGGTGGACGCTCAGTTGTTAGAAATGCTGTGGTTGATACTCCTCCAAAGATGCGTTTCTGGGCGGCTATGTATAGAAGTCTAGTTCCAATTGATCAAGTTCCTGCTTCTGAGCGTGTTCCCAATCGGACCGCATGGTTAGGATCAAGGCATTTCTTTATGCGTTATCCAGTATCTGGAGGGAAATTGCTGAATATCGTGGGTGCTGTTCCCCGCAGACAATGGGAGCACGCTGGGCCAATTGATGCTACCGTAGAAGATTTTCTTTCTGAATTTGCTGGCTGGGAAGAAAATATTCAAGCCATGATTGGAGCAGCTCAAGAAACAAAACTCTGGCCATTATACGATATGGATCCACTTGAGCGCTGGAGCAAAAATAGAGTTACCTTATTAGGTGATGCAGCGCATCTGCTATTACCATTCTTAGGGCAAGGAGCAGCACAGGCCATTGAAGATGCAGAAGTACTGGCAGGTAATTTGAAAAACTTAAATAAGGGAACGGATTTATCCGAAATCTTTGCCCGCTATGAAGGGTTGCGCAAACCAAGAGCATCAACGGTTCAGTTTATGGCCAGAACCATTTGGCAATTTATTGATCCGCCATACATTAGCACAGAGGTTTCAAGTATTCCAGGTGACGATATTTTTAACCAGTATAAGAGTCTATTTAATATGCATGAATGGTTGAATGGATATGATCTTCAAAAAGATGTAGTTAATAGTCTTTGAATATCATAGAAACTCCAATGAGGGATATTGGGTGACTTTTCATTCAAGCGAAGGAAACTCTGGTATTTCTTAACAGGAAGAGGGAACGGCAGGAATTCCTACAGTGTAAGGAGAAAGGTATCTAAAATAAGGGGGATTCATTATGGAGGCTAGTATGGAAAATACAAAAAAACCGTCGCTTAATTCCGGAACAAAACTTGTTGTTTTATTATCCTGGTTATTTATGATTTTTGAAGGGTACGACCTGTTGGTTTATGGGACCATCGTTCCTTCATTACTACAATATCAACAATGGGATATCACACCTACCCAAGCAGGACGATATGGCAGTTATGTAGTAATAGGTATGTTAGTTGGAGCGATCGTGGCCGGGATGCTTGCGGACAGATTTGGTCGTAAAAAGGTTTTGATCATTGGTGCAACCATATGCGCGGTCTTCATGATGGGTTCCGCTCTAGCACCGACCCCAGAAATTTTCGGACTAAGCCGTTTACTGACAGGCATCGGATTAGGAACAGTAATGCCTGTCGTAACGATATTAACCCTTGAATATGCTCCAGCGAAAAGACGCGCTTTTACTACGATTATCATGTATAGCGGGTACCAATTAGGTGGAGTCCTAGCAGCCCTTTTAGGCATGTCATTAATTCCTACTATGGGGTGGCGTGCAATGTTTTGGGTAGGGGCTATTCCATTGTTACTCGTTGTTCCACTAGCGATTCGTTTTCTACCTGAATCTATAGCGTTCCTACTAGCAAAAGGCAAGAAAAAAGAGGCAGTTAGGATTGCGGAGCGATTTGAAATTCCGATGGAAGAAGTAGAAAAGGAACAAAAGGAAGAAAATAGCATGAAAAATGGAAAGGAAATGAATTCTATTGGTTCATTGCTAGCAAAAGGACAACGTAGATCTACTCTATTATTCTGGCTTGCTTCATTTTGTGGACTCTTTCTCGTTTTCGGCTTGGGAACATGGCTGCCTACCATTATGATGGAAAGTGGATATTCAATCGGTTCTGCTTTATCGTTCTTACTGGTCCTTAATGTTGGAACGGTTATTGGTAGTTTTCTGGGAGCTACACTATCTGATCGGTTGGGTCATAAAATTTCGTGTACACTTTCCTTTGTAGTTGCTTTTACAGCATTCCTATTATTAAGCTTTAATCCTTCTTCTACGCTAGTAACCTATTTACTTATTGCTGCAGCAGGAATGGGCTCCATTGGGACACAATATTTAATCAATGCTTATGTTGGCGTTTACTATCCTGCTACTGTTCGGACGACTGCCCTCGGTTGGTCCCTGGGTATCGGAAGATTCGGTGGGATTGTCGGTCCGATTGCAGTGGGGCTGTTAGTTTCTATGTCTTTAGGGACATTCTGGCACTTTGGATTGTTTGCGCTTACAGGATTAATTGGCGCGATCTTAATCTTATCGATTTCCGGTTCGACGGCAAAGGGAAAATCAGTTGATAGCTTAAGCTTAGCCAATAAAGATATACCAACGACAACAAATTAATAGATTCAGATCAATCCAAAAGACTAATGTTTGAATGGAGGATAAAAAATGGAAAGCGAATTATTGAAATTTGATGTGGCAGAGTTAACTCATATGGAAATCTACACACCGAATCCGGATGGAACGGTATGGTTTTTTAAAGAAATCCTAGGAATGACAGAAACAGCAAGAGTGGGGCAATCCGTATATCTCCGTGCTTATGAAGATTCCTACCAGCATTCTCTTAAAATAACCGAGAGAAATGAACCTGGTTTAGGGCATATGAGTTTTCGAGCAAGTTCCAAAAACGCATTGGACAGACGTGTACGTGCTCTTGAAAAATCAGGCGCGGGTATAGGATGGATTGATGGTGATTTTGGTCATGGTCCAGCGTATCAATTTGTAACACCAGATAACCATAGGATGGAAATTCTTTGGGAGATAGAAGAATATCGAGCTCCCGAAAGTGAAAGAACAGTGTTAAAAAATCGACCACAAAAACGCCCAACCAAAGGGTATCCCGTTCGTCGTTTAGATCATGCCATGTTGATGTCCAAGGATGTAGCCGGTAACAAAAACTTATTTATGAACGAACTTGGCTTTAAGTTAAGTGAGCACATTTTGAAAGACGATGGAACGGATCTCGGGATTTGGCTAAGGGTGACGAATACCGTTAATGAGCTGGTGTTTACGGAAGATGATGGTACGGATGAAAAAGGACTAGGAAGACTACATCATTTCGCCTTCTTATATGGAAACACACAAAACTTATATGAGGTAGCAGAAATATTAACAGAACACGGTTTAGAAATTGAAGCGGGTCCATTTAAACATGGAATTAGCCAAACAACGAGTCTCTATGTTTATGAACCAGGCGGGAACCGAGTGGAGCTTTATGGTGACCCAGGATACCTAATCTTTAATCCTAATTGGAAGCCAGTGACGTGGTCGAAAGAAGAAGTAGAGAAAGCCATCATGTTCTTTGGCTCACCTTTACCAGAATCATTCTTTAAAAAGGGCACTCCAGCAGTTAAATCTTCTTTATTTTCAAAATAAAAAGTTTTAGACTTTACTAATAGGATCCATTCCATAAAAATGGGGTGGGTCCTTACACTGTTTCTATCAAGATTTGTAATGGAGAAGGAATTATTGAATAGAAAGGAAGGTTTCAAGTGTCTAATAAAATTCAACATTTTGCCGCTAAATTGACGCAAGCTGAGGCTACCCGTGTTGGCATAGATCCGATCACTTCCACCGACCCAGACATCACGGTTAATGAAGCTTATCACATTCAATTGGAAAATATTAAAAAGAGGGTAAAGGAAGGAAGAAAAATTGTCGGTAAAAAGATCGGTTTAACCTCTGTGGCTGTGCAAAAACTGTTAGGTGTTAATGAGCCGGACTATGGACACCTATTAGACACGATGGTGATTGAAAATGGAGGTAACATCTCATGCGAAACGATGATTCAGCCAAAAGTAGAAGGTGAAATTGCCTTTATTTTGAAACATGATTTAAAAGGTCCGAATGTAACCGTTCTTGATGTACTGCAAGCTACCGATTATGTGGTTCCAGCTTTGGAAATTGTAGATAGCCGAATACAGGATTGGAAAATAAAGCTGCAAGACACCGTTGCAGATAATGCTTCATCTGGATTTTATGTATTAGGGGGCAAGCCTACGAAAATTACCGATATTAATCTTGAATTAATGGGCATGGCTCTGTATCAAAATGGTGAAGTTGTCAACACCGGTGTCGGAGCGGCCGCACTCGGAAATCCAGCTACATGTGTGGCATGGTTAGCAAACCGATTATCAGATTATGATATCCCTCTTAAAGCAGGTGAAGTCATCCTTTCCGGTGCACTTTCAGGGATGGTAGTGGCAAAACCAGGGGATACGTTTACCGCAAGATTTGCCCATTTAGGGCAAGTGAGCGTAAACTTTAAATAATGACGAACCATTTGACTGAGCAAGACTGGTATTTCTAAGGAGGAAAAAGTGATGGCTGTTGAAGTTTTTAAAGATATTGCGGATTACCTGGTGGCAGCAGAAGTTGAAAAACGTGAAGTGGTAAAGGTAACAAAGACAATGAAACCTGATTTAACGGTTGAAGAAGCTTATCAGGTACAGGAATTGATTGTTCAAAGAAAAATAAACGAAGGGCACAGAATAATTGGACCTAAAATGGGTTTAACAAGCAAGGCAAAATGGGATCAAATGGGCGTATCGGAGCCCATTTACGGTTATGTATTTGATTATATGCTGGTTAATGATGGAGGTGTATTACCTTTCTCAGATTTAATCCATCCTAAAGTAGAGGCAGAAATTGCCTTTCTTATTGGGGAAGATATTGAGGGACCAGGAATTACAGGCGCCCAGGTGCTGGCCAAAACACAGTATGTATTACCTGCTCTTGAGATCATTGACAGTCGTTATGAAAACTTTAACTTTACATTACCGGATGTGGTTGCAGATAATGCCTCTACATCTAGAGTCGTTTTTGGGAATGCACTTAGAAAACCAAGTGAGTTTGACCTAGAATTAATAGGGGCAACTCTATCCATTAATGGTCAAATCAAAGAACTAGGGGCTGGAGCAGCTGTTTTAGGCCATCCTGCCAACGCCATTGCTGTGCTAGCAAATATGCTTTCGAGAAAAGGAGAAAAAATAAAAAAAGGGGACATTATTTTGTCCGGTGCCTTAACAAGTGCTGTAATGTTGAATATCGGAGATTTTGTTTCCGGCAAATTTGATGGTTTAGGTGAAGTTACTTTCTCAGTTGGAGAATAAAAACGTTAAACTAGTGTGAAATCAATTTTAGAAAGGGGAATACCGTTGCCGATTATCCAAGTTAATCTAATCGAAGGCAGACCGCCTGAAAAAATCAAAGCGCTTATCGAAAATATCACAGACACCGTTGTGGAGACCTTAGATGCCCCACGAGAAAGTGTCCGAGTATTAGTAACTGAACTCCCAAAAACCAATTGGGGAATCGCAGGAGTACCAGCGTCTGAAAGAAAGTAGAGAAAAACAGCTAGATTAAGTTGAAAAAATATGGATTAACCGACATCTGATTAGGAGATGTCGGTTTTTTCATATTATTTTTACCATGGAGGT
This sequence comes from Neobacillus niacini, assembly GCF_048572935.1. NCBI lineage: Bacteria > Bacillati > Bacillota > Bacilli > Caryophanales > Bacillaceae > Neobacillus > Neobacillus niacini. The sequence continues at coordinate 4,027,572 of NZ_CP183883.1, read as the reverse complement.
AACTTGAAGTATGAAAATGGTTTAAAACATTAAAAGTTGTGGTAAACATCCATAAAGATGGGAGATGATCGAATGGATGAACAAACACAAAGTTACTATATCAATATTCAATCTTATGAAATTTTCAAAGGACCTTACGAGGGAGAGTGGGATTTTAAAATTGAAGCGACAGATTCTCAAGTAAGTGTCCTTGAACGACTTTTTAATCGAATGGATGAAACGGATTGGGAAAGTTATTTTCGTTCACATATTCCTTATCTTGAATATCATCATCAGCCTCAAAATAAGGAATATGACCAGCGGATACTTTGGGTCTATTCGATGCTATATGAATTAGGTGATGAAAAAACCCGAGAACATATTAGGGAAATGGGAATTCTAAATGTAGATAGCCATTAGTGGGTTTTGATGACATGTGGCCTTAAAAAAGGAAAGTAGGGTAAAAGATAGTTTAACAGAATGCATAGAAAGCCCATCCGACTAGGATGGGACTTTTCTGTTTACTTTATAAAAAGTAAAAATGTTACGACTATTTATTTTATTATACACATGGTAGAATGTAAAAAAAATAAAACCACTTTTATTCCCGTGTCAGATTGGAGTGCATGTGTATGAGACTCAAAGGTTATAAGAATTTGTTGGATATAATTGATAAAAGAACGGGCATAGAAGAATATTTAATGCAAAATCCAGAAAAGGTTCTGAAAAATCCTAAACAACAACCTTACTTTCTTGGAAATAAGTTAGACAATAACAACAGGAAAATTATTATGGATAAAGATGAAGAAGGTATTATAACATCGTATCCTAATAATGAACTAAAAACCAATAAGTTTGCAATAAGTAGAAAAACAAAATACATACCTATTTTAAAACATAAACATGAGTATATCGAAATCGTATATGTTTTAGAAGGCAGTTTTATTCAAGAAATAAACGGAAGACAGATTGAGATGAATAAAGGGGATCTATGTATTTTAGACAAAAATGTCGTACATAGTTCATTACCTTTAAGTGATTCTGACAAGGTTGTCAATATTATCTTAACACCGGAATTTTTTGATGGTATTTTTATGCATTTATTGTCCGATGATAACTATATTTCCAATTTTATTATCAATAGTCTTTACTCTAAGAGCAAGGCACAAAATTTTTTTATACACCATGTTGAAGACGATTCTGTGTTAAAGATGATTTTAGAGAACCTTCTACTAGAATATTATTCAATAGAAATTAAATCTTCAGCGGCTATTAACGGCTATCTCTTAATTCTTTTTACAGAGCTTTCAAGAGAAATTACTAGTAATACTGGAGAACTTATCAAGCATGAACAACATAAGATAAAGGAAAAAATTTCAACTTACATAAGAAATAGATATAAAGATATCACTCTTACAGAAATGGCAGATCATTTTCATTTTCATCCAAGTTATCTAAGTAGTCTTGTAAAAAGAGAATTTGGCAAAAATTTTAAGGATTTACTGACGGATGTTCGAATGTCAGAAGCCAGCAATTTACTTAAAAATACAGATATGACAATTGAAAATATCGTGTTTGAAGTAGGTTATACAAACTATAGTCACTTTTATAAAGTTTTTAAGAAAACCTACAGTATGACTCCAAATCAATACAAAACAAGTATAATAAATAATAGAAATTTAAAAGCAAAATACTGACTTTGTCTTGTTTTAACAGCGCTAAAAGATATTACGAAAATCGCATACAAGGAAAGAATATTAATCTCATAGTAAAGAAACTCCCGCCGAATGGTGGGAGTTTTTTGCATCTTTGTGCACAAATAAAATGTTCAGTTATTAAAAAAATCTACACCTTAATAAAACATATAGGTGCCTAAATAATTAACATTACTAACTATTAAGAAAATTTGTAAAATTGGTATAAGTAAGGACTTTACTAACAGGAGGAGATGATTCAATTAAAAGTACAAAATGTTTCACAAAGAAAAATAGAAAGGGAGAGAGAGATGTTGTTATTCAAAATTAATTTTAAAAAGTCGGCACTATTTATGCTGACAATCTTACTGGTATTTACGCTTGTTATACCAGGTGTAAGCGCTGAGCAAGCGGAAAAAAGCAATCTAAAAAGCACAGTAGTTAATTCAGGTAGAATGGTTGAAAACATTGATAATGATTGGACATTCTATAAGGGTGCTCAAGGCGTAGAGGAAAATTTCAGTGCTATTAATTTTAATGATAGCAGTTGGCAAAAGATAAGACTTCCTCATACTTGGAATGCAGAGGATGGTAGTGGAATCGCGAAAAATTACGAAGGAGATGGATGGTACAGAAAGAAACTAGATATTCCTGAAACCTACAAGGGCAAAAAAATATTCTTACAATTTGAAGCTGCAAACAAAGAAGCAGAGGTATTTGTAAATGGTAAGTCTGTACATACCAACATAGGTGGCTATCTTGCATTTACGGTTGATATTACAGACTATGTAAGCTATGGACAAAAAAATATTATAGCTGTGAGAGTAAACAATGAAGTAAAAGATTCAGCACCACTTCAAGGAGACTTCACCTTTTTTGGTGGTATTTACAGAAGTGTAAATCTCTTAGTTACGGATAAAAGCCATATTGATGTAGAAGATTATGGCTCAAGCGGTGTATATGTAACCACTCCAAATGATAAATCAATCGAGGAAAATGCTGAAGTAACACTTACAGTACCAGTTAAAGTGGACAGGCATGACATTGAGAGTAAATCTAACTCTATAGAAGTTAGAGCTGAAATTAAAGATGCAGAAGGTAAAGTTAGATCAAGAACAGAATTAAAGGTGGATGGGAAAAAGTTAAAATCTGCAGATGTTTCAGGAGATAGCGTTGATTTTACAGGTACAATGAAAGTAAATAATCCACACCTTTGGAATGGAACAAAGGACCCTTATCAATATACAGTTGAAGTTAAGGTAACAAGAAAAGGTGAGTTAATTGACCAGGTAAATGAAAAAGTAGGGTTCCGTTATTTCTCCGTTGATCCTGATAAAGGATTCATCCTAAATGGAAAAAGTTACCCGCTCCATGGTGTTAACATCCACCAAGACAGAAAAGGTTACGGTAATGCAGTACCAAATGAAGTTAGAGCTGAGGATTTTGAACTTATCGAGGAAATTGGTGTTAACACTCTGAGAGTAGCTCACTATCCGCACTCACAGTATGTTTACAATAAGGCTGATGAAATGGGGTTAGTGGTTTGGGCTGAAATGCCATTGGTAAACACAATGTCACTAACAGCAGAATTCTCAAACAATGCCGAAAAGCAATTAACTGAGATGATTAAACAAAACTATAACCATCCATCCATTGTAACATGGGGCCTTCAAAACGAATTTGGAGGAAACGGCTTCTATACTAGCAGGAACGCTAGTGAAAGTCTTGAAGAGCAGTATGCTGCGGCAACCCAATTGATTGAGCGTTTGGCAAAGAAGGCAGAAGAATTAGATCCTAACAGACCGACTACTCACGCTATTCAGGGGAATAATTCCCGTGATCCTGAAGGTTATAAGGAAGTTTTGGATAGACATTTGGCTTGGAATGAAGGTGGAAGTATAGATGTTGCCTCTTTTAATACCTATTTTGGTTGGTATTATAATAAAGCTGGGGATTTAGCAGACTATCTTGACACATTACATGAAAAGCATCCAAATGTTCCACTAGGTATTTCCGAGTATGGTGGAGGTGCAAACCCTTATCAACATGATTTAATTGATGAAGAGTTTATCAATAACTGGAACAGTGCAGCTTCTCGTGGTCCATGGCAGCCAGAAGAGTTCCAAAATTATCTTCATGAAAGTGCATGGAGTATCATAAGTGAACGTCCTTGGTTATGGGCAACTCATGTCTGGAATATGTTTGATTTTGGCGTTGCCGGTAAAAATGAGGCAACAACTCCAGGGATTAATACCAAGGGTCTAGTGTCACACGATCGTCAGCTTAAGAAGGATGCATTCTATTTCTATAAAGCCCAATGGAATAAAGAAGACAAATTTGTCTATATCACAAGCAGAAGATATTCTGAAAGGGAAGAAAGTATCACATCTGTAAAGGTTTATTCAAACTTGGAAGAAGTGACTTTAACTGTAAACGGCGAGGATTACGGTAAGGGAAGAATGCAACAGCCAGGTGTATTTGTTTGGGATGGTGTAAAACTAAATGAAACTGGCAATGTAGTAGTTGCGTCAGCTAAGAAAGCAGATGGAACGAATGTAGCAGATACTGTTACTACTTGGAAGGTTGTTAAATATTCTTCTAGGAATTGAGAGTTACCATTTTAAAAGAGCTGGTATGATAAATTTATCATGCCAGCTTTTACTTTAATTAGGCATAAAAAGAGCTGTTATTTGTTTAAGTCGTTTATTTGTCCTTTCTTATTTCTAACAAATGATGCCGCAATTGCTAAAATCCCGAACCCTATTATCTTAATAGTTATATTGCCTAAATAGCTTATATCCTCAATTGTTGTTGCAGTTAGGATAGAACCGATAAGAATAAATGGAATTGCAATTAGCAACCTCAATTTTTCAATCCACCCCTCTAAAAATAGGTTTATGATTAAACCAGCTTACGTTTTGTATGTTTTAGCTTATGACAGTGTTATTAATTTGGAATATTTTGTTAACCTAAGTTTATCATAGAACGTGTCAGTGGAGAACTTTGAATGTTTAATATCTTTTCCGTAATATCAAATTGTTTATATTTGCACGAACTCTAAGGTGCTTTTAGTTTGATGAAAAAAAACATATTAGAAACTGGTGTGGTGTTACTGTACAAGCAAAAAATGCTGCCGGTCATACTTTTTTACTGCATCCTAGATTTTTATGCTTGTGTTGAACTTACGGGATGGTTAGTTTAAGTATAATCTTTCACAAGGTATAGAAAAAAAGCCGACCTCACATATGGAAGTCGGTATTTTTCTCTACATATTAAACTTTAATCAAGACTTTCAGTTAAGCGTTAATCCTGTGGTCATAGTTCTCCCTAAGACGCTTCCTATCTTCAATTGGAGGAAAACCAAACATTCGTGAATATTCACGGCTGAATTGCGATGGGCTTCCATAGCCTACACGATATGCCACGGCGATAGCATCCGTTGACTCAGACAATAACAGACGACGAGCCTCCTGTAGTTTTAATTTTTTTGAAACTGGATAGGGCTCATTGCAGTAACTTCTTTAAAATGCTTATGCAAAGAGGAAACACTCATATTTGCCTTTTCTGCAAGCTCTTCAACCTTAAAAGGTTTTTCATAGTTAGTCATGATTCGTTGGATGGCATTTTTAATGTGATAGGCACTGTTTCCTTTAATTCCAATCTTCTTCAGCGTATCACCATGTTCCCCCTTCAGAACTCTATAAATCACTTCTTTTGTGAACAGCGGAGCAAGTGTAGGAATATCTTCTGGGGTATCTAAAAGTCGAACTAACCTCACTACTGCATCCAACAAAGATGGATTTAGTTTGCTAACAAACATGCCTCGCCCTGAATTTCTTTCTGAAGCAGATGAAAAGTTGACATCGCCTAGAACTTCCAGAATTTTATTTGTAGTAAGTTCTAGTATAAATCCTAGATAAGGATTCTCAGGCAATTGGATTATTTGGACTTGTATTTAATTCACAAGCCGTTTGGTGATGTACACGGTTCTTGGCGTGCGATGGAAGAATTGTACCGTGAAGGTAAAATCAAGGCTATCGGTGTGAGTAACTTCCACCCAGACCGCTTGATTGATGTTGCTGTGGCTAATTTAGTTTATACTTACACACCAGTAAATACACCATTTGAAATAGCAGATAATTTTTGTCAGGGTTTAGAGAGTAACTACAGTCTTAACTACAGTCTTGCCACTATAAATCAATTGGAACAACTCGCTCACATGCTTATGTCTGTGGATGAGAACAGTAATCTTTATAAGTGTCCAACATTAGTATGGAGTAAAGAAGCGAATGGAACCCCGGTTATCGTCCGAATTCAGCCGTGTAGTGGTGATAAGATTGAGATTATTAGGGATTTTATCAAAGATATATGTATGGTTCATGTAATTTGTGTTATTCAACCAGGATAGTTTCAAAAGGGTCAATATCGTTTGTGATAATAAGTAAAAATTTATTGTTGGGTCCCGAATGGGGTTATTCAGGAATCTATGAAATATCAAGAATGATCGCAGCTACGGTCTTTTTTTTATATTGAACAACGGTTCAGTTTGTTGAAGAAGGAAAATGGTTAATCGGAAGCGAAAAGGTAGTTGAGAATAAACAACATATATAAATATAGAGGAGAAAAAATGACTGCAAACCAGATTTTTTTAGTTGTCAGTGTTTCAATAATGAAAGATGAAGAAGTCTTAATGATTAAAGAAAACAAATCGGATGTAAGAAATAAATGGAATTTTCCAGGTGGGCAAGTTGAGACGGGAGAAGACATCCTTTATGCAGCGAGAAGGGAAGTGAAAGAGGAGACAGGACTAGATGTTGAACTAACTAATACAACTGGTATTTATAACTTTATAAGCAGTTCTCAAGACCAAGTTATTATGTTTCATTTTATAGGGCAGGTCACTGGGGGTTCCATAAATCTTGTAGAAGAAGAAATCATAGATAGTACCTGGGTGAAGGTGAGTGATTTAGTAAAGTCTAACGATGATACACTTCGCAATCCAACCGTTATAAAACAAATAGCATATTCTCTTGTTAATAAAAGTTACCATCCTATTAATGTATTTCATAAACAAGTAGTGAACAAACAAAAATTCATAATCACTCCGTATATTCCAAAGTACGCTGAACAAACAGTGGAAATGTGGCGGGATAGTAAGGAACGGGCTATTGGACAGAAGGAAAATCATAGTTTTGAAAGCCATGTTCATTTTTTAAATCATATATTACCCAAACAGTATCAAATAGATTTAGCATTAATGGATGACAAAGTAGTGGGAATAGTTGCCTATAATGAAAAAGAGATAAGCCAACTTTATATTCATACTGGATATCAGGGAATGGGTATAGGACAAACATTCCTGCAAAAGGTAAAAGAACAATCAAGTGGGATATTAACATTATATACATTTGAAGTAAATGAAAACGCACAACGATTTTATGAAAAGAATGGATTTACGATCATTGGTAGAGGAGACGGAAACGAAGAAAATTTACCTGATATTCGCTATGAGTGGACATTAAAATAAATCATGCAAGCAGAGAAATAATGGTCAGGTTAGTGCAATGAAAATGGGTATTGAAGTAATAGTATTAATTTTAATATAGGGTGTGAAGTCTTTGGAAGGTAAAATACTAACTATATTCAATGAACTTCCGAAAATAGAAAAAGGTCAAAAAATTGTTCTTGGAATAGACGGGTTAAGTCGTTCTGGAAAAACAACATTGGCAAAAAAAATTGAACATCATCTTCAAGAAAAAAACATTTCAGTTTGTATATTTCATATAGACGACTACATTGTTGAGAGAAAAAGGCGGTACAATACTAATTATGAAGAGTGGTATGAGTATTACCATTTGCAATGGGATGCGGAATTGTTAAAACACAATCTATTCAAAGAACTGAAGGTATCTAAGGAACTACACTTGCAGAATTATGATGATAACTCTGATACACAAAAATTACAGGTGGTTACGATACCTGATACTTGTTTCATTATAATTGAAGGAGTGTTTCTGCAACGTAGAGAGTGGAGAAGATTTTACGATTATATGATTTACTTGGATTGTCCGAAAATTAAAAGATTTAAACGTGAAAGCGATGAAACACAAAAAAACATTGAAAAATTTGAAAAGAGATACTGGAGAGCAGAAGATTATTATATGGAAACAGTATCGCCAAAGGAACAAGCCGATTTAGTCATTCAAAATTAAATTAAAATCAAATTTTGCGAAATCTAACACTTAAACAAACGGGTGAGTTGACCTAAATAGGATTAATGTATCCTTTAAAATACTTTTTTGAAAATTCTATAATTTGTTATGATGTACTTTGGAAGTAAAGTAATAGAGTATACAGAGGGAGTGCTAAAGAATATGGAATACATAACACTTAATAATGGGTTAAAAATGCCAATTGTAGGTACAGGTACAAATACTTATGGAAAAGAAAATAACGAGTATAACGGGGTGTTAACAATTGAAATTCCTGAACTCGTATCAGCACTTGGATTGGGTTACCGTTCAATAGACGCAGCCATCATGTATCGAAACGAAGAACTTGTCGGAAGAGTTTTAGCAGAAAGCACAGTGCCTCGAGAAGAGTTATTCATTACGACAAAAGTCCCAGCTAGCGAAGAATATATTTCTTCAAAGGAAGCTACTCGAGCAGCTATCGATAACAGTCTAAAAAACTTCCAAACAGACTATCTCGACCTGCTTCTTATTCACTTCCCTATCGAAGACAAAGTACAACTTAAAAACACTTGGGAAGTCTTTGAAGAATATTACGAAGCGGGCAAACTAAAAGCAATCGGCGTTTCAAACTTTGGAAAAAATCATCTAGATGAATTGAAAGAATTCGCTAAAGTGAAGCCAGCTGTTAACCAAATACAAATTAACTTAAAAGAACCTAACAAAGATCTCCTTGCTGTATTAAAAGACGAGGGCATTACACCTGTTGCATGGGGACCTATGAAAACCGAAGCACATCAAATAGCAGTTTTGGATGAAATCGGTAAAGCCTATAACAAAAATGGTGCACAAGTCTTATTAAAATACCAAATCCAACGCGGTGTGATCGTTATTCCTAAATCTCACAACCGTGAAAATCAAGCATCTAATATAGATCTTTTCGATTTTGTATTATCTGCAGAAGATATAGAAAAAATTGAAAACTTATAATTAGTTAGTCCTTCATCCTAGTGATATGAATAATATTGCTAGGATTTTGATTTTTTCAAAACAATGAGATTGGAGTAGTACCGTTTTTTATTGAACAAAGAGGGTTTTTAATAATTAATATCGAAAACACTCATAGTTAATTTGAGTCTAGTATGACAAAGTAATCCGCAAGTTTCATGGAGGAAGAGATGAAGAAAGTAATAAACATGATTAATCCAAGTTCGAAAGTGGCTGGCGTGTCGTTGGTTGAATTGAAAAAAACAGAAAAAGCACTTGGTGCTGTTTTTCCATATGAATACAAGGAACTTTTCTTAGAAACGAATGGAGCAAAATTTGGTGATTGGACTTTGTTCCCTATTCAAACTCAAGGGCAATCAGAATTAACAATGGATATAGTAAAACAAAACCGAGATAACAAACCAAAAAATGTACCTAATGATATGATTTGTATTGGTGAAAATATCAAGGGTGATAAACTTTGTTATCGAATTAGGAAAAGATTTATGCAGGAACTAATTTATACTTGGAATGACAAAACTGGGTTAGGCAAATATGCGTCATTATCATTAAGTGATTTTATTGATCGGCATGTGCCGAAAGTGAATACTAATAAGCCTAAAACAGTAGGTACCTTTACAGTGGAAAGTGGAAAATTAATTGTTACTGACCCTTGTTATGAGGTAGATGAAGAAGGAGAACTGCAAATCATACTTTCAAATGTAAAAAATGGGAAATGGAAAGCAACCATTTCTTACACAGATGAAGAAGTAGTTGAAAGTTTAATCGTATATTATGGAGCAAAAAAACCTAGTGGAAAATGGCGTGTATGCGAAAAGTTGATTGGAGTTGACTCCGCACAAGCTGGAATTTTTGATCTTAAAACCTTTGGTAGAGACGATGCCATCCAATTTGAAGTGAAAAATGTCCATAACATTGAGATTGATGAAGCAGGATTAAAATATTTTGTTGCATGTTCTGATCTGGTTGCTTCAGATGCACAGGGGGGAGTTGTCCAAGGTGGTGCGGTTTCAATGTCTGGTTATGGAGACGGATTGTACGAAGTAAAAGTAAAATATAACATTTTAAAAGAGGTTGTTGGAGTGATGATTGGCTTTGGTGAGGAGGAATAATGCTATTTACCAACGGGCAGTGAAATATATTTGTGTTTCTTCAACTAACGGGTAGCTTTTGCTTGCTGAATGTCGGATGTAGGAACCATAAAAAGAGGTGTCTTTATGGGAATTATTTCATTATTTAGACTTAAAAAGTATGATGATTATGTTTATAGAGCAGTCATTTATGAAGATTTATTTTTAAGAAAAAAAGCAATACAAACAATGGAATCCGCCGTAAAAAACCAACGTTTCAACATAAAGGAAATTGCAAGTGGTTATTTTTATTTAGGGGAACTTTATTCTAAAATGAGGGATTACGGTAAAGCCTCACATTGTTATCAACAAGGACTTGAATTATCGAAGGACGAGAAATTTTTTTATAGCAGTAATTTAAAAAAGGCTATTGAAACGTTTGTTAAAAATAAGGATATAGAGATTGCGAATTTCTGGTTAAATAATCTTCTTCAACGACAAAGTTATGATAAGAAATTTAAGAAATTAGCTATTTTTGAAAATCAAATTAGATGAAGACCTTATTGAACTAACAGGTGCAAGAGTTAAAGATGAAGATCGCTGCGGCGAGCTTTTTGCTTGTTGAACTAAACCAGCTAATAGTTTGTCAATATTTTTCAATGAAAAATTAAATTTTCTCATGCTATACTAAAAATGTGCATGCCAAATAACCTTCCGTTATTCTGATTTTGGAAGGTTTTGTTTTATTTAGTTAGATTTAGGTTCTAAGCTATATCTTGGAAAGTCGTTTTGTTTTTTAAAAGGGCAAATATCCAATGTAAGAGCTTATTTACACAAGCAATGACCGCTACCTTAAAAGGTTTTCCTTCTTCACGTTTCTTATCATAGAACCCTCGTAATTTCTTATTACGAGGAATGATTTTATCGCTTGTTTTGCTCTTGCGACAGTCACGTATAGCACAACGAACAGCCATATATAGGGCGTGACGAAGTCTGCTGGACCCTCTTTTTGTGATTCGATTCTTGGTGGCTGTAAACTTACCAGATTCAAATACACTAGGGTCAACTCCAGCGAAAGCTACCAGCTTTTTAGGATCAGTAAATCGATCTATCTCCCCAATTTCTGAAATGATCGTTGCAGCGATCTTCTCTCCGATACCAGGGATAGATTTGATAATATTATATTCTTCAACTTCTTTTGCGAGGGCATCTATCTCTGACTCTAACCTGGATAGGTGCTCTTTATATTGAAGAATGATATTAATATACATACCAAGACTCAAAATATGACTCTGATACAAAGTCTTTTCAAACGGATTTCGGTTTGCGGCAGCTTTGAGTTGAATAGCTTTTTCATTGGCCCATCTGTATGAACGACTTTTACATAATTGAGCGATTTTGTCAGCGATGGTTTCTACACTTGCCTCTAATATATCTTCAGATGAGTGAAACTCTGAAAGAGTTAAGAGTGATACTACTGAATATAAGTCCCCAAAAACTCCTCTATATTCAGGAAAGACCTGGTCCAGAATCGCTTGAAATTGTAGCTTTGTTTGAATCAATACTCCAGTTATATTTTCGTGCTGTCTTGTAAGATTCCGAAGGTTTAATAGCTGTACACCACGCTTCTTATACGGCTCTAAATCCTCCTTATAAAACAGCTCACAGAGATGGTAAGCATCTATCGCATCTGTCTTTACTTTCCGAAGACTTGAACTTTTAGCCTTATAAGAAATCAATGGATTAATAATAATCATTAAATATCCACGGTCCTCTAAGTATTGAACAACAGAGGAATGATAATGTCCTGTTGCCTCTAAAACAACAGGTGGTTTCTTACCTGTTTCTCTCTTAACTTCCTCAAGAAAACCTACAAGTAAACTTAGACCTTCTATAGTATGAGAAACTTTAAAACTCTTACGATATGGTTTGCCTTTATCTAAAAATCCTTGAACCTGACTTTCCCCTTTTGAAATATCCAGACCAATGACTGGATTCATTTATAAATCCTCCTCCTAAACTAGTAATTTGCCAGTACCCCTAAATCCTCCATGCAGTGTCACAGCTTCGCTTGTTATACGAGATCTAAGTCCCAACCAGCCTCAATCATGTTTCTACAAGTAGGGGGCGAACCGTTTAGCTGACGGGGTCGAAGCCCCACGTGCAGTTACGTTCTACCCTGGCTACTGTTATAATAAGACCAAATAAAAAATGGTCAACCAGAAATATTTAGCATTCTGGCTAACCTTATAATACGAACGGGCAGGTTAGTTGAAGAAGGATTTCTAAATTCTCTTATAGATTAACTGTTGATGGTAGTAAGTAACGTGTAAATGCTAGGAGAAGAATTATGGAAATATCATTGATTAGACATGGAAAATCACTACTAACTGAAAATGATAAAATAACTTGTTTCGAATTTAATAAGTGGGTTGAAAAGTATGATTACAACGGAGTGTTTGAAGAGTCAGCATATCCCACAGCAACCCTTGAAAAAGTTGCAACTGCAAATATTGTTATTACGAGTGATTTAAAAAGGGCTGTTGAGTCAGCAAGATTATTAAAACCAATAACGAAAATCCTTTCTGACCCTTTATTCCGAGAAACTGAGTTACCTTCTAATTCATCGCAATTATTTAACATAAAGTTAAAGCCAAGTATCTGGGCGGTTGTATTAAGAATTCTATGGTTCAGTGGCTATTCATACGAGTGCGAGTCTTTGATTAAAGCAAAATTCAGGGCAAATAAGGCATCACAACAGCTAATTGACTACGCTAATGAATATAAATCGGTGGTATTAGTTGGACACGGTTTTTTTAATATGTTAATTGCTAAAGAGTTACAAAAAAAGGGCTGGAAAGGTATAAGAAAAAGGGATGCAAAGCATTGGAATTGTATGACGTTTTCCTTGTTAAACTAACGGGTGCTTTCACCGCTCTTTTATTTTGAATTGCTTGACATTTCTTTCTTAACAGCTTTTGATAAAATTATCAAAGGTCGAGGAGGAATAAGAATGTATGAGAAACATCACCATACTGTTAGCATAATTGATTTTAAAAGTTCTAATTTTAAAACTGTTTTCGTAAAAGTTAATGGTTTTGACGCTGTATTAGGAAAGGAATTCGAAGGAGAAGTGAAATTTGTAGATGATATGCCATTCGGAGATTTAATACATCCGCAAAAATCACCTTTGTCTTCCACATGCAGGCATACTGTTCGAAGTTATTTGATTAATAAGTATAATGATGGTGAATTTATTTGATAAACAGATTTAAAGAGTCCTTTCCAGGGCTCTTTTTATTTTTATTAGGAGGTAAAGTGATGAAACACAATTCAGATACACTATGGAACACAGCGACAGGAGGTGCTTTTATAAGTGTTTCCTATTTATTTGGCATCTGGTGATTGTATTAGGGATTATAATGGCTACTGATTATCTAACAGGCTTAATTGTAGCGTACTTCTTCAAAAAAAATGTGGAATCCAAAAAAGCCTTTAAAGGTCCGAAGATCAGGCTGCCAAAATTTCTTTGGCTTTTCCTTATTCAGCTATTGAAGCAGGTTAGTTGAATTAAAAACCCAAATTCTGAATATGACAGTAAAGAGGAAATTCGTTAGAATGGGAGTGTTTACTTTGAGAATATTGGTTACTGGTTCAACAGGACAACTAGGTTCGACTTTACTTAAGCAACTAAAAGGTTCTGATTATAAAGTTAAAATAACTTCTAGAAGAAAACCTGAAGGAATAGGACATTTCGAGTGGATTTATAGCGATTTATCGTCTGGTGAAGGAGTAGAAGAAGCAATAAAAGATGTAGATGTAATAATTCACGCAGCAACAAGTCCGATTAAAAATTCAAAAATGGTCGAGGTCTTAGGTTTTAAGGAGTTTTTAGGTAAAATGAACCACATAAAACATCTTATTTATCCGTCAATTGTTGGGATAGATGAAATACCATTTAACTATTATAAGCAAAAATATGAAGCAGAAGAATTGTTAAAAAATTGTTCTATCCCTCATACGATTGTACGTGCCACTCAATTCCACAACTTTGTCGAAAATTTATTTATATCAAAACCACTCTTTAAAAGATATATTGTCCCTGGAAACTTTAAATTTCAAAGTGTTGATGTTGGTGAATTTGCCAGTTATCTAATAGGTTTAGTGGAAAAAGATCCACAAGGAAGAGCGGAGGATTTTGGTGGACCAGATATTATGACATTAAAAGAAATGGCTGAACTGAAAATCAAAAAAAATAATGAATCAAATAAAGTTTTAAGTTTTTCTTTTCCAGGAGAACTGTACAAATCTATCTCCGAAGGTAAAAATACAAATTCTTTGCGAAAAATGGGGAAAATCACCTTCGGGGAATATCTAAGTAATAAGCTTGAATGAAATATTGTAAGCTCAGATCTCCTAAATAACATTGTGAAGAGATGTACTTTAACTAACGGGATGCAAGAGTTTGAGATCAGAGCTGTCATTGAGGCAGCTTTTCTTATTGAAATAACAGTGTAGGTTTGTTGAAGAAGGCAAGTAATAATTTTTATTGTAGAATATGCTTTTACAAAAAAACAAAATGATTTATCGGTATGAGGCACCATGTTGACAATCTAAACTTTTTTTATTATCCTTTAAAAAACGTTAATGAATTCAATAAAATTTCGTATAACTCCAATAATATGGTTTGGAGGTCTCTACCAGGAACCGAAATTCCTGATTACGAAGAAAGTACAAGATTTGTATTTTCTTCGTAGTCAGGAATTTTTTTTTTCTATATTTTAATTATTATTTCAGGAGGTCAAAAATGAACTTTTTAGCATTGCCAAAAATTGAACTTCACTGTCATCTGGATGGAAGCCTTAGGGTTGAAACGATTATCGATATTGCCCAGAAGGAAGGCATTCAGTTACCCTCTTTTGATAAGGATGAACTGCAAAAGGAACTGATTGCCCCGTTAGAATGTGAATCCCTTAATGAGTATTTAGAAAGATTTTCTCTTCCTAATTTGGTCATGCAGTCCAAGGAGAACTTAAGAAGAATTACTTTTGAGCTATTTGAGGATGCAGCAAGGGAAAATGTGAAATATATGGAAGTCAGATTTGCCCCGTTACTTCACACATTAAAAGGGCTTGGTGTTGAAGAAGTTATTCAATCTGTTATAGAGGGGATGAGGGAAGCTGAAAGCTGTTACGAAATAAAAGGAAATATAATCTTGTCTTGCATGAGGACAATGTCTGTGGAAAGTGCATTTGAGGTGGTTGAAAAGGGGAAAGAGTTCCTAGGAAAAGGGGTAGTGGCAATTGACCTATGTGCATCAGAAGAAAAGGGGTTTTGTGAAAGATTCGTAGATCCAATTCTCTTAGCCAAAGAATATGGCTATAGAGTCACTATTCATGCCGGTGAAACGGGAATTGGTGAAAACGTCCTTGAAGCTGTTGAACTGTTAGGTGCCGAGAGAGTCGGACATGGAGTATTTATTAAAGATTGTCCTGAGGCTTATAAGATCGTGAAAGAAAGACAGGTAGTGCTTGAAATGTGTCCAACAAGTAATGTCCAAACGAAAGCTGTTCATCATTATTCTGAACATCCGATTTATAAGTTTCATAAAGATGGAGTAAAAGTGACAATTAATACGGATAACAGAACAGTATCTAATACTACAATGACAAAAGAAATCCATCTAGTTAACAAAGAATTTAATTTAAGCGAAGAAGATTACCGGCAAATTTATTTAAATAGTGTAGAAACATCTTTTGCCGACCAAGAAACTAAAGAATGGTGCTTGGCAAAATATTAAAAGAAAATTAGACTTAGTTTAGTGACAAAAACAGTCCCCGAACTCGAACAAATCTTTTAACTACCATAAAAATAAACTTTTGTAATGTTATCAGATTGTGAAGAAATGTACTTAAACTAGGGTTCAATAGTGGAAAGGCAGCGGAGAGCATAAATCCTAGTTGTTTCGCTTTTTTCGTGTCCTAGTAAACTTTGAATTACATCAATTGGAGCTCCATTGTTCAATAGGTGTTTGGCATAGCTGTGGCGAAGTTGGATGTTCACTCAAGTTGGATACACATCTGTTGAAGAAGCCGTTAAGGAATTTGAAAATCACTTCAAAGAAGATGTGAAATTGCCAAAAACAAAACCTCCTATTATTTTCACCCATCAATTCGGAAGATATTATGAAGATTAGGAATTTGACACCAATGATTTACTATCAATCTATTTTTTAAATGAAAAGTCACGAGAAAATAATTATAAAGTTGATATTCGACCTTTAAATAAGAAAATAAATTTTAAAGATAGAGGCACTCACAGAGTCTATACACTTGAAAATGGTCAAAAAGTAGTTTATATAGGCAACGATCCAGTTATGAATTTTCTTGTTTTTGAAAAAGATAATTGGCAATATATGCTTGGAATTGACAAAAAGATATTGGACAAAGTTACACCTGAGGCATTAGTTGATATTGCTAATTCAATATAATAAAGAATACAAGTAATGACCATTTGGTGGGTTGTGGCATTACTTCAGCAATGAGGCAATGACATTTTCTTATTAATCTAACGATTTGTGAGACTATGAAGAATTCTACTTAAACAAACGTTGCAGGTTAATGGAACTAGGGATTTATTTCCACTTACCAAAATAGCTGTATAATTAAGGGCAAGAGGGCATAAGATGAGAGAATTATTAGGCTATTTTCTAATTGCACAGGTAATTATTACTGATGTTATTGTATATTCAATTCAACAACTTTCAGCTTCAATTAGCCAATCCTCTGCATATATTGCCACCAAAACTGGACTTCTGTCTTGGAGTGACGAAGTACCTTCTTTGGTTTTAGTTTCACTGGTTGTTGTGGCTGTTTTGGGTTTATTCTTAGTAGTAATAAAGAAAACTGATAGATAAATCTGATGTAAGGACTGTATTAATCTGAAAGAGTAATACACTTTTTTCTTATTGAAGTAACGATGCAGTGTAGTTGAAAGAGGTTTTAGAAAATAAGGCGTTGAATATTTAGGGAAAGTTCCTGTTTCTACAATGGGGGTTATATTATATAGGAAAATATAATATTCCTAAAACGAGGCACGTATGCCCAAAATGCGGTAAGAAGAATGCCTACAAAGAACGTAGGGGTGGTGGATTTGAGGGTAATTTTTACTGGATCACCATTTGCCTTTCCTGCGGATATAATCAAGAAATGGATAATATAGAAAATAAGGCTAAAGGCTGCCTGACCAATTTTTTCATTATAGTCTTTATCATCGCATTTATTCTTCAAGGTTTGTGACGGTTAAACTTAAAGTAATGAGTGCAAGGGTGAATTAAAGCAACGCAATTCGAAATGCGTTGCTCATTTATTTCTAGTAATACTTCCTATATAATTGCTGTCTTATACTTCCACTTAACTGGGCATATGTAAATTTTCAGCTAACAGATGAGTGAATCAACCCTAGAAGAGTTGGGAACCTTTTTATTAAATGCTTATTGAACGGCTTACTGGCTCGTTAGGAAATAAAATGGTGTAACTTTTCAACAACATAATAGGTGCTAGAGCAATTCCAGCACCCAAAAAGGGGTTTGTAAATTGGTCTTTGTCCAGATAATTAATTGGAACATTGAAAGTTAAGAATATTAGAGTAAGCTATAGTATATGGGTGCCAATCATTCTGTCTTGGATAAAACCTATAACCCTTAACTACTTTTTCCTCAAAAGTGAGTGGTAAAAATAAAAAAGAAGAACGTCCTCTTGTAAAAATAGTAGTATATCTATTGTAACAGGAACGTAATGCTTCTGGTTCTATTTGTATCCTAAGTCCCATTCTAATTCCCTCCTTTGCTCTCATGCTACTATTAATTTATGCTTTGGTTGTTCTAAGGGTTGGACATAAGTCTCCTCTCAAAAAAAATTCTCAAAAATGAGAAGGGTTCTGGTTTCTAAAACTCTAATGCCTCATAGAACTGCCACGCGTACATGGTAGAAGCACTAAATGATCCCTAGACATCAGATAAAGAATTTCTAAATTTCGCCTGTTTCTTTTAAAAACATAGCAGCACAGAAAAAACCTGGTGCTTCTTCCAAACAATATTTAAGCCAGATTCAAGTCTTGGCTCTAGCGGTCTAAAACAAAGGTTACTGTCGTTTGACGTATTTACTAATTTATCAAGAGTTATTGCATAACCAATACCCTCATCAACCATAATGGCAGCATTATATGCAAGATTATAGGTAGTCACGACATTTGATTTTTTCAAAATCTTCACCAAACCAATCTGCAAATTCATTTTTAGAAAACGTCTGTTTCATAGCCTGTCGTGAACAAATCACCGGAACATTTAATAAATCCACTACTTGAATGGTATTTTTCGAGGCAAGAGGACTATCTTTTCTCATCACAACACCCCAAACATCATTACCAGGGATATCAATATAATTGTATTTCGATAATCAGCCGGTTGAATTAAAATACCAAAGTCAAGAAGTCCCTTATCAAGTCGTTCCGTCACATCGTCTTCATTTCCACTGTAAGGTGATATCGAATTTTTGGGTAAGTGGAGCGCAAATCTTTTACTACCAGCGCAATGTGTCTCATGACTTCTGTTTCCCCACCATCTATGTAAACATCACCACTAATGGTTTCTTCCATGCGAAAAAGGGCAGAAGAAATCGTTGAAATGGTTGATAAATTAGAAACAGAATTTATCATTTTATTGGATAACTTGGTTGCTTGTTCCCAATGGAAAAGCCTTGTTTTAAAATGGGGAAAATGCCAATCTTAATGAACTTTTCAATGATTATAGGTGTTTTGATCCTAAGGATTTCAGGTTAGTTGTGATACAAGAGCAGGATATTGCATCCCTTTTGTTATAGAAGGGATTTATTTTAGGTAAAATGACAAATATGATGGGGATAAACATTTTTTGACTAGTTAATATTTCATGTCTTAAAACGGAAACAACTGATATGGCCACATGCCTGTTCAAACATTAAGTTATCAGGGTAGGAAAATCTTTCACAAACTAGAAAACAGTCACAATAATTTTTTGTAAAGGAATCTTAATGCTAAATTTACAAGTTATTATAATCAACTTAACAATTTAGTTTTAGAATGTATTTTGTAAGAAAGATTAAGACATCAACTAGGGGGAAACGAGATTGTTAAACAAAAAAAAGTTTACTAACAAACTAATTCCAGTAGCTGTTCTTTCAACAGTCGCATTCGGGAGTTTAATGGGTGCTATATCACCTGCAGAGGCAAAAGAGCCGGCTACTAATAATGCGGACATCAAAAACGTGATTGTCTTAATTGGTGATGGAATGGGAGTTTCTTATACATCTGCCTATCGCTATTTAAAAAATGATCCTTCCACTAAAATAGCTGAAAAAACAGCATTTGATCAATACTTTGTGGGACAACAAATGACATATCCAGAAGATCCTGCACAAAACGTAACAGACTCAGCATCTGCAGCAACGGCAATGTCGGCTGGGATTAAAACATATAACAATGCCATTGCAGTCGACAATAATGGATCTGAAGTAAAAACGGTACTAGAAGCTGCTAAAGAACAAGGAAAGGCAACAGGTCTTGTGGCGACTTCGGAAATCACTCATGCAACTCCAGCTTCATTTGGATCACATGATAAAAGCCGTAAAAACATGAACTCCATTGCAGATGACTACTACGATGAAATGGTAAATGGTCAGCATAAAGTTGATGTTATGTTAGGTGGAGGTGTAAGTAACTTCGTTCGTAATGATCGTAACCTAACAGAAGAATTCCAAAAAGCTGGATACAGCTATGTAACAAACAAAGACGAATTACTAAAAGATACGAACAAACAAGTACTCGGTTTATTTGCACCGGGCGGACTTCCAAAGATGATTGACCGTCCAGCGGAAACCCCCTCACTTGAAGAAATGACAAACGCAGCCATTTCTCGTTTAAGTCAAGATAAGGATGGTTTCTTCTTAATGATTGAAGGAAGCCAAGTAGACTGGGCAGGACATGACAATGATATTGTCGGTGCCATGAGTGAAATGGAAGACTTTGAAAAAGCGTATAAAGCTGCTATTGATTTTGCAAAAAAGGACAAGCATACACTAGTAGTGGCAACTGCTGACCATTCGACTGGAGGATATTCCATCGGTGCGGATGGTAACTATAACTGGTTTGGTGAGCCAATCAAAGCAGCAAAGCGTACACCTGACTTCATGGCAGAGAAGATCGCTAAAGGTGCAGGTGTTGAAGAAACATTGAAAAAGTATATTGATCAAAATGTTCTTGCGTTAACACCAGAAGAAATCCAGTCTGTGGAGACTGCTGCGGCTGCAAAGAAAGTTCTCGATATTGACAATGCGATAGAAAATATCTTTAATAAGCGTTCACACACTGGCTGGACAACAGGCGGACATACAGGCGAAGACGTTCCTGTCTATGCATTTGGACCTTCAAGTGAAAAATTTGCCGGGCAAATTGATAATACGGATATTGCGAAAAATATCTTCGATGTTTTAAAATATGACATCAAAATCGAAGATAAATAAGAGAATACAAGCTAAATATCCCGTTGCTACACTACATAGCAACGGGAACTTTTATTTGAAAATAAACTCATGCGGAGGAAACATCTTGAAGCAATCTCTTAATTTCCTATTATTAATCTTATTGCTTGTTGGTTGTTCAGCAAATGATGCTACTGTAAATAATGAAAAAAGTACTGTTGAGAACACAAAAGCAGAAGAGACTTCAATAAAGACCGAGAAACAGGAAACAAATAAGAAATATCAGCCCAATCCACAAGTAACGGATGACCAGTCTCTTCTTAAAGTTGGCCAAACTTTTTCCGATTCAAAGGGTGAAGCCACTTTAAAAGCCATTAAACAAGTAAACCAAACATATAAAGTGGGCCCAATCGAATTGATAGTAAAAGAGATGAAAATGATTCATTTAAGACCGGATTATAGTATGATTGATTATTTTCATGTACTAACTCATGATGAGGAATTTGATTTTGTTAAAGTTTTCGTTGAGATCAAAAACACCTCTTCTGAGAAAGTCAATTTTGCACCAATCGCGCTTCTTAAAACGAACACAGGTGAAACATTTGATTGGGAAAAAGATATTTACCTTGAAGAGTTAAACGGTGAACTTACTGGGAATAGTACAAAGTCAGGTAACCTTGGCTTTATTGTCAATGCCGCGGAGAGTGGAACGCCTAATGCTGGAGATGCAGAAAACATTGAGTGGATTAAACTAACTACAAGTGATGTTTTTAATAGGGAAGAAACAAAAATCAACGAATCGGAAAAGATTAAAATTGAATTTTAACCTCCCGCTGCACGATCGGGGAGGTTTTTTGTGAGGTTAATTTTATCCGCATTTTTCCATAATCCTCGTCAAACAGTTTCATGCCGATTTTATTTGAATTCTCGGGGGATACACTGCAATCCTTTGTACTCAAGAGTCTTGAAGAGACGAGTATGCTTCGTTAAAAAAAGAACTTGCCTCTAAATAGTAAGTTTGTGAATAAATTACTTAAAGTAGCAAGTGAAATATTTTAAGAACAGAGCTGTCATTATGGCAGATTTTCTTGTTGACTAACGACGCAGTTTGGTTGGAATAAGGGAGTCCATTAAGATGGCAATCGGTTTATTTAAGAATTAGCATTAATACCGAATGGATTCCTAGACCAGCAATTCAGTTTGAATATGGAGTTGGCTGAGGAAATCAAAATGTAATATTAATTATTTTTAAGAACCAATATTCTACTGCGGTAAATTCTTTAATTTTTCCATGATTTACAAACTCTCTCTATTTGATATAGTAGAAGAAAAGTAGAGTAATTTAATATATTTTAGTTTAGACATTATGGAGAATTTACGAAAATGAGAAAATTACATGATAATACAGAGGAAAGATCAGATAAGGAGCAAGGTAACAACACAAGAAATAATCGTCTTATTACCATTAACGGAGAAACCAAGACAATTGCGGAATGGTCTCGGATTTCAGGTATTGGTCCCAAAGCGTTAAGATATAGAATTGAGTCGGGGTGGGAAGAAAAAGACTTATTATTGCCTGTTGGAGTTCAAAAAGTATATATTACGGTTGGAAATGAAACAAAGACCATTAATGAATGGTCTAAAGAAAAGGGACTATCTAATACCATTATTAGTAAACGTTACAAATCTGGTATTAGGGGAGAAGAACTATTTGCATATAATCGTAAAATCATTCAGGTTGAAATCGATGGGGTTACCAAATCCTTATCAGGCTGGTCAAAGGAAACTGGCATAAGACTCACCACACTATTACAACGATATAATAAAGGGATACGTGGCAAAGACTTAATTGCCCAAACAAAGAAAAAAGCAATAGAACAACTCTCATGGGATCTTTAATAAAAATATGAACTCGGGGAATTGCACCGAAGCTCATTTATTGAATACATAGTATGTTTCCAATCTTAATCAAGATTCATTCACCAAAGGTGGGCTGCCCAATAAATGGGCAGTCCATTGTATTATATGCAACAGGAACATATAAGAGGAACGTTGTTTGATTTGTTAGGATGGCTAGTATAACATTGCGTCCTTTCATTAATTCCTAGTTTTATCGCTTTGTTCTAAAAACAGGTTATCTATATGACAATTCAACAAATGCATTTTAAAATAAATTTTGAAGCAATTTTGGAAATAAAATGAAACTTTTAATAACTGTATGTCGTTATAGCTATAGCAAATTAAGGTGGTGAGCAAATGGCTTACAGTACAGAAGATGATAATTTTGTAGAAAATAATATCGACGTTTGGCTCGATTTGATTATGCAAGAATATGGTGAAAGATTAACAAAGTTAGCATTCAACTACCTTAAAGATTGGGGATTGGCACAAGATGTTGTTCAAGATGTTTTTATCACTTGCTATAACCAATATCATAAAGTGTCTAAAATCGTTTATTTTAAACCATGGATATTTCGAATAACAATCAATCGTTCAAAAGATCTGTTAAAAAGCACTTTTATTAAAAGATATATATTTAACAATAACTTGCTAAAACAGTTTAGTCATAAGGAATTATCTCCAGAAATGAAGTTGATGTTGAATAATGAAAAAGAAAAACTGTCACAAACAGTCCTTTCATTACCAATAAAGTATCGAGAAGTCATTATTCTTTTCTATTATGAAGAGATGTCCATAGCAGAAATTGCAGAACTACTAGCCCTAAATGAAAATACAGTCAAAACCAGGCTAAATAGAGGGCGAAAACTCGTAAAAAATTCATTGGAAAGAAGTGAACTCTATGGAAGAACAGTTGAATAATCTTCGAAAAGCTATGGATGATACTGTACTTAAGGGCACTCATTTTACAAAAGAGCAGAAAGCTAAAATTAGAAAAGCAGTAAAGAATCCAAATAGGAGAAACCGGTTCGAGTGGTTTCCAAAACTGTTAACAACGGTATTCAGCTTAGTTTTCTTTATCATTGTTGCCGATCTATCGATAGGAGAAAAGTGGTCTGGCAGTATAGTTAATGAAGTAAAAGATAAAAATGCCGAAAAACAAACTCAAAGTTGGAAAGAAAGTTCTTTATTTAAATCAGGTGGTTACACCATGATTGGTGAAAAACAGCGTTTAGGCTTTATTTATGAAAATAATGAAGTAGTAAGATTTTATCCAAATAAAACTCAAAAGTATATGTGGCACTTTTGGGGAGAAAATCAAGAATTTAAAGGGAAATTAAAAGTAGTGGCAACTCACGAAAATGATAATGAACAAATAAATGTATTGGAAGGTATAGAGGTAGGCGGTCCAAATAACGGAGCAGACCGACACACTCCGTCTCTGATGTCACTACCCAAGAGTGGAATGTGGAAGTTAGATGCATATTTCGGTAATGAACTTTTTGGCACTGTGTTTGTTCGGGTGTATGATGAACCAAAGGAAGATTGGAAATCCCATGATGAATATGTAAAAGATGGAGTAACATTATTGTCAGTGGCTCCAGATCCTTTTTTTGAGGCAGGGAAACCTTTTGGTTATTTGTTTCATTTTACTGCATCATTCGAAACCTTTAAGGGGAAGGAATTAGCCATTTATGCTTATCACAAAGAAACATCGGAAAGAATTACAGCTGTACCCCCGACTATAATGAATGAACCTTCAGCAGGATACGCTACGTTAGAACGATTTACCGCCACTTTCGAAGTACCATATAGTGGATTGTGGCGTTACGAAGTTGTTTTGGATGGTGAATTCTATGCTGACGTGGTTTTATTTGTAAAATAGGTATCCATGTTTTCCATAAGCATAGTGAATTGGAAGCGGAACGGCTATTTATAGTAGGTACAGCGCTTACGACACCGAAGATATTAGAAGAGAAAGAGACCTGGCCAACACCCTGGCTTTTTGCTAGGGTGTTCATCATTAACATGCAGCCTAAAACTAACTTATAAAAGGGTTCGTGATGAAATTGGTGGCCGGATTCAGCGTTTTGCTGAAACGGGGAGTAATTATAAATATATAAGTCATACGGGAGGAAAGGGACATGAGAATCACTGACGAAGCTCGTAATGAGTTGAAAAAAATGTTCAAAGAACAAAATGCTGATTGCATTCGTATCTTTTTTGATGGGTATGGCTGAGGGCAGCCAAGGATTGGACTGCGCCTGGATGGTGCAGAAGCAGATGATATTATCATGACAATTAATCAAATAAAGGTAGCAATTGACCCTATCATTGAACCAAATACAGAAGACCTTATTCTTGATCGAAGTGGAAATGGACAAGGTATTTCAATGATAGGTAATACAGGTAGATGTTGTTAGAAAAGGACCTTTTCAGGTCCTTTTACTTTTTAAATCCTGAATCAATTTAGATATAAAAGTAATACTCTATTTTCAACATACCGCCATGGTTAACTGTCTATCTGGCAACCTCTATTTGCATTAAATCTTAACAACACACGCACTCACAATTGTTTTTTACGATGGTGGTATCCCTTCTGGTTCTAAATCTCGATATAATCCTTTGCAAAAAAGATTCTTTTTGTAAGACATACATTTGCCAAGCTTTTGTAGCCTTTTTTTCAACTCCCTCTTGGCGTAATTTCATTAATTGTATTTTTTCGTACTCATTAAAATACATGATGAACCCCTCCAGTTAATCAAATAATATTGATGTATTAATCAAAAAAAATTGATATATTGAATAAAAAAATTTAACAACACGTAGGTTTAAAAATACAGCATAGTTCATGGGATAACAAATGATTAAGTTCTTCTTGATTCAGCTCATAATAACTCCAGGTTCCACGTGTTTCTTTTTTTATAATGTTGGCATCTAATAAAATCTTTAAATGATAAGAAAGCTTGGACTGGGCCATATCCATCATTGGAGCAAGATCGCAGACGCACATTGCACCATTTTGGGTTAGGATATTCATTATCTGTAGTCTTTTTTTATCAGCAATGGCTTTAAATTTTAATTCATATTTTTCAAAAGTCTGTTCTAATGATATGTCTTTTAATTTAATTTTCTCATTCATATTAACACCTTCTTTTTAATCAAATAATCTTGATGAATTCATCATATATCCAAAATTTTCATGTGTCAACTGGCGTAAATCAAAAATATTTGATTTAGGCTGTCAATATTATGTACTCCAGACCAGTTTATTTTGATCTATATTATTTAATCAATTTTTTTTGATAAAGGGGTTGTAATTAGAAATATTTGCTAATATACTGTACCTATAAATCAAAAAAAATTGATTTACGAACTATAAATCAAAAATATTTGATTTATTCCGCCGCTAAAACTTAAAGGAGATGTTTTTTATGAAGATCCATGTTGGTGTAAATGTAACGGATTTAGAAAAGTCGATTAAGTTTTATTCTCAAGTGTTTAATACTGAGCCTGAGAAGGTAAGGTCAGACTATGCCAAATTTCTACTGAATGACCCAGCGTTAAATTTCACATTAAACTTAAAGGATAAAGTATCAGGAAATCAGGTAGGCCATTTTGGATTTCAAGTGGAAGATCGGGATGAAGTATTCAAGCACAAAGAGCGTTTAGAGAAATTAGGTTTCTTTGCTCGTGAAGAAATGGACGTTAATTGCTGCTATGCAACCCAAGATAAATTTTGGGTAACCGATCCTGAAGGAAACGAATGGGAATTCTTTTTTACTAAAGGAGATTTAGAAGATATTGTTCAGGAGTCATCATGCTGTGCAGTGGAGACAACAAAATCATAAAAAAATACTACAAGTTGAAAAAGGTTAGTTTACTAAATACGCTGTAGTTTTAGCATTTAGCTGCCATTTAGGCAGCTTTTTCTAATAAGGATAAATCTATCTAAAGTTTTTTTCATTATTATTTCGCCTCTAAACACCTAAATTTTTGAATTAATAATTTTAATTAATTAGACCGTTTTGGAATTGAAAAAGTTTCCATTGAAAATTTATTTTCACAAAAAGGGTAGGTTAACTACTAAACTCTTTAATCTACTTTATAAATAAATGTATAATAATTCATAGATATTAATATTTATATAGATCGTGTTGAGGGGAGAAGGATTGATGATTCTGTTTTATGAATCGGAAAAACTAGATGACTATTTACTCGAATTAACAGAAGTTAATTATTCTAATCCAATTATAAAAAAGAAAGCAGATGATCTTTTTAATCCATCTCAAACGGAAATTGAAAAAGCAAGGATAGCTTTTGAATTTGTTCGTGATGAAATATCTCATTCTTGGGATAAAAAATCGAACCGAGTTACTTGTAAAGCTTCGGACGTATTAGACTTTAAAGAGGGAATTTGCTATGCAAAATCACACCTATTAGCGGCTTTATTGCGTTCACAGGGAATACCAACAGGGTTTTGTTATCAAAGATTGATGTTATTTGACACTCCAGAAAAAGGGTATTGTATTCACGCTTTAAATGCCATATTCCTTAAATCACTTAATAAATGGATTAGGGTTGATGCTCGTGGAAATAAAGAGGGAATTGACGCCCAATTTTCAATTGATGAAGAAAAATTAGCTTTTCCCATTAATAAAGGACTTGATGAAAAGGAGTATCCAGTAATTTATGCTAAGCCTCATCCCAAAATTGTGGCTGTTCTAAAAGAAAATACAAATGCAATAGAAATGTATAAAAATCACTTGCCTGAGAGTTTGTAGTTGTCTTGCATACGGGGTCGTTCTTTTAAAATGCGGCTGCCAGTACAGTGGCCATCTTTTATTGAATTAAGGGGAAAGATGGTAAAAGAAAGGGAAATACTTAGTGGTAATTGTAAAGGGGAAGGGATATGTCTAAATATGAATATTATATAGTATTACAAATAAATTCCAATTAATACATTGACATTTTGTTGAATTTATTTGATAACACCTATAGAATTTTATAGGTGCTTTTTAATGTGATTTTCATATTTTAATAATTTATCCTTAGAAAAAGACTAAAATAGAGAGGTCGTTAAGTATGAAGGGCGAATTATTCTTGCAAATGAATACGATCTTTATAAGTATTTTAATTGAGGCATTGCCTTTTATCTTGTTAGGGGTATTAATATCAGGGATTATCCAGATTTTTGTAACGGAAGAAATGATGGCTCGGATCATTCCGAAAAACAAAATACTTGCCGTTATTTCTGCTGCTTTGATAGGTGCTATTTTTCCTGCTTGTGAGTGTGGAATTGTTCCAATTACGCGACGATTAATGGCAAAAGGTGTTCCGCTTTATGCAGCAATCCCTTTTATGCTTACCGGTCCAGTGATAAATCCTATCGTGTTGTTTTCCACTTATATTGCATTTGGGAACAATTGGGATATGGTTTTTTATCGTGGAGGAATCGCCTTACTGGTTGCTCTCATTGTGGGTGGGTTACTTTCCATACAATTCAAGGATTCTCAGTTAAAGAATGATGTAGCTGACCATGTTCACCGGAAATCATTTAAAGGAAAATTTATTGGCATGCTAAAGCATTCAATTGATGAGCTGTTTTCAGTTGGGAAATTCTTAATCCTTGGTGCGTTTGTTGCGGCAGTCATTCAAACCACGGTAAAAACAGCTACCTTGCTGGACATTGGACAAGGTCCGTTATCTTCTAACCTGGTTATGATGGGTCTCGCTTATGTTCTTTCGTTATGTTCAGAGGCGGATGCCTTTGTAGCAGCATCATTTAGAAGTACATTCTCAACAGGTTCCCTTGTTGCCTTTCTTGTTTTTGGACCAATGCTGGATATTAAAAATACGTTAATGCTCTTAGGAACATTCAAAGTGAAATTTGTTCTGTATTTAATGGGCTATATAACGGTCTTGGTCGCCATAATAACGTTATTTATTAAGTAGGGAGGTGGTGGTGCTGATATGTTAAGAACACTCATATTAATTGGATTAACGTATTTATTTATGCATTTGCATGCATCAGGAGATATCTCTAAGTATATCAATATGAAATATTCTTATTTATCTTACTCTGCCATTTATATTCTAGCCATTTTCACATTCCTTAGTATTTATTTTTATCTGAAAGAAGATCAACACGATCACGATCATGATCAATGTGGAGATGATTGTGGGCATTCAAATGAAGAAAATACTTGGTGGAAAAAAGCAATAACCTATGGAGTATTTGTTATTCCGATTTTGACTGGTCTATTTCTGCCTGTCGCAACACTTGATTCGAATATTGTTGAGAAAAAGGGCTTTTATTTTCCTGTTTATGCAGACAGCGATTCAAGTAGCCAGCATCAATTTTTACAACCTGATACAAGTCTTTATTATGGACAAAATGACTACGATGACTTAATGGCTAAATCGTTAAAGAAACTACTGAAAAAAGATATGCTTGAACTGAATGAAAGTAACTATTTAACGGATTTAGAATCCATCTATAATTATCCTGGACAATTTATTGGCAAAGAAGTAAAAATAACAGGATTCTCCTATAGCACAGATGAATTAGCTGTGAACCAAAAATTTCTTTTTCGATTTGGAATTATTCACTGTGTTGCAGACTCGGGTGTGTTTGGAATGTTAGTGGAGCTTCCGGAGGATGTTAACCCTAAAAATGATGAGTGGCTTACGGTAAGTGGAAAACTGGAAACCATCTATTATCAGCCCTTTAAGAAGACCATCCCGTACTTAAAAGTGACATCATGGGAGACGATTAGTACACCAGAAGATCCTTATGTATATCGTCAATATTAATAGCCTTAGTTCAATTAGAACTAAGGCTACTTTTTCTAAAGGATTTTCACGCTAATTGGATAGAGATAAGGTTCTTTCGGTTCATCAATTACTTTCCAGTTGGTAATTTTTATGATTGGAAATTTAGTGCCATTATAATTCGTGGTATCCAAAACGCCTTTCGCTTCAATCCAGGTATTTACTTCTAGTGACGATGCTTCTGGTAACTCTGATATAAATCCAACGATGCCAGCATCTGCTACACAATGTGTTATCAAAAATCTTGCTAGTACAAGCTGGTTTTTTTCAAGCCCATCTTCTTTATAAACAAATCCTTTTAAATGGATTTCTCTACCTTTAAATTTATCGAGGTCCATATGCATTTCTTCATAATAGGTAGAAAAAACATGATCGTTCATCTCAATAGTGGAACTTTGTTCTAATTGCTGTATTAATTGTTCGTATTCTTCGTTTGTATAAATGTTGTCTTCTATACGCGAAAGGTCTACAAGATCCTCATTAATAACAGGATCTTCCTGTTGATTATTGTTAGGTACAGGCTCCTCCTCTTGTTTCTTCTCTGCCCTCTGATTTGATAGTACGGCCAGCCCGCCTTTTTTATCAGCAATAGATGCGTCGAGAACCTTTGAAGGGAGCAGGAACCCCGTGATCAAAGGAAAAACAATAACAAGATAAGCGATTAATTTTTTTGTACTAAAAGGGGAATCTCCATGGTCGTGACTACAGTTATGGTCGTGTGCATCGTGATGACAATGGTGATGCTGATTGTTTTCTTTAACGGTCCATACTCTTGTCGTTTGGATAATAAACAAAATTAGAAATAATACAGAAGCAGACTGACTTAAACCCTCATATTTGGGATTAATAAACTTCGTCATTTCCCCAGTAAAATGAAGCTTAAAAAGCATCACTGAAAAAGCTAGTAAAATAAACGCTCTGACAGCCTGCTGAAAATGGAATCTCACGACGTTTCCCCCTTAAATAAAGCTTTGCGCAAGCATGATCGTCATAAAGATAATCGAAATGATTAAAGCTAGCACACCGAAAACAAACTTCACTCGAAATACGCTCAACATCATAAGGGTATTTTTTAAATCCATCATTGGACCAAAGATTAAGAATCCTAGTATGGCTGAAGTTGGAAAAATATTGCTGAAGGAAGCACCAATAAATGCATCTGCTTCAGAACAAAGCGATAAAACGTAAGATAATCCCATCATGAGCGATAGAGATGATATCGGTCCGCTGCCAGCTTCCAAGAGAGTTTTTGCAGGTAGATAGGTTTGTACAAATGCAGCTAAAAAAGCTCCCATAACGAGGTACTTGCCCATATCAAAAAACTCATCAATGGAATGGGTTAACATGGACCAAAATCTTGTTGAAAGAGAGTCTTTTTTAGAGAGTGTATGTGAAGATCTTGTATGAATAGGAGTTTTTAATTGATTTCCTCTAAAAATAATGCTAACAACCAATGCAACCATTAAAGCGACAAAAAAACCTAACCCCATTCTTAATCCCGCAATCTTAAAATCGTTCCCAAATGCCATATAAGTAGAGGCAATCACAATGGGATTAATGAGCGGACCTGTCAGCATAAAACCGATGGCAGCGTGGATGGGTACTCCTTTCCCAACAAGACGACGGACGATAGGAACTATACCACATTCACATGCAGGAAAGAGGGCACCAATTATACAACTCATGATGATAGCTAAAACCTTATTTTTGGGAATCCAGCGTTGAATATGTTCTTCGGTGACAAATATTTGAATCACACCCGCAATGAGGACTCCTATTAGAACAAATGGCAGTGCCTCTATTAAAATACTTAGAAATATCGTGTTTAGATTTAATAGAGAAGGAGGTACATCGAATGAAAGTTTAAAGCTAGTACTAAATGAAAGCATTAAAAGTGCTAATACAATGATCATAATACCCGTAAGTTCAATGATATTATTGCGAACAATGCGATACATAAATACCTCCAGTTTCTATTAAATAGTTTGTACATTTAATAGAGTATGAAAAAATTTTATAAATATACCTTGATAGATTTATGTAAAGGGAATCCCAGCCGCAAAAATGGCCGGGATTGATTAGTCAGTATGTTGTTAGTCATTTAAAACTTTCTTTATCGTTTCTAAATTCTTTCGCATGATGCTGAAGTAATCATCTTTTTGTTTAATGTTTTCTTCTGTTATTGCCTCTAGATTATGGAGACTAAGAGACTTTGCTCCTAATTCTTCTTGGATGACTTTTGCTACCTTTGTTGAAACATTCTGCTCGAAAATCACATAATGAATGTTATGTTCTGTAGACTCTTCAATGATTGCTTGCAGTTCTTTCTGAGTTGGTTCTTGTGTGGGTGATAAACCTGATATGGAAATCGCTTCAATGCCATATCGCTTTTCCCAATATCCATAAGCATCATGAGAAACTAATAAATTCTTCGTTTTTGAACTCTCAATAGTCGTTTTAAATTCCTGATCCAGTTTTTCGAGCTCGCTTTTTAGCTGATTAAAATTGGTTTCAAACTCTGCTGCGTGCTCTGGCATTAATTTACTTAAAGAGTTTTTAATGTTATTTGCTAGAGTGATAGAAAGTACAGGATCTAACCATACGTGGGGATCTACGTCACTATGATTATGTTCTTCACCTTCATGGTTTTCCGATTCTGTGTGTTCACCTTCATTTTCATCAGAATGTCCTTCTTCATCATCATGATGATGATCATCAGTGGATTCAATGAGTTCGATTCCATCTGCGGCTTTTAAGACTTGTACATCCTCCTTTTCCAAAGCTTCTGTTGCTTTTTCAGCAAACCCTTCAATTCCAACTCCTGTATAGATAAATAAATCTGAATTGGCTAGTGCAACCATGTCTTTAGTAGAAGGCTCAAAGGAATGGGCATCTACATTTGGGGGATAAATACTTTTTACTTCGACGTAACTTCCGCCAATTTTTTTAGTGAAATCTTCAAGCGGATAAATGGTGGTATAGACTGTTAAAGAGTTTTTTTCTTTATTTTCTCCAGTTTTTACAACTTCTTTGGATCCACAACCTGTTAACAAAAGGCTTAAAGCTAGAACAGAGGTAGACATAAGTGTAGAAATTTTCATAGAATTACTCCTTTAATATATAAAATTTTTTATAGAATGAGATAAAACGAAATTGTTACGTTTTACATTCTAAAATAAATCTATGTGTTTGTAAATGAATTTAGGAATCATTTCGATTTATTTTTTAATATCAATATATTTATAGATGGTAAAAAAATTGTATTAACAAGTAAAGAAGGCTTTGAAAAAGAAAATAAGTGTACCTATAATCAAAAAGGAACAATCCATATACCGGCAGAAATTAGAAAATAAAATAAAATCGACACAGAGGCAGTTTTTATTATTACTATCGATGAAAAGGAAAAACGGGTATACCTTATTCCTGATTTAACAGGTTGAATGAGATTGTGAAGAATTGTACTTAAACAATCAGGTGCGGTAGCACAACAACATTATATTTTTGTTGTGTAGTAAATGAGGTCATTTGTAGTACAAAAATAAGGATAGGTAGAGCATAATTTCTACTGCTCACCTATCCTTTTTAATTTATCCCTTATTAAATATGAATTCAATGTTGATAATGGTTATAAGAAATCTCTTGACCCTTAATAAAATTTAAACACTCGGATGCTTTTTTCAACTTTACGATATGGAATCTGCAATTTCAACTAATAATTCAGGCGTCACTTTATCAGAGATTCTTTTATCTACACTCAAAATATATTGGAATTCGTTTTTTTTGAAAACTAAGAGGTTAAAATCTCTTACGGCTTTCGTACTGTAAAGTGCTTCGTTGCCGTCTTTTGTTTTTAGCCTTTGGTCAATAAGATCCTCTCTGAATTCAAGCCCATATTTAACAGGTTGGACAAAAATCTTATAGTGATTCTGTGGTACATCCTTATTCAAGTAGTTGATTTCTAATTTATCATTCGACTCACCATCAAGATTACTGAATCTGCCGAAACCGTGGGTGAAAGTAATTGATGGTAATTGAACTGGTAAAGCAATAGATTGTTTAAAATGTTTATTATTTTCATCTAACGCCTCGTAAATACCTTTATAGCCGATTTTAAAAAACGATTGTTGAAATTCTTCACTTGTATAGTTTGCGTTAGCAACAAATGAAAAAGAAAAGGTTAGAACAATACATAAAACTGATATTTTTATTGTTTTGATAATATCCACGTCCTTAATGATTTCTAGGTGTGATTTGATATTTATTATTTGCAATTATTTCCTTAACTATTAACTGGCTGCTAATAACGATTCATTTTCTTATTGCAATAACGGATGCAGAATAGAAAACAAGAGACATTGATCTTAAAAAATCAATGTCTCTTGTTATTGTAGGGATTTTTCACCTTTACAATATGGTATGATAAGAATACATGTTCGTTTTCGTTGGAATATACATATTTTGGAGATGTAACTAATGGAGAAAATAAGCAATCAAAGAGTGTGGGATTTAGATAAGGTTTTTAGAGGGGGAAGCAAATCAATTCAGTTTTTAGAACATATTAATCTATTAGAAGCTCTTGTACATGAACTAGAAGGCAGTGTTAAAACATTTATTACTACACTATCAAAAAATGATTTAGTTAAAGTGGTCCATTTAGTAAAAAACATTGCAACCATTCAATTGTATCTATCGCAAGCTAATTCATTTGTCACTTGTCTCCTCGCAGAAAATCCAAAGGATCAAGATGCTGCTATTTTACGAGGAAAAGTTGCTCAAAAAGAATCCCGTTTTGAAAAAGAATTATCGAAAGTAAAGAAGATATTAACAAATACAAAGGAAGATGTTTGGGAAAGCATACTAGAAACCGAAGAATTACAGGAATATAGATTTATTCTAAATGAATGGCGTGAAAATGCAGATAAGAATTTGTCAGAAGCGGAGCTGAATTTAATTTCAGATTTAATGGTAGATGGATACCATGCTTGGGGACATTTCTATAATAATCTAGTAAGTAGTATTAACGTAAATATTCAAATTAACGGAAAAGAAGAAAATTTATCAGTTGGACAAGCCATTAACTTGCGGTCGCACCATAACGAAGAAGTGCGTAAGGAAGCTCATTATGTATTAGAGTCTATATGGAAAGAGAAAGAACAATTATTTAGTAAAATATTAAATCACATTGCTGGCTTTCGTATACAAGTAAATAACAAACTTGGGAATAAAAATGTAATAGAAGATCCTTTGAAAAAAAACAGAATGAAGGAAGAAACACTGAATACGATGTGGACAGTAATCAGTAAATATAAACAACCTTTCTCGAATTACTTGAAGCGAAAAGCTGAAATGCTAGGCGATTCTAGTATGAAGGCTTATAACTTTTGGGCTCCCATTACAAAAAGTAATCAAGAGATAACATTCGAGGAAGCTGCTAAACTTATTTCCGAATATTTTAGTCAGTTTGGAATCGAATTGGAATGCTTTGTTAGGAAAGCCTTCTATGAAGGTTGGATAGAGGCGGAGAATCGTCCAAATAAGTCTGCTATTCCATTTTGTGCTGGTTTTCCACTAACAGGTGAATCAAGAGTCTTTATGACATTTAGCGGTACTTTTTTAAATTTGTTAACTCTAGTTCATGAACTGGGTCATGCTTTCCATAATCATGCCATGAAGTCTGTTAATGGGTTGAATAAGCGTTATCCGTTAAGCATTGCTGAAACTGCTTCAACCTTCACCGAAATGATTATTTTTGAAATGGCTATGAAAAAGGCAAATTCTAAAGAAGAAAAAATATTTATACTGGATGAAAAATTAAAACGTAGTGTAATGAACTTTATGAATATTCATTCGAGATTTTTATTCGAGCAGAGATTTTATGTAGAGCGGAAACAAGGTATTGTTTCAGCCAATCGACTAAATCAGTTAATGGAAGAATCAATAAACGAGGCGTATGCTGGTTCCCTAGAACAACCTTCGATTTATTCTTGGGTTTGGACACCACACTACTATATTACTCAATCGCCTTTTTATAATTTTCCATATACTTTTGGGTATTTATTTGCATTGGGCATTTATGCAAAGGCAAAGGAGAAAGGGAAAGGTTTTGAAAAAGATTATTTGAACTTACTTCGTGATTCAGGAAGTATGAATGTGGAAGATTTAGTTATGAAACATTTAGGAGAAGATATTACCTCAGAGGAATTCTGGGAAAAAGGAATGGAATTATGCGTCCAAGATGCAGAAGAATTTATAAAACTAACATCTTCTTAAACCTTATTGGAGTGTTGATCTAAGATTCATTTTTTCTTAGCTTTGGCTTATCTTCAGGAAAAATCAATAATCGGACATTGGTTCAGTAGCCATCTTGTACCCATACCAAAGATTGTGAAGTAATGTTCTTAAAGTAACGAAGCAGTTTACTTGAAGAATAATAACGATAAAACACAACAATAATCACATAAGAAAACGCTGTTGTTATTTATTCAACAGCGTTTTCAATCTTTTAATTGGTAATGGTATTAAAGTATACAGAAAAATCGAGGAACTTATGTTTGTAAGCAATGTCCAGTATATGATTTTTAATACGGTGAATACTAAGTAAAACACTAAAAAGGGAGATTTTTCATGTACACCCTTAAACCAATTAATTTAGATACACCAAAATCTGACCTAAGTGAAGACCTCACATCAGCCGAAATGGGCAAACTTTGGGCTACCTATATGGGGAATAGCATGTCAAAATGCATTTTAAGCTATTATCTTCAACACGTTGAGGACAAGGATATTAAAACTTTATTAGAAAATGCACTAAATTTATCTGAAGATCTTTTAAAAACTACAAAAGAGATTTTTGAAAAAGAGAGTTTCCCGATACCCAAAGGATTTGGCGAAGAGGATGTCAATTTAGGTGCTCCCCGTTTATTTAAAGATGAATACTATGTTCATTATTTGAAATACGTTGCCAAAGCAGGTATGAGTATTTATAACATTGCTGTGCCGCTTGTTTTTAGGAAGGATGTAGAAGAGTTTTTTATTTATTGTATGGATTCTACCATTGCTTTAATGAGACAAATCAAAGACATTTTAATGCATAAGGGTTTCATCATGAAACCACCGTTAATCCCAATTCCTGAAAAGGTAGAATTTATTCACTATGATTTTTTGAATGGTTATTTTGGACATGTACGACCATTGCATGCACTAGAAATAGCCCATCTTTACGATAGTATTGAAAATAATGCAACCAGCAAAGCACTCATTATGGCGTTTGCACAAGTGGCAAAAAATAAGGACGTAAGGAAACTATTCGAGTGGGGAAGAAACATGACATCGGAAAGCGTACAAAAGTCTATGGAAAAACTGCATGAACAAAGTTTGCCTGCACCACCTTTCTTTGATGATTTAGTAACAACTTCCACTTTTTCTCCTTTTTCAGATAAAATCATGTTATTCCATAAAATGGACATGTTTTCCATGAAAATAAGATCATTTGGAAATGCAGTAGCCGTGGATGGAAGGCATGATATAGGGTTCATGTATGCGACTAATTTAATGGAACTTGGAAAGTTTGTGGAGAATGCAGCAGAATTAATGATTAAGAATGGTTGGTTGGAACAGCCACCAAAGGCTGCAGAAAGGGGAAAGTAACATCTGAATAGTAATTTATCATGCTTTTTTTAAAACGATTAAGAAGGTTAGACAAGTTTAAAACCAAATGAAAAAATTGCTATAAGGATGATTATTTTTGGCGAAAAATCGGATTGAAGAATTTAATCAATTAAGTGAAAACGGTTAAAGAAGCTTATGAGGATTTAGTTGATTATTGGATTGATTATTCCCTATACACTTCATTTGAATACTGGATGGAATTAGCTTTGTTCAACAAACCATTTACCAATATTTCCTGTGTAAATCTAGCACCTCTAAAATCGGGTATGAAGTAAGGATTTATTAAATACTTTTCATAAAGTCCCTAAAACTGGGATATTATCTCCTAAAGGCAGTTAGAAGAGGTAGTTAGTGATGAAATATGTGAAACCGTATGAAAAAAATCCAGTTAATGTATGTTTTAATGATGTTAGCACTTATTTTATATGGAATTCATTTTGTTTAAGAGAAGGAATTAGTAAAAAGAAATGGACTTAATAAAATTGAATGATTCATTAATAATAACCGAGTTTAACCTGAAAAAAATTAACAGATATTCCACTAGTGGGCGCTTTAATTTAAAAAGGGCTAAATCATAAATAAAAATCGCTAACACTCAGTTTAGCGATTTTTTCATTTCCCTAATTTAGCAGAATTGCCGATTAAAATGTACCGTAATTTTCACTCTGACAGAAGTGTCTGTTAGTCTGCAAATTGGTATACAATTCTGTAACAAGAAACAAAATTTACTAATATAAATGCCTGTATACCAATAAAAATAGACCATCATTTTATATTACAATTTGATGATCTATTTGCTTTAAAAAATTAAATTTTGTAACAGATAACTTAACCCGTTACTATAATGGATGGTTTTTATCTTATTTTTTAATGATGTACTAGAGTTGATATGCAGTAAATAAGCAAATTCTGAATACGTTTTTTACTATATTTCCACATTATTATGTGTAATCTATTCGAGATTCGCATGTTTTCCATACATTTTAGTAGAATCTAAGCCTTTTTTCTCCATAAAACGCAAGATTAAGGCATCATAAAATAACAACATTGTCTGCTCGAATAGGGAACCCATTGGTTGAATGGTCTTGTAATTACCTTCAGATTGATCTTTTGTTACTCCCGGTAATGTAACAATAATATCAGCTAATTCTCCAATCGTTGATTCAGGAGAAATGGTTATAGCTGCGACTTTACCTCCTAAGCTTTTAGCTTTTTCAGCAATGGCAACTAAGGTTTTGGTTTCTCCTGAACCTGACCCAATGATTAATAGATCGTCTTTTTCTAAATTAGCAGTTACTGTTTCACCCACTACATAGGCATCAATCCCCATGTGCGTCATGCGCATCACAAAAGATTTACCCATCAATCCAGATCTGCCCGCACCAGCCACAAAGATTTTCTTGGATTCCAAAATCTGGTTTACTAATTTCTCTGCTTCTAAATCAGAAATGAAGTGGACAGTTTGACTTAATTCTTGAATGACTTCGGCTAAATATTGTGTAGTCTTCATCGTTGAATTACCCTTGTTGAATTAATTCTTGCATTTCGCGTGCAATAGCGTTTTTATCTTCTTTATTCGTAATCCCGCCACCTACGATAATTAGATCCGGGTGTTGTTTAATAACTTCAGGAAGTGTTTCTAATTTGATTCCGCCTGCAATGGCAGTTTGTGCATTTTTAACAACGCTCTTGATCGTTGCAAGGTCTTCGAAAGAATTTTTTCCAACAGCTTGAAGATCGTAACCTGTGTGAACGCAGATATAATCGACACCAAGTTCATCTAGTTCTTTTGCACGGGCTGCAATATCCTTGACAGCGATCATATCAGCAAGGATTTGTTTACCTTGTTTTTTAGCTTCTTCTACCGCGCCTTTAATGGACTCATCTTCTGCAGTTCCAAGAATCGTAATGATGTCAGCACCTGCTGCTGCGGCTTGACTTACTTCATATCCAGCTGCATCCATAATTTTTAAGTCAGCCAATACGGTTAAGTTAGGAAAAGCAGCTTTTACTTCTTTCACTGCCTTCAGACCTTCATTGATTACCACAGGTGTACCAATTTCGACAACATCAATATGTTCTTCAACCTCTTTCACTAATTCAATTGCTCCCGGAATATCGACAAGATCTAATGCTAATTGTAATTTCATTTATATTCGCTCCTTATAGTAAATTGTAATTTGTTGTGCTAAGTGGCAATCATACATGAGAAAATGTTTCCTTATGAAAAATAACTTACTCACTAGCACGTTGTTTAGTATACTTAGTATGTTGTGAAATTAAAAGTACGCACTTTTACTGCATATAGTGCTAAAAAGTATACTATAGGGTAAAATAAGGGGGAGGTGAATCTTTACATGCCTAATTTAGGAGAAAAAACATTTAACTGTGAAAAAGAATTAACACTTTCTGTTATTGGTGGCAAATGGAAAATGTTAATTTTATGGCACCTAGGCAAAGAAGGAACCAAACGATTTGGTGAATTAAAATCCCTTATGCCTGGTATTACCCAAAGAATGCTTGTGAATCAATTACGTGAACTTGAAGACCACTTAATTGTACATCGTGAAGTGTACCCTGTAGTTCCACCGAAAGTTGAATATTCATTAACGGAACATGGAAGAAAACTTTTACCGATTTTAGAGGCTATGTACGACTGGGGTAAAGATTACATTGTAAATGTATTGGACAAGGAAACTGAGGATAAATCAGTTGTTAAGTAGATTATCATGCATGAAATAATCATAACTTACCACGGTTAGCCATTATTAACCGTGGTAAGTTATGATTGTGTATATAAGAGTAAAAACAACAGCATATCTAAATTAAAAGCCTTGAACGGTTTTTTAGAGCTGATTTTCTATTATTTTCCTACTTTTTGTGTAAAATAGAATTGAAACTAAAAGAGAATAGGTGAGAACATGAGTCAATTATCCGAATTTGTATCCAAGCAGCACGAGCAAAATGTTGAAGAGTTAAAAGAATTGCTTCGCATTCCAAGCATAAGTTCTTTATCTGAGCATAAAGAGGACATTCAAAAAGCAGCTTCCTGGATCGCCCATAAGTTAGAAGAGATTGGAATGGAATACGTTGAAATTGTCCAAACAAAAGGTCATCCAATTGTTTATGCAGACTGGCTTCATCAGGAAAATGCACCCACTGTATTAGTATACGGTCACTATGATGTCCAGCCCGTTGATCCGCTTCACTTATGGGAAACACCACCGTTTGAACCAGACATCCGCGATGAAAAAATCTATGCCAGAGGGGCAACAGATGACAAAGGTCAGACATTCTTACATATTAAAGCTGTCGAAGCACTACTGAAACTAGAAAATAAATTACCGGTTAACCTAAAATTTTGTATTGAAGGTGAAGAAGAAATAGGCAGTCCTCATCTTCCACAGTTTTTAGCGGACAATAAAGAAAAACTAGCCTGTGATGTGGTGATCATCTCCGATTCTGATATGTGGGATAGAGGCGTTCCTGCGATTACCTATTCGTTAAGAGGTCTGGCTGCTCTCGAGTTTTCCCTTAAAACGGCAAATACGGATTTGCATTCAGGCATGTTCGGCGGAGGAGTTCAGAACGCTAACCATTTATTAGTGAAGCTACTTTCTACTCTTCATGATGAAAATGGAAAGGTAAATATTGAAGGGTTTTATGATGATGTTTTAGATTTGACAGAATTTGAGAAGGAACAAATTAAAGCACTAGGCTTTGATCAAGAAAAGTTAAAAAATCAATTAGGTTTAGCGGAATTAACGGGTGGGGAAAATAATTATCCATATCCAGAGAAAATCAGTTCGCGGCCAACATTAGAATTAAACGGCTTATGGGGTGGATTTCAAGGGGAAGGTACAAAAACCGTCATTCCGAACGAAGCGCATGCCAAAATCACCTGCCGTCTAGTCAATAATCAAAATCCGGAAAAAATTCAGGGCTTGATTAAAAAGCATTTAGAAGAACATGCACCAAAAGGATGTACGATAAAAGTAACACTACAAGATACGGGCAATCCATTCTTAACCCCAATCGATGATCCGATGATTCAAAAAGCGGCTGAAGCGTATGAAAAGGTATATGGAAGAGCACCTGTTTATAAAAGAGAAGGGGGTTCGATTCCGATTGTATCGGATTTCAACCACACCTTAAATACTCCAGTTGTCTTAATGGGATTCGGCTTGCCGGATGAAAATCTCCATGCTCCGAATGAACATTTTAACTTAGAAAACTTTGATAAAGGGATTTTAACGATTTGTTCGTTTTTAGAACTGATCTAAATAGATAGACAAAGAAGAGGGATCGCATAGGATCCCTCTTTTTGCTGTGAGGTCAATACTCACTCTTTACGCAATAAAATAGGAAACAATGGAAAGGATGATGGATGTAATCAGCATAGCTATCAGCGGCCGTCCTGCTTTGGTCCGGAGATCACGAAGGCTGACATTTAAACCGAGTCCGACCATGGCGGAAGTTAAGATAAAGGTGGTTGCTGTTGAAATCCCATCCATGGCTACTTTTGAAACAGGGATGGATTTGCCAAGGATATAGCTTCCGAACAAACTCATCAAGATAAAGCCGATGAGAAACCAAGGGAATTCAATGGTAGTGTCTGCTGTCTTTCCTGAACAACGTTTTTTTACCCAATACATTAAAATAAAACACAATGGAACAAGTAGGAGTACACGACCTAATTTGGCCAGCAGGGCAATGGCCAGGCCATCTGGACCTGCGGGTGCCCCTGCTAAGGCAACATGGGCGATTTCGTGAAGGCTGATTCCGCTCCAGATTCCATATTCAATCGCCGATAACGGTAGAAATGGTCTTAAGATGGTGTAGGTTATCGAAAAAATCGTCCCCACCAGTGCAATAATTCCTATACTGATGGCTGTATCTTCATCTCTGGCCTTGATAATCGGGGAAACGGCTGCAATCGCTGCGGCCCCGCAAACACCGGTACCAACACCCAGCATGAGTACAAGGGAGGATTCCGCTTTCAGTAATTTTCCTAGCCATATTGTAAACAATATCGCAAAAGCAATGACACCGATATCACGTGCAATCAACCCTATCCCTTGATGAAGCACCACGTCAATGTTTAACTTTAACCCGTATAAAATAATCGCAAGTCGTAAAAAGTGTTTGCCGGAAAATTGAATTCCTGCCCGAATTTTTTCTGGATAACCGAAAAATTGCCGGTAAATAACCGCAATCACGATGGCACAGGCAAGCGGTCCTACACGATCAAATCCAGAGACTTTCGCTAAGGCAAAACCGAACACTGCAATGATACAGGTAAAAGCGATTCCCCCTAGCAACAATAAAGGAGCAGAAGGTTTTGGTTTAGATTTTTTTTGCAGTGGTTGGTCCTGTTTGCTCAAAGGTAAAACTCTAGCACTTTGACTTTCCATTCTAATCACCTGAATTTATTCATTTTATAATTTAATACTACTTTTAATTGGTGTATAAGGAAAATAATTATATATAATAGTTATGATAAGTAAAACCATATACATGGATGATTTTGAATAAGGGGGCAGATGATGGACCAACAGTTAGAAGTGTTTATTAAAGTGGTGGAGAAGGAGAATTTTTCAAAAGCAGCAGAGGAGCTGCATATGACCCAGCCTGCGGTTAGCCAGTATATCAGACTGTTAGAACAATCTATTGGCTCAAGGCTCCTGGAAAGGAATAATAAGTACGTCCGCCTAAATAAGGCAGGGGAGATTGTTTTTCATCATGCAAAGGAAATTATTACCCTTTATACCAAAATGCAGACATTGGTCGATGACCTGACAAATAAGGCAGGCGGGACCATAGCGATTGGGGCTAGCTATACGTTTGGCGAGTATATCCTGCCGCATATTATTGCAAAGATGAAGGAGCAAGATCCCCTCATTCATCCGTCCATCAGGATTCAAAATACAAAGGAGATCATTGACCTAGTAAAAAAACATCAGTTAGACATTGGCATTATTGAAGGATTTTATGAAAATGCTGCACTTCATTCCAAAGTGGTTTCTAAGGATAAAATGGTTATTGTGGCCTCACCTCGTCATCCTCTTCTGAGTGTAAAGAGGGAAATAAGATTATCTGATTTGGCGGAAGAAACCTGGATTCTGAGGGAAGCGGGCTCTGGTACAAGGGAAGCTGCTGAAAATCTGTTTCGGAGATATGATTTCACCCCGAAAAACGTCATGGAATTCGGCAGTACCCAAGTGATCAAGGAATCAGTTGAAGCAGGTCTAGGCATTAGTTTGTTATCAAGCTGGGCCATTAAGAAGGAGCTGACAAACGGTTACATTGGCATTATTCACGTAAATGGACTCCCATTTAAACGCAATTTCTCCATCCTAACCCCTGCCACCTATCAAACAAAGGCCTTACAGACATTTATAGAAATACTATTAACATACTTAGGCGACCCGAGAAAGAACAGATTTTAGAGATGCATGGGGAAGGTTTACCTGCCTCATTGCCAAAATTTTATTTGTACATTAAGACTGTTTTGGGCTACTTCCTATCTCAGCTATAGGAGGATAAAAGTGCTAGGCACTAACCAGTTCTCTTCCGCAATATTCTCGTATTTGTTAATGTAGAGACTTACGAGAATGGTTGAATGTGATGTATAAGAAACAAGATTTGTTAAATCACCTTAAAGAATTGGGAATTGACGAAAATGGGACATTACTTCTCCATTCGTCAATGTAAAGTATTGGACAAGTTGAGGGTGGGGCGGATACTGTCCTTGATGCACTTTTAGAATTTATGAAAAATGGTCTTTTGGTTTTTCCTACCCGTACATGGTCGTATAGTAAGGCGGAAAACCCTCGATTTTATGTCAATGACTCACATTCTTGTGTTGGATAAAATTAGTCCATTGTAAAAAATCCGAAGCTAAGGTGACTTTTTGTCATTTTAGCTTCTTTTTGGTTGTTAATGAGTGCGGTGTATGAATTTATTTGTAATCTAATAGAAGAACGTTATCTTACTATTACAATAAATCTTAATTCGAACTCTTCCTCCTAGGTCTAGCCGCCTACAGTCTTTCGTAAAAAAGAAGGAAAAATGCAGTATTATGTAGAAATTTGTAATTGCATCAAAATGTTTTCAATCACGTCATTGATTCATTTAGGAAGGATTCTTTTTGGAGTTAACATTGATTCACAATATTTAGTTCTGTGCCTGGCACTTTTAGGTGCTATTGAAAAAGAAGAGAGAGTGGGGAAATGACCCGTGGTCCATACGGAAACGGAAAGAAAAAAGTGTACTGCACAAAATAAGGTAAAAATAATCCACCCTAGTATGGGAGGAAAATGACAAGTTTTATAGAAATATAATAATAGTAAATAATAAGGAAACGTTTCCATAAGGATGTGAGTGTGATGGTAACAATAAAGGATGTCGCTAGGGAAGCTAAAGTATCAATTTCTACTGTATCGAGAGTACTAAATATGAGTGGGTATACCAGTGAAGAAACCAGAGAAAAAGTTCTTAAAGCAGTGAAAAAACTTAATTATAATGGGAGTCTAGTTGCTGCTGCATTGAT
This sequence comes from Neobacillus niacini, assembly GCF_048572935.1. Classification (NCBI taxonomy): domain Bacteria; kingdom Bacillati; phylum Bacillota; class Bacilli; order Caryophanales; family Bacillaceae; genus Neobacillus; species Neobacillus niacini. The sequence continues at coordinate 3,983,163 of NZ_CP183883.1, read as the reverse complement.
TAAGAAACAAACATTAACCCTTGGTTTAATCATACCCGATATTAAAAATATTTTTCATTCGGACCTGACTAGAGCAGTAGAGGATGGAGCAAATAGTCATGGGTTTAACATTTTCTTATGTAATACTGATAACAATTTACAAAAAGAAGCAGAGTATATACACCTATTGATTGCAAAGGGAGTCGATGGGATCATTCTGTCATCTCCGGAAGTGAAAGATAAAAATATAAGAGAAGTGAAGGAAAAATTTCCGGAACTTCCTATTGTTATTTTAGGAAGCAAATTCGAAAATTTATCTGTTAATGAAGTTTTAGTCGATAATTTTGATGGTGGCTATAAGGCTACGAGTCATCTATTAGAATTAGGGCATAGAGATATTGCATTTATTTCTGGTGGAGTGGATGCTTATTCAACCATTCAAAGGTATAAAGGATACAAATTTGCATTAAATGAAAGTGGAATTTCAATTAATGACGATTTTGTTGTTTTTGACAAATTTTATATTGAAAGTGGATATAAAAATGCATTGAAATTATTACAAAAAAACAAAAGACCTACAGCAATATTCGCTGGCAACGATAGTATTGCAGTAGGGATCTATAAAGCTGCAAGGGAGCTTAAAATTAAGATTCCCGAACAATTATCAGTTGTTGGTTTTGATAATTCTCAATATGCAGAAATTTTGTCTCCTATGCTGACAACTATTCATACACCTATTAAAGAAATGGGGCAAAGTGCAATAGAAATTATAGTTAAATCAATTAAGGAAAAGCAAAAATCAAAAGAAACACTTGTGTATTATCCAACTTTCATTGAAAGAGAATCAACGAGGGCGATTCATAGTTAGGTAAAGAGTTTAGAATCTGTACCAAGAGGATTTAGAATGTTTTTCATAAAAAGGTTATTGAACTTCCAAGAATTATTGAACAACCTTTCGATATAATTGGTTATATTTTATGGAATCGTTTCCATTTATTTTGTTCATCTTGTAGATCCTCACAGCAATATTTGCTGAAGCGACAGTATTGCGGTAAGGATCTATAAGATGAAAGAGGACTTTTATTATATCTATTCCTAAAAAGACATAAGGAAGGTGTAATAAAAATTCGCATTAAAAACATCATGTAAATACTTAATATTTTAAATTTTCAAAAAAAGTATTGAAATTGATTGCTAAGGTATGTATAATTTGTTTTAACAAGTGGAAACGTTTCCATAAAATTTACTTATCTTTATCATTTTTTTTGAAAATATTTCCAGAAAGAAATTAAATTTATGTGAGATATTTTTCCACATGAAGAATATACGGGTATATATGAAGTTGCCCAATCAATGCAAGAAACCTAAAATCTAATAAACCTCCATAACCATCTTGAAACTACTCCAATGATTAAGACCAACTACAAACTCTTCTATAGTCTCTTACATTACACTTATAAAATTTGTTGGTAAGACAATTTAATTGTTAAGTTACTCTTCATAGCTAAATCAAAAAATCTACTTCCTTAGACTTTACTTCCCAATCTTATTTCTATTTTCCGAGTATTTTGTTTTTTTATTGAAATACCTCTTGGATTTCTTTTTCATGTAGTTCAAAGTGTAAACCTTTAATACTAAGTTGAAAGGGGATCATGATGTTTGATTACAACATATTTATCCAAGGATTTCCTGGAAAGTCATCGACTCACGGGGGACTTGGATGGAGTACAGTTACCTTATTGTCTCAAAATAACCAAAATATTATTATTGACGTCGGCAGTTTTGGTGTCAGGCCACTAATAGTAGATAAGCTGCGTGATAAAGGGTTATCACCAAGTGACATATCATTGGTTTTATTAACTCATACTCATTGGGATCACTGTGTAAATTGGACTTTGTTTCCTAACGCGACCATCGTAGTAGGACGAGTGGATATGATATGGGCATTAGATGAACCGCCTGGAGGATGGCATGTACCTGAACTGTATGTGAAGGAGTTAAATTCTTCTCCACAAATAAGGTTAGTCGACCATCTCGAAGAAGTTGTTCCTGGTATTATTGCTCATCAAACGAAGGGGCATACACCAGGTCACATCGCTTACAGTATAGACAATGGTGACTATGATTTGATATTTAGTGGTGATGCCGCAAAAAATAGGGCCGAACTTTTATCACGTAATGTAGATATGACACTAAATCTATCAGAAAGCCAAAATTCAATTGATTATCTATGGAGTCTGTGGAATAAAAAGAAAAATAGTATTTTAGTGCCCGGACACGATATCCCTATGAAACTTGTAAACGGGAAACCCGTGTACACCCATAATAGGGAAGCCGATTTACAATATTGGATTTCTGATTCATTGGAGGATTATACCTCTATAGAATTTGGGCAGGAAGCAGTGTTAACGAATGATGGAAAATAGGAATACCTGATCCTTTAGAAAATTTAAAGGGGGTGGTTAAACAAATTAAACAATCTAGAAAATTTTGTTTTCCGAATTCTTCACTCGGAATAATGAAAAGGCTTACATATTTGAATTTCATAAGTTAGCCGATTAGCGTTTTATTAAAGCAATTAGAAGTAGTGATTTTGGTGAATAAGTAATTCTTTTGTCAACCGAACATTGCCCAGACATATTAAGAACTGAAATTAGATGGGGTGTGAATAAATTGAGTGATAGATTAAAGCAACGTGTTATCGTGACTGGCGGCTCAAAGGGGCTTGGGCGAGGTATCGCCCTAGCTTTCGCTGAGATTGGTGCGTCGGTAGTCATCGCCGATATTGATGCTGACGCAGGTGAGCGATGTGTACAGGAAATTGTTGATTCAGGAGGAGAAGGGCTTTTCGTATACACGGATGTCTCGTCTAGCGATGATGTAAAAAGACTCTTTGAAGCAGCCCGCCATTTCCAAGGCGGTATAGATGTGCTGGTTAACAATGCAGGCATTGGTCACGGCCCGCTTTCGGAAAGACACTTTCTAAAAACTGACTACGCTATGTGGGAGAACCTAATGAATATACACATTAATGGTCTTTACCACTGCAGCCAAATGGCTGCAAGATCCATGGTTCACCAAGGTGAGGGTGGTGTCATTATTAATATGAGTTCTGGCGGAGCTACACGCGCACATCGTAACCGTGTCGCATACGACGCGACGAAAGGTGCAATCGAGGCCGCTACCAGAGCTTTGGCACTTGATCTGGCTCCATGGAAAATTCGAGTAAATGCCGTGATGCCGGGTGCCATATGGGTTGAAAACAGAACTGCTGTAGGAGAAGAGTCCTCGCCTGACAATCTGATTCCACTTGGCAGGCTCGGAATGCCTCAAGACGTTGGTAAGGGTGTTCGTTTCTTGGCATCACAGGAAGCTTCTTACATTACAGGCCATGTCCTAGCTATAGATGGCGGACTCACAGCGCAGCTCCGGGCACCAAGTATGGATGCAGATGTTGCACTGCCAATCGACGAGATTGAATTAGATTTGTCTTTAACCGGCCACAAAGAATAAATTTGCCCATTCGAAATTCACATCGACAAGTAGAAGATTCATAGGAATCTGCAAATGATTGCGATAGTTGGATCTCAATCAGCATGACCACAAGTCAACCATGTTAAATACATGAAAAAATATAAGATAATTATAGGAGGAATTTGTTATGAAAACGTCATTTACTACTATTTTCGGAGTAGAAAAACCAGTATTAGGTATGGTTCATTTGGGACCTCTACCTGGATCACCCCTATATGATGGAAAACTCGAGCAAGTTTTAGAAGCCGCACTCCGCGATGCGAAAAGTCTAGAAAGAGGCGGAGCCAGTTCCGTAATGGTAGAGAACTTCAACGATTATCCGTTTTACCCTGAAACAGAAGAACCTGAAACAGTGGCAGCAATGACTTTGATTGCCCACGAAATTCGTCGCGAAGTGAAACTTCCAATGGGTATTAATATCCTAAGAAACTCTTGGAAATCTGCACTAGCGGTCGCTGGAACAGTCGGGGCTGATTTTATCAGACTCAATGTTCTAACCGATGCGTACGTGACCGACCAAGGTCTTATCAACGGCACAGCGCACTTAGTAGCGAGATATCGTAAATTCCTAGGCTTGGAAAAGAAGGTAAAGATTTTCGCTGACATTCAGACAAAACATGCAGCTCCTTTGGCGGCTCGACCTATAGATGTCTTGGCTCGGGATACAGCTTATCGTGGGATGGCGGACGCAATTATTCTTGCCGGCGAGGAATCGGCACAGCCTCCTTCCGTTGAGAATTTAGAAGCAGTAAGACGTGCAGTTCCTGATGTTCCTATCATTATCGGCAGTGGAATGAAAGTCGAAACTGCAGGTCTTCTCAAATATGCGGATGGTGCGGTCTTTGGATATGGGGCCAAGATTGACGATATCATGACGAACCCAGTTGACGAAGAGAAAACACGTCGTTTCTGCGAGGGTGTAGAAAGGGAAAGAACAGCTCTATTGATTAAGCGGTAAATATAAACTCGTAAACTTAACATTACCAAGTATTGAATGCCTCGGTTTTCAATGAACCAAATTAAACTAATTAGGAGGAATTTATTATGAAAACATCATTTACTACTATTTTTGGAGTAGAAAAACCAGTTTTGGGAATGGTTCATTTAGGACCGCTACCTGGATCACCACTTTACGATGGAAACCTCGATAGAGTTTTAGAAGCCGCGCTCCGCGATGCGAAAAGTCTTGAAAGAGGCGGAGCCAGTTCTGTAATGGTAGAAAACTTTAACGATTATCCGTTTTACCCTGAAACAGAAGAACCTGAAACAGTGGCAGCAATGACTTTGATTGCCCACGAAATTCGTCGCGAAGTGAAACTTCCAATGGGGATTAATATCCTAAGAAACTCTTGGAAATCTGCGCTAGCGGTCGCTGGAACAGTCGGGGCTGATTTTATCAGACTAAATGTCCTAACCGATGCGTACGTGACCGACCAGGGTCTTATCAACGGCACAGCGCACTTAGTAGCAAGATATCGTAAATTCCTAGGCTTGGAAAAGAAAGTCAAGATTTTCGCTGACATTCAGACAAAACATGCGGCACCTTTGGCGGCTCGACCTATAGATGTCTTGGCTCGGGATACAGCCTATCGTGGTATGGCGGACGCAATTATTCTTGTCGGTGAGGAATCTGCACAACCTCCTTCCGTTGAGAATTTAGAGGCAGTAAGACGTGCAGTCCCTGATGTTCCTATCATTATCGGCAGTGGAATGAAAGTCGAAACTGCAGGTCTTCTCAAATATGCAGATGGTGCGGTCTTTGGATATGGCGCCAAGATTGACGATATCATGACGAACCCAGTTGACGAAGAGAAAACACGTCGTTTCTGCGAGGGAGTCAACAGAGAAAGAAACCATCAATTGGTATAGTAGCACGAATGTACGCGCAATTTTAATAGAATAGTATCGAAGGCTTTTGGGGGCCAACTTAGCCCCCTTTTATATACCGAATCCTCATTCAAATGAGGATTGGTGCTAATGCATCTCTCGATATTTTCCTATAAAAGGCGTTATAAATTTAAGAGACAAGGAGGATTAGAAAGTATGGTAGAACGAGTAATTATTGATACGGATCCAGGTACTGACGACCTTGCGGCTATTTATCTGGCGCTAGCGTCCCCGGAACTTCAAGTAGAAGCGATAACGACGGTGTATGGGAATATAGAGGTTCAAACCTCGACACGCAATGCTCTTGCTTTACTTGAAGTAGCTGGAAGAACAGATATTCCGGTTTACAAGGGGGTTGTCAAACCATTAATACGCCCAATAAAATTTGCCAAGCACATTCACGGCGATAACGGTCTCGGTGGTGTTGAACTCCCAATACCTTCCGCTTCGGTGGCGGAAGGGTATGCTGCGATGGAGATTGTGAAGCGCGTTAACGATGCACCAAATGAAATCACGATTATGGCGATAGGACCAGTGACAAATGTGGCACTTGCCCTTTCCATTGACCCAAGTATTGCACAAAAGGTGAAAAGAATCATGATTATGGGTGGTGCAGTCCGTGTTGCCGGAAACATTACTCCTACGGCCACATTCAATTTAAATTGTGATCCAGAGGCCGCACGGATGGTGTACGAGTCGGGTGCGCCTATCGTTCAGGTTGGTCTCGATGTATGTACAAAGGTGAGGATTTCGAAAGAAAACCTTGATCGTATAAGGGATTCGGGTAATCGTCCCGGAGAATTCCTCTTTGAGGCAGCCGAATTCCGCCGTCAGGCCTACAGCAAAGCGCAGCTTACTTCAGAAACGGAAACAGGTGTCTTTTTCAATGACTTGCCTGTCGTTGCCTATGCACTTTGGCCAGAACTCTTTGAGGTGCAGCCAGCATTTGTTTCGATTGAGACGGCGGGGGTGCTGACAGCTGGTCAAACTGTCGCAGAATTTACAGGGCAGTGGGGTCATCCGGAAGCCAATACCTCAATCCTCATGGGGGTTGATGGAGAAACTGTGGCAAAACGGTTTGCCGATCGGGTGTCTACCTTAGAACCTAAAAGGTCAAGCCTTATAAATTAAAATACAATTTACTTCAAGAGCAACTTGGCGAAATATCTGTAAAACCCATATAAAAAGGAGGACGAAATATGAAAGGGATTAAAAAAGATTTTACACTTTTTGCAATTTTGCTTATTCCCATTGGTGTCGCCGTTAATGTAGTTGCTGGAGAACTAGTCGAATTGTTAAAGATACCGCTTTTCTTGAATCAAATTGGTACGATGATTGTTGCGATGGTAGCTGGACCATGGGTTGGAGCAATAACAGGAGGGGTTTCAAAACTCATTTTTGGCATATTTAACCCTACTCAATTAGCATTCATGCCGGTTGCCATGGCTTCAGGAATTGTAGTAGGTTTATTAGCTAAGAAGGGAATGACAACAAAAGTTTGGAAGGTTGCCATTACTGGTTTTATTGTGGCGATTGTTGCAATACTAATCGCGACTCCGACAACGGTTATTGTTTTTGGCGGGGCCTCCGGAACCGGTTCAGATGCACTAACGGCAATTGTCTTAGCTTCTGGAAAAGAAATTTGGACTGCTGTTGTTACTCAAAAGATATTTGTTGAAAGTATCGATAAAATACTTTCAATATTTGTGGCCTATATGATTGTTCGGAAGATGTCAGATCAATACCTTTCTAAACAAAACTATGGACACTTATATATAAAAAATAAGACAAATAATAAGACGATAGGTTTATAGATCGTTATAGTCAAGGGGTGGGTGAGAATGTGGATAGCAATGCTGAACCTCACCACTCACCTCATTATGGCGTTTTACTACTATCCGCATATATCTTAGAAACATAAGAGAGGTTTGAGAGTATTAAAACCCAATTTTTTCACCATGAAAAAAGGGGAAAAATGAACCTTAAAATGAAATGGGAGATAAAAATATGAAAAAACTAGGGTCCTTTATTCTAAATCTGTATCCAACTACGAAATTTTTGTTTGCAGTATTTTTGATGATTACTCCATTACTGTTACCAGGTTATCTATATTCATACTTGGTCCCCGTGTTGTGCTTAATCATAGCCATATTAGCTGGAAAAACAAAGCTATATGTAGACATTGTCTTTAAGGGACTGCTTTCGATCGTCTTCATGATTTTTCTTTTGCAATCATTCTTCTATCCTGGAGATACCATATTATGGTCATGGAAGATATTCTCCATTAGACAAGAAGGAATTGACTTTAGTTTACAATTAACTTCCAAAATTTTAGCGGTAGGATCAGCTATTGTTTTATTTTTCCAGATTACAAAAATAAATGACTTAGCCCGTTCTCTAGAAATATTAGGAGTTTCGCCGAAAGCTACCTATGTGCTTTCATCCGCACTTAATATTATTCCCGAGATGAGGACGCATTTATTAAGAATAATGGATGCACAAAAAACGCGCGGTGTGGAAACGGAAGGGAATCTTCGAATCCGTATAAAAGCATTTTTTCCGGCATTAACCCCTCTGATTTTATCGTCATTTTCAAGTACAGATGAGAAAGCTATAACATTGGAATCCAGGGCATTCACCGCCCGAACCAAAAAGACAAGTTTACATCAATTAGAAAAGACTAAGAGTGATTCAGTAGTAAGGGTATTACTATTGATTTTATTTGTATTCATCTTGATCTGGAGGTTTTTCTTATGAGTGGCATAGAGATCAGAAATCTATCTTACCAGTACCCTACTGGCAATTACTATTGATTTTATTTGTATTCATCTTGATCTGGAGGTTTTTCTTATGAGTGGCATAGAGATCAGAAATCTATCTTACCAGTACCCTACTGGCAGTGAAAAGGTTTTGCATGATATTAATCTGACTATTGAAAGTGGAAAGTTTTATGCCTTTGTAGGGGTAAATGGCGGAGGCAAGACCACACTTTGTAATGTTATTCGAGGCTTTATTCCACATTTTTTTAAGGGAGAAATTAGTGGTGAAGTATTGATAGACGGGAAGGATGTGCGTGATTGGGATACAAGTGATCTTGCGCAGAAGGTGGGATTTGTCTTCCAAAATCCCTTCACTCAAATCAGTGGAGTGAAAGAAACCGTTTTTGATGAGATTGCTTTTGGTCTTGAGAATTTAGGAGTTGAAGTCAGCGTTATTAGGCAGAAAGTTCAAGAAATAATTAGCTTACTTGGCATTGGCTACATACAAGACAAAAATCCAAATGAACTCTCAGGCGGGCAAAAACAAAGAGTGGCTCTCGCGTCGATTATCGTGATGGAGCCAGAAATTTTAATATTCGATGAACCAACATCACAATTGGATCCGCAGGGTACGGAGGAAATCTTTAAAGCAATAGATATTATGAAGAAAAAAGGAAAAACGATTATTTTAGTAGAGCATAAAATTGAATTAATTGCGGAGTATGCAGACTATGTGGTCGTTCTTCAGGATGGACAGATTAAGAGACAAGGAAGAACGGAAGATGTTCTTTCTCACGAAGATACGCAGGACTTTGGGATAGGATTAACCCAATATACACTATTAGATTTACAAATGAGGAAACACAATATGAATACCGGAAGAATTCCTATTACAGAAAGCGACTCTATTAAAGTAATGAAAGAATGGATGTCATTACAAGGGGTGAAAATATGAGTTTTTTAACGTTAAATGACATTACTTATCGTTATCCCAATGGTTTTACGGCTGTTGAAAATGTCAGCATGTCTTTCGAACAGGGTGAATCGGTAGCCATAATTGGACAAAATGGCGCTGGGAAAACAACAACAGTGAAAATGATGAATGGGCTATTAAAACCGACAAAAGGTGATGTCATTATTGGAGGCTTAAATACAAAAGACTATACAACCGCTCAGATAGCTAGAAAGGTAGGCTATGTATTTCAAAACCCGGATGATCAAATTTTTCATGAAAATGTAAAAAGTGAAATAAGGTTCGGCCCTAAAAACCTTGGTTTTCCGGAGGCGAAAATTGAAGAAAACGTAATGAAGGCAGCAGAATTAACGGGAATTGTGCATTTATTAGATATACATCCGTATAATTTGCCTTATTCTCTGAAAAAATTTGTAACGATTGCCTCGGTGATTGCGATGGATACAGAGACGATTATCTTAGATGAGCCAACCGCTGGTCAAGACTCTCTATCCATTAAAAGATTAGGTTCCATTATTGATTCATTAGTTCAAGAAGGAAAAACCATTATTACCATTACACATGATATGGAATTTGTCGTTGAAAACTTTGACCGAGTTATCGTAATGGCAAATAAGCGAGTAGTCGCAGATAGTACGAAGCAGGAAATATTCTGGAATCATGACATTTTGGAAGAAGCAATGCTAAAACAGCCTCATATCAGTCGATTAAGCCATGCACTAAATTTAAATAAGAAAATATTAAATATTGACCAAATGATAGATACGCTAAAAGTAATCAGATGAATGAAATGCTAATTCTACTAAAATAGGAGGAGAATTGATATGAAAATTGGTATTATTCATGCAACCTGTAATGCTGTACCACCTTTAAATGCAGCATTTAACAACTTAGCCCCGGAAGTAACGGTTTTAAATTTCGTTGATGAAAATATTCAGTACTATGCTAACCAAATTAATGGAATCGATGATAAATCATATCGAGATTTTGTAGATATTGCAGTTAAAGCACAGGAGGCAGGTGTTGATGCAATTATTGTTGCATGCACCGTACTTACACCTATTATTGATTCTGTGAAGCCATTTGTATCAGTACCGATAATGGCCGTAGATCGTCCAATGTTAGAAAAGGCAGTCAAAAATTATAATAAAATAGGTGTTGTTGTAACGAATGGACCAACCGGACCCTTAACAGAAGCCCAATTGAAGAAGATTGCCAAAGAGTTGGGTAAAGAAGTTGAAATAGATACACAAATTGATACACAGGCTATGACTGAATTGAAAGCAGGAAATGAGGAAGAACATAATCGACTTAATTGTCTTGCTGCAGCGGAATTGAAAGAAAGAGGATGTGAAGTGATCGTTCTTGCGCAGATTACACAGGCATCTGCAGAAAAGGAAACCAGTACCTTAGGACTACCCGTGTTGACAAGTCCAAAAGAAGCGGTAAAAGCGATAATCAGTGCGTTAGAAAGTGAAAAACTAAATAAGGTTGGAAGTTAAATTCTATTTCAAAAAGTCCGAATATTAATAATAGTCTTTCTGCTAGAGGGTGTTTAAAAAGCCATGGAATAAATTAAAAAAAGGAGTGTTCTTAAATGAAAGTAAGTTTTATTGGATTAGGCGTAATGGGTACGGGTATGGCATTTAATCTTGCAAAAGGTGAAAAGGAAGGTGAATTTGATTATCTTGTATGTGATGCAAATACAAATTCTCTTGAACCATTCAAGGAAAAAGGAATTAAAACCACAACGAATAGTCTAGATACAGTAGATAGTGATTATATTTTTCTCTGTCTGCCAGACTTAGAGATTGTAAAAAAAGTTATCGTAGGCGAAAACGGTCTATTAAAGTATATGGAACCAGGTCAAACGATTGTTGACTTTAGCACGATAAGTTACTTAGGTGCAATTGAAATTGCTGAAACCTGCAGAGCGAATGGAATTGAATACATGGATTGTCCAATTTCTGGTCATCCGAGAACAACGATTGATGGAACACTTAGTATCATGTGTGGGGGAAATGAAGAATTATTTAACACCATAAAACCTATGCTTGATCGAATGGGGAAACAGATACTTTACATGGGTGAAAACGGGGCTGGACAGCTTACGAAGATGATTAATAACTGTGCATTAAATATTTGTTGTGCGAGCTTTAGTGAATTATTACCAGTTGGTGTAAAACTTGGTTTAGATCCAGAAAAACTCGGTGACATATTAATGACGGCAACAGGATCTAGTTTTGCTTCACAAACACTGATTCCTAAACTTTTAGAAGGGAATTTTGAACATAGCTTTTCACTAGAAAGAGCATATAAAGATATGGAAAGTATGAATGAAGTATTAGTAAAATACCAAATTCCACTACCAACTTTGAGCGGAACCATGCAAACGTATCAACTTGCATTACATAACGGACAAGGAAATTACTACAAGCATGCAATGATTCGGTACTTTGAAGATTTGTTAGGTGTAAAGGTACGTAAAAAGAACTTTGAAGAAGCTCAAATGGTTAAATAATCACCATTAGTAGTGTCAGTAATCATCTTTAAAAAATCATAAGGGGGTGAATCTAGTGCGCTTTGGTGTTATTGCAGATGATTTTACTGGTGCTAGTGACATCGCTTCTTTTTTTGTAAAAGGTGGACTTAGTACTGTTTTATATAATGGAGTACCGAACGTTGATGAGGCTCAACAGGCGGAGGTATGTGTAATTGCTTTAAAAACCCGTACCCAAGATCCAAAAGAAGCTGTTAAAGATTCCCTTGAGGCAATAAGCTGGTTAAAAGAACAAGGTGCACAACAATTTTATATAAAATATTGCTCTACATTTGATTCTACACCTGAGGGGAATATTGGGCCAATCTGTGATGCGGTTATGCAAAAGCTAGATGTTCCTTATACAATTCTTTGTCCTGCGCTTCCGGTAAATGGGCGTACGGTTAAAGAAGGGTGCTTATATGTCAATGGAGTTCCATTGCATGAGAGCCCAATGAAGGATCATCCGCTTACACCAATGTCGGATTGTGATCTTGTTCGTTTAATGAATGCACAAAGCATGTTCCCTAGTGTAAAAATCTCAGACTCTTCCAATAAGGAAGAAGTAGACGAGTTCATTGCAGGAATGAAAAATAAGCATGAAAAATTTTATATTGTACCAGATTACGAGAAAGAAGAAGATTCCCAAAAGCTGGTCCAGTTATTTGGAAATCTGAAACTTATTACGGGTGGTAGTGGTCTAGCATACCCATTGGCGAAAATGTTTAAAAAAAAGGTTGAAGCAAATGGATTTGAACGGTCTGAGTCACCTGCGTTCCTATTAGCAGGGAGCTGCAGTGAAGCGACACGATACCAGATTTTAGAATATCAAAAATATGGCGGCGAAACGTATTTTGTGGATCCGATGAAATTACTTTTAGGTGAAGAATCCGTAGAGAAGATTTGGAATGTGATTTCTCAAAATAAAGAAAAATCGATTTTAGTATATAGCAGTGACACTCCTGAGAATGTAAAACGAATTCAACAACAAGGCAAAGAAGAAGTTGCAGAAAAATTAGAAAAAGCAACTGCAGATTTAGCAGAACTTGCTGTCCAAGCTGGGTTCCACAGAATCATTGTGGCAGGTGGTGAAACGAGTGGGGCAGTAGCAAAAAGGCTTGGTTTCAATGGATACCATATTGGAGATAGTATTGCACCCGGAGTACCCATCATGATACCGATAGAGGATTACCGAATTCGAATCGTATTTAAAAGTGGAAACTTTGGAACTTCTGATTTTTTCCTGCGTGCTTTATCTTTAACATAATAGAGAGAAGTGGTAAATATGAGAGATTCATTAGATAAAAAGATTAATCATGCGATATGGGTTGCCCATAGTCTCTTTCAACGTGGAAAAGCTACGGGAAGCGTCGCGAACTTAAGCTTTTTACATGAAGATAAAATTTATATTACGGCTACTGGAACATGCTTTGGAACGCTGAAACCAGATGAGTTTGCAGTTCTTGATATGGATGGAAATCAATATCACCACGTAAAACCAAGTAAAGAATGGCCGTTACATTTGTCCGTATACAAAGCAAAACCAGATATAGGTGCAGTTCTTCATACACACAGTACGTATAGTGTGCTTTGGAGTTGTTTACCTGGGCTAAATGAATCAGATTGTATACCGGATCATACACCATATTTGAAAATGAAACTAGGAAATGTTGGCTTAATTCCTTATGAAAAACCGGGAAGTCAAGAACTGTTTCATGCATTTGAAAAACGTGTAAAGGATTCTGATGGCTGGATTTTAAGCCATCATGGACCGGTCGTACCCGGAAAAGATATTATGGAAGCATTTTATATACTAGAAGAATTAGAAGAAAGTGCGCGGATTGCATGGGAGTTACGAAAAGAACGATAACGTTACTAGTTCACAAACGCGTTAATAGAGGAATTTAAACAGGGCATTTTCATCTGGAAATGCTCCTTTTTTCGTACCTTTTCATAAAAAAATAAAAGAGGATGTAGAATGATGAAGATGTATATGTATCCTTTATTGATCGTTATTGCAGCGAGTAGTTATGGTGTAGTTTCCACCATCATAAAACTAGCGATGCGTAGTAGTTTTTCAGTCTCAGAGGCAGTTACCAGCCAATTTTTTATCGGATTTTGTATAGCCTTATGTATTTACCTTTTTACAAATAGATCCAAAATAAGCTTTAAGGGAATTGAAATTCTTATATTTGCAGGCATTTTAACAGGGTTAACAAATATTTTGTATGGTCGTTCTTTGAACTTTTTGCCTGCTTCTTTGGCAGTCGTACTCCTGTTTCAATTTACATGGATAGGCATGTTAATTTCCTGTATAACAAGACGCCGATTTCCAAACCGAATTGAATTGATCTCTTTAATCATATTAGTAGCAGGAACGATACCAGCAGCTGGTTTGATTGATGTTGATATATCCCAAATACCTATTAAAGGGTGGATATGGGGGTTAGCAGCAGCTCTTTGTTATTCCTTCTTTTTATTTGTGAATGGCAAGGCAACTGCAGGTTTGACAACCTCTTGCCGGTTAGTTTTAGTTTCTTTCTTTGCTTTTTTAATGTCGACTGTTTTTCAGTCTCCAGAAATTATTTGGAATGGGACTTTGTTTCATGAAGGACTTTGGATATATGGTTTGGCATTGGGCCTATTTGGTATGATTATTCCCGTTTTATTATTTACCATTGCAGTTCCTAAAGTTGGAATGGGTATGTCATCGATACTAAGTGCGATTGAATTGCCAATCGCGGTAATGGTATCAGTTATCTTATTAAGTGAACGTGTTACTACTTTGCAAATAGTAGGTATTGTAACCATTATTCTCGGCATGAGTTTACCAACTTTGCTAGATAGAAAAAAAGTGATAAAAAATAAACCAACAAAACAATTTGCACAAAATCAAGCGAACATGTTTGGTAAATTAAAAAAACATAGTTGATCACAACCACTAACCATTTACCTCAAAATACGCTTGAGTTGAAGATATTTTTCTAAAGAATCATGATATGTATAAAGGAAAATTTGGAGATGCAATTGTAAGAGTATGTGACACAGTAAAAATGACAGACTTGCTAAATCACTTACTTGAAGAAAACCCAGATTAATCGATTTATAGGGACAACGTCAAATCAAATCCTGGAGTATTTCATAATTGTAAAAATAGTCCGAATTTTATATAGTGGTATCTGAAGGTCGTTTTTCTAATTTTTCTGGGAGGTTTGATGTCGATGAAATACAGACGTTTAGGGAATAGTGGGTTAAAGGTAAGTGAAATAAGTTTAGGAAGCTGGTTAACCTACGGAAAAACGGTTGAAGATAACACGGCTGAGAAAACGATACATAAAGCCTATGAACTAGGAATTAACTTCTTTGATTCTGCCAATGTTTACGAGCGTGGTGAAGGGGAACGCGTGATGGCTGGGGCATTAAAGGAATATCCACGTGAATCCTATGTCATTACGACAAAAGCGTTCTGGCCAATGGGTGAAGGACCGAATGACCGCGGATTATCGAGGAAGCATGTGATTGAACAAGCCAATGCGAGCTTGAAGCGAATGAACTTAGATTATGTTGATATTTTTTACTGTCACCGCTATGATCCAGAAACGCCAGTGGAAGAAACATTGAGAGCCATTGATGATTTAATTCGTCAAGGGAAGATTCTTTATGCTGGTGTAAGTGAATGGAGTGCGGCTCAGATTGAAGAAGCCGTCTCTGTAGCGGATAAATTCCTTTTAGATCGAATTGTCGTGAACCAGCCTGTATATAACATGTTAAACCGTTATATTGAAAAAGAAGTGATTCCGGTGAGTTCAAAGCATGGGATTGGACAGGTGGTCTTTTCTCCTCTCGCTCAGGGAATTTTAACAGGAAAATATAAAGGAAATACCATTCCAGAGGATAGCCGAGCCTCCAATGCAGAAATCAACAACTTCATGAAAGGGATGTTGAATGAGACTACCTTTACGAAGGTAGAGCAATTAGAGAACATTGCAAAAGAATTAGAAATCACGCTGCCTAGCCTTGCGTTAGCCTGGATTTTACGTCAGCCAAATGTTTCAAGCGCATTAATTGGTGCAAGCAGACCAAGCCAAGTAGAAGAAAATGTCAAAGCTGTCGAAATTGAACTTCCGAGTGAGGTTATTGAAAAAATTGAGGGGATTTTGGCATAGAAACAATTTTAGCTCATTCCATTGATAAGTAAGCAGTTTAATCTTTAGGCTCTGTTATTATTCATTGTTGATTTTCATGGTGGTATGGAAAATCATAGGCGGAGGATTTCCTTTTAATGTATATGAGGAAGCTCAAAAAGCTAATATAAGCGGAGATTTTCCGCTTAACTGCTCTAAATAGGACAAAATCCAAAGGTTTGGATCATATAAAAGGAAAAACTCCTCTTAATATATAAGAAAATATGGATATTTCGCAATTCAGTCGGAATTTCTCCGCTTATTTTTTCATATCAACATTTAGTTATAACAGAGCCAATCTTTAAAAAGAAGAATAATACACCATTAAAAATAGAGTGCTAAATCTTTAAAGGTTTTAGCACTCTATTTTTGTTGTTTTTTACAATAATCCCTGCCTTGTATTGGAACAGGCTCGGCCAAAAGACCTGTTACGACAAATTATCAATTCGCTCATAGGACTTTTTAATTAAAAACCGTGAAAGATGAGGATTTTTGAAAGAATAAGGAGGACTTTAAATATGAATAAAGAAATATATACATACAAACCACGATTCATTGGACCATATAAGTTATTTTGACAGTTTACGAGAAGAACTGCGCTATAAAAAAGAAAATGAGTAGATCACCCTGGTACTTTTTCCATAATGAAATTAGCTGTAGAGAGATTTAGATTAAGTCATTTTATTCAGCAAATTAAACTAGGTATGAAAGAAGGGATTCGATATGATTGAAAATTTCTTTGCTGACTATAAAAAATTTGTTGTAATACCAGAAGATGAAAGCCAAGTTAATAATGAAGTATTTGATCCCAAAAAGTATGCAGGATATTATATACTAACACTTTCCATTTTTGATTCTCGTTTATCAACTTGGAGAGATGCGAGTAAATTTGAGATTGATATTGAAAAAAGTATCAAAACCGTTCTAAGAAATATTAATCAAATGCAGCGTGAGAAGTACCATTTTCATTTACTAGAAATAGATAAATTTAAAAATTATTTTATCTTGGCTCTTTCTACTAAAACTAGATTTAATCCAGGGGAAGAAGATGACCGTATAGCATATGTTATTGATAGAATCCTAACGAATCCTTTTTATGTAGGGCAAAATTGGTTTAAGTTAATTGGTGAAAGAGGAAGAGTGGCCCGTAAACTCTTTTGCTACTCCTTTAAGGAATATGTAGCGGCGAACTTAAACCAGTCAAAAAGGGAAGACAAATATGAAAACATCAGTGAATTAATCCCTAAAAATGGAGAGATTAAGCTGATTAAAAGTGCTCAGAAAATGGAAGTTCTCTAAAAACACAGGTAACTGTTGCATGTCCTTGGCGTGTCAGATTGGGCCATTGGCGACATTTTTTTAAAAAGTAAAAACCGATATAGAAGACAACTTCATGAATTGAAACGAAAAGAAGGAGACAACCAAAAATTTGGTCTCCTTCTTTTTTCGTTCAGTGAACACTAAATCACTGCCTTCTTCTAATAAATTCTTTCATCATTAGGAACCCTAGGCAGGTTCCAAGAATGAAACGAGCTCAGAGTCTACCCGTCATCAAAAAGATTAAATTCCCATAGACCAGGGACCACGACTTCATTCTTCTCTGACAATTAAAACTTTTGCGTAGGGTTTTCTACCTAGAAAACAGCAAAGGCACAACTAGGTTTAACCACTAGTGGTGCCTTTTTGCGCGCAAAACTTTCGATTGTCCACTTTAAGAACCGTCCCCCTAGTCTCGATTTATATAAAAAAGCTATAAATAAGAAACAAAATAAACATTTTAAATATAAAAAAAGATTCTGTTAATCTAATTATAGAAAATTTAAAACTGATTTTATCGGGAGGGTTTTACATGATTAGTGTGGAACAGAATCAGAAATTAACTAGAATTGGTAAAGGGACATTTAGATACCGTAATTGAACAAGTAGAAAAACAGTTAACGGGAGAAGAAAGGAAAACGAATGAAGTCCTTCAGAAATCGAAACAAATAGTTGAGGATCAAAGGACATTACAAATAGAGTGCTAAATCTTCAAATGATTTGGAAACTCTATTCTTTTTGTTTTATTCATTTACAAGAAAAGTGCTAGGGGTATCCCTTTAATGCTCCCTCGCACCTTTTTTCTCTTGTTATACCCTCCAATAATCAAAATCAGAAAATTGACATTTCTAATCAGTGTGCTAATATTAACCATGTAAGGTGATTATTTCAAATGAATAGATGAATCAAATCCGCTAGAGGTGCCTTTTTAAAAGGCTGAGATTGAAGTGCTACTTCGGGACTCTATGAACCTGATCTGGGTAATACCAGCGTAGGGAAGTGGGAAATTCAATATTTGGAGAGCAAATGCTTATTTCAAATTTTTCAACCACTTTCTTACTATAGGAAGTGGTTTTTTGCTGTTTACTTGATCATTGATAAGCAGAATCTTCATATAGGAGGGACTTGTATTTTAACGAGTGTACATGGCAAAGAGTTACATATTATCTCCAATGGTAAAATGGCAATCGAACAGTTAGTGGGAATTGTAAAGGATATTCATCCCTATATAACGGCCATTCATATACGAGAAAAACAAAAAAGTGCTAGGGAACTATTTCAAACCGTCGAACTTTTAACAAAAAATAACATACCACTATCAAAGATCATGATTAATGACCGGGCAGATGTTGCACTCGTAACAGGGGCGAGAGGCGTTCAATTAGCCTTTCATAGTTTAGATGCAGCCAGTGTAAAAGAAAACTTTCCTCAGCTTAGGATAGGGAGTTCTATCCATTCCTATCATGAAGGTCTAAAAACAAAAGAGAAGGGTGCAGATTACGTTCTATACGGACATGTTTTCCATTCTCAATCA
The DNA here is from genome assembly GCF_048572935.1 of Neobacillus niacini. Taxonomy (NCBI): domain Bacteria; kingdom Bacillati; phylum Bacillota; class Bacilli; order Caryophanales; family Bacillaceae; genus Neobacillus; species Neobacillus niacini. The sequence goes on along the minus strand of NZ_CP183883.1, from coordinate 3,964,457 downwards.
AAACCAGGTAAGATCCCAAAAGGTCTTGAGGAATTAAAAATGCTATCAAATTTAGATATTGATGTGATTGCCATTGGAGGGATAACACCTGATAATACGGAGCAGGTTCTACGGGAAGGGGCAAAAGGGATTGCTGTTATGTCAGGTGTTTTAGAAGCGCGTGACCCATTATTGGCAGTAAAGGCTTATCGTAAGGCATTAAATAAAGGGGGTGAATAAATTGGAAAATTCATTTGATGTTGCCATAATCGGTGGTGGAATTAACGGAGCCTCGATTGCCTATCAGCTATCAAAAATAGGAAGAAAAGTAATCATTATTGAGAAGAATCAATTGGCTTGCCAAGCTTCAAGTGCAGCTGCAGGAATGCTAGCAGCACAAGCGGAGCTGGAACAAGACGGTCCCTTATTCCAGATGGCTTTAAAAAGTCAGAAGATGTTTTCTGATCTCTCTGGTGAGTTATTTGAATACAGCGGAGTCGATATTGAGTATGTGAATAAAGGAATGTTTAAAATTGCAGAATCCGAAGAAATCGCATTAGAAGTAAAAAAACAGGTCACCTTTCAAAGGAAGTGGGATCCGGCAATAAAATGGCTTGATACAAAGGAATTAAGAGAAATGGAGCCATCCCTGTCACCTAGTTTAGCTGGTGCAATGTATCTCCCGAATGATGGTCATGTGCAGCCAGCAAAGTTAACACAAGCTTTTGCAAAAGCAGCTGTCCAATTCGGGGCGGAAATACGCCAAAATACGGAGGTCCTTTCTTTTAAATTTGAAAACAGTCAGGTGAAAGGCGTTATAACCAGCAATGGCATTGTAAACTGTGATCAAGTTGTCGTTGCCACTGGAGCTTGGTCTGCAAAATTAATGCGTGAATCAGGAATGGAGATTCATGTGTATCCCGTGAAAGGCGAATGCTTTTCCGTTAGGTCGGAAAAGCCGATCATCAACACAACGATTTTTTCAGATAAACGCTGTTATCTCGTACCAAAACGGAATGGGGAAATTTATATCGGTGCGACCATGATTGAAAATACATATGATAACTCCGTTACACCTAAGGGTATCGCAAGATTAATAGAAAGAGCCACTCAACTGGTTCCGCAGATTCAGGATGCTGCATGGGAGCGAGTGTGGTCTGGAATTAGACCTCAGACAGGAGATGGACTTCCTTATATTGGTGAGCATCCAAGATGGAAGGGGTTATTTGTTGCTGCCGGGCATTTTAGAAATGGGATTTTATTAAGTCCTATTACAGGGAAATTAGTAGCTGATTTAGTAGCAGACAGTTTGCAAAATGATGATCTACTCTCAGCTTTTCACTTAGAAAGACACAAAGAAAAAGTAGGATTGGAGGTAAATACATGAGGGTAGTATTAAATGGGGAATTAATCCAATTACCAGAACAGGTAGTATTTATATCCGATGTTCTGGAACATTATGAAATTCATAATAAGGTCGTTATTGTGGAAGTAAACGGTGAAATCGTAAACAAGGTAGATCACCAAAGTACTAGATTATCAGATAAAGATCGAATCGAAATAGTCCATTTTGTAGGAGGCGGTTGATATGTTAAAAATAGGTTCATTATCCTTTCAGTCTCGTTTGTTGCTTGGAACGGGAAAGTATCCAAGCTTTGACATCCAAAAGGAAGCGGTGGAAGTTTCCGAAGCAGAAATTCTTACGTTTGCGGTTAGACGAATGAAAATTTTTGAAGCAAGCCAGCCTAATTTTTTAGAACAGCTAGATACCAATAAATATAGGCTGCTGCCAAATACGGCTGGAGCGAAAACAGCAGCAGAGGCTGTCCGGATCGCAAAACTAGCGAAAGCTTCAGGCCTATGCGACATGATTAAAGTGGAAGTAATCGGCTGTGATAAAACCTTACTTCCTGACCCGATTGAAACCCTAAAGGCAACGGAAGAATTGGTGAAGGAAGGCTTTATCGTCCTCCCTTATACCTCTGACGATGTAGTTTTAGCTAGGAAACTTCAAGAAGCAGGCTGTCATGCGATTATGCCAGGAGCCTCGCCGATAGGTTCTGGTCAAGGTATCATCAATCCTGTTAACCTCAGCTTTATTATCGAACAAGCGGTTGTACCCGTTATCGTGGATGCTGGTATTGGATCACCAGCTGATGCAGCATTGGCTATGGAATTAGGGGCCGATGGTGTGTTATTAAATACGGCTGTATCAGCAGCGAAGGATCCGGTAAAAATGGCAAAAGCAATGAGATTAGCGATTGAAGCTGGACGATTGGGCTATGAAGCCGGTCGAATCGAGAAAAAGAGATACGCTTCAGCAAGCAGTCCAAAGGAAGGAATGAGTATCGGGTGAATAATCGGTACTCACGACAAGAACTATTTTCACCTATTGGAAAAGAGGGACAACAACAAATCTTCAATAAGCATGTACTCATAATAGGAGCAGGGGCACTTGGAACAGCAAGTGCCGAAGCACTCGTCCGTGCTGGAATCGGTAAACTAACGATTGTTGATCGTGATTATGTAGAATGGTCTAACTTACAGCGGCAGCAATTATATACAGAGAATGATGCAAATAATCGAATTCCCAAAGTAATCGCTGCTAAAAATCGTTTAACAGACATTAACTCTACTGTGGACATTGAGGCATTCATTGCGGATGCCTCAGTCGCAGAGCTTGAAACGTGGGCTGAAAAGGTGAATCTTATCATTGATGCCACTGATAATTTTGAAACAAGAATGATTATAAACGATGTTTCACAAAAGGTTGGAGTTCCATGGATCTACGGTGCTTGCGTTGGAAGCTATGGAATATCCTACACCATTATTCCAGAAAAAACGCCTTGCTTATCTTGTATACTAGAAACAGTTCCGCTAGGAGGATTAACGTGTGATACAGCAGGAATTATTAATCCCGCGGTTAACATGGTTGTTTCTCATCAAATAAGTGAAGCATTAAAAATTTTGGTCGGTGATTGGGATTCATTAAGAAACAAACTCGTTTCTTTTGATGTATGGAAAAACCATTATACTTCTATAAATGTAGATAAACTGAAAAATGAGGATTGCCCTACTTGTGGCGTGAAACGCACTTATCCATTTTTATCCTTTGAAAATCAAACAAAGTCAGCTGTACTTTGTGGAAGAGATTCTGTCCAAATACGACCTTCAGTTCCTGTTGTACGTAATTTGGAAGCTTTAGAAAAACGATTCATAAATCAAGGGGGAACGGTACAGCGAAATCCTTACCTATTATCTTATACAATGGATACTCACCGATTAGTCATTTTTAAAGACGGAAGGGTTTTAGTACACGGAACAAAGGATATTACTGAAGCAAAGTCGCTATACCATAAATACTTGGGTTAATTAGAATGGCCGCATTTGGATCGTAGCATTTGAGATTCGACAGGAGGAAATTAACCAAATTCAATTGAAAATCCACCCAAAATGCAAAAAACGCCTTCAAAAATCATTTTTGAAGGCGTTTTTTGACGTTTCGCCCTAAAAATGCCCTCAAAAGTAGAATTGGGCAATTCGATTTACTCAGCCAATCTCGTTACTGTAGAAGTGCCGGCCGTGAGCTTTCACGTAAAAATCTCACGAAGGAAAACGAAAACATGGTGATGAGAGGGAGTTTGTAATCATGAGTATAAAATCGAGGAATACAGAAGAATTTAAGCAGTTTTCTCAATTTAGTTCGCTTCAGGAATTTAATCAGCATACCGAAATGTGGTTATTAGAACACAAGCATGATTTTACTAAGGGAGAGCTGGTCGGATTAAAAAGGCTCGTGCGATTTGCAGCCAAAGTTCCCGGCGTATGCAATGCCAAAATCGGAACCATCTTAAAATCCATTCATGCACAATATGATGATAATGGGATATCCAGGTCTACCTTTAAACGAATGATTTTGAAAGCAAAGGAATTGGGGATTATTACAGTCTTTGAAACAGAAAGGAAAAACGGTTCGCAGTCTAGCAATTTATATCAGTTTAATCGTTTTCCATCGAATGAACTACCCAAGGAGGAAAAAATGAACCACCAATATAAAACTAGTAATCTTTTAAAAACAAATAATCAAAAGATAAATAAACGTTACGAAGAACCGTCAACATTAGATTATTCCTATGTAAGCAGCAGAGTACCACAACCTTTTGTCCACCTGGTAAAATGCTTTTTCAGCGATGCAAAAACCATCGAAGAATATTGGCATATGGTGCAAATTACTGCTTTTCGCTTTGAGTGTACGAATGATACAGAAGAGATACTAGATATCTCCATTCATGCCTTTAGACAACTGATAGGTAAAATAAAAAGGACCCATCTTGTAAAAAATCCAATCGCCTACTTTTATGGCATTTTAAAGAACTATTTCAAGACATTCTATTTGGATAAGGTATCTGCAGTGGGGACTCCAACCCTTATATCACATTCTTTTATAGATGGCATAGAGCCAAACTGGGATTGGTTGCAACCAAATGAATAAAGGATTTTATTGTCCTCGGAGGACATGAAAGTAAGCAATTCATAAAAAAATGTCGCATCTTTGTCAAAACTCATCCGAATTAAGACGAATTTTGTTTAATATAGTCTGCAGCAAAAAAGTCCTAGTTAGCGTTTAGTAGATTTGTGGGGAACCGCATACATCTTTTAATTAAGGAGTGGAGTACAATTATAATTAAAAATTTCTATATTGATAAGAAAGTGATCCTTGTCATGGGTGAATATGATCAAAATGGAAAGCTGTGTTCCAGAATCATGTTAGAAAAAACGACTTTACTGGTGGACAGACCGCCACTATGTTTATTAGACGATACATTAAAATACATAGGCTTTGATTTACGGGGAGCAATAGCCGGAGCAAAATACATTCTTAATAAGACGGTTATGTGTCCAATTATTGTAAATCCCTATCAAAGCGTTTGCCTTTTTCCGAGCAAATCACCTCAAAATCAAGACTGCATCTGGTTTAATCCCGACCATATTGTCAACACTAAAGCAATCGGCAACAAGACCGAGGTAGAATTGAGCAACGGTTATTTCCTGCTTGTCGACGCAAAATTAGCTGCTATTAACAATAAACTACAAACAGCCAATCAATTAAAACGACTCACGAAGGAAAGAGGGATTCAAGCTAGTCCTCTCCTCTTATATCTGGACCCGCCAAAAAGGCATCAGCTTCTTAAGAAGAACTCAGGCAAGTATAATTTTGATTTTTTAGAAGAAAAAAAATGAAAACCCATTAATAGAAATCTACTATTTACTATTTTAGCCCTTGCTTCCGGGATGGGTATAAAAGCTTATGAATTTATGAGGAAATGGAAAATCAAGTTTTCGATAGAGTGAATGCTCCGTTCTAAAATATAAGGAAAAATCCGTACCTATATAAGAGATTTCATCTTATAAACCAAAATGGATTTGATAACAAGGCGATAGAGTCCTTTTATTGAAACTTTTTCCAATTTTTATCGTATAAATAGTTGGATGAGACAAAGAAATAAACAAAGAAAATTTTATTGGTTTAGGAGGAAGTTAATGATTAAGGAATTCATAAGCAGAGAAAAAGTAGAATGCATTGGCGGCTTTACTGCTGTATACGCTGATCCAATTATGGCCCATATAAATCCTACCGCAATTCACAAAAAAGATCTCTTCGTTATAATAAAAAGCGATTATACCATCTGGTCCACGATTGTGGACCATGAAGGCAAAGATCAACAAAATAATCAGTGGATAGAAATCATTCGGGATGATATAAAGAGAAGAGTAAGTCTAATTATGCCTAAAACCTATTACTTTGAAATAACAAAGGGAGATTTATTTGGAACCTATGTGATTTCGAATGAAATCATTTCAAATAAGTATTTTTCCGACAGTAAATCCTATCTTAGTGCTTTAATAGATAACAATTGGCAGCATACTAGGTGCTGATCCAAGAACGTAATGTGACAGTTTTAAACAAAACAATATATTTATTTGTTTATTATTAATGGGGTAATTACACATAGGAGTATATCTTTTGGAATAATAAGTTTTATGGTTAGTCGAAAAGATATAAGTAAATTATAATAAAAACAATGATGTACTAGAATATGGAGGAAAACAAATGAAATTTCCAAATGATGCTGATGGAGAGGCTTTACATAGTCTATATAAAGATGGATTAGATTTTAAAAAACAACAATCAGTGGATTTTTTTGTTGCCGTGCCTGATAAAGCAACAGGTGAAGTGTTAACGCAAGTGCTAAAGAAAGAAGGGTTCAATTGTTTCTTAGAACAAGATGACGAAACCGAAGAGTGGGCATGTTGTTGCTCTAAAAGAATGTTATTAAATTATAATGAATTAATCAAAATACAGAATCAATTAAATAGTTTAAGTAAACCACATGGTGGTTACTCTGACGGTTGGGGCGTTTTTGTAGATTAAATGGATTGAGTGAATCAAAATATGCTTGTACCTGAACTGTCCTTTGATGCAATTCACGAGATTCTGCCAGGTATCACCCGAGAAATTGGGAGGTACCTGGCATCTTTTTTTGAAAGATTGAAGACAAGACAGTTGTTAATTTCCTATTAATCAAACCTATCACTCAATAAGTGAGGATTATACAGAAATGTCACATTTCTGTACTGATAGGATTGATTCAGTTTGCTGAATATATGGTCATATGTGTAGAACATGAATTCAGATTTTTCATATAAGAATTCTATCTCTATTTCCTGAAATCTCCTGTAAACATAGACAAATATTCCTAATATGGTATTCTTTTGGTATTTAAAGATTGAAAGGTTGATTGGAATGTACAATAAACAAGATTTATTAAAGCATCTTAAAGAATTGGGAATCGACGAAAATGGAACATTACTTGTTCATTCATCCATGAAAAGTATTGGACAAGTAGATGGTGGTGCGGATACTGTCCTTGATGCACTTACAGAATATATGAAAAATGGTCTTTTGGTTTTTCCTACCCATACATGGTCGTATATTAAGGCGGAGAATCCTCGATTTTATGTCAATGACTCACCATCTTGTGTGGGATTACTAACGGAACTGTTTCGAAAACGTCCGGGTGTTGTTCGCTCATGGCATCCAACGCATTCGGTAGCTGCCTTAGGAAAAGGAGCACATGAATTTATTGCAGGAAATGAACACTTCGACACACCTTGTGCACGCGAATCAAGTTGGGGGAAATTACTTGATCAGAAGGCAACCATCTTGTTAATCGGAGTCGATTTACGAAGATGTACATATATTCATGGGGTCGAGGAGTGGCTTGACATACCAGGTCGGTTGACCGATGATCACGAAATGCTTTACACCATATTACCGGATAAAACGGAAATTTCGATACCGCAAAGAAGACATATGGGTCATACCTCTGAAAAATACAATCGAGTTGAAGATGTTTTTCTGAAAAATCAAGTTATGTACAAAGGACAATTTGGGGACGCAACAGTAAGGGTGTGTGACACAGTGAAAATGACAGACTTGCTGAATCACTTACTAAAAGAAAAACCGGATTTATTTTCTTGATTTATAGTGGACAAGGTCATATCAAATCCTGCAGTAATTCATAATTGTAGAAATAGTCCATGTTAAATTGCTATATTGAAAAGGGAATTATTCCGGTGAGTTCAAAACATGGGATCGGACATGTGGTCTTTTCTCCTCTCGCTCAGGGAATTGTAACAGGCTACCTTTACGAAGGTAGAGCAGTTAGAGAAGATCTCCAAAGAATTAGAAATTACTCTACCTAGCCTTGCTTTAGCATGGAACTTACGTCAGCCCAATGTTCTAACGCATTAATTGGTGCAAGTAGACCAAGACAAGTAGAAGAAAATGTCAAAGCCGTTGAAATTGACTTACGAGTGAGGTTATTGAAAAAATTGAGTCGATTTTGGCATAGATCAATTTTGAGAAGACTGTTGAAAAGGAAGTTGTTCCATTCTTGAGGAGAAAATAAACATAATATTCCAAATGGAGTGCAAAAGCTTCAAAGGTTTTAGCACTCTTTTTTTGTTGTATTATAAATATTAATGGATGAAGAAATCAAAAAATGAGAAGATGAAAAAATTTAATCCAATCTACGATATCCTTGCATAATCAGCTTGGAAAAAAGAATAGTGAGCTGAATTCTCCAAAAGGGAATGAGCAGCCCTATTAGTTTCATGGCATGGTATGTAATTTTGTCAATATTGATTGTTTTGATGAATAATAAAACAAGGTATTCGAACAAATCAGGGTACTATTCGATTGAATAAATGCTCAAATGCCTCGGCCTAATTTTGGTCAGAAGGATCATGAAGCTATAGAAAATGTTCTTGAAATCGACATGTATCAACTGAAAATAAAAATCAATTTAGAAGGTCATGTAATTTTGCGCCAGGGTTTAGTACCTTATACTTATTCCTTTAGACATCTACATAATATTATTCAAACCGTTTTTGATTGGCATAATTGGAGAGAGACCGCCTGAGGATGTAGGAGGAGAAGGGGGATATGAGGAGTATCTACGAATTATGGCAGATGTAAATGATCCTGAACATGAGGACATGAAAACATGTGTAGACAATCAAAAGGAAAGGAACAAAAGCCATGAAAAGATTAACCATAGACTAAATCATGTAATTAAAGATTAAAGATATTTGTATTTTTATGATAAGAGATTAATGGGTACAGTCCCCCATTGAACTACTGCTTTTAATGCAACGGGGAATCCCATTTACCATGTTCATTTAAAAGGAGTCATAATTAAATTATCTATTTAAGCAAAATATGACTATACTCTACGGTATTGACTTGGTGATTGCAACAAAAGGTGCTGAGATTGTGTTTAATACAAGAAGCAATTGGAATAGTTATTGCGACTCATTTTGATGTCAACATTTCTAATCGGATTAAAAAGGTTTTAAAAATCTGATAACTAAGAATTCTGCCTTTCTAGTAAACATGATAGAGTTTGTAACGAATAGAGGATTTGAATCGTAAAGTGTCTCATAGATTCTATGGCAATTGCTGCTGCCATTAATGACACTTTAATCTCCTCAATTCGAGCGAAAGTAGGTGTTGAAACAAAAAAACATCTCACTCTTGGCATGACAATTTTAGATACAAGATACCATCATGTAGGGAATAATTTATCTGAAATTAATAAAGCAACTGCAGGTGCAACTGACAATAAAAGGTTTAATGATTTAGAGTTTACTATAATCTTAGAGTAAATTGACAACGCAGGAATTAAAACTTCTGCTTCGTTTATTTTATTTAGCAGATAAAGTCCTACGATTAATTTATGTAACCATCATTTTTCTAATTCGAGAAATTATACGACTTATTTTTATTTTATTATTTCTTCAATTTCCTCTTTTGAGTAATTGACCAAATTATTAATTAAGATCTTTTTATGATCGCGAAGGGAATTTAGATAAGCAGTAATAGTTACTTTTCGATCAGCCCACTCCTCATACGCTTTGTACCGCGGATCGTCAAAATACTGTGTTAGTCGCATTAAAATACCGTAAGTTACACCGTCTACTTCTATTAATTTTGAAGAGTAAAATTGCGATAATTTAAATTCTGATAAAACAAAATGTTCAGTTTTATACTCACCCTCAAATTTTAATAGTTTATTAATTTCCTGTTCTATTTCTTCTAAACTTTTTATATATATTGGTGCCTTTTCCATATAACGTTCTTTTCTAATTCGTTGATTTTCCTTCTCTATACGTTCAGATTCAATTCTCATTTGATCTAATTGTTGTTGAGTTTGTTCAGAGTGAATTTTTATGGTAGTTTGAATAGCAAAAATTGTTATTATTGCACCTATAATAGTTCCAGCAAAAGCTATAAAATCTCCTTCACCTAAGCTAAGATTAAATACTTTAAAGTTTAATAAAAGTGCAATAATGATAAGTAAAATTAGAATAATGAAATCCTTCATATAGTTCAAGAAGTCCCCCCCCTTTAGCAGAATATACAATGACTTTATTATAACAATTTGAAGGATCAAAAGAAATTAGGATTGAAGTCGGCATGAGTTAAAACTCTAATTTGTTGGTGGATTCAGAAGGGTAAAGGTAATAGTTCCTGGTTAAAACGATTAATTACTCACAAATGTTGAAACAACAATGTTTATGGGTGCCTTTTTTGTTACTAAATTGCTGAATAAAGCCGCCCAGTATCTCTATCATCGTCCATTCCAGATAATTCATCTGCCTCCTAAAATAATCTCCATACTCTTCTGGACAAAAGCTTTTTAACAAATATACTATCATCCTCAAAACTAGTATTATTATACTAATATTACCCATATTATGACATAATTTCCTGTAAAGAAAAATGGAAAGTTTGATAAGTTTGAATACCAGAAGGTTAAAGACTGTGGATTAAGAAGGAATTTTGTCATTTTGTGGCGAATGAAAGGAGTAGTGTGAATCTAAAGTCATGGTTATTATTTATTAAGTTGCTATGCGACTATGATTATTAATAGAAAGTGTGGGCAAAAATGGGAAGTAATTTTATTTTTCTATCAAAAAAATGGCGTGAATTATATGAGGTTGCTCGCCAAGCGGAAAAGTCCGTTCAAACAGATCCTAATGCGGCACTCATTAAGTTACGATTATTTGGTGAGTAAGTAGTCAAACAAATATTTCTTTTTGAAAGTTTGTATGAACCCTATAGAATGAGTCAAAAGGAACGAATTGACCTCCTTTTAAAGGAAGGAATTATTACTCCTGAAGTTTATGAAATGTTAGATTCCATGCGGTTTATAGGGAATAAGGCTGTTCATGAACTGAATTATGGATCTTCTAGCGAGGCAAAAAGATTGTTAGTGGCAGCGTTAAACTGGGGGGATGGCTTACCCAAGTATATGAAAAGTTGGATTTTCATTTGACTGCATATAAGGAACCGGAACCAGAAAAGAAGGTTACATCAGTCACTTAAAAAGATACTGCGTCACAATCTGACAAATCGATGATGATAGACCCATATAGAAAAAGTCCAAACTTAATTACCGGGTTTATTGTAAAAGTTATCATATCAAACAAATATACTAGAATGATAATAGTCTTCAGATTATTTTACTTCTGTTCTATAGATTAGCAGAATTTTTTCATCATTTTTTTAGGAGGAAAGAAACAGTGATAGATATTATTATACTAGCGATTGTGTCTATACTTTCTTTTGTGTTAGGTATAAGCGGTTTAATTAAACCTAAATGGACATTAATGTGGGGAGAGAAAACAAGGAAAAAAATATTGTTTACATATTTGCCAATTTGCCTAGTAACATTATTTTTACTAGGGACGACAATTGAAGCTAAGGGGGAAACAAATAAACGAACAAATGATGTATCTCAAGAAGAGTTGTTAAACAAGAAAAAAGAATCTATTAGAGATTTAGAATTGGAACTTGATAAGTTAGCAAAAAACTATGAATATTACCAGGTTACTTCTGAACTTTTACTCGAACAAACGAATTGGTTTAATGAAAAATTAGATCCTTATTTTGAGGATATTGAAGCAATCAAAAATATTACAGATAAGGCAAAGTATTTAAGTAAGTTAGAGATGGTAAAAAAGGTTTCCGAAGTTAGTCCTATAGGAGATCTTTCAGCAACTATTAGTGAAATCATAACTAACATAAAAGAATTAAATGAATTTTTGGAATTAAGTAAGAAATTAAACAGTTCAATAAACAAAATTATAACTTTACGTGATGAATACGATAAAACAAAGAATATAGTAGTACTACATGAAATCAATAAAGAGTTAACTACAAACTATATATATTTAATTGGGGACTTAGAGAAATTAACTAATGAATCGATAGATACTTTTGATACATTCGCTACATTAATTTATCAAAAACAAAACATTAAAATGGTCGTTTCCGATGCAATTGATGTGGTTAAGATATGGGACAATTCAGAAAAGCAGGCTTCAGAGGAAGAAAATACCTTGGAACAGTTAAAGGAAAATAAAAAAAATATCGAAAATGCTCCCGAGGAAATACAAAAAAGGATGAAGTTAGATTATGAGTATATTCTAAAGATACAATCGGAAATCGAGGTTATCATTGCCTTTAATGAGATTCTTTCTAAGAATTAATTATTCATGTATCTTTAATATTTAAATATGAATAACCAGAGGGCGTATCTAATAATTAAATTTAATACTTGATTTTTCGCTATTACATTAATTGCCTAGAAATTATTTAAGGGTTAAATCGTCTACTAAATAGGAAGGGAATTCGTGGAGAATGAGAAAGTAATCATTTCATTATCTTTCGGAAAAATACATCATTACAATTCCTAATACAACCACTCCAAGTTTTTTTATTAAAATTTGATATCAATAGTTTATAATACCTGCGATGGAGGTAGGATAAAGTTCCTAGATATTTAAGTTAATACACCAGCTCCTTTATGTCTAAACAAGATGGACATGAAATAAGAAACCAGACCTGGATAAAAGATAACCCTTTGCTATTTTAGCAAAGGGTTTATGTATGTAGTACAAATAATATTGAGAAGATTAATCATTATAGATCCTCCAACTTATTTAAAACAGACCTACTAATGTAATGCTATAACATATCAATAATTACAGGTTCATCATTTCTTTTAGCGTTTTGCTCTCGAATAAACACCTTGTAAGCAACATTTCCTATAGTATTTGTAGCAACTGCATCTACGGTACCGCCAATAATTCCTCCTGCTAAAGGCACCATCTTACCTAAATTTATGACTCCTTTTTCTCCAAACTTTGTTAGTAAACGAAAGCCTACAGCTTGGTTGATTTTTTTTATTACTTCGAAAGGAATTTTTTTAATACCGGTTACTGCAAGTTTTTTTCCTATCTGAACGCCTGCATTTTTAAGAATATCTTTAGCTCCATTTCCAGCTAAACAGGCATAAACAAAAGATTTAACCTGGTCATCTTTTACATCATAACCACCCATATGGGCAATGGCTGCAACCATTCTCATTTGAACTAAAATAACGCTCGTAATATTTGCGGGAACAGCAAAAGGTAATGTAATAAGTCCTCCCAAACCTGTTAAAAATCCACTAGTAGCACTTTTGGTGTTTTGCCATAGTATTAAATTTTTAATTTTTTCATCTAATGTACCATTTTTTTGCAAATAACTATCAGCTAACTCTAAAGCGGTATCAATTCCAGGGACACCCCCATTAATTGCTTTATCATAAGACCAATCTAAAGCTTTCATTATGGCATCGTGTGTTAAAGATTTAGTATTTGACAACATTGCTCACCTTTCTTCTAGAAAATTATGGTAATATTATACTACAACATTAAGTGTTAAAAATGATAGTTTTTTCTCTTTAATAAATTAAATAATATAGAATTGTGATTAAAAGCTTATGAAGTTGGGATATGGAAGATTAATGAAGGTATAAAAAAAGTGGAATTCTCTGTTATTGAATCAGAAATAATATTAGAAGGTAAAATGTAGAAAGATTTTCATTTCTTCTAATGGTCTTTTATTAATTGGTAGGCAAGTTCAAACTGAGTATGGTAAATATTTTGAAATGCTCGCTATAGATGGAGATGGAAAACTACATATTATTGAATTAAAGAAAAATAAAACACCTCGAGAAGTAGTTGCCTATGCATTAGATTATGCTTCCAGGGTTCAGAATCTTTCATATGATTAAATATTAAAAATATTCGAAGATAGTTTACCAAATAAGTTGAATGACACACATCAGATTACAATTGTTTCGTCACAACTTTATAGTCAGACAGAGAGGATAATAAATTACTTATCGGTTTGCATCTATTAATGAGAAGAAATTAAGGCTGGATTCTCTTACTTCCGAACGGCAAGAGAAGTAATGCCCGTATTGGCAAAATAGCATTTGATAATAATTCTAGGATATATCTGGAACTTAATTATGTAAATTTGGATGGACTTTCACACTTGGATGAATTTAAAAGCAAAGTTTGGAAACTTACTGATCACGAACGTAAATCTCTTCATGCTGGGGGAGTAACGTATTGCTATGTTGGGGAAAATCTCTCTTTTGCATTGAATTTAATAGATGAAGCAAATAGAACACATTTTTATTGATTACAAAACTGAAGGAGATGGTTGTATGGCAAAAACCTATAAAAAAGATAAGATAGAAAATTTATATCATTTAATTAAAATTTTCCAAGATCATACAAAAGAGAAGGTCAAAAGAGAAGTGGGCCATTCAAATAGAAGATACCTAATAGGTCAGTACGAAGCCTATGAAATAGTACTTACTATAATGGAAAAAGACTTTAACCTAACAGATGAATCAAAGGATGATATATCGGTTTAGTTAAGTCAAGTAATTTAAAAGCCTATAAAGCACGAATAAGAATGCAAATTAAATTGGTGGAAAAGGTGGAAGTTTCCATGGGGAAATATGGACAATCTGCTATCGAAGCAGTCTCATTATTAAGCACTAATCCTTTGGTAACACCAAGGGAGGCATGGAATCAAGCTACGACTGACATCTTCGGGAAGGGGACATCCAGTCAATTAAAAGGGTGCCCAAGAAGTACATTTTTAGGGTTATTTGAAGAGGGATGCATAAAAGGAGTAGCTGCAGGTAATTATCATTTGAAGTCTACAAAAAACAAAGAATATGGGATTAGGGCAGTAGCACTAATTAAGAAAGATCCATCATTGGTCCATGATGTGAACCAACTTTGGGACAAAGTGGTTGGGGGTGAAGTTAAGGCACACAATTCCCAGATGGATATTGTCGTTACCCTTTGGAATAATCGCTTATTAGTATAGAAGAAAAGTAGTTAGAGAAATTTTACTGTTATGGAGGTGTGTCAGTTGATCGCAGAATTGCATAATAAAATTTCTGCTGAGAGCAATAACCTAGAACGGTCTGAAGATAAATTAACAGGTGACTTTTTTGGTATTATGCGTTACCTTCCCTTTGAAATAGGGATGAAACCAATCCTTCTACCAGTTAGATTTAATGTAAAAGAGATTTCTCAAGATTGGATGAATCGTATACATTTAGAAAATGGTTATTTGACAGACATGCAGTTTTGGTACCGCCATGAAGAAGGAGAAATTGATTTGCTTATCCCACTTGGTACGATCAACATTGGAATAGAGATTAAATATTTAAGCGGCATTTCCTCAGAGGATGAAAAGACCGAAGTAGGTTTGGAGTATGAGGATAGCTGTAATCAGTTAGCACGTTATTCAAGGATGTTGAAGGATATCTCCCATGATAAAACACCATATTTAATTTTTTTAGCTCCATTTAAAATAATGCGGGAGGTAATGCATTCAATACAGTCACGTTCTATAATTGCCCCTGGTGTGTTTCTTGGATTTTTATGCTGGGAGGACGTTCTCGATTCACTACGGGAAATTGATTCTGTTTCTCTAGATCCAGGTCAACAAATGATCATCAATGATTTACGAAATCTCTTACTTAAAAAAGGGTTTTCGAGATACAAGGGACTCTCAACAGATATTCATTCTAAAACGGTGGAAAAATATGATTTCTATTGTTTTAATGCAACTATTACAAAATTACATAACTATAATTGGTCAAACCAAAACATATACGAGGAGGATTACTATGTGTTTAGTAACCAATAATCTAGGGCAAAATATTAACAATGCAGTAAATGTTTTACTAGAAACATATAAAAACTTAGATAGCTTGTTTGTGGAGTTAGATAGAATTGGTGAAGAAGAAGGATTTATCTCTCTTACACCGAGATTTTTACGCTGGAAATCAGATACTGATCCAACTGGGTGGTTACCAACTAATTTTATTAAATTATATCAATTGGAAACAGATCCTGATGTTCCAGGAGAATTAGAATTGAAATCTGGCTCCTTATTTGGATTGGAGATCGATTTAGAATCCAATGACTATCCGACAATCTCTCTAACAAGATACACTTTTGATTATTCAAAATGGACCAAAATGCCATCCATTTCAGATCACTGGATATTCTATGGTCCTTTTAGGTACAATAATTTGTTTAATATCAATGAAGAGAATGGTCTTTGGACAAGCGTGCCGATAGAAAAAGCACAAAAACGATATTGGGGTATACAAAAAGCCGTTTCAAGAGATATTCCATTAGTTGAAATTACAAATCCTGAAACAATCAGAACAAAGATATATCAGGGACTAGACCTGTTACCAAGATAAATAAATTTGGATATTAGTATGTAACTCCCAACACCTATAAGTAAGAGTTTGCAACGAAGGAGAAGAAGAAGTCGGAAGTCCTCATCTTCCACAGTTTTTATCCGAAAATAAAGAAAAACTGCCTGTAATATAGTGGTCATATCCGATTCTGATATGTGGGATAAAGGAGTTCCTGCTATTACGTATTCTTTAAGAGGTCTGTGTGCTCTGGAGGTCTCCCTTATAACGGCGATTACGGATTTGCATTCAGGAATGTTCGGCGGGGGAGTTCAGAACGCTAACCATTTTTTAGTGCAACTGCTTTCTACTCTTTATGATGCAAACAGCAAGGTAAATGTTGATCAGTTCTACGATGATGTTTTAGAAGTGCAATAACGGGTATACCTCGACGAAATGACATAAGGTTTCCAAGTTGGGGAAGTGACCATTCTGTGCAGCAAGACCATTGATGGGAAAAACCGATGTGATGCTTCATTTTGTTAATATGTCGGTTTGGGCAGGATTTCTGCCTCACGTATTTTCCTTAGTAATACCTGAAAAGCTCATAACCTCCCGTTTAATGGGTGATCCAAAAGGAATGTTTTCTCAAAAACAAAAGAATAAATGGTTTGATGTATTTGATGTAATTAGTGATCTCGGAGAAACTAATATGCAAATATTGATGGCGCTGGACAAACGATTGCTGAAATGAGAGCGAAAACAAATCTATAAAAAGTATCGGTTTCTTGTGTGGAAATTGATTCATCATTTTTCTATTTAACACTCATTCTATCAAGTCAATCTTACGAAGGAGATTTCCAAATCCCTCAGAACAAAGGCAAAGGAATTCGATTGTCTGGTCATTTGTTTGGCGCAGCTCAATCGATCGGTGGAATCAAGTGTCAATAAACGGTCGATGATTTCTGATATTCGGGAATCTGGCAGTGTTGAACGGGGGGCTGATGTCATTTTGTTCTTATTTCTTTAAAATTATTATGACAAGGAAACGGATAATCATTCCCTTGAAATCAATATCTCGAAAAATCGAAATGGTCCAGTTGGATCAATTGAAGTCAATTACAGTGAGCATACAGGAAAGATAGAGGACCCAAAGGAAGCGAAGTATACTGTTATCTAACCACTCAAGGACGAAACGGATGAACGATATAAAATCTACTACTGAGGTGTTATCCCATGTTAGTGAAAGATCTTTACCTTGATTGTATCCTTTATGAAATATCCTTTTTGGCCAATTACATCTACCACTTATTATAGAAGAAACTATCATTAGATGACGACGCAGCCTAAATAGAATTAGTAAAAGCAGACCTTCAGAAAGTAAAAGAATTGATCCAAAATAATGTATTGGTTATTCAGAAAAATTGCATTTACTCACTGAAAATGAATCAGATGGATATTGTTTTTATCTTTGCAGCAAGCGAGGAAGATGCAATCCATTTTTATACAAGAATATTTCATCAAACCCCATTGAACTCTAATGAATATTTACTAGATTTTCAACTTGCAATTGATGCACCGGAGTCAAAAAGTCCAAAAACCTGGGTCCAACTTTAAGTAAAGGACACTTCCATAAGGAATAGCGAGCTAGTAAACATCGGAAAGTTAACATTAGAGTTTGAAAAGCGAAACATAGGAGTTTCCTACGGGCGCCTGTTGTCCTATGTATTTGTTTATGGTGAATGATTCAAGGGACACTGCTAAAAGAGGGGTACGCAAGAGTAGCATTTATCATGATCCACCCTATTAATAGGTATTACATGTTTATTGTGTTATCAACATTTGATTAATTTTTATTAAACACGCAAATAAAACAGTACCAAAGCGGAGGTACACAATAAATTTTTCATTTTAAACAATTTATAGATTCAAACAACATAAATGATCCAAATTGGACATCAAACTCCCAACTTAGAATGGAAGTTTTAGTAAAGAATAAAAGTAAATAAAATGTCTAGGTAACTAGAAATTAGTGGGAATTATGATAAAGTAATATATATTATTAATAAAAGAGGAGGAAATAACATGAAAAGCTTTCATTTGGAAAATATAAAAGGTTTTAAGGATAGTGGAGAAATTGAGTTAAAACCTATTTCAATTGTAATAGGGCAAAATAGTTCTGGGAAAAGCAGTGTTCTTAGATTTCCACTGGTTTTAAGGCAATCTTTTTTAGATGACTCGATTGCTCCTTTATTATTTTATGGGAAAACAATCGACTATGGCAACTATGATGATGTAATTTATCAACACGATACTAGCCAGTTTATGTCCTTTAAAATAAAAATTAGTAAGAGAGATATTATTAGACAAGTACCAATTCCTATGAGGGTTTTTAAGGAGTTTTTTGCGGAACTAAATGAATTAATTTTAATGGTGCAAATCTCACTTAATAGCAATAGGTTTTTACAAGTTGATAAGTTTAGTATAACCGATGGTCAAACAAATAGAGAAATTTTCTCAATGGACGTTACAGATGAAATGAAAACAGCCCGTATGCATTATGATGGGAACGAATTTAAACTTAACAAAGATAGTGTATATTTTGATAAATTCTTACCAGATTTTAGAGTTGCTAATTTAAATGAAGGAAAAGTTAACGATGAAATTTTTGATAGGTTTTACTATTTTTTTATTAGTTTAAATAGATACTTTAATTCAATTGCTAATGAAATTTTTTATATAGGTCCGTTTAGGGTTACACCTGAAAGAACATATCGTTATAAGGAGAATGCAGTAAATTATGTAGGTGCTGATGGAGAGTTTGCTCCAGTAATATTAGCACAAGATAGTAAAAAAGATGGAAAACTTATTCGTGAAGTATCAAAATATCTAAAAGAACATTTGGGCTTTAGTCTTTCAATTGAGAATTTATTAGGTAGTGATTTAAATACTCACACTGACATTTTTAGGATTATGATAAAGGACCATATTACAAACGTCACAAATAATTTAATCGATGTAGGGCACGGATTGTCTCAACTTATTCCAATAATTGTACAAGCTTTAATGGATAATTCCAATAGTAATAATAGAAATAGACCAAATAAAAGATTATACAATTATGGTCTACATATAATTGAACAGCCAGAATTACATTTACATCCAGCAGCGCAATCTGCTTTAATAGACTTATTTTTACTTGCTATAAAAAAGAATAAGAATAAACATTTTTTAATTGAGACACATAGTGAACACATGTTAATTAGACTAAGACGATATATTGTAGAAGGAAAATTAAACAAGGATGATGTTGCATTATATTTTACTTACAAAGATAAAAATGATAATACGAATAAAATTAAAAAATTGGATATAGATGAAAACGGTAATATTCCGGAATGGCCGGAAGGCTTTTTTGAAGAGGATTATCAAGAAACGATTGCATTAAGAAAGGCAATAAAGGAAAAGAATCGAAAGGGAGATATTTTGTGGTAATAAATATTGCAGATGATGTTCTTAAAGAAGGAAAGACTAATCCTCAAATCCTTACTGCATTAAAGTATCTTTTTTATTTTTTTGAAAGTGGTTATCATAGTTGGTGGTTAACATTAAACGATGATGAAGAACTATATAATATTAATGAGCTAAGTAGTTTCAGAGAATTCATCATTAAACAAATTAAAAAGGAATCACTTAAGGGAGGTGGCTTAGAGCCACCGAATTATTATGTAAAAATATTACCGAATAAAAATAGTATTGAACAAACAAAATCGGAAATTGAAAGACAATACCCAAATGCACAACTTTTATTGTTAGTCGATGGTCATAGATTAAGAATTGAGGAAAATGGAAGAGTTTGTGAGATTATTAGTATCGATATACTTGAAAGTTTTGTTGGAGATAAGCTTAAAGTTGTATTAGAAGATATTAGATCTGATAAGTTATTTATTATGAAAAGTTTAGAGTTACTAGAACAAATCCAAGAAGAAGATTTAAGCAAACTAAGACTGGAATTTATTAATGGAGGGGGTAGTAATATAAAAAACCAAATCGAACATTATCAGTGTAAGCATAGGGTTATTTGCATTATAGATAGTGATCATGTTGCACCTGGTCTTTACCTTAATGATAAAGAGAGAAGAAAGAAAGAAAAACTAATTCGTTTATGTAATTCATTAGGAGTCCCATTAAAGATTTTGTCAAAAAGAGAAATAGAAAATTATCTCCCAGATCAAGCCCTAATTGCTCAAGGAGTTAATGAAAATCATCCGTTTTTTATTTTCAATGACACTCAGAAGGATTATTTTGATATGAAAAATGGATTAAAAAAGAACGATCTGGATTTAAGTATTTGGCAAGATAATGCTGGGTTGGATTCAGATGAAGTTGCTGCAAGCTCTTCCGAAGAAAATTTAATTTTAAATGGGTTTGGAGAAAGTATTTGGCAGGCATTCCAATATGTTAATAGCAAGGAAGAACTGGAATCAAGAGACCAAAATAATGAAATACAAGCCATTTTAAAAGAAATTTTACATATGGTTTAGTAGAATTTGGGTATTATACTTGTTTATTGGACTACAGGATATGGAATCATTTGAGGTTGCTCCTGATTTTTGGTGATATGGATATGATGATGGATATTTTTAAAATATACGATAGGTTAATAAATCTGCTTTCAGAACATGAACAGATATCTTTTTTAATGGAATAAACGAGACGATAGGCAGCGACGAGACCGCTGCCTTTTTTGTTATTAGATTAACTCTAGATATATTACTGTGTTATATTTTGGTAAAATAAGAATATTAAGAATAACTAAAGGAATTGGGTATTTTGTTAATACACCTGGTTATAAATTATTTAAAAGTATAAAAGAAATACATACACTTAGTACTGGTTCAGTTACCAAAATAATATCTGTTGACGGCTATTCTAACTTTTGATTTATAAAAAAAAAATGCTACTTAGAAACCAGATATTGAAACTTCCAGATAAATAAGTGCCTTTCACTTGTTAAATACTACAGATTTCGACTAGTGACAGGGATTTTATAGAGAAAATACCAGTGACCTGCCAAAAAAGTAGAATATTAATGACGCTTACATTATGTAATTTTATCCATAATAAAACATAACTTCAGTATAATAGTAATATCGAATCAGTTAACTTGTGGGCACCGAGGTGAATATGTTTTGAGCAATAACCAAGATTTTTTTGATCGTAAGAATAAGGAATTAGGGGTTTCCTTGAATGAAGTCCAAAAAAAGGCTGTTCTTCATACTGAGGGACCATTACTATTATTAGCCTCACCAGGCTCAGGTAAAACGACTACGACAATTATGAGAATAGGGTATTTAATTGAAGAAAAGGGAGTAAATCCGACCCGAATAAAAGCAGTGACCTACAGCAAAGCAGCCGCTTCCGATATGAAGAATAGGTTTACTCACTTCTTTTCGAATCATTCAAAAGACGCAGTTGATTTTTCAACTATTCACAGTCTTGCATATCAGGTAGTAAAAGATTACCTAAACAAAATGAATACTACCTATAATTTTCTAGAAGAAAAGAATAAGAAACAAATCTTGAAGGATATATTTAGAAGAATTGTTGGAGAAAAAATCACCGAGGATCAAATGGATGAATTAATAACCTACATAACTCTAATAAAAAACAAATTACTTCAGGAAAAAGATTGGGCGACCATAAAATGCGAGATTCCAAATGTCCAGCAAATTTATAAAGAATATGAAAATTATAAGAAAACGGGTACGAGTAGGTTATTAGTGGATTTTGATGATATGTTGACGTTAGCGAATGAGGCATTAGAGAAAGATAGTGGATTACTTAACGAATACCAGCAAAAGTATGATTATTTTCTTACTGATGAAAGCCAAGATACGTCCATGGTTCAACATTCCATTATTGAGAAGTTGGTTAGAAATCATGGAAATCTGTATATGGTAGCCGATGACGACCAGTCAATTTATGCTTGGCGTGGGGCAGAACCGCAATATTTGCTGAACTTTAAGCAAATATATCCACATACTGAAATTCTGATGATGGGGCAAAATTACCGGTCATCAAAGAATATAGTTGACGCTGCAAACCAATTTATTAAACAAAACAAAAATCGTTATGATAAGAACATGTTTACAAAAAACCCGGCACATAAACCCATTGGAATTAAGAATTTTGCCGATTATAAATACCAATCAAAGTATTTGGTTGAAAAAATAGCAGGTATAGAGAATCTAAAAGATTTTGCCGTTTTATTTAGAAATAATTCATCCGCTATCTCGATCATAAATGAATTTGATCAAGCAGGTATTCCTTTTTATATCAAGGATCATGAGATTCGTTTCTTTTCACATTGGGTAGTCAAGGACGTATTAAACTTTATGCGCTTGAGCTTCAATGACAGAAAACCTGAGATTTTTGAGAGGATTTATACAAAGCTAAGCTTATATCTATCAAAGGAGCACCTCGCTCAAATAAAGCAAGCCAATAACAATCATTCAATATTTGATAATTTACTAAATTTCACGAAGTTGAGTGATTACCAGGTAATGTTAATAAAAAACTGTAAAAATAACTTTCAATTGATGAAAGGGAAAACTCCTCTCCAAGTAATCCATTTGATTCGGTATGAATTTGGCTATGAGGATAAGCTAATGAGCATGTCCGAGGAATTGGGTTTCAACCAAGATTTTTTAATTGGAATTCTTTACACTTTAGAAGAAATTGCCGAGTCATTAAATACGATTGAAGAGTTTGCAAACAGGCTCAAACATCTCGAATCCATAATGATTGGTGCAAAAGAAAATAAGAATAAAAACGTTGTTACACTTTCCTCTTTACACAGTTCAAAGGGTTTAGAGTTTAAGAGTGTCTTTATGGTGGATTTGATTCAGGGGATTATTCCTTCAAAAGATGATTGTAAACAATCTGAGTCTGGTAACACACTTCCTTTAGAGGAAGCTGTGCGGTTATTTTATGTTGGAATGACGCGGGCAGAGCAACAATTAGAACTGCTTTCCTACAGAAAACAGTATGGAAAAGAAGTAATAACTTCACAATTTGTAACGACAGTAAAGGATATCCTCTCACCACCTGTCCAAAAAGCGAAAGAAGTTCCAATAAAGAAAAGGTCAACGAATCTTGGCAAAAATCAACATTATCCAAGTTCGCCTGGACGTATTAATACGCAGCAAGACAGAAGCTGGGGGAAAAGTCCTAGTAGGTTAACCCAAGAGCTTGAGGAACTTTTACAAAAACAAAATGAACAATTGGCTTTAGAGGCTAATGCTATTATAAAGCCCAAGAATACCATAAGTAAAGCAGTGGAAACAATCTCATATGAAAAAGGTATAGTTGAGTTCATTCAAAACAGAAATAATCCTGTATTTCTAGTAAGTGAGCTTTGCCAATATCTTATAAAAAACTATCAAGCTCCATTGGACAAATATCAAAGTGGAAAATATAAAATTTATCCCACTGTCATTCGTGAATTAGAATTATTAATAGATTCAGGAAGTCTTGAATTCGCCGGAGATAAGGGGATACAGGATCGATATTACAAAAAAATCTCAATAGTAACCTCCACAACGGAAAAGGAAAATGTGCCTATACAAATCTCTTTATTTGATTGAGAGCCGAGAAAAGATATAACTCACAATGATAAAGTTGATAGAATGACAAAAAAATTATTAGGAATATGGAGGAAATAATGTATAAAGCTCTACACAAAAATAATCCAATTAATCTCTTATTGTCTGTCAATTTAGAGAAGAAGGAATTGTTAACATCGGAACAGTATAGGTCTGAATATAAATGTCAAGTTTGTAACGAATCAGTTAAGATTGCATGGGGAGATGTTAGAGCACCTCACTTTAAACATAACCCTAGTTCAAAATGCATTAATAGTGTTAGTGAGAGCCTTGAACATCTAAAAGGTAAGAAGATACTCTATGAATATTTCTTAAATGTAATTAATCATAAAACACAAGAAATAGATTTGGAACGATATATCCCTGAGACAGGTCAAATTGCAGATGTGTTTATAAAATTTAACAATGGCGTACAGTGGGCCATTGAATATCAGCGTTCAAACATTTCACCGTCAGAAATTAAGGATAGAAGAGAGTTATATAAAAAAGCAGGAATTCGGGATATTTGGATAGTAGGAGAAAATGTTATTAAAGATGACGGGATGCTTCTCTGTGGAATATTAAATGTTGGCAAAGCACTTATTACAGACTTTTTAGGAGTACCATCACTAGTTTGCTTAAATTCTGACACTGAGTGTATTACAATCTATAGAGGTCTGAGCTGCCTAAATACTAAGAGCTATACTGTTGAATCAGTATATTCTCATAAATTAAATGACATATGTTTTAATTTATGGGGAGAAATCTTTTGTATTGATGATTATACGTCAATAGATTTCAATGCAAGTTATAATGAATACCAAAGTGTTTTATTACATGGGTTAACACATAATATTGAAAGTCTTTTACCATCAGAAACTCCTGGATTTAATTTTAAATTTCCAATTGAATCCGAAGGTAATGATTTACAGTTTCATCATATCAATATTACTGAAGACATAAAGAGATTTATTCCTGCAGAAATGGCCAATCTTAAATTATTTACAGATTTAGTAAAAGATCCAATTACATATAATCAAGATTTTCAATATTTTAATGTAAAAGGTGTATATCCTGCCAGGTGGGAATCTTTGTTTAAAAAGGAAACACATCATGTATCTTTAGTAGAAGCTATCGTAACAAAAAGTTGGTTGGTTGAGGGATTGGTAAATATATATAGGAACAAGTTTCAAACAATGAAGGAATTATCTGAGGAACTGAAATATATAGAGGTCGAATTCGGTATACCGTATTCTACAAAGATGTATTGGTTAATGAAATCCGGATTGTTAGAAAAGGAAGTTCCAAAGAAAGAACTAAAGAACCCGATAACACTTGACGAAGCACTTCTAGTGTTATTGAAAATAATCAATAAAAATATAAATCCTGATGAAGTGATTGATTATTCTATTAATAAAGGAATCCTATTTAAAAGAGAAAAACCTGAATTCTTTAATATTAACCTTTTATCAAATATTATAGTTAGATTAAAAAAGAGAATTCCTGAGTCTAAAGAATATCACAAAGGATATAAAGAAGGAATTGGGTTATGGAACACTGAAAACTAATTAAATAATTCGTTAATATGAATTAATAATGGTAATAAAATGGGGATCAAGTTTAGGAGTGAATAAGATTGTTATCAGAAAGCGCAAAACTACTTCTTCAATATTTGGTAAATAATTTAAATGATATTAAAGCCGGAGATCCGTATACCTACCTCTCGTATAAAAAAGTACATCAAGACATTGGTCTTGAATTAATCGGGCAAACTTATGGACAAAGTCTGAGAGTTCAAGGATTAGGAGAATTAGCTGATTGGCTTTTTAAAAATAAATTGCCAGCAATTACAGGTATTATTGTTAATTCAGAAACCTATATTCCAGGTAAAGGGTACTATGAAGCATTTAATAGGAGTAATGATGATTTTCTTTGGTGGAGTAAACAAATAGAAGAATCAAAGAAATTCAATTGGAATACAAAAACTACCTATTCATCTACATCGAGTGGTAATCAAAAAACATGGATATTTCAAGGAAACCCTGATGATTTTAAGGTGGATACATATATTAACGAAAACAATAAAATATGGTGGTCATTAAATCAACAGCACTTTCTTCATGACATTTCAACAGGAGATATTGTTTATATCTGGCGATCTGATGGTAAGAATAGAGGAACAGGTGGAATTATAGCAAGGGGTGTTGTTAGTGGTAGTTCTATCCTTAATATTCCACCTAGTAAATATTGGATAAAAACTCAGGAAAATACTGAAAAATATAATATTCCAATCACTATTGAAAATCGACTTCTTAAAGAGAATCATATACGAAGAGCAGATCTGCGTGAAAACCCAAATCTAAATGACTTACTAATACTTCGTATGGCAAACAATACAAACTATTTAGTAAAGGAAAGCCAAGCTAAAATACTACATAAGATTTGGGATAAATACGTGAATCAACAAACTAAGCTAATAAAAAAATCTCAGCTTAAAGAAACAGTAAGAAAAGATTTAGAGGCGGATAAAGCTCAATTTGACTCTTTTTATAAAGACGGTGAACTCAAACACTATTACGGAAACCGATATGAAAGGAAAGCGAAAAATCGATTAAAAGCAATAGAAATTCATGGTACCACATGTACTGTTT
Source organism: Neobacillus niacini (assembly GCF_048572935.1). Classification (NCBI taxonomy): domain Bacteria; kingdom Bacillati; phylum Bacillota; class Bacilli; order Caryophanales; family Bacillaceae; genus Neobacillus; species Neobacillus niacini. Next base: position 3,938,039 of record NZ_CP183883.1, on the reverse strand, counting down.
GTAACTTCAATTTCGAAGATATTTATGGAGATCATGGCAAAGACTTCATAGAAATTCACCATATTAAACCACTGAGCACACTTGGTGTTGCAACAGAAATTGACCCAAGTACTGACTTAGTACCTGTATGTTCAAATTGTCATAGGATGTTACATAGAAATCGTGATAATGTTTTAACCGTGGATGATCTTAGGAAGATGGTAAACCTCAACTCTCGTCATTAATCATTTAATAAATATTTTTCTAACATAAAAGATCGGATTAAATGACATCATCCAGTTGGATGATGCCATTATCGTTATATACTTTTTTATTTGAGCTTTATCATCTTTCTAAAAGTTACAGATCTATAAATTCTCATAAAGCTAATAAACTTATGTTCTCTTCATTCCAAATTAATTCTGATATTTCTTTATAAAGTTTCTGCCTATTTTCAATCTCAGATTTCCCAAATTGTGAATAGGGTTTGAAGCTTAGGTTATGATCAGTAATAAACTTTAAGAATGAGGGGTTATTTATGTAACACTTGTCATTTAGCGACCGGGCTAACAAGTTTTCACTATAATACAATTGAAGCTTTTCATTATATGGTTTATCCTGAAAACTTCTATTCTTATCCTTTGGCAAAATTAATAATGCACCAAATTTATTCCTGTATATATCAAATTCATTTTCGTTATTAAACTCTGTAGAATAAAGACTATAATCGTTTGCTAAGATGTGCTCAATATCATATGAATTTTTTTGAGACCGGTCAATGTAATTAACAAAGCTACTATTTATTTTGCTTTTCTGCTCAACAAAATAGGTAAGTCTAGACATAATATGTAGCATATATCGCTTTGTAAAACCATTTAAATAGAAGTCTAAAATACCACTCAAATTATGTTGGAGTTTTAATTCTCTTATTTCTTTTAATAAAGTTAATGTCAATTGATCAATATTAAGATTTCTTATTTTCTTTGATAAATTAAACATTGCATTTTTAATAGCGGAATAATCAACTGTTTTAAAATTCACTACTCTATTTATTATGTATTGGTCTAAGAAACAAGAAACCATTTTAATCTTCTTATTCTCTTCTTCAGGTGTATCTTCAGGATTAATAGCAGCAAGGATTACCATGTTTTGTAGAGTGAAATTATTATTTGCATTATAAAATACGTATTCATAATCCTTATCGAAGTGTGAGGAGTAGTGTTTTAACCGAATATACAAACGTGCGTACTTTAAAAATTTATTTAAAATAAAATCCTCAAAGTCTGAGCTTCGCTCAAGGTTTATTTTACTAAGATTTTCTCTGAACCACTTGTGAAAGGTTGTACCGATAATATCAAAATCTTGATTAACTGCTCCTTTCTTTGTTTCACGTATTGATTCAGCATATTGGGCACGTAACCAGGTTTTGATGAAGTCAGAATCTTCGTCTTTACCGAGATCCTTTAATTCCAAAACGTTATTTTTCCATACAGTATTTGCTGTATTTCTATTTGAGTCATCTTTAATTTCTGAAAGCAAGAATCCTTTTAACATTTCAGTTGGAGTTAAACTTAGACCTCTATCATTCATAGTCACAAATATTTTATGTGCATCTTGCTCTGTGGTTGCGGTGATTTCAATAAAATCTACTTTTTCAATTAACCAATCTACAAAAAAAGGTAGACTGTCCTGATTAATTGAATCAGGGAAAACTTCTTTAATGTCATGAAATCGCTCAAATAAATTTCTGACTGATTCTGGTTGCCCATCAGGGTTAAAGTTCTGTTTTGTATATAATGCATTTAAACAAGCATTTCTTTCTATGACATTAATATTGAAAGACTTTTTTCCGAACTGTTTAGAATAAATGAGGTTTTGGAGAATTCCCTTATCATCAACATCTGAAAGCTCATGGTATAAGTAAATTAAAAGTAGTGTTAAAGATGTGAGTCTTTGTTGACCATCGATAATGGCAATTTCGTTATTACTTTCAGTTAATACAATTGATCCCATGAAATAATGACCATAATTTATGATTTCACTCCGATCGTGACCGGACTCATACTGATCCAGGAACTCTGAAGTTAGGTCTTCAATTAATTCCTCAATTTGTTTCCTTCCCCACATGTATTCCCTCTGATAGTAATGAACAGTATATTTAATTCCAGAAAGTAGATGTCTTAAATTTTTGGGCTGACCTTTAATTTGCTTCAATAATATAACCTCCTTCTCTAAGTGAATTTTAGCAGAATTAGGAAACGAATAAAACCATGCAGCTGGAAATACAGCCTGTTATACCAATTTATATAAATCATGTTAAGTGAATAATTGAGAAAATGGTTAATTTATTTGTGCGAAGCCTTTATACATGTGATTATTATTTTTATATAAATTATTTGGTATTGTCTTACAAAAAAAGTAAGAGTAAAATAATAATTAAGTATAATTGGAGTTAGAGGTGACATTAGTGGAGTTGAAAATGTTCTATCGTACACAACGAGAGGTAGCAGCTGCGATAAATAAACTCGTCGATGCATACTGGCAAGAAGAAATTAAAGAACAAGGACTTATTTCTGGTGTTAATAATATTTTTGATAATAACCAAAACAAGATATTGAAAAATAACCAATTCACAAAAGTTGTTCAACAACAATGTGGGAAACGAAGACTAGAGGTAGTAGATAAGATTTTACGGAATGGTAGTGATAAACCGTCTCTGAGGAAGGATTTTGACGCATGACAAAAGAATTAGTATATAGTGCAAACCTTACAGGGGTTTCTTTTTTGCTACATGAATTAAAACAAGTATTAAAGCTTAAAAAGAAAGGCTTATCTGATGATGATATTAAGAAAAAAATTATAGAGGATAATATATTTGAATACAAAGTAACTTCCAGTTTAAAAAGGATTGTTCCGACTATTATCAAGAGAGCAAATGTGCTTGACGAGTCGCTGCAAGATTTGATATTGAGTAGTCCTTTAGAAATAGGTAAAATTATTAACCTCTATGCCATCATGAAGACTGATAGACTATTCTTTGAATTTATGAATGAAGTCATTCGAGAAAAGTTAAATGCTAATAATTATCTACTTGAGAAGAAAGATTTAAATGTATTCTTTATAGAAAAAGCAGAGCAAGACGAAAAGTTGGGGAAATGGTCAGAACTTACTCTAAATAAATTGAAACAAGTTTATATGAAAATACTTTATGAAGCTGGGTTTATAAGAGATAAAAAATCATGCGATTTAAATAGGATATTATTTGATGATGAAATTAAACGACAAATAACTTTTCTAGGTGATACAGCATATTTGAAAGCAATGGGTGAGTGAAAGGAATGTAAAGATGGCTAACATTAATAGAAGACTTGATAAAATTATTCCAAAAATTAGAGAGGACAAGTTCATACAAGGTCGAGGGCTTGGTAATGAAATTAGTTTTTATGTTTTTGACTATGAACCTATTGAAGAGTTAATCGTCAGGGATTATGTTAATCATATAAAAAGGGAGTTTAATTACGAAGGCTCTGGCCGAAGGATTGTTGAATTTGATTTATATAAGATGTTACTTGAAATCGCTAAGGAAAAGAGGATTTTTGACCGAGCTTTTGAGGTAGAAGTTAAACAGGGTAAAGAAGCTCTATATAAAGCAATGACTACATTTGCTAAACCTGATATATTTTTGCGAAAGATTAAAGAGCAATTGGGCGATCACAATGTTGTACTTATTACAGGTGTAGGCAAAGTCTATCCATTTGTAAGATCACACACTATTTTAAATAACCTACAAGAAGTGATTGATAAAATACCCGTTATCATGTTTTTCCCTGGAAAATATGACACCCAATCACTTCAATTATTTGGGAAATTTAAAGATGACAATTACTACAGGGCCTTTCGGTTAGTCGATTAGAGAAAAGGGGGATATAGATGATCATTAAGGAAATGTTCCAGAAAGATATTGAAAGAGATATTAGAGGCGTTATTAAAGTAGCGCAGACTGACGAGGACAATATTTATCAAGAGCTTGATGAATATGTTGTCACAAGAGAGTTAAACAAGCATTTATCAAAGTTTTATGAGAACTACCAAAAAGGTGTAGACGGTACTACAGATAAAATGGGTGTATGGATTAGCGGGTTCTTCGGATCAGGTAAATCACACTTCCTGAAAATCCTTGCCTATTTACTTGAAAATAAAAAAGTAAAAGATAAAAATGCAATCGACTTTTTTCAAGATAAATTGCAAGATCCTTTAATCTTAGCAAATATGAATCGTACGGCTGATGTAGAGACAGAGGTTATCCTTTTCAATATTGACTCCAAGGCATCTTTAGATAGTAAGTCAAAGGAAGATGCAATCCTACGTGTGTTTATGAAGGTATTCTATGAACACAGGGGTTATTTCGGAGACATCCCTGGCGTGGCAGAAATGGAAAAATACTTAGATCAAAAAGGTGTTTATAAAGCCTTTAGAGACGAGTTTAAGACACTTTCAGGTGAAGATTGGGTAGACCGCCGTAATACTTTCTATTTTGATGCTGACTATGTGATAGGAGCATTAACCAAGGTTACGGACATGTCGGAAGAGTCTGCTCGAAATTGGTTTGAAAATGGTGTCAATAATTTTGAAATCAGTATCGAAAAGTTTGCGAAAGACGTAAAACAGTACATAGACCAAAAGGGTAAAAACTTTCATCTTGTCTTTTTAGTCGATGAAATTGGGCAGTTTATTGGTGACAGCCGTAACCTTATGCTAAATCTTCAAACTCTTGCAGAGGACTTAGGTACTTATGCAAAAGGTAAAGTGTGGATCATGGTTACTTCCCAAGAGAGTATTGATAGTATCGTCAAGGTAAAGGGGGATGACTTCTCACGAATTCAGGGCCGCTTTGATACCAGGTTATCACTTTCATCTATCTCTGTTGATGAAGTAATCAAGAAGCGTATCCTACTAAAGAAAGATTTTGCTAATGATAAGCTCAAATTGATATATCCAGAAAAAAGTGCGATTTTGAAGAACTTGATTAGCTTCAAAGAAAGTACAGCAGATTTAAGAGGATATGATAATGAACAAGAGTTTGCAGATGTTTATCCATTTATTCCTTATCAGTTTAAACTTCTGCAAAATGTTTTTGAACAAGTTAGAAGACATGGTTCATCTGGTAAACACCTTTCAGAAGGTGAACGTTCTATGTTATCGGCATTTAAAGAAGCGGGGTTACGTTTCAGGGATGCAGAAGAAGGTGTGTTAATTCCATTCTATTCCTTCTATGATACGATTAAAGAATTTCTTAATCCGACCATTTCGAGGGTAATTGAGGGAGCATACGAAAACCCTGCTCTTAAAGATGATGAATTTAATATGAACCTCTTGAAAGTGTTGTTTATGATTAAGTACATCAAAGAGCTTCCTGCGAATCTTGACAATATTGCTACGCTTATGGTCACAAACATTGAAGAAGATAAATTAGAACTAAAAGAAAAAATTAAAGCTGCATTAAGAAAACTTATTTCTCAAACGCTTGTTCAGAAAAACGGTGAATTCTTTATCTTCCTAACAGACGATGAACAAGATATCAACCGAGAAATTAAAACGATTAATGTAGATGAAGATGTTATCAAAAGAGAACTTGCCAACTATATTTTCCAAGACCTTTATGATGAGAAAAAATACCGTTATTCACCGGAATATTCGTTTTCTTACAATCAAAAAATGGATGAAAAGAATCATGGTAATCAAACAGCAAGTATAGGCATTTCCATTCTCTCACCATTATCAGATCACTATGGAAAATCAGAACAAGAATTAATGATGATGTCGTCGGGAAATGGTGAATGTATCATTAAACTTGGTGGGAATGAATCTTATATCGAAGAAATGGAAGAAGTTCTAAGAATTGAGGAGTATCGCAAGAAAAAGAATATTACACAGCTTCCAGAAAGCATTCAAAACATCCTAAATAATAAGCAAGCAGAGGTTCGTGAAAGAAGACGAAGAGTTCGTGAATTATTAGAAGATGCGATTAAGAGTGGACAATTCTTCATAAACGGAGACAACGTTACGATTAAAGGTTCAACAGTAAGGGAGAAAATCAATACTGCTCTAAACTCCTTAGTTGACAATGTATATACGAAATTAGGATACGTAAAGGAATTCTTAGATAGTGAAAGAGAACTTCTATCGGTATTAAACTCCAAAGAAGAGCAAATGTCCTTAAGTACAGAAATAAAACAAGTACCAAATGAATTAGCCATAAAGGAAATTTCAGACTTTATTACACTTCAAGATTCGATTCAAAAGCAGATTCGAGTCAAAATGATTTTAGATCGTTTCCATGATAAGCCTTATGGGTGGAGAGATCTGGATATTCAGCGGATGATTACTGAACTGTTAAAGGATCAAAAAATTCGTATCCGATATAATTCTGAGTATTTGGAGCCAGAAGTGGATGCAAGTAAAATCGTAACGATACTAACAAAAACAAATGAAGCAGATAAAGGTATTATTCTAAAACGTAAAAAGGTCGATGAAGCACTCATTAAAATAGCCAAGAAAGTTTGTAAAGAAGTTTTCAATAGAACGGACTTACCAGATGATGAAGACGGCTTAGTGAAGGAAATTCGAACACTAATTGAGAAACAAATGGATGAAATTAATGCTCTCAAGGTGCGCTATGAAGGTAGAAAGTATCCTGGTATGAGCTTACTTAATAAAGGATTAGAGTATTTTGGTGAGTTCCATAAAGGATTAGATAATGCTTCATTTTTCGCCAAAATGAAAGAGCTGCAAAAGGATCTTAGTTATTGGGAAGAGGACATGACTTACGTCAAGAGCTTCTTTAGTACGGATCAAAAGGATATTTTTGATAAAGGACTATCAGCTATCAATAAGTATGAAGAAAATAAGGCGTATCTCATTAGTGATGAAGCTGATAAGCATGCAACACAATTAACAGATATTTTAAATGATCCGATTCCTTATGGGAAAATCAAGCAGATTCCTGAAATCATCAAGAAAATTGAGAATCAAGTTCAACATGTCCTATCGGAGAAGAAAGAAAATGCTAAGTATAAAATTAAAGTTGATTATGATTACCTATCTCTGAAAGCGAAACAATATGGCGTATCTACTGAAACAAAAGAACAAATCGAACGTTACTATCCTGCATTATTAAGCCAAGTTGAGGCATTTGTTGATATTTATAAGGTAGATGCAACGATTTCTCAAAGCACAAGTTTTAAGGAAAAGTATGAACGGAAAATTAACCAAGAAATTCAGGAATGGCAAAGAAGAAACGTGGTAAAGCCTCCTGTTGTGATAGAAAGAGGAGAAGACGTAGATGATGGTGGACAAGTTGCTACGGTGCAAAAACAAAAGATTAGAGCCTCAGAACTAATTGTCGTGAAAGAATTACGTTCAGAAGAGGATGTAGACCAGTATATCAACACGTTATCGAATAAGTTAAAGCAGATTATTAAATCGAATAAAGAAATCGAGTTTATTGAATAGTCGGGAGATGTCGGAATGAATAAATCAGCTCTGAAAACCTTTGCGACAAGTGCCAGAAAAGAGCTCTTGAAAAAAGTTGCAGCAAAGGCAATGAAGATTGGAATTACAGAAGAAACAATTAAAAAAGCAGACGTTGAAAGCTCGGATGCCATCTTTATCGATGGCAGACAGCTTTCAAAAGAAGAAAAAACTCAAAGAGATAAGTTAATTGCTCGTATAAATCAATTAGGTTTTAAGCAAGTGATGGAAGAAGTTGCTTATAATTGGTTTAACCGTTTTACAGCATTACGTTTTATGGAAGTAAACGATTATCTGCCAACAGGCGTAAGAGTGTTGTCATCTTCAAATCCAAATAGTGCTGATCCAGACATGCTAAATGAGGCATTAGAATTGGATTTAGAAGTCGAATTAGATAGAGAGCATATCTATAATTTAAAATTAAACAATGAAACGGAAGAATTGTTCAAGTATTTAATTATAAAGCATTGTAATGACTTTAATCGGTTCCTACCATTTATGTTTGAAAAAATTGATGATTACTCTGAAATTCTATTTCCAGAAGGGTTATTAACCAAAGAATCATTTATTCGTCAGATGACTGATACAGGCTTTATTTCAGAAACCGATTGGGACGAAGTTGAGATTATTGGTTGGTTGTATCAATACTATAATACAGAGTTAAATGAACTTGTATATGATGGGAACATGTCTAAAGGCAGGATTCCCAAAGAGCTGCTACCTGCGGCCACACAATTATTTACACCAGATTGGGCAGTAAAATATATGGTTGAAAATTCAATTGGACGATTATGGTTATCTGGACATCCTAATGAAAGTTTGCAAGAATGTTGGAAATATTATCTTATCAGTATAGTTGAACAAAATGAGTCGATTAGACTTCAATACAGTGAATATAATCCTGAAGATATAAAGGTTTTAGATCCATGTATGGGTAGTGGGCATATTCTTGTGTATGCTTTTGAAGTATTAATGCAAATTTATCAATCAAAGGGGTATCTACCAAGAGAGGCCGCAAAGTTAATTTTACAAAAAAATCTGTATGGCTTGGAAATAGATGATCGAGCTTATCAATTGGCATGTTTTGCATTAGTAATGAAAGCAAGAAAATATAATAGACGTATTTTTGATGAAAATATTACTCTGAATTTATATTCAATTGTTGAAAGTAATAGGCTCAGCAATGAAAATATAAAGGATGTAATTAACTTAGAAGAAAAGGATTTGGAAACTGCTCTTTATTTAATAGACGTTTTTAAAAACTCCAAGGAATATGGTTCAATTCTAAAAATAGAATCAAGGGATTTTAATTCACTATATAGAGCATTGCAGTATACTTCTCAGGAGATTGGTGATTTATTTCAAAATTATTTACTGAGTGAAATAAAGGATTTAATGCCAAGACTAATAAAACAAGCTCAAATAATGACAGAAAAGTATGATGTAGTAATTACTAATCCACCTTATTTAGGAAATTCACGTATGAGTCCTTTATTAAATGATTATGTAAAGAAAAATTTCCCTGATACAAAATCTGACTTATCTATGGTTATGTATCAAAAGTCAATTGAAAGCTATTCAAAACAAGATGGATTTATTTCTTTTATTACAACAACTTCATGGATGTACTTAAAGAGATTTGAGGAATTCCGAAAAATGATTCTTGAAAAAATGGAATTTAGTTCACTGGTTGATTTTGGAACGGAGTTGTTTGATGGGAAAGTTGGTCACAATCCTATAGTATCATGGGTAAATAGAAATTCTATTATGAAAAATGGGATGATAGCAATAAGATTAACAGATTATTGCTACAGTAGGAGAGATCAGAAGGAAAGCCAATATTTCAATTTGGAGAACAGATATTATCCAAACCAAGAGAATTTTAACAAAATACCAGGTAGTCCAATTGCTTATTGGTTGTCAGAGGTTTATTTTGATGTTTTTAAAAATAGTAAAACATTTAAAGATTATGCAAATGCAAGAGTAGGATTGGATTCTGGAGACAATGAAAGGTTTTTAAGATATTGGTTTGAGGTGGAAATTAATCGAATTGGCTTTAATGCAAAATGCAAAGAGGATATATTTAATAATAACCTAAAATGGGCATTACATACAAAAGGAGGTGCGTTTAGAAGATGGTATGGAAATTATGAATACGTTTTAGCATATGACGAAAAGAGTTATCAAGAACTACTTGAAATGGGCAATCATTTGCCATCAAGAGATTTTTATTTCCGAGAAGGATTTAATTGGTCAAGAGTAAGCTCTGCAAAATTATCAATAAGATATACCCCAGAAGGATACATATTTAATTCAGGATGTCCCACTGCATTTACTGATAAATCAAATTTACTCTATTTTATTGCATTAATGAACTCTAAGGTTATTCATACCATTTTACAAGTCATCAACCCAACCTTAAACTTTCAAGCAGGTAGCATTAATGTTTTGCCTATTAAAGTTACAGATGATGAAAATATAAAAGCTAAAATTAATAATATAACAAAAAAGTGTATTGAAATTTCGAAAAATGATTGGGATGATTTTGAAACTTCATGGGATTTTAAACAACATCCAATTATTAGCCTTAAAAGAGATTCAGAAACAATAGAATCATCATACAAGGAATGGAAATTATACAGAGAACAACAATTTAATCAACTTAAAGCGAATGAAGAAGAGTTAAACCGTATTTTTATTGAATTATATGGTCTACAAAACGAGTTGTCGTTTAGAGTAGAGGACAAGGAAGTAACTATCCAAAAGGCTGATTTAGAAAGAGATATAAAGAGTTTTATCTCTTACGCAATAGGTTGTATGTTAGGTCGTTATTCGTTAGATAATGAAGGGATAATTTTTGCTTCTCGTGAATTTGATTCTTTCTACTATAATAAATTCAAATCGGTTGATGACAATATACTACCAATTTTATCTGGTGCTTATTTTGAGGAAGATATAGTAACGAAATTTATTGATTTTGTAAGGGTTATGTTTGGAAAAGAAAAACTTAAAGATAATCTTGAATTTATTGCTGATGCAATTGGATGTAAAAAAGGAGAAACTGCAAAGGAAACATTACTACGTTATTTCATAAACGATTTTTATAAGGATCATGTTCAGACATATAAAAAGAGACCGATTTATTGGTTATTTACTTCTGGAAAACAAAAGGCATTTAATTGTTTAATTTATATGCACCGTTATGATAAGACAACTTTATCTCGTATTCGTACTGACTATTTACACGAATATCAAATTCGCCTTGATGCGGAGAAGAAGGATTTATTGAGCATTATTGAGGGCGATTATACCACTAAGGAAATCAGCAATGCTAAGAAGGAGTTGAAGACATTAGACAAGAAAATTGAAGAGCTTAAAGAGTACGATGAATTGTTGCACCATATGGCAGATATGCAAATTGAGATTGATTTAGATGATGGTGTAGCGGTTAATTATGAGAAGTTTAAAGGGCTTGTAGCAAAAATAGTATAACAGTCATGAGGATATGCCAGTTATGACTGGTGTATCCTTGTTTTATGGAGATTGTTATAAAGGGGTGAGTGGTTTGAATTTAGATCAGGTGATTTCTACTTTAACGACCACGTTTAGCGAACCACTGAATGATGGTGAACAAAGAAAGGTTGTTTTCTGGGTAGATAAGGATAGAGAGTTTGTTGAAGAAATCAATCAAATATCTATTGATAATGTTAAGGTTCATCAATTAACAGAGCAGAATAATTTCTACACAAAATATCTGCTCGAAGAGGAGGATACGACTTCTCATTACCTCGTTTATACCAATGACGATTTAAGTGTGGAAGAAAACTGGCTTATTGATACGGTTTACTATTCAAAAACGTTTTATGCTGACAAAATTTCTTTGCTTTTAGATGACTTAGGAATTGATCCATCACTAAGAGTCGTTGTAAAGAAATTCGAGAAGTTTTTCAATAAAAAGCACACTCAAAAATTTAAGTCCTATGGGACACAGGTATTTTCGGAAGAGACGATTGAAATTGCGATTATGAGTGTTCTATGTAGTTTAAAAACACCTGATTTTGAAGAGGTGCTTAAAACGGTCTTGAAAGAAAGTCTTTCAGAGGAAGAAAACAAATACATTGCTTCAATGGAGAAGTATTTTGATATTAACGTGTTCTGGAAATACGTTTCTAACTTGTATGGCTACGATAGAGAAAATCATACGTTGAAGACTTTATTCATGCATTTAACTGTCACAACACTCAGCTATTCAATTGAAGAATCGTTACTTTCAAATGTGAAGAGTTTTATTGCTGAAAGAAACAAGTCGAATAGCTTAGTCTTTATTGATCATTGGATGCATCATAAGGTCGATTATACTATTTACAATGAATTAGCTGCAATTGTAGAACGAGAGATCCAATTAGATGATATTGTCCGACAATTGCCAATTGAATCCTTTAAGAATGCAGATACGTTCCCATATTTCGATAAAGCAATCATAATCTATATTGCAAACAGTCTCGAAGCATCGCATGAAGATTATGAAGAATATACGAAACTTATTAATTTAAGACGAGTGAAGCATTTTTATGAAAATTTCCAGTTTATCTATGAGGCGTTATTCTATACAGTAAAAATGTATGAATTTTACAAGAAATACAATTCTCGAATCCCAAATGCAGCTGCTATTGATATGTGGAAGAGTTATGTTAATGAGTATTATGTTATGGATACATATTATCGTAAATTTTACGTTGCTTTTGATAATGAGCCTAACAGTGAAATCCTGAAAAAGTTAAAAGCAATGGTGGAAAATCTATATACAAATTGGTATATGGGAGATCTAAGCTCCCATTGGTCAATGGCAGTAGAATCAGATATGAAAGACAATTGGGTTCTGCCCGGCATATCGAATCAACAAGATTTTTATAAGCAATATGTTGCTCCAAAAGTGTATAAGGGAGAACGGATATTTGTTATTATTTCGGATGCTTTACGCTATGAGGTTGGGGTTGAAATTGCTGAAAAGCTAAATGCAGAAACCTTAGGTGCTTGTGAAATAGAAGCAGTACTTAGCGTTGTTCCATCTGTTACCAAACTCGGCATGGCTTCCTTGTTACCGCATAAGGTGGTAGACATTGATGAAAATGCAAGAGTATTAGTTGATGGAAAGTCATCAAGTGGAATTGAAAATCGTAAGGATATTATTGAATCTACTGTTGCAGATAGCGTAGCGATACATGCACAAGAAATGTTGACGATGAACAAAGCGGGAAGAAGAGAATATTTTAAAGGTAAAAAACTCATATACATTTATCACGATACGATTGATGCAATGGGAGATAAGGCTTCGACTGAAATTTATACGTTTGATGCGGTTGAAAGAGCAATCGATGAAATATCTACTTTGACAAAGATTATTCGAGACGATCTATCCGGAACCAATATTTTAATTACGGCTGACCATGGATTTGTCTATCAAAGGGACGCATTAATTGAAAGTGATAAGATTGAAAAAGAGGATATTCAGATAGTTGAAGTGAAAAGAAGATATATGCTGTCAAAAGTAAAAAGACAGATGGATGGAATTCTTAATATAAATTTGGCTTCCGTTATTCAAAATGAAAATCAATTAAATGTCTATGTTCCAAAAGCAACAATTCGATTTAAAATACAAGGATCTGGAGTGAATTTTGTCCATGGGGGAGCAAGCCTTCAAGAAGTAGTTGTGCCTTTAATTAAATATAAAAACATCCGAAGAGGACAAGCGAACAGTAAAGAAATTATAAAGGTGGATATCAAAATGACAAGTTCAACACGAAAAATTACGAATAGTTTATTCCACCTGTCTTTCTTCCAAACAGAAAGAGTAGAAGATAAAGTTATTCCGAGATCGGTATTGATTTATATGGCAGCTGAAGATGGTAGTGTCATTTCTAATGAAGAAACGATTATCGGGGATCGAACATCAGAAAATCCTGAAGAACGGACATTTAAACTCCGATTTGCTTTAAAAACCATTTCTTATGACAAAAACAAACATTATCTTTTAACAATAAAAGATGTAGAGACAGGGGTCATCCTGGAAAAGATCCCATTTAACATTAATTTGGGTATTATCAGTGACTTCGATTTCTAAGATAAGGGAGGGAAATGCCTTTGGAAAACGTAAATGAAGTAAATACACTTGAATTAGATAAAAAACTTAATACTGTATTTGCAGGGCGCGTTGTTCGAAAAGATTTAACAAAGCTCATTAAAGAAGGAGCGAACGTACCTGTATATGTACTTGAATATTTGTTAGGTATGTATGCTGCCACTGACGATGATGACAGTATTCAAGAAGGAGTAGCAAGAGTTAAGAAAATACTTTCTGAAAATTTTGTAAGACCTGATGAAGCGGAAAAGATTAAAAGCAAGGTAAGAGAAATCGGTCAATATTCTGTCATTGATAAAATAACTGTTCGATTAAACCCGAAGAAAGATATGTATGAAGCAGAGTTTTCAAATTTAGGATTAAAAGACGTTCCCATCTCCTCAAATTACGTGAAGGAATTTGACAAGTTACTATCTGGAGGCATCTGGTGTATGTTGAAACTTGACTACTACTACGATGAAGAGCAGAAGAATATGAGTCCTTTTAGCATAAGTAATCTCAAACCAATCCAGATGCCGAACATGGATCTAAATGAAATCATTGAGGGAAGAAAAGAATTTACTAAAGATGAATGGATTGACATTCTTGTTCGTTCTACCGGAATGGAGCCTACTCAGCTAAATGATCGTGTTAAATGGCATCTACTTTTAAGACTCGTACCACTTGTAGAAAACAACTATAATATGTGTGAATTAGGGCCAAGAGGAACGGGTAAAAGCCATGTATACAAGGAAATATCTCCGAACTCAATCTTGGTCTCAGGTGGACAGACCACCGTAGCCAATCTTTTCTACAATATGTCTTCAAGAACAGTTGGTTTGGTTGGTATGTGGGATGTTGTAGCGTTTGATGAGGTAGCGGGTATAAGGTTTAAAGATAAAGACGGTATTCAAATAATGAAGGATTACATGGCCAGTGGTTCATTTGCCAGAGGAAAAGAAGAGAAGGCTGCCTCTGCTTCCATGGTTTTCGTTGGGAATATCAATCAAAGCGTCGATTCTTTAATTAAAACATCACATTTATTTGCACCATTCCCAGAAGAAATGGCAAATGACTCAGCATTTTTTGATCGAATGCATTACTATTTGCCAGGATGGGAAATACCGAAAATGCGACCTGATTTCTTTACAGATCGTTACGGGTTCATTGTAGATTATTTGGCTGAGTTTTTTAGAGAAATGAGAAAGCGATCCTTTGGAGATGCGATTGACCAATACTTTAAGCTCGGTAACAATTTAAACCAACGTGATGTAATTGGAGTTAGAAAAACAGTTTCAGGGCTTATGAAGTTATTGTATCCTCATGGGGAATATACCAGAGAGGATGTTGAAGAAGTTCTTCAATATGCCCTTGAAGGTCGTAGACGAGTAAAAGAACAGCTAAAGAAAATCGGTGGAATGGAATTTTATGATGTTATGTTCTCCTACATACACAAAGAATCCTTACAAGAAGACCATGTATCCGTCCCTGAACAAGGCGGTGGCAAATTAATTCCAGAAGGGATGGGTAAACCAGGACACGTTTATACAGTCGGTGTCGGTGAATCCGGTATGATTGGTGTCTTCAAACTTGAAAATCAGGTAGTTTCTGGCTCAGGTAAATTTGAAAAATCAGGGGTTGGGACAAACAGAGGAGTCAAGGAAAGTTTAGATACTGCATACCGTTACTTTACCGCTAACAGTAGAAGTATAAGTGGTACGATTTCAATTAAAACCAAGGATTACCTTATGCATATTGCAGACCTACAAGGAATAGGATTAACACGTCAATTAGCTGTTGCCGAGTTGATTGGATTATGTTCGGGCGCTTTAGAGAGGCCAGTTCAAGAAAGTACCGTTGTGTTAGGGAACATGACGGTGGGTGGAACAATAGAAAAGGTCGAAGAACTAGCAAACGTCTTACAGGTATGTGTTGACGCAGGAGCGAAAAAGGTATTAATCCCTGCTTCTTCAGTTGTTGATTTCCAAACCGTTCCTTCAGATTTGCTAATTAAGGTTCAACCTATATTTTATTCAGATCCGATTGATTCGGTTTTTAAAGCGTTGGGTGTTAGTTAAATAATGAAAATGTTAAGAGTCAGTAATTTACTGACTCTTAACAAATAAACATTTTACCTTTTATTTTATCAATGTAAATAAAGGATGGGATGACTATGTCTTTGGAATTTGAGTTTGTTAAGGTTACAAATGAAAAAGTCTTGGAGTTCATTAATCAAGCAAATCATAGGATACTTTTTGTTAAACCAGCTTTTTATAAATGGGAAATTGAAACCATTATTAACACAAAAAAAATGAAAAACATTTCATTATGCGAAGTGTACTGTGAAAAAGGAGATGAAGCAATAAGATTTGGATTCGGTGATCGTGATGCCCTCGATTTAATTATTAATAATCAAAATGCAATAACAGTTCAATTAGTTGATAGTATTAGAATGTCTATCTTAATTGTGGATAATAACTGTTTAATTTATTCTCCAAGAATTGCACAATTGGATAATGGAGAAAAGCCATCAGATTTCCCAAATGGATTTTTTGGAGATAAAAATGTTGTAGAAATGATAATTACTAGATTTCCAACTTATTCTTTATTTTCACCTGAAATAGATAATAAAAAAATTGAATCAATAAGTAATCCCTTTGATGCTGTCAAGAAAATAATTAATTTGCATCAGGACGGTGTTTCACAAGAATTGAAATATGCAATAGAAAAATTAGAAGAAAATCCTCCTATTGATCCATCAAACCTCCGTAAAGTTAACATATACAGAAATAACTATAAAATATTAAAGAGACAATTATTTGGTATTAAGGTAAAAAATAAAAAAATAAATTTAAAACCATTTTATAGTCATCTTACTACAAATAAAGAAAGGTTATTAAGCAGTTGGAATATATTCACCAATGATGATATACGAAGTTTTCAGGATATGACTTTCTTTGAAAAAGAACTTCAAGCCCTCGATAAGGAATTACTATTAGATATTGGGAGGTTTGGATTATTGATAGAAGCCTCTAAGAAAGATGACTATGATAGTAGGGTTAACACCATGAAACTTGAATTTTTAAACTTTTTAAAGGGAGATATAAATTTAGGTGAAAATAGGTTTATGGCATATAAAAAAAATCAAGATAAAAATGCTAAATCTCTGAGCCAAGTACTTGAAGACTCCAGAACGGACCTTATAGAATATCTACTAACCTTAGCATATGCTGAAAAATCTTTTGAATCGAAGATTTTTAGTGAGGATCGATTGTTAAAAAGGGAATTTGAAAATGGGGACATAAATAAGGAAGAAGTGTATGAAAAATTTATAAAAAACTTTGTTGACAATAAATTAAAGTTTCCTAACAAAGATGAACTATTAGAAAGAATTGATATAA
This sequence comes from Neobacillus niacini, assembly GCF_048572935.1. Lineage (NCBI taxonomy): Bacteria > Bacillati > Bacillota > Bacilli > Caryophanales > Bacillaceae > Neobacillus > Neobacillus niacini. The sequence continues at coordinate 3,921,011 of NZ_CP183883.1, read as the reverse complement.
AAAATGACTTTTATGATATTTCTGATGAGTTATTAAATAATAATGAAGACTTTCAATTTTTTATTAAAAAATACGATTTAGATAACCTAAGAAAATATAACAAAGGTTATGAACAAATGGATATGGGATTATAGTAAATTCAACTCAATAAATATTTATTTTACACATATTTGAACACTTAATTAGTAAAGAAAAATTGGAGGTAACATCATATGCCTGTTTATAACAAATTAGTTAGAGATCGCATTCCAGAGGTAATTGAAAAGACAGGGAAAAAATTTACTACAAGAATTTTAGATAATAAAGAATACATAAAAGAATTAAAAACAAAAAGCTTTGAGGAACTTAATGAATACATAAATGCAGAAAATAATAAAGACGCAATAGAAGAATTAGCTGACCTCTTGGAAATTATCCATGCTCTTGTTGAATGTCATGGAGCGAACATTGAAAAGTTGGAACAAGTACGGCAGGAAAAGGCAAAAAAGCGTGGTGGATTTAAAGATAAAATCTTTTTAATTGAGGTTGAGGATGAGTAATATTCAACTAATTACAAGAAACCTTGGTACACATTTAATTGGCAAAATGGAAGAGGCAGATACAGTCTGTGTTTTGTCTTCATTTGTAATGAAATCAGGGGTCAAGGTTATTAAAAATGCTTTGAAGAAAGCTGTACAAAATGGAGTGGATATTAAGATTTGTACAGGTGATTATTTGTACATTACGCAGCCAGAGGCTTTAGAAGAACTGCTTTCGATTGATGAGCCTATTAGCATTCGATTATGGAACAGTAATGGTTCTTCTTTTCACCCAAAAGCATATCTTTTTCAATCAAATGAACATGATGTTCTCTTTGTTGGTTCTTCCAATCTTTCAAATTCTGCTTTGAATCAAGGAATCGAATGGAATATTTCTGTGAGTGATGAAAAAGAAGTTTTTGATGAAGCTCTAAAGGAATTTCTTACTATTTTCTACTCTGAGCAAACGGTTCCTTTAAATAAAGAAACCCTCGAAGCGTATAGAGTTAATTATTATGAGTATCAGCGAAACCATCCAAATCTAGTTCGAAAATGGACTGAACTTGAAGAACAAGAATTAATGCTTCCTGCAAAAAAGGATAGTCCTGAAATGCCCGAAGTCGTATTGGAACCGTGGGTTTCTTATGGAGAGATACTGCCTCGTTTTGCACAAATTGAAGCACTTGAAGAGTTAAATAAAACTTTAGAAGAAGAATACAATAAAGCCCTGGTTGTGATGGCTACTGGACTGGGGAAAACCTATTTGGCTGGATTCTTTGCCCAAAACTTTACGAAGATTCTCTTTATTGCTCATCGAGAGGAAATTCTCTACCAAGCAAGAGATTCTTTTAAGAGAATTATGCCTGAAAAGCAGTATGGTATTTACAATGGCAAGATAAAAGAAGGTGAAGCAGATGCCATATTTGCCTCGATTTACACACTAAGTATTAAAAAACACCTTGAGCAATTTAGAGCGGATGAGTTTGATTTAATCATTGTGGATGAATTTCATCATGCCGCTGCGGACTCATATAAACGTGCATTAGATTATTTTCAGCCGAAATTTTTACTCGGGATCACAGCCACGCCAGACCGAAATGACAATAAGGATGTATATGCGCTTTGTGATGGGAACGTTGCATTCAGATTAGATTTCTTGGAAGCGATTAACCGTCAATGGTTAGCACCCTTTACCTATTATGGGGTCTATGACGACACAGACTATAGTCAAATAACGTGGCTAGGAAATCGGTATGCCGAAGAGGAATTATTGCAAGTTCAATTAAGAGAAGAATTAGCTGAAAAGATATTACATGCGTGGGAAGAAAAGAAGCAGACTAGAACACTGGGATTTTGTTCTTCTATTAGACAAGCCGACTATTTATCAAACTATTTTAATAACCAAGGCTATCATACCGTTAGTCTGCATTCCCAACAGACTGGCATAAGTAGAAATCAGGCTATTTCGCAACTTGCAAAGGGTGAAATAGATATTACTTTCACTGTAGACCTTTTCAATGAAGGTGTAGATATACCAGCCGTAGACACGCTTTTATTTGTCCGGCCGACGGAATCATTGACAGTATTCACACAACAAATCGGTCGTGGACTGCGCCTGCATCCTGATAAGGAAAAGTGTGTAATTATTGACCTAATTGGAAATTATCGTAATGCGGATATTAAATTAGGATTATTTGATACACAACCTAATGAGGGTAAACCTAGAAACATCCAACCAACATTACCGGCTTTTTGTGAGATTGATTTGGATGTTAATGTCATTGACCTTCTCAAAGAAATGAATAGAAAGCGACAACCGAGAAGAGAGAAGCTGTTCCAAGATTATATGGATTTAAAGAGGGATATCGGAAAAAGACCTACCTATTTGGAATTACATTTAAAGGGAGCTGCGGATTCACCGCAATATCGACAGGAATTTAGTTCTTATTTTGGTTTTCTAAAATGGGCAGAGGAATTAACTGAGCGAGAGATTGTAATATTTGACCAATACGAAAATTGGTTAGTCGAAGTAGAAAAAACAGGGATGGCTAAAAGTTATAAGATGGTTGTATTATTAGCCATGCTCGAACGCGGAAAATCTAACTGGTTCAAGCCTATATCTTCAAAAGATGTAGCACCTTTCTGTCATCACTACCTTATGGAAAAAGAACATCGCAAAAGAATTGATTTTTCCGATAAGGGAGCCAAAAAATTATGGGATTATGATGAAAAAGGGGTTAGCAAACTGATTGCTACCATGCCGATGACAAAGTGGAGTGGTAGTTCTAAGGGATTGATTACCTATGAAAATGATGTCTTTGAAATTAACCTTGATGTAGTAAAAGAAGATGAAGACATTTTATACGAATGGACAAAGGAGATTTGTGAATATCGGATACATTATCACTTTGAACGGAAGGCACGATCACCATTACGTTAATTATTTCAAAAGTATTTATTAAATTATAATTTTACGAATATACGTTCTGGTATAGGCGCATTTATGATATACTAGAAGTGCAATAGAATAGGATTTCTCAAGGGTGGTCGGCACACTCCGTGATGCTGGATGACAGTTTTTGAAACTTTTTGATTACGATTGCGTTTGCTAGTTTAGTTGTAGCCATACTGTCATTTAACCAAAAAAATAATCCACCCTTGAGTTTGGCAACCAGGTGGATTATTTTCCCGAATGAGCCGATCCCTGATGGGAACCGTCTATTGCTGGACCGGACATGTTGCTGCATGTCCGGTCTTTTTTTTGTTTATTCAGAACTTACTTTTATTTTAACTGAAATGAATGACACTGTGCAAAACTGTTTACGGACAACCTTAATTTGAACCGATGTTCTTATGGTTATTTCTTTTTAAGAACACCCTTTTTCACGAGATTAATAAGAGTACCCTTATTTTTATAGCGATTATAAGCAATTAATCTGTTTAAATCCTTGATAGTAAGCTTAGAAGGATCAATCGCCAGTTCAAACTCCGCATGAACCTTTTCAACTAATGAAAGAGCGTAATCGATTTGTTTAGCTGTTAGAGTATAATCTTCTTCAGAAATAGAGCCGTTTCTGTTATTATCTTGTTCCATCATGGTGTTCTCTAACGCAGCAGCATGTTCCTTTAGTTTTGCTTCTACAAGAGCTTCAACTTCTGCTTGGCTTATTGATTGATTTTGTGACGTGATGGTAGTTTGGGTAAGTTTAGATAGCTTTTCTATTATTCCTTTGAACAATTCATTCACTCTACTTTCTGTGAGTCTTAACATTTTTATCTGGTCTTATTTTCCTATACTACTATTAATAAAATAATATAAAGCAAAATACAATACTTTTGGGGGATTTTTGTTAATTTTGGTAGAAAGTAGTCATAGAATATCGAATAAATCGTAAGTAATTAGAAGTTTATTGTAATATTATGGGTGAAATGACCTAATTGTAGTATAATGGAGAAAATTGCAATTTTTGGAGCGGTTGTTATGGCTATAACGATTCCTGAGACAATTAGATCATCTGCTACAGCCGGAGAGAGACTGTTTTTTCGAACGCTTAAAACTTTCCTGCCAGATGATTATATCGTTTACTTTGAACCTGAAATTCAAGGGAGAAGACCTGATTTTGTCATTATTGGGCCAGACCTTGGCATTGTTGTTTTAGAAGTTAAAGATTATACGAGGAATACACTTTTTCAGATTAATCATGATGAATGGCATTTAGTAGCATTTACAGGAGATCAAACAATTGTTCCGAGCCCAATGAAACAAGCTAGGGATTATATGTTTAGAATTGTTGATGTTCTACAAAAAGATAAAAATCTTATTGAAGCCGATGGGAAGTATAAATTGAGACTAAAATTTCCGTATGGTCATGGAGTCGTTTTTACACGAATGTTTTCAAGTGAATTCATTAAAGACGGCTTGTACTCCGTTATTGAACCTAATCTAAGTTTAACTAGAGATGAAATTGATCCAGATAAAGAGGGGTTTTCAGAAGAAGTACTAATGGAAAAAATCCTCAATATGTTTGTGGTTCCTTTTCGATTAAAGGAACCGCTCTCCATTGAGGACATTAATGCAATTAGATATCACTTATTTCCTGAGGTCCGGATTAGTGCTGAATTCAAACCACCTGTACCATACCAGGACCAACTTTTGTTATCCTTACATGATATTAAGACTATGGATCTGCACCAGGAGAATTTAGCTAAACAGATAGGGGATAAGAATCGCTTAATACGTGGAGTTGCTGGAAGTGGTAAAACGATTATATTAGCAAGTCGAGCAAAGATGTTATCAAAACAGAATCCAAACTGGAAGATTCTCATTCTCTGCTACAATATCTCTCTTTCAAATGCGATCCAACAAATGATTCACCATATGCTCAATGAGCCAGAGGATTTATTTGATTTTGATCCGAATGCGAAGTCTGTCAAAAATGAGAATATTATAGTGAGGAATTTTCACTCTTGGTTAAAGAACGATTTAAGGATAAGAGAGCAGCAGCTTCCGGATATCATAGAAAAATTAGAGAGAAATGAAGCAATTCTACCTACATATGACGCAGTTTTGATTGATGAAGGGCAAGACTTTGAGGCTGACTGGCTCCGACTAGTTAGTTTGTTAATTAATGCAGATACACAATCTCTGTTATTGGTTGAGGACCGCGCTCAGACTATTTATCAACGGAAGCGTTCCTATTTGCAGGATACAGGCTTAAGTTTCCAAGGTAGATCAAAGGTTCTGTCCATCAACTATCGGAACACGCAGCAGATAGTAAAATTTGCTTGGGAATTTTACCGCAAGCATTCGATGTTTAAAAATAAAGTGGTTAATCGTGAGCTAGAGGGTGAGATTATTTCACCTCAGAGCACCAAGAGGAGAGGACCAGAACCTGGTATCGTCAAGGCAGCTAATTTCTTTGAGGAAATGAGGATTGTTGCTCGCTCTATAAAAAAATTACATATGGAGAAAAAAGTCCCGCTAGAGGACGTCTTGATTCTTTACCGTGTTAAAAGGACACATAAATATCCTATTATTGATATTATTAAGCGATCCTTGAAGGATGAAGGACTACCTTACTTTTGGATTACGGAAAATGACGTCTCAAAACGCTCTTATGCTAAAGATGATGGGAAAGTTAAAATTAGTACCATCGATAGCAGTAAAGGATTGGATTTTAGAGCTGTTTTTATCGTCAATGTCGATTCCATGCCATTTCCGCTCGAGGAGAACAAGGAAAGAGAAGTATCACTGCTATACATTGGAATGACGAGGGCAAAGGAATATCTATGTTTATCGTACTCGGCGGAATCAGAATTTGCCAGTTATCTCGATACGATCGTTGAGATAAGACAACAAAAGAAAACTGGGATAGAAAAAGTCAATTAAATATTTGTTCAAACCAGCCTATAAGAACTGCTTTTTAGGCTTTTTAACAAGTCAAATATTGAGAGTGGTAACTATATAGCATGGACTTATGACTGAGCAATAATTTTATTATATTTATGAATGGAGTGACACTATGTATAAGGGGAAATATGAAAGGTTATATCAATCTCTTAGTAAAAAGGAGAAAGACGTATCAAGTCTTACATTATCAATGAATGAAATGGAAGATATACTAGAGTTTAAATTGCCTGCATCTGCATATAAATATTCTGCATGGTGGGCGAATGAATCTCAAGGAACTCACAGTCATGCACGTTCATGGTTGATGGCTGGTTGGAAAACGGCAGAGGTTAAACCTGGAAATAAAGTTACGTTTATTAAATAAATGGCTAGAACAAATGACGGTAAGTGATAGGGAGGTATTTGAACAAAGTAAAGAAACATTGTAACTTCTAAGGTAGCTAATGTTTTGCTTAAATGTGTTAACTAGTATATTAAGTGGAAATTTGTAGTTTGGACAAAGTTTACATAATAAACTTATTTAACCTAAACCATTTTAAAGAGCCTATAATTATTCTTTATAGACTCTTTTTTGTTTTCTTATTTTAACCGATCAACCCAGTTTATAAATTTTGTTCTATTTTTTTCATACCAGTCATTACATATAAAGTATCGTTGTCCATTTATCTTATAAATTGTAGACCAATACCGGCTATAGCCATTGATCATTCTCTGATCAAAGGTAGTTTGGTCAGTATTTATTTTTCTTAAGATTGGATAGTTAACATCAAAGGTCAATTTGGAGTACTTCTCGTCTAACAAATGCTGAATCATCTCACCAGATAACAAATTATTTCTAATAAGTCTATCAAATTCATTTCGGACCAATGCCCCTATTTTTAGGTGATTGATATCATTTTTAACTGGTTCTGTTGAAGTTATAGAACTAGTTTTTTGTGGTTTTATCTCAATAGTAGTAGTTGATGTATTCTCTAGTTTTGTATCTGAAAATAGATTGTACATTTGACTGCTTCTTAAGAACAGTTCAGATGTGTCTGCTACCGATTTTGATTGATTGACAACTGGTTCAAATATTTCGTTTCTAAATTCTTGGTTTCCATAAAGGACGAAGGTGAAGTCTAATTCAAAAACTTTAAAAATTTTATTTAATAAATCAATGGATCCACTGAGTGGCTCATAAATTGCTTTATGTATTTTAGGAGAAGCAAAAATGATCGTTCCTTTTGATAGATTAAAGTACCCATGGATAAGGAATGCAGTGTGGATCATTTTTTTAATAATTCTCTCGATTGTTCCGATACTGCTACCATAGTTGAGACCGGATTCATGAAAAGCGACATCTACACCATAAATATTGGCAATGCTGCCCGCTTTAACCTCTAGTCCAAGTACATCAATTTCACCTTGCTGCAACAGCTGCAAATGTGAAGTGGTATTTTTGTAGATATTCAGATTATGTTTTTCCATAAAATACTTCATGGTGGCATTCATGATTTTTTTTATCTTTTCCTCATTATGTAGCTCCCATGAATGGGTAGAAGCTTTCCAATTTAATTGTGCTGTTTGGCACTTCTTTATATGTTTGAGCCAAGACAGCATTAATGATTCTCCGATTTCAATCTTCATATAAACACTCCCTGTGGTTTCTCTTCTTAATCTACCATATTTTAGAACATGATAGGTATTTTATCCTGTTTAAATCTACTATAAAAAAGTGGATTTTGTAACTATTATTTGTAAAATAGGAAAATGGTTTTTTCCAGAAGAAAGTACTGCTTATTGTTCCTAGTTTTTTTATAATATTTCTTTTTATAATGGAAATTGAAAGGTAACTATTGTTATTAAGGTGGTAAATATGTAATTATATTAATATGTGTTTTTTGTGAACAATCTCCTAGGAGATTGTTTTTTTATAAGGAAAATAGATATACAGGGGGAGAAAGATGGATAAGAAGGTATTTTTGTTTACTCTATTATTTGTGTTGCTGTTTGGTACCTTAGCCTCGGCACATTCAGGTAGAACAGATTCCAGTGGTGGACACAATTGTAGCGACAAATCAATTTCAAAAGGTCTTTGTACGGGTTATCACTATCATAACGGTGGAGGAAGCGCAGGCGCATCAAGCGGTGCTACAATCGTTAATACAGATAAGGATTGTACAGATTTTGCTAACTATGATGAAGTGGTAGCGTATTGGAATGCTAAGGGTTATAGTGCAACCTACGACCCGGAAAATTTAGACGGATGGGGAAATGGTCAAGTGGATGACGGGATACCCTGTGAAGTCCCCAGTGGGTATGATAGAACGAAGATAAATAATAGTGCGGAACAAGCGCAGCACATTCAAGATGAAAAAGACATAGCTAGCGGTGAAAGGGAAGGATATTCACAAGGATTGAGTGATGGTTACCAAGAGGCAGCAAGCAATAATGTTTCAACAAGTAGTTCAGAGGCTTTTAAAGTTGGCTATGCAACTGGTTATAACAAAGGTTACGAAGAAGGAAAAGCCAAGGTCACAGCTGAAAAAACAAAAGCGACCGATGATGGATATGCACTTGGACAAAAACAAGATACTATTTCCCTTCCGACTGATTATGCGAACCATGCTGGTCTAAAACAAGCTTTTGTAGCTGCTTTTAATAAAGCTGTTACAGAGCGCGTAGAGGCTAAGAAAAAAGATACTAAAGACTTAGGCTATGCGGATGGGAAGAAAGATGTTCTTCACGTACCAAAAGATATGGAAGAGATATATGTTGCAGCTTATCATACAGGGTATAATATGGCTCAAAAAGAATTGAAAGAAGAGTACATAAAGCAAGGTTATGAAGCGGCTTTTATGATGTTGAAATACACTAAACCTAATTTAACCAATGAAAAATTTATAGATTGGTATAAAGAAGGGTTTGAATCCAATACTGAAATCCAACAAATCAAAGCGGATGGATTAGCTTTAGGAAAAGAAGGGGAACCTTACAAACTTCCATCGCAATACAAAAACAGTGAAGTTATTTTTAAACATAATTATCAGCTGGGATTTAAAGAATATGAAGAAAAAAAGAGTGATACCCAAAAAGCGGCTGTTGGCGGCCTTGGGGGTCTATCATTAGTGTGGTTGGGCAGAAGATTTTATATAGCAAGAAAAATGATTCGTTAAAAGGGAGGCGGATAATATGGGCATTTACCGAACAATCAGTTATAAAGTAGAAGACATGTTTATTAAAATGATATCAAAAAAACAGGACCCTGCACTCGTAAAGCAGAAAGTGGACAAGTATCGCGCGGAACAAGGAAAAAGCCGCAGACAAAGGAAGATGGCAAGCAGCTGAAATAGGTTGGTAATAATCTATTAAATAATTGATCGACTATAGCTGTATAACTTTTCATATAACTTCATATTTATAGTATTCATGTTAACCAGAGCAATGCCATTATTCTAAGAATTGGCATTGTTTTTTTTAGTTAGGGAGGAGATATGTTTATACGGACGCTCACGGTACTATTTTACCCCGATTAACATTTACTATCTTAGTAAAAGTATGACGACACAGAAATTTAATTTCTTTAGTGCGATGGTATCTCTAAGAATTAGAATCATATTTTGATTGCTCATATTATTTTTTGTCAATAGTCAGAATATTATTGACAATTATCTTTTAAGGAAATACATTCTAGTTAAACGAAATACTATATTTTTTATAAAAATGATAAGGGTGGGTAAACAAATGAAGATTGCAGTTGGAGGAGATCATGCTGGTTTTCCATTGAAAGGGTATGTTATGGACGTATTAAAAGAGTTAGGGCATGAAGTAACGGATTGTGGCAGTTATGATCCAAATCCGGTTGACTTCCCGGATATTACAAAGCTTGTTTGTGAAAAGATTCGAAGGAATGAAGTGGAAAGAGGAATTCTTGTGTGCGGAACGGGAGTAGGCGCAAGCATCGCTGCTAATAAAATTCCTGGGATCCGTGCCTCTGTGTGCCATGATATCTATTCCTCACACCAATGTGTAGAGCATGATGATGTAAATGTAATGTGCATTGGTGCTCAAATTATTGGCCCAGCATTAGTGAGAGAATTAGTAGAGTCGTTTCTAACGGCAGAATTCAGCACCGCTGTAGAATTTAGAAGAAGAGTTGAGAAGCTTGCAATCATGGAAAAGGAATATGCCAAAGAATTAATAGAAATGAATAAAAAATAGGGTAAGAAATCTTTATTATTACATGTAATAAATTGACCTTCTATATATTTAAATCAATTTATAAGAAGTGACGAGATTTTACAGGAGTGGAAATGCTGATGTTTTATAACGAGATTCATTGGCTTCGTAATGGGGAATTCTACAAAAATTGCTCAGTACCTTAACCTAAATAGACTAGATTCATATTTCTGGATTCACCTATACAGGTTTATTGTTAAATTATCTTAAAATTGGAATTATTCTTGACAGTAAAAATCTAGGATGTTATCATTTTTCTAAACCAAAGACGAGGGAGTAAAACTGTTAAACGGTCTCTCAGCGAATCCGGGATGGTGTAAGCCGGACAGATGACGTAACAGCAAATGGGCCTCAGAGGGCGAAGTGAAAAATCGTTGATTTAGTAGCTTAGACGCAAAAGCCAGCGTTATAGGGCTAAGAGTGTGTAAGCACTCTACTAGAGTGGGTATGTTGATACATATCAAACAAGGTGGTACCGCAGGCTAACACTTGTCCTTGAATTTTATTTGAGGGCAGGTGTTTTTTTTATATTTTCATAACTGATGGTTGATTTCACTGTGTTTGGAAATAGACGGAAGATTTCCGACTAAATCGAAAAAAAGCCTTATTTCTTCAATAATAAGGGAAGGTTTTCCGGTTATATGATTGAAATCGCTTGATTTAGTCGTATTAAGGGCAGTTAACCGGAATCTCTCCGCTTATATCTGTTTCAAAGCTTCCATTACATACATTAGCCGGAAATCCTCCGCCTATAAATGTTCATCGTTACAGCGAAACTCACTCATAAAGTTTAAATAGCAAATGCAGAGAGGAAAAGGTCCAATGGATGATAAATTTACACTCTATAACTTAAAGGTAGAGGTGATAGGTACAGATAAACCAATGGTATGCAGTCATAAGGAAGGTGACTATTTCTTGGTGGTGGGGGAAAACCTGATCTTCCCGGAAACAAATTCATTTTCCATGTATGCCTTAAGCGCTCTTTTGCCATTACTGCCTGCAAAGCAGCGACCATTACATAGAAATGACTGGATGTTGTCTGATAGTTTGATAGCCTGCCCTGATCCAAACTGTGGGGCAAGATTTAAGATAACTCGTACCGAAACACAAGACTTTAGTCATGCAGAATGTACAATTGAACCCATACATAAAGGAGAGTAACCATCATGGCAGAACGATTACAATTAGCAAAAGATTATAGTATTAGCAGAGTGATCAACGGGTGTTGGCAGTTATCCGAAGGCCATAGTTTACAAGCAAAGTTAGATATGCAAGATGTCATGAAGGCCTTCCATATGCTGGCCGAAAGAGGATTCACCACATTTGATTGTGCAGATATCTATACGGGTACAGAAGAACTCCTCGGTGAATTTTTAACGGAATTAAAAGAAGGGAGCACCCTTTCACCGCATGATATACAAATTCATACCAAGTATGTACCGGATATCAATTTGCTTAGTGAAGTCGATTACAGCTACACAGAAAAGATCATTGATAGAAGCCTTAAACGTCAAAAACGAGATGTATTAGATCTTGTTCAGTTTCATTGGTGGGATTACAGTGTGCCTGGATATTTAGAGACAGCTGGGGATCTGTTGAGACTGAAAGAAAAAGGAAAAATCCGTAATATTGCGGTTACAAACTTTGATACGAAGCATTTGCGCGAAATTGTTGATGCAGGTATCCCTGTTGTGTCTTGTCAAAATCAATACTCGGTTTTTGATAGACGTCCAGAAAAAGAATTACTTGATTATTGTATTAGTAAAGGAATTTCCCTGCTGTGCTACGGTACATTATCTGGCGGATTGTTAGCGGAAAAATGGATTGGCCAAACTTCGATTCAACCCGAAACGCGCTCTCACGTTAAATATTTACAGGTGATTGAAGATACTCTGGGCTGGGATGGCTATCAGGAATTGTTGGTATTGCTGCAAAGAATCGCTAAAAAGTATTCTGTTAAGGTTTCTCAGATTGCTACAAAATATATATTGAGTCAACAAGGTGTCGGAGCATCTATTATTGGCGTTAGAAATAGCAGACATGTTGAATCCAATACGCAAATATTTTCTTTCGAACTGGAACGAACCGATATCGAAGAAATCAAACAATTCTTAGACAACTATCCAATCGTAGACGGCGAACCGTTTGAATTAGAGCGTACGGTTGATTCGAAATATCGCAATATTATGAAGATGAATTTAAATGAAGAATAGATAAAAGTGCATGTTGAGTTTAGATTAGAAAGTTTAGTATAGAAGAGGAGAGTTCTGGTATGAATAAAAGACTAGAGTTTAGAGGTGGCTGGGGGACTGCGTTTATTCCAGTCATGATATTTTTGTTTTTCTGCATCTTGTATTTTATCGTGTTTAAAGCATTTGAAATGTATGCACTTGCCATGGGTGCTTTCGTCGCATTGATGGTAGGTTCCGTGTTGGTGAAAAAGGGCAACTACGATCGTTTCTGGGATTCCGTCTATGAAGGCGTAAAGGAAGCTGTACCGATTACCATTCTGCTGTTTGTGATCGGGATGTTCTCGGCGCTGATCAAAGCGACGAACATTTCTGCAGGTTTCGTATGGCTTGCTGATTCGCTAGGCGTGGATGGAGGATTATTCACCGCGTTTACTTTTTTAGCTGTTTGTGTGATTTCTACTGCTACGGGATCATCAATCGGAACCATGTTTACATGCTTCCCTATATTCTATCCAGCAGGAGTATTGTTGGGATGTGACCCTGCCATTTTAGCGGGAGCTATCGTGAGTGCTTCTATTTTTGGAGATAACTTGGCACCGATATCCGATACCACCATCATCTCGGCAGGAACGCAAGAATATACAAAAAAACAAGGCTTTGCTGACATCGGCGGCTGTGTTGCCACCCGACTAAAGTATTCCTTGGTTGCAGGTGTAATCTCGTTTGTCTTGTTCTGGATTTTCGGCGGTGGCGGCACGGCAGGCACGGGTGCAGCGGAAATCCTCGAGAAGAACATGAATCCAACGACATTGGTCATGCTGGTTCCAGTAGCTGTCATGTTAATAGTGGCCATTAAAACCCGCAATATCTATAAAGCGATTACGGTAGGAATCCTTTTAGGAACCATCACGGGTCTAGCATTTAACCTTTTAACGTTTGACCATGTCATTTCCGTTAAAGATGGTGCACCTGCAGGTTTCCTAACAGGCGGTATCAGCTCGATGATGGCAACGGTCACGCTGGTTATTTCCGTTTACGGTATCATGGGTGTGCTTAACGGTGCGGGTGTGCTTGAAAAAGTCACAAATGGCATCCTTAACAGCAAAATGGGTCAAACCGTACGCGGTGCTGAGTTTGCTATGATGTTAGGAATCTCGTTTACTACGTTGATTTTCGGTGGTGTGACCAGTGCATCCATGACTACATTCGGAAAAGTTCAGAATGAAATTGGCAAACGTGTCGGTCTCCATCCTTATCGCCGTGCCAATCTACTTGACGGTTTTGCAAATGCTATCGTGCTCGTCATCCCGTTCTTAAGTGTTTTTGTCTTCCTCGGTGCATTATTGTCAGATGGGTATGATTTTATAAAGCCGCTAACCCTAACACAAGTCAGCAGCGGTATGATTTATTGTATGATGCTGTTTTTAGTTCTTTTGTTCTCGATCATAACGGGGTGGGGCCGCCAATTTGAAGGCGCAGAAGGGAAACCTGTTAGCAATAAGCAAGAACCTACAAACCAAAGTGCTGTAATGTAAAGGGGAATCACAGCATCTTATCTGGTGCATTTGTTTAATATATAAGCAAAAAAAATCCAGGGAAAGCCAATGACTTTTCCTGGATTTTTTTCCTTCACCCCCATCGGGAAGGGGCCAATTATTAAACTAATGCACTTTCCTGAATTTCAATTGAGCTGTTCATGAACAGTTCCAAGTCATCTTTAGTATTTGAAATGCCGCCTACACCAAAATTCTCAATTAAGAAGTTCGTGACGTTTGGTGATAAGAAAGCTGGTAATGTTGGTCCAACGTGAATATTTTTCACACCCAAGTAAAGTAAAGATAAGAAAACGATAACCGCTTTTTGCTCATACCATGCAATATTGTAAGATAACGGTAATTCATTTACACTTTCTAATCCGAATGCATCTTTCAATTTTAATGCAGTCATGACTAGAGAGTAAGAATCGTTACATTGACCGGCATCAAGGACTCTTGGGATTCCGTTGATATCACCTAAATCTAGCTTATTGTATCGATATTTTGCACAACCGGCTGTTAAAATGATCGTATCTTTTGGAAGCTCTTCAGCAAACTCTTTATAATACGTTCTGCTCTTATGGCGGCCATCACAGCCAGCCATGACAAAGAATCGTTTAATATCACCCTGTTTCACAGCTTCTACAACTTGATCAGCTACTTGAGCCACTTGATTATGCGCAAATCCACCAACAATTTCACCTTTTTCAATTTCTACTGGTGGTTGGCACTTCTTTGCATGCTCAATCATAACGGAGAAATCTTTTATACCATCTTCATTTTTAGGAATATAGGTTACACCTTCAACAGCAGTAGCCCCAGTTGTATACATTCTTCCTTTATAAGATTCCTTTGGTGGCACGATACAGTTCGTCGTCATTAAAATCGGACCGTTAAAGCTCTCGAATTCACGCGTTTGTTCCCACCATGCATTTCCGTAATTACCGACAAAGTGATCATATTTTTTGAAGGCTGGATAATAGTTTGCCGAAAGCATTTCACTATGTGTATACACATCTACTCCGGTCCCTTCCGTTTGCTTTAATAACTCTTCCATATCTTTCAGGTCATGACCACTGATTAAAATCCCTGGATTTTGACGTACACCAATGTTTACTTTCGTCATTTCAGGATGGCCATACGTTGATGTATTGGCTGTATCTAAAAGCTCCATAGCATGAACGCCGTACTTTCCACATTCCATTGCAAGGTCAATCAATTGTTCCATACTCACTGAATCATCTGTGATCATTACAAGTGCTTTTTGCATAAACGCGTCTAGCTCATCATTTTCATAGCTAAGATTTGCCGCATGTTTTAAATAGGCAGCCATACCTTTCAACCCGTAAGTCACTAACTCTCTTAATGAACGAATATCTTCATCTCTTGTAGCTAAAATACTAACTTCTTGAGAAGCAGATTTCATTTCAAGCTGAAAATTAGTTTCACCATTCCAAGTGACAAAATCGCTATGGTTGTCTAACGTGTACCCTGCATTTATGATTGCCGTTTTAATTTCTTCGCGAAGCATTAATCCTTCTCTTACTGTATTCAAAAATTCATGTTTATCCCAATTTGCATTTGTAATGGTCATAAAAAGACCATTTACGATAAACTGATTTGTTTTCTTTTGATTAATTCCGATTTCACGAGCGATTGTATTTACAATCGCTACTCCCTTAATCGTGTAAATCAATAAATCTTGCATATTTGCTAAATCATCTTTTTTTCCACATACTCCAACAACCGTACAACCTGTGCCTTTTGCAGTTTCTTGACATTGAAAACAAAACATACTCATTTATTTTTCCTCCAGTGGTGATTTTCAATTTCTAATTCTTCTACAACAAACACTTTATCTTCGTTAGTTTGAATTTTTGAATAAGTATCATAAGAAATTAACGATATAATCAACTTGTTTACATGGCTATTATAATTTGTTTATTTTGAATTTGGAGCGTTCCAGAAACAGTTCACAAACACGTCAAAAAGATTTGAACATTCCGTGAAGAGAACAAATTTCTAGGATGATATCATTTTTCTAAACCAAAGACGAGGGAGTAAAACTGTTAAACGATCTCCCAGCGAATCCGGGATGGTGGAAGCCGGACAGATGACATAACAGCAAATGGGCCTCAGAGGGCGAAGTAAACGATCATTGATTTAGTAGCTTAGATGCAGAGCCAGCGTTAAAGGGCTAAGAGTGTGTAAGTACTCAATTGAGTGGGTATGTTGATACATATCAAACAAGTTGGTACCGCAGGTTAACACTTGTCCTTGAATTTTTATTTGAGGGTAGGTGTTTTTTTATATTTTCATAACGGATTTTTGATTCACTGTGTTTTTAATATAGACGGAAGATTTCCGACTAAATTGAAAAAATGCCATATTTCTTCATAAATAAAGGAAGGTTTTCCGGTTAACTGCTTGAAATCCTTTGATTCAGTCATATTTAGAGCAGTTAACGGGAATCTCTCCGCTTATATCAGCTTCAAAAGCCACCACTTTATACATTAGCCGGAAATTCTCCGCCTTTGAATAGTCATCGTTACAAAGAAATTCACTCATGAATATTAATAACAGATGCGGAAAGGAAAAATGCTAGGAATGATGATAAATTTGCGCTCAATTAGCTATAAAAGGGATGAATACAAGTTCAGCCTTCTTTATCAAATGTCAACATATGCAATCTTTACCAAATTTACACTAATAATTTACATTGCATAAACACGGAATTAAAACTTCCCTGTTACTCTTTTTATAGATTTACTTTGCTATTATATTTCTATAAAGGGATGTGGAGATTTAATTATGAGTAATTATGATTTGCAAAAGGGATTAGACAGACGACGCTTTATCAAAATTGGCGGGTTGAGTACATTGGCATTAACACTAGGGACAGCGGGTATTCCGGCTAATATGTTCACAGATAAGGTACATGCCGCAGCAAATGAGGAGTTCAAGCTTCAATTCAAACCAGACGGAAAATTTAAAATTGTTCAGTTTAACGATACTCAAGATGATGAAAACATTGACCGTCGTACGATCGAGTTAATGGAAAAAGTCCTTGATACTGAAAAACCAGATTTTGTTGTCCTAAACGGCGACAACATTACAGGTGGCTGTGATACACCTCTTGAGATGAAACAAGCAATAAATAATGTGGCACAACCGATGGAGCAGAGAGGGATAAAGTGGGCGATTACATATGGAAATCATGATGAGGACTCTACTCCAAAAAGTGGTCTTAATGAAGAGGACATGCTCCAAATTTACATGTCTTACAAATACAATTTGAACAAGCCGAGTGTAAAAGATATTACGGGTACAGGAAATATGAATCTCCTTATCAAAAATTCCAAAGGTACGGACGCAGCTTTTAATCTTTGGTTGCTTGACAGTGGAAGATATGCTCCTACTACTATTGCTGGTCAAGACTTTAAGGGATATCCAACTTGGGACTGGCTACGTTTTAACCAAGTAAGCTGGTATAACGAAACCTCTAAAAAATTAGAACAGCAATGGGGTCACAAGGTTCCTTCGCTTGTATTTATTCATATTCCACTTTGGGAACATCGATATATGTGGTTTGCGAGTGTTGATAGTAGAACGGACGAAAACCACGCTAATGCTGTCAACAAGCATAATATTGTCGGAGAAAGAAATGAAGAAGAATGTCCAGGGCCAGTTAATAGCGGTATGTTCTCAGCTATGCTTGAGAGGGGAGATGTAAAAGGGGTTTTCTGCGGCCATGATCATGTAAACACCTACATGGGTAACTATTATGGCATCCTGCTTGGTTATGCCGGAAATACCGGGTTTGGTACATATGGTCTTCCGGGGGTAGATCGAAACAGATTACGCGGTGCAAGGGTTTTTAATTTGGATGAAAATACTGCAGATGTGCTAGTAGAAACACATATGGTGTTTGCAAAGGACTATGGTATCGATCTGACAGCCAATGACCAGAGCATTTCTCCAGGCCCAATCGATGAAAGCAAAAAGAAAGAAAAAGTAGTTAAATAGATTGACTTAAAACGGGTGGTAACAGTTACCACCTGTTTATTTTCGAGGTGACACAATACCGGAGAGGGAAGGTAAGCAGCCAAGACTTCCTAATTTTTTGCTCGATGGTGTTTCAAAAAGATTAACAGCAAAAGTAAACCCCTTTGATTTTATCCATCATAGGGGTTTTGCTTTGGTTTGTCGTAGAAATAATTACATTACTGTTCTTCATCAAGGCGACAGATTACCCAAAATGGAGTATTCTGCCTATTTTGTAAATTACACTTGACTTGATGTATAGTTTACTTTACATTTAGTATAACAAGTTTAACTTCTTGTAAAAATAATCATACATGGAGAGGTGAATCATGACGTATCAAGAAAAGAAAAGTATCGTTTCGGTAGTTAGTGCTATTCTCATTTTTGTTTCGTATTGTTTGTACATGTACCCGCGGTATCCAGGAGGAGAGGGTGTGGAGCCGAGTGAGGTTTTTCATTATTGGGGATCCTTTGTCCTGTATCTGACACTATTTTCTATCGTCGCACATATCATCATCAGCATTATTTTTAACATTGTATTTAGACTGACAACCAATGAAAAAGAACCAGCATTTGCGGATGAATTAGATAAGTTAATCGACCTGAAAGCGTTCAGAAATTCATTTTTTGTGTTTGTTGGTGGTTTTCTTTTTGCAATGGGATCGCTGGTCTTTAATCAGCCGTTACATGTGATGTTTATTATTCTGATTTCTGCGGGTTTCATCTCAGATGTCACTGGTTCGGTTACTAAACTTTATCATTATCGGAGAGGAGTGTAAGAATGGGTAAAAATCTTGTCGGCAATCACATCCGTAAATTACGATTTAACCATGATGAAATGACACAGCAGCAGTTGGCTGACAAGGTGGGAGTAACGAGGCAAACCATCGTAGCTCTTGAAAAAGGAAACTACTCCCCATCACTGGAACTCGCTTTTCGCATCGCTCATGCCTTTAACTTACCATTGGAAGAAGTATTCTTTTATGGGGATCACACAAAGCAGTAAGAACGATCAATGCTAAACGTTTTTGAATTTATTACGTGAGGGGATAGAAAAATGAATTCAAACAGAAAAACTGCAAAAATTGTGGGAGTCCTGTTTATACTTGCTGCTGTTACAGCAGTGATAGGTCTAAATTTATACGATCCTATCTTAAACGGTCCCGATTATTTACTAAAAGGTTCCGAACATGCCAACCAAATAATACTTGGAGCTGTAATGGAATTAATTCTAGTTGTTTCAGCAATTGGAACGGCCACTACCATGTTCCCATTGTTAAGAAAATATAATGAAACAATCGCCCTTTGGCATGTTTGCTTCAGGTTTCTAGAAGCGATTATTATTACAATTGGTGTCATCAGTGTCTTGTCCCTCCTAACCCTAAGCCGGGAATTCGTAGCAGCAGGAGCCCCAGATCCTTCATCTTTTCACTCTTCAGGAATAATCCTTAAAGCAATACATGACTGGACATTTATGCTTGGTCCGCTTTTCATGCTTGGTATCAATACGGTGATGTATAGTTATATATTTTATAAAACCAAGCTTGTCCCCAGATTTATATCAATCCTAGGCATGACAGGAGCCACTTGTGTTTTCGTTTGTTCCTTGTTCGTAATGTTTGGTGTCTTTCCTCAAATATCATTTTGGGGTGCTGTTTTGGCTGTGCCTGTAGCAGCGAATGAAATGATTTTAGCCGTATGGCTGATCGTAAAGGGATTTAATGAAAATGCGATTACGACCCTCTCTGCAAAAAGTGAAAGGAAAGCAGCTATATGAGAGCCATGATATGCACAGATTATGGAACTCCGGATGTTTTCCAGCTTCAAGAGGTCGAAACGCCAATCCCCAAAGATCATGAAGTCCGGATTAAGATACACGCAGCTTCCGTCGGACCATCGGACTGTACCTTTCGAAAGGGTTCGCTCATTGTTAAGCTTGTATACGGGTTTAGAAGACCGAAGAATCCGATATTTGGAGCTGAACTGTCAGGCGTCATTGATGCCGTTGGCAAAAAAGTAACCCGATATAAGGTAGGCGACCAGGTATTTGGGTTAAGTGCTAAGACGTTTGGAGCTCAAGCTGAATACAAATGTTTGCACGAAAACACCCCTCTGGCAATCAAACCAGCAGCCATGTCCCATGAAGAAGGTGTTGCCATCTGTGATGGTGCACCTACGGCATTGACGTTTCTTCGCGATCAAGCAAAGGTTCAACGCGGACAACGTGTTCTGATTAATGGTGCATCTGGAGCGGTCGGGATTTATGCCATTCAAATTGCGAAATTTTTGGGAGCCGAAGTCACAGGAGTATGCAGCGGTGCTAATGTGGAGTTGGTAAAATCGCACGGAGCAGATAAGGTGATTGACTATACCCGGGAAGATTTTACGAAAAATGGTCAAATCTATGATGTGATTTTCGATGCGGTCGGCAAGAGGTCCTTTGCAGAATGTAAAGGCATGCTCACGCAAAGAGGAATCTATCTTTCTACAGTACTTTCTTTATCCATTCTTATTGACATGATGAAAACTATGGTGTTTGGTAAAAAGAAAGCCATCTTTGTGACGGCGGGTCTATTGCAGAACCAAGCAAATCTAAATTTTCTAACCGAACTTTATACAGCTGGAAAAATCAAAAGTGTCATCGATCAACGATACCCGCTGGAACAGCTTGCCGAAGCTCACCGTTACGTTGAAACGGGGCACAAAAAAGGAAATGTTGTGATAACTGTAGTGTAAGTAAGAAATATGTCTCTCATAAAAAGAAGTCAAGTTACCTACATGAGTAGTTAATGGACTTCTTTTATATTTTATATGTATTTTTTAGTAGCTTTTTCGTCTCCTCGAAACCATGAGAACCGTCCCTCTGGCAACCTTCGGCACTTTGGCCCTTTTATTTACCAAATATTGAAACTTTTTTGTAAAATAGCCGTAATAAAGTTATAGCCTAATAGAAAGAGGGGGAGACAGCATGGGAAATATAAATAGGATCTATAAAACAGTTGGACTTATTATTTTAGGCGCTATCCTCATTATTGTTGGTTTTACCACATGGTATACGGTTGATGAAAGTGAGCAAGCCGTAATTATTACCTTTGGAAAGGTTGAAGAAGGAGTTACCGAACCTGGGTTACATTTTAAGATGCCATGGCCAATTCAATCGGTTGAAACGCTATCAAAGGAAACCTTTAGTCTGCAATTTGGTTATGAAGAGAAAGATGGAAAAGTAAAAGAGTTTCCAGAGGAAACCAAAATGATTACAGGTGATGAAAATATTGTGTTAGCGGACTTAGTTGTCCAATGGAAAATAACCGATCCTGCCAAATATTTGTTTAATGCGGAGCATCCAGAAGAAATATTGTTTAATTCTACCTCTGCATCTTTAAGAAGTATTATCGGCAGTTCTAAAATTGATGATGCTTTAACCTCTGGAAAGGCTGAGATCGAAGCCGATGTCCGGGACCTTTTATCCACTTTGGTTAAAAAATATGATATCGGTATTTCCATTCTGGCCGTTAAGCTTCAGGATGTGGAACTGCCAAATGACGAGGTAAGAAAAGCCTTTACAAATGTAACAGATGCACGTGAAACGATGAACACAAAGATTAACGAAGCGGGGAAATATCGAAACAAACGGACGAATGAAGCCAAAGGGGAAGTGGCTGCTCTCAAGTCAAAAGCCCAAGGTGATCAAGCAGCAAGGATTGAAACAGCTAGAGGGGATGTTTCTGTATTCAATAAGCTATATGAGGAATACCGAACAAATCCTGACATTACACGTCAGCGGTTAATGTTGGAAACGCTTGAACAGGTTCTCCCTAATGCTGAAATCTATATTATGAAGGATAATGGTGATACGCTAAAGTATTTCCCTATCAGACCTTTGGAAAACCAACAGCCAAAGACAACTGGGGAAGGAAGTGAAAAAAATGAGTAATGTAGTAAATATGGACGGTCGTGGACCAAAAGGATTCAACTGGAAAAACTACACTAAAGTTGGCGGCTTTTTCATCATCGTCATCATCCTCTTAGCAGTATTCATTTCCAATCTCATTGTAGTTAAAGAAGGCGAATATAAAGTGATTCGGCAGTTTGGGGAAGTGGTAAGGATTGTGAAAACCCCTGGACTAACCTATAAAGTTCCGTTCATTCAAAGTGTCACGACACTGCCAAAATATCAAATGACGTATGATGTTACTGAAGCTGAGATCAACACAAAGGATAAGAAACGGATGCTCATCGATAACTATGCCATTTGGAGAATTGAAGATCCGAAAAAAATGATCACCAATGCAAGAACGGTTGAAAAAGCGGAATCCCGTATGGAGGAATTTATATACTCCGTCGTTCGTTCAGAGCTTGGGCAGTTAAACTATGATGAAATTATTAATGATGAAAAATCCTCACGTGGTTCTTTAAATGACAGGATTACGGAGAAGGTCAATGATCTTCTTGGAAACGATAACTATGGTATCGTCGTTACAGATGTAAGGATGAAGCGAACCGACCTTCCTTCCGAGAATGAACAGTCCGTATTCACGAGAATGATTTCTGAACGAGAATCGAAGGCACAGGAATATTTATCAATGGGTGATGCCGAAAAGAATAGAATTGAGGCAGATACGGATCGAGAAGTACAGGAATTGCTTGCAAAGGCAAAAGCTGAGGCAGAAACCATTCGTGCTGAAGGGGAAGCGGAAGCAGCGAGAATCTATAATGAATCGTTCTCTCAAGATCCAGAATTTTATTCCATGTACCGTACGTTAGAATCATATAAAAAGACAATCAATGACAAGGCAGTTATCGTCCTTCCATCTGATTCTCCCTATGCGCGTCTGTTGATGGGGTATACAGATTAATAATATAATCCAGATAGTAAAATAAATGAAGTGCCCTGCTAATTTTTTGCGTAGCAGGGTTTCTCTATGATAATTCCCTTTAAAAGTGGGTTATTGTAAAGAGAATAAGAACAGTACACATTCATGATAAGGACATAGGAGGATAATTAAATGAAGGTAAGAATTTTAAAAACAAGCGATCACGAGGAAATGAAAAAGTTATTCTTAGATGTTTTCTCAAATGAACCTTGGTTTGATAAGTGGAATAAAGAACAATTAGATTTATATATGAAGGACTTAACAGATAATAATAACTCGCTCTCAATTGCTTTATTTGATGAAAAAGAAGAGCTAATTGGCTGTTCATTAGGTTATATTTTTAACTGGTGGGAAGGCCGAGAATATTTTATTAAGGAATTCTTTATTTCAAGAAATAATCAACGTCAAGGTGCAGGTAGTACTTTTCTATCTCTAATAAATGATAGATTGAGAGCTGAAGATGTGCAGCATATAACATTAGCTACTGAAAAAACCGTCCCAGCTTATCACTTTTATCAAAAAAATGGATTTTCAGTATTGGAGAATTCAGCGTTTTTAGTGAGTAAGGTCTCAGATTGATCGTATGAGAGTAAATGAATAAGGTACTGCGAACCTTCGTTATAACTGAGTGTTGACTTCACTATGATTTGTAAAATAACCGGAAAAATTCCGGCTAAATTGGAAAATTAGTATAAAACCTTAAAAATAAGAGGAGTTTTTCCGGTTATTGGATCCAAATCGGTGGATATTGTCTTTATTAGAGCAGTTAATCGGAATAGCTCCGCTTATATCTACTTCTTAAGCTTCCTCTGTATCAATAGCCGGAAAATCTCCGCCTAAGAGTTTGGCAGCAGTAGAAGTAATAGCCAATGAATCCCTTTACCAGATATAAAAAATACTGCAGTCCCCTAGGCTGCAGTATTTTTACATTATGAAGCAAAATGAAAATACCCTAAATCACCATTGAGTTATATGACTTAAGAAGATAACGCTCAATAAACTCAGCTACTCCATCCTGTTCGTGGTGTGCTGTAACAAAATCAGCAGCGGCTTTAATCTCTTCGCTCGCGTTCCCCATGGCCACTCCAGTACCGGCATTGCGAAGCATCTCGATATCATTTGGACCGTCTCCAATCGTTACAACTTCCGTTGGACTCATTCGTAATTCGCGAAGCAATCTCTTAATGGCTGACCATTTAGAAACATTTGGAGCGAGCAACTCAAACCCATCATTCCAATTAATGACTTCTGCTTCTTGTTTAAAAAAAGCAGATAATTCAGGGCTTGGGGCACCCGTTCGAACACTAAATTTTAGAACGTCTTGATAATTGGCCAGCCTTAAATCTCCAATATAGCGAGGTGGAATAAGCCCAATTTTTGTCCAATAATCAATTTCTTCATCCGTCTTCTTGCAATATAGTCCATTTACCGTATGGATGATAACATTGCAAGGCTGTTCAGATGTCAGATGGTGGAATCGATCTTCGTTCAAGCTGACTGTTTTCATATGAATAGCTCTTCCTGTGTTAGCTTCGTGAATAGAAGCACCATTCAAACAAATCATCGGAGTTCGTAATCCAATTTCTTTATGATAGGGAGCAGTTACTTCATAGTGTCGCCCCGTGGCTAGAAACACTTTGACTCCTTGGTTAATGAGCTTATAGATAGCTTCTTTATTACGGTGGGAAATATCGTTTGAGGCCTTAAGTAGTGTACCATCCATATCAATAAATACTGCACGTACATTCATTTCCGTTGCCCCCTCATTCGTTGATAATCCAATCATATCAATTCATTATTAAAGCAATGTAAACTTCATGTTTAGATTCAATAAAGATTTATGGAACCTATAAGCTCTAAAAACTTAAAATGATAACCATTTTCTAAAAATTCAAATGATTGAAAATTTGTTGTTGACAAAAAACCGGACAGCCGGTATGCTAAAAACAGATAAAAAAACCGGACAGCCGGTCGGTTTTGAAATATGTAGTGATACTAGTTAAGGTGGTTTTAAAAATGACGAATGTAGTACAGAGCAAAAACCAAGATCGAAAAGCAGAAATTTTGGATCAAGCATTAACGCTTTTTGTGAAGAAAGGGTTTAATAGAACTTCCATTCAAGATATTGCAGATGCTGCGGGGATCACGAAAGGTGGATTATATCATTATCTAAAATCAAAAGAAGAAATTCTCTTTTTGCTCCACGAACGATTTATAACGGAAGGTCTTTCGAAGTTGAAAGTAATTGCAGAAGAAACACTTCCAACGGAAGAAAAGCTTGTGAAATTATTAAAAGTCCACTTAGAAATTATTAAGGATTTTAAAGATGATATCACCATTTTTTATAAAGAGTACAATAATCTATCACCCGAGAATTATCAAATCGTGTTAAATAATCGAGATGAATATGAAGGCATCTTTATTAACGTTTTGGAAGAAGGAAGAATAAATGGCGTTTTTAATGTAGAAAACAGCCGAATAGCTAGCTTCTTTATCTTAGGTGCAAGTAACTTTATGTATCACTGGTACAATCCAAATGGCGAAAAACCACTGGATGAAATAGCAAAAATCTACTTGAACATTATCAAGCATGGAATTCTAAATGATTAACTCTATAAAAGGGGGAAGAAGGGTTGAGCCAAATTTCGAATGATACGTTGTTGTCCCTTTATCAAACGATGGTCAAGATCCGCGGCTTTGAAGAAAGAGTTTCTAGTTTGTTCGCAGATGGACTGATTCCAGGCTTTCTGCATCTATACATAGGTCAAGAAGCGGTGGCGTCTGGTATTTGTGAAAGTTTATCAAAAGAAGATTATATTACGAGTACGCACCGAGGACATGGACATTGTATTGCAAAGGGTGCAGATGTTAAAAAGATGATGGCCGAGTTATTTGGGAAAGAAACGGGCTATTGTAAAGGAAAAGGCGGTTCGATGCATGTTGTCGATGTGGATTTAGGGATTCTCGGGGCCAATGGAATTGTCGGAGCAGGTATGCCGATTGCCGTTGGGGCTGGGATTACAGCCAAAACGAACAACAAAGGTCAAGTCGTAATTCCTTTCTTTGGTGAAGGTGCTACCGGCATTGGCTATTTCCACGAAGCAGTTAACATGGCCGCTGTCCTTAAACTACCAATTATCTTTGTTTGTGAGAGTAATCAGTATGCAGAATTTACCCCGCGGGAAACGCATTTACCTGTTAAAACAATCGTTGAAAGAGGAGCAGCCTATGGCATTGAGAGTTTTTTAATAAATGGAAATGATGTTTTAGAAGTCTATCAAACTATGAAAACCATCATAAATCGGACTAGAAATGGAGAGGGACCTTTCCTAGTAGAATGTGTAACCAATCGCTGGAGTGGTCATTTTGAAGGAGATCCACAACGGTACCGGCCAGAGGGTGAGATTGATGAATGGAAGAAAAACGATCCGATTAAAAATTTCCGTTCTCTCCTACTATCTGAATATCATATCCAGGAAAGTTCACTACTTTCAATTGAAGAAGCTGTCAGAAGCGAACTAGATGAAGCAGAAAAGTTTTCACGTGAAAGTCCTTTACCAGATGAATTGTCAACATTAGAAGATGTATACGCTTAAATTGGAGGTGGAATTATGCTGATTCGATATAACAAAGCGATTAATAATGCGCTAAAAGAAGAAATGCAGAAAGATCCGACTGTGTTTATTGCCGGAGAAGATGTGGCGAATGCAGGTGGCTCATTTGGAATTACACGTGGATTATTGGATGAATTTGGTCCTGGACGTGTCATCGACACACCGATAAGTGAGTCTGCAATCGTTGGAATGGCAGTGGGTGCCTCTTCTACAGGGTTGAGACCGGTCATTGAAATCATGTTTATGGACTTTATCGCGGTATGTTTCGATCCCATTATTAATCAAGCGGCCAAGATGAGATATATGTCCGGGGGACAAATGACATTGCCATTAGTCATTCGGACTCAAAGTGGAGCTGGAGTAAATGCCGGTCCTCAACATTCGCAAAGTTTGGAAGCGCTTCTATTTCATATCCCTGGGATAAAAGTAGTCATGCCGTCAAATCCATATGATGCGAAAGGGTTATTGAAAGCTTCGATTCGCGATAATAATCCTGTAGTATTCATTGAAAATAAAGCGTTGTACGGGATGAAAGGGGAAGTACCAGAAGAAGATTATACGATTCCACTAGGGCAAGCAAAAATTGTCAAAGAAGGAAAGGATGTTACCATTGTTGCTCTAGGCCAAATGGTTAACAAAGCTTTGGCTGCGGCACAAATGCTCGAAAATAACGGAATATCTCCTGAGATTATTGACCCACGAACGATTTCACCTTTAGACACAGAAACCATTAAACAATCCGTTAAAAAGACTGGCAGACTTATCATTGTACACGAAGCGGTTAAAATTGGCGGCGTCGGTGCGGAAATTGCTGCTATGGTTCAAGAAGAAGTCTTTGATTATCTAGACGCACCGATCCAACGAGTTGCTGCACCATTTACACCTGTGCCATACAGTAAACCACTCGAAAACTATTATTTGCCAAATGAAAATGATATCATCCAAGCGGTTAATAAAATCTGCGTTGGGCGCCAATTCTCAATTGCCGGTCATTCATAAAGGAGGAGGGAATCTTGAACTTGTTAATAGAGAAAACTTCCTTTGCCTCTCCGCGAGCAAGAGCCCTAGCAAAGAAATTAGGAATGGATTTATCACACTATAACGGAAGTGGTCCCAATGGACGCATTATTGAAGAAGATGTCATTTACTATACACAACACTTGAATCATCCGATATCGGATCAAACCCCACCTAAGAAACAACCTAGAAAAATCACTCCACTCGCAAAAAATATAGCCACAATTGAAAATATTGATATTGAAAAAATACAAGGGACCGGTCAAGACGGGAAAATTGTCAGTACAGATATCTTAAAACAAATCGAACCTCTACATAACCATACTGACAAAAAGAAAATCCGACTAGCGGGCGTTCGAAAAGTAATTGCCACAAGGATGGCGGAAAGTAAAAGAAATGCTCCTCACGTGACCCTGACAGTTAAAACTGAAGCAACAAACCTTGTTAACTATCGAAACGAATATATGAAAATACATTCTTTCAAAATTAGTTTTACCGATTTGCTTATCAAAATGGTTGCTGCAAGTCTACAACAACATCCAAAGATAAATGTTTCGTTAGAGGAAGAAGTGCTCACCTACCATAACGATATTAATATTGGGGTAGCTGTGGCCCAGGAGGAAGGGTTAATCGTTCCAGTCATTCACCAAGCAGATCAAAAATCGCTTGAACAAATCTCCGTTGACTTGAAGGATAAAGTAACCAAAGCACGAACTGGAAAGTTAAAACCGTCCGATATGGAAAACAGTAGATTTACCATTAGTAATTTAGGGATGTATGCCGTGGATGCCTTTACTCCGGTGATCAACCAACCAGAAAGTGCTATTCTTGGCGTTGGTAGAATGATAGAAGACATTATTGTAGAAAACAGTCAAATTCGTATTGGAAAAACAATGGTCCTTTCCCTATCTTTTGACCATCGTGTGATGGATGGGGCACCGGCAGCAGAGTTTTTGGGGAAAATTAAACATTTCATTGAGAATCCAGATGAAATTCTGTTACTTCAAAATTAGGAGAAAAATAATGAAAATGGATATTATTGTACCTAAAGCAGGTCTAACGATGACGGAGGCAACTGTCACCACGTGGTTAGTGGCAGAAGGTGATAAAGTGAATAAAAATGACACCGTTGCCGAATTAATGACAGAGAAATTGACAGTGGAAGTAGAAGCTCCAGAAAGTGGCGTTATTGGAAGTATTTTAAAGCAAGAAGGAGAGGAAGTTGTCGTTGGCGAACCATTAGCGACGCTGC
The DNA here is from genome assembly GCF_048572935.1 of Neobacillus niacini. Lineage (NCBI taxonomy): Bacteria > Bacillati > Bacillota > Bacilli > Caryophanales > Bacillaceae > Neobacillus > Neobacillus niacini. The sequence continues at coordinate 3,892,337 of NZ_CP183883.1, read as the reverse complement.
TTACGACCCAGTCAGAGAAGGAGCAAGACGAAAATACGGTACTTCCTTCAGCAGAGGAAGTGTTTAAGAATCCTTCTAATGAAACCGTTTTACCCAGCTATGATGCTGTTATCATTGGCGGTGGTCCCGGCGGGTATGTTGCAGCTATTCGTATTGCTCAATTAGGAGGAAGAGTAGTTTTAATTGAGCGAAATGAGCTCGGTGGCGTTTGTTTAAATGAAGGGTGTATTCCAACCAAAACATTGCTCAAAGGAGCAGAACTGACAAAACTTCACTCCCTATCCTCTGAATATGGAGTCTATTATCCAGAGCCCTCAATAGATTTTTCGAAATTATTACAGAAGAAGGAAGCGGTCATTCAGCAGCTTCAAAATGGAGTTCGTCATTTACTGAAGAAAAGTAAGGTCACCGTTATAAATGGGGTAGGTGAGGTCGTCTCTCCAAATAAGGTGAATGTTACCAAGAGCACTGGTGAAATAGAAAGGATTACTTCTAAGAATATTATTTTAGCTACAGGTTCCGAGGCCTATATTCCGAACATTCCAGGTTTACGAAATGCCCATCCATTGACAAGCAAAGAAGCTCTTTCCATTACAGAATTACCTGAGAGTATTGCGATTATAGGTGCAGGGGCCATCGGTTGTGAATTTGCTGGTATCTATGCTCCATTAGGTGTGAAAGTTGTACTGATTGAGAGCGAAAACCAAATTCTGCCTGGTGCAGATCATGACGTCGCACAATTCCTAAAGAAGTCACTCCAAAAAGATGAAGTCGAAATCCACACCTCTTCAAAAGTAAAAGAAATTAAAGTAGAAAATGGAGAAAAGACTCTATACATTGAGCACAAAGACCATTATCAAGAAATTGTTGTGAAAGAGATTCTTGTTGCAACCGGCAGGAAAGCGAGAATTGAAACACTAGAAAAAATAGGGCTTGAGGTAGTAAATAGAGGCATCAAGGTCGATGAACACCTTCGAACCAATATCCCTTCTATTTACGCAATCGGAGATGTAACTGGAAAAGAAAATCTAGCACATGTTGCCTCAGCACAGGGAATGGTTGCAGCTGAGAATTGTATGGGATATTCAAAAGAAATCAAATACGATTCTGTTCCACGTTGCATTTACACCTCACCTGAAATCGCTTCTGTTGGTCTAACAGAAAAAGAGGCATCCGCAAAAAATCTAGATTACCAGATTGGTAAGTACCATTTTAACGGAAATGGCCGCGCTATCACAAATGGAAAAGCAGAGGGATTCATTAAAGTCCTTCGCGATAAAAAATATAATCAAATCCTTGGGATTCATATCGTGGGACACAATGCGTCTGAATTAATTTCAGAAGGAGTACTAGCTATCAACCTTGAAGCGACACCAGAGGAAATAGCAGCAACGATCCATCCGCACCCTACCTTATCTGAAGGTTTACTAGATGCTGCTTTAGAAAGTATGGGCAAAGGAATTCATGTATAAAGGGAGAGATATCCATGGAAAAAGTAAAATATGTTCGTACCCAAATCGGGGAGGGAATTGCTACTATCACGATTGATCGTCCAGAAGTGTTAAATGCGATGAATGATGAGGTCCTAGATGAATTAGAAACTATTTTTAATACAATCGAAAAAGATCAAAAGATTCGCGTTGTCATCATTACAGGCGGCGGTGAGAAAGCATTCGTAGCTGGCGGAGATATCGATGCCATGAGACAAATGACCGTCATTGAAGGTGAGCGCTTTGTTTATAGAGGTCAAAACGTTTTAAGAAAAATAGAGAACAGCAGTAAAGTAGTGATTGCTGCAATTAATGGCTATGCATTAGGTGGCGGAACCGAATTAGCATTAGCGTGTGATATTCGCGTCGCGTCAGATAAGGCACAATTGGGTCTCCCTGAGGTTTGTATCGGACTTTACCCAGGATGGGGAGGAACTCAAAGGTTAGTTAGATTAGTAGGGAAGGGTGTAGCAAAAGAGTTAGTCTTTACAGGAAGACGTATACCTGTCCAAGAAGCAAAAGAACTAGGAATTGTGAACAAAATCGTCCCACATGATGAACTCATGAGCAGCTGTGTAGAACTAGCTGAAAGCATATTGCTAAATAGTCCAATGGCTGTGATTCAGTCCAAAAAAGCGATTAACCAAGGAAGTGAAATCTCCTTAGATAATGCCTTAAGTTTAGAAGCAGAAGCTTGGCTTGTCAACTTTAGTACGGAGGATCGTGTAGAAGGGTTAAGTGCATTTTTAGAAAAAAGGAAACCTAATTATTTAGGAAGATAACCATTTTGGAGGGAGAGCACATTGAGCTTTGAAGGAAATATCAACTACTCATCTATCGTTAAAAAATGGGCCCAAGAAAGTCCTAGTAAAGAAGTAATCGTTTATGGTGATAAACGAATTACATATAAAGAGCTGAATGATCGTGTGAATGCCCTAGCACAAGGGCTTCTCTCTCTTGGCATCGAACGGGGAGACCGAGTAGGAATTTTACTATTTAATTGTTCTGAATTTTTTGAAATAATCTTTGCCGTGAATCGAATTGGAGCAACTTTTCTGCCGCTTAATTTTCGCTTAGCATCTGATGAACTTGCTTATATCTTAGGAAATGCTGGTGCTAAAGCGATTATCACTGAGGACGATTTCCAGAATGAGATTGATAGCATTCGCGGAAGTTTACCCGAACTCGAACACTATGTTTCTCTATCCGTAACACAGGATGATTCATGGATTTCCTATCAAAATTTAATAGATTCCAATTTAGGTACACACGTACAAGATGCACATGTAGAAATGGACGATTTACATCGCTTAATGTATACATCCGGAACAACCTCTCGACCAAAAGGGGTGAAGATTTCTTTTGAAAACTTATATTGGAAAAATATAGGTCACATTTGGACCTTTAACATTGGACCTGAGGATAAAACGTTAATTGTTGGTCCTCTATACCATGTTGGCGGATTGGATCTTCCTTCCACTGGGGTATTGCACCGCGGAGGCAGTGTTGTCATTTTAAGAAAATTTGATCCCGAGAAAGTACTTGCCGCCATTGAAAAAGAAAAGCCGACCAATATTTGGTTAGCACCAGCCATGATTAATATGTTACTTCAATTTGAAAAAGCAGATCAATATAATCTTGACTCCATCCGCTTCATTATTGCGGGAGGAGAACGGATGCCAGAACCATTAATTGAAAAGGTACAGAAGCTATTTAAAAATGCTTGGTTCTGTGACGCCTATGGGTTAACAGAAACTGTTTCAGGTGACACCTTCCTCCCGCGCTCCAAAACATTCGAAAAGCTTGGCTCTGTAGGCAAACCTTGCGTACACTTGGATATGAGTGTTGTCGACGACAATGGAAACAGTGTCCCGCCAGGTGAAATTGGCGAGATTGTCTTTCGCGGACCGAAGGTGACGAAGGGCTACTGGAGAGATGAAGAGTCAACGAAGAAAGCGATTCGAAACGGATGGTTTCATACTGGAGATATGGGCTACTTGGACGAAGAAGGATATTTGTTCATCACGGACCGGAAGAAAGATATGATCGTCAGCGGTGGAGAAAATATTGCTTCCCTTGAGGTGGAAAGGGTGTTATATGAGCACCCGCTGGTGATAGAAGCTGCTGTGATTGGGATCCCACACCCAAAATGGGGAGAGGTTCCAAAAGCGTTCATTGTTGCAAAGAAAGGCGAGAACATAACGGAGTCACAACTTCTCTCCTTTTGCAAGGAAAAGCTAGCAAAATACAAGGTTCCCCAAGAAATTGAATTCGTAGATGAATTACCAAGAAACCCTTCAGGAAAAGTCCTTAAAAGGCAATTAAGAGAAACTAGGAGGCAGCGAGCATAATGAACTTTGAAATTACCCAAGATCAATTGATGTTAAGAGAAGGTGTTCGAAAAATTGCCAATGACTTTGGCTTAGAATATTGGCGGGAAAAAGATGCAAAGCATGAATTTGTCCATGAATTATGGAGTGAACTAGGGAAAAACGGCTATATCGGTGTTGCGATTTCCGAGGAATATGGAGGCGTTGGCCTAGGTCTAGTGGAAATGGCAATGGTCATTGAGGAACTTGCAAAAGCGGGTGCAGGTTCAACCGTTGGTCAGTTATTTATGCTGACCCCCGTATTCGGAGGAATCACCATTGAACTTCATGGAAGCGAAGTTCAAAAACGAGAATACTTGCCTAAAATTGCTTCTGGTGAAATGAACTTTTGTATGGCTCTAACAGAACCGAACGCGGGAAGTAACTCGCTTGAAATCACTACTTTTGCTAAAAAAGAGGGTGATCATTATATCATTAATGGTCAGAAAACTTGGATTTCAGGTGTGAATGTTGCTGACAAAATGCTGCTTGTAGCAAGGACAACGAAAAAGGAAGATGTTCAAAGGAAAACAGATGGCATCAGTTTATTTTTAGTGGACGCAAAAGATCCCGCGATTATAACGCAGGCGATTGAAAAAGTCGGAACACATTGTGTCCAATCTGATGAAGTGTTTATCGAAAACTTAAAAGTTCATAAAGACAATCTAATAGGCGAAGAAGGTAAAGGCTGGCGTTATCTCGTTGATACTCTAAACGCCGAACGAATTGTCACAACGGCTGGTTTAGTAGGTACAGGTCAACTCGCGCTTAAATTAGCGGTAGATTATTCAAAAGAGAGAATTGTATTCAACAATACGCCGATTGGTGCTTACCAAGGAATTCAATTCCCGCTTGCTGAGTTAAGTGCTGAAATCAATGTGGCTCAATTGATGAATTACAAGGCCGCTTGGCTATACGATCAATCACTCCCGAATGGTGCAGAAGCGAATACAGCAAAATTAATTGCTGGTAAAGCAGCATTCGGATTATGTGATCGAGCCATGCAAGTGTTGGGTGGTTTTGGCTATGCAAAAGAATACCATGTTGAACGGATATGGAGAGATGTTCGACTCTTTAAAATTGCTCCTGTTTCAGAAGAGATGATTTTAAACTTTATTGCTCAACATAACTTGGGAATGCCAAGATCCTATTAAAATTTTTGGGGGTTCGCAAAATGATAAAAAGGCTTTCAGTAATCGCACTCGGATTAATCTTGTTCTTTATTACAGCATGCAGTAATTCTGCCATTAATACTTCAACGAATTCTTCAGGTGGGAAAAAAGAAGATTCTGATAAAGGAACCATTAAAATCGGTATGACCTCCGCTATTACAGGTCCTTATAGTGAATATGGTGAAGGGAATAAACGCGGGGTGGAATTAGCCATTGAAGAATGGAATAAAAATGGCGGAATTAACGGTAAGAAAATTGAAGTTAAAATCTTAGACGATCAATTAGTTCCTGATAAAGCCGCCACAAATGTTCAACAATTAATTGCAGATCCAGAGGTTGTTGCGCTTATTGGCCCTGCAGGAAGCGGTCCAGGACTTGCCACTGTTCCGATTACGGAAGCCAAAGGGATGGTCCATATGAATATTGTTCCACAAACCGTTTCAGTAACCTATCCAAATGGAACGAACCAACCACCAAGGAAAAATGTATTCTCCTTTGCTTTACAGAATGACGTAGAAGCGAATGTTCTAGGGAAATTTGCTGGTGAGAACTGGAAAAAGGTAGCATTGCTTCACGAAAGTACGGCTTACGGAAAGTCTGGGATTGATTTGATTTCAGAAATGCTAGAAAAGGATTTTAGCGTTAAACCAGTTGCTCGTGAAGAATACAATCAAGGCGTTTCCGATATGACCTCTCAATTATCAAAAATAAAAAATGCTGGTGCGGAAGTTGTGGTTGTCGTTGGACTGGGTGCTGACCTTGCCAATATTAAAAAAGGAATGGATCGTTTAGGACTGAATGTACCGCTTGTTGCAACAAATGGTGCTCTGTCAAATCCATATGTAGAAGGAGCGGGTGATTTAGTTCTAGGGACTATTGGCTCGATGATTGGGGCTCTAGGGCAGGAACCACTATCCAAAGAAGCACAAAAATTTGCGGATGCGTACAAGAAAAAATACGGTGCTGATCGCTATTGGGGCAATGACGAAGAAAATCCACAGCTATTTATGTCTTTAAACGTAGCAAATGCTTATGATGGTGCAAATGTTCTGTTTGAAGCAATTAAAAATGCAGAAAGTACGAAATCAGAAGATATCATCAAATCTTTAGAATCCATCAAAGACTATAAAGGGGTAAATGCCACCTATTCTTTTAGTGAACAGCAGCATCATGCAATTTCTGAAGAAGCCCTCAATTTATTTGAATACGTTAAGGATGGCGATAACATTAAACTCGTTCCATATGAGTAAGGTGAAATGGCTATCAGTGGAGGATCCTTCACTTCCTTCAGGATAATAAGTAATGATTGTTTGATAGAATCCTATACTGGTTGGGTGCATAGTAAGCATTCAACCAGTAGTTAGATTTATTTGGAAGTGAAATTGTGTTAGGAGGTCGTTACGGTGTCTAGTTTACAGTTTGCATTAGAGTTAATTTTTACTGGATTATGTGTCGGTGCCGTGTATTCACTGATTGCTCACGGTTTTAATATCACGTTTTGGACCACAAAGGTTGTAAACTTTGGTCATGGTCCATTTATTATGTTTTGTTCCATGCTCGTGCTGTCGTTTTTAATGAAAGGATTGCCATGGATTGTTTCCATACCCTTAGGATTTTCAATCATTATTCTCTTAGGATATATACTCGAAAGATTTTCGATACGGCCTTTATTAAAATATCCAACTAGTATGGGTTGGATTGTCTCTACACTTGGGCTTGGTTTGTTTTTACAGGCTTTGGCTTCAAAGATATGGGGGGCTCAAGCATTAGCATTTCCACCATTCATCTTTCAAGCGACAGATTATGTTTCAATTTTTGGCATTCAATTATCGGCTCAATATTTACTAGTTTTAGTGATGGCGTTGGTCATTATGCTATTAATGGAAGTGATTATAAATAAAACCATTTGGGGTAAAGCAATGAAGGCAGTTGCTTTTGATCCTAACTTTGCGAGAGTTATGGGGATTAAATCAAAGATGGTCATGACGTTGTCCTTTATGATTAGTGCTTTATTAGCAGGTGTAGCTGGAATTCTTATTGCTCCCATCTATGGAACGATTACTCCAGAATTTGGAATGAACATCATGGTTTTAGGATTTGTTGCGGCCGTGTTAGGCGGAATTGGAAGTTCAAAAGGAGCTTTGTTTGGCGGCCTCATGCTTGGAGTGATTGAAAAATTAGTTGGTGGCTATATCTCTACTTCTGCTGAGCATGGCGTAGCATTTTTGATTTTAATTATTATTTTAGCTCTTAAACCAGATGGATTCTTTGGAGTGAAGGTGGTGCAGAAAGTATGAAAAGTAGTACTTTCAAAAGAATCTCGAATAATGGATTTACAAAGCTGGCATTGTTTTTATTATTTGCTTTAGTCCCGTTTTTCTTTGCTGTTAATGATGTTCAGTTATTTATCTTCTGGGGCATTAATATTCTCCTTGCCCAAAGCATCAACCTACTGAGTGGCTTTGCTGGTCAAATCTCTCTAGGACATGCTGCATTTTATGCCATTGGTGCTTATACATCAGCCATTTTCATGACGAAATTCGGGTTGTCGTTAGTTGTGACGATTTTGTTAGCGGCACTGCTAAATGGATTAGTCGGATATTTGTTATCTTTCCCAGCTGGTCGTGTGAAAGAGTTTTATCTAGCGATGATGACACTAGGATTTGGATTCATTGTACAAGAGGTGGCAAAAGAATGGTCTTCTGTCACAGGAGGTGTAATGGGTTTAAGCGGCATTCCATCTCCCCAGCTAGGTACATTCACTCTATTAGGGATTCCAATGGGTCTTGCTTATTACTATTGGGTTGTTTTAGTCATTGTTGTGTTCTTTTTATGGATGTTCAAAAACTTTGTTCAATCCTATATCGGTAGATCTTTTTTAGCTGTTCACCGCAGTGAACTAAGTGCAGCGAGTATCGGGATCTCGCCGCAATTTGTGAAACAATTAGCTTATACCGTAAGTGCATTGATGGCAGGGGTTGCCGGGGCTTTGTATGCGCACTTAATGGGATATATCGGAACGAATTCATTTGGAATGATGCAATCAATTGAAATTCTAGTAATGGGAATTCTTGGAGGATTCGGGACAATCATTGGTCCAATTTTGGGTGCAGGTTTCCTTACCTTTATCCCAAATAAGCTTCAATTTATCCAAGAATATCAATTGATGATCTATTCCTTGCTATTAGTAGTTTCCTTTTTAATTATTCCACAAGGCTTTGCTGGAGTACTGAAATTAAGAACCAGCCTTTATAAAAATCTTAAAAGTAAGGAAAAGTCTCCATCACCTGCAATGACTGTAGTGGCAAAAAGAGAAATTAACGATTCGGAGGCAAACAGAAGCCATCAACCGATTCTAACAACAACAAACGTTATTAAAGACTTCTCTGGTTTACGAGCATTAAATGGAATAACCTTTAACCTCTATCGAGGCGAAATATTAGGTTTAATTGGCCCTAACGGTTCAGGGAAAAGTACGCTCGTCAATTTAATCAGTGGCATCTATCCGATTACTTCGGGAGCGATTTCTTTTGAAGATGATGACATTACGAATAAACAAAGTCATCTTATTGCAACCAAAGGAATTATCCGTACATTCCAGGATCCCCATAATGTCGCAAATATGACAGTTCGCGAAAATTTACTGCTTGGAAATCACCGCTTATATCAATCTGGGATTCTCTCTTGTACCCTGAACTTAAAAAGAAGTATCGCAGAAGAACAAGAAATGTTGGCAAAAGTAGACCAAATTATGGTTTTGTCAGAACTTGCTCAATACGCCGATGATCAAGTAGGTAATCTGCCATATGGTATTCAAAGAATCGTTGAAGTAGCAAGAGCAATTCTAGCCGAGCCTAAAATTCTCTTGCTGGATGAACCGGCAGCTGGCCTTTCTGAGACAGAGTTAAAGTTGTTAATTCAACTTATTCGATATGTGAAGAGCAAAGGTATTCCAGTTGTGTTAATCGACCATCATATGGATTTTGTCTCCAGTTTAGTTGATCGAGTCGTTGTTTTAGATTCTGGAGAAGAAATCTACACCGGTGATATGAAAGGTATGAAACAAAATAAACAAGTAATTGAAGCCTATCTGGGGGTAGCTAAACATGCTTAAATTGACTGATCTTCATGTGAACTACGGACCAATTAAAGCCTTACAAGGTGTTTCGATTGATATTGAACCCAATAATATCACTGCCATTATCGGTGCAAATGGTTCTGGAAAATCAACGATGCTAAGTGCCATTAGCGGGCTGATTATACCTGACCAAGGTGAAATCTATTATAAAGACAATGCCATCCATACCAAACCAGTAGAGGAAAGAGTGAAACAAGGAATTGCCCATGTCATGGAAGGACGCCGCTTGTTTAAGGATCAATCTGTTCATGACAATTTACTATTAGGTTTTTATTTTCGAAATTCAAAAGAAAATAAAAAAAATATGCTGAACCAAATTAACGAGGTTTATGAACGATTTCCAATCTTGGGTGAAAAGAAGTCGCAGCTTGCTGGAACGCTAAGTGGCGGACAACAGCAATTGTTAATCATCTCTATGGCTATTCTATCTAAACCGCAATTATTACTGCTTGATGAACCATCTTTAGGGTTAGCACCGATTGTCGTCGATCAAGTTTATCAATATTTAGAGGAATTAAAGGCACAGGGGGTTACCATTATTGTTTCCGAACAAATGGCAGCTCTTGCGATCCGGATTGCGGATTATGGGTACGTTCTAGAACGTGGAAAGGTTGTTGGAAAGGGAGACATCCACTACTTGAAATCCATGATGGAATCAGATGAGATGTCTTCTGTCTATTTCGGATAGTCGAAAGTTGAGGGGGTGTATGAAGAATGTCTAAAAGTAATTTCACAGGAGAGTATCGATTTTTACCCATTCAAAAAGTGTTATATGGGGAGGGCATAATCGATAAATTGTCTCTAGAAGTTGAGCGGTTGGGTTCTAATAGAGTTGTAATTATTTGTAGTAATTCTTTATTGGAGTCAAATTATGTTCATAAAGTGAAGGGTCTATTAGGTGAAAAGTTGATTTCCGTTGTGTCAGGAACGAAACAACACACATTAAGTCAATCAGTTTTTGATATTGCTTCAAAGATAAATGATCAAAACGTAGATTTGCTTATTAGTTTAGGTGGAGGAACAGTGATTGATACCACTAAAGCTGTCAGCTTAATTTTAGGAGAATCTTTAACGGATAAAGAACAGCTAAAGAATTATTCAGTTAAATATGAGTACGGAAAAGAAGTTGAAATCCCATCAATTAAAAATACTGTTATACCACATATTGCAATTCCAACTACCTTATCAGCAGCAGAATTTTCAAACATTATTGGAATTACGGATGAGGGAAGGAAAGTAAAAGAATTATTTATTGATGATAAGTTAACGCCAGTGACAGTATTTTTAGACCCTGAATTTACAGTTGATACACCCGATTGGCTATGGTTAGCTTCAGGAATAAGAGCATTAGACCATGCAATTGAAACTGTATATTCAAAAGGAAAGCAATTAATACCAACCACTTTGGCAATCGAAGCTATAAAAATATTGACTGAAAATCTGCCAAAATGTAAAGAAGATCCCCATGATTTATTTGCTCGATTACAATGTCAACAAGCTGCATGGATGTCTTTCTTTGGAGTGACAAACGTCATGATGGGATTAAGCCACGGAATCGGTCACCAAATTGGTGCACATGGGAATGTGGCACACGGAATTACTTCCTGCATTATGTTGCCACATGTTATGCGGTATTCACTTTCTGAAACTGTGCAGGAGCAAGCTATGATCGCACAAGCAATGGGCGCCAATCCTGCTGGTAAGAGTGAAGAAGAGCTTGCAAAACAGGCCTCATTCTTAGTGGAAGACTTGGTTACAAGGTTAGACTTACCAACTAGCTTACGAGAAGTTAACATTTCAAAGGAACAATTTAATGCTATCGCTGCCGATGCAATGGCAGACCTAGTAGTAGCAAGTAGCCCAAGGGCCGTTCATGACGAGGAAGAGATTATGAATTTGTTAAATATGGCATGGTAAAAATCTGTAAAATTTCACATCGATTTCAACAAGTGATTGTTGGAGTTAATCTATTACAGGAGTGATAATATGAACCAATTAACAGAAAGACAAAAAGCACTTAAGGAAAAATTCATCTCTGAAAGAGGATATTGGGCAGAGTTTTGGGATGATACGTTACGATTAAACGAAGATTTTTTCGAAGCGTACATCAAATTCTCAGCTGTCCCTTGGAAAAAAGGAAGTCTTGATCCAAAGGTAAGAGAGTTAATATACGTGGCAATCGACGCTTCTACTACACATTTATATGCTCCTGGCATTCAAGCCCATATGCAAAATGCTTTCAGATACGGGGCAACGCCAGAAGAAATAATGGAAGTTTTTGAGTTAACTAGTGTATTAGGAATTCATACATGTACCTCTGGTGTTCCGATTTTAGTTGAAGAGCTGAAAAACGCCGGGGTAGAACTCAATGAGGAATTAACAGAGAGACAGAAAATGTTAAAAGAACAGTTTATCGAAGCACGTGGGTATTGGTCAGAGCTATGGGATCAGTTTTTACTTTTAGATGATGAATTTTTTCAGGCTTACCTTGAGTTTTCATCCGTGCCATGGAATAAAGGGACACTTGAACCAAAAGTTAAAGAGTTCATTTATATCGCGATTGATGTCGCAACGACACATTTATATGATCCAGGTACACGGATTCATATTAAGAATGCCTTAAAATATGGTGCTACAAAAGAAGAAATTATGGAAGTATTCCAGTTGGTCAGCGTTTTAGGGATTCATACTTGTACAGTGGGTGTTCCGATCTTAGTTGAAGAGATGAAGAAAAATATGGTCAATAAATAAGGGGGGAGTTACCATTCAACATCGTACAGAAATAGTCACAAGATATTGTGAATCGGATGCGTTAGGTCATATCAACAGTGTGAGTTATTTTATCTATCTAGAACAAGCTCGTGTAGTGTTTCTTTTAGATAATGAAATTGTTCCAAATTTGGATAGTTGGCCGTTTGTTCTCGTTTCTACTCATTGTGACTATAAACAACAAATTTATGTAAATGATAATATCGTAGTTACATCATCTTTAAAAGAGATAGGAAGAAGTAGTTTTACATTAAGTCATGAGTTTATCCATCAAGACAGAGAAGAACTTCTTGCATACGGGGAAGCAGTTATCGTTCACTTTGATTTTGAAAAACAAAAAAGTTCTCCAATCCCTGATGAGATGAGATATATATTGGAAAAGTTTTTAAATAAATAAGCCGTACCGAAAAATATTATAAAGTTTCACTAGAATTTTGAGATACTACGTTAAAATCCTCGGGTCCTATTTTCGGATTCGAGGATTTTAGTATGCTAGTCTTCGAAGATCTATTTCTGATGCGGAACTTATTACCATCGATATTGGAGCAAATGATTTACTTGCAAATTTAAGCAGCATCCTCTCAAATCCAGCATTGGCTCCAACAGTTTTAAAAGGAATAAGCGAAAATCTCTTCCTTATTTTAAGTGAGATTGATAAAGTCATCCTGACACAAAGGTATATGTTATGGGTACTATAATCCTTTTCCTCACCGACCAGTAGAAGAACAAGCAGCGCTACTATCGCTACTACGTTAACTACTAATTTGATCAATATCTTCTTTCTTAACTTTTCCATGTAAGACTTTAATTACTTGGTGCTCATTTCCGTGTTTCATTACAAAAAATCCGTTTGAGAAGTCAGAAGCACTCATTTTATAAAAAATTCCTTTTTTTCCTTCTTGGTTATGATCACTTTTAAAAGAAATTTCAAATTCATCCGCAATTTTTATTAATTCCGCAGCTATTCCTCTGTCATATTCTTCGCTTTCGTTTACTTGACGACTGACTTCAACAATGTGCAAATCGACGCCTTCAAGTTTCTCGAGAAGGTTGTTTATTAATGAGTCTTGCAACATCAATTCGAGTTTGGAAAGAGACACTTGCCCAATGACAATTTGCGTGGCCTTCTGTTCTTCAGCAAACTGAGCGATGTGATAGGCAATTTTTTTAAACTTAGAAGGCTCAGACATAAGCTGTACATTATATTTATCGGCCAAGCTCTCAAACATTAACTTTGTTTGTAATTGATTGTAATCCAATTCGTCAAAAGGTGCTTTTAGCACGTTTAGTACAACACACTCTCCATTAAACGCATCAGCCAAAACTTTTCCTCTCTGAATTAGCTTTTCAGCATAATAAGGATTACTAATACAAACTACAATCTTTTCCATAATAGTCATCACCATCCTTTATTAGTAAAGTATAAAATATTGCTCTTAAAATTTCATTCCTAATTTTTAGGATCGGTCTGTAAAGGAATAAATCCTCATTCATATCTCCAAATATCATAGCTTTGTTTTAGAAAAAGGTGATATGATATTCTAAAGAGGTAAATACAGTCAAATAGGAGAGAAAACCATTGTCTAAAGAAATATTATCCAAACAAACCGCAGGTGTTTTAAGCGCTGTCATGAACCAGCCCCATTGGAATAGAGATGAACTTTCACAAAGAATGATTCAAGTATTAAAAGAGATAAAACAAGGCGTGGATTCCAAAGAAGCTTATTTAGAGACACTACTTAGAAACGTGACCTTTTTGTTTGCAAATACGAACCATGCAAAATCTTTTTTAAAGCATTGTATTGAAGAAGAAACCTTTGTTGCCCAAGAAACTTTTCACAAGCTGATGTTGGATGTTCCTCGGCAAGTGAACGAGTCAAATTACTTAGCTGAAAATATGCCTCATTTTAAAGAAATGGTGTACAAAGGTTCCACTATAGAAGAGCAAGCAGCTCATGCTGAATTGGTTTATTCCAATAGCAGGCTAGTAAACGATCTGCTAATTGATTTCATAGGCACTTTTCTACACCCAAATAATAAAGAATTTATGGTCCACTATTTGGAATATGCTTCCGATGTAGTCGTAGATACCGTCATGAGCCATTGCCAAAATTTATCCAACCTCATCTTAAAAGAAATAAACTAGAAGGATGGTGTGGCTTCCTTGGAAACAATCCAATCTATGTTTAAACATTTACATTGGGCTAATCAAAGAATTCTAGAAACCTTACAAAACGGTGAAGAGAACAAAAAGGCGAATAATCTTTTCTCCCATATCCTTCATGCGGAACACGTTTGGTATACTAGATTAAAAGGTGCAAATCGTTCACATTTACCAATCTGGGCAGTGGTTAGCTTAGAATTATGTGTGGAGATGGTTAATCGAAATCATCATAACTATGCTGAATTCCTTTCAAGGGTTTCCAAGACCGATTTAAATCAACTAGTTTCCTATAAAAATAGTAAAGGAACAGAGTTCCAACATTCCATAAGAGACATCTTGACCCATGTTGCCCTTCATGGTCAGTACCATCGAGGACAGATCAATCAACTAGTAAGAAAAGCAGACCTTGAACCTATTAACGTTGACTATATAACGTTTAAAAGATAAGGTGCAATTTGATCAATTTAAAAAGAGTGCCTGTCACCATTTCATTTATGGTGACAGGCACTCTTTTTTCTTTTCCCATTCGATTTGAAAATATATTCATGATTTGATGAATATAATCTAATCAAATTGTACCATCTATTAGTACTTTAAATCCCAGGTGCTAATAGTCACAAAGGGAGGGAATAAATTGGATAAGTTAAGATATCGCCAATTAAAGACATTTGTAGAAATGGATGATAAGGGGAGACATGATAGTATTCCTCAATTCCATTTCCAGACAAAAGAGTTAAAATGGTTAATGGAGCAAGCCGAAAAAGCTGCCAATTATGAACAATCGTTAAGAACAATCGCACAAGATATGCATGGGAAAGAATCCAGTGAACTGATAGAAATTGCAAGTAAAGCTTTAAGAGATTAGAAGTATAGTTTAATGTAGGAATAAACTGAAACAAAACATAGTGAAACACCGCTCTGTTACCATAAGAGCGGTGTATTGTTTATTTCCATACGTATTCCACCATTAAAGTATTTCAACATATCCCTCAGATCCATTAACGCGAATTCGCTGCCCGTCTTTTATCAGTTTGGTGGCATTTTCCACACCAACCACTGCGGGTAATCCATATTCACGTGCGATTACAGCTCCGTGGGTCATCAGGCCACCAACTTCGGTAACAAGACCTTTAATCGATACAAATAATGGTGTCCAGCCAGGGTCTGTAAAAGAGGTGACTAAGATGTCTCCTTCCTCTAAATCCGCGTCTGCCATATTTAGCATAACACGTGCACGGCCTTCGATAACTCCGGAAGAAACAGGCAAACCTATAATTGCATTGTCCGGGATATTTTCCCGATGGTACTTACCTGTAAGGATTTCACCATCAGACGTAATCACACGCGGGGGAGTTAGTTTTTCGTAAAATTTGTATTCAGCTTTCCGTTTGCTGATGATCTGTCTGGTCGCAAGCTCTGCTTGCTGCTCGACCAAGCAACCCGCGTAATCCAGTTTGTTTGTGCGTACAGCTTCATGAAGTTCTTCAAACGAAAGATAGTAAATATCTTCTATTTCATGTATAAGCTCAGCTTCTACGAGCTGTTCAGCCTCTTTCAGTAAAGCCTGCTTATAAACGAAATAGCGATTAATCATGCCGTATTTTGGATATTCACGATAGCCAATGAAATTCCGCAGCAGGCTAATCATTCGTTTTGTCTCAATGGCTTTTTGTTTTCCATCCGGTAGTTGCTTTAATCGATCTAGTAACTCTTGTTCTTTTTTCAACGCCTCTTGCAGCCCTTGCTCAAATTTCCGTGTGCCGGCATTAGGCTCATCGTTTTTAATGTTACTGAGTATCAAGGGGACAAGAATCGATGGTTTTTCACTCCACCGTGGATTGGTCAAATCGATTTCTCCAGCACATCGCATTCCGTATTTATCGAGGTAAGCTACTATTGCATTCCGAGTTTCCTGCCCGCCATTTAATGTAACCAATTCATCCAAAAATTGATCATCTTTAACATCCTGTAAATATTTAATAACTTCTGGATAAGGACGAATTACATCTGCAACATCCAATAACGCGAGACCCATTTCTGAGGTAATATTGTTCGGTACAGATAGAGACAGTGTGTCTGCTGCGTTTTTTTCACCTAACCACTTGTTCATGTGTTCATTGATCCATGATGCAGCATTCATACCACCGTGAATCACAGCCGAACTTTGGGGGTCAAATAGCAACTTTTTTAATTCCTGGATATCTTCTAGAATAGTATCAAATAAATCCAATCCTGTTTTCGTTTGTATCTTTTGTTTTAACTCTTCTATGGATGTTTGATTACGCTTAATCAGTTCAGAAACGATAGTTGGATTGTTTTCGATTTGAGCAAGCATAGCTGTATTGCCTCTTGTGGGAGCTGGTGCCTTTTTATCTTCCGGTAACGATACGATAAAATCTCCACGTTCCATGAGGTTCATGATTGCGTCTTTCATGAGCGGGTCGTGTTGTCCCATGGCATTTAATAAAATGTTTCTACTGAGAGGTGAGGCCAGTTGATGAGTGACATCCACAAACAACCTTCCTCCGGCTTTCCGCATTGGTGCAGGAGTCGTTAGTAGGTAAAACGACAGTCCCAATGGTTTTATAGGATCGGTCATCATTTGTTGATGACCAACAGAAATATAGACGTGACTTTCTTGATCATGTTGTTCAGGTATAGGGAAAAGGGTGGTGATTGGGCGACTCTGAACGATATAAAAGGTATCATCAACCAAACACCATTCGATATCCTGTGGGCAGCCAAAATAAGCTTCAATCTGTCTTCCAATCCGTGCAAGTTGTAAAATTTGTGGATCTGTAAGGGTTTGAGTGTTTTGTTGAGCAAGATCAATCTGCTTCGTCTCTGTACCGCCTTCGTTTACGCCACAGCTCGCCAACTTTTTTGTCGCAATCCTTTTATCGACGATCTTATTTTCCTGTACTTTATAATAATCGGGGGAAACCAAACCAGAGACCAATGCCTCTCCAAGTCCAAAACTGGCGTCGATCGATAGTATTCTTCTGTTAGAGGTAATAGGGTCAGCGGTAAATAAAACTCCCGAAGCTTGTGAAAAGACCATTTTTTGAATGATAACAGATATAAATACCTGCTTGTGGTCAAAGTCGTTTTGCATACGGTAGATAACAGCGCGATCTGTAAAAAGGGAAGCCCAGCATTTGCTGACATGCTGCAAGATGGCTTCTTTTCCGATGATATTTAGATAGGTATCTTGTTGACCAGCAAAGGAGGCATACGGTAAATCTTCAGCAGTCGCACTGGAACGCACTGCATAAGCATGTTCTTCGCCGAACTGAGAGAGATAGTGAGCAATTGCTTTAACCACATCAACAGGAATTTCTATTTTTAAAAGAAGTTGTCGAATCTTCCTGCAGATGATACTAATTTCATTTCGATGGTCAACAGTTAGCCTGTTTAGTTGCTCTAGCAATGCTTGAAACGTTTCGTTTTGTCCGATGGCTTTCTGATATCCTGCTGTTGTCACACAAAATCCTTCAGGTACTTGTATTCCTGGAATTTTCGATAACTCCCCTAAATTCAATCCTTTTCCGCCAACAAGCGAAAGCTGTGTTTTTTCCATTTCCCGAAAACTGAGAACCAACGAACTCATTCTACATCTCTCCTAATGGATCATTTAAGGTAAAAGGAATGGTAATTCCTTAACCCATAACATGTAAGTACTATTGCATTTTAGCAGGGATATTTGAGAATAAACAGTCTATATCGCCCTTTTTTTATGTGATATAATTAAAGTAGGGAGAGTACAACTTTTAAAGTATCTCGCCTAGAAAAGTATAGTCCCCAGTTATACCCGAAGATTAAATCAACTTTTTTACAGATCATCTATGAACATATGAACAGATAGTTGGAATTTCAAAATAGATTGTTAAAAATTTTTATTATGTGATGTAAAAGTAGAAGGGAGTTCCTATGCCATTCATCCCAGTACAACAGCGCGATCATGTCAGTACTTACAAAAGTCTTCGTTCTTTATTTGAAAAAAATATAACTGTTAATAGTATTTCAGAGGTTTTAGCTACCTGCAATATAGGGGATCCGGCCCAACAGGTTAAGGAGCAGATGACTTCAAAAGATTATGACGTAATCGGAGTCGAAGAGAATGGTATGGTGATTGGATATGTACTTAGAGAGGATTTGAGGGAGGGGAGCTGCAAGGAATATTTCAGCAGTTTTAGCCCATCTGATCTTGTTTCTGATTCCACACCGCTGCTTCAAACACTTTTTATTTTTAAAAATACTGAAAGACTTTTCGTTATTGAAGGGAACCGTATTACCAAAGTCGTAACACTAGCGGATCTCCAGAAACCACCGATTCGGATGCTTTTGTTCGGTATTATTTCGTTGGTAGAAATGCATTTATATCAAATCATTCGTGATTATTTTAAAGAGGTTAACTGGAAGAAGCACCTAAGTGAAAAAAGAATTCAACTGGCCGAGGATTTATTTTTACAACGGAAAGCGCGAAATGAAGGCATTGAACTCAGTGATTGCTTGCAGCTGTGTGATAAAAGGGACATCGTATTAAACGAACAGCCTTTACGTGAGCTTTTGGGGATTGATTCAAAAAGCAAAGGGAAAGATTTCTTCAAGAAATTAGAAAACCTTCGCAATAATCTAGCCCACTCGCAGGATCTTAATACGCAAAATTCCTGGAATAAAATGATCACGCTAATCGAACAGACAGAGACGTTATTAGAGAAATGCGAAAATATTTAAAGGAACGACGCTAAAAAAATATCCCGCTGTGGGATATTTTTTTAGGTTAAGCTCCGTTCTTTACGAATTTTTTCTAGTAATGCCTGGCAGCCATCAGTAACCAACTGATAGGTTTCTTCAAAATCTCCTGTGTAATAAGGATCAGGAACATCTTTGTTATGGTCCGTTAAATCGAGCAGACGGATGATTTTTGGATGTTGCGGTTTACCGGTGATTTCGAAAATGTTGTTGATATTGCTCTCATCCATCCCAATGATATAGTCGAATTTTTCAAAGTCCTCTTTTGTTAATTGGCGTCCAACAAGACCTTCTGCGGAAATGTTGTATTTTTTTAAGATGCCAAGCGTTCCTCTGTGGGGAGGAGAACCTATATGCCAAGAGCTGGTTGCAGCGGAATCGACGCTGACTTTACTCGACAAATTTTCTTGTTTTAATAGGTTACGAAACACTCCCTCGGCCATAGGTGAACGGCAAATGTTACCCAAACAAACAAATAATACATGAATCATCATATAAACTCCTTTTATCTTTATTCCATATTGAACATTCTAGTTATTATATCAAAGATTGTAAATTAATAAGAACAAAGTGTTTCTTTCAATTGGCTTTGCAGCAGGGACATTTCATTGTGAATGAAATAGAAAAAATATTAAAAGACTAGCTCTGATTTTCAGCTAGTCTTTCTTTTTACCATTTCCTTAGAGGTGAGAACTGGATTCATCCTGCGAACTTGACTCATCATGGTCGTGTTCTTCTTTACACCCACAATGTTCGTGGTCTCCATCACAGCACTGGGTAAATGAATCCTCTGGGCATACGTCTGGGATCGGGATGCATGGGTCAAAATCGTGGTTTTGGAGAACTTCATACGGTCGCATCATATCGTGGTCCTCGTGTTCAAGGATATGGCAATGCCATGGATAGATTCCAGTAAACGGTCCAAATCGTGCGATGATTCGGGTGACTTCACCTGGGTTAGCACGTACGGTGTCCTTCCAGCCTCTTTCATTTTTATCAGGAGGAACAGAAGGACCAATAATAAGTGGATTGGTTGGATTGTCAGGATCCAAAGGATCTCCCGTGAAAGGTGCCCGATCAAGGATCTGAAATTGAACAAGATGCAAGTGAATAGGATGTGTGTCAAGCGTTCTATTAAATAATTGCCATATTTCAATGGTCCCGTTTTTAGGTGTTTCTGTAATAGGTAAGTCGCTCCAACCCATATTGTTTAGTAAAAGAAGCAGACGTCCAAATTGATCCACTGATTCATCCAACGTATTAGTGCGTGTCACAGCAGCTTTATCAGGGTTCAATCGTTCTAAACAGCTTAATGTAGTTGGGATTACGCTCTTATCTTGATGGGAAAGATGTTTTTTAACTCGAAATTCCATAATCTGGGCTGTATCTTGTGTAGGTGGGGTCCCAAATGGGAAAGGTGAGTTAGCACTATTGGTCATAACCATTCTTTCGCCTTTGTGTTTTGAAAAGTCAACAATTACATCAGCCCTTTCCGCAGGGGCAAGGAGAATCTCTTCCATTTCTACAGGCTGATCAAATAAACCACCTTCTGAACCAATTTGGATAAATGTCTGGCCAGAGCTTAAGCGGATTTTATAGAACCTTGAATTAGATCCATTGTAAATCCTAAAACGATATTTACGAGGTTCAACTTCAAGGAATGGCCAGACTTTACCATTCACCAAGATGGTGTCTCCGAAAAATTCCGGTACAATAGAGGGGTTTGGGAAAAATGGTACTTCTGGTGTTGGAGAGGGTACTGGATCAGGCTGTGACGGATAGAATAACTCCCCATTCGGGTAAAATGAACGGTCTTGAATGACCAAAGGAATTTCAAACTTGCCACTCGGAAGATTCAAGCTTTCTTCTTGTGAATCGCGAATAAAATATAATCCAGCAAGACCTGCGTATACATTCAGCCTTGTGATCCCTAAGGCATGGTCATGGTACCAAAGCGGAGCTGAGCGTTGACAGTTGGGATAATAATATACTTCGTGCAGGAATTTGGGGCCTCTTTTTTCAAAATTACGTGTGAACCAAGCCTCTGGAAATCCATCATTTTCTGGACGTACCCGTCCTCCATGTAGATGCACAACCGTTCGAACGGAAGGCTGGTTTGGTTCTGCCCCTTCAATCGTACGGTCAACAGGTAATAGATGTTCAAAGGGAAGCTCGTTTATCCATTTAACCATGATTGGATGGTCTCGTCTTGTTTCAAAGGTTGGACCAGGATAGGTCCCATTGTACCCCCAAACAGTTGTTGGCGGTAAGTCTCTGTGTAGCTGTTGTTTCACCTGCTTCATCGTTACCTCATAATATGGAATTCCATTACGATGTCCAACAGGTTGTATCACTGAAGGGAGAGGCAGGGCATCCACAAACTTCGTTAACATAAAATGCATTTCGTTCCTCCTTTTCCTATGGAACAATATTTTTTAAGTTGTACTAGCAGTATATGAGGGAAAAAGGGATAGGTAAGAGGCAGGAGTACAAAAGGGTAAAAACACTGAGGATTTTGGCGTATCAATTTATCTTTTTATAGGAATTATTGACCGGATTGACGAAATGGCCAACAGCAGTTCTTATTAAGCTAAAGAAGCAGTTCCCAAGAATGTCTGCCAATAAAGCAGACATTTTCTTCCGTGTCTGAGGACGGCGGCTTCTAGCATACTAATCATATATCCTAATCATCAGCAGGGAGGAAATTATGAGCAAAACAGAGGAATTAAAAAAGGAATTGCAGGTCTTAACCAGCCGGCGTGAGCGGATGCAACAGAACCTTTATGAAGTAGAAAAACGCATTAACGAAATAGTTAATGAATTGAAAAAACAATAAAATAATGGGAGCGCCCACGTTGGTGTTCTTGACTTATTTATTTGAAAGGTAAAATTGGAGGTTCATGATAATCATCACCAGGAAAAAAGCTTTGATAAAGCTGGTGACTAATTTTTAAAAGTCTGTTTGACCGTTTCTTGGTTAAAAAAGGAACGTTTTTCTTTTGGATCAATAAAAGTGCCTGGTACCACCGAATAACGTCGAGAAGAAGGTATCGACAAATTGTTGGTAGTACCAGGCACCTGCTAACAACCACTAATCGCAACATTGGCTCCAGTAAGTGTGATTGTAAAGGTAGATGATCCTTCAAAGGTTGCTGTTACTGTTCCATCACGATTGGCTAAAATATATACACGATAAAAAACTCCGCCAAGTATAACTCCCGCTTGAATCACTGCTTCATTTACATCACATACCGTAGAAATGGTTCCGTCTTCAAACTCTCCTGGAATAAGAATCTGTATAAAGTCCTCCCTAATAACGACGGACATCGTACTATTCGCAGCATCACAATTACACGGAACATCAATATAAAGATTAGATATTGTCGCTGGAAAAAACACATTTTCCCCCGTGACTGTAATGACAGTATTTTGATTTGTTGAGATCGTTACGGAACACGCGCAATTGTTTGCAGGTTCAAGACCCTCATCTTGGCACTCTTCCACATCGACAACTGCACCCGTAATTTTAAAAAGAAGGCGGTTTTGTTCATTTTCTAAGAAAATCGTCATATTCCCATTCTCATTCAAGGAAATGACTGCGTTATATTCGCCGTCCAACTGATTGTTGGAAGCATCGACATTCACTGAAGCGCTAATTAAAGCGGTGTTAAAAGCGGAGTTGCAGAAAATGTTTGCTGTGTTTTCAACTAAGGTAATGGATGCAAATGGACAAGCTTCATGTGAAAAGCGCAACTGGATTCTATCATTTTCCGTTGTACAATTCTCGCCTATAAAAAGATCAATTTGATTTACAGTCACATTAAAGCCAATCTTTTCTTCATTTATATAGGCAGCTTCCACAACCGCCTCCCCAGTTGCAGCCGTGGCAAAGCATAAATTTTCTAACGCTGGGACATTCCCAATTAAATCAGCAACTTCTCTCAGTTTTAATAAAAGCAGTCTCTCTTTATTTGTGATGGTTTGCAATGTGTTGTTAATACTGCGATTGAGGCGCAACAGATCATTAATTGATTTGACCATTGGACCATCGTTTCCACTACCGTTGACAGGCAGTTTCCCTAATGCCATTTGAAGCAAATCAGCTTCAGATTTAACCAAGTAACCTAGAGCGAGCTCTTCAAAGCCAATCGAGGCTAAAAGAAGATTAATAACCTGGTTCCGATTTAAACCACTTAAATCTGTACCATTTGGAAATTTCATTTGAAAATAGTTCCCCCTTTTTCAGCTAATAACAGCTGTGTATGAAATGAATTACTTTATGGAAAAACGAAAGAGATGTATCGATGATTACCGTAAGTTATAAAGGAGTGTTTAGTGAAGATAATGATGGAGGCCTTCGGAAACATGAGTAAAGGTAAAAATACACTGGCACCCTAAATTCTTCTTATCATCATAGTTGTAAGCATAGTATGCAGAAGGTGACAGCCTGTACATTGAATTTACCCAAAAGGGATAAGGTTTTTACGGTCCAGATACACATAAAAACAGAAGTGAGTATAGGTGATACATTCCTATACTCACTTCCATGCACAACATTTGCCTTTTATTGATCGGAATAGATTTTACGCCTTCCTTTGTAAGAACTAATCAACATACTTTTTAATCACAATCAAAGGTCTCATCATTTCGTAATCCTCATGTTCAAGAATGTGGCAATGCCATACATATTCTCCTGTGTAATTTTTAAAGTGGACAATTATTCTCGTCACTTGACCAGCTTCCACTCTTACCGTATCTTTCCACCCTATTTCACTTGGGTCTGGGGCAAGGACTGGGTTCGTTCCAAAATCTATGCCTGTGCCGTTAGTAATCCATTGATTGGCATTAAACGTGGTTACATTAAATTGCTGTCGGCTGAGTACCTGGAATTGAGCAAGATGAAGATGAATAGGGTGAGAAATGTTTGGAGGAATACCAATGGGACTATTAGGATTAAATACAGGGTTTGCGAATTCCCAAATTTCGATGGTATCGTACTCAGGAAATTCTGTAGCAGGATCACTAAACTCAAGGTTATTTAACGTTAACTTAACCCTTCCAAACTCATCTGTCTCTTGGGTCATAACAATTCTTCTTGTTTTTATTGCCTTTGATTCTTCCAATTTATCAAATCGACGAAGGTTCTGAGGCAATGTAATAGTATCTCCGCCTTTACTGCCTACTCTAAACTGCATAACCTCTCTTTTATGGATTTCTGGATTCCCCTGAAGATCTAATTCTTCTGTTTGAAGAGTGATAATCTGACCTTCTAAACCAGAAAAATCAATGATAACATCTATACGTTCAGCAGGATCGAGAGGGAATTTTTCTATTGGCTTAGATACACTTATCAACCCGCCATCAGTGCCTAGCTGCCAAAAGGCTTGTCCATTTGAAAGTTTAAACGTAAAACCGTTTGAATTTGACGCATTTACCATTCTAAAGCGATACTTTCTTGGTTCAACATTAAGATATGGCCATACCTTGCCGTTGACCACCATCGTATTCCCAATAAATGCTCGTACGACAGAAGGATGGACAAATGGATTTCTAGGTGTTAAATTTTCCGGATAAAATAGAGAGCCATCAGGTTTAAAGCTTTTATCTTGTATCATGAGAGGTATATCATATTTCCCCTTTGGAAGGTCAAGGCTCTGCTCATTGAAATCGTGAATGAGATAGAATCCTGCCAGGCCAGCATAAAGATTAAGTCTTGTAACACCCATTGCGTGGTCATGATACCAGAGTGTGGTTGCCTGTTGTTGATTTGGATACTCATAGACTCTCCTGCAATATTTTGCACCTGTATATTCGAAATTGCGGGTAAACCAGGCTTCAGGGTGGCCATCGCTGTCAGGGGCTACATTGGCACCATGGAGATGCACGACCGTCCGGACCTCAGGGCTATCAATCGCATCCTCCAACGTTTTATCTACTGGTAAAAAGTGTTTAAATGGCAGATTATTAATCCATTTTACTCGAACGGGATGGCCTTTCATGGTTTCAAAAGTAGGTCCAGGATACATACCGTTATAGCCATAGATCAATGCTTCTCCAAAGTCTCTATGAAATTTATGCTTAGCAGGCTTCATTTCAACTTCATAATAATCATAATCATTCCCTTGTGAGACTGGCTGTAGAACCTTTGGAATGGGAAGTTCATCAACAAATTTCGGTATGGTAGCCGGTATTGATGGATCTACCAAATTTTCAGTACATTCAGTATCACTACTTTCTGTGTATCCAGAGTCACTACTTTCTTCAAGAAATTTATTATTTCCTTCCAAAAAAATCACCTTCTTTATTTTTTATAGTTAGTAGAGTAGCAAGTAGATTCGTTAGAAAATATTAAAATTTACGTATCCTATCATGTTTTCTTTCAATACGTTATAGTGTATGTAATCAGGGAAAAGCCCGTGAAGGACAAACGTATAAATTTATTAAAATGGGTGCTATTGTGACCAAAAAAAGTATTTTTATTTGGGACAAAACTATCAAATAAATTACTTTTTTGTTGCGAGTCATGTTGTTATTAATTTTAAGAATCTAGTTAGACGGAAAAATCTCGCTTAACTAGTAATAACTCATAAAAGTAACCTATATAGACGGAGAGATTCCGCCTATTGACCCGAAATACGTGAAAACGGATAAGATTGCTTTGCTTAACCGGAAAACCTCCCCTTATTAACCCTGAAATAGGCTCCATTCTGCATTTAGCCGGAAATTCTCCGCTTATCTTACTTCGCTGGTTACTAGAGGGTTAATCAAACAGCCTTATTTAACATAGCCAAAAAGTAAAATGAAAATTATAACTCGTTGCATTAATGGGTGGGAGAGTTAGGGAAGAGGGCTGTCGTTGGGACAGCTTTTTCTTATTGTGCTGAAGGGAGTTTTGTTGATAAAAACACAGTGCCAATAGAAGGAAATATTAGGGGTGAGGGAGAATGAAAGTAAATACCTAGTAAAGATTGGGGGAAATGAGATGGAATTTAAAAAGGTGAAGAGGAATTTTAGAATGGTAGGGTTAAAAGGAAGTGGACCTTTTATTGATTTTGGTACGGATGTTCCAAAACTCGCCCAAAAAATCCTTAATCGGTTAGACGAATTGGAAATTCGTTCTATTACTGAAATAGCCCTTTTTGAGCCCAAAAAGGATGAAAACCATCTGGAAGGTAGTTATGTAGTAGGGGTGATAGTTCAAGAACCTTTAACAGATGTGCCAATAGGGATGGTTTATACAGAAACAGAACAACATTATGTAACGACTAGGGGGAGCATGAAAGATCTTGGAAACCTACATAATTATTTATTGAAATGGTCAGAAGACCAAGGGCATAAAAGGAATCTAGAATCTTATATTATTGAAACCTATCATCCAATTGATAATGGCGAGGAAGAAGTCGAAATTTATTTACCAATCCATACTTAATATCCCTATACTAATCTTTCCATAGGTAGCTTCACTGAAAAATAAAAAACTATCTAAAGGAGATAATTACATGAGTGGCGATGGAGCAATCTGGAGCATATTAATAGCGAGTCTATTACTTTTAAATTTCTTTGCTATTCATTTATATAAGAAAGGAAAAATGCCTTTATGGAGATCTGGGTTAATCATTGGAATACTATGACCGATCATTGCTTTTATATCAGGCTCGGTTTTCGTAAAGGTTGACCACAGTATGGGTGGTGACGGGGTGGGAGCAGCCTTTGGAGCTGCTTTTATAGGTATAATTATCGTGGGCAATGGAATACTCTATTTCATCATCGGTATTATTACGGGGATCAAAAATTTCATAAAACAACGTAATTTAACCCAGTGAAGTTAAATGAAACAAGAATTTCTACTATGTAGTTTTGATATTTACAATAGGGAGTAGAATATGGAAAATAACGTTTTTGAGCAGATGGCAAACAGGTATGATACAGAAGAAAGAATTGAATTAGCTAAGGTTATAATTGAGAAGGTAAAACCAGAATTACGCTATAGTAAATCAAAATCCTTAATCGACTATGGGAGTGGTACTGGCTTAATTAGTTTAGAATTATCAGATTTAGTGGATTCTATTTTGTTGGTAGATTCATCACAACAAATGTTGGAGGTTGCGAAAGCTAAAATTGCTCACAAAGGAATTACCAATTCAAATGTACTTTACTCAGATTTTACTCTAGAAACTCCAGAACTTAAGGCAGATATAGTTTTAATGTCACTAGTCCTTCTTCATATTCCAGATACTAAAAAGATATTACAAGAGTTGTTCTACATTTTAAATAATGGCGGCAAGCTCCTTGTTATTGATTTTGATAAAAACGATAAAATAAATCATCCGCAGGTTCATAACGGTTTTTCGCATGAAGATCTGAAAAAAATATTATCCGAAGTTGGATTTAAATCGACTGAAATTAAGACATTCTACCATGGAAATCGAATCTTTATGAATCAAGATGCCTCAATGTTTATATCCAGTAGTATAAAGTGAGGATGAAGAATAAGATGTTTGGTGCTTTACTTCAATAAAATATGCCATTTAACATAGCATTCGGAGGCATTTCAGGAAGAATGGGGCATATCGTGTAGTTAAAAATATATCTGAATAATTAGTGGTGTGGTTGGAAAGCTATTGTAAAAAGGATGTTTTCTTTTCGATGATCGGATTTATTACTGCCATTATTCTTTTTAATTTGGTGGCTTTTACAACCAATAAACGACTAAACAATAATCAATTGCTGCATATATGGACGTTTACAATCGCTTTCCAGGCGGTTACGGAGACCTATATAGACTTTAAATACCATGGTTATTGGTACTTTACTAAAGAAATAAATTGGTGGGTGCTTCCTGCTTTCACTGTATTAATTCCACCAGTTAATATCATATTTCTAAATTGGTATCCATTTAAGCAGTTGTTATACAAACAATTACTTTATTTACTGAGCTGGGTAATAGCTATAACATTATATGAACTCATTACATTATTACCTGAACCTTGGGGCTATTTTCGGCATAATTGGTGGCGCACATGGTATTCATTTCTCGTTAATCCAGTTTTGTTAATCGCAGTTTTACTTTATTACAAATGGGTCTGTAAAATTGAAAATCAAGCAATTAAATGAGAGTTGTAAAGCAGTAATAAAAAACAATATCGACTAAGATAATCGAAAAACAATTGAAGTTAATTTGGATATTTATTTTGATATTCAAAGAAGGGCTATTATTTTAGTCCTTTTTTTTATTTATCCTAAAAAGTTGGAACCTTAGCGAATTGAAATACATTTTACTTTTGAAAAACATAAATTAATCTACCTGTAGAAAAATTAAAAAGCAATTTGGTTATTTGTGGTAATATACAAGTAATAGGAGGGATAATTCTGGAATTTATTATGATCTTAGTCTCTTTTTTACTTTGTATGGCAATCGGTTCAGTACTAAATATACTTTTAAGGACAACAAAAAAAATAAATTGGCTTATAACCTTTGTTATAAGTTTATGTATCTCATTATTTGTTCAAATCCTAAATGTTATTTGATAAATTCCTTTTCAAAAACTGCTACTCCCATATCTAATGCAACCCGTTCAAATTCGCCTGATTTAACTACCATGAGTAATTGTTTTGTTACGAATACTTACCCTTTTTCTTTCAGTTAAATGAAAAAAATATTCAAAGTATTTACTTTACTGAATTTATCCATTATTATTTTTATACATAGATAATCTATATACATATAAATACTATGTAATTGAGACTGAGTAATTCTTTGAAATTTAACCATTGAATGGTGCTTTGATTGGGACTTTATTATTTGTTCTTACTTTTTATTGGGATCGTTCTGTTGGTAGTAGGTACTATTAAATTGGTTGTTTCTCGGTCAGTAAAGAAAAATATATATATGTTTGTTTGTGGAATATCATTGATTGCTACATCATTATTCCTTTTAACTCCAGGTAGTTCGGATTTTATTTATAACCTTTTGAATTAAATTCGAGTGGCATAGGTCCAAGCATTGAACAATAAGAGCACTAATGAAATAGGTTCAACTTTTATAACTTGATTAAATGAGGTGGAAATATTATTTTTAAGATATCTCATTAATTCGATTTAAAAATAGCACCTAAATAGAAAAACAATGGATGATGATCGCTGCTGCGGTCTTTTTTCTTGTAGTTCCGGGAAGGGATTTTCCTACCCAATACTAAATTTTTTTGAAAGTTTTTAGGTGATGGAGATATTTGATAATAATGATTAATGGAGCCTATGGGGTTGGAAAAACTTCTGTTGCTAAAGAATTACAAAAAATCATAAACAATAGTATGATTTTTGACCCTGAAGAAGTTGGCTATATGTTACGCAATATCATTTCGGAGGATATTGCACATCCTTTCGAAAGAACTGATAATTTTCAAGACTTTGAGCTATGGAAGGTATTAGTGGTCAATGTTGCCAGTCTTTTGAAAAAAACATATAACAAGAATTTAATTGTTCCAATGACCATTTTTAATAAAGGTTATTTCGAATACATATTTACTGGATTCAAAGAAATAGATGAAAAAACTTATCATTTTTGTTTAACTGCCAATGAAGAAACTATTCATGAAAGGCTTAGGAAAAGGGGAGAGATGGAAGGTAACTGGTGCTTTAAGCAAACGAGGAAGTGTATGGATGGATTTAAAGATATTTATTTTGAACAGTTCATAGATACCGACGATGTAAATATAAACGATATTGTAAAAAAAATAGACCAAAAGGTTCGCTCCTTTCATTAAGGAGTGATAAGTAATCGATGACTGTAACCATAGGTATTCACCTAATGATCCTTAATGAATATTTTGTAGGTAGAGCCATGGTAGGGGGAATCGGTGTGGGATACTATGTTACGGTAGAACCAGGCGTAAGATTATATGTAGAAGATATTCATCCAGAGGGAAATAAGACGATCGTGTTTTTACATGGTTGGCCGTTAAGCCATAAACAGTTTGAGTATCAATTTGATGTGCTCCCCATAATGGGATACCGATGTATCGGAATTGATTGGAGAGGTTTCGGAAAGTCGGATAAGCCAATTAGTGGTTACAATTTCGATCAATTGGCAGACGATATTCGTGCAATAGTTGGTGTACTTCAATTAGACAATTTCACCCTTGTAGGTCACTCCACAGGTGGAGCAATAGCGATTCGATATATGTCCCGGCACAATGGTTTCGGAGTATCCAACCTAGTCCTTGTTGACGCCGCAGCTCCTATAGGCTTTACGAAAGAAACGGCAACTAAATTCCTAACTCAAACGTTAAATGACCGTCCTAAGTTGATGCAAGAAGTAACAGACTCCTTTTTCTTTCAATATATAACGAGCTCATTCGCTGATTGGTTTTTTCAATTGGGGTTACAAGCAGCAGGTTGGTCAACGGCTGCGATTATCATTACACTAAGAGATGAGAAGCTTTATGCAGATTTGCCAAAAATACATGTCCCTACCTTAATTGTTCACGGTGTTCACGACAAAGTTATTCCATTTGCACAAGCTCATGAGCTTAATAAAAATATAAGAAATTCACAACTTGTTCCATTTCATTACAGCGGCCATGGTTGTTTCTGGGAAGAACGTGACAAGTTTAATCAGTTATTAAAGCAATTTGTTGGTTGAGAGACATCTTCAATTAATGGCTTGCTTTAATGACTTCGGAACGAAAATGATTTAGAGGATCTTTCCACATTTATATCATAATGGATACTATCAAACCTTCAAATCTTGTATCTGCTTTCATAATACTATCTTCTGTTATTATTCCTGATTAAAAGGGACAGTACCTATTTTTAAAGGTATTGTCCCTTTTTTTGCGAAACTTATGAGTAACGTCAGTGACAACTTAATAGTTAGTCACTCTTTTAAATTGGAGGTAAAGAGGGTAATACTCTATTTGTTATAGAAACGAAATTTGTTTTGGATTATTCAAATTTTGGAATCCAATCACCGTGTGCTTCAATTAAATCATCACACATCGAAATGATGTCATCCATTGATAATTCCGCTGCCGTATGAGGATCGAGCATTGCTGCCTGATAGATATGTTCTCTCTTTTTCGTTACCGCTGCTTCAATGGTTAAAAGTTGTGTATTAATATTTGTACGGTTAAGGGCTGCTAACTGTTCCGGAAGATCTCCAACATAACAAGGAGTGATTCCGCTGCGGTCAGCAACGCATGAAACTTCAACAACTGCTTTTTCCGGCAGATTGCTAATTAAGCGACCCGTATTTAAAATGTTCCCGCCAAATTTAAATGGAACGTTCGTCTCAATCGCCTCAATAATACGGGAACCATATTCGTGAGAACGGGTATGGGTAAGCTGGGCATTGTTGACCATCTCGTCGCGCATTTTGTCCCAGCGTTCAATTTGCTCTACACATCGACGAGGATACTCATCAAGAGGGATATTGAATTTCTCAATTAATTCCGGATAATTCCGTTTAATAAAATATGGATGGTATTCGGCATTGTGCTCTGATGATTCCGTAACGTAGTATCCGAATTTGTCCATTAATTCGAAGCGGACCATATCATGATGTTTTGTAAGTTGTTTTTCTCTCGCACGGCGTTTAATTTCTGGATATAAATCTTTGCCATCGCGTTTGATTTCAAGGAGCCATGCCATATGGTTGATACCGGCGATTTTTTCTTCCACTCCTTCATGATTCATTCCTAGTTCTTTAAATAGGTGCTCGCTGCAAACTTGTACACTGTGGCATAGTCCAACGGTTTTCACATTTGTATAGCGCAGCATGGCGCCTGTTAAGGTTGCCATCGGATTTGTGTAGTTTAATAGCAGCGCATCCGGACAAACCTCTTCGATATCCTTGGCGAAATCCCACATAACCGGAATGGTGCGAAGCGAACGGAAGATTCCGCCAATCCCGATTGTATCAGCAATAGTTTGGCGAAGACCATATTTTTTGGGGATTTCAAAATCTATTACGGTGCTTGGTTTGTAGCCGCCAACTTGAATAGCGTTAATAATGTATTTTGCTCCTCGTAATGCTTCTTTGCGGTCCGAATAGGCTTTCACTACTATGTTTGCCTGTATGCTTTGTTTTAAATTATTTAACATATTTTCCGAGTCTTCTAGGCGTTCCTTGTCTATATCAAATAATGCGAACTCGAACCCAGTTAATGAGGGAACATACATGCAGTCACCAAGTACATTTTTTGCAAAAACCGTACTTCCTGCTCCAATAAACGTAATTTTTGACATAAATTTACCTCCTGGAAAGTGAAACAGGGACTGTAGGATAAAAAATTGCTTTAATAATAAATTAATTCCCTGTATGCAACTTTGTATTTTTTACTGTTATAATAATAGTAAAACGTTTCCATAATAACCTCAATGGTAAGTTAGTGCGATTGGAGGGTAAAATATTGTCTTTACTATATAGAGAGAAACCAATGAAAGATTATCAAACTTTCGGTTTTCGTTTTCAAGATGCGCTTCCTACCGATGTGGCAAACATTTTCGCGGTTGGCCGGGAAGAGAAAATGCCCGGCACAGTATATGATTGGCACGGGTTAAAGCGGAAAGATAACAGCACTTATGTGTTTCAATACACTCTGTCTGGATCGGGAATACTGGACATAGAGGATAAAAGTTATACCCTGAAGACAGGGGAGGCATTCATTGTCGAGATTCCTAGCGATCATCGATATTACTTTCCAAAGGGGAGCGAGCGTTGGGAGTTTATATTTATAACACTAGTGGGAAGAGAAGCCGCTGATTGCTGGCGGTTTATGAAAGAACAGAGTGGTCCTGTTTTGAAAATTCCTCCGGACTCAAAGTTGATCCAGCTTTTACTGAAAATTTACCAAGACACATATGATCAAAAGGTTACAGATGCCTATTGTGCCTCTGCAAAAGCTTATGAGTTTATTATGGAGTGTTACCGTTTCGTAAAGAATATGGATAATTCAATGAAAGATATTTCTCTCCAGGTTACAAAAGCTCTATCCTTTATCCATACACATTATCAAGAACCGATTACACTTGACGAAATCGCTTCCGTATCTGGTTTCTCAAGGTATTACTTTATTAAACAGTTTCAAAGTCAACTAAATATGACGCCTGTGCAATACCTTACCAAAATCCGGATTCAAAAAGCGGCGGAGCTTCTTCGTTCAACAACCTTCTCTGTTACGGACGTTGCTGCCCAAGTGGGCTATGCAAATGCCAACTATTTTAATAAAGTATTCCGTAAAGTGGTTGGTTTATCGGCCGGGACGTTTCGTGATCGTAAAGACGTCGTCGGAATTGATCATTTAATCATTGATTAAGTTATGACAATATGAATGGATGGATATAGGTTTTTATTTCTCAAAAGGAATTTCTTTACATTTTAGTTAATTGTAAATTATAATTCTAATGGATAATTAAGATAATTAAAAAATTTCAGGAATAAGGGGTGGAAGGAAATGCTTAATGGGTTACATATTGTAGAAGTTCATTCCATTACAAATGTATTTATGTCAACCGCTAGCACTCCACTATGTTTTAATCAAAAAGTGTTGAATCAACCATAAGTTTTCCTTTCCCATTCTTTAACGTAATGAAGCCGTGGGCAGGTTTAACTTGCTCACGGCTTTTTGTGCTGGAAAAAGTGCTTTTCTAACGCTTGATAAAAATAAGACTGACATAGATTGATGT
This sequence comes from Neobacillus niacini, assembly GCF_048572935.1. Taxonomy (NCBI): domain Bacteria; kingdom Bacillati; phylum Bacillota; class Bacilli; order Caryophanales; family Bacillaceae; genus Neobacillus; species Neobacillus niacini. The sequence continues at coordinate 3,858,795 of NZ_CP183883.1, read as the reverse complement.
CAGATAGAAATGAGGATAAAGAATTGAAAATGACTTTACAGGCTTACCGAAAGATGGATCGTAATATTTGGATTCGTTTTATCGGTGAATCGATTAATGGTATTGCGATGATGATGTTAATGCCCTTTTTCGCTTTATATATGAGTGATAAGGTGGATCATTTTTGGCAAGTTGGTATTGTAATGGCGATGGGGCCGGTTGCCGGAGTGCTTGGTTCCTTATTAGGTGGAAAGCTTGCGGATCAATATGGCAGAAAGCCTATTATGATTGTTTCTATGGTTGGAAACGGTCTGGTTATGCTTGGGTTTATATTTTTCGATGGCTTCTATCCATTTTTAATCATCTCAAGTTTTTTCGGTTTGTTTAATTCTCTTTTTCATCCTGCGGCATCAGCCATGGTCGCTGATGTGACGGATGAAGCGGGAAGAACGGAAGCATATGGTTTGCTGCGGATGGGACACAATATTGGAGCTGCAATCGGTCCATTGCTTGGAGCGTCCGTTGTGTTTTTATCAAAATCTATTATTTTTATTATTGCTGCTTCATCCGTTTTTGTTTATTCTCTGTTTTTAGCACTCTTGCTTTCTGAAACACTACCGAAAAATAAACGAAAAAAGGATACCGTAGATCTTGCGGAAGAAGAGAAACTACCCTCCATTTTTACAGTGCTCTTCAAAGATAAAATTTTATTTTTCTATATTATGACGGGAATTGTGATTTCGATGGGATTCTCACAAACGGAAGGGATGCTTCCACTGCATTTTGATCAACAAATGCCAGCACTTTCCGATGCCCAAAATCCATACCCTTATTTAATGGCTTTTAACGGAGCACTGGTCGTTTTCTTCCAATTTGCGATATCGAGATGGGCAGGTAAGCGCAAACTCGGAAAGGTTATGCTATATGGTTCGGTTTTATTTGGTTTTGGCCTTCTTGCAGTAGGATGGCTGCCCATCTTTTTTACAAAGCTGCAGTTTTCCTATTGGAGTATTCTTTTCGTTCTTCTCATTATCTATGGAATCTACACGCTAGGGGAAATGCTCTTATCCCCGGTACAAATGACCTTTGTAGCGAATATCGCACCCGAACATTTACGTGGTACTTATATGGGGGCAGCAAGTCTTCAGTGGATTGTTGGTAGTGCAGTAGGTCCCATACTTGCAGGTTTTTTGCTTGATGAAAATCTTGGTCAGGTTCTATTTACGGTTCTAGGATTAGGTTGTATCGTTGCGGGTGTTATTTATTTGTCACTTGATAAATGGGCATCACAAGCACAGGAAAAGAATCAGACCCTTCATTTAAAAAAGGAAGTTACAGCAGGTAGTACAAATTAACATAGCTTTATAAAGATTAAGTTACTCAATATCGGACCCGATTCGTAGTAGTTGATATTTCAGTTTAGTTGAAGTAGCAAAAGTTAAAGGTGATAAATTTATAAGAATCATTATGTTATAAGGTGAAAGGGTGAATCATTTTTTGGAGTTAATTTTTAATAAAATTCTCAAGGAAGAATTAACCATAAAGGAAATACAAGAAGCATTCGAGACGGGAATTTTAACCTCAAGAGAATTGGTAATGTATTATCTTTACAGGATAGCTAAATATGACCAAAGTGGATCCAATTTGAATTCTATACTGGAGATAAATCCTGACGCAATCTTTATTGCAGAGGATTTAGACCATGAAAGAAAAAAGAAAGGAACTAGGGGTCCACTTCACGGTATTCCTGTTTTGCTTAAAGACAATATCGAAACAAAAGATAAAATGCATACAAGTGCAGGAGCCTTAGCTTTAGAACATCACTTGAGTACAAAAGATGCTTTTTTAGTTGAAAAACTACGGGAAGCAGGTGCTGTTATTATGGGGAAAACCAATATGACTGAATTAGCGAACGGCATGTCTACAACGATGTTGGCAGGGTACAGTTCAAGAGGAGGTCAAACGTTAAATCCATATGGTCCTGGTGAATTTTTTGTTGGGGGTTCTAGTTCTGGCTCCGCTGTGGCGGTTGCTGCCAATTTAACGCTATTGTCCATAGGAACAGAAACCGACGCGTCGATTCTTAGTCCTGCCATACAAAACTCGGTGGTGGGGATTAAACCTACAGTTGGATTAATTAGCCGTTCTGGAATGATTCCGTTTACCTACACACAAGATACACCAGGCCCTTTTGCAAGGACAGTGACTGACGCTGCTATATTATTAGGTGCTTTAACTGGTGTCGACCAGTTTGATCCAGCAACATATAAAAGTGAAGGTATTTCTTGTAAAGACTATACAACCTTTTTAGATTCAGATGGACTAAATGGTGCGAGAATTGGTGTTTTTACTAATGCTTCTGAAGATTATTATAGGGATTCAGGTGAGTACGATGAAGACCTTTTTAAAAATGTTATTCAGACAGTGAGAAGTAAAGGAGCAGCGGTAATTGAGAATATAGATATTCCATCTTTTCACAGGGAATGGAGTTGGGGGGTTCCAATCTATGAAATGAAACATGCATTAGGAAATTACCTTTCCCAATTGCCTTCTTACATGCCTGTACATTCCGATAAAGAATTAATTGAATATAATACTAGGAATGAAGAAAAGGCGTTAAAGTATGGGCAGAATATGCTCAGGTTTAGAGAGGGATTACCGCATAACTCATTGGCGAATCCAGAATATTTACATGCTAAATTAGAAGATTTATATTTTTCCCAAGAGCAGGGTATTGATTTCGCTTTAAAAAAGTATAATCTTGACGCCATATTGTTTCCTTCTTATGTTGGTTCTACTATTTGTGCTAAAGCGGGCTATCCTTCCATTGCAGTCCCTGCAGGCTATATGGAAAATGGAAGACCCTTTGGAATCACTTTTGCTGGCGGTGCTTTTAGTGAAGGAACTTTAATTAAACTTGCGTATTCTTTAGAACAAGCTACAAAACATAGAAAATCCCCACTATCCAACTAATAGGGGCAAGAGTTAAAGTAGGATCGCCGTGGCGATCTTTTTTGATGGTTGTACTAATGCAACAGTTGGTTGAACAAGGAAAATCAAAAACCATTGTAGAAATATTTATAATAAAGGTATGAGGAGAGGAATATATGCAGTATTTTATTGGGATTGTACCTTCAGATGACTACAAAAGTAAAGTATTGAAATTCCAAAAACATTGGACAAATAATTCTCTTCCCGATGTTGTAGAACCTCATATTACAATAAAGGCGCAAGGTGGTTTAACACCTGAAAAAGACTGGCTAAAAAAAGTTGAAAATGTATGCAAAACTACTTTGCCATTCAAAGTAAAAATAAATAAACCAGCCTTTTTTGGTGTTAGCGTACTATTTTTAAGTGTGGAATCAAACGAGATTTTTGAATTACATAGAAAAATTGTTAATGAAGTTTCTCCTGAAAAATACTTAATAAAAAAATATATGGAACTTGATGATTACGTACCCCATCTAACTTTAGGACAAACACACTGGGGGCTATCGAGTGAAGAATTAAAAGAGATGGCTCAATTTTCTGATGAACAGCTAAGTCCTTATCCTTCATTTGAAGTTGATTTTTTAAGAGTATATCAAGAAATTCAACCAAACAAGTATAGAAAATATATAGATATTCCTTTAGCAAACTAAGTATAAGGATTCTAACTCGGGATAGCTTGAGTTTCAGAACTCGCTGCCTTCACAGCCTTTTTTGCTTATTCGATTAGCTAGGATGGTTAATTTAAAGTAAGATTAGAAAGGGATAACTCAAACTTTGTTGAATTATAAGCTAGTAGAACAGATCAAGGGGGTATGTATGGGTTTCTTCAAAGCAACTAAAGAATTTTTTGATAGTCATTATAAAACGCCAAAAGGAATTATTGGTACATATATTGGTGAAAAAATGGTAAGGCAGCACAAGACTGAAACAAATTGGTCATTAGAGCTAATGAATATTCAACATGGGGACAGGATTTTAGAGTTAGGGTGTGGGGCTGGTTATGCCATTAAATTAATTCTAGAAAAGGATTTAGCTGAAGAAATAGTCGGTTTGGATATTTCTCCAACTATTCTTCGATCGGCCAGAATTAGAAACAAAAAGGCAATTAACGAAAATAGAGTAAAACTAGTACAAGCAAATTTCAATAAGTTACCTTTTCATAATGAAAATTTCAATACGGTCTTCAGCATCCAAACTATTTATTTTTGGACTGATATAGCGACGACAATATCAGAAATCTTTCGGGTTCTAAAGCCAAAAGGAGTTGTAATCCTTACTTTTTCTGACGGGAAAGAAGACGATACTTGGGAAGGCATAAGAGGTATTACTGAAAATCAAGTAATTCCGTCTATGAAGAAGGCAGGATTTAGGGACGTTTCATTTGTCAGAGGTCCAGATTCAAGAGGGTATCATACCGTTGCGGTTAGGGGAACTAAAGACTAAATTAACCTCGAGTCTATTGTTCCACTAACACTGTTAATTGTTGAAGACATTCGTCATGGACTGCTATCAACTTTAGGTTTAGTAAAAATCTTCCCATTGTTTAACTCACACCAATCTTCTAATTCATCATACGTTTCCTTAATTCCGTACTTTGCTAAAAAAGCTTCTTTCGTTTCGAATACTTCCAGTATCCCCTTTTCAATTAGTGTTACCATTTGAAAAGGGTTTAGTTCAAAAACCTTAGAGACAGCTATTAATTCACCTATATGAACATCATTAGAAATATTTTCCATTACTTCAACTCCTTTTACAGTTAGAGCGGTGCCATGTGCGTTCCTCACTTTATAAATAAGCACAAATATAAAAACAACAGCTCACTGGTATTATTTTCAGTTTTTATAGTACTATGTATTACTTCACAAAACGGAATAGGCTGCCATCCAGACAGCTTTTGTTATTGAATAAAGTGCATGTTTAGGTTTCATTTACGAAGGAGGATTTATTTGAGTGACATTAAACTGCTTATTACTTTTAAAAGTGCTCTATACAATTATTCATTGGAACAGCTAAGATATATCTCGAAAGAAGGAGTTTGGTCTATTGGTCAGATGTATGATCATTTAATTGTTGTTGCCCATGAATATCTTGATAATCTGGAAACATGTGCTACATTAACTGAGGAACAACCCTTTGGGAAAACTCAGTTTGGTGAACAATTATTTAGGAACGGAGGGTTTCCGCCAATTAAAATAAGATTACCAGATGAGCTAAATTCTCCACCAAATAATTCAGAAAGCACGGAAGACTTAATTATCAGGATGGATCAGTTAATTCAAAGATTGAGTCAGTGGGAATCGAAAGTGGATAATATTAACCCACATAATAAAGTTGAACATGGAGGGTTCGGCTGGTTGAATGCTAAGGAATGGTATGATTTGGTTGGAATGCATTTTCGTCATCATTTGCGTCAAAAAGATGAGTTGGAAAGTTATTAATATAAGTGAAATATATTCATAAATTGGTTCCTATCTTCAACTAAAGGCGTTTTACTTCAAGTCCAATTTCTCAATTAAATACTGAGAAAATGGGCTATTTTTTATAGTCAATGGTTACGAATATTCCTGAAACTGCCACAAAAAAAAAGGAAGGGGCCAATTATGGTCATAAATTGCCCATCTAAATAGTAAAAATGGTATAAGGATTGTTTTTCCATATCCACTATTGGGTTCGGAAGTCTTCTAAACTTTACAACTTAGATTTTTAGCTTATTAAGGAGGAGTGTTTGGTGAAATCGATTGGAATTTTGGGTGTAGGTCAAGCAGGTGGGAATATAGCGGAAATTGCATCAGCCTTGAATTTTCCAACAGCTCTCATTAATACGAATCAACGAGATGGTGTTGTAAATACCCGGGTAGAAAAAAAGTTTTTTGTTCCAGGATACAATGGAGCGGGGCAAGATCGTTCATTAGGATTACGGGCGCTTCAGGAAAACTATAAGGAAATTATTGATTTTGTTAACAGCTCCTTTAAAAATATCAAGCTTCTCTTAGTGGCTTTTTCAACGGATGGCGGCACGGGTTCCGGAATGAGTCCGATGTTGATTGATCTGTTAATCGATCAACTCCCTGGTGTTAGGGTGGGGGCCATCGCGGTTATCCCAGAACGAAATGTATTAGCGGGAAATCGAATTAATACGGCGGAGTGTATTGAAGAACTTTCCAATATCGAAGGCATTTCTTCTGTCTTCCTTGTCGACAATGATCAAATGCGTAAACAGAAACCACAATCCAGTAAACACGAAATATACCTTTCTGCCAATCTTCAAGCCATAGAGGCGATCAACCATCTATTAAAAATTACGAAAAAGAGCTCTTTCTTTGGCAATTTTGATGAAACAGATCTTATGAATATCCTTGGGTCAAGAGGCGTTACGATTATCTCTTCTGCACCGATTACGGAGGCCAAAAATACATCGGAAGTTTCAAAAAAGGTTCAGGTTTCTTGGGAGAACTCCATATTCTGTCCTGTGGAATCTCAAGGTGTCATCAGGGCCGGGCTTATCTATGAGGGACCAGAGGCCATTTCAAAGCTAATCAATGTACCATCGATCTTTGAAAGGGTGGGGGAACCGCTGCAATTATTCGAGGGAACCTATATCACAGAAACCGACCCTACCATCACCACTATACTTGCAGGATTATCCTTCCCATCTCGCCGGATGCTCTCCGTAGAAGAATCGATAGAAAAGAATAAGGAAAGGTTACAGAACCTCGTAAAAAAGGAAAACACTCAAAATTACGAGTCAGGTATCCGTTGGGCTTCTAATTTAAAATTGATGAAACAGGAAAGAAAGCCGATATCAATCACTTCCAAGTTAAATAAATATCAAAAGAAGTAGGCATTATTTCTTACTATATTGGGAGGTGGAAATATGCCGCGAGTAGCTTACCGAAGTTCAGACGTTGACTTAATGGCAAGGATGATGAGAGCAGAAGCTGAAGGCGAAGGAACACAAGGAATGCTCTATGTGGGAAATGTCATTGTGAACCGTGTTGTAGCAGATTGTACAGACTTTAAGAGTTTGAGAACCGTTAGGCAAGTCATCTTCCATGTACAAGGAGGAAATTTCTCTTTTGAAGCTGTCCAAAAAGGCAATGTATTTTATCAAAGAGCAAGAGAATCCGAAAGAAGATTAGCAAGACGGAATTTGGAACATTGGAGAGATCACCCAGCGAAATATTCTCTCTGGTACTTTAATCCAACTGGTCCGTGTCCTCCAACCTGGTACGGCCAACCTTTTACTGGACAATTTAAAGAACATTGTTTTTATGAACCAAAACCAGGAACATGTGATAGCGTTTATAGAGGATGACTAGTTTCTAAAGAAGGAATGAAAAAAATATTTCACTAAAAAAACCAGGGGTGTTAATCCAAGCAGGATTGACGCCCTTCTTTATAGAAAAATAGGCTGACTTATACTAGCCGTAGTGTAACGACTTTTCTAAGTCAGCCTATTTAAAACGTTTAACCTCAATTATTTTCCATTCTTTTTCTTATCGTATGTTAGACCAAAATCAAACCCATATGCGTTCCCATTCTTATCACGGTATACATAGGAAGGATCTTCATCGTAACCAGGAACATCACCATTGTTGTTATTGATGGCTTCTTGATCAGCAGGGATGGTAAATGGAAGGATAGTACTGCTGCTTTTTTTATCTTTTTCAATAAACCCACATTTTTTCCTCCCCTTTTTTAAGATAGTGAAACTTAAAAATAATAGACATTATGTAATCGAAAATCACCCCACATTCCAGAAAACGCTTCACTCACAAATTCAGTTTATGAGAAAGTAGGGAATAGGGAGTAGGGAGTTTTTTTAGATAAATTTGTGATTTTTTTAATTTTCTGAAAAATAACAAATAATACCTATTACTTAATTCCCACCATTAAGGGTAGTAAAATTCAGAATATCGTTACAGATTAACAAATTAATGCAAAAAAACTAGATTAGAGAAATGTATTGCATTCTTCTAATCTAGCGTTTTTTTATGTGTTCTATATATTATGATTTATAAATGTCATAAAGCAAATAACCATTAAAATGACTATGTTCCCCTGTTAATCCTGATAATGTTTTACAATATTTCAACCCGATTTTGTCTATGATTTTTTTAGAGGCAGTATTTTCTGGATGTACGGTTGCGATGATTTTCTTTAAACCGATGGTATTGATACCATAATCCAAAATGGCTGCCGCAGCTTCAGTCGATAATCCGCTTCCTTGGTAGGCTTCTTGAATACCGTAGTAGATCTCTGTTTTTTCTGTGTCTATATCATGTGGACCAAGGCCTCCAATCCCGATCGTTTCTAACGTTTCTTTTAAGACGAATGCCAAATTAAACTTATATATTTTCTCCGGAGTATTTCTTTGATTACAGCTTTTAGACCATTTAATAAGAGTTTCGATTTCACTTACCGTAGAAGGAGGCAGGTCAGGCTGATATGTAAAGTGACTTGCTTCTGTTGCCATCCTAAAGATAGGTGTCGCATCTTCTTCAATGAGAGGCCGCAGGATTAATCGTTTTGTTTCTATTTTTGCATTCATGAACATCTTCTTCACCATCCGCAATGATTTCTGAGTCTTTCAAGAGCTAGTTTTAAACAAAAACTATCAGTATTTTTACGATTCACACTTTGTATTATATATAAATCTTGGGATTAAATGAATATTATTCCAATTTCTTTGATTTACTGAAAAAAATTCAAAACACTAAAATCAAACCCTTATATTTGGTGAGTTTTTCTTACTTAGAATAAAGGAGTTACCATTAGTACACACACTGCAAAGCAATTGACATTGATAATATTTAATGAATTGGTAAAAAATACTGATTAAGAAAGGAGGGATTGCGAATGTCTGTGAAAAAGTGGTTACCAGGATTGGTCGTTTTGCTTGCAATGATTATGGTTGTGACAACTTCAGGTTCACTCGGTGTATTTGCCGAATCCCGTGTTGCAACACAGCCTATGGAGACCGTGAATGCCATCGAGGTCCAGTTGAACGATAATTACTTTAATCCAAAAGTCATCACCATTCCCAATGGAAAACCGACAACGTTGATATTGAAAAACGTGGGTAAAAGAGAACACACCTTCACTGTGAAAGATCTTAGAATTGACGTTGAAATACAGCCGGGAAAAGAAAAAACCATTATCGTGAAACCGGATAAGCCTGGTACATATGAGCTGATATGTAGTTATCATTTCAACGAAGGAATGGTTGGTAAGGTAATAGTCAACTAACAAGCAAGGCCAATTTGGCCTTTAGATTGTCGAGAAGGGTATCTTTCTCGGCAATTTTTTACTTTTATGTGCTTTGAGGACAAATCGCGTGAGTCCATGCAAGAATGTGTCCTCAATACAGAGTCTTGAAGACAAATCGCGTGAGCACCAAGCAAGATTTGTCTTCAATAAAGGGTCTTAAGGACAAATCGCGTGTGTCCAAGCAAGGATTTGTCCTCAATAAAGGGTGTTGAAGACAAATCGCGTGTGCACCAAGCAAGATTTGTCCTCAATAAAGGGTCTTAAGGACAAATCGCGTGAATCCAAGCAAGGATTTGTCCTCAATGCAGGGTCTTGAAGACAAATCGCGTGTGCACCAAGCAAGATTTGTCCTCAATACAGGGTCTTGAAGACAAATCGCCTGAGTCTAAGCAAGGATTTGTCCTCAATGCAGGCTCTTGAAGACAAATCGCGTGTGCACCAAGCAAGATTTGTCCTCAATACAGGGTCTAGAGGACAAATCGCGTGAGCACCAAGCAAGATTTTTTCCTCAATACAGGGGCTTAAGGACGAATCGTACTAGTCCCTGTTTAATCATAGTCAAAATAAAGGCTGTCGACACTTTCTCGACAGGCCGAGGGCCAATGTGGTCTTGCTTCTTTAATAGGCAACGGTAACTTTTATGTCTTTGGAAATTACTTTTTTGTCAGTCTCCTAATTAATTCCTAAAGGTAAGATGATCAAGAAGGAAAATAGTAAAAAGTGAAAATAATACAAGAAGGTACTAGATAAATAGGATAGAGAAAATGAAGTTTAGAATAAGTTTTTCCTTATCGTTATTTTCATAATGAACTTAAGAAGTGGTTTACTTACATATTTTTTGGTCAAATAATGGTAAAATGAATAACTATGAGATGATCCTCAATAACAGTGCATGAATCTATAGCAAAGGGGAAACGAATATGACAGTAACACATAACGAATTGTCACTTGAACAACGTGAAGAGCTACTCAAAACATTGAAAGCTCGTTTTGAGAAAAACATGAACCGACATGAGGGACTTGAGTGGGAGAATATAGTAGCTAAGCTTGAAGCTAACCCTGATAAACTGTGGTCGCTGAATGAAATGGAAGCTACTGGCGGAGAACCAGATGTTGTTGGCCAAGGACAAGAGACGGACGAATACATTTTTTTTGATTGTTCAGCTGAAAGTCCTAAAGGCCGCAGAAGTCTTTGTTTCGACCGTAAAGCGCTGGATTCAAGGAAAAATCACAAACCAGAAAATAGCGTGATGGATTTAGCTGCCACGATCGGCATCGAACTTTTAACGGAAGAACAATACCGAGGGCTGCAGGAACTAGGAAATTTCGATTTAAAAACATCGAGCTGGGTGCAAACTCCAGATAATATCAGGAAACTTGGCGGAGCCTTGTTTTGTGATCGTCGTTATGACACGGTCTTTGTGTATCACAATGGAGCAGATTCCTATTATGCTGCTAGGGGTTTTCGCGGCTCACTAAGAGTTTAATTTTTACACATTTGTTTCACCAATACCGGGAAATGGGTTCATCGACTTTCTTGGAATTCAGAACGTAAATATTGGTAAGGTAAAGAAAGGCGGATGATTCTGCCTTTCTTTCTTTATGCGTAAATTTCCCATCTTTTGTTCAATGAAAGGAGAATGATTAAACCTTTGTAATCATAAAAAAACAGTAGGGTGTAGGGATAGCACTGATGTATGTTAAGCCTTTCAACATAAAGGAAGGAGAGGATGGTATGGAAGTTCCAAGCAGCGGTAAACGCAGATATATGCCAGGAATTGATGGTCTTAGAGCCATTGCCGTCATAGGGGTGATTCTTTACCATCTGAACATCCCATGGTTTCAAGGCGGATTTACAGGAGTCACGGTTTTCTTTGTTCTGTCTGGATACTTAATTACAGACATTCTTATCGATGAATGGAGCACAAACAATAAAATTGACTACATTCGCTTTATGATTCGGCGTTTTCGCAGATTAGCTCCTGCCTTACTGAGTATGATTTTTATCGTAACCTTACTGGTAATTTTCACAAATCATCCTTCGTTTGAAAAATTACGTTCTGATTTTTTTCCATCCTTGCTCTATGTTACAAATTGGTGGTACATTTTTCACGAAGTTTCCTATTTTGATCGCTTCGGCCCAGCGTCACCCCTTACTCATATATGGTCACTAGGGATTGAAGAGCAATTTTATCTCATATGGCCGCTGCTGGTAATTATTGGTTTTTCTTTTATTAAAAGGAAAAGATTTCGTATTTTGGCTATCCTATTTGGTGTGGTCACTTCTGCTTGGTTAATGGCATTCCTTTATATACCGGGAGGTGATCCTTCTCGTGTGTATTATGGAACGGACACAAGAGCTTTTTCACTGCTGCTTGGAGCAGCACTTGCCTTCGTTTGGCCAAGTCAAAAATTATCTAGGACTTTACCGCGGCATGCCAGTATGGTCCTCGAAATAATAGGGATAGCAGGACTGTTAATCATCGTGATGAATTTTATTGTTATATCAGAATTTGACTCGTTTCATTATCAGGGAGGCATGCTTTTATTATCAATTATTACAAGTCTAGTGGTAGCGGCATTCGCTCATCCTGCTAGTATGATTGGGAAATGGCTAAGTGTTAAGCCTTTACGATGGATTGGGATTCGTTCTTATGGGATCTATTTATGGCATTATCCGATTATTATCCTGACCACACCCATTGTTAACACAGACGGAATAAATGTTTGGAGAATAACCTTACAACTAGGTGCTACCTTAATCATTTCGGCTTTATCCTACCGTTTTGTGGAAACTCCGATAAGAGCAGGGAAGATTAAGTTCAGCTTAACCACATTCAGAAAACAAACCATTGTTCAGCAGAGGCTGGTTATAGGAAGCTGCGCTGTCCTATTTGCGGTACTGATAGGAATATTATTCGTTTTTGCTGGAAAAACCACGGTGATGGTCACTACGAAAGCTCCATTAACAATAGAAACAATAAATCAAATCGAATTCATCCATGAACCTACTCTAGAGCCTGAACCTGAACCTGAACCAGCTCCAGCTCCGGACCCTAAATCGAAATCGATTACAGTGATAGGTGATTCGATTCTCTATGACGTGGCTCCATTCTTTAAAAACCATTACCCAGAAGCGGTTATTGATTACCGTGTCGGCCGGCAGATGAAAGAGATACCAGAGGTGATTAAGCAGCTGGAGGGAAGCGGGCAATTGGGGGAATATGTGATTATTCAACTAGGAACCAATGGACCTTTTGTAAAAACAGACTTAATAAATGTCATTAATAGTCTGGATCATAAAAAAGTGTATTTAATAAACTGTCGTGTACCACGTGCCTGGGAATTCACAGTGAATCATACGTTAGAGGAAGTCGTTAATAGTATTCCGAATACCGTTCTTATAGATTGGTATAGTGCTAGTGCTGGTCATCCGGAGTTTTTTTCAAAGGATGGTGTTCATCTATCTAGAGCTGGCGGGGAAACATATGCAAACCTCATAGCTGATACATTAGCAGAGTAATTCAATTGGAATTTACTCTGCGTTTTTGTTTTATACAAATTGCACTTAATAAGTTATTGAGTGTATCATGTTGAATCGGTCGGAATTTGTCGATATTTGTATTTTTTTATTTCAATACGTTTCCAAATAATTGGAAAACATAATAAACACTACATAGAAAAAAGGAGAGTTTCATGCGGAATCTTGCAGCTTTATTTTCCATGCTTATGCCTGGATTTGGTCAACTCTATAATCGGCAATTCCTGAAAAGTGTTTTTCTTCTCTTTGTTGAACATTATGATAATGTTTTGGGGAGAATCAATACGGCGATACATCTAGATTTTAACGGCTTTCATCAAAAAGCGTTAGAGGCAGCCAATTTTCAATACGTGTTATTTTATCCAGGCTTCTATGCTTATACGGTTTGGGATGCCTGGTATTATGCAAAACCTAATGCAAATAAAACAAAAACCGCCATTCCTTTTTTGATAGGAGGTTTTCTTGGGGAATTTGGGGCGATTTTTTCTAATCGATTACCCATTCCCACATTAATGGTCGGATTACTCATGGTGGTACCGATGATTATAGGAATGATTATATTCAGAAACCAATAAAAAAGCTTTTTGGCTGGTTAAGCCGTCCAACTTAAGAAGTTTGGGATAAAGCGGGATCATCTTTACGATTTCTTTTTACATAATCTAAATGGCTATGTTCTATGGGTAAGGTAATCGTTACCGTTGTAGCGATGTTTGGAATACTGTTTATTTGAAATTTTCCATTGTGATTTTGAATGATTTTCTTGCTCACCATTAGCCCCAAACCGGTTCCCTCTGTTTTTGTCGTATAAAAGGGGGTACCTAATAAAGGAAGATTTTCCCTCGAAATCCCTACACCGTTATCAACCACCGAAATAACAAGGTTCGTTTCTTGTTGTTCTATTCGAATGTGAATTTTGCCTCCTTGCGGAAGAGCTTCGATCGAATTCTTGATCAGGTTGGCAATTACCTGCTTAATTTGATTTTCCTCACATTTAATTAAAAACTGCTCTCCAACAAACTCCGGAAGAATTTCAATGTTATTAATGATTGCCTGCGTATTTAAAAGGGTAATCACATTTTTGATACTTTGCGAAATATCGGTTAAAGCAAAATGAAGAATATGTGGTTTAGAGAGGACCATAAATTCACTTACAATAAAATTAATCCTGTCTATTTCATCAATCATAATCTTGCTGTATCGTTTATTGTTCTCGGCATCTGGATTTTCAGCGATCATTTGCGTAAATCCTTTTAATGTCGTTAAAGGATTTCTAATTTCATGGGCTACACCAGCCGCCAGTTCGCCCACAAGCGAAAGCTTCTCCGATTCTCTTAATTTTTTCTCATGATTATTTAGATCCTTCATATGTTCAATTAGTTTTTTATCCAGAAAGGCACTGGATAATAACATAATCAATACGACGATTATACCTGGGACACTGATAAAAGAACTCAAGGTACTGGAACTTACTGAATAATAGGCATCGGAAGGGTTGAGAGCGGGGTGATAGTGAAGATTCGTACCCCACATCCCAATATAATGCATACCTGCAATTCCAATGCCCATTAGGATACTGCTCAATACCCTGCAATTAAAATTCATTGAGCGGTGATGATTAAAAAAGAAGAGTACCCATAAAGATCCAAATGCAGCAGTAAAAGCTATCCCTACCGACAAAAGAACGATTGGCGGGTTATAGGTAATGGAGAAGTTTACATGCATGGCCTCCATCCCTAAGTAGTGCATACCAACAATTCCTGCACCCATAAACAGACTCGAGAATAGCAGTCTAAGATGATTTGATTTCATCATAAAGAAGGCGAGACCTGTACCGGTTATGGATATCAGCAGTGAAAACAATACCAACCTCGCATCATATACACTATGCCTCGGCATATTCATCGCAAACATACCCACAAAGTGCATGGTCCAAATCCCGATACCCATGGCAATGGCACAACCTAATAACCATAGATTGTATTTGACATTTTTAAAAATGATCATTTTCCAGCGGAGATCTAACGCAATGTATGAAAAAAGAATTCCAAGTAGAATGGAAAAAACGAACCAGTAATCGTTGTAAGTCCCGGTCATATTATGTTCCAATGTTAACCACTTCCAAATAGTTTGAATTTTTACCATGATGTACTTCCAAGCAGCATATTATAACGAAATAACAAGAAATGGTAAATTGTACCTAAATAACCGTGATGGCTAATTAAAGAATATTTTTGAAGTCAAAATAGAACAAAGCCATCCTCGATGCGAGAATGGCTGCTTCTTTGGAATTTATAAAATCCCTATTAATAAAAATGACTCGGGTACTGCTAAATTATTTTTTTTCAACCTTTATTAACCCTTTTCCGACATTATCTTTCTCAAAATAGCATATGACCACATCACCGACATCTATTTTTTCATTTGAATCGATGCTTTCAGCTGAAAAGACAATTTTGGTTCCATCCTCACTTTGCCCATAAAATTGCTCGTCTTTCATTTGACTAATTTTATATTCTACTGTTTTGTATTCAGATGTTTCATTCCCAAGATTGGAAACCGGACTACTGGATTGTGATTTTATCATGAGTAAAACCAATAATATAGATAAGAGTATTCCAAGGATGATGATTTTTTTGAACATACTGCGAACCTCCCAATATGTATTTTAAGAGATGTTAGGGGAAAGTAAATCCTACTTTTTTCCTTTAGCCTTTTAGCCTATAACAAAATTATTTACCATCTCTTTTATAAAACTTTTAAAAACCGAATGATTAAATTTAATATCCATATAATATTAAGTGAAACCCGAACAATGATAAAAGTTATACGAATATTGTTCACATCTTATTGATTAACTTGGAGGATGTTGTTATACTAAACTATGTAATTAACTATTGTAATATATCTAAATATTCATTATAATTCTATTTATTAGATTTTAAGGGATAGGGGAATTTTTTAAGTTATACAAAGGAACACACTTTATGGTTCTTTTGTACTGGAGATTGCAAACAAGCGGGAGGGGTACATCTGTGAAAAATTTATTGAAAAAGTGGAATCAAATCAGTCTGGTAAAGCAAATTTGTATTGGTTTACTAATTGGTATTATCCTGGCTGTCGCGGTTCCCGAAGTAGCAAAACCAGTTGTCATTTTAGGTTCCTTATTTGTAGGTGCTTTAAAAGCCATAGCACCTGTATTGGTTCTATTCTTGGTTATGTCTGCCATTGCGCAGCACAAAAGTGGTCAGCAAACCAATATGAAATCCATCATTTCCTTATATCTTTTAGGGACTTTTCTGGCTGGATTCATTGCGGTTATTGTAAGCTTTATTTTTCCTGTTAGTATTACCCTTACAAAGGGTGCTGAAGATTTGGCAGCTCCAGGTGGTGTGGTAGAGGTTCTCAAAACATTACTATTGAACGTTGTCGATAACCCGGTTAATGCCATTGCGAATGCAAATTATATCGGTATTTTAGCATGGGCTATCGTACTTGGATTGGCATTAAGAAATGCCCCTGACACCACAAAAACGTTGATTACTAATTTTTCAGACGCCGTTTCGAAAATGGTAACATGGGTAATCAAGTTAGCTCCACTAGGTATCATGGGTCTAGTGATTGATTCAATTACAACCAATGGACTTGAGTCTCTATTAAGCTATGGCAAATTACTTGTTGTCTTGATTGGCTGTATGCTTTTTGTGGCTTTCGTTGTCAATCCACTCATAGTATTCGTAAACGTTCGTCAGAATCCTTATCCACTTGTTTTCAAGTGCGTTAATGAAAGTGGAATTACTGCATTCTTTACACGCAGCTCTGCTGCCAATATTCCGGTTAATATGAAATTATGTGAAAAACTAGATTTAGATAAAGATACGTATTCAGTATCGATTCCATTAGGGGCTACCATCAATATGGCTGGTGCAGCGGTTACGATTTCCGTTTTAACCCTTGCAGCTGTCCATACTCTTGACATTCAAGTGGATATTCCTACAGCCATCATCTTAAGCGTATTATCCGCAGTTTGTGCTTGTGGTGCTTCTGGTGTTGCCGGCGGCTCACTATTATTGATCCCGCTTGCTTGTAGCTTATTCGGAATTCCTAATGATGTAGCGATGCAAGTAGTTGGAGTAGGTTTTGTTATCGGTGTTTTACAAGATTCCTTTGAAACGGCTCTTAACTCCTCAACAGATGTCCTTTTCACAGCAACAGCTGATTATAAGAAAAAGATAAAAGAAGGTAAAAAGATCAATATCAAGAAAGTTGCATAATATAAGCGTAATCCCTTTTGTGTAGACAGGCAGTAATGGTCTCACAGAAGGGATTTTTTATGAGGAATTGAAGTATATTTTTTATTTTGGGATGTACGAAAATCAACTCTTAAACGTATGTTTTAGTAAGAGAAGCATAAAAATAGGGGAGATTTAATGTTAGCACTTGGAATATTTTTTATCCTTATTGGTTTATTGTTTATCATAGTACCTTCTTTCATTTGGTGGATTTCGGAAAGCTGGAAATCCAATGATGGAACAGAACCATCTGATCTGTATCTTTGGACAACACGTTTTAGCGGTATGATTATATTCATTGTAGGTATCGGGACGGTTATCGTAGCATTCATTTAACAAAGTTGTCACTATCTCATGGCCACAAATAAACATCACAGAAGTATAATAAAAGTATAAGATATTGGTTTTTTATGAGAGGATGATAACCATGTTAACGGATTATTCAAGAATCGTTGTTGCATATGATCATTCGGATTTAAGTAAAAAAGCCTTGAACATGGCCATGAATTTAGCGAAACAGGATCAACAAATTGAATTATTAGTGGTTATGGTTATGCAGCCTGATAGACCGATGGTTTATTCGTATGGTTATGCATTTGATGCCTACCATGAGAGGCAAAAAGAGGATGTAAAAGCAGTATGTAACGAAGTGGAACAAGAATTAAAATCGCTTCCAAATAAGTCTAGAACCTTTGCTATTGAGGGTTCACCAGGTCATATGATTGTAGAATTTGTGAAACAAAATGACGCCGATCTTGTTGTTATGGGAAGCAGAGGATTAAGTGGATTGAAGGAACTATTCTTAGGTAGCGTCAGCCACTATGTCGTGCAAAAAGCACATTGTCCCGTTTTTATAGTTAAATAACTAGTTGAAAAAGCATGTAGAAAAAGTCCAATAGGACTGATTCTACATGCTTTTATTTTCAAAAACGACAGGAATAAATTCAGCATAGCTGTCTAAATGAAAATCAGCTTCGATGTCGCGGTTTTGAAAGGCAACGGTTTTAATTCCTAGTTGTCTAGCCGGAAGTAAATCTAATTCACGGTCACCAACCACAAAATCAATGTCATATTTTTTCAAAACAAATTCATAAGAAGAAGGATGTGGTTTCCTGTTGAAACCTTGTTCTTCAACAGAAACAATCTCTTTAAAGTAGTTGGTTAAACCAAATTTTTCTAGAAGATAGTTGGCAGATTCCCTGTCACGATGGGTGACAATAATATTGTTTTCTACAGCTGCTAAGACTTCTTTTAAATGTTCAAATGGCTTACTGACCTTTGAGTATTGGATATCAAGCGTTTTATATTCCGCACGTCGATCTTCATCAATCCCGAAATGTTTAAAGGCCGTTTTCGAATCGACTTTCAGCCAACGCAGCACCTCATCCCGATCAAGGTCACGCTGACTTAAAGCAACAAAACCCTCTACCAGTGCTGGATATGTATCAAAAAGTGTTCCATCAAAGTCCCATAATATGTTCATGTTTTGTCCCCTCAATTCACTAAAAATCGTAAAATTACCTGAAAAGTATTACTGTATCATTATCTTTTCCATAACACCAGTAAATATATTGGTGAGATTAAAAGCTTTACATCTCGAAATTTAAGGACTATCATAGGAAATAATTACATAAGATTTTACCTACTAGGGGTGCCCTTATACATGGGCTGAGAGAAAAACGTTACGTTTTTTAACCCTTTGGACCTGATCTGGATGATACCAGCGTAGGAAAGTAGCCAAGTGAAATTACCTTTTTCTCTAACTATTAAGCCAGGTCCAATTATAATGGATCTGGCTTTTTTATGTTTAAAAGACTAATAGGTTCATGGTTAAAGGAAAAAAGTGGAGGTGCAGTAATGAATCATAACGAACTAAGCTCTGTTTTAGAAAGGGTAAGAGAAGAAAACCCGCTCGTACATAATATTACCAATGTAGTTGTCACCAATTTCACGGCAAATGGTCTTTTAGCGCTAGGGGCTTCACCCGTGATGGCTTATGCAAAAGAAGAGGTAGCCGACATGGTTCGGATATCGCGTGCCCTGGTCCTTAACATCGGGACATTAAACCGGGAAGTGGTCGGCTCGATGATCTTAGCGGGAAAATCAGCAAATGAGCTAGGCATTCCGGTCATCTTCGACCCCGTTGGTGCAGGTGCTACTTTTTTCCGCACCGAAATGGCACAAAAAATTTTGGATGAAGTGAAAATATCGATAATCCGAGGAAATGCTGCCGAAGTCGCCAATGTGCTAGGGGAAAAATGGGAAATCAAGGGCGTTGATGCGGGTGCACAGCAGGGGAACAATGTTGAATTAGCTGTAACTGCGGCACGAAAGTTGAATACCATTGTTGTGATTACGGGAAAAGATGATGTACTGACAGATGGAGAGACGACGTATTTGGTTTCAAATGGTCACCCTCTGTTAACAAAAGTGACTGGAACAGGCTGTCTGTTAACCTCTGTGATCGGTGCCTTTGCGGGAGTCGAAAAGGACCTGCTCCTTGCTGGATTGTCCGCGTTAACCTTTTATGGAATGGCAGCCGAAAAAGCGTTTGTTAAGACAGGTCACTGGGGACCTGGCAGTTTCCAAGTGGAATTTTTAAATCAACTGTCACTCGTTTCTTCTGAGGATTTTGATCAATTAGCGACTTTTAAACAAGTATAAGGAGTGGACATCATGAAAAAAGCATTAACGATAGCTGGTTCTGATAGCGGCGGCGGTGCAGGAATTCAGGCTGATTTAAAGACCTTTCAAGAGTTAGAGGTGTTTGGGATGTCAGCTCTGACAGCTGTTACCGCTCAAAATACACTTGGGGTTCAAGCAGTATTTCCCATGACGGCTGAAGCAGTCAGCAAACAAATACAGTCAATTGGCGAAGATATGGGAGCAAATGCCATTAAAACAGGCATGTTATTTAATGCAGAGATCATCAAAGCTGTTTCTGAAAAAATTGAATACTACAACTGGCAAAATGTCGTGGTTGACCCCGTTATGATTGCTAAGGGTGGAGCGTCCCTGCTTCAAATTGAGGCGATTTCGGCATTAAAACAGTATTTGTTGCCACTAGCGATGGTCGTTACACCGAATATTCCTGAGGCGGAAGTATTAACAGGAATGTCGATTAAAACGAATGAGCATAAACAGGAAGCTGCTAAACGACTTTATGACTTAGGCGTTAAGCATGTGGTTTTAAAAGGTGGCCATGATGAAGACCGTGATGTGTCAGTAGATCTTTTATTTGATGGGAAGGAATTTAAGACCTTTACGAGTAAAAGAGTTCAAACCAAGAATACTCACGGAACAGGATGTACATTCTCAGCAGCTGTCACGGCTGAAATAGCCAAAGGTTTAAGTGTGTATGAAGCTGTATCAATAGCGAAGCAGTTTATCCAGGCAGCCATAGAAGATCAGCTGCTGATTGGTCAAGGTCATGGGCCAACCAATCATTGGGCATTTCGAAAAAGAATGTTAACGATAAGGTAGGTGACCAGGTTGAATTTTCAAAATAGTGATTCATTAAGAGAGGCATTGAACGTTTACTTTATTATGGGAAGTCCCAACTGTAAGGACCATCCTGTTCGTGTTCTGCAGGAAGCGATTGAAGGTGGAATCACCCTTTATCAATTTCGTGAAAAAGGAATCGGAGCTTTAACCGGGGATCAAAAGCTTGAACTGGCTCGACAACTTCAACAACTATGCAGAGAAAACCACATCCCTTTTATTATTAATGACGATATCAGTTTAGCCATTTCACTTAATGCGGACGGTGTTCATATCGGGCAGGATGATGAACCCGTGGAGGAAGTAAGAAAGAAGCTTGGCGAAGATAAAATCATTGGCGTTTCCGTACATAGCTACGACGAGGCTGTCACAGCCTTAAAGGGAGGAGCCGATTATTTTGGGATCGGTCCCGTTTTTCCAACGAAAACCAAAGAAGACGCCAAGCCTTCAAACGGTACGAAGCTTATCGAAGAACTTCGACACAAAGAATTTAGCATTCCGATTGTGGGAATTGGCGGAATCACTGCGGATAATGCAGGGTCGGTTATCACAGCAGGAGCGGATGGCGTTTCGGTTATAACTGCGATTAGTCATGCTCCTTCTGTTACTGAAGCAGCTAAATCGTTAAGAAAAAGTGTGTTAGAGATACGATCTTGATTTAACGAGATTTTTTTTGATTTTTGTTAGGGAGTTATGGAAGTTAATTTATTCGTGCCCGCAATAACTCATTTTTGTGGAAAACGGTAACGAAACGGTACTATTCATGCCCGTCAAAGCGGATTTTTGTGAAATACGGTAACGAAACGGCACTATTCGTGCCCGCCAAAGTAAATATAGGCGGTTTGCGGTAACGAAAAGCAATACTCGGACCCGCATCGTCCACGGAATAACATAATCAACAACAGAACCATTCTATTAAAATTTCATACTAGCACTGGGGGAGCCGGAATAGGCTGAGATTAGACTTGTAGTGGTCTTAAACCCCTGAACCTGATCTGGGTTATACCAGCGTAGGGAAGTGAACGATCCAAAACCTGTTTTTTGAGGCAATGGTATCGTATGAACCAGTTATCCCCCAGTGCTTATTAAAAACTTGGAGGGATTTTTTTTATGAGAAAAACACACAAACTCACATTGACTGCAATGATAATCGCGATTGGCACACTTTCGAGTAATTTATTCTATATTCCAATCGGTTTCACAAAGGTGTTTCCGATTCAGCATTTCTTAAATGTTTTGTCTGCTGTTCTCTTAGGACCGGTTTATGCCGTTGCCCAGGCACTATGTGTCTCCATTCTGCGAAATATGATGGGAACGGGTTCACTCTTTGCATTTCCAGGTAGTATGGTGGGTGCCTTATTAGCGGGACTTCTTTTTATGAAAACCAGAAAGATTTATATGGCGTTTATCGGTGAAGTAATAGGAACAGGCATTCTTGGAGCGATACTATGCTATCCAATCGCAACACTATTATTAGGTCAAGAAGCGGCAGTATTTGGCTTTATCCCGTTATTTATTTTTAGCTCGATCGCGGGTGCACTGATTGGCGCCATCATTCTTTCCGTCTTTTTAAAGAAGAAAATACCTGTGCTAACTCAACATGGAACTACTTTGAAATAGAAAGGAACTTACCTTCATGGAACAGCAGAAAATCATACAGTATTTACTAACGATTCTTCAATCAGATTCGCTTTCAGAAGATGAATTTAATCAAAACGCCTTACAACTATTCGCTTATCAATACACCAATAACCTTCCATTCCGGAAGTTTTGTCAGCAAAAAGGCAAAACCATCCGGACCGTAAAAACGTGGAAGGACATACCAGCGGTACCGATTAATGCTTTTAAGGAGGTACCACTAACGTGTACACCACCTGCAGAAGCAGAGAGATACTTTATGACAAGCGGTACCACACTAGGTATAAAAGGGAAACACTACCATCCGACCTTAGAGGTATGGAATCATTCAATGAAAACTTATTTTAAACAGCGCTTTATGAAAGAAACTGAAAAAATCAGAATGGGAATTCTGTTCCCGACGGAAAAAGAAATGCCAAATTCCTCATTAGCTCGCTATTTAGCGCTTGCGAAGCAGGAGTTCGGCACGGAGGAGAGTCACTATCTCCTAGGTGAAAATAGGATTGAAATCGAGAGACTCATTCAAGAATTGGAGCATGCAGAACGCTCTGGTGAGCCATATGCATTATTAGGGGCTTCCTACAGTTTTGTTCATCTGTTTGAAGAACTAACAAACATCGGACGGAGTTTCCAACTGCCGCCTGGAAGCAGAATTTTGGATACGGGTGGATATAAAAATCAGTCAAAAGAATGGAAACTGGATGATTTTTACCATGAGTTATCAAGAGTATTAGGTGTTCCAAGAAAAGATTGCATTAACATGTATGGTATGACGGAATTGAGTTCACAGCTCTATGATTCTGGAAATGAACGGGTTCCGTCTGTTAAGTCCGGTCCTCATTGGTTGAAAACGAGAATCATAGACCCGTTAACAGGTGAAGACGTCGCTGAGGGAGAACGCGGGGTCATCGTTCATTGTGACCTTGCCAACTTCAATTCTGTCACCACCATTTTGACCGAAGACTTAGGAATGAAAGTGGATGGCGGGTTTCTCCTCTTAGGCAGGGTACAAGGTACTGAGGCGAAGGGCTGTTCGATTGCGGTTGAAGAATTTATCAAGGCTGCAAAGGGAGCTGCACGATGAGAGAAAGAGTTGGATACCTTCCCGATATTGGGGATGAGGTAATAGAGTCAAAGATTCTTACATTTTCAAGAAAAGGTGTGACTCTAGAAGTAGAAGCGCCGTTACTTACTAGAAAGCAAATGCAACAAGTGAGCGAGAAGGTTAAAAAAGCCAGTACCGAAGTGTTAAAAAAAATGACGATTACGGAGATTATTACCATTATTGACACCGCCATTGAAGTTATGCTCGACCGGAACTCAACCTACCGGAAGAAAGCAGAAAGGCTGCTGCCAATTGTAACTGGTTACGATGAAGAAATGATTCGACTCGGACTTACGTCTTTTTTAAAAAAGTTCCGCAAACAGGAGCTGCAGCGCTTCGTGGTTGAGGACCTAGGAAACCCCTTGCTGCTCGATGATTTTCAACCTCGCATAAAGAGAGGGTTTTCTAAAGCAGTCGGATCTGAATTAATTCTCCATGTATGGGCTGGAAATGTACCAGCCCTCCCGTTATGGAGTCTCATTTCAGGGTTATTGGTGAAATCAGGTAACATTGGCAAGGTATCGAGTGCGGAGCCGTTGTTTGCCGGATGGTTCGCACAGGTTTTAGTGGAAGTTGCTCCTCAACTCAAGGATTGCCTAGCGGTTGTCTGGTGGAAGGGCGGAGATGAGGATCGAGAAAAGGAGTTTTTTACGTATCCAGATGTGGTGGTCGGTTATGGAAGTAATCAGTCACTAGAATCAATGAGTCGTAGAATCCCAGTCACCACTCGTTTCTTGCCATTTGGTCATAAAGTCAGTTTCGGGGTAATCAGCAACACTGCACTGGACTCGCGAAAAGCATTAATCACTGCTCATCATGCAGCATTCGACATTATTCAATTCGATCAGCAGGGTTGTTATTCTCCTCATATTTTCTATGTTCAGAAAGGGGGAAATGTATCACCCGAAGCGTTTGCACAGTATCTCGCCCAGGAACTCGAAAGTTATCAAAAGAGATACCCTAGGCGCACTTTGTCCTTGGAGGAAATGACAGCCGCTATCCATTGGCGTAACCAAGAAGAAATATCATCTTATACCAGATCCGCCAAACAGGTATGGGGTCAAACTGAAAATCATTGGACTGTTGTCTATGAAGCAGGTGCGCTGTTTTCACCAACCTGTTCCAATCGAGCGGTGAAGGTCATACCATTTGAAACCGTAGATGATATTTTGCCTAATCTTAAACCCTATCGTTCCTTTTTACAAAGTGCAGGTGTGGCTGCTGCCCCGAGGGAACTTTTTCAATGGGCTGAAAAGTTAGGAAATGTGGGGGTAACAAGAATCACCTCTATAGGAAAGATGACTTCTCCGGAATCAGGCTGGCACCATGATGGCCGTTTTAATTTACTAGATTTGGTTCAAATGATTGATATAGAGCATTCAGCCGAAGAGTATGCAGAGAATTTTGCCGCTTATATCGATTAGGAGGATAGAAAATGGCTTATTTGAGTTTACAAGATGTTACCTACAGCTATGCAAAAAATAATGTGATTGTTGATGCCGTGAATTTCGATGTAGAAAAAGGAAAGTTTCATAGTTTGTTAGGTAAAAGCGGTTGTGGAAAAACCACGTTGTTAAAGCTGGCGGCGGGATTATTAATCCCAAATGAGGGTTCCATACTTTTACAAAATGAAAAAATAAAACCGTCCGAAAGAATTGGATTTGTGTTTCAAGCACCGACTCTCTTGGAATGGAAAACAGTAGTAGATAATGTTCTTTTACCTGTATCGCTTAAACGTAAAGTAACCAAAGAACATGTAGAAAGAGCAGAATCCCTTTTAGAAAGTATGGGTCTAACTCATTTAAAACAGGAATACCCATCTCGTTTATCAGGCGGACAGCAAAGTCGTGTTTCGATTGCGAGGGCGCTGATTGGATCTCCAACCCTGCTTTATATGGATGAGCCTTTCTCAGCACTTGATGCGATTACAAGAGAGGAACTTCAGGACGATCTGCTGCACCTTTGTGAAGTTCATCAAATGACGGTGTTATTTGTTACCCATGATATTTCAGAAGCAGTCTACTTATCAGATAGTATTGCGGTGATGGATAAAGGGAATATCATCAAGCATTTTTCCGTGAATTTTCCAGATCGACACACAACCGATTTTCGTTATTCTGGACAGTTTAGTCAGCTTTGCTTGGAAATCCGGACCGCCATTAGTGGAGGACAACGATGAAAAAAGTTTCGGTATATTCCTGGTTATTATTCATCTTGATATTGATCGGATGGGAAATGCTGGCCAAGCAAATGTCCGAATTAGTCCTTCCAGCACCTTCCGTTGTGGTCACAACCCTGATAGATGGATTAAAAAGCGGTTATTATACTCCGCATATTCTCAGAACCAGTTTGGAGATTGTTGTTGGTCTTTTTCTAGGGAGTTTGTTGGGGATCCTAACAGGGGTATGGATGGGTGAAGTTGAGTTTATCCGAAAGCTTTTCTTTCCTTATGTCATTGCCAGTCAAGCTGTTCCAAAACTCGCGCTGGCACCATTATTTATTCTATGGTTTGGATTTGGAATGACCTCTAAGGTTGTCATCACGGCATTAATTTGCTTTTTCCCGTTAATGGAAAATACAGTAACCGCCATTCAATACACCGATCCTAAAAAAGTAGAATTGTTTCGGGTGTTAGGGGCAACCCGATGGCAGACTTTGCTCAAATTAAAAATCCCCGCTGGGCTTCCAAGTATAATGGCTGGTTTTCGGGTTGCGGTTGTTCTAGCTGTTGTCGGGGCTGTAGTGGGTGAATTTATCGGAGGCAGTGAGGGTTTAGGCGCATTAATTATTGCCTCTCAAGGCATGATGGACACACCCTTAATGTTCTCAGTCCTAATTATCATTACGATTCTTGGAACTTTTCTCTATCAAATCATTTATTTCATTGAACGTCGTTTATTTCAATATAAAAATCATTGAGGAGCTTATTACAAATGAAATCGAAACGAAGTATTACAGTAGCTGTTATGATCCTCGTATTGCTGTTAACGGCTTGTGGGTCAAAAGATAATCAGCAAGCCGCTACAAAAACAGAATTAGAAACAGTAAAAATGGCAAGCTGGAGTCAGCCGATAGCAGAACAAACGAACCTTCTTGTAAGTGAGGAAAAAGATTTTTTTAAAAACGAGGGGTTAGATGTTGAATTTATACCGGGTGCAGGGGGCGGAGACGCCATCAAAAATATCCTTTCAGGTAAGGCAGATATCGCCTTTACCGATCCAGGCTCACTCTACTTTGCCTTGAATCAAGGGGAGAAATTAAAGGTGATTTATACGATCTATCCGCAAAACGTATTCAATGTCGTTTCTTTAAAAGAGAGCAATATTACGAAACCAGAGGACCTAAAAGGGAAGAAAATTGGTGTATATAGCCTTTCGAGTGGTACCAGGCAAAATCTTCTAGTTCTATTAAATCAAGCTGGTCTTACCGAAAAAGACGTTACGATTGTTGAAACAGGCCTGTTGAATTTTGCCCCGCTGATGCAGGGTCAGGTGGATGCAACAGCTGCAACTGACACGGGCTTAGTAACCGCAAGGGAAAAGGGATTGGCAGATGTAAATGTCATTAAAGTAAAAGATTATTTGAATGTTCCAAGTGATCTCTTTGTGGTGACAGAAAAAACGTACAATGAGAAAAAAGCTATGCTGAAAAAGTTTGTTGCAGCCTATCAAACGAGTGCGGAGTGGATGATGAACGAACCGGAGGAAGCCGCTGCTTTAGCCGTAAAACATGCGATTGATGGTAAGGATAAAAATCATAATCTAGAGATTATTAAATTGCGGAACGAAGCTAGTATTTCAGAAGCAACAAGCGACAGAGGCTTAGGGGCAATAGAAACGGATGTCTTACAACAGGGTGCCGATAGCTATAAAGAATTAGGTTTAATTGAAGAGGATTTACATATGTCTGATTTTATCGTTGAAGACTTCATTAAATAGGGGGACAATGTGAAAAAATTTGAAAATAAAACCATATTAGTTACAGGTTCAAGTAGAGGAATAGGTGCGGCCGTTGCGAAAGGTTTTGCGGCAGAAGGGGCAACTGTTATTGTTAATTACGTTCAAAATCAGGGAGCCGCTGAAGAAACGGTTGCTTCTTGTATTGAGCTTGGCGGTGATGCATGGGCGATTCAAGCTGATGTAAGCTCTGAACCGGACGTCATAAGAATGATGGAGGAAATTGAACTCGAAGTTGGTAAAATAGATGTCGTCGTCAATAATGCCTTTAAACCCTATGTGTTTAATCCCGATACACGAAAAATGTTCTCGCAATTAACATGGGAAGACTATCAGAAGCAAATCGATGGAGCAGTAAAATCTACTTACTATGTATGTCAACAAGCCATTCCCTTGATGAAAAAACAAACAAAAGGAAGCATTGTTAATATGGTAACAAACTTGGTAGAGCGACCACTCATTCCTTATCATGACTATACTACAGCTAAATCTGCCTTAATCGGCTTTAGCCGGAATCTGGCAGTTGAACTAGGAGCCTTCGGAATTAGAGTGAATTGTATTGCTCCTGGTTTGGTGTATCCAACCGAGGCAAGCCGACAAACAAGAGAAGAAATAAAAGAAATGATTATTGCTCAAACCCCGCTAAGAAGAATCGCACAACCGGAGGATATTGTAGGACCTGTGTTGTTCTTATCTTCCGAATGGAGTCAGTTTGTAACAGGACAGACACTTTATGTCGATGGCGGACTGGTTATGAGTTAGGGATATTGATAATTATATTAGGTGAATTTGCAATGTGTTTTGTTGATTTCACTACAAATGAAAAATAAACGGAAAAATTCCGGCTAATTTTGGAAATAGCCAAATTTCCTTATGAATAAGGGGAGTTTTTCCGTTTATATAGTCAAAATCCTTGAATTTTACCTTATTTTGACCAATTAACCGGAATTTCTCCGCTTACACCCACTCCTTAAGCTTCCCTATATTCATTAGCAGTAAATTTTCCGCCTATTCTCAAACCTGCTAGAAAATCGATATTTCAATTCTTAGCTTTTCAGTTCACCCTGCCCTTTAAAATGCAAACCGGACTACATTTTAGTTTACATTTCCCTGTGCAAATTGCTCGTTTGGCGATAAGAAACGGATCCTGTTATCCATAACTGACCTCTTTTCCTATTTTTCCAGACCAACCTTAAAGGCTAAAAACAATAAAATAGGCTTTTATATGAGTAGCAATACCCACCCATTGTACATATTTTGTTGGGGAAGGTATAGCGGTATTTACCTATTTTCTAGTTGTTCTGTGCCCGTTTAAAGTTGCTGTGCCCTTGTTTAAATATATAAGGAGGTATTGAAAATGAATGATTTCCATAGTCAACTCCAGGGGTTAAGTCTTGGGGATTTCCAAACGACCGAGGCCGTTCCTTTTGATCCAAGTATGTACTATTCTGATCCTACTCGATTTGGTGGTTTTGGCGGTGTTGGTGGAATTGGCGGAATTGGTGGTTTTGGCGGTGTTGGTGGTTTCCATCGATGTTCTAGTTGCTTTAGCTGCTTTAACTGTTTTAACTGCTTTAATTGTTTCAATTGCTTTAATTGCTTCCATAATTGCGGCGGACATCGCTGCCATAATTGTGGCGGCGGGCATTTCTGCGGAGGTGGCGGTCGTTGTGGTGGCGGTGGCGGTCGTTGTGGTGGCGGAGGCCATCGTTGCGGCGGTTGATAGCTTTCGGTTTGTAAGAAAATTCAACTTAAAAATGGAAAAAGTAAGCCCCAACAATTGTTGTTGGGGCTTTTCTCTTCAGAATTAACATAAGGGACAAATTGAGATACATAGGATGATAGTGATGATAATTAAATAAGGGTAAGTTACGGCTAAGGAGGAGCGCTATGACGAATTTGAACCCTTCTATGCGTCTGAAAGTCAAAAGGGATACATTTTTTCTCCCTGACCCCAACAGAGGTGTGTATTTTCGGAACAATGTAAGCTCGTTCCGTATGGAAGGCAGTATGATCGATCAATGGGTTGAAAAGCTGATACCAATGTTTAATGGCGAGCATACCTTAGAGAATTTGACAACAGGTTTGCAGGGGCCGTACCGAGATAGAGTCTATGAAATTGCAGAGGCACTATATCGGAATGGGTTTGTACGAGATGTGAGCCAAGATCGGTCACATCAATTGAAGGAGCAGGTTTTAAAAAAGTATGCTTCTCAAATTGAATTTGTAGATAATCTGATTGGTTCAGGAGCTTTCCATTTTCAGACCTATCGTCAGACAAAAGTATTGGCAGTGGGATCCGGTCCTTTTTTTGTATCGTTGGTTTCTTCCCTGCTTGATTCTGGATTGCCGAAATTCCATATTCTAATCAAGGACAGTGTTCAAACAAATAGAAGGCGATTGATGGAACTTGTGGAACATGTCCGTAAAACAGACGCTGAAGTGGAGATAGAGGAGGTCCCGCGAAACAATCAAAGTACATGGCAGGAGATGATAAAACCGTTTGATTATATTTTGTATGTATCCCAAAAGGACGATGTAGAGGAACTTCGGCTTCTACATAGGGTTAGCAAAGAAGAGAAGAAAGTGTTTCTCCCTGCTATCTGTTTAGAGCAGGCGGGTCTTGCTGGTCCCTTAGTACATCCAGATTCAGAGGGGTGTTGGGAGTCAGCATGGCGTCGTATTCACCAATCGGCTCTCTACAAAGATCAGCCATCTTCCGAATTTTCTTCAACAGCAGGAGCAATGTTGGCTAATGTTATCGTATTTGAGTTATTTAAAAACATTACGGGTGTCTCCGAAAAGGAACCGAAGAATAAAGTCTTTCTTCAAGATTTTGAAACGTTAGAAGGTGATTGGCATTCGTTCATGCCTCATCCAATGGTGACAGGACAACCATCATCTAGAATGGTTGAAGATTTAGAAATGCGACTAGCAAAAGGAACGGACAGAGGGGATCCGGGTAAATTACTTCTTGCCTTCAACCAGATGACTTCCAAGGTATCTGGAATTTTCCATACTTGGGAGGAGGGGGATTTAAGTCAGCTCCCGTTATCTCAGTGTCGAGTCCAAGCAGTCAACCCATTGGCAGAGGGGCCATCTGAACTGTTAGATGATATCGTCTGTACAGGTCTGACACATGAGGAGGCAAGGAGGGAAGCGGGGTTGTCCGGAATAGAATCGTATGTATCACAAATGGTCGGTTCCCTCGAGCTGCCTCCGGAAGTGGGGGTTGGAGCAGGTGAAACTTTCGCGGAAGGTGTTTGTCGAGGATTGCAAAGATATTTGGATGAGGAGTTGATCATACAAAGTCTTGCACAGAAGTATTCCATCCTCCCGGTGCAGTTAAGTACGGTAAAAGATGAACGCTGTCAGTTTTATTTGAAGGCACTGACCACGTTACGGGGAGCACCGACGATAGGGATTGGCGAGGAAGTGTCTGGATTCCCAGTTGTGTGGATTGGTACCAACGACGGATGGTATGGCAGTGCCGATTTGAATATCACATTGGCATTACGAAATGCGCTGCAACAGGCAATTAGCACTGTGCAAAATAAAGAAGAATACTTGTTGGCACGATCATTGGAGGTTTCATCCATGATACTGGATGAAAATGTGCCGAAAAGCATTGAAATACCTGGATGTGAAGAGAGGATACAAACTGAGGACTTGCTGAATGCCATGGAAATCTTGAAACGGAACGGAAAGCAGTTGTCTATATATGAATTAGAACTAGAACCCTTTTTGAAGGAAGGATTGGCAGGGATATTTGGGGTATTGGTTCAAGAGGAGGGATTAACGTGAGTGCTGTCATATTGGTCGTAGGAGAAGGACTGCTGGCAGACCACATGTGTGAAGAACTTTCTTCTCAATACTTGGTATTTCGCCAAACTGATTTTGGGGCAATCGTGCCCGGTAGTGTTGATTTGGCATTGGTATTACATGACGAATGGAATCCCTCCGTTCATCAAAAAGCAGAAGAGGTGTTTCGTCAAACCAATACGCCTTGGTTGAGAGGTTTTGTTACTTTTGGTGAAGGTGTAATAGGACCGCTAGTTCGCCCAAGCAGACAAGGGTGTTCACGATGTTCGGATATGAGGCGTCTAATGACAGGACACGACCGGAATGAGATGTGGGAGATACAAAAAAGGTTGGAGTTAACAGCTGGAATACAGCAAGAAGCTTGGGCATCTCGTACAGGTCTTTTACACTTATCCCACCTGGTCGTGGATGAGGTCCGAAGAATACTCCAAGGGAATCAGGCACAATCTGAAGAAAAGGTATGTTTTATCAATCTGAAAACGTTGAAAAGTTCCTGGCACAGGTTTTTGCCTGTTTCCTTGTGTCAGATATGTAGTCAATTACCTGACGATTCACCAGCAAATGCTCAAATTTTTTTGCGACAAAGTCCGAAGGTTACCAGTGACAGTTATCGCAGCCGTTCGTTAGATGACCTGAATAATGTTCTCGTTAAAGACTATTTGGATCAGCGCACAGGCCTTATGAATGATAAAATGGTTAATCTCGTGCATACATTTGCAGATGTCAGTGTCAATTTGCCATTATTCGAGGGTGACGAGCGAACAGCAGGCCGTACGAACTCATTCGCTGTAAGTGAATTAACGGCTATTTTGGAAGGATTGGAGCGGTACTGTGGACTTGAGCCGCGTGGAAAACAGACAGTGGTTCATGACAGTTATAACCATTTGAAAAATCATGCACTCAATCCGATTGAGGTTGGAGTACACGCAAAAGAACAGTATGAGAGACCTGGTTTTCCATTTACAGAATTTGATCCAGATCGCCCGATTGATTGGGTATGGGGATATTCGTTTTTGCAGGAGCGTCCGATTCTGGTTCCACAGCTGCTTGCCTATTATAGTTTGGGCTGCGGATCACGAGGATTTGTCTATGAGACGTCCAATGGATGTGCGTTGGGCGGAAGTCTAGAAGAGGCCATTTTCTATGGGATTATGGAAGTGGTGGAACGAGATTCGTTCC
Source organism: Neobacillus niacini (assembly GCF_048572935.1). Taxonomy (NCBI): domain Bacteria; kingdom Bacillati; phylum Bacillota; class Bacilli; order Caryophanales; family Bacillaceae; genus Neobacillus; species Neobacillus niacini. Next base: position 3,826,524 of record NZ_CP183883.1, on the reverse strand, counting down.
TGATGACTTGGTACGCACAGATGCTACTCCCTCGGCTGGACCCTGCCTCCATTGACGACCAAGAGCTTCAGTTAATGATTGAACGAATGCGTGCAGTCGCGGGATATGATTTATATTTGTATAACTCTACTATGGAGCACGGAATTCCAAGTATTTTGGCCATAGCGAAAAACCGAAAGGAAAAAGGAATGAATCTTATCTGTGCGGCCGGATCTCATTTGGACCCAGTACGGGCAGTGAAAACGGCGGTTCACGAGTTAGCCGGCATGATGCTGTCGTTGGACGAGAAATTAGAGGCAAACCAGGAGGAGTATGTGAGAATGTTCCATGATTCTTCCTTGGTGCAGCAAATGGATGATCATGGAATGCTGTATGGGTTGCCGGAAGCTGAAGAGCGCCTGCAGTTTTTGTTGGACGAAAATCGTCCATTGCGACCGTTTCACGAGGAATTACAGTGGAATTCAGAACATTTAGATCTTACCGAAGATCTTCGGGAAATTCTTCAAGTTTTTCGTCGAAAAAACCTCGATGTAATTGTAGTGGACCAAACGACACCAGAAACAAGCCGAAACGGACTCTATTGTGTAAAAGTACTTATACCCGGGATGCTGCCGATGACATTCGGACATCACCTAACTCGCGTAACAGGGCTGGAGAGGATATTCAAGGTACCTATGGAACTTGGATATTCTAATGAACCGCTGAAAGCTGAACAGCTCAATCCACATCCTCATCCGTTTCCATAAATGCAACACTAGGAGGATAGAGTATGAGTCTAGATGAGTTTCTGCACCATCTGCATTTTGATATTGAAAAGGCAAGCATCCCCAATTGGGAAGTGGATTGGGAAGATAAACCACTTCCTTATAAATTATACCGTGGATTGCCTGTGGTACCTTTATCTCTGGAAGTACCATTGACACTTGACCGAGAGAAACAACCCGCAGCACCTGACCTATCTAAAATAGGTCATTTTCTTTGGTATGTTTACGGCCTTACTCAATTTAGCCAATCTGTCTTTAGCTTAAATTCAACGGAGAAAACACCAGAACTAATGCAATCATACAGGAGGTTTGCTCCCTCGGGCGGTGCTCTGTATCCAAACGAATTATACGTATATTTGAAAATCGAGGATTTGCCAGTTGGTGTGTATCATTATGATGTGGCACACCATCGCTTAGTATTACTGCGAGAAGGGAATTTCGACTCCTATATTGCTAGGGCACTTGGTAATCGTTGTGAAATTCCAGCCTGTTTTGGAACGGTTTTTATATCGACCGTGTTTTGGAAAAACTTTTTCAAATACAATAACTTTTCTTACCGATTGCAGGGATTGGATGCGGGTGTATTAATTGGACAATTAATGGAAGTGTCAAAACGATTTGGCTTCGAATCGGGCGTATACTTCCAATTTCTAGATCGGGCTATGAATCATTTGCTTGGATTAACCGAAAAAGAAGAGAGCGTGTATGGTGTCATTCCGCTTTCCGTGGAACCAACCATTTGGTCAGCCAACGGGTGTGAAAAAGACAGAATGGTTTCCGCTGCAGAGTTGTGTCGAGAATTAACACCGATTCATCCCCATCACTATGTCAGGTCACAGAGGCTTAAAGAGTATCCGATGTTAACCAAGTTAAATGAAGTGTCCATGTTGGATTCCACAACGAAGTTTCAGTTGATTGAGGCTAATGAAAAGGAGTGTTTTGAGGGTCAAGCGGTAGCTCTGCCACATGCGGAGAGGCAGTCGTATGACCTGGGATCCGTTTGTCGAAAGCGATTTTCTCCTGATATGGATTTCATATTGGGAAAGGTAAGTCTACTAGAAATAGCAAAACTGCTACGCGGGGCAATGGATTCCTTTTTGTATCGTAATGATTTGGAGGCTGTCCATCAGAAGAATGAGCCTCGTGTCTCACTAAATGTCTGCTTGTATAATGTTGAAGGAATTCCTAATGGTGCGTATCAATATGACAGCACTTCTCATCAATTACGTCCTGTAAATGTAGGAGATCATCGACTCCTGCTGCAATCGGGTATGTCGTTATATAATGTAAATTTGCTCCAAGTACCACTCTGCATACATGTCACAGGAGTAAAGGATTACTATAAAACTACACTTGGATACAGAGGATATCGAATCCAACAAATGGAGGCAGGTATGCTCGTGCAACGATTACTCTTATCGGCAGGAGCCAGTGGAATGGGAGGGCACCCTCTCCTTGGATATGATTCCAACCTGTGTGATGAAATTTACAGGATGGGACCGCAAGGAAAAACGAGCCTAATTCAAATTCCGATTGGTCCCTATCGACAACGGCCTTGGTTAATCGGAGGTTTGAGTAGTTAGGATTACTTATTAAAGCCCCTGTGTAAATTTAATTAGGTGAATAAACAAAAATATAGATCAACTTTTTTATATACGGCATTTCTACTAGTTACGTAGAAATGTCGTTATTTTATTAGATAGTTTTAAGATAAACAAAATTTATTTAGGGACGGTCAAGACGCGAAATAGATAAACTTAATCTACACTTGAAAAGAATGCTTGCCAGCGTAATTATTAACGTTTTATGATTAAGGAAATGAATTAAATATAGACCTATTTTTTTGTCATTAATCGAATATTTTCATCAAAAGACCTTACAATCTACATCGAAGTTAGAGGAGGTTCTACTAGATGGACCAGTACCCAACGCTAATTAAAATCTCAGAGGATATTTATCAACTAGTTGTTCGGTATCCGTTTGGCATGTATGAAATGAATAGTTACTTATTCCGAGGAGAGAACGGATTTACGATTGTCGATACAGGTAGTGAAGCAAAGGAATCAATCGATATTTGGGAGAAAACCATATCATCAGGAATCACTGTTGAAAAATTAGTGTTAACACATGCTCATCCAGACCATTGTGGACTTGCTAGATGGTTTCAGGACCATCACGGCGTTCCCGTCTTTATTTCAAGTTTAGGTTATCGAGAATTACAGAGAAGACGAGACCATCGTAGGGTTAATTGGCTGCATCATTTTTTAAAATCACATGATTGTCCTGAAATATCTCAAAATTTAGGTAATTCAGAAGCTGCTGCCTATGAGTTTGAACCTGATGGAATATTTGAAAATCAGCAATCTATCAAGCTAGGAAACGATAGATATGAAACCCTTTGGACGCCAGGTCATTCTTATGACCATTTCTGTTTTTATAATCAAAACCAGCAGGTGATGTTGACAGGAGATCATGTGCTAGCTGGACTTTCACCGATCGTTGCGCTATGGTCCGAGGACGATGTGAATCCAATAAAAGATAACTTCGCTTCGCTAGAGAAACTAAAAGCATATCCTGCCAAGCTAGCTCTCCCTGGTCATGGTGTACTCATCAACAACTTAAATGATCGAATAGACGAAATGATCGGGAGCCACAAGTATCGCCTCCAGCAGATCTTACATTTTGTTGAAAACGAAGAAAAAACAGCGTGGCAAATTTGCCAGGACATTTACGGTTCGCTTAGTAAAACCAAATTCTTTGCCCCCTTAATGGCCACTATTGCACGACTTATATACCTTGAAAAGAGTGGAGAGGTACATAGTTTGTTGAGAAGCGGAAAATGGTACTATAAGTCGCCGCAATAAATTGTAAGTCCCCCGAGCTATTCGCGAATTCACACCCATAATCAGGATATCCTATGACTAGGAGGGATGATTATGGGTTTTCGAGTTTTACTTCTATTAATCTTCATCTGTTTTCATTATTCAACGATAGTCCGTGCCGAAGTTCCACTTACCGCTGCATTTATCCGTGACCATCAACTATGGCTCAAAAAGGGAGAGGAAGAGGTTCAACTCACAAGAGGACAATATGTTCAATCTCCAAAATGGTCATATGATGGACGATTTATTGCGTATATTGATGGTGATGAACAAGGGGAGAAATCAAATTTATTTATATATGATACGAAGGAAAAAGAAAGTTATCAGCCTTATATAACCATTCAAACCTCAGATTTTAAGTGGTCACCGCTAAAAAATCAACTTGCCTACAATTCCGGCGGTGTATTAAATATTACGAAGGAAAAGAATGGCCGGCCACATGGATTTGAAAATGTATCTTTAGGTGTTAGTGATTTTGAATGGTTTCCAAATGGGAAGGAATTTATTGTTTCCTCCCAAGCCAATTTACTTCCCACTGGATGGGGACCTGTTCACCTGTTTAGAATTCCTGTCAACGCAAATCTGGATGTAAAGAAAATAAAGCCTTTTTATACGATACAAACGAATGAATCTGATTTGTTTGCAATTTCTGCTGACTATTTTAAATGGAGTTTTGATGGAAAGTGGGTTAGTTTTTTAGCGATGCCTACTGCTTCCTGGTCCAATGATAGCAATACCTTGTGTGTTTTAACATCAAAAGGTGATCAATTTCAAGCAGTTGGAAAGATGCTATGGTATAAAGATTGGATCAAGTGGTCAGTTTCAGCTAATCAACTCGCCTATATCTCAGGAGAAGGAAGATTTTTCGTTGAAAACAAAAAAACAAAAATTGCTGATATGCCAAGTTCATTACAACAAAAGGAATATACACCTAAAGGCTTCGTTGACCTTGATTTAGAATGGCTCTCTTCGGATAAGGTAATTGTTGCTCGTGCAAAAGAGAATAAGGCGTGGAACGAAGGACCTGTCCCTACTATGTTTACAGCACTATATGCGATTAATATTAAATCAGAAGAACAACAGCAAATCACTTTTCCAAGGGATAATGAACTGGATAGAGATCCTCAGGTAGTTGGATCTTATATTACCTGGTTTCGCAAAAAGGGGAGGGAGCTTAAAGGAGATGTATGGTTAAAGGATGCATTAAATGAAAAAGAGAGTATTTGGCTCAAAAATATTGATTTTGCTCCAGAGTTTTTGCAGAGAACTAAAGGTCTTTAGTATTGTAACTTTAAATCCCCGATACATACACGGGGATTTTAAATTCCTTCTATGTGACACCGTTACTGGTAATTTATTTAATATCAGGTATTTTATTAAATAAATTACCTTGTTTATTTTCTTCGCTTGAATGTAAATTATCATTTCGATATTCCATATTCATTTGTAAAAACTCTTTCCGTGTAATTGGTTGAATATGTTCCATTAGTTCATAACCTAATCCGCCATCCGATTCAATCGTGGCGGTTTTTACATCACAAATATAAGCAATGCCTTTTTGCCGTAATTTCATTTCTAGTTGGTCAGTTGTCATACGTAATTTTTTTAAGCTATCAACGATGATTTGGCCATTCCGAATTACCACTGTTGTATTACCAGTTAAATAACGTTTTAAGAAGTTTAACTTTAACTGAAGAAATTGAACAAAAATTAAATAAAGCACAAAAATAGTTAATATAACTAATACTTGCCAAAATGTATGTTCTCTAATCGCGTGGCCCATAGTTGTTCCTATTGCTAAAGTAATGATAATCTCCAGACTTGACATTTGAGCAACTGATTTTTTTCCTGCAATCCTAAGGAGAATGGTGCTTATAAAAAGTAAAATGATCGATTCCCATATAAATGTTATACTCATTTGCCACCCCAAGTGCTTTTAGTTTATTTTGTATCAATCACATCCTTTTTTAAACAAGATGTGCGATAATGTTTTAGCCAGTCAGCTAGATGAATACTTTTATTACTAATCAACCCTTTGGTTTTTTCCTTAGGTGGATAGGTGGAATTAATCATGTATATGTTTTTTTATTTATTATTAGCTATTATTGGCGGTACTTGTATTGGGCTGCAAGCAGGGATAAATGGTGTGTTGGGAAAAAGGATTGGCGTAATAGAGGCTTCTTTTGTTTCTTTTTTTATCGGGACAATCATTCTCTTATTACTCGTTATTTTTGCAGGAAAAGGGGATTTATTAAAAGTAACAGACGTATCGAAATGGCAGCTGCTAGGTGGAGCGCTTGGAGTTGTTTATGTTTCTATTATGGTTGCCATCGTACCAAAAATTGGAGTTGCCTCAGCCATCACTGCCGTCATTGTTGGACAGTTATTTATCAGTGTAACACTTGATCATTTTGGAGTCTTTACAAATCAACGCATTCCAATTGATTGGTACCGCATTTCAGGTTTGGCATTATTACTTGTCTCGTTATTTTTAATTTTTAAAGGAACCATTAAATAGTTTTAACAAAACGAAATATGAATTGCACCAAAAAGTGTCTCGCACTGATGAATGTCTAAGTTTATCATCCTAGGTGCAGGACGCTTTTTTTATAGGGATTATTCCCCAATTTGTCAGTAACAATATAGGTATCTAGATTTGTTTTATTATGTGTCTATTAAATTTTTGTATTATAGCTTTATAGTTTTCATTCCTATTTGTAAAATAGAAGAGTCTAGGAATATTCAGATAATAGATGTATACAGGTAAAGGGAAGTGTTAAATGATGCTTTATATCAGGAATATTGAGAAAATCATTGATGAAACTTTAAAAAAGCACAATTTAGATATTAATTATGAAATTAACAATAAACTCACTGTACCTATGAGTTTTAACATTTCGACAAATACAATAAAATTTAATTACCTTCAAGTTAACGGTTATATCAATAAAATTAGAATGAAAGAGACTGAGGAAAACTTGGTTAAAATTATTCTTTATCATGTGATTGGCTATTATTTGGATTATAAGAAAAACAAATATGATTTAAGGACCTTAATGTACGGTGAAGACTACGAAATAGCAAAGCTTAAAATGGAGATAGAAAGAAATGCTTGGGTGTATGGGAGAACATTGGTGCCTGAACAAATGTTGCACGCTTATGATCAAGTACGTGAACTAGATAAAGAACTCGTACATGGTCAACTAACCAATATATAATGGATTTTGTTCCGTAGTAAAAATAGCACATGAAAGACCTTTGTATTTTAAAATATATATATCAGAAGAAGAGGTGAATCTAGTTGCAAGCAGATGCTGTTTTTGAAGGCGGCGGAGCAAGGGGAATTGCTTTTGTCGGAGCCATTCAGGCAATGGAAGAGGAAAAGGTAGAATGGCAAAGGATAGCTGGAACCTCAGCGGGAGCCGTAATCGCCGCTCTTTTGGCAAGCGGCTATAAAAGCAATGAAATTAAAAAGTTTTTGAGTGAACTAGATTTTTCTAAGCTCCGAGGCAGGACTTTCATGAACCGAATCCCCATTGTCGGCAGCTTACTCGAATTAATGTTTCATCTTGGTATCTATAAAAATGATTATTTAGAAGCCTGGGTAGATTCACTTCTTTTAAAAAAAGGGATAAAAACATTTGCAGATCTACCAAATGGAAAGTTAAAGATCATCGCTTCTGATGTTTCGAATGGCCAAATGCTTGTTTTGCCGGATGATTTAGAGCGCTATAGAATGACTCCTGCAGATTTGAAGGTTTCAACTGCGGTAATGATGAGTGCGTCGATTCCATTTTTCTACCGTCCTGTTATTTGGAAGTCAAAGGATCGAAACACATCCTACATATTAGATGGCGGTTTGCTGAGTAACTTCCCCATTTGGATTTTTGATACACCAGACCCTAGGTTTCCAACGTTCGGTTTCCGCTTTGTAAAAGATAAAGTAAGTATAGACCCAGTAATACCAACGCCGCTGCACCTTTTCAAAAATATATTTAAAACGATGCTTCAAGCCCATGACCTGCGACATTTGAATGAAGATACACTAGAGCGCACAATAAAAATCCCAACAGGGGATATTAATGCAACTGATTTTAATCTTAATAAGGAGGAAATCGATTTTCTGTATCAATCAGGTTATACTTCCACAAAGAAATTTTTATCGGTGTGGGATTTTGAACAACATAAGTCTAATAGATTACAAAGAATTAAGAAAACAACGCCATTCCATCAAGAATGACGTTTTTTATTTCCACCACTGCCACCATTTCCGTTGCTGTGCAGCTGCCATTTGCATACTTGTTTCTTCCAACATGACATTACTACGCGCCTCTACTAGTTGCTCCGTTCGTTCCACATACTTTAATATCTGGTTCATCTTATCTTCTAGATACGCTTCCCGTACAGCTTTCTCCTTTAGTAGTTTAATCAAATCCATGTTGATGCGCTCTAAATTTTCGATCCGTTCCATTAGTTCATTCAAATCATTTGTATCCTGATTCAGCGGAATTTCTTTGTCTGGTTCAGTTAATGCAAGATTTTCATCCGTAATGGTAATTGCTTTATTTTCATCAGAACTCGATGTCATTATGGCTTGTACTGAAAGTTCCAATGTCATACCTTCTTGGCTGCTATAATCTATGAATTTTCGAATCGTGTTGATATCCTTATCAAAGTATCCACGGTGCCCTCTAGTATTCCGGTGGATTGGATACCCGTGTCTTTCTAATAGAGTGGCATACTTTCGTAATGTATTGCTGTCTATGCCAAGCAATTCTTGTACGTGACTAGGGGAATATATTTGCTCCATACCCATGCCTCCTCTATTACTTTCAACTAATGGTAAATATATAGTTAAGGTCATTATAACAATTGATATTTAATTATTTGTCGAACCAACAGAGAGTTAACGATTTGTAATAGGACTGACAAAAACGTGTAACATCTAGCTGAAAAAAATAAGGATATTCGTGATGCATATCACATCTGAAGGGTGATAAATCCCTTAAAATAACATTAAGATGATAACAAAGGGGGAAATACAATGTTTCTTACTTGGTTGATGTGTATCAGTTATTTTATAGGTTCTTATTACATTACCGTTGTTATTTTTGACCGACTTAAGGAGAAAGATCAAGCTGATTTAGCTCAATTAGAATCTCAACTTCAAGATATGTCTGTGAATCATATACAAGCTATGAAACAAGCAGTTTAATTCTCAATTCTGTAAGCCAAGAGGCATCTGACTATTCAGATGCCTTTTGGCTTTTATCATAATAAATTACGTTTTAAGCGATCTGTTGATGAAGGATAGCAGAATGATTGAAGGAGTTGAGTTTCATTTAAAAAAAAGATCAAAACCGATTGAAATGAGCCAGCCAACAGCAAGCGCAACGATGAGATATGTACCCAAATAAAGCAATATTTCAGCCATAATTCCTCCTTATCTTCATCCCTCTAATTTATAAAGCCATTATAACAAGCGATTTTTCAAAATTTGTCGAACCAAAGGATATTAATCAATTTGTAATTAGACTGTTAACTTCCTTTAACAATAGAAATACCCTGAAAATAAACAGGACCTTATTCCCTCAATAAGGAAAAATATGACTGCTTTTCGCATGATAAAGGGGGGTGCATTTTCCCATGCTAGCGCCTTTAATAATAGGTATCACTTAACTAGACAATAAATTTAATGTTCCGTAGACTAAACACTATATTATTTTTCTAGTATTTACTTGGGGTAAAAAGTAACGTTGCTAAATCAAATAATAGATTTACAACCGAACGATTATAAGTAGTGTAAAAGTAGGATTTCGGGGAACGGGAGGAATATCCATGTTAGAATTTGATACAAGTATGGACCAATTAGCCACGATTAAAGTAATCGGTGTAGGCGGCGGGGGAAACAACGCCGTGAACCGAATGATTGAGGATGGAGTTGGCGGTGTAGAATTTATTGCGGTTAATACAGACTCACAAGCAATCAAACAATCAAGAGCAGCCATCAAAATGCAAATCGGCTCCAACTTAACGAGAGGCTTAGGCGCCGGGGCTAATCCGGAAATAGGAAGAAAAGCGGTGGATGAAAGCAAGCACCAGATTGAAGAAGTGTTAAAAGGTGCCGACATGGTTTTCGTTACAGCAGGAATGGGCGGTGGTACAGGAACAGGTGCAGCACCTGAGATTGCGAGAATTGCCCGAAAGCTTGGTGCCTTGACGATTGGAGTGGTAACACGGCCTTTCAAATTCGAAGGCCACAAGCGTGCTGTTAACGCAGAAAATGGAATTAGTGCGATGAGGGAAGCAGTGGATACATTAATCATTATTCCAAATGATCGCTTATTGGAGATAGTAGATAAAAAAACACCGATGATTGAAGCTTTCCGGGAAGCAGATAATGTACTTCGCCAGGGGGTTCAAGGGATATCGGATTTAATTGCAGTGCCTGGTTTAATTAACCTTGATTTTGCAGACGTCAAAACAGTCATGTCCCACAAGGGAACGGCACTAATGGGAATTGGTATTGCGGAAGGAAGAAATCGTGCAACAGAAGCAGCGGAAAAGGCATTAAATAGTCCGCTGTTGGAGACCTCTATCAATGGAGCACATGGTGTCATTATGAATATTACGGGTGGAAACAATTTAAGTCTTTTTGAAGTACAGGAAGCAGCTGAAATCGTTGCATCGGCTTCAAATGAGGAATTAAATATGATATTCGGTTCGGTCATTAATGAGAACTTAACAGACGAAATTATTATAACCGTCATTGCTACAGGTTTTACTGAGAAGGAGGAAATCGAGGTACATAAACCTTCACAGCCAACCAAAAAGGAAACGCCACATACCTATCAAATGGAAAAACGTCACTCCTATCAGGAACCTGAACCAATTATCCATTTCGAAGAAATTCTAGAATATGAGCAACACCCAGAAGAATCGGAGGAATCTCAGGAAATACCAGCTTTCTTGCGTAATCGAAGAAAACGACGTTCGTTTTAATGAGTAAATCAAGCAACTGTCCCTATTAGTCAAGTCATTAACTTTTGTGGATACATATAAATAAATGATAAAAGGTCCGTACTTTATATAATTCCACGTTAACAGGAATCAGGATATGTATTTAAATAAGGCTTATTATACGAGATTTGGTTCATAAATTGTATAGTAAGCCTTATTTTTCATACTAAAAATATACTGCCATTAGCGACATTTCTTAATTGGAAAATACACTTCAAATAAAGATCAAAAAAACAACTATTATTTAAAAAGCCCTGCTTCTCTTGCCGCATCAATACTATTTCGAGCAAACTCAAACGGATCGCCAACATTCTCCCAATGAATGTACATTAAACGTGGATTATCAAAAAGCCAATGGTTATGGACAGCTGTAACGATAATCCCTCTTTTTCGAAGAGCCGAAAGGAATGGGTTTATTTCTTTCTGAAGAATAACTGTTTCTCCTAGATTAAGAGTATTTCCATTTCTATTGTCTTCAAAAGAAAGTGCAAATGGAAGTGCAAGTGGAGAACGAGTGCGACGACCTAAAATAGTGGCATTAATATTGCGAAGACGTTGAACTACACAAACAGGAGTTGCAGTGATTACCATCCCGCCAATAATATCTGCAAGTTGTTGGCAAGTTGAAGTGTTTACTCCTCCAACATTACCGTGTCTACCATCTTTATTTCTATTTCTCGGATTATCCATGTGGGATTCTGAACTTGATTCTTGCTCATTATCCATTCCAAAGTTTGTATTGTTTCTATCGGAACCCCTAAAGAAATTTTGATTTCCTCTATCATCAAATTCCCTTCTGTTCATGTAAACCATCTCCTTTATCTAATGACACTAAACAGTTTATTCAGAAATGTCGGACAAGGATAGACGGATTAAATAGGACAAAAACCCTTTTATTACAAAGATAGTCCAAATACGATGGCATTTAGAGAGTGGGCTGTTAAAACATTCAACGATGCTAAATTATTTATTAGGTTGCTTGTATCAATTCTTATTTCATATCTATGAGTACCTACTGTTGGTGGTTCGTCAACCCAAGTGAGATTGGTGTTAATATTTCCAATGTGAAAGATGTTTTCTGTTTTAGATTCACCTTTTTCAATATCGACTATTGATATCAATGTATCATCACGATATAAGAGATAATCTCCAGTTACTCTGAATGAAGTTCCAGCATTGTTCGTAAGATATTGGATAACAGCCATTGAATCCAATTTAACTCTTTCACCTAATTCCGTGGTTGTTACATCAAGAGTTAGAATCGTATGTTCTCCAGGAGTTATTATAGATTGTGAACTAATTGATTGTGTGTAAAAAAAAGACTGCACCGTTTCTCCGCAAAATAATCCCATTAACTTGTCCCCCTATTTTAAGAATTACTATAGAGTATAGAAGCGTTACTCATAATGGCACGGCGAATAACTAAGCATATTTTTTTGATAGACAAAGACTATAAAAGCTGAGGGCATTAATGAAACAATGGGAATCTTAAATAAGAACAACATAAGAATTGGAAACGAGGTACGAAAATTCAGGAGAGGTAATAATAGTTTTGATTATCTCTTCTTGCAAATACTTTTTAAAAATGTTAAGATTTAGAAGAATTATTTTTGTTCGGTGTAAAGGATAGTATAAGATTAACTTTTCGTCTTGATGATCACTGAGTGCAAGGATAGTAACACATTGTGTGCAAAGCACACAGCAGGAGGAAACAAAATGGAACAAGGTAAAGTAAAATGGTTTAATGCAGAAAAAGGTTTCGGATTTATCGAGCGTGAAGGCGGAGAAGACGTATTCGTTCATTTCTCAGCGATCCAAGGCGAAGGTTTCAAATCTTTAGACGAAGGTCAAGCAGTTACTTTTGATGTTGAGCAAGGTCAACGTGGAGCTCAAGCAGCTAACGTACGTAAAGCTTAATAATAAAACCAAACTCGAGCAGGCTCTTATAAAGAGTCTGTTTTTTTATATAATTTTTAGGCTCTGTTAAAGGTAAATGTTGATTTCACTTTGTTTAAAAATAAGCGGAGAAATTCCTTTTATACTGGGAAAGACCCGTATTTCCCTTAAGATTAGCTGATTTTTTCCGGTTAATCGTTCCAAATCGATGGATTTTGTTTAGTTTAGAGCAGTTAAGCGGAATGTCTCCACCTATATCTGATTCTAATGCCTCCACTATATACAATAGCCGGAAATCCTCCGTCTATGAATTCTTATACCAAACGAAAATAAACAATGAATAATAACAGAGCCAAAATTTTTAAAAAAAGGAACCCTGCTCACGAATGAGCAGGGCACATGTAAACAGTAAATCAAATGGTAAACAAAGTGTATCACATAATCACACATTCTCCTAATTTCCTTTATATAAATACATTTTATTGGAGCTAACTGTGGTTACACTCATGCATTACCGTAAATTTATCCTGTCCCCTATAGCTTTGGTTTTACTTTATCTACTATTCATTTCAATTTCACTCTTCATCCCAATATAAAAATACATACTCAGGTTCATGCTCTTTTTTCAACTCATCAATGCTTGCTACCATATCTGAAGTTTTCTGTTTATCCGTATGTAATGTATTACTAGCGTCCTGTCTTAAATCCTTTTCATCCATAATATACACTCTCCTTTTTAATATAGTTTGTGTCCTGAACCTTTTCTTATTCTAGTTTTCAAGGTTGTAATCAGGTGAAATAACTAACATCGGGTGCTTCAGTAAAAGTTACGGGTGTGTAGAATAAAAAAACTCGCCTATTTGGCGAGTTCAGACTTAATTATATGTTTTATTTTACCCAATATTTCAACATCGATCAGCATATGTTTCATCTATTTTGTATTTTTACTAAGCCATTGGCAGGCTTTTAAACTTCGTAACCGTCTTAACATACTCTTCTTTACCATCAATAAACTTAAAAATTCTAGCTTCATCAAACTGTACCATCTTACCTGCCCTTAATTCACCATCGCGATAGCCTTTAGCCATGAAATGATCTAACGATTTCTGTGTCGTTCCTTGATAATAACTCTTTCCGATAAAAGTGCCTTTAAAAAACTTGTGGACCATATATGTTTCAAACATTATTAAATCCCCCTAGGATAGAAAGAATAAAGTTTATTTTAAAATGTTGTTAGTTTACAACATCGATATATTGTTTACATGAGGTATATTAACATCCAATTAAGATGGAGTCTGTGGATATTTTGTGAAACGTTTCACTATCCAAAGAAGTACTAAATTTAAGAATCTTGATTGTTGAAGAATGTAGGTACATTCCCTAAACAAAAAGAATATGATAACGGGAGTATTCTTTGAAGGGAATGAGTAATATGTACTATGATCCTTATATGCACTCTTATAATCATCAAAATCCTTATCATTACAACAATCCAATGTATAACTACGAAGGTCAGACGATGTATAGGGGGTATAGTGATGAATATGACTATGCATATCCTTATCGACACTGGCATCCTGTCAATGAGGTAAGAGCCGGCAAAATAAAAGATCATGGAAAAAAACCATTTGTTGTAGATATCAATGAGGCTTCTAAACAAAACAAGACATACCGTACCGCTATATGGACGGGTAATCATCTCCAAGTGACACTAATGAGTATCAACGTTGGGGAGGATATTGGTCTAGAAATACACCCAAATATCGATCAATTCCTACGTGTAGAAGAAGGAAATGGAGTTGTTCAAATGGGTCATTCAAAGGATAACCTATCCTTTCAAAAGAGGGTTTCCGATGATTTTGCCATCATGATACCTGCTGGTACGTGGCACAATGTAACCAATACAGGGAATAAACCACTTAAACTTTATTCCATTTATGCACCACCACAGCATCCGTTTGGAACTGTTCATAGAACGAAGGCAGAGGCAATGGCTGCCGAAAATCACAGATAAGCATAAAAAAATTAAGCCCAATATACGTGCTGGTATATTGAGGCTTATTTTTTTTATAGATTTTTTTCTGGTATGAAATGGTATAATTTTAAAAGAATATATCAAGAAGATTGGCCAATGGGGGAGGTAAAATGAAGATTGTTATTGCAGGTGGTTCAGGATTTATCGGTAAAATGTTAACAGACATGCTTCTAGCAGAAGGACATAGTATTGTCATTTTAACAAGAAAAAATCTTGAGCAGGACGGGAAGGTCGAATATGTAAAGTGGCTCGATAAAGGTACTTCACCAGAAAAGGAAATAAGAACTGCAGATGCCTTTATTAACTTAGCCGGCGTTTCCATCAATGATGGTAGATGGAGCAAGATGCACCAAAAACAAATATATGATAGTCGAATGACCGCAACCGATGAGATACTAAGAATTATTTCTGTACTGCCTGAAAAGCCTGCTGTCCTTATCAATGCCAGTGCAATCGGTATTTATCCCGCTTCGGTAAAAACTGCCTATACAGAAAAATCTTTGGAACGAGCAAATGACTTTTTAGGAAAGACGGTCCACGACTGGGAAACCAAAGCGAAACAAGTAGAAGAACATGCTGTTCGAGCGGTCTTCATGAGATTTGGTGTCGTGCTCGGTAAAGAGGGCGGTGCACTGCCGCTTATGGCAATGCCATACCGTTTATTTGTAGGCGGAAAAGTAGGATCCGGTGAACAGTGGGTATCTTGGGTGCATGTCGTGGATGTTGTTCGTGCCATTGTATTTGCCCTTAAGGAGGAGGAATTACGAGGTCCCGTCAATGTTACTTCGCCCTCACCACTTCAAATGAACGATTTCGGAAAGGAGATTGGTTCGGTTTTACATCGTCCTCATTGGATACCTGTACCTTCTATTGCAATGAAACTAGTGTTAGGGAAAAAAAGTGCACTCGTTTTGGAAGGGCAGCATGTAATACCGAAAGTGTTGCAAGAATCAGGTTTTACATTCACTTATCCAACACTTAGGTCAGCTTTAGTGGATTTGTTAACGCGCTAATAATAGATAATTTCGCTAATAAAATCGAATGTATGTTCTTATATCATACTGTTTATGGTATACTAAAATGGCAATAGAAAAGGTTGTCTCTAGAGGATTTGGCATGCTCCCAATGGAAAGGGGGTGATGCTGTTTGACAGTTTTTGAAACGTTAATGATTATGTTTGGTTTTGCTAGTTTAGTCATTGCCATTCTGACGTTTAATCAAAAAAAATAACCCACCGTTGAGTTAGCAGGCTCAGGTGGATTATTTATACTCATACTAGCCGATCCTTTTTAGCGACCGTCTATTGCAGGCCGACATGTTGCACCATGTTCGGTCTTTTTATTTTATGTTCACGCCTATCTATATTATAACGAAAAATAGGAAAAAAGAAACACCAATCAATGTTTTTGAGAAACTGTGTAGGCTTATTTTGTCAACTTTTTTTACATTGGAAGAAGAAAGCTTATTAGGACAGAACGAACTATAATAGGTTAGTAGAGAATGATTGCGCCAATTTTAAACTTTTTTTCTCAATCATTATAAAAATCATGCACATTTTTGAAGCTCCATCATATAGTAACTTCTGTGAGAATTTTTTTTGGGAAGGAAGTAAGTACAAATGAATAACAATGTTATTAAGCTAACTACTAAAAACGAGAGCAATGTTGATGGATTTAAGGTTCTTGAAATTAACGTAACCGATCCAACGGAGAATTTATATGCCGTGGTTACACCTATAAAGATGAAGTAAGGTACTCTGATTGACTATAAAATAACACTTGAAAAAGAGGAACTTCGAAAATAGGAAAGTTCCTTTTTTACTGGATAGGATCATGTTTTGATGGAGATAGATTGTCCTTGCCCACATTAACTTATAAAATGGATATATACATATTCTAATTCAAAACATTCGTTGATCGAATAGGAGATGGTTTCGTCATGTTGTGGGAAAAACCAAAATGTATGGTTTGCGAGAAGGAAATTAAGGGCGAGGAAATGGTTTTTGTAAAAATGAAATATCCTAAGCGTAAAGGTTTTACGGAAATTATTGCTTACTTAAGAAATGAAGGCAAATTTGTATGTGAAGACTGTGTTACACTAAAAAAATTGGAAATATGACCTGTGAGGTAACTTTATGTTAAAAAATAAAATGACAAAACTTTTAAAAATCGAGTACCCAATTATCCAAGCTCCTATGGCGGGAGGAATAACGACTTCGAAACTAGTAGGGGAGGTTTCTAATGCTGGAGGTCTTGGCATGATTGGAGCTGGCTATATGACGCCTACTCAAATCCGTGAGCAAATCAAGGAAATAAAACAGTTAACAAAAAGTCCATTTGGTATTAATTTATTTGTTCCTAACGAATTTGCTTATACAGATAGTGAAGTAAAGTCAGCCACTCAGCTTCTACAGCCCTTTCGGCAACACCTACAATTACACCAAGATCAACACATAGACATCCCAACATGTAACCAACTATTTGATACATTTGATGAACAAATCAACGTGATCATCGAAGAGAGAGTTCCCATTTGTTCCTTTACATTTGGTATTCCTTCTCAGAAAGTGATTGCCGAACTAAAACAACATAATATTTTGGTGATTGGCACAGCTACAACAGTAGAAGAAGCCATTGAAGTTGAAAAATCAGGTATGGATATAGTTGTGGTACAAGGTAGTGAAGCGGGAGGACACAGAGGGAACTTTATTCGAGAAAGTGATGTTAGTTTAATCGGTTTAATGTCATTGATTCCACAAGTAGTCGATCATGTTAGCATTCCTGTTATTGCAGCTGGTGGAATTATGGACGGAAGGGGTTTAATGGCTTCCTTATGCTTAGGGGCAATGGGTGTCCAAATGGGTACTGCTTTTTTAACCTGTATCGAAAGCGGTGCACATCAGGTATATAAAGAAGCTATTATCCATGCAAGAGAAGACCAGACAGTCTTAACCCGAGCCTTTTCAGGCAAGTGGGCAAGAGGAATTAAAAATAAATTCATCGAGGAAATGGAGCAACACGAAGATTTATTACCAGATTTCCCAGTTCAAAATGCACTTACTCAGCCTTTAAGAAAAGCTTCCACTTCTCAACATAACACAGATTATCTCTCACTATGGTCTGGACAAAGTCCAAGATTAGCGAAACATCAAAGTGTTAAAATGCTATTCCATACCATTTTAACTGAAGCTAAAATCATTCTATAAAGATTTAGGAATTAACAGCGATCCTTCTACACGAAGAATCGCTTTTCTTTTTGAATAAAAGGGAATAACAGCCAATAGCATGTTACTTTCAACCTAAAACACGAATATTTTAGTAGTAAATTCTTATTAATGTTCACCTTTTAGTTGAATAACTCTTATTAGTTTGTTATATTAAGAAAGTAATAATCATAAAAAACATTACTCGTATATACTCGGTAATATGGTCTGAGTGTTTCTACCTGGTTCCCATTAAGAACTAGACTACGGGTTAAAGTATTCGGCTGGTCGGTATTTATGCAGCTGTCGTTATATGATTCAGCAATTTCTTTTGCTGAATTGTTCATACTTTGACTTTCGTAGGTCTAGAGGGCAGGATTATCCTGCACTTTCTAGACTTTTTTCTTTGGAAACAACTAGCGAGTATAACAAACAACTAGAGAAAGAGGAGAGGGTTAATAATGAAAAAGAATACGTTAAAGAAATTTGCTTCAGTGGCTGTTATTTCAGGCATGTTCGCGATGCTTGCAGGGTGTAATTCATCTTTACTAAATGAAACAGAAGTTGAAGGGGCACAGAGGCCTATCATCGTTCAAGGTCCTATGCCGATAGAAGCGGAAAACTTTGCGAAAAAATTAGATAAAGTGAAAGTGGAAAGATCAGGAAACTTTGTTTTTTACAAAGGAAAATTAAATAATTACCCTGTCATCGTTGCAAAAACAGGGAAGGGTATGGAAAATGCAGCAGCTGCCACAGCAGTAGCCATTGAAAAATATAAACCAATTGCGATCATCAACCAAGGTACATCAGGTGGACATAATCCAGAGCTAAATGTATTTGACATTGTGTTAGGGAAAACAACGACAAATATTGGTTCATTAAAAACAACCCACTTGGAAGCTGGACAAGGAATTGATCCAACTTCATGGATTCCGATGGATCTAATGGCTTCAGAAGGAAGCGGGTCAGACGATAGTGCTAATCAGGTCCGACACTACGAAGGAGACAAGGATTTACTTGCCGCTGCTAATGCAGTAAAACACACCTACACAAAGGGTAAGATTGTCGAAGGTACCATTGGTTCAGCAGATTTTTGGAATAGCGAAGTGGATCGAATTCAATGGATTCATGAAAAATACGGTACCGATGTAGAAGAAATGGAAGGGGCATCCGTAGCGCAAATTGCAGACGCATACGATGTGGCTTTCCTCGGTATTCGAATCTTATCAAATAATATAACAAATGGCGGTACGTATAATGCGGGTACAGCAGCCGCAAATCAAGATTATGTTTATGAAGTCGTTAAAGAATATATTTCAATGATAAAAAGTAAATAATGGATCTGATGAATGCGTTTCTACTTTCGTGGAAACGCATTTTCTCATTATTAGATTTCCAAATACCAGGAGAGTCCAAGATAATAACAACATAGAATAGTTAGTTTTAATTTATAGGCTTATAAACATACAGCCATCATGTTAATATGTATAAAGTAGCAATATGAATAGTATTTATGAAGATTTAATCAGAATGAAAGGAGACTTATCTTGAAAAAAATCATATTCATTTTATTGTGTACTCTTATGATGGTACCATCATTGGTTCGTGCACACACAGGTTTATCCACCTCTATTCCATCCGAAGGACAAGTTATATCAGAAGATCTTGACCAAATTACCTTAACGTTTGAAACTTCAATCGAAGAATTAAGCACGATGGAATTAATAAAGGATGGAAATGTCATTCCATTAGATGTCAAGGTTGAGAATAAACAATTAATGGGATCAGTAGCAAAACCATTAGAAAACGGTTCATACATAATCCAATGGAAAATTATTGGGGAAGATGGTCATCCAATTGAAGGGGAAATACATTTCGTGGTTCAAATGGAACAAAATGAGGCAGAACCTAATCCTAGTACCCCTGAGGAAAGTGATGTAAATCAAGGAGATAATAGTCAAACCGACCAACAAGACGATAAAAGCCAGCAACAAAACACAGCAGCTGATATAGCGGAAAATACTGAAGATGAAAATAATAATTTATCATCCATCATGTTTGTACCTTTTATTATTATCTTAATCATTATTCTAGGAATTGTACTTTTATTCTTTACTAAAAAGAAGAAGAGTTAATCATGATTTAATGATTTGAAGTATGGGTTTTTGATTGATTACTTGAAGAAAAACTCGCCAATAGTAAACTTCACTCTGATTACACTAAATGAGGACAGTTCTCTTTATTGGGCGAGTTTTTCATGTTTATACGACTAATACATTAATCAGCATACGGAACAGATTATAATTAACAGGATAAATACAATAACAATTAAATGAAATCCATATCCTACTTCACATTCATTACTCATTTTAAAATACCTCCTTATTCTGGGAAGAATACATCCTATGACATTCGCCCAGTGTTTGATACTTAAAACGAACATAGTTTTTTTATCATTTTAAGTCACTATGATTCATGTTGTTTCGAAAACACACTTCCATACAATATTAAGGGTGAATTTAGAAATGAATACATCAGAAAAAAATCTAAGAACATGCCCTAAAGGCCACCAGTATTTTAAAAGCAGTGAGTGTCCAACCTGTCCAATTTGTGAGGCTGACAAGAAACCAAAAAGCGGTTTTCTTTCACAGCTCTCCGCACCAGCAAGACGAGCATTGGAGAAAAATGGTATAACATCTTTACAGGAACTATCCACTTATAGTGAAAAAGAGATCTTAAAATTTCACGGAATGGGACCAGCTTCTTTGCCTAAACTTAAGTCAGCATTATCCGAAGAAGGCTTTTCATTTAAAAAATAAAACCAAGCTAGCTTATCATCCAAGAAGGATTTATGTCCTTTTTGTTGAATTCTCTAAACAGTAATAGGAGAATTCATAAGGGAGAGTTTCATAATGAAGAATTACATTATTGAATTGGAAGGGAAAAAGGTCAGTTACTATATTGAAGGTGACCCAGAAAAACCACTGATTGTCTGCTTACATGGACTTGCGGGCAGCGCAGCATATAGTTTCTCAACTCTTAGTGAAAAATTGTCGAATGACTTTCAGCTTCTATTAATAGATCAACCAGGTCATGGAAAAAGCACAGCATTCAATAGAGAAGAGGACTATTTATTTTCCAATCTAGCCTCATGGTATGAAAAGGTATTTGACTCAATAATAGACAGGCCATTTTACCTTTTAGGTCATTCATGGGGTGCAGATGTTGCACTGCATTATGCAAGATATTACTCTGAAAACATTAAGGGAGTAATCCTGCTTGATGGTGCTTTTACTTTCCCGCAATTTCAAGAGGACATGACTTTTACAACTGCATACAATGGATGGGACTCTTACATCGATAATGCCAAGTATAACACATGGGAAGAAATCGTTAACGAGTATCGTACATATACAAAACATTGGAATGAAACCATAGAACAGTCAGTAACATCCATATTTAAAAAGAACAACAACAAGTATGAATTAACCGCGTCAAAGTTCACTGTTTTATCTATTATAAAGGCTTTTTTTGATGAACCTTTTACGTCTGCCTATCCATTTATCCAGTCACGATTATTACTACTACATTCTACAGAGCCAGAGGAATTAAATGGTGCAAGAGAAAAGGGAATCACTCAATTAAAGGAGGATATAAAAGACGTTTCCATCATTCGTTTAGAGGAAACAGGGCACATGATCCAATGGGATCAACCAGTTGAGGTAAGTGCCGAAATTTTAAGGTGGACCAATAATATGGAAAAAAGGTAACCCCCAAAGCTGTAGCTAAGGGGGCGTTTTACTCTTTAGTTTTCTTCAGGGTTTTTAGGGCCATTTAGGTCTAATTGATAAAAAGCTAAATCCAGCCATGTATTGAATTTATAGCCTGCATTTCGAATGGTCCCTGAATGGACGAAACCAAACTTTTCATGCATGGCTATGCTTTTTTCATTTGCCGCGTCGATTCCTGCAATTAATGTTCTATACTCTCGTTCATTAGCGATTGCGATGATTTCTTTTAATAAAGAAGTGGCAATCCCTTGTCTGCGATAATGGTTGTTTACATAGATAGAATGTTCGATGGAATATTTGTAAGCTGGCCACGGTCTGAAGGGACCAAAAGTGGCAAAACCCACTACCTTATTATCTAACTCGTAAACGATGACCGGATAACCTTCGTCCATTTTTTGCTTAAACCAAATTTCTCTGCTTTCAAGCGTTTGAGCTTCATAGGTATATACTGCCGTAGTATGAAGGACGGCGTCATTATATATATCTAAAATGTCTTGTAAATCCTTTTCTTGTGCAGTTCTTATCATGGATTGACACCCCTAAATGATGAATATGGCGTTAATTATAACAGGATAAGTATAGTAAGAAAATAACTTTTTGACCATCATTCGAGGGTATCTACTTTATTAAATCAAATAGTAATAACAACTTTTCCTTGTGCGTGACCTTTTTCGAAGTATCTAAACGCTTCTGGCAAGTCTTCTAGCCTATATTGTCTATCAATAACAGGTTTTACTTTGCCGGCTTCCAGAAGTTCTTTTAAGTAAATAAGATCATGTTGATTGGGTCTTTGTAGAAAGCTGCCCATTTTTTTCTTCGAGGTCTTTGAAATCCATAGGCCCATCGTCATTGCTTGATACATTTGAGCCTCGGAACCGCCAACATGAACAAAAATACCATTATCTTTTAATGCGCGTTTATAATCTGAAAGGGGCTGGTGTCCGTTAACACCAAGGATTAAATCATACTGCTGATTGTTTGCAGTAAACTTTTCCTTTGAATAATCAATGATATGGTCGGCTCCAAGCGCTTGCAAAATGTCGACATTTCTCGTACTGCACACTCCGGTTACCTCAGCACCAAATGATTTTGCTATCTGTTCAGCGAAAGTACCAACACCCCCAGAGGCACCATTAATCAATACCTTCTGTCCCGGTTGTATCTTTCCTTTATCCCGCAGACTCTGTAAAGCGGTTACACCTGCCATTGGAACGGCGGCTGCTTCCTCAAATGTTAGATTGGCAGGTTTTAAGGCTAATGACTTTTCAGGAACAGCGGCATATTCCGCAAATCCACCCCAACCACATCCAGATAAATCTCCGAACACTTCATCACCTGGCTGATACTGGGTTACAGCTTTGCCCACTGCTTCTACCGTACCTGCGATATCTCCACCAGGTATTGAATACTTTGGTTTAAACAATCCGAATGCAAAACGTGCTAAGAACGGTTCTCCTTTTAAAAGAACGTGGTTTCCAAAATTTACGGATGAAGCATGAATTTTTATTAATACTTGGTTTTCCTTTGGAATCGGTTTTTCAACTTCTGTTACTTTAAGAACATCAGGTGGACCATATTTTTTATAAACAATTGCTTTCATTTTTACCCTCCATCGAAAGTCATAACCACAAAAAGTACGAAACTCCTAAATAAATAGATATTCCAATTAGAGGGGTTTCAATACAAATTGTAAAAAGAGTAGTAAATGATTTTTTAGATGAAGGGAAAAAGTATTGGCACTATTACGAACAGTGTTTTATGATAATTCTGATACATTGGAAAATAGGAGGTAAGCGAAATATGAATAAAAAGATATCTCTCATTCATTCTAATCGAATGGCACAAGTTGACTATGCCTACGCTAGTAACGTTCCAGCGGGAATGGATTTATTATTTTTAGCCGGAGCCTGCCCACTTACGAAAGAGGGGATTGTCCCTGATTCTAGTGATGTTGAGACACAAGCTAACCTTTGCTTAGAGAATTTGAAAGAAGCATTAAAAGAATGTGGTGCTACATTAGAAGACGTTGTCTATACAAGGATTCTCGTTGCTACTCAAAATCAGGAGGACTTGGTAACAACATGGACAACGATTAGAAAAGAATTCGGTGATCATGATGTGCCTAGTACATTATCAGGAGTAACCGTGTTAGGATATAAAAATCAGTTGGTGGAAATTGAGGCAGTTGCTGCAGTAGATAACCATACAAAATAATGATAGAGGACTCGATTTTTTGGGTCCTTTTTCTATTGGTGCAGTGCTACTATTTTCTAATTATTCTCTATTATTTTCCTATTCCGCCTATTTTGTAAGCGCTTTTATGTGAAGTGATTCACATGTATAATATGAGTATAGAAATCTACTAACCCTAACTGGAGGAATCAAGATGCTGACAGAGCTTTTTCTTGAATTCAAAAACTGGTGGTTTGCTGAGTCCATGTACAATGAAGAGATGGAAGAATTTGAAAGAATTGAGTCCAAGCATACAAGGGTACATCATGATGAAGATATAAATGAAATAATTCGTGTACATTAAATAGTTCTAGAATCCGAAGAAGACTCGTGACGTAGAGTCTTCTTTTTTATATGAATCCTTTCTTTAAAGATATTGAGCCTACGTCCGATTGATAACGAGACAGCTGACCTTCGTTATTTCAGTCCAAAGGATATCCAAAACAATTATTTTTACAGAGGGAACCAGACGATATTTTCTCAGTGGGATGCTCAATGGTAAACAATTTGATAAGTTCATAATCTGTTTGATTTTTGAGGATTTGTAGGTTGTTTTTCTATGCTATTCTTAATCTACTAAGATTTTATTATTTGGAGGGTTAAGAATGAGCTGTGGTTGTTCAAGTCATATAAGAGATGGGAAAGATATCGTTGATCATGTGAAAAGTAAAGGAAAAGATCAACTTGCTCCAACCGTTGCGCATGAAATTCACTGCGAGTGTGGAGAAACGTTCACGTTAGAAACAGTTGTTATGAATTGTCCAAAATGTGAAATGACCTATGCAGTAACACCTTGTGGGTCAAGTGATATTAATAATATCAAGATTGCTGGTATAAAATACGCTTAGTTTGTTGACACAACACCAGGCTGTCGAGAAAATCTCGACGGCTTTTTTCATTTACCAAAACAATGCACGTTGGATGAAGGACTAATCTTTCTGAGATAGCATATGATTTGTCCTTAAGAGCCTGGATGAAGGACTAAAATCTTTCTAGAAATTCATGAGATTTGTCCTTAAGAGCTCGGATGAAGGTCTAATCTAAAATAAAAAGGAAATGTCCTAACTTTATCGAAGTAAGTAGTTATATTCGCTAAAGGAGGAATTGCAATGACAAAACCACTTTTAAAGGGGATGGAAGGTGTCTTTATTCCGGTAAAAGACCCTGGTATTTCATCAAAATGGTATGAAGACAAATTGGGATTTAAACTACTGTACATAGAAGAGGAAGCTGCCGTAATGAAGATTTCAGATGGGGCACAAACGGTAATTTGTCTAGTCAAATGTAGCAATCATCAACCCATGAAATTTCCAGAGAACAATTTTGGAGTAGGAAAATACTATAATTTTATTCCACAAAACTTTGATGAGACTTATAGAATGTTAGTGAAAGAGGACGTAAAAGTGGGCCCCATCGGTGGAGAAGGCCATACTAGGTTTTTTACTTTTTATGATCCAGATGGGAACCCATTAGGCGTTTGCCAGTAAAATAGCGGGAGAAAGGCCGACTTATTTCATTGGTCGCCTTTTTTTATATTTCCAAGATTAACGGAATAGCTTATAGTAAAAGATAAATGTAATTTTTTTACTAAAAAAATGAATGCTCATTCAAACATCATGAAAGTAGTAGGTGGATACATATGGAATACATAAAAAGAGTAAAGTCAGAAATTTCAAAGGTTATGGTGGGAATGGATAGAGAGGTAGAACTTCTTACTGTTTCTCTACTATTTAATGGACATATATTGCTAGAAAGTGTGCCTGGTACTGGTAAAACGATGCTTGCTAAATCATTTGCAAGGAGTATTAATGGACTCTTCTCAAGGATTCAATTTACGCCAGACGTCCTCCCTAGTGATGTGACGGGGATCCAATTCTTTAATCCAAAAACCCAGGAGTTTGAACTTCGAACTGGTCCGATTGTTGCCAATGTTGTACTTGCGGATGAAATTAACCGTGCTACACCCAGAACTCAATCCAGTTTACTGGAAGTCATGGAGGAGAGACAAGTTACGATTGATGGGATAACGGTCAAGGTAGATGATCCTTTTATGGTTATTGCCACCCAAAATCCTGTTGAAGCACAGCAAGGAACATTCTCACTTCCAGTTGCCCAAATGGACCGTTTCTTTATGAAATTGAGCATGGACTATCCAAGCCTTAATAGTGAAAAAGAAATCTTAAAGCTAGCACGCGGGATTGGCAGCACCAAAGAAACAAATGCTGTTTTAAGTCACGAAGAAATTAAAAAGTTGCAGAGGCTCGTTCAACAAATAAAAATCAATGATACCGTTGAATCTTATTTGCTTCAAATCGTAAGAAAGACAAGACAGCATCCTGAAATAGATTTAGGTGTAAGTCCACGCGGGGCACTCGCATTGATGAAGGCTGCACAAGGCCAAGCCTTCCTAGAAAATCGTGAATATGTAATCCCAGAGGATATTAAAAAGATGGTGCCTTATGTATTAGGTCATAGAATCATTTTATCGACAGAAGCATCTTTTACAAAATCTCCTGAAAGCATACTTAAGGAAGTAATAGAAACGGTCCCAGTACCAGTAGAATTGGGCGCTTATTGATGATGGAATGGAGTAAATATAGTGTTGAGAACAAATATTTGCCTATAACAGGAGCATTTGCACTCTTTTTATGTATTGCTTCTTTTTTCTTCCAATCATGGCTTGCCTTTTTTGCTGGCGTCTTTATTATCCTACTTATTTATTTCAATCATCTCTATCTGAAGAAAGTGGGAGAGGGTTTATTTTTTAATAACAAAAAGGTAAGAGCGAAGTATTTCCCTGATGAAAAGGGTGAATGGGTACTTGAATTCCAAAATGTTAGCATACCCATCATGAAGGCGAAGCTGAGTGTGAGCTTTCATGATTCTGTTGCACCACATGACCCACATGCCCGGAAACAATCATCGATCTATGAAGTTACCGTTCCGTTTTCCATCAGCTATCGTCAAAAAACGAGTGTGACCATTCCCTTTACAGCGGAAAAAAGAGGTGTTTCTAGAATAAGAAAAATCGAGCTAATGATTCCCCATTTCTTTGGTTTCGGTGAAACCATATTAGAAAAGGAATTTCATTCAATACAAGAAGCGCTTGTTTATCCGAAAACATTGGCTGTGCACAATAAACATGTGCTCCTTACCAGCAAGCAAGGCGAATCTCCTGTTTCTTATTCACTTTTTGAGGACACACTCTCTCCCGCTGGAACACGAGAATACAATTATTCGGACAGTTTTAATCGAATTCATTGGAAGGCAACTGCTCGTAAACAAACCCTGCAAACGAAGCTCTTTGATAAAGTGACAGAGAAATGTTGGAATATCGCGATCAATATTGGTGATGACCGATTTGTCACCGATAATCTCGAAGAAATTTTGAGCGGGTGTGCAGATCTGGCCTATTTCTTTGTCAAACAGAATATCCCATTCTCCGTTTGTATTAATATGCGTTATGTGGGGATAACACCTTTTTATTATATAATGCCGGGTACTGGCAGAGAGCATTTACAAAAAGTATTAGAAGCGATCGCTCATATTGATGTAAAGACGTCTGTTTATCCTTTTGAAAAGATGCTTGCCTATTATGATAGCCATTTAGAACAGCAGCCGTTTTTCCTGCTTGCCGGACAATACATACCCGACAGAGGAAATATTCTAAATAGGATGGCCGAAAAAGGAACAAGTATTTACGAACTCATCATCCATGAACAAAGTGCTTCGATTGTGAAAAAATCATTCTCCCAAAAAAGGGGGATGTCTTCATGAAAAGCAATGCTTGGTATTTGGTTTATTACAAAACGTTTGAAATATTGTTTGGAAGTCTTGTTATCGCTTTTTACTACTTATATCGGGGACAAGAGATACCCATCCTGCCTTATCTAGTGCTGACACTAGCTACTACCTATCTATTTATTTTCCTGATTCACACCTACCAGGAGAAAAGCAGATTTTTATTTTTTATGATCGTTTTCCCTTTAGTTGTGGTTGGTGGATTATTGTTAAACTTTCCAATACTGTTTATTTTATTATTGGCGTTGTTGATTTATTGGAGAACAAGTGTCATGAATAGTGAGGATGGCAGTGTTCAAACCGGTGTTTGGTTGTTTTTGACTGTGTTCTTGGGTTTTATTCTACTCATTATCGCAAACATTCAGGGCTATCCTCAAAATCCATTGGTTATAATCATCGTCCTAAACCTTGCTTTTATCGTGATGGGCGGTTTTTTAATTAACTGGTTATCAGTGGTTGAGAACAAACAAGTAAAAAGACGTTTGCTGGGAAATTTTCTTTCCATAATGGGTATTTTAATGGTATTAAGCCTGCTTCTAGTTGCCTTGAGGGATGTCTTGAAGTGGGTGGTAGTTTCCATCCTTAAATTAGGGGTATTTGCAGCGTCCTTTGTTTTTTCTCCAATCTTTCATTGGGTGGAGAATTATGAGTTAACGGGAGAATTGAATCCATTTGAACAGATTCAAAATGCAGAGTCCCAAGTGGACACTGAGAGCACGAATTTAATTCATGATCAATCCTCTGTTGTGTCAAAAATGGATATTCATTTTACCTACTGGTACTTTGCCGTTTTGATCATTCTATGTATTTTGTTATTTATTTACCTATATAAAAAATTCCAGGGTACTACAGAAGTTTTAGATACTACAGAAAATCAATACTATACCATCTCGTTTGATGATGGAGGAAAGGGAACGAGTTCTTCAAAAAATAAAAGGTCTGGAGAACAGCCTTCCCATCGAGTACGAAAAGAAATGTATCGCCTTGAAAAAATGGCAGAAAAGCTCCAACTTGGTAGAAGTTCATCTGAAGCGATAGGGGAATGGTTTACCAGAGTAGGAGTAAACGAGGACGAGGTGATCCAATCTGTCTATGAAAGGGTTCGTTATGGAAATCAAATGGAATCAGATGAAGAATATAAAATATTTTTACAAAAAATAGAAAGTAAGAAATCCGAGTTAAAACAGATTCATAAATTGCTGTTAGAAGAAGGTAAAATCCAATCGAAATCACGTGTGAAAAACATTATGAAAGCATTTAAACCCAGAGCAGAAGAACATTGAATTATGTGTTCTTCTGTTTTTTTATGATCAATACACGATCAAAACTAGCACCAATGATAATTCCTGTTGTATACCGAATTAAATCCACGGTTAGGAAGCCTTTACCTAATATCAACGCTCCCAGCAGAGTTCCGCGAATTTGATTTATCCAATCTGCTTGATACAACTGACTGAATTCGATACCGAAGCTGAACAAAAAGCTGAGAATGATAGCTGTTAACATCCGTTTCTTTACAAATAAAAACCGGAATCCGTAATAGATCATCATTGCCCATAGGACATCGCCAGCATTCTCTGCTAAAAAGGGGAATAACAGATGGCTGAATTTTCTAGAGGCAAGGCCTAGTAGAATCGTAATGACGACAGCCATAAAATATGTTCCCCTTAGGTAAATATACGATTGATTTTTAGAAATCATTGGCAACACCTTTTTTCCACAGTATAATCTTCATTATATTAACAATTTTTTTACAAATACAAGCATGAAATGATAGCGGTTTTGTCGATAATGGGCCAAATTAAGTTGATACACACACTTATTGAGAAAGTAGGTATTTAGTATGTTAGTAATAGAAAAAATTAAATCAATTGAGACCCATTTAGACCAACTCTCTGAACTTTTGGTTCAGGTGGTGGATGACGGTGCGTCTATTGGATTTTTACCTCCTATGAATCTATCAGATGCGAGAGACTATTGGCAAACTGTAATGAACCCAGATGTGTATTTATTTATTGCGAAAGTAGATAATGAGATCGTCGGAACCATCCAACTGCACTTATGTAGCAAGCAGAATGGTCTTCACCGAGCTGAAATTGCAAAATTAATGACTGGACCAAATGCTAGACGTAAAGGAGTAGCGCGTTCCTTAATGAAAGCAGCGGAAGAACGAGCGTTTGATGAAAAAAGGACTTTACTTATCCTTGATACAAGGGAAGGGGATCCATCCAATTTCCTCTATCAATCTCTTGGGTATATCCAGGCTGGAAAAATCCCACACTTTGCCCTTTCGGATAAGGGAGAACTAGATACTACTGTGATTTATTATAAAGAACTTAAAAAGGAGTCTTAAAGGAACTATTTGACAGTAATGTGATTGAACGTCAATCATTGTATTACGGAAAGAGTTCTAGCGGCTTCATCTATTGGTTTCTTTAGATTCTCAGATGATGATTAGAAGGTGAGTTTTTTTATGAGAATAATAGGCATTGATTTATCCGGTCCAAGCAACCCTCAACATACGGTCTTGGCTGTCTTTGAACTGCAAGATGGAGAATTAACATTTCTCAAACTAAGGAGAAGTATAGGAGATCTTGAAATTTTGGAAGAAATACAGGAGCAAAGTCAAATTGATGAAGTGGTCATTGGGATGGACGCTCCATTGTCCTACCAGGACGGCGGTGGGGATAGACTAGGTGATAAACAATTGAGACAGTTTATTGTTTCTCTTGGGATGAAGTCGGGTTCCATCATGCCACCGACATATAACCGAATGGTCTACTTAACCTTGAGAGGAATTAAACTTACAAGAGAAATAGAAAATCTCAAGAGCAAACACCCCATATCCATTGTCGAAGTGCACCCTGGAGCCGTAATCGGATCAAGAATTCTATCAAAAGATTTAGCATATGTATTGACGTATAAACAAGATATGTCTTCAAGAAGTTTTATAAAAAATTGGTTAGGGGAGCAGCACGTAACACAGCTCCCCGCATTCATTGATGAAGAAAGTCATATGATTGATGCCTGTGCTGCAGCACTGGGGGCATGGCATTGGAAGGATTCATCCCACCAGCCAAAATGGCTGCTTCCTGCAAATCCTCCGCTTCATCCCTATGATTTTTGTTGTTAATTTAGTAAATATTGGAGGAAATTAAAATGAAGTTTTTTATTGTAGATGTATTTGCTGAGAACAAGTATGAGGGAAATCAATTAGCTGTCTTTATACCAGAAAGGAAAATAGATACAACGGAGATGCAAAAAATAGCTCGAGAAATGAACTTTTCGGAAACGACTTTCATTATGTCTGGCTTGCAGGATAATGGGGGCTATGATGTTAAGATTTTCTCCCCTGATTCTGAATTACCTTTTGCTGGACATCCGACCCTAGGCACTGCTTATGTTATCAACTATCTAATTGATCGTTCAGAAGGAAGTGAAGTTAAACTAAACCTGCCTGTTGGGCAAATACCCGTTATATTTGAAGATAAATACGCATGGATGACTCAAAATCAACCTGAATTTGGTGCTAATGTTGAGATTGATAGAATTTCAGCTGCATTAGAAATCAATCGAGATGATATCAATACTGATTTTCCGATTCAAGTGGTATCAACAGGATTACCAAGTGTTATTGTCCATTTGAAATCATTGGATGCCCTAAGCCGTTGTAAAATTGGCCATCGAGCCTATGCAGACCTATTGAAGGATCTGGGAGATGTTAATTTACTTGTCTTTACAACTGAAACCGCAAGCCCAGAAAACGATATAAATGTAAGATTATTTATGCCTATACCGGGATATCTAGAAGACCCAGCAACAGGTAGTGCTAATGGAAATTTAGCAGGATATTTATTAGAACATAACTTTTTTAATTCCAATGAAATAAACTACCGTGTCGAACAAGGTGCTTTTATTGGTAGACCATCGCTGCTAAAAATACATGCCAAGAAGACAGATATTCACTATCACATCCAAGTCGGCGGGCAAATCATTGTCGTATCAGAAGGTAAGTGGTATTAAAAATTTAGCGTGAAGGGGGTATATAAGATGCAAACATTGCCACAAACACAACCGGTAAAAAAATACATACCACTTTCATTTTTTGTTATTTTTCTCGGATACCTCGTTTTCGGGTTATCCGAGAATATTAAGGGCCCAGCGATTCCTCAGATGCAAATCGATTATAGGATTGATGAGCTGCAGGTTGGTTTTCTATTAGCGATTAATTCTATTGGGTTTTTAATCGCGTGCAGCTTTACTGGTGCTTTTTCATCTAAAGCAGGGATTAAGCTTACGAGTCTGATCGCTTTTGGTGTCATGGCAGTTTCAGGTGTTTTTATTTATTTTTCTAGTAACTTTGCTATCTTTTCCGTCTCCTATTTCATTATGTACTTAGGGAACGGAATGTTAGAAATCGCGTTGGCCATTTTAGCTGCAAGAATTTTCACAAAAAATACTGGCTTTATGATGAACCTATCTCATTTCTTTTATGGACTTAGTTCAACGGCGGCACCCTTAATGGCAGCAGGCTTGATGGGTATGACGTTTATCGGAGGTCAAGAGCTAGGCTGGAAGGGAATGTATTTTGTCATGCTCTCCTTATGCATCATCCCTATGATCCCAGCATTTTTTAGTACTCTTCCAGTTGATCAAACAACTACACACGAACGACTGCCGATGAAGACGTTCTTACAAGATCGGGTAGCATGGTTCATCATTATCATTCTATCGTTTGGAGTAATCGTCGAGCTTTCGATTGCAGGCTGGCTCGTTAACTTTCTAGTGAGATCTTTTCAATGGAGTGGAGCGGCGGCTTCCGGTATGTTGTCAATCTTTTTCCTCTGTTTTATGGTCGGAAGGTTACTTCTAGGATTTATTACCGATAAAATCGGATTTATGATTTCTATTATTGTTTTTTCCGGCCTTGCTGGAATTACGACCATTTTGGCTACTTTATTCGGACCTTCAGGTGTTTGGTTATATGCGGCAGCTGGGTTTGGGATTGCACCCGTTTATCCAACCGTAATGGCATTAATCGCAAAAAGATATCCGAATGGAATTGACGCTGCGATTACCGTTACCGTAACGATTATGGGGATTGTGGTTGTTATCAGCAATTTATTCTTAGGAGCGCTGATTGAATTCTTTAAAAGATGGTTCACTGGCCTTCTTGGAGCGGAAATGGGGTTAATGAGAGGATTTCAGGCAGGATTTATATTTATTGGTGTCTGCGGACTGTTATGTTCTGTTTTCAGTATTATTTTATATCGCTATTTGAAGAAGCGGAATGAAGTCATGTAAATGAGGTGACCATTTGGGTTGCCTCTTTTCTGTAAGAAGAGAGGATAATTATTATGAATAAACCATTTAAGGATTTCGTCCAAACAGAAGAGGAATTGCGCAAATTAATCGGTTTCCCAAGTGAATTAGTTGAGAGAAAGATAATTACATATTTAGATCAACATTGTGAAGAATACATATCCAAATCTCCATTTTTGGTGATTGCTAGCTCTGATTCAGCGGGTAAAGGAGATGTTTCACCTAGAGGGGATATGCCTGGATTTGTTAAAGTCTTAAATGAAAACTATTTGATTATTCCAGAGCGACCGGGTAACAAAAGAATCGATACCATGCGAAATATCCTGGCAAACCCTAACGTAGGTCTTTTATTTATGATTCCGGGTTTAGGGGAAACATTAAGAGTGAATGGAAATGCGTATTTGGTAAAAGACGTTGACCTTCTTGAACAGATGTCCGTAAGAGGTCGAACCCCTCTATTATGTATTGGAGTAGAGGTAGAGGAATGTTATATCCATTGTGCGAAAGCCTTTAAACGCTCTAGTTTATGGGAACCTAGTTCTTGGGCTGCCAAAGAAACGTTGCCCTCCGCGGCAAAAATCATATTTGATCACGCTAGACTTCCAGGTAGCAGTACCGAATCCATAGAGGAAAGACTTAAAGAAGGTTATTCGAAAAGATTATATTGAGATGGGACTTCAGTTGGCTAATCCATAAAAATAGGATCAATGGCTAGAATAATAGACTATTTATTGTGCCCCTAAATCTAAGAAATGGGATTTACGGCATAATAATAGGCTAATTGTGCCCGTTTCCAATTATAAATCGATTTTGGGTAACAATAAACTCACTATTGTGCCCATAATAAGATACAGGTGCAGTTTAGGTAAGAATTAGCCACGGATTAAAAATCCCAAGTGAAATGAATTCACTTGGGATCTTATTTTATAGATACGGACTTTCATGCTTCGCTTTTAACATATTCCAACGACGGTCAACTTCCTTATCAAACATCTCCAACATGTCTTTACTGTTTTCGTTCAGCAAATGTTTCGTTTTACCCATCAACTTCAGCCATTCGGATACAGCCAATCTTTTATTTTTCTCCTCCGGATTGTAGGTGACTGTTGTAATCCCATGCTCAACTTCATAAAGAGGGAAGAAACAGGAGTTCACAGCAGCCTCAACAATCGTTTGACCCAGTTCATCCTTTGACTTCCAGTTTAATGGGCAGGTAATTAAGATTTTGCCATAAACCAAGCCTTCATTATTGGCATACCACTGAGCTTTGGCTGCTTTCTTTAACAGGTCGCGATCAAAAGCTTCGGTACCGGTAAATACATAAGGGATATGAGTAGCTGCCATAATTTGAGCAGTATCCTTGTGATGGAATGGCTTCCCATTTTGGAAGCCGCCAATATTGGATGTACTCGTCATATGTCCCATAGGAGTAGAGTAGGACAGCTGACTGCCTGTATTCATGTAACCTTCATTATCATACTCAAGGATGATCATTTTATGGTTCCGTAATGCTGTTCCAATTGCAGGACCCATGCCAATATCCATACCACCGTCACCTGTAACCATAACGAAAGTAAAGTCATCACTCAGGCCCAGTTCCGCCAATTCACCGCGTCTCTTTCTTTCATGGAACATTTCCACAAGACCGGAAAGGGTAGCAGAGCCATTTTGGAAAAGGTTATGAATATACGTTGCTTTATGAGAGCTATAAGGGAAACCAGTGGTTACAACCATCGCACATCCAGTGTGGAATAAGGCAACGATATCACCTTCGATTCCTTTAAAAAACAACTCTAAACCAGAGAAAATGCCGCAGCCCGGGCAAGCCCCGTGACCGGATGCCAGTCTCTTTGGCTTTTTCGTTAAACTCCGCATAGGCGGAATTTTCACTTTCAATTCACCCGTTTTTTCATCAGGCGTAACCGTAATTAGACCCGTATTTAAGTCTTCTTTTTTCATCGGATTTAACACACGTTTCGGAGCAAACTCTGGTTTCCCTGGATTATGCCCAAAGTAGTCAAACGGCTTCTCTGCAAAACCTTTATCAGCAGCTTCAATAGCTAACTGGAAAAAGTGTTCGGCGTCATCTGCATAAAAATCTTTTCCGCCTAAACCGTAAATTCGGTTGATTACCTTTGTATGAGCATTTCCAACGGTTTGCAACGCCGCTCTTACTTCAAGCGCCATGTTTCCACCATGTGCTCCATATGAGTCTGCACGGTCACCAACGGTTACTGCTTTAACGTTTTTCAATGCTTCCGCTATTTGTTTTTGCGGGAAGGGACGTATCATATTTGGAGATATCACACCCGCCTTGATTCCTTGTGAACGGAGTCGATCAACAACGTCCTTACAAACCTCTGCAGCGGAATTCAACATAAACACGGCCACTTCCGCATCGTCCATACGATATAAGTCAAGGATCGGATATTCACGTCCGGTTAATTCTGCGTATTCCTTAGAAATTCTTTCAAACACAGCTTCGGCATTGTACATCGCTTCTGATTGTTGATAGCAGTTATTAATATAATCAGGTTCATTCATATATGGGCCGATGGTAACAGGATTTTCACGATCTAAGGCATGAGGGAAGTTCCTCGGAGGTTCCCCAATGAATTTTTGGACGTCACTTCTATTTTTAATCACCTGTACACGGCGTTTTTGGTGAGAGGTGAAATACCCGTCGAATGAAACGATAACAGGCAGACGGACTTCCGGATCTTCTGCTAGTTTAATCGCAATAATGTTCATATCATAAACAATTTGTGGATCGCGGGCCATCAAGATTGGCCATCCCGTATTCAATCCAAAATACAGATCGGAATGGTCACCATGAATATTTAATGGACCAGAGACAGAGCGATTGACTAAATTTAATACCATTGGAAAACGGGTTCCAGATTGAACTGGCAGCTGTTCAAGCATATAAAGAAATCCGTTTGCGCTTGTCGCATTAAATACACGCCCGCCACCTGTTGAAGCACCGTAGCATATTCCCGCGGAACCATGTTCGCCGTCCGCTGGAATCAAAACAATATCGTGTTCACCTCTAGATTTCATTCCATCAAGGAACTGCGCAACCTCTGTTGATGGGGAAATAGGGAAGTACCCCATTACATGATAATTAATTTGGTGGGCTGCATACGCCGCCATTTCGTTTCCAGATTCAAATACAAAACTTTGCTCAACCGTCCCCAGTTCGGTTTTGAGATTTTCTTGGTTTATTTCAATGGACATAAAAATCCCGACCTTTCCTTAGTTTTGAGTAACTAAATCAAATAGATGGGGTACACGGTTTTTATCCGCATAGCCGTCATTATATTCTCGTTCTCCTGATAGCGCTTCCACCGGACAGGCGGTTACACATTTTAAGCAGCCTTTGCAATATTGGTAGTCAATCCCTTTCAGGAACATTTGCGGACGACCCTTTTTATCTGCTTTTTCTTCCCATACAAAGCAAAAATCTGGGCAGGCTGTATCACAGGCCGCGCAATTGATACACTTTTCCTCATGAAAATGAGGGAGCATACCGGCACGTGAAATACTTAAATCTTTTAACATGCTGTTACCTGGATTCATGATCATTCCGCCAATTGCTTGAGTTTCATAACCAAGAACAGGTTCTGGTCTTGTAAAAGGTTTAGGTTTGACACCGTCTTCAGGTAGATACGTTTTAAATTCAACCTCATTAAATCCACGGTCGAATGTACGAATATTTGGCTCAACGAGGTGTGGATATTTCTTTTCAAAGGTTCGTCTTATCGTTTGTCTCATTGACTCTGGGTTTAAAAAGTCCAAAATACGATAAAGCGCTCCCAGCATAGCCGTGTTGGCTTTTGTTTGTTCTTCTAACGCGATACCAGTGGCGTCAATGATGGCAATGGTACCGCCAGCAATTTTCATGAGATTTTTCAGTTCGTCAGGGGATTTTTGTGAGTTTACTAGGATTGTGCTGTCAGGGTAGATCCCGCTTGTGCAGTCGATGGTTTTAAACAGGGCATCATGGAAAATGCCTACAACATGAGGACGTTCTATAGGTGTGGTGTCTCGTATGTTTGTTTCTGGCTCACAAAACCGAATATGGGCTTTTACAGGGGAACCTTTTTTCTCTGAACCGTATGATGAAAAACCGACTCCATTCAGTCCGTTTCCAACAACTCCATCCTCGGAAAGCATTTTACCTGCCAGATTTGCTCCTAATCCGCCGATTGACTCAAGGCGAATTTCAAAAAAACCTAATTCATTTGTTTTTGGTAATTTTGACAAAAGTATTCCTCCCATCTATGTAACGGAGTTTGGTATAGAATATTATAAATATTCTATAAATTAAATTAATTTCATTGTAACAGGACAGCAAAACAAATACAACAGATTTTTGAAAACAGATGTAGAAACCCGTATGGAGTTGGTTTTATCATTAAGGTGAAATGTAATTGTGATATATAACAGATGAAAATATGTTATATAACAAAGGGAGAGAGTTAGTTTTAAAAAGAAATGGAGAGTTGTTTGTAGGTCACTTGTGCCTAGTTCATACATATAATGCTAAAGTGTATTAGTCATGAAAAATTTAA
The DNA here is from genome assembly GCF_048572935.1 of Neobacillus niacini. Classification (NCBI taxonomy): domain Bacteria; kingdom Bacillati; phylum Bacillota; class Bacilli; order Caryophanales; family Bacillaceae; genus Neobacillus; species Neobacillus niacini. Next base: position 3,789,005 of record NZ_CP183883.1, on the reverse strand, counting down.
TATTTATCCAAGCCTGTTGTGATTACAGAGCTAAGGTAAGAATAATACGAACAGGGAGGGGATGTTTGTGAAATTTACCATTCAATATATACCCCTGAATAAAATTAAACCTGACGTATCATTGAAGGTAACAGAACATATTAAAAGACTCCAGCGATTGATGTGGGATTGTATGTTTGTTTTGGTTGTCAGGAAAAATCAGAAGGATAACAGCTATACAATCATTAGCGGTCAAGATCGTTATGAATCCCTCAGAAAACATACGAAAAATATTTATGCACCATGTATCGTTGATAAAAGTACACCTTCCGGAATGTTATCCTTGTTCCAACGGTTTCGCAGAAAACAACCGCTGGATGATTTTCCATTATTGCCATCTAGCTGGTCCATTGTTCGTTCCTTTTTAAAACAAGAGCCTCGTTTTAAACAATTATCCCGCTCGCAACAAATAAGAGTCCTTCTTTTAGCTGCGCATTATAAAAAAACAGTGATATATTCAATGAAAATGACTGTTGATGATCTATTGAGAGATAGATAGAAGAGTTTGGAATACATTCAAACTCTTCTCAATTTTTTATCAGAAAAAAATAGAAAAACAAATGTATTAGAATACTAACTCCGATCATATTAAACCAATTAATTACAAATCTTTTTCCCTTCGGTTGAATCACGCCCATCGCGACAATATTCCAGAATATCTTCGAATTACGCCATCGTTTTTTGTTCGGGCTTTCTTTACCGTCATACTTTCTATTTTCTCTTCTAACCCAGATATAAGCAATAATAATATCGAGTATTGCCCCAATTGATACTGCGATCATCACGGTCTCTCTCGATATAGTCCAACGATTTTTCTTTTTCTCCTCCTGCTTAGCCGCTATCTTTTTCTCGTGTTTCTCTAACTCTTGTTTGAATGTAGTCTCAGGCATTTCTACAGATGATTTACTAGGCTTAAAATCAACTAATGTAACAGCTAGAATCATAGAGACCATTAGCAAAAAGTATGTAGTAAAAAAAAGAGCCATTTTTTTATTTACTTTTTTCATCGTTTCACCTAAGTTAAGGCATTATTATCTAATATTATTTTACCACAATTATCCAGAAGGTGATGACTGAAAGGAAGAGCAGGAAATTCATATCCTGCTCTTTACTATTATTCAACCCTTACCCTAATTTGATCAATTGCATTATATCCATAACCCTTTCTATTCCAATAAGGTTTGCTGGGCTGTGTTTGACCATGAGAATCTGTTGCTTTTGACTTGATGGTATAGATTCCATTTTCTGTTGCCTTCCATTCATGAGACCAAGAAACCCATTTGTAGCTCGATTTCTGATTTATTATATTTGCATTGGTCCAATTATCTCCATTATCCATACTGATTTCTACCTTGGTTATGGAGCCATTACCAGTCCAAGCGATCCCCTTTATTTCATGTTTACCAGTGTTTAATATAGCCATATCTAATGGTTTTAGGATTGTTGAATTTACATTCATGGTTGTGACCGGCTGAGCACCATCGTCATTTTCTTGATTTGGATAATACATATAGTCTATCCTTTGGAAAGGGCCGGTAAAATGAGAACCGATGACACTTATTTGCTTAATCCATTTAACAGAGGCCATACCATACCATTGTGGAACGATTAATCTGAAAGGAAATCCATGTTTAAATGATAATGGTTTTTTATTATATTCATACGCGATTATCGTATCAGGATGTAAGGCCATTTCTAATGGTAAACTCCTAGAATAGGAGAAACGCTCATCGGAGTCTGTTCTTTTTCCTAGGTCATATCCTTCCACAACGACTTCTTTTGCACCTTGCGAAATACCTGAAAATCCGAGCAGAGCACCTAATGGAACACCCGTCCAAACACCTTGGCTTATCGCACCCTTTTCCCATTGTTCTCCAAATACTTTAGGTTTAAATAGGCTGCGCTTATTTCCGGAACATTCAAGAACCATTTCAACTGTTTTCGAGGGCAACTGTTGGATATTTTGCATGGAAAGCAATAAGGGGGTAGATACTAAACCGTTTATTGGAAGGAAGTAGTTTGAATAGGTAAGCTTTGGATAAGAAAAGTGGTTTCGCCGATAAAATAAAGGTGTTTGGGTTGTATCATTCTCAATAAAGTGAATCGGTGTTTCCTGATTCTCAGGGTCCAATTTACGTGTTATTAAATAAGGTTTTACAGCAGGATGTTTTGGCTTCATCATTACCTCCTTAATAATGCAGTCATTCATAATGTATGTTTTATCTCGTTAAATTAGGCAACATAACACAATTAGACATTGATGCAGTCATTCCTAGACCGTGATCAGTTGGGACAAAATGCAACCTATCTGATATCATAGAATACATAACAGGTTGGATGGAAATGGCTAGTAAACTAAATTAACGTTTTTAGCAGATTTTCCCTTTTGATTATTTTATCAAAGGGATATTTTTATGCCTAAGTCGACTAAACGTCTAATAGCATAAAAGGTGTCCAGGCAAAAAGATAAACACAGGATGGAGTGGTACCGTTGAAAAAATATAAAACTTTATTTTTTGATGTAGATGATACTTTATTAGACTTTGGTGCAGCAGAAAAATTAGCGTTACAACTCCTCTTTAAGGAACAGGAAATTCCTCTGACCTCCGCAATAGAAGATCAATATAAAAATATCAATCAGGGACTCTGGAAGAGGTTTGAAGCAGGGGAAATTCACCGTGATGAGGTTGTCAACACTCGCTTTTCTCTTCTTTTTAAGGAATTCGGTAAAGAGGTAGATGGAAGCTCACTCGAAAAAAAGTATCGATCATTCTTGGAACAAGGACATGAATTCATTACTGGTGCATTTGAACTTATTTCAGAACTCCATTCCCAGTTTGACCTATATATTGTCACGAACGGTGTATCTCAAACGCAGCAAAAACGATTACGTGCTTCAGGTTTATATCCACTATTTAAAGATATCTTCGTTTCCGAGGATACAGGGTTCCAAAAGCCAATGAAGGAATTTTTCGATTATGTTTTTGAAAGAATTCCTCAATTTGAAGTGAAACATGCATTAATAATCGGTGATTCTTTAAGTGCAGATATTTTGGGCGGGGACACGGCTGGAATGGATACTTGCTGGTTTAATCCCAAAATGAAACAGAACGATTCTGATATTTGTCCAACTTATCAAATCCATAAGCTTGAAGAATTGAAGCAACTATTAAGTGCGGAAAGAAAGGATAGGTACATGTTAATCTGAAGATTATTTCATCCATGCTAAATTAGGTATTACTTTTTCTTTTTGTTCAAACTAATTAAATAAAGAGCCATTGAGATATAGGTGCCAAATAGAAGCGTGAAAAATATTGGAGTAGATAAAGAATCCATGGTATCACCTGCTATTTTAATTCCTGTAATGTTGGATGGAAGAACAACAGGAGTATCAAGATTATAGGAAGAGAAATTAATAAGGCAACTAAGTGATTCTTATAATGCACTCGAATGATAAAAAATGTAATTAAATTAAATAATGTGGACCACCATAAATCCCAATCATTTTCATAGATAAATAATCCCTTTTTTTCAAAAAGGAACTCAATGAATGTGAAATATCCAACCCAAACACCTAAATAAATAAACTTCTTTTTCCCCTGGGGAAAAAACTGTAGATAAACCATTAATACAACCGGAATAATAAAGAAAGAAAATGCTAAATCGATTAGTGTATGATTTAGCCAAGATACTGTGACGGCTTTATATTTCCATAGAGTGTGTTGATAAAAGACAAAATTATAAAGTAAATTACAAATGATATAGAATTGAATGGTCGGATAAAATTCCTTCCACCTTTTCCAGTCTACAAATTTCTTTGCGACAATAATATAAACACCGATGACTATAAACAAGTACATGATTTAACCTCTTTGCTGTTTTATGGTTATTGTTTCCATAAATAAATGATAATATAATTGTACTTAATAATTCATTCACTAAAGAGTTGCAGCAGCAACTCTTTTTTTAGTAACTTTTACTTTAACCAGAGTTAAAACTCTTTTCCGAAGGTAACTTTAAATTAAAACTGGAAATAATTATTAATTGACTAGTGTAAAATAGTGTTAAACGGGTATAAACATAATTATACTATTCTTATGATGTAATCATGCCTAGGGGGATAAAATGGAACTATCTTTGTTATTAGAGTATGGCTGGGTTTTATTGATTTTGATTTTGTTAGAGGGCTTGTTATCCGCGGATAATGCTTTGGTGTTAGCTATTATGGCAAAGCATTTGCCTGCAGAACAGCAAAAAAAGGCAATAAATATCGGGTTGATGCTAGCTTTCATCTTTCGGATTGGAGCTATCTTTATTATTTCGTTTTTGTTTCATGTTTGGTGGATCCAAGCAATCGGGGCAGCGTATTTAATTTTCATCGCCTTAAAACACTTACTTAAAAAGGACCATGGCGGTAAAGACAAAGCAGGAAAAAGCTACCGGGCTACTGTAGCTCAAATCGCCTTAGCGGATATCGCTTTTGCTGTAGATTCGATTTTAGCCGCAGTTGCTCTTGTTATTGCATTACCAGGTACACCAATGGGTGAAATCGGTGGAATGGATGGTGCACAATTTATCGTTATCTTAATTGGTGCAATCGCTGGATTAATCGTGATTCGTTTTGCAGCAGGATTCTTTGTTAAAGTCCTGACACAACGTCCTGCTCTTGAAACAGCAGCGATGTTACTGGTTGGCTGGGTCGGGGTTAAGCTATTAATGCATACTCTTGCACACCCAGCATTACACATTATTTCACATGATTTTGTAGAAGGACCTATTTGGAATACCATCTTTTGGTCTGTTATGCTTCTTATCGCTATAGGCGGATGGTTCCTATCGGGTAAGAAAACACAGCAATCAACATAAGGAATCTCATCATAGAAAATGGCTTGGAACCATATCAAGCCATTTTTTTATGTATTTTGGAAAGGGGAGAAGTTATGAAGTTTTCATTTGATCATTTAGTGTGGTTCCAACATAAACCTGAAAATACGATTCAACCTCTTTCAGAACATGGTATCCACGTTATTGAGGGCGGTCGTCATGAATCTTGGGGAACCTACAATACACTCAGTTATTTTGGTTTAAGCTATATAGAATTTTTGGGAATTGAGCGATTAGAAATTGCTGAACAACATGAAGAAAATAAATTAATTACCCAAATTGTTCAACAGCTCGAAAAAGAGAACCGAGAAGGTCCTGCTAAAATCGCAATTCGAACTGACCGGATTAACGACTTAGCGACCAAGCTAAAACAAGACGGATTTACCGTATTTGGTCCGCTTCCGGGTCAACGTGTTACTGCGGCTGGTGACGTGATCAGTTGGTCACTTCTATTTATCGAGGATCAACCTAATCAGCTATCACTTCCTTTTTTCATCCAATGGAAAAAAAGTGATAAGGAAAGATTATCTGCGTTTCAGGAACAAGGAATGTTAGGCAGACATAGTGGCGAAAATTCAAATTTTGAATCTGTCGGTTTTGTTGTAAGGGATTTAAAAGAAACGATAAAAACTTGGGGAAGGTTTTTAGATATATCCCCGAGTGAAGAGTTCAGAGATGACGTCTTACATGCTCGCTGCCAACGATTAGAATTACCCGGAACCAACCTATTGTTCTGCACACCAATTGGAGATGGACCAGCAGAAAAGGTCTTACATGAAAGAGGAGAAACACCTTTTCTCATAAACCTTACACAAACGAACCAAAGCTGTTTTTTTGAAATCTTGAATGGTTATTGGCGCTATCAATAGCCAGATTTTTCAAAAAAATATTGACATGAAATTCCAGTGGACTTTATACTATTGATAGTTATTATAAGGAGGTTATCTGTAGACATGTTGAACTAATCCCATGAATGGCCGTTTTGAATACGAACCATTTACGCTCTCTGCTGATGAGTGAAAGGGATTACTATGTCATTTTACAGATATCCGAATTTGGCTGACTTCTTGTTAGTGGACTTTTTTGCCTAGTCCAAACATGGAGTAGGTTGTTTCGTTCTGTTTAACATGCATATAAATCTAAATTCACAAGTCGCAGAGAAATCTGCGATTTTTTATATGAGAATATAACCCGAGGAGACGATAACATGGTTAACACAAAATTAATTTTAGTAGAGGGTTTGCCTGGTTCGGGGAAGTCGACAACAGCTGCTATGACAAATGATATTTTAAAAGAATGGAATATCGATACAAAGTTGTTTCTTGAGGGCAATGTTGAACATCCAGCAGATTATGAGGGAGGCTCTTATTTCACAAAAACTGAATTTGCCCAGCTTATAGAACAGTATAGTGAAGTAAAACCCATTTTATTAAAACATGCTTTCGAACGGTGTGATGGGTTTGTATTGCCGCAATATAAGCTGAAACAAGACTTGGATGAAACACAGGTTCCTGATTCTTTTTGGGACGACATATGGAATCACGACATCTATGACCTGCCGTTAGAGAAGAACATAGAATTGATAACGGATAAATGGAAAAGGTTTGTTGTGCATGCGTTAGCAGGAAATCACACGTATATTTTTGAATGCTGCTTCATCCAAAATCCTGTAACCATCGGAATGATCAAATACGGTGCCTCACAGGAAGTGGTCCTAAATTATGTAAAGCAATTGGCTGATATTATCGAGCCTTTAAAACCCGTTTTACTTTATGTAGAGCAACAAGATTTGTCACGTTCATTTAAAAAAGCTGTTCAAGAACGACCAAAAGAATGGTCTGCTGGTTTTATGAATTACTATAATAACCAAGGCTACGGCAAAATGCATGATGCGGAAGGAATCGATGGAACCATTGCAGTCTTAGAAGCAAGATATCAATTAGAAACCGTTATTTATAACTCACTCAATCTGGCGAAACATAGAATTGATAATACGAAGTTTGACCGACTTCTTCACGAAAGCCAACTCAAGGATACCTTCATAAATACAGTAAAAATGTAATGCTAGGAATCAGAGTGCATATTGCCTCTGATTTTTTTCTGTCTTTTAATTATTTTGTTGGATTTATGACGAAGACAATAACACTTTTATCTAGATCAAAATCCCAATCAACAAAAATATCAATGATTTTATGGTTCAAAATTCCTTCAAAATGATTATTGTTATGAAGCAGTCCTTTTTCGAGTGTTCGCTTGGCTAACTTTAGATGTTCCTGCATGCCTTGTCTAATTAATTGTTTTTCTATTCTCACCAAAATCCCATTTCGAATGACCATGATGGACCTGTGATTTATTTGGCATGCATAAATCTCTTCCGGCTTCTTTTCAGATTCTGAGCTTAATTTATTAATTTCATCGATAAGTTCTGCTTTCCCTGTAAATTCTTCATTAATCGGAACATCGATACCGGTTGAATCACTGCATATTCCTGTAAACATCGCGGATCTATTATGAAGACCCCAGTCATAATAGAATTCTCTTATTTCCATACCGGTCACAATCTTTATATAGGCTTTTATTTCTGGTATTAGCGTATCCATCACTAAATCCCTGGTTTGTTGAACACTTTCGTCTTGTTTTTGATTTAAAAGTACCTTTTCAGTTGGTGTAAGAAAATTTCGAATATAAACGATTATAAAGGTTTTACCTAAGGAAACATGTACGGATTCTGGGCCTTTACCAAAAGAATCACGTAGAGTCTTACTAATATAGCTGCTTAACTCGGCCGTTTGTTTATAAATTGGTGACTCCATTTTCACGAACTCCCTTTCCTAACTAGGTCTTTAACCCTATCATACCCTTTTTTATTGGAAATAATTAGCATGGTTTGTTACTCTGAATAAAAATATAATGAAAGTAGGTGAAGGGACAGAAAGCCATTCGCTTTGAGGAGTAGGATATGTTTTCAAGCTTGAGCAACAAAGTTTTAGTAGACACATATTTTAATGCAGTAAAGCTAGAGTTAGACGAAGACTTTATTAAATTGTTAGAAGAAGAAATTGATCGAAGAGGAATCCAAGTAGATATGGTAGAAAGAATGGTTAAACCATAGCTTTTTATTAAGGGTACTATGAACCTTCTTCACTTGTAATGGTTATGTAATAAGAACAGCGGCGAATGGCTTCTTGCTCTTCACTCTTTCGTACAAATAGTGCCTATGAAATAATCAGACTACTTATACTTTTTGGAAAGCTAGGTCAATAGCCTAGCTTTTTCTTATCGTTATTTTGAAGAAGTAGTTATTTCCCCTTATATCCCATTCAATAGTTTTGTATAATTTTATATAATAAGAATATAGAAAAAATGGAGTGTTTGTATTGTTAACCATACGTAACGTGACGATGAATGATTTACGTGACCTTGTAATCATTGAACACATTTGCTTTCCAATAGAAGAAGCAGCTACGGAAGAGGCATTTAAACAGCGTATTCAATTAATTCCAGATAGTTTTTTTGTGGCGGAAGAGTGCGGTGTTATAATTGGTTTAGTCAATGGTCCGGTGATTGAAAAGGAATTTATTACAGATGATTTATTCGAGAACATTAAGCCAAATCCACCTTCAGGGGGGCATCAGACGGTTTTAGGAGTAGCGGTCACGCCGCATTTTCAAACCCGAGGTGTCGCAACAGCGTTACTATCACATCTTGAAAAAGAAGCACGATTAAAAAATCGGGAGACTATAACACTTACCTGTAAAGAAGACTTAATACCATTTTACGAAAACTTAGGATACCAAAATAGAGGGGTTTCGAAATCAGAACATGGTGGAGTCATGTGGTATAACATGAATAAGAAACTGCTAGAGCATAAATGAAAAAGTTAAGGGAGGGATATGGATGTATGAATTGAAAACGAAGGAAACGGACAATAGTGTAATGGAGTTTATCGAACAGGTCAACAGCCCTAAAAAACGTGAGGACGGATACAAATTATTAGATATCTTTACAGAGACCACTGGTTATCAAGCGAAAATGTGGGGACCGAGTATAATTGGTTTTGGATCCTACCATTACAAATATGAATCTGGTCACGAAGGGGACGCTCCTCTCGTTGGCTTTTCTCCGAGAAAAGCAAAAATCAGCTTGTATTTTGCACCAGGTGAAACAAAAAGAGAAGAATTATTAAAGAAATTTGGAAAGCACACTACAGGGAAAGCTTGTGTGTACATAAATAAAGTAGCAGATATTGATGTAGAGGTTTTGAAAGCATTAATTAATGAATCCGTCTCTTTTTTGAAAGAAAAGTATCCAGCAAAGTAATACTAGCGAGTCCTTTATTCTTAATCAAAATGATTGTGAATAAGGGACTCTGTTTTTATTTTGTTATGGAAGCAATCCTGCTATTCCTAATAAGGATAAAACGATTTCAAAAAGGATCAGGATCACAATGATCCATTCAACAAATAGTCCACGAATCGAGTGACTGATGGTCGAAAAGCCATTCATAATGTTATAGAGTATTTCAGTTTTACTTTTCAAGATTTTATAGCGATCATTTAATTCGAAAAACTCAAGCATTCTATCGTAAAATTCGCCAGCTGTACTGCTTGTCCACGTGATATCAGGCTTATCTAAAATCATTATATAAGCGAGGGTGTTGTATTCGTGACGAACGATTTTTGCTGTTGTTCTTGCCAGTTCTTTATTTCCGATTCTTAATTTGCCTTTTTCTAGCCTGTCAATCATCGTTTCTAATTTATCATTAATTTGCCCCAGCTGTTCCTCAGTCTTTTCTAATGCAACGGACTTTGCCAAAACGGTAGAAATTAACTCAGGATAGTAGCTTTCATATTCAGGAACGACCACATATTCGTCAGTTAACTCAATACTTTCGTTTTCTTTTATATGCAGGCTGTAATCATCACTGTATCGGTCTGCAGTTTTCACATCAATGTCTGGCTCAAAGGAGTGGAGGTAGTTCAATAAAGCGGTAACCTCGTTCGGAGTTGAGTGATTAATGAAGACAATACTGCCGAAGGAAAATACTAGAACCATTTGTGATTCATCCACATTTTTATAGAGGATTGATTTTAATATTTCACCCTTGAGAATTAATGGCTCCTCCCAGGTAAATTTCTTTGGTATTCCACAATGAACGGCGATTTTGTTCAGGTCAATTTCATTGGTTATCGCAAATGCTTTAAAAGTTAAATCTCTCATATCCACCACTCATTTCAGGTATTTTTGCTGTTTATCCATATTAGTATATGAACCGTTTAGGTAAAATAATGAAGGATTAGTGAAAAGTGTAAAGAATTAAATAGGAAGTACTAGTAAATTAGCCTGAAAAGTCCTGAGTAGGGATTGCCCGTAATAGACAACAAATAGAGAAATCTCCTGGAAACCGGAAGAACATTACCGTACAAATCGGATTAGTGTAAACAAAATTTTATGTTAGCTTTAGGAGTGGAAGATTATGCAAAAAAAATTCCATCATTTAGCAAGAGGAATTTTTATCCAGAACAATAAAGTACTTCTTGCAAAAGCCAAAGGTTACCCAAATACCTTTCTGCCAGGTGGTCACGTTGAAATCGGTGAAAGTGCCAAAGAGGCATTAATCAGAGAAATTAAGGAAGAATTAGGTATTGAATCACAGGTAGGTTCCTTTTTAGGATTGGTTGAACATAGTTGGGAGCGTCAAGGAAATTTACATTTTGAAATTAATCAAGTTTTTGAAGTGACAAGTTTAGATTTGAACCCTCATGCAAATCTAGTTTCAACTGAATCTCACCTTGAATTTTTCTGGTGCAGTGAAAGCGAATTTGATGAAAGTAATTTGGAGCCTTATCCGATTAGAAACTTAATTAAAAATTACTTGAACGGGGAAAGGATTGTTGGTTGGGAGAGTACGATACTGACTAGCGAGAAGGAAAATATCAATGAAAATCGCTATAAACTTGTTGTCAGAAAAGGATGCAAAAGCTTTATTTAAGTTTTAAAGCGTTTAGAAGAATTAGAGTCTAATGATCAAAAAGTTAGTTTTATTCATTACAGATGAAAAAAAGGCATGTAATACTTTCTCCTTAATGTTGAATACTAAAAATAAAAGGAGAGATACGTATGGAAAATGAAAAGGATTATGTTGCTGCTGACCTGTCATCAAACTTGGTTAGTGAAATCAAATCACTAGAAGCGAAATTAAGCGAACAAGCCAATAAAGAAGTTGTAGTGATTGCTTACGAAAAAGACGAATAAAAAAGAAAAAAAGAGCCGATTTAAACGGCTCTTCACTTTATTTTGCAAATACATGATTTCCTATTGTCTTTACTGTTTCACGAGTCCTAATCCAAGAGTCGGTTGCAATGTCTGGATTATAAAAATATATACAATCGTTTAAACGATCTTGTCGTGTTAAAGCCTCTTCCACTGCCTGGATAGCTTCATCTGAGGCAGGTTTATTGATCTCGCCATTTTGTACCGGTGAAAAGGCATATGCGTCACCGACAACCTCATTAATAACTTCTGTCACCGTGTTAGGAAATTCAGTTGAATCGACGCGGTTTAAGACAACCGTCGCAACTGCTACTTTTCCTTCGTATGATTCTCCTTTTGCTTCTGCTTCTACTAATCTCGCAAATAAGTCTTTTTCTTCAGCTGAAATCGAAACAGAAGGTGTCGCTGGTGCTGCAGCAGGTTCTTCTACCGCTGGTTCTGGAGTGACAGTTTCGGGTTCAGCTGCTTGAGGCTCAGAAATAGCTGGTGCTGCAGCCTCCGTTTTGGCAGTTTGATCTTCCATTAAATCAGGTTTATTAAGAACGAATTCTTTTTCGTCATTAGATTGTTTATTTTCTTGTTTCATTTCATACATAATAGGACCATAAGCTTGTCCAATTTCAGCCATGCTGTCTACATTTACAAATTGATATTGCGTAATCGCTTCAACTGTTGAATTGTGTAAACCGATAAATGCAAATGTAGCTACACAAGCTACCGCAACTTTTTTAAAATAAGTGTTTTTCATGTGTGCTACCTCCTGATGTCTTGTATGATATATATAACACTAACATGGATATACACACGTTATACAGAACGATAACGTTACATTTCTTTATGGTTTGATGAACAACATTACAGCAAAGATGTAAATATGACATTATGCCCATGATTCTGTCATAATCAAACCATTTTTACGGTATAGAGGAATATTTTGCATGAAAAAGGTAGTAGGTTAAAAATATTTCTATAATCTAATATTTCGGAAATGAAAATAAATGCCAATTATGCTACTATAACAGCATTAAAGTTATCAATATTATTGGAGATGGATTTACGTGCTTATTTGGAAACGTAATTTATGGGTACTCTGGATAGGAGTTTTCTTCGTATCAGCTAGTTTTTCCATGGTGATCCCATTTTTGCCTATTTTTCTACTTCAAATAGGTGTACATGATCACACGGAAGTGTGGGCTGGTTTATTATTTAGTGCTGCATTTTTTGCAGGTGCGATTGCTTCACCATTTTGGGGGAGGGTTGCAGATAAATATGGAAGAAAGCCGTTGTTAATAAGAGCAGGCTTTGCACTTTTTGCTGTCTATACATTAACAGCTTTTGTTACAAATCCTTATCAGTTATTAGGCCTACGCATTATGCAGGGATTGTTAAGTGGTTTCATTCCTGGCGCAATCGCCTTAGTCGGCACCAATACACCGAGTAATAAAGTTGGATACGCTCTATCGATGATTTCCTCTGCTTCGGCGTCAGGTGGTATTGTTGGACCGCTTTTAGGAGGGGGGATTGCATCGTTAGTCGGTAATCGTGTGGCATTTGGAAGTGCTGGGATCTTCTCGTTGATCTCAACATTACTCGTCATATTTTTTGTTATAGAGGAAAATTTCATCCCGAGTAAAGAAAAGGGGTCGATTAGGAATGATTTTAAATTGGCACTCTCAAATCGTTCATTGATGATGGTCCTTGGATTAACCAGTCTTACATCTGCTTCTATTATGACGATTGAGCCGGTACTTCCATTATATATAGTGGAACTTGGCGGTTCTTCCCAGCATGCGTCGTTACTTGCTGGTATCGTCTTTTCTCTGCCTGGTATCGCAAGTGTGATTTTTGCCCCGATGTGGGGGAAATGGGCGGACAAAGTTGGTTTTCAAAGGGTTTTATTTATCGGACTAATGGGTGGAGGAATCGGAACCATCGCCCAAATTGTTTTTAGTAATATTTGGGGATTCTCGATTACTCGATTTATATTCGGTATTTTTTTCTGCGCCGTATTCCCAGCACTAAATGGACTAGTCGTAAGGTCCACCGAAAGCGATTTCCGAGGGAGAGCATTTGGATTACACCAAACTTCTAATCAAATTGGCGGAATGATTGGGCCTATTATAGGAGGAATTCTTGGCGGTATTTTCCCTGTACAAACGGTGTTTGTTGTGACAGGAATCTTACTTCTAGCAGCCACCGGTATGACTTATTGGCATTCAAATGACCCAAATCGAAAACTTAAAACTAATGTTTCATGAACTGTTAAAAAGGATAAAAATAAAATGTGAGACCGCCAACAATAATTCCTGTTACCGCTCCAAAAAATACTTCTGTAGGCTGATGACCTAATAATTCTTTTAATTTTTCTCTAGACTCCCGTTTCTTTAAATTGGGGTCTTTTAGAGTTTCTATCAGAATGTTAAAATCGGCTAAAAGCGTATTTAGTATTACCGCGTGGTACCCTGCATGCCTTCGAACACCCATCGCATCATGCATAACGATCACAGATACTACCACGCAAATAGCAAACGCATTTGATTGTAACCCGGTCATTAATCCAATTGCTGTAGTTAACGAAACAATCATCGCAGTATGCGAACTAGGCATACCGCCCGTGCTAAACATCAATTTCCAATTCAATTCCTTTGAAGCTAAAAAATGAATCGGTATTTTGACGAACTGTGCAATAAACATGCCCAAAAAAGCGGCTAATATCGGACAGGATAAAAACATAAAAAACCCCTCCTGGAAGATAGTCTGTGTACTTATATTATCATATATAGCCCATTGTAAACCGGAAGAAACATGAAGAATATGGAAATAGGATTATAAAATCACCTGATGGGCATTCAGCACGTGCTTCATGTATTAGAAAAGAGCCTTTTAATAAAAATAAAGAAGTAAGAGTGGCTATTTGAACACTCTCACTTCTTCGTGTGATACCTGGTTTAAGCTAATGTTTCTATGGTTTGTATTAATTGCTTAAGTGCTTCCTGATCATCCGAACCTGAGGCTTCTAAACAAATTTCTGCATTGTTTGGAATGGCTAATGATAAAACACCCATAATCGATTTACAATTAACTTTATGCCCATTATACGTTAAGTAGATATCTGACTCGAATTGAGATGTCACCTGAACCAATTGGTTGATTGCCCGACTGTCTAAACCAGCTTTTCGTTTAAGTTGAATGGTCTTTAGTACCATTTGAGGAACCCCTCCTGAATATTTAAGATAAATCACACTCTTTTATGTATGAAAGATAAAATTCAATTATGATTTATTTATTATTTAAGTATGTAAGAACATTTAACAGGAGTGGCCCAAATGAAAAGAAAAAAAGGCCACTTCTGATTTGAAGTGACCGATACGACTCATATTCCTAGAAGTTCAGTTAACCTCTCTTGGTTAAAACCAAAAACAACCTCTGAACCATTTTCATCCTCGACTACTGTCGCTGGTGTGGCAGACGCACCCAATTCAACAATTTCATCAAGATATTTAGAATTTTCTCTGATGTTTCTTTCTTCAAACTCTATTCCGTTATCTTTTAACCATAACTTTTCAGCTGTACATGGACCACAGCTTTCTTGTGTATAGATAACTACTTTACGCATAGTACATTCCTCCTTCAGCTCATTTTAATACAATTAGTAAGAAAAGTCCCATCACTTGATTCTTTCATTAAATACATTTTACAAACAATTGCTATTCTTTTGATTTCTAGTCATGGTCTCTTTCTATTTAACGTTCATATAATTGTTTGCCTAACATACATATACAATAAGTAGACAAGCGGTTGCGTTAAGAAAAATCCATGAAAAGGAGATAAGTGCAAGGGGATGGAGTTCTTACAAGAAATCATTACAAATTATGGTTCATTTTTATCATTAGAAGCCTTGGGAGAGGTATTAACAGATCCTGCTAGTTGGGGTATCATTGGCACCTTGGTCATTTTAGAAGGATTACTATCTGCTGATAATGCATTAGTACTTGCTGTTTTGGTCAAACACCTGCCCGAAGGACAACGAAAGAAAGCACTATTCTATGGAATTATAGGCGCTTATCTATTTCGGGTAATTGCGATTGGAATAGGTGTTACGTTAATTAATATTGGCTGGATCAAGATCGTTGGTGGTCACTATCTGCTGTGGCTGGTCCTCCAGCACTTTGTAAACAAAAGAGATGGAGAGGAAGAGATTCAAACCAAACGAGTGGGTTTTTGGAGCACCGTCTTAACCGTAGAACTGATGGATATTGCGTTTAGTATCGATAGTGTTATCGCTGCGTTTGGTGTATCGAATCAGGTCTGGGTCTTGTTTTTAGGTGGAATCCTTGGAATTTTAATGATGCGCGGTGTGGCCCAATTATTCTTAGCACTCATTGAAAGAATACCTGAATTTGAAACCACTGCATTCGTTTTAATTGGCATGATTGGATTTAGAATGATAGGTGCAGCGTTTGGCTTCCAAATGCACGAGGTGATTTTCTTTAGTTTATTAATTGGAATTTTCTTAGGAACGTTCGTCGTACACTTTTTAAAAGCAAAACCGATAACAAAATAAATTTTAGAGACCATGCTTTTGGTCTTTTTTTGATTAAATTAAAGGCTGTGTTAAACAAGGCTGTTGATTTCCGCTCCAGGCGCGAGCCGTTCGCGGGCTCGCCCGTGAGCCTGTCTAGCTACAGCGCCTAGCCCCTCGAGTCGCTTCGGTCCTGACGATGAAGTCAAAGAGCGACTTCATCGCCAGGCCCTCCAGCGCTTGTCGGGGCTGGACAAGGCGCTTCCGCTTTTCCTTGTCCTCGGACGATCCGACCTGCGGGGTCTCACTCAGCTCGTTCATCCCGCAGGACATTGTTTTACATCCTCGAATTTGCCCACGCACGAAGAAAATGCGATAGCATTTTCGAGGAGTCGAGCGCCTTCCGCTCCAATCAACAGGTTCTAAAATCAACAGTTTCCTTTAACACAGCCAAATTAAAATTTTCAATTACTTTAAAATAAGTTACTATTAAAGAGTATTTTATTTGTTGTGTTATTAAGGGGGAAGATTTATGCATGAAGAGGGATACATAGAGGTAACAGGCGGGAGAGTTTGGTATCAAATTTTCAATAAAAATTCTGGAGCTACTCCCGTCATCATTTTACACGGCGGTCCAGGGTCTTCAAGTTATTCACTAGAGGGATTGCAAGCGCTTGAAAAAGATAGACCGGTAATTTTGTACGACCAATTAGGCTGCGGCAGGTCAGACCGTCCTAGTGACACTTCACTTTGGCAGCTGGATCGATTTGTCGAAGAATTAGCACAGATAAGAGAAGCTTTAAACTTGAAGGAAGTACATATATTAGGTCATTCATGGGGTACAACACTTGGTGCGGCCTATTGTTTAACAAAACCAGATGGAGTTAAGAGTGTTATCTTTTCAAGTCCATGTCTAAGTGCGCCACGTTGGGAACAGGACCAGATAGAGAACCTTAAAAAGCTGCCGGTTGAAATTCAGGAAACAATAACACGGTGTGAAGAAGAGGGGACGACGGATTCCGAGGAATTCAAGGCTGCCATTCAGGAATTTAACAAAGTATTCGTTTGCAGAGTACAGGAAGCACCAGATCCAGAGTGGGTTAAAAAGGGATCCGGCTATCGAAATCCCGAAATTTATAACATTATGTGGGGGCCATCTGAATTCAGTGTAAAAGGGAATTTAAAATATTTTGATTGTACCTCTCGTTTGAACGAAATCAGTTGTCCAACCTTATTTACATGTGGACGGTATGATGAAGCAACACCTGAATCCACTGAATACTTTAGCAGTCTCGTTCCTAATGGGAAATTTCACGTTTACGAAAATAGCGCTCATATGGCTTATTTTGAAGAGAAAGAAGAGTTTTTACATGTAGTTGGAAACTTTCTAAAAACAATAGACTCCAAGTGATCATCATACTATTCCAACTACAACTGCTATTTTTTTAAAACTAAAAAGGACAGCCCTCAGGTTGTCCTTTTTCACGAAATATAGAATTTGTTATTATAGAACGTCTAATTTAGCAACAATTGTGACAAGGATTTGTAGAAGCGCTTGGATATTAACAGAAACTTGTGTGTCAGTTGTAGTAACCTTAATATTTTTAGAACCATGAATGACTGTTTTTTGAGAGTTCTTTTGTTTGTTTTTAAACAATTGTTTAAGGTCCTGAACAACTGCTTTACCTTTTTCTGTATCGCCAATTGTAATGCTAATCACAATTGCGATGGCTACTTGGATTGCTGCTTGTAAAGATAGGGCGATTTGAGTATCAGTAGTTTGTACATCAATTCCTTCAGAATCTTTAATGATGATCCACTCAAAAGATTGCTGTTTGTTAGAAACAAATTGATCAGCTTCTTGCATTACATCTGCGCCGTTATCTTTCGTTTCACAAGCGTCTAATGCTTTCCATTTCTTTTCTGTCATTTTAATTTCACCTCTTATTTGTTATATTTTTTTAAGCAATATCTACTTTTGCAACTAATGTGAGAAGGACTTGTAATAAAGCTTGAATGTTTGCAGCAACGTCTGTATCAGTTGTTGTGATGTTGATATCTTTGGAGTTTTCGATGCTGATTTTTTGGAAGTTATTTTGTTCGGAATCAAAATATTGAAGAAGATCTTCTGCAACACTATTACCTTGATCAGAATCAAGAATAGTCACACGTAGGACTAATGCGATAGCAAGCTGTAAAGCAATTTGCAGGGAAACAGCTGCTTGCGTATTAGTAGTATGAACACAGATATTGCAAGAATCTTTAATGAAGATTAATTCCTCTGAGTCTTGTTCCATTAATGAAACTTGATCTGCATCTTGGAATACATCTGCATCATGAGAATCATGAGTAGTATGCTGCTCTGGTGCATCTTGAAAAACGGCTGGATCATGATAAACGTAAGCAAATTGCGGTGCTTCCTCGTAAGTTTTTTCTGCAACTGGCTTGTCCTCATAAAACATATCTGAAGATTCATCCTTCTGATATTTTTTATCCTTTTTTTCCTTTTTATTGTTGGATGGCATTATTTTTTACACTCCTTTGTTGTAGTTTGTTTTCAATATAATATATGGAGTTGTCCAATAATGTGTTTGTGTGTATGAGCTGAATTTGGTTGTTTTATAAAAAATGAAAAGAACGCCTAATCTAGCGTCCTTTAGATTATTTACTCCGTTTCTTCGGCTTTCTTTGTAGGATTCTCTTTCTTAACGAAGGCGTCGACCTGCTGGGATAGGTCATTCACTAACTCCTTTATTAATTGTTTTTGTTCTGGAGATAAATTTGCCTTCCCTTGATCTAAATTAATCCCATTTTTTTTAAAAATATCACTAACAAGTAAATCAATAATTTTTCCTGTTAGTAATGGGTTTTGATTTGAATCACTCACCACTAATCGCTCCCTTAATAGTTTTCCATTAACAGGATATGCATGTGGCAACTGATATTCCTAAACTAATTGTCCAAAAGCAGATAAAAAAAAGGAGAAATGAAAAATATGGTATAATTTTGGGTATTATTTATAAAGGTTTTAAATGTCTCGTGAAAAAGCATTGTTTTCATGTGAAAGAAGGCTGAACGTATTGAAATTAATTTGTGTTATGCTCGGAGGTTTTTTCGGAGCGGTAAGTAGATATGGGATAGGTGAATGGCTTCAAACAGATAATGGATTTCCCCTTGGAACCTTTTTAATAAACCTGGCAGGATGTTTTTCCCTTGGATGGTTTCTTACATTCATTACAATTAGGGAATATATAAAATCGGAATTAACATTATTAATTGGTACTGGATTTATCGGTTCATTTACCACTTTTTCAACTTTCTCTCTGGAAACCATTCTTTTATTTCATGCTGGACAGACTTTTTATGCTGTCCTTTATATTTTAAGCAGTATTATTTTCGGGATACTACTTTCCTACTTTGGCTTAAAATTAGCGATGTTTAATAGGAAGAAAGGGGAATCGCTTTGATTTGGTTAATCGGTATAGGGGGATCCTTTGGAGCGGCAAGCAGGTATTTGTTGGCCAACTTTATTAATAGAAAAAGGAAGCCTGGACATTTTCCAGTGGGAACTTGGGTAATAAATATTACAGGATCCTTTCTTTTAGGGATTGTCTATAAGCTTCATTTGACGAATGAAATAAGTGATGTAATGTGGTTTTTTGTTGGTATTGGTTTTTGCGGAGCCTATACCACTTTCTCGACGTTTGGTTATGAAACGATTACCTTATTACAATCCAATAAAAAATTTTTAGCATGGCTATATGTGATGTGTTCAGTAATCGTAAGTATTGTAACGGCTGCTATAGGTTTTATTATTTAGGCTCTTTTAAAACTGAATGTTGATTTAACGTGTTTGGAAAGTAAGCGGAGAATTTCCATTTAAATTGGAAATTACCCATATTTCCTTAAAAATTAACGGAGTTTTTCCGCTTATTGTATCGAAATCCATGGAATTTGTCTTATTTAAAGCAGTTAACCGGAATATCTCCGCTTATTTCTGCTTCTTAAGCTCATCTTTATACAATAGCCGGAAATTCTCCGTTTATGAATTCTCGGCCTTACACGAAAATCAACAATAAATAATAAAAGAGCAATTATTTAAAATATACGTAAATCAAAAATATATGGATGATTAATTTTTATAAAAGAATACAAAATAAAAGGGGTAGATATTAGTTGTAAAGGAGGATTTTCAAATGTCTAAGAAAAAGTATACCCCTTCATCAGATGTGGATCAAAAGCAATTACTTAATGATAAAGTAGAAAATGCTCGAAAAAACAATTTTGAAGATGATCACACACGCAGAGTAACGCCAAATGGCGGGCAAGGACAATAATATAAATATCTGGGGTTGTTGCTAAGGCAACAGCTCTTTTATTTGGATAATATTTCTATTGAACTAGAAGTGTGAGGGGTGTTATTATATAAAAGTTCCCTTCAGACGGGAAACAAAATGTAACTTACTATTGACATTGATATGAACCTCAAATAAATATTAGTCTGGTAATAATGGCGAGAAGGTCACACCCGTTCCCATACCGAACACGGAAGTTAAGCTTCTCAGCGCCGATGGTAGTTGGGACGAAAGTCCCTGTGAGAGTAGGACGTTGCCAGGCGAAACGAAACACAACCTGTTATGGTTGTGTTTTTGTGTGTAATCTCATATCTTTATTGACCTAAACCTGCAAGCTATCTCCAGCTGTTTCCATATTAAATCATTACTCAATGGGGACAGTAAGTTTATGGAGGTGAATGAATGATGAGGCAAAACGAACCCCGTGATTATATTACCATTCAAGACAATGATGGGAACCTTAAGGAATTCGCTGTTGAGGCGTTATTTGAGATGGAAGGCAAATCATATGCACTTTTGGCAGCAGAGGATGAAACGATGCTTATGCAGGTAGAAGGCGAAGAAGGTGACCAATATTTAGTTGGAATTTCTAATCCAGTCGAAAGTCAGTCCATTTTAGATGCATACCAAGTTGCTGTAGAGGAAGCACCTGCAGAATAAACGAATAATTACATAATAATGTTATGTTAACTAATAACGAATGCCAGTCCCAGCTGACTGGCATATTTACAGCTATTTAGCCCTGTAAAGGATAAATATTTGATGCACCGGCTGAATATAATTCATCGACATACTTATTTCTATTGAAGGTAGGTATTTGCAGATGAAGTGTAAAATACATCGGTGTAATTGCAGGAAAGTATGGTCAATTCAAAACCGAAAATCAAAAACTACTGCCCAATCTATTCTTCTTATCGGTGAGTGGTTTACTGAACTAAAACCTGAAAGACTATGTGAACCAAAAGGTTTTGTGGCAACAAAGAAAAACCAGGAAATTATTTACAATCCAACGAAAAAGTATTTGGAAAAATTTATAATAATTGATAAACTTATTTATGATAAGAAAAACGTTAATTTTAATATAAAATCCGGAAATAGTTTATTTTTTGCTGAGGATGGCACCTGCTATGTCCTTAAAGAGATAAAATAAACCCAGTTACGGTATTCTTTTTTGCATAAAATGTCAAAATAATAACTTAATTGACTGATATCAATTGGGATAGCGTTATGATATGTTAAATACAAATGACTATCTTTTAGTAGTGAATATATTAATAATAGTAATAACTAGTAGTAGTATTTGATAAATTTGTAGTTTAATTGACTCCACACAGAGGTGGCAACGTTGAAATACACAGGCAGAATCACACTCGTTTTTATTTCTATGATGGTTTCTTTTATAGAATCATTTACCGAACCAACAACTACATGGTCGATCCTAGAAGCCATTCTATTTGCCACCATCGCTGCCTTACTAGGCTGGGTTTACGACAAGGCCGTATACTATAAGAATAAGGCTGAAATGAATGAAAACAGACTATGTAATCTATTAAGATTCTCACCAGAACCGATTATTGTATACCAAGATGGAAAAATTGTATTTGTTAATAATAAATTTGAAGAATTAGTTCAATTACCTTCGGATAAACTTCTTGGGACATCCATCTTTCATTGTATTTTACCCGAATTTCATCCTATGTTAAAGCGACGGTTAAAAGAGATGAGTCAAGGGAAGGAAAGTCTTGACCGTGTTGAACTAAAAATCAAAACAGCACATCATAACATTTTAGACATTGAAATTTCCTCTTCACCCATTCTCTTTAACGAAAAACCTGCAGTAGAAGTATTTCTTAGAGATGTTACAAAACGAAATAAACTTGAAGAAGAGTTAAGAAAGAATGAAGAACTGTATCGATTTATTACAGAGAACAGTACTGACCTAATCTCTTTTCTCAATCCGAATGGCTATTATGAATACTTATCGCCATCTAGTAAGGATTTATTGGGATTCAACAAAGAGGAAATGATAGGCAGCCATTTATTTGACTTTTTACATCCTGATGAAGTCGAAAAAGTAACTACATTACTCCTTGAGGCGGATTCCGAATTGGAATTTGCTGCATTCACACATCAAATTAAGAAAAAAAATGGTTCGTATATTTGGATAGAAACGAATGCTCGGACCATCCGAAAGAATTCGCGAAAGCTAGAAGGGATTGTAGCGGTTTCACGAGATATTACAGAACGTTTAGAAAAAGAAAAAAGACTTCATGAAGCAAATATCAAGTTACGCTATATTTCTAACATGGACGGGTTAACGGGTATTCCGAATCGAAGATACTTTGATGAAAAACTGGCAGAAGAATGGAATCGCATGAAACGAAATTCTAGTCCATTTTCAGCTATCATGATTGATATTGACTTTTTCAAAAAATTTAATGACTTTAATGGTCACCTAGCGGGCGATGAATGTTTAAGGCAAGTAGCCACTGTATTAAAAAATACAGTGAAGAGACCTAGTGATTTTACAGCAAGATATGGCGGGGAAGAATTCGTTATATTGCTGCCAGAAACCGATAAACAAGGAGCAGCGCATGTGGCTGAATTACTTCAAACAAATGTGAAAAATCTTAATATACCTTATATTTCCACAGAAACTGAACCTACTGTCAGTATCAGCATAGGTTGCGCAACACTTATTCCAAATGAATTGACAAAACCAGAGGATTTAATCAAACTGGCTGATACACAATTATATATTGCAAAAGAAAGCAGGCATAACCAATTTATATTCAACCAACTCTCCCACCTTGCCTAAATACCAGGGTGATTTTTTTTGTATTATTTTCAAGTTTAATTTCAATAAAGTAACTGAAAATAAGAGAGGAACAAATTAGATATAACCATGGGGGTACATAGTGATGAACACAAAATATGCACCATTAT
The DNA here is from genome assembly GCF_048572935.1 of Neobacillus niacini. NCBI lineage: Bacteria > Bacillati > Bacillota > Bacilli > Caryophanales > Bacillaceae > Neobacillus > Neobacillus niacini. The sequence goes on along the minus strand of NZ_CP183883.1, from coordinate 3,765,986 downwards.
TTGACACTTTAACATTTAAAAATGGCATCGAATTGAAAAACCGTATTGTGATGGCACCAATGACAAATTGGTCATCCAATCCAGATGGAACTGTTACAGAAGCAGAGGTAAGATATTATGCAAGACGATCAAGTGGTGTTGGGATGGTTATTACAGCATGTACATATGTTACAGCAAATGGAAAGGGATTTCACGGAGAATTTGGAGGGGATAGGGATGATTTAATCCCTAGCTTACAGAAGCTTGCAACTGCTATTAAAGAGCAGGGGGCCAAAGCAATATTACAAATTTTCCATGGTGGCAGACAGGTCCCGCCTGAATTAATACCCGATGGTGATGTGGTAAGTGCTAGCAGCGTCCCCGCAGAAGGGAATGGAAAGCCAGTACCACGGGAGTTATCTGACGAAGAAGTTCGTTCCATTATTCGCGACTTTGGTGAAACAACACGCCGTGCAATAGAAGCAGGTTATGATGGCGTTGAAATTCATGGTGCAAACGGATATCTCATTCAGCAGTTTTTTTCTCCTCATTCTAACCGTCGTGAAGACCGTTGGGGAGGCAGTCTAGAAAAACGGTTAACATTTCCAATGGCTGTTGTTGATGAAGTTAAGAGAGTAGTGGCTGAGAACGCCAAAAAGCCGTTTATTGTAGGATATCGCTTTTCACCGGAAGAGGCAGAAACTCCTGGGATTACCATGGCAGATACTCTTGTGTTAATCGATAAACTAGTTCAAAAAGACCTTGATTATCTTCATGTTTCTTTACAAGAATTTTGGTCAAAACCAAGAAGAGGTGTGGATGATACTCGTTCACGAATAGAAATTATCCAGGAACGAGCAGGAGATAAAGTACCTGTGATTGGAGTAGGCTCCATTTATACCCCAGATGAGGCTTTAAAAGCTTTTCAAACAGGTGTACCTCTTATTGCCCTAGGACGTGAAATGATTATCGATCCTGATTGGGTACAAAAGGTAAAAGAGGGTAAAGAAAATGAAATCATTACCGAGGTTAATAAGGATAATCAGGATCAGCTTGTGATACCTGATCCACTGTGGCAGGCAATTATTCACACACCAGGGTGGTTTCCTGGCATTCGTTAATGTAAAAGAGTTCATCCTCACACAGGATGAACTCTTACTGCTTATACTCCGCGCTATATGAATTTTCACCAGAATGAACAGATAGAAGAGTGTCTGCATAACCTACCAGCCGATTTACAATTTCATCTCCAAGAGCATAAACAAGTTGGTGCTGTTCGCTTTTATGCAGGGTAGGATCATCAAAGATGATTGTGGTATTAATAAAAATCTGTTTCGTGTCATAGAGGTTATAATGAATAATGGTTTTTCCAGCAGCACCACCGGTTATCGGATCTCGAAAACTAGGGAGAAAAATATACCATTCCTCCGCTGTTGGTGACCGGAAATTTTTCGTAAACTTCATTCCCATAACCTCATATTCAATTTGCTCTTTCAAGCTTTCATCGATTACCTCAACAATGTTATTTTCCAAAAAATTTCCCCCTTTTCTATAGGAATTATCATACCCAATTAGGAGAAGTTACTATCCAGTTAACGAAAATTAGAAAATAGTAGTTACAAAAAATAGCATTTTGCTATAATAGTAGAGTTCAATTTATCTAACAAACAATTTGAAATGGTTACCAACACCTTCTAGGAGGAACAAAATGAACAAGAATAAGTATGTATTTATAGGGCTTGTGATTACGACACTCATATCAGCTCTTGATACAAATATCATGCAAACAGCAAGTCCAACTATCGTTAATCAACTTGGGGGCTTGGAACTGTTTTCATGGATATTTGTTGTTTATATGTTAGCCAGTACCATAACCGTTCCTCTTTACGGGAAATTATCGGATATGTATGGCCGAAAAAAGCTTTTGATGATTGCTGTAACCTTGTTTACAATTGGATCAATTCTTTGCGGGTTAGCTAATTCTATGGTCACGCTGATTATTTTTAGAGGAATACAAGGATTAGGGGCAGGAGGAATGATTCCACTCTCCATGATCATAGTCGGGGATTTATTCACGATTGAAAAACGCGGAAAAATCCAAGCCGTATTTAGTGCCATTTGGGCGATTTCTTCAATCATAGGACCTATATTAGGATCCTTTTTTGTGGAAGCATTGACTTGGAGATGGATATTCTTTATTAATATCCCGATTGGTATGGCAACGGTTCTTTGCTTACTTCCATATAAGGAATCTGCAGAATACAAAAAGACACATATCGATTATAAAGGATTCTTCCTTTTTGGAATTTCCATTACACTGTTGTTGTTATCAACCAGCTTGAGCAATCCTTTCTGGTATGTCTTGAGTGGTTTTATAGGGTTGATCCTATTTGTCTTTGTTGAAAGAAAAGAGCAGCAACCATTCCTGCCCGTTACATTATTAAAAAATAAAGGGTTACAATCGACGAATCTTTTTATGTTAATCTATTGCCTTTCTTTTTATGGAACATCAAACTTTATTCCGTTATATTTGCAAGAAGGAAGTCAAATGAGTATTTATAAAAGTGGATTGATTTTGTTAAGTATTGCACTAGGTTGGTCCTTTGGAAGTACTCCTGCTGGAAAATGGATCATTCGCTTTGGTTACAAGGTATTATTTATGATCGGCAGTATTGTTACGACCCTTTCAGGCTTGGTCCTTTATTTATTCATCCAGAATTTATCCTATACGGGTTTATTTATCATCTTAACGGTTCAAGGCTTTTGCTTTGGATTATTGTTTGCCCTTGGTACCATTGCTTCACAAGAATTTGCCGATTCCAATATAAAAGGAATGTCCACTTCACTTCAAATATTTTTAAGAAATATTGGTACATCCGTTGGCGTTACCATCATGGGAGTAATTATTAACCATGGCGTTACACTTGCCGTTGGGATGAAGAACGTTTTTCTATATGCCCTGATTTTGAGTTTCATTACCATTTTTCTTAGCTTCCGAATTCCAGAGAAAACAGCAGCTGTTGTAGAAACAGCATTAACGAAGTAAAGGTTCCGCTTGTTTTGAATAAAATACCTTCACAGATAAATAATAGACCTAGTGTTATTAAATAACATTAGACTTAATGTTATCCTTTAACACTAAACTTCAATGTGGAGGGATATACTTTGAATATACTTTTTAGCTTATTAAGAACCTTAATGCTTCTAGGGATTAGGTTAACGTATCTACTTAATAATGTTCAATCTAAGTTGAATTTTCTATTAAGGAAGCAAGTTAGATTAAGCCCAGTGTATTCGTAAAGTATGATCATTTCGCATTGCAGGAACAGAAGGTGAGCATAGAACTATGCTTGCCTTTTTATTTGTCTGTGTGTTAGGTTATGGTTGATTTTATTCATTTTAAGAATCTAAATAGACGGAAGAATCTCGCTTATTTAGTCATTACTAATAAAAAATAACCAAATAGACGGAGAGATTCCGCCTATTGCCATCAAATACGTGAAATCGGATAATATTGCTTTGCTTAACCGGAAAACCTCCCCTTATTAACCCCAAAACAGGCTCCATTCTGCATTTAACCGGAATGTCTCCGTTTATTTTACCTTCGCTTGTTACTTGGAGCGTAAATCAACAGCCTTCTTTAACATAGCCTTTTATATAGAAAAAGTCCAATCATGTAAATGGACTTTTATATGCGTTATTTATTCTATTATTTCTCTATATTCTTTTCCTTTTTGCACATAGTTATCACTTGAATATTTGAGCATTTGCAGGTCTTTTTCTGTTAATTCCCGTACGACTTTCCCTGGTGAGCCTAGAACCAATGACCGTGGAGGGATTTTAATACCTCCAGCTAAAAGCGTGTTTGCACCAATAATACATTCTTCTCCAACTTCAACATTGTCAAGTAAAGTCGAACCCATTCCAATAATCGAATTACTGCCAATCTTGCAGCCATGCAAGATAACATTATGTCCAATGGTTACATCATCACCAATCTCAACCGGAGAGCCTTCATACAGATGGATAGTGGAGTTATCTTGAATACTGCATCTTTTTCCAACCTTGATTGGGCCATCATCTCCCCGCAACACTGCATTAAACCAAACGGTTGATTCCTCTTCAATCGTAACATCTCCAATAATATAAGCACCAGGTGCGACGAATACACTCTCATGCACCTTAGGTGTGGTACCTTTGTATGGAATATTCATAGTTAACACTTCCTCTATATTCAGAATTGTTTTACATTTAAATAAAATTATACCATTGCTAATCTTTCAAGGGAAAAATATTGATTTGTAAAGAACTCTTTTTATGAAAGCGTTTTAAAGTTCACGAAAGAATTAAAATAGTCAAATAATATTGACTCTGCCGCTTTACAGTGATAATCTTAGTAATAATTTAAAACGAATTGATGACGAGAACAGTAGGCTAAGCACCTTGTCCAAAGAGAGTCGACATTTGCTGAGAGTCGATGGCAGGGCTTATCTGAAGATCATCTCTGAGATGTGCAGCTGAAAAGATTACGTAAGCTGCTCCGGAATAATCCACCGTTACATGGAACACGTATCATTCCTGATACGTTAATCGAGAGCTGCAGCCTGGTGATTTTTGCTGCGGAAGTAGGGTGGTATCGCGAGTTAAACTCGTCCCTATACATGGGGCGGGTTTTTTGTTGTTTTCTAAAAAATAAATGCCTTAAAAAGGCGACCTAGTTTAAGAAAAAAAGAGGAGGAAAGTGAAATGAATCAACAAGTAGACCAAAAAGAAAAAACTGTTCAAGTAGAGGATATCATTATTGCCAGCCACACCATTAAGGATGTGATTTCGCCAACTCCTCTGCAGTATAATCACTTATTATCTGAGCGGTATGACTGTCATATTTATTTAAAAAGGGAGGACATGCAAAGTGTTCGTTCCTTTAAAATCCGTGGAGCTTATAATCGCATAAAGAAGCTGACGGCCGAAGAATTAGAAAATGGAATTATTTGTGCAAGCGCTGGAAATCACGCACAAGGAGTTGCATATTCCTGCAACCATTTAAAAATTAACGGAAAAGTGTTTATGCCGACGACTACTCCAAAACAAAAAGTAAATCAGGTAAAATTTTGGGGTAAGGAACATGTGGAGATTGTTTTAGTAGGGGATACCTTTGACGACGCATATGAAAAAGCAATGGAATGCTCTCAAGTAGAAAATAGAACGTTTATCCATCCATTTGACGACACAGATGTAATTGCTGGTCAAGGTACAGTTGCGGTAGAGCTGTTGAATGATTGTCCTGAAAAAATTGACTACCTATTTGGAGCGATTGGTGGAGGTGGACTTCTCTCTGGAGTTGGAACCTATATGAAACATTTTTCACCAGAGACCCAATTAATTGGTGTAGAACCCCAAGGGGCTGCTGGCATGAAGGAGTCAATTTTCAATGGAGAAGTGACCTCTCTCAAAGAAATTGACCCATTTGTCGATGGAGCAGCAGTCAAGACCGTCGGATCTATGACGTTTGAAATTTGTAAAGAAGTCGTTGATGATATTGTAGTCGTACCGGAAGGAAAAGTCTGCACAACACTTTTATCTCTCTACAATGAAAATGCGATTGTGGTTGAACCAACAGGTGCACTCTCGATTGCAGCACTTGATCAATTTACAGATGAAATTAAAGGCAAAACGGTAGTCTGCATTGTAAGTGGCGGAAATAACGATATCGGTCGGATGCAAGAAATCAAAGAACGTTCTAAGCTATATGAGGGGCTGCAACATTATTTTATTGTTCAATTCCCACAACGGCCGGGAGCATTACGCGAATTTTTAGATGATGTGTTGGGACCAAATGACGATATCAGCCATTTTGAATACACGAAAAAGAACAACCGTGAAACCGGTCCAGCCTTAGTAGGGATTGAGCTGAAGTGCAAAGATGACTACTTCCCACTTATCGAACGTATAAAGGCAAAAGGATTTGTTTACCGTGAAGTGAATAATGACAGCACCTTGTTCCAAATGCTGGTTTAGAAACATTAAAGAGTCCAATTTGGGGCTCTTTTCTTTTTGTGACCATATAACCAGATACCACATTCATTGAATTTTCATTTATAATGGTTTCAAGATAACAATAATTTATAAGGTGGGGGCAATGTGTCAAAGATCATTTATACAAATGGTGTCATTTATACCCTTGATTCCAACCAGCCAGTGGTTGAGTCTGTGGTAATAGAGAATGGCAGGATCGTAGATTTAGGTTCACATCAGGAGATGAGCCTACAATGGGGAAGAGCAGGGGCAAGAGTAATTGACCTTCAAGGGAAAATGGTCACACCTGGACTCATTGACAGCCACTTACACATGTCAGGCGTTGCTTTTAATTTTTTGGACTTAGATCTGACTGGGGTAACATCTAAATCAGAAATGCTCGAAAAAATAAAGCAAAAAGCAGATACTATTTCCCCTGGAAAATGGCTGATAGGAATGGGTTGGGATGAGAATCTTTTTACAGAAGGATCGATTCCGACTATTGAGGAATTAGATTACGTTGCGCCCCATTGTCCGATTTACTTAAAAAGGATTTGCTATCATGCATTTCTAGTTAATAGTAAAGCACTTGAAATGAGTCACTATCATTCTTCGATTGAGGTGCCTCAGGGTGGAAGGGTGGTATTGGATCCATATTCAAAAAAACCGACAGGACTGCTGTTGGAGTCTGCTTCCCAATTAGTTACCAAACACATCCCGGATAAAACATACGATGAGTTAAAAAATGGGTTGGGACAAGCCATGAAATTCGCAATTAAGAAAGGCTTAACGAGTGTACATACCAATGATCCTGCTTATTTAGGAGGACTCGAGCAAACGTACCGAATGTACGATGAGTTACTCAATCTGGAACAACAAGGGTTACGCTGCAACCTTTTGATTGATTATCCATATCTACCAGCGTTAAAGGGAAAGGGGATGTTTGCTGGTTTTGGGAATGAGAAACTGCAAATCGGTGCTATAAAAATATTTGCAGATGGTGCATTTGGACGGCGAACCGCATTGCTTTCAGAACCTTATCACGATGAACCTGGTCAATTTGGAGAAGCCATGCAAACGGAGGAAGTTCTTTTTAACATTGTAAAAGACGCCCGTGAGCAATCCATGCCAATAGCCGTTCATACGATAGGAGATCAGGCGCTAGAAAATGTTCTCAATATTTTAGATCAATTTCCAAAGGTGAATTATCGTGACCGAATCATCCATACTTCCTTAGTGAGGGATGATTTAATCGCTCGATTAGCCGACCCAAGCATTGTCGCAGACATTCAGCCTAGGTTTGTTGTTGGGGATTATCCATGGGTAATCGAACGGATTGGCAGGGAGCGGGAATCCTATTTATATGCCTGGAAATCCTTACTCTCTAATGGAGTTATCTGTGCAGGAGGATCCGACGCACCAGTTGAACCTGTTGATCCATTACTTGGTATTCATGCAGCTGTTACCCGAAAAACCCCTGGTAAGACTGAGTGTTGGAATGAGAGTCAGAAAATCTCGATGTTTGAAGCAGTTAAGCTTTTTACAATTGGCGGTGCCTATGCAACAAACGAAGAAGCAATAAAAGGGACTATTTCAAGAGGAAAGTTAGCGGATATGACAGTGTATTCTAAGAATCTCTTTGAATTGGAAAATCCTGATGAACTATTAACTACGAATATTGAAATGACCATTATCGACGGGGAAATTCAAAGGGTCTAGTAAAAAAAGAGTAGCGATGAAGTACAAAAATTAAAAAAGCAGCAAATAAAAGCAATCCAATATTAGCTTATTTATTGGACTGCTTTATTTGCTGAATACAAAAAGAATTTTACTCATATTAACATGCTAATTAGCGATCCTTGGCGTATCATTTAGCAGGAGTATGCACACCAAAGCAGACAGACTCTAAAAAGTGCGCTGAAATAATTTCAAAATAAAAACATTATTTTTTTATAATCGGTATATAAATATCAAAATGTGGATCACTCGGATCACGATCAACAGGGCAATATTCATGTTTAATCGGCATATAAGGATCATAGTAATCTACACCAGCTTCTCTTAAAACGGTATAGTCACTATCAAATAGCCATTGATGTAAATCCGCATATGTCTTATGTATATCTTTTCCTTTGTGATGTGTAGTCTTCACATACGTCCATTCAGGAACTCTTATTTCAATCATTCCATCAGGAATCTCCTGCTCGTCACTCACTTCATACACAGCATAATGTGCGAACCCATTTTCAACTACATGATAAGATAGACCTAATTGAACACTGGGATTCACCTTATACTTTAATTCATCTGCTCGGTCTTCTGTTTGTTGAATGACTTCTTTTAAATTCGGTACAATTTCTGAAAATGTTCCCTCCCATTTTAATCCCACTGCCCGAAAGGCTGGTAACGTTACAATTTCATAGTTCACTTTATTTCCTCCCTATATCTTAAAGTTTCATAAATTCCTTATACAGTTGTTATTCAAGTGGTTATACAACTAATAAAGATCGATCAGATGGGTATCTAAAATATTGTCTAACAGTTAAAGAGATTCCCTTAGCAATCGAAGTAGCCATCGTATATATAAGATGAAGATCTGTACATAACAAAGAATCTTTTAAGGCAGGATTATTCTCGGTGACCACACCTGTTATACTGCAGTTCCCAATTGGGGGAAGAACATTTCCCAGCCCAACTCCAGGGACAATCGATCCATCCTTAACCACGAGGGAATTTACCAATTCTTCGCTTCCTAACACACTATCAATTGCGATAACAAAACTATTTTTACGGAAGGAGTGTTGTGCTAATTCCGGGACAAGTGTTGTTGCATCTAGTGGTGCCCGCAGGTTTCCAAGGACGGTTAAGCGATCAGGATAATTGTTCTTCAACAGGCTTCCAACAAAAGGACCCAGGCTATCGCCATTAATCCGACTAGAGCCAATTCCAATTACATAAATATGTTCAGTCGTGTCTGGGATAAGAGAATAAAGTGCCTGGCGAATATAGAGAGGTGCTAATTTATCATTAAAGGGAATTACTATATTAGGTCTAGATTGTAAACTACAACTAACAGTGCTGCTGCCCATGCTTTAACACCTCACTATCTTTTATATTGACAAACAATTCTTAACTTCTAATTAAATATCCTTCTATTTTTGCAAAATCAAATCAATTAATCTATTATTCTTTTGCTAGTGCACGTCCTGCTTGTCTGCCAGTAAATAGGCATCCCCCCAGAAAGGTTCCTTCTAGTGCACGGTACCCATGAACCCCGCCGCCGCCAAAACCGCAAACCTCTCCAGCGGCATATAATCCAGGCACTGGATTACCTTCTGAATTTAGTACCCTGCCAGATAAATCTGTTTGGAGTCCGCCTAATGTTTTTCGACTCACAATATGTAAACGTACCGCTATCAATGGACCATTTTTTGAATCAAGTAGTTTATGAGGGGAGGCAACACGAATCAGTTTGTCGCCAATATAGTTGCGCGCTCCACGAATGGCAGTCACCTGCAGATCCTTTGTAAACTTATTGTCCAGCTCACGGTCTCTTGCTGCAATCTGACGCTCGATTTCATTATAGCTAAGAAGGTTATCACCCGTTAGCTTATTCATCCCTTCCACAAGCTCCGTTAAATGATCAGCAATCACAAAATCCTCGCCTTTTTCCATAAACGCCTTGACCGGAGCAGTGGGACCGGGTAGAACACGGGACAGTACTTTTTTTATACTTTTACCAGTTAGGTCAGGGTTTTGCTCTGAGCCAGAAAGCGCAAACTCTTTTTCTATTATTTTCTGAGTTAAGATAAACCAGGAATATTCATATCCTGTTTTCTGGATAGCTTCCAGCGTACCTAACGTGTCAAACCCCGGGAAATTCGGCGCTTGAAAACGTTTCCCTTTTGCATCAAGCCAAATGGATGAAGGTCCTGGAAGGATGCGAATACCGTGATTACTCCATATGGGATTCCAGTTTTTAATCCCCTCCGTATAGTGCCACATACGATCACGGTTCACGATTCTGCCGCCAGCATTTTCGGTAATCGATAGCATTCTGCCATCTACATGATCAGGAACACCTGATATCATATTTTTTGGTGCATTTCCCAGCCGCAGCGGCCAATTGTTTCGAATCAACTCTGGATTGCCCCCAATTCCACCACTTGTGACAAGGACTGCCTTTGCATGGAATTCAAAGTCACCAATTACTTCACGCGAACTTGCTTCGCCACGAGCAGCTGAGCTAGGGACAAGAATGGAGCCATTCACTCCCACAACAGCACCGTTTTCTGTAAGCAATTGGTTGACGCGATGACGAGGTCGATAGTCTACAAGTCCAGTCGCCATGGCATTGCGGACCCTTTTCTCAAATGGTTCAACAATACCTGGACCGGTCCCCCATACAATATGGAACCGCGGAACAGAATTTCCATGCCCATCCGCTAAGTATCCGCCACGCTCTGCCCATCCGACTACAGGAAAGAAAGTGATTCCCATTTTATATAACCATTCACGTTTTTCACCGGCAGCAAAATCAACATAGGCCTGTGCCCATTTTTTTCCCCAGTAATCTTCGTCTTCTTCTCTGTCAAAGCCAGCAGAACCGAGCCAATCTTGCCAGGCAAGTTCCCGTGAATCTTTTATGCCCAGCCTTCGTTGTTCAGGTGAATCCACAAGAAACAATCCTCCAAATGACCACCAGGCTTGTCCGCCCATTGAAGCCTCAGGTTCTTGATCCAGCAGCAGCACTTTCTTACCTGCCTCAGCAAGCTCAGCTGTTGCCACTAAACCAGCGAGTCCGGCGCCTACTACAATCACATCAAACTTCATAACTTACCTCCAGAACATAAGATATCTTGATGGTATTTTAAATATTCCGAAAAGTCAATTGAGGAATAGTAACAGGAATATGGACACCAAAAATAGAATAATAGTAGTAATGTTTTAGTGAGGGGAGATTATTCTAACCATGACGAATAGTAAAGGGAAATATAACCCAGACGCAAGAATCGAAGATTTAGAAGAGGCGAAACGACTTCCTGGTTTCGGCAAACCGCTTCCCAAAAATTTTTTCTCCGGTGATATCTACTCTAATTTTCAAAAAACGGCCAAAGAAGCCGGTTATTTACCACCTTTTGTTGCATTACAAAAGGAAATCAAGCAAGATATGGCAAAACTGCTTAAACTAATAGACGACGGGACCTCTGAAGAGAAGATTAATAGCTTTATTGATGATTTGAATGTCAAAGTAAAAAAATATAATATCGAATGTCCAACAAGTATGCAAAAGATGTTAATTTCCTTAGAGGATATTGACCTGCATACTAAAATTTGGCAGTAGAGAACAGAGGAATGAATCAAATAGTAGATAAAGTGACTAAGATAAAGAAAGAATATTTGATCTAGACTAGTTCAATAGATACGCAACACATCAAAAAAAAGAAGGGATGTTGAGAAATGGACGATCGTTTTTTTCGAAATGCAATGGGGAAATTCGCAACGGGTATTACCGTTGTTTCAACGGAATTAGAAGGTGAAGCACATGGAATGACAGCGAATGCGTTTGTATCTGTCTCACTAAATCCAAAATTAATCCTTGTTTCGATCGATAAAAGAGCAAGAATGCTTCCACTCATTCAAAAATCCAAAAAATTTGCCGTTAGCTTTTTATCCGCAGAACAGCAAACAGAATCTATGCGTTTTGCAGGGCAAATGAAGGAGGATACTCCTTATAGCTTTGAGCAATTTGGAAATCTGCCCGTCATTCAAGGCGCACTTGCAAACCTCACATGTACTCTTTATAACGAGGTTGAGGCAGGAGATCACATTTTATTTATTGGCGAGGTTACTGAACTAAAGGTAAACGAAGGGGACCCATTGTTATACTTCGGCGGCCAATACCGAAAGTTATCAGAATAACGTATTTGAAAAGCTGTCACATGGCAGCTTTTTCTTATTGTGATTCTGGTCAAGTTCTGTACAATTAGAAGAGGAGGGATTGACCTTGTTAAAAAAAATTAGACTTATTTTAGGCATCATCGTTTTAATATTAGCTCTATTTGGATTGATTACGAAAAACTTTGTTGCTCAGCCCTTTATGATGTTAGGTTTATTTGCCTTCATCTTAGTCGGTGGTATAGATGAACTGAACCAAGGTAAAAAACCGCGTGGTTATGTTAGTATCTTTGTCGCAGTATTCGTTTTGGCTGTTGTTATAAAAACTTTCTTTCCATAGAGTAATAAAATGGAAGAGACCTTCAATCATTTGGAGGTCTTTTTTCTATCAAAAAAGACTAAAGGATGAAGCCATTACACCAAATTATTTCCCAACTCTTCAATGATGATAATATATTGATTAATTAGAAGTTTCTAAATAAACTCAGTATTACAGCACAAAGAAAGCTGTACATAAAAAAATAGGAGAGGGGAAATAAAATGAGGAAGAAAAAAAAGATTGCTTCAGCACTACTTGCATTAACAATGGGGGTCTCGTTATTTGCATCTGCGGCTTATGGTGAAGGCACAGATTCTAATGAAACATTTCGAGTCAATATTAATGGACCTAGTTCTGAAAAAGTAAAAGCCAAGCAAACAACTGGAGTACGATGGGATTTTGGAACCGAAGGATATACAACCACTGTCAATTCTAAACAATACCAAGCTTTACTAAATAATAAAAATTTAACGATTGAGAAGGTTTCAGAAGTACAATTGGATCGTGTAGAAAATGCATCAAAAGATAAAATCGGTACTACTGCTATTACATCTCTTCCAAGTGACCGCACTCCGTGGGGCATGCAGGCAATTTATAATGACCCGAACATCACAAGTACATCTGGCGGTGCTGGAATCAAGGTAGCTGTGTTAGATACAGGTACTTATATTAACCATTATGATTTAACAGGGAGTGCCGAACAATGTAAAGACTTTACCCAATCATCATCACCTATTATTAATGGTACATGTACAGATCGGAATGGACATGGTACACACGTTGCAGGAACTGTACTAGCTCATGGTGCCTCAGATGGATTAGGTATCTATGGTGTAGCGCCACAGGCTAAGCTTTGGGCATATAAGGTTTTAACGGACAGTGGATCTGGATATTCTGATGATATTGCAGGTGCCATTCGTCACGTAGCAGATGAAGCCGTAAGAACAGGATCAAAAGTAGTCCTATCGATGTCACTCGGATCAAGTGGAAAAGACACAATGATTGCTAGTGCAGTAGATTATGCGTATAGCAAGGGAGTATTAGTTGTGGCAGCAGCCGGTAACTCAGGGTATGCGGCCAATACTATTGGATATCCAGGTGCCTTAAAGAATGCCGTTGCAGTAGCGGCCTTAGAAAATGTTCAGCAAAATGGCACATACCGCATTGCCGATTTCTCTTCTCGTGGTAATCCTTTAACAGATGGTGATTACGTGATCCAAGAAAAAGATGTAGAGATTTCTGCGCCGGGTGCTGCAATTGAATCCACATGGTATGATGGGAATTACAATACAATCAGTGGAACTTCCATGGCAACTCCTCACGTATCAGGCTTAGCAGCAAAAATTTGGTCATCGAATCTGTCTTGGTCTAACGCTCAGCTTCGTTCTGAGTTACAAAGAAGGGCTAAACTGTACGATATTAAAGGCGGCTATGGTGCAGCAACTGGGGATGACTATGCTTCAGGTTTCGGTTTTGCAAGAGTAAAATAATCATAGAGAAAAGCCATCTTAGTTTTCAGATGGCTTTTTCATTACCGTTTGACAACAGAGAGTATAAAAATAGTTGCGATGATCAGAATTGCCCCTATCCATTCAATTGGACTAAAGGGAATATGAAGCCAGGCAACCGCTAGAAATGCGGCAGATAGTGGTTCAATACAGGCAAGAAGGCTCGCTTCAGAGGCTTTTATGTATTTTAGGCTTTCCATAAAGCATAGAAATGCGAGTAATGTACCAACTAGAACGACAAATGCAACAGCCATAAACGAAGCAGGGGACCAGTGACCTTCAACTTTCCATGGAGGATGGAAGAAACTTAAACCAAAACCACCAATCATCATGCCCCAGCCAACCGTTAAGGTCGTTCCCCATTTCGAAAGTAGTTTAACAGGGTATAGAGTATAAAAAGCTAGTGCAAAAGCCGATAGTATTCCCCATCCAAAGGCAGATCCAGATATCGACAGTGCCTGAATATTACCTTTTGTGACCAGGAGGAATGTCCCGCCTAACGCCATTACAATGGCAGTCACCTCATGTTTCACAGGTAATGACTTAGTACGAAAGCAAAAATATAAGGCAATAAGTACCGGTGCCAAGTATTGCAAGACGGTAGCGGTGGCTGCATTACCTTGCTCTATAGCCATAAAAAAAGTATATTGAACACCGAGCATGCCAAAAATTCCAAACAAAACGAGCTGTAAAACATCCTGCTTATTTTTCCAAATACTCCATATATTTTGTTTCCCAACTATATGAGCAAAAAGTAATAATCCCAGTCCAGCCAAAAGCAGTCGTATTACCACCAGCCAATTCGTGCTGAATCCTTGCTGATGAAATAGGTACTGCGCTACTGTTCCTGATACACCCCACGATGTCGCCGCCATTACTACTAATAAAATTCCTTTTGTTCGTGGGTACGACAAAGAAGCACCAAGTGTGGTCAAAGATATCCCTCCCCAAATAAACCATTCTATTAATTTACCAGAAATTGAAAAAGTTTAAAAGAGGAAAAATTCTTTGACTCTTAGGATTATTAACAAAAGAAAAGCCATTAGACAGAATCATTGTCTAATGACTTTTTCGACTATCTTGGTGTTAATGTTTTTACCGAAATCGCAGGGGAGTAGGAGGTAACAACGCAGCCTTCTAAGTTGCTTTCACTTAATAATCCCAGCTGGAGTGCAGATTTGATTTTGACATCATCTGGTTTTTTTATAACCTGAATGAGATCGTTCATGTTTAATTCTTCTAATCTTTTGACCGTTATATCTTCATTAAATTTTTCTATTTTCCTGATTTGCCGTTGTAATTTATAATTATTTATCGTGATTTCTGCCTTATTCGTAGGACCGACAAGTTTATTAAAATAGTCCTGGAACAGGTCCTTTAATTGATTCATTTCCAACTCAATTTCCTTTTTCTTCTTATTAAGTTCATAATATTTCACCAACATCTCATCTGTAATGAAGGAATCATTCTGTTTAACCAAGATCCTCTCCTCCTCATCGAACGTATATTCTATTTTATTAACGTCCATTGGGTATTAGTACGATTAATCTTCTACAAATAATTTAAAATCGGCTATATATGACACAAGATGTGTTGTCATTTGATTGAAAGGTAAACATCAAAGAGGGCTTGGAGATTTTACTCCAAGCTCTCTTTAATCCTGAAATTCTCTCATTCGGTCTAAAAGCAATCCGTCTGTTTTGGCATTTTCTCCGATTACAAAATCTGTCATATAGTAGGTTAAATATTGTCCATATTGATTATTCGTCTTTAGCAATAACTCGTCCACATAGTAAACACCCTTTGGTATTTGGTCAAGAAGGAGGACGGATAGGGAAGCATATATCCCACAAGCCACCTGAAAGTAAGTTGCGTTTGTTTTGTATTGAGTAAAAATACTTTCGTTATCTAACACGTTATAGATATAACGCTCTTTATCTGGATAAACCAGCAATACACCGACTAAATCCTCACCCGTCAACGGGGCATCTAAGGGATTGAGTACTTTCATTTCAAAATCCCATAAAACGTCTGAGTCATCTAAGTGCTCACGGATAATTTTTGTGGTGTGGTCATTTACCTTATACAAAAAACCACT
Source organism: Neobacillus niacini (assembly GCF_048572935.1). Classification (NCBI taxonomy): domain Bacteria; kingdom Bacillati; phylum Bacillota; class Bacilli; order Caryophanales; family Bacillaceae; genus Neobacillus; species Neobacillus niacini. The sequence goes on along the minus strand of NZ_CP183883.1, from coordinate 3,750,169 downwards.
TTCCATATCAAATTGCTTGCCTAGCGTATAAACTTCCTCATGTGGCATTAGACAGCCATGAAAAACTTTCTTTCCTAAGGTAACTTTAAATTCAATATCATAAACATTTTCATATAAAAAAAGCGGGGTCCGATGTTTCATGAACATTGGATAGCACAATATCGCCTCGTCTAGGAAGCATTCGGGAGACCAAGTTGTATAGATGACATTCTTTTTTGCCTGGGACTTTTTCTTAAAAAAAGAGGTATCATGCTCAACAATGTAGCAGCCCAGGGGTTGTTCATTTACATGTTGTTTCATCAGTTCGAATGCCATCCACTGTACCACTCCTGGATTCATTCCAGAACAAACAATCGCACTAGTGTTTTTAAAAGTGTCCTTATGTTTTTCAAAATAATGAATTCGTTCGATTAGCGGAAAACCGGCAAACTGTTCTTCATGGTCATCAATATACGTATTTTCTAGTGCAGAGTTAACATACTGGATACCTAATTCATCACAGCAATGGAGCATATCAACGGTATCGGCCCATGAAACATCAATGACAATACTTGTTTTGGTACTAGTTAAATGTTTTTTTACCTGATCTTTATCTTTAAGGTCAAATTGATGGCAGTGTATCCTGTTCGTTAAATGAGGAAATAAGCTTTGATAATACAGGAGTTCCTTTTGTTTATAATCTATTAAGTGAATTGCACTATTTGTTATAAGTTGATGTATGGGGTCTTTGGTATCATTTGCTGAATGATTTAAAATGGAAAGAACAGATTTTGCGACCCCGCCAGCACTTCCGAAAATGGATATAACTGTTTGGTGATCTTTCATTTCAACACCTCGTCCATATTTTTTATACTATAATATGTACAAAAGGTAGAAAAGGATTGGATGATTATCTTAGAATAATAATATATGGTTTTCATATTACTACTGGACCTTGTGGTAGGATAAATGATAAAAATAGTAGATACAGGAGCACGAGATTAGGAGTTGAAGGTAGTGAGCAGTACATTTCCAAAATGGTATGATTTTTTTATGAGTCCCTTGGAACGAAGGCGGTTTAAAAGCATCCGTAAAGACCTGCTTAAAGGTGCAACAGGGACGGTACTTGAACTTGGTTCAGGTACTGGAGTAAATTTTCCATTGTATCGTAATGTTGATCATGTCATTGCCATAGAACCGAGTCAGCATATGATTGATCAATCATTGCCAAGGCTTCAATTAGCTGAGGTACCTATTGATCTGGTTAACGCCAGCGCAGAAAACCTTCCTTTTGAGGATCATACATTTGATACCATCGTTGCAACACTGGTTTTTTGTACAATACCAAATGTTGACGAGGCGATTAATGAATTAAAAAGAGTGTGTAAACCTAACGGAAAAATCCTATTATTTGAACACGTCAAAATGGAAAATAAGGTACTCAGCAGCATGCAGGATGGCCTAACACCCTTTTGGAGTAAAATTTGTGACGGCTGCTGCCTGAATAGAGAAACATTAAAGGCATTCACATCCAAAGGATTCGAGATGGAGAAACTAGAAACATGTTACAAAGACCTATTCATAATAGCAGAGCTATGGAATCGAAAGGAGTAGTACCTTTTGATTCCCACAGATCAGCTTTTTTCACCTGGAAGGGAATCAAAATCAACTTTTGATTCCCTTTTATCTGATTTTTTTACTTAATAGGGAAGCAAAGACAGTTTTTGATTCCCTCCTATCAGCTTTCCTGACTCAGTAGGGAACCAAAGGCAACTTTTTGATTCCCTATAACAACCATTTTGCGAATGAAAGGGAAACAAAAAAGAAAAACCTCAAAATCAACTGAGGTTTTTACTGTGTTCTACGGGCAAAGTCAACAAATCTGAATTTGTCGGGACGGTGCCGGGATTCGGTATATTGAAAAAGGCTTGCATCTTCTAAATATACATAGTTTTTGATGACAACAATATTATGAAAACCTTCTAAGTCCAAAAATGAACGATCCTCCGCAGTGGGTTCTTCCACGACGATTTCCTTCTTCGCAAAGCTAATCTTCAGGTTTAAGTCATTTTCAAGGTAGGCATAAATAGAGTTTGCACAAATTTCCTCTGTAATAGAAGGGACGTATTTTGCAGCAAGATAATCTTTATCTAGAATGATTTTCTTGCCGCCAATTTCCCGCGTTCGAACGATTTTCCAAACTTGGTCCTTGCCTGAAAGCTGAAGCTGCTGCTTAATATAGGCATCCGGCTTGATAATTAACGACAACTCATTGACAATCGTCCTTGGCTTTTTTTCCATTTTATCCGCTAGTTCTTTAAAGCTAACGAGGCCAGAAACAGGAAAATCAAATTTATTGATATCAATGACAATCGAACCTTTGCCTCTTACTTTTTGGATATAGCCATTTTGCGCAAGCAGGTTTAAGGCTTTTCGAATCGTTTCTCTAGAAGTATCGTATTGTTCCTTCAATTCGTTTTCAGAGGGGAGAAGGGAATTCGGCGGGATTTCCCCGCTTTTAATCTGATCCACAATCGTATTAAAAATAGTTTGATACTTATTTGTCATAGAAATCTCCCATTATTTTTTCAGATGATAAACAATGGACTCATAAGGTCGTAAATGTATTTCTTTTGCAAGTGGTGCTGAGTCCTCATAATTTGAGAGTAACACACCATTTGCCAAGCCATCAATGTCTAACTTCACTGGGAGAGAAAAGCTCGTGTCTTTTCCATAAAAATTATTAATCACCAACAGCATTTCATTTTCGGTTTTGCGCACAAAAGCGAAGATAGATTCATGGTCTTCAGAAATCAATTCATAATCCCCGTTCGTCATCACATCATATTCTTTCCGTAATCGGATGAGCTCTTGATAATGATAGAACACAGAATTCGAATCCTTCATGGCATTTTCTGCATTAATATCCTTATAGTTCGCTGCAGTATGAATCCAAGGAATACCAGTGGTAAATCCAGCATGTTCGCTTGCATTCCACTGGACTGGCGTACGGGAATTATCACGAGATTTTTGTTTTAAAATCTCAATAATCTCTTGTTCTGACAACCCTTCCTTTTTGAGAATTTCAAACATATTCAATGATTCCACATCCCGGTAATCATCAATCTTATCGAACTTCGGATTGGTCATCCCAAATTCTTCCCCCTGAAAAATATAAGGAGTACCTTGCATCATATGGATGGTTGTTCCAAGCATTTTTGCTGATTCTTTGTGGAACTGCTGGTCATCACCGAACCTTGAGACAACACGAGGCTGATCATGGTTGCACCAGAAGAGGGCATTCCAGCCGCCGCCTTTATTCATTTCAACCTGCCAATCAGACAAAATGTTTTTTAAAGCATGGAAATCAAAATCAGCTTTTGTCCATTTTTCACCATTTGGATAATCTACTTTTAAATGATGGAAGCTGAATGTCATATTGAGCTCTTCATCACGTGGATTCGTGTAGCGAATGCAATTATCGATGGACGTTGAAGACATTTCGCCTACGGTCATAATGTCATACTTTGAAAAAACTTCTTGGTTAATCTCGTGGAGGAACTCATGGATTCTAGGTCCATCTGTATAAAACTTTCGTCCGTCAGAGTCATCTTCTGGGAACTGTTGATCTTTTGAGATTAAATTGATGACATCTAGTCTGAAGCCATCAACACCTTTTTTGAGCCAAAAGTGCATCATTTCATATAATGCTTCACGGACTTTTGGGTTTTCCCAGTTTAAATCTGCCTGGGTAACATCAAATAAATGGAGGTAATACTGGCCAGTGGTTTCATCCCATTGCCATGCTGAGCCGCCAAATTTTGATTCCCAGTTGGTAGGAGGGAGGCCGTCTTTCCCATCTTTCCATATATAAAAATCGCGGTATGGATTGTCTTTTGAGGATTTTGCTTGCTTGAACCACTCATGTTCAGTGGATGTATGGTTGATGACAATATCCATAATGATTTTGATTCCGCGCTTATGTGCTTCTGCAAGTAGCTGGTCGAAGTCCTCCATGGTACCGTATTCTTCTTGGATGTTGTAATAATCGCTTATATCATAACCATTATCTCTTTGAGGGGATTTATATATCGGAGTGAGCCAAAGAACATCTACACCAAGCTCCTTTAAGTAGTCGAGCTTTTCAATGATTCCATGGATATCACCGGTACCATTACCGGTCGTATCATAAAAACTTTTTGGATAAATTTGATACACTACTGCTTTTTTCCACCATGATGTTGACATGATATGCACCTACCTATATTTTTTGAGTCTCTAATAATGAAAAGGAGGGAGATGGTCTCCCTCCTAAATTGGAGTTTTATTTTTTAAATGAAAATTTGTTCATACCTGTTTTAGCAAAGATGATCGTTAGAATAAACGGAATCACAATCGCAACCAACATCGCTACTGCAAACATCATCATGTGCTGCGGCTGGATAGAAAGGAATCCTGGAAGCCCGCCAACACCGATGGAGTTAGCCATTACATCACTACCTACAGAGATAACTGCGGCTACTAATGAACCAATCATTGCTGCAAGGAAAGGGAAGCCGTACTTTAAGTTAATACCAAACATCGCTGGCTCTGTAACACCTAGGTAACAAGAAATCGCTGCTGGAATGGAAACTTGTTTTTCTTCTTCATTTTTACGATTAATGAAGATCATCGCAAGAACGGCAGAACCTTGAGCAATATTTGATAAAGCAATCATTGGCCAAAGATTCGTTCCGCCAAGCTCAGACATTAATTGTAAGTCAATTGCATTTGTCATATGGTGTAAACCTGTGATAACAAGTGGTGCATAAGCGAAACCAAAGATAGCGGCAAATAACCAGCCAAAAGCAGAAGTTAAGCTTGTATATACAACATCGGAAATCCAAGAACCAATGGTCCAACCGATAGGTCCTAAAACAGTATGAGCAATTAATACAGTTGGAATTAACGCTAAGAATGGAACCACAATCATAGAGATTGAAATCGGAACAATTTTCCTAAGTCTTAATTCTAAGAAAGAGAGTACAAATCCAGCTAAGATAGCAGGGATAACTTGAGCTTGATAACCAATCATTTCAATTTGTGCAAATCCAAAATCCCACGTTGGAATATCTTTAGCTCCTGCTACACCATAGGCATTTAGTAATTGAGGCGATACTAATGTAATACCAAGGACAATACCAAGGATTGGTGTTGCACCCATTTTTCTAGCGACTGCCCAGGTGATACCGACTGGCAGGAAGTGAAACACTGCTTCACCAATTAACCAAAGGAATGCGTGAACTCCCGCCCAGAATTGAGAAACTTCAACGATTGTCTTCGTTCCATCTTCAAGCAATTTAATATCACCGATTACGTTTCTAAATCCAAGGATTAAACCACCTACAACGAGTGCAGGAATTAACGGTGTAAAGATATCTGCAAGATGAGCAATCATACGTTGCAGCCAATTCATATTTTGCTTTGCAGCTACTTTTGCTTCGTCTTTCGATGCTTCACTAACACCGGCAACTTTAACAAAGTCATTATAGAAGGTAGATACATCATTTCCGATGATTACCTGGAATTGTCCTGCTTGGGTAAAAGTACCTTTTACCGGTTTAAGAGATTCAATTTTTGTTACATCCGCTTTGCTCGGATCGTTTAATACAAAGCGCATTCTCGTAACACAATGGGTTACAGCCGCAATGTTTTCTTTGCCCCCAACGTGTTCGAGCAGTTCTTTTGCTGACTCAGTGAACTTCGTCATGTTTTTTCCCCCTGTAGGAATTGGAATCTCCAATTCTTTATATAATGTATTATTTCCTTGTATTTACCAATTCATGTGTACGTTTCAATCCAATACCTCGTACATGTATATACAAGTTTTTTGGTTACGGTTACATTCTAACTTGTATATACAAGACTGTCAACATATTTGTTTTTAATAAAAAAGGGGGTTGACCATTACTAGTGATTTACTTATTATAGGAGGTATTATTACAAGTTCATAACTTTTCAACTTTAACGCTTTAAACTGTTGAATGAATTTTCGGAAAATGGTATAATCAACTTGTTTAAATTCTTCTGAGTTTAGACCTCCTAAAACTAGAGCTTAGCCTTGACCACTAAGCTCACCTTTTGCCTTTGACATCTGTCAAAGGTCTTTTTTTTGAATTTTTTGAATAAATTTTGTGCTTTATGTACAATAATATATTGTTGCTTATTTGTTATAAGGGAGTGTTTAGAATGAAGGGACAGATTACACCTTATTTATCTTTTGAAGGAAACGCAAAACAAGCTTTGGAGTTTTATAAAGAAGTATTAGGAGCTGAAATTATCGGTCTACAAACATTCGGTGAAGCTGATTATCCGACTCCGCCAGAAGCAGATCAACGGGTCATGCATGCAAAACTAAGTAAAGGTGACATTTCACTTATGTTTTCCGATACCTTCCCAGGTCAGTCGGTTGTTGTGGGTAACAATATTACTCTTACACTCGAGCCTGAAAGTGAAGAAGAAATTCAAAATTTGTATGACTCACTAATAAAAAAGGGAAAGGCTCTTGTGGAACTAGAGGATACATTTTGGGGTGCCAAATACGGAAGAGTTCAAGATCAGTTTGGGATTATATGGGAATTGAATTATCAAAAGTCATAATTCGAAGCACTTTCTAAGTGCTTTTTTGTTTGCAAAAAAAAGAAAGTGGTGGGGCCACTTTCTAAAGGAGGTATTGTATCATGGGTTACTTTAATATATGTACCACCTAGTACAGGCATGTAGTGAACATGTCCATTTTTCGAAAATAATTCTTACACTAAGAATCTTTTTTTCATTTCTTCAGTAGGCAGCATACAACTATCCCTTTTACCAAACCAATTGTAACGATTTTTTGCTACCAGGTCATAGAGGAAATCTCTAAAAAAAGGAGGGAGGACCCTTAGTATCGTAAAGCACCTCCAAAATCCACTTAATTTTTTACTTATCTGTAATGCTGCACTTGATTTTATATAGACTTTTTGTTTTTCAATGACTATGAGGCTGTCAATCTGTTTACTAACCCCGTATTGCTTCAATAGCTGCTGTCCAATCTCACTTTGGAGTGAAGCGAACTTGAAATAACCCTTTGGATCTCTCTTGATAATGAACTGAACACTGCTATTACAGAAGTTACATATTCCATCAAATAAAATAATTGCTTCCATGATTTCACCTATCCCTTGTATAAATAATATTAACAAAAAATGATTAAAGGCTGGTCAAAGTTTAGTTACGGATAAACACCTTTAATACTGGCGCATAACCGTAAAGAACTCCAACAATAAAAAACCTATTTCAAAACTGAAATAGGTCATTACATATAAAGTCCAGCTAAAAATATTCCCAATGTCTCTTCATAAATTTCGTTAAATTGGGTCAGTGGGAGAGGGTTCGTACCTGTTCCGAGCTCGACGGTAAATCCAGGGCGGCGCCAGTCTTGGATAAACCAATCCTTATATCCAGCATAACTTTCGATACTCTTGACGGGCTGATAACCGCTGACTCTAGAAAACTCGTTAACAAGCACCTCTGATTCAGGCGGCTCCAAGTTTTCAAATCCCCAGTAGATGACCTCACCTTGGGTATGAAAGGCTAGGACTCGAGCGAAGTCACGTTTTCTAGTCAAATCTGCCATCGCAATCGCTTCTGGTTCTGATAACGGCCGTTCACCCACATAATCCCGCGGTCCAGGCTGAGTAGGATTCCTTGCTTTCTCCAATTCCCAGCGGGCAGGGAACTGGTCATTAAGATCAACACCTCGAATATTTGCTTTCCAACCAGAAAAATCGGTACTTCCACGGTTTAGTTCGATCACTCTATTTCTCCACGTTTCATTTTCTGGCGGACCATTCATTACAAGACTAACTCCGTCTGGGTTAACCATTGGAACTAAAGACAGCAAACTTTGCCTATATAATGGAAAAGTGGATAGACCACGGATGGAACTTCCATTCGTAAGCGATAAACAATAATCATTTAGAAAGGTCATTAAGATAGGCGTTGTTATCCATTCATTCGCATGAAAAGACGCATTATAGTGAACTCTTTTACTGCCATTACCTATTAGAACTTCAGGAATCTGATTGCCAAGTACTGAGTTTCCGGCATTTGTTACTCGGAGAAATGGATATACATTTTGCAAACGTGCGATATCACTCATCATACGACTAAAATCATAATGCTGCTTTCCTTGAACGAGTCTCCAAGTAATCCGAAGGGGAACCTTAATATTTTGGCCGATTACAAGACGATTAGGATTTACATTAGGGTTTGCAAGCAGCAGCGCATCCAGTGACAAATTACGATTTTGCGCAATACTCCAAAAAGAATCCCCGCGCCGAATCTGGTAATCCTGCCCCACAAACCCTGGAATTCGGATTCGCTGTCCTGCTGCAAGCTGACTTGGTTGAATATCACGATTAGAATCCAATATCAGTTGGATATTCAATTGATACAATTGACTGTAATACCATAAAGAATCACCTTGTCTCACATAGATGTCCATGGAATCCTCCTGATGGTCGAAAATGGTCTTACTTAAAATGTATGCAGGAAAGTTTACCATATATGTAGGTTTTTATTTTCACTTATCAGAGGACTAATAAATAAAAGAGTGCCGCCCTTAGGACACTCTGTGAATGTTATATAGAAAGAATGATTCATGTTACCAAAAAGTGGCTGATAACATACTTATGTCATATGAACGGTTTTAATGTGTTGTAGATTTAAATAGACAGGGTCACCTTTTGCCGTTAGTAATTCAACGAAATTATTTTTTATTCCCATTATTTTCCCCATACAATTCTCATTTTCTCCAAGATTAAATACAATTAATGTCCCAATCAATTTTTCAATCTGAACTTCAAATGATCGTGCAAATGTTATGTTCGAGGGGTTAACTGGTAAATTCGCATTGCTTAAACCATAGGGGCGCTGGTTATTGGTATAAGGAATTAACCATTTTAAGTGGTTAAGAGAAATAAACATTGTTTTATAAATAGGGGAGTAGAAAACAAAATAATTATTCATAATGCTGATAATATAGCCGTGTATCGATTGTTTACTAGTCACAAATATTTCTGTGAAAATACCCTTTGCTGCCGTGAGTGTTTTTCGTAGTGAAATTTCCTCGTTAGGATTAAAAATAGGGGATTGATCATCTGATAGTGTGATGATTTCATCAATTTCTTCTATTTTAGGAATCTTCCAGTTTTGAATATGCACCGTAGGAATATATAAATAATCATAACCATTAAAAATAACCCACAAATCACTGCCAATATCGATTAATATTCCACTTATGGGTTTGTTACCGGAGATTTCAAGTTTTATATAGGTACCAACATGGTCTTTTAATTTCATCTAATCACATCCTTTCTAGTAAAGTGATTCTACAAAAAGAGCGGGTGCACATAGATTGGATATTAATAAGGAATGCCCAGCTCTTTATTGTAAAATTTATGATGGATAGTAATTGCCATAGGAATAGAGAATGTAAATTTATAGGAATCATTTGCACCCATTATCTTTTGGTGTGATTAAATGCGTCTTAGTGAGTTATTCCGATTCGGCCAACCAGAGAAGATGGATCTTCGGTCAAAGTCACGCTTAGCAGGTTCACCTGAAAACCGAGATGCGCCAACTTCTTGAGCCTTCGGTTTGATTTCCTCTTTTTTACTTTCAACGGTGCTCATTTTTGACTTATCTATTTTCATAAGTGGATTGGTATCAATCGTTTCCTTGACTTTTTTCACCTTATTTAATAGTTCCTGCGTTGAATTTGCAGTTACCTCTTTTTTCGGTACAGGTACAGCTTTCATTTGCTCACGTACAGTCTGTTTTACCTGTGCTCTTTTTTCCACTGATGGCGGAGCAGGTCTTAGGACACTCGCTTTATCATGTTGCACAATATTTTGAATGACAACCTCTGATTTTTGCTTTTTCACTTCTCCTTGTTGTGTTTGCGGTATTTCTGTTCTCGACCACTTACTATTCACAATTTGTGGAATACTATCATTGTGAATAATCTGCTTTTTCTCTTCTTTTTTGATGTCATCGCTGACTTTTATGACTGTTGATGTGGACTTGATAGGTTCTGCCCAAACCTTTTTCTCATTCTCTGGTTGATCTGCAGTTGCTTTTGGAGCAGTTATCACGTCAACCTCTACCAGATTCACTACTTGTTGAACATCAGATTCCTGGTTGTCTGCCTTCATGAATACTTGAGTTTCAACATACTTGTTATCTGTATCTTCCGCTTTACTTTCGGAAACAGCTGATTCTGTTTCATTTTTGTTTTCTTCTTCTTGTTTTTCTTCTTTACGATATCCTTTTAATATATTTGAAATGTGTGAGATTTTGATTAAAATTCGATCTTCACCATTGATTAACGTAACAAAGTCGCTATCAACAATACTTAGTACCCCAGTAAAAGATTGCTTGTTTAAGCACAAAATAGATACCCATGAATTCTTTAATGAGCTTAATAAGTCCGCTAAACTTTGGGTTTTCATAAATTCAGTCGTGATTTCTTCACCTTTAAAATCCTTCGTATTTTTCGTAATCGCCTGAATTTTATCAATACTATAGTAATAGACGTATTCTTTTTCGTCTTCTATAATAATATGATCAGATTCTACACCCATTAATTTCCCTTTTATAATTTCTTCACCAACATACAGATTTACATTGTATCCTTTTAGTAAATCTACAGTAGATGAAAAATTATCAGATCCCATTCAATGTTCCTCCTTAGGATAAATTTGTCGCTTCTATTAAAGAAGCGACAAGTGATAAATTTTTCATTGTCTTACTTGTGCATTTTCAGCACGTACAACCCTTTGTCTTACTGCTTGTTTTTCTGTTTGAGACATAGTGTTTTCTTCTTTACCTTGGTCTTTATTTTCTTCTTGTTTTTCACTTTCAATTTTTAATCCATAGCTAACATTACGAATATGCCACGTAGAAACACGGACAACTTCTTCTTTACTAATCAATGAAACAAAGTCTTTGTTAATTTCACTAATAACACCTTCAAGTTTTTCGGGACCTCCACGGTTAATTCTTACCCATTGGAATTTTAGGCTCTCTAGTAGACCTTGGAAGTTTGCAGCGCTTTTAAATTCGAAATTCTCTGGAACCTCAATTCCTATATCCATTGTGTCCTTTGAATTCTCTGTTACACTTTTGACATGGTGCGTATTATAATAAAGCACACCATCGTCCTTAGTCAAAAGGACTAGATGGTCATCAAGAACTGCCATTAATTTACCAATTCTTGATTCAGGTCCGCCTCTGTCAACCTTGATCGTCTTCCCCACTAAAGACTTCCACATGTCGTTATTCACAATATTTATCCTCCTTTAATTAAATAAACATTTACACTGCATTTATATGTGTCACGGTATGATGTTGTACTAAACGACGAGCCTTTTTTCTTACCTTTTTGTAAAAATAGGCAAAAAAAAGTATATGGAGTCCATATACAAGAAGAAAAAGTCATAATGACACTAATTTTTTAGTTAAATAGCTATTTCTGTTCTTAATGAATTCAAGAATAACATCTTTTTCTTTATCAAAGTATTTTTCATCCATATTTATATAGGGATCTGTCCTAATAAATGGTTTTAAATACTGAAATTGTTCTTCGATAATTGGCTTTAATGTTTCAACATTAAAGTGAGTTTCTAAGATTTCAGTCAAGATTTCTTTGTATTTTAATTTACCTGGGTGAGTATGGAGAAGTCGTCCAGTTAAGGTATTATACCCAGTGATAGGTACGAAATCGTAATCAAGCTTCCTTCCGTGAAGGTCTCTCCCCCAGGTCCCATCATAATCCCAAGGTGTTATCTCATACAGATTCGTTTTGCTATTTAGATAGAGAGCGTAATTATGGATAAACCCATCAAAATTCTGTGTACAAACGACACCCGCAAGCCATCTAAGGTATTTCTCAATATTTAGGATTTTACCGATTTCCTTTTCAAACTCTTCATTCGGGAGGGTGTTAATCATTTCTATAAAATCCTCTAATAATGATAGGTCTTTTTCCTCACCATATTTGATCGTGTAGCCTTCATCTAAACTCGTTTTTAATTCGTTCTCGGGAGAGATTAGAGAAAAGTTTGCAAAATAATTAGTGGCATAGATGATGGGGCCATCGGGAAGATTTCTTTTTTTCAGAAGATGTTGGTCAAATGATTCCAGTTCTAAATAAATTCCTTTACAGTAACCGTTGATATAAAGAAGCACGTGTTTGGAGTGTGGAGAAATAACTCCAATGGTATTAAAAAAATCAAGAGAAAGTTTATTGCGGCTTAGTGAAATATCATCGTATTCAGCATTTAGGTGGATTTCATGAGCACCGTCAAAGAGATAAGGTTTTTGAAAAATGATATTATAGGATTTTTTCTTCTTTTTTCTTATAACATTCCCCCGATAGGTGAGCCCTATTTTGTATCGTTTATTGGCAAACTTTAATACGGCAGGGACATGCTCATCCTCCCATATATCATCCTCCAACTTTTGCAGCCACTTTGGATTAATGAAGATTTCATATTTTAACACGTAAATACTCCTATACATACATTTTTTCTAGATAGTATGCGGCCTCTAGGAGGATTGTGCAGTACAAACATCTAGAATTTTTGTATTGGTCATATGTCGATCCTCAAATATTTATGATATGAATGTTAAAAAATAAATGTTTGTCTATGTCAAGTACCACTTTATTACCATAAATTAGAGAGTGAAAAGAATATATTTATGGAAAGTGGTGGAAAACCAAGATGGGGATGGACATGAATCAGAGGCTATCGAAAGCTAAAGATAATGGAGTCGTTTTATTTCTAAATAACAATCCAGATGAAAAGCAACACAAAAAATGCTTCTGCGATGATAATTCAGATTCCAGCGGCAGCAAAGGGTCAGACGGTAGCCGGGGGTCTAAGGGAAGTAAAGGATCACGTGGAAGTCATGGGACATGCGGCAGTAAGGGCAGCAAGGGATCTGGTGGAAGTAGAGGTTCCAAAGGCTCACGTGGTTCTTATGGGTCTGGACGTAAAAGAGGCCCAAAAGGTCCAAAGGGGCCTAAAGGTAGAAGAGGTAAACATCGTTCTGGTGGAAGTAGAGGTTCTATAGGCTCTCGGGGTTCTGGCGGAAGTAAAGGGTCTAGAGGATCTTATGGTTCCTGTGGAAGTAAAGGGTCTAGAGGATCTTATGGCTCACGTGGACGTAAAGGATCTAAAGGATCTTATGGCTCACGTGGACGTAAAGGATCTAAAGGATCTTATGGCTCACGTGGACGTAAAGGATCTAAAGGATCTTATGGCTCCCGTGGACGTAAAGGATCTAGAGGATCTTATGGTTCCCGCGGAAGTAATGGTTCAAGAGGGTCTAATGGTTCCAAAGGATCTTATGGTTCAGGACGGAGCAAAAGATCATATGGCTGTTCTGGTGGAAGTAGGGGCAGCAGAGGAACAAGAGGTTCCCGTGGATCTCACGGAAAAAGAGGCCCTAAAGGTCCTAAAGGTAGAAAAGGAAGACACAGTTCTGGTGGAAGCAGAGGTTCAAAAGGCTCTCGTGGTTCGGGCCGAAGTAAAGGATCAAGAGGATCTTATGGTTCCCGTGGAGGTAAAGATTCAAGAGGATCCCGTGGTTCTCGCGGAGGTAAAGGGTCAAGAGGATCTCGTGGTTCACGCGGCCGAGGTTCTAAAGGTTCATATGGTTCGGGCCGAAGTAAAGGAACCTATGGCGGTAAGGGTTATGGTTATGGCCGTAAAAGCTCTGGCGGAAGCAAGGGCAGTAAGGGTTCAGGTGGAAGTAAGGGCAGCAAAGGATCCAGAGGCTCTAGTGGGTCTCGTGGTGACAAAGCTCCAAAGGGTCCTAAAGGTAGAAAAGGCAGTCGCGGTTCAGGAGGAAGCAAAGGTTCCAAAGGGTCTCGTGGGTCTGGCGGAAGCAGAGGATCCAAAGGCTCTCATGGGTCCAAAGGAAGTAGCGGTTCCAAGGGCTCTCATGGGTCTAGAGGCAGTAAAGGATCCAAAGGCTCTCATGGGTCCAAAGGAAGTAGAGGATCCAAGGGCTCTCATGGTTCCAGAGGAAGTAGCGGTTCCAAAGGCTCTCATGGTTCCAAAGGAAGCAAAGGGTCCAAAGGCTCTCATGGTTCTAAAGGAAGTAAGGGGTCCAAAGGCTCTCATGGTTCCAAAGGATGTAGCGGTTCCCAGGGGTCTCATGGTTCTAAAGGTAGTAAAGGATCCAAAGGCTCCCATGGTTCCAAAGGAAGTAGAGGATCCAAAGGCTCTCATGGGTCTAGAGGCAGTAAAGGATCCAAAGGCTCTCATGGGTCCAAAGGAAGTAGAGGATCCAAGGGGTCTCATGGTTCTAAAGGTAGTAAAGGATCCAAAGGCTCTCATGGGTCCAGAGGAAAAGGCAAAGACTCAAAAGGAAAAAAATAATATCTTACCAACCGGTACTTGTGGAGTACCGGTTTTTTTCGTATTTACATAAATTCCTTAGACAGCTGCCTATAAAGGTTCCACTAGGTATTCGTTTAGCATTAAAAAGATAGGCCATTATCCAACCAACATTTCAATAAAATTTCTAGTTACCTGCTGATTTACATAAATTCAAGATATTCGTTTAGTTCAAGCCTCTAAGGGTCTACGTATGATAAAGCAAAGGACAAGAAAAGGCAGAAAAGGAGAATTTTTAGATATAAATTTTAGATGATAAATGAAAGGAGAGAAATTACTTATATGTATCATCCATCGACGGTGATCATTACAATACTTGCTTTTTTACTAACCATGTTGATGATTTTTATCCGTCCAAAAAATATGAATGAAGCAATTCCAGCTACCATCGGTGCAATAGTGGTTTTACTTAGCGGCAGTGTGTCAATACCGGATTTACTTGATATCGGTTCCAAGGTAACCGGAGCGGCTGTTACGATTATTGCAACAATTGTCATGGCCATCATACTTGAAAGTTTTGGCTTTTTTAAATGGACAGCGGCCTTAATGTTAAAAGTGTCAAAGGGATCAGGAATAAGATTATTTTGGTATACATTACTACTTTGCTTTTTAATGACTCTTTTCTTTAACAATGATGGCAGTATTTTAATTACAACCCCAATTTTAATTTTAATACTTAAACATTTAGGGCTAAAAAAACAACAAATGATTCCATTTCTCTTAAGCGGGGCCTTAATTGCAACTGCCTCAAGTGCACCTATTGGAGTTAGTAATATCGTAAATTTAATCGCACTAAAGATTATTGGAATGGATTTATATCTTCATACCGCAATGATGTTTGTCCCAGGAACAATAGGGTTGTTATTCTTATCCTATTTACTATTTCTTGTTTTTAAAAAGGACATTCCGAAAGAATTGCGTTACCATTCCTACTCCATTCCGCTTCATCAAAAAAATCGCTATCACCCTTTGAAGAAAAACTCTGAAGAAATTTTTGATAAGCACAAAAAACTTATGGTCCAAATGCTGATATTTGTGTTTATCATGCGAATTAGTCTCTTCATTGCATCATTTATCGGAATATCAGTTTCATTAGTTGCCGTTGTTGGGTCAATCATCCTTTTAGTTTGGAGATGGGTCCATATCGGTGTAAGTCCTAAGGATATGCTCTTTAAAACACCATGGCATATATTAATTTTCGCTTTCAATATGTATATCATTATTTATGGTCTTCATAATATTGGTCTTACAGCCTTCTTGGTTGACCATTTAAGTGAACTTGTGCAGGGCAGCCTGTTCCATGCAAGCATTACTATGGGAACCTTAACCGGGATATTGTCCAACCTATTTAATAACCACCCCGCATTAATGGTTGCCACCATCACACTTACTGAGATGGGTTTGGACCCTCTTACTCTAAAGACCGTTTACCTGGCAAACATTATTGGAAGTGACATAGGTTCTTTATTACTCCCAATCGGAACATTAGCAACTTTAATATGGATGCATATTCTTAAAGAAAATAAGATACACATATCCTGGATGGATTACCTGCGTGTTACCATCATTGTTATCCCTCCAGCATTAATCTTCACACTTGTCAGTTTATATTTATGGCTTTTACTGGTCTATGTATAAACTAATAAAAAGGATTCACGTATAGGTGGGTCCTTCACTATTTTAATAGTGGACATCCATGTTACAAGTGGTTAATATTGGTAAAAAATTCTTTTAAACTAACATTTTGTCGTTTACAATAAATGACAGAGTGTTTTTTATTTTTGAAGTAAAGGGGAAGATTATTTGCTAGAAGTGAAAAATTTAACAAAAAAATATGGAGACAAAACGGCCGTGGATCATTTAACATTTTCTGTTTCTTCCGGTGAAGTTTTCGGACTGCTCGGCAGAAATGGTGCGGGGAAGACCACAACGATTAAAATGATGCTTGGTTTGGTTACACAGGATGCAGGGACCGTTATGTGGAAAAATCAAAATGGGTTGAAAGGAGCTTCGTTCGGTTATTTACCGGAAGAGAGAGGCTTATATCCAAAGGCAAAGGTAGTTGATCAACTTTCCTATTTTGCTAGATTAGAAGGAATGAACAAGTCAACTATAAAAAGAAATATTGACTATTGGCTAGAACGATTTGATATCGAAATGTATAGAAACAAGATGGCAGGTGACCTTTCGAAAGGAAATCAACAAAAAGTCCAATTGGTTGCAACCTTGTTACATAATCCTGACCTCATTATCCTGGATGAGCCGTTTAGCGGGCTGGACCCCGTTAACACGAATCTTTTAACGGAGGTTATTCTAGAAGAAAAACAAAAAGGAAAAGTAATTATAATGTCCAGCCATCAAATGGAACAGGTGGAGAAATTCTGTAAAGAAGTGGTCATTATGAAAGATGGGAAGGCGTTGTTAACAGGAGAGCTAGAAGTCATTAAAGATTCATATGGGTTAATGTATTTGTCTCTGTACGGAGATGTGGATAAATTAAAATCGTTTTGTCAGCAGCAGCAATACTCATTTGAACAGGAAGAAAAACGAATTATTATTCCTTTAAAGAAAGAACAAGACCCTCTTATGGTTTTAACGCAATTAAAAAATGACGATATTGCTGTAAGTGAAGTCACCTATTTGCAGCCAACCCTTCATCAAATTTTCGTTGAAAAGGTGGGGTCGTAACATGAATGCTTTATGGACAGCGTATCTATTTCATATTCGAGAACAAATACGAACAAAAGGATTTCGTATCACTTCGATTGTCATTTCACTGTTAATCCTTGGCTATTTTGCTTATAACCATTTCTCCTCAAATGAAAAAGAAGTTCTAGTTACAGTGATTAACACCAGTACATATTATAGTCTTGATGACAAAATTCTTAAAGAAAACATAGAGGGCTTAGTACTTCACACAGAGCAAATAAAAAATGAAGAGAAGGAACAACAGAAAATTAAAGATCAAGATCTTGATCACTTAATTGTAATTAAAGAGAAGAATTCTATTCCTGTCGTAAATTATTATTATCATCGGTCACCTGACCCAACTGTAATGTTTGCATTCACTAATCAGTTGCAAAAGCAATATTTGGCAAAAGTTTCTACTGAACAAGCTTTGTCTCAGGAGGTTATCAGTCAATTATTTCAAACCATTCCTGTTGAAGAAACGATGCTCGCAGAGAACAATGGAAGCCTTGGGATTGTTTATGTTTTCATCTTCCTAATGTACACTTTTATCCTAATGTTTGGCCAAGGTGTGGCAATGAGTATTACCGGTGAGAAATCGACGCGAGTAATGGAAGTTATGATTACGAAAATCAAACCGATTTACATGCTTTTTGCTAAGGTGCTTTCAAGCTTAACAGCCGGATTAATTCAAGTCTCAGTCTTTTTTCTATCAGGGTATGTCGCTTACCTTATTGGATGGATTAATAAAAACCAATTTAATATTGTAGGATTTGATTTTGATTTATCTCAAATTAATGCTGGATTAATTGTTGCCTTTGTCTTTTTCTTTGCTTGTGGTTATCTTGTCTATGCATTATGTTTCGCTGCACTAGGTTCATTGATTTCTAGAACGGAAGATTTAGGCAGCGTAATGGGTCCAGTCATGGTTCTTGTTGTTGGAGCGCTAATGGTAGGTATCAAAACCATGATGGATCCTACAGGAGGACTCGTAAACTTTTCTACCTATTTCCCATTCTTTTCACCAATTGTAGCGTATTCGAAATTTGTAATGGGAGAGCTTACAACATTGGAATTAATTATTAGCGGCGCCATTTTAGTCGCGTCTATTCTATTACTTGCTATAGGGGCTTCTAAGATTTATGTGAAAGGTGTAATGGTGTACGGTGAAAAATTCAAATGGTCTCATTTAAGTGCCATGTTTAAAAAATAAATATACAAATAGAGCCGATAGGTCTGATCCTATTGTCTCTTATTTTTGGAAGGATACTTAGATCATTTGATGAAACTAGGGATTCAGCAAATATACAGCGAAAAATCCAAGTACATTCGCATGAAATCAATATTTCTTTCATTATAACACCAATTCATATATTACCTTTCCTGTTTTTTGGGAAAAGTAAGATTAGATTCTAACATAGGAAGTGAACCCTAGATTTTTTGTCTATCTCGCAAAATGTTTTGGAATACTATCCCACATAGTGAGATAAGGACGATACATAACTATAACAAAGGTAGAATGGGTGTTATCGAGAAAATTACGGTCAGCTATCAAGAGGACCCCCAAAGAAGAGAGCGTTTGTGTTTCTTGTAACGAAAAGCTTGGTCAAAGTTTACTAAGGAACCAAGTTGGAACTACCGAAGAAAGTGACTGCCACAGCTTAACAATAATGAAGAGCGAGGTAATGACATTGGAGGATAAAGAAAAGCTTCGTTTAACAGCAGCTGAAATGTCGACATTATGGACCCAATATTTAAACGATTCACTGGCTGCATGTGTTAGCACTCACTTTTTAGAAAAAGTAGAAGATGAAGAAACCCGTCCGATTATTGAATTTGTCCTACAAACAGCAAAAACTAATATTTCTACCATGCAAGAGCTTTTTAGAAAAGAGAATTTCCCGATACCAGTTGGATTTAATGAAGATGATGTACATGCTCATGCACCGAAACTGTTTTCTGACACTTTTGTACAAATGTATTTTAAAAATATGTCTATTCTTGCTATGGCAGCAAATAGTGCAGCACTGGGTTTAGCAACACGGCCTGACGTTGTGTCTTTTCATAAAAAGGTATTAGAAGCTTCTGTTCACCTGCAGGATTTATCAAGAGAGATTATGTTAAAACAGGGAACGTATATTAAACCACCTTATATTTCTATACCTGATAAAGTCGACTTTGTGAAGAAACAGCAGTTTTTAGCAGGTTTCTTTGGTCCTAAAAGGGCTATTACGGGGGTAGAAATTACTCATTTATTTCTAAATGTCCAAACGAACGCGATTGGAAAAGCACTGATAACGGGATTTGCCCAAACCACTGAAAATGAAGAAATAAAACAATTTTTATACAGAGGAAAGCAAATTGCTCAAAAGCATGTAGATATATTTAGTGACTTCTTGAAGAAAGAAGACCTTCCCGCACCAATGAGTTGGGACACGGCGGTTTCAGATTCAAAAACATCTGTTTTCTCTGATAAATTAATCATGTTCCATATAACTGGAATGATTGCAGCAGGTATTGGAAACTACGGCATGGCTATGGCTGCCAGTCCAAGAAGAGATATAGGTCTAAGATATGCAACTTTAATCCCTGAAATTTCACTATATGCCGAAGATGGTGCTAATATCATGATTAATCATGGTTGGTTGGAAGAACCACCTCAAGCAGAAGATCGTGACCAATTAATAAAGGGTTAAAAATGATATTCACACATTATAGCGGCTACCCTTATTATTAAAATTATTCACGCACAGCCCTTTCAAAGCGAAGGGGTTTTTTTGTTGATCCTAATTAACCAAGTTTCTCATTGGTATCTACGAAAATCGACCAGATCTTGGGGCTGAATTTTATTCACTCATAAAAAACACAAGGGAGTAAGGATGACATACATGTGATGTCATCTTTTTTTGTAGTCAGAGCCTTTTTTAAAAAAACGGGACAATCCAGGAGTTAGTCTTTAACCTTTAAACCGTTCTTTCAATACTATAGTAATAAAAGGCAGGTGAGTAACATGTACTTGGTCGGCTTTTATTCGCCAAAAGCTAAATCAGGTGTAACGGAATTATCTTTATCTATTTATCATTGGCTTAAAATGAATACAGATTTATCAGCAGCTTTTATTTCATATGGAACATTGGAAAAAGAGGGTCTCTCTAAAGAGGTGATTCACGATTTTTCTAAATTGTCTCTTTCAGAACAAAAGCGAATGGTAAAAAAAATGAAGAAAGAATTTGATATAATTATCTATGATGCCTCCAGTCAGCTGTCTGAAGGAGTATTAAAACTTTTACCTATTGTGGACAGATTATTTGTAGTGGGTGAAGAAAACACAGACTTTGCTGTCAAACTCCATCAAATCATTCAATTCAACAAAATTTTTGATAAAAGTGTAAAGAATTTTATTCAACATTTAAAGGGGAATAAAACCTTTATTATACGTGAAAACAAGGAAGGCCGTGTGATTGGCTTTAATTATACAGCAAAAGAAACAAATGATATTGGTCAGATGGTATATAGAGATTATGTAACGCGTTATTTAGAAGAAAAATTTATTGAAAAGAATGAAAAAATCTATAGAAAAATTAAACAAATTCCTAAAGAGACTTTGTTTCGAGGCTTATATGAACTTGGAATTGATTTTGAGAAGGCACTGCTATTTCATGAATATGTTCTTTTACGAGAAGCGTTAGGGCAAGATTATGAAGAAGCACTTGAAAACCTTTTCCCGCTATTAATCAATTCATCCTTTAAAGAAATTTTAGAAAAATTTCAAAATGAAATTAAGTTTATCGCAAAACTAAAATTATCCTAAAACAGTCAGGAACTCATTTCCTGACTGTTTTAGCGATTGAATTTGTAAGTAATGATGATAAATACTTAACAAATCTTTCAATTTCGGTATAATATTTTAGAAAATAGTTGAACATGTAATCTATTTCTATTACTATTTTTATGTAGAGCCAAAGTTGAAAGTGAGTGGACAATATGGGCCGTAAATGGAACAACATTAAAGAAAAGAAGGCTTCAAAGGATGCAAATACGAGTCGTATTTATGCTAAATTTGGAGTTGAAATTTATGTAGCAGCCAGAAGAGGCGAACCGAACCCTGAATCCAATCAGGCATTAAAATTCGTTTTAGAACGCGCAAAGACCTACAATGTACCAAGACACATCATTGACCGTGCAATAGACAAAGCAAAAGGCGGATCAGAAGAAAGCTACTCTGAGCTTCGTTACGAAGGCTTTGGACCAAACGGATCAATGGTTATTGTTGATGCCTTAACAAATAATGTAAACCGTACAGCGTCTGATGTACGTGCTGCCTTTGGTAAAAATGGCGGTAACATGGGTGTCAGCGGGTCTGTCGCCTATATGTTTGACGCAACTGCGGTTATTGGCCTTGAAGGTAAAACAGCGGATGAAGTTCTAGAAATCTTAATGGAAGCGGATGTCGATGTTCGTGACATTATAGAAGAAGATGAATCTGTTATCGTTTATGCTGAGCCAGATCAATTCAACGCTGTACAAGAAGCATTAAAAAATGCCGGTATTAAGGATTTCACTGTTGCTGAGTTAACGATGCTTGCTCAAAATGAAGTAACACTTCCTGAGGACGCACAAGCAAAGTTCGAAAAAATGATCGACGCTTTGGAAGAACTTGAAGATGTTCAGCAAGTTTACCACAATGTGGATTTAGGTGAATAGGAATTCAAAGAGGACCTTTGTTTTCACAAAGGTCTTTTCTTTTAGATGATTCGTAAGGCAGGTGGAATAATGTCAAAAACAATAAAAATTCAACAGCCAAAAATACCAGATGGTTTAAAAGCTAGACCGTTTCAGCCGATGGAAGATCCTTTTTATGAAATGTGCATGATTAGTGACTGTTCCATTATGAGTGAAGAGGTACATAGAATACGCTTCGAGCAAGTCATATTTAAAAATGTCACCTTTTTGGATGTTTCCTTTAGAAATATTGAATTAACAGATTGTATCTTTGAACACTGTGATTTATCTAATACGGACTTTAGAGAAGGCAGCATTCATAGGGTCGAATTTAAAGAATCTAAGATTTTAGGCCTTAATCTTTCAGACGCTTCACTTGGGAACGTTTTATTTGAAAATTGTAATGCAAATATGACCTCGTTTGGATATTCCAAACTCAAGCAGGTAGCATTCAAAAATTGTTCATTACGAAATGCGGACTACTATGAATCCAAATTTAATCATGTAGCATTTAAACACTGTGATTTAAATGAAGCTAATTTCGAACAAACCCCTTTAAAAGGGATTGATTTAACTACCTGCATCTTTGATCGAATGAATGTATCCATAAAAGACCTCGCGGGCTGTGAAGTTACAGCCGATCAAGCCTTAGGATTTGCACGATTATTAGGATTGATAATAAAATAAAAGGTGCTAGGGAGCAGTCTCATAAGATTGCTCCTTCTTAAGGTGATAGGAAAAATGAAATCACTACTAGAAATTCAGTAGCATGAAATACTATGAATACGACAAAAATAAAGAAAAAAAGGGGATATTTAGATGAAACAAGGTCTCGATTCTAAAGTACTTTCAGTATTAGAAGACAAAATCCAATTAATAAGAACGGAAAAAGGTGCAATTTATTTGGTCGGACCGATAAAGCTTCCCGTTAATTTATATGGAGAAACAGTTCAGTTCAAATGGTACTGCTGGTTAAATTGTGAGGAAGTTACAGAGGACTTCGAAAGAATTATTGATAAATTATCCTCTTCAAACTTAGCTGAATTACAACAGTCAAGTGTTTTAGTTTATGGAGACTTTGAGTATGCAGAGGATGCGATTATTCGTATGCATTCCATATGTCATACCGGTGATATCTTTGGAAGCAAACGATGTGACTGCGGCTATCAGCTTAAAAAATCAATGAAAATGATACAGGAACATGGAACAGGCGCCTTATTCTATTTAGCTAACCATGAAGGAAGAGGAATTGGCTTATTTAGTAAGGCAATGGCATATGTGCTTCAAGAAAACGGATATGATACGGTTGAGGCAAATGAAGGTCTAGGGTTTGTAGACGACTCGAGAAATTACAGCGACGCCATTCAAGTATTAAAGGCGATTCGCCAAAAACCAGTTACTTTAATGACAAACAATCCTAAAAAATTGAATGCTTTAAAAGAAGCAGGATTACAAGTTTCGGGCAGACAGCCGCTTTGGGGAGACATTTCCGAGTATAATGAGAAGTATTTGCAGACAAAGATTAATAAATCTGGACATCTAGAAGAAGATGAAGGGACTTGTCCAAATGACTAATCATGAATTTTATATGGATTTAGCCTTACAAAATGCCCAGGCAATGAAAGGCCAAACTGACCCGAATCCGTTGGTTGGTTCTGTAATTGTCAATGATAATCGAATAGTTGGAATAGGTACTCACTTGAAGGCTGGTGAACCGCATGCTGAGATCCATGCCATTCGAATGGCTGGTGAAAAAGCAAGAGGCGGAACCATTTATGTGACTCTTGAACCATGTTCCCACCATGGTAGAACGGGTCCATGTGCTGTAGCGATTGTTGAAGCAGGGATTAAAAAGGTCGTCATCGCAACCCTTGATCCAAATCCTGTTGTTTCAGGGAATGGTGTAAAAATTCTAGAGGATGCTGGTATCGAAGTCATTATAGGTGTACGTCAGGACGAATCACAAAGAATGAATGAAGTATTTAATAAGTTCATTGTTGAGAGAACACCTTTTGTGACATTGAAAGCTGGCATTACCCTAGACGGGAAAATTGCAACTCATTCCTTTGATAGTAAATGGATTACTTCGGAAGAAGCTCGAAAAGATGTCCATCGCCTTCGAAACGAGAATATGGGGATTCTTGTTGGCGTTAATACGGTTATAAAGGATGATCCAGAGCTTACCACACGTATACCAAATGGACGTAATCCTATCCGGATCGTTTTGGATTCCACTTTAAGAATTCCTTTAGAATCTAAGGTAGTGACGGATAAGCTAGCTGAGACATGGATATTTACAAGCGAAGAGTATGATCAAGAAAAACGCAAGGTATTAGAAGGTTTAGGAATAACCATATTCCCAACAAGCGGATCAAAACATGTTAATCCATCTGAAGTCCTTCAGATATTGGGAGAGAAACTTGTTTCCTCCGTATTAATCGAAGGAGGAGGCACCGTTAACTGGGCGTTCCTCGAAAATAAATTAATTGATAAAGTAGTTTTATATGTAGCTCCCAAAATTATTGGCGGCAGCAGTGCTCCCTCCTTTTTAGCAGGGTCAGGGATGGATAAAATGAAAGATGCTGTACAGTTAGCTGACTTATCTATACAGCCGATTGGACCTGATTATAAATTCACTGGATATCCGATTTACTCACACGAGGAGCCTAAATAATGAAATTTGGTTTCGATATTGATGATACATTAATCAATTTAAGAGAACATGCATTTAATATATACAATAAAAGATTAAACAAAAATGTACCATCTGAAATATTTCATCAGTTAAATAGAGTGGAGATTCATGAGCCCTTTGGGTTAAGTGATGAAGAGGGAAGTCAAATGTGGAAATCCTCTCTAGAAGAGATTTATTATACAGACTGTCCTCCATTTCCAAATGCAGTTGAAACGTTACAAGAACTAGAGAGAAGAGGGCATGAAATCTATTACATAACAGCAAGGCCTAAGGAACATGGAGAGCGGACGAAAAAGTGGATGATAGAACAAGGCTTCCCCGTCCGGGGTGACCGTTTTTTTTATGGAATGCTGGATCATGAAAAGGTTCAAATTATTAAAGAATTAAAGCTAGACTATTACTTTGATGATAAGGCTGAAGTTTTAGATACATTAACTCATGATTCCTTAAAAGTATTTGTAAGAGATCAATCCTATAATCGACAGTTACAATATCCCCGTATAGTTGATTGGACGGAATTAAGTGAAATATTAAACAAAGAACTTGAATAATCAGGTAAGCAGGAGGGGTAAAGAGAACCCTCCTGTTTTTTTCTTTTTCACCGATTAAGGTGAAAACAAGTGGATTATTGAGAAAAACAGCAAAAATGATACGTGTTCACGTTTACATTCTATTTCACAAATTTGTCACAATCTTATATACTGATTTTTGTTCACAACGGACCCGACTTTCATGAGAGTTGAAAGTCATTACTAGATAAAAAAATAGAAAGAGGTGCTCTATGAATCTTAGCACAATTAAATATGAATGGTTTGGCAATATTAAAGGAGATGTGTTATCCGGAATTGTTGTCGCGATGGCATTAATTCCTGAGGCGATTGCTTTTTCACTCATTGCTGGCGTTGACCCGATGATTGGTTTGTATGCTTCATTCTGCATTGCTGTTGTCATCGCATTTGTAGGGGGCAGACCAGGAATGATATCAGCCGCGACAGGTGCTACAGCCTTAGTAATGGTGACGTTAGTGGCAGACTATGGTTTACAGTATTTACTGGCTGCAACCATCCTTACGGGTGTTATTCAAATTATAATGGGTGTACTCAAATTAGGACGTTTAATGAAATTTGTCCCGCGTTCCGTTATGATCGGCTTCGTAAATGCACTTGCCATTTTAATTTTTTCTGCCCAATTAACACATTTTGTTGGAGAATCTTGGGCAATGTATGCAATGGTAGCAGGAGCACTAGCGATAATTTATATTTTTCCTCGTTTTACAAAGGTTGTTCCGTCTCCATTAGTCGCGATTATAACGATTACGATTATTGCGGTTATGACAGGAAGTGGTGTTCGGACGATTGGGGACATGGGGGAATTGTCTCAAACTCTACCGTTCTTTTTAATTCCTGATATTCCTTTTACATTTGAAACCTTAAAAATCATTTTCCCGTATTCCCTTTCGATTGCGATTGTTGGTCTAGTTGAATCGCTATTAACAGCCTCTATTGTTGACGATATGACGGATACAACGAGTGACAAGAATAAGGAAGCAAGGGGACAGGGGATTGCTAACATCGTTTCAGGATTCTTCGGAGGTATGGCTGGTTGTGCTATGATAGGACAATCTGTTATTAATGTGAAATCTGGCGGACGTGGAAGATTATCTGCATTTGTTGCAGGTGTGTTTCTTATGGTGTTAATCATCCTGTTAAATGATTTTTTGGTCCAAATTCCAATGGCTGCATTGGTTGGAGTCATGTTCATGGTTTCGATCGGAACATTTGATTGGTCATCTATAAAGAACATCCACAAGACACCGATTTCAGATACAATCGTGATGATCGCAACGGTTGGAACTGTTTTAATGACACATGATTTATCAAAGGGTGTTTTGGTAGGAATTTTATTAAGTGCGATTTTCTTTGCTTCCAAAATTTCAAAAGTGAGAGTAACGACATCCGCTTCAACAGGTTCACAAAAAAAAGTGTATACTGTATCAGGTCAATTATTTTTTGCTTCGGCTACGGATTTTGTAGACAGCTTTAACTACAATGAGGACGTAAAGGAAGTAAGTATTGATTTAACACAAGCACATTTATGGGATGATTCAGCTGTTGGCGCTATTGATAAGGTCGTCATAAAATATCACCAGAATGATATAAAAGTTCATTTAATAGGACTGAATAAAGAGAGTAATAAATTGATAGAAAAGCTTGCAGTTCATAATAAACCAGGCGGCCTTGAAAAGGCTGCCGGTCATTAATCAATATACTAACACGCTGATACTAACATCAGCGTGTTTTTTTAATAACAAAAGTGATTTCACAAAGTCTCCATATTTTTCAAATATTACATCGATGCGATTCGACATAATCAGTTTGTATTACGTACTCACTCATTCCGATATTTTGATAATTTTTGAAGGTATCAAGGATTTTAGTCGAATATGCATTTTACTCGTCGCAATTTATTGATATTTTCTATTACGTACAGGTGCTACAATGAGGGCAAATAAGTATTACATATGGAACTTGTCATGAAAGGGGTGGTACAAATGACAAAAAAACAATGCATTGCCATGTTGTTAGCAGGAGGGAAAGGGTCAAGACTAAAAGAATTAACTAGAAACGTTGCAAAGCCGGCTGTCCCGTTTGGGGGTAAATACCGAATCATAGATTTTACATTAAGTAATTGCAAAAACTCTAGCATTGATACCGTCGGAATTCTCACTCAATATAAACAAGAGACTCTTCAAAATTATATAGAGAATGGAGAAAAATGGGGCTTTAATCGAAAAGTTGGCGGAGTAGCCATCCTTCAGCCTAATCAAACTGGTAATAAAGAAAATAACTATGAAGGTACTGCACATGCTGTTTATGAGAACCTCAGGTTTATCGAAAGTCAAAATCCTGAATATGTACTCATCCTATCGGGAGATCATATTTATAAAATGGATTACAGTCATATGGTCAATGAGCATAAACGTTCGGGAGCGGATGCAACGATATCCGTTATTCAAGTCCCATGGAGTGAAGCAAATAGATTTGGAATTATGAATATAGATTCAGAGACCAATCAAATTATTGAGTTTGAGGAAAAGCCTGTTTATCCAAAGTCTAATCTTGCTTCTATGGGAATCTATATATTTAACTGGCCAATTCTAAAGAAATTTCTAGAAAAAGAAGAAAACAATCCATTTTCTTCAAAGGATTTTGGCAAGGATGTTATCCCATCCATGCTTCGTGCGAACTGCCATTTACATGCCTATCAATTCAATGGTTATTGGAAGGATGTTGGCACCGTTCAAAGCTTTTGGGAGGCACATATGGATCTTCTATCTGTAAACACCAACCCGATATTAAAAGATGAAGAATGGATTATTTATACGAATGGCATGAGCCAGCCTCCTATGTATTTGGATGGAAAAGCAACCTTACACCAATCCATTATAAGTGAAGGGTGCAAGGTTTATGGAGAGGTTGAAAATTCTGTATTATTTTACGGAGTAACAGTTGGTAAAGGGGCTATCATAAAAGATTCGGTTATATTGCCAAATACCATAATTGAAGAAAATGCTGAGATTTATCGCTCCGTGGTAGGAAGCGGAAGTCTCATCGGCGCAAATGTCAAAGTCGGAGATTCAACACCTTTTAGTGATATTACTCTAATAGGAGATAATGAAAATATTCAACCACTAGTGTATAAATAATTCCAGAAGCGAAATCCCAGTGATTTCGTTTTTTTATTGGAGGTAACATCATTGACATTCATAAAAAGTTATAATACTATTATCTCATATTCAAGATAAATCAATTCAAGTTATTTTTACAATGTAAATAGATCATCCGTATATAGGAAAGATTGATTATGGTATGGTACGATTTAAAGAAAGAGAACTAAACAAAAAGGAGTGAAATACTTTTGCTTTCCATTGATCCTTCAAAAGTGACAGAACGGGAAAATTATAAATTTTTAATTGGTAGTATTGTACCTAGGCCAATTGCTTTCGTTACAAGCATGTCAGATAAGGGAATTTTAAATGGTGCACCATTTAGTTATTTTAATATTGTTTCATCCAATCCTCCTATGATTTCTTTAGCGATACAGCGAGCTGCAGGCAGACAAAAGGATACTGCGAGAAACATAATCGAGTTAAAAGAGTTTGTCGTTCATATTGTGGATGAAAACAATGTTGAAGAAATCAATAAGACGGCTGCAAGTTTACCGCCTAATGAAAGTGAAATAGAATTAACCAAACTCACCCCGGTTGAAAGCTTAAAAATTACCGTACCTGGTGTAAAAGAAGCAAAAATCCGTATGGAGTGTACGTTAGAACATTCGGTAGAACTTGGAGGTCAAGATGCTCCAGGCGTTGATTTGATTATCGGGAAAGTCGTTCAATTTCATATAGAGGAGGATATCTACCAAAAGGGCAGAATTGATCCTATTGGATTGGGAGCAGTAAGCCGATTGGCTGGTACGAATTATGCAAAGATTGGTGAGATATTTTCAATCGAACGTCCTAAATGATTCTTGGAGGTACAGAAATATGATCCATATATTTAATAAGGGAAAAGATAGAGCAAAACCAACATTTCTAATGCTCCATGGTACTGGTGGAAATGAATTAGACCTTCTGCCACTTGCTGGAATGATTGATGAACAAGCTTCAGTATTAAGTGTACGTGGTAATGTATTGGAAAATGGAATGCCGCGATTTTTTCGAAGATTAGCAGAAGGTGTATTTGATGAAGAAGACCTCCTAATCCGTACAAAGGAATTAAACGAATTCCTAAATGAAGCAGCGGACAAATATGAGTTCGACCGTAATAATATCATTGCAATCGGATACTCAAACGGAGCGAATATAGCAGCAAGCTTACTATTTCATTATCAAAATGCATTAAAAGGTGCGATTCTTCATCACCCAATGGTGCCGAGAAGAGGAATAGACCTTCCAGATTTAACAGGTACCAATGTATTTATCGCAGCAGGTACAAACGATCCCATTTGTTCACCATCGGAATCATCTGAATTGCAAACTTTATTGGAAAATGCCAAAGCGGACGTTGTCCTGCATTGGGAAAATCGAGGTCATCAATTGACCAGGGAAGAAGTAGAGGCTGCGGCAGATTGGTTTCGAAATTTATAAAAATAACAAGCTAATCCAATCGATTAGCTGTTATTTTGCCTTAAGAATATTTGGATTTCATTTGATAATATGGCCGTATCCGATGGGTACCAATAATAGGTGGAACCGTCAAATTGAACGTCAAATTTGTAAGCGATTGGTTGGTCAGTATACAAAACAATTTGAAAATAGTCTGGGTCACCTTTTTCCATATTTGGCTGGAAATTTGGTGATTCTTCACTATTTTTTAACAGCTCAAGAATGTGATTAAGCTCTTCTTGATTGGTATATTTACTTAGTAATTTATCACCATTAGTGGCATTAGGTTGATAAATTTCTATTTTATTAACCTTATCAAGTGACACATTCTTAAAATGCCATTGTTGGTCTGCCGCCTCTCGTGAATAATAAACACTATATCCGTTGATTTGGCGATCATCCTTTACCGCTAGTAAATTGGGATTACCCTTAATGGTGAAAAACTCGGTTCCTTTTTCGTGAAAGG
This sequence comes from Neobacillus niacini, assembly GCF_048572935.1. NCBI lineage: Bacteria > Bacillati > Bacillota > Bacilli > Caryophanales > Bacillaceae > Neobacillus > Neobacillus niacini. The sequence continues at coordinate 3,719,963 of NZ_CP183883.1, read as the reverse complement.
CAGCATCACCATTTCTAATTTTATAATTAGGATTTGTTACATTGTCAGCGACTTTATATTTAACAGCACCTAGTTTATCCCCAATGTATTTTTCATCCGCTAAAACACCGGTGTAAATCCCGTTGTACTCGATTCCTTCCCACTTAATAAAATCAACCCAATCAATAACAGTATGACCGTCAAATGGTGTTGAACGACAACCGGTTAATACCATCAATAGTAAAATAAAAAAGCCCCATTTTCTCATTCCATCACCTCTATATATACAGACGTATCCCTTACTACTTGGTTCCACCTAAGTGGAACTAATTTATCTATTAAATAATTGGATGATCCGAAATTTACATAAGAGGTGTATAAATAAAAAAACCAGATTGGATTTCCATTCTGGTTTTTCACGCTTATTTTTTCTCTGCAAGCCATGAAGCTACTGCATCTGCGTCTTCACCTGAAAGGATCCCTCCAGGCATACCGCCTTTTCCATTCAAAATAATCCCTTCAATCTCATCCTTCGAGTATTTTGAGCCGATTTTGTCAAGGTCAGGAGCACCTCCACTCTTTAAATCACCGCCATGACATGACGAACAGTTTTGCTGAAAAAGCGCGTCTCCGTCACCTGCATTTGCTGTTTGCTGCTGTTCATCACCAGCCTGTTCCTCAGTAGTTGTATTATCTTGTTCCGTTTCATCGTTTCCGCCTCCGCAAGAGGTCAAAAAGCCTAGGAAGGCAATACAGACTATACCGTAGAGCAGTTTTTTCATATCATTCACCTCCATTTAATACTAGGTTTTCATAGATAGGTGTTGAATATACTGGTTTTCGATTGAACGTTAATAAAATTATAAAGGAAATAATAAAAAACACGCACAAAAAAAGCTGCCGATATTTTCTCGACAGCTTCTAAGGTTCAATTTTCAAATCATCTTCCCAATATCGAACACTCTCTGTCTTCGATGTAGGTTCTCTTTTAACCACTTTTCCTGCTTCGTCGTAATAGACTTCATATTCCTGATAGATCTCCACGAAGTAACCATTTATTTTCTGAATATCATCGAGCTTATATTCCAACACCGGCACATCTGTTGGTGGTTCTACATCCACTGGTTGTGCCACTGCAGGTTCACTGACCGTTAAGTAGGAATAGTTACGATGAATAAATGAATATGGCGAATCAAGATAGGCTACAAGTGCAATAATGACACATAGAAATAAAAACGTCTTGAAATGAGAGGCTAGTTTCATTCATCTCGGCTCCTTTTTCAAATACATCCTCGTAACCTATCTTATGCATGTCCTTATCACATATGCTAGTTTGTTTTAAAGACTACAGCTTTTGTCCGATAAAATTGATATAGTATCAGGGCTATCACTGAAATGATGGCTCCAGATATATAAGGTAATCCAATTGAAAGGGAGAACAACCATCCTCCAAGCGGCGGTCCAACAATCCTGCCTAACGAGTCAAAGGAAGAAAGCAGTCCCGTTGCACTTCCATGACCAGCATCAGTAGTTTTTGTCAGCAGGGAAGAGACACTAGGACGAATAACGCCGTTTCCAATCCCAAAGATTGATAAAAATATAGCTGCAGTGGTAAAACTGTCTACAAACAGAATCAATCCGAAACCAATGGCAGATACAATGATTCCTCCTTGAATAACAGTACCTTCACCATATTTTTTTGTTAATTTACCAACCATGCCGCCTTGGACCATAGCACCCGCAAATCCCATAATCATGAAAATATATCCTAACTGAGTAGCCCCAAGCCCAGCCTTTTTTGCAGCAAAATAAGCAAATGTTGCTTCTAAGCCAGATAATGAGAGAGAAATTAAAAGTTGTAATAAAAACAATACGGCAGCAGGACCAGAAAATGCCTTCCATCTCGATTGCTTATGATTTTTGTTCAACTCTTCATTATCTTTTTGTAAGGATTCTTTCAAGAAAAAGAAAATGATGACTAAGGTTATCAGCGAAGAGACACCTGCAAGGTAAAATGGCGTACTCATACTAGATTTTGAGAACACACCGCCAATCGCAGGACCAAATACAAAGCCTAGTCCTACTGCCGCTCCTACAATCCCCATTCCTTTTCCACGGTTTTCAGGTGTGGTAATATCGGCAACATAGGCCATCGCAGTCGGCATATTAGCCGAAGAAAGTACTCCGCCAATAATTCGTGCGGCAAATAACATCCAAAGCTCAGTAGCCATCGCTTGGATGAAGAAGGATAATGATAATCCGGCGATTCCAATCATCATAATCGGCTTACGACCGATACGGTCGGATAATTTCCCCCAAAATGGCGCGAAGATAAGCTGCATTAGGGAATAAACAGCCATTAATAAGCCTAATTGCGTAGGGGAAGCACCCATTTCTTCAGCATAAAATGGCAGAACAGGAATAATGATTCCGAAGCCTATCATGACTAGGAACATGACTAAAAATAAAATTGGTAAAGCTCTTTTTGTTTCCAAATAACTCCAACTCCTAAATGATCTGAACAGTATGTAAAAATTACTACAAATTTTGGCACTAAGCTTAGGATAATAGAAAACATGAATCTAATACAAGCATTTCAAATTATTATTTAAAATAAATTTCTAAGATGATAGGATGGCGCCAAAATACCTACTATCAATATGTTAGCAAAAGTCTATCAACTGCTAGCACACCGATAGTAGGTAGATAAAGATATAAAAGAGCACAAGCCGAAGGGGCATGTGCTCTTTATTTTACTGCTTTCCGAGTTGTTTCTGAGGCAAAATCTGCAATAAGGACGAGGATCATATAACACAATAATAGTAACGTAATTTGTGTATAGTCAAAATAACTCATCGCAAGCTTAAAGTCCATTCCAAGACCACCTGCACCTACAAACCCTACTACGATAGTCGTTCTCATGATAACTTCCCATCTGTATAGAATATAGGTGAGAAATCGAGGAAGAACGATAGGCAGGATTCCGTAAAAGAAGATTTCTATTTTGGAAGCACCAGCGGTCGCTAAATTCCGAATGGGCCTAGGGTCCATGTCTTCGATAACCTCTGCCCAAAGTTTCCCCAATATACCAAAGTTATGAAGAGCCAGGGCTAATGCACCTGGCAGAATACCAGGTTTAAAAATAAAGATAATCATCATCGCCCAGACTAATTCTGGAACAGACCTGGAAAAGATGTAAAGAAGACGAATCAGACCAAACATCGGCCAGTTATACCATCTCTTTTTTAATGTAAGATTTCCATTCGCAATATTTCTTGCGGCAGGAATAACCGTAATGAACGCGACAATCGTGGAAAAACCAATTGCCATAATGCTCATTTCAAGTGTTTCCATCGTAAGCCTCAAAGCGAGTGCCCAGCTTTCACCGTCTAAAAAGGCAGGATTCTCCTGATTGATTCCAAGGAGACCGCCGAAAAACTTCTTAGCATATTCCATATTTTTTTCAGATAATAGCTCAAATAATCTAGCGTTTTCACCTATGGTAATGTATATCCAAGAACCAACTACTAACAAGGTGGCAAATAGAACAGACATCCAGCCAGAACCAAAACCTTTTATTCTCTTATGATTAGTTAATCCCATACGAACCCAATGGCTCCAAGCATCTACCAATATCACAAGAGCAATTAAGTAGAAGACAAATGTCCAAACTGCATCATATTTTAAATCGGCTAGTGCCAATTGAATTTGAAATCCAAGTCCTCCTAAACCAACAAAGCTCATAATAGCAGAAGAGCGGATCGCACATTCAAACCGGTACATCGTATAACTGATAAAATCTGCCCAAACCAAAGGAAGGTAGCCATAAAATAGCGTTTGAAGCCGTGAGGAACCAGCTGCTTTTAAAGCAATGATTGGCTCCTTGGGAACATCATTTAGCATATCTGCAAATATTCGACCTAGAATCCCGCCGTAAGGAATGGCAAGTGCCAGGATTGCAGCATAAGGAGATAATCCGACTGCTGCTACAAAAAGCCACGCCCAAATTAATTCGTGTATCGAACGAGTAAAACCTAGAATACCTCTAAAAAACACCTTCGAAATAAAGCGCGAAAAATTGCTGGAAGTTAACGTTCCAGAAGCAAGGACACCCACTATAAAAGCATAGATAATGGCAAGCGACATACCCGCAACAGCATATGCCAGTGTAATCCAAGCAGATTCCAATCCGACTAATAAAATTCTTGGTTCTAAATTGGGCTGGATTAGCCCTTCAACTATCTGCAGCATCGTAGGAATCCCGCCTGCATGGAAAAGCTCAGAGTTCCAATGAATGGAGGTAAGACTCCAAACGAAAACAGCCAGCAACAGAACAGTAAGGATAAATCTTTTATGCAATTGGAGGGAGGGGATCCGTTTCATCATTTTACTCCTGCTCCTTAAGCAGATAAAGGTCACTTAACAGCTCGTCCGTTACTTTTGCTGTTGGCAGGTCAAAAAATATTTCTCCGTTTTTGAGCGAAATGATTCTTGTAAAGTACTTTCGTGCATATTCCACTGAATGTAAGCTGGCAACTAATGTTTGATTTTCCTCTGAAACAATTTTAGTCAGCATGGAAAGTACATCGTCAGCACGAGCAGGGTCAAGTGACGCTACTGGTTCATCCGCAAGAATAATCTCTGGATTCTGTATCATTAATCTTGCCATTGCCACACGCTGTTGTTCACCGCCTGATAATGTAGCGGTTATTTCGTAAGATTTATCTCTAAGCCCGACCCTTTCTAGTGCTGAGAGGGCTGATTCCTTTTCTTGAGGGACGAGTAATGAAACTAATGATTTCAATAATCCCCATTCCGATAATTTGCCTGCAAGAACATTATGAATAACGGCTAATGGACCAATTAAATCGAACTGTTGGCGGATTACCCCGATTTTTTTTGCGAATTTCTTTCCTCGTTTGTAATCACGAAGAGGCAGACTATCTATAAGGAGCTCGCCGCTTTGTAGAGGAACAAGACCGGCAATGGAATTTAATAATGTTGTTTTTCCAGCACCGCTAGGACCAATTAATGCCACCATTTCACCTTGTTTAATAGAAAAAGAAAGGGAAGATAAGGCTATCTTCCGCTCAAAATGTTTTGTTATGTTTTTTGCTTCAATCATCGTTTTTGAAGACATGGAACAACACCTGCTACTTTATAATCTCTAATTCTTTTGCAACCTTTTCAATCTTTTCATAGTTATCATTTTTTGTTTCAATAAACTTGTCGGTTTGGAACAAGTCAGTAATCTCTTTTGAATCACCTGGCATAGATAGAAGGGAGTCTTTTACTTTTTGTTTAGCGTCTTTTCCAAATACTTCTTCAACATTGCTATTGATTGTCCAGTTGTAATCATAATAGTCTGGAGTCGTATAGAACACTTTTACTTTGTTCGTATCAACTTTGCCTTCTTTTACAGCTGCTTCCCAAACAGAGATGTTTAAAGCGCCAGCTTGGAAAGAACCAGATTCAATTAACTTGTAGGTAGTATCATGAGAGCCTGAGAAGTTAGGCTTTCCATTAAAGTCAGTGTTAGGGTCAATACCTTCTTCCGTTAAGAAATAACGCGGCATTAAATGTCCTGATGTAGAGCTTTCACTGCCAAATGTGAATGATTTTCCTTTTAAATCAGCCAATGTAGTAATACCTGAGCCTTCTTGAGTAATAAATACAGATTTAAACTCTGCGTCACGTGGCCGCTGTACAATGGATTCAGCTCCCGGAACAAGATTTCTTGCCTGAACACTCGTTAAACCGCCAAACCATGCTAAATGGATTTCACCACGTTGGAATCCTGTAACTAAAGCTGCATAATCAACAGAAGGAACAAATTCAACTTTCATTCCTGTTTCTTCACTTAACTGCTTCGCAACTGCGTCCATTCCTGTTTGCAGGAAAGCAGCATTTTGGTCGGGAATGGCACCAATTTTAAATACTTCTTCTGTTTTTGTTTCCTTATTTGCTTCTTTTTCTTCAGTAGTTTTATCTTCAGTTTGCCCACAGGCTGCTAATGAAAAAACAAGCATAAATAAAATAATCCCCGTTAACCATTTTTTCATAAAATTATTCACCTCATAGAATTGTCGTTTAACATCGTGGTATTATACTTGCATTTTGATTATAAAGAATAGTTTAATGCTATTAAATTCATTTTATCTATTTAACAAATCAATCATTATCTAAAATATCAATAGGAAAATTCTAGGGTGTTTACATCAAACCTTGATAATAAAGAAATCTCCCGCACATTATTCTAGAGATTGAAGATGATTAAGTGTTTGATTTTTGTGACCCTTCTTCAACATTCCAAACTTTGGTTACTAATCCCCGAAATACAAAAAGGAATGAGCTGACAGAGCTGCTCATTCCTTTTTGTTATGTAGAAGAAACCGAATCACGGTCCACTGCTTGCGGCGGTTGTTCCATCCAACCTTCATCAATAAATATCTTGGCACCATCCTGTACATAAAGCCCGATATCCAATAAAAATTTGCTATACATCGCTCCAATATCGTGCCGACCGTTAAGGGACGCAGCATTCGCGTAGGATCTGATTTTCATGCTGAACATATCAATTTTATGAAACATCATCAATTTATCTGAAAATGGGGCAAATGTTGATTGTTCTACTAAGTCATCCAGCAGCGGGTGGGAAGGCAAATCTTCTTTATGTAACTGCTGCCTGCAGGATTCAAGGTGCTTCATGGTAATTTCTTTTCCGCGGTGCATAAAATCTTTCACTTTTTCATTTTTAGCCACTTGTCCAAAGCCCATTAATAGTACTTTACTTGTAGAGTTATTCTCCATATTATCGTATAAATGGGCAATTTCCAAACCATGCAAGGGTCTTACATGGCCTAAAAAACCATTAAAATAACTTGTCTTTTGAACAAATTCAACCTTTTCTGGAATAGGAATTACAGGAGGTCTCGTTAAAAAACCCTTTTCTTTTAGTGTATCATTAAGGGTTACTAACAAATCAGTGGTTAATTGGTTACACTTTAAGATAAATTCTCTAACATCTTTCCTGAGCATTAATGGAATGGCAGTCGAGTAGAGACTTAGCCCAGCTTTCGCTGCATATTTCAAATAATGAAGATAAAATTCATCCGCAAATAACCTCGGAGCTCCTAAATTAACGTCATCCTCTGTGAAACCAATTGGAATCGGGAAATGCTCTTTATCAAATATCGTTTTAATGTCTTTTAGAAATTCGGTTCCGATATTTAATGCATTTTTCAATATTTCTTTTATGTCTTTGTCATCCACATGCTGAAGATAATAACTAATGACACATTTGGACATGGTATTACCCATATATACAGCCCAAAGTTTACCCATTTCAGCTGAAGTTAATTTTTCAACTGGTTGGTCCGTAAGTTTAGAGGTAAGCTTAATTGGCTTAATCGTCTTCATTAGATGAATGCTCCTTACGTCAATCGTTTCACCTAGTTTTTTCATCTAATGGAAATCTATTCGTATCAATAAAGCAATCTCCATAAATAGAAGGTTGCGTATGATTCCCAGTTCGTCCAATTTACAGCCAGCTTCATTATTTCCTCTTTATTTGGTTTTTTGTCTTTCCCTAACAATAATTTTAGCGCATTTTGCAAACCGACATCATCCATAGGAAAAGCAGAAGGATATCTTAGGCACCGCATTAAGACATAATTAGCTGTCCACGGACCGATACCACGTATTTGGACTAACATTTTCTCAGCTCGTTTATGATCTCCAATATCGAGCAACATTTCTTTGGATAATTTTCCATCTGCCATTTGTTGTGCTACTCCGATAAGATATTCAGATTTTTTCTTGGTCATGCGCAAGCTTTCCAATTCCTCCAGAGGTAACCCTGCAATATCTTTCGGGGAAGGGAAGACCCAATACGTTACACCGTTATGCATAACACAACGACCAAATTTTTCAACAAAACGTCTTTTAAAGGTGTAGGCAAAAGACAGGTTTATTTGCTGCCCTAAAATACCCCAGCAAAGCGCTTCGAATAAATCAGGAATACCGATAATTCGCAGACCATAAAAGGATTTAACAGTCTTACTTAGCAAGGGATCCTTCTCTGCCATGGAATAAAAAGGACTCAATTCCCTTTCTAAATCAAACCACTCTCCAACATAGCGGGCAACTGCATCACTCATTTTTTCGCAAGTTGGTTTACTATCTCCTAAAAAGCGGATCATCAAATGGTTTTTATCTTCTGACCTAACTTCAATGATTGGTGTTTCTTCTCCTATCGGAATGGCTTTGTAAATACAATTATTATCGATGTGAAAAAGGCATTCGTTATGATTCCTCGCAAGATATTTTATATTTTCTTGAAAGTTGAATTCTTTCGGTAGGAAGAGTTTCAGTTCATTCCCGTGATTCACCCAAGATTGGCTAATCATGATATACCACCTCTTTAATACTAATAATTTAAGTTTATTGGACTAAGGAAAACTAAAATCTAATTTTTTCATTCTGAAAACACTTAAAAGTAATTCTTAAAATAGGTATACTGAAAGAAGAGTAGATAATAAGGGTGGCGTGATGTTGATGAAACAAATACTATATTGGACACAGTTAGTTTATGATAATTGGAAACTGTTTATGGCCGCAACTTCTAATGGACTCTGTTTCGTTGGTTCCCAGGATAAGCCCTTTGAGGAAATGGAAGTTTGGGTAAAAAAACATTATCCTGATAGTCAATTGGTACAGGATGATAATATCATGGCTCCATATTCAGCTGAATTTAAAGAGTTTTTTCAAGGTGTACGTAATACTTTTACCATTCCTAGAGAATTAAAAGGAACCAAATTTCAAACAGATGTGTGGAATGCACTCAGTAAAATTCCTTACGGTGAAACATGGACATACTCAGATATTGCCAATGCCCTTGACCGACCAACAGCTGTCCGTGCCGTTGGCGCTGCCATTGGGGCAAATCCCGTCCTCTTAACAGTACCGTGTCATCGCGTGATTGGGAAGAACGGAAAGCTTACTGGCTTTCGCGGCGGATTAGATATGAAGGAACAACTATTATACCTGGAGCAGGCAAACCATAGAAATACATGATAAATGCATGGAAGTCTTGGGCATACTATTTCTTATGAATTAAGAAAACGAGGTGCTTATTTCATGGAAGAACTCCAGGAAGTCAAATTTTGTGAAAACTGCAGCAGAGAAACGGTACATATGGTAAGAGAAGATCCCTTGGAAATCGAATATATCTGCAAGGAATGTAACAATCATCAAGAATTGTTTAAATCGTTTTTTTAAGAGGCTACAGAAATTTTTAAAGATAAAGCCTGTTTATAATGGCTTTATCTTTTTCATTTATTAAGAACCCTAAGCCAACCCGTACATAACATAGTAGTAACACCAAGGAGGGGTTACTTTGGTCACAAACCATAACAATGTTTCAATTGGGACAATTTCTGGCGGCATTGTTAACTTTGGCGGCGCTGTTTATATTTCACCCATTTCTATTACCAAAACCATCGGTGGCTCTGGCGAAAACAACACCAGTCCTGATTCTGGCTTGGATGCAGAATCTGAACAAATCATGAAATTTCCTAAGCGTTGCTAAAAAGCACCGCATTTTTTTTTATGCATAAAAGAGAGGTGGTATAAAGAGGTTTAGTTGGTAAATAATACACTAAGCAAATGTCTTTCCTAGAAGGAGGTGCTGGTATTGTTCTTTAAGAAGCTTTTTTCATCTAAAGGGTCAGTGCAACATAAGAACATGAATCTGATTCCAGAAACACGAGATAAAATGTCCGCGGAGTTTAAAAAAAGACTGCAAGATAGCGCAGATATTTTAGAGAATGAAATTGGCATTTCAGGAATTACCTTATTCTCCATAGGGACATTAATAGACAAAACCATGCTTCATAGAGATATTATTGATTCGCTAAAAGATCTACCATTCGATTCTATAAAAACAATTATGGAGCATTTATCAATAGGTGAGATTGAAAAATCATCTTCGATGGAAAAGGCTGTCCAAGCTGCTCTAGACGGATGTGTAATCATTTATTTAGAGGGGAATTCATCCGTTCTTTTAGCCAAAATCCCTTCTGAAGTTGGACGTTCAGTTTCTTATTCTCAAAATGAATCTCTGGTCATTGGACCACAAATGGCGTTTACTGAGAGCTTAATGACCAATATCACGCTGGTTAGGAATTATATTAAGAATTCATCTTTGTGTATTGAAAATTTACAAGCTGGGGCACGAACAAATAAATTGGTTTCAATTGTCTACATTAACGGTATTGCATCTGAACAAATGGTTGACAGCCTTAGAAAAAGGATTCAAGAGATAAAAATCGATGGAATTCTTGACAGTTCAATGTTAGAACAGCTTTTAGCAGAGAACTCCTTAACCATATTCCCACAAATGGCGTTAACAGAACGACCAGATCGTGTATCAGATTGGCTGCTAAAGGGGAAACTTGCAGTCCTCGTGGACGGAAGCTCATTGGCGATTGTTTGCCCTCAATCATTTATGGAATTTTTTCAAAGTATGGAGGATAGTAACGTAAATTGGCAGATTGCTACATTCTGGCGATTATTAAGATTCATTGCGTTATTCCTTTCCGTTTTCTTTACGGCTCTGTATGTTGCTTCCTTAACCTATCACTATGAGGTTATCCCACAAACTTTATTGTTTACACTTAGTGAGTCTCGGGCAAAGGTACCTTTTCCTCCGATAGTAGAAGCACTATTACTAGAATTTATTATGGAATTATTACGAGAAGCGGGTGCCCGACTTCCGACAAAAGTTGGTCAAACAATGGGTATCGTTGGCGGTATCGTAATCGGAACAGCTGCTGTAGATGCAGGTTTTACGAGTAATATTCTCATTATCATCATATCCTTAGGAGCACTTGGTTCGTTCGTAACTCCAAGTTATACAATGGGAAATGTCATTCGTATCATTCGATTTCCCCTAATCATATTGGCTGGTTGCTTGGGATTTTACGGCATGATGTACGGTTTTTGCTTTTTACTCCTTCACCTGTTAAGACAATCGAGCCTGGGAAGTCCTTATCTAGCACCATTTTATCCGCCGCGTTTTGCAGACTGGAAGGACAGCATTGTACGTCTGCCTTTATCCTTAACTAACAAAAGACCGGATTTAACAATGGCTGAAGACGAATATAAATATGATCCGATAAAAGCAAAAAAACATACTTGACCTTAGGCAGCGGGTGACTAAATGAAAGCTCAATTTCAACCTAACCCTCAATCCCTTTTAAGTACCTTTATTGTATTTTTTATTATTCATTCGATACAAGTTGGGATAGGAATACAGGGGTTCCAACGGATCATTTTTTTTGAAGCAAAGCACGACGCATGGATTTCTGTTATAGTAGCTGGTCTTTTCACACACATTGTTGTAATGATTATGATTAAGACGTTACAACTTTATGGACCCACAGATATATATGGCATTCACATTGAAGTGTATGGAAAATGGATTGGAAAGATCGTTAATAGTGTATATATTCTTTATTGTTTATGGTTGTTTGTCATTGTTTTAATTAACTATATTGAGGTTATGCAAACATGGGTTTTCCCCGTCGTACCCACATGGTTATTTTCAATCTCTATCGTTTTATTAGTTATTTATGGAGTGAATGGCGGATTAAGGGTAATCGCGGGTGCATGTTTTTTCAGCTTCATTCTTTCAATCTGGATGTTGGGTTTGATTGGCTTTCCTTTACGGTTTACTGATATTCATCATCTTTTTCCGGTGATGGAATCAAATATAACATCCATTTTAAAGGGTGCCCATAAAATGACTCTCACGATAATTGGTTTTGAAATTCTCTATGTAGTTTACCCTTTCTTAAAGGAAAGAGAGAAAGTAACAAAGTTTGCACAACTCGCAATTGCCGGAACGAACCTCTTATACTTGATCGTTATGCTTATAACCATTACTTATTTTAGTCCTGGTCAAATAGAAAATACGATTTGGCCAACTCTTTCCTTATTTAAGATCGTCAAACTACCTTTTATCGAAAGAACAGAGTATGTAGCCGTTTCTTTTTGGCTGCTCATCATTCTTCCAAATCTAATGTTATATTTGTGGGCTGCTGTACGCGGTGTAAGGCGTACTTTTGAAAAAAAAACAAAAAGAATCATCTGGTTATTTTCACTTGTCGTTATTTTAGCCAGTTTGTTTTTCAATACACGATCTAAAATTAATCATTTTAACGACCTTTTTGCTAGTATTGGATTTTATGTTACGTTTTGTTATCCATTTATTCTATTTTTCCTAGCTTTAATAAAGAAGAAGATAACATCCCTTAAGGAGAAATAAAAATGAGAAAAAAAGGGTGTTTTTGGCTTTGGACTTTTTCCATTTTGTTGCTGTGTGGCTGTGCAGAACCTAGGATTCTTGAAGAAGTCGGTCTTATTACTACTTATGGACTTGATCTTGCAAAAAATGGCTCTATCTTAGGAACAATCGTTGAGTTAAAAATTGACCCTAGAGCACCCCAAGATGTTGTTATTTTAGAAACAGAGGCATTTTCCATTAGGGGAATTCGAAATAATGCAAATAAAAAGTCCTCTAAAAGACTGGCCTCTGGGCAGCTTCGTGTCATTGTATATGGTGAAGAATTGCTTAAACAAGGTAACACAGGGATAGCAGAAACCCTGACCAATGACCCATCCGTAAGTGATTTGACATACTTAGCGATGGCAGATGGGCCAGCTCGTGATATATTACAAGTGAAAGCTAAACATATTCCCGATATTGGAATTCATCTTTTTGACCTTATCGATCAAAACACAAAAGGAAAAGTAATTCCTTCAGCTACTTTGCAAGAAGTTTTACATAACCATTACGCGGTTGGCATAGAACCAATTATGCCGATTTTAAGAAAAGAAGGGAAGGAGGGAATAGGTTTTTCTGGGGTAGCTTTATTTAAAGGCAGTAAACTTGTTGGAAAAATAAGCACTCACCAAAGCTTTTATCTAACCCTGATCATTGATAAATATAAAGGCGGTATCAAGGATATCGAGATTAAAAGTTCGAAATTAAAGCCGCGGAACCGCCGGCTTAATAAGACGGTTGCCTCTATCGATTCCCTCGACAGTAGTAGTGATATTAAGCTAATAAACAAAGAAAAACCGGAATTTGATATCGATATTAAACTTTCTGGCAGACTGCTTGAAATTACGAGTAAAGTGGATCTAGGAAATCCGGAAACAATTAAACTAATCGAGAAGGCCATTACGAAGAGCATGACAAAAGAGATTGAGAAACTCATTGCCTATTGCCAAACAAAGGAAACTGATATTTTTGGTCTCGGAGAAATATATAGAAGTTCAGTGAAGCACTCAAAGCTTACCGATGAAAAATGGTACAGTATGTTTAAAGAGGCTAAAGTCAATGTAAACGTGGACTTTAGTGTAAAAAGAACAGGGCTTATTGAGTAAAAAAGCTGCCATTGAATCTGGCAGCTTTTTTAAATACTATTAAGCAGCACCTTGACTGCTTGAATTTGATGTTTGACTTTGCTTCGAAGTTCTAGCCACATTAAATACAATGTTTAAGAAAATAGCCGTTAAGCTTCCAGCAACAATTCCATTGTTCGTTAAGATTTTTACACTTTCAGGAAGCTGCCCAAAAAGGTCCGGCACCGCGGTAACACCAAGGCCCATTCCCACTGAACAAGCAATGATCAAGAGGTTTTCCTGTGAAGCAAATTCTACTTTACTTAACATTTTAATACCATAAGCAATAACCATTCCAAACATCGCCACCATAGCACCGCCTAGAACAGAGGTTGGAATAACCGTTGTTAATGCACCGATTTTAGGAACGAACCCCAAGATTACTAACATTGTACCCATGGTATAGATTACATTTTTAGTCTTAACACCAGTTAATTGCAATAACCCCACGTTTTGTGAGTAGGTAGTATAAGGGAATGCATTAAATAATGCACCTAACATAATCGCAAGTCCTTCTGCGCGATAACCTTTTGCCAAATCACTTTCCTTCAGCTTTCTTCCAGTGATATCACTCAACGCAAAGTAGACTCCCGTAGATTCAACCAGACTAACAATCGCAACAAGTGTCATTGTAATGATTGGTGTCCATTCAAAAGTAGGGGTACCAAAGTAAAATGGCTTTACCATATGAAACCATGAAGCTTCACCAACGGCTGCGAAATTTACCTTACCCATTAATGCAGCTGCAATTGTCCCAGCAGCAAGACCAAGTAGAATTGCTACAGATCGAATAAATCCTTCTGTAAAACGATAAAGTAGAATGATGAATAGCAGTGTACCAAATGCAAGGCTAATATTTGAGAGGGAGCCAAAATCAGGGCTGCCTTGTCCGCCTGCAATATTGTTCATTGCCACTGGAATGAGCGTAATACCAATAATCGTAACCACAGATCCTGTAACGACAGGAGGAAAGAATTTAATTAACTTACTAAAGAACTTGGCAATGACAACAACAATTAAACCCGAGACTAGAATGGAACCATAGATAGCTGAAACACCGTACTCACCGCCAATGGCAATCATCGGACCCACTGCAGTAAAGGTACAACCAAGAACGATCGGCAAACCAATTCCAAAGAACCGGTTTTGCCAAACTTGTAAGATTGTCGCGATTCCGCACATTAAGATATCAATGGAAACTAAATAGGTTAATTGCTCTCCAGTAAGGTTTAAGGCACCGCCGACGATAAGAGGGACGATGACAGCTCCCGCATACATAGCTAATACATGTTGAATACCTAACGAGGCAATCTTGAATGGATTTTGTTTCATTAGACCAATTCCTCCATTTTCTCCGTAATAAATGTTACTTCTCCATTTGAAAGAGAGGCTACTCTAGCTAATGACTCAACTCGTAATCCTTTATCCTTCAATTTCTGAGCCCCAGGCTGGAATGATTTTTCAATCACGATACCAATTCCAGCTACGGAGGCGTCAGCCTGCTCCACCATTTCCACTAATGCGAGAGCGGCCTGACCGTTAGCTAAAAAGTCATCAATAATGAGAACTTTATCGTTATCATTTAAAAATTTGCCTGCAATTGCAAGTTCATTTGTTTCTTTTTTTGTAAAAGAATAGACACTTGCTGTCAGAAGATCATCTGTTAACGTAACTGATTTTCTCTTTCTCGCGAAAACAACTGGAACATTCATATATAATCCAGCCATCACAGCAGGAGCAATCCCAGAAGACTCAATCGTAACAATCTTCGTAATTCCTTCAGCTGCAAATCGCTGTGCAAATTCTTTTCCAAGCTCATTCATTAATTGAGGATCAATTTGGTGATTTAAAAACGAATCCACCTTTAATACATTGTCATTTAGAACTCTGCCATCTTTTTGAATTTTTTCTTCTAGTAATTTCATGTTTATCCCCCTATGAAAAAATAAAAAGCCCAAACGCCATTGCTCACATCAAATTTGAGTGAGGCAATGACATTTGGGCTAATTAACCAAATGTATGGACGCAAAATAACGTCATAAACATTACCCACTCATAGTCGGATTGTTAACGGCAATCCGGTAGAAACTTGCAGGCCATATCCCTGCGATTATATGAGTGAAACCTTATAAATTTATCCTCATTATAACATGGTGAAAATGGATAGCAATTGTTTTTTTATCAAAAGACGAACGATAGTATTTTTTAAAGGTGTATTGTTCGTGTAAGGAAAGCGCTTTATTCTTTATTCTAAAAGGTCTCACTCTACGATTGAATAAGTATTCATTTTCCGTTACTATTAAAATAGGAAATTTATTCAGAAAATTCCAAACCAAAGGAGAGTTGACCATGCAAAAAACAATTCCTGAAAATTGGTGGAACCAACTAAGGCTGCCTGTCATTTCTGCACCTATGTTTTTAGTGTCGGGTCCGGAACTAGTGAAAAATTGCTGCTTAAATGGTGTTATTGGGTCATTCCCAGCTCCAAATGCAAGACCGATTGAGCTGCTTGATCAATGGATGGGTCAATTAAATGAAGAACTAGAAAAAGGAAGAGCAGAGGAGCCTGACCGAAGAATTGCTCCCTGGGCAATGAATATGGTTGTACATAGCACCTATAGCCGTCTTCAGGACGAATTGGAGTTAATCAAAAAACATAAGCCGCAATTGGTCATAACTTCGTTAGGCAGTCCAAAACACGTAGTAGACATTGTTCACGAGTATGGTGGATTAGTATTCTCAGATGTCAGCGACTTAAAGTTTGCCCGTAAGGCTGCAGAAACCGGTGTTGACGGACTCATTTTAGTAGCAAGCGGTGCTGGCGGCCACGCAGGTCAAATTAATAGCTTTGCCTTTGTTGATATGGTCCGTACTTTTTGGGATGGGATTATTGTCCTTGCTGGTGCGATTTCAACGGGGAAGGGGATATTAGCTGCACAGGCGGCTGGTGCTGACTTAGCTTATATGGGTACACGTTTTATTGTTGCGACAGAAAGTATGGCAAATGATGAGTATCGTGAAATGCTTGTGAATTCAAGTCAGGAGGATATCATCCTAACCGATGCATTTTCTGGTGTCAGGGCAAATATGCTTATACCGAGTATCCAAAAAGCAGGACTTGATCCCGCTCAGTTGGTTAAAAAAGAAAAAGTTGATTTTGATAATATGCACGGTAAACCAGAAGCCAAAGCGTGGCGTGATATCTGGAGTGCAGGGCATGGTGTAGGTGCCATTGATAAAATTGAAACCGCTTCAGAAATCATTGAACGATTAGAAGGAGAATATCAAGAAGCCCTCAAAAAAGTAAACCAAACCGCTGCAAAAGTGAGCAGGTTAACAGTTAAATAATAGAACCTTTCCTACTATCAAGAAGGGTACGGTTTCGGGTTCACATTTATAGGACGAGGGGATTATGTTAAGTAACTGTGCGGAAAAAATAGGCGGAAAGATTCCGCTTATTTAGAAATAAGTATTAAAAAAGCTTGAATAGACGGAGAGATTCCGTCTATTCACTCGAAAAATTCAATAAGGGAGGATTTTCCTTTGATTAAGCGGAAATTCCCCCCTTATTTACCCCGAAAAGAACTTTATCTTGCCTCTAACCGGAAAATCTCCGATAATTTTCTTTTGCTGGTTACTCGATTAAGGACAAGACAACTTATTTAAAGGGAGTAACTCTCCATTGTTATTGGGGATTCTTTATTACCTTATTTATACAAAACCCCACAATATAGAAAGAAAACGGAAACCTTTCCCATTATCGGGAAGGTTCTTTTTTCTTTGCCACCATTTTAACGACTTTATAGCCAGGCTTAATTTTGACTCGTTTCGTTTCCTTACCCGTTTTAACTTGATACAGAGTGAACTTTTTCGGCTGGTGCTCCAGCATTTCAACCTTTTGGACGGTTTCATTTCGATAGTATTTATGAATCTTTCGAATTTGTTTATCTTGTTTTTCCCCAAAAAGCCAATCATAAAGGTAAATAAAAACAAAGACAAATAGACCCCCGACAATAATGGTGTATAGTAGTGAAGAAATTGATTCCACGAATTACATCCTTTCTGTTTTCTCAACAAAGTATGGTATCCATTATACCTTTTTTGCCTCCTTTGAAAAATATCCTGTTTTCTACATGAATAACCTGAAAAGCAAAAAAAATTTACAACAATTGTCCTCTAGGTATGAACAAATCCAAAAAAATGTGATAAAGTATATTAAAGAAATCCTTTCATGTAGGCATTCTTCGAACATCCAAGTGTCCGCCTGAGGTGGACAATTGTTTTTCCAATAGCGACAATAAGGGGGAATATAAGTGTCCAGTATTATTCTAGAGCAATTTTTAAATGAAAACCTTGAAGACTTAAAAAATAAGGGTTTGTACAATGTCATCGATCCATTAGAAAGCCCAAATGGTCCAATGATTACAATAAATGGTAAACAGTTGGTTAATCTTTCTTCCAATAATTATTTAGGGTTAGCCACTGATGAACGCTTAAAGCAAGCAGCTGCAGAGGCAATCGAATCTTTTGGGGTAGGTGCTGGAGCCGTTCGCACGATAAACGGAACATTAAAGCTTCACGTTGAACTGGAAGAAAAGTTAGCAGAATTTAAACATACAGAAGCCGCAATCGCATATCAATCAGGTTTCAATTGTAATATGGCAGCGATTTCAGCGGTAATGGATAAAAATGATGCCATTTTATCCGACGAATTAAACCACGCATCTATTATTGATGGCTGCCGGTTATCGAAAGCAAAGATTATTCGTGTAAATCATTCCGATATGGAAGATCTGCGAAAAAAGGCAAAGGAAGCGAAAGAATCTGGTCAATACAATAAAATTATGGTTATTACGGATGGCGTATTCTCAATGGATGGGGACATTGCATTATTACCAGAAATCGTAAAAATTGCTGAAGAATTCGACCTAATTACATATGTAGATGATGCACATGGATCTGGTGTTCTCGGTGATGGTGCTGGTACAGTTAAGCATTTCGGTTTGTCTGATAAAATTGATTTTCAAATTGGGACCTTATCAAAAGCGATTGGTGTAGTAGGTGGATATGTAGCAGGAAAGAAGAATTTAATTGATTGGCTAAAGGTTAGAAGCCGTCCATTCTTGTTCTCTACATCACTCACACCGGCGGACGTAGCAGCCAGCAAGAGATCCATTGAAATTTTAATGGAAAGCACTGAACTTAACAAAAAGCTTTGGGAAAATGGCGATTACCTCAAAAAAGGCTTAAAGCAACTAGGCTTTAATATTGGAAACAGTGAAACACCGATTACTCCATGTATTATTGGCGACGAGACTCTTACACAGCAATTTAGTAAACGTTTAAATGAAGAGGGAGTCTATGCAAAAGCCATTGTATTCCCAACCGTACCTAAAGGAACAGGACGCGTTCGCAACATGCCGACTGCTGCACATACCAAAGAAATGCTTGATCAAGCCATTTCTATTTATGAGAAAGTCGGTAAGGAAATGAGCATTATTTAATTAGAAACCCTTCAATACACAATTAGTGAGGAGGATGGAGAAGAATGAAACGAATTTTAATTACGGGTGCACTTGGACAGATCGGTTCTGAGCTTACCATGAAATTAAGAGAAACGTATGGGTCTGATAATGTAATTGCTACGGATATAAGAAAGAATGACAGTGAAGCTGCTCAGAGCGGCCCATTTGAAGTATTAGATGTTACCGATTTAAACAAGATGGGGGAAATCGCGAAAAAATATAAGGTTGATACCATCATGCACTTGGCAGCATTATTATCAGCGACAGCAGAAGCGAAACCAGTCTTAGCTTGGAATTTAAATATGGGCGGTTTGATGAATGCATTAGAAACAGCGAGAGAGCTAAATGCACAATTTTTCACTCCAAGTTCAATCGGTGCCTTTGGACCGTCTACACCAAAAGACAGTACACCACAGGATACCATCATGCGTCCCACGACTATGTATGGCGTTAACAAGGTAGCTGGCGAGCTTTTAGGCGATTACTATTATCATAAATTCGGAGTCGACACGAGGGGACTCCGATTCCCAGGCTTAATTTCATATGTAGCACTGCCAGGTGGTGGAACGACGGACTACGCTGTAGAAATCTACTATGAAGCCATTAAAAATGGAAGCTATACATCTTACATTGATAAAGGTACGTATATGGATATGATGTATATGCCTGACGCCCTTAATGCCATTATCGACTTGATGGAGGCAGACCCTTGCAGACTTAAACACCGTAACTCTTTCAATGTTACGGCAATGAGCTTTGATCCAGAAGAAATCGCAAATGAGATTAAGAAACATATCCCAGGATTTAAACTCACTTATCAAGTAGATCCTGTCCGCCAAAGAATTGCCGACAGCTGGCCAAATTCCATTGATGCGATTGCGGCAGAAGAAGAGTGGGGCTTCAAATATGAATATGACTTAGCGAAAATGACGGAAGATATGATAAATAAATTAACCTATAAACTGACCATGAACAAAACAAAAGCGAGTGGAATTTAATCACGATTTAGATAGATGACCTGAATGATTGGGTCATCTATTTTGTTTTCGGTTGAATTGTAGAAGCTGTACGGTATTTTGTATAAACTGTACACTTTTTTGTTTAAACAGTACGGTTCTTTGTAAAAGCTGTACACTTTTTTGTTTGAACTGTACGGTTCTTTGTATAAACTGTACACTTTTTCGTCTGAACTGTACGGTTTTTCGTAAAACGAGTACACTTTCAAATAAAAACTGTACTCGTTTTGATGAGGGTACGCAAAAAAAAACAGCGTAGCCCAAGCCACGCTGTTATCTTTTTGCATAAATTAATTTCTCTTTCTTTTCCGTAACCCTGCCAACAATCGCGGCATTGTGTTTACCGGCTGCGTGCAGGTTGTCCACATATTGAATAGCTTCTTCTTCACTAATGGAAACTAGAAGGCCGCCAGAAGTAATCGCGTCACATAGGACTAACTGTTCCTCGGGGGACAGGTCCTCATACTCGACATCTCCAAGGATCCATTTATGATTCGATTTTGATCCTCCTGGAACCACTCCATCCCTAGCTAACTCTAGCGCACCATCCAGAATCGGAACCTTTGAATAGAAGATTTCAAAACTCACGTCACTGCCGCGTGCCATCTCACTACTGTGTCCCAACAATCCAAATCCAGTTACATCCGTTACAGCATGAGGATGATAGTTCGTTAACACTTCTGCAGCTGTTTTATTTAACTCTGCCATGGTATCCGTAACAATTTGTTCTTGTTCTGGTGTTACCACGCTCCGCTTAATCCCGGTGGTAATGATTCCTACACCAATTGGTTTTGTTAAAACTAACACATCGCCAGGCTTAGCTCCAACGTTCTTCCACACCTTTTCAGGATGAACAATTCCCGTTACAGAGAGACCGAATTTTGGCTCTTGGTCATCAATCGAATGACCTCCAACCGTTAAGGCACCCGCTTCTTTTACTTTATCCGCTGCACCACGCAGTATATCGGAAAGCATTTCAGCACCAAGTTTTTTAATGGGGTAACCGACAATATTTAAGACTGTTTTCGGTTCGCCGCCCATTGCATATACATCACTTAGTGCGTTTGCAGCAGTAATCTGGCCAAACATATATGGGTCGTCCACAATTGGAGTAAAGTAATCGACTGTCTGAATAAGGGCAATCGAGTCCGTTAACTGATACACACCTGCATCATCAGAAGTTTCATGTCCCACTAATAATTCTGGAACAGGTTCTTGCTTTGGTAAATGACGCAATACTTGCGCCAGGTCCTCAGGACCAATTTTACAGCCTCAGCCCGCTTTTGTTGATAAAGAGGTTAGGCGTATTTTCTCTTGCTCACTCATTTTTCCACCTCCATTCATTTAGTATAACTGTTTCCAAAAAAAATGCACACACTATGTTAAAGCAAAAGATTTGCACGACAAATAGCACTGCGATAAAATGTTTTTACTATAGTGATGTTTGAAATTAGATTTACAGGTAATGGAGGAGTTAAGATGAACAAGTATCACGTTATTGTTGAATTCTGCATGCAGTGAAACTATGCACCAAAAGCCGCGGGTCTCGCGGAAGAACTATTCACGCACTTTAATCGTACCATTGGAAAAATGGAATTAATTCCTGTTTCAGGCGGAGCATTTGAGGTAACTGTCAACGGGGAGAAAATCTATTCCAAATTAGACACTGGGGTATTCCCTGACACGGATGATATCATAAATCAAATCTCCCAAAAATAAACCTTACCCTCATATCAGAATTGGTATGAGGGTTTATTGTGTATATAAAACTATATTATGTTAACTGTAAAACTCAAAAAAATAATTCCATAAGATAACTTAAGGCAGTGTAATATAGCAGTTCTTCCCCGGACCTTTTTCATTTTTTGAAATGAGAACCTCTAATATACCATTAATATAATTGGCACTTACCTTTTGATGAATAACTTCAAAGGGGAACTCGATTGTACGTTCTTTCGTCTGTTGAGCAGCGGGAGTGGTAGATTTAACAGCAGTTATAACGAGCTTATTATCTTTTATAAAAACTTTAATTTCCGAGCTGTTATACTCGTTAAGGAGTGCCTCAACAATCCATTCTTGGTCTGTCTCATATAAATCAATTCGAAAATGAATCAAATCATCTTGCGTAGTTAAAGGATCAAGACAGTAGTTTTCTAACCACTTTTCCACCAGCTCAAAATCGATGGGCTGTATATTTTTTTTAGGTTTCATAGCAATCCCCCTTGCATGGTTTATTTTATTCATTCAGAATGAAAGGGTGAAATGAAAAAGCGGGACTAAAGTAGGTAGAGTAAAGGAGTTTTTTTTCGTGAAAGAATGGTTACGTTCAATTCCGGCAGTACATGAACTGCAAAACCACGAGCAGTTCGAATCCCTCCTTAGGGAAAATCATCTAGATGTTGCGCCATTAACCAAGCAGCTAAAGGAAGCGCTTGATCAAATTAGATCACTAATAGTAAATGGTGACTGGAATGGAGCCATTCCGGGCACAAATGAGTTTATACATGATGTTTTTCAACTTTTAGGCAGAAATATAAAAAATCAATTTTCCTATACCATTGAAAAAGTAATCAATGCTACAGGAACCATCCTTCATACCAATCTAGGAAGAGCAAGGTTAAGTGACAATGCCATCCGTCATGTGGTGGACACAGCGCAAAATTACTCTAACCTTGAATACAAACTTAATGAAGGGGAGCGAGGTTCTAGGCATAGCCATGTAGAAGATCTTCTTAAAGAAATTACCGGAGCTGAAGCTGCAATGGTCGTCAATAATAATGCGGCCGCGGTATACCTCGTTTTAAGAGCGCTTGCAGAAAATAAGGAAGTTATTGTGTCACGAGGACAGTTGGTAGAGATTGGCGGTTCCTTCCGTATTTCCTCTATAATGGAAGAAAGCGGAGCAAAATTAGTCGAAGTCGGGACTACAAATAAAACTCATTTATATGATTATGAAAAAGCCCTTAATTCAGAAACGGCTATTGTCATGAAAGTACATACCAGTAATTTCAAGGTGATTGGTTTTACTAAATCGGTCGAGTCAGATGAACTAATTAAGCTGACTCAGAGTGCAGAAGATGTTATTTTTTATGAAGACCTTGGCAGTGGTGCCCTTTTTGACTTCAGAAAACATGGTATAGGAGAGGAACCCGTTGTAAAAGAGGTCATTGAAATGGGTGCAGATCTTGTTACTTTTAGTGGGGATAAACTCCTTGGCGGACCTCAAGCAGGGATTATTGCTGGTAAAAAGAAAATCATTGATTGTCTAAAAAAACACCAATTAGCACGCGTAGTTCGCGTGGATAAAATGACCTTGGCAGCGCTAGAAGGTACGCTAATTGATTATGCACGCGGTGAAAAGGGTGTACAGAATATTCCCACAATCCGTGATTTGTTAGTTTCTATTGATATATTAGACGTAAGAGCGAAGAGGTTTGTTACAAACTTGTTACAAGGCACAGATGATTTTCAGGCGAAAATTTTTCCTGGCACAAGTCAAGTCGGCGGGGGAACGATGCCGGATGTGCAGCTGCCAACCAAGGTCATTTCTTTAAAACATCAAACTCTAACAGCAGAACAGGTTGGAAGAAAGTTACGAACAGAATTTAAACCAGCAATTGTTGGACGGATTCAAAAAGATGAATTTATCATTGATTTGAGAACCGTTACGGAGGAAGAAGAACAGCTAATACTTCAAGCCTTACTTCAATTATAAAAGCAACCCCCTCATTGGTCTAGAGGGGGTTAGCACTATTTCAAAGGTCCTATCATACCTATTTTTCATCCATGCGAATGGCCCAGCCCTCAGACTTGGACCGCTTTCCTACATATCATGATGTGATTTGCTTTTTTGGCGTGTATGGTTACGGTTCTTTACTTTCTTCGATCCGCTTAGAGGCTCAGGCTGACCAGAAATCTTCGGTTGATTTCTGCGCATATCTTTGCCGTCGTTTTTGTTCACCATTTTCATCCCTCCTCCTATATTGTTAGGATGCAATGCTTGTGACTTTTTATGCTGAATAATTTGTTGAAGTGCTGTGCAATTTAACGTTATAGAAACGCGAGGGGAGTGAAACAGTCAATGCCGGAGATTGATCGATTTCCATATAATAAGGATAAGCAGCAGGCTTTTCAGGCCGCACAGCAGGGCTATGAAGAAGCGCAAGGACTATTTAAGACCATCATTAGTGACAGTGCCAGTTATGGTCATCAATTAAAGCATTTAAAAGAAGAAGTAAATGAAGCTTATCAGCAGATAGAAAATGCATTAGAAGTGGCTTCAGAACATCAAAGAGCCCAGCTTGAGCGTTTTCAACAAGACTTACAGGGTATCGTGGAAGAAGTAAATCTTACCGAATAGAACTATTTTAAAAAGCAGGGGATCAACTCCTGCTTTTTATATGTCCACTATTGATTCTTTTTACGTTTTTTGTTGTTCATTTTTTCTTTTATTGTTAATGGTTCGTTTGACATTTCCTCATTATATCCAGCACCCATTCCTTGTCCTTTAGCAGCGTTTGCGCCTGGAATTACATGGTTTGACTTTTTTCGTTGCATGCCATTCACCTCCTATGGGGATTCTGGAGAATTCTCTCCAATAGAGATAATATTTCCTTTTAAGTAAAAATAAATGACAAGAAATAAGTTTTTTGAGATAATAAATTAGACACAATTCTAATCTTTGAGACTATTCAGTTATACGGCATTATAAGATTTTTCTAAATATTTCGAACAATATACATAAAAAACATAAGAAAAACTTATCAATCGCAATAACTTTCTTGTTATTTACTTATGTAAAAGGTTGTATTAAGATTAGAATTGTGAGAAAAGTGGGGATGGATAGGAATATTCAAACTTTTCGACTTTTCGTTAATTTAGTTAATGATGACGAATGAGGGGGATTCACGATGGTGAAAAATGATGTATTTAACGCACGCACTTCCTTTGAAGTAAACGGTAAACGTTATCACTATTACCGCTTAAGTGCACTTGAAGAGGCTGGTATTGGCAGCGTTTCAAAATTGCCATATTCCGTAAAAGTATTACTTGAATCCGTGCTTCGTCAATACGATGGCCGTGTCATCGCAAAGGAGCACGTTGAAAACTTAGCAAAATGGGGAACAGATGAGCTTAAAGAAGTGGACGTTCCATTCAAGCCATCTCGCGTAATCCTACAAGACTTTACTGGGGTACCTGCAGTTGTTGACCTTGCTTCTCTAAGAAAAGCAATGGCAGACCTAGGCGGCGACCCAGATAAAATCAATCCAGAAAAAACTGTTGACCTTGTTATCGACCACTCTGTACAGGTAGATGCTTACGGTTCAGCTGACTCTTTACGAGTTAACATGGATTATGAATTTGAACGTAATGCAGAGCGTTACCAGTTCCTAAGCTGGGCTCAAAAATCATTTAATAACTATCGTGCTGTTCCACCAGCAACTGGTATCGTACACCAAGTTAACCTTGAGTACTTAGCAGATGTGGTACACGTAGCACAGACAGCTGACGGTGAATTAGAAGCATATCCAGATACATTGGTTGGTACTGACTCTCACACTACTATGATCAATGGTATTGGTGTTTTAGGATGGGGTGTTGGCGGTATTGAGGCAGAAGCAGGAATGCTCGGACAGCCTTCTTACTTCCCAGTTCCGGAAGTAGTTGGTGTTAAGTTAACTGGCGAACTTCCAAACGGCGCAACTGCAACTGATTTAGCATTAAAGGTAACTCAAGTTCTTCGCAGCCAAGGGGTTGTTGGCAAATTTGTGGAATTCTTCGGTCCTGGAGTATCCGTACTTCCATTAGCAGACCGTGCAACAATCGCGAACATGGCTCCTGAATATGGTGCTACATGTGGTTTCTTCCCAATTGATGATGAATCTCTTGCATATATGCGTTTAACTGGCCGTGAAGAAGAACACATCAATGTGGTAGAACAATACTGCAAAGCAAACGGATTATTCTTTGATCCAGCATTAGAGCCAGTTTATACAAATGTTGTTGAAATTGACCTTTCCGTTATCGAAGCAAATCTTTCTGGTCCTAAGCGTCCACAAGATTTAATTCCACTTTCAAAAATGAAAGAAGAATTCGTTAAGGCAGTTTCTGCACCACAAGGAAACCAAGGCTTCGGCTTACAAGCAGATGAGCTTGAAAAGTCAGCAGTCGTGAATTTCCAAAATGGAGATGAAACAACGATTAAAACTGGTGCAGTAGCCATTGCTTCTATCACTAGCTGTACTAATACATCTAACCCTTACGTTCTAGTTGGGGCAGGTCTTGTGGCGAAGAAAGCTGTTGAACTTGGAATGGAAGTTCCTAAGTTTGTTAAAACTTCTTTAGCACCAGGATCTAAGGTTGTAACGGGATATCTTCGTGATTCTGGATTACTTCCATACCTAGAGCAAATCGGTTTTAACCTTGTTGGTTACGGTTGTACAACTTGTATCGGTAACTCCGGTCCATTAAAAGAAGAAATTGAAAAGACAATCGCTGAAAACGATCTTCTAGTTACATCTGTTCTTTCAGGTAACCGTAACTTCGAAGGACGTATTCATCCGCTTGTAAAAGGTAACTACCTTGCTTCACCACCACTAGTAGTTGCTTATGCTCTAGCTGGTACTGTTAACATTGACTTTGCTTCTGAAGCAGTCGGTAAAGATAAAGATGGAAACGATGTATTCTTCAAGGATATTTGGCCATCAACTGCTGAAGTAAATGATGTAGTAAAACGTACTGTAACTCCTGAATTATTCCGTAGAGAATATGCGAATGTTTTCGGAGACAACGAGCGTTGGAACGAAATTCAAACGAGCAATGAGCCTTTATATACATGGGATGAGGATTCCACTTATATTGCAAATCCACCATTCTTTGAAGGCTTATCACCTGAACCAGGTACAGTTGAACCATTAACTGGACTTCGTGTGGTAGGTAAGTTTGGGGATTCAGTAACAACTGACCATATTTCACCTGCAGGTGCTATCGGTAAGAATACTCCAGCTGGTAAGTATTTATTAGAAAAAGGTGTTCAACCTCGTGACTTTAACTCTTACGGTTCTCGCCGTGGTAACCACGAAGTTATGATGCGTGGAACATTTGCAAACATTCGTATCCGTAACCAAATCGCACCAGGTACAGAAGGCGGCTTCACAACTTACTGGCCAACTGGTGAAGTTACATCAATCTATGATGCTTGCATGAAGTACAAAGAAAACGGCACAGGACTTGTTGTTCTTGCTGGAAAAGACTACGGAATGGGTTCTTCACGTGACTGGGCTGCTAAAGGTACAAACCTATTAGGTATTAAGACAGTTATTGCAGAAAGCTTTGAACGTATTCACCGTTCAAACCTTGTGTTAATGGGCGTGCTTCCACTTCAATTTAAAGATGGCGAAAGCGCTGAAACACTTGGCTTAACTGGTAAAGAAACAATCGATGTACAAGTAGATGAAAACGTTAGACCACGTGATCTTCTAAAAGTTACAGCTACTGACGAAGCTGGAAACAAGAAGGAATTTGAAGTACTTGTTCGCTTCGATTCTGAAGTTGAAATTGATTACTACCGTCATGGCGGTATCCTTCCAATGGTACTTCGTGAAAAATTACAAGAAGCTTAATTTTCAAACCACCATGCAGCATTTGCATGGTGGTTTTTTAGGGGTAATATCATATATTTTAGTAAAAAATATACTAATTACTTTTAGAGCGAAGAGGGTGCGGTGTAAATGGACTTTTCAAAAATCGCTGAAGATAAAATTAAGGAAGCCATAAAGAAGAATGAGTTCGAAGATCTTCCTGGCATAGGGCAGCCCCTGGAAATAAAGGATCATTTTCCAGGGATGTCTGATGAATGGAAAATGGCATATCGCGTGTTAAAAAACGCAGGATATTCTCCTGAAGATGTAAAAAAAGAAATTTTTAGAATTGAAGAATTGCTGGAAGCAGCAACGGATAATGAACAGAGAGAACGCCTTCAAGCAAAACTGTTGAAAAAAAGGCTGGAAATGGATAGGCTGCTTGAAAAAAGAGGGACTGCCACGAATTCTCGTTTTGGGAGTTATGCAGACAAAATTTATAAACAATTAAAATAGCTGCCCATTAAGAAAGAGAGATCAAAATGTTTACTGACAATATTTTACCTTTATATGGCTATACGGAAGGGGAACTTGTTCCAATCAATGACGGCTTTCATAATACTGTCTATTCCTATGGTAATCTCATATTTAGAGTTTCACCTTCCTCTGTACGACAGCAAAAAAATATTATGAATGAATTATCATTTATAAACGGATTATGGAAGTATGGTGTACCTGTATCATTACCTGTAAAATCTGTTCATGAGAATTTGATCGAATCATTAGGCGATCACCATTTTGTAGTGGCATTCGAGAAAGCGAAGGGGACATCCATTGATGTTACCAATCGTGACGTCTGGAACCAAGAACTATTTTACCATTGGGGAAATGTAATGGGAAAGATGCATAGTGCGGGAAAAAGGATAAAAGTAGACCGTCCCATTTGGACAGTACATCAACCTGATTTATTAAATCTTTTCCCAAAAATACCTTCAGAAACCATAGCAGATAAGTACAAACAACTATTAAATCAGTTAGTACAGTTTCCAAAAACTCCTGACTTATTTGGGCTCATACATAATGATTTTCACCAGGGTAATGTTTTTGTGAATAAGGGAAGATTAACACTTTTTGATTTTGATGATTGCGCTTATCATTGGTTTGCTTATGATCTTGCCACTACCTTTTATCATGCTTATTGGCAAACTTCCTCCTTTACTCCAGAAAACAATCAGTTCAGCAAGGACTTCTGGGAGCATTTCTTAACCGGTTATCAGCAGGAAAACACCCTCAGCAAAGAACTTATTCAACAGATTCCGATCTTTTTAAAAATTAGAGAGATCTTTTTATATACTTTATTCCTAGAGAAATGGGATATGGAGAAATTGCATGATTGGCAGAAGTATACACTTACCAATTTAAAAAATAAAATTGAGAGTGGCAAACCTTATTCAGATGTTAATTTTACGGAAATGATTGACAATTTCGGTTTAGATAAAATAAAATAAACATAACAAACGTAAAGGAATGGTAAAGAGGAATGAAGTTATAATCTTATTTTTTCAGCACATTTATTCGAATAGCGAAAAATGTTGAACCTGAAGAATAGGATTAGTCTATCCTTTTTTAGTCCTGCGCGTTTATATTTCAATCAATACATAGTTAGTAAAGGCCTTTTTAGGTTTATTAACCTATGCATTTTTGATTGTGTAAACTACATGACTTAAACACTCTCTTCAGGTTCAGTGAAGGGAGTTTTTTTATGAATAAAAATAAGTTATCTATGATTAAAGTAACTGGAATAGAAAAAAACTTTAATTTGAGGAAAATATTGGATAATATTTCCTTTGATATTAAAAATGGGGAAAGAATCGGTCTCGTCGGTTATAATGGCACCGGGAAAACGACCTTAGCCAATATCCTAACAGGAAAACTGACACCTGATAAAGGTTTTATAGAAAAGCCACATGATTTAAAAGTCGGATACCTTACGCAGTCCATTGATTACACAGGAAGTGAATTTCAACATTCACTATCAACCGAAGGCGAAATCTTGCAGCACTCAAGTGAGTTAGGTCTGAAAAAGGTATATGAATGGGAAGAGAATCGCTTAAATTATTTAAGCGGAGGGGAGAAGTTAAAGCTCGCATTATCCAATGTGTGGGCTGCCAAGCCGGGATTCTTAATTCTCGATGAACCGACCAACCACCTTGATTTTAAAGGGATAAAATGGTTGATTGAAGAGTTGGAGAATTTTAAGGGTCCTGTGTTAATTATTTCTCACGATCGTCATTTCTTAGATAAAACCGTGACACGCATTTTTGAGATAGAGAATTCGAAGATTAACTTTTACAATGGAAACTATACTGATTACCAGAAGGAAAAGCAGCACAGGCTGGAAACTCAAATGCACCATTATGAGGTACAAAAGCGTAAAAAGGAAGAAATCGAGATACAAATGGAGCAGTTATCTTCATGGTCTGAGAAAGCTCATAGGACATCAACGAAACAAGGAAGAGATTTTGGAAATAAGGAATATCACCGAGTAAAGGCTAAAAAACGTGATGCTCAAGTCAAATCCAAAATGAAACGGCTTGAGAGCGAGCTAGAAAAGAATAAAGTCGAAAAACCTCTGGATGAAACGAAAGTCAGATTTCAGTTTGATACGAAAGGCAATAGAGGGAAAAGGATTATTGAGGCGAAGAAACTATCCAAGATGTTTGGGCAGAGGACCCTTTTCCGCGAGTCTCACTTTTATATTAATCACGGTGAGCGAATTGGTTTATTAGGAGAAAACGGAAGCGGTAAAACAACCTTAATTAAAATGATCCTTGGTGAAACATCTGTTACAAGCGGCGAACTTTGGAAAAGTGAATCATTAAAAGTTGCCTACTTGAGTCAGGATGTTGACAACTTACCTCCTGATAAAACTGCTTTAGAGGCATTAGGGTTTAGCGACCGAGAAAACATTCTTAAGGCAAGAACATTATTTGCAAATCTTGGACTAAAAGAACAATTTATCACGAAACCCATCGAAACTCTAAGCCTTGGTGAGAGAACAAGAGTGAAGTTAGTTGACATGCTAATGAAAGAATATGATGTGCTTATCTTGGATGAACCAACCAATCACTTGGACTTACCAAGCAGGGAACAGCTAGAAAAAACACTTACCGAATTCGCTGGGACGATTATTACTGTTTCACACGATTTCTATTTCTTAAATAAGCTTTGCGATAAACTCCTTGAATTTGATAATCAGAGAATAAAGCGTTTAGAAATGACGCCGGAAGAGTACTTTACTAAAAATAACACTGAACCTGCTGATACCAAAGAAACGTTAATGATCATTGAGAATCGAATTGCAACAATCTTAGGTGAATTATCCATCATTGACCCAAAAAATCCTAAATACAGTGCATTAGACAGTGAATTTAATGATCTTTTGAGACAGAAAAGAAATTTAATGTAGAAAAGCAAAAATAGCAGCGTAAACTGTCCTACAAATGGTCCCCCTAGCAGGGGGCCATTTTTCATACATAATTCATACTATCATAAACGAGACTAAACAAAACAATGGTCATACGGAGGGCAGGGTTCTGATGATTATCGAGATTAAATATAAAAAACTAATTTGTGATATAGGAAAACGTGTGTACGAAAAAGGCTTCGTTGCTGCTAATGATGGAAATATCTCTGTCCGCATCGATGAAAATGAATTTTTAATAACACCAACCAACGTAAGCAAAGGGTTCCTGACTCCAGAAATGATCATAAAAGTAGATGGGGAAGGAAATGTCATTGAGGGAGATTATAAACCCACTTCGGAAATGAAAATGCACCTCCTAGTTTATCATGAACGTCCAGATGTTCATGCCGTTTTACATGTTCACCCTCCATATGCAACGGCTTTTGCTATAGCTGGGATACCTATGGATCAGGCAATTATGCCTGAAACTGTTGTCTCCTTAGGAACCATTCCATTAGCCCAATACGGAACACCTTCAACAGATGAGGTCCCAAAAGCAGTCAAAAAACATGTCTATGATCATCAGGGTGTGTTACTAGAGAATCATGGCGCCTTAACATGGGGGAAGAATTTAGAACACGCTTATTACTTAATGGAATCATTAGAATTCACTTCAAAAATAAATTGGATATCCCGACAACTAAAAGGCGATCGCGAACTTTCTAAAGAAAATGTAGCGAAACTTATCGATATTAAAGCGATGATGGGATTAGAAGGTATTTCACCATTAGGTGTTGATGTACCTGAAGGCACTCAGGCAATGAAAGTGACCGCTGTGAATGAACAAACTTTGTCTGAGAGGGATATCGATTTGATTGTAGACCGCGTCACAACTAGTGTCCTAAACGCCTTAAATAAATAACATTATTTGCTTTTCTAGATTACGTTTAATAAACTAATTTTAACTTGTCACATATTTGGCATATACAACCTGTATTTCAACTTACTTTATAGTGTAAAATTGATATAGCATATTATTGAATCAAGGGGGTTCGGGGTATGGTAAAAAAAATAATAGCCGCTGTTGTATTAATAGCCTTACTTGGAGTTGCGATCGTGCAGGCTATGGATAAAAAGGCTGAACCCGAAAATGTAAGTCAAGAGGCCGCAAGTATGGGTGGTCTAAAAGTAGGTGCAAAAGCTCCGGATTTTGAACTAAAAGCATTGGCCGGAGATACCGTTAAACTGTCTGATTTTAAAGGAAAAAAGGTAATGCTCAATTTCTGGGCGACTTGGTGTCCGCCCTGTAAGGCAGAAATGCCAGCCATGGAGGAATTTCACAAAGAAGCTGGGGATGATGTTGTTATTTTAGCTGTAAACATTGACCCACATTTAGATGTAAAAGCATTTGTTGATGAAAATGGGATTACGTTTCCGATTCCGTTAGATGAGGAAGATAAAGTAAATGAGATGTATCAAGTCCTATCGATTCCCACAACGTATTTTATTGACACCAAAGGGAATATCGGAAATAAATATATTGGTGCGATGAATCTCGATGCGATGAAACAATATACGAAGGATCTGAAGTAGACAGTGGAGAAAATACTCCACTGTCTTTTTTCATGATTTAGTCCTTTAAAGCTTTATTGCATACTTTTCTTTATAATTTTCAAAAAGTTGTAATAATTGCAACCGTTTCCGGGCATAATAACTGTTAGAATAGGTCATAAGGAAGGTGATAGACATGAGAAAACCTAGAAAACGTTCTTTTGCAGAACTTGTATCCGAAAATAAAAGTCAACTTTTAAAAGATAGAGCTGCAATGGAGAAAATTGAAATGCGATTAGAAGAAAAGCGACTTGGTAAAGCCGAGTAAACTCACATAGATTACCAATCATGTTCCTCCTATAAAACGGACAAAATGTTAAGGAGGAGGGATATTACATGAGTAATCCGAAACATAGTCAACAAGGCTACAGTACCGATGAACTTGGGAATAAGTCCCAACGCTACGGAGGCAACAAAGGGAAAAAATACCAAGATACATCTGGTAAACACGCCCAAGTGATCCAAACTAAAGGTGAATAATTAGATGATAAAGACTCGTCAGGCATTAGCCAGCGGGTCTTTTTTATAGCAAATTTTTTCTGTGATATTTTTTTCAGTTCGAAACCAAACTATATCTGTACCACGACACCACGAAGGAGGAACCTATCGATGACTTATAACAACAAACCAAAACCAGATGATCGAAGTGATAATGTAGAAAAGCTGCAATCAATGATTCATGATACGATTGAAAACATGGAAGCGGCTGAAGAATCACTTCGTTTTACCAATAGCGAAACACAGCGCCAGGAGATTGAAGCGAAGAACGAGAGACGCCGCAAAAGCATTGAATCCTTCCGTGCAGAAATTAAGGATGAAGTCTAAGGCACTAAAACCAGGACCTGTTCAATTCGTACAGGTCCTTTTTCATTTTTCACTATTAGCACAAATCCACAGACTAATTTTATTAAAGCCTTGAATTTCGTGTAAGTGGATCGGTTGTGGTAAGATAAAAAGGAAATTTTTAAGAAGAAGTGATCCTATTGATTAGACAAATTCCAAATTCGTTAAACCATAATGAAAAATTACTGCAGTGGGAGAGTGAACTGAATGACAAAGGGTTTATTTCAATTGAAAATGAACTTCTAACTGCCATTCAGAATGAATCTAACCCTGTCCTTTTATCAAGGATGTTAACTGTAGCTGCACTTTCACGTCTAGAACGTAAGAATCAAGATTCTTTAGCTTCTGCATGGCTTCACAAAGCTTTAGAACTATACCCTGAGAATGAAAAGGCAAAGTCTTATTTCATTCAATATGATTGGAAAAAGAAAAAAGATATTCTTGATGTTTTAACGTTTCCTGCCATGAGGGAGACAGATAACCGAACAGCTAAGAAAAAAGTAGCGGAACAATACATACAAATTTGTCAAAGTTTCTTATCTGAGGCAGATGATCAAGTTGAAGATCTCACGGAAAAGATGAATCTTGCAGAGACACTTGGAAACAAGCCACTTTCTAAGCAATATAAGCATCTTTCTGACCTGCTTACGGCCGCGATTGAGGTTAGCGGTCTTCTCCTAAAAGCTGCAGAAGAGTATGAGGAATCGATAAAGGGTGTTTTTCATACAGCAACCTACTATGATGACTTAAAAATACATTTATCAGGCCTCGAAGACATTAAGAAAGACTGGCAGAAGGTCTTTTTGATTGAAGAAAACGAGAAACAACATGCAGAAAAGGCCTTAGATGAGTTAAATGAAATGATCGGAATGGATGTTGTAAAGAAAAGAGTTAATAATTTTTATCAATTTTTAAAATACCAAAAAGACCGTAAAGAACTTGGATTTCAAATCAAGGATGAACTAAGCCTTAATATGGTGCTAACCGGAAATCCAGGAACAGGGAAAACAACTATCGCTCGTTTATTAGCCAAAATTTATTACGAACTCGAGGTCCTGCCGCGTCCAGAAGTAATTGAGACAGACCGTTCACAGCTCGTAGGTGCGTTTGTTGGTCAAACAGAGGAGAACGTAAGGGCAGTTGTTGAAAAGGCGATTGGCGGCGTCCTGTTCATTGATGAAGCCTATAGTTTAAAACGAGAAGGACAAACTGGAAATGATTATGGGCAAACAGCCGTTGATACGCTTGTTTCACTTATGACGGGAAAGGAATACGGTGGTAAATTCGCTGTTATACTTGCAGGATATCCAGAGGAAATGCGCGTCTTTCTAGATGCTAACCCAGGATTAAGGAGCCGCTTTCCCCAATCCAATCTCATTCATTTACCCAATTATTCCAATGAGGAATTATTAGTAATCGCGGAAAAAATAGCGTCTGAAAACGACTATATCCTAACAGAAGAAGCCAAGATCGAAATCAATCATCGCCTTGAACAGGAAAGGGTAGATGATACCTTTGGAAACGCAAGAT
This sequence comes from Neobacillus niacini, assembly GCF_048572935.1. Classification (NCBI taxonomy): domain Bacteria; kingdom Bacillati; phylum Bacillota; class Bacilli; order Caryophanales; family Bacillaceae; genus Neobacillus; species Neobacillus niacini. The sequence continues at coordinate 3,684,943 of NZ_CP183883.1, read as the reverse complement.
CTGTACGGAATATTGTGTTAGATGCGATTTTTAAAAAAGGATCGGACAACCCTATTTCAAATCAGGATATTCTCACCTACACGCTATTGGATAAAAAAGACTTTGGAGTCGAGAAGGATGAACACCGGGAATCACCTTTTGAAAAACTAGAACGGTTAATAGGATTGACTGAACTGAAGGGTGAATTGGAGAAGCTTGTTTCCTTTGTTAAAATGCAGCAGTTTAGAAAAGAAAAAAAACTGCCAACAGTACCGATTCAGCTTCATTCCGTGTTCACAGGTAATCCGGGAACTGGTAAAACAACTGTGGCTAAAATTTATGCGGAACTTCTAAAAGAATGCGGGATGTTAAAAAGAGGTCATTTAATTGTGGCCAGCAGGGCTGATTTCGTTGCAGGATATGTTGGACAAACCGCGGGAAAAACAAAGAAGAAGATACGAGAGGCCCTTGGAGGCGTGTTATTTATTGATGAAGCTTATTCACTCTTAAGCCAAACAGCAGGGGATTTTGGTAAAGAAGTAGTGGATACCCTTGTGGATGAAATGACCAAGCATAATGAAAATCTTGTTGTGGTGCTTGCAGGTTATCCAAAAGAAATGGACCAGCTATTAGAGAGCAACCCTGGGCTGCGTTCCCGTTTTAAGAAATTCTTTCTGTTCCCGGATTATTCAGTGGAAGAGCTGCTAGCGATTATCGAGACATATTTAGAAAGCTTTCAATACCAAATAAACGAAGAAGCAAGGGCTCTTATAAAACAAAGGATTGAAAATCATACCTTTAAGGGAAACGGAAGATTTGCAACCAATTTAGCAGATGAAATGATTCAAGCCCAAGCCATGAGACTTATGGGAGAAGAACACACAGAGGATTTATTAGAAAAAGCCATTCATATAGAAAGTGATGATGTAGAAAAGGCGCTAACTAAATTTTCTTTAAGCAGGGAAGGGGAATAGAAAAATGGACAATCTATTTATTTCGACAAGAGAGATTCAACTCTTATATGCAGATACAGACATGATGGGCGTTATCTATCATGCAAACTATTTAAAATACTTTGAGCTTGGGAGAAGCGGGTTGATTGAGGACCTTGGATACAGTTATGTAGATATGGAAAACGCGGGATATTTTGCACCTGTATATGACATTCAGGCAACCTATAAAAAACCACTGCGCTACGGCGATAGGGGTTTCGTAAAGACGTGGATTGAAAAAAATGATGGGCTTAAAACTGTCTATGGCTATGCCATTATGAATGGTGACGAGGAAGTTTGTGCAGAAGGAACATCGACTCATATTGTGGTCAAAAAAGACAACTTTAGACCGATCGCTTTTAAAAAGGCGTTTCCTGAATGGTTCATGAAATATGAAGAAATAAAGAAAAAGTAAGGGAATGAACGTTGGGGTGAGTTTATGGCATTTGGAATCAAAAAACAGGAAGTAAGGGATTGGAAACAAAAAATTGATAATGGGGAAATTGCATTCTTAACTCATTATTGGCTGGATGATCGTTTTCCAGGCTGTAAAACCGTCACCAAGGTAGGCTGTCATGATCTTGTAAAATTGGCTGAATGGGGAAGACAATATGGGTTAAAAAAAGAATGGATTCACCGCCGCCGTGACGGATATTCACATTTTGATTTAATTGGAGAAAGGCAAATCGAAATATTAAATAAAGAAGGATTACAACATCATATTTGGTGATTTGAGATTAAAAGAGGGAGATGAGACCATGGTGAAATTGGGTATCATCGGAATTGGGGATATTGCAAAAAAAGCATATTTGCCTGTGGTTAGTAAGCTTGCTAATGTTGAAATTCACGTATTCACTAGAAATACAGAGGTCTTAAGGGAAATTAGTAATCAATACCGCTTTCCCAATACTCATTCTAGCCTTACATCAATCATTAACAGCGGGATAAAAGGAGCCTTTGTCCACTCGTCTACTGAATCACATGAAAACATTGTTAGAGAACTCTTGCAGAATGGTATTCATGTATATGTAGACAAGCCGATTACCTATCACTTCGAAACCACTAAGGATCTTGTTGAATTAGCTGAGAAACAAGGACTCATTTTGATGACTGGTTTTAATAGGCGATTTGCCCCGTTTTATCAGACGATGGCAGAAGTGAATGATCCAAATATGATTATTTTGCAAAAGAATCGCCATGCACTTCCTGGTACGATTCGTTCCTTTGTTTATGATGATTTTATTCATGTTATTGATACTGTCCGTAACCTGTTTAAAGATGAAATTGAGGATGTTGTCGTTCATGGAAGAGTTAGGAATGAAATGCTTTATCATGTTGTGGTTCAATTGATCTCTAAGGATATGACAGGTCTGGCAATTATGAATCGCGACAACGGAGTGGTTGAAGAAAAGCTAGAGGTAATGGGACCAAATGAGAAAAGGGTCGTTAATGATTTAGATCGATTAACCATCTATCGTGATCAGAAAGAAATAGCCGTCTCTTTTAACAACTGGGACTCTACCCTATATAAAAGAGGATTTGAACAGATCATAACAGAATTTATTAATGCCATTCGCACTAACCAATTCCCATCGATTACTGCAAGAGATTCGTTAAGGACACATGAAATATGTGAGCAAGTTGTCGAACAGCTTGAGAGAATGGTATGAGAAAAGCACACATGATGACATGTGTGCTTGATTTAGGTTGATTAAGCTTTTTTATAATCTAAGATAGGCTCTTCATATTTTTCATGTAAATCCACGATTAAATCGTGATCATCGAAATACCATAAATCTTTTTCTTCAACATAAAACGTTATCCCATCTTGTGTTGTCTTTGCACCAATATCATTCGGTTCATCACTCGATATCCCAAGCGAAAATCCTTTTTGTACCGGGCTAAACCCGCCATATCGTACATAGAAACGGACAAATTCACCGGTTTTTAGATTAAGTTCTTGCTTGTACCACGCTGCTGCTGCACTGCTGATTTGGATGTTCATCTGTTTCTCCTTTCAAAATACCTATGTTGTTATTATATAATAAAGCTCCTGTAATTATCGATGATGTTGCTTCACCCTATAATATTGGCAGTTGAATCCAGCCATTAAAGAAAGAGAATAGTAACACCACTGTATGAACCACAATTGCTGGTAAAATGCTACTGTATTTGGTTGTTAAAAAACCATAGGCCAAGCCTAAAGTTAAATACAACAGAAAAATAGAGGGAGCAAATCCAAATATCGTGGTATTCACACTAAAGGCTATACTTGTAAGAAGAACTGCAGTTTTTCTACTCGTAATGTTAATCATTTGGGTTAGCAGAATACCCCGCCATGTCACTTCCTGTACGACAGCATGAATAAGTGAGAATGAAATAAGATAAAGAAAAACGTTCATATCCTCAGTTAAAATAAATAAAAAAATTAATCCAATGGTTAAAAGCAGCAAAACGATATAAAGAGATTTACTTATACTAAAAGGTTCAGGTTTTTTTAAAAAGGAGCTAATCCTTTTGTTAAACTGAATGATGACATAACACATTGATAGGATTGGAACGATGAACAAAATTTGATTTATCATTACCCGAAAGAAAGGACCAACAATCATACCCTCGATAAACTTATCTAGATAAATCACAATCAAATGGCCCCCAAAGAAGGAGATCATCAGCCAAGCGAATAACCGATTCTCTTCCCTGAGGAACAATAGAACTAGTAATAAACAAAGGAGGATCCAAAAGAAGGGACTATAATAATCCCTAGTAAAGAAATAGCTTAGGACGATAAACAACATAGACAAAAATAGACCCTGATAATTCTTTTGTTTCATTCTGAAACATCCTTCCAAAATACTCATAAAAAAGCCCCGATTTAACGGAGCCATTGAGTCATATGATCTTGAATTTCCTGATATTTAGCCGAAGCATTTGGAAGTCCAAAGGAGCCAGCATTTTCAAGTGGCACTACTTGATAATTTCTATTCCTTTGGCTGGATACATAGGTTGGATAAAAAACTGGGTTTGATAATTCAATTTTATTTCCCTTTTCCGATACATGTTTCGTAATTTCAACTGTTGCCATCCCGCCAATATCTTTATAGTCCCGTACCTGACCGGAAATGAAGTTACCCAAGGAATAAATAACGAATGAGTTCCTGCCATCCTCCGTTTTAATCCATTCCATCGGCTGGAGGACGTGAGGGTGAGACCCAAAAATGATATCTACACCTTCATTTGCAAGGAAGTTAGCCAAGTCCTTTTGTTCACTTGTGGGGATTCGCTGGTATTCATTTCCCCAATGAATACTCATGATCACAACATCCGCTTCTTTTTTCGCCCTATGAATTTCATCGCTCATGAGATCACGATTAATCAGGTTTACTAAGAAATCCTTGCCATCTGGTACAGGTATTCCATTCGTTCCGTATGTATAAGATAGAAAAGCTAATTTTATGCCATTTTTATTAATGATTCTTAATGTTTGACGGTCTTCTTCATTTAAAAAACTCCCGACATGAGGCAGACCAATACTATTTAAATAATCTGTTGCGGACAGAATTCCACGTTCTCCTTTGTCTAACGTATGATTATTTGCCATCGAGACAATATCAACCCCTGTATTAACGAGCGCATCGGCGACTTCATGCGGACTATTAAACATGGGATAACTTGAAACACCAATGTCAGAGCCGCCTAACATACTTTCTTGGTTAGCCGTAAGAATATCTGGCGATTCCAATGTACTTTTTACATTTTCAAAGATAGGATTGAAATTATACTGTGTTCCATTAAAAGCGTCCTGATAAACCGTATCATGAATTAATATGTCTCCAATGGCACCAATGGTTAATTTTTCCGTCAATGTCCTGGCAATTACGGGTTGATATCTCGAAGAATGCTCTTTTGTCGGATGTACCTTCGCTGCAGCAGATTTATTCTTCTGTTGTTGAATCAGAACTGCTGACGCCAGCAAAATACAAGTAGTAATGATAAATACAGACGTAACAATGGCTTTCTTTTTCATAATTTCTCCTTCATGTTCTGTTTTGAGGCAAAATATTTTAAACCATTCTACCAATACTATAATATATTTATATGCTATTTTTCGACTTTTTCCTTTATATTTCGAAAAAATTCAAGGAGGTGGTTGGTTTTGTTTAAGATAACGGAGAGTGCATGCCATATATTAGAAAATGTTATCGAGAGAGAAAGGCAGACACCGAATGAGGAGCTTTTAGTCCGGTTGAGTATGGGGGTTGGCTGAGGCGGTCCAAAACTCAATCTGTCTCTGGAAGAGCGGAAAATTACTGGGGATCAGCTATTCGAATTTGGAGGGCTAAAGATCCTTATTCATGAACAGGATTATCTTCACTTTCACCAAACAAAGCTTGATTATAGTAAGAATGAGAACGGAAAGTTTGCATTTAAACTTGTAAAAATATAAAAAACGGAGTCTCCCATCGCGGGACTCCGTTTGTATGAAGGTTTACTAGTCCATCTCTTCGAAAAAATCAATTAGTTCGTCGAAAGTCTTGGTTACTTTGTAAGGAAATTTCTCAGGCAGGTCATCCATTAAACACTGATAAAATTCAACGACAAATTCGTGGATTTCATCGTCTGTAACGTCGGTTGAAAACAAATAGGTTTGATTATCGTTAGTCATGATTCATCCCTCCATGGATACCTTTACCTTTATTTTACTTCAAAAAGAGGAAAGAAAATGATTGAGATTATGAATGTTTAATGAAAGTTTTTCAAAGAGAGCCTTAATGAAAAATGGCTTTAAGGAGCCAATTTCGATTCCTTAAAGCCATTTTATTTTAGGTTCTGTTTTGTTCATGATTCGTTTAATATTAGCGCGATGTCGATAAATCACAAATAATGTCAAAAGAGTGACTGCAATAAGAAGAGGAATGTCCCCATCAATCGCTGCATATATCACTGCACAAATACCAGCAAGCATAGATGATAACGATACGTATTTGGTTATGTAGAGACTGACAAAAAAGACCACGAAAATCGTTAAAAACATAAGCGGGGCACAAAACAATAAAACACCGCCGGATGTTGCTACAGCTTTCCCGCCTCTAAAACCAGCAAAGATTGGATAGGTATGACCGATAACAGCAAAAACTCCTGCAAGCAAAGGATTGATATCTATTCCAAACAAAACAGGGAGATAGGCCGCTAACGTCCCTTTTAGGATATCAGCCAGTGTTACAGCGATACCAGCTTTTACTCCTAATGTTCGGAACGTATTCGTTCCCCCTAAATTCCCACTACCATGTTCACGGATATCTGTTTTATAAAAAACTTTCCCAATAATTAAACCTGACGGAATGGATCCCAGCAGGTAGGCGAGTATTAGAACTAATATAATTTGAACCATCAACCAAATCTCCTTCTATAAATAGTGCATGTCTTGTTATTTTACCATGTAATAGTGAAAAAACACTACCACTGCTTTAAACTAATTCATAAAAATACCTTCTCATTTTTTCTTTCTTCCCGTACGATAGAGGTGAGGGGGAAAAACATGGCACAAATTGAATACGAGAAAAAGAAATCTTTATCACCAAAGTGGATTCTAGGGGGATTGATGATTGCAATTCTTCTGATTGCAACTTCTATTCTTTTTTTATTTTATCCATTTGCCTCTAAGGAAAGAGCAACTTACTTTAAAGAAAAAAATCCGATCCTTTTTGAAGGAAGTCAGCGGGGAAATGCATTTATTGAAGGAAATTCTATCTTTCTTCCACTTTCATTTATGAAGGAGAACATAGATCACAGCATTATTTTTGATGAAAAATCGAAGTCTATCATCATTACCACTTCAGAAAAAGTTATCCAAATGCCTACTGATTCCTTAACCTTCTTTGTTAATCAAAAGCCGGTGGAGCTTCAAGTTTCACCGATTATCTCAAAAGATGGCCAACTATTTGTGGCACTTGATCCGCTGCTCGCCTTTTATCCAATTCAGTATAACGTTTTAGAGGAAACGGGAGCTATTTGGATTCAAAAAACCGGTGACCACTATGTGCAAGCGGAAATCACGGCTGAAGATGTTCACCCGGAAAAGCTACGGTTGCGAACGGAGCCCTCTCTAAAAGCACCCTATACCTCCGAACTATCTAAAGAAGAGACTGTAATGATTGAGGCAGAAGAAGATGAATTTTACCTAGTAAGAAAAAAAAATGGAATAAGCGGATACATCAACAAGAAATTTGTAGCTAAAAACAAAGAGGTTACCATTACAATCCCACAAAAAAACCAAACGGCAGCCATTCCAAAAATTAACGGACCAATTCATCTAACCTGGGAAGCCGTATACACGAAGAATCCAGATCATACCCAAATACAAGATATGATTGGAGTAAATGTTGTGTCACCAACTTGGTTTTCCTTGACTGGAAATGACGGGACAATAAGTAATTTAGCTTCCTTAGAATATAGCAAATGGGCACAATCCAAAGGGTATCAAGTATGGGGATTATTCTCAAATTCTTTTGACCCAGTCCTTACGCATGAAGCATTAAAAGACTTTGAGACTCGTCAAAAAATCATTGTCCAGCTGCTCCATTACAGTCAAATGTACCAATTACAAGGGATTAACTTTGATATTGAAAATGTCTATCCCGCAGATGGTCCTCTGGTCACTCAACTTATGCGAGAAGCAACACCCTATTTGCATGAAGCCGGATTACTTGTTTCAATGGACATTACGTTCTATGCAGGTGAAAATAATAATTGGTCATCCTTCTACGAAAGAGATAAGCTTGCAGGTATTGTGGATTACCTAATTATTATGGCATATGATGAACATCCGGGATCTTCTCATGTGGCTGGGAGTGTATCTAGCCTTCCATGGGTAGAGACAAATCTGCAAAACTTGTTAAAGCAAGTACCAAAAGAAAAGTTAATACTGGGTGTCCCATTATATACTAGATTGTGGAAGGAACAAATGAAAGAGGATGGTACAATTGAGGTTTCCTCTCAATCAATGTCAATGGCAAAGGTAAAAGAATGGCTTGCAGAAAAAGGAATTCAGCCTGTCTATGACGAGGCAAGCGGTCAAAATTATGCAGAATATTATGCCGAGGAAGAGAATACTACCTATAAAGTATGGGTTGAGGATGAATTATCGTTAACGAAACGAGCAAACCTTGCAGCCAATTATCAACTTGCGGGAATGGCTTCCTGGTCAAGAGTCTTTGGAGATGAGACAGCGTGGACTGCGATGCTTATCGACCCTAATAAGGCAGTAACACAGAAATAGACCACAAAGATGGTCTATTTTTTTTGCATCTTTTAAATAATATTCTGTCTAAGTTAAGAACAATTAGAGTCAATTTTATTACAAATATATGGAGAATTTTCAAACCATTTGGTTATCGATTGATGTGATTGTTCACAGGAAATATAATTTAACTATAATATTTAAAACAATAGGTGAGCCGGCCGAGTGGTCGGTTTTGTCATATATAATTTTAAAAATCATGAAAGAGGTAGGTGAAATATCATGGCGATTACCGTACCACAAAATCAAAGTTATCAATACCAAGATGTAAAGGTCTTATATGTAGAAGATGAGGTGTTTTCACGCGAAAAATTATTAAGAATCTTAAATCGCCGTTTTTCAGATGTCCATGTTGCCATAGATGGTGAAGAAGGCTTTCTGCTGTATAAGCAGCACCTTCCTGATTTGATTATTGCAGATATAAAAATGAATTCTATGAGCGGTTTAGAGATGATTCAAAATATCCGTAAACACAATAAAAAAGCTCAAATTATTGTAACCACGGCACAGGATGATAACGAAACCTTTATCCATTGTATAGACCATAGCGTCAATCAGTTTATCTTAAAACCAATCGATTTAGACAGATTTTTACTCGCGATTCAAAAATCTGTCCAGCAAATTCAGCACGAAAAGGAATTATGCAAACAAAACCTATTAACAAGAGCTCTCTTAGAAACACAGGATCATGTACTATTCATTGTAGAACACGGTCATCTTGTAGATTTCAATCATGCATTTTCTAGCTTTACAGGCATAGAAGACACGAATAGCTTACATAAATCTAATCTAGTTGCTAATTTGTTTGTTGAAGACCCAAATTATTTTTATCCTAAGGACAAGGAAAATTGGATAGATGAATTTTTTCAGACTGAAAAAAATTATGCAAAGGTAATGTGGAAAAGTCAAACAGACAAACAAGGGATTTATTTAATGAAAGCCTCTCATAACACAGGGGATGAACAAATTTTGTTTGTCTGTACAGAAATTAGTGCTCTAGAAGAAGAGTATAAAAAGAATGAAATTCTATCCTCGATGGACCCATTAACACGGAGTTTGAACCGGACAAAATTCGAGGAGCTGCTTTCGAGTGAAATAAGACGGTCAGAACGGTATAACCATCCTTTTTCCATTATTCTGATGGACATCGATTATTTTAAAAATGTAAATGATTATTTCGGCCATCAAAAAGGGGATGAAGTGCTCGTTACGATTTCAACAATTGTTCAGCAAAGAATCCGAGAATCAGATGTATTTGCCAGATGGGGCGGCAATGAATTTATTTTATTAACACCGGAAACGAACAGTCAAGGAGCGATGGTCCTTGCTGAATCTATCCGCTCATTAATTAATCACTTTGCCTTTCCTGAAATAGGTTCCGTAACCTGCAGTTTTGGAGTGGCAGAATTCTCTGTTGGAAAATCAAAAAGGGAACTGATTTCTGAGGTAGATCAAGCACGATATCAATCAAAAATTAAGGGAAGAAACTGTGTGACCGTTTAAAACAGTTGAATAGGTGATAAAAAGTGCTTGGTATATATATTTCAATCATTTTAGTAGTATTAATACTATTTGTTGTAATAAGCAATATCTTTTTGCGTAAAGTGCTTGAAAAAAAGCAAAAAGAAAGTGAAGAAAACTACCGGGAGATGGTAGAGAAATATGAGGTTGTAATAAGAAACTTAGAAAACAAAATCGTGGAGGAAGCAGAAAAAAATAGTCAGAGAGATCATTTCCTCATTCAACAATCTAGACGTTCTTCGATGGACGAGATTTTTTCTACCATAGGCTATCAATGGCAGGAGCCGCTTAATAGCCTTTCACTCTTAATTCAGGACGTCCGTGAGGCCCTTCAATTTAGTGAAATAAATGATCAATATATTAATACTTTTACCAAAGAAGGCATGAATGAAATCAATTTTATGTCACGTACAATCAATGATTTACGGAAAATCTATCAACCGACTAAACAGAAATGTACCTTTTCTATTTCAGATTCAATTGAAAAGGCACTATCAATCTTCTCTTACAGCCTTAAGAATCACGACATACATGTTGAGTTTGAATACCGCGAACAGCATATGGCTTATGGATTTCCTAATGAATACAGTCAGGTTGTTTTAATGATTCTAACCAATACACGCAATGCATTTGTAACAAACAAGGTTAAGAATAGAAAAATAGATATAAACATAGGGACAGACGACTGCTTTTTAGTTGTGGATATTACTGATAACGCAGGTCCCCTAGAGCCAGCCTTTCTTACCAGTATGTTCGATCTCACTACTACTACTAGGAACTATGGTAAGGAGATTGGATTATTTATGACGAAAATAATGATAGAAAATATGGATGGAAGTGTTGCAGTTAAAAATACAGAGAACGGTGTACAGTTTCGCCTTACGGTTCCGAAAGCTGCTTCCTAAACCATTCCATCAACTATCTGTGTTTAACACACATGCTCCCGTTACACGGGAGCTATTTTTTTGGGCAAATAATTGATTTATGTTATAGTGAAAGTGATAGTTAAATACGAGAAATAAAGGAAGTGTTTGTTCATGGCAGTTGAAAATCCATCCTTGGAAGAAATCGGAGCTATACTAAAAAAATCTAAGCGTATCGCTGTTGTAGGCTTAAGTGACAAACCTGACAGAACCTCTTATATGGTTTCGGAAGTTATGCAGAAAGCAGGTTATGAAATCATACCTGTGAATCCTGCGGTTGATGAAGTACTCGGAGTGAAAGCGGTTGCTTCACTAAAGGAGATCGAGGGACATATTGATATCGTTAATGTTTTCCGCCGTTCAGAACAGTTGTTCGATGTTGCGAAAGAATTTGACGAAGTCGATGCGGATGTTTTTTGGGCACAGCAAGGCTTAGTAAATGAAGAAGCATATGAATTTTTGAAAGAAAAAGGATATACCGTTATCATGGATCTTTGTATAAAAGTGGCACATGCGTTAACAAAATAATCGTTATACCAAAGAAAACTGCTAACATTTGGCAGTTTTTTTTCATTTTTTTACTAAAAATTCTGTTACAAAATGATGTTGTTTCAATTTAGACATTTGCCAAATCAAAATAAATCGCTAAAATAAAGCATAGACGCCGCAAACATGTGTTACAATTAAGAGCGGCAAACATTCGTTCTAAATAATAGAAATAATTTTTTTACACGAATGAATTAACTTACTCATAAAGATAGCAATTAAAAGATGTTTTTTCTTTTGCAGGGAATGAAAGGGGTATTTTAGTGGCAAGTAATCAGAAAGCTTTTGAATATAATGATGATGCCATACAGGTACTAGAGGGACTGGAGGCCGTCAGGAAGCGACCAGGAATGTACATCGGGAGCACTGATACACGCGGATTACACCATCTTGTATATGAGATTGTCGACAACTCTGTCGATGAGGCTCTAGGAGGATTTGGGGACCAAATCATTGTAAAAATTCACAAAGACAATTCAATAAGTGTCATGGATAAGGGACGCGGAATGCCGACTGGCATGCATAAAATGGGGAAACCGACTCCTGAAGTCATTTTAACTGTTCTTCATGCTGGAGGTAAATTTGGTCAAGGCGGTTATAAAACAAGCGGCGGCCTGCATGGTGTTGGTGCCTCTGTCGTAAATGCCTTATCTGAATGGTTAACGGTAACGATAAAAAGAGATGGCTTTGTTTATGAACAACGTTTTGAAAACGGTGGTAAACCGGTAACGACCTTGGAGAAAATCGGTAAAACCAATCAAACAGGTACGACGATTCACTTTAAACCAGACTCCACTATTTTTTCTACCACAACCTATAATTTCGAAACATTGTGTGAAAGGTTAAGAGAATCAGCATTTCTTTTAAAAGGGTTAAAGATTGAAATCATTGATGCTCGTAATGATTTTCATGAAGTTTTCCATTATGAAAATGGGATTTCGGCCTTTGTTTCTTACTTAAACGAGGAAAAAGATGTCCTTCATCCGGTCGTCTTTTTTGAAGGAAGCCATAATGGGATTGAAGTTGAATTTGCTTTTCAATTTAATGATGGCTATTCAGAGAACATGCTTTCGTTTGTAAACAATGTCAGGACGAAAGATGGTGGAACGCATGAGGTGGGTTCGAAAACAGCGATGACGCGTGTTTTCAATGAATATGCCCGCAAGGTTTCACTATTGAAGGAAAAGGAAAAAAATCTTGAGGGTGCAGATATTCGTGAAGGATTATCTGCGATTATTTCTATCCGGGTTCCCGAGCAATTATTACAATTCGAAGGGCAGACAAAAGGAAAATTAGGTACGAGTGAAGCTAGATCGGCAGTAGACGCAGTCGTTTCTGAACACCTGACTTACTTCCTTGAAGAAAACCCAGACATTAGCTCGTTGTTGATTAAAAAGTCAATTAAAGCATACCAAGCGCGTGAAGCAGCACGTAAAGCACGGGAAGATGCTAGAAGCGGCAAGAAACGAAAGCGTTCTGATGCCCTTTTATCAGGGAAGCTTACACCTGCTCAATCAAGAAATCCGCAAAGAAATGAGATTTACTTGGTTGAGGGTGACTCCGCAGGCGGCTCAGCAAAGCAGGGTCGTGACCGCCGCTTTCAAGCTGTACTGCCGTTGCGTGGTAAAGTCATTAATACAGAAAAAGCGAAACTGGCGGATATTTTTAAAAATGAAGAAATTAATACGATTATTCATACAGTTGGCGCAGGTGTTGGTACTGATTTTAATATAGAGGATGTAAACTACGATAAAGTCATTATTATGACGGATGCTGATACAGACGGTGCACATATTCAAGTGTTACTGTTAACCTTTTTCTATCGGTATATGAAACCACTTATCGAAGCAGGTAAAGTATTTATTGCTCTGCCTCCCTTGTATAAGGTTAGTAAAGGCAGCGGTAAAAAAGAAATTATCGAATATGCTTGGAACGAGGATGAACTTCAGGGCGCCATAAAAAAAGTTGGCAGAGGCTATATGATTCAACGCTATAAAGGTCTAGGCGAGATGAATGCAGACCAACTTTGGGATACAACGATGAATCCAGAAACACGGACATTAATACGTGTTAAAATAGATGACGCCGCAAGAGCAGAGCGCCGTATTACCACTCTTATGGGGGATAAAGTTGACCCTCGCCGTAAATGGATTGAAAGCAATGTGGCGTTTGGTTTAGAAGAAGATGATACGATCCTTGAAAATGAAAATATTATGGTCGTTGAGGAGGAATCTGAAGAATGAGCACAAATGAGAAATTCCGTGACTTACCTCTAGAGGATGTTCTCGGCGATCGTTTTGGCAGATATAGTAAATACATCATTCAAGAACGGGCCTTGCCAGATGCGAGAGATGGTTTAAAACCTGTTCAACGAAGAATTCTTTATGCCATGCATGTAGAGGGTAATACACATGAAAAAGGCTTCCGAAAATCAGCAAAAACTGTCGGTAACGTAATCGGTAACTATCACCCGCATGGTGATTCATCTGTGTATGACGCGATGGTCCGGATGAGCCAGGACTGGAAGGTTCGAAATGTGCTTGTTGAAATGCATGGAAACAACGGAAGTATGGACGGAGATCCACCAGCTGCGATGCGTTATACCGAGGCACGTTTATCAGCAATTTCTGGAGAATTACTTCGCGATATTGAAAAACAAACAGTCGATTTTATTCCTAACTTTGATGATACTTCAAAGGAACCAACTGTTTTACCAGCGATGTTCCCAAACTTGCTGGTAAACGGCTCAACAGGAATATCGGCAGGGTACGCAACCGATATTCCGCCACACAATCTTGGTGAAGTCATTGATGGCGTCATCATGCGGATGGACAATCCTGACGTTTCGATAGATGCATTAATGTCGGTTATTAAGGGTCCTGATTTCCCAACCGGAGGTATTATTCAAGGAATTGACGGTATTAAAAAGGCCTATGAGACTGGTAAAGGGAAAATCATTGTTCGCAGTAAAGCTGATATTGAAGATTTACGGGGCGGCAAGCAGCAGATTGTTGTAACCGAGATTCCTTATGAAGTGAATAAAGCGAATCTTGTTAAGAAAATAGACGAATTCCGCTTCGATCGCAAAGTTGAAGGAATATCAGAAGTTCGTGATGAAACAGATCGAACCGGGTTACGTATTGTCATTGAATTGAAGAAGGACGCGGACGCAAATGGTGTCCTAAACTATCTATATAAAAATAGTGATTTGCAAGTAGCATATAATTTTAATATGGTGGCGATTGCTAAAAAACGTCCTAAATTATTAGGGTTACGTGAATTACTTGATGCGTATATTGAGCACCAAAAAGAAGTTGTTCTGAGAAGAACTAAATTTGAGTTAGACAAGGCAAAAGAACGTCAGCATATCGTTGAAGGGTTGATGAAAGCATTATCGATTCTTGATGAAGTGATTGCGACGATCCGTGCTTCCAAAGATAAACGTGATGCAAAAGATAATTTAATTGCAAAATTTGCGTTTACTGAAGCCCAAGCAGAAGCGATTGTTTCTTTGCAGCTCTACCGTTTAACTAATACCGATATAACCGCCTTGCAGAATGAAGCAGAAGAATTAGCGAATAAAATCGAGGAATGGACTTCCATTTTATTAAGTGATAAGAAACTAGTTTCTGTCATAAAAAAAGAATTAAAAGACGTCAAAAAACGATTTGCTGACCCTCGCAGATCCAAGATAGAAGCAGAAATTGAAGAATTGAAAATTAATCTTGAAGTAACCGTTCCTAGTGAGGATGTTATTGTAACGATTACAAAAGAAGGGTATGTCAAACGGACTAGCCAGCGTTCTTTTGCAGCTTCTAATGGACAAGATTTGGCCATGAAGGACTCAGACCGTTTACTTGCTCAGCTTGATGTGAACACAAAGGACGTAGTGCTCCTGTTTACGAATAAAGGAAATTACTTATACTGTCCTGTTCATGAACTGCCTGATATTCGCTGGAAGGATTTAGGGCAGCACGTTGCAAATATCATTCCAATTGACCGCGATGAAGATATCATTCAAGTGATTCCGGTGAAAGATTTTGAGATTGACGCTTACCTAGTGTTTGTCACCAAAAATGGAATGGTAAAGAAAACAGAACTTAAGCAGTATAAAGCACAGCGCTATTCGAAGCCATTAGTGGGTGTTAATCTTAAGGATGATGATCAATTAATGGATGTACATCTTACCGATGGAACGAGAGAATTGTTCTTAATTTCAAATTTCGGCTATGCATTATGGTTCCATGAAGAGGAAATCAGTATTGTTGGTATTCGAGCAGCCGGTGTAAAAGGGATTAATTTGAAGGATGGGGACGTTGTTGTTGGCGGTAAGGTGATTACTCCAGAAAGTAAAGAAACCATTGTAATTACCACACAACGCGGTTCCATTAAGAGAATGAAGCTAAAGGAATTCGAAAAAACAACACGTGCGAAACGCGGGGTTGTCATTTTACGAGAGTTAAAAGCAAATCCTCATCGAATTGTAGGCTTTTTGGTTGCGAATGAAGAAGATACGATTTACATTCAAACCGAAAAGGGTCACATCGAAACAGTGTTAACATCAGAAATTCGGTTAAATGACCGTTATTCGAATGGTTCTTTTATCCTTGATGAAAACGATAATGGAAAAGTTTCGACCATTTGGAAGGTAGAAGGTCCATCGAAAGAAGATGAATAAGATTATAATGAAAGACTCCCTAAATATTGGGAGTCTTTTTCATGTTTTTACCAAAGTTGGGCATACTACTTGTATCAGATTTTGGAGGGGAATACAATGAAAAAAGAATTACTACTAGTTGCTGCTGCATTTTTTCTCATGTCTGTTACTGCGATTACCGGTGTTCACGCCTTCGATGAAAAAGCGAAAACCGTCACGATTTCAAAACTTGAATCGGATGTTACTGGAGATGGAATTAATGAAAACATTCAGTTAAAAGGGGTTCCATATGAAGAGGAAGAAGGCTATTTAAAAGAGATCTTTATTGATATATCAACTACCGATGAAAAACAATACAAAATTCCACTTGAAAGTGGCTCAAAAGCGTCATTAAAGCTGGTAGATCTCAATCAGGATGGAGTAAAGGATATATTTTCAAATGTATTAACAGGGGGGAGCGGAGGCATAACCCTTAATTATTTGTATACATTTAAAGATTTTATTAAAAAAGAATTGGCTGTGCCTGAACCATTAGAGATTGCGAGTACCTTTGAAAATGGCTATAAAGCGAAAATAACTATTCCTCAAACAGGGAAAACCTATATGTTCGATTTAAAAGACCGAAAAAAATATTACAAAAAACTAGGACTTTATTATAAAGGACGGTTAAATGAGCCTACAGAACTAACAGTAAATTCATTTCAGTCTCTAAATCCCATTAAGTTAAACACAGGTGAGATGGTGTTAAAAGGGGTACAAAGAATTACAGGAATAGCGAATGCCGACACAATCGCACTTGTGGAATCCACCTGGAAATATGGGGACCATAAATGGAATTTAAATAACACAAGCGTTCGCACTAGCAAAAAGAGTAAGTAGGCCAGGAAAAAGAAAACGCAAAAAAACACAGGAATATCTGTGTTTTTTTGCTTAAAAACGGAAACGAACAATCACCATTAATCAAAAAACGAAATTTTTCACTTCGTCTCATTATCTTAAGTATACTTGTGATTTGAGATATTTTATAATTTTGTTTCCATAATAATATTATGTAAACTAGAGCAAATAAAAAAGTCAGTAGCATTAACTGCTGACTTTCATTCTAATTGCTCTTTTGGCATATCCATTTTATCTACAGCAATTTTTAAGTCATCATTCTTTATATGTGTATAGATCATGGTCGTTTGAATCGATGAATGACCTAATTGTCGCCGCAATTTTGGTACATCATTAATCTCGGCATGGTATCTTGTTGCAAAGGAATGACGCAGCTTATGTACAGATAATGATGGTTTACCAAATGCAGTCGCGTATTTTTCCACTAATTTTTCTACGGATCGTGCCGTAAGTCTTCGTGTTTTTCCTTTTGGGCCGATTGACGCTGCGATAAATAAAGCCTTATTATTTTTTTCAACCTGGTACTTAGTGGTTCTTACAGCTAGATATGCTTGCAAATCAGCCATCGCAGTCTGACTAAAGAACACGAATTGCTCTTTATTTCCTTTTCGAATGACTCTTACACAGTACTTTTTAAAATCAATATCGTCTAATTCAATTCCAATTAACTCTGAAAGACGAAGCCCCGACCCCAAAATCAAGGAAACAATGGCCGTATCACGCTCTTTATTCAATTGATGAAAGTTATAGAGTTTTTTGTTATCTTTGTTTAATTCACCATAATCATGAGCAATAAATAAACGAAACTTTTCGTATTCATCACCAAGAAGAATTTTGCCTTCCATTTTGGCAGCTTTTGTTTCCATGCTGTCTTTAACTTCATTAAATTCAATCTTAGCCAATACATTCCGATTAATATAAGGCTGTAGATCAGGGGTTTCAGCAATGTTCTGCAGGTAATTAAACAGGGATTTTAACGCTGATAATTTCCGATTGACGGTTAATTCTTTATTGTTTAGTTCGTAATGAAGGAAATTTAAAAAACTTTCAATCTCAATCACGGTCATTTGCTCTAAACGGCTTAAAGGAATATCCTTAACATTTCCGATAAATAATTGCTCACGGATCATCCAATTGAAAAAGATCTTATAATCATGACAGTAATTAAATAAGGAAGCCGTCGAAAGCTTTCTTAATTTATGATTGATATATTCATCAACATACCAGGGAAGTTCGGAAAGAAGAGATTGTAATTTATTAAAATTATTTTGTTTTGATGGATTTACCATAAAATCACCTCACTTCTATATTTTACCTAACTGGGTAAATTACGTCAAATTTATATTTTACGAAATTATGTAAAATATAAATTCCTGTCTTTTTGTCTCGCTATTTCACTCTTCCCCTTTACATTTTTGAAATTACTACTGTGATTCATGCAAATCCGATATAATGAAGTTATGTTGTTTTTAAAGGAGTTTTCTTAATGGATCAAAAACAGTTAGAAGAAAAAATTATTCAGAACTATCAAGGCGAGGAAAAAATGATGATCCTCGTTTTTGCTCAATGGTGTATCAATCATGATTTAAATCCAGAGGAATTGTATTTACGGGCCTATCCCCATCAGGCCAAAAACATCGCTTTAAAAGAAGCAATGGAATTAGTAGTATCGAAAGAAGAATCTGGAGAAATTGGCGACGAAACACTTCTTGGTGTCTTGTCGTTATTTGGAAATGATGATCTTGCATTTGTTGTGACTGATGAAATCGCTAAAATGAAACCTAGAAAATGAATGAATAATATTTGGTGTTAAAACCAAAATATAAATAGGGCTTGTAGCTCAATTGTAGAGCGACCGACAGTTTCAAACGTAAACTGCCCGAGTAGTTTGTGGGTTCGAGTCCCACCAAGCCCTATACCTATTACTCCCCTATTTCCTAAGTCATTGCCTCCTAAGAAGTTCTTCTGCAATCAATTTATAGGATTGAATTTTATCTTCCGGTGAATATTTGATCGTTACGATCATAATTTCATTTGCGTTATATCTCTTTTGAAGTTCTCCTATTCTCTTTTTTACCTGTTGAGGATTACCAATAATCATACTATTTTTCATTTCTTCAAGTATATTTTTATCTTCATTTTGAAGATAGTTCTTTGCTTCTTGGATGGAAGGAACTCCTCTCTGCCCCTCTCCTCTTTTTCTTTGCAACCCCCATACCAGTGAACTTAAAGCCACATCTTCTGCTTTTTCTGTCGTTTCTGCACATATCGCTGACACTGTTACAATGACTTGATGGACATCATTGTGTTTCCTCGGCTTAAAGTCATTTCTATATTGTTCAATGATGGCACCACCGTCCTGATCACTCATAAACTGTCCAAAAGCGTACGCAAGACCGCTTTCTGCTGCAAGTATGGCACTTTTTTTACTCGTGCCAAGCAGCCAAGGTATTGGCGGGATGTTTGGTACTGGCGAGGCCGTCACTTTCGCATGCTGGTGTTCGGGGGGTATATTATTCTCTAGAAAATACAGTAAATCTTGTATCGTGTTCGGCATGTTCCACACCTGCTGTAAAAAGTTATCAGATAATGCATTGGTTGCTTCTGCGGAACCACCCGGAGCTCGTCCAATCCCCACATCGACTCTGCCAGGAAATAACGTTGCTAACATATTGTATACTTCCGCTACTTTATATGGTTTATAATGAGGTAATAATACTGCCCCTGAGCCTATTCTTAGCTTATTAGTATTGGCTCCAATATACCCTAACATTACTTCTGGCGCTGAACATGCAAGGCCAGGTAAGTCATGATGTTCGGCAATCCAAAACCTGGTATACCCTAATGCTTCTCCAGCTTGCGCTAACTTCATTGATTCTTTAAGTGCCTCAGCAGCACTCTGATTAGAAGATATAGGTGCTTGATCCAAAATGCTTAACCTCATACGATTCCTCTCTCCTATTCCTTTACCTCCAGCAAACTTAACTTAAACTCACCGACTTGTCCTTTAATATATAAATTTGTAAATGATGTAGAGTATTGCTGAATACTTGCTCTAAATGATAAATCCCTCTCAGGAACTTTTACATGAAATGTACCTTTATACAAAAGTGTCGTGATATCATGATATTCCTCACTCGTTACGTTGAATTCGACCGAAATCTTATATAAATCATCTTCTTTTTCTTCTTCATACTTGTAAACTTTAATCGAGGTTTCATCTAAGACAATCTCTTTTACCAATAGAAGCATCTCCTTTTATAAAAATAATAGCACTTACGTTTATAAAAACAAAAATCATGCTTAAGTGTGGTGCCTGTTTCCTTTTGAAATGTGTTATGATAATAAAAGTTAATATCGAGGAGTGGGATCATGAGCGTACATAAAGACTTAATTAAACATGCGAAAAATCAAAATCAAAGTTACCAAGAGTTTAAAGCTTTGGACGAGCTTCGTGAAAAATATATTGAAGAAGCCGTTGAATTATGTAAACAAGGGAAACCTTTTACAACAGATAAAATTAATGAAGTCACCAATAAAATGAACAGAATTAACTTGCGGATCATTTCACTTAGAAAAAATGTTACCACTGAGATGGTACAAGAATATGCAAATTCATTAAAAAACAAATAATCCAGTAACGAAAAAAACGACAGATTTTGCTGTCGTTTTTTTCGTTACTAATGATTATCTAGATCATATTACTCTCTTTCTCTTGCCCGCTGCGTATCACGAATATTCTTTTGAACCGTAATCGCGGCAAATAAACTTAGAACAAATGACATTCCATAAAATCCTTTTTCGCTCAAATCAATACTGCCAGCATTGTATAAACCGATACCCATTAATGAAATAGCTACAATAAGTGCAAACCAACTAATACCATAGTAAATATTTGTAACTGGTATTCCTTCTTCTTTATCTCTTACTGCTTTTTGTAAAGAAACAGACGCATAGAGGCCGAATACGAGTACCGCAAAGTAATAGCCTTTTTCGTTCAATTGCATCGCTGCGTTAAACAAGCCAACGAAATAAGCCATAACACCTACTAACAAAGCTGCCCAAGAAGCACCAATAAAAGCTGCGGTCGGTTCTCCCTCTTTCCTAACTGCTTTCAACTTTGGATCTTTTTGTTTTCCTTTATCTAATAAAATCTCATGATCATTAGACATTGAATAACCCCCTCCATCCTTTGTGTGAAGATAAAGATGGTGTACCAGCGATACATATTGGTACGCCACCTCATTCTATTATATAGAAAATTCTTACAAATAAAAGGTGATTTTTTCTAAAATTTTGTTTAAAACCTACTTCCACTTTCCGGAACTATTTAATAAAATTTTTGTCTCAATGTCTATATCCATGTCTTTGTAGGACTGTCCCTTGTCCAATGCTTTCCAATCGTTATAATTCATTTTATTACGGACATAACGATTAATACCAAGAGGATCTACTTGGAGTTTCTGCAGCCTTACGATAAGTTCCTTACTCTCCTGATTAATTTTCTTCGTTATAATATGTTCTATTTTTTTCTGTACTTTTGGATCTGAAATTTCTTCCTTCCCGGTATATTCAATTACATCACCTATTAATTCTATATAGATTTGGGCTTTCTTTGCGTTATTTGCCATTGATTGAATATCAATACGGTGTTTCTTAATTTCGTAAAAAATCATGATGGATGCCTTTTCTTCCTCTCCTACGTCGATTTGTTCACCTATATTCCCCTGGTGAATCTCTTCTCGAAGAAGGAAAAGATATACAGCTTCAAAAGGCTTTAGGATGTCAACAAGTCTGTCTTTGTGAAATAAACCAATGCCATCAAAGGTGATGTTATTTTTTTCTACTTTAAAAACAGGAAGGATCGGATCAATACCATCATCATAGTAGTCTCTAAAGAATTGATAGATATTATAATTTGTTCTCATATTTTCTTGATTTAATTTCGTTAAAAACTGCTCTAAGTATGTAGCATTTTGACCTTCATTTTTTATCTGCAGCAACAATATATCACTTGCTTCATCTTCGGCTAAAGCCAAATTTACTCTTGTACCAATAGTAGGATCTCGAACTAATGAAGTTAAATACTCTAGAAGCCCTTTTTTAGCTAATTCCTGGCCAAAAAGGGAAACACGCATTTGTCCACTTTCGAGTTTGTAATTGGTCCTTAATCTTTCTTTTTCCCTCGCATCTTTACTTGATTTTCCTTCCACTATAAGTGTTTTTCGATCATATTTACCGTCTTTTGTTATAATGGGGAAAGTAACTGTTACCTTTAAAGGAGTGGCTGGGTTTCTTGATAGATCATAGCCAATAGCGTTAACCATTGCTAAATCATCAATTATACGCTGCTGGGCACATCCAGTCAGTAAAACAATCATTATTAAGGTAATTAACTTATTCATTGGCTGGCATCCTATTCATCTTTTTCGTAATAACAATCGTGGCCAATAAAAAAATGGGCAATAGAAATGCAATGGCCGTAGCAGCATAAGTAATATACGTTAACCATTGGTCTACATCCTTAATAACCTTTGGGATAGATCCCACAAAAAAACTAATGATTAATACCCCAATTAGGAGATAATTGGATTGAATGCTTTTAAACTGATATTGTATTAGTTCTTTTGTGCCCCATAAATACATAACCGTTGTGATTAGCACCTTGAGGCCGAAAATTGAAAAAGTAAAATTTTCAACCCGTTCAAGAACAGGAATAGATATATATCCTAACAAGGTTACTAATGGGTACATTTCCTTTAAAAGCTGCCCAAAACTGAAAAAGCCGTAACTTACAAAAGTCACACCTAAATAAATCAGTGAGGTAATGGAATTCCCTGTTATTAACGATCTTAATTGTTTTTTTTCTATCATATGGACAAATAAAATAGATAGTTCATAACCTAAAAGGGCGGTATAAATAGGAAAACCACCCTTCAAGAAATAGATTTCGGTTGCACCCTTAAATAAAAACGGTGTTAGCCGAATAAAGCTAAATTCAGGAAGGTGGAACGCTAATAAAAAAACAGTCCAGACAGTGAAATAAAATAATACCACAGTTGCTTTTGCGATTTGATAAAGGTCTTTTTTTAACAGCATAAACGTTAATATATAACCCATTGAGGTTAAGTAAATAAGTGAAACGTTATGATAAAACAATACTTTTAAGAGCATTGAAAACTTAACTAGGACCATTACCCCTAGAAGCATCCAAACCACAGCAGTAAATATACAAAATGGGAATGTAATCCACTTTGGGAAAACACCTATTATTTCAAACATGGACTTCCCTTTGCTCATTTTAAAAACCAGCCATATAAGAACGAGATTAATATTTACAATAATATAAATTAGAATGAGTCCAATCCAGCCATTTGTTCCGAAAGCTTCGGCAATCAGTCTAGGCAAAGAAAATAATGTAACACCTGACTGGATTAAATAGATTAAAACAGAAGCTTGAAAGGGTGATAACTTTTCTTTCATTTGCATATATCATTATCCCCTTTCGTTTTTTTTCTTAAATGGACCCCTTATCATTGAATATTTAAAGAACTTTGGGTACATTGGCGATATCGGCAGCAGATACGGAGAGTTTAAGTTCGTCAGACTGCTCATATGGATAATTAAGATACCCATGCCAAAAATAATCCCTATATTTCCCCATAATCCCGAAAGAATAATAAATCCAAAGCGCACAATTCTAATGGAGGCACTTAATAAATAACTTGGGACCACAAATGACGCAATGGCGGAAGCTGCAACCACAATAATGAGGATATTACTGGTGATACCTGCCTGTACAGCTGCCTGTCCGATGACAATACCTCCAACAATACCGATGGTCTGTCCAACCTTTGTTGGAAGTCTGGCTCCCGCTTCTCGGAGCAACTCTAATAAGAATTCTAAAAAAAGTGCTTCAAGTACAGGAGGAAATGGCACTTTGCTTCTTGATTCCAGCAATGTCGGCAGTAGTGCCTGTGGGATCATTTCATAGTGGTACGTTGTAACGGCTACATATAAGGCAGTAAAGAGCAAAGTAACCAAAATGGCAATATATCGAGTTACCTTTATAAAGGTACTAACAATCCACCTTTGCCCGAAATCATCCATTGATTCCATAAAATCAAAAAAACTGACGGGGGTGCAAAAAGCAAATGGACTGTTGTCCATGAGCCCTACTATTTTTCCATCGAACAATTTATATGCTACTGTGTCTGGTCTTTCTGTAGTATAAAACTGAGGAAATGGTGAATTTGGATGTTCATCAATATATTGAACAAGCATATTTGTATCTACAATGGCATCCTTTTTAATTGACAGAATACGTTTTTGAATTTCTTCTAAATCTTTCTCAGATGCTACACCGTCGATATAGAGTAAATAAACATATCTTTTTGCTTTACTACCCACAGATAATTTGATGGTCTTAAGTTGTGATGTCATCACTCTTTTTCGAATAAGAGATAAATTGACATCAACAGATTCCACAAAAGCATCATGTGCGCCAAGAATGACCGTTTCTGTTTCAGAAGGAGCGATAGAACGTCCCTTTCCATCTTTAAAGGGAAGCTCAAAAGCTTGTTTTTGTGTAAATAAAATACTACTGCCAGATAATATTGCTTCCTCCACCGTATTCATATCCGACAATTCATTAAACTCAGAATGATTTAAGTAGGACTGTAATTCTTCTGGAGTTATAGTTCGAATGCCAGATAAAAATTTTTCATACTGGTCCTTATTAATTAAATAACTAAAGTAATAAATTTTTACTGATAAATGCGGAAACTCTGTGACACTTAAATCAGAACTATTACTAAATTTGTTAACAAATCGCTTTAATAATCCCTCATTTGGTTCCTCTTGAACACTTGTATTCGTTTGCATGACGCTTCTCTGCAGTTTGAAGTCCTTCAAAAAGCGATTGCGATCCTTCCGCATTCGCACCCGCCCCATCTTTTTCTTTTATTTTTTGCTAACATTGGTAAATTATACATTTATTATATAGGTGATTAATAATTTGTATTAGAGAGGAACATTGCAACTAAAGGAGGGTACCGTTGAAAAATCTAAATCCATTTTCTCCTTGGGAAGAGCATTATTTTTGGGTAAATATACTCTTAGACCATGCTGTTTTTGTTCGGGATTATTTATCACCCGTTGAAGTGAACCTTGTAGAAGAAGCAGCAGCCTTTATTGGCAGATTTACAGAGGTAAGAAGGCGGCTGGAACAAATTTCAAAAACCAGTAATATTAATTCTCAGGAATTGGTTGAATTTTCAAGACTTTCCGCTCAGGTTTCCTATGATTATTACCGCTTCGAAGGAAAGGTTCTTAACTTACAATTAAATAATAAAATATTAATCAACATTACCCCGACCTATTTTAATGGAACATTAAATGAAAACGGTGAATATTTACGGATTTTACAGTATTACATGAATGGAACAGATTATCCTCCGCTCCCATTAGTTGACTTGTTAGACCTTTGGTTAGAGGATCAGATTGGTCATGCTGCATTATTAAACAGGGGACTGGATGGTATAGAACTTATTCTCCATGAGAGAGTGAACACGCTGAGTAAGCTTTTTTCAGCACATTTGTTAAAAAATGACGCCATAAAAGGGTATTTACGGTTTATGCCTCCTCATTTCCCTGTCCAAATCTCCTTTGCGCGTGAAGTAAGTGGGACCGTGCTTGCCTTTAACCAATTGGTGGAACATGTTATTAAGCTGTATAAAGGAAAAGAAGTTTTAAATGCCACAACACTACGGTTTTTAGAACACCATTTTCCAGAGTCATGTTATTTTTTAACCAAGCTAAGTGCCTTTGTTCCTGAAATGGAAAGACCCCCTTGCTCATTGACAGCCTATTTTAAAAACTATCACAGATAATATTAATGTGGTTAATCCATTCTTTGTTTGCTCATACTAATTTTGGATTCATGATTATTAGAAATGGAGTTGAACATAAAATGGAATTCGAAGCAAGAAATTCTACAGAAGCTGCCTTACACGAGTATAAATCTGGGTTAGGTGTATTTACTCAAAAAATGCCGGAATTCGCTCGACACTTCAATGCTTTTACAGAAGAGTGCTTTAAAGAAGGCGCTTTGTCTCAACGGGAAAAGCAGTTAATTGCACTTGGTATTAGCCTCTACTCACAAGATGAATATTGTATTATTTATCATACTAAAGGATGTCTTGACCAAGGTTGTTCAGAGCAGGAAATCCTCGAAGCTGTCGGTGTTACAGCGGCATTTGGCGGCGGAGCAGCTATGAGTCAGGCAGTTACGCTAGTTCAGGAATGCATTACGGATTTAAATCAACTAAAACAATAAATTATATTTAAAAAACCACTACAGAACACTCGTTCGTTCTGTAGTGGTTTTTTCAGTGAATTTGGTTTTTAACTTGTTTCATTAAGTACTGAACAAAATCATCGTCTTTTACTAACCACACCTCATAATTTCTTTTTAAGTAACTCTCCCCTTCTTCAAAATTGGGATAGGTTTGTTCCAATCGTTTTTGGCCTTTTTGAATCGCCCATTCATCGTCACTTACTTGATAAAGCAGGAAGTAATCTTCTCTTCTGCTTTTATACAATGTACCAAAAGAAGAACGTTTGAGGTTATATCGATTTCGTCTCGCATCTTCTGGAATCGATTCTAAATGAAAGGTCTCTGTCACAAAGTTTTTATATGCTTCTTCAGTTAAAGAACAACCTGAAGCCTTTGCATGCCCGCCTCCACCATATTTTCCGGCAACCTCAGAAACATCGATATGATCGTGAATGGTTCGGAAACCCATCCGCTTCCCGCCAATATTTAAAATTGCAATATAATCAAGATGTGGATATTCTTTCCCTAATTCATTTCCCAGTTCTGAGTGATAGGATTCCGCATAGACCACACCCGCAAAAAGACCATCAAGTTCTGTCTGAACAAGCTCCCGCCTTTTCCTGCGAATATAGCGATCAATTTTATCTTCTTCCATATCTAAAATTTTCTTTTCAAACTCATCAAAATGAAAGTGGTCACTGTTCTTTAGCCGATGGATCATTTTTTCTTCAAATTCGTCAATGGAAATTAGAAAAAATAGTGCATTCAGACGCTGAGCGTCTTGATTCTCATTTTTCTCCCACTCCCACGTATCGTATTGTCTAACCAGCTCGACAAATTCTTTTATCGCATCTGACTCCTCAATCAACTGATGGGAAATAAGATAATCATATAATAAAGATGTCGCAGAAGTTAATTTACCTTCTTGGTCTTCCACCACCACATGACCCCAGGGATAATCATTGTAATGCAATGCGGTTTTGTGATGATCGATGAGCTGCACTTTTCCCCCTTCTTGATAAAACTCATTAATTCTCTGTTCATTTTTTTCATTTACAGACAAATCGGTAATAAATAAGCTAGTCTGTTTATCCTCGTTTTCGAAAAACCACTCAACTTCTCGATTTAAACCAGAAATGGAATTGTAGCGAACCTTTACATCTTCTCCAAAGGCAAGCTTTCCTAGAATTCCACACCCAACACCATCTAAATCATTATGTGATAACAGTTTATACATGCCCTTCACCTCATAAAATAGTATGGTATCAAAAGGTGAAAAATATTGAATCACATCAAACAAAAAAACCCGCCCCATCACAAAGTGCGAGTTTTGTTTGTTATTTTTCTAAAAACGAAAGAATTTGGTCTTTCTGTTTTATAAAAACATTTCTTCCTAAATCACTTAAAACATCCATATAATCTACTTCATCAAAGGGAATCTCCTTACCCAAATCTTCATTGATTCGAAGGTATTGATCCTTTAGGAGAATCTGACAATGATAGGTTACGGATTCTGATGAAAGGTGGAGGGCCAAATCCAGAAGCTTAGGTGTTACCTTCATAGTAGGTAAGTGGAACGGGAGCCACTGATTGATTCCCCAATACTTATCATTATTGTTCGTAAAATCAATATTTTGTAATCCTGTGCCGATGGATAAGATGTTGATTTCCTTCATACTCTTTTGGAAGAAATCAATGGCTTCTGTCAGGCAGACCAATGAAGGATTATTCGCCCATAGCCCGCCATCTATGGATAAGTACTGATCCCCTATTTTGTTAGGCGGAAAATAGACAGGTGCCGAGCACGAGGAAAGGACCGCGTCCCACACTTTTATCGAGAGATCATCACAGTCAGGATGTCCATAGTTTGACCGGTGAGTAAATGGTTTTCCATGCGTAATGTCCACAGCAGGAATAAGCAGCGGCTTGGTTATCTCCTGTAGTGTCACTTCACCAAATGCTTGTTTTAACAGATGTCTTAGCGCTCGGTCACTATAAACACTCTTAAATAGTCCAACCTTTGCCTGCCTGGTAAAAATCTTTCCACCAAAGTACTTATAGCTCTCATAAATCTC
The DNA here is from genome assembly GCF_048572935.1 of Neobacillus niacini. Taxonomy (NCBI): domain Bacteria; kingdom Bacillati; phylum Bacillota; class Bacilli; order Caryophanales; family Bacillaceae; genus Neobacillus; species Neobacillus niacini. Next base: position 3,656,716 of record NZ_CP183883.1, on the reverse strand, counting down.
TTTCATGTTTTTGTGGAGTGAAACAGAGGCAGCAATGATAGCTCCAGTACTAGTACCAGCGACTACATCAAACAACTCATCTACAGGATGACCTACTTCTTCTTCTAATGCTTGTAAAATGGCGATGGCAAATATACCACGAATTCCACCACCATCTATACAAAGTAATTTCATTATATTTCACCTAAATTACCCTTCTTTTCCCTAAGTGTACCCTTTCTTTGTTTTCCTTATCACGGCGGGCTAATTTATTTCGTCGTTGTTGTGATTGGCCAAAATTCTCGTCATACATTGGTTAACATCAGACCTCTATCAATTAACACAGGGAACTCTTTACTCAAAAGCTTTATATCTTCAAGTTGTGTTTTTAGTAATAACTGTTGGTCCGGCATAAGGTTATATCTCACTAACAGTTCCATTACTTCAATTCGTAATAACCAATCATCCTTATAATCCCTTGTTAATTCACCAATCACCTCAAGTAAGGCTGTTTCTATGTCATTATGTGGATTTTCACGAATGGTTCTAACCTTCCCATACAACTGTTCTAAAGAAGACAACTCTCTTTTAACAAGAGGTTTCGTTTCAACTTCCTCTAAATCTGCATAAAATTGTTCAGAATCTGCTGCACCTGCAAATACGGAGGTAATTCGTTCTCCCACTGCAAGATCATAATTGCCCCAATCACGATGAAATAACGTTTGGCCTGCGTATAAGACACTACAATCATTAAATGATATGAGCAGAAGTTTGCCCTCCTTACGATAGAAATGTTGTGGAGTTCCTTCCACCTTCACGCCACTCTCAAAATTGATGGTAGATTCTTTCCCTATCTCAATGCCAATTCTATTAAGCTCCTCATCACTTAGCTCCTCGAATGGATTGAGGCTATTTGTTATTTTACCAATGGGAGCTCCAAAGCCGTCTTGATGTGTAGTTTTTCCATGACCTGACAATTCATTATTTTGATAAGCCAAGGCTGATGGGCCTTCAGTTTGGATGTAAATGGCTTCACCGTTTTCATCTTTGATGATGTTACGTAAGGTGCCGGTTAACTGCAGTCCTGAGCTATATTGAAACGTAGCCGTATGGTTCGATCGAAGTGCTTTATCTAAGCCCTTTGTTCCACCAATCCTAAAAGCCATGGTTTTCGAAAATTCCATTACTGCATTTATTAACTGATCAAAGCTGTTACAAACAAAAAGCTGGGGCTGTGGTTTGGTAATATCAAAGCCAGTTTTAATAACAGTCTCCAAATCAAAAGGGATTTTCTTAACCGAATCGGTTAGGCTGCTTCTACCTTCGGATACAGAAGATAACAATCCAGCTCCATAGATTTGTGGCTGATCAACACTGCCAATAAGGCCGTATTCTACGGTCCACCAATATAAACGAGAAATTTGTTCCGCTTCTGATAACTCGGTTACAGCCGCTTGTTTTTCTTCCATAGTCGTTTTAGCTTCCTCAATTTCTGCCTTGGTTGCTTTTCCGCTTTCTAATAGATTCGAATAGGTTCGCACTGCTTCAAATAATTCATGTTCTTCACTTGTTGCCAATGCTTTTGAACCAATTTGTCCGAAAAGCTTTACATATTCCGAGAATTTCTCCTCGCAAAGGATTGGTGCATGACCTGCCGCTTCATGGATAATATCAGGTGCTGGTGTATATTGAATGTTTTCTAGTTTACGAATGTCAGATGCTATCGGCAGGATTCCATGTGCTTGAAAGTCGAAGAAAATAACTCCGGGAATAAAACCATCAATATTAGCTGCTCCCCAGCCGAACGGCTCTAACGCTTTGTTCATATCTGTTACATTAGGTATTTTCTCTACCGATATCCCAGAGGACTTTAACCCGCCTACATATGCTTTATGGCCAGTGTCTTTTAGATAGTTATGGTTTTGTCTCATCACATAACGCCACACCGCGTGATCAATCGGTGTGTATTTCTCATATTGCTGGTCTACCACATATTTTTGCAAGTGCCTCGGAATTTTCTTTGTTTTCCCCATAGATATCTCTCCCTCAAAAAGAAAATTAACTTTTCACTTTTAAATAGACTTCATCATATTTTGTGGCTAATTCAAAATCCAAAGCGGTTAAACCTTTGGCATTCCATGATGAAATTCGTAATGTAACAACCTTATAATCTATTGAGATAAATGGATGATGGTTAGCCTGCTCAGATAGGTTAGCAACTGATTGGACGAAATCAATTCCTTTTAAATAGTCACGAAAACGATACTTTCGCTCAATCCATTTTTCATCTGTTAATCTCCAGTCGGGAACGGAGGATAACTTTTCTTGAACCTCAGAAGGGGTTAGTTTTTCCACTATCTTCACTCCTTTACATAAATAAAGCGCTTACATTTTTAAGGGTCAAATTTACAGTCATCAGTTAATAGTATTCAATTCACGATAAAAAAACACTTTCTGTCTATAAAACCTGAAAAAATCCACCTGTACTCAGATGGATTTTTTCAGGTTTTATGGTTTAAAGGTTACATCGATTTGAACGATTTCAGACCGTGTCCCAATTCGGAGCGGCAAGCCCCAAACACCGTAGCCTGAAGAGACAATCGATTGCAGCTCTCCTTTTTTTAAATAACCCCAATCATTTTCAAAAATCATGTTTGTAATCAGATTTCCTGGTGCAACCTGACCTCGATGTGTATGGCCTGAAAGAATGAGGTCAACACCATTTTTTTCGGCGATATCTAAATCATAAGGCTGATGCTCGAGTAGAAAAACAGGTTTCGTCAAATCGACCTGCTTCATTAACTCAGAAAGTTCTGCTCTCACAACATCCTGATAGCCTCTATCCTTTCTTCCAACGAGTACAATTCCTTCAGGAAGATTCAGTACCTCGTCATCTAAAACCCTCATACCGCTATTATTAAAAATTTCTACAAGGTCCACATCATCACGATCATGATTTCCTAAGGAAGCATAAACAGGAGCCTGGATTTGTTTAAGAATTTCTGGTATCCCCGCTTCAAGAAAAGGTGTGATATCGTCATCAATGATGTCTCCTGGAAATAGTACCAAGTCAGGTTTTTGGGAATTGATATACTCAACGAGCTTCTTTGCCTGACCACTGCCCGATAAATCCCCAAAATGCATATCCGAAGCCATAATAATATTCAAACTTTGTTTTCCTTCAACCTGCTTCGGTATCGTAATCTGATATGTCATTGCTTTTGGACTATAGGCATTAAACACTCCGAATAAGAAAGAGCCAGCGATCAAAATAAATACCGTTGTTCCCGTCCATTTTATGAACTTTTCTTTCGGGATTTTTGTAAATCTTCTTAAAAAAACGGCTATGTTGGCAGCTGGAAGCAGCAATATCAGAAAATAAAATAACGACAGCCACGCGGCACCAAGCCAAGTCAAAAATAAACTCTCATCCAGCCAGCGTGAAAAAACAAAAGAATAAGCGAAAATAACAATTACAACCCAGAAGATAATTTTTATACTCTTTCGGTCACCGCTGATTTGTTTCAGCCAAACCCAAATATTATAGCCAATGTAAAAAATCAGTAAATTATATAATAAGATAATTCCTATCCCAACAGCCCACACAGAAGTAAATCTCCTTTTCACTAGAAGTCTTATTATAATTAGACAATATTTGATCTTTTTTAACAAATATTTAGGACTGGGTATTTACCATTTATTCGCAAGGTTGATATTACCAACACTTCCTCCTCTTATTTTTTGATACAATTTTAAAGTCAGAGAATAATAGGGAGGAAAACAATCTATGAAGAAACCCAATCTCCTCCTAGCCCTGGTAATCCTCATTACCTTCACAGGGGGAATTTTTACAGGAGTATTATATTCCAATAACAAAATAGAACAAACATCAAAACCGCTAAAAATAGAAAAGGCTTCAGAATCAGAAAAAAATCTCCAGAAAAAAGAGATTCCAGAGGAAAATACAGAGGAATCCAAAGTGTTATTAGGTTATGTACAGGACTTCCGCGATCCGATGGTAGTTGATTATTCCAAGTTAACACACGCAATCTTCTCGTTTGCTCATCCGACTCCAGATGGAGGAATATTGTTAAATGGTGATTCTGCTATCAATAATTTACGAACGCTGGTTAAAGAAGCTGACAAACACGATACAAAAGTAATCTTAGCCGTCGGCGGCTGGTTTCATATAAATGGAGGCGAATCCTACGTGCCCTTTAAAGCAGCAATCAGTAATCCTGACTCTAGAACGAAACTAGTGAATGAACTTACTAGTATTGTAAACCGTGAAAAACTAGACGGTATTGATATCGATTTCGAGCATCCTCGATCGAAGGCAGATGCCGCTAACTTAGCGGCATTTGCAAAGGAGCTAAGCGATCAGCTGCATCCGAAAGGCAAAGAGCTATCGATTGCTGTTTATGCCAAAATTCATGCGGTGACAGGCACTGAGATGGGTTTTGTTGTTTATGAACCGTCCACTTTTCAGTATGTAGACCATGTAAATATTATGGCCTATGATGGACAATGGGATGGCGGTTACAATGCTGCGAACCTATCTCCGTATCCGTTTACGGAGAAAATAGTAAGCTATTGGGCAAATCTGTTTGATCATAATAACCTGCCGAAAGAAAAGCTTGTTTTAGGAGTACCATTTTATGCACAGCCTGAAGACCCATCTATTAAACAGGTTTCTTATGCCGCAATCGTTAACCAAGATCCTGCAAATGCTGCAAATGATACAGTTAGTATGAACGGAACCACTTACCACTATAATGGTGTGAAAACCATACAGAAGAAAACCAATCTAGCGATGGCACACGGATTTGGCGGGATGATGTTATGGGAAGCAGGTCATGACAGTAAAGGTGACCATAGCTTAACAACAGCAATATACGATGAATTAGTTAAATCGAATGATAACCTTGCAAAGAAATAACAAAAGGCTGCACCCTCTTAACAAAGAGCGTGCAGCCTTTTTCTTATGCTTGTAGATTCATTAGTCTTTCTTTTACTTCTTCTTCAGTTAATCCGTGCTGTGCCACATAGCGGTTTCGTGGGTGCGTTCTGCACTCATGTGAACAGCTGCGCAGGTGACGGTGTTCATTTTCCTCAGAGCAGAGAATCTTCTTATTACACTCTGGATTAGCACAGTTTACGTAACGCTCACAAGGCTCACCAGTGAAGTAATCCTTACCTACAACCACATGCTCTTTTTGATTGACTGGAACCGCAATGCGCTCGTCAAATACATAAAGCTGTCCATCCCATAGGTCACCTTGAACTTCTGGATCTTTTCCGTAGGTAACTATACCGCCTTCTAATTGTGAAACATCTTCAAATCCTTCTTTTACAAGCCAGCCTGAGAATTTTTCACAGCGGATACCACCTGTGCAATACGTAAGAATCTTTTTACCTTCGAATTGTTCCTTATTTTCTCGAATCCAATCAGGCAGATCACGGAAATTTAATATATCAGGGCGAACGGCGCCTCGGAAATGACCTAAATCATATTCATAATCATTTCGTGCGTCAATCACAACAGTATCTTCACTTTGCATTGCTTCAAAAAATTCTTTCGGTTTTAAGTGCTTTCCAGTTGTAACAAGAGGGTCAACATCGTCCTCTAAACGCAGCGTTACAAGTTCTGGTCGATAACGGACACGCATTTTTTTGAACGCATGCTCTGTTGCTTCATCAATTTTAAAGACAGTCCCTGCAAAAAGCGGATGCTCTTCCATATATTTTATATAAGCGTCCGTTTGCTCAACTGTACCTGACACAGTACCGTTAATACCCTCAGAAGCAATAATAATTCTTCCTTTTAAACCCAACTCGTTACAAAACTGAAGATGCTCTTGCTGAACTTCTTCAGGGTTTTCTATAGTGACATATTTATAATACAATAACACTCTAAAATCTTGATTCATATTTACCACCTTATTAACTTTTATACATTCTTTTTATTAATAACCGAATTATTATATCAATAATCACACCTATATTTCAATTGATAAGAATTATTCTAACTTTTTAAAAATAACACTAACGCTGAGTTAGTGTTATTTTTAACTATCATCCAAATTGCCATACGCTATGACTTAGGTTTCCATATCTAAAGCTGCGATGTAATAATTTCGCTTTTTGGTTGTCATCTGCTGCTCCCATGGCATAAAAAATCGGAACAAAATGTTCGTTACCATATGGAGGGACGGCATATTGTGCATTAGGAGCGATTGAATCGTATTTAAACAATGAATCGGTATCCCATGTATGAAGATGATGAGCTAACCAATCATCAAACTCCAATGCCCATTGATCAACTTTTCCATTGTCTGCAAAATTTACGGCTCTCAAATTATGAACTGTTCCTCCGCTGCCTATAATTAGAACATCGTTAGCACGTAATCCAGCCAGTGACTTTCCGACTTTATATTGTTCTTCCGGAGTTAAATTAGGATTTACCGACATGGCAATGACAGGGACATCTGCTTCTGGGTAAAGTAAACGTAGCACTACCCAAGCACCGTGATCCAATCCACGTTTCGTTTCTACATCGAAAGGAATACCATTTTCTTTGAATAAATCCTTTATTTCATTTGAGATTTCGTGTAGACCTTTAGCTGGATATTTAATTGTATATAACGATGGGTCGAAGCCGCCGAAATCATAAATAGTGTCATATTGGTCTACTTCGCTCACTTTTTGCGATCTAGATTCCCAATGGGCGGAAAATAAAACAATGGCCTTTGGGCGCGGTAAAGAATGTCCCAGTTGATTTAAAAATTGAGTATACTCATTGTTTTCAATCGCTAGTAATGGTGCACCATGAGCAATAAACAGTGATGGCATCATAGTACTTTTCCCTCCTTATTAAAGAGATTGTGTTTGGTTATTTTGTCCTTTAAAAAACACTTTATCTAAAGCTAACATCTTACTATCATTTATGGCAATGAATAATGCCATCGCTAGTAATGCTAAATCTAATTCCCAGCCTGCACCTTGACCATTTCCTAAGAAGCCGCCAGCCAATTTCACTTTAACAGTCGCTCCAAGCATTAATAATACAAACAGTGCTGATACAATTCTGCTTCCTAAACCAATGATTAATGCAAGTCCTCCAACCATTTCTAACACCGCAACACCATAGGCTAGCACTCCTGGTAAGCCAATCGAATCAAACCAGCCAACGATATTTTCAATGCCGCCTTGGAATTTCACTAATCCATGAATAAAAAACGTAACCCCTAACACTATACGTAAAATAAATGTACTTACTTCTATCTTTTTCATCTCTTATGTCTCTCCCTTAATGTATTATTTTTTTAAATCTTCTAATAACCAGTTTGTAAAATCCTGATGATTACTCATAGACACACTATGTCCTTCTAAATATGTCTTAAAAGTCACGTTTGCATCTAATTGACGAAAATACTCGTTGTTAGCAAGGCCCCACTCAAATGGAAGCACTTGATCCATTTCTCCATGTGAAATAAAAACCGATAACTCTTTTACAGATTTGATCTCATATTCTTCTTTTACGAAGGCTGGAATGTAACCACTTAGAGCGACAATGCCTTTTATTTTTTCTCCTAATGTCAAGCCTAGTGTCATCGCTAAAATCGCGCCTTGGCTAAAACCTAACAAGTATAATTGAGATGCATCTAGTGGATACTGTTCGCAAGCATAGTCAACAAAATTTGTTAGCTGTGTTACTCCCTCATCGAACACTTCCCGGTGGGGCTTACCGTACCCTTCAATGGTAAAGAAAGCAAAACCTGGCGGCTGTGTAAGATGACCCCGAATACTAAAGATGTAAAATCGTTCTTCTAAGCCGTTTACCAAAGACAGCATATTTTGTTCATTACTGCCTATTCCATGCATAATAAACAACGCAGGATATTTTTTATCAGGATTGATCTCTCTTGGACGGCGAAGCTCATAAATCATAGGTGCATTCATATCTATATCCCTCCTATCAGTATTTTAATAGTTAATAAAAATTCATATTTGTAAACATCAACCTAAAAAATAAAATGTTTTTAAATATGAACATTTGTTGCTTATAGGATAACAGTGAATCTTGTGGATTGTCAATGGAATTTTTGCTAATATATAAATATGTTCTATATTAGGAAACCATAAAAGGGTGATCAAACTGGATATCGGCGCAAAAATTCGTGCTATAAGAAATCGAAAAAAAATTACAATTGCTCAAATGTGTGAAGGTACAGGCCTTTCAAAAGGATTTATCAGTAACGTAGAAAACAATAACACTTCACCATCGATCAATACGCTGCAAACTATTGCCACTTATTTAGAGGTTCCATTACCTTACTTATTATTAGAAAAAAAACAACATTTACGCGTAGTTCGAAAAGATGATAGAACAACCACTACGTTCAATCAGTTGAAGATTGAGCATATTTCTTCAATGGGTGGTTTGAGTTTAAGAAGTGTGGAGTTTCCTCCAGGCGCTTCAATTGGAGACGCCCATGCGCATGAAGGGGAAGAATGTCATTTAGTTTTAGAGGGGAAAGTCCTAGCAGAACAGGGTGAAGACTCTGTTATTTTAGAAGAAGGTGACTCCTTCAGCTGGAATGCAAGTGTGCCGCATACGGTGAAAAATATTGGGGATTGTAAAGCCGTTGTTTTAATAGCGGTTTATACTAATACAGCCTTTTAGATAGTAATAAACGATATTTCTCTGCAGGCATACAAACAAAATACTGCAGTTTAACAGAGCATTTATTCAAACAAAAATGCTCTGTTTTACTTGAAAAGATTATCTAAAGTTTTGAGCGATTTGATCGATCACTTTTATACCTTTCCTTAATATAGTATCAAACATGACCATTGTCACTTTGGCTTCTGTTATATGTTCATCAAATTGATTATAAATATCTTGTTTTAATACGAAACTTGTTTTTCCTAAATAGTCTGGACGGGTAATGATTTTTAAATGATCTCCTAAATTTGCTTCTTTCCGATACAATACCTCCATTTTTAAAACAACCGTTCCAATCCTCATTTTTTGAAAGTCCTTTAAAGAAATTCCACAATTTTCATACCAATGTACACGACCATCCTCCAAAAACTTAACGTATCTACAATTATTCACATGCCCCAATTGATCAATATCTTCTATTTGTGTTTGAAGTGTAATAATAGTTTCCATTCCTAATCTCCCTTAAATGCTTTCGTAATACCATGTACCATCCTGAAGAAATTTTTTACATTGGTTGTTTACGTATAAATACTCCAAGTGAGCAAGTGTTTCGCCAACAGCAAATCGAGTTTCATGGATATTCAAATTTCGAAACAACTGTTGATTAACCTCATAGATGGTTGCTGGCCGTTTAATAGCGTCATACGTCTCTGCTAATCTTTCAAGATGGTGTGTCAATAATTCTTCTATCCTTTGATTCGCATTTCTAAACGGCTTCCCATGAGAAGGGATTACATAGTCAACGTCTAATACTTTAATTTTTTCCAAGGAAGTCATAAAGGATTGTAATGGATTCCGATTACCACGGAACCAGTATGAAACATTGGGAGAAATTCTTGGTAAAATATGATCGGTTGAAAATAAGATACTATTCTCTTTATTAAATAAAGTGATTAATCCATCGGAATGCCCCGGTGTAAAAATAACCTCGTATTCGTATTTGCCAAAGACGATCTTCATTCCTTCCTCCAGATAATGTTGAACAGTTGGATAAGGCTTAACTTGTGGGCTAAAACCCTGTTCATCTGTCGTTAGCAGCCGAGATAAATTATCAGGAAGCCCGCATGTATCATAGTTATCATTTACACTCCCTAAAGAGTCATGCTCCCAATAGGTTAACCCAGCCTCAGCATCAATTTCTGTCATCCATACCTCTGCATTTGTAAGCTGCTGCAGCGTCCCAGCATAGCCAAAATGGTCTGGATGGTAATGAGTTAGTATGATGTCCTTTATTCCATGCTTTTCAATGATTGCTCTCCATATGTCCCTGGATCCTTCATTATTTAATCCTGTGTCGATAATGGTCCACCCGCTAGCTCCCTCAGCTAAAAAGCAATTTACATGATTTAAGCGAAAAGGCAGCGGTATCGTTACTTGTGTTACACCGATTTCATTGAACAAAAACCCTTCTCCCCCTTACTCTAGTTATTATTAAAAGAAAATAAGCAACAAAATGTTTCTTTTGCTGCTTATTTCCTATTTTAGTTCTTATTCACTAATTCTTTCGATGATTGTTCCGTTGGCCATTCCACCGCCTTCACAAATTGCTTGAAGACCATAGCGCCCGCTTGTTCGTTCTAATTCATTCATCATCGAGATCATCAATTTAGCGCCTGTTGCTCCAAGTGGGTGTCCAAGGGCAATCGCTCCCCCGTTAGGGTTTAATTTCTTAGGATCTGCCTTAATTTCCTCCAACCAGCACATTGGTACAGGAGCAAATGCTTCATTTACTTCGTAGGTGTCCATATCTTCGATTGTCAGCCCTGCTTTGGCTAAAACCTGTCTTGTTGCTTCAATTGGACCAGTCAGCATTAAGGTTGGATCAGAACCTACTACGGACCTGGCAACAATTCGGAATCGTGGCTTAAGCCCTAATTCCTCCGCTTTTTCACGGGACATCAATAATACAGCTGCAGCACCATCACTCATTTGGCTGGCATTACCTGCATGTATCTTTCCATCTTCCTTAAAGACTGTTTTAAGTGTGGCCAACTTTTCTACAGTAGAACCTTTACGAGGTCCTTCATCCTGCTTCATTACTGCCGTACTGCCATCCTCTAAAGTTACTTCTAAAGACATAATCTCTCTGTCAAATCTTCCTTCTTCTTGGGCCAACAATGCACGATTGTGGCTCTCTACTGAAAATTCATCTAACTGGGTGCGGGTGAAGCCCCATTTATCAGCAATTCTTTCTGCCGATAAACCTTGATGAATGATTTCATACCTGGATGTAAGCTCTTCACTGGATGTTGAATGTTGACGAGTTGAACCAAGTGGGACACGTGTCATGCTTTCTACTCCTCCTGCAATGACAATATCCATATCTCCACTTAGAATGGCTTGTGCTGCAAAATGAATTGCCTGCTGACCAGATCCGCATTGACGATCTATGGTAGTCGCCGGCACATGGATCGGGAAATCTGCCATTAAAACGGCGTTGCGCGCGATATTCAGACCTTGTTCTTCTATCTGTGAAACACAGCCCATAATGACGTCCTGTACGATTCCTGGGGAAATGCCAGCACGATTTACTAATTCTTTTAAGACTTTTGCGGCCAAATCATCTGGCCGAACGTTGCTCAATAGCCCTTTCCTTTTTCCAACCGGTGTACGAACTCCCTCAACAATAACAACTTCACGCATATTATCTTCCTCCAATTTTAATTTTTATATAGAGTAAACTATCAATTTATCTAGGCGGCATACGAATGGCTCCATCTAAGCGGATGGTTTCTCCATTAAGCATGACATTTTCGATAATCGACTGAGTTAATTGAGCGTATTCAGATGGTCGTCCGAGTCTGGATGGGAATGGAACCTGCGATTCCAAGGCAGTCTTTGCCTGCTCAGACAATGATCCGAATAGAGGTGTTTCAATGATGCCAGGTGCGATAGTCATCACCCTGATACCAGATTTTGCTAAATCACGAGCAATTGGTAATGTCATACCGACAACACCGCCTTTAGAGGCACTGTAAGCAGCTTGACCAATTTGACCATCAAATGCAGCCACTGAGGCAGTATTGATGATTACTCCTCTTTCACCTTCTTCATTCGGCTGATTATCCATCATTTTGGCAGCAGCAAGGCGAATGACATTAAAGGTACCAATTAAATTTATTTCAATAACTTTTTTAAAATTATCAAAACTATGTGCTTGATTTCTCCCTACCGTTTTTTCGGCGACTGCAATTCCAGCACAATTCACCACCGTATTAATGCTTCCAAATTGAGCAATCACTAAATCAATTGCCTGTTGGACATCTTCTTCACCCGTCACATTCGTATTGTAAAAAACTGCATTCTCACCTAACTCAACTGCTAACGCCTTGCCTCTTTCCTCAGAGAGGTCGAGAATAGCTGCCTTACCGCCGTTTTTAATAATATTCCGGACTGTTGCTTCTCCAAGTCCCGAAGCACCGCCCGTTACTAAAGCAATAGAATCTTGTATTTTCACCTTATTTTCCCCTTTCTAGTGATACCGTTTTCATCCCTTGTAAAAATAATAGCAATTTTCTAATAATTTTACAATTGATTTATTTTTTGAACACAAAGTCAAAAAATCTTTGAACGCTGTTGATTTATTAGATATGCTGTCCTATAGTTAAACAAAGGCAAAAAATTAACCAATAATTGATGATAGATTACGAAGTTTAAAGTGTTAGGAGGTAAAGTGTATGTCCTCTTTTAGAACGCAGAAAATGGCGAAAAAAAAGCAGGAAATCCTTCGTTCTGCTGCAGCTGTTCTTGTGGAAAAAGGATACCAAGGAACGACGATGGAAGAAATTGCTGCCAAACTTTTGATGACAAAAGGATCGATGTATTACTATTTTAAAAATAAAGATGACCTTCTCTATCAATGTCATTTAATGATTATGGAGATTTGTCTAGATGGAATTGAGAAAGTAATTGAAAGTGATTGCAGCCCAATCGAAAAGCTAAGAAGTGCGATTAAAGAACATATTCTACTTGCTGCAAGTGAAAAATCAATGTTCATGGCTCTTTCGAAGCCAAATCATAATTTTTCAGAAGAGCAGCTGAAAGAAGTTCTCAACCTTAGAAAAAGTTACTCTCACTATTTTGATAGAATCATTCATGAAGGTATAAATAAACAGGTGTTTGGTGAAGTGGACGTAAAAATGGTACGTTTAATAATTTTAGGTGCTCTTAACTGGATTCAAGAATGGTATAACCAACATGGTCCTCAAAGTGCAGAAGAAATCTCTGAAGCTTATGCTGACTACTTATTAAAAATGTTAATAAAAGAGAACCATTAAATTTTTTAGTAAATTGGCTAGAGTGACTAAAAATGCATTTTGATTTTCGGTCACTCAAAAAAAACCTCCTTGTGAAAATTGGAGGCTTTCCTTGTTATCCTATTTTTTCTTCATTTTCTGAACTTAAGTGTACTCTCTTATTCGAAGTCACCGGGGTAAGATTGGATCGTCTTAATAAATAGTTTAAGTGATCCAGTGGCATTGACCCATGTCCTTTTCCATCTTCTAGAGTAAATTGAACGGTAATACCATTATTAGTGGTAACCGTCATTAAATCTGCAGAATTAAAATTCCCCTTAATGCTTTGTGAAATTTGATATTTCATTCCTATTTCAATAGACATGCCCTATCTCCTTTACTGGTATTTAATTATAGTATTCTCCGATAATTTTTATTCATACAAAATTATTCCATTTAGCTTAAAACAAAGCTGGTCATTGAAATATGTTGTGATAAAATATCATTATCTATGAGGAGGTGCCCTATGGAAGAGTTCAGTCATTTATTGAAAAAGCAGCGTGTTTTCTTTCAAACCGGGATAACAAAAGATGTATCATATCGAATAGAAGCATTAACATCCTTAGGGGACATGATTCGCTCACATGAGACAGAAATTATGGAAGCGCTCAAAAAGGATTTGAATAAAAGTGACTTCGACTCTTATATTAGTGAAATGGGAATATTGCTTGAGGAAATTCGCTTTACTCTAAAACATATTAGAGATTGGACTCAGCCAAGAAAAGTAAAGACGGCAATGACTCAAATAGGATCTAAGGGCTATATTTACTCTGAACCATTTGGAATTGCTTTAATTATTTCTCCTTGGAATTATCCTTTGCAATTAGCCATAGCTCCTCTCATCGGTGCGATTGCGGCGGGAAATTGTGCAGTACTTAAACCCTCTGAACTAACACCAGAAACATCAAAACTAATGGCGGACCTTATCAATAAGACATTTCCTGAAGAGTATGTTTCTGTCGTTCAAGGTGACGCCGAAACCACTCAGCTGTTGTTAAAAGAAAAATTCGATTATATCTTTTTTACTGGAAGTGTTTCCGTTGGTAAGATCATTATGGAAGCAGCCGCAAAGCACTTAACTCCTGTTACGCTTGAATTAGGTGGAAAAAGTCCTTGTATCGTTCATCATGACGCGAATCTTAGATTAGCGGCAAAACGGATTGCGTGGGGCAAGTTTATTAATGCTGGTCAAACATGTGTTGCACCTGACTATTTATATGTACACAAAGAAATTAAGGAAGAATTTTTAAAAATTTTCAAAGAAACTATTAAGGAGCTATATGAAGATATCGTGAAAAGTGGTGAATTTACGAGACTCGTAAGTGAACGTCATTTTAATCGTGTAACCAGCTTTCTTTCGAACGGGGAAATCTTTCATGGCGGCTATTATTCAAAGGATACTCTTACAATTGAGCCGACAGTGCTCGGCGGTGTCACGTGGGATGATCCAGTGATGCAGGAGGAAATTTTTGGCCCCGTCCTCCCTGTCCTTGAATATGATTATGAAACAACCATGATTCAGAAAATTAATGAACACCCTAAACCATTAGCTCTATATATCTTCTCAGAAAGCAAAAAGTTCCAAGATAGTATTTTGAATTCTATCTCTTTCGGAGGCGGCTGTATAAACGATACCGTCATGCACCTCAGTTCACCTTACCTTCCATTTGGCGGTGTTGGTGAAAGTGGAATTGGCGCCTACCATGGCCGAGGCAGTTTCGATGTCTTCTCCCACCAAAAGAGTATTTTAAAGCAGACGACCACCTTTGATTTACCTTTTCGCTATCCAAACCGAAAAGACGCACTAAAGCAAATTAAACGCTTTATTAAATGAATAGCGTGTATAAAAGCCTTGCAGATAATGACTGCAAGGCTTTTGTTTTTCGATTAAACCCATCCTCTGAATTGAGAGGCTTCTGCTACTTTTTTAATTCCAATCATATAAGCCGCTAAACGCATATCAACTTGATGGTTCTGTGCCAATTGATAGATGGTGTCAAAAGAACTCACCATTACCTTCTCAAGCTTTTCCATTACTTCTTCTTCAGTCCAATAGTAACCTTGATTATTTTGCACCCACTCAAAGTAAGAAACGGTTACACCGCCTGCACTCGCAAGAATATCAGGGACAAGAAGGATTTCACGTTCTGTTAAGATTTTTGTAGCTTCAAGAGTCGTTGGTCCGTTTGCCGCTTCTACGACTATACTTGCTTTAATATTAGCAGCATTCTCTTCGGTAATTTGGTTCGAGATCGCTGCAGGTACTAGGATATCACAGTCTAATTCAAGTAATTCTTTATTGCTGATTGTATCATTAAAAAGCTGTGAAAATGTACCGAAGCTATCTCTTCTATCAAGTAAATAATTGATATCCAGTCCATCAGGATCATACACTCCGCCATATACATCGGAAACAGCAACTACTTTCGCACCCGCGTCATGCATAAATTTAGCTAGGTAGCTGCCTGCGTTTCCAAAACCTTGGATCACCACACGAGCACCTAATAGCTCTTTTCCTATTTTTTTAACAGCTTCATTAATACAAATGGTAACACCACGTGCCGTTGCTGTTTCACGTCCATGTGATCCGCCTAATACAAGAGGTTTTCCAGTGATGAATCCTGGCGAGTCAAACTCACGCAAACGGCTGTACTCATCCATCATCCAAGCCATAATCTGTGAGTTGGTATAAACATCCGGAGCAGGGATATCTTTTGTTGGCCCAACAATCTGACTAATAGCACGAACATAGCCGCGGCTTAATCTCTCTAGTTCTCTGAAAGACATTTTTCTTGGGTCACAGATAATACCGCCTTTTCCACCGCCATAAGGAAGGTTCGTAATTCCACACTTTAAACTCATCCATATCGATAAGGCTTTTACCTCGGCTTCATCTACATCTGGATGGAAGCGAACACCGCCCTTTGTTGGACCAACTGCATCGTTATGCTGTGAACGGTACCCGGTAAAAACTTTTACCGTACCATCATCCATGCGTACTGGAATCCGCACCGTTAATAAACGAATAGGTTCTTTTAAGAGCTCGTACATTTGGGTATTATAGCCTAACTTAGTTAGCGCTTCCTGTATAACGGTTTGTGTTGCATAGTATAAGTTTAAAGATTCTTTTTCCTTTTGCGATTCTTTTGACATTTCATTTATCACTGTCTTAACAGACATGGCTAGACACCTCTTAGTTTAGTGGAATATGAAATTACTATTTAAGCAAAAACTTTCGTAATCTTCTCAAATGCCCAATCGATTTCTTCCTTAGTGATTACCAGCGGTGGAGCAAAACGAATAACGGTATCATGTGTTTCTTTACATAATAACCCCTCTTCCTTTAATTGCTCACAGTAAGGTCTTGCTTCTTCCGTAAGTTCCACACCAATAAATAAACCTCTGCCTCTAATATCTTTAATTACAGGATTATTGATTGTTTTTAATTGATCTAAGAAATACTGTCCTAATTCAAGTGATCGTTCTGCTAATTTTTCTCCCTCAATTACTTGTAGGGCTGCAATTGACACCGCACAAGCAAGGGGATTTCCTCCGAAAGTGGAACCATGTGAACCTGGGTTAAATACGCCTAATACATCTGAGTTTGCAACCACACATGAAATAGGGAATACTCCGCCGCCTAATGCTTTTCCTAAAATTAACATGTCTGGGTTCACTTCTTCCCATTCCGTAGCAAACATTTTTCCTGTACGTGCTAAACCAACTTGAATTTCATCGGCAATAAATAATACATTGCTTTCTTTACATAGATCAGCTGCTGCTTTTAAGAATCCTTCAGGTGGCAGAATAATTCCTGCTTCACCTTGAATTGGTTCAATTAAGAATGCTGCTGTATTAGGAGTGATAGCTGCTTTTAATGCTTCAATATCTCCATATGAGATAAGCTTAATGCCTGGAAGCATTGGACCAAATCCTCGCTTATATTCAGGATCAGAGGATAGGGATACAGCACCCATTGTCCTGCCATGGAAGTTACCTGTACAAGCAATAATTTCAGCTTGATTCTCAGCGATTCCTTTAACATCATAGCCCCAGCGGCGTGCTGCTTTTAGAGCTGTTTCAACCGCTTCAGCACCTGTATTCATCGGAAGTGCCATTTCTTTATTGGTTAATTTACAAATTTTCTCATACCACGGACCAAGTTGGTCATTATGAAAGGCGCGTGAAGTTAACGTCACTTTATCTGCTTGGTCTTTTAATGCTTGGATAATTTTAGGATGACGATGACCTTGGTTTACCGCAGAATAGGCACTCAGCATATCCATATAACGGTTTCCTTCTGGGCTTTCTACCCATACACCCTCTGCCTTTGATACAACGATTGGCAGTGGATGATAGTTATTGGCGCCAAATTTTTGAGTTTGGTCAATAATTTCTGTTGTTTTATTCATCATGGTATTCATTCAATCTTCCTCCTCTATAGCATTTCAGATGTTGTTTTTGCTTGCATATGAAGCAGTAAATAATCAGGACCGCCTGC
Organism: Neobacillus niacini; assembly: GCF_048572935.1. Classification (NCBI taxonomy): domain Bacteria; kingdom Bacillati; phylum Bacillota; class Bacilli; order Caryophanales; family Bacillaceae; genus Neobacillus; species Neobacillus niacini. The sequence continues at coordinate 3,639,213 of NZ_CP183883.1, read as the reverse complement.
TTTTGAATCTGTTCCTGACATGTTGAATCCTCCAAATGGCTGATAACCAACTATTGCACCTGTACACACACGGTTAAAATATAGATTTCCTACGTGGAATTCTTCACGTGCACGTTCAATATGCTCGCGGTTGTTTGAAATTAAAGCTCCTGTTAGACCGTAATCTGTATTGTTAGCAATTTGCATCATATGGTCAAAATCACGAGCTTTAGAGAAAGCCAAGACTGGTCCAAAAATCTCTTCTTGCATAAGTCGAGACTTTTCCTCTAAATCAGCAAAGATTGTTGGCTGAATGAAATACCCTTTAGAATCATCGCCTTCTCCACCCGTCATAAGTCTGCCTTCTTGTTTTCCTACTTCAATATAATTCATGATTTTCTTAAATGACTTTTCATCAATCACTGGGCCCATATAATTAGATAGGTCTTCTGGATTACCAAGTGTAAGTGTTTTTGTTAACGCGACCGCTTTTTCTAGTACTTCATCATAAACATCTTGGTGAACAACGGCACGAGATCCAGCTGAACATTTTTGACCCGAAAATCCAAAAGCAGAGTAGACAATGCTAGTTGCGGCTAAATCTAAGTCAGCATCATTATCGACAACAACTGTATCTTTACCACCCATTTCAGCAATGACGCGTTTAATCCAAATTTGACCTGGATTAACTTTTGCCGCTCTTTCATTGATTCGGCAGCCTACTTCACGGGAACCAGTGAAGGATACGAATCGAGTTTTTGGATGATCGACTAAATAATCTCCAATTTGAGCGCCACTGCCAGGTACAAAGTTTAAGACACCATTCGGCAGACCTGCCTCATGCATAAGTTCTACAAATTTTGCAGCCACAATCGGTGTTGAGTTTGCAGGCTTTAATAGGACGGTATTACCTGAGACAATGGCTGCAACCGTTGTTCCAGCCATAATAGCCAATGGAAAGTTAAATGGAGATATAATAATTCCCACTCCTAATGGAATGTAATGATATTGATTGTATTCTCCATCACGGCTTTGTACTTGAAAACCTTCTTTAATACGGAGCATTTGACGGCCGTAATACTCAATAAAATCAATTGCTTCAGCGGTATCCGCATCCGCTTCCTTCCATGGTTTTCCAGCCTCTTTTACAAGATAGGCAGAAAATTCATGCTTACGGCGGCGTAACATAGCTGCGGCACGGAATAGGATATTTGCACGGTGCTCAGGCTTCCATTTTTTCCAAGTTTCAAATGCATGTAAAGCGGTTTGCATGGCCTTTTCGGCAAGTTCTTGGTCGGCCATGGACACACTTCCGATGACTTCTTCTTTATTTGCTGGATTAATAGACTGAATTTTACTATCAGTAGTAATAGCTTCTCCGCCAATCACTACTGGATATTCCTTCCCTAACTGGGAATGAACATATGCAAGTGCTTGCTCGAAAGCTAGTTTATTCGCTTCATCTGCAAAATTAGTAAATGGTTCATGAGTATACGGTTTCATCTAAATTTCCCCCTTGTTGTTTGTTCAAAATATAATAATGCAAGTATCGTGCCAAACCTAAAATGCTATATTAATAAGGGATTTATATTACTAAGTGCAAAATATTTTTGCGCCAAATATTCAATTGTTATGTAATGCAAAATATTTTTGCACTATTATGTATTTTTTGTTTTAATAGAAACATAAACATTAAGGGGAATACTCTCATGGATAATACAAAAATGACCATCCAATATTTGCAATATCTTAAATCGATGTATAAAAGGATTTTGGACGAAGTGGATGTTGGGGTCCACGCAGTAGATGCTTCTGGGAATACGGTTATCTATAATCATAAAATGGCCCAAATTGAATCAATGGATATCCAGGATGTTATGAATAAAAATCTCCTAGATGTCTTTATGTTTAAAGAAGATCAATCTAGTACACTTGTAAAAGCGCTCCAAGATAGAAAAGAAACAAAGAACGTAAAACAAACCTATTTTAATAACAAAGGCAGAGAAATTACCACCAACAACAATACCATTCCAATTTACGAAAATGAAGAACTGTTGGGTGCAGTTGAAATCGCCAACGACGTCACAAAGCTGGAACGTTTAATAAAAGGGAATATCACGCGTAAGGGAACCACTAGATATACTTTTGATAGTATTACAGGAAACAGTACAGTGATGAAGGATGTTATTGAAGGTGCCAAGCGTGCGGCACGTACGTCTTCTTATGTCTTAATTGTAGGAGAAACTGGAACTGGAAAAGAGTTGTTTGCCCAAAGCATTCATAATGCAAGCAACCGGTTTTCTGGACCTTTTATATCTCAAAACTGTGCGGCACTGCCTGATAACTTAATAGAAAGTCTTCTATTCGGCACAAAACGGGGTGCATTTACAGGAGCGATTGACCAGCCAGGATTATTTGAACAAGCAAATGGCGGAACGCTGTTACTGGATGAGATTAATTCTCTTAATCTAAATCTTCAAGCTAAACTGCTTCGTGCACTTCAAGAAAAAACGATACGCAGGGTTGGTGATACAAAGGATACCCCCGTTGATGTTCGTGTAATCGCGAATATTAACGAGGATCCAATCGATGCGGTAACCAATAATCATATGCGAAAAGACTTGTATTATCGTCTTGGAGTCGTTACTGTCTTCATTCCGCCATTAAGAGAGCGAAAAGAAGATATCCCTCTCCTTGCCCAGCTCTTTATTAAGAAGTATAACGATCACTTTCAAATGAATGTAAAAGGTTTATCCGAAGAGGTTCAAGCTTCTTTTCTAGAGTATGATTGGCATGGAAACGTTCGTGAATTAGAACACCTAATCGAAGCTGCTATGAACATTATGATGGATGATGAAGAATTCATTGGGTACTCTCATTTACCCTATCAATACCGGAGTAAATTGCAGGTAAAAGAAAGAAATACTCCTTCTGTCTCCGTAGATATGTTTTTAAAAGAAGGGACAGATAGAATAGCGTCACTGAAGGATCAAATGGAATACTTTGAAAAGTCTTATATAGAACATGTCTGGAAAAATAATGATTACAACATTTCTAGAACTGCTGACGTACTAGGATTAAGCCGCCAAAGCCTTCAGTATCGAATGAAAAAACTAAAAATTAAGAATGAGCAATAAGAACCAGTAAAATTGTCAGAAACTTTTCATAAAATTTGCAGGAAATTGTCGAGAAATAGAGGAATATATAAGTAGTACATAAAAAGGAGGAAAATAAATGAAAAAGATTTTAACATTATTTTTTACTAGTTTGATTGTTTTATTGATGTTTGTGGGACCTGGAAATGTGGCATTTGCACATGAGGGGGACGGGTGCGGTTGTATAGTTGAGCCGGTTTTTGGTGCTGAAAAAAATAAAATAGTATCAAATTTATTAAAAAGTGATGAATTTAAAATAGTGAAAAAAGAAAATATAAATAATGGACTTAAATGGACTGGAGTCAAGAAGGTTGAGGTAATCTATAATATTACTCATGATGTAATGATGGTAGGTGTACCTTTTATTAATAAAGATGGCACAGTATTAATGGAAGTATTTTTTGATGGAGTTTATATGGATCCAGACTTAATACCACAGTCTGAAGAGGACCACATAGAGTAGAAACAAAATAAAAGGTGTAGGACTAACATCCTTACACCTTTTATTTATTGAGTATCACTCTTCCTCATCCATTATCTCCTCAAAAGCAGCCGAGACTTTATCAAATTCCTCATCGCTTTCAATTGCAGTCAAATCTCCATCTTCATCGACCTTCAAGAAGAAAATATCAATGTCCTCTTCTGTTTCTTCTTGAATATCTTCAACGAATCCTACTGCCACATAATTAGTACCTTCTATATTGATGGAAGCAAGCACTTCCACTTCCTGTTCTTGCTCTGTTTCATCACTGATTGTAAAAACTTCGCCTACTTCAATATTAGCCATGTTGTATTCTCCCTCTTATTTAGAATAAATATTTCATTCCATCAGTATCTCTAAAACATCTGGAAATAATGCTTAAAAATAACTTATTTTTGCTCGATGACTTTAATAAATTCTCGCATATAATCCGGTAAATCTGGCGGGCGTCTGCTTGAAACTAAGTGTCCGTCGACAACAACCGGTTCATCATACCAAGTAGCACCAGCATTCTCCATATCATCCTTAATTCCAGGAGTACTAGTTACCTTTTTGCCCTGCAATATTTTTGCGGAAATCAAAACCCAGCCAGCATGGCAGATTTGTCCAATCGGCTTTTGGTTTTCTTCGAAATGTTGAAGCAGTGAAAGTACTTCAGGAAAGCGGCGAATCTTATCTGGCGCCCAGCCTCCTGGCACCAAGATGGCATCATAATCCTCCCCTTTAATATCACTAAAAGCGTAATCCGATTTAGCCGGCACACCATATTTTCCTATGTACTCATCCTCCGCCTTCTCACCTGCTAAGTGAACAACGGCTCCTTCTTCTCTTAATCTAAGAATAGGATACCACAATTCAAGATCTTCAAAATCATGATGGACAAGACTTATTACCTTTTTACCTGTTAAACGCATAATGGTTCCCTCCTCCTTCTTGTTTATTATGACATAGAAAAAGCAAACCAACAAAAAAGACACCACTTTAAAAGGGTTCCGTTTTTAAAATGAGATTCTCTTGGATTTTTATGATAAAACTTACTCCTGTTTTAATATGATGTCTTGTCCTTATTGAGTAGCATGTAAAGTAAAATAATAAGCGGAAGTTTTCCGGTTAAATGCAGGATGTACCTCGTTTCGGGGGATTTAAGCGGAGATATTCCGTCTACGCAAAGCAATATCACCCATTTTCGATTTTTACGAGCCAATAGGCGGAATCTCTCCGTGTATTTAAGCCTATTTTAATAATAATTACAAAATAAGCGGAATTTGTCCGTCTATTTATCGGCTCAGGTATTTATATACCCTGGTCCCCCAATAGAGAAACTTTATAAATTTAAAAAAAGACGTATGCCAATTCATACGTCGTCAATTCTTAATAAGTAAGCACCCGAAAACCGAAAACTTTACTACAGCCATCCAAAAAATCTAACAGTTTGAGTAATAATAAGTGGAACAAGAATCGCAATTACCGTTGGAATTAAAAAGGCCAGGAAGGTCCATTTCTTACTTTTTGTTTCTTTATAAATATTTAGAAGCGTTGTTCCGCACGGATAATGAAGCAGTGAAAATAACATCATATTTAGGGCTGTCAGCCACGTCCAGCCATGATCGAGAAAGATTTGCTTTAAATCGACCAAGCTATCCACCTCTGTTAACGATCCTGTTGAGAGATACCCCATTAGCAGGATGGGTAGAACAATTTCATTCGCTGGCAAGCCTAAAATAAACGCCATCATAATATAACCATCGAGACCTAGTAGTTTTCCAAATGGATCTAAGAACTCAACTGCATACATCAGAATACTGGTATCACCAATATAAATGTTAGCAAACACCCATGTTAAAATCGCCGCCGGTGCTGCAACTTTCACCGCACGCATTAACACCGACCAAGATCTTGTTAACGAAGAGCGAACCACAGTATCAAATATTTTAGGTTTCCGATATGGCGGAAGCTCTAACGTGTAGTGGGTCGGAATCCCTTTTAATGCTGTTTTTGAAAGGACCCAGGAGACAAAAAAGGTAACTATGATACCAAACATAACAATACCGACAATCACTCCGGTAGTAACAAGAGATTTTAACCCGCCGGTAAAATTCGCAGCCATAAACAACGAGGCTAATACAATTAACGTTCCCCAACGCCCATTACAAGGCACAAAATTATTTGTCAAGATCGCCAGCATTCTTTCTCTAGGTGATTCGATAATTCTTGTCGAAATCACGGCAGCTGCATTACAGCCAAAACCCATAGCCATCGTTAAGGATTGCTTACCGTGAGCACCTACCCGTTTAAACAAGCGATCCATATTAAAAGCAACACGTGGAAGATAACCATAATTCTCTAAGAGTGCGAAAGTTGGAAAAAAGATTGCCATCGGAGGCAACATGACGCTTATAACCCACGTTGTACCACGGTATAACCCAAGAACAAGAATGCCATGTACCCAGTCAGGTGCTTGAATAAAAGTAAAAAATGCAGTTAAATATCTCTCCATTGACCCAAAGAACACTGCTAACATCGAGGACGGAATGTTTGCTCCAGCTATCGTCAAATAAAACAATACGCCCAACATTGTAAGCATAATCGGAAATCCAAAAACCGGTGAGGTAAAGATTGCATCTAGCTTTTCGGTCCTTGTGTCTCTTTTCGACTTTGTATATTTAATACCTTCTGAACAAAGGCGATGACTTCGTTCATAGAGCTGCTGAACAATATCATCCCTCAGCTTGGCCGTTGAAAGCTGCTGTGCTTCTGTATAAAGCTGTTGAATACTCATTCTGCTCTCTCCTTTTGTCCATAGCGCTGGTTAATCTCATTCAGTAGTTTTTCGTCACCATCCAACAGCCTTAACGAAACCCAGCGGGCGGACATCTGATTGCCAATAAGTTCAGAAACTTTTGGTTCAATTTTCTTTATTTTGTCTTCAATTTCATCGGCGTAGGTTGTTTGAACCGGTTGACATTCTATTGCCCCGGTCACGATTCGATCGATGGTATCAAGCAGCATAGGGAACCCTTTTTTGTTTCGAGCCGATATTTTAATCACCGGAACGCCTAATCGATTTGTTAAAATCCGCTCATTAATGGTAATCCCTTGTTGTTCTGCCACATCGATTAAGTTAATACAGATGATTACGTTTTTTGTCATTTCCAATACCTGTAAGGCCAAATTAAAATTTCGCTCTAATGAAGTGGCATCCAATACAACTACCGTAACATCTGGTTTTTCGAAAACAATATAGTTTCGTGCTACTTCTTCATCACTTGAATTGGAAAAAAGCGAATAGGTACCTGGAAGATCAATCAAATTAAATGTTTTATCTTTATACTGAACATTCCCTTGTGCGAGCGAAACAGTCTTTCCAGCCCAGTTTCCTGTGTGCTGTCTTAAGCCCGTTAAGGCATTAAATAAAGTACTTTTACCGGTATTCGGATTTCCCGCCAAGGCCACACGATAACTATTCCCCATCTGTCATCAACACCCCTTCTATACGAGAACTTTCCTCTTTTCTTAAAGCAATAGTCGTTTGACTAACTCGATAAGCAATTGGATCACCTAAAGGGCTCTTTCTAATGACCTCGACAATCGCACCTGCAACAAAGCCTAAATCTAATAATCTCCTTCTCATTACACCGTCCAGATTTAAAGAAGTGATTTGAATCAAATTTCCCTTTTCACCATCCACAAGTTTCACTGTTTTTGGTTCGCTCATATCTCTTTCCCCTTTATCAAAGTTTTTCCTTCGTGCAACTTTTTCTTAATTATATGCTAAAACATACAACTTGTGTCAATTTTCGAAAAAAAAAATAGCTGCCTACTTTAGGCAGCTAAAAATATAAACTCTAGGTTAGTACTTCCCTTAAGAGTATTCCAAGTGATATTCCTAAAAACATCGATGTTAGGGTGCCCAATAGAAAGTACTCAGCCCAGTTTCGGTCATCCATTTGTTTAAACCGTGCAATCGACTTTGCAGCAACAATAAATCCAATGGCTGGGTAAGCACTGTAAAAGGTTAACACTAAGACTAGTAATCTCTCAATATAGCCAATTAATTTTCCACGCGAGAGATCGTGCTTGCTAAAAATGGTATAGTTATATTCTTCTAACAACGCTCTATTACCCGTATGATTCTTTGAATATTGCGCTTCTTGCCGTTCATTCTTAAATGTATACTTTCCTTCAAACGTTAAGAGCTGATTAGGCAATGAGCCTAAAAGGATTTTTATCATATGACCACTTACACTAGTGGCAAGTATCATAACAATAATAATGACTAAAACCGAGTTTATCGTTCCTAATTCTTTCTCGATCAAAAAATACTCATGAATTCCTGTAAGGTTATACCCTAAAAAAAGCTGTCCAGAAAGCAGAATAACAACAAGGTGTAACAACTGATCGATCAGAAAGAAACTAGCCCTTTTTAGGTTTTCTTCATTGTTTATTTTTAACGTATCAAGGAGCCTAATTTTCAGGATATCAATTAAAAAATGGCTGCCTACAATAAGGAGCAACGTGTAAATGAGACCCGTAACAACACCCATTTCTTTAAATGAAATAAGGTAAAAAAAAGTCAGCACAAGTAGATTTACAAGAAAATGATGGCCGATATGCTTCTTCATGTTTGTCATCTTATCTACGACCATTACATCGGTCTGCAAATAAAAATCAGCGATGAGATGGGCAAGAATGAGGGATAATAATAACATGGAAACTCCTCTCTATCGGGTTATTGCTTACATTGATTTATCTTCAAATGATTTCTCATTGCTTCGATTAATGATTCACTTTTTGCTTTATCGTAATAAGATTTTTCCTGCAGTGAATCTAGAATGGTTACCAATTCGGTAAAAACCTTTATAATTTCTTCAGATTTTCCTTTTTTAAAATGACTAGAGATTGTCGGTGCTGTTTTTTCAAGTAGTTTTGCTATTGCTTTTTGCTGTTTCAAAATGAGGAAATAAGTAAAAACCTGTGCCTGAATAGGAGTTTGCTCTTTCAACATGGTCATCTGTAAACGTAATAATGAATTAATTAGTACCTCAAACTCATTCCGAAACTGGTTATATGGAAAGGAGGAGGGATTTTGATAAAATTGATCCAATTCAAATTTAAATAGTGGTCTGACTTGCTCTTGTTTTAATAAATCATTCGCATAACGTGCCTGCTTAATTAACGGGTGGATCCACTTTTCAATATCGACTTCTTCTAATTTTTTATCACTATCACCAAAGGACAAACCAAAATAAGGGGTATGGTAACGATACTTCCAAACTCTGCTTATAAAGAACGCGATAATATAGGCAGTGGAATAACCATAGCCAGCAAAAATAATTTCATCGCCCGCACGGTGTTTTACTTTGCAATGGTCAAAATCCTTCGTCCAAACATTTATCCAATTGACCAGCTCATCTAAGTAGCTGGTCAATTCATCTCCCATTTCAAGGGATGAAGAGTTACTTACATCTAGTATAAAAATGGAAATAGGATGATTCATCACTTACTCCTTCACTTTTCGAAAATTAGATTATATGGTCTAATTTTAGTGAATGTAGAGTAAATAGTCAAACTTTTATCCGATTAGATTAAATTCTCTTATATAACAGTAAAACTTCTCCATTCTTGAGGAAGCAAGTCTTGATACTGTCTTTGTAAAAAACGGTCGTCTACTAGCACAATGGTTCCATGGTCCTCTTCCGAGCGGATTAATCGCCCTCCCGCCTGTAAGACCTTGTTCATTCCAGGAAATACATAGGCATAATCATATCCGCTTTTTTCCTTTTGATTAAAATGATTTTTTATTAGATTACGTTCATAACAAAGCTGAGGCAGGCCTACACCTATCACCACCACTCCATTTAACCGGTCACCCTTTAAGTCAACACCTTCTGAAAAAACTCCGCCCAATACGGCGAAACCAATTAGTGTCTCGGTTTGATTTGGTTTAAATTCCTCTAAAAATAATTCTCTTTCCTCCTCAGACATTCCTGAACCCTGATGTATGGTATGGATTCCCGGGAACTCTGCTAGGAACTGTTCATATACCGCAATTAAATACTGATAAGAGGGAAAAAAGACTAAATAATTTCCTGGTCGATTCTGTACTAAGGCATGGATCATAGAGGCAATTGGCTCTTTGGTTTTCTCTCTGTCACGAAATCTAGTCGAGAGCGGCTTGATAAAAATATCTGTCTGTTCTTCTTTAAATGGCGAAGGAATCGAAAGTGAATAATCGTCGTCTTTGCCGCCTAGTATCTCCCGATAGTAAGATAGCGGCGATAGCGTGGCAGAAAAAAAGACTTTCGAACGATAGTTTTTTCCCATCTTCTGCAGCAGTTTGGATGGGTCAATGCAGAACAACTTAAGTGTTATATCGTTATTATTTTTCTCCCCATAGATGACAAAGTGGTCATCAAGTAATTCAACTATTTTCAAAAAGGCATTCACTTGAAAGTACAGTTCCAAAAGGTTTGGAGCGTTTTCCTTTTGCAGAAATAGTTCAGCATCTTCATTAAATTGGATTAATAACTCAAGCAATTCTTCATCAAGCTGCTCTAAAGTAAATTCATTCTGTTCTGGATAATTCTTTTTCAAAGAGATAAACCAAGCATTTATTTTAGAAGCACAATCATAAATACCCTTATTAATTGTCTTAAATTCCTTCTTCAATTGAAGAAACGAATCTTTGTTTAAAGAAGCAGAGAACATTTCTCGACCCCGGTCAACTAGATTATGAGCTTCATCGACTAATAAAAGTGTGGACTTCTTTTGCTCCTCGAACAACCGTTTTAGCGACACGTGAGGATCAAAAATATAATTATAATCGCAAATTACAGCGTCAGCCGCATAAGCAAGATCAATAGAGAATTCAAAAGGACAAATGGTATGTTTTCGAGCATACTTCTCAAGTATCTCACGATTCATCCGGCTCTCATTGGACATGATATCTAAAATGGCTTCATTGATTCGATCATAATAGCCATCAGCAAACTCGCAATAATCCTTTTGACATTTTGTTTCATCCTTAAAGCAAACCTTGTCTTTAGCGGTAATCGTAACAGATTTCATACATAGCCCACAGGATCGAATACGTTCTGCAGCCTCTTCTGCCGTTGTCCTCGTAATAGTTTTCGCGGTAAGATAAAAAATACGATTTAGATAGCCTTCCCCCATTGCTTTAACTGCTGGGAATAAGGTTGAAATCGTTTTGCCAATGCCAGTTGGAGCTTTTACAAACAAACTCTTTTCTTCAGATATCGTTTTATAAACACCGCCAGCTAATTTCCTTTGTCCAGCACGGTAAGATTCAAACGGGAAAACGAGTTGTTTACTACTTTCGTTCCGCGCTTTCCGGTGATCATGAAGAAATTTAGCATAAGGATAATAATTCTCTACTACCTCATGAACAAACACATCTAATTCATCAATTGTAAAACTCTTTTTTAAATATCTTTTCTCATCACTTTCAACCTGCACATAGGTGAGCTGAACGAAGATTTCCTGTAGCTGATGATCCTTGGCATATATATAAGCGTACATTTTTGCTTGTGCCCAATGAACGGGGAGACCCTCTTGTCCAAGGTGTTCCAACGGCTGAGAGGTAGATTTAATCTCATCAATGATTACCGCTCCATCACGCAATAATAAACCATCACATCTCCCATCAATTGTAAATACAAGGTCTTTAAAGGGTAGGTCAGCCCGAAGATAAACTTCCTTTTGATCAGTTTCTTGATATGTACGTTGGATTTTTTGGTGAATTCTTGTTCCATCTAGCATCGTGGACTGTGATCTGAATCTGGAATCAATACTGCCACTGCTATAAACATATTCCACGAGCGTCCTAACCGCTATTTGTATGGTATTAGCCAAGAATCTCACCTTCTCCAAAATAAGAATGTATGTTTGTATATTATTATAACAGAAACCTTATCGTTTGGAACAAAAATAGAGAACAAGAATCTACCTTGTTCTCTGACTTATTATGAGCGAATTTGACCTGTCCCCTGCACAATTGCTTTTGTAGTAGTAATGGCTCTTAACCCCATTGGCCCGCGTGCATGCAATTTTTGTGTACTAATGCCAATTTCAGCTCCGTAGCCAAATTGTTCTCCATCAGTAAAACGGGTGGAAGCGTTATGATAAACGACGGCTGCATCGACACCCTGAAAGAATAATCGTACATTTTCATCGTTATCACTTATGATTGCTTCCGAATGCTTTGTACCATACTCATCAATATGTTGGATGGCTTCCTTTACACTATTAACTACTTTTACAGCTAAAATTGGTGCTAAAAATTCATTCTTCCAGTCCTCTTCAACTGCTACTTTTACAAATGGATATTGAGCAGCAAGCTCTTCATCACCTCTAAGCTCCACGCCTTTTTCTTTTAAGGAATGAACCATCTCTGAAATATATGGCCAATTCTCATGAAGGACAAGGGTTTCAGCTGCATTACATACAGAGGGACGGTGCAATTTTGCATTAATCGTAATATCAATTGCCATTTGTTTTTGCGCAGTTTCATCGATAAATATGTGACAATTTCCAACTCCTGTTTCAAGAACAGGTACAGTTGCATTTTGAATAACAGATTGAATCAAACCTGCACCGCCTCGAGGAATCAGTACATCAAGATATTGGTTTAGTTTAAACATTTGCGAAGCCGTTTCCCTGCTCGTATCCTCAAGGAGCTGTACTGCATCTGCCGGTATTTTACTATCAGCAAGAGCCTCACGCATTACTCTAACCAGAGCCTTATTGGAATGCAGGGCAGAAGTGCTTCCTCGTAACAGAACAGCATTCCCGGCTTTAAGACATAGACTTCCTGCATCAACAGTTACATTTGGACGAGCTTCATACACCATTCCGATGACACCGAGTGGAACACGAACGGTATGAATCTGTAATCCATTCGGCCGCTCCCAAGCTTCAATCGTTTCCCCGATAGGATCTTCTAGATCAATCAATTGGCGAATTCCTTCTACAATCTGTTCGATTCTTTCTTCGGTAAGCAATAACCGATCCAACAAAGACGAAGAAAACCCATTTTCCTCTCCAGCTTGAATGTCTTTGGCATTTTCTGTAAGGATCAATTCCTTTTCTGTCAATAATCGGTCAGCCATTTTTGCTAAAGCTTCATTTTTCTCATTAGTAGTGAGAATAGCAAGAGCTTTAGCAGCTGATCTTAGTTTTTTTGCTTTTTCTAATAATTCACTCATGATAACATTCACTCCTCTGGCAGAGTGACCCAGTTATTGCGATGAATCACTTCTGCACGTTTATTAATTGAAAAGTCTTTCGTTTTCTCGCCAGGTAACCCTTTAATCATTTGTAAATTTTTTGCAGAATAATAGATTTGTCCTTTACCAATCAATTCACCTCTTTGATTGTGCACCTCGACAACATCCATTGCATTAAAATCACCAATTACCTTCGTAACCCCGACAGGCAGCAGACTTTTTCCATTTGTAATAATAGCCTCTTCTGCCCCGTCATCAATCTCCACAATGCCTGCTGTATGGGAATGAAAAGCAATCCACTGCTTTTTCTTTTGCATTTGTGTCTGAAAAGAGCCTCCAATATAAGTTCCGTCGCCTTTACCCTCTAAAATAGTTAAGAGCTTTTCCTTCCCCTGACCTTTCCCAACAAAGACACTAACACCGAAGGAAAGAGCTTTCTTGGCTGCCAGCAGCTTCGATTTCATTCCGCCTGTTCCAACGGATGAACCACTGCCTCCTGCTTCTTCAAGCAGTTCATCGTTAACCCTCGCAATGAAGTCATATTTCTTCGCATCCTTCATCACTTTTGGATTTCCATTATATAAGCCATTAACATCCGTTAAGATGATTAAAGCATTCGCATGTAAAAACCCACTTACAAGTGCAGATAGCATATCATTGTCCCCAAAGGTTAATTCTTCGATTGACACGGAATCGTTCTCATTAATAATCGGTATAACGCCCCTTTGAAGCAGCTCCGATATGGTATTGTAGAGATTGTGAAATCGCTCAAGACTGTAGAAATCTTCTCTAGTTAATAGAATTTGGGCAGGGACAATACCAAAATTTTTAAATTGCAAATGATAATGCTGCATCAATAATCCCTGACCTACTGCTGCTGCAGCCTGCTTTCCCGCTGTCGTTTTTGGCCGTGTTGGATATCCTAATGCCCCGAAACCTGCTGCTACTGCACCGGATGAGATCAGAATGACATCATGACCTTGTTCTTTTATCAAGGCAAGTGCTTCGACATGGTCACGGATTTTCTCTTCAGATATCGTACCTGAAGCTGTAGTTAACGAGCTGCTTCCTATTTTTACAACCACAAGTTGTTTCTTCATCTTACTCTTACCCCTCTTAAAAAAAATAAAAAAACGATTCTTCTGTCCCTATAAAAAGGACGGAAGAATCGTTTCCGCGGTACCACCTTCATTGATGCCGAAAAAAGCATCCACTTTGATTCCGTAACGAGGGAAAACGGCTTATGTTTGCATAAGCGGTGCGAAAAGGGCAGGTTCAATCTCTTTCCCGTGAGAAACCTTACAGCCTGTGGGTTTCACTCTCTAGCACGTTCCCAAGTTTACTAATCCCATACCATTAACAATTTGTAATTTTACTTATTATCTATAGAAATGAACGAATTGTCAAGGATGTTTTTTGAAAATTAAATTATTACTCTCGTTCTTTTAGTTATTTGTTACTACCTGTCCGATTAAATAATCGCATACCTTTTCTGAAGTTAATTTTGCAGCAATAAAGGGAGGCTGTAACCCTTTTCCTCTTCCTAACTGAAAACCGAGCCAGAGAATATGCTCATCAATGACGACAAAAGGGAAGGAACAAGAAGCCTCCTGCCATGTGTCGGGCTGTATTTCTGGAGTTGGTTTCTCAGAAATAACGGTAAGTTTGGCGGAAGGATTGCGATGAACTAAAACATTTGTCCATGACTCTGGTAAAACAATTGTTACTGGTAAGGAAATGAAGATTGAAGACCTTGCATTTTCGATGTCCTTAAGCACCTTATCTAACTTTAGTGCATGGATCCACTTTAAATTAGAATGCTGATTTTTAATCCACGTGCCAATATCCTTTGTTCTTACACTTTGCTGCTGTTTTTCTTGGTGTTCAACAAGCTGTCTAATCGTTTTTCGATTGTAGACATGTTTACGGATAAAAGCGATATTACAGACATGAATAAATTTTCCCTTAGTTCTTGTAATGGCTACATTAATCAGCCGCTCACTATCTTTTCCCGTTAATAGCATTCCCGCCCGTTCCTGTGGATTGGAATCAACCGTATCAAAAATCATAACATCTCTTTCACTGCCCTGAAAGCGGTGAACGGTAGCAGAAACGATATCTGCTGTTAACCGTTCTTTTTCATATAAATCCTGCAGCAAAAGATCCATTAAATTTGCTTGTGCCCGGTAGGGAGTTACATACCCAATGGAACGTGCTCCTCCCAGATAGGATTCATGAATCAATTGAAATGAAATCAGTGCCTGCCATAAATTTGACCGTGAATTAGAACTTTTTTCAGTTATACAAAAAGCACCCATATAACTTGTATCTAAAAGAATGGCAGCCCGTCCTGGAAAAGGTGCATAATCCACAATCTGCTTCCTGCTGCTTTTTACACTTGGATGATCACCTACAAGTGAATGATAAATGTATTGATTGGTAAAAGCAGAGATATCGGGGTGCATCCTTCGTTGTTCTTTCAATAAGAATAAATGCGGATGGAGCTTACCCTCCTCAACCCAGTCTACAACACCTGCTCTATGAAACACATCCTCTTTCAGCCATTTTGTTACGAGTGAGTCTCTAGAGGAAGCGATTGGCGGTAATTGTTTAAAATCTCCGCAAATGATGACTCGTTTACCAAGCGAAGCCGCGAATGCTGCCTGTGGAACATACGCCATACTTGCTTCATCCACGATTACAACATCAAACTCCTTCCCGTATATAGCAGGGTCACTTGCTGCTTTGGCAAGCGTGGATCCAACCACAAGGGCATTCTTTACAAACTCTATTTCTTTTTGACGAATTTTTTCAAGCACTCTTGCAATCTTTTTCTCAAGCTCCAACAGCTGATTTGTATCCCTTTTACTAAAGGAGCGGGCGATATCTTGTTTTAAGTTTTTTCTTTCTTCTATTAGTACATTTTTATCTTCTACAAGACTATGTTCCTGTTTCTTTAGGAGTTGACTGGTGGTAAGTGCTTCATCACTTTCCTCTCCCACACCAGTATTAGAACCGTAGCGAAGCACATCCCCTTCTTTGAAGCGGTCTTTCTTTTTTATAAAAGCCGATATTTCACTGATTAATACATCCACTGCCTGATTACTATGCGAAAGAATGAGTACCGTTTTTTCTTGAAAATATTTATTTGCAGCAACCCGTGCAAGTGTATAGGTTTTTCCTGTGCCCGGTGGTCCCCATACAAAGGTAACAGGGTTGTATTTTGAGCGTAGAACTAATTCATGGACATTGCTTTTAATTTTTTCGATCGGGTGCCTTGCAGACATTGAAGGGTTCATTAATCGATTGACTCTTAATCGTTTCTGCTTGCTTTTGTCAACTTCATCTAACCGTTCGATGAGCTGTTCTAGAAGCTCCCATGGATCGTGATAGATATAGGCTTCAGGAATTAAATCCCCTAACGATTGTTCTAATTGAACAATGATCCCCTTCCCCTCAGAAGATAGGGTACGTCCTCCTTGTTTTATCCCCCCCCATACAATCGAGATAGAAGATCCCACTGGTATTTTTAATGAAAAAGCAGTGTCAAAATAATAAGTATATGTGCCATCGTTTGACAGCAGCCTGCCATTGGTCACTCTATATTTATTACTGCCGTATTTTTTTAAAAAAAGTATTTCATTTTGAAGTGCCTGTTGCCACTCTTTCATATAATCCGTCTTCGTCATCGTTTTCATCCTTTAAATAAAAAGCTATATTCCCTAAAATGGTCAATTTACTATAGCATGTTTTATCCATAAAAATAAATCTAACTCGCAGAAAAAGTCCTAAGTGTTTTTGGCACTTAGGACTTTTTCTGCTTATTTAATTTTCTTTAAGCTCTCACTCACTGTCTTAATAATGAACTGGATATCTTCTTGGGTGATATTTAATGGCGGGGATAGGGTTAATACATTATTGTATCCAGCTACAGTCGCTCCGTTTTTACCAATTAATAACCCTTCCTGTTTGCAGTTTGCAATCACTTGATTAACCAGTGTTACCTCTAAAGGTTCCTTTGTCTTTTTATCCTTTACTAATTCAATTCCAACCAATAAACCTTTACCGCGAACATCACCAACAAATGGATGGTCTAGAAGAAGATCACTTAATTCATTGATCACTTGTTTACCAAGATCACGCGAGCGGTCAAAGAGATTTTCTTTTTCCATAATTTCTAGGTTTTTTAACGCCAGGGCACACGCAGCTGGATTGCCGCCAAAAGTGTTCACATGGCGAAAATAATCATATTCTTCCGTTCCTTTAAAAGCTTCGTATATTTCTTTACGAACAGCCGTTGCAGATAGCGGCAGGTATGCACTCGTAATCCCTTTCGCCATTGTGATAATGTCGGGCTTAACATCGTAGTTCATAAAGCCAAAAGCTTTTCCGGTTCGACCAAAGCCGCAAATTACTTCATCAACAATCAACAGAGCACCATGTTTTTCACAAACCTCTTTAGCAGCCTTCATGTAACCTTCAGGAGGAACTAAAATTCCCCCGCCCGTAATGATAGGCTCCATAATCATCGCCGCGATCGTTTCGCTTAGCTCCCACGTCATAGTCCGGTCAATTTCTTTTACCGATGAAAGTTCCTTCGGGTCACTAACATTAACATCATCCCTGTAGGAATCTGGCGGAGAAACATGAATAAAGCCCGGAGCAAGTGGCTCATATTTATATTTTCTCTGTGCTTGACCTGTCGCTGCGAGAGCCCCCATCGAATTTCCATGATAACCGCGGTAACGTGATACTATTTTGTAGCGATTAACATCCCCTTTTTGCTGATGATATTGACGGACGATTTTAAAAGCCGTTTCATTCGCCTCTGAACCGCTGTTTGAGAAGAATATGACATATTCATCGCCAAGCATTTCATTTAATTTTTCAGCAAGCTTAATTGCTGGAATATGGCTTTGAGTGAGTGGAAAATAAGCCATTTCCTTTAGCTGTTCGTATGCCGCATCTGCTAATTCGGTTCTGCCATATCCTACATTCACGCACCATAATCCAGCCATAGCATCTAAATAGCGCTTTCCGTCCGCATCGGTTACCCAAGAACCTTCTGCCTTTGTAGCCACAATTGTTGAATTGGGATTATAGGGCTTCATTGAATGCCATAAAAATTTATCATCTTGTGCAAGTAATTGCTCATGTGGACGACCTGTTTGAACCATTGTCAGTCCCTCCTTTTCTATGCTTCAAAACGGGATGTAATCATTTTTTTACGCGTATAGA
Organism: Neobacillus niacini; assembly: GCF_048572935.1. Classification (NCBI taxonomy): domain Bacteria; kingdom Bacillati; phylum Bacillota; class Bacilli; order Caryophanales; family Bacillaceae; genus Neobacillus; species Neobacillus niacini. The sequence goes on along the minus strand of NZ_CP183883.1, from coordinate 3,621,115 downwards.
AGTTTAAGCCGTCTTTGCCGTTTACATGGAGATCGCCATAAAAGGAATCCTTCCAGCCTGAAAACGGAAAGAACGCCATGGTTGCCGGAACCCCAACATTAATACCAAGCATACCCGCATCTGCTTCTTCACGGAATTGCCGGATTGCCTTTGCATTATTTGTATAGATGGTTGCTCCGTTTCCAAATCTCGATTTTCGGATATATTCCAATCCCTCATCTAAATCCCTGGCACGAAGCAGGCTTAAAACCGGGGCGAAAATCTCGTCCCTTGCAATGATCATGTCAGGAGTAACATGATCGAAAATGGTTGGTCCTAAGAAATTCCCTTCAGGGTGGTCACTAATTTCTTTACGCCCATCGCGGATTAAGTCAGCACCTTCAGCGATGCCCCTTTCAATGTATCCAAGAACCTTTTCACGATGTTCTTTTCGAATAACAGGAGTTAATAACACCTCGTCATCCATCCCATTTCCAATAATTAATTCATCTGCTTTTTTCGCTAAAGCCTTAACGAATGATTCATTGTCGCCAACAACCACAACCGCACTGCATGCCATGCAGCGCTGTCCAGCGCTTCCAAACGTTGAAGAAATAATATGCTGGACTGCCTTATCCATATCTGCATCCGGCATGACAATATGATGATTTTTCGCTCCGGAGAGCGCTTGAACTCTTTTACCTTTCGCTGCGGCTCGTTCGTAAACATACTTTGCAACAGGCTGAGAACCAACAAAAGAGATAGCAGCAATATCCTCATGGTCGAGTAATCCATTTACGACATCGTGTGCACCGTGGACGACATTTAAGACTCCAGGTGGTGCTCCTGCTTCAGAGAACAACTCTGCTAGTCTATTAGCTAAAATCGGTGTTCGTTCAGATGGCTTTAACACAAAGGTATTTCCACAGGCAACTGCTAATGGAAACATCCAAAGCGGTACCATCATCGGAAAGTTAAATGGTGTGATGCCGCCAACAACTCCTAATGGGTAGCGGAACATCTCCGAATCGATTTCTTCTGCAATTCCAGATAATGTTTCACCCATCATCAAGGTAGGTGCACCTGAGGCAAATTCTACACATTCAATACCACGCTGAACCTCTCCATATGCCTCTTTATATGCTTTACCATTTTCTTTTACAATCAATCTTGCTAACGCTTCATGGTTATCTGTTAATAGACTATGATATTTAAAGAGGATTCTTGCCCGTTTTGGAACCGGAACCTTCTTCCACTTGTTGAACGCTTCCTTCGCAGCTGCAACGGCTAAATTGACATCTTCTTTCGTTGAAACAGGAACTTTTGTTAGTATTTCATTTGTTGCTGGATTTGGGACATTTAGTGTCTGACCGCTGTTTGAGTTTACCCAAGCCCCATTAATAAAATTTTGCAGAACGGTAGTATCTTTTTTTGTCACGCTCATTGATTGCCCTCCCAAGTTAAATGAATGTGTTATAAAGGAAAATTCAAAAGAGGAATGGTTACAAGCACCAATCCCCTTTAGACACTTCTAACTCATTTTATGCCTAAATTCTGTTTAATAAGTAAACTAGAAAAATACTTTCTTGCATTAGCCGTTCCAATAAGCAATATTTCTTTTTCCTTGCTCGTTGGATGGTAAAACTCAACTGAAGCCCCATCCAGATGTTCATGTACAGCATTAATTCGAAAACCCTTCTGAACGTAAAAATCAAGCTTATCTCGTTCATTAAGATATTGTTGATAATCTGACATCATATCCTCCTATAATTTATAAATTTTCATTGATCAAATTTTAAACTAGCAGGTGCTTCCTCGATGACAGACTCATAATCTTCTTCAATAATCCAATCCCGGCCGACTGAGATTCCTAGATATTTAGCATCACTTGGATCCTCAATTTCAGCTTGTTGGTACTGCCTAAACCACCAGTATTTTGCTAACACATAATAAATGGCTGCTCCAAGTAAGAACCCTACTAAGAATCCGTATGCCGGGAATAAGTAGGAGATATAACCGCCAATAATCCAAGCTATAAAGCCCGCAAGATTGACACCACGCCAATATCTAAATTGACCATGGTCTTCATATAACGCCGGAACATTTACTCGTCTTTTACGGATTAAATAATAGTCCGCAAACAGAATACCTACGATTGCTGATAATACGCCGCCAACGATTAGAAGGATAGGAATGATAACCCCGAATAATTCCCACGGTTGAACAATCGTACCCACAATTCCTGCTGTAATAACACCCGCCCAAAATGGAAACTTCGGTCCTCCTACATTAGAAAAAATCGTTGCAGCTGGAACCACATTTGCAGCAGTATTCGTTGACCACTGGGCTAAAACAATCATTAACAGCAAAACAGCAAGGACCATGCCGCTGGCTGACTCTTGAAGTGCAACCACTGGGTCTGCATTTAATACGGCAATGTAAGATACCGCACCGATAATAATCATAAAGGTTTGCGTTATTGGCATCGCGACAAGGTTTCCAATTAAGGAACTCTTATTTCTCTTAAACCAGTTCTTTTCATTTATAGGAGCTTTCATGAAACGGGAAATCGACGGAATATCCGCACTTAATGTTGCCCAGAAGCCCATGTTACTAAAAATAACAACCATAAAAGCAGTAAACGCCGCACCACCTGTAACAGGTGACTCTACCCAGCTCCAAACCTCTCTGCCTGCAGCTTGTGCCTGGTCAGATAATGAAGAGTACATCCAAATCGAGATTAGGATAATGATAGGAGCCGCTAAATCAGCAAACCGTTCAATCGACTTTATCCCTAAAGCGGTATTGATTAATTGGAAGATTGCAAAAATAATGAAGCAAACAAACCAATTATCAAATCCAGATAAAATATTTAAAATGCCGTTCATTGCTGTCGCGCCGAAATAGGTATTAATCCCAAACCATGCAGAAGCGGTAACTCCCCGTGTGATCGAAGGAATATGAGTTCCGATTGTTCCAAATGGAGCTCTCATATACACTGGGAATGACAAGCCATGCTCAATGCCGATATCCGCAATTAAGGAAATGAAAAATCCGATGGCGAGTGAACCAATGATCGTTGCAAGGATAACAAGAGGTAATGAGAGACTCTGGACTCCTGCACCGCCAATGGCAAAGGTAGCCAGTACGACAACCATTCCAACCCACATAAACGAATACCCTAACTTTGTAACTTTTCTATCTTTTTGTTGAATTGGTAATAAATCAGAAGACTTTAAGTGGCTTTTTTTCATATGAACTCTCCTTTTCGGTTTAAGGTACAAGAATTTAAACATTCAAATTCAATTACCGACAACAACTGAGGTTATTAAGGGCAATTGCTTGCTTTTTATGGCAAGCAATTGCAGGAGTAGTTCAACAATGTGGAGAACATAGATTCTATATAATACTGCGTTAAATGGATAAGGTTTCGTTTTGGTTTACTGGTGCGTTCACATTGTATTTGGCTCTCTTCAAGTATTGACCTGAGCCTGGTTTGCCGACAAATTGCTTATCTCTCACGACGAATTCACCTCGTGATAATACGGAAACAGGCTCTCCAGTGACCTTCATTCCTTCGAAAGCATTATAATCGACTGCCATATGGTGAGTTTCAGCAGAAATCACTCTTTCCACTTGTGGATCAAAGATGACAATATCAGCGTCTGCCCCCACAGCAATCGTTCCTTTTTTCGGGAATAAACCAAATAATTTTGCCGCTCGAGTAGAAGTTAAATCAACAAACTGATTAAGACTAATGCGCCCCTTCTTCACCCCCTCAGAGAATAAGATCGATAGTCGATCTTCAATAATCGGCCCGCCGTTTGGAATTTTGGTAAAATCATCTCTTCCTAAATCCTTTTGTCCCTTAAAATCAAACGAGCATTGGTCAGATCCAATCGTTTGTAGCTGACCGCTCTTTAAAGCATTCCACAAGACCTCTTGGTTCCATTTTTCTCGTAATGGAGGTGACCAAACATATTTTGCACCCTCAAAATTTGGTTTTTCTAAGTAACTTTGATCCAAAACTAGATACTGTGGACAGGTTTCACCCCACACATCAAAGCCCTTGCTGCGTGCTTCAGCGATTTTTTCAACCGCATCCGCGCAGGAAACGTGGACCACGTATAACTGCGAGTTTGCCAGTCCAGTCAGTTTCGCTGCTCTTCCCGTCGCCTCCCCCTCTAGTTCAGGCGGTCTGGTCAGAGCGTGATAAATTGGATCTTTGTTTCCTTCTGCAATCGCCTTTTTCGTGAGATAATCAATGACATCCCCATTTTCAGCATGAACCATGACAAGCGCGCCATGTTCTTTCGCTGTAACAAGGGTTCGGAAAAGCGTTTCATCATCTGCCTGAAAGACGTTTTTATAGGCCATAAATACTTTAAAAGAGGTAATACCTTCTTCATTAATCACATAAGGGAGTTCGTTTAAGACAGTCTCATTGATTTCGGCAATCATTAAATGGAAACCATAGTCGATTACTGCTTTTTCTTTCGATTTAGCATGCCAGGTTTGAATTGCATTTTTTAACGGTTCACTTTTATTCGTTAAGCAAAAGTCTATTATCGTGGTTGTTCCGCCAAAAGCTGCCGCCATGGTTCCCGTTTCAAAATCATCCTTTGTCACGGTTCCTCCAAAAGGCATATCTAAATGAGTGTGAGGATCAATCCCCCCAGGAATAACAATACAGCCATTGGCATCGATTATTTCTGCTCCCTGCGCTGAAAGACTGGTGCCAATTTGAGAAATCTTTCCGTTTTCAATTAGTATTTCTGCTGTATAGGTATCTGAGGCTGTTACAATCGTTCCATTTTTTATCAATTTCTTCATACCATTTCTCCCTTCTTATTTTTGACTATCAATCTTACATTCTGCAGCAAGATTCAAGGCAGATTGTCTTTCATTCCAAGTCATCGGAGGCAATTCATATGGTACTTCCACCATATCAATCGCTCCATCAACGGGGCAGACAATAGAGCAGAGATTACAGCCAACACAATCCTCTTCTCTCACTTTCAAATAACCCTTCCCGGTTTCGTCTGTTAACATATCAATACATTGATGAGAGGTATCCTCACAGGCAATATGGCACTTGTTACAATTGATGCACACATCGGTATTGATTTTTGCGACAATATTATAATTTAGATCTAAATTACCCCAATCGGAATATTTCGGGACGGATTTCCCAATGATTTCGCTGACAGATTTAATACCCTTGCCATCTAAATAATGACTGAGTCCTTCAATCATATCTTCCACAATACGGAATCCATGATGCATGGCTGCCGTACAAATTTGCACACCCGTTGCACCCATTAACATAAACTCCACTGCATCCTGCCAGTTCGAAATACCACCAATTCCCGAAATCGGAATATTAATATTTGCATGTCGAGCGCACTCTGCCACCATATTTAGGGCAATTGGCTTTACTGCAGGGCCACAATAGCCGCCATGCGCACCCTTGCCAGCTACATGAGGTATCGTATTCCATGTATCAAGGTCAACTCCCATTAAGCTATTAATGGTGTTGATCATACTGATAGCGTCGGCTCCGCCATTACATGCAGCTTCAGCCGTAGCTGTAATATCCGTTATGTTTGGTGTTAGTTTTACGATGACAGGCGTCTTTGCTACTTCCTTTACCCAGTATGTCTGACGTTCAACAAGTGCTGGGACTTGCCCTGACGCCGACCCCATTCCTCGTTCAGCCATTCCATGCGGGCAGCCAAAGTTTAATTCCAGACCATCCACCCCAACATCCTCAACACGTTTGACCAGTTCATGCCACTTCTCTTGTTTTGGCTCCATCATTAAGGATGCAATAATCGCATGGTTTGGAAATCTCTTTTTCGTTTCATAGATTTCCTTTATATTAACATCCAATGGCCGGTCGGTTATCAATTCGATATTATTGAACCCAGCAACACGCTGTCCGTTAAAACTTATCGCCGCAAACCTGGAAGAAACATTTAAGATGGGGTCACCTAATGTCTTCCAAACGGCACCACCCCACCCTGCTTCAAAGGCTCGCTGTACCTGATACCCTGAATTAGTTGGAGGTGCAGAAGCTAACCAAAATGGGTTAGGAGATTTTATTCCTGCAAGATTAATACTTAAATCAGCCAAATGAATTCACCCCTTTTAGAAACATACTTTAGTGTAGGAAAGCGCTTACATAAATATATCCTAGGTAATGGTAAAACATCATACTATACAGCTGCTGTAAATTGTTTATGAATGCTAAAGGCTGCCAGCTTCCCTTGTTGTGCAGCGGTAACCACCATTGCGTCGCCATTGCCTTTTCCAAAAACAACATCACCACATGCATATATTTGGGGATTGGAAGTTTGATAGGTTTCTTTATTTACTTGGACGACACCACGATCATGTTGTAGTTCTAGAGCCTGTATTAACTCCAAATGTCTTGTTTGGCCGATCGCTTTGATGACTGCATCCACAGGAATAACATATTCAGATCCTTCCACTGGATAAGGTCTTCTGCGCCCGTCTTTATCAGGCTCACCAAGTTCCATTTTGATACATTCAATCCCGATTACCTTGCCATGTTCATTCCCAATAATTTTTTTAGGTGCTGTTAACCAGCGAAACTCAACACCGTCTTGCTTGGCAAATTCATATTCAAAACCATAGGCCGTCATTTCTTCTTCTGTTCGACGGTAAAGGATTTTTACATTTTTTGCGCCTAAACGCACTGAACAAGTGGCACCATCAATGGCTGTATTACCTGCTCCGATGACAACAGCACGCTTGCCAACAAAATCCTTAGATACTCTTCCACTTTTTGTTTCCTTTACAAACTCAATGGCGTCGTATACTCCCTCTAGGTCTTCCCCTTCAATACCTAAATCAGGAACATGTGCCATACCAACCGCTAAAATAATGCAATCAAAATCTTTAACTAAATCCTTTACAGACACATCTTTCCCAACTCTTGTATTTGTTTTGATTGTCACATTAAGTTTTTCAACCTGGTCCACTTCCCAGTACGAGATGGCTTGTGGAAGGCGGAAGGAGACAATTCCGTAGGTATTTAAACCTCCCGCTTTTTCAGCAGCTTCAAAAATTGTTACTTCATATCCCAACCGCGCTAGTTCTCTCGCTGCGGATAACCCAGCTGGTCCTCCGCCCACCACGGCAACTGATTTACCATTTGGTGTTCCTGGCTCAAACAGGTTTATTTCATTTTTAATGGCCCAATCTGTTGCATATCGCTGTAAGTTTCCAATCAATATTGGTTTTGTGGAATGATTTAAGACACATGCACCTTCACACAGCTCCTCAGTTGGACACACTCTGGAGCAGCTTGCACCAACTGGATTAGAAGACATAATTGTTTTTGCAGATCCAAGCAAATTTCCTGATGCAATTTTTTTTATAAAAGTTGGAATATCGATGCCTGTGGGGCATGCCTTAATACAAGGAGCATCATAGCAATAAAGACAGCGATTTGATTCTTCCAACGCTTCTTGATTTGTAAGTGCACGTTCCACTTCTAGAAAATTTCGTTCCAGATTAGCAGAGGAGATTCGCTGTGTTTTTTCCAATAAAAAGCCCTCCTTTTTAAAAGTGATTTTACTGAAAACCTTGCATCTATTTATAATTTTACAGTCCACAAAAATATATTTCGTTATGAAAACTGTAAAATGATGCTCGTATTCTACTAACAGATAGGCAACTAGACTCGGAGAGAAAAACATGAAAGGTGATTCTTATTTTAGATGATAGCTTGAAGGTATTTTTGCGATGAATAGTGCAGCTGATAAATGGGAGTTATTCTTGTACCAATATTACTCTTTTACCAATTTATCACATCTGAACAGAAAATTTTGTAAAATCACATCGAACGCGTTATTGATTAGTATTCATTTACATTTTGCGGAAAAACCAATATTTTTACATACAAAATAGAGTTAATCTAAATATCATTGACAGTTAATCTAACTAATAAGTTCTCGACATTCCTGAATTAATTGCCGAAAGACAACGATCAACAAAAAAAAGTGCACCTAATTGGTACACTCTTATCGATAGATTGATTAGCTTATTATACTCATTCAGTAACTTGGCTTAAATCTATTTTATACTGACAACCCAACTATAGCTTCAATTTCATGTGAAAGATAGATATGTTTTCCCTTTTTATTGGACTGTGCGACAACAGCCATTGCGGCTGCCACTTTTCTTGCTTGTATCCCTCGGTATGGCCGCATAGGACCTATCATGATCTTGTTTAATACACCACTAGCTTTTTCAGCAAGTTTCTCACCCAACCGAAACTCTTCCCGCTTTCCTAACAATAAAGAAGGTCTGAAAATATGGAGTGAAGGTATGTCTAAATTAGACAGAGTTTCCTCCACCTCTCCCTTTACTCGACTATAAAAGAATAATGACTTGGTATCAGCCCCCATAGAACTGACAATGAGATACTTTTCTGCGCCGTTTTCCTTTGCTAGTTTTGCAGCCTCAATCGGATATTCGTAATCTACTTTACGAAATGCTTCTTTTGTTTTTGCTACTTTTATCGTTGTGCCTAAGCAACAGAAGACATCTGTAACTTGGAATAACTCACGGTACTTATGTAGTTCATCGAAATCAACGATATGTACTTCACATTTATCAGATTCAATTTTAATCGGTCTGCGAACCAACAAATGGACTTTTTGATAGTACCCATTTTCACTAAGTTTTTTGACTATTTCTTTTCCAATTAGACCTGTAGCCCCGAGCACAAGTGCCGTTTTTTTATTTACACCCATGATTTTATAAGCCCCTCTCAACAATAAGCAATCTAATAAGGAAATTATACCATGCACAAAAGGTCCCAATAAAAAATGGAGAAGCATTTTGCTGTGCCGTTTTGAGTCCCAATTTTATTGATCTTTTTAGACTGGTCGATAAAAAGCTACTGATGGTTCAATAGGATTCGCACTTATCGGTTGGGGGATTAAGCTAAGCACCCGAGCTGATAAACAGGCGGAGAAATTCCGCTAAATTCATAATTATTATTAAAAAAAGCTTAAATAAACGGAGAGATTCCGCCTATTTACCCGAAAATTTCGAAAATGCGAGTTTTTCTTTGTATAAGCGGAAAACCTCCCCTTATTTGCACCGAAGCGAGCTCCATTTTGCATTTAACCGGAAAATTTCCGCTTATTTTACTTTTGTTGGTTACTCGTTTAAGGACAATACTACAATACGACTGTCATTTCGAGACGCATTTTATGAAAAGCACCTCAAAACGGAACCCTTTAATAGCATATCGTTTTTCATTTAATGAATTAACCTAAAAAGTCTTTCTAGACCATCCAACAACCTAGGGGATGGCCGGCAGTATAGTTCTTCTTCAAGAATTAGGATTTTACTATCATCCTTATACCCAAGCGATTCATATCCTGGCCGTTTGGTAACATTATTTTTCTGTACCTTTTCCTTTCTGACTCCTACCCAAGCGAGGCAAATAAAATCAGGTTTTCTACTCAGGACGTCCTCCCAATCTGTCTGAACGCTTGCTAACTCCACGTCATGGAAGATATTAATGGCACCCGCAGCTTCAGAGATTTCGGTAAGCCAATTAATCTTTCCCGGAGTAAAGATTGGTTTTGGCCACCATTCCCAATAAAGAGAAGGTCTTTTAGTTATTCTTAATCCATGTTGTCTGACTGCATTAAGCCTATCTCGAAAATCATTTGCCGCCGCTGTGCCACGTTCCCACTGATTAAGAGCTTTAGCTGTTTTAATTAGATCCTCTTCAATATCTGACATAGATTGAGGATTTAATATGATGTGAGGAATTCCGCGTTCTACTAAAGCTTCAACATTCTTTTCCATCCCTGGAACACTTAAAGAAGCAAGAACAAGGTCTGGCTTAAGTTCTTCAACAAGGTCCATGTTTATCGATAAATCAGGTCCAAGCTTTGGCAGACTAGCAATGGATGTGGGCCAGTCTGAATAATCGTCCACTCCTACTAAAAAATGAGATAAACCTAAATATTCCATTATCTCAGTGTTACTTGGGCATAGTGATATAACTCTCAAAACTCTCCCTCCCTTACTTTTATGTTAACGTAGATACAAACAAACAACCAGCTTATTTCAGCTGGTTGTTTGTTTTACGGTATGAACGATAGTAGACAAAAACTGGTGAATTATTTGAAGGCCTTCGTGTATGGATATATTTTCTCTATATCCTTCCACGTAATTTAAGGCAAAGTTCAAATCCCATAAACCATCGTCATGGCTAAACACTAAATCAAATTTCGCTTCATCACCCTGTAATGATTGATTAAGATGTTCCTTTAACATTTTTTCAAACTTCTTTTGCAGCTTTAAACCCAGCATGACATCATACGTACCAAAGACATCATCTAACTCGATCGACACACCTTCCACACCGATTTCTTCAAATAAAGCAGACTCCACATAAAGAAATTCACTTTTATGATCTTTTAAATATGTAATGGGTTGGTTTAAAAAACTTGACGCTTCATTTGCAATCATTGTTTCTGTTTCCTTGCTGCAACGTTCAATATAGGCTTCATTAAAACTTGTGTTCATTTTAAACCTCCTATTTAGGAATTCCTCTCTTACTATAAAGTGATATTAAATAAAAAAGCAAATTTCAACAATAAAAAACGCCTTCACTCACAAAGAGTTTAGACGTTTCATACACATTAATTTTCTGCAAGTTTATTATTTACAACTTTTTTCCCAACAGAGTTTTCTTCGATGCTATCCTCTGCTTGTTTCACACGTTTCATGAAGAAAGCAAGGACAAGTGCAACGGCTGCAATAAAGACAGATATCAAAAACGCAAAATTGATACCGTCTAATGTTGCAGTCATCATGATTTGCTGCTTCATTTGAGCTAATGCTTCTTGTGTTGGCTGCTGTGTTAAATTTGCCATAGCAGCTTCACCAAGTTCTTTCCCCTTAGACTCTGCACGGTTAGACATAATTGTTACTAATAATGCAGTCCCAATCGCACCAGATACCTGCTGAAGTGTATTGTTCATTGCCGTACCGTGAGGGTAAAAACGTGCAGGCAGCTGGTTAAGACCATTAGTAGAAACCGGCATCATTACCATTGACATTCCTATCATTCGAACAGTATATAAAAGAATTAAATGAAAATAAGTAGTCTCAAATGTTAACTGACTAAAAAGGTAACTAGTTATTACTGTGATGGTTAAACCAATAACAGCTAACAAACGGCCGCCAAATTTGTCGAAAAGTTTACCTGTTACTGGTGACATAACTGCCATACAGATTGCTCCAGGCAGCATCATTAGACCCGCATCCATTGGCGAAATACCACGTAATGTTTGAACATAAATCGGCAAAAGCAGCATCCCTGAAAACATTGCCATCGTAACAACCATTGAGATAGCAGACGATAAGGCAAACATTGGATATTTAAAGATTTTAAAGTTAAGCATTGGGCGTTCTTGTCTTAATTGACGTAAAATGAATACAAGTAAAGAGATCGCTCCTATTGCAATCGTCAAATATACTTGTGGACTATCCCACCCTTGCTTTCCTGCAGAGCTGAATCCATAAAGTAATCCGCCAAAGCCTACACTTGAAAGTAAAACCGATATCATATCGATTCGAATATCGACCTTTTCCTTCTTATCTTTTAATAGGAAAAATCCGACCAACAAGATTATTACCGCAATTGGTGTCACAAAGTGGAAGAGCATTCTCCAGTCATAATGTTCGATTAACCATCCTGATAAAGTTGGTCCAATTGCAGGTGCACCCATTAAGATTAATCCGAATATCCCCATTGCTGCTCCTCTTTTTTCAATTGGGAAGCTTACCAGCATGACATTCATCAATAAAGGCATTAGGATTGCTGAACCTGAAGCTTGGGTCATCCTGCCTGCTAATAAAATTGGGAATACATGGGCGAATCCAGCAAGAATAGTTCCTGCGGTAAATAAGCCCATTGCTACTAAGAAAAGCTTTCGTACCGAATATTTTTGAATCAAGAATGCTGTTGTAGGAATTAATACCCCGTTCACTAACATAAATCCTGTCGTTAACCATTGCACGGTCGACGCATCAACTTCTAAATCGGCCATAATAGATGGAAGGGCAATATTTAGTAGTGTGTTATTTAAAAATGCAATAAAAGCCCCAATCATCAGGATTGAGATAATCCCGTATGGGGGACGTTTCGTTTCATTCTGTACATGTTCCATATTTTATACCCCCTGTGTAAACACTTTGTTCATTTTTTTATACCCCTGTTTCACGCTTTATTAATAATATACCGATAGTTCATTTTTTGCAATCAAAAAACACAACAAAATTATGGATTTGTAATGCCTAAATTTATCATGTAGTATATTTTTATACAGGTAGTATACTTCGAATGATAGGTGATAAAATGAATGATCGTAAACAACATGTTATTAAAAAGGCACATCAATTATTTATTGAGAAAGGTTTTCAAGCTACTTCCATTCAGGATATTTTAGATTTTAGCGGTATCTCAAAAGGAACCTTTTACAAATATTTTTCATCAAAGAGTGAGCTATTAATTGCTATTTATAAAACAACCTTTAAACAACTCCAAAAGGAAAGAAACGATTTATTAATTGGGAAAAGTCCTTCTGATATTGAGGTCTTTATTAAACAATTAGAAATGCAAATGATCTCTAATCGAAAAAATAAGTTAATTGCCCTTTATGAGGAAGTAATGTCAACGAATGATGCGGACTTAAAACACTATATCCGCTTCACACGCTTGCGGTCACTTCGTTGGATGTTTAGTAGATTTATCGATATCTTTGGTGAAAAAAATAAACCTTACTTATTAGATTGTGCCATTATGTTTCAAGGAATCATGCAGCACAACCTCCAATACAATCGTTTAGCTACTGACTCTAATGAGAAAATTAGTAGTGTCGTTAGATATAGCGTGAGTCGTTTAGTTAAATTGGTGGAAGAAGTAGCTGAAGCTGATGAACAATTGCACCCACCTGAGCTACTAGAAAAATGGCTCCCTGGGCTACAAAAAAATAATCATGAATTGATTGATCGATTTTATAAAATAGTGAACCCGATGAGAAATTGCATTCCTAAACACTTTCAAGATAAAAATGCCCAGGAAAAGTATCATGAACTGTTAGATTTCATCCAAGAAGAAATTATGCATACAAGGGCACCAAGAAAGTTCCTAATCGAAAGCGCCCTGCAAACACTACAAAACAACCCTGCAGATATCTGGAAAAAAGAACTTCTTCAGCTTAACCAGATCATTACTGCCTTCTTTCAACAATTGGAGGAAAATGAAGAAGAGGAACACTAAATTAAAATTTTGCTTATGTGAATTTCAAGACTGAGCGTTTGCCCATGCATTTCTAGGTAGTTTTACGTAAAATAGTAAAAACAATCGCTTGTTTTACTATTTAAGGAGGAGCAGTGAACTGCTGCTGCATAAAGCCACAGGAGGTGCAAACAATGGGAGATTTCACGTCTGACACGAGTCAACTATCGAAGGAAAAGCGATCAATATTTGATTCTTCAAAGTTCTGGGGTCAGAGACCAAAGCACAGGAATTCTTTAAGTGTAGAGATAGAAAAAAGTCCGACAACCACGATAGAAGAAGACAGTGCAATTAATCATGCTCCGAAAGAAAAAAGAGTCGAATTAAATCCTAGCAGGATGAGATTACATGACACGATACGTGGTGATTACATTATCACAAGAGGCTGGGAAGGAAATAACATGCTAGTATATAAAATTCGCAGAAAAAACTAATAGAGAAAACAAAAAGGTTGGAGCTATAAACTCCATCCTTTTTTATGTAGGGTCTTATTTAGGTTCTACGTGAACATGCACATCATACACCTTATGTGTCCTTATTAACTCCTCTTCAACTTCCGTGGCGATATCATGCGCTTTTTTAACATCTAATGTGGAATTAACGAGTATGACAACGTCAACGACTATATTGTTGCCATAATTCCTTGCTTTTATTTGTTTTACACCTTTTACTCCATAACATTGATGGATAGTATCTTTATAAATATCGATTTGTTTTTCGTCAAATCCATCCGTTAAATAGAGAGAGGTTTCTTTAAATATATCCCATGCTGTTTTACATATGAGAAGACCGACAATTACTGCTGCTAAAGGGTCTAGCCAAGGGAGTCCAAACTGTGCACCCATAATACCGATAAAGGTACCGACACTAACCCAGGCATCAGAGAGATTATCCTTTGCTGCAGCCATAACAGATTGGCTGTTAATTTCTGTGGCAAGCTTTTTATTGTATCGATAAACCCAGTACATCACGAACGCACAAAAAAGCCCCGTCCAGGCAGAAATCACATCTGGAGATTCTTTTTGTACATAAAAAATACTAACAACCGCATCAAATGCAACCTTCAGACCCACTGCTGCCATGATAAAGGATGCCACCATGGAAGCTACAGTTTCTGCTTTCCAATGTCCATAAGGATGGTCATCATCTGCTGGCCTTTGAGATAATTTTAGACCTATTAGAACTGCAACAGAAGCAATAATATCCGTTACATTATTTAACCCGTCTGCTTTTAATGCCTCAGAATTTGCTATATACCCAACTGCAAGTTTGACTGCAGACAAACAAATATAAGCAATAATACTTATGATAGCTCCACGCTCTCCTCTTTTTAAATCCAAAAATCCTTGTTCTTCTACCATTTTCATCACCCACTTCTACTCCTTATCTATATTATTGAACAAAAACATCTAGTGGGTCTAGAGAAACCTTTTTCCCCTATTCGAACTTTATAACAATGACGAAAAAGAGTTGGTTTAGGTAAAAACTAGAGTAATCTTAACCTTGAAATTATCCAGGCAGTTAAGTATTCTAAAAACATATTAAGTAAAAAATTAAGGATGTGTTTAACCTGCGATTAAATAAATTTATTTCCGAGTCTGGGAAAACATCAAGACGCGGTGCTGATAAATGGATCGAAGAAGGTAGAGTTACGATTAATGGGAAGGTAGCAAAGGTCGGCAGTCAAGTCGAGCCCGGAGATGTGGTTCGTGTAAACGGTGAAACGATACGGGTGGCTAAAAACAATGTTTACATTGCTTTAAATAAGCCTGTTGGAATTACAAGTACCACGGAAAGACATATTAAAGGCAATATTATTGATTTAGTGAATCACCCGCTGAGAATTTTTAACATTGGAAGATTAGATAAAGATTCAGACGGGTTAATCCTCTTAACAAATGATGGTGATATCGTCAACGAAATATTACGTGCTGAGAATAAACATGAAAAGGAATATATCGTTACGGTAGATAAGCCTATTACCTCTGAATTTTTGAAAAATATGTCAGCAGGAGTTAGAATTCTAGATACGAAGACGCTACCAAGTAAGGTGGAACAGCTGTCTAAGTATGTTTTTAAGATTATTTTAACACAAGGGCTGAATCGGCAAATTCGCCGGATGTGCTCTGCTCTTGGGTATTCCGTTGTTCGCCTCCAAAGAATTCGAATTATGAATATTCACTTAGGCAACCTTCCTGTTGGTCAATGGAGAGATTTAACAAAAAAAGAAAAGCAGGAATTATTTAGTGATCTTAATTATGAACCTAGAGAATGGTAAAAAACTGAGTCGAAATGTAAAAAGTTCGACTCAGTTTTTATTTGCTTTAATATTCAAATAATATATGATATTACTTAGGAACACGAAGGTTTTAGAGGAGGAGAGATAAGGTGGAAAAAACAATAGAAAAACGCCTCACCCGCTCAGAAGTACCAGAAGAATTAACATGGAATCTTGATGCTCTTTTTGTGTCAGATCAGGCATGGGAAGCAGAACTTGCCGTAATTGAAAAAGACACTACTAAAATGGAGGGCTTCAAAGGTACGTTACACATTAGTTCAAAAGAGCTGCTAGCATGCATGATTGCTCAAGAACAACTGTTAATGAAAACGGTCAAAGCAGCCACTTATGCAAGCTTAAAACAATCCGCTGACGGGACTGATCCTGGCAATCAGGCGAATTCAGCCAAATTAGCCGCACTAAGGACAAAAATGTCAGCTGCATTATCATATATTCATTCTGAAATCCTCTCCCTTGAAGAAGGTACCGTGGAGAAATTTCTCCAAGAGAATGAAGAATTGCAGCCATTCCGAAAAGATTTACTTGAACTGCTTGAAACGAAAAAACATCGGCTGGCACCCGAAACGGAAGAAGTATTAGCCGCTTTAGGCGAGGTACATGGAGCCCCTTATACCATTTATAACATGGCTAAATTAGCAGACATGGACTTTTCCCCTATCATGAATAGTGAAGGGCATGAATTACCGGTTTCTTTTGCTTTATTTGAAAACCGCTATGAATTCTCTGCAGATACGGAAATCCGTAGAAAAGCCTATGACTCATTTGTTTCAACGCTTAAACAACACAAAAACACAATCGCCGCAGCTTATTCTACTGAGGTAAAGAAACAAGTAACACTTTCTCGTTTAAGAAACTACCAGTCCGTTGAACAAATGCTCTTAGAACCACAGCAAGTAACATTGGCAATGTACAACAACCAGATTGATATTATTTTTAATGAACTTGCTCCTCATATGCGTCGATTTGCCCAGTTAAAGAAAAAGGCTTTAGGACTTGATGTAATGAAATTTTGTGATTTAAAGGCACCATTAGATCCGGATTTTAATCCAGAAACGACATACGAAGAAGCAAGGCACCTTATCTTGGAATCATTAAAGGTAATGGGACCAGAGTATAGTGAAATAATTGAAAAAGGCTTTAAAGAGCGATGGGTCGACCTAGCGGATAATGTCGGAAAATCGACAGGTGCCTTCTGTTCAAGCCCTTATGGTGCACACCCATACATTTTAGTTACATGGCAGGATAATATGCGCGGCTGCTTCACCCTAGCACATGAATTCGGTCACGCAGGTCATTTTTACTTAGCAAACAAAAATCAAAGAATTATGAATGTCCGCCCTTCCCTTTACTTTATTGAAGCTCCATCTACGATGAATGAGCTTTTATTAGGACAACACCTGTTGGCAAAAAATGAAGACAAGCAAATGCGTCGTTGGGTAGTTCTTCAGCTGCTAGGAACGTATTATCATAATTTTGTTACTCATTTACTAGAAGCTGAATATCAACGTAGAGTGTATGCATTAGCTGAGGGAGGAAAAGCACTTACGGCTAATACTCTATCAGAGGTGACTAGAGCTGTGCTTTCAGAATTTTGGGGAGATACGGTAGAAATCGATGAAGGTGCAAGTCTGACATGGATGCGTCAGCCTCATTATTACATGGGCTTATATCCGTACACCTATTCTGCTGGATTAACTGCCTCGACTGCAGTTGCACAACTGATTCAGGAAGAAGGCCAGCCTATTGTTGACCGGTGGCTGGAAGCCCTTTGTGCCGGTGGAACGATGAAACCGCTCGAGCTATTAAGACACGCCGGTGTTGATATGTCGACACCTGAACCTGTCCGTAAAGCGGTTGAGTATGTAGGTTCTCTAATTAATGAATTAGAAAAATCTTACGAGTAACCCTGTTAGACCAGATATACGAAGCTTTAACGAAGAAAACAAAACACCTCAATAAACGAGGGTAAAAGCTCCATCTGAATAAAGTTCAGATGGAGCCTTTTTCTTATTGCTAGAAATAAATGAAACTTTTTACCTATTATATTCGTATATAAAGGGACTCTATAGATAGATATCTTAAATTAAGGGGAAATGGTTATGGGGAATCTATTTTTGTTTACTATGATTGTTGCAATTACGACAGCACTAATTCTTATACCGATTTACAGCGATGTTAAATCCACCGATCCGAAACCGAAAAGTAATAAAAAGAATTCTAAAAGTGATAGAAGGTTATTACCTGGATTGATTATTGTCATTTTAGTTATTTTGATTCCTTCTGTTTTTGCTTACTTTTACTTTACAAATTATGATCGAAATCCTTCTTCTTTATGGGTTCATGCTATTATCATCACAGCATTAGGTGCACTCATTTCAACTGGAATGGAAAGAAAAGTGAAAGCAACACTCTTTGGAGCAAGTCTTATACTAGGAATTTATTTTCTTACTGCCTTTCTATTTAATGCAGATGAAAAGTATGAAATTGCTCAAATGGACCAACAAGTAGAAATTAAAACCTTTGATGAAAAAGAAACACCTGCTAGTGTACCGCCAGAGTTTGCCCGCAACAAAATGAAAAAAGCTTTTGGTCAAGTACCAAATACTAGTTATTACGAGTTGGGTAATCTCCAAATACAAAAAGTAAATGGCGATTATGTGTATATTGCTCCTGTTGAGTTTTCTGGCTTTTTCAAATGGTGGAAAGGAAAAGAAACTCCTGGTTATTTTACCTTGAGCGCAACAGATTCTTCTGATAATCCAAAATTCATCAAATTTGACATGATTTATACGCCATCTTCCTATTTTAATAAAGATGTGGAACGGCATATTCGTATGCAATTCCCGAAACATATTTTCTATGGCGATGTTCAATTAGAAATAGATGATGAAGGAAAACCTTTTTACATCCGCTCGTTCGGTGAATTTGTTTCAGCACGAAATGGCTTTGATGTTAAGGGTGTTGTTGTTGTAGATTCGAAAGATGGGGATACAAAGTCCTATTCTTTAACGAATGTTCCCGAGTTTATTGATGGTGCAGTATCACCTGAAATCGTCAGCTTGCAAAACAGCTACTTTGGCAATTATGTTCATGGATTTTGGAATAGCCTTTTTGGAAAATCAGACGTAAAACTTCCTTCCGATGAAGGTACTGAGGCTAATGTAAGTCCGATTTTTGATGAGAATGGAGTTATGTATTATTTCACTGACTTCACAAGTCCAAAAGAAGGGGTCGACTCCATGCTTGGCTACTCCTTGACCAATTCGCGTACAGGGGAAGCTACGTATTATACAGGTAACCCTGAAGAGTCATATATGGATTCACAAGGTGCCCTGCAAATAATTGAAAAGAAATTTATTGAAAAGAAATGGCATGGAGAAATGCCTGTCATTTATAACTTCTACGGTGAAGCAAGCTGGCTGACACCAGTACTGGATTCGAATGGATTCTTGCAGAATTACTTTATAGTTTCTGCTGCAAATCCTGAAATTTCTGTATTTGGGGTTACTCCAAACGAAGCTCTAAAACAATATAAAACCGCGCTACAACGAGGAGGCGGTTCAGTAGATGGCAGTTCCAAAGCGGACGAAAAACAGGTAACGGGTACCGTTCTCCGTGTTTATAAAGAAAAATCAGGAGACTTCACAGTTGTTTCCTTCCTTTTAGACAATAAGAAAAGTTATATCATTTCCTCTGAAAAAGAACCATTGGTCATTTACTTAAAAGAAGGGGATAAGGTCAATGTCACCTATTTGGATACAGATGAAGACTTCCTTCCGACCAAAGAAATTCAAATTGAAGGACTAGAATAAAATCAAAACCACGATGAACAGAAATGATCTTCGTGGTTTTTTGTTCAAAATATTATAAGAGTGAAAACAATTTGTAAATCCACTTGAGCAATTTTTGCACCGTTTTCAGCAAAAGAAAAAGACGTGTGATTATTACACGTCTTACGGGTTACTACTTATCTCTTTTGAAGTAAGGCTTGGTAAGCCGCAGAGGTTCTTATTTCAACGGTTAAGGTACCATTCGGATTATAAATGGCTTTAACCAATAACGGCACACCAGCTGTATTTTTAAATTGGAAGTCTTTCCCACCGTAAGAAACCGTTGCGTCCCTCCCAACAGGTACGTACCCGACTGTCAGAGAATGATGGTGCCATTCAACATATTCAACAGCTAGTTTGTCAACTGCATTAAACAAGGTTGAAGATGTTTGGCAAATACCACCGCCAATTCCCATCACCAATTGTTTATTTACTATTTCTTGAGCAGGCTGGTAACCATGGGCTTCATCACTTGGTCCGACAGTATGATTGAAGGAGAAAATATCCCCTGTTCCAACAATGACATTATCGATTGCGATCGCTGATAGTTCAATGTTTTTGTTTCTCCCTGTTACGCTAGGATTAAATTTAGTGGTATAAGTTGCGACTACCACCTCCGACAAATGCGCTGCGTCTTCTGTATTATAGCCGCTTTCTGTTATATAGATGGGCAGGATAACATCGCCACCCTTGGCAGATGCTTCAATGACCTTTGTAACTAGTTCTGCTTCTTCAAGAACTACTCTTGGTTTACCTTTGATAACCTGACCATTTGCGTCGATTTTATCGAGTATCATCTTCGAATCGTAGCCCGGAGTCGTTTCTGTACCCCTTGCTAACTCTTTAGCCCATTGCTTGAGCTCTTGCTTATATTTTTCATTATCAGTTCCAAAACCCAAATCCACCGGGACCAAGGATCTAACAATGTTTTTTGTATTCGGATCAATGACATTTACTACTTTAGGCTTTTTAGCCTCTTCCTCTGCTATTCTTTTGGCTTCCGCTTCTTCCGCAGCCTTCCTCTCTGCTTTCTCTGCGGCCTTTTGTTCTTCAAGTTTCTTTTCAAGTTCTATTACTTTGTTCTCCAATTCAACGTCCTTACCGTTGGTTTTTTCGGCGCATCCCGCTAAGCCAATTAAACTTCCAACTAATATGAATGAAATCGCCCAAGTCCTAATAGACATTACAACTTCTCCTCTTTCCCCCAAATCTCATCATTCCTCACGAGGCACTACCAAATATTCAGAAAAAGAACTTCGCTCTCATTCTTCTAATCTATTCCGCTTTCGGGCACATAATTCCTGCAAATCCCCTTAACAAAATTTCCTGAAATTGGATTCATTCTATTAGACGGTCTTCATTCGGTTTGGTTTCAAACCAAGTTTAAAAAAGGCTTATCCTTGAATTTTATGGTAACATATGCAAGATTCTACATGATCATTTACCATCCCTGTCGCTTGCATAAAAGCATAACAAATCGTCGATCCCACAAATTTAAATCCTCGTTTTTTTAAATCCTTACTTAATCGATCACTTATATCGGTTGTAGCTGGAACTTCTGATAAATCTTTAAATTGATGGATAATTGGCTTGCCATCAACAAATGACCAAATATACTTGCTAAAGGAACCAAATTCTTCTTTTACCTTCAAATAAGCCTTAGCATTTGTAATGACAGCATTGATTTTGAGTTTATTACGTACAATTCCTTCATTTTGTAAAAGTTCTTCGATTTTCCGTTCATTATAGGAAATG
Source organism: Neobacillus niacini (assembly GCF_048572935.1). Taxonomy (NCBI): domain Bacteria; kingdom Bacillati; phylum Bacillota; class Bacilli; order Caryophanales; family Bacillaceae; genus Neobacillus; species Neobacillus niacini. The sequence goes on along the minus strand of NZ_CP183883.1, from coordinate 3,599,889 downwards.
ATGATCGCAGGGTCAAAATGATCAAATGCCTTACGATAATTTTCTCTCTTTTTCAATATTGTGTACCAGCTTAAGCCTGCTTGAGCTCCTTCTAAGTTCAAATATTCAAATAGTAATCGGTCATCATATACAGGCACGCCCCACTCATGATCATGATAATCAATATAAAGTGGATCCTGATTTACCCAGCCGCATCTATTCATCTTTATATTCCTCCTAACACTTTTTATCGTCATTAAAGAAACATTCTTTAAATCTTAACATTTGGTTTGTTATACATACGTTCTTCTCTTTTTGCTTTCGTTCCAAACAAAATCCGAATAAAGGAAATTCTTAAAATTATAAAATGGTAAATCGTCATAATAATAACGAAAGCTATTGTTAAAAGAATAACAAGTTTTGCCGGTATGGACCAATCCAAATCTGCCAGCATAAAACCTAATGTAACAATTACCGGCTGATGGAGTACATAAAAAGGCATAGACGCTTGGTTTCCATACTTCAACCAATTATTTGAAAAAGATAGCTTTCTATCTGCCAAGGCAAAAATGACAAGCAGCCAGCTCCAGCAGCTCAAAGCCTTAACCGAAGCTAGGATGATGGATAGCACATTACCTGCTGCAGGCATTCCTGACATGAATCCATACACAAAAAATACAGTCGTAAACAGGGATGTTACCATCGTAATTGGCAGCATCCTTTGACAAATAGACTTAAAGGAAGCTTTTGTGAAGAAAATATACCCATAAAGAAAAATGACCAAATAAAAACTAATATCCCATCCTCCTAAATTTACAACATCCACCAGTATGTTGAGGAGCATTAACGGAATTGATAAAGATAAAAGCTGTAATGGCTTTAACTCTTTTGAAATAGAAGGTTTCAATTTTTGGAAAAATGGCAGTGTTATGGTGCTAAAGACCAAAAGGACGAAAAGATACCATAAATGTAATCCTACGAATGCAAAATTCCCCGACCCGCCGATATCGAGATAAACTCCCTCGAAATAGTGTGGATACCAGCTAATAAATGATCCAGAAAATTGCTCATGACTGACCCGCTCCATGTAGACTTGAGGAGGAGTTAGCACCATGACCCCAAATAATAAGGGGATCCCTAGTCGACCTATCCTTTCCTTCATATATTGCCAACCTGTTCTCTTCTGTAAAGCGAAGTACGAATTGATTCCTGATACTGCGAAAAAGATCGGCATTAACCAGGAGCTCATAAATAACGAAATGGCCGTGATGTAAGTCGGGTCAGTCACATTATTCTTAACATGCCATGCCCATGGATTAAAAAACATTAATGCATGATAAATGAATACAGCTAGTGTAGCTAGAACCCGAATCCAATCTAAATCATATTGTCTGCTCATTGATAAATATCCCCTTGAAAATAGAATCTACCTTTTCCCGGTACTATTTTACTATGAAAATATGATTCTAATTGTCGAATCATGGGGAAATATTCCATATTTCTAATAGAAACTAAAATAAAAGAACAGCCACTAAAAACGGCTGTTCAAATTATTATAATAATATAATATTATCTGGCAAACGAACAGAAGTTAGGATACTCGTCTCTTTTACTCTGTCGGCTGCATATGACGAACCATTTAATACTTCAAAATCTAGGTATCCGGGATGGCACATGACTTCAATGGTTTGATTATCGACATCACGCTTAGATAAGTCATGAAAGTAATCGTGTGTTACACCTTCGCCGTAAAAATCATGAAAAAAGAGGTCTGTAAAGGAAGTAACTCCTTGCACGGGCTGCTCCGAAATGCACCTTACAGGTAAATTGTACTTCTCTGACAGCCTTTGAATGACCGGTAAAAATTCAGGTATACTGTGGACATGATGATGACTATCAATATGAGTAGCCGTGAGTCCAAAGTCTAAAAACCGATCAATTTGTGCGGTCCATTCTCTTTCCAGTTCCATTAAGGAAAAATTATGCTCATTAATAAAATCTTTTAGATTTTTAAAATTCCCCTGTTCATCCACTAGGGTTGGAACATCTGACAGCAAAGGTTTTCCACAAGTTAGAACAAGGTGAATCCCAAGCTTTAGTGTGGGGTGTTTTTTCGCTAGTTCTACTGCATGATTGACACCAGGCATATTCATCATCATGGTTGTAGAATTAACAATTCCATATTTATGAGCGTCTATAATTCCATAATTAATTCCTCTGGAATACCCAAAATCATCTGCATTAACTATAAGCTTAATCAAGCAGTCGCCACTCCCTTATTTCTTTTTGAAAAATCGAGGTAAATAATCCTTATGCGCTTCTATCATTTCGTCAACGATTTTTTTTGCAATGGTATCCGAAGCAACAAGTGGATTTATTGTTAAAGCAAGAACCGCTAGATTATAGTCACCCGTTACAGCGGCTTCACAAGCAACCCGTTCAAATGACTTTATTTGTTGTACCAGACCGCGGACGGGTACAGGAAGGTCACCCATGACCAAAGGTTTTGGTCCCTCTTTTGTAATCATGCAGCTAACTTCGACAGCACTATCATCAGGAAGGCTGGCAATCGAGCCATTATTCATCGTATTAACAGGCTGAATATCACACTTGTCATTATAGATAGAAGAAATTAACCTTACTGCCGCATCACTATAATAAGCCCCGCCGCGTTTCTCGAGTTGTGGTGGTTTAATAGAAAGATTTGGATCTTTATAAAGTTCAAAGAGATCATCTTCTAATTTCTTTACTACTTCCGCTCTTGTGCCAACAGTTTCCGCATTTTTTGTTTCTTTCTCTACCATTTCCCGAGTCTTGTAGTAATAATTATGATAAGGGCACGGCAGTACACCTAATGCCCGAATAAATTCCGGTTCCCAGCCTTGCCCTTGGACATTCTTAACAAAACTAGAGTTTTCTGGATTCGTTAAGAATTCGATGACTTGTTCTTTCACACTAACACCGTCAACGTACACGTCTAACCCATATACCATGTGATTTAGACCAGCAAAATCAATGCGAACTCGTGAGTGTTCAACGTTCAAGAATTTTGCGATACCCATTTCCATGCCAATGGGTACATTACATAAACCTACTACTTTACGGTGATCGCTATACCTAAGAACGGCTTCCGTTACCATTCCAGCAGGATTCGTAAAGTTGACCAGCCAGGCCTCTGGGCAAAGCTCCTTCATGTCTTTCACAATATCCAAAATAACAGGGATTGTTCGTAATGCTTTGAACAGCCCCCCTGGACCATTCGTTTCTTGGCCCAGGACACCATATTTTAGGGGGATGCGTTCATCTTTTGCTCTAGCCTCCAACAAGCCCACCCTAAATTGCGTAGTTACAAAGTCAGCACCCGCCAAAGCTTTCCGTCTGTCTAACGTTAGGTGAACTTCAACGGGAAGTCCAGCTTTTTGAAACATCCGCTTTGCTAAATTTCCGACGATCTCTAATTTTTCTTTCCCTTCCTCAACATCTACAAGCCAAAGCTCTCTTAATGGAAGCTCATGGTATCGTTTAATGAATCCTTCAACAAGTTCAGGTGTGTAACTTGAACCACCGCCAATTGTGGCAATTTTAATCATATTATTCACTGAAAGCATACCTCCTCATGATTACTGATTCATTTCTTGACGAACTTCAACCAACTCTCTTGCTAAATCCTTCATTGTCATACCCGTCATTAAATGATCTTGAGCGTGTATTAGAATGATGGGTATTTCAAATGACTCTCCAGCCGCCTCCGCATGTATCAATTGTGTTTGGTAAACATGTGCCGACGTTATTTCAATGTCCGCTTCAGCAAGCTTTTCAAAGGCTCGGGTAAAATTTTTTTCTTTTGCTGCAAAAATAGCTTCCATCGCAAGACTTCGGGCATTTCCACTGTGCAAGATTAATTGAAATGATAGGTTATATAATTCTTCTTTATTCATGTTACGCTCCCCCATACAATGTCAAGAGCCTGCCGTCTGGCAAGCTCCCTTGTATTCTATTTTTATTTGTTAACCCCTTGTTCCACTTGGTAGTTTTGTTTATCCCACATTCTAAAGAATGGGTAGTAGATGGCAAAGGAAACGGCTAAATTTATTAATTGCATTAAAGCACCTCTGATATTTCCACCTGTCGCAAGGTAACCACCAATAATGGGAGGTGTGGTCCATGGAACCGCAACTCCTGCAGTCTTAGGGGCAAAACCTGTGCTCATGCCAATATAGGTGGTAATGGTAAGAACAAGAGGTGCCAGAATAAATGGAACGATCAGCAATGGATTGGCGACGATTGGCGCTCCGAAAGTGATCGGTTCATTGATATTAAAGATTCCCGGTCCAATCGCTAATCTGCCTAACGTTTTGGAATGCTGACTTCTTGCCATAAACAGCATCATTAAGGCAAATGTAAATGTGGCACCCGAACCACCCATATAAATGAAAATATCAAAAAATTGCTGTGTAACTACATTTGGCAGTTCATCTCCAGCTGTCAACGCTACCCTATTAGCGTCTGTTGCGGCCAGCCAAATCGGACCCATTACACCACCGACAATACTTGCACCATGTAATCCAGTTGACCATAATAATTGGACAAAGAATACAGCGATTAAAGCACCAATCAATGAACCTCCAAGTGCTCCTAATGGTTCTTGTAATAACTGTCCAACCACATTGTGCAGGGTTTCAAATGAGGTGTTTTCTATTAACAAGCGAATCAGCCAAACTACTAAAATAACAATGAATGCCGGGAATAATGCAACGAAAGATTTACTTACACTTGGTGGAACCCCGTCCGGCATTTTAATCACGAAATTCTTTTGGATAATGAATCGATAAAGTTCAGTTGAAAACATCGCAAGGATCATCGCTACAAACAACCCTTTGCTTCCTAGTAATGCGATTGGGAGTACTCCGCCAACTTGGATTGCTTCGCTGGCCCCTTCCGGTGTGAACATGGTAAAGTACGGTGTGGCAAGAATAAATGATGCAACAGAAATAGCTCCTGCATTCAATGCATCAACTTTGTAATGTTCTGCCAATCGATAAGCAATACCAAACCCTGCTATAAGCGCCATAATATCAAAGGTCGCGGTCACAGGATAAAGAAGTTTAGTCAGCCAGGCGTCTCCAAATAAACCAGCCATAAATTCTGGATATCCTTTAAACGGTAAGAAGCCAATAATTAAGAAAATAGAGCCAATGATGATAAGCGGCATCGTTAAGATAATTCCATCACGTAGTGCTTGTAAGTGCTTCTGACCAGCAACCTTTCCTGCGATTGGCATAAACTTTTCTTCAAGTATTTGAGTAAATTTGGCCATATCTATTCACCCCTATGTGAAATTATGAACCTATTAAATTTCTCGCAAACTTTAATACCTCCGCACCATTGCACATTCCATAATGTACAGGGTTGATCGCGTCAACAGGAATTCCTTTTTCTTGTCCTTTTTTCTTTAATTGAGGCAGCAAATATCTTACCTGTGGACCTACGAGCAAAACATCTGCTTCGTCCAAATGATTATTCACCTCATTTGCACTTACTGCCCATATTCTCGCTTCAATTCCTTCTGCTTTTGCAGCAGTTTCCATCTTCGCCACCAAAAGACTAGTGGACATCCCTGCTGCACAGCATAATAAGATATTCAATTACATCCCTCCCGCCCTCAATGTAATCGCTTACATTTTAGTGGAATTTTTTAAAAGCTTTTTGTGCCAATCACCCAGGTCTTGAAATACAATCCCCCCCTGCTTAAAAATATTTTAACCGTACTAAACTATATTCTCATTTTTTAATTTTAGGACAAATCTAGAAAAGCCCCAAATAAAAAAAGAGAAATCGTCACTAGTACGATTTCCCATTTTTTGATTAAGTCTTAGCTAATTTATTTACGGCCTGCTTATGAGAAGAAGTATCATCCTGTTGATCTTCTGCAGGTTTGGCTCGTTTAATAAAGAATGCGAGAACCAAGGCTGCTCCAATAATGATGGCTGATATAAAGAAGGTATAGTTAATTCCTTCTAACATGGCTTTCAGCGCAATCTGCTGCTTCATTTCCGCAAGCGCTGCTTCTGTTGGCTGACCTGACATTTTTTGCATGGCGTCGGCTGCAAGTTCTTTCCCGTACGACTCTGAACGATTAGACATAATCGTAATTAATAAACCTGTACCTATTGCAGCTGATACCTGCTGCATGGTATTGTTCATGGCTGTACCATGGGGATAAAAACGCGGCGGTAATTGATTCAATCCGTTAGTCGATACAGGCATAAACACCATTGACATTCCAAACATACGAACAGCATGTAATATAACCATATACATATAGGTAGTTTCAAAGGATAACATACTAAATAAATAAGTAGTAACAGTTGTGATGAACAAACCGGTAATAGCTAATATACGTCCGCCAAATTTGTCAAATAATCTTCCAGTAACAGGTGACATGAATGCATTCACAAGGGCACCTGGTAACAGCATTAATCCTGCATCCATCGGAGATATCCCACGAATCGTTTGAACATATATAGGGAGGAGTAGAAAACCCGAGAACATCGCAATATTTACAATCATAGAAATGGCTGAGGATAAAGCGAACATATTATACCTAAAAACCCTGAAGTTCAGCATCGGGCGTTCTTGCTTCAATTGACGTAAGATAAACCAAAACAAGGATACAACCCCGATTATAATCGTCAGATAAACATGCAGACTGCCCCAACCTTTACTACCCGCGGAACTAAAACCGTATAGCAATCCTCCAAAACCTATACTTGAAAGTAAAAGAGAAAAGAAATCAAGGCTAATATCAACTTTCTCCTTTTTATCCCTAAGCTTCCAAAAGCCTATGATTAGAATGACTGCTGCAATTGGAGATACGAAATGGAACAGCATTCTCCAATCATAATGCTCGATAATCCAGCCAGATAAAGTTGGACCAATGGCGGGTGCAAACATAAGGATTAATCCAAAAACTCCCATTGCAGCTCCCCTTTTTTCAATAGGAAAACTCACCAGCATCACATTCATTAACAACGGCATCATAATGGCAGAGCCTGAGGCTTGCACCATTCGGGCTGCTAATAATAAAGGAAATGCATGGGCAATTCCGGCTATAAGTGTACCAACTGTAAACAACCCCATTGCGACTAAAAATAACCGGCGAACCGTATATTTTTGAATTAAGAACGCAGTAGTCGGGATCATAATCCCATTTACTAGCATAAATCCTGTTGTCAGCCACTGGACTGTCGATGTATCGACATCCAAGTCCTTCATGATGGAAGGTAAAGCAACATTTAATAATGTATTATTTAAAAAAGCAATAAAAGCACCAATCATCAAAACCGCAATGATTCCATAAGGCGGGCGGTCAGACTTATTCATGGTTTGTTCCATTTTATGTATCCCCCTGGTTCAAGACTTCTTATTTATTCTACCAATTAATCCAAAATTTATCATAAACCATGCCTTTCAATTATTACAAGGCAGAAGGAACAAACACGAAAATAAAAAAACTCAGGACCTGAAAAAGAGGCCCCGAGTTTTACTATCTTCAATTTTGCACGTTAGGAATCTGATTACGTTTATAAAAATATTGCAGGGTGAGTAATATCGCAAACAATACTAAACCGACGATGTCGGATATATTTCCAGGATAAATTAAACATAATCCTGCTGCAAGCGAAGCGATACGTTCAACCCAATTCAACTTTCTTACCCAAAACCCGATAACTCCAGCACTAATGGCTATCATGCCAATAAAGGCTGTAAATACAACCCAAATGAGATAAGTCCAAGTGGTATCAATCATCAGCAATTCTGGGGACAAGACAAACATATAGGGAATGATAAACGCAGATATCGCAAGCTTTGTCGATTCCACGCCCGTTCGAAAAGGTTCTCCGCCCGATATGGCCGCTGCAGCAAAAGCAGCGAGAGCGACTGGAGGCGTAATGTCCGCGACAATACCAAAATAAAACACAAATAAATGAGCAGATAAATCAGGAACACCTAACAATATGATTGCTGGTGCTGCAATTGTTGAGGTAATAACATAATTTGCAGTCGTGGGTGAACCCATTCCCAATATCAAGGAAGCAATCATCGTCAAAAACAAGGTCGGCAGTAATGCGCCTCCTGCAATATCGAGGAGCCCGTTTGCCATTTTTAATCCTAATCCAGTTTTTGTTACTACACCAACAATAATCCCAGCAGCTGCAGTTGCTGCAGCAACACCTAAAGCGGACCGTGCTCCATCAACTAATGCATCAATAATGCCTCTAAATCCGATTCTAGTTTCCTTTCTTATTGCACTTACTACAACCGTTATAACAATTGACCATAATGCTGCTCGTATGACACTCATGCCAGACATTAACAAGAGAATGATAGCAATGATAGGAAGTAGTAAATAAAGTTTTCCAAGTACCTCTTTCCTACTTGGCATTTCTTCCTTTGTTAAACCCCGAAGACCAATCCGCTTTGCTTCAAAGTGAGTCATGATCCAAATACCGGTAAAATATAGTACAGCCGGTATAGCCGCTGCCTTTGCTATTTCCCAATAGGAGATACCTCCGATAAATTCGACCATTAAGAATGCTGCTGCTCCCATAATCGGCGGCATTAACTGCCCGCCGGTAGAAGACGAGGCCTCAACTGCACCCGCAAACTCCTTTTTATAACCTAGGTTTTTCATCATCGGAATAGTAAAAGCACCAGAGGTTACGACGTTAGCAACAGAACTGCCGCTAATCGTTCCTTGTAAAGCGCTCGAAAAAACAGCTACCTTGGCAGGTCCGCCCACACTCCTGCCGGCAATCGCAATCGACAGATCATTAAAATACTCGCCAACACCAGTTTTAATTAAAAAGGAACCAAATAGTAGAAAGAGAAAGATAAAAGTAGAAGATACGCCAATCGGTGTACCAAGAATTCCTTCCGTTGTGAAGAACATCGTTTGGACTAACCGATCTAATTCTAGCCCACGGTGTGCAATGGCACTCGGCATATATGGTCCAAAAACAGCGTACACCATAAAAATGATTGCAATAATGGTGATTGGCAGACCAACTGTCCTTCGTGTTGCCTCTAACACGAGTAAAATGGCTGATAGCCCAACAAAGAAATCAATTTGTGTGATATTTCCTGTCCGTATTACCAATTCATCAATCATGACCGGCCAATAAGCACCAACGATGACCGAAACAATCGCAAAGATGATATCATACCATGCGACCTTATATTCTTTTCCTCGATTTTTCTTTCGAGCAGGAAATAATAAGAAAATGAGTGCAAGCGCAAAACCTAAATGAACGGAACGCTGCAGCTGAGCAGTTAACATACCAAATATTCCAGTATATAAGTGAAAGAGAGAAAAGGCTAATAGGCCTGCGAATGCAATCCAAAGAGGAAGTCCTTTTAGTTTTCTTGTACCAGCTTCAGGGTCATATTTTTCTAAAAGCTCCTGCTGCTTTGCCTCTGACAGTGCTTCTTCATAGTGACTCAAGGATATTCACTCCTTTCCATTGCTTAAAAAAATTCAATTTACGGATTTCTACTTTAACAGACGTGCCAGGACTTATTGAACGGGATAATGGGTATTCCCTATTTTTAAAAATCACTCTATGATTAGCACGAACCTGTCCGATTCTTAAATGAAAGTAAGGAAAATCTCGTTTCATGTTCTTGATGTAATAGGCACCATTTTTTTGTTCGAATGTTTCTCCATTATCAGCATTGGAGGGCATACCAATTGCAAAATCCTCATACATCAGCTCATATTGTCGAATTCTATCGTCGCGAGTAATTCTATAACTTTCAACCACATCTGATAAATGAATGGAATGGGTGTATTTGATAGCAAAATATGTTTCATTTCTTACAGGAATGTAAGCAAATTTCGCATTGCTGTGATTTGGCTGGAAGACAATCGCTTTTTGGTAAGGTATGAGTGCTAAAATGAATACGATAATGAAAAAGGTTAATAGATATTGTATAGGTCTTACTATAAGCATTTCCCCCTCCCTTTCTGATAGAAAAGGAGGCCGGCTTCTATTCTGCCGGCCAATTCATCCACAAACAAATCTTTTACTGTGCTTTAATGCCTTTTTCATCAAAGTATTTTTGTGCGCCAGAATGAACTTCAATCCCCACGCCGTTTAATGCGTTCTCGACCTTAATTAATTTCCCTTTAGCATGAGTTACTTTATCAAGATTTTCAAAGATTGCTTTGGTAATGTTATAAACTACCTCATCACTAAGATCGCTGCTCGCTACTAACATTGCTTGAACAGCCACGGTTGTTACAGCAGACTCCAATCCATACGTTCCAGCAGGTACCTCTTCTTTTACGTAGAATGGATATTTTTTGATTATTGCTTCGATTTTATCTTGTTTAATTGGCACAATAACTACATTTTCGGTTGCACCAAGGCTTTCAACCGCCCCTGTCGGAGTTCCTGCTGTTACAAAAGCCGCGTCAATCGTACCATCTTGAATCCCTTGTGTAGACTCATCAAATGATAAATCTTGTTTATTAATATCATCGAATGTCATGCCATGTACTTCTAGAATTTGTTCAGCATTGGCAACTGTGCCTGAACCAGGTGCACCTACTGACACCTTTTTACCCTTTAGATCTTCAACGGAGGTTATCCCTGATTCTTTTGTGGTAACGATTTGTACCGTTTCCGGGTATAAGGTAGCAATTGCCTTTACATTATCAACCTTATTGTTTTCAAACATTAATTTTCCTTCAACAGCATACGAAGCGATATCTGTTTGGGAAAAAGCAATTTCGGCATCTCCATTCTTAAGGGTGGTCATGTTCTCAGCTGAAGCTCCACTCGTTTCAGCATTCGCATCAATACCTGTTTCATCTTTAATAATCTCAGCAAAGGAGCCGCCTAATGGATAATAAGTTCCACCAGTACCCCCTGTTAGAATACTAATAAATTGTGGCTTTTCCTCCCCTTCCTTTGCAGGCTTTTCTCCGCCCTCCTCTTTGTTTCCGCAAGCTGCTAGAATCATAGAGAGTGTTAAGAGAATGACCATTGAGAGATATAACCTTTTCTTTTTCATAAAATTTCCCCCTTTTTATAAATTGCCGTCCATCAATCAATACTTATTATTCAGCCGGTACAAACTTGTCAATTTTTACAAGAATAGTTCTTTAGACCTATTTGATTCAAAAAAAAAAGAAACCCCTTTCATTTGAAAGGAGTTTTTACGTTACTATTTACGTTTCTTATTGTTATTCGAATTCTTCGTCAATCGACCTAACAAAAATGCACCCGCAGCTACACCTATTATGGTATTTGTCTTCTTGTTAAATACTTGCTTAGCAACAAGATTTAAATTCTGCGGTCTTTCCGCCAAACGTCTCATGAAATAACCATACCAGTCATTGCCGAAAGGAACATAAGTGCAGAAATTATATCCTTCTTTAGCCAGTTGCAGCTGCATGTCTTTTCTAAAACCATAAAGCATTTGAAACTCATACTGATCCTTCGGAATGTTGTTCTTTTTGACAAATGATTTTACGTGGTTTATGACATTGTGATCATGTGTAGCGATTGATGTAAATTTTCCGTTTAACAAATGCCATTCAATAAGTTTAATAAAATTAGCGTCAATCTCGTTTTTATTTTGGTAAGCGTATTCAGCAGGCTCCTTATAAGCACCTTTTACAATCCGCATACGGTAGTTTTTATATTTTTCCAAGTATTCATCAGCACGAAGTAAATAAGCTTGAATAACAGTTCCGACATTGTCATATTCCTTTGATAAATCATCCAAAAGATCAAAAGTCGGCTGGAGGTGTCCAGTATCTTCCATGTCAACGTTTACAAAAATGCCGTAGTTGTTTGCTCGTTCAACAATTTCTCTTAAGTTGCTAAGGCAGAATCCGTATTCGATATCCAAACCTAATTGCGTCGGTTTTAAAGATATATGGGCATTAACTTTATGCTCATGAATCGCTTCAATAACGTTAAGAATCTGTTCTTTTGCTTCAGTTGCCTCTTCCTCTTTAAAGACGAATTCACCTAGGTTATCAACGGTACAAGAGATACCGTGTGCATTGAGTTCTTTGATACTTTTGATTACTTCATCGATATTCGTACCTGCAACTACACTTTGTGCACCCATTTTTAAGCCATACTTTTTAGCAGCATTATTTAAAAGTTGATTTTGAGATAAGCCTATAAAAATATCTTTCAACATAGCGATTTCTCCTTGCTGTTGTTATTTCACTATTATTTTAGCATAAATACTTTTAGTTCTGCTTAAAGTTTTTAAAATTTTGTCGAATCATTAACAATTATTTTTCGGTCTAAAATAGGCTGCCGAGTTTATTCTCAGCAGCCTTATTTTTGCTTTTATCTTCGATTACGATTACGCAGGAATGTAGGAATATCCAACGTATCTTCAGAATGCTGTCTTTGTCTGTCCTGGCTAGGCGCAGGGTCTTCTTGAATATTCTGCTCACGTCGAGAGATTCCCTGAGATTGTGGTCTTGAAGTAATATCCCGTGAAGGACTCACTGTGTTCTTTTTAGAAGATAATTCTGTCTCTGTAAACCCTGTCGCGATTACCGTAATCATAATTTCATCTTTTAAGTCTTCATTGATAATTGATCCAAAAATCATGTTTAATTCCTTGTCCGCAGCAGAAGAAACGATATCAGCTGCCTCTTGAACTTCATATAAACTTAAATTGCTGCCGCCAGTGATGTTCATGAGGACACCCTGAGCGCCATCGATAGAAGTTTCTAACAACGGACTTGAAATAGCCTTCTTCGCTGCTTCCACAGCGCGGTCCTTACCTTTCGCCATGCCGATACCCATTAATGCCGTCCCTTGATTAGACATAATCGTTTTCACGTCTGCGAAATCGAGGTTTATTAATCCAGGTACCGCGATTAAATCGGAAATTCCTTGTACACCTTGTCTGAGCACGTTATCGGCCTCACGGAATGCTTGAATCATAGGAGTCTTTTTATCTACGATTTGCAATAGTTTATCGTTTGGAACAATAATCAAGGTATCCACTGCTTCACGCATTAAATCAATTCCAGCAGCTGCATTCGTTGAACGTTTACGACCTTCAAATCCGAATGGGCGTGTCACAACACCAATGGTTAAAGCACCAAGCTCACGGGAGATCTGGGCAATCGCTGGTGCAGCTCCAGTCCCGGTTCCTCCGCCCATACCTGCAGTAACAAAGACCATATCTGCTCCCTTTAGTACTTCTTGGATCTGCTTTCTACTTTCCTCAACTGCATTTCTGCCAACCTCAGGATTCGCTCCTGCGCCTAAACCTCTGGTTAAGTTTGCACCGATTTGCATCTTAATTTCTGCTTTTGATAGTTTAAGTGCTTGAGCGTCAGTATTAACAGCAATAAACTCAACACCTTGAACTCCGTCTTCTATCATTCGGTTTACAGCATTATTTCCCCCGCCGCCAACACCGATTACTTTTATTCTTGCAACTTGATCTATGTCCATTTCAAAATCCCACACGATAGAATTCCTCCTGCTCCCTAATAGTTCATTATTCAAAATTCAAATAATTCAAATGTTTATGTTTAGATAACTCAAGCTAATAGCAGATTAATTATGCTAGTATGTACTATAATCTAACTAAAGCAGATTTTCATTGAATTTTGTCGAAACTTTTTCCTTAAATACCATTTTAACAAAAAAATGGGGATTTTTATATAGTCCTGATGTCATTCCTCTTTTTTTTATCATTAAAATTTCATTACAAACGAAAGGCTCAGTAGGATAACTGAGCCTTAAAACTACGAGAATATGCTTTTAATACTTTCAATTAATTGTTTAAAGAAATCGGCTACTTGCTGTAGAAAATTCTTATCCCCCACTGCTTCCTCAATCCGCTGCTGAATATCCTGGGTAAGATTTTCAAGCTGTGATTTAACATTATCGAAGTTAATATTTAAATCTCTCATTTTTTCAAACAAATCTAGTAACAGCTGACGGTCCTCCGGACTTAAGCTGATTTCAAGCGTCTTTAGTTTTTCATCAATAATTGCTGCGACTTCTTCTTTTGTTGCTGGGTTTTGTTCAGCAATTTCCTTTTTGATTTCTGTTAGCAGCTCACTTACCTTATCCTGATTCAGTCCTTCTTTTTTTGCTAAATCAGTAGCCAAGTTTAATTCCTCATTGGCTACTTCAGTACGCCCCAAATCTAGCGCTGCGCCTTCACCTTCATCATAAGCCTTATAAATTCCTACTAATGCAGAGTGTCCACTAACTTTAACAGGAGAAGCCACATCAACAACTGCGTCTTGAATTCCAGCAGTCAACAAGGCGTTTGCGTACATTTCATCGGTAACCTCCGTAATATTTTCTGGCGTTACCTGATTAATCACAAGTCCTTCTCCAGCATCCTTCCGCGTGATTTTAGCCGAGGAATACATATTAGAGTGTGCATCACCTTTAATATACTTCACTAGGTCTTGTCCAGAAACCGTAATCTCTTTCACTTTGCTTGTGTCCGTTACTTTTAAAAGATCTCGCACTTCTTCCTTTTGAGCAGCTGATAATGCTTCCCCGTAAACGACGATAGGCAGCCCAAACTTTTCATTGATACTCTCTTCAGTATTACTATTTGTATCGGCAAACACCTTGCTTGTACTACTTACGGATACTAGTAATGCCAAAATAATAGCAAATGCTGTCACCTTATAAAAATTTTTCAAATCAATCACTCCTTATCAAATTTCTAAGCTGCTTAAAATAAAAGACGGAAAAATAGAATACTAGGTTTCAACTCAATAATAAAACCAAACGAAGACATGCTATCAGCTATCTAAAAATTTTTCCTTTTTCTATTTTAGTTCAAAGTATTAAATTTAGTACACCAATAAGTATTCTACATTTCGTTTAAAAGTCTCTTTACCCCATCGATAATATCAAAAGGCATAACACCATAATGCGATAATTCTTTCGCTCTTTCTTCACCAGCACGAGCATGTAAATAGCTCGCAGAAATAAGCGCGTTTATAGGTGAGGCTCCCTGAGCAAGAAAGGACGCAATAAGACCTGTTAGTATGTCACCGCTCCCGCCTTTTCCGAGGGCATCATGGCCGTGTGGATTAATATATAACCCTCCTGATGGTTCAGCAATTACAGAACGGTGTCCTTTTAAAAGTAAATAGATTGAATGCTCTTTGGCAAATTGTCGCGCGATTTCAAATCGATTTCCTTCTACTTCCTTAACCGATATATTTAGCAGCTTTGACATTTCTCCTGGGTGTGGAGTCATGATTACCTGACCCTTATAGTTCTTAAGTAAATCCTTTTGATTACTCATTAGGTAAAGAGCGTCCGCATCAATGACAACGGGTTGATTGGTCAGGTTAGAGAATAATGCTTTCATCCACTCTTCTCCGTTTGGAAATCGGCTTATTCCTGGCCCAACAGTCACACAGTCATATTGATTTAACAATGGTGCTAGCTCCTCGATTGCCTTTTCAGCAAAATGTCCATCCTCTGCTGATAAAGGTAATAATAAAGATTCAGGATTTTGTGCAGCTGCCATTGGATAAATCGTTTCTGGTATGGCTAAAGTGACTAGTCCTGCTCCAGTATGCAAGGCGGATTTTGCTGAGAAGATTGGAGCACCAACGTATTGCCGAGAACCGCCTAGAATAAGTACATGACCGAAAGTGCCCTTATGACCATGTTTTGACCGGATTGGAATTGCAGCCTTGGCGAGACGCTCGGTAATTAGTTTAGGTTAATCTAATCCTAAATCTTTGACAATCGTAGGCGGTACAGAAATGTCTACAGCCTTCCACTCACCAATATGTTGGGGGCCTTCATTTAAAAAGAATCCTTTTTTAGGGAACACAAAGGTAACCGTCATCGAAGCTTTTATGGCTTCCCCCTGGACTTTACCGGTATCACTGCTAACGCCGGATGGGATATCAACTGAAATAATTGATTTCTTACCTTCATATGTATTGACCAGCGAAATAACGTCTTTTAAAGGTTCTCGGACTGGACCGTTTACACCTGTTCCTAGTATCGCGTCGAGAATAATGTCTGCTTGTTTTAATTGATCCCGAAGCATTTCTAAACCCTTTTCTTCGAGGTGAAATAGGGGTAGTTCTCTTTTTATGTATACTTCAAAATGAATTTTCGCGTCTCCTTTTATACGTACAGGGTCTACTAAGAGCCATACCTGTGGATGTAATCCAATATCAAATAGCCTGCGTGCAATGACGAAACCATCACCGCCATTATTGCCGCCTCCTGCTAAAACAATCACTCTTGGACGGGTACTGGTTGTACTTTGGAGTATTTCCTCTACTACTCTCGCTCCCGCATTTTCCATTAACACAACACCAGGTAAGCCGATTTTTTCAATCGTATACTGATCCATTTTCTGCATTTCCTTTTGTCCTGCCGCGAACATGAACATCACTCCATTTAGAGTTCTATACTTTTATAATAATGTAGTATGATGGAAATGGAAAATTTAATAATGGAGAGGGTGTTATGTTTTGAAAGAGGATTTTAAAGCTTTAGTCGTTAATAAGTCAGAAAGTGATTTTACGGTTGGGATTAAACCTATTTCTTTAAATGATTTACCTGCGGGTGAAGTTTTAATTAAAGTTGCTTATTCAAGTATTAATTACAAAGACGGCTTAGCCAGTATTCCTGAAGGTAAAATTGTCAGGTCCTACCCATTTGTACCGGGGATTGACTTAGCAGGAGTAGTGGTTTCTTCCGAAGACCCCCGCTACAGAGAGGGAGATCAAGTCATTGCTACTAGCTATGAAATTGGGGTTTCCCATTATGGCGGTTACAGTGAATATGCGCGGATTCCCGCTGATTGGATTGTCCCATTACCTGATGGCCTATCTTTAAAAGAAGCGATGATCTATGGGACCGCTGGGTTAACGGCTGCCCTTTCCATACAGAGACTTGAAGAAAACGGACTCTCTCCTGAAAAAGGAAAGGTGTTGGTTACTGGGGCTACTGGCGGCGTTGGAAGTATCGCAGTTGCCATTTTGGCAAAACGAGGATACGATGTTGTTGCCAGCACTGGAAAAGAAAGTGAACACGACTATTTACATAAACTTGGTGCCAAAGAGGTTGTTTCTCGGGACGAAGTTTACAACGGGAAGGTCAAAGCATTAGATAAACAGCTTTGGGCCGGTGCCGTCGATCCGGTTGGCGGAGAATCCCTTGCGGCTATTTTAAGTAAACTTCAGTACAATGGGTCAGTGGCGGTCAGTGGATTAACGGGCGGCGGCAATGTACCTACCACGGTGTTTCCGTTTATTCTTCGTGGGATTAATCTTCTTGGTATTGATTCAGTGTACTGTCCAATGGAAGTCCGCAAACCGCTCTGGGAGCGAATGGCCCGTGACTTCAAACCGGAAGTTCTAGAATCCATTTCCAAAGAAATAAGTTTAGAAGAGCTTCCAGAGACTCTTCCTGTGATATTACAAGGACAGGCAAGAGGCCGTTTTATAGTTAGGCTCTTTTAAAAACTGAATGTTGATTTCACTGTATTTGGAGAATAAGCGGAGAATTTCCGTTTAAATTGGCAAATACCCATATTTCCTTAAAAATAAGCGGAGCTTTTCCGCTTATTGTATCCAAACTCTTGGTTTTTGTCTTATTTAAAGCTATTAACCGGAATACCTTCGCTTATATATGCTTTCTAAGCTTCTCTATATACAATAGCCGGAAATTCTCCGCTTATGAAACTCAACCCTACACGAAAATCAACATTGAATAATAATAGAGCCAATCGAAAAGCCGCAAAACTAGGTAAAGTTTTGCGGCTTTTCTTCTTTTAGTAGTTTTCGGGCTCTCATCAATTTGCCTTAGTTTTCACTATTTACAGGAACTAGATACCCAAGTCTTGCTGATATTTTCTGGCTTGTTTGGATCATAATTGGTCCGAGCTGTTTCAGACGTTCGGTTGTCATTCGTGTCGTTGGACCAGAAATACTGACAGCCGCAACCACATTTCCTAAATGATCAAATACAGGTGCAGCGATACAGGTTATACCATACTCGTTTTCTTCTAAGTCTAACGCGTAACCCCTTGTTCTTATCAGGTTAAGTTCACGCAGGATTTCCTCCGCTGTAGTAAGGGTATGGTCTGTATGATAAGGCATCCCTTTTCGGTCAAGGATGGAGAGTACTTCCATTTCAGGCAAATGGGAAAGGATCGCCTTCCCAACGGACGTACAATGCATTGGGGCTCTTTTTCCAACCTTTGAATGTGTTCGCAGGGTTTCATTTCCTTCTAATTTTTCAATATAAACGACTTCACCCTGGTCATAGACAACCAGATGAATCACTTCATTCGTCTTATTTTCAAGTTCTTGGAGAAATGGTTTTGCTTCGGTTCTTAGATCAATGGATTCTAACAGCTTTGAGCTAATGTCCAGGAACTTATAGCCCAGCTTGTATTTACCTGTTTCCGTATCCTGTTCGATATAACCATATTGCACAAGGGTGGATAATGTTCTAAAAACAGAGCTTTTATTGATATCAATTTGATTGGCAATCTCGGTAACACCGAGACCGCCCTTTTTCATACCCACAAGTGCAATAATATCCAGTGCCCTGCTTACGGATTTTACGACATTATCTCTTTGCAAACTTCCCCACCTCTTTGCCAGGGCATTTTGAAAAAAATACCCTGATTAGGATCGAACTGAATATTTGGCTTTCGCTTCCAAACGGCGGCTATGCAAGATTGGTTCCGTATATCCGCTTGGCTGGTCATACCCCTTAAATATCAAGTCACACGCTGCTTGGAATGCCACAGATTGCTCTAAGTTATCGGCCATTGGTCTATATGCAGGATCGTGGGCATTTTGTTCATCTACTACTTTCGCCATTCTTTCCATCGTTTTGACCACTTTTTCCTTCGTACAAATTCCGTGGTGCAGCCAGTTCGCAACATGCTGGCTGGAAATACGAAGGGTGGCTCGGTCTTCCATGAGCGCGATATTAGTAATATCAGGTACTTTTGAACAACCGATTCCCTGCTCAACCCACCTAACGACATAGCCAAGTATTCCTTGGGCATTATTATCCAACTCTGCTTGGACTTCTTCTGGACTCCAATTCGTATCGTCAGAAACAGGAATTTGTAAAATATCATCCCGTAAATCAGAAATACTGCCGAGAAGATTATTTTGTACATCTTTTACATTTACTTGATGATAATGTAGAGCATGAAGCGTTGCGGCTGTCGGCGATGGAACCCATGCTGTATTTCCTCCAGCCATTAAGTGACCTATTTTTTGCTCGAGCATGCTCTTCATTAAATCAGGCATTGCCCACATTCCTTTACCGATTTGAGCACGTCCTTGGAAACCGGTTGAAAGACCATTATTCACATTTGACTTTTCATAGCTTTGCAGCCAAAGTGTAGATTTCATTTCATTCTTTCTAATCATCGCACCTGCCTCCATCGACGTGTGCATTTCATCACCGGTCCGGTCTAAGAATCCAGTGTTAATAAAGACGACACGCTCTTGCACTTCCTTGATACAGGCTTTAAGGTTTAACGATGTACGGCGTTCCTCATCCATTACCCCAATTTTCAGGGTATTTCTAGCTAACCCCAGCAAATCCTCTGTCCTGTTAAAAAGCTCATTTGCAAAAGCGACCTCTTCTGGACCATGCATTTTTGGTTTTACAATATAGATAGAGCCTTTTTCTGAGTTTTTGAATGTAGTGTTTCCTATTAGTGAATGCTTTGCACATAGAGAGGTAACAACAGCGTCGATAATACCCTCCTGTACCTCATTCCCGTTACCATCAAGTATGGCATTATTGGTCATTAGATGGCCGACATTTCGAACCAGCATTAAAGCGCGCCCTGGCAAGGTAAATTCACTGCCACTAGGCAACACATAACTGCGGTCAGGATTGAGTGTCCGATTTAAGGTTTTATTTCCTTTTGTAAAAGTGGCACTTAGGCTGCCTTTGTTTAAGCCAAGCCAATTACGATATACGAGAACCTTATCCTGTGCATCAACAGCGGCCACAGAGTCTTCGCAGTCCATGATTGAAGTAAGAGCCGACTCTAGGAGAATATCTTTTACACCTGCTGCATCCGTTTTTCCGATCGGATGAGCTCGGTCGATTTGAATTTCAAAATAATTATCATTATTTTTCAACAACACAGCTGAAGGCTGTTTTGAATCACCTTGATACCCAACGAATTTTTCTTCATTTTTCAAACGGGTAATATCTCCATTACGTAAGGTAACGTACAAACTTCCTTGGTCAATAGTATAACTTACTGCCTCTTTATGTGTTCCAACTTGTAGAGGGATTGTCTCATCAAGGAAATTCCTAGCAAAAGCAATGACTTTCTCGCCGCGAACAGGATTATATCCACTTTGGTTTTGTGCGCCGCCTTCATCACTAATCACATCTGTACCGTATAAGGCATCATACAAACTTCCCCACCGGGCGTTTGCCGCATTAATGGCATATCGGGCATTATCAACAGGTACAACTAATTGAGGACCCGCTTTTAGCGCAATTTCATCATCTGCACCTTCAGTAGATATACTGAATTCCTCTGGTTCTGGCAGGAGATAACCGATTTCTTCTAAAAATGTTTTGTAGCTATCAAAATGGAAGACTTTATTTTCACGGTGCCATCGATTAATTTTTGTTTGCAATTCCTCCCTCTTTACTAGCAATTCCTTATTTTTCGGAGTCAACTCTTTAATGATATTTTCAAACCCTTCCCAAAACTGCCCCTGGTCCACTTGGCTTCCCGGCAATGCTTCAGAATTTATAAATTCATATAACTCACTGGCAACTTGTAATTCCCCTACATTCCTATATTTATTCATTCGACATTCCTCCCCAATAGTAGTTGTTCTTTAATACCAAACATCGTTTCTGTTATACTTTCATCTCTTTTTTTATTTCAACACAGCGTCCTGGTGTCGGGAAAAGTTTCCCGGCATTTAAAAGATTATCAGGATTAAATACTTCACGAATATTGGTTTGTGCTAGTATTTCTTCCTCTTTAAAAACAAAACGCATTTCCTCTCTCTTTTCGATTCCTACCCCATGCTCACCCGTAATCGTTCCACCAACATCGGCACAAGCCTTCAAACAAAGACTTCCAGCTTCTAATGCTTTTTCGATCTCACCCGGTACACGGGCATCAAATAGAACGAGTGGATGGAGATTCCCATCGCCTGCATGAAAAATATTCGCTATCCTGAGACCTGATTCTTCACTAATTTGCGCAATTTTCTTCAGTACCTCTGGGAGCTTGCTTCTCGGAATTACACCGTCCTGTACTAAATAATCCGGTGAAATGGCACCCATCGCTCCAAAACCTGTTTTACGATTGGCCCACCACCTACCTCTTTCTGCCTCATCCTTGGCGGCACGGACCTCTCGTACATTACTTTTTTTACAAACCTCCAAAATCTGGTTGATTTGTTCCTCTATGCCCGCGGCAATGCCATCAACTTCAATAAGTAAAACGGCCTCAATATCCTTCGGATGTCCGACAGGGAATGCAGCTGCCTCTACCGCTTCAATGGCAGTTTTATCCATCATTTCCAGTGCTGCAGGAACAATTCCTGCTGAGATAATATCTGAAACCGCCTGACTTCCATCCTCCACCTTGTCAAAATAAGCGAGGACTGTCTGTTTTCCTTCTGTATTTTTTAAAATGCGAACCGTTATTTTAGTAACTATTCCTAAAGTTCCCTCAGAGCCAGTCAAGAGTCCGAGTAAATCGTATCCAGGCTCATCCAAAACTCCATTCCTGCCAATCTCAATAATCTCTCCATTCGGCAGAACGACTTCAAGACCAAGAATATGGTTCGTAGTGACTCCATATTTCAAACAATGTGCACCACCCGCATTTTCTGCTACATTCCCTCCAATCGTACAGCAATACTGGCTCGAAGGATCAGGGGCATAGTAGTAACCTCTGTCAGAAATGGAGTTTGTTAGTTTAAGATTGACGAAGCCTGGTTCTACCACTGCTCTTCGATTTTCAAGGTCAACACTGATTAGCTTTTTCATCCGAACCATGCTAATGATGACTTCCCCATTAACAGGAATGGCCCCGCCGCTCAATCCTGTTCCAGCACCACGAGCCAGAAATGGGAGACTATGATCAGAACAATACTTTACTAATTTCGAAACTTCCCCCGTATTTTTTGGAAAAACAACCGCCTTTGGCAAATGTTTATGAATGGTAAATCCATCGCAATCATATGCGAGTAGGTCCGCTTTTTTATATAAAATAGAGTGTGGTCCCCCGACAATTGTTGCAAGATTGATAATGTGCTTGTCAGTGGTATTAATCTTTAAGATGGGCATGTTTTTCATCCCCTTCTTGTTTTTGATAGGCCCAGTCAAGAAGCTGAACAGTGTGGACAATCTTCTGGTTTCTTCCGTATTTTTGCACACCTAAGGCCATTTGCATCATGCAGCCGGGATTTCCCATCGAAATCATTTCGACATCCTCTGGAACGTTTTCCATTTTACTTTTGAGAACCGCATCCGCCATTTCAGGATTGGTAATATTATAGATTCCCGCGCTCCCACAGCAGCGGTCTGCGTTTGGCATGTGTACCATTTCTACTCCTGGAATATCAAGCAGAATGTCACGGGGTTCCTGCCTCACTCCTTGCCCATGCGCTAGGTGACAAGCATCATGATAGGTGATTCGGGTAGTAATGGCTGCTCTTGGCTTTTCATAGCCAGTGTCATGCAAGTATTTGGAGATGTCCACAACCTTCTCCTCAAATACTTCCGCTCGTTTTTTCCATTCTGGTTCATCACGGAACAACTCTGTATATTCTTTCATCATACAGCCGCAGCCAGCCGCATTAACGATGACCGTTTTGGCTTTTTCAAAAGCTTCGATATTCTGCTTTGCTAGCTTCCTGCCCATTTCACGGTCACCAGCATGAACATGCAGTGCACCGCAGCAGGTTTGATTTGTCGGGATGGTCACGTCATTTCCATTCCGAGTGAGAACATTAATGGTGGAATCATTGATATCACTAAAAAATACATCCATTACACAGCCAGTCAACAGTGCCACTTCATGCTTGGTTTCACCTTTAGCTTTTATATGAGTTTTTCGATCTGAGCGTTTGACATCCGGCATAATCGATTCCAGTTCGATTAAGTGCTGTGGCATGATAGTGATTAGTTTTGTTTTCCGAACCGCCTTTTGCAATCCGCTCCGCTGGTAAAACCGTAACAAACCGCCGAGAGAACGTAAGCGATTACGGTGCGGGAACACCCCATGAAGAAAGAACTTGTTTACCGCTCCCTTCCAGCCTTTAAGCGGCACCGCTTGCCGGATTTGGCCTCTTGCTTCCTCAATTAGCCCGCCAACATCGACATCAACCGGACAAGCAGTCGTACAAGCACGACAATCAAGACAGGAAAAAACAGGATTCGCAAAGTGTTCATCCACACTCAACTTTCCTTCTGCCACTGCTTTTATGAGATAGACACGGCCTCGGGGTGAGTGCTGTTCTTCTCCCGTTTGTTCATATGTAGGACAAGATTCCAAGCACATCCCACAATGAACACAATCTGCCCACTTTTTTTCCTGCGGCGGATCACGCCATAGATAGTTTCCTAGAGAGGATGTACAAGGCATGTCTTGATTTACATCACTTTCCTTTACACTCATGCTAGATCCCTCCGACATAACGATTCTTATTTAAGATTTTGTTGGAATCAATTTTTTGTTTAATCCCTTCATGCAGAAAGTGTGCCGCTGTTTTTTCTCCCCAAACATTCAGTTCTTTTCGGAGCGAAAATGGCAGGTGCTTCACAACAGCATACCCTCCATTCTTCTTCGCACTTTTTCTTATGTGTTGAATCGCAGATAAAATATCCTCGGCTGCACCACGAATGGTCAGGTGACAAATGCCCGTCGCTAAACCTCCATGTGCTTCGATGGAAACATGACAAGCATCCGCGGTTAGCTCTGCCTCTTGTAAAATTTTGATAGCTTCTAAGTTGACAACGCCAATTTTGAGAACTGCCTCTGTGGTAGGTATGTTTACTAAGCCGTTAGGTTGGTGGTGGTAAAAATCATCCCAGAAGGAAGTGGCTTCATTTTGTGATAGGGATCTTAGGGTGGTTTTTTCAGGGACAATACTTCTGATAACATTTTCTTGATACTGTACTGAACTTTTTACATCTTCAAACGAAATCAGCATCGTGTATTGATTAATGTTTGTCAATTTCCCAGCTAAGGAGGGGTTAAGTAACTCGAGGCTAATGGGTTCCATCATTGAATCAAGCACCTTTGAAGCAAATGCTCGAATTTCTTCAACACTTCTTTCAGAGAAAGATACAAAAAGAATAGATTCATATTGCGCAATTGGTCGCAGCTTTACGGTCACTTGTGATACAACACCAAGGGTTCCCATTGCTCCAATAAACAATTTATTCATATCATATCCAGCGACGTTTTTTACTACTTTGCCACCTGAACGAATCAGAGTTCCGTCGGGATAGACCATCCGGAGGCCGATCACATTGTCTCTGGCTGATCCATATCCTATTCTTTTGGGACCGCTATCGTTGGCTGAAACAATTCCCCCGATTGTCGCATGTTCTGGAATGAAAGGATCCAGTGGAACTTTTTGTTTGTATGGTGCTAAATAAGTTTGAATTTCTTGGAAGGAGGTACCGGCTTTCACCGTCAATGTCATATCCCCTGGATTATGCTCAACGATTCCAGTATATTGAGCTAAGGATAAGAGAATGTCTGCTTTTTCAAGGAGCCCGCCATATCCTCTTTTTGTACCGCCTCCCATGATGAAGACAGTGTTTTTATTGGCATTGGCATACTCTAAAATAGCTGAAATTTCTTGTTCTGTTTTTGGAAAAACTATTACTCTGCCAGTATTTCCAAGAGGATGTTGGTCGTCTTCGTCACTAATCTGGATGTCTTTAAAAACTGCTTTAAATTCAGTTAAACTTTCATTTGTAATCAATCGCTTCACCTCGATTTGTTGCGTAATAACAAACAGCGTTTCTCCTTTATTATAAAAAACCTACCCTTTAATTCTATTTTCCCTTCCGTTAATTGTCAATCTATTTAGAAAATTTGAAAAACCCCCAATATTGCTCTGGGGGCGCCCACTTTTTATGCTATTTCCAAAACAAAATCTGCTCTCTTTAGGAAATCGGTGGATTAATATGATGATCAATTTTGATTAAGGTTTCTCCTATGGATTCATGAATTACATAAGATTCCTTACTTTTATCATATGGGGAATCGCCTTTATTCACAATAATCAAAGGGGTACCTTCTCTTCTATACTGCGGAAACGTCGAGAATGGGGTTACCTTTAAACTTGTTCCCAATACTAATAAGCAATCCGCCTGATGGATGATGTTAATAACTTCGTTGAAGCCCTCAGTCGTAAACCATTCACCGGTATCTCCAAATAGGACAACATCGGGTTTGATATACCTTTCATTTTTAGCAGGCGTACTGCAATGGTCACAAACATAGAAGTCTTCCATCGTGTTTAGTCTGGTGATCATTTCTTCGGTGGAATAGGTATTTCCGCAATTTTGACAAGAAGCGGTTTTCATGGTGCCATGAAATTCTATCACCTTTATAGAACCCGCTTTTTGATGGAGACCATCAATATTTTGCGTGATAATATGACTAACCTTTCCATTGGTTTCCCATTGAGCAAGGATTTCATGTCCTTGATTGGGAAGTGCTTCTGGGTGGTAAAGATTTTCAATAGCAAACAGATAAAACCCCGCAGGGTCATGATAAAAATTATCAAGTGAGAGTATATATTCAGGTGCCATTTGATAAATCCCTGTTTGGGAGCGAAAATCCTTAATGCCTGATTCCGTACTAATGCCTGCACCCGTTAGGACGACAATATTTTTTGCATTTTGTATCAGGTTTGTGCAGGTTTGAAGCATGCTGCTCTCCATGTCATCACTCCTATAAAACTTAGCGCTTTTTCAGGGATATCAACTTGTGTAATATATGCTAACATCTTGCTAGCATTCTGCTACATGTCTATATTTTCAGCTATACGCAACTAAATCCAGCTCATCCACAACTAAGCCCAGCCATCCACAACTAAACCCAGCTCTTCCGCAACTAAACCCAGCCATCCGCAACTAAGCCCAGCTCTTCCGCAACTAAGTCCAGCCATCCACAACTAAGACCAGCTATCCGCAACTAAGTCCAGCTATCCGCAACTAAGTCCAGCTATCCGCAACTAAGTCCAGCTATCCGCAACTAAATCCCAATTACCTATTTCAAATCTTCAAACTCTCGGGCGATTCTCTCAAAGGCTTCTTTTATCATGGGTCTTGGTGATGGAATGCAGATTCGTTGATAGTGCTGACCTTCTTCGCCGAACATTTTTCCATCTTCTAATAGGACATTGGCTTTGTTATAGATTCGATCATGAACTTCATCCGGGGATATGCCGTAGCCGCTAAAGTCCATCCACATAATATAAGTTCCTTCGGGTATTCTCACCTTCACTTTTGGCATGTTCTCTGCTAAAAAGTCCACTGCCCATTCCATGGTTCCGTCAACATACTCTTTCAGTTGCTCTAACCAATCCTCTCCCTCATGATAAACAGCGAGGAGGGCTGAAACAGTAAAGGGTGACGGCAGGTGCATGCCCATGACGCCAAAGAAGGTTTTCCTCAGCTCAGGATTCGTGATAATTACATTGGTACAATGTAGTCCTGCTACATTAAAGGTCTTGTTTATCGCCGTAAACGTAATAATTTTGTCAGCGTGCTCAGGTGCTGCTTTGGCAATCGGAATAAAGGTATGATTTCGTCGAACGATATCGCCATGAATTTCATCTGCTATGATTAACACATCATTTTTCGCACAAATATCTGCTAATTTTCTTAGCTCATTGGTAGTAAACACTCTTCCGGTTGGATTATGCGGGTTACATAAAATGAACATTTTGGTGTTTTCATCTGAAGCCTTTGCTTCAAAATCATCAAAATCAATGGAATAATAACCTTCCTCATCACTTTGGAGCGGATTATTTACTAACGTTCGTCCATTTGCCTCGATAGAAGATGTAAAAGGAGGATAAACTGGCCGCTGGATAATCACTCCATCTCCTGGTTTTGTATGCGCCCTTACAGCAACATTCAAAGCATGGACCGTCCCTGGACTGTAGACAATATCTTCCTTCTTGAACTCCCAATCATGTCTTTTTTTAAACCAATGCTGAACCGCTTCGAAATACTCATCAGGAAATACAGAATAACCAAAAATACGATGATCAACGGTCTTATGTAAGGCGTCTATTAAGGGCTGTGGAACCGGTAAATCCATATCGGCTGTAAATAATGGAATGGTATCTTCATCATATCTTTCCGTGAGACCCATATTTTTTATCATTTGACCTCCATCCCATTTTACGGAATATGTCCCTCTCCGATTAACAATTTCATCAAAGTTATATTTCATGGTATCTTCCCTTCCATTCTTTTTTTATTGCTATTTGACAAAAATTTCTTATTTCTAATGTATGCTTAATATATATATATTTCAATCATAACGATTCCTCAATAAAAATAAGTGCCAGGATTTCCTAGCACCGTTTCCTTCTATATTAATTTACTTTTTAACGTGTTTCTAATACCCATTTTTGCTTCATGTGTTTTTTTATTTTCAGAATTAGAATCAAATACAACAATATTTTTAAATTCTGCAAAAAGAATATCACCTCTTTTTACAGGACCCAAATTGTGATACTGTTCGATACTCATTTCTGATTCAAAAAGAACACCCGTATTCTGCCGTTTTAATTCAATCCTTACAGTAGATCCGATAATGTGAATATGTGAAACCTCAGACAAGATGCTGTTTCCTTGGGAAAATTTACGCAGGGTAATCTCATGCGGCCGAATATAACTGATTGCCTCCGACCCTTCATAATCGCGAAATTCATTTACTCTTCCTAAGAAACTATACACAAAAGCGTTTGCTGGCTTTTGATATACTTCCTCCGGTGAGCCAATTTGTTCAATTTTCCCTTGATTCATCACGACGACAGTGTCAGCCATTTCTAATGCCTCTTCTTGATCGTGGGTAACAAAAATCGTGGTTATGTTTAGCCTTTGATGGATTTCCCTTAACCAATGGCGCAGTTCCTGACGCACCTTGGCATCGAGTGCTCCAAACGGTTCGTCAAGAAGCAGGACTTCTGGTTCTACAGCAAGTGCCCTGGCTAATGCAATACGCTGTCTTTGTCCCCCTGAAAGCTGGGAGGGATAGCGATTAGCGAGCTGCTCTAATTGAACGAGCTTCAATAATTCATTTACTTTTTCAGCAATCTCATTTTTAGAGGGACGTGTTTTCCTTGGTCTTACCTTTAATCCAAAAGCTACATTTTCAAATATCGTCATATGCTTAAACAACGCGTAGTTTTGAAAAACAAACCCTACATTCCGTTCTTTAATCGTTTTATACGTGTAATCCTTGTCATTGAAAAAGATTCCTCCAGAATCTAACCCCTCCAAACCTGCAATGAGCCTTAGAAGAGTGGTTTTTCCAGAAC
This sequence comes from Neobacillus niacini, assembly GCF_048572935.1. NCBI lineage: Bacteria > Bacillati > Bacillota > Bacilli > Caryophanales > Bacillaceae > Neobacillus > Neobacillus niacini. Next base: position 3,571,304 of record NZ_CP183883.1, on the reverse strand, counting down.
CTGATGGTCCTAATAAAGCTACAAAATCACCGGTTGGAATTTCTAGATTTACTTCTTTAACGGCCGGAAAGTTTCCAAACGCCTTTGATACATCCTTGATTGTAATCCCCATTTGTACAATCCTCCATTTTAATAAAACACTTTATCTCTGTTTAGTGTTTTCTCGTTTTCCACTCCACAAGGCTTTTTAAAATTAATGTTAGTATTGCAAGAAGTGCAAGTAAGGAAGCCGCGGCGAATGCAGCTGTAAAATTGTATTCGTTATATAGAATTTCAACATGAAGAGGAATGGTATTGGTTAACCCTCTGATATGGCCGGAAACAACAGATACCGCTCCGAATTCACCCATGGCTCGGGCGTTACAAAGAATAACCCCGTACAACAACCCCCACTTAATATTGGGCAATGTCACCCGAAAAAACATTTGCCAGCCGCTTGCACCAAGTGTAATGGCGGCTTGTTCTTCTTCCGTTCCTTGCTCTTCCATAATGGGGAGTAGTTCTCTGACCACAAATGGGAAGGTAACAAAAATAGTCGCTAAAATGATTCCTGGTACAGCAAAGATAATCTTGATATCATTAGCCTCTAAAAACGGACCCAATACTCCCTGTGAACCAAACAAAAGAACAAAAACAAGGCCAGCAATGACCGGTGAAACGGCAAACGGGATGTCAATTAAGGTAATTAAAATATTTTTACCTCTAAAATTAAACTTTGTTATCCCCCAAGCAGCCAGCACGCCAAAAATCGTATTAACAGGTATCGTGATCGCAGCGGTAAGTAACGTTAATTTAATTGCTGATAATGCGTCTCGTTCAGTCAAAGAAGCAAAGTACAGCTCAATTCCCTTATTTAGTCCCTCAGAGAACACAGCGATCAAAGGCACAAGAATAAATAATCCTAGAAACCCTAAAGCTATCGTAATTAACACCCATTTTTTTAGGAGACCCGGCTCAGTATTGGATTTTATATTTTTCTCTCGAAGCTCTTGAACAATCATATTCCCTATCTCCTCTAGTTCATTTGATACTTTTTCGTTGTTTTCCACTGCCAAAAATTGATTAAGAATAATAGAACGAATGAGAATACAAGCATGACAACCGCGATTGCGGCAGCACCCGCATAATTGAATTGCTCTAATTTCGTAATGATGAGCAATGGAACAATTTCCGTTTTCATCGGCATGTTGCCGGAAATGAAAACAACTGAGCCATATTCCCCCAAAGCCCTTGCAAAGGCAAGGGCAAATCCTGTTAAAATCGCGGGGAAAATGGCTGGTAAGATAATTTTCACGAAGATCTGAGTCGAACTGGCACCAAGTGTAGAAGCTGCCTCTTCATACTGACGATCTAAATCGTGTAACACCGGCTGGACCGACCGTACAACAAAGGGAAGACCGATAAAAGTTAAGGCAACCATAATACCAAGTGACGTATAAGCTACCTTTATTCCCATAGCCTCAAAGTATTTCCCTATCCATCCATTAGGAGCATAAATGGTGGTAAGCGCAATCCCTGCCACTGCCGTGGGAAGAGCAAAGGGTAAATCTACTAGGGCATCAATGATTCGTTTGCCATAAAAATCGTACCTTACCAATACCCAGGCAATCAGTGTCCCGAATACCGCATTAATCAAAGCGGCAACTAACGAGGTGTAAATCGTCAATTTATAGGAAGCCACCACTCTCTCATCCGTAACGGTCTCCCAAAATTCTGCCAGGCTAATCGTCGATGCTTTTAAAAATAGAAATGCTATTGGAATTAATACAATTAGGCTTAGATAAATGAGTGTGTACCCCATAGAAAGGCCAAATCCAGGTAGAACTCGATGTCGTTTTTTCTTATCAGCCACTTAAAACGCTCCTTTATTCTTAAGGTTTGTAAATCTCGTCAAAGACTCCGCCATCATCAAAATGGATTTTTTGGGCATTTTTCCAACCGCCAAAAACTTCGTCAATTGTAAACAACTTTATTTCAGGGAATTGATCTTCGTACTTTTTAGCTACTTCCTCTGAACGCGGACGATAATAGTTTTTAGCTGCAATTTCTTGACCTTCCTCGCTGTAAAGATAGTCTAAATAGGCTTTCGCAACCTCTTCTGTTCCATGTTTTTTTGCTGTTTCGTCGACAACCGTAACTGGCGGCTCTGCTAGGATACTTACAGATGGAACGACAATTTCGAATTCATCCTTGCCTAACTCATTTAGAGCTAAAAAGGCCTCGTTTTCCCATGCAATCAGTACATCACCAATGCCTCTTTCCACAAACGTAGTAGTAGAACCACGGGCACCAGAATCTAAAACTGGAACGTTTTTAAAGAGTTTGGTGACAAATTCTTTTGCTTTTGCTTCGTCCCCGTTATTTTGCTCTAATGCATATCCCCAGGCTGCTAGGTAATTCCATCTCGCTCCGCCGGACGTTTTAGGATTTGGAGTGATCACGGATACGTCATTTTTCACGAGATCATCCCAGTCTTTAATCCCTTTTGGGTTGCCTTTTCTTACAAGAAACACAATTGTAGAAGTGTAGGGTGAACTGTTGTTTTCTAATCGTTCCTGCCAATTCACTGGAAGCTTTCCCGCTTCTGCGATGACATCGATATCATAAGCAAGTGCCAAGGTAACAATATCTGCCTCTAAACCGTCAATAACAGATCGAGACTGCTTTCCGGAACCACCATGAGATTGATTGATGGTTACCTTTTGTCCTTTTTCTTTTTCCCAATAAGCGGCAAAGCTTTTGTTGAATTCCTCATAAAATTCTCTGGTTGGATCGTATGACACGTTTAATAGTTCCACCTCTTTTTTTACAGCAGGAGTATCTTTCTCTGGTGTGGTGCTTTGGTTCGAGCATGCGGACACTAAAAGTAAAGTTAGCGAAAATAGTGTAATCCAAATCTTTTTCATCATGTTATTAACCCCTCTTTAATTTAGTAGGCTTTTTTCGCAATAAAAAAAGCCCCATTAGTTTCATACGTGTACATAGCACATGTACAAGATACTAAAGGGCCTTCGGTGTGTCCGATCGGCAGCTATTCATAATGTTTATTACCTGCTTTTAGATTGATTAGATACGACGTTAGTCTGTTTGCTTTTTAGCGGCAAGCGGTGCTTTTCTAAGCGGTCAATTTGAGTGATTTGTGAATCATGTACGGTGATTTGAACGGTTCCAAATTCTAAGCCTTCTAATAAACTAGCTATTTTTTCCATCACCTGTTGATCTAGACGGGCTTTTGACGACAATGATATCCTCTCCTTCTAACTTCGTAATTCGGTTTAAAAGTAAATCCTCCAATGTGGTTCGTTCCAGAACAAATGCAATGGTGTCACGTACCAGCGACCACAACGGCTTTAATTGACATCCGTTCTCTAATGGACATGGCTCATATTTTGTAATAGATGCACAGCTCATCGGTGACAGAGGACCTTCCAAATCTCGGATAACTTCTCCAATATTGATTTCTCGAGGTTCCTTTTGCAGCATATAACCACCCTTGGCACCCCGTTTGCTCGTAACATAACCCAGCTTTTTTAATTGAAGTAAGATTTGTTCCAAATAATGAATGCTTACAAGGGTTTTTTCAGATATTTCTTGTATGCCTAGTACATTACCTTGATGATTTCCCAGCTGTAGCAAAGCCCGCAAGGCATATTCACCTTTACTCGATACCTTCATTCCTTCCCTCCTCCATGAATGTTGAGTAATTCAGTCAACATTCACTCCCAAAAATAATCCACTTGAAATGCTGAAAATGGATTTAGCTAGTTATAAATATATGCGGTGTTTACTTAAAGGGCACTTGTCTATAGCGCCCTTTTCTTGGTACCGCATGGTTTACTACTTTTAATTCCGATTAAATCTATGGGTTTAATATAACATATATTAATTGTTATTTTTAGAAAAATCAATACATTTTTTTAAAATAAAAAATAATCTTTTCTTTCATTTTTCGAGGAACTGCTCCACATTCATCATACTCATCTCTTCTTGAGGTAATACTAAACATTATGCAAGCGTAAATCGGGAGGTTTGAATGAAAAATGAGTAAAAAATCTGTATCCATTTTTGCCTTGGGAGGCATTAATGAAATCGGGAAAAACATGTACGTCATTCAGTATGAAGACGATATCATCATCATCGACTGCGGCGGTAAATTTCCTGATGAGAGTCTGATGGGGATTGACCTAATAATCCCTGATATGACGTATCTAGAGGAACATCAGGACAAAATACGTGCGATGATTGTGACACACGGCCACGAAGATCATATTGGCGGTATCCCTTTCTTTTTGAAGAGATTTAATCAAGTTCCTATATATGCAACTCGTTTTACATTGGGGTTAATCGAATTAAAGTTGGAAGAGCACCGCCTGCTTCGCGATACGGAACTTGTTACCATTCATTCCGAATCCACACTAGAATTCGGAGAAATTGGTGTTTCTTTCTTTAAGGTGAGTCATAGTATCCCTGACTGCTTAGGTATTGTCTTCCACACCCCTGAAGGAAATATCGTTCATACCGGTGACTTTAAGTTTGACTTAACACCATCAAATGACCAATATAGTGATATTCATAAAATGGCTGAGATTGGCCAAAAAGGTGTCATAGCCTTAATTTCGGAAAGCACCAATGCCGAACGCAAGGGGTTATCACCGTCTGAACAAATGGTTGGTGACCATTTATTAGAGGCTTTTATAAAGGCGGATGGAAAAATAATTCTTTCTACTTTTGCATCAAACGTGAACCGTGTTCAACAGGTGGTTGAGGCAGCGATAAAAACAAATCGTAAGCTGGCGTTACTTGGACGAAGTATGGTTAACGTGGTGGATGTTGCAATGGAACGCGGATACTTGGATATGCCAGAAGGGATGCTCATCAATGCGAATGAGATTGAACAATTCCCTCCTGATAAGGTTGCGATTCTCTGTACAGGAAGTCAAGGTGAACCTAATGCAGCTTTAGCACGGTTATCAACAGGAAATTATCGTGATGCAACCATATATCCTGGAGATACCGTTGTTTTAGCAGCATCACCTATCCCAGGAAATGAAAAAGGGGTTTCTAAGATCATTGATAACCTATTTCAACTAGGAGCTAAGGTCATTTATGGCTCAGGCAGCTCAACCGGTATGCATGTTTCCGGTCATGGCTACCAAGAAGACTTGAAACTTATGCTCACGCTGATGAAGCCAACCTATTTTATCCCGATTCATGGTGAATATCGAATGCTCCATCATCACAGGCAGTTAGCTGAATCGGTCGGTGTTGAAAAAGGAAATACATTTATTATAAAAAATGGTGATGTTATTGATATTGAAAATTCAGTGGCTCGGCAGACACGAAATATCCCTGCAGGAGACACGTATGTAGATGGCATTAGTGTTGGCGATGTGGGGGAGGTTGTTTTACGAGACCGCAGACAGCTTTCAGAAGATGGAATGCTTGTTATTGTTTTAACGATCAGTAAATCCGATCGAAAAATTATCCAAGGTCCTGACACGATTACTCGTGGATTTGTTTATGTAAAGGAATCAGAGGATTTAATTAGAGAAATTAATCGTCTTGTTAAGAAAGTGATTCTTGAATTAGAAGCAGATAATATTCGCCAATGGAACGTAATGAAGCAAAATATTAAAAAATCTGTCGGCCAGTATTTGTTTAAGCATACGAAGAGAAAACCGATGATTCTACCAATTATCCTCGAAATATAAAGCAAATGTCAGGCACTTGTTCGTGTGCCTGACATTTTCATTTTTTTGCGATGAAGCAGATTTGAAAAGATTAACATAAAATTTAACTTGATTTCAGGGCTGATTTATTTTACAGTTAATCGAAATTGGCTATACTCCTAATAGAATTGGAGGCAAGATGATGTTTCGTTTATTAAGATTAATTGTCCTATTACTTTTACTATATATTTCCTGGCCATTTATCACAAAACAGCTGGATCAATACAACATCCATGCTAATTTTGTATCGTCGTTAAAAGAAAATCTAGAAGTTCCGGAAACGATTAGTGTTTTATATGACGATATCCAGCAGATGTTGAATCAGCTTGGTTTTCAACTAGATGGAATGCCGTTAACCGAAGATAAATCAAATGAAGTGCCACAGAAAAAGGTGGAGTTAACACCACCATCTCAACAAACTTTTTCTATTCACAATATTGAGCTTGGCAATGCAAAAACGGACATCGAACATAATCTTGGTTTAGCCAAACGGATTTCTTTAAATGAATATGGCACAAACTGGCATGCTTATCATGAGAATTATCATAATTTCTTTATGGTGATGTATGATGATAATAATCAAGCTGCCGGTTTATACACCAACCAAGATTTATTGAATTCTACTAATGGTATTAAGATTGGCACTACATCGAAAGAAAGTGTTCGCAGCATTCTCGGTGATCCCATAACGAAAGTTCAAAAGGGTATGGTCATATATCAGCTGCAAGAGGATAGTGACAATGATTTATTTTTATTGGATAACGCTTATGTGACGATTTTTTATGATAAGCATGAAAATAATACTGTAACAGCGATACAAATCGTCAGTAAAACCATGGAGGACAACAAAAAAGATTTTTATACGGAAGCTTCGCCAACCTTAAAAGAAGGCTTTGAGTATCAAATGTTTGATTTAACTAATGCAGCCAGAGTCAATCACCAACTCTCTGTCCTCACCTGGGATGACCATGTGAGAGAAACAGCTAGAGAGCATAGTACAGATATGGCCACAAATAATTATTTCGATCATAAGAATTTGCAAGGACAATCACCATTTGACAGAATGAAAGAGGATTCCGTTCGGTTCCATACAGCTGGGGAAAACTTGGCATATGGTCAATTGAGCAGTATTTTCGCCCATGAAGGATTAATGAATTCACTGGGACACCGTGAAAATATACTGCGTCAGGATTATGAGTACTTAGGAGTCGGTGTAGCATTTAATGAGAAATCACAGCCATATTATACACAAAACTATTATGCCAATTAGTGTAACGAATTAGGTATAATAATAAGGGTAAATTAAATACGAGCAATTCTACATTGCTCAAAAATACTTCGTCGGGAGTGATGTATCATGGCTAGAAACAAACTATTGGTTCCTGGTGCAGACAATGTTCTGAATCAAATGAAGGAAGAAATCGCCAACGAGTTTGGAGTTCAACTTGGTGCTGATACGACCGCACGAGCAAATGGCTCAGTCGGCGGTGAAATGACCAAACGTCTTGTCGCGTTGGCTGAACAAACATTACGAAATCAACAAGGAATATAACTTGTGATTTCACGGAATGTGGGCTGTCCGAATTCCTCGGACAGCCTTTTTTTATCCCCTTAAGATAGGCAGCGTACAGCAACGGAAGGATCCACCGGATTTAATAATTTCTGAAATATCGACCTCAATCACTTCGAACCCTCGGCTGCGCAGATTTTGATTTACATGTTTATTAATGGGTAAACTTAAAATTTTCTTATTCCCTATACAGAGTACATTTGTTCCTAGTGTAAACTGTTCTTCCTCAGAAACCTCAATTAATTCATAGCGGGAAGAAAAAAGGTTTATATCTTCCTCGGTTAATGCAGGCCGATAAATCAGGGCAGTATCAGGTGATACAACATTAAATACACAATCCAAATGGAGATATTTTTCCTTAAAGGGGATGGCTTTCACTTCATATTGGACTAAAAGACCTTGCAAATGTTCCACCGCCTCCTGGTGAGTCCGGTTACTTAATCCAACGTAAATCGTCTCCCCATCAATGATTACATCTCCGCCTTCAATCCTGTCTTCTGCCAAAGTGTAATAAGACATTTCTTCATCATCAAGCCACTGTTTTAAAACATCTTCCTCGCCGATACGTACATCATGAGCCATCTTCGCAACAAAAATGGTTTGTCCTAGGGTAAAGCCAATGTCACGTGTGAACACCTGCTCTGGGAATTTTTTATGATAAGGCAATAAAACAACCTCTATCCCGTTTGTTTCTAGAGTTCTGACAAACTTATTATGTTGTTCCAGCGCGCGTTTTATATGGATCCCTTCATCCTTAAATTCCTTTTGTGTTTCGTTGATAACTTCACGAATCGTCATATATTGGGGCTGGCAAAGAATTACACGCTTTAATGGGTCATACTCGTTTCCACAATATGTTTTCTGATTTTGCGTCATGTGCGCTCCTCCTAAATAATCTTCCTTTATAGGATTACTTAAACAAATTCTCCCATTCATTCATAGAGTAATAAAAGGTATTTCAATTTATAATGGTGGTGCTAATTTTATGTTTGAAATGAAGAAATCAAAGTATGGCAGAGGTATATTCGCAACCTGCGACATTAAGAAAGGTGAGCTCATTCATGAAGCACCCGTGATCATTTCCTCGAAAGATGAATTTAAATATTTGAAAAAAACCATCATGATTGAATATGTTTTTTGGTGGGGTGACGATTTAGAAGAATGTGCATTAGCGCTTGGATACGGTTCATTGTTTAATCACTCCTACACTCCTAATGCTTTATATAAGCTTAATCTCAAAAATCAAACCATTGATATTTATGCCTATAGTGATATCAAAACAGGAGATGAAATCTTGATCAATTACAATGGCGACCCTGAAGACAATGAACCAATGTGGTTTGATGTTTACTAATTAGTTTTCTTTCCTTCCTCCGCCTTCTTTAATGTTTGAATATACAATATCTTCATCTTGCGCATCCCATATATTACCCATTCTGATTTACGTGAATCGTATTTATCTAAAAAATATAAAAAAGCACCCAGTAAAAATTGGGTGCTTTAACCTGTTGGTAATTTTATTTTATCCATAATGGAAGTTAAATAACTTTTAACAGATCCCATTTTGTTGTGATGGTTGGAGGTTTGAGGGATTAAGTCGTCATCTTCTTCTCTCGATTCCTCATCCATGAGTTCATGTGAATAAATCCGCTTTCCAGCCATAATGCTTCGGATGGACGAGGCTAATTCCTCACTAGGATTGTCTTTCAGTAAATATCCTTTAACGTCAGCCTTCAATGCACGCTGATAATATCCCTGTCTTGCAAAAGTGGTAAGAATAATTACTTTACAATTAATGTACTGTAATTCTTCTGCGGCCTCGAGACCTGTCTTTCCAGGCATTTCAATGTCCATAATACAAACATCCGGCTGTAAATTTTGCACCAGAGTCAGTGCCTCTTCCCCATTGCCTGCCTGCCCAACCACTTCGATATCCTCTTCCAAATTCAACAGATTCCCCATGGCCTCTAACAGCAGTGCCTGATCCTCTGCGATTACAATTCGAATCATCTTCAATCTCTCCTTATCAGGCGGCTGATCCACATGTAGAGACTCCCCGTGCACGGAGAGTCAGCCAAATTGGGTAATATTATAACTCTGGTTTCGCTTGAACAGAAATACGTTTTTTTGCTAAAGCTTTCACGTCTTTAAAAGCAACAAAATTCTTGGCATTTTCATCCCATAAACGGAAACGAAGTGACTTTAAGCTTGTCGCAAGTGTAATGGTTGGAACGTTTTTTAATGGTTCTGTCTGATTATGAGCTTCTTCTAATTTATAATTTGGAACTCTTGGGCTTAAATGGTGAACATGGTGGAATCCAATATTGCCTGTTAAGAATTGCAAAAGTTTAGGCAGTTTGTAAAAAGAACTTCCCTCTACTGCAGCTTTCACATATTCCCAGTCCTTATCTTCTTCAAAGTAAGAATCTTCAAATGTATGCTGTACGTAAAACAGCCAAATACCTGCTGAACCGGAAATCATGAAAATGGTGCCTTGAATGAGCAGGAATGATTGCCAGCCAATTGTGACGCAAAACAAAGTAACTAAAGCAACAAGAATGACATTGGTTAAATAGGTGTTCATTCGCTCTTTTTTACGTGCATCTTTACGATTAAAACGATTTTTAAGCGCGAAAACATAGATTGGTCCTAAGCCAAACATCACGATAGGATTACGATAAAAACGGTAAGCTAGTCGAAGTCTAAGTGGTGCTGCCAAATATTCATCGACTGTTAGTGTCCAAATATCTCCTGTACCACGCTTATCTAAATTACCACTTGTGGCATGATGAACAGAGTGTTCGTGACCCCATTGATCAAACGGGAACAATGTTAATACTCCCATTGCGGTACCAACTGCACGATTCGCCTTTCTGTTTTTGAAAAACGAATGATGGGTACAGTCATGAAAAATGATAAAAATTCGTACTAAAAACCCTGCTGCTGCGATCATCGGAACCAATGCCAACCAATAAGAAACAGATAAACATTGATAAGCAATGAACCACAATAAGATAAACGGTCCAACCGTGTTAATAATCTGCCATACACTTTCTTTTGTTGTTGATCCTTCAAAAGGAGCAACTTGTTTTCGTAAATTCTTCGTATTTTCTTGTACTGACATAATTTTAATTCCCTTCGATTTGTGTCGTTAAAATAAGTATAGGGAAATAAAATCATTCATGTAAGTACCAGGTGTCATATGCAGAGTATGACAAACGTCATATAGAGTTGTCTTTTACACCAAAACAGAAAAATATGCTATAATAAAATAGTTGTGTTTTAACAAATTAAAGCGGTGATGTAGGTAAAAAACCGTCCGCTTCAAAAGGGTGTTAATAAATGAAAAATGAAATTGATACAATTTATATTTTAGAAAATCCTGAAAAGAATATGATTAAATTTGCAACTGGATATCAGCTTAAATATGAAGACACCATAAAAGATGTTTTTGGTGTGGCCTGCCTAAATGATTTAGAAATGATGATTCAGTTTAACAAGCCTTTCCAAGATAGCATTTGTGAAAGTAAGAACATAACTGTAAAGAATCTTAGATTAAATCAAGTTATTCGCATTGCGTCCAAAAACGAACTCCTTCAATTAAGGGAGCAATTGTTAGGGCAGTTAGGAAATTTACCAATTCCACGTCCATTCGATTCAGTCATCCAGCTCCAAGAAGGAATTTTTCGATGGGATGAACAAAATTCTTCATACATTTTAGATCAGCTTGGTGCATAATTCATTCTTTTAAAAAAGTAACCCACCACCGTTATGGGTTACTTTTTTTTGAAAAATATTATTTTGGCAGGTGTTTCATCTTATGTTCTTAATGGATAAGGCAATTATTATTGGTGGAGGTATCTCTGGTAAATTAGCAGCGCGGGTGTTGTCGGATGTTTACAAAGAAGTAATCATCCTCGAACGTGACAATGAACCGGAAGGACCCTTTTCACGTAAAGCTACACCTCAAGGTGAACATTTACACGCCCTTCTTCATGCCGGTGAGTATGGTCTTGAAAACTTATTTCCTGGTATAACAGGGGAATTTTATAAGAGCGGTGCTGTAAAAATCAATTCAACCATTGATCTTGCATGGTTTCACCATGGTGCTTGGAAAATACGATATGATGGAGGATACAATACTACTCTGCAAACGCGCCCGCACTTAGAATGGCACATAGAACAATACATAAAAAGCATTCCAAATGTTGTTTCGCATTACAATCAAGTCGTCCAAGATTTTTTATATAATGAAGAAGATAATCGGATTACAGGTGTTTTATTAAAAAATGGTCCATTATTAGCAGATTTAATAGTGGACGCCAGCGGAGTAAGCAGTTTTACATCTAATTGGTTACATAAACAAGGTACCTCTATTCCTGAGGAAAAGGTTGACATCAACTTAAGTTATAGTAGTAAACAATTTCAACTGACTGAAGACCAGGAAAAAGACTGGAAGATTAAGATGGTTTATCCCAACCCGCCTCAAGAAAAAATCGGCGGTACGATTTCTAAGATAGAGGGAAATCGTTATATTGTCACCATAATGGGTTATCATAACGCTATAAATGAGAAAGAGGTTTTAAAAGACGATAGCGGCTTTATTGAACTTTCAAAAAAATTGCCAAAAATGGATATCTATCACGAAATAAAAAATGCAACTCCTCTTACCAAAACAAGCCTCTATCGTATCCCACATATCGTTTGGAGAAGGTTTGATAAGATTGAATTACCAGATGGACTTTTACTAATCGGTGATACCCTCTGCAGAATTGACCCTGTATTCGGCCAAGGAATGAGTATTGCCATTTTAGAGGCTCTTGCACTGCAAAAATTGATAAATAAAGGTGCTCGACAAAAGATGCCAGCGGATTTTCATAAAAAGGCAGCGAAAATCATTTCCCCGATTTGGTATATGGTCCTTACAGAAGATTTCCGATATCCTGACACTCGCGGGAAAAAGCCATTTGGACTGTCCATCCAGCAATGGTATGCAAAAAATATTTTTCTTTTATCCGCACAAAATCAAGAGGTGTATAATGCGTTTGTGAAAGTGATGAATCTAGTTAATCCGATAAACTCACTGATGAGGCCAGGGATTATTAAAAGTGTTTTGAACCGTACATTTACAAATTCGAGAAAACTATAACTCATAAAAGCGGTCCTCTTTTAAAAAGAGAACCGCTTATTACTTATGTCTAAGAATTTACTTTTTAATAGGTATTTTCAATGGATTTAATGGTATCAAATAGCTGTTTATTTATCGGAGTCGGTACTCGATGTTTATTCCCCATATTCAATACTGCTCCCGCGAATAAAGCCACCTCGCTATATCTCCGTGCTTCCAAGTCCTGCGCCATAGAAGGTTTCCCTTCGGGGCTTAAAGTGGCTAACACACTTAACCAGTAATTCAAATCTGCCTCTGTTAGATTAATCCCCTCGTATTCAGATAAGGTAATGACCTCTCTCATCGCGGCAATCATGGTTTCCCTTGCCGCGCCTTCCCGTTGAATTTCACCGTAATTGCTTTTATAAACAGCGACGGTTTGATTAACTCCGACATTCAGCATGAATTTTCCCCATAGCCGCTTATTCATATCGGTGTCTATCTCATATGGAAAATCAATTTTATCAAAAAAGGCCGCAACACTCTTAACCTCATCAGAAATTATTCCAGGCTTTTGATCACCGAAGCAAAGCATCCCCATATGGTCGTATGTAAGTTTATTTCCTATTTTTACCGCGTCCATCCCTTGGGCTACACTATAAAGAATCTTATCAAACCCATACACTTGACCAATAATACCTTCACTTGTAATACCATTTAATGCGGACAATATGATTGTGTCCTTACCCACATGATGCCGAACAGCTTGAATGGCGTCATGTAAGCCTTCGTATTTTACAGTGAAAATCAGTAAATCTGCTGGTTCGCAGGGTTCTTCGGGTGTTACATAGTGGAAATCACAAGGTTCTCCATTACAATAGACATGTTCTCTTTTATATTTTTCGATACGGTCGCGGTCCGCTATAATTCTTACATCCCCCTTTGGCAATCTCTTGACAAAATGGTTGCCGAATAATATTCCTAATGCTCCTAGTCCGATAATAGATACTTTTTTTATTCCCATCCCGTAAGTCCTCTCTCCTTTTTATTAAATTCTATCATGAAATTTTAGTTGATTAATAATGATTCGTTTTTCGATATAATAGAGAATATAGAAAATTTTGTAATGAGGGATAAAACATGGATAACGAAAATAAGGATCCACAGCATACAGAAGACAATTTTGACTGGGAGACTTTTTTTAATCCCGATGATAAACAGGAATGGGAAATAGAGAAACTTCAAAAGAAAAAGCGGAAAAAATTCATGGTTAAAATCGTTAGTTCCCTGCTCGTACTGGCACTTTTGATCAGCGGACTAGAAGTATGGATTAACATTTTCAACCTCCCTGCGATTAACTTTGTTAAAGTGTCAAATCATTTATCAAAGCTACCTGACGTGAAGGAATACAAAAAATCGGTTGTAACGATTGAATGGGATGGAGTAAAAGGAACGGGCTTTACAGTTACTCCTACAGGATTAATAGTCACGAATGAACATGTGGTTGAACGTACAAATAGAGTAAATGTCCATTTTAAATCGGGTAGGTCATACCCTGGTAAAGTAATCGCGAAACACCCAGAAATAGATGTTGCGATTATAGAAATTGACGCAGAGAACCTCCCTTTTCTTCCAATTGCTACCGACAAGGATTGGGAAAGATGGATTAGTGAGGAAATCATCTTCATCGGAAATCCGTTATCTTTTACCCAAATAGCCAATCAGGGTACAATCATCGGAAAAGCTCATTTAACAGACTGGGATGTGCCGGTTATGATGATTGAAGCCCCTATCTATAAGGGAAATAGCGGCAGCCCGGTACTGAATCAAGACGGTGAAGTCGTGGGGGTAATTTTTGCCACCTTGCAAAATCCTGATAATGAAACTAAAGAAATCATTGGGGCTGCAATTCCATCATTTTATATAAACGAAATTATAGAAACAGTAACGAATTAAAGCGATTCATAAAAACAATAATTGTATGATCTTTGAAAAACAGAGGTCATAAGGCTAACATGTTGCCCAAAATCGTAATCTATCGAAAAAATGTGGCTTCATGAAGCATTCATGAAGCCCAAAATCCTAAACACTCAAGAACTATCCTGTGTCTATATATACTTTCTCCTAACCATTTCATCGTATATATCTTTAAACAAGATATCTCTGTTTCTACCTTCAATAACCTCTTTTATATAAGAATCTTTAACTTTGTAAAAAGCCTCTAGGTTAAAAACATTCTTATATTTATCAATCGATCCGAGAACGTCCAATGTCAATAAGGTTCTCTTACATTTTAGACATCTGCCGCAATTCTTAATTTTGACGAGACAAACATTTAAATATTTGTAGGAGAGTTCAAATTCTGAAACCATTTGTGTTTTCCGCACTCGTGAATAATTACTCCCTGCTGAATAGAAGGTTACGTTTTCTGTAGATAACAAAGGCAGGCTAAGAAAGTCATAGGATGCCGAATCTGAATTAAATTTGGCATTAATAGTTTGATAACCAGCAGAATAGTAATAGACATGAAACAACTTTTGAAATACTAACAGTGCCGACACATTTCGTAGAGTATGAGTTCTAACAAAGCTCATCTTTAAGATATCGTTTATATTGCTGTCTACTACGATCATTTCTTTTCCTAGCTCTTTAGCACATTTGGAAGCCCATGCTACCCTGTCTTGATAAATCTTATCTTGCCACTTACGGCTTCCCATCATTTGGTTTGAACCTGTATTAAAAAAGGTAAAATGAGTAATTTGATAATTTGGTGGAACAACCCCGCCCAAATGCTCGTAGACAGTAGATAAGGAATCAATTCCGCATGATAACCCTGTTCCAACTGCTCCCTCATTAGGTAGATGTGTTGACTGAAGATTATCGCATAGCACTCGAATCTTTTTATAACGATAGATTTGAGCAATTAACGGAATTAAATGGTGATTTAATGCGTAAAACAATTTTTCCGAGACAGCACCTTTTACTAGAATATTTTGTCCTTTTCTTATTGCAAGCCATAGCAGACCAACCAAAAACGCATCGACTCGCTCTGTAGTCATATATTTTCCATATGTCTCACTCGTCTCATACCAAAGGATATTCTCGATACCCGCAATATCAAATCTAGCTTGCAAGCGCACTTTCCCATTCAGGTTTACTTTTTCCGGTTCGTATATCGTAAGCACTCTAGTCACCGCCATAAATTAATTACCTACTATACTATGTGGAAAAGAGTTCTCATGCATTGGACAAACCCACATTTTTATAAAATAACTAAGAAAACCACCAACTGATTTGGTGGTTTACTATTCGAGAGGCATAAACATTAACGGTTTTTTCCTGCTTTCAAAAGACCCCTTAGTTGAAACATAGCAATACCTTCTTTGCGTTCATATGCTTGAACGAAGCTGCTTACAACGATTAATTCAGCTAATAATCCCAGCGAGAGGCCTATAGCACCGATGACACCATTCCATTGTGCAGCAAAATTCACGCCAATAACTAAAGAAATCAATGTAACTACAAAATTAGCAGACTGTGAAAAAATGGTTACCTTTGTTCGTTTATACACCATTAATAAACCGTTAAAATAATCTACAAAGGGAAACACAAGCGCCATTAGCATCGTAACTTTGAATACTTGAATGCTTGCATCTAACAACCTGCCATTGACCCCGATTACATGTTCAAAAAATAATCCTCCAAGCGGAGTATACGCTAAAATTGCAACCAATATACACGGGACAAAGCCGATAACCAGTAAGAACTTTTTTACAAGTGCATTTTGTTCTCCATAAAAATTGATCACAATTTGATGGATATAAGAGAAAAAACTTAAAATCAATTGCGTCACACTAAGGGCAATCGCATAACTTGCAATCGCCAGTTCAATATTAACAGTTTTACCCAAAGCAATATTGATGGCTGGTCCAATCATGACGACAATCACAGAAGATAACATAAGCGGACTATAAAATTTAAATATACTTTTCTTTGACTCTATTTTTAGTTCATGTTTCGGAGGCATTTTGCGAACTAAGGTCCTTGCTTCTATGAAGCTAATGATACATTCAACGATCATTCCTGTTAAAAAAATCATCGCACCGGATACTCCTGTAATATGACCAGTGTGAATGAAGTATAAAGACAGCAAATACATGGCAGCAAGTCTTATGACCATACCAATTGTTAACCATTTTGTTTGTCTATTATAAATGATGACCCCCTGTGCTAGACAACGGAGTGCAGAAAAAATTGTAACGAATATCAGAACTTGGTAAATAGCCTTTATATCATCCACCATAGTCTCTTTGGCTCCAAAGATTTTTGCAAAAATAAAATCTCCAGCCGGAGTATACGCAACTGCAAATGCAACCAACATTAAACTCCCGATGAGATAAAAGGAAAAATGGGACATTAATTTATACGAGCCTTTGTCTCTTACCAACGAAGAACAAGTTTGTCGAAGTAAATTTCCCAGTCGTTCCGTAATTCCAAATAAACTCATCGCAATCGCATAAGTAGCCAAAATAAATTCAGAATTATCTGCTCTAACCAATGTACTGTTGATAATGATATGGGATATCGTTACCAGACTCGCAGATAATCCTAAAGGAATAAAGAAAATGAACAAGGATTTCATATTCAGTTCTTCTTTTGTTTTTTTCATTCTCTCCAACACCTTCTAATTAGAATATCTTCCTAAATTTATTTCGGAACACTAAATTTATTCCATTTTATTATAAATCCTATGTTTTTTTATGGATATAATTATTTTTACAAAAAGTTGGTTTTCGAGAACATTGTGGTTAAAATCTTAAAGCCGATTTTAACTTATTCTCAGTGGAAATAATGCTCAATCAATGTTATATATTTTCAAAAGGCAACAATACTTGAGAAAAGAGCCTGCCAAAATGAAAATAACACCGACGTCTTTAAACAAATGTCGGTGTTAGAAACGTTTTTAATCATTACTCTCTAATAATGGAATCTTAACTTCTACCCCTAACCGTGTAAGTAACTTAGCAAGGGTTTCAAGTCCAGATTTCGGATTAATTTTCGTTTCAAGGTAATAAGTGGTGCCTGTTTGTTTCGATTTATACGTATGCAATTGCGTAAAAGTTCGTTTATCTTTATGAACGGGTTCAAGCGCCATGGCATAGCGTTTTCCCGAATCAGTGGAACCGAGAACAACTCCCTCTTTTATCATTTCATGAAGAGGAAGATGATGATCCTCAATCCAATTTAAACCTTCTTTCCAAAGTGCCGGCACACTTTCACCACGAATAACCGTGTTGCCTTTTCCAAGCTTTACATTGATATACAAAGAATCCCATTTTTTATTACTGATCCGTATGGACTCCTCCTCAACCTTTGGTACAATGACGGAGGCTTTTTCATATGTTTTTTTCTTCAACTGCTCAAACAACTTCTCTACTGTTCCAATCCCGACATTTTCATATTTTGCGAGTATCACAAGCTCCTTCGGTAACTGCCCCACTCGTTCAATTTGATCCTCATTAAGTTGCCTTAATAGGCTTGGAATTCCAGTGAATTCCTCCGAGGTAAGCGCAACTTTGGAAAGTTCCTCGGTGACAATGATATGGTCAGCCTTGTAAAAGAAGAACAGTTCACCTGGTCGTTCAAGTGAAAGCTTCCTTCTAATCTTTTCTTCCCCAATAAACGTCTTTAATTCTTCAAAAAGAATTTCGTCATTCTTTTCACTATAACGTTTCACATGCTTGTGTAAGCCTGCTAAGTTCTTAGGCAGTTCACTCATAAGCCGTGCTTGCTGCTCTGCTCCTAATCGAATTAAAAAGGTTTCGGATTTATCAAATCGTTGTGGCAGCAAGAATGCGTCACGAAGAAAATAAGGAACTTCCAGTTTTCTTCCGTTAAAAGTAATGGTACGAATTGTCGTCACGCCGGGAATACTTTCGTCCACTGCGGGTACTTCTGCTTCCATTGTTTCAACGCTAACCGCCGGTTCTGCAAGTGCAGTCTCAGGAGTTAGCTTTTCAACGGAATGTGAAAGGAGTTCTTCCAATGACTTGAGTCTAATTTCCAGCTCAGACATATCATATCTTTTTTCCATAATCGGAGAGGGATCCTGATAATCCGGAACGGTAATATCTACAGGTCCATATACTTCTACATACCATTTTACAATTTTGTATAACGCCTCCCAAGATAACAGCGCCTCAGAATAACGGAACATTCTTGCATTATGTGCAGCCTGATTTCCCATTTGTCTTACAAAATGGAGAGCATCTCGTATCTCAGGAATTAAATATCCTTTGTCGTTCAGCATATCAAGCTGGTCTTTTAAATTAGCACGAGGATCTTCTGGCAATTCCTCAGCTCGAATTACTTGCTGCAATATATTTTCGACAAACACACGTGCGTGTGTCAGCATCGTTCTTGGGCTGGTAAAAATACTATTTTCCAATTCACGTGCAACTAATGCCAGTTCTTTAGAAAGCCGCTCAATAAATTGATAGAAGTATGATTGGTTATCCATGTAAAGGCTCCTCTTACTATATAATAATCTTATTTTATCATACCGAAGCTCTCTTGGAATATACTAGTAGATTACTCCATTAAGAAAAGCCGTCCCTATAGAAGAGAACGGCTTTCTTATGTTCATTTAATTTTTAAAAATAGATCCAATGATTTCATCGTAGGACATTCCACTATTGACTGTATAGGATCCAGGACGCAAAGCATTTTGTAACCCTCTAGCTTCAATATCCTGCGTGAACTTAAACGCATCAGGGATTAAACTCGCTTGAACAAGCACATTCGCAACATCGATACTCGTCATCCCATCTGCTACATTGACTACTACTTGAGTTACTGGCTTATCCTGCTCTTTTGAATCAGCAGGCTTCGTTTCAATACCCTTTGCGGCTTCCAAAGTCTTTTCTAATTCTTCTTTCGTTTGTACCACATAACCGGCAGATTCAAGTTCATCCTTCATCTGCGCTGCAGTTAAGCTAACACCTTTGGAAGCTTTAGCTGACGCTTTTTCAGTGGTTGTATCATCAGTAAAGTAAACAATACCACAAATCGTTGTAGCAATAAGAATTCCTGCTGCAAAGCTGCTCAATAAATTAATTCGCATTGGCAACTTGTCCCCCTTCATCCTTTATTTTTAGATAAGGTGTTAGCAGCTGTTCAATTTCTGTTACTGGTACTTCTTTCATCTCAGCGATGCTTTCAATCGAGTAATTACGTCTATATAAATCTATTACTTCACGCATAAAAAGCTTCTCATCTGCAGAAAGTTGAATTCCAGCTTCTTTTGTTACAACTTCTATATCAAGCTCGATATCTCGGATTGAGTCTTGAATGCTATTGATTTCTTTCATCATGGATACATGTACTAAATCAATTTGCTTTTTTTCAAGCTTTGAGTCACGGTATGTCTTAACTATTGAAAAAACGAGCAATAATGCGGAAAGAAGAAACAATCCGAATAAAGTCCATTCCATCGAAATCTACCTCCTTCTTTTTAATAGACCAACACAAGAATCTATTATACATCCAAAATAAATAAATTTCGATTTTATTCTACAAAATACATCGAAAGTCTGAGATATTTGTCAAATAACAGGGGATAAGGATTTCATTTGCTATATGTTTTTAGTTGGTGAAACGACAAAAAAGCACCCAAAACATGGGTGCTTAATTTCTGAATAATGGCTTAAATAGATGGCGCTTCCATACCCATTTGGCTCCATTCTTCCCTCGATGGACCATATATTCCTGGAACCTGAACACCTGCTTGACGCATAAGGACTGTCATTTGTCCACGATGATGCACAATATGTTTGATCAGCATATTCAGCATGGAAGATTTTTGCAGTTCCCTTCCAAACACGTTCTTAGTTTCACTTAGGCTTGCATCTGTCCATTGTTGTCTAATTGCTTCACTAGTTTCTGCACTAACGCTTCGGAACGTCTCTGCTATTTCCCTTGCCGAAGTTGGAACACTTAATTCATTCTCCACACCTTTTACCGTTACACCAAACTCCATTAGCATCCCTGGAGTACTAGCAACGATGTGCCAAGCAATAGAGCCTAATGAACGGTCTTCAGGTGAAACCTTCTGTTGAATTGATTGATCCGTTAAAGCGTCTAGTACCTTTTGTGTTGAGGCAGCTTCTTGATTCCATTCTTCAATAAAATGAGAGATAGCTGTATACATTGTGTGTCCTCCATTACTATATTTTTCACTACAGTGCATATTATACCATTTATACCTAAATCACAAAATTATCCATACCAACTAATCATAATAAGATTTTTTATTCCCAAATCATTATCAACATGATAGAATCTAAAGGTTGTCAATAAGGATAGAAACATAGATTATCGGTGGTGTCTCGTGAAAGAGTCTGTAATCATTCAAAATAAGAAAAGTACCAAGCTGGATTTAAGCTTTTTAAAAAAAGACATGGTGTTAACGATCTCTCTTGTTTTTGCAGTTGGAAGTTGTTTCTTTCAAGCTCCCAAAGTAGAGTATCTAAATTTTCCTGTATTGATTAGTTTATTGAACCTCATGCTTGTGATAAAGGCATTCGAGGAATTAAGAGTATTAGACAAATTTGCGATTTCTATTTTAAATAAATGCAAAAATAGTAGATCAATTTCAGCCATTCTGATTTTTTTATGTTTTTTCTGTTCGATGATCATAACAAATGATGTGGCATTACTCACTTTCGTTCCTCTTACCCTTGTGATTAGCAGAAAAACAAAACTACCCATGATGGAAACAATCATATTACAAACCATCGCGGCAAATATCGGAAGCAGTCTAACACCGATGGGAAATCCACAAAATTTGTTTATTTATTCTTTTTATGGATTAACCGCAATGCCTTTTTTCACAACTGTTCTATTACTTGCTATTCTTGGTGTTCTATCTTTATTTATCTTCATATTCAAATTGGATAAAAAAGAGTTAAGGGTCGAGATATCTCCAATACAGATTATCGATAAGAAAAAAACAATTATATGGGCAATGGTTTTAGTCATCATCCTCGCTTCGATTTTTGGAATCATTCATTACCATGTTGCGTTTAGCATTACATTACTGACTGTTGCATTTTTAAATCGTAAATTATTTTTTAAAGTGGATTATTTTCTGTTATTAACATTTAGTTGTTTTTTCATCTTTACAGGTAATATCTCGAATACTACTGCAGTGCACACAGTTGCAATTGCAAATCTTAACGACGCCGAATCCATCTATTTTAACTCGATTCTAGTAAGCCAATTTATCAGCAATGTCCCTGCTTCAATCTTTTTAGCGGAATTCACCACTAATTGGAAACCATTATTATTAGGTGTAAATATTGGGGGACTTGGGACCATTATTGCTTCGTTGGCTAGCGTGATATCGTACAAATTGTATATTCAAACTAATCCTAATGACGGGAAAAAATATTTGCTAAAATTTAGTATATACAATTTTTCATTTTTAGCGCTCTTTACTTTTATTCCATACATTATTTTAAAAACTCTAAATTTATTTTAACCCGCTATGAAACATTAGCGGGTTTTTTAACTTTACGACTAAAAATTACATCAACGTGCATAGTAAAAATAAATACAATAAAATGGAATCAAGGAGAAGTCATATGAATAAAAAAAGAAAAAAAAAGATTTTGATCACTTTTCTTGCCGGAGGATTATTAACATCATGTAATGCAGAAAAAAGAGAATCATTAAATCAGGAAAATGATGTAAATTTCCGCCCTGTTCGTTACGAACGTAAACCAAATGTAAATGAGAGTAATAATGATTATAAAAATCAGGATAACAGACTTGACCTTCAGAAAAAAACCCCCTTGCAATCAGAAAAATAAGATGATCCTTCCAATATTCAACAAACAAAATCTCTATCTTTAAAAAGATAGGGTTTTGTTTTGTCATTTTCTCTATCTTTGTTGAATGAGTACACAAAGGAATTTGATTAAAAGATGGCAAACGTTAAAAATTGAAAATTAATAAAAAACTTGGCAAGGATGATTTATTTCACATACAAAAGAATCCAAATATTTTAGAATGTTCTTTAAAAATAGAAATCAGGTGTAGAAATGTCAGTAGTAAAAGAATATTTGGATGTAGATATATTATTTAACTCTTTTAGCTCACTTGGAGTGGATTGTTTCTTTGGTTGTGACCACCAAGAATTTTTCGCCTATAAAGACTCTAATGTCCGTTATTATCAAATGAAGCATGAGCAGGCTGCTGTTCATGCTGCAGATGGGTACGCACGAGCAACAGGGCATCCTGGAGTGGTCCTGCTTACATCTGCTTCCGGAATCACAAATGGAGTTACAGGGATTGCAACAGCCTTTAGTGACTCCATACCGTTAGTCATAATTGCAGGTCCACTTAGGCAAGATCCATTTAAAAAAGAAGCACTGCAAGATTTAGATATTTCAGGACTCACGCTGCCCATCACTAAGCATGCTTTTAAAATTAATGCCCTGCAAGGTTTTAACGATGTTTTTAAAAAGGCAATAACGATAGCTGCTGATGGCAGACCAGGTCCTGTTTTAATTGAACTCACCTCAGATACGACTATAAAGAATATTCCAACGCAGCGTCAGAATACAACAAAAGTCAATAAGCCCATCCTTGAAAAATCAGTTAATGCAGCAAAAGATTTAATTGAAAATGCCAGAAAACCTGTTCTTTTTATAGGAGGCGGAGTCATTGCTTCCGGGGCAACAAATCATTTAAGAGAGTTTGTGGAGAAGTCCCGTATGCCGGTCGTAAGTTCCCTTTTGGGTATAGGTTCAATGGAAGCACGAAACCCGTTATACTTAGGAATGTTAGGGATGCATGGGACGTTTGCTGCCAATAAAGCTGTACACCATGCTGACCTTTTAATTTGTATTGGGGTTCGTTTTAGTGATCGTGTGACAGGAAGAATAAGCGGTTTTTCACCAAAGTCGAAGAAGATTCATATCGATATTGACCCTGCTGAAATCAATAAAATCATTTCAGTAGATTTACCTATTGTCAGTGATGCCAAAGAGTTCATTTTAAAACTAAATAATTATTTAGATTATCAACAAATTAGTAATAATACCGAAATCTGGACAAACGAAGTGATGGAATGGAAACGGACTGTCCCCCGATTTGATAAATCCAATAGTCTGCTTAAACCTCAGACCGTAATTCGGCTCTTAAGTGACTATTCCGCTCATGATACCATTGTAGTAACAGATGTAGGTCAGCATCAAATATGGACGGCTCATCATTATGCGTTTTCTCATCCAAGAACACTTATTACATCCGGCGGATTAGGAACGATGGGCTATGGATTGCCTGCTGCTATTGGGGCAGCTGCTGCTCATCCGGGAAAATCCATTATTTGTGTCTCTGGTGATGGCAGTTTTCAAATGAATATTCAAGAATTGATTACGATAGTGAAGTATCAGCTTCCCATTAAAATTGCCATTCTAAATAATGGCTATCTAGGCATGGTTCGCCAATGGCAAGAACTGTTTTATCAGGGTCGTTATTCAGAGGTTAAAATGATTTCTCCTGAATTTGCACTGCTCGCTCAAGCTTATGGTGTTGAAGGTTTTAAAGCTCAGAACGAGGAAGAAGCCCAACAGACAATATCTGACGCTTTTCAGCGTATTGGACCTGTTCTTATTGAGTTTAATGTTCTTGAAGAAGAAAATGTCTTTCCGATGGTTCCTCCAAACCATAACAACCATCAAACAATATTATCACGTTAAAAAAAACGTCAACCCTAATCTCTTTTCGGGGTTGACGTTTTTTTAATGCTGAATATATTTAAAAATTCCTTCTAAAGAAAATCTGCTTCCTAAAAGAAAGCGTCTTCTGCTTACGAAAATCACTCTGTACCTAGTGTAACTCCATGTTTCTTTAAATATTTCCGGTAAGCAATGCTCATTCGATCACATTTTAACGATAGTTCTACCTGTAAGTCTAAAGGCAAATCCTCTGGTTTTTGGTTTTCGACGATTGGTTTATCTTGAGCAAAGATCATATCTTGGAAATCTATCATTTCTTGGTCGGTTGTACCTGTTTCATAGTTTACTGACATAATTCCGTACGCAATAGATTTTCCTTCCGCGATTGGCTGGATGATTAGCATGATTGTCATCTTATTGTCCGTATCCGGATCTCTTTTCGTGAATCGGACGGACAGCGGCTGAACGATTTCATAGGTGTAATAGACATTCTTTGCGATTCCGGTACCATCTGGATCTGGTTGAAAAATAGCAATTTCATCGGAGTAAATTCGATTTCCTTCTGTATGAACATCGTAATCGCCAATTTCAGGATGCTCCGGTACTCCTAGAAAACCTTCATGAATAAATGAAAGATGGCTAACATCAAGGAAGTTCTCCACAATTCGTGGCGGGTTCGCATTTACTTCCTGCGGTCCCCATAGAACATTCCGATAGCTGCTATCCGTAAATTCAGGATATGCAGGGAACTCAGGGTTGTTATTTTCTAGGTTTACCCAAACGAATCCATACTCTGCTCTACATGAATATTTAATCGCTTTCGCTTTTAATGGAATTGACCTTCCTTCAGGAAGCTGTGGAATTTTCGTACATGTCCCCGCTGAATTATATTCCCATCCATGATAGGGACAAACGAGGTTACCGTCTTTTACACACCCTAAGGATAGTGCGGCTCCCCGATGAATACATAAATCCTTAAACGCATGAATGCCTTGCTCATTTTTGAAAAGAACAATCCTTTCACCAAGGATTACAGCCTGTATTGGTTCTTCCTTTACGTCCTCTATCTTACATGCAACAATCCAATCACTGCGTAAAACGGTGTCATTGATGATCATCTTTATATCTCCTTCTACTAAACTATATACGTATATTCTATGAAGAAACTTTTTTAAAGTCAACCAAAAGACGAACATTATAATATTTTAATAAAAAAGTATTCGTAAAAAGATATTTACAATTTTCAAATCCTTCATTATAATTCAACTATGGTTTTTATTATCAATACAGTATTTAATCAATACAACCGCTTTTTCACTAGGATTTTCATTAGTTTTCTAGATTGTTTTTACATGAATTAATAAAAAAGGAGAATGGTACTGTGTCACAAAACGAGCAAAATCCGAACATTACAGTAGGAGTAGATGAAAAGATCGGCTGGGGGAAGGCACTTCTTCTTGGAATGCAGCATGTACTTGCAATGGACTTATATATCGCACCCATCATTATTGCAGGTTTACTAGCGTTAGATTCCATGAATACTACCTTTTTCATTCAAATGTGTTTCTTGGCTGCAGGGATTGCTACTCTCATTCAGACCATTGGCGGTCTGAGATTACCTGTTGTTCAAGGCCCATCTTATGTACCAATTGGTGCATTGGCAGCGATTGGTGGAAAGCTAGGAATGGGAGCAGTATTAGGAAGCTTACTTCCAGGGGCTTTATTAATAGCCATCCTTGGTTATCCATTAAAATGGTTTGCAAAAGCCGTAAAAAAAATTATTCCTCCGCTTGTTGGTGGAACGGTCATTGTAATCGTTGGATTATCTCTTATGCCTTCTGCATTTAATAGCATTTATTCAGCACCAGGTAATGTTGGACACAACGTAGTAATTGCATTTGTTTCTGCCGCTGTCCTAGTCGTTTGTATCCTGTTAGGTCGAAAGAAGCAAGGGTATGGAACATTTTTCCGACTTATTTCTGTAATATTAGCAATTGCCGTTGGTACTTTAACTGCCTCATTATTTGGTTCTGTCGATTTCTCTACTGTAAAACAAGCAGCGTGGTTTTCACTTCCAAGCTTTTTCCCATTTGGAAAGCCTGTATTTGATTTACAAGCAATCCTAACGATGGTCTTTATCTATTTAATTATTTTAATTGAAACAACAGGTACTTGGTTTGTCGTATCAACTGTAACAGGTAGTGAATTAGATGAGAAAAGATTGAACAGAGCTTCTCTCGGTGAAGGACTTGGTTGTTTCGTAGGATCCCTTTTCGGCGGTACCCCAATGACTGGTTATTCTTCCAATGCTGGTATCATCGCCATTACAGGAGTTGCCAGCAGAAGGGCAATCATTAGTGCAGGGGTTATCTTAATCGCTTTAGGGTTAATACCAAAATTATCAGCAGTGATTACCTGTGTTCCTCAACCAGTTATCCAAGGTATTTTCGGAGTTGTCTGTGTGGCTATTGTTATGAATGGGTTGAAAGTTATTCAGCATGTTGAGATTGACGATCGTAATATGATGGTAATTGGTGTTCCAATCTTATTAACCATCGGTACCATCGTTCTTCCAAAAGAAATTCTATACAGTGTTCCAGACTTTGCCAATTACATTTTATCCTCTGGTACAGCAGTTGGCGCTTTAGCTACAGTCGTTCTAAATCTCGTCATTCCGAAAGAACGAAAAAAAATAGTTGCAACAAATAAAGAATCATTAACATAAAAGAAGAAGGACTGGAATAACTCTCCAGTCCTTCTTCTTTTTTCAGTCTTCAACTTTTTGTGTGTAATATTGATAACCAAGGTATTGATAGTTTTGTCTTTTATACATTTCCTTTGGCGTGTCCTGTCCATCTGCAACTAAAATAACCGTCTTATCATGGAAGGTATCCATCACAAACTTTTGTATTCTGCTACCAATCCCTTTTCTTTGAAAGGCTTCATCCACACCTAAGTTATCAATTTCAGCTGTTTCTTCTGATATTATGACTTCCACTGCCCCCGCTGGTGTTCCTTTATATAAAGCTAGCAGCTGCATGAAATTTGGGTTCTCAAAAATTTTCCTATTCAACTCTACCTTTTGTTTGGCAAAATTACTGCCAAACATGATATCTTGCTGATACTGAAAAGCAAGAAAAGCTTTCAAATTTTGTTCTGTTACAATTTGAACCTCGATATCTGGGTGATCCTTTACTTTGGGAAACTGATTTGGATTGATAGCATATAATTCTAGAAAACCAATATCATAATTTTCCTGATTTAAGTAATTCACTAACTCAGCTGGGACCTTTTTATTTGCAGGAAATTTAAACTTTACATGCTTTTGACCACTTTTTCGATGAAAATTTCTCAAATAACGTTCTGCCTCTTTTAGTCTCTCTAGTGCAGGTAAGGTTTTAAACTCAATATAATTACTATCATATCGGGATAACATTTCAGGGAAGTGGTAGTGTTGGTATAAATCATTTTCTGTCATTAAATGAGTATGTTTATGAATATTCTCAAATGTAATGTGCATCGAGGTAATCCCCTTTTGTTTGTTTATAAATCCTTTAGCAATTTCATTAAATCCTCTCTTTTTACAGACATCTTTAAGACGCCACTACTTTGATAATCTATGATAGCTCGAAGGGTAAGAATAGTTGGTGGTGCTAATTTAATCTGTTTATTTTCAAACGCAGTTAATGCTTCTTCAGGTTTAATCCAGACTGCTCCATCAATTTCATTTCTGTCTGGTTCTGGTGTTTGCCCTTGTGGGAGTTTTGCTAGAAAAAAACGGGTATCAAAACGAATCGGACTTATCTCAGGTGTAATAATTTGACCGAAATATGTTAAACATAGAGGATTGAACGAAAGCTTTTCTAGCTCTAACAATCGAATAAAAGAGATTTCTCCTTTTTGAAGATTATTTCGATATTTCATTCGCTTTTCTTTTGGCAATATTACCGGGAAACCATCAATCGTATTCCCCAATAAGATTCCCACTTCTTCAAATAATTCTCTTGCTGCAGCAATATAGTATGAAAGACTAATGGATAGTTGTACTTCATCACTATTCACATAGTCATTTTCGGCCAAGTGATCATGGCTTTCTACTGCTCCTCCTGGGAAAACGTGAAATCCTCCCATAAACTTCATGGTGACTGGTCGTTTTGTTAGGTACACTCTAGATAATTCATCCATTAATACAACAGTAGATGCTGGTCTTGGAGTTGCAACCATTTGAATTCCACCCCGTTTCTTATAAGTATCCATTCATAGAACCGAATAAATCAATAATATAATTATTCCACTTTCCATGAGAATACTCCTCTATTACTCTTTCATTTATTGTTTATTCCAATATTTAGATATTAACTCTTTAAACATTTCGTTTAAATTAGCCTTTTTTTGCGTTTTTAACCATTCGACCTGATCAATGGGAAGATTTAATCTTAGGCTAATGTTTTCATTCGGCATTTCTACACTTCTAATCTCTTCCAATGTAATTCCTATTTCTGCATCTGGAAACGATGAACTATTTTCATTGACGATATCAAACTCTTCGTACTCATCTATAGAGTCCAGGTCACAATACAAATTAAGCTGTGGCAATCCTCCGGACAAAGTTTTTACGTACATAATCGAATCAATATTCCTGCCGCTTTCTAATTGTATTTCAATAATTAAATTTTGCTCTTTCTTATATTTTCTTTCTGTAACTTCACTAACTATCAGATCCAATTCAAGTGTATATCCCGAAGTAGATTCAAAGATATAAATGGCACTATTAAAAATATGTATATCCTCACCATCAATTTTAACCGACTTCACCGCAGTCATAAACCATTCCTCCATACCTATGTTCCACACAATACTAATACTAATGATTATAACCTATTAAAATACAAACAAACTTACTATCTATTTTAGTATTTTTTCTCAAAATACCAAACCCTAAAAATGATTGATTTATCTATATCTTTTTTCACTCCAATTGAATTAAATATTATAAGGTCAGCCGAGGAAAACCAATGAATACAACAAAGCGGAACTTACTTCGAAACTCAGAAAATGGGAGGGAATGGCATGGTTCAACATATATCTTTAGTTCAAAAAATTAAAAGGATGTTAAAAAATGATTTAAAAAACCCTCATATGTTAATAGAGACAATTGGAAAATCAGTATTGGGAGAAGATATAGAGTGTATTGTAATTAGTGAAGACCCAATGAAATATGGGATTTCCTATTGTGAAAAACAATATAAAGAAATAACTTCTAAACATCCACCAAGTACCAGTACCAATAAAGATATGAAATTACCTATACTTATTAACGCTTCTATACACGGTACTGAACCAGTTGGTGCAAAAGTAGTCCTAGAGTTAGTTAATTATTTAATGGAGAATGAGAGCGGGGATGCAAAAGAATTATTGAAACATTTTATTTTTATTTGTGTACCAATGGCTAACCCTGATGGTCTTAAAAAGGGGACAAGATATAATGAAAACGGATTTGATTTAAACAGGGACTTTATTTTTCAAACACAACCAGAAACAAAAGCAATAGTTAACCTCATAAAGACATGTAACCCCGTTGTTTTATTCGACCTGCATGGGTATGTTTCGAAATTCAAGGATAAAATTGGATTGATCGAACCATGTACTCAACCACATAACCCACATTATGAATATGACCTCTACATTAAGTGGGCATTACCAATGGCTGAAAAAATGGAAAACAATTTGTTGTTTTCTCGAAATAACTTTTTTTCCAACAGATATAAAAATATGAAAGGAGTTTGTATCCCATTTAGAGACCTATCTTCAGGGTGGGATGATTATGCACCATTTTGCACGTCAAGTTATGCTATTTTACACGGCGCGATAGGATGCACGATTGAAGCACCTAGCAGCGGTAACGATAGCATCCCTTGGATGTTAGAAGCCATTTTGGGAGCTTGTCAATTCCTAATGGATAATAAACAAGAATTTCTTTCCGACTACCTGCTTTTTTTTCAAAGAGGAATTCATTTAAACCACCCAATTCACCCAAACAATTTTTTTCCAACTTGTTATATTTTCACTGAAACAAATAATACTTCCTATAAGGTTTACAGACTCGTCAATCATCTTATCAATAACGGTGTAAAAGTAGATATTACACTAGAGGACACTACCGTCGAGGAACGGTTTGTTCCTAAAGGATCATTTGTGGCACGAATGGGACAAGCAAAATCAGTTCTAGCCAATACCCTGCTTTGGGAAGGCGAAAAAGAACCTAAGGGGAAATTTTCAGATATATGTGTATGGAGTTTACCTCTCCTTTGGGGAGTTCACAGTATAACAACCTCAACACCACTCCTTGCTGAGACTAAAGAAATTTCTAATAAGGACCTCCCTGCTCAAGAAAATAAGACGTCACATGATAAAAGAATTGGAATAATTTATGATGGCGGGTTGTATAGAAAGCAATCTCATGCAGGACTTAAGAGCTGCTTAAATAAGCTCGGTTTCACGGTAAAAGAGGTTCATCCAAGAAGTTTAATCAATAAACAATCTTTAGAAGATATCGATGTACTTATTTACAATGGTTTTGAGCATTTGTTTTATACGAAAGAAAGGGTTAAACCCATTTATCAAAAACATGTACTTGAATCGAAACAACAACAAAAAAGGTGTGTAAAAACACTTGATTATTTCCTATCAAAAGGAGGGAAATTCATAGCGATTGGAGCAGGGCCAGCCAAGATTACAAAAAGTATCTTTCATTTAACAAATTGTACAATAAATACCGGTAAGAGGAACAATAATGCTATCATTCATGTCGATTATCTGGACCACCCTATTAATATGGGTTATTCATCTAAAGATATAGGGTTTGTCTATCGACCTGTTTGGTTTTCAAATACTGATGGCGTGGAAGTCATCGCGAGAATTTCAAGCGACCAAGACGCATTGATTGCAGGAAATTGGTCAGATTTTGAAAATGCAAAGGGTTATCCTGTCATCATTAAGGAAAAATCCCGTGATGTGGTATTAATTGGTTTGGAAATTTGCCACAGGGGTCAACCCGAACATTTATTTAACATTTTATTGAACGCTATTTATTCTTAGTTCCAAATATTCAAAAGTTATACAAGCATGAATTGGGGTTCGGATCGGTGCACACTGGACTCAACCCATTTTGATTATTCATTGCTCAATTTCTGTTTACAAAAAGAGTAAACCATTTATTTCCTCTTAACATAAGATAGTAAGAACGATTTTTCCGAAGGAGCGAAGGTTAATTTTAATGCATGAATTAAAAAACGGCAGATATAAATATATTGCTGAGCATATAGGCGAGGGTCGAACCAGCCAAGTGTTCAAAGGGATCGATACGACTTCTAATCGAGAAGTTGCCATTAAGCGTATGCGAAACCGTGAAGAGGCACGTATTGAATCGGATATCATGAAAATAGTCCCAAAACATCCCTTTCTCTGTGAATTTATAGACTGTTTTGAGGATCAGTTGTATGCCTATATTGTAATGGCGTATATGAACGGTGAAAGACTTGGTTTCTATAAATATGGCAATATTTATCCCCCAAACAAAGCAATAGAAATAACACTGAACATTCTAGAAGGAATAGAACCTTTTCATAAAGCAGGGCTGCTCCACTGTGATCTTTCTCCGCACAATATACTACTCTCTAAAGATCAAAAGACTATTCAAATTATAGACTTCGGATGTACAGTCCACAAAGACATGAATGGCCACTTCAATGGCAAGCCTATGATAGGTACGTTAGGTTTTTACCCGCCGGAGCAAAAAATGAAAGGTCGATCACCTCTAAACGATAGTACCGATCTTTATAGTATTGCTTGTATACTTCTATATTTATTAAATGGCAAAGCCCCCTTCTTTATCGAAAAAGCTTGTAATCAAGTAAAAAATCCTGCTCTACAAAATGTTCTAAGAAAGGCAACAAGCTATAAAAAAAGCGACCGTTATCAATCTGCACATGACCTAAAAATGGCTATTTCCACTCTCAGAAAAAGCATGTAATCAGATAAAAGTCCCCGCTCAACAGGTTGAATTAAGAAAGGAGTAAAACATGCACAGTAAGTCCATTGGGATCATGATCACTACCGTTAAGGTAAGGAAACAAGTTTTGATTGAGAATTTAGAGCGCCTGGTTAAGTTTATCCCTACGCCCTTTACGATCTATATATATAATGATGCAGGACCTCAACTTTATGATGAGATTAAGAGTGTCATTCCTAAATCGAAAATGAATGAAATCACCCTTCAATGCTTCAACGACTTTGGAGAAATTAACAAGGACCCCGTTGGGTGTGGAGGCGGCCGACACTTTTTATTTGAACAAATGAAAGAAAAGTTTGATATTATTATTTCTCTCGATGATGATATGCTCATTCATGAAGGATGGTTTGAAGCAATCATAAAGGGTATGGAGGACCACCCAAATCATTCCATTTTCACGGGAATGGTAACAGATTCACGAGGAAGAGTTCAAATTGCAGGATCTAGGATGAGATTTATAGGCAGCACCTTGAAGAGGAGAGCAAATCAAACTGTTAAAGGAATGTACACCGTGACGGAATGGGGACCTTTAGGGTGTTTAGTCATTTGCCGCAATGCCTTAAAGAAGGAAGTAATCATCCCAAAATTGTTTGTTCGAGAAGATTCGGCCTTTTTTCTTATCTGCAAAAGTTTGGGCATTAATGAAACAATCGTATGCAATAACGCAGTTGCGGTTCATAAAGCTAATAATGTTGCAAGTTCAAATCTTCGTCAAGCCGAGAAACTGCAGGAAGCTAAGGAATACTATAAAAAACATTATGGGCTGGATATGTGATAAATGTAAAAACACCTCCTTTATGATTCTAAAAGAGGTGTTTTTTTGCGGTGACCTTATATTTAACTATTATTATTTTTAATAAGATTAACTGTTTCAATAAACCCATTTTTTTCAATAAATTCCGGTTTGTAAACATCCCCCCATTCTTTAAGCACTTCCTCTATCATTTGTTTTATTTGTTGCTGATTTTCGTTTTGTTCTAGTTTAGTAATGTTATTCTTATGACGACGCTGATTATAAAGCGTTTTGTCAATCCAATAAAACCTATAGTGATCTGCCAGTTTTAACATAATTTTAAAGTCCTCAGCTTTGCTTTTTGGCCAACCACCAATGTGTTCTAGTGCACTTTTTCGATATAAACGAGGGCAGTGTGTTTTCAATTCTGTTAATACTTCATATTTATCTTTATAATTCATCCCTTTGTAAACAGGACCGGGTACAACCGTATATCTCCCTTGTATCCATATCTTTCTATTTCCATAGCATAGACCCACATCATCCGGTTGTTTGGACATTTCATCTACCATTGTTTCAAGCGTATCGGTTTCTAACCAATCATCACCATCAAGTTCCACTATATATTCACCTAATGCATATGTTAATCCAATATTTAATGCTCTTGCCTTCCCGCCATTTTCAATTTTAAGTGGAATAATTCTTGTATCATTATATTGAAGAATTTCTTCCCATGGATTATCTGTAGAACCATCATCAATTAATATCAATTGAAAATTACTAAACGTTTGATTTAATACACTTTCTATGGCTTGTCTGATATATTTTCGCTGATTATAAAAGCTAATCATTACTGAAACTTTAGGAGTATCCCTTTGCTTTATGCGATTATAATTACTTGCAGCGATACTTTTTAGCCTAATGTCTTCTCGTGGTGTAATTGTAGTATAGGAATGTTCTCCATTTACTCTATATTCCATCAAAAAATCAGGGATAAATTTTATTTCACCAATTCTTAGAAGCCGAATCCAAAACTCATAATCTTCTACCTTTTCGAATTTTGAATCGTATGGTCCCGCTTTAACAAAAGCAGATTGTTTAAATAAAAAGGAAGCACCTATAAAACTTTCCTGAAGTATGTCTGCTTTATTCCGCGTCATAAAATTAGTTAGATTTTTTCGACGAATTTCAACATTGCCCCTATTTTTTCCATTTTGATCAATAATTTTAAAAAGTGAATAGACTAAAACTGTTTCCTCAGGCGCATTTACCAAGTGTTCGTAAAGTGTTTGTAAAAACTCAGGATAATGTCGGTTATCACTCGAAACCCAAGTTAAAAACCTACAGTGGTTTAAGTGGGAGAATCCTTGATTTAAAGAATACGCAATACCCTTGTTCTCATTTCGCAAAATAATCTCGTAAGGAATGGTTAATATTTTAGATGCTTCTTCTACAGCTTGAACCGTTTCTTGATTCGCACCATCAATGACAATGACTAATTGGAAATCACGAAATTTTTGGGATTCTAATGATTTAAAACATTCATCAATATATTGTGGCTTCTGATTGTAAACCGGAAGAACTACTCCAATCTCCAAATTATTTCCTCCTTCAAATCCGATTAATAATCTAATTGTTCACTAACCCTACTTTTAAAGTCATCTGTAAAAGCAACAATTTCACCGTGTTCAATTAGTCTTTTATCACTAACTTTCCAAGTATGTTCATTTACATCCTTACCTCTTATCGCTGCAAAATTATACCTGCTAGTTGAATAGATTCTATAACCATATTTAATGCATTTTTTTTGAAATTCAGTATCTTCACCTAATGTAAGGTTAGGAAACTTAATTTTATTTATTATGGACTTTTCAAAAACCAGGGTTGCGCCACTAACATGCTTAACATATTTGTTACTTAACCCGTGACCTCGCAATAATAATGCATTCATACTTTTCAAAAAAACGTAGAATTCTTCTTTACCCACGATATTAGCATTCGTTTTATTTAATGTATTCATTGCCTCTGTTAAATACTCTGGACCATAATAATCATCATCATCAAACTTTGCAATGATATCATACTTTGCTTTTTCTATTCCATAATTTAAACATTCTCCTAGCGTATAATCTTGGGGAAGCTGATAAATTGTAACACCCTTTACACTCCCAAATTTACTCTTAACGAGGTTTATATCAATCGCCTCGTGATTTAAGATAATGATAAGTTCCTTATCCTGAAATAATTGATTCGTATAGTTTTCTATGATGTTACCAATTAAATGTTCTCTTACTGTACAAGTAATGATTGAAATCATATCCACTCCCCCGTCCTTGTCAATATCTTTATTATTATATGTGAAATTTTGAGACAGGTTCTCTTTTCATAATAAGTATGTGACTTAATTCTTCATTTCCTTTAAGACGGCTCAATATCGTAAATTATTTATTTCCGGTACAGGTACACAAACAAAAAAAGGAAATTTTAATATGATAATATTGCATTCTTATAGAAACAGCGAATGAAAACGATAATAACAGAATGGGCAGTGAATGATAAATGAAGGTATTAATTACAGGTGGCGCAGGCTTTATTGGACTCCATTTGGTTGAAAAATTAATAAAAGAACAAAAAGATGTTGTTATTGTAGATAATTTAACAAGCGGAATCAAAAAACGAATCCCAAAATCTGCAGCATTTTATGAGGCCGACATTGAGGATTCAACCATAGAAAATATATTTGCTATTGAGAAACCTGATTACGTCGTTCATCTTGCAGCACAAGTATCCGTACAAGTCTCTATGAAAAACCCTTTAGCAGATTGTCTAGCAAATATTGCTGGAACCATTAATCTCCTTCAAAATTGCGTTAAATATAATGTTAAAAAGTTTATTTTTGCGTCATCTGCCGCCGTCTATGGTGAACCAGCATATCTTCCAATTGATGAAAATCATCCACAACAACCTATTTCGTTTTATTCCCTTTCGAAACTGACTTCAGAACAATATATCAAGTTATATGCTAAGCATTTTGGTTTAAACCATAGTATTTTAAGATTTGCAAATGTATATGGACCAGGTCAAAACACACATGGTGAAGCGGGAGTAATTTCAATATTCTTAAATTCTATTTTTCAAGAGAACGCTCCCATTATTTATGGTGGTGAGCAGACAAGAGATTTCGTCTTTGTAAAGGATGTAGCAGATGGGATCTATAGCGCTCTTCATTATGGAAAGAATCACACCTATAATCTCAGTACCAATACGGAAACGAAAATAAATCAATTATTAGCTTCAATGTTAAAAATGGTAAACAGTAATTTGACCCCACTCATTAAACCTCAGCGCGACGGGGACATTAGACAAAGCAGGCTGGATAATACGAAAGCGATAAGCGAACTTCACTGGATGCCTAGGTATTCACTAGATAGAGGAATGCAGGAAACCATTGATAGCTATCAACAAGAACTCATAGAAGCTAGATCGAAAAAAAATGGAGATGATTGAATTGATCACAAGAGAAAAGAATTTGGTCAGTATCATTATCACTAGTTTTAATAGGGAAAAATATATTAAGGATTGTTTAGAGAGTATATTGGCCCAAACTTATAGGGATATAGAAATTATATTAGTAGACGATTGTTCCACCGATAATACATTACAGATATTTAATGAGTTTAAAAGGGAAGCTGTAGAAAAAAGACCAGAAATGAAAGATCGCATCATCTCGATATCACTGCCAAGGAACGTTGGATATGCAGGGCCTTTAACCTTGGGAATGTTCCTCAGCAAGGGTGAATTTATCGCCATTCAGGATTCAGATGACATTTCACATTCAGAGAGGATTGAAAAACAGGTCAGCTATTTAATCGCAAATCCGCAATATGAGCTTGTAGGAACACTATTTTCCTCATTCTTCGATTACAAAAATGGGAAACTTATAGGCTTACGTCGTCCTGTAAGGTGGATTAAATTCAATGAAGAAATTTATAAAGTATATAAACGCGGAGGACATTGTATTTGCCACGGGACAACCCTTTTCCGGGGATCCGTTTTTGACCGGCTTGGCGGCTTTACGAGAAGATTAGGTAAGGAAGCAGATTTTGAATTTCTTCAAAAATGTATTAAGAATGGTGTTAAGGCAAACAACCTCCCCGAAGTTCTTTATTACTATAGGAGACATCCTGAACAAATGTCAAAAAAAGATGACACTGGCGGACCAAAGATTTAAAACGGCCACAATTAAACCAAGAAACATACAAGTTAGAAGCCAACTGGTATGTTTCTTGGTTTTTTATATATAAGACATAAAAGGATTGACGTTAAAAGTAAGAAAGAAAGTCACAGACAAACAATGCCTGTGACATTTAATTTTTCATTTTATCCTTCCAGCAATAGCCGGTAAATCATTAACTGTCTATCAGCCGTATGTTGCCAGGTAAAATTGTTTCTAACCCGCATGACACTTTCCTTACCCATTTGCTGTATCTTTCTGGGATCGGATAGCAAGTTAAGTATGTGTTTGGTCAATTCTTCACGTACATTAGAAGGATCTATTAACAATCCGGTTATTCCATGGTCAATAATTTCAGGCATACCGCCGGATCTTGTAGCAATAACAGGGGTACCGGTTGACATCGCTTCTAAATTTACAAGTCCAAAAGCTTCATTTTGGGCAGAAGGAACTACTAGTAAATCTGATAGTTGAAACAATTCCTGAACCTTATCATTCGGTACAAATGAAGTAAAAACAACGTAGTCCTTTACACTTTCAGCCAGATTTCTTAAATGGTCAGAATATACTTTTTGTTCAATTGGGCTTCCTGCAATGATCAGTCGTATAGAAGGGTCAGCTTTAATGAGATCCGGCATTGCTTCTAAAATATGATGCACCCCTTTTATTTCAACCAATCTGCCTACATAAAGTAAAACTTTATTATTTGATAAACCTAGATTTTTTCTTAGAATTTCTAATGTTGTGGAACTATCTAGCTGCCACTTAGGTTTAAACTGGTCGGTGTTCACTCCCAAATGATTAACATATATTTTATTTGCATTTCCATTTGTTTTTTCTATTAAATAATTTCTTAAAAATTGACTATTTACAACAATAGCATTTGTTTGATTTAGATAATTTAAAAGCAGGTGATCTTTCATGTATGGAGGGGAGATAAATGTTACTGAATGCAGAAAAAGGATAATTTTAGCATCAGGAATTGCCTTACGAATGAATTTTACAAATCTAGGACGATTCTCAATTTGAATAATATCAGGCTTATCTTGTTGCAGCTGTTCAATTACTTCATGAATATAGGTTTTGTTATTAAATTGAAACCGATAATAGGTTATATTCCCCTGTCTTTCAATGAAGGATTGGTTTTTAGTCTTTTTTCCAAATATAATTACATCTACATCTTTTTGTAGAAGATTGGATGTTTTTTGTACAACTAACTCAACAGAACTGGATTTATTACCAGGGATTGGATAAACACCTGGAGTTATGATCGCTATCTTGAGCCTATGAATCTTATTTCCACTCCTTTCTGAAACTCTTATGTTACTAGCTTACGCACCTGGTTCAGAAAGGTGTAGACAAGTCTTCCATAAATTATAAAGTTAATGAAATGTTCACAGCATCTTATGCTCTATTGCGTTAAAATAAAGGCGAATCATATGTGATGCACTTCACAATCCGAGCAATAAGAAAGAAGGAAATCTAATCATGTCATTACATAAACCCGATCAAATTCTAGAAATATCAATTAAAAATGGAATTAAAAAGACAAGTTACCCATTACTAACAACCATACTATTAGGGTTCCAGGCAGGTGCATTTATTTCGTTAGGATTCCTTTTATATATCCGCGTCACCGCTCCCTTATCCGAAAGTTTAACCGGACTTAGCGCGATTTTAGGTGCCTCT
The DNA here is from genome assembly GCF_048572935.1 of Neobacillus niacini. Classification (NCBI taxonomy): domain Bacteria; kingdom Bacillati; phylum Bacillota; class Bacilli; order Caryophanales; family Bacillaceae; genus Neobacillus; species Neobacillus niacini. The sequence continues at coordinate 3,532,427 of NZ_CP183883.1, read as the reverse complement.
GTCTTTCCAATCGGACTGATTCTGACTTTAATCGCAGGTGGAGAACTTCTAACAGGAAATATGATGGTCGTTCCATTAGCAAAATTTGCTAATAAAATAAAAACAAACCAAGTTTTGCTTAACTGGCTGCTCATCACGATAAGCAATTTTCTCGGTGCTATCTTCGTTGCTTATTTCTTCGGACATATCGTTGGATTAACAGAAACTGGCGAATACTTAGAGAGTACGATTCATATTGCTGAACATAAAATAAATGCTACGTTTCTTCAAGCTTTTGTCTCTGGTATCGGGTGCAATTGGCTTGTGGCTGCAGCCGTATGGTTATCGTATGGCAGCGAAGACATGATTGGTAAAATTGCAGGAATTTGGTTCCCGACCATGGCTTTTGTTGCAATCGGATTCCAACACGTGGTTGCCAACATGTTTGTCATACCAGCAGCGATATTTGCTGGACACCTCACATGGATGGATTATTTAGGTAACTTTGTTCCTGTTTTCTTAGGTAATGCAGTCGGCGGAGCACTCTTTATTGGAATGGCTTATTGGTTTTCTTATAAAAAGAACGAATACACTGTCATTGAAGGGGCTAAAAAAACAGGAATATTAGATAAAAAAATTAGACTATAAACTTCGGTTCTTGATTGAAGAGATAGTAAAAGAGCCGTGATTATCACGACTCTTTCATTTGCTTATTCAAATAAAGGACTTACTGCTCTTTCATTATGAATTCGGTCAATAGCGTCTGCTAGTAATGGAGCCACAGAAAGCATCGTAATTTTATTAATTCTCTTTTCTTCAGTCTGTTCAATCGTGTTCGTTATCACTAATTCTTCAATTGCTGATGATTCAATGTTTTCAACAGCAGATTGTGAGAGAACAGCATGTGTACAGCAAGCAAAAACTGTCTTTGCCCCATGCTCAACTAATGCTTTGGCTGCAAAAGTCTGCGTAGCTGCAGTATTAATTAAGTCATCAACAATAATGGCATTTTTCCCTTCAACGTTTCCAATGATCTCCAAAACTTCAGAAACATTAGGTTCAGGTCGACGTCGATCAATGAGGGCAATCGGGGCATTTAAGTACTTGGCCATTTTCCTCGCTCTTCCAACAGCACCGTTATGCGGGGCAACGACAACCACATCCTCAAGTCCCTTTCTCTCAAAGTACTCTGAAAGAATTGGGATTCCAATTAAATGATCTACAGGAATATCAAAAAATCCCTGGACCTGCGGTGAATGAAAATCCATCGTGAGGATCCTGGTAGCACCTGATTTTTCAAGGAGATTCGCAATTAATTTGGCAGTAATTGGCTCGCGTGATCTTGCTTTTCGATCCTGGCGTGCATAGCTGTAATAAGGAATAACTACATTAATCATTTTCGCTGATGCTCTTTTTAACGCGTCTATCATAATGAGCAGCTCCATGATATGGTCATTATTCGGGTGCGAGGTGGATTGCACGACATAAACGTCGGAGCCGCGCACACTTTCTTCTATATTCACCTGAATTTCTCCATCACTAAATTGAGTGACCGAGCTCCTCCCGACCTCACAACCTAAATGCTTAGCTATTTCCTTTGCCAAGCTTTGATTTGAATTTAATGCAAACAATTTAATCCCTTTTTTCAATTGATACGACACTTTATGTCCCCCATGCTTTTGTTTTTTACAATTCCTTAACGCCTCATTTACTTATTTTACATGAAATGAAGTCATTAGAACAATATTTCATTTAGAGAACTTCAGAACTAATCGTTAGTATGGGACATTTCTAGTAGGCTGCCTCATTAACATTTAATATAAACCGACTTTATCCGTAATCTTAATAAAAAAATAGCTTAGTGTGGACCCTTTTACACTAAGCTATTTCTATTTAGTTACATTCTAGCCTCATCAGGTACATACAAGTCAAATGGAGTCGCATTGTATGGGAGGATAGATAATTTCTCTTCTATAAGTCGGTAACCCCTGCCATAGTGGTCTTGACCTTTTTCAAGTTGTTCTTTCAACATATTGGCGTATGGAACTTCTCCGATTTGAGTCATCATGTGGACCTCTACCCATGAGGCAAATCCCTCAAGTTCTTCGAGTTGCAACAGATCCACTTGTAAATTCTCCAATTGCCAAATATGGGTTAATTCATGCGCTAAGGTGGATAGTGTATGGTTTCTCGGTGACCCATTTTCAACTAGAACCTTTAAGTTTCCATCATCATCCATGCTGGCTTTACCGGTCAATCGTGGATTACCTGCCTCTGGTATAAAAGGTAAACCACTCATTTTATGAATTTCATCCGTACTTAACACGAATAGCGCTATATCTTCAGGCAAGTTTACTAAATATACATCTTTAAAAAATTGACGTACCTCTCTATAAAGTGGCTCCACTAGTAATACATGGTCGATGGCCGTCTCATTACAAGTAAGGCACCTTTGTCTGCCATCATTTAGGTGAATGACTTGCGCAGCAGCAACAGTTCTGCCACAAAACACGCATTGCGCTTCACTGCTGTTGATTTTTATGATTTCTCCATCTAGCATATGTCCAAGATAGCCTGTTCGAACTTCCCTTAGTTTTTTCCTCGTTATCAACGTATCTAGAACCGTAAAAGTTTCGCTTAAAGCCAATTCCTTAGGATAGTGGTCGTAACCGAAATAAAGATATTCACTACTTCCGTTACTTTCATGTAATAACCAAAATAGATAGTCATTTAACATATCAAAGATTTTTTCCCAATTATGACCAATCGCTTCTAACAAACCAAGGTGCACAGGCGAATCCTCAATAATATATAGTGAGATCCTCCCTTCCACCTCAAGGTCATGATCTACTTGGAATGAAGGAGTAATCCATTGTAAATGTTTAGACTGGGAAACTGACTGGTCAAAGAAGGATTCATCCAGAGCTGGACAAGCCCTCACAAAATGATGAGTATCCGGGAATAAAGATAAAAACAACTCATTCAATAATAAAGCAAGAGTAAACTCAATTTTTCTGGCATTTTCAATTTCCCCCAGTTTTGAACGTATCTCAATCTGCAAAAGATGACCGTTCTCATACTGCCTGGTTATCTGCTCATCTTGATGATAAGAATGAACCTTCATGGATTTTAAGTTTAACATTTCACTCATTTCCACATAACCGTTCATTTTAACACTTACCTCTGCCTGCACCGATCCCATACAGATTTCAAACTGTTCCAATGAAATAGTCTTCTTCTTAAAATTGCGATGCTCTGCCATCTGGCTTATTTTATACTCAGTAATAGGACGGTAGTATTTCTGCTCAAAAATGTGTTCATAGGTAACTTCCACAAATCCATGCTCTATATCGACTTTTTCAATTTTATAAAGTTCGCCATTGAAGGAATGGTATTGGCCAGGCAGATATTGTTGATAGAGATGTCCTTCAAGAATAACAGAAAGACATTGGCCGTTATGGATAATCTGAACAAAACGGACCCCTTTTGGTAAAATCTTTTCCTTAGCTGAATACGGCATCCTGAATCGGGTTTTCTTAACAAAATCTTTTTTAGTCCGGTCAAAGGTTACTAGTTCCTCTGATTCAATCGTATATCGGTATGCTAATTTAGGTCCAAAGGCATTCGAGAACAACTCGTGAACACCTTCAACCACCGAGCGATAACAGCTAATTTTCGCTCTACTTAAATAGCTCTCTACTTCCTCTTCCATGATATAAAAATGACATAATCGTTCTAATAGACCATACGCAATGCTCCAGAGTGATTGGGATAAGCGTGGAGCTAAAGGTGCAATGGTCCGATTAGTGCTCAAATAGAAATCCAACTGATCTGCTAAGTAATCTCGAAGTAAATATGGAGGGCTCACGATGTGAATGAAGGAAGCCACTTTTCCGGTTCCTTTCCACAAATTTAAACGCCGTACTAAATTATACTGATTATCGCGAATGAGAAAAAGTGTAAAATCATCCACCGGAATCGTAAGGTTACTATCCAGGACCTGAATCATTTTTCCCAAGTGATCCAACGTTTCTAAATCAAACCCAAGATCAAATAAGTGATTCTTCATATCGATCATTTCGTGGATACTTTCCTTAACATTGGTGTTTTGCTGGTTGATGAAGTGAACAGGTTCAATATTTGCCTTTAATGCAGGAATCGATAAGACCACTTCTGCTTCTAGTTGACGGTGCGAGATTTTTGGAAGGAGCTTTTGCTGAAACCATTTTTCACCTTCATTTTTCCAAACCATATAGTAGAAATTCGGGCTGTTGCCGGGCGGAGCAGCGATATCTCTAGGCTCACATTGCAGGATCGATCGGACAGTATGTTCTAGGCCATCATACCACTCTGTTAAAATGATATATTGCGGCTTTTTTCCAATTAGCTCCCTAACATTTAAGTTAAAAGAGTGGATGATGGTGGAATAGGTTGGAAAAAGCTTTTCGGCATGTAACAACAATATACCTTCCATAAGCTTTGTTTTTTCTAACTGCCGTAAGTAGTGCAAAAATCGTTTCTCCTTTAACGTATCCGGCGAAACAATCAATACATCTGGATTCATATTTTGTTCAAGTGCCTCTAAAAAGGTGCTAACCTTCCATAACTGTTCCACCCCTGACACAACCTTAATTCCCTTTGACACCCAATCTACCGCTTCCATTGCACCATCTTGGCTGTGTGCAATAATTAATACCTTCTTGTTTTTGGCCAGCAATTGATACAACGCTGGAAAGAAATAGGAAGAAAAATCGTTATAATTGACATCTTCAATCATCACATCATGTTCTTGAATGATTTCAGACATCATAGTCGTGTAACTTTCATCGATAATCATGTTCTTTTTCTTTAATTCCTCACAAATAGAATGAATAATTAATTGATGTTCTAGGTCTGGCGAGATATTATGATAGGAAAAATGATTTTTTCGATGATGAAAATGCTCATTCTCTCTTACAATCCCTGACGTAAGCAGTCGGTCTTCCCATATTACCTTGTATTGATCAAATAATTTATCATAGGTTGTTAGTCTTCTAGCAACGGCATCGTTACCAGCAATATAACCTTCACTATAGGAAACCTTTTGCCCATTTAAAAACCAAGCAATCTCCAATAATAGTATAAAAGAGATAATAGGATATGCCGGCAAATAAGAAAGTATCGAAAGTTCGTATACATTTGAAATGATTAGCAGCACCAGAAGAAGCAGTGGGAAAATCGCTGCAATTTTAAAAAAGGTTGATAGATAGGTCCACTCCTTTTTTAAGTAAATCTGGCCCCTGCTTTTAAAATAAACAAGAGAAACGCTGCCCTGCTCCGATAGCTTCGTTTTCGAGTGGTTCACAAGCTCTGTCGGAAAAAGAGTAGAGGCGGCCTTTTTTACCATTTTCTCAAAGGGTCTCAAAAAGCGGTTATTTCCAAGTGTCTTATACTTTAGATTTCCTGCTATTTTACAACACCATTTTAGAGATACTACTGAAAACAATATCGTAAAATTTAGCAACAGTTGGATATTCGACAATAGAGAAGGCATTCTTTCTTCAAGAAGTTCTTCATATATACCCGCCATCCACTCATCCAATAGAAGCCAGGATAAGCAAATAAATAAAGTCACTAACGGAAGGTAAAGTTGTTTATAGCGTTGATTCTCCGAGAAATTCGCGGTATATAGAAGAGTGATAAATATAGCTAAAACAACAAAACTTCCTAACACTTCAAGGTATAAGTTCATAGTTTATACACCTTATCTTCTTGGATTCGAATTTGCTCAAGTTCATGAATATAAGTGGATGGGTATTGTTCGATAGCACTACCGAGATATACTTCAATTCCATTTCCATTTGGCCCCTGTACCCCTAACTGTTGAAACGGAGAATAAATTGGATTCTCGATGATACCTTTTTCAAATTTAATCCCTGGAACCCTTATATCTAGTTTAGTAGAAAATGGTTCTTTATTCATTTGAAGGATATGAAGCAATCGATTTGTCGTCTGGACGAATTCGTCTAGTTTAATAAGGTGGTAGCGGTAAAGAAGATTCTTTTCCTTCTTTTCTTCTCCGATTAGGGATAGTTTTTCGAGATATTTTCGTAACGTGAAAAGCTTAAATAAATGGTTTAAGTAGTCATTATAGCGGTGTTGGGCCTCCATTTGCATTTGATAAATGGTCTCGGTATATTCATAGGTTTTTTCTTGAAATTTCCATATTTGTTGATGGGATATTTGTCTGGTTAAGTAATACCCGATATACGTAACGAGAAGGCTGACAACTAACCCAATACCGTAAAAATAAGCTGTTACCTTAGTAGATTCAAGGGAACCTGACATTTGCAGAAAAGGAATGAAAAGGACCAAAAAAATCAGGATACTCATCGTCAGAAACTGACGTTGGTTTGGAAGTAGCTGCAGGAGAAAATGCATTTGGTTTTTCGCTTGCGTCACAAAATTTTTCCATTTAGATAGAGCTTCGGATGTACCAGGAGCCGAATGGATGACATCCCTTTCCACATTACTAATTTTTTTTTGGATGTCTTGTTTATAGTCATTGATTTCAACCCATTCTTCCTCTTCCAAAAAGTCATTCCTTCTTTTTACAGCATGCAATTTTAGAATCGCTTCTCGTGACTTTTTTAGCAGTTCAGTTTCGCGATTCATGAGTATGGTTTCAGTTTTATAAAGCTGATCCTGCCATTGGTCATAGAATTGATAGGTAATTTTTGAATTTTGGGACAGTGGTTGAGAGACTTCTCTTACTTTTTCAATACTTGGTGCCGTATAAGGAGAAAATTCATCGTCTCGAAATCGATTGGTATGAAACTGGTTTTGGAGCAACAATTGGTCCTCTAATTGCCTTTTTGCCTTTAACAAACTCATAAAATAATGATTGAGTAATGTTTCCAGCTTCTCAGTTTCTAACGAGATTTGTATCACACTCGTACTTCCCTTTTCCAGCCTTTCAACTAGTTTTGGATGTTGGCTAATCGTGAGAAGAAAATAACTAAGTTCCAAAAATCCTCTCATTCTTTCCCGGTGAGAATTCTGAATGATTTCCTGACGAATGAGGCGAATATCACCGATTTCACTTTGGATACCAACATGGTACTTCAAACTGCTTGAGAGCTCCCCTGATGGAGTAAAGTTTGTTAGGGAAGGAGTTAACGGCAACGTGCGTATTTGCTTAATCTTTTTTTCAAAATCTTCCATGACGATATCTAATTGTTCCTTGGTCATCCATTCATCATGACTCGGCTTCTCTCCACGTAACAACAAATAATCCTTCTTTTTGTCTATCTTTTTAGCTAGGCAGGTCGTGACCCGCTCACATTTCATTTCCAATGCCTCCATAAATTCTGCACTTGGTTGGTCTAAGATGATATCTTGAAGCGCAATAGGTTCCCCCCATTCTTCATCAAGCTGTTTAATCTCCTCCTGTATGAATGCATTACCCACTATTGGCCACCCAGGGCTCTTTTGAAGATAGCCAAAATGGTCAAGTTCCCAATACCGTTTTAACCCTTCTTCTATTGGCGCATAGGTAGAGGTTCTTCTGATCATGTCAATTAAATGTAAAATACTTTGAGATGGATAGAATCCTTTGTCTTTTAAAGGATCAAGCAGGTCTCTTCTTATTTCCGAAAGGTGCGTTGTGAGTCGTAACTTTCTATTTAATTCATCATCTAAATTCAATAGAATAATTAACTGCCAATCCTTAATTCGGTGACGGTCAAGATGTTCAATCATTCGATCCACTAATGATAAAAAAAGAGGATTAGAGGCCGTGGCCTCCTCCTCCCAGTAAAAGGTTAATGCATTACAATTCTGCAGCTTGTAAAAGAATGGCTCAACTAAATGCCAATCCTCATACTTTTTGCCAAAATGAATCACGATTGAGTGCATCAAAGATCACTCCTTTTTAAACATGCTATACTAAAACTCGTTCTTGATCTAGTGAGTTCAGTTTATTATTAATATCATTCAACCACTTTTGGTACTCTTCTGTATCTTGTGGTGTTCTTTGTCTGACTTCAGATTCCTTCCAAAGCTGATAAATCAAATTTGCTGCTCCCCGTTTTGCCGACTCCGATCTTTTTACCTTTTTGAAGTACTCACAAATCTCTGTTAATAGACATTGTCGCAGGCGGTCTGCTCGCTCCGTTAACGAAGGATTGGAGATAAATTCTTGGTCATAAGCCAACACTAAATCTAAGATATTACCAATTCCCTCTTTTCTAACTTTCGATATTTCGACCGCTCCCCTAATGAAATCATGTTCATGAATGTTTCGGTTATTTCTAATTTGTGTTTCTTGTGTTTCTTGGAATCTCTCTAGTATTTCATCATAAATAACAGGATTATGAGGTAATGCTTCATGAAGGTTGAACGTATCTTCTTCCACCTTTTCCCCAAATTTCAATAATAATTTTGTTCCTTGATTTCCACTATATTGATAAACTCTCTTACCGTCAGAGCTGACTAACTGAAGCCAGCCATAGATTACCCCAAGCAATAACGCACGGTCCGTCCGGTTGGTTTCAAGCTCAGCGCGCTCCGGATTTAAGTCTGGCATATACGCAGGAAGATGCCAATTACGGTCTAAGTGCGGGGTTATCGTTCTATTTTCGTCCTCATTTAGCTTACTCACCAACCGATGGTAGGCCTCATAATAAACACCTGGGGGCTTTCCATTTTTTCCAGAGGAAAATTTGGTAAAATCACTGACGGATAATCCATAATGGGCACGATAACATACAATTTCATTTCGCTTAAAGGCGTCATCTACAATTTGCTTTTCGTTAAATAACTCATTTTGCAACTGCTCCGAGAGCTGGTTAAAACTTTCCGAATGGAGACCCCAATATTTCAGACTGCGATAATCATGTGTAATCGGAACATATGGTTGTGCCAGTTCTTCTATAGCCTTCAATCTTTTATAAAGATAATCATCTGGGTCCAGCCCTAATCGACCTGCCTCTATTCTGATCGCCTTAGTGATGGATAAATCTAATTTATCATGATGCTTACTCGCCAATTCCTTCCGGCAAAAATTTAAAACATTCTCCCTAAAAAACACCTCGACCTTGGTTTCTTTATAAAACTCCTCTGCCCCTCGATTGGTTTTCCGCTCGATAAACCTTTTATAGAGACTTTGATAAATCGACTGAGAGATACTATCTGGCAGGAAGCCATGATCAACCGATTGACGTATCCGTTCCCACGTTTGCTCTAGCATTTCCCTATTGGCTAGAACATACCTTTTCGTCGGATCACTCACACCATCAAACTTCCTAGCTAATTGATTTATTTCCACCAAGAGAGTTTCTCTTGTTTCAATTAGATGATCAAAGAATCTTTGCCAATCCTCGATCATTTCCTTGATAGATTGATTGAGTGCAGAAAAGACTAGTTCTAACAACATGGTGTTTTTATAGCGATTTAGGGTACTCAGCTGATGAGACGACTTCTCCGTATACTCATCAATAAAATCTTTAAATTGGTTTCGAAACACACTGGAAACAAGGCCCTGTTTTAACGCTTTATCCACACGTCTGACCGCATCATCTACATCACCGTCATTGCGGTCTAAATCATAAATATCTTGATAGCGGTCAATCTGTTCTTTGTATCTGCGATTCTCTTCTTTTAAATGGGAAATCTTCTTTATCAGTTTATTGTGAATACTGTAGAGCAGATATCGCACCCCAACAGGATGGATAGGTGAATCTTTTTTCAAAATCCAGGTATTAAGCTGGAACCTGCTGCCATTTGCCCCATTCGGAGAATGATAATCCGCATCAATAATCTGGTAAACAATGAAATGACTGTATTCATTAATTTTCTTGTTAATTTCTTTGGCAAAGTCTTCTAGGGCGGATTCCATTCGATTAATTTCTTGTTTCGCTCGGTCTTTTATTTTCAGTTTTCCTAAATCAAGCACACAATGATCTTCATAATCCTCTTTTAATTCCACATCATCTTTTAGCACTTTTTTTGCATATTCCTCTACTTCAGATAAGAAAATATCTGCTTTCGAAGCTCCTTTTTTACCCTTATCTTCGATTTCATGTACTTGGTAATCGAGCTGTCGAAAAAAAGGGTTTGGTTTTTCTTGGTCATTCACAATTTGCTCAAAGTACTTAACATAAAGCTCTCTTATCTTTGGTTTTTCATTATGAATCCCGTTTCTTAAGTCATCTTCATGACGCTTATTTTCATCATTAAATAACTTATCTAAGCGGAGCCAAGAGTCGTCTAATCCACTAACAGACCATTTAAGTGCACAATAGTCAACAATCTGTTCATAAGGATACGTTAACGAAGCGACACCAGCACCACAGTACCGTGCCTGGCCGTTTGATTCTACCAAACTTCTTATTTGGTTATCCTCCTGTGAAAAGCTTCTTGCTGAAATCGGGCTAAAGAGTTGGAGATAAACGGACCGTGCCACCTGGTCTATATACTCGGAGACGTTAGTTAAATGCTGCCCTTTTGTGTTTTCATAATCAAATAGAAAGCAAAAATCATAAGGCAAATGTTTATCTGTAATTGCATGTGCTGTTCTGCCCTCTAAATCAATCTGATTCGGTCGATACTCGAGCTCAATCGTCACATTTTGTTTATGATTACCCGAAGCGCTTAAGCTTATGGCGTTCAATTCTTTCAAGCTAGCGTAACCATTCCCTTGGACCGCTTCCCACTCCGTTTGGTCCACTGTATTACTTCTCACTAATATATCCGGTAGTAAAAAGACGCCGCGAATTAGTACACTTTCCGAGTTTAGTTTTCTCTCCAGCATTTCACGCAGATAGAGAGCGATTTGCAGAAAAATCCCTGAACCAGTGCCGCCAACTAAGGAACTAATAATAATTACTCGGACATTGTACGCCTGGGCATGGCTGTCGACAGGAAAAATACGTTCAATACCATCCCACATCGCATTTAATTTCCCTTGTGACATCGCTGACCGAAAAGCAAGTCTCGATACTGCTCGAACTTGGCCGGCTCCATCTGTCATCGTTTTACGTTTTATTTGGGGATTATTCGGAAACCATTTTAATACTTCAGGGTTTGCCTGAAGATATTCATTTACCGAATGGCTTGTGCTTGTTTGTGTAGCGCTGTTTCTTAAATGCTCTAATTTTGAAATGCTATTAGCATCCGTATCAAACGCATGAATAGCAACTCTCCCCCGCTTTTCGGAAGGAACACGGCCATATACCATATTCGCAATATTACTCCCGATTCCGCCTAGACCGATTAATATCGTTGGAACATTAAAGCTCATCTAGTTCACCTCTTAAAGTACTTTTAATGGGATTTAAATATATAAACTGAATGGTCGTTACTTCTCTCAATTTGAATCTCATCGTTATGATAAATCAGTATGTCGGCCTTTTTACTTCTTCCCTCAAGCTTCTCATGTCTCACAATAAGGTTAGGGTCCTGTGATTCTTTCACGAGTAATACACGGTCCTTTTTTCGATCTGCTTTAAATGTCAAGTCGCCAATACTCTTTTTTTCCGCCAAATAGGGGATAAGCCATCTGTTAAACCAATTTGTATGGAAGTTTTCTGTCATCCCGCGTGCATCTCGGAGCCTCTCCCTTTTCCTGCTTTGCTTGTATTCTAGTGAAATACGATTTTTGTCAAACCTTGGTTTTATGATGATTCCAAAGATATACACAAGAAGAACCAGCCAGATTAACGCTTTTATAGCAACACTCCCATATTTCTTAAGTAATGAGATATCCTCAATGTTTAGTGTAAAAGTCTCTTCGGCTATTTCATTAGGGTACTGACCGGGCAGGGTAACGTGAAGGGGTACGTCACCTACCGATGTTCGGAAGATTGGCGATAAACTCTTAGGGTAAATCAGAATTTGATTCCCTTTTTGTTCTTTTTCAATTTTTATATGGCTGGGAGTTTCAACTTTGAGTTTATTGAACACCTTTTTAAGCTCTTCTGAACTCATTTCCTTTCCATTCACCATGGGAGTAATCACAAAGGGGTCCGCTTGGTTTAACTTATCTAACTCTGTCCTCCAAGTTTCAGTATTTGCCACAAGGCTCAACTTTCGAGCTGGGTTAACTTGAATGCTCGTTTCCTTAACTCTTTGATAAAATCCCTTAATATTTACTTTTACATTTACAGGAATTTTCTCCTTTTGAGGTAACGTGAAATCCCCAATGAATTTATTAACCTTAGAATCATATTTAAGGGGGAGCTTCACCCTATCAATTTCAGCTTCTACTTCAAACAAACTTTTCACATCGATATCACGTAAATCGATTTCTTCATCATTACTCTCACTTTTCAATAAAGTAGCCTCTAGTATCATCTTACTACCTGTAAAGTAAACTTCAGGATTCTTATCACCAGTGGCTTTTTTTAAATCAACTCTGAAATCAATCGCCGGTTCTGCTAATATCTTGATAGACTTTTGTTGTTCCTCCGAGAGCGGTTTTTGAAAGACAATTTTGTATATCCCTTTATCAATCATGCCATCACCATTCACGTTTTTAAAATGGGTGAATGTCCCTTGAATCGGTGGATGTAATATTACTGGATCATCGGGTGTTATAACCTTGTATGGCCCCTCCATTCCTTGTTCAATGGGTTGTTTATTTATATAAAATTCCTTAAACGAAGCATTCTCTAAAGCAGATTGTTCAATGAGAGTAATTCTCCTTAAAGGAAATGGAGATTCTAAGAATAATTGATTTCCGTCCCAAACAGGATGTAAATCAAATTGCTCCTGTTCACTCGGATCACGATTAGTCATAAGAGCTGCAACCTCGTTAATACGTTGAATGATATCTTGCTCTCCATTGCTCACTAACACATTTCCTGCTGAACTTTCTGTCCATTGTCGTTTAAAATCAGCCATAATCTCTAACTCTTCCGTACTCAAATAGGACTCAATGGGAATCAAGGTGCTGTGAAAACTAGCACCATTTTGATCCATTTTATCCTTCAGTTTCCTCAAACTGGTAAAAAGTGCATTCTTGTTCTCTTCAATTTGTGTAGCAGTAAGCTTTGGTTCAAGATGGTTAATTTCATTAAAGATTCCATCTGTAAGAACGATTAACCAGTAATCGGAGTTTTTATTGCTATCTACAGCTTTATTCAATTCATTGATCGCTGTATGTAAAGATTCTAGTGGCGTATTTCTTTTTCCGGTCCAGGTTCGAATTTGATCAATTTCATGCTGACGAAGTTTTTCATCTAATTCAATCGGCTCTGGTACGGTTGGTGTGCTCATTGAAACAACCCTTAACTGGTCCTGTTTTTCTAAAAGAGCAACAAAGCTTTGAAGAGCGTAATTCGCATATTTCCAATTATCAATAGGAACATTACCAGATTGTTCCCACATACTTCCAGAATCATCATAAACAAGAGCAACTATTTTATTTTTAGGAATACTTGAATCACTTTTAGCTGCCACAGCTGAAACGAATATGCAAAAGGAAAAAATAAACAGGACTAGCAAGATAACATGATGTTTATACTTACCTATCATTCTTTGAACTCCTTTCACGAACGAGCGAACAGGGTAGAAAACTCTAAGAATAATTACTCCTATCCTATTCAAAACATTTATGACGCATGACCCAATTGTAAAAGTTCAGCAAAAAGGCTGTGCATATCCACAGGACTCTACTTTGGGGTTTATCCATTAGTTTGGCAAAAATATCACTTATTAAATATGTTCACCACAAAGCAGATAAAGGTTCAGGTTTTCTTTTTATAAAAATATTGAAACACAGGATGATGGGATTCATAATAAAAGAATGGAAGGATGTGGGAATATTGAGTAGATATTCAATTGAAGAATTTATCGCACAAACAGAGCAAAAAGATAAAGGCGAAGGTTTTTTTGAATTGGAAACACCACGGATGTTGGAGGTAAACTTAGACGGGCAAGTTTGGGCGAAAGCAGGGTCCATGGTAGCCTATCACGGAGAAATGAAGTTTGTCCGGGAAGGAATATTAGAACATGGTCTCGGAACTGCTTTAAAAAAGGCGTTTACAGGTGAAGGCGCTTCTTTAATGAAAGCCAACGGGAAAGGGAAATTATATCTAGCAGATAGTGGAAAGAAAATTATTATCCTTAATTTAAGGAATGAGTCGATTTTTATTAATGGGAACGATTTATTAGCATTTGAACCTAGTATTAAATGGGAGATCAAATTAATGAAGAAAATTGCCGGTATGCTTGCTGGCGGGTTATTTAATGTTCGCTGTCAAGGAACCGGGATGATTGCCTTTACTGCACATTATGAACCGATCACATTAAGAGTGTCTCCTGGTAACCCTGTTATCACGGATCCAAACGCAACAGTTGCTTGGTCTGGGAATCTCATGCCAACGTTTCAAACGGATATTACGTTAAAAACCTTTCTAGGAAGAGGCAGCGGTGAGTCGATTCAAATGAAATTCGAAGGAGACGGCTTTGTGGTGATTCAGCCTTATGAAGAGGTCTACATGAAGTCCAAGCAAAATATAACATAAATATATGATAGTCCTCCTCACTTTACGTAGGGAGGACTTTTCCTCATAACAATGAAAATAAAAAAACTATGGAGGACTAATCCCCATAGGTATTAATTTTATAAGTTTTCTATTTTAGTTGGATGATCCCACTATCCTATTATATATGTCTATTCTTTTTTTCTGAAGTGAATCATACTTCTTATAAAAGTCCTTGCACGATCATTCATTATACGATTTACTGGATGTAACAAATAACATTCCTCATTATTTTTAACCGCATAAATAAGTTCTCGTCTCGTATATTTTGGTCTATCACGCATCCATTTACCAACATTCTCAGGATAAGATTTTGATTTTATTCCTAGGGTTTTTGCTAAAGTTGCAAATAACATTTCTTCTAAAGCAAATACATCATCTTCAGTTTGTTTCATAATCTTTTTCATCTCTTCCAATTTGTTAAAGGACAGTATTTGCTTAACGAACTTTCGACTAAAAACTTGTGAACCAAAACATCCATAAAAATGATCCAAATTGAATATTGGCTGCCATAAATGCCAAACCTTTTTCATCGTATTCCCAGGAGACCATTGATCTGTTGCCATTCTATAGTGCGCAGCCATATAATCAAATTCGTTCATTTCCGAGATAATAAATTCCTCAAACCCCTTTTTTGCAAAAAGAGAATCTGAATCTAAATTGATTAAGTAATCATATTCATACCCTGTATTTTCAAGCCATTCCATAATATTCAAAAAGAACCAGCCATATGTCCTTGCATATTTCATAGGTTGTGAAGTTGGACAGATAGGATAACCAAGGCCCTTACATAAATTATCATCATTTCCACTTTGAAAAAATACAATAGAAGAGTTTGGACAAAAGTGGCGAATGTTCTCTATTTGATCTTGTATTACTTCCCTATTTTCATGAACAAGGATCGCAAAGCAAATTTTCTTCATCTGTTTATCACATTCCCTATTTCCATATTTTCCAAGGTGCTTTATTCGACTTCCAAAGCTCCTCTAAATACTTTTTATCTCGCATTGTGTCCATTGGTTGCCAAAAATCTGAGTGTTTGTATGCCACTAACTGACCTGTCTTTGCTAAATTTCCCAATGGTTCCTCTTCAAAGACTGCGTTGTTTTTTGGAATAAAATCAAATACTTCAGGCTGCAAGACAAAGAATCCACCGCTAATCCAACCGCCATCGCCTTTTACCTTCTCTTTAAAAGATTCAACGCTTTGATCTTTTGCCAGTTGCAAGGCTCCAAATCTTCCTGAAGGCTGAGCGGCTGTAACCGTAGCAAGTTTGCCATGGCTTTTGTGAAATTCTACTAATTCCTGAATATTAACATTAGCCAGTCCATCCCCATACGTTAACATGAAAGGTTCATTTCCTATATAGCTTCTTATTTTTCTAATGCGTTCTCCAGTCATGCTTTCTAGCCCGGTTTCCGCCAGCGTAATTTGCCAAGGTTCAGTTCCGTGGACAGTATTAATTTTGTGGTTTCCATGCTGTAAATCCACGGTAACGTCTGATTTATGCAGATAATAATTTAAAAAATAATCCTTAATCATGTATCCCTTATACCCCAAACAAATAATAAACTCATTAAATCCATGCGCAGAATAGATTTTCATAATATGCCAAATAATCGGATACTCTCCAATTTCAATCATTGGTTTTGGTTTTAAATGTGATTCCTCACTGATTCTTGTTCCAAAACCACCTGCAAGTATTACAACCTTCATATTTATCCCCTCTTATTAGAGACTTGTCCCTTTCCATTTCCTATGTTCCTATGTTTTCTTCTGTTTCTTTTTTTACTAGTCAACTAGCTCTGCTGCCATCCTAGCTCTTTTTTGAACTTAATAGTAGTGTATGTGAGAAGATTTATATCGGAATGGACGATACTACCAACTTTTCACACTTGGGATATCACACTTAATTGGTGCCTGGTGCCTTCATCCTCAAATGTGGAATAGGTTTCAGACACCAGCCATATTCTGAGTAGTGTCTGAATACTTTATCAAACAATATCTTTTAAATGATTATCATTGGGAATGTATCAGTATCATCTTTATTGTATTCCTTAGAGGAAATGGCAACCATTATAAACGGTTCCTCTCCTTCATTCTTAAAAGCATGCACTACGTAAGGAGGGACTTTGAGAATTACATTATTATTTGCAGACATAACGATTTCTTCAAAGGCACCAGTATGCAAATTCTTTAACGCCACTTTCGCTTCACCACTTATGACAGAAAAATATTCTAATGTTTCTTTATGATAGTGATTCCCTCTGACACTTCCTTGATTAGAAAACAAAACGTAAATCTCTTCAATCTTTTTATTTTGTTTCAGTTGACTAATCATTAACAATTTCTTCAGGCTGCCGCGCGTATCCTCAAAAGGTTGTATGCGAATCAACTCATACCAATTTTCCATCATATCATCCTTTCTTATTATAAATTCTTGGTAAGGCCAACTCCGATGTATCGGACACCTGCTGCTTCAAAGGCAGACTTATCGAACACTCTTCGTCCATCTACTAATATTGGTTCTTTCATTAATTCCTTGAATTCTTGAGGGGAAATCTTTATATAATCTTGCCACGGAGTAACAAGTATGGCAGCCTCGGCATCTTTAAGGGCATTTTTGTAATCAACAGAGTAATAGAGGGAGTCATTTTGAGGAAATTTCTTATTAG
This sequence comes from Neobacillus niacini, assembly GCF_048572935.1. Lineage (NCBI taxonomy): Bacteria > Bacillati > Bacillota > Bacilli > Caryophanales > Bacillaceae > Neobacillus > Neobacillus niacini. The sequence continues at coordinate 3,515,248 of NZ_CP183883.1, read as the reverse complement.
TATTATCAATTGCTATTGGATCAACGGCGATTACCTTTGCGTTTTTCGCTAAAAGTCCTTTTATGATGGCAAGACTTGGCGACTCTCTGATATCGTCGGTTTCTGGCTTGAATGAGAGTCCTAAAACTGTTATTTTCTTGTTTTCTAATGTGCCGAGAATTTCTTGTAATCTTTCAATAAGCCTGTAGGGTTGTGCATAATTTATTTCTAATGTGGCTTGAATCATAGGAGGCGAATAACCCATCTCTTGACTAAACGCTGATAGCGCCTGAACATCTTTAGGAAAACAACTTCCCCCAAATCCACATCCAGCTCTTAAATAACTGACCATTCCTGGATTTATTAATTGATTATTCACTCTTGGGTTGAACCTTTTATCCAAGGTTACTCCTTCTAAAACTTCTTTCACATCAATGTTGCCGACCTTTTCACAAATTACTGAAACCTCGTTAGAGTAAGATATTAACGTTGCAAGAAGGGCATTAGCCGTATATTTTATCATCTCAGCTGTTCTTAGATTTACTTTTATGATGGGCGCATCAAAGAATCCCTCATAAACTTTTCTCATAGTTTCAAAGCTTTCTTCATCATAAGCTCCAATTACAATTCTATCAGGGTGCATAAAATCTTCTACAGCTTTTCCTTCTCTTAAAAACTCAGGATTCATGGCCAGACCGAATTCGCCCGCTTTTTTTCCACTGGTGCCTTCTAGAATGTTTTTAACTAGAGTATCTGTGGTTTTTGGGATTACTGTGCTTTTTACACATATTACATGGTAGCTGTTTTTTTCTTTTAATACATTTCCAATCTCTTGTGCAGCGGATTCAATGTAGCGTAAATCAATCTTTCCATCTCCAAATGGAGTTCCCACGGAGATAATCGAGATATCTGTATGCATAACAGCAGTTTTCAAGTCAGTAGCAGCAACTAAGTTCCCTTTTTCAATCACATTGCTTAAAAGTTCTTCAAGCCCTGGCTCATAGATAGGTGATATCTTGCTGTTAATCTTATTTACAATCTCGGCTTGTTTATCAATACAGATTACTTGGTGACCTTTAGAGGCAAGACAAACTCCTGTTACAAGGCCCACGTAGCCGGTTCCAATCACTGAAATTTTCATTTTCCATTTTCCCCCATGTAAACTTCTACATACCAATCTTTAAGTCTACCAAGGCCGTCCTCTAAATTCACCACTGGCATATACCCTAATAGATTCTTTGCCTTGGTCAAATCCGGACATCTCCTTTGGGGGTTATCGATAAGATACCTTTCATCGTCACTTTGCTTATACTCAATTTCAACCCCGCCAACTAATTTACCGATTAGTTTGGCTAAGTCTAACATCGATATTTCAATTTCATCATTCCCGATGTTAAAAGCTTCGCCGTCATGTTCTGAAAGAAGAGCTAACATGAATCCTTTAATTGAATCAGCAATATAGCAAAAGCTTCTTGTCGGCTTTCCATTACTCAATAAAGAAATTTTTTTATGATGTAATGCGTCATTAAAAAAGTCTGGTATAACTCGCTTATCATCGATTCTAAGCCCCGGACCAAATACGTTAAATGGTCTTACTACTTTCACGGGCACTCCATATTGCTGATAGTAATTAACACAAAGTGTTTCACCAAGCCTTTTAGACTCATCGTAACAAGCTCTTGGACCTGTACATGAAACATTGCCATTATAGGTCTCCGGCGTAGGGATGAATTCTGGAGCAGGATTACCGTAAATTTCACTGGTCGAGAAAAATAAGAAACTTTTTACTTTTTGGTTTTTGGCGAAATCTAACAGGTTCTTTAATCCCCATACGTTCGTTTCAATTGTTTCAATTGGATATTGTCTATAATAAGTGGGTGAAGCAATACTTGCGGCATGGATAATAAAATCAACTTTTTTCTTGATATTCAAAGGCATAGTAATATCTTGGTTAATAATTTCAACGGATTGATTATTTTGAAGGTGTTGGATTCTTTGAGGAGCAGCAGAAATAAAATTTTCTATACAAATCACATGACATGGTGTCTCAAAGAGATTTTTATTACAATAATCGATTAAGTCAAGGAAGTATCCTCCAAGAAACCCTCCTCCGCCACTGATTAGGATGGTTGACGCCTCAAGCTTTTTTAACTTCTTCTCTAATTCATTACTAATGTGCTTAATATCGTTCTTTATTACATTACTAAGTCCCATAACAAAGTTTCACCTCGTTGTTCCTATAAATTTATGTTTATTCTCCTTATACCAAGTTACTGTTTTAGCAATTCCCTCTTGTAGACTTATCTTTGGCTCCCAGTTTAAATGATTCCTAATCTTTGAAATATCCGGTTGTTGTCTCCAAACTTCATTTTGTCTATAGGGTAATGCACCATAATTTGGTAGCTCCTTTGATTGCATTTCATTATTAATCAGATCCACGTAAAATTTTAGTTTATGAATTTCACCACTTGCAACATTAAAGATCTCATTTTTAGCGGCATTATTTTGAGCGGCTAAAACAAATCCGTCAATGACATTTTCAATATAACAATAGTCTCGATATTGTTCACAAGGAGTCAAGTTCACTTGTTTATCCTCTAGCATGGATAAAATGATGTAGGGAAAGAACTTGTGTGAGCCTTCTTTTTCTCCAAAAACTCCAAAGGGTCTTAAGGTGACTAAATCAATATCATAGTTTTCCGCCATTTGGTGAGCAATGATGGAGGCAGATGCTTTTGTGCTCCCATAAATACTATCAGGCTCTAAAAAAGAGTCCTCTTTAATGAGCTCCTGTTTATTACCATACTCCATACACGTTCCAACATTAATAAATTTTTTACAGCCAATATTTTTCAGTGAATGAATCAGATTCATGGTTCCATTAATATTGGCGCCTGCAGCAACGAAAAAATTGTTTTGTCTGCCATCTACTCCATAAGCACCGCAATGGAAAATAAAGTCTGGTTTTATTTGCATTACGTTTTTATTAACCAACTCCAAATTCCTTAAATCTGTTCTATAGATGTCTAAATCCTTTTTAACTTCATCCAATCTCCATATGTCGGAGGAATCCCTAACAAAAATAGATACTTGCGCTTCTTCCTTTACCATTCTTTCAACCATATGAGAACCTATAAAACCATTTGCCCCTGTTATTAAAACCTTTTGATTTTTAAAATATTTTTCCATTCTAACCTCCATACCTAGGCACGTTTTATGTCCAAGACATACTATCTTTGTCCCACTATAATGAGAGTTGCAGCTTTATACTAGACATGCATTATATGTTTATGCTGAGGAAAAATATATGACTTTACTAATGTACTTAATTTATGAAAAAAGGACATTTCATTTGGCCAAGTTATCGAACTATAAAATAATTTACTTTTTTAATATTAAAAACCTATGGAAGTAGTTACCCGCCATAGGTACATTCATTACTTATTGTTTTAACTTTTTGAGAAACCCTGTTGTTTCAGCATTTTTCCTACGTCTTTATAACCGTCATTTATATAATATGGGTCCTTATAAAAATTCGCCATTCGTTGTGTCCATGTGGAACCTCCGCTTTGTCTTCCTTTTGTTGCTTCACTATGGGTTTGATTAAACTCTAACAGTTCTTCATGAATATTTACTTTATATTTTTCTTCATGAAAGATAGCTGCCTTTGGCAAACGAGGCACTAAATCTGGGATTTCACTAGGATAACCAATACACAAACCTGAGATTGGAATCACATACTCCGGTAAATCTAACAGTTCAATGTATTCAAGTGGACTTCTTCGAATCCCGCCAATTGGTACGGTCCCTAACCCTAGTGATTCGGCAGCTGTAATAGCATTTCCTAGAGCAATACCGACGTCAACAGTACCAACTAATAATAAATCAGGATTTACAGCAGCCTTAAATTCAATTCCTTCCATTTCACAAGCCACCTTGATGCGATAGAAATCGGCACAAAACACAAGAAATATGGGTGCTTCGATAATATGTTTTTGATTTCCTGCAAGCTCCGCCATTTTTTCTCTTCGCCCAGGATCTTTAATTGAAATGATGGTAACGTGTTGTCCGTTGACCCAGGAAGGGGCGGCTTGGGTTGAACGAATAATGGTATCCAAATCTTCATTTGAAACTTGTTGTGGAGAATATTTCCTGATTGAACGATGGGCCAGCATAGTTTCCACCACTTGGTTCATTTGTTGTTCGTTTTTCATATGTAATCATCCTTAAACTGAATTTAATATACATTCTACCCTATCAAAAAAGTTGCTCTAAAGGAAGAGCAACTCATTTTGCGTTATAGAAATGTTAGTGAATTGCTTATCTCAATAATGTGGTTCTGGTCGGCCCACAGGATAAAGTAATTGTATTCTGTTCCTTCTATTGTTACCGGATTCGGATACTGGACAATCAATGCTGCTTGATTTTTCATTTCGGATGGTTGGTCTTGTGATGGGAAAATTAAGCATGCTGGTTGATTTCGGATACGAGTATGTTGGATGCGCGGCTTGGTGCCATAAGGGTTCAGTTGGTGAAAGGCTTCATTTTGACACACCATTTCAATCGATTGGTCAGAGGCTATGGCTGAAATTTGGAAGAAACCATCTTCACCTTCGTATCTTTCATCGTTTACCCGCTGCCAATGTGATGGATATTGGAATCGAATTTTATAGACTGAATTGGAGTACGTTTTTTTGAGAGAAGTTATCGGTAATGGTGACCATTGCAATGCAGTAATTGAGCCCCCTTCTACAAGTTGGATTGGAACGGGATGAGTTAAATCCACCAACCAGATTTCACTGGAACTGCCTTGTTGCTTACATCCAGAAAGATAGGCTATTTTCCTGCTATCTGGCGACCAGGTCACAGGGGTGGCAAAACAATCCGAGATCGCTCTTGTTACTTCATTCATTCCTTGTCTACCCGCTGTCCTTACCAGTGAGAAATATCCAAGGTTTTCAAACGCAGTGGCACTATATGCGAAGCTTAAAGAATCAGTTGACCAGGTTGGGAAGTAATTTTTCGCTAAAGGACCTCCTTTTACTTCAAGAGCGTTTCCAGTTGCAAGGTTTACACTGTAAATGATTGAGATACTAGCACCTGGGGTCGTATATAAAGCAAAAGTCCCATCAGGAGACAGTCGAACATTATTAAGTCGTCCACCTGTATTTCGAGTGATCCGCTCTTTACCCGTTCCATTGGTTTTGATGCGAAAAAGCTGGCTTACTCCCTGGGTATCGAATGCTTGAAAAAGCAATTCCGTTCCGCTCGGAAACCATTGTGCGTCTGTTGCACCAGGAGCATTTAGAATTCGGGCTCGATGAGTAATCACATTATATATGACCAAACCATTCGGTTTTGTATAGACAATCTCTTGGCTATTCGGAGACCAATCAAGAAAGACGCCCAATCCGTCTCCAAACTGGTCAATTTGCGCAATTCTATTATCAACTAAATTAAGAATGTTCAGGATGCCTTCTTTTCCAACAAAGGCTATCTTTGTGCTGTCAGGTGCCCAAAATGGAGTCGAAAAAGATTCCGCAAGTCCATTTGTAATTTGTTGATTCATACCGTTACTAGGATTATAAATCCAGATATCATAGCTGCCACTACGATTGGAGTTATAGGCTATTAACCCTCTGTCACCAGGAGGAGCGTATGGAATAATAAGTTGCATACCTGGTGTAATAATGTTAGACGAAAGGTTATTAACTTTTATGATTAACTCGAAGTTGCTTTCGCCCCCTGTTACAACGTTAAAACGGCTTGCGAGTTGAAATAAGGTATCTCCTGGCTGGACCACATAGTAAGGAACTCCGGGTGGCACTTTCAACAACTGACCAACTTGAATTACATATGGCGGTTGAAGCTGATTTGCTTGGATAATTACCGAAGATGGAACCCCAAAATTTTCAGAAATTTGATAAACGGTATCCCCTGGTTTAACACGAATAACATCTACACCAGGAGGAATGGAAAGCTGCTGCCCCACAAATATCGAGTTTGGCGTGGAAAGATTATTAGCCGCAATAAGCGAATCTACCGGCAGCTCATTGCGTCTCGCAATCTGGTAAAGTGTATCTCCAGGACGGACTGTGTAAAATAACTGCACCAACATACCTCCAATCAACCATTACGTTTTAATGGAGCCACTCATTTCCAGTTCTGCTGACAGAACAACACGGGCAATCCCTTTTGCCTATATGCTATTCACCTGCAGGATTAAAGTTTCATCTTAATGCACTAAAAAAACCAACAGCATTATATTTGCTGTTGGTTCTATTTTTAACTTATCTTCTTTTATTTAGAGAAAGTCCTTTTCCAATTGGAGCATTTTGAGTACTTACCATGTTGTTAACGGCACTAAACAAAGCTTTTACAGAAGACGTCATAATATCAGGATCGATTCCGCAGCCCCAATAGACAGCGCCATCCATAGCAGTAATACCCACATAAGAGACAGCGTTAGATTTAGAGCCAATTTCTAGCGCGTGCTCCTTATAAACTAAATCTTTATACTGGATTTCGAGTTGGGTTTGAAGAACGTTGCTTATGGCGTCAAATCTTCCATTCCCCACTCCAGTAAATTCAAGTGCTTCGTTATCTATACTGATGGATACAATGGTTTCATACTGGTCATTTTGAGTAAATCTGTATTGGTTAAACGTAAGAGGTGCACTAATATTCACATATTCCTTATTGAATATCTCATAAATTTCTTCTGGCATAATCTCCTTGTGCGCACGGTCAGATTCATCCTTCACCTTATACCCGAAGTTTTCACGCATCTCAGCAGGCATTTCTAGTCCATAATGTTGCTCAAGTAAATAACCAATTCCGCCTTTACCAGATTGACTATTAATACGAATAATATCTCCTTCATACTCTCTGCCAATATCCATTGGGTCAATTAATAAATAAGGTACTGTCCAATATTGACGTTCTTCTTCCTCACGCCATTTCATTCCTTTGGCAATGGCATCCTGATGTGAGCCTGAGAATGCAGTAAAGACGAGGTCGCCTCCATATGGGTGTCTTTCATGGACGCTCATTTTTGTTAATTCTTCGTACTTTGACCTAACTTCTCTGATATTTTCAAAATTAAGCTGTGGATCTACCCCATGGGAGTACATGTTTAGGGCAAGCGTGACGATATCTACGTTGCCTGTTCTTTCACCATTACCAAACAGTGTACCTTCTACCCTCTGAGCTCCAGCTAGCATACCCAGCTCTGCATCAGCAACTCCCGTACCTCTGTCATTGTGTGGATGAAGGGAAAGGATTACATTCTCGCGGAAATTAAGGTGATCTCCCATAAATTCAATTTGGCTAGCATAAACGTGAGGCATTGACATTGACACAGTAGCTGGAAGATTTATAATCACCTTATTCTCAGCAGTTGGCTGCCAAATATCAAGGACCCGGTTACATATATCAAGTGCGAATTCCATCTCTGTACCCGTGAAGCTTTCTGGTGAATACTGGAACTGGAAGTTACCTTCCGTCTCCGCTGCATATTTTTTAAGCAATTTTGCACCTGTTACAGCAATATCAATTATTTCTTCATTTGACTTTTTAAATACCTGTTCACGCTGTGCTACGGAGGTAGAATTGTACAGGTGCACCACCGCTTTATTCACACCTTCAAGCGCTTCGAAAGTCTTTTTAATAATCGCTTCTCTAGACTGTGTTAACACTTGAACCGTAACATCCTCCGGAATCAAATCCTGTTCAATCAATGTACGTAAAAACTGAAATTCTGTTTCTGATGCTGCAGGAAAGCCAACTTCGATTTCCTTGAACCCTACTTCCAACAATAATTGAAAGTATTCTAATTTTTCCTCTAGGCTCATCGGTACGACTAACGCTTGATTTCCATCTCGTAAATCCACACTGCACCAAGTAGGAGCCTCTGTTATGTACTCCTTCTCTGTCCATTTCAAACTTTTAACTGAGGGCATAAAATATCCTCTAGAATACTTTTCAATATTTCTCATCGTAAACGACCACCTTTTCAACTATTTTGATAAACATAAAAAAGCCTATCATCTCATAAGAGACGATAGGCTTTGCCATCGTGGTACCACTCTTTTTGGTTCATTTAGAAACAAACGAACCCACTTTACGACTTGATGACGGTGGTCAACCGTTAAGACCTACATATCAGCCTTACCACTCCTGGGCGAGTTGGGGAATTTATTGACTGTCTTTCACCAGCCGACAGCTCTCTTGACAATAAATGTTCCTTAATACTCCCAATCATTGTGTTTAAACTTAATCCGAATTTTCTAATTTTTCTTAGTTTAAACTAGATTCAAGAATTAATCAAGACCTTATCTTTCATTTACACCTAATAATATTTTCATTTTCTGTCCTATTACTCTTCTCTTTATTATTCACATCAATGAATTATGCATGTACTTGTTGACCTAGGGCACTTAGCAAAGCCTCATGAATTGCTTCAGATAAAGTTGGATGAGCTGCTATAAAAGTTTCCATGGAATCCGTAGTCATCTCTGCATGCAACATCAACGTGCCCTGTCCGATTAGTTCTGTTGCATGAGGACCTATAATGGTGATTCCAATAATTTCATTAAATTTGGGTTCGACTAGAACCTTGACTTTCCCAATTTGTTCTCCAATAATTAACGCTTTTCCATTTGCGGAAAAGGAGAATTGTCCCATTCTAATATCACCATATTCTTCTCTTGCTTGCTTTTCATTAAAACCTACACTTGCAATCTCTGGAGAAGTATAAATGCAACGCGGAATGGCTTTATAGTTCACAGATTCATACTTTCCACATGCATGCAACGCTGCAACTTTTCCCTCATGAAAACCAACATGAGCCAATTGCACTCCTCCAATAACATCACCGCATGCGTAGATACCAGGAATATTGGTTTGCATATATTCATTTACGTTGATGCCCTGTTTTTCATTGAAATCGACTCCAATTCTCTCAAGATTAAGACCTGAGACCCTTGGTTTTCGTCCGACAGAAACTAGAACTTTCGATGGCTCAATTTCGATTAGACCTTTTTTTGTTTCAATGATCGCTTTATTTGAACTCTTATCCAATTGAGCCAATTTCGAAGCACAATAAATGGAAACTCCTGACTTTTTCAAGGTTCTTTCTAAAAAAGCAACTATGTCTGGATCTTCACCTGGAAGGAGTTGATTTTCCATTTCTACAATGGTTACTTTTGTTCCTAAGCGAGCATAAATACTAGCAAATTCACAGCCAATTACTCCTCCTCCTACAATTAGCAGGGAGGAAGGGATATCAGAAAGAGTCAGCGCTTGCCGGCTGTCAATCACCCATTCATCAAACGTTGCAAAAGGCAGACTAACTGGTTCAGACCCTGTAGCAATGATGACTTTATCTGCGTGAATTTTTTGTTCTCCATCTTTATTTCGTACCGTAATGACGCGGCTATCTAGAAATGCGGCCTCACCATTTATTACCTCAATCTTATTTTTCTTCATTAGGTATTTAATACCTTGTACTAGCTTTTCTGTAACTCCATTTTTATAGTGTTGAACAGCAGACCAATTTATTTCGGCCGCATCATCTTTTATCGTAATACCAAACAAATGAGCATTCTTGACGTGTTCGAATCTTGTTGCACTTTCCAGTAGTGCTTTGGTTGGCATACACCCCTCGTTTAAACAAGTACCTCCAAGTTCATTCCGTTCAATTATTATTACTTTACTGCCTTGTTGTGCTGCTGTAATGGCAGCTACATACCCCGCAGGTCCCCCACCAATCACTACAACTGTATTCATCTCTTTCCTCCTACAAATATAAATGAATAGGCTCTTCTAGATAATTCTTAAGGGTTTGGAGGAATTGGGCTGCCGGAGCCCCATCCAATACTTGGTGATTAAATGTAAGACTTAGAGGTAATAGAATTCTTTTTTGGACTTGATCACCGACAAAAACAGGGGTTTCTTGTGCAGCTCCTACACCCAAAATTCCAGTCTCAGGCGTATTGAGAATAGGTGTAAAATATTCGATTCCATAGCTTCCAAGATTACTAATGGTAAATGTAGATCCCCTCATCTGATTAGACTTTAATTGTTTTGTTTTTGCCAATTGTGAAAGTTCTTTTATAGATTGAGAGAGTTCTACTAACGACTTCGAGTCTGCATGACTAACTACAGGAACAACCAATCCATTTTCTACTTCCGCAGCAATACCTAAATGAATATGGTTGTAAATATGGATTTCTTCTTCAATGAAAGCACTATTCATTTGTTTATGTTCCTGCAAAGAAAGTACAACAGCTCGAGCGATAAAGTCAGTCAATGTATATTTGGTATTATGCTGCTTTTCTACCAGTAAAGCTGTTTTCTTTTTCAATGACAGCAGTTCTGTAATATCTGCCTTCATATGATGAGTTAATTGTGCACTTTGTTGAAGGCTCTCCTGCATCCGTTTTGCGATCACCTTTCGCATTCCGATAACTGGACGTTTTTCTGAATTTTCTACAGAAACCGCTTCCTTTATGGCGGATTCCAAAACAGGTGTCTCTCTCTTTTCCTCTCTATTGCCCGCTTCCTGTATCGCTTTTTCTATATCTTCCTTGGAAATCCTTCCGTTCGGTCCTGTTCCAACGATTGATTGAATATCTAAACCAGCTTCAGTAGCCATTTTCCTTGCCACTGGGCTTATCTTAACTTTTTCCGAAGGCGAAGAAGTAATAGTTCTTGATGAAGGATTGCTATCCCTAGCAGCTTCTATATGGTTACCATTGTTTGCTGCTTCTGATGAGGTTTCTTTAACCTGCACTGTTTCCGCAGGTTGACCTATGTACGCGAGAACTGTATGGCATGCAACAGACTCCCCTTCCTTTGCGGTAACATCAAGCAATACTCCGTCTTCAGGTGCATCCAATTCGCAAACTTCCTTATCTGAACTTACTTCGACAATCGCATCCCCTTTTTTTACAGGATCACCAACCTTTTTCATCCAATGTAAAACAGTTCCCTCAGACATTGTTAGACTTAATTTTGGCATTTCTATTTTAACTGCCATATTCACTCGCTCCCTTCTAACTCTATAATGGAATAAGGTGTTACAAATTTTGTAATCTTGTTATCTTTCATTTATTAGTAAACTTTCTTGTAACGATTCCCTTTTTCCTTCAATAGGTTTACATATTTTATAATTATTAACTTTCACTTATTTATTATCGGTTATCGGTTTAAATAACCTAAATGCGGTATCATATAAATATATTAACATATAGCCTTAACGCACGTAAACTATTTTTAAAATATTTAGAATTTTTATTTTATAACATTTATACCACATGTAGTGGACCTCAAGAGGGTGTAGTTCTCATCATCTTTCATTCGGCAAGGCTAATTGCTATACTTGCGATGATATTTGTTTATTATGTGCACTCTTATTCCCATGTATCACATAATATATAAACGCACTTGCAAAAACTATAATCGCTAAAGTTAAATACATTTTTCGATAACCGATTTGAGGAACGAGGTATCCTAGAAGAAACGGTCCCATGCCTACCCCAATATCATGACAGATAAAGAAGGTTGAAATCGCAAGCCCTACTCGATAACCACGTACCCTTTTTATTGCGACCGCTTGTAAAGAGGATTGTAAATTCCCAAACCCGAGCCCAATTAAAACTCCTCCAAATAGTAAAATAAAACCAGACTCGGCTTGACTCAAAACAAATAAACCAGCTGAAAAGAGAACAATAGCTGGGTACATGACAACATTATCTCCCTTTTTATCAAGTATTCCGCCAGTGATGGGGCGAGAAATTAGAACAATAACAGAATAAATAATAAAAAATAAACTTGCAGCAGTCATTAAATTGATTTCCATGGAATAGGTAGTTAAAAATGAGAGAATACCAGAGTAAGATAAAGCTAAAATCCCCATTAAGACGGCAATTGGAAGAGCTTTTACCTCAACGAAATCCTTAAAATGAAATCCTTTCATTTCTTCGATCTGTTCATGGGTAATATACCCTTTTGGAATTGTTGTAAAAATGGATAATAGAACACTTATGCCAGTCATGATGGTACCAACGATAAAAATTGTCTGCATGTCTGCTATTTGACTAATGTATACACCAAGAAAAGGACCGATAGCGGTTCCAAGGATAAAATTTAAGGTATAAAAACTAATGCCTTCACCACGACGTTCATCTGGGATAAGATCCATAACAGTTGTTTGCATGACTGCAAATGCAATCCCCATAACAACACCATGAATAAAGCGGAAAATAATTAAGACATTTATGTTATCGATTGGAAAATAAAGCAAGGTGGCTAAGAAGGTCATAAATACACCAAAATAAAAAAGTTTTTTACGACCGATACTTCAAGATATTTTCCAACAAATAGACGGGAAAGAAGTATACCAAGAACATAAATGCTTGACGCCAGGCCAGCTTTACTTTCAGTTGCATTGAACTTTTCAATCACATATGGTGTAATGGTTGTCAATAGTAAAAAATACATAACACTAATAAAAAAAGATGTCAGCGTAATTAAAATAAAATCTTTTGTCCACAATGGTGGTTTAGATTTATCCATAACAAACTCTCCATTCTCTTTTTTTTAACAATAAAATCTCATTGGATTCGGAATCAAAAGGTATAAACATTTTTTACTTTCGAATAAAAAACACCCCCGCTAATACCGAGGATGCTAAATAAAAAGTGTCCTTATCTTGCAAGATACCCACCATCCACCGGAATGATGGTTCCCGTAATATAATTTGAAGCTTCAGAAGCTAAGAAGACTGTAATTCCTTCAAAATCCTCAGGTGTTCCCCATCTGCCTGCAGGAATTCTTGAGGTTAGTTCAGAATATCGAACTTGGTCATTGGCTAACGACTTCGTCATCTCTGTCTCTATACATCCAGGAGCAATAGCATTCACTTGGATACCATATTTTGCCCATTCATTTGACAATGATTTGGTAATTTGCGTAATGGCACCTTTGCTTGCAGAGTATGCTGTTCCATTTATGTGACCGGTAAAACTTGTAATAGAACCAATGTTAATAATTTTCCCTCTTTTTTGCTCCACCATGATCCGCCCTGCTAATTTACTTAGCTCAAAGACAGCTGATACATTAATTTCTAAAGTTTTATCCCAGGAGTCCATAGAAAATTCAGTACTAGGACCTTTTATATTGACTCCTGCTGCATTAACTAATATATCCAGTTCCCCGCCTAATAACTGAACAGCATCCTGAAATAATAAATTTCGATTTTCGCTATTCGATAAATCTCCTTTTAGGGCGTATACATTTGCTAAGCTTGATTTAAATTGATTCTTCGTAATTTCAACGTCTTCAAGAATATCAATCAAAACAACATCTGCGCCTGCTTTATGTAATGCATAAGCCATACCCCTTCCAAGGCCGCGAGCGGCTCCCGTTACTATTGCCTTCTTGCCTTCAAGACTAAACATTCGTTTTCCCCTTTCCTGCTTAACCAAAAGAAATTTCTAATTTTTATATAAATAAATGTAAGAGGAACTAAATAAGAGACGATTACTCTATTTCAGGAAGTTCCTCTTCTGTGCGATAGGGCCTTGTTCCATCCCATCCCTCTGCTGCTTTAGCAACCCTTGCATATAAGTTTTTTATAGCCACGTTGCTCTCATATATTTCGGTCATGGTGCCTGTGACTTTTCTAGTATCAAACATCGTAGCTCGCATCCCATTTTGAGAAGTATACTTCCATATGGAGGGAAATCCCAGGCTCTCCATTCGCTTGATTTCTTTGTCAAAGTCACCAGCCGTATAACTAATATGTTGAAGCTGACCAAACCCTTCCTTAATTACACTCATTTCCTTTAATCCGGCTGGGCTGTCACAGTGTTGCAGCCAAAGCTCAATTTGGATAGGCCCCCATTGACCTAATGCATTCGAATGATCGAGACTAGCATTCTCAGCTTTGTATATCAATTCACCTACCGGTCGGTGAAGTCTCTCAAAAAATGGTCCAGCTCCAAAGACGGCTGCCCACTGATTTGCTGCTTCTTCCAGGTTGGTAACTGTATAACACAACTGTTGAATTGAACCGTTATTAAATGGATTTGGAAAGGGGCGCACAAATTTCATACATCAAAACCTCCATTCCCATTACTTTGTCATTTCGTTTCTGGGGATACTAAAATCTTGCATTCTTCTTTATTAGCAATTAATTTATTAAAACCTAATTCTACGATATCTTCTAATTTGATTTTGCCGGTAATAATGGGGTTCACTTTAAGAGTACCATTTCCTAATAAGGTCATAACTTCAGGAAAAAGGTTTTTGTAGGCTCGGGAAGTATGAATTTTTTTCACACCTTTTTGTTGTAAAAGAGGGCTATAAGATACTGGTTTCTTGAAAACGCTAACAATCATTAATTCACCATGTGGTCTAAGGCATTCAAGCGCAGTACGGAAGGCCGGATCTGCTCCGGAGGCTTCAAATGCAACATTAGCGCCTTTTGCCGTTAATTCTTTGATTTTTTGGACAGCATTTTCTTTTGTAGGATCGACGACAAAATCAGCCCCCATTTCCAATGCTAATTGTTGTCTTTTCTCCTCTATTTCTACTACAATAATTTGACTCGCACCTGAGGCTTTTGCACACTGTGTAATTAGCATACCAATTGGTCCTGCACCAAAGACAACCACTTTGTCACCAATTTTCATCGTACTAGATTTAACCGCTTGCATCGCGACTGCAGTAGGCTCGACAAGCGCAGCTAATTCATAACTCAAAAAATCAGGAAGCAGAAATAGATTCTTTTCTTTTACAACCACATATTCTGCAAAACCTCCTGGTTGGTGTAAACCATAAGCTTTAAGGTTCTCACATGTATTGTAGTAACCATCCTCACAACTCACACATTCGCCGCACCCCGAAATGGGCTCTACACAAACTCTATCTCCTACTTGATAATGGAAAACTCCTTCGCCAATTTCAACGATTTCACCAGCAAATTCATGGCCCAAAATCATAGGCGTTTGCGTAACATACATTTGATCGTGATATTCATGGACATCTGTTCCACAAATACCGGCATATTTAATTTTGACCTTAACTGTACCAGGTTTAACAATTGGTTCTGGAATTTCTTCCACCTTAGCGTTTTGTGAACCATAATAAAGCATTGCTCTCAAACGATCTCCTCCTTTAATGTATCTATACCAGAGTAGTATAATAAGGTTATTTTTCTGGTGAAACGATTATTTTGCATTCTCCTTCGCCAGAAACTAGCTTTTTAAAGCCCAACTCATCAATATGCTCTAAGCTAATTTGACTCGTAATAATCGGATCTACGACAATAGAACCTTTGACTAATAAATCAATTACTTTAGGAAACATGTTATAGTTGCCTCGAGTTGTATTAATTTTTTTAACCCCTTTTTGTTGTAAAAATGGCATATAGGATACTGATTCCGCAAAAACGGCAGCTACCATTAGTTCTCCTTTGGGTTTAATACTGTCCAGAGCAGCAACAAAGGTCTCTTGAAAACCAGCTGCATCATAAGCGACATCCACACCATCACGCGTTATTTCGTAAATTTTTTTTACAGGATCTTCTTTATTTGGATCAATTATAAAATCAGCGCCCATTTCTAATGCAAGATGCCGCCGTTTTTCTTGTTTTTCCACCACGATTATTTGGCTGGCACCTGCTGCTTTTGCGCATTGTGCAATAAGTGAACCAAGTGGTCCAGCTCCAAATATAGCTACTTTGTCACCAATTTTAAGAGGGCTTGATTTTACCGCTTGCATGGCTACAGATGTTGGCTCAATGACTGCAGCTATTTCATAGCTCAATTGATCAGGTAGTAAGAATAATTTATCTTCCCTTACAACTACATATTCTGCAAAACCCCCAGGATGTTGGAGACCATATGCTTCGAGGCGTTGGCACGCATAATATTCACCTTCTTTACAATAGATGCATTCGCCGCATCCCCAAAAGTTCTCCACAACCACTCTATCTCCAACCTTATACTGGGTAACACCTTCACCGAGTTCTATGATTTCGCCGGTAAATTCATGACCTAAAATATTGGGAATTCTAGCATTAATCTTTTTTTCTCCACGATAAACATGCAAATCGGTCCCACAGATACCTGCATATTTGACCTTGAGTTTAACTGTACCTGGTTTAACTTCAGGTTCTGGCACATTTTCAAATTTTACAGTCTTCGCACCATAATAAACCATTGCTTTCATATCATTCACTCCAATTCTTTATGGCTCCTGTATTTAATAAGTATCAATTTTTTGATTAAGGTGTTCTTTTGCAGTTTGTAAACAGTTCCGTGCATACTGTTCAACTCCAAGTTCCTGAACCCTTTTTACATGCGGAATTTCAATGGCATATGGGATATTCGGTAATTTCTTTAAAATAGCTGCAACATCAATTCCGCCTTCGCCTACATATAAACGCTCTTTTGTCGCAGTATAGATTAGCTCTTCTTCTTTAACGGGGATATACTTAGGAGCATCACAAATTTGGGCATAATGAAACCATTCTTGCGGAACCTGTTCCAACTCCTCAATACTAACCTTTGAACGATGAAAATGAAGGGGATCGATTAGTATGCCTCCATTATCGCAACCCGCAGCACTGACAATATCAAATGCATCCTTTAGTGTAGCGACATTAAACCACGGAACAAATTCTAGATCAACCGTTAATCCATATGGTTTTGCTAACTCACAAAGCTCCGTAAAGCATTCAATTGCTTGATTACGATCACTCGTTCTTACAATGGTAAGAACATGCTTCCCACCCAATTCTGCAGCAGCTTCAAAGTCAGGAAGATATACTTTTGGTTCGCAACCATCGTAAATGACGACCACTTCAAAATCGAGAACTTTTAGACCTGTTTCATCAAGTGCAGTTTTGGTTTTACGGAACATCTCCTTGTCTCTGGACAAAGATAATTCAAGACCAGAAACAGAAAATTTAGGATTATTTGGAGTAATCGATCTAAAACCCACGAAATCATATCCAGCCCGCTCAGCTATATAAACCATTTCAGGAGGAGAACAGTTAAGAGCGGTTAAGTATGACAGAGAAAATTGTCTTTTCATTTTTCCTCACCCCTCATCTCTTAAAATATAAATTTCTATTTGTTTGGTTTCGCTATCCCATAATAATATAAATTGTATTATCTGAAATAAGCGAGCCTATCGTATTTTTGATTTACTGTGAGTTGTTTTTATTGAGCCATTATACCGCCATCAATCACATGAGCGATTCCTGTTACATAGGATGATTCATCACTTGCTAAATATAAAACTCCATAAGCTATATCCTCAGGTGTTCCTATCCTTTTAAGAGGATAGTTATTTTTTCTTTTTTCCATAGCCGCCTCATCAGCATAAACAGCCGTGAACATGTTCGTTTTAACTGAACCCGGATGAACAGAGTTTACTCTGATATTATATCCTCCTAATTCGGTTGCAGCCGTTTTTGTCAGTGATTCGATTGCCCCTTTAGATGCCGTATAGGCATTAAATTGGCGAACAGAAACTAGACTCGCTAGTGAAGAAATATTAACAATGGAGCCAACTCCCGCTTTTTTCATATAAGGAACAACCGTTCTCATACCTACAAATTGTCCCCAGGCGTTTATGTCCATTACCTTTGACCAATTTTTATGTGATACTTCCTCATAGGTATCCATACTTAAAACACCAGCATTATTAACCAACACAGTTATAGGGCCGAATTTATCTACACCTTTTTCCGCAACTTTTTTCCAATCTTCCTCCGAAGAGACATCATGCATCATCGCTATGGCCACTTCACCAAATTCTCTATTAATCTTGTTTACTACTTCTTTCACGTTTTCATAAGCAATATCTGTCGCAATGACTTTTGCCCCCTCTCTTGCAAATAGATAGGCTTCAACAGAACCCTGGCCATTCCCTGCCCCTGTAATCAATGCAACCTTCCCTGCTAATCTACCCATGTTTATTTCCTCCTTATCAACTATTTTTATTAATGTAAAAAGCTATATGGATAGATTCCTAAAATTACTTATAAATTTCACCAATAAACCCTAACTCTTTTCTTAAATCTAGGTAGGTGAATGTACCCCTCTGGCTTTCACCACTATGAATCACCGGAACTCCCCTCTTCTCCATTTCTTGACATACTTCATCATGATTATTTGTATCAAGAGCAATGTGGTGCAGTCCAGGACCATTCTCCCGTAAAAACTTGGCATAGACGCTTGTTTCATCTTGTGGTTCTATTAATTCGAACTGAACATTTTCTAGATTAGCAAATCCTACTTTAATAGAAAATTGTTTCTCTTCTTGGTGTACCTTAGTATTTTCTTTATTATAAAACTTTACTTCCCATGGACCGATACCGTAATCCTCTTCATATTTTTTAACAAATGCTTCAACATCATCTACCACAATTCCAACCTGTAGTACCTTTGTAAAGATTTTTTTGCTCATGGACATACTCCTTTCAATTAACCAGAAATTTTAGCTTTATCAAATCTGTTTAATTACTGTTCTTTTTAGAAGATTAAAAACTGGGCCTTTATTTATACATAACACTATATCAACCAGTGTTTCCTTGACAAAATATTATATATACAAAAAACACCTCTTCCTTTGGTATAGTGGGATAGTCAAAAAATCACTTCCAAACAGAAGGGGTGTCTCCTATACGATAGAGCATAAAGACCTGATACTATGTTTCTCGCTATCTCCTTAAACTTATTTTTAATTAATATAGAAAAGTTATCAGGAAATAGCGAGTATCCATCTAAATCATTCTAATCAACTACATCCTTTTTCAGCTAACAACATTGTATTTTAATTTATAGTTAAACCAGCAATAAATCCGTCATGCACTGCATTGCCAGTAAGGCCTTTCTTAACAGAATCCCCCACATTCACAGCATTGCTGTAGCGGGCACAAATTTGATTAGCTAGCTCACTCTCGCCTTTTCTTCCGAATGCTGCTACAACTGTATCCGCTTCGATTTCAATCTCTTCACCAGAACCTAGTAGTACTTTTACCCCAGCCTCCGTAAACTCTGTAATTTCGTGATGCGTTAATACTTTTACATCCACTTCTTCTAGTTTGAAAATTAATGGGTTACGGTTTTCTATAATGAGGTCATGGGCAATCCTATCACCCTTTTCCACAATCGTTACTTCTTTTCCTTTTCTACCCATTTCTAAAGCGAACTCAGATCCAAGTCTTCCTCCGCCAGCAATTACAATCTTCTCTCCGTGAACCAATTCAGGGTGAATATGTGCCTGCGTCACTTCAATCACATTCGCCCTATTAATTCCTTTAATATCAGGAATCACTGGTTTTGCACCTAAAGCAACAATGATATGGTCTGCAGCAGCTAGCTCAGGAGAGTTTTCATTGATTTCCTTATTAAAGACTACATTCACACCTAATTTTTTCAATTGAATTTGTTGATGAGTCGTAAATTTCTTTAATCGATGTTTGAATGAAACTCCAGAAGCAATGTTAATTTGACCACCGAGGGTACTGCTTCTCTCGTAAATCGTCACGTTATGGCCACGTAAAGCCGCCACTCTTGCGGCCTCCATACCAGCAGGTCCTCCACCGATAACGACCACATTTTTTGGTGTACCTACAGAGTTTTCAAGATTATTGACGTCCACTTTAATATTTGGGTAATGTAATTTAAAGTTCGTTACCGGATTAATCGAACAGGTAATTCCTTTTCCAAGCTGAACATATCCATCACAGTATTCATTACAGAATAAGCATGGTTTAATATCCTCTTCTTGATTGTTCAGAAGCTTATTTGGTAAATCGGGATCTGCAATTAATGGACGGCCAAACTGCGCAAAGTCAATTTTCCCTTCTTGCAATAGTTTCTCAGCCGTCTCAGGTGTGTGGGTTCCGGCATTAATGACAGGGATATTAACCACTTTTTTAATTTCTGCAGCAGCATGAGCCATACTAGACATTCCATGAACCGGTGTAGGAACAATCCATTGTTTCCGTTCATATGCACCCAAGTCAATATCTAATGCGTCAAATCCAATTTCTTCAAGATATTTTGCAATTTCGAGGGTTTCCTCCATTTCCCTTCCGCCTGGAAAGTCATGGTAAGCAGCTATACGAATGGTTATAGGAAAATCAGGACCTACTACATTTCGAATCGCTTGATACGCTTCTTTCACAAAACGCATTCTATTTTCAAAGCTGCCACCATATTCATCTGTCCGTTTATTCCATAAAGGTGTCATGAATTGATCTAGCAAATATCCACCATGTGCATGAATTTGCAATAAATCCACTTTGGCTTTCAATGCACGTTTTGCTGCCCGCTCGAAGCAGCTAACCAAATAATGAATTTCCTCTATTGTTAAAGCACGACAAATATGATTAGGGTCACGGTGTGAAGGAATAGCTGATGCAGAAACCATCTGACCTTCATCACCAAATAGAAACCCATTTTTGCCTAAACCAATGCTTAGTTGCACCCCCATTTTGGCACCATGAGCATGGATTCTTTCCGCCAGCGTAGCCCATCCTTCCCCTTGTGCATCTGTGTCGGCAATCGTTTTCCCCTTAATCCATGGATCAGTTTTGTTGGTAATATACTGTGCTTCTACATGTACCAAACCTACCCCGCCTCTTGCACGCGCCTCATAGTATTCAAGTTGTATATCATTAAGTGAAGCGTCGGGATTATCCAAAAAACTGCCCATAGGAGACATCGTCATTCTATTTCTTAATTTTAATCCATTAATAGAAGCTTCCTCGAAAAGTTTCGGATATTTTGTTGTGGTCATTTGCATTTTTAAACATCTCCTTATTTTCAAATTATTATTCGTTTTTTAACTTTACGGTTATAGATTACTCTTTCACTTTTTCTACTTCTTCTTTAAATTGTTCTAAAACGGTTTTAAACTCTTTGCTATCTTCTTTTTCTAAGAAAGACTTTTCAAAATCTTTAAAGAATTTTTGCCACTTTTTACGTTCCTCATCGGTCACCTCCTGTAATGCTACGTCCTTATTCTTAATCCATCTTTGTTCTCTGTCCTTTACATCCTTGTCATATGTTGCTGAACCATTAGATGCTACAAAGTCCCCTGCTTCCTTTAAAACTTTTTGAATGTCCACCGGCAAAGATTTCCATAATTTTTCGCCTATCATTAAGCCAGTTGTTCCTGCAGAAAAACCGAGATTCATACTTCCCCATTCACTTAATTCTCTTATACCATAGGCCGTATCAGAAGCAGCATATTGGTGCAGTACATCAACAGCTCCCTTATCGTACGCTTCATAAATATCTGCTGCTGGTATACCCACTGGAGTTCCTCCTGCCATTTTAATAATTTCAGAGAGGGTACCCGCACTTGTTCTTACTCTTAACCCCTTTAAATCTGATGGAACCTTTACTTCTACTCCTTTTGAATAAAAATTAAAGGTTGGTGTAGTAGTCGCTACCAAAGGTCTTACCCCATGCTTTAAAAACTCATCCATCATTGGACTTTTTTGACTCACTGCATGAAAGGCCATTGATCCTTCATAGGCATTTGAATATAAACCAGGTATTGCCGTTACTTTATTTGCCAAGGATAATTCACTTGGAAATACACTGGCAGAAAACATCCCAATATCTGCTACTCCGTCTGCTGTCATTTGTATATAATCTCCCATTTGGCCTAACTGTTGGGAAGGATACCATTCAAATTGAACTCTTCCATCCGATAATTCTGTTGCCTTATCCATAAATGCCTTATAAATAAATTGTGAATCTGGATCTTCTGGCGCTGATGGAGAGGCAACTTTAAATGTATACGTTCCTTCTTTTTCATCCTTCGTGTTTTCATTGCCCTCACTATTATTTGTTTGACTTCCGGCTTTTTCTTGAGTTGAATTGCTACAACCTGTGAAGATTAAAAGTAAAGAAAAGAAACAACTCAATAGAAACGATACTTTTTTAACTCCCATTTTTAAAACGCCTCCTGTACTTTGTCTTTACTGTTTGCTTCATAGACAACTCCTTACTGTTTATTAAAATTGATTTGAAATAACTATTTTAGTTTGGCGACTTCTTCCTTGAACTGTTCTAAAACCTTTCCAAATTTATCATCCTGTTTTACTAAGAATTGTTTTTCAAATTTATCAAAGAATTTTTGCCATTCTTCTCTTTCAGCATCGGTTACATCATGTAATGGTACATCTCCATCTTTAATCCATCTTTGTTCTCTTTCGACTGTGTCTTTGTCCCATGCCTTTGAACCATTTTCCGCAACATAATCACCTGCTTTTAACAATGCATCCTGAATATCCTTTGGTAACGTTTTCCACAGTTTTTCACTAATGATAAAACCCGTTGTTCCTGCTGAGAAACCAAGGTTCATACTCCCCCAGTTACTTAATTCTCTTATACCATGTGCTACATCAGATGCAGCGTAATGGTGGAGAACATCAACAGCACCCTTGTCATATGCCTCATAGGTTTCAGTTGATGGAATACCTACTGCAGTACCTCCGGCCATTTGAATAATTTCAGATAAGGTTCCTGCACTAGTTCTAACTCTTTGTCCTTTTAAATCGGATGGGACATTTATTTCTATCCCTTTCGAATAAAAATTAAATGTAGGCGTAGTAACGGCTAATAAGGGTCGTACACCATGACTTAAGAACTCATCGACCATTGGACTTTGTCTACTTACAGCATTAAATGCCATGCTGCCTTCATAGGAATTTGCATATAAACCAGGTAATGCTGTTACCTTATTTGCCAATGATAGTTCACTAGGAAAAACACTAGCAGAAAACATGCCGATGTCAGCTACACCATCTGCTGTTAAAGTGATATAATCAGCCATTTGCCCTAATTGTTGAGAAGGATACCATTCAAATTCTACTTTTCCGTTCGTTAACTCTGTCGCTTTATCCATAAAGGCTTTGTAGATATAAACAGAATCAGGATCTTCTGGAACAGATACAGTGGCCACTTTAAAGGTATAGTCAGCTTTGTTACTATCATTTTTGCTGCCATTTGGTTGACTTCCAGTTTCTTTTGAATTTGAAGAACTACAACCTGCGACGACTAAGAGGATAGAGATGAAACAACAAATTAAAAAAAAATATTTTCTCCCTGCCATTTAAAATCCTCCCTAGTGAATCATCCATCATATATAAACACCTTTCCTACTAATCTTTCTTTAGTTTCGAATTAATATAATTCCAATATTCTGATAATATTACGCATAAATCTTTTGTCATTACCATACAGAATGAAATGTCTCCTCTCGCTTGTTTTTTTACATCATACCTAAACTAAAGAAAGATTATATGAAAATAGTGATTTGGGCTTTTGGACAATGTTATTACCCAGTTTTTCAAAACTGGGTAATAACTTCCTCTACATCAACGATGGTAAAAATAATGCAATTTGTGGGAATAGAATTAAAAGCAAAATACTCAATAGCAACACGCCGATAAAAGGAATTGACCCTACAAACACTTTTTGTGCAGGTATGCCTGTATGTTGACTGGTAATATATAAGTTAATACCAACTGGCGGTGTAACCAAACCAATCTCTAGAACTAATACAACAATAATACCGAACCAGATAGGATCATAGCCAAGGCTTGTTATCAACGGGAAAACGATTGGCAGCGTAATTAACATAGAAGCTAATAAATCCATAAACAAACCGAGAATTAAATATAATAGAATCACAAGCAATAAGACTGCCAATGCAGGCAGGCCACTTCCATTAATAATTTCAAGTAGATCATTTCCAATTCTAGAAAGAGTTATATAATAAGAAAAAATTACTGAACCAATAATAATCATAAAGATCATACCTGTTTGTTTGATTGTTGCCAGCAAGGAGTCAAGGATATCTTTATAATTAAGTCTTCTCATAATTAATCCGATAACAAGGGCACCTGCTGCACCAAAAGCAGCCGATTCCGTTGGCGTTGCGATTCCGAAATAAATGATCCCGATAACAAATAATACTAAGATGACTGCTGGCCATACGGATTTTAAGGAACTAAACCGTTCTTTCCATGGATATTTCTCAGTCACGCTTCTCTGTTTAATCCCTACGATGACAACCGTGACACATAACAGTAAAGCAAGCATTATACCTGGCATAATTCCAGCCATCAGGAGTTTCCCAATTGAGGTTTCTGTTTGAATTCCATATAGTACCAATGGAATGCTAGGAGGAATCATTACGGCTAATGTTCCTGTAGCAGTTGCTACTAAGCCAGAAGCAAATGAATCTGAATAACGAGATTGAATCATTTTTGGAACGGCAATTTGGGACATTACGGAAGTTGCAGCTAAGCTGGAACCTGATAATGCTCCAAACCCGGCACTAGCAAATATGGTGGTCACTCCAGCGCCTCCAGGAAAATGTCCAAACCATTTTAAGACAGTATCAAATAAGTCATCTGCAATTTTACTTTTTGAAATAAAATGGGCCATTAAGATAAATAAGGGGATTGCACTAAATGTAAAATTATTGACGCTTCGATAAGCGGTGGTTGAAAGATAACTCTGAAGGATGTCATACCCAGAAGAAAAATATAAACCGATAGATCCAGTAATGAGGAGCACAAATCCTATCGGCATCCCAAGCAATATAAGCACTATTAATATTGCTACACATAGCGCAACCATTTTTCATCACCTCTTTTATTAGTTTGCTAATGTACTTGATTCTTGCGATAATTCATTTTCCTGTGAATCCGTTTTGCCACTCATAATATTAATGGAATCAACTAGAATCCTAAGGGTAAATAATAGTATCCCTATTGAGATAATGACTAAAGCTGGACCTAATGGATAATTTAGCAAACTTGAACTTCTAGTGTCCGTTGCAAAACTTTCTAATGCTTGTTGAAAATTGTTTATTCCTAAAAGGAGATAAATGAATAAAGCACATAAATTAGAAAAGATACGAGTAATGATTTTAAAATTTTTCGAAAACTTTTGTTCTAATAAATCAACATTCACATGACCTTTATGTTTTTGGGTATAACTAATGGCAAAGTAAACAATAATTGGCATTAAATATTCTCCGGTAAGTTCAAGTGTTCCTGTAATTGGGGAGTGAAATGCTGTTCTCAAAATTACATCGACAAAAATCCATATCATCATAATGAATAGGACTGCAGCTGATATATAACCAAAAAAATTATCCAATTTATCGAGCCATCTATTTATCACGCCCATAAATTATCCACCTTTCAATTAGCTTACTTAGTAAAAGTAAACGTTTTCAATATACAAATGAGTTTATAGAAAGGTGGAAAAACCACCCTTCTTATAAAACGGAGACGATTGATTTATCGCCAACAACCTCAGCAACGGCCTCGATAATTTGTTTCGGACCAGGTACATACAGAGTCTCAAGTGGCTTAGAAAAAGGAACCGGTGTATGTGGTGCATTGACACGCATGATTGGCGCATCTAGATAGTCGAAGGCTTTTTGTTGTACAATTGCGGCAATATCTGCTGCAGCACTACAGCGCGGGTTGGACTCATCCACAACCACCAATCGGCTTGTTTTCTCTACAGATGCAAGAATGGTGTCTTCATCAAGTGGAGAAAGGGTCCTTGGGTCAACGACTTCAGCTTCAATTCCTAAATTGGACAACTGCTCAGCTGCCTCAAGAGCTTTGTTTACCATGTTTCCAATTGCTACAATCGTTACATCGCTGCCAGCTCGTTTGATATCTGCTTTGCCGAGAGGGATTGTATAGTATTCTTCAGGTACTTCTCCCTTCATCCCATAAACAGGAATGCTTTCGAAAAAGACAACCGGGTCATCATCTTCAACTGAAGCAAGAAGCAATCCTTTTGCATCATATGGATTCGAAGGAACAACCACTTTAAGTCCTGGAATGCTCGTTACCATCGAATACAATGTTTGAGAATGCTGAGATCCAGCACCATACCCTGCGCCATATGGCATGCGAAGAACCATTGGCACTCCCATTTTCCCACCGTACATATAACGGAATTTTGCCGCTTGGTTCATGACAGCGTCTAGAGCATATCCCAGAAAATCATTAAACATCAGCTCAGCAATTGGACGTAAGCCCGTTACGGCTGCACCGACAGCAGTACCAATGAAACCATTTTCAGAAATTGGAGTATCCCTTACACGTTCCCTGCCAAATTCAATCGCACATCCTTTGGTTACACGAAATGGTCCGCCAACCGCTTCTAGATTTTGTTCCTCTAAATGGGGAACTTTGGCACCGCCAGCCACATCTTCCCCGATTATGATAACTCTTTCATCAGCTCTCATCGCCAACTTAATTGCTTCATTTAGTGCTAGAACAGTAGTCAATTGTCTAGTCATCTCTCCAACTCCTTCTAGATCTTTTCTTATTTGTAAGATACATAGACATCGGTATAAAGGTCTTCGGGTTCTGGAAAAGGACTATCGATTGCAAACTGAAGTGCAGCCTCTACTTCCTCCGATACCGATTGTTCAATCTTTTGTAACTCCTCCTCGGTTACGATCTGGTGCTTATGAAGGTAGGATTTAAATTTCTTAATACACTCTTCATCGGTTAAGTGAAGATTTTTCTCTTCTTCCGTTTTATACGTCTGTGGGTCAGAAATACCGTGACCTTGAATTCGGTACGTATCACATTCAATTAGCGTTGGACCTTCACCGTTTCGTGCCCTTTCAACTGCAGCTCCAACGGTATCATATACCTCAATGACATCATTCCCATCAATAGTAATACCAGGAATATTATAACTTGACGCCCGATCTGAAATTTTTTCCACTGCACTTGCATATCTATGGGCGGTGTACTCACCGTATTTATTATTCTCACAAATAAATACAATTGGTAACTTCCAAATAGCTGCTAAATTAAGAGATTCATGGAATGCACCATTATTAGCTGCTCCATCCCCGAAAAACGCAACAGCCACCGCATTACTTTTTGTAATTTGAGCTGTAAGTGCTGCTCCACAG
Source organism: Neobacillus niacini (assembly GCF_048572935.1). Lineage (NCBI taxonomy): Bacteria > Bacillati > Bacillota > Bacilli > Caryophanales > Bacillaceae > Neobacillus > Neobacillus niacini. The sequence continues at coordinate 3,488,260 of NZ_CP183883.1, read as the reverse complement.
GCAATTGGAATTCCACCGCCTACAACACCATTGGCTCCTACAATACCTTTGTCGAAATCAGCTAGGTGGAGAGACCCTCCTTTTCCTTTGTCGCAGCCTGTTGATTTCCCGGCCATTTCAGCCATTAACTCATTTAAATTCCCACCTTTAGCGATACAGTGGCCATGACCGCGGTGAGTACTGGTTATATAATCAGCATCACTCAAATGAGCACATGTTCCAACAGCGACTGCTTCCTGACCATCCGAAGTATGCGCAAACGGACCCAGTTGACCGTTTCTAGTTCCTCTTGTGACAGTCTCTTCAAACTTACGAATTTCGACCATTTTTTGAAAAATCCATTTGGCTTTTTCTTGTGTTAGGATGGTTTCTTCCCCTTTTGCCTTTACCATTTCTTTTTCCTCCTTACATCTATTGCGTATATTATTAAGTAGTTTGATGAGGAAAAACTCATCACTTTTGGTCTCTTAAATATAAATCGTATTCTGCGTGGAATTGCTGAATTCGCCGCTCTTGTTCACTTAAACGCATTACACCACCAAGACCGTTAGATTTAATCCCTTTGTGCACCTGACCAATTTGTTGCAGATCCTGATCCAATAAAAGTCCTACTTCTGAGTTTTCTATCGTGGTATGTCTTGTTTCTGGACGGAACTTTCCGCTTATATCTTGTGACGGATCCACGCCATACGTAAACTCCAACCAGAAAGGCCGTTTCTTCTCTGTATTGATTTTTGCGCATAAAATCGTTATGTGATAAACAGATTGATCTGGATCTGATTCATGCGGAATAAATCGTTGAATAAGTGCTACCTCAGCATTAATATTTAAGTTTAAATTTGGAAACAATGAACAACTCCAGGTATCAATAATTTGACTGTCGGAAAGACGTGTGTAATCCCTTCCAAAAGGACTTAACCCTTGACGCTTTGCCTTCTTACAAGCTTCCCTTACATCATCGGCTTTTCCTTGAAAAGTTGCTGGATCAACACCTGAATCTGTCATTAAACTTTTTAGAGCATCATTAATGGTTTCATGGTCTTCTTGACGCTTACTTACCATCCCTCTAGGAACAATCATTCGGCTATGGCCATTTTTGTAAAAATCATATTGGCCAAAGTGGTCATCCGTTGCTAATACACCTTGAGGATGCGTTTGATGCAGATGGTACATTTCTGCAAAGGCGTCTAGATTGGTTTTCCAGTTAGCAGGTACTGCTACCTTAACATCTTTGACGATATGCCAATCTTCAAACTGATAAGCATCTAGGGTACGCATTAATGCTGGATCAAAATACTCTTCAAATGGCACTGGATTTTTAGCCATATTAATAAAGATAAAGCCGCCCCAAACATGAACATGTACTTGAGATAAATTTAGATCATCACATAACAATTCTGGTGCAAATGTGTTTCGGTCGGTTACCCGGGCAATTTCTCCATCACATTTCCACATCCAGGAATGATAGCTGCAGATGAAACTCTTCGTTCCCTTACCAGATTCTTCATGAACAAGCTGGTTTCCTCTATGTTTACAAACGTTATAGAATGCATTTATCCTATCCTTGTCACTACGGACAATCAAAAAAGACTCTCTGCCAAAGTCAAACTTAAACCAGTCCCCTGCCTCAGCACAATCAGATGCCCGCCCGGCCAAAATCCATGTTTTTTTCCAAAGTTTTTCCCATTCAAGCTCCATCACTTCTTTACTGTAGTAAAGTTCAGATCGGATTCTACGATAATGTTCAATACCTGGATATAGCTCCTTTAATCGTTTAGGCGATTTTGCATCTAAAGAGCCTGGTTTTCCATTCGGTTCAATGACGAAATCTTCTGGGTCATTTAATACTGGATTAATTTGCCGGTTGGTTTTACGTAATTCCTCGATCATGTCCTCAAATTTGGTGTTACTTGTCTTTTTTTGAGTACTACTACTCATAGTAATCAACCCTTTCTTCTAAATTTTTTCATTAGTATTTGACCTTCTCTTGTAAGAAAACCCTTACAAAAAAGTAGAAATTTAGATTAGCTTTTTCGTACTTTTTCCACTTCTTCTTTAAACATTTCGATCACTTTATTTAAATCCTTGTTATTTTTCTTTTCTAAGAAATATTTAGTGAAGTCGTCATAATATTTTTTCCATTGCTCTTTTTCACTTTTTGTAGGCTCATAAAGGTCAACATCGCCATTTTTAATCCAACGTTCTTCTCTCGCCTTAACATCTTTTTCATAGGCGTCAGAACCATTTGCAGCAATATAATCTCCAGCCTCTTTAAATGCCTTTTTAATATCATCTGGAAGCTCATCATATTTCTTTGCATTCATCATTAAACCAGTTGTTCCTCCGGAGAAAGCAAGATTACGAGTACCATAATTACTTACTTCTCTGTAACCCCCAGAAGTATCAGATGAAGCAAAACCATGAAGACCATCTACTGCTCCTTTTTCATAAGCTTCATACATATCTGCAGAAGGAATGGCTACAGGGATCCCCCCAATAAACTGAACCATTTCAGCATGTAAGCCTCCACTTGTACGCAGCTTTACACCTTTTAAATCATCTGGAGTTTTGATTTTGATATTTTTTGTGTACACATTATATGGAGCTGTTGTAATTGCCACTAATGGACGAACACCGTGACTTAAGAAGTCTGTTTCTAGCATTGGACTTTTTTGGGTAAGATTATGATAGGCAATCGATCCTTCACGAGCATTTTCGTAGATACCTGGAATACCAGTAACTGAGTTTCCTAGAGGCATTTCATTTGGAAAAACGCTTACAGCAAACATTGCAATATCTACTGCTCCACTAGAAGCCATATCAATGTAATCACCAATACTGCCTAACTGTTGTGCCGGGTACCATTCAAATTTAACTTTGCCATTCGTTAATTCCGTTACTTTATCCTGAAATCCTTTATAGATCAATTGTGAGTCTTGATCAGGCTCTGCGCTTGCAGTGGCAACTTTGAATGTATACGTTTTTTCTTCTTTACCACTTTTGTTCTCTGATTCATTTCCTGCTGTATTTTTGTTGGAACCGCACCCAGTAAAAATGAAGAGTAAAGCTAAAATAACACTGAATAAAAGAGCAAATTTTTTCGTTTTCACTAATTCTCCCCCTTGTTTTTATAAAAATATAATAATTCTGACTATTTTAACTAAAGTTTCCTAGATCCCATCTTAAATAGTAATTTCCTTTAAATTCTTAGAAATAATTAATCTAGGTTCCGTAACTTGTTGTACTTCTTCAATTGAGTACCCTGGAGCAATTTCCTGCAGGACTAAACCTTCAGCGGTAACGTCAATGATTGACATATCAGTATAAATGCGATCTACGCAGCGCAATGCGGTCACTGGATAGTCTAGCTCTTTCACGATTTTAAATTCACCATTCTTACTTGTATGGGTCATCGCTATATAAAGCTTTTTGCTGCCTAATGCAATGTCCATTGCGCCACCAATACTTCCCAGCTGAGCCCCCTTTACTTTCCAATTTGCCAAATCTCCTTTTTCTGATACTTGCATTCCTCCCATAACCGCCACATCAATATGTTTGCCACGAAGCATAGCAAAGGAATCAGCATGGTGAGAGAAACTTCCTCCAGGAACGAGTGTAACGGGGAGTTTTGAAGCATTTACCAGGTCAGGGTCTTCTTCCCCTGGTGGTGCTATTGAACCCATACCAAGAACCCCTTGCTCACTTTGATAAATAATTTCAGAATCGTTAGATACATAATTGCTGACCAACACTGGTATGCCAATTCCTAAATTGACTACATCTCCTTCATGTAGATCCTGTGCGATTCGCTCAGCTATTTGATCTCTCGTTAACAATCTTTTTTCCACTACAAGCCCCCCTTTACAACCACACGCTGAACAAAAATCCCTGGGGTAACAATACTTTCGGGATCTAGTTCTCCTAATTCAACGATTTCATCCACCTCTGCAATCGTAACCTTTGCAGCCATAGCCATAATGGGGTTGAAATTTCGCCCAGATTTATTGAAAACAAGGTTTCCCCAACGATCTGCCTTTTTGGCTTTGATTAGAGCAAAATCTCCCTTAATTGCCTTTTCAAGTACACATGGTACACCATCAAATTCCTTTACCTCTTTACCAATAGCAACCTCTGTCCCTGCCCCAGTAGGAGTATAAAAACCTTCAATTCCTGATCCTCCAGCTCTAATTCTCTCAGCTAAGGTTCCTTGTGGGACCAATTCTAAATCTATCTTTCCTTCTTTATACTTTTCTACGAAAATATGACTTTCTTTCATCAAAGGAAAGGAACAGATGATTTTAGCCACTTTATCATCTTTTATTAACTTTGCTAGACCTATTTCATGATATCCACAATTGTTACTAACTGCTGTAATGTTTTTGGCACCTTGCCTAGATAATCCAGAAATTAATTCATTGGCAACACCTGCGCCTCCAAAGCCACCAAATAAAATTGTGCTCCCATCAACTATGTCCTTTACCGCATCATCAACTGAATTATAAATTTTATTAATCAACCAATTTCCCCTCCCCTTGAGCCCAACCCTAAGCCTGCCTAAATTGGACTAAATTGTATTCCCCAAAGCTTTTGCTAAAATCTGCTTCAACTGGCATGCCAATTTTCACATCTTCAATAGCTGCACCTACTAGATTCGTCATCATTCTAGGTCCTTCTTCTAGTGAAATAAGTGCAACAATATAGGGAACCTTTTCTTTAAACTCAGGATTAAAAGCTTTATGTACGACACTGAAGCTGTATACAGTACCTCTACCTTTTGAAACAACCCACTCTACATCTGATAAACAGTTTTTACATATAACCCTTGGATAAAATTGGTATGAATTACACTGAGGACAATGTTGAATTAATAATTCACTTCGTTTCGTCGCTTCCCAGAAAGGACGAGTGTCACTATCAATCGTATATAAGACATCATCTAATACCATCTTAATCCCTCCCTAGAATTACAGTACACGAAGAGGAAAGTACACCGCCCATACCATTACATAATGCTGTTCTTGCATCTGGTACTTGCCGTTCCCCACACTCATTTCGAAGTTGACGTACGGCTTCAATGAGCAGAAAAATTCCAAACAAGCCAGGATGACAATACGATAGTCCTCCACCACTTGTATTCAACGGAAATGCTCCACCTGGAGCTATCCGCTGGCTTTCCACGAAAGCACCACCTTCTCCCTTTTCACAGAAACCTAAGTCTTCTAATTGGAGAATGACAGTAATGGTGAATGAATCATATAATTGTACAACATCGATTTCATCAGGTCTTAATCCTGCCATAGCAAATGCACGTTCACCAGAGTCTTTTGCTCCTGTAATGGTCAGATCTGGCATTTCACTGATGTTTAAATGTGTATGGGTTTCACCTGTACCAAGTACCCATACTGGTTTGGTTCGGCACTCCCTAGCTTTCCTTTCAGAAACAATAACGATGGCACCTCCACCATCTGTTAATAAGCAGCAATCTAGGGCATGTAAAGGACTGCTAATTAAAGGAGATTTAAGGACATCATCCACTGTTAATTCACCTTTTGCAAACGCTTTCGGATTTAAGTTTGCCCATTTTCGTGCCGCTACAGCAACTTCGGCTAATTGTTCAGAAGTTGTTCCATAAAGTTCCATATGTCTTTGTGCAGCTAGTGCATATGCCCCTACAGGAAAGGGCATTCCGTACGGTGCTTCAAAAGGATTGACAGCGATACTACTGCCTGGACGAACTCTTTTGCTCCGTTGATTGCTCCCATATGTAATCAACGCTACATCGAACAAACCTGCATATATTCCAGCAACGGCATGCTCAACATGGGCTTCAAAAGAAGATCCACCAAGACTTGTAGAGTCTGAATATTTTGGTGTAATCCCTATATACTCTGCAATTGTCATAGTTTGTAAATAAGCATACGGACCCGCAGAAAAGATTGCCTCCACTTCACTTTTTTCAATGCCAGCCTCACGTAATGCATCCCTTGCAGCAAGTGCCTGTAATTGAAGAGGATTTTTATCCCCAACTTTCCCTAACTCTGACTCGGCAACCCCAACTATGGCTGCCCGTCTAGAAAGTTTTGACATGATCACTCCTCCTTTTACGTTTCTTTGTTTCATATATACAATGGTTTATTACCGTATATCGATAATACGTATCGTTAAATCATAATTAAATCATAATACAGTCGAGGTAAAATTTCAATATTTTATTCTAAATATTTTGATAATTATAGTAGAAAAAAATCTATTAGTTGTTATATTCTTTTTCTTTTAATGAAATCCTCTTATTTATTTGATAGTTCGTAATATAAGACAGTATATCAACCGCCTTCTCAGGATTTGAGAATATTGGAATTTGATTTTTTCTTAATAATTGAAAGGCATTTGAAGCAAGGGTTTCCGATATAAGCCATGTGATAATCAAACTTTTTCTACTCTTTTTTGATAGATGTATAATGTCCTCCGCAATAATAGAAGCGATAGGCTCTCCTACAGTAGTCAACATTAAGACAATAGAATCAATCTCTGGGGCTTCCATAAGAATTTCCATTGATTGGCGAAACATTTTTGGATTATTAATAATATCAGCTGTTGTATCAAATGGATTTTGAACAATTCCAAAGTTAGGTATAATTTCAGTTAACTTTAGCTGAGTTTGAGAGGAAAAGGCGGGAACATTAAGTCCTTGTTGAATGCAAGAATCTGCTATGATTGTACAGCAGCCTCCAGAAGTAGAAACTACGCCGACATTATTACCTTTAATATCCTTAACGGTAAGGATCGCTTTAGCAACATCAAACAATTCTTCTAAATGTTGAACAGAAATTACACCATATTGCTTGAATACTGCTTCGTAAACCTGATGATCCCCAGCTAAACTTCCAGTATGGGATTGCACAGATTTTTTTCCAAGAGAGGTTCGGCCATTCTTATAGACAATAACTGGTTTCTCTCGTTCAAACGCTTTTTTTAGTGCTTCAATAAATTTTCGACCATCTTTTATACCTTCCAAATACACACATATCACTTCGGTATTACGATCGTCAGCTAGGAAAGCGATATAATCTGCTGAATCTAAATCAGCCTCATTACCTGAGCTTATATAATGACTAATTCCTGTTCCTTCAGTCCAAACTCTACTTAACAAACCTCCTCCAATAGCACCACTTTGACTAACAAAAGCTATTTTTCCATTAACAGGTATCTCAGGAGTCTCCATCGACATGCTAAAACTACCGAAAAACTTATGATGAGTATTAACAAGTCCAATTGCATTAGGACCACATATATGGATATCGAGTTCCTTCGCCCTTGTAAGAAGTCTCTCTTGTATCGCTTTTCCTTCCTCGCCTAATTCAGCAAAACCGGAGGAGAAAATGGTTAGCACTTTTATTCCTCTCGCAGCACAATCCTCCATGGCAGAAAAAATGAGATGGACAGGAAGAACGATGAGAGCTAAATCAATATTTTTTGGAAGATCCCGTATCGAACGATAACATGTCCTGCCTTGAATTTCTTCTTCTTTAGGATTTACAGGATAAATATTATAGGGGTATTGATGCTTTAGGATATAGGACATCAATCTCCCGCCAGTCTTTTTAGTGTTATTCGATGCTCCGACCACCGCAATTGATTTTGGATATAGTAGCTTTTGTATCGCCATCATTCTTTTTGAATTCATATCATACCGCTCCTTCAGATATTAGACTCTCAGACGAAAGGATGATTCTAGCATCTACAACCATTGCACCTTTTCCTTCTTCATGGAGGAACACAGGGTTTAAGTCTATCTCACTAATTTCAGGGAATTCTAAGGCTAATCTTTCCACTTGAAAAAGTAATGATTTTAAGGCTTTACGATCCCGTGCTTTAGCACCGCGAAACTCTCCAAGTAAGCGCTTACCCTTTATCTCTGAAATCATTTCATCAACATCTCTCTCTGTTAGTGGAGCCACCCTTATGGAGACATCCTTCAACACTTCTACCCATACTCCTCCAAGACCAAAGAGGATGGTAGGTCCAAATATTTCATCCCTTTTCATTCCAATTATGATCTCTGTCCCCGATTCTATCATTTGCTGTACAGAAACTTGAATTTCTGTATTGGTACCCAGATAATCACTGGCATTGCTCATAATTTCTCTAAATCCTGCTCTTACCTCATTTGGAGTCTTTACACCTACTAAAACACCTTTTGCATCACTTTTATGGGTAATCTCAAATGAATGAACTTTTAATACCACCGGAAAACCAATTTCTTGAGCTAAAAAAATGGCTTCCTCTTCTGATTTAGCTAATCCCTGCTTGGGTATTCCCATCCCAAGATGTTCAAAAATTTTTTTAGAGTAGGACTCAGGTATCACCAAACTATTTCTTTCCCTTATTAAAGCAAGTATTTCTTTAATTGCTTCTTTATTCATAATTACACCTCGTATCTATTTAACTTGATAGATTTTGAATAAATTACCGATATTCGGTTTATACAACCTTAATACGGTATCTCAATAACATAGTAACACATGGTTAAATTAAATGTAAATTACTTTTTAAATTTTTAGACTATTTCGCCTTTTTAATATTCTTTCCAACAAACCATATGATGCAATATAGTCCTTTACATGATAGGGAACATTTGATGTTGGTCAAAAAAATATATTTTAAAATTTTTATTTGTCTCCATAAACAAAAAACACCCCAGTATCAAGGACTGTGGTAGTGACAAATTTTCTACTATATTATCTTTTAGAAGTGTCTGATCCCCAGTACTTAATTGGGGGTCAGACATATATATTATGCTCTGCCAAGCTGTTAAACAAATCTCGGGTGTACTACGGACGTTAATGCAAATCATTATTGGAATATTCATTTTTCGTGGTTTATAAACCAACTGACTCCACTAACAATCAGCGATAATACTAGTTCCACTCAATTAAAATTGATTCAGGCCGTGGGGAAATAATGTGAGGCATCCAACACTCTTCTTGATGCTCGGCAAGGCGAATGTTTGGGATACGATCGAGTATTGTCTCAAGTGCGACACGTCCTTCAAGTCTGGCCAGAGCTGCCCCAATACAAGCATGAATACCATGGCCAAACGTCAAATTTTTATTAGCGTTCTTCCTTTGTATATCAAAGATATCCGGCTCATCGAAAACCGTCTCATCGTGATTAGCAGAAATTATTAATAGTTGGACCTTTGCTCCTTCTGGAATCGACACGCCACCTATCATGGTATCTTTCTTCGCCATTCGAAACATCCCGCGTAATGGTGGCCAGAACCTCAAGGTCTCTTCAACTGCATTAGGAATAAGCGAACGATTGTTTTTAACCAATTCCAACTGATTTGAATGTCTCATTAACTCACGCATGAGCAGGGATAAGGTAGCAGCTGTCGTTTCATGACCAGCAACGATAAATGCGTTAATAATACCGATAATTTCTTCGTTACTCAATACAGGTTCACCGTCGTCACCCTTAACACGAATCAGTTCTGATATTAAATCACCCTTGTCTTGAACACGGCGCTCCTCAATGAATTCGTTTATCCATTGTACTATTCGCTTACCGCGTTTGGCAATCTCACCTTCCATTTCATTAAGTTTCTGGCCACCTTGCACAAGGTAAAAGAAATCTTTCCCCCAATGGATAACATCGTCCTCGAGTTCGGCGGGAGCACCAATAAAGTCTAGAATTACCTGTACAGGAAGTCGGTTGGCATATTGGGTCACGAAATTACAGCTGCCATCCTTGATGAAAGTATCTATCAAAGTGTTAGACCGCTCGCGAATTTTGGGTTCGAGCTTAGTGATAATACTTGGAATCATTACTTTGCTTAAGAGTTTTCGGACCCGAGTATGTTCGGGGGGATCCATACGAGTAATAGATTTCTTTGAAGGGTGACCATTAGGAAATGCTACTTGAAGGTTTGGCGAAAGTTCTCTGACTTCAGCATTCCCCTTACTTGAGAATGTCTTATAATCTTTGAAAATATTTTGAACATCTTCATATCGTGAAACACACCACACGTTAAACATGGGCAAGTAGAACACTGGTGCTTCTTTGCGTGCAACTTCTAACCACGGCCATGGTTTTAATATCTGCTCTAAATCTAGCGGATTGTAGGCTTTTCCGTTTACTTGGGGAATTTGATTTGTGTTCGCAACTTGCGAAACCTGATTAAAATTGGTCATTTTTTACCTCTCCTTTATTATTTTTTTATTATGCTTTTGGACCGCCCGCAACATAAATGACTTGTCCGTTAATAAATGAAGATGCTTCTTCACAAAAAAAAGCAACTGCGTGTGCTATATCAACGGGCTTACCAATACGTCCGACTGGTATCTTGGCAGCACTTTGATGCACAAAGTCATCAAAAGACATACCAAGGCTCTTGGCGTAATCTTTCGACATCTGTGTATTTATCAAGCCAGGTGCAACAGAGTTGACTGTAATACCGTATCTCCCTAGCTCAATTGCTAAAGTTTTTGTTAAGCCTTGGATGCCTGCTTTTGCCGCAGAATAATTCGATTTACCAGCACCTCCCAATGCATTAGTTGAAGAAATATTAACGATGCGTCCAAATTGGTTCTCTACCATATACTTTTGAACGGCACGCGCGCAGTTAAATGAACCCTTTAAATGTACATCCATAACTATTTCCCAATCGTCATCTGTCATTTCAGACAGTAAGTTGTTCCGGAGAATACCTGCATTATTAACAAGAATGTCAACCTTTCCATATTGAGAAGCGACTTCTTTTACAGCACTTTCAACCTGTTCTGGATCAGCAACATTCGTTATGTATGATGTAAGTTCAAAGCCTTTGTCACGCAATTCCTCTACTGTTTTATTTAAAGCGCTTTCATTTGTATCCAGCAAAGCAACCTTAGCACCTTCTTCAGCCAATTTCCTTGCAATCCCTTTGCCAATTCCCCGGCTTCCTCCAGTGACAATGGCCACTTTACTTGCAAGTTTTGTCACAAATGATCCCCCTTTTAATTTGCATATCTAAAAAGTCTTCTTTCATGCATTCACAAATCGAATTAATTATATATCCACATCAACTCCGCCTCATCAACCATATTATCCTACTAGGAAAGAGCTAAATTATGAAAAATTTGCACGCCACACAAAACCGATAATCGATATTTATTATCATACATTGATATCATATTACAATTCTTTTCGAATCACAATACTTATCTGAAAATTTCTAAAACTTAAATAATAGAAACATTCAAATAGCAGTCCCTTTCGCCACTACACCTTACTCACCTGTTAGCTTAATGATGAACACAATCTCTTAAACTTCATAAAGAATGAAAAATGGCGTGTAAAAACTGTTGTCAGTTCACACGCCATTTTCATTTTTTTTTATAAAAGATATGCCCCCAAACGGAACGGTTTAAAAATGAGTTAACATCATTTCTTTATTAATAGTTAGTTAAAAGTTCTAATAGCCTGTGTAATTTTATTTGCGCCTTCTTTTAACAATTCAATGATCATTTGTTCGTCATACTCTTCAAACCGTGGCGAAGGAATTACTAAGGATAACCCAGCTAATATTTCATTAAACGGGTTAAAAATCGGTGCACTTATAGAAACCGCACCTTTTAGTCTTTCACCAAAGCTTATTGCATAACCTTGCTCTCTAATTTTCATAATCTCAGAAAACAACGAATCCTTCGTTATAATCGTTTTTTCTGTTAATTTTTCAAGATCGTTTTCAGCGATATATTTCTCCAATGCCTCTCCAGAAAAGAATGCTAACAGGACTTTTGCCGATGCCCCGGCATAAAGTGGTGACTCCTGCCCTACAAATGTAAGCGTTTGCAACTCGTGTTTACTTTTTATATAACCAATACATTTACGCTTATTATCTTCAATAACATTTAAACTGACGCTTTCACCCGTTTTCACCTGAATTTCTTCCATAATAGGCTGCGCAATCGATAATAAACTAGAATTTTTTTCGACTAGGTTACCCAAAAATAACAATTCTAATCCTAATTGATACTTTTTGGTTTCCTCATTTTTATGTAACAGCCCTTCAAATACAAGGGTAGATAGAATCCTTTGTAAACTGGATTTAGATAAACCAGTTCTGTTATGAAGGTCCGTTAATGTAAGCATTTTATTTTCAAGAGAAAAGGCCCTCAGAATTTGAATCGATCGATGGAGCGTTTGCATGGAATAGTTCTTCTTGAAGTTAATTTCATCCATTTTCTAATCACACCCTAATGACATTAATATTTTCATAAAATAAATGAGTCAATTTTTTTGCAAGCAAATATACTCCTATATAATTTACCAGTAAAGCAGCAATATAGCTAGTAGAAAGAATATTATTTTTTCACCAATAATCCGAGTTCCTTCCATTATATATGATGTTTAATAAGAAACTAAAAGAGCAACTTTTCTTTGATTGAGGTTGCTCTTCATTTACATATTTTAATACTTTTACAAGCTACCGAAAAGTTGGTACTCTCTTTTCAATAATAGCCCTAATCCCTTCATGGTAATCTTCAAGTTCTGTAACAATCCCCAATGAAGAAGAAATCATATCTAAAGAAGATCGCAAATTCATATCTAGCCCTTGATATACAGCCCTTTTCGTAAGTCGAATAGCATCTTGTGGTCCTGAAGATAATTTTTGTACATAATCATCAAGAAATTCTGCTAATTTATCATCTTCAACTACATGTGTGAGCAAACCCAGTTCCTTTGCTTCTTGTGCAGATAGAACCTTACCAGTCCAAAGCAGCTCCAAAGCCTTATCTACACCAATTAATCTAGGAAGGAAATAAGCACCCCCATCCCCTGGTACTAGACCAGCTTTCACATAACTTTCAGATATAATCGTACTTTCGGCAGCAATACGAATATCACACGCGAGGGCCATGTCAAATCCTGCACCAAAGGCAAATCCATGGATAACCGCTATAACTGGCTTATCGATTTCTTGTAAAATAAGTGGAATCCTTTGTACTTTTTTCCAGATTGCATTTTTTCTAGCTAAGGCCGTTGAAGTTAAATCTTCCTTTCCATCTGAATGCAGAAATCCTTGGCCATTTTGCATTGATTTGATGTCTCCACCAGAACAAAATCCACGTCCTTCACCTGCTATGACCAATACTCGTATACTTTCAGAATCACGCACATGTTCTAAGGCATGAATCCATAAGTCAATCATTTCTACACTAAATGCATTTAATCGTTCAGGTCGATTTAAGGTAATTTTGGCAATATCTTTTTCAACTGTAAATAATAAATCCTTCATTATATTTGCACCCTCTTTTCATGATTAACACCTGTAATCATCGACCATAGCCCATTTTCTTGTAATGTAACTAATTCTTCCGTTAGAACATTCTCCCAATCACTTTCCGTTCCATATTCGTCTCTCCATGACCAAAGTCTTCTAGTACTATGGTGTAATGTATGTTCATAAGTAAAACCAATAGCAGCTAAAACTTGGTGAGCCAGTTGACATACCCTTCCAGAAGCTTCATTTACACGTATTTTTGCCATGGCTATTTCTTGTGAAAAACCTTCTATGTCATACGAATCACCAGCACAATTTGCTGCTACAGTTGCTGCAGCAGTCTCACCAGCTAGTTGAGCTAAATGATGCTGCACGGCCTGAAATCGATTAATCGGCCTTCCGAATTGTGACCGCTCTGATGCATAATTCACGGTTATTTCTAGAATGTTTTCTAATGCCCCCGACATCATTACAATTCTTGTAAGAGCCCCACCATAGAGTATTTTGTTGTTCATTTCATTGTGACATATTGGAATAACCTTACAATCATCAATATAAACATTATCAAAAATCACTTCATCTCTAGCTTCCCCTGCGAGATTTTGACCGTAGACAATCTTAGCACCTTTTAAAGGAATGAGAGAAAGGATTGGTCCATCCGATGTTTCCCCAAGGATGAAGAATTTCTCAGCAAACCTTGCAAATGGTACATTCCTTGCTTTACCTGTTACCACCCATCCTGTACCATTTTTAACGAATTGAAAAGATTTCCAATCTTTTTCAAAAGCTATGGTTATGATTTCAGTTGAAACAGGTACACCTAAACCAGATAATAACCAATTGGCAAGATACGTCTCCGCAATAGGTATAGGTGCTGAATATTTACCAGCTAATCGGAGAATACTGAGGGCGTCAGAATAATCTCCACCATTTCCTCCTAATTCTTCAGGAATGGCTACTGTCAACATTCCATACTCGTTTAAAAAGTTCCATAAATCACTTGCCCATTGTCCATTTTCTGTATCATTTATAACCTCTTTTGAAGAATATCTCTGCATTAATTTTGATGTTGTTTCCTTAATCAACTCTTGCATCTCACTCATTATTGAATAACCCCCTTTGCAACAATCCCCCGGAGTATTTCTGTTGTACCTCCACGTAAAGTAAAACCAGGTGAATGTAGGATAGATTCAGCCAGCAGTCTTTCCAATTTATTTTCGGATTTTTGTCCCGGCATAACAGACACTAGTAACCTCGCAACTTCAGGAATATCCTGTTCAAACTTCGTTCCCATATCTTTTACCAATGAAGCAATAATATTGGACGGTACCCCTTGTTCTAATAGCTGAGCAACACCGAGTGACATTTTACGGAGTGTCCAAAGTCTAGAAACTAAGCGACTAACTTTGTTTAATCCTTTTCTATCCTCTTTTTCCACTAAAATATTTGTAAGTTCGTTGAGAAGTGGATAGGTACTTAAAAACCGCTCAGGTCCACTTCTTTCATACGCTAATTCTGTCATACCTTGATTCCATCCATTTCCTAATTCACCGATGAGCATCTCATCTGAGACAAAGACATCTTCTAAGAAAACTTCATTAAAATGATGCTCACCAGTCATTAAATGGATAGGACGAACCGTGACACCAGGTGATGACAAATCTACTACCAATTGGCTCATTCCTGCATGACGACTTTTTGGATCTTGAGAAGAAGTACGACAAAGCGTAATCATATAATCAGCATGATGTGCACCACTTGTCCAAGTCTTACTGCCATTTAATAGCCATCCGTTTTCCACTTTCGTTGCTCTCGTTTGAATGGCAGCCAAATCTGACCCTGCATTCGGTTCACTTAGACCAATAGCAAAGGCACATTCACCTTTTGCTATACGAGGCAGGAAAAAATTCTTCTGATCTTCAGTACCAAACTTTAGGAAGAGTGGACCAGACTGTCTATCAGCAATCCAATGTCTTGCAACTGGTGCTCCAGCTGCCAACAATTCTTCGGTAACCACATATCGATCTATCGCAGTCAGTCCTCTACCTCCATATTGAGTTGGCCATGTCATGCCAATCCATCCACGTTCACCTAACTTTTTCGAAAATTCCAAAGAAGAACCACTTAGCCAGCAATCACTTCTCGGAATAAAAGAACCGTTATTTAATTCTTCACTGATAAATTCTCTAATTTCTTTTCTTAAAATTTCAGTTTCTTTTGGTAGTACTGCAACAGGAATTTGTAAAACTTTCACTAATAACCACCTCTTTACTGATTTGCTTCTGATATATTATACCGATAATTGATAATAGTTACCTATAATTAATATTATAGTCCCTCAAACACTTTTGGTCAATTCAAAATTGTCAGATAATTAATTTAACTTGAATTTCTAATTCTTTGTGCCTAATTTTTAAAAATTATTAAATTTTTATGTTGACAATTTTCAGAATTCTCTGATATAACTACACATGGAAGCGTTTTCCAACAACCCCATTAAAAGAAAAGAGGTTTTGTATGTCTACTCAAACTATGATTTCTTTAAATCCCAAAGCAGCCAAGTTTATTTCTTCACCAAAAAATTTATTTATCAACGGACAATTTGTTGAGGCTGTTTCAGGAAAGAGATTTGAAACGATTAACCCAGCAAATGGACAAGTAATTACAACAGTTGCTGAGGGGGATAAAGAAGATATTAATCGAGCAGTAGCTGCAGCACGTAAAGCTTTTGATGAAGGTCCTTGGCCAAGAATGAAACCAGCGGAGAGAGCTAAAATTCTCCTGAAATTTGCTGATCTCGTAGAAGAAAATGTTGAAGAATTGGCTCATTTAGACACGCTTGATTATGGTCAACCTGTGGGATTAACAACCGCTTTTGCTAGTTCAGTAATAGAGTTATTCCGTTATTACGCAGGATGGGCAACAAAGATTACTGGGCAAACCATTCCTGTGTCACTTCCTGGTGAAATTTTTAACTATACCAGAAGAGAAGCAATTGGGGTTTGTGGACAGATTAGTCCATGGAATGCGCCAGTCAGTGTAGCCGCTATGAAACTGGCAGCACCATTATCAGTGGGAAATACGATTGTCCTTAAACCCGCTGAACAAACGCCATTGAGCGCATTAAGATTAGCGGAGCTTATTCAAGAGGCTGGCTTCCCGGATGGGGTGGTA
The DNA here is from genome assembly GCF_048572935.1 of Neobacillus niacini. Taxonomy (NCBI): domain Bacteria; kingdom Bacillati; phylum Bacillota; class Bacilli; order Caryophanales; family Bacillaceae; genus Neobacillus; species Neobacillus niacini. Next base: position 3,471,819 of record NZ_CP183883.1, on the reverse strand, counting down.
AACATAGTTCCAGGATTTGGACCAACAGCCGGTGCAGCTTTAACACAACATCCTGATGTCGATAAAATCACCTTTACCGGTTCAACCGCAGTTGGGAAGGAAATCATGCGCTCTGCTGCTGGTAACCTAAAAAAAGTGACGCTTGAATTAGGAGGAAAATCTCCACATATTATTTGTGCAGATGCAGATTATGAATCAGCCCTTGCTAACGCAGCAAATGCAATTTTATTTAATTCTGGACAAGTCTGCTTTGCTGGATCTCGTTTATTTGTGGAAAAGAAAATTTATGATAACTTCGTAAGTGATTTAATAGATTATACAAAGAATTATAAGCTAGGCAACGGTTTTGATCCAAGTACTACTTTAGGTCCACTTGTTTCCGAAAAACAGAAAAATAGAGTGCTAAATTATTTAAATATTGGACAACAAGAAGGAGCGGAAATGTTAACTGGCGGGAATGCGACATCTTCCGAATTAGCAGATGGCTATTATGTAAAACCAACATTATTAGCGAATGTAAGAAATAACATGACCGTTGCACAAGAAGAAATTTTTGGTCCAGTTGTGTGTGCTATGATGTTTGATGACCTAGATGAAGTTATTAAAGTTGCCAATGCCACAGAGTATGGACTGGGTGCAGGAATTTGTACTACAGATCTACGTAAAGCTCATAAAGTAGCCCATGCACTGCGTACGGGTAACGTTTGGGTAAATACTTACAATCTCATGGATCCCGCTTCACCATTCGGCGGGTATAAACAAAGTGGATTAGGCAGGGAAAATGGTTCTGCTTCCATCGATACGTACACACAAATTAAAAGTGTCTGGATTGATTTAAATTAATTGTAGTGGGGATTGGAGATTATTGTGCGATAATCTCCTTCTGCCTGAAATGATTCTATCAAACTATATTACTATAAAAAGTGAAAGGGAGTAGATAATATGTTAGCAGCGGTTATGGAGGAAATCGGTAAACCCCTAGTAGTAAAAAACATGCCCGACCCTGAACTTACACCCGAAGGGGTAATCGTCAAAACAGAGGCTAACGGAATATGCCGAAGTGATTGGCACCTTTGGCAGGGGCACTTTGATTGGGCAGGATTAACAATGAGTACTCCCCATGTTTTTGGACATGAACTTAGCGGTGTTGTTGTTGAAGTTGGTAAAAATGTAAAGAACTTCAAAAAGAATGACCGAGTTGTTGTACCTGTTAGTGGTGGTGACGGAGTGTGCGAAATGTGTCGCCGTGGACATCAAAATATATGTGATCACCCACAATCCCCTGGTGTAGCCTATTGGGGTGGGTTCGGCGAATATGTCCATGTTCCATCAGCAGATTTTAATTTAGCCCTTTTGCCTGAAAATGTTGACTTTTTAGAAGCAGCGGCGATTGGCTGTCGATTTGCCACTGCTTTTCATGGTGTCCTCGACCGTGCTAAAGTTCAAGGCGGTGAATGGGTTGTCGTAACAGGTTGCGGAGGTGTTGGACTCTCTGCTATTCAAATAGCAGCCGCAATTGGTGCAAACGTCATTGCTGTAGATATCGACGATAAGAAACTGGAGTTTGCCAGACAATGTGGTGCTGTAGCATCTATTAACTCAAGAAATCAGAATGCACCGGAAGTTGTCCGTGAAATCACAAAGGGAGGCGCTCACGTTTCCATTGATGCTCTTGGTATCGCTGCCACTGCTCAATCCTCAATCCTAAGTTTGAGAAAAAGAGGTCGTCACTTGCAGCTTGGAATGACAACTGAAAAAGAACAAGGATTCATCTCCTTCCCAAGTGATTTAATCGTAGCAACAGAACTTGACATTTTAGGTTCTTATGGCTCCCCTGCTTATCGGTATGGAGATATGTTAGATATGGTAGACAAAGGTATCTTCCAGCCAAAGAAATTAATCACAAGTACCATTAGTGTACATGAAGTGAATTCGGTTTTAGAAGCAATGACTAATTTCGAAACAACTGGTGTCACCATTTTAAATAAATTTTAAACTTTTAGGTCTAAATATAAAAGCTGATGGAATCCCATCAGCTTTTTGCAATCCTTTCTCTTATAACTAGTCTAAGATTGTTTTTCTCTTCTTTTCTTGACGGATTCTCCTGATAACCCCCAGTGCTTTGGTTCAATTTCATTTATCACAACTTGAATCGAGTTTGTCGGTGCCCCTGCAACTTCTGAAACGGTTTTGGTAACCTCATGAATTAATGTCTCTAATGTTTCATCAGAGCGACCTTTCGTTAAGTTAATTTGAATAAAAGGCATATTTTCTCCTCCTAAAAATTTATTTATTTTGGTTATATTTTCTCTAAGACTGAATCGTATGCTTTAAAACTTTTTCTATTGCTACTAAATCCTCTGAGGTTAACGTAATTTCAGCAGCTTTTACAATTCCTTTAGCATGATCTGGACGTCTTCCTCCAGGGATTACAGCATCTACTCCCTTCTGTGCCAAAAGCCAAGCAAGTGCTAAATTGGGTAACGAAGTTCCTTTTGATTCAGCTACGCTCTTTAATTGTTCAGCAACCTCTATTTTTGTACGGAACTCCTCTTCAGAAAATCGCTTTGGAGCAGGATCGCCAATCTTGTAGTTCCCGCCTAGTAGACCCGAAGACAGTGGATAATAAGGCAGGAACGATATTTCATTTTCTAAACAAAACGGAAGGATATCCTCTTCTACTTCTCTTTCAAATAGATTATAAACTGTCTGAAAAGCCGATAATTCCGTGATTTTCACTACCTCCCTGAGCTGTTCAATTTTCAGGTTAGAAGCAGCAATTGCTCTAATTTTACCCTCTTCCTTTAGTCGTACAAGCTCACCGATAGACTCAGAAAAAGGTGTTTGGTTATCCGGAAAATGCAAATAATAGAGATCTATATAATCCGTACCAAGTCTTTTTAAACTGGCTTCAAGTGCAGATCTGAGGTAGTTTGGATGGTTATTAAATTTTATCTTTCCTTCTGCGTCCCATTCCATACCGCCTTTGGTGGCAATGACAAGTTCCTCTCTCTTCAGATCGATTTCTCGTATGACTTCCCCTATTAACTCTTCAGATCGACCCAACCCATAATAATCCGCGGTATCAATAAAGTTCACACCATGATACAGTGCTTCTTTAATAAAATTTTTCCCATCATCCTCATTAAGATTTTTAAAGATATTATGGCCGCCAACCTTATTTGTACCAATTCCAATCTGAGATACCCGGATGTCTGTTTTTTTTAGATTAGTAAATTCCATCTTTCTCCTCCTCTTATATAGCAATATGTTTATGATCATTAATAACTATATTCCCTAATTGCTAGAGAAAAGGATCGGAAGATGAGACACCTTTCGATCCTTTTGAATATTCCTATTGACCAATACTATCCTAAAATCTTTTGAATGCGATCAAGTTCACCTTGAGACAATTTTACTTCTGCAGCTTTCGCAGTTCCTTGGGCATGCCCTGGGTGTCTTCCTCCTGGGATAACAGAATCAACACCATCTTGAGCTAAAAGCCAAGCGAGGGCTAAATTAGACAATGTTACTTCTTTCTCTTCAGCCACAACCTTTAGATTTTCTACAACCTCTAGCCTTTTATGAAATTGTTCCTCTGTCAGTCCTTTCGGGGTTGGGTCTCCCATCTTGTAATGTCCTCCAAGAAGACCTGAGGCTAATGGATAACAAGGGATGAACGATATTTCATTTTGAACACAAAATGGAAGTACATCTTTTTCAACATTTCTATCAAACATATTGTAATCAGATTGTGCTGCAGCAATTTCTGTAACTTGAGCCGCTTCTCTTAATTGATCGATTGGTAAGTTAGATACGCCAATGGCTCTGATTTTTCCTTCTTCCTTAAGTCGAGCTAATTCCCCAATTGACTCTGAAAAAGGAGTTTCATTGTCTGGCCAGTGGAGATAATATAAATCGATATAATCTGTACGGAGTCTCCTCAAGCTTGCCTCTACTGCTGATCTGAAATATTCAGGTTTATTGTTTCTCCTAGTGCCTCCACCAGGTATATTCCATTCCACTCCACCTTTGGTAGCGATGACAAGTTCCTCTCTTTTAAAACCACTATTTTGAAGAACTTCTCCTATCAATTCCTCTGAACGTGCCGGACCGTATATATCTGCGGTATCAATAAAATTCATACCTAGGTTAATTGCTTCAATTAAAAAAGCTTTTCCTTCATTTTCATCCAAACCTTTGAAAATATTATGACCACCTATTTTGTTTGTTCCAACACCAATCTTTGATATTTTCATATCTGTCTTTTTTAACGTAGTATATTTCATCATTTTCCTCCTTATTTCTTGTATAATTAATATTTATTAATCTACTTTCGTTAAAGAACCTATCTCTACCGAATCAACAAAAGCGGTAATAGGTGGTGAGTCAAAGAATTTTCTTAAAATCGCTGCATCGTCAAACATCGCTTTACCCTCTCGGGAGGCTATAGCTTGATTCAATGCGTCCATATTTTCAAATTCTATTTCACCATGTAAATATAAATCAGGAATGGTATTATTGTGGTGAACCACTCGAGAAATTTTTAAACTTTTGATTTGCGAAATCTTTTGGACAATTGGTAGATGGATATTAAAATAATAATCTTCAAATTCAGCTTGTCTTTTTGTTTGTTTATAAAAAACGACAATCTTTGCCATAATTCCCCTCCAGCACGTAATTTCTCCTATAATTACTCCCAGTTCAACCGGGCAGGGTGGTTTTCAAAAATAATTTCCTGTAATTCAAATAAGTTCCCGTCTGGATCACGACCATATGTTGCGATAACCCTATCTTTAAAATTTTGTGGTTCACAGTTGAATTCGACACCAGCCTCCTTAAGACGATGATATAACGGGAAAATATCGACGACATCGAAGCAAACATGGGTAATACCTACATCATTGGCTGGACGATTTAGGTTAGCAGGTTGTCCTTCTGGACTAACATACTCGAAAATTTCAATAACCGTATTACCGGCCAATAACAATGCATTTTTTAAATTTGTATTTTGAATACCAGTGATTTTATCTAAAATCTCACTTTGAATTTCCGATTTAGCTAGTTCCTTAAACCCTAATAAATCACGATAAAAACTCAACATACCTTCAAAATTTTGTGTTGTGAACGAAGTATGGTGCACTCCGCGAATGACTCCTTCCTTTTCCATTCTTATCATCCCCCTTACACTGATTATTTTCTTTAATCGGCTAAATAAAGACTTCTAATTGGCATGGCAGCATCTTTTAATTAAAGCATATACATTCGTTACGATGGAGCATAATTCCTGTTGAATCTAGAAAAATAGAGTTAGATACAATAGTATATGTAGGGCTTTTTCCAGATAAAGAGTTTGTTAGAATAACAACGCTTACAAAATACCGATATGTGATATATGAAATCTAATTACGGTATATATACAAATAGATTACCATATAGTCAAAACACATGTAAACCATTTTTTGAAAATTTAGATTCTTTAAACCTTACCTTTTTAAGAAAAATTTAATACTTAATTTAGAATCCTTTTATATTTTCCTATTAGACTATGTTTATAGAAGGATTATTCAATATAAAAAGGAGTCAACTTAAATGACACACGTACACTTATCATCACTGGTATTATCGCTTATTTTTCTAATCATCATTGTGGTTATGCAAAACAAGGGAAAAAACATCAAAATATGGCATATGGTTTTACGAGCTACATACATTCTTATTATCGTTTCAGGAGGTATACTCTTCTTTGCAGCTTATTCCATTCCGTTATCCTACTATTTGAAAGCAATACTTGGAGTCGTCATGATTGGTCTTTTTGAAATCGTGATTGTCCGAAAACAAAGAGGAAAGAAAACGGACATCATATGGATTGCATTTTCTATCGTTCTTGTTATCCTTTTTGCTCTAGGATTTACACTCCCCATGGGATTTAATTTAATTAAATAATAAAAAAGAGTGTTTCATGGTGCCTGGCACCGATGAAACACTCTTTCTATATTTTAGAGACTCCCTTTATAATAAAGTACACATTCTTAATCGTTATTCAATTTAATAGGAGTTCAACTATTTTCATATTAAAAAACTCCCCCTAGTACTCACATAAAAATCTTTCGACACCAGGATACTTTTCTCCTAAGCTCGTTATCTTAAAGCCATATTTGCGATAAAATTCAACAGCGTCTGAATCTGTTTCTGCAAATACCGAAGGGTGCATCTCCAAAATAAAACGGATCATTTTACTTCCAATCCCTTTACCTCTATGTTCTGAAGAAACTGCAATATGTTTAATTTCGCATAGCTTTAAACTATTAATCTCAACACCAATACAGCCTGCATTTTCACCTTCCAACTCAAATGCAAATAGAGTCCTGTTCGGGTATTTTAAATAACGCTCATATTCTATTTCGACTTTTTCCTTTGAAGTGGCTAAAGCAAGTAGTTTTCTAATGGAGTGTTGCATGGTGTTGGAATCAACTATTTTCATACCGCCCATCTCTTAAATATTGGTGCCTTTTTCATAAATTTTCAAATGACCACCACTTGGACTATAGGCCACCCCGTTATGTTCCCATCCATATTTTTCATAATAATTTTCTAGATCAGTAGTCAAATAAAGCTTCTTATACCCTTTTTTTGCCGCCTCTCTTAAGCCGTGTTCCAATAGCTGCGCCCCGATTTCTCTCCCCCGGTTTTCTCTATCAACGAATAGGCATGCAAGCCAAGGACATAAATCCTGGCGGCTATTAATATCATTTCTCAAGATGGCATACGTCCCAATAATATTTTCATCTTCTACTGCTACAAAAAATCTTGGCAGGTCTTCTGAAGTTTCAGCGGAATGATAAATACAGTCCTCGTAAAACTTATAATTATCTTCTGTCCCCCAAACGTTCCAAAATACCTCAATCCCTTCCTCCAAAAATTCATTCCCCTTTTGAAGCTCTACAATTTTCATATATATATCCCCCTATAGATAACTTACTTTCTGAGAAGTAACTAACTTTCTTCCCACAGTTGTTCGCATATTCAATTTCTTTCCTCGTGCTGCTGCCAATATAACCATCAACATCAATAACAAAAATCTCATCTGCCATATCAATTTTTTGCAGATGTATGATTTCAAATAAGGCTTCATGTTCTTTTGTAATGCTTATGCCTTCACTCTGTTCAAAGAATCCAACACTTATAACAACATTTCCTTGTAAGGTAAGATAAGCATTTGCTGCTTCAAATTGTTCCTTAAACTTCGTTGACCCGCATAATGTAATAACCTTCACGATTCGAACTTACCTACTTTCTATCTATTTACTATTCCTTACCATTTTGATCAAACGATGTCATCCAAAAAAGGATATAACAAAATTTAGACGTATTTGATATCCTTAATGTTTCAAATTAAAGTATTGAAGTATATGTAAAAAAGTCCCAATAGAAAAAGGTGTGTTCTCTTCTGAATTACACTGCATTTAAGACGTTTTTTTCATCCCTTCGTTCCTTTTTAATCATTATAACTCCTAACAGTCCAATCAAAGAAAATAAGACTGGAATGATAAATCCATAATGATATCCAAGATGAAAATCATGAGGAGATAAATCTAATACCTTTCCGAACAAAATAGGTAACAAAACGGCACTTAAAAAACCTCCCATATTGGAGAATCCTGTTACAACCCCTACTTCTTCTATAGGAAAGGATTTCCGTACCACTGCAAATGTCAATGCACTTGCACCATTTCCAAAACCTATGAGGAAAAATAAAATAACTACTAGTATAAATGAAGGGTTCACACCTAAAAAAAACAATCCTCCCCAACTTAATAAAGCAATGATGTGTACATAGGTATAAACATTTTTTATAGAATCTAATCTGCTTGTAATCCAGCTAATTAACGGACCTCCAAGAATGGCTCCAAAAAGACCATACATCATTAGCTGGCTTGCTTCTGAACGGGATAACTCCAGTACATGGATTCCATATGGCACTCCCCAGGAACCGATAAACCCAACATACGCACCAACCAACCCAAAGTGACATAAAAACGTTGCCCAAGCTTGACGTGCAGAAATGGTTCGTCGGAGAATCCTCCATACACTTTCTCGATTTTGGTTCCTTTTTTTAATATCAATACTATCTTTATAGATTTTGTTAGGTTTCAAAACAAGTATAGTATATAGTACATAAGAGAATATCGCTAAAATGATACCTAGAATTAAGAATGGTGTACGCCAACCTGCGAATGAAATCCACACAGAAAAAGGAAGTGTGGCTGTTAATGAACCAAGGCTCGAAACAAGGGAAACCATACCCAACAATTTTACAAATTCCTGCGCTTTGAACCATTGGCTTAAAATGATAACCAAGTTAAGAAAAATCATCGCGTCCCCTGTTCCAACTATAAATCGAGAGACTATCAAAACATATTCATTTGGAGAAAAACTATAAATTACGCAGCCAATTCCAGTAAGAATGGTACCTATAATAAGAAAGCGATTCGGTCCGTATCTGTCTGATAATAAACCAATCGGAATTTGAAATCCTGCATAAGCAAAAAATTGAAAACTACTCATAAGACCTATAACAGCAGCTGAAACATGAAAATCCTTCATTAACTGATCCGTTATAAGTCCCGGAGCCGTTCTTTGGCTAATGATTAAAAAGTAAGCCAATAAGACGGTACTAAAAACCACCCATCTATAGCTGCTTTCCTGTTTGTTCATTTTCAGTATCCTCTTCCGTTTGATATTTTGTTAAACCAGTAGATTCAAAACCAAGCAATTGTAGGAATTCTCCCATCCAGTTCAATAGTCCATAATAAAGAATATTGCACGAATAAATATCTTCTACTTAATGATTAGAGAAGGAGCTATAGTAAATTCCAGATAAAATCTGTCCTCTTATTCAAAAAGAAAGCAGAGCAAATGCAAATCTGAATTACTCTGCAAATATTTTTACTATGGATTAATAATGCTTATTCCTTACACGTTACCTAAGTAGCTTCGAGTAAAATTAGGCATAACTATTGTTCCATTTTGACTGTATTTATAAAAAAGATTTGCAATGGCTTCTACAAAAAACTTAAAATCCTTGTCTGACTCTTTTAGTGAATACGATGCTGAGAGGTTCCTCCCAAGGAATGCTTCATAGTCCATGTCTAAATCATTGGGAAATCTTTTAATTTCGTATTTACCTTCCCGAAAAAATTGATTAAAAATTTCTTCATCCTCACCAATTCCACCGCTAAACCCATAAAAGTTCGGACAATATTTATTAAAAATCTCAGCATTTTCCTTAATGAGAGGGCTTTTGAAATCTCTACTATTCCAAACCAGTGCTACCTTTGCTTCATGCTTCAGTATCCGTTTGCATTCTAATTTAAACTTTTCCTTATCAAACCAATGAAATGCCTGAGCTGCTACCACCAGATCCACACTATTGGCTGGTAATGTAGTTTTCTCAGCTGAGCCATTAATTGAAGTAAATTGTTCCAACCGATGTAAGTCATGTTCTGCTTTTGATCTCATGTCATCATTTGGTTCTACCGCTGTCACGCTGACTCCTCTTTCCAATAGCTGCTTGGTCAAAATTCCCGTCCCTGAACCGATATCTGCAATCCTACTAGTCTCAGTAAAGATATTAGCTGATAATAAATAATCAATATACTCATTGGGATAACTAGGGCGGGATTTTGAATACACATCTGCCTTCCCATTGAATTTATCTGTTGGTTTCATATGAAGTTCCTCCTGATTCTAAATTCATTTGAATAAACGGAATACCTATGTAATTTTTTTTTAGGGTTGGTACCAATTTACAGTTAAGTGATGACAGGAAGATACCAGTGGGGATGACGCTGGGGATTTTATTCCACTCATATGCAATCTTATAGTAACATAAAATGGCAGAAATTCTTTTATTTTATTTAAATTGGAACAAGCTCTACTTTTATGGAGGCTAAGTTCATTATAGTTATAAAAAAGCAGAAAATTTACAAGTTTTGAATAAAAATTTGCAAATTTTCTGCTCTATATTGTGCTCATTGCAACAAATATTTAAGGAACTAACTGTAAGCGAGTTCTTTTTCTTTTAAACCGAGCGACTGCTCAGTCGAAGAGTGAATTTCACGAAGCAGTTCTGGATTTTTCATCAGTGATACACCATATGAAGGAATCATTTCCTTGATTTTCGGTTCCCATTCATTGATATGTTGCGGGAAGCATTTTTTAATTACCTGAAGCATAACGTGAACAGCAGTAGAAGCACCAGGAGAAGCACCTAGCAATGCTGCAATGGATCCATCAGATGCAGTGATGACTTCGGTTCCAAATTGAAGCGTTCCTTTACCAGCTTCAGTATCTTTAATAACCTGTACACGCTGGCCGGCTACGACTAAATCCCAATCCTCACTTTTAGCACTCGGGATAAATTCACGTAACTCTTCCATACGTTGTTCTTTTGATAACATTACTTGCTGAATCAAGTATTTGGTTAGGGGCATTTCTTTTGCGCCTGCCGCTAACATCGTTAACACATTATTTGGTTTAACAGAGGTTACTAGATCAAGCATTGAACCTGTTTTCAAGAATTTTGGTGAAAAACCGGCAAATGGTCCAAATAACAATGATTTCTTATTGTCAATAAATCTTGTGTCAAGATGAGGAACAGACATTGGCGGAGCACCAACCTTTGCCTTTCCGTATACTTTTGCATGATGCTGCTCCACAACTTCAGGGTTATTACATACCATAAATATTCCGCTTACAGGGAATCCACCTATATTTTTCCCCTCAGGAATACCAGACTTTTGCAGTAAATGCAGGCTGCCTCCTCCGCCGCCGATGAAGACAAATTTTGCCGTATGGCGTTTGACATTACCACTAAACTGGTTTTGAACTTTCAATTCCCACAAGCCATCGCTAGTGCGTTTAAGATCTGAAACACTATGATTATACTTAATATCTACATTTTTATTTTCTAAATGGTTAAACAACATGCGCGTTAATGCACCAAAGTTGACGTCTGTTCCAGAGTCAATTTTTGTTGCTGCAATAGGTTCATTCCATACGCGGCCTTCCATGATAAGTGGGATCCAATCCATCAGTTTTTCCGGATCTTCAGAAAATTCCATTCCTTGGAAAAGCGGATTGTTTGTGAGCGCTTCAAAACGTTTCTTTAAAAAAGTTACATTTTCTTCTCCTTGCACTAAGCTCATATGTGGCAATTGTCTGATAAATTCCTGTGGATTCTGTACCAGACCGCTGTTTACAAGGTATGACCAAAATTGCATGGAAACCTGGAACTGTTCATTAATATTAATTGCTTTACTAATATCTACAGATCCATCTGGTTTTTCCGTCGTGTAGTTAAGCTCACAGAGTGCCGCATGCCCCGTTCCAGCATTATTCCATTCATTAGAACTTTCCTCACCTGCGTTTTCGAGTTTCTCGAACACTTTTATTTCCCATTCCGGTACTAATTCTTTTAAAATTGTCCCCAAAGTGGCACTCATGATTCCGGCGCCTATTAATATGACGTCTGTTTTAGTTTCTCCGTTGCTCATTTTTACCAACCTTCTTTTAAAAATTTTAGAAAGATACAGGGTAACGCCAAGCTTAGGACGCAACCTAGTCACACACTTTTTAGTTCTTTATTTTTACACTATCAATATGAAATTATATTATTTATAAAATAACTATATACTATTATATGATAATTATAAATTATTTAAAAGCTTGTATATAGTGAAAAGTCTGTCGGTATGTCCAATGACCATAATAATCCAAAAATTTTAGGTAAAGAAGGGGCTTATATTATCAGGTAGTAGGTGAGGAAGTGACAAAAGAGGCTTAAGTGTCTCACTTGTGTTGGATCAATTGAGTTTTTATAAAATTATAATTGGACATTTAGCGAAACCTATTGCCAAGGATGATTCCAACTATACAGACAAGAATGTCAATGTTTCGTACCTCCCCCATCGACCGCAAGCCGTTTGGGGGGGTTATTTTTTTGCTCCCGTCCATTTCGTAATAATCTCCTTAACATTTGTAGCTGCGGTGAGAAGGTGTTTTTGTCTTTCCTTCAACCAACTTGCTAATTCTTCTTGCTCCTGTAATCGTACTCTGATTGTTTTTTCCATCCTTGTTGGACTTGGTCCACCTTGTAAATCACGGATTTTAACAAAATATTCGGGACTCAAACATTGTTTTAATTCTTCTTCCGTAAGAGCAGATTTCTTGCCTGCTACCATTTTGAATTGCTCATTTAACAGTTTCAATGTTAATGAGTTCAATGAAGTATTTCCATTATTCACTAACGATTTAACCATATTACTTACAACTTGGTGTGCCTGACGGAATGACAATCCATCCTTACGGACAATGGTATCGGCCAGCTCCGTCACGTTCGCAAAGCTTTCTTTGGCTCTTTTCAGCAGGGTATCTTTATTAACCTCCATAGTAAGTAAAACCGATGTTAACAATTCATAAATGTCCCCTAATCTTTCTATTGCTTTCCATATATAGGGCTGCATATCATCCTCTGTGTCCACAATATCTCCGAATGGTGTATTATGGAGCATGAGTAAGACTGTTTGACAATCTCCTGCTACACTAGATAAAAGAGCTCGCATATGCTCAATCGAAACAGGGTTTCTTTTTTGGGGCATAATGGAACTAATTTGGACGTATGGGTCCGAAAGTAGAAATGCACCATACTCCTGTGTACCCCATAATAAGAAGTCTTGCATCGATCTTCCTAAATTTAATGCGGATAATTGAACTGCAGTCGCTGTTTCGGCAATATAATCTGCACCTGCAACCGCATCCCAGGCATTATCAATCATATCCTCAAAGCCAAGAAGAGCCTTCATACGGTCACGATTAATCTGAAACCCCGATGTTGTTAATGCTGCTGCACCCATACTGCTCCGATTCACCGTTTTATAGGCTGCTTGTAGTCGATAAATATCACGTGTAAGCATATCAGTCATCGCATTTAAATAATGACTTAATGTGGTTGGCTGCGCCTGTTGAGTATGTGTATAGCCAATCATCACGGTTTCTTTATGCTCTTTGGTCAATTCAATAAGGCCCTCTCGAAGTGTTAACGCCTTTTCTATCAATAATAATAGCTTTTTCCGTAATGTCATGCGGTAAATGGCTATTCCCATATCATTTCGGCTTCTTGCGATATGAAGGTTTCCTGCAATATCGCCTATGTCTTGAATTAAAAAATGTTCGACTTCAAAAAACAAATCCTCAAATTCACCGGTATAACTTCTTTTTTTAACATCCTCCTGATCTAAGTTTGAAACTGCTTTAGCAATTTTTTCTGCTTCTTCTTTTCCAACCAGCCCCTGCTCCACAAGCATGATTAAATGAGCGTAATGAATTTCCAGCATTGAGTCTATGAATTGGTGCTTTGCTTCATCATAGGCAGGTTGGAGCACCATGGATGTATAGGTTTTTGAAGGAAAAGACGTACCTTCCTTTTTTAAAACTTGATCTCGAAGTGAGATTTTCACATTGGTCCATCCCTTCTGTCTCACTATTTATAAAATAAAATATGAAAAAATTTACTGTATGTGTTTTCGCCCCTAAAAGAAAAAAATACCTTTTAATCAAAAATGATGTGTTGCATTCAAGTCGTTCACTTTACCTTTTACACGGGGCGTTAGTGATAATGAATCAGCAATACCAACTTCTTTCATCATAATACGATGATTTGGGTAATGCCGTTTTCTAGGAAAAACACGGATGTATAAGAAGAAAACCTTTAGGAATACTAGAGGAGATTGAAATTGATTGTAGGAGGCTAACAAAGGTGAATTCAAAGAGTGGCAAATCAAATAAAGAAAACAATAAACCGATCTTAACAAATGAATCAGACACCATGGAAACAAACAAGAGTATTCCTGCACAAGAAGATGGGTTTCGTTATGATTACAACGACTCCTCTGATTTTAGCGAAAATAAAATGTCCTAATAGGGAACCGCATATAAAAATGCGGTTCAAACTATACTTAACGTTTCTGACAAAATATCGATTGCCAGCCTTCTTGTTCGTTCTCTTCAAAATAAAGAACCTTCCAATCTCCAAATTCTTCTAACAACTCATTTGACCTTAGCTTGTATTGGTCAGATACTCCTTGTTCCTCTGTGAACGGTGACCGATAATAGGTTTCCATAAAGAAATAACCCCCATCTTTTAGAACGTTCTTTACAATTGGAAAAAGTGAGCGATCTAGGTAATAGGACATAACAATGAAGTCAAAGGGATTACTCGGCCAATTTAGCGTATCTAAATTTGTTAAATCCGTTACTCGAGGCTGCACACTTAAATTATCTTTGGCAGCCTGTTCTTGAACATAGTTGATCGCAACGTCTGAAATATCAACTGCCTCGACTTGGTTGTTCATTCCTGCAAGAAACAAACTGTTTCCACCAAGACCACATGCTATATCTAGAGCAGTACCGCCTTCCTTAAAGTATGATGCAAGCTTCTTTAATCTTGGATTGGGTTGTGGTTCCTTTAGCTGAGTGATTCGATCAAGATGTTTTAAATTCCATTTGTCTTTCGTGTTCATTTTGAGCTCCTTATTTTTTATTTGTCTACTATATTAAGAATATTTTAATTGTTTTTTCCAACTATATAACGTTTTACTATATTTTTCTAGTATTTTATCAAAAAAGAAAAGCAACCTTAAAGATTACTTTTCTTCTATTCTAATTCAACAAAGAGAAAAAAGTATTGGTGTTTAAATAATTAAACCTATGTATAAATACCATGTTTAAAAGAAAACAGCGACGCCTATTAACACGTCGCCTCAGTTTGTTTATTAACTTTTAAGTGAAAATTCCTCATCTTCATTACATAATAATTAGGGGTTTTCTTTAAGGTTATAGATGGATTTGTTTTATTAACAACTAAACTTTTCTATCCACTGCTTGGGGAGGTTGTTCAAACCACTTTTCTTTGATCGCTAAAAGTAAACCGATTCCGTAAAACTTCTTCATATCATCTGATATTTTACTTAATTTTGAGGTTATATCCGTTCTTAAACTGGAAGTCATTGCCTGACTTATCATAGCAAAACAAAATATACCCAAGCATGTATTCACAAAAAACAACATTAACTTATCGGAAAATGGAGACATTTCAACATTGGAGATTTGAAAGTCCCCTGAGGATGAAATCGGAATATTTTCCTTTTCAAGAACTTCTTGAAGTGAATCTAAAACTTTTTCGATTCCATCCCTCCCTTTAGCAAAATGTTGTTTCAGCTCTTTTGTTTGGGCTAATTTACTAAAAGTGACAAAAACCATTTTTGAAAACTGTGCCCTATGTATAATCCTTGAAACATTAGCGATTTCAGGAGCATTTAAAGGTCTTGAAGCACCAAAAAAACCATTAAGATAGAAGAAGTTATCAGCAATTTCGACCTTACTATCTATTGCTACTTGTGGTGGTTTCAAATATATACCTTTTGATAACATTATGTCGACAATTTCATTCTGTATTCTTACAGAAAATGCAATGTTTACTTGAAAATGATCTCGAACATCGTTTCTGGTGCAATCCGATAATGCAACTGGATATGTACTCATTGAGAGGTGTGTTAAATCAAAACAAAAATGCATAATAAATGTATCCGAAAATACTTTTGGTGCGTCAACCCTTACGTCTTCATCGGTAAAACCAATAGGGACCGTAAGATTCTCTTTGACAAGAATCTCCTGGAGTTCATTTATATTCTTTTGTGATTGATTTAACATCTGTTCTATCACTTGCCTTATTTCGCTATCTTCCGTACTTGCAAAAAAATATTGCAAAAGTCTTTGTTCCATACTGTTCATTAAATAGGAAGACCATAGATTAGATACCTCATTTGCGGTTAATTCTATAAAAGGCAATTTATTTATTGGATGACTCATTTTTTCCACTCCTTTCTAAATAATATCTCCAATCATTCTACCTAATATTAATTAGATTATTTAGTTCTTTATGATTCCTATAACAATTTACGTTCTTCGATTACACTGTCCCATTAGACCACAAAAAAAGCCGCCGTATTTAGCAGCTCCTCATCCATTCATTTTAAATTTTTGTATGTATAACTTTGTGACTGTTTTTACAGTTTTTCCATTATACATTTTATTGTATTTTTCAAAACCTTACTTGACTCCTTAATTTCTGAGGCCTCTACTAGCCGATTTTTCCAAATTCTTTTAATTTGGGGTTAAAATGTCTTCTTGTTTGAAGCACCCATATAAATCATAAAAGAATTGTTTAATTATAAGGTTTTTGAGATAATCCAATTGATAGGTTAAAAGTGTAAAAATATTACATTTGAGGAGAATTCACAAATGAGGCGATTACAAATTGGAATGTGGCATCGTTTCGATCAATCTTTATGGGAAAGATACAGTCATCCTTCCATTACAGGCTTGGAAGTCTCCCAATTCAATTCTAAGGAGGATTATATTTTATTAAACAAGTTTGCTACTAAACAAAACTTGAAAATAGGCATACACGCACCTACTTATTCTAATCATGACTATCCGCTGCTTTCAAGTGCCAACAAACATGAAAGAGAAAATGCAATTTTGGATTTGGAGAGACAAATAGTAGATTCAACTATAGTGAATGCCGAATATATTTTATTTCATTATCCATTTCCTCCTATATTCCCTAAGGCGAAAAACAAAATGCTTTGGGAAGCACCAAAGGACTATCCTTACTTTGAGTATAGTGACTATTCCAAAGAACAACTAAGAGATTATAGCTGTTATTTATTTGAAAACCTGATCAAATTTCAAAATAAATATAAACAAAGAATCGTATTAGAATATGACTTTTTTGGTGAATTTCAAGAGGTATATGTAGAAATGTTCAAAAAGTATCCAGAAATCGGATTAGTTTTGGATACACAACGGATGGATTATCATAAAAGGGCGTTTCCAGGATTTAATCCTTGTTCACTTATTGATGAAATCCATCAATCTGTCTATTTACTTCATTATAGTAATACATACTATGGGAATAAAGTGAAAAGGCATTTACCAGTACTTCCTTTTCACCAGAAAAATGATTTTTATGGAGATTCCATTACATATCTAAAGTACTTAGCTAAAAAAAACAATTCATTCCATGTAACGTTTGAGCATAACCCTTCATTAGTATCACTTGATGAACTTGAGCGTTGTTATACTTACGTTTCTGAATTATTAAACCTAGATAATAATTAATTAACTTAAAGATACAGCCTTCTGACTAGCTATATCTTTTTCATGAAGATAATTTCAGTTATTTCTATAATTTTAAAAATACTTCACTTAACCCCGTCTTTAATATAGGACAGGGTTAAGTAAACTGGTTATTTTGATATAGAATGACATGATGTTATTGCTGAATTATTTGAATAAGGTTGCCGCATGTATCGTCAAAGACAGCTATTCTAACCTCACCCATTTTTGTGGGCTCCATCGTAAATTTCACGCCGTTTTCCAATAACCGTTTATACTCCTCATCAATATCTGCAACTCCAAACATAGTTGCTGGGATGCCTTCAGAAGATATCTTCTTTTGATACTCCTTTGCTGCAGGGTGGACATTCGGTTCGAGCAAAAGTTCAGTACCATTTTGTTCATCTGGAGAAACAAGCGTTATCCACCTATATTCTCCGGTGGGAACATCATGCTTTTTTACAAAGCCTAGCTTTGTAGTATAAAACTCTAATGCCTTGTCTTGATCTTCTACAAAAATACTAGTAACAATAATATTCATACTTTTTCTGTCTCCTTTGATATGTGGTAGTGTGCCGTGTTAATAACCTGGTATTAAGTAATAAAACCCATACATTAGTCAGAAGTCCTATGCTGATCTATAAATTACTCTATCCATCCTTTTAACAAATCTTTAAGTGGTTCATTGTTGAATTGAATTACTCGATATTTTCCCTTTCTTTTTGATTTTACGAGCGCTGCACCTTCCAATACAGAAAGATGTTTAGCGATTGCCTGTCGCGAAATGGCTAGGTGGTGCTTCATAATAAGTCGAACCGTAAGTTCATACAATGTCAACTCGTTACGTTCGGTTAGTTCGTCTAAAATGAGCCGTCGAGTGGAATCACTTAGTGCTTTAAATATGACGTCTTTGTCCCAATTCATATATAGAGTATAAGCAACCCTGAAGTTGCTTGTCAAGAACAAGTAACTTCAGGGTTGCATGATTTAAGATCTCCAACTCAAAAAAATTAAAAAGCGCATACAAGACTAACTTTTAACACCATCACTAGTAAAATTATTAGTTAACATAATATTATTATTTATAAAACGATGTTCATATTCTTTTATTAATTAATGAATAACAATTCATTTTGTGTTAAAATTTTACAAAGGGTTCGGTAATGGGAGGTTTCATATTATGTTGCTTAAGAAGAATTTTAACCAACAGACGATAAATGGTGTTCAAGATGGAAACGGCACGGTTTCATTTCAAGGGGTACAATTAAATGTTCATTGCTTCGTCGTGGATGGAGTTCTCATTGATACGGGTTCTGCTTCATTAGAAAAGGAGTTTCACCCATTTTTCAAACAACAAGATATCGATCAAGTAGTCATCACACATTTTCATGAAGATCATACCGGGTGTGCAGCATTTTTACAAAATGAGCTGAATCTTCCTATTTATATGAGTAAAAGGAAGCTGGATTACTGTAAAAAAAAGCCGGATTATCCTATGTATCGGAAGGTTTTCTGGGGGAAGCGACGTCCTTTTCAAGCAAATCCCATTGGAAAAACCTTTTCTTCGCGACATGCTACTTGGGACGTAATTGACACACCAGGTCATGCCATCGACCATTTAGCTTATTTAAATCGTGAAACGGGCCAGCTATTTACTGGAGACCTATATTGCCAGGAAAAAACAAAGGTTGCATTACGAGAGGAGAGTATCCCAACCATCATTGCTTCGATAAAGAGGGTATTAACTTGTGATTTCGGTGATGTTTTTTGCTGCCATGCTGGTTTTCTAAAGGATGGACGTACGTCGTTACAGAGAAAGCTAGATTATTTATTAGAACTCCAGGGGAATATTATCAATCTTCATGATAATGGTTTGACACCTAGTCAAATTAGCAAAGCCCTTTTTCCAAAAAAATATCCCATCACCTTTCTTTCTTCAGGAGAGTGGGAATCTATGCATATTGTTAACTCGATTATTCAAGAATATAAGTTTATTAATCAATGAAATAGAGCCGAAATTCACAAACGATTTCGGCTGCCTACAAAGCACACAGTATTTTGATTTAAATATCCCATTGGATACAAGATTCGCAGATGACTATTAGGAAGAAAAAAACGATTTTCTTTTTGTTCAGATTCATCTGGGATTACTTCCATACATAAAAAAAGCCAGTCCCCAATTTAACATTATGCATCCTAGCGTTTCCTTTTAGTTAACATAATATAATTAAATTAAATACGATGGACTTATAATTTTGCTTGAACCGACTGTAACTTCCGCTCCATGGTATTTTCCTTGTCACGTCGGTCATCAATTCTAACGTTCGTACATACTCTCTGTAAACCTTTCTGAAACGGAACTTCATGAAGTTCGTGAACAATCTGAAGCAATAATTTTAAATCACCTTCGATTAACGTACTCATGGGGGTTAATTGATACTTCACCCGTCCCTCATACTGTTGAAGCACTTTTTGTATTTCAGCTACATAGTCACTAACACTAGGTGTGCCTGTCCCAACTGGAATCACTGTAATATCGACAATTGCCATTAGCTTACCTCCTACTTTCTTCACTCATCATTAGGATATCACGAAAAATTGTGTTATAAAAATCCAACGAACCAATGTAACAAAAATGACTGGATATTTGTAAACTAATTTAATAGTCATTTTATTATGATAAAGAGGAGGGTGCAATATGTTAAAAAATACAATAAAATTAATCGGTTTTCTTTTTCCTCAAAAAAAAGAAGCAAGGCTTCAAACAAAGATGATTGACGTTTTTAGTGGAAAAAGGATTGTCAAATTAACCGTTCAAATTGCAGATACTCCTAAAAAAAGAGATAAAGGCTTAATGTTTGTTGAAAAATTACCGGATAACGAAGGGATGTTATTTGTATTTTCAACAAAAACATATGGCGGTTTCTGGATGAAAAACACCTTAATACCATTATCTATTGCTTTCCTAGATTCAGAAGGAAAAATTCTAAAAATACTTGATATGGTACCCTGTAAAGAAGAAATTTGTCCTACTTATGATCCTAAACTTTTATATCATTATGCACTTGAGGTCAATCTTGGATGGTTTGCAAAGAATCAAATCAAACAAGGTGATTTTGTAAAGTTTTAGTAAATCATCTTACCTAAATAAGTTCTGAAGTGAGGTAATTTTTAATGAATATTTTGTGCCCATTACTGACGTCTCAATCATTCATTCTACCCCTTTCATACACTATCCGTGCCATTTCTTCTAAAATATAAACAACTGGAATTTGCGTGGTAATATTCGCAGTGTCAAAAAATTCCTCTGTCACATAATAAGAAACATTTTTATCTGACATTTTAGCAATCATGGACTGTGCATTATTTGTAATACTTAATATCATACTGCCTTTTTCTTTTAATTTATGTACGTGAGAGGTGGTAAACTCACTTTCTCCAGAAACAGAAAGTGCCACTGTAATACTATTATGTAAGTCAGCATGAACCGGCATATACCAGTCTTTTAAGTACGTAGAGAACTTCCCTAAACTTGAAAGATATCTTGCACCGTATTCTGCAAGGATTCCTGAACTGCCAATTCCAATGAAAAATACATGTTCTGCTTTAGAAATGGCTCCCGCAGCCTCCTCTAACTTCAAAATGAAATTCTCATTTTGAGTACGTTCAAAAAACTCAGTTAGCACATGCTGACCACTTTTAATCTTTGGGGTACTTTTTTCATCAAATAAAAGCTTTAGTTTTACTTTAAACTCCGAAAATCCTTCGCAATCCAATTTCCTACAGAACCGCATGATAGTGGAAGTGGACACATGCGCTTCATCCGCCAAATCACGTATACGCATATATACAACTTTTTCTTTATTTTGCATGATGTATTTGTAAAGCAGCAACTCAAGTTCATTGAATGTTGCAATGACCTCATTTGTAAACAAAGTCTTCTCTCCCCTTCATGTGAACATTGGATCTTTTGTTAGTAGTATACATCAAATGAGAAACACAGTGTTATTTTTGTGAAACAAATTTCTTTCGGTGAAAAAGAAATCTATCGCTTTCAACCCTATATCAATTCCCCTTTTTCTCTTCTAAAATAGGTTTTATAAATTCGTTTTTTATTAGGAGGATGACCATGAGTAACGGAATTAAGATAGTAACGATTGGCGGAGGTTCAAGTTATACTCCCGAATTAGTGGAAGGTTTTATTAAAAGATACGATGAATTACCTGTAAGGGAATTATGGTTAGTTGATATAGAAGCAGGTAAGGAAAAATTGGAGATTGTTGGGAGTCTCGCAAAAAGGATGATTGAAAAAGCAGGTCTTCCGATTACGGTTCATTTAACACTTGATCGAAAAACGGCATTAAAAGGTGCCGATTTTGTTACAACACAATTTCGCGTAGGATTATTGGACGCTCGTGCGAAAGATGAAAGAATTCCTTTAAGCCACGGGGTATTAGGTCAAGAAACAAATGGACCTGGTGGCCTTTTCAAAGGATTACGCACCATTCCAGTCATTTTAGACATTGTAAAAGATATCAAAGAGCTATGTCCAAATGCTTGGCTAATCAACTTTACAAACCCTGCCGGCATGGTGACAGAAGCGGTTCTTCGCTATACGGACCACAAGAA
The DNA here is from genome assembly GCF_048572935.1 of Neobacillus niacini. Classification (NCBI taxonomy): domain Bacteria; kingdom Bacillati; phylum Bacillota; class Bacilli; order Caryophanales; family Bacillaceae; genus Neobacillus; species Neobacillus niacini. The sequence continues at coordinate 3,449,949 of NZ_CP183883.1, read as the reverse complement.
AATCGTTGGTTTATGTAATGTTCCAATCGGAATTGAGATGGGAGTGGCAAAGTTATTGGATGTCGACCATTCTCGAATACGGATTGATTTCGCTGGTTTAAATCATATGGTCTATGGATTAGATGTGTATTTAGACGGGGTAAGTGTAAAAGATAAAGTAATTGAACTGTTAACGAGTCCAAAGAACAGCAGCTTTGTTAAAAACGTTGAAGGTCAAGGTTGGGAGCCAGAATTTATTCGCGCATTAAATGCACTTACTTGTCCATATCATCTTTACTATTATAAGAGTGACGAAATGCTCGAAAAAGAGCTAAAAAATTTTAAAGCGGGCACGACAAGAGCGGAAGTCGTGAAGAAGTTAGAAGAAGAATTATTCGAGCTATACAAAAATCCTAATTTGGCCATCAAGCCTCCTCAGTTAGAAGAACGTGGCGGAGCATATTACAGTGATGCAGCCGTTCGTTTAATTTCATCCATTTATAATGATAAACGAGACATTCAGCCTGTTAATACCATTAATAATGGAGCGATTGCTAGTATTCCTTATGAATCAGCCGTTGAAGTAAGTTGTGTCATCACAAAAGAGGGACCAAAACCAATCATCAATGGAGATTTACCAGTTGCTGTTAGAGGGCTCGTACAACAAATTAAATCATTTGAACGGGTAGCGGCTGAGGCAGCAGTTACAGGAAACTACGATACCGCTTTACTTGCTATGACCATAAATCCACTCGTTCCTTCTGATAAAGTGGGTAAAGTGATTTTGGATGAAATGCTAGAGGCACACAAAGAGCATTTACCACAATTTTTCCAAAAAGTAGAAGTTTAATATTAGCAGTTTACTAAAAGAAGCTGTAGCTCAGTCGAAGTAGGACTGAGCTATTGTTGATAAAAATTATAAGCGGAAAAATTCCTCCTAAATTGGGAAATACCCATATTTCCTTTAAAATAACCGGAGTTTTTCCGTTTATCTTATCTAAATCTTTGGATTTTGTCATTATTAGAGCAGTTAATCGGAATTTCTCCGCCAATATCCGCTTCTTAAGTTTCCCCATTTACATTAGCAGGAAATTCTCCGCCTATGAATACTCATACCTACACAAAATCGATACAGGAAAAGAGGGATTATACAGAGGTGAAACCTCCGGCTTCCAACCCTTTTTGCACTCTTAAATGCTCCCCAATCAAAGCAATAAATTCACCATTAGTCGGACGCCCTTTTAATGGACTAACTGTATTTCCGAATAAAAAATTTAATTGCTCCATACTTCCTCGATTCCATCCAACTTCAATTGCATGTCTTATGGCTCTTTCTACACGACTTGGAGTGGTATGAAATTTGGATGCAATAGCAGGATAAATTACCTTTGAAAAACTAGATTCAGATCCATTATTTATCATTTGAATAGCTTCTCTTAAAAAAAAATATCCTTTTAGATTTGCCGGAATACCTATGGAACGTAAAATATCTGTGATTTTTAATTCTAATTTTTCATCATGATTTGGGTTATGTATTACCTTTTTTAAAGCTGGTTTCATTGAAACATACTCTGAACAAATAGACAATATCATTTTTGGTAAATGGCTTAGTTCAATTGGTTTCATCAAAAAGTAGGATGCACCTAATTCCTTTGCTTGTGTTATGGTATCCTCAGTTCCTAAAGAGGTAAGTATTATCACCTTTGTGGTTATGTTTTCTTCATATCTATTTTTTAATAAAGAAAGTCCATCGGAAAATGGCATAATCAAATCTAAAATGATTAAGTCTGGTTTCTGATTCTTTATTAACTCCATCCCCTTCCTTCCATCGTGCGCAACTCCAATCACCTCCATATCATTGATAGTCGAGAGAAAATCTATAAGTATCTCTGTGAATGGAACATTATCATCAATTATTCCGATTTTTATCATATTACTAATTCTCCTTATTCTGTTAATCAGAATTAATTCAGTTTTGTACTCATTGATTACCTGATTTATGTACCTATGCAGCTACTTTTTTCTGGAGTTCAATTCCAAGTTCCATACTCATTTTTGTTATTTCAAGACGACCTCTGTTTAAATTAATTCCGATAATAGAAAAAGCCAAAATAGAATAACCCTTTTACAGGGTGTATCTATTTTGGCTTATGTTTGAGCTCAATATAAATATTGTCTATACCATCTTCCAAATGGGAATATTTAATTATTATGTTTTCTTTTACCAATTTAAATAATACCTTACCATTTCAAAAAAATCAAGAGAAACAGATATTTGCTATGAAAAGTGCTTATTGACACATTACACTACCAAAACGTTACTTATTAGGGATTTCACAGCCATCCTCATCACAATTTAGACCGTCTTCACTGTTTAAAACGGTGATTTGATCTTCTGCGATCACTTTTTTCAACGCTTGAACAAATGTCTCAGTAGGTTGAGCACCAGTCAAGGCATATTTTTTATTAATCAGGAAGAACGGGACACCTGTAACCCCATATTGTTTGGCAGTCTGCTCATCCGCACGGACAACATCACTCATGTCATCACTGGCGAGCATTTTTTCTACATCTTCCCTGTTCAACCCTACTTCAACCGCTAGCTCCGTTAAGGTTTTATGTTCTCCAATATGTTTGGATTCGGTAAAATACGCATGTAGTATCCGTTCCGTAATCTCTTTCATTAGTCCCTTATGTTTAGCATACATGGTCAAACGATGCGCATCGAAGGTATTGGTTAAGATTAACGTATCCATCTGATAATCCAATCCAGCTTCCTTCGCCATCTGTACCATTCTTTGCGTATTAGCCTTGGCTTGAGCGATACTCATGCCATATTTCTTGGCTAACCCTTCATAAATGTTTTCTTTAATATCACGTCCCATTGTCGGATCCAATTCGAAACATCGATATGTCACTTCAACAGGATGGTCAAGCTGTTTAATAGCGTCCTCCAGACGCCTTTTGCCAATATAGCAAAATGGTCAAGCAAAGTCAGTCCACATTTCAATATGCATACTTGTCCCTCCAATTCGTTATTCACATATAGTATAGGAGTTGTGCGAGTATTTTACACGTGATTTGACTTAGTGTCTTACAAGTGTTCCTTTAGCTTTGTGTATTGGTTTAGAACACTCTCCGTTACTTAACTTAAAATGAGTATGATTCCCCGTCATCTGGAACTAAAATATTTGAAGAAATGTTTTTTTCTTTAATAAAGCTTTTTAGTTCTACTCTCGATAAAGTCCAATGATTTACAGCTTCCATATGGACAGATATAATCATCGCGTTCGGGGCAGCATTACAGACTTCATAGATATCCTCTTTCCCCATCACAAGAGAGCCGCCTTGTAGAAATTGATTATCGCCGCCATTTACAACAATAATTTCTGGCTTGTGAGTTTCAATTACTTCTAGAACAGGTCCATACCAAACTGTATCTCCTGCTACATATAACGTTTTCTCATTTTGATGTTTAAAAACAACGCCACACACTTCACCAGCAAGTTTTAAGATTTCTCCTCTTCCATGCTCGCCTAATGTTTTAATCAACCTAATATCCTCAAAAACTGTACCTTCCCGTAAAACTTCTACATTTTGAAAACCATCGTTTCGAACTGCTTTGGCATCTTCTTGATTCTGAACAAACATTTTTATATCTTTTGGCAACACCTCTTTAGCCGTGTCATCCCAATGGTCTAAATGAAGATGCGTAACAATGACTGCATCTATATTTTTAAGAACGTTATCAATCGATGTTGGTAAGCTGACTAAAGGATTTTTTTGATCTTGTCTTAATGAATTAGGAAAAGGCGGGTACGTCCCCTTCTCTGCTAAAAATGGATCTATTAAAAACTTTTTCCCCGCATAGTGGACAACAAGGGTAGCATTTCGAATTAGTTGTATATTCATGTTTTTTAACTCCTTTTCTATAATCTAGATGTAGTTTATACTATCTCCATAAACAGTTACATAGATTAAATCAAGTCTTTGGCCGTTTTTACTTGATTAATGAAAGGAGTTGAATAAATGTTAGATCCTACCGACATACGTATATTAGATGAACTTTCTAAAAACAGTCGTATTACAATGAAGGAGTTGGGTGAGAAAGTCCATTTAACTGGACAAGCAACTTCAGCAAGAGTGGCAAAGTTAGAGGATAGCGGAATTATAGAGGGATATACCATTAAAATCAATCAAATAAAATTAGGGTATGTTGTTCACGCAATGATAAGCATCTTTACAAAAAGCACTCATCATGAACCTTATTTATCTTTTATTAAAACACAGGAACCATACGTAATTAACAACTACAAAATCGGCGGAGATAGCTGTTATCTATTAGAATGCAAATTTCCTTCCAATGAGGTATTAGATGCATTTTTAGTACGCTTAAACAAATATGTTAACTACAAGTTATCCATTATTATTAGTAAATAGAGCTTGGAATGACACAGGATATTTGAGATCCTACACCTTAATCTACATAAAAAGCTGCCAATCGGCAGCTTTTCTCATTCTATTTTAATCTAAAGATTTTCCACATTTTTCATCATTTGATTTTCGCTCATAGCCCTTATTTTCCTGATATCAAGACGTATAAGGAGTGAAACCGTTAGCGCGACAATAAAGATTCCCGAAAAAATGACTAATGTGCCTTGATAACTGCCTGTAGTTTCTCTGACCCATGATACAAATATTGGTCCTGCTAGACCAGCTGCTGCCCATGCTGTCAAAATATATCCATGGATGGCTCCAAGCTGCTTGGTACCAAACAAATCGCCGATATAAGCTGGTATTGAGGAAAAACCTCCTCCATAACAGGTCATAATCATATAAACGATAATCGAAAATAGTATCCCTACTGTTATATTTGGAAGCATGAAAAAGGCGACAATTTGAAAAGCAAAGAAGAGTGTGTAGACATTTGGTCTTCCGATGTAATCAGAAATGGTAGCCCAAACAATTCTACCCCCTCCGTTAAATAACCCCATGATTCCAACCATTGTTGCTGCTCCAGTTGCTGTCATACCCACTAGCTCTTGCGCCATCGGTGATGCAACCGAAAGAATCGCAATACCACATGTAACATTGATAAATAACATCAACCATAAAGCCCAAAATTGTCTTGTTCTGACTGCCTCATTGGCGGTTAACTGACGCAAATCCTCTTTTACTTTCATACCGCCTGATTTTTGTCCCGCTGCCTTAATATCCTTCGGCAGCCACCCCTCTTTTGGCGGTGCAAGATATTGAGCCGAACAAAAGATAATAATGAAGTAAGCCGCTCCCAGTATATAGAAAGTGTTAGAAATCCCATAGTTCACGATTAAATGATTCATTATCGGACTGCTGATCATGGAAGCAAATCCAAATCCCATAATCGCGAGTCCTGTTGCAAGACCTCTTCTGTCAGGGAACCACTTTACCAACGTAGAAACAGGAGTAATGTATCCCACTCCCAACCCAATTCCAGCGATCATTCCATAAAATAAATAGAGTAATAGCAATGATTCAACTTGAATCGCAAAACCTGCCCCTGCAACTCCAACTCCAAAAAACACAGCGCTTAATGTTCCAGCTGCTCTTGGACCAAACTTCTCGACAAAATGTCCTAAAAAGGCTGCAGATAATCCTAAGAAAAGAATAGCCAAGCTAAAGGTGAAGGATATTTGCTTTAACCCCCATCCCATTTCTTGTTGCATGGGTTTTGTAAAAACACTCCAAGCGTAAACCGAACCAATCGAAATATGTATGCCAACCGCCGATAAGGCGATTAACCAACGATTTTTTGTATGCATTCAACCATCCCTCTTTCCAAATTGTATAATCTTGATGATCCTAATAGGTTAATCTTCATAGGTTAACATTAATTTAGAAGCTGCTGTCTGAGCTCGTTCTCTAGCCTCATTCACAGTTGCTCCGTTGCTTAACACAACCGCCATCCGTCGTCCCACTTTTGTTTCCGGTTTTCCAAATACACGAACCTGTGTAAGAGGAACCGCTAAGCTGTCTGCAATTCCAGATAGGTGGTAGTTCTTACTTTCTTTTGTGGCCTTAATCGTATGACTTGCACCTGATTTGACTAGCTGAACATCTGGAATCGGATAACCTAAAATCGCCCTTACATGTAAGGCAAACTCTGATAAATCTTGTGTAACCATTGTAACCATCCCCGTGTCATGCGGCCGTGGGGACACTTCACTAAAATAGACACCTTGTGTGGAAAGAAATAATTCCACTCCAAAAACTCCGTACCCGCCAAGCGCATCGGTGATTTTTTTGGCGATATCCTGCGCCTCTAGGATATGCGCCTCTGACATGTCATGTGGCTGCCAGGATTCAATATAGTCACCCTCTCTTTGCACGTGTCCAATAGGTGCACAAAAAGTTGTTCCGGAAGCGGAGCGTACAGTTAACAACGTGATTTCAGATTCAAAATGGATAAATTCCTCCACAATCATTCGCGCTTTCTTGCCTCTACCACCTGCCATTGCCTCATTCCAAGACCATTCTACATCCTCCATGGAACGGCAAATCGTTTGCCCTTTTCCAGAAGAACTCATGATCGGTTTTATAACGCAAGGTGTCCCAATTTTCTGGACGGCATTCCTAAGTTCGTAAAGTGTGTCTGCAAAAGCGTACTTCGCTGTAGGGAGCCCTAGTTTCTCGCTCGCCAATCGGCGGATTCCTTCTCTATCCATTGTTAAGTTCACGGCATTCGCTGTCGGTACGATATGAAATCCTTCATCCTCAAGTTCCACTAGTGTTTCCGTTGCAATCGCCTCAATTTCTGGAACCACTAAATCTGGTTTCTCTCGTTCTATCACTCTACGAAGTTCTTCTCCATCAAGCATGTCCACCACATAAGAACGATGAGCCACCTGCATAGCTGGAGCATTTTCATAACGGTCAACCGCAATGGTCTCAAGTCCTATTCGCTGTGCCTCAATAATCGTCTCTTTTCCAAGTTCACCTGATCCAAGTAACATTATCTTTTTTTTCTGGGTACCAAACACCAAATACAACCCCTATCGTTTGTCTTTTGCTTATAATACCCTATATTTTTTCCGATTACAAGCATATATTTTTATCAATACACGAACGATGTTTGATAAAATTATAATTTTGTTCGTAATTTGAAACGAAAGCGATATCGTAAAAGTTATTTGTTGACAGATTATCTATATACGTGTAACTTTACAGGTAATTAAATATACGAGAATACTCTTATCAAGAGAGGCGGAGGGACTGGCCCTGTGAAGCCTCGGCAGCAGACTTATCAATGGTACTGTGCCAATTCCAGTAGTGATTACTTGAAGATAAGAAGAGATTTAGTTATGGACTTCACCCTCTTCTTATTTTAAAGAAGAGGGGTTTTTTTTATATTTCAGAAAGAGGGTAAGAATGATGACAAAAACACTAGTTAAAGCTCCGTTTAAAGCCGATCATGTAGGGAGTTTCCTTCGAACAGAACCGATTAAAGCAGCGAGAAAGGCTTTTGCAAACGGTGAGATTGATAGAGGAGCCCTAAAGGAAGTAGAGGATATAGAAATTGAGAAGTTAGTACAAAAACAAATAGAGGCAGGTCTTAAATCCATCACGGATGGCGAGTTTAGACGCTCATGGTGGCATTTGGATTTTTTAGCCGGTCTAAAAGGCGTGGAATTCTTTGAAAGCCAATATGTTAGTGCCTTCAAAGGCGCGAAAACAAGGAATAATGCAATTAAAGTAGTTGGTAAGGTCGACTTCAATCACCACTATATGATTGAACACTTTCAATTTTTAAAAGAAGTGGTAGAAAAATATGGGGATGGAAGCCAAGTAGCGAAGTTCTCGATTCCCAGTCCAAACATGCTATTCACTAGAATTCAAGGTGATGAGTATTATAACGGCAATAAAGAACAGTTTTATGACGATACTGTTGCTGCATACAGAAAGGCAATTCAAGCATTCTATGATGCAGGCTGTCGTTACTTGCAATTAGATGACACGTCTTGGATTGATTTTGTCTCGGAAGAACGGATTTCGGCAGTTGTTGAAAAAGAAGGCATGGACGTACAAGATATTATTAAAACTAGAGTATCTTGTATCAACGACGTGATTGCGGACAAACCGGATGATTTGTTAATTACCATGCATATCTGCCGTGGAAACTTTAAATCCACCTACATTACAAGTGGTGGATATGACCAGATTTCTGATGCGATTTTTGCTGAATTAAATGTAGATGGACTGTTCTTAGAATATGATGATCAACGCTCTGGTGATTTTGAACCATTAAAAAGCTTTAAACGACCTGACATGACTGTTGTTCTAGGATTAATTACCTCTAAATCGCCAGAGCTGGAAAATCCTGAAACCATTAAAGCCAGGATCAAGGAAGCATGCCAGTCTATTCCTTTAGAAAACCTAGCATTAAGCCCTCAATGTGGTTTTGCTAGTACAGAAGAAGGAAATCTTTTAACAGAAGAAGATCAATGGAACAAGATTAAACATCTGGTGAACATAGCTAATAGTGTTTGGGATTCTATCTGAAAAGGATATAAATAGTATCTCCTTCCATTTCATGTATTCGAAATTAAATACACAACCTAAAAATAAAATAATTGGTTAATAAAACAAAAAGGAGCTACTTTCATGGGTAGCTCCAAATATTATTAAAGTATTGTGTTTTTCATATTGGCGTACATCGCCTTTACAGTCTCATTAATTTCATCTCGCGACATCCTCATCGCTTTTTCAGCACGTGCGTATCCAATTTCGGTTTTTCCAGCTTCAAGGTCCTTAAATATCGCATCGGCAAATTCATCTACAGGAGTGCCAAAGGTATGCAGTCCTGCTCCGCCTAAATCGGTATTAACAGCAGGCGGCGCTATTTCGATCACTTCAATGGGCGTATCTTCAAGCTGGTGCCGTAAGCTCATGGTAAAAGAATGAACCGCCGCTTTTGTAGCTGAATAAATCGGTGCAATCGCAATTGGGGTATAGGCTAAACCTGAAGATACATTAAGGATCACGGCATAGGCTTTATTGGCAAAGTACGGTGCAAATAGCATCGCAAAATGAAATGGCGCCTCGATGTTGGAGGCTATTTCTTGACTGTAATAGTTCCAATCTTCCTTCCCGTTCGTTTTAAGAACATGGTAGCGCTGCTGAATGCCTGCATTGTTTATAAGTACGTTCACATCCGGGTACTCACTCGTTATCCAATCAAACAAAGCAATCCGGTCAGATTCTTTAGTGACATCACATACGCGTGTAATCAGTTCAGGATATTTATCCTTTGCTTCCTGGAGCTTTGCTTCACGTCGGCCGCAAACAATGACTTTATTGCCTTCTTTTATGAATCTCTCGGTAAATGCAAACCCGATTCCTGCTGCCCCGCCCGTAATGAGCACTGTATTCCCTGATAGTTTCATCATATCCCTCTTTCACATAAACGTTATGTAATTGATCAATAATAGTATGCATTCGTATGCTTGTAACAAGTTAGTTTGCTTAAACCTTCCGTTAGATATTATAACCCAGCGTACTAAAGTTTTGTCTTCCTGCCCTCTTATGCATAATTTGGAAGCACTAACAAAACCTAACTAGAGTGGAATTTATGGTGGTGTATATATGCAGTTTTCTCGGGCTCAATTATCATTTGTTATCATCCTTTTTATTGGGATTTCTAATCATGTACTCATCATGCCTCATTTGCTGGCGACCGGAAAACGAGACGCATGGTTATGTGTTTTGGTTTCTTATGTTTTCCTACTGTTTTGGGGATTTATCCTTTATTTGATTATGAAAAAAAACCAACAGCGCCTAAGTCTATTTGAATGGGTAAAAGAACGTGCAGGAAGGACCATTTCTACTTTTCTCATCAGCATTTTTGCGGCCTATGTTTTTGCGATCAGTGCGATATCTTTCTATGATTTAATTCAATCCATTAATATTTATTTTCTGCCACGAACACCAGCTTTTATCATAATGCTGCCATTTTTACTGATTTGTGCGTGGTCAGCCTATAGTGGTTTAAAATCAATTGTCTATGTTTCAGCTGTCCTATTGCCATTTGTTTGGATGCTTGGCATATTTGTCGCTTTTTTTACTATGAGTGAGAAAGATTATTCCTATCTGTTTCCAATACTTGTGAATGGCTATCACCCCGTAATAAAAGGGACCATCATTATTCTTGGTGGAAGCGCAGATTTGCTTGTTCTTTTACTCCTTCAGCAACATTTAAAAAAATCATTTACCTTACTCAACCTTTTCATTCTTATCACCATTTTAGCAGGTCTAATTCTTGGTCCCACCATGGGTTCCTTGTCTTCATTTGGACCAGCTGTTGCATCTGATATGCGGTTCCCAGCTTTTGAACAATGGCGACTTATTACCTTAGGAGAATATATATCTCATGTGGACTTTTTAGCGGTATTTCAATTTTTAAGCGGCGAACTCATCCGGGTTTCATTAGGACTATTTCTGCTTGCAGATATGATGAAGGGACTTTCAACTTCAAACAAAAAACATGTGTATTCCGTTTCTACACTTCTTTTAGGATTAATCACAATCATTCCGTTAAGTGATATATGGGTGCAAACCATAGTCGGAAGGTACTTTTATCCAACTGCTTTAATAAGTGCGGTTCTGATTTCGTTGGCGCTATTAATCATTGGCCTCCTGCCAACAAGAAAGGAATCTGAGCACATATGAACACTGAACTTTTAAACGAGGATTTAGCAAAAGGGACATTGACTTGCGATCAGGTAAAGAGTTTTTTTTATCATTATGCCGATGTAAGGTTTATAACAAATGAAATAGACGAAAAATTGCAAGCCTTTTATTGCAAAGGAATGCTTGATTCAACGCAATTAAATGAGTATTTTAACCGTATACTTCTTAGTATTAGTAACAAAGAACCACGTAGTCATTCCGAAATGCTCCCACCCGTCCAGCATATCAAAAAAATGAATGAACTCGTGAATCTTATATTTTCAGGTTCGCTGATAGTGTTTCAGGAAGGGACGCCGTTTTTTCATGTGTTTGATATTAGCAAAATCCCTCAGCGGAATCCGCAAGAATCGAATACAGAGGTTTCCATTAAAGGACCGAAGGATAGTTTTACTGAGGAAGTAAATGTAAACATTGCTTTAATTCGCAAGCGATTGAAGTCGGAACAGCTTTACTCTGAATCGTTTATCCTAGGTTCACTAAGTAAAACAGAAGTGTCGCTGCTATATCTAAATGATAAAACCAATCAAAATCTAATTCAGGAAATCAGAAAGCGACTTACAGATTTTAGAGGCGAAAGTATTGTGAGCAGTGGTCAACTAGAGCAATGGCTATCCGATTACACCTTTTCTTTGTTTCCATTATTCGATTATGTAACACGCCCAGATTTTGTCATTGAAAGCATGCTCCGAGGAAGATTTATTTTAATAGTAAATGGCTCACCTTCTGTATTAATTGGGCCGGTTAATATTTTTGAGTTAATTAAATCGCCTGAAGATGTTCATTTCCCTTACTATTTTGTTCTTTTTGGACGGTTAATTCGAATGATTGGCCTAGGGGTAGCAATCTTCCTCCCTGGATTTTGGGTTTCACTTTCTTCCGTCAATATTGACCAATTGCCGTTTGCCTTACTAGCCACTGTTGTTGTCTCGCGTGAGGGGCTGCCGTTACCTATAGGTCTAGAAGCGATTTTTATACTAGGTTTGTTTGAATTGTTACGAGAAGCCGGGATCCGAATGCCTACTTTTCTTGGACAGACTGTTTCCATTGTCGGAGGTATAATCATTGGTGATGCGGCAATTCGTGCAGGGCTCGCTTCCCCAACGATGATTGTGGTGATTGCCTTAACAGCGGTGGCAAGTTATACACTGGTGAACCAATCATTGGTTGGAACCGTAAGTATCCTCCGTGTATATACCTTAATTCTATCCATTTTTTTAGGCGTGTACGGGCTAGTGATTGGATTCTTTAGCATTCTTATTTACCTTTCTACTTTGGAATCATTTAAAATCGCTTATCTGGAACCGATTGCCTCGTTAACATTCAGTGAATATTTAGCAGCATTGTTTGTGAATCCATATGATCGAAAAAAATTCGGAATTTCATTTATCCAGAAGCGGAGAAAATAGCATGAAACGAAAATCAATGATGGATTACTTGACCATTCTTGTTCTTTGTCTCCTCTTTTTAAATGCTTGTTCGCATGACATCGGTGAGATTGAAAACCAAAACTTTGCAACGGCCATTGGTGTCGACTATCGAGATGGGGAGTATTATGTTTATATTCAAATGATCGGATTGAGTGCTGTTGCCAAAAAGGAAGGCATTGATAAAGCGCCACCTGAGGTTTATGTTTCAGAAACAAGAGGAAAAACATTTATTGATGGATTTTTCAAGGCTTATCACACGGCACAAGAACGGTTTCTTTGGGCAAATGTGACAGCGATTGTTTTAAGCGAAAATGTACTAAAAAAAGGAATGGGGAGTGTCTTTGATGGGTTGACTCGTTATTATGAATTCCGACCAACTCCATGGATGTTCGGGACTAAGGATTCCGTCGTCGACATACTCTCAACGACTGGATTTTTTAATCAAAGCCCATTGGATACCATTTTGCATAGTCCAGAAAGTTCATATGAGCAAAGTTCATCCCTAAGGCCTATAAAGTTAAATCGATTTGCACGTGAATTTTTTGAGCCTGCCCGCACCACTTATTTACCTTCCCTCACGGTGGATGATACCCAGTGGAAGAATAATAAAAAGAACGAAGCGAAACTAGCCATTGATGGAGCTTTTGTTTTACACGATAACGAGTATAAAGGTTTTTTTGCACTTGAGAAATTGAAAGGGTTGCGCTGGCTGACCCCCGAAACGGTTCGTGCTGCGATCCTATTACCAACTAAAAATAACCCTGAATTTATTACGGTACTTGAAGATCAAATGTTCCAAATCCAACCAGTTATGCAAAATGGGGACTTTCGCTTCAACATCCTCTACTTTGCGAATGGCATAGTAAGTAATCGCATGAGAAACAACACGATTCATGTAGAAGCAATGGAGGAGTTTGTAAGGAAAGGAATCATATCGGAAATACGGCAACTTTATCAATTAGGGTTAGAACATAATATAGATTTTCTAAACTTGCAGCACCAGCTTTACCGCAAATATAACCTCGAATGGAAAAAGCAAAATGACCAGGATACCCTGCTCCGTGAAGATAGTATAAAATCCTTTGAAGTGCACATCACACTTCAGCATGCGGGATCATTTAAAAACCGGAAAATCACAATTAAAGAATAGCTGTTAATGGAAAAACACCATTTTTACACATTTTACTATTGAATAAATGTTTAATATGTTTATAATGAATGGTAATTGTATATGTAAATGTTTTCTAGGGTTCCGCAGTCACTTTACTGGTTTGGTCCGAGAGAAAACTCACAGCTTATGCTGTGTCACGGAAGGATAAAAGCCTGGGAGATACTGTTTTAAAACAGTGTTCTCTCAGGCTTTTTTGTTTTCTAAACATTTTAAATGGAGGTAATAGGGATGAATGTGAATGCCAATTGGATGAAAGTGTTTGTTGGAGCATTTTTCGAAGTGTTTTGGGTGATAGGTCTAAAACATGCAGATGATTTTTGGACTTGGACTGGTACGGTGATCTCGATTATGGTGAGTTTTTACTTAATCATAATGGCCGGACGAAAACTTCCAGTCGGTACGGTATATGCAGTTTTTGTAGGATTAGGAACTGCAGGAACAGTCATTTCTGAAATCTTGTTCTTCGGAGAACCTATCAAGTTGGAAAAAATAACGTTGATATTACTTTTGCTTGTCGGAGTTCTTGGATTGAAGTTGTTAACAAAAGACGATATTCACGAAGGAGCTGAGTCCTAATGGCGTGGATAACATTAATCATAGCTGGATTATGTGAAGCATTTGGTGTGGTTACCATAAATAAATTAAACAACAGTCGTAATTGGCAATCATTCTTACTATTAATTTTAGGATTTGGAGCAAGTTTTCTTTTTCTTGCCTACGCCATGAAAACTCTGCCTATGGGAACCGCTTATGCAATCTGGACAGGAATCGGCTCAGCTGGCGGAGCCATCTTAGGAATCATAATATACGGGGAATCAAAAGATTGGCGAAGGTTAGCATGTATTGCATTGATTTTGAGTGCAACCATTGGACTAAAACTAGTTTCTTAATAGTAGAGAAAGATTATTTATCTTCAGCTGACTTTTTATCTAAATGATAAAAAGTCAGCATGAAAAAGTGTATTACATTCTGTTAATAGTTTCCTTCACTAGTTTGATAAATTTATCTCTTACTAAAGCTGCTACTTCAATGACTTCATCATGACTTAATGGTTGATCCAAAATCCCACATGCCATATTGGTTAAACAGGAAATACCGAGTACCTTCATCCCCCCATGTATCGCTACAATCGCCTCTGGGACAGTTGACATACCAACAGCATCCGCTCCTAATGTTCGAATCATACGGATCTCAGCTGGAGTTTCGTACGCCGGTCCACTCCACCAAGCATACACACCCTCTTGTAAGGTGATGTTTTGTTCTTTTGCTACATTTACAGCAATACCTCGTAAATCACGATTATATACTTGAGAAACATCAGGGAAACGGGTTCCTAATTCATTATTATTTGGACCAATTAATGGATTGGTACCGACTAAATTAATATGATCGGTAATTAACATTAAATCTCCAGGGTTAAAGCTTGTATTAACCGCACCGCATGCATTCGTGATAAGTAGATTCTCTACACCCAGCGCCTTCATTACACGTACTGGAAAAGTGACTTCATCTAAAGTAAAACCTTCATAATAATGAAAGCGTCCCTTCATGGAAACTACCGTTTTACCCATTAGATTCCCAATTATTAATTCATTTGAGTGGCCGATCGCTTCCGATTTTGCAAAGTGAGGTATCTCGCTATAAGGAATGGTGACAGGGTTCTCAATTTCATCTGCAAGCGGTCCTAATCCTGATCCTAGAATCATACCAATTGTTGGAGTAACACCAGTCTTACTAATGATGAAATCTCTAGCTTCTAAAATATCTTGCATCAAATGCATTAAAATTATCTCCTTTTTTCAAACCAATTTATATAGAAAGTTTAATAGATTTTGAGGCGATTGTAAATCACTAAAAATCATTTTGAAAAAAAGTTTCTAATAATCATCTTAAAATAAACTATTCATCCTTATTTATCAAATTCCTTTTTTTCAAAAAGGAAGAAAGTTTGTTGTATGACCTTCTCCTTTATGAAGGAATCCGCTAAAATGTAAAATAACCCTTATTCATTCTGGAGGCAGTTTATGTTAAAGCAATTTACGGGCTTACTATCACCTAAAACAAAGAACCTAAAACTTTTATATAGCCTTGTTCGTAAGTTAGGTCCCGTCAGGATTAATACACTTACTGAAATAACAGGATATAAACATGTGACCTGCACACGTTTACTGGACGAGCTCGTACAGGAAGGCTTGATTTATGATAGTGGAATTGGGGAATCTAGTGGAGGACGTAAACCACTTATGTACGTTATAAAACCTGACGCTTATTATTTAATTGGAGTAGAAATCACAAACTTATATACTACAGTGTTACTCCTTGATCTAAAATTAGATATGGTCGACGTTGAGAAATTAAGGATGGATTCACAATGCACGGGAGAGTATACATTAAACTTTGTATCAAGAAGTGTTGATGAACTTCTGTCTAAACACAATATTCAAAGGGAGAAATTGCTGGGCATTGGAATAGGAGTCCTTGATCCTATCGATAAAGAAACAGGGGTTTTCTTAAACCCACTTCTGTTTCCTTCCGGGGGCTGGGATAATCTTAATATGGTCGACTATTTACAACAGTATCATCATTCACCGGTATTCATCGATAACGGAACAAATCTGGCTGCATTAGCGGAATACCGTAAAAATTATTGGAAAGAAACAGACAATTTAGTTTTTGTCTCCAGTGATATGGGAATTCGGTGCGGTACTATTTTACAAGGTAGATTGGTCCGTCAAAATATGGAAATGGATGATACCCTTGGCCATATGGTAGTGGATATACATGGACGGCGTTGTTTATGTGGCTCGTATGGATGTCTACAAGCATACAGCAGCTTGCCTGCAATCCGTAACGAAGTGGTCCGGCGGCTTAAACGAGGTCATAATTCTATACTTCAAGATTCAGTTAAAGATACAGAAGATACCGATTTCCATCATATTTTAAATGCTTTAGAGCATGAAGACCCTCTTTGCCTTGATGTCTTGAAAGATGCAGCTTTTTATTTTGGCGTTGGCCTTAGTAATCTGATTTTGCTGTTGCGACCGGATATTGTTGTCTGTGGAGGTACGTTGGTGCCGAAACCTCTTTTTTACGAGGTAGCCTCAGAAACAGCGCAGAATCGACTCTTGCACTATCCTAAAAGTCATGTTCAGATTATCAAATCAACCGCTGCCTACAACATCGTAGCTCAAGGAGCTGGATGTATGGTACTTGATTTTTTCACGGAAGAGATCTTGCCATGAAAAGTTGTTGATTGACATTCATGATGAATCACATTAAAATAGACAAAGTAATATTGAACTCAAAAAATTTGTTTGTGGACTTTTCTAGAGAAATCTCTATTTTCGCCACACAGCTGCTATAGCTGTGTGGCTTTTTATGTTTTATAGAATGAAAGGGGTATAAATAATGAAAACTTGGCATTACGCACTACTTGTTTTATTGGGGGGGTGCAGTTACGGTGCATTATCGACTTTTGTAAAGTTAGCTTATTCAGCAGGTTTTACCTCCTCCACGGTGACAGGAAGTCAATTCTTAATGGGGGCTCTCTTAATCTGGATTGTAGCTTTCTTTTCGAAAAAGAAAAAACTGACTTTGCCAAAAATAGGAAAATTACTATTATCGGGAATACCGCTTGGGTTAACCAGTCTATTTTATTATCAATCACTGCAATCTCTAAATGCTTCCCTTGCAATTATCTTTTTATTTCAATTTGTCTGGATTGGCAGCTTATTTGAATGGTTTTTTTATAAAAAGAAACCAACCATGGGGAAAGTCGTTTCCATTAGCATATTGGTAATTGGTTCAATATTTGCTTCAGGAATTATGGCCGAAGGCAGTGGAGGAATGACATGGCAAGGTACCATTTGGGGCATGCTTTCTGCACTAACGTATACTACTTTCATCTTTCTTAGTAGTAGTGTAGAGACAGATACACCCGCCGTGCAAAAAAGTGCGCTATTTACCACCGGAGGTATGATTACCGTTTTCCTCCTTAGTCCGCCAACGGATTTACTTCAATTACCAGTCTTATTGGAAATTGCGCCATACGGTTTTTATCTTGGATTATTAGGAGTAGTCTTGCCGCCAATTCTATTTACCATCGGCATGCCACATATCGGACCAGGTCTTGGGACCATTTTAACATCCGCAGAACTGCCTATTGCTGTTATCTTATCTGCGCTAGTCTTAACAGAACAGGTAAGTATGTCCCAATGGGTCGGCGTTGTATTAATATTAGCCGGGATTATGGCAGGGAATCTGAAGATCACTAAAACAAAGATGAAGACTTCTTATTTGGAAAGGGAATCTACTTTATAAGAATGTGCTTCGGGGTGGGGTGAATCCTTTTGGCTCCCCTCTCCCCGTTTAATTTACTCTTCGCTCTTCACGTTCTAATGACATTTTTTAATGTTATAAGATTAATAAACAAGAATCCTTTTTGATGAGTTATTAAATGAGGGGAAGAATCATGAAGAACGAAATTTCGAGAGTCTTAAAACAGACTCATTGGAGAGTAAGTCTGATTGTAGCACCATCCCATTCAACCTGATAAATCCGGGATAAGGTATACCCGTTTTTCCTTTTCATCGAAATTAATAGTAAAAACTGTATCTGTTTCGATATTACTTAATCTTCTTATTTCTGCCGGTATATGAATGGTTCCTTTTTGATTATAAGTACACTTATTTTCTTTTTCAAACCCTGCTTTACTTGTTAACACAATATTGTTACCATCTATAAATATATTGATTCTGTCACCTGCTTCAATATTTAATATGTTAATAAGAGTTTTAGGAATGTACAATTCTCCAGTTTTTCTTAATCTTACTTTATTAAATTTAATTCCTCCTTGAAGTGTTTTGATGGCTAAATGTAGACCTTCTTTATCAAGAATAAAATTGAAAGGACGGTCTCTAAAATAAAATCAATGTCCTACATTCATATTTTGTAGGCTCGTTCATTTAATTTAACTGTAGTAATATTCCATACGAATGGCTCACCAACTTTATTCAAAGCGTCTAACATCTCTTCTTCTGGCAATCTTCAAAATTATACAAACCTGTATTTAAAATCTCTGATAGGTGAATATTCCCCTTTATGGAATAATGAAACTTCGCTGCAGGCTGTAACTTTCTTAAAAAAACCTCCAGTTGAATTAATTTTTCCTCTTCAAGAAATCGCATTTATTAAGGATTAAGAAATCACATTACTCAATTTAGTCAATAAATAAGTCCGTAACACTTCTTTTAACCTCTTCACATACAGCCTCGTTTCTATCTAGATGGAGATCTCCGGAGGAAAAGTCCTGCCAAAACCTGTTTGCACCTTTTAAAAATATAAATCGAAATGATTCCTAAATTTATTTACAACCTCATAATTTTATTTCATAATGTATAACCTAACTATTTCGTTTTATAGCATTCTATAAAAAAATTTAACTATAGCAAAAAAGTGATTTATAAAAATATCTACACTTAAATCTACCTCTGTTCTAACTTTTTTCTTCTTGTTAGCAGGTTGTGGATTCAAAGAAGTTGGAACAACTGGAGAAAAGAAATAAAAAATTCTCCTACCCTCTTATCCGCTTGAAGATTTCACTAAAAAAAATTGGTGGTAGTTACGTGAGAATCTCTTACACTTCATAATTTTAAAGAATTTTCGCAAAAGGACTCCTATTACATGAAGCAATTTGCTTTTTGTTGACCATTTTTAACCTGTTTTCTTGTCTTTACACACGAAGCATTTGGTAACAGCGTAAAGTTCCTCCATTTTCATTTGTAGTCTTATTGTGTTAGATTATAAATCCGCTATATACCATTCCAATATTTATTACGATATGAAAAACGATACTCGGATAGATACTGTTTGTTTTAAGTGTTATTAAGGCATAAATTACCCCGGCAACTGAAATTGACAAACCAAGAAAAATACTAAAACCAATTGAGAGATGAAGAAGTCCAAAACCAACACTTGTAACGATAACAGCAAATCCTGTTGATGTGTGTTCCTTAAGAGCAGAAAGCAATATCCCTCTCCAAATAACTTCCTCAAAAACTGCATTAATAAGTGAAAAAAATAAACAAAACAATAATAGTGTTTGAATATACTCTATATCCTTTTGAACAATAAAAAACACATATATTATTACATTAACGATTATTCCAATCAACCAAAACCAAAATGTATTAATTTTATGAAACGGTAAGACGATAGGATTGTTCCAATCAGGTTTGTTATTGTGCCAAGTAACCTTTTTATTAAATAAGAGATGGTTAAAAACGATTCCAATAATGATAAAAACAAGAAAAAGACGATTAAGAATGATTTTTATTTCTTTTGATATGTTCATCGTTCCAACGAAATGATTAGAAATCATAAATATCACAAAACCGATTAGAAACGATAACAGTAATGATATAACGAATCGTTCTTCTTTTTTAACAAGTAATAACAAAATCACTAATCCCATAAATACAAATAAACAAAAACCTTCTTGTTGGTAGGAAATAGAAGTAATCCCTAGAAAAAATAAAGCTGCGATAATAATTAACAACAAAAAAATGCCCCATTTCCATGTTACTTTTACACATTATCTTTATTAAATTCTCCCAATAAAAGAGTAATTCCTTCTTCAATTAACCTCCCAATGAGTAAAAAAGCGACTGCTTCTATTGAACAATCGCCCCCTTTACACTCTTTCACAATCTTGATGATCTGTCCATTTGCCATTAATCACATGGGTTTTGGGACTGTATATGTCTAATGACTCTGTAAATTCCTTTAGGGGAAAGTCGGTAAAATTTGAAACAATGTAAGATATTCAAAGGAAAAAGTCCACTTTATGTCGAATATAACAGCTAAAGGGGATGACCCAATGAATAAAGTTGAGTTATTAAAAAGATTATTAAGTGGTAGTCGAGGTAATATGTTTTCATTAGAGATTCCTACTACAAAAGAAGATGAAAAGAAGATTCAAGAATTGGTTAGAGTATTAGAGATTGAACAAAAAATTAAATTAAGAGAATATGTACAGAGAGAATACTCAGTTTATTTACATGGTATAATTAAGTATGCATCCGAATAATCGGGTGCTTATTTTTATATTATGTGATACACTTTGTTTACCATTTAATTTACTTGTTTACATGTGCCCTACTCATTCGTGAGTGGGGCTCCTTCTTTTAAAAGAAAATATAAAAAAAACAGACTCTATGAAGAGCCTGCTTTATTTTGTTATTATTATTAAGCTTTACGCACGTTAGCTGCTTGAGCTCCACGTTGACCTTGCTCAACGTCAAAAGTAACTGCTTGACCTTCGTCTAAAGATTTGAAACCTTCGCCTTGGATCGCTGAGAAATGAACGAATACGTCTTCTCCGCCTTCACGCTCGATAAATCCGAAACCTTTTTCTGCATTAAACCATTTTACTTTACCTTGTTCCATTTTGTTTCCTCCAGCTGTGCTTTACACACAATGTATTACTATCCTTGCACTCAGTGATCATCAAGACGAAAAGTTAATCATATACTATCCTTTACACCGAACAAAAATAATTCTTCTAAAGTTTAACATTTTATAAAAGTATTTGCAAGAAAACAAAAACACAACCATTTTTGCCACTCTCAAATTCTACACAAATGTGCAGATGGGGAGAGTATAATAAAGAAAAATAAATGAAAGAAATAAACACGCAAAAAAGGTATAGTTTTCAAAATTTATTCACAAACTTTCGTATGAAATGACTAAATGTTTCGAGTATTTTTAGTTGCAATATCCAAAGACTTCTATAATTTTCCTCCTTAAAATATGCATATAGGATCCTATTGAAAGCGCTTAAAAATAGAAAAGATGGGGGAAAAATATGTCTACCAATAATGTGGACCAAAAGCTATTAGATCCAGAATTTGAAACCACTCCTGTTCCAAAAGAATATAGAAAACCTTTAGCATCAGTAGCAGCAGTTTGGTTTGGTTTCCCAATGGTTCTGACAAGTGCCGTAATCGGTGGTGTTATTACAGCAATGCTTGGATTCAAACTAGGTATAACTGCAATTCTAGCAGGAAATATGCTGTTATGTCTCATTGTGGGAGCATTAAGCTATTTGGCGGGAAAATCTGGAGAAAATTTTGCCATGACTGCTCAAAGAACTTTTGGACGATATGGATACATGGTTGTATCGGGATTACTTTCCACAGTGGTAGTAGGATGGTTTGCTCTAATGACAGGGCTAACCGGTGATACAATGGCTCGCTCCTTTGGTGCTCCAATGCTATTAATGACCTTAATTGGCGGGGTTCTTTATGTTGCTGCGACTTTTATTGGAATTAAGGCATTAACGATTTTAGGATGGATCGCAGCACCTCTGTATCTCATTCTCGGAATTGTGTCTATTATTATCTCTTTTAAAACGGGAAATCCAGATATTTTTAATTTTGAACCAACTACTAGTGTAGGGCTTATGTCTTTTGGGGCAGCAGTCACCTTGGTATTTGCAACGTTTGCTGATTCTGGTACGATGACGGCTGACTTTACACGTTGGTCGAAAAATGGGCGTGAAGGATTTCTAGCTGCATTTACAGCCTTCCCATTTGGGAAGTTTATCGCCGAAGTAGTAGGTGCAATTATCGTTGCGACAGGTGTAATCCAAAATCCTGCCTCGAATGGCGGCGACTTTATGCCTATATTATCTGGACAAGGTCCTCTTCTTTCCTTCTTGGCACTCATCTTTGTCTTTATTAATCTGGGTGTTGGATGTACACACTGTTTGTATAATGGTGCAGTTGGTTTTTCTCATATGACTGGAAAAAGCATGAGATTTTTAACAATCTTACTAGGTATTATTGGTATCATCGCAGCTGTATCAGGCGTTTGGAGCGCTTTCCAAAGCTGGCTGGAACTTCTAGGTTTAATTGTCCCGCCAATCGCTACCATTATCATTATAGATCAACTTATTTTAGGTAAAAATCAGACGCTAGATTCTGCAAAGTGGAAACCTCTTCCTTTTATTGCATGGGGAATGGCTGCTATAGTAGCATTATTGGTTAACTTCTATGCCCCACATCTTTCCGTGGTGGTATTCGGTATAGGTTCCTCTGCTATCTTCTATTACGTGGGGTCCCTATTAACTAAATCTAAAATCACTGAAAGTGCTGAAAAGACAGTAATGTAAATGAAATAACAAGTAGAAGAAAGGGGAAAAGTTAATTTAACTTTTTTCCTTTTTTAGCTTTTCAGGAGTTACCACCAGACAAAATAAAAAATGGATGTCCAAAAGCAAAGCTTTTGGAACACCCTCATTAATACTGATTATCATCTGTACCAGCGTAAGACTCAATCGCATTTTGAATCGCATTATGGGCTTGACCGAAGGCTGCGGCAGAAGATACATCCCCTGCATTCTCCAAGGCAACAATCGAATTTCTCGCTTGTGTTACGGCTGTGATACAGTTCTCAATCATATTACCTTTATCCCCATACTGTTCTCTAGCCGCCTGAAGCTGCAGAAGGCATTGATCTAAATTGTTGGATTGTGGATTATCATATGCCTTTTCTAATTCCTCTTTTACCTGTTGTAAAATTCCCTTCATTATCTGTCCCCATTTCATCATTGTTAGTAACAAATGGTATTTTGACCAAGCATTCCTAAAAATATTCGAGAGAAAGATACAAATAGAATAATAATAAGGGAACAGTATTCGGTTAGAACCCCTGTACTTTGATTTAGCAATCACCATATATTATTTATGTGTTTGCTTTTTCAAAAAGACTACCTATATGACTTAATTCTTTTTCTGCTGTTAGAATTATCTCATCAAATAATTCCTGAACCGTATGAATATTATTGATAAGACCAATTACCCGCCCAGCCCCTTCTGATTCATTTCCATCAGATTTCGGTTACTCTTGTTTTCATCGTTTCTTCCATTCCTTTAAATCTTTTGACAAAACAACACGAAGTTTCTAATAGTAGAAATATAATGTGTTTACCATATATAATTTAATAATTAATTGTTGAGAAATTTTTGATGCATTTCATGCATTAAATGCATGAAGGTGGAGTGGTAAAAAATGGAGACGAGACAAATTCAATATTTCCTGGAAGTAGCAAAAAGAGAGCATGTAACAGAGGCAGCAGACGCGCTTCATATTGCCCAATCTGCCATTAGTAGACAAATTTCTAATTTAGAAAAGGAATTAGGGGTAGAGCTTTTTATACGTGAGGGCCGAAGCGTAAAATTAACCCCTCTTGGCAAAATTTTTTATGAACGGATTAGACAAGTGTGGTATTTGATGGAGGATTCAAAGAGAGAAATTAGAGAATATTTAAATCCTGAAAAAGGAACCGTTAGAATTGCCTTTCCGATTAGCATGGCAGCCCATACCTTGCCTCACATCATTTATTCTTTTCGTACTCGTTTCCCCGAAGCAAAGTTTCAAATGAGCAATGCCCTTTATTACAAATTAATAGATGGTGTTGTAAATGGCCATTTTAATTTGGCAATGATTGCCCCCATGCCAAATCTTGAAAAAGAAAAAAAGATTAAAGGGGACATTCTTTTCACAGAGAATATTGTGGCACTCATCCCCCTTCATCATCCGTTATCAGACAGGGAATCGGTTCGATTACGGGATTTAATAAATGACTCTTTTTGCGTTCTTCCTGAAGGGTTCGTGTTTCGTGAACAAGTGGTTCAAGCATGTAACGGAGCAGGTTTTTCACCAAACATAGCATTCGAAGGGAAGGATATTGACGCATTAAAAGGGTTAGTTTCTGCAGGATTGGGTGTAGCCTTGATGCCTGAGATGACATTGGTCGATAACACACCACGATCTACTGTCGTTATTCCCCTTTCAGATTCGAGACTCACGCGAACAGTCGGTGTAATCTACCCTGCTGAACGTGACCTGCTTCCAACTGAAAAGCTTTTTTATGATTTTCTTATTGATACTTATGAAAGATTGAATGAGTTTAAAAAGTAGAAAAAAATCATTCCGAGTAAAGGAAATAGAAGAACCGGGCAAAAACCGCCCGGTTCATTTTGAATTGATATTAATCGAAACAATTAAGCTGCACGGTTAACTTCTAATTCCACTTTAATTTTGATGTCTTTCCCTACAAGGACGCCGCCTGTTTCAAGAGCTGCGTTCCAAGTTAGACCGAATTCTTCACGGTTAATTTTTGCTTCTGCTTCAAATCCGTAAACTTCTACGCCCCATGGATTTGTACCCTTACCATTATATTCTACAGTAAACGTTACTGGTTTCGTTACCTCTTTAATGGTTAAATCACCCGTTACGCTATAGTCATCTCCATCTTTTGTAATGCTTGTTGATGTAAATGTAATCGTTGGGTTATTCTCTACATCAAAGAAATCTGCAGATCTTAAGTGGTTATCACGATCTTCGCTGCGTGTATTGATGCTTGCAACGTCCATTGTGAATGAAATAGAAGCTGAAGTTAAATCTGTTAAGTCTGTTGCTTCTACTTCCGCTGTGTAAGATTCAAATTGTCCTTTTACTTTTGACACCATCATGTGTTTTACTTCAAATCCTACGCTTGAGTGTGATTGATCTACTGTCCATTTTGCCATTTTAAAATTCCCCCATCTTGTTTTTTATTGTTATCTCGAATTCGAGATATGTTCTCAAAAAAATTTGTTTAGTTTTTGACAATCCAACTGCAATCATCAAATCAAATTTTAAGATTTAGTTAAATTTACCTCGAATTCATTTATTTTTAATATGAGATAAATTTATCATAGATATATTTAGAGTGTCAACACATTATGAAATTATTTTTTAAAAACAAAATGTTCTATCATTATAAAAAAGTAACTTAGTACTATAAAAACAGACAGAAACATAATATTTCTGTCTGTTTTTTCATGCTTATATTGAGAAATCATACTATAATGGAATGGTTTCGACTGCTTCAGTTTGTTCCGCCAAATCTTCTGTTTCCTGATAATTCCCCTCTATTCTTTTTGGAATAAACACGAGGAACAAAAAGGCGCAAGCTGTAAAAATCGTTAATAATAAGGCAGTACTTGAGAGAGCACCTACGGCATTTCCACCAGCCGCAAATAGAGCGAAAGTAACAAGGGCAAAAGATGCACCCACACGTGAAGCAACATTTTCTATTGTGATATACGTAAAAGATACAACGCCAAGACGTGTTGGGCTAGCCTTTGAAACAATGACAGATTTTACAACAGGACCAACCATACCAATTGCTGTACCAATTATACTCATGGAAAGGAATAAATAGAGAAAAGGGGTATCCATTTTAGCAATGGATAACATACCTACTCCGACAACCAACAGTCCTATACTAGAGCCAATTAACTTTCGAGTCGAGATCTTACTCATTAATCTACCACTTACGATATTAGCTAATGCCATGGTTAAAAAAAGTGGGAACTGAAGCAGACCGACCACTGTGGAAGACTTCCCTTGCACACTTTGGACAAAGAACGTTAAAACATACATAACACTGCTAAAAGACATAAACATAATAACCGCAATTGCCGAAGGTGCCCAAAAGTTCTTTGTCTTTGCATATTCAATATCCAGTAGAGGTTTTTTCTGACGTTTCTCCACCAAAAGCAATAAAAGAAACGAAACAAGGGATATAATAAACGCCGGAACCCACATCCAGGACGAAAGCCCATAGTTATTAATAAAGGTTGGAATCGATAGCAGTCCTCCAAGTAACAAAAACACAAATAATACACCTAAAAAGTCAAATGAAGCAGATTTTACCCCTTTGATATTCGGAACCCCAAAGGCAAATAGCAGGAGGGCAACTACACCTAAAAGGCTGCAAAGGAAAAAGATTGAGTTCCACCCAAGACGATCTACAAAGATTCCACTTAATATTGGTCCTGCCAGGCCGCCAATAACTGTATAAAACCCATAGATACCCATCGTCTTTCCGCGTTTCTCATAGGAAAAGTATTTTGCAACAAACGATACTCCGGATGGAATGACAGCCGCACCGGAAAACCCTTTTAAAAACAGTCCTAAAACTAACACCCAGAATGCGGGAGCTATCGCGATGAGAAGTGAGCCAATCGTTAGAAGAGCGGCTCCGAACAGAATGACAATCTTTTGTCCAAGAGTGTCAGAAAGCCACCCCATTAATGGTTGAAACCCTGTTAAACCTAAGGCAAAACCCAGTTGCATATAGACGGAATATCCCGCCCCCAATTGGAAATGTTCAAGCATTTTAGGATAGGCCGGTATATGTGTTGCTTCCGCAAACACGACGAGAAGAATTCCAAGACATAAAAAATGAAAAGACTTGCGAACTGATTTTTCCCCCATTATTTTCCCCTCCGTTTTTAAGTGAAAAATATACCGACCAAATGGGTAAAAGAAGGACAACGTTCATGTTGCCATTTGAATTGTCCAGCTAAAGGCGCCATCGGCTTGAGGACGGAATCTGATAGCGCCTAGAGCTTTTGTTATTTACCCCACATCTATCACACAGGTTTTTTCCCGTGTATTTTCAAGAATCGAATCTTTTCCAAATCCGCTATCTTTGAAACCGCCGAATGGTAATTCCGGTCCTACTCGGCGATACGTATTCACCCACACATTTCCAGACTCTAATTTCTGAATCATCCGATGTGCACAATCTAAATTGGTGGTCCAAACACCTGCTCCAAGACCAAAGTGCGTATCATTGGCAATGGCCAGGGCTTCTTCCTCCGTATCAAATGCCATAACCGTTGCAACGGGTCCAAAGATTTCTTCTTGGCATATACGCAAAGAATTACGCCCAACACGAATCAAGGTCGGCTCTATCCAATAACCGGTAGCTAATGATGGTTCATCTGGTATAACATCTTCCCCTCCGGAACGGCCGCCAATAACAATTTCTCCCCCTTCTTGTATACCTAATTCAATGTATTGGCGCACTTTGTTATATTGTGTGGCATTCGCTAACGGTCCCATGGTTGTTTGTGGATCCATTGGTGACCCAAGTTTAATATTTTTCTTTATTATGTCAGTCATTAAAGAAATCATTTCTTCAAAGACAGACCGCTGAATGAGGATTCGTGATCCTCCCACACAAATTTGTCCCGCATTGCCTGTAAAAATCCCGTTTGTTGTTACCCCCTCAGCTGCCTTTTCTAAATTTGCATCTGCAAACACAATATTAGGAGACTTTCCACCTAATTCAAATGTTAGTGGTTTAGGTGCGTGTGCGGTTGACCTTACGATTGCTTTTGCCGTATTTCCTGAACCGGTTAAGGTCACCCGATTAACGTCGTGATGGCTTACCAAGGCTTCTCCAACAATCCCGTCACCGGACACTACATTTAAAATACCAGGCGGAAGAATCTTGTTTAATATTTCGCCATAGCGCAAACTAGAAACGGATGCATATTCGGAAGGCTTGATAATCACGGCGTTCCCGGCCGCAAGTGCATAGGCCGCTTTGATGGTAAACGTAAAAAGTGGTGAATTCCATGGTAAAATTCCGACGACTACACCTAATGGCTCCCTTAGTGTATAGCCAAAGCTATTTGCACTCAGCTGAATGGTTTCGCCTCGGCTGGCGATAGAGGCCGCCTGTGCAGCGTCATACCAGATACTTTGTAACACAGGGATTAATCCATAAGTTGTTTCTCGGATCACCCAGCCGCAATCCATCGTTTCTAACATAGCTAACTCTTCAGCATATTGAGATAATAGGTCACCTATTTGTCTTAAATAGGCTGCTCGTTCGATGGCAGAAAGTACAGCCCACTTCCCAAATGCCTGTTTGGCTGCCAGAATAGCCTCTTCTGTATCTTCCACTGTACTGGAAGGAATTTTTGCCCATACTTTTCCATCTGCCGGATTGACACTTTCTATCCAATTTCCAAATACAGCAGGTACTACTTTTCCATTTATGAGATTATGAAACTCACGAATCTTATTGGCTGTTTCCAACTAAGTTCCCACCTTTTTTATTACGAATAGTAGAAGACTTTTTTACCACCCTAACGCAGCTGCCGCTTTCTCATAATAATAGTGAGTGCTGCCTAAATAGTGTTCATAGTAGCGGGCTCGTTTCACAAAGAGATGGCAATCGATTTCTTCTGTAAAACCAATTCCGCCATGAATTTGCACATTTTGACCGGCTGCTCGGTTAAAGGCCTCTGCGGTGAATAGACGGGCACCTGCAATTGCCTGAATCCGATCGTCGGTACGATTCTCCAATGCCCAGTTGGCGTAATAAGCCAAAGATCTTGCGGTCTCTAAATCTACTTTCATATCAGCAATCCGGTGCTTTATGGATTGAAATCGTCCAATTGGCTGGCCAAATTGTACTCGGATTTTTGCATATTCTGCGGCCATTTCCACCACTTTTTCTATTCCTCCGACCATTACAGAGCATAAAGCTGCATTAATCGCTAATAACCCCTCTTCGAGAATATCCCATCCGTTACCAAGGGATCCTATCAGGGACTCTTTACTCACTCTTACATTCTCCAACTTTATTTCCCCTAGCTGCCTTGACTCATCAATATTGCTTTGCCGGCGAATTTTGATCTGCTCTGTTTTGTCCAGTAGTAAGAGTGAAATCCCCTCCTTGTCCCCCCCGTCACTACTAGTTCGTACAACCAGTAGAAAACTATCCGCTAACTCAGCATCTGGTATTAATGTTTTCGTACCATTTATTAGAATCTCATCACCTTCTACTGTCGCTGTCATGTGGATATCCAACGGATTGTAGCTGCCTCTTGGTTCAAGCCAGGCAATGGAGAAAGTTTGGGTTCCTTCCGCAATGGCAGGAAGATACTTTTTCTTCTGCTTATCTGTTCCAAACATCTCAAGAATAGGCACAGCAAGTGCATTGGTTTCTAAATACAATCCGGGCATGTTGCTGCGGCCCCATTCTTCAAGGACAGGAACAAGGTCCAATGCACCCAGACCCATTCCTCCATATTCTTCAGAAATATTAATACCTGCGCAGCCTAACTCAACTAACCCTGAATAGATAGATTGATAGTATTCTAAATCACCCTTCATAAAATTCCGGGCAATATTCGTTTCTCCCTTGTCTTCTAAATATTTTCGTACATAATTACCGAACATTTCTTGTTCTTCATTTAATGAAAAGTCCATACTTCTAACACCTCCATCATCATTAGCGTCCCATATCTTTAGGCAGTCCAAGTATTCTTTCAGCAATCGTGTTCCGTTGGATCTCACTTGTACCCCCGCCAATGGTCATTCCGAAAGAATAAAGATAGTTTTCCTGCCAATAGGAATCTCCATAAACGGCATCTTCTTTCCATAAAATTCCCCGGTGACCTTGGATGGAAACGGATTGAGCAAACAGTTCCTTTGTTAATTCACTTACAATGAGTTTATCCATAGAGCCCTCCGCACCTGGTTGCCCGTTTTTTATCGTCTTTGTTAAGTTACGATAATAATTTAATAGAGAACCACGAGAACGAGTATATAAATCAACCATCGTTTTTCGAATAAACGGATTTTTGACTAATGGACGGCCATCTTCCTCTAATTCTTTCGTCAGACCGACTAAATCCTGGAACTGCTGTTCAAGGGTAAATACTTGCGCTCCAATACCTGTTCTTTCATGCATAAGCAGGGCGATCATGACTTTCCAGCCTTCGTCGGCCTCACCGATAATATCGGTGTCATAAGCGATAGCGTCATTTAGATAAACTTCATTAAACTCATGTTTGCCATCCATCTGGATAATCGGACGTGTTTCTACTCCTTGCTGGTTCATATCTAATAGGAATACCGTAATCCCTTTATGTTTCTTTTCCCCTCGGCTTGTTCGTGCTAAAAGGAAGCAACGATCTGCTAAATGCCCAAAACTAGTCCAGACCTTTTGTCCATTGATGATCCATTTGTCACCATTTTTTACCGCGGTTGTCTGAATAGCCGTTAAATCTGACCCTGCATTTGGCTCAGAATATCCCTGACACCATACCTCTTCACCTGTTAATATTTTCTGAATATAGGCATCCTTTTGTTCTTCCGTCCCTATTTGCATGAGGGTAGGAGCAACCATATGAATAC
This sequence comes from Neobacillus niacini, assembly GCF_048572935.1. Classification (NCBI taxonomy): domain Bacteria; kingdom Bacillati; phylum Bacillota; class Bacilli; order Caryophanales; family Bacillaceae; genus Neobacillus; species Neobacillus niacini. The sequence continues at coordinate 3,419,592 of NZ_CP183883.1, read as the reverse complement.
CGACATAATTAACGAGCGGCGGGGCCTTCACTCGAACCATTTCCTGCTGATAAATAATCTCCTCTATTAAAGTAGCAGCCCTGCCTCCATATTTTTCTGGCCAAGCAATGGCTGCCCAACCTCCTTCATATAACTTTTTCTGCCAATCTCTTAGAAACCTAGAGTACTCACCTAACTCCTTCGGCAGCTGTCTGTCTCCTTCGTGCCAGCCCTCCGGTAAATGCTCTTCAAGCCATGTTCTGAGTTCTTGGCGGAATGCTTCTTCTTTTTCAGTAAAAGAAAAGTCCATATACTTTTTCCTCCTTTCAATTAAACATACACTTATGGTGATGGAATCCATTGTGGCAAAGCACGTTCATCGGTGATATCCACCCATGTCATCTTTACAGGCATTCCAATTTTGACATTATCGGGATTACACTCCTGTATATTTCCAATTAACCTGACAGTTGGTGCCTTCTCAAGCTCCACTATCGCAATAATAAGCGGGAGGTCATTTTGAAAGCCTGGAAGAAAAGGGCGATATGAGACGACAAACGAGTAAATGGTACCCTTTATGTCACTGCCAAAGTTTTCCCAACTAAGCTCGGTACTTCCGCATTTAGCACATGCCGGGCCAGGCGGGTGTGCATATTGATGGCAGCTTTCGCAGGTTTGGATGAGGAGCTCGTGGCGATCCGCCCCATCCCAATACGGTTGATTATCCTGATTTTTTAATGGAATTGGTTTTTGATAATCCATTATTTTCCCTCCTAGTTTCGTAGAATCATAGCACCGGCAATATCCGGGCCTGCCCATCCGGTACATAGTCCAATTTCACAATTATCTACTTGCCGTTCCGTCCCTTTATAGTCATGGCGAATCTGCCGGACAATTTCCAAAACATTATTCATTCCATGGGTATACCCTTCTGAAAGCATTCCGCCTGCAGTATTACTTGGAAGCCGCCCTCCCATTCGGAGGTTACCCTCTGCTACAAAGTCACCCACTTCGCCGCGCGGTGCGATACCAAAGGCTTCAAGCTGCCGTAAAACAACCCAGCTATAGCAATCATAAAGCGAGGCAACATGGAGATCCTCCGGTTTTACACCTGCCATTTTGTAGACTTCAGCTGCTACATAGTCAGATGCCACTTCCGATAAATTGGACCAATAATGAGCGTGGGAAACACACTGTCTAGCAGCAATTCCCATAATATAAGCAGGTCTTGATTTACATAGCTTTGCTCTTTCCGCAGAGGTTACGATAATGGCATTTGCCTCATCTGATTCTAGACAGAAATCATGTTTATTAAAAGGTGAACTTAGATTTGGTGTATTTAAATACTCTTCCATGGTTAATGGCTTGCCAAAGAAATAAGCCTTTGGATTTCGCTGTGCATGTTCATAAAAACTGACGCATACATGACCAAGATGTTCCTTTTTAAGACCGGTTTCATACATATGGCGTGTGGCAAATAAACCAAACCACTGACTTGGACTCCCCGCTCCATAGGGGATAATAAAGCTTCCTCCCTCTATAGCCGATTGAAGCATATTTACATCCCAGCCGCCGCCGCCCATTCTTACACCGGAGCGGCCATTCATCGAACGGAAAATGAGGACCGTGTTAACCTGCCCTGTTTCAATTAAACCGATGGCGTCAGCAATCAGCATTTCTGTACTGCTGCCTCCACCCAAAATATCCTTCACATATTTTGGTCGAACACCTAAGTAAGTAGCCAACTGATGCGATGTACAGGAGTCATTTTCACTGTAACTCATAAAGCCATCGATATCTTTGGGTGAAAGTCCGGCGTCCCCAATGGCAGCCCTAGCTGCATCCAAGGCAAGATGCAACGGAGTAGTTCCGGAATTTTTTGACCGTTCGCTTTCTCCTACCCCTACAATGGCATAGCGTTCTTTTATATTTGACACGAATAAACACTCCTTTTTTATGCCGTTTTAGCCTTACCTGTGGGTCTCTAATTCAAACAAAAGTTAGCGTTGACTCGGACCCTTTTTTAAAAAAACTGTAAAATAGCTTTTCCAGACCCAACGACTTTCTCAGCATCCTTTTGGGCGTTGAGTTCTAAGCTCGCAAACCTCTTCCCATCTTCTTCATAAAGGTTTCGGATTACAGCTGTACAGGTAATCTGGTCACCTGGTCTTGTAATAGAACCAAATCTCATTTGTAAATTGGTCACTAGCGCCGTAACACCCGCAAGGCTGTTTACATATTCACCCAAGAACCCCATGACTAGCATTCCATGTGCAATGACACCTGGCATTCCAATACTTTGAGCAAATTGGTCATCCGTATGCAGCGGGTTGAAATCCCCTGACGCCCCGGCATATTTGACTAATTGAACCTTGGTAACAGTCTCTTTTACCAATGGCTGAAGTTCCTGCCCTACCTGCAACTCTTCATATTTCAGCAACTTCTGCTCCTCCTTTCATATAAAAGATCACGAATAAGTTTGTCTCTCTATGGCGAGAACCATTACCCAATCTGCTGTTTCGGCCGGTAGATAATGTTCATTCGGCTGATTACCACCATATTTCCACCTTCATCCGTAATTTCTGTATCTACCACTAAGAATTGCATGTTCCCACTCTTCCCCTTACGCTCATATAAATCTGTCACCTTCATTTGGCATATAAGCGTGTCTCCAAGTCTAATCGGACGTGTATAGATGAATTCCTGCTCACCATGGAGCATCCTTTTAGGATCCAGCTCAAGCTTGATTCCTTCTCCCTCTGCGCCAATGACAATCGGAAAGGTAGGTGGAGCAATAATCGCTCCATAAGGAGTTCGGGCTGCGTATTCCTCATCTAGATAAAGCGGATTGTAGTCCCCAATAGCTAAAGCAAATTGACAGATATGTCTTTTTTCTACTTCAAACGTAAAGGGTGGACCTGTTAAGCCAATAATACTAGTATCTATATCCATCTTCTTACCCCCTAACCTCCGTTTTTTCTTGAACGGGTTGATTAGAAATGATTAGTGCGTCAGCGGCTTTAAGTCCAATTTCATAGACAATCATCGGATTTATATCCAGCTCTTCTATCAAACCGTCAGCGTCCGAAATTAAATCAGAAATATTCATTAAAACATCGATAATGGCCTCCACATCAACAGGAGCCTGTCCCCGAACTCCTTTAAGAATGGCTTTCGCTTTAATGTCTTCAATCATCTCAGCAGCATCCTGTCTTGTAAGAGGCGCTACACGGAAAGAAATGTCTTTCAATGTTTCTACAAAAATCCCACCCAATCCAAACATGATTACAGGTCCAAATACAGGATCTTTCGTCACGCCTACAATTACTTCCGTACCTTTTGAGAGCATTTCATGGACTGATACCCCATTAATGATGGCGTCAGGTTTATATTTTTTAGCTGACCTTAGAATTTCGGAAAATGCAGCCTTCACTTCTTCATCATTTTGAATATTTAACCTGATTCCATTTGCTTCTGTTTTGTGTGGAATATCATTAGAATCAATTTTTAAGACAACCGGATAGCCAATCGAATTGGCGTGCTGTACGGCTTCTTCAGAGGAAGCAGCCAATGCCTTTCTCGCTGTAGGAACTCCGTATTGTGCTAACAATTGGCTTGCTTCAAATTCACTTAAAGCAGCGCCTGGCTTCAGTAAAGTGTGCAGCTTTTGTTTGGTCTCCTCCCGTTCTAGTTTAGAGGGGACATCATGATCACATAGAATTTGATTTTTACGGTATTTCTCACTGTACTCGACGAGTTTGGCAAGTGAACGAATTGGGCTTAGATTACCTGGTATTACAGGAATACCGTTTTTCTCCAATTCTGGGGTCCCTTTCGGAATGGACATTCCTTCTAATGGAAAGCTGGTCACTAGAACGAATTTATCTGATTGTCTACACGTGTGAATAAATTCCTGGAGGTGTGGGCTGTCGCCCTCCCAAAACATAGGAAATTCAGTAAAAATAATATTATGAACATCCGGGTCCTCCACTAGCGCCTTAAGCGGAGCAGTAAATAACTCAGGGTTCGTCACGGAAGCGGCGGCAGTCAAATCAATTGGGTTAGCAGCACTTGCAAATGACGGGATGCACTGCTTAATTTTTGCCTTTGTACCCTCACTAAGTGGAATAATATGGAGCCCATTCGCTTCGCAACGATCTGCTTCATTGATTCCCCTGCCGCCTGAACTGGTAATAATGACTGTATTTCGACCTGTTGGCAGCTTTCCTGACAAAAAGAGTTTGGAAAATGAAATGATTTCTTCATAATCATTCGCTCTCACAATCCCTGTTTGTTTGAAAAAGGCGTCATAAATTTGATCCGAACCAGCAAGAGAACCCGTATGTGAAGCAGCTGCCCTGCTCCCTGCCGAACTTCTTCCTGTTTTCATGACAATAATGGGTTTATTGCAATCTAAGGCTTCTTTCGCTAACCTGCACAGTTTTACCGGATCTTTCGCCCCCTCAAGATAACCGCTAATGACCTTAGTCTTCGGATCATGAATCATAAACTCCACCACATCAGCAAACTCTGTATCCATTTCATTTCCTACGCTGACAAAATAATTAAACGTCAGTCCGTGCTGGGCTGCTGCCATATAGGTTAAAACGCCAAATGCACCACTTTGTGAGACATAGCCTACTGCTCGTTGATCTTGAAGGGGATGGCTCATAACCGCTGGGGAAAAAGTGCCAACCAACCCGTTAATGGTATTAACCAATCCAACACAGTTCGGACCAATTAATCGGATACCATTATTGCGTGCGATTTCTGCTATCATCTTTTGCTGCCTAGCTCCATCTTCACCTGTTTCAGAATATCCTGAGGCAAAGATAATTGCAGCCTTTACCTTTTTCTTCGCGCAATCCTCTAAACTTTGCTGCACTTGACCTGCACTTACACAAAAGATTGCTAAATCTACATTGCCTGGAACATTTACTAATGCAGGGAAACAAGTTAATCCAGCGATTTCTTGCGATTTTGGATTAATTGGGTAAATCTCTCCTGCAAATTTTCCATCCAATAAAGCCTTTACTTGGATATATCCAAGCTTGTTAGGATTTTCGGATGCACCTAATACTGCCACAGAACGAGGATAAAATAATGGTTCCAGACTTTCGTAGGAAGCGTTTTCATTTCGCACGATTTCCAACCCCAATCTCAAATATGTGAACTCGTTAGTAATCATAATGGTTTAATTTTAAAAATTCAGAAAACTGAACCTTTTATATCATTTAATTATTAGGGAGATAAAAAAAGAAAAATGAAGTAGAACGACTATTCTATCCACTTATAAAAAAATTTGGACATTATTTATGTACACAATCATCCCGACAATCGTACACGAACACCTCGACAATGGAGGAGGATATTCTTTCATTTTTGAAATAAAAAAGAACCCTATGCATAGTAACGGTGCATAAGGTTCTTACATTGTTTATTGAAAGTGATCCAGCCAATTCATTAGCCTCATTTTAATTTTCTTAGATGGAATTTTGATTCCTCTTTCAATATTGCTTAAATAAGAGGTAGAAATCTCCAATTCTTCTGATACCAGTGATAAAGATAAATCAAATTTTTCTCGGAGCTCTCTAACACGTATTCCAATCCTATCATCTACTTCTTCAAAAACGTCTCGGGGTAGTTGTCTGATACTTTTTCCTGGTGGACTTTTTCTAATAGAACGATATTGTTCCTTTATATATTCGGGCGGATCAATGATGATTGTAGCGTTTATCCATATACGGCCCCATCCCTTTTGATCCGCTATAGCTTCATGCCATTTTTCATAATACCATGAACCAATTACCCCATCCTGTTGCAAGGTATCTAATCCTTTTTCAAGGCGTTCACGTGTTCGTGACGGAGTCCGTTCATTTATCTTTACACCTATCGCGTCGAGTAACGTGCTAATTTTATTGGGTTGTAAAAATTCGCCTTTTCTTGCCTGTATCCTCCAACGCCAGCTCAAGTATCTGGTCAGTCTCTTTTCCCATGTTTTACGGTAAGGATCATAATGTAATCCCTTTAATGGCAGCAGTGCCACTTGCCGCCCAGAACCAAACAGATATTTCGCAAACACTTGATCCATCTTGTATCGTATCTTTTTCTGACCGGACTCTTCTGTGATGGGATACTCACTCCCCTTTTGATCCACAAATATAAACGCCCTGCCTTGCAGACTTGTCTCAACGGGTTTACCCTTTTCATAAATCACCGTCTTGTTTAAGTCAATCCAAAGTTTCTGAATAGTTGAAAGCGATTTCAATGTTTGACGGCGTTGTTTTTCTTCGTAACCTCCACGACGGCCTTCCCCACCTAATTTTGGCTTCAGACCTCGAATCGCTAACAAGTCATCTAATTGGATGTCAACGATATCATCATGGTGCTTTGCTTTTGATAAAAAGAAAGTACAAAGAGCGTCAAAAACATCTGCTCCTAAGTCCGATAAAGATTGGGCTTCCTTCCACGTTTCCTTGACAATGGAATGGTTTTTGTTAAATGAGTAATGATCTTTTTTAAAGGGTTTTATTTGGAGAACTCCTTCTACACTGCCTTTAACTAGCGATGCTGTTGGCCACAATATTGAGTCATCCGGGTGGAAATACATTTTATAAAATACTTCGCGAACAGATTGATAGGGAGCATTATTCATAACATAAATACAGTCGTGTACCGCCAAATGATACGTCGGGTCATACATTGAGGCCGTTAATGGAAACTCAAAAAAGGAGGCTTCCTCCTTTAAATTAAGCATGGCATCAACCTGTTGTACGGTGCAATCATCCAGATTCAGGAGCGTAATAATCTTTTTCACCCAGTCTATTGTATAGGTATTAACAATGCTGGTAAAACGGGTAAGGAAATCCTTATTTTCCGATAAATTAAGTGAAATATATTGATAAAAAAGTTCATTTAATTCTTTTTGATCCAATTCTATTAACCGCCGAGAACCGATGGATTGTATCATTTCATTCAAAACCCATTCCGTCAGATGAATTCGGAACCAATCACAGAAATTTTGCCAAACATCATCATTCACTAAGAAAGTATCCCTTTTAAGGATCTCCTCAAAATATTGGACAGACCGGTCCTTCAAACTCTTGTCATTCTGAATATTTGCGATAGTTGGAGAAAACTTTTTATACTTCGTTAAAATGTACAGAACAATATGTTCAGCAATCTGCCTAATTAACCGATTTCTAGCAATTAATCGAAGGCTATTAAATACATGGGCACTCTCTTGATAAACCCGCTCCCAAATCATAAATGAATTTGATCCTCTAACATCCTTAAAAAGGGGAATTGCCGTAAGAGATCCTTTCGATGACTCTATTTCCATCCCTTTGTCATCCTGTTTTTTATGTTCCTGTTCATAAACACAAAGTACGAGAAATTTATCTATTTTTCCTGATAACTTTTTAGACAATTGGTCAAAGTCCCTACTATCCAGCTGATTTTGATTGGCAACTGTTTTATCTACCATATTACCTCCTCAACTTTATACATCAAATCGACTAAGGGGGTTTGGTCATGTTGTTTGGTACATTTAACTAGTTTCAAGTGTATCACGGGATTTTTTATTATTCAATATTTTCAGAAAACTAGAGTTAAAGGTAAAGTAAGAGCTGTCAGACTCTTACTTCCCTTGGGGCAGATTTACATTGTTTCTTTATGAATTCGAGCCATATATTCATTAAAATCAGCGATACTTGGATTTGCCATATAATGACCGCCTTCCACCTGTATCGTTTGACCAGTAATAAATTTAGACTCATCCGATGCGAGAAATAGTACAGTAAATCCAATATCATCGGCTTCCCCATGATAAGGAAGAGCATTATACTTTTCAAAAATACCAAGGACAGCAGGCGGAATATTATTCGCTGCTGCTGGCGTTAAAATTAAGCCTGGAGCAACGGCATTACAGCGGATATTATTTTTTCCGTATTGCGCTGCAATATAGCGAGTTAAGTTGACTACAGCAGCTTTTGAAGCACCATAGGCTGAACGCAACGCATCACCAGAAAATCCTGCCATGGACGCTGTATTAATAATCGAACCGCAACCAGCATTTATCATGTGGGGAATTGCATATCGACTTCCTAATAGTACACTCTTTACATTCACATTCATCAGACGGTCCCATTCATCCAGATCGATATTAACGACATCTAAATCTTTCTTTAAGTTAGTTAACCCTACATTATTAAACAGAACTGTTAACGTACCGTACTGTTCCACAGTAAAATCAACTGCTTCTTTAATCGATTCTTCTTTAGAAGCATCTAAGAAAATTGCACTAGCTTCATAGCCTTGGTGTTTCAGGTGAACAGCTGCTTCTTTAGCTCCCTCAAAATTAAAATCGCCAATAACGACTTTGGCACCTTCCCTTGCTAAGAGTGTTGCAGCCGATAAACCAATTCCTGATGCTCCTCCGGTCACTAAGGCTACCTTCCCTTGAACTCTCCCCATTTTCTTCCACCTCTCAAAAATATTTACTTTGATTCACTTAGTGTATTTACTAGTTTCTTATGAATAGCTAGAAACTGTTCTATTTCTTCTTCACTCAATTGTTGAAACAATTCTTTTCTTAATTCCTTCCCTACTCTTTGTGCTTCTTTAAGGACGTTTTTCCCTTCCTCTGTAATCTCCAATAAAACAATCCGACGATCTTCTTCATTAAATTCACGCTTAGCAAATCCTTGGCTAATGAGTCGATTGGCAATATTCGTCATGGCGCCGGGTGTATATCCTAATTCATTTGCTAGAGTGGACTGCTTTTGTGCACCCTTTTGTTTTAAAACAGACAGTACAAGAATTGGTGAAATTCCAATCTTATACCTAAAGGCCTTTGTCCACCTGATGATGGACTCGTTAGTAAATAATTCAACTGTACGTATAAGTTCAAAAATATTGTTATGTTCCAAATATGTCCTCCCACCGGGATTTACCGCAGTTTGATTGAACCACCGTTCACCATGATCGTTTGTCCCGTAATATAATTAGAGTCTTCACTAGCTAAAAAGTCAGCTACCCGGCCAATATCATTTTCAATGTTTCCTAATCTGCGAAGCGGAATCTTTGAAAGCATAGCTTGATAGTAATCCGGATGTTCCTCCGCCCATTGCTGCACCCCAGGTGTGTCCGCAATAGGTGAAATTAAATTTACATTTATCCCGAATTGGCCAAATTCATTTGCGGCAACACGTGAAATGGCACGAATCGCTTCTTTCGCTGCCGCATAAGATGCTTGATTCACGTCACCATTTAACCCAGCACCTGAGGCAAAGTTTACTACTTTTCCTTGTGATTCTTTTAGGTATGGAAGAGCAGCTTGCATTAGATAGAAAGTCGGATAAAAACCCGTATTAAATGATAAATTGAAATCTTCTTGTGTCGTCTGCTCAAAAGCCTTGACTCTTGATGCATGTGCATTATTGACTAAAATATCTAATTTTCCATATCGTTGAATGACATCATCCATAATGCCTGGAAGTTTATCATGTTCAGCAAGGTTTGCATTAATAAACACAGATTCAGGCTGGTATGCACGTAACTCATTCAAGGTTATATTTCCTAAATCCTCATTCAAATCAATGATTGCTACTGTTGCACCCTCTTTAACAAATGCAGTTGCTATTCCTTTACCGATTCCACTCGCACCACCAGTGATTAGTGCTATTTTACCAAATAATTTACCCACTGATTAATCACTCCTATTAACAAGTTGGTTACATTATTTATTTTAGCATTAAAATATTTAACGTTAAAGTACTTTTGCGTTCCGTACCAATAAATCAACGAAACACAGACTGAGTAAATACAATTAAACATTTACATAGAATAGAATACAAAACAGACCAAGAGAACCAAGATTGTATTATTTAACAACTTGGTTCTCTTGGTCTGTTTTATAGTCCTTTTTTCAACGGTCCTAATCCTTATTGGAAGGCATTGCTCCACCGCCTTCTATACTCCTTACTTTCCGTGCTCTGTAATAATAGGTATCTTAATCGTTTTATTATAGAAATCAATCTTTGGAGTTAAGCCATATGAATTTTTTTTAAATTCAATTACCCCTGCACTGGTAATGCTAAAGCGAGCTATATAATCATCCCTATTATCAATAATTACAAATTCATCTTTGTTTTTAAATAAAGTAAAATTAAATTGCATGATGATTTTCCAATTGTGAACTAAGTCGTATTTTTCTAAAGGGATAATTTGTTGTTCCTCTATTTTTTCGTCGTTCGACTTTAGATTTTGATTACTTTTTTTCCGCACCTATGCCTACTTCTCCTCTCTTTTCTACTCATTAAGATAAAATATGATTGGCTCTGTATCTGAGTGTGGATGTTTGTACAAAAAGGCATAAATCTTTGCAATATAATAATTTCTGAAACAAATAGTTCTTTTATTATTATTCATTGTTGATGCTCGTGCAGGTATGAGAATTTATAGGCGGAGAGATTCCGGCTAATGTATATAGGGACTGCTTAAGCAGCACATATAAGCGAAGATATTCCGATTAACTGCTGTCAATAAGGAAAATTCCAAAGATTTGGTTCATATAACCGGAAAAACTTTCTTTATTTTTAAGTAACTATAGGTGTTTTCTAATTTAAACGGAAATTTTCCGTTTATTTTCAAATACAGTGAAATCAACATTAAGTTATTACGGAACTACAGAAATAAGAAAAGTATTCTGTTTTAACACAGAATACTTTCTTATCTTTAGGTAACTTTATTCATTAAGCTTTTGGTTTCTCTTTTCCCATTGAGTCGAATAATTGTGTAGATGATAAGGCATTGAAAGGTAAGGTTACATTGTGTTTACCACCTGTATTTCAAATGTGTATATGAATACAGGTGGTTTTCTTATACTAAAAAAGCCGACTTAAAAAATGGTTCAAAAACCTGTCTGCTTCTACTTGCGTACAGACTTGTATTTTTGGCTCACCTTCAGCGAGAGCTACTGTTCGCCCGTTCTCTTCCCCTTCTAAGACAACCTTAACATTCCATTTTTCCTTTTTAACAAAACTAGGGTCTATAACAACTCCGACCGCAAGAGGATCGTGCAGCGCACAGCCGCCAATACCCGGGTGGAATGTTTCATATGCTTGCATATAAAAACTGGTCATATCCGCAAAAAAATGGGACTCCTCCCTATCCCTGGCACGCCAATCAGCTAAAATGGCATTTGGTAATAGTGTCTGCATCGTAACATCAAGACCTACAACCGTTACAGATAACCCTGATGAAAATACACACTCAGCTGCTTCAGGGTCGGCAAATACATTCGCTTCACTAAACGGGGTGGTATTACCACCGGTAAAAACCGCTCCACCCATGATCACTACCTCTTTTACAAGAGAAACTATTCCAGGTTCCTTATTAACCGCAAGTGCTATATTCGTTAGTGGTCCTACCGCAATGATTGTCATCTCGTGAGGACGCTGTTTTACTTGGTTAATGATATAAGCTACTGCACCCTCAGACTCTGCTTCCATGAGAGGAGCTTTTTTTACCGTGTTACCTAGTCCATCCTCGCCATGAACATGTGTCGGAAATTTTTTAGCAGGCCGGTTTAGTGGTTTATCTGCTCCTGAATAGACAGGTACCTTTTTTCCTAGCTGTTCTAAGACCAATAATGTATTACGAGTGGTATTTTCAATTGGTCCATTTCCAAAGCATGTTGTTAGACCGATGATCTCTAGTTCCGGAGAATTTAATGCATAGGCAATCGCCAACGCATCATCAATGCCTGTATCCACATCCAATATAACTGGCTTCATTAAAACTCACTCCATTTAAAATGATTTATGTATGTGTAAGAATTCTTCCAATTGTTTTTTGGTTGGCATTCCCGTTTGTGCCCCTAGTTTTGTAACGGAGATGGCACCAGCAATATTGGCAAATCGACATGCCTGTTCTAATTCAAGCCCGTCACATAGAGCAGTTGCCAAAGCACCATTAAATGTATCCCCTGCACCTGTTGTATCAACTGCCTCAACACGGATGCTTGGAATTTCTATTTCTTCGCCATTTTTAAAAATCATAACGCCTTTGGACCCTTTGGTTACAATACATTTTTCCTTTAATTTTTCTAACACTTCATCTGTCCCATCTACGGAAGTAAATAACAATGCCTGCTCATGTTCATTTGGTGTCAGATAATCCACCATATTTAGTAATTCGATTGGAAGTTTTTGAATTGGTGCTGGATTTAATATCGTTCGAACTCCATATTTTTTTGCAAGTTCTACTGCTCTGATAACACTTTTAAGGGGAATCTCTAATTGTAATAAGAGAATATTGCTATCCTTGATTTTATCTTCATGTTTATCGATTACTTCTGGAGTTATATGGTGATTTGCTCCGGGTACAACAATAATACTGTTGTCTCCATTCGATACGATTATAGTAGCAATTCCAGTTGAGGTATCCTCCACTTTCATGATACTTTTTGTGTTAATTCCTTGGTTTATTAGATTTCCCACTAATAAATGACCAAAAGAATCGTTCCCCACAGCTCCAATCATCGTTACATCAGCTCCAAGCCGAACTGCGGCCACAGCTTGGTTAGCACCCTTCCCCCCCGGTATGGTATGAAAGGAATCTCCTAACAGTGTTTCTCCCACCTTAGGTATTTGATTGGTATTTGTCACTAAATCCATGTTAATACTTCCAATTACCGTTATTTTCTTTCCGGCCATATCCCTACCATCCTTATCATTACTCGAAACACACATTACGATCTAAACTTACCTAAACAGGATTAATTTTCTTGAAATGCTTTTTTATTTATAATACTAATCACCTTAAAACTTCTGCCTTTAGTTGTAAAGATGATAGATACAAATTCATCTCCTTATGAAACTATTTTGCTTGATTTTGCCCTTTCTGCTGTACGGTGAATCCACGTTCCCAACGGCCGTTTTAAAGCTAGGGCCAAAATGAAGCTCATGCCGATAAAAATGAGCAGAAAAAGAGTGTCTTTTATCACGATTGCCTTAATCATTCCACCTACCGATTCACGCAATATGCTCACCGCATATGTGAATGGCATGTACGGGTGCAATGTTTGAAAAAAGTCAGGCGTCAAACTTACCGGAAAGGTTGCCCCTGAACTGGAAATTTGCAGTACCAATAAAATGATGGAAAGCCCCTTACCTATATTGCCAAACACCGAACAAAGAGTATAAATAATAATAGTGAAAACAATGCTGATATAAATACAAAATAGTACAAACCATAGTTTGTCCGCGACATATGCATGAATGACATACAAATCTCCTATTGATACAATGACCGCTTGGAGAATGCTAATGGTCAAAAACGTTAATAGTCTTCCGAAATAGATTTGGTAGTGTTTGTAATGACTTTCCACGTCCTCTACATCGACTCGTAGTGAAGACACCAAGAGTGTGCCGCCTACCCAAAGTGCCAACATGGTATAAAAGGGTGTCATCGCTGAACCGTAATTTGGGATTGGAAATATACGTTCTGTTTTTAACAGAATTGGTTTTGCTAAGAAACTGCTTTCCTTATTAGGATCATGTTTTAGGTATTCAATTAAATCATAAATATTGATGCTGCTCTTAAATTGTCTTAGTCGATCTGCTGCATTTCTTACTTTTTCTTCGAATCCGGGCAAATCATTTCTGGCAAAGTCAGCAGCCTTATGAATCGATTGTTCTGCCGCTGGAAGCTTGGTACGAATAAGATTTGCGGCTTCGCGAATATCGGATTTCACTTTTGGTAAGTCGTTCCGTACAAAATCGGCTGCTTTATGGATTTTTTGTTCAACTGTAGGCATGACATCTTTTATAAAATCTGCTGCAGTATTAATTCCTGCTGTAACCTGTTCTACCTTTTGCTGTAAATCTGTCCGGTTATTTTGGATGATTCCGTGTATGTTTGTCAATTCATTATATAATGCAGTTAATTGCTCGGAATTGGTGGTTGTGCCTGATTGGCTAGCCTCATTTACACTATCCATTGCTTGTTCTATTTGTGCTTCTATTTCGGCTATATTGGTAGTAACGTCATTGACGATAGCAGTGGTTCTAGAAATATCGTTGAGCCTTTCCTGCATTGCTAACACCTGTTCACCGGCATCCGTGACTAATGGCAAGCTTGCCTCCACTTTTAAGATACTCTCCCCCACCTGTTCAAGTTCTGGAATCCTCTGTTCCAAGGCAATAATTTGTTGTCCTTTTTCATGAATTTCAGGTAGTTTCCCTTCCAATGCAATCGCTTTACGTCCCATTTCTTCTATTTGCGGAAGTGCCTTTTCAAGCTCAAATATTTGGTTTTCAACAGAAAAAATTGACGGTAAATCCTTTTCAAGCTCCACTCCAGCTTTAAAAAATGCCGAGAAAATTGCGTCTCCAACGGTTTTGATAAAAGCTTCACTAATTTGGGAGGTTACACCTGTTGCACCCGTGGCAGCAATTTTAGGAGCAACGGCATTAATTTTTTCATTTACACCAAAAACGATTTGTGGCTTTTCTGGATTCTCTTCTAAAATACTTGTAATTTTCTTGGAAAATTCTTTTGGGATAATAAGATAGGCGTAATAGTCTCCATGTTTTACGCCACGTATAGCTTCTTTCTGGTCGACAAACACCCAGCCAAGCTTTTTATTCTTTTTTAGATTTTTTATGGTTTCGTCTCCTACATTAATCTTCTGCTTGGTTAAATGAACTACAGCGCCTTCATCTTCATTGGCAACGGCAACGATGATACCTGAAGTATTCCCATACGGGTCCCACATTGACTTGATGTTAAACCAAGCATAGGCGGAAGGCAGCAGCATAAGTCCAACCACCAATAATGCTACTGTTGGAACACTGAAGATATTTCTCCAATCAGTCCTATATATACTCCATATTTTCCTCATTTATAAAAACACACCCATTTCACAACATCCTATTTCTATTGTTGTAAATAACGGTGTTTTTATCCTAAAACCTTAGTCGTACATGTAACTTAATTTGGGGATTACGTTTAACATTGTTCTTAATGCTAATCGTTGTATTTGTTGTGAATAATAATAAGAAGATGAAGGAAAGTGCACCTTACTTGCATGAAAAACTAGCAGAGGTTATTATTTAAGATTGGTACGACCGTTTTCAATATCATGTTTTTCTTTTTAAACTCCTGGGAGGCGGCAACAAAATGAATGTCATTGAGGTTCAAAATTTACGAAAAGAATTTAATTCTTATACAAGCAGACCAGGTTTAGCTGGAGCTTTTCGCGATTTATTTACGAGAAATTATAAAGTTCATGCAGCAGTTGATAATATTTCCTTAACGGTAAAACAAGGAGAAATGGTTGGCTATATCGGAGAGAATGGTGCTGGTAAATCAACGACTATTAAAATGTTAACCGGCATTTTAACGCCTACATCCGGTTCGATTATGGTAAATGGGATGAATCCCCATAAGCAGCGGGAAGAATTTGTGAGAACGATTGGTGTAGTTTTCGGTCAACGGTCACAGCTATGGTGGGATATTGCTGTTCAAGAGTCTTTCCGGTTATTAAAGAAAGTGTATAGGGTTTCAGATGAGGATTATAACCGTCATATGGGTCATGTGATTGAGACATTAGAAATCGGTCCTTTACTTGATAAACCGGTACGAAAATTATCACTTGGTCAACGGATGCGCTGTGAATTAGCCGCCGCACTTGTCCACAATCCTCCGCTTCTTTTTTTAGATGAGCCAACGATTGGACTAGATGTCTTAGTGAAACTAAAAATCCGTAAGTTTCTACAGGAAATTAACGAGCAATATAAAACCACCATTCTCTTAACAACTCATGACTTAACCGATATTGAAGCACTTTGTGAACGTGTGGTGTTACTAGATGAAGGAAAAATTATTTATGACGGCAAGCTAAATCAACTTCAAGAACATGCGGTGGAAGGGAAACAAATTGAATTTGAATTTTTATCTGAAGTCTCTCACAGTTCCTTGCCTCGTGTTGAAAATATCCAATGGGAACAAAAGGATGCCACCACTTGGCTTGGGTATATCAATGGAGATGAACAAATGGTCTCTCGATTGATCAGTGATGTCGTCCAAAGAAACCCGATTAAAAATGTTCGAATCAACGAGGTTTCTACCGAAGAGATCGTCCGAAAGATTTATGAAGAAGGTATGGCCTTAACATGAGTATGTATTTAGAAATGATCCGGGTTCGCTTTTTAATGATGCTCGCCTACCGGACAAACTATTATAGCGGCATTTTAATTTATAGTATCAATATTGGAGCTTACTATTTTTTATGGTCTGCGATTTATGGAGGAAAAGAAGAGATCCAAGGGTTGTCCGTTGCTCAAATGACTACCTATGTGGCAGTAGCGTGGATGGCACGAGCGTTTTATTATAATAATATTGATCGTGAGATTGCTGCAGAAATCAAGGACGGAAAAGTCGCGATTGAAATGATACGACCGTATAATTACTTAGGGATGAAAACCATGCAGGCACTAGGGGAAGGCGTCTTTCGTTTACTGTTTTTCTCCGTCCCAGGGATGATTATTGTAGCCTTGATTTTTCCTGTTCGCTTTGATGCTAATTTTACCACTTGGATATTTTTCTTTATCTCACTGATTTTTAGTTTTATCGTCAATACGTATATCAACTTATTAACAGGTATTATGACGTTCTTTTTATTTAATAATTCTGGTTTGATTCGAGCAAAACGTGTGGTCATTGATTTGTTTTCAGGTTTACTTCTCCCGATCTCTTTTTATCCGGACTGGGCTCAGAACTTGATGTCCTATCTGCCTTTTCAAGCAATCAGCTATGTTCCTAGTATGATTTTTACAGAAGGCTTTACGGGTGAGGAGATTTATCATGCTTTGCTCTCACAAGCAGTCTGGGTTGTCATTTTACTGATTCCTATTCGTTTATTATGGTCGCAGGCAAAAAAACATTTAATCGTACAAGGAGGCTGACCAATGTTTTATCTTTCATTGTTCTTTCAATACGCCTCTCAATATTTAAAAACAAGGCTTACTTATCGTGCTGATACAGTAATTGAAATTCTATCTGATCTATTGTTTCAAGCAGTTAATTTAATTTTTATTTTAGTCGTATTTCGCCATACAGCTTTTTTAGGCGGCTGGAATCGAGATGAAATCATCTTTATTTATGGATTTTTTCTTGTTCCTTATGCAATCTTTTCATCCTTTTTTAACATTTGGGACTTTAATGACCGTTATATAATCAAAGGGGAAATGGACCGTATTTTGACACGCCCGGTCCACAGTCTTTTCCAAATTATTCTGGAAAGAATAGAGCTGGAATCATTATTCGGTGCTGTTACAGGCTTATTGGTAATGGGTTATTCGATTGCGAACCTAGGCTTAACCTTTACTTGGTACGATGTTTTGCTCTTTATTGTCATGGTGTTTGGCGGTGCCTTTATTTATGCGGGGATCTTTATTTCGATTGCAAGTATTGGATTCTGGTCAGACAGCCGTACCGATATTATGCCGATGATGTATAATATCAGCAATTACGGCCGCTATCCCGTCAACATTTACAACAAGGTAATTCAGTTTGTGTTAACCTGGATTTTACCTTTTGCCTTTGTCGGTGTGTATCCAGCCTCCTATTTTTTAAATCGTGAAGAATGGTATGGCTACGCCTTTTTTACACCCGTCATGGGAATCCTTTTCTTCGGTATTGCGATTCTTCTGTGGAATGCGGGAGTCAAGAAATATCGAGGAGCGGGGAATTAAATCTACCAATCCTGTTCATGGTTTAAGCTACGAAAAATAAGTTACTGTGTACCGTCTCATGGTAAATAAAAGAGAATAATTTCGTGTACAATGCGCCAGGCACCTACCAAAAAATCGGAAGGTACCTGGCACTCTTCCTTTTGTGGAAAGCATTGTTTTGAGTAGTTATCTACTACTCCTCTCTCTCATTCCCTCCAAATTGTCCTCCAACATGTTTCTAAAGTCATTCCCAGATGGATTCTGGAATAAATGAAGTCCAAATTCAAATGCTACTGCAAAAAGATGATCAAAAATATCGGATTGTATGGTTTCATACACATCCCAGCGAATATCATTGGTAAAAGCATAAACTTCAAGAGGTAGCCCATTTTCAGTTGGCGCCAATTGTCTTACGAGTAAAGTCTTTTCTTTACTAATTCCCGGGTGATGTTGAAGATATTGAATAATATACGCTCTGAAAACTCCGATATTGGTCAGAGCACGGCCATTGACTGGATTATTCCGGTTAATTTCATTCTTAGCATTGTGTTCAGCAATTTCACGTTCCTTAGAAGTTATGTACTCATTAAGAAATTGGATTGTTTTGAACTTCTCTATCATTTCTTCGGTGCAAAACTTGATACTGTTGGTGTCGATAAATAAAGAACGCTTAATTCGGCGTCCCCCAGAAGCTTGCATCCCTCTCCAATTTTTAAAAGAGTCTGAAATAAGAGCGTAGCTTGGAATCGTCGTAATCGTTTTATCAAAATTTTGAACTTTTACCGTATTCAAAGAAATATCAATGATATCTCCATCCGCCTCATATTTAGGCATTTCAATCCAATCACCCACTCGTACCATATCATTAGCCGCTAACTGAATACCAGCTACAAGTCCTAGAAGTGAATCTCTAAACACGATTAGAAGAACAGCTGATAAAGCACCAATCCCGCTGAGAAGAATGAATGGACTCTCTCCCAGCCAATGTGCGATAATAACAATTCCCCCGAGAATGAAAATGATCATTTGAACTACCTGAATATACCCCTTGATTGGCTTAATCTTGGAGATTTCAAAGGTTAAATAAATATCATTAGAAGCTTTTAAAAAACTATTCGTGACCATTAACGTAACCACGATAAGATAGGTCATTGCACCTTTTTCTATCAACAGTTGAAAGTCAGGGAAGGTTGGAGAAAAGTAATAAATAATAATGGCTGGAACAATATGTGATAATCTATGAAACACCTTCCTTTCCAACAGCATATCATCCCACTCGAATTTGTTATGAGTAATAAAGTGAGTAATGACTCTCATTACTACCTTTTTTGTGAGAAAATTTGCAGCTATACAGAGGAACACAATAAAAAGAATCATAAGAATAACCGAAAGATAATCAGTTTGAACTGGGTCCATATTGTATTCAAGCAGTCGGGTACGAATATGGCTCATACCTTGCCTCCCTTTCAAATCTTCGTTTCGTAGTCAATACCACCACTAGCGCATTCTACATTTATATTCCCTATTGGTCGACGTAATCATGTATTACAATGGAAATCTTCTACCTAAAAAGGTCGGAACCTTACTATTCTAAGGATCCGACCTTTTTTAGAAGGCTATTTTCGCATTAAATGTTGTTTTCGGTAAGATTTAACCTTGGGCACTTCAAAAGACTACTAGATTAGGAAAAGGCAGCCTTCACATTCTGAATGCACCCCTATCTATTTTGGTGGAATTACTTCCCTTAACCAGCTTTAGCGTGGCTACGATAAGGAAACTTACAATCACTAATAACAGCCATGAACTCACCTTTCCTAGATGAACAAGACTCCAAGCCTCTGTTTGGTTTGGATATTCCCAAGCGCCAAAGAACGTGGCAATATTTTCAGCTATCCAGATAAAGAACCCGATGAGTACGAAAGCAAGTGCGAGTGGCATACGGTAACGAGTTCCACCAACCCCATAAGTAACCCTTGATTGCCAAAAAACAATTATGACAAAAGCTGTTAAATACCAACGAACATCAATCCAAAAATGATGGGTGAAAAAATTCAAATAAATTGCAGCACAAAGAGGTACAACGACCAAGAACGGCGGCCACTTAACGAGTTCTACTTTCATCCTCCGCCACGCCTGACATAGATAACTTGCGACACTGGCATACATGAATCCGCTGTACAAAGGAACTCCAAATATTTTGAAATATCCTTCCTCTGGATACGACCAGGAGCCCATGTGTGTCTTGAAAATTTCAAGAGCGAGTCCAATTAAATGGAACAATGTTATCACCTTTAATTCATCAAGAGTCTCAAGCCCTGAACGCACCATCCACCACTGCATGAGAAGGCAGATGATGAGCAGCCAATCATACCGCGGCAGCAAGGGAAGCGGCAAAATTTTAGTTAAAGCCAAAGAGGCAAAAATAACAACAGGAAACAAACAAGATAGGGCCTGCTCCCAACCAAAACGAACGAGTTGTTTTAGTGCTTTCACAATTTGCGCCTCCAAAATTATATATGAAAAATTAGTCTTATGGAGTGTCCTCATCACTTCTATATTCCAAGATATCTCCCGGTTGACAATCTAACGCCTTACAAATTGCCTCTAAAGTTGCAAATCGGACCGCTTTTGCCTTTCCATTTTTCAATATAGAAAGGTTCGCCATCGTGATTCCAACTCTTTCCGAAAGCTCCGTTACGCTCATTTTCCTTTTAGCTAGCATCACATCAATATTGATTATAATTGCCATCGTTATCACCTCAGACCGTTAAGTCATTTTCAGATTTTATATCAATCGCTTCTTTTAAAAGTCTTTGAAGAACAGCAGCAAAGACGGCAATTACCATTGAAGCAAAGACAGGAACCATTCCGATTATGATAAGACCAGGGGCGTCATCGAGCTCTGCTACGACATAAACAAATGGTAATAGGATCACATATAAAACACTGATTGTGATTGCACAGATTTTGATATTCTTAAGAGCTTTAACAGACAAATCAGAGAAAGCTTGGTTTTTGTCAATATAGCTTAAAAGTTTGAAAGCCTGAACCAATGCTCCGAAAAACGGTATCACCGATAAATACATACCGATTACGATTGGATATAGTATATGGTCATAATCTGGATTTACTGGATTTTTAGGTAACCACGTTAACCCGAATATACCTAAAGCAAGAACTGGAGTTCCAATAAGAAATACAGCCATTCTTAAAAATAATGTTGACCCTATTTTCATAAAAAGCACCTCACTAATTTATTTTCTATTTGATAGTATCACGATATTTATCGTTTTACAATAAATAATTATCTATTTTTATGACATTATTATTGTTAATACCCATAAAAAAAGCATTCCTCATGACAAAGAAATGCTCTTTAACTGTAACTATTCAATTTATAACCTGTCTTCCAATTCTTTATAAGCTTTCCTTCTCTTTATCCTCATATGCTTTCTGTAATTCGGCAAGATCAAATTTCTTCATTTTAAGAAAGGCTTTTGTTAGACGCCCCTTTTGCTCTGGTGTGCCCTTGCTCATCATCTCATCCATCTTACTTGGTACAATCTGCCAGGATACGCCAAATTGATCTTTCAGCCAACCGCATTGCTCTGCTTCTGGAACAGCAGAGAGCCTTTCCCAGTAGTAATCAATCTCTTCTTGTGTGTTGCAGTAGACCATAAATGAGATTGCCTCGTTAAAATTAAATTTATGCTTGTGCGCGCTGTCCATTGCGGCAAACCATTGATTTTCTATGCTAAAATCAGCGAACATGATGGTTCCTTCTTTATCCGGTTCCATGCCATTAGGGTAACGGACGATATGTCCAGGCTTTGCGTTTTTAAATACTGATAAATAAAAATTAATCGCCTCTTCTGTTTTGCCGCATTGATCTCCCACGAACAAAAGTGACGGCACGATGGTAGGTCGCTCCTCACCTTCTGGATTGGTAAGCATTAATTGCCACGATAAACCAAATTTATCCTGAATCCAACCAAACTTCTCACTAAACGGATACTTATCAAGTGGCATTAACGGAGTTCCGCCATCGGATAATTTGTTCCATACCTCATTAATTTTTTCACTTGCGTCATTTTCTCGGGATGGGTCAAAATTAACGATAAAGGACACAGATGGATTGATTTTGAAATATGGGCCTGCGCTGATTGCCATGAACTTTTGTCCCCAAAGCTCAAACGTGACGATATCGGAATCGCCTGATGGTGTGTCATGGATGGTTGTTACGTTCTTAATTTTTGAATCCGGAAATATGGAAGCATAGAATTCGGCTGCTTCTTTTGCCCCCTTGTCATACCATAAATGCGGAACAATTATCTGTTTACTATTTGACATGATTTATTTCTCCTTTATTTCCCACTAATTTTTAGTCAATATGAGTATGACCAATTTTCGGGTATTTGTAATCATTTCACCCATATGTTCCCCTTGTTGTTTTCCTTTACTTTCTAAAAATAGCAGGAGATTCTATCCTTATGGAAATTACCTCTCCGCAACTCAAGCAAAAGGTATAAATTTTATTGGAGCCCATTGAAAACTTCTTGTCCACTGGTTTTACGGACATAAAATCTGTCCCTTCTGCAAATTCAACACCATTACACTTAGGGCATTTATTTACTTCCATTGAATCATCTCCTTTTATTTTTCCTAATAACCTAAACGTATAAGGTGATAAATAGTTTCATTTTCATTAATTTTATAGTTTAATATTGAACAATCCTGATAAAATGATATAAGTTTGTAAAAAGCAATAAAGGGGATAGATGCGAATGACAGAAGTAAAGGATTGGAAAAGTGGTGCCTGCGGGCATAAATTTATAGCTTCTTTTAGTGGAGGGAAGGATAGTGTCTTAGCTCTCTATAAAGCTATGAAAGTTGGAGAAGCAGTTGGTCTCATAGTCATGCTGGAAGAAGAAGGGAGACGTTCCAGATCCCATGGAATGCCTCCGGAGCTCATCGAAGCCCAAGCTAACTCTATCGGTTTGCCTGTATTTACCGCTGCTGCAAGTTGGACAGATTATGAAACTGTATTTATGAGCCTTTTATCAAAAGCGAGAAACAAAGGAGCAGAAGTGTTAGTAACTGGAGACTTGGACATACCAGAACATGGCTGTTGGCATGAAAAGGTTGCGAACAATGCTGGTTTGAAGCTTGGAATGCCTTTATGGGGAATGAATCATCGCGTAGCTGTCGAAGAATTTATTAATCTAGGATTTACTACTGTGATTGTAACGGTGAATTTATCAATGGGAATGCGCGAAGCAGACCTAGGGAGAACATTTACACATGAATTTGTGAAGGAACTAGAAGCACGTGGTATTGACCCATGTGGAGAAGGCGGAGAATTTCATACCACAGTACTAGATGGACCCCTTTTTAAACATCCTATTCCCGTTCGGAAAGGAGATATTATTCGAAACGGAGAATATGCCTTTTTGCCTTTGGAGCTTAGTGAGATTTAGCTTTTTCTATTCGTTACTGTTTAGCTCCTTTTCAAGCAAGGAAGGGAACGATTAATCTCTATTCGTTACAACAAACGCTCTCTTTTAGCTTTAGTGGGCACGATTTGACTTTATTCGTTACCATTAAACCCTTCTTTCAGCCTGAGCGGGCACGATTCGTACTATATCGTTACCGCTAACCTCGTTTTTCCAGGTTAACGGGAACAATTACACCTTTTTGAAAAAACCATCTAAAAACGGCAAAGGTTTGGCTGAGTTCTCAACAAACCTATGCACATCGTAGGTAGCGTGTCCGAAAAAATTCAAAAACCTTAGTCCGCATACGAAGGGCTAAGGCTTTTCCAATTAGCGGTTATATTAATCTAGTAGAACGAGCCGACAGCCATGGATCAATCGCATAAGCAAACTGGCCGGTTAAGCATAGAGATACATGCCCTGCCTCAATATGCTGATAAGTTTTATCTTCACTTGAAATAAGCTCCATGATAGGAAGGCTTTGTGATTCTAAGACTAGTTCATCCCTTGTAGAGGTGATCACCAATGTACTGCATTTAATATTGGTTAAATCCACCTTCTTACCGCCAATCTTCATTTCACCTTTTACTAGTTTGTTATCTTTGTATAATTCATCCATCATTTGCTTAAATGCTGCACCCGAAAATGTAACGGCATCCTTCATCCATTTGTCCATATTCCGCCACTTATCAACATACTTTTGATCGTTTGCACGGGTAACCAGATTTACAGTTGGTCCAATGTTAAATCCTTGAAGCGCCATAAAGATGGCATATAGAAACTCTGATGGAATAACTTCGTACGCATCTGCAAAACGATCAAAATTCAGTGTGCCGTTTTGAAGAGCTTCCACCCATTTATTTGGAACGATTGCATTGCTGTAGTCAATGGGGACTGCTGCCAGAACAAGATTTTTAATGGGCAAATTGGTTAGTGATGTTAGCATTGCCGAAAGCATGCCACCAATACAATAACCGACCATAGATATTTCTTTTGCATCTGAATGTCTTAATGCCCTTTTTACAGCAACTTCCAAATAGTCTAGAAGGTAGTTATCTAATGTGAGATCCTTGTCCTCCAATCCAGGTGAGCCCCAATCTAGCAAATAAACATCGTAACCCTGTTTTGTAAGATTGCCAACCACACTTCCTTCTTCAGAGATATCAAGAATATACGCTTTATTTAAGAGAGAATAAACTAAGAAAAGGGGCGTGGTATATTTCTTCTCTGGAGCAGCGTGATACCACAAAACCGCTTTACCTTTTTTCCATACAGCTCTTCTAGGTGTAGATTCAATATCAGGCTTTGGTTCGCTCAAAACTTTATAAATATTATTCCACCGCCTTTTCTCACTCTCTAGATCAAAAACAGGGATATTTACTAGTGATTTAACCGCCATCATGTTTTCTCCTTCACCTTTATTTGGCTGCTAGAACTGGCTCTTTCTTTTCTTTCTCCAAAAGCTTCTTCATTTGCTCAAATTCACTTTTCACTTGTGTTAATGCAGCAAGCTCCTGTGACGCTTTTTGCCATTCCATATGAATATGCTTCGTAAAATCTAGTATTTCTCCAAGCACCTTATTCTGCTCTTGTGTAGCTAAAGTAAATTGATCTTGTAAATTCCAGATTTGCTCTTCGAGAATATCTATCTTTTCTTCTGCCTGCATCGTTTGTTTGACCGCATTGGCTACATCATTTTTTGTTGGCAAATTCATATAATTAGCCATCAGTTCTCGATTTCTTTTTAGCAACTCTATGTATCTAGAGTTCGCCTCAATTCCTATCTTCGTTACTTGTATTAAGGGGTTGTTATTTATAGATTGAAATAATAATCCATTTAATCCCTTTTCCAACATTATACTTATTTGCCTAAAAGAATCGTAAGGATTCGTTTCTGACATGTTCCGTCACCTCTTTATTAAATATTTGTGTACTACAACTCTTTCCTTTGTAAAAAGTATTTCTCCTTTCAATGAATGAATACTCATTCACTACTATTTACCTGTATTTTACATCCATAAATAGTTCCTTACAATAGGAGAAATTGAAGATTCTGAAAACAAATTATAGAATTTTATCGACGTACGCAAAATGTCTTCTTGACAAAGTCACCGATTTCTTTTATAGCCTTTTTTGCTTCAGGTAATCCGGCACTGATTTGCCATACATGCCACATACCTTCCCAGACTTTAAAATGAACCTTCACTCCTGCCTGATCTGCCTTAACCGCCAGCATTTGTGCATCACTTAACAATATTTCAATACTCCCCGCCTGAATAAACAGTGGTGGAAATCCACTAAGGTCTGCAAATACGGGAGAAATAAAGTGATTGTCAAGGGACTCATCACCCGCATATGCTTGAGCCGTTTTTCGAACAAGATCACACCTCAAATACGGATCTTTCTCGTTGTTTTTCCTATAGCTAGTACCCGAACTCGTTAAGTCAACCCAGGGGGATAAACATACAAGCGCAGCCGGAAGTGGTTCATATTGATCTCTAAGCACATGAGTGGCTGCCACCGATAATCCTCCTCCTGCTGAATCTCCGGCAAAGATGATATTCGATGAGTCATAGCCCTGCTTAAGCAGCCATCGATAGATAGTAAGAGTATCTTCAATCGCTGCAGGAAATGGATGTTCGGGTGCAAGTCGATATTCTGGAAGGAGAACTTTAACACTTGAGTCAATCATGACTCTCGCAGCTAACGTCCGATGGGTATCCGCTGAACAATAAAGATACCCTCCTCCGTGTAAGTAAAGAATTACTTTATCTTCCACACTTTGCTTGTTGGAAATCCACTCTGCGTATATTCCTTCGATTTCAATTTGCTCAGCCTTACAGCCGTTTGGAAGCTTGGAGAATTTCCGAGCAAACAAATCAATTACCTGCCTGCTTTCAGCTACTTCTTTTTCATCCAACTTCAGTTTTTTTGCCCCTGCTTTAATACCTTTTTTTATAAAATAACTACTTATACTAGGCAAAACAATCCTCTCCCATGTGTTTTTAAATCACAACCATAGTGTTCTTACCCTAATTTTACCAAAAAAACATTTAAGGGTATTAGTCAATTTGGGCATTTTTCTGAAAAGGCAATATTAAATATATTTCGCTAATTCCTAATTCAAGTCCATTTCATTTAACAATTTCTTTAAGTGAATTAACTCTTCTTTAGATAGAGTAATCCCTTTCCCCATTTTCTCATGGTTTTGGTCCCAGTCACGCAAATCATATTTTGCCTCGCGATCATTCCAACTAATTAAATTCAGTTCCTTATTCCATCCCTTTGCACCCTTTGAAATAATTCCTATCGTTTCTTTTATTTCATATTTCAAGTTTGCCATGATTACACTCCCTTTACGTTGTATACAATATTTTTCCCTTTTTACAACATAGAAACATTGAATCCTGAAAAAATATTTAGATTTTTTTAAAAAATGGTGGTCATTTTCACTTCCTGTGTTATATAATAACTATAAATAATAAAACTGTTATATAACATTTAGAAAAGGGGTAATCAAAATGACCAAAACAGATTCAATTGCACGGAGAATTCTAGGTTGGAAGTTAAATCGATGGGACCGTTGGTTTGATTATGAAAAGGGCGTTTTCATTCATGATTCGGAATTTCAACCTGAACATAACCTTGAACATGCGATGCTAATCGTTAAAAGGCTGGAGGAATTCGGCTTTACTTTTTCAACTGCCGGAGAATCTGAAGTTAGCTTTAATAACATTCGCGCGAAAGGTGAAACATTAGCACAAGCCATTACCAATGCAGCCTATTCCATCATTGAACAACACTCCGTTGCCAACACCACTAGAATCTGGAGCACCCTGTGCTAATACATTATTTGTAATGCTCCCCCCCTCTTTAAAAAACAATCTACTACAGCCTGAGGTAAATAAATAGCAAAAAGAGTCCTAAGACACTTGATGAACTATAACCCGATTAATGGACACTAAATAAAAAGTGCCCCTTAATCGGGTTTTTCTATGTCCCCTTAATGAAAACCCGTTTATAATAAAAGAATTATTGTGGACGGAGGATTTAAATGAGTAAGAATCTATTTACTGAATACCAGATTAAAGAGTTAGAGAAGAATCCTAATGTTATACGTGTTTCTAATCGTTCTATTTCCTATGAGCCCGACTTCAAAGTAAAGGCGGTAAAGGAGTATCATCAAGGGAAAAGTCCATCCCAAATTTTTATTGAGCATGACTTTAACATTGAAGTGATAGGTAAAGATCAGCCAAAGAGATGTTTACAAAGATGGCGTGCAACCTTTGAAAAGTTTGGTGAATTAGGTCTTCAAACAGAGCGTAGAGGAAAGGCAAGTACTGGACGCCCTTCGTCGAAGGAACTATCTGTGGAGGAAAGACTGAAGAAGGCTGAAGCTAAAATAAAATTCTTAGAAGCTGAGAATGACTTCTTAAAAAAGCTAGAGGAACTAGAGAGGCAGGCGTTGAAGAAAAAACGATATTAACTCCATCAGAAAAATTCGAACTTATTGAATACATCCTTCGTCAACACCAACTAAAGAACACTGTAAGTTACTTATGTGAACTAGCAGGAGTAAGTAGAAGTGGGTACTATGCTTGGTTAAAGGCAGCTTCCATTCGCGAACAAAGAGACTTCGATGATGAAGCAGATTATGAACTTATCTATTCTATTTTTAAGCAAAAGAAGGAAAAAGTGGGGGCATTACCAATCAAGATGATTTTAGAAAACGATTATTTTGTAGTAATGAATCATAAGAAAATTAGAAGGTTAATGCGAAAGTACGGACTAATTGCGAAGGTTAGAAATGCGAACCCATACAAAAAAATGTCCAAAGCTACTCAAGAACATAAAACATGTCCTAACATTTTAAAGCGTAAGTTTAATCAAGAGGAACCTGGAAAGGTGTTATTAACAGATATAACCTATTTATATTATGCAAATGGTCAAAAAGCCTATTTATCATGTGTTAAAGATGGCAGTACCAATGAAATACTAGCCCACTATTTATCTACTTCATTAAAGATGAATATTGTTTATAAAACATTAGGAAGGCTAAAAGAAGCAGTGCAGAATCAGTTCCATCCAGAAGCAATTCTGCATTCAGATCAAGGCTTCCATTATACTCACCCCCTCTTTCAAAAGAGAGTAAAGAAGTTGAATATAACTCAATCAATGTCCCGTAAGGGTAACTGTTGGGATAACGCTCCAATGGAATCCTTCTTTGGTCATTTTAAAGATGAGGTTGATTATAAAGAATGTAATAGTTTTATTGAGTTAAAACAGATGGTGGATTCATATATCGAGGAGTACAATAATCATCGTTACCAGTGGGGATTACAAAAGATGACCCCGGTCCAATACCGAGGTCGTCTGTTAGCAGCATAGGCTCTTTTATTAAACTGTCCATATTATGGGTTATAGTTCATGATAGTCTCAGGACTCTTTTTATTTTATTCTTTCTCACTGACAACTGTAAACCTTTCATTAAGGTGCTTTGGATTTTCAACTTCATCTACTACTGCAATGGCAAAATCCGCATAACTGATATAACTTTCTCCTTTTGAATTAGCAAGAAGGTGATCTTTCCCTGACTGATAAGATCCTGTTCTTTTTCCTTCTGCGTCAAATACTGCCGAAGGACTAACAAATGTCCATGTTATGTTGGTTACACCCTGTAATTCTTCCAAGTTCCTTCCTTGACCATTTGCTGTTGGTTTAACAAAATCCGGAAATTCAGGAGTGTCAATCAATCTTACTGTTTTATTCTCGTCAACAAAGAGACTTCCAGCCCCTCCGACAACCACTAATCTTGTTTTAGTTCCTTTTAACACCTCAATTAACACATGACCTGCATCTACATGAGCTTGTTCCTCTCCAAGCGGTGCTCCAAAGGCATTTACAACCACATCAAACGCTGTTAAATCATCAGCTGTTAAATCGAATACATCTTTCTCAATGACTGCTGTATTTTTATCTTGAAGTTTAGAGGCATTTCTTACAATCGCGGTTACGTTATGCCCTCTGCTCACTGCTTCTTTCAATATCAGACTTCCTGCTTTTCCACTTGCTCCAACAATTCCTATTTTCATTGTGACTTCCTCCAATTAATTATTTATCTACTCGTTGCCTTTTTAATCACTGGGGCAACCTCAGTTGCTAGCAGCTCGATGTTTTTGGCTACTTTATGATAAGGTAACCCGCCTATATCCACTTGTGCTAAAAAACGTTTATGTCCAAAAAGCTCATGCTGCCGAAGAACCTTCTCCACAATTTGCTGAGGACTTCCTACGAACAAAGCGGTATTAGGACTTGCCATATGCTCGAAGTCTGCCCTTGACATCCTTGATCCCATTCCTCTTTGGCGATTCACATAGGACCAATAATTTGAATAATAAGGATAGAACTCGTCTTTAGCTCGCTCAGTGGTTTCAGCGATGAAAGTATGCCCTGTTACTCCCACCTTTAAATGGTTTAATGAATGACCAGCTTCCATTCCCGCCTTCCGGTAAAGATCTACCAGCGGTTTGAAGCGCACTGGATCTCCCCCTAAAATTGCAAGTGCCATGCCAACCCCAAATTTACCGGCACGGACAGCACTCTCAGGCGTCCCGCCAACACCAATCCAAATCGGTATTTCCTCTTGTACAGGTCGAGGTGAGATTTCTGCATTTTTTAATGGAGACCGAAAATTACCTGACCAAGTGACTCTTTCATTTTTATTTAAATGAAAGAGTAATTCCATATGTTCAGTAAAAAGCTCATCATAATCGTTTGTACTATATCCAAATAGCGGGAATGATTCAATAAATGCTCCACGGCCCGCCAAGATTTCTGCCCGGCCACCTGAAAGCACATCCAGTGTGGCAAAATCCTCGAATAAGCGCACTGGGTCAAGCGTACTTAACACGCTGGTAGTACTGGTTAGTTTAATCTGATTGGTTGCTTGTGCAATAGCAGCTAAAATAACTGCAGGTGATGAGGAGGCATAATCCAAACGATGATGTTCTCCTATTCCAAAGACATCGAGACCCGCTTCATCCGCAAGCTTTGCTGCTTGAATGATTTCATTCATTCGTTGTTTTGGTGTTATCGTTTTGTTTGTCAAAGGATCCTGACCAATATCAGCAAGCGTATAAATTCCTATTTCAATGCCGTTATGATTACTAGTAGACATTTGGATTCCTCCTTAACTTAAACTGCTAGCTCGACTTTGTTTCCAGAAGGGTCATACGTGACAAAAGAACCATTTACTTCCATCACATTCGCACCAATTTTTTTTAAATTAGATACGGTTTTGTTCCGTGCTTCTTCATTAGGTAAAATGAGCGTAAAGGATTCTAAACCTACACTGTTTACAGAAGGAGTTGGTGCCCCTAGCCCGTTCCATGTATTAACGCCAATATGATGGTGGTACTTTCCAGCTGAAAGGAATAGTGCCTGCACACCATACCGATTGACCACATCAAATCCAAGTCCTTTTACGTAAAATTCTTCTGTTTTCTTTAATTCCGAAACATGTAAATGAATATGACCCATTACGGTTCCTACTGGCATACCCTGCCACTTTTCCCCTGGTTTAACAGTAGTCAATAGATTTTCAAAATCTAGTGGATCCACCGTCATGGCCACTTCTTCGCCTTTCCAGCTCCACTTTGAAGGCTCCCGATCGATATAAATTTCAATACCGTTTCCATCTGGATCTTTTAAATACAATGCCTCACTTACAAGGTGATCGGAAGATCCAAATTTTATCCCCTTGTTCACCAAGTGAATAACAATGCTGGCTAAATCTTTTCTTTCTGGTAAAAGGATAGCGAAATGATATAAACCTGTTGTTCTCCCCATTTTTGGAATGACATTGTCAGGTTGTTCAAGTGATAAAATGCTTGTTTTTCCATCACTTGTTAGTTTTACTGTTGAATTGGTTTGTTCTAAAATATCAAAACCAAGAACGTCTTGATAAAATTTTATTGAACGCTGTAAATTTTCAACCTTAATTCTGACATGGCCTACAAATGTAGTTGGTTTCGTATGAAATCCCATAAAAACCCTCCTATAGTCATTTTTCTTATGATAATTTGTTATCTACAAACAAAAAAAGTTAGTTACTTTATGTAAGTAAGTATATTAATGTTATTACATATTGTCAAGTAACCTAGTTTCCTTTTGTAAAGGAATGATAATTTATGCTATACTAAAATTAAGAGAGGTGTAATGTAGTATGAAACAACCTACTATCTGTCCAAAATTCGAAAAAGCCATCTCCCTGCTTAGTCAAAGATGGAGTGCATTAGTTATTTATCAGCTATTATCTGGATCGCAGCGGTTTTCTGAAATTCAGTCTGCTATTGGCATAAGTGGAAAAGTGTTATCTGATCGTTTAAAGGACTTAGAACACCAAGGAGTAGTAAAACGTGAGGTAATACCCGAAACACCAGTGATAATTGAGTATTCATTAACGGAAAAAGGTCGTTCACTAGAATCGGTCTTACGAGAAATAGAGAGCTGGTCTCAGCTTTGGGTAAAAACCGAAGCATAACTTTATAGGAAAGAAAGATAAAACGAAAAAAGACATCTATGTTTCTCAACAATAAGAGCAGGATACCTAAGTTAGGTTCCTGCTCTTGTCTATTTTCCAATAATGTTTTGTGAACGTTCATTTAAACTCTTCAGCTAATAAAGTATAGGAACGGATTTTGTCCTGAAAGTTAAAGATATTTGTAATGATCATGAATTCATCGGTATGGTATATTTGACTCAACCGTAGAAGTTCCGTTTTTACCTTTTTTGGTGTACCAATAATCATTCGTCTTCTATTATTCTGAAGCTTCATTCGTTCATCTGCTGTTAAGGAGATTTTCTTTGCCTCATAGATGGATGGTATCCTGGTATCAATCCCCTTTTCCACTCCAAGCAGCCATAAATCCTGGCTCAACACTAATTCTTCAGCCTCTTCCTGAGTTTGTGCACACACCACAAATACACATACATTCGTTTTAGGTTTTTGTAGAAAAGGGGATGGCTGAAAATGAGTGTAATAATAGTCCATTGCCCGTTCACCATTATCTGGGCTAATGAAATGTCCAAAGGTGAATGCAGTCCCATGCTCCGCAGCCATCCTTGCCCCTCGATGCGTAATTCCTAGAATCCACAATTCCGGCAAACTTTCTATAGCAGGATAGGCTTTAACATCATGAAAACCGTGCTCAATAGGCAGTTGATTTAGAAAAAACCCCTGTAAATCTTCAACCTGTCTGGGGAATTCATTCAGGCTTTTTCGTATCCCATCGGTTAACGCCATCCGTGTGCTGGGGGAACCGCCGGGGGAACGTCCGATTCCTGCGTCAATTCTGTTTGGAAATAATGCTTCTAATACCTTGAAATTCTCGGCGATTTTATATGGGCTATATTGAGGAAGCAGTACACCGCCTGATCCCACCCTAATTTTTCTGGTATTCGAAGCGATATGTGATATTAATATTTCTGGAGAGGAACCCGCCATTCCATTTGTATTATGATGTTCAGCCACCCAGAATCTTGTATAACCCAGCTCTTCTGCTAATTGAGCAAGTTTTACCGTGTTTTGTAAGGCTGTACTTGCTAAATCCCCTTTGCTGATCACTGATTGGTCGAGAACGCTTAATTTCAATAGATTCCCTCCGGCATTTGAGATTGTTTATCACCATTAGCATGACTATTTTTCAGACAAAAATCTTGACCTAAGGTAATAAGACACCCCATCTTCATCACAAGTGAATTCTGTAACGTCATCCACGATTTCTTTAATGCGATCATGAGCATTTTTCATGGCTACCGAATAATTTACGAGTCGCAGCATTGGCAGGTCGTTATCACTATCTCCTATTGCCATTGTTTCAGTCTCTGACAACTCAAAGTGCTTTAACATTTGTTGTATCCCTGTTGCCTTGTTCACGTTTGCTACCATGACCTCGACATTATGATCGGACGAAATCGAAGTTGTAAAGTCTATTTCTTTCTTTAATTGTTCTAGTTCTTCTTTCCAGCGATTGATATGTTCCTTTGACCTAGCAAAGAAATAGAATTTAGAAAATTCATTTCCAACAATGTCGTCTACCCACATAATTTCCTCTTTAATCGCTTTCTTACGGGAAAGCCACTCATTCATGCCGACACTTTCCGGCTTTGGCTCTGTTATTTCATTTTCAACATATCTTTGATCCTGTTTTAAGGTAATACGGTCCTTTCCATACGGAAATAGTTCGTAATAGACTTTGTTTTCCCTTGCTTTTTTAATTACTTCCTCCACTAGGTGAAGTGGAAGGGAATGTTTAAAGAGCACCTCATCGCCCACATATCCAGCCATACCATTAGAGGTTACGATTCCATCTACTTGAAAACCTGCCGGGACAATTCCCTCTATTTCGTCAAACGCTCTGCCCGTTGCAATAAAAACATAAAACCCTTGATTACGAAGTTGGTCAATAACCTCTTTTGTATGTATACTAACTTGATTTTGATGATTTAATATCGTTCCATCCATATCTAAAAAAATGGCCTTTGGTTTAAATTCCACCTGTGTTTTCCCCCTCAGACACTCAATAGTTGTTCATTTTGTAAGTATACACTTTGAGAATACTCTAAACAATTTAATCAACTTTACCTCCAGAGGCAAAAAAAGTAAGGACAGATGTCCCTACTCTTTATCAATTAACGTGTATTGTATTTAATAATCATAATGAAGGTTTATTGGTACACCTTATCTAAGCGCTCTTTGCTTTTGTAGCTACTGTTACCATTTGTCTTTTCTTTAGCACTTGACGAATATTGGAAATACTGAAAATTACTAAAGCAATCCATATGAATGAAAAGGTAATGGCATGGTCCTTTGTAAAGGATTCACCGTATATAAGAACTCCAAGCAGTAAACTTATCGTTGGAGCAATGTATTGTAAGAAGCCCACGAGATAGAGTGGAATCTTTTGTGCCCCAATCCCAAACCATAATAGCGGCAGTGCTGTAGCGATACCTGATCCTAGTAAAAAGAAATCATTCCTCAGGGACCCGGTTGCGAAACTATGCTGACCATTTACACCCAAATATGCTAAAAACAATAAAGCGAACGGTACAATAAACAATGTTTCCAGAAGTAAGCCTAATATGGAATCTACTTTTATTAGTTTCTTTGACAGCCCATAAAAACCAAAGGATAAGGCCAATATCAACGCGATCCATGGGAAAGTCCCAAGCATCACCGTCATATAGACTACACCCATTCCCGCCACAACAAATGAAATTGCCTGCCACTTATTCATCTTTTCACCTAAGACAAATACTCCTAACAATACGGCAACTAGCGGATTAATAAAATAGCCTAAACTAGCCTCCACAATGTGGTTCGAATTGACAGCAAATATATATACGAACCAGTTAATACTAATTAATAATGAAGCAAGTAATAGTCCAAACCATGTTTTTTTCTGTTTCATTTGAACCTGAAAAAAGATTTTTAATAGTTTTCGCTTCAAAAGGCCAACAATTAGTAAAATAAAAATAAAAGACCAAATGACTCGATGAGCTAAAATTTCCAGTGCTGAAACTTGATCTATAAATTTCCAGTAGATAGGTAAAACTCCCCAAAATATATACGCACCTGCAGTAAAATAAATACCTTTTGTTTTTTCATGTTCCATCTCTTTTTTTCACCTAGTTTCTGTTTAATCATGGTTGTTAATCAACACGCTTCTAAAAAACACATGTAATTATATCACACTATTCTTCTTATGCCAGGATTATTAACCTTTGCAATTATTCTGTCTTTAATACTATTAATTTACTATTACGAATGACTCATTAATAGGTAGTATCTTCATGTTAAACTTTATAAGAATGTTTTTTTATCAACAACATACATAATTTGTAAGAGCAATAGGAGGATACACGTGAAACGACATAGCTTTTTATTATTGCTGCTCATTTCGTTTGTCCTGTCGGCATGCAATAATGAAAAAGAAAATGCCGCAAACAAACCTGCCGTGAAGCAGGACATGGAACAGGAAGATAAGCAGGAAAATAGTTTAGGTAAAATAGAGAAAATAAATTTAAAAGTTTCTAAGGATAGTTTGTTGAGTCTTCCACCTGGAACATTAATGACAGATTTCTCGTATGAAGAAGATATCAAGGATCTTGGCAATAGTATCCCAGAAATGGACCCTGAAATTAAAAATCAATTACCATCCCAGTTGGAACAATTGACAAAAGACTCGCGTGATTTAGAATCAATCAAAAAAGGATTGCTGGCTCTTCTTGCCAGCCCTCACTATAAGCATATCCTTGAAAAAAGCATGGCCTATCAACCTCAGTTTGATGAACCCTTTCTGCCAGATCCGACAAGGTCTGGGGGTGACAAGGAAGAAAAAGCTGCAAAAAAGGCGATCATTTTACTCGACGCCAGCTCCAGCATGCTGCTACAGGCAGATGGCAGAGTAAAAATGGACATAGCAAAGGACGCTGTAAAAAGTTTTGCGCAAACCATCGGACAATCAAGCGAGGTTTCTCTCGTCGTTTATGGCCATAAGGGTTCGGAAAACGATGAAGATATGTTCGAATCGTGCTCGGCGATCGAGGAACTTTATCCAATGGGTAAGTACTCGAAACAAGCTTTCCAGACGGCAGTTGACTCATTTGAAAGTAAAGGATGGACACCACTCGCAGGGGCTATTCAAAAAGCGGCAAAAATGAGCAGTAATTATCTTGAGGGAACGACCATTTATATTGTCAGTGACCGATCTGAAACCTGCGGCGGTGACCCCATTCAGGCAAGTAGAGACTTGGCTGCAAAGAACAGTAACAATACCGTCAACATCATCGGCTTTGATGTCGATGGAGATACAGAAAATCAGTTGAAGGCTGTTGCCGAAGCAGGAAACGGCGAGTACTTTAAAGCCGACAGTTCGGAAGAATTAAAAAACACCATTCAATATGAATGGCTTCCCTCCACTCTTGATCTTGCCTGGGCTTTTACCATGGCACCTGATGGCTGGGAAATAGGTGATGAATACAAAATTGGAGAACAATATCCATTACAGCTATGGACTATTGGCAGACGAGAATCCCACCGTTTAAGAGATGCGATTACCATACTGGGTGAAAATAAATGGATTACAGATGACGAGCAAACGGAACTAAGAGATTGGGCGATGGAACGAAGCGAAGCTATCAAGGAAGTCTATATCACAATGGCAAAAGAAAATCGAGAAAAAGCAGCTGCAAAAAGCAAGGAAATTCGGCAGCGAATCGATGAATGGGCTGAAAAGATGAGGGCATTGAAAAAAGAGCGTGGAGATATTTGGTAGGCAGAATAGATAAATGAATATTTCCGTTTTAAAGATATCTAAAATAAAAAATGCTGCAGTAAAATCGCTGCGGCATTTTTTATTGATAAATAGATTTTTAATGAGAATATTTTTCTGTTCTAGATTTACGAATGTAATGGATAATAAATGTAACAACAAATGACAATACCAAGAACCCGATAAATATTTCATTTGCAATATGAATATCTACCAAAGTTAATCCCATCTTAATCGCAATAAAAGTGATTAAAATGTAAGCTGTAGTTTCAAGCTCAGGCACTCTGTCCATCAAAGCGATAAAGAATGTTGCTACCCCCCGCATGAGAAGAATCCCAATCATTCCGCCCAGTAAGATGACCCAAACCTCTTCTGAAACAGCAAGTGCCGTCAATATACTATCAACAGAAAAAGCTAAATCCATAAGCTCTACTGAGATAACCGTTGCCCAGAAGAATCCAAATGTCTTCACCAACCAACCTTTTGGCTGCACTTGTTCTTCCGATTCTCCTGCGTCCTTATGAAGCAGCTTGTCTTTAAAGAATTTAATTGCAAGCCACAACAAGTAAAGGGCTCCGATTAATTTAATCCACCACAATTTAATTAAAAACGTTCCTAATCCAATGAAAATAAACCGAAATAAATAAGCACCCCAAAGCCCATATACTAAGGCTTTCTTTTGCTGCTCTTTTGGAAGTGGCTTTACAAATGCAGACAATACTAACGCATTATCCGCGGATAAGATACATTCAAGTACGGCTAAAGAAAGGATTAACCCCCAAGCTTTTGGTGAGGTTAACACCTCCGCCCACATATGCCAATCTAACATTGCCGCATAGGTTGATACAATTCCTTCCCACATTCAGCATTTCTCCTTTTAGTTTTTCAGTCTACGTTCATTATGCATTTCTTCCTAAACATTTAGTCACCTATGCTCAGGACATCTTTTCCAGCATTTTATTTAATTTTTTGAGACCGCTGATGATTTCGCACAAAGACTGGTCTGTTTCCTCTTGAATGGCATTAGAGATTTTCTCAATTAATTCTTGATTGATTTCCTCTACCACACTTTTACCTATATCTGATAAAGCTACCTTTACCACTCTTTCATCGCCTTCATCTCTTACACGTAAAATAAGTCCTTTACCTTCTAGCTTTTTACACATGGTTGAAATATTGGTTCCGGCAATATGCAGCCGGCTGGCTAAGGTGCCAATGGTGTGCCAACCATTCTGATCTATTTCTAAAAGAATTCTCCCTTGCAACGTTGTAATTCCATGATGGTCACATAGAGAAATAATTAAATTACTTGTTCTTTCATTTATTTGCCTAGTATAGCTCCAAAGGACATTTTTAAAATCAATTACATCCATGATTACCTCCAATTAACAATAATACATATTATATATGATTTATATATATTATAAATCATTCCATTTTCTATATCAAATATATTGTGGACCCATATTTTTTAAATATTTCCCCATTAAAAGAAAATTATCAGCTATGTTATGGAAATACTAACTGAATATGTAGAATTACAATCCCAAGAAGGAGGAAGATGTTTTGGAACATACGTGGCTTTCTCTTTTACCTTTTATCATTGTTATTGCCATGTCCATCTGGCTAAAAAATATCCTGCCAGGTCTAGTAGTAGGACTTGTAGTTGGTTCTTTGATTTTTACCACGGATTTGTTAGATGGAACGATTCAAAGTGTTTCCTATATTGTCACCACCCTATCTGATGAGACCAATATTAAAATTATTGGGTTTCTCTACCTGTTTGGCGGTTTGGTTGGAATGATGAACATTTCTGGAGGGATTAAAGGATTTTCAGAATGGGTGGGGACAAAGATAAAGAATGAACGCGGACTGCTAGGGTTAATCTGGCTTACCCTTCCTTTTACCTTTATGATGCCGATGTTCCGAATCATGATGATTGGCCCTGTCGTCAAATCCCTTGCAAAAAAAATGAATGTCTCGAAGCAAAAAGTCGGGCTGACGATGGACATTTCCACAGAATCCGTAATAGTCCTCTTACCAGTCGCAACCGCATTTGTTGGTTTCATGGTTTCTTTGGTAGAAGGAAGTATACGGGATTTGAATTTTGGTATGTCCCCTTATGAAGTTTTCTTACTAAGTATTCTGTTTAACTTTTTTGCCATTACCACACTCATCATCGGATTGATACAAACCTTTTGGAATCATAGCAAGAAGGATTCGAATGTAAAAGGTGTTCAAGAGCAGTTGGAAGAGGAAGAGCATGCATTTCACCGAATTGGCATTAAGAAAGAATTGTCAATGGTGAAAGCCCAGCCATGGAACCTGATTGTTCCTGTTTTTTTACTATTAGGGTTATCACTTTTTTTGTTGTGGCAGGATGGAAGGAGTAAAGGAGCAAAAACAGTATTCGATGCTTTTTCTATCGCGGATGCCACCTTTGTCATGCTATTAGCCGTTTTTATCACACTAATCCTATCCTTCATTTTTTATATAATAAGACGGCAACATCTTAGTGAGCTCTTGTACCATTTTTATGATGGCGGAAATCAGATGATGGAAGCTATTAGTCTGCTCGTGCTGATTTGGTCATTAACGCTTTCAGCCGAGGACCTTGGTTTTTCTAACTTTATTAGTTCCACCTTAGGTGCATTTTTACCAGCTTGGCTCACTCCAGCTACGATTTTCCTGCTTGGTTCAGTAGTGGGCTACTTTATTGGTTCCTCTTGGGGAACATGGGGATTATTTATGCCATTAGGGGTTAGTTTGGCAGTTTCAACAGGTGCCTCTATTCCGTTAACTGTAGGTGCTGTTTTTGCTAGTGGAGCCTTCGGGGCACTGGCCTCACCACTAGGAGATACAACCATTACGACCGCTTCCATTATGGATCTGCCAATTGTTGAATATGCGCGGTATAAATTAAAAGTTTCTATCATAGGCGGCTTCATTTCAATCATTTTCTATCTAGCAGCTGCCTTATTTATTTAACTTGCAAAAGAATTTTTCCGTCATATAGGATTTTTAGGACAAATCTCACAACGGTCTCTTAGATTTGTTCTCCATAAAGAGGTGTTTATAAGTCACAAAAAAAAACCACTAAGTGATATTATCCCCTTTAAGTAGACAGTGTAAAAAAACCACAATAGTTATTGTGGGTGGTACACTTAAACTTGGAGGGGATTTTTCAATGGCTAAAAAGGGACAAGAGTTTAAGAGTTATACTGATGAATTTAAGTTACAAGCAGTTATGAAGTATATCAATGGAAATAAAAGTTATGCGGTTTTAGCTGAAGAACTTGGCATTAAGAATTGTACTCAACTTAAAGTTTGGGTTAGGAAGTGGAAAGATGGGGAACAGTTTGATACAAGAGTTGGAGCTACTAGTCCGTTCAAAGGTAGGCCACGTACCATATTTAAATCTGTCGAAGAAGAAAGAGATTATTTGAAAGCGCAGGTGGATTATTTAAAAAAGCAGTATCCAAATCTGGTAAAGGAGGAGAGGAAATCGCTCAACAAATCAAATATGAGATCATTGATGGATTAAAAGATACCCATCGTATCACCTGGTTGTTAGAGATCGCTTATGTTAAGCCAGCTAGTTACTATAAGTGGAGGGCTACTCAGAAAGATAGATTAGAAAGAGCCAAACAAGATCAGGATATACGAGAACACATGATGGGGATTCATTTACTTCATCCTGAATTTGGATACCCTCGTATGACTACCTGGTTAAATGAAAACGATTATTCAATTAATCATAAAAAGGTATACCGTCTTATGAAGGAAATGGAGATTCAAGCTATCATACGCAAAAAGAGGAAACGACAT
Organism: Neobacillus niacini; assembly: GCF_048572935.1. Taxonomy (NCBI): domain Bacteria; kingdom Bacillati; phylum Bacillota; class Bacilli; order Caryophanales; family Bacillaceae; genus Neobacillus; species Neobacillus niacini. Next base: position 3,379,218 of record NZ_CP183883.1, on the reverse strand, counting down.
GGACACACACCTTCTGTGATACAGCCTAATCGTCTTAATAGAAAATTCGAGGCAATAGCTCCTAATCAAAAGATGGTTACAGATATTACATACGTTTCGGATGGTAAGCAATTTTATTATTTATCGGTCATTCAAGATTTGTTTAATAATGAAGTTGTAGCATGGGAGTTATCAAGAAGAAATGACCTTGAACTTGTCTTAAATACTGTTTCTCAATGGACAAGCAAAAAAGACGCAGCTGAAGCCGTTCTACATTCAGATCAAGGCTTTCAGTATACGTCTAAGCTATACAACAAACGACTAGAAGAATATGGCGTAAAAGGCAGCCACTCTCGCAAAGGAAACTGCCTGGATAACGCCTGCATCGAATCCTTCTTTTCGCACCTTAAAACAGAGAAGTTGTATATAGAACAGTGTAAAACAGAAGATGAGATTAGACAAGCAATTGAAGATTACATTTACCACTATAATTACAAACGTTTTCAGAAGAAACTAAACAAACGCGCGCCAGTTGAATACCGACACGCGTTAGTCGCATAGTTTTTTTAAGCTGTCTACTTGACAGGGGTAAGACCATAAGTGTGGTTTTTTTAATCTTGCATAGCCCCTGCCTCTCGGGAGGTCATTGCACCTTGTCCTTGGCTGACATCTTTTTGAATTTCTTGTTTTACCTTTTGTGCGTCAGTTCCAGCAAAATCTGGCTTCATAATAGAACCTATATTCTTTTTAGCTTGTTGGTTAGATTGCATTTTAAGCCCTCCTCCATTATCGTGTATCTGTCTTATTATTCACAAAAATTTCAACGAGATTAATTTAATTGATCCCGAAACAAATCAATATATAAATTTCCTTTTGTTCCTACCACAGCATACGAGATGTCACAAACAGAAAGATTTCTTTTTTTCAGTTCAGCCATTAACCATTCCTCATCGTAGGTGTGTTGGGTTAAGTTTTCATATATGATTTTCCCATCATGGATCAGCTCTACCGGTACCCTTTCTGCAGCGGGCAGTATACTTAAATCCTGCTTGGTAGTATTTTGGTATTGTGGCTTTTTTAAAACAGAAAGCGAGCCATTTATCTCCAAAATAGCGCACTCTACCTCATTTATATTAAAGATATCTTTTCCACGCAAAGCCTGTTTTAGAGAATCTAATGAATATCCCATTCGTTCCATCGATTCTTCGAGAATTTGTCCTTCTTGAATTAAAGTTGCAGGTTCACCCGCAATCCATTTTTGGAAACGAGGCTTACGTACCGCAACAAGATTCAGCATGAACACAATGGTACCCATAATAATAAAGGCAATGATAAAATACAGGAATTTAACTTTTATATTGAACGCTAGATTCCCTGCAATTGTACCCATTGTAATGGAAGCGATATAAAGGTGATAGGTCCTTTGAGCAATGGTCTGTTTACCGAGGATTTGGATAAATATCCATAATAAAATAAATGCAGTAAAGGTTCGAAAGATGATCCCAACAGAATCTAACATTGATGTTCTCCCTTTTTAAATCAAGAAAGTTCCTTTGTATAGTTTGTTCGTAACGCATGATCATTATGAAAGATAAATTAAAAAGCCCAGTTGTTAAACTGAGCTGGTCCTTTAGGTTATCTGAGGTAACAGAATAATAAATTCAGTCCCAATATCTTTTTCACTGTTCACTTGTATTTTACCTTTGAACGAACGAATAATTTGAAAACTTACCATCATTCCTAGTCCTGTCCCACTTTCCTTTAAGGAATAATACGGTGAACCCAGCATATCGATTTGCTTTTTGGTCATACCAATTCCTTGGTCCTTAATGTTAATCTTTATATACCCATCATCCGTAGAAGAACAAATAATCCAAACAATTCCTCCATGAGGCATCGACTCTATGGCATTTTTCAAAATATTAATCAAAGACTGGTTCAATTTTTGAGGATTAGCATAAATCCAGCAGTTATCTCGAATCTCCGTTTTAATCTCAACATTACGGTTCAAGGTATAGCTTTGAATGATATTAACTACACGGTGGATCTGAAAACCTACGTCAATTCTTTCATTATCCTGAATGGATGGTTTTCCAAAAGATAAAAAGTCATTAATAATTGCATTTGCTCTGTCTAATTCTTCAAGGGATATTTGGATATATTCCTTCTTTTTATCAGGCAAATCCGGCTCGTTCAAAAGTTGCAGAAAGCCTCGGGTTGCCTGCATTGGATTTCTAATTTCATGAGCAAAAACACTGGTTAATTCTCCTATTACTTTCAATTTTTCCGTGTTTTGCATTTCTAAACGAAGCTGGTGTATCTCCCTTATAGTTTCAATTAACAACGTAAAGCAAAAAGTAACTGCCACTGCAAAGATAAGATGAATAATCGGAACGATGAGATTTTCTATGGAAAATCCTCTCAGTGTACCAAACCAAGTAATTCCAATAAGACAATAGTAAAAGGAGAGACTCATAGCCATTTTTACCCTTAAACCTTTTTTCGAACTGGCAAACGATTTTTGAAAATACAATATGACAGGCAGGGATAATACTAATACGAGCACTGTGTTATAAAAACCTATATCGATTCCAAAAGATAGACGATAGAGGATGATAAGTCCTGTTAGGAGAATTCCTGAAAAAACTCCACCATATAATGTACCTAACAATAGTGGAATAATCCTTAATTCTAATCGAGCATTTTCACCAAAAACCACCGGGAAGGACATGCATGCTAAGATTGATAACCCCCACAACATGGTCATGATTACTTTTCTATTTTTATCATTCTTAACCCTTTCAGTAATAAATGTATAGTAGATAAATATGGGTATTACCATAAACGTAAGCTGCAGCAAAAAATCCTTGATTATACTCATCTTCTTTACCTTTCATATCCCTCAAAATTGGAATCCTGCAATAATGATATTCATTATGTATATGACTATTCAATTAATATTACTATTTAATACCTTTCACATTATACTTTATTATTCCCATAATTTGTCGTATTTGTTTTCTTATATTTTAAATTCAACGTCTTTTCAAGAAACATTTAAAATTGAACTCCATAGAAGCTCAATAAAAAATGCCTATCAAGTTACATTAATTTGATAGACAGTTGTTTAGTTGGTATTTATTGTTCTCGGTCCTCCTTAATACCGAGAATGTACTTTTTCACCTTGCACCCAAACTTCAATGATATTTTCTGGACGAACTAGATACATGATTTTTTGGAAGACATCTTTTAGGTCCTCCTCAAAAATTGGTAATTTTGCTGTTGCTACTGTGGTATCAATGATTTGAACATCCCAGGCAAAGTTTTCGGCTAATCGTCCGATTGGGAGGCTTAAGCTTTCTCCCCCGCCGGCAGTTGCAAAATAAAATGCTTCATTAATGGTAATCCGTGAATTTGGTACACCACGTTCCTTAGCTGGCAGTGTGGTATTTACTCCATCCTCTAACATTCTTGAGGAAATAACAGCCTGTCTAGCATTATCATAAATGCTTGGAGAAAAACCCCCAGAGATATCAGAGCCTAATCCAATTTCTACGCGTTTGGAATGCAAATAAGCGATAGGAATAACGCTATTGGCAAAGTAGGCATTCGAGATAGGGCAATGGCAGACTGCAGTACCTGTTTTTACAAATAAATCTGCATCGTCATCATTTAAAAAATTGCAATGCGCCATTACCGACTTTTCACCTAATAGGCCAAAATCATGTAAAGCGAACGCATCGTTTTTTTGGAACCGGTCCTTTACATATCCATGCTCCCAATCACTTTCACTGCAATGTGATTGTACGTATGTATCATACTTAGCCGCTAATTCTCCCAGACCCTTTAACGCTTCATCGGTACAGCTCGGAATAAACCTCGGAGTAACCACTGGGTATACACCTTGTTTCGTTGTTTTAGCTAATTCGTTGACTTCTATAATGAAATCCTCGGTATCCTTTAATGCGGTTTGCGTATCAGTGTCTCGGTAGATTTCTGAAGTTTGATCAGGATTATCCATTACAACCTTACCCACTAAACCGCGCTGCCCTTTTTCCGCACAAAATCGAGCTAACAAAAAGCTTGCCTCTTTATGGACCGTAGCAAAATAAAGTGCTGTCGTGGTGCCATTTGCCAACAGCGTGCTTACAACCTCCTTATAGACCTTTTCGGCAAAATCAAGATCTGAGAATCTTGATTCCAACGGAAAGGTGTATCTGTTTAACCAATCGTATAGGGGAATATCCAAGGCTGTTCCTGATTGCGCCCATTGAGGCGCGTGAACATGCAAATCAACAAAGCCTGGCAAAAAATATTGTCCTTCTTTTAAAGTCTGAACTTTATTTTCGTATGTTTTAAGTATTGCTTCATATTCTTGATCTGAAGGCGCAACGACTTTCACGATCATTCCTTTGTCATTGATACAGAAAAGATAATCTTTTAAAATATTTATTTCTGTTGGTGACTTGCTCGTAAAAGCAGTCCCCTTAAAGACCCTCGAATAGTTTTCCATTAGCTTCACCTTTTGTTCGTATTATGTTTTTACTATTTGATATTATAGGTTATCTACTATGGTAAGTCTATTTTGCAGGACCTTTATGCATTATTATCTAAACTTTGTTTAATTCTAATTTTCCCCAGAAGTACACTCTAATTTTGTAAGATATGGTATCATAAAAGCAATTAGTAAACCAATATAAATTTAAGGTTAACATATGAATGTTGATCGAATTGTTTAAATGGGGGAAATTTATGTTCAAGCTAAGGGGTCATCATCTATTTTGTCTTTTGGGCTATCGAGGAATGGGCTATTCCGAAGAATATGTGGAAAATATGACAAGACTGCACCAAACTTTGAGAGAAAACCCCAAGATAAATATTCAACTTGTAGAGGGTCCTGATCAATTGTGTGAAAAGTACCCGAACTCAGGAGTATACCACTGTGAAGATGGCAATATCTATAAAAGAGATGCCTTGATTTTAGAGAGATTAGGACTGCAGATTGGTCAAACTCTGGCATGGGAGGAGATTGAGTTGCGCATTCGAAAGCATATTGTACCTTCCGATATTCAAAAAGTTTGTAAATCTTGCTCCTGGAGGTCTTATGGAGTTTGTGAAGAAGGTGTTCAAGAGATTCTGAACGGTAATGGCTTGAGGGAAGTTAAATAATCTTCCCTCTTTATATAACAGTCGAGATATGAAAGTTTTCTCATCGTTTAATTCATTAAATTGTTGTACCTTTGTTTTTAAATTTATATCCTAAATATAGAATTAGGAACCATACGGGTGCAACAATTAATGCCATTCGCATTCCTTCAATAAATGCCATTAAGACAATAACAAGTGCTAAAAAAGTTAAAGCTAAATAAGTGGAAACTGGATATAATGGCATTTTGAATGCTAGTTTTTCGATATCTTGTTTTGTTTTTGATTGTCTGAATTTTAATTGTGTTATTAGAATAATTGTCCAGCTAGTAATGACGGCAACCGTAGCGACTGATGATATATATATAAATACTTTTTCGGGAACAAAGTAATTTAATACAACTGCCACTAATAAAAACAAAGATGAAAACAAAATGCCACGTCTAGGATTACCATTCTTATTAAGTTTTCCAAAGTACTTTGGACCATTATTTTGTAGAGATAAATTGTATAGCATTCTTCCAGAACTGAATAGCCCGCTGTTAAAAGCAGATAATGCTGCTGTTATCACCACGAAGTTAATAATGTGAGCAGCACCTGGAATTCCAACATTATCAAAAATTAATACAAACGGGCTGCCATTTGTTCCAATCTCACTCCAAGGATATAAAATCATCATGATCCCTAATGCACCTATATAAAAAATTAATATTCTCCATACTACATTATTAATTGCTGAAGGAATCGATTTTTGAGGATTCTTTGCCTCTCCTGCCGTAATACCAATCAATTCTACCCCGCCAAATGAAAACATCACAAGTACCAACGACATTAAAATACCTGTGACCCCATTTGGCATAAATCCTCCATGAATCCATAGGTTTTCGAAGCCGATTGGCTTTCCACCGTTTCCGATTCCAAAGAAGATAATCCCTAATCCAAGGAGAATCATACCGATAATAGCTACAACTTTAACCATCGCAAACCAGAATTCAAACTCCCCGAATGCTTTTACGTTTGCAAGATTGATCATGGTAATCAAGACTAGTACAGCCAGTGCTGTCAGCCATTGTGGAATGTCTGGGAACCAGTAATTCACATAAACACCCACTACTGTTATTTCTGCCATTCCAACAACAACCCACATAAACCAATAGGTCCAGCCAGTAAAGTACCCTGCAAATGCCCCTAAATAACGATTTGCATACGAACTAAATGAACCCGAAACAGGTTCATCTACCGCCATTTCCCCAAGTGCTCTCATTATGGTAAAAATAACTAAACCTCCTACTAAATAGGAGAACAAAATCGATGGCCCAGCCATTTGAATCGTTGCGCTGGAACCATAGAATAATCCAACTCCTATTGCACCCCCTAGGGCAATTAGCTGGATATGTCTGTTATCTAACCCGCGATGTAGTTTCTCACTTTGATGAATTTTCCCCAACCTATACTCCTCCAATAAAAACTTTCTTTTATATCTATTCTTTAAGAGATTATAAACTTCTTAGAATTTTCTAGCAATGGACCGTATTAACGCATTACTGTATTATTGCTTCTTCGTTTTAATTTGTTGAATCATAATAGTTTTTATTATATAAACGTTTTTTATTAAAAAAGAAAAAGCCACCAAACGGCAGCCCAACCTTCTTTTCTGAAATTCCAAAATTTATTTTGTTATTTATACAATATGTCGTCTCGCAATGTTGCCACTTTCGTTAATGCTGTATCTATATCTGTTTCATCTACTCCAAAGTGAGCAAGCGCGTCGTGTAAATGTTTTTCGATTGCACTATAATGAACGGGTTGAAGATTCATCCCTTCGTGAGCTTTTGCCATAGATTGTCCAGAATATTGATTTGGACCTCCTAATGCAAAACTAATAAATTTAGACTGATGACGGCGTTGTTTTTCCATATCTGTTTCTTTAAAAAATTGATTAACTGTATTATCTTTAAGAACCAACTCTGAGTAAAAATAGTCCACCACTTTTGCAATGGCTTCTTCTCCACCAACTTTTTCATAAAGGTTCTGTTCCATGTGTACACTCCTAACTAGAATTAATAGCAGTAGTTTTCTTCACAAAAATTGTTTTTATTCTTTAATGTTTAAAATCTTCACGAGAGCAAACTCAATTTTTGGTTTTTGTTTTATGTTCCTTAATAGGTTGTTATAATAGAGAGTATGAAAACGTAGGAGGTTGTCACCATGAGCACATTTGAAAAGTTAAAACCTATTATTGCAGACCAACTAGGAATCAAAATGGAAAATATCAAAATGGAATCATCCTTCAAAGATGATTTTGAAGCTGATTCACTTGATATGGTCGATCTGACAATGGAGATAGAAGATGAATTCGCAATTGAAATTAGTGACAAAGTTGCAGCGACACTTCAAACAGTCGGCGATGTCGTAAACTATATTCAGAACCAACGTAACAAATAAGAACCAAAAATGACTAACAAATTGTAGGTTAATTTGTCAGTCATTTTTTATATATACGGGGGCGTCTTTTTTTATCTTCTTAAATGAGTAAAATAATCCTTCTCTATTCGTTATTCCATTTTTTCATTGATTGTTATAGTTTCACTTGTTTTATGACCAGATTCGCCATGTCCTGGCCCGAACAAATTTAATATTACAACACCAACAAGAATAAGTATGATCCCTAAAATGCTAGCAGTGTTAATTTTTTCTTTCCAAATTAAAACGGAAATAATTGTAGTAGCAACCATTCCAATTCCTGACCATATTGCATACGCAGTATTTAAAGGGATGGTCCTTAATGACAATGACAAAAAGAAAAAACAACCAACAAAAGCTATTATTACCCCTATCGTAGGAAACAGTTTTGAAAATCCTTCAGATGCTTTTAATAAAGAAGAACCGATAAGTTCCCCGATTATTGCAAGTGCTAAATATAGGTACGACACTGTTATTCCGTCCTCCTGGGCAACTTTATTTCTAATACAAAAAGCACCGCAGTTTGCGATGCGTTTTGACCTAATCTTTAGCTACAATTATATACGATATTGTTACGGAAAAGTTCTAAATATTTCATACCTTTTCTCGTTCTACCAATATTCCACGGGCATAAGCTACGTGGCTAACCCGTCATAGAAACTATTGGCTATTACATGTAATTACCAAAAGATAGTATCTAAAGGAGGAATGGGCATACAATCGATTATCTTAACCTCCTCTGTTATATCCTCTGTTCCATTTACAATAACCTGTTGGATTAAGGTTGTACGATAACCCGTGTCTCGCTTAATGTCTCGTATTATCTGATATGCTACCAATGGAATTTCACTTTTTTTCCTAGCTGCAATCCTTCCCTTCGATAAAATTCCTGTTCCTTCGATGCAAAGATGGACTTCAAGATTGAAATACACTCTAATTCCCCCATTTCGATTGACACTCTTAATTATAGAACTTATGTTTGGTTTTTATGTAAAAAAAGATAATTTTTTTAAAATGACCATTAAAATAGACCAACAAATCTAATTACAATTTGTTGGTCTATTACAAACCCTTTTTATCTGTAGTTATTATGTGTAGGTTGAAACAAGTCTTCTTCACTTTTTCGAACGAGCACAAAATGGTCAACGTTGTCATGTCCATGAAGTGTATTATTATGATGATTGATGATTTGTTCGGCAGTAAGGACGGACGAATCCCTTGTGGAATGCCCATCTGCTGCAAGGGTCACGTCAAAACCATTAATTGTTGCGGTTCTCACAGCCGAATCTATACAGTATTCAGTTTGGCATCCCATGACGACAAGATGATCGATTTCATTATCTTTCAAGTAATCTAGCAAACCTGTCCCATAAAATGAATTGGTTGCTTTTTTATTAAAAATCATGGAAGCAGAAGGAATATTAATTTTTTGATGAACTTGAAACCCTTTTCCTTCACCAGAAGCCACATCTTTATCCCTTACAAAAACCACCAATGCTTCAGCTTCTTTTGCTTTTTCAATAACCAAGTTAATATTTTTCAAGAGTTCCTCTTTATTAAAAACACTGGTCTCATTTTCATTTCCCTCAATCAATTCTTGCTGGGCGTCAATTACGAGTAAAGCTTGATTCACTGGCAAAACTCCTCTCAACATAATTTGTTCAGGTCCTTCATTGCTTTGTAAAAAATGTATACTGGTTAATCATACTTCCCCTCCATACTTATGTCGATCATTTATGAACCTGTTCTATAAGAGAGCACTGAGTTATGACCTAATGGCAAGTTAAGGTAGTAAACTACCAATACCATTTCTTTTTAAAGAGTAAGTATCATATCACCTGCCAAACTTTATTTTAGATCAGTTAAGCTAGTTTTATTTTTGGCTTTATTAAAGCTATCTGAAGCTGCTTCCTTGTCTTCTTTAATTCTCGTAAAAAATGTTCCCGTAAATATAATTGTATCGATAAAAAAGAATAGTGATCCTACACCTGTAGCTGTACCAGTCCCCCGAAAACAAATGGCGCTGAAAATTGTGAAGCCCTGTTAATGGTGAGTCTTAGACCTAATACTTCTCCTTGTCCCTCCCATGAATGTAATAACAATACTAAACATCAACGCAAGAAACATGCCAAGGTGAACTTATGAAGACTTCAGGAACAAATTGAACGGATTTGATTACAAAAGCAATGATTGACCGAAGAAATGATTCCTACTAAAATAGGGCCACAATTCACTTCGAATTGTGACCCCAATTATATATTTTCAAATTTTAGGTAACCTTGTACGCGCGATTGTTACCCACCAAACTTTCCCCCGATTTTCGGGTGCAATTATTAAAAATCGTTATTTCTCTATTACTTACCCTCGTTTTCCTTTCCCCACCTAGCAACTTCTTCACGAACAATCGGTGCAACTTCTTTTCCTAATAATTCGATCGACCTCATTACATCCTCATGCGGCATGGTGCCTACTGGGCAGTGGAGCATAAAACGAGTGATTCCAACATTTTTTCGCAGGTTAATGATTTTTTCAGCAACCACATGTGGATCACCTACATACAAGGCTCCATGTAGACTGCGTGCCGCATCAAAAGTTGTTTGGTCATATCTTCCCCATCCACGCTCGCGTCCTAATTTGTTCATCGCCTGTTGGGTAGATGGGAAAAACTTCGCCGCGGCTTCTTCTGTGCTTTCGCCTACAAAACCATGCGAATGCGAGGCAATTGGCAATTTTGAAGCATCATGACCAGCGTGTTCAGCTGCTTTTTTATAAAGCTGGACGAGCGGAGCAAAATGCTGTGGACTTCCGCCAATGATTGCTAGTACAAGTGGCAATCCGAGCAGACCCGCACGAATAACCGACTCCTGATTACCGCCGCTTCCAATCCATACTGGGAGTGGATCTTGAACAGGTCTTGGATACACACCCAAATTATTTATGGATGGCCGATGTTCACCTTTCCAGGTTACCTTCTCAGACTTCGTTATTTTTAATAGAAGATCAAGCTTCTCTTCAAATAACTGATCATAGTCCTTTAAATCATAGCCAAACAACGGAAAGGATTCGATGAAAGAGCCGCGACCTGCCATAATCTCGGCACGTCCATTTGAAATGGCGTCAAGTGTCGCAAAGTCCTGAAAAACTCTTACTGGGTCATCAGATGAAAGTACGGTAACCGCACTAGTCAACCGAATTCGCTCTGTTTGTGACGCCGCGGCGGCTAACACGACCGCAGGTGATGAGGCTGCATAATCCTCGCGATGATGTTCACCTACTCCAAAGACATCAAGCCCAACCTTATCAGCGAGGACAATTTCCTCCACCACTTCACGTATTCGTTGTGCATGACTAATCACCTTACCAGTTTCGACATCCGGTGTTGTTTCTACAAACGTACTTAATCCTATTTCCACGAAATAGCCTCCTACTACTTATGTATTCTTCAAAAGTAATCTTTCTTGTTAACCCTATCATTATCTTAACAATCTAACACTAATTGACAAGTAATTGAATTTACTCTCCTGACAAAACCATGACTTGTCAGTTATTGGAATCCAATTCAATCCCAGACAGTAGATATGGAATGGCCGATTTAATAAATTTTTCAGGCGGTATCGTCATACCGGTTCGTTTCCATTCAACTGAAGCACCGTAAAGCCCCCAGCTTAAAATGATTGATTGAATCTTTGGTGAATCCTTATCTACTATTGTCGTTTGTTTGACTAACATTTTGTAAAAAATGACTTCGAGCTGTTCTCTAATGATACGGGCAATCGTATCTTCGTATCCTCTATGACAACGATTCGATAATGACTTTTGAAAATTTGTGATGGCTGTGAAAATACTTACAAAAGCTTCATCATTAAGTTTGTCATACTTGTATGCATCACCATTTAAATTCACTAACAATACTTCGGATAATGCCTTCTCTAATAAATCATAAATATCTTCAAAATGATAATAAAAAGTAGCTCTATTTATCATCGCCTCTGTTGTTATATCTTTTATGGTAATATCCTTAAATTCTTTTTTAGCTGAAAGTTCAATGAAAGAATCCATAATTAATCTCCGAGTACGCAGAACGCGCGGATCCGTCTTTGATTGAGTCATTCTGTTGTCACTCCTACTTTTTCAACAATTTCTTCAAAGTGTTGGATAACCGACAAATCGAAGGAACTATTGGTATTGATTTCTTTCATTATTTACTAAAATTCAATTATAAAGCAAATACAAAGAACTTTAGAGGAGTGAATATCAATTGATGAACGATAATATGATATGTGATTTAGAAACAGGTGTATGTGGAGTGGCTGGAGAGGAACAAATGGAGATGATTGATTTTAATCAACCAAAAAAATCTATTGAAGTTTATTATGTTACGGATCCTATTTGCTCACATTGCTGGGCAATTGAACCCGTTTTACGTCGTTTCAAAGAACAGTATGGCCACTATTTTAACTTTCAGCCTGTGATGGGTGGATTGCTGGAAAAATGGCATGATGGTCCCATTGATCCTGCGAACGGTATTTATAAGCCCGCGGACGTTGCCCCTCACTGGAGGGAAGTTGGAGTACATTCCCGGATGCCAATAGATGGATCACTCATGATTGACAATCCCGTTCAATCATCCTACCCGCCTTCGCGTGTATATAAAGTGATTCAAAAAAATCATAACGACGCAGTGGCTTATGAATACTTACGACGTGCTAGAGAAGACCTTTTCGCATTCAATCGAAATATTTCAGATCAATCTGTTATGATCGAACTAGTAAATAAACTTGGTCTTGATGGAGAAGCGATTGTAAAGGAAGCAGAAAAGCCAGCAGGACAACAATTATTAAATGAAGATTTTAGTCTTGCCAGAAGCCTTGGTGTTAGAGGATTTCCAACGATTGTTATGATTAATGGGGAAAATAAAGGGGTAAAAATTGTTGGTGGACGTCCGTTTGAATCTTATGTGGACGGATTAAAGCAGGTCCTAAACATGGAAGAACTGCAGCCAAAACCACAACCTTCCCTTTCTAGCTTACTTGAAAAAGAAAAACTTTTATTTTCAAAAGAAATTGAAGTAATGTACGACATTGAACAATCGGATCTGAGTGCTTTTGTTGAAAAAGAACTTACACCAGGCAGTTACGTTAAGCAAGAAATTCTGGGCGAATCTTATTTTACAAAATAAAGGGGAATGATTTATGGCATTCGTATTACAAGTTGATTTTAAAATGAATGGACCATTCGGAGATGAAATGGCAACAGAGTTTTCCGGATTAGCACATAGTATTAATGAAGAAGAAGGCTTCATATGGAAAATCTGGACAGAGAGTCCTGAAACAAATGTAGCGGGCGGCATTTATATTTTTGAAACAAAAGAAACAGCAGAAAATTATTTAGATATGCACTCAAAAAGATTGGCTGGATTTGGAATAACAGAAGTCAACGCAAATATCCTTTCCATCAATTCTAAACTTACTGAAATCACAAACGGCCCAGTAAAATAAAATCAACGACTAAAACGAAAAAAAAGCGACTTTTCCAATTAAGTTGCTTTTTTTCGCTTTTGTTTGTTTGCTTTACTTCATTTTCTCTAACGTAACTTCGAATATCATGCATAATAAAAACGAAAAAGGAATTGAAATGAGTAGTGCTAGAATAGGTCTTGTAAAATGTAATCTAATCACCAGGAACATGACTATCACAAAAAATAATGACCATCCGAGATTCCACCCATTATGATAGGAAATTGCGCCAAATTTTATAGATATATATTCTAAAACAATAAATACTGTAACGAAAAATGAAACATAAATGCCCTTTTTATATATACTTAATTCATATGGATATTTAGATAAAAATACCCATGTTGATAATGGCATACCAACTAATATAAGCAACAACATTGGGATTATGGAATAAACGACCCCATTGGGTTCCATACTCCAGAGTTGATATTTATAACAAAGGATTTCATACAATGCATTCCCCAGTGCAGCAAATAACATTGAGGGATAATATTTTTTCCAATCACGATCTCCAAATTTCATGGCAGCAATAATCCATGATATAGAGAGAACGATTGCTACCATAACCGAACACCTACCTTACTGGTAGTTTTCCAATATTAGTAGTTCTTAATCCCCTGACTCTATTCATGAGTATCATTCTAAAAAATTTTTCCTTAACCCTGTCTGAAAGACACTGAGATTATTTTATCAAAATAACCAAAGCCCCTCTCGCGTGAGATGGGCTTTGGACGTTACGAATTAAACTTTTCTAATTTACCTGCACCGCTAAAGGCGAATTAAAATATTTTAAGATGGGGACAATCCTCTTATTATTGTTGTGGAGAAGATGGAGTTGAAATACTTTGTAATGCCTCTTCTGCCTCGTTTGCATATTGATTTTGTACTGCTAAATCACCTAGAGCAACCATTCCTACTATTTGTCCATTTTCGGTTACCGGTAATCGGCGAATTTGCTGTTGTGCCATTAAACTTGCTGCTTGGTGCACATCCATATCAGGTGTACCTTGTACGATTTTCTGTGCTGTCATGACCTCAGATACAGGTGTTTGTGGATTTTCTCCCTGTGCTGTCGTACGAAGGGTAATATCGCGATCTGTTACTATTCCGACTATTTCTCTGTTGTTATTTACTATTGGGATAGCTCCGATATTATATTGGCTCATTAACGCGGCAGCTTCCTGAACAGTCTGTGTTTCGTTAACTGTAACTACATTTGATGTCATGATATCTCTTAATTGCGCCATGGTTTACCTCCAAATATGTTTTTCCTTTATAGGATTGTAAAACTTGGCGATATTATTAATGGTAAATTTTTTTCGCTTATTCCACATATTTTAGACTATCCGCAATTTTAACGGCTTCCTTAATAGGACCTTTATAAGAAAAATGATAAACAAAACCATCACTTGTTTCCCAAGAAAAGCTTGTGTATGCTTCACTTCGGGTGCCTAATATATTGATATTACCTTCTTGAATATTTTTTCTTTTTAACCAGTCAGCTTTCTTCATCGCAATAAACAACTCATCTGCCTGTTGATATGGCTCATCCCCATTATCCCCATCAAAACGCAAGGTCCAGGGTCCGCGCTTCGCGTAAATGATAGATTTAATCCACGGTTGAATCCATAATGAAACGCCATCTTTCTTTTTATAAAAAACAAAATTATTTGGCCGCTCGCTAGCTGTCATATTGCCAACATACCCGGACAGTTCTCCTGTTTTACTCGACTCCCTTGGATGAAATAACGCCGGGTCATTTGCTCGATAGTGCTTATCCATCGATAAAAAATATATCACATAGCCATTTTCAAAGGCTTTTACTTTTACGGCTGTATGCCTCTTTGGCTTCTTCGTTTGTTCTTCCCAATAAGTTGGAAGAAGCACAGGGACATTAGTCTTTTCTGGCAATCCTTTTGCGGACGATTGCAAGAAAGGGACGACTTCGATAGGCTTTGCGAATCCCGTTAGAAACACTACAACAAAAAGGGTTGTTAGAACTAGCTTTTTCATAAAGGACCTCATTAAAGAAACATTTTTAATTAGTATTTAACACAGCAAAAGATCTATTTATGAATTTACTCTATTTATTAAATATTTTAATTAAGGTTTCAAGATTTCTTTAAATGCTTTCAGAACACTATCAATTTCATCCTTTGTTGTATATCTGCCCAAACTAAATCGAATGGCACCCATCCCTACCTCTTCAGGTACCTTCATTTCTTTTAATACCGGTGATAATTCAATACTACCAGCATGACATGCCGATCCAGTTGATGCAGCAAGCTGAGGGATTGTATCTAATAGTTCTTGGCCTATCTTTCTAACAAAACTGACATTTAGAGTATTCGGTAATCGTTCTTGAGGATGTCCATTTAACACAACCTGATCACCAAGCTCATCTTTTAATTGTTTCCAAAAATAATTAGTCAGATCCTTTTGCTTGTTATTATCTAATTGAGTACGCGCAATTTCACATGCCGCTCCTAATCCTACAGCCAATAAAGTATTTTCTGTACCTGCACGTAGTCCATGCTCATGCCCGGCACCATGAATCAGTGGTTCTAACTCAACACCCTTGCGAACAAACAAAGCACCAATGCCCTTTGGTGCATACAGTTTATGACCAGCAATGGTTAGCATATCCACTTTTAATTCATTCACATTCACTGGAACTTTTCCGATGGATTGCGAAGCATCTGTATGGAATGTTATTCCATGCCTATTAGCGATGCTTCCAATTTCTTGAATAGGCTGCAAGGTGCCGGTTTCATTATTAGAATGCATGATAGTAATTAAGATGGTATCTTTTGTTATTGCCTTCTCAATTTCCTCGGGTGAAACTCTACCGTATTGATCTACACCTACGTACGTTACAACCGCTCCAATTTTTTCTAGAAACTTACAAGGATTTATGATTGCAGGGTGTTCAATTTTTGTGGTTATAATATGGTTCCCTTTATGCAGGTTTTTAATATAGGAACCTTTTAATGCAAGGTTATTGGCTTCACTTCCACCCGATGTAAATATAATCTCTCCAAAGGAACAGTTTAAAAGTTCGGCAACTTGTTTTCTCGCTTTATGTAATACTGCTTTCACAGGTTTTCCGGCCCAATGCAATGCTGAAGGATTCCCGTAGTAATCATTCAAAAGCGGCTGCATTACTTCCACCACTTCTGGTGCCAATGGTGTGCTAGCATTATAATCTAGATAAATTTTTTTCATACGAATAATCATTCCTTCCGCTAAAAAGAATTACGTTTGTCTTATCTTATTCTACTAAAAATAGAATAATAGTTCTAAATTTAATTGATATTCAAGTCCATTCCAGCAAGTAAGGAATACTTTCTGAAATGGACTTTTAAATGAAGGCGGCTGGGAATGAATTTTTATTTAGGTTTACATAATATTTTTATCGTTAAAATTTTTGTATTCTAGGATTTTCCTGCTGTGAAATCGTTATATGGCAGAATCAGCTTTTTCACTCGATCATAATTCATTGAACTAATTTCGCGCATTAATCTTGGAATGGCTTTTTCAGGATAGCCATACTCGCGAAGCAGCTTTTCCATTTTTTTATTTTCTTCCATTCTTTTTCCTCCTATTTTCTTGTTCATGGTTCCATGTAGTCTCACACTTACTATTCCCTTAATAAATAAAAGGGTTAAATGAAAAAATTTTCCCAGTTGCTTTCCTACTGAATAGTCCCTCGATAACTACATAACCTATTTCTGTTTAGGAGGTGAATCAACATGGCAAATAGACAAAATGATAAAGGTGTTGCTGAAGGCATTAAAGAAACAGCGGGTGCTGCTTTCCATGCCGTTCACAGTGCTTTAGAAACAACTGAAAACGTCGCTATGAATGCTGTTGACGCGGCCAAAAACGTTACAAATAATTTAACTGGTAACAGGAACGAAAAAGGTCAGCGCAATCACGATTAGAAATGAAAAAATCCCTTTGGACTAAGGGATTTTTTCTTTGTATTTCTTTGATCATATGCGGCACATTTATTTTGTGATCTTGTAATTTTTATGATTGACAATCGTAATTAAAGGTTCATCCTTATCCTTTGAAATTCCGTATTGTACCATAACGGAATTTTCCCTTACTCCCGTGACTACACCTTCTAAAGCATTACCGTCGCGTTTAAAGGAAATCTTATCGCCAACTTTTGCATGAGCCATTTTATCACCTCGAAATTATATTTTCCAAAAATTACTGTTTCAATACTTGCATTTCTCCTTAAACATACTGTTTAAAATATCGAAAAAAAAGGAAGAACGATGATAGCTAGGGTAAGGAAAAATACGGCTATTGCACTTATTTTTTGTTTTCCTTTCCATAAAGTTACCCCAAATCCAAAGGTATAAAACGTAATTGCAGCTAACGTAACGAAAATGAATAATTGCAATCTCCTACCCCCCTAACCTTTTAGCCTTTTTAGTTCGATTTCCATAATCTACAATCGTAATATCCACTTTTACTTTGATGTCTGCACGAGGGTAAGCTTTTGCCCAATTAAATTTTTTGTATTCTTGAATTGTTGCAAAATATTTTTTTGAATATAATGGAAGAGGGTATGGTATTCCTTTGAATTTGGTTTGGGTTTTCTTTAAAAGGTCTTCATTCACTTTTGCAATATGATCAGCAATAGATTTTTTTAAGATTTGTTGGTTTTTTTCTTTTGAAAAATCCACCATACTTGGATTAGACATAACTTCTATTTGTAACGGGATGTTAATGAATATCTTAGGAGTTATCCCTTTCAAATTCATTTTCACTTTATTGTTTTCCGTTTTCATGATTCTTGCTGCAAATTGTCTTTTTTTATCAGAAAAAGGATCAGGCATATTTACTAATATATCTTTAATATTCGTTGTATCATCTAGAATATTGATCGTTCGGGTTTCTTGGCCAGTTAGTGTATCGAACATAACTCCATTCTTAAAAACAGCTGACCCGATAAATTGTGTATTATCAAGTTCACCCGTGGCATTCAGTTCGCCTGCCGTGTATTCATCCTCCCTTTTTATCTCAGGGTTCTTTTGCCTTTTTGCAGTCGTATACATGGCCAAAAAGAGATCGCTTCCTCTTTCGATCGTGTTGAAATAACGGAATAGGTTAGAATCCGGAATGAGCCCATTTTCAATTCCGTGATCAACCATAAACTGAAAATATTTGTGCGGCCGGGTTTCCATTCTTGGTTTATTTTTCAAAAAATACTGTGATGCCTTTTCTTTCGAAACCGCAATATAACTATTTAGGCGGATTTCTTTATCTTTTAACACTTCGTCAAAGGTAGTAGGAAACATTGGATCCCTTGCAAATTCTTCGGAAACAACAAAAATCCTTAATAGTTCGTAACTTATGTTACGTGAAATGACTGAATTGGCAGTCGCTTTCGCCGCGATAAAATCATTCGCATCAAATGTGATGATTTCTCGCGGTTTTTCTGTTGAACCGCCACCGCCTTGCATACTCCCCACTTCAGGGTTGGCAAGCAACATGGTGACTTTTATTTTATCTTTTTCTTTGGAATGGTCAAGACCTAAACCGATGACATAAGATTTATCCTCTAGTTCTTCACGATCCCAACAGCCAGATAATAAGCAAACCATGACACAAAACAACCATAATTTAAATAATGTCTTTGTTTTTTGCATGTTTAAATTCTCCCTTTAACAAAGCAACTAGCCATAAAATAATTGAAATGACGGCAAAAAAAGGTCCTGCTGTATTCACTATTAATGGTTTAAATACAAGGCTGACATTAATAGGTGCTTCAGGAATCATGCCAATCATTAAATAAAGCGTCGCCAGTGATGGAATCAAGTATTCAAAGTCTTTAATTTTAAATAGATGACCGAACATCATGGCATTGATGTATAAAAAAGCAGTAAAACGAATAAATGCCGCCATTATCCAAATGATGAAAAAAATGATTTCTACATTCGGAATGTATTGACCTAGTGATATAAAACGAATAACTGTGTGAAAAGGGTAGGCAATCCCTGCTAAGCCCTCACCAAACATGCAGACATAAGTAAGAATAGCTATACTAATTTGAAAGCTGACGTAAAAATAGGCTAACCAAGTACCTCTTTTAAATGCCTTTTTTGATGTAAGATAGGGTACGAGCATGGTTAAGAGAAAAAAATCGGCAAATAAAGTTAACTTTTGTGAGCCTTCTTTCACGAGAGAAAGTGGCCCTGGACCCCAAATGGGAAACATCGAATTAATATTGGCATTCTGAGTACCAAGTAATAAGGCTATATACAAAGAAAGTACGCCATAGAACACAATTAAATAAGACACCGACCCAATATGTTGAAGTCCCTTCTTGGCTCCATATGCACAAATTAATATTAGAAGTGCATAGACGATGAGAGTAGGGGTGGTAGTAAAGTAAAAGGCTCGAATGATGTTCGAATACGTTCTCGTATCAAACGATACAGCATATGAACTCATGATAAAAATAACGAGACAAACCAAAAATCCGATGTATTTTCCGAGTATTATTTTAATGACCGAAAACAAATCTTTTTCATCATACACTGACATCGTTTTTATTAATAAATAAAGAGGGATAAAAAAGATTCCCGCTGAAATGAACGGAATCATCCATGCTGCATTTTGTACGTGACTGTAAAGAATAGCTGGAGTATCCTCCGTAGCTTTAGACCCAACCATCAATATTGCAATGGAAACAAATTCACGAATTCCAAGTTTTCCAGATTGCTGTTTCATAAGATTTTATCCCTTTCTTTGTTTAACCATATCCTTAGGTTTTAGATATCCTGGCCGGAACCTTTCTTTCATTGGAATATGACGGATCAGTAAATCCTTTGACGAGAAGGAATGCGGCGTCATCGGCGCAAAATAAGGTGTGCCAAATGATTTCAATGATACTAAATAAAAGAGGCCTCCTATAAATAAGGCAGTGATTCCATATATTCCAATAAATCCGGCTGAAAAAATAAATAAAAAACGGGTAATTCGAATTGCGAAATTCATACTTATATCAATGATAATAAAAGAGCTTAGCCCGCTTAAGGCAATGACGATAATGACGATGGGGCTTATGATATTCGCTTGTACAGCTGCTTGACCTAGGATTAATGCACCCACAATCCCAATCGTGGGACCAATCGGGGATGGAACGCGTAATCCGGCTTCACGAATAAGCTCGAAGGCTATTTCCATCATCAACACTTCAACGATCGATGGAAAAGGTACTCTTTCTCTAGTTCCTGCAATGGCCATCAATAAATCTGGAGGAATCATCCCAACATGAAAGTTTGTAATTGCAAGATAGATGGGGGAGGTAAAAACAGCAACAAACAAAGCAAAGAATCTTAATATTCTAATGAAATTACCATAGGGTGCCCGCAAATAATGATCTTCTGGTGAATGAAACATCGCCCAAAAGGTAGCAGGCAGAATTAAACAACTTGGTGAATTTTCCATCAGTAAAATAATATGACCTTCTTCGATAAAAGAGGCAGCGCGGTCTGGACGTTCTGTATATACAATGGTTGGAAATAAAGATTTTGGCCGTTCCTCTAGCATTTGCTCTAATATACTTAAATCAAGAGTACTATCAATATCAAATGAATTTAGCCTCTCTTTTACATTTTTAAGTAGATCGTCATTTACAAGGTCCTTTTGGTAAACAAGAAACACACTATTCCTCGATCTTTTTGAAATCTTCTGCGCTTCAACGAGAAGGTTTTCATTTTTAATTTTTTTCCGAATCAAGGCAATATTATCAATTACCTTTTCATTAAAAGATTCTTTACCCCCTTTTACGATTACTTCATTATCAGACTTTTCAATTGAACGGCCGCGTATTTTTGTTGTTTCAAATAAATAGCAATTGGAATCACCATCAACAAACAGTGCCGTGACACCTGCAGTAATGAATTCTGTGATGTCTCCAATCTTGGTAGCAGTTTTTTCAAGTGGGTAGGAAACGATATCTTGGATTTTTGTTGAAGGGTGCTCACTATCAATTAAAGGTCCCTCAATACCGTCCATAATGGCTTTTAAATCTGCCATCGTACTGATATAAATGATAAAAGCCTTACGATTTAGTTGTTGAATCGTAAACTCGCGTAATTTAACATCTGCATTATTCGGTATCGAAAATAATGACTTAAATGTATCTAAATTTTTCTCAATATGAGTACTTATATCTTGTTTTTTTATTTCAATTTCCTCTGCATTGGTCTCTTCTTTAAATTCAGGTTCAGTGTTGAGACTTTTCTTCAACAACTTTGTCATCCTTTTCCTCACAATAAACCCCTCCCAGTTTTTATATCGTTTTCCATCTAAAGGAGTTTTATGTATGAACTGGTCTACTGAAATAAAAAGAAGTTCAACTGAATTTTTTATTTCGAATTTCGAAAAAGATGGTAAAATAAAAATTAGCAAAATGACGGGTTAGGGGATAGCGAATGAAAAAGAAATGGATGATTTACGGGATGTTGTTCATTGCAACGGCTACATGGGGAAGTGCCTTTATTGCAGGAAAAATTGCTGTTCAAAGCTTTGAACCGGCAACTGTCGCATTTTTACGGTTTTTAGGGGCTGCAGTCCTTCTGTTTCCGATTATGTGGATAATGGAAAAGAATCGAAAAAAACCAACGCTCAAGGATTATGGACTATTTGCGGTCCTAGGGTTAACCGGAATTGCCCTCTATAATATCTGCTTTTTCATTGCCACCAAACAGGCACCGGTTATTAAGAGTTCTCTATTTATCGCCTCGAACCCTGTATTAATCGTCCTTTTATCTGGGGTCTTTCTAAAAGAAAAAATCACGAAAAACCATATCATTGGCATGGTAATCGCATTATCAGGGGCAGCCTTTATTATCACCGATGGGCATTTCCTAACCTTGTTTCAATTAGGTTTTAAGACTATTGACTTGGTTTTATTAGGCGCCGTTATTAGCTGGGCCTTGTACAGTGTGGTTGGTAAAGTCGTATTAAAAAAATATAGCGCTGTTGAATCAACCACCTACGCAGTTGCGTTTGGTACGGTTTTCTTAGCACCGTTTGCTTATGTAGAATCATCATGGCAGGACATCGCACAGGCCAACTTCTCAACTTGGGTGGCGATTGCACATATGAGTATATTCGTAACCGTGGTTTCTTTTATTATGTATTATTACGGAATTAAAGAGGTAGGTGCAGCCAAGGCTTCGATTTTTATTAATGTCATGCCGGTTTCTGCAGTGTTGATGGCAACCATCTATTTAGGAGAAACCTTCACCTGGGCTCACGGAATTGGAGCGGCGTTTGTTTTAACCGGAGTTTATATTGGAACAAATACGAAGTTATTTAATCGGAAAATACCTGCCGTAAAGGTGGCGGATTTCCGGTAATGAAAAAGCTCTAGTGGATTCTCCCTCTAGAGCATTTTTTGATTTAAGATTGACTTACTATAGTTTTTTCCAATCCCTTGCTAACATACTGTAAGTCGCGATGTCCTCATAATGGTCATGCAGCCATTGCCCGTCTCGTTTCATTCCTTCCTTAACAAAACCCAAACGTTCAGGAATCGCAATACTCTTATGATTATTAACAGCAACTTGTATTTCGACTCTATTTAGTTTCAAGGTTTCGAATAAGTATTTTAGTAAAGAAGATACTGTCCGTGTGATAATCCCATTTCCCTGCGCTTCTTCCGACAGAAAATAGCCAATACTGGTTGCGCTATTCTTCCAATCAATATAATGGAGCCCTATCATGCCTACTAATTTTCCGTTGTATCGAATGCCGGCATCGAATCCATTATTGTCTGCGTAGTTTCTAATCCAAATTGGAATGATTGATTCGAAATCATCTGCTGATTTCCGTTTATCCACCCACAATAACCATTTTCTTAGATGTTCACGATTTGAATCGATAAGGTCATATAGTTCACCCTTATGGTGCTGCTGTAATAATTCAATTGCTATTTCTTCATCTACTTTGTATGAAAACATGAAAATTCCCCTTTTACTCATTGTTCATCAATGCTAGTTTTTCCAATTCTATTACTCTTTTTAAATAGTCGTATTCTGATTTTTCAAGGATATCTATTTCATGGTTTGTTGCCAAAAGAATTTGGTCCCTGCATTTAGCGACTCGTTGAATCATTGGATGGATCGTTAAACTTGATAGATTCACAAAGTCGTACAAATCATTTAAACAAACAGGAAGCTTATAACCTTTATTACTGGAGGCAATTAATAACCCCTGGTCCCGGAGTTTCGAAACAATATTTGAGCGAAAATAATGCTGCTTGATTTTATTAATTCTAATTGCATTAAGATTATCAAGGATCTCTTCGGTATAAACATATTCATCAGGATTTTCCTTTAAATTGAATAATAGAAACTTCAATAAATCAATCCTGACTTTTTCATCCTCTTCTTCACTTTTCCGATGTTTCTCAATGTATTGATAAGCCAAATTAACTGCTTGTTTAATAATAATCTGATCTGTTTCGGAGTCTGTTTTTTCAAAATGGCAGTCATATAGATAGTACTTGTAATTATGGGGCCAAAGATTAATGGTGATGATTTTATTTTTCAACAATCTATAAAAAGATGGATATTGATTAGAATGATGTTTTACGTCATAACCTTTTGCAATCGTCTCAGCGATAAATTCCGCCAGTTCCAGAAGAATATCAGACTCGCTGCTGTTAAAACCAAAGGTTGAATAATTAAATAAGTCTGGAATGCAATTCTTTTTTACATAACCAATAAATTCCTGCGTAAACTCCCTTCCTCCCTGTTCATCGGCGACAAGGTCAAGAGTGTCAAAGGTACGAAAGAGATCTTCAAAAATCTTTCTAGAAAAAAATTTAATAAATGTCTTCTCATATGTAACGCCGCTGTCTTCCCTAATTTTCCGCTTGTCAATGACATACGCATACACCTTAAAGGGTAAGTCCTTTAAATCTCTTAAGATTTCCAGTCGAAGACTATCATCAATATCCCCTTTTTGGAGATGTTTTTGTTTAATTCTCTCAACTTCCTGTTCGAGGAATTCTTTATCAGAACCTTTTACTAAAATAGAAACGATTATAAAGTGGGTCGAAGTCTCAGGTTGATCAAAATCGAATCCATAATGGCCAAATTCATTTATAAAAGCGTATTGGATATTATTCAATTTTTATCCCACCTCACCAATGGAAAAACTTACTATACTTATTTCAACAAAAAGTCCTCTAAACCTTTTAAAATTGCTATTTTTCCTTAAAAAACCTTTGGAATTCATTTGAGTCTTTTGTGTATAATAGGCATAATTGTTTGCGAAGTCTGGACAGTTTTTGATTATTTTCAAAAATAATTAGGGATTATGTTCAATGTGTGCTATACTGTGTCTACCATTTGCTTTACGTAATACGTTTTTCGGTTACTTGCCCTGCTCATTACTGAGCAGGGTTTTTTTGTAAAAAAGTGAACGTTTTTAGAAAGCTTGGGCTTGATTGATTTTTATTCGTTACCGCTAACCCTGCTTTTTCTCGTTCACGGGGACGAATAGCACCTATTCGTTACCGCCAATCCCACTTTCCCTCATTCACGGGCACGAATAGCACCTATTCGTTACCGCCAATCTCACTTTTCCCCGTTCATGGGCACGAATAGCACCTATTCGTTACCGCCAATCCCACTTTTCCTTATTCATGGGGGCGAACGAATATCACCTATTCGTTATCGCCAATCCCACTTTCCCTCATTCACGGGCACGAATAGCACCTATTCGTTACCGCCAATCTCACTTTTCCCCGCTGACGGGCACGAATAGTTTCTAATCGCAGCCACTAACCCTGTTTTTCCTCAACCCAGGCTACAATTCACCCTTTAAAACACAAAAAAAAGACCCTCAAAAGAGAGTCTTTTATATATGTCGGTTCAATTATGCTTTACGAACGTTAGTAGCTTGGGGTCCACGTTGACCTTGTTCTACTTCAAAAGTAACTGCTTGACCTTCGTCTAAAGTTTTGAAACCTTCGCTTTGGATAGCTGAGAAGTGTACGAATACATCGTCTCCTGCTTCTCTTTCAATGAATCCGAAACCTTTTTCTGCATTAAACCATTTTACTTTACCTTGTTCCATTTGTTGTTTCCTCCTCGTGTGCTGTGCACACATTGTGTTACTATCCTTGCTCAGTTCTTTAGACGTAAAGTTTGAAAACTTTTTAATCCAACTGACAAACAAAAATAATTCTTCTTTACTATAACAGAGATATCCAATTAAAGCAAATGAATCTCCAAAGTTTTTTTCTACACCGTTTCAACTATCTTTTTTAACATTGTCCCCTGTTCGGCAAAATGGGTGTGCCAGGAAAAAGCTTTTTCCAATACATGCGGAGTTTGACCGCCTCTCGTTAATGCCTCTTGGTAATAGTCACGAAGCTGCTCACGATACAAGGGATGGGTACAATTCTCGATAATTAATTCCACCCGTTCTCTTGGTGCAAGTCCACGCAAATCTGCATAGCCCTGCTCGGTGACGATTACATCCACATCATGCTCCGTATGATCCACATGAGAAACAAATGGAACAATACTCGATATGTTTCCACCTTTTGCAATCGACTTTGTGACAAAAATAGCCAATCTGGCGTTGCGGGCAAAGTCTCCTGACCCACCGATACCGTTCATCATTTTTGTTCCTAATACATGAGTAGAATTAACATTTCCATAGATGTCTACTTCTAAAGCCGTGTTGATAGAAATCAATCCAAGACGACGGATAACTTCCGGATGATTTGATATTTCCTGAGGTCTCATGATTAATTTGTCACGATACTTATCAAAATGAGCAAATACCTCTTTCATTTTTCCATCTGAAAGGGTAATCGAGCAGCAGGAGGCAGTTCGGACTTTCCCTGCATCAATCAAGTCAAATACGGCATCCTGTAATACTTCCGAATAGACCTCTAAATCATGAAACTCGGAATCGATCATTCCGTGTAGAACTGCGTTAGCTACGGAGCCAATCCCTGACTGTAAAGGAGCAAGTCGTTCAGTAAGTCTGCCAGCGTCTACTTCCTTCCTTAAAAATTGGATTAAATAATGGGCCATGATTTCCGTTTCCTCATCAGGCGGTACAATCGTTGACGGAGAATCGAGCTGGTTGGTAAACACGATCCCTTTTACCTTATTAATGTCGATGGGTATTCCGTGTGTTCCAATCCGGTCATCTGTTGCTGTTAACGGAATTGGATCCCGTTCACCTTGTTTACCAGGTTCATATAAATCATGGAGTCCTTCAAGATTTTCATTTTGAGCTACATTGATTTCAATGATGATTGACTTCGCATTTAATGCGAACGATAACGAATTTCCAACAGACGTTGTTGGTATTACCATTCCATCCTCTGTTATTGATACCGCTTCCAAAATTGCATAATCAATAGGGGCAATCACATTTGCACGAACCAACTCAGCTGTATGTGACAAGTGCTGGTCGACAAATAACAACTCACCGCTATTGATCTTTTTTCTCATAGTGGGATCTGCCTGAAACGGAAGTCTTTTTCCAAGAATACCTGCCTCCGCAAATAATTTATCTACATCAGATCCTAAAGAAGCCCCTGTATACACGTTGACTTTAAATGTTTCGGACTTTGCACGGTTTACCAATGCAAACGGAACCGCTTTCACGTCACCCGCACGTGTAAATCCGCTTAACCCTAAAGTCATTCCGTCTTCAATCCACTCTGCCGCTTCTTCTGGTGTCACGACCCGGTCCCAAAGCTGAGGGTCTCTAATCCGCTTTAAATTACTTTCGATCATCCATCCCACTCCCCTTTGCACCTATTTTAACTGAAAGGTTTTAGTTAGTAGGAAAATGTGGAATTAACTACGGAATTTTCAGACAAAACAGCAAATTCGATTTCTAAACCAGCAGATTTAAAACCCTAACAGCCTGCGAAAATAACTAGAGTAGGATTGACTGACTGGAACCCTGTCCCCATTATTCATTGAAAGAATAAAGGTGGAATGCGTATCAGGAAATATCTCCTTGATATGATTAACATTAACAATATACGAGCGGTGGCAACGGATAAAATGGTCCTTTGGCAACAGAAACTCAAATTCCTGTAAGGTATTTTTATGGGTGCCAGAATGGTCCTTTCCGTTTACAAATGTTTTTTTCTCCTTCGCCTCTAAGTAAATCACATCGGAAAAAGGCATGGGAATCCAGCCATCCTCGGTTTTAATAGTTACCACTAATTTACCGCTGGTTAATGAAGGGAAAATCGCTGTAACGCACCCTTCTAGGTTCCCTTCATGAAAGAAGGGGACTGCCATCCCATGATAGGGAACGCCAAATACATCACGGTCAATAAATTCGGATACCTTCTGACGAGAAGTTATAGCTTTATGGGCTATGGTCCCCTCCTTCAAAACATCTCCTCGCCGGATCTTCAAATCCACCCTTTTACTAGGGCGGTAATAGATGTACTCACTCGTATCTGAGACTGCTATTGAAATTTCCTCCGAAAACAATTCACTAATTACATCTAGAAGGGAAACAACTGTAATACTCTTCAATTGGATTCTCCCCCATCACTTATGTCTAGTTTTTCTAAATAATAGTTTACAAGCTCCTGATACTCCTGCACCTCAAGCCTGCCCTTCTCAGTAATAGCATAGGTACCTCTTTTAATCCGTTCAAACCAACCATAATAGTTATTCGTTAAGATGGAGGGGATTTTATCACCCGCCCCCAAAACTTTTAACGCCTTGGAAGATAATGGTCCCATTTTATTTAGAATACATGCAATTTGAATGCAATTTTCTTTGTAAGCGGTCATGATTTTAGTCCTGCTGCTGCCCCCTATATTGAAATCAGCACTCCGTCCGCTAATTTCTTTCAAGATGGCTTCTCTCTTCATCTTGTTACGACCGGCAGCTATTTTACGATGAAAGGAAGTTGGGTGGATAAGAATATCTGCTTTCGAGCGGTTTCCTGGAAAGGAAACGACAATTAAGCCAAGCTCTAGTCTTTTAACTAAATGACATTTATCAGCCCATTGCTTAGAATTCAACCGTCCTTTTGGTCTAGGAATGGCAATGTATACTTGGTCCGTTAATTTTTGCCGTTTGGCTGCCTGAATAAGAAGATCCACACTTAGGGTGAGTTTTAATTCAACAATAACCAGGTCATCCTCTTTAACTGCGACCATATCACAGTCCTTCACTTCCCCATATACCTCATAGCCTTCTCGTAAAAAATACCTCTGAATTGGTTTATATAAATCTGCCTCTTGCAGTTTTTTCATTTCCGTCATATGTATCTCCTAAAAAACATTTTTCCTCTAAGTTATCTTACCATGAAATTATACTGATTTTTATCGATTGGCAAGCTGCGTTTAAATTAACAATATTTTACAACGGCACTGTGTTTGGTATAGCCTATTCTGTCAGAATTATGTTACTATTATTTTTGTCAAAATATATAGAGAACTAAAGAGTAACATGGGGGTCTAATATGAACAATAAATTCACTACTAAGCTTTATTGGTTTGTACCTGCGTTCATGATCGTTTTAGCAATATTTCTATTATTCTATGAAAACTTTTCCGATGTGACGGAACCTCCAGCTGATGATTGGAGCAGGGCCCTGACGGTAGGAGAAACAAATTTGAATCACTTGCCTCCTGTAAAAGTCACGGAAAATGGTGATTTTGTTTTCACAAGATTTGAAGATGGAAAATTAGCCACAACCACTTTGAGCAAGGATTTCACCGTAAAGGAAGAGCAAACTTACAACATACCGGTAACTAAATGGACTCAAGTTTACCAGCAGAAAGATACGATTCTATATTTTGATTTTAAAAATATTTATGACCAAGAAAAAAATATGATTGTCTCAGACGTAGAGAAGTTTTATCCTTTGGAAACTACCACTCTTTATGTAAAAGGTCATGTTCTCTATCAACTTTCACCCGGAACAAAGAATTCCGAAAAAATAATGGATATTGATTTGGATAAACTCAAGCTCAAAGCTAAAGAGAACAAAAATGGAGTAAGTATATTAACCTATTCATCTCATCCAACTGGTGTCGATATTACACTGCAACAGCATGCAAATGGCAAAATGAATACCATATACCAGTCGAGTTTAAAGGTTGATCCGGGAAAAGTTGTAAATGATATTTCATTTGCATTGAATGGTAAAAAGTTAGCACTGTTACTTCAGGAAGAGCTTCAATCGACTCAAGGCGGAAATCCGGAGTTCTTTAACTATTTTATGCTAACAAGTTTATTTAGTCCAAAAACACAAACGTTAAACGAGTTAACCCTTGAAGATCCAGCAGGAAATAACAGCTTGAAGGAAGTTTCTGATGTCATTCTTACCTTTCGTAATGATAAACCAACGATACTTTTTCATGCAAACGGGAGAACACAAACCCAATTCAATGACAGTACAACCTTTAATATCTATTCTGCAGAAATAAACGAAAGTGGCACCACTAAAACAGAACGACGCAGCAATACACCTGAGATTTCAACGAACCCGCAATGGATTAATGAAAAAACGATCGCATGGATTGATTTAAGCGGCGATAGCCATAAAATTAAACTATCATCTGCTGACATTAAATCTGTCAATCCATTAATAGAGTATACTCAAGATGATTGGCTGCAGGCACTAGGTAAAACGTTTGGGATGATAACCTCATCATTTTTCGGTATTGCCTTTGCCGTTATATGGTTTATTTGGCCGCTTCTGTTTGTTGTATTTATGTATATCTTTAGGAATAGAATCGCTGATCGCGATCCAATTTGGTATTTTTATACAGGGATTGGACTTTACGCGATAGCATCTCTCATTTGGAAAGATCGTTTTTTTGTTGATAACATATATACAAATGCACCGAGCTACTTAACTTTTACTGGCAGTTCGTATCTTTACATGATTTTATTTGCCATCATCGCATTGTGGTTAACGATTCATACGAAAAAGGTAAATCATTGGGCTGGTACGGTAAGAATAAGCTATTTTGTCGGACTTCACATCTTACTATTAACGATTTTCTTTGGTCCTTATATTATCTAATTAGTAATCCCCATTCCGGTGTTGAACTGAAATGGGGATTTTTATAATCATAGCGTTATAATGGTCTTCATTTTTTCATCTAGCAGTTGAAAAACCTTTTTTAAATCCTCCTTAGGCAGTTGAGCATACAAATCACCAATACTCGCTTCGTAGTAACTAGTCGTCTTAGTGATTTCGCGCACGTAACTGGTTAAGCCTATACCTGTTTCTTCGTAGATGGCTACTAGAATCCCTTCTATCTCCTCTTTTGGTGCCTCAAAATGGATATGAAACATATTAGAAACTGGTTCCAATGGCTTTGTCGAAACTCCATGACATCGATTAAAGTATTGGGCAAGTTCTTTTGCTTCTTCATAGTACTGGTTCATTTTTCCCACTCGTTGTTCGAAATAAAAATCAGCAGTTAAGGAATATGGATAAAGACTAATTAAATCGCCGCCATGACGCCTTTTCCAAACTTTTGATTCTTCCGTAAAGGTTTTTTCTCCAGCGAGTATTGCCCCTGCGATACCGCCAATTCCTTTGTAAAAAGACACATATACACTATCAAAAAGAGAACTAACCTCTGCAGCTGTTTTTTGATAATAAGGTAGAATTTCAAACAATCTTGCACCGTCTAAATGTAATTTAATTCCACTATCCTTACAGTATGCCGATATATCTTCCAATGTTTTGTAATCCGGCAGCTGACCGCCAATCTCCCTTTGCGGAAGCTCAAGCAATAAACAAGAGATTTCCTCTTTTAAGCTAACCACATCTTCCAGTTGAATGACTCTGTCTTTATCAGCCAATAAGATCGTCTCGATATGATGCAATTCCTTTAATCCATCTTCTTCATGAATTTCTAAATGACTTAATGGATGGTAAGCGACTTTTTTGACCTCTTTCCGGTCACACCAAATACGTAAGGCGATTTGCTGTGCCATCGTTCCACTTGGAAAAAATACAGCGGATTCCTTACCAAGGTACTTTGCCATTTTCTCTTGAAAGTCATCGATGATTGTACCTTTTCCATACATTTCGCTTTCCGTTTCACCATCGATATCCATGAGTGCATCTTTAAGCACCTTAATATTTCTAGGACCATGACCCGGTACCTTATATTTTGCTTTTTTATAGGCTTCTCCTAAAACATTAATCTCTGACATTACTGTTCTCCCTTCAAGCTACTATGTAAATTTAACAAAAATAACTTCTAACCTTTTTAATGATATTTTATAATAAAACATGTAAAAGGGCATCATCTACTAGATGATACCCAAATTTTCTTATATCCTATTTATTGAACAGTTTCTTTTACAAAATCGACTTCAAATCCTAAATCTTCAAGCATTTGGTGATCGGCAGTTGTTGCTTGTCCTGATGTTGTTAAATAATCACCTACGAAAATTGAATTGGCAGCATATAATCCCAGCGGCTGTAAACTTCCTAAGTTAACCTCTCGTCCACCTGAAATTCTGATTTCTTTTGTAGGATTCACATACCGCATTAAAGCTAAAACCTTTAAGCAGTACCTAGGGTTCAATTCCTTTGTACCTTCTAGCGGAGTACCATCTATTGCATGCAGAAAATTAACAGGAATAGAATCTGCGTCTAAAACTCTTAGACTCATTGCCACGTTCACTACGTCTTCCTTCGTTTCCTTCATGCCGACGATGACTCCTGAACATGGAGAAATTCCGGCTTCTTTTATTACCTCGACAGTATCCACTCGATCCTGATAAGTGTGTGATGTCGTGATGAAGTCATGGTGGTTTTCTGAGGTGTTAAGATTGTGATTGTAGCGATCGACACCAGCTTCTTTCAGCATGGCGGCTTGTTCTGGTTTTAAAATTCCAAGGCAGGCACAAACCTTCAACTGATATTTGTCCTTTATTTCCTTTACTGCTGAAACCACTTGATCCACTTCATGATTACTTGGACCGCGACCGCTCGCTACTATGCAATACGTACCAGCGTTAAGCTGGTATGCTTGCTCAGCTCCTTTAAGGATGGTATCTTTATCAACCATTCTATATTTTTCAATCGGTGCATTGGAAATACTAGATTGCGAACAGTAGCCGCAATTCTCAGGACAAAGACCTGACTTTGTATTAATTAGCATATTAAGTTTAACCTTATTCCCATAATAATGATGGCGAATAACGTATGCACCTTGCAAAACCTCTAGTAAATCCATATCAGAGGAATTCAGAATCTCTAAGGCTTCCTCTTTAGAAATAACATGACCATTTAGCACCTCTAACGCTAATTCCTTCCACTTACTCATCGAATCCCTCCGCTTATCTTAACTCGCTTTTCTAACATTTTTAAAAAATTGACTTTTGGATAAGGTTCGTTTTAGGCGATGTCCCATAACACCTGCTAAAATAGCTAGAATAA
The DNA here is from genome assembly GCF_048572935.1 of Neobacillus niacini. Lineage (NCBI taxonomy): Bacteria > Bacillati > Bacillota > Bacilli > Caryophanales > Bacillaceae > Neobacillus > Neobacillus niacini. The sequence goes on along the minus strand of NZ_CP183883.1, from coordinate 3,346,654 downwards.
TATCTTTTGGAAGAGGAACCACCATCCATAACCAAGCCATTTTATAGGTAAAACCGTCTGGTGCTGCAGCCCAAATTTTATATGCGGCGTACATCCAGTTCGTACCGAAAAGATAATTAATTGCCATTCCTACAAGTGCTGCAAATGCAAAAACCCCAACCGTATTTTTCATTTTTTCTATTATGTAACCGGTGATAAAAGCTGTAAAAACATAAGAAACAATAAAACCGAATGTAGGCTTTAAGAAAGTGCCAAATCCACCGCCAAATTGAGCAAAAACAGGAACTCCTACCAAACCAACGAATGCATAGACCATCATTGCAATCGCACCCAATCGGCTGCCGAGAACGACGCCTGCTAAGATAGCAAAAAATGTTTGCAGCGTAATGGGTACCCCCCCTACGACCATGAATGGAGCGATGGAAGTAATGTTAGCCCCAACAGCCATTAGCGCAACAAACATGGCCGCTGCTGTTAAATCTGTTGTTTTAAGTTTCATAAACATCCCCCTAAATATTCTTTAAATTAAGAATAATAGGTTCATCTTTTTATGTCAACTTAATTTATTCATAAGTTAACATATGATAAAAATTTGGTTTAGCGTAACCTTCACTCAATATTTCAGACTTTAGAGAAACCATTTATGATTGCCACCTTACCAGCAACAAAATTTATCTAATTTCATACTATAGTCTAGGTATTCAACTAGTTTTTTTATAGTCTTTGAAGGGGATGGAAAGGGAAATGACGATTAGAAAAGCAACCTATGAGGAGACTCAAAGTATCTTAAATTACCATTTACAGGTATTAAAAGAAGCCACTATGGGGTACGTAAAACCTAGCCGGGAAAAAGCAATGGAAATGATGACCCCTTTTTTGAATGGCGGTGGATATTACCTTGTTCGAGTAAAACATAATGTTATTCAAGGTTGGGTAGGTTTAGGGCAAATCATCGATCAAAATACAGATGAAACAGTTGGCTTTATCAATGAAATGTATGTACTCCCACCCTTTCGCAAACAGGGTGCAGCTGAGAAGCTATGTAAGGCTGCGTTCATACAATTAAGGGCTGAGGGTCATAGAAAGGTCCAATTAAACGTTTATGCCGGCAACCAGGCAAAGCGCCTTTATGAAAAGCTTGGATTTACAGACGTATCTACTTTAATGACAAAGAATCTAAATTAAAACCATTATCTTTAAGCAAAAAAGGTCGTCAGAATAAAATCTGATGACCCCTGCCAGTAACTAGTTTAATTTGTAGGATTCTTTATGGAAAGAAGCCATATACATAAGACAGTCTTTTCCTTTTAACGGAGTGGAAGGCTTACTCTTAAGGTAAAGGACCATTGCCATATAATGCTGCGGTCCCCATTTGTAGCAATGTTTATAATCGTCTAACAAGTGAAACCCGCATCTTTCCCAGAAATGGATTCTCGCATGATTTTCTGGTATGTCATCACATTCTACTTCAACCAATATTCGGTTGTATTGATGCTGCGCTCTGGCCCATTCTTTTATGTAATCAAAAAAGTCCTTACCAATACCATGACCTCGAATATTCTTCCGTACCGCCAAATAATCCAACAGCAGTACGCTTGAGCTAGGCATAGATCCAGTCAGTGCCATCGCCAGAACCACATCGTTCTCCATTAACACATGAAGCGTACTAAGACCTCTCGCAAACATATTGCGGATAATCCTTTCCGGCTTGGTAGCATGTTCGCCAAAAGCAACATTATAGATATCTCTTGTCTTTTGCCATAAATCTGCATCCCATTGGTGTGTTGTGATAAATTCCATCGGTCTAGTTCCTTTATTTAGAAGTTTTTACTGATCTTTTTAGCATTCTACTAGCAAGGTGCGGTCGTCGCTCCATAACCCATTGAAAAAACCAAATGGATGTAGCAAGCCAAAAACCACTTGCAAAATAACCGCCGATGATATCACTAGGATAGTGGACTCCTAAATAAATCCTGCTTACCCCAATCATGATAATGAAAAAGGAGCTACCAAGAAGCAGCAGGGTACGTCCACTTCGAATAAAAATATGTCTCCACAGTAGAAAGGTTAGAATTCCATATACGGTAAAAGCATTCATGGCATGGCCGCTTGGAAAACTATAACCGCCAATTTCAATCAGCCGGTGTAAATCTGGGCGTGCGCGTCGGAAGATTTCTTTCAGCACTTTATTTAGGATTGGGGATCCTATAACAACCCCAATAAATAATAGTAATTCCATTCGGTGGTGCAGCACCTTATATAGAAAAAAGATAATCAAAAGGCATAAGATCACAACGGTTTTAGTTGACCCAATCTCTGTGAAAAACTTCATAATAGATGTAATAAAAGGTGCCTCATGCGATTGAACAGCCTCAATGACAGCACGATCAAAATCAAGCAATTTATCTGCCCTAATCATGGCCGCTACTAAGCTAAAAAACAATAGTGAAAATAAACTCACAACAAACAGACGTGTAACCTGAAACTTCACATTCATATTGAAAACCCCTTCATACTGGTTAAACATATAATTTCCCATTTACTGCATTCCTACTAATTATACACAAATAAAAAAGGCACCAAATATACAAAAAACGCTGCATAAACAGTGTTTTTTGTATATTTGGTGCCTGTCACCGTATCAGTTGTCACCCTACAAATTTCTCGTAAAAGGTTGTTTCTTGTTTTACTTGCATGATTTGTTGCGATTTAATTTCGTTTCTTCTGTTCATTTCAAATATTTTCAAATGCTCAGATCGGATATTATTTTCCATTAGTGCTTTGGTTAAGATTGGTGCTAGGATATGGGCATCTTTCATTCCACAATTTATTCCGATTGCACCTGTTGGTGTCATGGTATGAGCAGCGTCCCCTATGAGGATTAATCCGTTCTCTACCCATGTTTCACAGCGGGAGCTTTGTACCTTTAAACAAACAAAGTCACTCCAGGATTGAAGGTGTTCTTTCACACCATCTTCTAGCTCCGGAAAACTTTCAATCAATGGTTGTAGAAAAGGCTGGATAGAACATTTCCTTAATGCAGAAAAAGTTCCTTCAGAAATGTTCCAGCCTATTTGGATCAATCCCCCCGTTTGGCTAAACAACGCCAACTGATGACCATTAACTAACGCCATTCTTGTTGTCGGTTCCCATCCCTCTGGAGCTGGGATTTTTGCCCACAGGACATCATATCCGTGTGTCATTTCGATGGTAGGAATCTTAGCAAGCTTCCGAACGGTTGAATAACGACCATCTGCCCCTATTGTCACTTTGCTTGAGATCATAATTTCTTGACCGTTTTGGATTGCTTTTACACCCCTATAGATTCCTTGTTCATCCAGGATTAATTCCTTCACTGTTGTATTAAATAATAACTGGAAATGGTTATACGCCTCTGACTCTTGAATAATAGCACTTAATAAATGTGCTTGAGGTACATGAATGCCAACGTGATCCTCATGGATACCAGGTGAGATACTTTTCACCATTTTTCTGCCAGAAAAGTATTCAACTTTTTTCATTTTGAGAATCCCGAGCTCTTCTATTTTCTCAAATAATTTATGCTCTTTTAAGATGTTTTCTGTTTCGGCATTAATATGCTCGCCTCTGAATTGCCTATTCACTCCAGCAGATCGTTCTATTATGATAGTTGATACACCGTTTTTAGCTAATAAATGTCCGAGTAATGTCCCTGCAGGTCCGCCGCCAACGATACAAACATCTGCTTGTAAGTTCATTTTACCCACCTTCTACTGTTAATGAATTTTCTATATAATAATGTATTTTCAACTAAATGTTTGGCTTCAAAAAGTTTCATGATAAGAAAAAAAGTTAAGTATAGAGTAACAAAATTATTGAGAACGGTCAATTAATTATTTTACATACCTATTACCATTTACCCATGTAATAGATTCTGATTATGTACTCAAAACAGATATTCTAAATTATTTGTAAATTTTGCTTCATAGTGTTTGAGTTTTTTTAAAGAATAGGTTAACAAATGTTAAGAAATGGCAAATCGAATCTAATTCCTTTCAAAAGCTTGTATGATAATCCTGTAATACAATTTATAAGCATTCAAGGAGGAATTTTAAGATGAAAAGTTTCAAGACTTGGTTAGTTGCTTCAATGTCTGTTTTAATGTTGCTTGTAGTTGCCACTGGATGTGCTGATACGGGAAATGATGAAACAGAAACAGAAGAAACAGAACAAAATGAAGAAGGTACTGAGGAAGGTACAGTAAATACAGAGGAATAAGCATTATATAAAATACACACTATGTAACCTTAAACAAGGCGGCTAACTGCCGTCTTGTTTGTTTTTATTTGTGTCTAATGAGTAAATTTACTCTAAAGGTATTTCTTCTACTATTTTTAAGCTTGTCTTTAAATGTGGATATTATGATAGAACTGCCCAGCCAAAACAGAAGCCCAAGTACAATACTTAACATCCAGTTACCACTTACTTGTAATACGGTCCATACTGTCGCTACGCAAACCACACCGCCAATCATTCCAAAAACCGACCCATTTGCAATCTTCGCTGCATTCTTTGAACCGGAAGCAATCCCTACCATTAACACCGCTGTTATCATAACGGCTGGGAATGCTGCAAAGATTCCGGCTAAGATTTTCCAAGGAGATATAACCGTTATCAAATAGCTGACCATTACCGCTGCACCGCCAAGAATGAAGCGGATCAATAAATCTTTATACATAAATAGCACCCTTCCCTCATGAGTATGTTGTAATCATCACGACAGCCATTGATACAACCAACCAAAATCCCATAGCCTGCAACAGACCGCGTTTCCATCCTTGCCTTGGCAAAAGATATCCCGCAAGAATGGCAACCATAATATTAATTCCCATGCCGACTATGGCACCTTTCGATAAAATAATCGAATGGGCAACTAGTTCATTACCACTGAAGTCCAAACCTACTGTCAATAATGCGGCTAAATACACGGCTGGAAATGCTGCAAAAATGCCTCCAGCCTTTTCACCTAATTTCCTAGCAACAAGTGTTGAAACAACTACGGCTCCTCCTCCTAAAATAAATCTTATCAGTAAAGCACTTATTGATAGTTCTCCCATGGTGATTCACCCCTGTTATTTTTGAAAGACCAAATAATTTATTGTGAATTATTTCACATAAATATGATACATGTTCATTTTACCGCATTTTCACTCCATCACATGTGAACATTTCTTTACTATTTTTAAAGCGTTACCATTGTGAAGTGTGTAAGAAAATCTAAAAAAACCCTTTCGCAGGGTTTTGGATGAATTCTATGCTAATAACCTTTGTTTGTATCAACTTTATTGGCAAGCAGCCTATTATCGTCAATATTTTTAAGTGTTTCAAGAAAACAAGCAGCCCCCTCACTCGGAGTCGTTATGGCAGAGATATGTGGAGTTATATGAACCCTTGGATGATTCCATAACGGATTACTATCTGCAAGCGGCTCCTGTTCGAATACATCAAGTATAGCAAATCGAATTTTATTATTGGTTAAAGCCTGAAGTAAGGCGGTATCGTCTACTGAAGCACCTCTCCCTACATTAATAAATCCTGCATTAGAAAGACCACTAAAGATGGCATCGTTAAATAATTTTTCTGTTCTTTCCGTTAAAGGCAATGTATTAATCACATAATCCATTTCATTTAAAACAGAAAAATGAGTATCAAGAGTCATAACCTTAGTAAAACCGGCTTTTTCCTTCCCGCCTAAAGATACCCCGTAAACGTTAACTCCTAATCCAGAAAAAACCTCCGCAATCCTTTGACCGATTTCACCTGTTCCATAAACAAGAACTTTTTGTTCTCGTATTAATTTCGGAGTCGACTGAACCCAAATTTTTTGCTGCTGTTGCTCTTGAAAACGGTCATGGAGCTGTAAATCTTTTAGGATATAGCTCAAGCAATATTCTGAAATTCTTTGTCCAAAAGAACAAATGGTTCTTGTTAATAGTACCTCTTGATTCCAATCTTTCTTATGTAAAAAACGGTCAACGCCTGCGCCCAACGAGTGAACCCATTTCACAGTGCTGTAATCATATTCCGTTTTCAGATTAAAAGAGACCAGTGCGTCCGCCCAGCTTAAATCGTCCTGTGAAAGCTCTTCCTCCGGCATAAAACGGAAATTCTTATGTGGGGCTTCCTTTTCAATTAACGCTTGTAGTTCTCTATACATTGGACTGACAAGTAAAATATTCTTTATATTCAATTCTTTCCCTCTCCTAAAAAGCTCAAACTTTCGGCACGTCAAGTGCCTGATAGGCAGCCTGATATTTTCCGCCATCAGCCACTTCTGAATGGTACAAAGCCTTAAGAGCATAGTTTTTTTCAAGCTCATGTTCATATATCAATTCCTTTAAGTGCTGCTGCAATTCCTTGTTGTCTTTTACTAACTGCTTCATTTGTGATTTAAAATATTTCATTGGGATGATCCTCTCTGTTCAATTATAAAAATAAGGACGATTATTGTATATTTAATCGTCCTTATTTGTTCAGATTATTTTAACGCTTTACTCACTTTCAATTTCTTGCCTTTTACCGTTGTGTGTTCCATGGCTTGCAGCACTATTGAGCCTTTGCCATTTAGTATGTCAACATAAGATAAGTTGTCCTGGATGGTAATAATGCCAATATCGTCTGCTGAAACACCTGGAATATTGGAAATGGTCCCAACAAAGTCGACTGCTCGAAGCTTCTTCTTTTTACCGCCGCTAAAGTGGAGCTTGGTAATGTCCTTGTTAATTCGAGCTGTCTTATTATTTCTAACTACCCTTCGCCCGCTTCGTTTTTCTTCAAATGCCGCTTTTCCACTCAACACCTCATCCTCGGAAGGAGCGTCCATTGGAGGAATTTCAAAGCCAATATATCTTTCAATTGCTTTTAGGAACTTCCCTTCAAATGGTGTTGCGAAAGTAATCGCTTTTCCTTTGTTCCCAGCTCGACCAGTTCTACCTGTTCGGTGAACATAGCTCTCTTTTTCCATCGGAACATCATAATTAATAATGAGCGTCACATTATCAATATCAATTCCCCTTGCAGCCACATCCGTAGCCACTAAATAACGGAAATTTCCCATTTTAAATCCGTCCATGACAGCAAACCTATCCTCTTGTTCCAGGCCGCCATGTAATCTTTCACAGGAATAATTGGCTTTGTCCAATTCCGCATAGACATTTTCTACATTTTCTTTTGTACGGCAAAAAATGATACAGCTTTCTGGATTTTCAACTACTGTTACATCATTCAACAGTGAAATCTTATCTTCTTCCTTCACTTCGATAACACTGTGTTCAATCGTATTCGTTGTAACACCTGTAGAGGCGATCTCAATATGAATTGGATCTTTCATATATTGATGGCAAAGATTTTCAACATCCTTTGGCAGGGTTGCTGAAAAGACCATTGTTACCCGGTTCTCTGGTAGCTCTTTAATGATAGCCTCAACTTCGTCAATAAACCCCATATTTAACATTTCGTCCGCCTCATCGATGATTAGATATTTTATTTTATCTAATTGGAGCGTTCCCCTTTCAATGTGGTCCATCGTTCGGCCAGGTGTACCAACGACCACATGCGTCTTTTGGTTTAATTCTTCTTTTTGTTTCGAGAATGGTTCTTTTCCATAGACCGCCACTGCTTTGATTCGTTTAAATCTACCAATATTCGTTACATCTTCACGAACCTGAACCGCAAGTTCACGAGTCGGTGTAAGGATTAAAGCCTGTGGCTTTTTCTCTTCCCATTCCATCATCTCGCAAATCGGTATCGCAAAGGCTGCTGTCTTGCCGCTGCCTGTTTGCGATTTTACAACCAAATCCTGACTCTCCATAGCCTTTGGTATAACTTTTGTTTGTACTTCAGTAGGACTTTCGTATTTAAGCACCGTAAGCGCCCTTCTTATTTCATCGCTTAACGAATAATCCTCAAACTTTTTTTCACTCATGCGGCAACCCCATTTTTTATTATTATCCAACTTCTCTATAGGATTTCTCTGTGAGAAATATCATATGCAAAATCTGAATATGTTCATTATACTTGAAAAGCTAGATAATTCGACTTTTATTTTAATACTCTCTTGCACAACAGCTTTACAACATCATAGAGAAAATGTACAGTAGATTTAGAAGCTGTCTGATAGTTATAGTGAGATACTAGAATTAAAAAACAGAAAAGTCCAAATTTTCGTCAGAATCTGTTATAATAGTAATATCCTGTTATAAGGATATTACGAATCACTCACTGGACAGCAACTTCATACATCAGTGGATCTCTTTTTTTATTTACTAAAAATCTTTTTATTAGGAGGTAATCTATGTATAAAATTAAAGATAAGGAAAAGTTATTCATTTACACTGGACCCGATGGCTCAGGGAGAAAAACGATTGCTAAGATGGTCGCAACCGCGTTTGATATGGAAACTGTCCTCTCTTACACGACTCGTCCTCCCCGTCATTACGAGCAAGATGGCGTAGACTACCATTTTGTTTCGGAAGAAAATTTCAACAAGCTGAAAGACAACGAAGAATTTCTTGAGATCGTGGAAATCGATGGAATTCATTATGGAATCCGTGAAGAGGATATTGTTAAGGCATTTGAAAATCATAATCTTGTCTATTTAACGTTAAATCCAGAAGGCACTGAAAAATTAAAAAACATGTATGGTGACAAAGTTATGCGCTTTTTCGTTTTTGCTGACCGTGATACGGTTATTGAAAGACATAAGGCTCGTAATGATAAAGAAGAAGATATTCAAAGACACTTAGCACACTATGATGAAACCATGGCATATAAAAATCAATGTGAACATATATTTGAAAACTATGACTCCCCACAGGTTTCCTATCAAGTGAGTGAAGTCATTGAAGCTTTCCTCGATCGAAATCGAATTGTCACAGATTACTAAAAAATAAGGTCCAATCGATAGGATGTTATCCTGTCATTGGACCTTTTTCATATTTACTGCCTTATAATTAGGAATCACCATAAATATTTCCAAAAACTTTTAAATGAAGTAAATCAATATAGATAACAGCTTGAAATTGTCTAATTGACCGTGTATAATTAAGTGTTGAAAACATTATTTAGGGGGAACTCTTTTTGTCGATCGAAGTAGGCAGCAAAGTACAAGGTAAAGTAACGGGTATTACTAATTTTGGAGCGTTTGTAGAATTACCAGGTGGCACAACTGGTCTTGTGCACATCAGTGAAGTAGCTGATAGCTATGTTAAAGACGTGAATGATCATCTTAAAGTAGGAGATCAAGTTGAAGTTAAGGTAATTAGTGAGAAAGACGGTAAAACTGCCTTGTCCATTAAAAAAGCTATTCATAAGCCAGAAGGTCAAACTTCTTCTTATTCCCAGCGCCCACAACGCCAAGGAAGAGATAACAGGCAATCAAAAGACTTCCGTTCAAAAGGCGGCAATTTTAAGCCAAAAGAGAACTTTGAAGATAAAATGGCTAAATTCTTAAAAGCTAGTGAAGAAAACTTATCCAGCTTAAAACGCAACACCGAAACGAAACGTGGCGGCAGAGGCGGAAGACGCGGATAATTATAGATAAAGAAGGCATGCCAGCACGGGCATGCCTTCTTTTATTTTTTAAATAAAGGAAAATCCTCACTAACCCTTTGACAGATCTCTCCGATTTGCAGCTAAAGGCGGCTGCTCTAACCATTCATTTTCGATCATAAGATTGGCTCCATCTTCAGATAGTTTCAGAACCTCCATATTAAATCGTGTATAATCCACAACTAAATCGGTTCTCTGACTTTCGGAAACCGCAATCCCATAGTTACCTACCCCAGCATATATCATGAGATTAAAGTGAAACATCATTAATTTATCTGAAAATGGGGATTCCTTAGAGTCTGTCACTTCTTGTTCGAACGCAATCGGAAATCCTAGTGAGTCCATTTCCAAATAGCTGCTTAAGACTTTTATATGCTTCAATGAAACTTCTTTTCCTCTCAAGAAATATTTTCGGACCTTATTGGATTTCGCGACTTGGCTAAAAGCAGTTGTGATTGCGACACCTAGGCGATTGGTCAGAACGTTTGCATAGAGATTGGTAACCTCTGCTCCTGTTAGCGCTTCCCTTCTCCCTAGACCTTCTAAGATAAAGGATTGTTTATGGACGAACTCTAATTTTTGTGGATAAGGAATAATAGGAGGGCGCATAGCGAGCCCTTTTTCTAATAAAATTGTCGTTGCCTTAGAATCCAATTCAAGGGTATCTGTCATACATTCAGCATAGAAAGAACGAATATCCTGGCGATAAACGTTTTGTAATACCCTACCATAGGTAACTAAACCGCCCTTTGACATGTTCCGAATATACCTTAGATAAAAAATATCCGAGAATAATCGTTTAGCCAATAAATTTACATCTTGTTCGGTAAATCCTTGTGGAATCTGAATTTGTTCATAAGTAAATAGCTCACGAATAAAATCAAGATGTTTTTGCGATAATTCTAATGCATGATTGATAAGGGATTTAATGTCAAGGTCATCGATATGTACTAAAAAATACTTCAAAACGCAGATAGACATACTGTCTGCAAGATAACTGGTCCAAAGATAAGACAATTCAGCTGCCGTTAACTTAATAGGATTGAGGTTATTATTCATATTTAGTTCCTCCTAGCTTCTTCAGGCATAATATTTCCAGAATAGGAGGGAATTATTTACACGGTTCTACCATTCAGCTTGCAGTTTTGCTATAAGAATGCTTGTCTGATTATGACCAAAATCCAACGCTGCCGATTTTATCGTAACAATCCTAGCATGATTCTTACCATAAATCAGGGTAACACTCCTTCCCTGATTGTTACCCTAATCAAATGCCCACGCTTTTATGGGACAAAAAAATAAGGCTGTCCAAAAGTCTAGTATACTTTTGACAGCCTTTTATTATTCTATTTCTTGTTTAACTCATCTAATAGTGGAAAAAGCTCTTCGAGGTGGTGGATTTCATAGGTTGGAATCACTTCATTTCTTTCTTTATCGTGGCGGTTGATCCAAACGGATTTAATTCCTGCCCTATTGGCACCCAAAATATCAGTCATTAAGTTATCCCCAACCATTAGTACTTCTTCCTTCTCTAATTCCATCAGTGATAATGCATGCCCAAATATCGAAGGATCCGGTTTTCCTCTTCCATACGCACCTGAAATGACAATCTGGTCAAAATAGGGAACCAGTTCAGGTGTAATTGATAATTTCGTATTCTGCAAATCTGGGGATCCATTTGTCAAAAGAAGCAATTGATACTTCCCTTTTAATGAATCAAGAATTTGAAACGTTTCCTCATACACGAACGGTAAATTCCTGCGCTCCTTGGGGAACCTTTCCGCTAACTCATATCCAAATTCAGGGTCATCTACTCCCAATGCCTTAAGTCCTGCTGTCCATGCCTCTTTTCGATAGCCAGGTACAATTTCCTTCATTTTTCTAAAATCATCATGATCATCTAAAAAATTCCCCCATAAACCTTCAAACGGATTAATTCCAATCATTTGTGTAAACGAATATGTCTCATAAGAAGAGTATAAATTTCTAGCAGCCTCACGAACTGCATCTTCTAGTACAGTGGCGTCTACTCCATATCGTTCCTCTGCTACTTTACAAGTCGCAACAAATGCTTCCTGAATACTTTTTTGATCCCAAAGCAGTGTGTCATCTAAATCAAAAAAAATTGCTCTTATCATTTCTAAGCATCACCTTTCACACAAATATATTTTTCTAGTTTACCATTTTTAAAATTAAATGAATATTCTTTCACAAGTAAAAAATAAATTTCTCATTTCTAAACGGTTGAAGGATTAGAAGAATTTTAAAAACCTAAGATTTTAATCATCGACGACTACACCCATCGGTGGAAATCCCAATGAGTTTAATAGATAAACCGAAATACTATTCCGAATATTCCTAACACTGATATAATAATAAGAAAGATTTACTAGCTGGTAACAGTCACCATTAAGGGGGATTGCCATGTTCAATTTATTAATAACCATGGTGGAGCGATTAGGCATTCTCGTGATGATTGCCTTTATTTTAACGCGATTTCCGTTTTTTCGAGATATGATTTATCAGGAAAAACTGAATCGCAAGCAGCAATTAACAGCCATCCTTTTCTTTGGTTTTTTCGGAATCATAGGAACATATTCTGGATTAACGCTCAATACTGACAGCCTGGAAATAAACCGTTGGACTTCCAATTTAAATGCCGATGAAGCGATTGCCAATTCCCGTGTAATAGGAGTTGTATTAGCCGGTCTACTTGGAGGATATAAAATCGGACTAGGTGCAGGTTTAATTGCAGGTATACACCGCTTTACACTAGGCGGTTTTACCGGGTTATCCTGTGGTTTAGCAACCATTATCGCGGGACTCTTGGCAGGAATCTTCTATCGAAAAAATAAAATCTTAAAACTAAGATCTGCTTTTGTGATTGGTGCTCTTGCAGAATCATTGCAAATGTTGGTTATTATACTCATTTCCCGCCCTTTTGAAAAGGCTTGGACATTAGTTGAAATCATTGGTTTGCCAATGATTTTAGCAAATGGATTAGGCTGCGCCCTATTTCTGCTTATCATTAAAAGTGTTATAAACGAAGAAGAAAAAGCAGGTGCCCTGCAGGCACAAAAAACATTGAGAATTGCGGAAAAGACCCTTTCCTATCTAAGAAACGGACTTACTTCCCATTCCGCAAAAATAGTCTGCCATATTCTCCATAATGAAATGAATACAAGAGCTGTGGCAATGACAAATTTATCAGAAATATTGGCTCACATTGGACTAGGACATGACCATCATCGTTCTGAAAGCCCCATCCAAACCGAAATTACGATGGAAGCCATCGAAAAGGGAGAAATCGTAACAGCAAACCAAGAATCCATTCATTGCCGCGAAAAGGGCTGTCCTCTTGGTGCTGCTGTTATCGCCCCCTTAAAACAACGAGGAGACACAATTGGAACGTTAAAGTTCTATTTTCGCTCAGAAAAGGAAATTACACCCGTCACGATGGAATTAATAACAGGGCTTAGCTCGCTTTTAAGTAACCAGCTTGAACTAGCAGAAGCTGAAAAATCCTTTCAATTAGCTAAGGAAGCAGAAATCAAGGCACTTCAGGCACAAATTAGTCCTCACTTCCTATTTAATACATTAAATACGATACTTTCTCTTATTCGAGTCGATCCTGGTAAGGCTCGGAAGCTGCTTGTTTCTCTGTCCCATTTCTTGCGGCAAAATCTTTCCGTCACGACTCAAAGCGTGACCACGCTAGAACAAGAATTAAAGCATGTTAAGGCGTATTTGGCTATAGAAGAAGCTAGATTTAAAGATAAATTGAAAGTCATATATGATATCGAGGATAGTGCGCTTCTAGAGACGATCCCCCCACTCACCCTTCAGCCAATCGTTGAAAATGCAATTAAACATGGCATGAAGGATACGGAAAGGAACGGATTGGTGAAAATTACAATACAAAAACAAAACAAAGTAACCCTCGTAAAAGTAGAAGATAACGGGATTGGTGTGAGCGAGGACCGCGCCAGCCAAATATGCAAATCACCTATTCTTTCGGAAACCGGAAATGGAGTAGCCCTTTACAATGTGAACCGCAGGCTGACCATCATGTATGGTAATTCTTCACGTCTACATATAAAGAGTGAGTTAAGTAAAGGGACTGAGATTGAATTCTGTGTCCCCTGTATGGAGGTAAGTTAAATATGGAAACACTTATTCGAACATTAATTGTTGATGATGAACCCTACAGTCGTGATGAATTAAAACATTTATTAGCTACCTACCCCAGTATTAAAATTGTCGGAGAAGCTGAATCAGGGGAATCTGCCATCCTGTGTGCCATTCAACTTCAACCGGATGTCGTCTTTCTGGACGTAGAAATGCCAAAAATGAATGGAATGAAAGCAGCTAAAGCACTCTTAGAATTAAAAAAGGCACCTTTGGTTGTTTTCGCCACTGCCTATCCACAATTTGCAGCTGAGGCTTTCCGCTACGACGCAATTGATTACCTATTAAAGCCCTATGATGAAGAGCAATTACAGGAAACGATAAACCGCATAAAGAGGAAATTTACCACTCTAATCGAACCGGATAACGGTAAAGCTCCAGGAAAACTCGCACTCGAAGTCGATGGTGAAATCATTTATCTGGAACCAAAAGAAATTCTTTATATCCTTAAAGACGATAAAGTCACCAAACTGATTACAAAAAGTCGTGAATTTGAAACGAAAACACCTCTTAAGGAGTTGGAAATCAGACTACTAAACTTTGGATTTTTTAGAATTCATAAAAGTTTTCTAGTAAATTTGGAGTATGTGAACAAGCTGTCTCCGTGGTTTAACGGTGCCTATCAGTTGGAAATTCAAGGCAGGAAGGAATTACTTTCCGTTAGCAGAAATTACGTGAAAGCATTAAGGTTACGATTAGAAATTTAATCATTTCATTTTTTGCATCTTAAATCCAATTATAAGCATGATATTCTTCTTTTTTTACTTGTTAATCTAAAATCACTCTATTCTGCCTCTAACTCTTTTAAACTAATAAATGTAACCGTATTCATAAAAAAGGGGGAGAAGTATTGTATACATTTTTAGCTGGTATTGCACTTTTAATTATTGGTTATTTTTCCTATGGAAAATTCATTGAAAAAATGTTTGGCGTGAAAGAAGATCGGGCAACGCCTGCCTATGTTAATAACGATGGCGTTGACTATGTGCCAATGAGCACGTCAAAGAATTCCTTAATTCAACTCTTAAATATTGCCGGCACAGGTCCGGTTTTTGGTCCCATTATGGGAGCTCTATATGGACCAGTCGCCTTTATCTGGATCGTGATTGGCTGTATTTTCGCAGGAGCAGTACATGACTATTTAACTGGAATGATCTCAATCCGTAACCGAGGTGCTCATTTACCGGAGCTTGCAAGTAAGTTCCTAGGAAAAGTGATGAAGCACGTGGTAAATGCCTTTGCAGTTCTGCTTCTTTTATTAGTAGGTACCGTATTTGTTTCTACACCAGCAAGTCTGCTTCACGTCTTAATGGATGGAAAAATTGCATTAGGAATTATTATTACGGCTATTTTCATTTATTATATTGCAGCTACATTACTTCCAGTTGATAAAATCATTGGTCGACTCTATCCGTATTTTGGTGCTTTGCTTTTAATTAGTGCTTTAGGTGTAGGAATTGGAATGGTTGTAACGGGGGCACCAATTCCTGAATTATCACTAACGAATTTCCATCCAGCTAATGCCCCAATTTTGCCATTATTATTTTTCACGATTTCATGCGGCGCGCTATCTGGATTCCATGCGACACAAACACCTATTATTTCACGTACCACACAAAATGAAAAACAAGGACGTAAAATTTTCTACGGTATGATGATTGCAGAAGGTGTCATTGCGATGATTTGGGCTGCTGCAGGTATGAGTTTGTTCAATGGTTATAACGGATTGAATGATATTTTAGCAGCTGGCGGTCCTGGTGCGGTTGTCAGCCAAGCATCTACTGCCCTTCTTGGAGCCATTGGCGGAACGTTAGCTGTTCTTGGCGTGGTGGTCCTGCCGATTACCTCTGGAGATACTGCTTTCCGCAGTGCACGTATGATTATTGCAGAATACCTAAATATTGCCCAAAAGAAATTTTCAAGCCGCTTATGGATTGCACTACCTTTATTCGTGATTTCAGCTATACTTACTCAAATTGACTTTAATTTATTATGGAGATACTTCAGTTGGGCCAACCAAGCAACAGCTGTCATTGCGCTCTTTGTCGGTGCCATGTACTTGTACATTGCTAAGAAAAACTACTATACAGCATTGGTGCCAGGCTCCTTCATGTTAGTGATGGTCATTACCTATATATTAAATGCACCTATCGGGTTTGGATTGCCGATGACATTTTCTTGGATTGGCGGCTTCATCGGTGCTGCTGTACTTATTGGGTTATTCTTCCGTGCTGCTAAAAAGGCACGAGCAACTAATATGCCGCTTGAAGATGATATTTCTGGATGGAAAGTTGCGTAATGTACTTTCCCCTCTGAAGAATTAAGTGTACGCTGCAGCGTGCACTTTTTTAATTGTAAAAATTAATTCAACATATTCCTTTTTCTGTTCTCATAAAATGGACAAGGAGAGGTAGTCCAAAGAGGAGGAATGAAAGTGGAGATCACGATTATACATTTGAGGATCCATTTCTATTAGTTATGAAAAAAACATTGCTGACATATTTTTGCTTAGTAATAGGAGCAACCCTTCAGGGTTTTGCTATGTCTGTATTTTTATTTCCACATTCCATTCCGTCTGGCGGGGGTGCTGGTCTCGCCATCCTAATCAATCATTTTTCCCATCTATCACTTGGATTTTCCTTATGGCTGGCGAATGTTGTCTTTTTATTATTTGCTCTCCCTTATTTTGGTTTTACCTGGACCTTTCGCACTATTATCTCAGTTGCGATTACCGCTATGACGGTAGGTTACATAACTTCTCACTATCCTCACCCGCACATTAATATTTTCATCTGTATTGTAGCTGGGAGTATTATTTTTGGCTTTGGAGTCGGATTATTGATTCGGGCAGGTGCATCAAGTGGTGGAATGGTCATTCCATCGTTAATGATTGCCAACTATAAAAAGTGGAGCCCTGGAAAAGTAATGATGGGAATTAACCTTATTATCTTTTTACTAACCGCTGTGGTAATCGACTATAACATCGTTTTATATGCGATTATTTGCCAATTTTTTTCTACCAATATTATTGATTTTATCTATGATTTAAAGATCCATAGAATAAGGTTTTTAACAGCAAATTGGCGAAAAAGGTAAGAAGACCCTTATAGAATCTTCTTATCTTTTAGGTATTTTTTTATGATTTCAACTGATTGAGTAATCGTCATATGATCGGTTTCAATTACAATCTCAGGTAGATCAGGAGACTCATACGGAGAAGAAATCCCTGTAAACTCTGGAATTTCTCCCTTTCTTGCTTTTTTATATAACCCTTTGGGATCCCTATTTTCACAGACCTCAATAGGGCATTTAACAAAAATCTCAACAAATTCTCCTATATCAAACATTTGACGAACTAGCTCTCTATCCTCTTGAAACGGAGAAATAAAGGCAGATGAGACGATAATCCCGCTGTCTACAAATAGCTTTGCCACCTCTCCAATCCTCCGGATATTTTCTTTTCGATCTGCAGGACCAAAACGTAAATCACTATTTAAGCCATAGCGAATATTATCACCGTCTAATACATAGCTGCTATATCCCTCATGAAATAATGAGTGATCCACTGCATTCGCCAAAGTAGATTTCCCAGACCCAGATAACCCTGTGAACCAAAGAACACAACTTTTATGACCATTCTTCACATGACGTTCTTTTTTACTGACACTCGAATGGTGCCAAGTGATGTTTTGACTATTTTTCATGTTCAACACCCTTTATTTCCTTCGTGTAAACATGCTTCATACCTTGAATTAGAATTTCAATTACCTCAGGTCGACTGAATTCCTTAGGCGGGTGCACTCCATTTTTTAACATGGCTCTTACCTTTGTTCCGGACAGGACAACATGATCACGAGAATCATGTGGACAGGTTTTCTCAGAGGCCATGTTTTCACACTTTTTACAATAAAAACTATGTTCAAAAAATAGTGGCTTAATTCCTAGGTCCGCTTCGTTAAATTCACTAAAGATTTTCTGAGCATCATATGTTCCATAATAGTTTCCTACTCCCGCATGGTCCCGCCCAACAATAAAATGAGTACATCCGAAATTTTTCCGTACGATGGCATGAAAAATCGCTTCTCTAGGTCCTGCATAACGCATAGCAGCCGGGAAAACAGATAAGAAAACACGATCTTTTGGATAGTAATGTTCAAGTAAAACCTGATAGCTTTTCATCCTTATATCACTTGGAATATCATCCGCCTTTGTCTCCCCTACTAAAGGATTTAGAAAAAGACCATCAACCGTCTCCAAGGCTGTTTTTTGAATATATTCATGTGCTCTGTGCACTGGATTTCTAGTTTGGAATCCTACTACTGTCTTCCAGCCAAGATTCCTAAATTTCTCCCTTGTTTGGATTGGATCTAGATAAAAACGTTCAAACTCACTGTTATTGATCCTTCTTGCCATCATAATGGGACCTGCTACATAGAGTTCATCCCTTGCGAACAGTTTTTTTACACCAGGGTGCTGCAAGTCCGTTGTTTTATAAACCATTTCCGCCTCTACGATTTTATCAGGAATATAGATTTCCTCCACATTCATTTCACCATAAACGACTCCATCTTTTATCAGATTAATCGTTTCCCCAACCTTAAGTTCGATAGCTTTATTCTTATCTATCGCTAATGTAATCGGTAATGACCACGGAAGACCGTTGGATAACCTCATTTTTCTTACAACCGACTCATAATCGGCTTTTCCCATGAACCCTTCTAAAGGGCTATACGCGCCATTTGCAATTAACTCCATATCGCTTAATTCCAAATTATCGAGCAAAACATAGTTTCGTGATAAGTCGATAGAAAGACCATGGTTAATACGATTGATTAATTTGCCGCCATGTGGCACACTTTCACTCATCATTCTTCCCTCCCAATTCCAACTGAATCATAAAACGGCCGAATAGGTAAAGCCGATTATGATTCATGTAATCCACATTCTGTTTTTGATAGACCCGCCCATCTGCCCGCACGAGAATCCTTTTGGTCTGAAACAGGCTTCGTACAAGGAGCACAGCCGATACTTGGGTACCCTTTGTCATGGAGTGGATTATAAGGCAGCTTATTAAGTTGAATATACGTCATGATATCTTCTGAGGTCCAATGGATGAGGGGACATACTTTGATTTTTTGAAATTTGTCATCTTTATTAATATATTCTGTCTTGCTCCTGGAAAGGGATTGTTCACGTCTTAAACCAGAAATCCATGCCTTTGCGTCCGCTAATCCTTCCTGCAGAGGAACTACCTTTCTCATATGGCAGCAAAGATTGGGATTATGCTTCCACAATTCTTCACCATACCATTTTGCCTGGTCCTCCAAGGAATTCTTCGGCTTTATCATGTTGATTTTCAAGGAAGGGTATCGATTCTTAACCTCTTCTATTAATTCATAGGTTTCTGGAAAATGTAATTCTGTATCAAGAAAAATGATTTTTGCCTCTTTATTTACCTTAGAAATTAAATCGATTAGTACAATACCCTCTACACCAAAGCTGCAGGCATAGACAATTTCGTCTTGATATTCTCGATATGCCCACTTTAATACATCTAAATAATCTGGCTGACTATTTATAAAGGAGGCAATTCGTTTTTCATCCCATTTATCATGCGTTAAAATCTCAGACAATCCTCAGACCTCCATTTCTCTCCTATCCCTTAGGTTAAATGGCCAACGTGATACAGGCATTATTAACCACTTCCAGTTTATTCATTTGGTTAATATCACCATACTTGACATATGAAATCATAGCTCTTATCCAAGAGCCATGGCCAAACGCTAGGATATTTCTATATGTTTGATATTTATTTAAAAACAGTTCAATCCGTTTTTCTAAATTGTTTATACTTTCCCCTAAAACCAATTCTTTCGGATTTTCAAACCATACGTCCCCATATTTTTCTATTAGCTTATTTTTGGGTACACCTTCAAATGGTCCAAAGTTTAATTCATCTAACAATCCTTCTATTTCATATTCAAATCCATAGAGATTGGCTGTTTGGTGGGTTCTTTGTAATGTACTTGCTAGAACAAGGTCAAATGGTGCTAATTTTTCAAGTCTCATTCGATTGTCAGCAATCCCTTTTAATAATTCTTGGGAAACCTGTGAAAGTCCGATGTCCTTCCTCCCCTGAAGCCACGTTTTTTTATTCCATTCCGTTGGAAGGTGTCTAATCACAGTAATTTGCATTCATCTTCCTCCACATAAAAGGTTTCACTTCGCAGTCCACAGCGTTGTGTTTCTAATACTAAAACATCCTGAAGTCTTACATTACCTAAATTAACGTTTGGTCCAACTTCTCTAATAAAATACATTTGGTGTTTTGGGGTTGGTGCCTCAAAGATAATCTTTTTACTGTCGATATCTTTTATTAATTCCTGAATTAAATTAGATTTTATGCTGCCTGTTTTTTCATAAATCCCTGAAGTCCCTGAGTCCCTGCCTTCTGTAATCACATAGGCACACCCTGCGTGTAATAAAAGGTTTATTTCTTCCTTCCAATCAGAAATATCCATTTCCTTGGTAGAATCCTTTGACCCAACTTCAGCAATAACGTGAAAATCCTTCTTAATACTAGAAATCAATTGGAGGCGTTCTTCAAGTGGTATGTCCAGAGTTCCGTTGGAAATTTCAATCCATTCAATTCCTAAATTACGTAAATGCCTTAAATATTCAGGTACCTTATTTTGATAAAAGCATTTTTCAAATAGTGTTCCTCCACAATAAGGCTTTATCTGATGCTCCTTATAAAGTTCTATTTTTCGCCTTAGATTTGGAGTCACATAGGCAGAACCAATTCCTATCTTGGCAATATCAATGAGGTATCCATAATCATCTAAAATATGCTTTAACTCACCGATTGGGGTGCCAAAATCGATCACCGAGGTTAAGCCATACGTTCTATTTCCTGACGTCCTTTCTGGAAGTATTAAAAAATCCATATAAAAGCGCCTCCTCTTTTTTTCTAGGATAGATTATTCAAAAATTAGGTGAATGTGTAGATATTAGGCTTGAAAAGGAGAAATTAGGCTATTGTCTTGCATAAACTCTGCCTTCACTTGAAACAATAAAAAGGCTATTCTCACAGTTAGGGGTGTAGATCCTTGTCAAAGCAAAAACATAGCGGCTTAACGATTCTGGCCATTAGTTCCATACCGCTTATCCTTGTTTTAGGAAACTCAATGCTTATTCCAGTCCTTCCTAAAATGAAGTCAGAACTCGATATTTCACAATTTCAAGTTAGTTTAGTCATATCTGCATTTTCAATTGCAGCTGCCATATCGATACCTGTCTTAGGTTATTTGTCTGACAGGTTTTCGCGAAAGGCCATTATTATCCCAGCCCTCATTTTATATGGGAGTGGAGGACTTTTAGCGGGTGCGGCCTCCGCTTGGTTTGACAATTCTTATACATGGATCCTTGCAGGCAGGATTATGCAAGGTATGGGTGCTGCAGGAACTGCTCCTATTGCCATGGCTTTAACAGGTGATTTATTTAAAGGTGGGCAGCAAAGTAAAGTTTTAGGTTTAGTTGAAGCATCCAATGGTTTTGGAAAGGTTATCAGCCCGATTATCGGTTCTCTTTTAGCCTTAATCTTTTGGTATGCAGCGTTTTTCGCCTTTCCGATTTTCTGTGCTATTTCCTGCTTATTAACGATCTTTTTCATCAAGGAAAAGAAAACCAAAAAGGAACCCCCTCCGGTTGGTAAATATGTGAAGGGTCTTGTATCTGTTTTTAAAACGGAGGGCCGTTGGTTATTTGCTGCTTATATAACAGGAGCAACTTGTTTATTTACACTTTTTGGGATCTTATTTTACATTTCAGACATATTGGAAAAAGATTATCAAATTGATGGTGTGTTAAAAGGATTGATATTAGCTATTCCCCTACTTGTCATGACTACCACCTCATATATAACTGGAAGTAAAATTGGTAAAAAAATGAAGTTGATGAAAACCTTAATCGTATTAGGGTTATTGCTAATGACAACTTCTTTTGCAACGCTGATATTCTTTAAAAATTTAGTTCCCTTTTTCGCCGTACTTTCTGTAAGCAGTATTGGAACAGGACTTGTTCTCCCATGTATCAATAGTTTTATCACGGGTTCCGTTCCCACAGACCGAAGGGGTTTTGTAACCTCCTTATACGGTTCTGTTCGATTCTTAGGGGTGGCGATTGGTCCTCCTGTCTTTGGCTCCCTAATGGAATGGTCCAGATCTGGTATGTTTTTAGTCACTGCCGGCTTAACATTGTTTTGTGCACTGCTTTGTATGGTCTTGATTCACGTAGCGAAAACCAAACCATCGGAAGAAAATGAAAGTGATTCATTATTTGAAAAATTGCAATTCACCTAAGTCATGTTAGATATAAAGGAGTAGATTTAATTGCAAATATATTTTTCACCTGAGGTTATAACCCCGGAATATCAGGTCTTGAATGTCGTTAATTCGAAAAATAAGGGTGTAGGAAATGTTGCCTTTTTATTTGATGAAAAGAAGTTGTATGTTTACGGCATTTTAGAAGATGAAGAAGTGGGTTCTGATTTTAAAGATTTGGTCACTCCCTATATAAAAGGATTAGCAAAGGCTAAACCAGGGCTTGATATTCTATCCTGCTTGTATGTGGGTTGTAAAAAAATTAAGCTAAAAGAAGAAGAGGATGAAGAAGAATAAAGATAAGGTTAGAGGACGGTATTGACCGCCCTCTTTTAATTTGGGTTTGGGCAGTAGTAACATGGCATTTAACCACTTCATAATTTATTGATAAGCAGTTAGACAAATATGGAGTGTGTGGCCTAATGAGTATTGGAATTATTCTAATGGGGCTATTAATCGGGTTTATGGTTGGCTTGACCGGTGTGGGCGGAGCAGCATTGTTAACACCCATATTAATATTATTAGGGATTAGTCCATCCATAGCAGTAGGAACAGACCTGGTTTATAATTCTATCACCAAGCTTTTCGGATCTTTTCAACATTGGAGGCAAAAGACGATCAATCTAACGCTGGTAAAATATCTTGCTATCGGAAGTATTCCAAGTGCAATATGTGCAGTCGGGATTCTCCATCTGTTCGACTCATTTTTTCATAACCAAGAGGAAGTAATCAAACATGCTTTAGGATACGTTTTAATTTTAGTAGCATTGACTACTCTTATTAAAACGTTTGCTAAAGGTAAATTAAAAGAAAACTCTCTCCAAAAAAAGCCGCTTCATGAGAAACGTGGATTAACGATTGGTATTGGGGTTATCTTGGGCTTTATTGTTGGGCTGACTTCTATTGGTTCTGGTTCTTTGTTTGCCTTGGCAATGCTTTATCTATACAGAATGAGCCCTTCAGAGCTTGTCGGAACAGATATTGCTCATGCATTTTTACTCGTCACAGCTGCCGGATTTATGCATGCTGGTATTGGCAATGTTGACTATTTATTGGTGATGAACCTTCTGATGGGTTCCATCCCAGGGGTTCTGATTGGAAGTAACTTATCCTCCAAATTCCCAGCGAAACCATTAAGGACAATTATGGCTATCATGATTTTGATTAGTGGTGTTAAACTTATTTAAGAAACACGGTACTCACCGTGTTTTTTTCTATTTTTAACGAAAATGAAAAACCTGTCCTTCTCTTGAAAAACCAATCATATACATATAGTAGAAATGGTAATTCCAGGAGGTCATTATGTTTATCATTATTGAAAAAGTAGTACTCGGAATGGCGTTTTTACGATTAATATCGGGAAGTATTGAAATATTTGCAGCAATCCTAATGATTAAATTTAATACGGTAGAAAAAGCCCTGATGGTTAACTCTTCGCTTGCACTTATCGGACCTATTATATTAGTTTTAACCACCTCCATAGGTTTATTTGGCTTAGTCGAAAAAATATCGATTATGAAATTCGTCTGGATTGCACTTGGGGTAAGTTTTATCTTCATAGGTGTAAAGTCATCATGAACAAAACTACATAAAAGGAAGCCTATCATCGAATGATGATAGGCTTATTTATGTGCTTGTCTAGTTGCATCTTGTGGATTAAGTATTCTGGCACGGGTATTTTTAATTGGGATTGGTGTTCGCGCAAGCATAATTTTAAAATCCAGTGGATGAAACGGGATGAACGGGTACAAATAAGGAGTATTCATGCTCTTCGTTCTTGCAAGAAGAATAATCCACAAGGTAATTCCGATGGCTAGACCCGGTACTTTTAGTAACGCGACCATAAGTAAAAAGAAAACACGGAACAATCGGTTGGCTAGACTTAATTCATAACTTGGTGTGGCAAAAGTTCCGATTGCGGCAACCGCTACATAAAGAACTACCTCGTGTGTAAAGATACCCACTTGTACCGCCACATCTCCAATAATAATAGCAGAAACGATACCGAGCGCTGTTGCAAGGGCATTCGGTGTATGGATGGCTGCCATTCTGAGAATTTCAATCCCAATTTCAGCAATGAGGAATTGCCATATCAACCCAATTTCACCGGTATCCTTTAGACCAATAAACTTCCACCGGTCAGATAGCAGCTGCTCATTGGTAGCATACGTGTACCATAATGGTAAGAGGAATAAAGAAGCCAAAACAGCAATAAATCGTGCCCATCTCAAGAAGACACCTATTATGGGTTTTTGGCGATATTCCTCTGCATGCTGTAAATGATGCCAATAGGTAGAAGGACAGATCATCACACTGGGTGAGCCATCTACAACAATCAGGACATGGCCTTCCATTAGATGAACCGCACTGGTATCTGCTCTTTCAGTATAACGGACAAGTGGATATGGGTTATAATTTCGGCCAAAGACAAATTCTTCAATGGTTTTCTCCCCCATTGAGATACCGTCAACAGAGATATTCTCCAGCTTATCTTTTAACATCTTTACGTGTTCCATATCAACGATACTATCAATATAAACTAATGCAATATCTGTTTTAGATCGTTCTCCTACCTGAACATAATCCATGATTAAAGAGCGATCACGAACACGCCTTCTAATTAATGCTAAATTAAAAACTATCGTTTCAACAAAACCATCACGCGGGCCCCGTACCACACGCTCAATATCCGGCTCTTGAGGTGATCGAATCGGATATTCACGTGAATCAATCAGGATAATCTCTTTACCACCCTCTGCCACTAATGCCGTTTGACCCGCAAGAATTTGGGCGATAACCTCTTCTAAATCCTCTGTTTTATTAACCTCTACATGAGGAATGAAAGTTTTAAAGAGCTTTTCAATGGGATTATCACCAAAGTCCTCAGGTTTACGCTTTTCAATCTCCTTCATGATTAAGAGCAGAATATTTGCCGCTGCAAAACCATCAATCAAGAACATAGCAAACTTGCGCTCTCCCCATACCAAAGGACGGTGAATTACATCAAAACTTTTTCCTATCCGTAATTCTTTAATTAAATAATCAACATTTTCTTCAAACGTCTCTTTTACTGGAACCTGTGTACCCTTTTTTCCCAAACCTGCCAACTCCTAAAATTTTCATAATGATATTTTGCTGCAAGTTTGGATGTTATATACTAACCTTACGAGTTTTTATCATCGTTTAATCCAGTAAAAACGTTTTAATAGTCTTTTGGGTGTCATTTTCTGTATAAACAAATAAAGTTTCACTGCCCTC
This sequence comes from Neobacillus niacini, assembly GCF_048572935.1. Classification (NCBI taxonomy): domain Bacteria; kingdom Bacillati; phylum Bacillota; class Bacilli; order Caryophanales; family Bacillaceae; genus Neobacillus; species Neobacillus niacini. The sequence continues at coordinate 3,321,239 of NZ_CP183883.1, read as the reverse complement.
TTTTAAGGTTTGCAATTGCTGTATTGCTTCATCTGTTAACTGAAATGAAACTTTTTCTCCATTAATATCTACCTCAATCGAATGAGGATCAATTTGGCCAGTGAATATGCCAGATGCCTTTGTAAATAGTGATTTTTCAACCAATACATCCATTACAACCTTAGCTTGTTCTTCCTTTGCGGTTAAAAATACTTCAATTTTGTAACTCCCATTGTAAAGGTCTGATATGGTAAATGAGTTTTGAATTTCTTGGTTATTAACAAACGTCATCTCAGTGATTGCCTGTGTTGACATGGCTTCATCAGAATACTGTTTTACTTTTTTCCCTTCCTCATCATAAACGATGTAATCTGCCTGTAAGCCGCTTGTAAAAGATAGTTTTAGCGGTCCGCCAGATATATTTTTCACTTTGTAATTGATAATGATAGAATTGTTTTCTTCTTTTATTTCAATCGTTGGATGAACATTTGCAGCAATTTCACTTTGTTTTCGTTTATCCATTTGGTTCTCTTTCTTCACAACCTCACTGTTTCCATTTGTTTGATTCCCAGTACCACAAGCACTTAACAATCCTGCCAATAAAATTATCATTATCTTATATCCCATAAATGAAAAACTCCTTTTAATCGAATTACCTTAATAGTCGATTAAAAGGAGTTTGGAGTTACACCTATTTTATTTTTCATATAAAGATTTTTAGCTTCCTACGGAAATCTAGAGACCACCAAGGTAGGCTTTTTTGATTTCTTCACTTGCTTGCAGCTCTGCTGCTGTTCCAGAGATTTCAACCCGACCTGTTTCGATTACATAGGCGCGGTCTGCAACGGAAAGTGCCATATTCGCATTCTGTTCAACTAGAAGGATGGTTGTTCCGTCTTTGTTAATTTTTTCGATAATTTGGAAAATCGTTTTTACCATTAACGGTGCCAATCCCATGGAAGGCTCATCGAGTAAAAGCAGCTTAGGCTTTGCCATAATCGCTCTTCCCATCGCGAGCATTTGCTGCTCTCCTCCGGAAAGGGTTCCCGATAACTGCTTTCGACGCTCCTCTAGTCTTGGGAAAAGCTCGTAAACGCTTTGTATATCTTTGCGGATTTCCTTCGAATCTTTCCGTAGGTAAGCACCTAGTTCTAGGTTTTCCTCTACACTCATATTGGCGAATACACGGCGACCTTCTGGTACATGAGAAATTCCGGTCTTCACAATAGACTGGGGAGCCTTGCCAGAAATTGAACTGCCTAAGTACTCAATTGTCCCAGACTTTGGCTTAAGCAGCCCGGATAACGTCTTAAGTAGAGTACTTTTACCTGCACCATTGGCACCTATCAGGGTAACAATTTCCCCTTCATTAATTTCTAATGATACACCTTTAAGGGCATGGATATTTCCATAAAAAACATTAATTCCATTTACTTTAAGCATGGTCACTCGTAACCTCCTCTCCTAAATAAGCCTCGATTACCTTTGGATGATTACGAATCTCATCAGGGGTTCCTGCTGCAATCAGCTGCCCATGATCAAGTACATAAATTCTTTCACAAATTCCCATTACTAGCGCCATATCATGTTCAATTAAAAGAATCGTTAAATCAAATTGTTTTCGGATAAAAGCGATCAATTCCATCAATTCGTGTGTCTCCTGAGGATTCATACCAGCAGCAGGCTCATCGAGCAGTAATAGTTTAGGACTGGCCGCCAATGCTCTGGCAATTTCCAATCTTCTTTGCTGACCATATGGTAAATTCTTTGCTTTTTCATCTTTAAAACGATCCAATTGAAAAATCTTTAAAAATTCTAATGATTTTTCCTCCATCACCTTTTCTTCAGAAAAATGAGAAGGAAGGCGAAAGATAGAACTTAAAATGGAATGCTTCGCTAAAGAATGGTAAGCTACCTTTACATTATCTAATACAGATAATTCACTGAATAGACGAATATTCTGAAACGTACGGCTGATTCCGTTTCTTGTTACTTGGTATGGAGCAAGACCATTTAGTCTTTTACCATTGAACAAGATATCTCCTTCAGTCGGGACATATACGCCAGTCAGTAGGTTAAAGCTCGTGGTTTTCCCGGCACCATTCGGACCAATCAAACCGACCAATTCTCCTTGATTGAGTTCCATATTAAAGCCTGAAACTGCCTTAAGCCCGCCAAACTGAATCCCCGCATTTTTAACTTCTAATAAAGCGCCCATGTTAATTTCCTCCTTTCACACTTTTCTTTTTACCAAAGAAGTCTGTAATTTCACGGGTACCCATTAAGCCCTGTGGACGATATAGCATTACAACAACCAAGACTAAACTGTAAATAATCATTCGAGTCTCAGGATATTGCTGCAGGTAGGTTGAAATTACAGTTAAAAGGACCGCAGAAATTACCGAACCAGACATACTTCCAAGTCCGCCTAAAACAACAAAGATTAAAATATCAAACGATTTTAGGAAACCAAAGTTTGTTGGCTGAATAATGTAAAAGTTATGTGAAAATAATCCGCCGGCAATTCCCGCGAAAAAGGAACCAATCGCGAACGCTGCAACTTTATAAAATGTTGTATTAATCCCCATTGCATCTGCCGCAATTTCATTTTCCCGAATGGCAATACACGCTCTTCCGTGCCGTGAGTTCGTAAAATTGGCAATCACTAAAATGGTAATAACGAGACAGACAAATGCACTGGTCCATGTAGTCATATTGGTAACCATCATTCCTGCAGCGCCGCCAACATAATCGATATTTAAAAACACAATTCTGATAATTTCACCGAATCCTAGAGTAGCAATAGCCAGATAATCTCCTCGAAGCCTTAGAGTTGGAATCCCAACAAGAAGACCAGCTAACGCAGCTACAATTCCTCCAATAATAATAGCTAGAACAAATGGCAGTTCAAATCTCATGGTGATTATCGCTGAGACATAAGCTCCGACTGCAAGGAATCCAGCATGTCCAATCGAAAATTGTCCGGTAATCCCAATAACCAAGTGAAGACTGACTGCTAAAATGATGTTAATAATCATTAGGATTAGCATGTTGCTATAAAATGCATTTAATATTCCTGTTTGAATTAAGCCTTGACCAATTCCATATATTAGTACTGCTAAAATGAGAAATAGCCAGAATTTATTAACCTTTTTCATCTGTCTATCTCACCTACACTTTCTCTCTCGTATTTTTTCCAAAGATGCCTGAAGGTCTAAAAATAAGGATTAGGATTAAGATAATAAATGCTGCTGCGTCTCTCCATAGGGAGAATCCCATTGCACTAACCACTGATTCGACAACCCCAAGGATAAGACCACCAACCATGGCTCCTGGGATAATTCCGATTCCACCTAAAACAGCGGCAACAAACGCCTTTAATCCGGGAATAATCCCCATTAGTGGTTCAATCTTCGTATAATAGACACCAAATATAACACCGGCAGCTCCTGCTAATGCAGAACCAATCGCAAATGTATAGGAGATGGTCATGTCTACGTTTATACCCATTAAGCGGGCAGCGTCCATATCGTGTGATACGGCACGCATAGCTTTACCAATTTTCGTACGATGAACGATAAATTGTAAAATAATCATAAGTCCAACGGAAACGCCAAGAATAAAAAGGGATTGGCTGCTAATCTGAGCACCAAACAGGTTAAAAGTTGTGCTTGGTAATACATTATCAGGATACGCCTCTGGCTGTGCCCCACGAGCATATATCACACCGTATTCAATTAATAGCGACATACCAATGGCCGTTATTAAGGCCGCAATTCTAGTCGCGTTTCGAAGACGTTTATAGGCAATTCTTTCAATTAATACTCCAAATACTGCACAAAATGCCATTGAGAATAATAATGCTGGAAAGAAGCCTAGACCCCATCCCTTAATCGCATAAAACCCGACGAACGCACCTACCATAAAAACATCACCATGGGCGAAGTTAATTAATTTTATGATTCCATAAACCATGGTATAGCCTAATGCGATTAAGGCATAGATGCTACCGAGTGATATTCCGTTAATCAATTGTTGTAACCACTCCACTGTTCTCACTCCTATTTTTTCCAGATTTAACTCTTTACACAAGTAAAATGGAAGGATAATCCTTCCATTTTACTTAACTAGTACTTTTTAAGGATTTACTTTTGTGTTAAACACTTGTTTTCCATCTTTGTATTCTAAAATAGTAGCAGTTTTAATTGGATGATGATTCTCATCAATTGTTACTACACCTGTAACTAGGCTTAGGTCTTTTGTTTTTGCTAATTCAGCCTGAATCTTACTTGAATCAATGCTGCCTGCACGCTTAACCGCATCCGCTAAAAAGTAAACCGTGTCATAGCCTAGAGCATTAAAGGCATTAGGTGCTTCATCATTGTTCTTTTCTTTAAATGCTGTAACAAACTTTTGTACTTTTTCATCTGGATCTTCAGATGAGTAATGGTTGATTAGATACGTATTATTTAATGCTTCTGCTCCCGCTAAATCAACCAACTTAGGCGAATCCCAGCCATCAGCACCAACTAATGGAACATCGATGCCTAACTCACGAGCTTGCTTAACAATTAATCCAACTTCTTCATAATAACCAGGAATAAAAATGAATGAAGGATTTTTCGCCTTGATTCTAGTTAATGTTGCACGGAAATCTGTATCCTTCGCTACATATGCTTCTTCCGCAACAATTTTACCTCCGGCTGCTTCAAAGGTTTCGATGAAGGCGTTAGATAGGCCTTTAGCATAATCACTTGAGTTATCAGCGAAAATCGCTGCGTCTTTAATTTTTAATGTATCTAAGGCAAAGTTTGCTGCTACTGTACCTTGGAAAGGATCAATGAAAGAAGTACGGAAAACGAATTCTCTTACTTTACCTTTTTCATCTACCGTAACAGTTGGGCTTGTTCCGCCTGGAGCAATTAGAACTGTTTTCGTATCATTGGCAATTTGCGCTTGAGCTACTGTATTACCGCTAGTTGCTGCTCCAATAACAGCCGTTACCTTGTCTTGGCTTGTTAACTTAATAATACCGTTTGTAGCCTCTGCTGCTTCTGATTTATTATCAACTTTAACAACATCAAACTTTTTACCGTCAACGCCGCCATTTTTATTGATTTCTTCAACAGCCATTTCAATTCCTTTTGCCATTGATTCACCATATGATGCAACGTTCCCTGAAAGCTCTAAATTCACACCCAATTTAATGGTATCTGAATTGCCGCCTTCTGAACTTTCTTTCGCTCCTCCTGCACATCCTGCCAATACTCCTGCAAAGATGGTAGAAGCCATAAACACGCTTGCTAATTTCTTTTTCATGGTGTTTTCCCCCTTTGATTGAATTTTCAGATACTAAGATTCGTAGGTTAGTATCTTTCTTGCCCCCATGAGATTTGTTTATAGGCTAAATTAATTAACATTAGTTATTGTAGTACTTTTTTCATTGTTAGTCTAGTATATTATTTCAATATTTCAGAACTTTTTATTTTTTATAATAATTAAAGCGCTTTCTTGTTGATTTAAAGCTTTTTTATAAAAAATTTATAATTTTTCCGGACTTGTATTTTATTGATATTCATAAAAAACTATAGAAAATATTATTCGTATTTATGTATTTACACTTGAAATATTTTACTGATATATACTTTTATTACCATCAAAAGGTTCCTTACATATAAAAAAAGAAAGAAGACTAAATTTCGTCTTCTTTCTTTTTACTCAGATGTATCCTTTACCACCTATGAGCCTTTGCGTTTGATCTCGTGATAATATTATGCTGAGACATTTTTGTGTGTCCATTTACCTGAGAACTAGCACGCTTAGGCCTGGTCCAATTATTGAAGAACTTTTGAGAATGTGGATCCAAATGATCTTGAGTACTCACAATGAATCACCTCAATAGTTAGGATTGGGATACTCTGAAACGCGATATTACAAGAATATCATTTATAGTATTGGATTTTAGCTATATAAAAATACACATTATTTAAAGCAAAAACGCCGTTTAGTCTGATAAATTTTAGAAAACGACGGTGAGCTTTGAACACACAAAAAAGACAACCCAATTAGGTTATCTGCTGGTTTGCCTGGCAACGTCCTACTCTCACAGGGACAAAGTCCCAACTACCATCGGCGCTGAGAAGCTTAACTTCCGTGTTCGGTATGGGAACGGGTGTGACCTTCTCGCCATTATTGCCAGACTGTTTTTGAGGTATCATTCCCTCAAAACTAGATAATCAGAAGAAGTATTTTGTAAAACG
>NZ_CP183883.1:3307500-3312500 GCF_048572935.1 Neobacillus niacini | reverse complement strand
GCTTCCGACCGGATTTCACGTGTCCGGCCGTACTCAGGATCCACTCAGGAGGGAACGAAGTTTCAACTACAGGGTTTTTACCTTCTATGACGGACCTTTCCAGATCGCTTCATCTACCCCGTTCCTTTGTAACTCCATGTTGAGTGTCCTACAACCCCAAGAGGCAAGCCTCTTGGTTTGGGCTATGTCCCGTTTCGCTCGCCGCTACTCAGGGAATCGCGTTTGCTTTCTCTTCCTCCGGGTACTTAGATGTTTCAGTTCCCCGGGTCTGCCTTCAATACCCTATGTATTCAGGTAAAGATACTGCCCCATTACGAGCAGTGGGTTCCCCCATTCGGAAATCTCCGGATCAAAGCTTACTTACAGCTCCCCGAAGCATATCGGTGTTAGTCCCGTCCTTCATCGGCTCCTAGTGCCAAGGCATCCACCGTGCGCCCTTTCTAACTTAACCTAAATGGTTATACTCTTAATAAATAAGAGAGAAAAACTAATGTGGCGATTCTCGGTTTTACTTTGACTTCTTCTTACGATTATCTAGTTTTCAAAGAACGAATTTGATAGAGAGATTGCACTCTCAAAACTAAACAAACAAGTAACCATCAACGTTTTTATCAGTCCACAAGGACTGCATTATCCTTAGAAAGGAGGTGATCCAGCCGCACCTTCCGATACGGCTACCTTGTTACGACTTCACCCCAATCATCTGTCCCACCTTAGGCGGCTGGCCCCTAGGGCAAAACTTAACTTCCTATAATTCTAATAAGAGGTTAAGTTTTGCCCCAGGTTACCCCACCGACTTCGGGTGTTACAAACTCTCGTGGTGTGACGGGCGGTGTGTACAAGGCCCGGGAACGTATTCACCGCGGCATGCTGATCCGCGATTACTAGCGATTCCGGCTTCATGCAGGCGAGTTGCAGCCTGCAATCCGAACTGAGAATGGTTTTATGGGATTGGCTAAACCTCGCGGTCTTGCAGCCCTTTGTACCATCCATTGTAGCACGTGTGTAGCCCAGGTCATAAGGGGCATGATGATTTGACGTCATCCCCACCTTCCTCCGGTTTGTCACCGGCAGTCACCTTAGAGTGCCCAACTGAATGCTGGCAACTAAGATCAAGGGTTGCGCTCGTTGCGGGACTTAACCCAACATCTCACGACACGAGCTGACGACAACCATGCACCACCTGTCACTCTGTCCCCCGAAGGGGAACGTCCTATCTCTAGGAGTGTCAGAGGATGTCAAGACCTGGTAAGGTTCTTCGCGTTGCTTCGAATTAAACCACATGCTCCACCGCTTGTGCGGGCCCCCGTCAATTCCTTTGAGTTTCAGCCTTGCGGCCGTACTCCCCAGGCGGAGTGCTTAATGCGTTAGCTGCAGCACTAAAGGGCGGAAACCCTCTAACACTTAGCACTCATCGTTTACGGCGTGGACTACCAGGGTATCTAATCCTGTTTGCTCCCCACGCTTTCGCGCCTCAGCGTCAGTTACAGACCAGAAAGCCGCCTTCGCCACTGGTGTTCCTCCACATCTCTACGCATTTCACCGCTACACGTGGAATTCCGCTTTCCTCTTCTGTACTCAAGTCCCCCAGTTTCCAATGACCCTCCACGGTTGAGCCGTGGGCTTTCACATCAGACTTAAAGGACCGCCTGCGCGCGCTTTACGCCCAATAATTCCGGACAACGCTTGCCACCTACGTATTACCGCGGCTGCTGGCACGTAGTTAGCCGTGGCTTTCTGGTTAGGTACCGTCAAGGTACCGGCAGTTACTCCGGTACTTGTTCTTCCCTAACAACAGAGCTTTACGACCCGAAGGCCTTCATCGCTCACGCGGCGTTGCTCCGTCAGACTTTCGTCCATTGCGGAAGATTCCCTACTGCTGCCTCCCGTAGGAGTCTGGGCCGTGTCTCAGTCCCAGTGTGGCCGATCACCCTCTCAGGTCGGCTACGCATCGTCGCCTTGGTGAGCCGTTACCTCACCAACTAACTAATGCGCCGCGGGCCCATCTGTAAGTGTCAGCGTAAACCGACTTTCAACTTTCCCTCATGAGAGGAAAAGGATTATCCGGTATTAGCTCCGGTTTCCCGAAGTTATCCCAGTCTTACAGGCAGGTTGCCCACGTGTTACTCACCCGTCCGCCGCTAACCAAGAGGTGCAAGCACCTCAAGATTCGCTCGACTTGCATGTATTAGGCACGCCGCCAGCGTTCGTCCTGAGCCAGGATCAAACTCTCCAAGAAAGTTGATTTAGCTCATTTGTTACGTTGGCTAGTTTCTAATAGAAGAAACTAATATTTTTTGTTAACGTTCTTGTTTGTTTAGTTTTCAAAGAACAAATTTGCTAGGTTAATAGCAACATGAAATATAATACTATATTCACTTCATGGAAGTCAATATTAATCGTTTTTTTTCTAATTATTGACTTGCTCTCGAAGGGAACTTTTATATAATAACACCTCAATCGCATCCGATTCAATAGTAATATTTTCCAAGTCAACCTTTAAACACTAAATTTATATTATATATGCAAATGTAAGCATAGACTTGAGATTTAAAAGAACGCGGGGAGATCCCACGCGCCCTTTTTGCTCTTTCATTATGACATTATCCTTTTTTCCCCTTCAATCGCTTTGATTGGATTAATATTTTGTGTAAATTCAAGTGTACCTATATATACGCCATTTTCATCCCTAACAGCAAAATAGCGAATATATACATATTTATCACGGAACTTAATCCAGAAATCTTCTGTATCTTTCCTGCCTGCTTTAAAGTCAGCTAACAGTTCCTCCACTACATGTACACTTCTTGGTGGATGGCAGTTTTGAACGGTCCGACCTATAACCGCCTTTGTACGAGCAAAAATTCTTTCTTTTCCATGAGAGAAATAACGGACCACATCATCTTGATCAATGAACGTGATATCTACCGGTAAATGGTTTAATAGCAGTTCTAGTTGCTTTAATGATAATAATCCTGTTTCCATCTTAATGTACCCTTCTGAGATGGCTTTCTCATCCAACGCATGTCTTTCAGGCTTCCAAACCTCTGTAGGCGCAATTAGGCAATATCCAATTTCATCACTTTCCCGTGCAATTTTAACCCATTCATCTTCTGTAAAATTGTTCAATGCCATCGGGAAAAGAATGTTTTCTTCTCTGTAGATCATGGTAATAACTTCTTGTATGACAAAATTTATAACTTCAATTACGGCATGTTTGTCCCCATTATAAGAAGCTAATTTTTTCCGTGCGTCTTTTATAGCATCACGGATGAAGTCATTTATCCGCCACATATTGTTTGTTGGACCATATATGCCGTATGTTTCTAAATAAGGGAATATTAAATTCTCTTTCCTGCTATAGTGTTTATCGATATCGAGCAGTAAATTGATATCTTCTAAAAGGGAAAGTACGTTTTCTTGACTATCTTCCAACTCAAACTGGTCCAGATGGACTTTAAGTTGATTATTTACCAAGTTTTCTAATTCATTATTTTCCAATTTAAAGGTGTGTATCGGATGGCCTGGTTGTTCCTCTGGCTTATTCATTTTTTCTACCTCTTCGATTGCTCCTTTAAAAATTTCAGTATGCTTAGCATGTAACCGGTGCATTTCCTCTACTGAAAGATCTCCAAAATCATGCTGTAATTGCGAGATTTCATCTATGGTAATTTTTCCGATAAACGCATCAAAATGTGCTTTTACTTCTTTAACATTTTTTCCGGCATGGAGATCTTTAAAAATTTGTTTTAATATCGCTTGTCGTTTATTTGTAGTTGTCGTTTGTTGTTCACGGTTATTAATTATTTCACTCATTAGTATTCTCCTTCGCTAGTTGCTCTGTTTAAATGATATTGATAATGAATCTCATACATAAAATAACACCTTTTAAAAAATCTGTTTGTGATTAACATCATTGGTACAGAAATAAACTTTATAAATGTGATAAATTTAAGAACGAATTTTAAACAGAGAAATTGACAGTAGTATTTATCCATGTTATATTTATCTCGAATTAAAGATAAACAACTTCAAGATATCAGTTATCATCCTTACCTTTGGAGTGTATTGGACTTTAAAAGGAAAAACAAACGAAAAGATACTATTTGGAGGAATAAGCTTGAACCACTTAAAAGGGATACACCATGTAACTGCGATAACAAGCAGCGCCGAGAAGAATTATGAATTTTTCACTTATGTATTAGGGATGCGCCTTGTTAAGAAAACAGTAAATCAAGATGATATTCAAACCTATCACTTATTTTTCGCTGACGACACAGGTAGCCCAGGAACCGATATGACATTTTTTGATTTTCCTGGAATTCCTAAGGGTGTTCATGGAACAAATGAAATCTCAAAAACATCCTTCCGTGTGCCTAGTGACGCAGCAATTGATTATTGGGTGAAGCGTTTTGACCGATTGAACATAACCCATGCTGGAATTAAAGTGCAATTTGGTAAAAAAACACTTTCTTTTGTTGATTTTGATGATCAACAATACCAATTGATCTCAGATGAAAATAATGAAGGAGTTGCGGCAGGCGTACCTTGGCAAAATGGTCCAGTTCCTTTGGAGTATGCGATAACCGGGTTAGGTCCAATTTTTGTACGAATTGCTAATTTTGATTACTTTAAAGAAATGATGGAAAAAGTACTGTTTTTTAAAGAGATTGCTCAAGAAGGAGCCTTTCATTTATTCGATGTAGGCGAAGGTGGGAGTGGAGCACAGGTAGTAGTTGAATACAATGCGGTTCTACCGCAGGCGCGACAAGGATTCGGAACGGTTCACCATGCAGCATTCCGGGTTGAAGATCGTTCAGTTTTAGAAGAATGGGATCAACAAATGCGCAGCTTCGGATTCCAAACATCTGGATTTGTCGATCGCTACTTTTTCGGCTCTTTATACTCTAGAGTAGCACCTCAAATCTTATTTGAATTTGCAACAGATGGTCCTGGATTTATGGGAGATGAAGCATATGAAACCCTCGGCGAAAAACTAT
>NZ_CP183883.1:2247500-3302500 GCF_048572935.1 Neobacillus niacini | reverse complement strand
TCCGAACTGAGAATGGTTTTATGGGATTGGCTAAACCTCGCGGTCTTGCAGCCCTTTGTACCATCCATTGTAGCACGTGTGTAGCCCAGGTCATAAGGGGCATGATGATTTGACGTCATCCCCACCTTCCTCCGGTTTGTCACCGGCAGTCACCTTAGAGTGCCCAACTGAATGCTGGCAACTAAGATCAAGGGTTGCGCTCGTTGCGGGACTTAACCCAACATCTCACGACACGAGCTGACGACAACCATGCACCACCTGTCACTCTGTCCCCCGAAGGGGAACGTCCTATCTCTAGGAGTGTCAGAGGATGTCAAGACCTGGTAAGGTTCTTCGCGTTGCTTCGAATTAAACCACATGCTCCACCGCTTGTGCGGGCCCCCGTCAATTCCTTTGAGTTTCAGCCTTGCGGCCGTACTCCCCAGGCGGAGTGCTTAATGCGTTAGCTGCAGCACTAAAGGGCGGAAACCCTCTAACACTTAGCACTCATCGTTTACGGCGTGGACTACCAGGGTATCTAATCCTGTTTGCTCCCCACGCTTTCGCGCCTCAGCGTCAGTTACAGACCAGAAAGCCGCCTTCGCCACTGGTGTTCCTCCACATCTCTACGCATTTCACCGCTACACGTGGAATTCCGCTTTCCTCTTCTGTACTCAAGTCCCCCAGTTTCCAATGACCCTCCACGGTTGAGCCGTGGGCTTTCACATCAGACTTAAAGGACCGCCTGCGCGCGCTTTACGCCCAATAATTCCGGACAACGCTTGCCACCTACGTATTACCGCGGCTGCTGGCACGTAGTTAGCCGTGGCTTTCTGGTTAGGTACCGTCAAGGTACCGGCAGTTACTCCGGTACTTGTTCTTCCCTAACAACAGAGCTTTACGACCCGAAGGCCTTCATCGCTCACGCGGCGTTGCTCCGTCAGACTTTCGTCCATTGCGGAAGATTCCCTACTGCTGCCTCCCGTAGGAGTCTGGGCCGTGTCTCAGTCCCAGTGTGGCCGATCACCCTCTCAGGTCGGCTACGCATCGTCGCCTTGGTGAGCCGTTACCTCACCAACTAGCTAATGCGCCGCGGGCCCATCTGTAAGTGTCAGCGTAAACCGACTTTCAACTTTCCCTCATGAGAGGAATAGGATTATCCGGTATTAGCTCCGGTTTCCCGAAGTTATCCCAGTCTTACAGGCAGGTTGCCCACGTGTTACTCACCCGTCCGCCGCTAACCAAGAGGTGCAAGCACCTCAAGATTCGCTCGACTTGCATGTATTAGGCACGCCGCCAGCGTTCGTCCTGAGCCAGGATCAAACTCTCCAAGAAAGTTGATTTAGCTCATTTGTTACGTTGGCTAGTTTCTAATAGAAGAAACTAATATTTTTTGTTGACGTTCTTGTTTGTTTAGTTTTCAAAGAACAACTTGTCAGTTGTTTTTAGCGACAAAAAATATATTATCATATTCTCTTCACTAAAGTCAACACATTATTTTCAATTAATCATGTTGTCGACCACTCCGCGAAGGAACTTTCTTATAGTAACATCCTATCACAAACGGTTCAATGTGAAATTTTTCCCATTTGAAAATAGGTACTGTATAACCTTAATTATTAATTAATTCCACTACATTCCATTACTAAAAGAAGTGTATTACAATTTCTGTGAATCCTTTTTTTCTTACATCTTCATTACCTTTTTATTTTAAGAAATACGAAACTTATTCTTTTTTTCATAGCAGTACATAAACTAATACGTTACTTCATGAGTTTGGCATAATTCCTCTAGCTACAGCATACTGTTTGAAGAATGGAAAGGAGAATTACATTTATGGCTAACGAAGAAGTTATAAAAAAGGTTGAAAGCATTGCGAATCCTAAGGTTCGTAATATTGTAAGAATTTGTGTAGAGCAAGGCTGTCGATTCAAGCCACATCCAAGCAATCCTAATTTAGTCAATTTGTTTGACCCTGCCAGAAGGAAAAATGTAATCGGTGATATTAACCTTTCAAGTTCTAGAGGATATTTCACACTTGAGGTGGAGAATGGACGCTTTAAGTCCTTTAGAAATGAAGTGATAGGATTAGATATAGATGAAGCAGAATTTGAAGAACGAGTGCTAAATCGAATAAAACGATAAATCAAATATTACTACTAAAAACGCTTGGAGCTATTTTCCCAAGCGTTTTCGCATATATTTTGTCTCAAATTCTGATACCGAAAGGGGTTTGCTGAATAAATACCCCTGCGCCTCCTTACAACCCTGCCCAAGAAGAAAGGATACTTGTTCCTCTGTTTCTACTCCCTCTGCAACAACCTTCATTCTTAGAAGATGAGCCATAATAATAATCGTCCTAACGAGTGTATTGCTATTAATATCATGTGGACATTCTTGAATAAATGATTGGTCGATTTTTAACTTATCGATAGGGAGTCTCTTAAGATAATTTAGAGAACTATATCCCGTACCGAAATCATCTATACTAATCTTGACCCCAATTCTCTGTAATTCCAATAGGGTTGTTATCGAACGCTCAACATCCATCGTAATACTTTCTGTAATCTCAAGTTCTAAATAATTTGGATTGAGACCCGTCTCCCTTAAGGCAGATTCTACAATTTCAACCAAATTTGATTGGAAGAATTGTTTGGCTGATATATTAACAGAAATGGTAACCGGTGAATAACCAGCTTCTTGCCACTTAATGTTTTCTTGGCATGCTGTTCGGATTGCCCACTCACCCATAGGTATGATCAACCCAGTCTCTTCCGCTAAAGGAATAAACGCTGCAGGTGGAATGATCCCTTTTTCAGGATGTGTCCACCTTATTAATGCTTCAGCACCATAAATCTCATTCGTTTCTAGATTAACCTGCGGCTGATAGAATAACACGAATTGATTTTGCTCCAAGGCTTTTCTTAAATTCACCTCCATATCTAATTCATGCTGTGCTTTTTTATTTAACTCCTTATTAAAAAATTGAAAATTATTTCTACCTAAGCTTTTTGCATGATACATGGCTAAATCAGCATTTTTAATTAACGTATCAAAACTTTCACCGTGAGTAGGAAATACAGCTATTCCTATGCTAGGGGTAACCATTAATTCGTGATGTTGAAAGGTTAAAGGATAAGATAACTTTGCTATAATCTGTTGTGCGACTATACTCGCTCTTTGTTCTTCTGAGCCAGGGAGCAGAATGGAAAATTCATCCCCTCCATACCTAGAAATGATATCTTTATCATTGACACAGGCTTTCAGTCGTTCCGCAATTTCCATCAATACTTGATCACCAACTTCGTGTCCCATCGTATCATTTATGGATTTGAATCGATCTAAATCCAGAAAAACAAGAGCGAAATTACAGTTGTTTTGTTTTGAATCTGTGATCGTTTCATTTAGTTTTTCACGTAGTAAATAGCGATTAGGCAAATCAGTTAACTGGTCATGATACGCCATGTGTTTAATCATTTTCTCGGTATTTTTTCGCTCAGTGATATCAATGACTGTTCCAATTATTGCGTCCCTGCCATGATAAACAATCTTTGAACCATATAATTCAAACGTAATCACACTTTGATCCTTTCTGATTGCACGATACTCATACTTTATCGCACCTGTTTCATTATTGAACCGTTTAAGGATATTTTCATTTACGAGCGGCAAATCCTCCGGATAAATAAAGTCCGCAACATTTAAACCTATTAACTCTTCACATGTATAACCTGACATTTCACAAAGGCCAGGATTAACGTATACCAATTTCCCATCTTGCATGATGTAAACCCCTACTAAAGAGTTTTCTATAAGACTTCGATATTTAGCTTCAGCTTCCACTAAGTCGTTTTGTGCTTTTTTATGCTCCGTAATATCTTTTATGATGGTGTATACACCATAAATCTGTGAATTCACAAAAATAGGTATATTGGTTACACTAATTTCCCTTTGAAATCCTTCTTTATCCAATATAGTACATTCGTAATTTGTTGCCCTTCCTTCTACCGCTTCGATAAAGTGGCCCGTCACTCTTTCTAAATCTTTAGGAAGTATAAAACCTGCAAATGGTTTGTCAATTAATTCTTCTACACTATATCCATAAATTGTAACAGCCTTGTTTGCAACAACAAATTTTCCATCTAAATCAAAAATAATAATAGCGTCTGGGTTTTCTTCAAACAAAGATTTATAATATTGTTCGTTTAATTGAAAGTTAGTTTTATTTTTAGAAATATTTCGAAGATGGGAAGAAATGATCAACATAGTAACGATAATCAATGCTATTTCAATGGCTAGGCCCACCCATAATGTTATTTCCTCCATCGAGTGCTAATCCTCCAAGAATATTTTCTATTACTATTTCCAAAAAAAACATATTATAAAGAAATTATAAAAAGAATAATTAGAAACAAAGAGTGCCTACCCCTGATAGGATAGGCATTCTTTGAATGATCATGTAGATATCGCCTCTAAACCTTTAATGAACTTTTTATAAGATAGGTGAAAGTAATCTAGAGATTGATTCCTTAAGTCGAACCTCCAAAGAACGTTTTTGGTAACCCTCAAACGTCAATAGCAACGAAACCTTAATATCCTCTTTAAACGTTTCCGTTAGTTTTCTAGAAACTCCTTCATCATATAAAAAGGCATTCACTTCAAAATTAAGTTTAAAGCTCCGATAGTCAATATTGGCGGTTCCAACTGATGAGATTTCTTCATCGACAACGATCATTTTTGCGTGGATAAAACCATTTCTATAAATATAGACCTTTGCGCCCACTTTTAGTAGTTCACTAACATGTGACAGCGTCGCCCAGTAGACAAATAGATGATCTGGTTTATCAGGAATCATAATATTGACTTCCACTCCAGATAAGCAGGCAATCCGAAGAACATCTAATAAACTTGTATCCGGTATAAAGTATGGTGTTTGGATATAGATCGATTTTTTTGCTGACATAATCATCTTTATATACCCATTTTTAATTTGTTGAAACTCTGAATCAGGTCCGCTTGTTACAATCTGAATTCCGATACTGCCATGAGAAATATCTTCAGGGTAGAGATTTGGAACATAGTCAACATCATGGTCATCTGAAGCCTGATTCCAATCTAGAATGAAGCGTGTCTGGAGAGCATAAACCGCCGTGCCTTGTATACGTAAATGGGTATCCCGCCAATAACCGAATTTCTTATTGAGACCTAAATATTCATCACCAACATTAAAACCACCGACATAGCCAATTTTCCCATCAATGATTACCAATTTTCGGTGATTCCGATAATTCATTCTGAGATTAATAAAACGAAATTTTGATGGAAAAAATACCTCAACTTGACCTCCAGCTTTTCGAAATTCTTTAAATAATCTTTTCGGCAAACTTCGTGACCCTAATTCATCATACAAGATTCGAACCTTTACCCCTTGCCTTGCTTTTGCTGTTAACGCGTCGATTAATCTTTTGCCCAGGTTATCATTTTTTATAATGTAATATTGAATATGAATATAATTCCTAGCAGCCTTTATGTCTCTAAATAATTGATCAAATTTTTCTGTACCGTCTGTAAAAATATCTACAGCATTGTCTTCAGTTAAGATAGCTTGATTGTTAATCATATGCATATAAATCAAATCATGGTTATCCCTTGTGACATCACTACGGTAAAAAAATTGATTTAAACGTAGTTTGGTCAATTGCGTTTCTAACGCTTTTTCAAAACCTGTCTTTTTAAGGTCATCCCATTGGAATAGCCGTTTTCGACTTAAATTTTGCCCTAATAATAAGTACAGCACAAATCCCAAAATCGGAATGAAAAAGAGAACTAATAACCAGGCCCATGTAGACCCAACGTCCCTTCTTTCTTGAAAAATGACAACGAGGGCCAACATGATATTCAATACAAGAAGTAAGCCTAGTAATATAGACGTTATATTCATGGCCAAAACCCTCTCATCCGACATTATAATTACTTTTAAATTTACTCTCAGTTTTACTAGTATCTTCTCCTTTTTCTTCTCCATGCGATGAAAACAATAAGGAGTATGGCTAAAAGCAGATAGATATAATTGGAATATTGGTCCATTCTCTCCCCAATAACTTCCCAATTTTCTCCTACTCGCGCACCAAGATTTATCAACAAAGTATTCCAAAGAATCGTGCCTAATGTTGTAAAACTGATGAAAAGCCAGAAGTTCATTCTTGCCATTCCTGCAGGGATTGAAATAAGACTGCGAATCAGCGGTATGAAACGACAGAAAAAGACCGTCCAAATTCCATATTTGTCAAACCAGACGTCAGCACGATACAGGTCCTCTTTGGTTAAACGCAGGAATCGCCCATACCGTTCAACAACTACCTCCAATTTATTTACATTCAAAACAGCCCCTAGTCGGTAAAGTATGACCGCACCAAAAACTGAACCAATTGTTGAAGCAGCAATAACCCCTTGAACAGTCAGATTGGTTTGAGATGTCATATAGCCTCCGAAAGTCAGTATGACTTCAGATGGAATAGGAGGGAATATATTTTCTAGTGCAATGAGGATAAACACTCCCCAGTACCCAAACTGTTCGATAAACTCTTGAATCCATAAATCCATAATGTCCTCCAATGATCGAAAAATAACGTTTATTGTTTTACGATTCACTCCCGGAAAAGTTTCAAATAGGTCGTCTTCTTGTAATTACTATATTTTTTGTACCTGAAATTAAAACCCATTCAACGAAAAAAAGCATTTGAAGGTTCAAATGCTTTAGGAGTTTCCCTATATATTTAGTTTTTGCACATCCCCCTCATTAAAGGTCTTTTTTAAAGTAGCTTTAATGCTTTTTCTATTGGAACTTCACCAGAAACAAGATCAAACGACTGGTAGTAGGTATTTTCTTCTGTTAGAGAATGGATAATGGTTTTTGCCACATCTTCACGTGATATCTTCCCGCTTCTTATATCACTAGCAGCTGTAATCAGCCCTGTTCCTGGCTCGCTCGATAGTCCGCCAGGCCGAATAATTGTATAGGTTAGTTCGCTTTGTTCAAGCATTTTATCTGCATAGTATTTAGCTGCATAATAAGGAAGCATTTTCTCATGCCAGTTTTCTCGTCTGTGTGCCTGAATCGCACTGACCATTATGAAGCGTTTAATTCCGGCCTTTTCTGCTGCTTCAATGGTTTTCACCGCACCATCAAGATCAATAAGTAATGTTTTATCATAGCCCGTATTCCTGCCTGAGCCCGCAGTGAATATGACAGCATTACAGCCTCTTGCAGCCTGGGCAATATCTTCAACACTTTGTTCTAAACAGGCAACAGCTGCTTCAATTTCCATTTTCTTAAAAACCTCAGCTTGTTCTTCCTTTCTAACCATCGCTTTAACTGTATGTTCTTGACTGTCTCTGAGTAGATCAACAAGAAGTTTACCTACCTGCCCATTAGCTCCAACCACTAATACGTTCATCGATGTTAGCTCCTTACCTTATTTACGACTATTATTTCTTTGTGAGAACAACTTATTCAGACAGTCCTATTAATAGAAGGCAAATCCTTCAGGAAAAACCGAACATTTTACTGAATGTGATTATCAACACAAAAAAACCGCATTTAAAAAAATGCAGTTCTCAAAATGCTATTCTTTTTTATCAGGAATCATACAGTTGCCATCCACACAGCTTGAGTCTTCTGCACTAACTGTTGAAAGGTCCTGAAAAACGGGAGCTGGATTTTCTTCTTCCCATACTTTTTGCAGTGCTCCTGTAAAAGTAGATGTTGGCTGTGCACCAGAAATCGAATATTTTTGGTTGACGATAAAAAACGGTACACCGGTAATCTGATATTGCTGGGCAACTGCTTGATCAATACGGACATCATTTGCAAACGCCTTTTCGTCTTGAAGAACCTTTAAAGCTTCTTCTCGATCAAGCCCTGATGCTTCCGCGATATCCGCTAACGTTTCGATGTCACCTAGATTCCTTGATTCAGTAAAGTAGGCATAAAGAAGTTTTTCTGTAATTACCGCTTCTTCCCCCTGAGTTTTTGCATATTTTGCCAATCGATGGGCATTAAAAGTATTCGTTGGTTTCATGTTGTCAAAATTAAACGTTAAACCCACTGCAGCCGCTTGCTGACCCACATTTTGATTCATTTGCATTGCTTGTTCAATACTCATCCCGTATTTAGAAGCTAAAGATTCATGAATACTTTTCCCACTATACGGCGGAGAATTAGGATCTAGCTCAAAACTTTTAAATTCTATTTTAACACTGTACCTATGTGTAAATTGAGATAATGCCTCCTCTAAACGAGCCTTTCCTATATAACAAAATGGACAGACAAAATCCGACCAAACTTCTATTTTCATGGTTACACCTCATTTATTTACGATTCTTATTTATAGTATCACAGCCTTGAAAAAATTTTAAAAATCATGCTTACATACAAATGGTTAAAATTACCTACAAATGATAAAATGAACTCAATATTCTGATTAGGGGTTGGTATCATTACTAAACTTATAAAAGCTGTAGTTGGTTTCCTTATTCTTGATTTATATTTTGTGTTTGCCCCTTCACTTCTTAGCAATCCCTTCTTACAATTTGGGGCTTATCTCGCTTTCTTTCCACTTGCCTATTTCATCGCTAAGTGGGTTGGTTTGAACGGGTTAAAAGGAATGGGACTCTTATACCATACAGGCTGGTTAAAAAACTTCTTTATTAGTTTTTGGATTGGCTTTAGTTTTTGGTTACTTATGTTTGGAATTCAGTTAGTAAGCGGTGATCTCATTTGGAATGGAGTTTTGGATTCATCGGAATTACTCATGCCAATGGTAATGATTATTGCAGGCTTTTTCATCGGTTCATTTATTAATGATTTGATTGTACGGGGGTTTGTCATTAATCTTTTAAAAGATAAACTGCACGTCGGATGTGTTTTTTCAATTAGTATTTTGCTCTACGCTCTCGATGATTACTGGTATGCAGGCTTCAGTTTAAGTAATTTTATCTTTTCAGTGATTTTAGGACTTTCCCTGACTTATGCTTTTTATAAAACTGGTTCTATCTGGGCAAATACGGGTATTCACTATGGATTAAATGTAGCTTATGGTCTATTCTTTGGAATGGTAGGCAGCCCTGGCACTTCTATATTTTTGGTAAAAGAAACAGTGAAGAAATCCTTACTATCAGAGATTCTTTATTACCTCATTCCAGCATTAATGTTTTTTACCGTCCTACTGGTTATAAGGTTCTACACCAACTTTACAAAAGAAAAGAAAGATATTCCTGTAAGTTTTGATGTTTAATAATGATGTTTTACCCGATTTCTACACAAAACCTGATAATATCTAAACTGTTTTAAAATATAAGTACAAATATAACAAAACGCCCCTTTTATCGAGGCGTTTTCCTTCATTTATTTATTGCTTAAATTCAGGTTCCTTACCACTTAACCATTTATCAAAGTACTCCTGAGCTTCTGGTCCTAGTTCTTCCGTGAATACAGAGATGAAGTCACTTCCTGTAGCGATTTCATATTGATATTCTTTAAAGTAATTTTGCAGCAATTGATCCATTTTCTCTTTGCCTATTACTTTTTCTAGGTTTTCCAGCATCAAGGCACCTTTTTGATAGACAAGCTGAGAATAGGTACCAATATTATTAAATTTATCAACAGAACTACCTATATATATGCCGCGTCTTTCATAGACTTCCGTTCCCACTGTCATATGCTTTCTCAACTCTAAATCTCCGGCTCCATGCTCGGGATATTCTTCTAACATAAATCTTGTTGTAGAGTAGGTTGCCATAGCCTCATCGAGCCACGGCTCTTTTACTTTGTCATTTCCGACCATTGCATACCACCATTGGTGCGTAGTTTCATGGACGA
Source organism: Neobacillus niacini (assembly GCF_048572935.1). Lineage (NCBI taxonomy): Bacteria > Bacillati > Bacillota > Bacilli > Caryophanales > Bacillaceae > Neobacillus > Neobacillus niacini. Next base: position 3,292,641 of record NZ_CP183883.1, on the reverse strand, counting down.
CTGAGCCAATGTCCGATTCGTTATTTTCATGGTTATGTTTTGGTAGGTAAACTAATCCTGGGAATTCCATTGCTGTAAACATACCAGTTCGAACGATATCATATTCAGGATATGGATAAGGTCCATAAACTTTACTAAAATAAGATAATGCCTTAACCGCTGCTTCATGATTCTTCTTCACTGTCTCTTGGCTCTCACTGGCTCGATACCATGTATTCACGATTGTTTCACCTACTTGATCTGATATCTTTTGGTAGGATTCATCCATAATGACCATAGCGAAGTCCCGTACATGATCAATTGTGGTTTTATACGTCACGGAGCCATTCGGTTCTAGTAAACCATCTTCTTCTTTACCGGTACTTGTGATTTTATACTTGCTTGGTACAGTTACCTTGACATTGTATGTTCCAACCTGGCTATAAAATGGATCTCCAATAGAATGATACGGATCTGTTACCCAGCCTCTATTATCAAATACAGCCTGAATAGGTATCCAATTGCCAAGCCAAATCGCATTTTCATCATAAGCAAATCGGCCGTTATTCTTGGGCACCTTCATGGAAAATTTCAATTCAATGTCAATCGTTTGACCCTTTTTCCATATGTCTAACGGAATTTTAAGGACGGTATCATCGATTTCAAAAATTCCTTTCGTTCCATTTACCTGAACTTCTGTTATCTCCATCGATCCAGGTTCTGAATTCTCATCAACAATATGCCGCCAAAATCCACCTAGTAGATCGACTCCCTCGCGGAACTGATTGGGGTAAACGTGAAAGTAAATTCTGTCCTGATTTTTCCCGGTGTTGTTTGTCGACTTCATCTTAAGTGTGCCTGCTAACGTTTTCTCCTCTACAATAACAGTTACGGTAGTATCGTATACAGTTGGAATAAATTGGTTCACCTCTGAAGTTTGATTCTTATTTGTTCCAGTTGTCTGCTTTGAGTTGATTTCTTTACACCCTGCCACTAAAACAGTGAACATTAACAAAATGACAACCAGGTAAAAGCCTCTCCCCTTTTTGATTTCCCCTTTGTTCATAATGGCCTCCTATCAACTAAATTCATTCAAATCTTAGACGCCTTTTTTCAAAAAGAGTTTCAATTTTATTAATAAAAAATCCCCTGGCAGCATTGCCAGGGAATTCTGCTTAAGCATCTTTTTGTCTGGTTTTTCTGAGTACAAGGAACACATAAGAAACAACTGCACCCATTGAGGAAATTACGATGACCACTCCCATTGGAATGGCAGATTCTTCACCTCCTATCCCAACCAAAGGGGAGGTTATACCACCAAATGCAAAGGAAAGTACACCAAGCAGCGCTGAAGCACTGCCTGCATTTTTACCCTGCTTTTGCATAGCGAGAGAAAATCCGGCTGTATTCACAATACCGACACTGGATACGACCAGAAATAATGGAATTAAGATGATCGATAGATTTGCCTCCACTAATAGAAGAGCTAGCAAGGTCACACTTCCAAAAAAGGACATTGCTAAACCAAAGTTTAGTAGCTTTGATTCCGGAATCCTTCCGGCTAACCTGCCTGTTGTTTGGCTTGCTATCATAATTCCTAACCCATTGATTGCAAAAATAAGACTGAAGATTTGCGGCGAAGCCCCATATATCTCCTGTACCACAAAGGGGGAACCTGATATATAAGCAAACATTGCGCCAGTAACAAGCCCTTGTGAAAAGGCATATCCAATGAAACTAGGATCGAAGATTAGTTTTCGAAAGGTGAGAAGGGTATTTTGGAGTCCTCCCCCCAATCGTCTCTCATTGGGTAGTGTCTCATGTAAACCGAGAAGGACGACAATAAACATAGCACATCCAATTACGCCAAGAACAATAAACACACCTTGCCACGGAACAAACCTGAGGAGCTGAGCACCAGCCACTGGAGCTAGAATCGGCGCTGCACCGTTTACTAAAGATAGAAGCGCAAAGAATCTCGTTAATTCCGTTCCCGAATATAAATCGCGCACAATCGCCCTTGAAACAACCATCCCCACTGAACCCGCCAGACCTTGAATAAAACGCAGGAGAATAAATGTCCAAATCGAGGGACTAAATACACATAAAAAGGATACTACAGTATAGATGATCAACCCAATTAAGAGTGGTTTCCGTCTCCCGTTAATATCACTTATTGGTCCAGCAAAAAGTTGACCCAACGAGAGTCCTAGCAGGAAAAATGTCAGACTAAGTTGAATAAAAGACGGACTTGTATGAAAATAATCTGCTAATATAGGTAACGCGGGTAAATACATGTCAATGGATAATGGAGCGAAGGCTGCTAAAGAACCTAATACCATCGCAATCCATAACCGCTTAGAACGAGTGATGGTTGCTGGATTAATTGAATTATCTAAAGAAGAACCCAAAGTTGTTTCATTCCCTTCGTTGTTCGTTTGTTTTTAATTTTCTAACTATTGAAACAATAAATCAAATGATTAAACTTAGAAAATAAAAATTTTTCCACATATACGGAACACCGATGACCATTGAGCGAATTGAAAGGATAATTGACGAATAAATAGAATATTAATGTAACTTGTTATTTTTTTGAAAATTTTAAAATAATTATATAAAAAAGGTAGCGTTTTTTCGGTGGGAAGAAGGTAGCTAAGGAATTAGCTCAAAAGGAAAGGAGTCTAGAATGGCAGATTATCGTTTCACACATCAATTAAAGGTGCGTTATTCGGAAATTGATGGACAAAAGATTGTTTTTAATTCACATTACTTAACGTATATTGATGTAGCAGTCACTGAATATTTCCAGCAGCTTCTTCGACACGATGAACAGTTTGATTTTGTTTTGGCGAAATCGACTCTTGAGTATAAACGATCAGCCTTATTAAATGACTTGCTCACCATCTGGTGCAGGGTGGAAAGAGTAGGAAATAAAAGCCTGACAATGAATTTTATGATTACAAGAGAAGATGAATTGGATCCGGTTCTCCTTGCCGAGATTATCTATGTCAGTGTTGATCACAAGACTATGCAACCCTGCCCCGTTCCTGATTTTATTAGAGCTAGAATTGAACAATTTGAACTTGAATATAATTAATGAAAAAATTCCCCATTTCTAAAGAATGAGGAATTTTTTTCTTATTTAGTACACACACATTTGACTACTTACATACAGACCATTCGAACACGTAACATCATTATTTTTTTGATGATGACGAAATCTCCAAGTATTTACAAAAATGCATGGATTAAACATTACTCATTGGAGATAATAACCACGATTACCTTGAAAGGATGGGATGTTAATGTCGTTAGAATGGTTTGACAGAGTTTGTGGCGAGCTTCAGGATCACCTAGAATCTATTTGTGAAGAGTATGATCGGGTTGGTCAAATGTCAATTGAGAGAGCTGCCAAACACCCAAGGATCGAATTTTTTGTAGAAACGGAAGATGTGAATACAGAAGATGTCGATAGAGACTATTTTTGCACATTGTTCTTCGATCCCGGGAACGAAGAATTTTACATCGATACCTTTGATGTTGACAGTGGGCATACTGCTAAAATCATCCTTTCGGACATAGAAGAAATCATCGATGAAGTACACGCAAGTCTTCATGATTATATGAACGATGATGATCATTACACCGATGACGGTGTTTATCTTACTTCCGACGAAGTATATGAAGACAGTGACGACTATTATGAAATGGTCGAGGTTACTGACGATGTTGATGAAGAGTATTATGAAGCACAGCAAGTAAATGAGGATGATATTTTTGAAGAAATTGATGTGGAATGGAACACGCCGGAGGTAACGGCATTTAAACATGAGGATGAAGTCGAAGTGACGTATCAATTTGGCGTTGTCCCAGAAACCGGTGATGGTGTCCTGAAAAGAGTAAACCGGATTTGGACAACCGATGAAGAGTTAATCAAAGACGAATCACATTTTATTTTCAGTAAAGAAGAGGCTAGCACCATTATCGCAATGATTGCCAGCCATATGGATCAATTAAGTGAGTTTAATTTTGACGATATGCCATAAGAAAAGCGTATGCGCTCTTTTTTGGGTCACATGACCCCTACTCCTTGGCGCTGAAGCTGGACAATAAAAGAAAAGGGAGCATACCTATTCGGTATGCTCCTCATTTTTTAATCGATAGTATAGTCAATCTCAATCAAGTCCCATGGTGTGATAATTCCAAGAGGTGCCTCATCCTTTTTTCCGTTTTCCGTAATGATTACTGCTTCTAATTTCTTTTTTACCTTATGGGATCTTTCAAAAATCGTTTCTACATCGAAGATATTCGTACTTTTTGCAACGAAGTCAATGGGATGATCTTTTTCATATTTCATAATATCATATATATGGGTATCGTCTAAATTAACAGATGTGCTTACCATGTTTTGTGCCATCCATTTTAAAATCGATCCTGCTGTCAATAGGCCTGCAAATTCTTTGTTTTTATAGATCGGAAATTTTGAATAATTATACTGACGAATCGCTTCCGTCACTTTTAGGATACTATCATTATAGTCAAAGTACAGAACATTTTTTGTTGCAATCGTTAAAGCATAATTTGGACGGTTAAAGACGTTGGCTATTTTCTCTATATGCTCGACCACTTTTGCATTTGGTTCGGCGATATAATAGCCAACTTCCATTTTCTCATGGACAATAGCATTTCTTAGTTTCGCATACTGCTCCAAGTCCTTTTTAAATGTTTCAATGATTTGATACTTCTTCGCTCCAACCTTTACTAATACTACAAATCTATCATCGTTAATGTTGACAATGTCCTTCATCGCATCATGAACTTGATTGAAGGCGACCTCAAATCGTTCTGATAGTATTTGTCCTTTTTTCATTTGTTTCATCTCTATCCCTGCCAATATGTTTACTTATTTCTTTAATTATATATTTATTCCGAATTTTTAACTATCCCCATTTTTGATAGAGCTGGTTAATTTCTTCCTGATGCGAGATTCCTTCATCGTCTGGTGTTTCTAACACAAAAGGAATATGTTTTACTACAGGGGACGTTACAATCTCCTGGAGTGATTTCTCCTTGATCAAACCATTGTGGAATATATTCGCATGACGATCCCTATTGGATCCCGTTGGATACTTAGAATTATTTAAGTGTATGACTTTCAGGTGTTCAAAATAGGCTAGTTCTTCACCTTTGGCGAAAAATTCTTCCGTATTTTCTCCATTCCAAAGACCACTTGCAAACATATGACAGGTATCGAGGCAGAAACCGATTTTCTCTGGATACTCAGTGAGGTTTCGGACCTGCACTAATTCTTCAAAGGTTGTTCCAAGAGCCCCTTTTGTCCCAGCGTTATTCTCAATTAAAAGTAAACAATTACCGTTCCATTGACTAAGAACAGAATTTAGCATTTCAAGCATTAAATGATAACTGGCTAGCGGGTCTGTTTTACTAATCTGACTGCCAAAATGGACAACCACACCAACTGAGCCGCATGTGTCTGCTATTTCTAGGTCGTTTAACAGCGACCTAATTGTTATTTCCTTCTTATCCTCTGAAGGAGTTAAACTTGTAGAGTAAGGGGTATGTGCAACTGAAATCAGATTATGGTCCTGACAAAACTCTTTACAGCTTGTGGCATCCCCTTTGTCAAAATCCTTAACCGAAAGACTTCTCGGGTTTTTCGGAAAATATTGGTATGCGGCAGCACCAAAATCTGCCGCACGTTTTGCAGCGCCAAAATAACCATTCCGAATACTTACATGGCAGCCAAAAATCATCGTATCCCCACCGTTTTTTAGTGTTAGAATTTGCATAATGAGTTAAAACTATTCTTTTTACTGCGGATGTTGTAAGATAATTCAGGTTACTTTATAGGAGGGGAAATAGTTGAGAAAAATAACTTTATCAAATGGGAATACGGTAGAAGTCGAATGCTTGAGCTGTGCTTTAACTAGTGGTCTGGTTGAACCCGATGGCGGCGTAATTTTAGAAACAGAATATTTTCATGCTCATCAGGATGTTGCCTATCCGATTGAAGGGTTGGTCATTCTTGCATCAAAAAGACATATTAAATGCTTGGATGAATTGACGGATGACGAAAGACTGGATTACATAACAACTATGACAAAAATTCGGAAAGCTCAGAGAGAGATATTAGGTATTGATTATGTTTATTATTTCTACAACGAAGATACCACTCATCATTTCCATACCTGGCTAGTGCCTAGATATGATTGGATGAACGAATTTGGCCGATCTGTTGAATCACTTCGGCCTGTTCTGCTTCATGCGAGAAATCATCGAAACACGGATGAGAATCATCAAAAGGTTATGTGTTCCATTAAAGCCTTAAAAACCGCATTGATGTAAAGAATCGGAGCAGCGCCTTAAAACTTATTATTAAAAAAACCCAAGAATCTCTTCTATAAATAATAGATTCTTGGGCCATAGATCCTAACATTTCTATTAAACTTGCTCCACCGTTTTTTCTTTTACCGAAATACTTTTTTGTTTTGATTTTCTATTAATCATATCTTTAGATTCACTTTTACTATAATATTTCCCTTTTGTATAAATCGCAATGATTACCGTAAGAATAGAAGCTAATATGGCCGCAAAGAAAGTGGCTGTATTTTGTAAGAACGTTCCCATATGCCCTAAGGCTGCTATTGTACCAAGAATACTTGACACAATTAATGGGACAACGCCAACTGGATTCCACTTGTATAATTTTTCTTGTCTTGATTCATACTCTACCGGTACAATTTTCATTATTTTTTTTACGACTAAGGCATCTGTAACTAAAATTGCTGCCCATGCCATTAATAAGACTCCTTGAAATGTCATCGCACTACCTAAATAATCAAGAATCCCACCTAACATTAACGCAATCGATAGGACGCCTGAAACAACAACCCAAAAACGTCGACTTGGTTTGAAATGAAATACATTCTCAAAGAAATTGGATAATGATAGGGATGCACTGTAAATATTTGTGACATTGATTCTTATTTGTGTCAACATCGTAAATACTACGCCGCCTAGTCCAATAAGTGTGACAATGTATACCCCAGGATTCGATTCAGCCAAACGGACACCAAACCATATTCCTAGTAATCCCATGACACCAAAGCAGAAAATTTGTGGAATAAACCCAATCATAATAGAGCCAATTTTAATGTCCTTTGGCTTTAGGAAGCGTGCATAGTCTGACGCGATGAGAGCAGTTAAGCCCATAATCCCGTGCTGCATACCAATACACAATAGCAGGGCAGTACCACCTGTTTGGACACCATCTGGTAAGTAAGTCCAAAAGTTACCGTCAAATTTAGAAGGTGTGTTGTAAGCAAAAATAATCGTGAGAATTAGAAATATGCCAAAAATCGGCAACGACCATTTCTGAAGCTTATCCAATTGTTTAATACCAAACCAATTCAATGGAATAACAATTGATCCGAATACAATAATTAGCAGCCATAATGGAATTGCGGGGAAATATGCATGTACGGCCGCTACGAGAATCATCCCTTCGAAAGCACAATACATGATAAAGTTAGATGCGTAAATGAGCGAAGTTAAAGAGGCGCCTATATAGCCAAACCCTTGTCTAGACATGAGATTGACATTCATACCTGATTTTGCCGATAAATAGGCAATGACAGTACCTAATACGCCGGCAATAATAATTGCATAAATCGCTGAAATGATAGCGTTTGTAGCCCCATACTGAAGGGCCATTACACTGCCTGTTTGAAAATAAAAAATGGCTGTCGCAATCCCAAACGTAATATTGGTGACACTAAACCATCCCATATTCCGTTTTTCTTCTGGAACCTGTTCAAATGAATAATCATCTTTCGCTTCTACTTGGATACCTATTGTTTGGTCTAAACTCATGCAATCATCCTTTCATTTCGTCCCCTTTTCTAAACGTAATTTTCACATTCATCTATCCTCTATCACAACTGAATGCTAGTTTAGAGGGCAACCGAATGTGTTATTATTTTTGAAATTTGCTACTGTTTTTACAGCAAATCCCCATAACCTATATACCATTATATACACAATTAGTTAACATAATCAAATTATTATAAAAATACGTTTGTCAAAAACCTTTTAAAACCATTAATTATTTCGACTATCTAAATATATTCCATGCATTTTTTTGTATAAAAATTACCTCTTTACACTAAAACTGCACGGTTAGTCCAAATAAAAAAATCACCTTCTTGTGGTTTTTTTGCATCAATTGAATCTAGAACCCGTATCGAAATAATGTGTTATTTACCTCCCAGGATACTTTTGGTGCCATTTCTCAGTATCTTCATAGATTTTGACTAGGTCATGCGCTAGTTGAGTTAACTCTTCTGAAAGTTCTACTTCCTTTACCCAATTTTCCGGCATGCCCTTAAGTCCAAGATAGGCCCCTAAAATATTCCCTGTAATTGCACCTGTACTATCACTGTCTCCATTATGGTTTACGGCTGTAATTACAGCTTTCTGAAAATCATTTTGATATTTTAAAGCGCAGTAAATCGAAATAGCTAGGGCTTCCTCCCCTACCCATCCTTCTCCCAGACTCCCGATTGCTTGCAGGTCCGATATGTCTGAATTCGTTAGGGCGACAGCTTTTTTGATGAGTTGGCTGCATTCTTCACTCGAAGGGTACATTACACATTCCTCAAGAGCCTGTTCAACTGCAGTGTCTAAATCTTCTCCCGCCACGATTGCTGCTATCACATAACTTAGCGCTCCGGCAGAAAGGTATCCGCTCGGGTGTCCATGTGTTATGGCAGCACTTTCACATCCGAGCTTGAATGCTTGCTCTTTTTTATACAATAAACCAATTGGTGCGGTCCGCATTACACCACCGCAGCCTTTACTATTATTGATTGGCCTTTCCATCGTACCCATTTTCCCAGACATCAGTGCGTCTAAACATGTATTACCAGGTGCTCTTCTCGTATGTAAACCCTCAATAGAGTAAATCCAACCATCCTTTTCAACGTCGCTATTCACTCCTTGTGTATTTAGCCAGCGCAGGTAACTGCGATAAACAACCTCCGGAATATGGACAATTCCTTTATTTCTCCCTCTATTTTCAGCACGTAATAATCCTTCCACTGTAAAGATCGTCATCTGGGTATCATCGGTGATTTCTACAAGATTACTTCTTCCTTTTTCTAACTGTGTAATACCCTGTGGTCCATATTTTTGCTTTATCTCATCAAGTCTTAAAAACTCCACTGGCCATCCCAAAGCATCCCCAATTGCCCCGCCAATCAAGCATCCCTGATAGCGTTCGAGAAGAGTCACCATATGTAATCCCCTTTCCAAAACATATTTTTCTATATTTTAACAAAAAAAGAGGTTGAATCGTAAGAAACAACCCATCAATGACTTGCTATAATTGAAATCAGTTTATCTTCAATTTTCTTTCCTTTAGCTTCTTCCATAAGATTGTTTAACATGATAGAAAAAATCATGGTTTGTCCGCTTCTTGTGGTAACATAACCTGATATAGTACTTACCGTAGAAATAGTCCCGGTTTTTGCGAATACCTTTCCTTTTACATCCGGACCTTTCATCCGACTTCGTAAGCTGCCGCCTTCCATTTTCCCACTGACTCCTGCAACCGGCAGAGAATGAAGAAAAGCAGGAAACCACGGTTGCTGCTGGACGGCAATCAATAAGTGAGATAGCTGCGCCGCCGGGACTAGATTGACATGTGAAATTCCGGAACCATCCCGTAATACCAGTGTTTCCGTCTTAATTCCAAATTTGGCTAACTCTGCTTCCATGACCTCGATGCCCTTTTCCCAGCTGCCTTCCCCTTTTACCACTCTTCCCATTTCTTTTACTAAGGTTTCAGCATGCCCGTTGTTGCTCAGTTTCATAAATGGGACAAGTAATTCCGAAAGTTTTATCGAGTTATGTGTATGTACAATTTTAGCTTCTAATGGAGTGGTTCCGGTTTTTACTTTCCCAGATATTTGTATGCCTTGTTCTGCTAGTGATTGTTTAAAAAGTGCTAATGCATACATGGTCGGTTCCCAGACACCAATCCATTCCTTTTCACCTTTAGATGCAATAGGTAAATTCCCTGTTATCGTAATCGTGTTTTTAGCGTGCTCCCGTTCATAGGTGAGCTTCTTTTTCCGATCCTTAGCAACCGTTTCGGTTAGATTAATAATTCTGACAAAGTCAGTATTTGGGGTTACTGTTACTTCCGCCCTATCACCCTCGTTTTTTCCCGGTTTGACTTCGATCATAACGGAACCTGAGTCATAATCATGAGTTGGTGAAGCCGTTAAGGCGGAAATCTGTGCACCGTAGTACATTTGTTCATCACTCCACGGCAAATCGATCGAATATCGGATATCATCATACCAAGTATCGTCGCCAATTAAATGGCCAGTAATCTTTTGTATTCCCCTTGTTTTTAGCTCGACCGCCATTTTATCGAAGTCTTCCTTTAGGAGTGTAGGGTCGCCTTTTCCTTTTAAATATAGATTCCCTTGCAGAGTTTTCTTTTTTATAGTCCCAACCGTAAGTACTTCAGTTTTGAAAGTGTAATCTTCCCCTAACACCGATAATGCAGCTGCAGCTGTAAAAAGTTTCATATTCGATGCTGGCCGCAGGCGAACATCTCCTAAATGATCATAGATTACCTCGCCGTTTGAAGCATTCCGTATACTTACTCCTGCAATGGCTCCATGTAAATTGGGATCTTCATTTAAAAGTTGATTTAATTGCTGTGCCAAATTGTCCACCGCAAAAACTGGCTGAGTTTGTGGCAGTAGGGTTACTAAAAAACATATAAAAATGATTAAATTCAATTGTTTCAGCAAAATCTGTTTCCAACTTTCCCTTTTTTCCTAAAGTCTTCCCAAAAAACAAGGTTTTTTCTACAACTTATGGAGAAATTTTTTTTGATATCAGCGTTGCTGTACCACTTATCGGCGTTTATCCAATTAAATCAGCAATAATCCAAATATATCAGCGATACCTCCGAAAGCACCAATTACCTTATTTTAAAACCGCAATATTTCTACTCAAAAAAGCCCAATTCTGCGGCGCAGCTAAACTTATCTGCCAATAGGTGGTCCCTGACAACTGGTAAACATCAATTAATCGGTATTTTTCTATAAAACTTCTAATATCCTCAAACCAAACGACCTGTTCTACCCCCGCACTCCAATGCCGGTACCAAGGGGACATGGACCTTTGGTCAAATTCAATGATTGAACCTGTCGCAATGGCTTGATTCTGGGCTGCTACAACTGACATAGCACGTGTGGTATTCGTGCCTACGACTTTATCATAACCATAAAGAGGTATTGCAATCTGAAGTTTATGAGGATTGATTTGCGTAAGGGCGTATTGAACTACTTCCTCCATCCACCATATAGGCGCAATCGGATCCGGCGGACCGCCTGGGTATCCAAAATCAATGGTCATAACAGCCACAATGTCAGCTGCATTCCCTATCGCGGCATAATCATATGCCCCGACAATTCGATTGGTCGGGAGGTCTGCCGTTTTCGCATGTACATTTACGTGCAGTATTAACTCTCCTAAGGCAGTCTTTAATTCTCTTAAAAATAAATTAAAAGCATTACGCTGGGGCGGCGGTATAAATTCAAAATCGATACTAACCCCGCCAAATCCTCTTTGCCTTGTCAGGTTCACAATGCTCTGAATCAAATTCCGGCGGTATACAGGATTGGCTAGTACCTGACCGGCCAGCTCCGCACTAAAATCAACTCCTGTAAAATTGCGGATCATGAGTAAAGGCGTAATGTTTAATTGCTTACTCCGAGCAACAATGGCTGAATCCTCTATCAGGTTATAGGCATACCCCTCGGTCGTAAATGAATAGGCGACTACCGCTAAATATGTTAATTGCCCGGCGAGAGAATCTAATATTGGAAGAACAGCACTCTCCCCTGATGGCACAATAAACCCTAATGTCGAAATGCGTAATTTTACCGGTGAGGGAATATGGATAATTTGACCAACGAAAAGTTGATTCGGATTTACTCCTGGATTTGCAGCTAAAATCGACGAAATGTCCGTTCTAAATCTCTTGGCTAATTCCCAAATTTGATCACCAGCTTTAATTTTATAGGAGCGGATTGGCAGTTGATTGTCGGGAATATACAAGGCAAGACCTGGTACAAGGGCATTAGCAGACGGCAGTTCATTTAGCTCGACAATCGTTTGAATCGGAACACCATTTCGATTTGAAATTGCCCACAGATTCTCTCCCGTCCCCACAACATGTACACCCATACCACTCACACTCCTTTTTACCTACATCATATGGGGAAACCTTGTAGAATATGGCTTTTTATATAAAAAAAACGAACTGAGATAAACCAGCTCGTTCTACTTACCTATAATCTTGGATCAATGGGTTCGGCTTCTAATGCTAGAATTCCTAACATACATTCATGAACACGTTCTAATGATTCTCTTTTTACAAATCGATTAACACCCTCTATACTTAGAGCGAATTCCTTCAATGCGTTACGCTGCTTCTTGCCAGCATTCCGTTTCTTTAATCGTGTTAAATTTTCTGGAAGCAGATAGTCGATTCCATAAATGATATGCAAATACTTGCGACCCCTAACTTTTATCGCAGGCTGGAGAAGTTTTCCTTTGTAACGCGTTATATAAGATTCTGGTTTCACAACGAATCCTTCATGACCATCCTCTGTCATCTCTTCCCACCATTTAATGGCCGCTTTCATTGAGGCTTCATCATTTACAATTTTATATTCAGTTTCTATAAACAAACGGGAAATCCCACTAAGTTCTTTATTTTTTTCCATATGCCAAGTATGCGGCTTGTCAAAAAATGTTTCTGAGCTGTGAGCCAATGTGTGGAATGGGGCGATTTGAATTCCTTCCAATCCTTCTGTTTCCCAACAATATTTCTGATACACCGTATTAAATACATGGGCATTTTCGATCCCCACATCATTTTCCTGAACCCAGCTTAAAACATCCTTCCCACTTTCTAGTGCCTGCTCGAGTGAATTCTTTAATTTATGCCGGTCCAGCAGCGCCATTTCCCCCACATGCGCATATTGGTTCAGGATCAGGTCTTTCGCCTTCAAATTCCATGGCAGAATTTCTGCATCAAGCAAGACAAAATCAGTATTGTACTTCTCAAAATAACCACTTTTCACTAAATCTTCATTCAAGACACTGACCACTTGTTCCTGCAGTTCTTTTTGAAAAAATGCCCTGCCTGTTCGGGTATAAATGGTTCCTAATGTTTCCCTGCCAACATACTCCTTGGCAATTTCTTTATTTTTGAATAAAAACAGAATCCCCCTGCTGCCCATATGTTTCTTCTCAACCACCATCGTATCGACACCATTGTTTTGATAATATTCGAATGCCTCCATAGGGTGCTCGAGGTATTCTTCCTTACGTGAAGATTTTGGTGTCGGACTCATTGTTGGAGGAAGATACACGATGTCTTCAAGCGGCAAAGTGTAATGAGATAGATCATCTAAGGCTGGTTTCACACCATCATCATAAATCATGATCTCGCCGTACTGCTCCGTTAATACGGAATAACCATCTAAAAATTTCATGATATTCGGTGCTGCGAGTCTCTTGAGTTCCCATTCCTTCAATGGATTGTCAGGAACATTTGCATAATCCTGTTTCGCCTTGACCGAAACAAACTGTTTTTCTGGATAACGATAAGCCGTTAAACTACCACCAAAGACCACACCTTGGTCAATATTTAGTGTGTTGTTAACCAGCAATGGCTGCGGCTTTGGGTCGTGCCCCCAAAGAATGAGCTCACTTGACTTATGGGCGACAGACCAATCTTTTCGAATTGGCTTCCCATTCTCATCAAGCCCCTCACTACCACCATACCGGCAAAAATCAGAAATCCGGTTTGACTGCTTTCCGATATAGTGGTCCTTTATTCCTGCATGTACAGCAACTACAGCATTAACCCCATTTTTTCGAATTACATAGTGAGATTTTGCTTGTAAAAGTAACTCTTTTATTTGTCCCTTTAAGTTCTCAGCAGCCTCACTGCCGTTATTACGCTCATATTCTTCAAATTCAGCTACTACATTTTCATCACCATGTGCCATCTTTACATTTTTTCCATCGAGCCAGCGGGCAATTTTCCAGCCATGATTGCTGTCAATCATATAAGCCAATCCTGCTGTAACATGCTTCTGGAAAAATTGAAGAGTTTTAATGGACTTCGGTCCCCGGCTTAATACATCTCCTAATGAAAGTATCTTCCTTCCCTCCGGATGAATGCAATACCCTTCATCGTTTTCCTTGTAGCCAAGTTTCGTCAGTATTTCAATAAATTCATCAAAACAACCGTGAATATCCCCGATAAAATCGATTCCTGTCCCCAATTCAATATATAATGGGTTCTCCAAACGACTGACATTTACTACTTGAAGTTCATCTTCTCCAAGCATGTAAACACGGCGATATGGCTTCTTTTTAATGAAGCGAAGTGTATTTTTAAATAGTTGATATTGTTGCTTGATACGATTTCGACCACGCGGAAAGGCACGTTCCATATCCCGTCTCATCAATTCCGTTTCTGAAATATTTAAGACCATCGCAATCACAGGTACATGATATTTCTTCCCCATTTGCAGATATTTTTCATGTTCTTCCTCACGTAAATGGGTTGCGTCGATAAACGTTAATTTATTGAGTTTACAGCGTTTTGAAATCACATAATCCATTGCCTCAAAGGCAGCACCCGATATTTGCTGGTATTCATAAAATAATGCATCACTTTCGTCTTTAGGACGCCCGTTCCAGCTAATAAATTCAATATCGCTGACCAAAACACGAAACTGATCAGAGCTGACCACTTCAGATGGAAGAATCTGCTCTTCTTGTATTAATTGATTTAATAAAGTTGTTTTTCCGGTATTAGAGGGTCCCACTAACAGGACAATTCCCGCATAGGGTAAATGTAGTGTTGTCATCAGATCTCCTCCCTTCTAAAAATGGCCATTTGTGTCGGCTGTCCGTATGTTGGATGTTCTTCGCCAATCCCTTGAATGCTGACTTGGTAAGGATATCTTTTCTTCCATGCTTCCACATGCTTAGCAAATTCTGCTCGTGTCCATTCAAACCGGTGATCATCATGTCGCATTGCTTCATCCATATCATAGAGGACATTGTATTCCTGGTTTGGTGTTGTAACAATCAGAGTTTTTGGCCGATACTCACCAAGAATCGTATCAACTATATTTGGGAGCCGGTTCTCGTCAATATGCTCAATCACTTCACACAAAATGATGATGTCTTTATTTTGAAGCCGGCTGTCAAAATAAAATAAAGACCCTGCGAGTGATTGTGGTTCAACAAATCCTTCTTTATCTATCACTTGTCCAAATCTTTCAATCGCCTTAAGTCGGGATTTGTTTGAGGGCTCAATCGATAAAATTTCTTTGACACCTTCGACAAATCCAAGCTGTACGGATAGTCTTCCTTCCCCAGCACCAAGGTCCACAACGGTCTCCCTCTGCGGGAGTGTGCGAATAATGTTCAGTATCGCTTCATAGCGCAGGTCGTTTAAGCGAGTCTTCGGGCTCTCTTCCTGGTTACGAACGTACGGTTTCTTTTCATAGTATTTAGATTGAGAAATTAAGGCATTAAATCGAAGGGCACGCTTGACGATAATTTGCTTTAACGGATGAGTTTCTAGCCATCCTTCACCGTAACGTTCGAGTTTCTCCACTTCTCTTTCGTCTAAAAAATAGTGCTTATAGTTATCGATAACAGGTATGAGAATCGAAACATGCATAAGTGCGTTTTGAACGCTCTGCCTGCCGGAGATCGTGACAAATCGTGCGGAGCTTTTTTTACGAATCGTACTTTCTCCACGCTCAATTACCACTTTGTAACCCATTGGTTCAAACAAATCAGCCAATTCCTGATCTCTAAAATCAGTTGATACCGGACCAAAAGCCAGCTTCATATCAAACTGGTTGTCCACCCATGGCAGATACTCTGAATCTGGTTTCCCATTTAAAGCGGTACCTAATGCCTTACGGATGGTAGTAATAAACAAGCTGCTGACGGCA
Source organism: Neobacillus niacini (assembly GCF_048572935.1). Taxonomy (NCBI): domain Bacteria; kingdom Bacillati; phylum Bacillota; class Bacilli; order Caryophanales; family Bacillaceae; genus Neobacillus; species Neobacillus niacini. The sequence goes on along the minus strand of NZ_CP183883.1, from coordinate 3,276,562 downwards.
AATTCGCGGTCATTTATGTAATGAGTAATATCATATAAATCGGAGGAGTTTCGCACTAAATCTATCGGATCAGGCTTTACATAAATGACGAACTGAACTTCCTCTTTGGTGAATATTGGGTAGAACAGTCTGACCTTGAATCCTTTTTCATTCCGTTCATACGGATTATTTGGGTTTTTTGCGATAAGATAAGAGATCATATCTGCATCGGAACCTCTAACAGTTAATGATAGCTGCATTTTTTACACTCCACTTCTCCTGAAGTATTTTCCTTATCTAACATAATTACACAATGAAGGGTTTTTTGGAAATTTTTAGATGAAAGATTTAATACTTAGAATTTACGACATATTACAAATCATCATACTCTTAATTCATTCATACAATAGAACAATACTGTACAGACAAAAACCTAATAAAAATATGAATGATTGATATAGGAGGTGTTGTTATTTTGAATAAGGATTTTTCAGATCTTCCATTTAAACAACTACTTGTCCCTCCCCATCGTATGGAAACAAATGTTTCACAAGAGGACATCCCTATTTATGCTGCCATTAATCCAATTGTGCCCCCTTTCCTACCGTATCGAAGAATAAGTAGATTTCCAGCCTCCCCATCCTTACAGCAGCAAATTCATTTGTTAAAAACGAATAAAGAAAAATAAGGAGTTGAAAGTATGGTATGGGACACCTCAAGGGTTGATATGAACATTTATTCGCAAGGTAAACCAGACAAACTGGTTTATTCCACTTGTAACCTGTGTTCAAATGGCTGTGGGTGTTTTATTGCAGTAAAGGACGAGAAAATCGTCGGAATTATGGGGAATGAAAACTACCCAATAAATAAGGGACGGCTAGGTCCCAAAGGAGAGAATCAATGGTGGGCAAATAATAGTGTGGATCGTTTATCTGCCCCTTTAATCCGCCATAACGGAAAACTTCTTTCAGCCACTTGGGATGACGCCTATTCTTTATTGGTTCATAAAGTAAAAGATATTCAAAGAAAAAAAGGACCGGGGGGTCTAGGTTTTTACCATACCGGGCAAGCATACTTAGAAGAATATTACACAATCTCTAAAATTACTCGTGCCGGTTTAAGAATGCACCACGTTGATGCAAATACAAGGTTATGTACAGCTACAGCAGAATGGGCACTCATTCAAAGTTTTGGTTCGGATGGTCCACCAGCCTGTGAGGAAGATGTAGATCTAGCAGATGTGATAGTTTTTATAGGTAGAAATTCTAATGAAACTAACACCGTTTTATGGGAACGTGTACTAGAAGCAAGAAAGAAAAATGGAACTAGAATCATAGAAATTGATACCCGGAATGATATTAGTGACAAGATGGCAGATCTTTCTTTACAGCCAAGAAGTGGTACGAATGTTGCGTTATTAAATGGGATTATCCATTTATTAATTAAGAACCAATGGATTGATCAATCGTATATTGACAAACATACAGTCGGGTACAAGCAACTAGCCCATACGGCAGCCCGGTATACGCCTTCATTAGTAGAAGAAATTACAACTATTCCACAAGAAAAGTTGCTACAATGTGCAGAGTGGATAGGTACTTCGGGTAGAACATTGACCATTCTTTTACAAGGAGTCTATCAAAGTATGGACGCCACAGCAGCCGCTTCGCTTGTAAACTCTATGCAATTAATAATGGGCAAAATAGGTAAGCCCGGGTCTGGGCCGTTCCAACATGCAGGTCAGCCTAGCGCCATGTCAAATCGCGAGGTTGGAGGGGCTGGTTTCTACCCAGGTTATAGAAATAACAGTAATCCTGACCATATTCGTGAAATCGCACAATTATGGAATGTACATCCTGAGATATTACCAGTAGGTCCACAAACTTATATTATGGAAATGATGAACTTGATTGAACAGGGAGAAATAGAACTATTTTGGGTAATGTTCACCAATCCTGCGGTTTCTTTGCCAAATCGTAATAGAATGATTCAGCTATTAAAAAAAGTTTTTCTCGTTGTACAAGACCCATTTTTAAGTGAAACAGCAGAATTAGCCGATATTGTTCTTCCAACAGCACTTTGGGGTGAAAAAGAAGGAACGATGACAAATCTGGAAAGAAGAGTAAATGTTCTAAGAAAAGCAGTGGAACCTCCATTTGGTTTACCCTCAGATTTTGAAATTCTTTTAGAATTCTCCAAGAGAATGGGTTTTAAAGATAAGGACGGAAAGCCTCTCATTTCCTATCTAAGTCCAGAAGAAGCCTTTAATGAGTGGAGAACAGTGTCAAAAGGGCGCCCTTGTGATATGTCAGGGATGACTTATAATAAAATGGAAAAACTCGGTGGTATACAACATCCCTGTAATGAACAATACCCTAATGGAAAAGATAGATGGTATTCCGATGGAGAATTTTATACTTATGCGGACACAGCTGAATCATATGGGAGAGATATGCTGACTGGGAGAGCTAGAACAAGGGAAGAATTTGAAGCTCTCCAAGCAAATGGGAGAGCCATTTTATATGGATTTGACTGGTCTCCTCCATTAGAAGTGCCATCAGAAAAGTTTCCGTTTGCCTTAAATACAGGTCGACTTGTATATCAATGGCATACAAGAACAAAAACTGCCAGGTCACCGCTTCTGCACATGACATCCCCTGAAGGATATATCGAAATAAATCCTTTAGACGCATTGAAACTGGAAATAGAAATGGGAAACATGGTTAGGGTTACAACAAAAAGAGGTTCGATTGAGATTCCTGCAAGAATAACAGATTCCGTTAATCAAGGATCAATTTTCATTCCTTTTCACTATGGATCTCTAACTGAAAATCAGTCTGCTAACGTACTAACATTAGAGACTTGGGATCTTGTTTCTAAACAACCACACTTTAAAAATGGTGCTTGCCGGATTGAAAAGATAATGGTTAATGAGGGGATGTGAACTACCTGTTACCAAATGTAAATGAAGTAATACAAGCTTCTCAACAAATCCAATTGGCAGCAAAACAAAAATCGAAAGAGGAAATCAATCCTTTATTAGTAAGAATTCAATATATAGTAGAGGAGCTACAGGCTCATTTACTTGCCATTTCAGAATCCCCGTTATCATTAAAAGATTCTAAATTTCATTGGAGTGTTCTTTATCGTGATGGCGATACATTGGATGAAATGTATACCATGCTTAAACACACAACTCCCCTGCCTGTTCAAACAGAAGTCGAATATATTAAGAAATGTTTAATTTTTTATACCCGCTCTGTAGTAGATCTATTCGGTGAAAACAATTCTTTGTACATTATTACACCTAAATTCCAAGAACTCTCAAACTTATGGTAGTGAAGAAATGACGTGTGCAAATTCACACGTCATTTCTATTGTCATTTATCAAAAACATACCTGAAGATAACGAAATTCTTTTACTTTACCTCACAAAATTATTAAATTGTACCGATAAAATTTAAAGAAGTAATATCCATAGAATCGACAACACCATCTAAAATCTTCTTAACATCAGTCAATGTATCCTTCAAACTTACTTCTTCTCCTTTAATACCCGTAAACGCTTCTGCTACATAGAATGGCTGTGTCAAATATGCCTCTAAACGTTCGCCTCGATGAAATGTTTCAATTTCAGAAGCAGGGATTCCACTAATTCCTTTCACATTTACGAGTGATCGTAGTTCACGGTAACGTCTTAATAGCTTTTGTGCTTTTTGTTGGATGGAAAGATGGGTTTGATCTAGGTGTGCACCTTCCAATACGGAGGATGTAGAGTAGATTGGGTTTACTGCTGGGAAGCGATGTCTTACTGCTAAGTCCATATCAAACTGCCATAACGTTTCAAGCGGACCATATGGCAGATCTTCATCCACTGAAGCCCCTTTTAAATCTAGTAAAAAGGTTGTAACAGACTTGATGTCGACATCTTGTAATTTTTCCTGAAGTTCGTAGATTTCCCCGGTTAAAACATGTGAACGGTCAGCAACAAAAATAATCTCTTTATTTTTTCCTGCCTTTGACATTTCAACGAAAGCCTTTTCAATTGACTCAGCTACAATCTCCGTATCGTCTAGAATTTCCGCTAACTCTGGATGATCATTTTCAGGTTTTAATAAAACCGTTGCATAACCCTCTCGCTTAAAACGATAAAATAACTCTGCTAGTACGACCAACTGCCCCATACCAGGCCGAGCAACAAGTCCAATGGTGCCTCCCTTAACGATTGGTGCAAACAAATCTAATGTTTTTATTTTTGTTTCAATCATCTCTACATTCTCCCCTCTTAAAATCAATTCATCTAAACTACACTGTGCTAATTCTGCTAAAGCTACGATGGTCCGAACTTCAGAGCGGCCAACCGGAATTTTCCCCGTGCATAAATTAGATACAGTCGCTGGCCGCAGCCCTACTTCTTTTGCAGCACTGGTAAGATTGGGCACTCTTCTTCGTAATAATGGAACATTTAATCTTATATTTTCCATTATTTTCACCTCCTTACTTTATATAGTAAAACTGATTACTCTAAAAAGCAACCGCTTTTTACGTTTAAGAGTAATTTTTTTCAATTCAAACGTAATAAGTAGTGAAAGAATATATTAACGGTTTCAGTTTCCTATCACTTAACGTGAATTTACAGCTAAATATGTAAAGTTAAATGAATATTAATTTCCACCGTATTTGAGTTGCTTTTGGTTTATAAAAAAATATCCCTGGCTCTAATGAACATAGGTTACACACCGAATTAATTTCGAAGGAAATCTTACTAAAGCTACCCGTAACTTCATTAAAGTGCATAAAAAGAAGCATTAATCCCTCTTGGATTAACGCTTCCTTTAATTGAAAAGTAAATTGACTATAGACCCCATTGTAAGTAGTGTCTTTAATTAAATGAAATTTGGTGCATTCAAAATTAGTACACTACTTTCGCTCATTGAGGGAGCTTTGCATTTTTAAAATCAATTCTTTTAGTTCCTCATTATTTTTAACTATTTGTTCTTGTAGCCCGATCATTTGTTGATTCAATTCTGCTATTTGTTTCTGCAACGCCGAAATCGTGTTTTTCTGAAGTTCCTCTGGTTTATTGGAGGTCTCATGGACGCTATTAGTAAGTTTCATTACATCTGAAACTGTATTCAATACTTCCGGATTTTTAAGTAATGAACCTGCAATATTCATGATTCCACTTAGATCTATCGCTGTATTGTTTGTTAGAGGGTTTTTAACCTCTAGTTTGGATTCGTTTTCATTAGTCATGTAGTAAACTCCACCTTTTTTATCTTAGGATAACAAGGAGAACTGATTCTCGTCCTATACTGTTACATACTATGAAAAAAAGTTAAATGTGTGTTAGCAAAAAACCATACGATGTAAAATTGGGTTAAAATCATAGCTTCACAATAAAAAGTCATCCATCAAAAAATAGAAACCCCCATAATACCAACTACCTATTAGTGGAAGTGATATTAAAGGGGCCTTATACTGAGGGGAAATATATTACTACATTATATTAACCAAGCAATGCATTAATAGCAGCAATAATGATTTGTTGTTGTTCTGGCGTGCCAAGTAAAACAGCAACAAGCAGGGCTACTAAGAGAAGCAACACAAGAACTACTGTAACTAGATTTATAGACATTTTTCTCCCCCCTTTCAACCTTATTGAAAGAGCTCTTACACTAACATGTTATGCTGAAATAATTGGACAAGTTCTAAACTAATAACATTAATTTTTTAAAAAAATTATACATTTTCTGTCTTTATGAACAGAACATCATAAGAACTCAAAAAAGGCACCAATAATGGTACCTCCCTGGAGTTAAAATTTTCTTTAATCAGTATCTCAATATAATATATCTAACGTGTTTATAATTGTTTGTTGGAATATAATCCTTCTTATACATACCTGCAACATTACTTTTCAAGATAAACACAAACCATATCGTAAGAGTTTTAAAGTAGTTTCTTTTTATTAAATGAAGTAATAAATAAATGTTATAATCCCCGAAACAAGCGTATAACCTATTGCCACATAAAACGATGGTGTGGCTTTAAAACGCCTTTCAATCTTTTCTATTCTCGTCCAAACCTCTACTTGAAGATCATTATCCTCATTTCCACTTTGTAGTCTCGCATTAGCAAATTCTGATGCCATTCCACCCGATGAATTAAAAAACTTAACCAATACGACTGCTGCAAGACCTGTTAAAAAGGACCAATCAAGGAAATCATTATTAAAAAGTTTTGCTATCCCCCAGTTTGCAAAAAGAATCAGACCTATCGTAATAACCGACCAAATAATTCTTCCCATACTATCCCCCCTTTAATTTCTATAATTTCTTAGAAAAAATTATATCATTTAACGCTATTTAACTGTAATAAAATTCCAATAATTTCCGCTAGTAAAATAAAAAGGTTCAAATCATTTGCGATTTGAACCTTAAACGGTACTTCTAGAAATCTTCTGCAAAGCGTCTTCTATATTTAGCACTATGGCAGGCATCACAGGTTGGAAATGAGTGATCCCAAGGGAGGTTCTTGCCACAGTTTCTACATTTTTTCACGAACTTGCGAATATCCGTTTTTAATTTATCTTGGACCTTGTCACTCATTTCTTCACGCAGCCGCTCCCAATATATCGCTTCCGTACGCTCACCTAATCGATATAAAAAGAGCAAATGCAAGCCAAGTGCTTTATATGCTAATTCGAGATCCTCTAAACTTCGTTCCTTGTATGGAGGTTCCGGTAAAGGAGTACCCTGGATAATTGCATACATCGTATCTTCCCATTGTCGTGTTAATGTCGGTTCATTTTTTGAGAAAGGGAGGTGTAAAAACCCATATAGGTCCATTAAAGGTAATCGTGCTTCAATTTCTGTCCCAGCAATCACATCGTAAAGGGAACGCTCCTCTGCCAAGGAAGCTTTCTTCGTTCCTGGTGGGCTTTTAAATTTCCCCCAAAGCTCAAAGAATGTTCCTAAATCACGATAATAGCGTTGGAAACGCTCGAATACCGAGTTGGTTGGGGCAATGGCAAATGTATGCACGGGCTCATCCTCTTGATTCAGCAATCTCCTCATCAGCCTGATGTCCTTGGTAAATGCAACCTTTCCCACATCATAGATTCCTTTGCGACCTGCCCGGCCGGCGATTTGTTTCACTTCCTGCGAGGTTAACAACCGCCTTCTGGTTCCATCAAATTTCTCATTTTCCAAAAACACAATCCGGCGAATCGGCAAGTTCAAGCCCATTCCAATGGCATCAGTCGATACAATGACCTTAGTTTTCCCAGTGTTAAATTGCTCAATTTGCTTTTTTCTTGTTTCTGGGGGCATGCTGCCGTAAATCATGCTGACTGAATGACCATCGCTTTGAAGCCGAGACGCCGTTTCAAGCACTCGCCTCCTTGAAAAACAAATCAGTGCATCCCCTTTTTTCACATGTTTAATATGGAATTCTTTTGTTTCCACTTCCAGCGGTGTATCGCGGCTGTATTCGTATATCGTAATATCCGATTCTCCTAGCAATTGCAGCAGCATCGGTTTTGAATTCCTGCTGCCGATAATATGAACCTCATGTGCTTTGGCTTTTGTGATCGCTTTGTACCAAGAGAAACCCCGGTCCTTATCGGTAATCATTTGTGCTTCGTCAATAACAACAATATCATAGCTTTCTTTTTCATGAAACATTTCCACCGTGCATGAAAAATGGTTAGCACCCGGTACCATTTTTTCTTCTTCACCCGTTTTTAACGAGCACGGTGTTCCTTCAATATTTAACTTATCATAAACCTCAAGCGCCAATAATCTTAGTGGAGCTAGATACAAACCACTGTTTGCCTGCTTCATCTGCTCAAGTGCATGGTGAGTTTTCCCTGTATTGGTTTCACCTATATGAAGAACGTAACGAACTCTTCCACCAAGCGACGGATTATACTCCTGACCAAAAATATCATCCATCATTCGTTCTTCTTCTTCTCGTTTTCGTTGTAATTCTGCTTCTTCCTCCGCCTTTTTTCGTTCTCTTTCGGAGTAGTCCTTTTCAAAAATTTGCTGATGAACGGTAAGGTCAAAAGGAAGTTCTGCAATTTTCAGTAAATCTGAAAGATATTCCTCTTGGATATCTTCAATAACATAATCTTCTACCTCATACAAAAGCTGTGTCATGCTCCCCTTTATGTAAGCAGGTGTCAGTTTTTCACCAAAGGCTTCCTGATACTGTTCCTTCATTACCTGCGGGAGTTTTTCCAAAATCCTCTTTGGGATTAACTCTGAAAGGTAGTCGGAAATTAAGCTTTCATAGACAAAAAAATACGTTTGATATTCATACAAGCTCCGGCCCCAGTTAACCGTTTTATGAATATCCCCTGTTAGTTCCTCAAAAAACTTCGCCACCGTTGTGTACGAATCAGGATTAAAATGTCCTTCATCCACTAATTTTTCTTCTAGGGCAAAGGTATCGATGGTTTGGAATTTTACATTATTCTTGATATCCGCAGCTAATTGTTTGGCTGTGAAATGACGAACATAGAGATAAAGTTCAGGATAATCTTTCTCAATCATTTCTGATGCCATTTCTTCTATTTTTTCTGCAAGTATATGACGCAATTCTGCCAAGCGGTTCACTTCTTGTCTTTTTATAAAATCTGCTTTCGCTTGGTGATATCTTTGTTCCCATTCATCTTTTTGATTTGCAAAAGTTTCCTCGGTCCATTCACGCGCATGAAATGGCTGATAGTCTCTCATTTCATCCCGAAAAAGTTTATTAATTAGTTTGCGGTCCACTCCTTGAACCTCGTATCCTTTTTCCCGCAAAAACTCTTTTTTCTCATTCTTCGGGACATCATTAGTGACCTTATTCAACCAAACATTGACCCAAATTTGCTCAAGATAATGCCCGCGGTCATGTAAATATTCATTAAAAGACGGCAAACTTTCTTTTGACTCTAAATAATGATTCATATCTTCGATAACTTTATTCTTTGTATGTTCAATCGCTTGAGGGTAAACGGCGGTTAGTTTATTCAACTTCTTCCCTCCTTAATCACTATTTGGTACTTCGAGTTTATCACTAAATCAGAAATCGAACAAATATTCGGACCTTAAATTTCTCGTTTAATGCAATATTGGTCGACTAAATCCTCTATCTGATCCAGTTCAGGAAAATCACCTGAAAATTCAAATTTGATTTCTTCAATGATTCGATTTTTGTTGTAGACATGAATCGCCCCATTTTGGTGGCTGACACTATATTCTGGTACAAATCGAAATCCGTTTCGTTCAATCGCTCCCATGATAATCCCCTTTTTTCTAATTTTTTTTAGTATTTACTATTGTGCTGTGGTTAATCTTCCAAAAACAGAACGGTACTAAGAGAACAGGTCTAATCATATTCTCATAGGAGAGACCAATTAGGAGGAGTGGAAAGTTAGGTGATAAACGTAAAGGTTCGTTTACGGCCGATTGTCAGCAAAATCAATTTACCCACTGTTTTGAAAACCACTTTCCTTCCGGGTGACTCAATGGAAAGATTATTCATTGCAACCCAGGTCGGAGAGATCTTCTTTTTAAGTAATGAAGGTATTAGGACTTTTTTAGATATTCGTCAGCGGATTATAAAACTTGGTGCGTCTGGCGGGTATGATGAACGAGGATTGCTTGGACTGGCATTTCACCCCCAATTTTATTATAACGGTCTGTTTTATCTACATTATTCCGCAGCCGGAACTCAAGGTCCAGGAGCTCTTTCTGAATCTTTTACACCTAACCCTTGTGACCCTAAAACACTATCCTTAAGGTGGCTTAATAGAGAAAATCAATATGACCATATTGATACAGTGGAGGAATGGATTTTACAATCCAATGGTCAACCTCAAAAACGCCGGACATTACTAAACGTAAGAAGACCTTTTATGAATCATAATGGTGTCAATAGCTTGAACTTTTCACCTGAAACAGGGAGACTTGTTTTAACAACAGGTGATGGAGGGTCAGGCTATGATCCTTTTAATTTAAGTCAGGATACGATGGAAATTGCAGGAAAGATCATTGAAATCGACGTTGGAAAAAATACAGGTATCCCGAACCCACCCGTTGTCACACGTTTCAATGAACTTCCCGTATCTATTCAGGGAACGCTTAGTATAATGGCAAAAGGAGTTCGCAATATAACAGGCATTTCTTATCAAAGGTTGCAAAATCAGTATATTAAATATGTAGGAAATGTCGGACAGGATTTAGAAGAGGCAATTTTTTCATTCTTTCATTCTAAACCAATACCAGTTACTCAGCTTGTTCAAGCCGCTTCAATGAATGTTAGCCTTGACCCGGAAGGATTTGTTAACTTTGGCTGGAGGGGGTGGGAAGGTGCATTTCCTACTTCATTTATCAGAGGCTGCACGAATAATCCGGCTTTAGATGAGAAAATAATTGCTTTTTATAATGAAGCAATATCTACTTCAGTGAGGCGTCTTCAGCCTTTGACTAGTTATTATCATAGTGATCCACGACCAGATAAGTTTAGTGGAACCGCACTAACAGGAGTGCAAGCCTATGTCGGGCATGCGATTCCCGCTTTAACGGGTAGTGTTGTGTTCATCGATCTTTCTCGGAAAGAATCTCAACCTCAACCTAGAGGTGCCCTAGCCTACTCCAGTATAAGAACAGATGGTAAACAAAATGATTTTAGGGTAATTCAAACCGAATATGATTATGGATCTCAAGCCGCGTATTATGTAAGTTTGGGAAGTAATCTGGAGCAAACTAGATTATATTTAGGGGTTTACGGATCGATGAAGGTGACTGATTTAAACCAGGGTACTGTTTTTGAAATTGTTCCTTAATTCTTCCGAACAAAAAAGGGAGTGGAGTAAATCCATTCCCTTCATGGCTGCGTGCCAATTTGTCATTAAAATTTAGTGAATTTTAGTTTGAAATCACCTTTATATGGAACATGTTCAACTGTTATCGTTATGTTTTTACCATCTTTATCTTTACCCATTCTTTTATAAGTAAATTTCTTTTCATTCAGCTCTGTCAGTTCAAGAACTGCACCGTACTTCATTCCTATTGAAACATGTGCTCGTATCTTATTACCGTGTACAACATCGTAATAGCCGTAATCCCCACGGCTTGCTCCTGTTTTCGCATCAAAAAATTCATATTTATTTGTCTTAAAATCATATTTCGCAAGCCCTAGAAAATTTGTGTTATAGGCTGACACATCATTTCCGTTTTCATCTAATGCCACAGTCCCTTGCCAAAGGGTGTCTGATAGAATTTTATCTCCATCCTTATCTGTAACAATTTCCCCCGTTTTTGTTACCAAGGTCTTATCTGGGTCCGTAAAAGATAGAGATGTTTCTTTATATGGAATATGATCAACAAATACCTCTACATCGTTACCATTCGCATCTTTTCCCATTCTCTTATAAGTAAAGATGTCTTTATTGAGTTTTGTTATTTCAACAACAGCTTGGTAACCCATTGATTCAGATATTAATACTCTGATCTTTCCATCATTGGTGATAAAGAACGTTCCTTTGTCACCGCGGCTCCTTTTTGTGGTTTTATCAAAAAATTCATATCTTGCGGTTTTATCGTCGTATTTTGCTAGACCAATAAAGCTTGCGTTTTCTTTTGTTAAGTCATTTTTATCCTTATCATATACCTTGGTACCTTGCCAATTTGTGCTACTAAGAATATTAGCTAATTCCTGTCCTTTGGTTTCCTTATTTTGTTCACTTCCCTTTTTTTCAGTTTGTTCTTGTTTCTGGTCATTTGTTTGCGCTTGTGTGATTGTGCCGCATCCTGAAATAACTAAAGTTAACCCAAGAAGAATAGACGGTAACATTTTTGCTTTTTTGTTCATTTTTGTTGTCTCCTCATTTCTTTATTTTGGTGTCAATTACATGGTTATGTTCCTAAGTAAGTCTTTACAAACCTAGTTATTTTGCCCCTGCTTTTACCAATATATTTTCAATCTCTTTAAAACCTTTCTTTCGTGCATGCTGTAAAGGAGTTACATGATTCCGATCGGGAATATTCACGTCTGCCCCATGATCGATCAACAATTGCACTGTTTGCAGCTGTTTTTCATCACCATTATTCAAAATTATAGCTTCTAGTAAAGCTGTCCAGCCGAGATCATTTATATGATTTATATCGATATGAGTATTGGTAAGAAGTTCTTTAATAACATCTACATATCCATGTTCTGAGACAGGGATTAAAGCAGTTCCTCCATACCGGTTTGTTATAGATGGGTCGGCACCAGCTTGAATCGTAAGTTTTAGGATTTCAATATACCCTTCAGCACCAGCATACAGGAAGGGGTTATTTTCGATATCATCCTGGATATTGACGTCTGCTCCCGCGCCAATAAGTATTTTTGCAGTCTCTAAATCGTTGTTGTATGTCGCAATCATTGTGGGAGTTCGCCCTTCTGAGTCCTGCGTATTAATATCGACACCTTCCTCAATCAATCTTCTTACGGTATCCGCGTCTTTGCCTTTTGCTGCTATAATCAGTTGTTCCTCCATATCTATCACTACCTTTATCTCATTCACCTTTTTATTTGTATTACCATCATTAACAGAGACACAGCCATGAAGAATGAATATAGTTCCAAAGACGATTGCTTGGCGCCTCCACATGATTTTCACCACCTATCGGTTTACTATTGCTATCCTCCTTCACTCATTTGGCCATACATTTATGTTAAACCGAAATATTAAACTCCCTCGAAAGAATTTCTTAAAAAAAGATAAACTTTTTCAGAAAATTTCTTCATGTTTATAAAAAAATATCCGCCACCTTATGTGACGGATTGTATTTATACTATTAATTTTAAACATTGAATCGATAGCCTGCTCCCCAAACCGTTTCCAAGTATTTCGGATGGGCGGGATCTTTTTCAATTTTCCCGCGTATTTTTCTTATATGGACGGTCACCGTTGACACATCCGCTGCCATTTCATAGCCCCAAATATGTTCATATAGCTGCTCTTTGTTCAAGACTTGATTCGGGTGATTTACAAGAAATACCAACAAATCAAATTCCTTTGTTGTGAACGATGTCTCCTCACCGTTAAGATAAACTTTACGCGCTGACTTATCAATCATAATCTCTTTAACCTTAATCATATTTGATTTTGTTTGATTTCCAGCTAGTCGTTCATACCGATCAATATGTGCCTTCACCCTAGCTACCAACTCACTTGGACTAAAAGGCTTAGTAATATAATCATCTGCTCCTAAACCCAGACCTCGGATTTTATCGATATCCTCCTTTTTTGCAGAAACAAACAGAATCGGAATATTTTTAACTTGCCGTACTTGTTTGCATATATCAAATCCACTTACGCCAGGGAGCATGATGTCTAAAATTATCAAATCATAATCATTTTCGAGTGCCATTTGGAGTCCTGAATCACCACTATGTTCAACATCTACTAGGAACTGATTAATTTCTAGATAATCTCTTTGTAATTCTGCGATACTGACTTCATCTTCGATCAATAATATCTTTTTCATCTTTACACACCTTTCTTCAAAGAAAAGAAAACACTTGTACCATTGCCTTTCACACTAGTTGCCCATATCTCCCCTTCGTGCTCTTCAACGATGTGTTTAGCAATGGCCAGTCCTAATCCACTTCCACCAGTCCGGGAATTTCTAGACTTTTCTGCCCGGTAAAAACGATTAAAAATATATGGCAACGCAGAAGGTTCAATTCCATAGCCATTATCCATTACTTCTAAGACGACATCAAAAGGGCCTTCATGCAGTTGAATTGAAATATACTTATCATCTTTATTCATATACTTCACACAATTGTTTATGAGATTTACTAAAACACGTTTTAACTTTTCCCGGTCAGCACTCACGTATATCGGTTTATTAGGTGGATGGTGGTGAATCTTTATACCTTTTTGAACCAAATCAAGATGAAGTTTTTCTACAAAATCTTGCATGTATTCAACCAATTCAATCGTTTTAAAAGTGAAGGACTCTTTCTTTAAATCTAGTTTTGAAAATAAAAATAGTTCATCGATTAATGTATCTAGGTCCCTTGCTTTGACATGAATGGTGGTTAAATACTTCTCCATTTTCTCCTGGGTATTTGCTACACCGTCTTTTATTCCCTCAACATAACCAATAATCGACGTAATCGGTGTTTTTAGATCATGTGAAATATTTGAAAGAAGTTCTTTTCGATTTTCCTCATATTGAAGCTGAAGGGTGATCGACTCCTTTAATTTTAGCCTCATTTCCTCAAAGGTTTTATTTAATTGTCCGATTTCATCACTAGAAGTTGTTTTGATCTCAAAATGTAAATCACCCGATTTAATCCGTTCTGCCCCCTCTTTAAGGATGGAGATCGGCTTGATAATGCTTCTTGACACTAAATAGTTTAGCAACCCAATAATCATGATAAACAGAAGCAGTAAAAGACCTAATAAAATAGGAAACAGCTCTTGAATCAATTGAGCATTCGAGCTTACCTTCCTTAATACAAAAATACTTCCTTTACTTTTGTCTGAAAAATAAAAATCAAACTTTACATAAGTAAAATAAAAGTCATTGAGTTTAATGGAATCCCGGGTGTTTATATTCGTTTCCTCAAACTTAGGAAGTGACGTAACCAATGCCTGCTGGCTTAACGTGGAAGTCGCATACTCAATGTTGTGATCTTTTCTTACGACAATTTTGATATCTTGCTGTTCAAGCTTCTTCAGTTGTTCTTTATTTAATAGCTGCTCAGAGTTATTTTTTGCCAAAAGCTTTAAATCAAGAAACACACTTTCCTCAACTGGAGTCAAAGGTTTTTGAAGATATGATTTCTTATAAAAGTTCGCGATCGAATTTACATCGCCCGTTATCGTAAAAAGAAGCAAATAACCAGCCGCTAAAAACAAAGAAATAGAAAAAACAATGACCCCCACGTATGACAACAGAAACCTCATTTTAATGGACATACTTCACCTCCAATCAATTTTCAACTAAATACCCATCAAGATAATTGAACCATATCACACAAATCTTAAAAATTTCGAAAAAATAAAGAAAAATTCTCAAAACAGGCTAGAAAAAAATACAAAAAACGCTGCATAAACAGCGTCTTTTGCATAAATGGTGCCTGTCACCTTTTAATGTCTATTTGCTTAATGAACATCATGCTTCTTGAAGTTACCGCCTTTAACTTCGGCTACATCATATACGATAACAAAAGCATTTTCGTCAATTTCATTTATGATTTCTTTCATTTTGCTATCTTCTAAACGGTTAATCACGCAATTGATTTCTTTAAATTTTTCGTTTGTATAACCGCCTTCCACTACATTATAAGTTGCCCCGCGTCCTAAGTTCTCACGAATCTTTTCTACCATTAGTTCTGGTTCATTGGTTATAATTTTAAATGTTTTTGAACCACTTAAACCTTCTTCCACAATATGTATCACTTTAGATGCAATATAGTAAGCAATTGCCGAAAGAATGGCTCCTTGAAGACCGAAGACGGTTGACACCACAATAAAAACAAACATGTTTAAAAATAAAATAAGATCGCTAGTCCCAAATGGTAATTTACGAGAAAGTAATACGGCTAACATATCAATACCATCTAATGCACCGCCATTTCGTAATGCTAACCCCATCCCAAAACCGATGATAATTCCACCAACAACTGTTATTAACAAGGTATCTCCTTCAATAATGGGTGGTAAGTGGTGCATAAGTAATGTTCCTATTGCTAATGAAGCAATACCAATAACAGAATAAATAGCAAAACCGGTACCAATCTGTTTATAACCTAAAAATACAAATGGGATATTCAGAACTGCAATGAGGAGCCCTAAAGGTAATCCAAATAAATTCGAACCAACAATACTCAGTCCTGTCACACCGCCATCTGATACATTATTAGGAATTAATACCGTTTCTAGTCCATATGCAGTAATAATGGCCCCCATAATAACCAACAAAGCACGTGAAATCATTTTTAGTTTATTGGGTTTTAGTTTCGTGTTTGCACTCAATTGAATCTCCTACTTTCGTAACTTTTATATAGTTTCACTTTGTTTCTTTATGTATTCTACACTGTGCCACCCTCTCAATTTTTTCATTATATTTGAATCTTCCTTGTTAAACAAAATAAAAGGGGGGATAATTCTCAATTTTGATGGATTTATTGCTTTCCTTAAAAGAAAATGAGACCAAATCTATTATAGATTTGGTCTCCTAATGGTTAATTATCTTTATTGTTTCTTCATGATAAGAGATTTATGCAGTCGTATAAACTTCCTTCTTATTTGATTCATGACGAATCGTTGCTTGTGCAGCTGCTAATCTTGCTAAAGGCACACGATATGGTGAACAGCTTACATAATCCAATCCAGTTTTGTAGCAGAAATCGATTGATGTTTTTTCGCCGCCATGCTCCCCGCAAATTCCTGTTTTCAATGTAGGTTTTGCTCCACGGCCGAGTTTAACGCCCATTTCTACCAATCTGCCAACACCATCTTGATCAAGGACTGCAAACGGATTTTCAGGCAGTACCTTGTTTTCAATATAGTTTTGAAGGAATTTGCCTTCCGCATCGTCACGGCTGTATCCGAATGTTGTTTGGGTTAAATCGTTTGTACCAAATGAGAAGAAATCAGCTTCTTCCGCAATTTGATCAGCGGTCAGCGCCGCACGTGGTATTTCAATCATGGTTCCAATCGTATATTCAAATTGCTTCTTTGTTTCTTCCTGAACCTTTACAGCTGCGTCAATCACAAGCTGTCGCATTTGTTTTAATTCATTAACATGACCAACAAGCGGAATCATGATTTCAGGCTGAACGTCCAGCCCTTTGTCTGCAAGCTTAGCCGCAGCATAGAAAATTGCCTTTGCCTGCATTTCATAAATTTCTGGATAGACCATTCCTAAACGGCATCCGCGGTGTCCGAGCATTGGGTTGAATTCATCTAGTTGGCGGACCTTTTTCAATAGTAACTCTTTCTTTTTCAGTTCAGGTGAAGCAGGGTCAAGAATTTGCAATTTCGTCACTTCTACTAACAACTCTTCCTTATCTGGTAAAAACTCATGTAACGGCGGGTCTAATAAACGAATTGTTACTGGGAAACCCTGCATTGCTTCAAAAATTCCTTCAAAATCACCTTGCTGCATTGGAAGAAGCTCATCAAGAGCCTCCATACGCTCTTTGTACTGCTCAGCCAATATCATTTTTTGAACGATCGGAATTCGTTTTAAATCCATAAACATATGTTCAGTCCGGCACAATCCTATTCCACCTGCCCCAAATTCAAAGGCTTTTTGTGCATCCTCTGGGTTATCGGCATTGGCACGAACTCCAATATTTCTCTCTTGGTCAGCCCATGCAAGTAAAAGCTGGAACTCGTCAGAAAGCTGTGGTTCAATCATCGGAATTTCCCCAAGCATAATTTCACCTGTTGAGCCATCAATCGTAATCACATCGCCATATTTAATAACCTTTTCGTCCACGGTAAATTGCTTTGCTTTCACATCAATTTTTAGTGCGTCACATCCGCAAATACACGCTTTACCCATCCCTCGGGCAACAACAGCAGCGTGACTGGTCATACCGCCACGGCTGGTAACAATGGCCTGAGCTGCTACAATTCCATGAATATCATCAGGAGTGGTTTCCGGACGAACTAGAATCACTTTTTTACCAGCATTCCCAAGTTCCTCTGCTTCATCAGCACCAAACACAACTTGACCTGTTGCCGCACCAGGTGATGCAGGCAGACCTTTTGCTAATAATGTACGCTGATGTTTATCATCAATTCTTCGGTGTAGAAGCTGATTTAGTTGATCTGGGTCGACACGAAGCAAGGCAGTCTTTTTATCTATGATTCCTTCTTCAACCATCTCTACCGCAATTCGAATTGCGGCTTGAGCTGTACGCTTACCATGACGGGTTTGAAGAATAAACAATTGACCTCGTTCTACTGTGAATTCAATGTCCTGCATTTCTTTATAATGCTGTTCAAGTCGTTTGCATGTGTCAGCAAACTGTTTATAAACAGCTGGCATTTCGTCCTTTAATGTTTTTATCGGCTGTGGTGTACGAATACCTGCTACCACATCTTCCCCTTGAGCATTAATGAGGTACTCGCCGTAAAGAACATGTTCTCCCGTTGAAGGATTTCGAGTAAAGGCTACACCTGTACCTGAATCATTTCCCATGTTTCCGAACACCATGCTTTGAATATTTACAGCCGTTCCAAGATGATCAGGAATTTTATTCAAGCGGCGGTAGACGATGGCACGCTGATTATTCCAGGAATCAAACACGGCATTAATGGCAAGAAATAGTTGTTCCTTTGGATCCTGTGGAAATTCTTTTCTAGTATGCTTTTTAACAATACCTTTGTACCCCTCTATGACTTCTTTCCAATCTTCAGCCGTCATTTCTGGGTCAGCACTATAGCCTTTATGCTCGCGTGTTTCTTCTAATAATTGTTCAAAATAGAACGTATTGATATCAAGGACAACATTACTGAACATTTGGATGAAGCGACGGTAAGAGTCGTAAGCAAAACGAGGATTATTTGTTAATTTACCCATACCAATTACTGTTTCATCATTCATACCTAAGTTCAAGACCGTATCCATCATCCCTGGCATTGAAAAAACTGATCCAGAGCGGACTGAAACTAGCAACGGATTTTCCGCACATCCTAGTTTTTTTCCCATTTTCTCCTCTAGGGTGCTCAAAGCCCCTAATACTTGGCTCTCAACAAGCGATGGAATGGTTTTCCCTGCATCATAATAAGCATTACAAGCTTGAGTCGAAATGGTAAAACCATAAGGAACAGGTAAACCAATACGCGTCATTTCCGCTAGGTTTGCACCTTTTCCTCCGAGTGTTTCCTTCATATTTCCATTTCCTTCATGAAACAAGTAAACGAATTTTTCCATCATCATAAGCCCCTCTCTTTTTTCAGCACTTCTAATATTAATCCTGCTGTTTCTTCTATCGCTTTATTTGAAACATTGATAATTGGACAACCTACTCGCTTCATAATTTTTTCAGCATAATCAAGTTCATCAAGGATCCTTTCAAAAATTTGCATAACTTGCTTTGGAACCTAACCCTAAAGCTTTTAACCTTTCAAGTCGGATTTCATTTAATTTATCGGGAGAAATAATTAATCCAATACAATTTTTTCTCGGAATCTCGAACAATTCGTCTGGTGCTGGAACCTCTGGAACCAAGGGAACATTGGCAACCTTAAATCGTTTATGCGCTAAATACATAGATAACGGTGTCTTCGATGTCCTTGAAACACCTATTAAGACAATATCTGCCTTAAGAATTCCTCGAGGATCACGGCCGTCATCATACTTTACAGCAAATTCAATGGCTTCTATTTTTCTAAAATACTCTTCATCTAGTTTTCTCATTAATCCTGGCTGGTGGTGAGGAGTCTTATTAAAACTAGTTGTGAAGGCATTTATCAAAGGACTAAGCAAATCCACCGCCATAATATTTTCTTCTGCCGCCCGTCGATCTAAATATTCCTTTAGAACAGGGATGACAATCGTATAGGCAATAATGGATTTTCCCGTTCTCGCTAGAATAAGCACATCCTCAATGTCTTCAAAATCGTCAACATAGGAATTGCGGCGAATCTCAACATTTCCTCCGTTAAATTGTGTCGCAACCGCTTTTACAACAAACTCTGCTGTTTCCCCAACCGAGTCTGAAACCACATAGACAACTTCCTTCTCTCCTAAAATCACTGCCACTCCCCTTTATACCGAATTTTGCTCCATTATTTCTAGATATGCTCGTGTAATGGTTGTTTTCGTAATCCGACCGACAAGTAAATATGTATGGTTTCCCGGATTGATATCTTTGACTACTGGTAAGGAGTCAATGTGATTGAAAATCATCTTTTTTGCTGCCTCTAGCAAGGTTTCATCAGGTGTAACCGTTATGATGTTTGGCATTCTGGTCATAATGACGCTGCATGGTAGTTCTTGCAAGTCTTTGTTTCCAATGGCAGTTCTTAACAGGTCTTTTCTTGAAATAACTCCGGCTAAATAGCCATCGCTGTCAACCGCATAAAGCGTCCCGACATCTTCTAAGAACAATTGAACAATCGCATCATATACAGAAGTGGATTTTTCAACCACGATCGGATGTGCTTTATAATCCGCAACTTTTTGAAGAATGAATTGTTCTGCCTGTTGCTTTACCTCATGGTTATGATTGAAAAAATAACCGACGCGAGGTCTGGCATCCAAATTGCCTGCCATCGTTAAAATCGCTAAATCTGGTCTTAAGGCTGCTCTGGTTAAGGAAAGCTTCTCTGCAATTTGCTGCCCTGTAATTGGCCCGCTTTCCTTTACAATCTTCAGAATTTCATCTTGGCGTTTCGTTAATTTAATCACATTGACCCCCTTTTCAAGATAATCATGTTATATTTCATGCCTGAAATTTAAATGTGCTATACTTATTAATATATAGTATATTACATTTATACAATATAGGGAACAATTAGTTCAACATATTTTTGACAAATTTTTAACACGCAAAATAGTGCTGCTTTTATGTTACCTAATTCGTGTTCATTAAGGTTTCGGGCTAGTGGCGCCTTTCCACTTTACCCAATTCATTGAGCCACTATGGTTTCGGGCCAGTGGCGCCTTCCCACTTTACCCAATTCATTGAGTCACTATGGTTTCTGACCAATAGAGCCGCACCATTTTACCCAACTAACAGTTACCAGGGGGGTTCAGGCAAAAAAAGAACCCTACCGTTGGAGATAGGATTCTAACTATTTTTGACAGTTCGGACAGAAGAAGGTTTTGCGTGACGAGATCATTTCCTTCACAATCGTAACACCACATCTTTTGCAAGGTTCACCTTCTCGGTCATACACTAAACATAGATTGTTATATCCACCTGTTAGGTCATCACCCTTAAAAAAAGGATTTTCCATGTAACCTCCATGCTTTAGAGCATCGAGTAGAACATGTTTCATCGAAAGATAAAGTTGATTTCGTTCATTCTCCTTTATATCTTCTATACTCCGTTTTGTTTTAATTTCAGCGTGATAACAGATTTCGTCTGAGTAACAGTTTCCAATACCTGCAATAAACTCCTGATCGAGGAGTTTTGATTTGATTTTTCCCCGTCTGTCTCCAAGCAGTTTTAAAAATGCTTGTGCCGTGAATGGTGGATCCAATGGCTCTGGACCCAATGAGGATAATTCTTTTTGAACATCCTGTTCACTATATAAGTGTAAATAACCCAGTCGAAGCCCAATAAAATAAAGATGGTGATGTCCAAACGATAAACGAACCTGAATCGTTCGGTTCGGTTTGTCTTCCCCTGTCCCAAGATACATCCAGCCGCCAAGCATTAAATGAAGCAACAAAACCTGCCCGTTATCTAAATGAAAGAGTAAATGCTTTCCTCTGCGATTGACTGTCACGACCTTCTGATTTACGACGGTACTAGAGAAGAGAACAGGGTTCACATTTATCGATTTCTCTCTATTAATTTGTACTTCAGTAATGGTTTGACCCGCTATTTTTTGATTGAGCATTCTTCTGTAATTTTCCATCTCTGGCAGTTCAGGCATAAATCCACTTCCTCTCTGCTGCTTCTTCATATCTTCTCCCTGAAAACGCAAAAAAACCGAACTTTTTATAAGTTCGGTTTTGTGTGTATGTATCAATATAAGCTTAAATGGATTGTATTACGCTTAACTAGCTGTGCCAAAAGCCCTGTTAGAAGTATTTGGAGCGGGTGATGGGAATCGAACCCACAACAACAGCTTGGAAGGCTGTGGTTTTACCACTAAACTACACCCGCATGTTAAGTGACCTATCAATATTACATGAAATATTATAGCACAGTACTACTAATTTGTAAACTATTTTTTATCTTCTTGGAGATGTCTAAGCTTCTTCAATAAATCCTCTGAATCCTCAGCTGCAATAAACACACCATTAACAATCGCATAAGGTGATTGTTTGCATTCCTCACAACGACTTTGACAATGATACTCTTTATATTCTATATTTTTCTTACTCAAGAAGGTACTATATTCATTTTGTAAGTCCTCTGATAAAAAGCGATCAAGGTTTTTTTCACAAAAATTGATCGTTAATTTCTTTTCTTTTGTAAAAAGTTTAGTAATAAAATTCATTTGTTGAACATCTCCACTGCCTGTCTTCTTATAGTAAGTATATCAATTTTTGCTTTAAATTTCTCCCAATATACATATAAAGAGCAACCAATTCAAATTTAGGGTTGCTCTTTATGGTTCCTATATATGAAATTTTTACCTTTTTGAATGTTTTTTATCAATTTTCGCCTCAATTCTCTCCATTGCTTTGAGATCACTTTTTAATTCCTGTTTGTTTTCATCGACTAATTTCTTAAAGCTTATGATGCTACGTTTTCTCATTTATTTCTCCACCTTTCTTATGTTTTTATTATACATAAAGTAGAAAGGGTAAAATCACCTCAAATATTACAACTTTTTGAACTTTTTTATATTATCGGAAAATTAGATTAAAGTAGATGATGATCACCCTCTGTTTGGTTACTCATCAACCACTATTCCACGCCACAACCTATTTCCACATGCCGGATTTCACTTGGTTTTAGGATTTTTACATAAAAGTTTGCATTGCGACAAATTATAATGAGGAGGTGTAATAAAATGAGAAGAAAAAAATATCCATATTTTTCGTTAATGACGATTACATTAATTGGATTGGTTTTATTACCTTTTGCAATTGTAAAACGTTCCTTTAAGGATTGGATTATTGTATACCTTGTAAGTTTCATTGGTAATTTTTTCTCAGACAAATATTTAGTGGCAAGAGGGTATCTAAAATATCCAAAAAAACTTTTCCCAAAGTATAAAATCCATCTCCCATTTGATTTTATTCATTATCCTTTAATGCTGCTTTATTATAATCAGTGGACATTGAACAGCAAACCTTTTGGGATTATTTTAAAACTTTTTCCTTTTGTTATACCGCAAACAATCATAGAAACCTTTGCTTCAAAGAAAACCAACCTAATTAAATGGAAAAAGGGATGGACATGGTATCACTCTTTAATAAGTCTTATGTTAAAACTGCTAATTTGTAGAGGTATCATTGCCCTAATTAGAACCATAAACAAAGGGAACATTTCTGTAAGGTAAACGGGGAACGCGATGATTCAATAAACTTGTGTAAAAGAGAAAAGTAATAAACGAGGTGGATGAATAATGGAAAATGAAAATACAGGTGCACCTAATACTATTAAATCTAGCATATGGAATACCCGAACTGACGAACCTGTTTCTGTAATCAAAGATAAAATTGCTGTTGCCCTTGAAAAACCTATCCAAAAATCAAAAACGAGAGATAAAAATTAATTAATTAAAAAAACCCTTAGTATTTTTCTTTCCTAAAAAAATGAGCTGCATATTTGCAGCCCTTTTTCACTTTCAAAGTGGAAGGTTCCTTGATACTTTGTAAGTAATTTTATAGGTAAAACATGTACCTCAATTAACTATCTATTAAGAAATAAGATATTTTTCTTTGAAGATTGGACTCAGTTCACTCCATACATCAAATTTATTACCATCTAAATCATAAAAAACAAAATTTCTTCCAGAGTGTCCTCTATCTTCAATCTCTCCAACTCTTATTTCTCTTTCCTTAAAGTCTTTATGGATGGCTTCTAAAGCTTTTAATCCATTAACTTCAAATGTTAACGAAAAACACTCATTACCGTAAATATCAAAAAAATTGGAGCTTTGGTTTTTATTAGACCTCATAAGAAAAAAGCTTAGATTGGCAAAGTTTAAAATAGCTTTGTCTTGATCTTTGTAGCTTAATTCTGCTCCTAATTTATTTACATACCAATCAGATGAAAGGTCTACATTCGTTACAGGTATATATGTTGTTCCAATCCTTAATAATCTCTCTCCCATTTTTTTCTCCTTTCAAAACTGTTATTGAAATCTAAAATTTTTGATGCACTTTAAACTTGAATTGGTAAATATTTCTGATGCTTTTTAGGCTCAAATTATGCAATTTCGATCTCAGTTGATTGTTGGATTTCGTTCGAGCGACTTAATAATTGCTTTGCAAGCAAGGGAACCTCTTTACCAAAGTTAACAAACGCACCACTACCTTTTAATCCAACAAGCTTAAATTCTCTTTTAACCATCATAAATTGAATATTAACCTCTCCCTTTTACATAAAATCCCATTACCACTCTGATTTTAATTATTCAATAAAAAATCTTCTCTTCATGCATAGATACTGATTTATTCAATTATCTTTTAATAAACTTATCGTTAACTTAAGTACTTTTAGAAACTTTATTAACCAACTTCCCTTCATAACATTAATTGGAATGACGAACCGAATTAACAAATACAAGTCTTCCGCTTCAAACCAACTCTATTTTTCACTTCTATTTTCTTTATGTAATCTGTTGCAAGAGGAACCTTACAAGCCGTGTTCCCTACGTCAACGTGCACCTTTCCGATAAACTCTGCCACCTGTTTTGCTTCTTCACTTAGTTCCGTTACATACGCGCCCACAGAAATAACAAAACCATTCATCACATATCGTACACGGTTTCGTTCAGAATGGATATTCTTATGCACATGGTCTAATAAAGAACGAATTTCCGATATGTCCAACTTTTCATCCGGAGTGATGGATAAATAATTGGAATAAGTACTCCAGCCGCAAACGGCGATCATTTCTTCCTCAGATTTTATCCATTCTCTCGCCAATTCCATGGCATAATCACTTTCAGCTGCTACTTGGGCAACTGTATATTCCGCTGCCATATACCAGTAAGCTTTCTGGGCCCAATCCTGTAAGGTCTCTTTTGAAATCAGTTTTGGATTTACCGAGAGACCTGCCAAATACATGGCATCATGATTGCCTGAGTCATATAATTTTAACGCTAAATCATGATCCTTCTTTACATATTTAACTAGTTTCTTCAAATCCGCAATTTTCACACCAAAAAAAGGCTCTTTTACTCCGTGATTGTTATAAATTTGCTTCGTTTGTTGAGATCCTAATTCTTTAAGTTTTTGCATAATTTCTTCATAGGTCATGCTAATATCCTCCCGTTATGCAGCAATATTAATTTATTTTCCTTCATTAATAACCAACACTGGTACCTCAGAATCAAATTGAACAATTTCCAAGATAGTAACATTTCGTTACTAAATATACAAAATCCTTTTAAATTTGACACGTTTAATTATAAATATTATTGCTAACATCGATGATATCGAATCAAATATATGTGAAATGGATAGGCTAAAAATTTCATTAAGCAACAAACGGTTGTGAACATAGCCAAATGTATAGAATTTCCTAACATGTAATGTTACAGATTACAATTAAAAAAGGTGCAAAGATAATCCATTAGTGGATCATACCTCACACCAAACAATTTATTTATTACTGTTCATCGAAAGATTTACAATCTGTAGAACGGATTCATCAATTGCTACACCAAATTCTTTTGGCTCTGTCATCGCACGCCATCTTTCATTCCTTACACTTGATAACCCCAATTCGAGCGATTCATCTTTAATTCCAACTTCTTGAAGGAGTCTAATTGCTCTTTCCATTGAATCAATCATTCTCATTGCACCATAACTATGCGGCTCCCTATATAGCCCTTTTGCGCTCGTAAGCGTGTAGGCAACATAATCACGAAGTTGTTCAAGGATTTGTTCTTCTATTTTACCTGTTGCCATATTGGTCATATGAAATCACCTCCAGTGCCTGTTTACTCGTTTTCGGACGTGGCGGCATGTTTGCAAAACCTAGACTAATTAATAGTTCTGGCTCTACATCAGTTGGAAGATCTAGGACTTTTTTGATTGCTTCCCGATGAAAGGAACGAACCGGGCAATTTCCCACACCATTTGAATGTGCCGTTAAAAGAATATAAGCAGCAGCAATACCAATATTTACAAAACGAAGTACTTCTGCTGTATCCAATCCTCCACGATTTAATGATTCCGTTGCATTGGAGCATAAAACCACAACAGCAGCAGGATCTCCAGATAATCCTGGAGCAAACCGTTTGATTAGTCTTAATTTCCCTTCATCCTGAACAATGACAAAGTGCGATTCTTGTGCGTTGCTTCCAGAAGGACTATTCAGTATGGCACTCTCAATATCTTGGATAAATTCAGTCGGTAATTTACTAGGCTCATAGGATCTAGTACTTCGCCTTGATTTAACAGCCTCGATTACTTCCACTACTTTACACATCCTTCCTTATTTTAATGAAAAACCATACTCTTTTAGAATTTGTTTAAGGTTTTCTCTTAAGCTTGCAGATACAGCTATGGTTTCAGGACGACTGCAGCGGCGGGCAGTATGCTCACACCAACCATACTCGATTCCCCCTTTTTCTGGTTCACCGGCTAATGAAACTCGCCGCCCATCATATGTTCTTCGTGAAATCATAGTTTGATCATATTCATTCAAATACTTATCTAAATCGTCTCTGGAATAGGTTTCTACGTGTACAGTCACTTGAGAAGGGAGCCGTGGTTTCACTCCACGTCTTACTCCCTCTCGCTCAAAACCTATCGCCAATCCCGATACAGCAAATACTCCCTTTGGCAGGTTTAACTCCTCTGCAACTGCAATTGGATCATTCCTTATTGAACCAACCGGACAACACGCTAAACCTAGGGATTCAGCTGCAACAACGGCATTTTGCAAAGCCAACGAGGCGTCCATTGCTGCAAGTAAAAACATTTCAAGCGTATCTGCAGAAAACCGATACTCCTGTCTAGCGGTTACATATTTCAATCTAAAGATATCCGCACAAAAAATTAGAAATACAGGTGCTTCTCGAATAAAATTCTGATTGCCAGATAAACGAGCTAGTTTATCTTTTCGCTCTTCATTCTTGACAACGATGATACTGTAGGCCTGTAGATTAGATGATGTCGGAGCACTACGTGAAGCTGTGATAATCGCTTCGAACATTTCTTCTGGCAGGGGCTTTGGTTGAAAACCGCGGACTGATTCATGAGATGTAAGGACTTCTATTGTTTGATTAAGGAAATCATTAGGCAAAGTGATTCCTTCTAGTTCTAACCTACTGGTAATATGGCTTATTTTCGTCATAGAATCCGCCTTCCCTTTAGCACCTTTTTATTTTTTAAAGCTCCCGTTTTCCATTAATATTTCTTCATTAATATAAACCGTTGGCTTTGTCACGACCCCGTCAATGTGAACGCCGGCTGAAATAGTACCGCCAAAGGTATTATTGCTCCCAAAAGCAACATGAATGGTTCCATATACTTTTTCATCTTCCAACACAACGCCGGTAATCCTAGCTTTGTCGTTCGTTCCAATGCCAAATTCACCAAGGAGTCTGCCGTCGCCATCGCCTAAAATTTCCAATAGTTTTGCCCCTGCCTCACCCTCGGCACGAACAATCCGACCATTCTCAATCGTTAAAAGGACAGGTGTATCAAGACGGCCAATACCAGCAATGGAGCCGTCAATTGTAATTTGTCCAATCGCTGTTCCCTCCACAGGAGCAATATACGCTTCCCCTGAAGGCAGGTTACCAGACTGCCCAGGTTCTAAATACATTCCTGTACTTGGGATGCCATCCCTTCCTTCAATAGAAAAAGTGAGTGTGTATTCATCTTTTTCAATCCGAACGCTTTTTCCTTCCGTTAAAACATCTGTCATCGCTTCAGTTAATATTTTCACTTGAGAATAATCAGCTGCAATGGCCCCTTCTAAGAACATATCTTCAGTTATGCCTGGCATCGTGGCTAATCGTGTCTCAGAAGCCGCAGCCTTCTTTCTTGCCTGTGTATGTGTTAACGAGTGTTCTGTAAGACATACCACCACATCTGCCTCAATCATCGCTGCTGTTACGGAAGCGGGTGGTTCTTCTCCTGATTTTTTTCGTTCCTTCATTACCATTAGCATGCTTTCTGCACCTAGTAGTTTACCCGCTTCGAATAAGGATTCACCTAATTCCTTTTTAACATCATCGGTCACAACAAGGAACAATTCAGTCTCTTTGAGTCCTAAACATTTTACCAATACATTTTTGCTAATTTCGATTAACTGTTGATTCACTTTAATCACCCTCTTAAATCATTTCTGATGTTAATTTTGCCATAATGGCATTAGAAAGTATAACTGGCAAGCCTGTTGCTTGTGAAACCAATTCCCTTGCTTCCTCTGTGTAACCCATGCAATCGAGTAAAATAATATCTACTTTATCTTTCAGTTCGTTTGCAGCTGTTTCAAAGCTTTTTGGATCATTATGATAAGGCGATGCAACACCAAAAGAAGGTGATAACCCAAACGGTAAAAACTTCGATACTAGGGATTCTTTTTGCTCATCTAGCGGGACAATTACTCCAAATCTTCTACTTCCAACCATTGCCTTAACAGCTGGAGGAATTACATGATCAGGTTCGATTAAATAAGCGCTCTCAGTAGTAAGACCGGGAAATACACCTGTACATAGCAGCAGGATTTGTTTAATCCCCATTTTCTCAAGAGCATTAATTTTTTCTTGTAAAATCGGTTTAATTTTCTCACGTGCCATGATAACGGATTCATCTGTAACCAATCGTGATGTTAATACATAATCCCCTTCTTCTGGATACAAATTTTCTTCAATATATTCCTTCGTCATTCCGTCCAACACCCCAACTTGAACCAACTGCGCACGCCCGTCCAAGTATTTCTTAATAATAGGTGCAACATCGTTTCTTGGTGCTTGACCAATAGTTATCATTCCTAACCTTTCCATCCCTACACCCCTTGATTATATGAAAATAAAAGGAGGGCAGATGCCCTCCCCTAACTACAGCTGAGGAGCTTTTTGCCCCATCGTTTGGAATCTTTCCATAGAACCATATAATTCTATGATTTTATTAAACTCGTCTTTACTATATAATTCACATGTTCCGTTAGTTGCTTCTTTTGCAACTTCTACGGCAAACCGCACGGCATCTGCGATATCGGTTTCATGACTCGCACCAGTTCCACAGCCTGGAACAACGGCTTGAGCGGTAATCGCTACACCGACTACAGGAGCTGATGTAGCAACAGCAGGCTGTAGGATGGAGTTTATATGATACAAATCATTTCCGTATGGTGTAATGTCTTGCGTTGTGATTGGGAAGGTCACCGCGAATTGACCTGTTGTCATTTCCATTATCCGAAGCAAATCATCGCTAATACGGAGAATGTATCCTTCCTTCACAGTTGGTGAAATAGCGATTCCCTTATGGTTGATGACACGGTTTCCTTTAGTTGTATCAATTGATAAAATGGCCTCCATTTCCGGGACTACTTCATATTTATTCATAGTCAAAATATCTACTGGAGAATCCATAAAATCAACTGGTTCATGTGGGCGAGTTGGCGCATCTGGGCAAATATGAGTGGTAACAATTACGTCGCCAACCAGCGTATCCCCTTTTTTTTGCATCTCAGCTAGCTTCAATGCAGAAGCGACGGCTGCTACCGCACCATCCGCATCGGAAACTATACCAATTCGACTTGGACGAGCACCGATTCCACCTAATCTCCCTACAATTCCAAAGGTTGGTGCATCTCCACCATTACTTTTTCCATTTGAACCCGGAATCACTATTTTTATGAAATCAGTGCTGCCTTTATCACCTTGAACTGTTTGTACCGTTACAGTAACGTTTGAATAAGAACTAAATAATCCCTTGACACTTTCCCCAGAAACATAGGCACTGTCTAATGTGTCAATGGCTGTTAGAGTTTGCTTAAGTACCATCGTTTTTCCTCTCCATTCCGCTTAAATGCTATATTCAAGTATTGATCTATTAATAATATCCTCTATTGGTTTTAATAACTTTTGATTTCTCATGGTACTACTTAAGATTAACTTTTCCTTCGGAGCTGCTATTACAGCAATTTGCTGACCTTTTTGAATAGCTGCCGAGACAATCGGCTCAGCTGTTCTTGCGTCAAGTGTCATAATTAGGTCAGGAAAAGTACCAAATCTCTCACCATTTTTTTCAATCGTCATGTATTCATTCCAAAATGTTAATTCATAGGAATCATTTATGGTGACGGTACCAACATCAAAACCGCCTGTAGTTTCAAGAACAAAGTCCGTTACTGTTCCTTCTGTAACCACTTTTCCTCCCAGGGTACTTACCACGGCATCGATAGCCGCTTCGCCAACATGGCTTAACAATGCTTCTCCTACCTGAATCGCTTGTTGAATCGCCCCAGCAGCACCATGAGCCTTGGCATAAGCAACCGTTACGGGGTTCCTAGCCACCGCTAATAAACCGCCAGCTTCAATCGAAGCTTTCCGAATTAATGTCGAAGCCTTGTCAAGTGAACCAGATACACTCAACTCCATGTAGTTAGAGCCTTTACCGCCAACTGCAGCCTGATGGGAGACATAGTCCTCTTGCTCTGAAAGATTCATTGATCCCATAGAGCCAGTTGGATGTGCTCGTCCATTACATGGAATATCAATAACTGGGATACCGGTTACGGCTGATTGAAACCATCCGTTTACCGTAGTACCTGCTCCATTTTCGTTTGTAATAATTCCTTGAATCGGTTTTCCGATTTTTTGTGAAAGAAGCTCTAATGCTCTTGAATAATGAATCGGTTTAACAAATTTATCCTTTGCAGCAGGTGCACCTACTAATGAAGCTGTAACGAGCAAATCCTCATCTGAAAGCTCCTCTACGGTTAAAAGTTCAGGCTGACCAACGTCAAGAGCTAACCTCCCAATTTGCAGACCATCCTCAATCCAGCCTCCCCCACCGCCACCGAGGACTGCACCGCCATATACTGCATACTCAACAATTTTTTTATCTAATTGAATTTTCGCCATTTTACTCTCCCTTATTTGCCCATTTTGAAAACAGAATTGAAAAAGCTGAATAATGCATCCCCTGCGATAAATCCGGCTGCTAAAATACTCATAGGTGCTTCTGCTTCTTTACCCTTTGCTTTTACCCAAATTAAGCGAATGACAATACCAGTTAGTACTGCAAAACCTGCATAAGGAGTTAAGATCAATAAACCTGTTGCAAAAAGAACCCCTAATTGACGGCTTGGTCCACCAATAAGTTGAAGAATGGCACCAGGAATTGCCCAAAGTAATAATTGTTTTGCAACATCTGCAGATGTACCTGCTTCAATCGTTGAAACATAAACTGCATCAATTGGAGGTACTAAATTTTGTGCAAAATATCCTTTGTAAGTAACAAGCACTGTTAATAACGCCACACCAAAGGCAATCATAGACGTAAAGTATTGTTGTTTTCGCCCTGCAATTTCATATTCTCTGTTCTTCCCAGCACCACGTAAGATATGTCCTGTTTTAAAGTCATAGCCCATATCAGCAAACGCTGGCCCTGTAGCAGCACTAAATCCAGCTAACAATGCAAGAGCTAATGGCGGGAACCCAACCATCATCCCAATTAGAAGAGTAATAAATGCTACCGCGAACGCTGGAAACCAGCCTGAATGCATGGCCGCGATACCCACGATCATTTCATGAACGAATGCAGCAAAAGCAGCAAAGAACAAGAATCCGATGAACATACCGGGAGACATGTCTGTGATAATACCGCCTGTAATCGCAATGATTAATGCAACAGCTAGGTAGGCACCGAAACCTAACCCTAAGGCTTTCCTTGCTTTATCTATTGGGCGAGTAAACTCTACATCATCAGCCACTTCTATGGTTGCTGCCACTTCATCCTTCGTTGATGGTTCAGATTTCTTTTTCTTAGCAAAAATCAACATCGAAACCTGCACTAATGCAATAATTCCTGCCCCGATCATAATGCCGTGTGGAATATAAAGTGCGTTTACATCTACTCCAAACACAGGAATAGAGTACTGGCGGAACAAAAGACCGATACCAAACATAGAAAGGGCCCAAATATTCCCGATAAAAGCAACACCAAATGCTGACATTGGTATATGAAGAAAAGAACCAACAATACCAATTAGAGTACCGACTCCAAGTAAACCAGCCCTCTTACCACCTTTATCACCTGCCAGGATCGCTTGAGCTGTTGCAACGCCAGGCGCCCATGTGCCTTTTGCAGGGAACAGTTTTGAATCAAAAAGTTTATAAAGAATGGCTGCATCGACAAACATCGCTAACGCAGCACCAATTAACATTGGAATGATTAATTCCGGTGCCCCCATTAGAAATGGGATACCGATTGGAATTAATAGACTATTGGCTGCTCCAAAAGTTGCAGCAGATATAGCTGTTTGTATAAGATTTTGACGATGAACAGATTTGTATTTCGCAAAAATAGCAATTGGAATTCTAGCAATCAACATCGCTAGTAGAGCACCAATAATCGAAGTATTTGGTGTTACCCCTAGACTTACAATAATCTGCATACCGATAATCGCACCAAAGACTGATGTTATGAGCGTTAAAATAAATGTAAATGGTTCAAATAAACGTGGATGTTTTTCATCTTGAGTTTCATGTTTCACAGTATTTCCCCCTATTAATAGTTAATCTGTATTGGACTTAACTTGCTTTCTCTATATGCTTTGATAGCTTTCTTTGCAAGTTTATTACTTAGCCTTTGATTTGTTCTTAACCGTATTGGCTTCTGCTATTTGGGTAGCCATCATTTCGAAATGACCCTTTCTTATAGTAGTTTTTTGTAAAATACTAAAAAGGATTCCGGTAAATACAAGCGCTGCCCCAATCATTTGTTGCAGAGTCACAGTGTTCTTGTAAATCAAAAAGTCTAGCAGCATGGTCATTAAAGGTTGAAGATTTAACACAACGGCTGCTCTTGCTGCACCTACATCATTCATCGCCTTATTCCACATTAATGTGGTAAGTCCCTGTCCGATTACCACCGAGCATATCGCAAATCCCCAAATGGCAATTGAATGATTCCAATCAATGTTGGTGCCAATCAAAAGGAAGGGATCAAAAATGATCGCACCCATCATAAAACTATAGGTTGTAATGATAATAGGTGATAGCCTTTTGGATAGCAATCGAACAAAAATAAGATTACAGGCAAATGTGGCTGTTCCTCCAAAGAGGAGGACATCACCAATATTGAAAACGAATTCTCCTCGTACGGATAAAACTAAAAAAATACCAAAAATTGCAATTATACTACCAATTACCATTTGTCCTGTTACCTTTTCCTTCAGAAAGACAGCTGCTAAACCTGCCGTTATTAAAGGTGATAAACTAAAAATTAAGGAAGCATTGGTGGCCGTTGAATATTTTAGACCCATAAACAAAAAGATTTGATTTGCTACTAATCCAATTAAACCAGCAAAACAAAATATCACCAGTTCCTTTCGCTGTAAGCGAACGTAGGATTTAGTAAAGAAAGCCAATAAACAGAAGAAAATCGAGATGACAGTCAGGCTAAAGGCTGATAGAAACAAGGGAGAAAATTCTTTAAGTAAAAATTGACGTGCAAGGTAGTTTCCCGCCCATATAAAGACACATATTAAGAGCAAAAGATAGGATCGGACCAATGGAAAACCTTCTTTCAACCAATGCTACTAGTTCTTCCCTACCCACTTCGGAACACTAGTAAGCGATTATTTTATGCTTTTATAGATAACTGATGATACAAGGTGGCCGCAAACATTCCCTCTGCCTCAACAGCATCAATAACTGGAACGTTAATCTCTTCTCTTAACAGATCAGCTAGTCCAATCGTAGAAAATCCAGTACAAGCAAAGACAATGACTTTTGCCCCTTGACCGAGTAATCCTTTTGCAGTCTCTATTGCATTTTGACGCCCGGCAGGAGTCAATAAATCTGTTGTGTTCGACACACCTTCTGGCTTTGAATACCCAACAAGCAAGTTGCCCAATGTTTGCTCAATCACGGCTGGTGGTGCTTCTGTAATTCCTATGACACCAACAGGTTCCCCAATCGCCAAAGCCGTTAGAGCTGCAGCACTACCAGCACCGATTATGGGTATGGACACTTCTTTTCGCAGTTCGTTAATGGCAGGGTCAGCTGCACAACTAATAACAAGAACCTTACAACCCTCTTGTTCCATATGTTTGCCTAACTCAACGATCTTAGGAACCGCAATAG
This sequence comes from Neobacillus niacini, assembly GCF_048572935.1. Taxonomy (NCBI): domain Bacteria; kingdom Bacillati; phylum Bacillota; class Bacilli; order Caryophanales; family Bacillaceae; genus Neobacillus; species Neobacillus niacini. Next base: position 3,242,430 of record NZ_CP183883.1, on the reverse strand, counting down.
TTTCTGTTTCATCATTGTAGATTCCTAAAGGCTGGTCAGGGATACATTTTGTTATGGTTGGGACATCAAAAGATTTAGAAATTACCTTCCCATGCTGTTGAAGTACTTCTTCCTGATCAGTCGTGAAAACCCGAATAATACCAATCATACAAATTCCCCTTTCTTATTGCATTTTCTGAAAAAAAAGAAAGTATTGAATGTTTTTAATTCTAAATAATCTTCCGAATCACTACAATGTCCTACAAAGCCAAAAAAAAATAGGGTCAATTGTGCTCTGAGCACAAATTGACCCTAAGTTGTTGTTTCCATTTTCAATTTAAAATAAATGATGCAAAAGTAATAAATAAATCTCTCCTGGAAATTCTCCATATCGATATCGGCTATCTCTCGAATTCTATCCATCCGGTATTTCACAGAATTTCGATGGATAAAAAGTTTCTTGGCTGTTCCCATCAAACTTCCACCTGTAAAAAGATAATAGTATAAAGTGCTTACCAAGTCCGTTCCATTTTCCTTATCATAGTCAACCAGCAAACCAATCTTTTTTTCTACAAACTTGTCCATATCAACAAATTCTGTAGCGTCCATTAATAATTGGAACAATTCCAGCTCCTCAAAATCAAATATTTGATGATACCGATTTAATTTGGACCCCATCATCATTGCACGTTTTGCTTCTAAAAAACTGCCTTGAATATCCCATAACGGTTTTTTTCCTCCAAAACCAATCCGAATACCCTGCCGCCCTTGAATAATAGGAGACAAAATCGACCTCCAATGCAAAGGTACGTTATTGCCAATATGTTTCATTTGTTCATCGTTCTGTGAGGCAAGTATTAACAATAAACGATTACCCTTATCAAGAATATGCGACTTTATTCGATACTCTTGCGAAGTTTGTACAACTAAGGTACTAATTTTTTCAATTAACACAGCATCGTTATCATTTTCTACTTCAACGATCGCAAGTTCCCACTCACCGTCTGGTTTAAATCCTAGCTGATTTCCTTTATTGATGATGACTTCCTTAGATAAGGTTAAACCAGACAAAAGTTCTTCAATAAAATCACCACGTATTTTATTTTCCGTTTCTATGGCCGTTTTCCTTCTCATTAATTCTAATGAAAATACAAGCCTTGCTTGCTCTACACATATAAGCTCGACATCATCTAATGTTGCTTTATCAATAACGAGCTTTCCTTCATGTTTTTTATCCACGTTTATATTCCAAAACTTTTTATTATGTGAAGGGAGATTCGGAGTATGTGCGGGAGAGGAAACAATTGTCTTTCCAGTTTTATCTACTAGCCACATCGACGATCTTAACAACCCGGAAACCTTGTCCGCAACCGCTTGTATTCCCTTATTTTCTACGACTAACGTAGTCAAAGTCTTGTAAATCTCTTCCGACCTTCTTAGCAAAGAGGCTTGTTTATCAATGATTTGCTCCATGACTGCATGGGTGATATCCATATACGGTACATTATTGGGAAGTTGGATAATTGGCAAGTTATATTTTTGACTCATTTGGATCATCTCTATGGGCATATCATGTAGAAATCTCTCAGTTTTGATTGCTAAAGCCGCTGCTTCAGCCAGTGCTAATTGTTCCACTAATTTCGGTAGTAGTGTAGGATCATGACGAATAGCATAAGCAGTAGTAAGCAGGACCTCCCCTTCTCTAAGCCAGCCTGTAACATCAGGAACCTCCATAATGTCTATATATTTAACAACACGATTCATTCCCAATTCACCACTAATCACCTTTGCCTCTTTTAAAACGGGAAGGCGGAGAATTTCACTTACCGTAATACCTGCAGATTTCATCTATTTCACCTGATTCATTTCTAAGTTATTATTGTATTCACAAGATTATTGCATAACCCATTCAGTTTACCATTAATAAAAGTTCAATAAAATAATTGGTCTTTAAAAATAGAAAGGATACTATTCCAAGCTAAGTTAGAAAAAATACATCCTTACCTTCAATCCTGGGTGGAATGAAAATGCAGAAAATCTCGACTCATTTACAGACGTATGTGAACTTCAAGAGCAGCTAAAAGAAAAAGGAATCACAATGTTTTCTGAAGCAGATGAAGCCACTGAAGGACCAGTGCATTTTATAATAGAAGATCCAGATGGTAATCAGATTCTTTTCGATCAACACAGATAAAAAAAGAATACATAAAATGTTACTTAACAGATCAGCGAAGGCTCTGCTTGTACTATTTTGCAAGAGAACCCTCCCTTTTGTTTTACCGAGACCTACATCCATCTGCTATCACTTTTATTCCAATAATACTCCTCTACTCTTCCACTCAATTATGGCTAAAACCCCATAAAACTAGAAGTCTGAATCATTCAAGATAGGATTACCCATAATTAATAAACTACTTACTTTAAAAACTATAGATAAACAGTATAGTTAATATACTGGATAGACAAAGTTTGGTAGACTTTTATTGACATATGAAAGTGGTTTCTTAAATAGTTCATTACTGTTATGAAATTGGAGGTAGCATGATGGGACAAACGAACGAATTGGCACACCGTAAAGCGAGCAAGACGATTAAACTTGTGGATGAAGCAGGAAATCCTGTAGCTGGAAAAGAAGTTGTACTTAAACATACGAACCATAAGTTCCTTTTTGGCAGCGGCATTTTTGATGTGATTGATGTAGCGAACAAAAATGTTCCAGCAGAGCGCCTAGCTTTCCAGGAACAAAAACTTGATAAGTTCCTAGATGTTTTTAACTCTGCAACACTGCCTTTTTATTGGGGAACTTTTGAGCCTGAAAAAGGAAAACCGCGAACAAAGGAATTAAAAGCTGCTGCTCAGTGGTTAAAAGAAAGAAATGTAACAGTAAAAGGACATCCTCTTTGCTGGCACACGGTCACGGCGCCATGGCTTCTGGAAATGAGCAATGAAGAAATCCTCAAAGCACAGTTTGAGCGAATTGAACGTGATGTTTCCGATTTCAAAGGACTAATCGATATGTGGGATGTAATTAATGAAGTTGTGATCATGCCAATTTTTGATAAGTATGACAATGGGATTACGCGAATTTCTCAAGAACTTGGCCGTGTTGGGATCATTAAAGAAATGTTTGCAAAAACACGTGAATGTAATCCCGGTGCGACACTATTATTAAATGACTTTAATACATCCATTAATTATGAAATCTTAATTGATGGATGTTTGCATGCAGGTATTCCAATCGACGCAATTGGGATTCAATCACATCAGCACCAAGGATATTGTGGGCGTGAGAAATTAGAAGAAGTTCTAGACCGTTTTTCGCACTTTGGACTTCCCATTCACTTTACAGAAAATACATTGACATCAGGACATCTCATGCCGCTTCATATCGAAGACTTGAATGATTATCAAATTCCAGAATGGCCGTCAACACCTGAATTCGAAGAACGTCAGGCAAAAGAAATAGAAGAAATGTATACCATTCTGTTTAAACATCCTCTAGTAGAAGCCATCACAACATGGTCCTTCAGTGATGATGGTGCATGGCTTGGTGCACCGGCTGGTTTTCTCAGAACTGATAATAGTCCAAAACCTTCATATGAAGTATTAAAGAAGCTGATAAAAGAAGACTGGTCTACAAATGTCACGGGTAAGACAGATGACAATGGAATAGTTTCATTTGAAGGATTCCTTGGTGAGTATGATCTAGTTTGCGGAGATAAAAAAGTGCGCTTTAAATTAGATAAAAATGCTGAAACCGTACAGATCATAATCTAATCAAGAGTATTAAGGAATAAAAAGTAAGACTGTTTAAAAGGCTGCATTTATTGTGAGCTTTTAAAACAGTCTTTTGTTAATGCTAATTCACTCTTTTTCGTTATCTTCATATAAATCAACATATACATTTCCATTAGAATTAATCTGAGCTAAAAAGACATCTTCAAAATGATTTGCCCCTTTTTTCTTTATCTCACTAAGAAGCCAATCCTTTGTATAGCCTAAGGATTTCAGACGTTTTTCTAGAAGAGTTCCATCGATAATAATTAAGGAAGGGGCATGGTCCGCTTTCATTCTTAGACCAATGTCTTTTGGAGTTAGCGACTGGAACTCTGGTTTTTTCATTACACTAATCTGCCCATTTGTTTCCAAAATAGCCATTTCAACCTCTTCAATCATAAATGCATCTTTTTCTCTTAAACCATTCATAAGGTCATCATACGTCATCTTATGTTTAAAAAGACCTTTCTCCATTATTTTCCCATCTTTAATCAAAATAGAAGGACTACTTTCTACTAGATCTCTAAACTTAAACGATTTAATCGCACCATAAGCTAGGACTAAGGACAAAAGAGTATAAACCACTAATCCTATTAAGCCATTCACAATTTTCATGGAGGTATCAATTGCTACTTGTGAAGCCATGTCACCAATTACAATTCCGACCACATAATCAAAAAACGTAAGCTGTGAAATCTGTTTTTTGCCAAGTATTCTTGCAAGCGAAAATAAGACTAAAAAAGATAAGATAGCCCGACCAGCCACTTCTACATATTCCGGCATACTAACCTCCAGGATATTTTAATCCATCCTATCTTCCCCTATTCTGAAGAAAATATCTTTTTGAAATAAAAAATAGATAAAAAGAACTAATCACAAACAAGAAAGTACCGCTTACTAGGAATACAGATTGTAATGCTGAACTACTCTAAATACTAGTTACAAAATTTTTTTGATTCCATTTTGTAATATTCACCCATTCATTTTTACTATTATATAAAGTCCACTGTTTTTGCTGTATTGAAGAACATTCTATTATGATCTTAGGAGGGTAAAAATGAGCGAGATTGTTTCGGCATTTTCTGAGATTCCAACTACTTGTATTTCAGATACCATGCAAGGACTTAATAATATGGATCCATTAATTAAACCGCTAAAAGAAGAATACAGAATGGCAGGTCGTGCCTATACAGTAAAAATGCCAGTTGGGGATAATCAATACGTTCTACGTGCTATTCGTGAAGCCAAGCCGGGAGATATTCTTGTAGTGGATGCTAAAGGTGATACCTATCGAACCATCGCAGGGGATTTCATCCTGGGACTTGCGCAAACATTAGGCATTAAAGGGGTAGTTACCGATGGGGTGATTCGAGACATCCTAGGAGTAAAAAAGCTTAACTTCCCCGTTTTCTGCAAAGGGACAACCGTTGCTTCAAGCGCGAAAGCTGGTTGGGGTGAAGTCAACGTCCCGATTTCTTGTGGTGGAACCTCCGTTAGTCCTGGGGATATCATTATAGCGGATGCAGATGGGGTTGTAGTCATACCGCAGGCGATTGAGGAAGAAGTATTAAGAAAAGCAAAAGAAAAACTGATGAAGGATCAGGAAAGAGATATGAAAGTTTCCGGTAAACACGATGAAGTGATTCGCTATTTAGATAGTATGCTAAAATAAAAAGGTACCAAACAGAAAGGAAAACGATTTATTGATGTTTTCCTTTTTTGTTTATTTTATTAAATATAAAAAAATTTCTTTCCTACCAAACAAGAGGTTTGGGTAGTTAGGATGCTCGTTGATGCAAATTTGTTTGAACATGCTGCTTGTAACCATTCTTTTGCACCCTTACAAAAAGATTATTAGCCAGCAGTGAAATAACAATCAAGACGGTACCTAGAATGTCAAACATTGTTACATCATAGCCTTGATAAATCGAAATTAAAAGTGTAGTAACGGGTACGAAGTTAATGAATAAAAGGGCATTTATGGGTGATAAAATGCTGACACCGATGTTCCAACCGAGCAGTGCAATGAGGCCAGGAAATATTATCATAAACAATAAATGCGGACTTGCAGCGATCATCACTTCTTTTGTAGGGAATGATATATATCCAAACAGTGTCGCTGCTGCCACAATCACAACCGCCGTTAGCGTTCCAAGTAAACAGCTTAACGTCGAATACCGTAAAACGGACCAACTAGTAAACCTACTCCCACCCATTGTATATATGACCCATCCAACCACTGCAATAAAGATGAGTATGGAAGGCATGATCGAATCTCTCGCGCCTAGAAATGCTCGAATATCACCTTTTGTAATAACGAGAATCGCACCAATTAATGACACGAGTACACAGATAAAAGTGAATCTTTGAGGGCGTTTCTTGAAAACCATCCATACGAATAAAATGGAAATCATCGGCATTAAGGATTCCATAATCGATGCAACCATTACCCCTGATTCACCCATTATATCTTCTCCCCAGAAGATAAATAAATTATAGACTGTAAACGCCATTGTGCCGAAGAACCATAATGGAAGACCTAGACCTTCAAAACGGAAAGCTTGTTTTCCTTCTTTCCAAAATAGTATTACTGCCAAAATGATGGTAACAGCACCATAACGAATGATCGTAAAATAAAAGGGATCGATATGTTTAAAAGCTGCATGTGCGATTGGAAACATGGCTCCCCATGAAACGGCAGCAATAAAACATAAAAAAGCTCCCCATAAAACTTTATTTCTCAAATTCCATCTTCCTCCCTGAATTAATAGCAGATTGATTATCTCCCTTATTTGATATCTTGTAAAATCAATAATAATGATGATCTACTATCATTTTTCGTGATATCATAAGAATACAGAATAATGATAGAGGGGCATGAAAAGTGGAATTTAAAGACCTAGAGATTTTTCAGGTGGTTGCGGATAAAGGGACTATATCAGAAGCTGCTAAAGAGCTAAATTATGTGCAATCAAATATTACATCAAGAATTCGTAAGCTAGAAGCTGAAATGAATACTCCTCTCTTTAATCGACATCGACGAGGTATGAGCTTAACACCGGAGGGTAAAAAACTATTAACCTATAGTAAAAGAATATTATTACTAACAGAAGAAATGAAAAATGCCGTTCAAACGAATAAAGAACCGTCTGGAAAATTAGAAATTGGTACAATCGAAACGGTTATACATCTACCAAAAATTTTGTCTAGTTATATTAAAAAATATAAAGAAGTCGATTTGTCTGTATTTACGGGAGTTACAGAATCATTAGTGGAGGAAGTATTAAATCATAAGTTGGATGGTGCTTTTATTACAGAAACGGATGTACATCACGACCTTCTGTCCTATGAAGTGTTTGAAGAGGAGCTCGTTTTAATTTCTGATACTCATGTCACCACATTAGAAGATATCAAAGAAGAAACTATATTATGTTTCAGCAAAGGTTGTGGCTACCGAGCACGTCTAGCAGAATGGTATAAAAATCAAAACATTACGCCCAAAAAAATAATGGAATTTGGTACTTTAGAAACCATTTTGCGCAGTGCTGTTATGGGACTTGGTGTGGCATTCGTTCCAAAGTCAGAAGTTAAACAATTAGAAAAGGAGGGTCTAGTTCAATTTCATACGCTTCCAGAGCAATATAGTAAGGTAAAGACTGTTTTTGTTAGAAGAGCTGATACGTACTTAACACCAACAATTGAGAAATTTATCGAAACAATTGAGTCCAGTAAACAATGGAACCGGACATAGAGATAGGTTTCTAATTCCCCCTCCCCTTTTTTGACGCTCGGCGCATAAGTAACCTAGGAGGCTTTGGTTTTGGTTATTGGGCTGCCTATATATTATGAACTATCAAAAATAGGACTTCCAGGTTGGAGAAGCCCTAAAAAAAATCCTCTTCATGGGAAGGATCGTCCTCCTCAATGACAATATCCGTATATGGAATCTTGTCCTCTGATGGGGCAGAAGCTCCTTCTGAGGATGATTCATCATGGTGAATAGGACCAGACTGATCTGAACTAGGCTGGTTATTTTCCATTTCCCCTTTCATTTCCTTCATTTTTTCCATTTCCTCTTTTACTTGCTCAGTGATTTTCTTCGGGATTGCTTCTTTTCCATATGTCGCACCAATATTTAATGCTCCGCTTAAACTTTTAATGCCAAGCTGAGCAAAGTTATTGTTTTGTTCATACTTTTCTAGGTATAACTTTTCAATATATAACGTTTTTAAAATAGGTTCTTCGTTTTTAATTGGTACCTCTGTTTCGTCCATTCGTTTCACTAAACCATTACTAATATCTATTAGCTCCTCTAGCCGTTTTACCAACCCAGCCTGGACTTCATTCACCAATAAAATATTGCGTTCTAAGAGTTGTACTCTCATTTCAATCTGTGTGAAAAACACATCCATGTTATCTCTTTTTTCACTTTTATGTTCATGTGTTGAAAAATCTTCAGTTGATGTCTGTCGATGATCTTCTATTATTGATTGTGAGTGTCCTTTATTCTCTCTAAACTTTTCAAGTTGCTCTACTCTTTGTCCCATTTCTTCCAATCTTTTATTGATTTCATTAAAATTATGGGCATTCTCCATCTTTATTATTTTTAAATCCTTACCTAGTGTCTTTTCTCGCTCCTGTTCATTTTTTTCCCCATTGTTGTAACTATACATCGATGTTCGAATCTTCTTCTCAAACTCCAATAGGCTTTTCAATTGAACTTCGAGTGCATTGATTCTTAAAGTCTGCTTTTCCATATTATCTAAGACTTTTTTTTCAGCCTTTTGATTGAACATCCTTTTTATAGGCATCGTGTCTCCCCACATTAAAGTAATTTTATTTTTCCGACTATGTTAATCGATATCTACTCGCTCTTCTTTTAAAAATTGCCGTTTATATGTAACAAATAGAAGTCCATTTTTAAATTTAGCCCGAATTTGATTTGGAAACGTCGGTTCAGGAAGTTGAATAACCCGTTCAAAAGAGCCATGATATCTTTCTTTCTGTACAGGCTCCCCCGTCATCATTTGGTGACTGCTTCCTTTGATTAAAAGATGGGTTCCTGATACAGATAATTGTATATTTTCTTTTACATAACCTGCTAAATCTGAGATTAACAGAACTTCCTCATCGGTTATGAAAATATCTGTTGGGGGAAACTTTTTCCCCTGACCCGCTCTCATTGCTGGTTCACCCGATTTATTTGGATCCATATTACTTTTCATAAATTCTTCAAAGGAGGATTGATCAAAAATCCCATCCCAAAAATCACCAGTTTGGTATTTTTTCGCCAAATCCATCCATTGTAAGATCTTATTCATATCCATGATGGATCATCCTCCTTGTAAGACTCAGTATGAATCCCCGTACATTTCTTCTTATAATTAATAATATTTATTATTTAGTAAATCATTCATAAAAAGTGTCCAATCTTAAAATGAAGCCCCCATGATTTACCACGTTCCGTCTAGTCCCTATATACAAAATCATATTTTCTAGTTAACAATCATATAGTTAAGTACCCCGGGGTAATGCCAAAGAGAGGATAATCATTCATGGACTTTATTCCAACCAAGGTGACTATTAATGGAATAAAACTAAATAATATCGATCATGGTAGTTCCATCTCTTTTAGTTCTACCTTGAAAATAAACAGGAATGTATCTGCAAAGAAAAATCAAGGCTTTGGCCAGCAGTTGGCTGATGGATGTTTGAAAATTTACACAACAAGCACGATTTTGGATCATGATATCGAGGATTCCAACTCACAAAAAATAACTGGTAAACCCCTTTAAGGAAAAATAATTAGGAGGTTTTAAATGGTGGGTCCGGTTCCATACATTAATATCAATATTAATATCATAAAGGTGAATTCATTTGAGAATGCATCAGCAATAAATGTGGGGCAAAACCTTTTAGCGGAATGGCATAATTCTGATAAAAAAAACCAAGGACTTGGCCAAAATATGGGAGATGGAACCAATTTTATTGGCACCAGAAGTGCTGTTGATGACCGGGATCAAATTGATTCTAATTCTTCTTTTGAAACGGCCAAATTACCTAATTTATAAGGAGCAATCCTATGACATTTGCACCTGTATCACTTAATATATTAGGAATTAAGATAAATGCGATCGACCATGCAGGAGTCGTTAATCTAGGTCCAAGCCAACACTTGGATCAGTTTGTTTCATATAAAAGGAACCAAGGAATAGGAGAACAGAACGGGGACTTATCCCCAACAATACTGTCTAATTCTTGGGTATTGGACCCGGATATCTCTGATAGCAACTCAGTTAAAACAAGCCTTTTATAGTCCGCATTGATTCTTGTTTTGAACTAGATGTAAATAACTTGAAAAAACGGGGTGTTAACATGTTTTTTGTTTCACCAGTTGTCATCAATGTTCTTGGATTTAAAGTGAATACAATTGATAATGGTGCAGTAGCCAATATGGGGACCCTGCAATTAATTGATCAACTTGTAACCTATAAGCGAAATCAGGCCTTTGGAGAACAAAATGGAGACTTTTCTCCAGTAGCGGTCCCTGCTTCCACAGTCATTGATCCCGATGTCAGTGATAGTAATGCCATTAAAAACAGTGTAGTGTAAAAAAATGGGGATGGTTCTGTCAATTTTTCTCAAAAGGACGGTTTCAGCCTACTTTTTTAGAAAACCAAACGGCCTCATTTTTTTCGGGTCAAAACTAAAAATGCTGCTCAAAGTTTTAATTTTGGGCAGCATTTTTAGTGTTATTATAAAATAGATAGTTAATTGGCCGAAGAATCAAAGAGGTAAACCCCGACTTACATTAGCAAACTTTTCTTTATTATTGTGGTCCAGGATGTAACGTTTCCTCCTTGCGCCGACAATCTCCTCTATAACACATTATTTCATAAAAAAACACATGGGGCTCCCAATCAAAATCCCATGTGTTTTTCTATTCATTAGCAAACTATTGCCCAGAGTTAGATTTTAACTTAACCTAAAACGTTATTCGTCACCAATAACTCCATAGGAAGGTGCCATTTCTGGAACAACAGCCCTTACTTTATAGTCATTTGCCTGAGGACCGTAAATTTCCCATAGCTTCTTTATATCTTCAAGAGGATGATCACTATAATCCACTCTAAGGTCAACATAAGGGAATGGCTCATCTGTATATACTAAGAGTCCAATAGAGTGTTCCTGATCTAATTCTCCGCCTAACTGAAAGCCCTTTTCAAGCGCCAAAATTAATCTTTCTGCCAATGGCTTTCCTTCCGTTTCTAAAAAGACATGCCCCATTGCTTCCGGAATCGCAGGATCACTAAGGAGATTTCCAATACTAGCAACATTTTTAGCACAAAATTCTCCATGGACACCTAGTGCCTTTTTTCCTGTAAATGCAGCGGAATTTCCTTTCGAATCCACTACCGCCAGTTGCCTGTATTCCGGAAACGGCGAAGCTTCCTTCATTGAACGGATAGCCGACTGGGCATCAAAGCCATTTTCCAACACGGTAAAACCGATAGTTGCTAATCTCGGGTCAGTTACATTTTGTGATAAAATAGCACCCTCTCCAGCTTTTACCCATGGGCACCTTGCACCAACTGCTGGACTACTCGAAGTTACAATTACTCCTAATGCACCGGTGGAAGAACAGCGTCCCGCTACCGAAAATGTCATTTTACCCCTCCTCGGTAGATTTAATTTTTTAGTATTCATTATGAAAGTAGTATTAATCTACTAAAAAAATAAATTCTATTCGCTAATAACAGCTTCAACATCAATTTCCATTAACATCTCAGGCATCGCAAATCCGCTTACCAATAAACCAGTACTGCAAGGGTATACATCTTTAAAATGTTTTGCAATGACCGGATAGACTTTGCTTCGATCTTCACGATGCATCAAGTAAACGGTAATCTTACAAATATCATTAATCGTTCCGCCAGCCTCTTCGATCAGCTGCCTTACACAGGTACATGCCATTTCGGCTTGCGCTGCCACATCGCCAATACCGTGAAAGTTACCATCTAAATCAAATCCAGTTTGCCCCCTCAAAAAGATTCGATTTCCAGCTCGAACGGCCATGCAAAATTCATTATCAATATGGTGTTCTGGCTTTCCCAAGCTTTTCGGATAATATTGGGCTGTTTTGAACTTTCGGAATCTCTGAATCTCTACTTTTTGCGTCTCGCCATGGACTGACATATTATTATTTCCTCCCTATGATTTTATTAAAGGAATTTATCCCTATTTATGCCCTAAAAACAATATAATATTTTTTGGGAAAATTGTCAATGTTTTGAAAATTTATCCAAGATAAGATTTTTGAACGATTTCGCTTTCCTTTAATTCTTTTTTTGTACCTTCGCCTGCTAAACGCCCGGCCATTAATACATACCCACGACTGCAAAAATCAATCGCCATTTCAGCATTCTGATCGACTAAAAGGATGGTGGTTCCTTGCTGATGTAATTCGGTTATTTTATCATAGACCTCAAAAACTAGTTTTGGTGATAAACCCATTGATGGTTCATCCAGTAATAATAATTTAGGTTTCGTCATCATGGCTCTTGCAATCGCCAGCATTTGCTGTTCTCCTCCAGACAATAGACCTGCCAGCTGTTCTTTTCTTTCTCTTAAAATCGGAAATGGCTCAGTGACCTCTTCAGCCCTTTGTTGACGACTTTTTGTAGGAAGTGTATAACCGCCTAAAAGTAAATTATCCCAAACGGAGAGTAACGGAAATACATGTCTTCCTTCAGGAACAAGTGTCATGCCGCGACTTACTAGTTTAAACGTTTTTTCATTAACGATTGATTTACCGGAAAGTTGAATATTACCACTTTTAGGGCGCAACTCACCAATTATGGTTTTTAATAAAGTGCTCTTTCCTGCACCATTGGCACCGATAACGGAAACTGCTTCCTTTTCTTCTACTTTCAAGCTAATATTGTCTATAGCACATATCTGTCCGTAATATGTACTAACGTTTTCAACATTAAGCATTGACTTCAGCCCTCCCCATATAAGCTTCCAATACAGCAGGATGATTTTGAATCACATCAGGAGGACCTTCTACCAACTTTTCTCCAAAATTTATTACAGTAATTTGGTTGGACAAAGTATTTACCAGGTGCATATCGTGAGCAATAATTAAAATGGTAATGCCTTGTTTACTTACCTGTGTAAATAGATTCATCAGCTCTTTTGTTTCCTTTTGATTCATACCAGCGGTAGGCTCATCCAGTAATAATAACCGTGGATTTGTTGCTAAAGCCCTGGCAATTTCAACACGTCTTTGACTTCCATAGGATAACTTCGCTGCATACTCATGGCGCAAATCCCATAAACCAACAAATTTCAAAATTTCTTCAATTCTTTCCTTTGCCTGCCGTTCCTTATTCCGAAAGTTCTTAGTCCGGAATACAGCAGGGAGAAGTTTACCACCTGTTAAAAGATAAGTTCCTATTAATACAGTTTCAAAAACGGTCATATCAGGAAATAAGCGAATATTTTGGAATGTACGTGAAACCCCTTGCTCTGCAATTTTATCTGGTCTCAATGAAGTAATATCCTGATTTAATAGCTGTATTTTCCCCTCATCAGGTGTAATAACTCCTGTGATAAGGTTAAATAATGTACTTTTACCAGCTCCATTCGGACCGATAATCGCATGTATATTGTTTTCGGAGACGGAGAATGAAAGATTGTTTACAGCTTTTACTCCCCCAAAAGCCTTTGAAAGTTTGTTGACGGTTAAGATAGCTGATTCATTAACAAGATTATTGCTCATAACTTAACCCCTCTTTCTCTATCGCTGTTTTCTCCACTTTTGAATTTTTTTGAAAAAATCGTTTCTTTGACATTTTTAATAACCCCATGACTCCCTTAGGGAAGAACATAATCATGATGACGATTAGAAATCCATAGATTAACATTCTTAATTCAGGTGTCTCACGTAGTACCTCTGAAGAAACGGTAAGAATCGATGCTCCAATCAACGCTCCTGCTATAGAACCTTGGCCGCCAATCATAACCATTGTTAAAATGGTGACAGACATCCCAAAAGCAAAGGTTTCCGGACTAACCACACGCAGGAAATGAGCATATAAGGCACCAGCTGCACCGCAAAAAGCAGCTGAAATGGTAAACATCATTACTTTTGTTTTAAATACAGGGATTCCCATTGCTTGAGCTGCAAGTTCATCATCACGAATGGCGGTGCATGCACGGCCAAATCCGGACTTAATGATTAAACGTGTGACTAAAATACCTAGAAATACAAATATCAATAATAAGGGATAATAATCATGGTAACGTGTAAATAAAAGTTCAAATGATCCTATTTTAATAGGCGGAGGAGCAGGTATTCCGGCAATTCCCATCGGTCCGCCTGTAAGATCATTCCAGTTTAAGAATACAAGCCATATGATGGTTCCAAATGCAAGCGTCGCCATAACTAAGTATTCTTCAATTAATTTCAATCCAATAAATCCAATGACAAAACCTATTAATGCGGTAACCACAATAGAAAGTGGAAGATTCATCCAAAGTGAAAATCCAAATTTTTTGGCCAATATCGCAGCCACATATGCTCCGATCCCAAAGAATGCACCATGACCAACCGAAACCTGACCTGTATAACCAACAATTAAGTCAAGACCTAGTGCAAGGATGGCATAGATTAGAATAAGATTAATAACATACATAAAGTATGGATTTACTACTGCAAGAGGCAGGAGAAATAATGCAATCACTCCCAAAATGAACACGATTTTTCGAAAACCTGTTTTTTTGATTTGTTCCATCCTTTCTCCCCCCTTTATACCTTTTGTTGAACGATTTTCCCAAAAATCCCTTGAGGACGAACTAATAAAATAAATAATAAAATGACCATGGCAACCGCATCTCGATAACCGGAGGAAATAAAACCAGCAGCAAAGCTTTCAATAATACCTAATAATAAGCCTGCAATCATGGCTCCTGGTATATTTCCCATTCCCCCCATAACCGAGGCAGTAAATCCTTTTAGTCCAGCGAACACCCCCATAGTTGGATAAACAAGGAAGACAGGCCCTACTAAAATACCTGCTAGTGCACCAACAGCTGATCCGATTGCAAAGGTAATCGAAATGATCTTATTTGCATTAATGCCCATTAATTGTGTAGCCTGAATGTTTTGTGAAGCCGCTTGGACAGCTTTTCCCATAAGTGTTCGATTGATAAATAATTCTAAAACAATCATGACAAGAATGGTGACAATAATGATGTAAACATAGTGCTGATTGATTAGCATATCCCCTATACTAATATTTTTAGATAGGAATGGTGAGGTTAATCTTTCTGGAGTTGCCCCCCAAATATATTGGGCTAAGTTTTGAAGGACAATGGAAATTCCAATAGCTGCGATCAACAAATTTAATTTAGGTGCACTTCGCATCCTCATGTACACCACTTTTTCCATTAAATATCCAAGTAATGCCCCTGCGCACACGCCTCCAAGATAAGCTAGCCAAATCGGTGTATCTAGTAATAGAAGATAAAGGGACACGAATGCCCCTCCCATGTATACTTCACCATGTGCAAAGTTAATAAAACGGAGCACATTCCATACCATTGTGTAACCAATCGCCATTAATGCGTATATGCTGCCGAGGACTATTCCATTTATTAATTGGTCAAAGAACACACGTTATCCCCCTATTCTGATTCTTTAATTACCGTGAAACTACCCTTTTGTACTTGCATAATCATCGGAGTATTTGAACGATCACCGTTTTTATCGAATTTAATTGGTCCAGTAATTCCTTGATATTCAATATTTGCTAGTGCATCACGTGCTTTTTCAGCATCACCGCTGCCATCTTCTAGTGCTTTTGCAAGCGCCATTGCTGCGTCAAAAGCGATGGCAGTATTAGCCTGTGCTGGAACATTATTTTCTTCAGCTAGTGCTTTAAATTCTTTCATCTCTTCTGAATCATCATTTAGATCAATCATGGATGCAAAAATGTGATTTTCAACCGAATCTCCACCTAATGTGATGAGTTGCTCTGAATACATGGAATCATCTGGCGAGAAGAACTGAACATCTAACCCTGCCTGTCTTGCTTGTTGTTCAATTAACGCTACCTCATTGTACAAACCTACAACCATTACAGCATCAGGATTTAGATTCTTAATCTTTGATAATTGTGCTGAAAAGTTTTTATCACCTGGGTTATATTTTTCTGTAGCAATAAACTCTACTCCAAGGTCCTTTGTCGATTCTTTGGCAGCATCATACATCGTAATTCCATAATCCGTATTTTCAAATAAAGCCGCTATTTTCTTAACTTTTTTCTCTTCTGCCATATATTTCATAACAGCAGGCACATAAACGGAACCAGTTAAGATAACACGGAATAGGTATTTGTTACCCGTTTTAGACAAATCAGGGCTGGCTCCCATGTTTAAATGGAGGACTTTTGAGGATCCTGAAACTTCTTGGGCAGCAAGTGTTGGGGATGAATTATATCCGCCAATAATCGCCTTTACTCCATCATTCATGATCATTTTATTTACAACGGCAACAGCTTCTGAGGGAGTTGCTTTATCATCACCGACTACCAATTCAAGCTTTTTACCATTAATACCGCCTTCACTATTAATCTTTTTAAACGCAAGTTCAACGCCATTTTTCATATCCTGCCCATACTGTGCGTTATCACCAGTCATTGGTGCTTGCAGTCCAACCTTAATCTTATCACCGCTTTTAGATGAAGAATCACCAGTTCCCGATGAAGAATTTGTCCCAGAACACCCAACCAACAATACGGCTAACACCAGAAACATAACAATCTTCTTCACGATTAATTTTGTAGAATGTACCAACGTAAATCCCCCTTTAATCCTATTTAGAAATGGTTATTGCTTGAGAACTCTTGTTTTGTCAAAAAATTATAAACGAAAAGAAGACTCAGTGGTATTAGGTTTAATTCCTGCTGCTTTTCGCACCAATTCACGATTAGGTTCCAAATCAAAATTATTAAACACGGCCATTTGTTGGGCAAACGGCGGACTTTGGGCAAATAATTCAAAGGTTGTTCGGTGCCCAGCATAAGAGGAATTTAATAAATCTCTTGCAAAATAAAGTAATTTACCGCGATCCTCTGGTGTCCACTTCCCAACAGAGTAATATTGATCAATGTATGGTTGGACTTCTGGATCTGCCATCGTAGTAGAGTCCGGCGTTACCGCTAATTGTCCGCCAACAAGCTCTCTAGTTAAATGCGCCATTGCCGGAAAATTGGCTAACGCGAAGACACGGCCGGTGTACAATAGTGATTGATTTGGCATCATTAAGCCTCCTGGGCTTTTTTCCGCTTCGGCCACAGCTGCAGTTAGATGTGCATTTATTCCTTCACGATAATTGATTAGTTGTGAGATTTTCTCTTTTACGGCTTGGAGATGAGTTAAACCAGTTTGTTCAACATTCAATAAGGCGGTTCCGATTAAATAATCGGCCCTGCGCAGAATTCTTAGGGTGTAATTAAAGGCAGAATAACGATGAAGGGTAGAACGAATATAGGCGGCAGATTCTAAGGAGCGATGGAAAAGTACATTTTCCCACGGAATTAGGACATTATCGAAAATAAGTAATGTATCAATTTCTTCAAATTTTGTTGCAATTGGATAATCTTGTGGATTACGGTCAGTACCTAGTGATGTCCGGCAAATATGCTTCAACCCTGGTGAACCCATATCACAGATAAAACCACAGGCGAATGGAGCCATTTTTTCTGAACCAGCATTCCAATCTAATATCGTTGGTTTTACAAATGCTTGATGGGCATAGGCAGCGGCTGTTTCAAACTTAGCGCCTTTTACCACAATGCCTTTATCATTTTCCTCGACCACATGAAGAAGGGTTCCACCATCTTTTCCACTGAATAATTTACTTCTATCGCCTTTTGGATCCGTGTTTGCTGATACGTGGAATAAATCTTCTCTCGCAACACGGTCAATGTGATATTTAATATTTTTTGCATATGTTGGATCAATTTCATTTAATTTCTCTTGGGCATCAAAAAGCGACCACATTTCACCAATCGTTTCATCGCCCACTCGATAAACTACTCCCCCAAGGTCATCAAGAACAGTTTCCACATGTTTGCGAATAGCACTCAAATCTTCCTTGGTCTCAGGTGCTTTGTAAGCTCGGGATACAATTTCACCATCCGGAAGTCTAGTGGTCAAGGTTTTAGCATACTTCTCTTCAAATGCCATATCATACATTCTAGCTTTTACATCAACGATGGGCTTAAAGGATGGATGTTCGGCTACGTTCCGAACTTTTTCACCATCAATAAAGATTTCTCTTCCGTCATTCAGCGATTCACGGTACTCTTTACCTGTCATTAATGCCATACGATTCCTCCTATAATTTCATTGATGACTTGAATCCGCTACATAAATTCAAAGATTGAATATACTTTTTCATTTACGGAACTTTTCTTTAATTATTCTTTAATTAAAAATAACAAATCCATAGTGATAATGTCAATTAAATATTCTAAAAATTCTTTATTTTAAAAATTCAATACTACTACTATATCAAATTTCCAATGATTTTTTTACTATAAAAAATTTTTTTAATAGAGAAGCTAGAATCCATGTAGAAGAAACCTATATTACAAATCAAGACCTGCTAGTAGTAGCAAGCCTTCTACAATCATACAAAAGAAAGAAAAGTGACTTTATTCCATGTCTTCATAAACAATTTAAACGCTTTTAATCTCCTTTTCTGATAGCGTCCTATCCAGTTGAATAATTCCTTGAAGTATTAAATTTCCAACCTTCTCAATATCCTCGGGTTCACTAAACTCTTCAGGGCAATGGCTTTTCCCGCCAATACTCTTAACAAATACCATAACTGATTTCGTTATACTTGCCATATGGGCAGCATCATGCACAGCCATACTAGGCAGCGTCAAACAAGGCTCGTTCATTTCCCTAGCAGTGTTTTCAAAAACAGACACCAAAACTTGGTCTAAAAGTACAGGTTTTTGGTCAAGAAATACTTCTTGTACAACTTTTACTTTTCTTCTATCAGAAATCTCATGCCAAACATCTTGGATGGATGCTATCGCCTCCTGGATGCTACCCTCTGCCTCCGCTCTTATTTCCAATATAAAATCAACTTGACCAGGAATGATATTGGCAGCATTAGGACTTACATTTATTCTCCCTACTGTTCCAACCACATTACCCTTTGCTTTGCAATACCGTTCAACCTCAAGAATCATTTCAGACGCTGCTGTAAGAGCATCTTTTCTATTCACCATCATTGTCGTACCAGAGTGATTTGGGTCTCCTTTTATTGATACAACACTACGATACGTACCCACCACACTGTTGATTACTGCCATTGAAATATTCGCGCTTTCTAGCCTTTGTCCCTGCTCAATATGAAGTTCAATAAAAGCTTTTTTATTATTATGCATTTTGTTAATTTCCGGGAATTTATCTAGCCCACCGCCAACCTTCTTCAATTCCTCACTCAGAAGAGCTCCTTTTGAATCACAAGCGTCTTTTAAGATTTCTGCCGTTAACCGTCCGACAAAGCAACGGCTCCCGAAAGTGGATAAATTAAAATCATTCGACTCTTCTGCTGTAAAGGAAACAATTTCAATGTCATGGTCAAGAAGAATTGTATGCTCTTTTAACGTTTTGATAATTTCTTTTGCCATAAGAACACCAAGTGGCCCATCGTATTTTCCACCATTAGGAACAGAATCCAAATGTGAGCCAATAACGATACTACCTTTCTTTTTTCCAGTTCCTTTATATTTCCCCCATATATTGGCAGCACCATCAATGGTAATTTCAAGTCCCATTTCCTTTAATTCTTCTATAAACAATTGACGTACCTGATGATCTTCGTAAGAGAAACTAGGTCTTGTCACACCTCCATGTTCATTCTTTCCATATTCACCATATCGCTCAATATCCTGTACTAAACGACTAAGATTAATTTTCAACACACTACTCCCCACTTTCTAACCCACAATTTCGTTTTTTCAATTTTTCTCGCAAGAAATAAAACGGGAGTAACAATTATGAATAACTCAATAATTGCTACTCCAATTATTTTTGATTAATATACTAATAAAGTGAAAAAACCTTTATACGGCAAAGTTTTTTTCTGCCAAAAAGGAAATATGGCGGATATCTCCCAGTAAATTTCTGGCTGAAGAATAGTTTTCTTGCAGTAATAATTTGCGAATACGAGTTGATGAAATTAATTCACCTTGTTCACATTGCAGCGGACTTAAAATACCTACATTAAAATGAGCCTTTAGATCGTCGATTGTCCCTTTTCGATCTTTTCCGAATTGGAAGTTTGGACCTTCCCAAATTTCAACCGGATTGATTAACTCTAGTTCTTCTATAAAAGCAGTAACAGTTTGTTTCGTAAATGCTTCATTAAATTGCCCTACAATCACATGCTCAGCACCCGACATCTCAAGCCGATTAAGCTTTTCATCGAGTGAAGTGATCATTTGGCAGTTTTTAAAAAATACCTTCGGAGGAGGATCAAAGGTATAGACCACAAATGGAACCCCGAGTTTCTCCGCCCGCATTTTTGTTTTTGCTAGTAATGCCTGGTGCCCTAAATGTACACCGTCAAGAGCACCAATCGTGAGCGCTGATGCAGGGAGCTTTAAAGTTCCTGGTGCATGAATTTCCAAAGTGAAAAACTCCTTTCTTCCATTAACTAGAAACAGGTTCAGACTGCTTAATTCCTG
The DNA here is from genome assembly GCF_048572935.1 of Neobacillus niacini. Classification (NCBI taxonomy): domain Bacteria; kingdom Bacillati; phylum Bacillota; class Bacilli; order Caryophanales; family Bacillaceae; genus Neobacillus; species Neobacillus niacini. Next base: position 3,221,896 of record NZ_CP183883.1, on the reverse strand, counting down.
CTGCTTTTCGCACTAATTCACGATTAGGTTCCAAATCAAAATTATTAAACACGGCCATTTGTTGAGCAAATGGTGGACTTTGGGCGAATAATTCAAAGGTTGTTCGGTGCCCAGCATAAGAGGAATTTAACAAATCTCTTGCAAAATAGAGTAATTTACCGCGATCTTCTGGTGTCCATTCCCCAACAGAGTAATATTGATCAATATAAGGTTTAATTTCCGGGTCTGCCATCGTAGTAGAGTCCGGCGTTACCGCTAATTGTCCGCCAACAAGCTCTCTAGTTAGATGAGCCATTGCTGGGAAATTTGCCAATGCAAAGACACGGCCGGTGTACAAGAGTGATTGGTTTGGCATCATTAACCCGCCTGGGCTTCTTTTTGCTTCAGCTACGGCCGCGGTTAAATGAGCATTAATTCCTTCACGATAATTAATGAGTTGTGAGATTTTCTCTTTTACGGCTTGTAAATGAGTTAAACCAGTTTGTTCAACATTCAATAAGGCGGCTCCGATTAAATAATCGGCTCTGCGCAACATTCTAAGGGTATAATTAAAAGCAGAATAACGATGAAGAGTAGAACGGATATAGGCGGCAGATTCTAAGGAGCGATGGAAAAGTACATTTTCCCACGGAATTAAAACATGATCAAAGATTAGTAATGTATCAATTTCTTCAAATTTTGTAGCAATCGGATAATCTAGTGGATTTCTGTCTGTACCTAGCGATGTCCGGCAAATATGCTTCAGACCAGGTGAACCCATATCACAGATAAAACCACAGGCGAATGGAGCCATTTTTTCTGAACCAGCATTCCAATCTAATATCGTTGGTTTTACAAATGCTTGATGGGCATAGGCAGCGGCTGTTTCAAACTTAGCGCCTTTTACCACAATGCCTTTATCATTTTCCTCGACCACATGAAGAAGGGTTCCACCATCTTTTCCACTGAATAATTTACTTCTATCGCCTTTTGGATCCGTGTTTGCTGATACGTGGAATAAATCTTCTCTCGCAACACGGTCAATGTGATATTTAATATTTTTTGCATAAGTTGGATCAATTTCATTTAATTTATCTTGGGCATCAAAAAGGGACCACATTTCACCAATGGTTTCGTCCCCAACTCGATAAACCACTCCCCCAAGATCATCAAGAACTGTTTCCACATGTTTACGTATAGCGCTCAAGTCTTCCTTGGTCTCAGGTGCTTTGTAAGCTCTGGATACAATCTCACCATCTGTAAGTCTAGTGGTTAAGGTTTCAGCATACTTCTCTTCAAACGCCATATCATACATTCTAGCTTTTACATCAATGATGGGCTTAAAGGATGGGTGATCAGCTAGGTTCCGAACTTTTTCTCCATCAATATAGACTTCCCTGCCATCATTCAGTGATTCTCGATACTGTTTACCTGTCATTAATGCCATTTCGTTTCCTCCCAATAACATTTTATCTACTAAGCTTCTATAAATTGACCAAATTTCCCACGATAATAGACTAGAGGATTGGTGCTTGCCGCTTGTGCATTCTGTACTTCAGCTAGAAATACGGAATGAGTCCCACCGGTTACTTCTTCAACCACACGGCATTCAAGGTGTGCAAGTGTATTTTCGAGAACAGGATTTCCTAGTTCTCCGTAAGAAAACTGAACATCCTTAAATTTATCGGTATTTGCTCTAGCAAATCTAAGAGCTAAATCTTTTTGACTTTCATTCATGATGTTCACCGTAAAGGATTCTGCTGCTGAAATTGCATGACAAGTTCCTGTGCTTTTATTGACACAAACGAGCAGCATTGGTGGCTCAACTGATACAGAACTAACAGCACTGGCAGTAATACCAAAATCGACACCATTATTTCTAACGGTGATAATCGATACACCGCTGGCAAAATGGCCTATGACATGTTTGAATTGATCTTGTTCAACCAAAGGTAATCGTTCTGTATTCTCCTTCGATGGATTCATTTACAAACACCCCTCTGTTTTAATTTACGGAATAATTCTTAATATGTTCCTTAAATGAAACTATACAGAGAAAAAGGAATACTGTCAACTGAATTTTCAAAAAATTCACTATAATTATGTTGGAAATATGGTTTAAAGATGAGGTAAACTTAAAGTGAATGAATTTATACCTAAATTTTTTCATAATTGATATAATTAAATTCAATCTTTTTATTGGGGGGAATTATTTGAAACCAAGAGTTGGAATTATTGGACCAGAAGACTCTGTCCAACTTATTTCTGAAATTGCAATGGAATATAGCGAACATATCCAACCGGTACCTTTCATTTATGCGAATACATTGGAAGCTGCTAGCCTCATACAAAATAATCAACAGGCTGTTGACCTTTGGATCCTAGCAGGACCGGCCTTATATAATTCATTTTTAGAGAGTGGTGTCAATCAGCCCTTTTTTTTACTTAAGTTAGATGGTGCCAGCTTAACTAAGACTTTGGTGGAAATTGGATATATTGATAAGAAAGCGCTTGAATCTATTAGCATCGATATGCTAACAGAACGAGATGTCTATGAAACCTATAACGACCTTAATATTTCAGGCAGACAGGTTTATGTGCAAGAGTATACACATGAAACTCATCTCAAAGATCTTCTAACTTTTCACCAAAAACTTTACCAAGATGGAAAAGTAGATATTTGTATCACTTGTTTGCGTTCAATATATGATCAATTGCGTTCGGAAAATATTCCTGCCTACCGAGTTACTCCCACAAGAAGCAATATTCGTGAGACTTTATCAACAGCCATACAACAATGGGAAACCATGCATTTTAAACAATCACAAATTGCTGCCATACTCGTAAAAGTTCAAGGGATTGAGAAAAAAAATGATCATAATATGGTATCATACGATTTACATCGATTAATATTAGATATCCAGGCTGCAATCTTAAATTTTGCTGAATCCATTTCTGGCTCTTTTATCACGATTGGCACCGGAGCCTTTGTTATTTTCTCCACAAGAGGTTCTGTTCAAGAAACCGAGAAACCAATTGGATTTCTTCTAGAGGAATTATCGTTAATTTCTGATTTACCATCGAACATCGGTATAGGCTATGGCGACACCGCTCTGTCTGCGGAAGAAAACGCACGTCTTGCTTTAAATCATGCTCAAAACTATGATTCTTTTTGTGCTTTCCTCGTTGATAATAATGGTACAATCGAAGGGCCTTTAGAAGAACAAGAGGTCATCACTTATCAATACCGAACTGAAAATAAAGAAATTAGTGAGAAACTTAAAAATAGCGGGATCACGATCACTACATTTAACAAAATATTATCCGTACAAAAAAGAGTTGGTAACGGTACTATTACCGCAACTCAGATAGCAGACACACTAAAAATGACACCGAGAAACGCCCGACGCATTTTAACAGGCTTAGTGGACCAAGGAATTGCTGAGATTATTGGGGATGAGGCTCCAACCTCCAAGGGGCGACCACGGAAAATATATCGAGTGAGTGATAGAGTTGAAACGGGGACTACCAAGACCATTTAATACCTTTTTAACAAAAGAAAAACACAATCCTATATACTTCTGTTTTGATCTATGAGTCCTATCCCATTAAGATAGGACTCATTTTAATTCAAATATACTAATGTTCATAAAACTTCGTTCTCAGAATTCCCCCTCCCTCTACTTTTCTATTTATACCTCTAAAGAATGATTAGATTATACAAAAGGAATTGAAATTATTAGTTTCAATAGCTATATTTGATAATGTAATAGAAGAAAGTGACTGAAGAGACTTAATAATCAGCGCAAATTATGGAGGATTGAGCATTTTGAAGTTAGGACCTCGTGTCATTAAAACTGGAATTGCTGTTACATTGGCCTTATATATATGTTCGGTATTAAATCTTGAATCCGCAGTCTTTGCGGGAATTGCTGCCATTTTTACGATTCAGCCGTCCATTTACCGTACATGGAAACAAGTATGGAACCAAGCTCAAACCAATGTTTTAGGTGCGATTTTCGCCTTCCTGGGATTATATTTTCTTGGTAACGACCCATTTTCTATTGGTCTTGTCATCATTATTCTGATTTCGATTAGTTTGAAGTTAAAAATGGGAGAGACGATTTCATTAACGGTTGTAACGGTGTTAGCGATTATGAGTGCACCAGGAAACGATTGGCTCTTTGCCTTGAACCGTTTTATTGTTACCTTTATTGGAATGGCAACCGCATTATTGGTGAATATTTTTGTCTACCCGCCAAACTATAAGAAAAATTACGTAAACAAAATCAATGATATTTTCAGGGATTTCTCTATATTGATGAAAACAGCTATCTCTGACGAAATGACAGAAAAGTCATTTAAGGAGCAAATGGAACAATTAGAGAATGATATTTTTCTTTTAGAAGAACAATTTATGTTATTTGATGAAGAACGCGAAAAATTGTCTAAGTTAAATAATATGGATGTACGTGAAATCGTTGTATTTAAGCAAATGTTTAAATCACTCCAAAAGGGATTTATGGTCTTGGAAGATATTGATTCGATTTATTTTACCAGCAAGCCGACACCTGAAGAAAATCAGCTCTTTGATCAACACCTCGAGTATCTCATCAAATATCATGAGCTATTTCTATTAAAATATAATGGGAAAATAAAAATGGATTCTCCTTCATTCGAAGATGAATTTATGAAAAAATCAGAGCTATTTTTAGAAGAAGTAATGCAATCCTATCATGAAGATCATAAAATCCAAATGACCGTCATTGGGGCTTCTATTTATCATTATGCCTTTCAATTGGACAGATTGAATACGTTAGTAGAACAATATAGGAAGAAATCACATTAAAAAAAGAAGTTGTAGGAAAGGAGTAACTAGTCTATATTCTGCTACTCCTTTTGTATTACCAGGTTTAACCTGCTCTCTTTTATTTAAATGTTCCAGGCTAGCTTATTGTAGGTCTCCCGTTTTCATACGGCTTTAAAATCCCATATAAGGTTTCGATAACCGGAACCTCAACCTGGTGTTTGGCAGCCAACCGCAGCGCCCCTCCATGTAAATGCTCGACTTCGATTGGAAGCCCTTTTCTCAAATCTTGATGCATGGAAGATGTCGCTTCTTTTTTGAAACTTATTAATGTTTTTCCTACCGACTCTATTTCTTGATCTGTTAAAATTATCCCCTCTTGTTCAGCTAGCATTGTCATTTCAAGGATTACTCTTTTTGCAGTAGCGAATGTAGCGTCTGAACTTACGATAAAACCTGACGGCAGCTGCATGGCTGAAGTAATTCCTGAAAATGCCGTAATAAATATGTACTTTTTCCACATAGATTTTAAAATATTTTCTTCCCTTACCAACTTCGTTTTAACTTGACTCTGTAGCACTTCTAACTGCTCGCATATTTCGGTTTGCTGTTCATGCAGAATCCCAAATTTAAAGGTACTGCTTCCACTTGTATGTTCCACATGTCCTAGTTCATTTAACGTGGCAATAATTGAGGCAAATCCGCCTAGCACTTTTTCTTTTCCGATGGCCTGCTGTAGTTTGTCTATATGTTCGATACCATTTAACAAAGGCAGCACAAACGACGTACCTGTCTGTTGAACAATCGTTTGAACCTGAGGGATCACCTGGTCGAGATGATAGCCTTTGACAGCAAGTATGACTAAGTCTATATTTCTCACTTCTTCAGGCGATGTAAAAATAGTTATATCCCTTCCTTCAAAGGTTCCCTCGGGGCTGTTTATTTTTAAACCTTCCTTTGTTAATTGAGCAGCCCGTTTTTTTCTGACAAAAAACGAAACATTTTGACCTGCTTCTAGCATCCTTCCACCAAAATATACACCTAATGCTCCTGCACCTACTACTAAAATATTCATAAAACTATCGCCCCCTTGTTTATTACTATCATTCTACTATCCAAGTTGACGGGGGTAAACTCGAAATACATAGAAAAAAGCTCCCCATACTACATTATGGGTCTTGGCGTTGCTTTCCCAAAGTCAGAATTGAGATAGTTGAAAAAAGAAGGACTCATTCATTTTTACAATGGTCAATGGATTGCCCCATTTAACATGGTCGTACTTTCAGTTTACCCTGGTTTTCACACTTTTTTATTTATTGTTTCATATGATGCATAAATGTAAATGCCCAGGAGGTGCTTGAATGATTATCCATGTGGTGAGCGTTGGCGAGTCACTTTGGCAAATTGCTAACCGCTATGCTGTAAATATGAACTCGATTGTACAATTAAATGGGCTGCCAGACCCCAATCGATTATTAGTTGGGCAATCGCTACTGATCCCTAAGCCAGGAACCTCTCACATTATTAAATATGGAGATACTCTATGGTCTATTTCACAGCAATATGGTGTGACAATCCAAGCAATTGTCCAATCCAACCAATTAACGAATCCCAATGTTCTATATCCAGGAACCAAGCTTTTTATCCCAGCAATTACTCACATTGTCTCTCCCGGGGAAACATTAGCGCAAATCGCAAGACGGTATCGTACAACTGTGCAAAGAATTATGGAAGAAAATCAAATTGATAATCCAAACCTGATTTATCCTGGAACGGTTCTAGTTATTCCAAGAGCAAAACCAACTATCGAGGTGAATGCCTACACATATCAAACAAATGATGCGGCAATCGCCACCCTCAATGAAATTGGTCATCTTCTTACTTATTTTAGCCCCTTTGCCTATATGATTAGGGAAGATGGAACCTTGCAGCAGATGAATGATAAACCAATGGTGGATACAGCCATTTCTAAAAATATTACACCCATGTTATCAATCACGAACTTTACTTCCACACAAGCTGGATCGAATTTAGCAAATGTGATTTTAGCTAATCCCGCGTTGAGAGAAAAATTGATTAATAACGCTATTCAAATCATGGATACCAAAGGCTATAAAGTGTTAAACATAGATTTCGAAAATGTATTACCGGCTGATCGCGAGAATTATAATCAATTTTTACAATTGGCTGTGGACCGTCTCCATCCTAAGGGATATTTAGTGTCCACTGCCCTTGCACCTAAGGTGAGTGCAACTCAAGGCGGGCTGTTATATGAAGCACATGATTATGAGGCACACGGGAGAATTGCCGATTTCGTGGTGCTGATGACCTATGAATGGGGATATCGAAAAGGGCCACCGCAAGCCATCTCACCGATTAATCAAATGAGAAGAGTTGTCGAATATGCCTTAACAGTCATGCCGGCTGAAAAAATCTTTTTAGGCTTCCAAATTTATGCGAGGGATTGGCTGCTTCCACATATTCAAGGCCAAGAAGCCGAAACATTTAGTCCTCAAGAGGCAATCAGCAGAGCTGTTAAATATGGTGCCGCCATTCAATACGATACAACTGCTCAATCACCATTTTTCCGTTATGTAGATGAACAAGGCCGAGGTCATGAGGTATGGTTTGAAGATGCCAGGAGCGCTCAAGCCAAATTCGACATGGTTAAACAATATAACCTTCGCGGTGTCAGTTACTGGGCACTAGGCTACCCTTATCCACAAAATTGGGCATTGTTGAATGACAATTTTACGATAAAAAAATAAAACGGATTGAAAAAGAGAGTTAGATTTTATGTTAAACTCTCTTTTTTGACCATATAAGCCAATCATAATCCTTATGAAATTCGAAAAAGAAGCAATTCTTTTGGAAGAATTGCTCCCTATTTTAAGCTCCAACCTATTAAATCCCTTCCAATGTTTTATTAATAATAAAATATTGATTGAGTTATAATCTCCCCTATCGTTTTTTACATTCATCCCATTGAAAGGAATCCTTGCTTTTCCCGATATTCTTTAGGTGTACATAATGTTATTTTAATAAAATTACGATTAAATGAACGGATGTTTTCATATCCAGAAAGATGCGCAATTTCGGTAATCGGTTTTTCAGAAGTACTTAGTAAATAGCAAGCATAGTTAATCCTAGTTTCATTTAAAAAATCTACAAAAGACGTATTCACATGGGTATTAAAATATTTCGATAAATAATTGTAACTGTAGCCTAATGAACGAGCAATACTGTGTAAAGAAATGGACTCGGTAAAGTGTTCCTGTATGTAGGATAAAATGGAATGAAGCAAATCTGGTTCCTTTTTTGCTTCAACCAGGCTGGTTTGTTGAATGAGCTCAGATAATAGTAAATAAAGACTACCTTTTTGTTCTAGTAGATTGGAATGACTGGAAAAAAGAGATTTAAAAATAAGTGCTTGTGCTTCTAATGAAAGGTTGAAAACTGGGTTTTCCAGGGATCTCTTTTCAATCATTTTTTGAAAAGTTGGCACATAGTCAGGAGAAAAAAGACAAAGTCTAGCTCGAGATTGTGTTCTTGTCAAAATAGAATGAATTTCATACGGTAATATGAGTAAGAATTGTCCAGCCTCCAATTGAAAACATCTTTCACTTATAGTGACTTCCATTTCCCCTTCCACGATAAAAATCAATTCAAAACAACGGTGTAGATGACTTGGGAAGTTTAGGTTGGTTGATTGATAGGTTGTGAATAAATCAAAATGTTTCGATTCGTATAGTAACATTTTAATATTTTCCTCTTCTAAAAAGATAAATTTTGTCTAGTATTTTATAAGTTTTTTCTTGTTGTGTCAATCCATAACATGATACATTTACCATTAATTAGAAGCTTACAATCTATTTAAAGGAGAGTTTGTATGGAAAAAGTCGGAATTGGCATGGTCGGATATAAATTTATGGGGAAAGCACATAGTCATGCATACCGGGATCTTCCTCTCTTTTTCCCGGACACCGTTCATCCCGAAATGAAGGTGATTTGTGGCCGTGACCCTGAAGGTGTAGCGACTGCAGCCAAACAATTTGGCTGGGAGGAATATACAACGGATTGGAGAACTCTCCTGGACAGAGAAGATATTGATTTGATCGATATAAATGCACCAAGCGATGTACATAAACAAATCACCATCGCTGCTGCACGAGCGGGCAAACATGTTTTTTGCGAAAAACCGTTAGCGCTTACATTAGAGGACTCTAGAGAAATGCTTCGTGTCGTTGAAGAGGCTGGAGTTAAGCACATGGTTGGGTTTAATTACCGCTTCGCCCCTGCCGTCATGCTCGCTAAAAAGCTTGTTGACGAAGGACGACTTGGCAAAATCTATCATTTTCGAGCGTGGTTTTTACAAGATTGGCTCGTCGATGAAAACTTCCCGTTAGCGTGGAGACTTCAGAAGGAAATCGCAGGTTCAGGTTCTCATGGAGATCTTGGTGCACACCTGATCGACTTAGCGCACTATCTCATTGGGGATATTAGCGAAGTCATTGGAATGAACGAGACATTTATTAAAGAAAGACCCATTCCTACTCACATGACTGGTCTAACAGCAAAAGGCAGCGATACGAATGAAAAAGGAGAAGTAACGGTGGATGACGCTACCCTCTTCTTGGCACGATTTGCAAATGGAACGCTAGGGAGCTTTGAAGCTACTCGTTTTGCTGCCGGACACCGCTGTACGAATTCGTTTGAAATCAATGGTAGTAAAGGCAGTGTCATCTTTGACTTTGAACGGATGAATGAACTGCAAGTTTATTTCGTTGATGACAAAGAAGATGTACAAGGTTTCCGCCGTGTCTTAGCGACTGACCCTCCGCATGCGTTTGCGCAAAACTGGTGGCCGCCTGGTCATACAATTGGCTATGAACATACATTCATTCATGAAGTGGTGGAACTAATGGAGTCTTTCCGGGAAAACCGACAGCCCGTTCCAAACTTCCGTGATGGCGTCAAGTGCCAGGAGGTTTTAGAAGCGGTTGATTTATCGATTGAAAAACGGCAATGGATTCGAATTTGTGATGTCTAATAAAAAAACAATCAAAGGAGTGCGTTTGCTATGACAAAAAAGGCATTAATCGTTTGGGGCGGCTGGGATGGCCATCAGCCAAAACAAGTAGCTGAAATCTTTAAAGGAATTCTTGAGGAAGAAAACTTTCAAGTAGAAGTATCCAATTCACTTGACTCATACGCTGACAAAGAAAAGCTGATGGAATTAGACCTAATTATCCCTCACTGGACCATGGGAGAAATTGAAAAAAAATATGTTCTCAATATTTCCGAAGCCGTGGCTTCTGGTGTCGGCTTAGCGGGCTGCCATGGGGGCATGTGTGATTCTTTCCGAAATAACGTGGATTGGCAGTTTATGACGGGTGGTAATTGGGTGGCCCATCCCGGAAATGATGGAGTTGAATACATGGTCAACATTAAGCATTCCTCAAGTCCATTACTAGAAGGTCTTTCTGATTTTAAAGTGGTAAGTGAGCAATATTACCTTCATTATGACCCCGCTGTTGAAGTGTTAGCGACAACGCGCTTCCCAGTATTTCACGGTCCACATGCAACGAATAAAGCTGTTGAAATGCCTGTTGTTTGGACAAAACGCTGGGGCTTCGGCAATGTGTTTTATAGTTCACTCGGTCATCAAGCCAACATTATTTCCATGCCGGAAGTGTCGCTCATCATGCGCCGCGGATTCCTTTGGGCTGCTGAAGGTAAGACTCGCTCTAAAGAATTAGATGTTGAGTCGATTTATGGAAATGTGCGAACCTATACAGGAATGGGCGACAGTCAATAATCAGACGATGAACGCTAGATAGCAATTTTTATAAATAATCATTTGGAGGTCCTTTATGGAAAAGCTTAAAATCGGTATCATTGGTTGTGGAAACATTAGTTCTATTTATTTAGAAAACTGTAAGAAATTCCCTCACCTCGAGCTTATTGCCTGTGCTGACCTAGATCTAGAGCGTGCCCAGTCCCAAGCGGAGAAGTTTGGGGTTCCTAAAGCGTTGTCAGTAGATGAGCTGCTTTCTGACCCAGATATTCAACTCGTAATCAATTTAACAATTCCAAAAGCACATGCCGCTGTCTGTATCCAAGCACTTGAAGCCGGAAAGCATGTTTATACAGAAAAACCACTGGCTGTGACTCGTGAGGAAGGAAAACAAATTTTAGAAACTGCCAAGAAGAAAAATCTCCTTGTTGGCAGTGCTCCGGACACTTTCTTAGGTGCTGGTATTCAAACGGCGATCCACATCATTGAACAAGGTGAAATTGGTGAACCCATTGGAGCTTCTGCCTTCATGATTTGCCGAGGACACGAGCATTGGCATCCAGACCCTTCCTTCTATTATGATTTTGGCGGCGGACCTATGTTTGATATGGGACCCTATTATTTAACAGCATTAGTAGCCCTCTTAGGACCAATAAAACGAATTTCTGGATCTACACGTATTAGTTATCCAGAACGGACCGTGCTTAGCCAGCCTAAAGCAGGTACTAAAATCGAAGTAAAGATTCCTACACACATCTCAGGTGTCATTGATTTTGCTTCGGGGGTAATCGGTAATATTACAACAAGCTTTGATGCTTTTGGCGGGACATCCCTGCCTCCCATTGAAATATACGGCAGTGAAGGAACGTTACTTGTTCCTGATCCCAATACATTCGGGGGCACTGTAAAAATAAGAAAACGGGATGAAGCTGAATTTAAAGAGGTCCCTCTTGCCTATGGCTACCTCGAAAACAGTCGAGGACTTGGTGTGGCGGATATGGCCAAAGCTATTCTTAAAGGAAGGAATTATCGGGCAAATGGGGAATTAGCGTATCATGTATTAGAAGCGATGCATGGATTCCATGATTCCTCGGATCGTGGTCAGCACTATAACATGGAAAGTACGTGCAGCCGTCCGGAATCAGTACCTTATGAGTTGGAGGTGAAGTAGTTTCCAATCTGAACTAAACATACACATAGCCACCGATAATTGCCTTTTTTACAAATTAAGCGCCTCCTTATGGGAATGCGCTTTTTCTGTTCTAGTTAGCCATTATAATGTCGAGACACTATCAAGCCGACTCTGCCTTTGCCTTATTTATTTCAATGTAGTTATCTGCTCGAAGAATGAAAAACTAAGTGCAATTTTTAATAGAGGTTCTCGATGGAAGTCCAATATCAAAAGGCTGCCTCATGGTGAGAACAGCCCTTTTTTACATTATAGTTTTTTTGAATCCATGGTATCCAACGTTTCAAGGAAATTAACAAAAGCCTTCACAACATTCCATTCCAAGGATTCCTTATGGTAATACATCCATGTTCTGCGTAAGATAGGGCTTCCTTTAGAATCAGTTAATACAATTTTATATAAATCATCTACATCATTTAAAATACGACTGGATAAGAAGCCGTATCCTAATCCATTTATAACCATTTCCTTACAAGTATCAACCTGGTCCACTTCTATACTAATAAAAGGAGACTGTGAATAGTTTTCAGCCCACCAGTTATCAATTAATGATTTTAATAAGAAATCTCCGTTATAGTCAATTCTTGGGAGATTAGGCAAATCAACAATATCAATTGTTTCCCTCGACGTAACAGAAACAGTTTCTTCATATAATAAATGTTTCTTCAGTCCTCTAGAGCTATAGTCGCCACGAACAAAACCAATATGAACATCCTTATTGTGTATAAGCTTCGTAACATCTTTGCTCCAGCCCGAAATCACTTTAAATTCTACATGAGGATATTGATTTCTAAATAATTTCAATATATGGGGCAGTTCATAATTAGCAAAAAAGTTAGATACACCCAATTTTAATGTCCCTACGACTTCATTACCAAACGTTTCATTCATATTCCTAACATGCTCTTTAATTTTATTATATTGAGCAATGATATCGTCGGCACACTGAACTAGATATTCACCTTGTGGGGTAAAATGAACCCCTCTACTTTCACGAGTTACTATTTTGACACCTAATTCTTCCTGCATGTGCTTTAAGCGGTTGGTTAATGCAGGTTGTGTGATAAACAAAAGCCGTGCTGCTTTTGTAAGATTCTTCTGACTATAGAGGACCTTCAGTATTTCCCAATCGCGATAATCCACTATTACCACCCATTTTTTCCCATATAAAAAATTTTTATATGACATTATAATTTTTTAGCATTTTATATATCTCCATTATTGCATTATCATTAATCAGGAGCAATTAATAATTACTTATTCACCACCCTGGATTACGTTCAACACAACATATGGCATCTTCAGCCATATTTATTGATATCTTGCTGGCAGTCCAGAATTATTTAGAAAATAGGAGGAAAATTTATGTGGATTATTACTCGCTATTTAAATTCAAACATTTCTCAGTATGAATTTAAAACAGAAGATGAAGCAAGAGAGGCTCTAAAAAACATGAAGGGCGGCTGTAATATACTCTCTGAGGTTGTATATTTCAATGATCCTTGTTTTCAAGTAGCTTAAAATATTTTATCCCACTAAAGGATTAAAGGTGACTCCCCATGTATGCTATTACTAGGAGATTCCCTAAAATTAAGAGCCTATTATTAGTAGGCTCTTATTTTTATAGTTTCCCCCCCCTGAAGCAAGCTTGAACGCAACGGGGGAATTATCGGAGAGACCGTATAGCTGGATTAAGGTATCCGTAACGATTTCAAAGTTGTTTTAATTTTGTCTAAATCATTATTAGGAGTTTTTGATAATTCTCTTATCAAGAAATCGCAAATTAGATCAAGATTATGGCGAGGACCTAATTCAACTTTAAAAAAGCGACTTAGCTCAACAATTTCAGATTCATGATTGAATGGAAGTTTGTCACGTGAGGGAAGTAATAATTCAGCAGTACTATCACCGAATTTCCTGCTGATAGTTAAAATGCAGTGTGTGATATATGTAGAGATATTTGATATCTTTTCTAGATTTAATTTCTCAAATGTATCTTTCGGAGTATGATAGTGAGGATCATGACCACATGTAAAAAATAGGTTGGGCTTCCTGTTAATATCAAAGATATAATTATCGGATAAATGAAATAATCTTCGGCTTCTTAATCGGTATATTTGAAGATCTTTCATTTGATTTTGTGTAAGATCAATGGATTTTGATAGTATCGGGGATGTATTTGCTCCAATCACAAATAAAGAGTTTTCACGGTCTTTTACACCTACAGAGTGACCACATAGATCTAAGATAAAAGCCCCAATAAAATGATCATAATTTAATTGTTTCTGACTATCGCGGTAAAAATGTATACTACCCATGCTTTTGGTCAAAAAGTATTTGTGCTCCTCCATATCAAAGATTGCTAGAACAATATTGATATTTAAGTTCGATGACTTTAATGAATCAAGCACAGACAGTAGTATACCGATGGCAGCAGCATTATCATTTGCCCCTGGACAGCCATTTACATGGTCATAGTGGGCTCCTAACAGCAGCCATTTATCATGGTGTCCCTTTCTTGTAGCAAGGAGATTTCGTCCAATCTTACCATCAAAAGCGGTATAGGTTTGTTCCCATTTCCCCGCTAATAATGGAGTTAACGACAACATCTCAAACTGTGCCAAGATAAGTCTTCTTGCAACATCATGCCCTTTTGTTCCTGGTACTCGCCCATTTAGGCTCGGATTGGATAACTTTTGGATGAATCTAATATATTCTTCTTTCAAAAAGTATCCCACCTTTAAACTTATTTATTGAAGTCCCCATAACTAAACAACAACTTTTATGTAAACAGACCTTATTTTTTGAGAAAGATTTGTTCTAATGTTTCGGCATTGTCTTTATCTAAAGTTCCATACCCATCTTTTTCATTATTACTAATAATTGTTGCTGTATCATTTTGATTGAACCAAATTTGATAAACAAATAATCTTTCAGGCATATTCTCATCATACTTAAAATATAATGTCGACTTTACATCTTCTTTTCTAGCCATTTTTGGTTCTGCATTTGGTTCCCACTTAACTTGTTTAAATACCGTTCTTAATACATCTACTGTTTCTTCATCCGTAATCATGAAAGCTTCTTCATAGCTTTCATCTGTATTAACTACTTCCACATCTACTCTGATAAGTTGATTAATTACATACTTTTTCGGAGAATTATTAGTACAACCTATTAACAACATTACAAAAATGATAAGGATTATATTGTAGACACTTGTTTTTTTCAACATGCTAGAAATGTCATTAAAATTCACCTGAATCCTCCTTATCCATGAACAATTATCATTATCGTATTTTAGTTCTAAAATAATTTAAACAAATTGAATAGTATTATTATAGTATTAAAAGTATTAAATGATTGAAAGAACAATTGCCATGTTTTTCCCCTATGTACTCAAAAAAAGCATTTCTCCTTCTTGAAGAAATGCTGGCTGAAAAACTGAAGTAAAAAAAGAATTAATCCTTCCTCTTTTTTAAGTGTTTTACGATTAAATCAAGGTTTTCATCAATATAATTAAGCCTTTCCCTAGCAATGAGTGCCCATTCTGTATTTCCAGTCATCGCCGTAAAAAGATGTCTATACCCGGGAGAGTATTGGTTATAAAGGCGTGAAATAATAAAACCAGGTTTTGCTGATACCTCTTCTTTTCTGCTAATCTGTTCTATGTCTTTGTTTAACCATTCTGGAATCATTTTGGTTGATATATCGATGACTTTTTTATTATACATTTAACTTCCCCTACAATTTTTTAACATAACGAGTGTTTGGTCAATATCTCCTACTAGTAACCCTCCTTAAGAATCTGAAATTTTCAAATAAAGATACAAAGTGTAAGCGTCATCAAATATATTCTATATAGATGATTAATATTCCTTTTAATCACCCAGTTTTAAGATTGCTTTGTCACAGCCAAATTTTCACATGCAAGAATAGCCTTTTGTTATTATCTGGAAAGGATCTTCACCATATAATCATAGAGATGTTTATTAATTATGATTTCTTTTACAACCTTATAGCCAATCTGCTCGTATAGCTTTTTTGCATTCGGATTATCTTTAGCAACATTTAGAGAAATTCTTGAATCCCCTTTTGTAATGCTGTTTTTTCGACTTCCTTTAAAAGCATGGTTCCGATTCCATTGCCTCTAAACCGATTTTCAACACACACGGTGTCGATATAAAAATCCCCCTCATCAGCCTCCTTATCCAGGAGAATCAATTCATTCCTTCTTTTCTTTCTTAATCTTTTCAAAATAGGTTCGTCTAATCGAGGTGCAATCTCTCCCGGGTAAGTAATTACAATTCCTGCTACTTCTCCTAAGACATCTGCAACCATCGTATTTTGGTAACTAAGACGATTAATCTCTTCTCGAAAGAAATTTGCCAGCGTTTCACGAATATTTTCTTTCTTCGTTTGACCAGTTAGCTTCTCGGCAATATCATCAATTGCATAATGAATGAGATCCGCAGCTTTCTTGGCGTCCTTTTTCACTGCTCCCCTAAAATTAAGTTCTTGGGCGATAATCTCTTCCCAATTAACTCCATAGGAAGCACCACCATCCGTGTATCCTGCAATGAAATAAAAGTTTTCGCCAGAATCTTCCTCAAAATATTTGTTTTGTTTATCGCGTTTTGATTTACTCTTCAACTACATTCCCTCCGTACGGTTGCCCCATCTTTTGACTGAAAAAAATTTAGCTCTTGTCCTTCAATAAAATGTCAACAAATACATTAATCACTTCATTATGTTTAACACATCTGTCAGTTTGACTTCACAAGATAAAAATATTTGAGATAGTGGTGTTCTCTGTATTTGAATCACAAAAAAAGTGCCAGGCACCAGCCATATGATTGGAAGGTGTCTCGCACTGTTACCCCTAATTTTTAGCGAATTGACCATCGACTTCAACCGTTTCAAATATATTAATAAAGGCTTTTTCATCATGGCTGCGGACAATTTTTTTTATTTGCATCGTTTCGTACCGTGTTACCACCATCATTAAAATCTGTTTTGGTTCTTTTGTATAGCCTCCAAAACCCTCTGTAATGGTGATACCTCGATAGATTGATTGTAGTAAATCCTCTCGTATTAACTCTCCTTTGGTTGTAACAATCTGCATTGTTAATTTGATGTGATTCGTGTGAATAGTATCAATCATCTTACCTGTCAGATAGATCGACAACAGCGTGTACAATGCAATATTCCAATTAAAAGCAGCACCAGAAATTAGAACAATGACGCCGTTCATCGCCGTTAGTAGCAGGCCCACACTCACATTACTAGTCCGTGAAAGGATAATTGCAATAATATCCAATCCGCCAGAGGTGCCGGAATACTTCAAGATAACACCAACCCCAATACCGCCTATGATTCCTCCGAAAATCGCCGACAGCAAGATATTGTCTGTTACAGGAACGCTTGGTAATAGATATAAGAAAACGGAGAGGGATACCACACAAATCAATGTATTGATCGTAATCATCTTTCCAAGCTTAAAGTATCCCAAGATGAGTAAAGGTATATTGAGTAAAAGATTCATTACACCAATATCAAATGGAGTGACTAACCCAATTAAAATGGCAATACCACTTATTCCGCTGCTCAAAATCCCGTATGGAACGAGAAAGAAATTAAAGCCAAATGCAACAATTAACGAACCTACGATGACAATTAAATTTTTCATACCGATTAGCCCCCCGTTTCCAGAAAAAATTTTACAACAAAAACTAGATTAGATTTACGAGGATAGTCGATTCTGTATAACGGATAAACCTCATAATTTTTTTGTATAAAAAAACTCGCTCCAAAAATAGGAACGAGTTTTGTTTCCGTTACCACCCATAGTCCGCTTGTTTCGCAAAATGAAACATTCTGCACAGAGCCAATGTACCATATACGAATTCCCTTGTAACGGTAGAAAACCGATAAAGATTACTCGGTTTGACTTTGCATCTCGTAGATGATTTTTAAGAAAAAAGTGTCCTTCGACTTTCACCAAATCCCCGACTCTCTTGGGAACTGGATTCTTTTCATTTTTATTTCTCGTCACTGATTTTTATTATTATTATTATTATTAGTAATCTACCAGAGGGAAAATAAAGTTGTCAATATACTTTTCCAATATATCATTATTTTGAATATTTAGGATTTGTTTTCCAGTTATAACAACTTCTAGTCAACCTAATGTTATCGGATTAATACAGTACAATTATTCAAGAAATAATTAAATGAAGACGGAAATGCAAGTGGGTTCAGACTCTCGGTGAAGTAAAGCTATAACGCACCGGGGGACTGACTCAAAATCACATTTTGTAATTAGCTTTTAACAGTCTCCGGAATTTATCAAAATGAGGTTTTGCTCCAACCTAACTCTAAATGGAAAGTATTTCATACACTCAACTCTCATATGTATATTTAATAGGTTATTAATAGCAAAAATATTGGGGAATAATATGAAGGTATCCAATAAAGTAATTGTCGTAACAGGTGCTGGTGGAGGGATTGGGAGAGAGCTCGTTAGGCAACTGCTAGAAAAAGGAGCAAGAGTCGCAGCCATAATCCATAAAAACGGGCTAGAGGAAATACAGTCATTCACAACAGTCTATGGGGACAAAATCTCGACACACAAGGCTAATTTATCTAACAGAAATGATGTGGAAAAGCTTCCAGAAGAAATTATCGCCAAACACGGATACATAGATGGAATTATTAATAATGCTGGAATTCTTCAACAGTTTCATAGCGTGAATAAACTTGACTATGAACAAATTCAAAGGGTCATGGATGTTAACTTTTATGGTACGCTCTATATGTGTAAAACCTTTTTACCACACCTCTTAAATCGACCAGAAGCTTACATTACAAATGTATCAAGCATGGGTGGATTTCTTCCTGTGCCGCTTCAATCGATTTATACAGCTTCAAAAGCAGCAGTCAAAATGTTAACAGAAGGCCTCCATTTAGAGCTTAGAGATACGAATGTAGGCGTAACCATTGTCTTTCCTGGTGGAGTTGACACGAACATCGTCCAAAATTCCGGTATTGAAATAGAAGGTACTAACAATCATTCATATAAAATGCTCAGCCCACATGAAGCAGCAGCAATCATTATTAAAGGGATGGAAAATAAAAAATACCGAGTATTAGCCGGAAACGATGCAAAAATAATGGACTTTTTATATCGTTTGAACCCAAAAAAAGCTACAGACATTATTGCTAACAAGATAAAAACACTTTAGAAAAAAGAATGGATAAAATAGGTTTAAAAGAGTGTTCTGTTGTGGAACACTCCTTCTATTCTAATAAATTTTTTATTATTTCTAGCTTTCCTAATTTCCGAAAATGGCGACATACTGATTTTGCAAAACAAATCGATTATCGAACCAGCCTAACGTATTCAAGACATACCCTAAAGAATCGCATTATATCTTCCTGCAATTTTTTGATACGCCAAAAGCTCATACACTTTGTTTGAATCAAAATCTACAGGATATAGGCCGCTTAAAGGATTTACAAAACCAGTAATAGGGCTTTTCAGATGGCCGTTTGCGTCGTAAATTTCATTTAAATACCTAGAACCTCTTTTTGAAATGTCTATCAAATACTTCTTATTATTGAACCTGCTGACAACCTCCACTTTGTATTGATCTTGATACATAACCTGATATTGATATTGCTCATTATATTCATTGAAATCAAATAATAATTGTGGTGTATTTTCCATGAAGGAATAAATATAATGGTACATGATTCCACCGCTTCCGCCTGAAGCAATACTTATTAAAATATCATGTACTCCATTTCCAGTAAAATCCCCTAAGAATATAGTAGGATTGTAGCCTGCATTTTCACGAAGTGGAACACTCTTTATGCTCCCAGTCCTTCCGTCTTGAACATGCAGGGTAATATTTTGTGTAAATGGACTATCTGAAGTCTTGATTCCCGTTAAATAAACATTATCAGGTACTTGATCTCCAGTTACATCACTACGTGCAAACGTAACAATACTCGGGAGATTCACGGTTTGCCTAGAATAATAGTTATACATAACATGCTCCTTTTCATGAGGACTAACATCATTACTTTCTAACTGCCAATATTAAGCCTTCATTAAGTATATCTACTCACAGGCATCCTAAAATTTATAAGGCAAATTGAATCTATATTTGAATATCATACGCTCCTCGCTCTCAAAGATTCCGGAGGATTTCGTTAATGACTCATCAAAATGGAGGAAAAAAAATGAAAAAATACGGTTCATTTTCTGGTACGGTTACCATGATTCAAGATTATTTAGTAGGTTCAGAAGAGGAAAAAGGGTGTTTTAAATTAATGTCCTTATTGCAGGGAGATGGTTCAATAGTTAATTTCGTGATTAGTCCAACTACCTATTTTCTAGACCATGTTATGGTTTCAGTTGGAGACCGTGTGACTGGTTTTTATGATGTCAATGTACCTGTCATTCTGATTTATCCGCCACAATATCAAGCCCTCATAATCGTAAAAGATAACTCTTATCAAAATGTAAAGGTAGACTTTTTTAACAGCCAGCTGGTGAGTAGTGATGGTCAACTACAATTGAATATTTCTAGTTATACTCCAATATTATTACAAAACAATCAACCCTTAACATCGAATCCTGCGAACCGGAATCTACTCGTTGTATATGGTCCAACCACATTTAGCATTCCAGCCCAAACCACTCCTTATAAAATCATTGTTTTGTGTTAGTCACATTCAGAAAATTAAAGGGGTATAAAAGCCCCTTTTCATTGATAGCATTTTAATAGTCCTACAGATAAGCAGTGTTGACAAGACAGGCAAGATTTTATAAATCAATTTAATCTAATAAATGGTAAAAAAGTAGCATAATGCTGTGTTATAATGAGGTAGTCTGAGGGATGTAAGCCGTTCTCTTTTACGAAATTAAAACTTAAAATATCTGAAAATCCTAACCGTAGTGAACCTGAAATAATTTGTAATTTCGTGGGTGAAATATATGAAAATTTCTATAGAAGAAATAAGCAAAGAACTAGGAGAAGAAATCCTCATCAGATGTCATGAGGTAGATGATAAAATATACGAAATCGTCAACAAGCTGAAAACGGACGACCTTTTTATACTCGGATATCAAAATGACGGAGTTCACCGTCTTAATCTTAGGGATATCTATTATTTCGAGGCTGTGGACGGAAAGGTTTTTAGCTACTGTAAAGACAACGTTTTTGAGGTAAAACAAAAACTTTATGAGTTAGAGGAATTATGCAAGGAGAAGAACTATTTTCGTGCTTCTAAATCGACTATTTTGAACATAGCTAAAATCACCTCTATTTATCCGTCCATTAGCGGGAGATTTGAAGCGGTGCTTGACAACGGAGAACGTGCTGTTGTCTCAAGGCAGTATGTGCCTGTCCTTAAAAATATGCTTGGCTTGTAAAGGTAGGAATACATATGAAGATGTCCGAATTTGTACAAAAGATGATTAAGGATTGCCTGATTATCTTCGCCTCCATTATTATTATCATAACTATATTGCGACAAATCTATTATCCGTATATGACCTTCGATTTAAAGTCGATTTATATCATTATGGCCTTTTCATTTATAAGTACTATACTGGGATTTATTTTGTATTCTCCGAATGACATAAGTGAAAAGAAAATGCGTATAAGAATTGCCATTCATTTTTTTACGTTGGAGATTCTATTGATTGTCCTTGCAAGTGTTTTTGATATCGTAAATAGCACCACGGATGGAATCATTCTTTCTCTGCAAATTGCTGCCATCTATATACTAGTTCGTCTACTATCATGGAAAAATGATAAAAAAGAAGCCCAACAAATAAACGAAAAGCTAAAGGCCTTCAAGCAGGATGTTTAACCAATAAGTCACACAGCAGCAGTTGTCTGCAACCCATAAAAAAGCAGTAGCCTAATAGCTTACTGCTTTTTTTGCATCTTATTTGCCTGTGGATACAACTTACTGTTTTTCTATATACTTCCTTTTGGCGTTTTTTTATGATGAGTTCATAATAAATTTTTAAAAAAAGAAGGGGTACTCTGATGGGATATTTACTATTATTGATCGTTTTAATCTTGGAGATTGGTTTTGCAATCTACTGCATGGTAACGAAGCAAAAACACAAAAAAATAAAGGACTGGATGAGGATTTCTGTATTTATCGCATTTGTCATTCTCACACTATCATCGGTGATTGTGTGGAGTTTCCGCTGGGTCATTCCTGCCATTCTGCTTTTCATTTCGGCTGTAAAGGGAACAGTTTCTCTTCTCCGTAACAAAACAAATAACAAAAAGTACAAAACTTCTTCTATTGTGTGGAAGTCTATTATGACAATATTCGTATTTATATTTGCCTTTGGACCTGCAATTGTATTTCCGCAGCATAAATCACCTAAAGTGAACGGTAAATATGAAGTTGCAACCGCTACTTACACCTATATTGATAAAAACCGTACGGAGGAGTTTACCGACAAGGAGGACCACAGATCTGTAAATGTGGAATTTTGGTATCCAAATAAGGAAAATGAAACATATCCTTTATTGGTGTTCTCCCATGGAGCAATCGGAATTAAGTCAAGTAATACCTCTACCTATACGGAGCTTGCAAGTCACGGTTATGTAGTGGTTTCAATCGATCATCCCTATCACTCCTTTTATACCGTTTCAGAAGATGGTACACGGGCTTTAATAAATACAGATTATAACCGTGAAGTCAGCAATGCTAATAAAGAAGGAATTTACTCGAAGGAAGAAACTTATGAACTCATTCAAAAATGGATGAAACTGCGAACAGAAGATATGAATTTTGTCATTGATACGATACTAACTAAGGTTAAAACTGATAAAAACCCTATTTACCAACATATCGATACAGAGAAAATTGGTGTGTTCGGTCACTCCATGGGCGGGGCAGCCAGTGTTTGGTTAGGAAGAGAACGTAATGATATTGACGCGGTAGTAAATATTGATGCCCCGTTCTTTAGTGAGCTTGTTTATAACAAATTAGTGGATGAATTTGTGGCACGCGACGAATACTTCAACACACCGCTTCTTAATATCTATTCTGACGATGTTTGGGGACAGCTCGACAGCAACTCCACTTATGTTGCGAACAAACCCAATAATGAACAATTCAAAAACGCCTATAACGTTCATTTTAAAGGAGCCAAACATTTAAGTTTAACCGATTTACCGCTTTTCTCTCCTATCCTTGCAAATATTCTGCAAGGTGGAAAAGCGGACATTGATAAATATTACTGTATTGAAACAGCAAATGAACTCATTCTTAATTTTTTTGACGATAAGTTAAAGGGCATCGGCCATTTCACTCCTGAAGAAACATATTGATTTGTTTTTTGGGGCAGTCCCCATTGCCTTATAGCATAATGGGACTGCCCTAAATTTCAACAAATAAAAGGGGAAAATACGGAAACACTAATAGTCAGCACCAATTATTTACACTCTACATTTAGGACCTGCAGAGGAGGTTGTCATCCATAAATAAGAACAAATGGAGTTGGCTGTTTTTAACCTCTCTTAAGGGGATTTCTCAAGTCATTTTAATCGAGAATGCTTTCTCGGGTTTCCTTATTTTGATGGCCATTACCATTGCTTCGTATTCTTTAGGAGTTATCACTCTTTTATCAAGTTTAATTGGTACATTAATTGGTAAGTTAGGCGGTGCAGAAAGGGAAAAGATTAATCAGGGATTATTTGGGTATAACTCCGTTCTTACAGGAATGGCGCTTTTCTTATTTCTACAAGGCGGTGATCGATGGTTCATTGCCCTGTTTGGGTCAGCAATTGTAGCATTATTTACAGCAGCCATGGTGCACTTTTTTCGACAAGCCGGTATACCAATGTTGACATTCCCCTTTATTTTTATAACTTGGCTTTTGCTGCTTACTACATACAGACTTGTTGCTTTTAAGATCAGTCCGGAGCTGACACCACAATCGTTATCGAATTGGACGTTAAAAATTGAAGGAGAGGCCCATTGGCTTGTTGGAGCCATAGATGGGATGGGGCAAATATTTTTCCTTGACTATACGGTTTCTGGAGTTTTACTGTTTATCGCTGTATTTTGGGCAGGATGGAGATTAGGTGTGTATGCAATCATAGGCAATATTGCTGCTATGTTAACAGCATATAGTCTCGGTGGAGAACACTCCTTAATTTTCATGGGGCTTTATGGCTATAATGCGATTTTAACGATACTAGCCGTATCGATTGTATTTAAGGGGGACTCCAGGCATGTAGGAATTACAGGAATAATTGCGGCATGTTTAACCGTTCCGATTACAGCCAGTATTGTAACCTTACTATTGCCATATGGACTACCAGCACTTACCATGCCTTTTGTACTTTGCACGTGGATTTTCTTAGGAGCGAGGAAGGTACTGCCTAACATATAGAAAAAGGCTGTCTCAAAAGGGATTGAGACAGCCTTTATTTTATTTTTTCAATTGGTCACTATACATAGTAACTATCTTTGATTCAATGGCACTGACCTTTTCTTGTTCAAATGTTTGTTTCGGATGTGGATTGTACCAATGTATTTTGTTATCCTCAATCATTCCTTTAAATTCATTCCCTTCTACATTTAAGGAAAAATGCGGATGTTCATGGACGGTCCCCTCGAATAAAGGATTTATTTCAAAGTTTTCAAACATGTCTTTCCCTCCTTTTTCAGATGGTTGGTGTTTCTCCTATTTGATTACCGACTATACAGCAACTAGATCCAAAGACTAAACAACCCATCGTTGACGCCTAGATTGTACATATAGTAAAAACCAAAAATAATACTAATCGTAGCTGTGATTAAGATTAATCCTTTGCTTGCGACCATTCGATTCATACTCAAAATAAATGGAATTCCGATAATAGTGGTAAAGATTAACATGCCCATTACCGTTCCAAATCCAAACACAATCATATATAAAGCACCCTGCCATACAGTATCCACGGTGCTCATGGTTAGAAGAACCATGGCACCGCTGCCGGCAATCCCGTGAATAAACCCAATGAAAAGGGATTTGTAATATGTACCTTTTTTTACCTTTGTCAGTTGAATGTTATGTTCATGGTGAGAATGATCAGAATGGTTGTGTTTTTTGCGAATGGACAACATCGCAGCAATACCTAGGTATACCAGCATGATTCCTACTAAAAATTCTAAAGTCAGTGACCACTTTTCCGGAATATCATTTTTCATTACAATAAAGATTAAACCAATAACAAAAAGTGTGACTGTATGGCCTATTCCCCAAAAAACGCCGGCAAGTGAGGCTTGCCATAATTTTTTACTTTGGCTTGCAATCGTGGAAACGGCAATCATATGGTCAGGTTCCATCGCATGCCTAATACCCAAAATAAAGCCTAATGCTAAAACTGAAAATAACGTAACTTCCATTATTTCTTCCTCCCCAAAAACAATCTCTACTAGTTCTTCGGCAATTTTCTGTAATTGCTCCGTTCATGCATTAATATTTTCTAAGTGAATATTGTTTTGTTTGAAACCATTCCTGACTAATATGCCTGTGAATTTCTGAAAAAATCCTTTCAATCACTTGAGTCGTGTTGGCGAATACCCGAACGGTAAATCCGGATACTGGCAGTAAGGATAGTCCAACTTTATAATCCAATGTATTCCTATCAAGAATGTAATATAACTGATCAAGAAAAGAAGGATTCATTTGCTTACAAATGACGAACATTGACCCTAAATGAGTAAATCCTTCCATGAATCCAAGTCCCCTTATATTTTGCAGTGCAGGTTTCAAATGTATATGATCATAAACCACTAGTTCACCGTCCATATAGATTTCATTTAATAGCTGAACGGATTTATAGCTAAAACGCTCTCCTTCTGGTGACCAGCCGGGAGTAATAATATCTGAATAAAGCAAAGTGGCAGTTGGATCCATTTTAATCACATTTTTTTGTTTGTAATGTGCATTTTGATAGGCAATTAACGGATCAGGAAAATACTCTAGATAACTTCCAGCCGCCAAAGAAATCTCTGATTCTTGGTAGGCATAACGATTGGGCGTCTTATAAACCTTTGTCGCTCCCTGGGTGGTTAAGGTTAATTTAGCATTTTCCCCCAACCCTAACTTCATTTGATAGCGGTCTCCATCTAAATAGCCGCCTCCGGGATTTAATAAATAGTAACAGGCCCTTCCCGAATCATCATGATAAATAGGGCGCATTACCTTAAATGCACCCTGATAATAAACATTTTTTGCAACAGTCTTCCCTTTTCTGTCTTCCGCATTTAAATGCAAAACACCTGTCCATTGCTCCATTTTACGCTAATCCTTTTAATAGAGCGTTCTGCTTCAACCAATCAAGGACATTATCCAACCCCGCTTCATCTTTTAAATTTGTGAAAGCAAACGGCTTGTCCCCGCGGAACTGTTTCGTGTCAGACTCCATAACTTCAAGACTTGCACCGACATGTGGTGCCAAATCGGTTTTATTAATGATAAATAAATCCGATTTAATCATTCCCTGCCCGCCTTTTCTCGGGATTTTTTCCCCTTGGGCCACATCAATAATATAAATGGAGAAATCAACCAGTTCAGGGCTGAACGTTGCAGCAAGATTGTCCCCGCCGCTTTCCACAAAAATCAATTGAACATCTGGATGTTTTTCTTTAAGTTCATTGATGGCAGCGAAATTCATTGATGCATCTTCACGGATGGCAGTATGCGGGCAGCCGCCGGTTTCCACCCCAATAATACGATCGGCTGGCAGGACTCCGTTTTGCATTAGAAATTTCGCATCTTCTTTTGTATAGATATCGTTTGTCACCACTGCCATACTGATTTCCTCATTTAAACGCCGAGTAAGTTTTTCAACCAACATCGTTTTTCCTGCTCCGACTGGTCCGCCTACTCCCACTTTAATTGGTTCCATAAAAAACACTTCCTTTCATGACATAAAAATTCGAATATTAACACGTTCGTGCCTCATTTGCGATAACTCGATACCGGGTGAAACAATACCAAAATCTTCTTCATCCAACTGCTCGATAGCACTAGCGGCATCCAATAAAACAGGTTGAATCTCACGAATGATTTTCTGTCCAGCTGTCTGGCCCAAAGGAATACCTCTTACTGCATTTTGAACGAGACTGGATACGACAGAATACAGATAAAATAACACGGTTGTCGATTTGGATACGCCAAGATTATGAGCAACCATTGTAAAAACAATAGCTGGGTGACCAAATGACTTTTTTTCTGTAATTCGTCCTCTATAAAGCAAAAGGGCAGGTATATTATATAAGGACTGGACAAGTTCTAACATCCGTTCCCCCATCCTCATGCTGCCCTCCCTCGTTTCACGAGGCAAATTTTGCACGGTTAACATTCTATCCAATTTCCATACCTTTTGGAAATCTTCTTCCTCTAATGCTTGGTACACAAGGTCACAAGCCAGCCCATCAGAATAAATCAGCTGTTCCTGAATAAATACCTGCAGCCATTGCGAAAATGTTTCTACATTATGTACCGTATTCTCTTGGATATAACTTTCAAGTCCATAGGAATGACTAAAGGCACCTGTAGGAAAGTTGGAATCACATAGCTGAAAGAGTGCAAGAGTTTTATCATCCATGGCTGTGTCCAATATGTCGAAAAGCCTGTTTTACTTTTCGCTTTTCACGTTTGTAGGGAATCTCCAGTTCATTTAATAGTTCCTCCACAAGGTAATCGTATTGAACCATCATGCTATCATCTTCAAATTGGGCTGGAAGGTGCCTATTCCCTAACTGATGAGCGATGTTCCCCATTTCTTTGATACTCCGGGGGGTGATGACTAATAAATCGTCTGCAACCACGTCAATCACAATCATATTTTTATCATCCATATAGAGTACATCTCCAGCAACAAGATCACGTGGATCTTTTAATCGAATCCCGATTTCCCGTCCGTGATCAGACGTCACTCGTTGAATCCGTTTTACCAAGTGATCACTCTCAAGGTATACTTTTTCGATATGCCTTCTAATAATTTCTTCCTTTTCCATGTGTTCAATATTGGTTTCGACTCTTTCAATTAGCATACTTTCTCACCTCAAAATAGAAAATAACGTTGCGCCATCGGCAGTTCTTTTGCCGGTTCACTGGTAATCAGCTCTCCGTTGACTCTAACTTCATATGTCTGCGGGTCAACAGATAGCTCAGGGGTTTCCGAGTTTA
The DNA here is from genome assembly GCF_048572935.1 of Neobacillus niacini. Classification (NCBI taxonomy): domain Bacteria; kingdom Bacillati; phylum Bacillota; class Bacilli; order Caryophanales; family Bacillaceae; genus Neobacillus; species Neobacillus niacini. The sequence goes on along the minus strand of NZ_CP183883.1, from coordinate 3,193,893 downwards.
GCTTCATGTCTTTTTTCGTTAACTTTCTGATTCCATGTACCGGCATAATCATTTTTTCTAACCCAAGCTTTTCATGAACCTTGTCCTCATAGGCCGCCTGCGATAGGAAGGTAATGGATCTTTTTTGCAAAGCTTTACCTGTAGAAGCATACATAGGACGGCTAATAATTGGCTGCGGTGTTGGAATCGATGCGTTCGCATCCCCCATCATTCCGTGAACAATCATTCCGCTTTTGATAACCATCTCTGGCTTTACACCAAAAAACGCTGGATTCCAAATCACTAAGTCTGCAATTTTCCCTACTTCAATGGACCCGACATAATCGGAAATTCCATGGGTAATCGCAGGATTGATGGTATATTTTGCAATATAACGCTTTGCCCGATTGTTATTAGAAAGCTTATTATCCCCTTGAAGATAACCTCTTTCTTTTTTCATTTTATCGGCTACCTGCCAGGTTCTTAGAACTACCTCACCTATTCGTCCCATTGCCTGTGCATCGGAGCTCGTCATGCTAAAAATGCCCATATCCTGCAGAACATCTTCGGCCGCAATGGTTTCCTTTCTAATCCGTGAATCCGCAAAGGCAAGATCTTCGGGAACGGATGGATTCAAATGGTGACAAACCATCAGCATATCTAAATGTTCATCGACGGTATTAATCGTATAGGGCAATGTAGGATTCGTTGAAGAAGGCAATACATTCATGAAGCTGGCCGATTTAATTAAATCAGGCGCATGACCGCCGCCGGCACCTTCTGTATGGTACATATGAATGACTCGGTCTTTTAAAGCTGCCATTGTATTTTCAACAAAGCCAGATTCATTAAGGGTATCTGCATGTAGTGCCACCTGGACATCATATTTGTCAGCAGCCTTTAATGCATAATCGAGTGCTGAAGGTGTCGCACCCCAGTCCTCATGAACTTTTAATCCAATTACACCTGCCCTAATTTGTTCGGCCAGTGGTTCCTCCGTTGCTGCCTGCCCTTTCCCTGTTAAACCAACATTTATAGGCAGACCCTCGACCGCTTCAAGCATGCGGTGGATATTCCATTCTCCAGGAGTAACGGTCGTCGCTCTTGAACCGGCAGCTGGCCCAGTTCCGCCGCCAATTAAGGTGGTAAGTCCTGATGTTAGAGCCACCTCGACTTGTGCTGGATTGATAAAATGAACATGGGTGTCAATTCCGCCGGCGGTTACAATCATCCCTTCACCAGCGATAATTTCAGTTGAAGCCCCGATGACGATATCGACTCCATCCATTACCAATGGATTTCCCGCTTTGCCAATGGCAGCTATTTTTCCATCACGAATCGCAATATCTGCCTTGTAAATACCTGTATAATCTAAAATGACCGCATTGGTAATAACCGCATCAGGGATGCCATCACCGCGAGTAACGAGAGGATGTTGTCCCATTCCATCACGAATGACTTTACCGCCGCCAAACACGACTTCTTCACCATACGTGGTATAATCCTTTTCAATTTGAATGATTAATTCGGTGTCCGCTAACCGAATAGAATCTCCCGTAGTCGGACCGAACATTTGGGCATATTGCTTCCTCTGCATTTCAAAACTCATTGTTAATTGCCCCCTTCTAAAGCCCCGTCGGTTTTATTGTTAAAGCCATAAACCTTACGTTCGCCTCCAAAAGGAACCAGCTCAACTTCCTTTTCATCACCCGGTTCAAAACGGACCGCTGCACCGGATGGAATATTTAACCTTTTTCCATACCCGTCTTCTCTGTTAAATTGTAAGGATTCATTTACTTCAAAAAAATGATAGTGTGAGCCGATTTGAACTGGCCGGTCACCTGTATTGGTAACCTTCACTCGAAAAAGGTCTCTTCCCTCATTGCAAATAATCGGTTCCTCTTTTAAAAATAATTGACCTGGTTCCCATTCCATTCGGGTGCCCTCCTGCCTGTAGTTAACGTATTGGATCGTGCACAGTTACTAATTTTGTTCCATCAGGAAAAGTAGCTTCTACCTGAATATCGTCAATGATATCGGCAATTCCTTCCATTACATCATCTCGTTTCAATATGGTAGCGCCATATTCCATTAGTTCTGCTACGGTTTTCCCATCTCGGGCACCTTCTAATACTTCGTAAGTAATGAGTGCGACTGCCTCAGGGTAATTTAACTTCAATCCTCGATCCCATCTTCTTTTTGCGAGATCAGCTGCCACAACAATCATAAGTTTGTCAATCTCACGGGGTACTAGTAACATCACCCATCCTCCTTCACTAAGTTTTTTTAAAATTTTCCACCTGCTATATAATTGTCCAAGTATGGTAAATTTAAACAAAATATAGTTCCTTGAATTTTATATTTCACGGAGTATTTTTAAAATTAAATAAGCCGCACGAACCCAAAGGTTCACGCGACTTATTATTTGCATCTTACTATTTTTCCCCTGGTAAATATGCCCCATATTTAGGAAGAATCGTTTCCTTCGTATAAACATCCACTTGACGAAGTGTTTCAACGATCGCCGGCATATCCAATGCCTGTACAAGTTCATTAATCGCTTGAACACCCCTACCAGCAAATACTTCTCTTTCTTCTAGTGTCGTCAAAAGTGGTGTAACCATATGATCAGATGGTTCGTTAAAGTAAGAACCTACTGCTCCGGATTGATAAGCATATTTCCCTAATAGATTACCAGGATTTTTATTCATCCCTGCAAACATATGCTGCACATTATACGTAACAGAATGGGATTCAGTTACATTCAATGGAACATCTTCTAATCTACCTAAAACTTTATATGCACCAATGGTCATCTCATGAAATGAATTCATCAGTTTGAAATTGGCAGCTTCTGCAGCTTTTAATACGTCCATGTACAGGATTGGTACTTTTGTTTCATCAAAGAAATCACGAACCATGCCACTGACTGTCATATGGGCCGGACCATGACTAGTAATATAGACTTGTCGCCTAAAACCTTGATTTAGTAAAGACTTTGCAATTTTATCTAAATAAGCCATCCCGTCTTTTATGCTCATTTGAACCGTTCCACGGCCAACAATCGTTCCGCCTGGGAAGAAATAAGGCAAGTTGTGCAAAACAAGCCCATCTGATTCTTCCGCCATCTTTACAGCAATCGCTTCCGCTAAAACAGTTTCAGAATCGAGCGGCAAGGCTCCGTGAGTTTCCGTTACTCCAACTGGAACAAATATTATATCGTTCCGATTTAAATAATCTTCAACTTCCCCATTTGTTAGTTTTGAAAGGAATCTAGTACGCAATTTATATTCTCCTGCCTTTCTTTAATTAAGGAGTTGCCTTATTATTAAGACGCCCTTCTTTCTTTTAATACTGCATACATTTCATTTGTTCTCTTTGAATTTAGGTTAAAGATTAAACCAACACCAATTAGGATGAGAATAAATGCGACAACTGGCATACCTGTGTACATTTTTAAGATCCCTTCTGCCACCTCTTGTGGTTGTGACTTTGCACCAGAAACAAAGCCAACCCAGCCTAAAGAGTAACTTCCAATCGCTGCGCCTAATCCCATTCCTACTTTACGAGCGAAGGAATAGAGGGAATAAAGGGTTCCTTCAATTTTCTTTCCGGTTTTGTATTCTGTATAATCGATACAGTCTGTAACCAAAGCCCAAACCAGGATAACGAACACGGAGGAACCGATTGTTGCGATATTGTATAATGCTGCAAATACATATACATTTTCAAACGTAATAAGTGTCATTAAAGCGGATGCTGCTAAACTGAATGCTGATGTAGCAAGAATTAAGTTACGTTTATTGAATTTTGCTACTAGTTTTGGAATAACAATGAATAACGCAAGGATAATTCCCATGCTGATGAATGAGTTGATGGCAAAGGCACTAGGCATGTTATAATACTCTGCAAATACATAAGCAGCTAAAGTAGCAACACCAGAAATAATTAAGGTAGAACCAAGAGTTGCAACCATCATACCGATTAATGGTCTGTTGGAAAATGCCTCTTTAAACGCATCCTTAAAATCGTAATCAGGCTTAGCTCCAGCAGGTTTTTCGTCACGGATACGTTCCGTTGTTAATTTTACAAGCCCTGTATAGGATAATAATGATAAAATACTAAATACAATAGCAATATAGAAAAATGCCTCTGGAACGATATTTCCAGCTTTATCATAGATGAACATAGGAACAAACGATAAGAATCCTACGCCAACAATCATACCGCCAATAGAACGGGCACGAGATAATTTTGTACGTTCAACAGGATCATTCGTGATTACAGATGCTAATGAACCATACGGAATGGCATCAGCCGTATACGCAACACAGAAGAATAAATAAGCAGCTACTACCCAAATATGAGTCGCGGTAGATCCCCAACTTGAGATATCAGCGAAGGCAATTAAACAGGCTGCTGCTAGTATCCATTTCGAAAAGCTAATCCAAGGCAAGAACTTATCTCCGCTTTTTCCTATTCTATATCGGTCAGTAATCGTCCCCATAAAGTAAGGGCTTACACCTAATACATAGGTACAAAAGACAATAAAGAAAGACCCAATATACAAGTTAACGAAACTTCCACCAACATCTCCCAGCATATACCCCACCTGGTCTTTTACTCCAAACTTTTTCATGATCAACTCTCCCCTTTTTTAACCGTTTACATTTTAGTAAAAAAAAATTGATTCGGTTTCTATCTGTAAGCGCTTCAGCTGGTACTTGAGTATTAGTATACATCTGATAGTAAAAATACTTTTGCACTACAATTGCATGTTTTTATAGTATAATTGCAAAAATTTAAACAAAAAAATGGTACATGATTTTTCATGCACCCTAAATACATATTTATTAGTTATTTCTTAGCTTCTTTTTATACTCAACGGGAGTTATTCCTTCTACCTCTTTGAAAAGTTTAGAAAAATACTGAGAGTTGCTAAACCCAACCATAATGGCAATTTCCGTCATCGAAAGATTGGAGAAAAGGATCAGTTGTTTTGCTTCTTTTATTCTCCTCAAATTTCGATAATGACTAATGGTCATTCCTTTTTCTTTCTTAAAGGAACGCATTAAATGGGAGGGGTGAACATGTAACTTTCCTGCCATTTCTTCCATCGAAATGTCCTCCGAAAAATTCATTTCTATATAGTTTTCTGCTTTCTCTACAATTGATACGTTATCACTTTTAGTTTTTCGGATGGTTGGGTCGGAATACTCTGTTATCATATTTAAATGAATCATATCTAGTTCAGCTAAGGTTTGGGTGTGCTCAATCATGATGGCATATTTTTCCGATATAAAGTGGCATTGCCATGCACTTAACCCTCCCTTTTCGGCAACATAGCTATAAAGTGTATTATGGGATAAAAGGATATTTTTATAGGAGCGGAGTTTATTATTGGGGACTCTGTTAAGAATGTTTAATTGTTCATCGCTAAATTTTAGGGTACCTTCCTTTTCATATTCAGCTAACAAATCACGATCACTCGTTTGGATTCCATAGAGTAATTTTTCCCTAAGCTTATGGACAGCTTCCATGTATTCGGGCGTAGGTCCATTTCGATGTATATTTGAACTTGGAGTATCTGATTGTCGATGTTCCTTCATTTAAGTCCCTGCCTTATGCACTTTGCAAAAAATTGTATCATATTATAGTATTTTACGCGACTCTTTATATTGAGCAATGGGGGATCCCATGATGAAATATAGTATTAAATACACCGGGTGAATGACCCCAAAATGTGTTTTTTTAAGAGCTCACCACATAAATTAATCCTTAACTGAAAAATATATACTATTACTATTTTTTTGGGGAGATGTTAATAATATGGCATTTGAAAAGGGGCTTGCTGAATCAGAAAAAGCTTATAACCAGTTGCATGAGGTTAGTTCTTTATTTGCAAAAATAGTGAGGGAAGACTTTCTGTCAACATGGCAATGGTGGTTTGGTCTCGCTCTATTTATAATTCCTTGGATTGTTTGGTTTAAATTCAGGAAGAAAGACAGTTCAGGTCGTCTCCTTTTAGGTGGCCTACTAACGATACTCATTTCACTATCACTAGATCTTGCTGCCTTGTCTTTAGGGCTTTGGTCATATCCTATGGTCATTATTCCTCTAGCACCGTTTTTATTTTTACCCTATCACTTTTCTTTGGCACCCGTTGCGGTAATGTTCGCTTTACAAATAAAACCAAAAATGAATCCCTTATTAAAAGGCATTATATTTGCCTCCATTGCTGCTTTTGGAGGTATGAATTTCTTTAATGCCATAGACTTCTATAACCCTAAGAAGTGGTCCACTTTATATGATTTTATTATTTTTTTCACTATTTACTATGCGGCTTATTTGGTTACAAAAATGGAGTCCTATACTAAATTAAGTTAGGTTAGTGAAGGAATACTTCATTAGGTTAAGTACAATCAGGGTCAGTCCCTCGGTGAAATAAAGGTTTAATCCGCCGGGGCACTGACTCCCTAATATTATTGACGCGGAACATTCGTGCTGACCTCTAGATTTATTAATGATATACTAATTAAATATTGAAAATATAATGGTGATAAGTGTGGTTTATTTATTAATCTTGATTCTCCTAATTGTTTGTATTACTTTCTTTTTCACTTTTAAAAAAATATATATTCGAACTTCTACAATGGCGATTGTTATGGCCCTTGGGATTGTTACACAAGGCGTTCTATTAAACTACTTTGGCATCCAGTTCTTCCAACATATATTTGGCAAAATTCTATGTATTATTAACCTAACCCTATGGTTTGGCTTCATTTTATCTTTTTTCATAGCAAGTTTGGATGGGAAATTTAAAGACATCCATTATTCCAATGTGATTAACCGTTTTGGGATTGGTACATGGGTTGCTGGCACCTCTATAAGCGGCATTTTATTTTATAAACAATTTTCCCACTGGGGATTTATTTCTGTCATTATTGCTTTTATAAATATTGTGCTTTGGATTATTTATATTGGGATCAGTGTAAAAACTTTTATAGAAATTTCTCGAACAAAATCTTTTCAGAATGTCCACGGCATTCTTCTGTTAACCACGGTCAGCACACAATCGGTTGTCCTTTTGCTTAACACTGTTATCAAAAATTTTCCGGATATCTTAAACCTCTCTTTACTAATTACTGGATTTTGTTTTTATTTGGTTTGTGTTTTTTTTATCCTATCAAGATACATAAAAAATTCTTGGTCAATTGAAATGGATTGGAACAATACGAACTGTATATTACATGGGGCGTTATCCATTTCTGGGGTTGCCAGTATTTTCACAGGCGTCATCAGCCTTGATCTCATTAGAGTGATATGGAGAACTGCCCTAATTACCTTCATTGCGGTTGAGACTATTGAACTCTATAGGCTTTTCAGGCGGATCAAACACTATGGGTTTAAAGAGGCAATCTTCGTTTATGATGTGACGCAGTGGAGTAGAGTTTTTACTTTTGCCATGTTTTATACTTTCACATCCCTTATCCATACTCATTTATTGATCGAATCCTTTGTTATCGACACCATCCTTAAGATGGGCGTGTGGGTAGTAATCCTTCTTCTTATGGTAGAACTCATGCTTAGTTTACGTGATACTATAAAAACCTTTAAACAATCATCAAGACAATTGAATAAAGTAAATTCAAACTATTTCCATTCTTAACTTAACATAACCCTCACAAAATGGTTGTTTCAACCAATATGTGGGGGTTTATTCATGAGGTAACGCTATAATGCAGTTTGATTCAGGAGTTGTGACTGTATAAATTTACCTGCCCCGTAGTTCAATATTATTAAAAAATAGCGCTTGCATATTTTGAAAATCCCATTATAATACTTGTATACAAGTAGACTTGAATTAAATAGAGGTGAGTTTATGGCCGAACAAAAGGAATTTCTCTATCCTGTAAAATGGCTTTCTAAAGCTTCAGCTGGAGACCGTGTTACCTACGAACTTAGAATGCGCATTATTTCGGGCATGATTGAAAGCGGTACCGTCTTATCTGAAAATAAATTAGCTGCAGACTTTGCTGTGAGCCGGTCACCTATCCGTGAAGCATTAAAGACTCTTGCTTCTGAAAAGATTATCCGATTAGAAAGAATGGGAGCCACTGTAGTAGGTTTAACTGAAAAAGAATATGCAGAAATTTATGATGTCCGTATCCTGATCGAAACATTTGTATTTGAACGTCTTGCAAGCATGGAATCGACTGAATTAGTCATGGAACTGAGTAAAATACTTGAGATGATGAAAATCGCCATAAAATACCAAGATGCGGATGAGTTTTCTTATCAGGATGTCCTATTTCATGAAACGATTATTCGGGCAATTAATCATTCTTACATCCTGATGATCTGGGATAATTTAAAGCCTGTGATGGAGAGCTTAATTCTCCTTTCTATGCGCAGTCGTTTTAAAGAAAAGTATGAAGATTTTACCAGAATCATAAATAATCACCAACTATACATTGAAGCAATCGAAACAAAGAATCGAGACCTGATGGTTAAATCGTTACATCAAAACTTCGATGATGTTCAAGAGAAAGTTGAAGATTTGTGGAGGTCTCAAATGAGGCTTTTAAAAGGAGTCGAACAACAAAATGACTAATTATATGTTAGGTGTAGACATCGGGACAACCAGTACAAAAGCCGTTTTATTTTCGGAAAATGGCAGTGTCATTCAAACAGAAAATATCGGTTATCCGCTTTTCACACCCAATATAGTAACGGCAGAACAAGACCCTGAAGAAATTTTTCAGGCAGTTTTGACAGCCATTTCGTCAATAACGAAAAAACATTCCAATAAAAAACCATCATTTATTTCATTTAGCAGTGCGATGCATAGCGTTATTGCAATGGATGAAAATGCCCAGCCACTCACACCTTGTATCACCTGGGCTGATAATCGAAGTGAAGCGTGGGCCCACAAAATTAAAAATGAATTAGATGGGCATAACGTATACAAACGCACCGGAACACCGATTCACCCGATGTCACCGCTATCTAAGATTACCTGGATTGTCAATGAACGTCCTGAAATCGCTGTTAACACACAAAAATATATCGGTATAAAGGAATATATTTTTAAGAAATTCTTCGATCAATATGTTGTCGATTATTCCCTGGCTTCCAGCATGGGGTTGATGAATCTGAAAAACCTAGATTGGGACGTTGAATCCCTTGAAATCGCTGGTATTACACGTGATCAATTATCGAAGCTCGTTCCAACAACTAAGATTTTTACCAACTGTGATCCTGTTTTAGCCAACCAGATTGGGATCGACTCACAAACACCTTTTATTATTGGGGCAAGTGATGGAGTCCTTTCAAATCTAGGTGTAAACGCTATCCGTAAAGGAGAAATCGCTGTCACCATTGGGACAAGCGGTGCGATTCGAACAATCATTGACAAGCCGAAAACTGATGAAAAAGGAAGAATCTTTTGCTATGCCTTAACAGAAAAACATTGGGTGATTGGCGGACCGGTAAACAATGGAGGTATGGTCCTTCGTTGGATACGAGATGAATTTGCATCTTCCGAGGTAGAAACTGCCAAACGACTCGGAATCGATCCATATGAAGTCTTAACTAAGATCGCCGAACGTGTAAGACCTGGTGCTGATGGATTGTTATTCCATCCATACCTCGCCGGGGAACGTGCACCATTATGGAATCCCGACGTGCGCGGTTCATTCTTTGGTTTAACCTTGTCACATAAAAAGGAACATATGATTCGAGCAGCTTTAGAAGGTGTCATATTCAATTTATACACAGTATTTTTAGCCTTAATTGAATGCATGGACGAGCCTGTTACCCGAATCCAAGCTACCGGTGGATTCGCAAGGTCCGATGTTTGGAGACAAATGATGTCCGATATATTCGAATCGGAAGTGGTGGTTCCAGAAAGCTACGAAAGTTCGTGCCTGGGTGCTTGTATTTTAGGTTTATATGCCCTAGGAGAAATAGATTCATTTGAGAGTGTTTCTGAAATGATTGGCAGTACCTATAAGCACAAACCGAAAGAAGAATCGGTAAAAGAGTATAGGCAATTGCTGCCAATCTTTATTAATCTATCAAGAGTATTAGAAAATGAATATACACAGATTGCAAACTATCAAAGAAGCTTACTAAAAAACAACTAGATAAACATCAGGAGGAAATAAAATGCCATTAGTTATAGTAGCATTGGGAATTATTGCATTATTAATTTTAATCATGGGCTTGAAATTAAACACCTTTATTTCATTGATCATTGTATCTTTTGGAGTAGCTTTAGCACTTGGAATGCCACTAGAGGAAGTGGTTAAAACCATCGAAGCCGGATTAGGCGGAACACTTGGACATATAGGTTTAATCTTTGGACTTGGAGCCATGCTTGGAAAGTTAATCGCTGATTCAGGCGGTGCGCAGCGGATTGCGATGACTCTAGTAAAAAAGTTTGGCGAAAAAAATACCCAATGGGCAGTAGTAGTTGCTTCATTTATAATCGGTATCGCGTTATTTTTCGAAGTAGGATTAGTATTATTGATTCCAATTGTCTTTGCGATTTCAAGAGAATTAAAAGTTTCCATCTTGTCACTTGGTATTTCCATGACAGCAGCTTTATCGGTGACACACGGTTTCTTGCCGCCGCATCCAGGACCAACTACGATTGCTGGTGAACTTGGTGCTGATATTGGTGAAGTATTACTTTATGGTTTCATTTGTGCAGTTCCTACGGTAATCTTAGCTGGGCCAGTTTTTACAAAAATTGCGAAAAAACTTGTCCCTGAATCCTTTACAAAAATGGGCAGCATTGCCTCATTAGGTGAACTAAAAACATTTAAGCTTGAAGATACACCTAAATTCGGCATCAGTGTATTTACTGCTTTACTTCCTGTTATATTAATGTCAATTGCAACAATTATTACCTTGCTGCAAAAAACATTGGGCTTCGAGGATAATATTGTACTAGCAGTGATCCGATTTATCGGTGAAGCTGGTACGGCTATGTTGATTTCGCTATTATTTGCTGTTTATTCAATGGGTATCGCAAGAAAAATCCCTATGAAGGATGTCATGGAGTCTTGTACACAAGCCATTCTGCACATTGGTATGATGCTGTTAATCATTGGAGGCGGTGGTGCCTTTAAGCAGGTATTAATTAACGGCGGCGTAGGTGACTATGTAGCGGAATTATTCAAAGGGACTGCAATATCACCGATTATCCTCGCATGGATGATCGCTGCAATTTTACGTATTGCTTTAGGATCTGCAACCGTTGCTGCTTTAACGACAGCTGGTTTAGTGATTCCAATGTTAGGACAAAGTGATGTTAACCTTGCTCTGGTCGTTCTTGCAACAGGTGCCGGAAGTGTCATTCTTTCCCACGTAAACGACGCTGGTTTCTGGATGTTTAAAGAATACTTTGGTTTAAGCATGAAAGAAACCTTTGCAACATGGACCTTGCTGGAAACGATTATTTCCGTAGCTGGATTAGGTTTTGTACTATTATTAAGTTTGTTTGTATAAACCTTCCAGGCAGTAAATCTTCACTTTTAAAGTGAGGGTTTTACTGCCTATTAATTTGATATAAAGGAGCATGAATATATGTTAAATACAATTGGTGTCATTGGTTTAGGAGTAATGGGCAGCAACATAGCGTTAAATATGGCGAATAAAGGCGAAGAAGTCGCTGTATATAATTACACAAGAGATTTAACGGATCAGCTTGTAGCTAAATTGGACGGGCAATCTATCCATCCATATTATGAAGTTCAAGATTTTGTTCAGTCCTTAGAGACGCCAAGACAGATATTTCTAATGGTAACTGCAGGTAAGCCGATCGATTCGGTCATCCAAGCTATACTCCCCCATCTTGAGTCAGGCGATATCATCATGGATGGCGGTAACTCCCATTATACAGATACGGAGCGCAGATACGATGAGTTGAAGTCGAAAGGAATCGGTTATTTAGGAGTTGGGATTTCTGGCGGTGAGGTCGGAGCGTTAAATGGACCATCTATCATGCCAGGTGGTGATAAAATCGTTTATGAAAAAGCAGCTCCGGTACTGACAAAAATCGCCGCTCATGTAAATGGTGACCCTTGTTGTACCTATATCGGTCCAAAAGGAGCAGGTCATTTTGTAAAAATGGTACATAATGGAATTGAGTATGCAGATATGCAACTAATTGCCGAAGCCTACACATTTTTACGAGAAAAATTGGAATTATCCGTTGAAGAAATAGCTGGAATTTTTGAAACATGGAACGAGGGCGAACTGAAAAGTTATTTAATAGAAATTACAGCAGAAATTTTACGAAAAAAGGATGAAATAACGGGGTTGCCTCTGATTGATGTGATTTTGGATAAAGCCGGCCAAAAAGGAACGGGTAAATGGACGAGCATCCAAGCCATTGATAACGGCATCCCTGCATCGATTATTACCGAGTCATTATTTGCCCGCTACATCTCTTCTTTAAAGGAGGAAAGGGTTCATGCCGAATCGATCTTATCAGGGCCTAAGAACGTTCAGCAGCCATTAGATAAAAATGAATGGATTGACTACATTAGACAGGCATTATATATAGGAAAAGTTTGTGCATACGCACAAGGATTTACTCAATATAAAATGACTTCTGAACTTTTAGACTGGAATTTACCATTAAAGGATATTGCGCTGATTTTCCGCGGTGGATGTATTATCCGGGCAGAATTCTTAAACGTCATCAGCGAAGCCTATCATGAACAAAGTGATTTAGCGAATTTATTAATCTCCCCATATTTTGCTGAAAAAGTTCAAGACTATCAAATGGGCTTGCGTAAAGTAGTGTGTGAGGGCATTAATGCTGGAATCTCCTTCCCATGTTTAAGTGCTTCACTTACGTATTACGATAGCTATCGAGCTGGACGATCAAGTGCAAATATTTTGCAAGCACAACGTGATTATTTTGGTGCCCATACCTATGAACGACGTGATCTAGCGGGAGTGTATCACACCAACTGGTAGACTTAAGAACATTAAACCGCTCCAGGAATTTGAGTAACGGGATAAACTTTTAAAAAGCATGTTAAAAAGGCATAGAGTTACATATATCTCTATGCCTTTTTTACCAAAAGAACCCAAGTTGTACAAGTTCATTTGACACTAAAGCGAGTATTGATAAATAAGCGGAGAAAATTCTTCTAATTAGGAAAAAACACTGAAAAGAGCTTAAATAGACGGAAAGATTCCGGCTATTGACTCGATAAACGTGAAAATGATTCATTTTTATTTGCTTAAGCGGAAAACCTCCGCTTAAATTCCCCGAACCGAGCTCCATTCACTAGTCTAACCGGAAAATCTCCACTTATTTAAATATCACTTCTTACTCCAATTAAGGATAAGACTTCTTATGTATCAAAAAACCAAGTGAACATCATTTGATGCATTGCAGGTAGCCTTCTATCTGCGGAGTCTCCCCAGCCCCACTAATCCTGAAGCAGTCTACATGCCCGTGTTTTCTTATATATGAATGATTCATCCTGAAACCGAACTAAAGAAATACAAAAAAAGAGTTTTTCTTTTACGAGAAACTCTTTCTGATACACGCCCATATGATCGTGATAAGAGGGAATAATTATTTTGTATGATCTTTGTCAAACCTAAATAAAAAGAACGAAATGATCCCAGAAAAAATACCTGCACCTACAGCAATAAATATTCTAGTCATAATGTTAATTTCAGAGTAATCCTTTCCAAGCATCCACAACGCTATCACCACTACAATAATCATAATCGGAATTGTAACCGGGAATTTTTTCATATTAATTTACCTTCCATTCTAAAGTCTTTATCTAAATATAAAATAATATCATTTTTTACAATAACAAACGTGTATAGAATAGAACCTATACACGTTTTGAAAATTCCTTTAAATTTCAGACGGCTTCGAAACACACTATCTATCTACTTATAGGTAGGAATTATTCCTTTCCTGACATTAGGCTTAAATGGTGTTCTGTTAATCGACTTCTTTTGGAAATGATTATAGCTTGAAATTTCTGCTAACTGTACTTTTTTCAAACCGAACCACCATAAGAACATCATATAAGGAGACATCGTAAACCATGATCCTTGGTTTAACAATAAAAAATTAAATATCCCATGTAATAGGGCTGGAATCAATAAAGATAACAGGAATAAAGGCCATTTTAATCCTTTTGAAAACTTTGCTTTGCTAATATAATACCCCATAATAACGCCGAACAAGGCATGACTTGAAACAGGCAGTAATGCACGTGTTAGCGCAAATTCCATCCCATTATTCATCAAATACAGTATATTTTCGGCGGTTGCAAACCCCAAAGATATGGAGGTACCATAGACAATACCATCAAACGGCTCATCAAATTCGGAACTCTTGTATGCAATGAAAAATAAGATTGACCATTTAAAAAATTCCTCTATCAAACCGGAAGAAAAAATCGCATAAATAGAATCATATTGAACAATATTTTCTACTTTAAGAATATATTCAAAAAATGCAATCGGAATGATGATCAATGCACCATAAAAAAACGTGTTTAATACCATCGATACTGGTTCTGGTTCATACTTATCTTTTAAATAAAAATAACTCAATAATGCTAAACCAGGGGCAATACCAGCTAATAGAATTCCTAACATTTACAACCCCCTAGGACATTTAAAATATATGTATAATAATACCCTAAATACAGCCGAATTGAAACAGCTTCAATGGTATGGAACACTTTTCTCATGTACATTTAGATTCTTTCTTAGGTATTTTATACTTTCTCTCCATTAAAATAGCTTCTTGATTAAATACTCAGCATCATATCCAACACCATGTAGCAAGGCTGAACCTCTTCGATATTGCCAAGGAAGCCCTAAAAAGCAGAGACCCTTCATGGTTGTAATGCCTCTATTATGTAACGGCGTCCCCACCTCATTAAAAATCGAAGGAATATTAATCCAACTATAGTCTGACTTGAAACCAGTGGACCAAATAACATTCGACACTTCTAAACTGTTATCATTTTCGAAGAATACTACGCTTCTATCAGCTGAAGTTACTCTTGGTTTAAGAATGATATCTCCACTTTTGAGCTGTGACCTAAGCTCGAAGCCAAAAATTGGATCTGGCTTATTCTTGATAAATTGTCCTACTTTACTATTTACATTTGCCTTTAAAACTCCCAATTTATCAAACCACCAAAATATACTTTTGGAACCTATGTCCTGTGGTAAATATCTTATTGGCTGTCCAACCGAAAGGTAAACGTTTCTAACGTGTGAAATTTCAACGGCTATCTGTGCCCCTGAGTTCCCTCCTCCTACAACCAGTGTAGTTCCATGCTGTAATTGACTAGGGTTTTTATATTGTGAGGAATGTAGTTGTTGGATTTTTTCGGATAGATGTTGTGAAAATTCTGGTATGTATGGTTCTTGGAAAGGACCTGTCGTTACAATCACGTTTTTACATTGATATTCACCTTGGTTTGTGTACAATCTAAAACAATTTTCTTCTTTGTCCACCTTTGTAACAGTGGTATTAAGCTGAATAGGAATTGAAAATACCTTTGCATACAACGATAAATAATCACTGATTTCATCTTTTGTGGGGTACTGTTTCTCCTCTCCTTTTAATGATAAACCTGGGAGTGAACTATATGTACGTGGTGTAAACAATGTTAAGGAATCGTATCGATTTTTCCAACCGAGACCGATTTCACTTCCTTTATCTAAGATAAGGAAATTTAATTTTGTCTTCTTTAAAAAATAGCCCATTGATAATCCGGCTTGACCTGCACCTATAACTAAAACGTCATAAAGCATGTTATTTCCTCCTCAAAAATAGACAAAAGGCCTCCAAAACGTCAGGAAGCCAGTTTATGTTTATTTGTCTTTTACCCTAAGAAGCCGTAAGCCATTTAATGTGACAATAAGAGTTGCACCCATATCGGCGAATATAGCAATCCATAGTGTAAGCCAACCTGGAATAACTAATAGTAAAGCCAACAGTTTAATTCCTAACGAGAACGTGATGTTTTGTTTTATAATCGTTAATGCTTTTCTACTTAGTTTGACCGTAAACGGTAATTTTCCGAGATCATCTGCCATTAAAGCAATATCTGCTGTTTCAAGAGCTGTATCTGTTCCCGCTCCTCCCATTGCAATCCCCACTGTAGAAGCAGCAAGTGCAGGCGCATCATTTACACCATCTCCAACCATTGCGACACGGCCATATTTGCCTCTTAGTTCTTTGATGAATGTCAGTTTATCCTGTGGAAGTAATTCTGCTTGTAAATCAGAAACACCTACTTGTTTTCCAATCGCCTTTGCAGTTCCAGCGTTATCACCTGTTAACATGATTGTTTTTTGAATGCCTAATGTGTGGAGTTTTTGAATTACATTTTTACTATTTTCTCTTAATACATCAGCAACCGCAATCAACCCTATCACTTCGGTTGTTGTCCCTGCTGCCATAACGGTCTTTCCTTGATTTTGCAGTTCAGAAATTTGGGATTTTAGGTTATTTGGGATTCCATTTAGTAAGATTCCCTCAAATAAATTAGGGCTTCCTACATAATAGGTCTCACCATTAATCATTCCTTTAATGCCTTTTCCTGTGATGGAGGAAAAGTCTTCAATTAAAACACTTTGGTAAGGTAAGTTTTCCTGTTCTGCCTCTTTCATGATGGCAGAAGCCAATGGGTGTTGAGAGCGATTTTCTAATGCAGCAATAATGGATAGAAGCTCCTTTGAATCATTATCTTGCTGTGGAAGGAAATCTGTAACAGCTGGAATACCTCTTGTTAGGGTACCTGTTTTATCAAAAGCGATTGCTTTAATGGCCGCCATTTCTTCTAAATGAATTCCGCCTTTAATTAAAACCCCGTTTCTAGCTGCATTACCTATAGCCGTTACGATTGCAACAGGAGTTGAAATAATTAACGCACAAGGACAACCTACCACTAGAGCTGCCAAACCTTGATAAATCCATTTGTCCCAATCTGCTCCAAAGAGACTAGGTGGTACCACTGCTACTCCTAATGCTACTAGCATGATAAGTGGAGTGTAATATTTTGCAAATCGATCCACAAATGCCTGAGAAGGTGCTCTTTCAGCCTGAGCCTCTTCGACTAAATGAATAATCTTTGCAATCGTCGTATCGTCAACATGCTTGGTTACCCTAATTTCAAGTAATCCTTCTTCATTTAAAGTTCCAGCAAACACTTCGTCATCAACCGTTTTTGCAGCTGGAACAGACTCACCTGTAATCGCTGCTTGATTAACAGCTGATAACCCTTTTACAACGATTCCGTCCATCGCTATTTTTTGCCCAGGTTTAACAATCATAATGTCGCTAATTTGAATATCGTCGACTTCAACCGTTATTTCTTGATTCCCTCTTCGAATCAATGCTTCTTTAGGAGCAATATCCATTAATGAACGAATCGACTGACGGGCTTTATCCATTGAGTAAGACTCAAGGGCTTCACTTATGGCAAAGAGGATTACAACCGTAGCCCCTTCGCCCCATTCCCCAATAAAAGCCGCACCAATAACAGCAATGGTCATTAAGGTTTTCATATCAAACTCTAAACGAATTATATTCTTTAATCCTGTACGAAAAAGGCGGTAACCACCGATTAAAATAGAAGACCCATAGGCTAAAATGGAAGAAATACTCTCCTCCCCATTCAGTTCCGCTGAAATCCACCCAATAAGTAAGAAAACCAGCGAGGCAATAACAGTTGAATGTTTTTGGAAGAATGGTTCTTTTTTCTCTTCAATTTTTTGTTTTTCAGGGAAAACTTTTATGTTTTCAAAAGCTCCTGCTTTTTCTATTTCCTTAATGGTTGTTGCTCCATAAACGGTAAGTTTAGCAGCACCAAAGTTTACACTTGCATCAGAAACACCATCCAGGTGTTTTACGTTCTTTTCGAACTTTGTCGCACAGCCTGCTCAGGTGAATCCCTGCACACGGTACACAGTTTTCTCATTTGTTTTTTCCAAACTAGCATTACTCATCAGTTTTGCCTCCAATTGGTGAGTAAAAGTATTTACTCTTATCATTCAAACGTTCATTTGATTATAGTATATACAAATGGCTTTTCAATGGTCAAACAATTATTTGAATGTTTTAATAAAATTTGGTTATTGTCTTTTCACCTCAATCCCCTACCTGAATTCTATATTCTAGATGTGTTTTTTATTTCTTTAAAAGTCTTCATACCTGCCAAAATGCACCTGTGAATTCTATTCCCTTACCTGCATAGTTTCCTTTTTATTAATTCCATACCTCAGCTTAAAGCTAAAAAGGGTAGGCGGCTACCTTGTATTGGCGTCTATCACAAGCATTTCGACCATTGTTAAACGAGTTTTATCTCCTACTCAACTTTAAACTGCTCGCTAAATTTTCTAATTCAACGGTTGACGCTGACACGAGTATACACCACTTAATATTCTAATTCATATGGATCCCTACTTGACCGAACAAATCCCTTTTTTTCTTTTTCAGTCACATAGGAGCTCTCCACTTGACCGAATAAATCCCTTTCATATAAAGAAAAAAGATTGAAAGCCTTCGCTTTCAATCTTATCTTGAACCAGCCTTCACTTCAAAAGAAGAACGATTTGCTTGTTTCTTCCAGAATAATGTAATAACGATTCCTAATGTTAGTATGACCGTTGCAAAGTAGTATGGGTAGTTGATATCAATATCAAACAGTATCCCCCCTATAATGGGCCCACTGATATTGGCTAAACTAGTATACATCGAATTCATTCCTCCAACGAAACCCTGTTCATTCCCAGCTATATTTGAAAGATAGGAAGTTACTGCCGGCCGGAATAAATCGAACCCTACAAACACAATAAAGGTAACAAGTAAAATAGAGAAATAGGAATGAACAACGGTCATCAAGAAGACCAATACAGCTGATAATAATAAACTGTAGCGAATCAGTTTAATTTCTCCCCAAATTCGTGTAAGCCGTTCAAATAATATTACTTGTGACAGTGCACCAAAAATGGCCCCACCAGTGATCACAATGGCGATATCGGATGGTTTGAATTGAAATTTGTGGTCCACAAATAGACTAAAGAATGATTCAAAAGCGGCCAATCCAAATGAGGCAATAAAAATTAAAATAAATGCAAGGAAATATTTTGGCGCAATCATACGCTTGATGCTATTCTTCATTCCTGAGACTTTTTCATAATTTTCTTTAGAACGATTTGGCTCAGATAAGAAAATAATTGAAAGAATAGCAGCGGTGGCACCTAGAGCACCAGCGAAATAGAACGGTATACGTGTTCCAAATTCCGCCAAGAAACCACCGATACCCGGACCAATGATAAACCCTGTACTTATGGCAGCCGACATATACCCCAGTGCTTTGGGACGAGTATCCAAATTTGTGATATCAGCAATATAAGCAGTAACCGCTGGCATAATAAATGCGGCACTAATTCCACCTAAAATACGAGAGATAAATAACATTTCAATTTCTTTACCGATACCAAATAAAAACTCCGAGAGGCCGAAAATAAACAAGCCGATGACAATCATTATTTTCCTGCCAAATTGATCTGCTGCTTTCCCCGCAAATGGTGAAACAATCAATTGTGCAATAGCGAAGGCTGCCGTTAAATAACCAACTGTTGTTCCTGTTATGCCTAATTCATTCATCAGCGTTGGTAAAACTGGAATCACAAGTCCAATCCCCAAAAAAGCAATGAATAAATTCATTAATAATAATCCTAAGGTAATTTTTTGATTCTTCATCTTCTACATTCTCCTTAACAAAACGATCCCATTGTTTAATCATTGTTTTACAATTTCCATCGTAGTGTATATAGTTACTATATAGTCAAGGGTGGTGCTGTAAAAAATGAGTAACAAGAATGGAAAATATTTAACCACGGGCGAATTCGCTAAGCTTTGTAAAGTAAACAAACAAACACTTTTCTATTACGATCAAATTGGACTTTTGTCTCCGATATTGAAAAATGAAAAAGGGTACCGTTATTATTCAATTCACCAAATAGAGTTATTCTTTGTTATCGATTTATTAAAAGATCTTGATATGTCGCTTAACGATATTCAACTCTACATGCAGAATAAATCTCCTGAAAGTTATTTGTCGTTAATGTATCAAAAGAGAGAAGAGATTGTGAAAAAACGTCAGGAGATTGAAATGAAGGAAAAATTTATCGAGGCACAAATAGCATTAATAGAAGAAGCTTCCCAGCTGGATTTTAATAAGGTGACGCTAGAGCCATTACCAGAAGCTACCCTATATCTAAGTAAAAACATTGAAAATATAACGGAAGAGCACTTTGTAAAAGTTGTATCAGATTTCCTAAATGAATTAAACGAATCACATCTTGATACTGGATATCCCATTGGTGTTATCACGAAAAGAGAGCAAGTATTAAAAGGTGAATATACGAATTACAGTTATTTGTATATCGAACAACCAAATCCAAGGGATGGTCATCCGTATTTTAAAACCGTGAAAGGTGATTTTATCATCGGCTATCATATCGGTGATGAGAATTCCATACATCACACATATAAGCGGCTTTTTTATGAGATGGAAATTTTAAATGTAGCCATAGGAGAATATGTTTTTGAAGAGTATATCTATGATTCCGTAGTAAAGAATCATAAGGAGCAATATGTCACCAAAATAATGATTCAAGTGGACCAGTCGTAAACAGATGAAATGTGATAGAGGGTTATGTATGAATTATAATAAACAAAGGCTTCCCAAACCAATCGGGAAGCCTAAAGCTTTAAACAAAGTATATCGTACTCCAATTCGTTTCTTCGCTACTAACCTGCTTTTTGTTGGTGTTCATTAAGTAGTATTCTTAACACTTACTTTATCTTGATTTTTATATGATCTTGGAGATATCCCATAAAACCGTTTAAATGTTTTTAAAAAATAACCTTTACTTTCAAAGCCTAACTCATACGCTATCTGCTCTACCGGGTTTCCTGACTGGTCTAGTAATTCTAGGGCTTTTTCCATTTTTACTCTTGTCACATATTCAACAAAACCTTCTCCCGTTTCTTTCTTGTACATCCTGCTGAAATAGCTAGAGTTTAAATGTAAATGGGCAGCAACATCTGTCAAAGAAATCTTCTCTCCAAGATGGGTTTGTACGTATTTTTGTGCTTTTAACACATCGTCATTTCTAGTGGTCCTTTCTAGAAACTTGGTGACTATGACGTGCTGATTATTTGTATAACGTTCTTGGTCCAACTTCTGCTTTAACCTATCAAGAAGAGCAATGATATTCGTTTCCTCCATGGATTCTTTTAAAATATAATCATAGGCCTCTAACTTTATCGCTTGTTGTGCGAAGGTAAACTCATCATGGCAAGAAAGGATGACATTATAGGAGGTGATATTCGTTTTTTTCAGTTGCTCAATTAATTCAATTCCATTTAGTTTTGGCATGCCAATATCAGTTATCAATACATCAAAAGGGTTTTCTTGCATAAATGCTAAAGCCTCATTACTATCTTGAAAACTTGCGACTACTTGGAAGTCATAGTCCTGCCATGGAATCACTTTCTTTAGGAATTCAATTACGATTACATCATCATCTACCAAAACTACTTCATACATCATAACCACCTCTTATGTACTGGAATTTGAAACGTTAACGTTGTTCCTTCACCTTCCATACTGTCTATCCTCAACTGAAATGCTTCCCCATAAATCAATTTCATCCTTTGGTAGACATTTTGTACTCCTATTCCGTTAAACGATTTACTACTTTTTACAGAATCATGACCATTTTGATGGAAAATCTTTTTTCGCAATCCTTCAAGTGTGTGCATATCCATACCTTTACCATTGTCGGTAATAATTAGCTTCAAGTACGTATCAATTTGTTCGCTTGCAATAATCTTAATGGTTTCTTTCCTATTATTATTCCCATGAATGATTGCATTTTCAATAATGGGTTGTAAGAAAAATCTTGGTACTTGAAAACTAGAGGCAGCTTCGTTTACATTGATTTCTAATTCCACATCATGTTGGTGACGAAAATTCATCAAATCTACATAATGCTTTACAATCGTTAACTCTTCCTCTAGTGGAATAAAAGCATTATTACGATTAATCGTCATTCGGAGGAGTGCGGATAATGAATATATGAGTGAAGCACTGCCAGAGTTACCCTCCATTTTGATTTTTAAACGAATCGCATTTAATACATTAAATAAAAAATGTGGGTTAATTTGTGCTTGAAGCATTTCTAGTTCAGCATTTCGTTTCGCTTCCTCTTGTATTTTTATCTGTTCAATCATTTCTTCGATGGTGTCCAGCATATGATTAAAGGAATGGCCTAACTGAGCGACGTCATTACTTCCAGATAAATGGATCCTAGCAGTTAAATCACCCTGTTTGATTGCTGTTGTCACATGATGTAATTTTGTAATCGGTTTTGTAAACTCACGTACAAGCATGATAAGACCAATTAAAAATAGAACTAAAAAAGCACCTTGGATTAGGATAGTTGTTCTCGTTACCATATTGATTGACCCAATGGTATCTTTATATGGCACGAGACTGACCAATCTCCAATTTGAATAGGACACTGGGTAGGAAACCAATAAATGTTTCTCTTTTTCATATTCTACAATTTGATAATTTTTGTTTGAAACGTCGTATTTTAATGTCGTTCCTACCTCTTTTGTATTTAAACTAGAATAGATATCGCCTTCCTTATTAGTCAAATAAAATTTTGCTCTCTTTTCACTTTGAAATTGACTAAAAAGCTTTTTAATCTCACTTTCTTTTAAACTAATAATCAGATAGGAATTTAAGTCATTAGACCTTTGAATTCTTCTGCCAATGGTAATGAGATAGGGAGAAGTAACACTCTCAGATTTAATGTATGTGCGATGCGCGCCCAGCCAATAAGTCTGATAAAAATTTAAATGATCCAATTTTTCAAACCACGGTTTTTCTTTGAATTGTAAAGGATTAAAATCAATTTGAGAATAATTAGTATAATATAAGTCATTTTTATACAGTATCGTAATATACAGTGGCATTAATAAATCAGTTATACCAGCCAATTCATTTGATATTTGAATATAGTTAAGAGCTATTTCTTGCTTTACATTTGAAGAATTGGGATCGATTAATTCATGGGATTTTAGTAACTGATTCATGTTCGGATCAAATTGAATATAATTAGAGGTATACATGATATCATCGAAAATATTCTTTATACCTAATTCTATCATTCTTAAATCATCTTCTGATTGCTTTGCTGCACGTAGTTCTAATACGTCTTTCGTTACATAATTGGAGACGATATAGGTACTAAGCCACGGAAATAAAATACATAGAATGACAGCAATGCTTAATCTTGTTCTAAGAGACATTTGCTTTATTTTTTTCCATAAAAAATTCACTGATTGTCACCGCTTCCAATAGTCAAAACAACAAAAATAGAGAGAAAACAGTTGTCTTCTCTCTATTATAGCAGAAATATTCTAATTATTTGTTCGCATCTACCACCGCTTGTACCTTTTCTTTGATATTCTTCATCGTCTTATCAAGATCCTGCTCACCTAGAAGATATAATTCTACCTCTGCACCGAATTCGTTATAAGCCTCAGTAATATAGGATGGCGGTGCGATAACGTCAGTTGACTCAACTGAGCTAAGTGCATTCTTCAATGATTCTAAATGGACTGCTTCAGGTTTTTTAGTGCCATTAACCACTGTTTCTAAAACTTTGCTCATATCTGCTTCTTTCCATGCCGGTGTCCAAATTCCCTGTTCTACAATCCCTTCTGTTGTCAACCAACGCATGAATTCATATGCCTCTTGCTTGTGTTTTGAGCTTTTTGCGATAGATAGTAAATCTCCGCCCATTGGTGCAAGTGATTTATCACTTTCTTTATTTTTTGGCCATGGTGCCCAAGCGATTTCAAATTCTGGTGTAAATTGACCCCATTCTGTAATCATGAAACTACCGGTAGGAACCATGGATGCCGATTGACTAAAGAATTGCTGACGATAATCCATTTTTTGCGATAAAATTTCAGTAAATGGAACCGATGATTTATCCACATTTTCTAATTGATTTCGCAATTCTAATGAAGCGCGCAGCATCGAATCATCTGAATTTGAGGTACCATCTTCATTTAAAATTAAATTATCTTTTTCTTTACTCATCATTTTTAATACAGAATGGAAGTTATGCCAAGTGTGCAGGTATGAACCGTAGTGACCGTCTGCTGTCAGCTTTTTAGCATATTCAGCATAATCATCCCAAGTCCATTCAGTCGGAATCGGTAAGCCAGCTTTATCAAGATGGGCTTTATTCATCATAACAAGCATGGTAACATTTTTCATCGGCAAGCCATAATACTCACCATCATATGCTGGATAACTATTATTGTATTCTTCATTAATATCAATGCCTTCTTTTTCGACAAATGATGTAATCGGTTCAACAAGTCCAGCATCGATACGTTTTGCTAAATCCTGAGAATTGTTGAACAAAATCAGATCCATATCATCACCAGCAGAGGCCATTAAATCTAACTGTTTGAAATAATCTACAGAACTCATATTTTCTACAAGTGGGATGGATTCCACTTTTACTCCTGGATGCTCTGCTTCATATTTTGCAATGACACTTTCCCATTTTCCAACATCCTCGTTGATCCAGTGGACAAATTTTAACGTAACTTCTTCATCAGATGAATCAGATTTCCCCTTATCTGATGAAGCCTCATCATTTCCAGAACAAGCTGCTAACATGAACATTGCAAAAAGTCCAATTAGTAACAATGAACCCCATTTTTTCATCATAAAATACTTTCCCCCTTATTTATAGTTTATATATCAACTCTCTCAAAAATAAATGTTGAGAGTAAATACCGGTTTTACCCTTTCACTCCACCCAGCTGGATACCTTCAATAACATTTTTTTGTCCGATAATGAAGATAATCAGTAAAGGTAAAATGGCGGAAACAGAGGCGGCCATCATCAAGGAATAAACGCTGCCATGTTGATCTGAAAAACTCTGTACACCTAATTGAATGGTATATAATTCTTTTGATCGAAGGAAGATTAATGGATTTTGGAAGTCATTCCAAGTCCAAATAAATCGTAAAATTGCATAGGTTGCGATTGCTGGTCTTACTAATGGTAAGCAAATCGAAGTAAAAATTCTAAAATGACCAGCTCCATCCATTCTCGCTGATTCAATAATTTCATTGCTAATTCCGAGATAGAATTGGCGCAGCATAAAAGTTCCAAATACACTGAAACTATTTAATAGGATAAGACCAGTGTGAGTATCATAAAGGCCAAGCCATCGATATAATAGAAATTGAGTAACTAACAACGTTTGAGGTGGAATCATGAACGTTGCCAATACAATTAAAAAGAGGAAATCTCTTCCTTTAAAATTAATTTTGGCAAACCCATATGCAGCTAAACAGGATATCGTACAGGAAACCAATGTTGTTAGCACTGTTACTTTAATAGAATTCCAATATAATAGAAGGAATGGCATGGAACCTGTCCAAACCTCCTTATAATTTTCAACCGCATTCCATTTTTCTGGAATCCATTGGATCGGAAACGTTAATACATCCTCTTCTACTTTAAAAGAAGCAGATATCATCCACAAAAATGGCATTAGAAAAGCAATTCCGATTAAAATCATAATGATTGTCACAATCAATTTTCTTACATCTAATCTTGCTATCATCTTCCTGCTCCTTTCTATTAATAATTCACCCATTTTTTCTGACCAATAAATTGAATATAAGTAATAATCAAAATAATAACAAACATAACCAATGAAATGGCAGAAGCATAGCCTGTTTTTAGTTCAATAAATGCTTGCTGATACAAATATACAACTGGTGTTATCGTCGAATTTGCAGGCCCGCCGTTGGTCAGTACGATGATTAAATCAAATACTTTAAAGCTCGAAATTACTCCTGTAACAAATAGTAAGAAAGTTGTAGGTGACACTAAGGGAATCGTAATTTTTAAAAATTGAGACCAAGCAGTTGCACCATCCATTTGTGCAGCTTCATATAATTCTTTTGGAATGTTCTGCAAACCCGCCAAGTAAATAATTAAATTAAAACCAATTCCAGTCCAAACCATAATTAACATAACAGAAGGTAAAGAAAAGGTAACGTCTGCTATCCAGCCAGGTGGATTTTCAACCCCAAGTGTCAATAGCAATTGGTTGATAGGACCTTTCGTGGGATGAAAAAGTACTTGAAAGACAACGGCAACCGCTACAATGCTTGATATAAACGGCATAAAATAGATTACTTTAAACAAATCTTTCATATAAACATATTTGTTAATGATAACGGCTAACCCAAGAGACAAAAGTAATGTTATCGGTACCGCTAAAATCAAGAGAACATTATTTACTAACCCTTTAAGGAACAAGGTATTGGTGAGTAATTTCGAAAAATTTTCAAATCCTACAAATTTAGCATTTTGATAGCCAGATACAAAATTCCAATCGGTAAAACTTAACACAAATGAAGATAGAATAGGAAATAATACTAATATAGAAGTTCCAATAAACATTGGCCCAATAAATGCATACCCTGCTAGATTTTCCCTCCAGCCACTAAAAGGAGACCTTTCTTTTGCTCTTTTGCGTACTTTACTTTTTGTGGTTTGAACAACTTTTGTTTCAACTTTTACCTCGCTATTCACAAATTGTCACCCCTTCGTCTTAATTGTAGCTTTAGTATAATTTTTGAAATCGCTTTCAACAATGTTGATTTTTTACATTATTGAGAAAATTTTTACTACTTTTACATTCAACCTATTTTCACGGACACCATTAATTGAATTTCATTCTTTATTTTTACTTATTAGATAATTTTTTTACCTTATAAAAAAAATAGAAAATTACACCTGCCAAGCATGATATATTAATCAATAAGGGGGGAATAACATGCAATTAGGTACATTTTCAAATGTGGTTTATACCTTTTGTGAATGGGTTGCGAGACTAGCCTATATCAATCTATTATGGATTTTATTTACTTTAAGTGGATTCGTCTTTTTTGGATTTTTTCCAGCAACCATAGCAATGTTAGCTACTTTAAGACAGTTTATTCGAAAAAATCATCCGCCTGTGTTACAAACCTTTTGGCATTATTATAAAAAGGAATTCATCAACAGTAATAAATTAGGACTCGTGATCGTCGCAATCGGCTTGATTTTATTGATAAACATCCGTTTTTTGCAAACAACAAATAACATGTCCACTTTTCTATTTTATTCAAGCGTTATTATGAGCGGCATTTATATTCTCATCATTTGTTATACATTGGCTTCCTATGTTGAAATTGAACAGCCATTAGGAGTTCATTTAAAAAATGCCCTTCTGATCACCATCTCCAATCCGATCCCTAGTTTATTTATCATTTTTGGTTTTGCTGCCGTATACTTTGCAGTTACCTATTTATCTGGAGTAGGGTTCTTTTTCAGTGTTAGTATTTTAGGTCTTGTCATCCTATCATCGGCAAATTTGGCATATAAGAATATCCTAAAGAAACAAGAGAATTTAAGCGCAAATTGATTGTAAATTAAATTTAAATTTTCCTTTTTCGGCCGTTCTCTTAAAATAAAAAACAAGCAACGTCTCAACCTAAGTTGAAACGTTGCTTGTTTAATTGTTTTATATCGTTAAATAACTTCCTTAACATCCTCGTTCCTATGTTTACCCACCGTTTTCTTTCGATCTACACGTAACTGCCCCAGTCCGAGCTCAATTGCTTCTCGGTTTAATGATTTAAGTAAGCTGACTACCATTAACACCATAATGAATGAAAATGGAAGTGCAGCAATAATCATAGTATTTTGCAGAGCTTTCAGGCCCCCAGAATAAAGGAGAGCGACTGCTGTAGTAGAGAGAAAGATTCCCCAAGTAGCTTTAATTGATGTACTTGGATTTAGGGATCCATTCGTTGTCATCATTCCTAAAACAAAAGTACCAGAGTCCGCTGATGTAACAAAGAACGTCACAATAATCAAAATAGCAAAAAGGGATAACGCCATACCGAATGGGAACCCTTCTAACACGCCGAAAAGAGATTCCTCGGGAGCTAATGAAGAAATCGAGAGCAGCCCTGATGATTCAGTAAAAATCGCGGCACTCCCAAAGGTTGTAAACCAAATGAATCCAATTAGTGTCGGAACGAGTAAGACACCTACAACAAACTCACGAATCGTCCGGCCCTTTGAGACTCTTGCAATAAACACCCCTACAAAAGGAGCCCATGCAATCCACCAAGCCCAATAAAAAATTGTCCACCCATTAATCCAATTACGTCCCTCTTCGTTTAAGGGAGCAATACGAAAACTCATGTTAATGAAATTTTGCATATAAGTCCCTATTGTATCTGTAAACATGTTAAGGGTAAAAAGTGTTGGTCCAAGGATAAATACAATCAATAAGAGGACAGCCGAGAGCCCCATATTCACATTACTTAGAATTTTAATCCCTTTACTTAGACCCGTTAAAGCCGAAATCATAAATAAAACAGTCACAACGAGAATTATGACAGTTTGCGTTGTCAGCGTACTAGGAACATCGAATAGGTAGGTCAAGCCCCCATTAATTTGCATAGCCCCAAATCCCAATGAAGTAGCCACACCCATAACCGTAGAAATGACCGCAATGACATCAATCGCTTTCCCGACAGCTCCATCCGCATGTTTCCCGATTAGAGGTCGTAAAGTTCGACTAATTAAGCTCAGCTCCCCTTTTCTAAAAGTAAAATAAGCTAGAACCATCGCAATCGATCCATAGATTGCCCACGCATGGATGCCATAATGAAAGTAAGTAAATCTCATCGCATCTTTAATACCTTGATCCGTTCCCTCTTGACCAGTAGGAGAACTAAGCATGTAATGGCTAATAGGTTCATATGTTCCATAGAACATTAACCCAATCCCAATACCCGCACTAAAAAGCATCGCAAGCCAAGTTGGACGTGAAAACTCAGGCTTATCCTCCTGTTTCCCGAGCTTAATCCGGCCAATTGGACTTACTAATAAATAGAAGCACACAAACACAAACAATGAAACAAGCAAAAGGTAATACCACCCAAATGAATCGGTTATTATCCCTTGAGTGCTACTCGTGACCTTTTCTAACGATGTTGGCATTATGATACCCATGAAAACTATACCTACCAATAATACTATTGAAACATAAAAAACAGTTGAAGCATTTTTCATTATTTTTAACTCCCATCTTTGATAAATTCGCAGAGGGTTTTACTTCGTTTGTGAACATATTAAAATGCAAAAACATTTAATGAACGTATTTTTATGAAGTAATATGAAACATAACCCTTAAAATTGCGTTCATGCATCTTACTCTAAATACAACTTGCTAAATCTTGTTAATACCATTATCCTTCTATTTTGGTATGGGTAATAGTTAGTTTGAATACATCAGAGGTATTTAGTATGGATCAGTTTACAGGTTTTTTAGAGGAATAATGAAACTATATCAAAAGGGGATAAACCAAGCAAATTGCATATACCAGTGTATTTTCGGCTCTCGTCTTGATAGCCCTCTGTAGAAGGAAAAATTAATACATATTCTTAATATAACTCACAGATCCTCTTTATACATCCAGTTTTCAAGAAGTATTTTCCTTGGCTGCTAAAATTCCTACTCTCACTCTTTTACGTTTACAACAAAAAACACTCACAAAAGTAAAATTACAACCTTTGTGAGTGTTTTTTGGGTTTTAATGTTTTTTAGATACCGGTGGTCGGGGTCGAACCGACACTCCAGAGGAACACGATTTTGAGTCGTGCGCGTCTGCCAATTCCGCCACACCGGCAAATTCATTGGCAGGGGTAGTAGGAATTGAACCCACACCAAAGGTTTTGGAGACCTTCGTTCTACCTTTAAACTATACCCCTAAATGAAACTTATTTTACTCGCAAAAAACTTTGGTTATTTTCTAACGAAAATAACTTGGTGGAGGGGGACGGATTCGAACCGCCGAACCCGGAGGGAGCGGATTTACAGTCCGCCGCGTTTAGCCACTTCGCTACCCCTCCACATAAAGGAAATCGTAATATGATGGCGGAGGAAGAGGGATTCGAACCCCCGCGCGGTTTAACCCGCCTGTCGGTTTTCAAGACCGATCCCTTCAGCCGGACTTGGGTATTCCTCCGCTGTAAAAAC
Organism: Neobacillus niacini; assembly: GCF_048572935.1. Classification (NCBI taxonomy): domain Bacteria; kingdom Bacillati; phylum Bacillota; class Bacilli; order Caryophanales; family Bacillaceae; genus Neobacillus; species Neobacillus niacini. The sequence continues at coordinate 3,163,667 of NZ_CP183883.1, read as the reverse complement.
AATCGCATAACTTTTAAAAATATTTGGTTATTTTACTTCGTAAAAAAACCTTGGTAGCGGCGGAGGGGATCGAACCCCCGACCTTACGGGTATGAACCGTACGCTCTAGCCAGCTGAGCTACACCGCCAAATATATCATGTAAAGTTGTTTATGGTGGAGCCTAGCGGGATCGAACCGCTGACCTCCTGCGTGCAAAGCAGGCGCTCTCCCAGCTGAGCTAAGGCCCCATTAATCAAATGATGGTCGGGAAGACAGGATTCGAACCTGCGACCCCTTGGTCCCAAACCAAGTGCTCTACCAAGCTGAGCTACTTCCCGATAAAATATGGCGCGCCCGAAAGGAGTCGAACCCATAACCTTCTGATCCGTAGTCAGACACTCTATCCAATTGAGCTACGGGCGCATATTTAATCGCTATCACGAAAAAAATTTTATTATTTTTCTACGAAAAATAATTTGGTGCCGAGGACCGGAATCGAACCGGTACGGTAGTCACCTACCGCAGGATTTTAAGTCCTGTGCGTCTGCCAGTTCCGCCACCCCGGCAATATTGGAGCGGAAGACGGGATTCGAACCCGCGACCCCCACCTTGGCAAGGTGGTGTTCTACCACTGAACTACTTCCGCATATAAGGAAGATTATTTTGCTTTGCAAAAAATTTTGGTGCGGGTGAAGGGAGTCGAACCCCCACGCCTTGCGGCGCCAGATCCTAAGTCTGGTGCGTCTGCCAATTCCGCCACACCCGCATGTAATATTGCCTTCTAAGAACTAACTAGAAAACTAAGTTGCTAACTTTGCTACGTCATATCAGCGACATTGATAATCTTACAACGATTCACGACAAAAATCAACACTAAATTTTAATTTTTTTTAAGCGAAAAGTAATACAGACATTATTCCACAATATTATCATTCTCAACCTACTCTTTAAAGAAGTTGTTTTGTGAAGAAGAAAAATGGTTTAGAACGTTTTTATTGGGTAAAAATACAATATAATTTCATTCATGAAAAAGGAGATGATGTGACCTTGAGTTACAACCAGAAGAAAGACATCGATAAAATGACCGTAAAGCAGGTGGAACCAGAAGAAAACATAACCATTAATGAGAAATCCCCTGAATTTGATGTAATTGGAACTGCCCTAAATGACCTCCACAGTCCTTTTGAATTCTAAAAAACCCAGTGTATCAAAGGGACTGTTCTCTTTGATACACTGGGTTTTTTACTCACGCTTTAACGCTTTTAATATAATTGCTTCCCCAATAAATGATATAATTTTTTCATCCTGAATGATTATTCTAAATTTATCTTTAATCTTGCTAGAAGATTCAAGAATAAACTTGGTTAAATTATTTTTTTCAAGTTCTGAAAGCTTCATATTTGCACACCACGATTCAAATCGAAACGTCTTCTCAAACCTGTGCCATTCAAAAACTTCCAAACCACTTTCCTCAAGTTTTTGAATCCATTCTGACTTTTTCCAGGCACGAAAATGACTATAATCCCGTATTTTCTCGATTGTATTGTAAAATGCGTCGTATTCCTTAGACTCAGGTGTAACATTATCATCCAATAAAAATTGTCCGCCTGGTTTTAATACTCGATATACTTCCTTTATGAATAAATCAACATTAGGAAAATGATGTGGTGCAATTCTGCAGGTAACGATATCAAACGATTCATCTGTAAGAGGGAGCTGTTCCGCATCCCCTTGAATAAATTCCACATTGCGATGACCGTTTTTATAAATAAAATTCTTAGCTGCTGCCAACATTTCTGCTGTCAGATCAACTGCTGTCACTTTTTTTACGAATGGCGCGAATGCATTTGCTGTATGCCCACCACCTGTCGCAATATCAAGCAGTACTTCCTGTCCATTGACATCTGCCATTTTTACCATCATCAATAAGTCTTTTCCATCCTTATGAATCGAACTTGAAACGTACGAAGCAGCATTGTTTCCAAATTGCTGTTGAACGTCTTTTTTAATATCCATCTGTATCACCTCTTACTTCTAATTTATTCTATCAAGCTAATAAATGAAATTATGAGGTTTTTATGAATTCCAATAAGAAAAACTTATACAGAGTTACATTTCAAATTCAAGTACAACCGGACAATGATCACTTCCCATAACTTCACAATGAATATCTGCAGTTAGTAATGATTCACGAAGGTTTTCTGAAACAATAAAATAATCAATTCGCCAGCCAATATTCCGCTCACGAACCTTAGCCATGTATGACCACCATGTATAGGCTCCTTCTTTTTCTGGATAAAAGTAGCGGTAGCTATCAATGAACCCAGACTCCAGCAGTGTAGTCATTTTCCCTCTTTCCTCCACTGTAAAACCCGAGTTACCTAAGTTAGATTTTGGATTTTTCAAGTCAATTTCGCGATGCGCCACATTTAAATCCCCACAAAGAACAACTGGCTTCACCCGGTCTAGGTCTATCAGATGGGAGATAATTCGATCTTCCCATTCTAATCTGTATCCCAGTCTCGCCAAATCCCTTTGAGAATTTGGCGTGTAAACATTCACTAGATAAAACTTTTCAAATTCTAACGTTAGAATTCGTCCCTCATCTTGCGAAGCCTCATCCCCTAAACCATATCGAACAGATATTGGTTCAAGCTTTGTGAAAACTGCTGTGCCTGAATACCCCTTTTTCACCGCGTAGTTCCAGTATTGATGGTATCCTTCAAGTTCAAGATTGATTTGACCTTCCTGTAATTTTGTTTCCTGCACACAAAAAATATCTGCGTTTACTTCTTTAAAATAATCTAAAAATCCTTTATTTACACAAGCCCTAAGCCCATTTACATTCCAAGATACTAATTTCATGATTAAATCCCTTCCCAAGTTCAATACTTTTCAGGAGAAATTGTAACAGCTTTAGAGAGTGATGAAAAGCATTGTGAATTGAGGTATTCATTTTTTCGGTTCGAAAGCAATATTAAATTTATAAAAGTTATTTTCCTCAGTTAGATGGATCAGATAAAATGGAAATGAGCATTTGAGTAAAAATGACGGGCAAGAAAACAACGATATATTTCAAATCATTCAAAATATTTACAATAAAATTATTAAAAAATTCAAATGTAAGGCTCTACGAAAAATGGCTTGGAAAAAATCCAAGCCATTTCTTATGGAACAAAATATTGTTCAGTTAGTTTTGTTGAAAATAATTGCGAGGCTGGTACAATTTTAATATTTCTCTTTTCAAATTCCTCCATGGATTGAAAAACACCTACAGAACATACTTTACCCGTTACCCCAACATGACCTATCGCAATTCCCTTACCAGTGTATTCCGTTATTTTAGCCAACCTGTTCATCTGTTTTCTGACGTGGCTTGAAGATGATATATCATCCAGGAAAACATCTCTTTTTAAAAGCGGAACATTCATTTCCTCTGCTACTTTAGGGAATTGGGATTTAGGGCTTGTTCCACTATCGATAATATATAACTTCTTTTCCTTCGCTACTTCGACAATCGCTCTAACGATCTCCTCATCCTCTACTGCTCTAGAGCCCATATGATTATTCATACCTACTGCAAAAGGAACGGATTTTAACGCTTCCTTAACCCTCTTTTTCACCTCTTTTGGCGAAAGATCTACTGTAATCGGTTTAGGTCCCAACCAAGAGCGTTTCCCTTTCTTCGGCTCCATCGGTAAATGGACGATTACCTCTATTCCATTTTTATGTGCCCACTCCGCGTGTTTCTTAGAGTTCTCAGTAAAAGGCATAACAGCGGCAGTGATCGGGATATCCCCTTCAAGAAAATCTTTCACACCACCTGTTCCGCCGCCGAAATCGTCAATAATAATGGCTGCCTTAAGCTGATTTTCTCTATTTTTTTCAGCTAATGCCGGATTTTGCATAGAAAGCAAAAGAAATGGAATGAGGCACAGCGCAAATCTTTTCATAAGAACCTCCATGTGAATGTTTTACGTTAATTTGCCCTGTGGTAATGGAATCATTCCAACAAAAAAGGACCTTATCAAAAGGTCCTTCTAGCTTGCATTCTATTCGTCGTATACTTCCACTTTTTCCATGATGTCGCCATTTCTCATGGCTTTCGCAGCTTCAAGACCAGAAGTCACTTTACCGAAAACAGTATGCACCCCATTTAGGTGCGGCTGAGACTCATGAACGATAAAGAATTGGCTGCCGCCTGTATCTTTACCAGCGTGTGCCATTGAAAGAGCACCTGGAACATGTGTGTGTGGATTGCCTTGTGTTTCACATTTAATGGTATAACCAGGGCCACCTGTTCCACGGCCTTCAGGGCAACCTCCTTGGCTCACGAATCCAGGAATTACACGGTGAAACGTTAACCCATTGTAAAAACCGCTAGTTGCTAACTTTTCAAAGTTTGCAACTGTACCAGGTGCCTCGTTTGGATATAATTCAAACTCAATTTTTTCACCGTTTTGCATTTGTATGTGTCCTTTTTTTGCCACAATGAACATCTCCTTTATGTAAAAAAATTCATTTTCATCATACACTTTCCAACGCAGAAAAGAAAGTTTCATGGTTTAATTTTATAAATTTGTGGTATTATAACAGTACCCCTTCCGAACATTCGCTTGTTGCGGGACACTTAACCACTGTACGGACGGAAGGGGTACGTAGTGTCGTTGGTAGCGGCATTACAGAAAGCCAAGACTCCCGTCTTGGCTTTTTTACTGTTCTTTATTTGTTAATTGATAAAATAAAAAAATAAATAAAAAAAACACAAAGTAACCATAGAAACTATATATATGCCTCCACTCACTAGAGTGCTCAAAGAGACCAAATAGTTCTGAAAACCTTTCACTTATCGGCATTAATAAGCTAAGGAATAAAACAATTCCCACTTTCCCCCATTTATTAACCTGTTTCATTTTCATAATAAATACTAAGACAAGAATCGGCAGCCCAATAAATGTAAAAACAAAATTAAATGAAAAAACTTCAGGAAACGGCCGAATCGGGAACATGTACAAATTCTTCCCAACGAAGTAGATATCCAAGCTAGTACCCAGCAAGATGGACAAAACTAATACAGGAGCATATTCTTTAATCAAAAATGGTAATGACTTTTTTTGCCAAGGCGGCAAGTTCAAGCCTTTCGAGCGTTTTACAGTATTCATATTCAATCTCCCCATTGATATGTGGTTCATTGAGTTCCGAGAGATAGTCGGCTGCTTGCCAATCATGAAACCAATCTCCCTTTTCCGCTTCTTGGTGTTGAACGTTTTTCCAGACGTACGTTAAATCTGGACTATAAATTTTTTTAGCTCCCCACCGCAGCTTGCATGCATTTAAACGAAGCTGATAGGGAATCCCAGGAATTCCTTCGTTGACATTATTAAAGATATGCGGCCAGTAATCTTTTCTAGACCCAGTATGGCGGTATGTTTTTGCCCATAGTACAAATTGATTTAATAATTCCTTTTTTTGAAAAAGCACAGCATAAAGTCTTTTGCCTATTAAAATACGCTCATGTAACGATTGAAACTGGTGAACCGTTTGACCAGCTAGATTCTTTTTACGATAGGGAAACAAAATATGATTAAAAGAAAGGTAGTCCTGCAGTTTAAACTCTAAGGTGTTTAGTACATCTTTTTGAAAGATGGGATTCTGAATAACCCTTTTTTCTATATAATTTTGTTCATTGATAACGAGACCCATTGTTAGAATGTATGAGTCCGATTTCCTCCAATAGTAATTCCAAACAGTCTCCATGAAGGTAGATATGTTTAAATAGGGTAAAAGGTAAAAAAGCGGTTTATTTCTTTTTAAGCTTTCGCTGTAGAGTAATAATTGTGGATACGCGTCTTGAAAAATCAGCCAATTCCCTCGTTCTAAAAAAATAAAATAGGCATTCCTTTCATTATTTGTAAGTAGGCGTGTGAGAAATTCACCTTTTAAATCGGTCATGTTCCAGCCGCCATTTCTAGAGACCATATGTCCTAAGAATGCCCAATGGATTTCTGGATGTTTTTGATAAAAGTCAAAATAGGCCATAGTCCTTGTGACATTATTCTGGTTCAAAGCACTTGTATCTTTTCTTATCCTTTCTAGCAGACTTTGCTCCTCACTCGTTAATTTATGATTGTCATGGTCGGCAGGCTGTTTCATTTTTGCCTTTAGTTCATCCTTAATGATATCGATTGGCGATTTTTCCCGGCTTCTGATAAATAAAATAACGATAACCCCCTTGAGAATTCTCTTTCTACTACCTGAATATGTATAGATGAGAATATTCAATTGGGAGAGGACTGAATGTGACGATGACCGATACTAGTAAAGGCATTGACTGGCTGATTAAAACACTTAGAAGTGATCAGTCTCCCGATGGCTCCTGGGATTATCCATTTGAAACAGGATTATCGACAGATGCCTATATGATCATTTTATTACGGACATTAGAAATAAATGATGAGGAATTAATAAAGGAACTAGCTGAGAGGATCGTGAGCAGACAAGATACAAATGGCTCATGGAAACTCTTTTATGATGAACGGGAAGGGAATCTTACAGCTACGGTGGAATCTTATTACGCCCTTTTATACTCCGGCTATTATGACAAAAAGGATAAACGCCTTCAGAATGCGAAAAAATTTATTTTATCTAAGGGCGGGATTGAAAAGGTTAGTATGTTCACAAAAGTGATGCTAGCCTTAACAGGGCAATTAGAATGGCCTTCCTTCTCCCATCTGCAGGTTGAAATTATTTTATTACCACTCTCATTTCCAATTAATTTCTATTCTTTTTCGGTATACGGCAGGGCAAACTTTACCCCATTGATGGTTCTTGCTGATAAGAAACTATCGATAAAGACAGATAAGAGTCCTGACCTCTCGGATTTACTGGGCGGCAGGCTTGATTCTGGATCGTGGATTCGTTCAGAGGAAATGCGTTCTCTCTTTTCTTTTATCGGAGATGGGGTTAAGAATCTAATCGGACTACCCCAACAACTTCATAAATTGGCCATACAGCGTGCGAAGAAATATATGCTCGATCATATTGAAGATGATGGCACGTTTTACAGCTACTACAGTTCCACTTTTTTAATGATTTTTGCCCTGCTCTCGTTAGGATATAAGAAAAGCGACCCTGTTATTCTGAAAGCCATTGAAGGGCTTAAATCAATGAAATGCGTGATTGACGGCCACTCACATATGCAATATACAACAGCAGATGTTTGGAATACCTCGTTGATTGGTTATGTACTACAAGAGGCTGGGATTTCACCTGCAGATCCTATGGTTGGTGCTGCCAATCAATACTTACTGAAAAGGCAGCATACGAAATTCGGGGATTGGGTAATCCATAATCCTGCTAGTTTACCAGGGGGCTGGGGTTTCTCTGATATTAATACCATCAATCCTGATGTGGATGATACGACTGCCTCATTAAGGTCGATTTCCAGGATGGGGTCTGGTCATCATGATGCCTGGAGTCGAGGAATTAACTGGCTGTTAACCATGCAGAATGACGACGGCGGCTGGGCAGCTTTTGAAAAAAATACAGATACCAAGCTGTTCGAATTCCTGCCGATTGAGAAGGCAGAGTTCATTCTCACAGATCCATCATGTGCAGATATTACAGGACGTACCCTTGAATTCTTTGGTAACTATACGAATTTATCAAAAGATCATTCTAGTATTAAAAAGGGGGTAAAATGGCTGTTGAATCATCAAGAAGGTGATGGTTCTTGGTATGGGAGATGGGGGATTTGTTATATTTATGGTACATGGGGTGCGGTAACTGGTTTATCTGCTGTTGGGATACCTGGAAGTGATGAGAGTATTCAAAAAGCCGTAGATTGGCTTTATAGAATTCAAAACCGTGATGGGGGTTGGGGCGAATCTTGTTATAGCGATAATAAAAGAACTTATGTGTCGCTCGGGGCTAGTACTTTAATCCATACAGCGTGGGCATTGGATGCCTTAATCAGCGTTTCCGACAAACCAACTCCGGCGATCCGCAAAGGTATCTCATACTTATTGGAGAATTTGCAGATAGAGGATTGGACTACTGCTTACCCCAAAGGACAAGGAATGGCCGGTGCTTTTTATATACACTATCATAGCTATCGTTATATCTTTCCATTATTGGCTTTGGCCCACTATCGTAAAAAGTTCGAAACGTAACACGACGGATATTTGGTGAATTTTTTCTTCAGTATCAAGTTGAGTTTCTAATCGCCTTTTTCATTCAAATCTTCTTACCTGTCAAAACATGTTCCTTACTGCGAATTCTGTTCACTTACCTGCATGAATTCCTTCTTACCTGCATATTCCTTTTGTTTATCTGCCTAATTAATTCCCTAGCCCAAATTGAAGGTGAACAAGCAGGATACTGCCCGGCACAGGTATCTAATTTTCCTTTATATAGAAAATTAGATACCATATTTGTTTGAGTCCTAATCATGGTAACTTTTTTTCAATGACCTTTCTCATTCAAACTCTTCCTACCTGCCAAAATGGATCCCTTACCTGCGAATTCTGTTCACTTACCTGCATGAATTCCTTTTTACCTGCATATTCCTTTTGTTTATCTGCCTAGTTAATTCCACCTCCCAACTTGAAGGTGAAAACGCCAGGCTACTGCCTGGCACAGGTATCTAATTTCCTTTTATATGGCAATTAGATACCATATTTGTTTGAGTCCTAATCATGGTAACTTTTTTTCAATGACCTTTCTCATTCAAACTCTTCCTACCTGCCAAAATGGGTCCCTTACCTGCGAATTCTGTTCCCTTACCTGCATGAATTCCTTTTTGCCTGCATATTTCTTTTGTTTATCTACCTAATTAATTCCACCTCACAAATTGAAGGTGTAAAAAGCCAGGCGGCTGATAGGCTCGTGTATTAATTCTCTAAATATGGTCATCACACATTTTCACATGGTCAGGAATTAATAATTTCACCAAGTCCCTTATAAATTTCTACGATTTCTTCCACTTTCATCCTCACAAGTCCGCTGGAAGATGGGGCAACAAAGTCAATCGTACCTGGTACGACTGATTCCTCTTGCCTGCCCCATGGAACATTTTTTAAGCCGCTATATTCCTGATAGACTCCCTTACCCACAAAACAAACTACCATAGGCTTAAACTTCTCGATTTTTTTCCTGAGAATATCTTTTCCTTCTTTGTATTCTTCCCTTGTAATCTCATCTGCTGCTTTCGTGGGCCTCGCTACAATATTGGTTAGCCCCATCCCCAGATCTAACAGCTTGGCATCTTCTATAGGCAGGTATTTTCGAGGAGTTAATCCTGCTTCGTGTAAGATTTTCCAAAACCGGTTATTGGGATTGGCAAAATGATGTCCTGTATCGCTAGAACGGATACTGGGATTGAAACCGACAAATAGAATGTTTAATTCCTCTTTTATATGATCATTTACTGGCTTTAACATGTTAACCTCGCACACTTTTTATTCTATATTACTAAATCGTCACCTTTTTTCATAATAATTCCACGAGGTGATGACAGTTGCTAACAAACCTACAATCGATACAATCAACAACGAATATAGTAATCTAGGCTCCCGTAGAATAAATAGGCTTGATATAATTATCACTGTATCAATGGCATAAGCAATGATCCCTACATTAATCTTTGTCCGCTTTGCAAGCAGCAGTGCAAGCAGATCCATTCCTCCTGGACTAATGCGGTTCCTGAGCATCGTTCCTACTCCCATACCGATAATCACACCTCCGATTATGACAGAGCTAACAATCTGTAGATGGAATACATCCCTTAAAGGAACCAAAAATTCAATCATGAAACCGGAAAAAAAAGCTCCAATCAGGCCGTATAAAAAATAATTAAAATCAGATTTATAGGCATAGAGATAAACTGGAATATTCAATAACACAAAGGTTAATCCAATGCTAAAATGCCACAGGTAATTAAACACAATACTTATCCCAAACATACCCCCATTGATTAAATGGAAGGGCAAAATAAATCCGTTTACCCCGATGCCAATCATCGTACTTCCAAAACCGATTACAGCTAATTTTTTCAGCATGATTCCCATCCCTTGTCCAAAAATCTATATATCCACTTATATGTTTGTACAAGAAAGTTCATCACAAAAAAACGGAACATAAACTCTGTTCCGTTAAGCAGCCGTTGCTTTTTTTGATTTTTGGACATGTTTGAGGAGTGAAACTATCAGCGTTATTAGAGGTAATATCCACAAAAATAATGCATATGGCATATACTCCATAATAGGGATTCCGACAATAGTACTGCACATTATAGCCAGTACACTCCATGGTACCATTCCAGGGAGTAACATGGTCGTATCCCCCATCACTCTTGCTAACTCTTCCCCCCCATATTTATTTTTCCAATGAGGCAAGAAGGACCTCCCTGTTAAGATAATTGGCAGCGTTTGATTTGCTGCAATCGCACTGATTAGTAAGGTAGCTGAAAAGGTTTTTAATGTATCACCCGTTAAAGACGTGGAACGTTGCAGCCATTTATCCAAATAAGGCTGTATGACATTCAATTCCTCCACTAATCCATTGTAGGCTCCAGCTAAGGCAAGAAACAGCAGCAGTTCGTACATATTATGGAAGCCCCCGCCTAAACCTTTAATCCCATACCAAAATGCTAGAGCTATCTCCGAAACAGCCTCACCGTTTACGATAGATATGAATGCAGCACTTACTATACTCAATAAAAATGCGTATATAATGCTAAATCTAAATAAGACTAAAAGCAGCAAAACCATAGGCGGAATAAACTTCAACATTGTCAACTCATTCCACTGCAATGAAACTGTGCTATTTATTTTTGTAGCAGAAAGGAAGTCAAACGCACCATAGAACATCAAAGATAACAAAACAGCCGTAACTGTCGTTGGTATCATTGCATTCCATTGCCTTTTTACCGGTAATTCTAAGGTATGGGCTAAAAGCTGATGAGCACTGGAAAATGGTGAAGTTCGGTCTCCGACAAATGCGCCCGAAACCAACGCTCCAGCTACAACCTCAGTTGGTAGATTTAAGACCACTGCTGTTCCCAAAATTGGAATACCAATCGCACTAAGGGTTCCCACTGTTGTCCCTAAAAGCATAGAGAACATCATTGCAGTAACAAAAGTTAACAAATAAAAATAATGTGGATTAATAAGATAAAGAGCGATTTTAACCATTTGATCAATGGTTCCTGACAGATACCACGATGGAAGCAGAAAACTTACTAGGAAAAGAATAAGAATAACAATCCTAGTCTTGTAAACTCCGCGAATACTAATTTGGAAAATCCGTTTCAAAGATTGCTTATTTCGCTTTGATAGGTAGACGAGAACAAGATAACCCGGCAGAAATCCAATGACGAGTGGATAATGGAAAATAACAGACCAAATAACTCCTGCTATTGTTATTGTAAGGAGTATAGTTAAATGTTTTATTGAGAAACGATTCATTTTATACCAACCTTAAGCTTTAATAAATCTAATTTTAATCATTGCTCTATTCGGATAGCAAATATAAATGGAGCCATGAATTTTTGGCTCCATTTATAGGCAGGTTTAACTTTTTAGTATATCTTCTATTCTATTTAATTCTTCTTCTGAGAATGAAAGATTGTTTAACGCAGCAACGTTTTCTTCTATTTGACTTACCCGACTTGCCCCAATTAGAGCGGAAGTTACCCTTCCTCCCCTGAGAATCCAGGCCAGAGCCATTTGTGCTAGATTTTGCCCGCGTTCGCCAGCAACCTCATTCAGCTTTTTCACACGATTTACTACTTCCTCTGTTACTTGGTCTTTACTTAAGAAGCTAACCGGTTTAGCCGCTCTAGAATCAGTTGGAATTCCGTTTACATATTTATTTGTTAACAAACCTTGAGCTAATGGGCAGAATGCAATCGAGCCAACTCCATTTTCTTGTAGAACATCCTGCAGACCATCTTCGATCCAGCGGTTTAGCATAGAATAGCTTGGCTGATGAATGACTAATGGCGTTCCCAAACGATTCAAAATTTTTACCGCTTCCTCTGTTTGTTCTGCACTATAGTTTGAAATACCGACGTATAATGCTTTACCTTGGCGGACGACAGAGTCTAAAGCGCCCATTGTTTCTTCAAGCGGTGTATTCGGATCTGGACGGTGAGAATAAAAGATATCAACATAATCTAATCCCATCCGTTTTAAGCTTTGATCTAAACTTGCAATCAGGTATTTTCTTGAACCCCAATCCCCGTATGGTCCCGGCCACATCGTATAACCAGCTTTAGAGGAAATAATCATTTCATCGCGGTAAGGTGCAAAGTCCGTTTTTACCATACGGCCAAACATCTCTTCTGCGGATCCAGGTGGTGGGCCGTAATTGTTTGCAAGGTCAAAGTGGGTAATTCCTAAATCAAATGCTCTTCTTAGCATGGCACGGCCATTCTCATATGTATCCACTCCGCCAAAATTATGCCATAAACCTAATGATATGGCAGGCAATTGTAAGCCAGACTTCCCGCTTCTATTGTATTTCATCGTACCATATCGAGATTCTTCTGCTTGATACACCATTCAAACCCCTCCTTTTCATTTCACTTACCATTATAAACGTTACGATCCAAATAAAAAATCCCCCAAGAGAGGCTTTTCTCTTGAGGGTGGATCGTATTCTAAACTACATCATCGAGTTGTTTATATAAATGTTCTCTTTCTGCTTCCATCCGCTCTAATTCTGTGAATTGTTTTTGCAGCATTTCAAGGTCTACTCCTGTTTCCATCCTCTGCTTTAATAAGTGTATTTGAGCCTCTAACTCCTCAAGCTTTTGTTCTATATCCATAACCAGCATAGGCAATGCAGAAGTCTGTAGCTTTTCAACCTTTTTTAGTGTCGTTTTTTCAGTCACAACTGGTTGAACCACTTTTAAAGCACCTAATTTCTCCTTAGCCCAGTCATAATTCCCATCAAAATAATAAACGGTTCCATCCTGAAGCCAATAAATTTTATTAAATAATTTATTGAGAAAATAACGGTCATGTGACACTGCTAAAATCGTGCCATTAAATTGTTCAAGAGCTTCTTCTAAGACCTCACACGAATCAATATCAAGATGGTTCGTCGGCTCATCTAGGATTAGAAGATTTATGTCCTGATACATAAGCTGCGCAAGGCGCAATCGCATTCTTTCTCCGCCGCTTAATTGATTAACCTTTCGGAAAACAGCGGACCCATAAAACAAAAACCGCGCTAAAATATGACGTGCTTCTCCTTCATTCACAGTTACTTCAGAACGGAAAACATCGATAACCCGATCATCCCCAATCGTATGGAAGACATGCTGAGACAAATAGCCGATTTTCACATTGCTGCCAACTTTAACTGTACCCAGGTCGCTCTCACATTCACCTAAAATCATTTTTATCAGCGTGGATTTTCCTGTTCCATTTTCACCCACAATAGCGGTTCGATCCTTATATTGAACAAGCATATTTACCTTTTCAAAAAGCGTTCTGCCACCAAAGCTTTTTGATACATCCTCTAATTTAATAACATCCTTCCCGCTGCGATCATTGGCTTCAAAATCAATCGCCATTTTTTTCACATCAAGCTTCGGACGATCAAGCTTCTCCATGCGGTCCAGTGCCCGCTGCATATTGGTAGCCCGTTTATGAAGGGCAGCACTAGGAGGATTGGCGCGATTGGCCCACTCACGAAGGCGTTTAATCGCTTCCTTCATTTTTTTAATCTTCCGCTGTTGCTCCTGATACTCTTGGAACTCCCGTAATAACCGTTCTTCCTTCTCTTTTACAAAGCCGCTAAAGTTCGTATGGTATAGCTCAATTTCGCCATCTTCCATATCCAGTACTTTTGTGACCACTTCGTCTAAAAAGTAACGGTCATGCGAAATTAAAATAATCGTTCCTGTATATTCCTTAAGGAATGTCCCGAGCCACTCGATTGCCATTAGGTCTAAATGGTTGGTCGGTTCATCAAGTAATAGAAGTTCAGGTTTCTTCAGCAAGCTTAAAGCCAAACCAACCTTTGTCTTTTCCCCGCCACTTAAAAGTGAAAAAGGTTTATCTAAGAGCTCAATAATATTTAAACCATGGGAAACTCTGTCCATCTCTGCATCCATTTCATAGCCGCCATTTAAGATAAAATCATCTTGGAGCTTTCCATATTGGTCCATGAGCATTTGCAGGTGGTTAGGGGTCAGCTCTTGCCCCATTTCGACTTCTAATTTTTGTAACTTTGTTTCAGTCTCGACTAACTGATCAAATGCTGTCTTTAATACGTCCTTAACAATTAAGTCCTTATATTCAGGAATTTGGGCAAGGTAGCCAACTTTCAGCCCCTTTTTCCAATGTATAACGCCGCCGTCTACAGTTTCTTGATTGGCAAGCAGCTTTAATAAAGTGGTTTTCCCGCAGCCATTTCGCCCAACCAAGCCCACCCGATTTCCTTCGTGGACCTCAAAAGATAAATTTTCAAAAATAATATTACCGCCAAATGATTTTGCTATATGATTAACGCTACATACGATCATGTTCTATTCTCCTTTTTTTGAACACTCTCTTCACGCAAAAAAACTGCGGCATCAATAGATACCCGCAGTTCGAAAAATCGGCATGAAAAAAGAGTGCGAAAAAGGCACTCTCTTATTACCTATTTTGCTATGGGTAAAGAGATGTGTTACCGTTCTATATTCATTTTGTAATTTTTAAAAAAGGGCAGACTACCCCCTTGGAAAACTACCTCATGAAAAATTGCACGGCACAAATATAGCGCTTCAAGCCACTGCACACGTACAAACATAGAACGAACCATCTCTTTACACCTCCGTTTCACTTCAAGATATTTCTATTGTAAATAGTTCAAGCAATGATTGCAAGCCTATTTTTTCAGACTAATCAAAAGTTTTAAAATTGAATCCTTCATGGCTCAATCTTAATGTATATACTTCTTCTTTCCACCGAACCTTCTACGATAGACAAATTTTCTTACATCATCCTCGGAAATTTTCCCATCATAGGCCGCAAACAATAATGACTGAAGTTCGCGATAATGCTCCATAATGTAAAGGGCAAACTGCTTCCGTTCACCCTTTGCCTGTTTTTTAAATTCTTCATCATTCAAAATTGCTTGAATCTGATCTTGATAAAATGCCTTCGTATCCTCCCATTTTTCCATTCGGTTCTCCAAAATATCACGAGCATACTTAGGCATTTTTTCAACAATTAAATCAATATACCCTTGAGACCACATTAGCATTTTGTCCTTTTCCGGCAGTTCCATGACCATTTTCATCAGTTCGAACTCATCTACCTCATCACTTACTGCATATCTTCCGACCTGATTCATCCTTTTCACCTCTTCATGAACAGTTATCCAACTACACTTTCAAGGGAATTTTCGATATCATAATCTTTTTTCTTTTCTTCAAGCCAAGTAGAGTATTCCGTTTCCACTTTTTGATCAATCAAGGTTTCCTTTATTTCGGCTTTACTGTCATCAAAATTCGCTTCTTTTGCTTCCTTTTTCTCTTCAACCTTTATAATATGATACCCATAATCTGTTTTTACTGGTTCACTAATTTCATTAACTTGCATTGCAAAGGCAACATCCTCAAATTCTGTTACCATCGTACCTTTTGGGAAAAAGCCAAGCTCTCCTCCATTTTCTTTCGTCCCCTCATCGGTTGAATATTCTTTCGCCAATTTTGCGAAATCCGCTCCATCGGTCAGCTTTTGTTTAATTTCCTTCGCAGTCGCTTCATCTTCAACCAATATATGGCTTGCTTTTACTTGTTCTGCTACTCCTAATGAATCCTTATTCTCATCAAAATAAGTTTTTAATTCCTCTTCAGTAATTTCTATCCGCGGTACAAGAAGTTTACGTAAGGTTAAGTAACTTTTTAAATCCTCTTTCAGGGCATCCAGAGAGGTATTATTTGCCGTCAGCATCTGGTCAAATACATCTTCACCACCATAAGATTCCTTCAATTTTTCCACTTCTGCATTCAATTCCTTATCTGTAATGGTAATCTTTTCTTTTTTTGCTTCAGCAGCAACAATCTTATCGGTGATTAATTGTTCAACCGCAGCGGCTCCATATTGCTCCACCATCACATCATACAACTCATCCTTACTAATGGATTCACCATTTATTTTTGCAACAGCTTTATCCTTTGATAACGCCAAACTTAGAAAGATACCTATTGCGAGAATGAGTACCACGATAATGCATGACAGTGTTTTATTTTTCTTAATAAAAGTCATTCCTTTGATTGCTCCCTTAGATTATTTCGCCAGCTTAACGTTTACAGTGGTAAGCTTCCCGTCACGATATACTTCTACTTTCACTTCATCGCCAATCTTTACATCTGAGTACAAGAATTTTCTTAAATCTGAGGCATTTGCGATTTTGTTCCCATTCATGGATACAATCACATCTTGTGCCCTTAATCCACCATTCGCTGCAGCGGAGTTAGGTTCAACAGCCGTAATCATGACACCTTCTTTCACGCTATCAGGAAGGTTCTCCCAGTATAATTGCGGCACTTCTGATAAATCAGCGAGCCCAATACCAAGATAAGGTCTCTGTACTTTTCCGTTATTAATTAATTGATTCACAATTGGAATGAGGTCATTACTTGGAATCGCAAATCCTAATCCTTCGACACCACTATCAGCAATTTTCAAGCTATTGATTCCAACGACTAAACCTTCAGGGTTAATTAACGCACCACCGCTATTTCCCGGATTGATTGCAGCGTCCGTTTGAATAACAGTAGTTTCCCAAGTCCCAGCAGAGGTAGTAACGTCAATACTCCTATTTACTGCACTGACGATACCTTGTGTTACGGTTCTTGAGAATTCCAGTCCAAGCGGGTTCCCAATCGCATACACTTCATCTCCCGGCCGAAGTGTAGATGAATCCCCAAACTGGGCAGTAGCTTCAACGTTTTTACTATCAATTTTTAATACAGCCAAATCGGTTAAAGCATCTGTTCCCACAACTTCTGCATTTACCTTTTCACCGTTATATAATGAAACTTCTAGTTTTGTGGCACCCTCGACCACGTGGTTATTGGTTACAATGTAGGCAGTGTCATTATTTTTTTGAAAAATAACACCTGAACCTGTCCCACTTTCAACATCCTGTGAGTTATTACTTCCATATAAACTTCTGCTTTGACGCTGCTGGTAATTGACAATCCCTACAATTGTTTTTGATAGGTGCTCAACAGTATCAGCAATCGATGCTGAGGATTTTGCTGAGGTAGGCTGTGCTGTTACTGTATTCACCTCAGGGTTTGTGTTCTTTACGGAGATACCAGTTGACTGACTTCCTGCATTACTAAAGTTCTCCATATAATCGGTATAAGGTAGTACCGTTAACGTTAATACCGAACCAATCACACCTGCTGCTACCATTGAGGTAAATCCTTTAATATTTCTTTTTTTCTTCTTAGCACTGTTCTTAAACTCTACACGGTTAGTAGGTTGTTCTAGTGATTCTTCTATTTCAGGTTCATCTAATCTTCTAGGTTCTAACTCGTTCGGTACAAATTCTGATTTACTCTCTCCTTCTCGATTATCTTGGATTACTGTTTCATATTCTGATTTTCTATCATGATCGTATGTGGTTTCGTCCACCTTATGTTCGTTTGTTTTGTCATATTCCCTTTCAAATTCGTCTTTGTAGCTCATAGTCTTTCTTCTCCTTTACACTAAATTTGTGTAATTTGTTATTATATCTATACTTTAGCCCACAAATATGAAAAAACTGTTAACAAACTATAACGGGATTTGGAAATTATTAAGAAAAAAGTCCGATTTTAAACAAAATAAAAAACAGTAGAGACCTCCCTACTGCTTAAAAGTAATCGTGAATTTCGTACCTTTTCCTTTTTCACTTTTTACATCTATTTCTCCGTTATGAAGGAGAACGAGCTGTTTCACAATCGATAGTCCTAGACCAAATGCCCCGTAAGGATTACTTGTTCTCGAGATTTCAGCTTTGTAAAAGCGCCGCCATATTTTTTCGACTTCACTCGGGTCGATGCCAATACCTGTATCCTCTACTTCAATAATCGTTGTATTCTGTTCCTTTCGCCCTCTCAGCCAAATCGTACCATCTGAAGTAAACTGAATACTGTTCTTCGTAATGTTAATTAAAATTTGGACGAGTCGATCATAGTCAGCATTGACGATAATCTCTTCGTCTGCTTCTACCAGGATTTGAACATTTTTCTCGTCTGCCTGTACTGATAATTGTTCTTGTATAATTTCCAAAAGTTCCAATAACTGGATATCTTCCCTGAACAGTTGAATTTGATTCGAGCGGATTTTTTCATAATCCAGGTTCTCATTGACGAGTCGAATAAGCCGCTTCGCTTCCTGACTAACCAAATTAATTCCTCGTTCCTTATCTTCTTCTGGGATCATGTCATTTTTTAACCCCTCGATCACTCCGCTAATCGTGGTTAAAGGAGTCCGCATCTCGTGAGAAACATCCGCCATAAATTGACGTCTACGACTTTCAAGTGCGTCAATTTCCTCCATCGAATGATTTAATACTTTTACCATATGATTAAAATCATTGGCCAACTCCCCAATTTCATCAAAATTAGAGGACGGTACGTGAACATGGTAATCCCCAGCTGACACAAGCGAGGTTGCTTCTTGGAGTCGTTTAATTCGATTCACATGGATTTTTGATAGCAGCCAGCTGAATAAAAACGAAACACCTAGTGCGATTAGAATAGTGTAAATCAGGAATTGGTTCACTTGGCGAATCATCGCACTCGAACCGCTGATTGGCGAGGTTAACAAGATTCCGCCAACAAACCTATCGCGATTATCCAAATACGGTAATACAACAAAGGTAACACCTTGGTCAAAACGTTTATAATCACTTTGAACGATGATTGTTTGCCCTTGTGTAATTTTATCCCACTCTGAAGGTTTCAGCTCAATCGCCGGACCACTTCGTCCTACAGCATAAAGTTTGGCATTTTGATCAAACATACTATAACTAATTTTTCGCGAACGCAAAACATTACTATATTGATTTAATATTTGATCTGTTGCAATCGGATTCTGCTCAATATCAGATATGATGGCTTTTCCATAAGAGATCAATTCATCCGCTTTTTCCTCATAAACCAAATTACCCACATAATGAGCAAACAAAAGACTTAAAACGAGAAAAGCTACAATAATGATACTAATATGACTGATAAACTGCTGAGAAAAATAATTAATTCTTATCTGTCTGATTCGACTCATCAAACTTATAACCTACTCCCCATACAGTGTGGAAAAATGGCTGCGTTGTCGTTTCCACTTTTTTACGCAATCGCTTAATGTGAACATCTACCGTTCGTTCGTCACCATAAAATTGATATCCCCAAACCCGTTCAAGCAGTTGCTCTCTTGAAAATACTTGGCGAGGATGTTCCACCATATAATATAATAAATCAAATTCCTTAGGTGTCAGATTTGTAACTGGAACACCATCGACAAGGACTTCTCTCGTATTTTTACTAATTTTAAAATGCTCCGTCTGGAGAAAATCATCCATTGGAGCAGGAACTTGCGTCTGATATCTGCGAGTGACCGCCTTAATTCTAGCCATCAGAGTCAGCGGACTAAATGGCTTGGTAACATAATCGTCGGCACCCATTTCAAGACCGAGTACTTGGTCTGACTCTGTATCCTTCGCCGTCAGCATAATAATCGGGACCGTATAATGTTCCTCTCTGATTTTTCGGCAAATGCTTACCCCGTCCATCCCTGGCAGCATCCAATCCACAATTAACGCATCCCATGTCCCTGTTTTGAACGTGTTATACCCTTCAAGACCATCATTAACAAAGGTTCCTTGTATTCCTTCCTTGGCAAAAAACATCTCAATCATTGAGCAGACACTTGTATTATCTTCTATCACGAGTATTTTCAAATCCGTCACTCCTAGGAATAAACTCTTCTTTTCTTCAGTTTAAACGATTTTTCTCTCATATCAACTATATCGCAAAAACTTCCCGGGTATTTAATACTTTGTTCATAGTTTGTTAATATACACATGAAAAAGTGGTCTGGAATTTACCAGACCACTTTTTCATGTATTGGTAAAATAATTTACGGTTCTAGAATTAACTTACCAGTTGTTTTCCGTGATTGTAGTAACCGATGTACATCCGCTGCGTCCTCTAACGGGAATACACCGCCGATTGTTAGATTAAGCGCTCCTTCACCAAGATAAGTTAGCAACTCTACTAAACTAGGTTGAAGCAGTTCAGGCTTTCTCATAATCTGTGGCAAGAAAAAGCCAATAACAGACTGGTTTCGAGCCATTAATGAAGAAGGGTACATTTTGCTCTGCTCGCCGCTCGCTGCCCCAAACACAACCAGGCGGCCAAAAGTGGCAAGACATTTTAAGGTTTGATTAAAAACATCACCCCCTACCATCTCAAGTGCAACATCTACTCCTTTTCCTCCAGTCGCTTCTAATACCTGCTCCACCCAGTTTGTTTCTGAATAATTCACAAGCACATCCGCACCCATTTGACGGGCTAGTTCTAGTTTTTCAGCATTACTAGCGGTTGCAATAATCTTGCCAGCACCAAAAAGCTTTGCCAATTGTACCGCTAGTGTTCCTACACCCCCGGCTGCTGCATGAACGAGAACCGTTTCCCCATTTTCTAATCGGCCCATCGTTTTTAAGACATGATAGGCACTTAATCCTTGGAGAGGAAGCGCTGCTGCATTTCGAAAATCTAAATGCTTGGGAAGTGGGATTAATGAGCGCTCATCGGCCAGCGCAAATTCTGAATAACCACCTGACTCAATCAATGTAACTACTCTCATCCCTGGTTTAACGTTGGTTACTTTTTCTCCAACAGCTGCTACTACCCCTGCGATTTCTGCGCCCGGAATAAAGGGAAGTGGTGTCTTGACCACATATTTACCTTCCCTTCTTGCCGTATCAGCATAATTGACGCCGATTGCCTTAATTTCAATTAGGACTTCACGACCTGCAGGTACTGGTCTCTCAATCTCTACTATTTCTAACACTTCAGGTCCGCCATATTTCTGTAATTGAATCGCTTTCATGTTTAAAACTTCCTTTCTACCTGCCTTTATAAACGGGCTTTCTTTTTTCCTTAAATGCCGCAACGCCCTCCTTGTGGTCGTCCGTTTGTACCATTAAAACTTGAGTAAGTCGTTCTTCTTCCAATATTTCTTCAAGTGACCTGTTGAAGGATTGGTCAATTAATTTCTTTTGTTTCCCGTAAGCTTTACCTGCACCTTGGGCTAAACTTAATGCTAGTTTCGTAGTCTCTTCTTGGAGCCTCTCTAATGAGTACAATGAATTTATGACACCTAATTGATAGAGACGCTTTGCAGGAATCGGTTCTCCACTAAAGAAAAACTGTTTTGCTAAGTGAGGACCAATCAGCTTGGGAAGAAAATAAGAACCTCCTCCATCCGATACCAAACCTACCTTCGAGAAGCTAAGCGCAAACTTACTGTCCTCAGCTGCAACAATGATATCGCAGGCGAGAGCTAAATTAAATCCCGCTCCTGCTGCAAAGCCGTGAACAGCAGCGATAATCGGTTTTTCTAAATCTTTCATTTGTAAAATTAATTCGTTTAATTTTCCGATATGTTCATAGACTTGATTTCCATCACTCTGTCCCATGGTTTTCACATCACCGCCAGCACTAAAGGAGCGGCCGGCACCTGATAAGACAATTACCTGTACATCCGCGTCATTTTTTGCTTGACCAAGAGCGTTTGTCAATCCCAAAACCATTTCGGAACTAAAAGCATTTAGACTCTCTGGTCGATTTAAAGTTAAGGTCAGAACAGGACCCAACTTTTCTACTAATAAATGTGTATTCTCCAATAAAATCTTCCTCTCTACATTTATTAAATTCTCGTTAAAACTCTCCAGAAGCAACCTTTACAGCATGTTCCATTAACATTTTTGTTTTAAGGTTGAAGTTGGCAAATCGAAGATCATTGGTTTGCCCTTTCTTATAGCGGAAATATATTTGTTGACAGATAACCGCTAACTTAAAGTAGGCAAACGTTAAATAATAGTTCACATCTGTAACGTCCCTACCGCTTTTCTTTGCATAGCGCTCAACGAATTGCTTCCTTGTAAAGAAACCATCGTTTACCGTTACCGGCGCTTTACCCAGCCCCAGTTTTAACTCCTCCGGGTCATCCTCTTGATTCCAATAGCCCATCACAACACCAAGGTCACAAAGAGGATCCCCTACCGTTGTCATTTCCCAATCAAAAAGCCCAACCATTTCAGACAAGTTCTCATTAAACATTGCGTTATTAAACTTATAGTCATAGTGAATGATTGCAGTACTCTGTTGGGCTGGTATATGGTCTGACAGCCATTTTTTGAGCGTATCTACAGCATTCACTTCATCCGTTTTGGACTGTTCATATCGACCAATCCATCCATGTACCTGCCTTACTGTGAATCCCTCAGGTTTACTGATTTCTCCAAGTCTTGTTTCTTTGTAATTAATTCCGTGAAGTTCTACTAATTTATCAACCATAATTTCTGAAAGCTGCTGGCACAGTTCCTTCGTTACCGTTATTTCATCAGGGAAAAAAGTATCAATGACAATGCCATTTTTGCGTTCCATGATAAAGAATGGACTTCCAACTATGTCCTGTTGATTGGAATATAGGATTGGCTTTGGTGTAACGGAAAAGACTGGGTTGAGCTCAGAGATGATTTTAAATTCTCTTTCCATATCATGCGCTTTCGGTGCTACTGGCCCTAACGGGGGGCGACGTAAAACGGCTTGCCATTCACCTATTTTCATTTGATAGGTTAGATTTGAGTGGCCAGCGGAAAACTGAAGAAGTTCAAGGGGGCTATTGGGCAGATTTTCAATATTTTCCCGCAAAAATTGCTCTAAAATATCTAAATTTAATTCCTCTCCTTTTCGGACTGGAATTGTATCTTTGCTCATTTGGTGAGGCATACGATCACTCCTGTCATTCGAAAGATTCAGTCTATTTAAAATATACCTACTGGTTAGTATGCCATTGTGAAAAGGAGAGCCGAGTGTCAGACACCCTCCATAAATTTTTATTAATTTGCTTGAATTCCCTCTAATATCATTTCAACAAAAATCTCTGCTACTTCACGGTCTGTAGACGGCCCCTCTGGATTAAACCATTGATAGCTCCAATTGGAAGCCCCTAGAATACCAAAGGTAACAATATGAGCATTCAAGTCTGACCGAAACTCTCCTTTTTCGATTCCATCTTTAAGAATCTGCTCAACATTCAATCGGAATTCGTCCCGCTTTGGCACAATTAAAGCTAGTCTTTCTTCATTTAAGTTTTTCATTTCTCTAAAAAAGATCTTCGCAGCCGATCCTTGTATTTTAATGTTACTAATAAGCATGTAAACAATATCGAAAAGCTTCTCTTTGCAGCTTCTATTATCATCCAGTATTTTCCTTTGTTTTTCTAGTAAGTAATTAATATATCCGAGATGAATGTCCATTAGAAGTTCTTCTTTACTCGAAAAATAATAGTAAAACGTCCCTTTGGTCACACCAATGGAATCTACGATGTCCTGGATGGATGTTTCCTTGAAACCCCTTTTCTCGAACAGATTAATGCTATGTTCTGTTATTTTGTCTTTCACCGTTCATGTCCTCACAATCTGTAATATGTCTAGTGAAATTATACCATATTCTATTTCGCAACAAACATGGGCAACGAGCGAAAATTGGTTGACCTCTTAGTTTTTAACAGTTTCCTCTCGTAAGGCACGGCGGAGAATTTTTCCAACCTGTGTTTTTGGTAATTGTTCACGAAATTCAACCATGCGAGGAACCTTGTAAGCTGCCATATTTAATTTACAGTATTGAATCAATTCTTCTTCTGTTGCTGTTTGCCCGGTTTTTAAAACCACAAAAGCCTTTACATCTTCTCCACGGTAGGGGTCTGGTACTCCGATGACAACTGCTTCTTGGACAGCAGGGTGTTCATAAAGCACCTCTTCAATATCACGAGGATAAATATTGAAACCGCTTGCTATAATTAAATCCTTCTTACGGTCAACGATATATAAATACCCATCATCGTCTACTTTTGCGATATCACCAGTAAAGAGCCAGCCATCTCGTAATGTATTGGCTGTTTCCTCAGGCATATTCCAATAGCCTTTCATGATTTGAGGACCCTTTATAATGACCTCACCCAATTCACCAACCGGAACTTCCTCCTTGCCACTTGCAACATCTACAATCTTGTATTCAGTCGATGGCATGCCAATGCCAACACTTCCTGGTTTGCGATTTGTAAATGGGGGGTTACAATGGGTGGTTGGCGACGCTTCAGAAAGTCCGTATCCTTCTAGGATTTTTGCCCCTGTTTTTCTTTCAAACTCCCGAAGAAGTTCTACTGGCATGGGTGCACTGCCGCTATTGCAGGTTTTAATACTATTAATTCCGTACTCCTCTGCATGCGGATGGTTCGTAATCGCGACATACATGGTTGGAACTCCTGGGAAGGTAGTGGGCTGTTCGTTTTTAATCGTGTTCAATACTTCCTCTAATTCAAACCGAGGAAGCATGATGGATTCCCCGCCTGTAAAAATCGTTAAGTTCATACAGGCTGTCATACCAAATACATGGAAAAGTGGAATTACCGTTAAACAGCGATCTTTCCCTAATTCAAATTCATGCTTGAAGAATTCATAGGATTGAAGGACATTGGCCACAATGTTACGGTGTGTTAACATTGCTCCCTTCGATCTTCCTGTTGTTCCGCCAGTATACTGCAGAACTGCGATGTCATGTTCGAGTTCAATCGTAACAGGAGTCACCATCCCATTTCCAGCACCAAGGAAAGTTTCAAAACTGCGATCTGGAGTGAAATCTTGTTGAGAGGGCTGCAGGCTGACCACAATAATATTTTTCAGGGTGGTGTGTTGTTGAATGCTTTTTACTCTTGGATAGAAAGCATCCATTACAACTATCGTTTCGGCCCCTGAATCGTTTAAGATATACTCAAGCTCGCGTTCAACACTCATTGGGTTCACCTGCGTTACGATAGCTCCTGCTCCTAAAATACCGTAAAATGAAATAACATATTGCGGGCAGTTAGGAAGCATAAGCGCCACTCTGTCACCCTTCTGAACTTGATTTTGCTGTAGTGCTGAGGTAAATCCTTTAGAAAGACCTAGTAATTGTTGATAAGAAATTTTTCTGCCATAGAAGGAAAGTGCATGATTTTCGGGATATTTTGCTGCAGTATCTTGAAGTATTTCTACCATATTTTTTTCAGGGTTAGAGATTGTTGATGAAATTGATTCTGGGTATTGAGCCCGCCATGCTTTCTTTTCAGCCATTGGTTTCCCTCCAAAAATAATTTTTTATAAAAAGTAACCATTCCTCAAGTTTGATTACAACTGGTGTTTCTTTAATTCAAGCTTAGCGACCTGAGCACGGTGTACTTCATCTGGTCCGTCAGCCAGCCGCAATGTTCTAGAGTTTGCCCACATCGCTGCAAGTGGAAAATCATTTGAAACTCCTGCTCCCCCAAATGCTTGAATCGCTCTATCAATTACACGTAATGCCATATTAGGCGCCACTACTTTAATCATCGCAATCTCTGTTTTTGCTTCTTTATTTCCAACAGTATCCATCATATAAGCTGCCTTTAAAGTCAAAAGCCTTGCTTGTTCGATCTCAATCCTTGAATCGGCAATCCACTCTTTAATAACCCCTTGGCTTGAGAGCGGTTTTCCGAAGGTATCACGATTTTGAACACGCTTACATAAAAGTTCAAGAGCTCGTTCTGCAGCACCAATCAGTCTCATACAATGATGTATTCTTCCGGGTCCTAATCGTCCCTGTGCAATCGCAAACCCTTTTCCTTCACCCCAGAGAATGTTGGCAGCCGGAACCCGAACATTTTCAAAAGTAATTTCGGCATGTCCATGCGGGGCATGGTCAAACCCGAAAACAGGAAGCATTCTTTCAATTGTAATTCCTTGAGTGTCAAGTGGGACTAGAATCATCGATTGCTGCTCATGACGGTTGGCATTAAAGTCCGTCTTACCCATTACAATCGCAATTTTGCACCTAGGATCACCTGCACCAGAAGACCACCATTTACGTCCATTTATGATGTACTCATCACCATCTCTAACAATGCTTGCTTCGATATTCGTTGCATCGGAAGAAGCTACTCCCGGTTCCGTCATCGAAAAGCATGAACGAATTTCTCCTGCCAATAATGGTTTTAGCCACTTTTCTTTATGTTCCTCTTTACCATAACGAACAAGTACTTCCATGTTACCTGTATCAGGTGCATTACAATTAAATACTTCTGGTCCAATTAAGGATCGTCCCATTATCTCGCAAAGAGGAGCATATTCCAGATTGTTTAGACCTGCACCATATTCACTTTCCGGCAGAAATAAGTTCCAGAGACCTTCTGTCTTTGCCTTTTCCT
Organism: Neobacillus niacini; assembly: GCF_048572935.1. NCBI lineage: Bacteria > Bacillati > Bacillota > Bacilli > Caryophanales > Bacillaceae > Neobacillus > Neobacillus niacini. The sequence goes on along the minus strand of NZ_CP183883.1, from coordinate 3,137,180 downwards.
TTAAGTCTTCCATTACCTGTGGAACAGCACTCCATCTATTTTTCTGGTCGTTCAACTGCTGCTCATAAATATTCTCATTTGGATAGACATGTTCCTCCATAAAATTTATCAGTCTAGTCTGTAACTCTTTTACTCTAGCAGAATATGAAAAATCCATTTCTCCACCCCTTCTCACATACTAACCAGTTGGTATCTACATTTCCTATTATACCTCCAACCATTAAATATTCAAATTTATTTCTAAATATTCTAACAAATACTCTGTTTTAATATCTTTTTATACCCTTTTTTTGCTTATTCATCAATTCATGTGATTTTTCAATGATATCGGTTAAGACGTCCCCTTTATATACTCGACCTAATTTGAGGTTTTCCTGATAGTATTCTACGATTTCGTCTAATTTGTCAGATGTTTCTTTTGAGATTCTTACATTCAATTGTATTCTTCCATTCTCAGCCAAGGGAGACACTCCTATCATATTTATAGCAATCTGCTAGCACATTGCTTAATTCGTGTAATAACTTGATTATATACTATTATTCTACACTTATTTCAATAAATCCTAAAAAAGAATGATACTTGTATCCAAGCCCTTCTAATAAAGTATAAATTTAGATATTATTCAGCTTAGTTTTTACATAAAAACACAAATTTTGCTTCACATTATGGTGAGGAGGTTTGTACGATATGGGTATGAAATGGTTATTTAGTTTACTACTTACGATTCAACAAGTGATCCCTCAAGCCGGTATCCAACTAACAAAAGAAGGGAAACCGATTTCGATTATCAATCGAGATGAATATTCTGTCGGTGATCCAAATTTCTTCATTTTGGATACAGAAAAATACGATCTTCTAGTAAGTGAATTGGATAAAAAGTTTTCTATTTCTCCTAAAGATGCAAAATTGGACCAGCATGGAAATATTATTCCTGAGGAGCTTGGCCTTCGTGTCAATCGACAGGCTTTAACAGAAAGCTTTTATTCCTTTTTTTTCGAACAAAGCACTTCAGCCTTAGAGATTCCTATGTATTCTGTTTATCCAAAAGTAGATAGTGAATTACTATCTGATATTAGAAGTATTCGCATTGGCCGTTATATCACGTCTTTTAATCCAAGTAACAAAAAGCGTTCAACCAATATTAGGTTAGCGGTCGAAGCAATTAATAATTATGTCGTTTTTCCTGGAGAAACATTTTCATTTAATAAAGTAGTCGGTAAGAGAACCTCAAAAAAGGGCTACGAAAAAGCTAAAGTGATTGTGAGAGGTGAATATGCTGAGGACATCGGCGGGGGAATCTGTCAAGTGTCCTCAACATTATTCAATGCCGTTGATAGTGCCGGTTTGAAAATTCTCCAGCGATTTTCACACAGCCGACATGTTCCGTATATCCCACCTGGACGTGATGCAACTGTTAGTTGGTATGGTCCAGACTTTGTATTTAAAAACATGTATAACCAACCGATATTAATTCAGGCTAGAACGATGGGTCACCTTTTAGTGATTACGTTATATTCCTCCGAAGTCATTGAATACAGTCCCAAGAAGGTTCCATTTCCCCCATTATGAAAAAGCCCGCAATTATATGCGGACTCTTTTTACCGATCTTTATGATCATTTCTCAACGCACTTGCTAATAGTTCTTCGGAGAATTCAGCAAGTGCGGTGTTATTAATATTTATGTTGTTTTTCGGTGTAAAGCTCTGGACAACATCTTGAAAAGGCACTGCTATATTCTTTCGTTTTCCTCTTGTTAGTCCAAAAACGGCGGCACTTATTCCAACTCCCAGAAGAGACACCCACATAGTCCCTCTGCTCTTTCGTTTTTTTCCAAACATATTGAAAAACGGTTTTACTACATCTCTCATCCAAAGCACTCCTTCTTTTAACATGAAATGGAAAGCAACACTCCCCTTCCATTAGCTTAAGGTTTGTATTTAAGGCGAGAATATGTTTGGTAACCTTCGGTGGAAATGTTAGTTGTTTACAGATGTTAGAGGTTCACATAAAGCGTTATAGCTTTTTTATCCTTATAGGGCTAACCATTAGAATTGAAAGTAAAATCGTAATGAGTGAATTGCTATATTGGAATACTCCCAAACAAGCCATTAATAGTCCCGCTGCCGTTATTGGCAGACCCATAAAATAACCTCTTGTTGGTTTTACATTAAATTTCGCCAACCGTAAGGCACCCATAGTGGGAAAGAGCATAAATGCAATAGTTGTTAGAAATGATGGTGCTTCTAAACAATAAAAAAGGAGTGCTGGTGCAACACCAAGGCTGACAATGTCTGCTAACGAATCAAGTTCAACTCCAAATTCACTGTTAACCTTCAATCTTCTCGCTAATCTTCCATCAAAAAGGTCGAAAATTGCTGATAAAAAAATAAACATGGCTGCCGTCCGAAAGTAACCATTCATATTAAAGGTAATGGAAAATACTCCTGATAATAAATTTCCAATAGTAAATAAATTTGGCACTGCTCTCGCCAGATGGTTTATCAAGCAGATCCCCCCTTTCGTGGTTATGCTTTCATCCACGAATTGCTTTTTTATATTCTGCACCAAATATATAAATGTGAATCTTAATAATGATGCAGGTATGATAAAATCCATTTCATCAAAAGATATTTAATGAAAGGCGGTTGACAAAAATGGACAAAACATTGGGCTATTTACGTGAAATCTTATCAAATTACACTAATGACCACTCCGAGGGTAGACAAATATACCGTAAATTGTCTGAGGGGCATTTTTCAAATGAGGGTGAATTTGTTAGGCATTTAACTCAAAAGGAGATAAACTTTTTAAATAATATGCTTCCTAAGGAAATTAACCATGCCAAAGAGGAACTAGATGAGAAACGTGCTTATGAATTAAATGAAGTATATGAACTCCTTTTCTAATTTTAATACCAATACCAACAGGAGAGATGTTAGCTTTTAACCTGATATCTCTTCTTCGGGAAATAAATCGAGTTCTTTTTTAATTATTTCCTAGGTAAGCGCATACATTGACAAAAGATGATGTTTTACTGCGCATTTTCCCCAATAAACGACAGAAAACGGGCAATTTCATAAGACGCCCGCCTTTTCCGAATCACTCCTTTTAACTCTATATAAAAATGATATCACTTTAATAACAAAAAAAGACAGAAAAAAACCGCCAAACGGCAGCATCTTTAATGAATATTTCTTTTCTTAAACCTGCCTCCGCGAACTTCCGCGATATCGGCAACCGCAAGAAAGGCATTTTCATCATTTTCAGTAACGATTTCCTTTAACTTCGCTTCTTCAAGACGGTTAATGACACAGAAAATGACCTTCTTGTGATCGCCTGAGTAGGCACCCTCTCCATTAATATACGTAACACCACGGCCAAGACGATTCAAAATCGCCTCGCCAATTTCCTTTGAATTATCACTTATGATCCAAACTGATTTGGATTCATCAAGACCAGTGACAGTAATATCAATGGTTTTGTAAGCTACAAAATAGGCAATCAGCGAATACATTGCCCGATCCCATGAGAAAACAAAACCTGCGCTTCCAAGAATAAATAAATTAAAAAACATGATAATTTCACCAACAGAGAAAGGAAGCTTTTTATTAAAGAGAATAGCAAGAATTTCAGTACCATCCAGGGATCCTCCATAGCGGATGACCATCCCTACGCCAATTCCGAGAACGATTCCACCAAAAACGGTTGCAAGTAAGATATCCTGAGTAAATGCTGGTACTGGATGAAGCAATGTGGTGCCAAGTGATAGAATGATAATTCCATAAAGAGTGGATAAAGCGAAGGTTTTTCCAATTTGTTTATAACCGATATAAAAAAATGGGATATTGAGAAAAAAGATAAAGAAACCTAATTTCCAACCAGTCAAATAGGAAAGCATAATCGAAATTCCTACAATGCCTCCATCAATTACATGATTGGGTACAAGAAAAATTTCCAACCCTACCGCCATTAATGCTGCGCCAACTGTAATAAGCATAATTCTTTGAATAATCTTTGAAGTTGGCAACCCCCGGTGTTGAATTTTCTCCATAAGTATTTTATGTTGCTCATTTTGATCAATATTTGGAATTCCTGACATTATCTTGCCCCTTTCGAATAAAATTTCTAATTCCATTATAACAGGATATTGATAGTTTTTTGAATTTTTATGCACTTTATTTCCCATTTTTCCAACTAGGTTTTCAACTAACATACTGCCAAATAAATTACTTAAACACAGCCGATTAAGAACAGGAAAGAAGCCACCTCTTTTAGAGACAGCTTCTTGGGAATTTAACCTCTTAGGGGACCCAACCATGACATCAGCTATAATGTCTTCACACTTCTATCGAATCGTTTTACAATTCTAATAGAAGGTTTAAGATTCAGCCGATGTGTGTTGTTCCGTTGAAGGAATTAATTCACATGAAATGAATGGAATTCAAATTCCTTTAAAGAAACAAACCTTACCGGTATTACCGATGACTCTTATCCTCTAATTTATTTGGATCAGCTTCTTGGCAATGCAGGTTTTGATTTGGTTGAAGGGTTAGATAAACATACCGATAAAGAGGCTTCATTTATCACCTATATTTATCTGTTAACTCAATCCTTACTTTTAGTTGTGCTCCTTTTTCAAAGTTTAGTACCAAACAGATTTATTGCCCACTATTTGTTTCGGTCGTTGGAAATTTTGATTCTTCTTTTTTTCATTACTTTAGGTTTCTTCTCAATAAGGAAGCTTCCATTATAATTTTAAGAAAAATCATTTTGGTTTGAGAGATTTACCTGCGTACCCTTTTGCATAGGCAGATAAATTAACTTTACTCCCATATCCAATAACTTTTGTACCTTTATTTGAATCAGGTAATTTCCTTATTCACTAAAAGAGGATTTAGTTAGGTATCCACCTTTCCATTTCAAGTTACATCGCTCCACTTACCAAACATTGCAAAGGGAAAACCTTTACTACTCGTTCACAAACGGAACGAACACGGATGGTTGAGTCTCCTAAGAAGTTAATTGTTATTTATTTATTTATCCTTTACACCTATAGTATAACACCAAAAATATCTGTTTACACAAAGGGTTGTGACAAATTGGTGAATTTTTCAAAATTACTAGATTATTATAAATATTAATAGTTTAGTATACATTAAATTATTATTATTGAAATTTTGCAATGATTTGATTACGCTAGTAACAACAAAGGGGGAGAAAAAATGATTAGAAAATTAACTAAAAATGCCCACGATATGGTCCTTTCTTTTTTAAGTGAGGAACCTTCCATCAATTTATTTATTATTGGGGATTTAGAGGTTTTTGGATATGATACTGACTTCCAGGAAATCTGGGCAGAATTTGATAAACACGGAGAAATCAAGGCCGTACTTCTCAGATTCTATCAATCTTTTATACCTTATGCAAAAGGCGAATTTAATGTTGACGAGTTCGTATCGATTATCACCTCCTACCCACGGCCATTCTTCCTATCTGGAAAATCAGAGATTGTTGAGAAGTTCGAAGCATTCCCTGAACTGCAGTTAGGTAAAAAACAGGAAACTTATTTTGCTGAGTGCAAAAGCACTGAAAATCTTGAAGAAACGAATGTGGAGATAAAAAAGGCTACCCTTGATGATATTGAAAAGATATTATCGATACGTAGATCCATTGATGAATTTCAAATCCGAGATGACGCAGCTGAGATGTTGCGAACATCCATGGAAACCAACACTGCGAGGACTTATTTCACGGAAGAAAACGGTCAGATGACCGCATGTGTATCCACGACTGCCGAAAATTCCATTTCTGCTATGATTGTTGGAGTTTGTACACGGAAAGAATATCGCCGCAAAGGATTAGCAACAGCGATTATGCAAAAGCTTTTTAAAGATGTATTAAATGAAGGCAAAGTACTCTGCTTATTTTATGATAATCCTGAAGCTGGACGTATCTATAAACGACTTGGTTTTAAGGATATTGGAATGTGGACGATGTACAGATGAAATATGCAAAAAAACTCCTTAAATTAATTTTGGAGTTTTTTTGTTATTTAGGTAAGCCACTAGGGAACATTAGCAGTATCACTATGAATGAAAGGATGTCTGCCTATGTTTGAGTCCATAAAAAAATACAGTAAACCCTTTACGTCAGTGGATGATCTTGATCCATTGCTAGCAGCAATTGGTGATGCCAAGTATGTCCTCCTAGGTGAATCTTCACATGGAACTTCGGAATTTTATACAATTCGAGCTGAACTCACGAAAAGGTTAATCAAGGAAAAAGGCTTTTCTGTCATCGCGGTTGAAGGAGACTGGCCATCCTGCCAACACATTAATCGTTACATAAAAAACATAGTCTTCCACACTGATGTTAGAAGTTCTCTTGAAAGCTTTAATCGCTGGCCAACATGGATGTGGGCGAATGAAGAAGTGATTGAATTAGTAGAATGGTTAAAAAATTATAATCAACAAACCAAACGAAAAAATAAAGTAGGATTTTACGGTCTAGATGTCTATAGTCTTTGGGAGAGTATGGACGAAATCATAAAGTATTTAGAGAAAACTGGTAACTCAGGGTTAAAACAAGCAAGAAATGCCTTCTCCTGCTTTGAGCCTTATAATCGAAATAATGAATCGTATGCGGTTTCTGCAGGATATTTATCAGAAAACTGTATAAAAGAAGCTGTCGCACTTCTTCATACCATTCAGAAAAATAAATGGAAATATGACGATGAGGAAGAAAACAGCTTAAATATGGAGGTCAATGCCCTTGTTACAGTGAATGCTGAAGAGTATTACCGCACTATGGTCTTAAGCGATTCAAAGTCTTGGAACGTAAGAGACATCCACATGGTTGAAGCTTTGAATGCTGTCATGAAGTATTATGGTGAAGGTGAAAAAGTCATCGTCTGGGAACACAATACACACGTAGGTGATGCCCGTGCCACCGATATGAAAGATGCTGGAATGGTGAATGTCGGTCAGTTGATAAGACAACAGAATTATCCTGAAGATGTTTACATTGTTGGATTTGGAACAAACAGTGGTACTGTGATTGCTTCAACGGAATGGGGAGTAGACTTTCGCGTTACCAATGTTCCTGAGGCCCAAACTGGCAGCTGGGAAAACCTCATGCATAAAGCCGGTGCATGTAACCAATACCTCTTGTTTAACGATGAAAATCGCGGAGAATTCAAACAAACCATTGGGCATCGTGCTATCGGGGTTGTATATAGGCCGGAATATGAACAATATGGAAATTATGTGCCATCTGTTATGAGCAGCCGGTACGATGGATTTATTTTTGTAGACAAAACACATGCATTACATCCAATAGTAATGGAAAGTCTTATTTATTAAATTACTATTTCTAATCACATAAATTTCAAATATTTGCCGCAAAATATTGTATGTAAGATATTTTTGAAATAGAAAGAAGGATTAATTTTCATGACAGTTGGAACCCAAGTAAAACAGGCATTGGCAGGACTAAAGAGTGTTCAAGCTAGTTTTGAAACTTTTGCATTAGCAACTGATAATCAAAACGCTAAAAAGCTCTATCAGAATGCTGCTCAACAAACTCAATCTGTCCTTGATAGTCTTGAACCCCGACTACAAGAAATTTTGTCTGAAGAGCCACAATATAACCAATAAGAATAAAAGGGTTGGCTTCCCTGCCAACTCTTTTAGTTATTCAATTTGGAAGGGATGTGTAATTATGACCATTGCTACAAGTGTAAAACAATGTCTTGCTAATCTGAAGGGAATTGAAGCACAATTATCTTCGCTTGCCTTAAACTCTAATGATAGAGGTGCTCAAGAAGTTTTCCATGATACTATGTTAACAATAGCTTCCGTTAAGAAAGATTTACAGAACCGAGTTTTAGAACTTGAACGACTTGAACCACAATATAAAGGTTGAAAGTTATGAGGTGAATATATGCCCAGTTGGATTGATATTATCATTCGTTCCTTTGTCTTCTTAGCTCTTTTATTTTTCATGACAAAAGTATTAGGAAAGAAGCAAATATCTGAACTTTCATTTTTTGAGTATGTTTCCGGAATTACAATTGGAAGTATTGCAGGTGAGGCGATTACTGGTCTTGAAAAAAATATGCTCCAAGGCATGGCTGCTATTATTATCTTTAGCCTTGCTACACTCTTGGTTGACATTTTAGCATTAAAAAGTAAATCTTTCCGGGACTTTATTGAGGGGCGAGGGACTGTTTTAATCAAGGACGGTAAGGTTCTGGAGGAAAATTTAAAGAAAGAAAAATACACCATTGATGAATTATCTGCCTTACTTCGCCAGAAGAACATATACCGTGTTGCTGATGTTGAATTTGCCGTTCTGGAACCAAGAGGGACTATTAGTGCCTTATTAAAAAAAGAAAATCGTCCATTGACTCCTAAGGATTTACAAATGAAAGTACCTGCTGAGAAGGAACCTCAAACAGTCATAATGGACGGAAGTATTCTAGATGAAGCATTAAGGTCTTCTGGGAAAAGCAGAGGCTGGCTAGAAACGGAATTAGATAAGCTTGAGTTAACCCTCGATAATGTATTTATTGCTCAAGTTGATTCTTATGGAGAATTAACTGTCGACATCTATGATGACAAATTACAAGTCCCGCCACCCAGTGAGAGACCTTTATTATTGGCAACACTGAAAAAAACTCAGGCGGATTTGGAAATATTCTCTCTAGAGTCACAGGACGAGAAATCAAAAAACATGTATGAGAAAAACGCAAAACTTTTACAGGAGACAATTGATAAATTAACCCCATACCTATCCAGTTAAAAATCATATAGCCTAATCGATCTGATTAGGTTCTTACTATTATACACTGACTTTTTTCCCATTAGGAATATCGCCTTTATGTGACACATAGCTGTGAAGTACCATTCCTGCCATGACCAGCGTCATTCCAGTCCATGATAAGATAGATGGCAATGGTGATTCCAACAGGATTAATTCTCCGATTACAGCAAATAAAACTGAAATTGATTGTGTCGCTTCCACATTCCCAAGTTTTTGCATATTTCCTCTAACTAGATCTGTTGCTTGGAAGAATAAAATGGTTGCAATCACACCAGATGTAATGGCAATGATACCAGATTGGACAGATTGGCTAATACTTGGCGGCCCCACCGTAAACATGCCAAAAATAGCTAAAACAATCCAAACCGGCATACTCGCTATGGTCATTCCCAATACGCGTTGAAAAACATCCAGCCTCCCTCCACAAACATCCATCATCTTCCTATTCCCAAGAGGATAAGCAAATGACGCGACCACGACAGGGATAACGCCTGAGAATACTTCCATTAAACTTAGAGTATCTGCCTGCTCCACCTGCATTAATATAATCCCCAGCAAAATAATCGAAGACATTGCCATGCCTTTCATCGGAATTCTTCCCTTTATCTTAACTGGGCCCTCTTGAGTCATTACAGTCTCTAAAAAAAACGGTGCTAAAAGAGAGCCAGAGATAATCGTAATCTGCCAGGTGGAAGCAATTAGCCAGCCGGGTGCATAAGCAGCTGAAAAACAAATCGGACCGTAAAATAGACCAAATCCTACAAAACTCCATAACAGCCACGCCCGTGGATTTTTTCTCATCTCCACCAATAGCGGCTTAAGGTTTTTTCTGCAGTAAACCAATAGAAGCAGGAAAGGAACCATAAAAAAATAACGGAGCGAAGCACTCCAAATCCAACTCCCCCCTTCTAGTTCCATAGATCGATTTATAATAAATGTAAACGCAAAAAAGAAGGCAGCCATAGTACCAAGGATCATCGGACGCATTTATCGCTTTTCCCTCCAATCAATTTTGATCCTTCTAAGGAATATTTATTGATAATTTAGACAGAGAGCATAAGTGAAATTCTCCAGCATAAATTGTTTTGTCGTTCAAAAATCTTGAAACTTCTCAAGAACCTATTCGTATAGTTGAATGGCAATTAAAATATGGGGTTAGTGAGGTTGATACAATGTTTGGTAAAGTAGCAGCGGATATATTAGGACTCAGTGATGTGGGTTCGGTCATTAAACCAGAAAATTATGATAAGGTTGATTCTGATGATTATGTTATGCATGAAGATAACGAAAGGATTTATTTTTTAATAAAATCAAAATCAGATGAATATTGTTTTACCAATAATGCCCTCATTCATCTTGATGGAACTAGTGCCACAAGTAAAAAAAGGATGCTGCACCGCTATAGTTATGCGACAAATCGAATCTCTGATGTTAAGCTAGAAACAGCGGGAACGGTCGACCTCGATGTCGAAATAAAATTTAAAATTGGAGCACAGCCATTCTCCATTGACGTTCATAAAAAACATATTGAAGAGGTAAAAGATTTATATAAGGCCCTAATAAAAATTTCAGAAATCACTCATGACAATGAAATTTCTCTCCGTTTTGCCAAAGAAAGTCTTGATATTGCTTCAACCACTTTAGGTCGGGTTACTAGTTCAGATAACAACTTAGTCGTTCAATTTAAGATGCTAAACCAAGCAGCTTTCCAATGGTTAGAGGATAGCAAAAAGCAATATAGTGTTAAAGATTTTGGCACTGTATTTGAAAAATATATTAATAATTAAATCAATACCCTTTTGGTAAAGGTATTGATAAACAAAAAACAGACCTATACAGGTCTGTTTTTTTCACACTATGTGATTAAGCTTTGTTTACGTTAGCTGCTTGAGGTCCACGAGCACCTTGCTCAACATTGAAAGTTACTGATTGACCTTCTTCAAGAGTTTTAAAGCCTTCGCCTTGGATTGCTGAAAAGTGAACGAATACATCTTCTCCACCTTCGCGCTCGATAAATCCGAAACCTTTTTCTGCATTAAACCATTTTACTTTACCGTTTTCCATATTTGTTGCCTCCTAGTGTGTATTCCACACATTGTATTACTATTCTTGCTCTTTAAAGATCCAGGCGAAAAGCTATAACTTATTCTTCCCTTTACTACCGAACAAAAATAATTCTTCATAATCATACCAAAGAATGAAGAATTAAGCAAGGTCTCGTCCATTATTTTCCTCATTTCAGCCTTGCATAATCCTCTAGCAGACTGGTCAAGTTATTAAAAATGTCACTAGGATAATTACCCCTAGTGACATATTAGTTGAACTTAGATTTTCTCTTCTAGTTCCCAGTCGTATAAATCCTCGATCTGGCAATTTAACTCTTTAGAAATCGTCATTGCTGCACTTAGGTTCATCACTTTTTTTGACATGTAACCATTAAGTTGTTCCAAAGGGATGTGTGTACTCTTTTCTAATCCTTCGAGATTCATTCTATTTTTTGATAATAAGTCTTTGAGGTTACTCTTTTTCGCTTTATAAGTTGACAAAATGACACCTCACTTTTTAAATAGTGTAACACAATGAAAATGTAAATGAAAGGAATCACGCTTTATTCTATAGTTTAGAGGTCACTGAAAAAAGCGAATCAAGCGGCTAAACAAAAAATGTGTTATAATTAAACTTGGATGAAAAAAAGGGGTGTTGATTTGAGAAATTCAAATAACAGATTCAATAGCGGACAGACTGTGAAACTTAAAGACACTGGCGAAGAAGTAACGATTTTAAAATGGCAGTATGTCAAAAACATGAAAAGATACTCTTATATTGTAAAGGAACATCCCGGCACATTTTTTTTCGAGGAAGAATTACAAACTCAATAGATGAATGAAAAAAAGACCAAATCCAAGGGATTGGTCTTCTTTTATTATTATTAAAATTCTGCGTTACCTGTGGTTCTTGGGAATGGAATAACGTCTCTGATGTTTGATATCCCTGTGAGGTACATTATTAACCGTTCGAAACCTAGGCCATAGCCAGAGTGTTTTGTACCACCGTATTTTCTAAGCTCTAGGTACCACCAATAATCTTCTTCATTCATACCAAGTTCATTAATTTTTCCAGCAAGAATGTCTTCTCGCTCTTCACGCTGACTTCCGCCGATTAATTCTCCAATTCCTGGTACAAGTAAATCAGTTGCGGCAACCGTCTTATTGTCTTCATTCAACCTCATATAAAAGGCTTTGATTTCCTTCGGATAGTCCGTTACAAAGACTGGTTTTTTAAATACTTTTTCGCATAAATAGCGCTCATGCTCTGTTTGCAGGTCGAGTCCCCATTCAACTGGGTAAGCAAAGGTTTCGCCTGATTCGATTAAAATATTTATTGCTTCTGTGTAGGTAACACGTCCAAAACTTGAAGTATGCGCATTGTTTAAGCGATCTAGTAATCCTTTTTCAATAAAGCTGTTGAAGAAATTCATTTCTTCTGGCGCCTGCTCAAGAACATAGCCAATTACATACTTAACCATATCCTCAGCTAGGTCCATAATATCCGGAAGCTCAGAAAATGCTAATTCCGGCTCAATCATCCAAAATTCTGCAGCATGTCTCGCAGTATTCGAATTCTCCGCTCTAAATGTAGGACCAAATGTGTAAACATTTCGGAACGCTAAGGCAAAGGCCTCTGCAGATAACTGTCCGCTTACCGTTAGGTTGGTTTCTTTATTAAAGAAATCCTTCGTTAAATCTGTTTTCCCCTCTTCATTTTTAGGAGGGTTATCGATATCTAACGTTGTAACTCGGAACATTTCGCCCGCTCCTTCTGTATCACTCCCTGTGATAATTGGTGAATGAACGTAAACGAATCCTTTGTCTTGGAAGAATTTATGAATCGCATAAGAAGCTAAGGACCTAATACGGAAAACAGCTGAGAATGTATTCGTCCGTGGTCTTAAATGAGCAATCGATCTTAAATACTCAAATGAATGCTTCTTCTTTTGTAAAGGATAGTCACTATTAGAAAGTCCTTCAATAGAAATATTTGTCGCTTTAATTTCAAATGGCTGTTTTGCTTGAGGAGTATGAATGAAATCTCCTTCTACTTTAATCGACGAACTAATAGGGAGTTTTGCAATCTCCTTAAAATTGTCCAGTTTCTCATCAAATACAATTTGAACACCTTTGAAGAAGCTGCCATCGTTCAACTCAATGAACCCAAAGGTTTTTGAATCCCGGATTGTACGAATCCAGCCTGATAACTCAACCTTCTGGTCTATATAATTTTCTGTATTTCTGTACAAATCCTTAATTAAGGCTTGTGTCATGAAAATGCTACCTCCAGATCTTATGTAAAAATAAAAACCCTCTCGTCCACGGGACGAAAGGTCATTTCCCACAATACTTTTTGTTTCTTTTATCCCTTCAATATTATATAAAACTCACGCTAAATAAGCAATATTCTACATAAATCATGTTGCTCTATGAAAAATTCAGAATATTTAGCAGGATTTTTGATAAAGGAAGTTGAATTATTTGCATATGTTAGATTCTTGATATAAATAAGGAGTGGTGGTGTTGGATAAAGTTACTTGTATTGCGTATCTCCTATATCATTCTTCTACGAGTCAAGACATCCGAGAAAAAGCCATTCAATTATTAAATGGCGATGTGTCCATTAGGGATTTAAAAAGAAATGCAGCTATTCAAGCCCCTTTAATTTTGGCAGAATCTTTGTACAGAAAGAATTACGTCGACAAACTCCAAGTTCAGCGGTTTGCCGAAGAGTTCTTATTACTAGAGGTCTAGTACTTCCTTCGGGAAGTTTTTTTCAAACACTAAAATCTCTTTGCCATTTTCATTAAAAACTGTTTTAATATTAAGAAACCCCAATGATTCCCAGAACTGTTTCGCCTTTACATTTTCTTTTATAACACCGAGTCGAACACGCTTCAAACCTCGATTATGCATTTCACTTTCATAAAGTGCATATGCTTGTGCACCAAAACCAAACCCTTGATAATCACGATGAATCATTAATAGCCCCAGCCATGGGCATTGGTCTTTTGGATTTTCCAGTAAGTAATCCATAACCCCAATATAGGTTTCATCAAGCTTAATAAAAACACTAATGGTTTCTTGGTTCAGAAACTCTTCTTTTATATCTGTAAGCTCTCTTAGGGCAATGCCGTTTTCAACAAGATTGTATTCTGGATTTGAATTTATCATTTCAAGCGCAATATAAAGCGTTTCTTTTGTTATCTCTTCAAATTGGACTGACATACATGTTCCCCCTTCTATTTGAACAATAAAATTATATCAATGAGCCTAAGAGGCATTCAAATCTGAATGAGAAAGGTGATTTTATGCTCCAAATAAATGTAAAAGTAACCTATGATGGAAAAGTGTATCTAACCAATGTTTTAGCAAATCCAAACACATCCGATGAGGAAATTTACCGACTTGCATTTGAACAGGTAGAAAAGCATTGGAAGAATAACTAAAGTGTAAAAAACAGCGGCCAATACCATTTGGCCGCTGTTTTTTTATTCCCACACGTATAATGTCTCCGGAACTCTGTCCATGAGCGGACTGACTCCATTCGCAGCATACATGTGCAATCTGTGCATCGCACGCGTACACACGGTGTAGAATAATTTCCGTTCACTCTCATTTTTATATTGAGAACTATCATAAAGAATGACAGCATCGAATTCGATTCCCTTTGCCAAATATGACGGGATTACCAATATTCCTTTTTCGTAAGCAATCGTCGCCTTTTCAATTAGGTGTACAGGGATATACTTCTTTAATGCAGAGTATACCCTTTTACTCTCAGCCGCTGTTCTACAAATAACCGCAACGGTTCGATGCCCTTCTTTCATAAATTCATTTATTTCACTCAAAATAAATCCATTTATCTGGCTTGCCTCTGCTAGTTTTATCGTTGGCTTTTTGCCATGGCGATTAAATGGTTCAATTGTTTCACCGCCTTCAATTAAGCTGCTGGTGAAATCAACAATTTCCTTTGTAGAACGATAGGTTTTTGTCAAAATAATCTTTTCAACATCTTCCCCTTTTTCCTCATAATCCGAAATAACTGTGGCTGATCCTGTTGCACCTGAGAAAATAGCTTGATTAAAGTCCCCAAGCAGCGTCATTTTACTATAAGGGAAAAGTCTTTGAATCAAGGCAAACTGAAATGGGGAATAGTCCTGAGCCTCGTCAATAAATATATGTCGAATACCCGTAGAAGATTTTCTTCCTTTTATTAAATCCTGTAGGTAAACAAAAGGCGTTGCATCCTCGTAAGATATTTTATAGTTTGCTAATGTATTAAGTGTGTGCGTACAAATTTGAGTCCAGTCATCCAGAAGGACTTCTTGGTTATCAGTACCCTTTATAAATAACTGGCTGTACAATCCCTTCATGTCGAGAAAATTCAACTTTTTAACACGAGAAAATAATGGCCTGAATTTTTGTTTGACTACCTTTTCAGCAAGAAGCTTTTGTTCCTGTTCAAAATCATCAAAACTCTTCTCGGTAAAACGGTCTTTTCCTTCTAATTCTTGGTATGCCTCTAAATAATCTTCTTTTTCAAGAAATTGAATCTCATCCTCCACCCAGCTTTTAGAGCGTTCCTGTCTGACTTTTCTCTTTAACTCTCTTAACAGCCAATCCCTTACCATTTCCATTCGATTCGGGATTGTGAAGCTCTCATCGAGGGAATAAAAATAATCATAGATGAGTTCTTTAGAAAAAATCATTTCACCTCGAAAAACTAGATCTTTAAAAAACAAACCTTTATTGGATAGTCCCCTTACATATTGATCAATGATCTCTTTGAACGCAAGACTTGCCTTATACCGAATTCCTCTTACCCGTACAAAGTAGTCGGAATGTTCCTCCTCATTAAGTAAAAATTCCATCTGATCAAAAGGGTCCTCCACCTCGAATTCACCGCCAATTCGATGGTTTAAATATTCCATAAAGGTCGCCTGCTCCATGTTCTCTTCCCCTAGTTCAGGGAGTACCGTCGATACGTAGGAATTAAATAACGGGTTCGGCGAAAATAACATGATATTCTCTGACTTTATGGTTTCACGATATCTATACAATAAATACGCAACCCTTTGAAGGGCTGCAGATGTTTTACCGCTGCCTGCTACTCCTTGAACAATAAGGAGTTTACTTCGCTCATTACGGATAATTAAGTTTTGTTCACGCTGAATCGTAGCGACAATGCTCTTCATTTGTGCGTTTGCATTATTCCCAAGGACCTCTTGGAGCATTTCGTCACCAATGGTTACACCAGTATCAAACATCGCTTTAATGTTGGAATCACGAATGATAAATTGTCTTTTCAGCTTCATTTCGCCTTCGATTTCCCCATCCATGGTTGGATAAGATGCAGGACCTGGAGCATAATCATAATAGAGGCTTGAAATAGGGGCACGCCAATCATAAATTAAAAAATTCTCATCATGCTCATCCATTAAAGAAGCAATTCCGAGATAAACTTGATCAACATTTTTTTCATCTGTTTCTAAAAAATCAATCCGTCCAAAATACGGTGAATATTTTAAGCGTTCAAGGATTCGAATCTGTTTATCCATTTGTTTAAACGTACGTTCCCGTTCTGATAATAACTCCGCTTGTTGCTTTATACTCGCAGCCGTCTCAATCACATCATCCGGTTCATCCATATTTACGGTTACATCTTCCCAGAAAGTCTTTCGAAGTTCCAGCACATCTGAACTAACACCTCCAGTGTTCTTCTGGAGTTTTAGCTTTTTCCTATCAATTTCCTTACTAACAAAATTTACACGTTCCTGCTCCAACTGCAGGTCATTTTTTACCGTATCACTCATTTGACCACTCTCCAGAAAATTTTGTCCCTAAATGTTTGACAGCCACATCATTGTATGTTATTATATTATAGAGGTAATTTGCCATTCGTTAAATTACCATTTAAGACCAACACTATTTTATCATGGTTCATTACTAATTACAATACATACCCTAACGCCCAAAGGCGTTTTTTTTTATGTCAAATTATCATTCTTTTCCAGCACTTTACCCTCACTATTCTGTTCACCTCTGTTTCTCACTCCATAAACAATATCTCTAAACCATCCATATAAAAATATTGCCAGGACTCTTACCGTAAAATAATCTACTACATGAAACTTGTCCTTTACTACTTTCCCCTTCTTAAATAGTTGATCTAATCCAATTGTCATTATTAAGACCCTTAGCTTTGAAGACCAATTATTCTGTTTCAAAAATGACAATGTTGAAAAGAAAGAAAGGGTAATGGCATATAACGGAACCATAATAAAATGTTCTCTCCAAGCATGATATCTCCCAATACCGAAGCGAATCTTTCTAGTTGCAGCAAATAAAAATAACAAATTTGCTTCTGTGACCAATATCATTAAAAAAAGAGAAATCACACGAACGATTGGATTCCTTTTATCTAAAAACATATTCCACCAATCACTAATTTTAAAGTACAAAGGAATCAAGGTTACTGTATAAATCGTTTTCCACCAATTATGTTTATAAACTTTTAACCTTATAAATATTTGTTCAACTAATGAAAAATAAACTCCTCCGAGAAATAATTTACCAACCCACCCTATTTTTAATACCGTAGAGAAAACAGCGGTAAAAGGCACAAAAATACCTTGGGATAAAATAGCGCCAAAGACATTGTCAAAAAAATTCTTTTTCATTATTTTCGGTTTATAAGTATAGGCATGAAAGACATTTAAAACTACATACTCTAACAAATAAGCAAATCCGATATCAGCCATTAATAATGTGAATAATTGCTTTTTATTTTTACTTTTGTAAAAAGAGTAGCCAAGCATGCTTGTATGGATGATAAACAATATTATAAATGGTATTTTATTTCGTTTCTTTGGTTTCTTCATACACATATCCCATTTCATTCATGAGTTTATAGTTAGTATTTGAAAAACGCACCTTTTCATTCCAACATATTCCGTAATATCCTCCATCTTTTAAAAATGTTTAATGATATTGAATATTTTTAGAATAGATTGCAGCCACTTTTAGTATTCAACATAACAATTAATACACCTTGATATTTTCATATAATAAAAAAGAGTTTAAGATACAACTGATTTCATGCTATAACCTGTTAATAATTTCCCCCATTTTTATTTTCAACCTAGTTGCCACTACTTCTTTTGTACTCAATTGTTTTTCAACACGCGCACAACTAATTACCACTGAAAATAAATTATTATTATTTTCAAAACACATTTATTTTTCTTTATAATTCGACAAACAACAACAAAACCACCTGGTATTATGTCGAAATACCACACCATTAGACCTATCCCCCGATGATTACAGCTATAAATTAAGGTAAAATTTCCTATTGTTCTGTCGTAATTTTCAAAATATTATATGAATACGGCCGAAAACATTGAAATGGGGAATACAATTGAATAAGTTTATAAAAACTAGTCTTTCTTCTGTTATGCTTGCTGGTACTTTAGTTGCAGGATTCCCAAGTATTGATGCTTCATCTAAGAATGTGGGACTACATAAAGCGGAAGCCTCATCTTTTTCTTCAAACAGCTCACTCGATTTAGCGATTGTGAATGAAGAGCGTTTAATAGAATCTTTTATTAAACAAGGGCTTCTCCCAAAAAATGCTTCAGAAGAAGTAAAGCAAACATTCCTTAAAAATTACCTTGAGCTAAAAGGGAAACAATCCAAAGTTAAGGAATCAGATCCATTAGCAGCAAAAGTAAAAAAAGCTGAAGCAGAAAAGCAAAGTAAATTTAAAGAATTTAACAATGGATTATTAAAGGGAGACGGCAAGAAAAACGGACACCTAAAGGGTAATCCAAATCCAGTTCAGGAAACAGACTTCACAGGTACAGCCAGAGAGGACAAGGTCCTTGTCTTAGCTGTAGAATACTCTGATTTTGCAAACAATAACATTAAACCTGGTGAATCAGATAACTATTATCCAGATTATCCATTAGAACACTATGAGGATATGATTTTTGGTGGAGATGGTGTTAAAGGCCCCAATGGTGAAGATTTTGTTTCTATGAAACAATTCTACGAAGAACAATCAGGCGGGACTTACTCAGTAGATGGTAAAGCTTACGGCTGGTTAAAGGTTCCTGGAAGCGCAGCTTATTATGGTGCTGATAAAGCCACTGGAGGTCATGATAATGTCACACCTGGTGGTTCTAAGAAATTAGTTGCCGATACTTATGCAGCAGCAAAAGCAGCTGGTATTCCTTTAGATCAGTATGATTTGGAAGATCCACATGATTTAGATGGAGATGGAAATTTACTTGAAAAAGACGGTTTAGTTGACCACTTAATGATTATCCACTCAGGTGTTGGTCAAGAAGCAGGCGGCGGTTCTTTAGGGGATAATGCAATCTGGTCTCACCGTTCAGCTTCCTTTGTAGACCCTGATGGATTAGGTAAAGGATTACCAGGATTTTATGATTACACCATGATGCCTGAAGATGGTGCAACTGGGGTATTTGCGCATGAATATGGTCATGATTTAGGGTACCCTGATGAATACGATACGATCTACTCTGGTACTGGTGAGGCAGTTGCTTACTGGTCCATTATGGCAAGTGGTTCATGGGCTGGTAAGATAGGCGGTACAGAACCAACCGGTTTCTCGCCATTGGCAAAATCATATTTCCAATCCTACCTAGGTGGGAACTGGACAAATGACACGGTTGAATTAGACTGGAATGAAGTAACTACCAAAGGAACACAAGTGTTACTGGATCAAGCCAACTCACCAAATGGCAAAAACGCTATTGCAGCTAAAGTAAACTTGCCTCAGAAGAAAACACCAGTAAACACTCCTGCTGCGGGCACCTCCCAATATTGGGGTGGACAAGCAGATGAAATTGATAGCAAGATGGTTACAACCGTTAATTTAACTGGAAAATCATCTGCAACATTAACTTTTGACGCTTGGTACGATATTGAAGAGCAATGGGATTTTGCATTTGTTCAGGTTTCAGAAGACAATGGTGCTTCTTGGAAGTCATTAGGTAATACGAATACTCGTTCAGACGTAACAAGCCAAGGTTACCCAACAATCCTAAATTCAATGCCAGGTTTTACAGGTAATTCAAATGGCTGGCAGGCTCAATCCTTTGATTTGTCAGCTTATTCTGGTAAGAGCATTCAACTTCGTCTCCGATATGCTACAGATTGGGGCACTTCCCAAATTGGTTTCTTTGCTGATAACATCAAAGTTATTGCTGATGGGCAAACTTTAGTTGATGATGGTGCTGAAAATGACTCATCTGCTTTTAGTTTAAGTGGATTTGAAAAATCAGACGGAAACAAATACTCTGATCACTATTACCTATTAGAATGGCGTAATCACGCTGGTGTCGACCAGGGGCTAGCAAATATTAAACGCGGAAACTCTATAATGAGCTATGACGGAGGTCTTGTCGTTTGGTACGTAGACCCAACTTATACTGACAACTGGACAGGTGAACACCCTGGCGAAGGTTTCGTCGGAGTTGTAGATGCTCATCCAAATACAGACTTACTATGGAGCTTTGCCAATGGTTCTGATCCTGTCCAAGCTTCTACTCGTTATCATATCGCTGATGCAGCATTTGGTTTAAATCCAACTTCTGGATTAAATCTTGACTATCCTGGTCTACAAACATTGTTTGGACCAAGTCAACCAGCAGTTTCACTTTTCAATGACAGCAACTCGTTTGAAAACACATTCATGCCAGATGCTGGACGTAAAATTGGTAACTTTGGACTTAAGGTTCGTGTGAACGGACAAGCTAAAGATAAATCAGTTGGTTCGATTGTAATCTACAAATAAACAACATAATCTCACCTCCCCTAATAAGGAGGTGAGATTTCTTATTTAGTTAATTTTGCTTTGTCTCTAACCTGTTCAAACCAGATTTTCGTCTGATGAGGAACTTTATCATTTATAAAAATCTTCTTATCTTTCAACTCAATATATATATAGGGGGATGACCCTTTTTGAATAAAGAGCAGACTGTTGCCATAACCATTCATTTTAAAATGTCCTTTTGAAAGTGTAGACAGTCCTACCCCATTTGTCCTTACAGTAACCTCAGGCAGTTCATCCATTAATTCAATTGAAATAATATCTTCATAATTCCATTCATCACCGTACATCCCCGTAATCTCGAAGCTTTTTTTCTTTACTACTAGCTCGTACCCTTGATAACTAAAATAAGAAAGAGTGCCTAAGCCTCCGATTAGTGCAATAAACAGGGAAATACTAATAATATAACTGCGTTTGCGCTTTTTTGGAACTTCGTATTTTGTTAAATAAACCAATCCGCCCATTAGAAAGATCATCAAAAATCCAAATTGAACTTCCATCGCATATTTAAAAGTGGTAAACATGAGTGGAAGCAAAATCAACATGCCAAAAGCTGTTATAATTAGTAAGCTGCTAATCTTCCTGGGATAACCACTCCGGATTAACTCTTCCTGTTCTTCCACTGGGCGAGAGGCAAAACCTGAAATTAACCAATAGGCTTCCTTCTTCCTTACTGCCCAACCAAGGATAAGGAATACAAGGATAATAACTATATGTATCGCTAATAGACCCCACATTCTACCCATCTCCCAATACAATTTATCTCCAAACATCTTATACGGTTGATTGATGGCATTAGATTCACTTTTTAAAATTAAACAAGGCCGATTCTTTCTTATAGATAATCGGCCATCGCTGTTTTTTTCACGGTCTGATGATAACTCTTGTACCATTCGGAACCTTTTCAGCAAGTTGGAGTACATCACGGTTATGCATCCGCACACAACCGTGTGAAACTGCTTTTCCTATTGAACTTGGATCATTCGTACCGTGAATTCCATAACCTTGCTTCGATAAAGACATCCACAATACACCAAAAGGTCCGCCAGGATTCATTTGTCGATTAACTATGACAAAATCACCAGTCGGGGTTCCCGTTAGCATTTTCCCTACTGCAATCGGATAGATTTTTTCTAATCTTCCATTTCCATTTCTATATAACGAAAGTCTCCTCTTCCCTATCGAAATTTGTATCGAATAGGGAATTGTATTTGGATCCGGCAGTCCTGGGATTTGAATTTTTTGTCCTACATATAACTGCTGGTAATTAACCCCAGGATTGGCTGCATAAAGACTGGCGAGGCTTACCCGATAATCCAAAGAGATTTGGTAAAGTGTTTCGCCCCGCTTCACAATGTGAATCATGTTATCCCCACCTTTTTCTTATTAACATATGTGGGGATATAAGAAGCGTTGCCACATAAAAAAGCTGCGAACTGGACGATTAGCGTCAGAATGCAGCTTTTGAGTTTTTGTAATCCTATTAATCCTCTAGATTAAAGAATACTGACATATCCTCACGAGTGTGTTTTGTATAAAAATAATCATTTGTAGCCGGGTCATACACATAATCATTTTTCCATTCCACAATATTAGCCGTAATCTCCTGCATCGCCCTAATAAACAATTGAATTTCAGCATTAGACATTACCGGGTGTATCGAAAACCTAACCCAGCCTGGCTTGGAAGACAAATCACCTAAATCAATTTTATTTGAAATTTGTTTAGATTTGTTCTGGTCTATTTTCAATAGATAATGACCGTACGTTCCGGCACATGAACATCCACCTCGAACCTGAAATCCAAACCGGTCATTTAACAGCCGGACAATAAGATTGTAATGAATGTTGGTAACAGTAAATGAAACTATCCCAATCCGGTTTCGTTGATGACTCTCTAATACATGCAGATTAGGAATCGTTTCTAATCCAGTTAAAAGCAGCTTTAACTGTTCTTTTTCTCTCTTTAAAATATTCTCAACACCCATTTGTTCCTTTAATTTTATACATAAAGCCGTACGGATTGCTTGAAGAATACCAGGGGTTCCACCATCCTCCCGAAGCT
The DNA here is from genome assembly GCF_048572935.1 of Neobacillus niacini. Lineage (NCBI taxonomy): Bacteria > Bacillati > Bacillota > Bacilli > Caryophanales > Bacillaceae > Neobacillus > Neobacillus niacini. The sequence continues at coordinate 3,114,382 of NZ_CP183883.1, read as the reverse complement.
CGATGTCCTTAATGTATTGGTGTCCACCCCAAGGATTTGTCCATGTAACCGTTCCTCCTCCAGGATGATCTGGTACTTTACTTGTATAAATTCTTTTATCAAATAGTAAGACACCACTCGTACCGGGTCCACCTAAAAATTTATGTGGAGAAAAGAGAATGGCGTCGAGTTTTTCCAACGGATCTTTTGGGTGCATATCAATCTTCACATAGGGTGCAGAGGCAGCAAAATCTACAAAACAAAGTCCTCCGTTCCTATGCATGATTTTTGCCAGCTGATGATAAGGGGTTTGTATTCCAGTTACGTTCGAGCAAGCCGTAAAGGAGCCAATCTTAATGCCTCTGTCCCGATAATGATAAAGAAGGTGTTCCAGATGACTTACATCTATTCCGCCTCTCGCGTCTGGCCTGATAATCTCAACATCTGCCATTGTTTCAAGCCATGAAGTATGATTGGAATGGTGCTCCATATGGGTGAGAAAGACAATGGGTTTCTCAGCAATCTTCATGCTGTCTCTCCATTGCTCTGGTACTCTAAGCCCCAGTAATCTCTGTAATTTATTCATAACAGACGTCATTCCAAAACCATCAAGAATTAGCGCGTCGTTCTCATCAGCATTTACATGTTCCTTAATGATTTTTCTTGATTGATTATAGATACCGGTCATCATTAGACTCGTTATATTGGATTCCGTATGCGTATTTGCCATAAACGGACCAAATACCTCCGAGATTTTTTGTTCAATAGGTCGAAATAATCTTCCGCTTGCCGTCCAATCCGCATAAATAATCGGTTTCATACCAAATGGCGAGTGAAATTTCTGATCAATGCCAATAATCTCAGACCGAAACTTATTAAAATAATCCTCTAGATTTTCTGGCAGACGATAACACTTGCTTCCGATCCTTGCAGTAATCATACTTCAGCACCTCTCGATAAAATCCTGTTAATTACTATATGCAAAATTCCTCCACTTGCCGATAATTCGCAAAGAATGATAAAAAAAGCCTGATCCATATGGACCAGACTATATTATGAATTATACATTTGCAGCCTTAGAAGATTCCTTGCGGTTTACTTCATCAATTTTTTGCACAAACATATGAAAAACGCGTTGCTTCTCTTCTAAATCTTTTATATATTCCTTTAATTGATTATAACTTTCCTCAAACGGTTTATGATACCTTTGGCGTATACTCTCAATAATTTCCTCATTCACTGTCGACTGGATAACTTGCTTGGTAATCCCGTATTTGTATGAGTAAACTTTTAATTCTTGTGCCACTTCTTCATATTCTTTATCAATTTCAGAAAGGACTACTGAAATATCATCCTTCCATTCTTCTAATGATTTCTGTAAATAAGATTTTACCATTGTTTCTTCCATCATTGCACCCGCCTATAAAGTCATATGTTAACTTTATTATACTTGTGCAAGTTTACATAGAAATTTCTAGCAGTTTACAATGCTATATCAATAAATAGGATAATCTTCCGATTTACAATGAATAACTAGTTTAATAGATATACTATGAAACGGCCCCTATCATAATCGGTACATTTTGAGTAATATTATTTGCATTTCCTAGATCAATATTAATCATTAACGAATATTGAAAGGTATTTTGATCTTTTTTAATATCGTCTGGAACATCGATAAAAAAAGAAATCTTTCCGGTCTGATTTGGACTGCACTCAAGAGAACAGAAAACAGAATGACTATTTAATGTTTCTTCTACAAAGGCCTTTGAATCAATGCCCACGAGGTCAATATCATATCTTTTTATTCTATTTTTTAACATTCCGCCCGTTATCTCGATAGTGCCATTAATAACACTTCCAGCCTCATATACCTGTTTATCGAGATGGACCATTGTTTTTGGCAAACCAATTTTCAATTTCGTTAAATAATCTTTTAATGTCATTTTCTTCACCTGTTCCCTAAAAATAGGCATAAATAAAAGACCCTCCATTTCAGTCAAGCTGCTTATTCTGTCTCAAAAAAACAAAAAAGCCCCTGTACTTGGCGGTCTATGACCTCCTTCGCTTTAGCCGACGAAGTTAGCTGACGGGTAGGATGGCGAAAGACTGTCTCATCCTTTCTACTTTGTAGAATTAACCCCTGATTATTGGTTCCTCCGTACCCATTTGGGTTTTGGCCGACATATAGGATTTCGTGTGGATTATGACGATAATTTTATCTTCAACCTGATTCATTGTAAAGAGGAATATTTACGTAAATTCACTCGCAAGTCTCCAATTTAAACTAAAAACACTCAGTTTTCTATCGATTGCTCATGAATCATCACTATTTGGTGCTTGTTTGACCATTATTTAACCATAGCAGCAAACTCTTCGAGAGTGGTAGAATACTTTACATACACACGAGGAAGGTAAAAAAGCTCGTTTTTAAGCCCCTTCTTAGTAAATAGTTCTGGTGTTGTAGTTAATCCGAATGAATAATATTTCTTCACTTCAGAAGTCACTCGATCATTAACGTTTCCATATGGATATGCGAGAGCAATGACAGGTTTTCCAGTAATTCTCTCAATTTTTTCCTTTGATCCCTTTAATTCATATTGAAGATTATCTGACTTTGTCAAATCAGGATGTGTAGCTGTGTGGGACTGAACAGATATAATACCGGATGCTGCCATCACTTTTAACTCAGACTGAGATAATCGATTGGAAAGACCAATAAAATCAGAAATGACAAAAAAGGTCGCTGACGGCTTAAATTGGTTATCTTTTAGTTTTTGAAGGATTTCAAATGCATGTTGATTATTCTTATAACCATCATCAAATGTTATAAAAATAGGTTTGTTATAATTCCCAATATCGTTCCATCTCTCAAATGTTAATAAAGTATATCCTTTATTTTTCAAAAAAAGCATTTGTTTTTCGAAATTCTTTGGTGTTACAAATAACTCCTTCGATCCTTGACCCTTATATTCATTAATTGAATGGTAAATTAAAATTGGTACCTTCTGCTGTGCTACTGCATGCGCCGGAAGGCTAATAAATAACAGAAAAAAGATTATATTTCTTAACATAACTGTTAGATTCCCCTTTTTGCCGAAGTTATCTGGTACTATTATTCCCACTAGGATTATTTTATCTATAAGTTATAAATGGTAAACTAAAAAACATACATCAAAAAAGGAGCATGACAATGTCTAAATATAAAGTTTTATTTTTAGATATTGATGGAACCATCATCAAGTCTGATGATTCCATTGATAAAACTACCATCACAGCGATTCAGCAGGCTCAAAAAGCCGGGATAGAGGTTTTCCTAGCAACAGGCAGACCCTTACACGAAATAAGAGAGCTTGCAGATCTGTTAAAGGTTAACTCACTTATCGGGTATAATGGTGCTTTCGCCATTTATCAAGGTAAGGACCTCTTCCGGGAACCGATGAAAAAGGAAAGTGTTAAACAATTCATTGACATAGCGAAAAAGAATCAACATGAACTGGTTTTCTATACCAAGGATCAAAATATATTCACTGACCTAGAAGCAGATTGTGTGAAAGAATTTATCGTGAAGTTCCATTTACATAAAAACGACACTTATTTACCAACAAGCGATTATGAGGTTCTTGGAATGACCTTAATAAACGTTGAATCTGAGGAAATAGCTTTATATAAAATGGAAGATGAAATTCACTTATCCCAAGTAAACCTTGAAGGAATGCGACATTGTTATGATGTCATTAGAGACAAAGTCAATAAAGGGATTGCCGTTCAGTACATACTTGAGCATTTGGGTCTTTCAAAGGAAAGTGCTATTGCGTTTGGAGACGGCTTAAATGATAAAGAAATGCTGATGAGTGTCGGTGAAGGGTTTGCGATGGGAAATGGTCATCCTGACCTCTTTCAATATGTGAAACATAAAACTACAACCGTAAATGATTCAGGAATTTTTAACGGATTAAAAATCCTAGGGATTGTTGAATAAACAAAAGCTGTGCATTGCGCACAGCTTTTTTTGCATAAATTTGTTGGTATTTCGTGTTATACGTCTTGTTTTGATAGCTTTTGTCACCCTGCAGGAAAATGAGGGGTTTCATAGAGAATTTACTATCAAGAGCTGTTTTACCGTAAATTAGATAGAAGGGATTTGAATACTTATGAGAACTTTCACATTAAAGGAAGTTTCCAAAAAAATAAATGTTAAACCTGCTACATTAAAGAAATGGGAAGAAGAACTTGAAGAATTTTTAGATATTCCTCGTACCAAACAAGGAGCTAGAATTTATTCACAAGTAGAAATAGATTTACTTTTAGAAATTAAAGAACTGCATGATAAAAAACTAAATACGACAATGATTTTACAAACCCTACGTGGCGAAACTGATATTGAAAACATAATTTCTGAACTGGAAGATGAAATCTATCTTCCTGATGATATAGCTGCTGATTTTGTTGAAGAACTTTCCCAATCCGAAGAAGAAGTTTCTGAAGCTGCAGTAGAAATCTCTGAACCGGTAGAAGAAATTCCCGGGCCAGAAGTCCAAGAGTTGGCAATTGCTGCCCAAGAACGAACTCCTGTACCGAATGAGGAGCTTGCCATTAAAAATGCCGATGAATTTTTCGTGGCTATGGATCACTACAAACAAACTTTCTTAAATGAAGTAAAAGAGGAAATTAGAAATGTTCTCCGAAAGGAAGTCGTTGAAGAGGTTAAAAAGGAAATTGCAGATGGCACACATTATACGGTTAATACTCTTTCTGAATCAATTACTAAGTCCACAGAAACAACAAAAGCTGAATTTCAACATCTAACTGGCCATCTAGAAAAAAATGCAGAACAGACAACCGATAGACTGCTTTATTTATCAAAAAGTATCGTCAATGCCTCTCACGAAACTTCAGAGGAGATTTATACACTATCAAAGCAATTATCTCAATCCACAGAAGAACTGGCGCATTATGTAGATATTACAAATACAGAAATCTTTAACCTAACGGAAGTGATTGAAATCGACCGTTTTGAGCGTGGCAAAGAACGAGACCAATTCCGCCATGAAATTACTCAAAGAGAAGCAGCCTTTCAGGATTTGTTAACAAGTTTTCGAGATGTAGCCGCGGCAAAAGAGAAGAAATGGTGGAAATTTTGGGAGTCATAGAGTATTGACACTTGCTGCTTTAGTCAAAATTTTAAGCGGGAGGAATGATGATGAATACCAACCAAGTTGCAAAATTATTAGGTGTTTCAGCTAGTACCATACAGCGATGGGTAAAACAGCTAGAACTGCCGATGGAACGGAATGAGCGAGGACATTATCATTTTAATAATGAGGATATACAACTTCTAAAAAATATTCAGACACAAATCCAAAATGGAACTTTGCTTCAAGAAATTACTCCGGTACAAGAAAAGAAAGTTAGGAAAGGAACAGTAAAAGCAATGGAAAGCAATGCTGAACTTGAAAGATTGTATTCCATTGTCAGTGAACTAGAAGCAAAGGTGAATTCAAAAGCAGACTCTGTTGCCTCCTACCAGCTGCTCCAGCACCGTAGAGAAATAGAAGAATTACAAAGCCAAGTCGTAGACTTAACTAAACAAGTGAAATCCCTGGAGTTACAGCTTCATGAGATTAAGAAAATCACCCTGCCAGAAAAACCACTACCCTTGGACAAAGGAAACCTTAATCGAAAAAAGAAGACATTTGTTAGTTCGTTATTTGGATTTTTAGGATAGAAAAAAGCCGAATGTGTTGTGAACACATTCGGTTTTATATTTTCAACTCGACAAGCGGCCGGGTATATTTTTTTATCATATAACTTCCCAGAACCATACAAATCATGAAGGAGAAGGCTAATAGGAATAAATAATTTTCTGTGAAGGCGTTCGGTAATATGGCTTGAATAGATTTAATAATAAACCCATGGAATAAATAAACATATAGCGTTCTCTCACCGATTTTAGTTATTCGATACTGATTAGAAGGGATTAACGGCAAGAAGCCAAACACTACAATTAACGTTAAACCATATTGCATTGCACGCAGCAACCCATCACTAAGCTGCATTCCTCCCATATTTTCATACGAGGTATCTCCTAACAGCCACGGAACGGCATCCTGAGGAAAACTAAATCCAAAAAATAGAAACGTCATGGAAATAATGACTACTCCAGCTGGAACCGCAAATTTCGCCCCTATGATCCGTTTTAGGTGGTCCCCATTTAATAAGAACCCTAATAGGAAATAAGGAAAGAAAACAAAGGTCCGAGATATACTCATAAAACTACCTGCATCCTCGAAATAACCTACTGTGATTCCGAGTATTACAGCAATCAACAATCCAACCCATTTCAATCTTGCAAACACATAAAGTAATAAATTCCAAAAGAATAAACTTAATAAAAACCACAATGACCAATGCGGCTGGAACAAATCAAATTCAAGTGTTTTTTCCTTTCCCACTAGAAAGTAAAAAACAGAATAGATGATTTGAAAAATAAAATAAGGAACCAAGATTTTTTGAATAGTTTTCAGCAAGTACCCTTTCTTTTTAAACCCTTTAGCGAAATAGCCAGATATCATAATAAATGCTGGCATGTGAAAAAGAAAGATCACCGTATATAAGGTAAATAAAACTTTATCCTGTTCCTTATACGGGCTAATCATATGCCCGAAAACAACAAGAAAAATTAATATAAATTTGGCATTATCAAAATATTTACTCCTGCTTGTTGCGGAAGCCATTCTATCCCTCCTTTAAATTTTCACACAAAGTTATATTGAAAAAATTCCACACCTATTTTACACTATTTTACCCTATTAATGTTACAAAGACATTGAATAAAAGTTACTTTCTGTTTCGAGTAAATTACAATTTCAAAATAATAATAGTAATGTCCTATGCTTTTATAACTATTTGGTAATATATTCTATAACCTACTTTTATGACCTGATGATAAAAATCACATACACAAATGAGAATTGGTGGTAATATGCAGAGTAAGTTCTAAATTCTTAAATAAATGAAATGGGGTTATAAATTGAATTTTCCACAATTAAAAATTGCACATATTATGCCAAAGGTACCCATTTTCCAAGGCGGTATGGGAGTCGGTATTTCATTAAGCAAATTAGCTTCAGCCGTAGCAAATGCTGGCGGTGTTGGAATCATTTCAGGTACTGGTATTTCAACGGATGAAATGCGCGAACATATTAGAAAAGCAAAAAGTTTAGTCCAAGATGCCGGATATATCGGCGTAAATGTATTGTTCGCAATGAATGATTTTGCAGAAAAGATGAAAGCAGCACTTGAAGAAAAGGTGGATTTTATTATTTCCGGAGCAGGCATTTCAAGGGATATGTACGCTTGGGGGAGACAGGCTGGCATTCCTGTCATTTCAATTGTTTCTTCAGCTAAATTAGCAAGAATTTCAGAGAGACTTGGAGCTGCAGCTGTAGTGGTTGAGGGATTTGAAGCTGGTGGACATCTTGGTACGGACAGACCTATGTTTGATATTCTTCCGGAGGTAGTGGAAGCTGTATCCATCCCTGTCCTAGCCGCTGGTGGAATCATGACGGGCGAAGATATTGCGAAAGCTATTTCCATGGGTGCTGCTGGGGTTCAAATGGGAACAAGGTTTGTGGCCAGTGAGGAATGTGACGCTCCTAATTCATTCAAACAGAAATATGTGGACGCTCGAAAAGAAGATACAGCTCTCGTTAAAACAACAGTAGGTTTGCATGGAAGAGTGATCGTTAATAACTTTGCAAAATTGATCAGCGGTACCGACAAATTAAAAATTGCCAAGTGCCATGATTGTTTGAAAAATTGCTCTTATCGCTTCTGTACCCTTGATTCCCTGCTTACAAGCATGGGAGGAGATGTCGAAAATGGACTTGTCTTTGCAGGTGCAAGAGTAGATGAAATCAAGGATATTCTACCCGTACAACAAATTATTAATAATCTTACATTGGAATATCAAAATGCCGTTAAAAGACAATACACTTAATGAAAAAAGACAACCATTCGGTTGTCTTTTTGCTAAGGTAAATTTGTTATTTTATTCTGGATTGATTTTCTTGGTTTTGGGTCTGGTACAATCTCCGGATAGCCAATTCCGATTACACCAATGAGGTCATAATTGTCAGGAACTCCTAGAACTTGGCGGTTTTTTACTGTTATTCCAATTGATGACCAGAATGTTCCTACCCCACAAGACCAGGCTGCTAAATTAAAGTTTTGCACAAAACAAGCTGTTGCTAACGCGTTTTCCTCTTTTTCAACTAAGGTTGCTCCGTGTTTGGATAACACAGCCATTAGTACAGGCGCATTCCCAAAATTCGTCTTATGATTCAGTTTTCCCCTTGTATCTGGACCTATAAAGTACACTTCCCACGGTTCAGTCATTCGGTGATTTGGAGCCATTGTAGCTGCCTCCAGCCAGGAATAGATTAAGTCTAGTTGAACAGCTTCAGATTTGAACTTTTTAATATTCCTGCGGCTTTTTATGATAGCAAGGATATCCATTATAGCCCTCTCCCTTATAAATATAATTAAAGTCATTTTTTCACATTAATCTAACCTATGTTCTTTCCACTTTCTTATTCCTATTAATGGAGAGAATGCTCGCCAATCTGAACTGCACCTCCATTATTAGTTTAGTGTCTAATAAGTTGGGGGCAGTTCAACCCAGCTAGCTTTTTGGTTAGTATTCTTTTGTTCCTTCCAGCTGATAATTATGCTGTATTACACCCTCTCCTAAGCGGAATAAGCCCTTTATAAAACTAAGTATAATGAAAAAAATTGATTGGGCAAAGAAGAAAATCCCCCATCCTTGCGCTGGAATAATCCCCGTTAATTGTGATAAGTTGGTTGCGTCTCCTGCTGCATGCGGCTGAATCAAACTAATGACGAAGATATCATATGCTGTACTAACAGATTCCACTAATAAAATTGAAGCAATTAACAACACTATATTGTGAACGACCTTTTTACTTCCTTTAATAAGTAATCCTAAAAACAATAGTCCGAACGATGCGAGCCAGAATAAACCATATGGGTTACGCACCCAAACTATCAAATTTATTACGATGACTCCTAATAGCATATCGATAAAAAGTATATTTTTTTTCTTTTTAATTAACCAAAACGATACATATGCGATTAACGAAGCGATTGTATACCCTGCCGCACAAGTAATAAAATTGATAATCCAAATCGATTCTGTTCCGTGTGTTACTCCGTCTGCATTCATGTACAATGAAATCGACTCTATATTACCCCCAAATAAAGCCATAAATGCGTGACCAGATTCATGGATCACCGTATTTATGATTCTAAAATAATCACCAATTATCGGTATTTGTAATAAAACGAATGCCAACCCAATGAAGAGGAAAAATTTCATACTAAGTTTTTCTCTTAAAAACACCAATTTACTTCCCCTCATTTCATCCAATTTGCCTATTTTATCACCATTTTAACACCTTTCTTTATATTCTGAAATTTTTTACACTCAACTACTTTTTTGCAACAAAGTGAGCTTCGGAAAGAACAAGTATTCGACAAACCAACAACTTTTATGTTAACATTAGGTTGTTGCAAATTACGTACAATGATTTTTTTCAAGGAGGAATGACTTTGATTGAGTTTAAAAACATAGTCAAGAAATACAGAAATAAAACGATTATTAAGCCCTTCTCTATTGATATCGACGCAGGTCAATTAGTTGTTTTTATCGGACCCAGCGGATGCGGAAAAACCACATTACTGAAAATGATCAACAAATTAATCCAGCCATCTGCAGGTAAGATTTTTGTTAATGGTAATGATATTTCCAATATGGATGCCATCGAGCTAAGAAGAAATATCGGCTATGTCATTCAAAATACCGGTCTCTTCCCTCATATGTCGATTAGAGAGAATTTGGAATTAATCCCAAAACTTAAAGGTGAAGACCCCGCTAAAATTGCTAAAAAAACAGAGGAACTACTCCAGGTAGTTGGATTAAACCCTGCTGAATATTTAGACAGATTTCCAAAGGAATTAAGTGGTGGTCAACAGCAAAGGGTCGGGGTAGCAAGAGCCTTTTCAACGGATTCAGATATTATCTTAATGGATGAGCCCTTTAGTGCATTGGACCCTGTGACAAGGAACTCACTTCAAGACGAACTTGTTCAAATGCAAAAGGAGCTTAACAAAACCATCATTTTCGTCACCCACGATATGGACGAAGCAATTAAAATAGCGGATAAGATTTGTATTTTAAAAGATGGTGATATTCTACAATTTGACACCCCTGAAAATATTCTCAAGAACCCAGCTAATGAATTTGTCGAAGGATTTATCGGGAAAAGACGAGTTTGGAATAACCCTGAATTATTAATGGCTGAAGATATTATGATACCTAACCCTGTAAAAATCACCACGAAGCGAACCGTATTACAGGCAATTGAAATCATGAAAGCGAATAAGGTCGACAGCTTAATGGTGACGGACAAAAATAATATATTAATAGGTTTGGTGACATTAAAAGGAATCCAATTACTAAACCGTAATTCGGAGATTGATAGTGTTATGGAGAAAAATGTTCTAGCTGTTTCCGAGGATCATAACTTAATTTCCATTTTGGCAACGATGAATGAACATAAAATTGGCTATGTGCCGGTTATCAATCACTCGAAGCAATTAACTGGACTCATCACAAGAAGCAGTATTTTATCGGCTTTAAGCAGCCAACTAATTGATTTGGAGGTGGCCTTTTAATGGGTGATTTTTATAATTATTTAAGTTCGAACTATGAACAGATTATTAATTTATTAGGTCAACATATTTATTTGAGTATTATTTCCGTCTTAATTGCAGTTATTATTGGTATTCCGCTTGGCATTTTAATTTCAAGAGAACCAAAGCTGTCAAAGCCAATTATCGGTACAACCAACGTCATTCAGGCAGTACCAAGTTTAGCCTTACTAGGATTCTTAATACCCTTTATTGGTATTGGAAGTACGCCTGCCATAGTTATGGTGGTTCTTTATTCCCTGCTTCCAATCGTAAAAAACACCTATACAGGATTAACAAATATTGACGCAGACATTCTGGAAGCCGCCAAAGGTATCGGTCTGACCAAGAGTCAAACGATGAAAAAGGTTCAGCTGCCGCTAGCCTTTCCGATGATTATGGCGGGTATCAGAATTTCAGCCGTAACAGCTGTCGGATTGATGACAATCGCAGCATTTGTTGGTGCAGGCGGTCTTGGTTACCTTGTGTTCTCTGGTGTACAAACCGTTGACAATTATATGATTCTCGCCGGAGCTATCCCTGCATGTATACTTGCCCTGCTGATTGACTTTGTGGTTGGTAAACTTGAAACATCATTTTCATATACGAATAAGCGAAAATCAGCAACGAAAACTAGTAAAAATGGAAAGCGGTTCGTAATCGCCACTGCTAGTATTTTCGTAGTAGCTGTTGGAGCTTTCACTATTTATTCAAAAGCAAGTGCAGGGGACAAAATTGTGATTGGTTCTAAAAATTACAGCGAACAGCTGATTTTAGGTCATATGATGGCCGATTTAGTAGAAGGTAAGACGGATATTGAAGTAGAAAGAAAAATGAATCTAGGCGGCTCACAGGTAGCATTTAGCGCAATTAAAAATGGTGATGTAGATATGTATGTTGAATACACAGGAACGGGTCTTGTAAATATCCTTAATCAAAGTCCACAAAGCGACCCAGATCAGGTGTATGACTATGTAAAAAAAGAATTCAAAAATAAATATGGAATTGACATGTTAAAACCACTTGGATTCAATAACACCTATGCATTGGCGGTACGTCAAGATACGGCTCAACAATACAATTTAAACACTATATCAGACCTTGCCAAAGTAAGTGAAACAATGATTATGGGACCTACCATCGAATTTCCAAATCGAGAAGATGGATTAATTGGACTTTCAAAAACCTATAATTTAAACTTTAAAGAAGTAAAGGCAGTAGACGGAGGATTGCGTTACACCGCTCTTGACAATCATAAAAGTGATGTTATTGATGCCTTTTCAACGGACGGATTAATTGAGGAATTTGGACTGAAAGTGTTAGAGGATGATAAAAACTTCTTCCCTCCTTATTATGCAGTACCAATTGTGAAAGAAGAGACATTAAAGGAATACCCAGAACTTAAAGAAGCACTTAATTCCCTTGCTGGCAAACTTACTGATGATAAAATGAGAGCACTTAATTACAAAGTTGACAGCCTCAAGCAATCACCAAGAAAAGTGGCGACAGATTTCCTAAAAGAAGAAGGGTTATTGTAGAAAAAAGCCGGCAATGTGGTCTTACCCCTGTCAAGTAGACAGCTTAAAAAAACTATGCGACTAACGCGTGTCGGTATTCAACTGGCGCGCGTTTGTTTAGTTTCTTCTGAAAACGTTTGTAATTATAGTGGTAAATGTAATCTTCAATTGCTTGTCTAATCTCATCTTCTGTTTTACACTGTTCTATATACAACTTCTCTGTTTTAAGGTGCGAAAAGAAGGATTCGATGCAGGCGTTATCCAGGCAGTTTCCTTTGCGAGAGTGGCTGCCTTTTACGCCATATTCTTCTAGTCGTTTGTTGTATAGCTTAGACGTATACTGAAAGCCTTGATCTGAATGTAGAACGGCTTCAGCTGCGTCTTTTTTGCTTGTCCATTGAGAAACAGTATTTAAGACAAGTTCAAGGTCATTTCTTCTTGATAACTCCCATGCTACAACTTCATTATTAAACAAATCTTGAATGACCGATAAATAATAAAATTGCTTACCATCCGAAACGTATGTAATATCTGTAACCATCTTTTGATTAGGAGCTATTGCCTCGAATTTTCTATTAAGACGATTAGGCTGTATCACAGAAGGTGTGTGTCCATGTCGTTTCCTCTTTTTGCGTATGATAGCTTGAATCTCCATTTCCTTCATAAGACGGTATACCTTTTTATGATTAATTGAATAATCGTTTTCATTTAACCAGGTAGTCATACGAGGGTATCCAAATTCAGGATGAAGTAAATGAATCCCCATCATGTGTTCTCGTATATCCTGATCTTGTTTGGCTCTTTCTAATCTATCTTTCTGAGTAGCCCTCCACTTATAGTAACTAGCTGGCTTAACATAAGCGATCTCTAACAACCAGGTGATACGATGGGTATCTTTTAATCCATCAATGATCTCATATTTGATTTGTTGAGCGATTTCCTCTCCTCCTTTACCAGATTTGGATACTGCTTTTTTAAATAATCCACCTGCGCTTTCAAATAATCTCTTTCTTCTTCGACAGATTTAAATATGGTACGTGGCCTACCTTTGAACGGACTAGTAGCTCCAACTCTTGTATCAAACTGTTCCCCATCTTTCCACTTCCTAACCCAAACTTTAAGTTGAGTACAATTCTTAATGCCAAGTTCTTCAGCTAAAACCGCATAACTTTTATTTCCATTGATATACTTCATAACTGCTTGTAACTTAAATTCATCAGTATAACTCTTAAACTCTTGTCCCTTTTTAGCCATTGAAAAATCCCCTCCAAGTTTAAGTGTACCACCCACAATAACTATTGTGGTTTTTTTACACTGTCTACTTAAAGGGGATAATATCAATGCCGGCTTTTTTTAATCCTCCATAAAATGGACAACTCTCTCATAAGTTTCATCATCACCAATAATAAGAAGTACATCCCCCTCTAAAATCAGTGCATATGGCCCTGGAGAGATTATCAATTCACCTTTTCTCTTCATTCCAATAACTGTGCCCCCAGTGTTTTGCCAAAATTTCACCTCTGAAATCGTTTGACCAATATGTACACAGCCGGGCAATACCTCTACCTCAATCGGTGCTAATGGATTGGTATGCCGAAGCTTTGTTGAATAATCCATGATTTTTCGAACTGAATCAAATAGCTGCTCATCAATTTTCTCTCTCTCTACTATAAGAGAGTTTATCTCTTTTTCAAGATCCTTAATACTCGCCAAATTCGAAAATCGATGAATATATTTATAGGCATTTTCCCGCGAGGAAATAACAATCCCGCTGCCTTTTGTCGATTTAACAATCTCCACATCTTCTAATATCTTGATTGCTCTTCTTACCGTCTCTGGTGAAACCTTATATTCACTTGCCAATGTCGATCTCCCGTGAATTTTTTCACCTACTTTAAATTTCCCATCGTAAATGCGATTTGCTAAATCAATTGCTATCCGCTCATAAGTTGGTATTTGTGCCCTCTGCATATATTCCTCCACGAAACTGCGTCCATGATATTTTATATTTACACTATACGCTAAAAATAGTGTCGAAGCGAATTGGAAAACAAACATAGAAAAGAATCTCCAGTTCCCTTTTCTTTCTTTTTGAAAATTTAGGGTGAGGTAGCCAGGAAATGGTTATAATCTTAATATCCGCATTCTACCAGAGGTGAAATGAATGAATCGAAAGCTTGTCCTTTTACTAAGTATTCTCTATATTGCATTTATGGCTATCCTATTTTTTCATTATCGATCGGAAGGCGAATCTTTTAAATCAACCGTTGCCATCGGCGGAATGTTTTGTGGAGCTGTTCCATTTCTCTTAGCCCTATTCACAAAGCTCCAGTTCAATTTACCCATTGTTATTTCCTATTTACTTTTCTTGGTTGGATCACAATATTTCGGATCTATCCGGGGGTGGTATAGCCTTGGCTGGTGGGATACCTTCCTACATTTCCTTAGTGGTGCCATTCTTGCGTTTTCTGGAATTGCACTATATGAACGATTGGTTCATCGAGATGCTGAGGAGGAAATATCCCCTTGGATCATCTTCCTGTTCACCTTATCCTTTGCCGCTTTAGGCGGTGTGATATGGGAAATCTATGAGTTTAGCTCTGATCAATTTTTCAATATGACGCTGCAAGGCGGGGGCAACGACGATACCATGGTTGATTTAATCTCTGATACAGGAGGCGGGCTTATCATTGCCGTCTGGGCTGGGGTACGAACAAAAATTAAATTAAGGAAAAGTCATCATCGTCCTCAGTTATCATAATCGAATTTCTGTGCGATGATATAGTTGGATTAACACCGATATATGATAAAAACTGAAACAAGGAACAAATCTACAACAAAAAAAGCAGTCTAAAATTTAATTTAGAGCTGCTTTTTCCATTTTATACAGGTACTGCCGCAAAAAACTCATCGTACAGAGCTTGAACGGCTCTTTTTTCATCGACTTGTTTTACACCAAACATCATACTTACCTCGGATGAACCTTGGTTAATCATTTCAATATTCACTTCTGCCTTCGCTAACGCTTTAGATGCCCGTGCCATTGTTCCGACATTTCGGCGCATTCCTTCACCTACCACCATAATCAGTGAAAGGCTATGCTGGACTCTTACCTCGTCAGCATGTAACTCTGACTCTATTCTCCAGATAATTTCATTTTCCATGTCAGGGTCAAGCTGAGCTTCTCTCAGAATGACAGATACATCATCAATCCCTGAAGGTGTGTGTTCATATGACAATCCATACTCTTCCAAAATACTCAAAAGCTTTCGCCCAAACCCAATTTCTCTATTCATTAAGTATTTGCTAACGTAAATGCTACAGAACCCTTTATCACTTGCGATACCTACAACAGGTCCGTTCGTATTATCACGTGAATACACGATTCGTGTCCCTGGTGCAACTGGATTATTCGTGTTCTTAATCTGCACTGGGATACCTGCACGAAAAGCCGGTACAAGTGCCTCGTCATGAAGCACTGAAAATCCTGCATAAGATAATTCTCGCATTTCGCGGTAGGTTAACTCTTTGATTTCCTTGGGATTATATACAAGATTTGGATTAACAGAAAATACAGCGTCCACATCCGTAAAATTCTCATATAGAGTCGCTTTAATCCCGTTGGCTAAAATCGAACCCGTTATATCGGAACCACTTCGTGAGAACGTAAAAACTTCACCTTGTTTGCTATAGCCGAAAAATCCTGGAAAAATGATGATTCCTGGAATTTGACGTAATGAGTATAACTTCTCATACGATTCTGGTAGTACCTGTGCATTACCTGGTTCGTCACTTACAAGCAAACCTGCTTCCCTTGGATTTATATACGTTGCCTCTACGCCCTGCTCCCTAAAGTATGCCGCTACTAATTTCGCATTATTATCCTCTCCACTTGCTTTTACAAGATCCATAAAGCGGTCTGGCTTACTGCGGTCTCCATTTAATCTCTCTGATAAATCGTGATGTATTTCACTAATTATCTCATTAGGGAGAGCTAACTCTGCTGCAATGGAGGCATACCTGGAAATAACGGCGTTAAACTTTTCCTCTGGATTGCTATCTTGCAAACATAACTCAGCGCACTCAATCAACAAGTCCGTTACCTTCTCATCTCCAGCAAACCTCTTTCCAGGAGCAGAAACAACCACTACTTTCCGCTCAGAATCGGACATCACAATCCGAAAAACTTTTTCGACTTGTTCTCCTGACGCTAAAGAGGATCCACCAAACTTTACTACCTTCATCACAACATCACCTATCCCAAAAAGTATAATCTTAATTTTAATCCTATTCAGAAAATAATCAAGTGTTTTTTTCTTCCTCTAAAAGACATTTGTATTTCTGAGAAGGACAAAAACCAGTGAAAATTATCCATTGGGATAATTTCACTGGTTTAATATATCGATAAAATGGGAAAGGATTTTTGCTGTAAGCCCCCAAATCGCCTTCTCTTCATAAAGATAAAAGTATTCATCTATTGCGCGAGTCCGCCAATTGTAATTCTCACCACCAACAATTAAATCAAATGGAAAGTTTTCCTCTGGCTCCACCTTAAAATTTATATGATAAATATCCGGATCATTTTCAATAAAATACGTTAAAGGTACTGTAAAAATTTCTCCTACTTCTGCAACATTTGGCTGTATCTTTTCTGGTTCTTTAATAATTGCTGCAAAAGGATAAATCATCATTCCAAAAGGGGAAATCATGAAGTCAAGTGGATATACCTCTGATAAGTTTTCTCTGTTTATTCCTAATTCTTCAATTGTTTCCCTAATTGCTGCATTTTTCTCATCTATATCCTCCGGGTCAATTCTGCCCCCCGGGAAACAAATTTCACCGGGCTGCCTCCTAAGCTGGAGGGAACGTACCTCAAACAAAACATGAATCCCATCCTCTTTTTGGATAAGTGGTACCATTATGGCATATTTTGAGAATTTATCACTTCCTAAAATGTTGGGTGTATGATTTTTTAATTTCGATTGAACAGTTTCAAAATTCATGATTTTCACCTCCTATGTAAAAGTCTACATAACCATACTATCATTTACTATTTATATAATGCTTATCTTATTATTTTTATCTAACAAAAAACAACCCAATTTTTTATTATTGGATTGTTCTTAATAAATGATTGTTATTTTTCCACCCATGAAAACATATAATCTGGGTCCTCTATTAAATTTGCTGATTCAACAACTTTAAGCGGATGGAAGGTATCAATCATAACTGCTAGTTCCAGTGTTTCTTTTTTTCCAATGCTAGCTTCTGTCTTTCCTGGATGCGGACCATGTGGAATACCGCTTGGATGTAGAGTAATCGACTCCAACTGCACCCCTTTGCGGCTCATGAAATTCCCTTTAACATAGTAAAGAAGTTCGTCACTATTTACATTACTATGATAATACGGAGCAGGTATGGCTTCTGGATGATAATCAAACATTCTAGGGACAAACGAACAAACGACAAAATTATTCCCTTCGAAGGTTTGATGAACGGGAGGCGGCTGATGAACTCTTCCCGTTATTGGTTCAAAATCCTCTACGTTAAAAGCCCAAGGGTAGAGGTATCCATCCCATCCGACCACATCGAAAGGATGATGACCTACTATATGTGAATGAAGCGTTCCCCTTGATTTTGTTACAATTTCAAACTCACCTTTTTCATCAAAGGTCTCGAGTATATCGGGTCCACGAAAATCGCGTTCACAGAATGGACTGTGCTCTAGCATTTGTCCATATTCATTTCGATACCTTCTTGGCGTTGTAATTTGGCTGAAAGATTCTATGAACAGTAACTTTGTATTTTCCTTCTTATCTGGAATCAATCGATAAATGGTTCCAATAGGGATTACTAGATAATCGCCTGCTCGATAAGATAATGTCCCAAACATGGTCTCAAGTTTACCTGAACCGTAGTGCACAAACATCATTTCATCTCCATCACCATTGCGGTAATAGCTTTTCATTGGTTCATTTACAGAAGCTGTGCCGATTAATAAATCTTGATTTCCTAAAATATATTCTCTTGCTTCAAGAGCATCGCCTTTTTTTACAGTTTTGTTTGTTAAAAACAGGCGGTGCTTTAACGATGTTTGTTCCTCATATTCTGGCAGGTAGCTTCCAATCAACTCCGCTCTCCGTACTTCTGTTGGCATATGATGATGATAGAGAATGGATTGGGTCCCTGAAAAGCCGCGTGTACCCATTACCTGCTCACGAAAGAGAGTTCCATCGTCTTTTTTAAACATGGTGTGGCGTTTATGAGGAATCCTGCCCATTTGCCGGTAAAACATGATTTCACCTCGTTTCAATAATAGAATTCTTTAACACACCTAGCCTATCAATCTCTAATTCAACGACGTCACCCGGCTGCAGCCAGCGATGGACCTCTGTACCAAGTTCAAGGATACATCCGGTCCCGACTGTACCAGATCCTATCATCTCCCCTGGATAGAGAGTAACGCCCGCTGAGGCCCTCTCAATCATCTCACCGAAAGAATAGTAGATATCTTTCATATTTCCTTCAGAAAGTAGGTTCCCATTAATCCTGGCCTTCATACTTATGTCAAAGCCTTTACCCGATCTTAATAGAGCCATCTCGTCCTTAGTAACAATCCATGGTCCTATTGAGGTTGCAAAATCCTTTCCCTTTGCAGGCCCTAATCCTACCTTCATTTCCCGCCTTTGAAGATCCCGTGCGCTCCAGTCATTAAGAATACAATAACCAAAAACATAATCGTCTGCTTCTTCGGCAGTGATATTTCTCCCCTGCTTTCCTATAATGCAAGCAACTTCAAGCTCATAATCCAGCCATTCACATTCGACAGGCTTTATAATCTTGTCCTCAGGACCCGTAATCGCCAGATGATTTGAAAAGTAAAAAACAGGAATTTGATACCATTCCGGAATCATTTTTAGACCCCTGTTCTCCCTGGCAGATTTCACATGCTGTTCAAAGGCATAGAAATCTCGGAAGCTTTTTGGGTGTGGCAGTGGGGGCAGTAACCTAATATCATTTTGTGCATATACACCTTTATCACCTAAGGATAACTGTAAAAGACCCTCGGTTCTTTTCAAATTACTCTCACTATGCTCAAGATATTCGATCATATTTCCTGGTAGCTTTCCATTCGTAGCTTCATGCATATCAACGACTAGGTCAGACTCCAACAGCACTCCAGACCTTATATTTCCATCTCTTTTTTTAAAGGTTACGAATCTCATATAGTCACCTAGTTTCCTATTTCCTAATTATATCGAACGTTTTTCCTAATGGATTGGTATACGTATTCCCTGCCATTCTGCCAATAGGCTGTAGTTTTGCTGTATCAATTCTCCCATTCTGAATTAATTCATCCTCAACTTGTATATTCAAAACTTTACCAATTACTAAACTCCCTGCGCCTGGCTTGTCACCAAAATCCAACACCTGATAGAGCTCACACTCCAAATGTACAAGTGATTCTTTTATGCGAGGGACCATCACTTTTAGACTAGGTTCTTTAGTTAAACCTGCTACGTCCAGCTCATCCACTTCAGGCGGAAATTCTATGGCACAATCATTCATCTGCTTCGCCATGTTTTCACTGACGATATTGATGACAAATTGCTTTGTTTTTTCTATATTCACGAGTGTATCTTTTTTTGCCCCATCCCTCCCTCTTCTCATTGGTGAAAAACAGACGAGCATAGGATCGGCGCAGATGGCAGTAAAGAAACTAAAAGGTGCAGCATTGGCGTTTCCGTTCTCATCCACGGTTGACACAAACGCTATCGGACGTGGCAAAATAGAGCCAATTAGCAGCTTATAAGCGTCTCTCCATTCAAGTAAGTCTGGTGACACTTCCATTGTTCACACCTCTTTCCTTTAAACTCTTGAAAAAAGGGAGAAGCCTCTCCCTTTTTTCTTTCTGTACGTACTCCTGCCCCTTATAAGTTTCCTCTTAGGGCTTGTTCTCTTTCAATTGATTCAAATAATGCCTTAAAGTTTCCTTCACCAAATCCTCGTGCACCTTTACGCTGAATGATTTCGATGAATAATGTAGGTCTATCGACGATTGGCTTAGTGAATATTTGCAGCAAGTAGCCTTCATCATCACGATCAACTAAAATATTTAATTCACGCAGCTTCTCAATTTCTTCATCAATTTTGCCAATTCGCTGCCCTAAATCCTCGTAATAGGTGCTTGGTGTATTTAAAAACTCCACTCCATTCTTTTTCAAGGTGGATACAGTTGAGACAATATCCTCCGTTAGAATCGCGAGGTGCTGAACACCAGGACCATTATAGAATTCTAAATACTCTTGAATTTGTGATTTGCGTTTCCCTTCAGCAGGTTCGTTAATTGGGAACTTGATTCTGCCTCCATTATGCATAACCTTCGACATTAACGCGGAATACTCGGTCGTAATATCCTTATCTGTAAAATGCTTCATCTCTACGAATCCCATTACTTTAGAATAATATTCTACCCATTCTTCCATACGCTCCACATTACCGACCACATGATCAATACCAATTAATCCTGCATCCTCAATCGGAAGGTAAACGGAATATGGCTGATAGCCAGGCATAAAAACACCTTGGTAATTCTTGCGTTCTACTAACGTATGGATAGTATCTCCATATGTACCGAGAACGGCTTTTTTAATGGTCCCCTTCTCATCCTTTAACTCAAACGGAGGTACGAGGGCAATGCCGCCACGCTCTACTGCAGCACTATATGCCTTATCAACATCATCAACTAGTAGTGCAACATCTTTAACACCGTCACCATGATTTTTTACAAATTGAGCCGTACGAGTATCTTCTTTATAGGATCCTGTGAGGACTAAACGGATATTTCTTTGCTGGAGGACAAAGGAAACGGTTTCACGATTTCCCGTTTCAAGACCTGAGTAAGCTACCGGCTTAAACCCGAATGCTGTACAGAAAAAATGACAGGCTTGCTTCGCATTACCTGTGAAAATTTCGATATAGTCGACATCCCTAACAGGAAAAAAATCGTTTACAAGTTCTTCGGCTTTTAAGCGTTTTTCTTTCATTTATATTCCTCCTATTATCTTTTAATTAATAATATTCAGAATATATATTAAGTGATACTAACGTGTCCCATCAAGAGCAGGGGGTAAAGCAGTAACGCTTTTGTGTAACGAAGAAGGTCTGGTGATTTCCCCACTCCACTTTACCCAACGCCTGCCTCTTTGTCTTTTTCGGGCAAGTGAAACCTCTCCACTTTACCCAACTCCACCTCTTTGTCTTTTTCGGGCAAGTGAAACCTCTCCACTTTACTGATAAAACAAAAAAAGAAACAACCCTAAAAAAGGCTGTTTCTCAAAAGTTTTAGGACAAAACGGCACGGTCGCTGGCCATTTGCACTCCGCGAATGCGTTTAAATTCCTCTAATAATCCCTCAATAGTAAGGTTTTTCTTATCTTCAGCGTCTACTTCTAAAATGATTTGACCTTTATCCATCATAATTAAGCGATTTCCAAGATCAATCGCTTGCTGCATATTATGTGTTACCATTAACGTCGTAAGCTGATATTTCCCAACAATCTCACGCGTTAGATTAGTTATTAATTCCGCTCTTGATGGGTCCAGTGCAGCCGTGTGCTCATCAAGCAATAAAATTGAGGGTTCAGTAAAGGTTGCCATTAACAGTGATAATGCTTGTCGTTCTCCACCGGATAACAATCCAACCTTAGCACTTAACCGGTTTTCTAATCCAAGGTGCAATGATTCAAGCACTTCCCGAAAGTAATCACGTCTTTTTTTCGTGACGCCTCTCCTGGAGGTTCTCGTTTTATTTCGAGAATAGGCCATTGCCAAGTTTTCCTCGATCGTCATGCTAGGAGCAGTTCCTGCCATTGGATCCTGAAATACCCGTCCAATCATTTTCGATCGTTTATACTCTGACATGGTGGTTACATTTTTACCGCCAATTTGGATTTCACCAACATCGGGTACTAGTACCCCTGAAATAATATTCATTAGTGTTGATTTCCCAGCACCGTTACTTCCAATAACCGTAACAAAATCACCTGGTTTTAAGGTCAGATTAATATGATCAATAGCAATTTTTTCATCGGGGGTACCTTCATTAAATATCTTATGAATCTGATTTAATTCAAGCATGGTTCTCACCCTTTCGCTCAGCCGATGCTTGTAACATGTTCAGCTTTTCTTGTCTTCTCCGTGCTTTCCGCTTTTTCTCTTTAGAGTGATCAATCATTTTTGGTGCGGTTAAGGCGATGATGACAATTAATGCTGTTATCACCTTCATATCACCAGGATCTAGGAATTCCACCCTTAATGCAAGAGTAACCACAATACGATAGATAATGGAACCTCCGATAACCGCAAGAGTAGCACGCGCAATCGATTTCGTACCAAACAAGGCTTCACCGATGATAACAGAGGCTAAACCAATTACAATCATCCCGATACCCATACCTACATCCGCAAATCCACCTTGCTGTGCAATTAATGCGCCGGAAAATGCAACCAGAGCATTGGATAACCCGAGTCCTAGAATGGTAAGGAGATTCGTATTAGCAGAAAAACTGCGAATCATTTGTTTATTGTTACCAGTTGCTCTAACAGCAAGACCAATTTCCGTCTGTAAAAATAAATCCGTAAGCCATTTAATCACAAAGGTAACGATAATCATAAAAATTAAAATGCCCCATGTATCTGGAAGGCTGTCTCCAAGACCAACCATCGTTAGCAAACCATTTAAAAAAGAATCTACTCCCAAATTTTCGAAAATCCCACCGATTTGTGTGAATGAAGTTTCTGTATTTAACAAGGGAATGTTTGATCTTCCCATTATTCTAAGATTAATAGAATATAAGGCAATCATCATTAAAATACCTGAAAGCAAATTATTAATTTTTCCAAAGGTATGTAACAGTCCTGTTATACAACCTGCTGCAAACCCTGCAAATAGTGCTAATATCGTAGCTAAAAACGGGTTCACCCCGCCAGCTATCAAAACTGCTGACAAAGCTGCACCTGTTACAAAACTCCCATCCACCGTTAAATCCGGAAAATCCAGAATACGAAAGGAAAGATAGACGCCCAGTGCCATAATCGCGTAGATGATACCTGCTTCAAATGATCCAAATATGGCTATAAACATTGAGATCATCCTTTCTTTAAGTCTTTGTTCTAATTGTATAAATTCTTTAATGGAGTGATGAAGGAGTCAACCATATTAACGGCTGACTCCCAGCATTACAAAGAATTATTATTCACCTTCGTAAAACTCACCAAGGTCTTTCCATTCCTCTTTCACTTCTAGCCCTTGTGCTTCTGCAGCTTTTTTATTAATAACAAGTGTTAAACTGCTTGGTAATTCTACTGGGATTTCAGAAGGTTTCTTATTTCCGCTTAAAATTTCAGCAGCCATTAAACCTGATTGATATCCAATATCGAAATATTCAAATCCGCTCGCAGCAACTGCACCTTTTTTCATTGAATCTAACTCACCCACGAATAGAGGGATTTTTTTGCTGTTTGCAACCGAAATAACAGACTCAAGAGCAGAAACTACCGTATTATCTGTTGGAATATAGATAGCGTCAACACGACCAACTAAGGATTCAGCAGCCTGCTTTACTTCAGCAGATGTAGAGACAGACACTTCTACAAGCTTAGCACCTTTATCTTCAGCTAACTTTTTTACTTCTTCCACTTGAACGATAGAATTTTGTTCACCAGAATTATAGATAACACCAATTTCTTTTGCTTTAACCTCTTCAGTAATAAAATTTATCGTTTTTGCTGTTCCATCAGGATGATTGTCAGTTGTACCAGTGATATTTTCACCCGGCTGATCAAATGCCTTCACTAATTCAGCACCCACAGGGTCTGTTACAGATGTAAAAATAATTGGGATTTCCTTCGTTGCATTTAATGCGCCAGTAGCACTTGGAGTCGCATTTGCAAAAATAAGATCGACTTTATCACCGACAAAATTATTAGAGATTGTTTGAACATTGGCCGATTCACCTTGAGCATTTTGCTCGTCATACTCAACTTTAATGCCTTTATCTGCTAATGCCTTTTTAAAGCCTTCAGTGGCTGCATCCAATGATGGATGTGTAGCATATTGGGATATCCCAATTTTAAATACCTTTTCTCCTTCTTTTTCTGTTCCCCCAGCTGATTCTTTGCTGCCGCACCCAGCAAGCAACATCATTCCAGCTAAGGCAAAAGACAATGCCTTTACACCTTTTTTCATTTGTTACATCCCCCTAAAACTCATTTTTAATTTTTTAAAAATTTATTATATTATAAAAGTTATTCTAGTATTTTTTTAGAGTAAAAGCAATAGAATTACCTAAATTTATTTTTCCGCTTTAAAGCGACAAATTTTTCAACTATTATAAAAAATAAAAAGCCCCCAGAATATGAGAGCTTTAACGGTTACCTATACATTTTTCTAGTTAATTATATTTAATTTCCATTCCTGTGTTTGATCTAATAATTTATCGATTTCTATTTTTTTTAATTTACTTTTGATTTTCTCAGATGTTAGATTTGCAGTTTTTTCTAGCAGCTTATCGATATCAATCATAGTAGTTCCCATATCTAACCTCCATATTTTTAGTTACCACATGATTCGCAGCATTGGGGACATTTGTGGGGGTAAAGAAATATGGTTAAAAAAGGAGACTTTTAAATTACGAGCAAGGGTATGATAAAATTCACTTTTTCTTAACAATTACTAGAATAAAATGGTAGTGGAAATATGTGGTTGGAGGACTGCATGTTCAATTAATTATCGGGGGGATATATATGTACCAATCTATTGCATGGTACGCTACATTATTTCTGGTTTTTCTTCTTGCCTTGGCTTTTGCCTTTGTGTATGGAGAATCTAGAAAACTAAGAGAATATGGTCCAATTCAAGAAAAAGGCTACAAAATCCGAAAGTTTTATTTCCTTGGGCTGCTGGCAGTAATGGGGCTTGCGACAGCAATGTCACTAAGTAAGCTTCCCTATCATAATCAACATGCCATCGCAAAAGGAAAAACAACAGTTGTTGAGGTTACAGGTCTTCAATATGCTTGGGAACTTAGTGATGAAGAGTTTACAGTTGGGGATGAGGTTCTATTTCAGGTGACTAGTAAAGATGTTACGCATGGTTTTGGTGTTTATGATCCAGATTTAAAGTTAATTGCTCAAACACAAGCGATGCCCCACTACACGAATACAGCGACAATAAAGTTCGACAAACCAGGCACTTATAAAATTTTATGTTTGGAATATTGCAGTGTGGGACATCACGTTATGATGAAGGAAATCACTGTTAAACCCAAAGAAGGAAGTGACGACCATAATGAATAATGCCAGCAAAATTACGAATAAAGGTGTTGCAATATCTCTAATGGTTACCTCTGTGGTTATAGTTTTAATGATGATCTTTGGGGTCATTATGTTATTAAATCAAGGTAATGTTGTCCAGATTTCACCACAATTATTTTATAAAGTTATGACCATACATGGAACTGGCATGATTGGAATTGCTGCATTAGGCGGAAGCGCTATCATGTGGTATTACCTGTCTACATATATCCATTTAAATGCTAAAATCTTTTTTGCCAATTTACTATTGTCATTGATCGGGGTTGTATTCATCCTCATCGCTATTTTTGTTTTTCATTTTTCTGATGGCTGGACATTCCTATTCCCGCTGCCAGCCTACTCAGCTAATCTCTATGGTAAAACGGGTGCATTATTATTTTTATTTGGAATGTTGCTATTAGGGATTGGTTATCTGCTCATGTACTTTTACTTAGCAGCGAGATTTAAAAAAGAATATGGCGGGTTATTAAAGTCACTTGGCTGGGATGTTATCCTAGGCAAAAAAAAGTATGGCCCACCTTCATCTGTCGTTGCAGCTACAATGGTAATCATCACTAATTCTACAGCGATTCTTGCAGGTGCAACGGTGATTGTTGGCTCTTTCATCAACATTATTAATCCAGCATTTAGTATGGATCCAATGCTGGCTAAACATTTAACCTATGCGTTTGGGCATATTTTTGCAAACTGTACGATTTACATGGCTGTCATCGCTGTTTACGAAATATTATCTAACTATACGGGACGTCCTTGGAAAACGAATAAAGTCTTTTTAATTGCTTGGAACTGTTCCACTATCTTTACGTTAATGATTTATACTCACCATCTGTTAATGGATTTCGCAGTACCAAAATGGATGTTAATCATTGGTCAAGTTTTTTCATATGCGAATGGGCTTCCCGTTATGGTTGTCACAGCCTATGGTGCATTAATGATTGTCTACCATTCAGCAATAAAATGGGATTTCGCTTCAAGTATGATGTTCTTGGCCATGTTTGGCTGGGTAGCTGGCGCAGTACCGGCAATCATTGACGCAACCATTGTGATTAACCACATCATGCACAATACAAAATGGGTTCCAGGTCACTTTCATACGTATATGGGGATGGGCGTCGTTGCAATGATTTTCGGATTTATGTATTATTTCAATAAAACCGAAGGAACTCAGAAAGAAAAAAGCCTGGATAAGTTAGCGATTGTTACCTATTTTATCTTTTTCACCGGTTTAACTGGATCGTTCTTATATGCTGGAAAAATTAGTGCCCCGCGCAGATGGGCTGAGCATTTACCAGAGTGGACAGCCTCTGACCAAGTTGGAGCCCTTTGCGGGATATTTATCATAGCAGCTGCCCTTGTCTTTACCATTCGCTTTATTGTTGGATTAAAGAAAATTGGAAGCAATACAACAGATAAATCTCTAAAATCTGCTTCTTAAAAAAACGAACCATCCAGTCGTCCACATGGATGACAAGATGGTTCGTTTTTTCAATATTTGTGCAAACTAATCCTTAACGGGAGGTGTATGTACAAATTGAAAATAAAAATTGCGGTAAGTTCTTCTATATTTTTACTTTTACTAACAGCAGCCTGGTACCTGCAGCAACAGCAAGATAACCATCGGGAATTTACAGTTAATCAAATGGAATCCCAAGTAAATAATTTGAATTTAGTTCCAATGAATAATGAAATTACTCCGTTGAATACGACTTTAAACACGGAGGAATCTACTTTCCAATGGAAATTATTTGAGCCATTTAAACCTAGGGAATATGTTCGGATTATAGAGCATTAAAAAATGTAACAAATCTAACCCTTATTTAAAAAGTGTTCCAAGCAATAACTGGAACACTTTTTATTTTTATTCTGTAATTATTCAACAGATGATTTCTCCATTACCTTTTTATTATATTCTTTTAAGTCGTCTCTTACACTTTTATCCCAAAGTTTTACTCCTGAATTATAGGCTGCCCTGTTAATTAAATGACCTGAAATAGGGGAAGTCATAAAAAGGAAGATAATTCCTAAAATTAGCCTTGAATTAAAATGACCTTCCAAGGCATAAAAGTATAGAAAAGTTCCCAATAGAATAGACATTACCCCTAATGTAGCAGCCTTTGAGGCAGCATGATTTCGTGTATAAACATCAGGGAGTCTAATTACTCCAACCGTAGCAATTAGGCAAAATAGAGCTCCCACTAAAATAAAGAATCCAATAAGGAAATCAATGATTACGCTCACGTTCGATAATTACCCCCTTTTCCAAATACTTAGCAAACGCAACTGTTCCAATAAAGGCTAGAATCCCTATTAATAGTATGATTTCAAGAAAAGCATGAGAGTTTAAAACGATTGATATCAATGCTGTAATCGCTACAAGGTTTACACCTATTGCATCTAATGCAATCACTCTATCGGCTACACTAGGACCTTTTATTACCCGATAAATTAATCCAAGCATCGAAAGAGAGCAGAATAACAATGCTAATCGAATAATAATCTCAATCATTACCTGCTCACCTCCAAAATAGCTTTTTCGAATGAATTCTTAATACTGTTAATCTCATCTTCTACTTCCCCAATATTCATCGCATGAATAAAAAGGGTTTTATTATCCTCTGAAACATCAATGACTAATGTACCTGGCGTTAATGTTATTAAACTTGAGAGTAAAGTAATTTGCCAATCCTTTGTTAAAACTGTGTCCATTGCAAAAATAGCGGGCCTCATATCTAATTTAGGTTTTAATACAATTTTTACAATGGCTATATTGGACAAAATTAATTCCTTTATAAAAATAAAAGTCAACTTTATGAAGGACCATAATCGGAATAAATAAAAACGGCTATGGAAGTAACGTCTTAGCACAAATATGACAAGGAGTCCAAAAATAAAGCCTTTTATAAAACTTATGGGATCGTAGGAAACCTTAATAAACATCCATAAAAAGGCTAACACCACATTCAATAAAATTTGAAATGCCAAAGCTAATTCACTCCTTTAAGACAGCATCAATATATAAATTAGGATTCAACAGGGTGTCGGCTGCCTGAGAAATATACGGCAAAATAAATTCGGAACCAATTCCGTAAAGAGCAGATATCGCTACTAATATAGCAGGAGCAATAAGCAATTGTTTTACAGGTGCTTTTTCCTCTCCACCGTAAGTACGGTCCTTTCCCCAAAAACCATTAATAAAAATTTTCATAACCGAAAAAAGTACGAGTAAACTTGACATCAATGTAATGAAGCCGCCAATAAAGCTCTCACCCTCAAATCCACCTTGCACAATTAGGAGTTTTCCAACAAAACCACTCAAAGGAGGAATTCCTGCGAGCGTTAGAGCAGCAATAAAGAATGTCCAGCCAAGACCTGGATAACGGGTAATTAATCCGCTAATATTTCTTAAGTTACTCGTTCCCGTAATCGTAATAACAATTCCTACGAGCAGAAATAATGCTGCTTTAATAAGCATATCGTGAATCAGGTAGTAAACAGCACCTGTTAGGGATGCTGTGTTCAAGACAGAAACGCCATATAGAATCACTCCAACAGCGATGATAATATTATAAATAATGATGTTCTTGATATCCCAGTACGCAATGGCACCAATAACACCGAACACAATGGACAGAATCGCTAGAATGGTGAGAATACCAAACGCATCCATATCATGATAAAAGAAAAGAGTATATGTTCTTGTAATCGAATAAACTCCAACTTTTGTCAATAAAGCACCAAAAAGTGCTAATACAGGAGCTGGAGGTGCGTAATAGGAACCCGGCATCCAAAAGTAGAGCGGGAAAATCGCTCCCTTTAAGCCAAAAACGATTAAAAATAAGACTGCAATAACTGTTAATATTCCTGGCATCCCATTTACACTAATTTCATTGATTCGACTAGAAATATGAGCCATATTTAACGTGCCGACTACAGAATATAAATAGGCAACCGCAACAACAAATAATGCAGATGATATGACATTCACAAGTAAATATTTAATTGATTCTCTTAGTTGTATCTTTGTTCCTCCAAGAACTAACAAAACATAGGAAGACATAAGCATGACCTCAAAAAACACAAAAAGGTTAAAGATATCTCCTGTTGTAAAAGCTCCGTTCACTCCTACTAATAAAAAGTTAAAAACAGCATAGTAGTAGTATTTTTCACGTTCTTGTCCAATCGATTTAAAGGAGTAAATTAAACAAGCAAACGCAATAATGCTTGTTGTTAGTACTAGAAGCGCTGAAAACATGTCAGAAACTAAAGTAATCCCAAATGGAGCGTCCCAGCTGCTTACATTAAGCGATTGAATCCCATCGGTGTGTACCTTTTGTACAATGACCCCCGCAGCAATCATTGTACTTACAGAAGAGATAATTGCTACAACTCGCTGACCTGTGATTCTTTTATTTAGAAAAATTAATACTACCCCAGTAAATAAGGGGATTAATATAGGCAAAATGATTAAATTAGTCATCTTTTTCTGTTCCCCTCATTTCTTCTACATTATCTGTCCCCAGCTCTTGATAGGCTCGATAAGCCAAGACTAAGAAAAAGGCTGTCACACCAAAGCTGATTACAATGGCTGTTAAAATTAACGCTTGAGGCAGTGGATCTGTATAGCTCTCCGCATTTCCCCCTAATATAGGAGCAGACCCCCTCTTCAAACCACCCATCGTTAGAATAAGGAGATGGGCACCATGGCTTAATAGTCCAGTGCCGACGATGATACGCAGCAGACTTTTTGAAAGCATTAAATAGGTAGCAGTCGTAAATAAAATACCAATCACAATTGCCATTAAAATTTCCATTATTCATCCTCTCCAATCGTTTGAATAATGGTCATCGTCACTCCGACAACAACAAAGTACACTCCTAAATCAAAAAGTGTTGCTGTATGAATAGATAATTCACCAAGGAGCGGTAAGTGAACATCTCCGAATGCATGGGTTAAAAATGGTACATCAAAGATCAAAGAACCCGCACTTGTTCCAATTGCAAATAGCAGCCCAATCGCTGTAAGAATCCGGTAGTTTACTGGTAAAATTTTCGCAACTGTTTTGATATCATAAGTTATTAATAAAAGCACAATCGCTCCTGCTGTCATTAGTCCTCCTATAAACCCTCCGCCGGGATAATAATGACCCGCTGTAAAAATATAGACTGAGTAGAGGACAATAAAGAAGAGAAGAACTTTTACGGCTGTTTCAAGTATGATATTGTTCGTTTTTCTCATCCTTCTTTTCTCCCATTCAATCTTAATTTGATCATGCCAAAGATTCCTAAAGAAGCAATGGCCAATACTGTGATTTCAAAAAGTGTATCAAAGCCGCGAAAATCAACTAGTATGACGTTTACCATGTTCTTGCCCGCAGCCTCTGTATACGTATTCTCTACGTAATATTTTGAAATAGAATCAAAAAGTTTACTGCTATGTGCTGAAAGTGCGATTAAGGTTACAAGTGCTCCTACTCCAACAGAAATGAGAGCATTGGTAAGTCTAAACCTCATTCTAGTCTCAAATTTCCTTAATTTAGGCAAATGATAGAAACACACCAAGAATAAGGCGACAGAAATCGTTTCAATAACAAGCTGAGTTAACGCTAAATCTGGTGCTCTAAACAGTATATAGAATAAAGAAACTGTATAACCAACAGCACCAAGCAAGATAATAGAAGTCATTCTTGATTTAGCAAATAGAATACAAATCGATCCCAAAACCACAAGAATAGCCAATACAACTTCATAAATTCCTATTGAAGATACATTGTTTGTATCAAACATAAAGGCATTCTTTCCAATTAGTGTAGTTACAAGGATAGCAATAAAGAATGCAAATATATAGACGAGGTAGGACCTAATCGATCCATTCATATAGGTTTTAGTTATCTTAAAAGAGACTGATTCTATTCCTTCCATTAAAAAGTCATAAAATTGATTAAGAGAAAGCTTCTCTGGAATCGCTTTATAGATTTTTTTCCATTTTGAATGAGTCTTATAAAGGATAATTCCTAAACACACTACACCGAGGGTCATAAGCAGTTCAATATTCAGTCCATGCCAGAAAGAAATGTGAACCATAAATTCATCACCCGCCCCAAGCAGACTTGGAAGAATCGAAGCCATAGCAGGTGAGATGAGACTATCAGATAAAAGGTTTGGGAAAAACCCGAAAATAATAACAAGTGAAACGAGTATAACCGGTGAGATTAGCAATCCCATTGGAGCTTCATGTGGTTTTTTATCAAGTTTTTCCGGCTGATATTTACCGGTGAATGTTTTAGAAACAAGTATCATGCTATAAACAAAAGTAAAGACACTGGCAATCCAAGCAAGCACTGGGAATACAAAACCCCATGTTTCAAGATTAAATAAATCCATTTCCGTTACATGCACCATGGCTGTAAAAAACATCTCTTTACTTAAGAACCCGTTAAATGGTGGAAGTCCCGCCATTGAGAAAGCACCAATAATAGAAATCGTAAACGTAATCGGCATAAAGTGCATTAAACCACCCAATTTACGAATATCCCTTGTCCCTGTTTCATGGTCGATGATTCCAGCAGCCATGAATAGGCTACCTTTAAAGGTTGCATGGTTAACTAAGTGGAAAATAGCCGCCGTGACAGCTACCGTATAGATATTTTCATCCAAAAATTCATAATGAAGAGCTGCTGCTCCAGCACCAAGTAAGGACATAATCAGACCTAATTGGCTGACAGTTGAGAAGGCTAAAATCGCCTTTAAATCGGTCTGTTTCACCGCAAATATAGAACCCCATATCAAGGTAAGTATCCCGATACTTGTTACTAGCCAGAACCATAGAAAATGATCCCCGAACACCGGAGTAAAACGTGCTACTAAATAAATTCCTGCCTTCACCATTGTTGCAGAGTGTAAGTAAGCACTCACGGGTGTTGGAGCTTCCATGGCATCCGGAAGCCAAATATAGAACGGAAATTGCGCAGACTTTGTAAAAGCACCAAGTAAAATACAAAGTAATGCAGGCACAAATAATGCGTGGTGAAAAATAGTATTTGCTTGAGATATCAATTCTGTAACACTAAAAGTTCCTGTCATAATGTACAGAAGGATGATTCCTCCCAGCATGGCGAGCCCGCCAAATACCGTAATGAGCATTGATTTTTGTGCACCATAACGTGATTTATCTCGTTCGTACCAGTAACCAATTAAAAGAAAAGACGAAAAGCTGGTCAGTTCCCAAAATGCATACATGACAATTAAGTTATCCGATAAGACAACTCCAAGCATCGCACTCATAAAGAGCAGTAAATATACATAAAAGTTATTGAGCTTTTCTTTAGTCTTTGCTAGATAATAGATGGAATAAAGAACAACCAAGGCTCCAATCCCTGTGATTAAAAGTGCAAATAAAAGGCCAAGTCCATCGACTTTTGCTGTAAAATTAATCCCTAAAGACGGAATCCAGTTCATACTTTCAATGAATGATTTCCCCCTCATCGTTTCCGGTAAGAAAGTGAGAAAATAGACGAACAACAAAATAGGTAACGGCAGCACAAACCATCCTGTATGTATATGGCGGAATATTCTGTAAAATACTGGAATAAAAACCGAAAGGACCAAGGGTGCTACAATCGCTAAGTGTGGTGCAGACATAACATAACCTCCTTATTTCTGAGATACCAACCAATTAGGTTGTCAGATTAATTCTAGTTCTCAATTCTAGCTTTATACTATCATTCCACCTCTCGAATCTTTTCATTAATTTTGAATTTCAATTTTTGGAACTACAAAAAGGAGTCTGTACCAAGGGACATAGTTATCCCTTGGTGACAGACTCCTCCAAAAATCGTTTTTATTTATTTATATAATGGTAACATGACATTGGTGTCCATACAATCGTTTTTTATAAAAAATAATACAACCATGAACTTCGTCCAAGCCTTCCAAGCGGTTATTTCATAAATTAAAGGTAGATAACGGTCTGTGGAGGTGGAGACGGAATGGGTCAACAAGGCGGTAACAACAACACATTTGCATTAATTGTTGTTTTATTTATTCTTTTAATTATTGTCGGATCTGCATTTTTTGGCGGCGGATATTAATCCGTAGAAGGGGCTCCAGTGCTTAGGCACTGAAGCCTTTTTAAATAATTTGTTGTATCTTCAGTTAAACTATCTGTATGATAGTACTATTACGAAAATATTGGAGGCACTAATGCTTACTTTTAATGAAAAATTATCCATAATTGAAACATTTCCTGAACTAGAACGAAAAGACGTCTCACTGAAGCGAATTAATTTCCAACTGCCGAACAGCGCTTCCGACAAGAAGAATGTGGTTTACCACCTTCATCCAAACGGAAACGGATTTGTTTATGCTGGAAATCTACATTCCTATCAAACAGACGAGAAAGGAATGGTTAATATTCGTGATTTTTCAGCAGATGAATTGAAAATATTGATTAAAGAGTCCATTGAATCTTTATTACCTGTAGAAAAGTCAATTGCAGAAGAAGCGATTATCGGTAACCAGGTGGAAGAACGCTGGGTCGACGAGGAGAAAAATCATTTAATTTTAATCAATGAAAACGATACTTGGAATATTTACTTTGGACTAAACCTTGAAGAAAGCTTCGATACATACGGTGAAGCTGAAGGATTTTTACAAGAAGAAGGATTCCGTCGGGTATAAATACATAAATCTCAAGCTGTGCCAGGAGCACAGCTTGTTTTATTCACCCATGTTTAGCCATATTTTCTAGTTCCACATCAATCCAGTCATCTAAACGAGTTATACTATGCTTTGCCCGTTCATAATCAATACTTCGATAATGGTGCATTCCACCCTCCTCTTCGTCTCTTTCATCTGCCCATTTAACAATTTGCTGCAACGGTGTCCGTACAATGTCGTTTGATGGTAAAAAAGAATCAGTGTGAAAAAGAATGGCTAATGCGATTGTCTTTGCTTTTATTGGATTTTCACCAAGACGGATTAATAACTTGTGCGCTCTTTCCGCCCCTTTAATCGGATGTATGTCATTTTGCTTATATAAATCATAATCCCATTTTCCGTTCTTATACCATGTGTAATGCCCCATATCATGTAGAAGCCCCGCCTTTGCCGCTGTATCAATATCAACTTGATGTTCTTTCGCTAAATGAAAGGCATGATAGGCAACAGCAATTGCATGGGCTATTCCAGATCGATTCAAGTATTTTTGTGCAATATGATGTTCAAATATGTTAATTAACCTTACATCTCTCATATCAATCTCCTCCACTCCATGCAATGTGCAATTTTTTTACTATACATTATAGTATAAACATAATTCTAAAGCTACATATTTATTCATTAAAACGAATAAAAAAAGAAGCCTTCATTTTTAATGAAAGCCCCTCATTAATTTGTAATGATTTATTATTCTTTAACAGAATCAGCGGAATTTATACTCTCAGTTTCAGTCTCTGTTTCACTTGTATCTTCAGTAAAATCAGTACTTTCTGTATCACTTGTATCTTCCGTGTCCTTTATTTCTTTTTTAGCTTTTGGAGCTAAATATTCGAAGTCGTTTGGATTTATTGGAGTATATCCCTCCGGCTCGTAGAAGCGTAAAAGGTCTTTATAGACAATTTCATCTGAAATTTGAAGCTCTGTAGCTGCTTTATCCGCAATTTCCTTACATGCTTCAATCCCTTCGAGTAATTCTCCTGTTACATTACTGTAGCATTTCCCTTTGACCTGGACAATCTCTGGTGAAACGAAGTCACCGTTCCTAAATAAAGCCCAGTTTCTGTGATCTGGAGATAATAGGTCAGACCCAAGTTCCATATAGTCTTTCGTATCTATTCCTAAGAAGTGGAGGATTGTCGAACGAACGTCTGCCTGACCTCCGTATTGCTGTTGAACTCCACCTTTTACCCCTGGAACATGAATAAATAAAGGAACGCGTTGCAAGCCTGCATTTAACGTTGGTGTGATTTCCTCCACACCGAGAACTTTTGCCATTGCTTCGTTGTGATTTTCCGAAATACCATAATGGTCACCATACATGACAATAACGGTATTATCATATAAACCTGAAGCTTTTAAATCATTAAAGAACTGTTCAATCGCTTCATCCATATAATGCGCTGCTTGGAAATACTGGTCAACCACTTTATCACCTGTATCCCCAGCAGGGAATTCTGTATCCTCTGGATCCATTTCAAATGGAAAATGATTTGAAAGGGTTAAAAACTTTGTATAGAACGGCTGTGGTAAGCTCTTAAGTAATGGCATTGATTCCGTGAAGAATGGCTTATCCTTTAAACCATAATTCTTTGTGTTTTCCTCTGTCATATTGTAATATTCGGCATCAAAAAATTGATCGTATCCTAATGCCTTATACATAACGTTCCGGTTCCAGAATGTTTTATAATTTCCATGGAACGAAGCAGAATAGTAACCATTACCTTTTAAAATCGCCGGCATGGCATGGTAGGTATTTTGGGCTTTGTTGACAAATACAGCACCTTGAGCCATTGGGTATAATCCATTTTCCATCAAAAATTCTGCGTCCGATGTCTTTCCTTGACCGGTTTGATGAAAGAAGTTTTCAAAATAAAAAGCTTCATTTCCGTGCACTAATGAATTTAAAAAAGGTGTCACTTCCTGACCATCAGGCATTTTATAATCGATGGCGAAGCTTTGAAGTGATTCCATTGCAATATAGATTACATTCATTCCTTTGGCCTTACCAAAATATTCAGGATTAGGGCTAGAGAAATTTGCTTTTCGGTAGTTTTCAACATCCGTAATATCACTGCTATCCGCAAGTGCACGTTGACCTGAAGATTTAATGTTTTGAATAACGTCGTAGATGGTGAAGTTATAGGCGCCCAAATATTTTACTAAGTAATTCCTATCAAAAGAACGACTTAAAAGCTGCGGACGATCCTTTTCAGCCAAACCAAGATTAAATAAAAATACAGTAACCGCGAACAACAACACCACTTTAAATGACCTTTTATGTTCCACCGTTGCCTTTTTAAAAGTAGTTGCAGCAAGAATAATTAAAATAAAGAAATCCAAGAAGTATAGGAAATCGAATGGAGACATTAAAGAAAGCGCACTATCTCCTAATTGTCCTGCATTTGTTTTCGTCGACATCAATACTGGAACCGTAATAAAATCACTGAAAAATCTGTAATAAGCAATATTTGCGTACAATAAAAACGACAAAATAAAGTTCGTAATAATCATTACTAATTTCATATGCTTCTTGAAAAGTAATGCTAAACCAAAAAAGAACAGTGCTGAACTTAATGGGTTAATGAATAAAAGAAACTTTTGTAAGTTATTATCAATTCCAAGTGTAAATTCAATTTGATAAGCAGTATAAGTTTTTAGCCAGAATAAAACAACAGCAATTGCAAAGAAAGCAATCGATCCATTATTTTTTATTTTTGGCAGTTGAATCTTTTTCATTTCTTTTTCTCCTCTCACTTACCAACAACCTTCGGTAAACGAACCTCAATAACTATATCACATTTCAAAAAAAATAAAAACAAAACCCTTACCATTAATATCCAATTTTTTTCGTCAAATTTCACTAAAATTAGCGGTTAAATTATATTGTGCAAAGCTTGGTCAATTTCATATGGAGGCATAAAATTTATTTTATTCAGCCTTAGGATAATTGAAACTCCTTTAATATAAGACGATAAGAAGTTTATTAAGTTTCATTATTTTTTGAAGGAATCTTTTTCTAAGTAATCATAAACCCTAATTTTAAGGCATGCAATATGATTTTAGTCTTATCTTTTACAGAATATAATCCAAGCTATCCTTTTAGAACTATTTATAATAGAAGAAAGCGATTACAATTAAAATGAATTAAATCCCACATAAAGGTAAAAATATAATGACTAATGAAAGAGGAGTGAAAGAAATGAATGTTAATCGTGTAAAGCAAATATTATCGTCTTCTGCTGATATTGAAGTGAAATATAATGGGGCTTCGGTTTGGATTGACCAATTAAATGAGGATGGAAGAACAGCAACCGTCCATCTAAGAGGACCGCTTGAAGAGCGAACCATTGTTGAACTTGGCGAACTGATTGAAGAATAAAATACCTCCACCTTTATTAAAGGTGGAGGCACTTTTTTATACCTGCCTGTTTGCTCCTATATCATGTCTTCGTTTTCCTTATTTATGTCTTTAGGCTGAGGTTTAATCTGTTGATCATAACCTTTACCAAGGACTTCTCTTGTATTTGTACCTACGTCTATTTTGGTATTAGACTTAGGAAGTTGACTCAATTCCTTACCTCTTGGCATTGTCTTCACCCCTTATAGTTAAAATGTTCAAGGTGAGGCCAAATTAATCAAAAAAAACTACACTGATTTCATAATCCTTTGATAGCATTGTTTGCTAAGAGCTGGATGGTCATATCGTCCATTGGGGGGTTGTGAAGTCCCGCTCTTACATCCCGATAATACCGTTGCAGAGGATTTTTCAATGATAAACTTCTTGCCCCTACTATTCTCATTGCCAAATCCACTATGGTGATGGCGTTATTCGTAACCGTTAATTTTGCAGCTCCCAAAAGGGGTCCCATTACGGCTTTCTTCTCTTCATCAGAATCATCCCATTGCTTCGCAACTGCATATAAGAAATACT
Organism: Neobacillus niacini; assembly: GCF_048572935.1. Classification (NCBI taxonomy): domain Bacteria; kingdom Bacillati; phylum Bacillota; class Bacilli; order Caryophanales; family Bacillaceae; genus Neobacillus; species Neobacillus niacini. Next base: position 3,076,090 of record NZ_CP183883.1, on the reverse strand, counting down.
CTGATTCCATCAGCTTCAATTCCATCTCCCCTATTTTTTGTCGAACGTTCGGTAAATCTATGATAGTACCCTCAACACTATTAGGAGCATAGTTTAACGCAAATTCTATCGCATATCTTTTTGCAGCTTTTGCAATCCCTAGATAACATGCAGGAATATGTAGAAGCCATCCGCTGGCTTTCTTTCCATCTATTCCAATCTGTTCTACAAAATAATCTCCAGGTATGGATACATTTTGTAAGATTAGATCATGGCTTCCTGTTCCTCTTAAGGCAATACTATCCCATGTTTCTTCTATTACAATTCCCTTAGAGGACCTAGGAATAAGGAAGTTCCCTGCCAGGCTGCTATCTTTCAAAGTCGCACTTACTATAAAATAATCTAATACTGGTGCCATTGTAGTGAATGTTTTTCTACCATTAATAATCCAATGATTTCCTTCTTTATGGGCAGTTGTTTCAGGTCTTCCCCCACGGGTTGGACTTCCTGTTCTAGGCTCTGTTGCTGCACTATTAATTAAAGAACCATTCAAAACGTCTTCACATATTTTTCTAAAAATATTTTCATTCCAAGCGTTTTTTTCGGCGAGGTTTTTAATAATCCCCATATGCCAGCCAATAGACAGGGCCGTTGCCCCATCCCCCTCAGCAATTTTTTCTTGGAAACGGAGCATTTCATATAGAGAAATTTCAATTCCCCCATACTTCTTAGGAACCGTTAATGAGGTATACCCGGTATCTTTTAAATCTTGAATATTTTCAAATGGAAAACTTCCCTCGATATCAACCTTATGTGCTCTTACATTAAATTGTTTAGATAGTTTGCTTATCAGGTCCAACCGTTCTTCAAATGTTTTTTTTTCTTTAAATTTCAAAAAAAACCCCTCCTGCCTTATTGATATGATAAGGAGTATAATTTCCTTTTATTGTGATTTGAGTATGATATTACACGAATGAGGAGTTATTTTCCATTTTTAAAGAAATTTAATAGTATTTTAATAGTTTAGTGTGATAACTCACAGTTAATTATAATAATTTGTTCTATAATACACTAAGAAAAATTTGCCAAAATCATTTATCTGGACAGAAATTTCGGTTGTATCATTTTATTTTGGAAATACTACTCTTATGGAAATGAAGGGGGATTGGAATGTCACAAGGTGCAAAACAATTATATCTTCAAACCACAAGCCTTGTTGCCGGTTTTATGGTCTGGGTGCTTATTTCGTCGCTCATGCCCTATATTCAAGCAGATATTAAGCTATCTTCTACTCAAATATCCTTGGCCACAGCCGTACCCGTAATCCTTGGTTCTTTACTTAGAGTTCCAATTGGATATTGGACTAATCGGTTTGGAGCTAGAACCATTTTTACCATTAGTTTTATTATTTTATTGCTTCCGATTGGGATTCTAAGTATCGCAAACTCTTTATTTATGTTAATTTTGGGAGGTTTAATGCTCGGTATTGGCGGTGCTGTTTTTTCTATCGGTGTTACCTCTTTGCCTAAATATTTCCCAAAAGAAAAGCATGGCTTTATCAATGGAATCTATGGTGCCGGGAATATTGGCACAGCACTTACATCCTTTGCCTCGCCCGTTCTAGCAGATGCATTTGGATGGAGAACCACCATTCAGATATTCCTTGTTGTCGTTTTGGTCTTTGCTGTCTTGAATTTTTTATTTGGTGATAAAAATGAGAGAAAGGTTAACAACCCATTAACCGAACAAATTAAAGAAGTTTATAAAAATGAAAAGCTTTGGTTTTTAAGTCTATTCTATTTCATTACCTTTGGGTCATTTGTTGCCTTCACAATTTATCTGCCATCTTTCTTAGTAAATCATTTCGGGTTAGAAAAAGTAGATGCTGGTCTACGTACAGCTGGATTTATTGCATTAGCTACTGTTTTTCGGCCGATAGGCGGCTGGCTTGGGGATAAATTAAATCCATTTTTTATTTTAATGGGAGTTTTCACAGGACTTACTTTCGCCGGTTTTCTACTTGCCTTTACTCCCTCTCTGCCAATTTATTCGTTTGGCTGTTTATTCGTAGCTATTTGTGCAGGACTAGGAAATGGCACCATTTTTAAATTAGTACCTTTATATTTTTCGAAACAAGCTGGAATCGTGAATGGTATCGTCTCTGCCATGGGCGGGCTTGGAGGCTTTTTCCCTCCAATCATTTTGACCATTCTTTTTAATTGGACTGGACACTATGCTATTGGATTTATGTCACTATCAGAGTTTTCATTAGCAAGTTCTATATTAGTCCTCTGGCTTTACTTTCGTGAGAAGCAAGATATTTCTGCTAAAATTATTAATCATGCTACTGATGGAATAACGGTTACAGATAAACATGGTATCATCCAAAGTGTGAACCCTGCTTTCACCCAAATTACAGGATACACAATGGATGAAGTAGTCGGGAAAACGCCTAGTGTACTTCAATCAGGAGAACATGATAATGCTTTTTATAAAAAGATGTGGGATAGTTTGATCAATTCTGGCTACTGGGAAGGGTTCATTTGGAACAAAAGAAAAAACCAAGAAATCTATCAAGAATGGTTAACCATTACAGCCATTAAAGATGACAGCGGTGAAACAAAGAATTATGTGGCCATGTTTCATGAAGTTGATGATCAAAAGAAATGAGACCATCCTCGGAGGGTCTATTTTTTTTCCAAAAAAAGTGCAGATTCAGTCTAAAATATTACAACTTTTTGACTTTCGCCTTAAGTTCACAGTTCCTTCACTATTTTTGTGACGTACGTCACAAAAATCATGTTAGCATGTGTTTTATAGTGATAACACAAAGAACATCCACTTTAAAAACAAATGTGGATTTAGGGGAGAGATAAATATGGCACGAATTAATTATTGGAATCCTGAGGATGAAAAATTTTGGAATTCAGAAGGAAAAAAACACGCAAAGCGTAATTTATGGATCTCAGTTCCATCTCTCATGCTTGCATTTATTGTTTGGCAGATTTGGTCTGTTGTTGCAATTAGATTAAATGATATCGGCTTCGCTTTTACAGATGAACAATTGTTCACATTAGCAGCAATTCCAGGTCTCGTGGGCGCAACCCTTCGCTTTGTTTATACTTTTGCAGTCGGTTCGATAGGCGGTAAAAACTGGACGGTTATTTCGACTGGCGTCTTAGCCATACCGGCAATTGGCATTGGATTTGCAGTACAAAATCCAGATACACCATTCTCGATTATGTTATTGTTAGCAGCACTTTGTGGTCTTGGTGGAGGGAACTTCTCTTCCTCTTCAGCAAATATTAGCTTTTTCTTCCCGAAAAAAGAAAAAGGTACAGCGTTAGGTATTAACGGCGGTTTAGGAAATATGGGCGTTTCTGTTGTACAATTTGTTACACCATTAATCGTTACAACAGGTGCTTTCGCTTTTGCTGGTAAAGGTCAAGTTTTAGCAAACGGTCAACAAATATGGTTACAAAATGCAGCATTTATCTGGGTCATTCCCATTGTAATCATGACAGTACTAGCTTATTTCAAAATGGATAATGTCCCAGGTGCAAAGCAATCTGTAGCAGACCAATTTGTTATTGTTAAACGAAAACACACTTGGATTATGACAGCACTTTATGTAGCAACATTTGGTTCATTTATTGGTTATTCAGCGGCTTTCCCGCTATTATTGAAATCACAGTTTCCTGAATATATCTCACTGGCATTCCTTGGTGCATTAGTAGCAGCTGCTGCAAGACCTGTTGGCGGCTGGATGGCAGATAAATTGGGCGGTGCGCGCGTAACGGCATATGTCTTTGTTGCGATGGCCATTGGTGCTTTAGGGGTTATTTATTTCTTAAATCTAAAACAGTTTGCTGGTTTCTTAGCTTCATTCCTTGTATTATTCCTAGCCTCTGGTATTGGTTCTGGATCAACGTTCCAAATGATTCCAACCATTTTCATACCAAAAGAAGCAGCACCAGTAATTGGGTTCTCTGCAGCATTTGCTGCCTACGGTTCTTTCCTAATCCCTAAGCTATTTGGATGGTCCGTTAATACAACAGGTACACCTGTAACAGCATTCTATTTCTTTATTGGTTTCTATGTCATTGCGTTCGCACTGAACTATTTCTACTATCAAAGAAAAGCAACAACAGTTAAACAAATGGTCAAGCAAGCCGGATAATCCCCGGCTTGTTTTTAGGTTCTGTTATAACTAAATGTTGATTTGAAAAATAAGCGGAGAAATTCCGACTGAATTGCGAAATACCCATATTTTCTTAAATATAAGAGGAGTTTTTCCTATTATATGATCCAAACCTTTGGATTTTGTCCTATTTAGAGCAGTTAAGCGGAAAATCTCCACTTTTATTAGCTTCTTGAGCTTCCTCATATACATTAAAAGGAATTTCTCCTCCTATGATTTCCCATACCACCATGAAAATCAACAATGAATAATAACAGAGCCTTTTTTTAAAAAATAGTAATAAGCGCGGAATACGATTCCGCGCTTTTTTTTATATCTTAGTAATGGCCACCGCACATGCTTTATATTCTGCGGTTCCAGAAATCGGGTCATATTCGTTTAGTGTTAAAACATTCGTTGGTGTTTCACTCCAATGGAAGCTCATGAATACAAGCCCAGGAACGACTTGATCCGTAATTTTCGCCTTCACGTTTAGCTCTCCTCTTCGAGACCGAACTTGAACCACTTCACCATCACTAATCCCTAGAGATTTGGCATCGTCCGGATGAATATCAACTGTTTCTTCCGTTTGTTTTACTTTTACACCAGAAGCATAGTAACGGGTTTGCGAATGGGTATTATATGACTCGTACCGTCTGCCTGTCGTTAGTGTAAAAGGATATTCATCATCTGGAAGCTCCAAAGGCGGTGTAAAATCAACTGGGACAAATGGTGACTTTTTCCCAACAGTCTCCTGATTGTGAAATCTCTCATGCATAACAAATGTACCTGGATGGTCTTCTGTTGGACATGGATAATGAATACTATATTCTTTCTCAAGTCTTTCATAAGAAATACCGCCATACATCTCCCAAGCAAGTTTTCTCACTTCATTCCAAATTTCTTCACTGTTTGAATAGTTCATTGGATATCCCATTAACGTTGACAACTCACATAGAATGACCCAATCTTCTTTTACATTTGGTCCTGGATCAACCGCTTTACGTACTCTTTGGATTCTTCTGTCTGTATTGGTATAGGTTCCATCCACCTCTCCCCAAGAACAAGCCGGAAGAACGACATCTGCCATTTCGGCAGTTTCTGTTAGGAAAATATCCTGAACGATTAGCAAGTCAAGCTTTTTCATTAATTCCTTCGTATGGTTCATATGAACATCCGCTAGCAAAGGATTTTCTCCAATGATATAGAGTGCCTTTAATTCACCATTTTCGAGTCGGTCAAAAGTTCTTGTTTGTGTGTCTCCCGCATGCGGATTTAGTGTAACCTTCCATTCTTTCTCAAAACGCGTACGGAATTCATCATTCGCTATACTCATTGCCCCTGTCAGCTGGTTAGGTAAACATCCCATATCTCCTGCACCTTGGACATTGTTTTGCCCACGTAAAGGCATAATTCCAGTTCCCTGCCTGCCGATATTTCCAGTCAATAAAGCAAGATTGGCTATATCAAAGACATTATTCACACCACAGTGGTGTTCTGTAATCCCCAGTGTATAGGCAATCATTGAACTGCTTGAACTTGCATATTCCCTTGCTGTTGTTACAATATCCTCCGCACTCAAGCCAGTTATGGAAGCAGCATATTCAGGTGTGTATCTCTCTACTTGTTTGATTAATGACTCAAAATCAATTGTAAATCGTTCAATGAATTCTTTATTATACAAGTCTTCTTTTATAATTACCCGAAGGAAGGCATTTATCAGCGCTATATCTGTCCCGACATTGATCTGAAGATGGCGGTGAGCAAATTTAACCATATCAATTTTTCTCGGGTCAATAACAATTACCTTAAGACCATTCTTGATTGCTTTTTTAATGCGGTTAGCAATAATAGGATGTGCCTCCGTCGTGTTTGATCCCATTAACAGCAAGACTTCGGCACGGTCAAAATCCTCTAGCGTATTTGTTGGGAAACCGCTTCCAAATACAGTTGCCAGACCGGCAACGCTCGGAGCGTGTCACGTACGGTTACATCCGTCGATATTATTACTGCCAATTACAGTCCTCATGAATTTTTGAGTAATGTAATTGGATTCATTTGTTGTTCTAGCACAGGCAAACATGGAGATAGAACTTTGGCCCCATGTATCTCTAATTGAAGATAACTTGTCTGCAATAAACTGATATGCCTCATCCCAGGTTGTTTCTACTAATTGCCCGGCTTTTCGGATGAGTGGATGGAATAATCTTTTGTTCGAGTGAACATATTCATAGGCAAATGCACCTTTCACACACGTCTGGCCCTTGTTAACAGGTGCCTCTTTGTCACCGCGAATTTTCATAATTCGATTATCTTTTACTTCAAGCACTAAACCGCAGCCGGTGCCGCAATAACCGCAAATAGTTTTGACAAAATTTGCTTCTCCCAAAATTTCCCCTCCTAAATTAAATCATTAATACTTATATAAACATATTAATCTATTCAACCTAAAAGTAGCTTTAATTTTTCAAAAAATAATTGTCTATTTTTTGAAAAGTTTCAAATAAAAAAAACGGAAGTGGATAACTTCCGTTTTTTCATGCTGGTTTTGCTGGCAATAGGATATTGAAGGTAGTTCCTTTATTTGGTTCACTTTCAACAAACACTTTTCCATTGTGATTTTCAATAATTTTAAAACTGACCATTAATCCAAGGCCGTTTCCATTTTTCTTTGTAGTATAGAAAGGTTCACCAAGCTGTTTTAGTTTTTCCTTTGGTATCCCGATGCCCGTGTCCTGAATGGAGATTTGGACGTTATTATCATGAATCATGGTTTTCACATGCAATTCTCCACCATTTGGCATTGCTTCAATACCATTTTTGATAAAGTTCAAAAACACCTGTTTTAAGCGGTTTTCATCACATTCAATTTGGATGATTTCATGTGGGCAATCAAATGAAAGTTTCACATGCTTTTTCCTTGCTTCAAATTCAAGCAGTGAAACCACGTTTTTAATCACTGGAACTACATTCTTTTCTTCTAGTTCTACCATCTTCGGTTTGGCCAATACCATAAAGTCCTCCACAATGGTATTCACCCTCTCAATTTCATCGAGAATGATATTGATAAATTCTAAGCGCTCTGGGTCCTGTTCATCTAATGTTAGGAACTCTGCATATCCTTTCATAGATGTAAGCGGATTTCGAATCTCATGCGCTACTCCTGCTGCTAATTGTCCAACAGCAGCCAGCTTATCCTGTCGATGGAGGACTTCTTCTGTTTTCTTCCGTTCTGTAATATCATTACGAATCGCTACATATTGGTACGGCTTCCCATTTTCATTCAAGAAAGGAACAATCGTCGTATCCACCCAATAGTGTGTTCCATCTTTTGCTTTATTTTTTATTTCACCTTTCCAAACCTTTCCTTCGCCAATCGTTTTCCATAAATCTTTGAAGAACAGCTTGGGATGATGGCCAGAATTTAAGATACTATGATCTTTCCCAATAATCTCTTCACGGCTATATTTAGATATTTCACAGAATTTATCATTTACACTTGTAATGATTCCTCTTGCATCTGTAAATGCCACAATCGTCGATTGGTCAAGTGCAAAGCGAATATCTGTATTATCTTTTATGGATTCTTTTAAATCTTCTTCGGCTCTTTTTCTGTCAGTAATATCCGTTCGAATGGCAACATATTGATACGGTTTCCCATTTTCATTTAAAAAGGGAACAATGGTCGTATCCACCCAATAGAGAGTTCCATCTTTAGCGCGGTTACATATTTCACCCTTCCAAACATCTCCCTGACCAATCGTCCGCCAGAGATCCTTGAAAAATTCCTTTGAATGATAATCAGAATTTAATATCCTGTGATCCTCACCAAGTAATTCGGGACGACTGTATTTCGAGATTTCGCAGAACTTATCATTTACACTTGTAATTTTCCCCTTTTGATCGGTAATCGCTATAATGGAAGATTGGTCAAGTGCAAATGTGATATCCCGTGTTTCTTTAATCGATTCCAACAGCGCCTTTTCCGCTTTCTTTCGATTCGTAATATCAGAACGAATAGCTATATATTGGACCGGTTTACCTTTTTTGTCTAAGAAAGGGACAATGGTGGTATCCACCCAATATAAGGAGCCATCTTTGGCTTTATTTCTGATTTCTCCACGCCATATCTTGCCTGATTGAATGGTTGACCACAATTCCTGAAAAAATTCTTTTGAGTGGTATCCCGAATTTAATAGGCGATGGTTTTTCCCAATGATTTCTTCCTTACTATATTTTGAGATTTCTTCAAACTTATCATTTACAAATACTATCTTCCCAGCAGGATCTGTAATAGCCACAATGGTCGAAGCATCTAATGCGTCTTTAATATCCTTTAAGTTTGTGTCTGATTCAGCAAGCTGCTTACTAATCAACGTACTCGAGGCAATTAATCCACTAATAATTAAAACTGTCACAAATAAAACTAGATATACTAAAAAAGTTTCTTCATTAATCGCCCCGTTTACTGGATTATTAGCTGAAATAATCGTTGAAGCTCTTTTTAAAAGAAAATGCCCTTCTGCAATTGCACCTGATATAATCAGAGCGCTGATTGGTTTTAGCCAAGTTTGGTTTCCTTTTGTAAAGGTTTTTGAAGAAAAAAGGATCCATAAAGAAAATAAAAAGGACCCCAATATTAATAGTCCTGAAAAAATAAAAAGAGGAATATTGTATTGAATCGTCAAGTTCATCGCGTAAATACTTATGATATGAATAGCAAAAACAGCTGTCGTTAAGAATATGCTTCCGATAAATAAATGAATACTTTTAATTACCTTCCCAAATAGAGGAATGAACGCCATCCCGGAAAAAGCGATTCCTATAAAGATGGACAAAATTGTCAGTGGTATTTGGTAACTAGAAAAGCGATTAATATCAGCCGCGATTAACCCAACAAAATTCATTACCCAAATTCCAACACCCATTGATAAAGAACCGCCAAGAAATAATAGTCTTTTATTATTCTTAGAATTTTTTATCAAAGTAAACATATCTAAACCTGTATATGAAGCCATAATCGTTAAACCTATGGCGATTACAATCAAAAATGGATGAAATTCTCCTGAAACTGTATCCATTTACAGCCTTCCCCCTTTTGATCTATTCTCTTTCTACTCTGATTGTAATGTAAACAATTGCGGTAGGGAAGTGTTTTTGTTCACAAAATTGTCGAATTTATATTATTATAACCAAATGTTTTGGTTTTACCGTACATAATTAGGGCCCTTCCTGTAGATAATCTAAATGCAGGTTAAATGTATCATTTTTCAAAAAAATTAAATTATTTTTAAAAAAGGACTACACAAATTAGTTTTTTTTGATTATACTGTACTACAACAGATGAAAAACTAATACACTGTATTAAAAAAGGAGGAGAATTTTAAATGTTAATGAATCCAGTTGAATTTTTCCGTACTTTGCCAAAGAAAGAATGTCCGGAATGTGGGCAGCACATGGAAGAACAAGCAGAAAGCTATTTAATGGAATGTGACCGCTGTTTAGCAAAAAGAGAAGAATAGAAAGAAGTTTTTTTTGGTCTTACTGTACTACAACAAATAAAAAGTTAATACACTGTATTAAAAAAGAGGAGGTTTTCCCAATGTTAATTAGTCCAGTTGAATTTTTCCGTAATCTGCCGAATAAGGAATGCCCACAATGCGGGCAGCACATGGAAGAACAAGCAGAAAGTTACTTAATGGAATGCGATCGCTGTTTAGCACATAAAGATGAATAGAACCAGTTACCAAGCTCCCCAAAACGGGGAGTTTTTTGTTGAAAAATTAAGGAAGGAATAAACCCCATTCAGAACGCAAAAGCTTATATAAGGAGGTGTTTGTAATGGGTAAGGATTCTAGTTCATCCAATAAGAAGCAAACATCCATACATGGAGGTATTTATCCCACTGAAAAATATGTTCCTGGTGAGTCGGTTGACCGACATAAGGATCTTGAGGATGCAAATATCTTAATTACCGGAGATGAAATTCGCCAGCAAAATGAAAATTTATAAATGAGGAAGGTAAATGGATATGGATATGGTTGATATTTCGAGTGCTAAACCTGGAGATGAGGTGTTTGTGATCTATCGTAATCCACATGTACCAACTGTTGCGAATATAAGACCTGCTGAAATTGTTGCCCACCCTAAGGATCCAAATGCCCTAGCATTATTCCTAAACGAAACCTTTCATGTCATCGAGGACGATGATGCTCTCTTTCCTTCATCGGAATCAGCACAGAAAGCATTTGAGGGTCATTTTTTTGATTTTGGAGATGAATAAAAGACTGTCAAAATTTTGACAGTCTTTTTAAATAATTACTTTATTATATTTTCGGAAGCTCTCTTATACCTGCAGCCATTTCGTTTCCACACATAGGGCAAAGCAAATCGTCCGTTACAAAATCCTTTCTCATCCAGCCTATGCAAGCGTCATCCATACAAGAATAGATCTCGGTTTCAAGCATAATTACTTCAACTTCTTCATCTTTAGCCCTTTTACCATAAAAAATGGGAACCGCCTCCTTTTTTTATAGTATGTACCAAAAGTATCCTTTTCATTGCTAAAAAAACAATCTTTGCCATAACAATATAAGGAAGGAATAATATTAATGAAACCACACCAAAAAAAATTAACTGTAGTTGGAACAGATATTGAAGAAGTAAAAAGATTAAATAACCAGTCAGGCTTAAGTTATAACCAAGTGAAACAGCTGCTTGCGGAACAATATGCAAATAAAAAATAGCCTTCCTATTTGGAAGGCTTCTTCTCTAATTTTCATGTTCAATAATAATCTCATCATCATGTCTTTTGGATAGTATTTTACTTTTTTTGCGGTTCTCTTTCGATTCAAAAATGATATCAAAATCATAATCTGCAGGGTAAAGCTCTGCGGCGGTAATATATAGTTTTAATCTTTTATGATTGATCGTAATTTTCTCACCTTTCACTTGCACAATATAGTTTCCTTGCTGGTCAGGGCCGCTATAAACAATCCCGAAGTCATTTGCCGGTGAAATCTTCACATTGTCTCCTTTTCTGTATTCAGTAATTTTCACATCGGAATGAATCAATTTTTTTCTATTTTTATATTTGTTAACCATTACTTGTTTTTCTAATTCCTTCTGCTTTAAGATATCCGTTTCTTTGTTGTCGTAGGTTTTAATTTCCTTATAGGTAATTTGATGTGCTCTCTCAATGATTTTCGGATGAATTCCAAGCTTTAAGGCAATAGCAAACGCCTGACTCTCTCCTCCTCTGCCTATATTTAACCGGTACGTCGGGCTTAGTGTCTCAATATCAAATTCCATTGATCCATTAATAAATCCTTGGTGATCTTCAGCGAACTCTTTTATTTCACTATAGTGAGTTGTAGCTAAAAGTATTGCTCCTTTGTTATAAAGCTGCTCTAATATGGCAGTAGCGAGACCCATTCCTTCTCCTGGGTCAGTTCCGGAACCCAGCTCATCAAGAAGAACTAAGGTTTGGTCATTTGTATCCTTAAGGATTTCAATGATGTTGACGATCCGTGAGCTAAACGTACTTAGATTCTCAGTAATACTTTGACCATCACCAATATCCACTAGAATACGCTGAAATATACTAAGATTACTTTCTGCAGAAGCCGGGATATGCAGACCACACTGTACCATAACTGTCAATAAACCTACTGTTTTAATACTTACCGTTTTACCCCCTGTATTCGGCCCGGTTATGACGAGTGCACTTTCTCCCTCCATCATCTCTAATGACAACGGAACCGCCTTATCACCTAGAAGCGGATGTTGTGCTTGAAGTAACCTTATCTGTTTCTCATCATTAACCTTAACTTTTGCTCCATTAATAGACCGGCTATATTTCGCCTTCGCAAACAAAAAATCATAATGGACCATCGTTTCGATTGCAATACGTATTTGGTGCTCTTTCTCTTCTACTAGTCCTGTTAAGTAGGTCAGAACCTTTTGGACTTCCACATCCTCATCTGCTAGCAGCCACGTTAACTGGTCTTGAAAAAGAGCAATTTCTTCAGGTTCAATAAATATGGTAGAACCTGAAGCGGACGTATCTAAAACTGAGCCTTTAATTTTATTTCGATATTCCTTCTTTATAGGAATCACATACCTGCCATCTCTTTGGCTCACAACGTTCTCTTGTAAATAGGTTTTATATTTGTTTGATCGAATAAGCTGCATCGTTTTTTCTTTAAGCCGCTCCTCATGAATAGCAATCTGTTTTCTAATTTTCAATAATTCTTTAGTAGCATAATCATCTACCCTGCCATTCCGAATACAACGCATAATTTCCCCTGCAAGGTCTGGCAGCTCCTCAATCACTGCTACATATGATGAAACTCTTGGTGCGTAGAATTCTTTATCCGCCATGAACCGGCGCATCTTCCCACAACAATCTAAAAAATCATACAGCTTAGATAGCTGATCAGGACCCATAGCTATCCCTTTATTTAATTTTGACAAGATGGCTTCCATCCCGCCCAGCCCATGGACAGGCACACTTGAACTCTTCTTAAGTATTTCAACTGCCTCAGAAACTTCATCTAACCAAGCTTCAACTTGTTTCAAGTGTGTAGATGGAACAAGATTATAAATTTTTTCTTTACCTTCATTTGTTAAAGCAAATTCCGCTATTTTCTCTTTAATTTTTTGTACTTCCAAAACCTTAAATGTATGTGAATTCAATGTTTTTCCCTCCAAAATAAAATAAAAATAGCCGCAATGAACAATGTCATTACGGCTAAGCTAAAATAAAACGAGTAAATGCTCGTTAAACTATACATTATTTATCCATAAAAAAACTGTCTACAGGATTGTACACAGCAGCATGGTAAAATCATGTATGCTTGGTATGACCATTGTTCTTAACTTCATTCCAAAACCGTACTCAAATAAACCTTCATTCATGTTAAAAACGAACAAGGTTACAAAGGAATGAAAATATCCAATTGATTGGATTAGTTAAGAACGACACCTAACATACAACATACTCCCTTATTAGAAAATATTGATTCTTTTAAAGAATACAATAACTAGAAACAAATGTCAAAATGAATCTTTGCTTTCATTTACTATCTTTAATATATGCAAAAACGTCAAAAATGTTTAACAATTTTGGTCTTTATTTGACTATTTCTTTGCTTGTTTAATACGTAATATTAGAGTAAGTCAAATTAATTAGAACAGGTGGGAGATATGACTACGGATCAAACCGAGAATCTGCTTATCAATGAATTAATAGAACTTTTACATTCTGCCGGAAGAATGATTGAAATAAAAAAAGGATCTTTTCTATTTCAAGAAGGTCAGCATGCATCTGAAATGTTTCTTATCCTTTCCGGACGAATCCAAATTTCAAAAATGAATGCCGAGGGTCAAGAACTTTATTTACGTTTATGTTCTGAGCATGACATTGTTGGAGAGTTAACCCTCTTTACCCAAGATCCACGGTATATTTTCAATGCCAGAGTCATGGAAGATGGTCATGTGGCGGGTATTCAATTAGATTGCCTCGAAAAAGCATTATTTCAAAACAGTAATCTAGGCTATGAGTTTATTAAGTGGATGAATGATCATATTAGAAGGACAATGACTAAATTCAGAGATTTAGTGCTCTATGGAAAAAAAGGTGCTCTCTATTCTACATTAATTCGACTGTCAAACAGCTATGGTTTGAAGAAAGAGGATGGAATACACCTAACCGTACCAATCACGACTCAGGACTTAGCTCATTTCTGCGGAACTGCTAGGGAAATCATCAGCCGAATGCTAGGCGATTTGAAAAAGAAGAAGATTATTACGATAGACCATAAAAAAATCATCATTCATAATCTCGATTATCTTAAGCATGAAAATGATTGTGAAAACTGCCCTGTTTCTCATTGTACGATTGACTAATAAGTTCCTCGTCACCATAAAGCTATTTTGTTCACGAAATATCCACATCTTTTTTCAAAAAACTTCTTTATCTTAGTAGATAGGAGGGAGAAACATGAAAAAAATCTATCTAATATGCAGTTTAGCAGTGTTCCTATTGATTACGGCTGGAATTTCTTTTTTTCTCATTCGAGATGCAAGCGCGAAAGTACCAGCTAATATCACTTTAATCGACCAAAATGGAAAACAACTCAATTTTGGAGAAGATAAAAAACTAAAGCTTGTGGAGTTCATTTATACAAATTGTCCAGATATTTGCCCTACCACTACGCAGAAGATGGTGCAATTAAAGAGTGATTTAGAAAAAAATAAGGTCTTCGGTAAAGATATTCAGTTTGTGACGATTACCATTGACCCTTACCGAGACACACCTGAAGTGTTACAAAAATATATGAACGCTTTCGAAATTACTAATTCAAATAATTGGATTTTCCTAACGGGTGATCAAGAAAATATCAAAGCCGATCAAAAAAAGATTAGGGAAGTTGCAGAATCACTTCAATTCCAATATAAAGACCCTGGCAATGGTCAATTTGTCCATACATCCTTTACCTATTTAATTGATAAAAACAATAAATTTATTTCTAAGTTCCCAATGGGAGAAGAGTTTGATAAGCAGGAAGTCTATGAAGAGATTATGGATGAAATTGAATAAGAGAAGATAAAAAAAGCGGTTAGTCCTTGGGATTAATCGCTTTTTAATACCTATTTAATTCACGGAAGAAGGATACTTTTTTATTTGCTGTAGAGATAATAGGTAGTTGGACTTTGGTTTTGTTAAACTTGCTTTTATTCCGGCCTGTTTTAACTTATTTACAAGTTCAGTAAGCTGCTTTTTCGACATACTTCTCACCTACTTCATTCCTTCAATACTTCTTTAAAACAATTCTACAACAAAAATATGAATAAAGTGTGAAAACTAGGAAAAAAAATTAGAAAAATTTTCTGCAATATCTTTTATTTTTTACTATTAATTACTCTCATTCAACAAAGAATTCGCTCTTCACCCATTTTAATGGTATAATTAGTAGATATTTTGCTGTTGGAGGATATTATAAATGATAACTGTAAGTAACGTAAGTTTAAGATATGGTGATCGAAAGTTATTCGAAGATGTAAACATTAAATTTACTCCTGGAAATTGCTATGGTCTAATTGGTGCCAATGGCGCTGGAAAATCTACATTTTTAAAAATACTTTCTGGAGAAATTGAATCTCAAACCGGAACAGTTCAACTCGGTCCAAATGAACGGATGGCGGTATTAAAACAGAACCACTTTGAATACGAAGAACAAGAAGTTTTAAAGACTGTTATTATGGGTCATGCAAGACTTTATCAAGTCATGCAAGAAAAAGATGCCATTTACATGAAGGAAAACTTTACGGATGAAGATGGTATGAAAGCTGCTGAGCTTGAAGGTGAGTTTGCTGAATTAAATGGATGGGAAGCAGAGCCCGAAGCAGCGATTCTTTTAAAAGGACTAGGAATCGGTGAAGATTTACATTATAAAAAAATGGCAGAATTAACCGGTTCAGAAAAGGTTAAAGTACTTCTTGCACAAGCTCTTTTTGGCAGACCTGACGTATTACTATTGGATGAGCCGACGAACCATTTAGATATTAAGGCCATTCAATGGCTAGAAGAGTTCTTAATCAACTTTGAAAATACAGTCATTGTTGTATCCCATGACCGTCACTTCTTAAATAAAGTTTGTACTCATATTGCCGATTTAGACTTTGGTAAAATTCAAATTTATGTAGGGAACTATGATTTCTGGTATGAATCTAGTCAATTGGCTACAAGACTGACTTCTGATGCAAACAAAAAGAAGGAAGAGAAAATTAAAGAGCTACAGGCTTTTATTGCTCGATTTAGTGCGAATGCTTCTAAGTCAAAGCAGGCTACTTCTCGGAAGAAGTTATTAGATAAAATCACACTAGACGACATTCGACCATCCTCCCGCCGTTATCCTTTCGTAGGGTTCTCGCCTGAACGAGAAATTGGTAATGATTTATTAATGGTCGAAGGGTTAACAAAAACAATTGATGGCGTAAAAGTCCTTAATAACGTAAGCTTCTTTATGAACAAAGGTGATAAAATTGCTCTTGTTGGACCAAATGAAGTTGCGAAAACAACTCTATTTAAAATACTAATGGGTGAAATGGAAGCTGACAGCGGAACCTTCAAATGGGGTATTACCACTTCACAGGCCTATTTCCCTAAGGATAACTCCGAGTATTTTGAAAACAGCGACTTAAATCTAGTTGACTGGCTTCGCCAGTTCTCACCTAAAGATGAAAGTGAAAGCTTTTTACGCGGATTTTTAGGAAGAATGCTGTTTTCTGGTGAAGAAGTCCTTAAGAAAGCAAGTGTCCTTTCTGGAGGAGAAAAAGTACGTTGTATGCTTTCTAAAATGATGTTAAATGGAGCGAACGTTTTACTTCTTGATGAGCCAACAAACCATCTTGACTTGGAATCCATTACAGCATTAAATAATGGTTTAATAAACTTTAAAGGGTCTCTTATCTTTTCCTCACATGACCACCAGTTTATCCAAACCATCGCTAACCGGGTATTCGAATTAACTCCAAATGGATTAGTTGATAAGCAAATGACGTACGATGAATATCTTGAAAATAGTGAAATTCAAAAACAAGTGGCAGAAATGTACAATAAGTAAAAATTAAGGCGGACACAACATGTGCCCGCTTTTTTCTTTATTAATCCCTCTTCTGTTTTCTGCGCGAGGATGAAGCTTCCCTTGCTCCTGTTTCTGTTGTGGTTGTTCCTTGGCCTTCAACTTGTGGTGACGCTAAGCCAATGGTGGATGGATCCTTTTTAAGCTTTCCCATGATTACACCTCCTTTTTTAGTTTCTGAAGAATATCGTGACTTATACAGAATAATTCAATGGAACTTTGGCATGATAATCTTGTAAGGAGGTGTTTTGTATGGCAAGAATTGGAGTAGAAGAATCCCTAACAGCTGTTCTAGAAGCATTAAGGGAAAAAGGACATGATGTAGTTCAACTTAGACAGGAATCAGATGCACAAAATTGCGATTGCTGTGTTGTGACTGGTTTAGATTCAAATGTTATGGGAATGCAGGATACCTTTACAAAAGGTTCGGTTATTGAAGCTAATGGGATGAGTGCGGAAGAAGTGTGCCAGCAGGTAGAAAGCAGACTTCAATAAGTTCCAACAACATAGGAAAATGATGGTTATACTTAAAACTGCCGCCCAGGCAGTTTTTTCTTATTCCATACTTTCAGGAAAAATAATCATTCGTTATAATATAGAAGTAACTTTGATAGATTTTGAAAGGAAGTATTGAATGAAGAACCCTATTCTTGTTGGTATGGCTATTTTTCTGTTCATTGCCCTATCGGCATGTTCTCCAAAAGAATCCCGACAAACGGAAACAGTAGAATTAACCATTTCTGCTGCGGCAAGCCTTAATGAGGTACTAATTGAAATAAAAAAGAATTTTGAGAACGAAAATCCTCAGATAAAACTCTTATATAATATCGGTGGTTCTGGTGCATTAAAACAACAGATACTCCAGGGAGCACCCGTTGATCTTTTCCTCTCCGCTGCAAATGACCCATTTCTTGAATTAATTCAAGAAGATTTAATTGATAAATCGACTCAGGTAGATTTATTAGGGAATGAACTCGTTTTGGTGACCAATAAAGAAAACCCTGCGAACATAAACGGATTTACTGATTTAAAGCTTAATCAAATCAATAAAATTGCCATTGGCATACCACAATCTGTTCCAGCCGGGAAATACGCAAAACAAACACTTGAAAATCTAGGACTTTGGGAAACACTCCAACCAATTGTTATTCAAACCAAGGATGTTCGTCAGGCCCTAACATATGTGGAAACTGGAAATGTGGACGCAGGTATTGTTTATATGACAGACGTCTATATATCTGATAAAGTAAAAGTCGTGGCAACTGCAGATAAACAAATGCATGAACCTATTATTTACCCTGCAGGGATAATAAAATCGTCAGCTAATAAAAAAGAGGCTGAAGTATTTCTTTCTTACTTACAAGGGAAAACAGCTAAAACCATTTTTAAAAAATATGGATTTATTGTATTGGATTGATGATGATGTTTACTAATAATTTTTGGGACCCCCTTAGATTCTCTCTTGAAGTAGCCACGATATCAGTCATTATTGTAAGTTTTTTTGGTATCTTTTTTGCAAGACTATTATATAACAAGAAATTTAAAGGAAAGATTCTGCTAGAAACTTTCCTTATGCTCCCTATCGTTCTGCCTCCTACTGTAATAGGTTTTTTATTGATTTACTTTTTTGGAAGGAATAGCCCTATTGGGGCGTTTATCGAGGATCTTTTTCAACAGTCCATCATGTTTACTCCTTGGGCAGCCATTATCGCCTCGACCACCGTTGCTTTTCCGCTTATGTACCAAGCAGTAAAACTAGGCTTTCAATCCATCGATAAAGATATCGAAGATGCAGCCGGTGTCGATGGCGGAAGCAGAATGAAGGTATTTTTATTCGTTTCCCTGCCACTGACACTTCCCTCGGTTATCTCCGGCATGATTATGAGCTTTGCCCGGGCTCTTGGTGAATTCGGGGCAACATTAATGTTCGCTGGAAATATCCCCGGAAAAACACAAACAGCACCAACAGCAATATATGTTGCAATGGAATCTGGTAACATGAGTTTAGCTTGGTCATTCGTTCTATCAATGGTAATGATTTCTATCCTTATGTTATTCATTGCGGCTATCGTACAAAAAAAGCCATGAAGAGCTTCATGGCTTTTTACGCGCTTATTGTTTTTTCACTAATCTTTTTCTAACTCCAATAAGTAGTCCTGCAAGTCCTAATACAATAATTCCATAAATAGCATTAAAACTGCTCTGTTCACTAGATAACAGTTTTTCATCTTTAACTTTTATCGGCTTTGGTTCCTTTACTTCAAGTTGTATGGATTGTGACACTTGACCATTGTTTACAACTTGAAGCATGCCTTGGTCTGTAATGCTTTCTATAGACCCATTAACGTGCACCGTAATGACAATATCATTTTTAGAATAATATTCTTTTTTATGAATAGTAAATCGCTCATTTTGTTTTA
Organism: Neobacillus niacini; assembly: GCF_048572935.1. Lineage (NCBI taxonomy): Bacteria > Bacillati > Bacillota > Bacilli > Caryophanales > Bacillaceae > Neobacillus > Neobacillus niacini. The sequence goes on along the minus strand of NZ_CP183883.1, from coordinate 3,056,864 downwards.
TTGTACGGTGTGTAAAATTAGAAAAACCATATTCAATCAGCTTATTCGTGTCCCTATATGAAGCCTTGCTGCTATCAGCTTTTAGCACAATCGCAGTCAGCTTTATATTTTCATTCTCTGCTGTTGTTGCCAATGTATGCTTTGATTCATCCACATAACCTGTTTTTCCGCCTGTAATACCCTCTGCAGGAATTTCACCTTTTAAAAGGCGGTGATGAGTGAGCAGTGTCGTTTCCCACGATTCACCACTCCATCCTAGCTCTTTTGTTCCAAAGATCTCTGAAAAAATGGGATTCTTTTTTGCATAATTCGTTATTAAGGCTAAATCTAATGCGGTTGTATAATGCTCTTCATTATATAATCCATTGGGATTGGAAAAATGAGTATCACTCACACCAATCTTCTCCGTTAAATACTTATTAATATTATCAGCAAACTGTTCAACCGAACCATCTAAATGTTCAGCAATGGCTACGGCAGCGTCATTCCCTGAGTTAATGAGCATTCCTTGAATCAGCTTTTTTAAAGGTACTCTTTCCCCTTCAACTAAATATACTCTAGTTCCTTCTTCCTTTACGGCTCTTGCACCTACTGTGACAACATCATCAAGATTTCCATTTTCGATTGCATAAATAGCTGTAGCAATTTTTGTCAAACTAGCAGGGTATAATCTTTCTTTACTATTTTTACTATATAATAACGCACCTGTTTCTGAATCTACTAATACGGCAGCTTCACTTTTTATCTCTAAAGACTGTTTTTCTTCCGCGTAAACATTACCTTGATTTGATAAAATAAGCGTCAAGACAATAAATAAAGAAACTAATTTTGACAATTTCCAACATCCTTACTTTTTCTGTTATCATCTGATTTTATCAAAATATTTTAGGTTGTAAATATTATTAAAAGAACTGTTATTCAACCGACAAGTGTTTGGTGTTATATTGAAATAATTTTAATATAATTGAATACAAAGATAATTACAATTTCTATATTATGTGTTCGAGCTAATAGAAAAAATTTTAAAAAAGAGACAAGTTTTCCTCCCTTCCCTGCATACACATGAAATAGGACAAATTATAGGGGGGTTAATAATGAAATTTTTAGTATTAAAGAAAGATACACTAGTTTTCATATTAGTAACTGCTTTCCTGCTTGTAACCATTTCTGCATGGTTTTTGTTAAAAGCAGGAGATACGACTGTTTTTAATCAAACTGCTACTGATAAGAGTAGAGAAATTCATATGGTCACAGTTGAATATAACAGTAAAACAAAAGAAGGTAAGGAAATTGAAGTATACCGTTGGGATCCAGGTACTATACATCTAGACGCAGGGGAAAAAGTAAACTTATACATTAGCGGGGTTAACGGTGAAGAGCATCCGTTTTATATTGAAGGTACAAAAATTAAAGGCACCGTAAAAAAAGGGGAAGAAACACACGTACCCCTTCAAATTGATAAAGAAGGTACTTATCGTTTGATTTGTGAAATTCATGGGGATAGAGAGCATAATGGTCCGATGATTGCGGATATTATCGTCGATTAAAGCAGGAGATTATTCTCCTGTTTTTTTCATTTTAAATCGATATCTGTTTCATAGGTTTCCACTATGAACATGTTGATATCATTGGATTTTTCTTATATAACAGATTAAACAGATTACGAATTAATTATAGTACAGATTTTCTCACTATTAGAATTCGTTCATAAAAAGTTCAAAAACAACTACTAAAAACCCATTAAAAACGAGACTTCACAATATGTTAACAATATACGTGATTTCACTCACAAAAAATCTGTTACACTCAAGTTAAGAAATAACAGCAACACTGTTATATTAAATCTCATACAAATTTACGAGGTGAAAATAATCATGGAACAATGGAAAGGTTTTACAAAAGGTACTTGGACAAAAGAAGTTAACGTACGTGATTTCATACTAAAAAACTATAATCAATACGAAGGTGACGACAGCTTCCTTGCAGGTGCAACTGACGCAACAAACAGGCTTTGGGAACAAGTAATGGAACTAACAAAACAGGAACGTGAAAAAGGCGGAGTCTTAGACATGGATACTGAAACAGTATCTACGATCACATCTCACACTCCTGGTTACCTTAATGAAGAACTTGAAAAAGTGGTTGGAGTTCAAACTGACAAGCCGTTTAATCGTTCTATGCAGCCTTTCGGTGGAATTCGGATGGCAAAAGCTGCTTTAGAATCTTATGGTTACGAATTAAATACTGATATTGAAAGATTCTTTACAGAGTTCCGTAAGACTCACAACCAAGGTGTTTTCGATGCTTATACAGATGAAATGATGCTGGCACGTAAAGCGGCGATCATCACTGGACTTCCTGATGCTTACGGCCGCGGCCGAATTATCGGTGACTATCGCCGTGTTGCATTATATGGTGTGGATTTCTTAATCAAGGAAAAACAAAAAGATCAAAAAAATACTAGCAAAGTAATGACAGAAGACAATATGCGTCTTCGTGAAGAAATTGCTGAGCAAATTCGTGCATTGAAAGAATTAAAAGAAATGGCCAGCAGCCACGGCTTTGATATTTCACAGCCAGCAACAACTGCTGCTGAAGCATTTCAATGGTTATACTTTGGTTACCTAGCAGCCATCAAAGAGCAAAATGGTGCTGCAATGAGTCTTGGTCGCGTATCTACTTTCTTAGATATTTATGTAGAAAGAGATCTAGAAAATGGAACTTTAACTGAAGTGGAAGCACAAGAATTAGTCGACCACTTTGTTATGAAGCTTCGTTTAGTAAAATTTGCTCGTACACCTGATTATAATGACTTATTCTCTGGTGACCCTACTTGGGTAACAGAATCTATTGGTGGTATGGCTCAAGATGGCCGTTCACTTGTTACAAAGAACTCATTCCGTTTCCTACACACTTTAGATAACTTAGGCCCAGCTCCGGAACCAAACCTAACCGTGTTATGGTCACCACAGCTGCCTGAAAACTTTAAAAAATATTGTGCAAAAGTATCCATTAAGACCAGCTCTATTCAATACGAAAATGACGATATTATGCGTCCAGAGTATGGCGATGATTATGGAATTGCTTGTTGTGTATCCGCTATGGAAATTGGTAAACAAATGCAATTCTTCGGTGCTCGTGCAAACCTAGCAAAAGCTCTTCTCTACTCTATTAACGGTGGTGTAGATGAGAAATTAAAAATTCAAGTTGGCCCGCAATACCAGCCAATCACTTCTGATGTGTTAAATTACGATGAAGTAATGCAAAAGTTTGATCAAATGATGGAATGGCTTGCAGGATTGTATATTAACACCTTGAATGTAATTCACTATATGCATGATAAGTATAGCTATGAAAGAATTGAAATGGCATTACATGACTCTCAAATCTTACGTACAATGGCCACAGGTATAGCAGGATTGAGCGTAGTTGCTGACTCTTTAAGTGCTATTAAATATGGTGAAGTAAGAGTAATTCGTGATGAAAACGGCCTTGCTGTTGATTTTGAAACAAGCGGAGAATACCCTAAATACGGGAATAACGATGACCGTGTTGACAGCATAGCGGTTGAAATCGTTGAAACATTTATGAAAAAGTTACGTAAGCACCAAACTTACCGTAACTCCGTTCATACCATGTCCATCTTGACGATTACATCAAATGTCGTTTATGGTAAAAAGACTGGTAATACACCTGATGGCCGTCGTACTGGGGAACCTTTTGCACCAGGTGCAAACCCAATGCATGGCCGTGATACGAAAGGTACACTAGCTTCCCTTTCTTCCGTTGCGAAACTTCCATATAGTTCTGCAATGGACGGAATCTCTAATACTTTCTCCATTGTTCCTAAAGCATTAGGGAAAGAAGAAGATAGCCAAGTACGTAACCTAGTATCAATCCTTGACGGATATGCAATTAAATCTGGTCACCATCTGAATGTTAACGTATTTAATAAAGAAACATTATTGGATGCAATGGAACATCCAGAATTATATCCACAATTAACTATTCGCGTTTCTGGATATGCGGTTAACTTCATCAAATTAACAAAAGAACAGCAGCTAGACGTTATTAACCGAACTTTCCACGAATCACTGTAAAATATACTGTGGAGCTCCTTGTTAAGGGGCTCCTGCTTTAAAAATAAAGGGGGATCATCAACATGAACGGAAATATTCATTCTATTGAAACATTAGGAACAGTCGACGGACCAGGAATACGCTATGTCGTATTTACACAAGGCTGCCTATTACGCTGCCAGTTTTGCCATAACGCTGATACGTGGGAAATCGGCAGCGGCAAACAGATGACCGTTTCTGAAATCATGGATGATCTCATGTCCTACCTTCCCTTCATCCAATCATCAGGTGGAGGAATTACGGTTAGCGGCGGCGAACCACTGCTCCAAGTACCATTCCTTACTGAGTTGTTTAAGGAATGTAAAAAGAAAGGGATTCATACGACCATAGATTCTTCTGGTGGCTGTTTCTCACACTCTAAATTATTTATTGAACAGCTTGAAGAGTTATTACAGTATACCGACTTGATTTTGCTCGATTTAAAACATATAAACCGTAAAAAGCATATTCAATTAACCGGTATGGCAAATGATCATATTCTTGAATTCGCAAAATTTTTATCTGATCGTAAAGTTCCAATATGGGTCCGCCATGTTCTCGTTCCCACCGTTTCTGATCATCCTGAGGATCTTCAAAAGCTTGGAGAATTTATTGGAACACTAGAAAATGTGCAAAAGGTTGAAATTCTCCCATATCATAAGCTCGGTGTATATAAATGGGAAGCACTAGGACTCGAATATCCATTGAATCATGTAGAACCACCTTCAGAAGAGAACGTGGAATTTGCTTATAAAATGATTACTGCCCACTGGAATAAACCTTCTATAGTGAAATAAACAGAATGCTGTCTGTATGGGCAGCATTCTTTCATGTTTGAGTGAATATTCCTACTATGCCTTTTCCAGAAGGATTCAATTGATTCTTTGACCTTTCTCCATTATACTCATATCCATAATAACAAAAGTGAGGTGATTATTTTTGTACCAATTGCTCATTGATTTTACAGATGCAAATGCTTTAGAAACACTTTATTTAAGCCTATATTTCGGAGTCATCATTAAATTACTTTGGGCAATGAATGTAGAATATTCGTTTATGGGAACCATAAGTGAGCCTACACATACAAAAATAAATCACCCATTGTTTAACTATAAGAAGAAATCTTCTCTACACAGGAACATCATTTTAATTCGAATATTTAAATATATTCGTAGAAAAAAGAGTTCGCAGGGCGATACAGAAGAACCTATTTCCTCCTTCCTATTTAAACTAAAAACAATTTAAGCAATCCTAGGAGGAAATATGAAAATCAAACGTTCTTTACCAATATTACTACTATTAGCATTTACTACTATGCTTCTATCAGCCTGTTCTGGAGCAAATGGAAAGAGTGATGGGTTTTTCAATACTTATTTTGTTGAACCATTTGCTGTTTCTATTCATTTTTTAGCTGAGTTTTTCAATGGAAGCTATGGTTTATCGATTATCCTCATTACCCTTATCATTAGACTTATATTAATGCCGTTTATGCTAAAGCAATATAGAAATCAAATGAACATGAAAGAAAAAATGGATGTTATGAAGCCAGAAATGGAAGCTATCCAAAAGAAAATGAAAGAAGAAAAGGATCCAAAAAAGAAGCAAGAAATGCAGCAGGAATTAATGGGGCTTTATCAGAAGCATGGTGTAAATCCACTAAATATGGGATGTTTGCCACTTCTGATTCAAATGCCGATTTTAACGGGCTTTTATTATGCAATTCGCGGCTCAGAAGAGATTGCTAGCCACCGTTTTCTATGGTTTAGTCTTGGAGACCCTGATATCATCATTACCCTCATTGCGGGTGTGATTTATTATTTCCAATTTAAAGTTTCACAGTCTAGTATGCCATCTGCTCAGCAACAGCAAATGAAATTTATGGGACTGTTGTCTCCACTCATGATTGTTATGTTTTCTTTTAGTTCACCTGCAGCACTGCCGCTATATTGGGCAGTAGGCGGTACATTTTTAATTCTACAAACATGGCTAAGCAGAAAGTTATATAAAAAGGTAAAACAGACAGAAATAAATGCCAGCACAAATTAATAAGGGTAAAAAAGCATTGGAGCCCCAATGCTTTTTTATTGTACACCAAGTTTCCTTGCTAATTCCTTCTTTACTGTTCCCCACTCCTCCAGGAGAATACTATAGAAGACAGTATCACGAACATATCCACCCGATATTTTTCGGTCCTTCCTTAGCGTTCCTTCCTTTACAGCTCCAATTCGCTCTATTGCTTGTTGTGATCGGAAGTTTCGAGAATCTGTTTTAAGTTGAACGCGCCTTAACTGCCAACATTCAAAAGCATGACTTAGAAGCAGGTACTTACATTCAGTGTTTACTCTTGTTCTCCAAAAATCTGGATGATACCATGTAGAGCCAATTTCTAAACTCTTATGTTCTGGTAAAATATCGAGGAATCTAGTGCTTCCAATAATACGGTCATCCTGATTTACAACCGTAAACGTGTATTCATTTCCTTTATCTCTTTTATTAATGGCCGAAACAATCATCTGCTCCATCTCTTCTTTACTCCTAACTACAGTAGCCATAAACGTCCATATCTCTTCAGGTTGGGCTGCTTCCCACAATCCATCTAAATGATCATAGCTGATTGGAAGTAATCTGACCATTTCCCCTTTTAATTCAAACTGCTCATCCCATAACTTCATACTAGTCCCCCTCATTCAAAAAAAGAGACTGCAGGCAAAAGCCCATCAGTCTACATTTTGGAAATATTCTTTGTAAAATCCGCCCACTTTTCCGGTATTATCAATAATATAATAAAACTCTTCCGTTTCATTTTTAACATCATAGATTTTTCCGGCAGTTAATGCGTTATTCACAATATATTTTTTAGCATCCGTATGAACACATTTTACTCTTTTTAAGGTTTCACGCTCGCGCCATGTTAAATGAATCATCCTTGCACCTTTCCTTTCCAAATATAACTATTCCTTAGTATAATCAAAGCTCATACAGTAGTGCAACTAAATTATCCATTCAAGTTCCCTTTGTGTTTTTTATTACAAATTTGTGAAAAAGGTTCTCAAATGGCAAGAAAACGATTACAATTGTAAAAACTGAATATTCAATCCATTATTCCGAGGAGGCTTGCAAAGTTGAAGATAATGAGTAACGAGCTGTTAGTGGTGACGTATCGGGATGCTTTAAAATCCGGAAAGGAAAAAGAGTGGATACAGATTTTAAGAGATGAAATAAAACGTCGTGGATTGAGGCCATTCAAGAAACAATAACTTTTATATACTTAAAAACCGCCGATATTTGTACGGCGGTTTTTTCATCCCTAAAGGGCCTTTATCTGCCCTTCAAATACCTCATTCTTTTTTACCATAAGTTTATCTATTTCTTCCATCACTTTGATAGCCGCAACGTCCGAATCATCCGCATAAATATCAATGAATTTACCATCGTATTCAAGCGTTGCATGATCGTAACGTGGGTCATAATAATGTTCGAGTAAAATGCCGATCATTTGTTGATAATCCTTATTCTCCAACGATTGGACTAACATTTTTTTCATTTCATTATCTTTTATTCTTCTTACGATCTTTTCAATTCCTAGCGCAATTTGACCGTGATACCATGGCTCATTTTGATAAGGAATCACGTACTCATTTATCAGCTGCTTAACCCGTTGCTCTAAAGGAGTGTGAATATAGAAGTTAATTCCCCGCATTTTTTTATCCATTAGCTCTTCGGGCTGGACAGCTTTCCCAATCCGTTTACTTTCTGCTTCCATCACAAAATGAGTGGAACTTTGTATCTCCTGAAGTCCTTTGTATAAAAGAGAATCGAACGTTTTTTGATTATTGCCCTCTCCCAGTCCAATCGTTCCAAAAATGGATCCCCGATGAGCTGCCATTCCCTCAAGATCAAGTGTTGGGTATCCAGCTGCTTTTAATTTCTTCAAAACTTCCGTCTTTCCAACGCCTGTTAGACCATGCAATACAATTGCTGTTTCAGGAAACATTGTTGGGATTTGCTGAAGAATGTATTGTCGATATGCTTTATAACCACCTGTTAGACGCATCACATAAATGCCGGCAAATTCTAAAAAGGTTACAACAGCTTTACTGCGCATCCCCCCACGCCAGCAATAGACGATTAACTCTTCCCCATTTACCATTGCTGCTTTAATTTGTTGAAGCAGACTAGGGATTTTGGGCGACACAATCTCCATGGCTCTCCATTTTGCCTTGGCTTGTCCTTCATGTTTATAGATGGTTCCAATTTCCTCTCGCTCTTTATCTGTAAATAAAGGAATGTTGATTGCTTCCGGAATAGCACCATCCTTAAATTCAATAGGCGCGCGGATATCAATAATAACCGGATTCTTTATCGTTGTTAATTCCTCAACTGTGATTTCCTTCATTTATTAACACCTCTTTTTATCTATCTCAATAACAAACAAAACTTCCAAGAATGGAAGTTTATAATCAAGAAAAGGGATATCCCTAGAATATGATTTAAAATGCTGAGAAGTTCAGTAAAAGTATAGACTAATTATATAGGAGATATACGAGGGTATCAAGCAGACATTCCTGCCAATTTGCTAGATTAAGCTAGGTAAAGAAAAAAGCCACCCGCAAAGGAGTGGATTTCAGTTCTTAAATGATATTTTTTTCCGGTTTCAATACTGACATAAAGCTTTCAAGCCCTGTTAAATCATTTTTATTGAATAAGTCAACAATTTTACTGCCGACAATGATTCCATCACAATGGGGACTTAGTTCATTAATTTGCTTTTCGTTTGATATGCCAAATCCAGCGACAACTGGTATGGGACTAATTTCCTTTACTTTCTTTAGAAATTCGACTACCTCTTGATCAAATTCATTTCTTGTTCCGGTTATTCCCTTTACAGTAACGGTATATAAAAAGCCTTTCCCTCGATTCGATATTTCTTTTATTCTCTCTTTCGGAGATGTCAACGTAACAAGTCGGATTAATTCAATCCCCACATCCTCAAGTTCTGCTGCTAGAAGGTCCTCTTCTTCCATGGGAAGGTCGGGAATAATACAGCCATCCACTCCGGCCTTTGCAATATCTTGTGCAAATGTAGAAATCCCATATGAATAGACAGGGTTTAGGTAAGTCATAAGCACGATGGGAATTGATACTACTTCTCTCGCTTTTGTTATTTCTGCAATAATTCCCCTTAGTGTCGTTCCATTTTGAAGCGCCCTAATACCAGCTTGCTGAATGGTTGGACCATCTGCTACAGGATCGGAAAAAGGAACACCAACTTCAATGAGGGTGGCACCGAATTTTTCTAATGTTAGTAGACGCTCAGTTAGATTATTAAGTCCTCCATCTCCACCCATAATATAGGGAATAAAAGCCTTCCGGTCATGGTCTTTTAACATCTTAAAACTTTTTTCAATTCTATTCATTATGATCTCTCCCTTTCTAACCTTTCTTTTACAGCTGTTACATCTTTATCACCACGACCGGACAAACATACCACAATATACTCGGTTTCCTTCATTTCGGCTGCAAGCTTAACTGCAAAGCTTATTGCATGAGCACTTTCAAGAGCAGGTATAATGCCTTCTAATTTTGATAAAAGTTGGAACGCTTCTAATGCCTCTTTATCAGTAATAGAATGATATTGTGCTCTCCCACTGTCTTTTAAGTAACTATGTTCTGGTCCTACACCAGGATAATCAAGACCAGCCGAAACAGAATGAGCCTCAATAATTTGTCCATCATCATCCTGTAGTAGATACATGAGGGCTCCATGAAGGACACCTGGTTTTCCTTTTGTGAGTGAAGCGGCGTGGAAATCCGTATCTATTCCCTGTCCCGCTGCCTCTACACCATAGAGACTGACTGCTTTGTCCTCTATAAACGGATGGAACATTCCCGCAGCATTACTGCCCCCTCCGATACAAGCAACCACAGCTTCTGGAAGCCTTCCTTCTTTTGCTAAGAACTGCTTTTTAGTTTCCTTGCCAATTACACTTTGAAAATCTCTTACCATTACAGGGAATGGATGTGGTCCCATAACAGAACCCAAGAGATAATGTGTATCCTCTACATGTTCAACCCAATATCTTAAGGCTTCATTAACGGCATCTTTTAATGTTGCGCTGCCAGAGGTGACACTGACAACCTTAGCACCGAGAAGCTCCATTCGAAAGACATTTAATGCCTGACGTTTGATGTCTTCTTCCCCCATAAAAACAATGCATTCCAAATTTAATAAGGCACAGACTGTTGCAGTCGCAACGCCATGCTGTCCAGCACCAGTTTCAGCAACAATTTTTCTTTTTCCCATTCTTATAGCTAGTAAAGCCTGACCGATTGCATTGTTTATTTTGTGGGCACCTGTATGATTCAGGTCTTCTCTTTTAAGATATATTTGAGCTCCGCCCGCGTATTTTGTAAGATTTTTCGCATGATAAAGCGGTGTTTCTCTTCCTACATATTCCGTTAAATACCCATCAATTTCTGCTTGGAAACTGGGGTCCTTTTTTGCTGCTTTATATGCTTCATCCAGCTCTAGAACAGCCTTCATAAGCGTTTCTGGTACAAATCTTCCTCCATAAATTCCAAATTGCCCTTTTTCATTCGGCAGTGTATATGAATTCATTCCTAGTTCCTCCTGTTTGGCTCCCTTTAGCCTTATTAATAAAAGTCTGGATCTTATTTAAATCCTTTTTTCCGTCCGTTTCTACTCCGCTGCTAACATCGACCATATATGGTTGAATGAGCTTAATGGCTTCTTCAACATTTTCCTCATCTAATCCTCCAGCTAGAATGACTTTTTTCTCCTTGAGGTCGTGAGGCGAAATGCAGTTCCAATCAAAAGACAAGCCATTTCCCCCTCTGAATTTTCCTTTCGGTCCATCCAGCAGAACGTATTCACAAGGATAACTTTCTAGTTGCTTTAAACTCTGATTATCATGTATACCTACTGCTTTGATTATAGGGAATGATAGAGATTGGCTAAAGGCTGGAGTTTCATCGCCATGTAGTTGAACATGTGTGAGGCCTGCTTCGGAGGCAATTTCCTCTATCTTTTCTTTTGACTCATTAACAAATACCCCAACCTTTAATACCTCTTTCGGTAAATGAGTAATGATGTCTTTTGCTTTTATAACTGAAATCTTTCGCTTGCTTTCTGCAAAAACAAAACCAACTGCATCTGCTCCGTAATCAACTGCTGCTATAGCAGTTGTAAGATCTGTAATTCCACAAATTTTCACTTTCATTTTTTCACCCTGTCAACAAGCGGCAATTTAAAATCTTGGAAAGACTTAGCTAAGTCGGTACTCTTCATTAACGCTTCACCGACCAAAATTCCATTCGCTCCAGCACTTCGTACCCGCTCCACATCTTCCTTGTAATGAATCCCACTTTCGCTGATTAGAAAAGCTCCAGCGTCCTTTATTAATTTTGCTAGAGACTCTGTAACCTCAAGTGAAACGTTAAAGGTCTTTAAATCACGATTATTAACACCTATAAGCTGAGCACCAAGTTTGAGTGCTATTTCTAATTCTGCTTGATTATGAACCTCAACTAATACCTCTAAATCCATGCTTATTGCATATTGGTACAACTGGGTCAGCGTATCCTCGTCCAGTGCCGCAACGATTAATAAAATGATATCAGCACCGTATCCAGCTGCTTGGTCGATTTGACTTGAATCAATAATAAAATCCTTACAAAGGATAGGCAGCTCAACCGCCTCTCTAACTGCCCTTAAATCAGCAAATGAACCTTTAAAAAAGGTGGAATCAGTTAGCACTGAAATAGCGGAGGCTCCTGCCTTCTCATATCTTGCCGCTTGGTCGGCGGGTTCCACCCCATTGTTTATCATTCCTTTAGATGGCGAAGCACGTTTAAATTCTGAAATAATCGCTATCTCTTCTGCATTCTGTAATTTTTGGATGAAGGATCTTCTCGGCTTCGCTTCTATTTTGATAGAATCACCTTCGCGAAGTTTTAGGACCTCTTTATGTTTTTCATTAATAATACGATCTAATATCGTTTCCACTTATATCGCCTCTCTTTGACCTTTTCGAGTGAGTTCAATTAACTGTTGTAACTTTTCATAAGCTGCGCCTGAATCAATAACATCCCTAGCAATATTAATTCCTTCGACAATGTTGGTAGCCTTACCGCTTGTATAAATTCCTATCCCGGCATTCAATAAAACTGTATCCCGGCATGGACCTTTTTCGCCAGAAAGAACCTTTTTAAGGATCTCCGCATTTTCCTTAGAATCTCCACCCTTAATTGCACTGTTATCATATTCAGGAAGTCCTACTTCATCCGGTACAAAGGTTTGCGTGGAGATAACTCCATCCTCTAATAGAGTAAGGTAGTTCTCACCCTGTAGAGATGCCTCATCCATAGAACCTGCACCGCTTATGACTACCGCACGTTTACGTCCTAGGTTTTGCAGAACTTCTGCAAATACCGGTAATAAGTCTTTCCGATAGACACCAAGTACTTGATAATCCAAATCAATAGGATTGGTAAGTGGACCGATAAAGTTGAAGACAGTAGGGATTCTCAATTGTCTTCGGACCGTCATAATCTTCTTTAATTTTGGGTGCACATGCGGAGCAAATAAGAAGGCAATCCCAAGTTCATGGAGAATTTCCTCTGTACGCTCAACTGGCAGATTTAAATTAATGCCGAGATACTCCAATACATCTGCACTGCCTGTTTTACTAGAAATACTGCGATTTCCGTGCTTTGCCACCGGAATACCTGCTCCAGCAATAACAAATGCTGATGTAGTGCTTATATTAAAACTCGAAGAACCATCCCCACCAGTTCCACAATTATCTAAAACCTGAGGAAACTTCTTACGAAATGGAAGGGTATTCTCCTTCAGGCCCTTAACGATTCCAGTAATTTCTCCTACTGTTTCTCCTTTTGATTTTAAACCCATTAAAAAGGCAGCAATTTCACTTTCAGAAACCTCTTCACCTAATATTAAGTCCATTGCCTCTTTCATTTGTGGTTCTGAGAAAGATTCACCTTCAGCTAATTGGAGTAAAAAGTTTTTCATTTCTCTTCATCCCTTCTATTTCAGATAAAAAATTCTGCAGCATTTGCTTACCATTTGGTGTCCCAATCGATTCAGGATGAAACTGTAAGCCGAATACTGGATAATGTCGATGTTTTATTGCCATTACCTCTTGGTCGTCAAGAGAATGTGCGACACATTCCAAATCAGGCGATAAACAATCCTTCGCAACCACCAAAGAATGATAGCGCATTACTTCTAATGGAGACGTTAGATAAGTAAAAACTCCATTGCCATTATGGGTGATTTGCGACGTTTTCCCGTGTTTTATAAAATCAGCTCTTTTAATTTCACTCCCAAATGCTGCCCCTATTGCTTGGTGTCCTAAACATATACCCAAAATAGGTATTTCTTGAAATAAGCTTTGAATCACCTCAATACAAATTCCAGCATCCTCAGGTTTTCCAGGACCCGGTGACAAAATAATGGCTTTCGGATTCATATCCTTTATCTGCTGGATTGTAAGCTGATTGTTTCTAATAACGGTTACTTCTTCACCTAATTCACCTAAATATTGATAAAGGTTAAACGTAAAGGAGTCAAAATTATCGATTAGTAAAATCATTGTTCTCCCTCCAAAAAGGCTTTTAATTTATTTATCGTTTCTTCATACTCTGATTCGGGGTTGGAATCATAAACAATACCCGCACCTGCCTGGATATAGGCGTTCCCTTCTTTTAAAATCATCGTACGAATTGCTAAGGCAAAATCAATGTTTCCGTTGGCGGATAAATAACCAATAGCTCCGGAATAAAGTCCCCGTTTTGATTTTTCCAATTTATTAATAATTTCCATTGCTCTGATTTTCGGTGCCCCGGAAACAGTCCCCGCAGGAAGACATGCTGCCAAAGCGTCGAGATTACTATGATCTTTTGTTAACGTCCCACTGACTTCTGATACAAGATGGATGACATGACGGAACTTTTCAACTTCCATATACTTATCCACTGTTACAGAACCAAATTTACAAACCCTTCCTAAATCATTTCGTCCAAGGTCAACGAGCATTTTATGCTCTGCCAGTTCCTTTTCGTCACTTTTCAATTCTTTTGCAATCAATTGATCTTCCTCAATTGTTTTTCCTCTTCTTTTTGTACCTGCGATTGGATTTGAGAATACCTGTGAGCCTCTTGTTTTTATGAGACTTTCTGGTGAAGAACCAATTACGGTATAGTCATTGAAATCTATATAGAACATATAAGGTGTCGGATTATGGGCACGGTGCTTGCGATAGAGTGCTAAAGGTGAACCTTGGAATGATGACTTCATTCTTCTTGAGAGTACCACCTGAAAAATATCACCTGCTTTTATATGCTCCTTCGCAATTTCTACATTTTCGATAAACTCTTCCTTGGATGTTTCAGACTGAAAACCTGTAAATTGAAAAGGAGTTTCTTCCTGATAAATAGCAGGCTGTTTCAGTTCTTCAATTCTTTGCTCCAGCCTTTTTTCAAGTAAATCTTTATCTATTTCGTTTGAAAGGGGTACACCGCAAAGCGTTATTTTCTCTTCAAGATGGTCAAACACAATGACTTCTTCATAAAACATTAAATGAACATCAGGCATTTGCAATCCATTCGGAAACTCTTCGCCAATTTCTTCGAACTGGCGGATTATATCATAGCCAACATACCCTACTGCCCCGCCTATAAATGGAAAAGGTGCTTCATCCATCTTTGGGAGCAATGTTTGAATCAATTCAAGTGGGTTACCTATTAAAACTTTCTTCTCACCATTCCGATATACAATTTCGTTTGTGTCACCATATGATATAAGTTCGAATGCTGGATCGGCTCCAATAAGGGAATAACGCCCAGAGTCATGGTACTTATGTGAACTTTCCAATAAAAATTTTTTAGCACCACTAATCTTTTGCAGAATAGAAATAGGAGTGAATGTATCCCCTTTTAATTCCTTTAAGAAAAATCCATTTTTTATTTTCATGCTCTTTACATCCCTTCGTAAATAAATAAAAAAATCGTCCTCTATACGCATAAAAAGCAAAATTATGCGTATAGAGGACGATTCTTGTCGTGGTGCCACCTCTGTTTGAAGCTGTTTTTGCAGCTTCCTCCTTCAGATACAGGACCTTTAAAAAGTCGTATATCCTATCCTTTTAACGGTGGAACTCCGTGCGGCCCTACTAATGATTCAGGCAGCCTCTCACAAGTCCATTCCACAAATCCATTCTTACCGGGCTCTCACCTTCCCCGGCTCTCTGAAAAGAATTAAATAAGTGTACTCCTCTTGATCTTAGATTTCATTATTATTTTCTTGATAAAAAAACAAAAAGGGCCCTCCATCCAAAAAGGACGGAAGACCCGTGGTGCCACCTTCATTAGCCAAAAATCAGCTCACTTAACCGATATCAAAGCAACGCAACTATCTGCTTGAATATCTGCCTCTTTTAACGATGAGGATTTCGCCAAAGCCTACTGACCCTATAGGAGGTTCGGTTTGGAGGCTCCGAAGTCCATTCACTTATACGTCTACACTGATTTGCACCAACCATCAGCTCTCTATAGAATCCGTAAAAGTTACTACTCTTCATCAATGCCATGCCTTTATTGATTTTTATATTAAACCATCTTAAAGCATATTGTCAACAATATTTTTTAGAAAATTCAATTTAAGGATATTCCATTTAAAGGATTGTTGTTTGATAGTTATTTTAAAATAAAGATGTCAATATTAACGTTAGCACATCATATGAAGGCGGGATAGAAGAGAAATGGATCATATTGAACGATTATGCCCGAGTTCAGAGGCTGTGAGAAATAAATCCTCTTCAGCTGGAAAAAAGAAAAAATCAGGTGAACTTTCCAAACAAAAGTGGGCAATACTCTCATTGTCATCAATTCCGTTAGTAATGACGCTTGGTAATTCCATGCTTATACCAGTCCTGCCCTCAATGGAAAAAGAATTATCAATCACAGCATTCCAAACCAGTATGATTATAACGGTTTATTCCATCGTTGCAATTTTCTTAATTCCAGTGGCAGGATATTTATCGGACCATATTGGACGAAAAAAAGTAATTATACCAAGTCTCATTATTGCAGGAATAGGTGGTTTAATTTCAGGATGGGCCGCTTGGAAGTTGGAAAACGCCTATTGGATAATATTGCTTGGCCGAGCCCTACAAGGAGTGGGAGCAGCTGGAGCCATGCCAATTGTACTGCCTTTGGTTGGCGACATGTTCAAAAATGAAGACGATGTTAGCAGTTGTCTTGGGTTAATTGAAACCTCTAATACATTTGGTAAGGTTCTAAGCCCGATATTGGGATCCTTACTAGCAGGCTTTATCTGGTTCTTACCTTTCTTTTCATTTCCAGTCTTTTGTACCATTTCAGTGATTATGGTAATGTTTTTAGTAAAGAGTCCAAAGTCTCGGTCAAAACCAATTCCTTTTAAGCAATTTTTCACAAATGTAAAGAATACCTTTACTGAAAAAGGAAAATGGTTATACGCTATCTTTTTTATTGGCGGGATTTTGATGTTAGTCCTTTTTGGCATATTATTTTATCTCTCTGAAATCTTTGAAACCGAATATGGGATAAAAGATTTAAAGAAAGGATTGTTTCTTGCATTGCCGCTTGGGGCACTTTGTCTGTCATCGTTTATTGCTGGAAAATTAATTAAAGATAACAAGGTACTAATGAAATGGCTCACGTTTGGAGGCATTGTTATCGCCGCAATTTCTATAGCCGCCCTTTGGCTATCGATAAAGCTTTGGTTTATGATTACTATGTTTTTAATATCCGGAATTGGAATTGGAATTGGTCTACCATGTTTAGACGCTCTAATAACTGCGGGAATTGAGAAGGAAGAGCGTGGAACTATCTCCTCTATTTATAGCTCGATGAGATTTATTGGTGTTGCAGCCGGTCCTCCGATTATTGCGTTGTTAATGAAACAGGAAAATTATTGGATTTTTATTACACTAAGCGGGCTTAGTATTATTGCTGCTTTTGTGGCCATGTTTGCAATAAAGCCTGGCGAAAAAAAAGCACATTAAAACAAGCGCTGGAGAAGCCCTCCAGCGCTTTATATTAAGTGAACATTAGGCATACTATGTGTTTGGCTTAGATTTCTTTACCTTTTTATTTTGTGGGGTCATCTCGTTGGCAAATTCTTCGCTATTTAGACTTTTCGCACTTTGCAGACCTGATTTTGTTTTAATATTCCGCTTCGTCAATATTCTCACCACCCTACATCAAGATGGCTATAATTTAACCAAACGAAAACTTATCATACAGTGAAATATTATTAATTTGGACTTAACCATTCAGGATCTCTATTTACACATATATGACATTTTTCAGTTTCTGGGTTATAGGAGTAAAATGTATGGCCACAATCGATACAATCCTTTTTATGCAGTAGTTCAACCCGTTCACATTTACTTTTTATATCTAGTTCAATCTCAATCGCATTTTCCGGACAAACATCCGTACACGAAGCACAATTCACACACTTTTGGTTTACGATATGAAGGTTACTTTCCTTCAAATGAAACACTTCTTCCGGACAAAGCGAAAAGCAGGCCTGGCAAAGGGTGCATTTATCTTTGTGCATTTTTACTGAGAAAAGTTGATAATCAGGATAATATTTCGAAAGCTTCCAATCATCCTTTTCAACCTTCCAAGCCGCTGGAGCCATACTTTTAGCAAGCTGTTTTCCTTCCTTTCGAAAACTCCCAAACAAGGCTCTCCTCGAAAGCACTTCATCCATTACTTTTTCAACAACAAGAATTGGACTTTCATCAAGTAATCGTAATTGTTCATTTGTATCACAAATTATAGTTTCCCATGCGATGTTCATTGTTTGACGAGTAACTTGAATGGATGTCATTCCTCTTTTTTTATATATGAGCAGTTCTTTTACAGCAGGTGTATAACTTGGGTCATAAACTAAGCTTCTGTTATCAAAAATTCGGTTACATGCTATACCTTCAATGGCAGACAATGGGCAGGCAATAATACACTCACCGCACATCGAACATTTTGTTTTATCGATGATGAATAAATTGTCTTTTATTTCAAAAGCTTGCTGCTCACATCTTTCTAGGCAAAAACTGCACATTGATTTTCGATTTCGTACTCTTATACATTCAGTCGAAATTTTTATTTCTTCATGCAGACTCTCCAGCCAATTTACGAGAATAGACATCTAATCACCAACTTATTTATATGGGTTTTAAACTAATTTTGCATCCCTATGAGGCGTGATGACAATGTTCGGTTTCGTTATTGCCGGACTAGGCATTCCTTTTATTTGACTAATGTTTCCATACTTCTTTCGAAGTTCTTTTATCGGTCCAAATTCAATGGCTCCTAATGGACATGTTGCAACGCAAACGGGGTCTTCCCCCTTTTCCTGAAGGTCCATACAAAAATTACATTTGTTTGATTTAAATGTTTCTTTGTTGTATTGTGGTCCACCATAAGGACATGCCTTGACACATAATTGAGTACCAGCACAAATCTCCTGATCTATTGTTACAACCCCATTCTCATCACTCTTCATAATGGCACCAGTCGGACAGCTTAGTATACAAGCAGGCTGTTCACAATGGTTACAAGCAATTGAGAAATAATACGATTTCACATTTTGGACAATACCTCCATTTGACTGCTGCATATAAGAACCTTCTTCTTTCGTATAAACCCGGCGATAGTTAATCCCTACTTCTATATTGTTTTTATCCTTACAAGCCACACTACAGGCCTTACAGCCTTGACAGATACTTTGATTGATATAAAATCCTATTTGATCCAAAATAATCACTCCTTATGCTTTTTTCACTTCAACAAGGTTTGTTAATTGTGGATTTGATTTCGCAAGAGGAGTTGGTCGTTGTGATGTTAACACATTTATGGATCCCCTTTGGTCTATGCCTGTTTTGTCAGGTGTATACCATGCACCTTGTGGAATACCAGCCACTCCAGGAGTTATACGAGTTGTTACCTTTACATCAATATACAAACTTCCCCGCTCATTAAATACTTGAACTCTATCTCCATCCTTTATTCCACGCTTCTGGGCGTCATTAGGATTCAGCCACATTTCTTGCTTAGCTGCTTCCTCAAGCCATGGCATATTATCATAAGTGGAATGACATCTACGCTTATAATGCCAACTTATGAGTTGTAATGGATACTTTTCTATTAATGGATCTTCCGGTCCTTCCCATGAAGATATGTATTTAGCAATAGCAGGTATTTCTTCTTGCTGGTTCATATCCCAAAGGGTTTTAGAAAATAATTCAATTTTTCCAGAAGGTGTTTCAAAAGGATTGTTTTCTAAATCATCAATTTGTGCCTTGAAACCAACGAGCGGTTCATCAAATTTAAAATGATGAACACCTTTTTCCCTGAATTCTTCAAAAGTAGGGAAGTTTGGATCCAGCTCCTCACGTGTTCGTTTAACACTTTCTTTTACCAGATCGAGTATCGTCCTGCCTTCAGTAAATTGTTCCTTAACCCCTAATTTATCTGCCACTTCTGCAAATACATCATATTCATTCCGACATTCATAGAGTGGATCGATCGTTTTATCTCCAAAAACGACGTAATCTCCAAAACACCAAGGCACTCCTATATCGTACCTTTCAAAAAAGGTTGTTCCTGGTAGAAGAATATCAGCATATTTAGCACTCGGGGTCATAAAAAGATCACTGACACAGATAAATTCTACTTTGTTTTCATCCTTTAATAAATTTGTTGTTTTATTAATATCAGCGTGCTGGTTTACTAACATATTCCCTGCCATATTAAAAATCATTTTAATATTGGTTGTTAATTTATCAGTTCCTTGAAGTCCATCTGCTGCGGTCATCTCTGTGCCATGTTCTACGGCCTTTGTCCAAAGGAAACAAGGAATAGATGCCTTCACCGGATTTTCTACCTTAAATGGATAAACAATATCTGCCCGGCTCCAGTAACCCGTTCCAGCTGCCCAGCCTCCAAGTTTACCAACATTTCCTGTCAAACAAGCCAGCTGTGCACCTCCGCGCATAAATTGTTCACCGTACGCCTGCCTTTGTGCAGCCCACCCTTGAATTAGTGCTGCAGGCTTTATCGTCGCATAGTTTCTCGCAATTTCACGAATTTTCCCAGCAGGCACTCCACATATTTTTTCGGCCCATTCCGGTGTTTTTGCTACTCCGTCTTTTTCGCCTAATAGATAACTCTTCACTGACTCTTCCCTTGCAATACCTTCAGGCATATGGTCACCATCAAAGCCTACACAATACTTATCAAGGAATGCCTGATCGTGTAATTTCTCTGTTACAAGGACATAGCCCATTGCGTCCATCATCGCGTTATCAGTTGTTGGTTTAATTGGAATCCACTCATCAGCAAATGCAATCGCGGTATCCGTATATCGAGGGTCAATGAGAATAATTTTTGCTCCGTTTTTCTTAGCCTGCATTAAATAATCACGATATGGAGTCGAGAAAATCATTTCTGACGGATTTTGCCCCCATAGGATGATGTACTTAGAATGCAATAAGGAATCAAAGCTGCTGCCTGAATTGTTCGTTCCATAGGTAAATGGCGTTGCCACATTTCCTGCCCCGGAACTATAGTCATTCCGGTAATTTAAATATCCGCCAGTTAATGCTAATACCTTTCTCGCACTATTCCTGCCGCCGTGAAGCCCCCAGCTTTGTCCAGAAGCGTAATTGACATATCTGGATTCCGGACCATATGTATCACCAATTCGTTTAATCTCAGAGGCAATTGTATTAATCGCTTCATCCCATGATATTCTTTCAAACTTACCTTCGCCTCGCTTTCCTATCCGTCTCATAGGATACTTCAGGCGGTCAGGATGATAAAGTAAATTACGATAATTTCGCCCACGGACACATGCCCTAAGAGGAGGAATGCTAGGATCACCGCTTTCCTGGGTGTCGGTTGCTACGCGAACCACTACACCGTCTTTTACATATGCCTTAATAACACAGCGGCCTCCACAATTATTGATACTGCAAGTTGATACGACCTTATCCCAATCGCTGGCACTTGCAACATTTTCTTCCTTTTGCTTGTCGATTAATAATTTAGTCCCTACACCACCAGCAATAACTGGGACTCCAATTGCCCCTGACCATTTTAAAAAAGTTCTACGCTGCATTCTATTAGCCAATAAACTCTTTACAGGACTGTCTTTTGACATGGATAATTGCCTCCTTATTCTCCTTATGTGAAATTCTTCACAAAAGTAAAGTGCAGTTTTCACCTCTAACTTACTCGTACTCCTAATAACTCAATTTTACTTGATACTTATTAAATAAATCTTAAATTTGACATCGTTCACAGTTATTTCATAATATTTATCCATATTTTGATAACAATTTGAGGTCGAATGGTGTCATTTGTTTCTAGTTAATCTCGAAATATGTATATAATAAAAAAGAAACTATTTTGCAAAGGATGATCTCATTGAATATAACTGGTCATACAGTTGAAAAACTTGTCGATCCATTTGGATTATTAAGCGGAGACCGCTATGAATTTTTTCTTGAAATAGAAGTAGAGGAAGAGGATGAACTATACTCTGAAAAAGGCGTTGGAATTAAGGTCCTGTTTGTAGCAGATGAAAAGGGACCCAGAATTTCGCACTATCACCTCTATGAAAGAGGCACAGAAAAAGTCTTAGACTTTGCTCTTGAAGAAGACGAGGAATTAGCAGTATTTGATTATTGTAAGGAAAACATTGATTCATAAGAAAAAGCAGAGGAATATCCCCTGCTTCATCTTATGTTATTACATAAAGTTTTTACTATGATTATGAATGACCTGTAATTCTTTAGTGGTAAGGCTCATTTCACTTTTGCATATTGGACAGAGGGGCACTTCAGTGCTCTTAAAATTGTCGCGAATCCAGCATTTACAATTATCTGAATTACATTCCCAAATTTTAGTTTCTTCAAGCTTTACTTCTTCATCATTTCTTCTACCAAACGCCAAAATGATCACCCCTTGTACTTTTTGCAAGACTGTTTGACACTTTGATTAAGATAAATTTCATCTTTATAATGATAAAAAGGTGATGCCTTATTATTGCACCACCTTTTTATTTTTCATGAATTAAGCTTTAACTACGTTAGCAGCTTGTGGTCCACGAGCACCTTCAACGATTTCAAAGGATACTGATTGACCTTCTTCTAAAGTTTTGAAGCCTTCTGTTTGGATAGCAGAGAAGTGTACGAATACGTCTTGACCGCCATCTGCTTCGATAAATCCAAATCCTTTTTCTGCATTAAACCATTTTACTTTACCGTTATTCATGAATAGAACCCCCAAAGATTTGTTCACTTTAAGCACATAACCATTTAATTAAATCAAAAAGCCGTAATGCACCGGGTAATAGACATCACCCACACATCGTGCAGTTACGACTACTTAAACCAATAAATATTTACACGAACTTAAAAGCGTACCTTAATCATACTCTTTATTACTCTAAAAGTCAATTAAATTTACAGTATAGCATACTACTAAGCTACTAACTATAAAAAAATAACAGGGATATTTATTTTTTTTCATAATCCCCCTTTAAAAAGATCTCCATAAAGTTTTCAACGAACTTTGGGATGTCAGCTTCCATACCGATGTAATCTAAAGTTTCCACGGGCTCAGGATCCGGTTTTGGACGAAAATCAGCAATACTCTTTCCTTTGGCATTTCCAAATTCCTCTACCTTCACTCTTCGGGGTATATATTTAAAAATTTCAGGATTGGTTATTGCCATTAAGGGGACAACATCGTGAATAGGAGCACCTTTTATTCCCGGAACGTTTTTTTGGTAGGCTTTAAAATAATAATCAAATGTCGGTTTTAGCAATGAGCGAAAAGATGTTGGACTGTTTTCCGCAAGTATTTCGACCATCTCAGGCGTTATGATCGCTCTATTGGTGATATTCAATGGATATAGATGAACATTATGAGCCTTTTCCATAACGATTCTTGCTGCAATAGAATCTGAATAGAAATTGGCTTCCGCTTCTGCTGTTATATTTCCCGGAACCAGGAATGCACCGCCCATAATATAAAATTCCGTTATATCCTTTAAAGCATTGTCACCATATAAGATAAACATGAGTGCTAACTCTGTTAATCTTCCTACATTGACAATGATTAAATTTCCCTTATATTGATTAACGATTTCAAGGATTTTGTTATAATCATGAACTTTTATATTTTGAAAAGAATCAGGAGGTCTTATTGGCCCTAGTCCTTCTGGTCCATGTATTTCCGGATAATACTGAACAGGTTCCCCAGATAAAGGACCAGCTGCACCAGCAATAATCGGAATATCCTCCCTGCCGCCTAATTCAACTAAATAAGCAGAATTTTTAACGGATTGTTCTTTTTTTGTATTCCCATATCCACTAACAATGCCGACCAGATTTATATGTGGATTTAATAAAGCGTACATAATTGCAAAAGAATCATCAATCCCAGGATCAGCAAACAAAAGCACATTATAAGCCATTGCACTCCCCCGCACATCTTCATTTTTGCGTCCTTTCATCATCATATGTAAGAGCCCGAATTCAAAATACCATCATTTATAAGACAAAAAGTCGCAAAAAACCGACTCGAGGTCGTCGAATCGGTTTTTTTGATTATGCTTCTTTTTTTACCTTTGGTGCTGCTTTTTTCCTAGGGGCTGCAGGCTTTTTGACAACTGTTTCCTTCTTCGCTGCACTTTCTTTATTTATAGCTGTTTCCTTTTTTATTGCAGGTTCTTTTCTTCCAGCACCTTCGCTTCTAGGCTTGGTCCTATCAATCGAAGCCTGCAGTGCTGCCATTAAATCGGTAACGTTAGAAGGTGTCTCTTTAGCTGTCGGGGTGACGGTTTCTTGTCCTGTACGTTTTGATTCAATTAACTCTAATAATGCTGACCTGTATTCATCGGTGTATTTTTCAGGTTCAAATTCAGTAGTTAATTGATCAATTAACATAATCGCAGTAGCTAATTCTTTATCAGTAACCTTATCATCTGCCGGGACATTTGGAACGTCTCCCGAACGGCGGACTTCGTCTGGAAAATGAATCGTCTCCATGACCAATGTATTATCATACACACGAATGACTGCCATTTGTTCTTTAGAGCGAATAATAATTTTTGCTATACCTACCTTTTGGGATTCCTGAAGTGCTTTTCGAAGCAAGGAATATGCTTTCCCACCGCCTTCATTAGGGGACATATAATAACTTCGGTCAAAATAAATAGGATCTATTTCTTCCATTTTGACAAAATCAATAATTTCTACTGCCTTTTCTTCATTTTCCTTCCGAAGCTTTTCAAGGTCTTCTTGATCCAGAACCACAAATTTCCCTTTTGTATATTCATATGCTTTCACAATTTCCTCTGGTTTTACTTCCTGTTCACATACAGTGCAAATTTTTTCATATTTAATCGGTGCATGGCATTTATCATGCAACGTTCGAAGTTTAATGTCTTTATCCTCAGTGGCTGTATGAAGCTTGATTGGGATATTTACAAGCCCAAAACTAATGCTGCCTTTCCACATCGTATGCATAAGTGCAATTCTCCATTCTTTTTATTATTATTGTGGTTTTTTGCTTTAAGAGAAATTCCTAAAAACATTTGGTAAAGGATGAAACCTGTTGGTTTGAAACAAAATAAAGGAAAAAGAGAGGAAATTAATTAATGAAACCGATGCTGCCAACACTAACATTCGACCTAAGCGTTCAACCTGATTGGCTGTACGAGGTTAAGTATGATGGATTTCGAGCGATTTTGAATTGGGATAAAAATGGGATTACCTTAACCAGTAGGAATGACAAGCCCTTGCTGCCACAATTCCCAGAGATAAAGGAATTTCTTGAGCCGCTAGAAGAATTCTTTCAACCTCTTCTGCCGCTTCGACTTGATGGAGAGCTTGTTCTACTTGAAAATCCATATAAGGCCAATTTCTCTGCGATCCAAGTCCGTGGAAGATTAAAGGCTTCAAAGAAAATTGTTGAACAAGCAGAAAAGGTTCCTTGTCGTTTAATGGTCTTTGATATCCTAGTATTAGCTGGCAAACCTCTTCATTCAAAAAAATTTGAAGAACGAAAGGAGAGACTAATCGAGCTTTTTAAACAGCTCGATCTCCCACTAGAAGCAGACCCCTATAATCATAACTTACTGCAGCTAGTTAAAGCCCATAAGGACTTTTCAAAATTATGGGAAAACGTTGTTCTCCATGATGGTGAAGGGATTATTGCAAAACAAAAAAACAGTCAATGGGAAGAAGGAAAGAGATCCTTACATTGGTTAAAATATAAAAACTGGAAATATGTATCCTGCTTTATTACAGCATTTGAAAAGACAAATGGTTACTTTTATGTTGGAGTCTACAAGGAAGGAAGTATTCAGGGAATTGGTCAAGTACTATTTGGCTTTAAACCAGACGAGAAGCAAGCTCTTCAAAGTACGATTAAACAGAATATGGTGAGTGAAGACACCCAGTTTATCTATGTCGAGCCTGCTATTTGCTTAGAGGTAAAATACTTAGAGCTTTTCGAAAATCAGCTGCGTGAACCTCATTTTCATCGCTTCCGTTTTGATTTAAAGCCTAATGAATGTACATATGAACAATTTATCTTTAAGCAAAAAAATTTACCGGAAGATTTGGATATTACCCACCCTGATAAGCCTCTTTGGAAAAACCATGACATTCAAAAGGCAGATTTCATACTGTATCTAAGGGAAGTATCACCATATATGCTGCCTTTTTTAGAAGATCGAGTCCTAACAGTGATTCGCTATCCGCACGGAATGTTCGGTGAACCCTTTTATCAAAAAAATTGTCCAGACTATGCACCCGATTTTGTTCATACACATATATCAGAAGGCATTGATTATATCGTTTGTAACAATCTAAAAACACTCATCTGGCTCGGTAATCAGCTTGCGATTGAATACCATATACCATTTCAAAAAATTCACAGTAAGGGAGCGAGTGAAATTGTCTTTGATTTAGATCCTCCTTCAAAGGAAGAATTTCACTTAGCGGTAAAAGCTGCATTGTTCATTAAAGAGGTTCTTGATCAATTAAATCTAATTGGATTTATAAAAACATCTGGAAATAAAGGATTACAAATTTATCTGCCTTTGCCTGAGGACGTATTTTCCTTTGAAGATACACGTTTATTCACAAGTTTTATAGCGGACTATTTGATTTCGAAGGATCCAGATTCGTTTACAACGGAACGAATGAAAAAAAATCGTGGAAATAGACTTTACGTTGACTATGTCCAGCATAGTGAAGGAAAAACGATTGTAGCACCCTATTCCATGAGAGGGAATGAGCATGCCGGTGTAGCCACACCACTATATTGGGACGAAG
The DNA here is from genome assembly GCF_048572935.1 of Neobacillus niacini. Taxonomy (NCBI): domain Bacteria; kingdom Bacillati; phylum Bacillota; class Bacilli; order Caryophanales; family Bacillaceae; genus Neobacillus; species Neobacillus niacini. The sequence goes on along the minus strand of NZ_CP183883.1, from coordinate 3,030,298 downwards.
TGGATGATACCCTAAATCCCGTGGACTTTAACATGGAAAATGCATTACAACGAATTAAAAAACAAGGTGATCCTTTTAAGAATTATTTTCAAACAAAAACGATTCAGCCTTTTGGACCCGTGCTCGAAGTGTTGAAAGCAAACAAGGTCACATAGAACCCTATGTGACCTACATAAACTTATTTAGATTATTACAAACCAGCTTTCTTAAGAAAGTCTTGTGCGTCTGCTTGCAGCTTTTCGTAGGTTGACTGCTCGGTAAATTCCTCTTTCGAACTTACAGAAAAGGTTTCGCTTTCTAGGTCCACATCCACATATGCTTGGTACATGTACGTTGCATTACCAATCAGATCAATGCTGTAGTTTTCATCGTCTTCATGAACGACACATTGCACTCTTCCACCATTATTGTAAACATTAACTATTTCTTCCACGTTATTCAGTTCTTGCAGGCATGTTACCAATGAAGAGGCCGACATGGCCGTTCCACAAGCATTTGTGAAACCCACTCCCCGTTCAAAGGTGTTTACATAAATACTTCCCTCTGCCAAATTTTTAACAAAGCTTACGTTTACGCCATCCGGAAATAACTGATTTGGATTGTTAACCTTCTCACTAATCACTTTTTGCACCCCAGATTGCAATTGTTCTGTATTTACGATTGAAATTAAGTGCGGATTGGGGACCGCCAGTGCAGTAAATGTTAACTCCTGTGAAAGCTCTGAGATTTTTTCATTTAGTAAATTGGCTTGATTTAATTTCAAAGGTAAGTCTTCCAATAAGAATGAAACCGGCGAAATCTCTACTTGGTAGGTTATCACATCCGGATAAATATCCTTTTGTTCACTAACCTTTAAATTCGCCTTCATGGTTTCAATCGTGGCTTCATTTAGTCCTTTCATTTCACAAACATATCGGGCGACTAACCTCAAACCGTTACCACACATGGAAGCCTCTGAACCGTCCGAATTAAAAACCCGCATTTTTCCATCAGCTTGGTCGCTGTTCATGATGAAAAGAATACCATCCGCTCCTAAATCGGAATCTCGGTCACATAATAATGTAGCAAGCTTAGCCCTTTCACCTTCCGAAAAGGAATAAGCATTCGTTATTTCATCAATTAAGAGAAAATCATTTCCTGAACCATGACCTTTAATTAAATCAATTTGCACTACGATAACCTCCGCAATTTTTATACCTTATTCTATCAAATATTCAATTAGAAAGACACTTCCTTATCTCTCAATAAAATATTCATTAATTAGAAATGACATCGTTAATAGCTTGTCCTTTTCTGATAGGTTTTCAGTTAGCGAAAGTACTGGTGTATTTGGTTCTGGAAAACGACCGCTCCATTCAACAGGCATCCACCCGCGTCTCAGCCGCCCGACCTGCTTCCCCGATTGATTTAAGACTCGTTCATCCATAAAAAAACCTGAACCTTCAACTGAGCCAAACAATCTACCTGTCACATCTACCATTTCTTTCTTTTGTTTTAACCATGTTACATGCTCTTTTTCATAACAGCCTAAATATCTCCTGTTTTGATCATAGACTTCAATTATGAATGATTTTTTTATTTTGTAATATCCAATAGGCCCCCCTTGGCTATCATAGAGTACATAAATTCTTGGTTTCCTAAACAGATAAACGCCCTTTTGCCAATATCTCTCAATCTTTCCTGCCTGGTGTCCATCAGGATAGAAAAGGTGCAAACTAGAATCTTGCTGATTCATATAGACAACCACAAGATGTCGCGCAGAAAAAATACTTTTATATGAACTGGACAATTGAGGCATATTTCGATCAATGGAAATAGCTTGTTTTACTCTATAAAGGTAGATCTGAAAGCTTATAAAGCTGTACACCACAAAAGGGATGGTAAGTAACATAATTTGATTGTTTTGAAAAAAATATAGATTTCCAACAGCGATGGTGATAGCAGGAATGAGCGCTGCAAGGCTTCCATTTAAAGTAATATTGGCACTGTCACGGTAAAATTCATGTATTTTCATCCTGAAAACTCCTTATCTGCCCCTCTTATATATATTCTATTAAAGATGGATAAAAAAAATGATAGGAGTTTTCTTTATATCTGCTATAAAAGATTAATAGAAAAAAGAAGCCAATTGACTGGCCTCTTGATTACGGATTCCCTTTTTTAAACATGGCTAATTATGAGGCAAGCTCTTTTCTCTTAAATACGAACACACTAAACAATAGAAAAATGAGAATGAGTACCAGCGCTACTAAACTTGCAGGGAGGGTATCATCAGGAAGTTCCCCTGCCGTAAGCAAGGCGCCTGCATAACTAGTTAACTGCGAAGGGCTCCATTCTAGTAAGTGAGAAAGTGCACCGCTAGCGATACTTACTGCCAGCGCGAGTGCTAATGAGATAAATCCTGCCACTCCAGGCGATAAAAGAGCTGAACTAAAGAACACTGTAACCGTTACTATTAATGTCAGCCATAAGCCATATAAAACGAACGATTGAAAAAATTCCCCAATCGGTACCCAATCAAATAACTGCCCCGTATAATACCAGGTTGATAAGTAACCAATAAATAAAGAAATCCACACTAGAAAAAGACTACCCGCCCATTTAGAGGTAACATAAGATAGATAAGAAACCGGCTTTACAAGGATCATCGCAGCTACTCCACTCTTCCTTTCACCTGCAATGATACCCATTGTGCCAAGGACAATGACTAACACCCCGATTGTCGAATATTGACTTAGACCCGAAGCTAATACAGCCCCTGCTGTTGGTGTTGGTATTTCAAAAACTGCTCCTTCAGGCAGACCGCCAACCGATTTAATAATTTGTGGTAAATAATAACTCGTTAATGGCTCTGATACACCTAATAAAATAAAGGTAATTGGAACCCAAATCCATTTAAAATTTCTCCACATCTCTATAATCTCTTTTTGAAAAAGTGTCATCCATTGGCTCATTTCCCCACCACCTTCATAAATACATCTTCAAGGGTCATACTGCTTATTTCAAATTTATCCAATTGCCAGTCTTTATTGGAGATTAATTTCAAAAACTCCTTCCTTGCCGTCTCTACATCGGTAACAAACACACTAATTCGATTTCCGTCTATCAGAATAGATTTTGTTAAATGATTGTTCCTAAAAGTACTTTCCATTTCCTCTGTTTTCTTACGGAAGATTAAGTCTATCTTTGCCTGCTGGTGCCGTTCACGCAACTCAACCATTGTTCCGGATTCCACAATTTCTCCATTATGTAAAAATAGGATCTCATCGCAAACCTCCTCAGCATCATTCAAAATATGCGTGGAGAACAGAATGGTGGTCTCCTTTTTTAATCCTTCGAGCAGCTCTAAAACCTCTCTTCTGCCAAATGGATCTAATGCAGACACAGGCTCATCTAACATGACAAGCTGTGGACGGTGAATAATCGCCTGTGCAATACCTAGCCTTTGCTTCATCCCGCCAGAGTATTTTCCTACCCTCCTATTCTTTGCATCACTGATTCCAACCAGCTCTAGAAGCTCTAAGGAACGTTCCTTTGCCTCTTTGCTTGTTAAGCCAGCAAGCTTGCCGACGTATTGAAGAAATTCGAATCCTGACATCCAGTCATAAAAAACAGGAAACTGAGGCAGGTAGCCAATTAAGTGGCGGATATCTCCATCCTTTTTAGCACCGCTAAAAGAAATAGATCCTGCAGTGGGTTTCATTAATCCTGATAGCATCCGGAGTGTCGTTGTTTTCCCTGCTCCATTGGGACCCAATAGGGCAATACACTTGCCCTTTTCAAGTACAAAATCCAGTCCCTTAATCACTTCATTTCCTTGAAAACTCTTCTTTAAGCCTTTAATTTGGATGAGAGACATTAATCATTTCTCCTTCCAATCACAAAATATAGAATAGGGCCAATAATATTTACAAAAATAATGATAAATACCCAAAGCAGTTTAGGGCCATTCGTTTTTTCGATTCGAGATAAATCCACTAGTGATACGATTAGTAAGATAAGTTGAATGATAAAGAGCGGTGCGATTAATCCCCAGTTCATACCTTCTAATAATTCCATGCCAGTTCCCCCTTGTTAAAGCTTTATATATTGATATGACGTTTGAACTATAAAAACGTTCAAAACCCAGCAAAAAATTTTTTTGCTGGGTTAGTTGGCCTATATTTGATTTTTTTGGCTGTGTTAAATTGGCCTGTTGATTTGTGTTCCACTAAGGAATGCTTCTTGGAATAATCATCGCAGGGACAGGCCGTCTTTGCCTGTCCGAGGCACTTCGCTTTCCGCAGGCGTTCGGTGAGCCTCCTCGGCGCTAGCGCCTGTGGGGTCTCACTTGCTCCGTACTCCTGCAGGACATTGAAGGGCTTCCTTGAATTTGCCCACGCACGAAGAAAATTCGATAGCATTTTCGAGGAGTCTTCGTGCCTTCCACACAAATTAACAGGGTGCAAAATCAAAAGTTAGCTTAACACAGCCATTATTTTATAACTCTAAAGATTAGTGGGAATCGATATTCATTTCCTTCATATGCCTTGACTGCTGCAATGATGGTAAATACTAGGGCCATGATTCCTAATATCCATAATAAGAAAATGCCTACGATTAAGAAAATTAATATTCCGCTTATTACGGAATAAACCGTGTATGAAATGAAAAAATTAAAATATTCTCTTCCATGATAATTGATAAATGATGACTCATCCTTTTTTAATAACCAAATAACGAGAGGACCTATAATCGGAAAAAATAGACTAACAACATAGAGAATTGCCGCAAGCATTTTTTCTTCACTTTTTATCATTTATGATTCCCCCAACGGTAAATTTTTTCTATCTTCCCCTAATATTTACGCTGCCATTACGAAAAGGTTTCATAATTTTTTCAAAAATCATTATTTTCCACTATCCACTCATTCTTCCAGTTGATAAAATGGTAAAAATAATATTATCAACGTGCAGAAAGGTTTAATGATCATGAAAATTCTTTTAAAAAATGCAACCCTTTATCCAGTTACATCTGAACCACTAAAAAATGGTGATGTTCTCATAGAAAATGGAAAAATCATAAAGGTTGGAAAAAATATTCAAACTGATTTAACCGTTAAAATCATTGATTGTCATCAACTCTATCTTTTACCAGGCTTTATTGATGTTCATACCCATCTAGGGCTATACGATGAAGGAACTGGCTGGGCTGGTAATGATGCAAACGAGACAGCAGAAGCAATGACTCCTCATATTAGAGCCATTGATGGTGTTTATCCTCTAGACCCTGCTTTTTCCGATGCCATCAAAAGTGGAATCACCACTGCACATGTCATGCCTGGAAGTGCAAATGTGATAGGTGGTACTACATCTGTAATCAAAACAACCGGGAAGAATGTAAAAAAAATGGTTGTCCAAGAAATTGCAGGTCTTAAGCTTGCCTTAGGAGAAAATCCAAAAAGAATTCATAGTCAGGGGAATAATGACTCAATAACACGAATGGGAATTATGGGAATGCTCCGGGAAGCGTTCTATAAAGCAATCCATACAGATAATCCAGATAATCTAAGAGTAGCGCCCCTAGTTATGGCCTTAAAAAGGGAAATTCCCGTTAGAATTCATGCTCATCGGGCTGATGATATTATTACTGCCTTGCGCCTAGCTGAGGAATTTAACCTGGATCTAAGAATTGAGCATTGTACAGAAGGACACTTAATTGCCAGCGAGTTAGCTGGGATGAACTTAAAGGTTTCAGTCGGTCCGACCTTAACCAGGAGATCAAAAATCGAACTAAAAAATAAGACCTGGAAAACTTATCAAGAACTCACAAATAACGGTGTCGAAGTATCGATTACAACCGATCACCCCTATACACCTATTCAGTATTTGAATATATGTGCGGGGATTGCCGTTCGAGAAGGATTATCAGAGCAAAAAGCATTAGAGGGAATCACCATTTTACCTGCGAGGAACCTAAGGTTAGACCAGCAATTAGGAAGCATTGAAGAGGGAAAAGAGGCTGATTTAGTGCTGTGGAGTCACCATCCTTTTCATTATTTAGCAAAACCAAAATGGACGATGATTGGCGGTGAAATCGTTTTCTCAGAACAGTAGAAATTTGTTGAAATTTGCCAATAAATAAACACGAAAAAACAACAAAAAACCTATTTATTTTTTTTATTTTTTCTAGTATGATACTCTAAGTGAAACCGAAAAAGGCCTAAAAATCTGGGGGGTAAATCACATTATTTTTCATCAACAAAAAAAATGATATAGGGAAGGCAAATGGTGCGCCACCAGTAATACCTGGTTCTAGTGGGTTCGATTCCCACCCCGAAATTTTTTAGTTTATCTGAATAAAAAATTTCGTGGGTGGGCCGCTTCTTTAGACATGGGATCGGATTGCCCAAATGGAGGGAAATTCAATGCTTAAGAAACGAGATCTTCATGACAGCCATGTATTATTTGAACTTATGTCGCATCCAGATGTCTTTCCTTTTGTGCGTCAAAAATGTTCTTCTTATGAGGAATTCATCTTTATGACGAAACAAACGCTCGAAGCTGAAGAGCGCGGAGAGTGTATTTCGCGGACCATTCTTGATGAATGGGGTGCCCCTATTGGAACCATTAATCTTTTTGATATTGAAGATAATGCAGGATTTTTAGGCACATGGCTTGGAAAGCCATTTCATGGCAAAGGTTATAATGCCCCTGCAAAGGATGCCTTTTTTCAAGAGGTTTTTTATACATTAGGAATAGAAACAATCTTTATGAGGATTCGTAAGGTAAATATCAGGTCTATTAAGGCTGCAGAAAAACTCCCTTATGTCGTTAAGGCAAATGAAACTAGAAAATCACTTTACGACCAGTTGAATGCAGATGGCGAAGTGTATGACTTATATGAAATACCAAAAGACCAATACTCCTTCTACCTCATGCGTAATAATGGTCCAGTACAAGAAGAACCATCACATTTATTAGAAGCATAAAGAGCAACCGGCTTTGGCCGATTGCTTTTTTTGTTATTAAGAAAATTTTATTAATCCGTTATATTTTGTTCCGTACCGGAATTTACTTCGCTAAAACCCATATGGAGCAAAAATTCTTCTAGTTCCTCGTTCGTTAATGTTTCAAAACGACCATCATGAAAAAATACTTGAGTTTGATTTGGATTAATACGGTTCATGTTAAAACTCATTTTATTTGCTCCTTTCATAGATGTGTTACATCTATTATCCACAAAAGGAACATAATTCATTCCAAAAAATAGAATAGTTCAAAAAATCGTAAAAGGAAAATTATTTTGACTGATTTTTTTGAGAACAGACTTTTCCGAGCACATCCTTTCCTCCAGTGACAGGAATAATACTTCCAGTTATAAAATCAGACTTTTCGTCAACGAGAAAGGAAATGACACGCGAAATGTCTTCGCCTGTTCCATGTCTTCCTACTGGCACGCTTTCGCTAAATGTCGCTTCTTGGATACTCTTTTCCTTCCAGTGAGAAATGATATCCCCAGGGGAAACCATATTAGCGGTAATACCATTTGCTGCTTCTTCCATAGCAATCGTTCTTGTTAGTGAGGCAAGCCCTGTTTTTGCCGCAGCGAAAGCAGAACGGTAAATCCACCCAGGACTCGTTTCTACTCTATCAAAACCCATTGTGATGATTCTTCCCCATCGCCGCTCTCTCATAATAGGAATAATGGCTTTCGATAAATAAAAAACTGCATTTAAATTCCCATTGATTATATAATTCCATTCATCAAACGAGTATTCCGATATTTTTTTTCTTTCATGGACATAGGGTCCTGCATTATGGATGACAATATCAAGGGAGTTGAACTCATTTATAACTTTTTCAACCATTTGTGTACAATCTAATTGATTTGCCACATCACCTTGAATACAAATAATTTTATTCCCGAATTTTTCTTCAATTTCCTTTGATAATAGTATGGCTTCTTCATGACTATTTCGATAGTTTATAGCTAGCTGATACCCCTGTTCGGCTAGCTGGCAGACAGTTTTTTTCCCTAAACCAGTAACTGCTCCCGTAATTAATACCGTTTTTTTCTTCATGAGTCATTACCTCACAATAATGTTTTCTTAACTATATGCTTGGAAGGCTTGACTATATTTTAAAATTTCTGGTTATTTATAACGCCAGCAATCCTTGCTGCATAGAATAAGGTATGACTGCCTAGTGAGAGTTTGCTGAAAGGTGTGGAGTTTATGTTCCCGTTTAACTTTTTTCCATTTAATAAAGATATGAAGAATAAGCTTCAGCATATGAAATCGGATGAAATCGACCAATTTATTAAAGGCATTTTGGGAAATGTAATGTCCTCTCAATCCGGAAGTGCCATGAATCCCCAGGATTTCGTCAATCATTTTCGTCCTCAACCCTCTCAGCAGGTAAATTCACAGAACTCTACAGCTTTTGAAACGCATGATTCTGTTTTTGTACGAATACCGATTAAGGATGAATCACTCCTGAAGGATTTGCGGATTTATCATACTGCAAACCAGTTGACGGTCGAAAATATACCAGAGCTAGATCAAAAACATTCCATCACGCTACCCGCTGCCGTAAAAAGGAAAGGGTCCTCTGCAAAATTTAAAGATGGCATACTTGAAATTAAATTAATTAAATCTCATGACATCCACTATTCTCAAATCGATGTGACAGAAATCTAAAAAAGGAAAAGACAGCAACAAATCCTCAACTGTCTTTTCCTATTTTACTCTAGCTTTAGCGTCTGGCTCATCTGGGTGAAAGCACTTCCTGCTTTTGTTCTTAATGACCTTCCATATTCATTGAATCCTTCGATTCACTTGGATCTTCCGGTTCACTTGCAGTTCCAATGACGAATTCTTTTTTAGGCATGTTATGCATATCTCTTGCGGTTACGTGAGAAATAATATAATAGGTTCCTTCTTGATGAAATGATTTTTCTAAACGATAGCTCCCATTCTCCGTATGCTCTACTTTGATTTTCTCATGCTTTTCATCATGAGCACGCCAAATTTCAAAGGTCACCTCATCAGCATCTTCAACATTTTCGTCTCCTTGGGTTACCTTTGCCTCAAAAACAATCGGTTCGTTGACATTTCCTTTTTCCGGGTTAATCGTTAACTCCACCTCTACAAACTCTGGTAATTCACCGGCTTTTTTGTCTTTATTATTGCATGCACTGATGCTTAATACAGATACGATAATAAGCATGAAAAATAAGTACTTTCTCATCTTTATCCCTCCTTTAGTAATTGCTCCATAACACCATTATGTAATAGTATAAGTGCTACCTTTGCTTCATTTGAGATGGTTGACTGAGTGATTCTTTTAATAGCAGAATAATATTTTTCGAATTTATTTTTACGAATTCTGGGATGAGAATTTTCATCCAACAGTTCTCTATAGACTGCTTCCTTAAGTGTATCTTCACTGCTTCTATCACTCGCAGTAAGCAAACGATTATTCCAAATCTTTCGATATTCAGCTAATAATTCATCATAATTGAAATCTGCAATCATCAAAAACAGCCACCTCCTGATATCCCCAATTGCATTGTTACATACTTTCCAATATTATTGCAAAAAATAAATACAATAATCTTGTGAAAGGAGATAAGCAATGTCAACACCTTATAAATGTCCCAATTGTAAAACCAATCGAAGCCGTTTTAATATTATCCAACAAGTTTCTCAATCTGTAAAACTAGACCCTCAATCGGGTGAGGTCCTAAGAGAATATAGCGAAAATGATTTAGAACCCTTCCATCTGCCTTACAACGGACCAGACTATCGAATTCAATGTGCCTCCTGCGGCTTAATTGAGGACGAAAGGACGTTCATTAAATTTGGCCAGCAGGCTTAACATGAAAAAACACCTTTACAAAGGTGTTTTTTCAATTCTTCAAATGATTTTCTTTTAAAAACGAATCAGAATCTATTTTCCAGCCTTCCATCGTTGAAAAACGCATTAAATGAATTTCTCCACGATAGTGCTGACGTCCTTTATTTTTTATAAACCAGTCAATCTCCACTGGTACATCCATACTTATTTCCTGCTTTAAATCTTCGGCAGGTAATATCGGCATCCTTGTGATTCGAACATTTTCAATTTTTCCTAATACAGGCTTCCAATTAAACTTTTGAACGCTGATTAACTTAGAAATAAACAAATCCTGCTGTTTTAAACCAGCAATATATGCTTCAACTGTCTCATATGGTGATGCCATACTCAAATACTCCTCTAACTTACCAGAAGCTTTAAAAATCATCAACATATGTGAAAGGTCCATCGCATTTGTTCGATGGGTAGTACTTCCGTAGAAATGGATACAAAAATGCCCCGGAAAATTATTTTTTAGAGCTCCTGCGCCATGCGGCATCCCATGCATAGATCCAGCAATCCATTGGTCTTTACTGATCACGATGATTGCGCGCCGCTTCCAACTCCATTTCCCTCCATAAATTTTTTTCATTATTTTCGTATCCTTTGGGGTCAAGGGCTGTACATCAGCATGATGACTTCCAGCACGTCTTTGGACATTAAACTTTTTCCCAGTTTCCATATCTAGAACGGTAAACTTTGAATACTTTGGCAAAACCTTATTGACTTCTTCCCATGGCAGCATTTCAATTTTATAACTAATATTTGTGGAAGCATGAATCGCTTGACCATTTAGGAGGAAAAGAATAACGATCATGATAACTGTTTTCTTCTTCATCTAATCCCCCTTTACATGTAAAATAACTACATTAAAAGAGTTACCTGAAGAAGAAATGTTCATTCATTTTCTTTTTGGTTTTTGAATTCCTTTTCAAGTTGTTTAAGCTTTTCTTCTATCTTTGACCATTCGATATTTTCACCGATAAAAACTAAATTTAAGCGTAAGTTCATTTCTTCTTTCATGTAAAAAGGCATGCCATATGAGTATTGGAAAAGATATGGTTTTGATAATGGATCAAATTTCATATAGCCTTTGATCCGATAAATTCCCGCTGGTAAATCCTTCAAAAATTGTTCGAAACTATTATGACTAATCGGACCTTGAAATTGATAAACAAACGTAGTTAAATTAAGGGCTTTTATAGTGAATGCTGCCTCCGTTTTGTTATCAAAAGAAATAGTCAGTTTTCTCAATTCATCCATTGAAACCTGCGAAAAATTGGTTAATAAACAACGTGCGGCTGAATTGATCCCTTGAATTTCAAAAATAATTTTTGCCTGCTCAGATTCTGACAGTTCATCCATTTTATTTATGAGGATAAAATCTGCGTGTCTGACCTGCTCGATAAGTAACTGTTGGAGCTGTGGACTTAACGCTTTTCTATCCCTCCATCTTAATCCGTCTACAGTCGTAACAATTCCTTTAATTGTAAAGTGCTCTGCAAATAATGGTGAAAGAATGGCGTCCAGAACTTCAACTGGGTGTGCTGCACCAGTTGTTTCGATATAAATGACTTCTGGCTTTTCATTTACTAATAATCCCTGCAGCTGCGCTTCAAGCTTGTCCTGAATGGAACAGCAGATACACCCCCCTAATAGTTCTTTCAGCGCCACATCCTCTTCACGAGCAACTTCCGAATCAATTGAGACCTTTCCAAGCTCATTCATCATTACAGCCGTTTTTCTGCCAGCGAGTCTCTCATCCTCGAGTAATCGCTTTAAAAGAGTCGTTTTTCCGCTTCCTAAAAAGCCTGATAATATATAAACTTCTGTGTTGTTCATCCTGCTAACCTCTTTTTCATTTAATATTCCTTTTATTATATATGAAATTGGGCTAACAACTAGATAGAAGTGGATTATAATAATAGTAAAAAGAATATTCAGAAAGGACTATCTCTCATGATCTATGAGTATGTCTATCCAAAAAGTCTCCTGCATTTCGTTAGAAACCCTTCACATGAAACGTTAAAGGACCTTCTCCTTTACAATACAGGGGAGACAGATTTTCTAGATTTTAAAACAAAATGGACAGAATTTTCTAAGATGGCAAAACATACACTGGCAATTGCAAATTCTGGGGGCGGCTGCATTATAGTTGGTGTCAGTCAAAATGATGAGGGGGCTATTTCTTTAACTGGGCTTAATGAAGATGATTTTTTAGACAAAGCAGATATTGACAATAAACTTTCTAACTTACTCCCCAAATACTTAAAATATCGGACAGAAGATTTTCATTATAGTAAGGACCAACCAGATTTGAGTAATAAACGGTTTCAGGTACTCATAATTGAATATGATCCAAAATACGTCCCCTATACTTCTGTTGTTCAACGAAATGAGCTTCGTTACGGCGCGATATATGTCCGACAAGGAACAAAATCACTTGAGGCAACCAATGACAAACTCGTGGAAATCATCCTTCGCAAGGTGCAGTCAGGAGGTTCTGGTGTGAATGAATATACCCTCAAAGAACATCTTGACCAGTTAAAGGAATTATACGAAGAGATTTCTTCACAAAAAGATAATGAGTATAGGCAATTTATTGCAGAATTAATCGAACGTAAAAAGGAAAGAATTCGGCAATTATTAGATGTTCTTCCTGAAAACTAAACTTTCTCAACAAAAAGGCCTGAACCTTATGGTCCAGACCTCTTCCTTATTTCATTTCCTCTTTTAGAACTTCAATTGCCTTTTGAAGCTGAGTATCATTTGTTTCAATCATTTCTCTCAGTTTTTCCATTAATTTAATAGTGGAATCCCCTTTTAATACTCCATCAGCAGGTAAATTATTAGCAGTTTGGAAACTGCTTACAGCTTCTTGTGTCTTCTCATCAAAGAAGCCATCAACACGACCTGGGTCAAACCCGATTGCTTTAAGCATTTTCTGTGCTGTTTCAACTTCTGAGGAAGAACTAGATAACTTCAGCTCTTTATCCGGATTTATAATTGGTAAAGATGCGTACTCCGGAAGCGGAACTTCGAAGTCTGGCTTAATACCTTTTTTATGAATCCAATTACCATTTGGCGTCAGCCATTTTGCAGTTGTAAATTTAATATTTGATTTATCAGAGAAATCCTTGGCTGTTTGAACGGTTCCTTTCCCAAAGGAAGTTTCACCAATAAGCTTTACTCCAGCAGATTCACTTACAGCACCAGCAAGAATTTCAGACGCACTGGCACTGCCTTTGTCAATTAATACGACTAATGGGAAGTCAGGATTTCCATCATTTTGTGAAGGATACTCCTCTATTTTCCCATTACGATCTTCTACTTTTAATATCAATTTTCCTTTTGGTACAAACATACTTGAAATACTAATGGCTTCATCTAGTAATCCGCCCGGGTTTTGGCGTAAATCTAAGACTAACCCTTTCATGCCTTCCTTCTGAAGTTCATTTAACTTTGCAGCAAGGTCTTTGGATGTATTAGTAGAGAAACTGGTTACGTGAACCTTAGCAATACCATCGCCAACCATTTCCCCATAAACCGTTTCAATTGGAATATCATCACGAATAATCGGAACTTTTACCGGGGCATCCGTTCCTGGCCGTTGGATAGTCAACTCAACCTTAGTGCCCTTTTTACCACGGATAATGGTTACTGCTTCTGTCGAGGTCATTCCCTGCAGGCTTTTTCCATCTACTGCCATAATGATATCATTCGGTTTCAATCCTGCTTTTTCTGCAGGTGATCCTTTGATAGGTGAAACTATGGTAATATGTCCGTCTTTCTCTTGAATTTCCGCACCAATGCCTTGGAAAGATGAATTGATAGAGCTATGGAAGTTTTCTGCTTCCTCCACGCTCATATAGTCTGTATATGGATCATCTAGGGCCTTTACCATACCATCAATTGCCCCATTGATTAGTTTCTTTTGGTCAAGCTCCTGGAAATACCCGCTCTTTAATGTATCGTAGGCTTCGTAAAGTTTATCAAATTCTGATCTTTCGGTACCTACAGTTATAACTTTTTCTTCTCCGAATGATAGAGCAAATGTAGTAATTCCTGTAGATAATAATACAAGGAAAAACAAAATCAATATAAAATGAAATTTCTTAATGTGCATATATCCGGATTTTTTATCTGTTACTTGTTCTTGTTCAAGATGTTCTTGTTCAAAATTTTGTTCATCCAAAACCCTCACCACTTTCATTGTCAAAAAATAATATGTAAAACTAGCCCTTAAAGATTAGAATAACATCTTTTACTAAAAAATAAAAAAGAAATGTTACTCCTATAAAAAACCGACACATCCTGCCTTAGACGTGCCGTACTGTATCTTTACATTTTCTTTACTTCGTTAAAATACTCCTCTAACGTCCAATTATGTTCGTACATAATTGTTGCTGCCTTTATTCCTACATAGCGAAAATGCCAGGGTTCATACATATAGTTGGTTATGTCCATTTTTTCTTTCGGATATCTTAAAATAAATCCAAAGCGATGAGCGTTTTCTCTGAGCCATCTTCCTTCTGTTGTGTTAGCGAAAGCTTCATTTAAGTATAATTTATTGGATTTGCTGGATATATCCATCGCCAGCCCTGATTGGTGCTCACTCGCGCCTGGATTAGCTACTGCCTCAGCAGCTTTTTCTATCCCAACTCTATTTACTTCAGCTTCAAACAACGATTGTTGCCTGCTATAGGAACGGTATCCCGATATCGCATAAAGCTCAATTCCGTTATTCTTTGCATTAGAAAACATCTTCTCTAAAGCAGCTGCTGCTTCTTTTCTCATTAAACTTTTTTCTATTTCCACATTGCCAAATGAAAATTCCACATTTGGTCTCACCAAATCTTGTGGTATATAATCTTCAGGCAGGTAAAATTCTTTGTTTACCAGCGCCAAGACATTGGTAGAATTTTGAATTACATTTTTGCCGTCTACCTCTTTTATTTCATTGAAAAATATCGATTCTAAACTTAGTGGATCATTTATTGGCGCATTATCATTTGACTGCTGATTCTTTCCAGATTCATCTGCAGTAAAAGGAAGCTTATTTAGAAGAGAATTGATTTGACTGCAGCCGCTAATTAGTATAGTTGAGATACCTATCGTTAATAAAATTTTCCAACCCATATTTTCACCTATCTATCTTTCTTTGTCCTTTTTGCACTATATCTATTTTTCCCAAAAAGGTCAATAAGAAAACCCCTTTCAAGTAGCGAAAGAGGTCATTTTTCCTATTCCTTTGTTGCTGCTTCTAAAGCAACTTCAATCATATCATTAAATGTTAATTGTCTCTCTTCAGCAGTGGTTTCTTCACCGGTTAAAATATGGTCACTTACAGTTAGAACGGATAATGCTCTGCGGTTAAATTTAGCCGCCAACGTATATAATGCTGTAGTTTCCATTTCAATAGCAAGAATCTGATATTTAGCCCATTTTTCAAGTTCAGCATTGTCATTATAAAAAGAGTCTGCTGTGAAAATGTTCCCTACTTTTAGATTTAAACCTTTTTCCATTCCTGCATCATAGGCCTTTTTAAGCAAATCAAAGTTAGCACATGGAGCAAAGTCGACCCCTCCAAAGGTCAAGCGATTCATGTTTGAATCAGTTGAACTTGTCATGGCTAAAATAACGTCGCGAACTTTTACATCCTTTTGGATGGCACCACAAGTCCCGACACGAATTAAATTTTGAACATTATAGCTATTCATTAATTCATTGACATAAATTGAAATAGACGGAACTCCCATTCCTGTTCCTTGTACAGAAATTCTTTTTCCCTTATACGTACCAGTGAAACCAAACATATTTCTAACTTCGTTATAACATTTCGCATCCTCTAAAAAGGTTTCCGCAATATATTTAGCCCTCAGTGGGTCTCCGGGCAATAATACCGTTTCTGCAATTTCATTTTCCTTCGCGCCAATATGTACACTCATCTTAATATCCTCCATTCATTTAAGTGAAGTGATTACCTCACACTTGTCAATATATCATAACCATTTTCGATTGAAAAACCTTTGATTGAAATGGTCATGATTTTTTTTATTTGTGGGAAGCTATTTTTAGATTATCCAAAGGAGGTATCTTACATTATGGGAAAAAAGCATAGAGCACAAACAAATCGACCAAAGAAAAATAATCACATTCCACCCGAGGCAATCATAGCAGAACATGAAGCACACGCAAAAGAAAATAGTGCTGCTGGGGGAAGAAAGAGCAGAGGCTAAAACACAAACAAAACCTAAGGAATTACTCCTTAGGTTTTGTTATCTTATATGAATTCGATTTACAGGCTGCCAGCCGCCTGGCTTTAATTGGTAATAATGCTGTCCGCCACGACCTTCATCAATTAATATGATATCTCCAGTGGAAAGAAATCTTCCTTGATAATTTGTCGGTATTCGATCGGTAACATTAAAGAGACTAAATGTTTCCTGTAAGCAGCTTTCATGGTTACTCGCACGAATGAAGGTACGGTAAACTTGTTTATACCCTTTATATTCTCTGTATTTTGGAGTTTGAAAGATTGTCACATCATATTGAATAATAGCTCTTTTGGTTATCGCCTTGATCATCTTATCCCCTCCAATCATTAAAATAATTGTCATTACTTTAATAATTAGAGATGAACATGGCAAAATCCTCCATAGAAATTCGTCTTTTTTTGTCGACGATTAAGAATATCTCTGAATAACGCTTTGGATTTGCTGTTGAAGATTAGGAATATCTGCAGAAGTTACCGTTAATCTTACATTGGTTTCGTCCAAACCAGCTGCTTCTGCAAATAATCCGCCCAACCCTCGAGCACGACGATCAACCTGTAATAGTAATTCAAGTGCACCATTTCCAGCTGGCCGCAGCACTACCTCTAGCTCATCTAATCTTCCACGGAAAGGTCCAGAGGTCGGAACATATTCAAATTCTTGCACAAAAGGCAGACGACCCCGTAATTTGTATGAGGCCTCTTCACAATCCGCCTCACGCAAACGGAAACCAAGACTATCAACTGCATTAAAGATTCCGGTCATTAATTGATTAGGCACAACTTGAATATAGTCTTTATCACCAGGATCCACTGCATTTTTAATATCTAAACCTGTGGTAACCCATATTTTTGACCTTCCAATTGACAGCGGCGTATCAAGTGGAAGCTGGAAGGAAAAAGGTATTTCCTTTCTCTCATTTTTTCCAATTGTAAAAGGACTGGTAATTCGGAAACGATCAATAGTAGCTGTCACATTATACTTTTTATCATCTGATTCTTTCAAATAGGTAGTATTTAATGATAAATAGATATCATCTACTTGCTGGTCTACCTTTCCACCTTTAATTTCTACTACACCGTTAACGGTCTCTCCAGGCATATACCTATCCCTCTCAAGCTTTGTGTCAACCGTAGCAGACCCAATTCCTACACTTGCAAATACTTTGTCAAAAAAAGACATTCTCATTTCCTCCTTATTTCCCAATTATTTTTTTTATATCAGCCTTTACTTGCCGGCAGTTCTCATAGCATTCTTCTATTTGTAAGAGCCTGCTTATGATGTGCTTTGCTGTATTTGATATCTCCAATTCTTCTTCCCAGCTGCTTTCTTTCTTTTTTTTAGGAAAGGAATAGTTAGAATAAAGTAAAAACAGCAAAAAATGACCAAGACCATAAAGATCACTTTGAGGATTTATTTCTTTACGCAAATTTCTTTTTATTTTTCTGTGCTCACCCACACCTTGATCATATTTCCTTGCAAGGCCTAAATCGATAAGCACGATCTCAGAACCAGTTGCAATTACATTGGGGATCCGAATATCCCGGTGAACAAGCCGCTGTTCATGTAAATAGTTTATAAGCTCTAGTACATCATTGGCGATATTAAATGCTTCTAGTTTAGAATACTTATGACCTTCTTGAAAGATTAATTGTTCAAAATTCTTTCCTTTAATATATTCCATTGTATAAAAAGGAATATTTTTGTGTAGGCCATCTTCGAAATACTTCGGAAATCCAGGATGATTGATTGAATGAAGCAGCTTTTTTTCGATTTCAAATGAGTTTCTTCCTGACTGCGTCACTCTTTTATGGATTCGTAACGCTTTTAGCACTTTCTTTTGTTGCGACAATCGATCATATACTAAGTAACTATTTCCGTAACTTCCCACACCTAGATGGTTTATAACTTGGTAGCGGTGAGCAATGGTTTCATTATGCTGAAATCGGCTTTCCATTATGTTAGCGGCCAATAAAGTTATTCGTTTAAGCATATAAGTATCTAACTGCTAAAAAAGCTCGAAAAGAAACTGCCGCTCTTATGTTTCTTTTTATAGTGTTTGTGGCCTAAATGTTTATGTTTATTGTGGTTCATTTTTTTCCAAGCATTACTTGAATGTGAATATTTTGGATGATGAGATTTACTTCCTAGAATTGACTTTAGAATCTTTTTTAGCAACATCATTCCTCCTCAACCTCGTTGTATGTAATACGCTAAAGAAATAGGAAAGTTTCACCCAATAAAGAAAAAAGTTTAGAAATTTTCCGCAAACAAAAAGCGAGCAGGTTCCAATGCTCGTCTTTCGTTACTTCTTATTAAAAAGATGAAAAAGTATCGTGATATTTTACCTATTCATCTTCTACTTCTTCGTCGATAATACTTTTCTCGATGAGATACTCGAAGGTGATATCAGCGATTTCTTCCAATTCTTCTTCCGTAGGAACGTATCCTCTTTTCACCAGCTCATGAAAGAAAAATTCAGCAATTTCTTCCGTATCAATAAATACTTCAATTTCTCTCATAGCATCGCCCCCTTTTTACAGAATGTATGATGATTTCTGCCCATTCATGCTATTTACTTCTAGAAGAATCGGTAAATATTCTAAACCTTAAACATAGGAGCAAAATAAAAGAATAAAGATGTCTTTTTTTCTAAGGACAAGCATAGGATGAATAGAAACAACAATTATGAGGTGATAGTATGTCAAATCTACAAACAAAATTTGAAGCTATTATTGAAGACGTAAATCAGGAGGATGGATTGATCATCACTGCCTTTGAGAAAATCTTAGAAGGTCTATTTTTTCTAATTAAATGGGGTGGAATTCCTTTGGTCCTTTATTTATTATTGTCCATATCCGGCTGGTAGAGGCTAAACATGGCTTTTACCATCGTCATTGGCGACACTTTTTAATTTTCTCAGAATAACACGCATCACTTGATAATACTCCTGGTCGTTAAACATGGTATATAGAATTTTGTAATCATTAAATATATCTAATAAATGATCAATGAGCTGTTTTTTTTCCTTTTTTCGTTCAATTTCTTCAAGTTCTGCTTTTCTGACAATGTTTTTTTGTGTTTTTGAAATCGCGACTTGCTGCTTCTCTTCATTATTGACTAAGTAAAGAAGCCCTAACTTTTGAATAAAGGTGTCCGCACTCTCTGCGTCTGCAACGAGTGTCATTTCTTCTTCACCCGCTTCCAGCCATTCCCCATCACTAATCCTAGATAGTTCGTATATTACATCTTCCCATGCATCTTCTTTGTAGCGCCAAATTTCTGTTCGAAACCCGACAATCTTAAACAAATCAGAGCCATATCCAGCCACCTGTACTAAATCTCCGAAAAAGAATTTGTATTCGATATCAATTTGTTCCTGTTCCACCAAAGTTCCTTCATATTCTGAAAGAAGTTGCAGTCCTGATTCAACAAAAAGACCATCACTTTTATTTACTTCGTATACATAATTTCCGTCAATCAACTTGACATCTGTTACTTTACCAACTGTACCATACATCGTTATCACGACCGTATCACCGACCTTATACTTCGGTATATTCCTTCTTTTCATATCCTCCATCCTCTCAATGATGAGTCGTGAATTTTGATTACAATAGTATATGCACACTTCGATGTATCGCGCACAATGAAGAAAAAGAAAAATCGCCTCTTTTTGCAGAGACGATTCTAAGAAATACATTATTTTATTTTCTTTCCGATAACAAATAAATTTGCCATGCGTCATCAAATATGGTCATGGACTCTAGGTAATGTCCATTTAATTCAAGGTAGGAGCTTAGTTCATTGTAATCTTGAGATGTTTTTGGAAAGCTGTGATCCAAAAAAGCTTCATTTGCAAACACACTAATCGCATCCTTTGGTTCAGGGTGCCGATATTTCATTAAAAAGTGGTAAAATGATTTAATCATACATTGCGCCTTTCTTTTCTTTGTTAGGTAAGATATTGTTAAAAATACTATAACCGACGCATGAATCTACGTCCAGAGTCTTATTAATAAACCGGTCTAAAGAATGATTGGTATAAATTACATATAATTGATATAATTTTACCAAATATATTAAGAAACAGAGGTACAAACATTGGCAAAGAAAAAATTTCAATATTGGTTAATTCAGGTCTTACTAATTTTAACCATCATTTGGGTTTCAACCAAGATATCATTCTTATTTGAACCAATCGGAATCTTTTTTTCAACCATCTTTTTCCCCATTCTGATTACAGGCTTTCTTTATTTTTTACTTAATCCAGTTGTTAATTTCTTGCAGCGTCATAAAGTGCCTAGACTACTAGCGATCATTATCATATATGTTGTATTCATTCTCCTTTGTGTACTTGCGATTGGAAATTTAATTCCGGCTATTACAAAACAATTTACCGCACTTTCTAACGAGCTTCCCGTATATGCAGACAAAACGATGAAGTTTTTTGACAGTGTCGTGAAGTCATCCCAATTTAAATGGGTAATGGATGAGCAAAAGGATATTCTCGAGACTGTACAGGAAAGACTAATAGAATTTGCAAATACCCTGCCAAACACGATAACTGGCAGCATAACCAATATACTGGGTGTAATCACCAATATTGCCATTATACTTGTAACAGTTCCATTTTTATTATTCTATATGTTTAAAGATGGGCATAAGTTCCCTACAGCGATATCGAAATTTCTTCCAACTGCATATAGAGAGGAAGGTTTATCGATTTTAAAAGAGACTGGGGAAACTCTCTCTGCCTATATTCAGGGACAGGTTACTGTAGCTTTGGCAGTGGGTACACTGGCATTTATCGGCTATTTGATCATAGATTTACCATTTGCACTGGTCATGGCCTTAATCGTAGCTTTTACCAACATTATTCCTTATATCGGTCCAATTCTTGGAGGAGCACCAGCCGTCATTGTAGCTTTGTTTGATTCACCTACGAAAGCATTATTAGTAATTGTTGTTATCCTCATCGCGCAGCAGATTGAAGGTAATGTATTATCACCGCTTATTCTTGGAAAAAGTTTAGATACCCATCCAGCAACGATTATCATTATATTATTGGCTGCTGGAAATCTGGCCGGAGTACTTGGGATGGTACTTGCAATTCCATTCTACGCTGTTATTAAAACCATTGTTTTAAACCTGGTTAAATTTTTACGTGCTAGAAAAAACGCTGCTAAATCAGTTCAAACAGAATGATAAAAGAACCCCTATCAGCAGCAGATAGGGGTTTTGATTATGAAAAGTCAAAATAATTCCTCTTCAACAGTCTGGGAAGTGCCATTAACTCTTTATAGCTGATGGTTTTTCCAATTTTTTTCGTATTAATCAGGAACAATTGATCCTCAATTTCCTTTGTGATTTCATCTGTTTGATAAGTCATCTTACATTCTTTACAAGCAACCGCCGGCGTCTCGGTAATTTGAATCGCTCTAGTTCCATCCGGAAGCTCCCAATAAACTGTATTTTCTCCCTTTTCGGCCTCCTGACCACACCATTCGCATAATAATCTCATATCATCCCTCTATTCCTTTGAAGCTGTATCCATATCTGAATCACTTTTTTCAGAAGTTGATGGTTTATTTTGTAATGCCTGAAATTTCTTTTCTTTCAATTCATCACGTTTACTTCGTTTGTCCTTTAATGTGGAATGGTTAGGATTTTGATTGTATTCTTTACGGCGATTTAGTCTTGTCAGCCCCTCTGGAACAAGATTGAAATGCTGGTCATTCATAATTCCTGCAATCCCTATATTTGACTGTTTTTCCTCCATATCTGGGTAAACTTCTTTGAAATAGCCCTCTGCTGTTCCAGGTTTATAATTTTCTGGTTCAGGATAAGAGGTAATGACTCCTTCAAAGTTTCTGAGAACAACCTTTTCCGCACTTTGTGAAATTAAATAATTCGGCTGTAGTGAAATTTTCCCGCCGCCGCCAGGACCATCTAAGACAAACGTAGGTACTGCATAGCCGCTTGTGTGACCACGCAAACCTTCGATAATTTCAAGACCTTTGGAGACTGGTGCCCGGAAATGCCCAATTCCCTCGGACAGATCACATTGATAAATATAATATGGACGAACACGTATTTTAACAAGGTCATGCATAAGCTTTTTCATAATTGGAACACTGTCGTTGATTCCAGCTAAAATGACCGATTGATTCCCGACTGGGACACCTGAATTAGCGAGCATTTCACAAGCCTTTTTGGAATCCTCGGTAATTTCAATAGATGTATTAAAATGAGTATTCAACCAAATTGGATGATATTTTTTTAAAATGTTACAGAGGTTTTCAGTAATCCTCTGAGGAAATACAACAGGTGCCCTAGTTCCAATCCTAATTATTTCAACATGATCAATCTCGCGTAGATTCTTTAAAATATATTCAAGAATATTATCATTAATGAGAAGCCCATCTCCGCCAGATATTAATACATCTCGTACTTGCGGCGTTTGACGGATATAGTTAATCGCGGCATCAAGCTGTTTCTTTGGAACGCCCATCCCGATTTGTCCTGAAAAGCGTCTCCTTGTACAATAACGGCAATACATTGAGCATTGATTGGTGACGAGAAACAGAACACGGTCAGGATACCGGTGTGTTAAGCCGGGAACGGGTGAATCTTCATCCTCATACAAAGGGTCTTCAAGATCATACTTCGTTTTATGGATTTCTTTAGAAATCGGAACAGACTGCATTCTAATTGGGCAGCGTGGGTCATCAGGATTCATTAGTGAAGCATAATACGGTGTTATATTCAGTGGAATCGTCTTAGTTGAGATTCTAACTCCCTCTTCTTCATCTGGAGTTAAATTAATTACCTTTTTTAAATCCTCTAATGTTCGAATAGTATTGGTCAGCTGCCACAGCCAATCATTCCATTGATCCTCACTTACATCTTTCCAAAGCTCTATATCTTTCCAATGCCTATCCGGCTTATATAAATTTTGTTTCATGTGTATTTCCTCCTTACCCTGCTTTACTTAAATATTATGCAAGAATTGTGCCAATGCACTTAGTCCGGGTAAGGATAGGTTATTTTGCTTTTCAATTGAGGTTCACAAAAAGAAAACGCCGAATTTTCGGCAGTTATTCACGTATCTTTTTGATTTTATATTGTAAGGTTTGTCTTGGAATCTCCAACAACTCGGCTGCTTGTTTGATATTTCCCGCTGATTGATTGAGCGCAGTGTCGATCAGCTTTTTTTCTAGCTCTTCTACATTTTTTCTTAAGGATAACTGGTAGTCACTATTTTTATATCCTGCTGCTTGCTGTTTCATCATAATTGGCAGGTCTTTCATTTGCAGGATTTCGTCATTGCATACGTTCATCATGTATTCAATCGTATGCTTCAGTTCCCTTACATTACCAGGCCATGGATGACTCAAAAAGAAATCTTCCACTTTTTGCTCGACTCCATGAATTCGTTTATTCAATGTCTTATTAAAAAACTCAATGAAATATTGTGTCAAATATAAGACATCTTCTTTACGTTCCCGTATAGGCAGCAGCGAGAAGGTAAACACATTAAGACGATAATAGAGATCCGAGCGAAGCTTATGACTTTGAAGTGCATCATTTGGATGAACATTCATTGCAGCAATGACACGCACATCAACCGATATGTTTTGCGAGCTTCCGACCCTTCGTACCATGCCATCCTCTAAAACACGCAATAACTTTGCCTGAAGCTCCATTGGCATTGTATGAAGCTCATCGAGAAACAGTGTTCCGCCATCCGCCAGTTCAAATAGCCCTTTTCTCTCAACCGCTCCTGTGTAACTGCCTTTTGCGGTACCAAATAGAATACTTTCCAGCAGTGTTTCTGGGATGGCTGCACAGTTTTGCGCAATAAACGGACCATCACCTCGATGGGATGCATGATGAATTCCTTGTACAAATAACTCCTTGCCCGTACCACTCTCACCATATACTAGAATCGGAGAATCTGATTTTGCCAATCGACCTGCTTCTTCCTTAGTGCTTAAAAAAACTACATTTACACTCTTTAAATCATCTAACGTATATTTAACGTTCTTTGTCGTTTTTTTCTTACTGATTTTATTAACATTCCTTTGTAAATCCAATAGGCTTTCTGCTAATTGCTTCATTCGCGAATAATCTTTTGCAATCTCAACTGCGCCAATAATCTCTTTATCTACAAGTATAGGAAGTGTTGTATTAATCGTATCAATTTGTTTTCCATGCATATTAACATAAACCTGTGTTTGATTATAGATAGGTTTACCGGTTTTAATCACCCGGAGCAGGGTGCTTGAATTTTCTGTTAAGGAGGGAAAGGCGTCTAAAAGATGTCTGCCCTGGACTTCCTTCACATCCATGCCATCATGTCGTGCTGCAACTTCATTATAAAAAATGGTTTTGCCATCAGTATTGACGACATGGATTCCCTCATCAATCGATTTCAGAATGGCTGAAAGTACCTCCTGTGTTAGCGCGGTTAATTGAACCACGGTTTTGATCACCTCTTAACCAAAAAGTGCCGAAAAATCAGCTCCTAAAGCCAAAATATTAGCAGCTTGCCAGATTCTTCACCCACATATTCATATTTTCAAGCTTGTCATAGATATAGCAGTTATTCATTAGTCGACCGCGATACTTATAACCGAGTTGGAATAATACCGCATTCATTCCAAAAGACAAACTCCTCGCAATCGAGTAGGCACAAAATATCCCCTGCCTTCTCAGTTCGTCCTCTAACTCACCGAGGATAATTTTCATAAGCCCATACTTTCGATGGTCCTTTAATGTTGCACAATCAGTTAATTCCGCATTTTTATAAAAGGAATTTATTTCGGCAGAAGCAGCACTTACAATCTTCCCCTGGTGAAAGAAAACGTAATAAACAGTCCCTTCCTTCATGGTCTTTTTCACATATTCCGGTTCATGTAATGGTGTAGGGTAGATTTGAAACACTTCGCGGTACAATGCCGAAAGCTCTTCGGCACAAGATTCATCTGCTCTCTTTAACTCATACTCTTTTGGCGGATAGGGTTTATTGATAGTTGTATCTAATTGGTAAATGCTCTGAATCATTCCGTCCTCTGTAATCCAATGGTCATTTTTCTTTCGTTCCATAGTATAAAACTTCGAAAAAAAATGGGCATTCGATCCAAGAAAATAACGATCCACTACAGCTTCCGGCTGAAAGCTTTTTTCGAATAGGTGTAAAAAGTCTTCTGAACGCGCTTTCATAATTAATTTTTCCACTTGATGCTTGTGTGCTAACTCCTCCGTTCTTTCCAGCAGTAAATGTAAATTTCCACGGTAATCATCAATTCGAATTCTTTTATTAAAAGGATCAAGATAAACTTCTAAAAAGAAATTACTCTCTTCCATTATCATAGTGGAGGAACTTTGATTCATCATTTAGACTCCTTTCCGAAAAGCAGGTGAAAAAAATGTCTGACTGGAATCAGCCAGACATTTTCTCTACTCTGTTTTAAAGCTGATAAGCTTTAATTCAGTCATCTCTTCCACTGCATATTTAATGCCTTCTCTGCCCATTCCGCTCATTTTAACTCCGCCATACGGCATTTGGTCTACTCGGAACGTAGGAATTTCATTAATCATAACACCGCCAACTTCAAGTTTTTTTGCTGCCTGGAGTGCTTTATGGATGTCATTTGTAAAGATTCCCGCTTGAAGCCCATACTTTGAGTCATTCACTAAATGGATTGCTTTACTAAATTCATTGAAAGTATTGATATGAACGACAGGTGCAAATACCTCTTCACAACTTACTTTTTCCGTAGACGGAACATTGATCAGAACCGTTGGTTGGAAAATCCCTTCCTCTGCTCTGCCGCCCAACTTCAATTCAGCACCATTCTTGACAGCTTCATCCACCCAGCTTTGTGTTCGCAGCACATCAAAACGAGTTATCATGGCTGAAATATCCGTATCTTCCTCTAATGGATTTCCAGCCTTTAACTTTTGTGTCTCATTTACGAACTGCTCCACAAAAGTCTCAAAGATATTTTCATGAACAAATATCCTTTGAATCGAGATACAAACCTGCCCCTGATAAGCAAAGGCACCATTCACAATTCTAGGTATCACTTGTTGTAATTGAACCCCTTCATCCACAATTAATGCCGAATTTGATCCTAATTCCAGTGTTACCCGCTTTAATCCTGAGTTTTCACGGATATAGGTCCCCACTTCAGGGCTTCCTGTAAAAGTAATCATTTTTATACGTTCATCTTTCATTAAGATATCACCGATGCTGCGTCCGCTTCCGGTGATGACATTCAAGGCCCCAGCGGGCAGACCTGCACGATGAAAGTATTCAGCTATCTTATAGGCAGATAATGGAGTTTGACTTGCTGGCTTTAGAATAACGCTATTTCCACTAGCGATGGCTGGGCCCACTTTATGTGCAACTAGATTCATAGGAAAATTGAACGGCGTGATGGCAGCTATGACACCAAGTGGTTCCCGAACGGTAAAAGCGAGCCTACCCTGCCCGCCAGGAGCGGCATCCATTGGCACGGTTTCCCCATGTATTTTCCTCGCTTCATGAGCTGCAAAGGTGTAAGTCATAATCGTTCGGTCTACTTCTGTCCTCGCGGCTTTTAGTGGCTTCGCTGCCTCCTTTGCTATGATTCTTGCACATTCTTCACGATCATCTTTAAGAAATTGTACTACTTTTTCTAATATCTCAGCCCGCACATAAGCAGGCAGTTCTGCCATACTTCTTTTGGCGTTTTGGGCCGCATCGACTGCAGCGTGAACATCATTCGGACTGGCAATACCTACCTGTGCAAGACTCTCTAAGTTATATGGACCTTTCAGCTCCATATAGGAAGAAGTACTTCTATATTCGCCGCCTATCCATAAATCTTTCTTCATCTTAATCCCTCCAAATGAAAAGATTCATTTTTTACTATTGTATCAAATTTACTAGGTTGAAGGGATTTTCTATACCTCACTCACTTCACACCACTTTAATAGCGTTAGAGCAATAATTTTACTTGCTGCAAACATATCCTCCAAATGTATGTGCTCATTGGCGTCATGTGCCGTGGCAGTAATTCCCGGACCAAAGACAACCACAGGTGTATTTCCCACATTTGAGAGAATTCCACCATCTGTCCCCCAAGGGCTTGCTTCAATGACTGGCTCTTTACCCTTAATTTCTACAAAACTCTCAGATAGTGTCTTCATTAATGGATGATTGACATCAAGATTTCCAGGAAGCCATCTTCCTCCAAACCACTCAATTTCAAGTGGATTCTCTTGGAACCATTTATCTAGTTCATTAAGCTCAGCCAATACAGCGACCATTTCCCCTTGAGCTGCCGAAATGGTCTCTTCAGGGGATACGCCCATTCTTCCTTCAATAACAGCCAAATCAGGAACAGATGACGGCCACTCGCCGCTATTTATTTTTCCAATGTTAATCGGGATTGGGATTGGAATGCTGTTAAATAGCGGATCCGTGATTTTAATATTACGATTCTTTTCTAATTGCTGCAGTTTTTGTATCACTAGTACTGCCTTTTCGATGGCGCTAATACCTTCATATCTCGTTCCCCCATGTGCTGCCCTGCCTTTTACGGTAATCCTAAACCACATCGAACCCTGCTGTTTCGGAAAAATCTTCATACCCGTTGGTTCCGGTATAATTGCCCCGTCGGCCTGATAGCCCCTTAGGACGGCAGCAAGCGTACCAGCACCTCCGCTTTCTTCTTCTATCACACTTTGAAAAATAATATCCCCTTTAAGCTTGATGCCCGTAGCAATAATTGCTTCGATTGCCATAATAAGCGCTGCGGTCCCGCCCTTCATATCTGTGCTTCCGCGGCCATAGAGTTTACCGCACTCAATATGCCCGCTAAATGGATCATGTTCCCAGTTCTTCTCATCTCCGACTGGTACCACATCGATATGACCATTTAGGATGATTGATTTCCCGCCTCCCGTTCCTTTTAATACAGCAACGACATTCGGATTTCCTTCAAAGCTTTGACGGTCACAGCAGAATGCCTCATGCTCCTTTAACTCATCCCGGTCAATTTCCCAAATATCAAGATTCAACCCTAACTGCCGGCATTTTTCAATGATGACCGCCTGTGCACTGCTTTCATTTCCTCTTGTACTATTCTCTTGGACTAGGATTTGTAAAAACCGGGTTCCTCTAGCGCGATTGTCCCTCAGCCATTGCTTAATTAATTCTTCATGATTATTCAATACTTTCACTCCTTCCTAAGAAGAATGGTGAGATTAATAGGCTATTTTCCGAATCGCATCACTTACCGTAAAATCACATTCAGTCTTATTAACGACTACCTGTAAATCGTATGGCGCGAACAATTCTGTTAACAATAACCCTTCAGGAGTTACCTTGAATACCGCCAATTCTGTTATGATCATATCCACACATGCAGCAGAGGTTAGCGGTAACGTGCAAGACGTGACAATTTTTGGATTTCCTGCTTTATCACAATGATTCATTAATACAATTACTTTTCTTGCCTTTTGGGCAAGTTCCATCGCACCGCCCATTCCAGGGACTTTCTTTCCTGGAACAATCCAGTTTGCCAAGTCCCCCTGTGCGCTGACTTGAAGGGAACCCAAGATGGTAATATCCACCCGCCCTCGTCGTATCATCCCAAATGCCACAGCGCTATCACAGTAAGAACCACCTGGATTCAAGGTAACGGGATAGCCGCCCGCATTACATAAATTCTCATCTTCCATCCCTTTTTCTGGGCTTGGTCCCATTCCTGTAATCCCATTTTCAGCATGGAACATGACCATCATTTTCTTCGGTAAATGGTTGGGAACTAAGGAGGGAATTCCAATACCTAGGTTTACCACCATTCCATTGTGGATTTCTTCTGCTGCTCTTTTTGCAATCGTATTGCGAAAATCTACTCCCAAGCCCATTTCCAGTTCACTCCCTTCGAAGGAAAAATATGGTCAACGAACACACCAGGAGTAATAATCTCATCAGGGTCAAGGCTTCCGAGCGGAACGATTTCCTCTACCTCTGCAATGGTAATATCTCCTGCCATCGCCACAAGTGGATTCGTATTTCGAGCACTTTTGTCGTAAATTAAATTTCCGTAGGGGTCTGCTTTTTTGGCATAAACGATTGAAACTTCTGCGGTTAAAGCTGTTTCAATTAAGTAGTCCTTCCCGTTGAGGAGAAAATGGGGCTTATTTCTTGATACGAGTTCATTGTCCATTCCAATATCAGTTAGAATCGCTGGGAGACCCACTCCCCCAGCACGAATCCTTTCTGCTAATATGCCTTGCGGTGAAAATTCCACCTCAAGCCTTCCTTCGTGCATGAGTTTACCGGCAATCGGATTCGAACCAATATGTGATGCAATCACCTTTATTGCCCTTCCCTGACTGACTAATTTTCCAATACCGATATGTGGAAATCCAGTATCATTTCCGATTAATGTGATGTCCCGTATTCCTTTTTCAAGAATTCCATCAATGAGTGTCGGCGGGGATCCGACACCGCCAAATCCCCCAAACATTAACGTCATTCCGTTATAGAAGACTTCCAAAACCTTTTCTAAGGTTGTAACTTTCCCAAATGGATTCTCCATCTAAACACCACCCGACTTCATTTGCTTTAAAAAAGCTTCAAATGTTTCTTCTAACAGTTGAACCAATACTTCTATTTCACTTTTCGTGATGGTTAATGGCGGCGAAACAATAATGGAGTCACCATTTACTCCATCAATACCGGCGCCCGCAGGATAAACGAGCAGCCCTTTTTCTTTTGCGAGAGCAATCATGGTTGGAGTAACCCCTGCATTTCGAGAAAAAGGGGTTTTATTAGCTGTATCCTCGACAAACTCAATTCCAATCAATAAGCCTTTCCCTCTTATATCACCGATAAAGGAATATTTATTTTTTAATGGGTGCAGCAGTTTTATTAGGTAATCTCCCTTGGATTCTACCTCACTGACAATCTTGTTTCTGTCTAAATATTCTAGTACGGCGAGAGAAACCGCACAGGATTGTGGATTTGCACTTAAGGTATGTCCGCTCATAACTACTTTTGTGCCCGCCAAAATGGGCTCAATTACCTTCTCACTTGCAAGTGCTGCCGCTATTGGAGCATAGCCTGCACCCATCCCTTTACCTAATGCTACAATATCTGGTATTACTTCATATTGGTCCATTGCCAGCATTGATCCTGTTCGTCCAAAACCAGTCATAACCTCGTCAGCAATAAAAAGGATGTCATTATCATCACAGATTTTTTTGATAACCTTAAAATAATCCTTCGGAGCTGCAATGGCACCCCCGGCCGCTCCGATTACAGGTTCTGCAATAAAAGCGGCAATATGCTGCGCACCAATACGTTTGATTGCATGTTCAAGCTCCTGTGCACAAAGGAATCCGCAGGAAGGTGCCTCTAGGCTGTAGGGGCAGCGGTAGCAGTATGGGGGATTGATTACTGGAAAATCCTCGAGCAATGGAACAAATCGCGCTCTTCTTCCTGTGTGCCCAGACAAAGAAAGTGCACCTAAAGTTATTCCATGATAGCTGACCCACCTTGATAACACCTTCGTTTTTGTTTGTATGCCTTTTTCCTGCCAATATTGAATCGCCATTTTCATCGCAGTTTCGACTGCTTCAGACCCGCTATTAACAAAGAAGCACCAATTTAGGTCTCCAGGTGTAATTGCTGAAATTTTTTCAGCAAGCTTTTCAGCTGCTTCACTTGTAAATTGTGAGCGGTAAACAAACGAAATTTTCTTTGCTTGTTCTGCCATTGCTTCAAGGATTTCGGATACTCCATGGCCAATATTCGCCGTGACAGCACCTGAGGCACCATCAAGATATTTTTTTCCTTCCCGATCATACAAATATACCCCTTTGCCGTAGTCAATCATTGGCAAGGTATCATCCAGTGATGGTTTTATAAGATACGTACGTTCCAACCTGACACCACTTCCCCTTTTAGTTCATTGTATGAGCGAGTATTTTAATACTTTCATCTTATTTATCTTAAAAGGGAGCTTTATAATTATTCTAGTCCGCAGAAACCATTTGTCCTCATAACTCTAGCATCTAGAAAAATGTCATAAATCTTAATCATAGAAAACTATCTTTTACATTTTAGGATAGTTCATATAGAATAACACTTAGATTTACATAAGGATGGATTAAATGAATAAATCGAGTAAACCCTTATCTAAAAAAAGAGAATTATCAACGATTCAATTGATCGTAGTTTTTTACTTATCTGCTTTAGTTATTTCTACATTGCTTTTGTTAATACCATGGGCACATCGTGAAAATGCGTCCCTTAGTATAATTGACGCGCTATTTACATCCGCAAGTGCTGTTAGTGTAACTGGCCTAAGTGTTATCTCTATAAAAGATACATTTAATAATTTTGGTATTTTTCTATTGTGTATAATTCTCCAAATAGGCGGATTAGGTGTGATGTCGCTGAGTACCTTTCTCTGGGTTATGATTGGGAAAAAAGTGGGATTAAAGGAACGCCAGCTGATTATGGTTGACCAAAATCAATCCAACTTATCTGGTTTGGTGCAGCTTGCAAAACGGATTTTTATCATCATTATCTCATTTGAAATAGTTGGTGGTATTATCTTAGGAATACGTTTCTTAAAATATTTTGACAGCCCTTTATCTGCATTTAAACATGGATTTTTTGGCTCCATCAGCGCCACGACGAATGCTGGATTTGATATTACCGGCGGCTCATTAATCCCCTTTAGTAATGATTACTTTGTTCAAACGGTAATTATTTTATTGATGATTATCGGAGCCATAGGTTTTCCGGTTATTGTAGAGGTTTACGAATTCCTTTTAAGTTTGAAGAGTAAAAAAAGATATCATTTCACTTTATTTACGAAATTAACTACCGCAACATTTGTCATCTTAACCATTGTAGGCAGCATTATGATTTATTTACTTGATAGCTACCATTTTTTCGTCGATAAATCTTGGCACGAAACGTTCTTCTATACCTTATTTAATTCCGCTACCACCAAAAGTGCGGGGCTGGCAACGATGGATTTGAATGAATTTACACCGAGCAATCAGCTTTTCATGTCGGTTTTAATGTTCATTGGAGGTTCACCAAGCAGTGCCAGCGGCGGGATTCGGACCACGACGTTTGCAATTGTTTTACTGGCGATTTTCTTTTATGCAAGAGGAAAAGGGTCAATTAAAGTGTTTAGAAGAGAACTGCATACGGAGGATGTAATTAAATCCTTTATCGTAATATCAACTGCCGCCACTCTCTGTTTGGTCTCGATTTTAATTTTATCAGTTACGGAAAAAGGAACCTTGATTCAAGTCGTATTTGAAGTAACATCTGCGTTTGGTACGAATGGATTATCAATGGGCTTAACACCGATTCTTACGACATTCGGGAAAATCCTCATTATCTTTTTGATGTTTATCGGTAGATTGGGGATTGTAACATGCTTGTTGATTTTAAGAGGCAAAGATAATAGCCAGGAGAAAATACATTATCCAAAAGAAAAAGTGACGATTGGTTAAAGGGGGATTTGGTCCCCCTTTTTCTTATGAATTAATGGTAATTGTAGTGGTTGTTCCTCTACCAGAAATCACCGCATTGGCTCCCATTGGAATAGTCACAATGGGCTGAACATGTCCGAAATTGACATTTGCGATCACCGGGATATCTTTTAATTCCTTTTTTGTTTCGATGACTCGTTTGATTGCCGCTTCCGTTACGTTTGAATCCTTCTGAAACCTGCCAATAAGAATACCTCTTATACTTGCTGCATCAGGCAGCTGAAGCAATGATTGAAGCACACGGTCAAAAGATTGAATATGTGCTTCGTTATCCTCCTCAATAAAAAGAATACAATCCTTTAATGATGGCATGTATTCCGTCCCCTGCAAAAGGTGCAGCGTACTTAAGTTCCCACCAATCAGTTTTCCCTCTGCTTCACCTTCATGTATGACCAAGTAGTTTTCCTGATCTATGAAGGTACGTTCCTCCTGATCTAAATACCACTTATCATCACTCCAAGCAGATGAAGGATTCACCTCATATGGTGCATCATTCGTGACAGCTTCTAAAAAGGATTGAAGCGTATAATCTAAGCCATATTTCACACCAAACGTTGAAAAAAATGGTCCCGAATACGTGATTAAACCTGTTTTTTGATAAATGGCGGCACTTAATGCGGTAATGTCACTATAGCCGCAAAATACTTTAGGGTTGGATTGAATTAAATCGTAATCTATGTAGTTTAGCAGCTGATTAGTATGATAGCCCCCAAGTGCTGTTAAAATCCCTTTAACATTTGGGTCGCGAAAGGCGTCATGCAAATCATCAACCCTTTGTTCAATTGAAGTCGTAAAAAATTCATCGTGGTCCTCGACATGTTTTCCAAACGTGACGGTAAAGCCTAGCTGGTTTAATCGCTGTGTTGCTAGTTCTACTTGCTTCCCTTTAATGACGGCCATACTCGTAGATGGCGCAATCACCCTAATTTCATCCCCAGGAGATAATCGGTTTGGCAGCATAATATATGTATCCTCCTTTTTTAGTTCAGTTTAACAGAAAGTGCTGGTTTGCAGAAAACCTAGGTTACGCCGATATATTCATTTAACGCAGATAAATTTAGACCAACGCCGATATATCCAATTTAACGCTGAAAAACACCTCCAAACCCAAAAAGAAACCCGCAAAATTTAGCGGGTTTAGGCTATAACGACTTCCTGATTTCGTTCGGTTGTTGCTTTTTTGATGATGTCTCTTGCGATCCAGACACCGCATGCGCTTGCTTGGGCAAGACCGCGGGTAATTCCAGCTCCGTCACCGCCGACATACAAACCGCTGATTTCTGATTCAAATCGGTCATTGAGTTTTGGTCGAGCAGAGTAGAACTTCGCTTCTACACCATAGAACAATGTATGTTCGGAAGCCAACCCTGGCGATACTTGATTCAATGCTTCTGTCATTTCAATTAAACTCTTGAGTGTATTATATGGAAGAACCAAACCAAGGTCCCCTGGAACCGCCTCTTTAAGTGTCGGCTCGATGAATCCTTCTTTAATTCTTTTTTCAGTTGAGCGGCGTCCTTTTAAAATATCTCCATACTTTTGAACGATTAAGCCGCCATTTGAAAGAGCGTTCGCAAGACGTGATACTTCGTGCGCATATTCAGTCGGCTTATCAAATGGCTCTGAAAATGTATGAGATACTAGCAATGCGAAGTTCGTGTTAGGGCTGCCTAGCTTCGGATCCTTGTAGGCATGACCATTTGCCAGCATGATTCCTGAGTGATTCTCCACAACCACATGGCCGGATGGATTGCTGCAGAACGTGCGCACTCTTGTTCCAACAGAAGTATTGAAGACAAATTTACCTTCATATAAATGCTCGTTAATTTCCTGCATAACGATGTCAGATGTTTCTACCCGAACACCGATATCTACTTGATTACTAGTCATCTTCAGGCGGCGTGACTTTAAGATTTCAGTCAGCCATTTTGAACCATCCCGTCCAGGTGTAATTACCACCTTATCGGCGAATAGGTCCCTATCTCCTTTTAGCTTAATTCCTTTTATCACGTAGCCATCAGGTGTTTTTTCAGTAATCAAATCCTGTACTTCTGTTTTAAATGACATTTCAATTTTATCATTTAAGTATTCGAAGATACTTTTCATAATTTCTAAGTTTTGCTCTGTTCCAAGGTGGCGAACCTGAGCACGCAACAATTTTAGGCCAGCTGCAAAGCCGCGGCGCTCGATATCCTTTACTTTATCAGTAAGCGGATCGGTAATGCTTTCTGTAGCACCGTGTTTTAAGTTAATCTCATCAACATATTTAATCAAATCTATAACTTGAGAATCTGAAAGGTAATCGGTCATCCAGCCGCCAAATTCACTTGTGATATTAAACTTTCCATCTGAGTATGCACCTGCACCACCGAAACCAGCAGTGATAGAACAAGCAGGCAAACACCCTGCATACTCTTTCCTGCCTGCAGCTGGAGGACATTTTTCAATTTTATTATCTAAAATTGGACAATTTCTCCTGTAAATATCATGCCCCTTATCTACTAATAGCACCTTTGCGTTCGGCATTTTTAGTGTAAGTTCATAGCAGGTAAAAATCCCCGCTGGGCCAGCACCCACTACTATAACATCATATCTATTTTCCATTGTCCAAAACCTCCAAGACGTATTTACTTAACCATTGGTAAATATATCAAAGATATCGCTTTCCGTCAACATTAAAAACGAACTATTTATAAAATCAATTAATTATCGTTCGTGTTTTGCTCCTTTTTAGAAAATAACAAAAAAAAAGACTCAGGACTTTACCTGAGTCATTTTAGGATTAACAATAGCTAGCGCCGATGATAATTAATAAAATAAACAACACTACGATTAAAACGAAAGTTCCATAACCCCAACCGCAGCCACCTACTGCTGGTGCTGCATAACCATATCCACAGCAATCTCCACCAAAACCACCATAACCATAATGCATACCTATTCACTCCTTAAGGTTTTTATCTGTTAACACTCTTAATTTATGTAATAGGTACTTGACCTGTCTGTGCATTCGCCTATATTATGAGAATCAATGAAGAAAATGTAGGTGATAAATTTGAAAACGCTATTGAAGAACTTCGTTAACGGTATTTTAACCATTGTTCCCATTATTCTTGTAATCTTTGTTATTTACAAAACGTTTCTGTTTCTCGATGGACTGCTTGGAAATACATTAAGGCCTTATCTTCAGGAGGATTATATTCCTGGTATTGGTTTGCTAACCACGATTGTATTAATTACTCTTCTAGGCTGGTTATCTACAAAATTTATAACTGGCAGCATTATAAGACTGATTGATAAGTGGCTGGAAAAAATTCCTGTTGTAAAAACGATTTACTCTGTCATAAAAGATACTGTTCAATCCTTTTTAGGTGAGAAAAAGTCCTTTTCAAAGGTGGCGCTTGTCGTCATTCCAGGAACTGAGATGAGGAGTATGGGGTTTATTACCTCCGAACAGTTGGAGGATTTCTATAGCCCGTTTAAGGAGTATGTGGCGGTTTACGTTCCGCAAACATTTCAAGTGGCCGGGTTTACCTTTTTAATCCCGAAGGAACAGGTAGAAATCATTGACGTTAAACCCGAAGACGCGATGAAATTTATCCTTTCTGGTGGAATGACCTCCACTTCAAAAGCAAAAGGAAATTAGGAAAAGCCGCGCAGTGGCGGCTTTTTAATTTTCGTCAAACAGTTTCTTATAGGCTCCGTAGCCTTGTTCTTCTAGCTTTTCTTTCGGAATAAAGCGTAAGGCTGCTGAATTAATGCAATACCGAAGACCATTTGGACCAGGACCATCATCGAAAACATGGCCTAAATGAGAGTCACCGGTTTTACTTCTTACTTCTGTCCGCACCATAAAATGGCTATAATCTTCCTTTTCAATTACTTCTTCCTCTACAATCGGCTTTGTAAAACTTGGCCAGCCGCAGCCCGCGTCGTATTTATCAAGAGAGCTAAATAATGGCTTTTCTGAGACAATATCTACGTAAATACCTTCCCTCGTTTCATTCCAATACTCGTTACGAAATGGAGGCTCTGTTCCGTTATTTTGGGTAACCTCATATTGCATTGGTGATAATTCTTTTTTCAGTTGTTCCTTGTTTTTCATTCTTTTTCCCCCCAATGTGCCTTAATAAAACCCGCTCTCCCTGAGCCTACGTGGTATCCTTCATAATGTGCTTTATTTTTCTTATAGTAATGCTGATGGTATTCTTCCGCTCGATAGAAGGTTTTCGCCGGTAAAATCGGCGTTACGATCGATTTAGTGAAACGGCCGCTCTCCTGCAAAGCCTGTTTAGATTGTTCTGCAAGCTCTTTTTGTTTTTCATCATGATAGAAAATCGCTGTTTGATAAGACTGACCGCGGTCGTAAAATTGACCACCTGAATCGGTTGGATCTATTTGCTGCCAAAATAGTTCAAGCAGTTTTTCATATGGAAATATTTCTGGATTAAAGGTAATTTGAACAGCCTCATAATGACCTGTTGACTCCGTACAAACCTGCTCATATGTAGGGTTTTCAACATGACCGCCAGTATATCCAGAGATGACACTAATAATGCCCGGCTGCTCATCAAATGGCTTCACCATACACCAAAAACAGCCGCCAGCAAATGTTGCCAGTTGTTTCGTTTCCCCCATAATTCCCACCCCTTTAAATTTATTTTGCTATGACTATGAGTATACCGAATGTTTATGAAGAAATACAATTTGTTGACCAAAACGGTACAAAAAGCCAAACCACGTCCCCGGGTTCGGCTGTATTACCCTATTTAATTTTCTTTTTTTGTCTCGCTTGTTTGGTAATATTTTTCCATTTCTTCTGTTCTTCGGTTTGCGCACGTTTATCGGCTTTTCTTTCGATATAGGCGAGTTCTTTTTGGAGCTTGTTGTAGCTGGATAAGCGGTCTGCAGCTATTGTACCTTCCTCAATCGCCTCCAAAACAGCACACCCGGGTTCATCCTGGTGCCTGCAATCACGGAATTTGCACATTTCGCCCAATTCGTCAATATCTGAAAACGTTTCTACTAAACCATCGGAACTTTCCCAAAGCTGCAATTCTCGCATTCCTGGTGTGTCAATCAATATGCTGCCATTAGGAAGCTGGATCAGTTCACGGTGGGTGGTCGTATGACGTCCTTTGTCATCACCTTCACGAATCTCCTTAACCGCTTGCTTTTGGTCGCCTACTAACAAATTCGTTAACGTTGACTTCCCTACCCCCGATGACCCCAATAATGCAATGGTTTTTCCAGGTTGTAAATAAGGCCCAAGTTTTTCGATTCCACTCTTCAACTCTGCACTAATGGCGATAACCGGTACTCCACCAAATGCGATTGCTTCCACTTCAGCAAGCTTTTCCTCAGTATTTTTACATAAATCTGCCTTACTTAAGACAATAACAGGGTTAGCGCCACTTTCCCATGTCAACAGTAGATAACGTTCAATTCTTCTTAAGTTAAGGTCGTCATTTAGTGAGTTTACAAGAAAAACAGTATCGACGTTTGCAGCAACAATTTGTTCTTCAGCTGTTCTTCCAGCCGACTTACGGGAAAATTTACTAAAGCGTGGCATTACTAAATAAATGGTTCCTTTTCCTTCAACCACACGCGGCTTGAGCATGACCCAATCACCTACAGCTGGGTAATCCTCACGACTTGACGCTTCAAAGTTAAATTTACCAGAAACCTCGCAAAGCAAATCTCCATGCTCCGTCCATACACGATACATATGCTTATGTTCCAAGGCCACCCGGCCGATAATCATCTCATCACTTTGTTTTAAAGCTTGAAAGTCATTATTTATCTTTTCAGTCAAACCAATTGTGTATAAATTCATCCATATTCCTCCAAAAAATGTAAAATAAAAAACCACAGGCACACACAGCCCATGGTTTTATTCACAAAGGAATAATGGGTATAGATTCCCCTATATGGTGAATCCGCGGGCTGTGCAAACGATATTGAAATTAACGGCAATTAACGTATTTTCAATTAACATTACACTTCACCCGCCTTCCGACTTATTTGAATTAAGTATATGACACTTTTATCCATTTGTAAACAAAAAATCCAAATATAGACACCCACCTAAACATGCTTGAATAAATTAATTTGTAAAGAACGTAAGAAAGGAGCAAATGGGATGTCTGGAAATAGAAATCATTCTGATTATCTTCAAAGGGCTGCAATGTACGACTTGCTGGCTCACAATTTTAAATACTCTAACCCAAACCTTCACATGCATTACTATCTGAAACATTTAAAATATATGAATAAAGCAATGACGATTCGTAACATCCAACAGAGCCAGGCCGAAGGAAGGATCCGGTTCCTTCACACCTCACCTGATTCCCCCGATGTGGATATTTATATTAATGGTCAAATGCAAGTAAAACGCCTCCCATTCAGAGTGGCAAGCAATTATTTAGCATTAAAACCTGGTAAGTATCACATTGATATTTACCCAACAGGAAATTCAGTAGATAGTGTTCTCAACAAAAGAATTACGGTTGAGCCCGGTAAATCCTATACCCTTGCAACCATCGACTCTGTGAAAAAAATGCGCCTGCTACCGTACCTGAATCAACCGGAAGTGCCGCCTAATGAATCGAAAATACGTTTTCTTCATCTATCATCCGATACAGGTGCCCTGGATATTGCCGTTAAAGACCGAGATGTTGTCTTTCCAAACGTTTCATATAAACAGGTCACCGAATATTTAGGAATCATGCCTATGACCGTAGATTTAGAAGTTAGAGAGGTTGGAACGAAAAATGTGGTCCTGCCATTACCAAAAGTACAGTTTCGTCCAAATGAAACCTATACGATTGTATTGGCAGGTCTTACAAAAGGAGAACCTGCCTTTCAAGCAATACTCCTGAAAGATTAGGTAAAGAAATAAGGTGGTTCACACTGATGTGAGCCACCTCATTCTACGGGTACCAGTATCGTAAAAGTAATATCATCTTTTATTAAATCAAATGTATTTACTTTTATACTTACATCACTTTTTAGTTTTAATTGCTGCATGTTTACATGAACAATTTTTTCATTTGGGTGAATTTCTACACCATTTGGCAGCTTATAATTTTCATTGATAAATCGGAGTACATAGGAAACAGGTAAATGCAGGCTGCCAACTGAAATGGACTTTTGCTTTAGAACCAAGTCACCATTCTCTAATGCCTCTGGTTCGAAGGTAAGCTTTAAATCTACTTCCTGACTAAAGAATTGTAAGGTGCCATACAATTCCACTTCATCTTGTAGATGTACGCTATATTCAACGGGTGAATCGGCTGCTTCTTTTTTTATATATTGGTTTATTAATACGTTGAGATCTGCCTTATTCGATTTAACCTCGAAAGTAACATTCTTGTTATTAGGTTCAGTTTGTTGAATCTTTCCTTTTTCATCCGCTGGTAACATGATTAAAGATAAAAGAATAATAACAATAATGACAATGAACCCTAATAAAAGAAAGAATCCCGTTTTCCATTTATTTTTCATAGAAAGCTAATTCTCCTCTTTACTGACCATATACGCCTTTTTAACGAGATCAGGTAATGTCCGTTCTTCTATAGTTTCGTTTAATCGCTCTGCAATTAATTCATACCCTTTATCATTGGGATGAAACTTGTCTGAATGCAATAAACTTTCTGTTGGGTTTATAAAAAGGTCTTCAATCCCAACAAAATAAGCATTTGAATAATTAACAACAACGCTTTGACTAGCCCTATTCCAATCCGATACGATTTGATCCAGCTCTTTTATATCCGAAAACCACTGTGAAAAAGGATTGTATACTCCAACCAAAACGATAGAGGCTTCGGGATTCACACGAATAATCGTATTCATAATTTCAATCAAATTATGAATGTATACTTCTCTTTCCTTATTGAATGCGGACAACTGGAGATTTGAGATATTATCCCTGACAACCTTCATAATGTCATTGCCGCCAATTGTCAAAATTACCAAATCAGCAGCAGCAAGTGAGTCTTTCATCTCATCAGTCTTAAGTCTATTTAGTAACTGCGGGGTACGATTACCTTTTACACCGAAATTATAGAAATCAACTTCCTTAATTCCCTTTTCTTCCTCGAGCAAAGTTCTTAAATAAGGCAGGTATCCTCCTGTTTTGGTACTATCTCCTACACCTTCTGTTAAAGAGTCACCAGCGGAAATAATCTTTATTTCCTTTGGGACAAAATCGGCAGGAATCTCCTCATAAATAACAGCCGAAGCCGTCCGCACTTTATGCAATTCCAACCGATCGGATTGTCTGCAAGAACTTAAGAAAAATGTCGAAAGAAAAAGAAGGGTGAAAACTTTTTTCATTTTGATTCACCACCCTCTTCCTAATGATATTATAACAGAACAAAAATAATACAAAATAAGCTTGTACTATATCCTATTCATTCCCAAAAAAATAGACCTGGAAAAGGTCTATTGCAGCGATTTAATGTCACTAATCATTTCATCATATGGTACTTCTTTGTACCCATCATAAATTTTCTTAACCTTTTCATCTGGTCCCACTAAGAAGAAATATGTCTGGTGAATCACTTGATCACCCTCTTGGGGCTTTTTCACTAACGTCTTAAATGTTTCTCTTGCATACGACTCAATAAACTCTTGTGTATAGCCTGTTAAAAATGTCCAATTATCTGTTTTCAACCCGAAATTCTTCGCATAAGCAGTAAGTTTCTCAGGTGTATCAACCGTTGGGTCGACGCTAAATGAGACAAATTCCACATTTTTTAAATCCTCATCTGTAACCATTTTTTGCAGCTTGGTCATATTGGCAGTCATTGGTGGACATACATCTGCACAATTGGTAAAAATAAAATCAGCGATCCAAATCTTTCCGTCCAAATTTTTCTTTTCAAAAGGTTTGTTCTCTTCCGTTACCGCAGAAAAATCATTTACTGGGTAATCGAGTGCATTCACAATCCCTTTTTGTCCACAAGCAGACAACACAAATAAACCAATGATTAACATAAACAAAATTTGTTTTTTCAAAATAATCACCCGCAACCTTCTTATTTTCGTGATTAGTGTAACAAAGATTCACAAAAGAAGAAAGAAAACGGCTTTATTAATCCATTGTACCTGTCCTGGCAATTGTATTCTTTACTTGAACATCAAATTTAGCATTCATATATAATTCTTTCCATTCCTTTTGTGTCATAGGCTTACCTCGGACATGAGCCATATATTCATTCCCAATACCTACTGGATCCACTTTCTTTTCTTGGAAAAATAAAAGGAGTTTCTTAATTTGTTTTTCCATTTCTTGATTAACTTTTTTCTCGATGAACTTCATGTTAGCTGTTTTTCCTAACTCTAAATAATTGGTGGTTTCAAGCAACCTCGAATCCATTTTAACTTCGACTTTAAAGCGTATGTTCTTTTTGTCCACTAACTTAATTTTTGTATTGCTGCGCAATGTATCAATACTTAAAAACAATTTGTTATATACTTCCCCAAAAGACTTACCACCTTGGGTGTTGATGATATTCGAAAATTCTTCGCGATCAAACTCTAATTCCTTGGATCCTGTTCGATATTCATCTGTTAACAGTTTTAAATAAAAGAGCTTATCATTACTTAATCTTGCGGCCAGTTTATCATCATTAAATAAGGCAACTCCAGAAATCGCTACCTTGTCTTTTTTTACTTGTAAGATAGGCAGTACAGGGTCCTGTCCGTTATCAAAGAATTTATGATTAAATTCATGAAGTGTCGGCGATATTAAAAGTTCCCTTTCCACATTCTGTCTAATTAAATTGTATAAATAGGTCCCAATATTCACTTTAATTTTCTTCTCGTCCATTTTAATGATGGAGGATGCGTCTTCTTCAGCAATTGTTAAATAAACCATGTTTCCAACCGTCGGATCACGATTAAGAGCATTGACAAGCTGAATGATTCCTTTTTCGGCCAACTCTTTACTATAAATGACACACCGGAGCTGACCCATTTCAAGTCTTTGATCAATAGCAAGATTTTCCTCCGCTCTTAACGTTTGGAGGGTAT
This sequence comes from Neobacillus niacini, assembly GCF_048572935.1. NCBI lineage: Bacteria > Bacillati > Bacillota > Bacilli > Caryophanales > Bacillaceae > Neobacillus > Neobacillus niacini. The sequence continues at coordinate 2,987,523 of NZ_CP183883.1, read as the reverse complement.
TGGCATTTGCAGAGATTACGTTGGTCATAACTTTTGCCATTGGATCAAATTTTGATACTGCAACAGTTCCATTAATTTCATTTTCCTTCTTTAAATCAAATCCTATTGCAGTAATCAGTCCCAATCTTTCCAATTGTTTTGTTTCTACTCCACAGCTTGTTAGTATACAGAAGGAACTAATTACAATAGCAATCTTTAGCCATTTACTGCGTTTCTGCATGTTTATCCCCCCTCCTTTTAAACCATTTTTTAATAAAGACAATCATAGCAAGTAGGACTGGATAGCAAAAAGCAAAGTAAAAACCTAACTTTGCTACAACATCCGTAATCGTATTCATTTGGTATCTAGACTTAATAAGGAAGGTAGCTGCAAAGGTAACAATCGCAATAATCCAAACACCCGATTTTTGTCTTTTCTCTAAAATTCGAGAAAAGCCCTTTGAAGCAGCCCAAAGATAGAAGCACATATTAGGCAATATAATGAGCATCCAAAAGGAAACTGCGATAAATTCAAACCTTTCCAAGTTAGGTAGTCGAACAATCTTAAACATCGATAATACCGGCCAGATTGTTTTTTCTAGACTATTAGAAGCGAAGAATACAATAGAAATGAGCGTTGCAAGTGTAAATATAATTGTTGTAAACAAATTCCCTATCTGAACAAAAAGCATTGATTTATGTTTTTCCTTTACAAATGGATAAACAAACATGATGATTTCAAAACCCAGCATAGAAAGTGTTGTACTCTGAGCACCTATCACTAATTGTTTCGCATTTACATTCAAAATTGGGAACAAATGTGTAAAATCACCAAATTGTAATGGTACAAAAAGGACTATTACCAGCCATACCGTGCCAATAACAGAAAAAAATGCAACTCCAACGATAACTCTAATTCCACCATAAACAGCATAGATAACGATCAAAATAAGTACGAGTGAAAGCTGCCAAGTCGGCAACGTCGGGAATATCCACACTTGAACAATCTCAATGTAGTTCATTAAAATGATAAAAAAAGTGGATGTCATATAAATCATGTAAATAAAATTCAATGATTGTCCTGCCCATTTTCCAAATACATCAACATGAATGCCATATAAATCGGCACTGTCATATTGCTTAAGCATCTGGACCATAAATAGTAGGACAATTGAGGTTATCATCCCTGCTAAAAAAACTGAAATCCAAGCGTCATGCTTTGCTACTAAATAAACTACTCTTGGAAGCCCGGCCAATCCTACTCCTACCTGGACCGAGTGGATGATAAAAGAGAGCATAAATGCATTTACCAATAATCCTTCTTTTGGATGTAAATTCACCTTCATTTTTGTTCGCTCCTATTCATCTACATCCTTTTTTTGTTTCGCTTTCTTTTTAGGAAAGCGCTCCTTGTCCTTTGTTCGATTGGTTAAAGGGCGAAATGAAAGATATTGCGGTGGCAGCTTGAAAAAACTATATCCAATATCCTTTATTCTAGCTGGATAAATAGGCGTAAGATATGGACCGCCAATTGTTTCCAGCCGGAGCAGGTGGATAATGAAAAAGCAAAAAGCAATCATAATCCCGATGCCTCCCCATAATCCGGCCATCAATATAATCGGGAAGCGTATGAGTCGAATGGCTGTACCCATTAAATAACTAGGGGTTGTAAATGAACCAAGAGCACTTAAACAAAGGATAATAATTAAGATATTGCTAGTAAATCCTGCTTGAACAGCTGCTTGCCCAATGATAATACCTCCAACGATACCGATTGTCTGACCGACTTTTGTCGGCAGCCTAGCCCCTGCCTCCCGTAATAATTCAATTACAAATTCTAGTAATAGTGTTTCAAATACCGGTGGGAAGGGAACTCTTGCCCTCGACTCTCCTAACGACAGGAGCAAAGGGGAAGGGATTACTTCATAGTGATAGGTCAAAACAGCAACATATGCAGGTGTAAGTAAAACAGAAATGAAAGTAGCCACTAGCCGCAGCAACCGTAAAAACAACCCCATGTTCCAACGCATATAAACATCTTCTGTTGATTCAAAAAAGGCGAAAAAGGATGTTGGACCATAGAGAGCATCTGGGCTCCTATCCATTAATACGGCCACTTTCCCCCTATATAAAGCGATTGAAATACGATCAGGAAGTTCTGTCGTCATTAACTGAGGAAAAACGGTCCAGCTGTTGCTCTCAATGTACTGACCAAGGACAGTTGTCCCAGGTATGTAATCCAATTCAAGTTCGTTCAATCTTTGTTTAAAGGTGTTTACTATTTGTTCATCTGCAATTCCCCTGATATAGACAATCTTCGCTTTTGTTTTTGACCTTTTACCAACTGTTAAGTCTTCTGTACATAAATCTTCATCCTTTATGTTATTCCTTAAAATATTTATGTTGCTTTGAAGAGATTCTGTAAAAGAAATCTTTGGGCCGTAAACAAGTGATTCTGTTTCAGCTTTTTCAAGCCCACGTACAAGGTTTTTACTAACATCTGCAAGGATTCCATAGGGCTGCCCTTCCGAGTAAATATACACTTTTCCCTGGTTAATTCCCTGAACAACTTCACCTAGCTGATTAACAGCATGGATTGATGCCATAGGTAACACTTTTGAAATCCCTTCACATGACCATTCTATTTCCTTTTGATTCATAATGGATTTAATTACGACTTCATCGAGTTTTGTTGAATCGATTAAACTGTCTATCAGACAGAAAATGAGTTTCTCCCCGTCCCTTTTTAACGTCCTAAAGACAAGGTCCGCACCAACATTCAATTCCGTTTTAAGCTGTTCCTTCAACTCTTCCAAGTCTAAGCTATGAACCTTTGGTGTCTCTTCTGCTTTTTTTCCTGATAACCATTTAAACATAGGCAACACCTTTTTACTTTCAATTTTTTTTAGCATTACCAAAACAGCTATTTTTACCCATAAAAAACAGGGCGACAAAAAGGTTTTATGAAATGGGAAGATATGATATTATGAATGAGTATTCATTCAACAAACAGAAAATTTAGTCAACTAAACAGAGGTGTAATAATGCAGCAACTCGGTCAGCTTTTGATAATTGAAGGGCCAAATCATAGTAAGGTTCCCTTTTCGCGAAGCTTGTATATTCATAGTAAAGATAAGGTACTCATCGATACTGGAGCAGCCCCCGCCGAACTTCGGGCATTGAATGTTGAGCATGGGGTTGATCTGATTATCAATACCCACTACCATCCCGATCATACCTTGCATAATCATTTGTTTCCCAATGCGGAAAAATGGATTAACCCATTAGAATTTGAGACCATTCAATCAATAGAAGGAATTGCTCAAGGAAATGGAGTTTATCAAGAATGGGGTCCGGATGGGGTTGAAGCATTAAGGAAGCACATGCCTAAGGAATGGGTGCAAAACCTCGGAGAAATTTCGGGAACCTATCTATATGAGCAGGAATACAACTTTAGTGGAGTGAAAGTAAACTTTCTTCATACACCAGGTCACACGGTGGGATATTCCAGTCCCTATTTCCCTGAGTTAGGTGTCATCTTTGTTGGGGATTTTGATATGACTTCCTTTGGACCATGGTATTTTGGTACGGATGGGGATATCAATGCGTTCATTGCTTCCGGTAAACGACTAATAGAGTTAGAAGCAGATACTTATATTACAGGTCACCAAAAGGGTGTGTTTACGAAACAGGAATTTACTGAGGCAATGAACAAATTTTTAGCGATAATTGACCAACGTGATGAAATAATCGAAAAGTATGTACGTCAGGGAATGAATTTTGAAGAACTGACAAATATCGGAATTTTCTATCCAAAAAAAATACTAAGCACTATGATTTTGAGAACATGGGAACGGAGTGGGATACGGAAGCATTTGCAGCGACTAGGATATACGGTTGACGAATCATCGGAAATTTTGTTGGTAAATAAATAGGATGATGCATTGGCACCATCCTGTTTATTATTCAGTGTAATACATTAAGGCAATCGCCCCAGGTCCAGTATGAGTACTGATGGTGGGCCCTGTATAATCAACTGAAATATCTTGATACCCGGTTAAATCAATAATAGAATCTTTTACTTTTGCAGCCAATCCCTGTGCTTCGGCATGAACAATTCCAACACCGCGAACGGTTTTCCCTTTGACATCCTCAGAGAATTGTTTAGCAAGCCATTTAACCACTTGAGAATGACTGCGAACCTTTGCCACTGGATTGTACTCGGCACCTTCAAGCGAGGCAATCGGCTTGATATTTAGTAACGAGCCAATAAAGGCCTTACCCTTACCAATCCGTCCGCCTTTCACCATGTTCTCGAGTGTATCAATCATAATATATAGTTTCGTGTTTTCGCAGACGGATTTAAGTCGATTAAGAATTTCTTCCATGCTCTTGCCTTGCTTAGCCATTTCAGCCGCTTCTTTCACTTGGAATTGAAGAGCAATGGAAATAAATTTGGAATCTAGGACTGTTACCCTCGTCTTTGTCATCTGTGCAGCACTTTCAGCAGAGCGGACAGTTCCACTCATTTTTCCTGTCATATGGATCGATAAAACCTCGTAGCCTTCTTCACCTAGCTTGTCATATACTTCAAGAAAGGTACCAGCGGAAGGCTGGGAGCTTTTCGGTAATTCATCTAAACTCTTCATGGTTTCCATAAATTCAGGAGGTTGAATTTCAACTCTGTCTAAGTATGTTTCGCCATTTATAGTTACGGACAAAGGCACCACGACAACACCTAACTGCTCCGCCTGTTCTTTTGTCATGTCCATGGTAGAATCGGTTACTATCTTAATTTTGTTCATATACTCACATCCTACGGTTTACTCCTTTGTATTATACAGGTTCCCTGTTCTTTAAGGATTAAGTCCGTATAATTGTGTAAAAACAAAATGAGTCAAATTAGTTCCTCATGGCTACAATGTTATCAGCGACGAAAACAATGAGGAGGAATTAATTTGACCCAGTTTCAGTTTAACCTAAATATTGAGGATTTAAAAGATTGTATTATGAAATCTGATATCGATGCAGTTGTTAAAGCGTCTGTTGTCCTGGTTCTAAATTCAGTTATGGAAGATGAAAGAGATAAGCATTTAAACGCTAGAGCTTACGAGCGTTCTACTGACCGACGCGACTACCGGAATGGTTATTATGAAAGAGATCTCATTATGAGTATTGGAAGAATCACCCTAAGGGTACCTCGTACACGTAACGGGGATTTTTCTCCATCCGTATTTGAAAGGTATGCCCGATGTGACCAAGCACTTGTCCTTTCTATGTTAGAAATGGTAGTGAATGGTGTATCTACCCGAAAAGTAAAGAATATTGTACAACAGTTATGTGGGGAAAGTTTTTCAAAATCACTTGTTTCCTCTCTAACAGAGAAACTTGACCCGATTGTAAATAAATGGGCTAATAGGCCAATTAATACGATGTATTATCCCTACATCTTTGCAGATGCCATGTACATTAAAGTGAGGGAACATAACCGAGTGGTATCTAAGGCTGTTTATATCGCAACTGCCATTAATGAAAAAAATGAGCGAGAAATCCTGGGGTTGAAAGTAGACCACTCTGAAAGCTATGAGGCTTGGCAAAGATTTTTTCAACACTTACAATCACGTGGTCTTCAATCACCAAGATTAATCATATCAGATGCACATAAGGGCTTAAAAAAGGCAATTGGCACAGAGTTTGTGGGAACAACCTGGCAGCGCTGCACTGTACATTTTAAAAGAAATATCTTTAATCAATTACCAAAAAAAGATATGGACGAGGTAAAAGCGGCATTAAAAGGGATATTTAATGTAGTAAAAATTGAAGATGCTAGGAAACTTAAGGACGAGTTTATGGAGAAATATGAGGAAAATCCAAAACTAGAAAACGCAATAAATACATTAGAAGAAGGCTTCGAAGATGCCATTCAATATTTGAATGAACCTACTAAATATCATCATCATATACGTAGCACTAATTCCTTGGAACGATTGAATCAAGAAGTTAGGAGAAGGGAAAAAGTCATACGGATCTTTCCAAATACACAATCAGCGTTCCGATTAATAGGAGCTGTACTAATGGATATTGCCGATGAACAAGCAAAGAAACCATCTATGATAGGGAAAAAGTAGGAGTAGGAGCGAAGCGCGCGAAATTTTGATGGTTTGGGAAGGGGGTACCCCCTTCCCAAACCATCAAAATTCATAATAGCTATTAAACATTGTAATCATGAGTAAATTAATTTACACAAAATCTAGGACTTGACTTCTTTAAGGTATAAATTCCCCTATTTTCATGAAATTAATTGTGAAAATTAAAAGAACACCGGGGTATCCAGTGTTCTGAAAAGTTATGCGTTATTCTTCAATTCTGTTTTTTTAAACAAAGCTTCATAATCAGGCCATTTGATACCCTTTTTCAAATACTCTTTAAACGAATAGCATTTTTTCGGTTTCGTCTCCTGATAAATAGCAGTAATAAATTTCTGTAAACGGAGTTGGATCATAAATGCATAAGTGTTGCCTTCCTCCAATAAAGGAATTTCGATAACTTTAACCTTCTGTCCAACCACATTTTTGAACTCTAGGCTTTTGTATAACAAAATATCAATCCTCTTTTTCACCCGTTTGTCTATATTATACACCTTAACCTAATCGAAAGGTGTCAAAATCCGCTTGGTTTTTAAAATATGTATATATAAATTCATTCCAATTTATAAAAAAATAATAAACCATGCTTTTTAGATGGATTGACAATAAAAACGACCCTCAGAGAAATAAACCTCTGAAGGCCAAATAGTCCATTATTTATGCTTCTGCAAATTCTTCCTCTTCATCTTGAAGCTTTTTCAATCGTTTCTTGTAGACAAACTTCGATAAGTTGATAGAGATTTCATATAACAGTAACAATGGCAGCGTAACAACAAAGTCTGACATGAAATCTGGCGGTGTAATAACAATCGCAATTATGATTAAAACGAAATACGCGTATTTACGAATTTTAGCTAATACAAAAGGATTAATAATACCGAGTGAAGTTAGGAACATTACTACCGCTGGTAACTCAAACAGAACACCAAACGGAAGGGTCATATTCATAATAAAACGGAAATATCGATCCGCAGTAAAATTCGTTACAAACATATCTGCTCCCATTGAGACTAAGAATTCAAGCACCATTGGAAAAATGATAAAGTAACCGAAAGAAAGCCCAATAATAAATAAAATAAACAATGCCGGTATATACGATAAAGTAATTTTTCTTTCAATAGGCTTAAGTGCTGGCTTCACAAATAGCCAGATTTGGCTTGCCAAGACCGGGATGGTACCTGCAATGGCAATAATCGTCGCAATCATAAAGTAAACCCAAATAATATCGCTTGGTCCAAGTACGATCAATTTGACATCAAGGTCTCGAACTAACCAATCGTAGATATCAGTCACGTAAATGAATCCAACAATGAAAAAAACAACAAACGCGACCGCAGATATAATAATCCTTTTTCGCAATTCATCTAAGTGATCAACTAATTGTAATTCTTTATCTTCCATGTATTTCCCCTGCCAATTTCAATGGTTGAAAATAACTAAACACTCTTACCAACATTTTAATAGTCTAAAAGAAAAATGAAGAAAAAAAGGTGCAAGAAAATATCTTACACCTTATTTAGTCAATTTTTGCTTTTCCTCATCTATATCCTTCATTACATCATCCGTTAATTCACGAGTTGATTTTTTGAATTCTTTCAATGTTTGTCCGAAGGCGCGTCCAATTTCAGGCAACTTCTTAGGTCCAAAAATAATAAGGGCTAGAGTTAAAATAAGGATTAATCCTGGTATTCCAATATTTGAGAACATTGATTTACATCCCCTTTAGTTAATTATCTTTCTACTACGATTATAGTACTGAACAACAGTTTTGAGTAAAATATCCGCAATAATTCATATTAATTTCACATTATCTAAGAAAACTTATCTAAATGTGATTTTTTGCATTTATTTCTCTACCATTTACTCTTAACAATTTACCAAGAACCACACCTGAAGTCAATGTAAAATCCTATTTCGAATTGTATAAATATTTTGACAATTGGTTATTTACCATTTATAATTTCATCAAGAGAAACATATACTATTTTAAACTTATTACGAATGGATGTGATGAAGATGGAATTTTCACTCAGTAGTTTTGATGGAGCCCTGCCAGTTGAAGTAACCATCGATGAAGATAACGGCAGGTATATGATTCGCAAAAGTGACAGCAGCGGGGAATATTTTAATAGCCCTAATGAATTAATTCAATGGGTGAAAGCACATTTCCACGAGGAAGACTTCTGCCATCCAGATGAATTCAGAGGAATGCTTGATAAATTAGCAGATTATGAATTAAACGGATCCTACTTTTAAAATGAAAGAAGCATCAAAGCGATGCTTCTTTCTTTATGAAGCGATGTTCCGTGCTTCACTCATTGCGATAATGATTTGACGAACTTCTTCTGCCATCTCTTTATAGTCTTTATGGTTATGAATTATAGGATCGATTCGGTAGCCAATGGTTACTTTAATTTGAGCAGGCTTTATTAACCGCCCATTCTTCTCAAAAATATCCGCAGTACCTTTAATAGCAATTGGTACAATTGGCACTCCCGCGTCTTGTGCTAGACGAATACCTCCCACCTTAAAGGGTTGGACAGGTCCTCCCTTGCTTCTCTTACCCTCAGGAAATATAACAAGTGAATGACCTTCTTGAAGCAATTGAACACCCTCTTTCATGCTGTTAAGTGCTTGCTGGTGATTCTTACGATCAATAAGTATACAGTTAATCGTGTTGAGCCACGAAGATAGGATAGGCAATTTTTTTAGCTCTATTTTTGAAACAAAACCGAAAGGTTTATCAATGGTACCAAGCAGAACAGGAATATCAAAATCGCTTTCATGATTCGCAATGAACACAACCGGTCCCTCCGGAATCAACTCCAAACCCTCTACCACTACCTCTGAGCCTGTTAATTTCATAAATTTCTTAGAAAATTTTTTTGGATATTCATGAGCTAGCTTATCACGTTCCTCAACGGGTAAATGACTCGCTTTCTTTATTCTTGCTAGCTGCGGAATGCTGTAGATTAGAAATCCGCTAATATACAAAAAGCATGTGATCAGCCTAAACATGATTGCCTCCTTTTTACGTTCTAAAATATTATAAAGCAGGAGAGTTAAATTTGTTTAGGTGAAATGATATTTTTTTTAAAATGAAAAAGACAGCCAAATCATTGGCTGTCTTTTACTATACGATCATAAATTCTAAATTCATATTTGTAGGGATTTTTCTCATCCTTAATGCCTTTTTCACTGGAAATAAACTTCCAATCTAGTTCATTGAACTCTGGGAAATAGGTATCTCCCTCGAACTTTTCGTAAATATGTGTTATGTAGAGGCGGTCTGCATGTTCAAAAGTTTCTTTGAAGATTTCTGCACCGCCAATTACAAAAATTTCATCATCCTGATTTCGGCAATATTCCACAAATTCCTCCATCGAATAGAAAATTGTTACATCATTGCTCTTATAATCTAGCTGACGAGTAATCACAATATTTTCTCTGCCGGGAAGTGCCCGGCCAATAGATTCGTGCGTTTTTCTGCCCATTGCAATCGGGTGTCCCATAGTCGTGCGTTTGAAGAATTTTAAATCCTCCGGTAAATGCCACGGCAATTGATTATCCTTGCCAATGACTCTGTGTTCATCCATTGCTACAATAAAGGATATCATACGGAGACTACTCCTTTAATATGTGGATGTGGGTCATATCCTTCTAGCGTGAAATCTTCAAATTCAAATGAGAAAATATCCTTAACGTTTGGATTGATTTTCACTTTTGGTAATACCCTTGGTTCGCGCTCCATTTGCATTTTCACTTGTTCCAAATGGTTTTGATAGATATGAACATCACCAAATGAGTGTACAAATTCACCTGGTTCTAAATCACAAACCTGAGCAATCATCATGGTCAATAATGCGTAAGAGGCAATATTGAATGGTACACCAAGGAATACATCTGCTGAACGTTGATACAGCTGACAAGATAATTTCCCATCGACTACGTAAAATTGGAACAAGCAATGACACGGTGCTAACGCCATTTTATCTATTTCTGCAACATTCCAAGCATTTACAATCAGTCTGCGTGAATTAGGATTGGTTTTAATTTGATGAATTAACTCACTAATTTGGTCTACTGTTGTTCCGTCGGCACCGGTCCATGAACGCCATTGATGTCCATATACTGGCCCTAGTTCGCCGTTTTCATCAGCCCATTCGTTCCAAATTCGTACACCATTATCCTGCAAATAACGGACATTGGTATCTCCATTTAAAAACCATAGCAGTTCATAAATGATTGATTTTAAGTGTAACTTTTTTGTAGTTAATAAAGGAAAGCCTTCTTGTAAATCAAATCTCATTTGATAACCGAAGGTACTAATCGTCCCTGTTCCAGTACGGTCTCCCTTTTCATGACCATTCTTCAAAACGTGCTCACATAGTTCTAAATATTGCTTCAAAACTGACACTCCCTTGTTCATACATATGTTTTTCATTTTACCATATTAAGAGCATTAGTGTAGCCTTTGAATAAAGTCATACGTCTGAGGTGCGAGCTCTTTTAAGTGTAATTTTGTTTCGTCATTTAAGTAGTACATGGCAAAGGTTTCAGCAAAGTATTCCTCAGCATGCAGAATAAAATAAGAGTTACCAGGGAACAATATTCCTCTTTCTGCCTCCCAAACCGATTGGAATTCTTTATTTTTACTAATATTTTGGAATACTAGATGATCAATCGAATGTGCAATTTCATGTAACTCTAAATTGAAAGAGCCGTGGCCTTTTCCCTTTTCGCTGTGCCCTATTTTCACCAAAACCACCTGCGAGCCGCCAATTCCAGGTACTTCATCCCACGTGGTTTGTGAGTTATACCCTCTTGGTACCTTCCCTGCTAAATATCTAGCTGTTTGATTATCGGTTAATTTTCCAGTAAACAGTTTAAGGTTAATGTCTTGTTCGTTAATTTTCTCTAAAAGACCTTCAGGCAAATTTGCCATCCTAGTGATAATTCCAGCAGCCGCTTTTTCATCAAAAAACCTTTTTGGTAATAAAATCATTTCGTTTAATTGTCGGAGCGAGGATTTATTATTAATTAATTGATAGAGTTCGGAGTTTTTTGGATAATCACCGAGCTTAATACTATCAAAAGAGGCTTGTGAAGTGGTAAACATCGATAAAAACAATCCAGCTATGATGGAGGAAACAACCCATTTACGCATATTATAATCCTCCTAGCAAATTAGTCCTTTACTAGAATTATAACATGGTAGATTGTGCGGGATAATTGGTAATTAATTGGTGGGAATCGTTAAACACAAAGAAAATCTGCCCGAATAGGACAGATTTTCCGACAAACTCTATACTTCTAACCCATAATTACGGCAAAGTGCGGCTAATCCTCCTGAAAATCCACTTCCAATGGCGTTGAATTTCCATTCGCCGTTGTGACGATAAAGCTCACAGATAACAACAGCTGTTTCCACCGAGAAGTCCTCACCAAGGTCAAAACGGAGAATTTCACGATTGGTTTCTTCATCAAACAACCGGGCGAATGCATTAGAAACCTGTCCAAAATTTTGGTTCCGAGCGTCTGCTTCGTGAATCGTTACAGCAATCGCAATACGGTGTACATGTGGAGGAACCTTGCTGAAATCAATTCTTATCTGCTCGTCGTCCCCGTCACCCTCACCTGTGCGGTTATCACCTGTATGCTCTACTCCTCCAGAGGAATGAGCTAAATTATTATAGAAAATAAAGTCTAGGTCTTGAGTCACCCGTCCATTGGCATCGGTTAAAAATGCAGAGGCGTCAAGGTCGAAATCTTGACCGCCATGATAGCGGTTTGTATCCCAGCCTAGCCCGATAACAGCCTTTGTTAGTCCCGGATTTGTTTTCGTAAGATCAATTCTTTGTCCTTTAGATAAATTGATGCCCAACTATCTCACCTCTTCAGAACGTAATAGTAGAAAGGAACAAGCAAAGCCTGTTCCCTAAAGATTAAGAATAACTACGCACTACTTCACTTAAGCTTGCAGCGTTTGTACCAGTTCCAACAGCTGCAAATTTCCACTCTGTGTTGTGTCGGTAAATTTCGCCAACCACTAAAGATGTTTTGCCGCTGTAATCATCTGATAGGTTATAACGAATCATTTCTTGACCATTGGATGGATTCACCACTCGAATAAAAGCATTACGAATCATCCCGAAGTGCTGTTTTCTTTTTACACAATCATAGATGTTAACAACAAATACAAGTTTCTGAACATTAGCTGGAACTCGGCTTAGTTCTACCATTACTTGCTCGTCATCACCGTCTCCATCACCTGTTAAGTTGTCTCCAGAATGCTGAACGCTGCCGTCTTTGCTTTTCAAATTACCAAAGTAGATAACGTCATTGTTGTTTTGAATCTTATCATTTGCACCTAGCATAATAACAGAAGCATCACAGTCTACATTAGCACCGCCGCCTGCTCCTCCGCCGCCAAACAATCCGCCGAAGAGACCGCCGCCTCCGCTCTTACCGCTTTGAACTGGGTCCCAGCCTAAACCTACCATGATTTTAGATAGTCCTGGATTCCCTTTTGTTAAATCTACTCTTTGACCTTTTTGTAAGCTTATAGCCATAACTTTCACCTCATAAATAAAATTTTTATAGTTAACAATCAATTAGTATTGTTGTTTCAATTTTTTAAAGTTGTCCTGCAGTTGTTCTAGACGTTTTGTTCCTTCAACGCGCAGGCGTTTGTTTTCTTCTTCGATGGCTCTTGTTTCCTGCATTCCTTTAATAATAATGTTCCAGGATTCTTCGATGGTCTCGATTTTGATGCTTGGACCTCCTGCAAGTCTTGCAATATCTGTGCTTTGCTTTGAAATGTTTTGGGCATTTTTCAGTAGCATTTCATTGGTACGCCGATCGAGTTCACTCATCGAATCAGCAACAAGCTTTTGTCTTTTTGCAGCAACCGCCTGAATGAGCCCGTTTTTAAAGATTGGAATCGTTGTTACGAAAGCAGAATTAATTTTTCCAATCAACTTTGTATTTCCCCGTTGCAGCAAGCGGATTTGCGGTGCTGTCTGCAATGATACCATCTTGGCCATTTCAAGGTCATAAATTCGCTGCTCTAAAGCTTCAATCGAATTTCTCAACGTATCCAATTGCATCGAAGCAATCTGATCACCTGCAGCAACACGTGCTTCGAGCTGCGGCAGCTGATTGTTTTTAAGTTCTTCAACCTTCATTTCACCTGCAACCACATACTTTTCAAGGGTCAGATAGTATTGATAATTTTGCTCATACATTTGCTCTAGCATTTTGGTTGAATCAACCATTTCATGCTGATACTTGGATATTTCCACGTATACCTTATCAATTTCAGAGCCCATGGTTTGGTACTTTCCAAAGACCTTTTCAATCATCTTTTCACCCTTTTTGAAGAGCTTTCCAAAAAATCCGGTTGAAGTTTTTTGAAAGTCCTTTGGGTCGAATTTATCCATTATTCTGGTGAGCTGCTTCAGAAGCTCTCCAGAATCCTCAACCTTTGTCGTCCGCATATTACCTAAGATTTGATCAGAGAAACGGGAGATTTGCACAGCAGGCTCTTTCCCAAACTCCAAAATTTTTATTTGGTCTCGCTCATCTATAGACCTTGCGAGGTTCTGAACTTCTGTTTCCTTCCTGAGGGCAAGCTTAATGTCTGAAATCTTTGCTTCACTTAGTGTTTCCTCTGTCATTAAGTTTGCAGATTGATTTTGTGGTAGATTCACTAGTTAATCTCCCCTTAAATTTTTTATAATTCCTTGAAAGAACTTTCTTTTGAGTTTGAAAGGTTCTTTATACTCTAAGTCAAAAACCACATCCTCAAGCCAGTGCGTATCAAATAGATTTTCATGAAGGAAATTTTCAATATCATTATGGCCTGGCGGATTATATACGATAATATCGATACCAAATTGGTTTAATAGCAGGATAAGGGCAGCGTCTGATCTTGATAACATACCGCGGCATTCATTGTTATAAATGATTAACTTTGGCACATGCTGTGAATAATCAAATTTCTCCATCAACTGGATAATTTCCTTTGGGGTAAACATAGCCTGACTAAATAAATAAATGCTTACCTCTTCCATGCTTTCCCCTGGTAAAGACTTTAAACCCGGACGCTCACAAATTCGTCGAATCGCATTCGCAATCCCCTTTTGTAACCCAGTCGGTAAGAATGAATACGGCCAATAATGTGCCTGCATCATCATTTCCGGGTTCAACAATCCATCTCTGCCAAGTGCGTTCCGGTAGTGAAAGCGAAAATCATTCGAGCTTGACCATGTAAAAGGTAATTGGCGAATCAGCATACTGTGTTCGAATTCTGTAAGGTTTTGAATTCGGTCCCAATACTCTTTACGATTTTTACTCACACCCTGTATTTTAGCAAACAGGGAAGGAATTTTGACCTGTCCATTCTCTACTTCAAAGCCGGGCCGAACCATTGCCATTTCTTTTCCGAGTATAAATAATTCATCATAGGTTGTTTTTAAGGTAATGGAAGATGGAGTATATTCCCTTAATTGCCACGGTTTATATAAACCTGAGCCTTCCTGATTGAGAATCGTCTCAATCTCTCTTGAGGCACGATATGCAACAGTGGTTTGACGATTTCTTTTCTCTTTAGGAAATGGTTCCGCTTGTTGTTTATTTGGATAATGGTGCGTAAAAATTTCCTCACCTAGATACCCATGTAAAACATCCTTGCCTTCAGGATGAAAGATAACCAAATCGCAGCCAAGTTTCATTAAATAATACAGAAAATAAGGCTGACTTCTTTTCATATCGCCGTACCATAAGAATTTAGGCATTTCCTTTTTAAGATCAACGGTATCTAATAAAGGATTTAAGTGGTTCATCGACCATTTAATGACGTCAACTAAAACCCTTCTTAGTTCGTGATTTTTTAACCCGTCTTTTTCGCGCTGGGCAAAAAGTTCGAGCGTGCTGATCATCGCTTCCCTTACTTTTCGATGAATAGCTGGGATACTTGACTTATACAACAGCCGTTCACCATCAAGAAAAGCGGTAAATCGATTGATTGAAAGCTTCTGTTCTTGACTCATATTCAATACCTTTTGAATCGATTGAAAATGCTGATTATCCATGTTTTTATTTAGTGATTCTTCACTTAATAAATGTAAGCGACTTTCAGCGGAAGACACATAATCAAAAAGCTGGTTATAGTACTCATCACTATCAATTGGAATTCCGAGGAATTTCGCTAGTACTTGACCAATCTGTATACTTCCCTGCTCTATTGAAAATCCTGGCCGTTCTGACAGGGGCATTTTAAGCATATCAAGCCAATTTTCAAATGTAAGGGATACGGGTCGAACATTCATTTGGTTGTATGGTAAATTCATTCATAATCCCTTCCCTCATAAAAGCGAAAGATTTTTTGTACGTCACAGTTAAATTATGTAAGGGTATTCTTTACCATCATATCACAGTTAAAAAATTGGTTCATTGTTTATACGAAAGTAATCGTAAAATGTTTCATTACTATGTAGAAAAAAGCAGTTCATTTTCCCCAAAGTATTTTCCTCATTTTTCACCTTTTTCCTTGTCCTTACATATGATTGAGTACTTAGATATAAGTAGGTGACTAAATGAGGTTTTTATACAAGCGGCCAAGAATGGAAGATGTTAGCGAGGAATTAAGTATCATTATGAATTTAATGGTGTCGAAAACCTTCGTTATGATCGATTTGTTTTGGTTATGCTTACTCTTTACTCTGTTTCTTTCTCCCGTTCTTGCCAGTATTAGTATGTCTATTTTGTTTTTTTGTGGTTCTTTTACTCTGTTTTGTTCAATCTATTTTTACTTCTTTTACCCATATATAAAAGATAGTTAAATACTGAGTGTTAAAGCCTTTAGGAAATGCTGGAGTATTTCTTCACCAGCAGCAACACCGAGCTGGTTTGTCAGCGTGACATCAGCTGGTCCCTTCACTTTAAGGAGCTCTCCATGACTTGGGACGAATCGATAGCGGCAATTCTTTATAAAATCCCAGTCTAAAATAGAATCACCTGCGCCCGCCATTGCTTCCATTCCTTCTCGGTTACAAATAAACTCAAGTGCCTTCCCTTTGCTAATGGCAGTTGGAATAAAATAGAGTTTTCTCCCCTGAAGGCTCATTTTCCATCCATATTTGGCTGTAAGCCCACGAATTTCTGTGAGTTCTGATGGGGTCGGAAGACAGTTTAAAATATAGTAAAAAAATAGGTTATCAGCCTGCTTTCTTTCCCCATCCAACATAATTCCAACCATTTCTAATGCAAGGAGTAACTCTTCCTCAGCTGCACTTCCACTTTTCAACTGAAACATTAATTGTTCAGACCACTCTTTTAAAGGTTCCCCATTATACAAAATATGTGCTCCATTTGTTGTAATCGCATAGGACAATGGTATTTCATTTTTAAAAATAACAAAACGTTTAAATTGTTCTGTTGTTCTCGTTGTAACCGGTATAAACAAGCTGTGCTGGTTCACTTCTTTCAATATTGAAAAAGCAGCTTGTGTCATATATCCTGCCCATTTTCCCTGATTCATTTCAACTGGCTTTAACACAAGATTCTCTGGCATTCCGAATTCTTCAATTGCTCGATCGGAATACATCAGTGTGCGGTCAAGATCCGATGCAATTATCATTTACTAATCTCCTTAACCGATTTAATTAACCCCATACACAAATAATTCATTCTAGGATATATCTCTACCTCTACTCCTTTTTCCTCAGCAAGCATGAGAATATGTCTCACATAAGGACTTGAAGGATCGCGCATGAGGATTTTCCATGGGACTCTTCGAAGCAGTACTCTTGTTGTTTCACCGACGCCTGGTTTGATATAATTCGTGCTTCCTATTTCATATTCAGCTTGAATGGTTTTAACATCCTGCATACCTGCAAATCCTGCATTCAATTCCTCGTATACCCTTTGTAAAGCGGTTTTCCCTGCTTCTTGGCTGATGGCGGAAAATTCACCAGCAATTAACTCAATAAAATCATTTGATACATCGCTTGGAAGAAGCTCACGGTAATACTTTGCTCCATGGAAATCGTTTTTCTCAATATAATTGTTGTTTAATACCGTTCGGCTTACAAGGCCAGAGACGGTCGAATTTAAACAAGCACTTGGAATGAGAAAGTCTTCTCTCGTTCCAAAAAGCGTCGTACATTGTCCAGGGTCGGCAATGACTGCAAGTTGATCATCAAGCTGGATATGATATTTTTCATAAAATTCTCCGCACGCCTTTGTTAATTCGAGTGAAATGGCCCCTTTTCCTGTCCAGCCATCCACGAACTGAATGTTACCCTCTGGGTGATTTTTAAGGATATAATGTAGTGCATTCTCGTCAATACCTCTATCACGGATAATGGAGACACTATAATGAGGTAAAGATATGCCGTAGCGGAATTTAATATATCTTTTAATTAGAATTCCAACCGGCGTTCCTGCCCTGGCAAGAGATACGAGGATGGCTTGATTACCCTTATTTCGGTAGATTTGCTCGGCCACAATACCCACGCATAGTGCGACTTTTGATTTATAATCATTGGCAGTACTCCAAAACAAATCCACATATTCCTTTGGAGGCTGGTATTCTATCGGCAATGATTCACTATAATGCTGACCAGATTGAACTCTCATTTCACGATTCACAGTGGAGTCTTCAAGCTGAATAGAACTTAAATCCTTTAATAGAAAAAGAACATCATCCTCAGAATAGCTTCCCATTTTAGCAGGTTGATTGGTTATCATCGACATTCTTTCACCACCCCTATTATCCTGAGAAAAAGACGATTTTGATCGACTTTAACTGTAATGTTTCCACTTGTTTTAATAATGGATGAAGCTTCTCAGCCTCTACTTCCCTTTCAAAAAAGACAAATAATTCATCGTATTCACCGGGAGGAATATTGTAAACAAAATTAGCCACATCCTGATCCTCAGGATTAGGAAAATTGATACCGTGTCTTGCCCCATACCCATCGATGTCTTGAATATATATTGGACTTCTAGTAGTAGATTGGTAGAAGACATTTTCACCCATTGCAGCAGCCAATTTCATCGGGATATACATGAATTCCCCGGTCCCTAAACATAATGTTTTCAATCCTGTTCTGTGTAGTCTCAACTCAACGGCAGCATTATTTATCTTCTGATTAAGAGCAGTGTTTGCAATGCTTTTTATCCCAAAGCGGCCAGTTTCTTTGATATAGGGTATCTTATTGTCAGTTCCGGCATGTTCCTTTTCAAAATATGTGGATAATGATACTACTTCCATTGCTGTTTTTAGTCCAATGTGTGCCCCAGGATTCTTTTCAGAAGCTTGAAGCATTCCAATCTCATTTACATGAATCTTACCACTCATTAAGCTTACGACATTTATATGGATCCCAAGTGTTCTTTCAAGTTGTTTGAATTTTTGTTTGTTTTCCTCAGATCGCCAGTCTAATATAGACACGACGGTATAATCCTTCCTTGGAAACTGGGAATGGATGGATAGGATAATATTGATTGCCGTTTTTCCAGTGGTCATTTCATCATCCACTAAAATAATTTCTCGCTGATTATCAATCATGTCTATCGGAATATAGCAGCGATGTGAGGTAGCATGAGAATGCTCTTCTTCAAAGGTAATAGAAGGTATTAAATTATCTAATGATTCTCTTGTTGTGTGAAAATACTCCGCTTCTTCAAAGCAATCAAAAAAAGCATGTCCAAGTGAAGTAGCCGTCTCTGCAAATCCAATCACAACCGGGTTTATAAACTTAGGGATAAAAGAAACACTTTGAAAATCTGTCTCTTTTTGACCAAATGAATGGACCAAACTCTCTATTAATGGACAATTCAATTTTTTTATACTTTCAGCATATCTAGCTGCAAGTAAAGCAGCTGTTAAAAGACCTTTTTGCGGTTGTACAGGTAGATGTTTTCCGAGAACCTTACTAACAAACAAAAACGACCGTTTTTTATTAATTCTTGCTGCCATTATAAACAGTTCTTCAAGAGTTAACCGATATGGATTAGCCGTTACTTCAATGTCAACATTAATTTTGTCAAGAATTGTATACGTATACGTCTTTTTTGATAAGGTCGATATTTGTGTATCCTTCATGTAGCACCCCGTAAAGCTTTGATTTTAAAATGGTCTTTTTCGCCCAAAACAAATGAGGCTTAACTTCATTCATTTTATTGGAAAAATTACTTTTCCTCACTCCATTTTCCCTTTGATTTGCATTAACAATTGAACAGGCGTCAATATATTCCTCGTATGTTACCACGTTAAGTGCTTGCACTGCTTTAATATGAGTTGGATGAATAATAGTTTTTCCTGTAAGCCCGTTAGCGACATCCATTAACACTTCTCTAATTAAACCATCCATATTCTGGTCAATTAATTCAGCCCGCCATTTCAAGCCATCATCCCCATATCGTTCGCGAAAAGGAGTCTGTCTAAGCTGCGGTTTTAACATCCTTGGTTTAGATGAGAAATACTCCCAGACCGGTCCTGAAATCACATAAGGACTTTCTGAACGTTGGAAAACATTTATAATATCTGTTATGCAATCTCGTAAAACAGCAATCTCATAAACAGTGGTATCCACACTTCGGCGAATTCCATACAATCCACAAAAATCTGTAGCCCCTATTCGAACATTTAAGATATTTTCCTTATAGCGGTCAAGGAGATTTTTTATTGCCATTAATTCAGTCATTCTTGTTTCTTTATGTATTATTTTATCACTTTCCAGAATAGGCATGGCATAAAAAGGCTTGTGGTCTTTGTGAATTCTAACCACCTCTGCTAATAATTCACCACCAGACTCTGCATTAAATTTCGGTAAAACCACCCCCGTTAACAACTGGGCAGCATCGCCTAATTGTTCCTTGATTCTTTTAAGCTGCTCAATATTCCGAATACGGATAAACACTAGAGGCAGGTCGTCAATGGTCAAATATTTTTTATTGATTTCACCCTTTAATTTTAGGAGTTCCTCAACAAGCAGCCTTTCCGCTTTTTCAACCTCCATATCACCAACGGCGTCTTCTAGGTCAATTACAAGGGAAGTTAGACCTTCATGCTTTTTTGAAAGAAGATCTTGATGAATATTTGGACGAGTTGCCGGCATGTATAGAGTTGCACCAAGTCCATAGGATAAAAGCTCCCGATCACTATATTTGTTAAAGTCCATTGGCTTTTGAAAGAATAAAGCCTCAAGCTCATTTTCATAAAAATAGGTAAAATGCTTCATTCTAAATGACTCCTTTAATAAAAAAGAATGGGGACTGACTTTCGTCTGCTCCCCATTTTATGTCGTACGACCATAATTATGATTCTTTGCCCACTTCTTTCTTCTTGTTCATGAAATGAACAACAAAAGTAGCTCCAAATACAATTAGTAAAATAACAAAGAATGTGATATGGCTAACATGAATTCCGAAGACACCGGCAAACATCTTTGCAGATATTAGTAGAATCAAAATATATGCTGATGTCTCAAGCTCTGGAATACGGTCGATTAAAGCCAAGAATACTCCGGCAACACCACGCATCATAAGAACCCCAAGCATACCGCCAAGCAACAGCACCCAAACTTCATTACTAATTCCGAAAGCAGCTAGAACACTGTCAACCGAAAAAGCAATATCCATTAATTCTACTGCAGCAACAGTTCCCCAGAAGGTTCCAAATAATCGAATGAGCAAGCCCTTCTGGTTAATCCCGTGCTCTTCTTCTTCTGATTCTAATGCCTGATTGGCTTTCCGTTTATCAATAAAATATTTAATTGCTAACCAAGCAAGATAAGCAGCTCCTAAAACTTTAACCAATGTAAATTTAATTAAATATACCCCTATTCCAATTGCGATAAAACGGAATATATAAGCACCTAGTAACCCATAAAAAAGTGCTCTTTTACGCTGTTCTGGCGGTAAGTGTTTTACCATTACTGCTAGAACAAGAGCATTATCGGCTGATAGTAACCCTTCAAGAATTACTAAGGTTCCAATTAATCCCCAGTTAACCGGATCTGAAAGAACCTCCACCCAATGCTGCCAGTCAAAAAACAATGAATATGTTTCAATAATACCTTCCCACATTAAAAAAATTCCTCCCGGATGTATATGTTTTCGTTCAAAGACCCAGCTAACGCTGGGTCTTTATTCTAGATGTTATCCTACTTGTAATCCGAAGTCTGTAGCAAGAGCTGCTAAGCCGCCTTGATAGCCGCTGCCGATTGCGCTAAACTTCCATTCCCCGTTATGACGATATAATTCGCCGACAACAACTGCTGTTTCGATAGAGAAATCTTCACCTAAATCATAACGGATCAATTCTTCACCTGTTGATTCATTGAAAATACGAGCATATGCATTAGACACTTGACCAAAGTTTTGGTTTCTAGCTGCTGCGTCATGGATCGTAATTGTGAAGGTAACACGTTGAATGTTAGCAGGTATTGCTGTTAGATTGATGTTTACTTGTTCATCATCACCATCACCTGCACCAGTACGGTTATCCCCATTATGTACAACTGCACCATTTGCACCTTTTGGATTATTGTAGAATACGAAGTCTGTTTCGTTTGTAACCTTGCCATTTTCACCTAATAAGAAAACGGATGAATCGAGGTCGAAATCATTTCCGCCATCATATTTGTTCGTATCCCAGCCTAAACCAACTACTACATTTGTTAACCCAGGATTCGTTTTCGTTAAATCAACTTTTTGACCTTTTGATAAACTTATTGCCATTTTTTCATTCCTCCATTTTAGGTAATAGTCTATATACGAGATTCTCTAGGAAAGGTTTCAATAATGAAAAAAATTTTTTAATATTATTTCGCAAATCATTAACTCATCCATTTTGGCGGGGTATTTTTATCCCAATAGATAGACCCTAGCTCATGATGGCTCTGAAAACCGTCATGATAGGTATGGTAATGAAAATTAAACCAGTAACCAGCTTGAGGTGGATTGTCCCTTCTCACATGAAAACGAAGAACATCCATATTTGTTTCACGATTTTTAATATTAAAGATTTTTTCTGATTGCCCCTTGCCAGGAGTCTCTGTAATAGCTAAATTTAATAAATCCTCCGTTGGGAATTGAGCAGCTGTTTCTTGCAAAGCTTTTTCGATATTTGGCATAATGATTTCCCGAAACTCATTTTCAATTACAGGTTTAATCCTCGTACCAAATTTTTGATAGGATTGCAGCTCGGCTTTCTTGATCAACTCTTCGAGTAATTTTTCCTTATCTACTACTTTTTCTGTTTCAAAAAAGCTGTTTTCCTGAGCATAGCCTCTTAACAGCGCAGCTTCAATCGTATCTCTCTCTGTAGGTTTCTCAGCATTCACGTTATTTATTAGTTGGGTAGGAGTAATAAGACCAAATGTTAAAATTGAAACGAGTACTACAAACGATTTACGAATCCATTTATTCATCTATATTTCCCCCTTTGTTCCTGGAAGAATTGGGTTAATTTTTCCGATATATTTTAACTCTTACCAATTATTATACTTCTTTTGGCGGCAAATTGGAAAAATCATTTCTTACAGAATGATAGAAATTCTTATTTTTCTAGGTAACCAAAGTGAAATTTAGCGGTCTTTCTCTTTAATACGTGGAAACTAAATTTTTCAAATCGTTTACTTTTAAAGTGGTCTTTTAACAAGACTCTCTTTTTTGATACTCTCAATGCCTCTTCTATTGTTTCCTCATTCAAATCATCGTAAAGAGCAATATGCCCCAACGCCCTGATCCCATCTGATTCAATGATAGACTCATCAAACATCGGGTCAAAATAGACACAATCGACGGATTTATCCGGCAGAGATTTTAAATAGTCCAGTGCATGACTGTGAATAACCTTTATACTAGCCATCGCTCTATTCATATCGAAAATTTCCGAATCCCAGGTTTTCAGTCCTTCCTTGACCAAAAATGCCAAAAACTTTTGAGCCTCAGTGCCTGTCACCATCCCTTCATCCCCCACTAAGTAACTTGCCACAATCGAATCTGAGGCAAGACCCAGTGTACAATCCAGGAAAGTCATTCCCTTGGTAAGTTGTGCTGCTTCAGCAAAGGGGTCGTGTTCACCGTTTGCCAGCCGCTTGATTCGAAACATCGCTGAATTTGGATGGAAAAAGAAGGGCTGCTCCTCTCCTAAGGAAAATAGTTCAAGCCTTTCTTTTCCTGCAACAATACACTCACTGTTTGTTTCTATTTGTAACGTCTGAATCGACTTTTTTCTGCGCGGTATGTATAGCACTGCTAATTTATCTGCTATTTCTATTGCCTTTTCAATCATTTGCTCATTGGTTCGTCCTGCCGTCGTGACAAACATAACAATCAAAAACCTCCAAAAAAAAGGACGTCGAATGACATCCTTTTAGCAATTGGCATTAAATGCAGCCTTTAAATTATCCATTATGGATTCCATAGGCATTCCTTCAATATCATACCGTGGAATAAAGTGAACCACTTTATTTCCCTTTAATAATGCCATTGATGGTGATGAAGGCTCAATTCCTTCAAAATACTCACGCATTTTTGCTGTTGCTTCTTTATCTTGTCCAGCAAATACCGTTACAAGATGATCAGGCTTTTTCTCGCTTGTTAATACTGCTTGTGTGGCAGCAGGACGAGCAAGTCCAGCTGCACAACCGCAAACTGAGTTTACAACAACAAGCGTTGTGCCACTTGCACTTTCCATATAATTTTCAACTTCTTCAGCGGATGTAAGTTCTTGAAATCCTGTTCTTGTTAACTCCTCACGCATAGGTAAAACCATTTGTCTCATGTATTCTTCATAAGCCATTGACATTATAAAAACCTCACTTTCTATATTTGCAGTGTACTATATCTAATTTACAAAGTGCAATTCCAATTAACTTTCTGTTTTCCGTGCCTCAGTCATTTGCTTCCAGACAGAACCTTTTGCAGCCTCGCCGCCTTCAATTCTTTCGACCGCCATCTTGATTTGCATGCTGACCTCAAATTCAGAGTCATTTTCTGCTGCCTTCAATGCCGGCAATACTGTTTCATCACCTACTTCATACAAAAACATTGCAGCCCGCCAACGAACTAATTTGCTTGAGTCTTGTAGTGCTTTCGCCATCTCTTCATTGGCTTCAGGGAATCCAAGGTCAGATAAGCAATCACCAGCAGTCCTGCGAACGGTAACTGTCTTATCTTTTAATGCTTGATATAAATAAGGCAATACCGCTTGGTCCTTAATCATCCCTAAATAAACGGTAGCCAGTCGGCGTATCGATGGCTTTTCATCTGCTAAGGCTTTTTCTAATACGGGTAAATCTTCAAGCTCAGGATCATCCATTTGTTCAAGCAATTGATAGCGAATCTGCCAATCCGGATTTTCAAACGATTCCAGTGTTACTTTTTTGCGTTCTCGTATTGGCTTTGGTTTAGCTGCGAATTCCTTTACTTGTGCTTGGGATACTAAATCCTCGAGCCGCTCTGCAGGATAAGCTGCCATTAATTCTTCTATGACTTCCTGACCAATTTGATCAAAATCTCCATAGCGAACACCAAGAGCATCCCACCTGCGAAGCAGAATATAATTTTCGTCTGGAAGCTGAGCTCGTTCTCTAGCTTTTAGAAAGTATTCAGGCATCCCAAACCGTTTTTCTGTCGTTCCATCTGTTAGCTTAACCTGAAGGGGAATATCCTTAAACATTTGAACCTCAACCTTGATTTCACCAAAATGTTCGTTTACTTGGTTACCGGTTTGTCTTGATTGCTCAGCTGTTTCCCCAAACGCCTTACGGACTTGCGGCAGCAAATCCCTCCAGTCGAATTTCGCATTGCGTTCAACCGCTAGGAAATCTGCTACATGATAAACACCTTTGATTCCCTCAACTTGAAAGATGTTTTGGATTACATCCGGTGCAGTGGCCGCTGTTTCTTTTTTATAATTATGGCTTTTTCCCATTGGCAGTTCTTGGTCTAAAATAATTTTCATTGTATTGGGGCTTGGGGTTGGTTCAATACCCTTTATTTTCACGAAATTCACCTAATTCTTTAGTTTCTCTTTACAAGTTTAACATAATGGTGATATTTCATTCTAGAAATTGGTCTTGTGGATGGGGACCAACGTCATATATTTTTTTTCGATGATAAAATTGATTTTTCGCCGAATTATTCTATTTATCGTTGATAACCCAATTAACGATGATATAATTTTTCCCTTTAAAAAAAGCACGTCATCGACGCACTTTTTTACTCGCTTTCCGCTAGTTCAGCTAGATATTCCCATCTTTCGATTAAATACTCAAGATGCTCGTTCAATTCTGATTCTAGTTTCATTAATTCCTGGGCTTTTGTGAAGTCACTGCCTGTGTTCCCTATTTCTTCGGCAACTTCTTCTAATCGAGCTTCTGTTTTAGCAATGACTTCATCTATTTCTTCCCACTCTTTTTTCTCCTTATAGGTCATTCTTTTCTTTTTTTCCTTTTCAGGAGCTTTAACCGGTACTGGCTTATTAGTTGCTGTCTTCTTCGCTTCAACAGCTAATTCTTTTTCAAGATACTCGCTATAATTCCCATAGAATGAATCAATTAGGCCTTCACCGCGCAAGACTAGCAGCTGGTCTACGACTTTATCTAGGAAATAGCGGTCATGGGATACCGTAATTACCACGCCGGGAAATTCTTCTAAGTAATCTTCGAGCACCGTCAATGTCTGCGTATCAAGATCATTTGTCGGCTCGTCCAGTAAGAGAACATTTGGTGATGTCATTAATAACTTTAACAAGTATAACCGACGCTTTTCTCCTCCAGATAATTTCCGTATTGGGGTTCCATGAGAAAAAGGCGGGAATAGAAAACGTTCAAGCATAAGTGCTGCAGATAATGTTTTACCATCCGAAGTTTCCACCACTTCAGCGGTTTCTTTAATGTATTCAATCATCCGCTTGTTTTCGTCCATATCTTCGCTTTCCTGAGTATAATAAGCAATTTTAACTGTTTGACCCATGATGAATTCACCGTCATCAAGCGGAAGCTTTTTGGCCAGAATGTTCAACAATGTTGACTTACCTGCCCCGTTCCTGCCGATAATCCCAAGTCTGTCTCCTGGTTTTACTAGCAGATCAAAGTGTTTTAAGATTGTTTTTTCTCCATAACGCTTAGACGCATCCTTAAGTTCAAATACCTGCTTCCCAAGCCTGCTGCCATTTAACGTAATATCTACCTTTTCACCTGTCGGCTTCCCGCCTGAAAGCTTATCTTCCAATTCATCGAACCGCTGAATTCTTGCCTTCTGCTTAGTTGTTCTCGCTTTTGCACCTCGCCTCATCCATTCAAGTTCACGTCGAAACAGGTTTTGTTTCTTCTCAAAGGTCGCAGCCTCATTTTCTTCACGGATCGCTTTTGCTTCTAAAAATGCAGCATAGTTTCCTTTGTAGCTATAGAGATTTCCGCCATCAAGCTCAAACATCCGGTTAGCAACCCGGTCTAAAAAGTAACGGTCATGTGTAACAAGAAGAATGGAGCCGCTATATCGGCTTAGATATTCTTCCAGCCATTTTACAGAGTCAAAGTCTAAGTGGTTCGTAGGTTCATCCAGAATAAGTAAATCAGGCTCAGCAATCAGGACCTGAGCTAGCGCTACACGTTTCTTCTGACCTCCAGATAGCTCACCGATTTTTTTTGTGAAATCCTCAATTCCGAGTTTCATTAAGATCGACTTGGCATTTGTACTTGCATCCCATGCATTTAAAGCGTCCATCTGCTTTTGTAATTGGAATAAATCCTCTTGTACCTTTGTATCATTTGGAGATGTATTCAGGAGCATTAGTGTTTTTTCATATTCGCGCATTAACCTTAGAATAGGTGCTTCGCCATGGAATACCTGTTCTAGTACTGTTTTAGCTGAATCTAATTCGGGTTGTTGGTCTAAAAATGCAATCGAGTAATCCTTACCGGTGATAATTTTTCCCTCATCCGGCTGATCCAAACCTGCAATAATTTTTAAGAGTGATGATTTTCCTGTCCCATTAATGCCAATTAATCCGACTCTCTCTTTTTCACCGATGGTAATGGAGATGTTGTTAAATAATTGTTTTTCCCCATATGTTTTTGTAATATTTTCTACTGTTAGCATTTTCATCGGTCCTGACCATCCCATTCTAGATAGAATTGTTCTAAAAAGTCCACCATCGTTTGATGACGGCTTTCTGCCATTCCTTTTGCAGTATCTGTGTTCAATAAATCCTTCAACTTTAGTAATTTTTCATAGAAATGATGAATACTAGTTGATTTTCCTTTACGATATTCTTCCAAACTCATTTCCTCACGCACATTTATGCTGGGATCGTAAATGGGTTGGCCTTTTTTACCGCCATAAGCAAATGTTCTCGCAATCCCAATCGCACCAATTGCGTCCAACCGATCCGCATCCTGAACGATTTTTGCCTCGATGGTTTTTAGTTCCGTTTTACTTCCACCTTTATATGAAATTGTATCAATAATTTGCACAATAGCAGCTTGTACCTCATCAGGTAAAGCAATACTTTGTAAAAATGAATTCAGTTTGTTTTTCCCCGCTTGGACACTATCATTAAGCTTTTCATCAGGAATATCATGCAAAAGTGCCGCCATTTCAATAACAAATGCGTCGCCCGCTTGTTCTTGTTTGCAGATATGTAATGCTGTCCGTCTGACACGGTCAACATGGAACCAATCATGTCCTGTTGCATCATCACCTAATTGACTGCGGACAAACGTTTTCGTTTGTTCTATTATTTGATCCATCATATAAGACACCTTCCTTCATCCTTGCTATTTTAACATGAAAAGCAAACAAAAAATAACCCCGATAACTCGGAGTTATTTTTTGTTCGCCTGACGACCGCTCTTTTTTTGGCTTTGTGACTTCGTGTTACCAATTGTATACTCACCGCCAAATTCTACATCATTTTTTTGGTCTTGTTTCTCAATCTCTTCACGTGTCAAATTCTTATTCTTCATGAAAATTACCCCCTTAACTAAAATGAACTGCCATTTTAGTATGCTCACTTGGGGATAAAGTTATTTCAGGCCATTGTGCCAGCTGATACCAAGAGTATTCTCACCTGCATGAACACCAATTACTGCACCCAACGGACAGGTAATAACGTTTAACTCAGGATATAATCGCTCTAATTCCACTTTCCATTCATTTGCTTGTTCCTGATGTAAGCCATATAAAATATATACTTCTTTAAATTTATTTTTCTCATAAGAGGATTTAAAGTAGTCAAGAATCCTTTCCTTAGCCTTCTTATCACTTCTCACTTTTTCTTTCGTGTTAAGGGCGCCTTCTTCTATGGAAATGATGGGCTTCACGTTAAGCATGCTGCCTAAGAAGAACTGTAAACCAGACATCCTGCCGCTCCGATGAAGTTGTTCTAGACTTCCAATTAAAACATACGTCTCATTTGTGGTCTTTAGTATTTCTAACTGGTCCATGACAGATTCAAGGCTATTACCTGCCTCCATCAATTCCATCCCTTTTTTTAATAAAGCGGTCATTGGTGCAGTTAGAATTTGAGAATCAAGGGTTTTAACAGGAATATTAACCAGCTTTGCCGCCTGTTCACTGGAAGATACGGTACCACTGAGTTTTCCTGATATCAGAACTGCTGCAACTTGGTCATAATCCTTGGAAAGTTTTTCGTACAATTCCTGGAAAACACCTACTGCTGGCTGTGAAGTTTTTGGCGGCGACTTAAGATCCTTTAATCTAGCAAAAAGCTCAGCAGCTGTTAAATCATTCCCGTCAGCAAATTCCTCACCATCTAATAATATCGTTAACGGTATTGTATACAGGTCAGGATGATTTTTTAATTCTTCATCTAAATATGCCGTACTATCTGTTACCCATGCCGTTTTAACCAATGTGATCTCCCCCTAAAATTGGTATGAGGTCCTAATATCTAGTTAAAACAATCGTACCTTGAAATCATTTTCTTGTAAATATTTATAACGCAAAAAACCAGCTAAATAAATAGCTGGTTTCACGCTGGTTAACAAATTTCCCTAAGGTATGATTGTAAGTGTTCATTGGTCTTTATCATGAAATCGACCATTTCCACTAAATCATCCAACTGGTCCTCGCTGATTAGTCTGGCAAATTCAATGGAAATACAATTCCGAATGAGTGATTTTGAAGGTGTAATCGTTACAGATTGACTAAACTGTCTTGTTCCCCCCCAAATATCAAAGAAAATTTCACGTATTCTCTGTAATTGAGCTTCATCGGTAATAGTGTCATAAAAGAATTGCAGCTTTATCGTACATCCAGACTGTTGCTGTGCCAATGAGTTTGGCATTAACTCTGCTGCAAGATTAATCAACTCTGCTTTAATTTCCAATTTAGCTGTTACAATAGCTGGTTGAGTTGAAGAGTTATGAAAGTCAATATCGAAGCTGCGGGACATTTTCGCCATATTTATGATATCATTTCGGTCTGTAATGACAATCTCACCCGATAAATCTAAATCATATAACGCACCTTCAACAACTACTTTCATATTATCGAAAGCGGTAGGGTCAAACATTCACTCACCTCTAGTCTTTTAGAACAGCCCTAATGCCTTGCCAGTGTCGTCCACATCCATATTCAACGCCGCAGGTTTTTTCGGTAATCCTGGCATGGTCATAACCTCTCCGGTTAACGCCACAATAAATCCAGCACCGATCGATGGCTTGAACTCTCTTACATTGACGATAAAGTTAGTTGGCCTGCCTAATTTGGCAGGATCATCTGACAGGGAGTATTGCGATTTTGCCATGCAAATTGCTAAATTAGACCAACCGAATCTCTCAAAGTCCACTAGCTGCTTTTGCGCTTTAGCTGAGAATTCTACGTCTTTTCCGCCATATACCTTTTGAACAATCGTTCTCACTTTGCATTCAAGGGAATCTGAAACCTCGTATAATGGTTGAAAGTTATTTTCTTCTTTTTCCATGATGGATAACAATGTTTCTGCAAGTTCAACTCCACCGGCACCGCCTTTTTCCCAGACCTCTGTTAAAGCGACTGGAACAGCCTCTTGCTTGCACCATTCTAACAATGTTTGAACTTCCAGTTCTGTATCTGTGATAAATTTATTAATCGCAACCACAACTGGTAAACCAAAGGCCTTGATAGTCTCAATATGTTTTTGCAGATTCGCAAAACCTAACGTTAAGGAAGCAATGTTCTCCTTTGCCAAATCCGACTTTGCTACCCCGCCATGCATCTTTAATGCCCGGATGGTTGCTACGATTACAACTGCTTCTGGTTTAATACCAGCACTTCTTGCTTTGATATGTAAAAACTTTTCAGCTCCTAAATCAGCACCAAATCCGCCTTCTGTAATGACAAAATCAGCCAACTTGGCAGCAGCACGGGTAGCAATCACACTATTACAACCATGAGCAATATTCGCGAAAGGTCCACCATGTACGAGTGCAGGAGTATGTTCGATTGTTTGCACGAGATTTGGCTTAACCGCATCCTTAAGCAGTAAAGTAAGTGCTCCTTCAACCCCAAGATCGCCAACTGTTACAGGTTCCTTTTTATCATTATAGGCTACAACCATTCGGGCTAATCGCGATTTTAAATCTTTCAAATCTGAAGCCAAACATAGAACGGCCATAATTTCTGAGGCAACCGTAATATCAAAGCCATCTTCACGAGGAACTCCTTGCAGAGGACCCCCAAGACCGATAATCACTTTTCTTAGTGCACGATCGTTTAAATCAACTGCACGTTTCCAAACAATACGCCGCTGGTCGATTTTAAGCTCATTTCCTTGCTGAATATGATTATCGAGTAATGCAGCCAGCGCATTATTTGCTGTAGTTATCGCGTGCAAATCCCCAGTAAAATGTAAATTTATGTCTTCCATCGGCAATACCTGTGAATAGCCTCCGCCAGTGGCCCCCCCTTTTATTCCCATTGTGGGACCCAATGATGGCTCTCGCATCGCAATCATAGCCTTCTTACCAATGCGTTTAAAGGCATCACCAAGACCCACTGTTACGGTTGATTTCCCTTCACCAGCAGGAGTAGGATTGATGGAAGTAACAAGTATGATTTTCCCACTTTCATTTGTTTCAATATTTCTAAGCGCTTCATACGAGATTTTTGCTTTGTATTTTCCGTATAATTCGAGGTCATCTTCCTTTAAACCAATTGATTTCGCAATTTCAACAATTGGCTTCATGGTCGATTCTTGTGCAATTTCAATGTCGGACTTAATTGATGTTCTCATTTGCAAAAATGATCCCCCGCATTCAAATAGAATTAATAGCCTCTTTTATTGTATCAAATCCTCCTTTTATTTTCGTGTAATATTTTTCACAAAACTTTATTCTTTTCTGAATTTAAGATAATGTTTATAATGTTATTGACCAAATATTAGAAAAATACTATATACTTAACACTTAGAAATAAAGGGGGAGTGCACCATGCCAATTAACATTCCAAAGTTGCTGCCAGCACGAGAAATACTCGAACATGAGAATATTTTTGTGATGGACGACGAACGGGCAATCAGCCAGGATATTCGTCCACTAAAACTTCTAATTCTCAATTTAATGCCTGAAAAAGAAAAGGCAGAAACGCAGCTATTAAGGCTATTGGGAAACAGCCCGCTGCAAGTAAACGTCAAATTTTTAAAAACCAATTCCTATGAATCTACACACACAAGCAAGCAGCACCTAGAACAATTTTATACTACTTTTTCAGAGGTTAAAAATCAAAAGTATGATGGGATGATTATTACAGGAGCGCCAGTTGAATTGATGGAGTTTGAGCAAGTAAAGTATTGGCAGGAACTCACAGAAATTATGGACTGGACGAGAACCAATGTCACCTCTACCTTGCATATCTGTTGGGGAGCCCAGGCAGCACTCTTTTATCATTATGGGATTGATAAATTTGAACTGTCTCGTAAATGTTCGGGAATCTATGAGCATAAGATTTTCGAGCAAAACGATTTACTTCTGCGAGGGTTTGATGATCATTTTTATGCTCCTCATTCTCGCTATACAGATGTATCGATTGGTGAGATTCATGAGAATCCTGAACTTACGCTTCTAGCCGCGTCCGAGGAAGCGGGTGCGCTGCTTATTGCCTCCCGAGATCGAAAACACGTGATGATTACAGGGCATTTGGAATATGAATCTGATTCATTAGCACAGGAATATAATCGTGATATTAGCAGAGGGCTGGAAATTCATATGCCAGAAAACTACTTTCCAAATAATGATCCAACACAACCGCCTATTAATCGCTGGCGTTCCCATGGACACTTATTCTTTTCAAACTGGCTTAACTACTATGTGTATCAAGAAACACCTTTTAATTGGGATTAAGAAAAAGAAGCATCGGGACGGTCCGATGCTTCTTTTCTATTAATTTGTCGTTAAAATATTATTCCCTCTTTGTTTATTTATCGTAAATTATAGAAAGAATATCGAGCAAAGGGGGGAAACGTTGTGGAAACAGTAGTAGGTATTCATCGAAACCATTTTGGTGAGATTATCAGCTTTGTTACTTCCGGAGGTCGGGTCATCTCCTATCAAAAAGCGTTAATTGAAGCAGCAAACGGAGACATAACAGGCGTTCTCGCAGCCGAGGATCACGATGGGAACCTTGTTCTAAGCCCAGAGCAGCAGGATCAATCCTTTGACCATTATCCAAACTTATTTTAATTCAGAAGTGGGAAAATTGAAAATGTAGCCTATGAAGTCATTTTTTTGTAATTCCTTTTTGAAATGGGTCTCATGAAGATTTCATGAAGCCCTTTTTTGTAATTCCTTTTTGAAATGGGCTCATGAAGATTTCATGAAGCCCTTTTTTGTATTTCCTTTTTGAAATGGGTCACATGAAGATTTCATGAAGCCCTTTTTTGTATTTCCTTTTTGAAATGGGTCTCATAAAGCTTTCATGAAGCCCTATTCTGTAGATTCCTTATTGAAATAGGTCTCATAAAGCTTTCATGGAGCCCTATTCTGTAGATTCCTTATTGAAATAGGTCTCATGAAGACTTCATGGAGCCTCTTTTTTATATGCTTTATTGAGATGGGACTCATGGAAGCCTTCTCGAATAAAACAACAGCAAAAGCACCTGGTTTCTACCAGGTGCTTTTGCATTAATCAGCTTCGTTTTGTTTTTGAATTTCTTTTAATGCTTCTATCCTTGATTCATCTTCTTGAAAAAACTGAACAAGATCAACGATTCTTTCAATCGAATCCCAGCTTAAGTGGTGCTCGATTCCTTCAACATCTTGATATATATTTTCATCCTTCACTCCGATGATTTTTAGAAACTGTTCCAGTAAATCATGTCTAAATACAAGACGCTTTCCAATCTTATTTCCTTTAGTAGTTAAGCTGAAACCTCTATATTTTTCATAAACAAGGTATTCATCCTTGTCTAGCTTTTGAACCATTTTTGTTACTGAGGAGGGATGGACAGATAACGCCTCTGCAATATCTGAAACTCTGGCGTATCCTTTTTCTTCAATTAACATATATATTTGTTCGATATAATCTTCCATACTCGGTGTTGGCATCCCGTACCTCCAAAAAAATTACTCTCTTAAAAGTTTACTATAGATAAAAAATAGTGACAAGTTGAATTATAACTTTGTCACAGTTTTGGGACTATGTTCTTCAAATAAAAACTTAACCCTTTTTTCCTGCTCATCCAGATAAAGCTTTGCATTAAAAGTTTTATCCTTATTTGTAAAACCTTCAATTAATTCTGTTTTCCCTTCAGATAATAGAAGTTTAACATTTTTTTGGGTAATGTTTTTCCCAAGTATTTTTTTAGATATTGTGAAATTACATTGGTTTTTTTGATAGTTAGAACACCCGTAAAAGCTGCCTTTATCCACAATGGAGCCTTCACATTTTTTACATTTGCCCAGCTTTGTACCGCCTTTACCCTTTGTCATCTTCTTACTAGGGGTAAAATTTTCGCGCACCTCTTCTGAAAACACCCAATTAGCAGCATGGTCAACTCCAGAAGAAATTAAATGATAAACCATTTTATTTGTTTGTTCCATGAAATTCTTGGGAGAAGCGGATCCCTCTGATATTTCTTTTAATTTCTGCTCCCATTTTGCTGTCATTTCCGGGGAAGCAAGAATTTCCTGTCCAATTGCTTCAATTAGGATTCTAGCTTTAGCTGTCGCATAAACTAGGTTCTTGGCTACATCGATATATTTTCTGTCCTTCAACATGGTTATAATACCAGCTCTTGTCGCCTCAGTACCCAAACCTTCCGTTTTTGACAGGATTTTCTCCATTTCCTTGTCTTCGATATGCTTACCTGCCGTTTTCATTAAGGTAATTAACTGACCTTCGGTATAGCGTTTTGGCGGCTGGGTCTGGCTTTCTTTCACATCAACCTTCACCGTTCGGCCTTGTTCCCCTTTTGCTAGTTGTGGAAGAGCAGGTTCATCCTCTTTTTCCTTTTGGTTGATTACCTTTCTCCAGCCTTCTTCGATTTGAACCTTACCTTTTGATTGAAAAACT
The DNA here is from genome assembly GCF_048572935.1 of Neobacillus niacini. NCBI lineage: Bacteria > Bacillati > Bacillota > Bacilli > Caryophanales > Bacillaceae > Neobacillus > Neobacillus niacini. Next base: position 2,952,859 of record NZ_CP183883.1, on the reverse strand, counting down.
GCCCGTCCATCTACTAAAGTCGTTACCGTCGTATATTCAGCAATGGCTTTTGGATAATGTGCTGCTATTAAACTTGTGACAATGAGGTCGTAAAGTTTCTTTTCATCGGGATCAAGCCGGTCTACATTTGGAATTTGTTCAGTCGGAATAATCGCATAGTGGTCTGTCACCTTTTTTTCGTTTACGTACCGCTTGTTATCAACAAGTGTTTCAATAGGCAGTGGGAAGTATTGATCATAGCCCTTAATATGACTTAGTTTAGTAAGAATATCAGGGAAAGTATTCGCTTCTTCTACCGTTACATATCGTGAGTCCGAGCGGGGATATGAAACATTCCCTTTTTGGTAAAGTTTTTGCAGCACATCTAAAGTTTTTTTCGGTGGGAATTTATAGCGTTTATTTGCTTCTGCTTGAAGAGCAGAGAGATTATATAGTAAAGGTGGTTGGAACTCTTTTCTATCCGATTGTACATCTGAAACTTCTGCTGGCTTTTCTCGGCAAAACGCCGCAACCTTCTCCGCCATTTCTTTTGTTTTTACACGTGTTTCTCCATCATTCTGCCATTTGCCAGAATATTTCTTACCATCGATGTTAAAATGGGCAATCACTTCCCAAAATGGTTCCGATTTAAAATTTTCAATTTCTAATTCTCTTTTTACGATGAGTGCTAATGTAGGGGTCTGTACCCTTCCAACCGAAAACACATCAGAAAAGCCTTGTTTTTGCAAAAGCAAGCTATAGAGTCTTGAGGCATTCATTCCAACTACCCAATCTGCACATGCTCGAGTATATGCTTCAAAGTATAGATTTCTAGTGTGATCTTCGTCTAATAATTTTTTAAAACCTTCACGAATCGAATTAGGTGTTAAAGATGAAATCCATAGACGTTTCATTGGCTTCCTGCAGCCAGTAATGCGAAGAATATTACGGATGATTAATTCACCCTCACGCCCAGCGTCGCCTGCATGAATAATTTCTGTTACGGCAGGATTATTTACAAGCTTTTGGATAACGGAAAATTGTTTTACTTTATCCTTCGTTACTTCATATTGGAATTGAGTGGGTATCATTGGCAGGTTATCCAACGACCATTTTTTCCATCCTGGTTCATAAGCTTCTGGGTTCACCAACTGGCATAAGTGCCCAATCGCCCAAGTGACGTACGCTCCATTTGTAAATGTTTCGTTTGGAAAAATCTCAATAAAGCCATTTTGTTTTTTACTTTTAAATATAGAAGCCAATGTTGAACCTTGGTCTGGCTTTTCGGCAATAATTAATTTCATTACGATTGCTCCTTTTGGTAAAGCATCCAGCATTCATTTTCCCACTTCATTTGTCTCTTTGTAAAGGATAAAAATATATCCATTACTAGACCATTAGATAAATGCATTATATAATTAAGCTCCATTTGGTAAATTTTACATACTACAAACAGAGGTATAATGTTATGTTGAATTTTGAAAAGATTAATAGTTTAGCCGCAAGTCTATTAAAAAAAGCTCCTGGTTTTGCACTTTCAATATTCACTGATTCAGAGGTTCTGTTACAGCAAGGCTACGGTGTTACAAACACCGAGGAACAAGGAGTTGACATTACTCCTGCAACCTTATTTCGAATTGGTTCAGTCAGTAAAACGCTTACCGCAACACTAATCATGAAGCTTGTCCAACAAGGTTTACTAGATTTAGATTGTCCAATAAAAGAGTATATCCCCGAGCTGCGGCTTAGTTTTCCAGGGGCCGCAAACATTGTCACTTTACGATGTTGCTAAGTCATACTGCTGGACTGCCTGATGGTGGTGACCTATTCGGAAACCGTGAGAACGATGCTCTTGAAAAATATGTAAGAGAAGAGATTCCGCATCTTCCATTTGTTGCGCCGCCAAATACGATGTATTCATATGGCAACCATTCTATTAATCTTGCAGCATATGTCGCTGAAAGAGCAGCAGGAAAAAGATTTGCTCGGCTGATGAATGACGAAATTTTCACTCCCCTTGAGATGAACCGAAGTATGTATGATCCTTTGAAAGCTATGACCTATCCTTTGGCACTCCAGCATGAAAAATCAGAAGATGGTTCCTTTAAAGTGGATCATTCATTTCCTGAAAACGTGGCTTGCCATGGTTCATTCTTCTGCATAACCAATGCAGAAGATATGACTAAATTTGGACAAATGTATTTAGCTAACGGAAAATTTAACAGGGAAGAGATTCTTACTGAACAATCACTTCAAGAGATTTTCTGCATACAGGCGAATCGCTACACGGTACCTGAATGCTCTATCGGGATGTGTTGGATTAAAGATTACGATGAGGGTAATTATTGGTGGCATAGCGGCGGGATTGGTACCTATCGCTCTTTATTGTAATATTCCCCGAGCAGAATATCGGCATTTTTACAGTTGCGAATAATAATGTTGGCTGGGAGATTGTTGAGGAAGTCTTGGAGCAACTTGGTTCACCTATTCCGGATAAACAACCATTATGTAAACCCAATTTACAAATCATTGAAGAAGCCTGCGGAAACTATTTAAGGTCAAAATCTGGTTTACTGACGATTAAACATAATCTGAATCCTTGTATCATTCATAATGGAAAAAATCTTTCCATACGCTCCTTGAAAAATGACCATATTGTTGGAATTGATGAAGATGAAGATGTAATTGTATCAATAGGATTAATAAATCATCATGATAATCTTATGGTAAATGGTTCACTAAGTAAGAAAATAACGGAGCCATTAATAATGTACAATATAGACACCATTTCAACCTATTTTGGTGATTACCAACAAGGAGAGATGGTATATACCTTTTATTTAGATGGACACACACTTTTGTTTTTTGATGGTGATGATAAGCTTCCTTGCACCTATTTATTTAAAAATAAGTTTTTTTGTCCAGGTTATGGATTACTAGAGTTTGATGAGGATAATCTTACGATACAAAATGCATGGCAATTCGTAAAGCTATAATTTTGTCTTTTTCATGACAAAATAGGTGGTCAGTTCTGACCACCTATTTGCATTACTATTGTATTAGTTTGAAATTTGAATCCTGCCTATACCAATTTTCTTCTGGAATAATGTTAGAGACGGTTAAAATTAATGATGGAATTCTTTCAACATCAAAAACAATCGCACCTATCTTCTTAGTAAACATAAGGAAGGCGTCACCATGTGAATAAGATGATAAATCATTTCCGATTTGAAGCAATGCGGTCAAGACAACTTGTTTTTCTTCAGCTTCAATGTAGATTTGCGGCGAGAATCTTAATATCCATTCGTCTCCCTCAATAGAAAATCGGTACATTACCCTCACCCTTTATCAACCATTTTTATAAGAATATGAGGCTGATAAAATTTTATGTTCAGATAGATTTATTAATTTTGAATATTGCATGATAATACGATTTATTGGTTTAAAAAGCGCTTACTTTCCTTGACTGTCCAAAAATATTCATGTATATTTAAAGCGTCATGTATCATTAATTGAATAGTATTTATATTATCTTTGTGGTCATGATAATATTTATCTTTGGCACTTTTACAGTGTCCTGAAAGGCTTAGGAGGAAATAGTAGATGCAAAACGGTAAAGTAAAATGGTTCAACAATGAAAAAGGTTTCGGTTTTATCGAAGTTGAAGGCGGAGACGATGTATTCGTACACTTCAGCGCGATCACTGGCGAAGGCTTCAAGTCTTTAGAAGAAGGCCAAGAAGTTTCTTTCGAAATCGTTGAAGGAAACCGCGGACCACAAGCTGCTAACGTAGTAAAACTTTAATCTATTAATAACAAACCAAAGGCTGGCGTATACCGTCAGCCTTTTTCTATTGAGATGCCAATAGTCTCTGTGAACTAGACATTTAGTCATGTTAGCTGTTTTCCATATTCTTGCAGCTTTTCTCCAACAGTACATTGTGAAATACAAAAACGATGGGCGACCCTTCTGCCGCCTTCCTTTTTGAACTGTTGATGGACAAAACACCCCTCACAATATTGCCCTAATAAGGATTCAACATGACTGAACAGTTCTTTTCTGCTTAATTTTTTCACGAGTCTACGGCACCCCGTTTCTTAAATGATTTGTGTCTTTGCAAATATCTCTTTTCCCTCTAAAGCTTGGGTCGCCAATTTATCTGCCTCTTTATTGTCATTCCTTGGAATCGGTGTGTATTTTGGAGTGAGTGAAAGTGCTTTAATTTTTTCTTCAATCCTATCGAGCCAAGCATTGAGTACATCCTCATAACATGGCCACTCTCCCTCAAGCTGTTTTAACACAACCTGAGAGTCCCCTTTAAATTCACAAGGCAAATGATGGACGCCTAATTCCTCTAAAATCGTCAACGCATAATAAAAGGCGGCATATTCTGCTTCATTATTCGTTTCCAGTTCATCGAATACTTCGTTCGCCCGAATTCGATATTTCTTTTTCCCTTGTTTAAAAAATATTACCACTCCAAGACCAGCAGTATTGGTTTCCTTTTGAAATCCACCATCAAAATAAACGGTAATTTCATGAGGATCATCTTCAATTTCAGTGACCAGCTTTTTCAGTTCTTTTAAAATCCACGATGTACCAACTTCATCATAAAAATAAATATCACTTGCTTTTCCTAGCTTTTCAAGTTCCTCCCCAGTTTGTATTGCCAATTCTGTTGTAATCCAATCAGAGGTAAATTGTATTTTTTCATTTTTTCCTGTTTTATAATTCCACTCAAGTCTATACTTCATGTTTTTCAACCTTTCCTTAAAAATTTCGAAGTTGAAAAGAATAATTCTTATGATTTCACTGTTCTTCAATGTGATTTATCCATCTAATCTTAGCATACCCATATCAACAAAGTAGAAATAGGAAAAATATATTTCCTGCGTTTTGAGTTAGAATATGATAAACTTTCAATTAATATGAAACTGGAGGGTCTGCTTTGATTGAAGTTTATATTGACGGGGCCAGTGCTGGTAACCCGGGACCAAGCGGTGCTGGAATATTTATTAAAGGGAATGGGACAGCAGAAAAATATTCGATCCCGCTTGGCTCAATGTCAAACCATGAAGCAGAATATCATGCTTTTATTAAAGCTTTAGAAATCTGCTTAGAAAAAGGTTATTCTCATTCAGTTGTATCTTTTCGAACTGATTCAGAATTAGTTAATAAAGGTGTGGAGAAGGAATTTGTTAAAAACAAATTGTATGCCCCGCTGCTGGACCAAGCCTTACAGCTATCCAAACAATTTGATTTGTTTTTTATGAAGTGGATTCCAAGCATTGAAAACAAAACAGCCGATGAATTAGCGCGGCAAGCAATCAGAAGAAATACTTTGAGGGAAGAGAATGATACAATAGATTGCTGACAAAAGCTTCAAGGGTAAAGCAAAAATCCTCCTTATTCGGGAGGATTTTTGCTTTTGCTTATATTGCCACTAGTTCTCTTTCTTTAACAAACTTTAGGGCCGCATTTCTTGTTTGTATTTTGCTCGAAACAAGGGTTTCTAATAATGACACATAAAAGCTGCCATCAAAGGTTTTCTGTGCTTTTAATGTAATCTCTATAGCAGAATTAATCAATTCATCGGAAGCATTCGTGTAGTGTTTTCCGAAATAAATAAAACCGATTGCATCCTCTTGAAATTGGAAACCTTTCCCTTCCAAGTAATGCAAGTACTCATCAACTGTCCGCACTGGCTTCTCCATCCCTCTCCAAGCAATCTAAAACCATCTACTAACCGATTTTAACTTAAAATTCGACATTTTTCTACTATTTTTTGTGCATATATGCCCACCCACTCCTACTAATGCCCCAAGGAGTGCACCGCCGATCACTTCTTCCGGCTGATGGCCTAACATTTCCTTCAATTTTTTTGGAGATTCTTGTTCAAATTCTACACTTTCTTCTTTATCCACTTTTTCCATTAAATCATGCATGGAATTTACTTTTAAGGTAAGTTCACCTGTTTGTCGTCGAATACCTTGTGCATCATACATCACAATCAGACCGTAAACCAAGGATAAGGCAAAATCAAATGTTGGCAGCCCGCGTTGTAAGGCAATATAGGTGGTGAGTGTAGAAACCCCAGCTGAATGGGAGCTTGGCATTCCACCCGTTTGGAAAAAGAGGTCTGGGCGCCATTCTTTCTTCTTATAATAATGAATGGGAATCTTTAAGCCCTGTGCTAAAGCAATACTCGATAGGGCTAAATAAACACCTTTGTTCATTTTTATCACCTCTAATCTTTATTGTTTAGAAAGTTGAGTTTTATTATTCTTGCGTGGAAATACTAAAAAAATGGGAGGTGAACAGCGGTGAGTAAAAACGGTTCAAGAAATCGCGGTGTAAAGGCACCTGGAGTGAATCCACAAGGCTACGGTCAGGATGCGGAAATGACAGAAGACCCTAAAAGTAAATTAGAAAATGCTGCGAAAAAAAGCAACACTAAATAATTATTGGAAAAGGCTGTCCCATTTTTGGGACAGCCTAGGCTCTAGGAAACAACGGAGACTTCAAGCGGCAGCAGGCGATGTAAGCCGCGAAGTTCCAGTTCATTTAATTTATTTAGGGCTTTTTCTTTCTCAATCTTCAATCCAGCTTCTATAAGGTCACATGTCACTGGTACGTCACACTTAATTTCAGCAAGCATGCGTGATAAGTGAAGCATCTCTAAATCCTGCTCAATTTTCGTTTTGTGAGATTTTGAAAGTCGATCAAGATTCGATATAATCCCCTCAACATGCTCAAATTCCTTTAAAAGTTTAAGAGCAGTTTTCTCACCAATTCCCTTAACTCCAGGATAGTTGTCACTTGGATCACCCATTAAAGCTTTTAAATCGATCATTTGGCGCGGTTTGATACCTTTTTCCTCAAAGAAGGTAGCAGGAGTATGAACAAGGTAATTACCGTAGCCTTTCTTCAATAAGATGACCGAAATACTTTCATCCAGTAGCTGAAGGATATCTTGGTCACCAGTTAAGATTGAAACATGGGCATGCTCCCTTGCTTGATACGCAATTGTTCCAATACAATCATCAGCTTCATAGCCAGCTAACCCAATGTTAGGAATGTCAAAGGCTGCGACTACTTCCTTAACTAAATCAAACTGAGGAATTAATTCGACTGGTGCTTCACTACGATTCCCCTTATAGGCGTCAAATAATTCAGAGCGGAAAGTTTTACTGCCCATATCCCAACAAACAGCCACATGGGATGGTTTAAAAGCAGAAACTGCAGTAAATAAATGTTTAATAAAACCGTGGATTCCATTCGTCGGAATTCCCTTTGAATTTATCATAAACTGGCCTGTTACAGCGGTAGCATAAAAAGCACGAAATAACAGCGCCATTCCATCAACTAACATAAGTGAAGGTTTTTGATTTTCCAAGGTTTAGACCTCCTATCATATAAAAACAACACGATTTCTATTATAACATAAAAACCTATTCTATTTTGTTTTCTTGATAGGAAATCCAGTCGCTAAAACTTCCCAAGTAAAGTTTTACCTTCTCATAACCAGCTGCTTTTAAAGCTATAAAATTAGGTGCCGCCGTCACACCTGAACCACAATAAACAATGATTTCGTTATCAGGATGAATGCCTGAGAATCGTTGTTTTTGTATCTCTGGCGGCTTATAATAGCCAGCATTGAGTCCTTCGAACCATGGCTTATTAAGTGCACCAGGTATCCGCCCAGCTTTTTTATCAATAGGTTCTTCTAAACCTAAATAGCGTTTTTCTTCTCTCGAATCAATTAGGACTACGTTGGCTTTCTGTTCCTCGGCTGCTGCTTTTACTTCTTCCATATTTGCAATCAGGGAGTACTTAATGTCAGACTGGAAGGCAGTCTTTTTAAAAGCGGGAACCTCAGAAGTCACAGGAAAGTTTCCTTCTTTCCAGCCTTTAAATCCTCCATCCAAAACAAACACTTTTTCATGTCCGAGATATTGCAGCAGCCACCAGAACCGTGCAGCAAACGCACCTTCGCCCTGGTCATAGGAAACTACTGTTGTGTTTTTATCAATACCTGCAAGTTCAAGTTTATGAATAAACTCCTTTAAGTCTGGCAATGGGTGCCTCCCGCCATGTTCCGAAACCTCGCCCGATAAATCTTTATCAAGATCAAAATAACAAGCTCCAGGAATATGATTGTGTTCATATTCCTGTCTGCCCTTTTTAGGGTCAGCTAATGAAAAAGAGCAATCCACAATACGGACATTCTGATCATATAAGTTTTTTAATAGCCATTCCTTGTCGATCATTACATTCATAGTCATCCCCCAATGAAATTATTTCATAGACTCTTCCAGCTTTTGATATACCTCTTGTAATTTCTCGATGGATACACCACCATCTAGAGCGGTAAGAAGACTTACATAGTAATCATCTGCCTGCTGCTCTATCTGAGCGATTAACTTTTCGAATTGATCTGATACAATACCCGCGTAATAGGCAGTTAGTTTTTCACCTTCAAATTTTAAGTAATGATCAGCAGGGACATTTAATACCTGATACAACTCATCACTCATCAACTTCTTTTCATTTTTTTCAAAAAACGACTTTGGATTTTTAAAATAAGATAATGCTTTCGTAAACAGCTGTTTATTTAAATCTCTGAAAGCTAAAGGGAACTCAATCTCCCCTTCATGTTTCATCTCAAATGTTGAAAATGACAAGTCCTTATTTATTTCCCTCATGCTGCGCGTTAGCCCCGTATAATAGTCGGCTAAAACCTTTCCAGCAAAAGAGTCCAGTCTGACAGTCGTTGCACGGAGCTCCTGTGCGAAATCGAAGCCTATACTTTCTAACAGCTCATCTAAAGCCGATTGTAAAGCCTTCTTTAAATTTCTTCCATCATCTCTCAACACTGAAGGATTAAAAGCTTCTTTAAAAAAGTCACCAAACCGGAGGAAAACCCTTTGTTTAATATAGTAAAGTAGTTCTTCACCTTCTTGGGTCATTCGTTTTTGCACAACATCTGCTGTTTGTTTTTCAAGTAAAACCTTAATCATAGTTTTTTGTTTTTCGATTTCAGTGCGTTTTTTGTCCTTTACAGTTTGGTCTTCTTTGGAACTTTCAACCAATTTTCCTACTAACTCATGAACACGATTTAACTCATTACCTGCTGAAGTGATTGCCATTTCTGTTAAATCATTTGAAATAAAATGATAGAAATCGCCTTCAAAACTTCCCATGCCTGATCTTGCCCCTGTGTTCGGCACCAATTTTTCCTTTAGCGCTAACAAACTAGATAATGGATAGAGGTGTGGTTTGCGAATCCCATATTTTATTAATTGCTCTGTTACATATTCCGCTACGGTTTCCTTTTCTTCCTCATTTTCAGCTAGGTCAATTGCGTTTATAATAAAGAACATTTTATCGAGCTGGAAGGAATCCTTTACCCGGCCGAGCTGGATTAAAAACTCCCTGTCTGCTTTTGAAAATGCATGGTTATAATACGTAACAAACAAAATCGCATCAGAATTCTTTATATAATCAAATGCTACTCCTGTATGGCGGGCATTAATCGAGTCTGCCCCTGGTGTATCAACGAGGGTAATACCTTTGCGCGTCAATTCACAATCATAGTAAAGTTCAATCCATTCTACAAAGCACGACTTTTCTTCTAATGCCACGAAATCAGCAAATTCGTTTAAGTCTGTTTCTAATACTGTTCCAAGCTGCTTTCCGTGGAGGAGGAAGCCTTTTTTAAATGCTTGTAAAAAAGCATAGTGCGTTTTTTCCGCTACACCCTCCTGCCCCTTATCGAGCATAACCTTATCAATTTCTTTCACTGCACCTTCTAAGGCAGTAGTTTGCAGGTCAAATAACTTTAATGATCGGTTGATATCCTCGAGCATGGAGTTCTCTTCCTTAAATTTCACTAGGACCGTGCCATGCTGATATTGATCATTTACAGGTTTGATTTTATTAATGGCCGCCGTTGTAGGATTGGGTGATACTGGAAGTACCTTTTCCCCCATAAGTGCATTCGCGAATGAAGACTTTCCAGCACTGAATGCCCCAAATAAAGCAACCGTGAACCCTTTATGAGCCAAACGGTCTGCTTTGTCTTCCAATTCCTTGGCCAGCTTTTGAAAACCTGGCAGAACGTTTATTAGCTTTGAAGATTGCTCTAAACGAGTAACCATACTTTGTACCTGGTCTCTTGCTTTTTCTGTTTCATTTTTCCTGATTACACTTGTTTCTTCCTTGACGACCGGTAGAAGAGGTTCATTTTTTCCAATGGCATTAGGCTTCGTAATTGACTGACCCTTTATGACTTCAGCGTCCTCTTCTTCCTGATTAAAAAGTAAATACTCATCATCTCTATCTTCTACGTATTCATGTAATAAGTTTACTACTGTTGATTCTTTAAGGGCAGTTTCTGTTTCAAATTTAGTTATTTCCGATAGTGCACTGACATAATTTTCAATACTTCGGAAATCTTCTGTATACATATCTCTTAACTTTTTTGTTTGAGCTGCCAATACTGGCATAAAAGCGTTTTTAAAATCTAAAACGGCATCTCTTGCTATTTTTTTGATTCCATTTGCCAAGTCCTCTGTGTAATGAAGCACATATTCACCAGAAACTCTCGCACCTTGCTTAACTGTATGAACAATCAAATCGATTGGAACTTCGACAGAAAATGATTGTGCTTTAGTTTGTAACTCTTGGTCATCTAGGCTATGTCTTTTTAGGATAGCAATCAGATATTCACGCAAATGCCATTCAAGCTGTGATTTCGTTCTCTCTACCAAGTCTTGGAAAAGTCTGTCAAGACGTGCATTCTTTTCTTCTAACGTTTTTTGTTTTGAAAAAAGGAATCCTACCTTAAATTCTGGTTGAGCGGCTTCAAGAAATGCCTCTGCTAACTCTCTTGTTTGAAACGGCATTAAATAAGCATTATTCAAAATCTTAGCTATTTCTGTATCCACTTCTTTTTCAGTTTCCTCGACCCCTTTCTCAAGTGTCGTGAGGTTTGCGCTGATGGATTGGTAGGTTTGTGTTAGGTCCTTTTTTTCGTCCTCAGGCAGCTCATTTAAAACTTCAAAAAACGGCTGAAGTTCATCTTCTCTTTGGTTCCGAGCTTGTTCTACATGATCTTGTGCTATTTTTCTCAGTGAATTAAAAATGGATTGCTGTAAAAGGTGATTCTTATTTTGCAATTTTTGTGCGATAAAAGCTTTTAATTCACTAAATTCATTGAGTTTATGGTCTTGGTACTTTAATGAAGTATAAAAGATTCGTGTTGGCTTAACCCCCCATGCAGCGAAAGAACCAGTAACGCTATCTTGAAATTGGCGGAACGACAGCTCCTCTTCTTTGTGCTTATCCACTTGGTTAATAACGAGGTAAACCTCTTTTCCTGCTTCCGTTAACTCTTTTGTAAATAAAAAGTTCAGCTCCGCTTGGACATGGTTATAATCCATCACATATAAAACTAAATCTGCCAGGTGAATGGCTGATTCTGTTGCGACCCTGTGTGCATCATCAGCAGAATCAATCCCCGGAGTGTCCATAATAACCGTATTAGCAGGCAGCTGGGAGTCAGCATGGCTGATTTCGATTTCCTTAATCTGGTCTCCATCCTTGCAGTAATTCTTTACTAATTCATAATCATACGGTGCTAAGTACACCCGCGGCTTTTCATTTTTGAAAAAAACCTTCGCATATTCCTCACCCGACTTTACCTTTACGAGGTTCGCACTGGTGGGAATCGGGCTTGATGGCAGCAAATTCTCGCCGACCACTTTGTTAATCATCGTTGATTTTCCCGCTGAAAAGTGACCGCAAAACGCAATCATAAATTCCCTATTTTGCAGTTTTTTTGCTAATTGCTTTGTTTTTTCTGCGTTTTCTATATCACCGTTTTTGATAAGGTATTCATATAAAGCAAGGATTCTGTTTTTAAGTGAAGTTAAAGTTTCTTGCTTATTAGCCGTTTGCACCATAGTCTTTTCCCCTTGTTCACAACTTTGTAATATTTTATATTTTATACGATAATTCAAACTTTTCCTATCGTGAAAACTTAAATTGTTAACATAATATTCACTTCTTTTATTTTATTCCTTAGGTACAATGAAGGAATACAGGAAGGATGTGGATTATGGCATTTAAGGATCGGACCGAGTCAGATGAGTTAAAGAATTTTAGGTCTTTGGACAATCGTATGATATTACCAAGTAAGGAAAAACAAATCTATTCAAACTTAGAAAAAGGATACGAAGGTGAGGTGAAGTTTGATCAGTTTACTGAAAGGCTGAATCCAAATAAGTTTCTGATATTGAATGATTTATTGCTTGAGACGAATTCTACTAGTTTTCAAATAGATTCATTTATCATCAGCCAAGGGACCCATTTTCCTTGTGAAGTAAAAAATTTTGAAGGGGACTATTATTATAAATCCGACCAGTTCTTTGCAATGAATGATACTGAGATTCAGAATCCGCTGGACCAAATAAAGAGAAGCGGCACATTGATGCGGCAAGTTTTACAAAAGATTAAATACTCTACTTCCTTAAAATCAAACGTCTTCTTTGTCAATCCCACATTCACCCTCTATCAAGCACCATTAGAGCAACCAATTATTTATCCAACTCAGCTTACTAAATTTTTCGAGGAATTAAATGCGAGAACGTCTACGCTTTCCGATGACCACTATAAACTAGCGGAGTTTTTAGTGAAGGAACATAAGACAGGCTCTCCCTACACGCGGCTACCAGCATACACCTATGAGAATTTGAAAAAAGGGTTAACCTGCCGCTCTTGCTGTTCCTTTTTCGTAAAGGCCGGGGAGACTAAAATTGTGTGCAGCGTATGTGGCTGTATAGAGAATATAGAGGATGGGATATTGCGATCTATACGGGAGCTGAAGCTTCTTTTTCCAAACATAAAAATTACCACTAATTTGGTATTTGAGTGGTGCAAGGTAATCGAATCTAAAAAGCAGATTAGGCGGATATTGAAAATACACTTTAATGCATATAGAAGGGGTAAATATACCTATTACGAGTAAAAAATTTATTATTTAATTTCAATTAGAATTCTGTAGTTACCCAAAATCCTTGTTGCGCTTGGTTTCGGTCATTATAAGAGCTCATAGGTACCCAAATCCATTTTGGAGGTTCGGTTCGGTCGCTATAAGAGATCTATATTTACCCTAACCCTTTTTCCAGCTTCGGTTCGGTCACTATAAGAGCTCCATAGTTACCCTAACCCTTTTTCCAGGTTCGGTTCGGTCGCTATAAGAGCTCCATAGTTACCCTAACCCTTTTTCCAGCTTCGGTTCGGTCACTATAAGAGCTCCATAGTTATCCTAACCCTTTTTCCAGGTTCGGTTCGGTCGCTATAAGAGCTCCATAGTTATCCTAACCCTTTTTCCAGGTTCGGTACGGTCGCTATAAGAGCTCCATAGTTACCCTAACCCTTTTTCCAGCTTCGGTTCGGTCGCTATAAGAGCTCCATAGTTACCCTAACCCTCTTCCCGCTTTGCTTTGGTCACTATAGGAGCTCTTAGTTACCCGATCCCTTTTCCCAACTTTGCTTCAGTCACTATAAGAGCTCCATAGTTATCCAAGATCCTTGTTCAGCTTTGGCTCGTTCACTATAGGAGCTCCATAGTTACCAAAACCCTTGTTCTACTTGGTTTCGGTCACTATAGGAGCTCTATAGTTACCCTAACCCTTTTTCAGCTTCGGTTCGGTCATTATTAAAGCTCCATAGTTACCCTAACCCTTTTTCCAGGTTCGGTTCGGTCACTATAAGAACTCTCGGTTATATAGGTGCCCTCTTCATTTTCATAACTAGATTTCAAAAAAAATAAGCCAAGGATACCACCTAGGCTTATTAACAAATACCGTTAATGTGTTACATTCTTCAAGACGTGCTTCATGACAAATGCGTATATGATTACCGTTCCACCTACAAATGCAAAAGCCATATTGACACCTTCCTATCCGCTCGATTGTGATGAGAATGATTTTCATTCTTCTTTAAAATTAGGATATCACAACTGATAATCATTTTCAACATAGATAAGTTAATTGTCATATTTATTTAATAATTTCGGTAGAAATCGATTACAATTTTCAAAACTTCCTTCGTATTGAGTGAGTTCCCGCAGTGCTTTTTCCTCTGCTGGTATTCTGATTGACAGCAAGAGTATATTTAATATCGTAAACAGACACGCTGTCACATATGCACCGAACATCAGTGGTACGACCAAAAGTTCAATGGAAACTACCAAATAATTCGGATGTTTGATAAACCGATATGGGCCTCTTCTAACAACGTCAACATTAGGTAAAACGATAATTTTGGTATTCCAATATCGGCCAAGTGAAGAAATCGCCCAAACTCTAATCAGCTGCGCACAAACAAACACCGATGATAAAAATGGCCAGTAAACAGAAACCTCACGAGAAAAAGTAAGTTTCTCAAAAAGTAAAACAACAAAAAACATAGAGTGCATCAACACGATAAATTGATAATGCCTCCTACCAAATTCAAACGCTCCCTGTTCCTTCATCCACTTCTCATTTCTTCTAGCAATCATTAACTCAAATAAACGTTGAACAATTAATACTGAAATAAATATAAAAAAAGGAATCATCCTTTACCCCCATTTTAGTAAAAGCAACTCTGAACTAAATCCTGGTCCAAGAGCGGTGCACATTCCATAAGCACCTGCTTCCCCACCCTTTTCCATAAATCGTCTAAGGACATACAAGATGGTCGCCGACGACATGTTTCCAAATTGCTTCAGCACCTCAAGAGAAATGTCAGTCATCGAATCATGTATTCCTAATGATTTAATATAAGCTTCAATGACTTTTTTTCCTCCAGGATGTGCAATAAAATAGTCAATATCGGACAGCTGGAGTCCATTCCCATTTAAAAATTTACTAACATTAGGTTTTAGCCACTCCTCAATAATACTTGGGATATCTCTGGAAAAGACTACGAATAGTCCTTGGTCGCGTATATCCCATCCCATAACATCTAAGGAATCCGGCATTAACGTAGATTGAGTTTCAATTATCGCTGGAGCCGTCTTTTTTGCGCAAAGATCGTCAATGTTGACCTCATCACCACAAATCAATGCACATGCAACCCCATCAGCAAATAGTGAGGTCCCAATTAAATTACTCTTAGAAAGGTCGTTCCTTTGAAAGGTTAGACTGCAGAGTTCAACCGAAAGCACTAAGACCTTGGAATCTGGATAGGCTTTGCAAAATTCAAATGCACGCGATATTCCGGCAGCACCTCCGGCGCAGCCAAGCCCCCAAATGGGAATTCTTTTGGTGTTTTCCTGAAACGGTAATCGATTCATGATTCTTGCCTCTATGCTGGGGGTTGCCATACCTGTTGTTGAAATATAGAATATCGCGTCAATTTCTTCACAATGTATTTCTTTAGCTAAGAATGTCTCATTTTTAAGGCATTTCTTAATTGCCTGCATTCCCAATGTCACAGCAGATTCAATATAGGCATTGTTTTTATCTGCAAATGAATGGTCTTCTCTATACCAGACAATATCTTTTACGATGTGTCTTTTTTCGATTTGACCATTTTGGAAGGCTTTAAGCAGCCTTTCGATATCCTTAAATTTTTCTGAAAAAAGTTCCCTGGCAAAGTCAATCGCTTGCTCTTGTTTAATTACAAACTCCGGAACTGCTTCTGCTACTGAAAGAATCGTTGGCATTCGTTTAATCTCCTTGATTGTAGGTAATGGTATTTTTTCCAAAATAAGGAGATATATGTACAAAAAAAAGCTTCCCTGCTTGAGGGAAGCCAACGTTTTGAAGGTTGTTGTTGTTGTGCTCTTTGATTATAACTGAAATGCTGCAGCTAAATCATTACGAAAACATTTCCAATTTTCTTAAAAGCCTTGAATGGCCATTACTCCAATAAATAAAAAGCACCTGATTACGGCGCTTTATCAGCTTTTACTGTTTCTCTGATTGAGCTTGAACCTCAATTTTAATCTTTTTGTCTGCTAAGGATCCACAGACTTTACAATATTCAATTTGGTCATAGAGGAGACGGCATGGTTCACAATAATATTTTTCCATTCGTAACACGCTCGCTTCTCAAAATTTAGATACATCTATAATTATTCTATGAAAAAGTTTCAAATTTGTGACAACTATTGATAAAACAGGCTTTTTAGATCATAACAGAGATAATCAATTACTTTTATCACAGGTAATATGTGATAGTTCACAAATTAGCCACAAGTTCAATCCTATTATTGTGATATAAATCACTGTTATATCAATTTATTACTATTAACATAGTACTTATCTAAGGAATGAACATTTTGTGAACTGTCAATTTTGTTATTTTATCTTCACAATTGTTTTGTATTATGAAAGAGAACTTATTATTTTTATTTAACTATTCTGAAGGGAGTCTTGGGGGATGGCGAAAGCGGAATTGAAAACAAACAAAAAAACAGAAATTGAAGACAGCTCTTCTCTTAAAGGGACATTAGCGTCCGTTTTCTTTTTGGGAATCTTTTTAGTTGTCACTTGGGTAAGTGTGTACTTCTTATTTTTAGACCGTTTTTAGAGAGGGAAAGGGGAAAAAACCATGCATATGCATAAGTTTGAAAAAATTTGGCTTATATTCGGTATAGGCGCACTAGTGGTTTTCTTATCTGTAGTAGGCGTAAGCGCTTTTTATTTAGGAAACAAGCCGCCAAGCTGCTTAACTACTATTGATCCAAAAAAAGTTGATACCCAGGCTCCATTTGATAAGCCGGGATTAAACAAGGTCGAAGGAAAAGAATGGGACTATGAATTAGTGTATGTCGCTTCTGCCTTCTTCTACAATCCTGGCGAAGTAGAAGTGCCTCTTGGAGCGAAAGTAAAAGTTATTGCGACAACAAAAGACGTTGTACATGGTTTTCAAGTAGCTGGAACAAATATCAATATGATGCTTGAACCAGGTTATGTTAACGAGATTGTCACAACATTCGATAAAGAGGGCGAATACTTAGTGGTATGTAATGAGTACTGTGGTACAGGTCACCACTTAATGAGTTCTAAGATAAAGGTGGTTAAATAATGAGCAGCCAAACAACAAAATTAAAAGTTGATCCACGTGATGGAAAGCTTGCGATGGCACACTTTTATGTTGCCTTTATCGCTTTAGCTTTAGGCGGGCTAATGGGATTACTGCAAACCCTTGTCCGCTCTGGTAAATTTGAACTTCCATGGGGTATTGATTATTATCAAGTTTTAACTGTACATGGCGTTTTAATGGGTCTTGTTTTAACCACGTTCTTTATAATGGGATTCCAATATGCTGCTGTCAGCCGTACAGCAGGTACTCATTCACCAGCAGCACGCCGGATTGGCTGGATTGGATTTTGGGTAATGACGGTTGGAACAATTATGGCGGCAACAATGGTTTTACTGAAAGAAGCTTCTGTTCTTTACACTTTCTATGCACCATTAAAAGCACATTGGATTTTCTACTTAGGTATGACATTTGTGGTTGTTGGCAGCTGGCTTGATGGTGCTGCCCAAATTATGACTTATGCAAGATGGCGTAAAGAAAACCCAGGTAAACCTAGTCCATTGTTAAGCTTTATGGCTATTATAAATACAGTAATGTGGATTGTTGCAACACTAGGTGTCGCGTCAACCGTATTATTCCAGTTACTTCCATGGTCACTTGGCTTGGTAGATACCGTTGATGTCCTTGTCAGCCGTACATTGTTCTGGTATTTCGGGCACCCGCTCGTGTATTTCTGGTTACTTCCTGCTTATATGTGCTGGTATGCGATTATACCAAAAATTATTGGCGGTAAAATTTTCTCAGATTCTTTAGCACGTTTATCTTTTATACTGTTTTTACTATTTTCCATTCCAGTTGGTTTTCACCATCAACTAACTGAGCCTGGTATTGATCCAGCGTGGAAATTTTTACAGGTAGTTTTAACGTTCATGGTTATCATCCCGTCATTAATGACAGCATTTTCTTTATTTGCAACGTTTGAAAGATATGGTCGTTCTAAAGGGGCCACTGGACTGTTTGGCTGGTTCAAAGTTTTACCTTGGAAAGACGCTCGTTTTACAGTTCCATTCATTGGAATGGCAAGCTTTATCCCTGCTGGTGCAGGCGGTATCATCAATGCTTCCAACCAAATGAACCAAGTGGTTCATAATACTATTTGGGTAACAGGGCATTTCCATTTAACTGCGGCAACCTCTGTTGTGTTAACATTCTTTGGAATTACTTTTTGGCTTGTTCCGCACTTGACTGGACGTAAGTTAACGAAAGCAATGAACAAATTAGCAATTATTCAAGGTTGGGTTTGGTTTATCGGAATGGCCTTTATGTCAGGTGCTATGCATTTCCAAGGTCTTCTTGGCGGTCCTAGACGTTCAGCCTTCTCAACATACGGCGATTCAGCGCAAGCAGCTGAATGGATTCCTTACCAAATTGCACAAGCAGTTGGTGGCTCTATTCTATTCCTTGGAATCATTTTAATGCTTATTATTTTTGTTAATCTTGCTTTCTTTGCACCTAAAGGAGAAGAAGAATTCCCTGTAGGTGAAGCAGAGAATTTAGAAGAAAAAGCACCAATGATATTTGAAAACTGGAAATTATGGCTGGGTATTACAGCTTTACTTATCCTTTTCGCTTACACTATACCATTTATCGATATGATTCAAAATGCACCTCCAGGATCACCAGGATTTAAAACATGGGGTTCTTGGTAAAAATGCCAAAAAGGCTTCATTTATAGTGAAGCCTTTTTTTGTTGAATTTTTAAGGTTGTTTTCGGCAAGTTTACCAGAATAACTGATAACAAGATAATAACAGTTCCAACAAATTGGAGGACACCGAAGTTTTCATTATACAGAAAAACACTTAGTAATGTGGCAGCCACAGGTTCTACGGTTGCGATAATAGAAGCTTTACTGCTCTCCATTCTCTCAAGGCCCTTTGTATATAATAAGTAAGCTATTACGGTTGGAAATAACCCTAAACCTACTCCGTAAAGGATGACTTCCCTATTTATTAACAGACTTCCTTTCTCAATAAGATCTGTAAATAGAAGTAACGTTATTGCGGCAACTAAGAAAGTATAAAAAGTAACCGTGAATGGGCGATATTTTGCTAAAGCAAATTTTCCGAATATAGTATATAAAGCGTAACCGAAACCGGCGCCTAATCCTGTTAATATCCCAACAAGATTCAATGATGGCGTATCTTTTAAACTAACTCCAACAATTAAAACACAACCTATCAATGTCCCAATTACTGAAATGATTTTCCTGCTATCCATCTTTTCTTTTAAAAATAAATAAGAAAGAATCACTACAAAGGTAGGAGCAGTATAAAGTAAAATAACAGAAAATGATAGACTCAATTGGTTAATAGAAGTAAAATAACACCAATTAAATAGAACAATACTGAAAATCCCGGTTCCAATGAAGTATTTACTATCGACAAAATGAATTTTCATTTGTCCTGGATATTTTATTATGCCGATTATCCCAAGCAGCAACACTGCTGTGACTACCCTCAAGGTAACAATCTCCATTGAAGTAAAACCTAAAATAGCTAATTTTCTAACAAAAATTGCGATGATGCCCCACAAAGCTGCACTGACGGCAATCATCATAATTGGTCCAATCTTCCCCATTACACACACCCTTTATGAAATAAATAAGAAGGGAACTTTTCTTTCCCTCCTTACCCTCCTACTCACTTAATTGATATACTTTTCCATATTTCTCAAATAAATAATCAATTAGATATTGAGCATTTAATCCTTCCCCTGTTACATCATGAAGGATTTCTAAAGGTTTTTTCTGCTTCCCATACCGATGAATATTCTGCGTCAGCCATTCCTTGATTGGCAGCAAATCACCTTCCTCTAACAATTGGTCAAAGTTAGGCAAGTCTACAAGCATTTTGTTCTTAAACTGAGCAGCATACATATATCCCAGTGCATACGACGGGAAATAGCCAAAACTTCCCCCTGCCCAGTGAACATCCTGAAGGACACCTTTTGCGTCATTGTCTGGTGTAATCCCAAGATATTCTTGATATAATTTATTCCAAACCGTAGGAAGATCCTTCACCTCTATCTCTCCATTAAATAAACCTTTTTCAATTTCATAGCGAATGATGATATGGAGAGGGTATGTTAATTCATCTGCTTCAATTCTAATCAACGAAGGCTTCGATTCATTTATTGCTCGGTAGAAATCTTCTATAGAAACTTCATCAAACTGACCTGTTGCATATGTCTTCAAGAGCTCATAGTTATTTTTCCAAAAAGAAAAACTGCGGCCGACAATATTTTCGTAGAACAGGGATTGCGATTCATGTATCCCCATTGATGTTCCAGTGCATAGCGGCGTGCCAATCAAGTCCTTTGAAATATTTTGTTCATATAACGCGTGACCGCCCTCATGGATGGTACCGAAAATAGCCGTGCGGAAATCTTGCTCATCATAATTAGTGGTAACCCTGACATCTCCTGGATTTAATCCGGTTGCAAAGGGATGTACGGTTTCGTCAAGCCTGCCAGCGTCAAAGTTATAGCCCATCTTAGCAAGAATCTCCAAGCTTAATGCCTTCTGTTTATCCTTTTTAAAAGTTTTAAACAGAAACTCTGTTTTAGGTTTAGCAGGAGAATTCTCAATCTGCTTGACTAGCGGTACAATTTTCTCTCTTAAGTCTCCGAAAACCTGGTCAAGAACTTCTACTGTCATACCCGGTTCATATAAATCCAATAAAACATCATATGGATTTCCTTTATGACCCCAATAATCAATAAAACGTTTTGTCGTTGCAACCAGTTTTTCTAAGTAAGGTCTGAACAACGCAAAATCGGACTGTTCCTTTGCCTGTTCCCAGACAGATTCTGCTTTGGATTGGAGAATAACATATTCCTTGTATTCCTCCGCTGGAATTTTTTTGTTACGTTCGTATTCTTTTTTACATTCTTCAAGTATTTTCGCATTTTTTTCAGATAGTTGATTTTGCGAAAGGGTTGCTATGTATGCTGCCATATCTTCAGAGGTTGACATTTTAAAAACTTCAGAGGAAAGCATGCCAATTACTTCGGACCGCTGATCCATTCCCTGTTTTGGAGCCCCCGTCCTTAGGTCCCAATAAATCAACCCAAGTGCTTCATTATAGGCACTCATTTTCTTAACATATTCTAAAAATTTCTTTTCTACTTGTTCTGGA
Organism: Neobacillus niacini; assembly: GCF_048572935.1. Taxonomy (NCBI): domain Bacteria; kingdom Bacillati; phylum Bacillota; class Bacilli; order Caryophanales; family Bacillaceae; genus Neobacillus; species Neobacillus niacini. The sequence goes on along the minus strand of NZ_CP183883.1, from coordinate 2,931,643 downwards.
GTCATTCTCATATTAAGTCCCCCCTTTTTACTAACCATTTGTATTTTATCATATTTTTCTGAAAATCTATTGATAAAAAAAACAACAGAAAATTAATTCTGTTGTAAAATGAAATTTAGGGAAAGAGTTCAGGAAAAACAAAATAAGATATTCAGAGGTTAAGTATTATTTGAAATAATGTACAACCAGTTTACTTTTTACCGATTGATACCTTCCAAACTTCAGGACCTTCTTCAAGGTACTCCCAAGTAAATTGTTCAGGTCTTTCCATCATAAACTGATACTGAAGGGGTCTTGGATCGTGGTCGTTCACAATCTGCATAAACTCTCCAGAATTTAATTCATCAAAACCCTTAAAAATAGTTGAATGCTTTTCACGCGGTGGAAAATCTGGCACATGGATAATCGTTGCAAATGTTAGCATTATTTTCACTCCCTCTAATTTGTTACTTCTTTTTTATTATAAGGAATATGTCTATCTTCCATAGTGTTGACCATCACACTTATAGGATGATTTTGTTAATAGTGTCGGAAGGAGAAAGATGATGAAAGAACTAATTGGTCATTGCACCACATGCGACAAAGAAATATATTGTTTAGATGGCTTCTTTAACGGAGTACAATCTGACGACCGAAAAATCTATTGTTTTGAATGCTACGAATCGAACCAAAAAGAAAATCCGCAAGCTTAGCCCTTGCGGATTTTTCCATTTATGCTTAGTCTTCGTCCACTGCTAAATCTTTTACCGGAAGCTGCTCTTCTTCCTTATGTGTTGGCTTTCGAAGATTGAAAAGAGCCTTCAAACTAAATGCGAGTAACACAACAACACCCACTAAGAAAATCGTATCTGGAACAGCACGCCATGTTAATATACTCTGAACAATATCCTTTTGAAGGAAATCAGCTGAACGGGAAGCTGCATATCCTTTCTCATATGCTTCTTTCAATTGAATAATTCCAACTGGCAGCAGCGACACAAATACCATACCTGCAAGACCAACGTTCAACATAATACAGCTGATTTTTACCCACTTATCGTTCCATGCCTCTGGTTTGACAATATTTCTCAATGAGTACAGTAAGACTGCACAGGCGAACATACCGTATACACCCATCATTGATCCATGTCCATGGGCAGGTGTTAAGAATTGGCCATGTTCTAGGAAACTTACTGCAGGCAGATTGATTAAGAAGCCCATGACCCCTGCTCCAACTAAATTCCAGATACCAACAGAGATCAAGAACCAGAAAGTACCTTTATAAGGGAAGTTATTACCTCCATCTTTCATCACCTTATAATGCTCATAAGCTTCTAGAATTAAGAGCGTTAAGGGAATAACCTCCAGCGCAGAAAATACAGCACCCAGGGCAATCCAAATTTCAGCAGAACCGTTGTAATAATAATGATGTCCTATACCGATAACACCGCTTCCTAAAAGTAAAATTAATTGGAAATAAAGTGCTTTTACGGTAGAACTCTTTGTTACAAGTTTCATTTGCACCATTAAGAATCCGATAACAACAACTGCAAATACTTCAAAAATACCTTCTACCCAAAGGTGAATAATCCACCAGCGCCAGTAGTCAGCAAAGGTAAAGCTTGTATCAGGGTTGATTAATAAGGCAAAGATGTAGAATGCCGGTACAGCAATTGCCGAGTAGAACAATAAGTGTATAAGTCCACCCTTATCGCTTTCACGCTTTAATCCACTCTTAAGTCCACGATAAACGATGAAAAGCCAAATGAGCATTCCAACTATCAAAATAATCTGCCATAAACGTCCTAACTCAATATATTCCCAGCCAGTGTGACCAAGGAGGAACCAATTGTTTCCTAAGTAGCCGTTTGCACCCAGCCATTGGCCAATCATACTTCCAACAACGAGAACAACTAATGCCCAGAATAATATATCTACCAATAATCCTTGCTTTTTAGGCTCGTATCCGCCGACAAGCGGTGCTATATAAATCCCCATTCCTAACCAAGCTGTTGCAATCCAAAAGATCGCTAGCTGCAAATGATAGCCTTTTGTAATATTAAATGGAAGAATGTCATGAATCCATTTAATTCCAAAGAAACTATCTGGTTCTATATAATAGTGGGCTAATAATGCACCGAGCATAGCCTGGACAAAGAATAGAGCCACAACGATAACAAAATATTTTCCTGTTTTTACTTGTGACAGCGTCAGTGGAATTTTCTTCAGGTCGATTTGTGGGAAGTTTCCTTCCTTATATGCTTTGTCCATGTCTAAATGATAACGATAGAACACCCACAAAATGATACCAATAAAGAGAATTAATAAGGTTACGCTAACACCGCTCCAAAGGATGGCAGAGAACGACATTTGGTTACCTGCATCTTCATAATATGGCCAGTTATTAGTATAAGTAATTTCATCCCCTTGACGCACAGTGCTTGAAAGCCATGCAGTCCAGAAGAAGAAATCTGAGATTTGTTCGATTTGATCACCTTCAGCAACATAAGCACGGTCTTTCTCTGGCATATCTGACTCTTTAATCAGATTCTCCTTTAATCCCCAGCCATCACCTTTAGTAAAGATTTCATTATAGTATCCTCTTACTTTTTCAAGTCCAAAAGCTTGAGCATTTGTTAATTCCATCGTATCTGAACTGCTATCATAACGATTTTCACGCATTTCTTTGATAACAATATTTTTAATAATAGACTTTTCATCCTCAGATAAAGAAGCATAGTTGCTGTTAAACTTCTCATTAGCTCGATAATCCTGCATTCCTTCGGTATATATCTTCAGAGCTTCAGCTGTATAATCTGGACCCATATAGGAGCCATGACCTAAAACTGTTCCATAATCCATTAAGCCATATTTTTGGAAAACTGCTTGTCCTCCCATAATGCTTTCTTTTGTAAAAAGCACTTCCCCGTTTTCATTAGTTATTTCTAAAGGTCGTGGTGCCTGCTCCTTAAAAATCCAATAGCCGCCAGCCAACAAAACGGTAAAGCTTAGCAATATCGTAATTATTAAAATGGATTTTAACAGTGCATTTCGATTCGCCTTCACCATTGTGTTTGTTTTTGTCCCCCGTTGTATTTCCATTTCTGTCATCCTTTCGCGTTTGATTACCTTACGTATTCTATCGTTCACAAGAAATTCACAAAGTGAAACTCCTCATGATGAGCTTGTGATTTTTACCACATGCCACCTGAGAATTATTTTCAATAAAATTTGCTATCTATGATGGAGGTCACATAATTCCTCTTCCATCACTGATAAAATGAAGCTAATCAATAATTACTAATACGAAGGTGATGTTAATGAGGCAAGAGGACATAAAAAAAAGATTATCAGCCGTCCCTCTATTTAAAGAATTATCAGATAAGGAGCTGGAACCCTTTATAAAAATCGCTTTGACACGCTTATATAAGCAGAAAATGTATGTATTTATGCAGGAAGACCCACTTGATCGGGTATTTTTCATCCATTCAGGAAAAATCAAAATCTATAAAACTGATTTTTCCGGGAAGGAACAAATTGTATCAGTACTCGAACCAGGTGAGATGTTTCCACATGCAGGGTTTTTCAGAGAAGGAAACTTCCCAGCACATGCTGAGGTGTTAGAAGAGGCAAATCTCATTGTCTTACCAATAGATAAATTTGAAGAAACACTTATTGCCAATCCAGAACTCTGCATCAAACTTTTTAAAGTCCTGGGGGAGAAAATCGTCGACCTCCAAGGAAGGTTAGAGGCACAGGTTCTCCATAATACCTTTGAACAAATTGTTTTACTCCTTATTCGACTTTGTCAGTCAAACGGTGAACAAGCTGGTAACAGGTATCAGCTTACAACACAATTTACAAATCGTGAGCTGGCGAACATGATTGGCACTTCTAGAGAAACAGTCAGCAGAACCATTAACCATTTAAAAAAGAAAAACTACATTAACTTGTGCAAAGATGGCTTCTATCTAATTGATCGCGATGCACTGGAGCAGGAATTATTCTATTAAAAATCATTCAAGGAGTTGTTAAAAGTGGAAAAAAAGATTATTGAGCTAGATGTTAGAGAAGATTTAAAGAATAAGATTGAACCATTCCAAAAAATTATGGAAGCCATCAAAGAAGTGAAAGAAAATGATATTTTTATCCTCCATGCTCCTTTCAAGCCTGTACCGTTATTTACTGTATTAAAAGCAAAAGGCTTTACGCATGAAGCAGAGGAAATGGGAGAAAAGCACTGGAAAGTTACCTTTACAAAGAATGCTTAAAAGATAGAGAAGGGTGATGAACGATGGTATTAGATAATAGAGGTTTAGAACCGCCTCAGCCAATGATGAGGACTTTGGCAGCTTTAGAAAATTTAGCTGAAGGCGAAGTATTAACAATAATTAATGATAGAAGACCCATGTTCCTTTATGAACAGCTTGAGGAACTGGGCTATAAGCAGCGAACAGAACCACAAAACGATGGAAGTTTCAAAATTGAAATTTTCCGGTAAGAAGGTGAAGAATTATGCTTCCTCAGACAATGGGAAGTGAAACAAATAGTAAGCTTCCATTCTCATTTATAATTTTTAGCCTAATTGCGCTGGTGTTATCACAAATCTTAGTCCTAGTAAATGGACAAATGGTTGTAAACGGCATTTTTCGAATTCCCGCAATCTGGTCAGCTGCCCACTTACTGGTCTTGGGCTGGGCTCTTATGGTTGCGATGGGTGCCATGTATCAGCTTGTACCAGTTGCTTTCTTAACGCCAATTTGGAATGAGAAATTTGGTTTTATCCAATTTTTTGTTACAGCTATTGGCATCGCAACATTTTCCTGGATGTTATATATATCTCCACATAACGCATTGATTCCAGGAATTCTGATGCTAATGGGCATATTAATGTTCTTATTTCAAATGTTTATGACCATGAGAAAGCAGGCAAAACCAAATATTCTAACAGCATTTGTTGGAAGTGCCCTTGTTTGTTTATTTTTGACGATATTCTTGGGGATAACTTTGATTTATTCACTACAAACAGGATTTGCTGCTGCGTACTATCAGGCTATTTTTAAAAGCCATCTTTTAATGGGTGTAACAGGCTGGTTTACACTATTAATTTTCGGTTTTTCTTATAAAATGGTTCCAATGTTTTCATTATCACACGGGTTTCCTATGGTACAGGCTCGTTATGTATACGGACTTTATGTTTCTGGTCTTGTTATTACATTACTTTCATTCTTTAATGGGAATCCATTTTTATTAAAGGCAGGATTTTTCCTGCTACTCGCAGGATTTTCCGTTTTCAGCTGGCATATCTCTATCATTATTAAAAAGAGGTTAAAGAAAAAACTGGATCATTCGTTTACATTTGCCTTAGTGGCAATTGGTTTAGGTAATATCATCCACCTAGCAGCATTCATCTCCTTATGGAGTAATCAAAATTCAGCCCTAGTCGGACCGTTCATTTACTTATATTTATTACTTTGGATTGTCCTTAGTATTATGGGCTATTTATATAAAATTGTTCCGTTCCTTTGGTGGACATATAAATACAGTAAGGAGATCGGAAAAAAATCGGTTCCGTCCTTAAAAGAAATGATGAATGAGAGTATTGTTACTCCTTTATTTTCCTTATTTGTAATAGCAGTATTTGCTGTATTCTTTTCAATCTTTTTTAAGACCATTCTAATCTTTAATATCGGACAATTTGTTTTATCCAGTGTATTTATCCTAATTGCAATTAGTATCCTAAAAATCTTAAAAAAATAAAGAGGTGCTTATGATGATTCTAAAAGATAAAGTGATCGAAGCGTTAAAAAGTGTATATGACCCTGAATTAAATATTAATGTTGTCGACTTAGGGTTAATTTATCATGTTGATGTAACGGATAGTAATGACGTAGAGGTAACGATGACATTAACGACACCTGGCTGCCCACTTCATGACAGTATTACAAGAGGAGTGCGTTATAGTATCGAAGGAATCGAAGAAACAAGAAACGTGGAAGTGAATCTCGTTTGGGAACCTGCATGGTCACCTGAGAAAATGACAGCTGAAGGCCTTCGTTTATTAGGTAGATAAGAAACAAAGGTCAGCCGATTGTGCTGACCTTTGTGCTTATACTTCTAGTGCTTCTATCGGTAGAACATCTTTAATTTTCTGTAATAAGGCTGAATCGATATTTTCATTTAGCATGATATGCACACTGCCTTGATCGTTTTCACTTCTAATTAATCGACCTATCCCCTGTCTTAATCGCAGCAGCATATATGGTAAATCTACTTCCTCATATGGATCACTAACACCATTTCTCTTAGCCGTAAACACGGGGTCATTCGGCGGGAATGGCAGTGAAAAAACGATAACATTTTCCAATGACCTGCCTGGTATATCTAAACCTTCCCAAAGGTGAATGGTGCAAAGAACGGCGTGCTCTTCATTTTGAAATTTTGAAACAAGCGTGCTTATTTCTTCATCACCTTCAAAGTAAACGGGGTACGGAATATTCCCTGACAGCTTTTCTTTTAGGGCTTTTAATTCATTTTGATTGTTTAGAAGAATAAGTGCCCGGCCTTCTGACTGAAGTATCTTGTTAATGACATAATCGAGTTTATCCTCCAACGAGTATTCATTGAATCTCGGAATATATACTTCCATTTTTTCTTCGTAATCAAAAGGTGAATCAACAGAAAAGGATAAATATTCTTTAATACCTAAGCTATTTGCGATGTAATCAAACTTCTTTTCATTCGATAATGTCGCAGAAGAAAAGATGAACGGTTTCTTTTGTGAGAATACTTCATCCCGCATAACTTCTTCTACCATTTTCGGCATAATTACAAGTGTCCGTTCATAACCCTTTTCTTCAAACCAAGTAATCCCGTTCATTTCTTTAAGAAAAAGTGATAATGAGTAAGTGATCTGCTCCAAATATTCCTCGACAATTTTTAAATCATATTCATTGATCACATACAATTCACTCTCAAAGACGAGCTCCTCTTCGATTGCTTGGAGCCTATTGAGCAGCGTTTTACCATATTGTATTAAAGAAGGATGCATGGTAATCATTTGTTTTTCTGAACCTTCTGAAGGAATTGCATGCTGTGAAATAACACTAAAGAACTTATCATTGTCTAAAAGAGCTTCCTCAATAGTATATAGCGTTTTTTCACGTACTTCATTTTCCATCAACCTTGTAAGTAAGGTCTCTAGGGTAGAATCTGTAAAACGATAGCTTAATGCCTTCTGTGCTGCGTACTCGAGTAAATGTCCTTCATCAAAAACAACGGACGAGTGGTCAGGCAATAACGGCAGCTGCCCTTCCCGCTTCCGTGATTCTTTTGTCCAAATATGCTCCATATAAAAATCATGTGAGCAAATAATCAAGTCTTTCGCGTGACGGTAAAAATCACGATTTAGAGTGAGTCCGCAACGATGTCTTTTTTCACAAGAAAAACAGTCTTGGACCATATCCCAGTTGATTTTACCCCATGTTTCATCGGACAAAGAAGGATAATCCCTACGGTCGCCATATTTTTCAAATTTTTGCATGGAGCCATCAGTATGGACGAAATCTGGTAAATCTTCATAAATTCCAGCTATATCATCGTTAAAGTCTTCATGCCTCACATAATCCAGCTTTTTTAAACAAAGATATTGGTCCCTTGATTTTGCCAATCTTACATCCATATTGAGCCCAAGTACCTTTTCGAGCTTGGCAATGTCGCCTTCTTTTTTTACTAGCTGTTCGATTAATGTTTCATCCGCGCAGGCAATGATGGCTGGTCTATTAGTGTATCTGGCGTACATAATCGCATAAAGTAAGTAAACAATTGTCTTTCCGGTACCTACTCCAGCCTCTGCAAACATGACCTTTTTATCTTTAAATGCTTTTTCTAGCTGGAAGGCCATAAAAATTTGTTCATCTCGTAATTCAAAACCTGCTTCGGGTAAAATATCATAAAATAAGTCGCCAATCCATTCACTCAGCTTGTCATAAAAGGACTCAGTTTTGGACACCACAAATGGAATACGGTCTTGCATATCACCACTCCTATAACGAATTAAATGGAGCCTTTATCATTAGGCTCCAATTGTTAATCTCTACTATTCATTTGTACGGGGAGGTCTTTTTCCCCAATACTGATAAAGGTCTGTGCGGATAAAGCCATTAAACAGCTTCCGCTTCTTTGTTGCTGGTTTCCCATAAAATTGCTCGAACTGTTCATTGGAGGTCATGATATAGATGGACCAGGTATCAAGCTTACTAAAAGCCTGTCCCATTTCCTTATACATATGCTCAACGGCTTGTTTCTCACCAAGTCTTTCTCCATATGGAGGATTACCAATAATCACGCCATATTCTTTGGTTGTTGTTATATCTTTTACTTGCATTTGTTTATATTGGATGAGATCACCAAGACCTGCCTCAAAGGAGTTTTCTTGAGCGATTTTAATCATACGATGATCAATATCGGTTCCCATAATATCCAAGGGTTGATCATAATTTGCTAAATCCTCAGCCTCTGTTCGAGCCTCGTCCCATACTTCCCCTGGAATCCAATTCCAATTTTCTGACACAAATTCTCGGTTAAAACCAGGCGCAATATTTTGACCAATCATGGCCGCTTCAATTGGAATCGTTCCAGAACCACAGAAAGGGTCGATAAATGGTTTATCGGGCTTCCAATTCGTTAACGATACCAAGGCTGCTGCAAGGGTTTCCTTTAACGGAGCTTCACCTTGATTAACACGGTATCCTCGTTTATGGAGTCCTTGACCGCTTGTATCAATCGTTATTGTTGCAACGTCTTTTAACAATGCAACTTCTATTCGATAATACGCACCTGTCTCTTCAAACCATGAGCTGCGCTTATAATGACTTTTCATTCGATCCACAACTGCTTTTTTTACAATTGCCTGGCAATCGGAAACACTGAATAATTTTGATTTTACTGATTTTCCGGTAACTGGGAACTCTGCATCCTCAGGGAGGTATTTTTCCCATGGCAATGCTTTTGTCTTCTCAAATAATTCATCAAAAGTATAAGCCTTAAATTCCCCGACTTTTATTTTTACTCTGTCAGCTGTTCGAAGCCACATATTACTGCGGGCAATCGCGCTTTCATCACCAGTATAAATAACTTTGCCGTTTTCCACTTCACACTCATAACCGAGAGCACGTACTTCTTTCGCTACTAATGCTTCCAGCCCCATCGCAGCGGTAGCAATTAATTGATATTTTCCCATTTATTCCACCCTTAACTATTTACCTTATTATGTATGAATGTATGCTTGCCTATCATACCATTATAGACCAAAATCAGTAAGCCCATGCAATCATGAGCGAGCGATTCCATTCACAAATATACAAATCAACGATAATCTTTAACATAACCTAAAAGTAAAAAGACTCTCCTCATATGGAGAGTCGATACCGTAAACTTTATTAACATTAATAACGTTCTGTAAGCCATGTTCTGTACCATAGTACTGCAAACGACGTTACACGTCTCGTACTTAGGTGGTAATCATCTATCTACAGATTCATTGAATCTGTCCTTCTCCTCGTTCAGTTCCTCAGAGAAAGTGCCCCTACCATTATTTGGGTTTCTCGCTCGTGGGGTTTACCTCGTTCCACCCTTTTCATTTCTGAAAAGGCTCCGTCACTGTGGCACTTTTACAGGTATTCATACCATATCCTAATCGGACTTAGGTATTTTCCCGGCCGTCAGCCAAGCCAATGGCTCAAGACTGCCCTAGCTTATGAATTGGCTAGGCACGAACACTACGAGCATCTCAGCTCGTGCGAGCATGGACTTTCCTCTACAATAAGCAAATGCTCCTTGCAGCGATTACCCGAACGTTATTAATGAGTACTTTTCTATTATATGCATTTGTATTTTATTAATCAATGGTTTTAATTAGGAAATCAAGGTACCATCTGTTAATCATAAAGTTTATTGCCAAATACATGTTTTTCAAGATTCGATAATCGCTTTAAAATATCAAAATTCGTCGTTCCTGCAGGTTGTGTTACCGGCTGTCTTCTAGATGTTTCTTCTAGCTGTTTACGCAAACGGAGATTTTCTTGCTGCAAATCTTCAATTTCCTGTTGGAACACTTCATAATCCTTGATAATCAAGTCCAGATACTTATCAACATCTTCTTGTTTATAGCCTCGGACTCCGGTCTTAAATTCTTTTTCTAAAATATCCTTAGCAGTTAATTTCACTTTATCGGACACCATACAAATCACCTCAAGTCATTCGCCAATCATTACCTATTATTTTTTCAAAAATATGCGATTTTGTCAATTTTTCTTTCTTATCCTATAACAATTAGGTTCGTTCATTAAAAATCCAAATGTTTTAATTCCCCTTCTTCTACAATTACTTGTAAATCATAAAATGTGACAAGCTGAATAGGATATGAATGATTATTTTGATATTGTACCGCCATTTCGTATATGTATTTTGGGCTTCCTTCTTTCTCCTGATCATATAAAAGGAGCAGTGCATCGCTTTTTTCAATAAAAAATTGATTCTTCAAACGAAACTGCCAAGGTTTTTCGTACCCTTTCTTCGTTACTGAATCGATAAAATCAGCTTCTGCAAGAATTGATTTATACCATTCCGTGTTGTTTTCACTCCAAGAGGATTCCTGGTCTAAAAATGGGGTAATAACAGCTAGTTTTACATCAGGAAACTCTGTTTTTAGTTCAAAAACAACCTCGGCAGCCCAAAGCTCCACACCCAATTGTCCGCTAATCAATACCCACTCTAATCCTCCCTCCATCATTTGGATTAACTCTTTCTTTAGAGCTTCTTTAATATACATGACAGCAGGATGATCGTTTTTAAATATCCCTAATTCAAACGGTTTGTAACCTGATACAGCTAAAACTTTAATCAAGGTTATTCTCCTTATTTGGCGGCAGATGAGCGCCATCTATTTTTATAAACATATCAAAAATAATAAAAAAAACAAGGGCAAAATTGCCCTTGTTAGTAATTGTTATCCCCATAAACGCTTAGGCCGAGGTAGTTGACCTGGCGCCATACCCGGTCCCATTCCTGGTGCCATACCTGGCCCCATCATGCCTGGTCCCATCATGCCCGGTCCCATTCCTGGTCCCATCATGCCTGGTCCCATGTTACTTCCTGGAGGTAATGCATTACTCTGAGCTCCAGCAACAGCTGTTGGCATTGGTGCCGGCATTGGTGCTTGCGGCATACCACCTGGACAACAGTTAATGTGCTGGTTACAGCACTCCTCAGCACAAGAAGCAGTAGTTGGGCAATAGTGTTTATGCTGGAACATATGGTGATTAATAGTTGTAATATGTTTCGGATGAATATGTGGTACCACCGTTGTTGAGAAAGTATGGTTAACGAATTGCTGAGTCGGATGAATGACTGGCGGCGCAAAATTAGTTCCAAGATACAATATAAGCTCTCCCTTCAATTAATATATTCTGTTTACATTAACAGCCTATGATAGGAGAGTATTTCTTGTACTAAGGAAAATACCTATTTTTTCAATTATCAAATTAAAATTGACTTCACTTAGACAACTGTCTAGTTTAAGCGCTCAGTGATAAATGTCTATATCTGAAGGATGGCGCTTTGACTTTTTATAGCATCGAATATAAGTTATCTTTTAAGCTTGAAAAAAGTACTGCAGTCAAACAAACGACAACAAAAAATAAATACAAAATTGCTTTATACATAGTATCTACTCCATTATTGTTTTATAGTCGTTTTTTACTCACAGTTTAATATTTTACATGTTTCAACTATAAGAAACAATATGGGAAAACGATTATTTTCGTTGCTAAATGTGAAATTTTTGTTACAAATAATCGAGAGTTGAAGAATGTTGGGCCTGCCTAGGAAATTTAGCGAATTTCCCCTCTAGCCGGGTCAGTCTTGTTTCGATCTGTTGCTGAACTTTTTGCATCGGACTATTGGTATTTTCCACTATTACCGAAGCCTTTAGGCAATAATCCAATGCAAGCTTATAATCTTTTATCCTATGCTCATATATTTTAGAAGCCTCGATGCATGCGTCAACACTTAACTTCGGGTTTTCAACGTCCGCCACTTCTTTAAATAATGATAAACTAATTTCCCAGTTTTGTTCTTTTTTAGATTGATAGGCTAATGCAAGCTTTGCTTGTAAAGATGTAAAGTCACTGCCCTCCACAAGCTTCGTCAATACCTTAGCTGCTTCGGCCTTTTCCCCCAGAGCAGCATACCAGCGTCCGACTTCAAATGATTCTTTACGTGTTTGGTTGTTGTCTATTCCACAAAGTTGATAGGTTATATGGGTATATAATGTGACAAGTGATAATATATCGATTTCATTATGCTTGATGATTCCAAGCATTCCATCAGGCTGTTTACTTTCAACGAAATCAAAATAAATCATCGGAGCTAAATACCCAGGTATATCATCTTGTCGTTCTACCCCTAAGACATCTTTTTCAACCACTGCTAGTTTAAGTCGCTCCAATTTATGTTTCCATAGTCTTTTTGCTGCATGAAATAAATCAAAATGACCAAATGCAGGAAGCTTAGGTACATGATCCCTAACGAGGGTGTGCCTGGTTTTTACTTGTGGCCAATCAAAGGATTTTCCATTATAAGTGACTAATGTTTTATAGTTGACGTTTTCCAGAAAGCTTTGATATAAAGGGACTTCCGCACCTGGGTGTGGAAGTATATGCTGCCTTAAAACAAGATTTTCACCGACTACGCTTGCATATCCAAGTAAAAATATCGTATTCCCTGTTCCACCGCCAAGTCCGGTTGTTTCTGTATCAAAAAAGAATAATTCCTCTGCAGAATGTCCTTCTGCTGATAACGGATGGCTAATAGGCTGCTTATTCCAAATATCAACAGCTGTAAGAAAATCATGAAAATGATAATGACCATGCTTTTGTGACAATGGATATTTCACTTCACGAATCAGGCAGTAATCCTGATCCAAATAATAAGGGGTCACATTTTCACTTTCCCATTTTGAAAGGAAAGGTATCTCTATCCTTGCAGTCTTAAGAGGAGTATTGTTTATTGGTGAGGCTCCTCCTGAAATATGCGGCTTTAAACGATTTAATTTATTTTTCAATGACATTTCAGCACTTCCTCATTTTAATTGGAAGGATTTATAAAAGCTTCAATTATTGATAACGTATCACTTTTTGCCGTCTCACCGACTGTGTCGGTTCCAATACACGACGGACATCCTGTTTGACATTTACAGTTATCAATCATCCTTTTCGTTTCAGCAAATACAACTGGCATTCCCGAATGAATTTTCTCACTTAAACCAATGCCTCCAGGATAACGGTCATAGAAGAAAATCGTCGGTTTCTCATTATGATCCGCTTTAACCTGTGGAATCACATGAATATCTTGTGGGTCTGCCATGACAAATAGTGGTGCAATATGATTTAAGGCGTGTGCTGTGCCAACAAGTCCCTGTTCTAATCGCTCTTGCCCCATTTCTGCGAACGACTTATTTAACGAAATCCATGCGGCACTCGTGTGCAGCTCTTCTTCGGGGAGATGAATTGGGCCAGAACCAATATTTTCATGGGTCTCGAATTTAATTTTCTTAAAGATAGTCGCCATTGCGCGGACGCTCACATCCCCATAACCAACCTCTGCATACTCCAACTTTTTAAACTTGTCCTCTTCTAACACCTTTAGTTGTACAGCTAAATTAGCATCTGTGAAATAGTCAACATCCACTTCCCGAACAAATGCCTTTTTTTCTTCCCAATCGAGCTTTTCTACCTGAAATTGTGTTCCTTGGTGCAGATAGATGGCTTCATCATGCAGCAGCGTCATGGCTGAAAAGCGATCCATTTCTCCGATTACTTTTACATTTGCCACATCTGATTGGTCTACAATGATAACATTTTCCTGAGAAGCGGAGCGTAAACTAATATTATGTGCAGGGAACGAATCATTCATCCAATACCATTTATCGCCGTTCTGGTATAGAATCCGTTCCTCAGTTAGATATTCAAGCAAATCCTCCGTTCCAACGTTTCCAAACTGCTCATCAGCCTTAAAAGGCAGCTCGAAAGCCGCACATTTCATATGGTCAATTAGAATGATTAAGTTATCAGGATTAATTCTTGCTGTCTCTGGGCTTTTATTAAAAAAGTATTCCGGGTTCTGAATAATGTATTGGTCCAGTGGGCTAGAACTCGCAACCATAATAACAAGGGCTTCGCTATGTCTTCTTCCTGCTCTCCCCGCCTGCTGCCAAGCGCTGGAAATGGTTCCAGGATACCCAGTCATAATACATACCTGCAGCTGGCCAATATCTACTCCCAATTCTAGTGCATTTGTACTAACGACTCCATAAATATCCCCGGAACGAAGGCCTTTTTCAATTTTTCTTCTTTCGGTTGGTAAATATCCTCCACGATACCCCATGATAGATTTAGGTCCTAATTGATTTTTTACCAACTCTTGCAGATAAGTTAAAATAATTTCGACTCGGACTCTGCTTCTAGCAAAGACGATGGTTTGAATTTTATTTTTCAACAATTCACCTGCAATTTTCCGAACCTCAAGTGTTGCACTTCTTCTAATATTTAAGGGTTTATTTACAATTGGTGGATTATAAAAGAGAAAGTGCTTGTTTCCACTAGGGGCACCATTATTATCAATCAGTACCATGTTTTCTTCCGTTAGGTTTTCAGCAAGCTCAAGCGGATTTGCAATCGTGGCAGATGTACATATAAAAACTGGATTGCTGCCATAGTAACGACAAATTCGTTTTAGTCGGCGAATAACATTGGCCACATGACTTCCAAAAACGCCTCGATACGTATGAAGCTCATCAATCACGACAAATTTGAGATTTTCAAAGAGTGAAACCCATTTCGTATGATGAGGCAGGATGGCTGAATGAAGCATATCCGGATTGGTTATGACAACATGACCAGCTTTACGGACTTTTTGGCGAATGTTGGCTGGTGTATCACCGTCATATGTGTAACTATTAATATCAATTCCTGCAGCCTGGATAATTTCATTTATCTCACTTTTCTGATCCTGCGCAAGTGCTTTTGTGGGAAACATATAAAGGGCCCTTGCATTAGGGTTGGATAAAATACTTTGTAAAACGGGCAGGTTATAGCACAGTGTTTTTCCAGATGCAGTAGGCGTAACGGCTACAATACTATTACCAGTCATAATCTTTTCATAAGCAGATTTTTGGTGTGTGTACAGCCTTTCTATCCCCTTACTAGTTAGTGAATCTCTTAATGCGGAATGAAGGTTATCCGGAAGGGACACGGTTTGAGCTTCTTTGGCCTCAAGTGTCTTCCAGGTAACAATATTTTCCTTAAAACTTTCATTTATTTTTAAATCTGCAAGAATGTCTTGCAGGTTTTTTTTCAATTTCATAAAATCACCTCGTTATTACCATTATAGCGAATAAACGTTCGCAGAAAAAGCTTGTTAATTATTATATAGTTGTCTGTTACAATAGTATAAGGTATTTTATTTCGTCTGTGGAGGTGGAGCATGAGAATTGAAGATATTAAGAAGGTGCTTTCTGAGTTCATGCTTTTTAAGGAATTAGATGACTACGAATTAACGAAGATTGCCAACATTTCCATTGCAAGAGAATGGAAAAAGCAAAGTCATGTTTTTCTTCAAGGTGACCCGTTAGAGAATGTTTATTTCATTTATGATGGGAAAATAAAAGTATACAAAAGTGATATTCACGGAAAAGAACAAATTGTCGCCATGATGAAAAAGGGTGAGATGTTTCCTCACGTTGGCTTCTTTAGAAAAGGCAGTTACCCTGCATACGCAGAAGTTCTTGAACCATCAACGCTGATTGCAGTCCCTATTTCAAAATTTGAAGGAGTTCTCATTGAGTATCCTGAACTAAGTATTAAAGTATTTAAAGTTCTCGGCGAAAAAATCGTGGATTTACAAAACAGGCTGGAGGAACAAATACTTAACAATACATATGAGCAAATCATAAAGCTCCTTATTCGTCTTGGGCAAAAGCATGGAAAGGAATTAGTGGATGGAACGATTCTTCTAAAGTCTGAGTTTACCAACCGTGATTTGGCCAACATGATTGGAACTACTCGTGAAACGATCAGTAGAACGCTGACAAAAATGAAAAAGGACGACCTAATCGAAGTAGATGATCGCGGTAATATGATTATAGATATTGATGTATTACTTTCAGAAATTAATTTAATTTAAAAAACCGCAGCGTTTGATTGCTGCGGTTTTCTCTTGATTAAGCTTTTGATAACTGAAGCATGTCTGCCATGTCTTCTTGAGCAGTACCAATTAATTTTAAGTTAAATGTTTCCTTTAGAACCTGCAGGACACCTTCTGAAATGAATTCAGGCGGCTTTGGTCCAATACGAATATCCTGTATTCCTAAGCTAAATAACCCTAAAAGAATGGCTACTGCTTTTTGCTCAAACCAGGATAAAACAATACTAACAGGAAGTTCATTGATTTCGCATCCAAATGCATCAGCTAGTGCCATTGCAATCTTAACAGTAGATCCTGAGTTGTTACACTGCCCTAAATCAATATAACGTGGAATATTTGTTCCGGGAACAACACCGTAATCAACATCGTTAAAGCGGAACTTACCACATGATGTTGTCAAAATAACGGTTTCCTGCGGTAGAGAGGTTGCTAATTCGCGATAATACTCTCCACCTTTACCAGGCGCATCACATCCAGCAATGACAAAGAAGCGTTTTATTTTCCCAGCTTTTACAGCCTCAATTACTTCTGGTGCTAAGCCCAGAACCGTTTCATGATGGAAACCTGTAAGCAACGTTTCATCTGAATGTATATCCGCTTCAGGAAGCTCAAGTGCTCGCTCAATTAACGGTGAAAAATCTTCATTGATAATTTTTTGTACATTTTCAAGACCTGCTACTTCATAACTAAACATTCTATCTGCATATGTACCTTTAATTGGCATAACACAGTTGGTGGTTGCCAAAATCGCACCAGGGAAATTTTCAAATAGACGTCGTTGGTCATACCACGCTTTTCCAATATTACCTTTTAAATGAGGATATTTCTTTAATGCCGGGTATCCATGTGCGGGCAGCATTTCAGAATGTGTATAAATATTAATGCCTTTTCCTTCAGTCTGCTTTAGTAGTTCCTCGAGTGCAAACAAGTTATGACCCGAAACCACAATGGATTTTCCTTCAATTTTGTTTTGGCTGACAGTGATCGGCTCGGGAATGCCAAGACGCTTTGTGTGTGCTTCATCGAGCATTTCCATCACACGTACTGTTGCCTGCCCCACCTTCATTGCCATGTCGATATGTTCCTGAACATTAAAATTAGAATTTGTTAATGTCATATAAAGAGCTTCTTGTGTAGTTGTATCAACAAATGAATCGGTATAGCCAAGTTGATTAGCATGCGTCCGGTAGGCTGCAATTCCTTTTAATCCGTATATAATGGTATCCTGCAAGCTTGAAATCGTTTCATCTTTCCCACAAACACCTACGACTGTACAGCCTCCAACAGGAGTTTGTTCGCATTGATTACAGAACATTCTGTTCCCTCGCTTTCTCGTAAATTACTTTCTCAGGATACAAAGACTAGAAAATTTTTAATGTGACATTTATCACTAAAAATTGATTTGTAATAAAAGGTTCAAAAAGTTATCACAATCTTATGACGCTGCACAAACGATCGCCTAACGCATATGATATGGTGAGAAAATATGGAAAGTGAGGGAAAGTTTGATGTCATCCATGCCTCCAAGTGACCAAAATAACAATAAGAAGGTTAAACCTGAGCAATTCCGTGAATTTTTCAGAACGATGAATGACTTTTTCCATGAAAAACCAGTAAAAGGATTTCTACAATCGATTGATGAATTTTTTAATAGTCCGTTTCCAACTGGCGCTTTTCCTGTAGAGGTTCAGGAAGCAGAGGACGAATATATTATTATAGCGGAGCTGCCGGGGGTTAAAAAGGAGCAAATAAGACTTAATATCTTACCTAATCATGTAAGTATTTCTGTCGAGAATAATGAAATGGAAACGAAGGAAGATCTAAACAATCACTTTTTCCAAAAAAGGGTTTCACAACAGAGACATACCCGGTCCATTCCCTTACCTATTAACATTAACGAAAAAATGGTAAGGGCTTCCTATCGAGACGGATTACTGACAATTCGAATTCCACAAGTACGAGGAAAAACAATAAATATAGACGACTAAAGAATTTAAATAAAAAGTTAAAACACAAATTTTTCGACAAATCCCCAAAAAGAAAGACGGCTTTTGCCGTCTTTCTACCGTTTTAGGCTTTAAAAATTCCTCCAAGTCCTTTCACTAAAGAGGATACTTGGGTCACTGCATTTACTACCTGCCCGGCTGTATTCACCATCTTATTTACATCGACAGACCCGTCTTGTGATTTAAAAGAATTCATTATAGATTGAATTCCCCCAGGCTGCTTTATCATTGCATTTGGTTTTGGATACGGGTTCATTACACTATATCCGTTCATTTGCGGCATATACTGATTTAGCTGCATTTCCTCCTGCGGCTGCAGAGGGTTTTGAAATAGAAATTGTGCATTTTTATGAGGATTATGGCCAGTGAGATTGGACATTTGCGCAAGTTTAACACCAGGCTGATAGGTAGGATCATATGGTTGATAGCTCTGTTGAAAGTAAGGATTTGGTTGTTGATATGGATACCATTCCATGCTTTGTACTGCCTGGTAAGGATATGGCTGATTACGAGGAACGGGTTCAAAATTGGATGGATAATAACCTGGGCTTTTGTACTGCATTTGCCCCGAGTATCCATGATTTATATAATAGTTCGATTGATTTCTACCGTACATGGGCAAACATCTCCTCCGCATTTTCATTACTACACACTATGTATCAAACAAGTTAAGGGTGCATATTTTCAACTCGATTTCAATGTCAAAATGGAGAGAAATTTGTCTAAAGTTTAAATATTTTAAAAACTAGGAATCCTTTTTTTTCATGTTACTATAAAAAAAAGATGAAGGAGGAGTTACATATGGACATTCGCTCACTAAAAAGCAAATTTATTCAAAGTCGAGATTACAGTACTGATGATCTAAACGCATTAATGGATTTTGCTAAGAAGGCTTATATTCACAACGAGATTAACATCAAAGAATATCGCCTGCTTGTACGTGATCTTGAAGCTCAGGGCGCCGTAATTCCTGACGATTATAAGGAAGACTCCCTCATCGAAAATTCATAAAATAGTAAAATACAGCTAGACAAGCCCTAAAAGAGATGCGATCTGCGCATCTCTTTTATGTTTCTAATTCTTTCAAAATCTCTAACAGAAAAAATTCGACCGTCCGATTTGCATTTAAAAATCTTGAACGGCTTGTTTTCGGAAAAAAAGCCTGTATTGATAATTGATCAATATGATCTAAGGTCGTATCGATTTGTTTCAGATGGAGATGCTTCTGCGGATTTTTTACTAACCAGTTTTTCAACAATGTGCCCCATTCTTGGGAAACCTTCTTAACTTCGTTAGCAAAAGGCTTAATCACTTCATGAAAATCATGGCTGGTCCCATTCTCCCGGGCTTCTTGGTAATATTTCACAAATAAATGGTTATAGTTTAACAGCTTTTTGGTTAAGACCAGAATTTCTGCTGACATGGGACATTATTCCTTTCTAACATACAAAATAAAAAGCAGCTTTTAATAAAGCTACTCAATCTGATTTTATTCATATTCTATCGGTAACCAGAAGCCCATTTCAAGTTTTAGTGCTTTTGCGACTGAATTGTTTTGTTCTGCATTTGTTTCATTGGTTGTTGGATTTATTTTATCTAGTTTTTCTTCAAGATTAGAGAGTCTCTGAACAGGTGCGGTTAATTTATTTAACTCCTCATTATTCATTTGAATGCGAAGGTCTGAGAAAGATGCTTCCAGCACAATCTCCAATTCTTCTAATTGATCTTGTATCTCTGTCAGCATAGAAAGCAGCTTTTCCTTTTCCGGCAATGACGAATTCATCAAATTAAGAACCTCCTCGCGATTATATACTAGGTACTATTCGCTTTCTTTTTAAGGCTTCCTTCCCCCTTGACAAAACTAGAAGAGATTCGGCAAAGAAAGTGCCATTCTGGCATTTATTACCTTTTCATTCGACACTAGCACATTTCGCATGAAAAATAGAAAATCGAACAAGCTAAAATTGGAGGTGTTGAAAATGTCCAAAAAGAAACAAAACAAAAAATCTGGTGCAGCACAAGTAGAAAATAAAGTTGGCTATGGTGATAAAAAGCTTGAAGGACCAAATCGTCCGGCTGAATAAGGAGCATAAAAGCAAGGCTTCTCGCCTTGCTTTTTATATTTTCTTTATATGCGATGCCTTATGTAAGGCTAACATTAAATCCAACTGATTTGATTTGTCGAAGTACCAATCTGTTAAGTGAATAGGATGACGGTGTATTGCTGGGAAATGCAGCCATGCAGGGGATATTACCTTTCTTTCACTCCAATCTTCATATTCATAGTGATTGTGCTCAATGATTGGAAAGGTGGCTCTTAATATTGGTGTTTTACGGTTGGTTTTAGTCTTAAAATATTGTTCATAATCATATCGCGACCCCGTATGTGGTGTTTTATCAGCAAACTCGAAAAAAAATGGAAATAGACGCGGATGGGTCAAAATTCTTGCCAGCCTTTTACCAAGATTAATTCGCTTCGAGAGTGACCTAAAGCCATTTACACTGGCACCATATAATTCTCCCCCACAAGTTGGAAATAGGACGCAGCTAAAATGAAGCCAATCTTGAATATTAAAAATCCAGGACTGGAAGACCCTCTTTTTATAAATTGGATGTTGGATTACAGGTGTATCAATAACATTTTGCTCATTAATGATTAATGCGGTGGTAAGCCGTTCCCGATTTCCTTCTTTCCAATATCTCTCCCACTCTTTTTGGATAAATTCAGAACATTTAAAGTATGGAAGCAGATGAAACATTGGACGCTTTAATTTCGTCGAATATTGATAGACCAGTAACTGCGGGTAGACGTCATGAAAAATCAACCAATTGGCTCGCTCAAAAGTAAGAAATAATTCTTTTCTTGTATTAGGCTCTAAAATTTCTCGAAAGACATGTCCCTCCAGATCGCACATGTTCCAGCCGCCATTCCTTGATACCATACTGGCAAGGAAGGACCATACAATATCTGAGTTATTTTTGAAATATGTGAAATAAGCGTCTGTTCTTGAAATATTATCAAGATTCTTTTTATTCGTTTCTGCTTTTATTTGACTGATAGTCTCAATCTCATGTATTGTAAGATGATTCATATTCACCTTCTACTTTCAAATAGGTAGTTTTTGAGAATGAATGATTTATGAAAAAAGAATCATGCTTTTTCTCGGCAGTCAAGGTACAGTATTTTTATTAGCGTGTGTATACCAAATAATTTTATACACCCCATAACACCGGAGATTTGTTATGATAAGTAATAGCTTGAGAGGTGCTTATCATGAACTTTAATTATCCAAACGGAAAAAGGTACATTCCAAAAGTGACCGAAACAGAAACCAAAGTGAAGAAACAAAGTACTCACTCCTATAGTAATAGAGGAATGACTCTAGAAGATGATTTGAATGAAACGAATGAATATTATCGAGAAAGAAATATCGCTGTCATCCATAAGAAACCTACACCTGTTCAAATTGTTCAAGTAGACTATCCTAAAAGAAGTGCCGCTGTTATAAAAGAAGCTTATTTCAAACAAGCTTCAACCACTGATTATAACGGGGTATATAAAGGTAAATACATTGATTTTGAAGCGAAGGAAACGGCAAATCAAACCTCGTTTCCATTAAAAAATTTTCATCAGCATCAAATTGATCATATGCAGGAAGTTGTTTCTCATGGTGGTATCTGTTTCGTTATTCTCCGTTTTTCAAAGCAGGAACAAGTGTTTTTACTGCAAGCCCAACACTTGCTGTCCTTTTGGGATAGAATGAAAAATGGGGGGAGAAAATCTATTACAAAAGAGGAAATCGAGCAAATGGGAATATTCATTCCACTTGGATTTCACCCAAGAATTGACTATATTAAAATCATAGATAGCCTTTTTCATTTTTAGATTTAGTGAAAATGCTTGAAGTATGAAAGGAAGGAAATTTATCATGGCAGAATCGAGAGAGGAGCGCCGTAAAAAACTACAGCAGCCCAAAGGAAAACAAAAAGCAAAGAAAAAATCTAGCGGCATGGTTAAAAAGATTTTTCTAGTCCTTGTTGCCCTTGGCATAATTGGTATTTTGGCTGGCGTTGGAACTTTTGCTTATTTAGTAAAGGATACTCCTAAACTTGATCCGAAATTATTAAAAGACCCCATCTCTTCTAAGGTTTTAGATAAAGATGGCGAGTTGATTACAGAAGTTGGTTCGGTCAACCGCGAATATGTAAACTACAAAGATATTCCAAAACTTGTTGAAGATGCGGTTTTAGCAGTAGAAGATGTACGATTTTATAAACACCATGGTTTAGACCCCATCCGCTTGGCTGGTGCTGTTGTAGCCAATTTCCGCGAAGGATTTGGTTCTGAAGGGGCAAGTACGATTACACAGCAAGTTATAAAAAACTCATTTTTGACTCCTGAAAAAACCATCAAGCGAAAGGTTCAGGAAGTATGGATGGCCTATCAGCTTGAACAAAAATATACAAAGCACCAAATCTTTGAAATGTATGTTAACAAAGTTTTTGTTTCTGAAAACAGTCATGGCCTTGCAACAGCTGCAAAAATTTATTATGGGAAACCATTAAATGAACTCACGCTTCCAGAAGCTGCGCAGCTCGCTGGAATGCCGCAAAGTCCAAATAATTACAACCCATTCGATCATCCAGACTTAGCAGAAAAGAGACGTAACATTGTATTAATGTTAATGGAGCAGCATGGCTTTATTACCAAAGAACAAATGGAAGAAGCGCAAAGTGTTCCAGTGACAGCTACATTGGTTAAAGACGAGGAAAGAGTTAGAGACGAAAAACCGTATGATTCATTTGTTGATGCAGTAATCGACGAAGTGGAAGATCAAGGAGACTTTGATATATTTTCCGATGGTTTAATCATTCATACAACACTTGATAAAAACGCACAATTACATGTCAATACCATTCTTAATACGGATGAGGTCATACAATATCCAGACGCTGAGTTTCAAGCTGGGATTGCTCTCATTGACACCAAAACAGGGGAAATCCGTGCAATTGGCGGCGGACGAAACCAAGAGGTGAGCCGTGGCTTTAACTACGCAATCGATACGCAGCGCCAGCCGGGTTCAACCATTAAACCAGTACTTGATTATGCCCCAGCTATTGAATACCTTAATTGGGGTACATATCAAACGATTGATGATAAACCAATAAAGTATTCCACTGGTCAAGAGTTTGGTAACTGGGATGACAAATATATGGGACCAATTTCTATGCGCACTGCCTTACAATATTCTAGAAATACACCTGCAGTTCAAGCACTTCAGCAGGTTGGTTTAGAAAAAGCTAAAGATTTTGCTGTCAACTTAGGTATTCCGTTAAAGGAAATTTATGAATCCTATGCCATCGGCGGGTTTGGCGGAAAAACGGTCGGTGTTTCACCTCTTCAAATGGCCGGAGCTTATAGTGCTTTTGGAAATAATGGAATGTATACTAAACCTTATGCCGTCAAAAAAATCGAACTCAGAGATGGTACAGTCCTTGACACTGCACCTGAATCGAAACTTGTTATGAAGGATTCGACTGCTTTCATGATTACAGATATGTTAAAGAGCGTTCTAGTTTCTCCAGGTACAGGGACAACAGCAAGAGTTCCAGGGCTTCCAATCGCAGGGAAAACAGGTACCACCAATTATACAGAAGCTGATATGAAAAAATGGAATATCACAAGCAGCAAGGTTGTTCCTGACGCATGGTTCGCCGGATACACAACCAACTACACCGCAGCTGTTTGGACGGGTTACTCTAGTATTAAAACGCCTATTCAACCAGGTGCAGATCAAAAGATTGCCCAGTTAATCTTTAAGAATCTCATGGAATATGTATCAAAAGATATCAAGACAACTGACTTCCCTGTTCCAGACAGCGTACAAAAGGTAAGAATTGAAAAAGGGTCAAAACCACCTGCATTAGCAAGTGAATTCACTCCGGATAGTGAGGTAATTACTGAGTACGCTGTGAAAGGTCATGCACCAAAAACAGTCTCAGAGAAATACAACAAGATTGCAGCACCTAGCAATCCAAAAGCAATCTATGATGCAGGAAAAAACAATGTGACCCTGACATGGGATTACAACAATCCAAACAATGCTAATGTCCAATTCGAAATCACAGTAACTGATGGTGTTGCACCAAAAACATCAACTATAACAGAAAGAGTCGTTACACTTCAAAACCCAACACCAGGTACAACATATAGCATTACAATTACAGCCATAATAGACGGCAAGAGAAGTGATCCTGCTGCAACCTCAGTTGTGATTCCTTTACCTCAACAGAATGAAGATGGTGAAGGTAATGGCAACAACGGCAATGGTAACGGTAACGGCGAAGGTAATGGTAATGGTAATGGTAATGGTAATGAAGAAGGTAATGGTGGTAATGAACCCGGAACTACTGATTCTGGAACTGGAACTGGAACTGGAACTGGAACCGGAACTGGAACCGGAACCGGAACCGGAACCGGAACAGGTAATGGCAATCCAACGGGTAATCGAAGTGGAGGATAATACTCCGATAGCAAAAAAGCGTCTAGCCCTTTTGGTCTAGACGCTTTTTTACGATATTTTTCTTAGCAAACAGTTTTTCTTGCTCCGTGAATAACTCAGAAAGTTGGCGGTAAGAATGAAATAAGTTGGGCCGCGAAAGTATATAAGTTAATCTTTCTTCAAGATTAACCGGTTTTATTTCTAACAGCTTAAATGGAATAGGCTCTTTTGAATGAACTTGTCTATCATTTGACCAATTAAGAAATTGAAGAAAATAACCGATCCCTTTCTTCATTAATTGAAGTGTGGATTTTTGATCGCGATTACGATAAAGCTTTTCAAGTTCAGCTCTTACCTCACCCCAATTCGCTAATAAGAGGGAAATATTCTCATCCGAAGCTTCTAAATCTAGCTCCTCTAGATAAGGGATGATTAGTTTATTATCCATTCACTACTTCCCTCGCCTTCATTCTCTTTTTACCTTCCCTGCACAGCTCTAATAAAGGACAAACAGGGCATTGTGGGTTTTGCGCTTTACAATGATATCGGCCAAAGAAAATTAATCTATGATGAGTAACAGACCATTCGTCCTTAGGGACTTTCTTCATTAACGTTTTTTCCACTTCTAAAACGGAATCCTTCCAGCGGCATATTCCTAGGCGTTTACTTACTCTTTCTACATGCGTATCCACGGCAATGGCTGGTATATTAAAAGCCACTGATACCACAACATTCGCTGTTTTCCTTCCAACACCAGGAAGTTTCGTTAATTCATCACGATCACGCGGTACTTCTCCATTGTATTCATCCAAAAGTAATCGGCACAAACTTTGGATATTCTTTGCTTTGTTTCTATAGAGTCCTATAGAGCGAATATCATTTTGCAATTCTTCTAGAGACACACTTAAATAATCCTCTGGAGTTTTGTATTTTTTAAATAATTCTTTTGTAACTTTGTTGACGAGTACATCCGTACATTGTGCAGACAATGCCACTGCTATCACAAGCTCAAATGGATTTGAATGTATAAGTTCGCAATGTGCATCAGGAAACATTTCGTCCATTTTATCTAGACAAAAACGTATCTGTGTATTGTTTAACAAAGAGAGTCACCTGCCATGAGTAATAATTTTATAAAAATGGAAACAAACGAGAGGAATTTCCCTCTCGTTCAATATGTTTATTGCTCGAGCCAATTGTAAAAAGGCACAGAATGAGTTGAAGACGCTTGAGTATCTTGAGCAGGTCTATTAGGAGTTTGCTTTTGGCGAAACTTTCTTCCATGATTTTTAGCTTGTTCAATAGTCTTAATGCCATTCTTTTTCCATTCAAAAAGAATCCTGTCAATATACCGGAAATTTAACTTTCCTGACATGACTGACTCTCGCAAGGCTGCCTTGATAATAATGGGATCATGGTGGTCATCATCCATCCACATGGCCAATGATTCACATTCAAACGGGGATAGAGGCCGTCCAAATTCCTTCTCAAAACACGTATAAAGATCACTTTCGTCTGCCTTTTTAGTAACTTCCTGTGACTGTTTATTTTTCATTAAAAATTGTTCTACAAGTCTCTCCCATAATGGTTGAACGGAGTATTTCTCAAACCTAATTCCTTCTGATGAATATTCATCTATGATTTCAATAAACCCTTTTTGGATTAATCTTCGCAGAATATCGTTACATTCCGAAACGGTAATCGTCATTCGTGAGGAAAGC
Source organism: Neobacillus niacini (assembly GCF_048572935.1). Taxonomy (NCBI): domain Bacteria; kingdom Bacillati; phylum Bacillota; class Bacilli; order Caryophanales; family Bacillaceae; genus Neobacillus; species Neobacillus niacini. The sequence goes on along the minus strand of NZ_CP183883.1, from coordinate 2,905,171 downwards.
TCTTCTGGGGTTGGGAAGTCATTTCCCTTTTCTATAAAGGTAATGATATTTAATAAAAGAACAAGTTCATATTCATTAAGATTCATATTGCGGTACTCAGAAAATAATACAGCAGGAACCGTTATATTACCTTCCTGAAGCCATGATAATATATTTGTTTTCATCTTTACGACACCTCTTGATTAGTATAACATGAACAACCTGCCTGAGTAAGAGGATGGGCTTATCCAGATTTTATCTAAAAAGTAAAAAGCCTGCAGATGCAGACTTTTTTGGGTCATCCAATATTTTTAATCTTGACGTTTCGATTCAACGAAATCTCTCATTCTTGCAACAGCTTTTTCTAGTAAATCTAGAGAAGTTGCATAGGATAGTCGGATATTATCTGGAGTACCGAACCCAGAGCCTGGAATAACCGCTACCTTTGCCTCTACTAATAGCGCTTCTACAAAAGCATCAACATCAGAATATCCTGTTATGTTAGCTGCTTCCTTTACATTTGGATATAAGTAAAAAGCTCCTTGTGGCTTTACACAGGTGAAACCAGGTATCGAAACTAATTGATTATATATTACTTCTAACCGATGTTCGAATGCCTGCCGCATTTCTTCTACGGGCTCTTGTGGACCATTATAAGCAGCGATAGAGGCATACTGTGCAGTTGTCGTCGGATTAGATGTACTGTGACTCGCAAGATTTGTCATTGCTTCAATAATCTCCTTATTCCCTGCCGCATAGCCGATACGCCAGCCTGTCATAGAGTGTGATTTTGAAACTCCATTAATAACAATGGTCTGCTCCTTTAATTCCGGTGATAGCTGCGCAATTGATACATGCTTATGTTCACCATATATAAGCTTTTCATAAATCTCATCCGAAACGATTAATATGTTTTTTTCAAGACATAATTTACCTAATTCCCGCAGTTCCTCTGCTGTATAAATTACACCAGTAGGGTTACTAGGCGAGTTGATAATAACTGCTCTCGTTCTTTCGGAAATGACCGAATTTAATTGTTCAGGCGTAATTTTAAACTGCTGTGATTCTAATCCATCTACATATACAGGAACGCCGCCTGCTAATTTAACTTGCTCAGGGTAGCTTACCCAATAAGGTGTAGGGATAATAACCTCATCACCTTCATTTAAGAGTACCTGAAAGAGCGTATACAACACATGCTTCGCACCATTTCCTACAATAATTTCATTTAATTTATAGGAAAGACCTTGGTCTCTTTCAAATTTTTCTATAATGGCTTTCTTTAAAGCAGGTAATCCTGCGGAAGGAGTATACTTCGTATGCCCTTCATTCATGGAACGAACTGCCGCGTCTAAAATATGCTGTGGAGTGTTATAGTCTGGCTCACCAGCTCCTAAACCAATCACATCCACTCCTTGTTCCTTTAGTTCTTTCGCCTTTGCTGTAATTGCTAATGTTGTTGACGGTGTAAGCGCCAGTACTCTGTTTGCTAATTTTACTGCCATTTCCTTCTCCTCCTGCTCCAATAAAGCTATAAATTTTCAATTTTTTTTAACCATTCACCTGTTTTAAAGTGAACATAATAATAATTTATTAAATTATTTTCAGAACGGTAATATATTTCCCATAATGGGATACTATTTTCCATTCCTAATTTAACGGAGATAATCTTTTTTGGACTCTTCTCATCCAAAAGTCTTTGTACTGCATCTTCTTTTGAGATTCCGTTTTTCCGTTTATCCCAAATGACTTTCTTGCTCTTCTCAGGAATCCATACGATGATATCTTCACCCTTTTTATTTTTTCCCTCTAGAACACTTACCGTTTCTGTTCCGTGATAGATATGGAAATCATCTACTTCACTAATCTCGACTTTTTCCTTTGCCAAGGAAACGGCTTTTTCTTCTGCTGCATTTAACGGCTCCTGGGCACTTGCATACACTTTAATAAATACCCCTACACAAACTGCAATAAATAAAACTATACCTAAGATTATTTTTTTCATTGTACTCCACTTCTTCCAGCTTCGAGGCGGTCGCCTTCGCTTTACATCTTTATGTACGATAAATCGTAAAAATGGCTTTACTTTGATCTTCCTTGTCGAGTGCCAAGCCGAACATTAGGTCCTGCTGTTTTAAGGTTCGATTAAGGGCATCAACAATTTTGTATAAGTCCGGACTATGCGAAAGCTTTACAGTCGAGAGGACTTCTATTTTTGATTCCATAGTATTCCTCCTTTATCTCTCTAAAGCAATAATATCAGCTATAGTCTCCCTTTTCTACAGGAAAGGTAAATACTTCGTAGTTATTTTCGGTAAATTTTATCGTTATCGTACCATGCTTTTTGGTAAAAAAGACTTCTGACCATGCATCCTGCAAATTATAGATAATATCAGGGTCAGGTTGGTGCTGCTCTGACTCAAACAAAATCGCTATTTGCGGATTAACATATTGAATTAATCTCTCAGATAACGAATCTTCCATAGCCCAGTTAGGTACTTTAAAAATCGTAACGTCTTCTAATGGTTTATGTAATAAATTTTCTTCTACTTGGTCACTAGAGGAAGTCATAAAAAAAATGCGATGCTTAAAAAACTTTAGGGTAAAATCGATTCCTTCATTTTCACCTTTTCCTGTAAATAGTACCTCTGCAGATAAATCAGGGAACAATTCTTGGGTTATACTCTCGTTCCATGGAATCACTTCCACTTCGGAAAAGGGCGAAGTCATATTTTTTATTTCGTTTGTTATCTCAGGTGTTGAAATCAATTTCTTTACTTTATATTTTGGTATCATTTGAGTAAGTTGGTCAACAAATAAATTCTGACGGCTGGTAATAATTAATGTTGAAACTTCTTTTACACGGTATGTTTTGAGTAATTCACTTAGGTTTTCGCTTGTTGCTTCTCCACCCGTATTAACCAAGATATTTTCTCCATTTGAGCCTTGAATAAGAGTGGCTTCACCATCACCTAATCCTAAAAACGTAACAGCAATCTCATGGTCCTTTAAATTTAAATCGATGCTTTCCACATTACTATATTCAAAAGTAGAGGCACTGCCAATCGAAGTTAACTGAAAGAAGATTGCTGCCACAATTAATAACATTTTCATACACATACCTCCCATATCATTAGGATGTGTAAATTTTCCAAATTTCATTATAACCATTTGTAAATTATTTGAACTAACTCGTCGATATCTCCCTTTTTCATCGGTACATCAGGAATTGATTTAAGAAAAGCCTTACCGTATTTTGTAGTAGTAATCCTTTTATCAAAAACCATCATAATCCCCCGATCTTTTTCAGTTCGGATCAAACGTCCAAAGCCCTGCTTAAATCGGAGAATTGCTTCTGGCAATGAATACTCCGTAAAAGCATTTCCACCCTGCTGTTTGATGACTTGACATTTAGCTTCTGTCAGTGGTTCGTCAGGAGGACTAAATGGCAATCTGACAATCACAAGACAGGATAAATCCTCTCCTGGAATATCTACCCCTTCCCAGAAGCTGCTTGTCCCTAGCAGAATGGCTTTATCATACCTTTGGAAATTTCTTGTGAGTCTGGTTCGGCTGCCGCTCGTAATTCCTTGAGCAATCATCGCAAAGTCATTGAGGAATCCACTTTCTTTAATAAGCTCATAAGTTTTCTTTAACATGTCGTGAGCGGTAAAGAGAATCAACATTCTTCCATTAGTTGCCTCAGCAATTGTGATAATGTGTTCAGTTATGGCAATGACATAATCTTCTAGACTCACTGCATTTACCTCTGGTAAATCCTCAGGAATTAAAAGCTGAACCTGATTTTTATAATCAAAAGGAGATGGGATAACCTTGGTTAAAGTATCCTCTTTGACTAGCCCAATTTCTTTTAGAACGTAATCGAATGAATGATTGACAGTCAGGGTTGCTGAAGTTAAGACAACTCCCTTTTTACTATTAAAAAACCTCTCCTTCAGCGAAGCCGATACAAAAGCTGGCTGGGCATAGAAGGTGGTTACATTCTGTTGAGAACGGAAATCTATTTCTATCCACTTAACATCATTTGATTTTTTAATAAAGCAATCTTGAACTGTCACTCTCAGCTCTTCTAGTTCATTTCTAAAGGATATGATTTCCTCTAATTTTCCTTTTTGTTTACTTTTTAGTGATTCCTTATATTTTTTTACCAGTCCTAGACGCTGTGTTATCGCAGTTTCCAGGTCTTTCAATAAGAATGCAAACCGCTCGGCACTATGGACTAAGGCATTTTTTTCCTTGCCTCCATTGTTATGTGAAAAACGCACCTTCGCTCGATTTAAGCCTCTTCTTTCTCCAGAATTTGATTTTGCATACAGGGCAGTCAGTTTAAAAAACTCGTCCATTTCATAAGAAAGATCGGCTGCCAGTTGATTTACTTTCCCAAGAGGTACCTCATCCCTAGCAATTTTTAGAGAATCAAGTATCATTTCTAGCTCATAAAACAGCAGGCGCTGCTCATATTGACCAAATTGGCTTACAAGCAAACGAGTAGTTAAGTAGTCTAATGAGCGGCCAAAATATTGACTTGCTACCTTCTCAAAATGATGTCCTTCGTCAATGACAGCATATTCAAATTCTGGCAATAGGGATGTTTCAGCTGATAGATTACTTAATAGCAGTGAATGATTAGTGATGATGATGTCTGCATTCTTCGCTTCGCTTTTGGCACGTAAATAGAAATCTTTTTCCTGCCAAAGTTTATTCATTGGGAAGATTGTTTGATCATTTTTAATTTTATTCCAAAAAATATTGCCTCCGCTTGAGAGGTTTAGCTCATCTCGATCTCCCGTATCCGTTTCCGTCAGCCAGACAAGTATTTGCATTTTAGTTAACGTGGTATCGTAATTGTCATTTTCCTCCAACAAAGAAAGAGCGAATTTCTCTAAGCTAATGTAATGATTTCTCCCTTTTAACAAAACACACTTTATTTCAAAAGGAAGGATCTTTGTTAGTAAAGGAATTTCATTATGAATAATTTGTTCTTGTAGTTGAATGGTATGTGTACTCACTACAATTGGCTGCTTATTTTGTTTTGCAAAATAAGCAACTGGAAACAGGTATCCAAGAGATTTTCCAACACCAGTTCCTGCTTCAATGAGAGTATGCTTCCTAGATTCAAAAGCATGGTAAACCCCATCCATCATTTGAAATTGTCCTATTCTCTTTTCAAAGTTGGTAAAAGCACGTTTAACCATATCCACTTTTTCGTCTTCGCCGGTTGGAAACTGGTACTTCTCCTCATATTGCATCCGAGTGGAAGTTGTACTGCTCTGTGTTTTTTTCAAGGCAAGTGTATTGTTACATATTTCAATCGATTCGTACCAGCTGACGCTTGTTAGGTCTAATTCTAAAATAATTTCTTCTATCAGTTGTTGTAAATCACTTTTTAAGCCCCCTGCAAGCTGCGAAAGCTGTCGGAGCGTGATTTCCGGTAATTGAAATAAATGATTTACAAGTATAAGAAATAGCTCAGCCGTGACTTGAGCATCACTATCAGCCTGGTGAGGGCGATCATGTTGCAGATCCTCTCTAACTGCTAAGTCTGATAACTTATAGCCATCGGCAGTAGGAAATATAATTCTTGCCATTTCAACGGTATCTAAGACTGATCCATAAAAGCCATCAAATCCAGCTTGAATTAACTCTTCCTGCAAAAAAGACAAGTCAAATAAAACATTATGCGCAACGAAATAAGCACCTTCTAATAACGAGTTAACCTTCGGGGCTATTTCTTCAAATAATGGAGCATCTTTTACCATCTTATCCTCTAAGCCGGTTAATTCCTCAATAAAAGCTGGGATTGACCTCTGGGGATTGATTAGAGATGAGAAGCTTTCCGTGATTTTCCCATCTTCAATGACCACAGCGGCAAATTGGATTATCTTATCCCCTTTTTTAGGGTTATTTCCTGTAGTTTCCAAGTCGACTACAACAAATTTATTTTTCATTCTATCTAACACCTCAAACCTTCATTAAAACGGTATCACAAAAAAGCAAAAAGAAAAAGAAAACCTTACGTTATAGTATATAAAATTATCATAAAAAAAGAAAAAATCCCCAGACTGGGGATTTTATTACATAATCGTTAATGCTGGTTCAGCATAAATTAGTTCTTTTATTCGGTTATGTTCATCCATAATCGCTACTTTAGGTTTATGGCTTGGAACTTTTTCTTCAGCTACCAGGCAATATGAGATAATAATAACAATATCACCTTTTTGTACAAGCCTTGCAGCAGCCCCATTTAAACAAATAACACCGCTTCCTCTTTCACCTGGGATGATATACGTTTCAAGTCTTGCCCCATTATTGTTATTAACAATTTGCACCTTTTCATTTGCGACCATACCAACCGCATCAAGTAAATCTTGATCTATTGTAATACTGCCAACATAATTTAGATTAGCTTCCGTCACCGTAGCACGGTGGATTTTTCCATTCATCATATGCCGAAACATTATTTTACTCCTCCAAATTCATGGCTGACCTCTAGGATGATGTTATCTATTAATCTAACCTTTGAAAATTTAACGGCTATCGCTAAAATACAGGTTCCCTCTAGATAATCTAGTGCTTTTAACTGAGGATAAGAATAAATCTCTACATAATCAATTTCTCCATTAGATTCTGAACCTATCAAGTTTGAGATTACATTCTTAATAGCTCGAGGGTTCCGTTCCCCTCCCTCTATAGTCTCCTTAGCGGTGGTTAGGCTTTTGAAAAGAACTACAGCTTGACGCCTCTCATCAGGCAATAAATTAACATTTCGAGAGCTTTTCGCAAGACCATCTTCTTCACGGACAATATCTACAGGAATTAATTCAATCGGAAAATTAAAATCCGTGATCAACCCCTCTACAACAGCAACTTGCTGCGCATCCTTCTTGCCAAAATAAGCCCTTGTTGGCAGCACAATATTAAATAGCTTCGTTAAAACAGTTGCTACACCATTAAAATGGCCCGGTCTAGACTTCCCGCATAAAACATCGGTACGTTCCTGTACAATTACGCTAACGGAAGAAGAATGCGGATACATTTCTTTTGCTGAAGGATAAAAAAGGTAGTCTACCCCTTCACACTCAGCTAATGATTGATCTCTCTCAAAATCTCTAGGGTAAGTTGAAAAATCTTCTGTCGGACCAAATTGCAGCGGATTTACAAAAATACTTAAAACAACAATCTCATTATCTTCTCTCGCTCTTTTTAATAGAGTTAAATGACCCTCATGTAAAAATCCCATAGTTGGCACAAATCCGATTGATTTAGATTGGGATTTCAGTTTTAAAATTTCTGTTTGCATATCTTGTATTGTGGTAATGACTCTCATTTTAACCCTCCGTAAAGTCCACTAAGCTCTCTTTCTTTCATCGTAAAGGAGTGTTTATCTTCAGGAAACTGTTCCGACTTTACTTCTTTCACATAGGATTGAATGGATTCAAGAATAAACGGATTAAGGGAGTAATATTGCTTTACAAACTTAGGCACCCTCTCTACACCATAACCTAAAATATCGTGATAGACGAGTACCTGTCCGTCTACCTCTCCCCCTGCTCCGATACCAATTATTGGAATGGTTACATTCTTTGCAACTTCCTCTGCAAGCTGCTTAGGTACACATTCTAGCACAATAGCGAATGCCCCGGCTTCCTCACATTTTTTTGCGTCTTGCAGTAATTTCATTGCACCTTTCGCGTCTTTTCCTTGAACTTTATAACCGCCTAATACGCCCACGGATTGCGGAGTTAATCCAAGATGACCACAAACCGGAATTCCAGCATTAGTAAGCGCTGAAATCTGTTCTATTACATCATCTGCTCCTTCTAGCTTGACAGCGTGAGCCCCCGACTCTTGAATTAATCTGCCGGCGTTCTGTAACGTATCCCTTACTGATAAATGATAGGTTAAGAACGGCATATCAACGACAATAAACGTATCTTTAGCTCCTCGTTTAACCGCTTTTGTGTGATGAATCATGTCTTCCAGCGTCACTGGCACTGTGGAATCATATCCAAGTACCACCATACCAAGAGAGTCTCCAACTAAAATTAAATCCACTCCTGCTTGCTCTGCCTGCTTAGCAGATGGGTAATCATAAGCAGTGAGCATGACGATTTTTTCCTTGTTTTCTTTCATTTTCAAGAAATCTGTACTTTGCTTCATCAACATTCCCTCCTTTTTAGTAGGAAGAGGGGTTAAAAAAGAGCAAATAAAAAGATCCAACTGAAGGCAGAGGATCTTGGTACTCTTTTACATGTTTTATCCCTCTGTCCCGGTCCGTTATACGGATCTAGGCAGAAACCTTTTTTAATTGTAAAAAGCAGTTTCAGGTGCAGCTCGAAAGCGATACCGCCCATTATTTGAATTATAAGAAAAAATTCAGAAAACCGCAAGAAATTCTTTTCATCAATAACCGCTATCTTTATAACTCAATATCCGCTGAGTAAATATGGTGTGTTTTTCCATGTTCATCAACCAATATTAAAACTCCATCATCTGTAATTCCTTGTGCGGTACCGATTATGGAATTAGAGAGTGTGCGGGCAGTAATTTTCCTGCCAATACTAATGGCATACCCTTCCCAAAGAAGCTTGATAGGAAAGAAACCTTCTTCAAGATAAAGGAGATACAATTTTTCGAGATTCAGAAAAATCGCCTTGATTAAGTCCGAACGGGATACTTTTTCCCCTTTTTCAAGAGAAAGTGATGTGGCAATCTCTTTCAACTCACTAGGAAAGTCTTCTTTTGTTTGGTTAACATTCATGCCGATTCCAATGATGATTGAATTGATACGATCCGCTTCTGCTTCAAGTTCCGTTAATATTCCCGTTACCTTTTTCCCTCTAATGAGGATGTCATTAGGCCATTTAATTTCCGGCAGCAGACCTGTAAGATCCTCGATCGCCTGAACAATCGCCACCGCTGTTAATAGCGTTAATTGTGGCGCCTTTGGCAGCGGAATGTTTGGTCTTAGGATAATACTCATCCAAATGCCTGTATACTTAGGTGAGTGCCATTTTCGATCCATTCTCCCACGACCAGCTACCTGCTCTTCTGCAATAATAACTGTTCCTTCTGGTGCATTTTCAAAAGCTAACCGCTGTGCAATTTTTTGAGTTGATTCCACGGTTTCTTCATAGTGAACGTTCTTACCCATAAAATTTGTTTTTAGTCCAAGCCGAAGTTCATCTGCTGTGATTTTTTCGGGTGTTTTCACAATCCGATATCCCTTACGCCGTACAGCTTCCAATTCAAATCCTTCTTTACGGAGTTCCTCAATATGCTTCCAGACAGCTGTCCGGGAGCAGCCAATCAATTCTGCAATCCGCTGCCCCGATAGGTAGGCTTCCCCAGCATTTGTGAAGGCATCAAGCAAATCTTTCCTTAGTTGTGATTGCACTCCATCAGCCACTCCTTTATGATTTTTTTATTATTTGCTATTTTACCTGCTATAATAGCATGCTCAACCCTTAACAATACTTCTTTCACCCATGGTCCGCCGGTTTTGTTAAACCAATTCATTAGGTCATTTCCTGTGACATCCATCTCTGACCGATCTTTAATCGGAAGTTTTTCAAACAATTGTAAATAATGCTGAATGGTATTTTGATTCTCAATCCCTTTTATGACAAGGTATAGAATTTCAGACGAAACAAAAACTTCTTTACCAGCAGTATATAAATCATACAAGGACCAGCTAGTTTCGATTCTCTGATACAGGTACTGAAGTATAAGCTGAATCTCCCTGATTTCCTTCAAAGGGATTCGCCAGCCCCTGAGAAAATGCTCGATGTCCTTCTTCTCGATATTCAGACAGTAAACAAGCAATGCCCACATTTCACGTTTGTTTAATTTTTCAAGCTTGTACCCAACCATTAATTTAATGCCGTCTTCTCCACCCGATAAACCTGGTAGGTGGGAATAAATATTCGTTTGAAGAATTAGTTCTAATGCTTGCTTTCGATCATCACCACAAAGTAATTTTTCAAACTCAGCTTGTTTTCGTTCAACCGCAATATTTTCAAGTAAATGTACCGAGTCAATCAATGCATTTAACGTTTCCTTTTCAATTTTGAATGATAACTGACTAACAAAACGCACTGCACGCATCATTCTTAAAGCATCCTCTTGAAATCGATCAACTGCTTTTCCAACTGTTTGTATGACTTGGTTCAAAATCGAAATTTTCCCATTAAAAGGATCAATAAGGTTTCCATTCTTATCCATAGCAATCGCATTCATCGTGAAGTCTCTACGCTGCAAATCTTCCCTCAGATTTCTAATAAATGAAACTTCTTTCGGTCTGCGAAAATCTTCATATTCTGCTTCACTACGAAACGTAGTTATTTCATATGACTGATTTTCAAAAAGGACTAAAACAGTTCCATGTTCAATTCCTACATCAACAGTTTTTGGGAATATTTGCTTAACTTCACTAGGGGTTGCTGAGGTTGCAATATCCACATCGTTTATTTCCTTATTTAAAAGGAAGTCTCTGACAGAACCTCCGACAAAATAAGCTTCAAACCCGGCAGATTCCAGCTTTTCTAAAACTGGTACTGCCGCTAAAAATGGCTCTCTCATTCAAATCACCCTTAATTTAAGAGCTTAAAATATAATTGCTCATATTGTCCGACAATTTCTTGTGCTCTAAATTTTGTGTTAACCACAGCAATTCCGTTAGCAGCAAATTGCTGATGTAATTGTTCGTCACTTAATACCCTGATTGCCTTTGTAGAAATATCTTCAATATCCCCTAATTCACATATGTATCCTGTTTCTCCATGCTGAATGACTTCAGGCATTCCACCAACATTCGTACCAATACACGGCACCCCGCATGCCATTGCTTCGAGCGCCACCAGACCAAAGCTTTCCTTTTCTGATAATAAAAGCTTTAAGTCACTGATTGAATACAACTCATCAAGGTTTTCCTGTTTCCCAAGCAGGTGAACTTTATCCGTTAATCCTAATTTTTTGACTAACCTGCACACAGGAGTCATTTCAGGACCGTCCCCTACTAGAAGTAATCTAGCCGGCAACGCTGCTGATATTCTGGCAAATGTCTTTACTACGTCCTGAACTCGTTTAACTGGCCGGAAATTCGAAACATGGATGACAACCTTTTCGTTATCTTGAATCCCAAATTCTTTTTTTAAATGATTTGCTTCTCTCTTTTGATAAATTCTCTCGTCAATAAAATTATAAACCGTTTCGATTTGTTTGTCTGGCTGAATAAGTTCATGTGTCTGATTGATTAAAGACCTTGAAACAGCTGTGACAACATCCGATTTCTCTATGCCAAACTTAATGGCTTCAGTTAGCGATGGATCGTAACCTAATACCGTTATATCTGTCCCGTGAAGGGTGGTGACTATCTTAACATCCACCTTCGACATTTGTTTTGCCAATATTGCACAAACTGCATGCGGAATTGCATAATGAACATGAAGAATGTCTAAATTCTCTCTGTTTGCAACCTCTGCCATTTTACTAGCTAAAGCAATGTCATATGGTGGATATTGAAATACAGAGTATTGATTTACTTCAACTTGATGATAAAAAATATTATGATACATTCGATTAAGTCTAAAAGGTATGCTCGATGAAATAAAATGAATTTCATGTCCCTTTTCAGCAAGCATTTTTCCTAATTCCGTGGCTACGACTCCAGAGCCGCCAACCGTGGGATAACAGGTAATTCCAATTTTTAATTTCCTCATTTTTAATCTCCAATCAAGTCACGATTCAGGAGGATTGGCACATTTGATTTAAAACCTTCTGCAAATTTAACTCCAACTTGTTGACCGAATAATCTTTCTCTTGCTTCAACGGTTTCTATATACCCATTTACAAGCGGTGTTTCAACACTACTATCTGTTTGTTCAAATTGGCTTTTATAGGCCCTTAAAGCAGCTATTTTATGCTCTATTGTCTCTGAAATATCAATGGTGAAATCTGGTTTATGAAATCCATTTATCATATAGAAATATAGCCTCGAAACTTTATGAGGTGCTTCTTCATTTTTCGTTTGGTATTTTCTTATTCCAGCAGAAAAGACCGCCTCTTCTACAAGGCGGGCGCAGTTCCCATGGTCAGGATGACGGTCTTCAAAATAGGGGGCAAAGACAACTTGTGGCTGGAATCGTCTAATGACCGAAGCAATCTCTCTAATAAATTCTTCCTTAAGAAGGAGCCCTCTGTCTGGCAACCCCAAAGACAATCTCTCAGTCACACCCAATATTTCAGCCGCTTTCTTTGCTTCCTGCTTTCTTAATACGATGGTCCCGTTTGAAGATAAATCTGCATCAGTTAAATCACAAATTCCTATCCTTTTTCCACTCGCTGAAAGTTTTGCAATGCTTCCTCCCATGCCGATTTCCACGTCATCGGCATGGGCTCCAAATGCTAGTATATGTAAGGGATTAACGTTCATCACTTTCACCGTTTTTATGAAGTATATTCCTCCACTCTAGAAACCCTTCATCTAAACCTCTTATCAGGAGTTCAGCAGTCCCCATGTTTGTTGCAAGAGGAATTGAATAGACGTCACATAAACGAACAAGTGCAGTTACATCAGGTTCATGTGGCTGCGCAGTTAGCGGGTCACGAAAAAAGAAAATGGCATCCATTTTATTTTGTGCGATCATTGCACCTATTTCCTGATCTCCCCCAAGTGGACCAGACTGAAATCTTGTAATAGGTAATCCTGTTGCTTCTTGAATTCTCAATCCAGTAGTCCCAGTTGCAAAAAGCGTGTGCTTTGAAAAGATTGTTTGATAGGCTGTTGCAAATTGTACAAGATCATTTTTTTTATTATCGTGTGCGATTAAGGCTATATTCATGGTAGTACTCCTATTCTAGAATATTTTCAAGTCCATAAACAAAAACATCTTGCTTCATTACGGTCTCAACTGCTATTTTCACACCGGACATGAAGGATGCGCGATTGTAGGAATCATGACGAATCGATAGTGTTTGCCCATCTGAACCAAATAAAACTTGTTGATGAGCAACTAACCCAGGGAGTCTCACAGAATGGATATGCATTCCATTAAACTCTGCACCCCTAGCGCCACTGATTGTTTCTTTCTCATCAGGATGCCCCTGTTCTTTAAATTCTCTCACAGCTGCCATCATTTCAGCAGTTTTAACCGCAGTTCCGGATGGAGCATCCAATTTTTGATCATGATGAAGTTCGATGATTTCAATATCATTAAAATATTTTGCAGCCATTTGCGAAAACTTCATCATTAATACAGCACCAAGTGCAAAGTTTGGGGCTATTATACACCCTAACTTCTTGTCCTTACAAATACGCTCCAACTCCTCTAAGTCTGCTTTTGTAAACCCAGTGGTTCCTACAACTGGCCTCACGTTATACTGCAGAGCTGTTCTCGCATGATGCATACCAACTTCAGGTGTAGTAAGGTCAATTAATACATCACACTGAGCACTTTGAAGACCCTTTTCAATGGTTGAGTAAATGGGAACATTTTTAATAGACTGGAAACCGTCCAGGTCACTTAACATGTGGTCGTCATATTTATGGTCAACTACTGCCACTAGTTCAAAATGTTCAGTATTTGTTACCATTTTTACTGCCTCACTCCCCATCCTGCCACGAGGTCCCGCAATTATAATTTTTACGCTATTCATTCATTTACTCTCCTCACTGATATTTTCTATCCTCGTCCAACGATCCTTATCTCTCGTATTAAATTTATTCATGACATAATTATGCGCCTCTTCCAAGTCAATATTTAATGAATTGGCCAGGCAAATAATAACAAAAAGAAGGTCTCCAAGTTCCTCCTCAATAGCCTTTTCGGTTTCACTGGATTTCTTTGGCTTCTCACCGTAATAATGATTGACCTCTCTAGCAAGTTCTCCTAGCTCTTCTGTTAGACGTGCCACCATTGCCAATGGACTAAAATAACCTTCTTTAAATTGACTTATGTATGTATCTACTTCCGTCTGTAAATCTTTGATAGACTTCCCTTTGGGCACACCCATTCACCTCTTTTGATAATTACAAAAGCTTCTACTAAATACATTAGCGAAAATAGGTTCGTTTTACAAATATTTTTATATCAAGTAGGCTCTTTTCTTAAGCCCCGATGCTTTTTTGGAACAAAATTTAACTAAGATAAGAGCCTGCAAACTAAATCTAAAGCACAAAATAGATATTTCTACGTTAAAATCGGCTTTAAGATTTTAACAACAATCTTTTAGAAAACAGCCCTTACGTATAAACTTTCCTGCTTAAAATTGCTCTTCTATTGTTAATTCGCTATAATAAAAGCCGCTGGCTGGGGAATATTTGGCAAAGGAGGAGAAATCATGATATTTGGTCTTAAAATTAAAAATGTTTTATTTATCTTAATTGGAACAGCAATTATGTCTTTTGGACTGGTCCATTTTAATATGCAAAATAAACTTGCTGAAGGTGGTTTTACAGGTATAACCCTTCTTCTTTATTTCATGTTCAAATGGGATCCATCTTATACAAACTTAATTTTAAACATCCCGCTCTTTTTTATTGGATGGAAATTGCTTGGGAGAAACTCTTTCATCTATACAATGCTTGGTACGGTTGGCCTCTCCCTATTTTTATGGATATTCCAACGTTATTCTATCGACATGCCGCTGAAGGACGACTTGTTGCTGGCAGCACTATTTGCGGGTGTTTTTCTAGGAATTGGTTTAGGTATTATCTTTCGTTATGGTGGTACAACAGGTGGAGTAGACATCATAGCACGACTTGTTCAGAAATATGTAGGCTGGAGCATGGGGAGGACCATGTTCATTTTTGATATATGTGTGATTGGGGCTTCTGTTCTTACCTATCTCAATTATAGAGAGGCGATGTATACACTGGTCGCTGTATTTATTGGAGCACGAGTAATTGATTTTATCCAAGAAGGGGCCTATACCGCCCGAGGTGCGATGATTGTCTCTGAAAGAAATGATGATATCGCCAAAAAAATTATGGCTGAAATGGACCGTGGTGTCACCGTTCTTAAGGGGTATGGATCTTTTACAAAAATGGATCGTGAAGTTTTATACTGTGTTGTGGCTAGAAATGAGATTGTACGTTTGAAAAATTTAATTACTTCCGTTGACCCACATGCGTTTGTTTCGGTTACCATTGTCCATGATGTCCACGGAGAAGGTTTTACACTAGATGAAAATAAAAAACCAATTGAAATTTAAAAAGCAATGTCCAGCTGGACATTGCTTTTATTCATTACTTCTATTCATTCCAGTAAAGATAAGGACTAGCCTCAATAACTCTAAAACAGCTACCGCAGCTGCTGCTACATAGGTTAAGGCTGCAGCATTTAAAACCTTTCTAGCATTCCGCTCTTCCTCATTACGGATTAACCCTAATGAAACTACTTGGTCCATTGCGCGATTGGAGGCATTAAATTCAACCGGTAACGTAATCAATTGAAAAAGTACAGCCGCTGCCATGAATACAATACCAGCTAACAAAAGTCCGCTCATTTGAAAAAAAATCCCCATCAAAACAAGTACCCAAGAAAAATTAGATCCAATATTTGCCACAGGTACTAAAGCATGACGGAACCGTAAAAATGTATAACGCTGTGCGTCTTGTATAGCATGTCCACACTCGTGGGCTGCAATGGCAGTAGAAGCTATGGAATGACCACGAAAATTTTCAGGGGATAGCCTAACCGTTTTCGACCTTGGATCATAGTGATCACTTAAAAATCCTCTTCCCTCTTCAACTCCCACATTAAAAAGCCCGTTTGCATTAAGCACTTCCCGCGCTACCTCTGCCCCTGTACGATAGCTGGAATTAGCTACACGAGAATATTTTACAAAAGTACCCTTCACCCTAAATTGAGCCCATAAGGGTACCAACATAACAATAAGAAAATAAATTAAAAATCCCATTTTGAACCTCCAGTACTTCTATAGGTGTAATCATCTACGTGAAGTTCAAACTTAATCCTTATGCACTCTAGAACGATTTTTTCGCATATCCTTTTCACCCTGATATTTTCTCCAACCTACATAAGAAAGAGTTAAAATGATAATGCTTCCTGTAGATATGATTACCCACCACAGTGATGGGTCTGCTTCATCCTCATCCATGTTTTCAAAAAGATTTTTTAAATCCATTTCTAGACCTTCTAATTCCTGTTGGCTTTTAACGTTGTTAACAACCTCTGAACGATATTCATCAATAAAATTGATGCGTGCGTCTATTCTTTGAATATTCTCTGCTGAAACATCAATTTTCATACTTGGATAAATAACATTGTATAAGGCCATAAAATTATTGAAATTTGAATGAAAATGTGCAGAATCACCTGTATTTGCTGCTTCTCTCGCTTCATGGAATGCCGTTAAAATTTGATTCTTCATTTCAGTCCATAATGGCTGATGACTCGTAGCAATCGCATCAACCACTAAACGAAACTTGGTAAGTCTTTTAACTCTTTCCTCGTACTCCATATTTGTGCTGGCTGCCGCCTCCATTGCCTCGTCATGAGATACGGTAATAATTCTTAATTCATCCATCGTAAAGGGATGTTCTTTTTTTGAGATGTCTGAGAACTGCTCTGAAAAATAACTTAAAAGCTTTTTACCATCCTCATACCTCTGAAACTTTATCATTTGAAGTGCTTCATCAGAGATATTATCAAGCTTCTCTATCGGTGTTTGCAAATTCGCACTAACCGCCATGGGAGAGAGCATAATGACAATGAAAAATATTAGAACCCATTTGTATTTCAAACCTTGTCCCCCCTATCATTACTATTAAAATGTATGAAGGGTTGGACAAGGTTAGACCATCTTTTATTCTACCTAAAACTATTTTCATTCTAGTTTTTAAATAGTAAGTTTAAATCGATTCGGTCGTATGACAAAATAATAACCAATTCCTACTGACAACACCGATAGCCAAAAGGTAAAATAACCAATTTGTGGTGTAAAATCATTTAACATGTGATAACGAGGGAGCATGAAAAAGACATAATCTATCACATCATTATGTAAAGTCCATAGCGCTGTAACAATCAAATGCCACCATCTAAATCGATAAAAAGGGGAATACAGTAATGCTTGAACCGCCATAGCAAAATGAGAAAATATTAACATAACGCCGATCCAATCCAACTCGCCTTGAACAGAAAAGACTAGAAGATTCATCACCACAGCCCATATTCCATATTTAAATAAAGTGACAATCGCAAGTGCCTCTATAATCGGCCAATTCTTTTTCAAAAGAAACGCCACTAGAACAAAGACGAAAAATAAACTAGCAGTAGGGCTATCAGGTACAAAAATAAGGAAAATAGTGGGCGTTTCTTTTAACTGCCACCCATACCATATATACCCGTAAATGGTCCCTGCAATATTAACTAAAAGCAATAACCATATAAACGACTTGTTGGCCAGTAGAGGATATATCCATTTCACTTCTATTCCTCGTTTCTTTTAATAATAAAAGCTGACGAAAATCCGTCAGCTTTTTTACAATCTGTTATTATTTCCCTAAGTTTGCAATGTATTCAGATAGCTTTTTAAGCTGATCATCATCACCCTTAAAGACTCCCGCAGGCATAGTTCCTCTACCTTCTTTTGCAATTGTCGCAATTTCCTCAGCCGTTAGTCCTGTTTCGATTAACGTTGGGGCACCAGCTCCACCTTGGAAGCTGTCTCCATGACAAGTGATACATGTATTATCTGAAGCAATTTTATATTCTTCTGATGTTTTATCAATTTCAACGTCAGCCACAATTTTACCATATTCCTTTGCCGCTTCCCAATCATGTGTAGAAGCACCCTGCCAGGTTAAAAAGGTAATAGTCGCTAACGCCAACAGCATAAATCCAGTTGCCAAAGGACGCTTACTTGGACGGCGTTCTGGTCCACGATCTATAAATGGAGCTAATAATAATGCTCCAAATGCTAGTCCAGGGATAACCATCGCACCAATTACTGTGTATGGACCAGCTGCAAATTCATACTTTAATAATTGGTATAAAAATAAGAAATACCAGTCAGGCATTGGAACATATCCTGTATCTGATGGATCCGCAATCCTTTCAAGAGGACTTGGGTGTGCAACAGTTAAACATAAAAAGCCGACAAGAAATACTGCCCCTACCAACCATTCTTTCAAAAGGAAGTTAGGCCAAAATGCCTCTGTTTTACCAGGGTATTCTGAGTAATCTTTCGGAATATTTTTACTCGTACGTGCCTCAGGTGCTAACACACGTGAGTCGCCTACGAATTTCATTCCTTTACCGCGATGCATCGAACAATCCCCCTCCTTTATTCGTAAATTATCATAGTAAATATTTCGGAATTAATAAGAGTATTATAGTGGTCCAGAAATACCCTGTTTACGAATCATCATGAAATGAGCTGCCATTAAAGCAAATAATGCAGCAGGTAAGAAGAACACGTGAATCGCAAAGAAACGAGTTAAGGTTTGAGCTCCAACAATCGTTTCATGGCCCGAAAGCAATGTTTTTAAGTATACACCAATAAACGGCACCGCTTCGATAATTTGAAGCGTAACCTTAGTTGCGAACAACGCTTTCATATCCCAAGGTAATAAATAACCTGTTAATCCTAATGCCAGCATGATGAAGAAAATGAGAACTCCAACAATCCAGTTAAGTTCACGAGGTTTTTTGTATGCGCCTTGGAAGAAAACGCGTAATGTATGTAAGAACATCATTACAATTACTAAACTTGCACCCCAGTGGTGCATACCGCGTACGATTTGTCCGAAAGCTACTTCGTTTTGAAGATAGAAAACAGATTCCCACGCGTTTTTGATATCTGGAACATAATACATGGTTAAGAACATACCAGAAAGAATTTGAATAACAGTAACAAAAAACGTTAGACCGCCAAAGCAATAAACGAACGCAGAAAAATGATGCGCAGGGTTTACATGCTCTGGAACTTCATGGTCAGCAATATCGCGCCACAAAGGCGTAATATCTAAACGTTCATCTACCCAATCGTAAATTTTGTTTAACAATGATTACGCCTCCTTCGTCCGTGGTTCAGCTTTTCCTAAATAAAGTAAACCGTCTTTTTCCTGAATTGGATATACATCCAGTGGTGCAAGTGGTGGTGTACCCTTAACATTCGTTCCGTCCTTTGTATATCGACCAAAGTGACATGGACAGAAGAATTGATCCGGATGTGATTCGTCTGACGCCCATCCTACAGTACAACCTAAGTGTTTACAGACAGGAGATAGTGCAACAATATTATCCTGCTCATTCTTATACACCCAGGCGGTATTCGTAACGTCTGAAGTATACCATGCATCCTTTTGCTCAAAAGTAAAATCTACTCGTTGTGGTTCAGCGGTGATATCTTTAATTTTCAATGGAGTCGCAATAAAATCTCCACCTGCTTCGGCCTTTAATACAGGGTCAATGGCAAAACGAACCATTGGCATTAACATACCTGCTGCCATAAATCCACCTACACCAGTCAAAGTATAGCTTAAAAATTGTCTTCTTGATACGCGATGCTTACTCATGCTTATCCCCCCTCTATTCACAAGTTAAGTCCATCGGACATAATTTAAACACATATAAAACTAGGACATAACCATGATATATCAATCTTTATCCTAGGTCAATATCATACTATTTTAAAAACATGTTAATCAGCAAAGAATTACAAATTTTCATGCCACTTTTGTGTAAAAAGGGTAAGAAGCTGTTTTACCTGACTCTCAATCATGGACATCTTTTGTGATTCATTCAAATGCTCAAGCGGCAGGGATGGAAGCCAAATTAATGAACCTTTAAGCTCGTCCTCAACGTTTTTCCACTCAATCTCAGTCGTTATGTAAAATATATGTTTAAACTCGTTTTTTTCAATTTTCTCTTCCCACTTCTTCAATCCATTCATTATATCCTCATACTGATCACTTTTTAAGTATGTATATGGAGGCACCAACATAAGTCTTCCAGTAAACTGTCTCTCAAGGTAATTGGTTAGTAACGTTATAAATTCTGCGCTTGAGGCAGATTGTTTCATTTCATTCCCAAATGAAACAGAATACAATGGGATTACTGCCGTATCCACATATTCCTTTGCGGATAAATATGTTTCTATATCCTTTGAAACCCACTTCATTTATACACCCCCCTTTTATTCATTAGCTCTATCATATCATTTTTTTTAATAAAACATAAAAGGAAAAGAGAGAAAAAATTCTGTTAACATAAAAAATAGAAGCCTGCTTATCGCAAGCTTCCATTTTCCTCTGCTTCCTTAAGTTGATTAAGCTTTTCAGTTAAGTCACTAAAGGCCTTTTTATCCTGCTTATCAAGGGCTTCGTCAATTAATTGAAGCAGCTTTTCGCGTTGAAAACGCTCAATACTGTTTTGCAGAAATTGTTCTGCTATAATTCCGTCTTTCTCATTTACTTGAAGGTGTTTCGGAACAAATGGATTTTCCTCTAATACAGCCGCGTACTGGTGCGCTTGATTGGAAGCATGAAAGTTTAATTGAATAAAAATATCTTCGTCACGATTTAACCGAATATCATGAAAGGATTTTTCAGCATCAGTTGTCATAACATTCTCTTTATAAAAGCGAAATGGTACCTTATCAACACAGTGAGTTGACATGATCAACCCACGCGGACAATACTGTGCTTGCTCTACAAAATGAACCTTCTCCATTAATTGGTCGTGACTCATTAAATAATTCAGAATCCAAACACACTCTCTTCGTTTTAATTGATAATGATTTAAAAACCAGCGAATAAAGTCCTTTTTCTCGTTGACAGAAACAGGGGTTGCCATATGATAGTTTCCCTCCTCTGTATATTCAGCTTTTTATTAATTCTCTCTACTAATTAGACGGTCAAGCAAATCAGCATACTCTCCATTTGTGGGATCACCTTTTTGTAACTGTTTAAAAATTTCGGCAGCAAGGTCGATTTTTCCTTCTTCAATTAAAAAATAACCATAATCGTTCAAAAATGCTTCATTATTCTTAAAAAAAGTATATGCACTTTCATATTTGTCTAATGCCACGGAATATTCCTCTAACTTATCGTAGGCAAGGGCGGAATCCCATAAGAGCTGGGGTTCTTCATCTTCTACAAAGTCCAGCTGTGAAATCAAATCAATTACAGCTTCATATCTTTCTTGCTGAAAGAAAAGCTTATTTAATGTTAGTGCTGCTTCAGTAAAGCCTGGATCTAATGCAAGTGCCTCACGGAAATATTGTTCTGCCAAGTCTGGCTGTGTGAGCTTAATGGCTATTTTGCCGCCAAAGAAAAATAAATCCTTATTAAATTCATCCTGCTTAATACCTTCTTGTATTATGTTTAAGCTTTTATCAAGTTCTTCTTCCCGTTCATATGCCTTAGCCAGATGTAGATATAGGGAATGGTATTCTGGGTCCAGCCCTTTTAATTCCTCAAACCTTTCGATGGCAGTCCGATTATATCCTGCTTGAAGTGCTGTAAAAGCATAACCAAATAGTGTGTTAATTTCCAATTTCTCATCAATGGCTTTGTCGTAATAGAATAGAGCTTCTTCAAATTCACCAGAGGCACTTAGAAGCTCAGCCATTCGCTGATAAATACTAACTCCTGCAACCTCTTGCTGCTCCTTTAAAACAGCCTCATATGATTTCAGCGCTTTCGTTACTTCACCTTGGTCACTGTAGAGTTCACCAAGTGCAAAATCAATGATAACCTCATCCGGCAATATATCCTTTGCTTGCTGCAGTTTTCTTTCACATACCTCATATAAACCTTGAACTTGATACAAGTCTGCTAACAGCAAGAGAGATTGTCCAAAGCTGGGGTCGTGTTCGGAGATTTTTTCTAATTCAAGAATTGCTTGTTCCTCATCGCCGGCGTCCACTAATATTTCACCCAGTAAGACGAGCAGTTCACCCTCTTCAGGATAAATGGTTAATAGGTTTTCAACCAGTACCTTAGATTCATCTAAAAATCCAAATTGGAACATTTCTTCAGCAAGAAGGAATTTTTCATCGGGCTGACCTTTTGTTAATACAACATTATATTCATTTATGGCCTCATTATGTTGGCCGTTTTCCAACATTGTAATAATTTTATTAACTCTGTCCATTATCTCTTTCCTCTCGATTCCCTTAATTAACTAAGGCTCTTTTCTTAAACTTTGCAGTTTTTAGGAACAAAAAATAAGAAAAAAGCATGCAAACTAAATTCTAAAGTGCAAAATAAGATGGAGTTCGTACCCTAACATATTCTCCATATCCAGGTTTAAATAAAACCTCTTCCCCTGCACGTACTACTTTACCTTTATGAACTGTAACTAGAAGTCTATCACTATGATAATGAAATAATTCCACTTCATCAACATTGATGATTTCTTCAGCCTTATGAAATAGATTATAGCTTACTTCAGCTCCATGCAATAAACTTGCTTTTTGGGGATATAAGCCAATTTTATTTAATACTGAAATGGACAATGGCTGATTCTCTTTTATTTCTTGTAAGATGGCAGGAATTTTTTGATTTTCCATTATATCCTTCCATTTCGACATGGCCCTTTTAGCATCCTTCTTTAGGTGATTAGAAATTAATGGAACAAGCGGACAATTATAAGGAAAAAGTGCTTCTTTAATCCATCCCCATGGCATATTGTTTAGTTCATCAAGGTCCTCTACATCGATAAAGATGGCGGGCACCCTTTCTTTTTTACATTTCCTTATAAATGAGGGAGTTAAAAGACGCAATGGAATTTTTACACTTATGAGAAAATCGACGGGACTGCTAATGAGAGCCGTTTTAGTTTCTCTGATCTTTTCTGTTAATTCACTTTCGTACGAGATCGAACTGTAGGTAAATAATGTGGTACATCCTTTCATAAGAAATTTCTCAACCATGTATGCTCGAAATTCTTGAAAGGCGGCATTAAGAGGTATTCTTGTATCTAAAAGTACATAAGAAGGGGTCATGATATAAGACTCTGCATTCATCTTTATTAATTTATTATGGTGTATATGTTCTTTCTTTGCAGTAATGTGCTCTCCTTCAATCAATAGTGATGATGTTGAAAGTTTCTTCTCCTTTAGAATATTAGCATTTTCGATAATATAACCCATCCTACCACCCTTTTCACAGCTATACTTCTTTAAGACAAGCTATGAATGATCCTTAAAAACTAGAACCGGAAAATAAAGACATAAAAAGCTGCACAAAGGCAGCTTTAGTTTTTCAGGCTATTTAGATGGTTAAAGAAATTCGGATACGAAACTGAGATAGCTTCTGGATCTTCTAGCTCTACTTGGCCCTCACATAGCAACGAAGCGATTGCGAGCATCATTCCAATTCTATGGTCACCATGGCTGGATACTTTTCCACCTCTAAGGGTAGTTCCACCATTAATGATCATACCATCATTAGTGGCTTCTATTGAAGCACCCAATTTTGTTAATTCCTGAACGACAGTATCAATTCGGTTGGTTTCTTTCACTTTGAGCTCGGATGCATCTTTAATAATTGTTTTCCCTTCAGCTTGTGTCGCTAGTAGAGCAATGATTGGGATTTCATCAATTAATCTTGGGATAACATCTCCCTCAACAACAGTTCCTCTTAGATTGGAAGTCTTAATTGTAATATCACCAGCTGGTTCAAACGAATTTTCATCATTGTTGTGAATTTCCAAATTAGCTCCCATTTGATTCATAATCTCAATAATCCCTGTTCTAGTCGGATTTAGACCCACATTCTTTAAAAGAATTTCGCTATCAGGAACAATCGCACCTGCAACAAGGAAAAACGAAGCTGAGGAAATATCCCCTGGCACAAGAATATCAGAAGCAATTAGCTTTTGACCTCCTTTTACCGTTATTTTACGGTTATCCTTCCCGACTTCCCCACCGAATTTACGAATCATTCTTTCTGTATGATCGCGGGATTCAGATTTTTCGATTATGGTTGTTTCTCCATCAGCTTGAAGACCCGCAAGGATTAAAGCAGATTTCACCTGAGCACTTGCTACTGGCATATTATAGGTAATAGGATTTAGATGTCCACCGCGAATACTAAGTGGAGTAAATTCTCCATTCTTTTTGCCGTCGATCTTTGCCCCCATCGTTCTTAATGGCTCCGTTACCCTAGTCATCGGTCTTTTTCCAATCGACTGATCACCTATAAGTGCTGAGTAAAATGGTCTTCCCGCTAAAATTCCTAACAATAGCCGTATGGTTGTTCCAGAATTTCCAACATCCAATAGTTCGTTAGGTTCTTTTAATCCATCAAATCCATTCCCATAAATCGTTAGACCTTCTTCACTTTCTTCAATGACGACTCCTAACTTTCGGAAACAAGAAATAGTACTTAAACAATCATCGCCCGGCAGGAAATTTGTCACCCTTGTTATACCTTGGGCAATCGAACCAAACATAACAGAACGATGTGAAATTGATTTATCTCCAGGTATTTCAATACTGCCCTTTAAACCCTTCAGTGTTGGCTTTAATGCTATTAATTCCATTTCATCACCTATATTCAAATCAAATTATGTTCCAATCGATGTAGCATAGCTTGAACAGGCATGAATACATCTTTCTGCCCGCCCACGATCCTCTTCTGTTTGAAAACTAATGACTAGGACTCCATAAATTTCGTCTTCTCTAGTTTCTAGTATGCGGATGTTTGTAATACTGATATTTTCTTTTGCTAAGTATCCTGTAACCTCTGAAACAACACCAGGATAATCTGGAACATCAACAAACAAATCGTAAAATGCAGGAATGGCTCCCTTTTCTCTTACCGGGAGACCATCACGGTATTGCTTCGCCTGCAGAAAATAGCGGAAAATTTCTTCACTATTCTCCTGTTCGAGTAACACCTTCACCCAATCCATTTCTTCCTTCCATTTATCGATTAATTCTATCAAAACCTCGCGATTATGCAGTAATATGTCCTTCCACATTGCCGGGCTGCTCGAAGCAATCCTAGTAATATCTCTAAAGCCTCCTGCCGCTAAACGTGGAATAAGACTCTCACCTTCTGCTAACCTTTCCGTTTGACGGACAATCGACGCAGCAATGATATGAGGGAAATGACTAACAATTCCTGTTAAGTAATCATGATTTTCTGGGGTAACGGTTAAAAATTTGGCATTGGTACCCTTGAGCCATTCCTTTAGCCTTTCCACCTTGGAGTCTTCAATATGGTCCTCTGGCGTAAATAGATAAAAGGCATTTTCAAAAAGAATTTCTTTTGCAGCAGACACACCACTTTTATGGGAACCAGCCATCGGATGGCCGCCGATAAAGGTGTATCCTTTTTTTCTTAGGCTTGCAGCATTGCCCACAATTTTACTTTTTGTACTTCCGGTGTCCGTAATAATTACTTCTGGATTTAACGATTGCTCTGACAATAAGTGAATAATCTTTTCCGTTTCGATTACTGGAGCGGAAATAATAATTAAATCAGCGGTTTTAGCACCTTCAACGATATCATCAGCCACTTCATCAATAACACCTAGCATTTTACCAAGTCTAGCTTGTTCTTGATGGATATCATAGCCTATTAGGATAGCATCTTTATGTTCTTTCTTAATACATAAAGCTAAAGAACCGCCAATTAACCCAAGCCCAATAACAAAAACTCGGCCTTTCATTGGTAGTCCCCCTAGTTCTCACTGAGTTTCGCTGTATTTTGTTGCGTTAAAAATTCTCCTAATGCTTTTAGCACCCCATCATTTTGCTCTGCAGAGCCAACGGTAATCCTTAAAGAAGAAGGAAATCCTAACGCACTCCCTGATCTAACAATATAGCCTTTTTCCAATAAAAATTGGAACCCTTGATTAGCATCTGCATTAATATCTATTAAAACGAAGTTTGTTTGAGAAGGATAATAGCTTAGATTGTGTCTCTCGCAGAAATCATAGAATTGAGTCAAACCTTGTCTATTTTTCTTTTTACAATCTTGAACAAACTCTTGGTCGGAAAGTGCAGCGATTGCAGCTACCTGTCCAAATGAATTAACATTAAAAGGTTCTCTTGCAGGTTCCAAAGCTTGAATGATTGACCGGTTGGCAACACCATAGCCGACCCTTAGTGATGCAAGACCATAAATTTTCGAAAAAGTTCGCAGTACGATTAAATTTGGATATTTTCTTGTTAATTCAATTGAATCATAGTAATCATCTGCAAATACATATTCATAGTACGCTTCATCCAACACGATTAAAACATCGGAAGGAACTTTATCCAGGAATGGTGTTAATTTACTTTCTGGGACATATGTACCTGTCGGATTATTAGGACTGCAAACCCAGACAACATTAGTATTCTCATCAATCGCAGCATACATCTTCTCTAAATCATGTTGACCATCAAGTAATGGAATTTCCCTTATTTCTGCTCCTTCAATTATCGCATTATGTTTGTATTGTGAGAAGGAAGGTGTCGCCATTACGGTATTGGCACCAGGATGCAGCAGAGCCCGTGAAATAATCTGAATAATGTTATCCGACCCATTACCAAATATTAGTTCATCTTGACCTACCTTTAAAAAAGAAGCTACAGCTTCCCTTAAGCTTGTCATGTAGCCATCAGGGTAAATAGCAAAGCCTGGCTGGTGACTTTGTAAGGCAGAAAGAACGTTTTTTGAACACCCGAAAGGATTTTCATTTGATGCAAGCTTAACAATCTGTTCTAAATTATATTGTTTTTTAACTGACTCAATTGATTTTCCTGGCTGATATGGAGTCAGTGTTAATAATTGCTCTTTCCATCTCATTTCTCTACACTCCATCCTTTTATTAACTTGAAATTAAACGCCTATTTGGCAACACTATTGCCTAAGTCAGGTCTCAATACCGTTGCCCCTTTTAAATAAACATGTACAACTTCTTCCTGCGGTACAGCTGTATTTACATGCATCATAACTCTAACACACATTTGCAATGAATTAGGTATTGGCAATTCTCTCATACAAATAACTGGTACAAAGGTCCAGCCAGCAAACTTACGCATTGCCTTTGCAGGAAAAGTAGCGTTTAGGTCCTCAGTGGTTGATATAAATACGGAAGCAACTTGCTCTGGAAGAATATTGTTACCCTCAATTATTTGTCTCAAAAGCTCTTCTGTAGCTATTAAAATAGATTCTTCAGAATTACAATCTACGGTGATTGCTCCCCTCACCCCTCGAATCATGAAAAGCCCCCCTTGTTATTTGAAATTCTCGAGCTGTGTTAATAAAAAATCATCTGAAAGCTCACAAAGTTTTGGTTTTCCTATTTGCTCTAATACTACATATTTCACTGTTCCACCAGCTGATTTCTTATCTAGCTTCATTTTTGCCAGCAAATGCTCGTTTGTTAAGTGACCTGGTATTTCTGTTTGGTATCCCAATCTTTGCACCCAGGTAATAAACTCTTCTGTATCAAAGGCTAGACCTGAAACCTCTTTACTGATCTTTAACGCAAAAATCATACCAATCATTACGGCTTCGCCATGTGTAAAATTCCCATAGCCCATTTCTGATTCAATGGCATGTCCTAGTGTATGTCCGAAATTCAAGTACGCACGAATTCCCGTTTCTTTCTCATCCTTAGAAACAAATTCATTTTTTATTTGAATTCCTCTAGTAAGTGATTTGAATAATTGTTCTGTGGTTAACGAATCAAGATGATGAATATCTGTTTTCAGCCAGTCATAAAAGGCTGAGTCATAAATAAGTGCATGTTTAATAACCTCTGCAAAACCTGAACGAATTTCTTGTTCAGGCAGTGTATGGAGTAATTCTAAATCATAGAAAACAGCCTCTGGCTGATGAAAAGCACCAATCATATTTTTTCCCAGAGGATGATTAATAGCGACTTTCCCACCAACAGCACTATCGTGTGCAAGGATAGTAGTTGGAACTTGAATAAATGGTATACCTCTCATAAAAGAGGCTGCAACAAATCCTGACAAGTCACCTACTGCACCACCGCCAAAAGCAAGAATGACAGATTTTCGGTCTAGTTGGTTTTCTAATGCGGTGGATAAGGCGTCATAGTATACCTCGAACGTTTTTGCTTTTTCACCACTAGGGGCTGTAAAAACAACTGGATCCCATTCAGTCAGAAGCATTAATAGATTATCAAGATGAATACTTGCAACCGTTTCATCTGTAATAATTAATATTTTAGTCAGTTTTGTAAAATGATTATTTAAAAAAGAGCTGATTTCATTTTTTACGCCTTCGCCAACAAACACATTATAGCTTTTGGAGCTTGTTTGAATTTGAATGGTCTCCATTAAAATCCCCTCGCGTATTCACGCTGACGTTTAATTTCAGCAGCGAATGTATCAAACCGATCACTATAAAATTGATCGATAAGCGAATTAGCAAGTTCCCATGCGACAACATTTTCCGCAACAACAGCTGCAGCAGGTACAGCACAGCTATCTGAACGCTCAACACTTGCAGAAAACGGCTCCTTCGTATCGATATCAACACTCATTAACGGCTTGTATAACGTTGGAATAGGCTTCATAACTCCGCGAACGACAATCGGCATACCAGTGGACATTCCACCTTCAAAACCGCCTAAACGATTTGTCTTTCGTGTATAACCATTATCTTGATCCCAAACAATCTCATCATGAACTTCACTTCCAGGCTTTCTTGCTGCCTCAAAGCCGATACCAAATTCTACTCCTTTAAAGGCATTGATACTTACGATAGCAGCTGCAAGTTTTGCATCTAATTTCCTATCATACTGAACATAACTGCCCACACCTGCCGGCATTCCAGTTGCAATGACTTCGACAACGCCGCCAATGGAATCACCATTCTTCTTAGCATTGTCAATAGCATTCATCATTTCCTGCTCTACATCAGGGTCTGCACATCGTACAGGTGAAAGCTCAGTTCGCTCCTTTAGCTCATCAATTGATAAATTTAGGTTGCCATTAGCCTTAATACCACCAATTTCGACAACATGTGAAACAAGTGTAACACCAACTAAAGATAATAGTTTCTTAGCAACAGCACCCGCAGCAACTCTAACAGTAGTTTCTCGCGCAGATGATCGTTCTAGGACATTTCTCATGTCTCGATGACCATATTTTATCGCACCATTTAAGTCTGCATGACCAGGTCTTGGTCGAGTTATTTTACGTTTTACTTCATCCTCTTGACCTTCAATTAGTGGGTCTGCTCCCATAATTTTAGTCCAATGCTTCCAGTCATTGTTCTCAACCACTAATGCAATAGGAGATCCAAGTGTTTGACCATGACGAACTCCCGATGTGATTTGAACCGTATCTTTCTCTATTTGCATTCTTCTTCCACGGCCATATCCTTGCTGGCGTCTTGCCAGCTCTGTATTAATATCTTCCGCTAATAAAGGCATTCCTGCTGGTAGTCCTTCTAATATTGTTGTTAATTCTGGACCATGTGATTCTCCAGCTGTTAAGTATCTCATTCCCATTACACTTTCCCCCTTCAACTCATTAAAGGATTTTTATAAATATACCATAAACAGACTAATAAACCTAGTACAATTATCTGAAAATAGCATAAATTGCATGATGATTATTTATCTAATGATAATAACAGATACTCTATTTGTATACTATTGTTTCTAAAATATTTTTATTTTTTCAAATGTATACGCATACAAAAAGGCACCTGTATATGCTATACAAGTGCCTCTTTTATCTAAATTAGTAAATCCATTCGTTAACTAGTTTAGAGTATTCAACAACTCCGCCTTCTTTAAAAAACAATCCAATTTCACGCTCCGCACTTGCAGGTGAATCCGAACCGTGAATAACATTCTTTCCAACAGTTAAGCCAAAATCGCCGCGGATTGTTCCTGGTGCTGCGTCTTTAGGATTTGTTGCACCCATCATTTGACGAGCAGTTGCAATAACATTCTCACCTTGCCAAACCATAGCAAAAACAGGACCAGATGTAATGAAATCTACTAATTCACCAAAGAATGGACGTTCTTTATGTTCACCATAGTGCTCCTCAGCAAGTTCTGTCGGGATGCTCATTAATTTAGCGCCTACTAATTGGAAGCCCTTTTTTTCAAAACGAGCAACGATCTCTCCGATTAAATTACGCTGTACACCATCAGGCTTCACCATTAAAAATGTTTTTTCCATGTATTCCACTCCTAATATAGTATGTATAATAATTGCCATAGTGGGACAATCCATGAAGATGTTAACATTTTTTCGAATATTTCGCAAGTCGAAAGCGATTTCAAAACGTGAATAAATAAAAAAAGAGAGTAAACCACGGTTTCACTCTCTTTTCCCTAATATTTGCGTCTTCCAATATATTTAGCGATATCCCGCAGTGTTTTTTTTGCTTTATTAGCTGGGAGTTCTTCTAGTACTTCTAGGGCCTTATCTAGATACATATCGCTTAATGCGATGGATCTTTCAATAGCACCTGACTCTTTAATAAGGGAAATTATGTTCTGTATTTGATCAGGTTCCATATCCTCGTGAACCTTTTCAATCTCACGGCGAATTGTATCATTTTCCATTGCAAAAAGAGCTGGAGCAGTAATATTCCCCTGTAGTAAGTCGCTGCCAGCTGGCTTACCAAGTTCTTCTTCCGTCGAGGTAAAATCCAAAATATCATCTGTTATTTGGAATGCCATTCCTACGTAATATCCGAAAAGGTACAATTTTTTATGAATAGTCTCATCAACACCAGCAGTGATAGCACCGAGCTGACAGCTGGCAGAAATTAACAAGGCAGTCTTTCTCTTAATTCTACGCAAATAATCCCTAAGATTTTGATTAAAACGATACTTATCTTTGATTTGCTGGATTTCACCAATAGATACTTCAACAATGGTATGGGCCAATATTTTATGAGCTAAGGGCTTATTAATTTTGCTCATCAATTCTAAGGAAAGGGCAAAAATAAAGTCACCCGTATACATAGCAGTCTTGTTGTCCCATTTTGCTTTAACTGTTGGCTGGCCTCTTCTAATATCCGCATCGTCGATTACATCATCATGCACAAGAGAAGCCATATGAATCAATTCAAGTGCAACTGCAACGTTTTTCATCACATTAATATCGTACTGGCCAAACTTTCCAGCCAATAAAACAAAAACAGGCCGAATTCTTTTACCTCCTGCCTGCAGGGTGTGCAAAGAAGCCCGTTTCAAAAGAGGAGAATCCGCCTGGATTGTCTCTTCTAAATTTTTCTCAATTATATTAATATCTGAATTCAAAAATGAATACATCATCTTTAATTTCATTTGTATTCACCAGCTTTTCATCCTGTTTACATATCAAAAAATTTTACTTTTTATACCCTATATGAACTGCTGCCGCTCCACCACTATATGGCTTAAAATAAACATCTTTAAAGCCTGCAGTCTCAAACATCCGCGCTAATTCTTTCATACCCGGAAAATTTCGTGCAGATTCATGGAGCCAAGAATATTCTTGATAGCTCTTTGCAAATAATTTGCCAAACAACGGCATGATAAATCGGAAATAAAAATAATAAAGTTGTTTATAACCAATAAGAGTAGGCTGGGAGGTTTCTAAGCAGACTGCAATGCCTCCTGGCTTTAATACACGGTTCATTTCTTTTAGCACTTGAAGATAATCCGGTACATTTCGTAAGCCAAAACCTATTGTTACATAATCGAAGCTATTATCAGCAAAAGGCAGCTCCATGGCATTTCCATGGATTAGGTTAACGTGCTTTAGACCCATGCTCTTTACTTTTTCAATCCCAACATTTAGCATATTTTGACTAAAATCCAATCCAGTAACTTCACCGGAAGGACCAACGGCCTCAGCTAATGCAATGGTCCAATCCCCTGTTCCACAACAGACATCCAGCGCTTTTGAACCTGGCTTGACATTCATTCTTTTCATCGTATCTTTACGCCATTTTATGTGCTGCTGGAAACTAATCACAGAGTTCATTTTGTCGTAGTTATCGGAAATTTTCTCAAAAACCTTATGAACTCGTTGTTCCTTGGATTGCTGCATATGCTTACCCTTCTTCCACTAAAGTTTTCGCAAATGGTTGATGTTCATTAATGATCGAAGTAATTCTAGCTTCAAGCATATCATTTAAATATGGGAGCTGACTTATTCCATTTATTAGAAATTTTTTTGAAGAATCAAGATAACGATCACAAATCACAAGCAAATCTCTTTGCTGATTATTTGATAATTTTTTAATTGAAAGATTTTTATTCGTAAAAATAAGATCCTTCATCGATTCGAACATGAAGCTGCTTCCAGTTTCCAAGAAGCGGTTTTTTTCGAGGAGCAAACGTTTAAAGAAAAATAAATTTATTATAAATTCATTCCATAAGTCCACTTTAAAACATTCAGAGAATTTAACGAGTAAAGAGCTTTCAATTTTCTTTATACTTGACATTAATTTTTCTATTTCATCCAGTTCTTTTTGATAAATGGATACTTTATGTTGATTAACTTCTTTTACACCTCTGGAGAGTTCTCTTATCATATTGATATCTTCTGACTCAGCCAGCAGTTTATAATACAATCCACTATAATAATCCCCAGCTAGGACTGTTAATTGTCTATTAATTTCATCAACAGCAGCATTCGATATATGCTCATGGGTATCAAGGGCAATTTGTATTAGCATTGTTGTCATTGCGTAATTCTTTATCTCATTGTAAGACAATTCGAGTCTATCCATAATGGATACAAGAATAAGCAGTTTATCTTCATCAATTACAGGCATTTCGATATGTTTTAGCAAGTAAGGATGAAATACTTTTTGCTCAACTTGCTCCTTAATGTCTGTAAACTTTTGTCGAATGTCTGGCAATATAATCACCCTTGCTTCCCCGAATTTTATATATTTTTTGTTCCTTTTGTTTAAACAAGGCAGTGACAATTATATCATAAAAGCGTATGTATGGGCAGAAATTCACAAAATAAATACATTTCTACCGCAGGGCATAAGAATCATAAAAATAATGAACATGAACGAATTAGACAAGATCTCAGTTATTTATTCATTTCGCTTTCAATTTCGCCAAATTGAGTCATTATTTTTGCATTTCCTCTAATTTTTATTGCTGATGTATGTTCTGTAAACTGAGCAATTAATACTTCCCCTTTATCAAGCTTTTCAGAATGATGAAATTTTGTATCCGTTCCCCGCGTTAAACCGATTACACTAACTCCATCATCGATTGCTTTTATCACAACAAAGTCACTACTTTGCGCTTCACGCTTTTCCATAGTATCCCCCACTTAATTCTTAATTAATGTTAGAATTTCTGATCGAGCAATTGTATCATTGGCAAGATTTCCCCTAACTGCTGTTGTCACAGTTTTTGAACCTGGTTTCTTTACCCCGCGCATCGTCATACACATATGTTCTGCCTCGACAACCACCATTACTCCATGAGGGCTTAATTTTTCCATCATGCTATCAGCAATGGTAGAGGTAATTCTCTCCTGCAGCTGAGGTCTCTTAGCAACAGCTTCTACTGCCCTTGCCAATTTACTCAATCCTGTTACACGACCATTTTTAGGTATATATGCTACATGTGCTTTTCCGAAAAAAGGTACAAGATGATGTTCACACATGGAATAGAATGGGATATCCTTTACCAAAACTAGTTCTTCATGGTCTTCACTGAATATGGTTTCAAAATGTTTCTTCGGATCTTCTTTCAGACCACTAAAGACCTCTTCATACATTTTTGCTACTCGTTTCGGCGTATCAACAAGGCCTTCTCTCGTCGGGTCTTCGCCAATCGCCTTTAATATTAAACGCACCGCTTCCTCAATTTGGGTGCGATTCACTTCAGTCATGCATATTCCCCCTATACTGTATCAAACAAGTATATATGACAAATACATATTAGCACAACTGCAGATAAAGAGAAAAGTGTTAGCGGCTAGACCTATTAGCCTCACGCAGCGAGAACTAAATAAATTCAAAGTTACATAGAAAAAAGGTCATGGACGTTACCATGACCTTTTTGCCGAAGCAATAAATTTATGTAATTATTTTACTGCATCTTTAAGTGCTTTACCTGGTTTGAAAGCAGGAACTTTGCTTGCACCAATTTCGATTTCCTCACCAGTCTGAGGATTACGTCCTTTACGTGCTGCACGTTCGCGTACTTCAAAGTTACCAAAACCGATTAATTGGACTTTATCACCATTTTTCAAAGCATCTAGAATTGAATCAAAAACAGCATCAACTGCTTTTGTAGCGTCTTTTTTAGAAAGTTCGCTTGCTTCTGCAACTGCGTTAATTAGTTCTGTCTTGTTCATGCTATTCACCTCCTCCCAATAATGTAAGTTAAGAATCGTAAATAAGATTACTTATCTACATTTCTAAACAATTTTTCTAATTTCTATACGTCATAGTGCGGTTTTATTGGCAAAGTAATTAAAAATTACATTTTTTGATATTTTAATCTACTTTTTAATAAAAAACCTTATTATATAAAGGTTTTAAGCACTAAACGTGAATCTGTTAAAAGATTATCACAATCATTTAAGCTTATCAAGAATATTTCATGAAATAATGGTAATCTTTTCTTCATTTCTACAAATTCCTCCTATTTTTGACTAAATTAGCTGTTGATTTTTGTAAAAACAGAAAAAAGACTCCAATTTGGAGTCTCCAGTATTAAAGAATTATTGCAATTAAACCGCCTGAACCTTCGTTTATAATTCTTTCTAGTGTTTCTTTCAATTTATATCTCGCATTCTCAGGCATTAAGGATAGTTTTGCTTGTATACCCTCCCTAACGATGGAGCTTAACGAGCGTCCAAATATATCCGAATTCCAAATGGATAGAGGATCATCTTCGAAGTCTTGCATTAAGTAGCGAACTAACTCCTCACTTTGCTTTTCAGTACCAATAATAGGAGCAAACTCCGATTCAACATCGACCTTTATCATATGAATTGATGGAGCTACAGCCCGCAGCCTTACTCCGAATCTTGCGCCTTGGCGAATAATTTCCGGTTCCTCTAGACTCATATCAGATAGTGACGGTG
Organism: Neobacillus niacini; assembly: GCF_048572935.1. Taxonomy (NCBI): domain Bacteria; kingdom Bacillati; phylum Bacillota; class Bacilli; order Caryophanales; family Bacillaceae; genus Neobacillus; species Neobacillus niacini. Next base: position 2,870,143 of record NZ_CP183883.1, on the reverse strand, counting down.
AGGCAATACCGTAACCTGTCTGCTTCACCATTCTTAGGGCGTCTGATATATGATCATACTCCGCTTTTGCATGAGCAAAATCCTGCATAAGCTCAAGGAGATGGTCTTTCCCCCTAATTTCTACCCCTACAATTTCCTTTAAAATATCATCGTATAGTTCATCTGGAGCAAATAAGTCGATTTCTGCTACACCTTGACCCATTTCAATTCCGGCTAATCCCGCTTTCTCAATGTAGTCAAAGTCGCTAAATTGCTGCACCACCCGGTCAACATCTCTTAATCTCTTGATATCTTTGACCGTTTCTTTCACTGCTTCTTGATAGCTTTCACGCAGCCAGTGATTCTCTCTCAATACCATTACCCAGCTAGGGAGATTAACATTAACCTCAAGTACTGGAAATTCGTAAAGCGCCTCTCTCAGAACGTTAAGTACATCACTGTCACGCATGCTTTCAACACTCATTGCTAATACTGGAATGTCATACTTTTCGGCTAAGCTGGATCTAAGTGTTTCCGTGCTCGGATGATATGGCTGAGCGCTATTTACAACCATAATAAACGGTTTGCCAACTTCCTTAAGCTCATTAATCACTCTTTCCTCAGCTTCGATATAATTGCTTCTTGGTATTTCACCAATTGTACCGTCAGTAGTCACCACTACACCAATCGTAGAATGCTCTTGAATGACTTTCCTTGTTCCAATTTCAGCCGCTTCATGGAACGGAATCGGCTCTTCATACCAAGGAGTCGTAATCATCCTAGGACCATTTTCATCCTCGTACCCTTTAGCACCTGGTACAGTATAACCGACACAATCAACCAGTCTAATATTTACATTAAGTCCTTCGTCTACATGCACACTAGCAGCTTGATTCGGAACGAACTTGGGCTCGGTTGTCATGATTGTTTTCCCTGCAGCACTTTGTGGAAGTTCATCCACTGTTCTAGATCTCTCTGCTTCGTTGTCTATATTGGGTAAAACCACAAGCTCCATAAATTTTTTAATAAATGTGGATTTTCCTGTTCTAACAGCACCTACTACTCCTAAATAAATATCACCGCCAGTTCTTTCGGCAATATCTTTGAAAATATCAACCTTTTCCAAGTGATCCCCTCCCGATCATAGAGTAAAGTGGGATAATATTATCCATCAAGATATTTTTGGACAATATATATTTATGACGTTGTCCTACATTGTTATGACAGTTTTTTAAAATTTTTTTACCCCCTTAACTATTTATTTCTTGAATATGCTAGTATCTGTTGTGTCTGAACAGTTGATTGAATGAGGGTTTATGGAAAAAGTAACACGGAAGAGACACCCAAACCGTATATCTTTAACCGAACTGGTATATGGCATTTATATAACCAAAAAAACCCTACTCCTACAATATATTTCGAAGGAGAAGGGTTATGACTATTTGATATTACTTATTGCTTTAAAAAAACTGGTTCTTTAGTCTTAGAATCCACTGTATACGGTAAAGAATAGGCGGGAACAAACATCGAATCTTTTACAAGAATATTACGAATATCCTCGCCTGGTATTACCTTCTCGTCCGTTTTCTTCAGTTCCTGAAATAAATCTTGACGGTAATCGACGTAGACCTCCGCATTTGTCGTTACTATAAGCGGCAGATTTTGATTCGAGTATGGACTAATGGCGTACGGCTCCTGCTTATACCCCAATTCGTTAAAATCAATTGTATATACATTATCAGCAATTTTTTCTTTATATGGCGGGTAACCGTTGGATTTTATCCTAATATTAATATCCCGAATGGTATCAGCCATTCTCAAATCTAATAGTTTTACAGTTGGATTGGTTTCTACATCGACTAGGACATATTGAAATATCCCGCCACTTTCAAACGCGTTCCCTGGAGGCTCTGCAATATATTTAGGAGCTAATTTTTTAAATTCAATTGGATATTTTTGATAGATTGGAGTCTCAGCGTCTCTTGTTTTTATCGGCAAGATTCCGCCATTCTCCTCCTTAAAAGAATTTACTGCTTGTTGAACTGCAGCGATTTGGTCTGTATATGGGATTTGATTTTCCGCTAACTTCTCAGATGGATACATACATCCCGATAAAAACAAAGAAGTTAGAACGATCAATGTGACAATGGCCTTCCAATTCATACAATCACCTATTTTTTCTTTTTTCTTGAAAACAACCTTATGTAAAAAGGACAATAACCAACGTGATTCCCGAAATGATTAAAAAAATGTAAGCAAGTACCGCAGTAAAAAACTTTAGCACTCCTGTTAACTTATAACGGCTCAAATAAATTGTAATAATAGCAAGGAACATGATTCCCATTCCGGCAATCGATATCCACATTTTCAACATACCTGGTGACATTAGGACACCCCCCTTATTCCGAAAGCTATTATAACATATGGCCAGTGCTTTCTTAAGTACTTTTGTTTTTTACATAAAAGAAAGAAGGAATTCTAATTCTTATAGCGTGTTGATTTGTTCGGAAGGCACGAAGACTCCTGCAGGAGTACGGAGCTGGAGAGACCCCGCAGGCGCTAGCGCCGAGGAGGCTCACCGCAACGCCTGCGGAAAGCGAAGTGCCTCGTGACAGGCAGAAACCGCCTGTCCCTGCGATGATTATTCAAAGTAGCCTTCCTTAGTGGAGCACAAATCAACACACCCCATCAACATAAAAAAACTGAAGTAAAGAGGGGCGAGTTCCTTACTTCAGCCTTAGTGACTAAATAACCCAAACATTTAGGTTCATACTACACGTGTGCTTCGCTTGCATTGTATGCAACTATGCGGGAAAACGCACTCAATGAATGCCTATTTTTTCAGTAAAAATGCGCATTTTTTAATCTTCATGATTTCTTTCTTCGAGAATATTAACTAAATCCTCCATTTCATGAGTCTTTCCACGTGCCATTAAAACATCAACTGCATCTTTCGCATTTTTCCCATTAAATAAAACATCATAAAGGGCAAATGTAATCGGCATACTGACCTCATACTTTTTAGCAAGTTGATAGGCAGCTTTCGTTGTCCTAACTCCTTCAACAACCATTCCCATATTATCGAGAACCTCATCAAGATTGTTCCCTTTACCAAGTAGGTTTCCCGCTCTCCAGTTCCTCGAATGGACGCTTGTACAAGTTACAATTAAATCCCCGATACCAGCTAACCCAGAAAAAGTGAGAGGGTTCGCTCCCATCTTTGTTCCAAGTCGAGCGATTTCAGCTAGTCCTCGCGTTATTAAGGCAGCTTTAGCATTATCACCGTACCCAAGCCCGTCCGTAATTCCGGCAGCTAAAGCAATGATATTTTTTAATGCTCCACCAATTTCCACCCCTATAACGTCTGGATTGGTATAGACTCGAAAATTATGGTTAATAAACAAATCTTGTATCTCTTCTGCTGCAACCATATTTTCTGACGAAACAGTTACAGTTGTCGGATGTCTTAGGCTAACTTCCTCAGCATGGCTTGGACCAGAAAGGACGACCACAGCTTTTAAAAGCTCACTTGGCATTTCTTCCTTTATCAGCTCAGTTATTCTCAAAAGGGAATCCGGCTCAATTCCTTTACTTACATGCGCAATCGTCAATGGCGAGTTTTGAACTGTACGTATTTTCCCAAGTACTTCGCGTATGGCTTTGGTTGGTACCGCTAATATCACGGTTTTAATTCCGGATAGAGTGTCACTTAATGAAGCATAACCAACAATTAATGCAGGTAAATCAATTTCAGGCAAGTACTTTTTATTTGTGTGAAACTCATTGATTTCGTTAACCTGGGATTCATTATGACTCCACAATCTGACTTCATGCTCATTGTCTGCAAGGACCATCGCGAGTGCGGTCCCCCAGCTGCCGGCACCAATAACAGCTACAGCTTCTTTTTTTTCCCGCATTTAGATCACTCCCACCGTAAAATTATTTTCTTTCTCTTGCATAAATTTTTATCGGGGTTCCTTCGAATCCAAACGCTTCCCGGATTCGATTTTCTAAGAAGCGCTCATAAGAGAAATGCATTAATTCTGGTTCGTTAACAAAAACAACAAAGGTTGGCGGTTTAACAGCTACTTGTGTGGTGTAGTAAATTTTTAATCGACGACCTTTATCCGTTGGTGTTGGATTCATGGCTACTGCATCCATAATTATATCATTTAACACACTTGTTTCGACACGCATTGCATGGTTTTCACTAGCTGTATTAATCATTGGCAGTAGAGTATGAATACGTTTTTTCGTCTTTGCAGACAAGAAAACAATCGGAGCATAACTTAAGTAGAGAAAATGCTCTCTAATTTTTTGTTCAAGTTCCTTCATTGTTTTTTCATCTTTTTCAACAGCATCCCATTTGTTGACTACAATAACAATTGCCCTTCCAGCTTCATGGGCATATCCGGCAATTTTCTTATCCTGTTCAATGATTCCTTCTTCTGCATTAATGACAACTAAAACAACATCGGACCGTTCTATTGCCCTTAAGGCACGGAGTACACTATATTTTTCGGTACTCTCATAGACTTTTCCTTTTTTCCGCATTCCAGCCGTATCAATAATGACATACTTATCGCCATTATATGTATAAGGAGAATCGACAGCATCTCTCGTTGTACCTGCAATATCGCTTACAATGACACGATCTTCACCCAAAATTGCATTCACTAATGACGACTTCCCAACATTAGGTCGGCCTATTAAAGAAAATTTAATGACATCTGCACCATAGTCCTGTCCCTTATTTTTAGGGAAATGTTTAGCGGCTTCATCTAGTAGATCACCCAATCCAAGGCCATGAGAGCCGGATACTGGTATAGGTTCACCGAATCCTAAAGAATAAAAATCGTAGATTTGTTCACGCATTTCAGGATTATCAATTTTATTAACAGCTAATACGACTGGTTTTTTTGATTTATATAAAATTTTTGCTACTTCTTCGTCTGCAGCCGTTACCCCTTCTCTTCCGTTTGTTAAGAAAATGATAACATCAGCCTCATCAATCGCTACTTCTGCCTGCTGGCGAATTTGCTCGAGAAACGGTTCATCCCCGATATCAATACCACCGGTATCAATTACATTAAAATCATGTGTCAACCATTCCCCTGAGCTATAGATTCGATCACGCGTCACTCCTGGGATATCCTCAACGATGGAAATTCTTTCCCCTACAATTCTGTTGAAAATAGTTGATTTCCCAACATTTGGTCGCCCTACAATGGCTATAACAGGTTTTACCATTATAATCGCCATCCTTTCATCCATATGATTATCAATATTTTGTTATTATTATCGTTAAAGCAGAGAAACTCAATTTTATATAATTAAGCAATTGCGTACTAATGATAAAGAAACCCTTCTTTGAAGAGAAGGGTCTAACCATATTATTTTAGCAATGTTAGTCCTTTACCGCAATCCATAACATGGAAGAATTATGTTAGGAAGATTTTTGCTTGCCCTTTTCCAAAAAATGAAAATGGTTTTGAAAGAAGGAACCTGCATTTTCTAGGATACTCCAACTTACCAAAAGAATTGTAATTAATGAAATCACATCAAGGTATGCCATGGAACCAATCGAATATGAAAATTCAAATTTACTCAAATAAAAGGCATATAAGATTTCTCCTTGTACACTGCCACTTACAATCATTAACAATCTGTCTTTAAGTGATGCTTGTAAAAAGATTGCTAAGCAGCAAAAAAATATTCCCATCATCCATTCCTTTTGAAAAATCAGCCATACTGGATCATAAATGACAAATAAGTTAAATGCAACATATGCAATCGTTACAATAAATGAACAAATAAAGGCATATAGTAATGAACCCAGCTTTTTCTTACTAAAAATAATATAAGATAATAGCAGCATAAATAATCCACTAGCATAAAACTCGTAGCTCAAAAACATAAATTTTAAATTTGAAAGGATTATCAAAACTAAAATGGCGGTTGCTAATTTTGTACGATAGGGATTTTGCTTGTTCATAAAAAAGGTTATATATACCCAAAATAACCAAAAAATCCAATAAAACATTAAACCTTCCAATATCACACACCTCCTACTATCTCCATTATCGGTATTCTTTATGTAGTTTCATACTTCCCTGAATAATCTTTCCTCAACAAATTCATGTTAATAGTAGGAGGTGTGGAGGAATGGGAAAAGATCGACAAGAAAAAAAGTTAAAAGCAAGTGGTAAAGTTGAATCAGACCGTGACCAGGCGCTGCATTATCCAGGTTCAACTAAGCTTCAAAGCCCAGAAGAGGCACGTGGATTAAACGATAATAAGTATAGCTGAAAAAAATAAGCTCCCGCTTGCTGCGGGAGCTTATTTTATAGTTCGCTGGCTGTATGTTTTTGTATCAATTCCTCTTTGATTTAACCAATGATGCATTTGACCAGTTATCATCAATGGGACTCTTTGTAGTTCTTGAATAGATTTCGCTCCTAAAGCCGTCATAATGATGGTTAACTCATCATGAAGGGACGAAATTTCTTCATATAGTGCATCGATTCCCTCTTCAACAAGGATTTTTAAGAAAAAGCCTGCAAAGCCTATCACACTAGCTCCTAACGCTATTCCTTTAGCAATTTCTTCACTAGAAGTAACTCCCCCAGAACCAATGATTGTAATTGATTTTGAAGCATGAGAGGCTTCAGAAATTGATATCGCTGTAGGTATTCCCCATTGATTAAAGAACGCTTGTGATTTTTTACTTCGCTTGTTTTCTATTTGAGCAAAATTGGTTCCCCCGAAACCTCCAATGTCCACAGCTGAAACACCTATTGATGAAAGCGTCTCTACCGTTTCTTTACACATCCCAAAGCCGACTTCCTTTACTATGACAGGGACGTTAACCACTTTTATAATGGCTTCTATTCTTTTTAAAGCGCCAGAAAATTCCCGGTCTCCTTCGGGCATTGTGAGTTCCTGGATTACATTTAAATGGATTTGCAGGGCATTTGCCTCAATCATATCAATTGCCGCTTTTGCTTGAGCAGGTGTTGCCTCACTTCCTAAATTGGCAATCAACACTCCAGATGGGTTTTCTCTTCTAACTACTTCATATGTATATCGCTCAGATTGATCCTTCAATGCTGACATTTGCGATCCCACTGCCATGGCAAGTCCAGCTTCTCTTGCCACTATTGCCAGCTGCTTATTAAGGGAATAGGTTTTTTCCCCACCGCCGCCTGTCATAGCATTGATAAAAATTGGCGAACTTAAAGAAAGTTCGCCAATTTTCTGATCAAAGGTGACATCTGAAACATTAATGTTTGGTAAACTTTGATGAATAAATTGGACATCATCAAATGCTGTTGATCGCTTTTGCCCAGTTTCTATTGCATAGCGAATATGGTCCCATTTCCGTTCAGATCTAGACACTTAATATCACCATTATTTTCCCAGATTCTTTAATTTATCGCCAATCATTTCGCCAAGCTGGAATCCTTTAGATTCTTCTGGAAGTTCATAATCAAAGTTTTCTTCCACTTCTTTTTCAAGAAGATCTTTAATACTAAGTGAAAGTCTCTGCTCCTGTTCGTTTGCATCTAGTACTTTCACTTGCACTTCTTGCCCTTCCTTTAATACCTCATGAGGTGTACCAATATGCTTATGGGCAATTTGGGAGATATGAACTAAGCCTTCTACGCCAGGGAAAACTTCTACAAATGCACCATAAGAAACTAATCTCTTCACTGTTCCTGTTAACGAGCTTCCCTTAGGTGCTTTTTCAGCTATATTAGACCATGGTCCTGGCTGTGTTTCTTTAATAGATAAAGAAATTCTCTCATTATCACGATCTACACTAAGAACCTTAACTGTTACTTTTTGACCTTCTTGCACCACATCTGAAGGTTTATTAATATGTTCATATGATAGTTGAGAAATATGAACAAGGCCATCAATACCGCCAATATCAACGAATGCGCCAAAATCTGTAATTCTTTGAACAGTTCCATCAATTACTGATCCTGGAGTAATACTGTTAAGGATGTTTTTCTTATGTTTTCCTTTTTCTTCTTCCACCACTGCACGGTGTGAAAGAATTAGACGATTTTTTTCTTTATCGAGCTCAACAATCTTAAAAGTTAGATTTTTACCTTTATAATCTGAAAAATCTTCGACAAAATGAGCTTCTACTAAAGATGCTGGCACAAAGCCTCGTACGCCAAGATCAACGACAAGACCACCCTTTACTACATCCTTTATTTCAGTTTCAAATATTTCTCCGCTATTGAAAAGATTTTCAAGATTTACCCATGCTTTTTCAGCATCTACTTTTCTTTTTGATAAGACAAGGGCGTCCTCTTCCACTTTTAATACCTCAAGTTCTAATTCATCACCTTCAGAAACAACGTCAGAGGCTTTTTCAACATGAAGGCTAGAAAGCTCACTAATTGGAATGATACCATCATGTTTACTATCTTGAATATTTACAATAACCTGTTTTTCTTCTACTTTCGTGACTTGTCCGGTGACTTTATCACCAACGGTATAATTTTTTACTTCTACTTGGTTCATTTCTTCCGACATATGTATTCCTCCTTAATCCAATTACTACTAAATAAATTATATAATATCAAAATGATAAACGAGTGAATATTCTAATAAAATCTCTTTTTATTAACTTCTTACAAATAGCGGATTTTGTCAAGTAGAACCTATCGGTGCTCTTTAATAAGTTTATGGATTTCTGACATTATTAATTCAGTCACCTGCTCAGCAGAGGCTTTTGCTGCCCTCATTTCCTCCATTGCAATCGGTTTTCCATAAACAACCTTTAATTTCCCTAAACTTTTGTAGGGACCAATTATAGCGCAGGGGACCACATCAGCATCTGTTCTAAGAGCAAAAAAACCTGCTCCCGCTAGACCTTTGCCGATTTCACCGGTTTTACTTCGTGTTCCTTCAGGAAAAAGCCCGAAAACATTTCCATCTTTTAATACCTTTAATCCAGCTCTTAGTGATTCCCTGTCCCCCTTCCCCCTTTTTACCGGGAAAGCGTTGCACTTTCTCACTATATTACCTAATACAGGAACTTTAAATAGTTCTTCCTTTGCCATAAAATGGACAGGTCTAGGAGCTGTAATACCAACAACCAAAGGATCAAAATTATGAATATGATTTGTACAAAGCAGCACCCCGCCATCCTTAGGAAAATGCTCTAATCCACTAACTTCAATTCGATATAACGGTTTAATAACTCCCGCAACAACTGATCTTGCAAACGAATAAAACGTCACACTCATCCAACCCTTTCATGCACTAGAGCCATAATTTTTTCTACAACTTCTGGGATCGTCAAAGATGTTGTGTCAATTTCAATTGCGTCGTCTGCTTTTTTCAAAGGCGCAAATTCTCGTTCAGAGTCTATTTTATCACGACGGGCGATTTCTGCCTTTAATTGTTCTAAATCGGAAGGATAGCCTTTTTGGAGATTTTCCGTATGTCGTCTTACCGCTCTTTCTTCTACACTTGCAAGCAGGAAAACTTTTACTTCCGCATTTGGAAGCACATGTGTCCCAATATCCCTGCCGTCCATCACAACCCCTCCATTTACGGCGAAGGATTGCTGCATTCTCACCATTTCCTTACGGACCATTTGGTGCTTGGCCACAATGGAAACGGAATTTGTCACTTTTGCTGAACGAATGTTTTCAGTTACTTCTTGTTTATCAAGAAACACCAATTGACCCTTTGGTGACGGAAATAGTTCTAATTTTGTTGATAATAGAGTGTTTAATAGTGAGTTTTCATCTTCTAAATTTAGGTTATTTTCCAGTGCTTTATATGTTAAGGCTCGATACATTGCACCGGTATCTATATATATGTAGGATAACTTTTCTGCCACAACTTTTGCTACTGTACTCTTGCCGGCTGCAGCAGGTCCGTCTATTGCAATTGATAATTTTTTTTCCATAGATCCTCCTAAGTTTACACATGTTCGTCTGACACATTCTTATTTATTTTACCATAAGAAAGCTGAATGCCTCTTTATTTTAGCATTTTTTATAATTGATTTTCTTTTATACTGTTCCCACTTTGAGAATAAAAAAAAAGCAGGAATCCTGCTCTTTAATCACTAAAGGTTTGTAGAATCTCAGTAAATGTATTTTCATTTACACCTTCGTATTTTGTTAACTGTTCTAATTGTGGAAAAATATCTAGTTGATGTAAGAATAGCTGAGCGAAAAAAAGAAAGATAAATTGGATTATAATTACTTTTATTAAAATTCTTTCTACAATCTTCATACCATCACTCCAAATTCCAATTACTCCTATTATTGGAGCGATGGCATGATTTTATTCTAAACCTTAGATTACTTCGTCATAGACTTCTTCGGCATTTTTTAGTTTTTCTACTTCTTCTTCGACACCGTCTACTGCATTAATAAAGATTCGATAGGAGTCGTCACCAATAGTTCCTAAGAATTCATAACATAATACTTCTTTGTTCAAATCATTTACAATGACCGCTTGTCTTTCTTCCATTACTTTAAAGTTAGGATTTACCTTTGCTCGAGCTTGTTCACTAGTTAATACTGGTTTTTCAATTTCTCTTGCTTCATTAAATGATTTTAAATAATCCTCTGCCGAGAATCCAATAATGCTGCCATTATCGAGCGCTACTTCTACTTTGAGCGCCTCAGGATAAATTCTGATATTGTTTTCTTTGGTGACAAAATTAAATACACCAGTATTATCATATTGAGTGCTCTCAAACAGTTCTAGGTTTTTATACCCATTCTCCTTTAGAAATGCTGCAGCTTTAAGATTAGCATCGTTTAGACTAAGATTCTGCTTGGTAACATCTCTATGATTAATAAACCAAATAGGATACCCTGCTTTTTTGGTAATATCCATGCTGCCCTCTTGACCTGTTTTCTTATTTCTTATCGAGATACTATAAAAACCGTAGTCTGAACCCTTACCATTCTCCGTTACTTTAACCTCTGCATTCCCATCAAATTTCATATATTTCTTCGCAATGCTGATGGCTTCTTTTTCGGATATGGTTTTCCCCTTAATTTTCTTAAAGTTGTCATCCTTCTTTTGCAAGTTCGTAAAGGTCGGACCAAAATCACTTTCATCGTAGCCTGATACGGTTTTTTCAACTGTTTTAAATCCATCAATAATCGTATTGTCGGTTTGTTCTTTTCCTGAGGCTAACGCAAGTTCAACATCCATCCAGCGAAGATTATTTTGCAAAACCATATGTTGGACTTTACGCAGTTCATTTTGAATATCCCCAGATTGCTTATATAGAACTTTTAAGGTTTCATATTCCTCTTCTGATAATGGTTCTTTTTCTAAATCTCTTACTGCTGTTCGATAACTAAACTTTCCAATTTTAGCCAAAAACTCCTCGGTTTTATTGAATGGAAGCAATGTCAACGGCAGCTGCCCCACATCACTATGTGCTTCAGAGGTAAGTCTCCAAACTTCAACTAGTGAAGGGGATAAAGAGTGCCTAGAATTCATCGCAAGAGTGGTTCCAATCTTATCGTGAAGTAAATCCATTTGATAAGTAAGATCATGAAAGGCACGTTGATAATTATTTTCAGCATTTAATAAGATAGCATTTTTTTCCCGATGTTCTTGATATCCCCAGTAGGCTGTTCCTGCCACACCCAGTGCTAGAACACCAATAATTATTCCTCTTATCATCCTTTTCACCCCTCTATTCGCAAAAAATATGTTTCCCAATTCGTTTGATTTGTGGTCTTGACCAAATCCACTTGCTTGTAGCTGTTGCCGGATTAAAATAATAAAGTGCTTCGCCAGTTGGATCAATGCCATTAATGGCGTCCAAAACTGCTTTTTTAGCTGTTGCATTCGGGGTAAGCCAAATTTGTCCATCGGCAACAGCCGTAAAGGCACCAGGTTCGAAAATAACTCCTGACACTGTGTTTGGAAAGGAAGCGCTATTGACTCTATTTAGAATAACAGCTGCTACTGCCACTTGACCTGTATATGGTTCACCCCTTGATTCTCCATATACAGCATTAGCCATCAATTGAATATCATTACTTGAGAATCCACCTGGAGTATTAGCCGCAGTTGGTTTAGTTGGTGCAGCTTTTGGAGCAGGTGCAGCCGGTTTTGGACTAGGTGCTTTGGCAGGAGCTTTAGCTGGTGCTTTTGACTGTGGTGCACTCTGCTTATTTTGATCTACTCCACCGTAATGTGTAAATTTATTTCCTTTATTGATTTGTTCCTTCACAAACTGTTTATTATATTTACTTGCTTTGACCAATTTTGCTTTTGTTTCCGTTCCTGCTAGGCCATCGATAGGTAACCCGAACTCATATTGAAAATTCCTTAATGCCCAATAAGTGCTCCAACCGAACACTCCATCAATTTTCTTATTGTAAAATCCCAAATACTGAAGTCTAGATTGAAGCTCAATGACATCATCTCCAACCGCACCTTGCTGGATAACCTGATTAGAGAATGCAAATGCCCTGTTGTTCTCTAGAAACGTAAATGGCATTATACAAAGGGAGATTAAGAGTGGAATAGTCAATGTTACGATTTTCTTCTTCATGGTAATGTAACCCCCAGTTGTAAATCTTTTTAGATGTAAGCCTATTTTTTGTCATAATGGCAAATTTATTCAAAAAAAATTCCCTTCATTTAGAATGAAGAGAATTCTTCATTAGGAATGAAAGGAATTTTGAGCTGAATATTGTTTTTTCTTATGGTTAGTTGTTAAAATTCTCGCAAGCTTAACCTTCCTTAAACCAAACCACCAAAGAAAAATCATAAAAGGTAAAATAATATATAACCAGTTTTCTTGTGAAATTAATATATAATCATAAAATCCATGAAGTATGAATGGAAAAAGTAAGGAGATAACTACCCATTTTGCCTTTTTTCCCTCTGTGAATTTTGCTTTACCGATGTAAAATCCCATAATGACTCCAAATAGAGCATGGCTGGAAACAGGTAGAAGCGCCCTCGCCATCGCATGTTCAATTCCATTAGCAATTAAATAAAAAATATTTTCGACGGTGGCAAAACCAAGCGATACTGCCACACCATAGACAATTCCATCGAATGGCTCATCAAAATCCACATGCTGGTAAATAGCATAAAAAAGGATAAACCATTTGAAAAATTCCTCTAGAAGGCTTGAGGAAAGGAATGCTTCAATAAAACCAGATTTGATTATATTCTCTGTATGAAGTACATGCTGAATAAACATGATTGGAAACACTAGCAGAACACCAAACATAAAGGTTCTTAAAACTACGGTTATAGGTTCTGACTCATATTCATCTTTTAAATAAAAGTAACTTAATAGGGCCAGTCCGGGGGCAATACCGGCTGATAAAATTCCCAGCATGGTTAATCCTCATTTCAATCAATTCGTTACTTTAATCCTAACATGATATTGTCATTAATTAAATGAAAGATTAAATCCATTTATGAATGGCCGATTAAAAATTTATTTTTTCTAGTCCACTAGCAAGTGCCACTGCTAATTTAATTCTAGCCTTTTTGGAATCATTATCACTTCCGAGGATGACTCCCTTATTATAAAGGTCATATGCACTTCCTTTATAATCATAAGTTGTATAAACAGAACCTTCTTCCGCGCTAGTTGTGACCACTAAGGCAATGCCTTCGGAAAGTGATTTTTCTATTTCCTCCATCATTTGAGGTGCTACTTGACCTCGTCCAACACCTTCAAGGATAATTCCTTTTACCCCGGATTCTCTCGCAGCTCTAATAAATTTTCCATCAGCACCAATATAACATTTTATGATATCTACTTGTGGTACTGGTGATTGGATGGCAAAGTATTCACGCTTTATTGGCTTTTGAAAGATTTGAACAACATCATTATCGATGATTCCTAGATAGCCAAACCCAAATACGTTAAAACCTTGAATATTAGAGGCATGTTCTTTCTTTACATACCTTGCAGCAAAGATACGTTCATTAAACACGACAACAGCACCCGCATTTAACAAGTCCTCTGAACAGGCAGAGTATATAGCATGTCTTAAGTTTATATAAACATCGCTTCCTAATTCCTCCGGGGAACGTTGAGATCCAGTTATAACCACAGGTCTTGAATCTTTTATAGTTAAATCAAGAAAGTACGCTGTTTCTTCAAGAGTATCGGTGCCATGTGTTACCACGACTCCAGAAACGGTATCATCCTCATAATATTTTTCGATTTTATTCTTTAAGAGGACTAGGTCATCAAATGTAATATGTATACTTGCCTTTTGAAATACAGATTCGATTATAACTTCGATATCATTTGGAAGATTACACATTGCTGCCAGTTCTTCGCCTGTTAACTCACCTGAAGCTAATTTCCCGGATTCCTTATTCGTTTTACTGGCAATCGTTCCTCCAGTGGTTAACAAAACAACCTTTTTCATTTTTTCCACCCTTTCATTACTCTTTCTTTGATTGATTGTGCAATAAGTCCACCATGGAACCTGCCATTTTCAATAAATATTTCGTTTGCGTTATTACCAGCAGCGATGACTCCTGCGATAAAAATCCCTTCAACGTTTGTTTCCATTGTGTCAGGATTAAATAATGGTCTACCGGATTCCTCATCAATTAATATTCCCATCTTTTTTAGGAATTGGTGATCTGGTCTGTATCCAGTCATTGCAAAAACAAATTCATTGTATATTGACTTTTCTTCTCCATCTTTTTTATATCGCACCTGATCTTCCGTTATTTTTATGATATGAGAATCAAACTCCATTGTAAGGATACCGCTTCGTACTAATGCTTCAAATTCCGGGAGTATCCATGGCTTGATACTAGAGGAATATTCTTTTCCGCGATATAAAACAGTTACTCTTGCACCTGCTTTTACGAGCTCAATCGCTGCGTCTACACTAGAATTTTTTCCGCCGATTACACAGACATCCTTATCAAAATATGGATGTGCTTCTTTAAAATAATGAGATACCTTCGGCAAATCTTCCCCAGGAATATTCATATAGTTTGGGTGGTCATAGTATCCTGTAGCAATCACAACAAATCGAGATTGATACATTTGTCTATCCGATATTACTTGAAATTGTTCTCCTTCTTTAAAAACACTTGAAACTTTTTCAAAAGAATTGATACGCAGTTTTTTCCTTTTTACAACATCCCGGTAGTATACAAGCGCTTGATTTCTTTTAGGTTTATAACTTTCAGTAATAAATGGGACTTCTCCGATTTCCAATTTTTCACTTGTACTAAAAAACGTTTGATGTGTCGGATAATGGTAGATTGCATTTACAACATTTCCTTTTTCAATAATAAGCGGATTAAGCCCTATTTCTTTAAAGGCAATGGCTGCAGCTAAGCCGCATGGTCCACCACCGACTATAATAATATCTTCTATTTGCAAAACGATCACCTCAATTTATTATTCCACAAAAAACTCCTACCGTCATATGATAGGAGTTTTTCCAATATGTTTCAATACGTAATGTTTTTAAATCCATCCTCTAAAACGGCTTGCTTCGGCCATTTTACGAACACCAACCATGTATGCGGCCAAGCGCATATCTACACGTCGAGTTTGGGCTGTTTCATAAATATTATTAAATGATTTCACCATTACTTTTTCGAGTTTTTCTTCCACTTCTTCCTCAGACCAGTAATAACCTTGGTTATTCTGTACCCATTCAAAATAGGAAACAGTTACGCCTCCAGCAGAAGCAAGTACATCCGGAACCAGTAACACACCACGTTCGGTTAGTATCTCAGTTGCCTCAAGTGTTGTTGGTCCATTAGCAGCCTCTACAACGATTCCAGCACGAATATTATGTGCATTATCAGCTGTAATTTGATTTTCTATGGCAGCAGGTACAAGAATATCACAATCAAGTTCTAACAGTTCCTTATTCGAGATTGTGTTATTAAATAACTTTGTAACAGTACCAAAACTATCACGACGGTCTAAAAGATAGTCAATATCAAGCCCCTCAGGATCATATAAAGCACCATAAGCATCGGAAATACCTACAACCTTCGCTCCTGCATCATGCATAAATTTTGACAAATAGCTTCCCGCATTACCGAAGCCTTGAACTACCACCCGTGCACCTTCAATTTGGATTCCCTTTCTTTTAGCTGCCTCACGGATACAAATGGTTACACCCTTTGCAGTAGCAGATTCACGCCCATGTGAGCCCCCTAGAACCAGAGGCTTACCAGTAATAAATCCCGGAGAGTTAAATTCATCAATACGGCTATACTCATCCATCATCCAAGCCATAATTTGGGAATTTGTAAAAACATCTGGTGCAGGAATATCTTTTGTAGGACCTACGATTTGACTTATGGCTCGTACATATCCACGACTTAATCTTTCAAGTTCTCTAAATGACATATCACGCGGGTCACAAATAATTCCGCCTTTTCCACCGCCATATGGCAGGTCAACAATACCACATTTCAAGCTCATCCAAATGGAAAGGGCCTTTACCTCTGTCTCCGAAACATTTGGATGAAACCTAATCCCACCCTTTGTCGGACCGACTGCGTCGTTGTGCTGCGCTCGGTAGCCGGTAAATATCTTAATTGAACCGTCATCCATTCTTATTGGAATTTTCACTGTCATCATACGTAAGGGCTCTTTTAAAAGCTCATATACTTCTTCAGGATAACCTAACTTTTCAAGAGCTTTATGTATAACAGTCTGTGTTGAAGTTAATACATTATTTTCTTCCTCTTGATTAGTTTTTTCATTACCTTTTTCGGCTGACATCCTGTAAACCTCCTAGAAAAATCACTTTAACAAATGTTGTCGCTTTCAGACACAAGTATACACGTTTAAATGATTTATGCAAGATTAAAAATTCACTATTGACTATTTTCGATCTATTGTTTGTAACCGCTTCCATTTAGATATACTGGGGTTTTTACTAAAAGAAAAAGGAGCGGCGGACTCCTATTTACATTTCCTCAAAGCATCAGAAATCTATTTAAAATATTTTTGAATCGTTTCCACCGCTTTACCTTCAACAATTCGTTTCCCATATTCTTCAAGTAAGTGTGTGCTTAGAATGGATGGATTACCGTACTCAGATAAAAATGCTGCAATTTTCTCAATTATAGATGAATCAATGTTATTCATATTTAAGTAATATCGATTGTTATAAGAATATAAACTTCCACCACATACTTTTAATGCAAATAGCCTATGAGAAAGTGCGATAATATCTTCAATACTTTCGAATTGATACAGTAGGTTTTCACAACCCTCAACCCTTACTTGCATCTCTACAAAGCCATCAAACAAGACTTCTTCATCTTCAATATAATCGTCGACGGTTATGATCATAATCATCCCCTGAGCCTGCAAGGAAAAAATCTCAACTGCAACAGAACCCTGTATCTCAACATCAAATTCTTCACTTGCCTCCTCCAGCATGTCGTGAAAAAGTTGATGCCATTTTATAGAATCTTTCCAAATATCATCTTTGGAAAGTCCCCTTTCCAGTAAATCATCAGAGGTTAAAAAAATTTTTATCTTATTGACTGTTAAGCGTTCTAAGCGCATGCTCTTTTGCCCCCTGCCGTGACATAACTCTTATCCCTAGTGTATGTCAATGGCTTTGGTTGGTGCTTTGTCTAAAATACCATCCTTTCCAAAAGCCACATTTCCCATTCATTCCTTGTTTGTCCAAAAATAAAGGATGCGTATTGACCTTTTTCAGATGGTTTTATGGCGGTTATAGCCTTACCTCCAAGTCCAATCGTAATATCCCTATGTTTCAACGATAGGTGTTTAACCAATGAAAGTACTTCTGTTAACTCTTCTTGGACTTCACAGAAGATGATGATTAAATCTGGATGAATCATATCCATTATTTGATTATGCTCACCTTCTGAATAAATTTTACCTATATTTATAACTTGAACACCACGTTTTTGTAAATAAAAAGTAAACAATAGCAGATCAGTATTATCCTGATCCTCAGCCCAGTTTATACAAATAGCTTTATTATGATGTACATTAATAGGAAAGCTGTTAATAATCATCGTAATTCTAGCTTTTATAAGCGAAGAGGAAAAATACTTTTGTGCAGGTATTATTTTCCCTGAGACAAAAGAATCCTCTATTTTCTTTAAAATCTGACCAAAGATATCAATAATTACTTTTTCCATTGTAAAGATACTAAACATATTATTAATAATTTCGGCTATCCGCTCATGCTCAAAGTGAGTTAAGGCTTCATAAAGAGAGTCTGTTAAATTGATTAGTGGATTTCCCTGTTTAAGGGTTAATGCTTCTGAATCCATCAGCGATTGATTGTGCCCCAATAAAGAGACGGCCTGACTAATAGTAAATCCCTGATTAACCTTCTTTATTAACCACTGAAGTATTTTGATATGCTCTTCTGTATATAATCGATGGCCAGCTTCATTTCGAACTGGAGCAATCATTTGATATCTTCTTTCCCACGCTCTTAGCGTTCCTGGCTGAATCCCCAACATTAATGCAGCCGCTTTAATATTATATTTACCTTCTTGGTCGTCCATCCTGATTCCTCCGACATTTAACAAACCATTCTTGAAAAAATTAACTACCTTTTTTGATTGTGATCAAATGACACTGTGCAGGTGCCCCTAACCTTAACGGGACCCCTGTCGTACCATACCCATTACTAATTAAAATAGTAGTATTATCTAATTTTTCTACTTTCCCTTTTTCAAATGGGCTGTAACCCAAAATATGTATTTGTCCACCATGAGTATGACCACTTAGCACAAGACGAATATTATGTTCTGGCAATATTTTATCTGTGATATCCGGGTAGTGACTTGCCAATATTTTAAAGCTGTTATTCTCCGCGTCTAACAACGCCAAGTCCAATCTGTCTCTCCCTTGACCTAGTTCATCCACACCAAGCAAAGATAGTTTATCACCATTTTTAGATTCAAAGATAGCTGAAGTATTATCTAAAACTTTTATTCCATAATCCAAGAGTATGGCATCTAATTTACGAAAGTCAGTTTCATAATCATTATTGCCCCATACAAAATATACAGGACCTACCTGTTTCAATTTCTCTAGATTTTTCTTAACCCTTGGAAAAGGAACCTTCTTCTCCGTTAAATCCCCGCCAATTATTACAATATCAGTTTTTCCTTTTACTGAATTGATAATGTCATCTGAAATGAGGCGCTTATGTATATCAGAGATAAAAAATATTGATACCGCTCCGAATGACTCTGGAAAGTCTTCAAAGGTCATTTCATGGTGTACCACATGATTGAGGAATGCTTCTTTAGCCATATATAAGATTAAAGCTATTCCCAGAATTAAAAGTAAAACAAAAACAAAAATAATATTCATTCAATTCCCCTTTTCCCTTCTAAGGTGTCCTACGGAAATCATACCATAAAGAAAACTAAAACTAAAAACAACTAAAGCTTGCTCCTTTTTTTCTTTAATCCCTTCTTTATAAGTTTCAGAATCTCTTGAATTTGTTGTACACTTACAACTAATCCGAAGAAAAAAGCGAATAAGGCAGCAAAAAATTCCAATGGATAAATAATCGGTCCGACCAAAATATCAGAAATATGAAATGGATAAGTAATTGGAAACCATTCAATAAATAAATACCCGCATAGAAAAATAAAAAACATCCGCCAGATTAACTTCAACACAAAAATCCCTCCCATAGATTGTATGAGAAGGAATTAATTTCTTTCCAATTCGATTAACTAATCTTCCTGTATACTTAAGATCCGGAAACCTTGTTCTTCCAGTTTCTTTGTAAAGCGATCGATATTATCTTTCTTTTCAACCTTCATAACAATTCTTCGAACTAATTTATCAGTCTCATCAAACGTTACAAGTGAAATAATATGTTCATGGAAGTGATGGGCAATTTCAGAAAGCCTAGCAATTCGACCTTCTGTTTCTACCGAGGTAAAGGCAATCCGTACCCCTGGACGGTTTACACCGAAAGCGCTCTGAAAAGTGGATAGTACATCTGACCGTGTCACAACCCCTAGGAATTTACGGTTTGAGTCAACCACCGCTAATAATGGAAAATCCTTTAAATCTAGAAGTGTTTTTTCAAAAACTTCTTCGCCCACTAAAAACTTTTCCTGATGGGTTGCAACATCTTTAACTGTGATGGTATTTATATACTCTTCTTTGGATTTGCCGGAATGAAAGTAGCTCTCATAAATCTTGTAACGTGTTGCTACCCCTATATACTTTTCTCCTTGTAAAACTGGAACTCCATCAATTTCATTTTTCTCTAATTGTTCTAATGCAACAGCCAATGTTGTGTCTTCTTGTACCGTCACACAGGCATGATTTGGAATCATCATATTTTTTACAAACACTATCCATCACCTCTATGTAATTATCCTTCCTATTTATACTTCAACAAAACATTGGGAATATCCTTTTTATTTCAATATTATGTCATGAATCTAGAGATTTTTCATATTTATTAATGATATTAATCAAGGGAGGGCTACTATGTTTACACTATATAAAACTTGGCACCCTATTGCTAGTCCATTTGACCCCTGCAAGCCGATTCTAGAAAAAACTTTTTCTACTCCGCCGAATCTATATATCGGATTCCAGCCGCCAAATTTGCCTCAATTCTCACCACAGGAAGCACTAAGGGCAGGAACACTGTGGAAAGCTTTTTACGATCCCTACTTCAACCCATTTGAGTTAGCCAAAGGGGGAAACCCTAGATGAAACAAATCCCGCCAGAATATTATCAAATCATGGAGCAGTTACAAGCGGTTGACTTTGTCTTAGTTGAATTAACCTTATATTTAGATACACACCCTGATGATCTTGAAGCTATTAAGCAATTCAATCATTATGTTAAAGAAAGAAAGACCGTAAAAAAGGCATTTGAAAGCCAATTTGGACCACTCATGCAATATGGGCACAGTTATTCTGGACACCCATGGAATTGGAACGAACCACCATGGCCATGGCAAGTCTAAATATAAAAACTCAGGGAGGGAATATTGTACATGTGGATATACGAAAAGAAGCTTCAATACCCAGTTCGGGTGAGTACTTGTAATCCTACATTGGCAAAATATTTAGTTGAACAATATGGCGGTGCTGATGGCGAACTTTCAGCGGCATTACGATATCTAAATCAAAGATATTCTATACCTGATAAAGTAATTGGATTATTAACGGATATCGGCACAGAGGAATTCGCGCATCTGGAAATGATTGCTACAATGATTTATAAACTCACAAAGGATGCCACTCCAGAAATGATGAAAGCAGCCGGTTTAGGAGATCACTATGCTATTCATGATAACGCCTTATATTATGAAAATTCCTCTGGGGTACCGTGGACAGCAACTTATATACAAGCTAAAGGTGACCCCATTGCTGATCTCTACGAGGATATTGCGGCTGAAGAAAAGGCAAGAGCTACTTATCAATGGATTATTAATCTGAGCGATGATCCAGATTTAAATGATGGGTTACGGTTTCTACGTGAACGCGAAATTATTCATTCGCAACGCTTCATGGAAGCAGTAGAAATATTAAAGGAAGAACAGGGTAAGAAGAAGTTCTTTTAATATCGGACTATAGAAGCAGTTTAATACTGCTTCTTATTTTTTTTCGTGATAAAGATTAATGTCATATATATTTTTCATTACCTCAAAATCAATATGGCGATTTTTCCAATGTTCTTCTTTCTTCCAAAGATCCTTACTTCGATTTACTATTTCACACCTTAATTCTTGGTATTCCTTCTCCTTTTTATCCTTCTGCTGTCTTAGGACATTCATTGCTCCATATAGAATTGCTGTAATGGCAAACAAACCAATATTTATAGCATCACTTACAGAGGCAGAAAACATTGCAAAGAAAGAATAAGAGTATTGTTTTGCAATATTAAAATAAAAATAACTAAAAAATAAAAGAGCAAATAACAGCATAGAATAGATTGTTAAATAGTGCCATCTTTTGGCTGTATCAAACTTTATTTTCCTTTTACGTACGTTTTCTAGCATTTGTTTTGTTGCCTCATCAGTATGTTCAAGTGAACAAATTGGTTTATCCATACTATCAACCACCTCAGTAACATAAATATGAACTTGTCCGATAAATTATGAAAGAATTAAATAAAAAAAACCGATCAAACATGATCGGCTACTTGTTTAATGGAATTTTTAAAACCTGACCTAAATAAATTTCATTACTAGAAATGTTATTGGCCTTTCGGATAATATCCTCCCCAGCTTTTGAATGGTAATATTTCAATGAAATCCGATATAGATTTTCTCCCGGTTTAACCGTATGATAAATCACTTGAGGAGCTGGTTCAACATTTTTATCTGTGCCTTGCCCACTAATCGTTGTTGGTTCAGGAGCTGGAGTTGCTATTGAAGTATCTTCACTGATAGATTTTTGAACTTCAACGGCCTCTTGCTCCTCCTCCACTGGAGTATTTTCATTTTCCTTTTCCTTTGTTTCAACAGTACTTTCAGTTTCAGTTTTTTCAAAGTTAATCACTTCATATCCAGAAGAGTCACCAGTAACTTTCTCAGTTTTGCTGCCTTTTCCCTCCTCAAGATACGAGTATGCACTAAAAATAACGATTGGAAGAAGAATAAAAAATAATACTAAAATACGAATGATAGGATATTTTACTTTCCATTTTGTTTTCTTTCTTTTTTCCCTATGAATTTGTTCTCTTGGAGGTAATTGGTCACGAACCTCAGTTGTTTCTTCATTAATTTTTTCAATTCTCCGTTTTAGCCGTTCTGCCTGGCTTCTAAAAGGTTCTTCTTTATTCATGAAGCAATCCTCCTGTTCCATCGACATCTATGGTGTTTTTATATTTAATATAAAGCCCTAATAAAAAATCAATGGTAAAATGCATGATTATCGTTATGGCTAAATTGTTACTCCATTCATAAATGAAGCCAATTAAAAAACTAATAATGACAATATTAGAAAATAAAAACCAATTAAAAAGGTAACGATAATGTATGATAGCAAAAATAATACTTGCAAAAATTAGTCCAACCTTGGTTTGGATGACACCACGGAAGAGCAACTCTTCACTAAATGCTACCAATGCGGCTATCCCTGCTATGTGGATGACGCTTCGATTTTTAAATATCCTCTCGTTCAGTCCGCCATCGTCGTAAAAAGACTTCGGGAGTAATTTCATTAATATAATATCAACAATGACAACAGCTACACCGGCAGGAATGCCGATTAACAAAATTCTTATATCCGAGAAGTCAATTGTATACAAATATGAAAAATGGTCAAACAAAAGAATGCCTAAAACAAAAGTAATGACAAGCAGGAAGATTTGGGTCAAATATAGATGGGAGAGAAGTTCTCTATCCGTTAATCCTTTGATTAGTTCATTATATTTATTTTTCATTACCTCAACTCACGATTTAGTAGAATATTTGCTAAATAATCCTTCCACATTTTTGCATTATCAGGATGGCTGTGGAAATCTTCAGCTGCCTGGTATTGTTCTAGCTGTATACCACAAACATCGCAGCAATTCTGTATTTTTTCTAGTACCAGCTCGTCTTCAAAATAATTTAAAATTAATTCTCTTCTACACGACTTGGATTCAATCCACTTTTTCAGATAATGAATATTGTCCTTTTTCACCTTTAATCTAGCATTAACAAAGTCCTTCAATCGCTGTTTTGCTTGTTCTAAATTGGTGAATTTCAGAGACTTTTTGATAAAGTCTTGAATGATCCTCCACTGAACCTCGGAGAATCCCCCATCCTCTCTTAAGTGCTGATTCATGTCAAGAAAATGGTCAATCAGTATCTCTTCCTTTGGAAAATATGAGAATAGCCAATCAATTTGCTGTTCAGACGGTAATTCGCCTTCTGCCAGCTGTATAGGAAGCTGGTCGTCTCCCCGAGCATATAATAAAATTGCAACACTATCCTCACCATCGCGTCCAGCTCGACCAATCTCCTGCAGGTATGACTCAATTTGCATTGGCATATGATAATGAACGATAAATCGAATATTTTCCTTATTAACTCCCATCCCAAAAGCACTTGTTGCACAAATAATATCGAGTTGTCCGTGAATAAATTGTTGTTGTATTAATATTCTTTGCTCCTGGTCTAAGCCTCCATGATAGGCCATAGCTCTCGTAATTCCCTTGTCCGCTAATAGTGAGGCCATTTGTTCAGCGATTTTCTTACTTGAAAAATAAATGATTCCAGGTTTCTGAAGCTTTCGAACTAATTCAATCAGTCTTGATTGTTTATCATAATAGTTAGTTACTTCTTCAATATAAAAAGCAATATTTGGCCGGTCAATCGTTGATTCAATCTTAGTAAATTTCTGTAAGTCGAGAGATTGAATGATATCCTCTCTTACTTTTTTGGTTGCTGTTGCTGTTAAAGCAAGGGTTAGAGGATTCCCTAATTGTTTTCGGTAATCCCCTAATTTCGAATATTCCGGGCGAAAGTCGTAGCCCCACTGTGAAATACAATGTGCTTCATCTACTACAAATAATGAAACAGTAAGAGCCTGCAGTTTTTTCATTATTATAGGCATGCTTAACATCTCGGGCGAAACAAAAATATATTTGTATTGTTTTAAATTACGTAATACGTAGCCTCTCTTTTCAGCGTCAAGAAACGAGTTTAATGCAATGACCCGTTTCTCGCCAAACTTCATTAATTGTTCCACCTGGTCCTGCATAAGAGATAACAGAGGAGAAATAATTAAAATTTGACCATCCAAACAATAACCGGGGAGTTGGTAACATAAGGATTTACCAGTGCCAGTCGGAAGCATGGCAATCGTGTGGTTTCCTCCTAACAGAGAAGAAATCACTTCCTTCTGCCCCGTTTTAAAGGTTTTATATCCAAAATGCTTATTCAAAAGATTCTCTAGTTCCATTGTCTATCACCATACTTTGCAAGAACGAGTCTGATTTGAAAGTAAGAAGCTGTTTTGATATGGTTCCTAATTACCTTAAGCTGCCTAGTCGATTCTTGCCTTGAAATTCCTAGAATCATTAGCTGAATTTCTTCATCTACAAACGAGTTAATTGAAAAATCTTTAACATTCAAAGCAAATTCCACTAGATGGTCTTCGATCGTGCTTATTTTTAAATTCCGAATGCCGGCGATTTCCTCAGTGGTAAAGCCTTGATTTAACAGTACCAGGGTTTTACGCGCCGAAAGTGTTAAGGTATCCTTATGGTCTAAATTAGTAAACAGCGATGATAACACTTTAAAGCGAGCAGGTTCACTTTCAACAAAATGAAGTAAGCAATGAATTGCATTGATAAATTCAAGATGATATTGTATTGAATCTAACTCTAATTCTTTGGCAATTTGGGATGAAGTCCTTCCAATTTGTTTGTATCCTGTTAATCGAAATATCAAGACCTCAGGATTGACATCCCTTGCGTGTTCTAGGATTTGCACTAATTCAAAAAAAAGCGATTTTCCGAGCTCTGCCTTTGGTACAGATGTAGACTTCAGAAACTCCTTTAGCCAGTTATGAACTTCCACATTTTTTTGAATTGGGATATATTTTGTTTCTTGGAATGTAAAATTTGAAGTAACTTGTACTAACAGCGAGAGTCTTTCCCATACTATTAAAGTAAAGGGTTGATATCGCCATCCATTCACATAATACGGCTGTGCATGATTTAATAAATAATCTTCACCTGCTGAGGTAAGTAGAAATCTTTGTTCCCCACAAGCTTCCACCAGTTTTTTTTCAAGTAAGTGGTTGAAAATTTCATCAAAAGCATCACGGGTTAATGGTTCAAGAATTCGAAAGTACCTTTTTAATGAAAATAAATGTGCATCCTGAAGGGTTTGCGACGACTTCTTTCCATTTAATAGGTGAAAGATGGAATAAATTGTTCGTTCACCATTTAATTGTTTTAAACAATATAACAAAATGTTTTTAATGTTACTCATTCCATTCCACCACTTTTTGTTGAGAATCGACAAAATCACCTATTTTTCTATCCTTTATTCTACCATGAAACTGAGGGTGATGTTGCTTAAAATTGTGGAAGATTGGGGGAATCCAAAACCTATAGAGCATTTTTCTATTGAAAAGTTACTCGTAGAGTTTTACAATAGGAATGAGTAATGCGTTTCCATAATATATGGAAGATAGTAAGTTATTTTATTGGGAGGTTTTTTTTTCATGGCAAAGTATACGATTGTTGACAAAGAAACTTGCATTGCATGTGGAGCATGTGGCGCAGCAGCACCAGACATTTACGATTATGATGATGAGGGTATTGCATTCGTAACTCTTGATGATAATGAGGGTATTGTTGAAATCCCAGATGTTTTAATTGATGATATGATGGATGCTTTCGAGGGCTGTCCAACAGATTCAATTAAAGTTGCTGATGAACCATTTGATGGCAACGCAACAAAATTCGAATAATATTTTGTCATTAAAAGATTGTTAAGCTGCTACCCCCGCTAACTTAGGCGGGGGTTATTTATGTATCTGTGTACCTGAAATAAAAAGAAACCAAGCTCACACCTGGTTTCTTAGCTTTAAGCACTTTTTACAATGGTTAATTTATTAATCCATGACTGCATTCTAATGAATAACAGCATAAATATTGAAGACATTACAATGCCTTTAATGATATTAAAAGGTAAAATAGCGGGCACTACTAAATTACGCATGTCAGGGAACTTTAGCAGCGAAGTATAAGCAGGTAAGATAAACAAGTAATTTAAAATACTCATCATGACCGCCATAATAAGAGTTCCGACGATGAGTGCAAGAGTCATTCCTTTTCTGGTTTTCATTTTGTTATAAACATAGTACGTAGGCAGTACAAACAAAATACCAGCTAGAAAATTAGCAATATGCCCAACGGGAATTCCTGTTGCACTTCCTGTAGCTACATAATTAAGTGCATTTTTGAAAAACTCAACTAATATTCCTGCAACAGGTCCAAAAATTAAAGCGGCGATTAATGCTGGAATATCGCTGAAATCAATAAATAAGAAATTTGGGAATGGCGGAAGCGGGAAGTTAATTAGCATTAAAAGATATGCGATACTGCTCAGCATTCCAATTGATACAATTGCTTTGACACTCATTTTTTTTTTCAATTTTTCCTCTCTCCTTTTTGATCCATCAAGTTAGGAAGAGAGGTTCATCAGCGATAAGGTGTCCGAGTTAAAATTAAAAAACCCCAAGAAAAATATCTTGAGGGATTTTACAAAGGCACTCTTAATAAACGTTCAAAATACCAGCATTTTTTAAACGTCGCAGAACCTCCATCTTCTCCCATCCAGACTATACTGTCGGCTTTGGAATCACACCAAATCCTGCCATACGGCTCGCGGGCTCAAGAGTTTTACTCTAATACCGCCGATCGGGAATTTCACCCTGCCCCGAAGATAGATCGATATTTAGTTTCCATTTTATTATACAAATAAAAATTAGTCTTGAAAAGAAAAAAGCACTAACCGCATATGTATTGGTTAGTGCACTGTAAATTATCAATGGAGAACTAAAATTTGTTCAGGCATGATAAGATCTGATTTTAGTTGATTTACTTCCTTTAGCTTTTCAACTGAAAGATGACTTTTCTTTGCAATGGAAGTCAGTGTGTCTCCAGTTTGTACAATATAATGGGATTTATCACTATTTACATTGGTACTAGCTGCTAAGCTATCTGAAGTACTCGCCATACCTCCTGTTACTGCCACACCCACCTCAGCATTGCCAAGCATCCTTTCAGGATCTATAGCATTTTTCTTATCATAGGTCCATTCGATTTGATGACTTTCAAAATGGAGATGAACACCTGTAGATTCACCCGTTCTTCCCATGGTTCCAATTCTATCACCCTGCTTAATCACCTGCCCCTCATTTACAAGTCGATTATTTAAGTGTGCATATACCGTAACAAAATTATTGGGATGTTTAATAAAGATAACATTTCCATATGTTTTGGAATAATAGGATTTACCTACTACACCATCCTCTACAGCAACTATAGGAGAGTTAAGACCTCCAGCTATATCTATTCCTTTATGTGTACCATGCCTAGTCCCATATGTATCAGATATGACACCATCCGTGGGCCATATCCATCCAGCTTTTATTTCTTTTGAATCCTGCATACTCGCTTCGGTCTGCTTACCGCCTAAAAATAATAAACTGACACAAAGCGCCATAATTGCGGCGATTAAAAGCCGCCTTATGTAGTCTCGCATTTAATTATTTTCCTCCTTAATCTTGTCCTCTCCTCCACAAACCATATGTTTATCTCTTCATGTTTAGAACATACAATTTGATGAGAGCGGTTGAACATACTTGTTATAATTTGGAGAGAAATGGTTTTTTATTCATTGCTCTTTTATTATTTATTGTTGATTTCGTGTAGGGCCGAGAATTCATAAGCGGAGAATTTCCGGCTATTGTATAAAGATGAGCTTAAAAAGCAGAAATAAGCGGAGATATTCCGGTTAACTGCTTAAAATAAGACAAATTCCATGGATTTCGATACAATAAGTGGAAAAACTCCGCTTATTTTTAAGGAAATATGGGTAATTACCAATTTAAACGGAAATTCTCCGCTTACTTTCCAAACACAGTTAAATCAACATTCAATTTTAAAAGAGCCCTATTCATAAAAGTATCGAAAAGTGAAAGGTGCCTCCTCGTAGTGCGAGGCTTCGATCCAGGAGATTACTCTTGTGAAACTAGATAAAAAAAGATTAACCTTGTGCTGGTTAATCTTTTTTTGTCTAATTTTATTGAATTGGACGATAATTGGGCGCTAATGGAACCTTTATATCCTTTGTTAAATCAAACGGTCCTAAACTATTGATAGGAGCGTTTAGAAGCCTTACAGTATCTATTCCAAAACCTTTTGCTGTCAATAAAATAGCTTCTAAGGAGTAAACATTTTCTATATTATTTTCCATTACTGCATTTTCATCGATTGTAATAATTAATTTATTTTCCTTGATTTCAATATCCTTAAAAGAAAAGGATGGTACTAATGAGGCTGTTAAACCCATTTCTATTGGATCTGTCTTCATTGCTTCGAAAGCAGCATTAATATTTTGATAACTATCAGTGGTAGGGACAAGGTAGGTGGTTTCCGTTCCATCTGGTGTATAAAAGAAATAGGCATGTTTACCTTCTGATTCAACTTGTATTTCTTTGATTTCGCCAAAATTACCAAATTCTATTCCTGGTTGACCATTCGTAGTAAGCATAATTTTATTAACTTGACTATTTGAAGAGATATTTTTCTTTAAAGAATCAATAAAATTCGTTTCAGACGCAGAACCTTCTCCATATTTATGATCATTAGGCACATCAACCATTACGGTGTTATTTGTAGTATCTAATGTTAAAGTCGCATTTAGTGGATAATAGTCGGATAATCCCCATTCCTCTTCCTTTAATAATCCCATTGTTTCGATGAAAGCAGTGAGCCAGTTTTTATTTTGATCTAGTTGAACAACTGTAGATACAGGCACTAAAATTTGTGCTTGAGAATCAGGAATCCAGTAGGTAAGAACTGTCCCATTTCCTAATTCATCATCATACAATGCTGTTTTATCACTCGAAGTCATGAGCATTTTTTGTTCCGCGCCTGATATTCCTGTCTCGTTTTTCGTTGAATCCTCTTTCAGAGTCGATGAATCTTCTTGAGATAGACTTTTTTGTTCCTCCTTGGAAACTTTCTCCTGAACAGCACGATCAAGAGAATATTCAGTTCTATCGAACATTGTTGGAACCAATAAGAAAAAAAGAAGTAATGCGGCTGCAGTTGCAATACCCGGTATAATCCATGCAGACCGTTTTCGCTTTTTTATGGAAAGATTTTGGTATATGTCACGAGGATTGCGATGGTCATGGATTTTGGGCATTTGCCTTAGTAATTCTTCGAGCTGCTTATCGCTCCACTCTGACTTCTTCACTATCTAATCCCTCCTTTTCATTAAACATTTCCATATGCTTCTTTAATACTTTTATTGCACGGTGCTGTGTTGTTTTCACTTTACCCTCGGTCCATCCAAGAGCTTCGGCCGTTTCAGTTATTGATAAATCATTTAAAAAGCGCAATATGACAACAGAACGCTGATCCACTGTACAATGTTCCAAACATTGATAGATCCGTTTAATTTCTTCCTTATGAATCATAATTTCTTCTGGGATTGGATAGTCATCTTTTACTTGGCTGGAAGACCAATCAAACTTTTCTAGCAGCCTGCCCTTCCATCCCTTTTGCTTCCGAAAAGAATCAATTGCAACATTTCGCGCGATAGAAAATAGCCATGTTTTTTCGCTGCTCTTTCCTTCAAACCGATGATACGATTTAAACACCCTGATATATACTTCTTGTACTAAATCCTCTGCCTGTTCTTTATTTCTAACCATATAAAACAAAAATTGAAAAACGTCATGATGATATTTTTGATATAGTTCATCGAAAACGGAGTCCATCCATTCCCCTCCCCGTTCATAGAATTAGTCGATACTTATGTACAAAAAGTTTCACATTTTAAATATAGACTTTTTAAGCCAAAAAGTGAAGGCATTCTAAGGAAACAAAAAAACTCACCCGTAGTAGATGAGTTTTAGATTTTAGAATATGTTTCCCGTGAATCAATAGAAATCGCCATTTTTTTCTTATTTTCGTGGAAGTAAAAAGCTAAATGTCGTTCCTTGTCCAATTTTACTTTGTACCGAAATATGCCCTCGATGGGCGTCAATTATATTTTTCGCAATAGCTAATCCTAGTCCTGTACCAGCTCTTCCTCTCGTTCGGGCTTTATCCGCTTTATAAAAACGTTCAAAGACGAAAGGCAAATCTTCTTCCGGTATACCTGAACCTGAGTCCGACACTTCCACTTTTATTCCCAAATCATCAGCTTTGACAAGTAACCTGACTGATCCTCCTTGTGGAGTATGACGGATCGCATTATCAATTAAATTGGTTAGTACTTGTTCAATACGATCAGGGTCAAATAAAACATTAGGTAAATCATTTTCTAGGTCAGCACTTAAGTAGATATCATTTTCCCTAGCCAGACCTTGAAATTTATGGACAATTCTATTCATAAACGAATAGAGGTTAACCTCATCAAGTGTTAATTGGATATGCCCTGCTTCCATTCTAGCGAGATCAAGCAGCTCATTAACAAGTCTCCCCATCCTTAGAGATTCATCATAGATGACTTTAGCCATTTCCTTTTTTTCTTCCTGAGATTCTGCAATATCATCGACAATGGCTTCACTATAGCCCTGTAACATGGAAATCGGCGTTCGAAGTTCATGAGAAACATTTGCAATAAAGTCCTTTCTCATTTTTTCTAATACCCGTTCCTCTGTCATATCTCTTAGTACAGCTACTGCTCCACGAATAAATCGGTTACTATAAAGCGGACTTACCAAAATGACCCAATGGCGGCCCTGAAGAGAAATTTCCCCTATTTGCTCCTTCTCCGTATCAACAGCTCTTTGAAAAAGTTCCATAGCTTCTGTTGGTATTTCTTCAGAAGTGGTGTGAGGTCCACCTTTTTCATAGTACCAATATTGTAAAAAGCGGTCTGCAGGAGGGTTGGTTATTAAGATTGTCCCATCACGATTAAAGGTTATTACACCATCTGCCATACTACTCAGAATACTAGCAAGCTGTTCTTTTTCCTGACTAAGAGCATTCATATTGAACTTTAACTGCCGCCCCATTTGGTTAAAAGCTGTAGCAAGTTCCCCTATTTCATCATGGGTGAGGATTGGTACTTTCGTGTCAAATTTTCCTCTTGCTACTTCGAATGCTGCTTCTCTCATTTTCCTTAATGGCGCAGTAATCCTGGTAGACAAAAAGAAAGCAAAAATAGTTGTCAGGATAATCGCAACACCCGCAACAAGCAATATAAAATTAGTTGTTGAATGAGTGGTTTCCTCGACTACTTCCAATGATTGATAAATAAAAACAGCACCATTTTGTCCATCAATGTGCAACGGAACACCAATGATTGAATATTTTGCAGCGTCTTGGTCCGATTCATTAATGGAAAGCTTCGATACTTTTTCAACTGTCCTGTTTTCTTCAAACACTTTGGACAATTCGATATCATTTTGGATGTCTGGAACCGACAACTTTACTGATTTTTCCGAGTTAGGAGAGAAATAAACTTCCTGGTCATTTTTAATGATGACTACATTTGTAACTTCATCAATAATTTCCCAAGAGATTTCTAAACCTAAAGGAAATTGCTCATCAGGATGATTTTCCAGAACATTAGCTATTTTCTCAGCCTGATGAGTTAAATCATTTTTGGTTCCCATAATGGTGTTATTCTCAAAAAACTCAAGTAGCATGACTGTTAGAATAAAAAGGATAAAGGTAACCAAAAATATTATGGTAAACCAGAGCTTACCAACTACACTGCGTAAAAAGGTCATTCATTAACTACCTCAAATTTGTAGCCTACTCCCCAAACTGTTACAATCATTCTTGCTGCCTGCTCAGAAACTTTATTTAACTTTTCACGGAGACGCTTAACGTGTGTATCAACCGTACGTAAATCACCAAAAAATTCATAATGCCATACTTCTTTTAGTAATTGCTCCCGGTCAAAAACTTTATCAGGTGCTTTAGCTAGGAAATAGAGTAACTCATATTCTTTAGGCGTTAAACTTACTTCCTTACCATCAGCCAAAACTCTATGTGCGTCATTATCAATTGTTAAGTGTGGGAACACAATAACATCCTTTGTTGTTGTATCTGTTTGGAGATAACTTGTTTGAGATGACCTTCTTAATAAAGCCTTTACTCGCAAAACTACTTCCCTCGGGCTGAATGGTTTTACAATATAGTCATCTGTACCCACTTCAAAGCCTTGTACGCGATTAACCTCTTCACCTTTGGCAGTTAACATGATTACAGGTGTAGCCTTCTTTTCCCTTAATTCACGGCAAACCTCTAATCCATCTTTACCAGGCATCATTAAGTCTAAAAGGATTACATCATAATCATTTGCGATCGCTTTGGCTAATGCCTCATTCCCATCCTCTGCTTCATCAATTGAATATTCCTCACGCTCTAAATACATTTTTAATAAACGACGAATTCTTTCCTCGTCATCTACTACTAAAATTTTCACGTCTTTATCCATTAATAATCCCCCCATGCAGTTATTTTACAAAATGTGACTATTATAATCTACAACTAAACGAAATTGTCTCTGCAAAAAGTGTCGATTTTTTGACAAACCAACTAATTACAAACTATTATTTGAAAAATAGCCTTTACTTGAGACAAGTAAAGGCTATAAAGTTCATTTCTTATTATCCAGCATATGAATGGAGGCCAGCGATCACAAGGTTTACTGCCACTAAGTTAAACATGATAATAACAAAACCAATCACGGCAAGCCATGCTGATTTTTCCCCATGCCAGCCCTTTGAAAGACGGAGGTGTAAAAAGGCTGCGTAGAATAACCACGTAACTAACGCCCATACCTCTTTCGGATCCCAGCCCCAGAATCTTGTCCAGGCAATTTGTGCCCATATCATTGCAAAAATCAATGCCCCTAAGGTAAATACCGGGAAACCAATTAATACTGAACGATAACTTATTTCATCAACAAAATCCAGATTAATGTTTTTAACTAAAGGTTGAAGAGCAGCTGAAATTCGTTTTCTTAGTATTAATCTTAATAACCCATAGAGTATAAAACCTCCGATAAATGACCAAATAACAGAATTCATTTTCTTTCCATTTATTATTGCAGGCATTTCTACGAGCGGTTCAAATTTATCTTTTGTTAGGAGTTCCCCTTCATGAGGTCCAGTAATCGCTGGCATTGCATATTCAATTGTGGTCACTTGGTTATTCTTATCAATCGAATTAAATTCAGCTTTGTAATCCATAGCAGAGAATAATGTGGAGACAAGAACAAACCCAAGGGTGGTTACTAAACCAAACATCACCGCTTCGAGCCAAAATGTTCTCTTGCTCGCTTTTGATTGATCAATTACCTTTACTAGATAAATCAATCCAGCAGCAAAGCTAATCGCTAAAATCGCTTCACCTAAGGCTGCAGTTGTAACATGGATATGAAGCCAGTCACTTTGCAGCGCAGGTATTAATGGAGAAATATCTCTAGGAAACATGCTTGCATAGGCAATAACAAGTATTGCAACAGGCATTGTAAACAACCCAAGTAGCGGTGTCCGATAAATAAAATAAATGACTATAAATGCACCAACGAGACACATTCCGAAAAAGGTTGTAAATTCAAATAGATTACTTACCGGTGCATGTCCAGCGGCAATCCATCTTGTAATAAAATATCCCACCTGAGAAATAAAGCCGACTATTGTTAAAAAAACGGCAATTTTCCCCCAGCGGTTTGTACCTTTCTTTTCTCCAATATCTTTTTTAGCCTTGATGGCCCCACCAAAGAAGAGGGTCGCAACTAAATAAAGAACAAACGAAATATAAAGTAAATTACTACTTATTGTTACCAACTAGACTCCCTCCTTATCCACTTTTTGACTTTCAATCTGGTCAATAGGTATATTAATACTCGTGTTAGCAAGTACACTTTCAATTTCTCTTTTTAGACCATACCAATTTTTATTCGTATGGGCTGCAATCCAGATTTCACCATTTTTATGTTGTACCCAAATTCTGCGATGGTTCCAATATGCGCCTTGGATAACACCAATCATAAATAGAATACCGCCTAACATAATAATCCAAATTGTTAAATCTTTTCGAACGGTTAGGGCCGTAACATTTTTGGTTTCAATTCCTTTGAAAGCCATTTTGTATTGATTATCCCCTAATGGCTCAATGGTTTGCTGAATCGCAACAAAACTAGTTTCCCCATTTGGTGCTTCTGGTGAAGTCATTTTAAAAACAAAGGCAGGATTATTAGGTATTCTTGATTTTGTAGTAGGCTCTCCACTTTCTGCAAATTCAAAATCTGGAAAGAAGCTCAAAACTTCAACCTGATATCCATTTCCTAGGTCATATTTTGGCTTTGGATCATAAAGGTTTATTTTTATGTCTCCAAAGGTTTTACCACTAGATTTGTTTGTTAATGAGAAATACATTGTATTAAGTTCATCAAGTTTATAGTCAACTTGATATAGAGCAAACTTTTCAAACTTCAATGGCTGATTAACTCTGACTGCGTGTTCCTTAACCTTTTTTAATTCTGGCTTTTCCCCAGGAATTGCAGGTCCAACTCTTTTATATAGCACTGCATTTGTCTGATAATTCTTAACTACCATGCCAGCGCGATCGATTGCCGCTTCAAAGGTTTTGTCTCTTTCCTTATCATAATTTTCAAGAATAAACTTCTCGTTTGCTACATAGTATTGTCCGTCTGTTTCGGGTACAACCTTGGTTTCACCTTCACGAAGCCACAAGACTTTATCAATGTACATTCCTGGAACAAATCGCAGCATGCCTCCGATTAAAAAGACAATTAATCCAACATGGTTCACATACGGACCCCAACGAGAAAAACGACCCTTTTCAGCAAGTAAGTCCCCGTTTTCTTCTCGTATATGATAGCGTTTTGCCTTCAATCGTTCTCTAACACCAGCGATGTCCTGTTCGATAACGTTCTCGCTTGTTCCAAACAGACGCTGGCGTTTTAAAAATCCCTCGTGCCTAGTTACTCTTTGGGCTTTTAGTGCCTTATACAAGGGCACCACCCTGTCTAGACTACAAATGACCAGAGAAATACCTATCATTGCGATTAATACTAGATACCACCATGAGCTATACAAATTATTAAAGCCTAACTCATAGTAAAATTTCCCAAACCAACCATACTGATCTTCATAGTATTCTTCTGCCGGCATTGTAGGGGGTATGTACATTTCTTGTGGAAGAATCGTCCCAGCTGCAGAAGCAACTAAGGTGATGACAATGAGCCACACACCTACCTTTACCGAAGAAAAAAAGTTCCATATTTTATCAACAATAGATTTATTATATGTTTGTGAACGGCGAGCACTGCCTTCATACCGCATATCCAGCAACGATTTATCTTTTGACTGCTCATCAAAAACTTTACCACATGCCTCACACAATACGGTTCCATGTGGATTAACATGTCCGCATTCACATTTAATATCTTTCATTGCAAAAAACTCCCTACAAACCCTTAAGGTTTAATTTTCTCCATAAACTCCCTTACAGTTGACTCAGTTAATGTCCCTGTATGATATTTAACCACTTTACCATCCTTGTCGATTAAAAATGTTGCTGGAAGAGGGTTAATTCCATATGCAGCTTGAACTTGACCGTCGGTATCAATCACAATCGGAAAGTCTAACCCCTTTCGCTCTGCAAATTGATTTACGGCTAATTCAGATTCACTGACATTAACTGCCAGTACTTGAACACCTTTGTCTTTATAATGATTGTATTGGTTATTAATATAAGGCATCTCCGCTTCACACGGCTTACACCAAGTTCCCCAAAAATTCAAAAATACTCCCTGCCCTTTATAATCGGAAAGTTTATGTTTTTCACCTTCCATATCAACCAATGCAAAATCAGGAGCTTGTTTACCAACTTCCACTTTCATTCTATTATCCTTTGTAAGGTTGGCATACAGCGTGTAGGCAACGGCCGCAGCAAGAACAATGAGGATTGTTGTCCTCATAACTAATCGCCGTTTTTTCATTTTTCTCCCCCCTGAAAGTTCCTATTTCTAAACACAATTGTCTAAATTATATCACTTTCCCCTATAGCAATAGTAAATACATACAAACACAATTGTGACAGCTTTATGAATTTTTTTTAGTAGACTCCAATGATAGTCCTCTTAATAGTTTCACTTCATGGTGTGTTAGTTCTCTAGCGTCCCCAGCAGATAAACCATGCAATGTTAAGAAACCATATCGTTCCCGTTTAAGTTTCAAAACTTCATGTCCAATTGCTTCAAACATTCTCCTAACCTGACGATTTCGCCCTTCATGTATGATAATTTCGACGATTGCAGTTTGTTTTTGCTTGTCTACAGAAAGCATTTTGACTTTAGCAGGCGCAGTTTTTCCATCCTCAAGACGAATTCCTCTCTCCAGTTTTCTAAGATTCTCCTTTGATGGAATTCCTTTCGTTTTAGCTACATATGTTTTTTCTATCTCATTCCGAGGGTGCATAAGTAAATTTGCAAACTCCCCATCATTTGTTAGCAGTAATAATCCGGAAGTATCATAATCAAGCCGTCCCACCGGGAAGATTCTTTCTTGTATATATGGAAAGAAATCTGTTACCACCTTTCTTCCTTTATCATCACTTACACTCGATATGACACCGCGTGGTTTATACAAAAGAAAATAAACGGGTTCTTCCTTCTCAATTTGGATTCCATTCACTTCAATCCTGTCAGAAGGTGTAACTTTTACACCTACTTCTGTAACTATTTTCCCATTAACTTTTACCTTACCTTCTTTTATTAGCTCTTCAGATTTTCTTCGTGAAGCTATTCCAGCTCGTGCCATTACCTTTTGCAATCTTTCCATTATGATCCACCTCAGCTGTTTACCTTTATTTTGAATACTATGTGCAGTGCCACAGTTTGTTAGGAAAACAATTAGTTATTCTTTCCTAATGAATTATGACACAAAATCGCCTTTTTTCAAAGTAACGGCTATTTTATAAAAAAAATAAATAAGCAGGTTCCTATAAATGTCATTTACTAGGAACCTGCTTATTTATATAATGAACAAATTAAGCTTTTTACTTTGCACCAAATACAACTATCACAACAAGAATAGCTGCTATTATGCCCACCACATCCGCAAGTAGTCCAACCTTTAATGCGTCTCCCATTTTTTTGATCCCTACGGCACCAAAATAAACCGTTAACACATAAAAGGTCGTATCTGTACTGCCTTGCAATACAGATGCCAGCCTTCCAATAAAAGAATCTGGACCATATACAGCAATTAAATCACTAGTCATACCTAGTGCAGCTGTTCCAGATATCGGTCTTATTAAGATTAAGGGGACAATTTCTGCTGGAACACCTATTGCTTCCATCATTGGTCTAATCCAGTTCATTAATGCTTCTAGCGCACCTGAAGCACGGAAGACCGTAATCGCCACCAGCATACCTACAAGAAATGGAATGATGGAAAAAGCAATTTTGATTCCTTCTTTTCCACCTTCAACAAAACTCTCATAGGTCGGAACTCGTTTAACCGTACCATATAGAAGGATAATTCCTATTAAAACTGGGATAAAACCTAGGGAAATGACCGAAAGAAATTCCATTCCATTCATCCTTTACGACTCCGTCGATTATAAAAATAACGATCTATCAAAACAGCTCCGAGCATGGAAATGATGGTTGCAATTAACGTTGGTACAACTATTTCAGTTGGGGATGCAGAATTATAGTTCATTCGAATCGCAATGACTGTTGTAGGAATGATGGTAATACTCGCCGTATTTATAGCCAAGAACGTAACCATTGAACGACTGGCTGAATTCTTGCCGCCATTCAATTGCTTTAATTCCTCCATTGCTTTAATTCCAAGCGGTGTAGCTGCATTACCCAGGCCGAACATATTAGCAATCATATTAGATAATATATATCCCATTGCGGGGTGGTTCGTTGGCACATCAGGAAATAATCTTTTTACAAGCGGGCGAAATAATTTAGTTAATAATTCAAGCAACCCTGACTCTTGAGCAATCCGCATCATCCCCAGCCAAAAAACAAGAATGCTGATTAAACCAATACAAAGAGTCACTGCCTCCTTTGCTCCATCAAATATTGCTTTATTTACTTCCTCCATTGTTCCGTTAATCATCGCAAAAGCGAAACCAACAATTGTCATAAAAACCCAAATATAATTAACCATTTAGTTTCACGCCAATAACTGATAGAAATATACTTTTTAACGAATCAAATAGTCCTTTTTTCTTCTCAGGATTTCCTTGATAATAAATAGGTGTTTCTCTAACCACTTTTCCATCCAGGAACACCTGCGCTTTACCAACAGCCTCACCATTATGGTCCGAGTCCTCCCAATCTTCTCCCGGCTTATTTAATTTATATTTTATGGAGAACAAGTCCATTTCCTCATTTGTGGCAGGATAAACAATAGTATTTTTAATATATAGATGTTTTTGATAAATCTTATTTGTTTTTATTTCTATTTTCCCTTTTGACAACACTTCCGCCATATCATAAGTTTTAAAAGCATTTTCATACATGGCAATATGATCATTCCAATCATCAGAAGCATTCAATGTAACAGCAATTAAACTCATGTCTCCTTTGGCTGCTGTTGTAACAAGGGTTCTTTTTGCCCGTTTTGTATACCCAGTTTTACCGCCAGTCGTATATTTGTATTTTGTGAGTAAACGGTTTTTATTTTTCCACTGACGATCCCAATTTTCAGTAGGATTTGGTGCTTTATAAGTCTTTGTTCCAGCGATTTTTTGGTATGTTTTATTTTCCATAGCATACCGGGTTAATAAAGCCATATCATAGGCGGTTGAATAGTGGTCTTCATGGTCGTCTAAGCCATGTGGATTCGAAAAATGTGTATTTAACATTCCGATTTCTCTTGCTTTTTGGTTCATTAAATATACGAACCCATCCATACTTCCACCAACATGTTCAGCTATAGCAACAGCTGTGTCATTTCCTGACCTTAGCATAAGTCCATAAACTAAATGCTTAAGTTTAATCTTTTCACCCGGCTTTAAGTACACTGACGATCCCTCAGCACGGGTAGCTTGTTCACTTACTTTCACTATCTCATCCATTTTACCCGATTCGATCGCAAGAATTGCTGTCATTATTTTCGTAATACTAGCAATCCTTCTTTTTGTGTGGGCATCTTTCTCAAATAGGACACGCCCAGATTCTTGCTCCATTAGAACTGCACCACGTGCACTTACGGAAACGGAAGCATCCACCTTTTGAGGAATGTTTGCAATGAATAGTGAGACCATGAGGGCAAAAATGACTAGCTTCCAAATCATTCTCATAAGTTTACCTCGTCCCCTTCGTTAACATTTCTAGCAGCCATACTTACTGCCCTTGCTTTCTAAAATTTTATGCAGGACAAGGCTTGATATGACTATTTGTCCTAAAAAATGAGAAGGCAATCGACTCCTAGCCGATTGCCTTCTCATTTAGTATGCTGGCCACTTAATTTCAGAGGCTTTATCAAACCTCATTTCGACATCGTTCCAGTTAA
This sequence comes from Neobacillus niacini, assembly GCF_048572935.1. Classification (NCBI taxonomy): domain Bacteria; kingdom Bacillati; phylum Bacillota; class Bacilli; order Caryophanales; family Bacillaceae; genus Neobacillus; species Neobacillus niacini. The sequence continues at coordinate 2,829,927 of NZ_CP183883.1, read as the reverse complement.
CAAGATTCCACCAATTTTCCACGTAACCAGCTCTATTATTCTTATACTGAAGATAATACGCGTGTTCCCAAACATCTAAAACTAAGAGAGGTATGGTGTCCCACTGTGTCAACAACATATGTCTTTCGGATTGTAATATTTCAAGGTGTCTCGCTCTCGGGGACCAAACAAGGATCGCCCACCCAACGCCTTCAACCTGTTTCGCTGCTTCTGAGAATTGTTTTTTAAATTTGTCAAAGCTGCCGAAATAATTTTCTATTTCTTTTTTTAGGAGTCCTTGAGGGCTTCCTCCTCCTTTTGGGATCATATTTCTCCAAAAAATTGTATGCAAATAATGCCCTGAACCATGAAAGGCTAATTCCCTTGACCAATGTTTTATAAGGGAGAAATCATTGTTGTCTCTAGCCTTCTTCAAATTTACCTCTGCTTTGTTTAAACCCTCTACATAGGAGCGATGGTGCTTATCATGATGCAGTCTCATAATTTCTTCTGAGATATAGGGTTCTAGGGCATTATAGGCATATGGGAGTTCTGGGAGTGTATGACCGCCAGGCGGCACGCTCTTTTTTTCACCCCAGATATTCCCCACTCCTTGTTTACGAGCAAAATAACTTTCCAAGTGTTCATGAATTTCTTCAGCTTTCGATTGAAGACTTAGCATGTCATGATCAGATAATGTTCCGGTAGTATTCTCGATTAAATCAGTAAAATGTTCAAGCTGTTCCCATAACTCTAAATTATCCTTGACATCTTCTGTTTCTAGAAATTCCTTCATTTGCTCGTTCCATTCAAATAACTCTTGGACATATTGACTAAATCGATTCATAATATCCCTCCCTTTCATTTCAAATCTAACCCTAAAAGGTATGAAAAATATTATGGAATATGAACAAAAAAACTGGCCTTATAAAAGGACAGTTTTTTAATCATTTATTTAGATTGAATCATTTTCGTACGATAATCTGTTTCATAGTATTCCAGTTCTTCTCTAACCCTTTGAAATTCACCTTCAAGACCTTTAACTAACTTTTGTATACTTTCAGGTACAGATTTATAAAATTTTATCGAATTTCGTCCTGTATAGGCAGAGCGACTATCCTCAAACCAAGCATCGTTTTTGGGAGAGAAAAATTCTTCAATACACTGATGAAAAATACGATAAAGAGTTTTCTCAGCAGTGGGCTTTTGAAAAGGTTCACTTTGCAAGATTACTGAACAAGCATCTAGACCTTCTTCACAAAAAACAAGCAATTTTCTCAAATTGGAAAGAATTAATCTATAATAACTTGAATCTCCTGATAATTCTTGTTCCATTTGAGATAGCGTTGTTTCATTCAAATAATTTTCTAGTGTTCCGATTGTCGAAGTTAAAAATCCTCTAACATCTTTTAGCTGTGTCTTAACTAGTGAATTTCCCATCCAAACACCCCTTCTGCATTCTTAAAATCTCCTCTTATCTCGATTGCTTAATGTAGTCCAGTGGAGAACGGAGTTCAAATTTATGGTTTTGCTTAACAGCAAGTACTATTTCTGGTAATTTATCAAAATCAATATCTTGAAAATATGAAGCAAATTCCTGTTTGGAGTTAATGTATAACCGTTTTCGATTACGTAAACCCGGGTTCTTGATTAAACATACTAATGCCACAATATCCTTAAAGTTCACTTCAAGATTGTCTTGTGACAAAATTGGGTTTTCCTGAAAAGGAGTGAGTTCTTGAAGAAACTCATCAAAGTATCTAACATACAATACGTGCAGTGTTCTTTCCTCAGAACCATCGATGAAAGTTACTTCACTTCTATTAAAGAAGTCTTCAGAAGTGTTTGATTTTTCCTTTTCCAATTCGTATCCGGTGCATTCTTTAATTAACAATTAAATCAATCCCCTTTTAGCCGCGAATAAGTAGAATTTTCGGAAATTCTTTGAAATCATATTTTTATTTTATCACAACTAATGAAATTGTTTTACTTTTAAGGGTTCATGCTTTCCTGGAACTTTTCAAAAAAGAGGTCAGCTTCTTCCTGTACAAATTCTTCTTCGACTCTATCAGGGAGTTTGGGCAATTCAGCGATGTTTTTTAATCCAAAATAATCAAGAAATTCTTTTGTGGTCCCGTATAGGTATGCTCTTCCTGTACCTTCCGCCCTTCCAACTTCCTTTATAAGTGCTTTCGTCATTAAGGTATGGAGCGGCCTTTCTGTTTTTACACCACGAATCTCCTCTATTTCTGCACGTGTGATTGGCTGTTTATAAGCGATGATAGCCAATGTTTCCAAGGCTGCCTGAGACAAAGCAGAAGTATTAGGGGAGTCAACTAGTCTTTTAAGATACGCTGCATTTTCTTTTTTTGTTGCAAGCTGATAGGTGCCAGCGAGCTGGACAATCATAATGCCGCGATTCTTATCTATTTCATATATTTGTCTTAATTCTTCTATTATTTCTCCTGCCTTGAGTTCTTCTACCTCGAGGACCTCGGCCACATGCTTTAACGTAAGCCCCTCGTCACCCGCAGCGAATAAAAGACTCTCTAAGATACTGTGCCAATTAACTATTTCCAAGCCCTTCTACTCCTTCCTTAACTGCATGAACAAAAATATCTCCAAAGTTTTCATGTTGTTCTACGTCTATTGCTTTTCTCTTGATAAGCTCCAATACTGCCAAAAATGTCACAACGATATGTTCTTTTGCAGCAACGGGAAATAAATCGAAAAAGTTTTTTCGTCCTTTTATATGCTTTAATTCATTCATAATTTCTGTCATTCTTGCCTCTATGGATATTTCTTGTCTGGCAATTTTTGTAGCCATTGGACGTTGCAGCTTTTTCCTGCGTAATAGCTTTTGAAAAGCGGCCAGCATGTCGTATAGAGTAACATTTAATTCAGTCTTATCCTGCTGTTTGTCTTTTTCAAAATCTGAAAGGTCACTCGGGGGTTTCGTATACATGAGTCCTCGTTCTTCCTCGAGCGACTTTAAATCAAGAGCAGCATCTTTATATTTCCGATACTCAATTAACCTTTCAACTAACTCGTCCCGAGGGTCTTCTTCGTAACTAATGTCGGAATCTAAATCATCCAATTCCTCTTCATGCTTGGGTAATAACATTTTACTTTTGATGGCTAATAAGGTTGCGGCCATTACGAGAAACTCGCTGGCTATATCCAATTTAAGTTCTGACATTGTTTTTATATAGATTAAGTATTGCTCAGTAATTTGGGCAACAGGAATATCGTATATATCAATTTCAAGCCGATTTATTAAATGGAGCAATAAATCCAATGGACCTTCAAACGCATCAATTTTTACATTATAGTGTATCATCTTTCACCAGAATCCTTGAAGTATATTTCATATTTATGACTATTACTAGTATAGAGGAATCAAATAGGTTATCCAATAGGAAAATGAATTGGCTTCGCTATTTATTGAAAAATTGATGTTTGCCCATAACACTGGACAAGGACTGTACATATGATGAGAGTGAAAAGAATAACAAAACATATAGGAGGTTTTGACACATGTCTGATGGATGCGGTTTCGGAGGCGGTTTTGCATTAATCGTGGTACTATTTATTCTGTTAATTATCGTTGGTGCTTCTTGGTTCTAAGTTAGAGATTAAATCCAAGCGAGCCCGCCTATCATAGGCGGGTTTTTCCCATAGGGGAATACTGAAGAAACATTGATTATGTGCTACACTGTACATATCTAATCAATTAGGGGTGATTTTTTGTACCCAGCGCAGTATATTGAATTTTTAGCCCATTTTAATGGAGACAGAGATTATTTTGAATGCCATGAGATACTAGAAGAGTATTGGAAAGAATCTAACGACAAAAGTAAAGATTCTACTTGGGTAGGCTTTATCCTTTTAGCGGTTTCAAGGTACCATCATCGACGAAGAAACTTTAATGGCGCTAAACGTACATTGGAAAAAGCGATAAAAATCTTTTCTGGCCATGATCGGGAGTTAAACCTTCTTGGATTGGATTGTGATCTAATTTTCCCTTTGCTTACAAAACTGTTAGCGCAAGCTGCAAATGAAGAAAGCTACCAAACCATTACATTGCCGATTTCTGATCCCCTACTTTTAGAAGCCTGCATAAAGGAATGTGAAAACAAAGGGTTTAACTGGGGACAAGAAAGTAATTTTGATGATGAATCTATTATTCATAGACATATGTTACGAGACCGTACTGACGTTATAAAAGAACGAATGAAAGCGCTGATGAATAAAAAAGGCAACGAATAATTTTTCGTTGCCTTTCTATTATAGGGTTAGCAAAAATCACATTTTTCAACAAACGGTGCAGTATTATTATTAGCTGTTATATTCTTTTCTGGATACAAATCCTTCAAGGCTTTAACCATTCGTTTCCCCACCCCTTGATAGCGGTGTGAGGGATTGACAGAAATGTGTTGAATCATTATGGAAGAATCATGTTCATTCATTTGAACCCCAATAAGTCCGATAATATCTTCTTCCTTCCATAGAAAAAGCTGCAAGTTTTCTTCTGTTTCATACTCCTTAATGGTTAACTGGAGTTTCTTCAAGTCCTTTTCAGTTGGCATAAAGGACAATAAGCCCATGGCTATTTTTTCAAATGTTTTCTTATAACGAATTAACATAATAGCTCCCTCATTATATTAAATAAACCCAGATTAGGGGATAGTATATTTTTTCTAACCATCTTATATAAACAGTTTTCTCTATAATATGTAGTCAAATTCGTAAAGTGTTTCATTATTGTCAATCATACATAATAATTGTTTATCTATCAATCCCAATTAGCATTATTATTTTGGTACAATAAAAACCCAATAAATAATCCCCCATAGCAGGGCAAGTCCAACAAGGAGACTAAAAACCGTCCAATTACTTTTCTTCATGAGAAATCCTCCAAATGTAATTTGAAGATAGCGTACATGTTGTCATTCTACACTATATTTAAAAAATAATCCATTTAAGAAACAAAATAAATAAACTGCCGCATTGCGGCAGCTAATTTATTTTAAGGGAAGATCTAACCGAAGCAGATCTTGATACGTTTCTCTTTTAACGACAAGAGTTGCTTTGCCGTTCTCTACAAATACGACTGCAGGGCGTGGTATTCGATTATAATTGTTTGCCATCGCATATCCATATGCCCCTGTGCAAAATACAGCCAAAAGGTCATCTTCCTCTGTCTCTGGGAGTGGTAAATCCCAAATCAGCATATCACCTGATTCACAGCATTTACCTGCTATAGAAACCTTTGCAGTCGCTTCGGCTAAAGGTCTATTTGCCAAAACAGCTTCATACTTAGCCTGATAGAGAGCAGGTCTAATATTGTCACTCATTCCACCATCAACAGCTAAATATTTTCTAACTCCTGGAACTTCTTTCGAAGAACCTATTTGATATAGAGTCGTACCTGCGTCACCAACAAGTGAGCGTCCAGGCTCTATCCAAATCTCTGGCATTTCCATGGAGTATTGCTGTATCAATCTCTTCACTTCTTTAATAATTTCACTAACATATTGTGAAGGTAACAATGGCTCATCTTCACTTGTATAGCGTATTCCAAAACCGCCGCCAAGATTTAAAACCTTAGCTTCAAAATTTAACGTATTTTTCCATTGATTCATTTTGCCAACAATTTTATCAGCTGCGAGCAAGAAACCAGTTGTTTCAAAAATTTGTGAGCCAATGTGACAATGCAGACCTAAAACATCAAATTGCTTAACCCGAAGTGCGTTCATTAATGCCTCTTCGGCTTGTCCATTTTGCAAATCAAATCCAAACTTAGAATCTTCCTGCCCTGTTAAGATGTAATCATGTGTATGCGCTTCAATGCCAGGTGTTACCCGAAGCAGAATGCTGATGGTTTCACTTTTTTCAAGACAGATGGTTTTCAATAGATCTAATTCATAAAAATTATCAACCACGATACAGCCAATTTTGTGATCTAACGCCATTTCTAATTCTTCTCTACTCTTATTGTTTCCATGAAAATGAATTCTCTCAGATGGAAACCCTGCAGCGATTGCCGTATATAACTCTCCACCAGATACAACATCAAGCGATAGACCTTCTTCTTCCGCCAGTTGAAGCATGGCAATCGTCGAAAATGCCTTACTTGCATAAGCGACCTGTGCTTTCACGTTTTGCTCTTCAAATGTCTTCTTAAATCCTCTAGCTCGTTCCCTCATTAATGATACGTCATAAACATAGAGAGGTGTTCCAAATTGCTCGGTCAACTCTACTGCATCTACTCCGCCTATTTCCAAATTCCCCTTGCCGTTTACGCCTGTTGTCCCGTAAAAATACATTTCCTTCCCTCTCTCCGTAAAGACTCTTTATTAGTGTATGGTGCGTACTTTAAAAAAGTTATAATAAATAGACAGGATCCAGAAAGGATACTGCCTATTTTAGCTTCTTATCCTTTTATATGGGCTCTTTTCTTAAACTTTGTTGCATTTTGGGATAAAATTAAATAAGAAAAGAGCCTGCAAACTAAATTCTTAGTGCAAAATAGCTATTTCCACGTTAAAATCGGCTTTAAGATTTTAACAACACTCTTTAAGAAAACAAACTTTATACAATTAAAAATACTTTAGCATAACCTTTTGCATTCCGCAATAAGTTATTGTTCACCCGGCGGTTGACGGTATCGATTCCTCGGATGTACGATACTAGGCCGAAATAACGACCCGGGAACTGCACGGCGGAAAATAATTTGTAAAAATCCCTTAGGCTCAAAAGGGAGAAATGGCCAAAAATATGGAGTATTAAGGGCACGTGTTGTGACTAAATGAATAAACAACAGAGTAGCGCCGATTACAAAGCCCGGTGTATGGAAGATTGCCACAAGAATTACTAGAATCATTCTGGCTATTTTATTTGCAACACTTAGCTCATAGCTTGGTGTCGTAAAGGAACCAATACCAGCAACAGCAACATATAGGATTACTTCTGGAACAAATAATCCAACATCGATAGCAATCTGGCCAATTAACACGGCAGCAATTAACCCCATTGCTGTTGAAAGAGGCGTAGGAGTATGTATTGCTGCGATTTTTAAAAACTCCAGCCCGAAATCTGCTAATAAAATCTGTAGTACAATTGGAATATTGGTATGCTCATTTGGTCCAATAAATGAGAGCCTTTCTGGCAGCAAGGATGGTTCTAACACAAATAACATCCATAATGGAAGCAAAAATATCGATGTTAAAATACCTAGAAATCGAGACCAGCGTACAAATGTACCCATAACAGGAGATTCACGGAACTCCTCTGCATGCTGTACATGATGAAAATAAGTGGTTGGTGCAATAATTACACTTGGTGAGGTATCAACATATATAACCACATGCCCCTCTAAAAGATGTGCTGCCGCTACATCAGCACGTTCTGTATACCTGACTAATGGATAAGGATTAAATCCTTGTTTTAAGAGAAACTCTTCAACTGTTTTATCTGCCATCGGAATGCCATCAACACTAATCGCCTTTAGCTCTTTTCTAATGATATTGACTAAATCCGGGTCTGCAATGTCATTTATGTAGCCGATCGCTATATCTGTTTTTGAACGCTCACCGACCTTCAGTATTTCAAACCGCAATCGTTCATCCCGAATTCTTCTTCTTGTTAAAGCCGTATTCAATACAATATTTTCTACAAAACCATCCCGAGAACCTCTAACGACTTTTTCTGTATCTGGCTCTTGGGGGCTACGGCCAGGATAACTTCTGACGTCAACAGCCAGTGCAGTATTTGCACCTTCGACAACAACAACGATTAGACCAGACAATACCTGGGTAACCATTTCATCAAGTGTTTTTACCGGCTGAACAGACTGATTCACGAGCCTGTTTTCAACTATTTTAAAGAGGTCCGTTGATAACTTTTCATGGTCGTTTATTCTAACAAGTTCTTCAACTGTTTCTATAATAAATTGAGTATCACATAATCCAGTAATCCAGTAGAAGTGCACATCTTTTTTGAGAATTTTTAACTTGCGAACTCCAAAGTCAAAACTAACCCCTAAACCGACCCGCTGTTTCATATAATGTTCAATTTCTTGTAGCGATTCAGGTATCGGCCATGCGTGTTCTTTCTCTCTCGTCACGAAATCCACTCCTTTCGAGTATTAACTCTACCGCTTTTTTCGTAATAGGTGCCCCTCGTTCATAATGGTCACGCCGCGACATTTTTCCCACATCTCCGATTCCGACGATTATGGGAACATCTAATTCATCAAGGCAGTAAACCGTATCACCATTTAATCTTCCAATCTCTAGCTCTGGGATACCGTGTTTATCTACGCCATATGGCGTTAACTCACCATCCCGGTCAATACTTACATCTATTCTTGTCCACTCTGCTTGATGGGTTTTTGAAGCAACAGCAATAATTCCTAAAACTTCAATATCCTTATGGGTGGCTACATACTTTAATGCCCGTTCGCCTGCACCTTCACCAACAAGTCCACTATCATCAAACATAACTAATACTGGATCATTAACAGCCTTTTTAATTAGTTTCACGATCTCCTCCCCTGTTAGAGCAGAAGGATTCCCATGAGACTGCGTAATACAACGCCCTCCCACTTCACGAGCAACAATTTCTACTGCCCTCTTTGCATACTCGTCACCATCAGTAATTAATATTACCCGCCTTCGAATACTCATTCCTTGGATGTCCTTTCTTAATCGAAATGCGAAAGTCGCCTGCTTATCGGCTTTTGACCTCGAGCCGATGGCGCCTAGAGGCTGACGTTAATGATGAACAAAATAGACCCATTGAAAAATTGACCCTGCAATTTTCCCTAAAACGATTGCCATGATTAGAATAATAATTTTCCCATCAATCCCCAGCCTCTTTGCTAGGACAGGGAATACATTTAATGCCTCTGTTAACCCTGCGGCTAACATCCCAACAAAAACTCCTCCAGTTAATCCAAGAGGCACCATAAAATATGGACTTATCCCTAAGACAGGATCTCTTAGACTCCCAGCTATCCCTGTTAATGCCCCCAAAACAACTGCCCATTCGTAATGCCGAATCATTTTCATTGTCTTTGTTAATTGCGTAAGTCTCGGGATAATACCAAGAACTGTTAAAAAAGCAACAAATCCAGAACCAACTGCTAATCCTCCTGCAAGACCGATAAACATGACAGCAAGTACTTTAATCGTCATTGGTTCGCTTCATACTTTCCTTATTTTCATGAATGATGACATAGTTATCTAGGTCCATTTGATAGTTAAACATCTCTACTTCCAGGGGACTTGGTTCTTCGTTGATTCTTTTTTGAAACACATGATTAAAAAATAAAATCATCCCTAGGCCTAACCCAACTGAATAGGGGATTTGAAATATCCATGGCTTGGAGTCTTCCACTCCAGTAATGATTTTGTATAGCTTTTCTTGAACACTCCGCATACTGACATCGTCATGAAAGTTCATAATTGCCATCGCAGAACCAAAAAATAATAAAAACCAAATAAGGATGAAGAAAGGTAACGACATTTGCTTTTTCTTTAATATGACTTCTACAATCGTTTGAGCTGGTCCAATGGTTTGGACATCGGCATTCTCGATTAATGTGGAAATCAATTTAATAACTTTCATAACATCGATAATGACAATATTTCTGTCATGAATAGATATTTGATGGACTTTTAATTTTTTTAACATAGTGATTATGGTTTCTGGTGCAATGATCTGTGCTATGTCGTCTAAATAGATAATTTCCTCCGGTTTAGCCAGAACACGATTCCGCATGCGGATGTAGATTGTTTTTTCCAAAACATTCACTCCCCACACATTAATTTACTTGTATAACTAGTATGAGCAAAAAATCTTTCTTTACTAAAAAAAGAACAGAAATACCCAAAATCGCCGGCTTATTGTTACGATAATTTGAGGAGACCAGATTTATCGGTACTATCCCAGGCCAATTGTTACCGTAATTTGAAAATCCATGTTTATCGGCCCATTTTTAGCTGTACACAGCAAAAAGACCGTAGGATCATCAGAGATCCATACGGTCTTTCATTTGTTGTAAAATCTTTTTTTCAAGCCGGGAAACTTGAACTTGAGATATTCCCAGCCTCACTGCTACTTCCGATTGAGTCTGATCCTTATAATATCGTAAGTAAACAATGAGACGCTCACGTTCATCCAACTCCCGTATTGCTTCTTTTAAGGCGATTTTATCGAACCATTTGCCTTCGTTTCCGTCATCGATCTGATCTAATAAAGTAATTGGGTCTCCATCATTTTCATATACTGTTTCATGAATGGATGATGGCGTCCGACTTGCTTCCTGAGCGAGTATAACATCCTCCGGCGACAGCTGCAGGTGCTCTGAAATTTCGTTAACAGTTGGAATTCTTCCATATGTCTTCGATAATTCATCTTTCGCCTTTCGAATTCGATTTCCCATTTCCTTTAATGAACGGCTTACCTTTACCGTTCCATCATCACGTATAAACCTTTGGATTTCACCAATAATCATTGGAACTGCATAGGTAGAAAATTTCACATCATAGGAAAGATCAAACTTATCCACTGATTTCAGTAATCCGATACATCCAATTTGGAAAAGATCATCCGGATCATATCCCCTATTTAGAAACCGCTGGACAACGGACCAAACAAGACGCATATTTTTTTCAGCAATTAGGTCTCTTGCTGCTTGGTCTCCGTCTTGGCTTTTTTTAATCAATTCCTTCACTTCATGGTCCTTTAAATACGTTTGCGCTTTATCTTTTTTGACCTCCACATCCATTGGCAAGTCTCCTTAATTGCATAGCATTTTGCTTGTGTGTAAATGCTTTTTTAGTCTTACTTCGGTTCCTTTACCTGGTTGTGTGAGAACCTCAACCTCATCCATGAAATTTTCCATGATAGTGAATCCCATACCAGACCTTTCTAAATCTGGCTTCGTTGTAAATAATGGCTGTCGAGCTTCTTCCACATCTACAATTCCTAATCCAACATCTTTAATTGAAATATCCACTAAATTATCCTCAATTGTTACTTGGATATAAACAATTCCATCCGGGTCATTTTCATAACCATGTATAATGGAGTTGGTTACTGCTTCAGATACAACAGTTTTAATTTCAGTAAGTTCATCCATAGTAGGGTCAAGCTGTGCGATAAAAGCTGCAACCGTGACACGAGCAAATGATTCATTTTGACTTAAAGCACTGAATTGAAGATTCATCTGATTCTTCATCTCAGGCCACCCCCAATCTTTGCAATGCAAATTCTTCTGTCGGTTCTAGCTTGATAATCTTAAACATCCCCGACATATCGAATAAACGTTGTATTGCTGGGGAAATTGCACAAACGACCATTTCACCATGCACCTGCTTTATTTGCTTGTACCGCCCTAAAATGACTCCTAATCCCGAGCTATCCATAAAAGAAAGCTGTTCAAGATTTAAAATTATATGACGAATTTCATTCTTTTCTATTGCATGAGCTGCCTGTTCCCGTAAATCGTCGGCAGTATGATGATCTAGTTCACCACTTAAACGCAGCAATAAAACATCATGTTTAATTTCCATTTCAATGTTAAGACTCACTATATCCTAGCCTCCTTCATCTGGTATAGTGAGTCAATTCGTTACCGTAAGGACAATCTCCTTCTCTCAAGACAAAACTAGTTGATATTTGCTAAAAAAAGTAGGTATTCGACACGAAAAGCGGAAGCACCGTGCTTATGATCCTGCTTTTGTGAACATCCCAAATGCACGTTTATATAGGGTCCACCAGGTTGCTTCTGTTACATTATTTTTGGCAACCAATTCACTTTCAAGGAGTACTTTTCCGTCTTTTACAAACTGGATCGTTCCAACCTTATCCCCTTTTTTTATAGGTGCGTTAAGGTTTTTATTAATTTTTACTTTCCGTGTTACATCCTCAGTCTTTTCGCCTTTTTTAGTAAGTAAAGAAAGTGGCTCGCTTGTTACTGCTTCAACTTTTTTGTCTTTCCCCTTGTTCACGTGGGCATTACTAATTACTTCATTTCGTTTGAACATTGGGTGTGTTTGATATTGAGCGAACGCATAATTTAGCATTTTTGTTACTTGAGCGTTTCTTTCCTTAGAGGTTGGCGCCCCGAAGACCACAGCAATTACACGCATTCCGTCCTTCTGTGCAGTTGCAGTAAGACAGTATTTTGCTTCACCAGTAAAGCCGGTTTTTAGACCATCTACTCCAGGATAAAAGCGAACTAGTTTATTGGTATTAACAAGCCAAAACTTTTTATCGGTGTTTTCACGAAGATACGCTTCGTACATTCCAGTAAACTTTGTTATATCCTCATATTTTAATAGTTCCTTGGCCATAATCGCCATATCATGTGCGGAACTATAATGACCGCTTCCTGGAAGGCCAGTAGTATTTTTAAAAACGGTATTCTTTAAACCAAGTTCTTTTACTTTGTTATTCATCATGTCAACAAAGGCTTCTTCCGATCCGGCAATTTTTTCTGCCACGGCAACAGAAGCATCATTTCCTGAACCAATCGCAATACCCTGAAGCATTTGTTTTACGGTCATTTCTTCTCCAGGCTCAAGGAATATTTGTGAGCCGCCCATTGATGCAGCATACTCACTTGTTCGAACACTTTCATCCCATTTGAGTTTCCCTTGGTCAATTGCTTCCATAATTAGCAGCATGGTCATAATTTTTGTCATACTCGCAGGTGGAAGCTCCTCATTACTATTTTTTTCATAAAGAATCTGACCTGTGTCACGCTCGATTAAAATCGCGGATCTCACATTTTCTGTGATATCAGTACTTTGTTTTTCCTCTGCAGATACGGATGGTATCCAAAGACTTGTTACTAACAAGACTATTACTAGTAAAGAGATATATCGTTTCATTCGCATAACCCTCCATTCTTTATATAGATTCCATTTTTTCCAAATCCAACAACTTTATACAGTATTTACCTGTTAATAAAATAAAAAAGTCCAGGATATTTTCCTGGACCATACTTCAACGTTCTATTCTGTTATTTCTTCGTGAATAAGGATTGGTGCCTCCACTTTACTTGGAGATACAATTATATTTTCATAAAGCATTTCTTTTACTTCGTTGACATCTTCAAAGTTACTATAAATGGTTACTAATGATTCGCCTTTTTTCACTTGATTGCCGATTTTCTTTCTTAAAACAAGACCAACAGCTAAATCAATGACCGATTCTTTCGTTGCTCTTCCTGCTCCTAATATCATCGCAGCCGTTCCTACTTCATCTGCAACAATTTCAGATACATATCCATCTTCTTTCGCTTCTAACTCGAAAGTAAATTGGGCTTGCGGCATTTTAGAAGGATCATCCACAATCGAAGCGTCTCCACCTTGTGAGCTCAGGAAGACCTTAAACTTTTCAAGGGCAGAGCCATCTTTAATAACATTTTCAAGCATGGTGCGTGCTTCTTCTAATGAATTTGCTTTTTCTGCTAAGTAAACCATGTGACTTCCAAGAGTTAAACAAAGCTCTGTTAAATCCTCCGGTCCTTCACCCTTTAAAGTATCAATCGCTTCCTTCACTTCAAGCGCATTTCCGATTGCAAACCCAAGCGGCTGACTCATATCAGAGATAACTGCCATCGTTCGTCTGCCGACATTGTTTCCGATACTCACCATTGCTTTTGCCAGTTCTCTTGAGTCGTCAATTGTCTTCATGAATGCACCTGCACCCGTTTTTACATCTAGAACAATTGCATCAGCACCAGCAGCAATTTTTTTGCTCATAATTGAGCCTGCAATTAGCGGAATACTATTAACCGTTGCTGTTACATCCCTTAACGCATATAACTTTTTATCAGCAGGAGTTAAATTGCCACTTTGTCCAATGACAGCAATCTTGTTTTTGTTAACCAATTCGATAAATTCTTCGTTCTCGATTTCAACATGAAATCCTTTTACTGCTTCTAATTTGTCAATGGTTCCGCCGGTATGGCCTAAACCCCGCCCTGACATTTTCGCAACAGGAACACCCAATGCGGCAACAAGTGGTCCAAGTACAAGTGTTGTTGTATCCCCAACCCCGCCGGTGGAATGCTTATCCACTTTTATTCCTTCTATTTGTGACAAATCAATTTGATCGCCAGATTCAACCATGGCCATCGTTAAATCTGCTCTTTCTTTTTCTGTCATCCCTTGGAAAAAGATTGCCATGGTTAGAGCACTAACCTGATAATCTGGTATAGAACCATCTGTGTATCCATTAATAATATATTTTATTTCTTCAGTAGTCAGTTCCTGCCCATCTCTTTTTTTCTCAATTAAGTCAACCATTCTCATTTTAATCACCACTTTTATAAGATTATACCGCTATGCTTTTAACAATTTCTTTAATATATAATAGAAAGTTTGCTTTTACTCTTTCGGTTGTTTCAATAACTTCTTCATGTGATAAAGGCTGATCTAGAATTCCAGCAGCCATATTCGTTATACAAGAAATCCCCAGGACCTTCATCCCCCCATGGCGGGCAACGATGACTTCAGGGACTGTTGACATACCAACAGCGTCGCCTCCAAGTGTTCTAACCATTCTAATCTCAGCTGGAGTTTCATAGACTGGTCCTGAAAATCCGAAATATACGCCTTCTTTCACATTAATATTTAAGCGGGATGCAACCTCTTTTGCTGCATTGCGTAATTCTTTTGTATAGGCTTCTGACATATCAGGGAAACGGGGACCAAATTTGGAATCATTGGGACCTATTAAAGGGTTAGCTCCTGTAAAATTAATATGGTCACTAATAATCATAAGATCTCCTGCTTCAAAACTTTCATTGACCCCGCCTGCAGCATTCGTTACGATTAACATGTCCACACCTAATTCTTTCATCACTCGGACAGGGAAGGTTACTTTGTCCATACCGTACCCTTCGTAAAAATGGAAACGACCTTGCATCGCAACCACTTCCACTCCCTCCAAGACTCCAAAAACAAGCTGTCCGGCATGCCCTTCAACTGTTGAAATTGGGAAATCAGGGATTTCATTGTATGGTATCCTTACAGGATTCTCAATTTCATCCGCTAGAACACCAAGACCAGAGCCTAAGATAAGTCCGATTTTTGGTGTATTTGAATATTTCTCTTTTAAAAAGCCTGCTGCATTTTGGATTTTCTCGATATTCATATTCATACCCCTTTTATATTAGATCATTTAAAAAGCTTTTTCCGTAATTAGGCATTTTCACTTTAAAGTTATCTGCAACCGTGGCTCCAATATCAGCAAATGTTTCTCTAATAGGAAGTTCTTTACCCTCTGACATTCTCTTCGAATAGACAATGAGTGGGACATATTCACGTGTGTGGTCCGTTCCCGGTGCTACTGGATCATTTCCGTGGTCAGCTGTAATGATTAACAAATCGTCTTCTGTTAACTTTGCAAACACTTCGGGAAGGCGTGCATCATATTCTTGTAGTGCATTCCCATAGCCTTCTGGATCGCGGCGGTGTCCATATAGTGCATCAAAATCAACTAAATTTAAAAAACTCATTCCCGTAAAGTCCATATCCAGTGTCTGTACAAGCTTATCCATGCCATCCATATTGGAAATCGTCCTTAAAGACTGGGTAACTCCCTCTCCATCGTAAATATCTGAGATTTTTCCAATTGCAATGACATCTAATCCAGCATCTTTCATCTCATTCATAACGGTTCTATCAAATGGTTTTAATGCATAGTCATGACGATTAGCTGTTCGCTTAAAATTACCCGGTTCTCCCAAGAATGGACGAGCGATAACGCGGCCGACCATGTATTTTTCATCAAGTGTTAACTCACGGGCAATTTTACAGATCTTATATTGTTCTTCAATTGGAATGATTTCTTCATGTGCAGCAATTTGAAGCACTGAGTCTGCAGAGGTATAGACAATCAAGGCTCCTGTTTTCATATGTTCTTCCCCTAGTTCATCCAATATTTCTGTTCCACTAGCGGGTTTATTGCCAATAATTTTTCTGCCTGTGCGTTCTTCTAGTTCTGAAAGAAGCTCATCTGGGAATCCTTCAGGGAATACACGAAATGGCGTTTGAATATTCAAACCCATTATTTCCCAGTGACCTGTCATAGTATCCTTGCCATTCGATGCTTCCATCATTTTTGTATGGTATGCTAAGGGTTTTGAGGCTTTTTCAATCCCTTTAATTTCGCGGATATTGCTTAAACCTAACTGACCCATGTTTGGCATATGTAGACCGTTCATTCTTTCGGCAATATGTCCCAGGGTATCTGCACCTTTATCGCCAAACTTATCTGCATCTGGTGATTCACCAATTCCAACAGAGTCCATTACGATTAAAAATACTCGTTTATATGTATTAACTGCCATTCTAGTCTGCCTCCTTTTTCTTTTCCATTTAAAACTTTCTAATTAATAAAAATAGATTACCCTTAATAAAATAGGATTATTATGCACTTTTATTCACAAAAAGTCAGAAGTCTGACCTCTATATTTTACTAAACTATTATAAAATTACAAGAAAAAGCTGCCAATAATTTTGGCAGCTTTTCGACACTTTTAAATTATATGTGTAACTACTATCCTATTAAGCTCTTGGATGGAATTTGCTATAGACGTCCTTTAACCTTGTCTTAGTTACTTGGGTATATATTTGGGTTGTTGAGATATCAGCATGTCCCAACATTTCTTGGACTGCTTTTAGATCTGCACCGTTTTCCAATAGGTGTGTTGCAAACGAATGGCGAAGTGTGTTCGGTGTTAACTCACTCTCAATACCAGCCTCTTGAGCAAGCTTTTTTAAAATTTTCCAGAATCCTTGACGTGTTAACCTTTTTCCATGATGATTTAAAAATAATGCCCGTTCAGCGTGATTTTCTTGTAGAAAATTCACTGAGTGATTTTCCTGCAGAAAATTCACTGAGTGATTTTCATTTTTAGTAACAAAATTGGGTCTTCCTTTTTCAATGTAATCCTTTAATGCCACAGCTGCTGTTTTTCCAATTGGTATGATTCGTTCTTTATAATTTTTACCGCTGACGGTGACAAAACCCAACGTTACATTTACATGGTCTATATCAATTTGAATAAGCTCACTAACCCGAATACCGGTAGCATAGAGAAGCTCTAGCATTGCTTTGTCCCTTAAACCAAAATGCCCTTGTCCATTGGGAAAATCTAATAGTTTTTCAACTTCCTTTATGCTTAAAACCTTTGGCATTGACCGCTCAGACTTAGGAGGATCAATAAAGACAGAAGGATCCTGATTCGACACCTGTTCACGCAGCAGAAACTGATGATAAGCGCGAATAGAAGCAACGTGCCTAGCCAAGGTTTTTGTGGATTTTCCTTGCTCCTTCAAAAAAGAAAGGAAATGGATAATATGAGCCCGCTGGACTTGATTATATGATTCAATCGCTTCCACGTTTTTCAAGTAGTGAAGATATGTTTTTAAATCTCGTTCATATGATAGCAATGTGTTTTTTGCCACTCTCTTTTCAACGAGTAAAAACTGCATAAAATTTTTTAAATAATCATCCATTGAAACTACTCCCCATTTAAGTAAAACAAAATCAGCCGATCCAGCCAAATTGGATTCTCGTCTTTATTTAATGTTGAAACCTTTAAAGCAGATCCTTGCGGTGAATCATAACGGTGATAATTTTGGTACTCCTCATTTACCCACATAATACCATAGTAAAAGAGTATCGTACATCCAGTGAATATGATAAAAACCTTTAAGGTTTGAAGTGCAATTTTAATAAAAGTAAGCATTTACCTTCCCCCAAACAGTTTAGCCTACTTAAAGATATGCCAATTTGTCCAACTTTTATACCTAGAGTTCCAATTATGCAGTAATAAATTTTGGGCAAGTTTGTTAGAAAGAAAAAAAGCCCTTTTTTATAAAGGACTTTTGGCTATTATTCTGCAGATTCCTCAGTTTTCACTTTATCCTGGCAGCGATAGCAGATGCCATGAAACGTTAAACGATGATCTTTTATATTAAAATTCCATCTGCGCTCGACTACAGCTTCTACATCTTCAAGAAGATCTTCTTGGATTTCATCCACCGCTCCGCATTCAATACAAACAAGATGATGATGAAAATGTGCTGCCCCTTCTTGGCGAAGGTCATAACGCGAAACTCCATCACCAAAGTTAATTTTATCAACAATTTTCAATTCAGTTAATAATTCAAGTGTACGATATACAGTTGCCAATCCAATTTCAGGCGACTTTTCCTTAACGAGGAGGTATACATCTTCTGCACTTAAATGATCCTCTTCATGCTCTAACAAAACCCGAACGGTTGCTTCACGTTGAGGTGTAAGCTTATAGCTTGATGAATGCAACTGCTTTTTAATTCTCTCAATCCTTGTCTCCATCCCGAAGTCCCTCCCTCGCCGCTGCTATTCTCATTATAACAGATGAGAAAGAGGTGTCAAAATAAAATTATTATAAACAAGAGTTTAAAATATATATTATATAATAATAATTATAAATTAAGTGAACCCATCATCGATTTCATCAACCATGGTGACACATAAGCTTCCACTCCTGAAGCGGCAGAAATAAGAACTACAGCAACAATGAAGACCAGAATATAGTTTTTAAAAAATGGTAAAATCGGTTGTCCATAGGCCTTAAAGAATTGTTTTTTTATCATTCTCATTGAGAATATAACAGATAAAGCAGCCATCAAAATGAAAACGGGAATGATAATCAAATTTTGTGGCAGAATGGACACAAATGCAAGCAAAAAACCCTTCAAGCCTAATTGACTAACTAAGAAACCAACTGTAAAACCTACCACTAGACCTTTTATAAATAAAACAATTAGGATTACCGGCAGCCCAATAATTGAAATTCCTAAAATCCAAATCAGCCCAATAAACTTACTGTTATGAAGAAAACTTTGTGCAAATAAATCATTATTCTCGGCTACTTTTCCGTTTTGTATTTGTCCAAAAAATTGTGATAAATAGTAAAATAAATCCTCTTTTTGGGTGATACTCATACTATTTACGACAATGGCTCCGAAGATGACACCCATTAAAAATAAAATAACAATAAATAAAAAAATCGAGGAATGCTCACGGAAATAACTGGCGGCATCGTTCTGGTACAATCGCTTCTTCATCTGCAGTCCCTCCTACTTCTCCTAATCGGTTATTACATTTTATGCCTTTCTAGTAAATCTATGACGATAAATTAATAGATTTGTTTTTTTAAAAGAGGAGATGTGGTTTAACGCTGATATAATTAGTTAATGCCGATATATTTGAGCTAGCGCTGATATATTCACTTTCAGGTTTATTCGTGTCTGTAACATTCAAAAACCTGACAGATTTAGTGAATCCGCCAGGTTAAAAAATAAACATATTAAATTTAGTCTGCTATTTTTCCGTACTTTCCGCCGCCGCCTGCTGTTAAAGTCACTTTACCTTCTCTTGCATTCATAATCATATCAGCAATCTTTGGTGGGACGACTTCGGTCAATGCCTGATATGGAACTTCATGCAATATAGCCATTTCTGAACCAAAATGATTGACGAGCTTTTCAAGTAATTTTGGTCCTAAGCCCGGTATAAACTCCAGTGGAACTTGGTGAATATAGGGAGGACGTTGATCTGGACTCTGATCGGCTGTCTTCAACTCAAGAATTCTATCGGCAACCCCTTTAATAATCTTATTTTTTCCACAAAGAGTACATATTTGGTCTTCCTCATCGGCAGGATGGGAACAGTGTGCACAAACAGTTTTGTGATACTTACCTAGGAGCGGGTCTAACCCGTAATTCGCTAATATGTGTCGACCTTCATCATTTTTCAATGCCTTTCCTAATTCTAAAAATGAAGGTTCTTTCATCAATACTACCTGATATTCACGGGCAATTTTGGCAAGGGAGTGAGCATCTGAGTTTGTCACAAATGTATAATGGTGTAGTTCTTTAATCTGGTCTGCCATCCTTGTATCCGAGCTTAATCCAAGCTCAATACCATCAATCAAAGCCGGGTCAAATACTTCAGTTAAAGATTTATTGACACCTTTACCGTATAAGCTTTTAAATGGTGTAAACACATGAGCCGGAATAAATAAGCCGCCTAGTTCTTTTACTTTTCTTTGCAATTCAATACCTGTTACGTAAATCCGCTGCGAACTCAGCTGGACATTTTTTAAATGTGCAGCCAGCCAATTAGAGAACTCTCTCATTATGGCGATAGTAGGAAAATAACACAGGACATGAATCGGACCATTGCATTGTTCATCATAGATTTCTAACTCTGAACCGGGGATTACGGTTAAATCTCCGAATGCTAAGCCGCCATCCGGATGTTCAACCATGTCTCCACTTGAAACTAGGCTTTCCATTTCAAGGATTACTTCTGGTGAGTGGCTGTCAATAATTCCAATCATATTCAGCCCTTTTTCATGCCGGGCATGTTCTATGATATTGGTAAACGTTAATGATTTAGCACCTGTTATTTTTACAGGCTTGCCTGTCCAGGTTCTTCCGATGTGAATATGTAAATCTACATAATAGCGTTTCATTTATTTTCTAGTGCCTCTTGAAGCTGTAAGTATTGGACTGCATAAGCAGTTTTAGCGTCATAAATTTTTTGTTCCTTTATATATTGAATCGCTTGATCCAGTGTTATTTCCTCAATGTTTACAAACTCATCTTCATCAAGCATTGCCGCATTTTCTTTTTTTGTTAGTCCACTTGCTACAAATAGATGTACGATTTCATCTGCGAATCCAGGTGATGTATAGAACGAGATCAATAGCTCCAAACTTTCACAAGCATATCCTGTTTCTTCCTCTAATTCCCGTCGTGCACAGAGAGCCGGCTCCTCGTCCTTTTCTAACTTTCCTGCTGGGATTTCTACGATTGTCCGCTCAAGAGCTTTACGGAATTGTTCGACCATAACAATTTTTTTATCATCGGTGATAGCTAAAACAGCGACTGCCCCTGGATGTTTAATTATTTCTCTTTTTGACTGTTTCCCATTCGGAAGTTCAACATCTTGAAGATGCAGGCTAATAATTTTCCCAGAAAAAATTTCTTCGCTTTGTATGGTTCTTTCATGAAGATTTGTCACCAAATTCAACTCCTGTTCTAATTCGCTATATGCTGCTCATACATTTTACCATACATTATTTGGAGGGGTATGGATGAAGGTATACGTGCATGATAAGGGAATTATTCTTGTAGGTAAGGGATGGCAGATCATCCAAAAGCTAAAAGAATACAATAAGGATTATTCTACCGTTGCCGAATGGGTAGAAAAAGTCGCCGGTAAATAACCTTTCCGTTTGTAGTCTTCCCCGGACTTGCGTAAAATTATATAAAAAGACGGGGTGATAATTGTTGAAAAAAAGAAAACTGGGAAGCTCAGAATTATCGGTTACTGAATTAGGCTTAGGCTGCATGTCGATCGGTACAGAGGAAAAAAAAGCACGTGAGATAATCGAGACTGCATTAGAAGAGGGTATCAATTATTTTGATACTGCTGATTTATATGATTTTGGTGAAAACGAAAAAATCGTCGGGGCTGCTTTAAAGGATGTTCGGGAAAAGGTTATTATCGCGACAAAGGTTGGGAACCGCTGGCAGCCAGATAAATCAGGCTGGTCTTGGGACCCATCCAAATTGTACATAAAAGAAGCTGTAAAACAAAGTATAAAACGGCTAGGTACTGATTACATTGACCTTTATCAACTTCATGGGGGAACAATCGAGGATAGAATCGACGAAACGATTGAAGCATTTGAGGAATTAAAATCGGAAGGCTATATCCACTATTATGGAATTTCATCAATCCGCCCAAATGTTATTCGTGAGTATGTAAAGAAATCACATATTGTCTCTGTCATGATGCAATATAGTATCCTAGACCGGCGTCCGGAAGAAGAAGCATTGCCGTATCTGCATGAGCATGGAATCAGTGTTGTAACCCGTGGTCCTCTAGCAAAAGGGCTGCTTAGTGATAAAATGCTAGAAAAGGTGTCTCCAAAAGGATATCAAGACTATAGTCAGGAAGAGCTGCTTGAGGTGTTACCGATCTTAAAGGATCGACTTGCTCCACGACGCTCTTTTACGGAAATTGCTCTTCAATACAACTTGGCCCACTCTGGTGTTGCCACAGTCATTACTGGAGCGAGCAGTCCAGAACAAGTCAGAAACAATGCTAGGGCGGTAAGAAGCCAGCCCCTGACCAAAGAAGAAGTAACACTGATTAAAGAGATTTCAAAGGCAGGGATATATAGAGAGCATCGCTAAAATAGGAGAGCCCTTGGCTCTCCTATTTAAATTCCTTCCAGTTCATGCCGCTCTCGTTCAGCAGCTCCTCAAATGATTTATTTTTTTCTTTTAAGCGGCGTTCCTCACGTTTCCGCTGCTCTTCTTCCGCTCGTTTACGCTCTTCTGCTGCCTTCAACTGGTCCTGCTGTTCTTTTAACTGCTTAATTAATTCCGGATTAATCATATCTTTAAGCGTAACCGCTGCTTCTTCTTTTTTTGGTTTAGATTGATTTTTTTGTTTCAATTTCTTTTTCATACTAAATCCCCCATAATCATTATTCCATATGTATTATAGCATTATTTTTGATACAAAAAGCAGGCTGTTGATCAGCCTGCCATACTTTTTAATAAGCTTCTAGAACCACGTTTTCATCCACTGTCAACGTTGCTTCTGTTGAGGTGACAACATCTTCGATTGTAAAGCCTTTTGCTACTTCAATCAACTTTAATCCTGTGTCCGTTACATCCATGACTGCACGTTCTGTAATAATTCGGTTAACCACACCCTTACCGGTTAACGGCAGGGTACATTGTTTTAAGATTTTTGATTCACCGCGCTTGTTCACGTGCTCCATGATGATAATGATCTTTTGCGCTCCATGGACTAAATCCATGGCACCGCCCATTCCTTTTATCATTTTACCTGGTATCATCCAGTTCGCTAGATCTCCTGTTTCAGAAACCTCCATCCCGCCAAGGATCGCTAGGTTAATATGTCCGCCGCGAATCATAGCAAATGATTCAGCACTATCAAAATAAGAAGCACCGCTAATTGCCGTAACCGTTTCTTTTCCTGCATTGATTAAATCCGGGTCTACCTCTTCCTCCGTTGGATATGGACCAATTCCAAGTAATCCATTTTCCGATTGCAGCACAACTTGTTTATTATCAGAAATATAATTGGCAACCAGCGTCGGCATACCGATTCCTAAGTTCACATAAAAACCGTCTTCAATTTCTTTCTCTGCCCTTATTGCAATTCTCTCTCTAACAGAGACCATTGCTTTCTCTCCCTCCACCAATCTATTTTCTAACTGTCAATCTCTCAATCCTTTTTTCCTGCTTACCTTCTATAATCATCTGAACGTAAACACTTGGAGTGTGGATAAAATTCGGATCGAGTTCTCCAATTTCACAGAGTGTCTCCACTTCGGCAATCGTTACTTTACCAGCTGCTGCTATCATCGGGTTAAAGTTTCGTGCTGTTTTGTGGTAAACAAGATTTCCCATCTTGTCTCCCTTCCATGCCCTGACAAAACTAAAATCAGCTGTCAATGCTTCCTCTAGCAGATACTCTCTGCCATTAAAAACTTTTGTTTCCTTGCCATCAGCAATCGGTGTACCTACCCCGGCAGGCGTGTAAAAGGCTGGTATACCAGCTCCGCCTGCTCTTATTTTTTCAGCTAATGTACCTTGTGGTGTTAGTTCTACTTCAAGCTCGCCTGCTAAAACCTGTCTTTCAAACTCCTTGTTCTCCCCCACATAGGAACCGATCATTTTTTTTATCTGTTTATATTTTAAAAGCGGCCCAAGACCCCAATCATCAATTCCACAGTTATTGGAGATAACTGTTAAATCCTTTACGCCCTTATCAACCAATGCTTGGATTAGATTTTCAGGTATGCCGCACAAACCGAACCCGCCGACCATTAACGTCGCTCCATCTTGAATATCTGCAACAGCTTCCTGGAAGGATGTACTGATCTTCTTCATCGTGCTCGTCTCCTCTCATTGTAGGCTTAAGCTAGCTCAACTACCGTTGCTACCCCTTGGCCGCCGCCGATACAAAGTGTTGCCAATCCCTTTTGAGCGTTTCTTTTCTTCATTTCATGAATTAGCGTAACGAGAATTCTAGCACCGCTTGCACCAATTGGGTGACCAAGAGCAATAGCACCGCCATTTACATTTAATATCTCTTTATTAAAATGAAGTTCTCGGTCAACTGCCAAAGATTGGGCAGCAAATGCCTCATTCGCTTCAATTAACTCAATCTCTTCCATAGAAATTGACGTTTTTTCCAGTACTTTTCTTACTGCCGGAACTGGCCCGATTCCCATTATGCTTGGGTCAACACCAGCGCTTGCATTCCCTTTAATGGTTACTAACGGTTTAATCCCCAGTTCATCCGCTTTTTTACGGCTCATCACTACTAAAGCTGCTGCACCATCATTGATTCCCGAGGCATTTCCAGCAGTTACACTGCCATCTTTTTTAAATGCTGGACGTAATCCACCGAGTTTCTCTGCTGTTGTCCCTTTTTTCGGATATTCGTCTGTATCAAAAACAATTGGATCCCCTTTGCGCTGAGGAATAACGACTGGAACAATTTCATTTTTAAATTTTCCTTCTTCAATTGCTTTAGAAGCCTTTTCCTGACTCCATGCTGAAAATTGGTCCTGTTCGTCTCTAGTAATGGAATATTTATCTGCTAAGTTTTCAGCTGTAACGCCCATATGATATTGGTTAAAAACACATGTCAGTCCGTCACCTGTCAACGTATCGATTAATTTTTGATCACCCATTTTAAATCCTTCACGGGCATTTTTTAACAGATAAGGTGCTTGGCTCATATTTTCCATACCCCCAGCAACAACAATCTCCGCTTCTCCTGCTAGAATTGCCTGTGTTGCAAGGTGAACAGCCTTTAAACCAGAACCACACACTTTATTAATCGTCATAGATGAAACACTTTCAGGTATTCCTGCGCCAATGGCTGCCTGTCTAGCTGGATTCTGACCAAGTCCTGCTTGCAAGACATTACCTAAAATAACTTCGTCCACTTGCTCCGGCTTGACTCCTGCTTGTTCTAGAGCCCCTTTGATAACCGTTGCTCCTAATTCTGGCGCCGATACATTTTTCAAACTCCCGTTAAAATTACCTAGTGCAGTACGAACTGCGCTAACTATTACTACTTCTGTTTGACTCATTATTTTCCTCTCCTTTTAGCACTTTTTCCTTTACTATTTCGAGTGTGAACGCAGAAAACCCTCTTATTTTGTCAAAATTTCTATTATTCTTGAATTTCAAAATTCAGCACCTCTACAATGAAGGTATGAGGATTGAAGGGGGAAAATGATGTTTAATTTACCTTGAATAATCGGGCTTATATATATGCACCTTATTTAATGAAACCACTTCGAAGGGAGTCTGACGATAATGAGCCAAAAACGCGATAAGGGATACAGCCAAAAAGGTAAGGATTATGCTGAATCTGCCGGTACAGGTAAACGAATGATTGCTGCTGAGGAAATAGAAAAGGCACTTCATCCTACGAAGAGACAAAATGCTGAGCAATAAGAAATGCAGATGCGCCTCTAGGCGCTTCTGCTAGACCTAAATATATTTACTAAGCCGCTAAATGGAGTTAGCGGCTTTTCCTATGTTAAAATAAAAGCCAACATTAATTACCAAATAATAACTACTAACGAACCTTTTGGAGGTGTACTTGTGAGAAAGGCGTTGCGAGCTCTTCTAATTTCATTCTTGATTACATTTTCTTTAGGTTTTTATTTTACAAATAGGCTTATTTATATGAAAAAAAAGGATGAACAATTTATCGTACAGAGGGAAAAGGAAGCGGGCAGATTTAACCCCGAGCATTTCGAATCACTACCTAAGCGAGAGGTAATCATCGATTCCCCTTTTGGCTATCCCATTAAAGCGCTGCTGGTAGAACCACACATGTCCAATCGCTATGTCATTATTTCCCACGGTGTAACGGAAACAAAGATTAATTCGATAAAATATATGAACCTTTTCTTAGAGCGTGGTTTTAATGCCATGATTTACGATCATCGCAGACATGGTGAATCTGGTGGAAAGACAACCAGCTTCGGTCATTATGAAAAATTTGATTTAAAGGCAGTTATTGATTGGTTAAAAAAAGAGAAGGGGCCAACACTTTCGCTCGGAATTCATGGTGAATCGATGGGGGCAGCTACGATGCTTCTGTACGCTGGAATGCTCGAGGATAGTGCTGATTTTTATATAGCAGACTGTCCGTTCTCTGACTTAAAAGAGCAAGTATCTTATCAGTTAAGAAAAGAATTGAAAAATGTTTCAACATTATTAATTCCCATTGCTGATTTCATTTTGCGCCTCCGTGAGAAATATTCGATTCGTCACGTCTCACCCATTTCAGTTATCGAAAATATTAAACATCCTATTTTATTTATTCACAGCGAAAACGATGATTTTATACTCCCTGCCATGACAAAGGAATTATATGAGAAAAAACATGGCCCAAAGATGCTTTATCTTGCAGCAAATGGCCGTCATGCGCAGTCTTTTAACGAGAATCCTGAAGAATATCGCAGAGTTATAGACACATTTTTGCAAAAGTATGTTGAGAAAGCATAACATCAGTGACTTATAGAATATATCTGCTTACCTAAAAAGCCTTCCCAAGTGTTAAGCACCCGAGCTGAAAATAGACGGAAACATTCCGCTTAATTAGCAAATTGTATTTAAAAAAGCCTAAATAGGCGGAGAGATTCCGCCTATTTACTCAAAAGTTAAAAAAAAGAGGAGATTTTACTTTGATAGGCGGAAAAACTCCCCTTATATACCCCGAATAGAGCTCCACTTTGTATTTACCCGGAAATCCTCCGCTTATTTTACTCTTACTGGTTACTTGCTTAAGGACAAGACTTCTGCTTACTTGCATTTTCCCTGTATTCAATATATTCTGAAAACATCACATTTTACTTTTAAAAGGAGTGTCAAGAATGTCAAAGGTACAAATTAAAGTAAACGATAATGGTTCACTGCGAATTACTGGTGAGGTAGAATTGCTAGATGGAGCCGGCAACGTCATGGAAACGAAGCCAGCCTTTTCTCTTTGCCGCTGCGGGCTTTCCAACAACAAACCTTTTTGTGATGGTTCTCATAAAGGGAAATTTGACTCTCAAGTACGGGTCACAAAAGAAGAGTAATGCTGACGGAAAAAGGACTTCCTGCAGAGAAGTCCTTTTTGTTCTATTATTGAATTTTTTCTAAATGACGTACAAGTTGCCCATAATGACCCGTTACGTGCTTAACGATTAAATGGTCGACTAAGAATGATAACGGTTTTCCGTCAAAGTTTGGATTATAGCTTGGTGCTGTTTTTACTAAGTCTTCTTCTGTCACTTTTACAAGTGCTGCCTCAACTTTCGGGACTAAGTTTTGTAATGCTGTTAAAGCCTCCTCTTTCTTAATCCGAGAAACAACGTTTTCATCTACTGCGGCTAAACGACGCACGTGTTCATGATTCCGTCCCCATTTTGCACCAGGAACCACTAGCAGCGCCTCCAAATCTTCAACCCAAAAATTCACAGCTTCTATAATATGAGAAATGATTTGCATTGCGGACCATTCTGTTTCAGACGGTTTAACATAAAGTGAACCCTCTTCCGTATTTTTCAATACCGCTGCAATATCATCTATACTCTTTTTAAATAATTCCAATTTTTCATTCAGCATTGCCGTTACCATCGTTTACGTCCTCCTTTTATTCACTTCATACATAAATTTAAAAAATGCGTTAGAGCCAGCTCTAACGCGTTTTTTAATTAGCAATTTACACGTTCATAATTTTTCTTGAAATAGCCATATAGGAAATCCACGACATGGTAGTCAGTTGGCTTGTGATTTTCGAAAATAAAGTTACGAAGTGCAAGTGCCGTCGGATCCTCAGCATGAATAATTTCGCCCCACCTGCGTGCAGATCCTTGTACCATTGATGAACGTGGGATTCGAACTTCTTGGTATGCTTTAAATGCTTCTTCGTAAGAATTATGTTTCTTTAATTCCTCACCCAATACAAATGCATCTTCAAGGGCTTGAACGCCGCCTTGTGCTAAATATTGAAGCATGGCATGACCAGAATCTCCTAATAACGTAATGTTGCCATTTGTCCAATTGTCGATAGGTTCACGGTCATACATTTGCCAGCGGAATTGACGGTTAATGTATGTTAAAGCGTTTTCAACTTTTGGATGACAATTTTCAAAACGACGTGCCATTTCTTCTGGAGTTCCCCAATCTTCTACTGTCGCATCATATGATTTAAATACCACTACTTGGTTGTAAAGCTCTCCGCGGCGAACTGGATATTGTACCATGTGCAGGTTTGGTCCAATCCACATGATTACATCATCTAAGTCTAAGTTTGTATTACTTGACACTTCTTCAATTGGAATCGTTCCACGGTAAGCTACATACGCAGAGTTTACCGGATGATCATCAACCAACTGCTTCCGCATATTTGATTTTACTCCATCCGCACCAACAACAGCTTCTGCACTATACGTTTCACCATTTTGGTTAACAATGGTTACAATATCACCATTTTGTTCTGCAGTTTGAATGCATTGGTTGGTAAAGAATTTAATATTACTGCTTTTTTGACATGCTTCATAAAGAACTCTGTGTAAGTCCGAGCGATGCAATACGATGTAAGGCTGGCCGAATTCTTTTTGGAACCCCTCCCCCAAATCTAACGTTGCTAATTCTTTCGCTGTATAAACATCTTTTAGTACAAGACGTTTTGGTACTACTGCATGCTTTAGAATTTCTTCCTTTACACCTAAACGGTCTAAAACCTCTAACGCATTGGGTGCTAACTGAATTCCTGCACCTACTTCTCCAAATTCCGGTGCTTGCTCAAAAACTGCTACTGATTTACCTGTTTCTTGAATGGATAGCGCTGCTGCTAAACCACCGATTCCTCCGCCTACTATAATGATGTCGCTTACATTAGTCATTGACAATTCCCCTCCAACTAAGTTATTATCTTCCACAAATAGAGAACTTCGTTACCTCATGAGAAAACTTTAAATCATTTTTTATCAATTCGTCAACAAAAAACTTTTAAAATTTAGAAATTTCTATTAATCAATTTTCTTGTATTATCCAAATCATCCAAAAAGGGAGGTGATTATGATGACAACTGAAACGAAAACGGTCGGTATTCAGTCCTTGCAAATTGGGTTAAACATATTAGAGATCTTAGCAAGGGAAAAAGAACCTCTAAAGTTTACTGATATACAAAACCTTACTTCTATGACAAAAAGCAATTTATATAAATATTTGTCGACACTGTCCCAATTCGGATTAATCTATCGTAATCCTCATACAAACGCGTATACGCTTGGACATAAATTAGTTCAGTTAGGAAATGCAGCTTTAGGCCAATCTTCTTTAATAGAAGTGGTTATTCCCTATATCAAAAAGATCACTGATAAAACCAACCTAACCGTACTATTAGCCGTTCCTTCAAAAAATGGTCCACTGATTTCATATATTCAAAGTGCAGATGATTATGGAATAAATATTGGTGCTCAAATAGGGACACACTTGCCGCTTTCCTCTTCTACTGGCGTTGTTTTTTCAGCTTTTGAAAAAGACGTCCGTATGAAAGAATGGGAAGAAGTTGAACTTTCAACGTTCAATGAAAGTGAATTACAGCAATTTCAAGCTGAAAAAGAGAAGACAAGAGTAGTGTTTTTTGCTTCAAAAACGGAACCTCTAGTAAAGCATGTCTCTTCTTTTAGTGTCCCTCTATTAAATTTCACCAATGAACTAATTGGTGCTATTACCATCGTTGGTATTTCGGAGACCTTACCTAAATCAGCGGATCATCCGACTGGACAATATGTTCTCAGTTTTGCAAAAGAAATTCAGAGTATTTTGGTTTTAGAAAGTAAATTCTGAAAACAAATAATATTGACAATTATCTCGAATTCTTTTACTATTTTTATAAATAGTGAACTGATTTCATAATTAGTGAAAAACAAGGAGGAGCATTAATGAAACTTATAAATTATACTGTCGCTGGGCATACACGTGCAGGTGCAATCGTTGAAAACCAGGTTATCGACTTAAACTATGCTTACCAAGCACAATTAAAAGCAGAAGGAAAATACCGATTCGAAGCAATCGCTAAAGCATATGTGCCAGAAAATACAGACGAGTTATACCAAGGCGGTAAAGAATCCCTTCAACTTGCGCAAAATGCAATCGATTTCATTTTGGCTAATCCTGAAAGCTTTGATAAAAAAGTGATTTATAACATCGAGGAAGTTAAGGTAGAGGCACCCGTTCAAAAACCAGGAAAAATTATCTGTGTTGGCCACAACTACCGCGAACACATTTTAGAAATGGGTCGTGAAATCCCTTCAAACCCAGTTATTTTTGCAAAATTCGCAAATACAATTTTAGGGCCAGAGGACGACATTCCACACTATCCAATCTCTGATCAGCTTGACTATGAGGCAGAATTCACCTTTGTTGTAGGTAAACAAGCTCGCAATGTTTCCGAAGAAGACGCATTAGACTATGTAGCAGGTTATACCATTACAAATGATGTAACCTATCGTGATATTCAACGACGCACGCTCCAATGGTTACAAGGAAAATCAGTAGATGGCAGTGCACCAATGGGACCATATTTGGTTACATCCGATGAATTGCAAAATCCATCCGGCTTAGATGTTGTCCTAAAAGTAAATGGTGAAGTACGTCAAAAAACCAATACTGCTAATCTAGTATTCTCTGTTCAAAAATTAGTAGCTTTCTTATCCAATTTAATGACCTTAGAGCCTGGAGATGTTGTATTAACAGGTACTCCTGGAGGCGTTGGAGTTGCGATGAATCCTCCGCAATTCTTAAAAGATGGAGACGTAGTTCGAATTGAAATTGACCAAATCGGTGCACTCGAAAACAAAGTAAAGGCAACACAAGCGGTAGTCACTGTTTAATTAGACATTGCAAGGGGTCAAGCAGCATTCGCTGCTCCCCTTTTCTCTATAAATTTTAAATCATAAAGGAGAATGAGAAATGGCTGAAGTAAATCCAGAAGTTCAAGAGTTTATGAAAAGCTCGATTGTAACCGATTACACAAGAGATATACAACAATACAACTTAGGACCTCTTTGGGAAGCAATTCCTACAATTATGCACAAAACGCCAAAGCCTCAAGCACAAGCTTATCTTTGGAGCGATGAATTAATTAAAAAGAAAATGAGTGAAGCAGCTCAAATCTTTACACCAGAACGCGGCGGGGAACGCCGGGCTATCTATTTCCAAAATCCTGGCCTAACGTATCGTGAACCTTGGGGATGGGGATCTACTACCCAAACAATCTATGCAGCAGTTCAAATGTTATTACCTGGTGAAAAAGCACCATCCCACCGTCACTCACAAAGTGCATTGCGCTTCATTTCTGAAGGTTCCGGTGCATATACGATCGTGCAGGGTGAGCGTATTTTCATGGAGGAAGGCGACTTTTTAATTACTCCAAAAAATTTATGGCATGGACACGCCCACTTAGGAACAGAGCCTATGTATTGGATGGATGCTTTAGATATTCCTACCATTTACGCAATCGGCGGTACCTTCTTTGAACCTTATGAGGATGGTTTACAACAGCCAGATATTCCAGATAATTTCTCAGAGAGACGTTATCGCGGCGGCATGGTTCGTCCTGTTGGTGATGATAAATATACAGTTGCTCCACTTGCAAATTATAAATGGGATCGCACTATAGAAGGAATTAAAGGGTTAATGGAATTCGATCCAGATCCAGATCCACACCATGGATATGCAGTAGAGTATATTAATCCATCTACAGGTAAATCAGCTAATCCGACGCTTGGCACTAGAATGCAGCATTTACCACATGGCTTCAAAACAAAGGCATTGCGCCATACGCACTCCACCGTTTACCAAGTGCACAAAGGTTCAGGTCAGACCGTTATCAATGGCACCCGCTTCGATTGGAAAAAAGGAGATTACTTCGTTGTTCCAAATTGGGCTTGGTATGAACATACTGCCTCAGAAGACTCTTACTTATTCTCAGTAAACGACTTGCCAATTATGAACCGTTTCGACTTGGAACAAGAGCAATTGTTTGAAGAGAATAACGGCTACCAAAAAATTACTGGTGAATTTAAAGCTGATTTCCGTTAAGAAGTTCAAAATCACAGACGCATTTCAACAGAAGATTAACAAAAAAATCGGCCTCATATGTTTGTGAGGCCGATTTTTCTATGTTAATCGGATATCCGCAATCGCTGTAATCGGGACACGGTGTACTTCTTCAAAGTGATCGATAATATGAAGCCTGCCAGTCATTTGGTCCCAATGATGAATTTTTCCAACGACAATTTCATAATTTCGATTTCGATAATGAGTAATGGTAACGAATTGGTCGAATTCGATTGCTTCAGATAAGGTCATATTCATAAGTTCGAGCTGCTGTTCATCGATTTCTTTCCGCTCTTCATACTGATCTTCCTTCACCCAGTCTCTCAGCATTTTTATATGCTCAGGAAGCATCATTGAAACCCATTTGATTCTTCCGCGGTCGCGAATCATTCATATTCTCCTCCTTACTTTCGCTGTCCTGCTCCACGCATAGGAGCTTCTGCTTTTCTTACTACCTCTTATGTCCACCAACAAGTGTTGCCCGGTGCTTTGCCGTTCCGGCAGTTGTATAGGAAACAGCCCGCAGCAGAGAACCTGAACCAAAGCGTCTCCGAATAGAATCCACTACATAGCCAAGCTCCCGCCGCTTCACCGCCCCCATGTCAAACAGGTCGAGCTGAAACTCATAATCATCGACGATATTTCCGATACTAATGGCAATTTGCCTTACCGTCTTTCCTGTATAATGTTCGTGGAATAATTCAAGACAGACTCGGTAAAGATCCATCGTTACATTCGTTGGCTGCTGAATGGTTCTTGAGCGATGAAATCCTCCGCCAAGTTCATCTTGGCTATAGCCAATACTAAGGCTGATGGTTCTCCCAGCCTTACGGCGAGATCTCGCTCTTCGGGCTACTTCTTCACACATTTCTAAAATGACGTGCTTTATCTCTTCTTCTTCCTTATAATCTCTTAAAAGGATTTGGCTTTTTCCAAAGCTGATCTGCCCCTCAACCAAGGGTGCTCCCAAGTCTGAAAGGTCTACTCCCCAGGCATGATGATAAAGCTGATTGCCCATGATTCCGAATTTCTTTTCCAGTGCTTCTAAATCATAGCGAGCCAGCTGACCAACCGTAAAAATGCCCATCCCATTTAGTGTTTTTTCAACACGCCTGCCAATTCCCCACATTTCTCTTAGCGGTGAAACCTTCCAAAGCTTGTTCTGGACGTCTTCATACTTCCATTCAGCAATTCCATGCTTTTTTGCTTCGAGATCAAGGCAAAGCTTCGACAGCAGCATATTAGGACCAATTCCGACTGCACAAGGAAGCTGAAATTCACGTTCAATATCGTCCTTTATTTTTGCAGCAATTGTACAGGCATCCCCCCACAAATGAAGTGCCCCATCCACCTTGATAAAACTTTCATCAACGCTATACGTGTGGATCGCTTCCTTTGGTACATAACGATTAAACACACGGGTGATTTCAGTAGAAATACGCAAATAAGTTGCCATTTTTGGCTCCACCACTTGAATGCGCGGGTCATCGGGAATTTCAAATAGCCTGGAACCTGTTTTTATTCCGAATTCTTTCTTTAAACGTGGTGACGCGGCAAGCACAACACTTCCATTTCGTTCTTTGTTACCAGCCACAGCTAGATAGCAAGTCAAGGGATCAAGACCATACATGACAGCGGAACAGCTGGCATAAAAGCTCTTCATGTCGACGCATAAAATTTGATTGTGCGGTAACGTGCTGTAATCAACCATGACTTTTCCTCCATTCACAAAAATCGAACATCTGTTCCTTATATTATATACATATATTACGCGAATATGCGTTCGTGTTCAATAGTAATTTTTTGACACGTTTCATGGTTATGGTTATTTTTCGGGAGAAAAAAACGGTATAATTATGGGTGGGGTGCACATAAATGGAGAAAAAATTGATTATTAAAATGATAAAAAATTGTTTTAAACAATATTATTCCGATATAGATTCACTGCCAATGAGCAGTAATGATTTAGAGGCGCTGGCAGATCGGATTATTCAAATAAAAGCAGAGCAGCCTGGGGTAGATTTATATGAGGCTGTGAATGATACTGTATACGAATTTGTAACAGGCTGAAAACACAAAAAACCGCGCTTAGCGGTTTTATTTTTTGTTAAATGCTTTTTTTCCGATACGTTCAAACAGTCTTGGAAAGAGAACATAGACAACGCTGCCCATGTTCATCCAGCGCGGCAGATTAATTTCTCTCGTTTTTGTCAGCATGCTGTCAACAACTTTCCGAGCGACATATTCAGGCTGAAGCATAAACTTCTGAACATTTTTAACATAGGTACCTTTTTCATCGGCAATATTAAAGAAATTCGTTGCTATGGGGCCAGGGTTCACAGATGTCACAAGAACATTGTAATCACTAAGCTCCATTCTAAGCGAATTTGTATAGCCAAGAACTGCATGCTTTGTAGCCGAATACACACTTGATTTTGGCGTAGCGATTTTTCCCGCCTGGGAGGCAATATTAATGATATGTCCATAACGGCGTTCACGCATTTTCGGGAGCACCATACTAGTGCACGCCATCAGTCCGACAACATTGACATCGAACATCCCTTTAATTTCATCCATTGTTGCTGCATGGGCTTCACGGAATACACCGAAGCCTGCATTATTAACCAGGATGTCCACCTCGCCAAAATCCGTAAAAATGGCTGTAAAAACTTCCTTTACTTTTTCCGTATTAGAGACATCTAATTGATAGACCTCTACCCTTACTTGATACTTTTGCTGCAAATCCATTTGCAGCTGTTTCAACTTTTCAATGCTTCTTGCAAGCAGCACAAGGTTGGCACCACTTTCCGCACAAAGCTTGGCGATTTCAGCACCTATCCCCCCGGATGCACCGGTAATGACAATATTTTTACCTTTAAGCTGTTCCCTACCCATACTCACACCTCATCTAGCTTGATATAGGACTGGTTGATGATCCTCACTACTACTAATCTCGCCGATTGAGGCTAAATAGTCAAGCTGGCCCACAGTTTCCGATAATGTTAATATCAATTCACGCTTATACGCTGTAGGAAAAAGCCTCTTGCAAAGTTCAAATACAGTATGCTGCTCCTCCTTTAGCCAATTATTAACCTTCATTGCCCGTTCGTGTTGATGAATCAGTCTTTTTTCAATTAGCTCTTTTAATTGGAAAACTTCCTCCCCATGACCTGTGTAAACGAATTGAATTGGATAAGATAACAGCTTTTTCATTGAATGATTATGCTGAAGCTGCGGCTTCGGTCTTTCCACCTCACCTGGTGCTGGCGTCTCTAGGAATGGATTCGGTGAGATATGTGCAAGAATTAAATCCCCTCCAATTAGAATTCCATCACTTTCTCGAAATAGAGCGATTTGACTCTGGGCATGGCCTGGTGTCTCTATGACTTTCCACTGGCTTAACCCTTGCGGAATCATCCCTTCCACAAGTTCTCCCGTCAGTGATCGGTTACAGGAGTACCTGAATGTTTGTCTTAGATGTAAGAGGGACGAAAAATGTTCTGAGGGGATTCCAAAGTCAACAAATTGTCTTCGAAAAAAATCCTCTTGTTCTTGAAAAAAGGCCTCTGTTGGTTTAATCCAACGTTCATTCAACGGGTGCCCGAAAACCTCTACAAAATCGGGTAAAAAATCAAGCATTCCAACATGATCTGCGTGGTGATGAGTAATAATCACCTGTTCAATATCTGCCGGGCTTAAGTGTAATTGAGACAACTGAGCCTTAAATGCAATCCATGACTCCTTGGTTTTCACACCACAATCGACAAGTGTCAGCCGCTCACCTTTAATTAAGTAAACATTAACGTCCCCGACTGCATAAGGAGTCGGCAAAATTATTTTTGCGATATCGTCTTTCCATTCTGCCATTCAAAAAACTCCTATCGTTATTTTAAATAGAATGTGAACATTTTTTTACAATTATTTATATAGTAAGTGTAACGAATTTTCCTTTCCATTGTCATTATTTTTGCATAATATAGTTAAAATAAATAAAAAATTCAGATTTTATCACTTGACAGAAAGGGCGTTATCTTGGATAATCACTAGTAAAATTTGATTCGTACATTCGCGATGATTAAGACCAGTAAATGAAAAATGGCATAAGAGAGTGAAGACCATCGGCTGAAAGTCTTCACAGCCCTCTTTATCATTGAACCTACCTTATGAGCACTTAGGAAAACCTAACGTAATCCGGCGTTA
The DNA here is from genome assembly GCF_048572935.1 of Neobacillus niacini. Classification (NCBI taxonomy): domain Bacteria; kingdom Bacillati; phylum Bacillota; class Bacilli; order Caryophanales; family Bacillaceae; genus Neobacillus; species Neobacillus niacini. Next base: position 2,793,469 of record NZ_CP183883.1, on the reverse strand, counting down.
TCGGAGTCGAGTGAACCCTTACATGAATTAAGTATGGGTAAATGAAGGTGGTACCACGGAAGCTAGACCTTTCGTCCTTTTCGGATGAGGGGTCTTTTTGTTTTTATTAAAAGTATGAGGGGGAATATTCATGAAAAAGATAGCATTTATCGGTGCCGGTTCGATGGCGGAGGCATTTATTTCAGGAATTCTAGAAAATAGTCTGATTGATAGGAAGAATATATGGGTTACAAATCATTCAAATGAAGAGCGGTTGAAGAGGCTAAGTGATACGTATGGTGTCCGTACCACTTACGATTTAAACGAATTGTTTGAAGGAGCTGACATCGTCATTTTATCGATGAAGCCAAAAGATTCCGCAACTGCCATCCAATATATCCGTGAATATTTAACCGAAACCATGCTGGTAGTTTCTGTGTTAGCTGGTGTGTCAATGAGTACCATCGAGACATTAGCGAGATTACCAATTGCGGTTGTTAGAGCAATGCCAAATACATCCGCAGCCGTAGGTAAATCCGCCACAGCTGTTGCAGTAAATGAACGAGTTACCCCTCACCAAATTGAATTAATGAAAGATCTGTTTGGAACGGTCGGCTTGACTACTTTTGTAGAAGAGGAGCAGCTTGATGCTGTTACAGGACTCTCCGGCAGCGGGCCTGCGTATATTTATTACCTTATAGAAGCAATGGAAAAAAGTGCTGTTGAGGTTGGACTCGATAAGGATATGGCGAGTGAATTAATCGTACAAACGTTAATTGGAGCAGCCGAGATGGTGAAAAACTCCACTAAATCATCTGAACAATTACGAAGAGACGTAACAAGCCCGGGCGGTACCACAGAGGCGGGGGTTAAAGTACTTGAAGAACATCAAGTTCAGCAAGCGTTCATTTCTTGTATTAAGGCTGCAACAGCACAATCGAAAAAAATGGGAGCGGCTTTACGTGAACAACTTGAAATTACCGAACCAACTTCCTAATTTGTGTCTATTCATTTAAACTATGGTAAAAAAGACTAGGAAGTGTAAGAAATGCTAACGGTATTATTTTCAATGGGAATCCTGGTCTGGACTATTTTTCTTATAGACGGACTAATGGGTTTACGGAAAATAGACGCTTTAGAAGTTGAGGATTGCTTAAAAAACGGCCCTTTATTATCTGTAATTGTAGCGGCACGCAATGAAGAAAATCAAATAAGAGCAAGTATTCTCAGTCAATTAGCGCAAACTTATAGAAACGTTGAATGGATTCTCGTCAATGATCGCTCAACTGATGCCACTGGGCTGGTGATGGAAGAGCTAACAAAGGAAGATCAGCGAATTTCTGTTATCCACATAGAAGAATTACCTGAAGGGTGGCTTGGGAAAAATAATGCCTTATATCAAGGTTTCCTTAAAGCGTCAGGAAAATGGCTATTGTTCACCGATGCCGATGTAAAGTTTGAAAATGAGGCATATGCAAAAGCTCTTCATTATTTTGAGAATCATAAGCTTGACCATTTAACAGCTGCACCAAACCTGAGCGCGAAAAGATTTTGGTTAAAATCATTTGTAGCCTTTTTTCTATTCGGGTTTTCTTATTTTAAAAGACCTTGGGCAGCGAATAATCCCAAGTCAAAAATTGGGACTGGAATTGGAGCATTTAACCTCGTTTCGAAAGAAGCATATTGCAGCTTTGGAACACATGAAATGGTGAAAATGCGGCCGGATGATGACTTACAGCTTGGAATGAGAATGAAACAAGCTGGCTATCATCAGAGGATTGTCACGGCACTTACGCTGATTGAGGTTGAATGGTACGGAAGTTTGCAGGAAGCACTTATTGGACTCGAAAAGAATACATTTGCCGGATTACATTACCGGGTTAGTATGGTGTTTTTTGCGATATTTGGCGTTTTTATTACCAATGTTCTACCCTTTATAACAATATTTTCTTCTAATAAAGTTGTTGCACTATTAAGTTTAGGAATTATTTTGTTAAGTGGGATTCACTACGTTATGGTCATCAAAAAAATGACCATATTCTCCCCTGCTATGTTTCTAGTACTGCCTGTGACCGCACTGCTGTTTATTTATTCAATCATTCGTGCCAGTTATCTAACCTTTAAACGCGGCGGCATTATGTGGAGAGGCACCTTATATAAATTAAGAGAATTAAGAGTCAAAGAGTGATGTTTATTGAAAGACTGCCATTTGCTACTTAGATGAGCAGGTACATAGAAAATGACTTTAGGAGGTTCCATATGTCTACAAAATTATTTTCTCCCTATACGATTAAGGATGTTACACTGAAAAATCGAATTGTAATGGCGCCGATGTGCATGTATTCCAGTCATAACGAAGATGGGCATATTCAAAACTGGCACCGTACTCATTATACAAGCCGGGCTGTTGGTCAAGTTGGTCTGATTATTGTTGAAGCAACCGCAGTAACGAAGCAGGGCAGAATTTCTCCTAGGGATTTAGGAATTTGGAGTGATGACCACATTCAAGGATTCAAAGAAATCATCAACTTGATGAAGGAGCATGGTGCTAAAACGGGTATCCAGCTTGCCCATGCGGGTAGAAAGGCAGTTCTAGAAGGTGAAATCATTGCCCCTTCGGCCATTTCTTTTGATGAACAAAGGAAGACTCCTAAAGAAATGAATAAACAAGACATTGCCGAGACTGTTGATGCTTTTAAAAAAGGTGCTGAGCGTGCAGCAAAAGCTGGCTTTGATGTCATAGAAATTCATGGTGCCCACGGCTACCTGATAAATGAGTTCCTCTCCCCATTATCGAATAAAAGAACGGATGAATACGGAGGATCTGCTGAAAACCGTTACCGATTCCTTCGCGAAATTATTGAAGCTATCAAAACAGTATGGGATGGTGTCCTGTTTGTACGTGTTTCAGCTCACGATTATAATGACGAGGGGTTAACACCGCTGGATTACGTATTTTTCGGTCAATGGATGAAGGAACAAGGTGTTGATTTAATTGATGTGAGCTCAGGGGCAGTGGTACCAGCGAGGATAACAGAATTCCCCGGTTATCAAGTTCCATTCTCAGAAACGATTAGAGATGGTGCCGAAATTGCAACTGGAGCAGTTGGATTAATTACAACGGCGATTCAAGCGGAGGAAATCCTTCAAAATGACCGTGCAGATTTAGTATTTTTGGCTCGAGAATTATTACGTGACCCTTACTGGCCTAGAACAGCTGCCAAAGAACTAGGAGTAAGTATTGAGAGTCCAAAACAATACGAGCGTGGATGGATTTTCTAAAACCCACCATCTTTAAATTTTGTTTTAAAAAGCAACAGTATATGAGAAGTGCCTTTTAAAAAGATAAAGACGGCTTTCTGACCGTCTTTTCATTTAAACACTATGCTGATTTCTTTAAAGTCTTCTGCAATATCTGTATTCGCAAAAATTTCCTGTGCTTCGGCAACAAGTTCACCCCAGGATTGCCGATCGTAGCGTGAGCTGATGTGGGTCAAACAGAGCTGCTTACTTCCAGCTAGTTTCGCCACTTCTGCAGCCTGATGGGTGGTCGAGTGGAAATAATCAAAGGCAAGCTTCTCTTCACCTTTTGAAAAAGTTGCTTCATGAATTAATAAATCTGCGTCCTTGGCTAAAAGAATTGCGTTGTCACAGTATCTTGTATCTCCAAGAATCGTTACAATTCGACCCTTTATATCCGGACCGAGAAAATCTGCTGGTACGATAATAGTGCCATCATCTAGCGTAATCGTTTCACCTTCTTTAATTTTCCGGAAAATCGGTCCTGGCTGTACTCCCGCCTCGACTAGTCTTTCCGCTAATAGAGTCCCTGGTTTATCCTTCTCAATAATCCGATATCCATATGAAGGAATACCATGTTCTAAAAGTCGAGCTTCGACAATAAACTGTTCATCTTCAAAAATAACCCCTTCGTCTATTTCAACGATTTTTAGTGGGTATTTTAAATAGGTTTGGCTGACCGTTAGGCTTATGGTGATATAGTCTTTCAGTCCTTTGGGTCCATAAATAATCACTTCTGTTTCTCCGCCTTGAAAAGAACGGCTGGCCAATAGTCCAGGAAGGCCATAGATATGATCACCATGAAGGTGGGTAATGAAAATTTTCTCAATTCTACGCGGTTTAATCGAAGTATGTAAAATTTGATGCTGTGTGGCTTCACCTGCATCGAACAACCAAATAGCACCTCGTTCTTCGAGTAATTTTAGGGCTATAGATGTAACATTGCGAAGCTTTGCTGGAATTCCAGCACCAGTACCTAAAAATAATATATCCAATATAAACACGCCTTCCGAATAATAATATAAATAATATAGCATATCGCTTGCACAATTGCCCTTTGTGCGTATATTCTCTTTAAAAGGAATAGATTTGAATACATTCTTGAGTTGTTTTTTGCGAAATATAAATTGAATACATATAAAGAGAGGTACTTATCGTGGAACAATCTAAAAATATGACTTCATTAATTATGATATTTGGTGCAACGGGAGATTTAGCCGTTCGGAAACTTTTTCCGTCCCTTTACCGATTGTTTCAGAAAGGTAAATTAGACAAATTTGCAGTTATAGGCGTAGCAAGGAGACCCTTATCTACTGAAGAGTTTCAGAATTCTGTAAAAGACTCGGTATTAACTGCTCTAGGCAAAAAGGAAAAAATTGACGAGTTTATCTCTCATTTCTATTATCAGTCACATGATGTGGCCGATTCCAGCTCATATCAAAACCTAAAAAAATTAGCACAGCAAATTGATGATCAGTATGAATTAGAAGGTAATCGTATTTTCTATCTTGCGATGGCACCTGAATTCTTTGGACCAATTGCTCTCCATTTAAAATCGGATGGTTTGACGGATGTCAAAGGATACAAACGACTTGTAATAGAAAAACCTTTTGGACATGATTTAGAATCAGCAAAATTGTTAAACAAACAAATTCGTATGGCTTTTTCAGAGAGCGAAGTTTACAGAATTGATCACTACTTAGGCAAAGAAATGGTTCGTAATATCGAAGTTATTCGTTTTGCCAATGCCCTGTTTGAACCATTATGGAATAACCGCTATATCTCCAATATTCAAATTACCTCAAGTGAAGTACTTGGAGTGGAAGAACGCGGACGTTATTATGAAACAAGCGGAGCTCTTCGGGATATGGTTCAAAACCACATCATGCAAATGGTAGCATTGCTTGCAATGGAGCCCCCAATTAAATTGACAACAGATGAGATACGTTCTGAGAAGGTCAGAGTGTTTCGTTCATTAAGAATGATTAAAGGGGATAAAATAAATAAATACTTTGTCCGCGGGCAGTATGGATCTGGTACGGTAGAGGATCAACCGGTACCTGAATACCGGGCCGAGCCAATGGTTGATAAAGAGTCCAATACAGAAACCTTTGTCGCTGGAAAGATTATGATTGATAATTTCCGCTGGGCGGGTGTACCTTTTTATATTCGAACTGGAAAAAGGATGGCAACAAAATCGACGAAGATTGTGGTTCAATTTAAAGACATTCCGATGAACCTTTATTACCAGCCGGAGAAACTGTTGAACCCGAATCTGCTTGTTATTCATATTCAGCCTGAAGAAGGAATCACCCTTCATCTCAACGCTAAAAAGGCGGGCGGGCATCTCGATGCACAAGAAGTTAAATTAAGTTTTGCCAACACAGGAATACATGCTATGAACACACCTGAAGGGTATGAAAAGCTACTATATGATTGCATGCGCGGAGACGCAACCAATTTTACTCATTGGGATGAAGTCGCTTATTCTTGGGCGTTTGTTGATAATATTTCTGAAGTATGGGAAAAAACAAAAGCCGAAAACTATCCAAATTACGAATCTGGTTCAATGGGACCGAAAGAGGCTGACGAGCTGTTAGAAAAGGATGGATTCTTCTGGTGGCCTGTAACCGATTTAGATGTAGATATCTGTAAATAATACAAAAAAAGCTCCGTTATTGTTGATAAACAATGGCGGAGCTTTTAATTGTCTTCCTTCTTTTTTTCCGGGAAAGAACGGAGAAAATCTTTATTAAAACTCGTTCCGGTACCAATGTTATGAGCATTGTTTACTTTTCGAATGCCTGCATTTTCAATGATATTTTTCCCATATTTCTCACGTAAAGTGGACAGTGTTTTCAATAACGGTTCCTTTTTGGCATCCTTTTCAAATGAAAATAAATCTAGCTGTTTAAAAGCAAGGTCATGTTCCACTAAATCATAGCCTGTTATCCCTAACAAACGGACAGGGTTTCCGTTCCACTCCTTAATAAAAATCTGCTTAGCCATCGAAGCAATGTCCTCTTTCTGCTGTATAGGATTGGCAAGTTTTTTACTGCGGGTAATCGTTCTTCTATCCTTAAAACGGATTGTAATGCCCAGCGTTGTGGCTAAGACATTTTTCCGCTTTAACCTTACTGAAACCGTTTCTGCTAATGATTCCAAAATCCGGTACAATTCTTGTTGATTGCTCGTATCCTTTGGCAGTGTTGTTGAGTTTCCAATACTTTTAAAATCAGATACCGACTCAGGATCAACCGGTCGAGTATCGATTCCATTTGCCCTTTCCTTTATTCGTATTCCGTTAATACCAAGCAATGATTTAAGCTGTATCTCATTGCCTGCCGCTAATTCTCCGATTGTATGAATACCAATGGTTGTTAACTTTTCAGCAGTCTTTTTTCCAACACCATGCATCTCACTCGTGTTTAACGGCCACAAAATGGAAGGGATGTCACGCTTTCGCAGTATCGTTATTCCCATTGGTTTTTTCATATCAGAAGCTGTTTTTGCCAAAAATTTATTTGGAGCTATACCAATACTGCATGGCAAATCGAGCTGTTCCAGCACTCTTTTTTGAATACTCTGAGCAATTTCGATTGGACTGCCTAGCTCAAAGGAATCGGTTATATCCATATATCCTTCATCAATGGATACAGGTTCGACCAATTCTGTGTAATTCCTAAGAATCTCAAACATGGCGATAGACGCCGTCCGATACCTGTCAAAATTCGGTTTCCTAATAATTAATTGCGGACAAAGCTTTTTCGCTTCCCACAGCGGCATAGTAGTCTTGACTCCAAACTTTCTAGCTTCATAGCTGCAGGTGATAATGATCCCCCGGCGCTCCTCGACGTTACCAGCAATTGCAACGGGTTTCCCCTTCAATTCTGGGTCATAAGCCATCTCCACAGAGGCATAAAAGCTATTCATATCTACATGTAGAATGACTCTGCCCTTTTTCGGATACATTTCCTTCATGCGTGACACTTCTCCTAAAAAACAATGGTACTTATAGTATAGCAAAAAGGAGAACCAGTTGGCTCCCCTTCCACATTCCTTATTGATTTGTAACCTCTTCAATAATAGCAATTGTCATTTCTGCCAGCTTGTTTAATTCCTCAATTGGCATACGTTCATTCGTTGTATGGATATCTTCATAACCAACTGCAAGGTTTACGGTTGGAATGTTAAAGCCCGCAATAACGTTAGCGTCACTTCCGCCGCCGCTATGCTGTAATTCACAGCTGCGGCCAATTTTTGCTGCTGCTTTACGTGCGATTTCTACAACCTGATCGCCTTCCCCAAATTTAAAGCCTGGGTACATGACTTCGATGTCAACTTCTGCTCTACCGCCCATTTCAGCTGCAACAGTTTCAAAGGCTTCCTTCATTTTGGCAGCTTGCGCTTCCATTTTTTCAGCAATGAGAGAACGAGCTTCAGCTAAAATATCAACACGGTCGCAAACGATATTCGTTTGTGTGCCGCCTTCGAAGCGTCCGATATTTGCGGTTGTTTCTGAGTCAATCCTGCCTAACGACATTCTCGCAATCGATTTCGCTGCAATGGTAATCGCAGAAACTCCTTTTTCAGGTGCAACACCAGCATGAGCGGTTTTTCCGTAAATGACCGCTTTAATTTTGGCTTGGGTAGGAGCAGCCACCACGATATTTCCTACTAAACCATCACTGTCCAATGCATAGCCATACTTTGCTTTCAATAAGGAAGAATCTAGTGCTTTTGCCCCTACAAGGCCAGATTCTTCACCGACAGTAATAACAAATTGAATTTGACCATGAGGAATATTTTGTTCTTTTAGAACGCGGATCGTTTCAAGCATAACTGATAGACCCGTTTTGTCATCGGCACCTAAAATTGTTGTTCCATCTGTGACGACATAGCCGTCTTTAATTGAGGGCTTAACACCTCTTGCTGGAACGACTGTATCCATATGGGAAGTGAAGTAAATAGGATCTACACCATCTTTAGTGGCAGCTAGTGTACAAACTAAATTACCTGCTCCATGTCCCGTTATAGCCGTTGTATCATCTTCAAACACATCAAGACCTAAATCTGTAAACTTTTGTTTTAAGACTTTAGCGATTTCAGTCTCATATTTAGTTTCAGAATCAATTTGTACAAGTTCTAAAAATTCATTCAAAAGACGCTCATGATTAATCATCTGAATAACCCTCCGTTTTATGTATTCCCTCTAGAGTATACTCTTTCATAATCCTGTCTTCAAATGATTACATTAAAGTGGGATATTCCCATGTTTCTTGAACGGTCTTGATTCCTTTTTATTTCGAAGCATCTCTAATGCCTGGATAATTTTTATTCTCGTTTCTCGCGGGTCAATGACATCATCGACCATTCCTCTGCTTGCCGCAACATATGGATTGGCAAACTTTTCTCGATATTCTTCAATCTTTTGCTGTCTTACCTGTTCTGGGTTATCACTATTTTGTATTTCCTTTGCAAAAATGATATTGGCCGCTCCCTGAGGTCCCATAACCGCAATTTCAGCATTAGGCCACGCGAAAACTAAATCCGCTCCAATAGACTTACTATTGAGTGCAACATATGCGCCTCCATAAGCCTTTCTTAAAATAACGGTTAACTTCGGAACAGTAGCTTCTGAATAGGCATAAAGAATCTTTGCACCGTGTCGGATAATCCCTCCATGCTCCTGTTTTACACCTGGGAAGAAGCCGGTAACATCTTCAAATGTGATAATCGGGATATTAAACGAATCACAAGTGCGAATAAATCTTGCAGCTTTATCGGAAGAATTAATATCAAGCCCGCCCGCCATAACTTTTGGCTGATTACAAACGAGTCCTACCGTTTCCCCTTTAATCCGCGCAAAGCCAACGACGATATTTTTTGCAAAGTTTTTCTGAATTTCCATAAAAGAGTCTGCATCCGCTACTTGTTCTATTACTTTACGAACATCATAAGGACGGACAGCGTCAAAAGGAATAACGTCGGTCAAATCTGGTCGATAGTCATTTTCTTCATTTACCGCAAGTATTGGTGGCTTCTCTTCATTATTTTGAGGAAGATAGCCAAGAAGCTTTCGAACCTCTTCTAATACCTCCTGCTCAGAACCAGCTTCAAAATGCGCATTTCCACTAATACTATTATGAACATGGGCACCGCCAAGGTCTTCTGCAGAGATCTTCTCACCCGTCACAGTTTCAATTACTTTTGGACCTGTAATAAACATTTGACTTGTTTTTTCAACCATGAATACGAAATCGGTGATTGCAGGTGAATAGACAGCTCCACCGGCACAAGGGCCCATGATGACAGAAATCTGCGGAATTACTCCAGAATAAATAGCATTTCGATAAAAGATGTGACCGTAACCATCTAGTGAAACCACACCTTCTTGAATTCGTGCTCCTCCAGAATCATTTAGACCAACAAACGGTGTACCGTTTTTAGCAGCTAAATCCATTACATTGGCGATTTTTTTTGCATGCATCTCCCCAAGGGCACCGCCAAATACAGTAAAATCTTGTGAAAACAAGTAAATTGGCCGCCCGTTTACTTTTCCGTAACCAGTAACAACGCCATCACCAGGTCCTTTTTGTTCATCTAGACCAAAATCGTTCGTCCTGTGTTCTATAAATGGGCTTAATTCAACGAATGATCCTTTATCAACCAAAAGCTCAATTCGTTCTCTTGCTGTTAATTTTCCCTTCTCATGTTGTTTTTCAATTCTTTCGTCCCCGCCGCCAAGCTCCACTTCCCGGCGCTTATCATATAATTCATTTATTTTCTCATAGATGTCTATCATTACCCTTCACCCCTTCTTTTCGCATAGTTCAACTAATACACCCGAAGCCGACTTGGGATGCATGAATGCTATATGTGCTCCTCCTGCACCCATTCTTGGCTCTTGGTCAATCATGCGAATACCTTTTTCTTTCATCTCTATTATTCTTTCTTCAATAGAGTTCACACCTAAAGCGATATGGTGCATCCCCTCACCACGTTTTTCAATAAAGTGAGCTATTGTACTGTCCTCTGTTGTTGGTTCTAAGAGCTCTATTTTTGTTTCCCCTGCTTTCAAAAATGCAACTCTTACTTTTTGACTTTCTACTTCTTCAATGCCTAATAAAGGAAGCCTAAGGACCTCTGTATAAAAAGGCAGAGTGGTCTCGAGCGACCGAACAGCAATTCCAATGTGGTCTACTTTTTTAATCATTTTTACCCCTCTATTTTTCATAATTTAAATAGTTTCGACAATTACAATATTCGCTAAAAAGTTCATAATTCCTTCCCAAAATGAGATGTTGTTCCATTGTTCAAATGGGCTTTTCCCTGTAAAATATAAAGAAAGCTAATAAAATAAAGGGGGAACCCACTTTGAATTCTAAAAAGACAAGAAAAATAGTCGTATATTTAATGCTAATTGCTATGTTAGCCTCAACACTCTTAATTGGGATTGCTCAATTTATTTAATTAGAAATCATAGGAAAGGGACTGTTCGAAAACAGTCCCTTTTACAATTTATTTAATTGCTCTATATTCTTTCGCAAGCTGTTCAAATGATTTACTCGTTGAAGTGACTAATATTTTTGTACCTAATGGAATGATGGGGTACAAAGAAGAAATGACTTCATTCTGTGTACGAATACACCCTTGTGATACATATCTTCCGATGGAAGCAGGCTGATTAGTACCATGAACTCCGTATATTCTCCCATCTGTTTCTTCAGCATCAAAACCTATCCATCTAGATCCAAGTGGGTTCTTGGGGTCACCTCCAGGAATATCCTTACGGCGGTAATATGGATCTTCTGCTTTTACCGTTATCGTAAAAAGCCCTTCTGGTGTTAACTCCTTCGTCTTACCAGTACCAACACTCACAACAGTTTGGACTTTATTTTCATCAACGAAAGCCAATTCATTTGTTTGTTTATTGACAATAACGAAAGGATCACCAGGAAGAGGATTCGGTCCGAGAGGCCAAATGGGTGAAATAAAAAAAGCAAACAGGATTGGCGATAGCATCTTCAACATAAAATCCACCTGCCATTTTTTCCTTAGTTTGCTTCTACTTTCCTTACTTTATTCCATCTCGTTGTATTAAAAGTACTTTTAATGATTAGATATTCATTCATCTCTTTTACTAATTGAAGGAGTGACGCACGCACCTCAAATTCTTCTCTTGTCTTTGGCAGATCCATTTCTTCAAATTCCTTTTTCATCTCTTTTAACTTTTCAAGATAAATGTGGGCCGTATTGACAGGTTGAATATGTTGGGATAATTCTTGGAGAAATTCAGCAATCATTTTTCCCTGCGGTAATGTTACAGTTAGTGAAGTAACAATCGGCAGCACTCGTTCAATGATTTCAAATTGCTTTTCTCTCATTTTAAAATAATGAAAATAATCATTTTCTTCCCGTAAAAAATGGTTTTCAACATCTCGAAAGGCGAATAATTTTGCTTCGTCTAGTAAGTTTGCCGTTTCTGTAATTTCTTTTCCAGACCAGGTGCTTTCCCCTGTTCTAAGATAAGAAACCATTTCATAGAAAATAACTTTAAAGTTTTCCTCGATTCTCAATTGATAGTCCTTTAATTTATCATCTGCACTAGGCATATATAAATTAATTAGAAGTGCAACGCCAATTCCGATAATAATTACCCCAAGTTCATTAAGATAAAGTGCTGGTGATAATTTGTTTGCCATATAAATATGTAAAATAATAACACTGCTTGTAACAATTCCATCGTTAGCTTTAAACATCACTACAGTCGGGATAAAAAATAATAGCATAATCCCGATTACTATTGGATGGTAGCCAATTAGTTCAAAAAATAGACTCGAAAATGGCATCGCTAATGTACAAGCTAAAAACCGATCCCATGAAGCCCGTATAGATTTTCTTTTCGTAACCTTGATACATAAAATCGTTAATATACCTGCTGAGGCAAAGTTGTGTAGTCCTAACTGTTGAGCAAGTAATATTGAGATGGCAGTGCCTAAGGCCGTTTTGATTGTTCGGTATCCAATTCGATATTTCATAGCATTCTCCTAAAAAAAAAAGATGATCATCACTGATCATCTTTAGCATATCCTGATTAGAGCATTTTTTGCAAGAAATCTTGTGCACGCTTGCTCTTTGGGTTTGTGAAAAATTCTTGAGGTTTTGCATCTTCTACTAACACTCCGCCGTCTAAAAAGAGAACTCGATCCGCAACTTCACGAGCAAATCCCATTTCGTGTGTCACAATAGCCATTGTCATTCCAGTATGAGCAAGTGATTTCATTACCTCTAAAACTTCCTTAACCATCTCTGGGTCAAGAGCAGAGGTCGGCTCATCAAAAAGCATAACTTCTGGCTCCATAGCAAGTGCTCGCGCAATCGCCACCCGCTGTTTTTGTCCGCCTGATAACCTGGTTGGGTATTCATTCGCTTTTTCCGCTAACCCAACTCTTTCTAGCAAATCCAAGGCAATCTTTTCTGCTTCTCCCTTTGACAAACCTTTTACCTTCATCGGTGCATAAGTAAGATTTTGGAGAACAGTTTTATGCGGAAATAGATGAAAGTGTTGAAAAACCATTCCTACGTTTTGTCGCACCTTCAAAATATTTGTTTTTTTATCGGTAACATCCTGGTCTCTTACAAAAATACTACCGCTAGTTGGAGTCTCAAGAAGGTTCATGCAACGCAGAAAGGTAGACTTTCCTGAACCAGAGGGACCAATAATTGCAACAACTTCTCCCGCCTCGATTGTCGTGGAAATCCCTTTTAATACTTCAAGCTTGCCATAGTTTTTATATAAATTCTCTACCTTAATCACTGCGTCTCATTCTCCTTTCGACCGCTTTTCCTAAGAAGGTCAAGATAACCACCATTACATAATAAATTAAACCGGCAATCAAGAGTGGTTCAAAAAACGAATAATTTTCAGCCCCAACCTGGTAGGAACGACGCATAATATCCATTACACCAATGGTGGTGACAATGGCCGATTCCTTTGTTAAGGTAATAAATTCGTTCATTAATGCTGGCAGGATATTTTTAAGGGCTTGAGGCATTATGATATCCCACATCATTTTTGTGTAAGGCACACCAAGAGCCATTGCTGCCTCCTGCTGTCCTTTATCAATTGCCTGAATTCCTGCTCTAATAATCTCAGATATGTAAGCGCCGGAATTAAGGGCAAAGGATAATATCGCAGCTGTATATGGTTCAATTTGATATCCGATTAACTGCGGCGAACCATAATAAATCAACATCAGTTGTAAAACTAATGGAGTACCACGAAAAATTGACGTATATGCGTCCGCAAACCAGCCGAGAAATTTAAATTTGCTAATTTTAAACAACGAAAGAATAATACCTAAAGCAAATCCTAATATCCCTGCTAAAATGACAATCTTAAGAGTAACAAGTATTCCTTCTAATATATATGGCATCGAAGGAATGAATTGTGTGAAATCTAAGTTCATTCATCTGCCGTCCTCTCTTAAAGAAATTAGTAAGACGTTCAGAAGACTTCTGAACGTCTTGGTTGTAGAATTAGTTTTCCCCGCCAAACCATTTAACAATCAATTCTTGTAATTCGCCGTTTTCTTTCATGTTTTTAAGCTCTTTGTTAAATTTCTCCGTTAAATCGCTATCCTTTGGAAATGCAATCGCAGATCCTGCTTCTTCTGGGTCATCGCTCATTGTGAAGCTGGTTAAATCTGATTCTTTATCAAGATAGCCTTTTGCTACTGTGTCTTCAATAATGATAGCGTCAAAACGTCCAGCTTTCAATTCTTGAATAAGCTCTGGAATACGGTTACGATTTTCTACTTTGATAGCTACTGTTTTATTAATTTCTTCTGCTTTACCTTCTTGAATTGAGCCTAACTGAACGCCAACTGTTTTACCTTTTAAATCTTCTACTGTTGCAATGCCACTGTCTGTTTTAGAGATAACCATGTGCTGTGCTGTGTAATAAATATCACTGAAATCTACGTTTTTCTTTCTTTTTTCAGTAGGAGTCATTCCTGCTAATACAAAGTCTGCTTGTCCAGATTTAAGCGACTGAATCAACCCGCCGAAATCCATATCTTTAATTTCCACTTCATAGCCAAGTTTTCCAGCGATCGCTTTAGCTAAGTCAACATCAAAGCCAACAATTTCGTCACTTTTATCTGATTCAATATATTCAAATGGAGCATAATCCGCTGAGGTAGCCATCACAAGAGTCTTTTTATCACCTTCATTGGAATCTTTCGCTCCACCACAAGCTGCCAATACACCAACAGCTAATATCATTATTAAGAATAAACCCATTAACTTTTTCATTTGTTTTCCTCCTATAATTTTCTGAAAATTAATTTAAAAAATTAATAATATTTTTTCTATCTTTATAGAGTTAAAGCTTAATATTTATACAACGTAATGAATTTTAACACGGAACAGAATAACTATGCAAGTATATTTATTAAAATTTATTATTACTTTTTTAATATAAAAAAAACCAATTTCCCGTTAAGGAAATTGGTTCTTTTGACTTTGATTTAAAGTTCTTCGCAGTTTTCTTCGAATTCTTTTTGCAGTCTTGCTACAACTGTAGCTGGATCATAGCCTTCGATTTGGTGTCTTTCTACCATTGAAACAATTTTTCCATCCTTCAATAAGGCAAAAGATGGTGAGGACGGTGGATAACCCGTAAAATAGCTGCGCGCTTTTTCTGTCGCTTCTTTGTCCTGTCCTGCAAAAACAGTAACAAGTTGATCAGGACGTTTATCATAATGAAGGGCATGGGAGGCTGCTGGTCGTGCAATGCCACCTGCACAACCACATACAGAGTTAATCATCACTAAGGTTGTACCTTTTTGTTCAAGCGCCTCTTCAACCTCTTCAGGCGTCTTTAATTCTTTATAGCCAGCTGCTGTAATCTCTTTACGTGCTTGAGCTACAACATCATTCATGAAAAAATTGAAATCCATGCTCATACATTTCACTCCTAATTAAGTCGATATAACTACATGATAACAGTAAAAATGTGTTTCTTTCAAATAAATAGGAACTTTTTCAACGAGAAAGATTGTCAATAAATTGACAGTCACTACTTTTCACCTGATAGGAACGTCTGGAAGAGTATATCAACAGCTGTAGCAGCCGTTTTTTCCCCAGCCATTACCTCATTTTCCAATTGAGGTAATTTGAGTTTAACTTCCGGGTGGTGAAAGAAGCTATAGTGCAGCTGATCAGTTATGAGAGAATAGATCCAATCACGCTGCTGTCCTTTTCGTCTTTCTGCAAAGACTCCAGAGGATTTTCCTTTCTCCTCAAAGTCCTTAATAACATCCCAAACCTCTCTAATCCCCTCACCTGTTAAGGAGGAACAGGTATACGCCTTGGATGCCCAGCCCTTAGTTGCTGGCTGAAGAAAATGAAGGACACGGCTATACTCTTTTCTTGTCTGCTCCGCTTTTTCCTTATTGGCTCCGTCTGCTTTATGAACAAGGACAGCATCAGCTAGCTCCATGATTCCTTTCTTCATTCCCTGTAATTCATCACCCGCACCTGTTAGGACAAGTAGCATGAAAAAGTCGACCATGTCTCTAATAATTACTTCGCTTTGGCCCACTCCGACAGTTTCGATTAAGATCACATCAAAGCCAGCTGCCTCGCAAATCAACATCGCTTCTCTAGTTTTCCGATGTACTCCACCCAGTTTTCCGGCCGTTGGTGATGGCCGAATAAAAGCTCTTGGATTCCGCGACAATTGCTCCATCCTCGTTTTATCGCCAAGAATACTGCCACCCGAGAGACTCGAACTGGGATCGATTGCTAGTACTGCCACTCGTAAACCTAGGTCACAAAGGTAGGTGCCAAACGCTTCGATAAATGTACTTTTTCCAGCACCAGGCACACCGGTTATCCCAATTCTGACTGCTTTACCACTATGGGCCAAGAGCTTTTGGAGAAGCTCCTGCGCCTTATGAAAATGTTGTTCAGCATTACTTTCAACTAGTGTGATGGCGCGGGCGAGCTGGCCTCTATTTCCCGTGAGCACCCCATCAACTAACTCTTGAATCGTTGGTTCCATAGACTTGCGTTTTTGAAAGACCGTGTTTTTTTCAATGGTGACGGGCTGACCTTCCAGCTCCTGTCCTCTTTTTATTACGCTTGAGAATTTATCCGGTTCATTCGGGTCGCTCCATTCCGGTTTCAGATCCTCAGACATCTATTTTCCCACTTCCTCATAGCCAAGCTGCTTATAAATTTCCTTGATCACTTTTTGAGCGGCAACGGGGATAATGGTTCCTGGTCCGAAAATAGCTGCTGCTCCATTATCATATAAAAATTGATAGTCCTGTGCCGGAATGACGCCGCCAATAACGATTAAGATGTCTTCTCGACCGAGCTTTTTTAACTCTTCTCCAAGTTGTGGTAATAACGTCTTGTGTCCTGCAGCTAATGAACTCATTCCTATTACATGAACATCATTTTCAACCGCCTGCATGGCCGTTTCTTCCGGGGTTTGGAATAATGGACCGATATCAACATCAAACCCTAAGTCAGCGAAGGCGGTGGCAATGACCTTAGCACCTCGGTCATGTCCATCCTGACCCATTTTTGCAATTAGAATTCTTGGTCTTCTCCCTTCATTCTCTAGGAATTCATCGGTCATCTTTTTGACTTCGCTTATTTCCTCTTCGTTTGAAAATGATTTACTATACACCCCGCTAATCGAGCGAATCACAGCTTTATGTCTGCTGGAAACCTTCTCAATCGCGTCTGAAATTTCACCTAAGGTGGCACGAACTCTTGCAGCTTGCACGGCTAACTCTAACAAGTTGCTTTCGCCCGTTTCAGCACCCTTTGTTAAAGCTTCCAAAGCTTCTGCAACCTTTGATTCATCACGGCCATCTTTTAATCTAGTTAATTTCTCAATCTGTTTTAATCGAACTGCTGTATTATCAATATCCAATATATCAATGGCTTCTTCCTTTTCAAGTCGATATCGATTTACACCGATAATCGTTTCTTTTCCTGAGTCGATTTGTGCTTGTCTCCTAGCAGCAGCCTCTTCAATTCTCATTTTTGGAAGACCCGTCTCAATTGCTTTAGCCATACCGCCTAGGTTTTCAATTTCTTCAATATGTGTCCAAGCTCTTTCTACCAATTCTTGCGTCAGCTTTTCAACATAATAAGATCCCGCCCAAGGATCAATTACATTGGTGATACCCGTTTCCTCTTGTAAAAATAATTGCGTATTACGGGCAATTCGCGCCGAAAAATCAGTGGGCAGGGCAATGGCCTCATCCAAAGCATTGGTATGGAGGGATTGCGTATGTCCCATTGCCGCAGCATGCGCTTCAAGTAAGGTACGAATGACATTATTAAAAGGATCTTGCTCCGTCAAACTCCAACCCGATGTTTGGGAATGGGTTCTAAGTGCCATTGATTTCTCACTTTTCGGCTCGAAGGATTTCATCATTTTTGCCCAGATTAATCGGGCTGCCCTCATTTTGGCAACTTCCATAAAATAATTCATCCCTATTGCCCAGAAAAACGACAATCTTGGTGCAAATTTATCAATGTCAATTCCAGCCTCTAGCCCTGTTCTTACATACTCCAACCCATCAGCAAGGGTGTAGGCTAATTCCAAGTCAGCCGGCGCCCCAGCCTCCTGCATATGATAGCCTGAAATACTGATACTATTAAACTTAGGCATATATTTAGAGGTATATTCAAAAATGTCTGCGATAATTTTCATTGACATCTCAGGCGGATAAATATAGGTGTTACGGACCATGTACTCTTTTAAAATATCATTTTGAATCGTTCCGGACAGCTTATCCTGTGTGACTCCCTGTTCCTCAGCTGTAACAATGAAAAAAGCAAGAATTGGTAAAACGGCACCATTCATAGTCATGGATACTGACATTTGATCCAAGGGAATTCCATCAAATAGGGTCTTCATATCAAGCACGGAATCAATGGCAACACCAGCCTTGCCGACATCTCCGACAACACGCGGATGATCTGAATCATAACCTCGATGTGTCGCTAAATCAAAAGCAACAGACAAGCCCTTTTGACCCATTGCTAGATTACGGCGATAGAATGCATTGCTCTCCTCAGCGGTAGAAAAACCTGCATATTGTCTCACCGTCCATGGACGATTCACATACATCGTCGGGTAGGGTCCACGAGTAAATGGAGGAATACCGGGCAGGTCGTCTAAATGCTCGATCCCTTCATGGTCATCAGATGTGTAGAGTGGTTTTAATTGAATTTGTTCGTTCGTTTCAAACAACAAATCATCAATGGAAGTATCTATCTCTTTGTTAACCAGTTCCTGCCACTTTTCTTTCGTTAGGAACTCTTGTTCATCAAACAAGGAAATATTTACGAAATTAGGCTTTTGTACGCTCATTTAATGCCACCCCCATTTCTTTTAGAATGGTTGAAAGAATTTCATAACAGTTACTATTCATATGAATAAACTGCTTTATCCCTTCATTTGCCCATTTGGTTTGCAACTCTTTTTCTGGCAGTCCTGCTAAGTAAAAAGTCCGCTCA
Organism: Neobacillus niacini; assembly: GCF_048572935.1. Classification (NCBI taxonomy): domain Bacteria; kingdom Bacillati; phylum Bacillota; class Bacilli; order Caryophanales; family Bacillaceae; genus Neobacillus; species Neobacillus niacini. The sequence continues at coordinate 2,774,635 of NZ_CP183883.1, read as the reverse complement.
GGAAATTCTCTATTTAGCTCTGAAAGAATATCATGTCCAATTGATTCATAATGGTCATTGCTTCCACATAAGCAAAAATATTTTGTGTCTGTTCCTATAACAAATTGTTTGGCATCCTCTAAGGAGGTAATAGAACCACTTTCCACCGCTTCAATTCCGCCAGCAGCTGCGAATCCTCTCATAAAATCTAACCTAGGTTTAAAGTTTTTTAACTCTCCTAGACAAATCATGCCGATTTTGGGTTTCGAACCTGATTTACTTTCATTCTCTTCACTTATTTTCCGCAGTTTTTCAAATGGTTCTGATAACCTCATATTTTTTATTCTCTTAATTTTAATCGTGTTAGTACCATCAACACCTATAAGGTTATTACACGTTTGAATTGTAGAAGAACCAGCCGTTTCAGCAAGATTGGCATACACATTTGTCCCTACAATACTTTGTTTTCTTGTAGATACATCCTGCTCCCGTTTTGTTCGAATACATGTTATTTCATCTTGTAACCAGCCCGATTTTAATACTTCCAACATACCGCCTTTTGCTTCAATCTGCTGAAAATACTGCCAAGCTTTTTCTGCAAGTTCTACTGTTAATGCTTCTACGTACCAAGATCCTCCCGCAGGGTCGACCACTTTTTGCAGATATGCTTCTTCCTTTAGAATGTTTTGCGTGTTTCTGGCAATTCGTTCTGAAAGGAGAGAACTGCCAGTTATATCATCAAACGGAGTTATATGCAGATATTGGACTCCTCCCAGAACTGCTGCGAATCCCTCATTTCCAGCACGTAGGAGGTTAACATATGGGTCATAAACGGTTTTTGTAAATGAAGACGTCTCTGCTGCAATATGCATTCCCCGGTCCTTTGGATCAGCCCCATAAACCTTAGTAATTTTATTCCAAAGAATTCTCGCTGCACGTATCTTAGCTAGCTCCATAAAGAAATTACTGCCAATTGAGAATTGAAATATCATTTTTCCAAGAACATTCTCTAACTTCATACCACTATCTAATAATTTCTGAAGATGAAAGATACCGGTCGCTGCTGCAATTCCCAACTCTTGAACCGCATTGGCACCACCTTGATGGTAGGTTGAGGTATTTATTAGGACTGTCCGTAATTTTGGTAGTTTTTCATTTGCAAGCTTTATATCAATCATCCAACTCTTGAAGAAGTCTTCTTCAATAAATCCGGTTTCCACAAACAGAGAAATGGGGTCGCTGCCGACATAGCCACTAACCAGATCAGCATTTTCCTTACGTTCTGTTAATGCTGCTAGCAATGCTGATTGCAAACCTCTCCCATTTACGGCAAACGGAAATTCAGCAGGTAAATCTCCAAGTAATTCATTTATTATTCCTTTTGAATCAAAAAGCACCTCCGAAACTTCAAATGAAAGCGCTGTTTGTCCTTTTTCAACGCTCCCTTGAAGCTTTTCCTTTAATTGGTCAACAGAATGATATGTAATTTTCTGTGCTACCTTCCAATCATTTGTTACGTATCCTAAAGGATAAATACCTCTACGAAAATCTGTACCTCCCGGATACTCCGGTGCTTGCTGCTTATCCCGCCGATAATAAAGCGGTTTCAAAATAATATTTTCATATGTACTGCTTTTTAACTTTTCAATACTTTTACCCTTCAAAGTTTCTTCTGCTTTTGCTTGCCAGTCCTCTATTCTACTTAAAGGAAAAGATTGATTTCGCAGGTTATCTAAACTCATAAAACTCCCCCCTCAAATACATAATATTCTTTAAATTCCTGTTACTTTTTATTTTAGGACACTATTTGATTTCAAGCAATGAAAATAACCGCAGACCAATCCGGCAGCGGTTATTTTTCTTTAATAAATTGAAGTTGTAGATTTTGATGTGTTTTCTAAGATTTCTTTTACTCGTTGTAAGAATCGACCGCAAATTAATCCGTCTAAAACTCTGTGGTCGAGTGACATACATAGATTAACCATATCACGAACGGCAATCATTCCATTCATCACTACAGGGCGTTTAACAATTGATTCTACCTGTAAAATTGCCGCCTGTGGGTAATTGATGATACCCATGGATTGCACAGAGCCAAATGAACCAGTATTGTTGACAGTAAACGTTCCACCCTGCATATCTTCTGAGCGAAGCTTATTGGTTCTTACTTTAACAGCAAGTTCAGAAATTTCACGAGCAATTCCCTTTATCGTCTTCTCGTCGGCATGCTTAATAACAGGTACATACAATGCATCCTCTGTTGCAACTGCAATGGAGATATTGATATCTTTCTTTTGAATAATTTTATCCCCAGCCCACATCGAATTAATCTGTGGGAATTCCTTTAAGGCTTGTGCAACAGCTTTTACGAAAAAGGCAAAGAAAGTTAAATTAAAGCCCTCTTTTTGCTTAAATTCGTCTTTTAAGGAATTGCGGTATTCTACAAGATTGGTTGCATCCACTTCTATCATGGTCCAAGCATGCGGTGCTTCATGCTTACTACGCAGCATATTTGCAGCAATTGCTTTACGGATTCCTGTTACAGGTATTTCGATATCGCCTGCAGTGACAGGTATACTCGGAGCAGGAACAGACTGCTTCGGAGCTGCTGCTGACTGAGCTGCAACAGATGGGGTAGTCTCTTGTACTGCAGCAACTTGAGCCTCCTCAGCCAAAGTTCCCTCTCCCTTCCCTCCTGCAGTAGGGATATTACCAGATTCTATTAATTTCAATAAATCTTTCCGTGTAATACGGCCGCCTGCACCGGTGCCTGTCACCTGAGATAAATCAATACCATGTTCTTGAGAAATTTTTAAAACTGCTGGAGAAAATCGAGCTTTGTTACTTTGGTCGGTTGGTTCAGAAACTGCAGCCATCTCTGGAACATCAGCTTTTTGGTCACTAGTTTTTTCTTCTTGAACCGCACCGCCTTCGATTTCAATGGTACAAATGACTTCTCCGACCGCAAGTGTGTCACCATCTTCAGCAATTAGCTCTTTAATTGTACCTGTGAAGGAAGAAGGGACCTCTGCATTTACTTTATCCGTCATTACCTCGGCTAATGGATCATATTTATTTACTTTATCTCCTACAGAAACAAGCCACTTTGAGATTGTTCCTTCGGTTACACTTTCCCCTAACTGAGGCATTTTAATTTGTTCGATTACCAAGTTCCCAACCTCCTATTAGTACTCTGCTAGCTCGCGCATTGCTTTTTCAACTTTGTCTGGATTGACCATAAAGAACTTCTCCATTGTAGGAGCATATGGCATTGCCGGAACATCTGGTCCTGCCAGGCGCATAATTGGCGCATCTAATTCAAATAAGCAATTTTCAGCAATGATGGCAGAAACTTCACTAATAATACTGCCTTCTTTGTTATCTTCTGTAATAAGTAAAACCTTACCAGTTTTGGCTGCTGCTTCAATGATTGCCTCTTTATCGAGTGGATAGACTGTTCTTAGATCCAAAATATGTGCGGAGATTCCATCCTTGGCTAATTTTTCAGCTGCCTGAAGGGCAAAATGAACACAAAGCCCATAAGTAATCACGGTTATGTCTTCACCTTCACGCTTTACATCTGCTTTTCCGATTGGCAATGTATAATCAGCTGTTGGGACTTCACCTTTAATTAACCGGTATGCACGCTTATGCTCAAAGAATAACACTGGATCATTATCACGAATAGCTGCTTTTAATAACCCTTTCACATCATAAGGTGTGGATGGCATTACAATCTTCAATCCTGGCGTATTCGCAAAAACTGCCTCAACCGATTGCGAATGATAAAGGGCACCATGTACGCCGCCGCCATATGGAGCCCGAATAACAATCGGACAACTCCAGTCATTATTTGATCGATAACGAATTTTTGCCGCTTCTGAAATAATTTGGTTCACAGCAGGCATAATAAAATCAGCGAATTGCATTTCAGCAATCGGTCTCATTCCATACATCGCTGCTCCGATTCCTACCCCGGCAATCGCAGATTCAGCAAGCGGTGTATCAATGACACGCTCTTCACCAAATTGTTCGTATAAGCCCTGAGTCGCTTTAAAAACACCGCCTTTTACTCCTACGTCTTCACCTAGCACAAATACCTTTGGATCACGTTCCATTTCTTCCCGAATGGCCATTGTGACCGCATCTATATAAGAAATTACTGCCATGTTACATCCCCCTTACTTATCACCATAAACGTATTTCAACGCGTGTTCAGGTGCTGCATACGGTGCATTCTCAGCATAATCAGTGGCTTCGTTCACTTGTTTCATCACACGATCGTTAATTTCTTTTTCCAACTCATCATTCAACACACCTGTTTCTTTTAGATAAGCGCCAAAGGTTATAATTGGATCCTTTGTTTTCGCTTTAGCCACTTCATCAGGGGCGCGGTACGAGCGGTCATCATCATCTGAAGAGTGTGGTGTCAGTCTATAGGAGACTGTTTCAATTAATGAAGGACCCTCTCCTCTGCGGCCGCGGTTTGCTGCTTCCTTTACCACTTTATACACTTCTAATGGATCGTTTCCATCAACAGTAAATCCTGGCATACCATATCCAATGGCACGATCAGATACTTTTTCACATCCCAATTGTTTCTCGATTGGAACAGAAATGGCATATTTATTGTTTTCACACATAAATATGACTGGTAATTTATGAACTCCTGCAAAGTTAGCTCCTTCATGGAAATCACCTTGATTTGAAGAACCTTCACCAAAAGTTACAAAGGTAACAAGATCCTTCCTCTCCATCTTCCCTGCTAACGCTACACCGACTGCATGAGGAACCTGAGTTGTTACAGGAGATGATCCAGTAACAATTCGATTTCTCTTTTGCCCAAAGTGTCCAGGCATCTGCCTGCCGCCTGAATTTGGGTCCTCCGCTTTAGCAAATCCAGACAGCATTAGTTCTTTTGGCGTCATTCCAAAAGTTAAAACTACACCCATATCGCGATAATAGGGCAATACATAATCTTTTTCCTTATCAAGAGCAAATGCTGCACCTACTTGCGCTGCTTCTTGTCCTTGACATGAAATGACAAATGGTATTTTACCAGCACGATTCAATAGCCACATCCGTTCATCAATCCGGCGGGCTAGAAGCATTGTTTCATACATTTCTAAAACCTTTTCATCACTTAAACCTAATACATGATGACGATTCTCAGCCATTTATTTTTACCTCCCGTTTGCTCATATAGATACGCATTCAAAATTATGAGTGGATTGCTCTTCCGTCCACTGCAAGCGCAGCTTCACCAATGGCCTCCGATAGTGTTGGATGAGGATGAATGGTATGAGCTATTTCCCATGGTGTTGCATCCAATACCATTGCCAATCCTGCCTCTGTTATCATGTCTGTTACATGAGGACCAATCATATGCACCCCTAAAATATCATTAGTCTCCTCATCAGCGACAATCTTGACAAAACCATCGGATTCTCCAAATACAAGAGCCTTCCCGATCGCTCGGAATGAGAATTTGCCCACTTTTACTTTATGACCCTTAACGCGCGCCTGTTCCTCAGTAATCCCCACACTCGAAACCTCAGGATTGCTATAGATACATCTAGATACAAGGTTGTAATTAAGCTCTGAAGGATCTTTTCTAGCAATATGCTCAACTGCAATTATTCCCTCATGGGAGGCAACATGCGCCAGCTGCAGACCGCCTATCACATCACCAATGGCGTAAATATGAGATTCTTTTGTTTGGTAGAATTCATTGGTAACAATAAAACCCTTTTCAATCTGAATATCTGTATTTTCCAATCCAATTCCTTCGACATTTGCTTGTCGGCCTACTGATACGAGAAGTTTATCTGCCTTGAATTCTTTTATGCCAGCTTTCACTTCTGCAGAAATAGTTACACCATCACTCTTTACTAGCGTTTCCGGCAGAACCTTGGCTCCTGTTACAAGTTTAATTCCCTTTTTCTTCATGAGGCGCTGCATTTCTTTAGATATCTCATGGTCTTCAGTTGGAATAATGCGGTCTGCATATTCAATAACCGTGACTTCGACCCCGAAATCAGATAGCATAGAAGCCCATTCAATTCCAATCACACCGCCTCCGACAATAATGATAGAAGCGGGTAAGCTTGTAAGCTCCAATGCTTCGTCAGAGGTGATAACGAATTCTCCATCAATTTCAAGTCCAGGAAGCGTTCTAGGTCTCGAACCTGTCGCAATGACAACATTTTTCGGAATGAGCATTTCATTTTCATTGCCATTATTCATTTCTACCGAAATCGTTCCAGGCATTGGTGAAAAAATCGATGGCCCTAATATCCTGCCTAACCCTTCATAAACATCAATTTTCCCTTGTTTCATGAGATGTTGTACACCTTTATGAAGTTGTTCAATGATTTTATTTTTTCTTTCCTGTACTTTTCCAAAGTTATAGGAGACTTCACTTGTTATGACACCAAAATCTTCACTGTGTTTTGCAGTGGCATATACCTCAGCACTTCTTAGAAGAGCCTTACTTGGGATGCACCCTTTATGAAGACATGTTCCTCCTAGTTTTCCTTTTTCAACGATTGCCGTTTTTAAGCCAAGCTGAGAGGCACGAATGGCAGCCACATAACCGCCGGTACCACCGCCAAGAATGACTAAATCGTATTCCTGTGACACTGTGTTTCCTCCCCAAATTGTTAGATTTTTGCTGTTTTAAACGTACTAGGATAGTCTTTAACCTTTTCCTCTCCACGTAGAACTCTTAGTGCACCTTCCGCTAATGCTTGAAGTTCATTCTCACCTGGATGGACAATGGTATCTGCAATCCAATTAACTCTATCGGTGATGGATTTCACAAATCCTTTCCCATACGCGAGTCCGCCGGTTAACACAATCGCGTCTACTTTCCCAGCTAAAACTGCACTGGCAGCTCCTATTTCCTTTGCGACTTGGTAAGCCATTGCTTCGTAAATCAGAGACGCCTGTTCATCACCAGCTTCAATTCTTTTTTCCACTTCGAGGGCATCGTTGGTTCCAAGGTAACCAACAAGCCCCCCTTGACCGACAAGTTTCTTCATTATTTCATCACGGTAGTACTGACCAGAAAAGCATAACGCAACTAAATCTCCTACTGGAACCGTTCCAGCGCGTTCCGGGCTAAAAGGACCATCACCGTGGAGGCCATTGTTTACATCAATGACTTTGCCCTGCTTATGTACCCCAACCGTAATGCCCCCTCCCATATGGGTAACAATAAGGTTTAATTCGGTATATTTTTTTCCTAATTCACTTGCGACTCTTCGTGCAACAGCTTTTTGATTAAGTGCATGAAAAATACTTACCCGCTCAATTAAAGAAAAACCAGAAATTCTAGCTATAGGTTCAAGTTCATCTACAACAACGGGATCGACAATAAACGAAGGTATATTTAAACCAGAAGCAATCTCGGAGGCAATAATACCACCTAGATTTGAAGCATGCTGCCCAGCAAAACCAGTCCGTAAATCTTCAAGCATGGTATTATTGACTGCATAGGTACCGCCTTCGATTGGACGAAGCAACCCGCCGCGTCCACATACAGCACTCAGCTTCGATATATTAATCCCGGCATTATCCAGTGTTTCCAGGATTGTATTTTTTCTAAATTCATATTGATCAATAATATTATTAAATGTATTAATGACTTCTGAATCATGACGGATTGTTTTTTCAAAAATGGAAATTTCATTATCGAAGACCCCAATCTTAGTGGAAGTGGAACCTGGATTGATGACGAGTATTCGATATTTAGTATCAGGCAACGTGTTTTACCTCCATTTTTTTACATTTTTACATCATTTAAAGGGAAAAGACGCTGAATTACTCACTCAGCGCTCTGCCCTTTCATTTTTTAACGACGGCTTAAAATATGATGACCATTTTGGAGGAATTGACTGCGAGAATTACGCATCTTTTCAATTCTCTCTTCAGCCATTCTATCTGCTGCAACATATGTTGGAATGCCGTCACGCTTAGAAATTTCGATTACCTTTTGAATACTTGCATAAATTTGGTCGACCTTCTTCATCGCACGTTCATGGTTATACCCATAAAGTTCATCAGCAACGTTAATTACGCCTCCAGCGTTTATTACATAATCGGGAGCATAAACAATACCCATTTCATGGATAATATCACCATGACGAGTATCTTTTAACTGATTATTTGCAGACCCAGCGATAACCTTTGCCTTAAGTTGTGGAATCGTATCATCATTAATGGTTGCCCCAAGAGCACAAGGAGCATAGATATCACATTCAACTCCATATATTTCATTTGGGTCAACCGCACGTGCACCAAAATCTTCTACCGCACGCTGAACAGCCTCTTTATTAATATCCGTAACAATTAGTTGTGCGCCCTCTTCATGCAAGTATTTACAAAGAGTATAAGCTACATTCCCAACACCTTGAATCGCAATTACTTTACCTTCTAATGAATCTGTTCCAAACGCTTCCTTTGCTGCAGCTTTCATACCACGGTATACCCCATAAGCCGTAACAGGTGAAGGATTGCCAGAAGAACCGAATGCTGGTGAAATACCAGTGACATAGTCTGTTTCTTCATGAATTAAATCCATGTCTGCAACCGTTGTTCCAACATCCTCTGCAGTGATATATCTTCCATTCAATCCCTGAACATAGCGGCCGAAAGCACGGAACAATTCTTCATTTTTATCTTTACGAGGGTCACCAATAATAACGGTTTTTCCACCGCCAAGATTTAGTCCTGCTGCTGCGTTTTTGTACGTCATCCCTTTTGCTAAACGTAATGCATCAATAATGGCTGCTTCTTCTGATTCATATGTCCACATACGGGTACCGCCTAGAGCAGGACCTAATGTTGTATCATGTATCGCAATAATTGCTTTTAATCCCGATTGTTTATCCTGACAAAAAACAACTTGCTCGTAATCGTATTGTTCTAAGTACTTAAAAATTTCCATGGTAAAAATCCTCCCTTTTAGTTAAACAATCTATTTTGTAACAGAGCAGATAGCAAGTGCAAGTGAATATAGCTTACTTTCCGCTGAATCAGCTCTTGAGGTTAATACAATAGGAGCCTTCGCACCAGCAATAACCGCCCCTACTTTCGCTTTTGCAAAGTAAATGAATGACTTATATAAGACGTTTCCAACTTCAATAGCGGGAACTAATAAAATATCAGCTCTTCCTGCTACTTCACTATGAATTCCTTTGTGTTCAGCGGCTAAAGCAGAAACGGCGTTATCTAATGCTAATGGACCATCTATAATACAGCCTGTGATTTGCCCTCGTTTATTCATAATGGTCAATGAAGCGGCATCAATAGTGGCTTGCATAGCTGGATTTACTACTTCAACAGCGGCTATAGGAGCAACTTTAGGATATTCTATTCCAATTGCTCTTGCTATGGCTGCCGCATTTCTTATAATTTGCGCTTTCTGCTCTAAATTTGGTGAAATATTCATTCCTGCATCCGTAACGATGATAAACCGATTGTACTCTGGGACCTCAAAGACCGCCACATGCGATAATACATTTCCCGTTCTTAGACCGTATTCTTTATTTAAAACAGCCTTTAATAGATCACTCGTTGGGATATTCCCTTTCATTAAAACAGTAGCTTCCTTAGTCGATACAGCCTTGACTGCCAGTTCTGCGGCCATTGTGTTGGATTCTGCATGAACAATAGTAAGACTTTTATTACTTTTTTGTTGGTCTTTATCATTCAGATTCAAAATCATATTAATTTTTTCATTATCACCAAATAAGATAAAATTGGCAAGATTTCGGTTTAATGCCTCGATAACGGCTCCTATTACTTCTTCATCTTCTGCCACTGCAACAGCGACCGTGATGTCATCCAATTGGGTTGCTTTGTTTATTAGTGTTTCAAGCAACAAGTTGTCATCAACCCTTTCTTTCTTCAACTCCATCATTTTAATATGCAAAATCCGTGCCAAGTGAAATTCCTTGAAAACGCTTTATAACCCAGAATAAAAAGTGCAATTATTTTCATACTATGAAATTTATTGCATGCTATTATTTTCAAGTTTATATTTTTCTAACTTATAATAAAGATTTCTTACCGACAAACCAAGTGCTTTAGCAGCCGCCGTCTTATTCCCATTAAAACGTTGAAGCGATTGTTGGATAATTTCAGATTCATACTCTTCAACCATAGCAGTTAAGGACCGATCCTGCTGAATGGATTCACTAACGTCTGATACTTGTGGTTCAGTTCCCGTTTTTTTTCTTAGTTCAGGGAGGTGATGTATATTAATCAATGTTTCATAGTAATTCATAAAGATCATTGCCCGTCCAAGAATATTCTCTAGTTCCCGTACATTTCCCGGCCAATCATAATTCATTAATTTCAGGAGTGCAGCCTGGGCAACACCCTCCACATTTCTTCCATAATCACGATTAATTTTTTGGATAAGCCTTTCACACAAAACAGGTATCTCTTCTTTTCGATTCCGGAGTGGAGGTATATGTATAGGCATACGATTTAAACGATAGTATAAGTCTTCCCTAAAAGAACCTTTCGCAATTCCTTTTTCAAGATTCACATGTGTTGCAGCAATGATTCTAACATTTATCGGAATTGGTTTTGTGCCGCCTACTCTAATGATTTCATTTTCTTGCAAGACCCTCAGTAATTTCGCCTGAGTATTAGCTGATAGTTCACCTATTTCATCGAGAAAAATACTTCCATTATTCGCCTCTTCAAAAAAACCTCTTTTCCCTCCTCTTTTTGCCCCTGAAAAGGCTCCCTCTTCATAACCAAATAATTCACTCTCTAGAAGGGTCTCTGAAATGGCAGCACAATTAACACGTATAAATTTGTTGTATTTTCGATCACTTGCATTATGTATAGCATGGGCAAACAATTCTTTCCCTGTACCAGACTCACCACGTAAAAGAACGGTTGCCGGCGTTTTTGCGCCAAGTTTAGCCTGCTCAATTGCAAGCGTCATCTCCTCAGAACTTCCGATAATATCCTCAAAGGTATACTTGGCTTCAAGCGTTCGGATGATTTGACGCGCACGGTTCAATTCCCGGTTTAGGGATTTAATTTCTGACATATCATGAATAACTCCAACACTGCCTTTTAATTTCCCTTCTACAATAATCGGGGCCACATTAACAATAACTTCCCGTTTATTTGCACCAACTCGCATCGGGACTCCACGGACTGCTCTTCTTGTTTGAAGAACCTTCATATGCATACTTTCACCTTCTGATATATCAGCAGTTGCCGGGTGTCCAATCACGCGCTCTTTTGTTAGCCCGGTTAGCCGGGTATACGCCGGATTAATGAGAAGACCTCTTCCGTTTTCATCCACTACAGAAATCGCATCATCACTTGAGTGGATAATCGCCTGAAGCATGGTTTGAATTTCTTTTAAATCCGTAATTTCCTCAGCAAGGTTCACTACTTCTGTGATATCTTTAAAAACTGCAAACGCACCAATTAACGTTCCATTTTCTTCAATGATAGGAATACGGGTTGTGATAATTTTTCGCCCGTTCCCCAAAGTCATTTCTTGATTCTTCTCTATTCTTCTTGTTTCAAGAATGAAAGGAAGTCTACTTTCTGGAATTACGTCAATGACGTTTTTCCCAATCGCTTGACCTCGTTTTACACCTGTCATTTCTTCGGCCATGCGATTAAATAAAATCACAATCCCTTTAGGGTCTATTACCAACATTCCATCATTCGTTGCATTAAAGATTAGTTCTTGTTGATAGGAGGCATTTTGGTGCTTAACGATTAGTTCTTCCTTTTCTTCTAATAGCTTTGCTAAAAGAAATGCAACACTCCCAGGAATTAAAACGGTTTTCTTGTCCTTCGTACTCCTTAACTCTTGAAAAACATGTTCATTTCCAGTTACCTCTATGATGATATCAATTTGTTCGTTTAAGTATGGTTTCCAGTCTATCCCGGTCTTTATCCCCTCACTTTGTGCCAGTACGATCCCCGGTGCATCAAAGTTTCTATCAATCACAACCTGGACATTCAATACTTCTGTTTCATTAAGTAATTTAAGGATCGCTGTACCACCTTTACCGGCACCAACAATCATAACATTTTGCATTTTTCCGCCCCTTTATTATATTTGAAAAAGAAAACTTTTTCACACCAACATAATCGAAAACATGCAATATTTTTCATTATCTATTCTATATTTTTTTCCTTACCTTGACAAATTATATCCTTGTACTAATATTTCTTTTGAAGGTATAATTCTTATAACGTATCAAACAATTGGAAGGATTTAATTATGAGGCGGATTATTGCTCTACTTATATTGGTTATTCCAGGCTTTTTAGCAGGTTATGGGATTAAATTAATGCGTGATATGACATTTGGGATTCTGCAAAGCCCAATTCCTTTCCTATGGCTTCAATTCCTTTTAGGCCTGTTTCTATTCATTGGAGGTTTGGGGTTTGTGGCAGGCTTCATTTTTCATCGTGATAGAAAGAGAAATAAAGTACAAACGCGGTTTTCAAACACAAAAAAATAAAAGAGGCCAACTATGGTCTCTTTTCAAATTGTTGTTTAATTTTTATCGCCTTTACCGGATCATCCGTGATAAGTGCTGTACAGTTAATTTTCAAAAGCCTGCTGATATCGTTGTCTTTATTAACAGTGTATGGTCTAACTGCAATTCCATTTTTTATTGCGCCATCGATAATATCATCTGTTATCGTTGCTAATTTGGGATGAATACCTTTTGCGCGGATGGATTGCGCATAAACCCACGGCATATAGATTCGCTCATTAAATAGCGGTGCTGTCTCGATTTCAGGTGCTATCCGATAACATAAGACGATACTATAGTGATTAAAAGAAGAAAGGATAATCCGATCCATTAAGTTATAGTTTCGAACAAGCTGAATAACCTTTTCTTCCATCCCTTCATATGGGAACAGGTTATTTTTCAACTCTATGTTACAAACTAATTGATTGGATTGCATCCATTCAAGAACCTGAATTAATGATGGAATTGGTTCTATTTTCGCACTTTTTTTGTTGGCATTGAGCTTTCGTAACTCATTAAAAGTATAATCTTTAACAAAGCCAGAACCACTTGTTGTCCGATCAACTTTTTCATCATGAATGACCACCACTTCACCGTCTTTGGTTAATTGGACATCTAGCTCTAAACCGTCTGCATTTGCCTTCTCAGCTGCTATGAATGCACTCATTGTATTTTCTGCAAAAAGTGCAGAATAACCTCGATGAGCAAAAATTTGTGTCATTTTTTCACTCCCTAACTAAAGAATGGAGGTACGAACCTGCAATGAAACCTTTACAATTATCCCCTGAAACAGCGGTTAAGCTGGCCGAAAAATTAAATGTTCCAATAGAACAACTTATGCATATGCCTCAACATATACTTATTCAAAAGTTAATGGAACTTGAAAAAGAAAATAAATAAGATTTATTATACAAAAAAAGCCCTCATTTTTAAAATGAAGGCTTTTCCTTATATTATAGATCTCTTCAAGAGGCCTTATGCTCTAAACGCAGTTTATCTGCAACCATAGCAATAAACTCTGAGTTTGTTGGTTTCGCCTTAGACATGCTTACAGTGTACCCGAATAAAGAGGAAATGGAATCAATATTCCCACGGCTCCACGCTACCTCGATTGCATGGCGAATCGCACGTTCCACACGGCTGGCTGTCGTATTATATTTCTTTGCAATATCAGGATATAAAACCTTCGTAATCGATCCAAGCAATTCAATGTCATTGTATACCATCGAAATGGCCTCACGTAAATATAAATATCCCTTAATATGCGCAGGAACACCAATTTCATGGATAATACTTGTAATGCTGGCGTCGAGATTTCTTGGTTTATGTTCAGTATGCGAACGGTAATTTCCAGTAGGGGCTTTGCGGCTAACCTGACTACTTTTACCACTTACCTGACGGATATGGTTTCCTAAATTCTCCATATCAAATGGCTTTAAAATAAAGTAGGAAGCTCCGAGTTCCACAGCCTTCTTTGTAACGTCTTCTTGACCAAATGCAGTCAACATAATAACGTTTGGAATTGCACCCTTTTTTAATTCTCTTAAGCGCTCAAGCACTGCTAACCCATCAAGATGAGGCATAATAATATCTAAAACGAGTACATCTGTATCTGTGGATTCAAGAAGATCTAAACAATCCTGACCATTATGTGCGATACCTACAATCTCCATATCATCCTGGGACGAAATATAGTCCTCTAATAATCCCACTAATTCTCTATTGTCGTCAACGACACAAACTTTAATTTTTTTCACCTTTTATATCCTCCTCGATCCAAATGGGTCATATCTCTATTTATCATTGTTCTTTATTGTCTTAATTCTATTCTAAATTAGAAATTCGACAATGCAACTAAAATTCCTCTAGTTTTTTTAATATTTCTTAAAATAGTGATAATATCTTATCTTTTCTTTGTTTTCCTTTAAATTTCGACTAAATTCGCATATAAGCCTTAAAATTCTATTCTTTTGTCGAATAATCTTTATATAAAACAAAATAGGCGGTTTCGCCTATTTTGTTTTACAACCAATTCATTTTCAACTTGCCTTTTCCTGCGGTTTTTCATATATGTTAATTCCTGCTTCACTTAACATCCATTCAATGTGTACTCCATAACCTGAGGTTGGATCATTGACAAAGACATGTGTTACGGCACCAATCAGCTTACCATCCTGGATGATGGGACTTCCGCTCATACCTTGAACGATTCCTCCAGTTTTTTCAAGAAGTCTTGGGTCTGTAACTTTTAATACCATGCCTTTTGTTGCTGGAAATTTCTGCGGGATCGTGCTGACAATTTCAATTTCAAATTCTTCAACCTTGTCATCATTTACAACGGTTAAGATTTTGGCTGGCCCTTCTTTTACTTGGTGAGATAGAGCAATTGGCAACGGTTTATCCATAATACCGTTCTTTAATTCTTTATTTAACACTCCAAATATGCCAAATGGACTATTTTTTGTGATGTTTCCGACAATTTCACGATCTGAAGAGAAACGTGCAAGCTTTTCACCGGGATCACCATTGCTTCCTTTTTCAATAGAGGTGACAGTTGAACGAACGATTTGACCATCTTCAACAACAATTGGCTTCTTCGTGTCCATATCAGATATTACATGCCCTAAGGCACCATATTTTTTCGTCTGTGGATGAACAAAAGTCATCGTTCCAATACCTGCTGCTGAATCACGAATGTATAATCCAAGCTTATAGGAGTTCTCTCCCTTATCTTTTAGTGGAGTAAGTTTCGTTGTGAACTTTCCACTTTCCCTGCTAATTACCATATCTAATGCTTGCCCGTTTTGTCCTGCATTTTGTACAAAAGGTGCTACATCTGTCATTTTTTCAATTTTGTTTCCATTGATTTCGGTAATAATATCACCAATTTTTATTCCTGCAATTTCTCCAGGGGATTTTTTTCCATCTTCGGTATTAACTAAATGGTGACCTACGACCAATACGCCAACCGTGTTTAATTTAACACCGATAGACTGACCTCCTGGCTGGACTTTAAAGTCCTTTAAGACATTTACATCGACCTTTTTTACTGGAATTCCTGCAAATTCTAGTAACATTTCATCTTTGCCGTTTTCACTAGCTGTTAGGGAAACTGTGTTTGGATCCTGTTCAAGTGTGATATTAGGATTGTGAGATACTAATGAGGCTGATACCGGTACAGCCTTTTGGAAAGTATAATTTTGCCCTTCAAAGACTGTAATGGTCTTTGGTATATCAAGGTATTGCTGTAATGGCTGATAATATAAAACGCTGATTAATGAAACAAGGAGAATTCCACCAATGATCTTTCTAATTATTTCTAACTTCAAAATCTTCACTCTCCTCGCTTCTGTTTCACACTATAGAAATGGCTACATCTTTAATTTTGCCTGCATCAGCGCCATTTATAACCTGATACAACATAAAAAAGCTCCCCTAATTGGGAAGCTTTACAATTTTTTTGTTTTCTGAAGCTAAAAACAACAATTCCTCCGCGTGTTTCTTTGTTAAATCCGTAATTTCAGCACCTGAAATCATACGCCCTATTTCCTTTATTTTTTCTTCAATACTAAGTGGATTAACTGAGGTTTTTGTACGGCCGCCTTCCGTAACCTTAGAAATAAAAAGATGAGTATCAGCCATCGCAGCTACTTGTGGTAAATGGGAAATACATAGTACCTGTGAATCAACAGCAACATTATAAATCTTTTCGGCAATTGACTGAGCCACTCTGCCGCTGACTCCTGTATCTACCTCATCAAATATAATCGAAGTAACTCCTTGATGCTTTGAAAAAATACTCTTAAGCGCCAGCATAATTCTTGAAAGCTCCCCGCCAGAGGCAATCTTAGATAACGGCTTTAACGGTTCACCAGGATTGGTGGAAATATAGAACTCCACGTGATCTACACCATTTTTTGAAAAATGAGGTAAAATCGATTCAAACCGAATTTCGAACACGGTTTTTGCCATGTAAAGCTCTTTTAACTCATTATGTATTAAAGTAGTGAGCTTATCAGCCCAGCGTTTTCTAAGCTCGGTTAACTGTTTAGCCTCAAGGATTAAATCTTTTTTAATGGACGTTAACTGCTTTTCTAATTGACCGATATGTGTTTCCTTGTTTTGCAATGTTTCAATTTCTTCTTCTATTTTAGCGGCATATTCTAAGATTTCTTCAATCGTTTTTCCGTACTTACGCTTCAACTGATTAATTTCATTTAATCGCTCTTCAATCTCATTTAAACGCTGTGGGTCATATTCTAATCCGTCTAGTTCATTCCTCAACATACGTGAGGCATCTTCCAATTGATAAAAGCTGTTCATAACGGATTCATATATTTCTTTATATGCTGAATCCAGTGCTGCAGCGTCTTCTAGCTGACCCATTACCATACTAATCCAATCAAGTCCCTTTTGTTCTCCAGTTAAGGCATTATAACTGGATTGAACAGCCTCGAATACACGCTCAAAATTCGCAAGTTTTCTTTTCTCTTCAAAAAGTTCTTCGTCTTCTTTCAACTTTAATTTAGCATTTTGAATTTCATCAAACTGAAATTGAATGAGATCGAGGCGATGTGCGGTTTTTTGCTCATTTTCACTCAGCGATTTAAGCTTTTGGGACGTTTGTTCATAGCGGTGAAACACTTCCTGGTATTCTGCCTGTGACTGAGATATTTCATCATATCCATATTGGTCGAGTAAGAGTAAATGTCTGCTCTCGTCCATTAAATCTTGGTGTTCGTGCTGGCTATGTATATCCACTAGGGTTGATCCCACTTCACGAAGGGTCGATATGGTCACTAGTTTCCCGTTAATTCTACACACACTTTTGCCCGAACGAGAGATATCTCTTCGTAAAACAACCATTCCTTCTTCAATTTCGATCCCAAACTCAAAAGCCTTTGAGTGGCAAGGATGGTGCTCATCGATTTGGAAAAGACCTTCAATTTCAGCTTTTTCTTCTCCATGTCTGACAAACTCAGCGGATCCTCTGCCACCTACAAGCAGGTGAATGGCATCTATAATAATGGATTTCCCTGCACCTGTTTCTCCTGTTAAAACGGTCAGCCCTTTATCAAACGAAATGGAAAGGGCCTCTATTATTGCAAAGTTCTTTATCGATAATTCTGATAACAAGGTATATTCCCCCTATTAAAGCATATCAAGGAACCGGTTAGTGATTGTCTCTGTATCTTCTGGCGTACGACAAATGATTAAAATCGTATCGTCACCACAAATGGTTCCTAGTACTTCATCCCAATCTAGGTTATCTAACAGAGCACCAATGGCCATAGCATTACCAGGCAGACATTTCATTACTAATAAATGACCTGCGGAATCGATGCGAACAAAGGCATCCATTAATGATCTTTTTAATTTCTGTAACGGATTAAACCGTTGATCAGCTGGGAGGCTATACTTATATCTCCCATCTAATAACGGAACTTTAACCAGATGCAATTCTTTAATGTCTCGAGAAACTGTTGCTTGCGTAACATTAAATCCTGCACTCTTTAATTCATCAACAAGTTCATCTTGTGTTTCAATATCATTAGCAGTGATAATTTCTCTAATTTTTATATGACGTTGACCCTTATTCAATCCATTCACCCCGTAATCATCCAAAACATTCATGTATTTTGTACAAAAATGTCGCTTATACCCATATGTTAGCCCATTTTGCCATGGAAGTACAATTATTATTTTTCAAAAAAGGGCCCAATCAAAAAGGAAGGAAAAGCATAGGCTTATCCTTCCACATCTTGTTTAGATTTAAATTCCTGATGAGCGTCTTTTACAATGTGCTCTGGCTCTCTAGGCAATTGATTTTGACCGGCGTCCTGCTCTCCCATCCATTTAAGGTGAAGGAGAAACTCAATATTTCCATCTCCACCGGTAATCGGAGAAAAGGATAAATTAACAGCATTGAATCCTTGCACAAGAGCAAAATCAACGATTTTATTAACAACCTGTAAATGTACCTTTTCATCACGTACGATACCTTTTTTACCAACTTGCTCACGACCTGCTTCAAATTGAGGCTTAACAAGTGCCACAATGTCACTGCCAGGTACAAGCAGGGTTTTTAAGACAGGTAATATTAATTTTAAAGATATAAAGGAAACATCTATTGTGGCAAAATTAGGCATTTCACCAACTAAATCAGCAGGTGTCACATACCGAAAGTTGGTTCTTTCCATTACCACTACTCTTTCATCCTGACGCAGCTTCCAAGCTAACTGATTGTACCCTACATCCAGTGCATAAGACATTTTTGCACCGTTCTGTAATGCACAATCAGTAAATCCACCAGTTGAGGCACCTATATCTAGCATAATCTTATCTTTTACTGAGACATCAAAAATCTTTATTGCCTTCTCCAGTTTTAGACCACCTCGACTGACATAGGGAAGTACATTCCCCTTTATCATTAACGGGATATCTACTTTCACTTTCTCGCCAGGCTTATCTAAACGTTCTTCGTTGGAGTAAACCAAACCTGCCATAATAGAACGTTTTGCTTTTTCTCTTGTTTCTGCTAATCCTCTTTCAACTAATAATACATCTAATCGTTCTTTATTCTTCATGAATTATGCCCTTTGTTGTTTTTTTCGAGCTAGTATGGTCATTCTTTTTACGACTTCCGACGTAGTCATTCCAATTTCTTCCAGAAGTGATTCTACATCACCATGTTCGATAAATTGGTCAGGTATCCCCATTCGGTCGATTGCTTGCTGGTAAAATCCTTTTTCATGTGCATATTCTAGAACAGAGCTTCCAAAACCGCCCTGTAAGACTGCTTCTTCAATGGTTAGAATAGGGATATTATTTAAAAATAACTCATTGAGCATTTTTTCATCTAAAGGCTTAATAAAACGAGCATTTATGACTTTTACGGAAATCCCTTGTTTCTCAAGCGTTTCTGCAGCTTCTAGAGCCATAGGAATGGTTGTACCAAACGTTAAAATTGCCGCATCCTCGCCTTCCTTCAAAACCTCCCAGGTTCCGATTGGAATGCTCTTAAATGTTTCATCCAACGGTACACCCAATCCATTACCTCGTGGAAATCTCATTGCAATTGGACCATCATCATAGGTCATCGCAGTATAAACCATATGCTGCCCTTCATTTTCATCTTTAGGCATCATTAAAACCATATTAGGAACATGTCTTAGAAAAGCTATATCAAATACGCCCTGGTGCGTTTCACCATCTGCACCTACTAAACCAGCCCGATCAATCCCGATAAAAACATTTAAATTTTGACGGCATATATCATGAACAACCTGGTCATACGCTCGTTGTAAGAAAGTTGAATAAATCGCTAAAAAGGGTTTCATATTTTGGGTCGCCAAACCAGCCGCAACGGTAGCTGCATGCTGTTCTGCTATCCCCACATCAAACATTCTTTCTGGAAACTCACTAGCAAAGCCTTCTAGTTTTGACCCAACAGGCATAGCTGGCGTTATCGCGACAATCCTCTCATCCTCACGAGCTAGCTTGCGAACTGTTTCACTTACTAAACTGCTCCATGCTGGAGGGGCTTTATCAGACTTAACAAAGGCACCTGTGTCCATCTTATAAGGTCCTGTGCCATGCCAAGTACCTTTTTTATCACTTTCAGCTGGCTGAAAACCTTTCCCTTTTTTCGTGATGACATGAAGAAGGACTGGTCCTTCCGTTTTTTTGGCATAGCGTAAATTTTCAAATAAAGCTTCATAATCATGACCATCAACCGGACCTAAGTATGTAAACCCCATCTCCTCAAAGAACATTCCCGACACAAATAAATATTTAAGACTATCTTTCACACGTTCCGCAGTGGCTGCAAGTTTCCCTCCGACAGCTGGTACCTTTTTCAATAACAATTCTAACTCGTCTTTAACCCATTGATATTTACCAGCTGTCCGTAATTGACCAAGAATGTTATGAAGAGCACCAACATTTGGGGCAATGGACATTTCATTGTCGTTCAGAATGACAATCATATTCTTTTTCTCATGGCCTATATGATTTAATGCTTCTAACGCCATTCCTCCAGTTAACGCACCATCGCCAATGATAGGTACAACAAAGGAACTCTCTTTTTTCAAGTCTCTAGCGATGACCATTCCCATCGCAGCTGAAAGGGAAGTTGAACTATGCCCTGTTTCCCAAACATCATGCTCGCTTTCAATTCTTTTTGGGAAGCCGCACAGTCCCTTAAATTGACGCAATGTATCAAATTCACACGCTCTGCCTGTAAGTATTTTATGAACATAAGACTGATGTCCTACATCCCAAATAAATTTATCTTTGGGGCTGTCAAAACATTTATGTAAGGCAATGGTTAATTCGACAACACCTAAATTCGGTCCAATATGGCCTCCAGTAACAGACAGTTTTTCAATCAAGAATTGGCGTATTTCTTGACTTAAAACCTCCAATTCTTGATTTGACATCCCTTTTAAAAAGGAAGGGTCTTTTATTGATAACAGATCCATGTTTGGACCACTCACTTTCATTCTATTTCTTTCCATACACCTAGTAAAAAATAGCCGCTAACACAAAAAGTGGTAACGGCATTGACAACGATTTCTACATTGACAACAATTATAACACAATTACGTTGTTGTTCAAATACCAGTTATTTAGTGGTCTCTTGATGCTATAAGATCAGCAATTTCTTTAAGTAAAAGGATGTTAAGTCCTGTCTTATACAAATATTGTTTAGACAGGTGCAATTGCTGTCCTAACGCTTTCTTCGCACCCTCCATAGACAATAACCGTGGATAGGTGCTCTTCTCATTAGCAGAATCACTTCCAACAGGTTTACCTAGTAATTCCTGATTTCCTTCTAGGTCAAGAATGTCGTCTTGTATTTGAAATGCAAGTCCTAAATGATGGGCAAATGCAGACAGGTTTTCCAATTGAGTTTGACTTGCTCCACCTAACAATGCGCCAGCGATAACGCTGAACTTCAATAACTTCCCTGTCTTATGGATGTGGATATACTCAAGTTCCTCAACGGAAAGAGTTTTTCCCTCTCCTTCCATATCAGCCACCTGACCACCCACCATTCCTTCGCTGCCAGCAGCTTTGGCCATCTCCATAATGAGTTCAAGTTTGGTTTCACTAGACGCGAATTCGTTAGGAGTTTGTCCAATTACCTGAAAGCTATAGGTCAATAATGCATCTCCTGCTAAAATGGCAATGGCCTCTCCAAATACTTTATGATTCGTAGGCTTGCCTCTTCTTAGATCATCATTGTCCATACTTGGCAGGTCATCATGGATTAGTGAATATGTATGAATCATTTCAATTGCGGCAGCGGCCATTAGACCGATTTTTGGATCTTTTTCAAAAGCAGCAAGCGTAGCAAATACCAGTAAAGGACGGATTCTCTTACCGCCTGCCTTAAGTGAATAATGCATTGCTTCTTTAATAATAGGAGGCGCATTAAGCTTTTCCACCAAGGTTTGAAGCTCAGATTCAAGTAGTTGTTTATGTTCTTGTGTAAAAGCATCTAGAACTTTAGTAGTCAAAGCCTATACCTCCTCTTCAATCGTAAAGTTTTGTTTACGTCCGTCCTCCGTAATAATCTGTGTTAATTGTTCTTCGACATTTTTTAGCTTATCATGACAGAGTTTGGACAGCTCCATTCCCTCTTTATAAAAGGCAATGGCCGCTTCGAGAGGGACATCCCCTTCTTCAAGCTTATCAACAATTTGCTCAAGCTTATTCATTGCTTCCTCAAAGGAAATCTTTTGTTCATTCGTCACGATTTTCGCTCTCCTTTATGTTCTCTACATTACAGAGAAGGCTACCATCTGTTAATTGAATTTGAAGTGGTTCGTTCTCTTTTACTTGTTTAACACTTTTTATTAACACATTATCTTCTGAATAAACGAGACTAAATCCTCGTTCCATTATTTTTAACGGGCTTAAAGCTTGAAGCATAGCGAGAATTCTTTCAAATTCGTTTTGTTTCTTCAAGAAGATTTGTCCCATTGCCCGTTGGATATCTTTTTTCGAACGCTCAAATCTAATTTCTGCGTCACGATATACTACTTTTGGATGGTTTCGATTGAGTCGGTTATGAATCGTTTCATATTGGGACTTTTTTAGATCAGTCAATCTAGCAGTCCCACGTACAAGTGATTCTGTTAATTTATCTACCTGTTCAAGTTTTTGTTCGTAAAGACGATGTGGATAACGAAATGCATAGGATTTTTGTGCACGCTCTAATCGTTGTTTTTCATATCGAAATCTACCGTTCATGGATTGAAGCATCCGGGTCTTCCGCTGAAGCAGTCTTTCCATTAATTCATCAATATGAGGAACGGCAAGCTCTGCTGCTGCAGT
The DNA here is from genome assembly GCF_048572935.1 of Neobacillus niacini. NCBI lineage: Bacteria > Bacillati > Bacillota > Bacilli > Caryophanales > Bacillaceae > Neobacillus > Neobacillus niacini. The sequence goes on along the minus strand of NZ_CP183883.1, from coordinate 2,751,777 downwards.
TGGTGTTGGAGCACGCATGTCTGCGACAAAATCGGCAATCGTAAAATCAGTTTCATGGCCAACTGCAGAAATAATAGGAATTTCCGATTGATTAATGGCCCTAGCAACTATCTCCTCATTAAAAGCCCATAACTCTTCAATCGAACCGCCTCCGCGCCCAACAATTAGTATATCTAAGTTTTCCATCTTGTTTGCTTTACTAATAGCCCGTGCTATCGAAGCCGCTGCATTCTCACCCTGTACAAGCGCTGGTAAAACAAGGATATTTGCAATGGGATAACGTCTTTTAATTGTGGTGATAATATCCCTTATTGCAGCCCCTGTTGGTGATGTTATAACCCCCACCGTTTTCGGATAACTAGGAATAGGCTTTTTTTGTTCTATTGAGAATAGCCCTTCAGCTTCAAGTCTTTTTCTTAACTGCTCGTAGGCTAAAAATAATTCCCCGATTCCATCTGGCTGCATTTCTTTAATATATATTTGATATTGACCACTTGGTTCATAAACCGAGATGTCCCCTTTTACAACCACCTTCATTCCGTTTTCTGGTAAAAACTTCATGGCACGTGATTGGCCAGCAAACATCACTGCAAGAATCCTAGCTTTGTCATCCTTTAATGTAAAATACATATGTCCGCTTGAGTGCTGTTTGAAGTTTGAGATTTCTCCTCGAACATGTACATCTTGTAAATGAGGGTCTGCATCAAATTTTCTTTTTATGTATTTTGTTAATGCAAGCACAGATAAATACTTTTTTTCCTGCATAAGGAACTCCCTTTTAGGACCGCAGCGTATTTTTTGCTGATTTAAGAGTGTTATACATGAGCATAGTAATGGTCATCGGACCTACTCCTTTTGGTACAGGGGTAATATAACCTGCCTTCTGACTTACTTCATCAAACGCAACATCGCCACAAAGCTTACCTGCTTCATTCCGATTGATCCCTACATCAATCACAACCGCACCTTCTTTTACATGATCAGCCTTAATAAAGTTGGCCAGGCCAACTGCTGCGACAAGAATATCAGCTTGAGTAGTATGGTATTGTAAATCGATTGTTTTCGAATGACAATAGGTTACCGTTGCATGTTGATTAAGAAACAACTGACCAACTGGCTTTCCTACAATATTACTTCTCCCCACGACAACAACATGTTTCCCGGCAACCGATATACCCATTTCTTCTAAGAGTACCATGATTCCAAAAGGGGTACACGGTAAGAATGCATCTTGCCCCGTCATCATTCTTCCAATATTTATCGGGTGAAATCCGTCTACATCCTTTAGAGGAGATATTGACTCAATAACTCTTGTTTCATCGATGTGCTTTGGAAGAGGAAGCTGTACTAAAATGCCATGGATAGCGGGATCTACATTTAGTTCCTCTATTTTTTGAAGTAATTCTTCCTGGGTAGCCGTTTCTGGTAGTTCAATTAGTACTGAGTGCATACCTAGGTCTCGACAAGTTTTTTCTTTATTAGTCACATATGTTCTCGATGCATGATTATTTCCAACAAGAATAACCGCAAGTCCTGGTGTAATTCCCAATGCCTTTAGTTTTTGGACCTCAGATGCAATTTCTACCTTTTTTTTCGCTGCTATTTCTTTCCCATCAATAATAGTTGCTGCCATTTGTTTCTCCCCCTATTCATAATTAGTCGTCTTATAATTTTTCTTTTACCTTCGATAGGACACCATTAATAAAACGGCTGGATTGTTCATCTCCGTAAATTTTAGCAATTTCTATCGCTTCATCTAAAATAACATTTTCAGGAATTTCATCACGGAAATATAATAACTCGTAAATAGCGATCCTTAATAAATTTCTATCAACCGTTGCTAAACGGTCCATCGTCCATTTTTCAAGATTTTCTTTAATGTATGGATCAATTTGATCTTTTTGTTCCACAACGCCCAAAACTAGCTTGGTAAGGTAGTCATCTCCCGTTTCGCCTTCCAAAACATGATCGATTGCTGAAGATGGTTCTGTGTTACTTACATCAATTTGAAAAAGAGCTTGTAACGCTTTTTCTCTTGCTGTTCTTCTTTTCATTATACCGTTAACTCCTTTAGAGATAATAATTAATTTTGTCAAATTTTATACAACCATGTCGTATTAATGTTTTGTACATAAAAAGATAATAGCACAACTAAAACTGATTCGCACTGTAAGAACTTATTTTTACCTAGAAGCAGTCTACTAATAACCAAAAAAGAAAAAAAACCAAAGGATTACTCCTTTGGTCAAATGGGTTAAATCTCTTCTTCTACTTCTGGTTCTAGCTTTTGGGTTTCAAAGGAAATGCCGACAACGTGAATGTTTACTGCCTCTGCTTCTAATGCAGTCATATTTAACAATGCCTGGCGAATGTTATCCTGTATTTTCCCTGCTACTGTAGGGATGGATACGCCAAATTTCATTAAGCAGTATACATCTACTGTAATTCCTTCTTCTGAAAGTTCCACTTTAACACCTTTACCATGGTTTTTCTTGCCTAAACGTTCTACTACACCGGTAGCAAAATTCCCACGCATTTGCGCTACTCCTTCAACCTCGGAAGCAGCAATACCTGCAATGACTTCAATGACTTCAGGTGCAATCTCTACTTTCCCATGCCCGCTGTTTCCTTGACTCATTTCTAGTACATTATACTCACTCATAAAGTACACCTCCAGATTTTAGCTAGACTTCATCACATCATGTAACTCAAGAAACTTCGTATTGAATTGTCCCTCTACGAAACTTTCATGCTCAAGCAATCTTAAATGGAAAGGGATGGTGGTATGAACTCCCTCAATCACAAATTCGCTTAGTGCACGTTTCATTCGTGAGATTGCTTCTTCCCTGCTACTACCATATGTGATAACTTTCGCAATCATGGAATCATAATAAGGTGGAATGGTGTAACCTGGATATGCTGCTGAATCAATCCGAACGCCAAAACCGCCAGGAGGCAAATACATATTAATTTTCCCTGCTGAAGGCATGAAGTTCTTTTCTGGATTCTCGGCATTAATTCGGCACTCAATTGCCCAGCCTGTAAACGTAACGTCCTGTTGATTTAACGTTAATTTCTCTCCAGAAGCAACTCGGATTTGCTCCTTAATTAGATCCACACCTGTGACCAATTCTGTTACAGGGTGCTCCACCTGTATCCTTGTGTTCATTTCCATAAAGTAATATTTCCGATTGCGGTAGTCATATATAAATTCTACCGTTCCTGCACCTGAATAATCAACTGCTTTTGCGGCTTTAACTGCTGCATTTCCCATTTCAGCACGAATTTCTCCATCCAAGGCCGGTGAAGGTGTTTCTTCTAAAAGCTTTTGAAGTCTGCGTTGAATAGAACAGTCTCTCTCTCCAAGATGGATCGTGTTTCCATAGGAGTCTGCAAGTACTTGTATTTCAACATGACGGAAATCCTCGATATACTTTTCTATGTATACTCCTGGATTACCAAAGGCAGTCAATGCCTCCTGCTGTGTAATAGAAATACCTTTAACTAGTTCTTGTTCATTTTTTGCCACGCGGATCCCTTTACCGCCACCGCCAGCAGTTGCTTTGATAATCACTGGATATTCAATTTTACTTACAAGCTCAAGCGCTTCATCAATATCATTAATGATACCAGTTGAACCAGGTACAATCGGAACTCCAGCTTCACGCATTGTTTCCCTTGCAATATCTTTCGTTCCCATTTTCGTGATCGCTTCTGGGCTTGGTCCTACGAAGATAATATTGCATTCACGGCAAAGCTCAGCGAAATCTGCATTTTCAGCTAAAAAACCATAGCCAGGGTGAATCGCATCACAACCTGTTAGTTTTGCTACACTAATGATATTCGTCACATTTAAGTAACTCTCTTTTGATAATTTTGGTCCAATGCAATAGGCTTCATCTGCAAGTTGTACATGCAGCGCTTCACGATCTGCTTCGGAGAAGACGGCTACTGATTCAATACCCATTTCTCTACACGCACGAATAATCCTTACTGCAATTTCTCCTCTATTTGCAATTAACAGTTTCTTTATCATCCTGTTATCGCTCCTTATTCTGGCTTCACTAAAAATAATGGTTGTCCATATTCTACTAATTGTCCGTTCTTCGCAAGAACTTCTACAATTTCACCATTTACTTCAGCTTCAATTTCATTAAATAATTTCATTGCTTCCACAATACATACGATAGAATCCTTTGTCACAACAGAACCCGCTTTTACATAAGCGTCTGCTTCTGGTGTTGGTGAGGCATAAAAAGTCCCAACCATTGGAGAAGTAATTTTGTGTAAATTTGAAGTATCAGCCTGACTTGGAGCATTAGTTACTGCTTCTTCCTGCTTTATTTCTTGTACAGGCGCTTTACTTGTAACTGTTTCTGGCTGCACGACAGGAACTGCCTGAGCCACTGCTGCTTGTGGTACTTGTACAGTGGTAACAGTTGTAGTTCCAAGATTTTTTTTCATTTTAATTTTTGAGCCTTCAATTTCATATACAAATTCATCAATGCTGGATTGGTCCACTAATTTAATTAATTCACGAATTTCTTGTACTTTTAACAATCTAAACACTCCTTGTCCTGCTAGATTAAGACTAACTACTAATACTATACGCTAATATCTTATTAAAGTTCAATAATCTTGTTAAGTGAACAGTAAAAAAAGGAAAGCAGGAGCTCTCCTTATAGGTCTATCGGATTATTTAGTTGGCTGGAATTCAACAGCAACAAAGTTAGTTTCGCCAATTTCTTTCTTAACCATTTGGATAATTGCATTTGCTTCGGATTTAGAAGACTCTTTATTAGACTTTACAATAATTTTAACTGTTGAACCATCTGCTCTAACAAGGGCATCCTCATAATCCATAGCTTTAATTAAAGTTTCAAGCATTTCTTCCTTTTGGGCAATTTCATTTAATTTTTTCATTTGATCCACTGCTTCGCTTCTTTCAGCCGCTGGAAGATCAGTCGTTGCCACAACAGCGTTTAATTGTTCCTTTAATTCGCTGCGTTCATCTTGAAGCTTTAATCGTAGTGCTTCAAATTCTTCATCACCAGCAACTGAAGAAATAACAGTGTCGCCTTCTTTTGCTTCAGTATCAGTTTTCGTTTCTTTTTCCTTTGAATCTGCTTTCTCTTCTTGCTTCACTGCAGCAAGTTCATTGCTTTTTTGTTCCGGAGAAGTAATGTAATAAACGGACAATACAACCACCAAACTTAACATAGTTAACAACCAAACTGTTTGTTTTTTCAATAACATTTTTAATATCCCCCTTTTATTTTTTAGGCATAACGGCAACGCGATGACTTGGTACATCAAGTGATCTTGTTACTGCCTCAATAATATTTTTTTTAACTTGAATATTTCCTGCTCCTTTAGCCACCACTAATACTCCACGAATAGCAGGTTTTTGATATTCAACCACAATGGGTACCTCTTTCTCTCCTTCACGAATAATGACTAATTGCTGGTCCGTGGAGGTATCCTGTACCTTTCGTTCCCCGCCCTCATTGTCTTTTTCTTCCGTTGTCTGAGATTTTGTCACCGTATTTTTCTCAAGAATTTTCTTGTCAGTAGAATCAATGTTCACGACAACCGTTACATCGTCTACACCCAGCATTTCTTCCAGTGCCTTCTTAAGCTGCTTTTCATACTCTTCCTCGTATCCAGAAATACTTTTATTATTTGAGTCCTTCTTAAGGCTAAACGCCTCAACATCAGTAGTTTCTGCTTGGCTCGTGGTTACAGCCTTACTATCAAGCGGAGCTGATTTATCGGAAAATAGTACATTTCCAACAATCATGAATGCAGCACCGATGCACAGCACTAGAATCATATATTGATATTTCCCGGACTTTTTATCGGAAGTCTCACCCTTAGCCATTATGTTTTTCAACCATGAAAATGGTCCTTTATTATTTTCCATTCTACTTATTCATCCCCCCTTCAACCGAGATCTCAATTGCTTTTTCAGTGACATTCCATTGCTGCGAAAGAAATGCGGCGATTTCTTCTGATTCTTCTGTTGGTTCCTTAGATGGAAGAGGTGTTTCGGTAGTAATACTAACTGGTTGTATAGCTTCGACTGTCCTTAAAGATGATTCTGGCTGTTTTAATAGCACGATAACCATTTCTAGGTTTTCAGGGAATGATTCTTGGCTATCATCCTTGGTTGTAAGATTAATTTTTGCAATTTCCAAACCAAATTGTTCCATCAACTCCTCCTCTACTCCCTTTTCAAGCTGGACAGCCATTGTTTCTAAAATATATGCATGATTGGAGGCTTGTATTTCTTTTTTCTGCATTTCTATTAAATTTTCCATATTTTTTTCTCCAGAATCCTGAAATGTGGGAATCTGAGCCATCACGGTTTCAAAATCCTTAGAGAGTAACTTAAAAATCGGCGTAAGGATGATGGCAATAAGCAGCAGCCCCGTAACCATTTTTGTATATTTTTGTAGATTTGTATTAGGCAGCAGCATATCAATAACCGTTGCTAAAAGAATAAATAGGATGATATTCGTAACCCACTCTATTAAAAACTGCATAACGTTCTCCCCTATCTCATCATCATTGTTAAATTCCCTGCTGCGACAATTACTGTAATACTTAAAAAAAACATGAGAGAGACAATACCTAGCGCTGCAAAAACATAGATAACACTTTTGCTGATGATATCTAAGCATTTAATAACGGGACCCCCGCCTAAGGGCTGTAATATCGCAGCTGCAAATTTATAAATAAAGGCGATTATCAATATTTTAAAAGCAGGGAATGCCACGATAATGAGGAGAATAGCAACCCCTGCAATACCCACTGAATTCTTTAATAATCCAGATGCACTTACCACTGTATCAGCTGCGTCAGTGAAGATTCTGCCAATGACAGGAATAAAGTTGCCTGTAACGAATTTTGCTGTACGGATGGCTACACCATCCGTTATGGCAGTAGAAGCACCTTGGACCGATATGACTCCAAGAAAGACCGTCAAGAAAAGCCCCATTAAACCAATGCTCCAGTTTCTTAACAGCTGTGCCAGCTGTGTCACTTTATACTGGTCTGACATCGTACTCACGATACTTAAAAGAGTGGCTAAAAAGAGAAGTGGGAGTATAACAAATTGCATAAACATTCCGCTGATATTCATTAAAAATAAGATAACTGGATGAAAGAAAGCGGCTGAGATTATTCCTCCAGAAGAAGCGATCAAGGCTAACAAAAGCGGAATCAGCGCAAGCACGAATGAAATCATGCTTCCAATAGCCTCATTGGTATATTGTATGACGATATGAAAACTATTAAGGGCAATGATTACTAGGACCATATAGACAATGGAGTAGGCAACTTTACTGATGGTACTGCTCTCAAATGCATTTTGCATCGATTGGAGAAACATACTGAATATCGTTAGCAGGATTAATGAACCTAGCAGTTTACCATTTACAACAAATTCATGAAACAAGAATTTAATGATTCCCTGTGTCCATTCCTTAAAGGAGAATTGCTTGTCCCCCTTTACAAAATCGTACAGACTCCCCTTTTGGCTTTCAGGGAGGAAGCCGCCATATTTAGTTTGAATATCCTCCCAATATTGTTTAAGTTCTGTTAAATCCATAGTTTCGAGCTGTGCATCTACTAATTCCTGCGGTGTTAGAGGTGTATGGTTATCCTTCACTTCTTCGTTAGCTTGTACATTTGTTGAAGTAAAAAATAGAAATAATAGAATCATAATGGGAATAATCTGCAACTTTTGCTTCATCATTTTCACCTCATATTTTCAAAAGGAAATGCCTTTCTAGCTTGGAATCAGCTTAATTATTGTTTCAATCATGACGGTTAATATTGGAATTGCCATCGCCAGTATCAACACCTTTCCAGCGAGTTCAATTTTTGAAGCCACTGCCCCTTGGCCTGCGTCCTTGGTAATTTGAGATGCAAACTCAGCAATATAGGCAATTCCAATGATTTTTAGTATGGTCTCTACGTAGATCAAATTTACATTTGCATTCACTGCAAGCTTTTCAAGCATATGAATAATTTCATATATTTTATCGACAAGAAACAGAAAAATGCTGCAGCCAACAAATACAATTAACAGGAAGGCGAAATTAGGTTTTTGCTCTTTAATGATTAAAGCAAGGAAGGTTGCAACAAGAGCCACGCCAACTATCTTAATAATTTCAATGGCAAAGCCCTCCTTTCTATTGAAACAAGAAGACAGATTTTATTTTTTGGAAGAGATCGTCAACAATTGACGCGACTTGAAACAAAATGTAAATAAAACCAAAGAGTGTTACCCACTGGGCATATTCCTTTTTCCCAACCTGATCGAGTACCGTATGCAAAAACGCAACCACTATACCTACTCCCGCTATTTTAAAAATAATGTCCACTTCTAAGCCCATTGCTTTTCCCCCTAAATTAATAAAATGATCAGTAATAATCCTGAAAAGAACCCTAAACTCTTTACCATCTTTTCATATTTTGCTTGGCTTTGAATGGCGTCTGCTTCTTCTCTTTCGAGGTGGGAAAGAGTTAGCATAATATGTTTCTGCTGGGAAAAGCGATCGTGCCGACCGAGGGTTTCCCCGAATTGTTTCATAATTTCAAATTCACCTTGTTTAAATGCTGTTTGATTCCAAATCTCCTTTAAGCTGTCTCCCCAAGCGTCTTTAACCGTTGTTTCTGTATCAGTTAATCTCTTTGCAAATCCTTCAAAAAAAGAAGACAATGGCTGAGAAAGTTGTGCAGCCAATCTTCTCGCCGCTTCATGCAAGGGTGTATGACCATACATAATTTCTGCTTCAAGTGATTGCAGGGCAGATTTTAACTGCCTGAGCTGCCTCGGGCGCTCGCTTAAATGTTTGGCAGCTTCAAACCCCGTCCAAGTGGTAGCGAGTATAATAAAAATGGCGCCAATTATCTTAACCATTTACATCACTCTCACTTTTTGACTCAGTTCTTTTCCGCTTCCATCCAAAATATGTGTAATGGTTCCTGGTCCTTGTGATCTGCTGAGTACAATAAATCGTTGAAATATGTTCTGCTCAATAATGGATTTTAATGAAGGTCTGTTCTTTACCTCATCTAAGCTTGCTCCATGTGTGGTCATAATTAGTTTGATGCCTGCGTGGACAGCTTCTTGAATAGCATCTGCGTCCTCAATTCGACCAATTTCATCGACAACTAACACATCCGGACTCATGGAACGAATCATCATCATCATCCCCTCTGCTTTTGGGCAGGCATCTAACACATCTAGACGATGACCGAACGACATTTGCGGAATGCCATTAACACACCCGGCAATTTCTGAACGTTCATCCACGATCCCTACCTTATATGCGTGGATTCCTCTTTCATGATTTCCGGTTGAAATGATTCTGGCAATATCACGTAAAAGCGTCGTTTTCCCTGTTTGGGGAGGACCGACAATCATTGTATGCATCCAGGAATCATTGAATATAAAGGGAGTAATCGTCTCTGCTATTCCTAACTTCTCTTTGGCAATCCGGATATTAAAAGAAGCAATATCCCTTAACGCTTTTACCTTTCCTTCTTCAAGAATCACCTTTCCTGCAAGTCCAATCCGATGACCTCCTGAAACAGTTATATACCCTCGCTTCAACTCTTCCTCAAGCGTATAGATGGAGAATTGGCTGATTTTATTCATTAGATGGAACGCATCTTCTTGCTGAATGATGTACGAGAGAAATCTCGGAGCTCCTTTCATCGTGATTTCTATAGGTCGTCCGATGCGAATCCGGATTTCTTCCAATTCTGCTTTTTGATTAGGAGGGATTTTACTGATTAGATCGGCAATGTTTTTTGGTAAGAATTTTATGATCGTTTCCACATTTTTTCCTCCTTTGTTGCTTGTCTCATTATTTAAAATGTATGCCCTTTGATAAGCAATATGACTTTGAAAATTTCAATTCTTTTAAAATACTCTTATATTCTATTTTTTTGAGAGGGTTACTAGAACCAGGAATACTTCATTTGGCTCAGCGTATTTTATTTAGTAAAGGATTTTTTATAAGGGGGGAAAGACCATGAAGATTCAGAACCCTGGATACCTTATTACCGAGAGCCAACAGAACAACATAATAAAAGTAAGAGGGGAAGGAGAAATCGCCGTTCAGCCAGATACAGTCTCTGTTAATCTCGGTATTGTGACTGATAGTAAAGAATTAATTGACGCACAGCAGCAGAATTCAATGGCTGCAAACAAGATAATTGATACTCTCATTAGGTCGGGGATTATTAAAAATCACATACAGACCTTTGATTATCGAATTGAACCAGAATACGACTATAATCAAGGAACACAAATATTTCGTGGATATAAAATTACACATATTTTGCAGGTGAAGATAGAGGACTTAACGAATATTGGTAATGTTGTAGATACTGCTGTTCAAAACGGCGCCAACTATGTTGCTAATGTTCAATTTACAACTAGTCACAAAGAATATTATTATCAACATGCTCTTACAACCGCTTTAAACAATGCCAACAACAAAGCGAGGACCATAGCCAATACCCTAAGGGTGACACTCAATCCGACCCCCATACTCGTGATAGAAAACGGCGACATAATCCAGCCCTATGAAAGCCAGCAACTTACATTTGCTAAAATCACGAGCAATACACAAATTCAACCAGGACAACTGATCGTCAAAGCAAGTGTATCAGCAGAATATAAATATATTTCCATTGGTGGATAAAAAAAGGATTGAATCACTCGAAAAGTGATTCAATCCTCTTTTATCATTATTGGTCATACTTTTTTACCATTGCATATAATTGAGCAGAAGTAACAGGACCATTGTAATGCTCTCTTATGACTCCTTTTCTATCAATGATAAAGGTTTCTGGCTGGCCGGTAACATTATACTTTTTGGCAACTTTAGAATTGTAGTCAAATACATAAACAGCAGGTGTATTATATTTTTTTAAGAATTTTTTAACTCGTTCCTTTGTTTCACCCTTGTTAATCATGATTAATCGGTATTGATCACCATAATCTTTTGCGAATGCTTCTAGCTCTGGAGCTTCATCCACACACGGTTTACACCATGAAGCAAAATAATTCAGGATGATAATTTCACCTTTGTAATCAGAAAGCTTCGTATTTGTTCCATCTAAGTTTGGCAGTTCGAAATTATAGGCTTGATCCCCTACATCAGTATTGTCACCTTTGCTAGCCAAACTATATCCAAAAAATCCAAACATTCCAATTAATAGAAACAACACGAGTAAGTTAATGACTCGTCTGCTCATTCTGTTTTCCTCCTGACAGAAATAAGTAGTTTTATAGAAATGGCCTGTTCTGTGTAAACAGGCCATTTTCTATTTCTACCTATCTAATTGTTTTAAAAACTCAATATCTTTTTTAAGACTATTATGACGTTTTCCAATCAGAAGCATGTAACCAAAAATAATTACCCAAACGACTGAATATGCTGCGTACATGAATCCCATGATTAATTCCTCCTAGTTTTCTAATCTTTCTCGTAATTTTTCTTTGTAGTGACCCACTTTTATTCTCATATTTTCAAATGATACTCCCTTATGAAGAATATATGCATAAAGGAAGGTAAATGCAGTAATCGTAACCAACAAAGCAACAAGCATACTAGGTGCTATCCCTCCGCCTTGTTGAGAAGGTCCATCTCCAAAAACAATTGGATGGAATTTTGATTGCCACCAGCGAATCGCAAAAAATACAATTGGAACATCTGCAAACCCTATAATTCCGAATACTGCAGCAAGTCTTGCTTTTTTATCCCAAACGCCATCCATCTGGCGAACCATTAGATAAGCCATAAAGAGGAAAAAGAGAATCAATGTTGTAGTTAACCGTGGTTCCCATGCCCACCATGTATTCCAGGAAGATTTCGCCCAGATTGGACCTGTAGTTAGAACGATAGCTGTAAACACTACCCCTATTTCTGCCGATACATAGGCATATGTGTCAAAAATTCGTTTACGCTTTACTAAAAACAGGATACTAAAGACAAATGTTACAAAAAATGCTAAAAATGCTACCCAGGCTGAGGGAACATGCATATAAAATATCTTTTGTACGGCACCCATTGTTTTTTCAATTTCGGCATACATGAAAATAAAGTAGAATGCCGCTAACATTGAAACTACCATACCACCATATAATAGTTTGGTTATCACAGAACTTCTAACGGGGGCCAAATCTACCATTGGAAGTTGCGCCTTTTCTCTTTCAAGATTCATACTCATCTCTTAAACCTCCAGAACATACTCAATTAATAAAAAACATAGAACAAAGAAAATTACATCATAGGCAGTTACCAATTGCAGCCAGGCAAAGGCAGTCGGTAATTTCTCCATATTCGTTAGTATGATTTTTGTTGCTTGCGTAACACCAATCAAGACAGGACTGGTCATTGGGAATAGCAAAAGCGGTAATAACATTTCACTACTCTTCGAATTGGAAGCAAGTGCTGCCAAAAATGTTCCAATCGCAATGAATCCAAAACTACCGACAAATAATACTAAAATGAAATAGAGAATGCTGCCGGTGATTTTAAAATCAAATAAGAGAAAGAGAAAAGGAATGGATACAAGCTCTACAACTAATATCATTGAAAAGTTTGCCAGGAATTTACCTAAGTAAATGCTAGAAGCATCCATAGGTGCAACCAGCAGACCATGCATCGTGTCATTTCGCTGCTCTGATACTAATGAGCGATTTAGTCCTAATATTCCTGAAAATACTATGATAATCCAGACAGCACCGGGAATAACTGCTTTTGTAGTATTATTTGCTGGATCGAAAGCAAAGCTTAGTACTAAGATGACTAATCCTGCAAAAATAATCATGGTTCCCAAAACTTGCTTTGTTCTTAATTCTGAATAGATATCTTTTTTTGCGATAGTGAGGGCTGTTCTTAACATCAAGAAACCCCCTCTACTAGTACCTGATATTTTTCAGAAACTAAATTTAGTGATTTATTATTTATTTTAAAATCATCCGCAATCTTGCCATTTTTCACGATAATAATTCGATCACAAATTGCAGCAGCTTGCTTGAAATCATGGGTTACCATTAATGTGGTACATCCTTTTTCTTTCATAGAAAGGATGACATTGTTTAATATGGAAATGGCACCTTGATCCAACCCGGTATGTGGTTCGTCTAGCAGCATAATTTTGGGTTCATGAATGATGGCTCTCGCAATCGCTATCCTTTGAATCATTCCGCGCGAAAAATTCTTTACAGGTTCATTAATAAAGAATGATAAGCCTACCTCATTTACAAGATTCCTTGCTCTCTTTTCAACATCCTTGACACCATATAAGTCACCAAAAAAAACTAAGTTTTCTAATGGCGTGTAGTGATCATATAACAAGCTGGAATGAGGCAAGTAACCAAACAATTTCTTTACTTCAATATGATCCTTTTTTAAATCCAATCCGTTAATCTTCACAAGGCCAGATGTAGGCTTGATTAATGTTGCGAGTACTTTAAGCAGTGTACTTTTACCTGCACCATTTGGACCAAGTATTGCAACTGTTTCACCTTGAGTAATGGATAGGTCAATACCTCGCAGGATTAACTTATTGTCGGCTTGCTTCGTAAGCTTTTTTATTTCAATCATCAAGTATCCCTCGCATTCCGACTGTTACTCTACAAATTGGCGTAAATTTATTTTCACTTGCACTAAATGCTGTTTGTATGCAGCCAATTTAGCTTGATAGTCCTCTTCTGTCATATTTCCATCACCGAAGTTTTCTTCTAACTCAATAATTTTATCCAAAATTGCTTTTTGCTTCGCCATAAGGTTTTTAAAAGCTGATTCTTCTTTATCTGCTCCAAGCCTCTTTTCTTCCGCCATTGCCTTCATCCTGAAATAGGCAAAATAGGACAATGCTGCAATAATAATTGCACCTATAACAATTAAGAAAACATGTGGATCCCAGCTGTGCAATGGTGATTGTGACCACATTCGAAGGTGGCCGGGATTATGGAAGGCTGGTGCTGTTTTCGTTACATTCCCTTTTGTTGCACTTGCTCCTTGATCTGTGGACGCTTGTGTTTCACTAGGTGATGGTTGTTTCTCTTTGTCATAAACCATGGTAAAGGATTGTTGGGCTTGAATGCCTTCAACACTGTACCCTTGATAATTCTGATCATCCATTTTGAACAGACCTTGATTTGTTGCTGTAACATTCTTAAATTCAATGCTTCCCATTCCCTCTGGAACAAGAATTTGCATCATTTGAACAGGGTAGTCAAAGCTTAAATTAATTTCTTTGCCTTTTGCGATTCTATAGCTATATGGTAAAACTACTGTCTGATTTGCTGGAATAGGATCGGTAGTGATAAATCCCGTATCCACCTGCTTTTGAGCCATTTTGTTATCTAAAAAGGTAAATCCTATTGCTCCTGTTGGGATAGTGACATTCAAAACTGCTTCACCTGTGCCGTCACCTTTAAATTCCTCTGCTGTTGTATTGGTGTAATTCACCATGTTCATCATATTGGTTGAACCATCTTCTGCAGGGCTAACGACGAGGTAATGCATATCAACAGATATCGCTGATTCTGCAGCTGCCATTCCGTGGATAGGAATAAGCAGCAGCAGCCCGAGGAGGAAAAAGGTGATTTTTTTTATCACTTTCCTTCCCCCTTTTTATTTTGATAACTCTTCATTGAAGCCTCGATTTCACTTTCTATTTCAGCCATTAAATCCTTGTCAACAGCCAGAGATGTCATTTGCTCTTCTTCATCCTTCATTATGCTGACAACTTGTACTTCATATTGTTTCTTCAGATTTTTATAATCTGCGTGGGAGATTTTATCCATTTTGTATTCAAACTCTAGTTCATTTAGAGTGGATAAAAGCATTTCTTTGTTTGAGGCAGTATCCTGACCCAAGTTCGCGAAACTTAAATATGAATCCCAAGAAAAGAAAGGAGCTAGAACGAGAAATAAACAAATGAGCACAAGCGCAGCTGTGAATATCATTGAAATGATCGAAATTTCTTGCATTATGTTCACATCCTAAAGGTACTTTTTGCGTTCTTCTTCAATCATTGATGAGAGGATTTCATCTTCCACTTCATCCTTATCACTTTCGTTGTCTGGAGTCTGTACTTCTGTTCCTTTTTTCTTCACCCATTTACGAATGATGAAGAATATCGCCACCCCTGCAAGTATTAAAACTACAAAAGGCATTACCCAAGCAACTAAACTGAATCCACTTTTTTCTGGGGCAGTTAAAATTTCTTCTCCATAAATATTAACGTAGTATTCACGAATTTTTTCCTTATTCCAGCCCTTGTTCATCATTTCAACAATGTCTTCCTTAAAGCCAACAGTGAGATTACAAGTCTTAGGGTCACATTCAAAATGATCTTGACCACAGCCGCATGTACACATGAATTGTGAAGCTACTGCTTCAAATTCCTTAGATTTATAGTCAAACTCTTTCGCTTGTACTTGGATGATAGAAGCCTGAAAAATAAATGCAATCAAAAGGAGTCCAATATAAATTTTACGTTTCATATTAAGACACCTCTTTGCGTACTCCTGTGTACCGTGGAGTAATATTTTGATATTTTCCATTCCAAACAGCAAATAGGGAGCCAATAACAATCATGAAGGATCCAATCCAAAGCCAAGTAATCATCGGGTTAATTTTTACAATAAAAGTGGCCTTTCCATCGTCTTCCCAATCACTCAAAACAACGTATAAGTCTTCTTTTAATGATGAGATTAAACCAACTTCTGATGAAGGCTGATCCCAGTTTCCGTAAAATACTTTTTCAGGCATAATACTTCCAATTCGTTTACCATTCTTAAACACCGTCATTTCCGCATAAACGATGTCATTAATACCTTCTCTCTTTTGATCAAGGCGTTCGTAGTTAATTCGATAATCCTTCAGTTCAATGGAATCACCTAAATTCACTGTCTTCATCGTTTGTACGTCATAGTTTTGTGAGCCGATAATTCCCATTGCGATAAACGCAATACCGATATGAACAATATACCCACCATATCTCCGACGGTTTTTGGTCATTAAGCGATATAGGGATAGATACACTTTTTCATTTGTCATTTTTCTCCGTGCTTTGACACCACGGTAAAACTCAAGAAAGTGTGTGATAAATAGTAGCACGATAACGCCGAATCCAATTACAGCCCAGGCTTTTTGCATACCAAGTACGACCATTAAAGCCATTGCAACAACTGCAAGGATTGCTGGTAGTAAGAAATTTTTCTTTAAATTCTTTAAGGATGATCTTTGCCATGCAAGTAATGGACATACAGCCATTACAAACATCATTGATAATAAAATTGGCGCTTGAACCGTATTAAAAAATGGCATACCTACTGTTACTTTTGTACCACGAACCGCTTCTGATACTAACGGGAAAACTGTTCCCCAGAATACACCAAACGCTGCTCCCACCAACAATAGATTATTAATTAAGAAGCTGCTTTCCTTTGATATATAAGAATTGAATTCTCCTGCGCTTCGCTTTAAGAGACTGTAACGACTCATTAACACATAGAGGGCTCCAATTACAGCTACACCCATGAAAATAAGGAAATATAATCCTAGGTTTGAATTAGCAAATGCATGAACGGAGGTTAGGACACCGCTTCGAACAAGGAACGTTCCGAACAATGTTAAGGCATAAGAAGTAATGATTAAGCTTATATTCCAAATCTTCAACATGTTTTTTCGTTCCTGAATCATGACGGAGTGCAAGAACGCAGTTGCCGTTAACCAAGGCATAAAGGACGCATTTTCAACTGGATCCCAAGCCCAGTAACCACCCCAGCCTAGCTCAACATAAGCCCATTGACCGCCAAAAATATTTCCGAGACTCAAAAACAACCAAGCTATTATCGTCCAGCGTCTAGTCATTTTAATCCAGAAATCATCAACATTTTTCAATATAAGTGCTGCCATGGCAAAAGCGAATGGAATAGCTAGTCCTACATAACCCAGGTAAAGCGTAACTGGATGGATAATCATGCCTGGATTTTGCAGCATTGGGTTTAAACCATGACCTTCAATTGGAACTTGGTCTAGCAGGACGAATGGTTTTGCAACAAACCCAAGTATTAAAAAGAAGAATACGATATTTCCTAATAGAATAGCGGAAATATAAGGGACCATCGGATTTCCTCTCATTTTTCTTGAGAAGGCAATCATTACAGTGTAAAGAACTAAGAAGAAAGTCCACAATAACAAGGATCCTGAGTTTCCAGCCCATAATGCTGTAAGCTTATATATGATTGGCAGCTCACTGCTCGTATAATCAGTAACATATTCATATTGAAATTGAGAGGTTGCTAGTAAGTAGAATAAAGAAAGCATAGCCATTGAAGCACAAACTAAGATTGCAATTACTCCACCTTTACCACTATTAATTAATTTTTGATTCTTGGTACTAATCCCCAATGTGATGATGAGGAGTGAGTAGATTGCAAGCGCTAAGCCCACATAAATTGTTGCGTTAGCAAATAAGTACATATCGTCACCTTCTTATTATTTTGCCGTATCTGGTTCTGTTGGTGGCTGATCTAATAATTTTTTGTGTGCCTCAGGATCATAGTTTTCAACATCTTCACCCTCATATTTTGAAGGACATCTTGTTTTAACCGTTTCTGCAACAAACGTATCTTTCTTTGTTGGTGAGCCCTGCAGAATAACAATTACACCTTCAGAGAAATTATCAGGTCTTGTGCCGTTATGAATGACATGCATTAAATTACCATCGTTATCCTTTAAATCAAACTTTAACTCAATTTTATCTGGGTTCCATTTAATAGATTCTTCTATTAATAGACCCTCAACAGTTACAAAATCATCTTTATGTTTTTCTTGATTGGTCAAAAGCTCCTTCATGGTTAATTCAATACCACTTGATCCTGGTGTGGCTGCCATAAGCAAGAATACAATAGCTCCGGCAATAATAAATCCACCTAACATTACAATCGTGTTTTTTTTCAACCCATTCACCCCATTAAATTAATTTTTTCATTTCCTCATCATATGTTTCTTGATCAATTTTTCCATTTAGGAGTTTCTTACGTAATTCTTTTTTGTCGTCATCACTGATAGCTTTAATTTCCTTTTTTACCGTCTGCTTTTTCGGGTGGTGTTTTGGTGCTTGGGAACTAGATGTTTTAGGTGCAGAATATGATTTTCCTTTTAATCCTAAGTAAACAAACAAACCAGCAATGACGATTGCGATACCAATTACGATAGCACCGCCAATACCAATAATTGGTCGATCACCTGCTGATCCCCCGGTTCCAGTTCCACCTGAGCCCCCGGAAATTTGATCTGTGGCAGTTCCATTAACACTAGTGTGGTTTTCATCATTAGGCGGTTGTTTCTCATTAATAGCATCTAAGGTTGATTTAAAACCATCCTTTTGATAGGAGAAAGTATATTTATAGCTTTCACCAGCTTTTACATTTTTGTATTGATAGTAGAATAGCTCTTCATCATATTCACTTTTTGTATTGTTTGGTGCCTTAGGCTCTAAGGTAATCTCTTTTGCCTCCATTGGGGCATAAAAGATTACGTCCAGTGTTCCAATCTCAGTTGGGTTGCTATATTCGTATGTAAAACTTCTTTTGTCCTTTACTTCTACAGCACTGGTATAGTACTCCACTACAAATCGATACGTTTCATTACTCTTAATTGCTTTAGAAGGTTTCCATGATATGATTCCCTTTTCCTTATCAACATCGAATGGTCGTTGCACTTCTGGCTTATTGTCTTCAGGAAATTCAGCAACTAAGTAAGCTTGGAAGCCTATTTCACCAGCGGGAACAGCTATTTCAACTTTGCCGTCAAAATCCTGGCCACTTTTGTTTGTGAAGGTTCCGTATTGTCCTATAAGTAATGATGGTGTGTCTTTTGGCCAATTTTCAGGGTAGTCAAACTCTGGCATTACTTGGATTTGCATCTCAGTATACGGAAACTTTTCTGGCTGAAAGGTTGTTTCGGCATATGCATTTGGAACGATAAAACTAACGATAAATGACGTGATAACAATTAAAGCCAAAAACTTATTTTTAAGCATATTGATCCTCCTTGAGCTCCTATAAAAAACTATTTTTCACTATAGCCCTCTTTGAAATAAATATAATATTTATCATCTATGTATAGCTGCTACACTTTTGAACATTTTGTAAAAGGAGGTCAAACGTTACGTTTTCGTCAATAATTCACCACAAAATGTTCACATTTACTTTTAGCTCATAGAGATTTCCGTGTTTTTTTTGTATTCCATCTAGTACTATAAACCCTAACCTATATACCTAGTTGACTTGAAAATGAACGTTTTGTTAAATCCGCACCAATTTCACTTTTTCATTGATTAATTTCTGGGATCGAACAATACGAAAAACCCTGAATCCGAAGATTCAGGGTTTTATATTTAATGAATTTCCTGTGTACACACATGGATGTCATTGTTCTATTGTAATGACCCCAATTTAACTTGGTGACATACTAACCTGTAGTAACCTAGAGTACATTTCCTCATTCAGGCTAAGTATTTCATTAACATAAACATTAAACCGCTAAAAAAAAATATGATTCCAAAGAAAATAGCAATTCCATGGGATGTATTTCTCTTTTGAAGTTTTTTGTACTCTTTAAATGAAATTTCTCCCTTTGCAAATTTTACACCAATAGGATTCGGTTCGACAAAATAAACAGTACCTTCTTGACTTTCTAAGACAACTTGAGAAATAAGCGCTGATTCAGAAGGCGACCCAAGATTGTTACCTCCTGAATAAACTACTTTAATAAATTTGTATATTGAATCTTTCTTTATCTTTTCACTCATCTCGTAAGCTTGTTGTTCGATAAAATTATTTGAAGAACACAAATTCATCACCTCAATTTTGTAGATTAAAGGTGAAACATTTTCCTATAACCTAATAATTTTCCCTAGACCAACTTTTATTTAAATTATATGATAATCTTCTTATTTTGACTACAATAAACAAATCATTATTTAAAATAAAACCACAATTATAAAAAAGAAGAACCGCAGTGGTTCCTCTTCATTCTTAATGGCTGAATTCTATCTATTTAGAAATTTGTATAATAATTAATTAAACTCTGTGACTCATAGGCAGGGAGAATAAGTAAATATTCGTAACTGCAAGTGCTATCATAAGAATATAATACGGCAGCATAGCCTTGAAAGATGATTTCTTACCCATTCTGTACGTTACATAAACTGTTCCAATTAATCCAATTACAATAATGGCATATTGAATCATCTGAACGGTTGGAGTAGATGCCAAACTCAAACTTCCTGGATTTGATTCTACTCCAAATAATCCAATGGAGTTGTACCAGATCGCCTTTCCTTCGGTGAAGATATGGAAAAGGTTATGACCTAAATGTCCGGCAAGGTCTAATGGAATAATCGCATAGCCAAAACGGGTAAAGTTCTTTTTCACTGTTCCTTCCATGCCGAAGAAAGAGGCAATTTTTGCAGTTCCTAATAATAATAGAATTGGTAATGCCATGGCAATGATAAAAGCAACAGTAAAGTTTACTACGTAGCTATCCGTTCTGGAAACAGTTCCAATTGCATTCAATATTGCCTGCCACGGTTCAAGCATCGTAATGTTCTGAACGAACACAATACCCATAATAACAGCTGCCAAGGAAGCATGTTCAAGCTTGGGATTCTTTAAGCCCCATAGTTCCTTTGTTGGAATTCTTGTTTCAATTTTGATTGAATCATTTGGACAGTTTTTCACGCAATTCCCGCAAATATTACATTCCGCACTAGATTCCATTGTACGAGGAAATTGGAACATTGGACATCCTTCAACCTTCTCTGTTCCTTTGTAGCAGGATTGAACTTTACAGGTTTTACAAATATCAGGAGTTGCCTGTACTTTAACTGCTCCTGAGCGTGCATAGTTTCCTGCCAATCCGCCGAGGAAACATAGCGTCTTACAGAAGGTTCTTCTTTCATAGAAAACAGATGTTGCTACAACCATTGTAACTAGTAGAAGTAATAGGTACCCTGAGCCTCTTGGCGATTCTACAATTCCCCATACGTGATCACTATATGTTATAGCAATAAAGAATAAATCAATAAGCCATATTCCATATTTTTTTAGAAACTTTGGCATGGGCCGCTTGCTGCCGACAAACTTCCGAACAATATCACTTAACTTGCCAAATGGGCAAATCGCACACCAGAATCGACCGGCTACTAAAAATAGAATTGGTATTACCGGCCACCATAATACCCATGTCATCGTTGTTCCAAAGTTCTTACTTGGATTGACCGTTCCCATTACCAATTCAAACACAATTACTGAAAAGACAAAGATGACCATCCATTGAAAGATTCCAGGATACCATTTACTTTTTACAAAACTCTTAACCCACGGAATGGATAAAAGATCAAATGGTTCCTTATCTGGTTTTAATTTTCCCTCAGGCATTGCCATAATTAAATCCCCTTCCTTCTAAACCATTTATTCCAGACACCAATTAGGATAAATGATAGATTTACCGCTCCATATGTTCCTAATATCTTATAGTTAGGCGGTGTCTCCTCTACAGGTCCATGGTGATCATCACCTTGCGCTCCATCTTCATGTGCTCCTTCCTTTGCGGAATGAGCTCCTGCTTTTTCACCATGCACGTCTTCCTCTTCATCGTGAGCTATACCAGCATCAGAATGGGCGTCTGCTGCATCGGAATGTGCCTCTTCCGCTTCAGTGTGCATATCAGCTTCTTCTGGATTGGCTTCAGCCTCTTTTGAATGACTAGCTGCTTCTTCTGAATGCTCCCCTGACTCCTCTGTATGCATATCCGCCTCATCTGAATGAGTTGCAGTTTCTCCACTGTGTCCCTCTTGTTCACTAGTCCCTTCTTTGAACTTTTCTGTTGCTTGTTTTACGCTGTCGCCATGTCCCTCGTCTGCCATTACAGATAGATTAAAAGAGAAAATAAATGCTAAAACAAATAAAGCTATAAATCTCTTTTTCAATATTTACACCTCCAAAAAGTTTATTACCAATAAAACAATTCGTTTAATTACTACTATAATTTAATCGGTATATTTGCAGTTTTTATGCATTTTTAATGGAGATAATATGGCACAACCCTTTTTTTCTTTATTTGTTCATACTTCTGTAAAAAACAACTATAAAATAGTTTAAATCTTCATTAAATCAACAAGAAATTTCCACTCTTTCTGCAAATTTCTGATATATGATGAAGGTGATAAAAGAAAGGAGCTGTCAAAATATGAAAAAATGGGCAGTAGGAATATTAAGTTCTGCTTTAATTCTTGGGGCAGGAACAGTTGTATTTGCAGCAGGAACCAACAACTCTGGAGAAGGTAAAACATTTGAAAAAATGCTTCCGTTTATGCATGAAATGCATCCAGATTCTTCAAAAGAGGATTTGCAAGAAATGTACAATGCATGCCATAAAGATGGGGGAATGATGGAAGGAACAAATCAAGAGAGAATGCAAAGTGAAAGTATGATGAACCGATTTTAATAGTTAAGGTGAACCTTTAAATAGGTTTGGTATCAAGATGGGAAAACGAGGATTATATTGTTTAAACTTCCCTAGGTAACTATAAAAGTAGGAAAAATGCCTAATGGTGTCAGCATTATGCCTTAAAATTCATATCCTATGTGAAACCCCAGCTTTTAAATAGCAAGGGTTTCACACGTCTTCTTAATTAATTAACAAACTATTATCTATCCGTTTTAAAAATTTAAAGAAGGCTTCTCGTTTTTTCCCCTCTTTTGCATAGAGGTCAATGATATTCTCAATTACGGAATACAATTCCTCCGGGGTTAAATGTTCTGCCAGCATAGTGCCTACTTGCGCATCATTTCCCTTCGCTTTACCACCTGCATATACGTTATAATGGTCCCTTACTTTCATCACACCGATATCACTTAACATCGGCTCTCCGCAGCCAACGGGACAGCCTGTATAGGCAACCCTCAGTGTAAACGGAACAGCCTTACCAGCAATACGCCGGTTTAATTCCTTGGCAACCGGCATTCCTTCTTCTTCCTCCCCCTTACAAAAGTTACAGGTTCTTAAGCTCTTAACAAAATTCCCAACAGGATAACATGCCAATCCTACACTTTTGAATTCCTCTATTATTTCCGCCTGTTTGTCATCAGGTATTTCTATATAAATCTGTTGAAAGGTTGTTACCTCTATTTCATCATCTTCATTTAAATATTTTGCGATAGTTACTAACTGTTTTGGTTTCAACTTTGCTCCGAAACCTATACCGCCATTAACGGCAATCTTTATTTTCTTGCCTTCAGCAGCCATAAATTTTCCTCTCCCCTATCATTTCTCTATACATGAATATTTTAACATGCCTTTATCTATCACTAAGAAAAAAAGAGCTTATTCCATAAAAGGAAAAGCTCTACGAAAGAAATATTATTTAGCTGGAGATAATTCACTTTCCGTTACCCATTTATGGTTTTTAACTTTTTCTCCATCAGTAGTGGTGAAATCAACCATATACACGGTTGTTGCCTCTGCAGAATCAATTTCAGCAGTCGCGCCATCCATACCTTCCATGTGTTCCGCATTTATTTTAACTTCTGATCCAGGTTTGAATGGTTCGTCACCCGCGCCCTGAATTTCCTCGTGAATCACCCATTTGTGGTTTTCTACTCTTTCTCCGCCATTTGTAGGAGTATACGATATTGTATAAACAGTGGTGTCATACGCACCCACAATCGTTGCCTCAGCACCCTTCATACCTTTCATGTGATCTGATTCAATAATTGCTTTACTGCCGACTTCATATTTTGGATTTTCAGCTGCCATTAGGCCATCAGGAACTTCACTTGATCCTGAGTGATTCATATTAGAGTGAGCATCATGTGTGCTTTCGGTTGAATTAGTATCTTTTGTTTTTTCTCCAGTTTCATTATTTCCATTTGAGCATGCAGCTAAAGCTAAAAACAGAGCTACGAATAACAATAATAAAACTGGTTTTTTCATTATTTTCTTGTCCATTTAAATAACTACTCCTTTTTTTATGATTTAATCAATTTATAGGTTAGCACAAATATGTGCAGAAATTATGGAGTTAGACTAAGTACTATTTTCACAATTTTTTAAAGAATATCCTTTAATCTGCAAACATTCTTCATATTTTTCCTTTAATATTATGATATAAACTGTGTTAAAGGTGGTGGAAGTATGAAGACCATTTTACTTGTGGATGATGAAACCCGCATGCTCGACCTTTTAGGTCTATATTTAAAACCCCATGGATTTAAATGTATAAAGGTGCAATCTGGTAAAGAGGCAATAGCTTATTTAAAAGCAGATCAAATTGACATCGTGATCCTTGATGTTATGATGCCCGAAATGGATGGCTGGACTACATGCAAAAAAATGAGGGAATTTTCAAATGTTCCGATTATTATGCTTACTGCAAGAACTGAGACTGTCGACGTCATTAAAGGATTAAATTTTGGAGCAGATGATTATGTAACCAAACCTTTCAACGAAAATGAATTATTAGCAAGGATTGAAGCATTGTTAAGAAGAACAAGTAATTTGATAGAGAAACAACTTGTTTTTAAAGGTTTAGAGTGGAAGGAAGAATCTGTCGAATTAAAATATCAAAACCTAACTATTCAAGTAACTCCTAAGGAATTTTCTTTAATTGGATTGTTTTTAAAAAATCCTCAAAAAGTCTTTTCACGAGACCATTTATTGTCCACCATATGGGGTTTAAACTCACATATTGATGATCGAACAGTAGATTCCCATATAAGAAATTTACGAGAAAAATTGCGAACGGCCGGATTTCCAGTTGATAACCATCTATTTACTGTATGGGGCGTCGGATATAAGTGGATTTCAGAGGATCCTGAAAGATAAGTTAGACATAAGAAAAATCGTTTCCAATAGGAAGCGATTTTGTCATTCGAATGATGATTATATATCGTTATTAAGACCAAGAGGTGGTTACGTTGAAGATTTCAATAAAATTAGGGTTATGGTTGTCTTTATGCATATTGTTAATCGAAATGGTTTCAATGACTTTTTTACATAGGAATTTGGTACACACCAGGGTTCACCAGGAATTTGATTCACTTCTAGCAAAAGGGAACAGTCACCGTTCAGTATTAGAAATGAAATCTGACCCCCACACACTAAGTCATATAAGTTTAATGGGATCACAATCTGATTCCAAGGTGGTGGTGACTAATACAAAGGGTGAGATACTTATTACTTCTGGCAAGCTTAATAGGAGCATAAAGGACATATTGAGTATACCTATTTCTACCACTCCCCTCCCTAGAAAAGGAAAAATCATTCAAGATGACTGGAAAAAGGAACAGTATATAGCCACAGTTACAGCATTTAATAAGAAGGGTAAGAAATTCGGTTATATTTATATGTTCAAAAACACAGATGATGTTCAAAAGCTCATTTCCCAGCTAAATAAACATATCTTTGTAGCGTCATTTTTAATCCTTTTCTCGATTCTAATTTTTATTTTCTTTTTATCAAAAGCGTTAACGAAACCTCTAATTACCATGAAAGAAGCAACAAAGAAATTAAGTAAAGGTGATTTTTCTGTCACTCTTCCAAAACCTTCTAATGATGAATTAGGAGAGCTTTCACATTCCATCCAAACACTTGCAAATGATTTAAATTATTTAAAACAAGAAAGAAACGAATTTTTAGCTAGTATTTCTCACGAACTTCGTACCCCATTGACCTATATTAATGGATATGCAGATATTGCTAGACGAAAGAACCTAGATGAACAGGATAGAGTACAGTACCTAGATATTATCCAGGAAGAATCCCAGCGTGTCAGCAGTTTACTTAAAGAGTTATTTAATCTGGCAAAATTGGACCAAAATACATTTTCTATAAACAAAGAAAAAGTTAATTTAAGTAATTTTTTCCGCTCTATTTATGAACGAGTCTTGCCTGCCTTTAAAAATAAAGGAATAGATTTAGTGTTAGACTGTCCTAATAACATATTTATTGATATTGACCCGATTCGATTTGAACAAGTTTTAATTAACTTATTAGATAACAGTCTTAAATACTCAAATGAAACTAGTACTACGTTTATTAAGGGATCTGAACTGAACGGAGTTGTTCAAATTACGATAAAGGACCAGGGAATAGGAATTCCACCAGCGGACCTTCCGCATATATTTGACCGCCTATATAGAGTAGATAAATCACGCTCAAGAGCAACAGGTGGATTTGGCCTTGGCTTAGCTATTGTAAATCAACTAGTGGAGGCACACGGAGGAGAAATTACGGTTAAAAGTCAAGTTGGAGAAGGAACATGTTTTACTATTATTATTAAACAATGAAAAGTAAAAGAACCTTGAGACCAATTTATTGGTTTCAAGGTTCAAGATAGTCATTATTAGTATTTTCTTTTGGTTTAAGTGTGCGAATATAACTAACAATATCCGTTATTTCATCTAGTTTAAGCTGTCTTACTCCGTCAAGACCTTTTAATGTTGGAGCCATCCTTGTATCCTCACGTCCGTAAGCAGTAGCAATCCAAATTTGCTTGTCCGTGGTATATTTCAAGTATTGAGGATTTGAAAGAGCAGTCCCCATTTTCACTTTACCTGCACCAGCTTCACCGTGACAATTAATGCAATAAACATTATAGAGTTTTTCGCCGTTAACAACATCACCGGAAATGGTCTTTGGAACATCGAACTCGATTTCCTTAGACTGCCAATTCCTTACAAAGGCAACAACATTTTTTAACTCCTCATCCGACAATCTTGGACCGTAGCTAGGCATTGCTGTACCTTCTCTGCCAAATTTAACACTATTAAAAATATCCTTGTCACTTACAGTATTTAAATAGTTTTGATTATTTATAGCGGTACCAGCATTTTTTCCTTCACCCTTGCCACTTTCGCCATGACAAATCAGGCATTGCTTGTTATAAATCTTCTCACCCGCAGCAATAGCTGCAGCATTTTTACTGCTAAAAATATCACTATTTACAATACTAATAATTATCCCAATTATAATGATAATGTAGAGACCATACAAAACTTTTTTCATACGTTATCCCTTACTTAGGTTCTGGCGTTGGAGTTGGCTCTCCATAATCCTGATATTTTGTTGTGATTAAGTCATATATTTTCTGTGGGCTTTTGCCGCTAAGATTCATTTCTACCGCCTCCCGGGCGATATCTATACAGACGTCTCAGGCTATACCCATAGAATCCCATTGTTGAACAGCATTTCCTTCTCCAAATTGGTCAATAAAGCAATCTAGATTGCTCTTATGGCCATCAGAAGCAAAACAGCCGCAATAACAAGGAACACCTGCGACTACTTCCGGATAGTTCGATACCATCGCATACGTTTCTTGAACTAAATCAGAAGAATTTAGAACATAATCTGGAAATGGCTCATGCTTTTTATCTAGTGTTACATTCATATCTTTGGCACTGCTGCAGGCTGCTAATAGCAGAGCGATAGCTGTGCAGAAAAACAAGAGAGAGAGAAGTTTTTTCATTATCTGTGTCACCCCTTTGCAACTATTATGTAATTCTATCTTTATTTTAGCAAAAACCTCTCCTTGCAATAGGAAGCAATTATTACTATTTAGTGAAGTTTTCACAATATGTGTGATAATAACAATATAAATAGAAAAACCTTAGGCCGGGTATTACGGCCTAAGGTTTTTATTACGCGCGGGACACGTAAGAAGCTTCTGTTGTGTTAATAATTAATTTATCACCTTGATTGACGAAGAATGGAACTTGAACATTAAGTCCAGTTTCAAGAGTAGCTGACTTGGTACCGCCTGAAGAAGTGTCACCTTTAATTCCTGGCTCTGTTTCAGTAACTTCTAGTACAACTGTATTTGGCAATTCCACACCAAGTGTTTCATGACCGTACATCATGATATGAACTTCCATGTTTTCTTTTAAAAACTTTAATTCATATTCAATATTGTTTGCAGGAAGTTCTACTTGTTCGTAAGATTCCATGTCCATGAATACATGCTGATCACCGCTGGCATATAGATATTGCATTTTACGGTTATCAATTTGTGCTTTTTCAACTTTTTCACCAGCACGGAATGTTTTCTCTTGGATTGCTCCATTACGAAGATTACGAAGCTTTGAACGAACAAATGCCGCGCCTTTCCCTGGTTTTACGTGTTGGAAATCAAGAACGCGCCAAAGCCCGCCATCCACTTCAATTGTTAGACCTGTTTTAAAGTCATTAACAGAAATACTCATTGTTTTATCCTCCTATGTCTATTACAAAATAATAAGTTCTTTTGTAGAATGAGTAAAAGCTTCGTTATGGTCCTTTGTAATGAGAGTATCATCTTCAATCCGAACCCCGCCAAGTCCTGGCAAGTAGATACCTGGCTCGACCGTTACAATCATGCCTGGTTCAAGAACAAGATCCGAACGGAAAGAAAGAGCCGGCCCTTCATGGACCTCAAGTCCAATTCCGTGACCAGTAGAATGCCCAAAATAATCTCCATAACCTTTTTCCGTTATGTAATCTCTTGTTAGTGCATCTGCTTCTTTTCCTGTCATTCCAGGTTTAATACCCGCCATTCCCCTTAATTGGGCTTCTAGAACGATGTCATATATTTCTTTAAGCTTCGCCTCAGGTTCACCTACTGCCACTGTTCTAGTGATATCTGATACATAGCCGTCATAATAAGCACCAAAGTCTAAGGTTACAAAATCTCCTTTTTCAATCACCTTATCACTTGCAACTCCATGTGGAAGAGCAGAGCGATATCCAGAGGCAACAATGATATCGAAGGAAGAAGAAGTTGCGCCTGCCTTTCTCATAAAGAACTCTAATTCATTGGATACTTCAAGCTCCGTTTTTCCTGGTTGAATAAAATCCAATATATGCTTAAACGCAGCATCGGCAATATCTGCAGCTACCTTTAATATCTTAATCTCTGCTTGTGTCTTAATCAAGCGTAATTTTTCAATAACACCTGAAACAGGAACAAGTTCTGCTTCGAGTTCTTTTTCATAAGCTTTATAAGTAGAAAATGTTAAATGATCTTCTTCAAAACCAAGCTTTTTTATACCTAGGTTTTTAGCTTGCTTCGCTACTTCTTCCACAAGCGTTCCAGTCATTTTGACAACTTCATACCCTTCACATTGGTTTGAAGCCTGTTCAACATATCGGAAATCAGTAATAAATTGCGCCTCGGAAGCACTAATGAGTACTACCCCAGCTGAACCAGTAAAGTTTGTCATATATCGACGGTTAAATTGACTTGTAATTAAAAAACCATCAATGCCGTGTGTAGAAAAACTTGATCTTAATTTATCTATCTTTTCCATCGTCTCCCACTCCCCGTATGTAATCCAGTAACAAATTAATTTCTTATTGTACTAATATCAAAAATTATTTTATCACACCTTAGTCTATAAAGACTAATAATGCGTTAAGAGGCTGTCTCATTTTCTTCCATATGATTAATTGTAAATTCATAGTTAAT
Source organism: Neobacillus niacini (assembly GCF_048572935.1). Lineage (NCBI taxonomy): Bacteria > Bacillati > Bacillota > Bacilli > Caryophanales > Bacillaceae > Neobacillus > Neobacillus niacini. The sequence goes on along the minus strand of NZ_CP183883.1, from coordinate 2,722,218 downwards.
CGAATAGCCAATAAATAATCCATAGACAAGATATAAGCATATAGTGGTAATAACTGTATTGCGACTTAACTCTAAAAATGGTTTTATCCCTGGAAAGATTGGATTTAATACCAAGTACACCAACAAAAAAAGTATAATACCATATCCTAAGCCTAGCCATATTCCATTAAATTTTTTTAAGGCCAGAGAATATACAAATGCTGCACCAACAGAAAGAATCCCAAGTAAAATAATTGAAATGACAGTTCCAAGCCATTCATTTTTCCAGTTCCCCAACGCCCATGGTCCTAATATTACATTTGGACGAATTTCAGTGAAATTTAAGTAGTATGCTAAAAAACCGATTGTCCCCCAAAATAGACCTCCAAATAATCCCGTCCAGAATACTACGGCAGTAAAAGACATTGGTTTTGGATAATTTGATTTTTTTGAACTATTAGCCATAATAATCTACCCCCTTAAAATCTGTTTTTTCACTTAAAAAATCTTCATACAGCAGATTTCCATTATATTATGCCCTTTCATTGCCATTCACTTGCATTAATTAAACATTTTAATTGGAAATCTTATGTCATCCTAGAGGTTTTTTCATGATTGAAGTAGAATAAAATTAAGTACATATTAATTTTCCAAAGTATGAAATAAGTGGTCCATATCTCCGGTCTTACTCCTAAAGAACTATCGGAGAGTGTATTAAATAAATGTTAAAAATAGAAAAAATGTCTAAACATTATTATTTATGTGTTTAAAAAATTAAGAAAATGCTTATGATGCTTTTAGGGAGGTGGCTTTCTTGAAAAATCGGATTTCCGTTCCTTTGGTTGGCAGTGTTATTGTGTTAGGGATAATTGGCATTATTGGAACCTTTGCAGATGATCCTATCGGTTTTCTGAAGAATATCGCAGTGTTCGCATTAGTTGGTTTAGCTATTTATTTTGTTTTTAGGTTAATGCGCAGATCTACTCCTAGAAATAAAGAGCAGCAGGCCTTTATCAAAGCAGCAAAGAAGTCTAAAAAACGATTGCAGACTAAAGGTGGCGAACAGTCAACAAAAAGTACATCTTTTGGTTCACTTACTTCTTTAAAGAAAAGCAAGACTAAAAAGAAATCCCCTGTTCACTTAACAGTCATCGATGGCAAAAAAGGCAAAAAGAAAAATCGAGCGTCATTATAAACGCTCGACTTTTTTATTTGCTCCTTAGTAACACCAAGACTTAAAAAACTTTTTGGCAGCTTCTCTGCCTAATTCAAACAATTCCTGTTTCTTTGCGTCAGTAAGATGGAATTCTATTGACAGTGCCCCTTCAGAGGGAATAAAAATGATGTTTTGGGCATGCTTTCTAGATACATAACGGGAATCATGTGCATCCTTCATTGTTTCAAACAGTGCACCAAACAATTGAATAGCATTTTTAATTTTATGTTTTTCGTGTTCGTATTCGTCTGAACTTAATTTAATTCCAATTACTGGCCTTAACTTTTGTATATTTTCCCGGTCAAAAAGCCACATTGGAAAATTGCTTAATACTCCTCCATCAACGATAACATTTATTCCATCCATCGATTTTAATTTAACAGGCTCAAAAAAATACGGGATGCTGCAGCTCATTCTTACTGCTTTTGCGATTGAAAACGACTCCGGAGGGATACCATATTTAACCAAATCATCAGGGAGTACCATCAATCTTCCATTAGATAGGTCAGAAGCGATTATTCTTAAGCTTTGCGGCGGCAAATCCGAAAATGTTCTTATACCTTTTGCTGCTAATTTCTCGGCAATCCACTTTTCCAGCTCATTCCCTTTATATAAACCCAACTTCCAATAAACAAAAAGCCATTTAGCGAGTGGAAAAGGAATAATCATTTTTCTGGCGTCAAGAAACTTGGTTAAATCCAGTTCATCAAGAAGTTGTTCCATCTCACCACTGCCATAGCCTGCTGCAATGAATGCAGCAACAATTGAACCTGCACTCGTTCCAGCAACCCTTTCAAATTGAAAACCCTTTTTTTCAATTTCTTGAATTGCACCAATGAGGGAAAATCCTTTAATCCCTCCTCCTGAAAAAACACCGTCAATTTTCATGGCAGCCACTCCTAAAGGTGTACTCATTATTACATCTTTAAGCGGTTTACCATCAAAATAGTACGGTGTACAAGCAAAAAAATTTTTTATGTGAAATATTCAATGGTTGCATTTGGAAAGTATTCGTTAATGTAACTGCGAATGGTCGTTTCTAATTCATTCGCCTCCTCAGTTTGATAGACGTATTTGCCTATTCCATAGCGGCCCCATTTATATTTACGCTTTTCCTCATCCATTTCAAGCTTGGTTTTTGGATACCTTTTTGCTATCACATTTTTTGCTGGCTTTGTAAAACGGTGTTGGATAAGTTCAAATGTTAATTCCGGTATTTCTATGCCTGCTAACTCGTCACTTAAACGTTCAAATAATTCTCGATAGCCTTCCTTCCAATCTTCATGTAAATAAATAGGCGCGACAATAAATCCTAAAGGGTATTTAGCCTTTGCAACCTTTCTTGCAGCTGCCAGACGATCTTCAAAGGAGGAGGTCCCTGGCTCAAAGTTCTTTATGACATAGCGAGAATTAACACTAAAACGAAATCTTGTTCTTCCATTGTGATTGGCATCGAGGAGATGATCGACATGATGGAATTTTGTTACAAATCTCAACAATCCAAACTCGGATTGTCCGATAAATTCGATTGTTTTCTTAAGTGAATGTGTTAAATGATCCAGGCCAACAATGTCCGAGGTACAAGCGGCTTCAAAGCGTGTAAACTCCGGCTTTCGCTCATCCATGTATTTCTGTGCCTGTTCAAAGATATCCTCTAGGTTTACATAAGTTCGGATATAAGGTTTGCTGCCGAGCGTCGTTTGCAAATAGCAATAATGACAATGCCCCATACAGCCAGTGGCCAAAGGAATAGCATATTCTGCAGAGGGCTTTGAGGTATCAAATTTCAACGTCTTTCTGATACCAACCACAAGAGTTGATTTTGCATTTCTATATTTTTGGAGTTCATTCTCTCCAGGTAAATCACGGATTTGGTTATGGGAAGTAGTCTCACGAATTTCAAGATTCAATTTCTCGAATTTCTCTTTTAGTTCCCTTCCAAGAGGATATTCTAATGCTTTTGGTTCAAAGTAGACTAATTGTGGCATAAAAGGTTCCAAATTGTTTTCCTCTTTTCAATCTTTTTTTATAGTATGGGCAATTTTTAATTATTAACATGGTTCATAATTTGTTTATATTTTGTCTACAAATTGTTCACTTTAGTACTCTCTTTCTTCACATCATCAACACAAGAATTCACTATACTTTACCTATTCATTAGTTAATTTTGATTAACAAGTAAAGGCAGGGAACTCTTATGAGCATAAAAAGAGAGAGCATAAAGGTGTATGAGATGACTTGTACATCCTGTGAGAAACGGGTTGAACGGACAGTAAAGAAACTAGATGGAGTAGTAAATGTAAAAGCAAGTTTTAGTGGTCAATTTGCGGATATTGAATATAATGATAAGCTATGCAGTATAAAAAAAATAAAAGCAGCTATTCAAAGTGTTGGCTATGCCACAGAAAAGTCTAACGACTATAAGTTTATTGGGATTTTAATCGCGGTAGCAGCCGTTGTGCTGCTTGGAGTAAATTCTGGGAACTATGATATGGAATCTCACCTTAATAATGCTTCTTATGCTGTATTATTTGTTGCAGGTGTCATTACTTCTATCCATTGTGTTGGAATGTGCGGAGGAATCATGCTTTCACAAAGTATTGGTAAAGAGAGCAAAAATAGGTTTGAAGCCATAAAACCAGCTCTTTTATATAATACTGGAAGAGTAGTTGCCTATACGATTCTGGGTGGTATCATTGGTGCCATTGGGTCAGTATTTGCTCTATCCCTTACGGCAAAAGCAGGATTACAGCTGTTTGCTGGTATTTTCATGATTATGATGGGATTTAATATGTCTGGGTTTAAGGCTTTTAGGAAATTCCAAATTAAATTACCTAATGTTGCCTGTAAAGCAATGAGCAAACCGAAAGCTCCGTTTTTTGTTGGGCTTCTGAATGGATTAATGCCATGCGGTCCCCTTCAAACTATGCAAATATTTGCGCTGGGGACAGGCAGTGCAGCTGCTGGTGCGTTATCGATGTTTATGTTTTCAATTGGTACTGTCCCCTTAATGATGACATTTGGAGCATTATCAGGGTTGTTGAGCAAAGGGTACACAAAAAAAATCCTTAAATTTAGCGGTGTGTTAATAATTATGCTTGGTCTTATTATGAGTAATAGAGGGCTTGCTCTGGCCGGCATGAATTTAAGCCCGATGGCCCTTATGTCAAGTATTGGTGCCTTCGGTGATGCAAGCGCCAACGCAGACCCCTCGAATGCAACTAAAGCAACCATACAAGATGGCGTTCAGGTATTGAATATGACCGCCAATGTCTATGGCTATACTCCAAAAACCCTTTATGTCCAAAAAGGAATGCCGCTTAAATGGGTTATAGAAGGAGAAGAGATTACCGGCTGTAATAATTCGATTGTTGTGCCAGACATGAACATTCAACAAAAGCTGCAAAGCGGTAATAACCTTATTGAATTCACACCTGGGGATGAAGATCTAAATTTTAGCTGTTGGATGGGAATGAAACGTGGAGTCATAAAGGTGGTAGATGATCTTGAAGGAATTAGCGCTTCAAGCAGTGACGGCGAAGGGCTTGATTCAGCTGTAACTGCCCCCCCTGCTGAACCTGTAAAGCCTAGTATCTACGGAAATGATTATAGTAAGGTAGGGACAGATCGATTAGTTAAAAAAGCTGATGTGGCTGTTAACGAGCAAACGATTATGATTAAAGGTACTGGTTATGAGTTTGAGCCATTAATCATGGTCGTGAATAAGGGAATACAGACAAAAATGACTTTAGATTTAACTGCCTTTGATAATGCTGAAGGTTACTTTATGATATTGAATTCATCAACCAAGCAAATAGTAACGGATTTTACGGGTACCAGAGGGATTAATAATATTGAATTCTCCATTAAATATAGTGGATCTTATGGCATTTTCTTGGATGAACAAGAATTGCTTGGAATCATTGAAGTTGTTGATGATATAAACACAGTTGACGTTGAAAAAATTAGAGCAAAATATATTCAGTAATGACAAAGAGCTTTGGCAATCATATGATTACCAAAGCTCTTTTTACCTTCTGTTAATTTGTTGAAGGAAAATAGACTTTCACCTTGGTCCCTATTCCTTCCCTACTATTAACCTCGATCTTTGCATTATGAAGCTCTAGTATATTCTTAACAATCGTTAATCCGATACCATTTCCTTCAATTTGATTCCTGCTTTTATCTCCTCTGTATAACCGTTCAAAGATAAAAGGTAAATCTTCTTGCTTAATACCAATGCCGTTATCAATCACTTCAACGACAATCTGCTTCATTTCTTTGTATAGTTTAATCGTAATTTTCCCATTTCTTTCAGTAAATTTAATAGCGTTTGACAGTAAGTTTATGATAACTTGTTTGATTTTATCGATATCGCCAATAATTTGATATTTTTCATTAGCCAGGATTTCATACTCAATTAATATACCTTTTTTTTCCACCCCAATAAAGAAATCTTTACTCATTTCTTTTAGTAAATCATCCAAGTGGATGGGTTCATAATTAAGCTTGATACTTTCCGATTCAAACTCCTTTAATATGTTTAAGTCATTTATTAATTTGCCAAATCGAATTATTTCCTCATTTAAATAGATTAATCCTTCATTTGTTACCGGGAACACTCCATCAATCATGGCTTCAAGATTATTTTGCAGCACATTTAGAGGGGTTCTAATCTCGTGAGTTATATCCGATACTAACCTCTTTCTTAGCGTGTCCTGGTGCTTTAATTTTTCGGCAAGGATATTCACACTTTTCCTTAAATTTTCAAGCTCTTCAATTTTACTTTTACTAGTTGATTTAGCTTCAAAATTCCCTTGAGACAAGCTAACAGACAGGTTTGCCACCTCCCGAATCGGGGTGGAAAATTGTTTTGAAATAAAAAGACTTACAATACTGATAATCATAAGTGTAATAACTCCACTGACAACAATACTTTTATTGATAGAATCCTTAAAGTTTACATCCTCTTCTGATAACAGGACAGACGAGTATTGACCGATATCAACATAGCCGACAACTTTTCCATCTATCGTTATTTCAAATGTCTTAGTAGTGTAAACACCATTGTTTTGGACGGACATATCACCAATATGGATTTGAGTTAATATATCATCCGGATCCATTCCCCATACAGGCTGTTTTTTACTATCCATCAGTGTCAAACAATAATTTCCCATATACGCTTCATGAATTAGTTCAATGCCTGTATCTTTGGTCCATTTCCCTTCTCTCTTATAAGCTTCTTCAAAATAGGAAACGATTCTCTCATATCTTTTGTTTTGAATATCAATCATGTACAGGTTAAATTTATTGGAGACCGTAAGATTTACGAAAATTGTAACCAGCAGGATGGCTGCAACAGCACATAACACAAATAAGATGCTTAACTTTTTGCTGATTGATTGCACTTATCTCTCACCGCCAAATTTATAACCTGCCTTCATAACCGTTACAATATATTTAGGATTCTTCGTGTCTCTTTCTATTTTTTTCCGGATATTTTTAATATGTACATCAATTGTTCGATCATATCCGCTAAAATCGGCACCAAAGATTTTATCTATTAACCGTTCTCTTGATAAAACATTTCCTTTTGCGGTTACAAGTCCACATAAAATATCAAACTCATTTGGAGTAAATGGAATTTCCTGTTCCATAACTTTTACAGTCCTCTTATCACAATCAATCAGCAAATACCCATCATCAAAAATTACCTTGGATGACGGAAATTTAGCGCCTAATCGTCTAAACAAAGCATTCACTCTAGCAGTTAGTTCTCTTGGACTGAACGGCTTTATCAAATATTCATCGGCACCAATATTTAAGCCCTCAATTTTATCATTTAAAGAGCCTTTAGCGGTAAGCATAAAAATATGAACATCAGAGGATTGACGTATAATTTTGCAAACCTCTTCACCACTTATATCTGGAAGCATTAAATCTAAGATAATTAGTTTAAAATCTACTGTTTTAACAAGGTCTAACCCTTTTAATCCGGTGGCAGCACGCTGAACCTTATATCCTTCTTTTTCTAAATAACCTTTTATAACGGTTGATACACTTTCCTCGTCTTCAACTAGTAAAATATGATTCATGATATTTCACCCTGCCCACTATTTTTTCAATCCTATCTATAATAAGTATACTAGCTGAGGATAGTGATAAATGGTAAAAAGGCTGACAATTATGTGTCAGCCCTTTAGACTAGATATTTTTATAATTTAACTTTTTGTAAACGTAAAGCATTCAAGACAACGGAAACTGAACTAAAGGCCATGGCAGCGCCTGCAAGCCAAGGAGCTAAGAAACCAAGAGCAGCTATTGGGATCCCAAGTGAATTATAGGCAAGTGCCCAGAAAAGATTTTGCTTTATGTTCGTTATCGTCTTCTTACTCATGAAGATTGCGTCAGCAATACTATTTAAATCCCCGCGAATAAGTGTTATATCCGCTGCTTCCATCGCTACATCTGTTCCAGTTCCTATCGCCATACCAATGTCTGCAACCGCAAGTGCTGGGGCGTCATTTATTCCATCTCCGACCATTGCCACTTTCTTTCCTTGGGCTTGCAGGTTCTTAATTTCATCCGCTTTTCCCTCCGGAAGAACTTCAGCAATAACGTGGTCAATACCTGCTTGCTTTGCAATAGCTAATGCAGTTTGTTGATTATCGCCTGTGATCATAATGACATCAAGTCCCATGTTTTTGAGACGGCTAATCGCCATTTTTGATGTTTCCTTAATCGTATCAGCAACAGCAACAGTACCAGCATATTGGCCATTAATAGCAGCAAGCATTGCTGTTTTCCCTACTTTTTCTAATTCATCCATTTGTGCAAGTGCACCATCAACATGGACATTATACTTGTTCATTAATTTTCTTGTACCAACTAATAATTCTTTCCCATCTACCATCGCTTTGATACCGAATCCAGGAATTGCTTCAAATTCTGTTACATTTGTTAAAGGAATTCCTTTTTCCTTTATTCCTTGAACGATGGCCTGGGCAAGCGGGTGCTCCGACTGCTTTTCAGCTGAAGCCACTAACGATAAAAATTCATTCTCATCAACTAATTCATCGGTAAAAACATCGGTTAATACAGGAGTTCCATTTGTAACTGTCCCGGTTTTATCCAAAACTACGGTAGAAATTCGATGGGTCATTTCCAAATGTTCTCCACCTTTAAAGAGAATACCAAATTCAGCTGCTCTTCCGGACCCAGCCATGATAGAGGTTGGTGTTGCTAAACCTAATGCACATGGGCAGGCAATGACAAGGATAGCAATCATTTTTTCTAAAGCTTCTGCAAAATCTCCAGGTGCCACCCACACATACCATATGATAAAAGCTATTACAGCAATCCCTACCACAATTGGAACAAATATGCCAGATATTTTATCGGCTAAGCGCTGGATAGGCGCCTTCGAACCTTGTGCCTCTTCAACCACCTTAATGATTTGTGCAAGAGCCGTGTCCCTGCCAACCTTCTTTGCCTCAACCTTAAGGAAGCCATTTTTGTTAAGAGTTGCACCAATAACCTCATCACCGATAGTCTTATCAACAGGGACGCTTTCCCCTGTAAGCATGGATTCATCAATGGCTGAATTTCCTTCGATAATTTTTCCGTCCACCGGAATTTTTTCTCCAGGCTTGATATGCAGAATATCTCCAACAATTACTTCTTCAAGAGGGATTTCATGTTCCAGCCCATTTCTTTCAACCGTTGCGATCTTAGCTTGAAGTCCCATTAATTTCTTAATCGCTTCTGACGAACGACCTTTTGCTTTTGCCTCAAATAGCTTACCTAAGATGATTAATGTAATCAGGACTGCACTAGTCTCATAGTAAAGTTCAACTGAGTGAGTATCCATTGAAAGCGACATAATCGATAAATATAAACTGTAAAAATAAGCTGCAGATGTACCCAGAGCAACAAGGACATCCATATTGGCACTTTTATTTTTCAATGCCTTATAGGCTCCTACATAGAACTGGCCGCCAATGATAAATTGAACGGGTGTTGCCAATACAAGTTGAACCCATGGATTCATAAAGGCTTTAGGAACCCAGATAAAGGAGGTAAATGAAAAATGTCCAACCATTGCCCACAATAATGGGAGGGATAGTACGCTTGAAAAAATAAACTTTTTCGTTTGTTTCTTAATTTCCTTTTGACGATGATCGATTGTTTCTTTTTCGTCCTCCTTTATATGGGCTCCATAACCAAGGTTTTCAACTTTCTTAATAATATCAGCCGGTGATAAAGCCGAACCGTTATACTCAACCGTCGCTTTTTCAAGGGCTAGATTCACATTTGCCTTAACGACACCTTCTAATTTATTTAAGCCTTTTTCTATTCTGGTGGAGCAGGCAGCACAGGTCATTCCGGTGATATCAAACTCTGCTTTTTCAGTAACGACATCGTATCCCAGATCCCTTATCTTTTTCTCTATATCTCCAACCTTAAGTTTTTCTGGATTGTATTTTATTGCTGATTTTTCTAGAGCTAAATTGACGGTTGCTGTTTCTACACCTTCTAATTTATTTAATCCCTTTTCAATTCTTGTAGCGCAAGCAGCACAGGTCATTCCAGAGATTTGCAAATTGGTTTCTTTTAAACTTTGAGCCATAAAATCCACCCCTTTATACCCCTTTAGGGTATAATAATTTGTAAAAAGAACGTGCTACTCAAAATAGCACGTATCTTTCAAATTTTTTACTCTACATCGTAACCTTGGTCATCGATTGTTTCTTTAATTTTATCGAGGGTTACCTCTTGATTATTAAATTCAACATCGACTGTATTAGCTTTTAAATCAACTTTTACAGAACTTACTCCATTAAGTTCACCAACACTGCCTTCAACTGCCTTTACACAATGATTGCAAGACATACCTTGAACGTTTAATGTTACTTTTTCCATTTATATACATCCTTTCCAATTTAACAATTTTGTTAACCTTAATTCTATTTAACCATACCCCCCTACCCTATGTAAAGTGCTTTTTATATTTTTATTTTATTATTTCCTAACTTTCACATTTTGTTCATACTTCGGTTTTTAACTTAAAGGGACCAATAAGTAATGGTATCCATAATACCGAGTACTATCATAATAAATCCGGCTACCCTTTGGATAACGACTCCGAACTTTCTTCCTTTTTTCATTAATACACCACCGCCGCCTAGATACCAAATTATAAATATAAATAGGAGCAGCGGCAGGGCCGTTCCAAATGCAAATATAGACGGCAGAATAAACCCATATGAGCTGGACAATACAACTGGCATAAGCGTAATAAAGAATAAGATAAACATGGTCGGGCAGAATGCAAGGGAAAAACTAAAACCTAACATGAATGAACCAAATGGAGTTTCCTTATTGTATTCTTTTGTGCTTTGGAATAAATTAATTGTCCCTTTGATTTTCATTAAACCTAACATGTATATCCCAACAATGATTAGTAACGGCCCCATTATTTTGCGAATCCAAGGGAAATAGGAGATGAGGTTATCTTGAATTTCTCTTCCTAATATCCAGACAAGGGCACCTAACAACGAAAAGGCTGCAATTTTACCTAAAGTGAAAAAGATAACATCTTTCCAGACGACTTTTTCTTGAAAGGACCGGTTACCGTATAGTGTTAATGCACTGATGTTTCCGGTTAGTTGACATGGTGCCAGGGCACCCACTAGTCCCAATATTAATGCAAATACAATCGGCCATGATTCCAAGTTATTGGCGATGATAAAAAACGGTTTGCTGACAAATGAACTAAATTGACTCATGAGATTGTACATCGAATCACCTTATTTTTTTTCTTTGGATAAAAAGGGCCTTTTCCTAAGTTAATACTATAACAATAGTAGTCAGATAATATGAAGAACGTATGAAGAGTTTTTGACAATTCTGAGGCGATATAAATTACACTAATTATATAATACCCTGGTATGGTATGTATTGATTTACAGTTTCTTAATATTTATGGAGGTTATTTTTAGTGAATGTTTCCAAAAACACGTATAAACTTATGTTTATAAAACTCAAAATTTAAAGGGGGATTTATGAAACAATCTAAACTTAGTTTACTAATAGAAATCCTTTTTGTTTCTACCAAACTTGGACTAACCTCATTTGGCGGTCCGATTGCTCATTTAGGTTATTTTCATGAGGAATATGTTCGAAAGAGAAAGTGGCTTGACGAACAGCGATATGCAAATTTAGTGGCTCTTTGTCAATTCTTACCTGGTCCAGCTAGTAGTCAGGTTGGAATAGGGATAGGCGTAATGCGCGGGGGTTTAGTAGGAGGAATTTTAGCCTTTGTTGGTTTTACAATCCCATCCGTCATCATTCTGATCCTTTTTGCCCTTGTTCTAAATAAAATAGAAATTGGAAATTCCGGCTGGATTCATGGTTTAAAAATTGTAGCAGTTGCCGTCGTTGCTCATGCTATTTTGGGGATGGCTCAAAAGTTAACTCCTGATCTATCTCGAAAAGCAATTGCTTTACTCGCTTTACTATGTACCCTATTATGGCAAACGGCATATTCTCAGGTTAGTGTAATCCTAATCGCAGCTGTTGCAGGTTTTATTATATATAAGGAGCAGAAGGAAGATTCTCAAACTGCTATACATGTTCCATTTTCTCGAAAATTGGCATTCGTTTGTTTAGGTTTATTTTTCGGGTTATTAGTTGCCCTTCCTATTTTAAGGGAGATGACTTCTTCTAGCTGGGTGGCGTTGTTTGATAGTTTTTATCGTTCTGGTTCTTTGGTCTTTGGCGGTGGGCATGTAGTTTTACCATTACTTGAACGTGAATTTGTTCCAGGTGGATGGCTCAGTAAAGAAGCGTTCCTAGCAGGGTATGGAGCTGCCCAAGCAGTACCAGGACCATTGTTTACCTTTGCTGCATATATTGGTGCTGTTGTGGGTGGATGGACTGGCGGCTTGCTGGCTACCTTTGCAATCTTTCTGCCAGCGTTTTTACTGGTGTTAGGTACACTACCGTTTTGGGCAAGCTTAAGCGGTAATCCAAAAATTAAAGGAGCATTAATGGGTGTAAATGCAGCTGTGGTGGGTATTTTAATTTCTGCTTTTTATACTCCCATTTGGATTAGTTCTATTCTAGGTCCAATAGATTTTGCATTTGCTGCCTTATTATTTAGCTTGCTTGCCTATTGGAAGCTGCCGCCTTGGGTGATCGTTGTGACTGGAATTATCGGAGGTTACTTGATTGGTTAGTAAGAAAACGAGGACTCCCTAAGGGGCATCCTCGTTTTTTCATTTTTTTATAAACCATACTTATTGTTAATTGATTATTGTTAGGGAATGATACCTATATCCTTTGGAAACCTGTTTTGATGAAGGGGGGGTTGTGTAATGGGTAAAGTTATTCTACGAATATTTGCCTTGATAGGTTTATTCTCATTCCCATTTGCTTTTAAAAAAAAATTAATTAAGGATTGGATAATTGTCTATTTAACAACAGCACTCTCGTCTATTCTACTTGATATTTTTTTGGTGGAGAAGAAATTACTTTCTTATCCTATTCGAATCCTTCCAAAATATTTTAAGTTTCATATCGTCTTTGACTTATTATTATGTCCAATTGTGTCTGTCTTTTATAATCAATTCACTTACAATGACAAATCCATTCTGCGTGTTGTTGGAAAATTATTTTTATTTACGATCCCGCAACTGCTTATTGAAGTATTAACAGGTAGATACCTAAACATGGTTAAATGGCACAAGTGGTGGAAATGGTATCATACCTTTATTTCAATGAATGTTAAATATTTAGTCATTAGAATGTTTATTAAATTTATAAGATTCGTTTCAGAATATAGGAAATCGGAGCGAACGGGTGCTTAACATGCCTTCGAAATTTAATACGGTGTGTAGCCTAAGTTCATAGGAGACTGGGCTATTTTTTTGGAGGTTTGTCTGGTGAATTTAATAAATTTAGCAAAAAAATAAAGAATGCCCCAAGGGGCATCCTCTTTTGCATTTATTATAAACCGCACTTAAGCTGTGTGCCACAGTTTGAACATGTATTACAGCCGCCAATTTCTTTTACTTTTCCTTTGCGGCAGACAGGGCATGTGTTGCCAACTTCTGAACCAATCGTTACATCTGTTGAACGAAGGTCACTAATCGTATCAACAAGTACGACATGCTGTTTGGTTTTTTCTTTGAACTGGGTTGGAATTTCGTTTTCTTCTGCTTTAAGGGTAAGAACTTGTGAATCACGTGATCCATCCACATAGACTGTACCACCCTTTGCACCGCCTTTGTAAAGACGTTCGTAAACTTTTTCCACTTGTTCAACACTATACCCTTGTGGGGCATTAACAGTTTTACTAATTGAACTATCAATCCAGCGTTGGATAACACATTGAACATCTGCATGCGCTTCAGGTGCAAGTTCCATCGCTGCAACAAACCAGCTTGGAAGATTTTCTGCATCTGCTTCAGGGTGTTTATCAAGGTATTCTTGAACAATATCAGCCTTCACTTCGATAAATTTCCCTAGACGTCCGCTTCGGAAATATGAGAATGAGAAATAAGGTTCTAGGCCTGTAGAAACCCCAACCATTGTACCAGTGGATCCTGTAGGAGCAACAGTTAACAAATGTGAATTTCTTATTCCGTTTTCTAATATTGATTGACGAACATCTTCAGGCATTTTTTTCATATATCCTGTATCGATAAATGCTTGTCGTAAACGGTTAGTTTCCTCGTATGTTTCACCGTTTAAGAATGGGAAGCTTCCCTTTTCTTTTGCAAGTTCTACTGATGTTTTGTAGGCTGTGGTTGCAATAACTTCAAATACTTGATCAACAAGTTTATTACCTTCTTCTGAGCCATACACCGTTTCACAATAGATTAGCATATCATGCAAGCCCATTACACCAAGACCAACACGACGCTCACCTAGAGCTTGCTTCTTATTTTCTTCAAGGAAGTATGGTGTAGCATTAATAACGTTATCCTGCATTCTAACGCCTACTGCCACTGTTTTCCTTAACTTATCAAAATCTACTGTTTTTGTTTCCTTATCAGCCATTTCTGCAAGATTAACAGCTGCAAGATTACATACAGAAAATGGTGCAAGTGGTTGTTCCAGTTTGTTATCCTAAAGGCTTTTTATCCTCTAGTTCTAACGGTTTAGATTCCCGTTAGTTCAGCATATCTTTTCATTACACACCTTTGTCATAAAATTAATAAGCTCTTTTCTACCACGATCTTCACCAAAGACTGCTTTTGAAATTACTCTTAAATCTTTAACTCCAAACTGTTCTTCTATTTCTTGAACAAGAGGATTGATTGAAGTTTTAATTTTGTTCATTGGAGTTTGTAGAATTAGGTCAACATTTTCCAATGACCATTTAATAATAAAATCTCTTATTTCACCATGAACTTTATTCCTTTGGTTAACATATTGATCAGTTGCATGTTTAATAGCAATGGATCCAGAACATTGTTGGCTACAGAATTTTTTAGGAGAAGTTATTAAACATTGGAATTCTTTACCACACTTTAAACAATGCTTAGTAATTCTTAGGGTCTTTATTTTGCCTTTTTGGGACAAACCAGACTTTCTTAACCCTTCAAGCATTTTTTGTTTAGCGGGACTATTTGTATTCCATAATTTTTTTGTGTTTTCTCCAATTTTCTTTTTAGTAGCTAGTGAATGCATTATATTAAAATGACCATTTAAAGAACCGTACAACGATTTATTTATAGTGGTTTTATCATCATTAATCCATTCTGAGATTGTACTGTTCAAAGTAAATGGTAAACAACTATAAATCCTTAAAAGTTCTTCATAAGAAATAAGTTCACATGGAATTTTGTATTTAGATTCTATTATTTTAAGTGATTTAAGAGCCATTTCTTTAGCATTTTTATCTCTAGATTTAATTTCAACTATTTTAACTAAATCTTCGGCTGAATTGTAGATAAAGAAATCTGGCTTATACATTTTATATCCTAAATCAAAGGTTATCTCTTCATATCTCCAAGGAATGGAATTAAAGTCTAGAAATTTCGCGTACGCATACTCGTAGGAACTTCTTAAATAGAACCCTTTATAAAAGCCCGCATACCCTCTATTCATATCCATAACTCCTTAATTCCTTATTAAATTGTGTGTAATGTTGCGGCCTCGTGCGAAGATTATAGTCTGCATATGCAGGATCACTTCGTATGCGTTGCCCCTGACTGAAGTATTACCCTCAGCCTTCGGTTCGGATTCCCATTTCAGGGTTCCCGCTTAATTCCGCAATTTTTAACGTGAGGCAAACTAAGCTACTTTACCACACGGATTTGTTGCAACAACTTGCTGCCCATAAGCCTTTGCATTTGTCATTTCGTTGGCATTATCAATGAAGAATATTCCTGGCTCTGCAGAGTAGGTTGCGCAAATGTTTATAAGGTTCCAAAGCTCTTTCGCTTTGATTTTCTTGTAAACTCGTACTTTATGACCAAGTCTCTCCCATTCGCGAACATCACCAACTTTATGCCATTCCTCATTGTAATTCTTCATTTCCTCTTTACTATAATGTTCTACATATGGGAAACGAAGCTCGTAATCACTATCATTTTCAACAGCTTCCATGAATTCTTTTGTCAAACAGATAGAAATGTTAGCTCCTGTTAGGAATTCTGGATTATGAACGGTATAGTTCCCGCCAGTTTGAAGTTTTTCTTCTGCCTCAGCAATGATTTCTTCACCAAAACCACCTAGGCCAGGAATATGTTTATAGTTAACAATTCCCTGATACATGGCTCTCTCTTGGGAAGTTAGCGGTGTTAATTTTAGTTTGTCCTGAGCATGTTTCTTGATTGTTTCATCGTTTGTATTTTCAATTAAGAACCGTAGAATTCTTGGGTTTTGCATTTTTGAAATAATAAATTCAATAACGTCTGGATGCCAGTCCGCTAACATTATCATCTGAGCTCCGCGTCTTGATCCACCTTGTTCTACTAGATGTGTCAATTTCGCAATATCATCTAACCACGATACCGAACCAGATGACTTTCCATTTACACCTCTTGCTAAGGTGTTTCTTGGGCGCAATGTAGATCCATTTGTACCAACACCACCGCCGCGGCTCATGATTTCCATTACCTGTTTACGGTGATCAGAGATCCCTTCACGTGAGTCTGGAACAAAAGGCATTACATAACAGTTAAAGAACGTTACATCCGTTTCTGCTCCTGCCCCATAAAGGACACGACCTGCTGGAATGAAATTCATTGAAACAAGCTCATTGTAAAACTTCTCAAACCACTCAATCCGCTTCTCTTCCGTCTCTTCAACCGAAGCAAGTCCAGTTGCATTTCGCTTTGCAATTTGCTCATAAAACAATTCAAGAGGTTTCTCAATCACATCAAGTGAACGCCATATTAATCCAGTTGTGCTTTCTTCAGGGTCATCTAGGACACCTCTAAATTCCTCTTCTACTAAAACCTTTGCTTTTTTACTCTCCCAATCAATCTCCATGATGTATCCAAGACCGCGTGCTGGGAATTTTGGATCTTCTTTTATAGTGAGAACAACAAAGTCGCCATTCGTTAGGGTGATTTTTGCAGTGTCTTTGAAGGTGTACCGGTCCAACATGACCAATCGTGAAACACCCTTATGAGTTATTTTCATATCTGGGGTAACCGGGTGCACTTGGGGGAATAAGTGGATATCCTCATTCAACCTTTCAAAATCAATATTCATTTTTTGTCTAAAAACAACAGACATGAGAACAACTCCTTCAAAAAATTCTATATATTGAGTGAAATTCTAGTAAGCAAGACTATATCTTGTATTTCTTGTTGACTTAATATAAATAAATTAACATAGATAGGATACACAAATCAATATATAGTACCGAAAATATTTTCGACAACACTACATATTGTGTTAGAGGCAAAAAATATAAACTTTGTCAAACTCAAAATAAAATAGAAACAAGAGTATAGATAAGATATCTATTAATTTTCGGCATAAAACCGGAAATTTTAACAAATTTCGCAGGTTGCGATTTTTTAATGCAGGAAAATTTAACGGAGATAATTGATTATCTAGAATATTAAAAAAGGTATACTTAATTCATAAGCGAATAAGAGGAGGAAAAAATAGATGATAGCACATATTGAAAAAGTTGAAAACTTCTATATTGCCACTTTTGAACGACATCTTAAACATTCAGTTAAAGAGGTATGGTCGTATTTAACAGATAACGAGAAACTGCCAAAATGGTTTTCGGAGTTACGTGTAGACGAACTTCATAAAGGCGGAGTCATTAAATTTGATATGGGGGATGGCACTTTTGAAGATCTTTCTATCTTAGACTTAAAAGTAAATACTGTTCTGGAATTCTCTTGGTGGAAAGACACCGTTCGGTTCGAATTGACCGAAGAATCAAAAGGATGTTCATTGCGCCTAATAGAGAAAATTAATACAATTACTGACCATACACCAAGAGACCTTGCTGGTTGGCATGTATGCTTAGATGTCATTGAAGCGCTTCTAGACGGCAGGAGCATTGAGCGTAAAGAAGAATGGAAAGTCTGGTATGAAAAGTATATTAAGGAAATAGAAAAAGTAACCAACCAATAAAAAACAGGCGTACCCCTTAAATGGTACGCCTATTCATCTATCTTTTGAAGTTCCACTCATCACTTTCATATCTCTCTTTAGCAATTCTATTCACGTATGCAAGTTCTTCATCGGTTAATTGATAGGATTGTAGTTCGATATTAAGACCCTCTGCAAAGCCTTTATAGAAAGCTTCTTTTGCTTCGTCTAATGTAATTTTTCTTGAACTAATTTCATTAATGGCAACTGCCTTACTTTTAAAAGCAGATTTCATCCTGTCTTTTACTCTTTCACTAGGATATTTAAATAAGCTGAATAGCTTGTCCTCATCTAAATCTAATAGAATCGATCCATGCTGGAGGATTACTCCCTTTTGCCTTGTTTGTGCACTACCGGCCACCTTACGACCTTCGACCACTAGTTCATACCAGCTTGGTGCGTCAAAACAAACTGCTGAACGAGGATTCTTCAGTGCACTTCGTTCCTCATCTGTTTTTGGGACAGCAAAGTAAGCCTCTAATCCTAGCTGGTGAAATCCTTTTAAGATTCCTTCAGAAATAACACGATACGCCTCTGTCACCGTCTTAGGCATTTCCGGGTGATTTTCCGAAACAATTACACTATAAGTAAGTTCATGCTCATGGAGCACTCCTCGGCCGCCTGTGGGTCTTCGAACAAACCCTAATCCATGGGCTTTTACTGCCTCCAGATCGATTTCCTTTTCAACCTTTTGGAAATATCCAATGGATAAAGTCGCTGGTTCCCAGCCATAGAAGCGTATAACGGGGGGGATTTTCCCTTCACTATGCCAATCAAGTAATGCCTCATCCAACGCCATGTTAAATGATGGAGAACAATTACCTGAATCTATAAAACGCCATACCTCTTTGCTCATATAAAAACCTCATCTTTATCTAATTTATCTGTTTTAGTCTACCAAAATCTGATATAAATTCAAAACCAGATGTTTCAGGTATAATGAATTTGAAGTTTTTTGTCGTTTATTCTTTATCTTTCTTTAATTGGCTTATATAATAAAACATAGTGTACCATGCTTGAAAGGAGCAATAGAAATTGAATTCACTTTATGTCCTACTAATCATCATCGTGGCAGTTGCAGCGTACTCCGTTTTCACCTATTTTTATCAAAAAAGGATTGTAAAAACGGTAACGGAAGAGGAGTTTCGTGCCGGTTATCGAAAGGCACAATTAATCGATGTTCGTGAACCGAACGAATTCGAAGCAGGTCATATTTTAGGAGCCCGAAATATTCCAATGTCACAAATGAGAATGCGAATGAAGGAGCTTCGTCCAGATTTACCTGTTTATTTATATGACCAAAATGGATTGCGCAGCTCTAGGGCAGCTCAATTCTTGCACCGTAAAGGTTACAAGGATCTTACCCAGCTTCAAGGCGGGTTCAAAAAATGGTCTGGAAAAGTAAAAACAAAGAAATAATCGATGAGGACTTCCTATATTCTGGAAGTCTATTTTTATTACTTTTATTGGATTTTTCCCCTATTTTCGTCCCGCCTAATTTACCGGCACAATTCCACTTCCCCAAAAACCAAAAGGTCAGATTCAGCAAACTGAATCTGACCTAAAATCTCTAAGCCTTTTGGTATTTTAAGATTGGTTTACGCGCAG
Source organism: Neobacillus niacini (assembly GCF_048572935.1). Classification (NCBI taxonomy): domain Bacteria; kingdom Bacillati; phylum Bacillota; class Bacilli; order Caryophanales; family Bacillaceae; genus Neobacillus; species Neobacillus niacini. The sequence goes on along the minus strand of NZ_CP183883.1, from coordinate 2,702,777 downwards.
CTGTTGCTTCGTCCATCCTACCTACCACAGTGGTATGCGGCGCTTCTTGGACGATTTCTGGATTCTCCTCTGCCTCTTTGGCAATTTGGATCATGATGTCAATGAATGAATCGAGCGTTTCTTTAGATTCTGTTTCCGTTGGCTCAATCATGATACATTCTTCCACATTTAATGGAAAGTAGATGGTTGGCGGATGATAGCCAAAATCAAGCAGGCGTTTTGCTATATCCAACGTACGAACACCTAATTTTTTCTGTCTTCTTCCGCTTAGTACAAATTCATGTTTGCAATGCTTATCGAACGGAAGATCATAATATTCAGCAAGTCTTCTCATCATATAGTTTGCATTTAGTACAGCATATTCAGTTACAGCTTTTAAGCCATCAGGGCCCATAGAACGAATGTAGGTATAAGCACGAACATTGATACCAAAGTTACCATAGTAAGGCTTCACGCGCCCGATTGATTGCGGACGGTCATAATCAAATACAAACTCTTCTCCGCGTTTTGTAATCACAGGCTTTGGTAAATACGGAATAAGGTCTGCTTTTACACCAACAGGACCTGAACCAGGACCTCCGCCGCCATGTGGACCTGTAAAGGTTTTATGAAGATTCAAGTGAACAACATCAAAGCCCATATCTCCAGGTCTAGCTTTTGATAGAACAGCATTTAAGTTCGCCCCATCATAGTAAAGCTTTCCGCCGGCAGCATGAACGATTTCAGCCATTTCCACAATATTTTCTTCAAAAAGTCCTAGGGTATTGGGATTTGTTAACATTAAGGCAGCAGTATCTTCCCCAACCACTCTTTTTAAATCATCAAGGTCTACTAGACCAAATTCATTTGATTTTACTGTAATCGTTTCAAGACCTGCAACGGTTGCAGAAGCAGGGTTTGTTCCATGAGCAGAGTCTGGAACAATAACCTTCGTACGTTTCAAATCTCCATTGGCTTCATGGTAGGCACGAATCATCATTAATCCAGTCCATTCACCATGAGCGCCAGCTGCTGGTTGTAAAGTAACTTCATCCATTCCTGTAATTTCAATTAAATGCTGCTGCAAATCATACAACAACTCAAGAGCACCTTGAACCGAGCTCTCGTCCTGCAATGGATGAACATGAGCAAATCCATTAAAACGGGCTACGTTTTCATTAATTTTCGGATTATATTTCATGGTACAAGAACCTAATGGATAGAAACCAGAATCTACACCATGATTTCTTCTGGATAGAGCAGTATAATGACGCATAATATCAAGCTCTGAAACCTCAGGAAGTTCTGGCTCCTCACTGCGCAAATACCCTTCAGGCAGAAGACTGCTTAGGTCTAATTCAGGAACATCCATTTCCGGGAGGCTGTATCCAATTCTTCCTGGTGTGCTAGATTCAAAAATGAGTGCCTGGTCTTGGTTATGCATGCAAATCCCCCACTTCTTTAACAAGAGTATCAATTTCTTCCTTCGTTCTTTGCTCTGTTACAGCAACCAGCATATGGTTGGCAAGCTCCGGATAGTCACGTCCTAAGTCGTAACCGCCGATGATTCCTTTTTGTAACAAGGCTTGATTGATCTCTTTTACTGGCTTGTTTAGTTTCACAACAAATTCATTGAAGGAGTGTCCTTCGTAGACAACCTGAAAGCCTGCTTCTTTAAATACAGTTTTTGCGTAGTGTGCCTTCTGCAAGTTAGCCGCGGCCATTTCACGTACGCCTTTTTTACCAAGGGCAGTCATCGCTACAGATGCAGCCAATGCATTTAACGCTTGGTTTGAACATATATTTGATGTCGCTTTATCGCGACGGATATGCTGTTCACGAGCTTGTAGTGTTAATACAAATCCACGGCGGCCCTGATCGTCAGTCGTTTGGCCAACGAGACGTCCTGGTACCTTTCTCATTAACTTTGTGGTTACGGCAAAATAACCGCAGTGTGGGCCTCCAAACGCAGTAGGGATTCCAAACGGCTGCGCGTCACCAATAACAATATCTGCACCAAACTTCCCTGGAGGTGTTAATACTCCAAGAGAAAGTGGATTGCTTGAAACAACAAATAATGATTTATTAGCATGAACAATTTCTTCTAGTTCTTTTAAAGGTTCAATTCTTCCGAAGAAATTTGGGTACTGTACAATAACAGCTGCAATTTCCTCATTGGCTAATCCTTTTAATGCTTCAGTATCTGTAATTCCATCTTTAACTGGTACCTCAATTACTTCAAGATATTGACCTTTTGCATAAGTTTTTAAGACTTCCCTTGACTCAGGATGTACAGCACCTGAAACAATAATCTTTTTACGTTTCGTATGTCCTGCGCTCAGCATCGCTGCTTCAGCTAATGCAGTTCCTCCATCATACATAGAGGAGTTAGCTACATCCATACCAGTTAACTCACAGATCATTGTCTGAAATTCAAAAATGGCTTGGAGCTCACCTTGTGAGATTTCAGGTTGATAAGGTGTATAAGCCGTATAAAATTCAGACCGAGAAATAACATGGTCAACAATTACAGGCATATAGTGGTCATAAACACCTGCTCCCAGAAAGGATGCATTTGTTTTTAAATCTGCATTACGAGAAGCCATTTGGAAAAGTTCTTTCATCAAAGTAGTCTCAGATTTTGCAGCTTTAATGTTGTACTCACCTTTAAATCTAACCTTTTCTGGAATATCGCTGAACAATTCATCAACGGAGTTAACGCCGATTGTTTCAAGCATTGCCTTTTTATCTTCTTCAGTCATAGGTAAATATCGATGTTTCATAAACCTAATCTCCCCTCGTGTTTACTTTTCTCGTTTATAAAAAGGTGTTGGTACTACTTTCGCCTTTAAGCGTTTTCCGCGAATTTCAACTTCTATTTCTGATTCTAAACCTGCGTATTCTTTTTTAATTAACACAAGTCCAATATTCTTTTTCAAAGATGGTGATTGCGTCCCGGTTGTCACCTCACCAATAAGTTCCTCACCTTTATAGACAGGGTAACCATGTCGTGGTATTCCACGGTCAATCATTTCAATTCCTACTAATTTTCTTGCTGCACCCTTTTCCTTTTGCTGCTTAAGTACTTCTTTACCAATAAAATCTGCTTCTTTATTTAACTTAACTGCAAAGCCAATTCCAGCTTCAAGCGGAGTGATTTCAGGAGACAATTCTTGGCCATATAGTGCAAGAGTCGCTTCAAATCTGAGCGTATCCCTGGCACCTAAACCACAAGGAACTACCCCTTCCTCTTCCCCGGCAGAAAGAATCGCTTTCCAGAGTTCAACAGCATCTGAGGAATCGCAATATATTTCAAAGCCATCCTCCCCTGTATAACCAGTTCGTGAGATCAGTGCATTTTTCCCATCAATCGTTACTTTCTCTTGGAACTTAAAGAAGCCAATTGTACTAAGATTAGTATTACCTGCTAGCTTTTGAAGGACTTTTTCAGCAAGCGGACCTTGCAGCGCCAATTGAGCCATTTTTTCAGATAAATTTTCAATCGACACATTACCCTCTAAATGATCCTCAAGCCATTTATAGTCCTTTTCGATATTTGAGGCATTAACAACTAGCAAATAATGATTGTCCTCTATTTTATAAACGAGCAAATCATCAACAGTGCCGCCATTTTCATAGCACATTGCATTATATTGTGCTCCGCCATTATTAATTTTTGAAATATCATTCGTTAACATCTTTTGCAAGTAGTTTAAGCTGTCTGGACCCTTTACTTCTACTTCCCCCATATGAGAAACATCGAATAAACCAGCCTTAGTACGGACAGCTTCATGTTCTTCCTTAATGCTTGAGAATTGAACAGGCAGCTCCCAGCCTCCAAAATCAATCGTTTTCCCACCATATTGCTTATACACTTCAAATAATGGTGTACGTTTTAATTCAGTCATCACGAATCCCCCTTTTGATGTTCCATTTTTTAGACTACAGCGCATAAAATAACAAAAAAGGACAGAAACCTCCCTTTACTAAAAAAAGAAGGTCTCTGTCCTTGCACCTGAAAGTTTACCTAAGCTCGGCTTTCCCCTTTGGTGGCTGCTCTTTTAGTCAGCACTCTCCAGAGCTGCGTCAAACAAGAGTTCTTTTGCCTGAGAGATTCACACATTGTGCTTGCTCCTTCGGCGCTACATAAGTAGTCTCTCCCCTTGTCATCATCCGCATTATAATATTTTCACATTCGGGTCATACTAAAATATACATCTGAAAAAATTTTATTTTATTGCAATAATTAAAACATTCAAATCTATTTCCATCCTACCATTAAAGCATAAGGTGAGCAATAAATTTTTTGTGCATGAAGGAGCTGAAAACATGACAGTTGAAATAGAATTTGATTCCTCCTGGCAGGATGAATTTTTACATAGGATTGAGAATGATGGACCATGGGGAAATTGGGACCTTTTTAAACTGGCAGTCGGAGTTGAAAAACATCTGATTATCAATGAATTTGAAGGCCTGCAAGCACCTAATCATTTACCGAATTTGACGCCGCTTCCCCACCAGCTGGAAACGGCAAAACAAGTAATTGAGAATATGAATGGAAAGGCCATTCTTGCTGATGAAGTTGGGCTTGGAAAAACGATAGAAGCGGGTCTTATTTTAAAAGAATACATGATTCGTGGACTTGTAAAAAAAGTTCTCATTCTTGTCCCAGCTTCCTTAGTAACCCAATGGGCTTATGAATTGAATAGTAAATTTTTTATACCTGCGGTTTCTCAAAAGAAAAGCTATGTTTGGGAACAATGCGATGTTGTCGTTTCGTCAATAGATACTGCAAAACGGGATCCACACCGCGATATTATCTATAAACAGGACTATGATTTAATTATTATTGATGAGGCTCACAAACTTAAGAACAACAAGACAAAAAACTATGAGTTTGTACAAAATCTTAAAAAGAAGTTTTGTCTGCTTCTCACTGCTACACCTATTCAAAATCGAATTGGTGAAATTTTTAACCTCGTATCCCTATTAAAACCTGGCCATTTAGGCAGTGAAACAGCATTCTATGATAAATACAAACGGGATGCACGCTCATTAAATGATAATGAGCATTTAAAAGAGTTGGTTAATAAGGTAATGATTCGAAACCGACGTGCGGATACAGGCATTGAATGGACCAAAAGACATGTTGAAACTATACCGATTGAATTTACACCCGAGGAAAAAGAATTGTACCAAGCTATTACTGATTTAAAGAGCGAAGGCGATTGGGTCCAAACAAGTGCATTCTCGGTGATGACCCTGCAGAGGGAAGCCTGCAGCAGCAGGGAAGCAGTTTTTTATACACTAAAAAACATGCTTCAGAAAAAAGAAAACCCTACGAAGGAGTTTCAAGACCAGATTCAACATTTAATTTCAAAAGTGGAAGCTGTTTCTAGCAACTCTAAAGCGGAAAAGGCTTTAGAATTGATTCAAAAAATTGATGATAAGGTAATTATTTTTACTGAATACAGAGCAACCCAAATGTACCTCCAATGGTATTTAAAACAAAACGGGATATCATCCGTTCCGTTCCGCGGGGGCTTTAAACGAGGTAAAAAAGATTGGATGCGTGAGCTATTTCAAAAGCATGCACAAGTACTCATCGCAACTGAAGCGGGTGGAGAAGGTATTAACCTTCAATTCTGTAATCATATAATAAATTTCGATTTACCATGGAATCCAATGAGATTGGAGCAGAGAATCGGGAGGATCCATCGTCTAGGGCAAGAAAAGGATGTAATGATCTACAATTTTGCAATTCAGAACACAGTGGAAGAACATATATTAAAGCTTCTATATGAAAAAATTGAACTATTTGAAAAAGTAATAGGTGATTTAGACGATATTTTAACGAAGTTAGACTTTGGAAGTATTGAAGATCATCTAATTGATATTTTTGGACAATCCTGCTCTGAGGGAGAAATGCGGATTAAGATGGAAAATCTTACATCAATGATTGATTTAGCTAAAGATATGCAGAAGGAGGATTCACATGCAGCAGCTGGAAATTCATAATTTTCTGATACGCTATTTTCTGGCTAATGAATGTGAAATAACAGAAAATGGTCCAGGATACCTAACGGTTCAATTAACAATCGAACTCGATAAAGAATTAATGAACCGACCTTTTTATTGGCATTACTTAGAAAAAACGGGCGGAATACCTAATCCGATGAAGCTTACGTTTATTACGAACCCTCAGATAGTACCTGAACATATTAAGGGAGAAACCGTTCATTTTGGTTCTCCTCGCCTGCACCAAATTTTTCAATCAACCAAAAAGCTGGCAAGCTATATCAGGCTTTATGAGAATCACCTTAATGGTCAACAACAAACTCCATTAATGCCTTGGCTTTGCATGAATGTTAAGATCTCGTATCAATGCGACCGTAAGCGGGATATTTATAAATCAATTGGTTTGCAGCTTATTAATGGACAAATGATTGAGGATTTTCATGAGCGACTGCAGAATGTCCAACTGACACCGAAAATACCGGATTATTCGTTTACTCTTTCACCTCTTGTTAAGCCAAAAAGCGGAATGTCGAGAATCGAAAACTATCTGAAAGCTGTAATTAATGAAGATGACCATACGTGGGCCGAGGAAGCTCGGAAACGCTGGGAGCAAGATTTGCGTCTTCTTGATCATTTTTACGAGGATGTGGAAGAGGAAAATGAAAATTATGAAACAGAGAAAAAAGCCTTGCAAGACCAATATGAACCAAAAATAAACATTTCATTTATAAATGGTGGATTGTTTTATTTAACCGATAATGCTGTGTAAAAGAGTAAAGAAGCAGTTTTTGAATCTGCTTCTTTACTCTTTTCTTCTTCTGTTTTTCACTTCAATATAAAATATATAGGGAAGAATCCCGAACCAACGATACCAAAAAGACGCTCTCGTTTGTTTTCTTTCTTCCCTGAGCCTTTTTCTTTCATCTTTTGGCTGGTCCGCATATTTAACAAGAGTTTGAGTCATATATTTCACGTAATCATTTGTTTTCATGGACACACCTGCCTTCATTCTTCACTAAAAGTATGTCCATATTTTAATTTTTCAAACAACTAGTACGCTTAATAAATTTCAGTCCACTTTATCATTTTTTTAGAAGTAATATCGAAAAAACCGCGTCCTACTACTGTTTCACCAGTATGCATTTTAAGAGTAAAGTTGATTTTCTGTATAGTTCCAATTGGAATGTCAGCTTGAAATCCCATGCTTCCGTTTAAATAGGTAAATGTACCTTTTGATGGGATTACACCTCCCAATTGCATGATTTCTTCAACTTTTTTAACCGAAGAATGAAAATAATACTCCTCCTGTAGAATTAGGTTAGTTTCATGAGCCAGCTTCCTTTCGGTTAACAATTGATCGACACGAAAAGAAAAGAGTGAAAGAAATAGGAGAAGCATTGCTAACGTTAATGGGTACGTAAACCCTTGTTCGTTATTCTTCATACAATCGGAACCCATTGAATATAGGGATACACTACAACAATGTATTCTTTCCCCCAAACATCTAATACGATTATTTTCACGGAGTTATTTATCCTGATAAAAGTGACGGAAGATACATTTTGTAGTAATGTCTCGTGACCCAAAGAATTGACACGCCTTCTAATGTTACTCCCATATTTCTCGTAGTTAATCGTTTCATTATTATTCGTCAGCACGAGTCTCCCTGATACAACATCGGCTTTAGAGCTAATACGAATCTCTTTTTTGATCTGGCTGCAAAAAACATCCCATTCCATATTCTGAAGCCTTCCAGTTGAGTCATTATTATCTAAAATGATATGAAGAACAGGAAGCATGAAGAATGCAATGATCATAAAAATCGAAAAAGCAAAAAGCACTTCAAGGAGCGTAAAGGCTTTTTCATTCAGGTACTTTACAAATTTCGGTTCCTCGAAGTAAGGCAGTTTCATCAACCTTCACACACACCTCCTTTTCAATACCTGACAAATGATTCCAATAAATCTTATATTCAGTTCCATTATGAAAGATCGAGTAATTTGAGCTTGTTCTCACATCTGTTAAATTTGCTTGGAGTTCTTCAAATAAAAACTGTTCTCCTTTTTTATCCCTTACTAGCTGTTGAGATTGGTTGGATAAATCTATTAATAATGGCATAAAAAACATGCCCATCATAAACCATGCAGCAAGCGATAATAGGAGATCAAGTAAAAAGAATCCATTACTCTTCCGTAACATAAAACCGTCCCTTTCCAATCAAAAGAATGAATCGATAATTGTTTTGTTGTGTCCGAATAAATAATGTACCGAATCTGTCTACATTTCCATTTGGGTTAAACTTAAAGACTAATTGTATCGATCCTTGAGTCACAGTAATCATTGGAGAATGATTTCTTTCAACTAGCTGTTTACTGCCTGTAGCGATTGTGTACATGTGCTCATGTTCATAAAAGATCACTTTTACTTCTATCTGATGAGCAATAGCATACTGCTGACCATAATATAAATCTGCTTTTAATTGGGAAATAAAGGCCTTATCAATAGTTGAATAATATTGAGGTTTTATGTTAAAGGCAGTTATAGAGGAGATAATTAGAAAGATGGAGAGAACAATCAAAGATTCAATTAATGTAAATCCCTTTTGACATTCGAGCATTACGTTGTAGGTACTGCCGTTACTTTTCCTTCTGAATCAATTTGTATACTCTTTGTTCCATTCGGACAACCAGCATCTTCAATAAGATATCCATCTGTAATTAGATTTGCCATCGTTGGCACCTTATTATTTTCCATAATATAAGATTGTACCTGCGCTTGAACCATTTTCACAAATGCCTGACAGCCTTTGTTGTTAATGTTGGTATTATGCCTTGCTACATTTGGGATGGTTACAATTAATAAAACAGAGATAACCAGCATAACAATCATCATTTCAACAAGAGTAAAACCTTTTTCATTTTTCATCATCATTCATTCCTCCATTTTAATATTTTATCTTGTTCCGAATGGCCGTCCTTTTTCCTAAATTCCTTCTAATAGCTGGAACATTGGGAGTAAGATGGCTAAGTACATTGATACAACGAGAAACCCGATAAAGAGATATAGTATAGGCTGAATCGTTTTTAGGCATTTTTCTATTCTTTCCTCCATATTTAAAACACAATGCTGACTGAAAAAAAGTAACTCTTGCTCCAATTTTCCATTTTCTTGTCCATGTTTTATGATCATCGGGAATTCTCTTTCAAAGAATGAAAAGGAAGATAAGATAGACTCTAGTTTCTCACCAGTTAAAAGCTTCTCCTTAATTTCCAATCCCAGCTTGCTATAAAAAGGCTGTCTAGTATTCTTCTCAAATAATAGCAAGGCTTCTAACACGGAAATTCCACCTGCTAAAAGGAAGCTTAGTTGGACAGCAAAATAATGGGTAAATAATAATCGAAGGATTTTTCCTGCCACTGGTATTCTTACAAGCTGTGAACGCTGCTGCAGGATGGAGATTTTACTAAATACAAAAACATAATAAATGGCACCTATTGCCACCAATGATAGGAAGACCATCATTACGAATGGAAAATAAACTTTAAATGAGGAAAGTACCTTCATAAAGAAATTAGCTTCAAGCCTCATTGAGGCGAAGATGTCTGTAAATTTGGGCAGCAATGATTGTTGGACAAATACAAACAAAAAACTAGTAATAACAAAAAGCAAAGCTGGATACTGTAACAGTTTCAATAATTTTTTTCTATCTTTCTCTTTTACTATTGCCAAATTACTTCCTTCCAAGAGTGCTTCTGCGAAGCTGCCATGCTGTTCCGCAAAATAGACGTAACCAATTAAGTCTTTTTGAAATCCTAAATTACTTAGAACATCCTGAAAGGATATCCCATTTCTCAAATCGACTAAACATTGATACAGCTCCTCCTTTCGATTCTTAGGTAAATGCAAAGATATTGATTCAATTGCTTCTGCAATTGGGTAACCCCGTGCCAATAATTCTCCTATCCGTTTTAATAAGAGAGCCTGCTCATTAATCGGCCAATTATGTCGCTTCATGTTCATACACCAAGCGTTCATATTCAGATTCTTTAATATAACCTAAAGCTATCCCTTTCTTGATTACTTCCCTTACTGTGGTGTACCGTGAAATAATATTTTCACCTTTTGCTTCTTTCATGGCAGCATTAAGGTTTCTCCCTGATAGAAGTTCAAAAACACTTGCCCTCTTCCATCTTCCATATGAATAACAGAATGGTGAACACTCCCCTTGACAATAGGGACATGTTAATTCTACTAATCGCTGTGCAGTTACAGCAATTAAGGTTTGTTCTACTTCTAGCCAATTTACACCAAATTCACGGAGACGATAAACCGCACCCTTTGCATCTCTTGTATGCATGGTTGAAAGAACTAAATGCCCCGTCAATGCAGCTCGGACTGCAATCTTCGCTGTTTCCGCATCACGAATTTCCCCCACCATAATAATGTCTGGATCATGACGTAGAATGGCCTTTAAACCGGCCGCATAGGTCACACCCGCTTTTTCATTCACTTGTATTTGTAAAACAGAATCGTAGTTTTTTTCGATGGGGTCTTCAAGTGTGATTACATTTCGATGAAAAAGATGTGCGGTTTCATTTAAAAGGGAATATAATGTGGTCGTTTTCCCAGATCCAGTCGGACCTGTAAATATTATGAGCCCGTGTGCATGTTTTAGGAGAGCGAGTAGCTTTCTGGTCATACCAGGGAAAAGTGAGAGTTGATGAAAGGGAATCTGTTCTTGTTGGGGCAGAAGTCTAATAACAAGACTTTCTCGGTTGTTAGAAGGAAGGGTTGATAGTCTAAGACCCATTAGTTTTCCGTCCACCTCACAAAAAATAGCACCGCTTTGAGGGCGTCGTCGTTCTCCTATGTCCATATTTGCTGTGAATTTAAAATGTGAAATTAATCTGTCGCATTCATCTTTTGGAAGTGATAACCGGGGGATGAGTTTGTTGGTTAAGCGGATTTGAATAAGTGTGTCTTTTTTCCTGGGAACAATGTGAATATCAGTTGCTTGATTTCGAGCTGCATCTGTAATAATTCTATTTGCTAGTATTTCGATTGCACTTACAATAAATAACACCACCTTTTTATTTTGTCTTTGCAATTATTCGACACCTTTCAAGATTTTCCTTCATTAATCATCCTGTTTGAAAATATTTTTTACTTTTATCACTACTAATTCTACCGAAAAATAACCCTTGACAAACAACGTGTATATACCCTGTTTAACCTTTGTATAAGCAATGGTCTCCAAGCACTCGGCAATTGTGAACATTTTCTAAACATATAGTGTTAACATTGTTAACCTCATTCCCATGTTTAAATAGCTGTATTATAATTGGATTAAATTATGGGGGTTCGAGGTGAACAGTGATGGAACAAACATTAAAGATAACAAATGTTTTATCAGATCCAACCAGGTACTACATTTACCAATACATTACAAAACGTCATCAAGAAGTGACAGTACAAGAGGTTGCAGAGAATTTTAATATCCATCCGAACGTTGCAAGATTACACTTATCTAAGCTTGAGGATGTTAACATGTTAGCATCTGAAACTAAAAAGACAGGTAAAGGCGGCAGACCAAGCAGGTTATACCGTTTATCAGATGATGTTATTCAATTGCACTTTCCGTTCCGGGATTACATGTTATTATCCAAAGTAGCCATCTCTACCATGCTGACATTGGGTGAAGCAGGTAAACAGGCACTATACTTAACTGGGAAGCGATTTGGTACAGAAGTTATTGAACAAGAACTAGCAAAAAAATCTTTTGGAGAAGAAATAGATTTTGATCAGAAATTAACAATACTCAAAAGTGCAGCCACTTTAGCTGGGTTCTATCCAGAATTTGAAGCAAATGGAGATCAAACAAAAATCTACTTCCAGATCTATAATTGTCCCTTCAAAGAAGTCGCAGAGGAGCATGAAAGTGTTTGTGCTATGCATCATGAGTTTCTAAAAGGAATGTTTGAAGCTTTATTTGAATCCGTAGAGTTAGTTGAGAAGGATAATATCATTGCTGGTTGTGAAACTTGCTCCTACCAGGCACTAGTTACAAACTAATTTGAAACTTTATTTACTTTTGAACTCCTTTTCTTTATAATATTGCATGATGGTACTGTAGGGGAAAAGGAGGGATACATATGGATCGCATGTTCAGAGTTTTGGGTTTCTGGACGGGTATATTTACCGTAATGTTCTATCTAGGAGATATGGATAAGACTGCAATGCTATTCCTAGCCCAAACTGGATTCTTTGTTTTGTTAAGCTATCTTAAACTTTCCGAACGTATGTATATGTATGTTTTCGGAGCATATTTAACCGTATTCTTCGCAGGCTTCACTTATTGGACAACATTTATGATGCCGCTTGGTGGAGTTGGAGGACATTAAGAAGTAATCAACATAAAAAACACCGGAGTTCTTCTCCGGTGTTTTTTATTCTTCTTCAAAATGATCCGTATTAATAATACCTTTCTGTTGAATGATCAAATGAAAAAAAGAACTTATTCCAGATGGCATAATTAAACTCCTTATTGCACGGTTTCGTTTGCTAACCTCTGAAAAAGGATTAGGGTCGTAATGGTTTTCTAATTCCTTTAAGATTCCTGCTTTTAATAAAAACTCATCCTGTCTTAACTTGGAATGAAATACTAACTCCGCTTGCTCACCCTTTTGAATAAACCAATCGAAATGAATGTGTGTTGTTATATCCATTTCTCCAGGATGCTCCAAAACATCATCAATCATCTGATGCTGATAATACCCTCTTAAACTTCCCTTCATTCTTGAAGGATGCTTCCAATCTTCTTTCGTATATCCATAATCAGCGGTCACTACCAGCCCCTTCGTTAATACCCTCGATATATCCAGAATCATGCCTTCCATTAACAAAGGCACTTCTATTCGCTGATTATCTTTTAGTTCCAGCATACTTTCCTCTAAAAAGGAATAAATGGCTGGATTGGTTAATAAAACCTTCTCTTCATATAAGGTTTCATTCTTTATTCCTACCATAACCTCGTATAATTGACCGTTCTCTTTCTCTATGACATGAACGGGCAGGGCATCAAATAATTCATTTGAAAAAACCATCCCTTTAAAACACCCTAGTTCATCTAGGTGGTTTACTTGGATTACCTTATGGTGAGAGGGGATCAATTCATTCTGTAATTTCAGATGATATGGACTGCTTTCTACAATCATATAATTGATTGGTGTTTTGATGGAATTCTCCCATTCCTGTAAAAAGGCATGGGCAAAACGTCCATTGCCGGCCCCAATTTCACAGAAATTCGGTTCAAGATCATGCTTTTTATAAACACTTGCAAACCATTTCGCAACCATTCGGCCATAGATATCGGAAATATTACTTGTAGTAATAAAATCACCTTTACTGCCAATTTTCTGTTTATCTTTCATATAGTACCCATAATCAGGATGGTAGAGAACTGCTTCAATGTATTCTGCATAGGAAATTAAGTTCGTTGGTGAGCTTGAAATTAAACTCTTTAAGTAGGTAATCATAAAAGCTCCTTTATGTAGGTTTACATCATTGACATAGTGAAAACTTTATTATATTGTTATTCTAGTAGCTTAACGATATCCCCTCCCATTTTTAATATGAATAGAACGTCCCCCAGAAAAACCCTTCTCATTCGAGAAGGGTTTTTCTTTGTTTACAATGAACAATGAATTAAAACCCATTTAAAAATGGATTACTATCCATCTCCTCTCCAATCGTGGTTATTGGTCCATGTCCTGATAATACCGTTGTTTCTTCAGGTAAAAATAATAATTTTTCATGAATGCTCTTCATTAGAAGTTTATGATTACCACCTGGCAGGTCTGTTCTGCCAATGCTGCTCTTGAATAACGCGTCCCCTGATACAACAAATCCCTCTGACTCAAAGTAATACGACACGCTTCCAGGAGAATGTCCTGGAGTCTCAAAGATAGAAAACGTGAAATTACCAATTGTTATCGTTTCTTCTTTTTTTAAGATGAAGTCTGCTTTTTTCATTTTCATTAACTCTTGCATTTGAAAAAACTTAGAACCATTTAATGCAGGATCTATCAGCCAATCTTCTTCCTCTTCATGTATATAAACCGGAATATTATAATGATCTCTTATCTCATCAACAGCGCCGATATGGTCGAAATGTGCATGTGTTAAAAAAATAGCAATTGGATTAAGCTCTCTTTTTGATAACCACTTTATTAGCTTTTTCCCTTCGCTCCCTGGATCAAAGATTAAACAGGATTTGTCAGGACTTTCAACGACGTAACAATTTGTTTGTAATACTCCCAACGGGATTTGTGACCATTTCATTTCTAACATACCTCCAACTATTTTACGTTACTATTATTTTACACTATGTAAGCTTCATTGCTAACCTTTTAGCCCTCGACAAATGATTAAAAAGAATATAAAATAAGAATCGAATGTATATAATATTCTTACATAACTCTTAGAAATGTGTTGGGCTAAGCCCAAGTATTATCTAATAAAGGGGGCTTTATTAATGGGAGTAGTTATTATTTTTGCTTTGGTAGCATTACTTGCTGCTTATGGTGCATTCACTGCCCTAAAAAATAAAAATTTATTAGGAGCATTTTTTGCAGTAGGTACATTGGCGGTTTTTGGCTGGTTTGCAATCATGACGCTTATTGAAAGTGGTTTCCCTACTGGTACACACTAAACAAAATTGAAAGACTGCCAACTGGCAGTCTTTTTATTTTTCTATAAGCTCCCTTAATTCTTCTGTTTCTAAATCAATGACTTTTTCAAAACGATTACCGTACAGTGCAAATTTGCCAGAAGGGGATAACAAAATTGGTTCATTCTTCAGGCCATTCAAAATAACGTTTTGTTTGCCGTTATTAATATCATAGGAAACAAGCTCAAAACCTTCACGGTAAGCATCAGCCTCTGCACTTTTCACTGGTTTAAGGGTAAGAAACTCTCCTTTACTGACATTTAAATCATTGTAAGGGACCAACCAGCCGGAAAACATTGATAAATGAGGAATCGAAAAAGAATTTACTATCCTTTTGTCCTCATCATAAAAAGTATAAGTAGCCTGTAACTGTTCATCATCCTTAACCGTAACAGTCATTAAAATGTCATTGAAAGCTGCGAATTGAAGTACATCTGTAAATATTTCTTCCCCCGTCTCAGCACGTAAACTTTTCATCATGAGGGGAGCAAAAAGAGATGGTCCATCATCATTCCAATTCAGATAGGCAACTTCCTCATTTCCCAGCCATTTAACAAATGGTTGAGGAAGTGTTAGTTCAGTTGTCTCTCTTTGCTCAATGTCTAAAAGCAACATTTGAAATGTCCAATCTTCATTAAAAGTTGAGATGAGTATCTGAGACTCATTAAATGGGTTCCATTCAAAAGCTAATTCATATGATGGTATAGCTTGTTTCAAGATTTCTGAGCCCTCTAGAGAGAGGATGGTAACTTGTCCTTCATACGTAGAAGGGGATGATTGAATAAGTATATTCTTTTTTGATGGGCTTGTCTGTAAAGTGACAATTGGGACTTCACTCTTATAAAGTAATTCACTACTGCCTGTTAAAAGATTATAAAGATAAACAGACGATGTTTGTTCAAGATTGGTAATATAAAGTATTTGATGGTCGGAATACCAGCCGCCAACTTTGTAAAATTCACCTTCTGGAATTTCAATGGGGAGTTTCCATGTATCTTCAGGTTGTGCGGGCGGGACATTTTCCTTGTCAGTATCTTTAGAAGGGCTGGGTTCGGCATCTTGTTGATGTGCGCACGCACTAAAAAAAGAGGCAAAAACGAGCAAAAATATAATTTGAAAAATAAATTTTATTAGTAAAGTACATTTGCTAAAGCTCATTTTCCCCCTCCCTCCAATTTCTTCACATTAATTAGTACGTTTATTTTACAGAAATGTTTCAATAATTACAGAACATTCTTGAAATAAGAAAAAAGTCGCATACTTACGACTTTTTCTTATCAACAAAGACCAACACAATAATTTATTTTAATGTCATTGAAATCATTTTACAAGCCGTAAAGGGGGTTATTTACAAATAAAGTGACGCTAGAAATATTCCCTCAACTCTTTTGAGAATGTCATGAATTTGTGATAAAGGCAGCGGATTTATGCCCCTTCCCAATTCAAGTGTGAAACCAGGGCGTTTATATTCTTGAATATACCAATCTTTAAATCCAGCATGACTATCAACATTTTGTATTGCCTTGTATCCACTCACCCGTTCAAATTCTCTTGCTAAGAATTCAGATTCAGGTGGTTCAAATCCTTCATATCCCCAATAAAACTCCTCTCCTTGAGTATGAAAGGCAAGAATACGATCAAATTGATTGTTCTTTATTAAATCAGCCATTGCTTTTGCTTCTGGTTCTGATAAAGAAGAGCTTCCTGGATAATCTCTAGGTGCAGGCGACTTTGGTGCCTTCCTTTCCTGCTCAATCTCCCAATTAGCTGGAAACTGATTATTTAAATCTACCCCTCTTATATTTGCTTTCCAATGGACAAATTCACCACTACCTTCATTTATCTTCAATACCTCTTGACGACTGCCTGTTGGCGGTCCATTCAATACGAGATCCACCCCATCCGGATTTACCATTGGAACAATGGAGAGTTCTGTTTCATTATATAAATTTATCGAATTAATACCTGCTAGTTGGCTTCGATTCGTTAAAGAAACAAGGTATTGATTAACAAGGCTCATTAAAATCATGGATGTAATCCATTCATTCGCATGAAAAGAAGCATTCATATGAACTTTTTTTAAACCCTTTCCAATCCTTATTTCTTGAATATGATTACCTAGAACACTAGTGCCAATTGTATCTACATTTATAAATGGATAAAACTTTTTTAACGCTTTGATCTGCTTCGTTAAAATTTTCGAACCATAAGGAAGTTTCAAACTAACATGGTGTTGTGAAATACGCTCAGGCAAATATAGGGTTTCACCGGGTACTACTTGATTTGGATTTTGCATTTGATTTAGTATCATTATGGCATCAATGGATAAATTTTTTGCCTTACTAATTTTCCATAATGTATCCTCTTCTTTTATGGTGTATGGAACAGAAACATAGCCTGGTATCATTATTTTCGTGCCAGTTTTCAAATTAGATGGATTTACCTTCTCGTTTGAATCGATAATAAGTTCTAGTGGAACCATGAATAATCGGCCATAATACGCATAGGAGTCACCTTCCCGGACTCTAACCTCCATATTTCATCCTCCTTCCATCATAAAAATGATATGACAAAAGGCGGTAGAAAATGAGCATAATAAAAACCTGCATTTGGATGCAGGTTTTTAGGATATTTTCTTATAAGTTTAGTTTATTTTTTATCAGCCATGCTGCACCAATTGCTCCAGCATCATTTCCTAGTGTGGCAAGCGAAAGATTTGTAGAATCCCTAGCCGCCGAAAAAGTAAACTTAGAGAAATTTGCTTTCACCGTGTCCAATAAAATATCACCGGCACGCGAAACTCCACCACCCAGAACAATCATTTCGGGATTCAGTGTATTAGCAATATTCGCTAGAGCAAATCCTAAATGAAAACTGACTTCATGGAGGACTTTATTTGCAAGTTCATCACCATTACGAGCACTATCAAAAACATCCTTTGCTGTAACTTTTCCATTTTCCACAAGGAGGGCAGCAAGCTCTCCCTTTGATTCAGGATTCGATAGCTCATTCTCTGCTAAGCGTACAATGCCAGTTGCAGATGCAATGGTTTCGAGACAGCCAGACTTTCCGCAATTACAAGGTGCACCGCCAAAAGGTATTGACGCTATATGACCAATTTCCCCAGCGGCACCGTTAACACCTCGAACAATATTACCATTAGCAATAACTCCACCGCCTACACCCGTTCCAAGTGTCACGCATACTAGATTACTTGCGCCTTTACCTGCGCCATTCCACATTTCGCCTAATGCAGCACAGTTAGCGTCGTTTTCAATAGCAACTGGTAAGCCCGTTAAAGAATGCAAGCTCTCTTGTAATGGAAAGTTATCTTTCCACCCTAGATTAACAACATTTAAGACAACACCAGTCTCATAATCTATCGGTCCTGGAGCCCCCATACCAATTCCAATTAATTTAGTTTTCTGTTCTTTCAATTCTTCTAGCTTTTGATTGATTGCAATAGAAATATTCGCGGTAATATTTTGACCTTCGTTTGAATTATCCGTTGGAATCTCCCATTTATGCTGAATTTCTCCGTTCAAATTTATAAAAGCTAATTTGGTTGTTGTCCCTCCAAGGTCAACTCCAACTATCCATTGTTCTGACACTGTAATCACCTATCTTTTTCTTCTTTTTCTTTTAAGAATCTTATTTCATGCCTTAAAATTAACAATGCAGTCGAGTATTCTTTGGGTTCTATTAGCTGGGCTTGATATAAATCTTTTAATTCTGACTCCATCAATTCAAGGTCAGCTATTCGGTCACCAATATAAATAATCGTTCCATATTGCTTTAATAATTGTTGAATATCATAGATTGACTTCATTTTTTTTAGCCCTCTTACTTAAAGAATAAGAAACATTACATGTAAAGTATACCTTAAGCCCATGCTGCTCTCAAGACGTTCTTTAGAAAGCAACTCTAACCGTATAAAATTTTTGCATGTCCAACAAGTTGTTCCCATAACCTTTACTATAACTACTATACTCCATTAATAGTAAAAGAAGGTTGGGATTAGATGATAAGAATCTATTTAGTACTAGGAATATCAATTACCCTTGTTCTAGCTATTGGTATATATCAGCATGCCAATCCAAAGGCACAGGAGAGTATTACGTACTTCCCTATTGACCCAAATGTAACCTTCAAAACGGCAGAGACTACACTAGCGATAACAGATCAACAAGCGCATACGATCCTCTGGAAAGAACATTCCACTCTTGACCGGAAAGCCTACTTAAGACAGGATGCTGCCCTATTATATGCCAATGGCCGCCTATTAGATGAAATGTGGAAATGGAAACAAAATACAGCAGAGCTCGAACAGGAAAAAAGAAAGAAGATTGATAATAGTTCACTATTACAAGCAATTACTTTTCACCATGCGGAGCTTCATGGTAAGGAAGATCAAATTTCCAGCTCACAGGAAATGTCATCTGATCAAATTTACTTTATTACCCCTGCCGCAGATGAAGAGAAAATCAAGAAACAACTGGACCAACAAACCGAGAGAATGCTCCAGCTAAGCTGGAACAAAGCACTGCGCCATTTTGCAATTAATTTAAAAAATTACCAGGCTTACCCCCTCAGCCAATTCAATGAACTGGCAAAGAATGTATTGCCTGGTTTTACAAAATCACAGACCGATGCAATTGTAGGTAATCTTTGGGAAGGCTTATATAAAAACTATATACTAGGTATAAAAAAAGCAGACGGAACTAGTGAAAGTCCCAGAGGCAGTACCCTTCCTCTAATTTTAATTGCAACGGATAAGACTCATATTTTAGTGTTAATCGAAACTGCTTCGGGTGAGCCTATTCTCCTCCGTCAGATGATGGGAGCAGTCGATTAAGTTCTTGAACCAAATCAGCGTATTCTTGTTGACTTGGTCTTATTTCCACTGCCTTTTCAGCATTTTCCTTTGCTTTCAATACGTCATTTTCCTCTAGATAAATTAATGCAAGATTGTAGTATGCTTCCGGTAAGTCCGGATCCATTTCAATCACTTTAAGAAGATGTGTTTTCGCATCCTTTAGCTCACCAAGCTTGATTTCAATAAACGATAACGCAAAATATACCTCCGCAGATGGTTGATTGGATTCTGCATATTTCGTTAAAACGGCATATGCTTGTTCGTAATTTTCCTGTTTTATATATTCTTGCGCTAACATCATTGTGGAACTTTCATTTCCACCTGTCTTGGAATGTTCAAAGCCATACAATAGCGAGCCGTAAATAATACCTGCAGATACCAACAAAAATAGCAGCTGCAAAAATGGCTTTTTCTTTTTAGGGAAATGCACAATCCCTGCTGCAAGAAAACCACCGGCTAATCCGCCTAAATGTCCAGCATTATCTACAATTGAGACGGTAAAACCAAATATTAAATTAAAGACAAGAACCGTTATAACACTTGGTCCCATTGTTCGAAAAAAAAGTTTCGGATATATGAGAGCGAAATAAAGCAATGCTCCAAAACAACCAAAGATTGCTCCACTAGCTCCTGCAGAAATATTTGGGCTAAAGATAAAACTGGCAATAACTCCTGATATACCTGCAAATAGATAAATAAGTAGAAATCGCAAATTCCCAAAGATTCTTTCCACAGCAGGACCTAAAAAATACAGTGCCAAGGTGTTCATGGCCAAATGTAAAAAACCTATATGCAGGAAAATGGGTGTAATGAATCTCCACCATTCTCCGTCATAAATATATGGATTAAATTTTGCCCCGAATTTAATTAGTGTAGATGTATTTGTACTTCCCCCTTGTAGCTCTAATAATAAAAAAACAGCCACCTGGATAATCATAAAAAAGTATGTAAAAAATGGCTTTCCATTCGTAAATATTTCTTTCTCTTTCCTTGCTGATTGTATCGCAAAGTCTAACGTTGCCTTCTTTTGAGCATTAACATCTTGCTCAGAATACTCTTCATGAACGGGGAAGGAGACTTCGCTTTCAAGCCTGGTTGATAAAGATTTAAATCCTTCCTCATATTGATCACGGGTTATTAGTACAGAACTAACACTTGTTTTATTACCTTGAGGGAAAATAAATGGACGTACCAGCCGAAATTCGTACTCATCAACAGGCGGATACTGACTAATATAGACATTTAAAATCGAAAGCTCCCCACGACCAAGCTGTTTTCGAACCTTTTCACCATTTGAGGCGGTAAATTCTATATCTCTTTGCATGGTATTGCTCCAGTCTAAATCCTGCCGTAATAACCGAATGATGGGGGCTTTTTTATTTTCCAGTCTTTCCAGCCATAATTCTTTTTGATTATCAAATAATTGAACGATTCGGTAGCCTTGTTCTGAAACGAAAAAATAAGCTAATCTCCAAAAGAGGTAATCTTCTTTATTGTTCAATACGCCCACTACTTTCTATTAGGACTATTTTTGTAACATTGTTTACCGTTTATTTCATTATAAACGAAAAACTCGCCTAATAATGACAAAAACAGGTTAATAAGGACCGCATTTTTTCAATAAAAAAAACCATCTGTGGTTTTCACCATTCAGATGGTCTTTCAGTTGGTCCTCCAAAAACGGTCTGCATCATTTTGTTTTTCACACCTGGAAAGCTCATGATGGAGCCTACGGCAAGTCGACGCATCCAGCCAGACCTTAGCATTACGTTAATGATTCGATACCTAAAGCGGAATGCAACATAGCCGATTGACCCAATCATAAATATGGATGTCAACATACGAGACATTATTCATCCCTCCTACCCATATTGTGTGAGCAGGAGTCTATTTTTATCCAACTCTTTTTAGTATTTACTTAAAACAGGATCCATTGTTTCCTTTAGTACCTTCACGGAGTTTGAGAATTTTTCCTTCTCTTTCTTATTTAGGTCAAGTTCTACGACCTCTCTGATACCACTGCGATTTACCACGGCAGGGACGCCAATATAGACGTCTTTATGACCGTATTCCCCATCTAAATAAGCAGAAACAGTTAATACTGAATTCTCATTACGTAAAATCGCTTTTGTTAATCGAACAAGTCCCATCGCAATTCCATAATAGGTCGCACCTTTTCGTTCAATAATATGATACGCTGCATCTCGTACATTGATAAATATATTGTCAAGGTCCTCTTGGTTCGTTTCATGCTTACTTGTCCATTCAGATATTTTCATTCCAGCAATATCTGCGTGGCTCCATACTGGAAGTTCAGTGTCTCCATGTTCCCCAATAATGTAGGCATGAACATTACGTGTATCCACATCATAATATTGTCCCAATAAAAAGCGGAATCGAGCAGTATCTAAAATTGTACCCGAACCAATTACACGTTCCTTTGGAAGCCCAGAAAACTTCCATACTGCATAGGTTAAAATATCAACCGGATTCGTTGCAACTAGAAAAATACCATCAAAACCACTTGCCATTATTTGTTCAACAATCCCTTTAAAAATATTCGTGTTCTTCTCTACAAGATCAAGACGAGTTTCGCCTGGCTTTTGGTTAGCGCCAGCCGTGATCACAACAAGGTCAGCTTGATCACAATCCGCATAGCTTCCATACCAAATTTTGGTTCGTGATGGTGCAAATGGCAAACCATGATTTAAATCCATCGCATCCCCCTCAGCTTTGGCCTCGTTTAAATCAACTAGCACAAGTTCTTCAGTTATTCCTTGATTTAAGAGCGCAAAAGCATAGCTTGAGCCGACAAAACCAGTTCCAACAAGGACAACTCTATTTACTTTTACCATGATATTCCTCCTCTGGACATAGTGGATATATTAATAAATTCATTACTCTATTATTGTATATTAGTTCACAAGTATTTATCAGTTTTAATCGGTGAGAAATCGTACCTTATAACTACCTAGTTACAAAATAAATAACAATCATTGCTAATAGCGCAGCAATAAGACCTGACAAAAAATTCACCATATCATTATCCACTAAATGATACCCTTTTATTCTTTTGGCTGCCATTTGGCAATGCACTTTTTTCTCTGTTGCAATTCCACATTTATTGCATATGTAAACCTGTTGATAATAAGCGCCAAATATTGTATCGATGACATTACCTAAAAAGCCGAACAAGAAAATGATAAAGACGTGGAATAGTTGCAAATCAAAAAGCCAAGCACCTGCAAAAGCTATTAGCATAGAACCAAAAATGGCAGCTGTAGTCCCTAATAAACTGACAGCTCCTGATGTCCCTTTTTCAATTGGCTTAAACGTACGTATGTATAAGGGTTTCCTTTTACTTAAGGTGCCGATTTCTGATGCCCAGGTGTCAGAATTTGAACTAGCAAGACAAACGATAAAACCAATCAGCCAAACCAAATCCTGTTGAAAATAATATATAATGCTGATTAACGCTGCAGAACCACCATTTGCTGCCACTTGACCCCAGTCCCTAGTTGCTCCCTTAGCTAATTTTTCCTCAATATCTTTTTTGGCTGAGCTCTTATATTTGGACCATAGGCTGGATGTAATAAAAAATAATCCAAGAAGGAGAAGTCCTTTTATTCCAAATCCAAAATAGACAGCTGCCCCTACTATTACCGCAGCAATGGCGCCATTACTGCTTAATGATCGTTCTAAATAACCTGCAATGCCGCCTAAAATAATGATTGTACTAATAACTATAGTTTGAATCATTTTATTTTTATTACCTCATCATTTGTGATTATCTTTGAAACCGGAATATCATGCTTTTCTATAGAGAATTGGGGAATGACTTGGAGATTAAAGGCAAGAGAAATAGTTTTTCCGTTATATTTCGTTAAATAACGATCATAGTACCCTCCGCCAAAACCAAGACGAAATCCCTGTCTTGTATACGCTAAACCAGGTACAAATAAAAGCTCGATATCCTCAGGCTTTACCTCTATCGTCTGTTCTATAATGGGCTCAAGTAATCCATAAAAAACGGATTCAAGTTGTGAAAATTCCGTTATTTTTCGAAAGGACAAAGTCTTTGTCTTCGGATTGCATTTCGGTGCGGCAACCACTTTTCCTTCCTCCCACGCCTTTTGTATAATTTGGTATGTATCGACTTCAGGTTCCTTCGAGATTGTAATTCCGATGACGTTCGCTTTTTGCCAATCCTCATCTTTATATAGGGTGTTAGCAATTATATAGGAATAATGTTCATAATTAGGTTTAGAAAGAAGCGCTAGACTCTCTTTCATTTCTTTACGTATAAGGTTTTTTTCGGACAAGTGCATCGTCATCTCCTTATTTTTTTACAACAAAAAAAGCAGCAGGAAGCCCTACTGCTTATTTTGTTTCACGGTGTGCTGTTGTACGCTTTTCTCTTGGGCAATACTTCTTAAGCTCAAGACGATCTGGGTTGTTACGTTTATTTTTTGTTGAAATATAGTTACGATCTCCACACTCAGTGCAAGCTAACGTAATATTTACACGCATGTCAATTTCCCTCCAAACGATTAAGCTAGTTCGTTCATACGACTTTTCTATAATATCATTTTTCAAAAGGAAATGCTAGTGTGTTTTTTAAAAGCTTATTTTACTATCCAGAATTTCGTTAACCTAGATATTATTTCTGCTTAAACTATCTTGTCTTTTCACTCATATTGGCCCTTTGATGTAACAGAGTATCTTCCATTACGTTAACGGTTTGGGAAGCAATTCGCTTCCATCCATATAAACTCTTAACAATCTTCATTCCTTTTAAACCAATCTCTTCTGCTATTTGCGGATTCTGTAATAAAAATTCAATATTCTTCAGTAGGCTTTCTGCATCACCTGGAACCATGAGCAAGCCCGTTTGCCGATCCATCACAATCCCTTTTAGCCCTCCTGTTTCTGAAACAATGGTGGGTTTACCAAGAATCATAGCTTCTAGAGCCACAATGCCAAAAGGCTCATATAAACTAGGGAACACAGCTATTTCACTATTCATTAATAGCGCATTTCTTTCCTCATCCGTAACATAGCCAATAAAAGCCACATAATGATCTAATTGTTTTTCTGTTACCATCTTCCGATATCTTTCCAGCATTGGCCCTTTACCCGCAATAACAAAATAAATTTCCTGTCCCTGTTCCTTTGCTGCCTGTGCCGCCTCAATTAACGTCTCAAACCCTTTTTCTTTTACGATTCGGCCGACTGAAAAAATGTATCTTTTATTCTTAATAAATGGATAAATCTTATTTGAATCTACTTTACTATTACAGGGTTCGATACCGTTTGGAATAATGGTTATTTTTTTATCTGAGAGATGGAAGTTTGCTAAAAGATCTTCTCTCATATAGTTACTGCACACAATGACTTGATCTGATTCTGTCATGAGCTGAAGTTCTTTTTCATGGATAAACCGCTGCATCTCTGTATAAATTCCATTATTCCTGCCATGTTCAGTCGCATGAATCGTAGATAATAATGGAATCGATAGCACTTCTTTTAACGTAATTCCAGCCGTTCCCACCAGCCAATCATGAGCATGTACGATATCAAACTTTATATTTTCTGCTATTTTTTCACCTTTGTAACTTATAGCTAGATTCAAACCAGCAATCCAAGATAGAAAATGGTCGTCTTGGTTATTGAGTGGCGTGACACGATGGACATGAACGCCACTCATGATTTCGTGAGCCGCGAGACTGGCATTGCCTGCTGTTACCACATGGACCTCGTGGCCTTGCTCAGCTAAATGTACAGAAAGACCATTAACATGCCTTGAAAGCCCGCCTACAACGTTTGGCGGGTATTCCCATGTCAGGATTAGAATTTTTAATCGCCAATCATAGGAATATTTTTGGGTCATTTCATTTATTAATTTATCATTCATTATTCTGCCCCACATTTTTTGCTTCTCCGTAATAACTGTACGTACTTACATAATCAATCCATTTTGGGGAGTATTGATCAATTTGTTGATTGTGTACTAAATTATTATAAATTTCACTTCCATTTACATTTCCTAATGGGGGGGTTTGAACAGAATATGAGCGCAGGATTGGAAAAAAGTCATTATCATTAAATTTAACACCTAATTCGGCTACATAACTCCTATTTGCTGTAAGGCCTTTGATAAACCAATGTCCCTTATGATAGGGTACCGCGATATCATAGTAATGATGTGCATTTTCTCCCGTGAAAATGATATCTGTTACATCATATAGTCTAATGATATAGACCAATTCCTCATACTTCCCGTTATAAAATAAAGTAATAACTTTCTCGGGAATCTTTGATGCTTCCCAATAAACGATAATTTTTCTTGGGGTAACCAGTTTCACTTGAAGTTCACCTTTAATTGGAGAATATTCCATCGAAGACTGTTCTAAAACGTCATCTTCCTTCTTAGATATCTCTTCAACAGTATCATCTACTATATGATTTTCCTGACTATTTATATATTTATTCCATCGGTATTGGACTCTTCCAACCGTAGTGTTGAGTTGTGAGGCGATTTTTCGGAATGATAAACCATCCTCTCTTAGTTTAATAATTTCTTCAATCATTGTTCTCCTCCATTCTGCAAACACATACATATGCAAAAGTAATCTAAATATTCTTTCATAGATAAACTTAATGGTACCACCGGTAAGCGAACTGTACAATAAACGTATTTTGTCGTATTTTGCTTCTGCATAAAGTGACAATTTTCTTAGCATAAAAAAAAGATGAGACATCATTTAGAGGTCTCATCTTAGGTGGATTATTATTACTCATTTAGGTTGAATTTTTTTCCAGTTACAAGATAGATTACATTCTCAGCAATGTTCGTTGAATGATCAGCAATTCTTTCGATAAATCTGCATACAAAAGATAGTTGAATAATCTGGTTTGTTGCATTCGGGTTTTCTGGGACCATGCTAATTAGTTCATGAACTAATTTACCAAACATATTATCCACTTCATCATCCTTCTCAGCACAATTCTGTGCAAGCATCACATCTTCATCAATATATGCTTTAATTGACATTGTGACCATTTCAAGTGCTTGATCCATCATCTTTGGAATATCACGAATTTCTTTAAAGTGCTTTTCATTACCAATATGAATGGCTGCTTTTGCTATATTTACTGCCATATCGGCCATACGTTCTACTTCCGATGAAACCTTTAAAGCCACATTGAGTGTTCTCAAATCTTTTGCGACGGGTGATTCTCTTGCAATCAAAAGCAAAACGGTATCATGAATTTCATGTTCTAAGGTGTCTATTTTATCATCACCATCAATGACTGCATTAGCTAATTCAATATCATGGTTAATTAGGGCACTTAGTGAATCACGAACAGCAGTCTCCGCTAAACGTTCCATTTCTAAAAGTTTCTCTTTTAAAGCCGTTAATTTACTATCAAATTTCGATCTTGTACTCATCTCTTCACCTCATCATCCAAATCTTCCTGTAATATAGTCCTCAGTTCTCTTATCTGCTGGAGTAGAGAAAATTTTATTAGTTTCAGAGAATTCTATCACTTCTCCATTTAAAAAGAAAGCAGTTTTCTTAGATATACGTGCAGCCTGCTGCATGTTATGAGTAACGATAATAATACTAAAATCCTTCTTCAATTCTTGTACAAGTTCTTCTACCTTTAATGTCGAAATGGGATCAAGTGCAGAAGTAGGCTCATCCATTAAAATGACATCTGGTTCTATCGCAAGACAGCGGGCGATACAGAGACGCTGTTGCTGCCCCCCAGACAGCCCGTAAGCATTTTGAGTAAGACGATCCTTTACCTCATCCCAAATCGCAGCCCCACGTAAGCTTTTTTCAACAATTTGATCTAAGATTTTTTTATCGCGAATACCATGTATTTTTGGTCCATAAGCCACATTTTCATAAATTGATTTTGGAAATGGATTGGGCTTTTGGAATACCATTCCAACCTTTGTTCTCAATTCTTCTACTTGATAGGATTTATCTAGGATATTTTTCCCTCGATAGAGAATTTCACCTGAAGTTCTAACACCTGGTACAAGTTCTATCATACGATTTAATGTCTTAATATACGTTGATTTTCCACAACCTGAAGGTCCGATAATAGCAGTAATTTCATTTTCCATAATATCTAGGTTTATTTTCTTTAGCGCTTGATTATCACCATACCATAGATCTAAGTCGCTTGTTTTATATACAATTTGTTTTTCTTCTGTGTTGACAATATTTGCAGTGGCTGTTGATGTTTCCATTATAGTTTGCCTCCCTAAATCCTAGCCTTAATATCTTTTCTGGAATTTATTTCGAATTAGTACAGCAATTGAATTCATAACAATTAACATGAAAAGTAAAACGATAATACCTGCTGCAGCTAAAGCGTGAAACTCTACCTGCGGGCGACCTGTCCAATTGTAAATTTGTAAAGGTAAAACAGTAATACTATCTAAAAATGTTTTTGGTAAAAATGCAAGAAATAAAGGCATTCCAAGGACAACAAGAGGTGCAGTTTCTCCAATGGCACGAGATAGAGCCAAAATTCCGCCCGTAAGTATACCAGGAATTGCAGCAGGAAGAACAATACGGACAATAGTCTGCCATTTAGTAGCTCCTAACCCAAATGAAGCCTCTCTTAATTGATTTGGCACCGCGCGAATAGCTTCTTGTGCAGCCACAATAATAACTGGCAACACAAGTAGACTC
Source organism: Neobacillus niacini (assembly GCF_048572935.1). Lineage (NCBI taxonomy): Bacteria > Bacillati > Bacillota > Bacilli > Caryophanales > Bacillaceae > Neobacillus > Neobacillus niacini. The sequence goes on along the minus strand of NZ_CP183883.1, from coordinate 2,674,462 downwards.
ATGGTAAGTCCTGCGGCCAAAACACTTGTTCCAAATGCTAACGCACGAACAAATACTGTTAAACCAAGTAACCCAAAAACAATAGAAGGGACACCAGCTAGATTAGAGATATTAACTTTAATAAAATTTGTCAACGCATTCTCTTTTGCATATTCTTCGAGATAGATGGCTGTCCCTACACCAAGCAGCAATGAAACAGGTGCAACAACAGCCATTAACCAAATGGTTCCAATTAACGCAGCATAAACCCCTGCATTTTCAGGTTTCCTTGAAGGCAGACTTTGCAAAAATTGCAAATCTAAATAGCCAAATCCTTGAGAGAATATCCGATATAATAATATTCCTAGTATTAATAAAACAAACATAGTTAAAGCAAAAAATATCCATTTTGAAATAGAATTTTTTGATAATCTTGGTTTCATCCGCTTTACTACGGTATCATGATTAATTAGATTCATTAATATTCCTCCCTAAAACGACGAGTGATGTATTGAGCCAATAAATTCATCACTAATGTAAATACAAAAAGCGTCATCCCAACAGCATAAATACTATAATAGATCGTCGTACCATATCCTACATCCCCTTGGCTGACTTGGACAATATATGCTGTCATCGTTTGAATGGAACCCGTTATATTCCATTCAAGATTAGGTGTAGATCCCCCAGCTACTGCCACAATCATTGTTTCGCCGATAGCGCGTGAGATACCTAATACAATAGAGGCAACTATTCCTGAAATAGCTGCTGGCAAAACGACTTTAATAGCTACTTCAAATTTAGTCGCTCCTAGTGCTAGTGCACCTTCTCGCATTGCATTTGGAACCGAAGTCATCGCATCTTCTGAAAGTGAAGCTATCATCGGTGTTATCATAATTCCAATGACAATACCAGGACTTAAAGCATTAAAAATTTCAAGGGATGGAATGATATCACGTAATATAGGAGTAACAAAGGTTAGCGCAAAAAACCCATAAACAATCGTTGGAATTCCAGCTAAAACTTCTAATATCGGTTTAATAATTCTGCGAGCTCGATCAGTTGCATACTCACTCAAATAAATGGCTGAAGCCAATCCGATAGGAACAGCAACAATAGCAGCTATTACAGTTACCTTTAAAGTTCCCATTATTAGCGGTAGAATACCGAAAGATCCATTGGTTTCGGAAAAAGGATACCATACTTTACCTGTAAAGAATTCTTTAATCGATACAGCATCAAAAAATAAAAATGTTTCAAAAATAAGCGTAAGGACAATGCCAATCGTTGTTAAAACAGAGACAGCTGCCGTGAGGAATAAGATATATGGCATGATTTTTTCTGTAATTCCACCAGCACTTTTCTTTTTCTTCTTCTCTTGAATCATTTTTTGAACCGAGAAGGAATTGGTGTTTTGAGTGGCCAATTTGAAAACCCCTTTCATTCCAATGACAAGATGAGAAGCACATTTTACCATGCTTCTCACCTATAAAATTATTCTAACTCTTACTTAAGAGTTTCTAATGTATCTAGTTGCTTTGTATAGTCTGCCTCAGGTAATTTTACATAGCCAACATCTTCAGATAAGGTTGCAGCATTTTCTAAAAGGAACTTTACGAAATCATATACTTCTTCTTGATCTTTAATCGCAGAGTTTTTCACATAAGTGAATAATGGACGTGATAATGGTGCATACTCGCCTGATTCAATAGTTTTATTGTTCGGCTCAACAGGGCCATTTCCGCCATCAATTTTAACAACTTTTAAAGAATCTTTGTTTTCAGCATAGTAAGCATAACCGAAGTATCCAATGGCATTTTTATCACCCTTAACACCTTGTACTAAGATATTGTCATCTTCCGAAAGAGTTGCTTTTTGAACAATCGGTTGTTCATCAAGAATTACTTCATCGAAGTAATCAAATGTTCCTGAATCTGCACCAGGAGAGTATAATTTGATTTCTTCATTTGGCCAATCAGGATTGATATCAGACCATTTTTTCGTTGTACCATCTTCAATCCAAATCTTCTTTAAATCGTCGATTGTTAAGCTTTCTACCCAATCATTGTCTTTATTTACCACTACTGAAAGTCCGTCAAATGCTAATTTTACTTCTGTAAAATCAATACCTTTTTCTTTAAGACCTGCTGCTTCCTCATCTTTTATAGGACGAGAAGCATTACTTAATTCAGTTTCACCTGCGATGAATGCTTTAAAACCGCCTCCAGTTCCTGATGAACCAACAGAAACTTTAACGCCTGGTTGTGTCATGCCATATTCTTCAACAACTGCTTCCATAATTGGGAAAACTGTAGATGAACCGTCTATTTTAATTTCACCTTGAAGTTGCTTTACTTCTTCGCCAGCTTGTTCTTTGTTGCCTTCAGTACCTTGTGCGCCACAAGCTGCAGTGATTGCTAGCACACCAGACATCATTGCTGTTAGTGCTAATTTCTTAAAGCTTTTCATTACTTAATTCCCCCTACGAAAATTGGTTTGTTTTTATCTTGTTCGTTTTCCTTACAAGACTAATAATATACTCCTTCTGTAAAGCTTGTTTTAATGGATTGTAAAGGTTTTGTAAAGGTATGTATGACTTTTGTAAATCATAAATAAAATGTATTAATGATAGCATGTTCATTTATAAAAATAATATGAAAAAACCTGCCTCAATTTTTGAGACAGGTTTGTTAAATCTATTGATTATTTTGCTGTGTTTCTGGTGTTTCTGCTGTACCATCGGCGTTTTGTGCAGTATCTTGGTTTTCGGTCGCAGGAGTCTGCTTCTTTAGATTAAAATACGTATCCAAAACCCTTTTTCCAATCACATTGGCAGTAGCCGGACCACTGTTTCCCTGATATGCCCATGGAACCATAACAGCCATTGCCACTTCCGGATTATCAAACGGTGCAAAGCTTACAAGACTTAAATTCATCACTTTTGGCGGTATTTCCCCAAATTTCTTCCTTTCAGGACCATCATAAAAAGCTTGAGCGGTTCCTGTTTTACCTGCAGGATTATACTCGGAACCCTTAAAGGTACTAACACCGGTACCATCTCCTACTTGCATAACCATTCTAAAGCCTTCCTGTACCCGATCGATCCATTCATCCTTGCCATCGATACGATTTATTATCGTTGGTTGAATTTCCTGGAAAATCGGACCTAGTTGTTTGTTGTCAAGCATAGGTTCACGAATTTCCTTAACGATATGAGGTTGAACACGATACCCGCCGTTAGCAATGGTTGAAACATACTGCGCCAATTGCATTACCGTATAGGTATCGTACTGGCCAATGGCTAAGTCAAGCAGTAAACCAGATTGTTTAACCGGACCAGGATAACCAGTACTCTCATTCGGAAGGTCAATTCCTGTTTTTGTCCCAAGACCAAATTGACTAAATGATTGCCGCATAGTATCAAAAGCAGTTAAATCTAATGGTAGTGGTTTATTTGGTGCATAGTGCCCGCCTGCCATCTCTATCACTGTTTTCCACATATACACGTTTGAAGATATTTGTAATGCTCTTAGGTCATTAATATTTCCAAAGTTCTTCCAAGAAGACTTAGGTTGTGTATTTTTAATCAATAAAGGCGAATCGTACTGAGTTGAACCTGGCTGAATTGCCCCTGTATTATAACCAGTTAAAATTGTCGCACCTTTGACAACAGATCCAACTTCATAAGAGGTTGTAATATTCCCAAGTGCAAAGTCACGCATTTCTTGTTTATTGGTCTCGTCATTTTTAGCAATTTGCTTTCCAGCCATTGTTAATATTTCGCCTGTATGTGGGTTCATGAGAACAACAAATGCTCGGTCTAATAAAGCTGATTTGGAATTTTGTTTTGCTTTCCAAAGTTCTTCTTCTATAATTTTTTCAATTTCAAGCTGAAGATCCATGTCAACGGTTAGAACAAGGTCTTTTCCGCGCTGTCCTTCAGAAACAACTTCAGTAGACAAGATTTTCCCTGCTTTATCGGTAACATTTTTGACCTTACCCTTTTGTCCATGTAAGACATCTTCATATTGAAGCTCAATGTAACTTTTACCGACCCGATCATTTCGATTATAATCACGAGCAAGGTACTCTTCTAGTTTATCTTTTGGTAAGCCTTCATCAGAAGATGTAACATTTCCAAGCACAGTCTTTAATGTGTTTCCAAATGCATAATATCGTTCCCAATCTGTAGTAGTATCAACACCAGGTAAAGCTTCTAAGTTTTCACTGACTACAGCAAACTCTTCGGGGGTGACATTTTCATTTTTTACGATTTGTTGAGTTAAGGCGTAACCGCTGTTAAATTCCCTAAATATCGCAAGCGTTTCTAAATCCTGTGGAGTTAAACTTTTCAGGTCCTTCTCAGTAATCCTTTTAAGCTGGAGATTATAGATCTCTTTATCATCCAATTCCTCTTGATCGTATTTGTCCCATTCTTTCTCTGTAATTTTTGCTTTTGCTTTCTCAGGGTTTTTTAATATCCAAAAGTCCTGTTTATCACGTTCACGAACTTTTGATATATCTTTATCAATCAGCTTTGCTAAGCGTTCAGCGGTTTTGAGCATTTCTTCTTGGCTTGTATCTTGATACTTTGTATATGTGATGGCATTTAATGGTGTATTGTCTACAATAACTTTTCCGTTGCGGTCAAACATTTTCCCTCGGGGCACCGGATTGTTAACGGTGATATCTTCCGTTCTCTCAATTTCGCGTTTAAAATCTTCCCCATAAACGATTTGAACTAAACCTAAACGTAGAATAAGAACAGAAAACAACAAAAATATAACAAAAAAAAGTATGTTTAAGCGAAAAGTAACACGCTGCGTTTTTTTCTTTTTAATAACCAGGTTTCTCACTTCCTTGCCAATTCGACATGATAACCCTTATTTTAGCGGAAAATCAACTTACTTTCTACGAAAAAGACTTACCAATTGACAACTTCCTACAATCCACACAAAAACCATAAAAATAAAAAAACACGATGAGTAATCGGAATTACTCATCGTGTTACGCCGTAGGCAATTGGACTCTCCTTACAAACAAATAAATGAGCGAGTGACCAGCCCCTAGAAATAATAGCAGGATTGGGATACTTTCCTTCTCATTAAACCAAGTAACTGCTGCTAAGAAGGATAGTATGGAAACAATTCTTCCCAGATTAATATAGATTTCGCGGACGACTATATACTCGATTCTCATTTCGGCGGCTTTCCAAGCAGAACCAATTACATCATAGGTAGTGGACACATATGGTACTAGCAAGATCGGATAAGCAACCGCAATCATCGCTGCGTAAATTAAAAGTTTTACATAATTAACATCCCAAACGATAATCAAAACAGCTAAATAAAGGATAATACCACCAATAAGGATCGCCTTTTTTCGTCTGTTTTTTTTAATCAACCGGGATGCAGCATAGTAGGCTATGAAGGAAATTCCGGAGTTAATCAGTCCAAAGGTCCCTAGAGCAAGCTCGCTTCCGGTGGAAATGTAGACCAGTACCGAGATTATAAATAAAAATGTTCCTTCTCTCAGCCCTTGGAAGAAATGCGCATTTGTAATAAGACGCCAATTTTCATTTTTCTTTCTTTCTTCTAGAATCCTTTTAAAATCATACCTGCCATTTGCAGGACGTGGCTTTAATGAAAAACTTAAGAAAACAGCTAATGCGAAAAGAGATAATGATATTCCAAATACAATCGAATACCCAGTGAACTTTTCAAACCGTGTAATAATAATGCCTGCGGCAATTGGTCCAATCATACCACCGGTAGAGGACAAAATTCCTAAAAAGCCGTTAAAAAAATCTCTTGTTTCAGGTTCGGTTATTTCAAAAGTTAAGACATTATAAGCAAGCCAATAAAAACCATATCCCACTCCAAGCAGGCCGCCTAACAGTAATAGATAGGTTGAAGCATTTTTTCCTGTTATTAAAACCATTAAATAAAATATTGCTAAAAAACTAACTCCGATTCTTAATACTTTAACACGATCAATTTTTTTTGCCCATCTGCCTGCTAGGATGAAAGTTAAGGGCTGCAAAATAACAATTGAAAGGTTATAAAGCGCGAGGTCTGAATATTCTCCCGTTTGCTTCCATAAATAAATATTTACAAAAGTATTCGATAAAGCAACACTTAAAGAATATAAACCGCCAATGATTAACAGCAAGGATAAATCTTTTGTTAATTCTACGTCACCTAAGAACTTAAATTTTTTCGCCATAGTAACTCCCCTTTGTGATAAGGGTTATTCTTTAACAAGGAGGAAGCCTTTATACGATAAAATAAAAAGACAGCTAAAAAAGTCAGCTGTCTTTCCACATAACTATTATTATTTCGCTGCAGTGTAACGTTTTGAAACTTCATCCCAGTTAACAACATTCCAGAAAGAAGAGATGTAGTCTGGACGACGGTTTTGATAGTTAAGGTAATAAGCGTGCTCCCAAACATCAAGACCAAGGATAGGTGTTTTTCCTTCCATTAAAGGTGAGTCTTGGTTTGGTGTGCTAGAAACTTCTAATTCACCATTGCTTACAGACAACCAAGCCCAGCCTGAACCAAAACGAGTAGTTGCTGCTTTAGCAAACTCTTCTTTGAAGCTTTCGAAACTGCCAAATTTATTATTGATGGCATCAGCTAATTCGCCAGCTGGTGCGCCGCCGCCATTTGGTGCAAGAATTTGCCAGAATAATGAGTGGTTAGCGTGACCGCCGCCATTATTACGTACAGCTGTACGAGCTGCTTCTGGTACTGCGTCAAGGTTAGCAATAACCTCTTCAACAGATTTTGCTAATAATTCTTCATTGCCTTGTAGTGCGTTATTTAAGTTTGTTACATAAGTGTTGTGATGTTTTGTGTGGTGAATATTCATTGTCTCTTTGTCAATGTGTGGCTCAAGCGCGTCATAAGCGTAAGGTAATTGTGGTAATTCAAATGCCATGGTATTTCCTCCTATGTAAACAAAAGTTTTTTTAGCTTAAAGATATGTCTAAAATCAAAACAATTTTAGAATATTCCTAAAGCTTTGTAGCTTAAGATTATCAAAGAAAGTGTTTTCTTTCAAATAAAAAGCTCTGCTCCTAACAAATATACAATTTCCTTCACAACAAAATTTTATACATTAATTTTTTCAAGTTTTCAATAAATTGTCATGTTTCAACCGGTGATAGGTTGTTAATACATGTTTAAATCAAGTTGTAGGGTGTAAAGGAGATGGACATATGCTAAAAACTAGTTTTTCGATATATAATTTATTAGAACAATTCTTTCAGAAAACAGAACAACCTCTAAAAATTAAAGCGGGAAGCGTTCTTTTTCAGGAGAAAGATTCAGTGGAATATGTATACCTATTGCTCAGCGGAACAGTGGCACTAGGGAGAGTCCATATGCGCGGAAAGGACTTTATTTTAAAAATTTTAAATAGCAGCGAATTGATTGTTGAATATCAACTTTTTAAACATAATCCTCATTATCAATTTTATGCAAAGACACTGTCTGACAGTGAAATCCTTCCTATAAAAAAAGAGCAATTTGAGGAATTTATCTTGAATGACCCTGATGCCATGAATGCTTTTGTTTCTTGGTTAAGTACAAGTTACCTAAAAGCACAAATGAAGTGCCAAGACCTAATCATGAATGGTAAAAAAGGCGGCCTATATTCCATTCTCATTCGCCTTTGCAATACCTATGGTGTTATGACAGAGGATGGTATCCTTATTGATTTACCTTTAACACATCAAGAACTTGCCAATTTAACCTTCGGAACAAGGGAAGTTATTCAACGTGCATTAAAGGAATTGCGGGAAAAAGATGTTATTACCTATGATCAGCAAAAATTCACAATAAGAAATATTAAATACCTAAAAGAAGAGGTGGACTGCCAAAACTGCCCCTATGAGATCTGCGGGGTAAATTAAATAAATCCTCCTCCCTTTCAAGTGAGGAGGATTATTTCTTTTAAAAAACAACTAATAAGAAATAAACAATCATAAGAGTTTGAATAATTGCTTTTGTTATGACACTGCTAATAAAGCCAACAACAGATCCAAAACCTATTTTCAAACTGTTTTTAATATCTTGCTTATTAACTAAAAGCTCTGCTGCTACTGCACCTATAAATGGACCAATGAGAATTCCCAAAAACGGTATAACGAATGGTCCGACTAAAAGTCCTATCGTGCTCCCCCAAACTCCAGCCTTTGAACCGCCATATTTTTGTACCCCAATCATATTGGCGATATAATCCGCGACAAACAAAAGAATAATAAAAAAACCTTGAATCAGCCAAAAGAACCATCCAAAGTGTTCAAATGAAAAAAAGACACCATATAATAGATATCCAGCTAATAAAAACAAAACACTTGGAATGATGGGATAAACCAGACCGACGAACCCAATGATAAATAAAATTGAAATGACTGACCAATAAACGATCTCCATGATTTCTCCATCCTTTTAAAAATGTATTATTTACCTATACGGCCAGCTTTCTAAATAGTTTCATAAATCAACATTCTTGTTTATAACAGCTCCTAAAGTTACAATAGAATGGTGAATCTTTATTAGGGTGGTAATTATGAATATTTTTAAGCAATTTTATAAAAGTACTTATTCTCCAAAGGATATAGCTTCTTTCCGTTTTCAAGGAATTGGCAAAACCATTTTATTTGTCTTTTTTCTCACTTTTTTATCCATTTTGCCATCAATTTATTACATAAATACAATGCTAAATGAAGGAATTGATAGTACAAAATCGGTCATAAACAATGATATCCCCTCTTTTACCATAGATAATGGTACTCTCTCTGCCGAGACAGATGTACCGATCACGGTTGATAAAGGTGAGTTCTCCATTATTGTCGATCCTACTGGTGTCATTACAAACGAAGATGTAGAGGACAAGGGCAACGCCATCGCTTTGCTGAAGAATGAAATTACCGTCGCTGCAGGTGGAAGAGTTGATAGCTATTCCTATTCTATGATGGAAGGTTTAACGATTACGAAAGCGGATTTCATCGATATAGTGGATACAGTTGATGGGCTGAAGGGAATTATTATTCCCGCTATTTCCCTTTTTATGTTCCTTATATCAAGTGCTGTAAACTTTATTGAAGTATCCATTCTAGCTTGGATCGGGTTATTATTAAAAAATCTAGCTGGCAGAAGTATTAGTTATCGCCACTTATGGAGAATGGCTGCCTACAGTGCAACGCTGCCTACAGTTTTCTTTACTATTATGAGCGCCCTTAATACACCTGTACCAAATAGTTTTTATATTAATTGGTTTGTTGAAGTAATTATCTTATTTTTAGCCATTAAAGAAATTCAAAACGAAAAAACAAACTTAGAAAGTTAAACGCGCCCATTGGGTGCGTTTTTTCGTTCTATAAAGAAGTGGACAAGCATAGGAATGTACAAACATTCCATTTTGGAGGCATGTCTTATGAAAAGGATATTTCTATTTTTGTTTGGACTTCTGACAATTTATGTAATATATATTGATTTAACGGCCGGTACCCTGCCTAAGCAAGAAACTCAAAAACCAGAACAAACAGTTGTAACAATGACAAACGTTAAAGAGGCGGAGGATTCTTTTGAAGCCGAAGTTGAACCTGGTGAAACTCTGATATCGATCGTAGAAAATCATTTAAAAAAACCCTTACCTGTATCCATTGACAAACTGATTGAGGATTTTCAAAGTTTAAACCCAGGATTATCTCCAGAAAAGATTCAAATTGGATCAACTTATGAATTTCCTGACTACTCTAAATAGGGAAACAAAAGCGTCTGTCTTGTCAAGATCAGCAAAGGACTGATAAAATAATAGGTGCATGTTTAAACTAACTATTATTCGAATCCAATTTGAAGGAGCGAATTTCCTTGAGTGAAATTACACATCGTACAAAAACCCGTCCCGTTAAGGTTGGGAATTTAACGATTGGCGGAAGTAATGAATTATTTATACAAAGCATGACCACTACTAAAACACATGACGTTGAAGCGACCGTTGCTGAAATCAAACGTCTTGAAGAAGCAGGCTGCCAGATTGTTCGTGTTGCATGTCCAGACGAAAGAGCAGCAAATGCAATTCCCGAAATAAAGAAAAGAATTAATATCCCTTTAGTAGTAGATATACATTTTGATTATAAATTAGCGCTTAAAGCCATTGAAGGCGGCGCTGATAAAATTCGGATTAATCCAGGGAATATCGGAAAAAGAGAAAAAGTGGAAGCTGTTGTTAATGCTGCCAAGAAGCGTGGAATTCCAATCCGTATTGGTGTAAATGCCGGATCGCTAGAAAAAAGAATTCTCGAGAAGTACGGTTATCCTACTGCAGATGGAATGGTCGAAAGTGCTCTCCATCATATCAAAATCCTTGAAGATCTGGATTTTCATGACATTATTGTTTCCATGAAAGCATCAGATGTTAACCTTGCAATTGAAGCCTACGAAAAAGCTTCAAAGGCATTCGATTATCCACTGCACTTAGGTATTACTGAATCAGGTACTTTGTTTGCCGGTACTGTAAAAAGTGCTGCTGGGCTAGGAGCAATTATTAGCAAAGGCATTGGTAATACACTCCGTATTTCCTTAAGTGCCGACCCTGTTGAAGAAGTAAAAGTTGCTAGAGAGCTTTTAAAAGTATTTGGTCTATCCTCAAATGCTGCAACGTTAATTTCATGTCCAACCTGTGGCAGAATCGAAATTGATTTGATCAGTATTGCCAATGAAGTGGAAGATTATATTTCGAAAATAAAAGCGCCAATTAAAGTAGCAGTATTAGGGTGTGCTGTAAACGGCCCTGGTGAAGCAAGAGAAGCTGACATTGGAATTGCCGGTGCACGTGGTGAGGGATTACTGTTCCGTAAGGGTGAGATTGTACGTAAAGTACCTGAAGACCAGTTAGTCGATGAATTAAAAAAAGAAATCGATCAACTTGCTGAGGAATATTTTCAAAAAAAAGCATTAGAGGAAGCAGAAGTAACCCAATAAAACATTAAGAAACCCGGCAAAGCTGCCGGGTTTCTTTTTTGTCTAGCTCCAGCGCCTAGGGGCTCGGGGTCATAAGCCAATCCGTCAAGAAGGTAAAGTACCACCTTCTCGCCGGCTCGTCTTATGCCTGTCGCCCCTGGGAAAAATTGAACTGCATTTTTCCTTGGACAAGGCGCTTCCGCTTTTCTTTTTGCCCCTATATTTGCAAGCCGCTGTTAAAAGAACGGTAGGATAAAGATACCAACGATAATGGAAATGGCACCTATCCCAATTGCCCACGCGCCAAGACTATCTGCTCCTCGGCGTTTAGCAACGAATCCTAACACAATACCTGCTGCACCAAAAAGAATCGGCATTACAAACAGTGATAAAATCGATAACGCTAAAGCAGCCCATCCCATTCCTGTACCAGCTTTTGTATCCGTGCCAGCCCCAGAACCACTTTTTGATCTTTCCTGGAAAGTTGGTCGGGTTATAGGAACAGGTGCTGCAATTTCAGCAGCTGTTTCTTCTCTATATTCCGAAGAGTTTGCACCAGCATTAGTACCCGTGCCAGCCCCTGCACCATTCTTTGATTTTTCCTGGAACGATGGTTGGGTATTAGAAATAGGCACTGCCATTTCAGCTGCTGTTTCTTCTTTATATTCTGAAGAATTGCTTGGGCTATTTTGGTTAGATTTTGGACTTGGGAGATACCCAGCCACTTTCGTGTCTTTTTTATCTTCCATCCGAATCCCTCACTTTCAGTAATAGGAGCATTAATTATTGTTTGTAACTTTCATCATTTTAGTATGGTAAAATAAAGTTAAAAAATTGGCAGTTGAAGGTGAATACAGATGAGGAAAAGATTTGGCATTGATATTGATGGTACGGTAACGTGTCCATCGGCACTTGTACCGTTTATTAATGAAGGATTTGGGCTAAACATTACATTAGAGGATATTAAAGAATATGACCTAAATAAGGTGGTTAAGGTACCTGAGGAAAAATTTTCAAAATGGTTTGTTGAAAACGAGCCCATCATTTATGAGCAATCCCCACTTGCAGATGGGGCAGAAAAAATACTTAATATATGGAAAAAGGAACATGAGTTATTTTTTATTAGTGCAAGAGGTTCACACCTTCTAGAAAACACAAAGAAATGGTTTAGTAAAAAGGGCTTGTCCTACAATCATATAGAATTAATTGGTTCGCATGATAAGGTAGCCACAGCAAAACGACATCAAGTGGATATTTTTCTCGAGGATAAACATGACAATGCTGTCATGATTCATGAGGAATGTGACATTCCTGTCCTTTTGTTTAATACACCTTATAACCAGGACCCCATTCCAAAAGGTGTCATACGTGTCAATAATTGGTTGGAAGCGAATAATTGGGTTAAAAATTGGCTTCGGTAAATAGCACCAAACAGCATGGCATTTGCCATGCTGTTTGTATTTAATGACACTCTGGACAACGTCCATAAATCTCGAATTTGTGTCCTGAAATGTCGTACCCTTTTAAATCCTCACTTAAACTGTTCATTGGGCAAGTTTCAATTTCCTTCGTCTTACCACAATCCAAACAGATGAAATGATGATGGTGTTGGTGGCGTGAACAGGAAAAGCGAAAGTGCTTTTCACCAGATAGCTCCGTCATCTCAAGAATTCCCATTTTAACAAAAAGAGAAAGATTACGATAAATGGTATCAAAGCTTAACCCTGGATAGTCTTCCTTTAATTCATCCAAAACATCCTTGGCAGTTAAATATTTATCACTATCTGCAAACAATTGAAGCATATCTTCTCTTTTTCCCGTTTGTTTAAATCCATTTTCTTTTAAGAATTGTATGGCTTCATTTACATTCACCCTGCTGCACCCCCTTGTGAAACCTGACTTTTTATCATTAATTTTTTATAAATGATTGTAAATACTAAAATAACCACCGCAATCATAACAATCGTTCCACCAGGGGCAAGGTCTAAATAATAAGAGCTAAACAGTCCTCCAAGAACTGCAATTTCCCCAAAAATGATTGACAGGAAGATTGTTTGTTTAAATCCTTTAGCGATGCGTATACTCGCCGCCACCGGCAAAGTCATCAATGAAGAAACAAGCATAATCCCGACAATCCGCATAGAAGCAGCAATTACAAGTGCCACCATGATAATAAAGATGAAATGAATGCTCTTTGCAGCAATCCCAGAGGCTTTTGCGTGCTCTTCATCAAAAGATAACAAAAATAGCTCTTTATATAATAAAATGACCGTGACTATAACGACGATACTAATAGCAAATATAACCCATAAATCTGTACGGCTTACCGCAGAAACACTGCCAAATAAATAACTATACAGATCCGTATTAAAACCATCAGCGAGTGAAATAAAAATAACGCCAAGCCCTATTCCCCCAGATAAAATAATCGGGATAGCGAGCTCTTGGTAATGTTTATAAACGCCCCGCAGCTTTTCAATGAACAGTGAGCCCCCTACTGAAAAAACCATTCCTAAGTAAAGGGGATTAAGGCCACTTAATACAACAAAGTATTTTTCTAGTAATAAGCTGGCTGCAATACCTGCTAATGTAACATGACTTAGGGCATCCGCAATCAAAGATAGCCTCCTGACAACAATGAAGACGCCTAATAACGGTGCAAGAAATCCAATCAGGATTCCTGTTAGGAAGGCATTTTGTAAGAATTCATATTGAAAAATTCCTTGAATCATTTTAAAACGCCTCCGTGGTCATGTTGATGGGAAAGAAGATGGACATCCGTTCCATAAAATTCAGACATCCCCTCACTTTGATGCTTTTCAAATTCACTTGTTTCACCATGAAAATGTAAATGCTTGTTCAGACAAGCAACATGGGTCACTTTATCTGAAATGGTTCCAATGTCATGTGTAACTAAAAGGAGGGTAATCCCTCTCTGTTTATTTAAGTCAGCGAGCATATGGTAAAATGAGTTTACATTTTCAGCATCCACGCCAACGGTTGGCTCGTCTAGAATTAATAGCTCAGGCTCACTCACAAGTGCTCGGGCAATAAAAACTCTTTGCTGCTGCCCTCCTGACAACTCGCCTATATTTCGATTAGTAAACTTCCTCATTCCTACAGCTTCCAATGCTTCATGGACTTTTAGGGTATGCTCTTTCTTAAAAAAGCGGAACAACCCAAGCTTTTTTGTTAATCCACTAGAAACAACTTCAAAAACCGTAGCAGGGAATCCGGTATTAAATGAGTTAGCTTTTTGTGAAACATAACCGATTTGCTGCCAATCTTTAAATTTATTTATTTCTTGTCCAAATAAGCGAATTTCTCCTTTTTGCGGTTTCAATAATCCTAAAATCAATTTTAACAGTGTTGATTTCCCGGAACCGTTTGGACCGACAATCGCTAGAAATGACCGAAATGGTACAGTGACATTAATATTTTCTAGGACTGTATCTTTTTCATAGCGATAAGAAAGATTGTTTATTTCAATAACAGATTGTGATTTCATACATTCACACCTTAATTTTAAGAATCATTCCGATTTAACTTAAAGTAGTATACAATAGGATCTTATCAATGTAAAGTCTTTACCTTTACAGGGTATCGATTTCAATTTGTAACACTCTATTTTCCCCCTTCATACATTGGATGAAGGGGTGATGAGTGTGAAGATTTTTGAGAACATTATAAATCATAAGATTAATACCATTACTGGTGATGAACTTTTCAAGTATGCAGAACAGTTTAATATCCGTGTAAATCGGCAGCAGGCATATAAAGTTGCTCAATACTTAAAAGGAAAGAATGTAAATATATTTGATGATCGTGAAAGGTCAGCATTGATTAAAGAAATTGCAAAAATTGGAGGACCTGAAGTTGCAAGAGAAGTAAATAAACTTTTTGTTCAATTTACAAAATGACATTCAAAAAGCTGTGCCAAAAGCACAGCTCTTTTGTTACCCGAGTAAAATTTTATCTAGGAGGTCTTCGTTAAACTTTTGTTGACGGAGCATTTCGATTTCGAATGCGTATGGCGGTTTTTTGTTATTTTTGTCCTCGCCGACGAATGGTGTCTCGAGTATTTTTGGTATGTCAGTCAGCTGTGGGTGGTGTACGATGTAGTTAAGAGCGTTAAAGCCGATATGACCAAAGCCGATATTTTCGTGACGGTCTTTTCTCATCCCTACTGCGTTTTTACTATCGTTGATATGAAGAACTTTTAACTTATCTATGCCAACAATTTTATCAAATTCATTTAACACACCATCAAAATCCTCAACGATATTATAGCCGGCGTCGTGTGTATGACACGTATCAAAACATACGGAAAGCCGGTCGCTATAGTTTACGCCATCCATGATCATCGCCAATTCCTCGAACGACTTTCCACATTCAGAACCTTTGCCTGCCATTGTTTCTAAGGCTATTTGTAACTGCTCTTTCCCCGTTAATACCTCATTTAAACCCTCGATGATTTTCTTTATACCAGCCTCTGTACCTGCCCCAACATGTGCACCAGGGTGCAGCACGATTTGCTTGGCACCAATGGCCTCTGTTCTTTCAATTTCTGTGCGTAAGAATCTTACACCCAATTCAAACGTATCAGGATTTGTCGTATTCCCTATATTGATAATGTACGGAGCGTGGACAACAATTTCAGAAATCCCGTTTTCCTCCATATGCCTTCTGCCTGCTTCGATATTTAAATCTTCAATTTTCTTCCTTCTAGTGTTTTGCGGCGCACCCGTGTAGATCATAAAAGTATTTGCACTATATGATAGAGCTTCTTCACTTGCAGCTAATAACATTTTTTTACCGCTCATTGAAACATGTGAACCTATTTTCAGCAAACCCTCTCTCTCCCTTCACTATTACTTCTTCTTTAATCTTCTTTGACGTTTTTTTATTTTGTCCATTTCCCACTGCATTTTCTTTTTGTAACCCGGCTTTACCTTTTGAGGCTTTTTGACCATAGTTTTGGCCGTCTTCTCTGCTTCATCCTCTTTCCTTACACGGGTTTTTCTTTTATTACGATCCTCTAATTCAACAAATTCCTCTTTTTTAAGATCGACGTACTTAAATTGTATTCCCATTTTTTCAAGGCGGTTTAATGCATCCTCGTCCGATATATCATATATTGTCAGGGCTACTCCTGTATTACCAGCTCTAGCAGTCCTTCCTACTCGGTGAACGTAAAAGTCCAAATCTGTTGGTAACTCATAGTTGATAATATGACTGATTCCTTCAATATCAATTCCCCTTGAAGCCAGATCAGTGGCAACAATATACTGGTACTCTAAATCTTGTATTTGCTTCATCATTTTTTTTCGTTCGCGAGGGTTTAAATCTCCGTGAACGCGAGCAACTTTAAGGCCTTTGTTAATCAAGAAGTTGGCAACTTCCTCAGCCATTTTTTTGGTATTAGTAAAAACGATGGCTAAATATGGGTTGTACTGAATAAGTGCGTCATGAACTAGTTGCTTTTTATTTCGGTGTCGGGAAGGTATTAGGTAATGGGTTAAATTTTCTGCCGTTTTCCTTTTTGCGTCAATTTGAATGGTTTTTGGATTCTCCATATACTTTTTAAGAAATGGTTTAAGTTTTTCTGGAATGGTTGCAGAGAATACAAGCATTTGTAGTTTTTCAGGCATTTTCGCTGCCACTTGATCCAGATCCTCAATAAATCCCATATCAAGCATCATATCCGCTTCATCCACTACAAGTACGTCGGAAGTATGGACAAAGAGTGCTTGTTCAACCATGAGGTCTTTTATTCTACCTGGAGTTCCTACCACAATATGGGGCTGAATCTTTAATTTATCAATAGTTCTTTGCTTGTCAGTTCCACCAATATAACATCTAGTCATTATTGCCTTATCAGGACTGCAATGCTCTGTCACCTTTAGAATTTGATGGTAAATTTGCGAAGCAAGCTCTCTTGTAGGTGCAGTGATGACAGCTTGTACCTCTTGGCGCTCAGGATTTATTTTTTCTAATATAGGCAAAACAAAAGCAAGTGTTTTCCCTGTTCCAGTTTGTGATTGACCAATTGCACTTTCATTTTTTAAAACTAATGGAATCATCCGTTCTTGAATTTCTGTTGGTTCATAAAAACCTTGTTCCTTTACTGCTTCTATAATAAATGGCTGAAAATTAAAACGCTCAAAACGATTTTGCTTCATGTTATTGCTCCTTATATATTAATATCTACCGTTTATGGAGTAAGTTTCTTACCTTAGCAAGAGCTTCCACTTTTATATCCATCATATCATTATAGTAAAGATTCATTGAAATAACCAGTTATTATCATCTTTTACCTTTAAACAACTTTTAATCAGAAAAATTTACAGTTTATCTTTGTGCTTATTCCTAAACCAATTTTAATTCGTTGCATACCTTAAATTATAAGGCTTTTTTGAGAGGGGAACGTACGATGCAGCAGCCAAGACCGAGATATTCACTGCCTGGGCATATGGGAGCCAATGTGATGGGTCCGCGACCGTTTGGAGGTCAGCAACAAACAATGCCTCCGTATGGCGGCTACGGGCCAATGATGAGATACCCGCAAAACTTTACCGGTGGAAGACCTATGATGGGACAAACGATGGGAAGAGGCCAAGGCAGAGGAAATGGCGGTGGTTTACTTTCGAAGATACTTGGCGGAAAAAAACAAGGTAATCAAATGGGTGGTTTTAGAGGATTACAGACAGCCAGCAAGGCTGTTCCAAATGGTTCTAGAGGAGTTGGCTCCATTCTTCAAACTCTGAGTAATCCTGATGGCCTCACAGGATTTCTAAATAATACCCAACAGGTTTTAAAGACAGCCCAATCTATCGGTCCAATGATTCAGCAATATGGACCAATTGTAAAGAATCTTCCGATGATGTGGAAACTGTATAAGGGATTTAAAGATATGCCAACCGAGGAGAAATCTGAGGAAGATAGAACAGAAAAACCGATAATGGAAAAGAAATCTGTCCAAGATGAGGAAGAACCGAAGAAAAAACAAAAAAAGAAAAAAGATTTGGAAAATGATCCAGTTGTTGAAAGAAAACCTCAAAACGGTCCTTCTATTCCAAAACTATACATTTAATTGAGAGATGCTGAAAAAACAGCATCTTTTTATTTCTTTCTTATTTTCACAGGAAAAATTCACAAAAATTTCTAAGGTAAAATGTATCTTTGTATTATTTCTATTAGTTTTATATAATAATTACATAGATTCAAAGTCAAATGTTCCTTAGGAGGACTTTATTATATGCAAATTATAAAGATTTCACCCCGCGGATACTGTTATGGTGTGGTTGACGCCATGGTAGTTGCTAGAAATGCGGCATTAGATAAATCATTACCGCGTCCTATCTACATTCTTGGAATGATTGTTCATAATAAACACGTAACCGATGCTTTTGCCGAAGAGGGGATTATTACGCTTGATGGTAAAAATCGTAAGGATATTCTAGAGAAAGTTGACTCAGGCACTGTCATTTTTACAGCCCACGGTATATCTCCTGAGGTTAGGGAGCTTGCGAAAAAGAAAGGTCTTGTAACAATTGACGCAACCTGTCCAGATGTAACGAAAACTCATGATCTGATAGAAGAAAAAACAAAACAGGGATATCAGGTTATTTACATCGGGAAAAAGGGCCATCCAGAGCCTGAAGGTGCTATAGGCGTGGCTCCAGGTGCCGTACATCTTGTTGAAACACCAAGTGATGTGGAAGCCTTGGACATTACGAGTGAAAAATTAATTGTTACAAATCAAACCACCATGAGCCAATGGGATGTTGCCGATACTATGAAAAAGGTACAGGAAAAATATCCTCATGCGGAAGCTCACAATGAAATCTGCATGGCAACACAAGTTCGTCAAGAAGCAGTCGCTGGTCAGGCAACAGAAGCCGATGTGACCATTGTTGTTGGTGACCCAATGAGCAATAATTCTAATAGACTGGCACAGGTTTCTGAAGAAATTGCTGGTACAAGGGCATATCGTATTGCTGATATTTCTGAGTTAGAAATTGATTGGATAAAAGATGCAAAGCATGTAGCCGTAACCTCTGGCGCATCTACTCCGACGCCGATTACCAAAGAAGTCATTACATTTTTAGAACAATTTGATCCCAATAACGAAGCTACATGGGAACGCCGCAAAAATGTACCACTTAATAAAATATTACCTAAAGTAAAAAAATAATTTTTATCTCTTAGGACGGTCACCTTTGAGATATAAAAAAACACACGACATTTTCGTGTGTTTTTTTATTATTTTTTTACGAACTCAGACAGGACTAGAAGGATATCGTCCTTAATAGTGAATACAAGGTGTATTTGGACAAGGCTAGTTGCTTTTTCAAGTACGCTGTCTGAATAACTGCTTTATTCGGACAAGGTCTGGCTGTTTTTTCACTTTTACTGTCTGAATGCGTGCTCTTTTCGGACAAAGCGAGCTCCTTTTTCCACCTAAGCTGTCTGAATACCTTCTCTTTTCGGACAGGCGAGCTCCCTTTTCCACCTAAGCTGTCCGAATACCTTCTCCATTCGGAAAAGGCTAGCCCCTACTCCACCTAAGCTGTCTGAATACCTTCTCTTTTCGGACAGGGCTAGCCCCAAATTCCATCTAAGCTGTCCGAATACCTTCTCCATTCGGAAAAGGCTTGCTCCCTTTGCACTCGCCTTGTCCAAATACTTACAAGTTCCCACGTATCCCCATTATTTTCACAGTTTTTAAACGAATTGAAATGGATCTGTGTTAACTTCTGAAGGGAATATTTCTACTTCGTAACCAGATTCTTTGCACATTTTTGAAAGGATACTGGTAAGTCCTTTTTTCATGACTTTTTCGACATTATGACCGGGATCTATCATGTTTAACCCCTGCATCATCGCGTCATGAGCAGTATGGTAATAAATATCTCCTGTAACGTAGACATCTGCACCCTTAAACTTTGCGCTCATGAAATACTTGTTTCCATCTCCGCCCAATACAGCGACTTTCTTGACCCGCGAAGATAAGTCCCCCACTACCCTAACTTTGTCCACTTCTAAAGCTTCTTTTACCCTCTCAGCAAATTCAGCGAGTGTCATTTCCTTAACCTTCCCGATTCTACCGAGTCCAAGCACCTCACCGTTATTCTCAACTGGATAAACATCATATGCAACCTCTTCATATGGATGCACCTTTATCATCGCTGTGATTGCTCTCTTTAATAAAGACTCTGGTACAATTGTCTCAATTCTTACTTCATCCACTTCTTCTAATTGACCTTGCTGTCCGATATGTGGATTGGTGTTTTCTCCGGGTAAAAATCGACCTGTTCCATCTGTTGAAAATGAACAATGACTATAATTTCCAATAAATCCAGCACCAATGTCCCCTAAGACCTTCCTTATCTCCTTCGCATGACTTATCGGTGTAAAAACCACTAATTTCTTAAGTTTTGTTTCATATGTAGGTACCAGCACTTCTGAGTTTTCTAAACCGAGTGCTTCAGCTAGGAGGTCATTTACCCCTCCTTTCGCCACATCAAGGTTAGTATGCGCTGCATAAACAGCGATATCATGCTTTAACAGTTTTTCAATCATTCTTCCTTGTACTGTGTCGGTTAAGACATTCTTAAGAGGACGAAAGATTGGCGGATGATGGGCAATAATCAGCTGTACATTTCTTTCTATTGCTTCATCTATCACCTCTTCAAGCACATCAAGAGCAATCATTACTGTATCTATTTTCTTATTCAAGCGTCCAATTTGTAAGCCTATCTTGTCACCTTCCATCGCAAGACCCTTGGGAGAAAACCGTTCAAATAGTTGAATGATTTCATGACCATTCACTTTCTTCATTGTCCAATACCTCCTCTATAAGATTGATTTTTTTAACAACCTCTTGTTTTTTCTCTTCCGTTTCAGCAGAGGGTGCGGCACTTTCAAGCTGTTCATAGATTCGCTTCCAATTCTTCTTTTCCAAAAGCCATTTCTTCGTAAACGGTGCTTCTTTTCTTTGCAGAAGAAAAGGTCCCACTAAAATGCCCGTTTCAAAGGGTACGTCACGATAGGGCTTTAAAGCGTCTCCTTTTTCCGCTGCAAGTATTTCATAAATTTTGTTATCCTCTTCAATGATTTCTTCTGAGATCAATTCCCACTCATTATCGATTAGCCATTGCCGAATGGCGATTGCATTGATATTTGGCTGCAGCACAAGACGCCTTACAGTAGCTAACTTTTCTTTCCCTTTATCTAAAATATCTGCAATGAGACTTCCACCCATACCCGCAATAGTAATACAATCTGCGTCGCCAGGCTGAATCACCTCTAACCCATCGCCCATTCTAACGGAAATGATGTCAGAGAGCCCCTCTGCCATTACATTTTTTTCAGCGGACTGAAATGGACCTTTTGCAACTTCTCCAGCAATCCCAAAAGAAATACGTCCGTTCTTAGCAAGGTAACTAGGCAGGTATGCATGATCAGAACCAATATCCGCTACCCTTGCACCAAAGGGAACATATTTTGCTACCGTTTCTAACCGAACTGATAATTTATCTGTATTCAAATCATTCACCACTTTTTATGTATTATTACTAGTATAAAAAAAGTCCTTTACAGAAGCAAAGGACCTTTTCATTGAAAATTATTTAATATTAGCTAACCAATCAGCCATTGCGTCAGCTTCATCTGGTTTTACGAGACCAGCTGGCATGTTCCCTCTACCATTCGTAATCACGTTTTTGATGTCATCCTTGGATAACCTGTCACCAACACCTGTTAGTGCAGGACCCATTCCCCCTTGGTATGCATCCCCGTGACAGCCTATACAAGACTTGTAAATGTCTTCAGGTGCTCTTACAACCTGTTCTGTTTCAGTACCGCCTTCTTTTTCCTTGGCAAGCTCATCCATATCCCCGAGGCCTTTGAAAGACAATAAGAACATTAGTCCGATTCCAAATACAAAAATCAGGATGTAAGGAATAACCGGATTTCGATTCATCATATAACCTCCCTTATGTACGTAAAACTGTAAATAAATAGTCTTCTACAAACAACTACTATTTTACTTTAAAAACTTCAGAAGGAAAAGCCCTAAACTTATTTTGTCACGATAATATTACTAAAAAATGCAATAAATAGCTGTTATTTTTAAAGTCAGCCCTTTTATTCTTCCCTAATATGTCAATTACTTATTTGAAGAATTAAAAACATATAAAAATTTTAGTTATATTTGAATATGATTTTCTCATTCCTAACATATACTGTTTAAATAATACAATAAAGATAAACCTTTCTTAGAAAAGTGATTTGTGAATTTTTTAAAAAAGGATTACTTTTACCTATTTGCAAAGTGTAAAACAATTCAGTAAAATAAATACAAATGCCAAATAGAAAGTGCTTTCATTTCCAATTCACTCTTTCAAAAAAATAGTTTACCCCTTAGTTAAGAAGTAAACTATCTCTTATGTTTAATTTTATTCTAAAAAGTCTTTTAGGCGTTTGCTGCGGCTAGGGTGTCGTAATTTCCGCAATGCCTTTGCTTCAATTTGTCGAATACGTTCACGGGTTACACCAAAGACTTTTCCAACCTCTTCAAGAGTACGAGTCCGCCCGTCATCAAGCCCAAATCGTAAGCGAAGTACGTTTTCTTCCCTGTCTGTAAGTGTATCCAGTACATCTTCAAGCTGCTCTTTTAATAACTCATAGGCAGCATGCTCTGAAGGCGATGTAGCGTCTTGGTCTTCTATGAAATCACCTAGGTGAGAATCATCTTCTTCACCAATAGGAGTTTCCAGCGAGACAGGCTCTTGAGCAATTTTCAAGATTTCTCTAACTTTATCCGGTGTTAAGTCCATATCCTCGCCAATCTCTTCTGGAGTTGGTTCGCGGCCAAGGTCCTGAAGTAATTGTCTCTGCACACGGATAAGTTTATTAATGGTTTCAACCATATGCACAGGAATACGAATGGTTCTAGCTTGGTCAGCAATAGCTCGGGTAATAGCTTGGCGGATCCACCAGGTTGCATACGTACTGAACTTAAATCCTTTACGGTAGTCGAATTTTTCAACTGCTTTGATTAGTCCCATATTCCCTTCTTGAATCAAATCAAGAAATAGCATACCGCGTCCAACATACCGTTTTGCAATACTAACGACAAGACGGAGGTTAGCTTCTGCTAGGCGTCGTTTTGCTTCTTCGTCGCCTTCCTCAATACGGTTAGCTAGTTTTATTTCTTCTTCAGCAGAAAGCAGGTCTACTCGACCAATTTCTTTTAAGTACATACGAACTGGATCGTTTATCTTTACACCAGGAGGAACGCTAAGGTCATTTAAATCGAACTCATCGTCATCTCCTTTTGCTAATTGCTTAGGGTTTGGATCTTCTTCGTCACTTTCTCCTACTAATTCGATTCCTTGATCACCGAGGAATTCATAAAATTCATCCATTTGATCGGACTCTAAATCAAAATTTGCCATTCTTTCCGCAATATCATCGTAGGCAAGGACTCCGGTTTTTTTACCCAGTACCGTTAACTGATCTTTTACTTGTTCGAAGGTCAATTCATTCTCGGCCTCTTTTGAACGTGCTGATTTTTCAGCCATATGTCCCCCTCCTTCCAGAATCAAAGACATTCAAAATGGATTCTATAGCGATTTACGCAATTGACTGATTTCAGTAGCAATTGCAGCTGCTTTACTATAATCACTTAGTCGCTCTGCTTCTTTAAGTTCCACTTCTTTTTCTTTTATCTTTAACAATTTTTGATAATTCAACACCTGTTTGATATAATCAGCTAATTCTTGATTGCTCAATTCGTCATTAACTGACATCATTTCGATGTCAGCGACTATTCTTCTAAGATTTCCATCTTGAATATAGGTTAAAAATGCACTAGAATCAGGATTCATGTGTTCTTCGTAAAAACCAATTAGATAGGTTATTATTGCCTGATGTTCATCGGTATTAAACGTGTTACCCTGTAATAAGTCCTGAACCTTATAAGCGGTATCGCGATCTTTTAACATATGGGCAATTAATCGCCTTTCAGCAGTATAATGTGCAGGTTTTAATTTGTTATCCTGTTTTATCATTACACTTGGCCTATTGGCAGGCGCTTGGTTTTGACCACTCAAATTCCTTTTTTCCGTAAAGAAAATCTGCTTTAACTGTTGTTGTAATGCGTCTAAAGAAATCGAAAATTCTGAGGCAAGTTGACGCAAATAATGATCCTTTTCAACAGCTTTTGTCAATTTACTTATTTCTTTAAGTATTGTTTCGATATAAGCAAGCCGTTCTCCTTCAATTTGAAGATTTTTTCCTCTTCGAAAGTAAAGAAATTTAAACGCCATCCATGTATGACTTGCCCCTATTACCTCATTTTGAAACTTTTCTGGACCATTTTTTTTTATATATTCATCTGGATCTAGTCCATCGGACATCATAGCAACTCTAATGGTACAACCAGCGTCATTAAGCATATTTCCTGCTCTAAAAGCTGCTTCAATTCCGGCTTTGTCCGAATCAAAGCAAATTGTAATGGACTGGGTATTTTGACGTATTAGTGTGATGTGCTCTTCTGTCAAGGAGGTACCCATTGTAGCGATACCATTTTCCACACCAGACCTGTCAGCAGCAATTACGTCTGCAAATCCTTCAAAAAGAACTGCTTGCTGCAGTTTGCGTATACTCGGTTTGGCCAAATGAAAGTTATATAAAATTTTACTTTTATTAAAGATTGCTGTTTCGGGACTATTTAAATACTTGGGCTCATCATTCCCTAAAGATCTTCCTGAAAAAGCAATACTGTTTCCATTTCGGTCAAAAATCGGAAACATAATTCGATCTCTGAAGCGATCAAAATAGGTTCCATCTCTTTCTCGCTTGATAATCAAACCGGCTTTTTCCATTAATTCTGGAGAAAAATCTCTTTTAGTAAGGAATTTATAAACAAATTCCCATGAATTTAAGGAATATCCTATTTGAAATTTATCAATCGATTCTCGGGTAAATCCTCTTTTCAGCAAATACTCTAAAGCATGTTGACCATCTTTTGTATTTACCAATAAGTGATGGTAAAATTTGGTTAATAGCTCGTGTGCGTCAAGCATCGACTGAAGTTCCGGAGAAACACTCTTCCCCTTCCCATTAACGGAGAAGTTGACTTGTAAGTCAATATCAGCCTTATCAGCTAATTTAATGGCTGCTTCTAGAAACGAAATTCCTTCAAGCTCCATTAAGAATGAGAAAACATTTCCACCCGCTCCACAGCCAAAGCAATGGTAAATTTGTTTATCGGATGAAACGGAAAATGATGGGGAGTTTTCTCCATGGAAAGGACATAATCCGAAGTAATTTCGCCCTTGTTTTTTTAGTTGAATATATTCACTAATTATTTCAACAATATCAACAGACTGACGAATTTGATTAATTTTTTCTTCGGCAATCCGTTCTGCCATGAAAACATCTCCATTGTACTTATTCTACAAAGAAATCTAAATTCCTGCATTTTTCGACATTTTTTCTAGTAGTCGTTTCACACATATTGATCGATCATCAGGATTAAAGGCTTTGATCCTTTCGATACATGTATCAGTAATATCCCCCTTTGCAGTTTGATTCATGATGAATAAGTCCGCTGCTTCTCTCTGGAATCGATAGATTTCCAAGTTAAAATACCGTATGTAGTCTTGTTATTTCCATGATAGCCATTAGAAGCGATAAAAAGAACTTTGGCGGAAAATGCAGAAGTACCTTCGACAAATTCCTTATCAATCGGACATGAATCTGCATCTACAAAAATAGTTGGAATGCCTTTTGTATAAGTAATAATTCTACATCATTCCGCATATTCCTTCTTTAAGACGCTAACTTTTTAGGAGCAGCCCCAAAAAGCTTATGTCGAATTTTTTTCTGTAGGTTCCCTTGACATCTAACAATAAATAGTTTATTCGTATACAGGCAAGTCTAAACCTAAAAGATTCATTTTTATCACAATTTTTTATTATAGTACATTCTTTTATACATTTCCATAGTTTTTTACGGTTTAAATGAAAAACACATAATCTAAGATTATGTGTTAAGCTCTTCTTTTATGAAAGTAATTTAGAATAACATTTGCCGTTTCTTCAACTGCCTTATTGGTTACGTCAATAACTGGACAATTAATTCTATTTACTATCTTTTCAAAGAAGGTTAATTCATCACGAATTCGCTCAATATTTGCATAGCTGGCTTGATCATTTAGACCTAATGAAATTAACCGCTCACGCCTAATATTATTAAGTTTTTGAGGACTGATTTTAAGTCCAAAGCATTTCTCTGCAGGAACCTTATACAATTCATCAGGCGGGTCAACTTCAGGAACTAACGGTACATTAGCAACTTTTAAACGCTTCAAAGCTAAATACTGGGACAACGGAGTTTTTGATGTTCTAGATACTCCAATTAAGACGATATCGGCTTTTAGTATCCCTCTGGGGTCGCGTCCATCATCATATTTAACAGCAAACTCAATGGCTTCTACTTTTTTAAAGTAATCTTCATCTAGTTTCCTTACAAGTCCTGGTTCGCACAGTGGCGTTTTCCCGCTGAAAATTTGGATTTGGTCCATAATCGGACCCATTAAATCTACAGCATAAATCCCTGCTTCATCTGCCTTTTCCTTCATATACGCACGCATATCTGGTTTTACCAAAGTAAAAGCAATCATAGCGTGGTCCATCGTAACAAGTGAAACTACTTCATCAATATGTTCCTTATCCTCAACATAAGGGAATCTTTTCAATGTCATTCCTGACCCATTAAATTGGCTAATTGCCGCTTTTGTAACCAATTCAGCTGTTTCCCCTACCGAATCAGATACTACATATATGACAGGACTAATCATTCTTCCTCAACAGCTCCTCTAGAAAATCCTATTATTATTTCATTCAGGTTTTGGGACGTCCTATTATTATCCATTACCCAAGGCAACGAATGCTTTCGTAATATTTGTCTTCGTAATTCTCCCTATTACTTCATATCCCTGTTCTGACGGTCTAACTATAGGTAAAGCGTCAATTTGTTTATCAATTAGTAATTTAGCAACATCGATTAAATTATCATCCATTTCACACGTTGTAATATTTGGCATTCTGGTCATAATGATGTTGATTGGTAGTGCAGTAAGCTCTTGTTTGCCAATACTTGCTCTTAGAAGGTCCTTTCTTGATAACACACCAACTAGCAGGGAGTTTTGGTCTACCACAAATAATGTCCCCACATCCTCAAGGAACATTGTACAAATTGCGTCGTATACCGAAACGTTTTCCTTTACTAAGATAGGGATTGAATTATAATCCCTTACACGTATTTTTTGAAGGTTTTCAGTCAAAAGCTGAGTTCCGGATTTACCAGTATAAAAATATCCTACACGTGGTCTTGCGTCTAAATATCCAGCCATTGTTAAAATGGATAAATCAGGCCTTAATGTTGCTCGTGTCAAATTTAGCTGTTCTGCAATGTTTTCCCCGGTTATTGGTCCATTATCCTTCACAATTTGAATGATAAGTTCTTGGCGTTTGGTCAGTTCTATTTTTCTCACCACCATTTTTAATCCATTATGTAGAGGGGCGGACGGACCGCACCCTCAGAAAAATTTAAACCTAAAACATTATCTTTTCTTGGAGGAAAGTGACTAATTCTGCAAGTGGTACTCGTGTTTGTTCCATGGTGTCACGGTCTCTGATTGTTACCATATTGTCTTCTTTTGAATCAAAATCATATGTGATACAGAATGGTGTACCAATCTCGTCATGTCTTCGGTAACGTTTACCAATTGAACCTGCTTCATCATAGTCAACGGAGAAATGCTTGGCTAAAGTTTGAAACACTTCTTTGGCTTCTTCAGAAAGTTTTTTAGACAAAGGTAAAACTGCTGCCTTAAATGGTGCAAGTGCAGGATGGAAATGCATAACTGTTCTTGAAGTACCATCTTCAAGTTGTTCTTCATCATAGGCATCAATTAAAAATGCTAATGTTACCCGGTCCGCACCAAGAGAAGGCTCGATACAGTATGGTATATATCTTTCATTTGTCTCTGGGTCAATATAGTTAAAGTCCTCACCAGAGAATTGCATATGCTGCTTTAAATCATAATCCGTTCTTGAGGCTACACCCCAAAGTTCTCCCCAGCCAAATGGGAATTTATATTCAAAATCGGTTGTTGCATTACTATAATGCGAAAGTTCATCTTCCGAATGGTCTCGAAGCCTTAAATTTTCCTTATTTAAGCCTAATGAATGAAGCCATTGCTCAGCAAAATTCTTCCAATAATCAAACCACGTTAACTCTTCGCCAGGCTTACAGAAGAACTCAAGCTCCATTTGCTCAAATTCACGCGTACGGAAGGTAAAGTTTCCAGGCGTGATTTCATTTCGGAAGCTTTTTCCAATTTGTGCAATTCCAAAAGGTAATTTCTTTCTCATTGTACGCTGGACATTTTTAAAGTTAACAAATATCCCTTGTGCTGTTTCAGGGCGTAGGAAAATCTCATTCGTACTAGACTCGGTAACCCCTTGGAAAGTTTTAAACATTAAGTTGAACTGACGGATGCCGGTAAAATCATGACTGCCGCAATCAGGACAAGCAATATTATGTTCTTTTACCAGTTCTTCCATTTTATCAAATGGCAGGCCATCAACAATCATCTCTACTCCCTTTTCATCAAGAGCATTTTCAATTAACTTATCGGCACGGTGTCGTGCTTTACAGTTTTTACAATCAATCATTGGATCGTTAAAGTTGCCGATATGACCGGAAGCTTCCCAAGTTCTTGGGTTCATTAGAATGCTAGCGTCCAAACCAACATTGTATGGTGATTCTTGAACGAATTTTTTCCACCATGCTTGTTTAATATTGTTTTTAAACTCTACTCCAAGTGGACCGTAATCCCACGTATTTGCCAAACCGCCGTAAATTTCTGAACCTGGAAAAATAAATCCTCTATGTTTCGCGTGAGAAACAATCTGCTCCATTGATACTTTCATTTTCATTACTCCTCTTCAATAAAATAAAAAACCCTCGTCGCTATGCTTAAAATAAGCATAGGGACGAGAGTTACCCGCGGTTCCACCCTATTTGCTGCAATACAGCAGCCTCTTTTATGTGTTGTACACATGATTTGCTCAAGAACGCCTTCCTTAGGTCCCTATACCCTAGCTCACACCATCCTAGGTTCGCTTTTACAGAGATTGCTAAGTACTCTTTTCCATCATAGCAACTATTTATTATTAAGACACATAATAACGAAATCTAAAATAAAAGTCAATAAGTCAAACTAAATTTGGTTTCGAAATTTTTCCATGGACTGGAGAAATTTCTTTGTTTTTAAATATAGGCCGGAATACTCTTCGTAGTAAGCCGTAATAACCTGTTTCAGCTCATCCTTTGTCCCTTGTTTTACTGAAATGTTTCCTAATCTCGTGAGATCAAAATAATAAAAGAGTCGTAATAATTTTACAGATGATGGCGATAATTTATAATGGTATGGGTCCTTTTCTATACAACGATGGCATATAAACCCGCCTTCCCGAATGGAAAAAGAAAAAAGTCCGTCTGTGCTGCCGCAAACGGAACATTGATTTAGAATAGGATGTAATCCCAACACATTCAGCATTTTCATTTCATAAATATTCATAAGAATATCTGGATCGTATCCTTCATTTAAAAAATTAAGTGTTTGAAAAAGAAGTTCGAAATGATATGGGTTTGGTTTTTTATCATCCGTACATTTATCAGTCAATTCAACGATATAACTAGCATAGGCGGTGAGGAATATATCTTCCCCAATACCGCGAAAGCTGGTAATCATTTCTCCCTGTTGTACACTGCCTAATCCAGTACCTCTTTGTACTAGAAAATAACCGTGGGTAAACAGTTGGGTAATGGAGGAAAGCCGGCTATTAGGCTTTTTTGCCCCTCTTGCCATAACGCCGATCTTTCCCCACTCCCTAGTATATAGAGTTATAATTTTATTGGTCTCACCATAATCTGTAGTTCTAATGACGATGCCTTCACACTTTTGAAGCATAGCTGTCACCATCCCGATACATTAGACAACTTATGAAACGGGAAAATCCATTTGCGCTAGATCTTCATTCTGATTTCCGGGTATTTCTTGGTTTTCCTTCTCGAGCTCTTTAAAGAGAAGATAAGTGTCAATATTGCCTGTCTGTAGGAATACTTTCCACGTAAAATCCATCATCGAAAACCCCACCTTTCATGATTTAACTAGCCATTTTAAGAATCCCAAACCTTACAATTATCATAGCCTGCCTATGGAAAAATCATAAGACGAAAATATTGTTAATGTTGTCCATGCATAATTTTATAAGAATGTTAATATTTTTATTAGGGTGTATGGTATTAATACTCGTCTTCATTAAAACCAAAATCGCGAAGCTGGGACATTTTATTCCGCCAATCTTTTTGAACTTTTACCCAAAGCTCTAAGAAAACTTTTGAGCCTAAAAGATTTTCAATGTCCACACGGGCTCGTTTTCCAATTTCTTTGAGCATACTTCCTTGTTTCCCAATAATAATCCCTTTTTGAGAATCCCTCTCGACAATGACAGTTGCCATCACATGGATTATATCCTTTCCCTTCTGCCGTTCCATTTTATCTAGGACAACAGCAAGAGAATGAGGGATTTCTTCACGTGTTAAGTGCAGCGCTTTTTCTCTAATTAGCTCGGTGATAATAAATCTTTCTGGGTGATCGGTTACCTGATCCGCCGGATAATACTGAGGTCCTTCAGGTAAATAGGCTTTAATTTGTTCTAACAGTCGTTCAACATTATTTCCCTCGAGTGCTGAAATGGGAATAATTTCTTTAAAGGAATACTTTTCTTTATATGATTCAATTAATGGCAGTAATTCATCCGGATGTATCTGGTCAATTTTATTTATAACAAGGAAAATAGGTGTGTTGATGGTTTGAAATTTTTCGACTATAAATTCCTCGCCACGACCAAAACCTTCCTCAGCATTTACCATAAATAGAATTAAATCAACTTCTTTTAGTGTATTTTGCGCAACTTTCATCATAAAGTCGCCGAGTTTATGCTTTGGCTTATGAATCCCTGGTGTGTCAATAAACACCATTTGGGTATCATCTAAGGTCAATACACCCTGAATTTTATTACGAGTAGTTTGAGGTTTATCGCTCATAATTGCAATCTTCTGACCTATTACTCGATTTAAATAGGTGGACTTTCCTACATTAGGGCGCCCAATAATTGAAATGAAACCTGATTTATAACCTTTATTAACATTACTCAGCATGTAAATCCTCCGGAGAAAAGGCACCTGGAAGTAACTCTGCTACTGTAAGTTCTAAAACGTCACCTTTAAGATTAGTTAAAACGACTTTCATGTCTTTGTGACAGAGCTCCGAGATTACTTGCCGGCATGCCCCGCATGGAGAGCAAGGTCGATCAGTATCAGCAACAACTGCAAGCATCGTAAAGTTTCGATCACCTTCAGAATAAGCCTTAAATAATGCAGTACGTTCAGCGCAATTGCACATGCTATAAGCGGCATTTTCAATGTTACAGCCATGATATATTTTTCCATCTGTTGTTAATAATGCTGCTCCCACCCCAAATTTAGAATAAGGAACATAGGCTTTTTCCCTTGCTTTCTTTGATTCTTCGATTAATTTCTCGATGTTCAAAGTTCATTCTTCCCTTCCAGCAATAATCTGCCGCTTTCTTTATTTTACCCTAAAAATTTCACAAAATCATCATTTGTAGCGAAAAAGTAATATAAAAATTTGAATTTTCATAAAAGTCAACTAATTTACCTGTATCGCACAAAGCTGATAAGTTATTCTACCGAATTCGTAATTCCTTTTCAAATTAACCATCTATAAATATATGGTAAAAAGATAATACTTCCAATTACAACCGCAGTAATAGCATAAATAAAAACCGCTCCGGCCGCTAAGTCTTTAGCTTGTTTAGCAAGCGGGTGGTAGTCCTCTGTCACTAAGTCAACTACACGCTCGATAGCAGTGTTGATTAATTCTAATGATAAGATTCCGCCTATTGCTACAAGAACAAATAACCACTCCAGTTTACTAATTGAAAAGAAAACGGAACACCCAATTACGATAAAAGACACAAATAAATGGATGCGCATATTTCTCTCAGACCAAAGGGCTGTCTTAATTCCAGTTATGGCGAAAGAAAAAGATTTCCATAAATGAACATGCTTATCTCGTGAGTCCATACTCATCTAATATTTCCTTTTGTCGAGAGAACATTTTTTCTTCCTCTTCCTTTTCCATATGATCGTAGCCCAGAAGATGCAGGAAACCGTGAACAGATAAAAATCCAAGTTCTCGAATAAATGAATGTCCATATTCCTTGGCCTGCTCTTCTGCCTTTGGAATGGAAATGATGATATCTCCTAAGACACGAGGAAGCTCCTCCCCTATTAATTCAATTTCACCTTCACCCAGCTCTTCCATAGCGAATGAAATCACGTCCGTAGGCGCATCCTTATCTCTATATTCACGGTTAATTTCGTGAATTCTTTCATTTGATACAAATGTAACGGATACCTCACTATTGTCCTCGACATTTTCTTTATCAGCTGCAAAATTTAATAGTGTTTCGATGTCTTGCATTTGCTCATCTGACAGTTGATTCGTTTCATCTACTAAATCAATCATCAACTTATTCATACTTCAGCCACCTTCTTTGTCATTTCTGGATATTCAATTCTAGAGTGGAAAATCCCCTTTAACGTTTCACAAAAAGAGTGGGATACCGTTTCTAATTCTTTTAAGGTTAATTCGCATTCGTTTAATTGCCCATCTTGGAGACGGTCGGAGACGATTTTCTTAACAAGTGATTCGATTGTTTCCGGTGTAGGCTGGTTCATAGATCTAACTGCAGCTTCCACACTATCGGCAATACCTACAATAGCAGATTCTTTTGTCTGTGGTTTTGGACCAGGGTAACGATAATCCTCTTCATTAACATTTTCTTCGCCTTGCAGCGCCTTATGGTAAAAAAACTTCAAAAGTGTTGTACCATGATGTTGTTCAGCAATATGAATGATTTCCTTTGGCATATTGTATTTTTTTAATATTGCAGACCCATCTGTCACGTGTGAAATAATGATATTAGCACTTTTATCTGGCGGCAGACGATCATGCGGATTGTCAAGTTGCATTTGATTTTCTATGAAAAAGTTGGGCCGTTTTGTTTTACCGACATCATGATAATAACAGCCTACCCTTGCCAGTAAACCATTTGCTCCTATCGCTTCACAGGCTGCATCTGCTAGGTTAGCAACCATAACACTATGGTGATAGGTTCCAGGTGCTTCCATCAATATTTTTCGCAGTAATGGATGATTTGGATTAGAAAGCTCAATCAATTTCATTGTTGAGAGTATACCAAAGCTAGTCTCCAAAAGTGGTAATAGTCCCATTGTCAGGACAGCTGAACCAATTCCTGAAAAAATGGCTGTTAAAATATAATACCCATATTCTAATCCAGAAAATTGTCCATTCGGCAAAAACATTAGTGCCCAAATAGTGAATAGATTTATTGCAGCTGCAAAAGATCCAGCCTGTAAGATTTTAGAGCGCTGATTCTGCCCGCTTAAAAAGAGCACACCTGCAAGTGCACTAAACAATATATAAATCCCAACTGAAAAATTCAGTGTTCCGGAGACTCCTTCATTAAATAAAATACTGCCAAAAATCGAAAAGATGATAGAGGATAGAATCGCTAATTTCTCTTCAATTAATATCTTAATAAGCATTCCGCCCATTGCTGCAGGGAATAAGTAACCTATCCCGGAATAGTTAAAGATTTGCAGCATACTGATAATTTTCAATATAAAAAACGTCAAAATAAAAATAATCCCAAACAAGAGAAGATTGGTCTGTCTCTTTTCTGGATTTTCCTTCAACTGGTAGAAGTAAAAGTAAACCGAGGTCAGAATAATCGAAATGAGAATCAGTAAACCAATAAACGGTTTATACGATTGTTTATTATCTAACAGACCCACTAGTTCTAGCTGGCGAAATTCTTCCTGACGAATTAATTTCCCCTCTTCGATAATAATTTGCCCTTGCAGGATTTTTACAGGTTCTACTGATTCCGCTGCTTGCTTACGCAACTCTTCAGTTGCCTCCGGGTCATAAAATTCATTCTGAATAACAGCATATCTTCCTAATTCAATCGCTGCATTTTTTAAGTCACCATTTAAGGTCGTAAATTTTAATTCTTCTTCTAAACTTTTTTTTGCATTTTCTACATCATCCGCAGAAATTCGTTTATTCATGACATTATTAATAGCCGTCACCGTTAAATCTTTTGCAATGGATAATTCATCATTGCTAGCTTGTACCAGTGCAGTAAAAACACGTTCTGAAAGATCCTTTGTTACACGATCTGTTAATTTCCCCTTTAACATGGTCATTTCTTCTTCAACGGTTGGTTCAAAGACATCTAAAGGGTCTTCGTCGAGGACATTTTGTTTTTTTGTTTCATCCTCTATTTCGTCATTTACATCTGAAGCCGAGTCAAATATCGAAGTAATTAAATCTACTTGATTCGTAGAATATTCCTTTTTCAGTGTGTAGACGTCCTGGACTTGATCCAATGCCTCTTGACGTTTTTTTTCTGTACTGATTTTATCTTCGACCGTTGCCGGGGAGCGAATGGTTTTATCTGCTACCGTCAAAAGACTTATATCAAGTTTCTCCGGCTTCACATTCCCATACATAGAGATAAATAAGACTACTCCTAAAATCACAAAAACTAACACTCTGAAGAAGGTATAATCTAGAAGCTTTTTTATTTGAATTAAGTATTGCTGTATTTTTTTCAACGAACTCCCTCCAAAGCACCTAAATAACCCTAATCAAGTATGTAATCCGCTTTATGTAAAATGATAACAGTTTTTCCCTGAAGTTTCATCTTCTAATAAAAGAAAGCCCACTTTTTACATGTCAATTGTATGATTAGATGGCAAAAAGGATAAACCCTAAGCAGGTTTATCCCTTCATTCAATACCTTAATTTTGCTGTGGTTTTTTTTCATAAGCCTCAATAATTCTGCCTACTAACGGATGACGAACCACATCACTTTGTTCTAAGAAAACAAAGGATATTCCATTAACACCCAACAAGATGTTCTCGGCAGCGATTAGTCCTGACTTTGCCCCTTTTGGTAAATCTATTTGTGTTTGGTCACCTGTAATGACCATTTTCGAACCAAAACCGAGCCGTGTTAAAAACATCTTCATTTGAGCATGTGTGGTATTTTGTGCTTCATCTAATATGACAAAGGCATCGTCTAATGTCCGGCCCCTCATATAGGCTAGCGGAGCAATTTCAATTGTACCACGCTCAATTAATCTTTGAGTATGTTCAGCCCCAAGAACGTCATTTAAAGCGTCATATAAGGGACGTAAATACGGGTCAACCTTTTCTTTCAAGTCACCTGGTAAAAATCCAAGACTTTCTCCTGCCTCTACCGCAGGACGAGTTAGAATAATCTTATTAACTTGCCCATTTTTCAACGCATTGACAGCCATAACTACGGCTAAATACGTTTTTCCTGTTCCTGCGGGACCAATCCCAAATACAAGGTCATGTTGTCTTATTGCCATTATATATTGTCTTTGCCCAAGCGTTTTGATTCGTATACTCTTTCCTTTTACATTCTTCGCAATTTCCTCGTCATAGAGATTATCAAAGTAATCCAGTGTACCTTTTTGCGCCATTTGGATGGCTGACAAAACATCCCTCTGGCTGATTGTTACACCTTTTCTAATGACAAAAATAAGCTTATCAAGAATTTGACTGGCAAGTACTACTCTTTCCTCATCACCAGACAAGCTGACTGACTCGCCGCGCGTGACGATGGATACTTGTAGTTCTTCTTCAATTATTTTTAAATTTGTATCTGCGTTGCCTAAGAGAGCTATCGCTTCCGTTGGATTTTCAAGTTGTACATTTATTGTTTTTAAGTTAACTGTCATTCAGTAGTCTCCTTAGGTATTGGTTGTCCAACCGCTATATTTTCGATTATCTTAAAATGGATATCTAGGATAACTTTACCATTTTTCAACTCTTTGTGTAAAATTTTTTGGTCTTTAATGATAGCTTCTTCATCCAAACCATTTTTTATTTTATCTTTTGCTAATTCAAGTGCATTTTTTTCGGCTTCTTTTTCCGTATACGTCCGGATAGTCTCTTCACGTGCTCGTAATGTTTCATTTCCAATTGAGATAGGCAGCTCCCATTTTAGGAAATGGATTTTATTCACATTCTTTTCCGTTTCATATTCCTTGAATTCTGGTTCGCCAAATCCCCAAATAGGAATTTCTAGATTACCTAAGACGAATGAAAACTTTTGCTTTTCCTGGCCATTGAAGACAAAGAATTTCGTTTCTAACGGTAATTCAACATGGCTTCTATACCAAGTTTCCCCCCAAACTTCTCCAACGGCTGCAACTTGCTCGGTTTGACCTTCCCTTCCAATCACACCTGATACTAGCAGCTGCCCCTGCTCTACATGGTCATGTATATCAACCATTTTTTGTCCTGTTTCAATATACATGGAATCAATAACAGCTTTCTTTTTTGCAACTAGATTTCTTGGTGCCAGTTGTTCTGGCTTTTCAGGTTCTTTCTTCTCAACCACTTGAAGATGGTAGGTTGTCCCCTTTAATTCCACACCAACCCAGGTAAGGTTACCAACATTATTAGTCAATTTCCGTTGAATTCCTTCTACGTTATCCACAAAAAATTGGACTTTACCAATCTTTACTCCCATCTTGTCCAATTCTTTTCGAATCTGATACTCTGTGGCCGGTTTTGCTCCTTTTATTTCAATACCCCAAATGACATTTGATAAAAACATAATAATTAATAAAAAGAGAAGAGCCCCTCCTACAAAACCGCTATTTTTCAATAGCCGTTTAAATAAAAAAGGCATACCTGCCCTTTTTAAAAATTTAATTGAGCATTCTCTCTCTCTTGCATAACGTCTAATTTTTAATGCGTCCTGCAGTCTCATTGTAAAGGTTATCGTTTCAGTCCCGTGTCGTTTTACATTCCATACAATGAGACCGTTCCTGATTAATACATTTAAGAATCTTTCTATACCTCTTCCTGTTACTTTAACGGTTACCTTGCCAGATATGAATTCGATCCATTGGTTTTTCATTTGGTTCCTCCTGGATTATCATTTATATAAATAACCTGATCAATTTTTCCTTCTAGCAAAATTTCTTCAGGTAATATGGTTTTTATCACGAATGACTTCCCTTTAATTTGTAATTGACCCTGCTTTAACAACAGACGCAATTCTTTATCAGTAAAGGTAATTAACCCTCTATGATTCTCGATGTAAATATGGATTTGCCCAATCATTGTGATTCGGGGCAAATCCATCATGACATCTTGAGGAAGATCCATTTTTTGTGCCATCCAGTTTCGGACACGCAGGCCCCATTTTTTTGCCATAAAAAAAGAACCCCCTTTCATCTCATATTTATGAAATGAAAGGGGGTTCTAGCACTTCTTTTTCTTTTAATGCTTCGGATTAGGAAAAATTAATTTAGCCTTTTCTTGGAATGTAAGGTTTTTTAGCTCGCGGTTCACCAAGGATTTCTGCCCAAATAATCCCATTAATGATGGTTTTTTCATCTGGTTTTTCTAATGTTGTACCATCTGTTTCAACTTCTATCCTTGTTGATTCATGCGGCTTAACTAGTTTTTCTGGCATCCTTGGTGGAACAGAATTCATCAGTTGAACGTTTTCCACTGTATTTTGCAATTTCTGCGCCACTGGCTGACCAGTCGAGATTTGTCTTGTTTTTGTCGAGGTGTTCTCCATGTGTTTTTCAACCTTTGTACGAAAATCATCAAAACCCTTTGCTGTAAAAGGTTTTCTTCTACCCGGACTATTATTGCCCTTTGCTCTGCCAAAGATTGAGGAGAGAATACCGGCGATAATTAAAAATAATATTGTTTCCATGCCCCGACCTCCTTTTACCGGTCGTCTTTTTTATCACCAGTCATCTTGCCGATAGATCCGCGCATATCTGTATCAGCAGAAATATTTTTATAATTCATATATTCCATAACACTAATATTACCGGATTTTAATGCTTCTGACATTGCCAGTGGCACTTTCGCCTCTGCCTCTACAACCTTTGCTCTCATTTCTTCTACTCTTGCCTTCATTTCCTGCTCAGTAGCAACAGCCATAGCCCTCCGCTCTTCAGCTTTTGCCTGGGCTATTTTCTTATCGGCTTCTGCTTGCTCTGTCTGCAGTTCAGCACCGATGTTCCTTCCTAAATCAATATCAGCAATGTCAATCGACAGAATTTCAAAAGCTGTACCTGCGTCTAAACCTTTGGCCAAAACTGTTTGGGAAATCAATTCTGGATTCTCGAGTACTTTGCTGTGGTCGGCTGAGGAACCAATCGTCGAAATAACCCCTTCGCCTACACGAGCTACAACAGTATCCTCACCCGCACCTCCGACTAGACGGTCGATATTAGCACGAACGGTAATTCTCGCTTTTGCTTTTACTTCAATACCATTCATGGCAACACCAGCAATAAAAGGTGTCTCAATGACTTTAGGATTAACACTCATTTGTACCGCTTCTAATACATCACGCCCTGCCAAATCGATTGCAGCACAGCGTTCAAATGTTAGCTCAATATTCGCACGATGGGCAGCAATTAAAGCATTTACCACTCTATCAACATTACCACCCGCTAAGTAATGACTTTCAAGCTGATTTGTTGTTACATTTAGACCTGCCTTGTGTGCCTTAATTAGGGGATTTACAACTCGGCTTGGTGTAACCCGTCTAAGTCTCATCCCTACTAATGTAAAAATACTGATACGAACCCCTGCAGCAAGGGCAGATACCCATAGCATTACCGGAACAAATGATAATAATATTCCTAGAAAAATTAACGCAACAACGATAATACCAATCATAAATAAACTTCCACTCGTTAATTCCATAGCGCTTACCTCCTTGTTAGTAATTCATTATACTTTCCTGACTACGATACGTACTCCCTCAACCTTTATCACAGTAATTTTTGCATTTTGATCGATGAAGTCACCTTCACTCACAACATCGATTCTTTCATTATTAAAAACCGCTGTTCCAGATGGTCTTAATACTGTTAACGCAATCCCTTCTTTTCCTAATAAATCTGTTCGATTTACGTTAGAAACATAGCCATCTTCTTTTTTAGCTGTATCAAATAAAATCATTCGATTAAACAAAACCAATTTTCTGCCTAAGACCTTTATCATAATAAATAGGACTGCAATGGAAATACAAATTGCAATGAAAATGGAGATTCCCATATTCAATGGATTTTCTCCTGCTATAAACAGACTTGCTATTAATGCTGCCAATCCTAATGTGCCCGAAATGGCTCCCGGAAGAAAAAATTCTAAGAAAATGAGCATGATTCCTACTGCAAATAACAGAATTGTTCCAAACCCAGCAAGACCAGCTTGAAAATGTCCATAAAAGAAAAGTAGTAGTGCAAATAAACCTATGAATCCTGATATTCCAAACTTTGACGAAAACAACTCATAGACAATTGCTGTTCCTGCAATGGTTAATAGCAGTGTTACAACGATTGGATTTGTTAGGAACTCAACCATAATGACCCTCCCTTCTTGTCGACACTATGTATACGTTTTATATCCAAATAAGTTTCAAATTATCCAAAAACAATGAAAAACCGCAAGCTAACGCTTGCGGCTTTGGTTGTCAGAATAATTATGAAAGGTGTTGTTGTACAAATTTATTTACAAGTGAACCGTCTGCTTTACCTTTTACTTTAGGCATAATCGCAGCCATCACTTTTCCCATATCCGCTTTTGATTTTGCACCGACTTCAGAGATTGTTTCTTGAACAATTTCTGACAACTCTTCTTCGGAAAGCTGCTTCGGTAAATACAGTTCGACAATAGCCAACTCTGCACGCAATTTATCAACAAGGTCTTGACGACCTGCTTTATCAAATTCATGGAGGGATTCTTTGCGTTGCTTTACTTCGCGAGAAAGGATCGTTAACTCATCATCGGCGGAAAGCTCTTTTGTACCAAGCTTAATCGCTTCATTTTGCAATGAAGCTTTTACCATCCGAATTGTTGTGAGTTTGTCTTTTTCCTTATTTTTCATCGCTTGTTTCATGTCATTGTTTAAACGCTCGAGAAGACTCATAAATTACACCCTCTCTTAGAACTTACGTTTTCTTGCTGCTTCAGACTTTTTCTTACGCTTTACACTTGGCTTTTCGTAGAATTCGCGCTTTCTTGCCTCTTGCAAAGTACCAGTTTTTGATACTGTACGTTTGAAGCGACGAAGAGCATCTTCAAGCGATTCGTTTTTACGAACGACGGTTTTAGACATTCTCTTTCCCTCCCTCCGAAACACAACACACTTACATTCAATCCATGTACCTTGCAATTATAATATATCATAGAAACAAGGTCAACTGTATTTCTAGAGTTGAAACAAGCTTTTGATATTTTTATTCATTTATCCACAATTTTTTGAACAACCACTATAAATCTGGCATGTCCTTTTCCCAAGGGCATACAATTTATGGAGGGGGAGAAGACATGCTATACATACTATTATTTATTTTATTTATCTTATTATTTATATTTGGCATGACCATAATAAGGTTTGGATTATTTAACCTATCAGGTAATAAACTAAAAGGTTGGTTAACGAAACTTACAAGTACACCGTTAAAAGGTATGGTGACTGGGACGTTTGTTACTGCATTATTACAGAGCAGTTCTGCAGTAATGGTTATCACCATTGGATTGATTTCAACAAAGATCATGACTTTTCCTCAATCCATCGGGATTATTTTAGGCACAAATATCGGAACCACATTTAAAACTGAATTGATAACTTTTAATCTTGATAAAGTTTTAGTACCATTGGCTATTATTGGAGCATTACTTACCTTTTTTAAACCAATAAAAATTAGAAGTATCGGAATGGTCACCTTTGGAATCGCCTCCGTGTTTACAGCAATGAAGGGATTTGAGCTTCTTGCTCACCCCTTAACTGCACTCCCATTTATCAATAATTATATCCTCTCTATTAACGACAATATCTTACTAAGTATTTTAACTGGAGCATTTATTACCGCAATTATTCAATCAAGTACAGCTATGACAGGTATCACCATGGGTTTTTTAACAGCAGGTCTTCTTCACCTTGATGCTGGGATCGCGATTGTATTTGGGGCAAATATTGGGACATGCATTACAGCACTAATTGCTTCAATTGGGGGCGGGAAAGAATCAAGATTGGCGGCATTTGCACATGTTTGGCTCAATGTGGCGGGTGTTCTAATTTTTACTCCCTTTATTCCATATTTGTCTGAAAATGCCCATGTATTAGCGGATGAGAAAATGATTCAGTTAGCACACATAAGTGTTATTTTTAATGTGGTTTCATCCATTATGGTTTTACCATTTGCAACAAAATTTGGTGAAATGATTTTGAAAATCCATGGTGGCAAAACAAGTAAATAAATAAAAGACGGCCTTGGCCGTCTTCAGGCTGTCGAAAAAGTCCTCGACAGCCACTTTTTGCGTTGCGGTTTTCTTATCTAGATTGTGTGCGTAGGATTTGTCCATAAGAATCCTGGATTGAGGACAAATCCTGACTGGTGTAGCTTTCGTTTTGTCCTCAAGACCCTGGATTGAGGACAATTTCCGCTGACGTAGCTTTCGTTTTGTCCTCAAGACTCTGGATTGAGGACAAATCCCGCTGGTATAGCTTACGTTTTGTCCTCAAGACCCTGGATTGAGGACATATCCTTCTGACAAAGCTTATGTTTTGTCCTCAAGACCCTGGATTGAGGACATATCCTTCTGACAAAGCTTATGTTTTGTCCTCAAGACCCTGGATTGAGGACAAATCCTTCTGACAAAGCTTATGTTTTGTCCTCAAGACCCTGGATTGAGGACAAATCCCGCTGGCAGAACTTCCGTTTTGTCCTCAAGACCATGGATTGAGGACATATCCTGAATGGCAGAGCTACGATCTGTCCTCAAACTGCAAATTCACTTTCTCTACAATCTGAAGACGGCCTTGGCCGTCTTTTTTAGTAGTCAGTGGTGGCTGTTAATCCTTGTAGAATTGCGACTCCTGCACTTGCTCCAATTCTAGTTGCTCCAGCTTGTATCATCTTTTCAGTATCTTCAGTATTTCGAACTCCGCCCGAAGCTTTAACTCCAATATCAGGTCCAACTGTTTCTCTCATAAGCTTTATATCCTCCACTGTTGCACCGCCAGTTGAGAAACCTGTTGATGTTTTTACAAAATCGGTACCAGCCTTTACAGCAAGCTGACAGGCACGAATCTTCTCTTCCCTTGTAAGTAAGCTTGTTTCGATAATTACCTTTGTTAAGGCTTTACCTTTTGCAGCTTCAACAACAGCACGAATATCTTTTCCAACTAAGTCGTCATTTTTATCCTTCAAAGCACCGATGTTGATGACCATATCAACTTCGTCAGCACCGTTTTCTATCGCGTTGCTTGTTTCAAACGCTTTTGTTTCCGAAGTGGTTGCTCCCAAAGGAAAACCAATAACCGTACAAACCTTAACTCCACTTCCACTAAGCAATTCTCTAGCAGTGCTTACCCAGGTTGGATTTACACAAACTGAAAAAAATTTATGTTCTATTGCCTCTTGGCAAAGAGTTTCAATTTGCTGGCGGGTTGCGTCTGCTTTTAATAAGGTATGGTCAATCATTGAAGCAATATTGGTAGTAGCCATTTTTATATGCCCCTTTTCAATAATATATTTGATTCTAATATTAGAGTACCCAAATCCCAATAAAAAAAGGACCAAACAGGTCCTTAAATCGCAGCTTCTTCTTTTGTAAATACTTCTGCTTTAATATCGTCTTCAACAATTCTGACAAATTGTCCTTCATTGTATGGATAACCTGCTTTTGTAATTTTTACTTTAACAAGTTTACCAATCATTTCTTCGGTGGCAGGGAAAACCACTTTTAGATAATTATCCGTATACCCTACATATAACCCATCACTAAATTCTTCTTCTGGGATTATTTCTAAGACATCATTTTCAAAATGCGAAGCATATTCTTTTGCCAACTGATCAGAGAGCGTAATCAACCGGTGAACACGTTCATTTTTAACCTCTTCGTCAACTTGGTCTTCCATCCGTGCGGCAGGTGTTCCTGTGCGTTTGGAATAAGGGAAAACATGGAGTTCAGAAAATTTATGTTCATTAATAAAATTGTATGTTTCCATAAATTCCTCTTCTGTTTCACCAGGAAAGCCAACAATAACGTCAGATGTAACAGCAAGTCCAGGGAGTACTTCTTTAAGACGGTCTAATCTTTCACCGAAGAATTCCATTGTATACTTACGGCGCATTCTTTTTAACACAGTATTAGATCCTGACTGGATTGGGATATGCAAATGACGGACGATGATATTTGAATGTTTGATTACTTCAATCACTTCATCGGTAATTTGACTTGCTTCAATAGAAGAAATCCTAAGTCTAGCAATTCCTTTAACTTGGGCTTCTAAATCACGAAGCAATAAGGCCAGGTTGTAATCCTTCATGTCCTCACCGTAGCCGCCTGTGTGAATCCCAGTTAATACAATTTCTTTATAACCGGCGTCAACAAGCTGCTGTGCTTGGCGAATAACTTCCTTCGGATCTCGTGATCTCATTAACCCGCGTGCCCAAGGGATAATACAGAAAGTACAGAAATTGTTACAACCCTCTTGAATTTTCAACGAAGCACGTGTACGATCCGTAAACGCAGGAACATCAAGCTCTTCATAAACACGATTTTTCATAATATTGCCTACACCATTTATTGGCTGGCGTTCTGTTTTATACTGTTCAATATATTCAAGCATTTTCACGCGGTCCTGGGTTCCAACTACGATATCAACACCAGGTATAGCCATAATTTCAGCAGGTGATGTTTGAGCATAACATCCTGTAACACAAATGACGGCGTCAGGATTTTTCCGGACAGCACGTCGAATCACTTGGCGGCTTTTTTTGTCGCCAGTATTTGTTACCGTGCAAGTATTAATAATATAGACATCCGAAATGGATTCATAATCAACTCGTTCGTAGCCTTCTTGCTTGAACAATTGCCAGATTGCTTCAGTCTCATAATGATTCACCTTACATCCAAGTGTATGAAAAGCGACTGTTGGCATTGTATTCATCTCCTCATTAATTCAAAATGGTAGGAAATCGCCGATAGAGCATATAGAGGCGCAGTTTCCGTTCTTAAAATACGCGGACCTAATCCGCATAGGGCAAAACCATTTTCCTGTAAAGTATTGACTTCTTCTTCTGCAAGTCCACCCTCAGGACCAAAAACTAATAGCAGTGATTCCCCTGGTTTCATGTTTTGTAATGTTGCTGAGAAAACAGACGTTTCGCCAATTCTGCTTTCTTCTTCGAAAGCAACTAATTTATAATGAAAATTTCTGCTCTTCTCTATCAGAGCTTTAAAATTCATCGGACTTATTATCTCAGGTATAATTCCACGATGGGATTGTTCCGCAGCTTCTTTGGCAATTTTTTGCCATCTCTCTACTTTTTTGCCGGCTTTTTTTTCATCCCATTTTACGACAGAACGACGTGCGGCAAAAGGAATAAATTTATGGGCACCAAGTTCAGTACTTTTTTGAATAATCCATTCAAGTTTGTCCCCTTTTGGAAGTCCGCTTGCAATCGTAATTGAAATAGGAAGCTCCGACTTCTCATCTTTCCATTGTACAACGTCTGCAACAACTTGTTCATCGGTAATTTTTGCAATTTCACAAACTGCCGTATT
Organism: Neobacillus niacini; assembly: GCF_048572935.1. NCBI lineage: Bacteria > Bacillati > Bacillota > Bacilli > Caryophanales > Bacillaceae > Neobacillus > Neobacillus niacini. The sequence goes on along the minus strand of NZ_CP183883.1, from coordinate 2,629,591 downwards.
TCCACTTGGATCAACACAAATGATTTTGTCCCCGATCGCCATCCGCATTACCTTAATGATATGATGACGGTCATCACCATCAATCACAAAACTGTTTTCATTTGCTCGTTGTTTAACAAAGTAGCGTTGCACACGATGCACCCCTCTAAAACATTTTACTCTTTATTTTACTGCAACCATTGTTTCATTTAAAGCAGGCAAATAGAAAAAAGGGGCATTATCCCCTTTTTTAAGCATTATATCCTTTTAGCAATAATCGCAACCCAATCTTCCATTAAGATGGTCTCCGTTATTTCAAATCCGGACTGAATGAGTCCTTCTTTTACTTGATCTTTCTTCTGCTGGATAATACCTGAGGCAATAAACGTTCCTCCAGGTTTAACAACACGAGCGACATCATCTGTAAAACGTAAAATAACTTCAGCTAATATATTAGCAACAACCACGTCAGCTGAACTCTCTTCGACACCATCTAAAAGATTATTTTGTGAAGTGGTTACTATATCACTTACTTTATTTAACTTAATATTGAGCCTAGCTGATGTTACAGCAACTTCATCTAAATCATAAGCACGTACATCTTCTGCCCCGAGCATAGCTGCAGCAATACTTAGCACACCTGAACCAGTTCCAACATCTATTACCCTGTCACCAGGTTGAACCGTTCTTTCCAGAGCTTGGATACACATTACAGTCGTTGGATGTGTTCCGGTGCCGAAGGCCATTCCAGGATCCAGTTCAATGATTAGTTCATCACTGCTGACTGGAGTGTATATCTCCCAAGTAGGAACGATCGTAAACCTCTCTGAAATTTTAACAGGATGATAGTATTTCTTCCAAGCTGTCGCCCATTCTTCCTCGTTCACTTCACTAATGGTCACTTTATTTATTCCAATATCAATATTGTGAATAATAAGGTTATTAATTGAATCTTTTATCGCGTCTACCGTTTCACCTAAGAAGCTGTTAACAGGAAGATATGCTTTAACGATAACTCCTTCCTCAGGGTAATCATCAGGATTGAGTTGGTAGATTTCCCCGAACTGATCTTGCCTCTCCTTCGTTAGTTCAAAAGGATCCTCAATAACTACACCGCTAGCACCGGCCTCATGTAAAATATGCGATATTGGTTCAATCGCCTCGTTTGTAGTGTGAATACTAAGTTCAGACCATTTCATTCTACCAACTCCAATCCTTATTCGCCCTTAAAGGCTCGTTTTACTTTTGAGAAGAAGCCCTCTTCATGTTCACCTATTGGCGAGTTTCCACTAAGATCCGCAAACTCACGAAGAAGCTGCTTTTGTTTATCCGTTAATTTTGTAGGAGTAATAATGCGAACGATTATATGCTGATCCCCTACTCCATAACCACGAACATTAGGAATCCCTTTTCCTTTGAGTCGGAATTTCGTTCCAGTTTGAGTTCCGGCTGGAACCTTAAGTTTTACCTTACCATGTAAGGTAGGGACTTCAATATCATCCCCAAGCGAAGCTTGAACAAAAGTGATAGGCATTTCACAATAAACATCATCGCCATCTCTCTCAAAAAACTCGTGTTCTCGAACGTGGAAAACAATATATAAATCTCCAGAAGGGCCACCGTTAATACCGCCCTCACCTTGTCCTGAGATTCTTAATTGTTGACCATCATCAATACCTGCAGGGATTTTAACATGAATCTTTTTCCGCTTTTTCACTTTACCAGTTCCGCCGCAGGTTGAACATTTATGTTTAATCTCTTTACCTGTACCGTTACAATGATGACAAGTACGGCGATTAACCACTCTGCCAAATGGTGTATTTTGCTCTATATTTAACTGTCCTGTTCCATGACAGTGTTGACAGGTTTCTGGCTTTGTTCCTTTTTTAGCACCAGAACCGTCACATGTACCACAGGTTTCTTCACGAGGAATTTCAATATCTGTTTCTTTTCCGAAAGCCGCTTCTTCAAAAGAAATAGTCATTGTATATTGCAGGTCTGCACCTTGTCTTGGGGCATTTGGATCACGTCTGCGCGAACCACCGCCGCCAAAAAAGGTATTAAAAATATCTTCAAAGCCACCGAAACCACCGCCGAAATCAGCGCCGCCGCCAAAGCCTTGATTTGGATCAGTATGACCAAATTGATCATAATGCGCCTTTTTCTGATCATCGCTTAGAACCTCATAAGCTTCAGCGATTTCTTTAAATTTATCTGCAGCATCAGGCTCTTTGTTAATATCTGGATGATATTGTTTTGAGAGCTTCCGATATGCTTTTTTTATTTCATCCTTAGAAGCGCTTTTACTAACACCAAGCACCTCATAGTAATCTCGTTTACTCATGATTACCACTCCCGAATCTGTCACATAAAGATTATTCTAACACAATAAAAACATAAATTACAAAGAAAAAGCCAAAGCCGATGCTGACTTTGACTTTTTCATAGGTTCGTTAATCGAAATTTTATTTTTCTTCCTTAATTTCTTCAAATTCAGCGTCGACTACATTGTCATCTTTAGCGCCACTCGCTCCGCCTTCTGCACCTTGTGCACCTTGGGCTGCCTGAGCAGCTTGTTCATAAAGCTTAACGGTTAACGCTTGAACGATTTCTTGTAATGCGTCCTTTTTAGCACGAATTTCAGCTAAGTCGTTGCTTTCAATTGCAGCTTTTAAAGCATCCTTCGCTTCATTTGCATTTGCAACCTCAGCAGCGTCCACTTTTCCTTCAAGATCTTTTAATGTCTTTTCGGTTGTGAAAACTAACTGATCGGCTTCATTACGAAGTTCCACTTCTTCTTTACGCTGTTTGTCAGCTTCAGCGTTTTCTTCAGCTTCTCTGACCATTTTTTGAATCTCTTCATCTGAAAGACCTGTTGAAGATTTAATTGTGATTTGTTGTTCTTTATTCGTACCAAGATCTTTTGCACGTACATTTACGATACCGTTTTTATCAATATCAAACGTTACTTCAATTTGTGGAATTCCACGTGGAGCCGGTGGAATATCAGATAATTGGAAGCGGCCCAAAGTTTTATTTAGATTTGCCATTGGACGTTCCCCTTGAAGAACATGTATATCTACAGCCGTTTGGTTATCTGCAGCAGTTGAGAATACTTGTGATTTTGATGTTGGAATCGTTGTATTACGGTCGATTAACTTTGTAAATACGCCGCCCATTGTTTCAATACCAAGTGAAAGTGGTGTTACGTCAAGTAAAACAACATCCTTAACATCACCAGTGATTACGCCACCCTGAATAGCAGCACCCATTGCCACTACTTCATCAGGGTTTACTCCGCGGTGCGGCTCTTTACCTGTTGCTTTCTTAATAGCCTCTTGAACAGCAGGAATACGCGTTGAACCCCCAACAAGAATAACTTTATCAAGTTGAGATGGAGATAAACCAGCGTCACTTAATGCTTGACGAGTTGGTCCCATTGTACGTTCAACAAGGTGAGCAGATAGCTCATCAAATTTCGCTCTAGTCATGGTTACTTCAAGGTGAAGTGGACCAGCAGCCCCAGCAGTGATAAATGGTAAAGAAATTTGCGTTGAAGCTACTCCGGATAAGTCCTTTTTCGCCTTTTCTGCAGCATCCTTTAAACGCTGTAATGCCATCTTATCTTGAGATAGGTCAATCCCATTTTCTTTTTTAAATTGCTCAACTAGGTAATCAATAATTACTTGGTCAAAGTCATCTCCGCCTAGACGATTATCACCAGCAGTAGATTTAACTTCGAATACGCCGTCACCTAATTCAAGGATAGAAACGTCGAATGTACCGCCGCCAAGGTCATAAACAAGAATGGTTTGGTCTTCGTCGGTTTTATCTAAACCGTATGCTAGCGCTGCAGCAGTGGGCTCGTTGATAATACGCTCAACTTCTAAACCAGCAATTCTTCCTGCATCCTTTGTTGCTTGACGCTCTGCATCATTAAAGTAAGCAGGTACAGTAATTACAGCTTTTGTAACTGGCTCGCCTAGATAATCTTCAGCATAAGATTTTAAATATTGAAGGATAATAGCTGACATTTCTTGTGGAGTATAGTTTTTACCTTCTACTTCCACTTTATAATCTGTTCCCATATGACGTTTAATCGACATGATGGTATTTGGGTTCGTAACAGCCTGACGCTTAGCTACTTCCCCAATTTGGCGTTCACCGTTTTTAAATGCTACTACAGATGGTGTTGTACGGTTTCCTTCTGGATTTGGAATAACCTTTGGCTCGCCGCCTTCTAGTACGGAGACACATGAGTTTGTTGTACCAAGGTCAATACCGATAATTTTACTCATAACCTTTTCCTCCTAAATATAATATGTAGGTCTTACTGGTTTACCTTAACCATTGATGGGCGGATCAAGCGATCCTTTAAGATGTACCCTTTTTGGAATTCATCAGTCACAATATTTGAACCAAAATTTTCATCTTCTCCTTGCATAACGGCTTGATGGAAATTCGGATCAAATTCTTTACCAACAGCTTCAATTGCCTCGACACCCTCTTTTTTCAAGGCATCCACTAAACTTCGATATACCATTTCCATACCTTGAAGCAACGTTTTGGTCTGCTCGTTATCAGCTTCAACTTTTAAACCTCTCTCAAAGTTATCTAAAACTGGGAGCAAATCAGTGACCAATTTTTGTGCTCTATATTTTTCACCTGCCTCGATATCTAATCGAGTACGACGGCGGAAGTTATCAAAATCTGCTTGAAGACGCAAATAACGATTATCTGCTTCTTCTAATTTACTAGTGAGGTTTTGAATCTCAGCAGCATAGTCTATATCGATTGAATCTTCTTTAGTTTCTTCTTCAGCAAAAACTGTTTCAACTTCCTCATTGGTAAGTTCAACTTGTTCACTGTTTTCAAATTCAACTTCTTCATTAACTGTGTTGTTCTTTTCGTTTGTCAACTTACTCACCTCCTTAAAGGTCGTTAAACATTTATAGTAATTGTTTAATTTCATGAAAAGGTGGGTGAAAACAAATCATTTCACCCTCAGTGAAAAAGAGTATTTTACTTAGGTGTAATACGCAGTATTTTACTTAGGTGTAATACGCAGTATTTTACCTAAGTGTAATACGCAGTATTACACCCTTACTCAATATTTCCACTGCTATTATTTTTGATACAGGTTTGTTAATACTGAGGTTAAATCATTACTTAAAAACTGCAGTAAGCTTATGACACGTGAGTACTCCATTCTCGTTGGTCCAAGAATCGCAATGGTGCCCAAACTCTCCGCACCAACAGAATAGGTTGCGGTAATAAGACTGCAATTTTCCATTGCACTGTTGTTGTTTTCCCTGCCGATTTTTACATGGATACCAGCAGAGTCATTTTTGATTAACGGATAGATCCACTCTTCGTGATCAATCATTTGCAGAAGAGTACGTATTTTACTGATATCATGAAATTCGGGCTGGCTTAACATATTTGTCTTTCCACCGAAGAAGAGTTTTTCATTAACCGGCATTTTAAGTGAATCGGCAATGGTGTGCAGCATTAAATCGTAATTCCGAATATGCTGCCTCAGCAGGGTTGCTACTTCCTTATAAATTTTATCGTTTAAATCCTCAAGAGCTACCCCTGTTAACCGTTCATTTAATATGTTTACTGTTTTTTCCAAATCACTTGCATCAACGGAAGGAGGCAAATAAAATGTCCGATTTTCAACATGTCCTGAATCCGTAACAAAGATAGCTACAGCTGATTCCTTATTTAAAGGAATAATTTGTATTCTTTTAAGTTTATTAAAGCTTGCAGCTGGACCTAAAACGATTGAAGTATAATTGGTAAGCTCAGATAAAATCTTTGCTGACTTTTGTATGATTTTCTCGAATTCAAAAATCTTTTCCGCAAAGATCGATTGAATAATCGAAATATCCTGCTTATTTAAGACTTGAGGCGACAGTAAATGGTCTACATAGTACCGATAGCCTTTTTCAGAAGGAACACGACCTGAAGAAGTATGAGTTTTTTCTATATAGCCTAATTCCTCAAGGTCAGCCATTTCATTCCGAATGGTTGCTGAACTAAATGAAATTTCTTCTTTTTTAGACAAACTCCTTGAGCCGACAGGTTGTGCAGACCGAATAAAATCATCAACAATAACCTGAAGAATCAATAATTGACGATCTGTTAACACCTTTCATCACCTCTGTTAGCACTCATTGAAGTCGAGTGCTAATTCTATTAATAAATTATCAAAAAAAGGGGGAGGGTGTCAATCATTTGCTATCAAGAAAATACAAAAGCAACTTTTTAAAATCCTACTTTATGACACCTAAAAATGATTGAAAAACTTCATTTCCTAGCAGCCGCCCTGTTTTAGTTAAATATATATTATCTTTTTTTACTTCTATCCATTTTTTAGCAATTAAATCAGAGATCTCATTTTCAAAAATTTGAAGTGGGTCCATATCAAACTTTTCGATAAAATGGGATATAGACACACCATCTGTTTTTCGCAGACCTAAAAACATTTCTTCTTCTATTTGTTCTGCTTTTGAAGTTTGGTGTTCTTGAAAAATAGGGAGATTTCCGTCAGCAATTTGTTCCATATATTTTTTTAATGGTCCTGCATTCGATCGTCTCCAGCCATCCACATAACTGTGTGCTCCTGCACCGAACCCATAATAAAAATCGTTATTCCAGTATGTTAGATTATGTTTGCTTTCATAGCCAGGCTTTGAAAAATTACTAATTTCATACTGGCTAAATCCATACTGTTCCATTTGTTCCATTAGCAGTTTATACATCTCCGCTTCCGCGTCTTCTCCCGGTGTAGGAAGTTTCCCTTTTTGCATAAGATTGTAAAAAACGGTTTTTGGTTCAATAATTAACGAGTACGCCGAATAATGTTGAATGTCCAGTGAAAAAGCCTCGATCAATGAATCTTTAAAATCTGTTATGGTTTGGGTCGGCAGACTGAAGATTAAATCAATGCTAATATTTTTGAAGCCAATAGACTTTGCATTCTCTACAGTCTGGTAAACATCCTTGGCACGATGGACACGACCAATACTCTTTAATAGTTCATCATTAAAGGTTTGAACACCAAGACTGAGTCGGTTTACACCCGCATTCTTTAATATTTGTAATTTTTCCTTGCTTAAATCTCCTGGATTCGCTTCAAAAGTAAATTCAAGTTGTTTACTCATCGGCAAGTTTCGGCTAATACTGTCACAAAATTTCTCAAGCTGCTTCGCATTTAAGGAGGTCGGTGTACCGCCACCCACAAATATGGTATCCAGTTGATCTGTTGGATATTTTTGTAAAGTAAGTATCATTTCCTGCTCAAGTGCCTCTAAATATTGATCTACCGGCTGCCCTTTTAGGAAAACTTTATTAAAATCACAGTAATGGCAAATATGTTCACAAAAGGGGATATGGAGATAGGCAGCTTTAATCATACTTTCACCTTCTATTCGGTTAGTCTCTTGAAAGAAAAAGAGGCTGGATTTTGCCTATTAATAAGACTTGTCCTAACCTCCCGTTTCGTTTTTATTTTTTTGTATTGTTATCATCCATTTTAAGGACAGCCATGAAGGCTTCTTGTGGGACTTCAACAGAACCAACCTGTTTCATCCGCTTTTTACCTTCTTTTTGTTTCTCGAGCAGCTTTCGTTTACGAGAGATATCTCCCCCATAACATTTAGCCAATACGTTTTTACCCATTGATTTAATGGTTGAACGAGCAACAATTTTTTGACCAATAGCGGCTTGGACAGGAACTTCGAATTGCTGCCTTGGGATTAATTCCTTTAGCTTCTCAACAATGACTTTGCCGCGTTCGTAGGCAAAATCTTTATGGACGATAAAGCTTAAGGCATCAACCTTTTCAGCATTTAACAATATATCCATCTTAACCAAGCTAGACGGTTTGTAGCCAATTAATTCATAATCAAATGATGCATAGCCTCGGGTGCTAGATTTAAGTTGATCAAAGAAATCATAAACAATTTCTGCTAGCGGAATTTCATAGATGATGCCTACACGGTTTTCACCTTGGTATTGCATATCCATAAAAATACCACGTTTTTGCTGACAAAGCTCCATAATTGCACCTACGTATTCATTTGGAGCCATCATCGTTGCTTTCACGTAAGGCTCTTCAACGTGGTCAATTTTCTGTGGATCCGGAAGATTTGAAGGGTTATCCACTTTTAATTGCGTTCCATTTGTCATGTGTACATCATAGATAACACTTGGTGCTGTTGTAATCAAATCAATCTTAAATTCCCGCTCAATCCGCTCCTGAATAATCTCCATATGAAGGAGACCTAAGAACCCACAGCGAAAACCAAAACCTAGGGCTTGTGATGTTTCAGGCTCGAACTGGAGTGCAGAATCATTTAACTGCAGCTTCTCTAATGCTTCACGTAAATCGTTAAACTTCGCAGTATCGATTGGATACAGTCCACAATACACCATTGGATTTAATTTACGATATCCTGGAAGCGGTTCGGTTGCACCATTTTTCGCATTAGTTATTGTATCACCGACACGGGTATCACCGACATTTTTAATTGAAGCTGAAAGGAATCCAACATCCCCAACGGTTAGTTCATCTAGCAATAATGATTTTGGTGTGAATACACCTACTTCATTCACTTCAAATTCTGCACCTGTTGCCATCATTTTAATTTTATCGCCCACTTTGACGCTTCCTTCTACTACACGAATGTAGGCAACAACACCACGATAGGCATCATAAAGGGAATCAAAAATTAGAGCTTTTAACGGGGCATCAGGGTCACCAGTCGGAGCAGGAACCGTTTTAACTACCTGTTCAAGGATATCTTCAATCCCAATACCTGCTTTAGCAGAGGCTAGTACCGCTCCAGAGGCGTCTAGTCCAATAACTTCTTCGATCTCATTACGAACCCTTTCTGGCTCAGCGCTTGGTAAATCGATTTTATTAATAACAGGTAAAATTTCTAGGTTATTATCTAATGCCAAATAAACGTTGGCCAGGGTTTGCGCCTCAATCCCCTGCGCCGCGTCAACAACTAAAACGGCACCTTCACACGCAGCAAGACTTCGTGAAACCTCATAGGTAAAATCGACATGCCCGGGTGTATCAATAAGATGGAAAATATACTCTTCTCCATCATTCGCTTTGTATTTCAACTGAACAGCATTTAACTTTATCGTAATCCCGCGTTCTCTTTCTAAATCCATTGAATCTAAAAGTTGAGATTTCATTTCACGTGAAGTTAATGCATTCGTTTTTTCTAGTATACGGTCTGCTAATGTTGATTTCCCATGGTCAATATGGGCAATAATTGAGAAATTTCGAATCTTTGATTGTCTTTTTAGTTTTTCTTCTCTATTCATGTGTTTCACTCCTACTATAACTCGCACAATTACACTATTTTTGATTATATCAGTACGGGAAATAAGATTCAATGAAAACAAGATGATGGTGGGTTTTACAAATAAAAATAGCGGTTTCCGAGGAGGAACCGCTGATATTTATTATTGAGTAATAAGGTTAATAAGTTTTTCAGAAGCAGTAGAAACACCTTCCGAGATTTTCTTCCCCATCGAAGAAAATAGATTAAAGGCACTTATTTCTTCAAGCTTCTTTTTCTTTTCATCGATGTCATGGCTTGATATGTCATTTCCCAAGAATGTTGCCTTAACATGGTCACCATTATCATTTAAGGCAACAGCATTTTGAAAATTAGGGTCGTCATAGCCCTTCATTTTATGAATACCGTCATTCGCTAATTGCATACCAGCTAACACCGAAATAAACATAAGCGAAACGATACAAAAAAATTTCAGCATGAACATTTTCATAGGACATGCTCCTTTACTTCTATTGTTTATCTGTGGATTGGTCTACATCATAATTTACTTTCTCTGCCTGCCAAAAGTATTCGCTAAAAACATCTGCAAGCGCTTCAGCTGAACGGTTTAACTCTTCAAATGTATTATCAACTCCGCCGAATTCAATTAACAAAGCATTTTCAGAAAGATTTTGATTGTATACACCGTTTGAGCCAGCGTCCTTTTTCATTAAAACTCCCCAACTAATTCCTTTATATTTTTCTTGTAATAAGTTATGGAGGTCTGTTGCTAATTTAAGATTTTTTTCATAATTAGGGTTTTTTCCTCCAACCACAAAAACTAGCTGCGCATATGCCTGTCCATTAATAATAGGGGTTGTTTTATCCTTACGTCGGGCATCCCGGTGGATATCAATTAAATAGTGAATATCATTATTTGTTGCCATTGCTTCCCTTACCAATTCACCAGATTTCGAATAGGCACCAGCCATTTTTACAGACCCCATTACATCTGATTTATCAATGGATGTTCCAATTCCTCTTGCCTCTAGACCCGCTTTTAATTGATCCCCGATTTTTGTGACATTTAACTGGGAATGGTACGCAAGGTTAGGATCGGTTACCCCTTGTAAATATGGTAAGTAAGACTCGCGATTATGCGTAAAGTAGAGATGTACTACCTTTTTACCGCCTGTTGTAAGTGAAGGTGATGGTTTATCACCACTGCTGCTGCCTTGATCAATTCCCTCTAGATTTTGCAGGGAAGCTTCACGCTCCGCCTTCATTATTTCAATAGGCGGTGCTGATTCCATCGGCATGTTCGTATAATTGGAACCTTCACCAGCCACTACGATTTTTCCATCAAACTGAAAAAATCCTGGAAGTTCTCTGCCTAAGAGGCTCCTTGGATCATTTAAATTTATATTGCTTGAGAGCTGGAAAATTAAGTTGGTTAACTTAGGGCTCGCTGTTAAATTATCTTCTATAGATAAAAAATGATGATTCTCCCAAGCCATTAGTTGATAAAGCATTTTCCCATTCACCTGATTTGCAGCGGTGTTAACCGAAGCCGACACTGGCCGAAATTGGGGCTTTAAAGATGTTAATAACCCACTAATAGAAAACACTAATAGCATAAACAATAGGATAAAAGAGGTTACTTTTATTAGATTAGTACCTTGCACAGTCAAAAACAATCCAGAATTCTTAGTAGATTTCATGGTTCCACCTCTCAATTTAATTCTAGTAAATACTTATGACATTACTAGAATTGCTAGAACCATTATTCGTAATTGTGAGGTGGACACTTATCATTCATCTCGTATAGTAACCGGCATTTCCCTGATCAATATTACTGTGGAGTGAAGCATTTAACCCGCTTGCAATCAGATTAGCCATATCTTCAATAAACACATCTACTTCTTTTGGAGTAACCATTAAATTGTGTCCCAAAGGAGAGAGGACCTCGTATATTAATTTTCGTTTTTCTTCTTCTTCTAATGTTCCAATCATCCCAAGGAAGGTCTGACGATGCTTTTCTTCAGGAAGATCCTCCTCCGTTAGCTTTTTTCGTTTCCCAAATGTCATCCCCGCTGGTGCCAAGGCTCTTGAAGGCCGATTTCCTTCCTTAAGTTCCTTTCCAAAGTGCTTAAGAATAAAATCTATGGTGTCACTCGTGATGGAAACTGCATCGACAACGGTAGGAACACCAATTGCAATGACCGGAACTCCTAATGTTTCTTTACTTAATTCTTTTCTTTTATTTCCTACGCCAGACCCTGGGTGAATACCTGTATCAGAAACTTGAATGGTAGAATTAACTCTTTCAATAGACCTCGCAGCCAAGGCGTCAATGGCTATGACAAAATCAGGTTTGGTTTTCTCTACTACACCAAAAATAATATCGCTGGTCTCAATCCCAGTCAGCCCCATCACACCAGGTACCAAAGAACTAACCGGACGGTACCCATCCTCTACATGTTCAGGCTGCAATTCGAACAAATGCCGAGTGATTAATAAGTTCTCACAGACCATTGGGCCAAGTGCGTCAGGTGTAACATTCCAATTCCCCAGCCCTACCACGAGGCAAGAGGCATCCTTTTTAATCCCAGTTCTTTCTAAGAAGTGAGCAAATTCTTTAGAAAAAATTTCTTCCACCTTTTGTTGTAAAGGAGTGTCCTGCTGTCTAATCCCCTGTACTTCCATCGTTAAATAGCGGCCCGCTTTTTTACCGAGCTGTTTTCCTCCAGCTTCCGTGACCTCCACTAATGATATTTTTATATCATCTATATCTTTTTCTTTAATAATGACTCCTTCGATTTGGGAGATATTTTCTCCTTGTTGAACGGAGCCTTCCCTATCGGCAATAACCATCTCTCTTGCTTCAATCGCTAAATCCGTTCGAATGGAATACTGGCTTAAGTCAATATCAATGTTCTTGTTCTCCTGCACATGTCTCGCTCCCATCATTTATCTAGTTAGAAACTATTTCCTATTTTTGCCCCTTTTCGGCTAAAACATTCAGGTTATTCTTATATGTAGTTAAATCTAGTATTGCAATATAGGGTTTGGTTTGATAAAATATCTCTTGTTCTGATTAATTGTGAATGAAGGTAAAGTCGAGTTCATATAGTCTCGATTCTTTGTAGGAGGTGAAAGTAATGCCTAACATTAAATCTGCTATTAAGCGTGTAAAAACAAGCGAAGCTCGTAATGCTCAAAATACAACTGCTAAATCTGCAATGCGTACTGCTGTTAAGAAAGTAGAAGCTGCTGTTACTCTTAACGATGCTCCTGCTGCTAAAGAAGCATTCTCAACTGCTGCTAGCAAACTAGACAAGGCTGCTGCTAAAGGACTTATCCATAAAAATGCTGCTGCTCGTAAAAAATCACGTCTTGCTAAAAAAGCTAACTCTTTATAATAATAAAGAGCGAAATGCAAAAAACGATTCCCCTGTTGGAATCGTTTTTTGTTTTATCGTTTTATTTTAAAGAGCAGCATTTCAATTAGTAATGACTTATTCATTCCGCCAGTCTTCATCTGGTGATCCGCATTAGCAAGCATCGCCATAAGATGAGTCAATTCTTCATCTTTAAATTGATTGGCTTGCCCTGCTGCCAGCTTTACACGAAAGGGATGGGTTTTTAGAAAACCAGCAATTTGCTGTTGTCCATACCCTCGGCGTGAGAGCTCTTTGACTTGATAAATTAACCTGAACTGCCCTGCCAATAAGGCTAAAATTTTTATTGGTTCCTCATTTTGTTTTAACAAATCATAATAAATTCGAAGTGCATCCTCTGGCTTTCGCTGTACAACCTTCTCAATTAGTGTAAAAATATTTTGTTCAAGAGACCTTGAAACTAACTTTTCCACCATTGCCGCGTTAATCCTTTTTTCCTCTGCGGCATATAGAGCTAGTTTATCAACCTCACTGGAAATCATAAACATATTGGTTCCAACCAAGGTGATTAACAAATCCAGCGCATCCGGGTCAAAGACAATGCCATTCATCGTTGCTCTCTCTTTTACCCATTTTTTTAACTCATGTTCATTTAACTTTTTAGCCTCTACTGAAACGGCTGATCTTTTTAATTGCTTGGTAATTTTTTTTCGTTCATCCAGCTTCTCATACGGTGCTGAGATAACCAAAACCGTATAGGGTGCTGGGTCATTAATGTATGCTTCAAGACGGGAGAGATTATGATCCATTTTTTCCTTTGTTTTTTCTGCGGTTAAAAACTTAGGATTATGTAGAAAAATTACTTTCTTTTCACCTAAAAAAGGGAAAGTCTCAGCATCTTCTAGCGCCGCTTCAATAGGGACTTCATCTAGATCATAGGCAGTAAAATTAAAGTCTTGCTCTTCTTCCTCTAGAACTTGATTAAGCAGTAATTGTTTTGTTTCATTGATTAAAAATGCTTCTGTACCATATAATAAATAAATGGGAGCAATTTCCCGTTGTTTAATTTGTTTCCATATATCTAATACCATTATCCAAGCTCCCCTTCGATTCTCGTTCCATTATCTATCGTAATGAAGCTTGGACATTTTGACAAGTGTTAAAAGGGAATAGACGCTTTTCTGACAAGCGCCAATTCCCGATCTATAATGAACGCCTGCAATCAAAGCCCTAGGATCATTTAATTGCTTGGCGGAGTTCCTGTGTAAATTTAGTGTCACCTTTTTAGGTTAAAGTATTTGTGTCAACTCTTGTCAATAAAGGAAGTAGATATTGAATGTATGCTGGATTTTTTAAATAAAAAAGCTTATACTATTATGTGAAATAGGAGGGGTATACTGTGAATGAATTTGAAAAGAATGTGCAAAGTAAACGCAATGACGCAATTGATTCTGGGGTAGGTTTTATCGTTTCTTTTGGTTTTTTTGCTACAATGTTTATTATTGCAACAGTTATTAAAATTATCGGATCCTAATGTACGCTACATAATGAACCTTTGGAGGCTGCATATTTGCAGTCTCTTATGTGTCTCACGAGCTATTGCTTTATATTATGTAAAAAGGGAGAAAAGGTTCCACTTTCATTATAAAACCGAAAGGAAACTGCACCATGCAGGTCAGTCCTATATATAGTTGTGTTAGATAGTTGTTCTAACACTTCGTTATCGGGATGACCATAGCGATTTTTTTCACCAACCGAGATCCAGGAAATCGATGGTGTAATACTGTTTATAAATTTCTCACTGCTTGAAGTTTTGCTGCCATGATGGCCGGCCTTTAAAACATCAATATCCAAATTCGGATATTTCCTAATGATCCTTTCTTCACCTTCTTGATCGAGATCACCGCCAAAAAACCATTTAAGACCTCCAATATTTGCGGTTATTGCGATGGAACCGCTATTTCGCTCACCTTTATAATTTTTTTCAGGACCTAAAACATAAAAGAGGCTTTTTTTATTTTTCCATTGGCTTCCTTCAGCTACCTTTACTACTTGTATTCCCTTTTTAGTAGCCTCCTGGATAATGGTTAATTCTGATTTTGAAGGTTCTGCAACAGATGGCATAATGATCTGTTTTACTTTAATTTCCTTTAAAACAGCCAAAGCCCCGCCAATATGATCACTATCACCATGTGTGAGAATCAATTTATCTACTTTCTTGATTCCCTTGCCTTTCAAAAATGGAACAACGACATCTCTCCCAACTTCAAATGGTTTTGCAGCCTTTTTCCATTGCTCCTCTTCGAACTGAACTGTTCCACCAGTATCAATTAAATAAGTACCCTGACTAAATGGGTAGTGGATCAATATACTATCTCCCTGTCCAACATCAATCATGGTGATTTCTCCAAAAGGATTTACTACATTCCAAACGTTCTGAAATGTAAATAAGATAATCGCCAAAAGAATAATAACTTGTTTCCCTTTGTTCTGCAAACCCATTTCCCATACTAGAAAAATCATCAGGATAAACAGAATATAAACAATAAGGCTTAGCCAATTGGGTCTTCCGGTTATGAGTTGAGCAAAAGATAAGTCTGCAAGCCGTTCGATTAAGCCATTTGCCAAAGTGATAATATTCATAAATAAATTTATGAGAATGGATGGAGTATCATCAAAAATAAGCTGAATGAAAAACAAAAGATAGAAACCGGGAAGAAAAACAAACGAAAAGAGTGGAATATAGAGAAGATTGGCACCAATGCTCATAAAGGAAACCTCAAAAAAGTGGTACAGTAATATTGGCAGCGCTGCAAGTTGTGCAATGACTGATATGACAACCATTGCCGAAACTATTTTCTGGTAACGAGACAAAATGCTGGTGGAAGAAAAAATAATTGCGAAACTGACGGAAAAAGATAACTGAAAGCCTGCATCTGTTATAATCAGCGGAGTAAATAACACATAAACCATCAGCGTGATGCTTATAGCATCAATCGGTGACAGTTTTAATTGTTTCTTCCATCTTAAAAAAAATAAAACAAGGAAAATCGTTAACACCGCGCGAATTACAGATGGGGATGCACCTGTTAAAATCGCGTAGATTGGCAAAATAATAAGAAGAACATTCATCATAAACTGTCTGGTTAATCCGATTCTAATGCCTAAATAAAAAAGCATCCCGATTAATAAAGAAACATGCAGACCAGAAATGGCCAGTAAATGGACAATGCCTGTCCTTTGATAGTCCATTAATGTCTCTGGTTCAAACATACTCCTATCACCAAAAATTAATGCTGCTGAAAGGGCTGCAATTTCAGGTGGAAAACTTTTTTCAAGGTAACGAATGCCAATAAAACGCATTTCTTTAATCACAGTTAATGGACTTGATTTAACTCTGGAACATTTGCTTAAAGGGTGTGTGTTTAGTTCGAGGATTTTATAAACTTGTTTACTGGATAAATAATTTCGGTAGTTAAATGCATTAGGATTTTTAGCAAAGGGAGGATTTTTCAATTGTCCAGTTACTTGACAGAGACGACCATAAAAGTTGGTGTCTTTTAACTTCTCTTTCTCTTCCTCAGATTTAATTTTATAGCGTATTATAAGCTTTTCTTTATTCTTTTTTTCTAACGCTGTAACCTGGAGCATATCACCATCCACTTTTGTGTTCTCTGCATATTGCACATGGAAGATAGATAGGCTGTCTGACAGTTTAGAGTTATTATTTGCTGCAGTATGTTCACCGGTGAGATAAAAAATAAAGAACAGACAGAGGACGAATGTAAGCTGTGGGGTGGAATATCTCTTATATTTGTTCAAAAGAATAAGGTAAATAAGGGTTAATAGAAGGAACAGAAGCATAGAGAATAACGAGGTTAATACACCTAATAATGCAGCAATTGCAAAATAAAAATATTTACCATTCATATCGTTCTCCCTTTTTTCAGCAGGATTTCACGCCGGAGAGACCGGCGCTTGTCTACATGCTATTTATTTAACTGGCGTAAATCGATCACAGATTCTTTTAATTCTACCTTTTCAGTCTTTACGTTTGCTTGCTGAAATAACTCGAGTGCGTGCGGGTGATTCTTATAATCTTCTGCATAATAGACAGTTTTAATCCCAGCTTGGATAATGGCTTTACAGCACTGTAAGCACGGAAAATGTGTGACGTAAATTTCCGCTTCAGCGGTAGGTACGCCAAATTTGGCACATTGCAGGAGAGCATTCATTTCTGCATGAATCGTCCTTACACAATGATTATCTATCACATAACAGCCTTTATCGATACAATGGTCTCCTCCCGCAATCGAACCATTATACCCACCCGCAATAATTCGCTTATCTCTTACAATCGTTGCTCCCACTGTAAGTCGCGTGCAGGTACTTCTTAATGCCAGCAAATGGCTTTGAGCCATAAAATATTGATCCCAAGAAATGCGTTCCACTCTCTCCAACTCCTCCAAATTTCGATTTATTTCTCCCTTAAGTGTAATATTGGATACTTTAATAGGTCAATAAGATTTCCTTATTGAACTGTAATTAAATCTTTTAGTTTATCAAATGTTTTGTCACCGATTCCACTTATATTTTTCAAATCTTCAACATTTTTAAATAGTCCATTTGTTTCCCTGTATTCTATAATGGCAGCCGCCTTTGAAGGACCGATTCCAGGCAGGTTTTGTAATTCAATTTCACCCGCTTTATTAAGATTAATTTTCCCTTGTTTAGCGCCTCCCGTTTCCGAAGGATTAGTCGTCAATCCCTGCGTCACACTCCCATCCTCTCCCTTTGCGGGAATATAAATCACCATTGCATCCTGGACATGTTCTGCAAAATTCACCTTGCTTTCATCAGCATTTTCCGTTAAGCCTCCCGCACGCTGAACCACATCTATTACTCTTTCATCCTGACTAGTTGAATAAACTCCGGGCATTTTGACCTGCCCCTTTACATCTACTATGAGGCTTTTGATTTCCTGAATTTGGTTTTGCGGCGGTTGGGCTGCCTCTTCTTTCCCATTTATGTCTGTTAGGACAACTTCTTCCACATTAATTTCTGAAGAGGATTTTCTTTCATCAAAAAAATAATAACCGGTCATAAGAGCTATGATTACAGTGATAATGAGATAAATTTTATGCTGATACATCCAATCCTTCATAAGTTATTCATCCTTTCAGTTGGTATATTTCACTATCAATTTTCATATTGTTATTAGAGAATCTGCATGCGAAGGAGGGTCGGAATAATGAAAATTGGTATCATTGGTACCGGTAATATGGGGACAATTTTAATCGAGGCTTTGATTGATGGAAAAGCACTTTCCCCTTCTTCAATGGTGATAACAAATAGAACAAAAACAAAAGCGATGCTGCTTAAAGATAAATATAATGATATTAGGGTTGGGGAAAATGCAGCTGCTGTCGCGTCTCAATCCGATTTGGTGTTCATTTGTGTAAAACCCTTGGATGTTTTTAAAATCCTTGAAGAAATCAATCCCCATTTAAATACTAGGAAATGCATTATTTCCATCACAAGCCCAATCGATACAAATCAACTTGCGGCGAAAACAACTAGTTCTGTCATTAGGGTTATTCCAAGTATTACAAACCGTGCATTAGCTGGAGTTTCTCTTATAACATATGGAGAACAATGCAGTAACAGTTGGAAAACAAAAGTGGAGAGTTTATTTGCAAAAATTTCGGTACCAGTAACAATTGACGAGAAAATTACGAGGGTGGCCTCTGATATTGTCAGCTGCGGTCCAGCATTTTTCAGTTATCTGTTACAACGTTTTATCCTTGCTGCTGTTAAAGAAACTGAGATTGATCAAGAAACGGCGACAGTGATGGCCAGTGAAATGATTGTGGGTCTTGGAGAGTTAATTAAACAGGGACATTATACATTGCCTTCGTTACAAGAAAAAGTCTGTGTTAAGGGTGGTATCACAGGTGAGGGTATTAAAGTAATGGAGGAGGAGCTTGGAGAGATTTTTGAACATGTTTTCCAAGCAACACATTCAAAATTTAATGAAGACCTAGAAAAGGTTCACTCACAGTTCTATAAGCAATAATTCGTTAAGATTTAACAAATTCCTTTATTTTTTTCAAGAAAAGCCATCTTTTTTACAAAGATGGCTTTTTTCTTGAAATAAAGAATATTCGTTCCGATTGTTCTTGTGGTTCTTGATTCTTAAAATCTGCACTGATTTCCAGTAATTCAAAACCTGCTTGTTCTAACCACTCAGAGTATTGTTGAACAGGGTATGTTCTTTGATAATGAAGTTCATCGAATCGATTATACTGTCCACTCTTTTCATCTAAAACAAAAAAACTTAATTCATGCTCTACACTATTAGGGGAATCACCAGCAAAGCTGTTCCAAATATAGGACAAGTGTTCCTCGGCTAACGTAAAGCTTTGGTTAATAAAAACATCAGAAATTTTATAAAGAGAATGAACATCAAAAAAGAATATGCCGCCATCCTTAAGGTGATTGTAGCTACTTTTAAACGTATGTATGACATCTTCATCAGATTGCAAGTAATTTAATGAATCACAAAAAATACCGATAATATCAAATTCTTCGTGTCCTTCTAAATTTGCCATATCTTGTTCAAAAAAAGGAATTTGCAAACCCTCTTCTTGTGCTTTTGCCTGTGCAACAGCGAGCATATCAGCAGATAAATCTACACCTGTAACCGAAAAGCCCTCCTTTGCGAAACGAACGGAGAGCTCTCCCGTACCACAGGCCAAATCCAGTAGATCTTTACCACTTACTTGATACTGAACCAACTTTTCTTTTACAAATCTCACCCATTCATCATAAGGAGCATCCTGCATGAGCTCATCATATAGATAGGCAAACTGCTCATAACTCATGTTGTTAGCTCACTGCGAATATCCTCTAAAGGTGCATCGCCCCATAAGCGTTCTAATTTATAGTAACTTCTCTCATCACGATGGAAAACATGTGCAACCACGTCTCCAAGGTCAATTAAAATCCATGTCGCTTCATCAAAACCTTCCATTCTTCGCACATTATATCCATTTTCTTCTGCTTTTTCTTTAATTTCTCTAGCAATTGCCTGAACTTGTTTGTCGGAGTTTCCGTGACAAATGATGAAGTAATCGGCAATTAAAGAAATACCCTGCATATTTAATGCTAAAATATCTTCCGCTCTTTTATCATCTGCAGCTTTTACAGCAATTTTTAATAACTCTTGATTAGACATTAATCAATCCTCCTGACTCATTACGAGATCATTATATGTTTTAAAACTATCCGGATACACCGGTTGATTCTTTTTCATTAAGAATAGTATGGTATTTTTAACTGCTTGTATTAATGCCAAGTTTAAGCTTTCTTTGGCTAAGGCTCTAACCTCATCCACGCCTGGAAAATGCCTGCCTGGTTCAATATAATCCGCTAAATAAATTACCTTTTCAAGCAGAGTCATTCTAGGCCTTCCAGATGTATGATAGCGGATGGCATCCAGTACTTCCTTATCCTTTATTCCCGCTTCCATTTCCACTAAATAGGCCCCTGCAGGTGCATGCCAAAGCTCTGAATGATATTTCAGTAACTCCTGAGGGAATTTTTGCGAAATGATAATTTGTTTCATTTCATCCTTAGGACGAAATTTTGCATAGTCGTGAAAGATTGCTGCTGTTTCTGCCTTTTTTACATCTGCACCGTATTGTTTAGCTAATGCAATCGCAGTTTCCATGACACCCAGCGTATGCTGATATCTATGGTCAGTCAACTGTTCTTTAACTATTTTCAATGCCTCTTCACGTTCCATATAAATGATTCTCCCTAATAAAATCGATGACCGAATCGGGTAATAAATAGCGTACGGTCATACCAGATTGTACTCTGTCTCTTATCATACTAGACGAAACATCAAATGCTGGTACATCTACATAAATGATAGGATAATCTGTTTGGGTGCTATACATTGGTCTTTCAACACCAACAAATTTTACGAGCTTAATCAATTCATCTACTTTATGCCATTTAGGAAGGTATTCAATCATATCTGCACCAATGATGAAGAAAAATTCATGGTTTGGATATCGTTCGTGCAATATCTTCATGGTATCGACAGTAAATGATGGACCTGATCTCTCCAGCTCATTTTTTTCGATTCTAAAAAATGGATTCGCTTTGATAGAAAGTTCAAGCATTTGCAGCCTGTCTATATTCTCAACTGACTCCGATTTCTTTTTATGAGGGGGCTCTTGGTTTGGCATAAACCAAATTTCATCAAGATTAAGTTTGGTGAGTACCTCATTAGCAATTAACAAATGTCCGTAATGAGGCGGGTCAAATGTCCCTCCCAATATCCCAACCTTTGTCATGATGTTCCCTCTCCTTTACTATGGAAGTGAAATTTGTTTCTTTTCTACCGATTCTTTGTAAAGTACGATTGTATTCCCAATAATTTGGACGATTTCAGCACCTGTTCCCGCAGCTAGCTGCTCTGCAACAACATCTTTATCTTCTTCACAGTTTTGCAGCACACTTATTTTAAAGAGTTCTCTTGCCTCTAACGCATCAGCAACTTGCTTAATCATATTTTCATTTACCCCGCCTTTTCCTACTTGAAAAATTGGATCTAAATGATGGGCTTTTGACCTTAAAAATCTTTTCTGTTTACCTGTTAACATTTCACGCCTCCAACTGTCTTAATACATTCTCTCGCATTCTTTTTACATCAGGGAAAATTCCAGTCCATTTCTCAAACGCAAGAGCACCTTGGTAAACAAACATTTCAACTCCATTTTGAACGGTTGCCCCCTTCTGCCTTGCTTCCATCAAGAACTGTGTTTCTAGTGGATTATAAACAATATCACAAACTAATGCTCCGCTTGTTAAGTAACTTAGATTAATCGGTGTTTCTGAAACCTTAGGGTACATGCCGACCATAGTTGTTTGAATCACTACATCGTATTCGTTAAGTTGAGCCTCAGCCTCATTCAAAGATAACGATTTAGATTTTGATTCAAATGGGCATGCTTCTATCAGCTCTTTCGCCCTTTCTACAGAACGGTTGGTAATATCAATTGCCAGCGGCTTCATTTTTGCCATCGTGAAATAAATGGCCCTTGCAGCCCCTCCTGCTCCTATGACTAAGACTTTCTTGTCCGAAAAGGATGTTATATAAGGTTCTAAACCTTTTATAAATCCATACCCATCCGTATTATAGCCGATTAGTTTACCATTATCATTAACCACAGTATTTACTGCACCAATACTCATAGCTAAATCATCGACACCATCTAAAAAAGGAAGAATGGCGCTTTTATGTGGAATTGTTACATTAAAACCTGATATTCCAATTGCCTTTAACCCTCTAATAGCTGTTTCTAAATCCTCTGGACTTACTTTAAAAGGATGATAATGGGCGTCAATTTCATAATAGGATAAAACATCATTAAGCATAATTGGTGACATTGAGTGACCAATTGGGTCTCCCAAAACCGCAAAAAGTTTCTTCACCTGATTCCCCTCATTTCCCCGTCTAAATTAAATTAAGGATTTTCGTGTCAAGGTTTGAACACCCTTTGGCACATATGCTGCAATTTTCACCCCTGGCTGATTAACGGTAATCCAGCCAAGCCCAGAAAATACAACATCCGTTTTTGCATCCTTAATCGTAAATTCTTGTCTTACTAGCTCAGGAAATGAATCCAATTCATCCTTTCGAGGTGGAGCTAGCATTTCCCCAACATGGTTTCGATATAATTCATCGGCATTTTCTGTTTTGGTCCGATGAATATTAATTTCATTTGAAACATGACACACAAATGAATTTCTTTCACCGCTTATAAAATCAAACCGAGCTAAGCCCCCAAAAAACAATGTTTGTCCTTCATTTAATTGAAACACCTTTGGTTTGATTTCTTTTTTCGGAGTAATAATTTTTAAATCCTTCTTATCAACATAGTGGGCCATCTGATGGTGATTGATAATTCCAGGTGAATCAATCAGTGCTTTGCCATCCTCAAGTGGAATTTTAATGATGTCTAGAGTGGTGCCAGGAAAGTGTGAAGTAGTAATAATATCTCCTTCACCCGTTACTTCTTTAATAATTCTATTTATAAAAGTAGATTTCCCTACATTTGTACATCCTACCACATAGACATCTTTTCCGTTACGCATTTCATCTATGGCAGCTGCTGTTTCTTTGATGAACTTGCCTTTCTCCGCACTGACTAAATACACTTCCTCAGGTCTTAGTCCCAGCTCTTTTGATTCTTGTTTCATCCAATTAATTAATTTGTTATGTTTCACCGATTTTGGCAGCAGGTCCACCTTATTACCTACTAAGATAATTTTGTTATTGCCGACAAATCGATGTAATCCAGGGAGCCAGCTTCCATTAAAATCAAAAATATCTACAATCATAACGATTAACGCATCGGTCTGGCCTATGCCATTTAGGATTTTCAAGAAGTCATCATCGGTTAAATTGACATCCTGTACCTCATTGTAGTGTTTAAGACGAAAACAGCGCTGACAAATAATACTTTCCTTTTCGAGTGCTGATGACGGTGTATACCCTAATTCCGCAGGGTTTTCCGTTTGTACCTTCACACCGCATCCTACACATAAATATTGCTCTTGTTCACTCACACTTTAATCCTCCCATTGAATCATACCTTTTCTTCTGAACCAATTCATAATTCTTCGTTCAGTAAAACGGTTAAATTTAGTAAAAAAACCATCCGTTTGTGCAACAGGGACCACAAGAATCGTATGAAATCCGCTTCTATTTCCACCTAATACATCCGTTAATAATTGATCCCCAATAACAACAGCTTCTTCCTTTTTGATTCCCATTTCGGAAAGTGCCTTATTAAATGCACGCACCATTGGTTTACGAGCTCGAAAAATAAATGGAATTTTTAATGGATCAGAGAATTCCTTTACACGCAATTCATTATTATTAGAAACAATTGTAACAAGTATATTGTGTTGTTTTATTTGTTCAAACCATTTAATGAGCTCAGGTGTGGCATTCGGTCGATCCCATTCCACAAGCGTATTATCCAAATCAGTAATAATGCCCTTAATCCCTCTTTTTTTCAGGTCTTCCGGTTTAACATCTAATATGCTTTTTACATGCTCATCAGGTAAAAAAATCTTTAGCACTAAGTTTACACCTCATTAATTCATCTGTTTATCTGTACCATCATAACCAATTTTAACCGTTGTATCAAAATAAAACTATTATAGCTGTTATGTTTTATTATTTGTCAAAGTCCGACATATTTTCATTAATTATGAATGCTTTTTGTTGTAAATACTAAATATAATAAATATTTTTCGACAAAATCATAGCATTTCCACTCCTGTGGATAAAGTTATTAACATTATACCCATTGTTTCAGTCACATTTATATACTTTATAAACAAATTAACCACAAGTTATCCACTGCAAATTGTGAATAATTGGAAAGGTTGTCCTATTGAAAGTAATTTGGTAGATTTAGGGTACACCAATGGAACTTACCATTTTATGCTTCATTTATACATTTTATACCATTTATTTTCCTTATGGAGGTGAATTCTAGATTGCGTAAACTGTCAGATGAATTATTGATTGAATCGTACTATAAAGCAAGAGAATTAAATCTAAGCCCCGAGTTTATACATCTAATTGAAACAGAAATTCATCGTCGTGCCTTATTCAACAAAATGAAAATTTCATCTTAATGAGATTATCCATATGCCCCCTGAGGGCTTTTTCTTTTTTACAAATACTATTGGTAAAAAGTACGGCACTTACAAAGCGCCGTCCCGTTCCTTTACAAGTACTCCAATTTTTTCACCAATTCGAATATCCTTTGGTGTATGGATAGAGGAATCTAATTTAAAAATTCCTTGTTCAAACAACAATACTACTGTAGAACCAAAACTAAAGTAAGCCATTTCTTCGCCTTTGTGCAGATTCATTCCTTTATGAGTCTTTTCAATCGAATTTACAAACATGGCTCCTACTTTCACAATCGCTATATGCCCGCTGGCTGTGTTCACCTCTGTAATCAGGCGATAGTTTTTTGCTAACGTTCGGACCCCATACTTTAAACCCATCTTATTGACAGGATATGATTTTGAGCCCAGTTCCCACTGTTTAACGATTATCCCCTCTACAGGACTATGAATCCGATGGTAATGACTCGGGCTTAAATAGAGCACCATATATGTACCATTTAAATACTTCGTTACTTTCTGATCGTTTCCTAACATTTCTTGTATGGAATATGCCTTACCCTTAACCATCATTTCACTTGTTTGATTAATGGTCCCGACATCCTCGATCACTGCATCCACCGGGCTTACTACAGTGTCTTCATATTTATCAATCATTCTCACGTCTTTTTTCAGCGTTCTGATAAATAAATCGTGCAGCGTGTCATATTCATGAAGTGCTCTTTCCATTTCATCCTGATTTAATTTATATATCTTCGCAAATGAAGGAATAACTACTCGGCTAATCCGCGAGCGTGCAAACCGCTGTAAAATGACTGATGTCCATCTTCCATTCGTTAGCTCTATCATTAAACGATATACATGCTTTAACATTACATGACCCCCAAAAAGTGTAAAAATACTCTTTACGAAATTGATTAAAAAGCTTAATATTAAATAAATAGAGTTAGGAAAATAAATAAAGTTCTCTTCCTGCTTGTTGAAAAGGAGTGGTGGAGCTAAATGTTTTTATTAGACGTTTTTGATTCTACAATTAAGAAACTGAAGTCCCAAACGGCGAATGTTATTACTTTAACGAATTTATCTTTTGGTGGTTTTGCGATAATCTTTGCAATGGAAGGAAATCTACGATTAAGTTTGCTTCTAATCTTTATCGCTGCATTAGCTGATCGATTTGATGGTATGGCAGCAAGAAAATTTAATATCGAGTCAGAGTTAGGCAAACAATTAGATTCCATGAGTGATATTATATCATTTGGAGTCGCGCCAGCACTATTACTATATCAAGGAATTTTAAATGAATTTGGCGGACCTGGATCGTTCTTCACTGTTTTTTATATCGGTTGCGGTGCTTTTAGATTGGCTCGCTTCAATATCTCCGAAAGCAACGGTTATTTTACTGGTTTACCGATTACAGCCGCAGGCTGTTTGGCAACCTTAAGCTTTTTAGCTATTCCGTATGTTCCTGCTCAAACATTTTTATTCATTATCATCATTTTATCATTCCTTATGGTTAGCCCATTTAAACTTAGGAAAATGTAATAAAGAAAACGGAAGCGCCTTTTTCAGGGAAAAAATGAACTGCATTTTTTCCTAGGCGCCGGAGCGAGACAAGCAAAGCCCAGCAGGAATCTGCCGGGCTCTATTTTTTATTTATTCTCTGTTAAATGAAGAAATTCAACGATATCATCAATACAGATTTTCACTGCCTTTTCCCAGAATTCTTTTTGATCTAAATCCACTTGCAAATGTTTAGAAGCCAAATCTTCAACACTCATGGAAGCAGTATCTCTTAATAAAGAAATATACTTTTCTTCGTATCCTGTACCTTCCTCAAGCGCCTGCGCATAGATACCAAGTGAGAACAAATAGCCAAATGTATATGGGAAGTTATAAAACGGAACGCCCGTAATAAAGAAATGGAGCTTGGATGCCCAGAATAGCGGGTGGTATTCGTCTAAAGCTTCACAGTATGCCTCCTTCTGAGCTTCTTCCATTAATACATTTAACGTTTCAACAGATACTGGTCCACGCTTTCTTTCCTCATAAAAACGAGTCTCAAATAAAAACCTCGCGTGGATGTTCATTAACAGAGCAACCGTTCTTTGGATTTTATCATCTAGCAAAGCGAGCTTTTCTTCTTCATCCTTAGCATTTTTTACAGCCGCATCAGCAACAATCATTTCTGCAAAGGTGGACGCCGTTTCAGCTACATTCATGGCATACCCGCGGTTAAGGTAATGTACACCTTTCATTGCATAGGAATGAAAACCATGCCCTAACTCATGAGCCAGCGTTGAAACATTAGATGGAGTACCTGAATAAGTCATGAAAATCCGTGATTCTTCACTTTCAGGAAACCCCGTACAGAAACCACCAGGAGCTTTTCCTGGACGATCCTCCGCTTCAATCCATTGGTTTTCAAACGCCTTTTTAGCAAAAGCAGCCATCTTTTCACCGAAAAGAGCGAAGTTTTGCTCGATAAATTCTGCACCCTCTTGGTAAGAAACCTTCGACTCGGATTTCCCATATGGAGCATCTAAATCAAACCAGCTTAATTTTTCAAGGCCTAATAGTTTAGCTTTACGATTCAGATATTGCACGAGCGGTTGTTTATTTTCAGAAATAACCGACCACATTGTTTCTAGCGTTTCTTTCTTCATTCTGTTCAAGCTTAACGGTTCTTTTAATACTTCTTCCCAGCCGCGTTTTTTATAAACATTTAACCGAAAACCTGATAAATGATTTAATGTTTTCGATAAATAATCAGCTTGCTCATTCCAGGATTTTTCCCAGCTTTTAAACACTTCTTTGCGGATAGCACGATTTGAACTGGAAAATCGATTGGCTGCCTGGCCAACTGAAAGTTGTTTTACTTCACCGTTTTCCTCAATAGGAACTTTTATCTTACTAACAATAAGATCATACAATTGACCCCAGCTATGATAGCCATCAACGCCAAGTGCACTAATGATTGCTTCTTCCTCAATTGAAAGCTTTTCTTTTGCTCGCTCACGCCTTTCTGTTAGCGAAAACGTTAGCTCCGTTAGGTAGTCATCTTCTAACACTTGTGCCCATACCTCATCATTGATTGTTGATAATTGATTATCAAATGCACTAAGAACGGATTGAAAAGACGCACTAAGCCCTGTTACGGTTGCTTCAAGAGCATATGCCTTTTTATCCTCTGTATTTTGCGCTTGAAGGCAGCCTACAAATGCTGCAGCTTGACGAAGCTTTTTACCTGCTATTTCAAAATCGGATAAAAGTTCCTTTAAATAAACCTTATCCTCTACTGTGTGGAGTAGTTTCCAGTTATGTACTTTTGTCTCAAAAAGCTCAATTAATTCCTTCGTTACCTTTAAATGGTCTGCGAGTTCAGCTGAATTACTTCCGCCTTTAAAAAATACTTCCAGATTCCAAACATCTGAATATGTAGTACCAGTCATCATTTTCCCCCCTCATATATGTACCTTTTCATTATAATATATTTATGGAATAATTCTATTATTATAGTTGCTCAAAGAAATAGCTTGTGCTTCGCTTGCACAAGCTTCATTTTTCCTTAACAGAAAGTTGTATAATACCACCAGCCGCCAAAGATGAGGACTAGTATTAATAACACGATGAAGAGTGCGTACCAGCCTCCCACACCCGTTGCATAAGGGACAGGATAAACTGGATAAGGGGCTGGGTAAAAACAAGAATTCGGATAACCATATGACACATGAATCCCCCCTTTTCCTTTTTATAATAGGTTATGTCCCGGTTTTGTGACATGTATAGGCACTAGCGGTTTTCATAGAAAAAAAGAGTGGGTATATCTTCTCAAGGGTTCCGTTTTGAGAAAATACTCACTCTCTTTTAGTTAAAAATGTCTGTCTTACCCGAGTTAACCAGCAAAAGGAAAATAAGCGGAGGGTTTCCGGTTAAATGTAAAATGGAGCGCAATTCGGGGAAAATAAGCGGACGTATTCCACTTAATCAAGGTAAAATCCCCTATTTTCGAATTTTTGGAGCCAATAGGCGGAATCCTTCCGTCTAATTAAGGCTAATTTTAATACTAATTACTAATTAAGAGGAATTCCTCCGCTTAATTTTCAAACAGCACAGGAACTAAACCACCTGATGTCTCGACCACGTATGTGCTGACCATAAATTGTAGACAGCTTGATATATAAAGAAAAACTTATGCCAATTCATACCTCAATTCTTGTGTTTATTAATAAGGAAGCACCCGAAACACTTTCATAATCTCCTCTTCCATTAGTTCTTTTTTTTACGCTCTTTTTCAGCACGATAAAATTCATGAAACATCTTCATTAATGCTCTTTTTTCAATCCTAGAAACATAGCTTCGAGAAATGCCTAATTCTTTCGCAATTTCTCGCTGTGTTTTTTCCTTTTGAAGGTCAAGACCAAAACGGCCAACGATTACTTCCTTCTCTCTGTCATCAAGAACATCAATATATTTTCGAATCTTTTCAAGCTCCATGTTTAACTGGATCGTATCAATCACATCTTCTGATTCTGATTTTAGTACATCAATAAGTGAAATCTCATTACCTTCTTTATCCTGTCCAATCGGGTCATGGAGCGAGACATCCTTTTTTGTCTTCTTTAGAGCACGTAAATGCATGAGAATTTCGTTTTCTATACATCGTGCTGCATACGTAGCAAGTTTAGTTCCTTTGCCTTCTGAATAGCTCTCAATGGCTTTTATTAATCCAATCGTTCCTATGGAAATTAAATCCTCTGAATCTTCCCCCGTATTTTCGAACTTTTTAACGATATGAGCTACAAGCCGTAAATTGTGTTCAATCAACATATTACGAGCATGTGAGTCCCCTTCCGCCATTAACCGTAAATATTTCCTCTCATCTGCAGCAGATAGGGGCTGCGGAAAAGCATTGTTTTTTACATAAGAGACAAGAAATAAAAATTCCTTAATGAGATAACCAAGTGCTGTAAAAATGCCTGCCATGCACATACACCCCCGTGCTTTTTTGGGCTTTGCCTATAACTAATTCCTATGTTAGAAACAGTCCGATTGTGTCTGTCCAAGACATTTTATTTGAAAATAAAGCCTTTTAGCATACACATAAAAAAAGCATTGACCTCTTTAAAAGATCAATGCTTTACTGTTATTCTACGCTAAGTTCAGCTGATATTACACAGCTGATCGCCCCAGTTATGACCAAAGCCATTACGACCATGAACATATTCCCCACCCCTTTAGATAGACCCTTTTATCTACTTCGAATTTATCATATTTTCACAGTATCTAACTAAAGGGAATGTGAACATTCTGTTAACAAACATTCGGCTCTATTATTCATGATCATATATCATCATTTCGATATATATCATTTTGGGATTTTCTTTTTTGGCTTTAAAAATAGAAACAATAAAAAGCTGTGTACTGGCATTATTCGCTGCCTCCTTAAATAGGCTAACTAGGTGGTATCTTTCATACTCCATAAGCTTGCTCCACGTTTTTGAATTAAATATATCATCGTAAAACCCACCTTTCTTTGTTTATTATGGTTTAGCTTTAATACATAATGCGATGAACGGATAGTTGGCGATCTTTCGTTGTTTCATAAATTTTCTTAATTTGTTCATGATGAGACGCTTCTTCCATACTCATCTCACGTTTTTTTATTGTAATTGATAAAAATAAAATATTTAAGGTCATAAAATTTCACCTCCCCTAAAGGGTTTATTACATTAAATGGTAAGCTGTAACTTGACGGTCTTTGTGCTGGTCATACAGCTTTTCAATCATTTCATTACGAATGGCTTCTTGCAGACTTTCTTCACGTTTCCTAACTGTAATCGAAAAAAACAAAATATTAAGGGTCATTTAAATACACTTCCTTTTTTTTAGGGTTAATTTATAGTAAATGATAAAGCGACAATTGACGTTCTTTGTTTTGCTCATAAAGTTTTTCAATCATTTCATTTCGAGCTGCTTGTTGGAAACTTTCCTTATGTTTTTTTAAAGTTATTGAGATAAAAAATATATTTAGGGTCATTACGATCACCTCACTTTCTTTTATTACCAAATTTGTAATTAATATCCATTAAATGCACACAAAAAGGCCGCAAGAAATTACTCCCTTGCGGCCTGTTTTTAGGCACAAAAATACCGCAGGGCAGCATTCTCCCTGCGGCATGGATATGTATAGTAACTAAAAAAATTAGTTAAGCAATCCATTCCTGTCGGTCGAATGCAATTTATTTACATATGCAGTTGTCATCCAAACAGCATTACCAGTGATAGCAGCCATTAACTTGATCATCATTTTCTTCGACCTCCTTCGGAATTTTTTACTAACTACGGTAATTATATCCATCAACATAACCTTTGTAAACCACTTTTTAAAATTTTTTTAAAAATAATCAATTTGCCTGTTTTTTAGTAAAAAAAAATAAACGTCCCTAAAGGGAACGCTTATCTCTGGTTGCCATCTTCCATATCCATAAGTTTGAGCTGGCACTGTTTTGATTGAATAAAAAGTAAAATTGACACCGCTAAAAAGGACATTGAGGCAATCATCATTATATTTACATCCATCTCACTCTTTGAGTCGGACGGAATAATTACACCTAAAAAGAAAAATACACCGACAGCGAGTAGTACGACAGCAAATTGTTTAAAATCAACCATTTTTTCATAAATCTTTTTTGTTTGTTTATCCACTGTTGGTCACCTGCTTTTCTTAAAATCTACTAAACTACTGTAACATAAATAAAGCAATAAATGTGGATGTAAATTTTAGAAAAACAAGAAAAAGGTCCGGCATCTTATGGCCGGACCCTCATCAATACTGCCTATCCTAAAGCAGCGACTATTTTCATAACCAATGTTGCAGAATGGGTTGCTGCTTGGTCTATAAATTGGTCAAAGGAAACTTCAGATTCTTTCCCAGCGATATCGGATAAAGAGCGAATGATAACGAAAGGAACTCCGAAACGGTGTGCTACTTGAGCTATAGCGGCTGCTTCCATCTCGACAGCCTGTAATTTTTCGAACTTGGTACGGACAAAATTAACACGCTCAGGATCTTCCATGAATGAATCCCCTGTAACAATAAGCCCTTTAACGACTTGGAATTTATCTAGTTCTTTTGCAGCATTTTCAGCTATGTAAACAAGCTTGTCGTCGGCTAAAAAGGCTGCAGGCAGCTGTGGTACCTGTCCGTATTCATAACCAAAGGCTGTTACATCCACATCATGGTGCCGAACCTCTGTAGAAATTACAGCGTCTCCAACATTTAAATCAGGGTTAAAACCACCAGCAGAGCCAGTATTAATAATACAATCCGGCTTATACTTCTCAAGGAGAATGGTTGTCGACATGGCTGCATTAACTTTACCAATGCCTGAGCGCAGCAAAATCACTTCTGCCCCATTCATTTTTCCAAATGTAAATTCACATCCAGCAACCGTTTCTTGAGTTTGACCCTCGATATGATCCCTTAATAGTTTTACTTCTTCTTCCATTGCTCCAATTATCGCAACTTTCATATTAAAACCTCTTTCTTATTGTTTTACTCTCTCATAAACATTATTTTTATAATCTTCCTCGGATTTATCCATTGTATCCGCAAACACTATTCTACCATTATTCGACAGCTTTCTTCCATTGCGAGGAGTATTCACATACATTATCCTTATTGAGATGTTGGTATTATCCCATTGATTCATTCTCAGAAAATAACTAGAATGTACATAGGGAAAGGATGATAACGATGCTGGATTTTAAACTTGAATTTATTGAGGATAGAGTAGAATTTTTTGATGCAACCGATCTTAAAGTCTTGGAAAAGAAAATCGAGGCAAAAATTGAGGAAAACAAGGCAATTCTTTTAGGTGTTCATTCAGTCTCCCATCAAATGTATGCTAACGAAAAGGGTCAGACTTACTTTACTGCAGTTGTGCATTTTAAACGTAAAAAATAGGATGGTTAGCCCATCCTATTTTTTATTGTTCAATTGCAGAAAGCTCCTCGACCTTTACTGGCGTCCAGCCTTCACCATCCACCCATTGAAGGTAGACATTGAATTTCTGCGTTTTATCTTTCGATGCAACAGTACTGAACGTCCCAGTACCAGAAGTTTTATCGCGGCCTAACCAATACACAGTCATATTGCTTTCTTCTAATCCTGTAGCATAAGAAATGGCCTTTAGCATTTCCTGCCAATCCACAGAGGAACTATCATACACAGGGGTGTGTTCACCCGTTTGTGCTGTACCTACAGGCTTCCAGGCTGGGTTCTCGATGGTTCTAACTACATTAGAAGTTCCGTCCCCCTCTGTGATAACTGCCTGAGATTCATCTTCTTGTTCAGGTACAGAGGCTTCTACTCCTTCTTCATCTGCACTTCCCTCTGAATCACTGTCTTTCTTTGTTTCTTCTACTTCTTTTTTATCTTCAATATTTTTATCCTCTTTTTCTGAGGCTTTGTTTACTGCTGTTTTTGTTTGTTCCTCTTTAGGAGACGCTTTATCGTCACCTGATAAAAAAATAGTATAGGCTACAAAGACAATGAGAGCTAGGACAATAACAATAAGACTATTCAAGACGAGGTTCGTTTTCTTTCTTTTAGCCCGATAACTAGAACGTGAGCCAGATTGGAAATCGTTACTCATTAAAATATCCCTCCAAATAGAAAAGCGGGAGCGCCGCTAAACAATTAATATGGCTGTGAACATTCTAACATGAATCGAAAATAACTTGAAGGATTTTCACTAAAGTTAATCTTATTGTCCCTCTTTGTCATGTTCATGTAACATTTTAACCATATCGGCAAAGAGTAAATTAACGCCTCCCTCTGTATCAAGAACATCCAAATTCACGGCAACAAGCGCGTATTTAGGGTTTTGATAGGGAAAATAACCGGCAAACCATTTATTATGCAGTTGTTTATCCTCTTGGAATTTTCCTGTCTCCGCGGTACCTGATTTTCCAGCAACTTCGTATGGAAGGTCTTTAAACCACTTTCCAGTCCCATTTGGATTAACAATAACCTCTCTTAATAATTTCTGCAGTTTCATTGCTGTATAGGGAGAAATAATGTCACCAGATAACTCTTGTTTGCCAAAGTTAACCATGGTCGTACCATTTTTATATTCGATTTTTGAAACAGTTCGAACCATTTCTTTTTTTCCACCTCTGGCAATTGTGGCCATCATATTGGCTACTGCCAAAGGTGTGGCACGAACCTCATGCTGACCGATTCCTGACATAGCAGCAAAGTTGGGGTCGCCTTTAGCCTCTTCTGTTAAAAATACCCTTCCTTTATCCTCATCGACTAACTGTTTAAAATTATTGGTATGGTAGATTTCACCCTTCCATCCTACAGTGCCTGTTAACGACAGTTTCGCAGCATATTCTTCCAACAACTCTTTATCTTTCTTTTGAAGTTCCCTTGCCAGCTCACCGAAAGTCCTGTTGCAACTTCTCGCAAAACTATCAGTGAAGGAGAGCATGCCATAATTATATTTTAATTCAGGTTCCCCATTAATTTTTATACTGCAATTAAATAACCGGGTCGGGTCATCAAGGTTTTGATCAATAGCCGCGGCTGCAACCACTGTTTTAAAAATAGACCCCATTATTTCTTGCTTCAACATTCGATTTGTAATCCCTGAACCGCTATAAGGGTCATTTGGATTAATGAGCGGACGGGAAACAGAGGCTAAGACACTATTGCTTTCTATATCTAGCAGCACTAAACCTCCCTTTTTAATTCCATGCTTGTCCACTAGCTCCTCAGACATTTGCTGCACACTTTTATCGATCGTTGTTCTTACATTTACGGGATAAAAAGGATTAGCCGGATCAACATATTTGACATTAATACCAAATAAAGGAGCTCCGTCCCCATCTACATGATAAACAAGTTTTGATTTTCCTTCAGGAAGCAAAAATTCATCAAAACTCTCTTCAAGACCCGAAACACCAATCAAGGTTTTCTCAGATAGCTCTTTTTCTGGATAACGCTTTTTTAATTCTTTTGCATTTTCACCTGTTAATCCAATTAATTGTTCTGCAGGAATATCAGAACGTTCAAATTTTTTATCAATCGCAAATACACCTGGAATCTCTAGTTTGTTGATTCTTTCCATTTGGGATGAAGTTAATTCCAAAGGCTCTGGTTCTCCATAGGCAAATGGCTTTTTTGCACCTTCTACGGCCATTTTTAATCTATCTTCTGATATTCCAGAAATGGTTGAGACAGCATGACTATCCCAAGTCATATTCTTTAAGAAAGGAAAGAGAACTAGAACGGGCACTTTTTTATGGGTAAGTAAATCTCCATTTCGGTCAAGAAAATTACCTCGCCCATTATCAATCACTAATTCTTGTGTTCGTTGTTGGACGCTTTCTTCCAATAAATTCACATTGTGCTTCGAAAAGGTTTCGGTTTCGACCAGCTGGATTTGGATTAATCGAGCGATAAGAACCAGCAGCCCAGCAATGCATAAGATGAGTAAACCTTTAATCCGTTTACGTATCATAAAAAACACCTCGTCAAAAGTTTTGACGAGGTGTCCCCATTTCAAACATATAGGTGAAAATTTGATTACTTAATGGAAGTAATTCTGACGCTCATTTCGCCGCCTGGAGTTTGGACAGATACTTGTTCGCCTACTTTTTTGCCAAGTAGACTTTTTGCTATCGGTGAATCGTTAGAGATTTTCCCTTCGAACGGATCAGCCTCAGCACTTCCAACGATTGTATACGTTTCTTCGTCACCATCAGGAAGTTCAACAAATGTAACAGATCTTCCTAAAGTAACAGAATCACTTACAGTATCGCCTTCTTCAATAATCTTAGCGTTACGAATCATATTCTCTAACGTTGTAATACGGCCTTCTACAAATGCTTGTTCTTCTTTCGCGGAATCATACTCAGAGTTTTCTGATAAATCACCAAAACTTCTAGCGATTTTAATTCTTTCCACAACTTCTTTACGTTTAACTGATTTTAAATGCTCAAGCTCCTGAATCAGTTTGTCTTTACCTGCCTGCGTCATTGGAAATACTTTTTCTATTGCCAAAACTTCTCACTCCTTCTAGTCTTCACAATCCCCCATAGATTGTGTCGTTATGGATATGTAGGTATCACAAAAATACATAGGAGCGCGTCCTCTCAAAAGGGCGCGCAACTTGTATTCATCCAATATGGATTTATTTTAACCTAATCTTTACGCTATTGTGTCATAAAATTGACTTTTGTTCAAGAATTGTTTGAATTTTTGTGACCATTAAATCAATTGCCACATGATTTTGACCGCCCTCAGGGATAATAACATCCGCATATCTCTTAGTCGGCTCAATAAATTGGTTATGCATCGGGCGAACGACATTTGTATATTGTTCGATAACAGAATCCAATGTCCGTCCACGCTCTTTAATATCACGCGACATCCTTCTAATAATTCGAATATCCGCATCAGTATCAACAAACAGCTTAATATCCATCAAATTTCTTAACCGTTCATCTTCAAGAACAAGTATACCTTCTAAAATAATTACATCTTTCGGTTCAACTTTAATGATTTCATTTGAACGAGTATGAATGGAATAATCATAAACTGGTTTCTCAATCGGCTCATACCGTAATAGCTTTTCAATATGTTCGATGAGTAAGTCATTATCAAAAGCAAGAGGGTGATCATAATTCGTCTTCAAGCGTTCCTCAAAGGGTAAATCACTTTGGTCTTTATAATAAAAATCTTGTTGAATCATTGTAATAGAGTGACCTTTAAAGCTATCATAAATAGCTTTAGTTACACTCGTCTTTCCCGAGCCGGAACCTCCGGCAACTCCAATAACAACCGGTTTGCGCATCAACCTAGTTCTCCTTTCGCATCATGTTGTTAGGGTAAACCGGTTTGTCCAATTTGAATTGTACAATCTGAAGCGGATGTCTAGCAGCATCCAGTTCGTTACCTTTTTCATCCCAGATTTTATCAATCACATGTGTAAAGTTTTGAATTTCCGGACCGAAAAACTCTACTTCTTGACCCGGTTTAAAGTGGTTTCGCTGCTGGAGTGTAACCATTTGGGTTTCTTCGTTGTAATCCAACACAAGACCGACAAATTCAAACTTTGTCTTGTTGCTATGATTACCAAACATTTGCTCTTTATACCCTGGAACTCCCTCAAAAAATGCTGGTGCTGTTTCACGGTTCGCACATTTGTCTAACTCTTCTAACCATTCACGTTTTATGACAAAGTTATCAGGGTCTGCACAATAGGCATCAATTACTTTTCGATACACACTTACAACTGTTGCAATATAGTGAATCGACTTCATACGGCCTTCAATCTTCAAACTATCAATTCCCAGCTCAACCATTTGAGGAATGGCTTGGATAAGATTAAGGTCTTTTGGACTCATTGCAAATGGAGCGTCATTGTCACTATAAAGCGGCACTTCGTTCGTGCGGTCCTCTAGTTGATATAAATCATAATCCCAGCGGCATGACTGACAGCATCCTCCTCGGTTAGAATCTCTTGCTGTCATATGATTACTCAATGTACAACGTCCAGAATAAGCAATACACATTGCGCCATGAATAAAGATCTCAATTTCTACATCGACCTTTTCTTTCATTTCCCTAATTTCTTCTGCACTTGCCTCACGTGCTAAAACGACACGTTCTGCACCACTTTCCTTCCAAAACTGAGCTGTTTTCCAGTTTGTAATAGATTGCTGCGTACTAATGTGTATCTCAATTTCTGGTGCCAGCCTGCGGCAAGTTTCAATAATTAATGGATCCGCAACGATAATTCCAGCAATCCCGGTTTCTTTTAATCCAAGGATATACTCTTCTAATCCATCAATATTTTCGTTGTGAGCAAAGATATTCGTTGTAACATAAACCTTCGCCCCATATTTTTTGGCAAATTCCACGCCTTCTTTCATTTCTTCAAACGTAAAGTTATCAGCGTTTGAACGTAAACCATATTCCTGACCGCCAATAAATACAGCGTCCGCTCCGTATTGAACTGCAATTTTTAACTTTTCAAGATTTCCTGCTGGCGCAAGGAGTTCTGGCTTTTTCACAATCACACGTTTTCCATCGATAACTTCAGAAATCTTATCTTTAACTGTATTCATGAATGAACTCCTCCTTTTAATAAACTGTTTCCTTGAAAAAGAATCCTGTGTCTAATTTACGGGTTGCTGGCTGAATTTCTTCAATAGCTTCTAACAACTCATCTTTTTTGTCTTCGTATAAATCTGCGTCCTCAAAATATAAGTCAATGGCCTCACGATATGCCTTTGTTACCGCAAGAAGATATTCCGGTGACTTTAAAATGCCATCGATTTTAAAACAATCTACGCCTGCTTCTAACATATCTTGGAGCTCATCAATGATACAAATATCATTTGGGCTCATAATATGGGTACCATTCTCATCTTCAAAGATTGGATATTTGTTTTCTCTTTCTTTATCGTGAAGGAACATATTCTTTTCCATTTTACGATTTTCGATTTCCATCACTTTTCCTTGGTACTCATAGTAGTTTCCTAATAGGGAACGTTTGGATTGGAACATACAGCTCATCCCGTGAACCTGTACTTCAATTTCAACCTCGGCTTTTTCTTTGATTTCCACGATTGCGTCCATATTGATTTCACGCGCAAGAACGGCTCTTTTCGCGCCTTTTTTACCCCAATAGTTACATGAAAACCAATTCGTCCCTAAGGTTTCAGTACTCCAATGAAGTTTCATATCGGGTGCCACTTCACGAGCAGTCATTAAAACAGCAGGGTCACCAAAAATAATCGCGTCGGCACCGGCCTCTGAAGCAAATTTAATATAATCACTTAATTCTTCTATTTTTTCATTATGGAAAATAGCATTGACCGCAACATAGACTTTTTTACCTTGTCCTTGTGCTAAACCTATAGCTTGTTTTACTTGTTCCCGGTTAAATTCACCTGCTAGGCGTAATCCAAATCTCTGTTCGCCGACCACAAATGCATCAGCACCGGCTTCTGCTAATGGTAAAATATCATCAATAGATAATGGAGTTACTAGTAATTCGGTTTTTTTCAATTTCACTCACCTCTTCTTTTTACTAATGGCGACTCCATCCCCAACTGGGAGAATGACCGAATGATAATCAGGGTGGTTCATTAGCCATTGGTTGAAACCGTCTATTTTCTTAACAAGATTTCGAATTCTTTTAGATTCAATCTCTGATTCTGTGACTAGTCCTTTAAATAAGACATTATCGGTAATAATCATTCCGTCATCACTTAGGTATTTCGAATACATTTCAAAGAATTTTTGATATTGGCCTTTTGCAGCGTCTACAAAAATGGTATCGTATGGTGCTTGTCCCCTAACAAGGTCCTCAACTTCAAGTGCGTCACCTTTAATCAATAAAATCTGTTCGCCGTGCTTCGAACGACTCAAATATTCTTCAGCCGTCTGAATCCTTTCCAAATCTCTTTCTATCGTCACAATGGACGCAAATGGCAGTGCTTCAGCCATCCGTAATGCCGAATATCCTATTGCAGTACCTACCTCAAGGATTTTCTTCGAATCCTGAATTCTTAAAAGCTGAAGCAATGCTTCGATTCCCACCAGCTCCATAATTGGTACTTTATTTTCTTTAGCGTAGTTTTCCATCTCGATAAACAATGGTTCACGCCCTGGAATTAGATCCTCAATATAAGAATGCAGTTTATCATTCAACAAACTGCCATCACCTGCCTCTATCCTTTAAAAAGCATTGTTTCCACAATGCTGCTTCTTAGACATGAAAAAATAGCGTTCAATAGAAACGCTATTATCTGCTCATAAAACACTTGAACTATTTTATCATAAACAAGGAGGAAAGAAAACTATTCCTCCTAGTTAATTGTTTAATTATTGATTGGTAATATGTTCAGCTTTTGCTGCATTGTGTTCATCCAAAGTATTGGTAAAAATAACATCGCCTTCTTTTGTAGCAAGGAAGTACAAATATTTTGTATCAGATGGGTTCATTGCAGCTTCTAAAGAATCTTTCCCTGCATTTGCTATAGGGCCCGGTGGAAGCCCCTTATGTTTATACGTATTGTAAGGTGAATTCACTTCCAAATCCTCATACAATACCCTTTCCTTATGCTTTCCTTGAGCATAAAGGACTGTTGGGTCTGTTTGCAACGGCATTCCTTGTTCTATACGATTATAGAATACACTCGAAATATCTTTTCGATCTGCCTTTTGTGTCGCTTCTTCCTCAATTAATGATGACATGGTTAATAATTGATGAGCTGTAAATTCCTCTTCGCTAGTTTCTTGCAGATAAGGTGTGATTACTTTTTGAGTTTGGTCTAGCATTGTCACAACCATTTCTTCAATGGTTGGATTCTGCTTATAGAATGGATAGGTTGCCGGGAACAAGTAACCCTCTAGTGGATATTTAATATTTGGATTCAAAATATCTGTTGTTAGTAAATCTGGATACTTTCCAATCAATGTTTGGATGAATGTTCGATCATTTAACTGATTAAAGACTTCATCTTCGGATTTATTTACGGCCTTAGCCATAATTTGGGCAATTTCTTTTAATTGCTTACCTTCTGGTATCGTTAACTGGAATGCTGCCTGTTGGAGTACTTTACCTGTTTTTAAGCGATTAATAATTTCTGGTATCTCCATTGAGGGACTCATTTCATATTCTCCAGCCATAAAACCTGCTTCATTTTTAAATTTAACATAGTATTTAAAGACTTTAGCATTTTTAATTATTCCATTAGCTTCTAATTTTTCAGATATTCCCGTAACAGATGAACCGATCGGAATTTCCACCTTTTTTTGAACTTTACTATCTTTGTCAACGGGTTCAAGGGCTGACTTAATGTAGAGATAGCCCCCTCCTCCGATAAAAATAAGTATTAAAAGGGTAACAATTGTAATGGTTAAAACGATTCTGCGAACAATTCTTGCCTCACTTTGGTGCTCAAGCATTTTCTTTCGAATTACCTCTTTTTTCGAGTGTGTCTCTTCTGATGACATTTTATTGCCCCTCCCATAAGCCGGTTAAACATGTATCTTTCAAACTCTTTTTTTAATGTTTTTTAAAAAAGCATATCAGATATTATTTCAGCATACATAGCGAAAAATGTCAATTTTCCTGCGAAAGCGCATTCAAAAATACATAAAAAAACGACCCTTTTTTAGGGTCGTTTACTGTTGATATTATTCTTCGTCTTCTTGCTCGTCATAGAAGGTGTTAAGCATTTCTTCTACCATGTCCCATTCTTCCTCGGTTTCAATAGGAATTAATTCCCCTTCGCCGTCTTCATCATTAGGATTAAAGGCATAAGCATGAATCTCTGGGCCCTCTTCATCGTCTTCCACTCCGCCTACTTGTTGAAACAAAACATACGACTTGCCAAAGTCCTCTGATTCAAATGTAAAAAGTACTTCACATAATTGTTCATTACCTTTTTCATCTACAATTGTAATTTGATTTTCTCCGTGTTCCATAACTTCACCTCATTAATTTTTGCTATCCAGATAGCCTTGTAGAATCATCGAAGCTGCCATTTTATCAATAACCTTTTTTCGCTTTTTACGGCTTACATCCGCTTCAAGCAAGACTCGCTCTGCTGCCATTGTTGTTAAACGCTCGTCCCATAAAATGGTGGAAACCGAAAACTGGTTCTCAATTTCCTCTGCGTATCGTTTGCTGGCTTCGCCTCGAGGTCCAATCGTGCCATTCATATTCTTTGGTAAACCGATGACAACTTGACTAATTCCATACTCTTTTATTAATTGACCAATTTCGTCAAAACCAAACTTATTTTTTTCTTCGTCAATTTTTAGGGTTTTGAGGCCCTGTGCAGTCCAGCCAAGTTCGTCACTTATGGCAATACCGACTGTCTTAGAGCCAACATCTAATCCCATAATTCGCATTTTTAACCCTCACGTCGTTGTTTTAAATAGGATTTAACCAATTCCTCAATAATTTCATCCCGCTCGAGTTTACGAATAATATTCCGTGCGTCACGATGCCGTGGAATATAAGCAGGGTCTCCGGATAGTAGATATCCGACGATTTGATTAATTGGATTGTATCCTTTTTCTTGCAGGGCTTCATGAACTTGAAACAGAACATCATTTACGTCATGTTCAAAAGGCTCTTCAGGAAAATTAAATCTCATCGTTTTATCAAATGAGCTCATCATATGCACCTCGCATTTTTAGTAGAGGAGATAACTGCCTTGACTAGTTAGTTTGTTACCACCATTTTACACTACTTTGTCTAGTTATCAAATTGATTTTACCCATTCTTCTACGAATTGCAGGGCAGAGTCTAGTTTTTCAGGATCTTTACCGCCAGCCTGAGCCATATCCGGGCGGCCTCCGCCTCCTCCACCGCATCTTGTTGCAACTTCTTTGATTAATTTGCCGGCATGGTACCCTTTGTCAATTAGGTCTTTTGTTACAGCTGCGATTAAATTTACTTTTCCTTCATTTACACTGCCTAACAGAATTACAGCCGATCCAATTTTTTGTTTCAAATCATCAGCCATATTTCGTAAATTATTCATATCAGAAGCTTGAACTTTTGCAGCTAATACCGTTACACCATCAATTTGCTTCGCTTTTGATACAAGGTTTCCAGCCTCTATATTACCTAACTTAGCTGAAAGTGACTCGTTTTCCCGTTGAAGTTGTTTGATTTCAGTCATTAAGACCTCTATTCGGTTCACTACCTCTTTCGGATTGGTTTTTAATTTGTCTGCTGCGTCCTTCAATAACGCAACCTGGTCATTCATCAGTTGATAGGCTGATTCTCCGGTAACAGCTTCTATTCTCCTTGTACCTGCACCAATACCGCCCTCGGAAACAATTTTAAATAGCCCAATAACAGATGTATTCGGAACATGACAGCCGCCGCATAGCTCTAAGCTATAATCCCCTACTTTAACGACACGGACAATATCTCCATATTTTTCACCAAAAAGTGCCATTGCACCCATTGATTTTGCCTCAGCAATTGGTTTTAAGCTAATATCAACTTCGATATTCTTCCAAATTTTTTCGTTAACGATTTTTTCGATTTCTTCTAATTCCTCCGGTTTTACTTGACCAAAATGAGAGAAATCAAAACGGAGACGATCTGGTTCTACTAGTGAACCTGCCTGGTTTACATGCGTTCCCAATACATCTTTTAATGCTTGGTGAAGCAAGTGAGTAGCAGTATGATTTTTTATAATCTGAACTCGATTATCTTGTTGAACAGTTGCAGTTACTTTTGCATTTGTCTTTAGAATTCCTGAATCCACTACTGCTTGATGAAGATTTTGACCATTTGGTGCCTTTTGTACATCTTTTACGCTTACGCTAACACCTTCTGCAAAAATTAAGCCACGATCTGCAATTTGCCCGCCGCTCTCCGCATAAAAAGGTGTAACATCAAGAATTATCTGTACCTCGTCACCACTGAATGCTTCGTCAACCAATTCTCCATTTTTAACAATTGCAACCACTGTGGAGACCGTTTCAAGCTGGTCATAGCCAACAAATTGACTTTCGACTACAATGTCGCCTAATACACCGCCTTGAACTTGCATACTGCCAACATCCTGACGTGCAGAACGAGCACGCTCGCGCTGTAATTCCATTTCCGTTTCAAAACCAGCGTGATCAATCTTCATTCCCTCTTCTTCTGCATATTCCTCTGTCAACTCAACAGGGAAACCATAGGTATCATATAGGCGGAAAACATCGCTTCCTGAGATCGTATCGCTTCCTTTTTCCTTCTCTTTCTTGATGACATTACCTAGTATGGATAAACCTTCGTGTAATGTTTCGTGGAAACGTTCTTCTTCATTTTTAATGACCTTCTGAATAAACTCCGTCTTGTCTTTTACCTCTGGATAAAAATCATGCATGATTTCTCCTACCACAGGAACTAGTTCATACATAAATGGTCGGTTGATATTTATTTGTTTTGCATAACGAACCGCACGGCGCAGTAAACGGCGCAATACGTATCCGCGTCCTTCATTGGATGGCAGGGCTCCATCCCCAACTGCGAATGCCACTGTACGAATATGATCAGCAATTACTTTAAATGCTGTATCCTTTTCTTTTTCCTGGCCATATTTCACACTAGAAATTTCCTCAGTCGCTCTGATAATCGGGATAAACAAATCTGTATCAAAGTTAGTTGGTACGTTTTGAACGACGGAAGCCATTCTTTCAAGGCCCATTCCAGTATCAATGTTCTTCTTTGGCAGTGGTGTATAGGTATTATCAGGATTATGATTAAATTGTGAAAATACAAGATTCCAAACCTCTAGATAACGTTCATTTTCGCCGCCGGGATATAATTCTGGATCTGTCGGGTCATCACCATATTCTGGCCCTCGGTCATAGAAGATTTCCGTATTAGGTCCACTTGGTCCTTCACCAATATCCCAGAAGTTCCCTTCAAGGCGAATAATTCGTTCCTCTGGGATACCAATTTTTTTATTCCAAAGATCAAATGCTTCATGATCTTCAGGGTGAATCGTAACCGAAAGCAGTTCTGGGTCCCAGCCAATCCATTTTTTATCGGTTAAAAATTCCCAAGCCCATTCGATCGCTTCTTCTTTGAAATACTCACCAATGGAAAAGTTTCCAAGCATTTCGAAAAAAGTGTGATGGCGCGCTGTTTTACCGACATTTTCAATATCGTTTGTACGAATCGACTTTTGTGCATTTGTAATCCTAGGATTCTCAGGGATTACACGTCCATCGAAGTATTTTTTTAATGTAGCAACGCCACTATTAATCCACAATAACGATGGATCATCATGAGGAACAAGCGACGCACTTGGTTCAACAGCATGCCCTTTCTCCTGAAAAAAGTCTAAATACATTTTACGAATTTCTGAACCAGTCAAGTATTTCATATTAATTACCCTCCCTTAAGGTTAAAAAAGAACACAAAAAAGCCCTCATCCCATGGTGAAGTTTCTTTTTGCGGAACTTCACCAGAACAGGGACGAGAGCTAACTCGCGGTACCACCCTGATTATGAACACAAAAATAACGAGTGTTCATCTCTCAAATAATGCCTTAACGCGGCAACAAC
Source organism: Neobacillus niacini (assembly GCF_048572935.1). Lineage (NCBI taxonomy): Bacteria > Bacillati > Bacillota > Bacilli > Caryophanales > Bacillaceae > Neobacillus > Neobacillus niacini. The sequence continues at coordinate 2,585,069 of NZ_CP183883.1, read as the reverse complement.
GGCAGTGGTTAGCTGCACTCCAGACTAGCTTTCTGTTATCCTTCATCTAGAGCTTCTCGCAGCCAAGGAAGCTCCTCTCTTAGAGATGGACTACAACATACTTAGGGTCCTTCAACATGTTAATCCAAACTATTCTATAAACGGATTATAGCGACACCAAAAACGTTTGTCAATCTAGTTCTGGTTTATGGGACAGGTTCCTTCACTTTTTCACGAACAAAGTGATTTTTAGCGTGAAGAATACTGACTTTAAGGACAACCAGAACAGGTACAGCTACAATCATTCCGATGATACCTCCTACTTCCCCTCCTGCCGTTAAAGCTAACATAATCATTAATGGGTGCATATGCAGACTTTTTCCAACAATATAGGGAGATAGGATATTTCCTTCTAAAAATTGCAATCCAAATACGATTGCAATTGTAATAATCACTAGGTTAACCGAGCTTGTAGCAGCAATAAATACGGCAGGGACAGCTCCTATAATTGGACCAAAATAGGGAATCACATTGGTTACCCCGATAATCATACCCAGCAGCAAAGGATATTTCAAATGGAAAATCCAAAACAAAATCGCTGAAAGACTTCCGATAATCAGACAAACGAGCAGCTGGCCCCTAATATAGCTCCCAAGTGATTCGTCAATGTCTCTAAGAAATCGGGTTCCTTTTCTCCGCCATTGTTTAGGTGTAAGATACCAAACAGCTCTTTTTATGATGGTGAAATCTTTTAACATATAGAAAGCGATAAAAGGGATGATCATTAGTGCAAAGGCAAAATTCAAAATGTTTAATAAGGAATCAGCTATCACCGTTAGGAGAGAATCTAACTTTCTTTCAAAGCCTATTATACCTTCATTTATTTGCTCTTGAAGTCCATCTGGCCACTCACGTGTATGTGATTGAAGTTCCTTAATCCAGCTCCTGTATTGCTCAGCTAAAATGGGAGCACTTTCTGCAAGGTCCCGCACTTGAGAAATAAAGGCAGGAATTCCTTTATAGATAGCAAAGCCAATACCCCCAAAAAATAGAAAGTAAATTAAAAAAATGGCTAATCCCCGGTGTAAACCCTTGTCATGCAGCTTTTCTACAATAGGATGGAGCAAATAAGTGATAAAACCACCGATAAAGAATGGGAGAATAATAATAAAAGCCACTCTAACGACAGGCAGCCAGAAAAAGCGAATTCTTAAAAACACATAAATAGCGATGAGCAAAAGAAGCAAAAAACCGATTCGATAAAACCATTTAACACGAATTTCCACCGATACATGCCTCCTTCTACTATATTTTTGGAGTCAAATACCGGATTTATACATATAGCAAAAATCCCCCTCATTATGAAGGGGATTTATATTTAGAATAAAGCACGTTTTACTTTTCTTTGCATTCGTTTCATTTGACGGCCAGACATCATGTTATTTCTTTGTGCAATATTATAGGCTGCCATTCCAACTCCAAATGCAACCACGGAAGTCATTACTTTATTCATACGTTTCACCTCTTCTGTAGTTTGACAGTGCTTCATGCTTTCGAACTGTCTACCTTCAGTAACTAAGTGTTTCCACTTTAAATGGTGTAACGACGCTCTTCTTCTTCAAACAAGTCATCTAAGGAACTGAGTGTACCATCTTCTTCGACTTGATGGGTATTGATTATGCCTTTGGAAAGAGACAATTCAATATAACAATTCCAGCAATAATATTGGTTTATTCCGATTTTGCCGATATCTTTGCTCTGACAATTTGGACACTTGAACATGAAAAGAACACCTCACGTATGATTAACGTCTACGATGATGGCATCCTTTCCGATCGCAGGGGGCTTCTCGGATTGTATTACTTGTTTCCCTTCCGTTATATCCGAAAAGAAACCATCCGTAATTTCGTACCCTACGATTGTGCCCAATTCCTCATGAAAATATACATCCTCTAACAATCCCAATGACTCTCCGCTTTTTGATATAAGCATTTTTCCATTTAGAGAATGTTGATGAAAAAGAGTATATTCTGGATTTGTTTTAAATCTCTCAAGGGAATCATTCACTTCAATCATGACCCCATCCCAGCCAAATGATAATACATCCTGAATGTCCAAGAAATAGGTTTGTTTGAAGAAAACGCCTTTTTTAACCATAAGGCCTTTAACTACCCCATCATTTGTGATACATAAGTCTGTTACTTCGCCAATTTTCGAACCCGTTTTCGATTCAAACACTGGCTGTCCTTTTAATAAAGCAAATGTTCGCAGAGTGCCCACCTCCTGTGAACATTTATAGTTTCACTCATTTACCATGAAATCATAAGGTGTAACGTTTTCCATTGCGGAAGTAAAAAACTTTCCTGTGCAACTCATGTAGGAAATGACTAGTTTGAATTCTTAAAACAGCTAAAAGATGTTAAGACGCAAGACGTAACATTGCATAATGATAAATACCCAATTATAATTTGTGTAGATGAATTTAAGATTAAACAAGTTATTATTTTTCTGGATAATGCTATTTATCAAAGGAAAGTAAGCATCAATTGATTAAATGTCATCTGAAATTGCCGTCTCTTTTTTAACGGAATGCTTCAGGAGGTTTTGAAGTGGAACAACACATTGATTATCTTATCGAGCATTTTGGTTACTTCGGCCTCATTATCATGTTAATCGTAGGAATTATTGGGCTTCCTATACCTGATGAAGTCCTTTTAACCTATGTTGGCTATAACGTATACCACGGCAAATTATCTTATATCATTTCGCTGATATGTGCTGTACTGGGTTCAGTGGTAGGAATTTCCCTTAGTTACTACATTGGTTACAAATTTGGATTACCTTTATTAAAAAAGTTTGGTCCAAAAATTAACATTACAGAAGAAAAGGTCAATAGCACACAAAAATTATTTAATAAAATTGGATCTCCACTTATATTAATCGGTTATTTTATTCCAGGCGTACGTCACCTGACTGCATATGTTGCTGCGCTAAATAAGTTTTCATTTAGAAAATTCGTTGTTTATGCTTATCTTGGTGCTATCCTTTGGAGTTATACTTTTATCACATTAGGTAGAAAACTTGGCGAAAGATGGGACCAAGTTGGGCTTTATGTATCAAAATACAGTATGTATTTATTTTTGTTGGTAATTGTCATTGTGATAATGGTTTATCTATATTGGAGAAAAAAGCAGCAATTTAGAAACGCAGGAAAATTTTAACCTACAATAGGTTGAATAAACGACTCATTAAGGTCTAGTTCAAAAAAACTGCCGATAAGCTTATCGGCAGTTAACACAAATTTTATTAATTCCTTACATAAAATCATAAGGTGTAACGTATTCCATTCCAATCATTGGATTCACCTGCATTAATTTTTCTTCAGCAGATAATGTCTGTTCATCTTCCGGTTCGTCTTCCCGTTCGTCATTTGCTTTCTTTACTGAAACCATTTCCTGAAGCTTTTGCCATAAAGTCGTTTGACGGCTTAGTTCATCAGCCCGCTCGACCCCCATCCGCAGTGCGTCTTCTTCACCGCATAGGATTAGCGATTGTTTACTCCTGGTAATGGCCGTATAAATGAGATTTCTTCGTAACATCCGATAATAGCTTCTCGTAATTGGCAGTATGACAATTGGGAATTCACTTCCCTGAGACTTATGTACAGAACAGCAATAAGCATGGGTAATTTGGTTTAAGTCCTGCCTGGTATATTCAATCTCATTCCCTTCAAAGGAAATGTACACCATGTCTTGTTTTTCTGTATTTTCCTTTGCATAGATAATGGAAATGATTTCCCCTATATCTCCGTTAAAAACATTGCTTTCCGGCTGATTTACTAACTGAAGTACTTTATCACCAATACGATATTTGACATCACCAAATGCAAGTTCCTTCCGTGATCCGCCAGGGTTCGGATTAAAAATTTCTTGTAGTAATACATTTAAGCGATCAATCCCGGCCGGACCTCTGTACATTGGGGCTAAAACTTGAATATCTTTTGCTGAATACCCTTTGCTTTTTGCATTTAAGGCAACCTTTTCGATTACCTGTGGAATTTGTGCAGTTGAACATCTAATAAAAGAACGGTCTGGCTGTTTCATAGCGACATTCGCTGGCAAATATCCCTTTTTAATATCATGTGCCAATTCAATAATCGAAGAACCTTCCGCTTGTCGATAAATATCCGTTAATCTTACTGTGGGGACAACCTCTGATCTTAATAAATCTTTTAGCACTTGTCCTGGCCCAACCGACGGAAGCTGATCTTCATCACCGACGAGAATAACTTGAATATGATCTGGGAGTGCTTTAAACAATTGATTTGCTAACCAAATATCGAGCATCGATGTCTCATCAACGATAAGAATCTTCCCTTCAAGAGGACTAGCCTCCTCATGATCATACCCTTCTGTGCCATTTAATCCTAGTAAGCGGTGAATCGTTACAGCAGGCAGTCCGGTTGATTCACTCATCCTTTTTGCCGCTCTTCCTGTAGGGGCAGCAAGCAAAAACGGGAAGGGCTCTCCCTTTTTATGATAATCCTTAGGATCTAGTGAGCAGCCATGTAATTCTGCATAAAGCTCAACAATCCCTTTAATAACAGTTGTTTTACCTGTTCCAGGACCTCCTGTTAGAATCAGCATTGGAGACATTAACGCTGTTTGTATTGCTTCCCTTTGGGTTGGGGCATATTGTACGTTTAGTCTTTCTTCAAGATTCCCTAACGCCAGTAAAAATTCAGATTCAGGAAATTGCTCCTTATATTCCGTTTGTTCAAGGATTTTTTTAATACTTGTTACTAACCCTTTTTCAGCGTAATACAAAGAAGGCACATAAACGCGCTTTTCCTCACCAATTATTTTCCCCTCTTCTTCAAGTTTCAATATTTCTGTTGAAATGTCGGTGTATTCAATTTGATCGCGTTTATTTTCTTCTAGTAGATTTTTAACCTGTATCAATAGATCCTCTGCATGAACATATACATGCCCTGTCTGCATACTCTCGCTCTCGAGTGAATAAAGGCAGGCCGCTTTTATCCGGTCTGGGTGATTCCCGGATATTCCTAGTTGATAACCAAGTTCGTCTGCCCGGCCAAACCCAATCCCCTCAATGTCTTCTACAAGTTTATAGGGGTTCTTTTGGATAATATCCAGAGTATGCTCTTTATATGTTTGATACATTCTCATTGAAAGCTGTGGTCCAAAACCATATTGGTTTAAAGCGACCATTACTTGCTCAAGACCCTGGTGTTCCATCAAGGTATCATAGAGCATTTTTGCTTTATCGGGAGGAAGCTTTGGGACAGAATCAAGTAAGGAGGGCTGATTCAAAATTTTTGAAATCGCATTTTCCCCTAATGTTTCTACTATGTTTTCTGCTGTTTTCTTCCCAATCCCTTTAAACATTTCACTTGATAAATAAGCTGCTACACCTTGCTTGGTTTGAGGAATGTCCTTTCGAAAGTGTTTGGTTTGGAATTGCATGCCAAACTTCGGATGATCCTTAAACTCACCAAAAAAGATATAGGTTTCCTGCTCGTGTATTTTTGGAAAATAGCCTGTGATCACGGCTTCTTTGTCGTCATATTCATGATTCGTTTCTTCGACACGTATTCTTAAAACCGTGTAAAGATTTTGCTCATTATGAAAAATCGTAACAAGGTGTTTTCCTTTTACAAACTTCCCTTGCTCAGCAAATAAATCAAGCGAGCTTTGCTTATCCACGGGTGCTTCCTCCTTTCTAATATTTTGGCTATGTTGATATGGCCTGTTGATTTCCACTCCCGGCACTTCGCTTTCCGCGGGCGTGCCGGGGGAGCCTCCTCGGCGCTTAAGCGCCTGTGGGGTCTCCCCAGCCCCGTACTCCCGCAGGAGTCTTCGTGCCTTCCGCTCCAATCAACAGGGTGCAAAATCAACAATTAACTAACACAGCCATTATTTAAAATTGGATTTATTTTGCGGATTCAATCAATTTTTTCGCATGTCCTGCTAATAAATGATCTGGTTGTATTTCTAGTGCTTTATCAAACATAGCTAATGCTTTATCTGCTTGTTCTTTAAAGGCATAGGAAACTCCTAAGTTATAAAGGGCGTCTGTATGCTCCTGGTCTAATTCAATGCATTTTTCAAATTGAACAATTGCCTCATCGATAAATTCGAGCTGTGCAAGACATAATCCATACTGAAAACGTGCTTCCGCATCTTGCTCATTTAGTTCCACACTTCTTTGTAAATAAGGCAGTGCAAATTTCCCTTGATCCATTTGCACAAGAGTTAGACCTAACATGAAATAATTATCACTTGTATGAAGTCCTTTTTGCATTGCTTGTTCAAACATATTTTTAGCCTTATCAAATTGGTCGAGGCTGAAATAAATTGTACCAGCACTATAATAAGCGGCTGCAGTATTTTCATCCAATTGAATGGCTTTTTCATAAAACTTTAATGCTTTCTCATCATCACCAACAGCAGAAAGCACATTTCCGAAATTTATGTAAGCAATGGGATCGTTTGGGGTTTCTTCAATAATCTCATTAAAGATTTTCGCCGCCTCTTCCCACTTGCCTTCTTGCATGTATTGAACACCTATTTGGTTTTTATCCATGTTATCACTCCGTTCTATTGTGAGTATATCATAAATCATTTCCTTGAGATTAGCGAAAAAAGCCCTGACTCCAATTAAGGAATCAGGGTGTATATTACCCAACATATGTTAACCGTTGTCCATTCTTGTAAACTTCATCGATAGTACCGCCGCCAAGACATTCATCACCATTGTAAAAAACAACCGCTTGTCCTGGGGTTACTGCTCGAATGGGTTCATCGAAGATTACTTTGACTTTATTGTTCTCCATAAGTTGTACCGTCACTTTATTATCTTCCTGACGATAACGGAATTTTGCAGTACATATAAATTCCGCTGGTTTTTCTTGATTGGATACCCAGCTTACATTATCAGCAATAATCGAGTCTGAATATAGTTTTTCATTATGGAAGCCTTGTCCAACGTAAAGGATATTCCTTTTTAGATCCTTACCAATTGCAAACCATGGCTCACCTGAACCGCCAATTCCTAAGCCATGACGCTGGCCAATAGTATGGTACATCAAACCTTCATGTTTTCCTTTAATCTCGCCATCCATTGTTTCCATGTTTCCTGGCTGAGCTGGAAGGTATTGACCTAGGAACTCTTTAAAGTTACGTTCACCAATAAAACAAATCCCAGTGCTGTCCTTTTTCGTCGCTGTTGCTAAATTTGCCTCTTTAGCAATTTCTCGCACTCTTGATTTCTCAAGATTTCCAATTGGAAACATAACCTTACTTAGCTGCTCTTGATTCAATTGATTTAAGAAATAAGTTTGGTCCTTATTTTCATCTTTACCACGGAGCATTTTGTATTCTCCGTCACGATATTCAACTTGAGCATAATGACCGGTTGCAAGATAATCCGCACCTAAGTTCACCGCATGCTCAAGAAAAGCTTTAAATTTAATTTCTTTATTACACATAACATCAGGGTTTGGTGTCCTGCCTGCCTTGTACTCATCAAGGAAGTACGTAAATACCTTGTCCCAATATTGTTTTTCGAAATTAACTGCGTAATATGGAATGCCGATTTGATTACAAACACGAATGACATCGTTGTAATCCTCTGTTGCAGTACAAAATCCAGTATCGTCGGTATCGTCCCAGTTTTTCATGAAGATTCCGATGACGTCATAACCTTGCTGTTTCAACAGCAAGGCGGCGACAGAGGAGTCAACACCTCCTGACATCCCCACTACCACTCGGATATCTTTTGGTTCTCTATTTTCCATATTCTCACCTCTCTTTATTTAAAATGTCATGCATTTATTTTTTCAGACGAAAAACAATTCTAGCAGTTTCATTAGCTGTTTTGATGATTTGGTCTTCTGTAGTGTTAAAACCAAAGCTGAAACGGATAGAATTGATCAACCGATCTGATTCTTTACCAAACATGGCAACCAGAACGTGTGAAGGTTCAATCGAACCTGCGGTGCAGGCAGAACCACTTGAAACAGCTATGCCAGCTAAATCAAGATTTACCAGCATCGCTTCTACATTCGTTCCTGGAAAGCTTAAGTTTAATACATGGGGCATTGATTTTTCAAGCAATCCGTTTATGGAAAACTCAATATTATGGGCAGCCAGCTTTTCAACCAATATTTTCTTAAATTCTTGATACTTTTCCCGTTTTACTAATCGTTCTTCGGTGGCGATTTTTACTGCTTCCTGAAATCCAACAATGGCTGCCACATTTTCCGTACCGGCTCGTCTTTTTCGTTCCTGCTCGCCGCCATAGGCACGAGGTGTCAATTTAACCTTGTCGCGCACATAGAGGAATCCAGTCCCTTTTGGACCGTTGATTTTGTGTGCAGAAACAGATAATAAATCTACATTCAGTTCCTCCACATTTATTTCTTCGATCCCATAGGCTTGGACAGCATCTGTGTGAAACAATGCCTGATGAGTTTGGAGAAGCTCACCAATTTCCTTTATAGGCTGAATGGTTCCCACTTCATTATTTCCGTACATGATGGAAACCAATATAGTATCGTCCCTTAATGCTCTACTGATTTCATTAAGTGAAATTACCCCTTTGTCATCTACTGGCAGGTAGGTGACCTCATATCCCATTTTCTCTAGTCTCTCACAGGCGTGCAATACGGCATGGTGTTCTATTTGAGTGGTAATAATGTGCTTCCCTAAATGCTGACTACTTTCAGCTGCACCAAATAATGCCATATTATCTGCTTCCGTGCCACCGCTTGTAAAAATAATCTCATTTTCCTTTGCGCCAATGCTCCTAGCCAACGTTTCTCGTGCCAAATCAATATAGTGCCTTGCTTCCCGTCCAAATGAATGAATGCTAGATGGATTACCAAAATTATTATTCATCACTTCCATCATTTTTTCAATCACCCTTGGGTGCATGGGAGTTGTCGCAGCATGGTCGAGATAGATTCTTTCCATCGTTCCACCTTCAATCAAAATAATTCTCTATTCTACTGTTAACATTAAATGTAAAACATATAACCGTCTGTTTCTGTATCATTGCTATGACTGGCTAAATCTTCTAACGTTGTATGGTCGAGTACGGATTTAATCGCGTCACGAATACGAATCCAAAGCTCCCGCTGTGCTGGCTCTTCATCCTCAATTCCTTCTACTAGTGTAATCGGTCCTTCGAGTACGCGAATGACATCACCAGCAGTAATTTTTGTCGGAGCGTCAGCTAGGATGTAACCTCCGTATGCACCGCGGATACTTTTTACTAATCCAGCATTTCTTAAAGGAGCGATAAGCTGTTCAAGATAATGTTCAGATAAGTTGTTTGCTTGGGCTATCGTTTTTAATGATGTTGGCCCTTCCCCTTGATTTTTAGCTAATTCAATCATAATCGTTAACCCGTAACGGCCTTTTGTAGAAATCCTCATTTATTTACACCTCTATTATTTTTAATTCATTATAAATACATAGTAATGTGATAGGCATTAGCAATTATATCATATTGTACTTTAATATGCTTTTCGACGAGAAAATGGTAGAGTTAAATGGTTATCATATATTTAGTTGGAGAGATGAAATATGCAGCAAAAGCCGCTGGCATTTCGAATGCGCCCTAGAACAATTGAAGATATCGTCGGACAGCAGCACCTAGTGGCAGATGATAAAATTATTGCCCGTATGGTAAAAGCTAAACAGCTGACATCCATGATTTTATATGGATCGCCAGGAATTGGTAAAACCTCGATTGCAAGTGCGATCGCTGGCAGTACAAAATATGCCTTCCGCACACTAAACGCCGTTACAAACAATAAAAAAGATATGGAAATCGTTGCGGCCGAGGCAAAAATGTCCGGAAAGGTAATTCTGCTGCTAGATGAAGTCCATCGACTCGATAAAGGAAAACAGGATTTCCTTTTACCTTTTTTAGAAAATGGCATGATTACATTAATCGGTGCCACAACAAGTAACCCCTATCACGCCATTAATCCAGCTATTCGCAGCCGCTGCCAAATTTTCGAACTCAAACCATTAACTCCCGATGAAATCAAACTTGCATTAATCCGTGCCCTCAAGGACGAAGAGCGTGGGTTCGGAAAGCTAAAGATTGATATTACCGAAGAGGCATTAACTCATTTTGCTTCTGCCTCAAATGGTGATGTCCGCAGTTCGTTAAATGCACTCGAACTTGCTGTTCTTTCGACCGACAAGGATGAGCAAGAAGTGATCCACATCGATACTAAAACGGCGGAAGAATGTATGCAAAAGAAAAGTTATGGCTCGGATAAAGACGGTGATGGTCATTATGATGTGCTTTCTGCGTTTCAAAAATCAATTCGCGGCAGTGATGTAAATGCGGCCCTGCATTATCTTGGAAGATTAATTGAATCTGGCGATCTTCAAAGTATTAGCAGAAGATTACTCGTAATCGCCTATGAAGATGTTGGTTTAGCCAGTCCACAAGCAGGTGCACGTACACTAGCTGCTATAGAAACTTCGGAGAGAATTGGTTTCCCTGAAGCTAGAATTCCGTTAGCTAACGCCGTTATAGAGTTATGTTTATCACCAAAATCCAACTCTGCGGTAATCGCAATCAGTGAAGCCATATCCGATATTCAAAAAGGAAACTTTGGTGAAATACCGGATCATTTGCGCGATGCTCACTATAAAGGGGCGCAAGAGTTAGGGAGAGGAATTGGATACTTATATCCTCATGATTATGAATCCGGCTGGGTACCTCAGCAATATCTGCCTAACAAATTAAAGTACAAGAAATACTATCAACCTAAGAGAACTGGTAAATTTGAACAGGCCCTAGCAGCAGTTTATGAAAAGCTTATCCGCAAAAAATAACCTCTGGATTGGAGGTTAACGGGTTTACTTACGTGGATTATGTTGATAGTTAAATTAAACGGAGATTTTCCGTTTGACTGCTGAATAGAGCTCGGTTAGGGGTAAAGAAGCGGAGATTTTCCGATTAAGTAAAGAATAATACCTCATTTTCACGTTTTTCGAGTCAATAGTCGGAATCTTTCCGCCTATTTAAGCTAATTTCCGTGCAATTCCCTAATTAAGGGAAATTTCTCCGCTTCTTTATCAAACTCGCTTTAGTGACTCATGACGTGTACACCTTGCGGGCGGAGTAAGTGAAAAAAGATAAAACAAAAAAGGCTTAGAGAATGAAAAAATATCTCTAAGCCTTTTGAATGTGAAAATATACTGTAAATGTGATTTACTATCTGATTAGATCTTGAATTAACGTTTTTTACACCCCACAAGTGAACCCGTTAACTAAATCCCCAGAGGTCTTCTTTTTAAGCAGCAACATCTCTCTTTTTAAAAACATAGAAAGCCAAGAATTGAAAAATCACGAAATAGATGATCAGCATAATGATAGAGAATGACATTGTCATCCCCTCAAGAAGCGGGGTTCCCTCGATATACTGCATTAAATTGGTGTTTGCAAATAAAATATATTTAGCCCAATCAAACTTCATTGACAATAGTGCCGTGAATTGTCCACCCGTAAACATTAAAAATAAAGATAACCCAATTGCCAAAGAGCTGTTTCGAAACACGGAAGAAAGCATAAATGCCATTGTGGTCAGCATAATCATATCAATCGAACCTAATCCATAGTAAATAATTAAGTGAACAATCATATTCTGTTCGGTGACTTTGCCATTAAAATAATTCAAATAAGGAAGTGCTTGTTCCGGCAGTCCAAAAAGAATGGCGCCAAGCAGGGCTGAAAAGCAAAATAAGATTCCTATCATCATCAAAGCAAATAATAGTACAGTTAAATACTTAGATAGTAAAATCTTACTTCGATTGATAGGGCGGATTAACAAGAGTTTAATCGTGCCCCAATTAAATTCACTTGCAACGATTCCTGCAGAAATCACAATGGTAAACAGCCCTGCTAATAAAATAAGCTCTGAATTATCTTTTACAAATGACCAGCCATTATATTTTTCCCTAAAAGGAATATCATGCTCTAACCTGTATTCATTGATAGCAATTTGTTTTTGATAATATTCTTGCTCCCTTTTAATAGAGCTGGATTCTAATTGTTTTTTCAATGCTTCATTTTCCTGTTGTAATACTGGCTTCCAATCCTCCGTCACATTCGGTTCCTCTTCAACCAGATTATATTTCATAAAGATTCCTGTGACCGAGATAATGACTACTAGAATACTCATCATTACATAGGTTCCTGGCCTTCTAAAAATCTTCATTATTTCATTACGGATTAAATTAATCATGTTCTATCGCTCCCTTATTTGCCGTCACTTCAAGGAAGCGGTCTTCCAATGTTTTTGATACTTCTTTTATTCCAAACACTTGAATATCCTCTTCAACGAACAGCTTAACCATAGCAGGTACATTTTCCTTTGGCAGCTCCAGCGTTATGCCATTTCGCGAAGAATTGACAGGGATATGGGTAAAGTTTGATTTCACGAGACTAAGTGCTCTTTCACTTGGAATCACCTCAAACTCAAAACTTGCACTGTTGCCATGTACAAACTCTTGTACCAATTGAACGTCAATTAGCTGCCCATTTTGAATAATCCCAATCCTGTCACACATCATTTCCATTTCAGAAAGGATATGACTTGAAACAATGACTGCCATATTTTTCTCCCTTGCGAGCAGACGGATATAATCGCGAATCTCTCTGATCCCTGCCGGATCTAGTCCGTTTGTCGGTTCATCTAAGATTAATACTTTTGGATCATGTAAAAGGCACTGTGCCAATCCCAATCTTTGCCGCATCCCAAGTGAGTAAGTTTTTACTTTATCATGAATTCTGTCTGATAATCCGACAAGTTTAACGGTCTCGTCGATTTTTTCCTTCGTAATTCCTGATACCATACGTGCATAGTGAAGTAGATTTTGGTAGCCGCTAAGAAACTTGTACATTTCGGGATTCTCAACGATCGCTCCGACATGTCTCACTGCGTCCTCAAAGTTTGTTTTTATACTTTTACCACCAATCATAATATCCCCAGATGTAATATCTATCAGACCGACTATCATTCGAATAGTTGTTGTTTTACCAGCTCCATTCGGTCCTAAAAATCCAAATACCTCACCTTTATGTACGTTGAAACTGATATTATCTATTATCGTTCTTCCTTTAATCACTTTGGTAACATCTTTAATGACTACGATTGATTCCAAGGATAATCCCCTCCTTCCATCAAGTTTACCGTATTATAGTGAAAATTTCCCATTTATTTAAAAAAATAACCCCGAACTTTGAGGTTCAGGGCTTACAACTATTTTTCGTCCGCTACACGTGTAATTTTAATATCTGCAAGTAATTGCCTTACTACATAGCTTGCCATTATTAATCCGCAAGCAGATGGAACGAAGGCGTTAGAGGATGGAGGCATTTGTGCTTTTCGAATTGGCGCGTTCGCATTCCCAACCTCTTTCTTGACATCTTCACGAATGACAATCGGGCTTTCATCAGAAAAGACCACTGGGATGCCTTTGTGAATTCTTTCTTTACGAAGCTTTGTACGAATGACTTTCGCAATTGGATCCGTGTGTGTTTTTGAAATATCTGCAATTTTAAAGCGTGTTGGGTCCATTTTGTTGGCTGCACCCATACTTGAGATAATCGGGATATTTCTTTTTAGACATTCTTTCATAAGATGAATTTTATAAATAATCGTATCAGAAGCGTCGACGACAAAGTCCAAGCCATGGCTAAAGAATTCCTCATACGTCTCCTCTGTATAAAACATTTTCAAGGCGATAACTTCACAATCAGGATTAATGTCTTTAATCCGTTCTTTCATGAGTTCAGCTTTAGGTTGTCCAACCGTTGATAAAAGTGCGATGAGCTGACGATTTACATTCGTAATATCCACAGTGTCTTTATCGACTAATATCAAACGACCAACGCCAGATCGTGCGAGCGCTTCAGCAGCAAAAGAGCCCACACCGCCAATACCTAGTACAGCTACTGTTGAGTTTTTCATGATATCAAGGCCTTCTTTGCCTATGGCAAGTTCATTACGAGAAAATTGATGCAGCATGTGGTTCCTCCAAAAAATTAAATTCGACTTATTTATATCTTTTACCCTAAAAAAATATAACATACTCCCCTATAAATTCAAGTATATCAATAGGGATTATTAGATAAACAGAAAAAATAAAAATAGCCCCCTGCTTATGCAGGAGACTATTTTTATAAGGGTCCCAATGGTGCCGTCGCGCTTGGTTCCTTCTTTTGATCCCGCCACTCTCGCAGGTGGGTGTCTTGTTCCAAGTTTTTGTAAGTCCCTTTAACCGTATAGGTTGAGGCTTTTACGCAGCTTGAAAACCCAGACTCCCGAAGAAATAATGTTGGTCAAAAGTTAGGTAATACAACGTACATTTCAGGACACTTATTTGATTGACTTAATAATATCATAAAGTTTTTAACCATTCAAGGTTTTATGAAAGCGTTTTACTCACTTTTATTAGTAACATTTAGTGACAAATGAAGTTCTTTTAATTGAGCTTCAGAAACCGCACCAGGTGCATTAGTCAACAGGTCGCTTGCACTAGCGGTTTTTGGAAAAGCAATGGTATCACGCAGGTTAGAACTGCCTGCAAGCAGCATGACCAAACGGTCTAATCCAAGAGCAATTCCACCATGCGGCGGTGTACCATACTCGAAAGCGTTCATTAAGAAACCGAATTGCTCTTGCGCTTCTTCAGGTGTGAATCCAAGAACAGTAAACATTTTTTCTTGTACAGAACGTTCAAATATTCTCAAACTACCGCCACCAAGCTCATAACCATTTAATACAAGGTCATATGCTTGTGCTCTTACTCTAGCAGGATCTGTTTCTAAATATGGCAGATCTTCTCTAACCGGCATAGTGAATGGGTGATGGGCAGCATAATAACGGCCTTCTTCTTCACCATATTCAAGCAACGGCCAATCTGTAATCCATAAGAAATTGAACTTGCTTTGATCGATTAAACCTAATTCTTTACCAAGCTTTAAACGTAGTGCACCCAGGGCATCCGCAACCACATTATTCTTGTCTGCGACAAATAGAAGAAGGTCTCCTTCATTCGCATCTAAAACTGTTCTTAAAGCATTAGAATCTTCCTCAGCAAAGAACTTAGCAATTGGACCTTTTAATCCTTCTGCGTCTACCTTCAGCCACGCAAGACCTTTTGCTCCATAAACTCCCACAAATTCTGTTAGAGCATCAATATCTTTACGAGAATATTTTTCAGCAGCACCTTTTACGTTAATACCCTTTACTTGACCACCATTTGCAACCGCAGCAGCAAAGACCTTAAAACCTGATTCCTTAACTACTTCAGAAAGATCGACCAGCTCAAGTCCAAAACGAGTATCAGGCTTATCCGATCCAAATCGGCTCATTGCCTCATCATATGTCATTCGTGGAAATGGAGTAGTAATATCAAGTCCTTTTACTTCCTTCATCAGCCCTGTCATCATTTTTTCCATTAAGCTTAAGATATCCTCTTGACCAAGAAAACTAGTTTCAATATCAATTTGAGTAAACTCAGGCTGACGGTCCGCTCGCAAATCCTCGTCACGGAAACAGCGGGCAATTTGGTAGTAACGTTCAATTCCACCGAGCATTAACAACTGCTTGAACAACTGTGGTGATTGTGGAAGTGCATAGAACTCACCTGGATGAACACGGCTCGGTACAAGATAGTCACGAGCTCCTTCTGGTGTGCTTTTTGTTAAGATTGGTGTTTCAATATCTAAAAATCCTTCTGAATCAAGAAAATCTCTGATTTGCTTTGTAACTTGATGACGCATCTTTAATGTTTCAAAAATCACCGGACGACGGAAATCTAAATAACGATATTTCAGGCGCACATCTTCGGATGCGTCTGTTTTATCAGAAATCGTAAATGGCGGTGTTTTAGCTTCGTTAATGATGGTTACATTTTCAGCTTGAACTTCAATCTTCCCGGTTTTTAAATTAGGATTTATCGTTCCAGCCTCACGGCTAATGACCGTTCCTTGAATATCCAGCACATACTCGCTGCGAATCTTCTCAGCCGTTTCTAATGCTTCTTTCGATACATCCGGATTGAATACAACTTGGACAATACCTGACCGGTCGCGCAGATCAATAAAAATTAATCCACCCAAGTCCCGGCGTTTTGATACCCAGCCTTTAAGTGTTACTTTTTCACCAATGGCTGACTCTGGTACATCGCCACAAAAATACGTTCTCCCATACATAAAATATCCTCTCCTCTTATCTCTTAAGTTCTTGGAAATACTCTACAAATTGTGTTAATTCTATTTCCTTTTGCTCGCCTGTAGCCATATTTTTTAGATTAATTTTATTATTAGTGAGTTCATCATCACCGAGAACGGCAACATATTTTGCATTCAATCGGTCAGCTGCTTTAAATTGTGCTTTAATTTTTCGGTTCAAATAATCACGCTCTGCAGATACACCTGCGAGTCGGAGTTTCTGAAGCAGTCCTACTGTATAATCTTTTGCTTGATCACCCAGCGCAGCAAGATAACAATCAATGCCTTGATTAATCTCCAGCTCGATTGCTTCCGCATTGAGTGCTGCTATGAAGCGTTCAATACTCATAGCAAATCCTATTCCCGGAGTTTCAGGACCGCCGATTTCTTCAGCTAAACCGTTGTATCGGCCGCCTCCGCATAATGTCGTAATCGCCCCAAAACCTTCCGCATCACTCATAATTTCAAATGCTGTGTGATTATAATAATCCAAACCGCGCACTAGATTCGGATCTACAACAAATTCAATCTCTAGCTGTGTTAAATACTGCTGTAGTTTTTCGAAATAAGCTTTAGAATCATCATTTAGATAATCTATAATAGATGGCGCAGTTTTCATTAATTCGTGATTGTGATCCTGCTTGCAATCGAGGATTCTCAATGGATTTTTTTCAAGCCGGCTTTGACAATCCTGGCAAAACTCTCCGATTCTTGGCTGAAAATGATTAATTAACGCATTTCGGTGAGCAGTTCTGCTCTCCTTATCTCCAAGACTATTGATCACAAGCCTTAGCTTTTTTAAGCCCATTTCTTTGTACAAGTTCATTGCAAGTGAAATAACTTCTGCGTCAATTGCAGGGTCATTACTGCCCAATGCTTCAATACCAAATTGAACAAATTGACGGAAGCGACCTGCTTGCGGGCGTTCGTATCGGAACATCGGTCCCATGTAATAAAGCTTAACCGGTTGATTTGGATAACCAAACATCTTTTTCTCAACAAACGACCTTACTACAGCAGCAGTACCTTCTGGTCTTAGTGTGAGGCTTCGGCCTCCACGATCATCGAATGTGTACATCTCTTTCTGGACAATATCAGTGGTATCACCGACACCACGAGAAAATAGGTCCGTATGTTCAAAGATTGGAGTCCGGATTTCTTGATATTGATATTTCTCACAAAGCTCTCTCGCTTTTGCTTCAATCAGCTGCCATTTTTCTACTTCTCCAGGCAGAATGTCCTGTGTGCCTCTTGGAATGCTAATCGACATAGCTGAATTCCTCCTTACCATAACTTTTTATGTAAAAAAATTTTCTATAAAAAACAAAAAACTCCCGTCCCTTGTATAAATACAAGGGACGGGAGTTAGATTCCCGCGGTGCCACCCTAGTTGAAGGCATTAATTTCATGCACTTCCTCTTTTACAGTTAACGCCTGCTTACGTTCTGCTCCTAATAAAGTTGGAAATAAGTTTTCCAACAGAGGCGGAATTATTCCGACTACCGTTACCTTTTTCAGAGAGAAGCCTACGGAGTGTTCATTCATTAAGAATCATGTAGAAATGCTTTCAGCCCAGGGCATTTCCTCTCTTTTCATGTTTGGCCTTAATTACTATGCTCCATCATTGGTTATCCATGTGTATTTTATTTATATAATATTACGGAGCATTCAATCCAATGTCAAGAAGGATTTAGGATCTTTCGAGATGTTTTTTCAACTTTCTAACATCGCCGATTGTCAGTCCAAATTCGGAGGCAAGCTCAAACGTCGTATTATGCTGCTCACTTTGTATAAAATCATGAAAATCTACACCAAATAGCCTGCTGTCCATGGATTGAATGCTATTTGTTTTATCGCTCGATCTCATCACCCATCACCTCATATCTTCACTATAGTTCTTATTATTTCCATCCTTCGTAAAAACTTACATGTCATAGAAAATTTCAAAATAGTAGATATTTAACAATTAAGGAATGATTTCCATGCCCTTTTACGCTAAAATGAAAGATATCGTGAAGGGAGAGAGTGGATGATAAAGAGATTTATTCTTTTGTTAGTCTGTTTCACGGTAGTCTTCGGAGTATTCCTTCCGCAAGATATAGGTTTGGCAGCAAATGGAACAGTTACTATAGCTGAAAATACAGTTAATGTCCGTAATGGTCCAAGCCTAAGCTACCAGCTTGTGAAACAAGTAAAAAAGGGAGAAAAATTCACTATTATTAAAGAGCAAGGCGATTGGATTCAAATTCAACTTTCCGCTGCGAAAACGGGCTGGGTTGCCAACTGGGTTATTACTAAAACAACAAATGGAACCACCACAACTGGTTCTGGCAGCTCAAATAAAAAGAGTGCAGAGGCGAATACCGATCAATTACGTGTGCGTTCTGGTCCAGGAACAAATTTTCGTATCATTGGATATTTAAATAAAGGACAAGCTGTCAGTGTGACGGATGATAATGAAAACTGGGTAAAAATAGCAGCTGGTTTTGAGGAAGGCTGGGTTGCACGAGAATATCTAGATTTTAATAATAAATCTACTACTACTTCCAAAGAAGAAAATAACAAAAAATCGATTGATACTGGTTTTGTTACAGATACTTTAAATGTTCGCAATGAACCTTCTACTACAGGAAGTATTATCGGGAAACTCGCAAAAGGGACTTCTATTAGTATTTATTCAAAGAAGAATAATTGGATTGAAATTAAATACTCCAACCAAAGTGCTTGGATTAGTGCTGATTATGTTCAAATGGGAACTGAAAATCAGCAAACAAATCCTGTTAATGGAACAATTGGGACTGTAACCGCTAGTAATCTAAGTGTTCGCAGCGATTCTTCCTTAAATTCAGCCATTGTTGGTTCCATTACAAAAGGGCAGAAGTTTACCATTTTAGATGAAAAGAATAATTGGTTTAAAATCGAATATACACCTGGAAACTTCGGCTGGGCAGCAGGCTGGTATTTCAACAAAGATAAAGCAACTACCCCCGAGCTTGCTAAAGACAGCAAAGTTACCATACTACATAACGGAACAAATATAAGGAAGGATCCTACCGTTCAATCAAACGTACTTCTACGAGCTAACGAGGGAGAGTCCTTTCAAATAAGCAGTGTTAAGAATGATTGGTACGAGATTACATTGCCAAACGGAACAAAAGGGTTTATTGCTGGATGGCTCGTAACCACCAATGGAACTGGACCCGGGATTAATAAACAAGGGGCAGAAGCTTATTTAAGATCCAAGACCATTGTGATTGACCCTGGGCATGGTGGTATTGATAATGGGGCTACCGGTGCAGGTGGTACTCTTGAAAAAGAATTAACACTGCGTACGGCTTACCTATTATCTGACAAGTTAAAAGCAGCTGGAGCTAATGTTTTTCTTACAAGAAGCAGTGATTCTTTTCTCCCGCTTCCCTCAAGGGTGAGATTAGCAAGTGTTCATCAGTCAGATGCGTTTATCAGCTTACATTATGATAGTAACCTAAACCGAAGTGTCCGCGGGATGACAGGTTTTTACTATCATTCCTATCAAAAAAAGCTCGCTGAATATGTATATAACTCTACGAATGCACAAACAAGGTTAAAAAGCCGCGGTGTCCGTACCGGTGATTTCCATGTTGTTCGTGAAAATCAAAGGCAGGCAGTGCTGATGGAGTTAGGCTACCTAAGTAATTCAGCGGAAGAAATGACCCTAACATCAGGGCAATTCCAAGAGAATGCAGCAACTGGTATATATAATGGTCTAGCACGGTATTTTAAAGACAAATGAGAAAAGCTGCAGCGCCTTGAACAGGCGCTGCAGCTAGACATAAAAAAATGCTTGGCAGCTATAAAAGTGCCAAGCATTTTTTAACTTTTACTCTCAACAATTAGAGTGACGGGACCATCATTGATTAATTCAACATCCATCATCGCCCCAAAGATACCCGTTTCAACCTTGATACCTTTTTCACGTAATAAACCATTGAATGTTTCATAAAGAGGGTTTGCCTGTTCTGGTCTCGCCGCTTCCATAAAATTGGGTCTCCTGCCTTTACGGCAATCACCATACAAAGTAAATTGAGATACAGAAAGAATTTCACCGCCAACCTCTAATAAGGATAAATTCATCTTTCCGGCGTCATCCTCAAATATCCTTAGGTTTGCAATTTTATCTGCTAGAAAGGCTGCGTCTTCTTCTGTATCCTGATGTGTTACTCCTACAAGAAGGACAAGACCTTTAGAAATTTGTCCCGTTATCTCTCCGTTAACTGTTACCTTTGCATTCTTACTGCGCTGTACAACTACTCGCATTTTTTTGTAAACTCCTAATTCATAATCCGGCGAACCGAATAAATATCTGGTATCTGTTTAATCCGGTCAACAACTTTTTGCAAATGGCTGACATTGTGAATAGCAATAGACATAATGATCGTCGCCATTTTATTGCGATCAGACCGGCCAGAAACCGCTGAAATATTTGTTTTCGTTTCATTTACTGCTTGCAGAACCTCATTAAGTAACCCACGGCGGTCATAACCACTAATCTCGATATCCACATTATATTCTTTGCGGTCATTTAATGAGGACTCCCATTCTACTGGTATTAACCTGGTTTGCGCGTCATTTGAGTCGATATTTGTACAATCGGCACGATGAACAGAAACACCGCGTCCTTTTGTGATAAATCCAACAATTTCGTCACCCGGAACAGGATTACAGCAGCGTGATAAACGGATTAATAAATTATCAATTCCGGCAACGCGAACACCGGACTCCCGCTTTTTCGTAGAAGGGAATGCTTTCATATCAGAAATAGCATTTGTAATCGTCGCAGATTGCTCCTGATCCCGTTTTTTACGCCATTTTTCGGTTAAACGATTCGCGACCTGCAGTGCAGTTACACCATTATAGCCGACCGCTGCATACATATCGTCTTCATTGGCAAAATTAAACTTTTCGGCTACCTTTTTCAAATTATCAGCGGTTAGAATTTCTTTTAAATCAAATTCCATGGCACGGATTTCTTTTTCTACAAGCTCTTTGCCTTTGTCGACATTTTCATCCCGGCGCTGCTTCTTAAAAAAGGCACGTATTTTGTTCTTTGCCTGTGAAGTTTGTGCAAGTTTTAACCAGTCTTGACTTGGTCCATAAGAATGCTTAGAGGTGAGAATTTCAATAATATCACCCGTCTTAAGTCGATAATCAAGTGTGACCATTTTACCGTTCACTTTAGCCCCTATTGTTTTATTCCCAATTTCAGAGTGAATACGGTAAGCAAAATCAATAGGTACCGAACCGGACGGCAATTCAATTACATCTCCTTTTGGTGTAAACACAAAAACCATATCAGAGAACAAATCAATTTTTAATGACTCCATAAACTCTTCAGCATTGGCAGTGTCATTTTGAAACTCAAGGATTTCCCTAAACCAAGTTAATTTTTGTTCGTAAGAGGTTGTATCACTAAGCGCTTTGCCTTCTTTATACGCCCAGTGAGCGGCAATACCGAATTCTGCTATTCTGTGCATTTCAGACGTTCGAATCTGAACCTCCAGAGGATCACCCTTAGGACCAATCACAGTGGTATGAAGAGATTGGTACATATTCGGCTTCGGCATGGCGATATAATCCTTAAATCTTCCAGGCATAGGCTTCCAGCATGTATGGATGATTCCTAGGACAGCATAGCAGTCCTTGATACTATTAACTACTATTCGAACGGCAAGTAAATCATAGATTTCACTAAACTGTTTATTTTGCTGCACCATTTTGCGGTATATGCTATAGATATGCTTTGGTCTTCCAGAAAGCTCTGCATTAATGGACACTTCATTCATTCTACTGCGAACCTCGTCCATGACATCGACTAAGTATTGTTCCCGTTCTGCACGCTTCTTTTTCATCAGGTTAACAATACGGTAATATTGCTGTGGGTTTAAGTATCTTAATGCAGTGTCTTCCAGCTCCCACTTAATCTTAGAAATTCCAAGACGATGGGCCAAAGGTGCAAAGATTTCAAGTGTTTCATTTGAAATCCGGCGCTGCTTCTCAACAGGAAGGTGCTTAAGCGTCCTCATATTATGCAAACGATCAGCAAGCTTAATCAAAATTACGCGGATATCCTGAGCCATAGCCACAAACATTTTCCTGTGGTTCTCGGCCTGCTGTTCCTCGTGTGATTTATATTTAATTTTTCCTAATTTCGTAACCCCGTCGACAAGCATGGCCACTTCGTCATTAAATTCCGTCTCGATGTCCTTTAAGGTAACATCTGTATCTTCAACAACGTCATGGAGGAAACCAGCGGCAACCGTTTCAGGATCCATCTCCAAATCCGCCAGTATACCAGCAACTTGAATAGGATGAATAATATAAGGCTCCCCTGATTTTCTATATTGTTCACGATGAGAATGTTTTGCGAATTCGTAGGCTCTCTTTACAAATTCACAATGCTCTTCGTTCAAATAGATTCTCGTCTTGTCGATGACTTGTTCGGCGGTTAACACTTGATCGTTCGCCATAAAAATCACCTTATTTTTCGTCTCATTTTTTTATGGCTCTTTTCAAAGAAAAGAGCTGACAATCTTGATTTCAAGCACAAAACAGTTTGATCCTCGTTAAAATCGGCTTTAAGATTTTAACAACTACAATCTTTACGAAAAAAACCTATATTATTAAATGTTTATCTATATTAACTAGTTACTAACGATTGTTACTATTATCGAAAAAAAACGCTCAGATGTAAAGGGAATGATATTATTTTACTGTATTTTGCGAAAAAAGTGTCGAAATACAGTGAATTCAATAAAAAAAATAGCTTTCTTCTTATAACAAGAGAGCACTCATTTACGAGTGCCCTCGGGTACTATTAATAATTCATCAATGTCATGATGTCGTAGCCGTCGAGTTTCTTACGTCCTTCAAGGTAAGATAATTCAATCAGGAAAGCGATTCCTGCAACTACACCGCCAAGCTGTTCAACTAATTGGATTGTTGCTTCGATGGTTCCACCTGTTGCTAATAGGTCATCAGTTATCAATACACGTTGTCCAGGCTGAATTGCGTCCTTATGAATGGTTAAAACATCACTTCCATATTCTAAACCATAGCTTACTTTAACTGTTTCACGAGGAAGCTTTCCTTCCTTACGAACTGGAGCAAAGCCAATGCCTAAAGAATAGGCAACTGGGCAGCCAATGATAAAACCTCTTGCCTCAGGACCAACAATTAAATCAATTTGTTTATCTTTTGCATAAGCAACAATTTGATCTGTTGCATACTTATAGGCTTCTCCATTGTTCATTAATGGAGTAATATCCTTGAATGAAATTCCTGGTTTTGGGTAATCCGGTACGATTGCAATAAATTGCTCTAAGTCCATTACGTAATGCCTCCTCGGGTAGTAACTGATTCTTCTATAACCTGGTCAAACCAGCTCTTCAATTGTTGAAAGGATGAAAATAATAAATCTCTTTCAAGTGCAAACTGAGCCTGTTTGGTTTGGTAGGTAACGGAATCAGTAAGGTCACGCTTTTGTGATTGTTGATTCAAAGTAATAAATCCATTGTTTATTGTAACAAAATCTAGTTCAGAAAACACTTTTGACATAAACGTTATCGTTTCCGTTGACCAGCCGCGGTGCTTAGCGATTTCATCCCCATAACGACCCAAATCTATCGGACCTTTTTTTAACAAAAATGCATAAAACCATTTAAAGTGATCCCTTGTAGGAATCGTACTAAAGAAATCGCTATTTTCTTTATCGAAAAACGCATAAATTCGAGCAGGACGTTTCCCATTGAATAAATGATGCAGCAGGTCCTTTGACGGCGGCAGGTCAACGAGTACCACATTGGCCTGATGAGAATCGAATGCCTTAGCATCTGCTTCATTTTCAATGAGTATAACCTCACTCGTAACAGCAGGGTCCATTTTTTCAATCTGGTCTCTGTTAAAAATAATATATTTACGCTTTTCATTAGGTATTGTAGTAACCATTGAGTGGATCCGTTTTACCCCGCGATGATCAAATAATTGCCACGATTCAACCGAAACATCTTGGATAAAAATTTGTGGTTTACGGTTATTATTCCACTCATTGACGGCTAATTCACCAATTAATGAAATTTTTGAGGCTGGTGAAATATGGTCAAATAACGGTCCGAGTCCAAATCCAATTCCATCTAAATTTGTACCATTTCGATTAACCATAACCTTCAAGTGATTTTGTTCTGACCCAATCTTTCTCATTGTCGATATTTCCACATTACTGATTAACACCTTAGGCTTAGGATTGTCCATTCCAAAAGGAGCAAGGAGATTTAATTCATCGAGCGAAGATAAATTAATTTCTTCCACCTGAATTTCATGGTCCAGCGTGGTAATTGGGATAAAATCATCCTCTGTTAACTGCTCATTTGCTAGATTATTTAATCTTTGACGCAGGTCAGAAACATCAGCTAGCTTTAATGTCATTCCAGCTGCCATAGGATGGCCGCCAAAATGGGGTAGAATATCCCGGCATTCCGAAAGATTTTTAAACAAATCAAAACCAGCTATACTTCGTGCAGAGCCTTTTGCTAATCCCTTTTCTTTGTCAAAGCTAAGAACGATTGTCGGCCGGTAAAACTTTTCTACTAATCTTGAAGCTACGATGCCAATCACACCTGCATTCCAGCCTTCTTTTCCGATGACGAGTACTGAATTTGAATCTATAGGATAATTTCTTTCAACCTCTTCAATGGCTTCAAGTGTTATGGAGTTCACAATAGACTGTCTTGTCTTGTTTAATTCATCCATTTCTTGTGCTAGAGCCTCTGCTTCGTATGAATCATCGGTAAGCAAAAGCTCGACAGCCATATCTGCACTTTCCAATCTTCCGACTGCATTGATTCTTGGTGCCAGTGAAAAACCTATTGTTTCCTCGTTAATGCTTTGTAGGTCTACACCCGCTACTTTTAAAATTGCTTTTAGACCTTTATTCTTGGTGACTTTAAGTTTTTCCAAACCTTTTTTTGCAATGAGGCGATTTTCATCTTTTAACGAAACTAAATCGGCAATGGTACCAATAACGGCAATTTCTAACAAGTGCTCTGGAACTTCTCCGTACAATGCATGGGCTAATTTAAAGGCCACCCCTACCCCTGCGAGTTCACGAAATGGGTAAATACTATCAGGCAATTTAGGATGAATAATTGCCAGTGCTTCAGGTAATACGGGACCCGGCTCATGATGATCGGTAATGATTAAATCGAGACCGAGTTCTTTTGCAATTGCTGCTTCGTTTATGGCGGATATGCCTGTATCTACAGTAATTATTAACTTGACTCCATTTTCAGCTGCTCGGCGAAAGGCCGGTTCGTTCGGACCGTATCCTTCAGTAAAACGATTAGGAATATAAAATTGGACATTCGCACCTAAATCCCGAAGAGTAAGCATTAATACCGTTGTACTGCTTACACCATCCGCATCATAATCCCCAAATATTAATATTGGTTCTTGCTTTTCAATAGCTTCCCGAATTCTTTCTACAGCGATATCCATACCTTTTAACAAAAAGGGATCATGAAATTGCTCTTTTCCAAATAAAAAATACCGTGCAGAATCAACGGTATCTAATCCGCGGTTGATAAGCAGCGACGCAACAAGTGGCGTAATTTTCAATTCGTTTTCGAGAGTTTTTACTAGTTGTTGATCAGATTTACGAACAACCCATCTAGTTTTCGACTTTAACATGCGTTCACCCCTCAGACCTTACTATTATACAGGAGCAAGTTTCTTTGTTCAATGAATAAAAAAGAAAACCGCACTAGGCGGTTTTCCTTAACTTATACTTGTGGTTCATCAGAGTATTTTTTCTTTTCCTTAACCGTTTTAATCGTACCCTTCTTTTTCAATTCCTTCGCTTTGAGAACTACCCAAAGATTAGTAGCGATAAAGATGGATGAGTATACGCCGGTTACTAAACCAACTAACAAAGCAATGTTGAAATTGCGGATTGATTCACTGCCAAAAACAATCATTGCTACGACGGTTATAAGTACAGTTAAAACAGTATTAACAGAACGAGTTAATGTTTGACGAACACTTACATTGACAACATCAGCAATATCTTCAAACGTTTTGAGTCGTTTCTTCTTTTGTAGGTTTTCACGCATTCTGTCGAAGGTCACAATCGTATCATTAATAGAGTAACCGATTATGGTAAGAACAGCTGCTATAAAGGTTAAATCGACTTCTAACCGCGTTATACTGAAAAAAGCAACCATGAAGAAGGCATCATGAAGCAATGAAGCTATCGCCGCAACTGCCATTGCAAATTCAAAACGAAGCGTTACATAGATAATAATCCCAATGGAAGCAATAATGAGGGCAATTACCCCATTTTTCGCCAATTCTTTACCAACCGTTGGAGAAACAGTACTTACACTTGGGTCAGAACCAAATTCATCATGAAACGCTGATTTCAAATCTGCTATTTCATCCTTTGATAGAACCCCTTTCAATCGTGCAGAAGCTACTTCGTTGTTCTCTCCAGAAAGTGTAATATCATCAATTTCAATGTCCTGTTTTTCAAAAGCTGCTTCAACCTGTTCTGCTGTTAAAGACTTATCAGATAATACTTCAATTCGAGTACCACTTGAGAAATCAATAGAGAGATTTAGACGGAATACAAGGATTAAAACTAAACCAAGAGCTAAAAGGGCTCCAGAGATGATGAAGAATAATCTTCTAACCTTAACAAAGTCAAATCGATCCCATCTCGTTGGCAGGTCAAGCGTATCATAATTTTCAGCAATGTCTTTTATGGCAGATTTTTTTACACCAAACCAGCCTGCCTTCTTGTTTAAGAAACCGCTATTTACCCATAAACCTAAAAATAGGCGGGAACCAAACACAGCTGTAATAAAGCTTAACAGGATACTCACCAATAGCATAGTGGCAAACCCTTTAATAGAGCTTGTCCCAAAGTAGAAAAGAACTGCAGCTGTTAGGATTGTCGTTAAGTTTGAGTCAAGTATGGAAGTAAACGCACCCTTACTACCAGCCTGGAAGGCAGATTTAATGGATTTACCAACCTTGATTTCTTCTCTAATTCGTTCGTTGGTGATAATGTTAGCGTCAACGGCCATCCCGACCCCTAAGATAAGAGCCGCAATTCCCGGCAGGGTTAGAACCCCGTTCATCCAATCAAATACTAGTAATACCAGATAGATATAAATGGATAAAGTAACAGTGGCAATAAAGCCCGGAAAACGGTAATAAACAAGCATGAATAAATAGATGAGAGCGATTCCGATAATACCCGCTAAAATGGTTTCGTCTAGTGCCTGTTCACCAAATTTAGCACCAACAGAAGTGGAATAAACTTCAGTCAGCTTAACAGGAAGTGCTCCAGCATTTAAAAGGGAAGCAAGCTCTTGTGCTTCTTCTGCTGTGAAGCTACCTACAATGGAAACTGTATTTTGGTTAAAAATTTCTCTTACAGTAGGTGCAGAAAGAAATTTAGGATCTTCTTTTGCAATTTCCGTTTTGAATGAATCTTTTCCTTCTTCAAAATCCA
Organism: Neobacillus niacini; assembly: GCF_048572935.1. Classification (NCBI taxonomy): domain Bacteria; kingdom Bacillati; phylum Bacillota; class Bacilli; order Caryophanales; family Bacillaceae; genus Neobacillus; species Neobacillus niacini. The sequence continues at coordinate 2,557,252 of NZ_CP183883.1, read as the reverse complement.
GCCAAATGACCAGATAATTATTAGGTGTCATTTTCACAATTTCTTCTGTAACGTTTTTGAATTTTTCAGCACTCTTTAATTTAAGTGAAACACTAGGTGCTCCATTTTCATCAAAAGTTTGGCTCGCACCATTCTCCGCTAAATCAGCACCGTCCATCATTACGCGATCATTAGCATCACGGAAAGTAAGGTTTGCTTGCGTAGAAAGAATATCTCGCGCTTCATTTTGATCCGTGACACCCGCAAGCTGGACACGAATCCGATTTTCACCCTCAATTTGAATATTTGGTTCACTTACTCCTAGAACATTTATTCGTCTATCTAGGGCCTCGGCTGTGCTAGCTAAGGTTTCTTTGTCAATTTTTTGACCTTTTTTCGCTGGAGTTACCTCATACAAAACCTCGAAGCCGCCTTGAAGGTCTAGACCTAGTTTAATATTTTTTAAAATGCCAGAAGTGGTGATTCCCATAGTACTTCCTAATAGTATAACTACTAGCAGGAAAGCGATAATTCTACTGCGCTTAACCATTATGTATTGTTCCTCCTTAGGGCTTGAGCCAAAGCACTGCATCGTAAAGCCATATATAAAAAAATCATGCTTTTATTATGAAATAGTTTATAAATGCTGTCAATTTTATATAAAAAAGTAATTTATTTTAGTAATTCTTTCCATTCATTTTCATCTTCTAATTTAAAATCATGGTTCTTATATATCTCAATGGTAGTAAAGCTGATATAATCACTGACCTTTACGGATAAGATATCATCTATGATTTCGTACAGTCTTATATCCTCCTTTGCCTTCTTCCATTTCTTTCTTGTTAAGAAATCCCACAGTCCGATTTCTGATACATCGTGATAACCAAGCAAGCGAAATTCCTCCAACTTGCTGATTAAAGCTGGTTTTACCTCGTTGATAAAATGATTATACGCATGACTCTTCTCCATCAAATAGCCTCCCTAGACCCCTCTTAATTATCTTTAAAATCAAAACACCTTGTCATGCTTTGTCCACCCTTATGCATATAGATTAATTGTATATGAATTCTTCTTTTTTGAGAAGGTGGGAAGTAGGATGTCAAAGTTTTTAAAAGGGACCTTTATCCTATTAATAGCAGGATTAATTACGAGGGTGCTCGGATTTATTAACAGAATTGTCATAGCTAGAAGTATTGGTGAAGAAGGTGTCGGCCTCTATATGATGGCGTATCCCACCTTTATCCTTGTTGTGACGTTAACTCAAATGGGACTGCCTGTCGCCATTTCAAAAAATATTGCCGAGGCTGAAGCAAAAGGAAATCATCAGGAAGTAAAAAAAATTCTAGTCGTATCTTTGGCAATTACCATTTCGTTATCACTGATTTTTACTCCTGCATTAATTTTGTTAGCACCAATTTTATCTACCACTCTCTTTACCGATCCAAGAACGTATTACCCTTTAGTAGCAATAGCACCGGTAGTACCCATTATTGCAGTTTCATCCGTTTTGAGAGGCTATTTTCAGGGCAGACAAAATATGCGCCCCTCAGCCGTATCACAAATTTTAGAGCAGCTGGTGAGGATTACTTTAATTGCCGTCATGACGAAAGCTTTCCTGCCTTATGGTATTGAATATGCTGCCGCTGCAGCCATGGTTGCAGCCATCATTGGCGAAATTGTTTCCTTACTTTACTTAATGACTACCTTTAAATTAAAAAAACGCTTTAAGGTGAGAAAAAACTTCTTCAAATCTGTTCATTCTGGAAAAAAAACGTTCAAAGAATTAATGGAAATTGCGTTACCTACTATGGGCAGCAGAATGATAGGATCTGTATCTTGGTTTTTCGAACCAATCGTTGTCGCTCATAGTTTAGCCCTTGCTGGTGTTGCAGCCATTGCAGCCACAAAGCAATACGGCTCATTAACAGGCTTCGCCATGCCGTTATTACTGCTGCCTTCGTTCATCACATATTCTTTAGCGACGTCTCTTGTGCCAGCCATTAGTGAAGCGAATTCAAAAAATAACCATAAATTGATTGAACACCGTCTGCAGCAAGCATTAAGATTTGCCTTTTTAACAGGTGGCTTATCTGTTATTGTCCTATATGTTCTGGCAGACCCACTAATGGAGCTCATGTATGGCTCAACAAAAGGTTCCTACTTTATTCGTCTCATGGCTCCGTTCTTCTTGTTTTATTATTATCAAGGACCGCTCCAGGCTGTTTTGCAGGCGCTAAATTTAGCTAGAGCGGCTATGATCAACAGTTTAATAGGGGCGGTTGTAAAAACAGCTGTAATATTTTTACTAGCTTCCCAGCCTTCATTTGGAATTACAGGTGTTGCATTAGGAATTATCGTTGGTTTTGTACTCGTAACCGTACTCCATTTCGCTACGGTATTAAAGAAAATATCGTTCAGTTTTTATATACGCGATTACGTGAAAGGAGCTATCGTTATGGCCGTCTCTGCTTATCTAGGCTATTGGCTTTTTGAGCACATTCTTTTAGGGGAGCATTTAGTTGTCAGGGTTTTGTCCGCAGCAAGCGGTATGTCCCTTGCCTACATTATTCTGCTCATCATCGGCGGGTTAATTAAAAAAGATGATTTGAAGAGAATCCCAATTATACGTAATTTGATACCGGTTTGACAGCAAAGAAGACACGTATTGCTTGCAGTGCGTGTCTTCCTACTCTTCATCCAAAATGTCGACAAAAAACTTACCATTTTCATAACTGCAAAATGAAATCTGCCTGATATCACGGTATCCTAATTTTTTTAATTCCTGACGAAGCCAAAAATTGGTTTTATTGATTCGCTGGAGATTTTCTTCCTCAACGGCTCCATCAATAATTAACGGAATCGTAATATCTCCTTCCTTAGGTTCACCATTAGGATTATTCATTTTTTCAATGACAGAAAGGCTCCCCGAAGACTCCAAAATGGCAAACTCAACATCTGCTATACTGCGGATATCCTTTTCCCGTAATTGTGTGAGTAAGTCATCAAAATTGTATCGTTGCTTCCTCATTGCGTCTTCGTCAATTTTTCCTCTGTTTATGATAATCGTTGGTTTACCATCAATAAGGTCACGGAATCGTTTACTTTTTAAAGAAATTTTTGCCATCAGGATTTGAATAATCATTAATAATATCATTGCAGCAGAAGTTAACGTGACGGATTGTTTAGGATTATCAATAGCAACAATGGCTAACTCACCAATCATTATAAAAACAACTAAATCGAGAATGCTTAACTCTCCTATTTCCCGTTTTCCCATTAAGCGAAAAATGATGAGGATCAGTACGTAAAAAAATATTGTTCGGAGAATAATTGTTATGAATTGTTCCACCGCTGCCGCCCCTTTTGTTTTACACTCTTTGATATTGTTCGCTTTTTCCGCTTAATCATTTAAGGAATAATCTTCCATAAATTTTAAAAAGTTTTTATTCTACTTTTAAAATGCGATGAATATGCTTGTACTAGGTAAGAAACTGATTGTCTAAGGTTTGGGAAGGGGGAGATTAAAATCGAATCAAAAAGCTTTGGTACAGCTATATTGTACGGGTTAATTTTTATCTTCTTATTTGCAATTGTCAGCAGCTTGATTTTTTCATTGATTCTTAGATTTACCTCAGTCCAAGAAAACTCACTTCAATACATTGTTACTGCAGTTTCCTTTATTGGGCTGTTTGGCGGAGGATTTCTGTCTGGAGGAAAGCGTAAGCACAAAGGCTGGCTGATTGGAGGAGTAACTGGTTTAATTTATAGCCTGATTGTCTTTTTATCACAATTCTTAGGCTATGACCGCCTATTCGACGTGGAACAAGTCATTTACCATGTATGTTATACGTTAATTGCTATGATGGGAGGAATCCTTGGTGTAAATATAGCAACAAGCAACTCGAGAACAGCATAAAAAAGGAAGCCAGATTTAATGGCTTCCTTTTTTCTTACTTGTCTAAAGAAACTTCTGCAGTTGTTGAAGTCTTTGCAGATTCTGTTACTTCACGAATCGCGTTTCGGTCATATGTTAGACGGCTGCCGTCTCCACATTTAATCACGGCCTTGTTTTCATCGATTGAATCGATAAATCCATGTAAACCGCCGATCGTGACAATTTTATCACCTTTCTTTAATTCGTTTTGCATTTGTTGAACCGCTTTAGTACGTTTTTGCTGCGGACGAATTAATAGGAAATAAAATAATACAAACATTAATATTAATGGAATGATTGAACCTAATCCTTGCATCTGTTTCCCTCCTTTCCAATATGCATCTATTAGAAATTTTTCGCGTTTGGTTTGTTAAAACCATAACGTTCAAAAAACTCTTCTCGGAAATCACCAAGTCTATCCTCACGGATAGCTTGTCTGACCTTCTCCATCAATTTTAACAGAAAATAGAGATTATGGTAACTAGTTAATCTAATTCCAAAAGTTTCATCACATTTAATTAAGTGACGAATGTATGCCCTGCTATAGTTTCGGCATGTGTAGCAATCACAATCTGGATCAAGCGGACCGAAATCCTTCGCAAATTGAGCATTTTTCACAACAAGACGACCAGTGCTGGTCATCAATGTACCATTCCTAGCAATTCGAGTTGGCAACACGCAGTCAAACATATCAATACCACGAATTGCGCCATCAATCAAGGAATCCGGTGATCCCACACCCATCAAGTAACGTGGTTTGTTTGTCGGTAATAACGGTGTAGTAAATTCAAGGACACGATTCATTACGTCCTTTGGTTCACCGACAGAAAGTCCGCCAACTGCGTATCCAGGGAAATCGAGTGAAACTAAATCTTTCGCACTCTGCTTCCTGAGCTCCTCGTACTCTCCACCTTGTACAATACCGAAGAGTCCTTGGTCATTCGGTCTTTGATGAGCATTCAAACAGCGCTCCGCCCAACGAGACGTTCTCTCTACTGATTTTTGCATGTATTCATATGTAGCTGGGTAAGGCGGACATTCATCAAATGCCATCATAATATCGGAACCAAGGTCGTTTTGAATTTCCATTGCTTTTTCAGGCGATAAAAATAACTTTTCACCGCTCATATGATTACGGAAATGAACGCCTTCTTCTTCAATTTTACGAAATTCACTCAAGCTAAATACCTGGAATCCGCCTGAATCCGTTAAAATCGCACGGTCCCAGTTCATAAACTTATGAAGACCGCCTGCTTCCCTGATAATTTCATTTCCAGGACGAAGCCATAAGTGATAGGTATTACTTAAAATAATCCCTGCACCCATTTCTTTCAGGTCCTCAGGTGACATCGTTTTTACCGTAGCAAGTGTTCCTACCGGCATAAATGCCGGTGTGTCAAAGGAACCATGCGGTGTATGTACTCTTCCTAAACGTGCACCTGTCTGCTTACATGTTTTAATAAATTCATATCGAATCGCAGTCAAATTATCTTTCTCCTTCCTTAAGGTTAATCAAAATGATTAACCTGTTACCTAGATAATGAGCATTGCATCGCCAAAGCTGAAGAAACGATAACGCTCGTTTACAGCCGTATTATAGGCGTGCAAAATATTTTCTCTTCCAGCTAACGCACTAACAAGCATGATCAAAGTGGATTTTGGTAAGTGGAAATTCGTAATCATGCCATCTATTGCCTTAAACTGGTACCCCGGATAAATGAAAATGTTGGTCCAGCCGCTACTTTCAACAAAAGTACCATTGTTATCTGAAGCAATGGTTTCGAGTGTGCGGGTTGATGTCGTTCCGACAGTTATAATTCTTCCGCCATTTTGACGTACATCATTAAGCAGCATTGCTGTCCCTTCAGTAATCATATAAAACTCTGAGTGCATATCATGCTCCAGTACATCATCAACACTTACAGGTCTAAATGTGCCAAGCCCGACATGAAGGGTAATAAACGCAACATGGATACCTTTTTCCTTTACTTCGCTGAGCAGCTCTTCGGTAAAATGGAGCCCTGCCGTTGGGGCTGCTGCTGATCCCGGTTCCCGGGCATATACCGTTTGGTATCGGTCTCGGTCATCAAGCTGTTCTTTTATATATGGCGGTAACGGCATTTCTCCTAAACGATCCAGCATTTCATAAAAAATACCCTCATATTTGAATTCTAATTCTCTTCCGCCATGTTCAGAAGTACCTGTACATACAGCTGTCAGTAATCCATCACCAAAATTTATTACTGCTCCTTCTTTGATACGCTTAGCAGGTTTAACAAGCGTTTCCCATTTGTCACCTTCTAGCTGCTTTAGGAGTAGAACTTCAATTTTGGCACCGGTATCTGTTTTTACACCAAAAAGGCGTGCAGGAAGTACCTTAGTATCGTTTAAGACTAGGCAATCCCCCTCACGCAAATATTCACTAATATTTTTAAAAATATCATGCTTTAATTCGCCTGTTTCCTTATTCACTACCATTACCCTGCTATCCGTCCGATTTTGAAGCGGAACCTGTGCAATCAGCTCTTCAGGCAAATGAAAATCAAATAAATCTACCTTCATAAATAACATCCCTACTTATCAAAAATTACTGTTTTGGTGGCTCCATGCCAAAATGGCGATAGACCAAATCTGTTACCATTCTTCCTCTTGGAGTACGTTGTAGAAAGCCAATTTGCAGTAAATATGGTTCATATACGTCCTCAATTGTTTCAGACTCTTCCCCAATGGATGCCGCGATTGTATCAAGCCCGACAGGTCCACCACGGAATCTTTCAATAATCCCTTTTAGCAGCTTGTGATCGATATGATCAAGACCAAGTTTATCTACCTGTAAAAGTTCTAAAGATTCTCTAGCTAACGCTAAATCAATTTCTCCATTGCCTTTCACTTGAGCAAAATCTCTCACCCTTCGAAGTAACCGGTTGGCGATCCTTGGGGTTCCACGGGCTCTCCTTGCAATCTCAGCAGCTGACTGCTCATCAATTTTAGTTTCAAATAAATCAGCTGTTCTTAGTACAATATTTTTCAACTGGTCTTCCTTATAATACTCGAGACGGCTCAAAACTCCAAATCTGTCGCGCAGTGGAGCTGACAAAGAGCCTGCCCTTGTTGTAGCACCAACAAGCGTAAACGGCGGAAGGTCCAGTCGAACTGAACGAGCACTTGGTCCTTTGCCAATAACAATATCCAGACAAAAGTCCTCCATAGCCGGATAAAGAACCTCTTCAATTTGCCTTGGCAGTCGGTGGATTTCATCAATAAACAACACGTCACCTGGTTCAAGTGCGGTAAGAATAGCCGCTAAGTCACCCGGTCTTTCAATTGCGGGACCAGAGGTCGTACGGATGTTTACACCCATTTCATTGGCAATGATCACCGCTAGCGTCGTCTTTCCTAAACCAGGAGGTCCATAGAGAAGAACATGGTCCAATGTTTCCTTCCGGAGTCTTGCCGCCTCAATGAATATCTCAAGACTCTTTTTCACTTGATCTTGACCAATATATTGTCTTAAGTTCTGAGGCCTGAGACTTTGCTCTAAAGAGAGTTCGTTCTGGTTTGCTTCACTAGAAATAATTCTCTCATCCATGAATAATCACCTTATTTTAAAAGCCGCTGCAGGGCTTTTTTAATATATTGGTCGGTTGTCAGCTGTTCTTTTCTTAACTCAGGTGAAATCTTTTTCACTTCTTTATCGGAATAACCAAGAGCTTTCAAGGCTAGTACTGCCTCTTCAAACGCATGATTGGTCGATTGTGCTGGAGTTGGAAATGTATCTGCGTTAAATAAATTTGGAAAATAATCCGGAACAATATCCTGTAATTTTCCTTTTAAGTCAAGAATCATTTGTCTTGCGGTTTTTTTGCCGACCCCAGGGAACTTGACTAGGAAGCTTTCATCTTCACTTTCAATCGCTGAAACGACCTGCTGCACTTCACCAGACGCCAAAATGGCTAATGCACCTTTTGGACCGATCCCTGATACATTAAGCAATTTTGTAAACAGCTTTTTTTCTTCTCTTGTTTCAAATCCATATAAAGCCATTAAGTCTTCACGCACGTAATGATATGTATAGACAGTAACATTATTATTCATTTTACTGGAATAAATAAATGGATTCGGTGTTGAAATTTGATAGCCGATCCCATTATTCTCAATCACAATATATTCAGGACCGACAAAATCCACGGTTCCTTTTACAAATTCGTACAATCGCTTTCTCTCCCTCAGCTTTCATGTACTCCATTCTATCATAAAAAAATAAAAGATTTGAAAAAGATAGCTGTGAAGAGAAAGAATAAAAATATTCTGTAAAAACTGTGATTTGCTTCGTTATTTAATATGAGAGTACGGTTGCGCCATAGATTACTCTAATTTCCTCCAATGGACCCCCACTTGACCGAAACATTCATTTTTTTCTTTTTCGGTCACATGGGACCTCTCCACTTGACCGAAACATTCACTTTTTTCTTTTTCGGTCACATGGGACCTCTCCACTTGACCGAAACATTCACTTTTTTCTTTTTCGGTCACATAGGACCTCTCCACTTGACCGAAACATTCACTTTTTTCTTTTTCGGTCACATGGGACCTCTCCACTTGACTGAAACATTCACTTTTTTCTTTTTCGGTCACATGGGACTTCTCCACTTGACCGAAACATTCACTTTTTTCTTTTTCGGTCACATGGGACCCTCCGTTGGCTACGATAGATTCCCAGGTTTATTCTACGAGCTGGTTTTTGACAGCGAAAAGAGCAGCTTGCGTTCGGTCTGCTAATTCAAGCTTCGACAAGAGGTTTGAAACATGCGTTTTCACCGTTTTTTCTGTAATGAATAGTGAGGAAGCTATTTCTTTATTACTTTTACCTCTGGCAATTTCCCTCAAGACATCTAATTCTCTTTTTGTTAGCTGTTCGATTAAATTTTTTTCATTACTTTCTTTATTCGATAGGTTAGCAAGCAGATGAGAGGTGGCTTTTGGATGAAGCTGATTTTCGCCATTCATGATTTTATTAATACAATTAATTAATTCATCCGGCTCGATGTCTTTCAATTGGTAGCCTGAGGCACCAGCTTCTAAAGCTGGAATCACATGGTCTTGATCAGAAAAACTTGTCAACATCATGATTTTGATTTCCGGCAGTTCATTTTTTATTATTTGGGTTGCCTGTATTCCGTCCATTTCTGGCATTACAAGATCCATTAAAATAAGGTCAGGTTTCAATGTTCGTGCTAGATCGACCGCCTCTCTGCCATTTCCCGCTTCGCCAATAATCTCTATATCTTTTTGTGTTTTCAGAAAAAAAGCCAGTCCCCTTCTTACGACATGATGATCATCTGCGATTAATATACGAATCCCCATTGTTTCTCCCCCCTAGATTGGTATTTTTATTTGTATTTCTGTTCCTTTTCCTAGTTCACTGTCTATATAGAACGTCCCGTTTAAAGCCTCTGTTCGTGCCTTCATGTTTTTTAAGCCGAACGACGGCAGTTCAAGCCCCCCATCATAAAAAAAACCGCAGCCCCTATCTTGAATGGTCATTGTTACGGAATCACCACTTCGATACAAAGATAATGACACATGAGTGGTTTGGGAATGCTTCTTACAATTGCCAAGCGCCTCCTGTCCGATTCTCCATAGTGCTTCCTCCACTTTTTCAGGAAAGCTTGAGATTCCAGTTAATTTTGCTTCAATGGTTAAACCCAGCATTTCCGCATAGCTGCTTAATGCACTCACTATTCCGTTTTCAAGTCCCTGTGGTTTTAGCTGCCAAATTAGTGCTCTCATTTCACCAAGTGCATCCTGGGCGAGATCCTGGATATAGGAGAAGGTTTCCTTTACTTCTTCGTTGTCTGTCATTTCTCTGCCGGCTCTAGCAGTCAAGCTTAGCGAGAAAAGTAACTGATTAACAGAATCATGCAGATCCCTGGCAAGCCGATTCCGCTCAGAAATGAGTGCTGTCTCCTGCTCTCTTTGAGTTAATTTTATTCTTTTTAGTGCGGTGCCAATTTGAAAGGCTACAGCCTCGAGTAATGCCAGTTCATCTTTCTGAAAGTGAGTCTTATTCGGTGATCCGACATTTAATAAGCCAAATCGCTCGTTCCCCGCTCTCAATGGGACAGTTGCATGATGTGTCAGACCCCCTGTATCACCTGCTTCTTCAAGAATGACATTCTCTATTCGCTGGCATTCAATAATATTCACCGCCTTGTTCAATTTCCGGTTATTGTACCGGCTTACACACCAGCAATCACCCATACACATTCTTTGGTTTCCGTTCTCTGCCAAGACCTCTGGGAGTGACACTTTGGCTGCCAGCTGATGTGACCCTTTTTCATCAATTAAAAAAATCCAACCGGTTTGAAGTCCCGTCAGGTTTAAAAGTTTTTTTAATACCGCTGCTAAAACGGTCTTCGAATCTGTTCCTTCATTCAATAATTCAGCAATTTCTTTTAAGATACCGATTTCTTCATTTCTGGACATCTATACCTCTCCCAAATTTATATCTATTGTTTAAATCATAGTCTCAGCACAATCTTATAGGCAAGCAGGAAGTAACGAAAAAGCTGACGTATCATTTGTCAGCTTTTCCTCCAATCTGTATGAACTCGATTACCTCATTATCAGGACCCTGATAAAAAACAGTTCCCCAGCCATTTTCAAGCTTATAGGGACCTTCAATTGGAAAAATACCATTTTCATTAAACCGAAAGATAACTTCATTTATGCTATCAACCTGAAAGCATAAGTGAATGGATGAAGGGTTACTAGTTGGCTGCTCTGAACTAGAAATGAGTTCCAGCCGAAATTCCTTTTCTTTTAGAAAGACAATTTTCTCCCCAGCAAAAAGAAAACTGCTTTCTTCTTGAAGACCAATATATTTCTGATAGAATGCAGCGGATGTCTCTAAATCTTTTACTTCAATCCCAAAATGGTGCATGCGCATAGGAATTCCCCTTTATAGAATTAGATTCATATCCCCAAATTCGTGCCACAAGTAACGCTGGGCAATCGCTTCTTCATAGGCATTCCATAACAAATGTTGCGGTACGAATGCAGTAAGCATATCCAAATGGCTCGCCTTCGGTTCATGGAGACCTGTAATGATGCCATCTACCATTTTTATCCTAAAATTTTGATTGATGTAAAGGTTTGTTACACCATTCAAGGCACCAGTAATACCTGCACTTTCTAGTGCTCTTACCACCGTTGTCCCAACTGCAATGACCCTGCCGCCAGACGCTTTTGTTTTCCGAATTTTTTCAATGCTATTTTCGGATAGATGATATTCTTCGTAATTATCAGTTGGCGATGTCTCCAACTCGTCATCCAACAGATAGCTAAGCCCCGTATGAAGCTGAATATAATCCAGTTCGATCCCCTTTCTCTGAAGGTGAAATAGCAGTTCCCAGCTGAAAGCTCTGCCCGCAGAAGGCATTTCGACTGAGCCTGGATGGCTCGCAAATACCGTTTGATAATAATCCAGCCCCCAATTGTTATGAATATATTCATAACGAACCGGTTCTCCGATTGCATAGATACAATTAAACAATTCTGTTCCTTTTTTGGAGAAAAGGATCGTTTTGAGCGGGGAATCTTTTTTTATATCCATTACCATCGCTGATAGATCAGATGAAAATTGTAGAATATCACCCAATTGAGCATCATCTGTTACAATTAGTGCGTCCCAAGTCTCTTCATTGCGTCTTCTTGCAAGTCTGATTTCAACTTGTTTTTTGATACTTTTTGTGTGTCTGTATAAGCCAGCTTTTAAGATTGCAGGCACAGTTCGGCTGTTGTTCATGACAATCAAATCTCCAGGATTGAGATAATCAGCAAGTCGAAAGAAGTTATCATGGCTGACAAAACCTGTTTTTTTATCTAAAACCATCATCCTAACATGGTCTCTTCTAATGCCCCTCCGTTCAGGCGGATGAGAAGCGTTTAACTCAGAAGGTAAATAGAAATCAAATGCAGTTGCTCCCATCATAATCCCTCCCTTGTAAACTCTTGAGCTTCAAACCGTTGTCCTGTTATTCCAGATGACTTATCTGAAGCTAAATATAAAAACACTCCGATGACATCGTCTGGTTTTGCTAATGGATAATCACATTCAGGAACCGCTAATCGGTGCATTTCTGTATCCATTTCTCCCGGATCCACCATATTGACTCGTACGTTCGTTGCGCTTAATTCATCTGCCCAGGTTTCAGTTAGTCCCTCAACAGCAAATTTTGAAATACCGTATGCTCCCCAGCCTGCATAACCAACATGCCCTGCTTCTGACGTTACATTAATGATAGATCCCTGATTGCGCTGCAGCATTCCCGGAATCACTCTTCTTGTTACGAGGAATGGCGAAATCGAATTTACTCGTAAGACTTCAGCAAAGTCTTCTTCAGGGTAATCGAGTAACAGCGGCATTGGACTTGGACCGAGAATCGAAGCATTGTTTATGAGAATATCAATTTGACCAAATGCCTCTTCTGTCAACGCGACAAAACGTTCTACATCTCTAGTCAATGATACGTCTGCTGTGACAGCAAGTACTTCTGCACCTAATGCCTCTGCTTCTGCTTTAACTGCTGACAACCCTTTCGCTGTTCTCGAACAAATCGCTAACCGTGCTCCTTCTTTCGCAAATGCCAGTGTTAACGCTTTTCCTAAGCCTTTAGACGCACCTGTAATCATAACTACTTTTTTCACTTTAATCGCTCCTTTAAGTGTTTAACTTGATGTCTTTAGCTTAAAGGATTTTGGAAATACTTCCCTCCGAAAAAAGCTTGAACTTTATCTACAACTTTAGGATGAGAAAAATAGCTGATGTTGAAGTCATGAAGCCTAAGATTCTTTTTCATACGCCCAAAAGGACCTCATGTATGACTCATGAAGACCAAAATCTTATTGAAAACGGAAAAATGGGCCTCATGAAGCGTTCATGAAGCCCAAAATTCTTTCGGGTAATCAATATTTGTCCTCATAAACCATATTCCGGTCCAATCTCTAACCGTATTATTCTTGCAGCGAATAGTGTTTAAACGTTTCTAGTACTTCTACATAGCGATCTCTTGTCTTAATGGGAATACCTTGTATCAGTTCTTCTTGCTTTTTACTTTCGAGTTTTTTCACATCTATCTGAAAAAAAGATTGAATGATTCGGGATGGATCTGGACGGCCATTATAAATGGTCAGCACACCATCATCTGTAATTCCAAAATAACCATTCGTTTTTAGTAGTGGTGATATGTCATCCACTTGTTTTCTAAACACCATAGTTGATTCATCAATGTCAACTAGCTGCCATTGATCATACTTTGCCCAAAAGTTTTCAATAGACCAGTAAGAATCAAAAACTACTTCCTCACTTATTTCACCATCAAGATAGATTCTTTCCAAAATAATGGTCAATTGCTGAGGTTCCGAATTTTGTTGATCCTGATGGTTTTCCATTTGTTCGGCGAAACCAGTTACTAGTACTCCTGGCATTCCGAAAGACATGAAGAGAACAACCGTAACAAAGGCTAAACCAAGCCGATAATGAGCTACCCAATTGAACCTCATGCATAATCACCTCTTATTATTAGAGATCTAACTCTGCTTCAGTACTAGTTTAGCCTTATTTTCCCTTTTTATCCTTTTAAGTAAAAATGAAAAGAGACAAAGCGATTTTCAGCTTTGTCTCTTTAACATTTTAATGTTTACGGCTATTAGGTTCTAAAGGTTGGGAATCATTGTTTCTGTTACCTTCACGTCCAAGTGCACCATCATCAAGGATGACTTGAACAGATCGGCCGCCAGCTAATGGCCGAACGGCGTCTTGGATAGCTCTTTTAGTTTCTTCAGTATTCTTACTGTTTTCTAATTTAACCGAAACCATAACAGAATTCCCATAAACAACAGAGCGGACTTCACGGACGTTTTCAACGTCTGCCACTCTGCTTTTAATTCTTTCTGTTATACGATCTTGTGATTCCGGTTTTGTGGTGGTACCTGTGTTCCCTAACCTTTGATTCATATGACCATGGTAATTCGCGTCACTAGTGCTGAACTTATTGTCTCTTTGGAAAAAGTTATGGTCATGGTTTGCGAGCGGTTTTGTTGGGTTCGGTGGATTTCCATTTTCATCTCTGTTATTAAATTGCTTCCTGCGTTCTTCATTATTCGTTTGGTTTTCAACACCAAGAGTGTGATCCATTAATTCTGTGAATGGACCATCGTTATCCCCAGGCATACCATTAGAGCCATTTTTATGATTTTCATCGGAATAGTAGCCCACCGGCTGTCCCATACTTTTGTTATTATTGTTTCTAGCAGCACTGTCATCATTAGTACAACCTGACAGCCCAACAGCTAGTAAGGCGGACAGAGGAATCATCCACTGTTTCAAATTCAAGCGAAAAACCCCCTCGCTAGTATCATGAGCATAATTAAATATGCTCATTGTTAGGTTGTGAGCTTTGAGGGGATTTCATGTCTTCCAGAATAGACCATGAAAATTAGTTCGTCATCACTTTTAACCCATCAATAAATTTTTTCCGTGAATAAAACTGACCAATTGTTAATTCCATGACTTGTTTATATTTTTGATGATCTCTATACGAACCTTCACGAATAAGCCTGTTCCATTCACGGAAAATATCAGCAGGATAGGCTAATGCGTGTAGAAATGCCTTCTCTATTAACAGTTCTTCATATTGTGAAAACTGGGCAAGTCTTTCAAATGACCAGTCCAAACTTGGAAGAATTCGATTCGCATATTGTAAATAATCTAAAGAGGCTGGACCAATACTAATTAAATCAAAATCAATTAGATTTAATACCCCATGGGAATCACGCAAGAAATTATGATGTGCCACATCTCCGTGAAGAATGCAAAATGGTTCATTTGAAAAAAGAGACCTGTTTTTTTCCATCCCACTTAGGGACCAGTTTGCCCAACCAATCATTTCTGCCAATATTTTATCATTAATAAAATATTTTAAGGTAGAGATGTTCGATGTAAACGTTTTACCTCTGTCTTTCCATTTTTCTATAATGACCCCTTTTGGAATTAGTGTTCGATAACGTGATTCAAACGTTGAAGTTACTTGATGAAACTGCTCTAGAAGTTCAAGTCCCTCCTGCCGATTTTTCTGAGATTGAAATGAAAAAGGTATTTTATTTGGAGTAATGTATTCCATACATCCAAAATAGGCCCCCTCAAAAAAGAGTGGTTCTTTTAACTGGGGATGGACAAAGAGATAAGTTTTTGAAAATCCTTCTTTTCTAAGGGTTGAGGTAAAGGCTTCTTGGAGCCGAAGACGTTTATTTGTGTAAAACCCTTTAAGCATATACGAACTTTTATCGGTTTTTATCCAAATTACACTTTTCCGATAAGGTACCATTTCCACAATATTTTCTTTAAATTGCGAACGTAAATAAGAGAGGAGACGAATGAAATAATCATCGTCTCCTTTTTGATTAAAAGTCATACTCATTGCTTTCGTCATCGTAACGCATTCCATCCATCGGTCCCATTCCATATGGGTTCATAAATGGAGGGTGCGCTACATTAGCTGGTCCTGTATACGGCGCACTGTAAATAGGCGGCGTCGGCGGCACAAAGGGTTGCGCCTGTATAGCTTGTGGTTGTGGTCCACCACAGCCGCAGTCACCACCTGCCCCAACCGGTATGCCTCCCTGAGCAGGAAATTGCTGGTGCATTGCTGGCATATGCCCGCCAGAATATGACATTCCCATATCTGGGGACTCAAAATCTTGTGCTCCCATCACCTGGGGAGAAGGACCCGTTTGCGGGTATCCGAAAGGCATTTGACTATATGGAGCTCCCATTGGACCTCCCATTCCTGGCTGGCCGAAACCTGGATTCATCATTGGCGCTCCCATTCCCGGCTGGCCGAAGCCTGCTCCCATTGGACCTCCCATTCCTGGCTGGCCGTAGCCTGGGTTCATCATTGGCGCTCCCATTCCCCCCTGGTCGAAGCCTGGATTCATCATTGGAGCCCCCATTCCCGGCTGGCCGAAGCCTGTTCCCATTGGACCTCCCATTCCTGGCTGGCCGTAGCCTGGATTCATCATTGGAGTTCCCATTCCTGGCTGGCCGTAGCCTGGGTTCATCATTGGAGTTCCCATTCCTGGCTGACCGAAGCCTGGGTTCATCATTGGAGCTCCCATTCCTGGCTGGCTGAAGCCTGCTCCCATTGGACCTCCCATGCCCGGCTGACCTAAACTTGGGTTCATCATTGGAGCTCCCATTCCTTGCATTCCTGTTGATCCTACAGGTACATCAGCTGGACTTTCATCAAAATAAGGCATTTGACCATCTGCTGGCATTTGAGCACCCATTGGCATTTGGCCCATTCCTGGCATTTGACCGCCTATCGGCATTTGGCCCATTCCTCCTGGCATTTGACCGCCCATCGGCATTTGGCCCATTCCTCCTGGCATTTGACCGCCCATTGGCATTTGAGCACCCATTGGCGTTTGATCCATAGCTGGCATTTGACCGCCCATTGGCATTTGGCCCATTCCTGGCATTTGACCACCCATTGGCATTTGGCCCATTCCTAGCATTTGACCACCCATTGGCATTTGGCCCATTCCTCCTGGCATTTGGCTGCCCATTGGCATTTGACCCATTCCCCCTTGCATTGGGTTTGTCATTGGTAATTGCGGCATGAAGGATGAAGATTCATCATCAAATCCATGTGGCATATATTGCGCACCTGCAACTCCTGGCATTGACCCAGCTTGATTCGGTAACATAGTAGGTCCCTGTGGCATTGCCGCTCCTTGAACTTGAGGATATGGCATAACCGACATTGGCGGACAAGGAGGCGGCGGACACCATTGTGGTGGTGGCGGACAAAATCCTGCTCCAGGCATGATTGGTGTGATAGGTACACAATAATCTTGCGGCATTTGCTGTTGTACAGGCAGCTGGTTTTCCATCGGGGCTTCATGTACAGGCATGACTGGATATTCTTTTATCGGTTCTTTTACCGGTTCTTTTACTGGTTGTTTTATTTCAGGAAGTATGTTTGTTGGTTTTGGCGGCAGTTGAGGCTGTTTAACCTCAATATTCGTCATGTTGTTTAGATAATAGTTGTTAATATCGATTTCTGGGATGATTTGCAGAGGCATTTTTGGAGTATATGGTGTTTTAGGTGCTTCTTTTATTGGTGCTTCCTTAACCGGTGCTTCTTTTATTGGAACTTCTTTTACTGGTGCTGTTTTGATCGGCACTTCTTTTATTGGTGCCTCTTTGATTGGAGCTTCTTTTATTGGTGCTTCTTTTATCGGAACCTCCTTTTTTGGAGCTGGTTTAATCGGCATTTCTTTTGGTTTCTCTTTGGCAATCGGCATTTCCTTTTTGGCGCCTAAGTTGATTGTGGCCCCCGGCTTTGTTCCCATAGGCGCTTCTTTTTTTATATTTCCACCTGTTGTTGGGACTTTTATTTTCATACCGGGCATAATCATATCAGGGTTGCTGAGCTGTGAATTCATCTTTTTCAGCTCTTCAAAATTCACGCCGTACTTCTTGGCGATTTTCCAAAGAGTATCCCCTTTCTGTACGATATGGATCTTCACTCTGATTTCCCTCCTATGCATAAGTCCATATATTCTATGTGATGATAGGCAAAGTGCTAACATTCTTCAGAAAAACTTATGCTTTTTTTCCCAAAAATATGAATCAACCCTTCAAATATAAAAATAGATGCAATTTTTAAAAATTGCATCTACCATTATCATTATGCGTTTTGTAACATACGATCTAGCGCTAATTTAGCATTTTTGGCAATCTCAGGAGCCACTTTAATCGTATTATTTGTCTCTTCTAATGTATCCAAACTCCACACTAAATGCGGCAAATCAATACGGTTCATGGTTAAACACGGACACATTGCAGGATTTAAAGAAATAATTTTTTTATCAGGATGACTTTGAATGAGGCGATTAACTAGATTCATTTCCGTTCCGATTGCCCATTCAGAGCCTGGCTCTGCCTTTTCAATGGCATTAATGATATAACTTGTTGAACCAGCCATATCCGATAATTCCACGACTTCACGGCGGCACTCAGGATGAACTATGATTGTCATATTTGGATATAGGCTGCGCGTATCGTGGATATTCTGAACCGTAAAGTTCTCATGCACAGAGCAGTGACCTTTCCAAAGGATGACTTTTATTTTTGAAGAATCGCCTTCGTATTCAAGCTTATTCGTAATTGGATTCCAAACTGCCATTTCATCTAAACCAATACCCAAGTCATACGCAGTATTACGACCTAAATGCTGATCAGGTAAAAATAAAATCCGTTCTTTTTGGGTAAACGCCCACTTAACCATTGTCTCTGCATTTGAAGAGGTCACACTGGCACCGCCATGAGCACCTACAAAAGATTTAATCGCTGCAGTAGAATTTACATATGTTAATGGAAGAATACTGTCACCAAAAATCCCCTGTAGGATTTCCCATGCCTTTTCAGTTTGATCAATGTCTGCCATGTCAGCCATTGAACAGCCTGCACGCATGTCTGGGAGAATAACCTTTTGGTTATCATTTGTAAGAATATCTGCCGTTTCCGCCATAAAATGAACGCCGCAGAAAACAATATATTCTGCTTCGGTATTTTCAGCAGATAGTTGTGCAAGTTTTAAGGAGTCTCCGGTTGCGTCAGCAAACTGGATAACCTCATCTTTTTGATAATGATGACCTGGGATAAAAAGTTTTGAGCCTAGCTTATTTTTTACTTCAATGACTCTAGCCTCTAACTCTTCCTTTGACATTTGTTTGTATTTTTCAGGAATCATTTTATTCTTTTGCATGGCTGCTAAAATACTCACGTTTATTACTCCCCTTCCCTAAAGAGAACTTTTACACTTATATCGAGTGCTTTATATGAATGTGTTAAGAGTCCAAGTGAAATATAGTCAACACCGGTATCACGATAACTAGCTAAATTGGTTAATTGAATCCCGCCTGAAGCCTCCGTTATAAATCCTGAAGGAACTAGTTTAATCAACTCTTTTATCTCGTCTGGAGTACGATTATCAAACATAATCACATCTGCACCGGCGCTGACAGCTTCTCTCACCTGAGCCTCCGACTCAACTTCAACTTCTACCTTCACCATATGACCTGCTTTTTTGCGAACACTTTCTACTGCATTGGTAATTGAGCCGGCAAATGAAATATGGTTATCTTTAATCATAATTCCGTCATATAAACCGAAACGATGATTGAAGCCTCCTCCAGCAGTAACAGCATATTTTTCAAGCATCCTTAAGCCCGGTGTCGTTTTCCGCGTATCACAAATTTTGGTATGGCCACTATCCAATGTGGAAACAGCTTTACGTGTAAGAGTCGCAATCCCACTCATTCTTTGTACCAGGTTTAGGACAACTCTTTCACCTTTTAATAAATCAGCTATTTTTCCAGAGGCTGTTGCAAGCTTCTGGCCGAATTCAATGTTTTGACCGTCCTTCACAAAAAGCTGCGTTTCAATGTCAGGATTCAAAAGTTTAAAACCCGTTTTAATAATTTCTTCTCCACAAAAAATTCCGTTGTCTTTTGAGAGAAAGACGATTTCCCCTTCTGTATCGTCTGCAAAAATTAAATCAGTGGTAATATCCTGTTCCCCAATATCTTCGATAAAAAATTGCTCAAGTAGCGAGCGCAGTTTCAATGTATTCATGGTTACTCTCCATTCCCCGGCTAATTTTATGAATAATGGTTTTGTTTAACCAATAATGGTCGTCTTCCATTGGGTAATCACTTCGAAAATGACCTCCACGGCTTTCTGTTCGTTGTAGAGCAGCTTCGGTAATTAAAGTTGCGATAATCAGCATAAAAATCTTTGTTATCTCTTCATTAGAATAACGCTCAAGATTATTTATTTGGTTTGCTTTAAAAGTATCTACCCACACTTTTTGTATTTGGAGATTCGCCTGATTTCGGACAATACCAACCCGCTCCATCATCGTATCCCTAATTTCCTCTAAGTCTGGTAATATTACTTTTTCCTGAGGGATAAATGGACCCGTGATTTCAGTCCAAATTGTATCTTCATAAACAGACCCATTTAGCATGGAAGATAACTTTTCTCCCATATATAAACCTTCTAATAAAGAATTACTTGCAAGACGGTTGGCACCATGCAATCCTGTGCATGCAGCTTCACCAATCGCATATAGCCCTTTTATTGAAGTCCGGCCAAATAAATCTGTTTTAATTCCTCCCATTAAAAAATGACTGCCGGGAGCAACGGGAATTCTCCCCTCTGATAACTGAAGACCGTTATCTTCACAAATGGCTGTTATCGACGGAAATCTCTGCTTAAAGTTTTCAATTTTACTAATATCTAAATATACTTTGCAGCCTTTTTTAAGATATTCATAGATTTTCTGCGATACAACATGCCTTGGGCCAAGGTCCTTGAGTGGATGAACGCCTTCCATAATCGGAGTGCCATCTTCCGTTACAAGAACTGCACCTTCGCCCCGTACGGCTTCAGAAATTAACCCTTTTGTTTCACCATTTAAATATAAAAGTGTAGGGTGGAACTGGATAAATTCCATATCAACGATTTCAGCACCTGCTAAATAGGCCATTGCGATTCCATCACCACTTACTGTATCGGCATTGGAAGTATAGGTGAACAATTGCCCGCAGCCGCCTGTTGCTAGAATCGTATTATTGCTATAGTAGTTCTTTATTACACCATCTGGCATTTTAGCTTTTACACCAATGCAGCGTTTCTCCGAATTCATCAATAGCTCATAAGCAAATACTTCTTCCTCAATAGTGACGTTTTCCTTCAACGTGCTAATAAGGAATTCGACAACGTTTTTGCCCGTTGCGTCTCCTCCGCCATGAACAATTCGCTTTTCACTATGTGCCCCTTCCATTCCAAGCAGCAATTTACCATCTTGATTTTTATCAAAAACAGATCCTTGCTCAGAAATGAACTTAATCAATCTAGGTGCGGCACAAATGATTTGTTCCACAGCTTCTTGATTATTGTGATATCTTCCTGCTTCAAATGTATCGGCAATATGTTTAGTTGGATGATCATGCTCACCGATAGCTGCGGCAATACCGCCTTGAGCAAGATAAGAATTGGCTGTTCTTATTTTGTCCTTTGTGAGTATCCTCACATTCAAATCCTTATTTAAAAGCGAGGCTAACTGTAATGCAGCGATCCCACTTCCTAAAATTAAAACATCATCATTTATTGTCATCTTGACTCCTCCTGGATTAACAGGTGTCTTGACATCTATATTTACATAGATTTAAACTAATATCAAGATTTTTTTTGATAATAAAAAATGAGAGTATGGGAGATTACTAATGATTTATTTTGATTTTGCAGCTACTACTCCGTTAGATTCTGAAGCAGCAGAGGTGTTTGTGCAGGCTTCAACTGAGTATTTTGGAAATTCTAGTTCCCTCCACGATATTGGCGGGCAGTCACTGGACTTGTTAGAGAATTGCCGTGAAGAGCTGGCAAATCTTTTAGGAATTAATAAAAAAGGGTTATACTTTACAAGCGGTGGTTCTGAGGGCAATTTTTTAGCGATTGAGGCGCTGTTGTCAGCTCCTAAAAAAGCTGGGAAGCACATCATTGCTGGCATGGCTGAGCATTCGTCTATTCATGGTGTTCTCAACCGATTAGAAGGATACAGCATTACGTATTTACCGCTTACTGCATCTGGTCTCATTGACGTAAAAGAATTGGAGCGTGCCATTACTTCTGAAACGGTTTTAGTTATAGTACAGCATGTTAATTCTGAAATAGGTACGATTCAGCCGATTACAGAAATTGCTCGTATTTGCAGAGAGCATGACATTCATTTTCACAGTGATTTTGTTCAATCTTTTGGAAAAGTCGATTTAAAAAAGATTACTCCGCTTGTCAGCAGCTTCTCCTTCTCTGCTCATAAAATATATGGTCCAAAAGGTATTGGCGGGGTTTATGTGGATCCAGCAATTTCTTGGAAAGCCTTTTTTCCGGGAGGATCCCACGAAAGTGGTTTCAGACCAGGTACGGTTAATGTCCCGGCTATTGCTTCTATGACAGCAGCTGCTCAAAAATTAAATGTCCAACTTGTACAAAACCATTATCAATTTTTAGAGCTTCGTACAATTTTGTTGGAGTCGCTTGATCCTATCAAGGAATATGTTCATGTTTATCAAGCTGATACAGGCTCACAGTTGCCATCTATTATTGGGTTAAGGGTTTCTGGTATTGAGGGACAATGGATAATGCTTGAATGCAATCGCTATGGGTTCGCGATTTCAACCGGAAGCGCCTGTCAAATTGGCATGCAAACTCCTGCCAAAGTGACTGTTGCTCTAGGATTAAGTCCACAAGAGGCAAAGGAATTTATCCGTATTTCTTTTGGGAAGACAACCAAGAGGGAAGATGTTGTGAAGCTTGGGGAAACTATTGTCGATATCGTAAAAGAATTTAAACGTTAGAATTATGTTAAAATAGGGTAGAAATACGAGGTGGTAATTATGGGTGAACAAAAAAAGATACTTGGAGATGAAAGGAGAGCTTTCATTCTTCAACTGTTAAAGGAAAGCCCGGTGCCGCTTACAGGAAGCGAGTTAGCAACACGCACAAATGTAAGCAGGCAAGTAATTGTTGGCGATATTACACTCCTTAAAGCAAAAGAGGAGCCAATCATCGCAACCAGTCAAGGCTATTTATATTTCAAGCAAAATGCAGGCGCACCAACAATCGAGCGTATCATCGCATGTAAGCACTCACCAGATGACACGGTTAATGAGCTAAATTTAATGGTCGATCATGGTGTATTAGTAAAAGATGTTAAAATTGAGCATGCGGTTTACGGGGATTTAACCGCTTCTATTATGGTATCCAATCGCCAAGAGGTAAAACAATTCATGGAAAATATTCAAAATACAAAGGCATCATTATTGTCGGAATTAACTGGCGGGATTCATCTTCATACGATTGCGGCGTCCAGTATCCAAACCCTTGACAAAACGGAAGCGGCTTTGAAAGAAGCTGGTTTTTTAATTGAGGCATAAGCATTCTCCCTCCTATGTAAAATTTCTGCTGGAAATTCTTACATAGGAGTTTTTTTGAGTTTACGAATAATCTCAGAAGGATTGTGCCCTTATTTCACCGACTTTGCAATTACGGGAATCATAACGAGAGTATTGTTCCCTTTTCCTCCACTCATCATTTACGGGAACAATAACAAGAGTATTGTTCCCTTATTTCATCCACCAGCCATTTAAGGGCACAATAACTAGAGTATTGTTCCCTTATTTCGTCCACACACCATTTAAGGGCACAATAACCAGAGTATTGTTCCCTTATTTCGTCCACACACCATTTAAGGGCACAATCACGACTTCATTGTGCCCGAACACTCCAAAAAAAGTACCAAGCATATGCCCGGTACTTTTCACTTTATTTAATCATTTTAGATGGATAGCTACCTAATAAAGTAACTCCGCACCCTAGTGCTTCGAGCTCGGCCATTGCGCCGGGAATTAATACCTCATCAAGCTTCATTTCCAAATCAATTATAAAGAAATAATTGCCAATTCCTGTTTTCATAGGTCTTGATTCGATTTTTGACAGGTTTATTTTTCGCCATGCAAAAGCAGATAGAACCATATGCAGCGTTCCGGCCTTATCTGTCGGAAGTGTGACCATAAGAGTTGTTTTATAATGGGATGATCCACTAAACTCCTCAAAATTAATCCCCTTTTCTGATAGGACAAAAAAGCGAGTATGGTTATGGTCAAAATCATGAATGTCACGTTGAACAATCGATAATCCGTATTCTTCAGCAGCCAATTCGTTGGCGATTGCAGCAATACGCTGTTCAGGGTGATCCATCACCATCTTCGCTGCCGCAGCAGTCGAGCTGACACTTTCATATGGAATTCCATGGAACTGATTATGTAAGAACTTATGGCACTGTGCAATCGCATGAGAATGACTGTACACCTTATGAACATCCTGCCACATATCTTGGTTATCAGGGTGGACCATCAAATGCTGTTTAATAGGAATGGTGATTTCCCCGACAATCGGCAATTGAACCACATGGGTTAAATAATCCAATGTAATATTGACTGTACCTTCAAGGGTATTTTCAACAGGAACCACGGCCAGCTCCACTTTTTCACTCACAACCGCATCCATAGATTCAGGAATGGTACGGTATGGTTCAAGCTCAAATCCAGGAAAAACCTTTTTCACCGCTAATTCGGTAAAGGTTGCCTTTGGTCCTAAAAAACCAACTTTCATGATTTCACACACTCCCTAACAAAAATCTCTCTGTTGTTAAAATTTCATTATGCTCCTGTTCCAAGCACTTCAACTTTCTCTACGAATTCCAGCTTACGCAGTTCTGAAAGCAGTTCATCTATATCGGTAGAAATCTCGGTGGTATTCAACGAAAGTGTAACGTTTGCCCTTCCTTGCAATGGAATCGTTTGATGAATGGTCAACACATTACAGCCAGAAGAAGCAACTACACTAAGAAGCTTAGACAAAGTACCTGAACGATCTTCGAGATGAAAAAAGAGCGTAACTAATCGTTCCTTAACAATCGTGGAAAATGGAAATACCGTGTCCCTATATTTATAATAGGCACTTCTGCTTAAGTCTACTTGCTGCACCGCATCCCAAATAGACTCAGCCTTACCCCTTTCGAGCATTTCCTTCACATCGAGTGTTTTCTTCATCGCTTCAGGCAAGACGTCTTCTCTAATTAAGTAAAATTTTTTATCAAATTTTTCATTTTTCATCTCTCTACCCACCCGATTTGAAAAGCACAAGCGCCCGTGTAACGAAATCGGGGCGCTCTAGCTAGAATTTCTCAAAGACATGTTATTATTTAGTCAACAAATTCAAATTCGAAGTCTAATAATTTTACGGTATCCCCATCTTTTGCACCTTTTGCCCGTAAAGCCTCGTCCACCCCTAAACCACGAAGCTGTCTAGCAAAACGACGAACAGATTCTTCCGTTTGGAAATTGGTCATCTTAAATAATTTTTCAACCTTTTCCCCTTGAATAACGAATGAGCCATCTGGTTCTCTGGTAATATAGAACGCCTCAGGATCTGCCTCATGTTTATAAAGTACGCGATTAACTCCCGTTTCCTCTTCCTCATGATCAAGTGGAAATTCTGGAGTTTCCTCGATTTTGTCGGCAATCGCATATAATAGTTCCCTTAAGCCTTTTCTTGATAAAGCAGAAATTGGGAAAATCGGGAAATCTTCTTCAAGGCGCTCTTTAAATGTTCGCAAGTTTTCTTCTGCTTCCGGCATGTCCATTTTATTGGCAACAATAATTTGCGGACGTTCTGTTAAGCGAAGATTATACTCTTCTAGCTCTTTATTGATGGTCAGATAATCCTCATAAGGATCGCGTCCTTCCATCGCAGCCATATCAATGACATGAACGATAACCCGTGTCCGTTCAATATGACGTAAGAATTGATGTCCTAGTCCGACACCTTCACTCGCACCTTCAATCAATCCTGGAAGGTCGGCCATGACAAAGCTTCTGTTATCTTCTGTTTCCACCATCCCAAGGTTTGGAACGATCGTTGTAAAATGATATTCAGCAATTTTAGGTTTGGCTGATGAAACAACCGATAATAAAGTTGATTTCCCAACGCTTGGGAACCCAACTAGTCCAACGTCAGCAAGCAGCTTTAACTCAAGGATAACATCACGCTCTTGACCTGGTTCGCCATTTTCTGCCAGTTCTGGCGCAGGATTTGAAGGGGTAGCAAAACGGGAATTCCCTCTACCTCCGCGTCCTCCCTTGGCAATGACTGCACGCTGACCATTTTCCACAAGATCGGCAATGACTTCTTTTGTTTCTGCGTCCATAACTACTGTGCCTGGCGGTACCTTAACAATCATATCTTTGGCATTTTTCCCGTGCTGATTTTTGGACATGCCATGCTCACCACGTGGGGCTTTCCAATGGCGTTGATAACGAAAATCCATTAACGTACGCAAGCCCTCATTTACTTCAAAAACCACATTGGCACCCTTACCGCCGTCTCCGCCAGCAGGTCCGCCCATTGGAACATATTTTTCACGACGAAACGCAACCATTCCATTACCGCCGTCTCCGCCTTTTACGTATATCTTCGTTTGATCGACAAACATGTGAATCCTCCTGATTTGACTGATAAACGAACGAAATAAAAGCCTACATCACCGACATAAAGACTTCTAACCCAAGTTCGTTCTCTGAGAATTCCTTTACTGTCACTTCTATTTGAGATCCAGTGAGGAATTGTTCAATCAGTTCTTTTTTTATTATTATTCCGCTAAAATCAAAAAAGAAACGAACTCCATCTGATTGCGGTTGAATTGTGATTGATAAATGATTTTCTTGAAAGGCCTCAATCGCCTGATCCAAGCAAATAAAAAAGGATTTTGTCCAATTAGACAGAATGTCATCATTTATTTCCACTGCTTCTAAATCGTTAAGAACCTCATATTCAAGCTGAAATAGATGATTTTCCCAATTTGATTTCAAAAGCAAGGAGGCAAATAGTGGCAAACGAAAGTTCGACAGCTTCGATTCATGCTGTGCTTCGATTACAATTTCATTTATATATGCTTTCGCCCGATCAATTCTATCTAAATCCAAGTTCCCTTTGATTAACTGCAGTCTATTCAGCCAATCATGCCGTGAGTGCCGCAGCACTTCAACGATATCCCATTCTTTGTCCATAATCGCACTCCTAGCTTAAGTGTCGAAAAAACTATTTTCTGTTAGTATATCAAAAAAGTTCACATGAGTAAGCAATTTTGCGCGAATGTTTTCCAATTGAGGTACTTTGAGGCTATTTTCGGGAGATCAAATTGGAGTTTTATTGGATAATTTTACCTTATTTTTCAAAAAAGAAAACCCTAACCAATCAGGTTAGAGTTTTCATAGAAAGCTTACGCTTCTTGAGCTGTTGGATAAACGCTCACTTTTTTACGGTCACGACCTAAACGTTCGAATTTAACAACGCCGTCGATTTTCGCAAATAGAGTGTCGTCACCGCCACGGCCTACGTTTTCACCTGGGTAAATCTTTGTACCGCGTTGACGGTAAAGGATTGAACCACCAGTTACGAATTGACCATCTGCACGCTTAGCGCCAAGACGCTTTGCGATAGAGTCACGTCCGTTCTTTGTAGAACCTACTCCCTTTTTAGATGCAAACAACTGAAGATCTAATTTTAATAACATGTATTCCACCTCCTACTTTTTGAAGGTTATTTTTATGTGTTCTCCGTACTCTTCTTCAATCGTCTGCAATGAAATAATCATTCCTTCTAGAAGAAGCTGAACCTTCTCATGAGTGCCTTCCGGAAGTTTATCTGGAACAACACAGCGGAGAAAGCCATCTCCTTGCTCAATCAGAGGCGTAACACCTGTTAAGGCATGTACCGCATTGATTGCGCCGATGGATACTGCGGATGCGCCTGCACAGACGATATCCTTTCCCCGATCAGCAAAGAATGCATGACCACTTATTGTAAATGATTGAATTGAATCGGACTCAGAACGATTAATTTTAATAGATATCATCTATTGTCCAACACCTTATGCGTTGATCGCTTCGATCACTACTTTAGTGTATGGCTGACGATGACCTTGCTTTTTACGGTTGTTTTTCTTCGCTTTGTATTTGAAAACGATGATCTTCTTAGCGCGGCCTTGTTTTTCAACTTTAGCTGTAACAGTAGCGCCTTCAACTAATGGGCTTCCTACTTTTACGTTTTCTCCGCCAACGAATAAAACCTTATCAAATGTAACTGTTTCGCCTGCTTCTGCGTTAAGCTTCTCGATGTAGACAGCTTGACCAGCTTCTACTTTGATTTGCTTACCACCTGTTTCGATAATTGCGTACATACTTGCACCTCCTTATAAACTCAGACTCGCCAAATACAGGCGCTAATGCGAACGCATAAGTCTTACTACCTGTTCTGTGCGGTTGTAGCACGGGTGCTACAAACATAACATTGAAAAGTTTATCATGTAATAGGCAAAAGTGTCAATAGGATTCTCCAGCTTTTTGCGCTATCTCGTCAAGATTCCCAAATTGTTTTATCACATAGTAATGTGTAGCAGATGACTGAATCGAAAAACAAACTTTAAACTGCAGCCAATCTTCTATCATATCAAGGTGTGGTTCGATCGCCTCTTGTACCTCTACGGTAGTTTCAATTAATACTGCTTCCGCATCAGAATTTCTATGTTCTAACAATTCCCGTTCCAATCGAAATGCAATCGTATCTGCACTTAATATTTTTCCTGTCCCTTCGCAAACAGGACATTTTTCTTGAAGCGCTTCTGTAAGTGAGACTTTGGTTTTCTTTCTCGTTAGCTGCAGAATACCAAGTGAGGTAAAACCCATGATTTTAGTTCTAGTTTTATCCTTCTGGAATTCCTTCTCAATGGTTTCTTGTATGTAACGCTTGTCCTTTTCGTTTTTCATATCGATAAAATCAATCAGAACGATTCCGCCTATATCACGCAGTTTCAACTGACGGGCAATCTCAATTGCAGCTAGGGTATTGGTTTTTACCACGGTTTCTTGATAATCATTTTTACCAGAGAATTTCCCGGTATTAACATCAATTATCGTTAAAGCCTCTGTCTCATCAAATATTAAATAAGCACCATTGTCGAGCCAGACGATTCGCTTAAGGGCTTTATCAATTTCATGCTCAATTCGATGAAGGGTGAAAATATTTTCTTTCCCATTATAATAAGTAACTTTTAGGTTAGGATTTCTCAATTGTATAAGTTGTTTTATGGAAAGGTCATCAATAAACACTTCGCCTGATGACATTTTCATGACGTATTCAAGTACCAATTCGGTAAAGGTATCTTTTTGATATAGAATCCCTGGCTTTTTAAAAGAAGCAGCTTTCTCCAGTAATTCTGTATACTGGCTTCGTAAGGTACTTAGTTCGTTTACCATTTCCTCATAAGTGGCTGAGGTACTTGATGTACGAAAAATCAGGCCTTCTTCTTCACTTTTCAGTTTCGTCCCATAACTGCGAAGATTGTCTTTTTCATCAACAATTTTTTTAGAAACTGCCACATAGCGACCTTGAGGCATATAAATAAGGTTGTCCCCAAGCAACTCAACAATCCCTGTCACTCTAGCACCTTTAGGACCTGTTGCATCCTTATCTACTTGCACTATTAACTTTTCTCCCTGATGAACGAAGGATGATACACTTTTCTTCTCTTTTTCGATACCCCGATCCGGTGACAAAACATATGACGCTAGCACATCACGATGGAGGTAGGCATTTTTCTCTTCGCCTATATCGATAAATGCTGCATTCATTCCGGGCAGCACCTTGGTTACGGTCCCATAATAAATATTACCGACCAGAGATCGCTGCTCTGGCCGGTCAAAAATAATCTCTTCAACTGTGTTATTCTTAACGACTGCAAATCTCTTCTCTCTAGAAATAGCATTAATAATTAGTTTATCCAATCCGGCTTCCTCACTTTTTTTACTAATAGTTTATATTATAACCGTTTAGTAAGAAAAAAGAAGGTCGCTGATTTTATCTGTTAATCGTTTTTCCGAAAAATACGCATGCAGCAGTTCATTCTCATCCAACATCCCTTTTTCTTTGCCATCACTCTCAACAATAATCGGGTGCTTGCAGCCGCGTTGGAATTTTTCTAACACATCAATGAGCAAGTCTTGCTCATTGGCTTGGATGGGCTTCAGGGCTTGTAGGTCGCTATTTTTACCATAGTAGCGCTCGAGAAGAAATCTCATAAAAATGTAACGGCGCTGCTTCCATTCATGGTAAAGCGAGAATAATAAGAAGCCTACGATAATCCAGACATTTAGTTGTTGCGGAGCTGCTAGGAGCGTTACTGCAGAAAAGATTCCAACGCTGAAAAAAGAAATGATTAATGTTAGCCGGTGAGCTATAGGAAATGATTTTTTTAAGGAAAGAAACATGAAGATCAACTTTCCACCGTCGAGCGGCCAAACCGGAAACAGATTGAAGATAAAAATCATAATGTTGTAGTAAAAAAATAATTGAAACAAATCCTCAGACATCAAATCAAATGAGAATAGCGCAAAAGCTAATGCCACCATCCAAATGTGCTGAAGCGGTCCAGCGAGAACAACAATAGCCTCTTCCTTTAATGGCCGATTCCCGTGCTCCTCCATTTCAGCCACCCCGCCAAATGGGAGGAGAGTGATTTTTTTTATACGCCATGAAAAAAAAGAAGCCGCAGCAGCATGCCCCATTTCATGGATGAAAATGATGCCAATTAGCAGGCATACTTCGAGGAAATGTGCTGTAGTAATCGATATTGCGATGACAAACCATAACAAAGGATGGATATAAACGTGTTGTAATAAATATATGATTCTATTCAAAGCGAATCACCTGAATCGGGTCGATGAAATCATCGCCCTTTTTGATCGAAAAATAATACTTACCCTTCGTTTTGTCTTCACCCGTTGATTCTGAAGCTGTGCCGACAACCGTTTCCGTTTCAATAAATTCATATAAACTAACCTTAATTTCCTCGAGATTCCCGTAAGTAGATTGCGTTTGATCTGCGTGCTGGATGATGACGGTTTTACCTGTGCCTTCCTTAACACCAGCAAACATGACATTTCCTTCTTTCATGGCTTCCACTGCTGCACCATTTGCTGTTTCAATCATAATGCCCTGTCCATTTTTCTCGAAATTTTCAAGGACTTTCCCTGAAAACACCGGTATATCGTGGTTTTTCTCGACTACGTTTTTCTCGCCGCCTTTTTCTTCCTCTGTAAACGGCAGCAGAGCTAATGGCTTACCGAATTGGTCTTCATACCATTTTGATACTGTGGCAAATTTAAAATCCTGCTCCATGGTTTTCATAACAAAATCCTTAGCTGGTGCAAATGTTGCCGAGTTTTCACGGAACATAATGGCAATGACTAAAAATAAGACAGCTGATGCTAAAATCTTAAAAATAAAAACTTCCTTTTTAAACAAGGGATGAATGCCATCGTCCTTGCCTGCTTCGTATGAGGAATAATGATTAAATTCGTACTTTTCATCATCCCCCGGCCAATTAATTTCACGCTCTGGACCTGTTCCTGATGACCCTTTTTCTCTTTTCCGCTTTGCGATTCGTCGCCGTATTTCTTCAGGAGTAGACCGCATTATCCCACCAACCTTTTAGAGACCTTTTTGTACAAGTCTATGAGGTTGTCCTCAAGAGTATGCCTACTCGGTAATTTTTAAGAAGACTTTGGTTTGTGCTACTCACATTTTTCGGTTAGCACCTTCCCCTTACACTGGACTTAACAAAGCGATTAATCTTGCAGAATAGATTTTCTAGATACCAGAAAAATGTTACTACTTTTAATAAAAATTCAGATAGTTTTTACCGTTGTTTACACAATTATTAAAGTGCTAGTTTAATATTTAGATAGCGTTTTCATAATTTACAACACAAGTACATAAGGAGGAAATATTGAAATGAGAAAAAGATTAGGTGCAATAACACTATTAATTATTATCTCCCTTGTAACTGTAACAATGGCTGGTGCAAAATCATTATATCCTTCTAAGCCTGTTCCAACTAAGGACAGACACACCATTTCTGAGATTGTTCATCCTAATAGCAAGTGGGAAAAGGTAGCCACTGGCAGCGGATTTATGGAAGGGATTAACTTTGACCGTAACGGCCAAATATGGATGGTCAGTCCGGCCACTGGCGAAATTATGAAGGTTGAGGGAGATAAGGTTTCAATTGTGGAAAAGTATAAATTTCCTATCGGAGCAAAGTTTCATAAGGACGGACGCCTTTTTATCACCGATGGCACAGGAGAACTTTATGCTTATAACACCGAAACCAAAGAGCGTACGACCATTGTTAATTCATACCAAGGTTCGCCTTTGAAAGGACTTAATGACCTGGTATTTGATGAAGTGGGGGGGCTTTACTTTACCGAGCCATTTGGATCAAGCGTAACAAATCCTGTTGGCCGTGTCTTCTATTTGCCGCCAAACGGTACCGAGCCTCAGCTATTTCAAGAGGGCATTGCTTATCCAAATGGTATAGCCATTTCTGCTGATGGACAGCGAGTATATATCTCTGAATTTGCCAGCAACCGAATTATCTCCGTTCCATCGAAGACTGCGAAAGACCAGCGGGAAATGGCATTTGCTTTCGCTCAGTTTGAGGGTGGAATTGGACCAGATGGATTAGCTGTGGATAAAGAGGGTAATCTTTATGTGGCACATTTCCAAGCTGGTGAAATTGTCGTAGTGGATGCGAGTGGATTTAAGTACGGTAGTATTCGCCTGCCTGAAGATGCGGGAACATTTACAACTAACCTGACTTTTCATAATGGCTATCTGTATGTTACCGAATCATCGAAAAATGAAGTTTGGCGCATCAAGGTTAAAAAAGAAGGTTTGCTGCCATACGGTTTGCAATAGACCTAGGCAAGAGTAATAGGTATCCCTTCAACATATCTCTCGGATTATCGGAGGCTGTCGCAAAATATAATTTTTGTGGAAGCCTTCTTTTTTCATTTTTCCTTCCAATTGGGTTTTGGACATTTTATCGACTCTTTTGTACATTTTTCAAAGGGTTTTGTAATTTTAGACATATATTACCAATTATTATAATTAGTGACTTTAAACTTCCTTGGTAACATGGATAAGCCACACGTTTTTATTGCTTATCCATATAATGGCTGTAAGTTAAATAAATAGAGGTGAATAATTTTGTCTGCCAGCGACAAACAAGATTCTTTTCGTGGTGATGTCTACGATTTAATTGAGTTAGAGCAATTATTAAAGGGTCCTCACCAAGTACTGTTTGAGGGTAAGAGTCCCTATCAGGACGTACTCTTACTAGAAACGAAAAATATACGTTTATACCATAACGATCAACTAGTATGGAACAGTTTGGATGAACGAATTTATCATGAAGCACTAGTCCATCCAGCTTTTGTTTTATCAGACCGTCCGGAACACGTTTTGATTATCGGGGATGAATGCGGATTTGCACTGCGAGAAGTCCTTAAATATTCAACGGTATGCCACGTCAGTCAAGTGTCTCTTTCTCCAGCAACTTTGGTAGCTGCCCAGAAGACACCTGAAATCCTCGAAATGAATGAGCGTTCTTTTTACGATCATCGTGTTCAAATAATCCAGAGCAATATATATGAATTCCTCCTAACCGAACAGCAGCGATTCGATATAATAATCGCAAATCTTCCAGATCCTGAAACCAATCAACTTAGCAAACTATACTCAAAAGAATTCTTCAAAAAATTGTCCAATCTCTTAACACATTGCGGAATCATGGTTATCCAATCTGCGTCACCTGAAGATACTCCGTTGGTATTCTGGAGTATTGATAAAACGTTACAGAGTGCTTCCCTACACACTCTTAACTATCATGTTAATAGTCCTTGGTTTGGAGATTGTGGATTCCATCTCGCTGGGAAGAAAGTTTTAAAATGGAATGATGAGAAAAACCCGTGTGTAGAAAATCGTTCTCTCCCTAAAAGTCTAAAAAAATGGTTTACCTTTTCCCAGCGAGTGAGGTCAGTTCAAAAACAGGCTGTTGTTCTCTCCATTAGGTCCTTAAACCTAAACTCCTATTCAGAACAGGACCCTGAAGACACGAAAGAACTTCGTCATCTTCTCTCCAACCCCCACCGTGTACTTTATGAAGGCGGCACAAAAGGGGACAGTGTGAAAATTTTGGAGACTAATGATGTACGTCTATATCTAGACAAACAACTTCAATTTAGTTCGTTAGATGAGCAAATCTATCATGAGGCTCTTGTTCATCCGGCCCTTTCCATGGTTAGAAAGCGAGAACGCATTCTAATTGCCGGAGGCGGGGATGGTTTTGCGATTCGGGAGGTTCTTAAATACCGAGATGTGCAGCATATTGACTTAGTGGACCTTGACCCATTAATGATTCACTTGGCGGGCGATCTACCAACAGTAGCGTCACTAAACCAACGTGCACTCCACGATAAGAGGGTTTCTGTCCATCAAAAAGATATCCAGGTATTCCAAAAAGAACAAAGTGTGCCCTATGATGTCATCATTGTGGACTTGCCAGACCCAGGCGATGAAATATTGAGTAGATTGTATACAGTAGAATTCTTCTGTAAATTATCTAATCTTCTAACTGAAGATGGTATTCTTGTCTGTCAATCTCATTCACCAGAATATGCTCCATTCGTTTACTGGAGCATTGGCTTATCGTTAAAAGGAACTGGAATGCAAGTTAAGAGTTACCACACCGAAGTTCCTTCTTTCGGGGATTGGGGATTTCACCTTGCCTCAAAAAAGCCCATGCATTTAACAAATAGGAAAGTAGTCGTCCCTCATCAAACACTCCCTGAAGACCTGTCCACTTTATTTGTATTTCCGTCACACTTCCGTTCAGTTCAGGAAAATACACGAATGAATACATTGTCAAACCTAACATTGCATGAAATTTATAAACAAGAACTTCGAAGGTAACCATCAAAAAAGGCTCTGCTCGGAATTGCTGAATGAGCAGAGCCTCTTTTTAGATACTATTTCGGGAAAGCATGGACAACCGTACAATTTATTTTTACTAAATCCCATACGATAACTTACATAGGAAAACGGAGGGAATGATGAAACTTTGACCAAAGAAGGAAAGCATATGATCATTGACGCATTTGAGTGTGATTCTACCCATTTAAATGACATTAAATTTTTAGAAGAAATGTGTAAAAAGGCAGCACTTGACGCAGATATGGAGATTTTATACTCTTACTTCCATCAATTTGAGCCACATGGAGTAACAGGTGTAATCGTTTTATCCACTTCGCATTTATCCATTCATACATGGCCAGAAGAAAAGTATGTATCCCTAGATTTTTATACATGTGGGACGCTAGAACTAACAGCTCAAGTGGAATATCTGATCAAAGAATTATCTTCAAAGCAAGCACTGGTATATTCTATTTCACGAGGCGTTTCCTATCCTCAACTAATACAAAGTGAAGAATTAGGCGGTTGATATTGCCTATTTAACCAAGGTGAAAACATATGAGAACGAAAAACGTAAAGCCCTTTACTTATGGGTCTTTATATAAACAAGATTTGCCTGATGGTAAAATGACTCCACTTACGGCTGGGAACCTAATAGAATTTACAATAGCAGGACCCTATCAAAATACTTGGCCGGATATTTCAGCAAATAGCATTACCGTTTACAAGTCCGGTGTTTATCAGATCACAGCAGATGTATCCGTCCTATTAGAAGAAGAACAATCGGCCGTATTCAACCTCAACCGTCTGGCTGATGGATCCGACCCACTCGTAGGTTCTACCTTTGACGCAAAAGGGATAAGTATTGTCACTGGAATAAATATTCAAGCTTATTTGTATGCTGGTGATGCAATTGGTATTTTTATTGTGGACACCTATGCTCCTAGAGGAAAATTGCCACGTTATAATAGAGCGGCACTCACTGTTCATTTACTTGAGTATTAATCGTTTTAGAGCATACTAAAAGCCTGTCCGTTTATATGGACAGGCTTGTTATTATCGAACACCAAAGAACTGTTTAATTTTACCAAAGACACTTTTATTTTTGTCTTCTAGCGGCTGCAATGGAATAGATTCGCCGAGGATACGTCTAGCAATGTTACGGTATGCAATCGACGCTTTACTATTTGGATTTAAGGCAATGGGTTCACCGTGATTAGAAGCTTTGATAACTTCTTCATCATCTGCAACAATACCAATTAACTCAATCGATAAATGCGTAGTGATTTCATCTACATCTAACATATCGCCGCTTTTCATCATATGGTTTCGGATTCTGTTGATAACTAATTTCGGTGACTCGACCGTCTTAGTCTTCTCCAGCAGACCGATGATTCGATCAGCGTCTCGTACTGCCGAAACTTCAGGAGTCGTAACGACAATCGCACGGTCCGCCCCGGCAATCGCGTTTTGGAATCCTTGCTCAATTCCAGCAGGACAATCGATAATAATATAGTCATAATCTTGTTTAAGTTCATTAATTAGTTTGTGCATCTGTTCTGGCTTAACAGCCGATTTGTCCACTGTTTGC
This sequence comes from Neobacillus niacini, assembly GCF_048572935.1. Lineage (NCBI taxonomy): Bacteria > Bacillati > Bacillota > Bacilli > Caryophanales > Bacillaceae > Neobacillus > Neobacillus niacini. The sequence continues at coordinate 2,521,183 of NZ_CP183883.1, read as the reverse complement.
GCTGCTGGAAGCAAATACAATAAATCTTCGAATCTTTTATCTTTAACGAGTGCTTGGTGGATTTTACATCTGCCTTCCACGACATCCACAAGATCATAAATAATTCGATTTTCCAGCCCCATCACAACATCTAAATTCCGAAGGCCAATATCAGTATCTACTAAACATACTTTTTTGCCTTGAAGGGCCAACGCTGTACCAATATTAGCAGAAGTCGTGGTTTTTCCGACGCCGCCTTTACCGGATGTAATTACTATTGCCTCTCCCACATTAATGTCCCCCTTCGAATCTATTTAAATTAGGCCTTAAATTTATTAAAACTTGCAATCTATCTACGATGATTTGATGGTTATCGTCGATGTACGCACATTCCATTTCACGTTTTTCAGCATTTTGAGCTTTATCAGGTGCACGATTAATGCAATCATGAATCCTTAGCTGTGCAGGCTGCATACTTGAAGCGGTAATAACGGCTTGATCATTACCAAATACTCCTGCATGGGCTATTCCCTTTAAGGAACCCATAATAAAAATATTCCCGCCAGCAATTACCGTTCCACCTGGGTTAACATCCCCTATAAGCAATAAATCACCCGGAACTTCTAATACCTGTCCAGAGCGGATAATGCGCGAAACCGTTACGACTTCGTTTTCCGCTTTAAGCTTGTCCACTTCTGCTCTTGTGACCACATTTGATTCAATATCATCGACTACTAAATTCTTTTTTTGACGGATGAGATTTTTTATTTCTTCACGTTGAGCGTCATTTAAGTACCTATTACCGACATCGACTTTAACAGGAGTTAAATGCCGCTCACCTTCATTTGTTTGATTTGCCGAAAGTTTTTCATCAAGCTCCTTCTTCAGTTCCTCATAGGAACAGCTATCATCAAGATGAAGGACAATTCCATCCTTCGTACCTTTAATCGTAACATTTTGCCGCTTTTTCATGGAGAAAACTCACCTCAAATAATAAGAAACACATACGTGCGATAGAAATAGGCATTTTCAAGCCACAGACACACTTTTATTATACAATTCGACACGCTTTATGTATTCTCCTTTTTTTAAAAAGAAATACAACCCTCATTCATCTCGCAAGCTTTGTGCAACACTTTCAAAATAACGCTTTAATGGATATGCTGCAATCAATAGGAAAACGGCATTTAAAATGAGTGTAGGATAAAAACGCATTTTAATAAAACTGATAAATTCAAGTGTGGTGATATGAATTAAAAAGTCCATTTCATAGACACCTAATTCCAGCAGAGCAATCCCCATTAGAGACACCAAAAACGCGACAATAATATTGGTTTGGAGCACGTGCATAATTTTCGAAATAAGGTATGTAATGAACGGAAATAGGAAAAGGTATATGCCTATAATTTCGATCCACACAATATCAAATAAAAGTCCAAAGATTGCAGCATAAATGATTCCGTATTTTCTGCCTGCATAGATGGCCAGGAACAAAATCCCTCCGAAAAGAAAACGAGGCGCCAAAATGTAATTGTCACCAAAAACTTCAGGCGGTGCATATTGCGCAAACATGCTCTCTAATAAGAAAAGGAATAGAAACAAAAGAGGAAGCAGGAATTTCTTCACAAATCCTCCTCCTCCCCTGTGCCCATTTCCGCCTGAGTAGGCTGAGTCATGGTTCTGGTAATCACAATAATATTTTCCAAATCATAAAAGTCCGCACCTGGTTTAACTAAAGCAGTTTGATTTAGTCCGTATTGGTCTGGCTTTACGTCAATGACCTTACCAATTTGTAAGCCCTGTGGGAATACACCGCCAAGACCGGAGGTGATGACGTTTTGTCCTTTTTTAATTTCTACACCTGAAGGAATCGCTTTGATTAATAATGCTTTTTTCTCTTTATCATAGCCCTCGACTAGACCATTTACATTTGTTTCGCCTTGGACGATGGCGGAAATTCGATTCTTTGGATCCATAGCACTCAACAATTGAACCGTTGAGCTAAATTGATTGACTGTCTTAACTTTGCCTATTAAGCCATGCGCGGTTACAACGGCCATATTTTTTTTAATTCCGTTTGTTTTCCCTTTATTGATAATAATCATTTCATGCCAACGATCAGGGTTTCTACCTATTACAGTTGCTTGTAATGGTTCAAAATCTCTCAGGGTATCTTGTTCACCGAGAATATCACGCAGCTCTTTATTGTCCTTTTCCAGCTCCTGTACCTGTGCTTCAAGGCTAACAAGTTTCTCCATCCGTGATTTTAATTCTTTATTCTCTTCATATGTATTTTGCAAGTCCTGGAGATTTTCAAAAAAACCTGCAACCAAATGAGCAGGCTTTGAAACCAGGGATTGAACAAGGCCTGCAGTATCCTTTAAGAACTGCTCCGGCCAGGATAGTTTACTTCTCTCCCTTAACGAAAACCCAATCAATGCCACGAGAACAATAATGCTAACCAGCAAAACGATCAATCGTTTATTCAAAAAGAACTGTGGCATGATTATACACCTCTATCTTCATACATAATGTGTCAAGCCTACAGCGCCATTAGACATGGCGCTTTCGCTTTTCTTTTTATCTAGATTCTTTAGCTTTATTTTTGAATAACTGAATATGATCCAAAGCTTTTCCAGTCCCGATAGCAACACAATCTAACGGGTTCTCAGCAATTAGAACTGGCATATTCGTTTCTTCACTAATTACCTTGTCCAGGTTTCGAAGCAGAGCACCACCGCCTGTTAAGACGATTCCTCGGTCCATAATATCCGCAGCAAGCTCTGGCGGTGTTTTTTCTAATGTATTTTTTACAGCCTCTACAATCGCATAGACCGTATCTTTTAGAGCAACACCAATTTCTTTCGCAGTGATTTCAATGGTTTTTGGAAGACCAGTTAATAAATCACGTCCGCGAATTTCCATATTATCGATACCCTCAGAGTCTCCTGCTGAACCAACTTCCATCTTAATGGCTTCAGCTGTACGTTCACCAATCATGAGATTATAATGTTTTCGGATGTACGTAACAATTGCATCGTCCATTTCATCACCAGCAACGCGAATGGAAATGCTTGTAACAATTCCACCTAATGAAATGATCGCTACTTCGGTAGTACCGCCGCCTATATCAACTACCATGCTGCCAGTCGGCTCCCATACAGGCAGGTTTGCTCCGATAGCAGCTGCAAATGGCTCCTCAATCGTATAGGCGTCCTTCGCACCAGCTTGACGTGTTGCGTCAATAACAGCTCTTTCCTCAACCGCGGTTATTCCTGATGGAACACATACCATTACATACGGCTTACCGGAGAAAATACTCTTACTTTTAATCGCTTGACGAATATGATGTTTCATCATGATTGCAGTTATTTCAAAGTCCGCAATCACACCATCCTTCATTGGTCTCATCGCTACCACATTACCTGGTGTACGGCCAATCATGTTCTTTGCATCATTACCAACCGCAACAATGGATTTCGTGTCTGTCTGCATCGCCACAACAGATGGCTCTCTTAATACAATCCCTTTACCTTTTGCATACACAAGGGTATTTGCTGTCCCCAAGTCAATACCAAGGTCTCTTGTCCCAATTCCAAACATAGTTGTATCTCCCTTTCTGATACGAAAATAGCTAAAGGTAAGTAAATATACCTTCTATTCATGTAATTTTTCTAGTAAATTTATATGATAATCTCGAAAGATGTCCTAAAAAATCATAAACATTATTATATCCCAACGATTAAAAAAATCATAGTATTATAAATATCCTTTTTCTTTAAGAGAGACAAATTTATTTTCACCAATAATGAGGTGATCGAGCACGTCGATGCCTATCATTTTTCCGCACTCTACAAGCCTCTTAGTGACCTCAATATCCTCGCGGCTTGGGGAGGGATCCCCAGAAGGATGATTGTGAAGACAGATAATAGAAGCAGCAGAACGTTTTAATGCTTCACGAAAAACCTCGCGAGGGTGCACGATACTGGCATTTAAGCTTCCGATAAATATAGTTTGTTTATGAAGTACTTGATTTTTTGTGTTGAGGTATAAACAAACGAAATGCTCTTGTGATAGAAAACGCATGTCGTTCATCACGTAATTTGCACCATCTTCTGGTGAGCGAATCACATAGCGGTCAGTGTAGTTTAAGTTCGTAATTCTTCTGCCAATTTCAACTGCTGCAAGGATTTGAATCGCCTTTGCCTGACCTATTCCTTTAATTTCAGTCATTTCTTCTAATGTGGCATCTTTTAAAAGCCGCAAGCCTTCAAAATTTGTAAGCAACCGGTTGGATAATTGAAGAACACTTTCATCCTTTGTACCAGTTCTAAGTAAGATGGCGATTAATTCATGGTTCGATAAACTTGCTGGACCATTCTGAACAAATCTCTCTCTAGGTCGTTCATCTTGAGGGAAATCACGAATCATTAATGAATTGGTTGACATTCTACTTCCTCCCTATGATAGGGAGTTAAAGAACTACTTAGCCGTTACGACAACTGGTAGCCCAGCCTTTTTAATTCGCGGTAGGTTTTCGCAACCGGCAGGCCGACAACCGCAAAATAATCTCCATTAATTTTTTTGACAAGCATGCTTCCAAGCTGCTGAATGCCATATCCACCTGCTTTATCAAGCGGTTCACCACTTTGTACATAAAAATTGATCTCCTCGTCCGTTAACTCCCAAAACCAGACTTCTGTTCTTTCATAAAAACGGGCTGTTCCATTTGGAGATAATATGGAGACACTGGTGTAAACTTCGTGCTTTCTTCCTGAAAGCTTTTCTAACATTCTTTTGGCATCTGCCTTGTCTTCAGGCTTTCCTAAGACCTGACCATCTGCAACAACAATGGTGTCAGACCCAATGACATAGGCATTAGGATTTTCTTTAAAAATCACCTGTGCTTTTCGTTCGGCAAGATCCATAACTACATCCTCTGGTGAAAGCGTTGGATCAAAGCTTTCATCTACTTCACTGCTAGAAATCGTGAATGATAATCGGAGGTTTTCTAGAAGTTCTTTTCGCCGTGGAGAAGAAGAGGCTAAAATGAGGTTTTGCATTTCATCACCTTACCTTTTGCATCATTTAGGGAGATACATGTTAATCGTATCAGAATTTGTAGAAGCAAACAATTTTTATATCATTAAAGTTTGAAGAAATATGACAGATTATGCGGAATTTTTCTTGAGGTTAGACAGATAATGGTTTTTAATCATACAAAAGGCCCGTCTAAATAGACAGGCTCGTTATTCAAAAATAATTTCCCGGAAAATATCAGCTTTTGTCGACTACAATGAATAATAGATACTGAGATAATTTAATAAGTGCTGTTGTGCCTCAACCAAACTATCTTTTTTCTTCTTTTCTTGAAATGCTTCTACACTCTTCAACGCGCTGGATAATTCCTTGTTTAGATTTATTACTTTTTCATTTTTTAGCTTGCCTGCTGATTGATTCAGTTGATCACCAAACCCTGCGACTTCTTTACTAGCTTCTGATGATATATTTCCAGAGACAATGGCGTTAGAAGTTACCTTTGATAGCTGTTGAAAAATGGCAGGTGCTGCTTCTAAAAAGCTTTTTTCAGTTTCATTTATATCGGATAAATTCTTTTCCGCAATGGGGATTTGTTTTGGCAGTACATCATCAAAGCCATTGGCTTCGTAATGTCCTTCAATTTTCTTTGCATTTTCAATCGAGTCTGTCACACCTAAGAACAAAAATTCTTTATCATTCATTGTTAGTGTTTGAGCAGGTGCGCCTTTCCCTTTTGCCTCGTTCGCTGCCCCAGACGCAGCATCTTTAGTCGAAAAAGCTCCACCTTGTACGATGAACACAGTTTGAGCTCCAATGGCAATAGAACTACCCTTTCCACCGGTTGCTACTTCTGAACCTTTATCAGTCCCCTTGTCCTCAACAACCGGCTGAGTGACTGCAGGTTTACTGTTTTCACTAATAACTAACTTAAGCATGAGAACCCCGAGACTTGTCCCAATCAAGATAGCAAATACAGCTGTTACAAGTATAGATTTTAACACACTACCATTACGCTTCATTGAAAAGGTTGTAAAAGTAGCAGTCTTCCTTTTTTCGCCCTTTTTCTGCTTCTGACTGCTGACAACCTTATATTCCTGAATGTCGTTTTCTGTAGATTCAGGAATTATCCAATCAAAACTTTCATCGATTGGATCCTTGGCTGCAGCAGTCTCAAGAAAAACATCCTGATCATTGAAATCCTCATCGATGTTTATCACTTTAGTAAAAGAATCTTTGCTAGATTCTTGTTCCTTCTTAATGGGCTCTTCTGTAAAAGTCTGGTTTTCTCCATTTAGCTTTATTTTGATGGTATTGCCACGATTCGGCTTGTCCACTAACCCGTACTCCTCCCTCTACCAATAGCAATTTCTACCATCCTATCACAAAGACAAAAAAAAATAACAAGACTTTTGTCGTCTTGTTATACAATGCTTTCGTCAAATTATTTGCAAGTTTGCGATAGTATTAATTAGCTTTTGTCGTTTCAGAGAAGGAACTTAATGGATTTTTCTTGTTTGCTGGTGCCGGAGCGTCAATTTTCGGCAGCTCGGCAACTAGATCATCTAAGGTTGGCAGGTAATAGGCTGAAACCGTAAGAGAATATGTTAAAGGTGCAACTTCCTGCTCGTGCGAAGTGATTTCTTCTCCGCCAGAATAACTAATTGATTCGACAACAACAATCCGCTCTAAGGTTTCAAGGGTCTGAATAAACTTTTCCAGATCCTCATAGGTTGGTGATTCAACACTCAAACTAACAGAAAGCTTTTTTAAACCATTTGTAGCAGGTGGTTCAGTTGCTTGATCTGGCGTAGCTGCTACTTGTGGACTATCTACGTTAGTTTGAATAGTGGTTCCCGTACCTTGGCTTGTCCCATTGGACCGCTCTGTTGGTGTCTCAGCCGTTGCTATGACCACATCAGCGTCTTTAGAAAAGCTCATATTGGAAATAACGCTTTTTGATACCGTTTCGGCTTTTTCTAGGTCCAATATTAACTGTTCTAAGAGCGGCTTGACTGGTACTTTTTTTTGTAACTCTCGTGTATCTTCAACAACCTTAATAGTGTCATCAGCTTTCTTTTGGGTAACAATGTCTAAAAGTTTCTGTTCTGTCTCTAATGACTGCTGTTTCATACTGACATCAGATTTTAATGGGGTTAACTTTAAAAATTGAGCAAAAACAATTAGTAATCCTAATAGAAGTATTCCTGCTAACAAAATGATTTTGTCGATTTTAGAGAGACGGATGTTCATGATTGTGTCACTCCTTCTTCATCATTTTTACCAGTCACTTCTTTTATTTTTATCATATTTAACTTAATTTCAAATTGACCAATATACCTTGGAAGATATGGGTCATTTGAATTAAGGTTAGTCTCAATTTCAGGTGTTGGTGTTGGGTTTTGAACTGCTGCAGCACCCGCAGCAACTTCATTTGTTAACTCCGTTGCAGTGCCTTCAGCCTCTTTTTGTTCTTGGATAGTAAGTGAATTTAAGGTTGGTTCTCCGACCCATTCAGAATCACCAAGATTATCTAAAAAGTATGCTGCTTCTCTCGCGCTATCAAACTGGACTGTTAAGATAACTGTCCCTGCCTCCGCATAGGCAAATGACTGAATAAACCCACGTTCTGGTAGAAGTGATGTTAAATGCTGCATAATTGGTATCGTTTGAATCGGATAGGTGTTTGCCCATTCTACCGCATTTTTTAATAAACTGATAGACATTTGCGATTCATTCTTATCAGCATTTTCCCCTTCTTTAACCGTAATTTCTTTTGTAACAGAAATTTGTTTGTCCAAATTCTGCAATTCGTTTTTAGCAGATTGAATTTGCCAAAAGTAGTACGCACCAACAAAGATAATAAGTGCAAGTAGTACAATTAGTATAATCATACTAAATTTCCTTGGTTCTTTTTGAGGAAGGAGGTTAATTTCTACTAACATTACTGCACCTCTTTCAGAGCAAGACCTAAGGGTAATAATAAACTGGAAGGAACACTAGCCTTGCCTTTTTCTTCTGAAGTTAGCGCAAGCATTTCCACAGGAACTTCTAACCGCTCTATCATTTCATCATAAATGGCTTTTAACATCGGGTGATCACCATTTACCAAGAACTTAGTAACATCAAGCTTCTCATTGCTAAGCGAAAAACGATAATAATCTACTAATTTATTGATTTCTCTAAATATGTCCTCAAAATGAAGAGCCAATTCATCAGAAACGCCAGTATAAATAAATTCAACGATACCAGATAAGCCTTGGGTATATTCCCAGTCCTCTATGTTGAATGGTAATGGAAACTGGCGCATTACCATCGGAACGCTACCTTCAAAAATACACAAGTTGACACTTGTTAAATCAAACTGGACGGTGAAGAGAATTTCTTTTTCATTCCCTTTTTTCAGATGATGATAGAGACGATAAAGAGATAACGGCGAAATATCCGCTGCCAACGGATTTAATTTTAGACTCGAGAATAATTCGGCATATTCCATTACGAATTGCTCCGGTGCTGCAAATAGAAGAATATCTTGTGTTTTCCCATTGTTTATTAATAAATGGTAATCAAAAACTGGTTCTTCAAATGGTAAGTGAATGGTAGAACCGAGTTCTAAATATAGATAACCTTTAATTTCATCTTCCTGAATATCGGAAGGAATGGAGACTTTTCTTATAATGACAAGTGGATCGGGTACAAGGAAGCGGATTGAACGTCCTTTTATTTTCCATTCTTCAATACATTGTTCAAGAATGTTGGCTAGTGAGTCACTATCAACAATTTTACCGTCAACAATGATACCTGGTGGTAAAAAACGTTCACTCCATTTTTGGGCAGTAGGGGGATTACTTTGTTTTAATTCTAAAAAACGAATTGAGTGGTCATTTAGTACCAAGTTTATTATTCTGTTTTTAGTTGAAAAAAGGGAGAATCCCATATTTATTACCCCTTACTTATAATCCTTGATAAAGGAACTGTAAATATAAATTGATTAAATCAGATCCCCAATAATATGCGGTCAACGTCCCAGCCGCAATAAATGGACCAAATGGAATCGGTTGCTTTCTTTTTACGATTTTCAAAAGCAATGCTACTCCTCCTATAACTGCACCAAACAATGTCGAAAGGAAGAATGATAGAAGCACAAGTTTAAAACCTAAAACAAATCCAATTAGTGCATAAAGTTTAATATCTCCTCCACCCATCCCACCTTTACTCACAAGGGCAATGATAAGTAAGAGTATAAAACCGGTACCAGCACCAAGAAGGCTGTCCCACCAAGGAGTTAACGGCCAAATAATTCGTTCCAATAAAAAAATCCCTGCAAACCAAAATAAAATTTTATCAGGGATGAGCATATAGTTTATATCTGATACGATGATAATCATAAACATCGAAATTAGAGTAAGCGCCACTACAAGCTCTCCTAACCAGCCAATAACAAGTGGTGAGGTTGCAAATAATATTCCGGTAAGTAATTCAAAAACCGGATATATAGGAGAAATCCGCGACTGACAGCCGCGGCATTTCCCACTTTGAAACAAATATGAAAATATAGGGATTAATTCATAAAAAGCTAACTTATGTCCACATGTCGAACAAGAAGAACGTGGAGATATAATGGATTTATTTATGGGAACTCTTATACCAACGACATTATAAAAAGAACCAAGAACTAATCCATAAATAAACATAATTATATTTATCATATTATCTTGAAGCGTTTGCTAATTCTTCTTCTGTCAAAATTCCATCACTTGTAGCAGGAGTACCTGTTGCAACGTCAACACCATCAACTGATTCAGCATCATGATTGTCTATACTGAAAGTTTTTGTAGTAACATTATATGTTACATCAAAATCAGCATCTTTAACTTTTGATAAGTATTCTTTCAATGCTGCTTCAGTCCAACTAATAGTTGCCAAATTTCCAGAAGCATCATTTGTGGTAGTAACACCAGTTGGTAGTGTCCCAGTTGGATCAAGTTCAACATTTGCTATTCTAGCTGCGTCAATAATCGAAATCGCCTCTGCAATTTTAGCGTCGTCTTTACTTTTAGAAATTACATTTCCAATAGCGGGTATAGCAATTGCTGCAATAATGCCCAAGATTACTATAACTGCTAGTAACTCAATTAATGTAAAACCCTTTTGTTCCTTAAGTTTAATACTTAGTCTTTTTATCATTGTTATATCTCCTTTATGGTTCTATGAACCTAGTATTATTTCTCTATGAGTATACAATAAATGTAATTTAATATAAAGAGGTTTTTCGTCGTATTTCGTCCCAATTTTTACATTTTTGTAGTATTTAGTATTTTATTGTTTAAACTAATTATATTTGGTTAAACATCTCAAACATTGGAACCATAATGGCCATTACGATTACCCCAACAATCCCTGCCAGTATTACAATCATAATTGGTTCAATTAATGATTTAAGTCTATCCGTGCTCTGCTCTACTTCTTTTTCATAGAATTCAGCAATTTTTGACAACATTGCATCTAAAGCACCTGTTCCCTCACCTATAGAAATCATTTGAGTAACCAATGGAGGAAAAGCCCAGTGAATAACCATCGGTTCTGTCATTGACCTCCCTTTTTCTAAAGAATTTCGGGATTCAATGATTACCTTAGCAATTACTTCATTTTCCACAACTTTTTCTACAATTGACATTGCTTGGAGAATCGGAACTGAACTGGAAAATAGTGAGCTCAGCGTTCGCATCATTCGAGCAAGTGCGGCTTTCTGCAACATTTTTCCAAAGACTGGCATTCTTAAGAGAAAATAATCTAAATAATACTTTGTTTTCTTATTGGTATTTATATAAAATATCGAAAGGACACAGCAAAGAATGATAAGGAAAATGAGCCACCAAAAATTTTGCGTAAATTCGCTGGCTGCTAGAACAAACTTTGTTATTCTTGGAAGTTCTCCACCTAAATCAGCAAACATATTTACAAAAGTTGGTACAACTGAGGTGAGCAGGAAAATTACTGCACCAATTGCAATAAGTCCAATAACAGCGGGATAGGTTAGAGCTGACACTACCTTTTGTCGTGTGTCATGCTGTTTTTCAAAATCATCGGCAAGTTTCTCGAGAGTCTCATCAATATTACCACTGACTTCTCCTGCTTTAACCATATTAATAAACATGGAGTTAAATATTTTCTTATGTTTTGAAACCGCTTCTGAATATGGATTCCCTTCTCTAAGGTCCTGTTCAACAGCTAAAAGTGCTTTTTTTAAACCTTTACTTTCTGTTTGGGCTGCAAGTATCCCAGTAGCATCAACAACCGTTACCCCTGCTTTAATTAAGGTAGCAAACTGCCTTAGATAGATGACAAAATGCTGAAGCTTAACGGGATTTCCAAAAGATAGATCTTTTGTCATTAGTGTTTCAGGAATTTCTGTCATTTCAATGACACGGACTCCATCTTCTTTAAGCTTGACCATTGCTTCTCGGCGAGAAGCGGCATTTATTGTACCCTGCTTTTTACCTCTTCGATCACGTCCTGAATATTTAAATCTAGCCATCCAGCATCATCTTTTCTTGTAGATATTTGGTTGCAGCTTCTTTTTGAATTAAGTTGCGGTCAATTAAATCTCTGATGCTCATTTCAAGAGTGTGCATTCCTTGAGCACGTGAAGTTTGCATCGTGCTTTGGATTTGATGAATCTTCTCATTTCTGATTAAGTTCGCAATGGCAGGATTGTTAACTAAGATTTCAGTGGCTGCCTTCCTGCCTTTTTTATCAACGGTTGGAAAAAGACGCTGTGAGATTACTCCTACTAGAACCGATGCCAACTGAACACGTATTTGTGGCTGCTGTGCAGGCGGAAATACGTCAATAATCCTATTAATCGTAGCCGGCGCGCTCGATGTATGGAGTGTTCCCAATACCAAGTGACCGGTTTCTGCTGCTGTAATCGCGATTCCGATTGTTTCTAAATCCCGCATTTCCCCAACAAGAATAATATCTGGATCTTGTCGTAGTGCTCCTTTTAAGCCATTGGCATACGATTGCGTATCAAAACCAACTTCTCGCTGATCAATAATGGAGTTTCCATGTCTATGCAAGTACTCAATTGGATCTTCAAGTGTAACAATATGCTTTCGCATCGTTCTATTCACATAATCAATCATTGAGGCCAATGTGGTTGATTTACCACTACCTGTCGGACCTGTGACGAGAATTAACCCTTGTGGTTTTTCAACAAGCTCTGAAACAATTTTAGGTAAATCTAAATCCTCAAGCGTTGGTGTTTTTGATGCAACAACCCTTAATGCAAGGGAAACACTCTTCCTTTGGTGGTAAGCATTGACACGGAAACGCGATACTCCAGGGAGGCCATAAGAGTAATCAAGTTCACCTTTTTCCTTGAATAAATCATACATATTTTCTGGAACTGTTAGTTTTGCGATTTCTTCGGTATCATCTGGGAGAAGTATATCTTTTCCATAGCGCTTAATATCGCCATTTATCCGAAAAATCGGAGGAACTCCAACCGTAAAATGAATATCGGACGCTTTAAATTCGAGTGCTGCACGCAGTATATTCTCAAGTTTTTCTTTCATCTCGTTTTCTCCTACTCTAAAATGGCAACACGTAATACTTCCTCGGTTGTAGTTAACCCTTGTTTAACCTTTAATAGGCCATCATCAATTAAAAAGATTGTTTTATTTTTAATCGCATGTTCTTTTAAATTTTGTAAAGAGTCGTCGTTCATAATGACTCTACGCATATCATCATTTAGAACCAACACTTCATGAAGTGCAATTCTCCCTTTATATCCGGTCATATTGCAGGAAGGACAGCCTTTTCCGCGGTTTATTTTATCAATCTTCATCCCTCGTCTTGCAAAGATTTCTTTTTCTCGTTTAGAAGCCTCTTCGATTTGTCCACAATCACGGCACACCTTTCGGACTAAACGCTGGGCAACAATTCCGCTTAATGAGGAGGCGATTAAAAACGGCTCTACCCCCATATCAATTAATCTAGTAATGGTTCCTAGTGAATCGTTCGTATGAATGGTACTTAACACTAAGTGACCTGTTAAAGAAGCACGGACAGCAATCTCTGCTGTTTCTTTATCACGAATCTCCCCAACCATGATAATGTTCGGATCCTGGCGAAGAATCGACCGTAGTCCAGCGGCAAAGGTCATTCCTACGTTCGTGTTTACCTGAATTTGGTTGATTCCTTCTAACTGGTATTCGACAGGATCTTCAATGGTAATAATATTTACTTGCTCGCTGTTTAATTTATTTAGTGCCGCATAGAGGGTAGATGATTTACCAGATCCGGTTGGTCCAGTAATCAACACAATCCCCGTTGGCTGTTCAATTAATTCAGAGAACCTTTTATAATTAAGTGCATTAAAGCCGATTTTACTCAGGTCATTTAAAGCTGCACCCATGTCAAGAATCCGCATTACGATTTTCTCGCCATAAACTGTCGGTAACGTCGAGACCCGGAGATCAATCGGATGGAATTCAAGATTTAATTTAATACGTCCATCCTGTGGTATTCGGTGTTCAGTTATGTCGAGATTAGCCATAATTTTTACTCTAGCCGTTAACACGCTCTGCATATGTCGTGGTAAAACTCGTTCTACCCTTAAAACACCATCCACTCGATACCTAATAACAACCTTGGTTTCATGTGGATCAATATGAATATCACTTGCCTTTTGAATGACCGCATTCGTGAGCAACTGATTAACAATACGCACAATTGGTGAATCAATATCTGTTACATCATCATCCCGCCCACGCTCATTTGGCGAAAATTCATCAAATAACTCTTCTAAATCTTCATCAACATTGTAATATTTATTAATTGCTCTTAAAACGCCATCCTTTGTTGCAATGACAGTTTCAATCTGAAATCCAGTTGACAGTCGTAAATCGTCAATCACAATAAAATCCATTGGATCTACCATGGCCACATAAAGCTTATTTCCTTCTCGTTTGAGAGGAATAATTAAATTACGCTTTGCCGTTTCTTTTGAAATGAGAGAAAAAAGATTGGTATCAAACGGATAATGAAATAGATTAACATGCGGTATCCCCAACTGTCTTTCAAGAACTTCGGCCAATTGTTGATCGGTTATATACCCTCTTTGCAGTAGGGCATCTCCGATTTTTTGATTTGGAGCTTTTTCTGATAAAGCCGTTTGCAGCTGTTCAGGTGTAAGTAGGCCTTCCTCTATTAATAAGTCCCCAAGCCTTTTTCTACTCTGTTTCATTTCATATCACTTCTTACTTTATTTAGGCTGTTCATTTGGTTTCCCCCAAAGGCCAGCAGCTGAATCCTGTTGAGCAGGGTCCACAACTGGCGGAGTCTGATTTGCATTAGGGTCAGGAGTCACAGTAGGGTCACCTCCAGCTGGTGTCCCAGTCTCTTGTTCAGTACCTGTTAATCCATGAATTTCAACACGGTAGACTGGAGGGTAATAATCTTCTGAAATTAACTCACTCTTAATCTTTTGACTATCCTGGTATATGTCCCGATATACTTTTACTATTTTCCCATCTGACCCTTCTGTTTGAACTTTTATTTGTCCTGGCAAGACTAATGGGCTGTATTGTTTAATTGTCTTTGGCTTTAACTGTTGTTCATCTTTTTTGCTGATTTTATAATTGTAAAGGAGCTTTTCTCCTTTTAAAGTCACGACTAGATTTTTGCCATCTATTCTAAGTTCTATTGAATACAATGATTTGTTTGGATTGAGTAAAACCAGGTCAGATCCATTAACAAGATTTACACTAGCTTCCAAACCTAACTCTGCGTAATCAGGTAGTGCACTGCCAATATTTCTTTCCTCAATCTTAAAATTTGAAGGCAGAATTGTTTGATATATACCCGTTGCAATGGTACTCAGTATTGAAGAGTTTTCAACCTTTTGGTTTTTAGCAAACTCTAGTAGGGAAAACTCTGATTCTTTCTCAATCAGTATTTCAGGATTTGCTTCAACCACTGTCTGTAAATCGAGTGGAACAACTTTTAACTCCACAATTGCTTCACTAATAACTGCATTTTTATCAGCAGGATCTACAACTAAATAATCAGAACTTAGATTAAAGCTAAAAGAACCATTGTTAAACTGCGACGCTGTTTTGGATAAATCCAAAGTTAGTTTGGTAAGTTCGAGTTTATTAGTATCTAGCTGAGGAAATAGAACTTGAATTTGTTCCTCAACCTGCATCATATCAATTGTTATGATAGCTGGATTTTGTTGTCCATCGACAATAGAAGAAACAGTTTTTGCAGAATCAAAATGAAACAAATTTGTATCAAATGGGACAATTAATTCGCTGTATTGCAGCTCAAATTTATTGTTCTTTACCCAGTCTACATACTTCTCCTCTAATAAAGATATCACTTCACTATCCGTTTTACCTGACACATCTATAGTACCAACTGTCGTTCCCTCGGAATATTTTCCATCGGAGCCTGTAAAATTTTCAAATGCCTTTGCACCGAAATGAGAGAAACTAAAAATAAATGCAATGCTTAAAAAAAGCACTACGTATAGTTTAAATAAACGTCTATGTTTGCCCAACCAATTTGCCTCCCTTCGGCTGTCATTCTACTTTTGTAATTCAGGTACTTTACTTAGATTAATTTTTTCTTTATCTAATCCTGCTGCTGTTTCTTTGAAGGCGACTAATAATTCTAATTCACCATCATCTAATTGGTCTTCATTTTTATTGTTATTCTTTAATTCATTTTCCTCCACCGAAAGATCATCAAAGTCTGCTAGTTCATCCAGCCAGCTATCTTCCACTGGTTCACTCTTCTCTTGGGAATCTTCTAAAAGCATGTTCTCAATTTCTGATAGGTATCCATCAACAATCTCGGGATCATCATTATGATCAAGTACATGATTCTCTGTATCCAGGTCCTGTAAAAATGAAAGATCAATCTCTTCACTTTTATCTTCCAAGACGTGAGATGATTCCGGTTGCATAGAAGACTGACTTGCAGATATAGAAATTGATGTGGGAGCAGTTAATTCCATTTCCTCTAAATCTAGTAAATCTAATTCAGTATTTTTTACCGATTGTTTATTTGAAAAAGTAAGATTAATTTCTTCGATCAACTCATCTTCTGGTAATATTGACTTATATAGAAACTTTCCTAGACGACTATCCATTATATATGCGGCAAAAAAAGTAAGTACAAACAGGATCAACCATGTTTGCCATAAAGGGAATAAGTTAACAGCTGCAAGTCCGCCAAGTGCAATGACAAATGCAGCCAAAACGACAGCAAACTTTCCTTTTAGATTGAAATCCAGTGATAAAAAGGATATTATCAACAACAGTAGCAGCATAGCACCGATGGCCCAGATGATTGTTTGCATAGATTAACTCCCCTTCTAATTCTCTTAAACTACAATTTTATTCAAAACATTATATTAATAGTTCATTTCCATCAAAAATTGACAAAATTCGTCTATTAAATATTGTATAATACTATTAGGTATTTTGAAAGAAGGCGAAAAATATTTTATCTAGGTAATTTTACCCTAGAAATTTTTAATATGGCTGGTGATATTTTTTGCATACAATAAAAAATGAAAAAGGGGTTACTCTCGTAGAGTTATTAGCCTCAATTGTTATTTTATCTATTATCCTGCTCAGCTTTATGACGTTTTTCACAAACTCATTTCAATATAATGCTGTGTCATCCGACAAAATGAAAGCAACAAATATTGCAAGAGAGGTGCAGGAGGATTTTAAAGTAAACTCGGAAAAAAACTTAGAATTAAAAAACTTAATCACTTTTTCGAAAACTTCAACAGGGACTACTATTCCAAAATCCAGCTATCCTAAGCTGAATTTAACTGAAGATATAATAAAAAACAGCGGGATTCTTACAATGAAGTTGATCAGTCAGAACTATAATGTTGAAGTTACTGTTGATACCAACAATGATCCAAGTTTACATTCATCTCTATCGAAAATACATGTTCAGGTAAAAAAAGGGACAAAGGTTTTGTCTGAATCATTTACCTACTTCGAAAGTTAAGGGGGAGGTGTAGATTATGTATAAGTCCCTGTCAAACGATGATGGAATTACACTCATAGAAGTACTAGCAACCCTAGCCATCATGTCCATTATAAGTATTCTTCTCTATGGGGTTTTAATGAACGGCTTTGATTACTCTAAGAAATCTCAAGAAAAAGTTTCTATTCAGCAAGAAATGAATATTGTCGTCACCAGTATTACGAAATTTCACGAATCATATAGGTCCTATGATATTAAGATTGATCACAATCCTGACGCCCGTAAAATTCAATTATTAGGAAAAGATTCTGCTGGTACAGTTGTGAATACCGTCGAATTATCGAATCCAGACTATGAGTACTCATTATATGATTATAGTGGAACTATTGAAACAACTTTCCCCACAACAAGGAATGTCAATACATCACAGGCCCTATATATTAGAATCACTATTAAAGATAAAAAGAACCCAAGCCAAACCTATGAGGTTAAAACTATTATTTCCAGGTTATAAGGAGGAATTTAAGTGAAGTATCTAAAAAATGAAAGAGGGATGACTCTTGTCATTGTGTTATTAACGATAACTGTTTTTTCCGTTCTTGGTTTGGCTGTCATGGGGGCCTCTGTCAATAATGTTAAACAAGTAAAAAAGACAGAAAGCGACATCCAAACGGTTGATGCCGCGGAAATGGGAGTTCAATATTACAATACACTCCTAAAAGATTTTTTCCATCAACAAATTGCATTAAAGAAAGACGAAATCAAAACCTTGATTCAAAATGACTATGCAAACAAAATCCCTCTTACAGCTGATAAAATAGAAGAATATGAAAAAAAGCTAGGAGAAAAATTAATACAAGCCTTTAATAGCTCTTCTGCCTTCCCTGCTTTTGGAAGTGTACTTCGAAAAGATATTGATGTTCCAACAAAAAGTTATTTTCAAATTAAAAATCTTACTGCTTCACCATCCTGTCCAACCTGTAATACGACTTTAAAAGAACCAGAGGAACTTATTGAATTTAGCTATGAGAGCTACGGTTTTACCAATCAGAATCCTGAAAAAAAACTTACCGGAAAATTTATTTTTACGTTTTCAATTGACAAAGCGGAGATTAAAGAGAAGTTGATCCCGGTTCAAAATCATGATTATACAACGTTAATTCCCAAACCAACGAGCGTGACTGCATGTGAAGAAGAAGAATTTAGCACTGGAAGCAAAGGTAGAGATGTATTCAATAATTTAAAATGTAGTTTCGATCAGCCAGTTAGTGTTGATAAGCCTTCGGAAATAATAGGATCAGAATTAGTTTTTGACAAAGGTGTTCAATTTAACAAACAAATGAATAAGGGGATTGAAAATTCAACTTTATATATTACTGGATTACCTGGTACTACTACTCTATTTAATAAACAAATAAACGGAATTCATAACTCCAAAATTTTAGTTAACGGGAAAGCACAATTTGAAACGGTTAACCAAGGGATTCACAATTCAACAATCGTAGTCGTTGGGGACGCTATATTTGGTGACGGAAAGGATAAATTAAAAGATCTCTCACATTCATCTATATATGTATTGGGGAATGCTGATATGACAGACATAGATTTCTCCCATTTCGACATAACCGCTAAAATCTGTGTAAAAGGTACCATTACTGGAGATTCTAGTCTTTATAGCTATCCCGTATACTCTGAAAGCTATAATAAGGTTAAATTTGATGAAAATTGCTCACTAGGAATAATCCAGGATGGCGGTAAGACAATCGAAATTTCAGATCAATTTATGGATTGGGCTGAAGAAATAAAGCCAATCGTTAGTTACAATTAGGCATTAGAAAAGGGTGTTCCAAATTGGAACACCCTTTTCTACTACAATTTTAACAAGACGAATACTCCGCAACCCGATTTCTACCAGCCCTCTTCGCCCCAACATAAAGAGCCCTATCCGCATGCCTCACCAAAGCAAGCGGATCTTCCGCATCCTCAGGAGCAGTTGCCACTCCAATTGAAGCTGTAATTTTTACCTGCTGTTGTGTTAGCTCTAAGGATTGCTGCAAGGTAAATGGCCAGTTGGCGATAGATTGTCTTATCATTTCTGCAAGATGATAGGCTTCTTTTTTATCAGCCTCCGGCAGTAACACTACAAATTCTTCCCCGCCATATCGAGCGACTGTTCCCCTTGAACCCACAAGATTACTTAACCTAGCTGCCAATTCACAAAGAATCTCATTTCCGCTCTGGTGCCCATATGTGTCATTGACTTCTTTAAAATGGTCGATATCAAGGATGATTAACGATAGGACTTTTCGTTGGAATTGGAATAGCTTATCGAATTCCTCCGTTAGTAATTTTTCAAAGTATCGATAATTATATAATTTCGTTAAGGCGCAGCGTTCACTCTGAGTTTTTGTGATTTCATAATGCTTGGCATTATCGATGGCAACTGCAAAATACGAACATAGGATATCAACGATCATCAACTGAGATCTCTCATAAGCTCTTTTTTGCTTTGAAGCAAGCATTAAGACTCCAATGACTTTTTTATTTCTGACAATAGGAACTGCTAACACACTTTCTGCGTCACTAGGAAGATACCCCTTCGTAAAGGGCTTCCAATCTTTTTTTGAATGATATAAATAACCTTTTTTCTTATCCCATACAAAACCGCTTATGCCCTGATTTTTTTTGATTTTAGCACTCTCCGTAGTAATTCCAGTCCCACACTGAATGCGACGGACTAATTGAAGCTCGTCATCACTGATGACATCAAAAATGTAGGCATAGTCAACGGGAAGCATTTCACTTAGTTTCTGCATAAAAAGGTCAATAACTCCATCAACCTCAAGGCGTTCAGCCATTTGGTGACCAATTTCAGCAGCCTTCTGTAAATATTCGTTGATTTTTTGACTTGAATAATAAAGCTTGAATATGATTGATAAACTTGCAAATGGAACAGCTACAATAAATAGCGCTAATAGTCCTTGAAAGTTATAAAACATATAGAGTACAAAGCCAAGCGGCAAAGTCATAAATGTGGTAACTGTCTCCACAATGAAATCTTTCCCAAAGTAGGATTCCTTACTTTTATAGATAAAATATAAATAAAATGAAATAATGACCTGATTTAGGAAGTAATTCACTACAGCATAAACTGCTGCAAGTGCAAGAGAATGCAGATTATTTATTATGGTAGGACCTGTTTGTCCACCAAGTGCATAGTAAACGACACCACTGACTAAAGAAACTAGAAAAAACATGATCAAGTTTAGCGGTAAACGGAAAAGTTGCTCCTTTTGTAGACGCAGCCTGAGTAATAACACAATGACTGCAGCCTGCGCAAAAATCATTTCAACAAATATTCCGAAACTTAAGAATGTAGCGAGTGATACCCATTGAATTAAGAAAATAGGCGTATTATTTATGACCATTGGCATAAAGGCAACAACCGATGTTAAAATCAAAAATGCTGCAATATCTAACCATTTACCTGAAATGTGAGGAGGATAAGTTTGATAGGTAAACCACAATCCTGCTGGAACGAGCAAGAGCCATACTAGAAATATATTTCGTTTTGTTTTTGCGGCAACTGTCAATCTAGCCCCTCCTTATCAAACAGTTATTTTGAAATCAAGATAATTCTATTTTACCAAAAATCTAGGAGCCTGTCATAGTGAAATCGTCTTGTTTTTCAAAAATTCACTCAAATAAAGTTTAACCTCAGAAATGAAATACAAAGAGCCTGTTACGACAAGTATCTGGTCATTCTTTAAAGAATTAATAATCTCTGCTAGATGTATGTCCCATTTGTCTTCCATTGCTTTATTTTTGGATTTACTGATCGCAAATAAATCTTTTGCTTGAGCAGCACGAGGAAAGTCAAATGACACGAAGGAAATTTCATCTGCCACTTGATCTAATTGGGCAATCATTTGGTCCAGCTTTTTATCTTTTAAGGCTGCAAATACAATATTAATATGATAGTTAGAATAACGAGTAGAAAGTTCCTTAACCAGTACCGAAATTCCCTCATCATTATGAGCGCCATCAATAATGACGATTGGACGATGAGAAAGGATTTCAAATCTTCCTGGCCAATACGCTTTCTTTAAGCCTGTCCTAATGTCCTCCTCGCAGATGGAAAAATCCCCATCTTGATTGATAGCTTGAACAGCCATTACTGCTAAGGAAGCATTTTCTGTTTGGTATTGACCAATCATGCTGATTTGCAACTGTTCGATTTTATGGTCATTACACTCTAATGTAAACATCTCTCCATTAGCTTGTGGGCTGTGGGAGGTAATGGTGAAATCCTGATTCAATCGAAATAGTGAGGCATGCTTTTTTTCAGCCTGTTCCTGTATGACCTTCATTGCTTCTTCATTTTTTACGGCAGTATATGTAGGAATCCCTTCTTTAATAATGCCTGCCTTTTCAAAAGCAATTTCTCCGTACGTGTGCCCTAGTATATTTGTATGATCTAACCCAATGTTTGTAATGATAGAAGCGATTGGCTGAATAATATTAGTAGAATCAAACCTTCCGCCTAAGCCCACTTCATAGATAACCATGTCCACTTGATTGATATTGGCAAAATAATAGAAAGACATTGCTGTAATAACTTCAAACTCAGTTGGTCCGCCTAACTCAGTTTCTTCCAATTCATCCGCAAGAGGACGAATCACATTGGTTAACTCAAGGATTTCTTCGTCACTGATGGGCTTCCCATTTACAGAGATTCGCTCATTAAATTGTTCAATATATGGTGATGTAAACGTACCCACGGTATAGCCTGCTGCTTCGAGAATATTGCGTAGGAAGGTTACCGTTGACCCTTTCCCATTTGTTCCGCCAATATGAACAGTTTTCATTTTCCGCTCTGGAGACCCGAGCTTTTCCATCATCCATTCCATTCGGGAAAGTCCTGGTTTAATCCCAAGCCTTAATCTTGCGTGTATCCATTCAAGGGCTTCGTTATAAGTTGTAAACATTTTGGCCACCCCATCTTTATTTTCTAAAAGAAGACGAATCCTACTATAGGACTCGTCTCGATATCTTTATTATAATCCTTTTAACTCATTTATACGAGCCTCTACTAGCGCTCTTTTTTCACGATAGTCTTTTTCCTTTGCCCGTTCTTCGGCTACTACACTCTCCGGTGCCTTTTTCATAAAGCCCTCGTTATTTAGCTTCTTTTCAACTCTGTCTACTTCTTTGGTTAACTTGTCGTATTCTTTCTGTAGACGAGCAATTTCTTCGTCAATGTTAATTAAACCTTCTAGTGGAAGATAGATCTCCAAGCCAGTAATGACAGCTGTCATTGCCTTCTCTGGTGTTTCAAGGTTTGTTCCCAATTGTAATTCTTCTGGGTTACAGAATTTTTCAATATAACTGCGGTTCTTTTCAAGCGCCTTTAGTACTGAATCATCCTTTGCCTTTACAAGCATTTTAATCTTCTTGCTCATTGGCGTGTTTACCTCAGCACGAATGTTTCGTACGGAACGAATCATTTCCATTAACATCTTCATTTCTTGAGCCGCTTGTTCATCAGAGTAAGCCGGAATCACTTCTGGCCACTTAGCCGTTGTGATTGACTCTCCATTATGAGGGAGGTTCTGCCAGATTTCCTCGGTAATGAATGGCATGAACGGATGTAACAAACGCATTGTCTGATCAAGAACATGTGCAAGAATCGAACGAGTAGTTTTCTTTGCAGCTTCATCCTCACCATATAGCGGAAGTTTTGCCATTTCAATGTACCAATCACAGAAATCATCCCAGATGAAGTTGTATAGTGCACGGCCGGCTTCTCCGAATTCATAACGCTCTGAAAGTTTGGTAACACTCTCAATGGTTTCATTTAATTGAGTTAGAATCCATTTATCTGCAACGGACTTTTCACCGCTAAAATCGATTTCTTCATATGTCATGCCATCCATGTTCATCAATGCAAAACGAGAAGCATTCCAAATTTTATTGGCAAAGTTCCAAGTCGATTCAACTTTCTCGAAGCTAAAGCGTAAATCCTGACCAGGAGAGCTTCCGGTTGAAAGGAAGTAACGCAATGAATCAGCACCGTATTTTGCGATAACATCCATTGGGTCCACACCGTTACCTAAAGATTTACTCATCTTACGTCCTTGTTCGTCACGAACCAAACCATGGATGAGAACGTCTTTAAATGGTCGTTCACCTGTAAATTCCAAGCTTTGGAAAATCATCCGGGATACCCAGAAGAAAATGATATCATAACCAGTTACGAGTACATCGGTTGGGAAGAAACGCTTGAAGTCCTCTGCTTCAACATTTGGCCAGCCCATTGTGGAGAATGGCCATAGTGCCGAACTGAACCATGTATCCAATACGTCTTTATCCTGCTCCCAATTTTCACTGTCTGCAGGAGCTTCATGACCAACGTAAACTTCACCAGTTTCCTTATGGTACCAAGCAGGAATGCGGTGGCCCCACCAAAGCTGTCTTGAAATACACCAGTCGCGAATATTCTCCATCCAGTGCAGGTACGTTTTTTCAAAGCGCTCAGGTACGAAGTTAACTTTGTTTTCTTTATTTTGTAGTGCGATGGCTTCGTCTGCCAGCGGCTGCATTTTAACAAACCATTGTGTTGAAAGGTATGGCTCAACAACTGCCCCACTGCGCTCAGAATGGCCAACGGAGTGCAAATGCTCTTCAATTTTGAATAGAACGCCTTGTTCTTGAAGGTCTTTCACAATTTGCTTGCGGCATTCAAAACGGTCCATTCCTTTGTACTTTCCAGCTCTGTCATTCATTGTGCCATCTTCATTCATAACTAGTACGCGCTCAAGATTATGACGGTTCCCGATTTCAAAATCGTTCGGGTCATGTGCTGGTGTAATTTTAACGGCCCCAGAACCGAATTCCATATCCACATAGTCATCGCCAACAATCTTAATTTCACGGCCAACGATAGGAAGGATAACGGTTTTGCCAATTAGGTGCTTATAGCGCTCATCTTCTGGATGAACTGCAACTGCTGTATCACCTAACATGGTTTCTGGACGAGTGGTAGCTACTTCAATGTGTCCAGAACCGTCCGCTAACGGATATTTCATATGATAAAAAGCACCTTGAACATCCTTGTAGATAACTTCGATGTCTGATAAGGCTGTTTTTGTTGATGGATCCCAGTTGATGATATATTCACCGCGATAAATAAGTCCCTTGTTATATAAGGTGACAAATACTTCACGTACCGCTGCTGATAGACCTTCATCAAGTGTGAACCGCTCACGGCTATAGTCTAAGCCTAGACCTAGTTTCGCCCACTGTTGGCGGATATGGGAGGCGTATTCCTCTTTCCACTTCCATGTTTCCTCAACGAACTTTTCACGTCCTAGGTCGTAACGGCTTTTGCCTTCGCCGCGAAGTTTTTCTTCAACCTTCGCTTGTGTCGCGATTCCAGCATGGTCCATACCTGGCAGCCATAGTACATCATAGCCCTGCATCCGCTTCATACGTGTAACGATATCTTGTAATGTTGTATCCCAAGCATGCCCTAAGTGCAGCTTCCCCGTTACGTTTGGCGGTGGAATAACGATTGTATAAGGCTGTTTTCCTTCATCATTTTGCGCTTCGAAAAACTTACCTTTAACCCACCAATCATATCGTCCCTGCTCAATCGACTGTGGATCATACTTCGTCGGCATGGTAATTTCTTTTGTTTCCATTTGACCATCTCCTTGTTTTCTTTTTCTGTCATTTAAGTAAAACTAGACAAACAAAAAACCCCATTCGTCATAAAAGGACGAATGGAGTTTGCTTCGCGGTACCACCTTTTTTCCAATCATAAAGAAACTGATTGGCGCTTAAATGGATAACGGATTTGATCCGTCCTCAACTAGTAGGATGTAATCCGTTCGCTGAAGAAGCTCAAGGGCGACCTTCCGAGTGTCTGCTTAGGAATCCTTTCAGCTAATGGTTCCCTCTCTTTAAGCAGATTAACGTCGTACTCTTCCCTGTCTTTGCTTTTACTTTTTAATTGATATAGTTATACTACCCAAAAAGTTATCTTGACGTCAATAATGATAACCAATTTTTTTATATTATATACGAATTTGTAAAATACGTTAAGGAATTAGGAGAATTCACTATGTAAAAAGAATATATATAAAAGAAATGCTATTTTGGAGAGGAAGGTTGCGATGAAGCGGAGGAAGTTTATCACCAAGTATGCTTATACTCCATGGTTTCGAACCACTAGGAGAGTGTGTGCGCAGTTGATCTTGCCGTTTACGATATTCCAATTAATACGTACATTGTTTATTCCAACCGTATTTGATGTTCTTTTATTGACGGTTTTTATTGCGATTGCCGTTTCAATTTATTTTGAAATTGTTTAAGAGCCCAAAAAGCAAAAGTTATTGCTGCTGGGCTCCTTCTTTTGCCTGTTTCTCCTGCTCATCAATTTCCGTCATTCTCATGACTACATATTCAGAATTCTTCAAATGCCAGTATTTGCGCTGCAGCATTCGAACAAATTTCAACTCATTTTTCGGCTGTTCTTTTTTATAATACCGTTCGGCCACCTGAATGATTGGAATTGGATAAGCTAAATAACTAAAGAATAGTAGTTTTTCATCCACTTTGAAGGGAAAATATTTATAGTAATGGTAAATCCACTCAACCGCTTCGTCATTTCGTGTTGGCGGGGTATTAAAGGAACGTGATAAGTATGGCAATAAATCATGAATGGGCGAGCCGTAACGGGCATTTTCAAAGTTAATAAAATAACCATAACCCTTGTCGTCATAAAGAAAATGCTCGGAAGATACTTTTCCATGGGTAATCACCATTCGTGCTTTTTCTTCTTCCTTTGTTTTTTCATACCATTCTTCGAATTTCGTTTTAGAAAAGCGAAGTGCTTGAGTTATTTCGGTATAGTATAAACAAAACACCAATTCAAATGGCGACATGTACGTCTTTTTTTCACATTCATCGATAAACCCATCAAGAAACTCCTGATTCTTATCAAGTACGGCAATCGTTTTTTCGTAATGCTCTGTCCGCTCCTCTTTGTTCACGGTGATCTCTTTGGCAGATAACGTATGAAGCCTGGCTAATTCGCGAAACAGCTGCTGATGTTTCTGTGTCCTGTCTTCCTTTACTTCATTCGGCATCCAGGGCATTAAGTAATACAAGGCTTTATCATGAAGAACAGCATATCTTCCGTCCATGGTTGGGTAAATAGGGACAATTCGATTGTAGCCCTTTTGGTAAAGAAGATGAACATGACGAATAAAGTCTGTGCCATTTGTCGGGTCCATTTTCTTTAATGCAAAGGTCCCTTTATTGGAATAGATTTTCTTAATATTGCCGTGATCCTCAACAAAATTGGGCGTTACTTGGTAGTGATTTAAAATGGGGATGAATAATTCTACCTGATTTGCGTCGCGCATCGACATTCATCTGCCTTTCAGCTAGAGCAAAATCCTTAAAAAGATGTGAGCAGGTTAGAAACCCGCTCACTATGTGTTTGGTTGATTATTTTTTTGCTAATGCGAATGGTACGTATAATACTTGACCCTCATAGACATCTTGGTTGAGCTCAAGATTATTGTAACGCAGCAGATTAGGAACGGATACGTCATAACGGTCGGCAAGACTATCCAGTGTATCACCCTTTTGAACGATACAAACTTTTAATCTAGCTTGATCGGAGCTGTCTTCCTTACGGGCAAAGAACTCCGTTAAGGTCATTGTTTTCTTTTTTTGTGCCTTCTTTTTTGCTTGTTTCGGTGGCACTTCTGGGGATGAAGAACTCTCCTCCATCACTGGCTCTTTTGCTTCTGCTGGTTCTTTTGCCTTTTCTTCTGAAATTGGCTGTACTGGTGCTTTCTCGATGATTTCTTCTACCTCTTGAACTGGCTCACTCGCTTCACTTCTTGCATGTTCAAAAACAACAGGCTGTTGTGGCTGTTGTGGCTCTTCCTCTTCTTCTGGCTCTTCATAGGTAAAGGTTGGGAATTTCGGAAAAGCTTCAACTTTCTCTTCTTCTGGCTGTTTCCTTGCTTCTGCCTCAAATAAGAAAGTATCCGCAAAGTGATTCTCTTCTTCAGCTTCTTCTTGTTCTTCCGCTATAGGAACTTCTACCTGATAGCGATGGAGAACTTCAAACTCTTCTTCTTCTACAACTTCTTCCTCTTCTTGTGTTGAATCGTACAGGCCGCTGATGGTTAATTCTGCGGACAATTTAAGACAGCTGCGTTCCGGAATGGAATAATCAAATGACTCCACAATTACATCAATATCATAAATGCTTTGAATCCGATTGTTGGGGATGGTAATATCGACAGGAAAACGGTGTGAGAACTCACAAATGCCTTCCTCTTGTGGATCCACTCTTTCTACATACTTTTGGCTAGGTACATTTTCTTCCTCTTCCACTGTACTATCTTGGTCATTTCTATATTCGCCTGTTAATTCCAGCGAACCACGTATGGTTACGTATTGATCATTTTCCTGGATGGTAATATCCGGGTCTAGAGAAATCGACACAAGTTCAGCTACTTCCTGTCCTTTTCTAAACCACAAAGACTCCTCCAAGGAAAATCGCAGGCACGATTGATTCTCCTGAGACAAAGCGACTCCTCCTTTCGTTTCCTTTTAAGCAAAATCACTATGTCACTTACACTTTATGAACGAGTGATTTTAAATATGATAAAAAAGGCTTTTTACAAAATAAAAAACACTCACAATTGATTTGTGAGTAAATGTCTTTTCCTTAATCGGGTAACCAGCAATAGGAAAATAAGCGGAGCTTTTCCGGTTAAATGCAGAATGGAGCTAGTTTCGGGGAATATAAGGGGAGATATTCCGCTTATTCAAATCAAAGTCCCCTATTTTTGAATTTTTCGTGCCAATAAGCGGAATCTCTCCGTCTATATAAGCTTATTTAATAATAATTAATAATTAAGCGGAATTATTACGTCTATTTATCAGCTCGGATGCTTAACCTGATTTTCGACTAGTGAGTATAAATACAGAAATAGACGTATGCCTATTGCATACGTCCATTCTTGAGTCTTTTTATAGAAAAAAGTATTATTTAAGTTTTGAAAAAGCAACTTCAACTGCTTGAATTGTCTTCTCAATATCTTCTTCGGTATGTGCAGTAGACAAGAACAGTCCTTCAAATTGAGATGGCGGCAGGAATACTCCTTGTTCAGCCATTTCACGATAGTAGGCAGCAAAATAATCTAGGTTAGAAGTTTTTGCTGTTTCATAGTTGATGACAGGTTCTTTCGTAAAGAAGAATCCAATCATCGAACCTGCACGGTTAAACGTAACAGGAATATCATATTTTTCAGCCGCTGCTGTAATTCCTTTTTCAAGTAGGTCACCTAAGCGCTTGAACTCTTCGTAATGCTCTGGTGTTAATTGTGTTAATGTCTCGTAACCAGCAGTCATTGCAAGCGGATTTCCGGAAAGAGTTCCTGCTTGATAGATTGGTCCCGCAGGAGCAATTTGCTGCATGATTTCAGCCTTACCGCCGTAAGCACCAACTGGCAGACCGCCGCCAATTACTTTACCAAGACATGTGATATCAGGCGTGATATTGAAATAGCCTTGCGCACAATTATAGCCCACACGGAAGCCGGTCATAACTTCATCAAAAATCAACAATGCCCCGTTTTCGGAAGTAATTTCACGAAGACCTTCTAAGAATCCTGGTAGCGGCGGTACTAGACCCATATTTCCAGCAACCGGTTCAACGATAATACAAGCAATATCATCACCGAATTGTTCGAACGCATATTTAACGCCTTCAAGGTCATTGTATGCAACAGTAATCGTGTTCTTAGCCACTCCTTCAGGTACACCAGGGCTGTCTGGTAAACCGAGTGTAGCAACCCCAGAACCAGCTTTAATTAAAAGGGAATCACCATGGCCATGGTAGCAGCCTTCAAATTTTAAAATCTTGTTACGGCCTGTATAACCGCGTGCTAGGCGGAGCGCACTCATAGTCGCTTCTGTTCCAGATGAAACCATCCTTACGACTTCAATTGATGGTACACGTTCAATAACAAGTTTAGCCAGTTCATTTTCCATTAAAGTCGGTGCACCATAGCTTGTACCAAGCTCAGCAACCTTTTTAATTCCTTCAACGACTCTGTCATTTGTATGACCAAGGATTAGCGGTCCCCATGATAATACGTAATCGATATATTCATTGCCATCGATATCATAGATTTTTGAACCTTTTCCTCTTTCCATGAAAATCGGATCCATATTTACAGATTTAAAAGCACGCACCGGGCTGTTAACACCACCAGGCATCAAGTTTTTAGCTTCTTTAAAGGCTTCTTGCGATTTTGTATATGAGCGCATTATCTGTTCCTCTTTTCAGAATAAAATTATTGATCTTCTTTTAACCAGCGGCACGCGTCTTTGGCAGCATACGTAATAATAAGGTCTGCGCCAGCACGTTTAAAGGCAATTAGCATTTCCATCACCGTTTGTTTCTCGTCAACCCAGCCGTTTGCAGCAGCTGCTTTGATCATCGAATATTCACCGCTGACGTTATACGCTACAACAGGAAGATTAAAGTTATTTTTAACATCACGAACGATGTCAAGATACGGCATACCTGGCTTCACGATTAAGAAATCGGCACCTTCAGCCACATCGGATTCTGCTTCCCTGAAGGCCTCCATTCGGTTTGCTGGATCCATTTGATACGTTTTGCGGTCACCGAACTGCGGTGCGCCCTCTGCTGCCTCACGGAAAGGTCCATAAAAAGCTGAAGCATATTTAACGGCATAAGACATAATTGGAATATCTTTAAATCCGGCTTCGTCTAAACCAGCACGAATCGCTGCCACAAAACCATCCATCATGTTTGAAGGGGCAATAATATCTGCACCTGCTTCTGCTTGAGCGATAGCTGTTTTTACAAGTAAATCAAGAGATTCGTCATTTAAGATTTTATCGCCTTCGACCATTCCACAGTGTCCGTGGCTGGTATATTCGCACAAGCATGTATCCGCAACAATTATGATTTCTGGATAATGTTTTTTAATCCATCGGGTTGCCACTTGTATAATGCCATGGTCATGGAAGGCTTGTGTTCCGCACTCATCTTTTGTAGTCGGAATGCCAAATAATAGAACGGACTTAATTCCATGTGCAACGATATCATCCATTTCCGCTTTCAGGTTATCCATAGATACTTGGAAAACCCCAGGCATGGAAGATACTTCTCTGCGGATGTTTTCACCTTCATAGATGAATAACGGATAGATAAAGTCGTCTGGCGTTAAGTGATTTTCTCTAACGAGTGCACGCATACTAGCACTTGTACGTAATCGGCGATGACGTGAAAATTGAAGTTCCATTGAATATTTACCCCCAAATTCTATTTTCAAATATCATTTTTCTAAAAATTGAATCGTGCTTTTAATCATATCGTTAACGGTATACTGCTCTGGAGAGACGTGAACCGGCAACCCAGAGGCAAGTAATCTTTTTTCAGTAACGGGTCCGATGCAGCTTATCACACATCTTTCGATATGCTTCTCTAGTTTATACTTCTTTACCACACTCATAAAGTGATTAACTGTTGAAGGACTCGTGAACATTAAGATATCCAGTTCATCATTAGAAAGCATTTTAGCTAGTTTATTGGTACTGTCTTCGGGCATATATGTCTCATAGATCACGATTTCATCTACAAGCACACCTCGGTTACTAAGAGATGTAGAAATATATTCCCTTGCCAGATTTCCTTTTGGAATCAACACTTTCGAACCAGTCGGCACTATTGGCAAGAACTCGTCGGTAAATACCTCTGTTACATAGGCAGAAGGTACAAACTCTGCTTTCAATCCTCTATCCAGCAATACCTCTTCTGTTTTCTTACCGATCACAGCAATTTTAGGAAATGAGTTATGATTTTTATTTTTATAAAAAGAAAAGAACGTTTCGACTGTGACATTGCTTGTAAAAACAATCCAGTCATATGTATCAATCTCATTCATAGCATGTTGCAGCTGGGCTGTGAGCTCAATTGGCCGAAATGCAATAAGAGGGATTTCGATTGAAATCCCTCCATACTTTTCGACAAGTTGTGAAAAGGATTTTGCCTGACCCGCTCCACGAGGCACCAGGACCTTTTTGTCTTTCAAACCTAATGGTTTTAGCATTGACCTTCGAGCTCCCGTTTAACCTTCTCAATCAGGTCTTTAGCTCCTTTTTCAATTAATAGGTCCGCAGCTTGAATGCCAAGCTCTTCTGGATTCGTTCCTCTTAGTTCCTCTTTAAAGATTTCTTGGCCTTCAGGGGAAGCGACTAATACAGTCAGAACGATTTCATCATTATCCGCTATATGAGCAAACCCTGCAATTGGCACTTGGCAGCCGCCTTCCATTTTTTGAAGGAAAGCACGTTCCGCACGAACTGCTCTTTCTGTTTTCTTGCAAGTGAATTTCTCAAAAAGTTCAAGAAGTTCCTTATCATCTTCACGGCACTCGATGGATAACGCACCTTGACCAACGGCAGGTACGCAAACATCGGCATCAATAAACTCGGTAATGGTTTCTTTTGCCCAGCCAAGGCGGGAAAGACCTGCTGCTGCTAGGATAATAGCGTCATATTCTTCATCTTTAAGCTTTTGTAATCGTGTATCAACATTTCCACGGATCCATTTAATTTCTAAATCAGGACGCTGTGCTAAAATCTGGGCGCTGCGGCGAAGGCTGCTTGTGCCAATAATCGCTCCTGGCTTTAAATCTTTTAGCTTAATATGATCTCTTGAAATTAATGCATCACGGTGATCCTCACGGAAAGGAATGCAGCCGATTGTCAGCCCCTCAGGCAGAACAGCTGGCATGTCCTTCATACTATGAACAGCCATATCAATTTCTTTATCCATCATAGCCTGTTCGATTTCCTTAACAAATAATCCTTTTCCGCCTACTTTTGAAAGTGTAACGTCAAGGATTTTATCCCCTTTTGTGACAATTTCCTTTACTTCAAATTCAAAGTTGCCGCCAAGCTTTTTAAGCTGTTCTATCACCCAGTTTGTTTGAGTTAGTGCCAATTTACTGCGTCTAGAACCTACGATAATTTTTCTCATGACTGCCTCCTATGTTATGAGTACCAAAAATGAAATGATGATAATTGACCAAATAAGAAAAAGTTAATTAATACAATTAAAAAAGAACCGACATTCCAAAGAGCTAATTGTCTGCCTGACATATTTTTTACGATACGCAGGTACAAATAGATACTGTATCCGGTTAATAGAATAAATGATCCAATAATTTTCATATCGTACCACGGCATTCCAGGAACCTTTAAGAAGGCCCATTGTAAACCTAGGATGAGACTTAATAACAGCATTGGAACCGCAATTACAACTAATATGTAAGAGGAGCGTTCCAGCTTACTTAAATCTGCAATTCTCAATAGTCTAGTCCCCCATTTTTTCCTTTTCAATAAATCATATTGAATCAGATAGAGAAGAGAAAGAACAAAAGATAAAGAGAAGGCTCCATAAGATAGAATCGCCATTGTGATATGTATAAGCAAAAGCTCAGACATTAGCTGATTGCCGATGACATGGGAATCATATTTAATCGGAGCAAACGTGTGAATAGCCATAACAATAAAACCAAGAATATTGGTAAAGAATACGATGAAATCGACCTTTAGAAGACGGTTGATTCCAAGCGACAGCGTTATCAAAATCCAAGCATAAAAATATAAACCTTCAAAGATTGTTAAGACTGGAAATCGTCCTGTTTTTATCATATAAGAAGTAAGAAAGACTGTTTGTAATACCCATACAAACGCAAGTAACCAGAAGGCGATACGGTTTGCCTTCCGGTTATGATGTAGAAAGTCGAAAAAATATAACAACACACAGAAGGCATATAGGACAACTGTCAATTCGTGCAGCCGCGTCATATGGAAGTCAAACATATTCAGTACCTCTTATGACTGAAAGGAAGCCTGCGGTACTTTAACCACTGCATTATTCGTTTCGGCTGCTTTCGATTGTTTTTCTACAAGCTCTTCAATATTAAATATTTTCATAAATAAATCCAATGCCTCATCAGCGTCTGGACGAGCAGCCAATTCTTTTGCTTGTAAGATAGGGTCTTTTAATAGCTGGTTGATAATACTCTTTGTATGTTTATTTAAAACCTTTCTATCTCTGTCCGATAAATGAGGCAGCTTCCGTTCAATGCTGACCATGGTTTCGGTTTGAATTGCGAGAGCCTTATCCCTTAAAGCCGAGATAACCGGAACTACTCCTAACAATCCGAGCCATTGTTTGAACTCAACAATTTCCTTTTCAATCATCAACATGATCACTTGAGCTGCTTTCTTCCGCTCCTGAAGGTTCGCCTCAACAATGCCTTCTAAATCGTCGATATCATACAAAAATACACTTTCAAGCTCCGCAATTTTTGGATCCAAGTCGCGAGGAACAGCGATATCAACCATAAATAATGGCTTGCCCTTACGCTTTTTCTCCACTTTTTGCATCATTGACTTTGTAATGACAAAATCCTTTGCACCCGTAGAGCTAATCAAAATATCTGCGTCAACCAAAGAACTTTGGAGTTCATTAACTGTTTTAGCTTCACCAGCGAATCGGTTAGCAAGAACTTCAGCCTTCTCAAATGTACGATTGATAACCGTAACCTTTCTTACCCCATTGCCATGCAGATTTTGCGCCGCCAGTTCACCCATTTTACCCGCACCAAAAATAAGAACATGCTTATTCTCAAGTGAACCGAAAATTTTCTTTGCTAGTTCAACAGCAGCATAGCTGACCGAGACCGCATTGGCGCCAATTTCTGTTTCAGCATGTCCACGCTTCGCAAGGGTAATGGCCTGCTTAAATAGTTGGTTAAAAACGGTGCCTGTTGTTCCCAGTTCTTGAGCTAGCATAAAGCTGGTACGAACCTGCCCTAGTATTTGCGTTTCCCCTAAAACCATTGAATGAAGCCCGCATGCCACCTGGAATAAATGCTCCATCGCACCGTCTTCTTCGTAAACAAATAGAAAAGGTGAAAACTCAGATTGTTCAATTCCGAACCATTCAGATAAAAACTCTTTAATATAATAGCGTCCAGTGTGCAGTTGATCGACAACCGCATAAATCTCTGTACGATTACATGTAGATACAATGATATTTTCTAGGATGCTTTTTTTCGTATTTAATTTTTTTATTGCATCCCCAAGCTCGGCTTCATTGAATGTCAACCGCTCACGGATTTCCACAGGGGCAGTTTTATAGTTTAGACCGATCACTACAATATGCATTTTTTTAGAACACCCCCAATAAGTAATACAAAACTACTAGTACATTATTAACTAGTCTGATTATAACATGGGCTTTTTCAACTTTTACCCGGTAAATGTGAACAGAATACGAAAGAATATGGTACTATATAAATCGGAAGCGCCTCTAGGCGCCGATGCTAGCCTAATATAGTAAAAAAGTAAATAGTAAATAAATATATCATCCTTATGTACAGTACCAAAAAAATAGACTAGATTCAAGTAAACCTTTCTGGAAGTGGTGTTAAAATGAAGAATCAGCGCATTTTCCCTGGAATTATACTCGTAGGCTTTGGAGCCTTTCTATTCCTGCAGCAATCTGGATTTACCGTTCTACAGACATTGTATTCGTGGCCGACACTCCTTATTATTATTGGCATCGCTTTTTTAGGACAGGGATATTCTGCAAACGATCATGAAGCCATTTTACCAGGAGTCATCATCGCAGGATTTGGTCTGCACTACCATTTAGCCGGCAAGATTTTAATCTGGCCAAACAACACCATTGGCATGCTTGTATTGTTTATATCCATCGGCTACTTTCTACGTTTTCAAAAAACAAACAATGGACTGTTTCAAGCGTTTCTTTTTTTAGTATTGGCATTCTTGCTATTATTTTACGATAAAGTTGCAGAATATCTTGGATTTCTTCAGAATGGGCTAAGTATTGTTTGGAAGTTTTGGCCTGCAATTATCATTCTGATCGGCCTCTTCTTACTTTTTAAGAGAAAAAAATAAACGTCAGGCAAATTGCCTGACGTTTTTCTGACATATAGATTGTTCTCCTAATGATAGGTGTTAAAGTCCTAAAGCCGATTTTAACGCGGAAAAGGAAAAGAGCTCACATATAACTCTGTAAAATCGACCACGCTTTATCTTTTCCTTCACCCGTTTCGGACGAGAAAAGAACGATTTGATCATTTTCTTCCAAATCGAGCGTTTCTTTCGTTACTTTTAAATGTTTTTGCCATTTCCCTCTTGGTATTTTATCCGCCTTTGTCGCGATAATGACACAGGGAATACCATAATGCTTTAAGAAATCATACATCATGATATCATCCTGTGTAGGCGGGTGGCGCAGGTCAACAATCAAAACTGCCGCTCTTAATTGCTCACGGGAGGTAAAATACGTTTCAATCATTCTTCCCCACGCAGCACGCTCGGACTTCGATACTTTTGCGTATCCATAACCCGGTACATCGACAAAGTGAAGGATTTCATTTATTAAATAAAAGTTCAACGTTTGTGTTTTCCCGGGCTTTGACGAAATTCTCGCGAGCCCTTTTCGGTTTAGCATTTTATTGATAAAAGATGACTTACCAACATTCGAACGGCCCGCTAATGCAAACTCAGGCAAATCTGTTTCTGGGTACTGCTCTGGCCTTACGGCACTGATGACGATATCGGAACTAACTACTTTCATTGCAAACCACCTTCTACTAGTGCATGCCGAAGAACTTCATCGACATGTGAAACAAGCACAAACTCTATTTCATTTCTTACACTTTCTGGAATATCATCAATATCCATTTCATTATCCTTAGGGAGAATGACTTTTGTTAATCCTGCTCGATGAGCACTCAACGTTTTTTCTTTTAATCCGCCAATCGGAAGTACACGGCCTCTTAGTGTAATCTCCCCTGTCATTCCTACTTCACGGCGAATGGCTCTGCCGGTGAGTGCGGAAACAAGAGCAGTGGCCATTGTAATACCTGCAGACGGTCCATCTTTTGGAACAGCGCCTTCTGGAACATGGATGTGAACATCATATTTTTCATGAAAGTTCTCTTCTATTCCCAGTTCACCTGCTTTAGAACGAATATAGCTAAAGGCAGCCTGCGCTGATTCTTTCATCACGTCTCCTAGTTTTCCAGTTAACACGAGTCTTCCTTTACCAGGCGATAGAGATACTTCAATTTGTAATGTATCCCCGCCAACAGTGGTGTAAGCCAGGCCAGTCGCAACTCCGACTTGATCCTCTGTTTCAGCTTGCCCGTAGCGGAATCTTGGCTTGCCTAGGAACTCTTCTACGTTCTTTTCCGTAACGACGACTCTCTTTTTCTCACCTGAAACAACGATTTTTGCTGTCTTGCGGCAGATGGTTGCCATTTGTCGTTCGAGACTCCGCACTCCTGCTTCACGGGTATAATAGCGAACAACCTTAAGAATCGCGTCATCACGTACCTGGAGGATCCCTTTTGTAAGTCCATTTTCTTTAATCTGTTTCGGCAGAAGATGGTCTCTAGTGATATGAACTTTTTCAATTTCTGTATAACCGGCAATCGTAATAATTTCCATTCTATCTAAAAGTGGACTTGGAATGGTTGACAAGTTATTGGCAGTCGCAATGAACATGACTTTTGATAGGTCATAAGTCTCTTCGATATAATGATCACTAAAATTATGGTTTTGTTCCGGATCTAATACCTCTAGCATCGCAGAAGAAGGATCACCACGGAAATCACTGGACATTTTATCAATTTCATCTAGTAAGAACACTGGATTAATTGTTCCTGCCTTTTTCATTCCTTGGATAATACGTCCTGGCATTGCACCAACATAGGTTCTGCGATGACCGCGAATTTCAGATTCGTCACGTACACCGCCAAGTGAAATACGGACAAAGTTCCGATTTAATGAATTAGCAATGGAACGTGCTAAGCTTGTTTTACCTACCCCTGGAGGTCCAGCAAGACATAAAATAGGGCCTTTTAAGGAATTGGTTAGTTTTTGAACCGATAAAAACTCTAAGACACGCTCTTTTACTTTTTCAAGTCCAAAATGATCCTGATTTAGAATCTTTTCCGCACGAAGAATATCAATGTCATCATTTGTTTTCTTTGACCATGGAATTGTAATCAGCCATTCAATATAGTTACGAATAACCGCACTTTCTGCTGAGCTTGATGGCACTTTTTCATAGCGGTCAAGTTCTTTTAATGCGGTTTGCTGGACATGATCAGGCATACCTGCGTTCTTAATTTTCTCAGTTAAATCTGCAATTTCACCAGTTTTGCCTTCTTTATCGCCTAATTCCTTTTGGATGGCCTTCATTTGTTCACGAAGGTAATATTCCTTTTGTGTTCTTTCCATAGAACGCTTAACACGCTGGCCAATCTTCTTCTCAAGATTTAGCACTTCTTTTTCATTTTGAATCGTAGAAATAACCGTATTCATTCGTTGTTTGATATCCAGTGTCTCAAGGATTTCTTGTTTTTCCTTCAGTTTGATTGGCAAATGAGAGGCAATAATATCTGCCATTCGTCCTGGTTCCTCAATATCAACAACAGAAGCATAGGTTTCCGCAGAGATTTTTTTAGATAACTTTATGTATTGCTCGAAATACTCAAGCATTGTTCTCATTAATGCCTGATCCTCTACATCCTTTGTTGTAGATTCTTCATATGTCACAATACTGACAGAATAATATTCGTCCTCATCATGAAATGATTGTATCTTTGCTCTATTTAGTCCCTCTACCAATACTCTTATGGTTCCATTCGGAAGCTTAAGCATTTGTTTAACCTTCGTTAATGTACCAATCTGGTATAAATCATCTTCTGATGGATCGTCTATTGCAATATCCTTTTGTGTCGTTAAAAAAATTAAATGGTCATCTACCATCGCTTTTTCAAGGGCTTCAACCGATCTTTCGCGGCCAACATCTAAATGCAGGACCATTGTCGGATATACAAGCAACCCTCGAAGCGGCAGGAGGGGGACGATCAATTCTCTCTCTTTCGCCATTAAATTGCACCTCCACATGCATGAATCATTATTCCTAGCTGTTAAAAGCAGAAATCGTCTTTGTACAATTCTATCTCATTTGCAAATATGTGTCTAATAATACGAAAGGCACACTATCTGCTTGTCAATATATATTTTAATTTTCCCCAACTAGCACGATTTCTTTCATAAAAAACACTTCGGTCAAACAACCGAAGTGTTTTCGTTAAATGGATTCTTTTTTAGATAGCTCGATAGATGCAGGAATGACTAGATCCTGGGCTAGTTTATTGACGAGAGCGATGTCAAAAACTTCACTCAAATGGGTAACCGGAACAATCCGGATTCCCTTGATCTCATTTAATATCGATTGCATATTTTCTTCAGGGATGATAACCGTTGTAGCACCTGCTTTTTGTGCAGCCTTTACCTTAGGATATACACCGCCAATTGGCTTCACATTTCCATGAATGCTGATTTCTCCCGTCATGGCCACCTTGTTATCAATTGGTACTTTGTAAATGGCTGAATAAATTCCAGTTGCCATTGCAATTCCTGCGGATGGACCATCAATCGGAACCCCGCCAGGGAAATTAACATGAATATCGAAATCACCAGCCGGGACACCCATTGACCGAAGGACGGTAATCACATTTTCAATCGAACCCCGTGCCATACTTTTTCTGCGAATGGATTTTCCTTGTCCGCCAATACTCTCTTCATCGACAATTCCTGTAATGTTAATGGTTCCCTTATCCTTGGCTGGGATGACAGTTACTTCGATTTCTAGCAGTGCCCCCGTATTCGGACCATACACGGCTAGTCCATTTACTAGACCAACCCGGGAGTCGTCATTAATCTTTCTTTCCATTCTTGGTGACAGTTGACTAGAGTGTGCAACCCATTCTAAATCTTCGTCTTTTATAAACTTGCGGTCATCGGTTATGGCAAGCCCTGCAGAAATTTGAATCATGTTAACGGCTTCGCGCCCATTTCTCGCATATGTAGATAAAATATCTAATCCAGCTTCACTAATGTCTAATTTCACTTTTTCAGCTGCTTTTTGCCCTACTTGAATGATTTCTTCTTGCGTTAAGTCTCTGAAAAAAACTTCCATACAGCGCGAACGAATGGCAGGCGGTATTTCACTCGGAGTTCTTGTTGTTGCACCAATTAAGCGAAAATCTGCCGGCAGTCCATTTTTAAAAATATCATGAATATGCGTCGGAATTTGTGTGTTTTCTTCATGGTAGTAGGCACTCTCAAGAAAAACTTTACGGTCCTCAAGAACCTTTAAAAGTTTATTCATTTGAATCGGATGCAGCTCGCCGATTTCATCAATAAATAATACACCGCCATGAGCATTGGTAACCGCACCTTGCTTAGGCTGTGGTATTCCCGCTTGTCCCATTGCTCCCGCACCTTGATAAATTGGATCATGAACAGATCCAATTAGTGGATCGGCAATGCCTCTTTCATCAAATCGGGCAGTTGTTGCGTCTAATTCAATGAATACAGAGTTTTGTTTAAATGGAGATTTTTGATTTTTTTTGGCTTCTTCCAAAACTAATCGAGCAGCAGCTGTTTTCCCAACCCCTGGCGGTCCATAAATAATGACATGTTGAGGATTTGGTCCGCATAATGCTGCTTTTAATGACTTTATTCCATCTTCTTGTCCAACAATATCTTGAAAGCTTGTTGGGCGTACTTTTTCCGCTAATGGTTCGGTTAATGATATGGACCTCATCTTTCGAAGCTGTTCCATTTCCTTACGGGATTCCCGATCAATGGAAACCTTTTGTGTCCGTTGGTTTCTTAGCAAATTCCAAAAATACAGCCCGATAATAATTCCAAAAAATAGCTGTATAAATAAGGCAATCCCCGTCCAACTCATAATTTTCCCTCCTGCTACAGTAAACTTAAGTAGTTATCTATAAGTATTTCCTGCATATAGAGGGAATAAACCACAAATTGTAAGAAACTGTTTTTGTTGGTATGAATAATCCGCAGAAAAAAGAACCCAGTGATTAACTGGGTTCTTTAGGATAGCAAATATTAGGCAGATTTTTCTTCTGCTACAACGGTTCCATCTTCTAAAACAAGCTTCGGAACACTATTGTCGATGACCGTTTCTTTCGTAATGATACACTTCTGAATATCATCACGAGAAGGAAGATCAAACATGACATCGAGCATGATTCCTTCAATAATAGAACGTAATCCACGTGCACCAGTTTTACGTTCAATCGCTTTCTTCGCAATTTCACTAAGTGCGCCTTCTTCGAATTCCAATTCTACTTCGTCGATTTCCAGCATTTTTTGATATTGCTTTACTAAAGCATTTTTTGGCTTAGTAAGAATTTCAATTAATGCTGCCTCATCTAACTGCTCAAGACTCGCAATAACAGGTAGACGACCGATAAATTCAGGAATTAATCCGAAGCGGAGTAAGTCCTCAGGCAATACTTTAGAAAGAAGTTCTTTCTGTGTAATTTCCTGTTGCTGCTTAACATCAGAACCAAATCCAATAACCTTTTGACCTAAGCGGCGCTTAATGATTGGTTCAATGCCATCAAACGCACCACCGCAAATAAATAGAATATTCGTTGTATCGATTTGTATGAATTCTTGATGTGGGTGTTTACGTCCGCCTTGAGGTGGAACGCTCGCAACCGTACCTTCTAGAATTTTTAATAATGCTTGCTGTACACCTTCACCAGATACATCTCTTGTGATCGAAGGATTTTCTGATTTACGGGCAATTTTATCAATTTCATCGATATAAATAATACCCTTCTCAGCTTTTTCCACATCGTAATCAGCAGCCTGAATCAATTTTAAAAGAATATTTTCTACGTCTTCCCCAACATAACCTGCTTCAGTTAAAGACGTTGCATCAGCGATCGCAAATGGAACATTTAAAATTCTCGCTAATGTTTGAGCTAATAACGTTTTTCCACTTCCAGTTGGCCCAATCATAGCGATGTTGCTCTTAGAAAGTTCAACGTCATCAATCTTACTGTTAGAATTGATGCGCTTGTAATGATTGTAAACTGCAACTGACAGCGATTTTTTAGCTTGATCTTGACCAATGACGTACTCATCAAGAATTTCACAGATTTCTCTCGGCTTTGGAACGTCTTTGAATTCTACTTCCTCTTCTGTTCCAAGCTCTTCTTCAACGATTTCTGTGCAAAGTTCGATACACTCGTCACATATATATACACCTGG
Source organism: Neobacillus niacini (assembly GCF_048572935.1). Lineage (NCBI taxonomy): Bacteria > Bacillati > Bacillota > Bacilli > Caryophanales > Bacillaceae > Neobacillus > Neobacillus niacini. The sequence goes on along the minus strand of NZ_CP183883.1, from coordinate 2,479,861 downwards.
TCCGGCAACCAATTTACGTACTTGGTCTTGTGTCTTTCCACAGAAGGAACACTTTAATTGGCCTTTTTCATCATTAAATTTAAACAATTCTTTCACCCCTTGAAAACGTGTTATAACACTATTTAAAGTTGCGTAACACAAACAAAAATCCGTTTCTTTTTCGATACGATTCAGTGGTATGTATTGCATTGTATCACATGGACCCAGCGGACTGGTAATAAAAAGTCTTCTTCAATTATGTTTTTCTTGCAACGGATTTTTGTTTGGAGCACCTTTAAATGATTCCTATGTACTCATTAAGCATAACCACTTTTCATCAAATTAAATCTTTGATAAGGCCGGTTTTACTTAATTCGCTATGTAATTGTCTTTTTCCTGCTATAGAAACCTTGCTTGTTAAAAAGGTTTCCCTGTACTTATTATAATATGTAATTGAAAAAATGTATAAAAACAGGCACGATAAAATCGTGCCATGTTTTAACATTTCGTTATTATTTTTTATTTTCGATTAAGAATTCAACCGCTTTTTGCTTTTGAAGGTCACCCTTGATCCCATCAACGCCGCCAAGTGCTGCTTTAATGTTATCAACAGTCATGTTGTACATGCCAGCCATTTTTTCAAGTTCAGCATTAACATCTTCGTCAGTTACTTCAATGTTTTCAGCTTTAACAATTGCTTCAAGTGTTAAAGCAACGCGAACACGGTTTACAGCTTCTTCTTTCATTTGCTCACGTAAAGCATTTTCATCTTGACCTGAGAATTGGAAGTAAAGCTCAAGGTTCATACCTTGCATTTGCAGGCGTTGTTCGAATTCTTGAAGCATACGGTTTACTTCGTTTGTTACCATTACTTCTGGAATTTCAACTTGTGCATTTTCAGCAGCTTTTTCAACTAAAGAATCACGTAGGTGGTGCTCAGCTTCGTGCTTCTTGCTGTCTTCTAAACGAGTTTTGATTTTTTCTTTTAAAGCGTCTAATGTTTCAACTTCGTCATCAACATCTTTCGCAAACTCATCATCTAATGCAGGTAGTTCTTTTCCTTTGATTTCATGAACAGTTACTTTAAATACCGCTGGCTTACCAGCAAGTTCAGCTGCATGGTATTCTTCAGGGAAAGACACTTCAACGTCTTTAGATTCGCCAGTAGCTACTCCTACTAACTGCTCTTCAAATCCTGGAATGAATGAACCAGAACCTAATTCAAGTGAATGATTTTCAGCTTTTCCGCCTTCAAATGCTTCACCGTCAACGAAACCTTCAAAATCAAGAACAACAGTATCGCCAAGTTCAGCAGTACCTTCTTCTTTTACAACAAGCTCAGCTTGACGGTTTTGAAGAGTTTCTAATTCTTTTGCTACATCTTCGTCTGTTACAGTCGTGTCGAACTCTTCTACTTCTAAACCTTTGTACTCGCCTAATGTTACTTCAGGCTTAACTTGTACAGTCGCTTTGAAGATAAGTTCTTTACCTTTTTCCATTTGTTCGATGTCGATATCAGGACGGTCGATTGGTTCAATTCCTGCTTCGTCAATTGCATTTCCGTATGCTTCTGGAAGAAGAATATCTAACGCATCTTGATAAAGAGATTCTACGCCAAAACGCTTTTCGAACATTTGACGTGGCATTTTTCCTTTACGGAAACCAGGTACATTTACTGTCTTAACAACTTTATTAAAAGCTGCAGTTAAGCCTTCATTTACTTTTTCAGCACTTACTTCAACAGTAAGGACACCAGTGTTTCCTTCTTGCTTTTCCCATTTTACTGACATACTATTTCCCTCCAACAATCTATTATCATTTCATTCGTAACGAATTTGTCAGGATAATGAATTACCCTCTTTTTTTATGTAAAAGATAGTTTTTACACAATGCAACCCTTACATTATAACACAGGATTTTTTACTTTCAACAGAGTTACCTATATATTGGGATAAGAAATTTCTTCTAATTCTCTGATTTTTGTGAGTGCCTGTTCTATTTTTTTAGTAGAAATCTCATAGTCATCTGAAATATCCTCGACATTTGGATCTCCACCAAGATAATTAAGAACCAGCAGGTGAAAAGCAGCAGCCCATGCTGATACCTCTTCAGGCTCTAGTTCAAAAGGATAAGTGATGAAGAACGTCCTTTCTACCATCCCTTTAATATTTTCAAATAAAACAGGGTCACTATTTTCTAATTTTTCTTCTAAGATTTTTTCTATTTCCTTCAACCTCTGCTGCGTTTTGATGTCTGGCAGTTCTGTCGGCACAATACTTACACCCTCATTAAACTTTTTCACCACTATTCTCTTATCGTATTCCTGCTCTTTTAATAGGGTCAGGAGCATAGTTTTTAAGAAAGGGTGGCCCGACTCTGAGTCGAGATATTCTTTGATTTCATCCATATAGGGACGGATATTCTTTTCTGCCAAACTTGAAATTACTAGCAATTGCTCATTTATATTATTTAGTGAGGATAGTTTAAGTTCTTTGAAAGGAGTCTCTACTTTTACTTCTTCAATTGGTTCCTGCTGACTATTGTCAGCCATCCGTTTACTAAATTGCAGGATGGTAAGGAAATGGTCATGTCTGTCTGGCGGAATCTCTTTTTCATCAAATAGTGCTTCAATCGTTGAGACGATTTCTTGATATTCATGGAGTTGAATTAAGATGGTTAGATACAGATCTACCATATGAAAATAATCACCGATGCCTTTTAACAACATCTCATTAGCCAGTTCTCGCGCCTTTGTATAGGCTCCTGCTTCAAAGTAAGCCAGGACGAGACCTATTAATATGTCACTATTTTCTGAGTCATGGTCCCTCGCTTCCTCAAGCAGGGTAATGGCCTCTTGGTATCTTTTGTTATGAAGGCTCTCAAGGCCCTTATCCGTCAATCTTTTTTCGAGTCCGGGAAGGAATATAATATTATCTTTCCGTTTCGCTCGTTCCCGTTTTTTCATACTTGGTACCGTCCTCTGCTACTTTATGGAAAATAGTGTAGCATGAATTTTAAGAAAATCAAAAAAACTTACCTTATCAATGGGGATGTTGGTTGGATTGTTACCGTAATTTTGTTAGTTCCGATTTATCCGCACAATTGACTTCGGATTTTTACCTTAATTCTGCTGGTTCCAATTTATCGGTACAATCACCCTCGGAATGTTACCGTAATTCTGCTGCTACCAATTTATCGGCACAATCATCCTCCGGATTGTTACCGTAATTCTGCTGCCTCCAATTTATCGGTACAATTCACTCCGGATGTCGTAGAAATCCTATAAAAACAAAAAAACCCACCTTCTAAAGGTGAGTAATATCTATTGGTATGTAGTTAAATGGCGTCCCAGGAGAGATTCGAACTCCCGACCGTACGCTTAGAAGGCGTATGCTCTATCCGGCTGAGCTACTGGGACATTATAGTACTTTCAACGACAAGATTTATTATATAAAGGATATAGATAAAAGTCAACACTCTTTTAAAACTTTTTTAAAAATAAAATCGGGGGGAAGAAAAACTCTTCCCTCACCTTTTTGGCAATTCAAATTCATAGGCTAAATCTTTGAGTTCACTTCCACTGCTATCATAGACAAAAAATTTGATTTTTTCATCTACTAACTCTAGAATCACGTAGGTTTTTTCATTGCGTGCCCTTGGCATTCGTATGCTGCCAGGGTTCAAGAACAACGTATTTCCAATAATTTCAGCCCCGAGTACATGGGAGTGTCCGAAACAGACAATATCTGCACCCATCTCTGCTGCCTTGTATTGCAAGTTCATTAATGACGCCTTTACTGAGTACCTGTGACCATGAGTTATAAAGAACTTTCGGCCTGCAATTTCCGTTGTGGTTTCCAGTGGAAAGCCGCCAAAGTCGCAATTTCCCTTCACCGTCAAATAACCATTCATCACTTTATCGTCCGGCATCATTTCAGAATCACCGCAATGAATCATCAAATCAACTTCATTCATGTGCCGCTCTCTTAAAATTTCGAGCTCATTCGTTAAACCATGACTATCACTAACAACTAAAACTTTGCTCATGATTATTCCGCACTTTCCACAATAGAATCTAACATACCTTCAAGCTTTTTCAAAGCATTGGCTCGATGACTTATTTTATTCTTTTCTTCTGAAGATAGTTCTGCCATCGCTCGGCTCTTCTCTGGCACATAAAAGACTGGATCATAACCAAACCCATTGTTACCCTTTGGTTGTTCGAGAATACGTCCTTCACACGTCCCAGCTACGGTGATGGTTGCTTTACCAGGCAAAGCAACCGCAAGGGCACAATAAAATCGAGCGGTACGATTTTCTTCAGGAACACCCTTCAGCTCCTCCAATACCTTTTCTAGATTCTTCTGATCATTTTTAGATTCACCGGCATACCGTGCTGAATAAATTCCTGGCCTTCCCTCTAATGCGTCTACAATTAAACCAGAATCATCACCAATCACCATCTTATTCAACTGCTGCGAAACAGCTTCCGCTTTTAAAGCGGCATTTTCCTCAAACGTTGTACCGATCTCTTCTACATCTTTGATTTCAGGATAATCAAGCAGCGTCCGGACGGCTATCCCTCTCGGTGCAAAGATATGTTCAAATTCCCTTGCCTTACCAGGATTTTTGGTTGCAATGATAACTTCTTTCATCTCCGTATCCCCTTATTTCTTTCGTCTTGCGTCAATTTTTGATGTAATTTCTTCTCCTAACGCACTCTTTTGATGTTCAAACAGCTCCATAAGCCCCTCCTGAGCCGCACCTAAAAGGTCCTGTAGCTGTTGGTAAGAGAAAGTTGATTCTTCGCCAGTTCCTTGTAATTCTACGAATTCACCAGTTCCCGTCATCACGATATTCATATCAACAAGTGCTTTAGAATCTTCAGCATAGTTTAAATCTAGAACTGTTTCATTATTTTTTAAAATACCAACACTGGTAGCTGCCAAATAATCTGTAATTGGAAACTTTGTCCCCTTTTTTTCACTGAGTCGATGAAGGGCAATCGCCATCGCAACAAAGGCTCCTGTAATGGAAGCAGTTCTTGTCCCGCCGTCCGCTTGAATGACATCACAGTCAATCCATACGGTTCTTTCACCTAGTGAGGATAAGTCGACAACTGCTCTTAATGCCCGTCCAATTAAACGCTGAATCTCCATCGTTCTCCCGGTAACCTTACCCTTTGAAGATTCACGAATGTTTCTTGTTTCCGTTGCTCGTGGCAGCATCGAATATTCTGCTGTTATCCATCCTTTGCCTTCACCTCTCATAAAAGGAGGTACTCTCTCCTCGATACTCGCGGTACAAATTACTTTTGTATTCCCCACTGAAATAAGGACAGATCCTTCAGGGTGCATTAAATAGCCTGTTTCAATATGTATTGGTCTTAATTGCAGTCTTTCTCTACCATCAACACGCACTAGCATTTCCTCCTTAACGATGAGAATCCTCATCATAAAAAAATCAAATAAAGAAGAGGAAGCCTAAAGGCAACCTCTTGATTGTCACTATATAGTATATCAAAAATACATTTTTAGAAACTACCTGTATTGACTTTTTCTGGACGAGTGACTGGCTCAGATAATTTTTCACCCTTATCGTTGACCAATTCCGCCTTGCCATCTACTGTAATGGCAACACTTTCAATTCCCTTTTGTTCCGTTAATGAAAGTACCAGGGCGTTTAATAAATGTTCAGAAACAATTTTTTCTTCAAAGCTTCCATAGATGGATTCATTAAAGTTTAACGTTACCTTTCCTTTTTCAATTTTCGGAGCTTCTAGAAGTTCTACGTCAGGCATAAACTCTGAAGCCAAATTAGATTTTACATTTGGTCCTTTTACCAGCTCATTCACAACTGCGACGACATTATTCTTTTCACTAGTGCTAACCCGTTTGGTAACAGGTACATAATAATAAGCACCTTCTTCACCGCCGATGTAGTAAACAGTCACTGGCTTTGTGTTTGTAATATCGGTAACACCGGCTGTATCATGATTGATACCGGTAGCTCGGGATAGGTTCTCACTGATTGGTGTACCGTTTACAGGCATTTCAGTTAAATCATGTCCGTTCATCTGAAGCTTTACCTTATTTACTGTATCAAATTGAGTGAGTGTCCAGGTTACCGCTTCTAGGATTTTTCTTTCATCTTCAGGCTGGTAGTTCTTAAACTCCTTCGAGAAGTCCACCACTGCTACACCGTCTTTAATGTTAACGGAAATTTGAGTTTCTTCTGGCAGCACTGCACGGAAATCATTTGGCAGCATATCGGTAACTGGGCCGTTTGCAACTAAGTATTCTAAAGCTTGCTTTGCTACTGAAGTTGTCTTTGGCAGTGTTAGTGTTTGCGGCACCACTAAACCATCTTTATTAATTAAGTATAACTCTGTTTTTACTGTTCCTTCGACTTCTTCACTCTTGCCGGTGGTTTCCTTAGTCGGGTTAGTATCTTTTACAGTAACCTGCTTTGGCGGATCCACTTTCTTCTGCTCTTCACTTCCGAACAAACCGCACCCCGATAAAAGAAGTGTTGAAGCAAAAACGGCTGTAACAAGTGGTTTTACTTTATTTTTAGACATATTTTTTCCCTCCTAAGACAGTTTGTACTATCATGTATACGAGCCTATGAAACTAATTAGACCGCCTTTAGTAAGAAAAATAGGACATTCTTTCATTTTTTTCAAAAAAAAATAAGCTCCTTTAATAGGAACTTAATTATAATTTAATCTTTTTAACATTATTTATAGGTACTCCGAGCCATTGAGAAGCAATTTTTGAAAAGAGATACCTTGAACCCGTCGTATAAAATTCGTGCTCCGGTTCATTTTCATCAGCCTCTAGTATATTATTATACTGAAGAATAGCACTTATTTCTCTTGCGGTTTCATCGCCTGAGGAGATAACATTCACACCTTCACCCATCACTTTTTGAATGACTGGTTCAAGCAATGGATAATGGGTACATCCAAGGATAAGCGTATCTAAATTTTGATTTTGCAAGGGTTTTAATGCTTCGATAACAATTCTTTCTGCAATCTCCCCGTTGTACTCACCACTTTCAACAAGTGGCACGAATTTCGGACAGGCTTGTCCCGTAACATATAACCGGCTGTTTAATGCTTTTAATGCTTTTTCATAGGCGCCGCTTTTGATTGTACCTACTGTACCAATAATCCCTACCCGGTAGTTCTTTGTCCGCTTGATAGCAGTTCGTGCTCCTGGGTAGATAACCCCAATCACGGGTATGCTCAGCTCATTTCTAATTTCATCCAAGACAGCTGCCGTTGCTGTATTACAGGCTATGACAAGCATCTTTATATTTTTTTCTAATAAAAATTTAGTTAGTTCCCAGGTGAATCTTTTTACTTCCTTAAGAGGTCTAGGTCCGTATGGGCACCTTGCAGTATCTCCTAAGTAAATAATTTTTTCATTCGGAAGCTGTCTCATAATCTCTTTTGCTACCGTTAATCCACCCACACCTGAATCTATGACACCAATTGGTTGTTTCAAAATTTTCGCCTCTTTTTTAAGGCTCTTTTCTTAAACTTTATTGCTTTTAAGTTTAAAAGCGCATATACAAGCTATAACTTGTGCCAAACTAGCCATCTATTGTAAGAAAAGAGCTTGCAAACTTAAATTCAAGCACAAAATAGTTGTTCCACGTTAAAATCGGCTTTAGGATTTTAACAACAATTATTAGAAAACAGCACTTTTTAACGCATATCTTGATGCAGTTTCATCAAATTGGTTTGAAGTTGTTGTATTTCTTCTAAAGAAAAGTTGGTTAAAACTTCCTCTAAGTAAACTTGACGTTTCTTTATAACTTCATCTATTATTCTTTCGCCTTCTTCAAGTAAGTGAATTCTGACGACACGGCGATCCTTAGGATCCTTTACCCTAACAACCAGTTGGTTTTTTTCCATCCGGTCTACAAGGTCGGTTGTCGTACTAAATGCCAAATACATTTTAGTAGACAGTTCTCCAATGGTCATATCCCCATCTTCAAAAAGCCACTGCAGGGCCACAAACTGCGGCGGAGTAATTTTATAATGGCTAAGCATTTCTCTGCCTTTTTGCTTAATAATACCTGAAATATAACGCATATCTTTTTCTATACTAGCAACAATTTCCGCGCTGACCTTTTTTGTTTTTTCAACAGTCATCTCTATAACACTCCTATAATGGCATCCCTTTGCCTTGTTTTCGTAAACTTTAACCGTTCTTTCGTCTTGCTCTATTTTCTACTTTTTTCGATAAAATTTCAAGTTGAAACATAACCCACTGCAAACTCATATGTATAGAGCCAAATTTTTTAGCAAAAAACCCCTTATAAAAACATGAACCGGCCTCCCGTAGGATGCCGGTCATGATTAAAGTTCTAGCTCTCCCATACGAAGGAGCTCTACAACTGCTTGTGAACGCCCCTTTACACCAAGCTTTTGCATAGCATTGGAAATATGATTTCGAACCGTCTTCTCGCTTATAAATAATTCACCAGCGATTTCCTTAGTAGTTTTATCCTGTACTAAGAGTTCGAATACTTCTCTTTCACGTTTGGTGAGTAACGGCTTGTGAGTATATTCATTCTCCTTCAAGTATTGTGACCCTCCTTGCCTTCGCCAGTTATGAACCGTGGGTGGGTATATATTTAGTCACGATATCTTATGTAAATGCCCTATCTAGAGTGACTAGAAATGCTTTAAGGAGAATAATTTTATGAAAAAAATTTCAATAAAAAAAGTCCCTGCTCGAAGGACTATATTGGTTTTGCATAAATAATGTATCGTTGAGGTGCGTTTCCAACATATCGGAATGGATAACAGGTGATAACGATTAATTCTTCCTTTGTGTTTTGCAGGGTAATGATTGTCCGATCGTCTGCATCTACAATTTTGGTATTCGTTAATTCATATTTGAATTTCCCGTTTGCCATTTGCATTTCAAAAATATCTCCAGGCTTAAGTTCCCCTAGACGCCGAAAGACGGTATCTCGATGACCAGATAAAACAATCTGTCCATTTTCACGTGGAAAGTAAGATCCTTTATAATGCCCGACCCCTTTTTTTAAATCATTTGGGTCCGTACCTTCAACAATCGCTAATTCAGATTTAATCTTCGGTATCGACAGCAAACCTATTGTATCTCCGAATTTAGGAGGATCGACTTTTTTAGGGTTCTTGAACGGTTCTTCTTCATCATAGTTAGACTCTGCCTTGGCTACTATCCTTTTAGCTTCTTTTAGTGAAGCATCGCTCATAAAATTAGTCTCAACAATTTGCCAAATTCCGATTCCTATTACAACCAGTCCTGCCAAAATTATAAGTACCGATAGCTTCTTCACCCTTATTTACCATCCTTTATCCAACTTTGAAAAGATCTTACTATTAGTATACCAAAGGGAGTTTAAAAGTCCTACCCATTAAACAAGAAAACCTTCTTTCCGTAATAGAAAAGAAGGTTTAAAGAATCTTGCATTATACCTGATCGCTTCCGAAGAAGTTTCTAAATGCTTGGAATGTTGTATCACGGTTTAATGCTGCAATTGATGTAGTTAATGGAATTCCTTTCGGACATGACTGTACACAGTTCTGTGAGTTACCACAGTTAGCTAGCCCACCATCTCCCATAATTGCTTCTAAACGTTCAGCTTTATTCATCGCACCAGTTGGATGAGCGTTGAATAAACGCACCTGTGAAAGCGGCTGAGGTCCAATAAAGTTTGAATTGCTGTTTACGTTCGGACAAGCCTCAAGACAAACACCACAAGTCATACATTTTGAAAGCTCATAAGCCCATTGACGCTTCTTCTCTGGCATACGAGGACCAGGTCCTAAGTCGTATGTTCCATCGATTGGAATCCAAGCTTTAACTTTCTTTAAAGCATCAAACATCCTGCTGCGGTCAACCTGAAGGTCACGCACAACCGGGAATGTTCTCATCGGCTCTAGGCGGATTGGCTGCTCCAGTTGATCAACAAGTGCCGAACATGATTGGCGCGGCTTCCCGTTAATCACCATTGAACATGCTCCACAAACTTCTTCGAGGCAGTTACTATCCCAAGTAATAGGTGTAGTAGCTTGACCTTTTGTATTGACAGGGTTTCTGCGAATTTCCATTAATGCAGAAATTACGTTCATATTTGGACGATACGCTAGCTCAAACTCCTCTTCATAAGGAGCAGAATCAGGGCTATCTTGACGGGTAACAATAAATTTTACTGTTTTATTTTCAGACATGTGTTCCTACTCCCCTTTCTTTTTTGCGTAGTTGCGTTCACGAGGCTTGATCAAGGAAACATCAATATCCTCGTAATGGAAAGCTGGTGCAGATGTGCCATCAACAAATTTTGCCATTGTTGTTTTTAAGAAGTTTTCATCATCACGGTTCGGGAATTCAGGCTTATAATGCGCGCCTCGGCTTTCATTACGGTTGTAAGCACCGATTGTGATTACGCGTGCCAATTGAAGCATGTTTTGTAACTGACGCGTAAAAGTTGCACCTTGATTGCTCCATTTGCTTGTATCTTGAATGTTTATTTTTTTGTAACGTTCTAATAACTCTTGAATCTTTTCATCAGTCTTTAATAGTCTGTCATTGTGACGTACAACTGTCACATTATCCGTCATCCATTCACCAAGCTCTTTATGAAGAACGTACGCATTTTCCGTGCCATTTAAAGACATAATGGAAGACCATTTTTCTTCTTGTTCCTTTACGTGACGATCAAATACAGTAGATGATACGGCATCTGAACTCTTCTCAAGACCCTTGATATATCTAACCGCATTCGGTCCAACGACCATACCGCCATAAATAGCTGAAAGTAATGAATTCGCACCTAAACGATTGGCACCGTGCTGTGAATAATCACACTCACCGGCAGCAAAAAGTCCTGGAATATTGGTCATTTGATCATAATCAACCCATAGCCCGCCCATTGAATAGTGCACGGCAGGGAAAATTTTCATCGGAACTTTACGAGGATCGTCACCCATGAATTTTTCATAGATTTCAATGATTCCGCCAAGTTTAATGTCTAATTCTTTTGGATCCTTATGTGAAAGATCTAGGTAGACCATGTTTTCGCCATTAATACCCAACTTCTGATCTACACAGACAGAGAAAATCTCACGTGTTGCAATATCACGTGGTACTAAGTTTCCGTACGCTGGATATTTTTCTTCTAGGAAGTACCAAGGTTTTCCATCTTTATATGTCCAAACTCGTCCACCTTCACCACGTGCTGATTCACTCATTAAGCGGAGCTTATCATCACCAGGAATCGCAGTTGGATGAATTTGAATCATTTCACCATTCGCATAATATGCACCTTGTTGATATACGATAGATGCAGCAGAACCTGTATTAATAACAGAGTTCGTTGTTTTTCCGAAGATGATTCCAGGGCCGCCTGTTGCCATAATAACTGCATCACCGGAAAAGGATTTAATCTCCATCGATGTGAGGTTTTGAGCAACAATTCCTCGGCAAACGCCATCATCATCTACAACTGCGCCTAAAAATTCCCAGCCTTCGTACTTTGTTACTAATCCAGCTACTTCATGACGACGAACCTGCTCGTCCAATGCATAAAGCAGCTGCTGACCTGTAGTCGCACCAGCAAATGCAGTTCTTGAATGCTGTGTACCTCCGAAACGGCGGAAGTCCAAAAGTCCTTCTGGAGTCCGGTTAAACATAACACCCATCCGGTCCATTAAGTGAATGATTCCAGGTGCTGCTTCACACATCGCCTTAACTGGCGGCTGGTTAGCCAAGAAGTCCCCGCCATATACGGTATCATCAAAGTGAATCCATGGTGAATCTCCTTCACCTTTTGTATTTACTGCTCCATTCATACCGCCTTGGGCACAAACAGAGTGGGAACGTTTAACTGGAACAAGTGAAAATAATTCTACTGGTGTTCCTTCTTCTGCAACTTTGATGGTTGCCATTAAGCCGGCTAAGCCGCCACCAACTATGATCACCTTACCCTTACTCATTGTGACTCACTCCCTTAATCCAAAAATCCGATATTTTTCAACACAGAGTATGAAGTTAATTTTTTATACAAATGCTAGTAGTGTGCTAATTCCCACGATTGATAGAATAATGAAAACACCAATGGTGAAATATGTAGAAATTACTTGTGAACGTGGGGAAACAGTAATACCCCAGCTAACCAAGAATGACCACAAACCATTTGCAAAGTGGAAAATAGTTGAAATGATACCAACCACATAGAAACCAAACATGAATGGTGAAGAAAGGATATCCGCCATCATGTCATAGTTAACATGCGCACCGAATGCTGCTGCAACACGAGTTTCCCATACATGCCATGTAATAAAGATTAACGTGATGACACCAGAAACACGCTGTAATAGGAACATCCAGTTTCTGAAGTATCCATACTTTCCGGCATTATTTTTTGCAGTAAAAGCAATATAAAGGCCATAGATTGCATGAAATAAAATTGGTAAATAAATAATTACTGTTTCAAGGACAATTCTAAAAGGAAGGTTCCCCATAAAATTCGCCGCATTGTTAAAGGCCTCTGGTCCTCTTGTAGCAAAATTGTTGACTACTAGATGCTGCACAAGGAATAAACCTATTGGAATTACTCCTAGTAATGAATGCAATCTTCGATTCAAAAACTCACGATTCCCTGCCATAATTAACCCCCCTTAAATTTTTCCAGGATGATAAGCCTTCAACTATTTTTCTTGTAAATAAGAATTCTCAAACTTAGCACCACTGTGACAATTATGTGACATGTCCATTTTACTCCCAACAGGAAGGAGCGTCAAGAAAACGGATACACAAAAGTTATATAAAAATTTAATTTTTAAAATATATTGATATTATAATAAATTATTAGTTTTCTTCTTGCAAATGGAATTATCTTGTATTAAATCCAGTAGAATTACAATAAATAATTAAATTACATCCATAGACTGTTGCCATAAATGGGAAAGATAATTATGATGAAAGACACGCTATTATATTGCAAAATAACAATCCTTTACCACTCTAACGCTGTACACTATATTTCCTAAAAAGTGTTCTTAACTTAAAGCCGTAATTGTATATAATAGAATGGTAGAAAGAGGGGAAGCAAAATGAATGAAAGTACTGCCGTCGAACTTACTTTACAATCGAATGAACCAAGAAATATTTCACTGTTTGGATATGAATTGATTCGTGAATTCATACTGCCAGAAATCTTAGGTAAAGACACACCAGAAATCCTTTACTGGGCTGGAAAACGATTAGCCCGCAGTCACCCTTTAAATAGCTTTGACGAAATCATCGATTTTTTCTCAAAAGCTTCTTGGGGACAGCTCGAATTAAAAAAAGAGCGTAAAGATGAAATAGAATTTGAACTTGTCAGCCCGCTGTTCGTTTCGAGAGTCAAATCAAAAGCAGAACACTACTTCCAAATTGAAGCTGGCTTTCTCGCTCAACAAATCGAACTCCAAAAACAAGCCATCGCCGAAACCTTCGAACACCCAGTAAAAAAAGCAAACAAAGTCCTATTCACCGTCAAATGGGATCGTAAAGACACACTTTAGCATGCAGAAAAGCTTTCATCAGGACCTCCCGATGAAAGCTTTTTCTTGTTGCAGCTGGTGCTTCAGTTGGTACTTCAGTCGGTGCCTGTCACCACCCGTGGACACTGTCCACCTCAGGCGGACAGATTGGCAAAAAGTTTTCCTTGGAGTTGTCTCCAAGGAGGCTTTTTTAATCTTCTCTATTTAGTCCAAATGCTTGGTGCAGTACTTCTACGGCTTTTAGCATGTGTTTTTCTTCGACTACTGCTGAGACTTTGATTTCTGAGGTGCTGACCATTTTTATTTGAATTTGGTTCGCGGCTAGAACTTCAAACATTTTTGCTGCTACTCCAGGGTTAGAAATCATTCCTGAGCCGACGATTGATACTTTTGCCAGTTGATTTTCTGCGTCAAGCTGTTCATAGTTTAGTACATCCTTGCTATTTTCAAGGACTTTCAATGTCTCCATCAGGTCTTGGGTTTTAATAGAGAAAGCAAGATTTGCTGTTTCTGCTTCTGTTGTACTTTGAACAATAATGTCTACGTTCAAATGGTTCTCAGCCAGGGTTGTAAAAATGGTTGATAAACTTGTTAAAGAATTGGCAAGTCCTAATACACTTACCTTCGTAATTTCATCTTCAAATGCCACTCCACGGACTACAAGATTTTGTTCCATTGACGCTTCCTCCTCAATTACTGTTCCTTTTACTCTTTCCATACTTGAGCGAACCTCTAATTTGACTTGATAGTTTTTCGCAAATTCTACTGCCCTGGGATGGAGCACTCCAGCACCTAAATTGGCAAGCTCGAGCATTTCATCATAAGACACGGACTGTAATTTCCGTGCACTCTTCACATATCTAGGGTCAGTTGTGAATACACCCGTTACATCGGTATAAATATCACATTTATCAGCGTTTAGTGCAGCAGCAAGTGCCACGGCCGTCGTATCTGAACCTCCACGGCCAAGAGTAGTAATTTGACCATTTTCCGTAATCCCTTGGAAGCCTGCAACAATTACCACTTTACCGTCATCAAGCTGATTTTTTACCGCTTCTGTATTTATCGTTGTAATACGGGCATTTCCATGAACAGGCTCCGTGACAATTCCAGCCTGCCAGCCGGTAAACGAAACGGCAGGAAGATTCTGTTCATTTAGAGCCATTGACAATAAAGCGATTGTTACCTGTTCTCCCGTACTTAGGAGCATGTCCATGTCTCGTTTGTTAGGAGCCGCGGAAATTTCTTTTGCTAGATCCACCAGCTGGTCAGTTGATTTCCCCATTGCCGAAACAACCACTACAACCTGATTCCCTTGATCGGTTTCATCTTTTACTCGTTGTGCTACATTTAGGATTTTTTCTACACTTCCAACCGAAGTACCGCCAAACTTTTGTACAATTAAACCCATCTTTTCCCCTGCTTTCAGTTATAGGTTAAGAATCACTATATGTTTCCCCGCAAAAAAAATAAAAAAGCAATGAGAGGGCATCTCATTGCTTGAATACACAAAAAAATTCTGCGTCTACAATGTAAGATAGCTCTCCAAGGCATTAAACCTTGACAATCCGGCATTTATTCAATACAGGACCAGCAAAGAAAGAAATGAGACTTTCTTCACTTCGGCGACCATCCCCTTTCATGATTCATCACAGAAGCCCATCCTTCTCCGAATCATTACTATTGAAGCTCGCACCTCTACCTTCACTTCATTATTAAAAAGTGATAGTAATATAATTTTCAATCATTATAGCATAGCAAGATTTTTCTGACAATCACTATGATTGAAGTTTTTTAATTAATTCCTCTGCTACAGGAGCTGGAATTCCAATGGCTCTAAACTCGTCAAATGTAGCTTCTTTCATTTTCTTAACGGAACCAAATTCCTTTAACAGCTGCTTTTTACGTTTTTCACCAACACCTGGAATGTCGTCCAGTAGCGATTGAAACGCACTTTTTCCTCGTGTTTGACGATGAAAAGTGATCGCAAAACGGTGAACCTCATCTTGGATTCTTTGCAATAAATAAAATTCTTGGCTGTTTCTGCCGAGCGGAATAATTTCAAGTGGATTCCCATATAAAAGCTGAGAAGTTTTGTGCTTATCATCCTTGACTAGCCCAGCTAGGGGGATATCTAAACCCAGTTCGTTTTCTAAAACGTCTCTGACCGCCTCTACATGCCCTTTTCCGCCATCAATAATAATGAGGTCCGGAAGCGGAAGTCCTTCTTTCAACGCCCTAGAATATCTTCTTCTGGTTACTTCACGCATCGATTCATAATCATCAGGTCCCTTAACCGATTTAATCTTATACTTTCGGTATTCACGCTTATTCGGCTTCCCATCAATGAAGACCACCATCGCAGATACAGGATCCGTCCCTTGAATATTAGAATTGTCGAAAGACTCAATGCGATGCGGGGTATAAATACCCATAAGCTCCCCAAGGTTTTCAACAGCCTTTATCGTCCTTACCTCGTCTTTTTCGATTAGAGAGAATTTCTCATTCAATGCAATTTTCGCATTTTTAATTGCCATTTTAATAAGATCTTTTTTCTGACCGCGCTGAGGTTTTAGGACTTTAACCTGAAGAAGCTGTTCGGCAAGATTTAAATCAATTTCATCCTGAATCAAAATTTCCTTCGGTTTAATATGATTCGATTTTTCGTAAAATCGACCTAGGAAAGTAAGAATTTCTTCTTCTGGCTCATTGTAGATTGGAAACATGGAAACGTCACGTTCAATCAGTTTTCCTTGGCGTACAAAGAAAACTTGAACACACATCCACCCTTTATCGACAGCATAGCCAAACACATCGCGATCAGTAAAATCAGTCATCGTGATTTTTTGCTTTTCCATAATGGTTTCAATGTGGATAATCTTATCTCTGAATTCCTTTGCACGCTCGAAATCTAATTCTTCAGATGCACTGGTCATTTTCTCCGTTAGTTCTTTTTTTATCTCTTTAAATCCGCCATTAAGAAAACGGGTAATTTCGTCGGTCATTTGCTTGTATTGCTCTTCATGTACTTCATTTACACATGGTGCCAGGCACTGACCTAAATGGTAGTACAAACACACACGGTCTGGAAGGGTTGAGCATTTTCGCAATGGGTAGATTCGGTCTAGCAGCTTTTTCGTTTCATTCGCTGCCATGACGTTCGGATAAGGACCAAAGTACTTGCCTTTATCCTTTTTTACTTTTCTTGTAATGATGAGTTTTGGATGTCTCTCCGCTGTCAATTTAATAAACGGATAGGTTTTATCATCCTTCAGCATGACATTATATTTAGGATCGTATTTTTTGATTAGATTTAATTCGAGTAACAGTGCTTCGATATTAGATGAGGTGACGATATATTCAAAGTCCTCAATCTCATTGACGAGTCTAAATGTTTTACCATCATGTGAACCGGTAAAATAAGACCGTACACGATTTTTTAGTATTTTAGCTTTTCCTACATATATGATCGTTCCCTGACGGTCCTTCATCAAGTAGCAGCCAGGCTGATCAGGCAGCAGTGTTAATTTTTGTTTTATTATCTCATTCATACTAGCTGCTCCTCCCCGTCTTTATCTATCATAAAAATTTTAAAGCAAACTCCGCATAAAGAAAAGCCTGATTCTATTTCCAAAAATAAAAACCTTAGCCAGAGGAATCCAGCTAAGGTTATCAATTCTTAAACGTGCTTTTCTAATACACCAGCTAAAGCGTCTTTTGGCTGGAAGCCGACTACTTTGTCAACCACTTCGCCATTTTTGAAAACAAGTAATGTAGGGATACTCATAACGCCGTATTTAGCAGCAGTTTCTTGGTTATCGTCTACATCTAATTTAACGATTTTTACTTTCTCGCCCATTTCGGAATCAAGTTCCTCAAGAACTGGAGCGATCATTTTACAAGGTCCACACCATGGAGCCCAGAAATCCGCTAGAACAAGACCAGAGCCTGTTTCAGCAGAGAAATTTGCATCAGTTACGTTTGAAATAGCCATTTGTTTATTCCTCCTAAATAATTACTAATTTCTATCGAAAGTATAGCATTGTTTAAACCATCATGCTAATAATCTGTCTCGGATGTAATTTCCCCTAAAAAACGGTTCATATTCTGGCTTATTATATGTAATAAGGCGAACAGTTTCCACTGCTCGCCTTATTTATTATGAGTGAACCTTTAACTTTTTAAACTCTTCTGTTAAAAGTGGTACTACTTCAAATAGATCCCCAACAATACCATAATCTGCTACTTTAAAGATATTGGCTTCTGGGTCTTTATTGATCGCAACGATTACCTTGGAGTTTGACATCCCTGCTAAATGCTGGATAGCTCCAGAAATTCCACAAGCAATGTAAAGGTCAGGTGTTACAACTTTACCAGTTTGACCGATTTGCAAAGAGTAATCACAATAGTCAGCGTCACAGGCACCACGGGATGCCCCAACTGCGCCGCCTAAAACATTGGCTAATTCTTTAAGCGGTTCGAAGCCTTCTGCACTCTTGACACCACGTCCGCCAGAGATTACAACTTTTGCTTCACTTAAATCTACACCTTCACTTGCTTTTCTAACCACTTCTTTGATAATCGCACGAAGGTCTTTAATCTCAACAGATAAAGAGGCAACCTCACCAGATCGGCTTTCATCCTTGGCAAGTGGTGCGATATTATTTGGTCTTACTGTTGCAAAAATTAATCCGTCCGTTACAATTTTCTTTTCAAATGCTTTACCAGAATAGATAGGTCTTGTAAAGACAACATTCCCGCCAGCAACTTCAACTGCAGTTGTGTCTGAAATTAAGCCGGATGACAGCTTAGCGGCAATTCGCGGAGAAAGATCCTTTCCTTGTGAAGTATGTCCTAAAACTAGACCTTCTGGGCTTTCTTTTTCGATTACAGCAAGTAATGCTTGAGCATAGCCGTCAGATGTATATTGTTTTAATTTTTCACCTTCAACCACTACAACTCGGTCCGCACCATATTGCACTAATTCTGTGCCTAAAGCGCTAACATTTTCACCGATTAAAACACCAATCACTTCTCCGCCGTCAGCTACTGTCTTAGCTGCAGCAATTGCTTCGAATGAAACATTACGTAAAGAACCGTCACGAGTTTCCCCTAATACTAATACTTTTCTAGTCATTCTTTTACCCTCCTGCGAATCTTTTTTGGCTAATCAGAATCATCATTCTGAACGTATAAGTATCGTTACGATTAAACTACTTTTGCTTCTGTATGAAGAAGGTGAACGAGTTCTTTTACCTGATCATTTAATTCTCCAGATAACACTTTTCCAGCTTCCTTCTTTGGCGGCAAGTAAATTTCGATTGTTTTTGTTTTTGCTTCAACATCATCTTCTTCTAAATCAAGATCATCTAATTCTAGTTCATCAAGCGGCTTTTTCTTTGCCTTCATAATCCCTGGTAAAGATGGATAACGAGGCTCGTTTAAACCCTGTTGAGCTGTAACTAATAATGGCAGACTCGTTTCAATTACCTCAGAATCTCCTTCAACATCACGGGTAACGGTTACATTTGTTCCAGCAATTTCAAGCTTAGTAATGGTTGTAACATAAGGAATGTTTAACAATTCAGCAACACGTGGACCTACTTGTCCAGATCCGCCATCAATCGCTACATTTCCACCGATAATAAGATCCGCTTCTTTATCCTTTAGATATTCAGCAATGATTTTTGATGTTGTGAACTGATCCCCATTTTCCACATCATCTTCTGTATTAATTAAAACGGCTTTGTCTGCGCCCATAGCGAGTGCGGTACGTAATTGCTTTTCAGCTTCTTCCGTGCCTACGGAAATAACCGTTACTTCTCCACCATTTGCATCGCGGACTTGGATTGCTTCTTCCACAGCATATTCATCATAAGGATTGATGATAAACTCAGCGCCGTCCTCATTGATTTTTCCGCCGGAAATAGTAATCTTTTCTTCTGTATCAAAGGTTCTTTTCAATAGTACATAAATGTTCATGATTTCCCTCCTATAATGCAAACATTATTTCTGTTCCAAAGATTAAGAAAATTTACAGCAAAAAAAATTATTAGCAACTTCTATCGGAGTGATAAAAGTTATTCACCCTTTAAAATGCGGCTCTCGTTTTTCAATAAAAGCCTGAATTCCTTCTTTTGCATCATCGGAAACAAATATTTCTCCAAACAACTCTGCTTCCTTTTTAGAGCCTTCATAAAACTCTTCATTTTTAGCAAAGTTTAATAATTGAATCGTTGCTTCTAATGAACCTGTACTTTTCTTAGCGATTTTACCCGCCAATTTAAGAGCATGTTCAAAGACTTCCTGTTCCGGATAAGCATGGTTCGCCAGACCGAATTGAACCGCTTCCAATCCTGTGATTGGCTCAGACGTGAACAGCATTTCTGCTGCACGTGCAACCCCAACATATTTTGGAAGACGCTGTGTTCCAGCAAAACCAGGGATTAGTCCAAGCTGTAGTTCTGGAAGACCAAGCTTAGTATTTTCTCCAACTAAACGGATATGACATGCCATGGCCAGCTCCAAGCCGCCGCCAAGTGCTGCGCCATGAATAGCAGCAATGATTGGTTTAGGAAACTTTTCCATCCGATCAAATAAATCCTGACCATACTTTCCAAGCTTGGCAAATCCTTCGGAAGATGATACGGTAGTGAATTCTTTAATATCAGCTCCCGCAGAGAAGAATCGCCCTTCCCCATGGATGACAATCACCTTAATGTCACGATTAGGTTCAATTTCGTCTAGAACAGCCGACAGTTCTCTTAATAATCCTTGTGAGAGGGCATTTGCCGGTGGACGACTGATGGTGATTGTCGCGATCGAATCTTGATTAGACCATTTTAAGTATTCCAATAGAACCCCTCCTCCTTTACACTCGAAAATTAATGACTTCCGCAGCCCCTAATCAACAGCTGGTGAACCGGTTTAGCGAGTGCCACTAAATCGTATTTCTCCTCATTTAAAACCCAGGTTGTCACGGTTTCATCCATTGTGCCAAATATCATTTGTCTGGCAAGGCGGACATCGAGGTCGCTTGAAAACTCTCCCGTTTCTTTTCCTTCTATGATGATTTTATCAATCACTTTTAAATAGCCTTTTAGAACATTGTTTATACGTAAACGCAATTCTTTATTGGATTGTCGTAATTCAAGCTGGGTTACGATTGCCATGTGATGATCATCAGAAAGGTTTTTAAAATGAGCTTCTATCATCATTAATAACTTCTCCGCGGCGCTCTGTTTTCCTGCCAGCATTTCATCTATTTTTTCAATAAAGCTTCCCATTTTTTCTTCAAAGAGTGAGATGAGAATGTCTTCTTTGTTTTTAAAATAGAGATAAATGGTGCCATCTGCTACACCAGCCTGCTTTGCAATTTTAGAAACCTGTGCCTGATGATAACCCACTTCGGCAATCGCAATTACTGCTGCGTCGATGATTTGCATGTATTTTGGCTTGTTTTTTTTCATAGTAATTCTCCCTCCTCCCGAAGAAAGTATAATAGTAATAGGCTGTTGAAACAAAATCAAATTTTTGCTTTATCACAGCCAAGTAATTAAAAAAGAAAAAATATGAATGAATAATCATTCATATTTTTATAATAGGTTTTAGATGTATTTCTGTCAAGAAATACTGGACATTTTTATATTACTTTACTGCCTTCATAAGGACAAGCATTATTGTGCAAAAAAAAATTAGTGCAGTCTGTGTTCTAATTAGGCATGTTTTTTGTTCTCTTCTTCTATCTTTTTCATTTCTTCTTCGACAAGTGTTCTTCTTAAAATCTTTCCTACGGCTGTTTTTGGCAATTCTTTTCTAAATTCATATAATCTTGGCGCCTTATAGGCGGCTAGATATTTCCTGGCGTACTGGTTTAAGTCATCAGAGGTAATCTGCGAGCCTTCTTTTAAGACAACGTATGCTTTAACGGTTTCACCCCTATAAGGGTCTGGAATTCCTGCAGCTACAGCCTCCAACACATCTGGGTGTTCATATAATACCTCTTCGATTTCTCTTGGATATATATTATACCCTCCGGCAATAATCATATCTTTCTTTCTATCTACTACATAAAAATAACCTTTATCATCCATGTAGCCAAGGTCACCTGTAAACAACCAGCCGTCTTTAATCGTTTCCTCGGTTGCTTCTGGACGGTTCCAATAGCCTTTCATGATTTGAGGACCTTTAATGATAATTTCTCCTATTTCTCCAACCGGCATGTCTTCTCCATCTTCCATTGAAACAATCCTCACTTCGGTATTTGGCCAAGGAACACCAATACTTCCTTTTATCCGTTCACGATCCCATAAGAAATTTGCATGAGTAACAGGAGAAGATTCTGTTAATCCATATCCTTCAACAAGTTTCCCTCCTGTAATGGCCTCAAACTCCTCTTGAACTTCAACCGGGAGCGGGGCGGAACCACTTAGACAGGAATCAATCGATGATAAATCGTATTTTTTTAAATCAGGATGATTTAATAGTCCGATATAAATCGTTGGCGCACCTGGAAACAAAGTAGGTCGCTGCTTTTGGATTGTCTTTAAGGTGGTTAATGGATCGAACTTAGGTAATATAATCATCTTATATGCCTGCATAACCGATAAAATCATAACAATCGTCATTCCATATACATGGAAAAACGGAACGATTCCTAAAACTGATTCCTCACCTGGCTTTGCTTTATATAGCCATGCCGTACACATGGAAGAATTTGCTACTAAATTTCGATGTGTCAGCATAACCCCTTTCGGAGATCCTGTTGTACCGCCTGTATATTGAAGCAGCGCAACATCCTCTTCAAAATCAAAGTCATATTCGACTAGTTTATTAGGTTTTAGTTTGACAATTTCTTTAAATAAATGGGTATTGCCTTCATGTTTAACGTTAACAACAATTCCATATTGCTTTTTCTGGATAAAAGGATAAACTAAATTTTTGGGAAATGGCAGGTAGTCTTTGATAGCGGTTACAATAATGTGCTGCAAATTAGTCTTAGGCATCACCTTAGAAGCACGAGGATAGAGGATGTCGAGTGTGATGATCGCTTTTGCTCCGGAGTCCTTCATTTGGTATTCAAGTTCTCGTTCGGTATATAACGGATTGGTTTGAACAACTATTCCCCCAGCCATCAATATACCAAAATAACTTATGACCGCTTGTGGTGTATTGGCAAGCATAATGGCAACACGGTCACCTCTTGAAATACCAATCTGCTGAAGATAACTGGCAAAGGTTAATGCTTCATCGTAAAGCTCTTGATACGTCATTTCCTTTCCCATAAAATGAATCGCCGTTTTTTCTGGAAAACTTTTAGCTGCATTTACTAAATACTGCTGAACAGGTTCTTTTCGAAATTCCAGTTCTGCAGGAATTTCCTCGGGATAATGCTGCAACCATGGTTTAGAATCATACATAATAACCCTCCTTCTTATTCTATTGTAAAATTTTCCACTTCCCTTTCATTATAATATAGTCAGACTGTTTAAACAATTACAATAACAATATATGCTCACTATATCACGAAAATTTCAAGTAATAAAAAATCACCGCTGAAATGATCAGCGATGATTTACAAATTAAAAGAACATGTACCCCAAACCGATTAGCAAAAACAAGGCGCATAAACCAAGAAGCACTTTCGCTAATGTCTCCACTCTAATCTCCCCTTACGAAATTCCTGCACCTATAACAAAAGATAATCCGATTGACAATATCATGGCAATAAATCCGACTGCACGATTACCATTTTTAATTTCTTGATCGATGTTAAATTTAGGTGTTAAGAATTCAAAGATAAAATATCCTGCCAGTAACAGCACAAAGCCAAATACTCCCCAGCTTATCATTGTAACCAATGAATCATTTTGTTCAATGGAATAACGGAAAATATTAGCAATTCCAAAGATTTTCCCTCCAGTTGCCATTGCCACGGCGACATTGCCCTTTTGGATTTCTTCCCAATTTTTATATTTCGTTACCAACTCAAAAATGGCTAAGAAGACAATCACACATAAGATCACCACACTATAATTGGCAGCACTTTGAATATATACGTTATCCCAAAACTGGTTCATTTCCTATTCTCCCCAGATATTATTTAAATTCAACCACAGTTACACCAGAACCGCCCTCACCCGCTTCTCCAAACCGAATTTTCTTGACTGAACGGTGATTTCGTAAATACTCCTGGACTCCCTGTCTTAATGCTCCTGTGCCTTTTCCGTGTATAATGGACACACGAGGATAGTTTGATAATAACGCATCATCTATATATTTTTCCACTCTCATAAGTGCAGCCTCGTATCTTTCTCCGCGTAAATCCAACTCTAACTTTACATCAGCGTCCCTGCCCTGGACGATTGCCATTGGTCTCGTTTCCACAGGTTTAGGCGTACTGACAAATTCTAAATCCTTTTCTTTCACCTTCATTTTTAGGATGCCGATTTGTACCTGCCATTCTTTATCCGTAACTTTTTCAAGAAGTATACCCTTTTGTCCAAATGTTAGAACTTTCACTTCATCACCTGCAGTGAAGGTGTGCTTCTTCGTTTTCTTATTGACTTGATTCGCTGATTTCTTTATTTCTGGAGTCGCTGCTTCAAGACGGCGCTTTGCATCAATTAATTCGTGTTCCTTTATATCGGCATGCTTTTCAATTCTCATTTTGCGAAGGTCACGAATAACCTTTTCCGCCTCACTCTTTGCTTCATCAAGAATTTCACCAGCTTGCTCAGCCGCTTTTTCAAGCATAGCGTCTTTGTTTTGGTAAAATTCTATCATTTGATTTTGCATATCCTGATGGAGCTTTTCTGCCTGCCTTAAATAATCCCGCGCTTCCTCATGCTCAATTTCAGCTTGGCGCTTGCTTGCCTCAAGAGACGCAATCATCTTATCGATTTGATTTGTATCTTCACTAACATGGGATCTTGCTGCTTCAATAACGCGTTCATTTAACCCTAAGCGTTTTGAGATTTCAAACGCATTGCTTCGTCCGGGTACGCCAAGAAGGAGCTTGTAGGTTGGACTTAACGTTTCAACATCAAATTCAACACTTGCATTTAGGACACCTTCCCGATTATATCCATAGGCTTTTAATTCTGGATAATGCGTTGTGGCAATCACTCTTGCCCCTCGATGATGGACCTCATCTAAAATGGAAATAGCAAGCGCAGCACCTTCCTGAGGGTCAGTTCCTGCACCAAGCTCATCAAATAGGACCAGTGAATTAAAGTCGACCTTTTTCAAAATGTCCACAATATTTACCATATGTGACGAAAAGGTACTTAAGCTTTGTTCAATGGACTGCTCATCACCAATATCTGCATAAATCGCGTCAAAAACAGCAAGTTCTGAGCCATCATAGGCAGGAACCTGTAAGCCTGCCTGCGCCATTAATGAACATAAGCCAAGCGTTTTTAAGGTCACGGTTTTACCGCCAGTGTTTGGTCCGGTAATGACAATTGTCGTATAATCCTTGCCAAGCAAAATATCATTTGCTACCACTTCGTCAATCGGAATTAATGGATGTCTAGCTTTATATAAAGCAATTCGGCCTTCATTATTCATTCGAGGCATACTCGCTTTCATCTTCCGGCCGTATCTTGCCTTTGCAAAAATAAAATCGAGATTGCCCAGAATCTCAACGATGACCTGCAGCTCCGATTCATATTCAGCAGTCTTTGCAGAAAGCTCGGTCAAAATTCTATCAATTTCAAGCTGCTCTTTTACTCTAATGTCCTGTAATTGATTGTTTAATTGGACAATCACTTGCGGCTCAATAAATAGAGTTTGCCCTGATGAGCTTTGGTCATGAATAATACCGCCATAATGTCCTCGGTACTCCTGTTTAACAGGAATAACAAAGCGATCATTTCGAATTGTAATAATCGAATCTGACAGCATTTTTGCTGCATTGGATGAACGAATCATACTTTCTAATTTTTCACGGACCCGCGCTTCATTCGAGCGCAATTGATTTCTTAATGAACGTAACAAATCACTGGCACTATCAAGAACCTCACCACTCTCATCAATGGCATGTCTAATCGATTCCTCTAAATTGACTAAAGGAATAATACGATTGACCTGTTCCAATAATAGTGGGATTTCGGTTCTTTCTTCTGCGATATCTTCAATAAACCGTTTCATTTGCCTGCTGGCATGGATGGTGCTCGCAACCTGAATCAACTCATGCGAGCTAAGTACTCCCCCAATGACCGAGCGCTTAATATGTGCTCGTATATCGTGAATACCTGATAACGGGACATTTCCTTTAATTCGCAACACAGTCGTTGCCTCATCTGTTTCTGCCTGCAGCTTAATGACCTCATCATAATCTATTGATGGTACTAACCTTTTTAATTTATCTATACCCAGTGATGAAGCAGCATGTTCAATAAGCTGTTCTCTCACTTTGGTAAATTCCAATACTTTTAACGTTCTTTCTTGCATGGAGATGAACCCCCTATTTTCGATTATGCAAAAATTCTAGTAAGTCATTCGGTTCTAGTGCATTGATGACCGATGATTTTTTTATCCAGCCTTTTTTCGCTGTTGAAACCCCTACACCCATATGTGATAACGTTTCTTTCTTATGGGCATCAGTATTAATAAATAGTTTAACTCCTGCTTCCTGTGCTTTTCGTAAGTATTCAGCTTTTAGGTCCAATCTGTTAGGATTGGCATTCAGTTCTAAAGCGGTATTCGTTTCTTTGGCCAATTCTATCAGCATATCGATATCGACATCATAACCTTCACGTCTGCCAATTTTCCGGCCAGTCGGGTGCGCAATTAAATCAACATGTGCGTTTTCTAATGCTGTGCGTAACCGCTCCATGATTTTTTCTCTTGGCTGTGAAAAAGCAGAGTGAATCGACGCGATGACGAAATCCATTTCAGCAAGCAAATCATCCTCATAGTCCAATGTCCCATCTGGCAGGATATCCATTTCTACGCCTGATAAAATTAGTATATCATCGTATTTTTCATTTAATTTTTTAATTTCTTCTTTTTGCTGTAATAACCGCTCACGCGAGAGCCCATTCGCCACCTTTAAGTATTGGGAGTGGTCCGTTATAGCCATGTACTTATAGCCCTTTGCACGACAAGCCTCCACCATTTCCTCGATGGAATGTGCCCCATCACTCCAGGTTGAGTGCATGTGAAGATCGCCCTTGATATCGCTTAGTTCGATTAATTCACCTTCATATGCAGGAAAATCCTCGACTTCTTTTCCATCTTCACGTATTTCTGGTGGAATAAACGGCAGATCAAAATGCTTGAAAAACTCTTCCTCTGATGAAAAAGTAAGTATTTCACCACTCTCAACATTCTCAACGCCGTATTCACTTATTTTTTCTCCACGTTCTTTAGCCAATTGTCTCATCCGGACATTATGGTCCTTTGAACCAGTAAAATGGTGAAGAGTCGTGATGAATTCCTCTGGTTTAACGAGACGAAAATCAACCGATACATCATACTCAAATCCAAAAACCAGTGATACCTTTGTATCTCCAGCGCCAATAATTTCTTTTATATTCGGTAATTCCAGCAGAAATTGTTTTACTTTTTCCGGCTGTTTACTTGAAATGATAAAATCAAGGTCTTTTACGGTTTCCCGTACTCTACGCAAGCTTCCGGCACGAGAATATTGATGAATCTCAGGAAGTTCAGCAAGTTTTGCCTCTATTAAATCAGCAATTGGCAGCATATAAGCAAGAGGCAGTCGGTCAGGTCTAGAGCCAACATTGGCAATGGCGCTTAAAATTTTTTCCTCTGTTTTTTTTCCAAAGCCTGCTAGCGCTTGTACTTTTCCAGCTTTACATGCTTCTTCTAAGGTTGTAACATCTTCAATTCCTAGTTCTTTGTGAAGCTTGGCAATCTTTTTTCCGCCAAGGCCAGGCAATTGTAATAACGGGATCAACCCTTTCGGAACCTCTTCCTTTAGCTCTTTTAATACTGTAGAAGTGCCTTCATTTATGTATTCTTCAATAACCGCTGCGGTCCCTTTGCCGATTCCTGATAACGAAGTAAAGTCTTCAATATCAGATAAGCTGCGATCATCAAATTCCAGTGCAGAGCCAGCTTTGCGGAAGGCAGATACCTTGAAAGGATTTTCACCCTTTAGCTCCATGTATATCGCGATTGTTTCTAATAGTCGAATTAAATCTTTTTTATTTACCTCCATTACTTCCACCCACCTTACCATTATTTTAACCTTTTAATAGAAAAACTTCTCTCCTAGAGAGAGAAGTAGGGCATTCTCTCCTAGAGAGAAGTAGGGCATTCTCTCATCAGAGAGAATTCATTGCAGCTGTATATTCCAGCCAAATATTCTTAATTTGTTCTGTAAGAAATGGCGTATGATTAACGATAAGATTCGCCATAATGGAATCATCCAATGGTTTTTGTAAAGTTTCCATTGGAATTAGCGCAGCAATATATAATAAAATAAAGAGAATTAAATAGACTTCAGCAA
This sequence comes from Neobacillus niacini, assembly GCF_048572935.1. Lineage (NCBI taxonomy): Bacteria > Bacillati > Bacillota > Bacilli > Caryophanales > Bacillaceae > Neobacillus > Neobacillus niacini. The sequence goes on along the minus strand of NZ_CP183883.1, from coordinate 2,451,848 downwards.
AACCAAGTAACCCGCCTGCCCACACATTTAATTGCTTAAGAATAGGCAAATGGGCAATAAAATCAAGCATCGATCCGATGATTTGCAGTAAAATCTTTACCGCAAAAAATATTATAACAAAAGCAATCGCACGATAAAAAGCTTCCTCCATATTACCATTCTCACTTAATAGTTTTAGAGGAGAAGTCGTACCTAGATTCGGATACGGCACCCACAGCGTTAGTCTAGGTGCCAAATCGTCATAGTATAAATTTGCCACTATGTATGCAATAATAAAACCTGTTAAATGGACCAACTGCAATATGAATCCTCTTTTTAACCCGATAAAAAAACCAAAAATTAATAAAATAATAATTGCTAAATCCAGCATGACTTATTCAGTCCTTTTCCTTTTGTAGTTCAGATTGCAGCCGCTCTAATTGTTCCTTCATTTTAATATAATCATTGACCGCATTTACTGCTGTAAGTACAGCGAGCTTATTTACATCTAGCAGCGGATTTCTGGAACCAATTTCGCGCATTTTTTTGTCAACTAAGGAAGCGACATGTCGAACATGACTCTGGTTTTCGGTTCCTAAGATAACGTATTGCTGTCCGTATATATCAACGGTTGTTCTAGTTTTTTCAATATTTGACAAATTACTGCCTCCATTCGATTCGAAGAAATCCCTAATTTATAATATAACACGAACGGATGTGTGTCGAAAAGTAAACAGTTTAATTTGGTGAATTTTTACTTTTTTTAAATAATGCCGAGGAGTGTTTTTGAAGTGGGAAATGTCGTACTAAATCTAAGTATGTCTGAAATTAATAAAATGAAAAGCTACTATGAAGGTAAATTGCTAGATAAAACTCCTCCAGGAAGTGTGTTTGCAGCCAAGACTTCTGGCTCGATGATCACGGCCTATAAGTCTGGAAAAGTTTTATTTCAAGGGAGCGGCTCTGAAGCAGAAGCAGGCAGGTGGGGCATGGCAGAAGCAAAAGCTCCCGCCAAGTCAAAAGCAGCTAAAGGTCATCTTCCGCAAGGTTTTAGCAGCTGGTCGGTGATTGGCTCCGATGAAGTCGGTACCGGTGATTTTTTTGGACCCATCACCGTTGTCGCTGCCTATGTTCGAAAGGAAGATATCCCTTTATTAAAAGAATTAGGGGTCAGGGATTCAAAGGATTTAAATGATGACAAAATTATCGCTATCGCAAAGGTTATTAAAGATGTGGTCCCTTTTAGTTTAATGACGTTGAAAAATGAAAAATACAATCAGCTGCAAAAGGCTGGGATGTCACAGGGGAAAATGAAGGCCATTCTTCATAACCAAGCCATCCTCAATGTACTGGAGAAGATTGAACCGGTTAAACCGGAGGGTATTCTGATTGATCAATTCGTTCAAGAGAGTACTTATTTTCAGCATGTGAAAAATCAAAAGGCTGTTGCGAAGGAAAATGTTTATTTTAGTACGAAGGCTGAGGGAATTCATCTTGCAGTAGCAGCAGCTTCAATCCTCGCACGGTACGCTTTTGTACAGTATTTCGATAAATTAAGTGAAGCGGCAGGCTTTAAAATCCCAAAAGGAGCAGGATCGTTGGTCGATGAAGCTGCAGCAAAACTGATTTTGAAAAAAGGACGAGAGGTATTGCCTCAATTTGTAAAGCTTCATTTTGCTAATACGGAAAAAGCAATGAATCTGGTAAAGAAAAAGAGGAGCTAATGCAGTAGGCTTTAGTCTGTCTCGGTTTCAGTCACTCCAGCCCTATGTTGGATTGACTTAAATGCTTCCAGACTTCCTGAATTGACCCAAATGCTTTTTATGAATGCTCTTCGGTCACTCCAGAGGTCCTGCATTGACCCAAATGCTTTTTATGAATGCTCTTCGGTCACTCCAGAGGTCCTGCATTGACCCAAATGCTTTTTATGAATACTCTTCGGTCACTCAAAGATTCTGCTTTGACCTAGATTTCCATTTTTTAACTTCACAAATAGACTGCATAAAAAATGACCTAGTTGAAAGTCACTAGGTCATATTTTCTATCTATCATTATCCTCTCAACACTGCTCCTGCCTTTTCTTTTAAGGCTTCAAGTACTTGAGTATGAACTTTTGTTACTTCTTCATCTGTTAATGTACGTTCTGGATCCATGTATTTCAGTGAATAGGCAATAGATTTTTTGCCTTCTTCCATACGTTCACCTTCATATAAATCAAAAACGCTGACTTCTTTAAGAAGCTTTCCGCCTGCTGATTGAATAACGTCCTTTAACACGCCTGATACTGTTTCTTTATCAACGACAAGAGCAATATCTCTTGTAATGGATGGGAAACGTGGAATGGCTTCGTATCTTAATGCCGCTGTCGCTTCTTCTAGAACTGCCTTCAATGAAAGTTCAAAAACATAAGTATCTTTCAAATCAAGCTCTTTTTGCATAGTTGGGTGTACTTGGCCGACAAAACCGATTCTTTCACCATTTAAGTGAATTTCAGCCGTTCTTCCTGGGTGCATGTTATCAACTTTCGCTTGAACATATGTCACACTTTCAGTAAGGCCAAGTTTTGCAAACAATCCTTCTAAAATGCCTTTTAACACATAGAAGTCAACAGCTTTTTTCTCACCCTGCCAAGAATGACTGTGCCAAAGACCTGTGACAGCACCAGCTAAATGCTCTTGTTCTTCAGGTAATATTTCGTTTCCATTTGCTAAGAATACCGCACCCGTTTCATAAACAGCAAGACTGTCGTTTTGGCGGGCACTGTTATATTTTAAAACTTCCAAAAGCTGCGGCATTATGCTTAAACGCAAGATACTGCGGTCCTCACTCATCGGCATTGCCAGACGAATAAAGTCACGTTTCTCCAGTGCGAATTGTGCTGCTTTTTCCTCACTTGTTAAGGAATACGTCACTGCTTGGTATAATCCTGCACCTTCCAAATATTGGCGGACTATTCGGCGCTTTTCTTGGTAATCTGATAACTTACCTGGTGTAGCGGAACCGAATGGCAATGTTTTAGGAATGTTATCATAGCCGTAAAGACGGGCTACTTCTTCAATTAAGTCTTCTTCGATTTTGATGTCACCACGTCGCGTAGGAGCTGTAACAGTGATTACATTCTCTTCAACATTTACAGTAAATTGAAGACGTTCGAAAATAGCTTCAACATCCTGAACAGTCAAGTTTGTGCCGATAACACTATTTATTTTTTCTAGAGTTATCGAAACCACTGCTGGTTCTACTGTAAGTGTATTAACTTCGGAAGCACCTTCTAGTACTTCGCCGCCAGCGTATTTTGCCATTAAGTATGCAGCACGCTCACCGGCAGCTCGTACGCGGTTAGGATCAACACCCTTTTCAAAACGAGCACTTGCTTCACTTCTTAAACCATGGTCTTTAGACGCTTTTCTTACCGTTCCACCTGTAAAATAAGCTGCCTCCAACAATACGGTTGTAGTATCTGAAGTAACCTCAGAATTGGCTCCACCCATTACTCCTGCTAATGCAACAGGCTCTTTTCCGTTTGTAATCACTAAATGGTCAGAAGTTAATGTACGTTCTACATCATCAAGCGTTAAGAACTTTTCACCATCATGAGCACGACGAACGAGAATTTCCTTTGAACCTAAACGATCATAGTCAAATGCATGCAGCGGCTGACCGTATTCCAAGAGAATGTAGTTGGTAATATCGACTACATTATTGTGCGGACGAATGCCAGCTGATATTAATCTGGTTTGCATCCATAGCGGCGCAGGACCGATTTTTACATTTTTAATGACTTTAGCAGCATATAAAGGATTATCTTCATTTGCTTCTACTTTTACCGTAATATAATCTGCGGCTTTTTCATTTACTGGCTGAACATCAATTTCTGGAAGCTTTACTTCTCTTCCTAGAATCGCTGCTACTTCGTAAGCCACCCCAAGCATGCTCAAGCAATCTGCGCGATTTGGAGTTAAACCAAGCTCAAGAACTTCATCATTACGATTTAATAATGCAATTGCGTCAGTGCCAACTTCTGCATCCTGAGGAAAAACAAAGATTCCTTCTGAATATTCCTTTGGCACAACCTTTGCTTCCACACCAAGTTCTGTTAAGGAGCAGATCATACCATTTGATTCTTCACCGCGAAGCTTTGCTCGTTTGATTTTAAAGTTTCCTGGTAATACTGCACCAACCGTTGCAACTGCTACCTTTTGACCTTGTGCCACATTCGGTGCGCCGCAAATTATTTGAACAGGTTCACCTTGACCGATGTCAACTTGGCATTTGCTAAGTTTATCAGCATTTGGATGTTGCACACGCTCAACAACATGACCAACTACTACTCCTGTAATTCCTTCGTTAAGGACATCTACACCCTCAACCTCAATCCCGCTTTTTGTGATTTTCTCTGCTAATTCAGAAGCTGATACTCCGGATAAGTCTACATAATCCTGGAGCCATTTATATGAAACGAACATTTTTAATCTCCTCCCTTATTCATGCTTAGAAAACTGTTTTAAGAAACGTACATCATTTGTATAGAAATGACGAATGTCATCGACACCGTATTTCAACATGGCGATTCGCTCTGGTCCCATACCGAACGCGAATCCAGTGTATTTTTTAGAATCATAGCCAGCCATTTCAAGAACGTTTGGATGGACCATTCCTGCACCAAGAATTTCAATCCAGCCTGTTTTCTTACAAACATTACAGCCGTGTCCGCCGCAAATCATACAGGAAATGTCCATTTCAACAGATGGTTCTGTGAATGGGAAGAAACTTGGGCGCAATCTGATTTCACGGTCTTCACCAAACATTTTTTTCGCAAAGATTTCTAATGTCCCATGAAGGTCACTCATGCGGATGTTTTCACCAACAACAAGACCCTCGATTTGCATGAACTGGTGAGAGTGTGTCGCATCATCATTATCACGGCGGTACACTTTACCTGGGCAAATAATTTTGATTGGCCCTTTCCCTTGGTTCTTTTCCATAGTTCGAGCTTGAACGGGTGAAGTGTGGGTACGCAGTAATATCTCATCAGTAATATAGAAGGAATCCTGCATATCGCGAGCAGGGTGACCTTTTGGTAAATTTAAAGCCTCAAAGTTATAATAATCCTGCTCCACTTCAGGCCCTTCAGCTACCTGATAACCCATACCAATGAATAAATCTTCAATTTCTTCAATGATTCGTGTTAATGGGTGGTGATTACCAACCTTAACGGGTCTTCCTGGCAGTGTAACATCAATGGATTCAGAGGCTAGTTTTTCTAAAACCGCAGCTTCCTCTAAATCCTTTTGTTTTGCTTCTAATGTAGTTGCAATCGCTTCACGAACTTCATTTGCAAGTGCTCCCATAATCGGACGCTCTTCTGCTGAAAGTTTACCCATTCCACGCAATACTTCCGTAATTGGACCTTTTTTTCCTAAGTAGGCAACGCGAATGTCATTCAATTCTTTTAAGCTTGAAGACTGTTCAATTTTTTGAATAGCTTCTTGCTGCAATTCCTTTAATCGTTCTTGCATCGTATTTCCTCCTTTTTAATCGTTAAATATAGAGCGGTTATTTTTCAACAAACAAAAAAACCCCATCCCTGGAAAGGGACGAGGTTTATAGTCGCGGTACCACCCTTGTAAACACGGTATGTATAAAACACATGTGTTCGCTTCATTGAGATAACGGCTTAGGCCGGTGCATCTTTACATTTCGATTTGAAATGGTCCCGATGCCAACTCAGGAGGTGAACTTCTCTTAACCTTCCCATAAAAGTGCTTTCAGTCAAGGCACTTTCTCCCTAAAATGGTCTTTGATAAGATACTTTTCTCCGTCATCGTTTTTGCTATTTTTCAATAATGTAGATAATTATATAATACTTTACTCCATGATTCAAACTAGTATCGTCTATTTTTTCAAAAAATATAACAGGATGCCTGTAGCGACTGCAACGTTCAGTGATTCGCTCTTGCCATAAATCGGAATATAAAGATTTGCAGTCGTCTTCGCCAGCAGTTCTTTATTAACACCATTTCCCTCATTGCCAACTAATAATCCATAAGACTCACTTGTTGAAATATCAGTATATGCTGAAGCACCTTCAAGTGCTGTACCGTAAACAGAAATATTTTTTTCATGGAGTCTTTCAATCCAATCATGTAGATCCCCTCTTATGATTGGCAAATGAAAATGACTTCCCTGTGCCGAGCGGAGTACTTTTGAGTTGTAAACATCGACACTTCCCTTTCCTACCACAACTGCGTCAATGCCTGCAGCATCAGCCGTACGAATCATCGTTCCTAGATTCCCTGGATCCTGTACGGCATCGATTAGCAAATACGTTTTTCCGTTTGGTACGTCTACTTGAACCTGCCGACAAACTGCATAGATTCCTTGTGGTGCCTCCGTTTCAGATAATGAATTGGAAATCTCCTCGGTTACAATCGTTACTGGTATTTCCCCAGAATCCCATCGCGGAGGAAGACCTGTCTTATCAGAGACTATAATCTCGATAACACTTTCACTTTGTTTTAATGCTTCTTCTACTAAATGAAAACCTTCTACTAAAAATGTCCCGGATCTATCTCGTTCCTTTTTCGTTAAAAGTTTTTTCCATTGTTTTACTTTTGGATTTTGAATGGATTCAATATGCTTCAAGTTTGTACTCCTTCAGTGTTTTTTCTCATTATATCCCAAAAAAAATACATAATAAAACTAAAATTAGAAATCATATTAGAGTAATACAGGATAAAAAGGAGTGAATTCATATGAACTTAAATTTACGGAATGCCATTATTCACAATGTTTCTGGTAACTCACAAGCAGAATTAGAGGATACAATTGTTGACGCTATTCAAAATGGAGAAGAAAAAATGCTCCCAGGATTAGGTGTATTATTTGAAGTCATTTGGAAAAATTCTTCTGAGGAAGAAAAGAAAGAAATGCTTGCAGCACTTGAAAGTGGATTAAAATAATTTTCCGGCTGCCGAATAATTTCGGCAGCTTTTCTAATGGAACCTATGGGACCGAAAAAGGAAATATATGGGGCAGGTGCGAGGGGCTCACTTTACCCAAATTGCAAAAATGTTTCTGTTCGGGCACGTGGTAGTATTAAAAAAATCCTCGACTTCACTGTCGAGGATTTAAACCATTATTCATACGTAATCTTATCAACTGTCTCCCGGTCTAATCGCTTAATGACTTCAACAATCAATTTAACCGCATTCTCATAGTCATCACGGTGAAGCATTGCAGCGTGAGTATGAATATAACGTGTTGCGATGGTAATAGGAATGGAAGGAACACCATGGTGCGCAGTATGAATAGGACCTGCATCCGTTCCGCCGCCAGGAATAACATCGAATTGATACGGAATATTTAACTCATCAGCAACATTGATAATAAGATCACGCAAGCCTTTATGGGCTACAAGAGTAGCGTCGTAGAGGATAATTTGCGGACCTTTCCCCATTTTACTCATTGCCTCTTTTTCAGAAATTCCTGGAGTATCCCCAGCAATCCCAACATCCACTGCAAAGCCAATATCCGGATTAATTTTTTCAGCTGAAGTACGGGCACCTCGAGAGCCAATTTCTTCTTGGGTTGTTCCTAGACCATAAACCTCATTCGGATGTTCCGTCCCTTTTAATTGCTTCATTACATCAATGGCGATCGCACAGCCAATTCGGTTATCCCATGCCTTTGCCAAGAGCAATTTTTCATTATTCATAACCGTAAATTCAAAATATGGTACGACCATATCACCAGGCAGGACGCCCCATTCCATAGCCTCCTCACGACTAGAGGCACCAATATCAATAAACATATCTTTGATTTCTACAGGTTTCTTACGGGCTTCCGCCGGCAAAATGTGCGGTGGCTTGGATCCGATGACCCCAACGATATCACCTTTATTGGTAACCACGGTGACGCGCTGTGCCAGCATAACTTGTGACCACCAGCCGCCTACGGTTTGAAAACGCAGGAAACCTTTGTCATCAATTTGCGTTACCATAAAACCTACCTCGTCCAAGTGCCCAGCTACGATGATTCTCGGCCCGCCCTCTTTTCCTACCTTCTTGGCAATTAAACTGCCAAGTCCATCAGTTGTGACTTCATCTGCATATGGCGCTATGTACTTTTTCATTACTTCGCGAACTTCCCTCTCGTTGCCGGGAATCCCATTGGCGTCGGTTAACTCCTTAAACATTGTTAACGTCTCGTCTAATTTAGCCATTGCTTCGCCCCCTTTTATGTCTGTTCAACCTTATTATACAGAAAATAATATTCAGCTAATAATTATTCTGCTGTCTTTGATAATTTACTTCATTTTTTGCAAAATATGCTTTTTCCATTTCCTCATAAGATATTCCAAGCACGGTACCTAGTTGTAAATAGCATTGAAGTAAAATTTGGAAATCACAATCCTTCTTGCTGTCTTTAAATTCATTTACTTTTTCATAAATCAAAAGGAATTGCTCTGTAGTGCTCACTGTTGAAGGTTCCAATTCAAGTTTGTAATCTAGGTTCTGAAAACCACATTCAATTCCTAAAGATAATATAAAGTGTATTCCATCAACAAACTCCTCTAATACAACACTTTTTTCCGACGATGGCTTGATACTCCAAAACTTGAAACAGCGTGTTTCATTTGCCAATTCTCCTAGCTCCACCAGCAAAGCAAGAACCTTTCTATTAAATAAATCTTCGTTCTGTAATTCATGCTTCTCCACAATATGCTGATCTAACGCTTGCTGCATTCTAAATAATTTTTCTAACTGCATTTTATCACTCCCTCTGCAAAATTATATCAAACTGCGCGGAGAATGAAACTTTTCTCCTTCCAGTTCGTATAGTAGGAAAAAGGTCTAGGAGGCAATGTCATGGTTTGGCTGCTGCGCTTAGCGCTTGTTTTCTTGTTTTTCTTCTTTGTTTTTGTAACAATGAAGTTCCTCCTCAAACCAACTCGTAAATTAGAAGCAGCACGAAAGCACAAACGCTTTTTACTGCTAGATAATGAGGAGGTCATTAAGAATTTTCAGGTTACCTACAATGGTGCAGTGTTTACAGGAGAAAAATACTTAGGGGCCACGAAAAACAATATAGATGTTGTTTCTATTTCACTTTCACCGAACCATCCCACTGCGGTTCAAGGAATGGCTAAGGAAGACTTTTATTTTATTGAAAAAAAGATACTTGAAAAATATCCTGCTGCCCAAATTCATTGGAAAAGCCCAATACATGAGTTTTTGCAACAAAAATAGCCGCTTAACCAGCGGCTTTTTCCTTTGTTCTCTTAAAGAACTCCTTCCATTTAATTATATTTTGTTTTTCTCTTAAAAGATAAACGAGTATAGTTAAACCTAGAAGAATCAAAATGATTAGAGAAGGTGTAAAGGTAGATATATACTCTCCGAATATTGTAAAGAAAAGAGCAATTGGAATATTGGTTAGGAATGAAGCCTTCATGTACTCTTTAAATTTAGGTTTTCTTTGTTTTAAACAAAAGCTCAATAGATGGTAATGTACAAAAGGAATAAGTCTTAAAATGGCTATTTGACCAACCGTAAGATTTCGATATTCTCCGAACCACCGATTTTTAATTTTTATAATGCGCTCCTGTGTTTTCGGCATTCTATCAATAAATGCATAAAAGAAAACGCTAACCCCCATTAAACCGATAACGGAATAAATAGTTCCCCATAAAGTTCCAAACAGAACACCGCCAGCAATGATGACAACTGATACAGGAATAAATAAGAACGATCTGAGCAGATGAAATAACACGAAAGCAAGTGGAGCAAAAACGCCGCCAGCTTCCACCATGATTAACAGCAAAGACAAGTCCTCATTCATTTACATGCCCCCTGGGTGCTGCTCTTTTCTTGTTAATTAAAGATATAAAAAGGGGCAGGCTGTTATGTCTGCAACGTAAAAAAATAACCCAAAAGTATGATTTCAGCAGCTGCTAGAAGGGGAAAACCCACCTTAAAAGATAAATGCTTTGTTTTATGACGGTATAGTTGCATTCCTAATGTCGTGCCAACGGCTCCTCCAAATAACGCTACGAGCCATAATGTCTTTTCACTAATACGGTATTGATGTTTTTTTGCCCGTTCTTTGTCTACTTTCATCACAATCATACCAATAAGATTCATGATGATGTATCCAACTAAAATGGTAGTCACTTCCCCATCTCCCCTATAGAAAAAGCCATCCTCTTATTGAGAATGGCTTAATGAATTATTTCTGCTGTTGTTTTGCAACGTTTGCTAATTCAGTAAATGCTGCTGCATCGCTTACTGCTAATTCAGCAAGCATTTTGCGGTTTACTTCGATACCAGCAAGCTTTAAGCCATGCATTAAACGGCTGTAAGAAAGACCGTTCATACGAGCTGCTGCGTTGATACGAGTAATCCAAAGTTTGCGGAAGTCGCGCTTCTTCTGGCGACGATCGCGGAATGCATACATTAAAGATTTCATAACCTGTTGGTTAGCTACTTTGTATAATGTATGTTTTGAACCATAATAACCTTTTGCTAATTTAATAACTTTTTTACGACGCTGACGCGTTACAGTACCGCCTTTTACACGTGGCATGAATTTTTCCTCCTATATCAATCGTTAACGATTATTTAAGATTTGTTAATAAGAAACGGATGCGTTTGAAATCGCCTTTAGAAACAAGTGAAGCTTTGCGAAGCTTACGCTTAGCTTTTGTAGATTTGTTTGCAAATAAATGGCTAGTATAAGCGTGTGAACGCTTCAGTTTACCAGAACCAGTTTTCTTGAAACGCTTTGCAGCGCCACGGTGAGTTTTCATTTTTGGCATTGGGATAGTCCTCCTTATTACTTTTCAGTTTTAGGTGCTAGAACGAGGAACATGCTTCGTCCATCCATTTTTGGATGAGATTCAATTGTTGCAACTTCCTTGCACTCTGTAGCAAAACGGTCTAATACACGTTGACCGATTTCTTTATGGGTAATCGCCCGGCCCTTGAAGCGGATTGAAGCTTTTACCTTGTCGCCTTTTTCCAAAAACTTAATCGCATTGCGAAGTTTTGTATTAAAGTCATGCTCATCAATTGTTGGGCTGAGACGAACTTCTTTTGTAACAATAATCTTTTGATTCTTTCGAGCTTCTTTTTCTTTCTTTTGATTCTCGAATTTAAATTTGCCATAGTCCATAATTCGGGCTACCGGAGGCTTCGCATTTGGTGCAACTAGTACCAAATCAAGATTCACTCGTCCGGCAATCTCCAGCGCTTCAAATTTGGTTTTAATACCTAATTGTTCGCCGTTCTGATCAATTAGACGAACTTCGCGAGCGCGAATACCCTCATTTAACAACATGTCTTTGCTAATAATTAGCCACCTCCAAGGTTTTCACGAATACAACTTTCGGGTCAAGATAGTCAGCTGACTGACTTTTGACGCTATGCTGTTTCGGCAAGAAATGAACAACTTTTTTTAAATGCTTTGTTTTTACAAATAAAAAAGTGCGGATGTATACACCCACACTTTACGAAACAAAAGTAATAAACCAAAGAGTTCACGTAAAACCTGCCAACTGCCAATTGCGTCAATCAGGTGAGAAGCGGGTGCTTCTTCTTTTCCCAAAACTAGTATTCAATTTTCCTTAGTTACTATAACATAAGCAAAGACGTGATGTCAAACATGCATTTCGTATGACAACGAAATTCATTTTATCAAGAAACGAAAAATTATTCAATAGAAATTTTTTCTTTTCAAAAAAACAAAGGGAGAAAACCTCCCTTTGTTAAACCATTATCCTCTTTTTACTTCTGCAAGTAATGACTCAAGGTATTCTGCAAATGGTACTGTTTCTGATTTTTGTTCTCCGTATTTGCGGACGTTGACGGCATTTTCTTCTACTTCTTTGTCACCGACAACGAGCATGTATGGAATTTTTTGCATTTGGGCTTCTCTGATTTTGTAGCCAATTTTTTCATTACGGCCATCTAATTCAACACGGAAGCCTTGATTTTGAAGCTGTTCCTGAACCTGCTTTGCAAAGTCAAAATGCACGTCAGGTGAAACTGGAATGACTTGTACCTGTACGGGAGCAAGCCAAGTTGGGAATGCCCCTTTGTATTCTTCAATTAAGAAGGCTACAAAGCGTTCCATTGTTGACACGACTCCACGGTGGATAACCACTGGACGGTGCTGCTTGCCGTCTTCCCCAACATAAGTTAAATCAAATCGTTCAGGAAGTAAGAAGTCCAACTGAACAGTAGAGAGGGTTTCTTCTTTTCCTAAAGCTGTTTTCACTTGAACATCAAGTTTAGGACCGTAGAAAGCTGCTTCTCCTTCTGCTTCATAATAATCAAGGCCAAGGTCATCCATTGCTTCCTTCAGCATACTTTGCGCTTTTTCCCACATTGCATCATCATCGAAGTACTTTTCAGTATCTTGTGGATCACGGTAGGATAGACGGAAGGAATAGTCCTTGATATTGAAATCTTTGTATACTTCTAGAACAAGATTAACAACTCGCTTAAATTCATCTTTAATTTGGTCTGGTCGAACAAAGATATGCGCATCATTTAAGGTCATTCCACGAACACGCTGTAAACCTGATAAAGCACCAGACATTTCATAACGATGCATCGTTCCAAGCTCAGCAATCCGGATTGGAAGTTCACGATAGCTGTGAATCGCATTTTTGTACACCATCATGTGGTGCGGACAGTTCATTGGGCGAAGAACCAATTGCTCGTTATCCATATCCATTACAGGGAACATATCTTCCTGGTAATGATCCCAGTGACCTGAAGTTTTGTATAAATCGACACTTCCCATGATCGGAGTATAAACATGGTCATACCCAAGACGCTGCTCTTTATCAACAATATATCTTTCAACCACTCGACGGATTGTTGCGCCTTTTGGAAGCCATAATGGCAGCCCTTGTCCAACTAATTGAGAGCTAGTAAACAGGTTTAACTCTTTACCAATCTTACGATGATCACGTTCTTTCGCTTCTTCAAGTAAACGAAGGTGCTCTTTCAAATCCTCTTTCTTGAAGAAAGCAGTACCGTAAATACGCTGAAGCATTTTGTTTTTGCTGTCACCGCGCCAGTACGCTCCCGCGATGCTCAATAATTTGAATTCTTTAATTTTACCGGTTGAAGGAACGTGGATACCTCGGCAAAGGTCAGCGAAGTCACCCTGTTCATAGATTGTAACTTGCTCATCATCAGGAATCGCTTCAATTAGCTCAAGCTTGTAAGGGTCGCCTTCTGCTTTGAAGAACTGAACCGCTTCTGCCCGGCTTACTTCTTTACGAACGATCTCGATATTTTCATTGACGATTTTCGCCATTTCCTTTTCAATTTTCGGTAAATCCTCTGGAGTAATGGATTCCTCGAGGTCGATATCATAATAGAACCCACCTTCGATTACTGGACCTACACCAAGGTTTACCTCTTTGCCGTACAGCCTTTTAATCGCTTGAGCCATTAAGTGAGCTGTACTATGACGTAAAATCTCCAAAGCCTCTTTTGATTCTGGGACAACGATTTCTATTGAACCGTCTTCTTCGATTGGACGGCGAAGATCAAATAATTGACCATTCCATTTCCCAGCGATTGCCTTTTTCTTAAGTCCCGGGCTGATGGAAGCGGCAATATCTTCGGTTGTTGTTCCACGAGGAAACTCCTTTACTGCCCCATCTGGAAACGAAATCTTAACAACGTCTGACATGGTAATTCCTCCTTTGATTTGAGCGCTCGAGACAAATTTGTCTGTAAAACGCTGTTTAAAATGGCTCTGTTATTATTCATTGTTGATTTTCGTATAGAGTTGAAAATTCATAGGCGGAGAATTTCCGGCTATTGTATATTGAGGAAGCTTAAGAAGCAGATAAAAGCGGTGATATTCCGGTTAACTGCTTTAAATAAGACAAATTCCAAGAATTTGGATACAATAAGCGGAAAAACTCCGTTATTTTTAAGGATAATATAGGTGTTTCCTGATTTAAACGGAAATTCTCCGATTATTTTCCAAACACAGAGAAATCAACATTCAGTTTAACAGAGCCTAAAAAATAAAAAAACCCGTCCCTGGAAAAGGGACGAGTTTAATAAACACGTGGTTCCACCCAATTTTTCATTTTTATAAGAAACATAAAAACGACTTTAGGACAGGGTAACGGGCTGTTTCCCGTCAGACGATTACTCACTTCAAAGAAGCGTTCACCGCTGAAGTTTAAAGGTGGTAAGCATTCAATCCGTGCTAGGAGGCTTTCAGCCTGCGTCCTCCCTCTCTGGTAACCGTGAATAAATACTGTTGTCCTTATCATTACTTTTGCTTGATATATTGATGTCTAGCTTCAGCGCCTAGCCCCTCGAGTCATAAGCCAATCGCTTCGGAAGGCAAAAGACGCCTTCTGTCAGCGCTCGTCTTATGCTTGTCGGGGCTGGACAAGGCGCTTCAGCATTTCGGACTATGTAGGTTATTATAATGATTCTATTTTGAAAAATCAATACACCAAGCATACAATTTCCCATTATATTTCAAGCACCATTTCCATTTGCAGAGTTTTTCTGACGAAGCCATTCCTTTGTATGCCGCAAACCTTTGTATGACTTTATTAATACTCTTTCTTCAAAGATGTTCTTAATGGTTCTCACAAGGGGTTCATCCGTATTCTTTGTATAGAGGAAAATGTTCTTTGGCGCAATTGATAGTAATGGTGCAATGGAAGCCGAATCTACATAAACCGGATGATTAAACAAAAGCTTCCGGTCAATCATTTTCATCAATTCTGCCCTTTTTATCTCTTCAAATTGCTCATCAAAAAAAGTAATTTCCTCATCAAATAAAAGGTGCAGTGTGACCATTTTTGGCTCACGGCTCGCTAAAAAATCCCTTAATGTTTGAATAAACATTTGATATTCTTGCTCCATTTTATATTCATCAATGGATATCTCGACGTAACTCTCTAACATTTTCAAATAAGGACGCAATCGAAATTTTAAAAAGGAGTCAAACGAGAACGAGATATGATCCTGAAAGATTTCCTCCACAACTTCTCTAATTTGAGATTCTTCACCATTTTCCTTAATGAAAACAGCTAAATCCTCCCGCTGACCTTCAAGGACAGAATAAATGATGTCCATAATATGCTCCTGCTCTTCTTGGTCCTCAAAATAATATTGCTCTTGTAAAATAGCCCTAAACCAGTCATCACGTTTTATTTTTATGATAAATTCATAGAATGCCTCTTTGACCTCTCCAAACCTAACAATACTTTCCGAAATTTTCACTATATGTCGATCTTCTATAAGAAGAATATCTTCATTATTTGGATGATACCGTAAGCACTTCAGCAAGTGATCATAACATCTCTTCGCATCCATCTTGCTTCGGAAGATGATTTCTGCCAACCAAATCCCCCCTTTATTCCATACTCTGTTTTACATTTATATGGGGGACTTGGCCAAAATAGAAGTTTATACGTTATGAATACACCAATATTGTGAAAAAAAAATAAGGATTACCGAAAATGCTTCGGTAATCCACTTACATTTATATTTTAATCACGGCGATTTGGTCCATCAACAAGAACAGGATCACTTAAACTACGAATTCTTTCCATAATTCTCCGTGCTTTCATCTTTTCCTCTTCACCACGCTGGCTGTAGGTTAAATGGTGCTCAAGCCCCTGGAAGTCAAAATTTGAGGTAAAGAAGGTTGGAAGCTTTTCAAGCATCCTGAACTGCAAGATTGGTCCAAGTACTTCATCTCTTGTCCAGCTGGATACTGCCTCGGCGCCGATATCATCAAGCATTAAAATCGGTTCTTTTTTCAATGCTTCGATTTTTTCGTTTAAAGTAGAATCGCCAATCGCACTTTTCATTTCTCGCAGCAGTTCTGGAACATAAACAATCATGGTTGGGATTTGCTTTTTAGCAAGTTCGTTGGCTATAGCCCCTAACAAAAAGGATTTTCCTACTCCAAATTTTCCATATAGATACAATCCCTTAGGCTTTAATCCCGCCTCATAATTCATTAAAAAAGTTGCTGCCCGGTCCCCTGCGTCCAAACGGCCCAAGTCACCCTCAAAATCCTCAAAGGTAGCTTCCAATATATCTCTAGGTACATATAAACTCTTAATAAGCTTTTGATTTTTCTTTTGCTCATCCGCCATCACTTTTCTAGGACAGCGTTTATAAACAACATCAATTGAGTTTCGTACCAGTACTAAATCAGGGTGGTATCCCTTCATGAAATTTATACAGCCATCAAGACTTTCACAGCGATTACATTCTTTACTCTGCTGAGTGTATTCATAAAGTTTACTCATGCTTTTTTCAATCGAATGCTGATTCAGCTCATTTTCATGTTCTGTTAGAAATGCATGAATATCAGGATGATTTAATACTTGCTTTCGCTGCTCTTCATAACGCTTTTGAAAATTTTCATTCGAGGCTAATCGCTTAATTGTTCGATTTATCTTTTCCAATTACATTCACCACCTATTTACGAAATGCTTTGAGCTTTTCTTCAATCGCACGCTTTTTCGCTTCAAGCTCTGTGTTTTGGTCTTTTGTATCTGCTTTATCACTTGCTTTTGTATTTGATTTATCACTTGTTTTTCCACTATCATCAAACCAATCAGGTAAAACTTCCGTCCGGATAGGTTTTTTCGTAGATTTACCAGTCTTTTTGCTTTCTTGAAAGCTCCGCTCTTCTTTCCTCGCTGCTTCCATTGCTTCTTTAACACTCTTTATTTTAAGCCGAGCCCAATGGCTTGCAATTGATTCAACAAAACCCTTAGTAAATTTCATATCCGTTTTTCTAAGAACAACCTCAATTAACACGTTTACTACACCAGGAGGAAGTTTATATTTTATCATGATTTCCTCTAATATTTTCAAATTGGCAGCAGAAGGCTCCACTCCGCCTGAGAGTTCTTTAAAAATAACGATGGGAGGTGTGGTTTCATAATAACGAATTAATTTTTCTTCCTGTGTTTTCGGTTCCGTTAACTGGACCTGGTGAACAGCAGGCTGTGTTCTATTGATAAGACTTGGAAGCTGGTCATAATTTTCAAATTGATACCAATCACGCGCACCTTTTCTAAGGTCCTCGATATCAATTTCATCCTTTTCATTGATTGCCCCTAATACAAAGTTTTTCATTTCGATTGGACTAATTCCATAAAGAAAGGCAAGGTTACTGATAACCTCTTTTACCTTTTTGGTCAATGCTTTTTGTGGGACAAGTGATTCATTAAGACCTGCCATTAACAAATCAAAATCAAAGGTCCTGGTATCAATTTGAATTGGTTTTTGATCCATCCGGCCAATAAATTCTTGATCGGATTCGGCTTCCAAGTCTTCTGCATGCTCTTGCATATACTGAAGACTGCCTGGAGTTGCCGACGCAAACACATCCTGAAACTCTCTGGTTACTTCTAAATAATCTTCATCCAGCGGCTTTTTAGGGGTGCTAAAAAAACGTTTTAAACGCGAAAAGTGATTTTTGCCGATTTTACGATATAAATAAATATTTAACATTCCATCTAAAAAGAATTGCTCTGGATTCAATGGCGGAGTCAGTTCATAAATAAATGAACGTCCACTTTCATCACTTTTTACGTATGTTTTTAACAAGCCAATACCCTCTAATTTTAACCTAGCTTCGTAGATATCCTTTAAGTTCACACTTAACAAATTCATTAGCAAATGATGCGTCGAAGATTCAGACCATAGTTTATTTTCTTCAAGCTCTGCCCAAAGAGTCATATATACACTTAAACAAGTGGATCCGATTAAGGGCTGATACAAAAAAGTCAGCACTTTGCGGTCGTATTCATGCAGCAATCCATTTGACGTAACAAGATAACGGTCAATCGGAATCAATTCCTGCCAATGCTGCGCCATATCATTCACCCTTTAAAAAGTAATAAAGAGCCAAAGACTTTCTTTAGCTCCCTAGGATTTCTCCTTATTTATCAGTTCTTTTAATTCTTGAATAAAAACATTTATATCCTTAAATTGACGGTAAACAGAAGCAAAGCGCACATAAGCTACTTCGTCAACATGGGCAAGCCTGTCCATTACCATTTCACCAATTAATTCACTTTTGATTTCTGATATTCCTTGACTGCGCAGTTCCTTTTCTACCCCTTGAGTAATATCCTCTAATTCTTTTAAAGCAACTGGGCGCTTTTCACAAGCCTTAATTAAGCCTCGTAAAATTTTATCGCGACTGAATTCTTCCCTCGTACCTTCCTTTTTGACGACGATCAGTGGAATTTCTTCAATCTTCTCGAATGTGGTAAAACGATATCCACACTCTTCACACTCACGCCTTCTTCGGGTTGCACGACCCTCATCAACCGGCCGGGAATCAAGCACACGTGTACCATAATTTTGACATGAAGGGCACTTCATTTGATCAACTCCCAAATCAATCCATTCATAAATATAAGTATCTATTCTTTATCTTATTAAAAAGAAAACGGTAACACAAGAAGTATTATGAGCTTTTGCCGACTCTGACAAGAGTATGTAATTTATTCATTTTATCGTAATAGGAAATTATCCTTTTTCTTAAAATTGGATACAAACCAATAGGTGAAAATTTTTCAGAAGAAATACTAAAGTCTACTGCTGTTTCCATTCCTCTCACAGAAACTATCGTAACGATTAGAAAACAAGGAATCGGTTTATTGATTTCTACAGCAATCTCACCATGGTCTTTGGAAACCGTAACAATACGGCAATCTGCATCCTGACGAAATAATTCCTCAACGGATTGAAAAAGCTGGTTGAAAGATGCTTTATAATAATGGGTAGCTAAGGAATTATCTTTCTGATGATCCGAAGTTTCGATCTGTTTTCTAAAACGAATAAATAAATTACCAAATATAGCCATAGAAGCCTCCAAATATAGTCTTTTATCTAATTTTACAATACTTTACGAAAAAAATAAAAAGAGGTGTACTATAAAATACACCCCTCGTCGCTTTTTTATTTATAATTATAGAGCTTTTGCCTGTTTTACTTGAACAGGACCCATACCGCGTGGAATTTCAATATTCTCGCGTGTTTGTGCATTTAAGCATTTAGCAATATAATCAGCTGCTACATTTGGATTTAAATCACCACAAGTATATACATCAATGCTGGCATATCCGTGTTCAGGGAAGCTGTGAATTGTTAAGTGAGATTCGGAAATAATGACCACACCGCTTACGCCTTGTGGTGCAAACTTATGAAATGCTACTTCGCGGATTTCCGCACCTGATCTGAGAGCTGCTTCGACAAAAGTTTGTTCAATGAAATTCATATCATTCAATTTTTCAAAGTCGCATCCCCATAATTCAGAGATTACGTGACGTCCCATTGTTTCCATATTCAATTCCCCCTCTTACATTTTTGCTTCATTCTTGAAATCTTTTTTGATGGTATCCAAGTAATTACCACGGGGGAAAGTTAGTCCAGAGAGGTCCTAACCCTTTAAGTAATCAATCGTCACCTAATTTCAAGAAGTTCACGATGACTAGTATACTAAGTTTATATTTGTTTTGCAACCTATGAATCTAACATTTTTAGAGTCGGCCTTGCCGAGGCTTATCCCTCAAAAGAATTTCAAACTATATTATGCACAAAGGCTTTAATTAGCTACAAAAAAAATACTGCCAGTCGACAGTATTTTTTGGATTACCCAACTTTCACCTGATTTGAATTGGCCATTAGATGGGCGACATATAAGGTAAGATCGACAACCCGGGAAGAATATCCCCATTCGTTATCATACCAAGCAAGCACTTTTACTTTTCTGTTCCCCATTACCATGGTTGATAATCCATCAATGATGGCGGAGTACGGATTTGTATTGAAATCAACGGATACAAGCGGTTCCATTGTAAAGTCGATGATACCCTTTAATGGACCATTTTTTGCTTCCGAAAAAGCCTGATTGATATCATCAATCGTAACATCTTGTTTCAAATCGACTACTAAATCCACTAGTGATACATTTGGTGTAGGTACACGAAGTGACATTCCATGCAGCTTACCCTTTAACTGAGGTAATACCAGCGATAACGCTTTAGCTGCCCCCGTTGTGGTTGGGATGATAGATTGTCCACATGCTCTAGCTCTTCGCAAATCTTTATGTGGGTTGTCAATGTTTCGTTGATCATTGGTATACGAATGAATGGTTGTCATTAAACCATTTTCAATCCCAAACTTTTCATCCAACACCTTCGCCACAGGTGCTAAACAGTTTGTGGTACAAGACGCATTAGAAATAACATCATGTTGAGTGATGTCTAGTTTGTCTTCGTTTACTCCCATAACAATGGTGATATCCTCATTCTTCCCCGGTGCAGTAATAATTACCTTTTTTGCTCCTGCGTCTAAGTGCAGTCCCGCCTTGTCTCGTGAGTTAAATTTACCTGTTGCTTCAATAACCACATCTATATTTAACTCTTTCCATGGAAGTTGCTCAGGATTCCGATTATTTAATAATTTTACTCTTTTACCGTTTACAATCAGCTCTTCATCAAGCGCAATGATATCCCCTTGAAATGGTCCATGAACCGTATCATATTTTATCAAATGTGCTAATGTTTCCGCAGGATAACTAGCATTGATAGCAATAATATCAAGCGTATTTTCAAGGATCGCTTTTCTAAAAACCATCCTTCCAATTCTCCCAAAACCGTTTATTGCAATTCTTGCCTTCATTTCACGGCCCCTTCCGTAATATGTTATACTTATTAACTTGTTTTGATGTAATTAGTATAACATATTTAGATAAAAATGCGATATATAATGTGCGGATTTTTTAAAAATGTTTTTAATATGGATAACTTGGTTAATAAATGAGCTACAATAAAGATTATTAATGATATTCGCAATGAAGAATTAACAAAACATTCATTTTTTGTTTTAGGATGTTCGACTAGAATAATAGATAAGAAAGGATGTGGGTTATGTTTAAAAAGGAAAGGTCTGTTCCTGCAGAATTGGTTATCTTAAGAATTTTGGCTCATAGAATGAAATTATCGGAAAAAGAAAAGCAGCAACTCTTTAACAAGGAGAAGGGGTATGAAGGGGAATTAAAGTTTGATAACCTAATACGTGAACTAGAAAGTTTAGTTCTAAATGATTTGTTACTAGAAGTAGGAGATACACTATTTCAAATTGACACTTTAATTATCTTTCATGGACGGATTTACCTTATTGATGTGAAGACTTACGAAGGAGAATATTGTTATGAAGATGGTATTTTTAAAACAGTAACTGGCAGTGAAAAAAGGATTCTATGCTTCAATTAAAACGATGTCATTCCGAGCTCCGGCAATTACTCCAAAAATATAATTATAAATTCCCCATCGAAGCTTACCTAGTTTTTATAAACCCTAATTTCACCTTATTTCTGCCATCTCAAAATCCGCAGATTATCTTACCTACACAAGTTAAATCCTTTGTAAAAAAACTATATAGCTTACCTGCTAAGCTAAGTGATTGGCATCATAAACTTGCAGACTTGTTAATTTCTTTACATAAGACAGAAAATCCTTATGTTCGATTACCAAAATATGAGTATGACACATTGAAAAAAGGGATGACCTGTGCAGCTTGCCACTCGTTTAATTTTTCTGTATCTAGAACCAAATTAACTTGTAAGAATTGTGGTTTTGAGGAACGGGTGGAAATGGCGGTAATGCGACATGTAGAGGAATTGAAGATACTATTTCCAGATATAAAGATTACCACTAATCTCATCTTTAATTGGTGCAAGGTTATTAGGAGTAAAAAGAGGATTAGAAAGATATTATTGAAAAAATTCATACTAAAAGGTCACGGTAAATATTCTTATTTTGTAGATAATGCATTAGATGGCACTAATCATCAGGAGTAGGTTAGTTTATATACTTTAGACCTCATGGACAGTTTCATGAGGTCCTTTTTTAACTTTCCTTCTCATTATGTGCTTCATAAACCACTCATGAGGACCTTGTCCGCTATTCCTTTTTGACTTTAGACCTCATGAATCCTCCATGTAGTCTTTGTATCTTTTGTTTTGGGATCGATGAATCATGAGTACTTCTACGCTGCCCTTTTTATCTCATGATATATTCATAAAGACCTTTTCTGTTCTTCTATCGGTATTATCGGCTTCATAAACCATTCATGAAGCCTTTTCTGTTCTATTTTTCGGTATTTTCGGCTTCATGATCCATTCATGAAGACCCTTTTTGTCTTCCAACTTGATTTTGGGCTTCATAAACCACTCACGAGGACCTTTTCTGTTCTTCTGTCGATATTTTGGGCTCCATGAATTTCATTGCTTTAACAACAACAAAAAAAGAAGGGTTCCCCCTTCTGAATTTTGTCTAATCCCGCGTTGTTATCCCCCAGCTTTTCAAAACCTCAATTACCTGTTCTTTTGTTTCAGCGATGGATCCATTATTATTAATCACTGCATCTGCTAATGCTACTTTTTCTGAAAGAGGCATTTGTGATTTTATTCTTGCCTCTGCGTCTTGCATGGATAAGTTATTACGTTCCATCAGTCTTTTTAGCTGGATATCCCGATCAACATAAACGAGAACGGTTTTTTCAACCATATGCGTTAGTTTACTTTCAAACAGCAATGGAATGTCGAGGACAATGACTTGTTCCCCGCGTCCCCTGGCTGCTTCAACTTGATTATTCATCCTTTTTCTCACCTCGGGATGAACAATGCTGTTTAAGAGCTGTCGTTTTTCAACGTTATGAAAAATGATCGAACCGAGTTTAACCCTATCAATTTCTCCGTTAGACTGCAGGACATCATCACCAAATTCAGCAACGATTTTTTGATAGGCGGGTTCTCCTTTTTCAACTGCGAGGCGGGCTTCTACGTCTGCGTCAATAACAGTGAGGTTCATTTCTTTTAACATGTTGGAAACTGTACTTTTTCCACTGGCTATTCCGCCTGTTAGTCCTATTACAAGTGACATACTCTATTCCTTTCCACTTGAACGTTTATAATTTGAATATTCCAATGATAATTAATAAAATCCCCGGTAAAAAGGTAAACTTTTGGACCCAGTTAAATTTATGAAAAAAGGCACCGCTTTTTATTCCTAATACAAGAAACAAAGAACTCATAACAGCAACACTGGCGGCTAGGTAAAAAGGAGAGAATCCAAGCATAGCCGCACCAATTCCAGCACCAAACGCATCGATGGATAAGGCAAAACCCAGCATGAACGCTTCGATTCCGGTGATTGTACCCGAACGGTCAAAGTCAGCTGACATTGGTTTCCTTAAGATATTGATCGCAATCCCTAAGGAGCGGATTTCAAAATTAATGATCAGCTTTTCATGTTCAAGCAGGTCTGAGTCCTTTTCTTTCTCTGGCCTGAAAAATTGATATAATACCCAGGCGCCGAGAGCAATTAGAATAATTCCCCCAAGGCTAGCCGTGATATCCGGAGACAAGATCTTTTCTAGGCCATGGCCGATTGACACCGCAATCATTAAAGAAATCGCTGAACAGGTTGCAATGATGAGCACTGATTTAAGCGGCAGTACCATTTTTCTAAGTCCATACGTAAACCCTACGCTAAAGCTATCAAGACTGAGAGCAAAAGCCAGCAGGAGAAGTGAGAACATTTGAAACATGATGTCTAGGGCTCCTTCCGTCAATCACTACGATAGTATATGGGAGGAGCCTATCCTTTGTTATTAAATTGTCATCTCACTTCTAACACTTAAATTTTTTGACATGCGGGACAAAAATGCGTACCTCGTCCCCCTACCGTTGTTTTTTCTAATGGGGTTCCACATCTTTTGCATTCTTCCCCTTTACGGCCGTAGGCATATAATTCAAGCTGAAACATTCCAATCTCCCCTTGTGAGTTTACGTAGGAGCGAATGGTACTTCCTCCTTTTTTAACCGCTTCATCCAGGGTCTTAACAATCTCTTTGTGCAGCAAGGTTAATTCCTCATCACTCAGGGAGTTTGCGATTCGTTCAGGATGAATTCCAGAACGAAAAAGGGCTTCATCCACATAAATGTTTCCCAGTCCAACAAACACTTTTTGATCAAGCAGTGCAGGCTTTATCTTTCTGTTTGTCTTTTTCAGCTTGTCCGATAGATATTCCTTCGTGAAGTCTTCTGAAAAAGGTTCTGGTCCAAGGTCAATTAATGGAGGTTTTTGAAATTCCTCTCCCTTTAGATATAGGTGCATGGTTCCAAATTTACGAACATCTCGATACCTCAAATCACTTCCATCGGTAAAATGAAAGATAACATGAGTATGTTTATCATACGGTTCTTCTTTTGGATAAAGCCCATATTTGCCTTCCATCCTTAAATGGGAAACAAGGGCAAACTTAGTTGTATAGAGGATTAAAAACTTACCTCTTCTTCCAACATCCTCAATGGTTTCCCCTCTAAGAGCGTCAATAAATTGTTCCACCTCAACTGGATTTTTAATGATTTTTGGCCAGTGGACGGTGATATCTTGAATTTGTTTATGCAGTACTAGATTCTTTAATGTTTTTCTAACTGTTTCTACTTCTGGAAGCTCCGGCATTCAATAAGCTCCTCTCTATGCTGTCCAGCTGCAGCGCCTAGGGGCGCTTCCGCTTTGCTATTTCGCGTCAAACCATGTTGGGCCATAGGAAAAATCAACTTTTAATGGCACTTTTAATTCGAGAGCATTTTCCATAACACTTGGAACGAGTTTCTTGAGTGTCTCAATTTCTTCTTCAGGGGCTTCGAAAATCAGTTCATCGTGCACTTGAAGCAGCAGTCTCGTTTTTAACCTATAATCCTTTAAAGCTTCTGCCATATCAATCATGGCCTTTTTAATAATATCAGCAGCACTTCCCTGAATTGGGGTGTTCATTGCTGTTCTTTCAGCAAAGCTTCGGATGTTAAAATTACGATGTGTAATCTCTGGAATATATCTTCTTCTTTGCAAAAGGGTCGCTACATACCCTTTTTGTTTAGCGGAATGGATGATTTCGTCCATATAATCCTTTACCCCAGGATAGCTGGCAAGATAACGGTCAATAAACAGACCAGCTTCTTTACGGGTAATTCCTAAACTTTGCGATAGTCCATAGTCACTTATCCCATAGACAATACCAAAGTTTACCGCCTTCGCCTGCCGTCTCATATTGGAGGTTACCTCGTCAGCGTTCACATGGAATACATCCATCGCTGTTTTTGTGTGAATATCGAGATCATCCTTAAAGGCTTGTATTAGTTTTTCATCACCAGCAATGTCAGCCAGAACTCTAAGCTCGATTTGAGAATAATCGGCGGCAAAAATGAGCCAGCCTGGTTCTGATGGTACAAAAGCTTGGCGAATCTTCCGGCCCTCTTCTAAACGAATTGGAATGTTCTGCAGATTCGGGTCAATGGAGCTTAATCGTCCTGTTGCTGTTAATGTCTGTTGATATCGTGTATGAACTTTACCCGTTTTAGGATTAATCACCTTGAGCAATCCTTCAATATAAGTTGACTGGAGTTTTCCTAACTGTCTGTAATTAAGAATATGCTCAATGATTTCATGATCATTTGCTAATTTCTCTAAAACATCTGCCGACGTGGAATAGCCTGTTTTCGTTTTCTTTAAGGTTGGCAGGTTTAGTTTTTCAAATAAAATAACACCTAATTGCTTAGTAGAATTAATATTAAACTTTTCACCGGCTAACTCATAAATGATTCCTTCAATTTCGACCAGTCTATCATGAATTTCACTGCCCATTCTTTGAAGACGATCGCTATCCACCTTAATTCCACAAGATTCCATATCTGCTAAAATGAGCGATAGCGGCATTTCAAGGTCTGTAAACAATTCATATTGTTCATTTGTTTTTAACTCGTCTTCTAGTGTTTGTCTCAGATCAACCATTGCAAGACTTTTTCTAACAAGGTGCTCAGCTGTAAGTGCTGCTTCAGGTATTTTCCGTTTAGCTCCTTTTCCATAAAACGACTCATCTGATTGGATATTTAACCCGTATTTTTTGGCAATGGTTGAAATATCATCAATTGTTTCAGAAGGATTAATAATATAAGAAGCCATTAACGTATCGAAATTTACCCCTTTTAAATGTATATCATACCTTCTTAGCGATACCTCTGAACGCTTTGCGTCGTAGACTGTTTTCTTTTTTGTATCATCTTCAGCCCACTTCTTAAAATGATCAGATTTAATCACTAATTCAGTTGGTAAATAATAATTTCCGGTTTCATTTACAAGAGAAAAACCAATGATATCAGCGTAATGATAATTATCATCAAGCATTTCAACATACAAATAATTATCATCTGTAAATACTTCATCTGTTATTTCATCTGGAGTTTGAAACACGATGTCTTCAAGTTCAAGCTGCTCATTACCTGATGTATCTCCACCTAATTTTTCTAATAAAGAATGAAATCCAAGCTCCTTATAAAGAGCCACAAGTTTTTCTCTTTCAAATCCTTCATAAGCGACATTTTCTATGGATACTTCGACTGGTGCATGTCTTTCAATGGTGGCAAGTTGCTTACTCATCACTGCTTGATCCTTAAATTCTTCCAGCTTTTCTTTTAACTTATTTCCAGTGACCTGATCAACGGACTCTAGTAAATTTTCTAATGTTGAAAATTCCTTCAGCAATTTAATCGCTGTTTTTTCACCGACTCCGGGTACACCTGGAATGTTATCTGAAGGGTCGCCCATTAGTCCCTTCATATCAATAATTTGCTCAGGCGTTAAACCATACTTCTCCATTACATGTGCTGGGGTATATTCCTCGATATCGGTAATCCCTTTACGAGTAATCGATACCGTTGTATGTTCAGAGGAAAGTTGAGTTAAATCTTTATCTCCCGATATTACCTTTATTTCATAACCTTCTTTTTCAGCTGTTAAGGCTAGCGTTCCAATAATGTCATCGGCCTCATAGTTCTCAAGCTCATATCGCTCAATCCCATATGCATCAAGAAGATCACGAATAAAAGGGAATTGTTCCGATAATTCAGGAGGTGTTTTCTGCCTGCCGCCCTTATATTCACCAAAAGTAGCATGACGAAAGGTTGTCTTTCCCGCGTCAAATGCCACTAGAATATGCGTTGGCTTTTCATCTTCCATAATTTTATTTAACATCATGGTAAAACCGTAAACTGCATTTGTGTGTGCGCCTTTATCGTTATTAAGCAGGGGCAGTGCAAAGAACGCACGGTAAGCAATACTATTTCCGTCAATTAATACTAACTTCTTCTTTTCCATCCATTTACCCCTTTCGGTTATTTCATATATTTATAAAGTTCGATGATAAACTCACTGCCCTCACCCAAGGTACTTTTCACCGAAATGTTTCCGTGATGTGCTTCAACTAAATGTTTTACGATTGCTAATCCAAGACCAGTCCCGCCAGAATCCCGGCTTCTTGCACGATCAACACGATAAAATCGTTCGAAAATACGTGGAATTTCTTCCTGTTTAATTCCAACACCCGAGTCTTTCACATGGATTTTCACTGTTCTCTCATGATCGAACAAGGAAACTTTTATATATCCGCCTGGCGGTGTATACAAAATTGCATTACTAATCAGGTTTATGAATACTTGCTTTAGGCGGTCATGGTCTCCTTGTATATATAAATCTTCCTTCTGACACTCGAGTTCAAGATGAATTTCTTTTGATTCTGCTTTTTTTGTAAGCATTGTGATTACTTCGTTAATTAATTCACAGAGGTCAACGTCCTGGATGTTCAACTTAAACTCCTGCTGCTCAATTCTAGAAAAATCGAGTAAATCTTGAATAAGTGATTGCATGCGCTCACTTTCTTTATTAATAATCGATAAAAATGCCTCAAGTGTATCTTGGTTGTTCATAGCACCATCTAACAGCGTTTCAGAAAAACCTTTGATAGAGGTAACGGGCGTCTTCAATTCATGTGACACATTTGCCACAAAGTCTTTTCTCATTACTTCTAATTTTTTAATCTCAGTAATATCATGGAAAACGAGCAAAACCCCTTTCCATACATTATTTATACCAATAATCGGTATTCCATAAACATCAAAGTATCTTCTCTCGATTCCCAATGGAAGAAGGAGATGTTTTCTGATTTTTTGCTCAGTCCTAAAAACATCCGCTATGATATTGCATATTTCCTCTTGCTCAATCACTTCATAATATAGTTTGTTTAAATAATTAGTAGAGTTCACATGAAAGATATCGATGAAACCTCTATTAATTAAATTAACGAACCCACGGCTGTCCATTAGAAGTAGTCCTGCACCCATATTTTCAATTAGAGCACTTAAGCGATCTTGCTGTATTTCTTGAGCTTTACTCATTTCTTGGAGGTTTTGGGCTAGTACATTTATGGAGGTGCTTAACATACTCGTTTCAGTTAATTGATCATTTTCTATTCTAGCTCTGTAATTACCCTTTGCGAGCTCAATGGCCACATTTGTTGCCGCTTCTATTGGCTTCGTATATCTTGCCGTAATTCTATATCCTAGATAAATAAAAATAATAAACACCATCAGTAGACAAGTGGACAGAATCCACCAAATTTGCCCGTACGCTTGTTTCAACTCACTAGTTTTAGTAAAGATGAACAAATAACCTTCATTTTCATTTGCTTGTAGTATTGGTTTCCAGGCATAGTGTAAGTCGTATTCCTCACGTTCAACAAGCTTCGTCTTATTTTGTTGTTTTTCCTTCAAGACCTCGTTAATAATTTCTCTTATCCCGTTAATATTAGAAGGACTCGTTTCACCACTGTCAAAGAGTATCTTCCCCTTAGTATCTGTGATGGCAAGTCTTACATTTAGGATATTGCTTAGGTCGATTATATTTTGTTGATTAAATGAATTGACGCCGCCGTTATTTTCAATGTGCAAGCTAAGAAGATTACTCTCTTTATCTAGACGTTCATTATATGTATCAAGATAGTAGCCTTTAAAAAGTTGTCCGAGTAGGATTTCCAGCCCGATCAAACCGATAATAAGTAAGGAAATTAATGCAAAAAGAAGCTTTGTACGATATTTGGTCATTCACCTTTCGGCTCCTCAAGCTTATACCCTAGACCACGGACGGTTTTGATATAAGCAGGTTTCTTCGTATCCTCTTCTATCTTTTCCCTTAAATGTGAAATGTGAACATCTACTATACGAGTATCGCCAGCAAATTCATAATTCCAAACTGCACTTAATAATTGGTCGCGAGTTAAAACACGATTTTTATTCTGAGCCAAGTAATGAAGTAATTCGTATTCCTTTAGGGTCAGTTCCAATTGTTGATTTTTAAAATAGGCTTCATATTTTTCAGGGATAATTTGGAGGTTTCCAATAAAAATATCAGTACCAACCTGTTGGTCATCCTCATTACTAGTGGACTGTATCTGAATTCTTCTTAAAATAGCTTTTACTCGTGCAACCACTTCTCTTGGGCTAAATGGTTTAATCATATAATCATCCGCACCTAGCTCTAGCCCCAATATTTTATCAAACTCATCATCTTTTGCGGTTAACATTAAAATGGGTATCATAATTTTTTGCTGCCGAAGCTGCTTACATACTTCGATTCCATCCATTTTCGGAAGCATAAGATCTAAAACAATAATATCAGGTGCCATACTTTCCGCTAATTGTTTACCAGCTAAACCATCCATTGCTGTTACTACGTCAAAGCCGGCTTGTTCCAAATTATATTGAAGCAACGTTACAATTGATTGTTCATCGTCTACAACAAGTACCTTGTTTTTCATAAAAACCTCCGAATGTGTTATCTATTTCACTACCCTTCTACATTATAATATAGAAATAAAAAGAATACCCACTATCGAACTTAAGACAAAAAAAGGGAATGTGAAATACATTCCTTTAAGTGATTAAAAATTATCTAATACATTGGCATCCATTCTTCCTAGTCGATGAGGAGGACAGACTTTCATTTTCCCATTTATCACTACTTCGTCTTTTTCGTTAGTTCCTACAACTGTCATCATCACTGAGTGATTATCATGATCTACTTCCACAACCTCTAACAACAGCTGGACCGTTGCATAATGGTATACAGGTTTCGGAAATTCGATATCTTGACTTAATATATGGCTGCCTGGCCCAGGTAAATACTTTGAAATAGCCGAGGTAATCATGCCTGTCAGCATGATACTTGGAACAATCGGTTTTTTATAAGGAGTTTGGGATGCGTAATCATGCTGAATAAAGAGTGGATTCGCATCATCAGTTAACCCTAGATACAGAAGAATGTCCTTATCCTCCACTTTCTCGGTTAATGACAGTTTTTCTCCGACTGACATTTCTTTTATTTCTCTGCCTAACTTTCTCTTTTTTCCTAAAAGCATTTCGCCACCTCTTTGCAAACGGTTACATTTATAGTAGAAAAAATTCGAGGAACTTTTTCCCCGAATTTTTAATCATTTACACTAAGACTTTCATTACATTTTGAACGGATTCAACTGATTTGTCTAAAGCCGTTTTTTCTTCAGGAGTTAGGTCAAGCTCAATAACCTTCTCAATTCCGTTTGCACCGAGGATTGTTGGGACTCCAAGATATATACCCTCGTATCCAAATTCTCCCTCAAGGTAAGCAATGGAAGGGAGAACACGGCGCTGATCTTTTAAAATTGCTTCACACATTTCTACAAGTGATGCTGCTGGAGCATAATAAGCACTGCCGTTACCTAGAAGGTTAACAATTTCTCCGCCGCCTTTTCTAGTACGCTCAACAATCGCTTCTAAACGCTCTTTAGGAATCAATGTTTCTAATGGAATACCACCGGCATAGGAATAACGAACAAGTGGAACCATATCATCACCATGCCCGCCTAAAACAAAGCCGGTAATATCTTTAACAGAAAGATTTAATTCCTGAGCAACGAATGTCCGGAAACGAGCCGTATCAAGTACACCTGATTGGCCAATAACACGGTTTTTAGGGAATCCTGATTCTTTAAACACTGTATATGTCATGGCATCAACTGGATTAGTTAATACAAGGATTGTACAGTTTGGAGAATACTTTACGATTTCCTGTGTAACACTTTTCATTACCTTTTGATTTGTCTGAACTAAATCATCACGGCTCATTCCAGGCTTACGCGCAATACCAGCAGTAATTACAACGATGTCAGAATCACGAGTATCTTCGTAATTGGATGTACCAGTTATGTTTGAATCAAATCCTTGAACTGGACTTGCTTCAAGCATATCTAATGCCTTTCCTTTTGTAGGGTTTTCCATTTGAGGGATATCAACGAGAACGACATCACCTAATTCTTTTTGTGCAAGTAAGAATGCAGTTGTTGCCCCAGTGAATCCTCCGCCGATTACAGAAACCTTTTTACGTTTCAATGACATATGAACTCTCCCCTTTGAAAGTATTAAATTCCTTATTCGAAGCAGCTGTTCGAAAACAGCCCTACTCGCGCTTATACAGCTTCAGCGCAAAGCACTGAAGCTGTATAAATTATTCCATGTTCTTAATTAATTCATCACCGAATTCAGATGTTTTAACTTCTGTTGCTCCGTCCATTAAACGAGCGAAGTCATAAGTTACAACTTTAGAAGCAATTGTTTTTTCTACTGATTTAATGACCATATTAGCTGCTTCATTCCAGCCTAAATGTTCAAGAAGTAATACACCTGATAGGATAACAGATGATGGATTTACCTTATCTAGGCCTGCGTATTTAGGTGCAGTACCATGTGTAGCTTCGAAAATCGCATGTCCTGTTTCATAGTTGATGTTTGCTCCAGGAGCAATTCCAATTCCGCCAACTTGCGCTGCAAGAGCATCAGAAATAAAGTCTCCGTTTAAGTTCATTGTAGCTACCACATCAAACTCACGTGGACGTGTAAGAATTTGCTGTAAGAAGATATCAGCAATCGCATCTTTCACGATGATCTTACCTGCTGCCTCTGCTTCAGCCTGAGCTTTGTTTGCAGCGTCAGTGCCTTGATCAGCTTTAATGGCGTCATATTGAGCCCATGTAAAGACTTTATCACCAAATTCTTTCTCAGCAAGTTCATAACCCCAGTTTTTGAACGCGCCTTCTGTGAACTTCATGATATTACCTTTGTGTACAAGTGTTACTGATTTACGACCTTCTTTAATCGCATAATTAATAGCTGCACGCACTAGACGATTTGTTCCTTCCTCAGAAACTGGCTTAATACCAATACCAGAAGTTTCAGGGAATCTAATTTTGTTAACTCCCATTTCATTTTGAAGGAAGTCGATTACTTTCTTAACTGCTTCTGAACCTTTTTCATATTCAATACCTGCATAGATATCTTCAGTATTTTCACGGAAGATTACCATATCAGTATCTTGTGGACGCTTGACTGGTGAAGGCACACCCTCAAACCATCTTACTGGTCGTAAGCATACAAACAAATCTAATTCTTGACGAAGTGCTACGTTCAATGAACGAATTCCACCGCCAACAGGAGTAGTAAGCGGGCCTTTGATCGCAATCAAATATTCATTGATTACATCAAGAGTTTCTTTTGGAAGCCATTCACCTGTTTGGTTAAACGCCTTTTCTCCAGCAAGAACTTCTTTCCATACTACTTTGCGTTCGCCTTTATATGCTTTTTCTACCGCTGCATTTAATACTCTCTCGGAAGCTGCCCAGATATCTGGTCCGATACCGTCACCTTCAATAAATGGGATAATTGGATTGTTTGGTACATTTAATACTCCGTTTGTTACTGTGATTTTTTCGCCTTGCATAGTTGTGTCTCCCTCCTAGGTATGTATCAGTGGTCATACTCATTTGTCCCTTGTGTATTAAAGAGATTGCGTCCAAGGTTAAAGGTTTGACTCTTTAACCTTTTCCTACAATCCTATTAGAACAATTTTTTTGAAAAAAGTAAATATTTATTAACCTCTTTGATTAATTGGTACATATGTCTGCATACCTGGACCTGTATATTCCGCACGCGGACGAATTAATCGATTGTTATCATATTGTTCTAGAATGTGTGCAAGCCAGCCTGAAACCCTGCTTACTGCAAAGATTGGTGTAAACAAATCATGGTCAATACCTAAGCTGTGGTACATGGATGCTGAATAAAAGTCAACGTTTGGCGGTAAATTCTTTTCGCCAGTGACAATGCTTTCAATTTTTTCAGACATTTCATACCAGTGCGGCTCGCCTGTAAGTTCGGTTAATTTTTTGGACATCGCTCTCAAATGTTTAGCTCGAGGATCGCCAGCGCGATAAACGCGGTGTCCAAATCCCATGATTTTTTCTTTCTTTTCAAGTTTTCCACGAACATATGGCTCAACATTTTCAATTGTACCAATTTCTTTAAGCATTTTCATTACTGCTTCATTTGCACCGCCGTGCAATGGTCCTTTAAGCGCGCCGATTGCTGCAGTTACACCAGAATAAACATCTGATAAAGTTGCTACACAAACTCTTGCTGTAAAAGTAGAAGCATTAAGTTCATGGTCAGCATGTAATACAAGAGCTTTATCCATAGCGTTAACTGCGATTTCATCAGGCTCATTACCAGTTAACATGTAAAGGAAGTTAGCTGCAAAGCTTAAATCTGTTCTAGGTGCAATTGGTTCAAGACCTTTTCTGACGCGTGCAAAAGTTGTCACAATCGCAGGCATTTTTGCTTGAAGACGAATCGCCTTTTGATAGTTTGACTCTGGATCCATGGAGTCAGCTTCTTCATCATAAAGACCTAGTAAGGAAACAGCGGAACGAAGTGCAGCCATAGGATGAACCTTTTCAATCGGATACATCTTAAAATGCTCAATTACTTCTTTTGGAAGTGCTGCATTTTCAGAAAGCTGTTTCTTTAGTTCTGCTAATTCAGGCTCAGTTGGTAATCTGCGGTGCCACAATAAATAAATTACTTCTTCAAAGCTTGCATTCTCAGCTAAGTCATCGATATCATACCCAACATACGTTAAAGTATCATCAATAATTGAGCTGATAGAAGAAGTTGTTGCCACTACCCCTTCAAGACCTCGAGTTACTGTCATAGAAAATCTCTCCTTCTCATTCTAATTTCCCCATTACCCGCCATTTGTTAAAAGAAGTATTTTTATCAGCTGCAAACTGTTATTGGTCACAGCTATGTTGAAAGAAAATCTTCATTTCAAATATGAATGACTAGCGCCCTTTTTAACAAATATCTAGAATGAGCGCTTGCTCGGGAAAAAACCGACAAGCGGAATAACTTTTTTTAAATAAAAAAGTTATTTTACAAGTAATCTAGCATATTTATGTGAATTATGTAAAAAAGGATGCGCTTTCAAGTCCTATTATAAACAATTATCAGATTTTTGTGAATGAAAAGGGGCTGAAAAGTTCAAAAAAAATATTATTTTACAAAATAGCTAACTAAAAAAATCAATCATTTTCATGGCTGTATATGCTATTCCCGCTCCAATTAGAGGACCAACAGCAACCCCTTTGAAAATGGATACGGAAAGAATTGTGCCTAAAACAAGTGCGGTAGTAATATGCGGGTCATCTTGTAATAGAGATACTCCACCCTTTGCTAGTAATGCAACAGCCATACCTGAAATAAGAGCTACCCAAGCAAGCGGTGATTTAAAAGCACTAGTCAAATCTTTGAAACCAATTTCCCCCGATGCAATTGGAGCTAATACAGCTATGGTGATTACCGTAACTCCCCAATTAATCCCTTTACTCTGTATAAAGGTAAAAGATTTTGTTTCAAGTCCGCTTAATTTTAAAATTAATAAAACAACAATGGCAATCAATAATGAGTTATTTTTTGCGATAATTCCTATGATTAAAAGCAGCAATAGGAACAATAATGGCTGATTAAACATTGATTTCATCCTTCCGTTTCTTGCAATTGGAAAATCATGCAGTTTTGTACAAGAAATGTTAAACTAGAATTACTTAAATGACGCTAAGGAGGCAAGTTATTGGAAAAAAAGTACTTATATCGAACCTTAAGGTTCTTTCTAGTCATTGGTATTGTAGTTCTTGCACTTCTATCATTTTATTATTTGTCAAAAGTGACCTATCCATTTCTAATCGCCTTAGTAATTGCCTTTTTTATCAACCCAATTGTTAACATTTTTGAAAAAAAACTTCGAATGCCCCGCGGCTTAGCCGTTTTTGTAGCTATAATCATTATTTTTGCCTTTGTTGCAGGCTTAGTTACACTTTTAGTAGCTGAATTGGTTTCCGGTGCGAATTACCTTGCCCGTGTTGTTCCAGAGCATTTGGATACTTTAATAGGCTATATTGAAGAGTATATAACTGGTCAAATTATCCCGTTTTATAATCAATTAACAAGTATGTTTAATCAATTAGAAGATGGGCAGCAAAACACCATCATATCAAACATAAAAAATGTTGGCACTACTATTGGAACAAATGTTGGTAACTTCATCCAAAATTTATTCGGTAACATTCCGGTTATCTTATCTTGGTTCCCAAATGCGGCAAGCGTATTAATTTTTTCCTTCTTAGCAACCTTTTTCATTAGTAAGGATTGGTACAGACTTTCACGGATTAGCAGCAGCATTTTACCTGAGAAGGCTAAATCAAGTGGAAAAACGGTTTTCGTCGATTTACAAAAAGCTTTATTTGGATTTCTAAAGGCCCAATTAACCCTTATCTCTATTACAACGGTTATTATCTTAATTGGACTTCTTGTACTTCGCGTTGATTACGCGATTACCATCGCTTTAATAACAGGGATTGTGGATATTATTCCATACCTTGGTACCGGAGCCGTTTTTGTACCATGGATTATTTATGAGGTCATTGCAGGGGATATCAGTCTTGCAGTAGGTTTAGGAGTCCTGTATTTACTTGTGATTGTGCAAAGACAAGTTATGGAGCCAAAAATTCTCTCATCTAATATTGGTCTGGATCCATTAGCTACGCTGGTCGCTTTGTTCGTCGGATTTAAATTAGTTGGGTTTCTTGGATTAATATTAGGCCCAGTTACTCTCGTCATTATTAACACACTCTACCGTGCAAATGTTTTTCACGATATTTGGATTTTTATAAAAGGAAAAGAAGTCTAAAAAATAAACGTCAGCCTCCCTTTAGAGGTTGACGTTATTTTATAATTTTTATATTTCCATTTTGGATCTTTCTTCGTAAAGCGTTAATCATCAGAAATTTAAAAGGCTTTCTAGACGGGGGGAATAACAATAAAAATCCAAATAAATCGGTAACAAATCCAGGTGTTAACAGCAGAATAGCTCCAGCGAGAATACATATACCATCCAAGACAGATTCACCAGGAATTTGACCAAAAGCAAGCTGTTCCTGAGCCTTTTTTATGGTCTGTAAACCTTCTCTCTTAGCCAAATAGGCACCCAACACTCCTGTTAGTATGATAAAAGCAATGGTAGGCAGCACGCCTATTGTTTTTCCTGATAACAGCAGGAATCCGATATCGATTGCGGGTATTACAATAATTAATAGAGCTAAATAGCGCATTGTTGTATCTCCTTCAAACAGGCTTAAATCTATTATATACTGAATAACAAAAAAAAGAAGGGATAATCCCTTCTTCATGATTTAAAGCACACTAGCATGACCGTTATAAATGACACCTCTTGTCGCGTCAACGGTAATTTCTTGGCCATCTCTAAATAACTCTAATGCATTTTCTACACCAACAATGACTGGAATGCTGAGGTTAAGGCCAACTACCGCAGCGTGGCTGGTTAACCCACCCTCTTGCGTGATGAGAGCAGCACATTTTTCAATCGCTGGTACCATATCACGGTCTGAACCAAGCGTTACTAAAATGGAACCAGGCTTAACCTTCTCGATTGCTTCCGCTGCATTTTGGGCAATAACTACTTTACCGAAAGCAGACTTACGACCAATCCCTTGAGCTCTAGCAATAACATCGCCGACAACATGAATTTTCATTAAGTTTGTTGTACCTGTTTCTCCAACTGGAACGCCAGCAGTGATGACAACTAAATCACCATGTTTTACAATACCGCTGTTTACACTTTCTTCCACAGCACTGTCTAGCATTTCGTCAGTTGAACTGCACATTCTTCCAAGTTGAGGATATACTCCCCATACAAGCGCTAATCGGCGGCAAATTTGCTCATTTGCTGTAACTGCCACAATTGGTGCCTTCGTACGGTATTTAGAGATCATCCTAGCAGTATGACCACTTTCGGTTGGTGTTACAATTGCATTTACATCAAGATTTAAAGCCGTATGTGCAACAGACTGACCAATAGCGTCAGTAAGATTATGTTCTGAATCTTTACTGCGTGCTGATAAAATTTCTTTGTGATCTAATGCTTGTTCCGCTCTAGAAGCAATATTATGCATAGTTTGTACCGCTTCTACAGGATAAATTCCGGCTGCTGTTTCACCAGATAACATGATTGCATCTGTACCATCAAAAATGGCATTAGCAACGTCACTAGCCTCAGCACGTGTTGGACGCGGATTACGCTGCATTGAATCAAGCATTTGTGTTGCAGTAATAACTGGTTTACCATGCGCATTACACTTCTTAATTAACATTTTTTGGACAAGCGGTACTTCTTCAGCCGGTATTTCTACACCTAAGTCACCGCGTGCCACCATTAGACCGTCAGAAATTTCAAGAATTTCATCAATGTTATCGACACCTTCTTGGTTTTCAATCTTAGGAATAATGTGAATGTGTGTAGCCTGCTTTTCCTCTAATAGCTGACGAATTTCCATTACATCGCTTGCACGGCGAACGAAAGAAGCTGCAATAAAGTCAACACCTTGCTCAATTCCAAAAATGATATCATTTGTGTCTTTTTCTGTGATTCCCGGAAGTTTTACCGATACGCCTGGAACGTTGACACCTTTTTTGTTCTTCAATGTTCCACTGTTAAGGATTTTTGTCTGAATTTCATTTTGTTCCTTATCGATGTTAAGAACCTCTAATCCAATTAGTCCATCATCTAATAAAATTTTAGAGCCCACATGAACATCATCAATTAATCCTGGGTATGTAATTGAAAACTTTTCTGTGGTACCTTCCACTTCAGTCATGGAAACAGTAATGTTATCACCTGATTTTAGTTCAATTGCTCCATTAACCATATTGTTTGTACGGATTTCCGGACCTTTTGTATCAAGAAGAATAGCAACAGTCTTACCTGTTAGTTTTGAGGCTTCACGAATATTTTGGATTCGCTGACCATGTTCTTCATAATCACCGTGCGAAAAATTTAATCGGCAAACATTCATTCCTGATTCCATTAATTGAGTTAATTTTTCTACACTTTCACTTGCAGGGCCAATCGTACAAACGATTTTTGTTTTACGCAACATCTTTTGTTTCCTCCTAAATTAAAAAGCGTAGGGCGCCTGTTTATCGGCGACAAGCATAAGACGAGCCGGCATGAAGGTTGCTTTTTAACCTTCTTGACGGATTGGCTTATGCCTCGAGCCGATGGCGACCGGAGCTAGATTATTATAATTTTAAACACAGGTTAGATAGATAATTCTTTTGAAAGTTTAACAAGGTCTAGGTCTAGCTTATGCTTTCTTTCTAATGCTTCAACGATATCATAATCTACAACACGATTACTTTCCATCCCTACAGCACGTCCGCCTTTACCTTCAATTAATAATTCTACTGCTCTCGCACCTAAACGGCTTGCTAGGACCCTGTCGGCTGCAGTTGGCGAACCGCCGCGTTGAATATGGCCAAGTACAGATACTCTAGTGTCAAAGTTAGTAGCTTCACTTAACTGTTTCGCAAATTCATTTCCGCCGCAAACTCCTTCAGCAACGATAATGATACTATGCTTCTTACCGCGTTCCTGACCTTTTCTCAGCCTCTCAGCAATTTCAGCCATATCGAAGTTTTCTTCAGGAATAAGGATGGTTTCTGCACCACCTGCAAGACCTGCATACAAAGCAATATCCCCAGCATCCCTGCCCATTACTTCAATCACAAAGGTTCTTTCATGTGAAGTAGCCGTATCACGAATTTTATCCAAGGCATCTATAACTGTATTTAATGCTGTATCAAATCCAATTGTTAGTTCCGTCCCCGGAATATCATTATCGATTGTACCAGGTACACCCACACATGGATAACCTTGCTGAGTCAAGGCTCTTGCTCCACGATAAGAACCATCGCCTCCTATGACCACAAGCCCTTCAATACCATGTGCCTTTAACTGCTCAATTCCTTTTTGCTGTCCCTCAGGTGTTTTAAATTCTGGGCATCGTGCCGTATGAAGCATGGTGCCTCCTCGATGGATAATATCACCCACAGATCCAAGCTCGAGTTTTTTTATATTTCCAGAAATTAAGCCAGTATACCCGCCATAAATCCCATAAACCTCTACATCGTGATAAATCGCTTTTCGAACTACAGCCCGAATAGCCGGATTCATACCTGGTGAATCTCCACCACTTGTTAGAACGCCAATTTTTTTCATTACTACCACCTCATGTGATTTACTAAGTTATTTATGTATATCTAGATAGGAGTTTTCATTTTATAAGTACTTCATTTATTATCTACAGAAAATCCAGTAATATTTATAAAATACCATTAAATAGACCCCTATAACAACTCAATCATATTAGTAAATTTAATAGACGGAATTGTCGGTTAACTGTAAACGCTTAACATCTAATTGGAAGCGAAATCATTTACATAAAATGGACAATTGTTGACATAATTGTGAAATGAAAAATATTTACCAAAAATTAAAACGTGCCCTGAGAGCACGTTTTAAATACTTATATAATCCTTTAAAAATGAGTATTCACCTATCGTTCTAAATCGGTTATAGCGATCCGCAACCAGTTCATCTTCGGAGAGTTCCAAAAGTTCCTTTAAGGATTTCTTTAAGAAAGTGTCAATCGCTTCTGATTGACCCTTAACGTCTTTATGTGCACCACCCTTAATTTCCGGAATAATATCGTCGATTATCCCAAGCTCCTTTAAGTCTGGCGCTGTTATTTTCATCGACTCTGCTGCCTTCTTTGCAAGGGCAGAATCCTTCCACAATATTGCGGCTGCACCTTCTGGTGATATTACAGAGTAAGTGGAATTCTCGAGCATGTACATGCGGTTACCTACGCCTAAAGCAAGGGCACCACCACTTCCTCCCTCACCAATAACGATGCAAATAACTGGCACCTTAAGTCCAGCCATTTCAAATAGGTTTCGAGCAATAGCTTCGCTTTGTCCCCGTTCTTCTGCAGCTTTCCCTGGATAGGCACCTTTTGTATCAATAAAACAAATAATCGGACGACTAAATTTATCTGCCTGTTTCATTAGACGAAGTGCTTTTCTATAGCCTTCGGGGTGCGGCATACCAAAGTTTCTGCGAATGTTTTCTTTCGTATCTTTCCCTCTTTGATGGCCGATGACCGTAACAGGAAGCCCGCGAAACTTCGCAACACCGCCAACAATCGCTTCATCGTCACCAAATGCTCTGTCTCCATGACATTCAAAGAAACCGTCAAATAAATTAGAGATATAATCTAATGTAGTAGGTCTATTTGGATGTCTGGCAATTTGAACACGGTCCCATGGCTTGATGTTGTTATAAATGTCTTTTTCTAATTTTTCAAGTCGTAATTCTAATTTTTCAATTTCAGATGACAAATCCACATCTGCAGTCTTTGTGAACTCTTTGAGTTCAGCTATTTTATTTCTTAACTGCACTATCGGGCGTTCGAATTCTAATTCTCCTACCATTCGAGCTCACCTCCTGGTTGATGAA
Organism: Neobacillus niacini; assembly: GCF_048572935.1. Lineage (NCBI taxonomy): Bacteria > Bacillati > Bacillota > Bacilli > Caryophanales > Bacillaceae > Neobacillus > Neobacillus niacini. The sequence continues at coordinate 2,411,137 of NZ_CP183883.1, read as the reverse complement.
TTTCTAGTAAGTTTGTGATTTTATCAATTAGCTCAGGACGAGAAATGATCGCGTCAAGCTGGCCATGCTTTAATAGAAACTCCGCTGTTTGAAAGTCTTCAGGCAGTTCCTCTCGAATGGATTGTTCAATAACTCTGCGCCCTGCAAAACCGATTAATGCACCTGGTTCTGCAAAGTTATAGTCTCCTAATGATGCGAAGCTTGCAGAAACACCGCCAGTTGTTGGATGGGTCATAATTGAAATAATAAGTCCGCCATTATCACTAAATCTCTTTAATGCCACACTCGTTTTCGCCATTTGCATTAAACTAAGAACGCCTTCTTGCATTCTAGCACCGCCGGAGGCAGTAAAAATAATAAATGGCACTGACATTTCATCTGCTTTTTCAATCGCACGGGTTATTTTTTCCCCTACTACAGAACCCATACTTCCCATTCTAAAAGTAGAATCCATTATGGCAAGGACGATTTTATTGCCATTAACAGTTCCACTACCCGTAACTACCGCTTCATTAATCTTCGTTTTTTGACGGTCTTTTTCTACTTTTTCCAGGTAATCCGGGAAATTTAACGGGTTCTCAGAAACCATATTTTCATCGATTTCATTGAAACTGTCTTCATCTAAAAAGCCGATGATACGCTCTTTGGCGTTCATTGAAAAGTGATAGCCGCAATGTAGGCAAACTTTCAAATTTTTATTTAGTTCTTTCGTATACATAATCGTTTTACAGGAAGGACATTTAGTCATAATCCCTTCAGGTACATCACTTTTTGCAGCCTCGGTAGGAATCGTTGCATATTTTTTCTTTTTATTTGTATTTTTTGTAAAAAGCTCTTTAAGCAATTTGTCCAAACCTCCTTTGTTCGAAAAAATCTGCCAATCGGCAAAGTTTTTATCATCTTATAATGAAGTCTATCCTTAAATAATGACAATTCAAACCTAACCCCTAAAATTGGTCAGACCACCCAAACATTAAAAATGCCCCACATTCAATCGGGCTGATTGCTTGTCTATCACTATAAAGGAAAAATTCTTCAAAATCTGTTAGTATTTGTCGGTTAAAATAGACAAATTTCTTAATTGGCGATAAGCAGATAATGTTTTTTCTTCATCTTTTTCAACCAAGGCATCGATTAACATTAAATAGCTATCACGTTTATACTCCACTTCCTTTAAACTCAATGAATGGTGATAGTCCTTTAATATTAACCATATTCTCGAAAACAAATAATTGTCTGTCAGTTCAATAAGTTGATAAAAAAATTGATCATCTGATAATTGATCGGATTCAATCAAGCTCTTCAGCTTCAACAGTTGCTTTTCATCAACTCGTTTTAGAACTAACCAAAGAATGTCCATCTCTATTAGGTTCTTTGTTTCAATTACATCTAACTTTGCTTTCTCATCTTGAAGAATAAAGGTTCCAAGCAGCTGTACAAGTTGATTTCCTCGAAAATCCCGGATAAAGGTGCCTTCACCGCGTCTCGTTTCAATTAAACCTAACAGTTCTAATGCTCTTAAAGCTTCCCGAACGGAAGAGCGCCCGACATTCAGGCGCTCTGATAATTCCCGTTCAGATGGGATTTTATCTCCAGATTTCAAATTATCTGCAGATATCATCTCTCTTAGCTGTTTGACAATCTCAAGATATACTTTAGTATTCGTCACTAACTAATCACTCACTTTTACCAATAATAGCGAGCCTCTTTGTTTTTTCTTTAACATCTTCAGGGTCAACCTTTAAACGTGCAACACCTGTTTCCATCGCTGCTTTTGCTACTGCCGCAGCAACGGCCGGGGCAACACGCGGATCAAATGGTGCAGGGATGACATAATCCTCGTTTAGCTCAGATTCATTTATTAAGCTGGCTATTGCTTCAACAGCTGCCACTTTCATTTCCTCGTTTATGTGTGTAGCCCTTACATCGAGTGCACCACGGAAAATACCAGGAAAGGCTAGTACGTTATTTACCTGGTTTGGAAAATCTGATCTGCCCGTTCCTACCACTCGTGCTCCCGCTTCTTTTGCATCATGCGGCATAATTTCTGGAGAAGGGTTTGCCATAGCAAATATGATTGCGTCTTTATTCATGGAAGCAACCATTTCTTTTGTAAGAGCACCTTCAACCGATACGCCAATAAATACATCAGCACCTTTTATGACATCTTCAAGGCTTCCAGTAAGATTATCACGATTTGTGAATTTTGCTACTTCTGCCTTAACGTCATTCATTCCTTGCGGGCGTCCCTCGTAAATGGCACCCTTTGTATCACACATAATAATATCTCGTACTCCATAACTGTGTAATAATTTTATAATAGCAATTCCAGCTGCTCCAGCACCATTCGCAACCACTTTGATCTCAGTAATTTTCTTGTTAATCAGCTTTAGTGCATTCACAAGACCGGCTGCAGTGACAATAGCCGTACCATGTTGATCATCATGGAAAACAGGAATATTCGCTTCTTTTTTCAATCGTTCCTCAATGACAAAGCAATTTGGTGCTGCGATATCTTCGAGATTCACACCGCCAAATGTTGGCTCGAGCAACTTAACAGTTTCAATGATTTTTTCGACATCGGTTGTGTTTAAGCAAATTGGGAAGGCATCGACGCCGGCAAAGCTTTTGAATAAAACTGCTTTACCTTCCATTACTGGAAGTGCAGCTTCCGGTCCAATATTTCCAAGACCTAAGACTGCTGTACCATCTGTCACTACAGCAACCATATTGCCTTTCATCGTGTAATCGTAAACCGTTTCTGGCTTTTCATAAATATCTTTACACGGTTCGGCAACGCCCGGAGAATACGCTAAACTTAAATCCTTGGCATTTCTTACTGGTACTTTTGATTTTGACTCAAGCTTTCCCTTGTTAATTCGATGCATGTGTAGTGCTTCTTCCCGTAATGTCAAGATATGTCACCCCTTAAATTAGTACAAAAAGATATCATTAAATACAATAATCCTAGTCTGATTTTTTAGTGGTCAGACCACACCCATCTTCATTTACCACTATAACACATCTGAAAGAGTTGTAAAGAATTAATCTTTTAAAACGACATTGTCTTCTCCAAGAAACTCACGTAATACTTTCATAAAATAACTGCTGGGGTCAACCATAAATTCACTGCCCAGTCTGATAGTTTTCTTGCTGCTTTCATAATGTAAAACAACGTTAGTTGTTCCTATATTATCCTTAAATAATCGTTTTAATTGAAATAATGATTGCTCGTCTTGCTTTCCATTGCCTATTTTTAGATATAAAATTGATTCCTGCTTAGATTTTGAACTGAGCCATGTTTCCATTTCAACTACCTGTTGGATTATAAATTGAAGCTTACCATCCCGTTCTTCCACTTTTCCTTCTATCACAGCAAATTTCCCATGTTCCAGCAAGTGAGAATACTTTCTGTACACGTCTGGAAAAGCGACAGCTTCCATTTCACCACTTGCATCACTAAGATTCAAGAAGGCCATCGAATCCCCTTTTTTTGTTCTGATTTTCCGTAAAGAGGTAATATAAACACCAACAGCCACACGTTTTTTATCTGCCGATAATTCTAGCAAAACATTTGCTCCAGCATGTTTAAGTCTTTTTTCAAAAATAGAGACTGGGTGATCGGAAAGATAAAAGCCAAGAGCCTCTTTTTCGAAAGAAAGCTTATCCTCTAGCCTAATAGGATCAACTTGGACATATTTCGGTTTAAGCTGAAATTCTTCAAGAAATAATTCTACTTGGCTTGTTTCATCCACTTTAAATAATTGCGCATGTTCAAGCGCCACATCCAAACTTGCAAGCAGGACAGAACGGTCTTCTTTAAATTCATCAAAACTTCCTGAATGGACGAGAACCTCCAAAGTCTTCCGATTGATGGCTTTTGAAGAAACCCTTGTACAAAAATCGAATAAATCCTCAAACTTTTTACTTTTTCTTGCTTGGAATATTTCTCTTAATGCTGCTGCACCTACACTTTTTATTGCAGCAAGGCTGTATCTAATACCATTCTTCTCTACTTGAAAGGAAAACCCGCTGTAATTAATGGAGGGAGGAAGGATTTCAATATCCTTTTGTTTTGTTTCCAATATATATTGGGCGATTTTGGTTTCGTTCCCAATTGAGGATGTTAACAGCCCCGCCATAAAGTAAAGGGGGTAATTAGCCTTTAAATAGGCAAGCTGGTACGTAATCATACTGTATGCCACTGCATGGCTGCGATTAAAGCCATAATTGGCAAATCGTACAATTAAATCATAAATATCATTTGCCAGTGCAATATTATACCCTTTCTTTAGGGCACCTTGGACAAAATGATTTCGTTCCCTGTCCAATACATCCTTTTGTTTCTTACCTACCGCCCTGCGCAGCAAATCCGCTTCACCGAGGGAAAAACCGGCCATTGTAGATGCTATTTGCATGATTTGCTCCTGGTATACGATAACTCCATAAGTATTTTCCAGTATAGGCTGCAAATCCTCATGTGGATAATCAACTACTTGCGTTCCATGTTTTCGGTCAATAAATAGAGGAATATTCTCCATTGGTCCTGGACGATATAAGGCATTAACTGCAACAATATCTTCAAAGCGTGAAGGCTTCAAACGCAATAATACCTTCCTCATTCCTTCAGATTCTAACTGGAATATACCGGTTGTCTCTCCTCTTGCTAACAGTTCAAATGTTTTTTCATCATTTAACGGTATGGTCTTAATGTCTACTTTTTTTCCGGTTTTCTTTTGCATGGAAGATAATATTGATTCAATTAATGATAAGTTTCTTAACCCCAGAAAATCCATTTTTAGTAAGCCTATTTCCTCAAGATGTTCCATTGAATACTGGGTTAAATAAACATGATTATGCCCCTGTTGAATGGGAATTAACTCAACGAGCTGCTTTTCACTAATAACAACACCTGCAGCATGTGTGGAGGTATGACGAGGCAATCCCTCTAGTTTTAATGCTGTTTCATAGAGCTTTCGATTCATCGGACTTTCATCAATAAAAGCTCTAAGAGACTGTGATTCTTTATATGCATCTTTAAGGTTTATTCCCAACCGTGATGGAATACGTCTCGACAGCTGTTCTAATTCTTTTGTATTCAAGCCAAAAGCTCTGCCAACATCTCTAATTGCTGCCTTAGCGGCCATGGTTCCAAACGTTACGATTTGTGCAACATGTAATTCTCCATACTTTTTTGCAACATATTCTATTACTTCGTCGCGGCGATGATCCGGGAAATCGATATCTATATCCGGCATCGATATCCGCTCTGGATTTAAGAAACGTTCGAATAATAACTGATGTGCTAGCGGGTCGACATCGGTAATGTACAAAACATAGGCCACTAATGACCCTGCTGCTGAACCCCTTCCCGGACCAGTCAAAATACCACGTTCACGGGCATATCTCATAAAATCCCAAACAATTAAAAAGTAATTACTAAATTTCATGGAGTTTATGACCGATAATTCATAAGACAATCGTTCATAGTGTTCTTGTGTAGGTGACCCGTAGCGCTCCATTAACCCTTTTTCACACAATATTTCCAAGTAATCTTCTGCAGACTGCTTGTTCTTTGTCGGATATTCAGGTAAATAGGTTTTGTTCAATTCGATATTTACCATGCACCTTTTAGCGATTGTAATACTGCTCTCTAACGCTTCGGGTAATTCAGGAAAGGCTTCTATCATTTCTTTTGCCGTTTTTAAATAATATTGATCACTTTCTAGCGTTTCTCGGTGCTCATCCTGAAGTTTATCTCCATTTTTTATGGCTAACAGGCATTCATGGGCAAACATATCCTCTTGTTCTATGTAATGAACTCTATTTGTTGCCACCAATGGAATACTTAGTTCTTTAGCAATACGCTGGATTCTCTGTGTCAAAATTTTTTCTTCTTCTACTTGATGGTTTTGCACAGCTAGAAAAAATGACTCTACGCCAAAGATACGCTGAAACTTTTCTATGATTGCTATCGCTTCTTCTTGTTGATTGCTTAATAGATTTTGTTCAATCTCTCCTTCTATTCCTGGAGAAATAGCAATAAGTCCTTCTGCATAATGTTTTAACCATTTAAAAGGAATACCTTTTGACGCTTTAGTTTGAACTGCACTAGAAATTTTTAAAAGGTTTTTAAATCCTTTTTCATTTTCAGCTAATAAGACTAATGGAAATGATTCTTCCTTCCTGTGTTCACTTTCTACATCTACGGTTAACCCCATAATTGGTTGTATATTGTTTTTTAGACATAATTTATAAAATTCAATCGTTCCATACATAACATTTCGATCGGTTAATGCAATCGCCTTAAATCCTTTTTCCTTTGCATTTTGAACTAATTCATGAACCGAAACTGTGCTTGTTAACAAGCTGTATGCACTATAAACATGAAGGTGAATAAAAGACATTTTTGTCACCCCTTCCATTAAAAACTCTTACCTACATTATAGAGCTAAACTCTAAAAAAGGAAAATATGTTCTTATTTTCTGGCTATGTAATTTGTCTGTTGATTTGCGCTCCTGGCACTTCGCTTTCCGCGGGCGGTCCGGGGAGCCTCCTCAGCGCTTAAGCGCCTGCGGGGTCTCCCCTGCCCCGTCCTCCCGCAGGAGTCTCCGTGCCTTCCGCACAAATCAACAGAGTGCCACTATCAATTCAACGTTTCACATTTAATTATAAAATTCATAATCAGGGCGGTTTGTCCATATAAATGTATAAAGGTATTGATATTCCGTGAGGGCGGTTGAGGTTATGAAAGAAATTGGTTTTTTTCCTACATTTATTGAGAGCTATTTTATTGCATTGGGCGTTATCCTAGGCGGTTCCTTAATTGGCGGAATCGCAGCCTTTCTAACTGGACAACCACCGCTTACGGCTGTGTACAGGCTGTCCACAGACTTAAGAATTTGGGCAATTGTTGCTGCTATTGGAGGGACATTTGATGCCGTTTACACCTTTGAGAGAGGGATATTCAATGCAGAAACGAGGGACATTTTTAAACAGCTTCTTATTATCCTATCTGCCTTAGGCGGTGCCCAGACAGGTGCCCTGATTATTAATTGGTTAACACAGGAGTATATATCGTGAGAATTCCTCCTTATTATCGCAGACCTGCATGGCAGCGTTTTTTTGCAGGAATGGTCATTGGCGGCGCTATTAGTTGGTGTATTTTCATTTATATTTATGGAGTATGGCAGGAGGAGCACACTGCACTCATTGAAAAGCAAAGTGAAAAAATTGTTGACCTAGAAAGCGAAAAAAAAATCTGGCAGGAAGAATATAAGGAAATAAATAAACGGACCATTGAGCAGTTGACGATTCAAAAAATCAACATCAAAATAATCAATGGGGAAAAATACAAACTGGATATGTTAAGTGTTTCAGAAATCGAAGACTCTGTAAAAGATGACATTAGTATGATGATTGCAAAGGACATTGACACTGTCTATAAAAGCAAAGAATTAATAAAAAAAATCATTCAAAATAAACCTGTTAAACTAAACGACAAAAGATATAAATTGCAGGTGAAGGAAATGGTCATCTTCACCACCCTTTCCATTCAACTGGAAATTAGTTTTGAAGAATAGAAAATCGGTCCAGAAATTGGACCGATTTTTTAGTAGTTGTCACACACTTCGCTAAGTTCTTTTAGGACATGATCCACTTCATCCCATGAATAAATGGAAGCACCTGAGGCAAGTGGATGTCCGCCGCCTTTAAACTTCCTTGCAACCCCATTAATGACTGGACCCTTTGAACGCAGACGCACCCTAATTTGATCTTCCTCTTCAATAAAAAACACCCACGCTTTAATCCCTTTTACATCTCCTAATGTTCCTACAAGTAACGAAGCCTCTGACGGCACTGCATCATATTCTTCTAATAGCTGCTTTGTAAGACGGACTGAAGCTACACCGTTACTTTGCATTTCAAAATTTTGCAGAATATAGCCGTTTAATTTAATGATATTGAGATCACGCTCGTACATTTTGTCAAAGAGTTCTGTACGAGAAAAATTATAATGAATCAGTTCCCCTGCATAGGCAAAGGTTTTGTCCGTCGTACTTGGAAATAGAAATCTTCCAGTGTCTCCGACAATACCACCAAATAAAAGCCTTGCAGCTGCATCATTTAGTTTTAACCCTCTGTCTTTACCGAATAAGTAAAATTCATAAATCATCTCACTGCATGAACTTGCCGTTGTATCCACCCACAATAAATCGCCGTAAGGATCTTCATTTGGATGATGATCTATTTTAATTAGTTTATCACCTAGAGTATATCTTCTGTCACAAATCCGTTCCTGATTTGCGGTATCACAAACAATAACCAAAGCCCCTTTATAAACTTCATCCTCAATGGAATCCAAACGGCGCATAAAATGAAGCGATCTTTCTTCTTTTCCAACTGCAAACACATTTTTGTTTGGATATGAAGCCTTTAGTATTTCCACCAATCCGCATTGTGAACCGTATGCATCGGGATCTGGACGAACATGGCGATGTACGATTATCGTCTCATATTGTTCAATCATTTCTAAAATTTTTTCATTCAATGGAATCACCTCTCTATTGTTTTGAAGCAAGGGTAGTATTTTGTTAAAATAATATGTACAATTAACAAGAGAATTTTCGTCTTGGAGGAAATATAATGTCAATTCTAGTTTTTTTCATCGTCATACTTTTTGCCTTTTATTTATTTTATAAAACAAAATACTTCCGAAGCAGCCGGCCAGTGGAAAAGAAATGGCTAGGTGCCAAATCAAATATAGCCCTTGGTTTATTTGTCTTCTTATTTGGTATTAATCATTTATTCTTTATTTCACAAACGACGGTTACACTGATTGTATCAGTCATCTTTATTGCATATGGCGGTGTGTTTACTTGGGTTGGATACAAAAAGTATAAACACTATCTTCCATTTGCCGCAGAAGAAGCAGAGAGTTACAGTATTAAATAAATGATAGCCGCTTATTTTCAAGCGGCTTTTTTCATTTGCTTAATTTCGATCGATAAGCTGACACATCATCATTGCCTTACCAACTAAAATTCCATCATTAAAGACCTCTACATCGACCTTTCCAAACTTTCGGCCCACTTCAAGGACTCTTGGATAAATTTCTAAAATACTCTCCATCTGAACAGGCTTTAAAAAGTAAATAGTCATATTCTCAACAACCAAATCCCCTTTTTTATAGCTCCGTAAAATCCTGTTCGCAGCATCCGATACAACCGTAGTAAATACACCGTAGGATATAGTACCAAGATGGTTTGTCATTTGCGGGGTAACTTCACAGGTATACACTTCTTCCCCTTTAGCTCTTCCCCTCATTAACACCATTTGGTTGGTGACGATATCATCAAGTGTCTCTCCTACCTGTGGCTGACGCTGATTCATTTGCAATGCTTTTAAAACATCCTGCCTGCTAATAATCCCTTCAAGACGATTCGTATCATCGACAACCGGAAGAACTTCAATTCCTTCCCAAACCATCATATGCGCTGTCGAGGCTACACTTGTTTTACCTGAAACGGTCATCGGTTGTTTTGTCATAATCTTTTCGATGGTTGTATCTGACTCCTGTCCCATGATATCTTTAGCTGTTACCATTCCCTGAATCTTCATGTTCTGATCCACAACTGGATAACGGCTATGGGTGGTTTCTAGATTGAGAGTATGCCACCTTGAAACCTTTTCAGAAGTTTTAAGATAATACGTCTCGGTAAGAGGTGTTAGGATATCCTCAACCAGAATAATTTCTTTTTTAATCAACTGGTCATAGATGGCCCGGTTTATCATGGTTGCTACTGTAAACGTATCATAACTTGTTGATATGATTGGCATTTCTAAACTATCAGCAAGCTTTTTGATATGGTCCTCTGTATCAAAACCACCGGTTATTAAGACAGCTGCACCTGCTTTCAGTGCTAGTTCCTGCGCCTGAGTTCGGTTTCCGACGATTAACAAGTTGTCAGGACCGGTATAGCGCATCATTGCCTCAAGTTTCATTGCACCGATAACAAATTTATTTAGCGTTTTATGCAAGCCAGTCTTTCCGCCTAAAACCTGACCCTCCACAATATTAACGACTTCTGCAAAGGTAAGCTTTTCAATATTCTCTTTTTTCTTCCGTTCAATCCTAATCGTGCCTACACGTTCGATTGTACTTACGTAGCCTTTATTTTCAGCTTCCTTGATTGCTCGATAAGCTGTACCTTCGCTAACAGTCATCGCCTTGGCGATTTGCCGTACTGATATTTTTTCCCCAACAGGAAGTTCATCAATATATTGCAGAATCTGTTCATGTTTTGTAGCCAAGACCTTCACCCATTTCTATAACCCATTAATTAATAATAATAATTGATATATTATTTATACCATTAATTTGAATAATAAACCAACACAAAGGGAGCCTTTTTACAGGCCCCCCTTACAGTACGGCTATTAATAATAAGAACGTGATTTTTTGTTCAATCTGAGCTGCTGTCGTTTTTTCACTGCTCTTTTTGGGCTATACAATATCGCAGTGAGATTTCCTGCAATGACAATTAATGCAAATGCCAGCCAGGTTAGAGCAAATGTCCCTTCGAGTCCTTCTGCAAAAACTGATAATCTTGGTACAGCGAAATAAAGCATAAAACCACATAGCAACAGGCATAGTAAATATCTGTTTTTTTTCAATTGACTTATCTCCCTTCAAACAACTGCTTGTTTCACTTTATGCACAGAAGGGGTAAAAAAGTATTATAATTCGATAAAATCTCCAGGTTCTAGGACTTTTCCATTTTTATTTTCAAGCAATTTAATAAATTGGGTTGGATCCTGCTTAATTGGCGGGAATGTATTGTAATGAATCGGAACAATGGTTTTTGCTGCCAGTAATTTAGCTGCATATGCTGCGTCTTCAGGACCCATTGTGAAATTATCGCCGATTGGCAGGAAAGCTAAATCAATAGGATGTCTTTCACCAATAAGCTTCATATCTGAGAACAAACCTGTATCTCCGGCATGATAAATCGTTTTTCCTTCTGCCATAAAGAGAATTCCTGCGGGCATGCCGCAATAAACAAGTTCTTTATTTTCTGTCTCATAGCTGGAACCATGAAAGGCTTGTGTCAATTTAACTTTTCCAAAATCAAATTGATAGGCTCCGCCGATATGCATTGCATGAGTGTTTACCCCCTGCCAGCCTAAGAATGTAGAAAGCTCGGCATTCGCTATTACAAGCGCATTGTTTCTTTTGGCTAACTCGACTGTATCTCCAACATGGTCTCCATGACCATGAGTTAAAATAATTACATCTGGATTTACATCCCGCAATTTTAAGTCCGTTAATTGGTTTCCAGTAATAAAAGGATCAATGATAATATTTTTGCCATTGACCTGAATTTGAACAACTGAATGCCCATGATAAGATACTTTCATTTTCCCATCTCCTCCATTTGTGTAATACTATGTACTTCCATAAAAATTTCTAAATTCCTTCCTCATTTATATCCATAAATAGATTGATTTAGCACAACCTATATGCAGATTGTTTACACACAGGAGTAAAATTGATACGCTCAAATAGAAATGTTTAGTTTAGGAGGAAAAGAAATGAACCAACGTTTACAAAAACTTCAAGCTTGGATGAAGGAAAATGGTATTGAAGTCAGCTTCATCACCTCTTCTGAAAATGTATTTTATTTAAGTGGATTTTTCTCAAATCCACATGAACGTTTACTTGCATTAGCAGTATTCCAAGAGGAAGAGCCTTTCCTTGTTTGTCCGGGAATGGAGGTTCATGATGTCAAAACATCTGGCTGGAACCAAGAAATCATCGGCTATAGTGATATCGAAAATCCATGGAAATTAGTACATACCTCAATCAATAAAAGAATCAGCCATGTACGAAATGTCGCCATCGAAAAAGAACATATGAATGTAGAACGCTATGAGCAGTTGACAGCATTATTTCCGGGTGCTGCTTTTGTTTCCGCTGAGGAAAAAATGAGAAAACTGCGGATGATAAAGGATGCCAAGGAGTTAAAAATTATTGAAGAAGCGTGTGCATTAGCTGATTATGCAATCGAAGTTGGCTGCAGTGAAATTAAAGAGGGGCGAACTGAATTAGAAGTTTTAAATGCAGTTGAATATGCGCTTAAGCAAAAGGGCGTAACCGAAATGTCATTTTCTACAATGGTCTTAACAGGTGCAAATGCTGCGTCCCCACACGGCAACCCAGGAAGCACAAAAATCAAAAAGGGCGATTTAGTCCTATTCGATTTAGGCGTAGTGGTAGACCGCTATTGTTCTGATATTACAAGAACCGTTGCATATGGTGATATTAATGATAAACAAAAAGAAATATATGATACCGTCTTAAAAGGACAATTAGCTGCTGTAGAGGCAAGTAAACCAGGTGTAACAGCAGCTGAGGTAGACTTAACGGCCCGAAGAATCATTGCAGATGCAGGCTTTGGTGAATACTTCCCGCACCGTCTAGGCCATGGTTTAGGAATCAGTGTCCATGAGTATCCTTCGATGACAGAAACAAACCCATTGGTGATAGAGGAAGGAATGGTTTATACAATTGAACCAGGCATTTATGTACCTGGTGTAGCAGGTGTACGTATTGAAGATGATGTATTCATTACTGCGGATGGAGCTAAAGTATTAACCAAATTCCCTAAGGAATTACAAATCATAAGGTAGTTAATTTGTTTTTTTTACCATTGCACAATTGAATAAATTGCAGTATTATACTAATACAAGCTGCGTTGCTCGTAGTGATAATAAAGTTTTAACCTTTAAGCTGTAAAAGGGAGTTTTACTATCGGAGCTAAAATGACAAGCCTCTGTCTAAACGACATGGAGGACATGCAGGAAGGCTTCTGCGAACACCCACTTTGAGGAGTGGTGGTTTAAAACTTTCTTATATGAGGTACGGCAAATGCGGCTATATAATTTTGAATTTAAACTGCCAGCTTCGACTTGAAGCTGGCTTTCTTTTTTCTGCTTAAGAGAAAAGGAAGAGAATCAATCTCTTCCAATTGTTTTTTACATCTGCCCAAGTAATGTTTTAGTATCAGAGTAATGCAGACCATGTGCATCTGCGACTGCTTCATAGGTTACAAACCCACCTAATGTATTAATCCCCTTCAGTAATGCATCATTCTCAAGACATGCCTGCCTAAACCCTTTATTGGCAATTTGGATCGCATAAGGTACTGTCACGTTTGTTAAAGCGATGGTTGATGTTCTTGGTACCGCTCCAGGCATATTCGCCACAGCATAATGAACAACACCATGTTTAATATAAGTTGGATTGTCGTGAGTAGTAATCCGGTCAGTAGTTTCAAAAATGCCGCCTTGGTCGATGGCAATATCAACGACGACACTTCCTGGATTCATAGATTGAATCATTTCTTCTGTTACGAGTTTCGGAGCTTTTGCACCCGGAATTAACACGGCACCGATTACAACATCAGAAACTCTTACAGCTTCAGCTATATTATAAGGGTTGGATATCAGAGTTGTAACATCAGATCCAAAAATATCATCTAACTGACGAAGGCGCTCTGGATTTAAGTCAATGATCGTAACCTTTGCACCAAGTCCAATTGCCATTTTCGCAGCATTTGTTCCTGCTACACCGCCACCGATAATTGTAACGCTCCCTCTTTGTACACCAGGTACCCCAGAAAGTAGTATGCCTTTTCCACCATGAACTTTTTCTAAGAATTGAGCTCCAATTTGTGCAGCCATTCTTCCAGCCACTTCACTCATTGGCGTTAATAATGGTAATGATTTATTTGGCAGTTGCACAGTTTCATAAGCAATACCAACTACTTTATTATCTATCAAAGCCTTTGTTAATTCAGGCTCCGGAGCTAAGTGTAAGTATGTAAATAGAATTAATCCTTCACGGAAAAATTGATACTCACTTGGAAGTGGCTCTTTAACCTTCATGACCATTTCCATTGACCACGCTTCAGAGGCTGTTTCTACGATTTTTGCACCGGCAGACGTGTAATCTTCATCCGTAAAACCAGAACCTTGTCCTGCTCCTTTTTCAATATAAACTTCGTGTCCATATTTCAATAGGTTAAAAACCCCGGCTGGTGTCATTGCAACACGGTTTTCATTATTTTTTATTTCTTTAGGTATGCCGATTTGCATTTATTTACCTCCAATAAATACATTCTTTGAAAACACTTTCATTTTACCAAAAAAGTGTAGAAATCCCAAACCTTTTATAAATTTCATTTTTTTAGTAAACATTATTAAGAGCTCTGCGATAGCAAAGCTCTTGCAATAGTTATATTTAATACCAAGGGTAAAACGGATACCCGTAATATGGGTAAGGGTAAGGGTAAGGGTAACCATATCCATATCCAAACCCAGGGCTTAATGCTGCCCCTAGTGCTAATCCCCCTAAGAATGGTAAGCCAAATCCAAATCCGAATGGTCTCCCGAATCCAAATCCAAACGGTCTGCCAAACCCAAATCCAAATGGTCTGCCGAATCCAAATGGTCTACCAAATCCAAATCCTGGTCTGCCAAATCCAAACCCTGGTCTTCCAAATCCAAACCCATGACCAAATCCATGGTGACCAAACCTTTGATCGCTTGGATCAATTGATTCCATATAGTTAGTAATTTCTTGCATTTTTATTCCTCCTCATTTGTATTCCTTACACACTAAAGAATATGCAGGTTTAAAATGAGATTCTTGGGTAATTGTCCCGATAAAAGAAATTTTATAGACATTTACATAGGAAAACTCGCCTGTTGGCGAGCCCTATAATTATAAATACCTATTCACTTGTGCTCTGTGTCGCAGCTTCGTTAGACACTTCAAAATCCTGACCAATAAAGCCACTATTGTAGGAATCCATTATTTGTTCACTTACCTCGTTGGCTCCATGTTCATTAAATTCAAATGTAAAGGACTTCCTAGGATCTTGTTTTGGCATTATTTCAATCTCTCCTTCGATGGATTTTATCTCGATTATTTTTCGAAAAATTGAAACATCTTACTCCTAGAAAATAATGTATAATTTAGGTAAGGAGGGATCACTATGGGAGAAAGATATGGCCATATTTTAGTTGCAATGGATGGTTCAAAAGAATCAGAGTGGGCACTAGAAAAATCGATCGAAATTGCTAAAAGAAACAACTCAAAACTATTACTAGCACATGTAATCGACACAAGGTCATTCCTTTTAATTGATTCATATGATCCAGATATTGCCGAACGCGCAAACAAGCTTGCCATCGATATGCTGGAAAAATATCAAAACCAAGCCATACACGAAGGAGTTATACAAGTTCACTATGAAATCGAGTATGGCTCTCCAAAAGTGAAAATCCCCAAGGAAATCGCTAAAAAACATGATATTGATTTAATTATATGCGGTGCTACTGGTATGAATGCAGTTGAAAGGTTTTTGATTGGCAGTGTTTCAGAACACATTACTCGTTACGCACCATGTGATGTCCTCATTGTCCGTACACATAAATAAATACGTGAATGCTTTCTAGATGTAGTGTAAAATAAAAGCAATAACTCGTCTTGGAGGCTATCACATGAACGAACATTTTTCCTTTGATCAACGTCTTGGTATTTCTATTCCCAATCTAGCATTGGAATGGGCTCAATATAGTGATGAAACCCAGCAGGCTATCTTGTTCAAATGGGAACAAATAAGAGGCAGCATTCCGGATCGAATTGCTGACCTTGAAAAAATGATAAATCAAAAACAAACACAACTTTCCAATGAAAGTAACTTTAAAACCTCATGTGAATTAAACAGCGAAATTGCCGAACTTGCGTCTATCATCAATGATTTGTGGCTTTGGTATAGAGCAAACCAAACTGTATCTGATAAAATGCATCAATAAAGAGAGCTCCCTATCTACCGGGAGCTCTCCTTTATTTTTAAAGATCCTTTTTAATTTCCCTAACTACATGGCCTATTTCAGGCAGGATTAGCTTATTCATCGCTAATTTTACTGCCCCAGTAGAGCCTGGGGTGGAAAAGATCCCTTTATTCTTTACAACGCCTGCAATTGCTCGAGAAAGTATAGCTGCAGAGCCAATATCTTCTTGATAGCTCAACATCCTGAATAATTCACCAAATCCAACTATTTCTTTATCTAGGATGCTTTGAACACTTTCAATGGTGACATCGCGCTTTGCTATTCCTGTCCCTCCGTTTGTTAGAATAACATCAATATCTTCGCGCTCACATCCTTGTAAGATAGCCTCTTTAATAGGAGTTGCTTCATCTTTGACAATACAATAGTCCACAATGGCATGCCCAGCTTGTTCTAGTAATTCTATCATCAACCTGCCGCTTTTATCCGTATCCTTATTTCTCGTATCACTCACGGTAATTACTTTACAATTTACAGTCTTTGGAGCTCCCTGCTTATGTTCTGTTGTACTCATTAGATTTCCTCTTTCTGATTAAGATAACGCAATTGGTAATAGTTATGGGCAAATTCCGTAACTTTTCTTGTTAACTGATAATTCGTCCCTGCACCAATGGCCATACTAACAAGAGGGATACCTTGAATGAGTCTTTTGCGGAACACCGTAATGACCATAGCTTTCAATAATTGTTGGATAGGCTGTTCCAGCCAAGTTACATCTGTAATTTCTTCATTTCCTTCATAAAAATAATGATCAGTGCTGGTTTTCATTTCGTTCCTTAACACCGACCATCCCTCTTTTTGTAGACGTGGAGGCAGTGAAGCGGTATGAAACACCTTTAAAGAACTCATCATCTCGTAAGGCGTATTTACCTCAAAACCATATGTCATGGCAATTAATTGTACTGCTCTTAAATTAATAACCGCCATCGCTGGTATGTCTGTACCCAAAAGGAGCGGCCCGCCTGTCCCCGCCAGGCCCCCCTGTGCAAAGGAGTATAATCGATGCCTTGCAATTTGCTGCATGGCTATGTATTGTAATTGATCAATATCTAATTTTTTTAAATCCTCAATTTGATGCAAATCCTTATTAAAAACACGACCTGAAGATAGGATCCTTTCCTTTGCGTCCATCTGTAATTGAGAGCCCTGAATTATCCCGTGCAAATGGAACAACCAGCTATCAATAACTGAAAAAAATTGACTTTGAACTTTTTCAGGCAACAAAGAGAAAGAACGCTCTAAATATTTTTCATACGTAAGCTGCAGGTCATTTGCCTCGTAGTTTAATAATTGCTTTTCCCACTCCCTAATTGCATTCAATACCTCTGTTTCCCTGTCAGTTAATGGCATAGGCAATCCTCCTACCTTCCTTTTCTCCCTCCAGTATATCACAAAGAAATATACATAAAAAATGTGAAAAGGCAAACTGTCTCTAGGACAGCCTGCCTTTTATTAAGGATTATTGTGCTAAACGAACAACGTCGCGGGCAATCATTACTTCTTCATTTGTAGGAATAACGATTACTTTAACAGGTGAATGAGGATAGTTAATAAATCTTATTAAATCAACGTTCCCACAACTTTTTTCATATTATTTTCATCAATTTTAGCATTTAGGTATTGGTTTGTCCATGAAATTTGATTAGGTAATGATTTGTAAAAAAGACAAAAAAAAGAGTCACCTTTTCAGCCATCTGCTTAGTCTTTTACATTTCATTTTTCCATTCGTTCTAATACTGCTTTTTTTAACAAACTCTTGTGCTTTTCAAGTATCTTTGCTCGTTCCTTTTCATCACTTATACAAAACAATTCGACTTCCATTCCGTAAAATAGTGCTTGCAATTGACTGCTGTGAAACCTATATCCTATCGAATCAATGAATTTTTCATATCTTGTTTGAAAACTATCTATAAAAATTTTTGCAATTTTTTCACCCAATTTATCTTTTGCTTCTTTTAAAGTGGTGCCTTTTTTAGCAGGGATAGTTGAGGAAACAGTTGACAATATTTTCCCATAACACCTTTTAGTTTCCACCCATGCTTCCTTTTCATCATCGTAATATTCCGCTATCTTATCATTTTCTCTTTTTAAACCTAATTTATATGCTTTAGCAACAATTAGGTAATCTATTCGATCTGGAAGCATATTTAGTAAATCTTCCCACTTTGCTGAACTAAAATTATTCTTTAGAATTACAAGTTCTTCCGTACTCCACTTATCAGCCATAAATTTACCACCCTTCAATTGTCATTATTTTAATTGTCAAATTTAAGGTGGTTTATACCACAATCTATAAAAATAATTTAATATTAAATAAGTTAATAATATGGAAAGAATTTGCTATAATTTATCTAAACTTGTATAAAAATTCCTAAAACGAGGTCATTATATGCAGAAAAAATTACAGGTATTTATTTCTTCAACATTCACCGATTTACATGAAGAACGACAAGCAGCTGTCCAAGCTGTACTCAATGCAGGTCATATACCTGCTGGTATGGAATTATTCAAGGCGGGAGATAAGTCTCAAAAAGAAACGATAAAAAGATGGATTGAAGAATCTGATGTTTATATGCTAATTCTTGGAGGAAGATATGGAAGTATAGAAGAGGATAGTGGTAAAAGTTATACTCATTGGGAATATGACTATGCAGGTGAATTAGGAAAGCCAAGGTTTGCTATTGTAATTAAG
Source organism: Neobacillus niacini (assembly GCF_048572935.1). Lineage (NCBI taxonomy): Bacteria > Bacillati > Bacillota > Bacilli > Caryophanales > Bacillaceae > Neobacillus > Neobacillus niacini. Next base: position 2,392,523 of record NZ_CP183883.1, on the reverse strand, counting down.
GATTCTGCTTTAGATGAAAAAGTTAAAGTACATGGACAAGGTGTTTTGGAAAGAGAAAATTATGTTAAGTATACTGAATTTAAAAAAGAAGTTTTAGGAAAAGTATCCAAATTTTACTTCGATATAAAGGATATTAAATTGACAGTGTTGGAATCTTTAAAAGAATTTGAAAGAGATAGCACTTTATCAGGATGGATTTCAGGTAAGAGTATTGTAAATCAGCATGAGTTACTTGAATCAAATTTTAGATTATTAGAGGAAAACCAAAGATTATCTAAAGAAATTGAAAAATTTAGAACTGTAACTTTAAAAGAGAATGAAATAAACGGATATTCATTTGATGAAGTAAAAAATTATTTAGAGTCCAATGAAATCGAATTAACGGAAAACGCATTTGGAAAAGAAGTTGCAGGGACAAACGCAACATATCTAGAGCTATTTATTATTTTTAAAGATTCATTCGCTATCGGTATAGAAAATAGCTACGGAATGGATACTGAAGATAATTTTCTTTTTTTTAGATTCGCTCCTAAATTAATATCCCTTGATCTGTTAGAGAAAGTAAAAGTCGCAGGAAAGCCATATCAGCGAATTCAAACTTCTAAGTATGGTTATAAGTTTTTAGCTATTTATGAAATGGAAAAAATCAAAAACAATTTAAATACACCATCAAAATAATAAGATGGTGTTTTTATTTATGTTAAACCCATAATCAATCTTTATTCAATTAAAACTTATTACAGAACTAATAATGAAGAAAGAGTAACGTTTTCAGCCGTTCTTAAAAGGAGCGATCTTCATTTATTGATCATAACTATAACCTCTAGTATGCTTAGTTTTCTTCATATATCCCGACCTTACAATTTTGTGAAGTTCATCCTTTCCTAGGCTGCTAATCACATCTACTACTTTATCATGACTAACATTTAACTTTTCACACACTTTCGGAATACTGTTTTTTATGGCATATTCTTTAACAATCTCCTGTTCAATGGTTGTGGGTTGATACGATTCAACTAATTTAACGTAAGCTTGAAGCATATTTATTTCTTTTTTAGCTCTTTCTAATGTCATTAATTTATGACCCATAAAACACCTCCCAAATATGTTACAGAATAAGCATAATCTATATCGGAAACGCTTAAATGTTAAAATTATGTAAAATGCGTGACAAATAAAAAAAGGGAGAAGTTAAATCCCCCTACACTACAGTTGCTACTTTATTTGTACAGTGATTGCATAAGCCCTTCTTCTTTTTCTTCCCATGAATTTCGGAGTATACACCGCATTTTTTACAAGCAACTAACTTTCTACCATTAAGTTTGATTCTAATTTCCATTCTTGTAGCCTCCTAGATGTAGTTGTATATAAACCCTTATCCTAGACTGCATTTCCAACCTGTTTTAATACATTAAGGATAAGAGGAGATACCTGAATTAAGACATACCCAAGACCAGCATTTTGAATCATAGTCCATCCCTTGTCAGCCCTATCAAACATGAATTGAAAGCATGAGCCTACAATAATTACACTAGCAATTGGAAATGATAAAGCTACCAAAATATCACAAATTGGATCAAGGACGTGTGCTAACATTTCAAGACTCTGAGCACTCATCCATTCCTTTGCCGTTGCTTCTACTGCAGTAGGGGCAACTGATACTGGAACAGCATTTGTAGTAGCTGCTAAAGTAGTCATTGCAAAACCTAATGTTCCCACTGCGCCCATAGTTGCTAAAGGTAGTATGGCTGCACTTGCTATCTTTGTAGTTTTACGAATAATTCTTTGTTTTTTCTCCTTCTCTTTCTCCTTATATTCACCATTCATAAATTCACCAAATTTAATTGATTTTGCTTTTCTCATATCAATCACTCCTTATTTGATGTCATTAATTGTGTAAACTCCATAAGGCAATCCTTTTAATAATTCAACTAATTTCTTTTTCCTTAGTTCAGTAGTTGTAACCCATATTAAAGGTGGAACATGACCTAATTTATTTTCCATACCTTTGTTATTGTAAAGCCCCCTATACTTTTCAATTTTATTTCTGTTCTCTTTCATGGTCTGCTGGTAATCAACTTCTAAAATGTGGTATTTTCCATTGGCTCTAAACCAAGCATCACAAACAATGCTAATTTCACCGTCACTTAATTTCATTTCATTTTTCCATTCAGAAGGGAATCCAGCATAAATGTAAAATTGATTTCTCATGATTACATGGTTAACAAAGTTAGTTTTTTTCCTGACTTTTTCGGATGTTACATACTCTCGACCTTGTTTGTTAAGGTAATAAATAGTGGAATAATCTTCACGATATTTTTCAAGATAGGTGGATAGTTGGCTGAGGATTCTATTAGTATTGCGAATTGTGCCTAGTCGATGGATTTTATTTAATTGATCTCTGTCAAGATAATCTAGTTTCTTCAAGCTTAAAAGAATCTGTTCTTGCCTTTTGTTTAGGGGTTTCAATTGATACAACCTCCTTTTTTTCAACAATATAAGGAGTTATAGTTTCTTTGATATCCTTTTCTGTGATTAATGGAGTTTGAACAATAACACGCTCATCTGCCATTTGATATATTGCTCGACCTTTAATTCTTGGTAATGATTCTGCACCCTCTGTATCAAGAACCACTCTTGAAGCTACCCCCGACTGTACTCGGAAACAAAGTTTAGCATCACTATTTTGCTTGCATTGACGAGGTATAATATCACCAGTTCCGTACTGGGTTGCTAGTATTAACCGAAAACCTAAGCCTGCTCCAAGTCGTGAAATCTGACTCATATACTTTTGACATTCTTTTCTCAAGGCTTTTTCCTCTTTGGATACCGCTTCATCAGGGTTTAACTCTCCAACTTCATCAATAATAATAAAATTTCTTTCTTTAATATTTGTGTCTTCAATTTTCTTTTTACCTAATATTCTAATACTTTGTTGCATTTTTCTCATGTGTTGATAAGCCTTTTCAAGTGTTTCAAGTGCTTTCTCTGGTTCGTAGGCAATAGATACGGTTTGCCTAATATTTTCATAGTCACAAAGTTCCACTCCACCTTTTAGATCAATTAAATGGAATTTAACATTATCAGGCTGCTGTCTTAATAAAGAATTGATAATACAATTAATCAAGTTAGATTTACCGTATCTAGTAGCACCACCAAAGCAAATATGAGGAATCCTTTCGAAGTCGTGAAAAACTAATCTATTTCTATCCCTAGTCGCTCCGAATACCACCTTCCAACCCTTTCCTTCTTGGAATTTAACCTCAGTTGGCAATGATTCATTATAGACTCTAATCTTTAATAATCCATCATATAACATCTCTATTTCTTTGTTTTCAGTGAGTTTCTTGGTGTATAGACCTTTTATATTAGCAATGATATTTCGGTCTAATTTCAATGATTTGAGGTCTTTAAATTGAAGTTTAATTGAACGTGTATTAATCCCTGCTTCAATAGCTTTTTGCTTTGCTAAATAATCCTCAAAACTCCGTCCCAAGGGCAAACGATACCTATATTCAGTCCCCCAATCATAATTTTTCTTTTTTAATTGTTGAGCAGTTAACGTCTGATTACCGTCTTTTACATTCAATCCACTTAATGCAAAAATCTTGTTGATTTTTTTTGAATCGTTTCCTGTTCCATGTTTAGAAAGATAAGCCTTCAAAGAAATTGCTCCAAAAATTGTTGTAGTGACAACATCAAAAATCATTTGAATTTTATCCCCCTTTCAACGCCACCTCTTTAGTAATTACATAGTAATTAGTTGCTCCAATCTGGAAGAGTTAAAAACAGTGTCGAAATATTGATATTATTCAATCTGGAATATTCCTTGGCAGTATGTTGAGGTGGAAATTCATTTGGTATATTACAAGGTATTAGAGCTAGATTGTCCAATATTCCACTTTTTTGCATTAGGTTTAAAAACGGGATTTTTAGACAAGACTGATAGCAAAACTTGTCTAGGAGTGAGATTCAATGTTTGGATTATTTGGGTTAGGAAAAACGAGGAGTAAATTTGGGAAATGGGTAGATAAGAAGGGATTGACTCAACAGGAAATTGCTGAGGAATCAAAGGTAGGACGGACAACAGTATCAAATATGTGTAGTGACCCAGATTATAGTCCAAGAATAGAAACATGGGTAAAAATTCAAAAAGCATTAAAGAATATGGGTTATAATGTGAATAGGGATGATTTTTTTAATTTTTAAGGGGATATAAAATGACCGCAGTTGTTGAAATACATTACCAAGTTACAAGCCGAGCATACCAAAAAGGATCATTTGAACTTAGAGGCAGAACAAAGGAACAAATAGCGTTTGAATTTTGGAAGCAAATACAGAAGAATATGTCTTATCATGCTGAGTTAGAAAAGGTAATTTGTGATAACGAGGATATTACAGAGAAGGTCATTAAACAAGTGGAAGAAGAAAGAAAAAGAAAACATGAATTGTCTGATTATTTACCTTTTTAAACCCCTCTCTAAGAGAAGGGTTATTTTTGTGTATTTTTTGAAACTTTTCCAATTTTTTGTCGTAGTAGTGATATAATCCTATTGGATTAGAAATAAGGGGGAAAATTCATGGGTACGTTTTTAGCAGTGGCTGGTTTTTTTGGTTTTATGTTTTTTATTATTACAGCTATTGTAAGCACATTTAGAAAGACAGGCAAGGGTAAGAAGAGAATGCTTTATGCTACACTTTGTTTCGTAGTAATGATTATTGGTGGGGCTATAAGTCCAGATGTAGAACCATCCAGTGCTACTTATAAAACTGAAATAAAAAAAGACGATTCTAAGAAGAATGAAGTAACTACAAAACAAAAAACAGAAGACTCAACAAAAAAGAAAGATGAAGAAGTTCAGAAAAAAGAAGAAACTGTAAAAACCACACCAGAAACGATTGAGGATAAAGCACCTGAAAATAAGCCGTTAGAGGAAGTTAAAAAAGAAATTGATACTTCGGTTTTTGTATATGCTAAGTCTGTTGAGGTAACGGACGCTATTGATATTAATCAGCATGTTACTGTTTTTGTGGAAATGAGTAAAGACTTAAAGTCTGGTCTTGCTACACAACATGTCATTAATCAATCTTATGATTTTTTACAACAGCCGGATTTAGATGGGGCTAAAACAGTGACTATTGCTGTTAAACAGGGAGAAATAAAGATTGCACAGATAACAATAAATAAAGATGCTTTTGTTCCAGACGATGACCAGCCTATGTCTGAAGTTGTTATTAAGGCTTCCAAAATCGACTCAATGACGGATGAAGTTAAAGAATTCGGTGCAACAATGGGTAGTTGGTAGAAAAATAGGATAAGCCCAACTCAATAAGAGAAGGGCTTATTTTTATTAGATGGTTTCCCACACAGCAGAATAGCCTTTAGTTTCTAGTTCCATTTTTACTAGGTTTGCGTGTTGGAAATTTGTTTCTACTACAAATGGACATGCAAAGCCATCTTCTTGTGTTTCATGTGATCTAACTGGATTTATGTAACATTTGAACCCTCTTTTTTGATACTCTTCCACTAACACTTGCGCTTGCCAAAATGCAGTATTCTGAACCGTTACTTTATCTGTGAAATTCACAGGAACTACCTCCATTTCCTTTTTAACATCCGATCGTAAAGTATCCATGCTCTTACCATGTCTTGAAAACCAATGCTTGGGGTCACTATGGTTAGATGCAATACCTCTTTGGAATCCTTCGTAGTGACCAATAATCTCGTTAATTGATAAATTAAAGGTTTTGCAAAGGTAAACACACAACTCAACTGCAAGTTTGTATACAACAGCAAAATAAACTGGATCAGTTAATCCATCCTCACATATTTCAAATCCAATATGAGTATCATTAGATTTTCCACCACCATGCCAACCTCTATAATTCCATGGTAAGGTTTGATAAATTTTTGCATTCCCATTTTTATCTTTACCGATAAAAGCGTGAACACATCTATCTAACCCTATTTGATTCCAGTCATTTTTATTTGTATTCACACCTAAAACACCATCGTCAGGTTGGATGTAACGACTTAATTTAGGATTGTTTGCACCTGTGGAATGTACCATTATTCCTTTTGGAGTAATTTTTCTACCTGCTTTGTAACAATCATTCTTAATTAAGAATTTTTGAGTAATATTTATAGTCATTATTGACCATCCCCTTTTAATACTTTCTTTCCATCTACATAACCTTGACCAAGTACATAAGAAGCAACCATGCTTACAACAGCAAAAACAGTCTCACCATTTAGACCTAACTGAAAATAATCATTTGCAATAACTGTAATGACACCAGCAAGAGTAACTAGGAATTTTCTTGATGATAATTTTGCTTTTAATTTATCCATTTAAATACCTCCCTTGAATACCAATCCCAAAATAGCCATGATAATTGCACCTATAATAATTCTAAGAATCCAAGTTGTATTATTACTAATGGAGTCTAACTTTTTATTTATGTCTTTAATGTTTGATTCAGCAACCGCAACACGAGTTTCCAAACCTGTTACTTTGTCTTCGAGTTTAGAAACACGATTTTCAAGTTGTTCCATTTACATCCCTCCAATAAAAAAAAGGACTGAATTTATCAGCCCTCTAGGGTTAATTGTCCATTTGTTACTCTATAGTTTGGTACGTTTGCAACTACTACATTAACAACCTCTTGTAGATAGAAAAAATATTGATACTGTCTCAAAGGAATAACTCTATCACCTATCAAGCTATCAACAATCTTTCCTTCACTATCAACATCACAAAATAACAAACACATATTATCCCTCCTGCACTAAATATCTGACACTACCGTATGTGTGATATGGATTAACAAGGCTCCACATGCGCCAATACATTACAAGTAAATTTCCAGTAGGCACTCCACAATCAATGAGAATGTCTTTCCTGTAACCTTGATTATCTGACCACCTGTTTTCCACAACTACAGCCGTTGCAATTGACGTTGTTTCATCATCGGTAACAATATCAAAAGCTGCATTTGCCCAGTTTCCGTACTGTTCACCGCCATCTGCATATAAATTACAAATGATTCTTACATATCGGCTATCGTGTTTAAATACAAACCGTTGAATATTTTCAAATCTGTTGTTGGAATTGGTTCTGTAAAATTGTCCCCATTTTTCTACACCTGCAGTTTGAAAGGCGGGTTCTGAACCCTGAATAGATAAGCTATTGCGCAAGATACCATCTTGCACTGACAAGTAACCGTCTGGACGTTCGATTTGTACTGCTCCTTGCTTTGCGTAGAATCCTCTATAATCCATTCGTGCGTATTTGTTTGGATTACTTGTACTTGCTGTGATTCCATCTTGATTAAGGGTTAGAGATGTTGGTAATGGTGCTGACATTCGTAGATCATTTTTAATTCCAGTAGCAGCACTTACAATCGCACTATTAGTATCCTCTACAGAAGGACTCCAAGTTGCAAGTTTATTACCTTCTGCAAACATCATACTTCTAATCCAATATTCCTCTGTTGTACTGATTTGCACTGGATCGTAAATAAACGGTTTGAAAAATGATCCTGTTGGAAAAATAGCCTTTGTCTTAATTTTTATCGCTATGATATGCCATTTGTATGGTTCTAAGGATGTATTAGCACTGATTAATTCATAGGATTCAAGTGCAGCAGATGTTTCACCACTTGTACCTAGCCAAAAATGCAATGGATTGTATTTCGTCACATTGATATTTTTATTAAAATAAACTTCTGCGCTAAAAACATATTCTGTATTTGGTTTAATAAAGTTGACATTAGAACCCATGATACTACCTTTACAATGGAGAATATTTCGCCCGTTATCGGACACAACTTCTAAAACAGTACCACCATTCAACGCCCAATAATCTGTACCAACAAAGTTACCACTGTTTTGCATCATGTTTTTTGATGCTACGATAATTTCCTTGGGATTATAACCATCAGCAAAAGTGGTATCAGCACCGATTTGAATGTTATTAGCTTCAAACTGTCCAATAACTCCAGCAGATGCCACAAACCCTTCACTTGTAAGTGCTTCTTTAAAGGTTTGCCCACCATCACGACTAATCCCAATACCGTTTGAATTGAATAATACTAAAAAGTTTGGATTATTTTTATCCCTTGCGATTATCCCATTTTCAAATGTTAATTCTGTTTCTGCACTTTGTAAGGCTGCCGTTGCCCTCTTTACAGCTTCATCTAAGGCATTAAAAGGGATTCTCCTACTACCGTCCATAATCCCATCTACCGTTTTTTGAGTACGACTAAATTCTTCAAACTGATCAATCATTCTGTTTCTTAAATTAGAAAGGGTTACATCTGTTTTGATAGGGTAGTCACTGTTTTCTGTAAACTCTTCAGTGATATCAATAATTCGGGCTTCCACATCGATTCCCATTGGCTCATAAATCAGGTATGTATCATCACCCTCATTTGGCACATCAAAAGGAAATCCTGCCCTTCGCATGTCTGCAAAATCAATGGTAATAGAAACATCTGGAGTATCCTTTAATTCTGCTATTAATCGTTCATTAAGCCCTTCAAGAGTTGCATAACGCTCATCCCGAACAGGTTTAGCGTGACGAATTCCAAATTTAGCAACATTAGGGGATGTGTATTCTGATTGAACTACATACGTACCATCCTCATTTTGTTTTCCAAAACCTTTAATGTAAGTACTTAGATTGTTTGTATTTACACTTTTATTTAAAGTCTTAATGTTGTAGTTGTACCTAAATTGGAAATCCATTGCATTTCCAATTTTTCGCTTAAAAGTAAAGTGTGTACCATTAAGGGTAAACTCTGATCCATACCTTTTTAATCCTTCTTGAAATAATGATAGACGGTTATCATCACCAAAGTTTTCCCAATCCTGTGCATAAAACGTGTCTACAATATCCCAAGTATAAGGAGTACCAGCGAACACGAATTGAAGGAACATTTGAAAGGTCATTGATTGTGTTCTTACCTCATAAATGTGATCATCAACTAAGTCAAAGAGCGTATTGATTGCCACTACTTCTTTTATGTATGTATTCCCTCTCGGCTTTTCCCTTGCTTGTTTAATTCTGTAAGTATCACCTTTAAACTCAAGTACACTTTCTTCCTGTACCATCTCAATAGAATGTTGGTTTTGTTCAGTAGGCATAATAAGAAAAGAGAGTGTCTTTTCACCACTTACACTTCGATAACGTTTTAAAGGTTTATACCCTGTCAGCATTTCCGTATTTCCTGCAATGTCTGTAATTACTAACAAATTTTCACCGCCCCTCTTTCCCAATAAAAAAAGAGCCAAAATTGGCTCACTGTACGTGGTATCGTTTATGTGCTTGTTTCTTTCTATTTTCTGAAACTTGGCTATAAATCATCGTAGTTGCTGGATTTTCATGTCCCAATAAGGCTTGGATATCTGATAAATCTGCACCATTTTCGCTTGCAAGCGTTGCGAAGGAGTGACGAAACACATGAGGAGTTAATTTCTTTGACAGTTTTGCTCTATCTGCAATTTTATCAACAATCCTCTGAATTGACCGAGTTGTCATTTGATGTTCAGGTTTTCTTTTAGTTACGAATAGATATTCACAATTATCATTTCTACTCTTTAAGTATTTTCTTAAATGGTAAAGGCATTTGAATGACAAATATACAATACGTTCCTTATCACCTTTTCCAATAACTCTTAAACTCATTTCTTGTAGATTTAAGTCTTTAATCTTCATGTCCTTAATCTCTGATAGACGAGCACCAGTTGAATAAAGAGTTTCAACTAAACTTCGCTCCCTGAGTGTTTCGGATGATTCTCTAACAATCTCTAATTCTTCAATTGACAACGATTTTGGCAGACGTTTTGGTTTCTTGGGCGCTTTAATCTTTGCTGATACGTCACGTAGGAGCATTTCTTCCTTTACGAGCCAACCTAAGAAGGTTTTAATTACCGATAATTTACGGTCAACTGTACCAATCTGCCAGTTATTATTGCTTGCAAGGTATTTACGAATATCAGATGTAGTAATTTGGACAACGGCTTTATTTATGTATTTTGCAAACATGTGTAATTCGTGACTGTACCCATCAATTGTCCTCTTGGACAAACCCTCAATAGTCCTTGCGGACAAGAAAATTGAAATTTTTTCTTGTAGGTCATTTTCAATATCTTTCTGTGTTTTTCTTTTGATTTCATAATTACTCAGGACTTCTTCTAAACGTATTTCTAATTTTTGTGCTTCAACATCAGGTGAAATTGTACTCATGACTACAAATAGGTCAGTTGCTAGACGAGTGATATCATTACTCAATATATATTTCCCCCTTTATCAATCGATACGTTAAACGTATTGTTATTTAAAGTATAATGTAATAAACTAAACGTATCAATAACTAAAACGTATCGAAATTAAAATAAGGAGAAAGTCCTATGCAAGTAATAATCAAATTAGACCAAATGTTAACCAAAAATAAAATGTCTCAACACGAACTAGCTAGGTTGACAGGAATAAGGCAACCATCCGTTAATGAGATGTGTAGAAATCAAACTGCTCGACTACCTTTAAAAAATCTTGCTAAAATATGTGAAGTTTTAAATTGTGATATAAGCGATATTTTAGAACTCAAAAAGTAATCCCGACCTTTAGCCAGTCGGGATTTTTCTATGGTCTGCTAAACTATAAGATGTTCATCTTTTTTTCCGATTGCGACTATCTAAAAATACAAACCTTATCCACCCAAGTCGTACCCGCTGCGTTACGATAGAACCCTAAGAAACCGCCCCTGTATTGCTTAGTTAGTGTATAAGTTAACTGTTGTACACCATCTACAAATACAGTTACCAACCCACTAGAAGCGTTTACGGTTACACGGTATTTATGGCTTGCAGTTGATAAGTTTACCGAACCTACTGCTCCAGCATTCGCATAGTTAAGATCAGTGCCTTCATAACAAGCAAGGAATCCACTCGCATCTAAGGAGACAAGAAAACCTCCTCTTTGTTTGCCTGAAGGTCGTTTATTACCAAACAAAACAAATCCATCTTTTATTCCAAACTTTGCTGTTACTTCGACATCTAAATCATAGAGCATTCTACTAGTTGGTATGTCGGTAATAACGTGGGTTTCGTTCCCTGCGCTATTGGTATATTCAAAGTCTTCAAGTACTTTAAATGATTGTCTGGTGCTTGGTGGTGTACCTCCTGAACCGTATTGTCCTGCACCACCACTACCTGATAAATTCCTTCGTACTTTGCGAGTGGGTCTAACTGCTAAGTAATAAACCCCAACCGTTTTCGTTGTATCAACATCTTTTGAAGCAAATTCAATCACATGAAAACCAACACTTAAATTTTCTATAATGATACTTTCTAGATCAATCGGATAATCCGTAAAATTGCTATCGTTTAAGCTGTAGTTTTTAACCACCAGATTATCAACCACCACATCAATACTATTTGAACCGGCAGTGTAAAGGGGATTCGCAACATAAATATCCATTCCCGGTGTATCGACCCATATAGCAATTTTTAAATTTTGAGCAAATCGCCCAACACCGGAACGACTATTAGGGACAATACTGACTGCGTCAACAGTACCATACGCTCGAAAGGCTGGAGAACTTGCAGGAATGATACCTGTACCCTTTATTTTAGCAGCTTGATTATAGATAAAAACACTAGCCATTTGCATTGCTTTATATACATAAAGTGAATCAGATGGGTGCATTCCATCAGGAAGTGCGCTTGCCGCATACTCTGACCATTGAACGTAGTATTGTGTTAAGACATAATTATCTACTAACGGCACATTTAATTCTTGGGCAACTTGTCTCATAATCTCGGCAAACTGTTTGATATTTTCCGCACGAGAAGGATTGCCCATTGAATCATAAGCAGAATCTAGCTGTAAAACAACGTTAGGGGTTTCCAATACAACCGTTTTTCCATATTTTCTAGCAGTACGAACCATAGAACGTAGATTATCTCGGTATTGACTTGCAGTTACTAAACCATCTTTACCATCATTAATTCCATAGTTAATGTAAATGATACTTGCAGTTGTGCTACTCATCCACCCATCCCAAGATGATAAAACATCACTTGTTTTGTGTCCGTTCACTCCTCTATTAATAACAGTAATGTTGTTATTGTTAAAATAAGAACGCAATACAGTTTGCAATGCTACTGGTGCAGGAATGGCTGTTTGTGTACCTAATGGATCAACTCCGCTTGCGTGACCGAAATAGGTACTATCTCCACGACATTCAATTACAACCGCTTCTCCATCTTTCATTTTCTTTGCATAGTTTTGTAAGTTGTTTTGTGATGGTAAATCTATCGTCGTAATTTGCGCCAAAGATGAAGATAAATTATTCAATCGAGCATTAAGATTTACCTCTCCACCTCTAGCCTGAACAACCTCTGGATTACTACTTCCAGCTTCAGCAATCACTTGTTCAAACTGTGTCTTAACAGAGTCAGCAGTGGTTTTTGCTGAGTTAGCCGAACTTAATGCAGTATCTGCCTTTGTTTCTGCAGCTGCTGATTTTGTTAATGCACTATTTGAAGTAGTAACTGCTGCATTAGCTTTCGTTTCCGCAGAGGCAGATTTTGTTTCCGCACTTTGTACCTTTTGATTTACCTCAGTTTTAAATACTTCAATCTGAGAAACTCTTAAAGCAACAGTTTCCTCAGCTTGTGTAGATTTATCTTTGTTTACATTCGCTTGAATATTGACTAAGATGTACCCATTGTTCGGAAACGATTTTACCTTTCCATTAGAAAAAGTTACCTCGAATTCTGCATTGAAAGTACCAGCATATAATGTATCATCTTCAGTTAGGGTGTATTCAACCTCTCCTGTTGAAGCATTGACAATGGTTGCAGGGGCATTACTGATTAATAGTTTTGATGTTCCCATTACAAAACGAACGGTCGCACCTGTCAAGTTAACAGTCGATCCGTCCGCATAAGTCAATTTATAACTAATGGCATCTTTTGTGTCATTACGTTTTAACTGTATTGTCATTTCCATCCTCCTTACTAAATCGTATAGAATCTAAAATCAAAAGTTATTTCAAATGCCCCACTTGTTCCTGTTAATACAAACTCATTCCAACCCGGTGCAAGAGTGATGAGTTTATGATTCGTATTACGAAAAATAGATAATCCACTTTTAGTTGAACGAATCCCATCTAGTACAATGGTGTTTGATGTTGTAGAACTGCCAGTGTAAGACCATTCATCACCAGTTGTTACATTTTTAATTTTTAAGTTTGTTGAATCACCTTTGTATGTAATAACTAACGGAAATTTTCTTGGGTTTACTGTTTCATCACCATCATTTAATATTTCAAATGATGTTGTTGTATGTTTGTACTTAACTATTGGACTTCCACTTACTTGGACAATCTGAGTTTCTAATGAAGTATTAACCGATTCAGCAAGTCCTTTAGCACAAATAAAATCAAGTTCAAATAAACCATGATGTAATATTTGATCAGGCTTGAATGTTGTATTACACTTTACTTCCCATCTTCTATTCGGTTCTCGATCATCAATGAGATAAAAAGATTCTTTAGATAAAAAAATGCGAAATACTTCATTCCGCATTTTTGTGTAATTCATTATGTCATCTGCTGAAAACACAAATTTTCCTGATAAATTTCTGGCACCAATGGTAGTACCTAAATCAAGTACACCATCAGCACCCTCAACTTCCTCATAATGATTCCGATATTCAGGAGAAGAAACAATGAAATCCAAAGTTTTTATTCCTAAATTGTTTAAATCATAAACTGTACCATCTTTGCGAATAACTGTTAGATTCATGATTTCCTCCCCCCATATCTCAATCGGTTGCTAAAATCTGTTGCTTGCATATCATCAATGTGGGGATATATTGCTCTAGCAGCTTCATAACCGTCTACATATACCGGAATTTCAATTGTTGTATTTCCAAATGCTGAACTCTGAGTATTTGTTCTTTCCTCTCTGTAAATGGAATTGCTACTTGTTTTAGCAGCCTCTCTTGCATATCTCATCGATACGTCATGTGGAATAACTTGTGTACCATCTGGTAAATTTACTAATTCACCTCTACCGCCTTCATTGATACGAGCAAAACCACCTGCAAAATCATCTGTTCCACGGGCTAACATTGGGATTTTACCTATACTTACACCCGGTATTTTATTAATAAGGCTGATGGCACTATTAATGCCGCCTATTACACCATTTACAAATCCTTTAACTTGCCCTACAAGTTTAGCGACATTCCCTGAAATGCCACTGAAAATACCACTCACAAACGAGGTTAACCCTGACCAAGCACCCTGTATTGCATTGAATACCCCAGCTATTTTATTAGACACACTGTCCATAATGCTAGATATTGTGCTTCTAATTTTGTTAAATACGCCCGATACAGTAGAAGTCAAACCACTAATGACTGAACCTATTTGGTTAATTGCTGTACCAATAAAAGTAGATACGTTTCTAAATACACCGCTTATTACTGTAAACACTGTGCTAAATATTCCTGTGACCGTAACAATAATAGGTCTTATCACATTAATAATACTTGCTATGATTCCTGCAATAAAAACGATGATAGGGGTTATGACCGCCATTATTGCATTAATAATACCTGCAACAAATGCAACAAGAGGACTGACCACTGATATTATTCCAGCAACCACCTGTACCACTATGGTAATAATACTCATGATAATTGGTAATAACGCTTTTATTACCGCCATAATAGCACCAATAATTGCAATAAATGCAGGTGCTACCGTTTGAACAATATTCATAAACGCAGCAATAACACTTTGTATAACAGGTAACAACGCACTAATTAAAACGCCAACCAATGGTACGACTTGAGCAATAATATCAGCAAAAATCATTACTATTTCCATAATAATTGGCACAAGTTGATTAAACAGAGAAATTAATACGGGTAAGACTACATTAATAATTCCCATAAACGTCATGCCCACTTGCATTACAATTGGGATTAGTGTAGATAGAGTTTGCATTAAGATTGGTATTACAGCACTTGCTAATTGACCAATAGCTGTCCCTATTGTTGCCACCACTGGAATGATCATCGTTGCGATTTGTTGAAAGGCAGATGTAATCTGTGGTGCAAAGTTTTGAAATAGCGTAATGATTATTTTAACTATTGGGTTTAATCCAGTTAAAATAGATATCAGTTGAATGACAAATCCACTACCAGCCCCTCCTGCAGATTGGAACCCACTAATTAGGCTTGAGAAGAATGTTGTAAAAATTGGTATGATTGTCTGAATAATTCCCCAAATGGTTTGGAATACAGAACCTATTTGTGAACCTAATGAACTTAATGTACTTACTATTGTGGGAATAGCTTGTGTAAATGCGTTTATAAGAGAACTAGCAACACTTGATAATATTGGTTCAATAGTTGTCCAAAATCCTTGGAGAATTGGAATAACTGTTTGAATAACACCTAATATTTTTTCTTTGATCTGATTAAACACTGAAATGGTATTACTTTTAAAGGATTCATTTGTTGCCATCTGATACCCAAAAATAGCACTCAAGGCAACAAAAGCAGCGATTATTAACCCAATAGGACTAATTAAGAAACCTATCGCTGACACAAGACCACCAATTCCCATAGTCATAATTCCTAAAATAGTTAATAAGGGACCCGAAACAGCAACAATTCCTGTTACCATTGCAATCATTTTCTTAGTCCCATCATCTAAACCATTAAATTTTTCTACAATACTTGTTGTCCATTTTGCTATTTTAGTAATTAAAGGGGTTAATTGACTCATAACGGATATTGTCGCTGATTCAATTGCACCACTTAAATTGTCTAATGCTCCACCAATACCTGCTTTCATTTGTGCCGCCGCTTCTGCTGAAGCACCTGATGAGTTTTCAAGTTCTTTAGTTAATCCTTGTAATCCTTCTTGTCCAGCACCTAAAAGGATGAGCATTCCACTTGCTGCTTCTGTACCAAAGATAGTTGATAGAGTAGCAAGCTTTTGTGTTTCTGTCATACCTTGCATAGATGTACTTAACTCGCCTACAATTTGATTCAGAGGTTTAAAGTTTCCTTTAGCGTCAATCGCACTGAATCCCAAACTAGCCATAGCACCTGTTGCTTCTTTAGTTGGGGCAGCTAGTCTATTAAAAGCCATTCGTAATGTAGTTCCTGCTGATGATCCATCCATACCAGCGTTTGCCATTATACCTGTTGCAGCTGATAATTCTTCAATGCTTATTCCTAGATTTGATGCTGCTGGAGCTGCATATTTTAATGCGTATCCCATATCACTAATACCAGCAGCAGTTTTATTTGCAGTCATTGCTAATATGTCAGCAACTTTTCCTGATTGATCCGCTTTTAATCCAAAACCATTCAAGGCACTTGCTACAACATCAGCCGTTAATGCTAAATCCTCACCTGAAGCCTCAGCAGCAGAGATAACACCCGGCATAGCAGCAATAACCTGATTCGCATCAAAACCTTTTGCCGCCATTTCGCTCATAGCTGTTGCTACTTCACTACCTGATAAAGATGTACTTGCACCTAAATCAAGAGCCGCTTGTGTCATACTATCAAGTTCAGAAGCACTTGCACCTGCAATGGCACCTGCTTTACGCATAGCACTGTCAAAATCAGCTGTTGTTTTAATTGCAGCAATAAAAGGTAAAGTAACGCCAGCTGTGATTCCTGCTCCAGCAATTGCTGTTTTTTGTCCAAAAGCGCTAATTTTTTCTCCAGCCGCTTTTGTTCTATTCGATAAATCATTTAGTGTTTCGTTTGCGCTTTGAAATGCCTTCGTAAAACCACTTGCATCCCCCGTTATCTTTGCGCTTAATGTGTAGTCTGCCATTTCTTTACTCCTTTCCCTTAGGGATAGGCTTTTTCATTCCATTTGCCTTGTAGACCAAATCAACCCAACCTTTTCCGTTGGTTTTTTCTATTTCCAAAATATTTTTAACTGCATTTTGGTTGTATTCTTTATCTGCTTTATTATTTTTTGGAAACAATTCAATGAATCTTTTATTCTTTTTTCTGTTAATGTTTGCTTCAGCGTTTAACACTGCATTCCGTAACCATGTGGTATCAGACATAAATTTATTTTCATGCTCTTTTCGGATGAACATCTTTTCTTTTTCAGTTAACATGTCAAATTCAGTTCGAGACATTCCAATTTGAACAACAAAAAAAGCTAGATCCCTTTCATAAGAAAAGTCCCTAGCTAATGCTGCTATTTTTATATCTTGGGGAGTAGGTTCGTAATTTTTCGCTAGATTACTCTCAACGAGTTCTAGCGGAACATAAAACCCAAGTCATCTTGCAGTTTCTCCACAATTGCCATATTTACGGAAATAAGTCCGTTTTCTTCTACCACTTTTTCAAACATTTCAGCAGCAGTTTTTTGTTTTACAACATCATTGGTCGCTTCTTCAACCAAAGCTAAAGAAAATAAAGCTTCTAATGTCGCATATGGCATAATACCATTATTTTTTGTAACTTCACCTACAATACTTGATTTTGTTACTAATTCAATGGTTTTGACCTTTTTTGTATTGTATTTCAACGTGTATGTAATTCCATCTACTTCAAACATTAATAATTCCATCTCCTATTCAATTAAACTTGTGGTGTAATCGCTACGTCTTCTAAATCCACTAATGCTCCTGTACCAGTCAATGAGATAGTATAAGTTACTGCATCATCATAAGGCGCTTCAATTGGATAACTTGTTAATAAAGCCAATCCACCGAACATTTCAGTCTTTTCCTTTTGATTAGTAACTTTAATAAGGATTGGCTCATCACCATCAAAAACAGATTTTAAAAGTTTATGAGATTCATGGTCACGAACATAAACACCATCGTTATCAATTGACCATGATTTCATACCGACAATATTTTCTTTCCATCCACCTAAAGTATCTTTTGATGTAACCTCAATTGTATCTTTGTCACGATTAATCGTAAGACCTTGTTGACCTGCTACCGCTAAAAGATTTAATCCTGTTTTATCCCATAAAGATAAGAGAATATCTTTACCTGCAATTGCTTTATTTAATTTCCCTGATAATTCTGTATATAATTCTTGACTCATTTTGTCTGCCTCCTATATTTTCATTTTATAACCATAAAAAATGGTGAAATCATAACCAATAATGGCATGTTTTGAACCGTCTGCTTCATCCATAATCTGTTGTACACCCGTAGGAGTCTGCATTATAACCTCATATTCTTCAGCCAACTCAATAACTTCTGACATTGCTTCTTCAAGTTTTTGAATGGCATCGAATATTTTCATTGATCCGTCGGTACCATCCGCAAAAACATGAATAAATATTTGATATCGTTCTTTTAACAAAGTCTTACTTGGGTCTGGTATTTGTCCTACCATTTCTGCATGATAAAAAGGCATAGGAGCATTTAACGGTACGCTATCGTAACAACGTAAACCCGTATTATCCTGTACCTTTTTGATTACGGCAGATAGTACCGTTGTAAATGATAACTTTTTAATCACCTTTAATTACTCCTTTATTTTGTCTTTTAAATCTTGCTTATAAATTGGAAGTTGTGTATCTACATTTCTTTTTAAATAATATTGTCCCGGTACATAACCGCCATTTCTTGTACGATGACCATATTCAACGTGTGGTGCGTAATGCTTGATATATCCTGTTTCATCGCCACGATATTGCATAGACATTCTTAATTCTGCTGTATCAACAGGAGTTCCACCTGATT
Source organism: Neobacillus niacini (assembly GCF_048572935.1). Taxonomy (NCBI): domain Bacteria; kingdom Bacillati; phylum Bacillota; class Bacilli; order Caryophanales; family Bacillaceae; genus Neobacillus; species Neobacillus niacini. The sequence continues at coordinate 2,373,754 of NZ_CP183883.1, read as the reverse complement.
GCTGAGAACGAGTGTAAATATCACGGATATTCTTTTTAGCAACAGCTTCAAAATCAGCAACACTTTTTTCTAACAATTTTTGTGCTAATTTGTCAGTACCAATCCATTCAAATTTCATGGGTTTTCACTCCCATAGCGATTCACGATTAAAATCCTCCAACGGGAAGTATCATCGCCCTTGATTTCGTTGATATTATGATATTTACCATCAAATTTAATTTTTTCAGAAATTAATAAATCAGATTTAAGAGCCTTGGTGATAATTTTACGATTTTCTACCGTTACACTCCGATTATTGGCAGCAAAAGATATATTATCTGCTGATAATTCTTTGTTAGTCCAACTAGAAAACATTCCTTCTGATTCTTTAAACAAATCCAATTTAGAAATGGAGTTTCCTAATTCATCAATACCTATTTGTTTCTTAGCATATAAATAGAGGGGTTGAAAGATCATAAGAACCTCAACACCCCTCTATTTACGTTAGCTGATTTTTCCTTCATCGCTATATATCTTGCAAAGTCTGTCTCATACTCTTTTAAAATATCGTCAACAAAGGAAACACTGAATGTATCGACATTTTCTTGTTTGATACCATGATGAAACGACTTATTATGCAACGCACATATAACTTCTACCGCTATAGATTCTAATTCCTTTGGAAACTCAGATACACCTAATCGCAAATTAATACGGTCAATTGCAGTTGTTTCCAACTCGTCCAGTAAATCAGGATTAATGTCTGGTTTACGGACTAAAACTCTATTTCTGATAACCATGGTTATTCACCACTTTTCTTTTCGTTTGCTCTCTTTTTACCAGAAACTTCTTTGATAAAAATCGTTTTCTCCTTGTTTTCATCATTCGATAACAATTCAATTCGTTCTTTAGAGGGCTTAACGCCTGTACGAGGATAAGATTGCCCTACCTCATACAAGCGATTACCATCCTCTTTATCAAAGAAGCTATTGACTACTTTATAAGCCATTTAGCTTCATCCTTTCTTATACTTGTGGAGCGATTGTTACTTTTACTACACCGTCAAGACGTTCAGCAAATAATTTAACACCAGATAATGCTACAGTCTCAGCAGTTAAATTTTTCTTTTCAATATCGTGAGTTACACCGATTAAACCAAGTTCTTCAGTTGTAAAGTCAAACGCTTTACCAATTTCTCCACCAGTAAGTTGAACGTATGCAAGCACAATATTTTCTGGTGCAGTAGCATAAACGGTACCTTTTGGAACAGATGAGTTAATAATTACTGTATCCACTCCTGCAAAGTTTTGAACATACTGTAAACCAAATGCAGTTTGAACAGATAACTCAGCCTTTGCTAAATGATCTGCGATATCTAGAGGGTTAACAAATGCAACAGTTTGTGCAGCGTCATCTTCGAATAGTACTTGTACTTTACCCCACGCCTGAGCAAACGCACCTTGTAAATTTTCCGCTGAAGCTGTACCAGTACCAGTTCCTAAGAAAGTAAAGAAATCAGTACGTACACCCTTTTGAATTTCACGAAGTAATTTTTCGTCTGATTCAATAATTGCTTGATCATAACCGTGTCTTTGAATAGCTTCTACTGAAGCAGCTTTACGATATTTTTTAAATGCTAATTCGATAACTCCTGCTTGTTCAGTAGTAACTTTAGAAAGTGGAATAGTTTCACCTTCGCCAACTGCATTATCAGCAGCCATAGTTACAGTAGATGTATAAGTTTTGATTGTCATACCATTTGCAACAGGCATTTTACGAGTTACACCTAATGCCTCAATTAGTTTTGATAAGTTTGAACCGAATCGTTCAACAAAGTCGATAGATTGTGCTTTTGCAAAGTCACCTTTTACTTGTAAGTTTGTTTCTGCCATTATAAATTCCTCCTATTGGAACAAGTGAATGTTCTCTTTAATTAGTTTTTGACGTTTAATTGCGTCCTTTTCTTCCATAATTTGTTGCTTAGTGATTGTTTTGTTATTGGTTGTTACTTTTGGTGGTTTTCCAGCTAATGCCTTTTTAACCCCTTCTTCAACTTTTGCATTAATTAAAGTTACAAAAGAGTTAACAGCCGCTTGTGTGTCCTCTGCTGTTTCTTTTACAACAAAGGCAAGTAAATCATCGTCTACACTGATTTCATTTTCAGAAAGCATTTTTGAAGCTTCTTTTGATAATGAATAGAATGATTCTTTCTTCTTATACTCAGCTAATTCTTTTTGTAATTTTTCAAATTCAAATTGTTTCTTTTCTTCCTCATTCATTTTTGCTAACTTTTCAGCTTCAGCAACAGCCTTTTCCGCTGCTTTCTTTTCACGAGATACCCTTTGTTTAATAATCTCCTCTAATTCTTCCTGCGTGTATGTTTTAGCAGGTGGTTCTGGTGTTGGTTCAGGATTAAGATTAGGATTAGGTTCTGGGTCAGGTGTAGGCTCTAGATCAGCAAAAATTTGTAAATCTAAAGGTAATAAAAATTTATTTGATTCCATAATAATTTCCCTCTCTTTATAGCCTTGGTGGGCTTTATACTCATGCAGTTTATAACGTCACCAGCACGGTTATGGACAAAATAAAAAGCCTTAGCAATAAACTAGGACTCTACTTCTAATCGTTTTCAATTGGAATCGCAGTCGACCTGCAGAAAGCATGAAACGGTGGATAATTAGTGCCTGATTTTGCATCTTTAAATTCAAATTGTTCGCCATTCAATCTTTTACAGATATTACTAGTTCGTCTATCCATTACTGCCGATATCTCGTATCTTTTTACTCCAGCATCCATAAAAGCCTGTTTATTACCTTGATTCATTACAAATGCAGTTTCTGTAACAACAAGTCTTTTTGCACAGAATTCACCAACACCTGTACGATGTCTTAACACCTTAATCATTTGCCTATAATCATCGCCACGGATAATACCGTCACGAATTTCATTATTTAAAGTATTAATTAATGTTGACTTATTTCCCCAAAGTCGACTTGAAAAATTACCACCATTTGTCCACGTTTCAGCCAGAGTTAGTTGCATAGCATAACTGTTCACACTAAAGAAAGATGGGGCATTTTGTAATCCATTCATTGAGGAAAGATAACCATTTTCGTATGCTTGTTGTAATAATTTTTCTAAGCCTTCTTGTTCAAAGGCTCCTAGTTCAACCATTCTCAATCGAATTGACAATTGTAAACCTTCTAGCCTATTTAGTTTATAAATACTTTCACGGACAGGTAATAAATTAGAATACTGTGGATATCTTCTGATAAAATCCTCATAGTTTTTGTACAATAGATCACGTTCTGAAGTAGATAAGGATTGTACTAATTTACGATATTCAATAACATCATCTTTACCGTATTTTGTATAATAACTTCCAATATCCTTTTTAATATCTTCTTCCATTCTGTGATATTCCTTGATCATTTTCTTGATGAATTTATCATTCTGTTTATCCTGAGAAGCGTACAATTGCTCCATTCTACTTTCCCAATAAGTTTTTTTATCTTGATCATTCATTAAATATCACCTGTTACGAAATCTCCATTTTCATCTGTAGAATAATCATTTGCTTCATTTTCAGCCCTCATACGCTCTAATTCTTGCTTAGGATTATCAACAAATGACAATACACTTAATTGAGTTTCTTTGGATACAACACCTTCTAATGATCCAGCAACATTTGCTTCATCAGCAATATTACGAGGAATGTTACGAACGAATGAATAGTTTAAATTTCGCCATTCGTCTTTCTTAGAAGCTTCCATATTAGTTGGTAAATTAAAGACCATTTTATTTCGTCTGTTCATACCACTAACAAACTTTCTTTCTTTCATAGAAGCAAGGTTTTTCATTGGTTGAAGTTTAAATTCTAAAGCTACCCCTGAAGCATTACCAAATGATTCATCGTTTATATTGGCAACCATACTCATTTGATAAATTAAACGTTCTAATCGGTCTAATAAGTGTTCTTGACTTGCATCTCCATTTGGCTTTTCCATAAACTCGACAATTAATTTCGCAACATCATCACTGCCATATAGATTTATAATTCTATTATCACGAATCTTATTGAGAGTTGTCTCATCTAATTCCATGCCAAGTAATTTTAGATAGGCATCGGCAAAATAATCAACATCATTTGCTTTCTCAGAGATTGCTTTATCATAAGCATTGATAAGACTTTCGACTGATTCAAATACACTTAATCGTTCTTCATTTTCTATGTATTCAATGACAGGTACATCACCATAATAATGAGGTTTATTATCAGAAAGAATCAATCCGTCTTTACCCTCTGAAATTGTTACTTCTTCAGCAGATGTAAATAGTTGCCCTCTAATACCGTTATCGGTTTTTTGATATCTAACTGCAAACAAAGGTTTTTGTGCAATAGTATCATCATAGACAATAAACATATCCAATGGATTATTGTAAGTGCAGCATGTTTCAGATAATTCATTTTGATAAAGTAATTCAAAACCATGTCCGTAAATGGAAGTTATTTTAGATAATTCCGCTTGGTTATCGTCCATATCATTCCGTTTTAAAAAGTTGTCAACACGTTCATTTACGCTTTGATCGTCATGAGATACTTTAATAGGAATTCCAATAAAATAACCATTAAATATATCAGTGATATATTTAGCATAATTAACGACTAACCTATTATCAGGCTTATAACTATCTTTTGCTTCTCGGTTAAGAATGGGTGCTTTATTTTCGTATAAATTTTTCAATCTGTTGTAACGAGGTAATTCTGCTTGATGTAGTTTAATAAATTCATTTACTACCTCAGCAGTTATTTCTTGCTCTGCTGGATGGATAAATAATGGCAATTCTTACAACCCCCCTTTAAATAATTTGATTGATGCTTGTTTGTTCTCAATCATTTCAACGATTCCAGTTAAAGCATCAGCAGCATCATCATTTTTATTTTTCTTATCTTTTTGATATGTGGTAATAGCCTTATAGAATTCTTTCCATTTGATATTCCAATCATGAGGAAAGTAAACATGTTTCATTACAAAATGTGAGTTAGATAGGATACGTGCTTTCTTGTTTTTAGATTGATGGAACCAATCAACAACAGGTTTACGTGTCTTATGATTTTCCCATAATAAACGTTCTACATTTCGAGCATACCCTCGTCCACCATTGTTAGATTCAAACTTTGCATAATCCACTTTATTATCAACTAATAATTTGGCTGTGCTAGGTTCGGTTATTTCCATACCATCTTTTGTATAGTAAACATCTAAAATATAAACTTCACCTTTTCTAACACCTGCTACAATGGAACACAAATAGTCACTCCCTAAGTCTGCTGTATCTGTGTAGTCTATAATCTGTTCAAAGTCTGGATTACCTTTACTATCTGTTGGGATAACATCATAAGTTTGTAAATCCTTATATAATGAACCTTTAACATCAATCGGTTCTTGATGATAGTTACTCATAAATGCTAATGGATCAGTATTTCTTTTTAAATAAAAATAACGTTCCTTTGATAGAACGTCTTCACATAACATCGTATCTGTTTTCTCATCATAAGCTTCCATTTTAAGTATGTACCACTGGTCAGCATCTTCAGTTTGCAATATCTTTCCACATGGATCATCGTTTGCCCATCTAGTCATATTCATTATTTCAATTGCATTAGATTCTGCACGTGAAATAAATGTACCAGTGTACCATTTCCATATCTTCTCTAATGCATCGTCATTTGTAGCAACCTCTATATCCTTTACTAAGTCATCACAGATAAGAATATTAGCACCCTTACCTGTTACCCCTCCACCAATACCAACACCCTTATAACTAAAGAATGAGCCTTCTAGTGCCCATGTTTGAACACTTGCGTTACCATCTTTAATGCGAGTATTAGGAAATACATCAGCAAAAATAATATCAGTAGGTATATTCTTAGTTTCTTTTATTCCATCACGACAATAACGGGAAAAGTCCGTTGCCATATCATCATTATAGGAAGCTGTGATAATCTTATTTTTGTTATCATTACCAAGCAGCCATTTTGTAAAATTGACTAATGTACGTGATTTACCGTGTCTTGGTGGAATATTCATCATTAGTTTTTTATAAGGTTTATTTGAGTTAGGATTGATTAATGTACCATCATATAATCCTTGTAGAGTGTCGCAAATTTCTTTTAGATATAATCGGTCATCTTTATAGAAATCAGGCTCTAACACCTTACAGAATTCCCAAAATGATTTCCTAGCCTGTCTTAGTTTTAATTCTCTTTCAAGGGCAAGTTGCTGCTTTATTAATTCAACTTCTATTGATTCCACCTCCCCCATTCCAATAAAAAAAGACTGTCACTTAGTTGTGATCAGCCTTTAACTTTCTCTTATTAATTTCTTTGTACAGTTTACCTTGTGATATTCCTACCTGCTCAATTATCTCTTTGATACTGTAATCACCACTATCATACATCCTCATCGCTACACTTACTTTATCGTTATCCATTTTAGGTCTACCAAGCTGCTTACCTCGTTTCTTGGCACTCTGTAGACCTTCTTTCACACGTTCAGCTATCATGTTTCTTTCCAATTCAGCAATAACACACATCATTTGAAACATTGCTTTACCAGTCGGAGTAGATGTGTCCATGTTCTCTTTGAGGCTAACAAATGTAACACCCATATTCCCTAACTCTTCAACAATATTAAGTATGTCTAATGTTTTCCTACCTAGACGAGATATAGATTCAACAATAACTGTGTCACCATCCCTAACAACATCAAGAAGGTTATTTAATCCTTCTCTATCCTTTTTAGTTCCAGTAATTTTCTCAGTTATTAACTTGTCATATCCATATTTCTCTAACGCTTCAAGCTGTCTATCTAAATATTGATCCTGAGTAGATACACGAGCATATGCAATTTTCATAATTAACACTCCCTGTATTGGTTGTTAATTCCATTATAATACAGGGGATAATTAATGTAAATATTTTGTGTAATATTAAATGTAATAATTTTATGTAATATACCAACATTGATTTAATAGGCTTTTAATAGCTTGAATACTTAGGTTTAAAAATTACATTTAACGAATGTTTTATGTAACGATAAAATAAACATTTCATTATGCTTGTTTTTGGAATTTCTTTTGTTCTTCATACATTTTTAAAATCTCATCATCAGACATTTGATCAAATGGATTAGTATTTTGAGTTGTAACAATCTGCTTATCAGTGAACATTGCTTTATGCTGCCCTAATAATTTCAAGGCTTGCAACTTTTCACCGTTAGTCGCTTTTTCATCTTCAGCAATAGCAAGTATTTTTTCAAGGATACTTTCAACTGTGATTAATGAAGCCATTTCAAATTCCTTCTCTTTTGCTTGAATTGCTTTTCTAATCTTAGGTAACTTTAGTATCTGACTCGCTTGACTATCTGCACTTTTTTCACTATAACCTGCTGATATTGCTGCATTTCTGCCGTTTCCATGCTTCAAATACTCATTCACAAATTTACGCTGTTGGAACGTCAATTCATCACGTTTACTCTTTTCGGCTCTAGGCATTACTCCACCTCCTTTAGGACTGATTTAATGAGTTATGTATATTTAACCTATCCAAAATGTAACAAGCAAACTAACCATACTAGCAATCGCTAATGAAACACTTTTCAATCTGAACTCTTCACTTTCCTTATTAGCAACAGTCATTACACCACTAAAAAACAAAACAACAAATAACAATATTTGAAACGTAATTAACATTCACTTATTCTCCTTACTTATCACTGTGTAAATTAATACATTCCAATTGAGATGAAATATTAATCCATTGTTTTTCAACTTCCTTTTTCACATCAATTCCTAAGTGCTGAATATCGACCAACTTATCCAAGAATTGTAGTTTCAATCTAATTTCATTTTCTTTTAATTCCCTATCTGATCTCATTGTTTAATCCCTCCCAACAACAAAAAAGACACCCATAAAATGAGCGTCTTAGTAGTAATAAATTATCCAATTTTTGATTTTAAGTAAGAAGTATATCCATTATAAAATACCTCTTGTTCATTTTTATCCCTTAAAGCAAATTCGTATCTATCCATTCCACCTAAAGGAAGTCCATTTTCACCTTTTTTGGAAATGTGCCCTACAATTGCAACTTCACTATTGTAATCATCAACAAAATGTTCTAATAGATAATCTCCTGTTTCTAATAAATCAATAATTTCTTTTGCTTTCACTATTCTCACCTCCCAAGGACAATCATATTACAAACACACGTTCCTTGGAAGATTTATGAAATGAAATATTTTTGACAAATATAAAAGCAACCCCCGAAGGAACTGCTTTCAAAAATTATTCATGATTTTTAAATATCCAAACTGCCTTTAAATTATGTTTTATCTGTCTTGTGATTCTGTCCGCATCTTTTTTATTTTCATCTGATGCTAATGATTCTAATACTTCAAGATCTGCTTCAATTTCTTTCATTGCCTTGTTAAAGAATTCTCTTTGTTCATCTTTATTAATTACCGGCATTACATCTACTCCTCACATAAAATCCTTTATCTATCCAGTGTAATAACTATTTTTTGAATAGTATCAAGGTCTTCTTCATACTCATCTTTGATATATTCAAATACATCTTCGTAAGTATAAGCAGTTTTGGATAAATTAACTACCGGTCTACCTTTGTGATGAATTTCAATTGAAAAATCAGAAGCAGCAACTTTTATTTCATTATCTGATGGAGTTTTAATAATCGCTTTTCTCATAACAATATCCCTCCTTTCTACCCGTTACACTTCTAGGTAGAAAGAAAGGAATCCTGCAAAATACTCTAATAATTAACAAGTTAGACAATTTTATCAATCATTTTATCCTGATGTGCCTTAACAAATGAAATACTAGCAATATCCACGATTACCTTATTCGCTTCATTCTTCTCCTTGATCTTTTCCAATCGTCTATTCACATAGTTATGTACATGCTCTATTTCCTCAGTAGACAAACTACCGTCAGGAATAACATTTAACCTTGCATACTCCGGATATAACTGTCTCATTACATGGTTATAGGCTTCAGCAGCCATCTCAGGCTTCTCATAGTGTCCGAAGTATTCTTTAACCTTATTAATCTTAATCAGACATCTATATAACCCTGTATTAAATGTTACATTCTTATATCCTGTTTTATTGTCAATTCGAGCGTCTGCATTTCGATTATTCTCAACAGCATTACAAATACGTAAATTTACTGCTCTATTGTCTAATGGATTCCCATTTATATGATCTGAATGTAGTTTTGAATTGTTCTCTGAGACTAACCTATGCATTGTAATTTGCTTCTTATTTTCACTGTCCCAAGCATAGACATAACCTTTTTTATCACATGACCAAGAATACTGACCGATACCATGTTTAAGATAACTCTTTAAGTCTGTGATTGCTTCTTTACCTTGACCATGTTTTCCATTAAGACTAATGTAAACTAATTGATCCACAATCTTAATTTTGTTAGCTTCGTACATTCTTCTCCCCATTACCTAACATCTCCCTTTGTTTATTTTCTCTTTGTAAACACAAAAAAGGACTCCACAATTTTGCAGAATCCTTTAATCACAATTTATTAATTTGTATATACGTTGTTCTAACTTCAATGATGGCTTAGTGCCCTTTAATATGCGGCTTATTACTGGTTGTGACACCATCAGCAGTCTCCCTAACTCTGTCTGATTAATGTTATTCAAAACCATATAAACCTTGAGCCTACTAGTTAAATTCAAGTCTTTATAACACATAAAATATAACCTCATTCCCGAAAAAATAGACACCTATCGCTAGATGTCTTCAAGTTTGGGAGAAGGTAGGAATAGATTGTCTACCCCTACACTATTATTAGAGAGTATGTATAAAAATTTTATATTTTTTGGTGTAAAATGATTGATTATGTATAAATAAATATGGTATATTTAAATATTTGATACTTTTTCTCTTTCCTTTTCCGCTAAACATTTTCTGCAAATAGACTTGAATCCTGTTTTATTCCGAGTATCAATTCCAAAGTTAATCAATGTAGCCTGTTTTTCTTTTTCACACTTTGTACATTTGAGAGAATGTGTTCCAATCTTGATGTTATAGTATGTATTGGCAATTAAACTAGCAATCTTATTTTCTATGATATGTATAATGTTAGCCTTAGTCTTGTTCAAGTTGTATTTTTCATTTATGTACTTCACAATTAAATTGTATGGATTTACCGTACACGCTTGATTATAGATACAATATTCCTCATGTACACCCATTAACAAATTAACAATATCCTTTTCCATTTCATTGAAATCAGTTAGCTGTAGAGCCTTTTGGAACTCCTCAAAGATGTAATACAATCCGCTATCAGACTTATTCTTGTATTCATTATGTAAGATGTAATACAAAGGAAAATATTCCTTTTTGCTTTTGTCATGGTCAATCCTAAGTAATGCAGCAACATGTTCAGGTTTAGTTAAATCAAAGAGTTCATAAATTTCATTATCTGTATCTTGTAAAGGTACTAATTGTTTAGATTTATCCACACTAATATTCTTTTGCAATTGTTGGAGAAGTATATGTAAACCATATCCCATTTCATTATAATGCTTTCTGAGTTCGTAATAGCGTTTCTTTGGACTAACTGGATGATCCTCATTTTCAAACTGAACAATCCAACTTTGCTTAAGAATCTTTCTTTCTTCTTTAGTGTAATCCTCCATATCGAAGCCGTACTTTAAACCTAATTGCTTCCAGGTATCATAATTTACTTTTAAGTCTGGATACTTCTCAAGATTATCTATTACCTCTTGATTGCGTTGCTGTCTCTTTTCTTTCTCGCTAAATTTAAACGATTGCTGAGACTTAGACAGATAATCATCAATCATATCAACGTGAACCTCTAAGCCTTTTGTGACTGTTTTTGATAATCCACTTTCCAAGTAGTCATCTATTACATCTGCATTGAACCCGATAACACGTTTATTTTCTCTATCCTTCCTGCCCCGGTCAACCTCATATTTAGACCACACTTCATACTCGTCTAATTCAGCATTTCTATCATCTGAGGTATCCCACTTATCAAGTACATAATCTGCAACATTATTTAAACCCTTAGCAAGATACGTTTCATCATAACGGAAATGTTTTTTCTTTTTCTGACCATTTTGTTGAATAAAAATCTGACTGCTTATGTATTCAAAAATTGATGCAATATTGATATCTTGAAATTCCTCTTCGGTATAAGTGAAAACAAACTCATAGTGGTTATAATCGAATTCCAATTTCACACCGTTATCCAATAACTTATTGACTAGTTCCATTCTTTCTTTAACAGATAAATCATTGTTCAAGTGTGACTGAATTTCCTTAAGCGCTTCTTTATAATTTATATTTGACATTAACATTCTCCCATTCCATTATTAGTTTAATTTTTATTAGTTAATATGTTTTCAACAGTTTTATCGTTGGAAGCAAGCGAGGAACTTCCCTGCACTTTAGGGAAGTGGGCTGCAAGCCTATATGTGTAAGCATGATGTTAAAGGCAACCTTCACAAATTCCAAAAACCGTTGAATTTGTTCGGTTTTTCGTCACAATAAATTGTTCCTCAGATTAATAATTATTTAGTATAAAATTCGACCATTTTCAGGTACATGTATGTAGGTTTATATAATAGGTATCTGAGAGTGGTCGTTTTTTATCATCCAAACAACATTGCTTGTTCCAAGTCATTTAGTAAATCTAATGGTAGTTCTTCTTCTAATTCAACATTTCTTACTAAAGTTGTTATTCTTGCTGCATTCTTATTAATAAGTAAATTAGCTAACTGTTTCATGTTTTCTATGTACTCTTTATTCAATCGAACCTTAGACATCTTTCCAGCAGTAAATCCATTTTCATGTCTTTCCTGTGAATTATGTATAAAATTATCAATTATGGTTGAGTTTAGATTATTAAGCGTTTCATCCCTAACCACTTGTTCAAGTAGTAAATCAGCTAACTTGTTTCTTTCTTGCTCTATGTATTTCTGGTTAACCGTTATTTCATATGCTGAGTAATAGTGTTGTATATCAGTGCGTTTACTTAATTTTGTTTGAACTTCCTTTTTAAATTGCATCCACTTATTTGATACTCTGACTTTTGATTTCTCTTCAAACCCTAGTTCCTCAAGAGTTTCTTTTTCGCATTCCATAATCCGAGTTACTTCCCATGTAGTAGCTTTTCTAGTTGTGAATTTACCTTGTTCTTGAACTTTTAGGATATTGCTATACATGATAATACTTTTGTCTTGTAAATTTTCTAAGGCAGATTGAATAATATTTCTGAAGTTACTGTTATTTATGTTGTAAAAGTCATAAATAAACTTCTCATTCATAGCAATGAACTTTCCTAATTTTTTAACCTGTTGACTACATTCACCGTAATTCCCATTGATCATGCCAATGCTCACCATTAATTTGTTTTTACTTATCGATACATCTCCATTACTTCTAGCTAACAAATCTGTTATAAGCAATTGAACTGCATTTCCATAGATACTCCTCCGGCTACCTTCACTTTTCCCTCGGTTATCAACCTTTTCTAATGGGGTATCATACAATTCTTTAATAATAATTCTGTGTCCATCTTTAACGAACTTACAAAAACGCTCTAACTCCTTATACTGGGCATTCTTACTGTTAGTACTACTTTTAATCTCCATTTCTAATTCCACACACAACGCTTTGTAATTCTTAAATATTTGACCAGACTTTAAATTTTCTATTTTCATAACATTCTCCTTTACTGTTGAATTCGACTCTTTCCAATTCCATTTTTGATTCGCCTCCCTACAGCATTTTCATTTGATAAAATCAGTCTTTTAACTGAAGATAATCACCCCTTTCAAGTAAGTTAAATTATTTTCGATTACTTATAAAAAAACTTGCATTGTTGAAATTATGTAGTATACTTTGTATTAAGAGTTTAATAATATTTAATTTGTCAAAGAGCGAAACAAAATGACATAGTGCGATAAAAAGTAGACAAAACCTGTAAAAGGATTGTCTTATTTGTGTTTGTAGACATAGATAGTTCACTCTTAAATATATCAAACTACGAAACTATCGTCAATAGATTTTGTGAAAATAGTTGAAATATTTAAATTTGTTATCTATGCTTTATTTTAGCGATTTATTTCCATTTAACAAACGTATATTTTAAAATTTATTTAATTATTTTTAAAAAGGAAAAGACCGCCACAGTAAAGTAGCAGTTCATTCATTTCGATGCTCTTTTTTAATTCTTTCATGTAACGCTGCTTTCCATTCCATCAATTTCTCACTATCCTCCTTTGTGCAACGAAATGCTTTAGCAACTACCCTTGTGTAATATGCTACTGCTTCATGTAAATGTTCAAAGGAATTTACATCTGGAAGATTATCGAATCTGTTCATATACATTACCTCCCTCAATTACCTGTTTAATGTCTTCATCATTTAGAAATGAATCGAATAATTTTTGATAAATCTTGAATATCGATCCCCCAGCAATGGTATTAAGCATGTCTTCTCTACTCTTTTCTAAAAATATCCCTTTCAAAATTGTACAAACAAAGGATTCAACAATGTATATCGATGAGTAATCATTTAATACATCAATTGCTTTAATCAATTCAAATTTGTTTTCAATAACACACGCATTTATAAAATTATCTATACCAGTAGGTAACTTTTGTTCTTTCCCAATTTTATAAGCAAGTGCAAGTTGAGTTAACTGACTCATTTAAAATCCCCCAATTTTTAAACCAGTAATGGTATTTTAATAAAGGAACTCATCTGCAGCTCTTGGGTGATTTCTTCATCGGTGATTTCGTAAATTTCGATTTCCTCTAAAATTTCATCTTTATACTCTAACCATTCTTTATCAGAAATAATTTCTTTTAAGAAGTTTAAGTACTGATCCTCTAAGTCTGATGACATAATAAATTCAGAAACGACCATCAAACGTTTTAAATTTTTTAATCCATCTGTATAAATTTGATGGTTGCTATCTAACCTAGAATTTAACATTACCGAATCCTCCTGAATTTTCGAGATATAGAATGGTCAGGGGAACTAAGTCCCCTGAAAAAAAATTAGTAAATTGTTACTTCGCTTTCTTGGACAATTTCAATGTCTGTTTCAGTGTCATATAGCTTTATATTGTTATGTAGGATTTCGCAAACATCTAAATCTATAGTTTTACCATTCGCAAGAACTAATTGCATTTTGCCACCTATTACAGTTTGAAGATTAAAGTTTTCTTCCCCGATTACACTTAACTGGATTTCCCCGAATGAGTATTGATTCTTCATTTTAACCTCTCCCTTTTTCTTTTATTTGGCTCCCTTATTCGAGAGCCGTTATGTTAAATATTTGTAACTTTCCAATCAATGTCCTGATCGTCGTAGAAATGTTTTTGCACAATATAACTGAAGAGTGAAGTATTTTTTAAATGTTTAATAATCCTTTTTGCATAATCTTCTAAATCAATAACCTGTTTTTGTTCCCCTAGCAAAGACATTGGTTCAGTTATTTCATAAACATCATTGTCATTTACTTTCGACCTACCGAGCCAAACTTGGTTGTGATAAAAGACAATAGTAGTTTCTTCATCGATTAAGTAGCCAAAAGTAACTTCGAAGCCTTCGATGTTGTGAAGTATGACTCTAATCGGTTTCAACTTTTAAATGACCTCCCTCCGTATTAACCCAAAGCGTTATTAACTTCTTGAGTTAATAATAACCTAATTCGTTACTATCGTCAAGCGTTATTATGTGATAAAATTAGATTATCTTGAGGGGGGAATGAATGGTGCTTAGATTTAAGCTTGGAGAATTACTAACAGAAGGTAAAACAATGTATTGGTTATCCAAAACTACTGGCATTAGACCAAACACAATAAGTCAGTGGGTTAATAATGATCTTTTGACTGAAGAAGAAAAGGTAAAATCAATTAGTGTAGATAATATAAATAAAATCTGTAAGGCACTTCAATGTAATGTAGAAGACTTGTTTCAATATGTTGAGGACGAAAAAGACGACAGTTCGAAATGAACCATCGTCTTTTTTATGTTTCTAAGTATTCTATTTGTCGTTTACAGTTGTTTAAATCCATTAAAGGTGTATTAACCTTATTTTTGGTGTAACAATTCAGAATGACAATATGAAAGCCTGAAAGGGTGCGGCTTATTTTATCTTACCTTTACGAGTGGTTTTTCTTTTTTCTTTTTCATCAATTAGATTTAATGGAGAATACTGCTGATGTTGTTGTTTAATAGTTGAATCCAGAACATGTGCATAAATACTCGTTGTCGTTAATTCCGAATGACCGAGTAACTTTTGTAAAACTCGGATTGATCCATTTTGCCTTAGAAACATTTCAGATGCTGTATGCCTAAATATATGAAAGCCAGTGATTCTATCCAGTTTTAACCTTGTTGTTAATTCTTTCAGATGTTTCCTAGCTGTATCAGGTCTTAATGGTTTTCCATGGTGGGTAAGAAAAATATATTCACTATCAAAGTCCTCTGTTTCCTCAATCAATTCTTCCAGTAACTTAATGGTTTTCTTCGATAAAGGTACAATTCTAATTTTGTTATTTTTCGTATTTTGAAAAGTTAATGAATGTGACTCAAAATCAATATCATCTTTCTTGATGGATAAGATTTCATTTATCCTTCCAAATGAATCTAAGCAGGTATGAAGTAAAACAAACATTCTAAATTCACTATACAACCCTTTATCTAAAGAACGTAAAAGTTTATTAATCTCATCAATTGATAAAGTTTCAACTTTCTTTTCTTTTTCCTTTATATTATTTGTTTCATTGAAAATATTTTCCTCTACAATTTGTTCATCAACTAAAATGTTAAAGACTGATCTTCCATAACTGATATAAGTATTAACTGAACTAATTGAAACACCTTTCTTTTTAGTCTTCCTGTAAGGGTGTTTATCAAATTGAACCTTCTCATTTAGCTGCCAATGAATGAAATTTCTAACATTCTCTCTGGTCAATGAAGCAATATCTGTTTTTTCTCCAAAATACCTGTCAAAATCATTAAATAATTTTTCATAATTTGCAATAGAGTTATCACTTAAACCCTCAAGTTGTTTAATCTTTAATACAATCTCCCTAGCATCGTCTATAGTAAAAACTTTTGTTGCTAATTGATTAGTGTACCTTTTCGTTTTCCTGTAAATTGGATTTTTAGACAAAAAAACACAACCTTCCCATGAATTAATAACATGAAAAAAGTTGTGTCAGTTGAAAATTAGGTAATGGTTATCCCAAAACTAATTAGGTAATGTTTTTCTCAATTTACAAACCTACAAACTCTGATTTATCAAGCTAAATTAGCCAATCTGAGTACGTCGCGGGCAATCATTACTTCTTCATTTGTAGGAATAACGATTACTTTAACAGGTGAATGAGGATAGTTAATAAATCTTTCCTCACCTCTAATTTTATTTAAAGCTGGGTCCCAATAGACGCCCATAAATTCAAGACCTTTTAGTACCTTTTCACGGACAACATCACTGTTTTCACCGATACCAGCAGTAAAAATGATAGCATCTACACCATACATGCGTGAAGCATATGAACCAATATATTTATGGATACGATTAGCAAAAACATCCAATGCAAGCTGTGCTCGTTCATTCCCTTTACGTGATTCAATTTCAATATCTCTTAAATCACTTGAGAATCCAGAAACACCCAGCATTCCACTCTTTTTATTTAAGACATCGAGAACTTCTTCTGCGGTTTTATTGGTTTTCTCCATAATGAATGGGATAAGCGCAGGGTCAATGTTACCGGAACGTGTTCCCATTGTTACCCCAGCTAATGGCGTAAAGCCCATTGACGTATCTATTGATTTTCCGCCTTCAATGGCTGCGATACTTGCACCATTACCTAAATGACAAGAAAGCAGTCTAAGTTGTTCAACAGGACGCCCTAGTAGTTCAGCAGCACGCTGGGAAACATATTTGTGACTTGTACCATGGAAACCATATTTACGAATACCGTATTTCTCATAGTATTCATATGGAAGGCTGTATAGATAAGAACTTTCTGGCATAGTTTGATGGAAAGCTGTATCGAAAACAGCTACAGCTGGAACATTAGGAAGAACAGCTTGGAATGCTTTAATTCCTGTAATGTTTGCAGGATTATGCAATGGAGCTAACTCCGATAAAGCCTCAATCTTATTTAGAACTTCTTCTGTAATAAGAGCGGAATCACTAAACTCTTCTCCACCATGAACTACACGGTGACCAATTCCTTCAATTTCATTTAAAGATTGAATAATCCCAAGAGTAGTTAGCTTATCAAGCAGCATTTTAACCCCGACTTCATGATCAGGTATATCAGTAGTTTCAGTAACTTTTTCACCATTAACAGAAATTGTAAAAATCGAATCATTTAAACCGATTCTTTCAATGATTCCTTTCGTAATAACATCTTCACTTGGCATTTCAAATAATTGAAATTTTAATGAAGAACTACCTGCATTAATCGCAATAATTTTAGACATTTCGTTTACCGCTCCTTTTATAAAAACAACATCGGTTCGGGAAAGCTCAATACTCCGTACAAGGTTATTTTGCGCGAAACCGACATCGTTTATTGCTTTCATCACCTCATTTAATCACTGTATATATTACATTTCAAGGAGGAAATTGGATGGAAACGGTTACCTCCAAAATGAAAATTTATTCACATTATTCAAACTGTTCTTAACCAATAAAAAAGCGATAAAACCGATTCTAGCTCCGGTTTTACCGCTTATTATCTTGAAACCATTTATCAATTTTTCTCAAGATATTGTCCATCTCAACTACACTGGATAAATTCGGAAGATTGGCAAGTAATGCTTGTTTTGGTGCTTCTATCCCATCACCCTTCTTTTGCAGGACCAAGATACTTTTTGCAGCATTTTTATTCTTAAACATACTTATAGGAAGTTGAATTACCCCTTGAACAATGATTTCTTTCTTAAAGAATTCACGAAGTTGTGGTGCCTGGTCACTTTCAAAAAGACCATTTGGAATGATAAAAAAGAGATATCCTCCCGGTTTGGTGTGGCGGACACTTTGCTCCATAAATAAATGGTGAGCATAGGAGTGACCTTTTTCCGCTCTTAATTGGTAATCTAATGCGCGTACATCATTAGGATAATATCCTACCGGCAAATCAGCGATTACTGCATCAACTGGATCGATAAATAAAGGCTCCAGACTGTCCTGATTAAACAACTCAATGGGATGTTCCTGTAAATTTGCGTTCACATAGGCGAGTTTAATTAACAAGTCATCAATATCAATACCAATTGAATGGATATTTTTGTGCAATTGATTTAGTACTGTTGTTACTAAATTTCCTGTTCCAATTGCAGGATCTAATAAGCGGAAGGAAGGCTGTGTCATAAATTTATCCACTAGATAACTAAGTAACATTCCTACACTATCAGGAGTCATCTGATGGTTAGGCTGTACATTTTCTTTCATCCCTTTTAAGATTACCAGCTGATAGGCTTTACGAATTTCTTCCTTTGTAAAATTGTCTAAATTGAATTCTTTATATTGTTTATTAAGTCTTTTTTCAGTTATTTCACTTACTTCTTCCTGAAGAATTGAGCCGTGAAATAGATTCTCTCCTGTTTCGGCTAATGCCTCTAAATATGTACATGATAATTCTTCCTGCAAAACAAGAGCCGTTTCATTGAATAGCGTGAAAAGCTGTTCGACTGGAGCGATCTTCATGTATACACCTCCTGAATATTAGAAAAAGGCCTCATCAAATTGACGAGGCCTTCTATCGTCATTTAAAATTACTTTGCGTTTCTAGCTGCTTCAAGTGCTGCTTCATAGTTTGGATGATTTGTTGCCTCGCTTACATATTCCACGTAAGTAACAGTATCAGTTGAGTCTACAACAAAAACTGCACGAGTTAATAATCTTAAATCTTGAATCGCAACACCGTATGCTTCTCCAAAAGAAAGATCGCGGTGGTCAGATAATGTTTGTACATTTTCAATGCCGTTTGCTCCACACCAGCGTTTTTGCGCAAATGGCAGGTCTACACTTATTGTTAGGATTTTAACATCTCCTAAACTATTTGCTTCTTCATTAAAACGACGAGTTTCTGCATCACACACGCCAGTATCTAATGAAGGAACAGCACTGATTAGTCTTACCTGACCTTTTGTATTTTCTAAGGTTACAGGTGATAAATCATTTGCTAACACGCTGAAATTAGGAGCTTTGTCTCCCACCTTTACTTCGTTGCCTAATAGAGTTACTGGGTTCCCCTTAAAAGTTACGTTTGCCATTTAAACATCCTCCTTTTTCGTACGAACAAAAGCAAATCCATTTCGCCTTCATTACAATTATGTACAGTGTAAATATATCTTTTCAGAATTCTTTTTGCAATGATTTAAGCTTTCACTTTCATGAAAAAAGTTAACTTCCCTTTATATGTGGAAGTTAACTTTTTATCCTATACATCAAATTCTTGCTTAGGAGCTTCGTTTTGCTTTGATTGCTGCGCTACCTGCTGTGATCCTTGCTGCTCATTTCTTTTCGAGAACATTTGCTGAATCTTATCCACTGCTTGAGGCGCCAATTCTAAGATTTTCTCATACAGATGAGTACTTTCGTCAAGATGAAGCATTTTTACACCTTTTGAGTTTACAATTAGGAATGCAATTGGAGTGATGGAGACTCCGCCACCACTACCTCCGCCAAATGGAAGCTTAGGCTGACCTTTACCTTCATCTTGTCCTTTTGATTGTGACCCGTCTAGTTTAAACTCACTTCCCCCTGCCGCAAATCCAAAGCCTACTTTTGAGACAGTCAGAATAACACTTCCGTCAGGAGTTTCAACAGGATCACCTATAATGGTATTAACGTCAATCATTTCTTTTAAACTTTCCATAGCAGTCGTCATTAAACCTTGAATTGGATGTTCAGACATGGCTGTTTCCTCCTCTTTTACACGGTTTTAGTTTTTTCCTTCGCATAGGCAGTATCCATTTTGAGATTTGGGAGTCCGCCCTTCCAGAATTTAATTAGTTTTAATCCTGCTAAAATAGCATACCCGATACGAAACTGAAAAATACATGTGATATGGGTTTGGATAATCGCTAATTGAAAATGGGGTGTAATGGATAGTACTGGCATTTCTTTCAGCCTCAAGAAATGACTAAGCATACCTATAACGCTTCCCTTCAATATCCAAAGTGCACCAGTTATAATCCCTGTATGTGCCGCATCACCTACACCCACTAATGAATGCCATTCGAAATGTTTAATTACTATTCTTTTGATAAATTTGCTGATGATGACATTCATATTAAAGACATGCTGAACGATTTCTTTTGCGTTCGTAAATTTGGACATGATGCCTTCTTTTGTAATTTGCTCTTCCTTTGTTGGTGACTCTTTCTCACTTGACTCGCCCATTTGTGTATTCTCCTTCACAACAATGCTTGGGGAGTTATCATCGATTTTGACAAGCGGTACATTTATTGTGTATCTAATTAAGCCAAACCAGATTCTAAACTGTATTTTCAATTCATCGTTGTCATTATGATGAAAATAATTTAGGCGGATAGTTAGTTTCGAAAAAATGATTAGTAAAATGAATAGAATGATAATAATAAATGCTATCACCAGCCAAACCATTTTTTTCACACCCTTTCAGCCTATTAGTATCACCTCAAGATAAAAAAATAAACCCGCTAACATTCGTTAGCGAGTCAAAATTATCTTTCCACATGGATAACAGAAGTGTCTGTAAAGAGGTCGTGAATACCTTGTTTCTTTGGTAAAAAAGCAACTACGATATAACCTATAACAATTGTTGCGGAAATAAATCGACCGATCCATTCTCGAAATAGAATCGTTCCCCAGGATAATTTGTCACTCTTTAAATCAATGACTCTTAATCCAAATACCATTTTACCAAGAGTCTGATGAAAGTACTTTGTCATTAACACAAAATATAAATAAAATATGACTGCTGAAGCGACTGAGATAGGGGCAAACATATTGAATTCCACTAATGGAATCTCAAAAATCCGAAATAAAGGATTGATGATTAATCTCTCTATACTTCCTATAACAATCAAATCTAGCAGGTATGCCCAGAACCGCATCCAAAAGCCTGCAAATCGAACGGAGACAGGATCTGTATCCTGAATTGCTGCTGGTTTATCCATTTCCTCTTGGTTTTCAAATTCCATTTGTTTCCCCCCTACTCTGCATACAAGTACATTAGACGCGGAGAATTAGGCCTTGATAAAATTTCCATCAGCCCGGTCATCTCATTTTCAGTACCAATTAATTTTTGAACTTTTAAATTTAATAGTGAACCAAAACCTAATGCGTCAGTATATCGGACAACCTTAGCGTCTTTAAGTTTTTCATCTTTCATCATTTGTTGTATGACATCATCTAGATATCCAAAGCCATCGATTAAATTTAGCTCTTTTGCTTGTCTTCCATCGTAAATTCTTCCATCGGCAATCTCTTTAACTTGTTCAGTTGTCATGTTCCTCCCCTCTGAAATTACCTTCACAAATCCCTCATAGGAATTGTCAATCATACTTTGGAGAATTTTCCGTTCGTCTTCTGTCATTTGGCGTGTTGGGCTCATAATGTCTTTATATTGGCCACTTTTGATCGTTACAAAGTCTACCCCATACTTATCAGCCAATCCTTCATAATTAATTCCTTGCATGATGACTCCAAGAGAACCTGTAAGAGTTTCCTCACTCGCATAGATTTTTTTTGCACCAGCTGAAATATAATAGCCTCCTGAAGCGGCCATTGAGCCCATTGAAACATAGACTGGTTTCTTTGTTTCCTTTTGTATTTCATCTAATTTATCATGAATTTCTGCACTTTCCACTACACCGCCACCGGGAGAGTTAATCTTAAGAACAATCCCCTTTACGGTATCATCTTCTTTTATGTACTCTAATTTTTTCATAAATCCCTGGTGATTGTATCCAACAGATTGAAAAAAAGATTCCGCACTATTTGTATCTTGTATAACACCATCAACGTCGAGTACCGCAATTTTTTTCATTTCATTACCTTCCTGCACAATTTCCTCTGTAAAAGGCAGCTCTGATGCGGCTAAGAGCTCACTTAAATCCGTTTCAACCCCTTTAAATGCAAATGCAGATAAAAAGTTAATCATCACTGATACAAAAAATAATACCGCAGCAATCCCAAGGGCTGCCCATCGTTTCCCATTCATTTTAAAAATCCCCCTTTAATTCATATAATTTCCCTTACATAATTTAATATTGTTTCAAAATAATGCTAAAATTAAAGCAGACTATCTAAGTTTATCAAAATAAAAAGTTTCATGGGAATTTTTCTCAAAATTTACAATCAAAATTTGGAGGGCATTATGGGAAATAGACGTAATATCTACTTTTATCATCATTTGGATAAAGAAATGCTGGACAAGGTCGGCAATTTAGACGATTCTGCAAAACAATACGGTTTAACCATTGTAAATGACCACCGCGATGCGAATATTATTGCAAGCATCGGGGATGATGGTACTTTCCTACAAGCTGTACGGAAGACAGGATTTCGTGATGATGTACTCTATTGTGGTATAACGACAAAGGATAGCTTGAGCATGTATTGTGATTTCAAAATTAACGATTCTTCTAAAATGGTTGAAGCTGTTTCAAAGGTTGAGACTGTTTCGAATGAAGATCTAAAGGTTCGCCGTTATCCTATTATCGAAGTCATGGTTGATGGACAAGGGATATTTCCATGCCTCAATGAGTTTAGTATCCGCTCTTCGATCATTAGAACGCTTGAATTAGATGTTTTTATTGATGAATTACACTTTGAAACCTTCCGCGGCGATGGTTTAATTGTTGCGACGCCAACTGGAAGTACAGCATATAATAAATCCGTTAACGGTGCTGTTGTTGACCCGTTAATTCCCTGCATGCAGGTGAGTGAGGTCGCCTCCATTAATAACAACAAATATCGTACATTAGGTGCTCCTTTTGTTATTGGCGGCAATCGCTCTCTAACACTCAAAATCGTTTCAGAAGGTAATGAGCACCCTACAATGGGATTAGACAATGAAGCTTTGAGCATTCGTCATGTTGATAAAATCCAGATTAGACTCAGTGAAAAGAAAATTAAAACCCTTAAGCTAAAAGATAATTCTTTCTGGGAAAAGGTGAAGAGAACATTTTTGTAATAAGCGCAAAAAAGGCTGTCGAAAAGTTGACAGCCTTTTTCAATACTATTGTTTGGTCGATTGCAATTCTTGTTGGCGCAGTTCTATTCTTCGAATTTTCCCTGACGTTGTTTTTGGCAGTTCAGAGATATATTCGATTTTTCTTGGGTATTTATATGGTGCAGTAAGTGTTTTAACATGTTCTTGAAGATTCTTTGTTAATTCAGGGTCATTTACATCGACATCCTCTTTTAAAACAACAAAAGCCTTTACAATAAAGCCGCGGATTTCATCAGGGCTTGCCACTACCGCACATTCTTTAACAAATGGATGTTTTACAAGTGCATCCTCGACTTCAAAAGGTCCAATTGTATAGCCTGAACTGATTATGATGTCATCACCGCGGCCTTCAAACCAAAAGTATCCATCCTCATCCATTTTTGCCTTATCCCCTGTTATATAGTAATCACCACGGAATTGCATGGCCGTTCTTTCCGGGTCCTTATAATAGTTCTTAAACAGTGCTGGTGTTTCAACATGTACAGCGATATCTCCAACTTCACCCACCGGACAAACTTCGCCTTCCTCATTAATAATTTCCACTCGATTACCGGGAGTTGGTTTACCCATAGAACCAGATTTTAACTCCATCCCTTTGGTCACACCAACTAACAAAGTGTTTTCCGTTTGTCCATAGCCGTCACGAACATCAACATTAAACTGTCTTTTAAAAGTATCAATAACCTCACGATTAAGTGGTTCTCCAGCGGAAACAGCACTATGCAAACTTGGTAAATGATAATCATCTAGGTTTTCTACCTTCGCCATTAGCCGATATTCTGTTGGTGTACAACAAAGGACATTTACAGAATATTTTTCTAAAAGGCTTAAATACTTTTTGGGTTCAAACTTGCCATTATATACTAACCCCGTTCCTCCTGAACCAAGTACGGATAAGAAAGGACTCCAAATCCACTTTTGCCAGCCAGGAGCCGCAGTTGCCCACACGGTATCACCATCTTCAATACAGAGCCACTTTGGTGCTGCAGTTTTTAAGTGAGCAAACGCCCATCCATGTGTATGTACTACGCCTTTCGGATTACCGGTCGTTCCTGATGTATAGGATAAAAACGCCATATCTTCACGGTGTGTATCTGCAATTTCAAATTCTTGTGATGCTGCTTGCATTTCCTCTTCTAAAAATATCCAGCCTTCTTGTTTCTCGCCAACTGAAACCTTTAAAAGTGGCTGCTGACTCGTAATAGTTTTAAATTGATCCACGTACGGGTAATAACTGACTACTGCTTTAACATCCCCATGTGTAATGCGATATTGAAGATCCTTTTCTCTCAGCATTTCTGAGCTTGGAATAACAACCAGACCAGCCTTTAAAGCAGCCAAGTATACAACATAGGCTTCTATAAGTCTTGGTATTATCACTAAAACGACGTCGCCTTTTTTCAAACCATTCTGTGTGAAGACATTTCCCGCTTGATTAACTTTTTTTATTAATTCTTCATATGTAACCTCTTTTGTTTCCCCTGATTCACTTTCCCACTTTAATGCTAATCTTTTCGGGTCTTGTGCAAATCGTTCTACTTCTGATACAAGATTATACTTTTCTGGCGCAATTAACTCTTCGCGGTTCATGATTCTCCCCCTCATTCCAGATATATACATCATCACAAACCTATTATACAAAATTATTTAAAAATTTAAAATTATTATCCTAAAAAAACAGCAATAAAAGAGAGTGGGAAAAATCCCACTCTCTGTAGCCATCTTATTCATTTGTTATCGTGAAAATCCGCCGCCTAATTGAGACTCAGCCATTGCAACTAAACGCTTAGTGATTTCACCACCAACAGAACCGTTAGCGCGTGAAGTAGTATCCCCACCAAGTTGTACACCAAATTCAGAAGCAATTTCGTATTTCATTTGAGAAAGAGCTTGCTCTACACCAGGTACAAGTAATTGATTTGAGTTGTTGTTATTAGCCATGTGATATCACCTCCTTGTGAGTATAGAATGTGTAGAATCACATGGCTGTATTCTTTTTTTGAATTGGTAATTGTTCACAAATATTTCACAAATTTCTTATTTACAGCTACTGTTCATAAGAATGTTGATTGGAACTCCAGGCACTTCGCTTTCCGCGGGCGACCGCCGAGCCTCCTCGACACTGCGTGTCTGCGGGGTCTCGCTTCTCCCGCAGGAGTCTTCGTGCCTTCCGTTCCAATCAACATTGTGACAATATCTATTTCAACTTATCACAGTTGAGTTAGAATAAATCCTCAAATTCTGATGGTTGTTCTTTTCTGTCTGGCTTAATTGTGAGCATTTCTGTTCCTTCAAATGCTTCTT
Organism: Neobacillus niacini; assembly: GCF_048572935.1. Taxonomy (NCBI): domain Bacteria; kingdom Bacillati; phylum Bacillota; class Bacilli; order Caryophanales; family Bacillaceae; genus Neobacillus; species Neobacillus niacini. Next base: position 2,348,142 of record NZ_CP183883.1, on the reverse strand, counting down.
GGATTAGTGGTTCGTAGTCGAAGAAGCTTTCGTAGTGTATGACTTTTTCTTTTTTCGGTTTTGTTTTTGGTGATGATGGAACGAATATTGTACAGCAGTCCTCAAAAGGTCTGATGGAAATATCATAGGTATCAATGTCTTTGGCTATTTTTATAATATCATTTTTGTCCATTGTCAGCAGCGGCCTTAGTATTGGAGTGTTGGTTACTTCATTAATTGCATACATACTTTCTAAAGTTTGACTGGCGACCTGACCAAGATTATCTCCAGTAATAATCGCAAGTCCTTCCTGTTTTTTTCTAATTTCATCGGTAATCCGCAGCATGAATCTTCTTGTGGTTGTCATTGAGTAATTTTCTGGTATTTGTTCTTTTATCGATTGTTGAATAGCCGTAAATGGAACGATATGAAGTTTCATCGAACCAAATATTTCAGCAAGCTTTTTTGCTAAGTCGATTACTTTTTCCTTGGATCTATCACTTGTATACGGCGGACTGAAAAAATGTACAGCTTCTATTTCTACTCCGCGCTTCATCGTTAAATATCCAGCGACTGGACTATCAATACCTCCAGACAGCATTAACATCGCCTTGCCACTTGAGCCAACTGGTAATCCCCCAGCCCCTAAGATGTTCTCACAAGACATGTAGATTGCCTCACTCAGAACTTCTATTTTCAAATTAATATCAGGATTTTTTACATCCACCTTGATGCCTGGGAGGTTTTGGAGAATATAGCCTCCGAAGGTATGATTAATACCAGCTGTATCTAATTCAAAAGATTTATCAGAACGTTTAGGGGTAATTTTAAAAGTTTGTCCCTCTTTATATAGGCTCGTCACTAAAGACAGAGCTGCTTCTTTCATTTGTTCAATATCTCTTTCCACTCTTATTGCTGGACTAAGAGATTGGATACCAAATATATTTTTCAATGAGTTGATGATATCGTCAACATTTTCCCCATTAACAAGCACATACATCCTGTCACGTTCTGCCCGTATTTTTATATTTGGATAGGGTGCCAACGCAGCACTAACACTCTTTCTTAACTTGTCTACAAATTTCTTTCGATTTCTGCCTTTGGTAGAGATTTCACCATAGCGAATTAGTATTCGATCATAAATCATATGTTTTCATAACCTTTCTTAGTTGTTTAGCCGCCTCTTCGATTGCCACAATTACTTTTTCAGCCTCTTCTTCCGTATTATCATATGATAGGCTTATTCTAAATGCACTGTCAGCCAAATCATCTGGAACACCCATGGCTAATAGCGTCTGACTTGGTAACTGTTTCTTAGAAGAACAGGCACTTGTTGTCGAAAGATAGATACCTTTATGCTCTAGCGTGTGGATCAAAACTTCTGCTTTAACACCTTTTATAGAAAAATTGAGAATATGAGGAGCAGAATTTTCCAATGGGGTATTAATGGTAAGGTCATCTATCTTGCTTAACCCCGCTCTTAAAAGGGTTTTAACCTTTTTCATTCTTTCTATTCCCAGCTCACTATTTACTAACGTCATTCTTAGAGCCTTTGCCATGGCGACAGCTCCTGCAACATTTTCAGTCCCACTTCTAACTTTCCATTCTTGGTTTCCACCCGAAAGCAAAGCGTCTAATCGAACACCTTCTCTTATAAAGAGTGCTCCAGTCCCCTTTAATCCATGAAACTTATGTGCCGAAAAAGAACATAAATCGATACCATTTTCCATTATATTTAGTGGTACCTTTCCAACAGCCTGTACCGCATCAACATGAAAGAGGATGGTTGGATATTGCTTCAAAAGCTTGCCAATTTCTGCTATTGGCTGTATGGTTCCCACCTCATTATTTACCTGCATAACTGAAACCAGTATTGTATCTTTTTTTATAGAAGCTTTGACATCATCTGCCATGATTCTTCCATTTCGATCAGCCGGCAAATAGGTAATGTCAAATCCTAACTTTTTTAACTGTTCCATTGCTTCGCGGACAGAAGGATGCTCGACACTAGATAAAATTAAGTGTTTTCCTTTGTTCTTATGAGTCAGCGCTGCCCCTTTAATTGCCAGGTTATTACTTTCAGTCCCACCAGAAGTAAAATAAATCTCTGTTGGTTTTACAGTTAAGAGGCTGGCTATTTGCGTACGAGCCTGTGTGAGAAGTTTTTCAGCTTGCAGCCCTAGCCCATGAAGGGATGAAGGATTGCCAAAATATTCACTTGAGACCTTTACAAATGAGTCTAAAACCTCGTTATATGGTCTTGTCGTTGCACTATTATCAAAATAAATCATCTTACTAACACACCTACCTTTGCAGGACTAAATCTTACCACAAACTTAATCAATTGAAAAAACTTTGTGAGCGAGAAAAAGAAAAACCGATTTGCCACTTTTTAGCAAAATCGGTTTAACGCGATAACTTATTGCTTTACGACTGTTGCCTTGATTTTCTTCAAAGCTCCTGGGTCAATGGATTCAAGTGAAGCAGCAGCCTGTTCTAAAGCTTCTTGATACTCATAATGTCTAAATGCATTTTCTGCGTCACTAAGTCCCTTGGCAACTGAAGGGAACTGACTTCTGTATCTGTTTCCATATTGAATCGCCTTTTCAGCAAGCAAAACATTTTCAATGAGTTCGAGTGTTGTATTTGATAGTTTTTCCACTGTCAATACTGCAATCTCCAAATATTGAGTTAGCGCTGATACGTTAAGGGGCTTTTCCTGAAGCTGAAGCTTTACGTTTTGTATGCTCTCATTTGTATCTTCTACTAAATATTTATAGTCTTCTGGTAAACCCGGAATATTACTTTTTGATACTAAACGAATCGTTTCGCCAACTTTTTTTGTTAATTCCCTTAATGTTTCACGCGCTTCAAACTCATCTTTTCTTAGAGCTTGCAACTTGAGACCGAAATTTTCTTGCTCTTCCTGAATCATTTCTATATGCGTTTTTATTTCTTTAAGCTCTTCACAAAGAATGGTTAATGCTGTTTCATTGATATTAATTTTTTCCATCAAGATGTCATAGTGTTTGGTAACGGTCGCCAGCTGTTTTTCCAGATGTCTCTGGATTTCAAAGTCACTTTCTGTTAAATGGTAGCTTTCTTGAACATGCTTTACTTCATTGGAAAGATGATCATGTTCCTCAAGAACTGAAGATAAGAGTCCACTCATCCCTTTTTCATTTTGAAGGATAAAGTGCTTAGCATTCACTTCTTTTTCCAATAAGTCAAACAGAATATCAATTCGCTCTTTAACTTCACCAATACCTTCAAGTGCTTCCTCTATTTTCGTCTCTTCGATCAGTCCTAAATACTCAACTAATTTTTCTTGCAAACCTTCAATTTCATTTTCTACTTGAATATGGCTGAGGTAATAACCCTTTTCAGTCATTTCTCGATATCCATCGAGAATATCAGACAATTGAGCTGGGATTAGAGATTGACATTCGATTAACAGCTGTGGAATATCAGCCATATTATTCTTAACCTTAATTAATTGATCATGAATTCCTAACACAAGCTCGCGCGCTTCAAGATAATTCCCCTGTTCAGTCTTCTCGTCAAATTCATGAAACTTTTTCGTAACGTCCTCAAGTTGAGCTTCTAAGTATTTTTCTGACTTTCCGAAGCTATGTCGATGAGCAAGCAGTGTCTTTTTCGTTTCCCGATACAATTCCTTTAACTGCTCGATTTCAGTCCTGTTCTTTTCTTCACTTCCAACAAGTTCATGAAGCTCTTCAACAATTTTATTAATCTCAGCTTCAGTTGACTGCAGCTTATCTTCGATCTCCTGTTGAGTGGTTTTCGCTTTTTTAAATCGATATTTATCAATAAATTCTTCAGCGTCAAATAACATTTCTTCAAGATCTGGCAATTTAACCGTTACGATATCGTCCCATTGGTTACGCCAGCCCTCAAATAACTCCTCGGTTTGTCCAGTCATATTTAATTGTTTTACCTTTGACATTTCATCCAAAATCGGCCGGTTAAACAAATCAATTTTCCAGGCTTCTAACCGATCCATTTCTTTAAAATACTTTTTCTTTATAAAATACCCCAATACAAATAAGGCTAGTAGCAGGATAATAAATCCAATAAAATATGTCACGTTCAAGCCCCCTGTTTCAAACACTTCATTTAAATCTTCTAACTAATCTATTAAAAACCAACAAATTCGGTAAAGTTCAATGCCTCTATGATACCATGTAAACGACATTTTTTGACTAGTATTTTCAATTTTTTTGAAAAAGAAATTTTTAATTTACTATTTTTTGACAAAATCCTTGTAAAAAGATGATTTAGGGTTAAACTCCAAATTAAAAAGCACTCGCTTAAGGAAATTTGGTTTCCGAGCTAGTGCCTGCCAATTATTTTTATTTTATAATCCCGTTACAGGATGGCCTCTTTCTTTTCTATCATTTTAGCTGCCAGCGTGTTTTCAATCCATCGATTAATTTCCTTAAGATACTTTTGTTCAAAGAACCTTTCATTTGGAAAAATATAAAGTACTTCTCTTAGATAATGTGCATTAATAAACGGCATCATAAGTAAACCTTTATACTGGATAATTAAATACGCAATAGAATGAGGACGGAATTCTTTCCTCTCAAACCCTTTTTCAAACATCTTTTGAAAATAGTACTTCTCCTTTAATGCGTAGGTAGACATAATTTCCCTGACTACCTGAGAATCTATCGACATTTCTCGGTATACGAAGCTTGTAAGTTCAATATTTTCACATTGATAGTGGAGCAGGTCAGCTGTAATCCGTTTTAAACATTCCTTTACGCCTGTGTCCATTAAGGAAAACTTTTCTTCGATAATACCGAGATATCGCTCAAAAAAGTAAGTAAAGCAATATTCTAATAATCCAAGCTTATTCTCAAAATGGTAAGCGATGGTTGCTGAGTTCACTTTTGCTGCGGTGGCAATATCACGTATTGATGTACCAGCATATCCATTTGAATTAAAAAGCGATATCGCTGCTTTCACTATTTCTTCTTTCGAATCCTTTTTCATCGTACACCTCCTGTATACACGAGTTTTATATCTTTCTATAACAATTCTTGCTTTGACGATGGATTCCTTCATGAATTTATCGACAAAGTATGCTACTTTTCATGTAAGTTTGATAAAATAAATAAGAAATTCATTAAGGGATGGGTGAAAAAACATGTTTAATGTCGAAATGTATAAAGGAAGCCGCCAAGAAAATTATGAATTGGTTAAGAAACAATTAGATGCCCTTCTCCATGGCGAGAAAAACCAAATCGCTAATCTTAGCAATACTTCTGCATTGTTAAATCAGTTTCTTGATCGTATAAATTGGGTTGGCTTCTATTTACTGGACGAGAATAACGAGCTAGTATTGGGGCCCTTTCAAGGACTTCCTGCATGTGTCCGCATTCCGCTGGGAAGAGGAGTGTGTGGAACATCTGCAAAGAAAATGGAAACCATTCGGGTTGAAGACGTTCATCAATTTCCTGGTCACATTGCCTGTGATGCTGCCTCCAACTCCGAAATCGTTATACCACTTATCAAGGATGGAAAATTACTTGGGGTCTTAGACATTGACTCACCAGAGAAAAATCGCTTTGATGAGCTGGACCAAGAGCAGTTAGAAGAAATTACAGCCATTCTTGTTAAACATTTGTAAAAAAAAACTCGCCGCGGCGAGTTTTTTTATATTTTTTTAAGCGCTTGTTCTATATCCTCTTGTATATCCTGCCATGCTTCAAGACCTACAGACAGGCGGAGTAATGTATCATCAATCCCCATTTTTCTTCGCTCATCCTCAGGAACGACTGCATGTGTCATGGTTGCAGGGTGCTGTATCAACGTTTCAGCATCTCCTAAACTTACTGCTATTTTTACCAATTGTAACTGATTCATAAATAATTGAGCGGTTTCTTTTGTTCCTATTACAGAAAACGAAATCACCCCGCCAGGTTTTTTCATTTGTTTATGCATGATCTTGTTATCATCTATATAATCACTATTGCCAGGAAAATAGAGCTTCTCTACTTTTGGATGATTCCGTAAAAATTCAACAAGTATATTGGCATTTTCACAATGCCGATCCATCCTAACGGGCAGCGTTTTTAACCCTCTTAATAAAAGCCAAGCGTCAAATGGTGAGATGGTGCCGCCGATATCTTTTTGTGTGGTTCTTGAAACCTGTTTGATAAAATCACTTTTCCCAACAACGATTCCCGCAATTACATCACCATGACCACAAATATATTTTGTTGCACTATGAATAACAATATCACAGCCGAGACTAATAGGCGTTTGTAAATATGGAGAGCAAAAGGTGTTGTCGACCACAACTGGTATACCACGTTGTTTAGCAATACTTGCGACTAATTCTAAGTCAACTAGTTTCATGGTAGGATTAATTGGGGTTTCAATATAGATACATGCAGTATTTGGGCGAATCTCTTCTTCTAGAATTTCTTTTGAAGCCATAAATGAGAAATCATGGTTTATGTTATATTTTTCTTTTAACAATTGCAGCAATCCAAACGTACAACCATAAACACCCTGTGAACACAGAATATGGTCACCTGATTTCGTTAAAGCAGTTAACACAGCTGAAACTGCTGCCATCCCTGATGAGAAGGCCAAAGCTGCTTCTCCCTTTTCCAGCTTTGCCATTCGATCTTCGAGAATTTTGACGGTTGGATTTCCCAAACGAGAGTAGATAAATCCTTCTTCTTGACCAGCGAATCTTCTTTCCCCCTGTTCTGCAGTTGAAAAGGTGAATGTGGAAGTTTGATACAAGGGAGGGACTAAACTTCCTTGGTGTTCATTGGAACAATATCCAGAGTGAACAGCTTCCGTTTCAAAGCGAAAATTTTCATTACCCAAAACTGATTCCTCCTATTTGAAAACGCTATCATTTTTCATCTATTTCTTTATACTATTCATTTCCTGAAATTAACTTGACACATTGATGAATAAAATTATATAATATCCTTTGTGTAAAATAACTGCAGCCTATGTGAACACGTGAATGGATTCATTTTGTTCCTCATGAGTCATCGAACTCATTTGATGGTGTATCTTGTAACCCTCTGCTGCTAGGGCGAAGGTGCATGAAAACAAAATGGCTATCATTGATGTTTCATAACGGTTTTTATTTTACCAAAAAATAAAAACACTAAGGAGGAGTCATTCATGGCTCGTTATACTGGCTCAAGCTGGAAAATTTCTCGTCGTCTTGGAATCTCTCTAAGCGGCACAGGTAAAGAATTAGAAAAGCGTCCTTACGCTCCTGGACAACATGGTCCTAACCAACGTAAGAAGCTTTCTGAATACGGATTGCAATTACAAGAAAAGCAAAAACTTCGTCATATGTATGGAGTAACTGAGCGTCAATTCCGTAACCTATTTGATAAAGCTGGCAAATTGGGTGGGGTTCACGGTGAAAACTTCATGATCCTACTTGAATCACGTCTTGACAACGTAGTTTACCGTTTAGGTTTAGCTCGTACTCGTCGTGCAGCTCGCCAATTAGTTAACCACGGTCACATCTTGGTTGATGGATCTCGCGTAGATATCCCATCATACCGTTTAGCTCCTGGTCAAACTATCAGCCTTCGTGAAAAATCACGTAATCTTGATGTTGTTAAAGAAGCTATCGAAGTTAATAACTTCGTACCTGACTACTTAACATTTGATGCAGACAAGCTTGAAGGTACATTCACTCGCTTACCAGAGCGTTCTGAATTACCAGCTGAAATTAACGAAACTCTTATCGTCGAGTTCTACTCTCGTTAATTAAATAGCAATTGTAAAAACCCTATAGGCAGCGTTTATATAACGCAGCTTCTAGGGTTTTTTATTTTTTCTCTTTATTTTATCTTTGGACAGATGAAACTACTCACTTTGAAGTGTGATGACAACAATTTCAGGTCGATTGAAGATTCGAAGCGGGAAACTGCTATTCCCCAGTCCTCTACTAACAACCATGGATGTATGATCTTGTTGATGAATCCCTTCTGAATACTTAGGATTTAACCCCTCACCTGGTGCAAATACACCACCAATAATAGGGAGCCGTATTTGACCTCCGTGGGCATGGCCGGAAAACACCAGATTAAATCCTGCCCTTGTATATGTGTTAAACCAAGTTGGTCTATGACTGAGGACAATGGAATAGAGATCGGGCTGCATTTTTTCTGATATTCGTTTGATACTAGAACGGATTGATAGTCCACTCTCCGGGTCATCCAGTCCTGCCATTTCGATACGCTCACCATTTCTTTCAATTATTCGAACTTTGTTAGTCAGAATGACAACCCCCTTATTCATTAGCAGCGTTTCAAGTTTCCTTTTAAGGTCAGAATCCCACTCATGATTGCCAGGTACAAAATAAACGGGTGCTAGTTCAACCAATTGATCTATTAGCAAAGCTGCTGGTTTTAGGTCCTTACTTCTCCTATCGATAATATCCCCAGTAAAGACGATGACATCTGGCTTTTCTTTCTTTATGCGTCCCACTAACTTTTCTTGTCTTTTTCCAAAATTCTTATTATGGAGATCTGATAAATGCAAAATTTTATAGTGGTTAAAACCTTTCGGAATTTTGTCAGAATTAATCACATGCTTGGTAATGACGAGAGCGTTGTTTTGCCAATAAAAAAAAGAAACCATAATAATAATGGATACGGAAAGGAAGAATATTCTTTTCATTATGTATGCTCCTGTAATAGTTTGTTAAAAAAGGAGACCGAAGGAAATCTACTAATTTCGTAGAAAAAATAGTAAGGGCCATTTCCTATTTATATAAAATATACTATTAATTATATATCATTTAGCCCAGTCAAATTAGACTGGGCTGCAACTTTTCCTAAATTAGGTAAACAAAAAAACGAGGAGCATTTTATTTCCTTTTTATCCACTTGATAGCTCTCGAATATAGGAACCCAATGATAGCGTATAGGATCACCACCACCGCTGCAGTCAATAGGCGTTCTGTTAGCACCCCGTCTGCATAAAGCACCGGACCTACACCAAAGAAAGTAACAAGTAATAGGAGAATGATAAAACAAGCATGGATGAGTAACTTCATAAGTACCTCCGAAAGTACGACTTATAATATGAGACGTGGTAGCTTCTTTTATTGTTACATAAGTGAATTGTTATTCCATGAGCTATTTTAGTTGACCGAATAATTTCGTTTTAGCTTTTTAAGGCAAGTAGGTCCTCCCCACTCGACCGGACCTTTCCGTTTTTGTTTTTTAGGGCAAGTGGGAACTCTCCACTCGACCGAACCTTTCCGTTTTTGTTTTTTTAGGGCAAGTGGCTCCTCCCCACTCGACCGAACCTTTCCGTTTTTACTTTTTAGGGCAAGTGGGTCCTCTCCACTCGACCGAACAATTCCGTTTCAACTTTTTAGGTCAAGTGGGTCCTCCCCACTCGACCGAACCTTTCCATTTTTGCTTTTTAGGACAAGTGGGTTCTCCCCACTCTACCGAACAATTCCGTTTTTGTTTTTTAGGGCAAGTGGTTCCTCTCCCTTACGAACACCTCAATCCAAGTTTCCCCAGCAGCTCCAATTATAAGAAAACCGACCCAAATTAGGGCCGGCTAGCTAATAATTAGTATTTAATTAATGTATATTTCTTTTTACCTCTTCTAATAATCGTAAACTGACCTTCAATGCGATCAGAACCCTGTAATACATAGGATATATCTGTCACTCGTTCACCATTGACTGTGACCGCACCATTTGTAATGTCTTCTCTGGCCTGGCGCTTTGATGGAGAAATCTTGGCAGCTACTAATAAATCAACCAAGTTTCCATCTGTATCAGCAGCATTAAAAGAAGGAACATCTTTAAATCCTTGCTCTATTTCTGAAGCAGATAAGCTCCGAACGTCCCCACTGAATAATGCTTCTGTAATTTTTATTGCCTGCTGCAGAGATTCTTCACCATGAATCAGACGTGTCATTTCCTCAGCCAATCCCTTTTGGGCTTTCCGTAAATGAGGTTCTTCCTGTACAGATTTCTCTAATCCTTCAATCTCTTCATGAGAAAGGAAGGTAAAGTATTTAAGGTATTTTACAACATCCGCATCAGCTGTATTAATCCAGAACTGGTAGAATTCGTAAGGAGTCGTCTTTTCTGGATCCAGCCAAACCGCTCCGCCCTCAGTTTTTCCAAATTTTGTTCCGTCAGCTTTTGTAACAAGTGGAATGGTTAAACCAAAAGCCTTGGATCCCTCTGGCTGCATTTTTCGAATTAATTCTAGTCCAGATGTAATATTGCCCCACTGGTCACTGCCGCCAATTTGTAATTTACAATTATGAGTATCATATAAATGATTGAAATCCATCGCCTGAAGAATGGTATAGGTAAATTCGGTGAATGAAATGCCTGATTCCAATCTTGAAGAAATAGTATCCTTTGCAAGCAAATAATTTACACCGATATGCTTGCCAATGTCCCTTAGGAAAGTAATAACATCCATCGATTTTGTCCAATCATAGTTATTGACCATAACTGCACCATTTTCACCCTCAAATTCGAATATAGCAGCTAATTGATTTTGGATGCCCTCAGAATTTTTTTGAATTGCTTCAAGACTTTGCAGCTTCCGCTCTTCACTTTTTCCACTTGGGTCGCCAATCAAACCTGTTGATCCACCCACTAAAACAATTGGACGGTGTCCATGCTGTTGAAATCTTCTAAGGGTTAAAAACGGCACCAAGTGTCCAATATGCAAGCTGTTAGCTGATGGATCAGTTCCACAGTATAAGGATATCTTTTCTTTGCTAATCAAATCTCTTAGGCTCTCTTCATCTGTTTGCTGGTAGATGAGCCCACGCCACGCTAAATCTTGTAATAAATCCATTTTATTTTCCTCCGATTTCTTAAAATAAGACTGTTCCCTAAAAATGTTGTTAACATCCTAAAGCCGATTTTAACGTGGAACAACCTATTTTTGTGCTTGATTACGTTTGCTAGCTCTTTTTTTCTTAGAAAGGAGCCTAAATAACACAAAAAGCGCCCCTGCAAAAAATGCAGGGACGCATAACGCGCGGTACCACCCGGCTTGAGCAAAAATCACTCCAACTCGAAAAATTAACGGTTTAGTCCGTTCTCCACTACTTCTATGTTCACGGAGAATGCTCTGGGATGTAATTCACTCTTCTATTTGTATCAGCTTTCACCAGCCGCTGACTCTCTAAAAACAGGGATAGAAGACCTACAGTAGATTCCCTTCATAGCTTGATTATTAAATTGATAACTTATAGAATTTTTACCATAAATTATTCTCACTGTCAAACAAGAATTGGTAATATCAGAAAAATGTAGAAGTTTGTCATTTTTGTAATCATCATTATGCTATAATATATGTGATTTTAAAAGAGGTGATTCGATGAACGATAAATTTCAAGCGTGGATAGAGAAATTAAAGTCTATAACCCACTTGTTCACCCATAAAAAAACAGTAAAAAGTGCACGTATTACATACCAGGTCTTTTGGAACCTTTTACTGTTGACTATTACTGTCGTAATACTTGGGGGAGCATTTGCAGGTGGTGTGGGTGCAGGATATTTCGCTTCGCTTGTTAAGGACGAACCTGTCCGGTCATATGACAGCATGAAAAAGGACATTTATAATTATACAGAAACATCGGACTTATACTTTTCTGACAATGTCTATTTAGGAAAGCTGCGTACAGACCTTGAACGTGAAGAAGTAAAAATTGATCAAGTTTCAGACTTTTTAGTAAAAGCAGTCATTGCAACTGAAGATGAGTACTTTTATACGCACAAAGGAGTTGTCCCAAAAGCAGTTTTTCGGGCACTCTTCCAAGAAGTAACGAACGCTTCCATTCAATCAGGCGGAAGTACCTTAACACAGCAATTAATCAAAAATCAAATCTTAACGAATGAGGTCTCCTTCGAAAGAAAAGCAAATGAAATTTTGCTTGCCCTCCGTCTTGAAAAGTTTTTTAGCAAAAAAGAAATTTTAGAAGCTTACCTAAACGTTTCAACATTTGGAAGAAATTCATCTGGTAAAAATATCGCCGGTGTCCAAGCCGCAGCAAAAGGAATATTCGGGAAAAATGCGAGCGAATTAACCCTTCCACAAGCTGCCTTTATAGCAGGTTTACCGCAAAGTCCCTTTGGCTACACACCTTTTACAAGAGAAGGTACAGTGAAAAACAATTTAGAACCTGGACTTACACGAATGAAAACAGTTCTAAAAAGAATGTATGATGGCGGTCATATAACCGAAACACAGTATGCCGAAGCCGCAGCCTATGATATTACAAAGGACTTTATTCCTGCGGGGGATAATCCGCTAGAAAAATATCCATACTTATCATTTGAAATTGAAAAGCGGGCTATCGAAGTCCTAACCAATGTATTGGCAAAAAATGACGGCTTTGAGGAAAACGATTTAAAAGAAGATGAGAATCTTTTTTATAAATACAAAACTTTGGCCAAACAAAATTTAAGACAAAATGGATACGAAATTCATACAACGATCAACAAAGATATTTATGATGTTTTCCAAGTTGTAAAGAATAACTACCCAAATTACGGACCTGACAAGCCAGAACAGAAACAGGATCCAGAAACTGGGGAAATGATTAATGTCATGGAACCGGTTGAAGTCGGTGCTATGCTTATCGAGAATAAAACCGGGAAAATCATCAGTTTTGTCGGTGGACGAGATCACAATAAGCAGGAACTTAATCATGCAACTAGTGCTGTTCGGCAAAATGGCTCTACAATGAAGCCTCTTCTCGTTTATGCACCAGCAATTGAATTGGGGAAAGCCTCACCAGGGACACCTTTACCGGACGTAGCTTTAAGGCTCGAACCTTCCATTTCAAGACCTTGGCCTAACAACTATGACAAGAGGTACAGCGGTATCACCTCAGCAAGATTTGCACTAAAGAAATCTTATAACGTACCTGCTGTTAAGTTATATAAAGATATATTAGACCAGCAGCCTGCAAAATATCTTGAAAAAATGGGCTTTACATCGCTAAAAAGTGATGATTATACCAATCTTTCAACCTCTATAGGTTCATTGAAAAATGGGGTTACAGTCGAAGAAAACACCAACGCCTTCGGAACCTTTGCAAATGAGGGTAAATTTATTGATGCATACATGATCGAAAAAATCGTCGATAAAAACGGGAAAACTATTTATCAACATGAAGTGAAGCCTGTCGATGTATTTAAACCACAAACTGCATTTTTAACACTCGATATGATGCGAGATGTAATCAAAAGTGGTACGGCTCAGGGTATTAATAGTAAATTAAAGTTCAGAGCCGATTGGGCAGGTAAAACAGGAACGGGTCATGATTTCCATGATGCTTGGTTTGTAGCCACCAATCCAAGTGTAACATTTGGAATTTGGACGGGTTATGACACGCCAAAATCATTAAATAATGGCGGAATGTCTTACTCACAAAGAACAAATAATCTATGGGCTGAACTGTTGAATGCTGCTTATGATATTAAACCTGAGTTAATTAGTCCTGCTGAATCATTTCCTGTACCAACTGGAATCGTAAAACGCTCATTTTGTGCAGTTTCAGGCTTATTGCCTTCAGCAGCTTGTTCACAAGCTGGTTTAGTTGTAAGTGATTATTTTAATGCAGAGAATGTACCGACTAAGCAGGATGACAGCCTAATTGCAGGAAATTATGTGCAAATCGGTGATAAAAAGTATCTAGCTTTAGATTCAACACCAGCAGAATTTTCTCAGCAAGGCGTTATCTTAAATCCTGACTTCATTAAACAAATGGTTGGAAATAGTTTTAATAATTACAGTCAGCTCATACCGAAAATGGACCGTTGGAGTAAAATCCTCGTTCCGAATGATAAAATGGTCGATAACGGAAAACGGCCAGATGGGGTGACACTTTCATTATCCGGTAACAATCTCATTTGGTCACCTCCGGCAGATAATGATATTGTTGGCTACCGTGTCTATCATAACGGCTCAAAAGTCGGGAGTATCATCAGTGGCTCTAGTCTTTCCTTCTCAGCATCTATCGGTTCATACTATATAACAGCCGTAGATATAGCAGGGAATGAATCTGGACCATCTAATAAAGTGGATGTGGGTGTTACTGTTACACCTGATCCTGATCCTGCACCTGCTCCTGACCCAACACCTGCACCTCAATAAATGACAATAAAGGAGCTTGGATTTTTATCCAAGCCCCTTTATTTTTTAGATTCACTTTTTTGACTATTTCTAATTGGATACAGTGCTTTTTCGAGAGTCAGTAAGTTTTTTTCCGTTATTTCTGCTTTTCTAGGAATCGGCTTATACAAATCAGCTGGATCATCCCAATTCATTGGAAGGCTCACTGGAGCCTTTTCCTGCCAGTATTCAATCCAATCCTGTGGTAAACTTCCATAACAGTTTGAGTTTTCAGTCATTTCCAACCAAATAAGTGCCCAAGCCCTCGGAACCACACGCCATATGTCATAACCCCCACCGCCAACAGCAATCCATTTACCTCCGCAATATTGATGGGCAATTTCATGTGCTAACTTTGGGATTTCACGATAGATTTTCATAGTTGCCGATAAATGCGTTAAAGGGTCATAATAATGAGAGTCTGCTCCATTTTGTGTCAGAATAACATCAGGCTTAAAAAACGCTGCTACTTCCTTTATTGATTGGGTATACACATGCAGCCAAGAATCATCCTCCGTGAATGCATCTACTGGAATATTAAAAGAATACCCGTACCCCTTTCCTTGTCCTCTTTCGTTCACATTTCCAGTACCAGGAAACAGGTATCTTCCTGTTTCATGTATGGAGAGGGTGCAGACATCGGGGTCATCATAAAAGGACCATTGAACCCCGTCACCATGGTGGGCATCCGTATCAACATATAGTACTCTTGCATTATATTTTTTTTGCAGATACTTAATAGCTACTGAACTATCATTATAAATGCAAAATCCAGAAGCCTTTCCGCGAAAACCATGATGCAATCCCCCTCCTAAGTGAAGAGCATGGACTGCCTGTCCTGTCATTACTTGATCGACGGCAGTTAATGTACCCCCGACAAGCAGAGCGCTCGCTTCGTGCATTTTAGGAAATATCGGTGTATCTTCCGTTCCTAATCCATAATTCTCAGCTACTTGTTGTGGAAGTTTTCCATACCCCGCCATCTTTACAGCATCAATATAGCTTGGATCATGAACAAGGCAAAGTTCTTCCTCCGTTGCCATCCTTGGGGTAACAATCTGAATATTGTCTAAGGCATTTAATTTATGTAACAAATCGACAGTGAGTTTCAGTCGAAACTGATTAAAAGGATGGTTATTGCCGAATTTATAATTTAACAATTCCTCTGAAAATACAAATGAACAGGCGTCGGTCATAGAGAAACACCTGGCAGATTCGGCCAAAGAACGTCATAGCCCGATAGTTTTAAATCCTGAATGAGGACAGTAGGGTTCATGGTTTGTAATCTTATAACAAGAATTTTAAATTGGTCATCTTTTTTGTCAGGATATACTAGTACACTCAAAATATTTGCTTTCCGATTCTTTATGATACTGGTAATTTCACTAAGCTTTCCTGCAAGATTGGGTACCCTTATTTCAATTTGTGACCCAGGTTGGTGGGCACCTGTCAACTCAACGAGCGTTCGGAGTAAATCCGTTTCAGTAACAATCCCAACAAGCTGTTGATTGTTTGTAATCGGAACACAGCTAATCTTATGCTCATAAAAGACTGCTGCTATTTCCTCCACAAAATCAAGAGGATGACCAGTGATAACATCTTTTTTCATGATCGTATCAACGGGTTTTTCAAGGTCTTCCAAATGTTCGTTTGCACGAAAAATAGATGGAGCCGCTTCACGTATATCATTTAAGGTTACAATGCCAACAAGCTGTTTATTAGCATCGATAACTGGTATATGACGGATTTTTTTTGTCTCCATTAATCTCATTGTGTCAGCGATTGAAACACTTGGGGTAACCGTAACAATCTCCGTTTTCATTATTTCTTCTACTAACATCCGAATGGCCTCCTCATTAAAATTTTGTATCAATACATAAATCGATTCATAAAACGAAGCCGGTCAAACCTTTGGATTGTCTCCACATCCACCCTTTTCCCAATTCTCGCCATCAGACAATTAGCAGGGTGCG
Source organism: Neobacillus niacini (assembly GCF_048572935.1). Taxonomy (NCBI): domain Bacteria; kingdom Bacillati; phylum Bacillota; class Bacilli; order Caryophanales; family Bacillaceae; genus Neobacillus; species Neobacillus niacini. Next base: position 2,331,998 of record NZ_CP183883.1, on the reverse strand, counting down.
AACAGATTTCAGGATCATCCGTTGCATACCACTCAAGACCCCCGGCATTCATCATTTTCTCCATGATTTTGCGATATTCCCAAACATTTAACCCTGTTCCTTTTAAATCCCAATGCCAATAATATTCTGTCGTAATGATTAAGTAATCCTCCATTGCTTCATCCATCATAGACACGGTAAGGAGATTCTTTCCGACAGCACATCCTCTAAATTTAGGAATTACCTCAATAGCACCTAATTCAATTAAATTATCCATTTTGTCTTCCGACCATCGTTCAAGAGGATCAGGAAATAAGTAGGTCACATAACCCACAATTGTGTGGTGATGTCGTGCGATAATAATTCTTCCCTCTTCGAGCTGCGCAATCCCAACTAGTGCTTGATGCTGCTGATCAGGAGGGCGAAAAGCAGTTAAATGTTCATGAAATTCATATCCAGCAAGTTTATCTGAGGAAATAGGACCTTCAATTATTAAATTCCCATGGGGAGTTTTTAATTCTTTTGCATTGTATGTTTTTTTGTGTTCCATCCCTACACCACCTGAAAAATCATTCGCTTATCAGTTCTATTATACATAATTTCTATCGATAATTAGCCTCTTTACATAATTTTCTGTCAAATTAGAAATCTATGTGACAATTTATCAACAAACATAAAACTTTTTTAAAAATTGAGAATAGTTTATATTTGTACTATAATAATCTCATACTAGCATAAGGGGGAAATGGAATGAAAGTGGAAAAGCTGCCAGTAATGCAAGGGGAGCATAACTTATCAAATTATGATGAAAAGTATAAGACCTTCAGTTGGGAGGAGACCGAAAAGGAATTTTCCTGGTACGAGACAGGACTTGTGAATATGGCTTATGAGGCTATTGACCGTCATGCTGAAACATTTCGAAAAAACAAGGTAGCTCTTTATTATCGCGATAATACTAGGAATGAAAAATATACATTCAAAGAAATGAAAGAGCTTTCAAATAAAGCTGGTAATGTGTTAAAAACATATGGAGATGTTGAAAAAGGAGACCGCGTATTTATTTTCATGCCACGGTCACCAGAACTATATTTTACTGTATTAGGTGCTATCAAGCTGGGAGCAATCGTCGGACCATTATTTGAAGCTTTTATGGAAGGTGCGGTTCGTGATCGTTTGCAAGATAGTGAAGCAAAAGTTTTGGTAACAACTCCTGAATTATTAGATCGTGTACCTGTTGATGAACTACCAGCTTTGAAACACATTTTCCTTGTGGGTGAAAATGTTGAAGAAAATGGCTTGTACATTAACTTCCTAGAAAAATTTGAGTCTGCTGGCAGCCAGCTGCGAGTTGAATGGGTAGAACGTACGGATGGTCTCATTCTTCACTATACTTCTGGATCTACAGGCAAACCAAAAGGAGTCTTGCATGTACATAATGCAATGATCCAACAATACCAAACAGCTAAATGGGTATTAGATTTAAAAGAAGAAGATGTATATTGGTGTACAGCTGACCCAGGATGGGTTACAGGGACTTCATACGGTATTTTTGGACCTTGGTTAACAGGTACTTCCAACGTGATTGTAGGCGGACGTTTCAGCCCGGATACTTGGTACAAAATGATAGAAGACTTTGGTGTTACTGTTTGGTATAGTGCTCCTACTGCGTTCCGTATGTTAATGGGTGCCGGTGATGAAATTGTGAAAAAATACAATTTAAGCAGCCTTCGCCATGTCTTGAGTGTTGGGGAACCTTTAAACCCTGAGGTAGTAAAATGGGGAGTTAAAGTCTTTAACAAAAGAATTCACGATAACTGGTGGATGACGGAAACTGGTGCGCAGCTAATTAGTAACTACCCTTGTATGGAGATTAAACCAGGATCAATGGGCAAACCGATTCCTGGTGTTGTGGCTGCTATCATCGACGATCAAGGCAATGAACTCCCTCCTTACCGTATGGGAAATCTTGCTATTAAAAAGGGCTGGCCTTCGATGATGCACACCATTTGGAATAATCCTGAAAAATATGAATCCTATTTTATGCCAAGCGGATGGTATTTTTCCGGTGATTCCGCCTATATGGATGAGGACGGATATTTCTGGTTCCAAGGACGTGTGGATGATGTAATCATGACATCTGGTGAGCGCGTTGGACCATTTGAAGTAGAAAGCAAGCTTGTCGAACACCCTGCTATAGCAGAGGCAGGGGTAATCGGAAAACCTGACCCTGTACGCGGTGAAATTATTAAAGCTTTTATCGCACTAAGAGACGGCTATGTAGCTTCAGATGAGCTGAAAGAAGAAATCAGACAATTTGTAAAGAAAGGGCTTGCTGCACATGCAGCCCCTAGAGAAATTGATTTCCGAGATAAGCTTCCTAAAACAAGAAGCGGTAAGATTATGAGACGAGTCTTAAAGGCATGGGAACTTAACCTGCCAACTGGTGACCTATCTACAATGGAAGATTAAAAAAGAGGAAGCGCATAAACGATATGCGCTTCCTTTCTTATTAGTTCGTTGATTGTCGGTACTCAATACGGTGTGGAAGAACAACGGTTTGTTCCTCTACCTCTTCTTTATTCATTAATTTGGTAAGTAGACGCATAGCCACTGCACCGATATCGTATAAAGGCTGAACGATTGTGGTCAACTGCGGGCGAACCATTAATGAAAGCCTAGTATTATCTGATGTAATGACTTCGAAGTCTTCAGGAATTTTATATCCCTTATCCTCGGCGCCATGGACAACACCAAGTGCCATTTCATCAGAGCCAACTAATATGGCCGTCGGTCTATTAGGAGCTTCCAATAATTTATCAAACGCTTCTAAGCCGGAATCATACGTGTAATCACCTTCAACAATAAGTGACTCATTATAGTCAATCGCTGCATCTGCAAGTGCCCGCTGATATCCTTTTAGTTTTTTGTGGATATTTCTCGGCTCTTGTAATGGCCCAACTACAAATCCAATATGCTTATGACCTTTATCAATAAATTCCTTCACTGAGTCATATACAGCCTGCTCATAATCAATGTTAACCGAAGGAATCTGTTCAGTTTCTTCAATTGATCCAGCTAAGACAATTGGTACTGGTGATTTGCCAAATTCTTCAACATGCTCTGGGGTGATATTTCCACTCATAAAAACAATTCCATCAACTTGTTTTCCCAGCATGGTATTTAATAAGTGTAATTCTTTCTCTTTGTTTTGATCAGAATTACTTAAAATAATATTGTACTTATACATTGTTGCGATATCTTCGATACCACGTGCGAGTTCTGCGAAGAAGATATTCGAGATATCTGGAATTACAACGCCAACGGTTGTAGTTTTTTTGCTAGCCAATCCTCTTGCAACTGCATTAGGACGGTAACCAAGTCTGTCGATGACTTCTAATACCTTTTTTCGAGTAACAGGCTTTACATTTGGATTTCCATTGACAACACGTGAAACGGTTGCCATTGAAACATTCGCTTCACGGGCAACATCATAAATTGTAATATTCACGTTTTTACACTCTCCTTAAACACGATACGTATTTTCTCTTATTTTACAGCATTTTCAATAATTTAGTCTTTTTTTTGTCCAGCTTCAGCGCCTAGCCCCTCGAGTCACTTCGGTCCTGCAGATGAAGTCAAAAAGCACGACTTCATCCACAGGCCCTCCAGTGCTTGTCGGGGCTGAACAAGGCGCTTCCGCTTTTCTCTTTGTGAGATAATATACAAACTTTTATTTATGTATCTAATAATACGATAAGAACAAACAAGTCGCAATGATGTTTGTTCACATTTTCACTATAATTTCATTATTTAATAAAAAAAAGACCTTCCGCAAGGAATGCAGAGGGTCGTTTACACTTAATTAAACTCTAACTAAATTAGAAGCAAGCAGTTCACTATAAAAAGTATTAAACTGATCAAGATTCATTTGCTGCTGCGCATCTGAAAGTGCTACTGCAGGATCTGGGTGAACTTCAGCCATCACCCCATCAGCACCAATTGCAAGTGCTGCTTTTGCGCAAGGAAGAAGTAAATCTCTACGGCCAGTTGAGTGAGTTACGTCCACCATTACTGGTAAGTGTGTTTCTTGCTTAAGAATCGGCACAGCAGAAATATCAAGCGTATTTCTAGTTGCCCGTTCGTATGTTCGAATTCCTCGTTCACAAAGAATGATTTGTCCATTTCCTTGTGCCATAATATATTCAGCAGCATTTATAAATTCTTCAATAGTCGCTGCAATTCCACGTTTTAAAAGAACTGGCTTATTGACTGCTCCTGCAGCTTTTAACAATTCAAAGTTTTGCATGTTACGTGCACCAATTTGAATAACATCGATATAATCAATCGCCATCTCAATATCTGCTGGATTTACAATCTCACTGATAACAGCCATATCATACTCATCGGCCACTCGTTTCAAGATTTTTAATCCTTCAACGCCTAAACCTTGGAAGTCATATGGAGAAGTTCTTGGCTTATAAGCACCGCCACGCAAAAGTTTTAAACCTTTTTCTTTCATTGCTTTTGCTACAGTAGCCACTTGTTCATAGGACTCGACCGCACATGGACCAAAAACAAAATGCTGTTTTCCGTCTCCTACCGTTTCACCTTTTAAGTTGACGATTGTGTTTTCAGGTTTCTTCTTTCTAGAAACAAGAAGTGCTTTTTGATGATCATCCTTTTGCAAATCTAAGCCAGCCTTAAAGATTTCCTTAAACAAATGGTCAATTGTAGCATTATCAAATGGCCCATCATTATGTTCTTTAATGACATCAAGCATTTTTCTTTCACGAACCGGATCGTATTTGTACACACCTTGACTTTCTTTAGCCTTCCCAATCTCTTGGACAAGTTGAGCTCTCTCATTAATTAGTTTCAACAATTCTAAATTTAAATCATCGACACGTGTCCTTAACAGTTCCAAGTTATTTTTGCTCATTTATTGTCCCCCGTCCTTTCAATAGCCTGACAGAATGATTGCAGAATGACTAAATACTGTCAGCTAGCTCCCTTAAATATAAGTTTTTTAATTATTCAATAATTAGGCTTTATTATATCTGATAAGAGCTTTTTTGTCACGCCTTTTTTCTTTAATGATTAAACGCTTTTAAGCACTAAAGCAAATCGGTTTTATAATAAATTATTGTATGCATGACAGTAAAAAAGGTACTATAAATTTTCATTTGTTGCACTAGTTAAAGATTTGTTTGTAATCTTCCAATGAGAAGCATTCCAGACAGGCTCACCTTTCTTAATCAATAGTGCCTGAGGAGATTCATGTTTAATTTCAAATTTCTCAGCAATTTCATTTGATAAAGGGCGTGCATCTTGCACAGCTAAATAATACGTCGGTATTCCTTGATCCCCGCCTGCGTATTTTTCATACTCCTGATAGGCTGCATGACTAATTGGGCAAGTTAGACTATGCTTTAAGATAAAAAATTTGTCCTCTTTTTTCAATAAATCTTCAAACTGTTCTAATGTATCAATTTTTTTCAACATATTGTTTCCTCCCAATAATAAACGGTGAAGTCATTCTATCACTTCACCGTTTTTGATACAAATAATTGAATTATTTTTCGATTGTTCTATCAATGTGTTACTTTATATTCTTCCTCTTCAAAGGCTTTTTTTGCTTCTTCTAATTTTTTTCTAACGGAAAGTTCATCAACTGAATCTTTACTAGTTGCTTTTGGCGAATCACCAATTGGAATATAATGATCTTCTTCTACTTCAACTGGTGCCTTTGTTTTATTCATCAGCTGGACCGTTTTTTCCTTTAACGTACCCGCTTGGGTGTTAAGTGTACTTCTTAGCTCTCTGCCTGATTTAGGGGCTAAGAAAATGGCTGCAGCTGCACCTACTAGTCCGCCAATAAATGCTCCTAATAAAAAACTGCTGGATGAGTCACTTTTGTTTTGTTGTTTTGTTTCTCGCATTTCATAATCATTACTGCTCATTCTGGATTCCTCCCTCATATAATAGATTAGTGCGACCTAACTCTCTTAATCTCCTCCACATGAGTGGCTTTTTTTTCTTGCTTCTTAGCATTCCATTTATCCTTTAGTTCAATGAAAACATTACTCCATTGCACGATTTGTGAAATTTTTTCTTTATTTTCTTCAACTTGTATATCAAAAGATTCAGTTAACGTTTTTAAGGTGCCATTGAACTTATTTACCGTAGTCCCTACATTTTTTACAGCAGAGACAACACTATTTAAATTCTGAGATTTCTCCTGAATATCATCTGCTAATGCATTGGTTTTCTGTAAGAGTTCAGTTGTTTCTTTAGTGACTCCATCCAATTGTTTTTCTAATCCTGTGAGAGTGGTTGAAACGCTGGAAAGAGTCTCTTGAAGAGAGTTAAGCGTTCTTGCCAGGTAGATGACTAGTACTAAAAATGCAATCGCGATTAAAGCGACACTTAAGTATAAAATAATTTCCATTTGTTTTTTACCTCCGCTTTTTATACCTTTATGTATTACCTATCTAAGGATGTGTTAAACCTAAATAGGTATCTTATACTACTTCAATATGATTGTCTCATTTTCCTGCAAAGGATTACAATACGTTTTCTTATTAAGTTGAATATTTCTCACTTTCTAAGGAATCGGTTACAATAGAGGATGGATTTACATTTTTTGTTTTGGAGGGATAAGTATGAAGGATCCGCGTATCGAAAAACTAGCAAAAAACCTAATAAACTACTCAGTAGAACTGAAAAAGGGTGAAAAGGTATTAATCGAAAACTTTGGTCTGCAGCGCGAGCTTGTTACAGCACTCGTTAAGGAAGCTTATTTAGCTGGTGGATATCCATTTGTACTATTAAAAGATCAACAAGTTGATCGGGCATTATTACTTGGAGCCCAAGAAGAGCAGTTCAATATGATGGCAGATTTTGAAGCAAATGTTATGGGCAAAATGGATGCATACATAGGACTGCGCTCAGGTGATAACATAAATGAGCAGGCAGATGTTCCAGACGATAAGATTAAAATTCATGGCAATACCATTGGAAAGAAGGTTCATCGAGATATCCGAGTGCCTAAAACAAAATGGGTTGTTCTCCGCTACCCAACATCAAATATGGCTCAGCTCGCTAAAATGAGCACCGAGGCATTTGAGGACTTCTATTTTGATGTATGTAATTTGGATTATGGAAAAATGGATCAAGCCATGGACGGTCTTGTGGAATTGATGAACCGGACAGATAAGGTTCGTCTAACAGGACCAGGAACAGACCTTACCTTCTCTATAAAAGATATCCCTGCTATAAAGTGTGCAGGTCACGCCAATATCCCTGATGGGGAAGTATATAGTGCACCCGTACGTGATTCAGTTAATGGAGTGATTTCTTATAATACTCCATCACCTTACCAAGGTTTTACTTTTGAAAATGTAAAGTTAACCTTTAAGGATGGTAAAATCGTAGAGGCTGTTGCCAACGATACTGAGCGAATCAACAAAATATTTGATACTGATGAAGGAGCACGTTATGTTGGAGAATTTGCTATCGGCGTTAACCCATTCATCTTAACTCCAATGCAGGATATTTTATTTGATGAGAAAATCGCAGGCAGCTTCCACTTTACACCAGGTCAATGCTATGATGAGGCCTTTAACGGAAACCATTCAAATATTCACTGGGATATGGTTAACATTCAGCGTCCAGAATATGGAGGGGGCGAAATCTATTTTGATAATGTGTTAATCCGTAAAGACGGTCTGTTCGTTATTCCAGAACTGGAAGGTCTTAACCCTGAAAATTTAAAATAAAAAGTAAAAAATAAAAAACAAAGGATGTCAGCTGGACTGACATCCTTTGTTTTTTACAAGGTTAACTGATTTTCATAGGATGCTTGGAATTTTTGGATATCCCCTGCACCCATGAAGATAATGACGCTATTTTTATGTTTCTCAAGCAGGGATGTATTTTCTTCCGATAAAATTTCTGCACCTTCAATTTTTGTTTGAAGATCTTTGATCGTCAGCTTCCCATGATTTTCTCTAGCAGAGCCGAAAATTTCACACAAGTACGTCTTATCTGCAAGTCTCAAACTTTTTGCAAAATCCTCTAGAAATGCCTGCGTCCTCGAAAACGTATGAGGCTGAAACACGGCTACAATTTCTCGATCTGGATATTTTTGATTGGCTGCATCGATGGTCGCTTTAATTTCTGTTGGGTGATGCGCATAATCATCAATCAATATTTGTGAACCGATACTTTTTTCAGAAAATCTTCTTTTCACACCTTGGAAGGTATCCAATTGTTCCTTAACAATCGAAACATCAATTTCTTCGTAATGGCAAACACCTATAACAGCAAGTGCATTTAAAACACTATGCTCACCGAAAGTAGGAATGGTAAATGTATCATAAAATGTATTACGAATAAAGACATCAAATGTTGTACCACTCGTACTTTTCACCAGATTTTTGGCTTGGTAGTCGTTCTCCTCACCGAATCCATAAAACAATACAGGGACTTTTGCCTGGATTTTCTGAAGCTGTTCATCATCTCCATGTGCGAATATCCCCTTCTTAACCTGAACTGCCATTTCTTGGAATGCAGAAAAAACATCATCAATATTGGCAAAATAATCCGGATGATCAAAATCTATATTTGTCATAATCGCATAATCAGGAAAATAGGACAAAAAATGTCTACGGTATTCACATGCTTCAAAAACAAAATATTTCGAGCCTTCTTCGCCTTTGCCTGTACCATCACCAATTAAAAACGAAGTCGGCTTTGCTCCTTTAATAACATGGGCAAGCAGACCCGTTGTAGACGTTTTACCATGTGCACCAGTTACAGCCACGCTTGTAAAACTTTGCATAAAATCGCCTAAAAATCGGTGGTAACGGATAATCGGCAGCCCGAGCTTCATAGCCTCTTGAATTTCCTCATGAGTATCAGGAAATGCATTTCCAGCAATAATAGTCATCCCCGGTTTGATGTTTTCCTTTTGAAAGGGGAGAATCTTTATTCCTGATTTTTCAAGGGCCAGTTGAGTAAAAAAGCGCTTTTCGACATCGGAGCCTTGTACATCGAAATTCATATCATGGAGAATTTGTGCTAATGCACTCATTCCTGACCCCTTTATACCTACAAAATGGTAAATAGTCATATAAAGAACCTCCAACCAACGTCTATCTGTAAAACAGTATATGACATCTATCTTGAAATGCTAACTTTTAAAACGAAAGGCTGAGTGCCTTAACGCTTTAACTTGTTAATGTGTAAAAATATATGAGTGATTCACATTTAAGTATTATATCATTGTTCATCAATAAAAACTATTTGATACTTTTATTAACAATATATTTTTTGCTTTTCCTTAACAAAGGATACGTAAGATTAGTTTATTGTACCAGTATCTTGCAAAGACTCCAAGTCTGCCAACGTAATCAAAACTTCGCGGGGCTTACTGCCGTTTGCACTAGTAATAAATCCATTTGATTCGAGCATATCCATTAATCTTGCAGCACGGTTATAGCCGATTTTAAATCTCCTTTGTAAGCTTGAGGTCGACGCCAGCCCTTGTTCGATAATAAATTCACATGCTTCGTAAAACAGCTCATCTTCATCTTCTGTTACCTGTGTCTTTTTTAATAATTCCTCTTGTTCAAACAGGTAATCAGGCTCACGTTGTTCTCTTACATGCCCGACCACAAGATCAATTTCCTCATCCGAAACAAAAGTTCCTTGAAGACGGACCGGTTTTGATGAGCCATTCTCTAAAAAGAGCATATCTCCTCGGCCCAGTAATTTTTCGGCCCCGCTAATATCTATAATGGTGCGGGAATCGACCTGTGAAGACACAGAAAAGGAAATTCGCGTTGGAATATTAGCTTTAATTAATCCAGTAATAACATCTACTGACGGTCTTTGCGTAGCCACAATTAAATGAATTCCACATGCCCTTGCCTTTTGCGCAATTCTGCAAATTGCTTCTTCAACATCGGCGGGCGATACCATCATTAAATCAGCTAATTCGTCAATAACAATGACAATAAAAGGAAGTTTATCAGCGTATTGTTTATGCATGATGGCGAGCTCATTAAAACGATTTATGTCCCGAACTCCTGTATGTGCGAATAACTCATACCGTCTCTCCATTTCCTCTACAGCCCATTTTAAGGCCGCTGTGGCAGCTTTTACATCCGTTATGACCGGGCTGACTAAATGTGGAATTCGATTATAGGGAGCAAGCTCTACCATTTTAGGATCAATTAATAATAGTTTTAAATCCTCCGGACTTGCTTTGAATAATAAACTTACTAAGATTGTGTTAATACATACACTCTTACCAGAACCTGTTGCTCCAGCGATTAATCCATGAGGCATTTTCTTTAAATCTGTCACGATGGGTTTACCGGAAATATCGAGACCTAATACCGCTGTTAACGGAGAAGCCGATTCACGAAACACTGGACTCTGAATAATTTCGTTGATTAACACAGGACGTGATTTTTGATTTGGCACCTCAATACCTATCGTATGTTTACCTGGAATAGGTGCCTCAATTCGGATATCTCTGGCCGCTAGGCTTAGTTTAATATCATCGCTTAAATTTGTAATTTTGTTTACCTTTACACCGGGCTCTGGCTGGACTTCAAAACGAGTCACAGCTGGTCCTTGAGTTACATTTACAACACTCGCACCAACATTAAAATTCTGCAGCGTTTGGTTTAATAATTCTTCTTGGTAGAGTAACCATTCTGTATCATCTTCAACAATTACAGGAGGTTTTAACAAGTTCATCTTTGGAAATTCATATAAATTTGAACCTGATTCAACATTTGACCCCACTTTTACGTTGTTACTTGCAGCCGGCAGCGATTCAACTTTGAGTTCAGGTTGAACAGTTACTGGGTTATTAACGATGACTTCATCTTCAGGAAGGTCAATTGGATTTTCTTCTTTTAATTCAAGATTGCCCGGCTTTATCTTTACTTCGTTTGTTTCTTCCTTATCCCTGCCTATTTCCTCTGGTAAAGTTCTTCTGCTTTTTCTTTCCTCCCATTTTACCTTATCCTGTTTTAGCATCATTACATTGAAAGGAAGATGGGAACGTTTTCGGGCTTTTATTTCTCTTAAATCCGGTGTTTGTTCCTCTACCTTAGGTTCATTTACTGGAAGCTCTTCATTTGCTGGAAGCACTTCAATTACTGAAACCTTTTCATTTGATGGGAGCACTTCAATTACTGGAACCTTTTCATTTGATGGGAGCACTTCAATTACTGGAACCTCTTCATTGAGTTCATTTGCTTCCGGTATCGCAACAGCCGTCTCCAAGGTAGCGAGTTCCACTTCGGGCATTGAATTTTGCTCTGCCGCCATAATTGAAACTAATAGTTTATCAGAATCGTCATCAAGAAAATGGCTTAACTCATGCTCGACAATGGATTCTGATGATTTAGCAGGTCTGCTAAACCCATAAATAGGTGAAGGAACTTCAGTCAGTTGGAACGGTTTTTTCTTAATTGGAGGTATAATTTTGTTATTTACCTCCCTTGTCTTTGTGTCTGAGCTTTTAATGTCAGAATTTCTAATTTCTGAGCTTTTTACTTCAGAACGCGAACGCTGCTCTACCCTTTTTTGACGATTGTTTTTTTCAGGTTTTATAGTTGGAACCTCTGGCTGCACATACAATTGTCGTTTACCTTTTGGATACTGATATGAAATTTTCGTATCAAGATGATAACTGCCCTCTATTATCTTATGAGGCAGCGACCTATCCAGTTTCTTGGTATGTATGTCATATTCAGCATATTCATCCTGATTGTCCTTTATAAACCTTTGAAAAAAGTTTTGGATCCAGCTCAAAACTATCACTCTTTCTACTATTTCTATCAATCTATTTTAACAGTTATTATAAAATTTTCGACAAAAAATCTAAGAATAAGCAAAAAAGACCACTTACCGTGATCCTTTTCCGTCTTCATTTCGTGTTTTACCTAATATAAAAATTGGTTCTAATTCTCCATCCTCATACAAAAATGATAAAGCTGTTATTGGTACGCGTCCATTAGCAAAGAAGCTCATCGCCATTTGTGCCAAAACATCATATCCCGTATTGTTTTGAATATCCGCAATGATTAATACATCCTGATGTGGTACAGCAAGGACCATAGTCCCTGTGATTTTTTTCTGCATATCATTTAAAAAGCCTTTATTTAATATTCTGCTTGCATCATAGCCATCGTTTGAATTCAGAAAATAAAAGGTATTACCTGCTACTTGATCTTCCTTCAAAGATGTCCTTAGTGACCTCACATTAAATAAGGCGATTTCTTTAATGCGGTTTGCCTGCCATCCTTCTTTTTCCATGATACGGGAATCAATTAATCGGTACGTTGTGCCCATATCATAGGCATAAAAGATTTTTGTTTCTGCAGTGTGCTCCTCCGTTAAAAAGTGAACACCTTCTTCTGATTCGTTAGGAAATGATGTCGAGCGAATAACCGGAAAAATCTTTTTCTCATGGTCTGTTAACTGGACTGAATCCGTCATGGCCCTTAGTCCCTCTTCTACATAATAAACCACTTCGTCAATGGCCTTTTCCTTCTCTGAATGCCACTTTGCAACAATCCCCCCCAGAGTTACCGTTATTCCTTTTCCAAGGGTTTTATGTTCAATACGTAATTGATCCTTTTCACGATCATACGTGATTTGCCGATCGGCCGCAGCTAAGCGTGTTTCTAATTCTCTTTTCATTTTAATGCTATCCATCTTCATCTTTATCCCTCCAGCCTACCATCCAATTGTACATTAAAAAATCCTCCATCTCAAAAAAGATGGAGGAGTATGACTGTATTATTTTAGATCGTTAATAAATCTTTCTATTTCCTCTTGCGTTTTCCGATCCTTACTAACAAAGCGGCCAAGCTCTTTCCCATTTTCAAATGCAATAAAGCTTGGAATACCGAATACATCCAACTGTTGGCATAACTCAATAAATTCGTCCCTATCAACATGAATAAAAGTAAATTCACTAAACTTTTCTTCTATTTCTGGAAGTATGGGTTCGATAATCCGACAATCTGGACACCAGTTTGCCGAGAACATGAATATTGTTTTTCCTCCATCACGGAGTTGTTCGAATTGCTCCATAGACGCTAAGTTTTTCAAAAGAAATACCCTCCTTTATTATTAATCCACATTTACAACTGATTTTACCATTTGTGTCATCACTGCAGCTTCATTTTTCATACTGCTTGTTTTAATCAATGTTGTAATCTTTGTTCCACCAATACCTATAGTCATTTCATTCATATCTTCGTCTAGTTTCTTAATGATTAGGTAGCCAAACTGGTCACTTTTCTTAAATTGTTGATTAATATCCAGGTTCTTATTTTGCGCAACGGTTGATTTGTAAACTACATCGCTCACTTTATTTTCTTGAGGATTATTAAAAAGAATATATTGTTTAGATCCATTTTTCAAAATGATATTATTTGGAGACTCGTCTTCAATTTCATACCCAAATGGCAAATAAAAGTTAATATCTCCGCTTTTTTGGTTTGTTTTTTTCGCTTTTTCATTAAGTGCTTCTTTCACTGTTCCAATCGTTTCTTTGCTTTCGGCTTTAAAATTTGACTTGCCACAGGCACTTAGTAAGAGTATAGATAAGATTATGATCAAAATGGCATTAAAGAATTTCATCTTTCTTCGCCTCCTAATATGACAATTGTCCTATCTATATCATACCTTCCCTAATGTTCATTAGACAAGTCTTTTGTCGATTTTTGTTGTCGAAAAAGAATGGATTCTTTTATTTGAAACTAATCCTGCTTCCTAGTGGCTTTTTGATAGTGATATTGACCAACCAGGAGGTTCATAATATGTGAAAACATCTCTGAACGGTTAATCAATCCATTGGTAAAGATACCAACTGCCCCTTCCTTCTTTCGCACGTTTTCCTTCTTTGCATAATCATCCATAATGGGTCCAAGTTCTTCTCCTGCTCTTAATCGATCCGCAATCTCTAGAGGAAGTAGAAACCTGGCTCCGCCGGCAATAATGGGTTCCATATTTTTTGAGACTAGCGCCCCCCAATTACATAGCAGCAAACCTTGGGCAGATTCTTGGACACCGCCCTCTAGCCCGATTCCAATATCTCCGTTTCCCATTTCCAAAGCACCAACAGCACGATTAATAGCTCCCTTAATGGTCTCGTCATCTGAAAAAGGCTGCTCACTCACGCCCGATGGGATATCCAACGAAAGAAACTCCGTTTGTTGATAATGAAATGCATTTTTTACCGCATCCACTTTAGCAGGATTATTTGAACCAATAATAATTTTCATTTTACAACCTCTCCTTTCCCATATAAAAAGAAGGCATATCATGCCTCCCCTTTGTAAAAATTAACTGTTTGCTTTAATGGTATCCACTGTTGTTTGGTCACAAGCTTTTACGAGTTTTACAATGAGTTCTTTAGCAGCTGCATAGTCATCGATATGGATGATCGAAGCATGTGTATGAATGTAACGAGAACAAATACCGATAACGCCGCTTGGAACACCTTCATTAGATTGATGAACGCGTCCTGCGTCCGTGCCGCCCTGTGAAACAAAGTATTGATAAGGAATCTTATTTGTTTCTGCAGTATCAAGAATAAACTCCCTCATTCCACGGTGGGTCACCATTGATTTATCAAGAATTCGGAGGAGTGCGCCTTTACCTAATTGACCAAATTCCGATTTACTTCCTGACATATCGTTAGCTGGGCTCGCATCTAACGCAAAAAAGATGTCGGGGTTAATCATGTTGGCAGCTGTTTGTGCGCCGCGTAAACCTACTTCCTCTTGGACGGTTGCGCCGGAATAAAGAATATTTGGCAAAGTTTCATCTTTTACTTCTTGAAGTAATTCGACCGCAAGCCCGCAACCATATCGGTTATCCCAAGCCTTTGCTAGTATCTTCTTTTCATTCGCCATCGGTGTAAAAGGGCAAATAGGCAGGATGGCTTGACCAGGTCTAATACCAATTCGTTCTGCGTCCTCACGATCATCCGCACCAATATCAATTAGCATATTTTTCATTTCCATAGGTTTGCTGCGCTTAGCCTCATCCAATAGGTGAGGAGGAATGGAGCCTACGACACCAATAACTGGCCCATTATTTGTCATTACTTGAACACGCTGCGCCAATAAGACCTGACTCCACCAGCCTCCAAGCGGTTGAAACCTTAGCATTCCATTATCCGTAATCGCCGTTACCATAAAACCAACTTCATCCATATGACCAGCAACCATTATTCTTGGTCCATTTTCAGTACCTTTTTTAACACCAAAAATACTGCCTAATTTGTCCTGAATGATTTCATCCGCGTATTGAGATAATTGCTCTTTCATGAAGTTTCTAACTAAATGCTCATTTCCCGGTGCTCCTGGAAGCTCTGTTAACGTTTTAAATAAATTTAATGTCTGCTCATTCAAAATAAATTTCCCCCTTTAATGGTCTAATAACAATATGTATATTTTTTATCTTACTGAACTAATAGTTCTCTTAACAACAATTAATTTGTCTTAAGGATTTATTATGTTCTTTTTATTAAATGAGATATACTGGAAATAATAGCAATTTGAATATCCGGAGGTGCATTATGAACTGGAAATCATTTCTCCTTGGAGCTGCAGTCGGAGTAATAAGCGGATATGCAGTCAAGGAAGTCATTTCACAGAAAACCTATGTTTCACCTGAAAAGGTTTTAGAAAACGTAAAAAAACAATTCAATCAAAACGGACCCATTAATGGCTCTTGGATCCATATGATAACGGAGCCTTTTGAGAAACACGACATCAAATATCAAGTTTATAAGGGCGGGATTTCTAAAAGCCAAAATGGAGTAAATGAACAGTTCGAATTTATTGCAGATGCAACGACCGGAACACTGATTGACGTAAAGTCAGCTACAGAGCCAGCCCTATAATAAACAGCAGCCGTATCCAAAGAGGTACGGCTTTTTACTATCGTGACCTTATTTTATCCTCTTTATACTGTTCTGAATTTGACCATCTGCCCCCCATTTTACCGCACGATAAAATGCATCATGGTAAAAAGTAAACCAAACCTCTTTATCCAATGCATAGGTACTCCATTTTTCTTTTGCGGCAATCGAGTCCATTGGATAATCATCATAGGCCATTACCCAAAGTGGGCTTTTATGCGCATGCGTAGGCATTAAGTCAGCCATATGGATGGCCAATTCCCCTTCATCCTCAATAACAAGAATAGAATGTCCATTGCTATGACCGCCAGTATGATACATCCTGAGCGCTCCTAGACTCCATTTTTCACCAAAAGGAATCACTTGCGATTCAATTGCTTCCCAATTTTCCTTCCAATATGTACTTTTGGAACGAATATTCGGATTCCTCATTTCATCCCATTCAACAGCGGAGGTAATAATTTTAGCTTTAGAAAAGACTGATTTATAAAAACCATCTTCCAATTTTGTCAGACCGCCAGCATGATCGTTATGCATATGGGTCATTAAAACATAGTCGATATCTTCTGGGTTTAATCCTACTTGTTTTAAAGAGCTATCCACGTTAGATTGTGCGGTAACGCCAAAATTTCTAAGTTGTTTTTCAGATAATTTTCCTTTTCCAAGTCCTGCTTCTACCAAAATATTCATGCCATCCATTTGAATTAAGATTGGATCGGTAGGGAGTTCAATTTGATTGTTTTCATTAGGCGGATATCTTTTGGACCATAGCGGTTTAGGAACGACTCCGAACATTGCGCCGCCATCTAAGTTTGTAATTCCACCTGCTAACCAAGTAAGCTGAACCCTGCCAATTTTTAACGTCTCCATTTCTTTCCCCCTTTGATTTATTAGTTATATTTTAACATATACAAAAAAGACAGTCTTTTAATAGACTGTCTGGGACATTAGTTTTGATATTTTACCTCACAGCGGTAAATTCGATTACCCGCTTCGGAAAACTTTTGTTCATACTCTGTCATGATATTTCCTTCATAATCACTTTTATGAAGGTCAAGGCTAAGGAAAGTTAATAATAATCCATACTCGGAAAAACTTTTCAATGAATATTCAAACAAGCCTTGATTATCTGTTTTAAAATGGATTTCACCTTTATCCGCCAGAATATTTTCGTAAAGCTTCAAAAAGTCCTTATAAGTCAGCCTTCTTTTTTCGTGGCGGCTCTTAGGCCATGGGTCTGAAAAATTCAGGTAGACTCTGTCAACATCATTCTTTGCAAAGTAATCACTTAAATCGCTGGCATTGACATTGAGTAATCTTAAATTTGGCAAATCGGCTTCAATTAATCGTTCTAAAGCAGCAACAATAACGGAGTCGTAAAGTTCTATGCCTATATAATTTATATCGGGATGTGCCTTTGCCATTTCTGTTATAAAGCGGCCTTTTCCTGTTCCAACTTCAATGTGAAGAGGCTGTTCATTATGAAAAACTTCATGCCACTTTCCTTTATAATTTTCTGGGTTTGCGACAATATATTGTGGATGGTTCTCAATCATTTCCTTCGCCCAAGGTTTATGCCTAAGTCTCATTTTGCTTTGCCACTCCTAATAAAGATATTATTTTTTATTATTGGTAATAATGGGGTTCCCCATTAATGTATAAACAAAAAAAGAATTCACAACCTAACTGTGAATTCTTTTTTATTTTCACTTGAAAGGGTGTACCAACATGCCATTAAGTCATCAGGACCAAGTTTCATTACTAAAAGATATATTAAATAATCATCAAACCGATTGCTGTGGGTCTGTTTCAGAATGTGAACAATTGGAACGATTAGTAAAGTCTTTAATGGTGAACACACAGATTGACCAAAATGTTAAAAGCATATTGCAGGAGGTATACAATTACAGTCAGTACGGCGCCCAAACTGCAGATTTAGACGAGCATATTCTTTCCAATCAAGGTAATTTATCACAGTGGGTGTCTAATATAGACACGTATTCCTGATTACAAAAGCTCATCTAAAAAGGCAATCCACTTATCCATTTCGAGAAGCCGGTCTTTATTTTTGTAAAATTGAATAGAAGATAGAGTTTGAAGTGCAACATACCATTTCATTCTAAGCTTTAGGTTTTCTGTTAACGGTTTTCCATACATCGATAACCAGCTATCCCAATTAGCTTCCGGAATGTACAAATAAAGAAGCATACCAAGATCAATCGCTGGGTCTGCAATCATCGCACCATCCCAGTCAATTAAATACAACTGGTTGTCTTCCGTAAGCAGCCAGTTGTTATGGTTGACATCTCCATGACAAACGACTTTCTCATTACTGAAGACATTTGCTGCCTCTTCTAATAGAAAATTCAATGCTTTTTTTACAACAGGGAATGATAACACTTCTTCATCCAAGAGCTCAACAACAGATTGAAATATCATATCTGGCTGTAAAGGCTGCTTTTCAAGCCTGCTTAACATCCCAACCATTGGTTCAGAGCGGTGAATCTTCCTGAGCATCCTAGCAACACGTTCATGGTTCATATCATGTGGCTTTAATTCACGTCCAGGGAGCCATTGCTGTGCCGTAATCACATCTCCGTTTTCCAATCGTTTTGTCCAAACAAGCTTTGGGACGATTCCTTCTGCAGATAAAACTGCTAGAAAAGGAGAGGAATTGCGTTTTAGAAAAAGCCTTTGGTCTTCATAGCTAGCATAAAAGGCTTCTCCCGTTGCGCCCCCCGCAGGGACAATCTCCCATTCTTGTCCTAATATATGTTCCAAAATTGTTCACCTTCAATTTATGCCGTTCTCAAATGGGTCTCTCAAAACACCATTTAGTAGTTTAATTAAGAAAAATATTTTAGAAAAATAAAAAAAGCTATTGGACAATAACACACAATAGCCATCTTACTAAATTTTATCTCCAATTAGCTTTAGTCGTCAAGTACATCTGACCAAACTATTTTTTTACTAGAATGGTTAAGCAAACTGGTTCTAGTACTATTTCTTTTCCTTCCACCTTTTGAGTGGAAGAAATTCCCGCATCTTTATCATTGGCGATTACTGTCCAGATGCCATCTGGTATTTCAACTAATTGCTTTGTCCTTAAAGGGTTGATGAGTAGAAGAACTTCACTAATATCATTACTTAAACACTGATAGTAAACTCCAATTAGTGGCGAAAGCAGCGGTAAAAGATGAGTATTTGCTCGAATTTCATCAGCACTTTTCATTCGGAAGCAAGGCATTTCTTTACGGATCTGAATCAATCCCTTTATATAGTTAACATTATCCTGATAAAGGTGCTTCCGATCCCAATCAAGCTGGTTAATATGATCTGGTGATTTGTAACTATTCCCATCGCCTCGTTTTGTCCTGAAGAATTCCTGACCGCTGTGCAGAAAAGGAATCCCTTGGGATAATAGTACAAGACCAGTTGCAAGCCTATGATATTTCATATGAAGTGCATCATCTAAATCTGGAAGACAAGAAACAAGTTTATCCCAAATGGTATGGTTATCATGGCATTCCGCGTAATTTACCGACTGAAAAGGTTCAGTTAAGAGGCCGCCAGCTTCTTGATTTAATCCAATGCTTCCAGTAATAACATCGATAGCGCCTTCATAATAATGCTCATTCCCTAATACGTATCCTTTATCATACAAATTAAAAGTACTTCCCTTTATCGTATCACGAAATTTATCATTGAATTGACCGATGTCAGGAAGCTTTGAGTGATTGCGAATGATGGCTTTTTTATCAATGGGAAGCGGGGTATTTAGGTTCCAGCCTTCTCCGATAATTAGGGTTCCCTCTTGAATGCTGTCACAAGTTTTCCTAACTTCCTTCATGGTTTCAACATCCAAAATCCCCATTAGGTCGAAACGAAAACCATCAATATGATATTCCTCCATCCAAAAACGGATAGAATCAACGATGAACTTTCTTACCATTTTCCTCTCTGAGGCAATATCATTTCCAACTCCTGTACCATTCGAAGGAAAGCCAAGCTCGTTATGTCGAAAATAATATCCCGGAACAACTTTTTCAAAGGAAGATGTTTCGCGAATGTAGACATGATTGTATACTACATCCATAATAACCCTTATTCCTTGTCCATGAATGGCATCAATCAATTGCTTCAATTCTATAATTCGGGCGTAGGGATCGGATGGATTTGTGGAATAGGAACCTTCTGGTACATTAAAGTGTATGGGGTTATAACCCCAATTATAGTCTTTATTTGGCTCCAATTCATTTACTCCGGCGAAATCATTGAATGGCAGAAATTCAATATGAGTTATACCTAAATCCTTTATATAAGAAAGTCCTGTTGGCTCAGTGTCTTTTCCTTTTGTGTTTAACTCACTTGCCCCTAAATAAAGACCTTTATTCTTTACACCACTATTTTGATGGATGGTGAAATCCCTGATATGCGTTTCATAAATAATGGCATCAACTGGATATTCAAATGGAGGTAATGAAGGCTTTTTCCTCCGCGTTTTCTCCAGCTTCACAATAACCCCTAGTTCCCCATTCGCCGTAACTGCAACAGCATAAGGATCTATCGATTCTCTCCATTCCTGGTTGACAAGGATTAGGAAGGTATACTGATAAAATTCTAAATCCTCGTGAATGACTACTGACCAAACACCTTTATTCTCGCGTTTCATCTTGACAATTTTTGAGTAAGAACTGATTGGATTTCGTAATTTTAATTTTACTTGTGTGGCTGTTGGCGCCCAAAGTTTAAAACCCGTTTGATGATCGCTGCATTTCACACCAAGGTCGTTTCCACCATAGAAAAAACGGTCATCAAATGCAGGTGTTCGTATTACTGCACCTATTTGAAGATCAGTTCTTCCACCATGCTCATCCATAATCCAGTAGGAATGACCAAAAGTAATTTCCTCAGCCAGCCGACAAATATATTTATTATTATTTTCAATTTGCTGCTTCTTGATAATTTGCAAAGTTCTAACATGTTGCATCTCATCAGTGATCGTGAAAGTGGAAGACAAACCTTGATGATAGGAAAGTGGCAGAAGAATCGTAATGATATCCATCTCATCTAAATAAGCTAGGAAAATACGGTCATTGGAGTTCATTCGAGTCCCTCTCTTTCAGAACAGTTTCTCGCATACTTCCCACCCTCGTTAAAACCTTTAGTTTTTTTGTTTGAACATAGATATTTAAGGGAGTGTATCCTATGTCCTCACCATCAGCATGGACATATAAGGAAGCTGAAGATTGAATGAAAACGATTCTTCCCTTAAAGGTCTGTACCTCTTTAAATTGAATGTGCTTACCCCAAAATACGCTAATAAAAACCAATAATAGCTTCCATTTTGACAAACTATGGACTACCGTAATATCTAAGAGTCCATCATCGGGGATCGCATCAGGTGCAATCATCATACCTCCCCCGTAATAGGGCTGATTGGAAACAGTTACAAACCATGTTTGTTCAAGTATATGCCTTCTGCCGTCAATTGATAAATCAATTGTTGCGCATTTATAAGAAAATAGTTTTTTTAGTAAAAAATACACGTATACCAACCGGCCTAAAGACAGTTTATTGAGCCAAGCTTTAACTTTAGAATGGTTTACCTCATGGGAAATTAATGCATCGAACCCAGCACCCATATTATTAATAAAATAGGTTTCTGAATGATCCTTCATCGTGACCATTCCAATATCAATGATTGTTGCTTCCTTTTTTATCAGCCGAAGAATAACCGATAAAGCTTCTTCTGGGTCTGAGGGGATTTGAAAGCCCCGAGAAAAGTCATTTCCAGATCCTCCTGGTACGAAACCAAGAGTAATATTGTTATATTTTACAATTCCATTCACGACTTCGTGCATGGTTCCGTCCCCGCCAACGGCAATAATGACTTTTTTCTCATGGTCTTTTGCAGCAATTTGCGACGCTAATTTGATCGCATGACCAGGGTATTCCGTAAAGAAGGCCAAGTAAGGGATTTTATCTTCGAGTAGTTTTGTTTCAAGTTTCCTCCATACATTTAAGCAGTATCCATTTCTCGCTTTTGGATTGATAATAAAATAGATTTGTTTCATACAACCAACCTTTTACGTTAATTTGTAGCTTATTCCAATTTGTATATTGTTTTTTCCTCGTATTTCGGTGTTTTATCAAGATGTGTTTGGTATAAAACAACCTCATCCACTTTAAATAAAAGCGGCTCTGGCTGAAGCTTATCCCATACATTAAGGAGATTTTGCTGAAAAGGTTTGTCCCCTGTCCATTTACGTGCAAGGGTGAGGTGGGGTTTAAAGGGTCTTGTTTCAAGTTGAAAACCAGCCTCTAAGCATGCGGAAAATACTTTTTTTCTAACGACCTGCAATTCTTTACTTTCATTTGTATCTGCCCAAAAAATCCGCGGTGAATCTTGTTTACCAAAGACTCCAAGCCTGGTTATTTTCAATATAAATCCTTTTGTCCCGCTTAATGCTGCTTGAACGTTCTCCATCGCTCTAGTAAGTTTTTCAGAAGGGGCATCTCCTAGAAAAGCTAATGTTATATGCAAATCTTCATGGTGAACCCAGCGGCCGAATGGGAGAAATTCTTTTAACCTCTCCCTATTTTCTTTCAAGATCAGCTTTGTTTCTTGCGGAATTTTTATCGCAAAGAAAAAATGTGTTTGTTTGTTCATATTTATCATTCCTTTTCTTATTTTAGACTATTTTTTCCAACTTGTATGTATTATATAGGTTAATAAAAATAGAAACGTGCACCAGATTTTTTCCGTTGCACGTTTCTATGCTAGATTCCGTTATTAACAAGTACTCCACATTGTTTTTCAATTTCTTTTTTAAAAAATTCTTGCAAATTTCGAGTTAGTGGACCCGGATTTCCGGATTTAATTTTATTTCCGTCAATTTCAATTACCGGCATTACTTCGGCTGTTGTACTCGATAAGAATACTTCATCTGCTTCCCCAAGTTCTGCAAGTGAAAAAGTCCGTTCAAGTACTGGGATATTATTTTTCTTACAGAGATCTACTATCACATCTTTTGTAATTCCTTTTAGGATTAAATGGTTCGATTCATGGGTTATGACTGTCCCATTTTTTACAATAAAGATATTTGAAGAGCTTCCTTCTGTGACATCCTGGCCGCGGTGCTGAATCGCCTCAAAACAGCCTTGCTCGCTTGCTTTTTGTTTAGCTAAAAGATTACCAAGTAAATTTAAACTTTTTATATCGCAGCGAAGCCAGCGAATATCCTCTGTTAAGATTGCTTTTACTCCAGACTTGAGGTTTTCCAAAGGTCGTACTCCCTTAATTGTATAGGCTACAATTGTTGGTGGAACATTTCCTGTTGGAAATAAATGATTCCGAGGCGCAGTTCCTCTGGTCACCTGCATATAGATATTTCCTGTTTGCAAATTGTTTTTCAGTAATAGTTCTTCTAACATTTCCGTTAATTCTACAATCGAAAATGGTATAGAAATCCCTATACTTTCAGCACTATTAGCGAATCGTTTTAAATGTTCAGTTAGTGTAAACATTTTTCCATTATAAACACGGATAACTTCGTACACACCATCGCCAAACTGATAACCACGGTCTTCAACATCAACCTTTGCTTCCGACCGGTCTATAATCTCCCCATTTAATAAAGCATATTCCATTCTTTAGTCCCCTTTTAGTTAGTATTATTGAGCCAACGGAACAATTTCAATATTTTGATATCCTCGCCATTATCTTATCAAGATTCTGTTTAAAAACGAAATATTTTCCATTAGCACTTTTACGTCGAAAGGTGTTAATTTACAAAAAATTCAATTAATTTGTCATAAACTTAACATTTACATCCATAGACTATAGTAAGAATCAAGTAAGGGAGGAGAATAACCGAACAATTATTGTTACGAAGTTATGTTTTTTATGTAAATATTTCGCTAATGGTGGAAATTTTCAGAAATTGTGGGTACAATAAATGTAAGTCATCGGGGTATCCACTGCAACTATCTATTAATAAAAGGAGTTGTCTGCGGGAAGAAAATTACATACTAATCAAAGAGGCTGTCGGTAGAGGGATAGACACTAGGTTTTTATAAAAGGATAGGGAGTGGTTCTTTGAAACCTTCAACTAACCGGATGTTAAACCGCATCAAATGCATCTACATGTTTATTCGTAATAAGGGCACAGTCACGACGCAAGAACTTGTAGAGGAATTTGGTATCACTCCTCGCACCATACAACGAGATTTAAATGTTTTAGCCTATAATGACTTGGTAATAAGCCCAAGCCGCGGAAAATGGACGACCACACAAAAAAAAGTAAAGATGTCTTCGTAATATATGGATAAACAAATAAAAGCAAGCACGCACGCGAATATCTCGCGTGCGTGCTTGCTTTTATTTGTAAAATAGGGTTGAATATCTAGTATATTATGATATATTAGTATAATACTTTAGCGCTTAAAAGCGTTTATGTAAGATAGTGAAAACTTTTTAAATAAAGGTAGGACAACATGGAAAATAATCATCATGAACTAAAAAAAGGATTACTGCCAAGGCATGTCCAGTTTATTGCCTTAGCCGGCATGATTGGTACAGGAATTTTCAAAGGTAGTTCCGATACGTTAAATATCGCTGGACCTAGTGTTATCTTTACCTATCTTATTGGCGGGCTATTATTGTTTATCGTCATGGCTGCTCTAGGTGAGATGGCTATTGCTTTTCCCAATCATAATGTACAGCTGCTTCTTTATCGAGCCTTTGGTTTTAAGCTGTCATTTATCACGGGCTGGTTATATTGGATTAACTGGACCATTGTTATCACGGTTGAATTATTAGCAGCTGGAAGTTTTCTGCAATTTTGGTATCCCTCGATACCATTATGGCTTCTTAGCCTAATATGTGCTGCAGTCATTATTGGGATTAATTTATTCCCGGTAAAATATTATGGAGAGCTCGAGTTTTGGTTTGCAGGGATAAAAATAATCGCGTTAGTCGCTTTTATCTTTTTGGGCGCTCTTATCATTTTTGGAGTTTTTCCAAGTGATATTGGGGATCCACTAGCAAACTATACTGCACATGGCGGATTTTTCCCGCACGGTGTCAGTGGGATGCTAAGTGCCTTTTTGGTCGTTATGTTTTCATATGGCGGTGCTGAGTTAATTGGGGTTGCTGTGACTGAAACGAAGGACGCTGAACGAGTTATGCCAAGTATTATTAAGGGTGCAGTATGGCGGGTTATTATTTTTTATATTTTTCCGATCTTAATTATTTGTGGTATTATGCCTTGGAATTCTGTTAATGGTCAAGAAAGTCCATTCGTTCAAGTTTTTACTATGACTGGACTTCCTGGAGCAGCACATGTAATGAATTTCATTCTATTAACAGCCGTTCTTTCAGCCGCCAACTCAGGGATCTATGCAACATCGAGAACACTATTTTCTATGGCTAAAAGCGGAGTTGCTCCTAAAGGATTAATGAGAACCTCTAGTAACGGAATTCCTTTTATTGGTCTTATGATTACCAGTCTCTGTCTATTAGTTGGTGTATTCTTAGCTTACATCAGTCCTAGTAATATCATTAGTTACCTTATGACAATCCCTGGCTTCACAATTATGATAGTTTGGATAGGAATTTGTTCAGCCCATTTAAAGCTGAGACCGCAGTATAAGGTTACTCCTTCTTTTAGGGTTAAATGGTTTCCATATACAACGATTATCGCTATAGTAGTATTAAGTTTAATTTTTATTGGTTTTATTTTAACGCCAAACAATATAATAGGCTCAACCGTCTCTCTTTTAATAGTGGGAGTACTGGTAGTTCTTTCATTAAAAGCAAAAAAGAAGTGATATCCAATTATTTAAAGGGTTCCATTTTCGGGTGAATTGACGTATGAATTTGCATACGTCTTTTTCTTTATTTATTGGTTGGGAGGGGATGAGGTTAAGCACCTGAGTTGATAAATAGCCGTAGAAATTCCGCTTAATTAGTAATTAGTATAAAAAAGGCTAAAATAGACGGAAAGATTCCGCCTATGGGCTCGAAAAATTGGAAAATGGGGGTTTTTGCTTTGCTTAAGCGGAAAATCTCCGCTTATTATACTTTTGCTGGTTACTCGATTAAAGACGATACATCTTAACTAAAAGAGAGTGAGTTTTTTCTTAAAACGGAACCCTTTACTATCATTTAGGTATCCCTGCTTTTTGCTAGAGCTATTCGTCTTCTTTAAAAAGCTCATGAAGAAATCTCTTTCTATTTTCTAAAAAGTATTTTGTTATGCTGTAATGGTCTGTGTCTTCATAGTTAATCTTGAAAATTCCACCATTGTCGAAGCTATAAATGTCTGCTTCCGGATAACCCAATAGAATAGGAGAATGAGTAGCAATGATGAACTGGGAATCACCTCGTGTTTCGAGGTCATGAATGATTTTTAAGAGGGTCAATTGCCTTGCAGGTGATAATGCAGCCTCCGGTTCATCTAACAGATAAATGGCTTCCCCATTAAATCGGTTTAAAAATAGTGACAAAAAAGATTCTCCATGCGATTGTTGTAACAATGATTTCCCGCCGTAATCTTTAAATCCGTTCTCATCCACCTCATCAATATGGGTAGCAAAATGATAAAATGATTCTGCACGTAAAAAGAAACCATTCGTTACTTTTGGCATCCAGGAAAGCCTTATGAATTGGCTAAGCTCAGA
Organism: Neobacillus niacini; assembly: GCF_048572935.1. NCBI lineage: Bacteria > Bacillati > Bacillota > Bacilli > Caryophanales > Bacillaceae > Neobacillus > Neobacillus niacini. Next base: position 2,305,369 of record NZ_CP183883.1, on the reverse strand, counting down.
ATCTGTTTCATAAACATCATAAGAATTATTTCTTCCGCCGCCAGCTGTATTAAAGCCACATTTGTCCGCTATTGCTTCTAATAAAGTAGATTTACCCGACCCATTTTCTCCTACAAAAAAGGTGACGTTCCTTTCTATTTTAATCTCATCAAGGCTCTCAATTGCTGGTATGGAAAAGGGGTAAAGGTTAAAGGTTGGAATCTTTTCTTTTAATATTGTCACTTTTTTTAAAAACATAATATTCTCCTACTTAATAAAATCTTATGAACACCATTTTACACCATTAACGCAAAAAAGCAGCCTTACTTTTTTGCAAAGCTGCGCACTCTCCTTTTGGCTACTGTTCTCCATAATAAGGTTAACAAAAGAATTGTCATGCATCACACCATATTTTTCCCATAAAAAATTTCATCCATTTCTAGTTTTATTCTTTCGGTAATTTCAATTAACTCTTCTGGTTGTAACGTTTCTTTCTTATAGCCAAATAAATAATTGTTTAAATCAAAGTCGCGGAGTTTACACTTTGTATGGAAAATATTTTCTTGATACACATTTACATCAATCATGTCGAATAGTTCGCCAACGTCCTCAGGTATATAATTCTGAATTGAGCTGATTTCGTGATCAATAAATAATTTATATCCATCCTTATCTCTTGTAAATCCACGAACACGATAATCTATTGTCATCACGTCAGTTTCAAACGAACGAATCAGATAATGCAGGGCCTTAAGCGGTGATATTTCCCCGCACGTTGATACGTCAATATCCGCCCTAAAAGTGCTGATTCCTTCATCTGGATGATATTCAGGGTATGTATGAACCGTGATATGACTCTTATCTAACTGCATAACAACCGATTCCGGCAACGGTCCTGGTGATTCCTCAAAATGCTCTGACGGAGCATTTTCGACTGGCCCCTCTGATACGAGAAGCGTTACACTTGCTCCAGCCGGTTCAAAATCTTGACTTGCAACGTTTAATACATGAGCCCCAATAATATCAGATACATGTGTTAATATCTTTTGCAGTCTTTCGGCGCTATATTGTTCATCGATATACTTTAAATATGCCTCACGCTCTTCCCTTGATCGTGTATAACAAATATCGTACATATTAAAACTCAATGATTTGGTCAAGTTGTTAAAGCCATGTAGTTCAATGGTCTCTTTGTGTGAAAGTTTCATGCAGCTTCCCCCTTTTGGATTTTCAAATGCGTACAGAGTAGTAAATATTTTTATAATACCCATTTTTTTAATTGTTACTTATATAAAAGTTCCCTTCAACTATTATTTATAATAATTATAATTTAATATTTACTTTTAAATGATATATGTTATAATTATTACAGATAAGAAATTAGGAGGAATGAAACGATGACACAAACATTGACACTTGAACAAGTGATGAATCAGCAACTCGCAAACTGGAATGTATTATACACAAAGCTCCATCGTTTTCACTGGTATGTAAAAGGACCACACTTTTTCACTTTACATGCGAAATTCGAGGAATTATATGAAGAGGCTGCAGGAACGATTGATGAATTGGCCGAACGTTTATTAATTGCAGGTGGAAAGCCAATTTCAACATTAAAGGAATACATCCAATATGCCTCTATTGAAGAAACTTCTGAGAACCTGACCACAGAAGAGATGGTACAAAATGTTGTTAATGATTTCTCGCAGCTTATCTCTGAATTAAAGGTAGGTAAAGTGGCTGCCGAACACGAGAATGATGAGGTAACAAGTGACATGTTCACAGAATTAATTGAGAAACTAAGCAAACATAATTGGATGTTAACATCCTTTCTTCAAGCGTAAAAAGGACAAGGCGACTGTCGCCTTGTCCTTTTTACTTTACTTGATAATTCCTTAGTAGCTCTATTTCTTCATCCGTTAATTCTCTATACTCCCCTAATTCAAGGGTCTCATCAAGAGGTAATGGTCCCATAGAAATTCGCTTCAAATAGACTACTTTTTTTCCTACTGCTTCAAACATTCTTTTTACTTGATGGAACTTCCCCTCGGTTATCGTCAGTTCGATGTCTGAACGAATACCAGACTTCAAAATTTTGAGCTCACCTGGTTTTGTTTCGTACCCATCATCAAGGGTGACTCCCTCTGCAAATGCCTTTATGTCTTCCTGTGTTACTTCCTGGTCAATCACCGCAAAATAGGTCTTCGGAACATGTTTTTTGGGTGACAACAGCCTGTGGGCTAATTGCCCATCATTTGTAATCAGTAATAAGCCTTCGGTATCCTTGTCTAATCTCCCGACCGGAAACGGCTCATACACTTGGTCCTCTAATTCCAATAAATCGATAACTGTTTCCTGAGCACTGTCCTCTGTTGCTGACAGTACGCCTTGAGGCTTGTTCATCATTAAATAGATAAATTCTTTATACTCAATTACTTCACCATTTAAGGTAACATTTTGTTTATTTGTATCTACATGCTGTTTTGGATCTTTCACGACCGCGTCGTCAATCTTAACAGCTCCGGTTTTTAATAGCTGCTTTACTTCTTTACGGCTGCCAAAACCTAAATTAGCGAGCATTTTATCGATTCTCAAAGCGTCATCCTCCTTCATTTTTAGGAGTTTAATTGGTCAATCTTAATTTCTTCTTTATTCGGTCAACCCTGTCTCCAAATAGTCTGTTTACAAGTCCTGATTTTAATCCTAGGTAAAAATAGATAACAGCCCCTACGCCTGCACAAGCAATGATCATTACTAGTGATTGAAGCTTTGTTTCTGGAGTTAGAACTAACAATAGCAGCTGATAAACGATTTCAGTTCCTGCCAACATGATTCCAGCAAAAATAATGATTAACAAGCTTCTTCTCCAAACAAATAAGAATGGATATTTTGCATAATTTTTTATAACAAGTAATTGGATCACAATCGCTCCGATGTAGCCAAGGGCCGTTGCGTACACCGCGCCTCTTGTTTCAAACATAGTAATGAGAGAAATATTTAGCGACAATTTAATCAATAATCCTACTAATAAGCTTAATACAGTCCATCGTTGTTCATTAATTCCCTGCAGAATGGAACTCGTTACTAAAAATAATGAAAATAGAATACCAACTGGGGCATATGCTCGTAGTACTTCGAATCCAAGCTCCTTATGCTCATAAAATATAGTGTAGATCGGCTCTGCTAATATAGAAAGTCCGATCGCTGCCGGCAGTGTTAAGAACAATAAGACCTGAAAGGTTTGATTTAATTGCTGTTTTAACGCTTTCCGATCCCCCTCTACAAATGCCTTCGTGATACTTGGAACCAGAGCCAATGAGAATCCTGTCGCAAGAGAAACAGGGATAATGACGATTTTATGTGATTCAAAATTTAAAATAGAGAAAGCTGCCTCCGCCGCCTTATAACTATTACCAATCTCCTCCATGGCACGGGTAAAAGTTACTTGATCAATGGCTTGAAATAATGGATTGGCAACCCCAACAAATACAAACGGTGCTGCATATATAATAATTTCTTTATAGATTTCCTTTAATGATACCTGTACAGTTCCTTTATCGTGTTGAAGCAGCTGGTCTAAATATGGTTTTCGTTTATACCAGTACCAAAATAAAACGACTAAACTGCCAATGGCCCCCACAAACGCAGCAAAGGTCGCCACACTAACGGCTGTTACTATACTTCCATTTAAAAAGTTTATGACGATATAGGCTCCTGCAAGTGTGAAGGTAATCCGAACAATTTGTTCAACCACTTGAGAAACAGCAGATGGTCCCATTGATTGATGTCCTTGAAAAAATCCCCTAATTAAACTCATAAATGGGATAACAATCAATGCAAAACTTACCGCACGGATAACGGTGATGATATCGTTTACCCTTGATTCGACATCATCTTTATCTGAGATGATCATGTCAGCTATAAGCGGTGCTGACAAATACAAAATTAAAAAGGAAACGATACCCGTTAAAAGCATCATAACTAGTCCAGATTTGAACAATCTCCGCCCAACCGCATATTCTTCAAGTGCGTTATACTTTGAGATGAATTTTGAAACAGCAAGCGGTACACCAGCTGTGGCTATACTAATAAAGATCGTGTAGGGTATGTAAGAATACTGGTACAACGCTGTTCCTTCTGAGCCTACAATTTGATAAAAGGGTATAACATATAATAAGCCAAGAACCTTGGATATAATGGTACCCAATGTTAAAATAAACGTTCCTCTTATAAGCTTCGACGACATAAGATTAGGATCCCTTCCCAGTGAAGAAAAAGTTTGTGCGCGTATGAGCAAACTTTTGGTAAACACATTTTTGCACACTATTAGTAGTTTACATCTCTTTTTGCTTCGATGCCACTAACAGCCGTGCTAAATTTCGTAAAATATGTTTATAATGGTAAGAATGTGCAAGAAATGAATTTATATAAAGTTGGTGGAAGTATGCAATACGATGTTGTGGTAATTGGCGGGGGACCATCAGGTTTAATGGCTGCCATTGCTGCTGGAGAAAAAGGTTTAAACGTCCTATTAATTGATAAAGGAGACAAGCTTGGAAGGAAGCTGGCCATTTCCGGCGGCGGCCGCTGTAACGTTACAAATCGTCTCCCTGTTGAAGAAATCATTAAACATTTGCCTGGTAACGGGAAATTTTTATACAGCGCTTTTTCAATTTTTAGTAATGAAGATATAATCAAGTTCTTTGAAAAATTAGGTATTGAATTAAAGGAAGAGGACCATGGCAGAATGTTTCCGGTCTCGGATAAAGCACAATCAGTAGTCGATGCACTTTTGGACCAGCTAGAAAAGCTTAAGGTGAAGGTTTACACGAATAGCCCGGTTGCGGAAGTTGTTTATAAAGATGGTCATGTTTCATCGGTAAAATTAAAAAACGGACAAGAGATATCTGCTAAAGCTGTTGTCATAGCAGTCGGCGGTAAATCTGTACCTCATACCGGCTCAACTGGAGACGGCTATGTCTGGGCTGAAAAAGCCGGACATACCATTACGGAACTGTTTCCTACTGAGGTGCCGGTCACCTCAAATGAACCGTTTATTAAAAATAAATCTCTCCAAGGTTTGTCATTAAGGAATATTGAGCTAAGTGTGCTAAATCCAAAAGGAAAAGCGATTATTACTCACAGGATGGATATGATTTTTACCCATTTTGGGCTTAGTGGTCCAGCAGTCCTCCGCTGCAGTCAATTTGTGGTGAAGGCAATGAAGAAATGGAAGTTAAACGAGGCTACCATGAGTCTGGATGTAATCCCAGATAAAAAAGAGGAAGAGTTTTTTCAAGAGATCGTGAGGCTAGTAAAAAGTGAGCCAAAAAAAAGCATTAAAAACACATTAAAGGGCCTGGTCCCTGAACGTTATCTTTTGTTTCTGCTGGAGCGAAATGAAATTGACCCTTCAGAGCAAGGGGCTACGATTTCAAATGAGAAAATTCGCGCCTTTGCGAAAAGCTGTAAACAATTCTTAATAAAGGTAAATGGAACCTTGCCGCTGGAAAAAGCATTCGTAACTGGCGGGGGTGTCTCCGTGAAAGAAATCGAACCGCAGACAATGGCTTCAAAAATGATGGGAGGTCTCTACTTTTGCGGTGAGATTCTTGATGTCCATGGCTATACCGGTGGCTATAACATTACTTCGGCTTTAGTAACAGGGAGACTTGCTGGGACAAACGCGGCGTTATCCGCAAAAAAGACATATACAAAACCCTAGTCCTAATGACTGGGGTTTTGTATATGGGAAGTCGACCCTTTTAATCTCTTTTTAAATAGAAGTCCTAATATAAAATATAGTAATGGTAACCCAACAGCAATCGACATGGCAATGGTTACCCAGTAGGTTTCAATGTAATGGATGGCACGGTGATGGTCAAGAACAATCCAATATCCCCAAGCACTAAGTACAAGGGAAACAGGAATAATAATCGGCTTGTACTCTTTCAAACCAAATACCTTTTGGACAGAGATGGTAGCACAAAAAAAGGTCATCATTATCTGTGTAAGAGCTGATAGTGAGAAAAAGGCAATCATTATCATTTCATAGCGATGAATAAACAATCCAATTTCAGCACTCCTCGCCATTTGCATGCAAGATATAATATATTGTCCGGTAACTTCTGCAGTTAACACTCCCGCCTCTAGTATCGGCCATAGAACAATAAAAAGCCCGCCTAACAGAATTCCTGAGGTCCCTGAACGCAGCCAGGTAGTGCTATCTTTTACTACTGGAAGAATGACCATAGCCATCATCGTTGCCATTGCCCAATCCGTATTATTATGTCTGCTTGCCCAAATATCTGACACAAGTCCAAACCTGAATACAGGCATAAGCTCTCTTATATCAAATTGATTTAAGGATCCCAAAATAATTAAGATATTTAACATTAATATTGAAAATACGCCAATTAATGCCATTCTCCCAATTACTTCAATCCCATGATATAATGCGTAAACACCAATAATTAAGCCTGCAGCAACAAATATTAAGGTAGGGGCTTCTGGTAAGAAATAATCCTTTAAATGATAGATTAGTGTAGTGAATACAGCACCAGTTGCACCAACGAAAAACAAAAATACGACTAATCCTATTAACTTTGCAAACCACTTCCCTAGTAACAATTCTCCATGTTCAAAAATGTTAAACTCCGGAGAGCGGCGCATGATAAATATCGTAAAAATCATCATTATACACCCTTGGATGGATGCGAAAATAGTGGAAATCCACAAATCTGATCCTACTTCACGAGCCATTGAACCTTGGGTTAACCCAATTGCCTTCGCATATACCATATTAATAATTAACGCCATAAACATTCCATTGGAAATCCTTACTTTCATCTACTTCAACATACCTCCTGATTCTTTTGTAGGCTTTTTTAACAAAACAGTGTCAACGACTTCAGACTTGATATGTATATTTGTAGTAACTGTGGGGAAAATTTCTTCCCATTTCGGACCTATTGTTCTCCATTCAACTGGATAATGATTCAAAAAAACCTTTCCTAGCTCAATAAAATCAGACTTATACTCATTTTTAGCCTTATCAAGTACGGCGGTTAATTCTTTTTTCACAGTTATATTCATTTGGTGTTCCAGTTCTTTTACTTTCTTTCTATCATCTAATGAAATTGGACAGGCTGCTTCTACAACACTTGCATCTGTCTCATAATATATATCAAATACAGGTTTTTTATCTTTAAGAGATGGTTTTACCTTGAACTTTTGATTTTTAAGTTCGACTGTCAATTTTTTATCTTTATCGTCAGGACATTTTAAAATTAACACCCCTGTATCAAGCGGTTCAATAAAAGGGAGTATCCGCCTCACTTCCACTGGTTTCAAAATCCCGACTAATTTATCATCCTTAAAAACTCCTGCTCCAGCTAGTTCAATTTGATCAACTGAGCCTGCCTGACCAGGCTTTTTATTTGAAATGCCTCGATTGATTAACAAGGCTCTAGCTAAAATAGGTTCCGAACTTTCACTTAGATAGGCTGCCTGAAGTTCCATCATTTGGGTTCGTGGAGCTTGTGTGGAGATGGGCGTGTATCTAAATAATTTATCAAATGCCTCCCCAGGTACCGTTTCTAAACCTGTCATAGTTGAAACTACGGTACTAGCTTTTTCAGGTGTAACAACAACCCATGTCCTCATCCTTAGTTCTGGGTTCCTTGTAAAAAAATCAATAATATCCCTTATGCCTTCTCTTGCTACGTCCTCATTAATAACTATTATAAAGTTGTGTGCCCAAAATACTCTTCTTGAGGAAAACGTGGATAGGTTACGTATGGCATGAAAAATAGTTTCTCCTTCTGCAGATGCTGACCAGATAGGATCACCGGTTTGTCCTGAAGGAGCTCCGGTTTGTCCTCGTGCGTCAGCAGGTCTAACAACTTGAATCGTTACTTTTTTCCATCCTTTCTTCTTACCCTCATCTATCCCTACAGCCATTACCAGAGCTAAATCCCCCAATTCTCTTTTTCCTACTTCACACGCGCTTAACATCAAGACAGTACATATCGATAAAAATACAATAAATTTGGGAGACAATAGGACCCCTCCTTTACTAGCTGTTAACTATCATTAATTATTCTTTTGGGGGAGGTTGTGGCTTTTGCTTTCTATTAGTTCTTTCTTCTTTTTTCCCTTTAGCTAAATTAGGAAGTGTGTTCATTTTCCACCAAGGCACACGGATAATGGAGTCCTTTTGATCAGATGGCTGAAAAGGTGAAACAGGAGCCAAATAGGATTCACCAAAAGAGCGTAAGGATAGCGCGTGAATGGCAAGTAATGTAAATACCACCGAAAAGCCTAACAATCCTAACGTACCAGAAGCAATTAATAAAGGAAATCGGACTAATCTAATTGCAAATGACGCTGTATAATTAGGTATTGCAAAAGAAGCTATCCCCGTTGTAGCGACAACAATTACCATAAAAGGGGAAACAAGACCTGCTTGGACAGCAGCCTGACCAAGAACCAAAGAACCAACAATACTTACAGCTTGACCCACTGGTTTAGGCATTCGCAATCCTGCTTCCCTCATCAATTCAAAACTAATTTCCATTAGTAATGCTTCTAGTAAAACAGGAAATGGGATAACATCTCTCCCTGAGGCTATTGTTAATGCAAGTGAGGTAGGTATCATTTCTTGGTGAAAACTAACCAACATCACATAGATTGACGTAAAAACAAGACTTATAATAAAGGCTAAATAACGAATCATTCTAAAAAATGAACCAACCATATACCTAGCGTAATAATCGTCACTAGCCTGTAAAAATTGCCAAAAGTAAGTAGGTACGATAATTGCAAAAGGAGAATTATCTACAAAAATAGCAGCCCTGCCCTCCAAAATTGCTGCCGCCACCTTATCAGGTCTCTCGGTGGTCTGGACAGTGGTAAAAGGGGATAATGGCGCATCTTCAATTAGTTCTCCTATATAACCCGAATCGATAATGGCATCAATTTTAATTTTATCCAATCTTTCCATTACTTCATCTACTAAACCCGGTTTAACTTTGCCACGATGATAAGCAATATTGATGGTTGTCTTAGAACTTTTTCCAACAGTCGTTGACTTAAATGAAAGGAGAGGGTCTCTTATTCTTCTCCTAACAAGTGCTGTATTGGTTCTAATATTCTCAGTGAAACCATCTCGGGGTCCAATAACTACCTGTTCTGTTTGAGGCTCCGACACAGACCTTTCAGACCAGCCTCGTGTCGAGACAAGAATCGTTTCCTTACATTTATCTATAATGAATAGTGTATCGCCTGAAAGAATTGCCTCGATAGCTGCCTCGACCTTAGTTAGTAATTTAAGGGCATGGGAATGCAGGATATGCTTAATGATCCTATCAGGTAAGTTATTGTATAAGGTAGTTACGTCCAGATCTCTTAAAAGCATAGGAGCTTGATAGATGAAAGAATCAATAACTGTGTCAATTTTTGTATCATTAACCAATCCATCAATAAAAAAGCAAACAATTTTTATATCCTTCTGCTCGTGAAAATAAAATTCTCTAATATTTAAGTCTGTATTATCTACGAGAATGTCCTGTATTAATTGTTTATTATCTTGATAACTTGTTGTGAAATTTTTTGAAAGTAGTTCTTCTATAAACTTTTCCATACTTAATCGACTCCAAATTTCGACATTTTAGTCTTGTTACACTTTATATCCAAACCAATGTTCATATATTCAAATTTTGGGTATTAAAATAAACTCAACTGCCGAGAATGGTGGAATGAAAGGTTTTTAAATGGAGTTGTGGGGATAATGGACTTTTATCATAATTGGTTCTACGAATATGTGTTAAATACGGAGTGGTTTTTATGGATAGTTGTTGGGGCAATTTTTAGTATTAACATTATTGGACCATTGTTTCTTTGGAGGATTACTAGTAGCAAAACAAAAACAGATGTTACGGACGCTGTTGACTCAAAAGAAAACTCCTAACGGGCTAACAGCTAGCTGTCAAGCCCGATAGATAATCATTGCTGAAAAACAATAGATTTGATCTTCCTCTTCATCCTCTGGTAATGCAGCTACATTATATTTAATATCGAGCAATTTCTTTTCATCAAGTCCCCTTAAAAAACGGTTCATTTCCTTTTCTAAATCTTTTTCGTGTTCACGGTCGAACAATTTAACCTGAATCATTTGACCCCTCCTTTTGGTTTTCTATCATTCTTCCCACTTTTTCTGAAAATTAAAAATTATATGTATAAAAAAAACGATTCCTCTAATGGAATCGTTTATTCTACATCTCCTGGCCATGCAAGCATTCCGCCGATCATATTACGAACTTTATAGCCCTGATCTTGCAAGTAGGAACAGACATTTCCACTACGAGCACTGGAACGGCAAATAAAGATATATTCCTTCTCTTTGTCAAAATAATCAAGATTAGCAGGAATCTCACCCATGCGGATATGCTTTGCACCTGGTATCATTCCCTGTGCTACCTCTTCGTACTCACGAACATCGACAAGATCGAGTTTCTCCCCTTGTTCGAGCTTCTTCTTTAATTCCTCTGGTGTAATAACCTGAATTTCTTCCATCTTTCTCACCCCTATGTTTGATTTCCCCCTGTCTACCAGGGGGATCCCAATTAATTAGCTACGATATTAACAAGTTTACCAGGAACGGTGATGACTTTACGAATGGTTTTCCCTTCAATTTGTTCCTTCACTCGATTATCGTCCATTGCAATACCTTCTAATGCTTCCTTGCTGGCATCTGTCGGTACTTTTAACTTAGTTTTTACTTTTCCATTAACTTGGATAACAATTTCAACTTCATCATCAACTAATTTAGCTTCATCATAAGCAGGCCATGTTTCATAAGAAATGGTACCACTATGACCTAACTTTTCCCAAAGTTCTTCCGCAATATGTGGTGCAACAGGAGCTAGTAATTTAACAAATCCCTCCATATAATGCTTAGGAAGAACGGTTGCTTTATTTGCCTCATTAATAAACACCATCATCTGTGAAATCGCCGTATTAAATCTTAAGCCCTCATAATCCTCGGTTACCTTTTTCACTGTTTGATGGTATACCTTTTCTAAATTAGAAGCTTCTTCATTCTCTTGAATTTTTGGATTTAAATCTCCACTTTCCTCCACCATCAAACGCCAAATTCGATCAAGGAAACGGCGAGATCCATCAAGACCATTTGTAGACCAAGCAATAGAAGCATCAAGTGGTCCCATGAACATCTCATATAAACGAAGTGTATCAGCTCCATGGCTGTCAACGATATCATCAGGGTTTACAACATTCCCTTTTGACTTACTCATCTTTTCATTGTTTTCACCTAAAATCATTCCTTGATTGAATAATTTTTGGAATGGTTCTTTCGTTTGGACAACACCAATATCATATAAAACTTTATGCCAAAAACGTGCGTACAGTAAGTGAAGAACCGCATGCTCTGCACCACCAATGTAAACATCAACTGGAAGCCAGTGCTTTAATTTTTCAGGTGAAGCAAGTGCTTGATCATTTTTAGGATCAATATACCGTAAATAATACCAGCAGCTGCCTGCCCATTGTGGCATTGTATTTGTTTCACGACGACCCTTCTTGCCGGTTTCAGGGTCAACCACATTGACCCAATCCTCTATCACTGCAAGCGGTGATTCACCAGTTCCAGAAGGTTTGATATTGGTTGTTTTCGGTAAGGTTAGTGGCAGCTGATCTTCAGGAATTGCTGTCATCGTGCCATCTTCCCAATGAATGATTGGAATCGGCTCACCCCAATAACGCTGACGGCTAAACAGCCAATCACGTAAACGGAATGTTACTTTCTTTGTACCGATTTCCTTCTCTTCCAACCAGGAAATCATCTTAGTGATTGCTTCTTCTTTATTTAAACCATTTAAGAATTCAGAGTTAATATGTTCACCATCACCAGTATAGGCTTCCGTTTCGATACTTCCCCCTGCAACAACAGCCTTAATCGGAAGGTCAAATTGTTTAGCGAATTCATAGTCGCGTTCATCATGTGCAGGTACCGCCATAATGGCTCCTGTGCCATAGCTTACTAATACATAATCAGCAATCCAGATTGGCATTTTTTCACCATTAGCTGGGTTGATTGCATAGGCACCAGTAAAAACTCCTGTTTTCTCTTTCGCAAGGTCGGTTCGTTCAAGGTCACTCTTTGTTTTTACTTTATCTAAATATGCATCAACTGCTGCCCGCTGCTCCCCTGTTGTGATTTTATCAACAAAAGAATGTTCAGGAGCAAGTACCGCATACGTAGCACCAAACAAAGTATCTGGGCGAGTTGTAAATACCGTAAATGTTTCTTCATGTCCTTCAATGTTAAAGGTTACTTCAGCACCCTCAGAACGGCCGATCCAATTACGTTGCATTTCTTTAAGACTTTCTGGCCAGTCAAGCTCTTCTAAGTCCTCAAGTAAACGATCACCATAAGCTGTAATTTTTAACATCCACTGTTTCATTGGTCTACGTTCAACTGGGTGACCACCACGCTCACTCTTACCATCTATGACTTCTTCATTTGCTAACACTGTACCAAGTGCTGGACACCAGTTAACAGCAACCTCATCAATGTACGCAAGCCCTTTTTCCCAAAGCTTCAAGAAAATCCACTGCGTCCATTTATAGTATTCTGGATCGGTTGTATTTACTTCTCGATCCCAGTCGTATGAGAAACCTAATGATTTAATTTGTCTGCGAAAGGTGTTAATATTCTTTTCTGTAAATTCTGCAGGGTCGTTTCCTGTGTCCAGAGCATATTGCTCAGCAGGTAAACCGAAGGCATCCCAGCCCATTGGATGTAAAACATTATAGCCCTGCATTCTTTTTAACCGTGAAAGGATATCTGTAGCCGTGTAACCTTCTGGATGTCCAACATGAAGTCCCGCCCCTGATGGATAGGGAAACATGTCTAATGCGTAGAATTTTGGTTTATCAAATTCTTCACTCGTTTTAAATGTCTTTTCAGTTTCCCATTTATGTTGCCATTTTTTCTCGATATGCTGATGATCGAAACTCATTGTCTATTCCTCCTAAAAAAATAAAAAAACCCCTCATCCCAAAAGGGACGAGAGGATTATCTATGTATCTTCCCGCGGTACCACCCACATTAGTGTTGTAAACACTCGCTTCATTCATCCTTAACGCGGAATACGGCAAACATTACTGTTCCTTTCATGTTTGCAACTCATAGGCGAGTTCATGATGTACCCCGTTGACTTGCACCAGCCGTCAACTCTCTATAGACAGGTATGAATCATTACTACTCCTAATCAATGTTATTAATTATAAAAAGTATTACGGTTATTGTATTAAATTTCCCAACAGTATGCAAGTAACTTTTACCTAAAACAGTTTGACCCAATCATATTATTTTTAAACATAAAAAAAGGCTCCTTAAAGGAAGCCCGGAAAATAGGTTTAAGATAGTTTTACTTTGAATTTCTTTTCCGTTTTCAATATACGCTCATACGTTAAAGTCGTTATGATTGCAATAACGAATAGAGCAATTAAGACATAAAATAGTGCAGACATACTATAGACGTCAACAAGAATTCCACCTAATAATGGTCCAATCATTCTTCCTCCAGTAGCAGTACTATTGACAATCCCCTGATAAAACCCTTCGCGCCCCTCTGGTGCTAAGTCAAACGCAATTGTTGGTACAGCAGGCCAAATAAACATTTCCCCAATCGTCAAAATAATCATCGCTACTAGAAATCCTGAAAATGCGCTAGCATTTCCCGCTACTAAGAAAGAAACAATAAAAATAGCAATCCCAATTAAGATTTGCACCTTAAGTGTGGCAGCAAGATGCTTAAGCAAGCCATTTAATAATGGCTGGCCAAGAACAATTAATGCACCGTTAATAGTCCATAATAGGCTGTACTGCGATAATGATATGTTAATTTCCTGTGTATAAGAAGCAATTGTTGTCATCCATTGAACATAGCCGACCCAGCATAACAAATAACCTAAACATAAAATCAATAAAGAATAAAGATTTTTTCGCCCTTTTACAAGTGCTGTATCCTGAAGGATATTCGCTGGTTTAGCCGAAACAGTTGAAATCCCCTTATAGCCAAAAATAGCGATTAGCAAAAAGATCATATACATAACGGTGTTAGCAAGGAAGATTAATTCAAATGAGTAATCGGCTAGGATGCCGCCAAGTGAGGCACCGACCGCTACCCCAAGGTTTTGTGCAATATAAACGGCATTAAATGCTTTACGTCCGCCTTCCTTCCAAACCATCCCCGCCATCGCATACATAGCAGGAAAAGTGACCCCACTACCAAATCCAATAATGGTAAGGAAAACAATATATTCTGGCCAGCCATGCCAGAACGTTAACCCTACAAGAGCTGCAAGGGATATACATATTCCAAGGAGAATAGATTTATAGCCGCCGATTTTATCAAAAAGACTGCCTCCATAAAGATTACCAATTACACTTGCTGCTGAGTTTAGCATTAAGACAACGCCGGCAATCGATAAAGACTTCCCTAAATGATCATGAATATAAATTGTATTTAAAGGCCATAAAAAGGAATTACCAGTTACATTAACTGCCATCCCAATAATTAATAGCCATAACGCACGCGGCATGAAAAACGCTCCTTTACGTTCACTAATTTCGGATTCCAAAAGATATTGTATTCCCATTCATGATTCTCCGCAATCCTTTACTAAATTGTTGTAAAAATAAAAAAAAGGCCTTTATAAGGACCTCTGGAATCTTAATTACCATTATCGTTTTTTCTTTTTGTTATCAACTACTAGTTTATTTTTGTTTTGGACAGGCTTTTCAAAGAAAAGGTGTACATGAACGTGTGCGTCATCCATGGATGCAACGCTAGATACTTTCCCTTTACGACCTTTAATCACAACATCTTCTCCCGCAGAAGGGACCCTTCCAAGCAGTTGATTTAATAGTTCGTTTTTATCTTCAAAGAAATGGACAACAAACATATTGGTCTCTCCATTCTTATGGATTGGATTCTCCCTATAAAATATTTTCTCATAGGGAGAATTAGACCAAGAATAATAGTGGATAAGTCTATTTTTTTACCACTGGCTGCTGTGCAGGGAAGTAGCTGTTTACAGCATGATCCTTTTTCTCCTCGTTTACCGATTCGGCTTGAACAGCTTTTTTAACTTTTTCAATTTCTGCATTAAGTTCTTCAATGCTGACACCTTTTTTCACCAGCTCTTCCGTTGCTAGGCGAATGGCATTGTTTGATTGAACAATCGATTCCCTTAATGAATCCATCGAACCTTGAGGATTATGGAATCCAGAAGAGTTTTCAGCCGCAATAATATCCCAGAACCATTGCCCCTTACGTACAAATTCTTGAGCCTGCTTAATCTTGTCTTGGCTGACTCCAGAAGTAATCATCTTATTAATATAATAGTGAGCGGTTGTTGAGATTTCCTGTGCCTCATGTAGTGCACTCACGTTAGCTTCTTGGATTTCAATTACACGATTCTTTAATTTATCTAAATCTCTATCACCATGGCACTGTCCGCAAGATGTATTCATTGTTTTGAGTGGTGAGGTCCAATAGTGTGAGGTTATTTTTCTCTTTCCATCTACACGCTCATAAGGCATATGGCAGTCTGCGCAGGACACATCCGCCTTACCATGAGTTCCAGAAGAATGTGTTTCATATTCAGGATGCTGCGATTTTAACATTGGTGCACCAGAGATATTGTGAACCCAATCTTTCTCAAACCCTTCCTCTTTAGCAACCGTATTATAGTATTTATACATGTCTTCTGGCTTAAAGCCCTCTGACCATGGGAATGTAACTTCACTGTTGTCTGCTGCAAAATAATACTCTACATGACACTGACCGCAAACATAGCTTCGCATATCATTTTTAGTTGGATTAGAAGTATCGATTCCTTGCGCTTCTAAGGCTTTATAGAAGCTTGGGCGTGTCACACGTAGATCCATAGTTTCGGGGTCATGGCAGTCAGAACATCCAATTGGTGAGTGTCCCATTGCTTCCCCTTTCGGCCAAATTTCTTGATTAAAGTTGGCTCCCCAATAATCGTCGCCCATTTCTTCAATCATTTGAGGTACGGCGGTTGATTTACATGTATAACAAGAACCAACTGATTTATCCGTAATCCGCTTAACATTACGAATATCTTCAAGAGCATAAACATGACCACGTTCTTCATTATACTCTGTCGCAAACCCATAACCATTGAAAAGAACCGGAAGTAATGGCTCTTTATCTGAATCATACTTACTGCGTTTTACTGAACCTCCGTACGTAGTATCTTCCATCTTCTCATTCTTCATATAACTATTATATTGAAGTGGAAAAATCTCTTTAAACGCTTCATTGCTTATTTCATCCTTAGAAAGGCCAGTCGTACCCTTCACTTCCTTAGCACTTGCCGTTTTTTCACTTGCACCATTACTGGAATTGCTGCAGCCAGTAACGATCAGAACAAATACTAGCAGAAGGAGGTATGCCCCATAACGGAACCTATTCATTCTTAAAATCCTCCCTTATTTTTTAATAGTTCACCGGACTTAGGCGGCTGATTATAAGTATCATCTTTAAAGTCACTTCCATGTGGTACTGTCTGGTGACATGACATACAGTTTTCCTTCGCGTCATGTGAGACATTATCTACAGTACTCTTATGACATTCTGCACAGTTTTTATTAATAACTCTCAATGTCCGTGTTGTCGCATAAATTCTATCTGGTATATCTTCCGTACCCAAGGTGTTATAAAAAATATGTGTCATCCCGGCGCGGCCCTTAAAAAATAACTTCCCTACCTCACTCTCATGAGGTAAATGGCAGTCATTACACTGTAATTCTGCATGAGTAGAATCAACAAATGACGTATAAACAGATTTCATTGTATGACAGTTTTGACAAAAACCTGGTGAATCTAGGTAAGCCATTGTTTTAACAGTCCCAAAGGAAAAGAGTACACCGGCTAAAAGAGCACCTAAAATCAAGACTCTTTTATCAATTGCCAGTAATTTTTTAAACGATTTTTTTAACATCCTTTCACCTCCCATAATATAGTTCTTTTTCTCTCTAATTTATTGAATAAAGTACTTTGTACCTTATTACCGAAAAGAATGTGTTGCTAAGCTAATTCTTCCTGCGCCTACTTTTCACAAAATAAATAAATGCACTACCAGCTAGTAATCCCGCTCCACTAACAGCTGCGATAGAAAGGATAGCAGGACTTTTTTCATTGGCCGCGCTGTCAATCGGTTGTTGTTTCTGTGTTTCCATCATCTCGATTGCAGTCGACGTTTCATTACGCTCATACGAAAGAGTAAAACTTTTCTCTTCTCCAGCTTTTAATCCTTTAAAGAAATAGGAGTGAACACCGTCTTCGTCAGCATGAGTCTTTTTCTTTTCTGTTTCTGGATCCATTTTTACATTTTGTGCCTTTAGAGGTTCTATAAATGAAACATTGAACAAGCCAATATTCGTAAAGCTTTTAAATTGGTAAGACACTACCTTCTTTTCTTTTTCAACCATTATGGTATCGGTATAAAATTCAACAACGAATTTATAAACATCATTTGGCTGTATCTCTTCACTTGTTGTCCAAGAAATAGTTCCTTTTTCTTGGTTGATTATGTACTCAATTTCATACACCTTTGATAAATCACTTGAATAATCAGCAACATAGCCAATCCGAAAATTCTGTTCTTCCATCGGCAGCGGCAGTTCAATATGTCCCTTTTGAGGCTGGTCCGAGAGATTCCGCATAGTTCCTTGATAACCAATCAATAATGGAGGATGATCTTTCTTAACATCATTAGGATGGTAAGCGTATTCTGGCATTACCTTTATTGAAAGCTCCTCCAAAGTCAGAATGTTTCGATTCTCTTCTGCGGCGGTAACCACCGGATTTAATATCAGTAAGAACAGGAGGATATTTATGTTAAGCAGTAATTTTTTCATGGTACTTACTTCCTTCCAAATTGTGAACTTTTTGTGAATACATTCACAAGACTCATTAGAACTAAACTTTTAGTAGTCAATTTACATACTTTATTTATCCCATGATACTTAAACCCATTCTGTGACCAAAATCACAAAAAGATATTGAGTTATTTCTAATTTGTGAACGGCGTTTTTACCTTATTTTCACAGTGTTTTTATAGTTTTTTCATTATTAAAAAGACCTTCAACACCAGGTTGAAGGTCTGAAGCGAATTATTAAGATGACTGATCCTTTTCTTGATGAAATTTTGATTTTACCGGCTGACCACCAGATTTTTCATATTTCTTTTTAGATTGTTTAACAAGATCCACATCCTGACCAAGTTCAAGATCCTGATTGTTATTGCCATTGCGGGTTTTTTGTTCAGGATTTTGTTGTTTAGATCGTTTTTTCAAGAAAGATCTCCTCCTCTAAATGCTTGCCCCTCTAAAATCATATTATTTTGGAGCTGTTGAATTTGAAGCCTCATCCGATGGAGTTGATCCCGCTGCTGCCCATTGGCACTATGAGCCATTTTCGCAATATCCTGATAGGTTTGCTCTAGCTGTTGTAAGGCCTGTGTATATGCATCATTGTTGTAATGCTCTTGAAGGCTGCTTTCTTTAAATTGATCCTGTGCGTTACGAATAACATCCTCACATTGCTGCATTAAAGCATCCATTGAAGCACGAGTAGCCATCTAAGGACCCCCTTTTTTTTGGCAAAGGCTATTTCTTAAAGATTGTTGTTAAAATCCTAAAGCCGGTTTTAACGTGGAAATAGTCATTTTGCACTTTTGTATTTAGCTTGCAGGCTCTTTAAAGAGCCTTGGTAAAACACTTCCCTCAATGAGTCAAAGTGCTTCATATCTTATTTTGTTCTCTCTCCCCTTTCCTATAACGTGATAATTACTGGTAAACAATTCAGTTGGATAAGTGTTTATTTTCATGATAAAATTGACTTTATGCTTAAAAAAATGGCTGTTGATTTGTGCTGCAGGTGCAAATCAACAAATAGCTTTATCACACTAAAAACTAAAAGGAGGTTTCTGAATTGACTCAGACCAACCCTTTTCCATATGCTACTGACGATAAACGTTACCATACCTGGAATTATCACTTACGACAGCAATTTGGACATAAGGTTTTTAAGGTTGCTTTAGATGGCGGCTTTGACTGCCCTAACCGTGACGGTACGGTTGCACACGGCGGCTGTACTTTTTGTAGTGCAGCAGGATCAGGCGATTTTGCTGGAGACCGCACCGATGATTTAGAGACACAATTCCTTGATATTAAGGAAAAAATGCATACTAAATGGAAAGATGGCAAATATATGGCCTACTTCCAAGCCTATACAAATACACATGCACCGGTTGACGTTCTACGTGAAAAATTCGAGAAGGTTCTCAACCAAGAGGGAGTAGTCGGTTTATCGATTGCAACACGTCCAGACTGCCTTCCGGATGATGTAGTTGAATATCTAGCTGAATTAAACCAAAGAACGTACCTATGGGTTGAACTTGGCTTGCAAACAGTGCATGAACGTACTGCATTACTTATCAACCGTGCCCATGATTTTCAATGTTATGTTGAGGGTGTAAATAAACTTAGAAAACATGGCATCCGTATATGTTCTCACATTATCAACGGCCTGCCGCTCGAATCATATGAAATGATGATGGAAACAGCAAGAGAGGTTGCTAAGCTTGATGTTCAAGGGATAAAAATTCATTTGCTTCACTTACTTAAAGGGACTCCAATGGTGAAACAATATGAGAAAGGTATGCTTGAATTTCTTTCTCAAGAGGACTATGTGAATTTAGTTTGTGACCAATTAGAAATTTTACCGCCGGAAATGATTGTTCATCGTATTACTGGGGATGGACCGATTGACTTAATGGTGGGACCTATGTGGAGTGTGAACAAGTGGGAAGTACTAAATTCCATTGACGCAGAGCTAAAAAGAAGAGATAGCTATCAGGGGAAATTTTATCATGAGAGTATCGTGAGGAACTAAGAATGAAGCTCGATCGGATACTTCCATATACAAAGAAATTACTTCAAATGACTATTGCTAGTGGTGATGTCGTTGTTGATGCAACACTGGGAAATGGTCATGATACTCTTTTTTTAGCTAATCTCGTAGGTGAAAATGGCACCGTGTATGGTTTTGATGTACAAGAGGACGCTATTCGAACCAGTCAGGAAAGATTAATTCAACATGGTTTGACGGACCGCGTAACTATCTTTCATAGAGGTCATGAGCAGCTTTCTAACTTAATACCTGCTGAACACCACGGAAAGGTTAAAGCTGCAATTTTTAATTTAGGTTATTTGCCTGGCAGTGATAAATCAGTTGTAACAAAGCCTGAGACCACCATTTCTGCAATTGAACAATTGCTCGAGATGATGTTGCCAGAGGGAATCATTATCCTTGTCATCTACCATGGCCATACAGAGGGAGCGATTGAGAGAGATGCTTTACTAACGTATTGTCAAGAAATAGATCAGAAAACAGCGCATGTCCTCATGTATCGATTTATTAATCAACAAAATAATCCTCCCTTTATTGTTGCAATTGAAAAAAGATAAACCAGGCTGCCAGCCTGGTTTATTATTTTATGATAAGTCTTGTTACAAATGAAGGGATCCATTTTTGCACAGAACGATAGACCAGTCCGTTGATATAAAAGAAATAGCTGACTATACCGCCAGTCTTTATGATTCCCCTGGCTAGTTTTCGCACCTTTTTCTGTTTTCGAACCTTTCCATCCGATAAATAAATTCCTAACAGCCCTCGATTTATGAGTTGGTGAAACTTTTTATGCGGCAAAAATTCGGTATGTCGGTCTGCTTCACGGACAAAATGACTTAACCGCTTAAACAGCGTTTCCTGATTTTCATAATAAAAACAAAAATTCAAGTCCCCGCCTTCCCGATCTTCTTCTTGGTCGATAAAATAATCTAATAAGATATGAAGGCCTTGTATGTATGGAAAATATCCTTTACGAATATTTTCTGCATCCTTGGCATGAAAATCATCTCTCATTGCATAAGAAATCAGACAGAATATCCCCAAGGTTGAACCCGAACAAGCAGAAAATTCATACCACTCCATGTCAGGAAGTTTGTTTTGATGGACTTCAAACCATTTTTCCAATCTGGGAACACGTTCTTCATGGATAACATGCTTGTGAATTTGCAAGTCACAGTAATATTCGCAAAGTTCCAATAGGTAATCTTTGATTAAGTGATAATGCTCTAAATCTTTTAATACTGATCTGCACGTTTCCGCAAGATCATTTAAATAACCGCCATCATTCTGATCATCGCGGAAACGGTAATAATTTTTTGGTTCGCTGCCAAGTGTTAGAGCATCTTGCATGGATTCATGGAGGGCTTCAAAGTCCTTGGGATCAAGTGAGGTACTCCGATCACAAAGATTATCCAAATAATCACTAATGGTTTGATACGCAACGATAAACTTTACTGCTTTTTTATACTCCTCGTTAGCGGAAAGAGCAAGTATCCCGCCGCCCTCACAATGAAAGGTTTTATGTTCAATACTTGCCAAAGCCTGCATTCTAAGCTCCTCATTAGGGATACTATCTGCCCGGGACCTCCAATACCTTAGCTCTTGATGTACTGCTGGAATAATTTTACGATAAACTTTCGACATGAGTCTAATTGGCATCATGGAGCTATCCTTCCCCTTCTTAAACAATGTACCCTATTGCTTTTAATTGACTGATAACAAAATCCTTGGCATATTCAAAAATATCATCCCGTTCTGGTTCATTAAAAATTTCATGATAAAGCTTTGGCCATTCCTTAAATCGCTTTTCTGATAGTGGTGCTTGGTTGAACCATTCCTTAACGGGGATCTTATTAACAATCTTATCATCCCCGGCTTGCATAACAAGCATCGGGACATCCTTTGTGCCTTCGATTGACAGAAAGGCCTCTTTCATGGCCTCTACTAATTCACGGTACCACCTAACAGAGACCTTTGTGATATAGAGGCTATCATCTCTATCCGCCTCAATCACGTCTTGGTTTCTGGTAGCCATTTCAACGGTTAAGCCCGAATTCATTTTAAATGAAGGGAAAACCACATTAATTCCGTAAGACAATATATCTAAAATTTTCGGAGGAGTGTGGACTAAACCTAGACATGGTGATGAGAGAATGACTCCTGCCAAGTCAAATTTTTCTTCCTGTATCAAACGAATCGCAATTAAGCCCCCCATACTATGCCCTAATAAAAATACAGGCAATTCATAACGATAAGCTGCTTTAATCCAATCCTTGACTTCATCTATGTACTCTTCAAATGAATCTATATGGCCTCGTCGGGATCTTGTTGTCATGCCTTGTCCAGGAAGATCACCCATTATGACATGAAAACCAGACATGCGCCACATTTCAATGAGCCAGCCGTATCGCCCGTGATGTTCCATTGCACCATGAACGATCACAATTACAGCCTTCACTTCCCCTTCTGCTTCCCACTTCCACATAGTTTTTCCTCCTAGAAAAATATTCTATTTAGTATTATATTAGAATGAATATGTATTTCAGTCAAAAAGGAGCGACCTAAATGATTTATCCATACAAAGATAAACACCCCAAAATCGCGGACTCTGCTTTCATTGCAGATTTTACCACCATTACAGGTGATGTTGAAATAGGTGAGGAATCAAGCGTTTGGTTTAACTCTGTGATTAGAGGAGATGTTGCACCTACAGTCATCGGGAAAAAAGTAAATATCCAAGACAACTCTGTTCTACACCAAAGCCCAAATAACCCATTAATTTTAGAGGATGAGGTAACCGTGGGTCATCAGGTCATCCTTCACAGTTGTATTATACGAAAGAAGGCATTGATTGGTATGGGATCGATTATTCTAGACCAAGCCGAGATTGGCGAAGGTGCTTTTATCGGTGCAGGCAGTCTTGTACCTCAAGGAAAAAAAATCCCTCCTAATACATTAGCATTTGGCAGACCAGCTAAAGTTATTAGGGAATTAAATGAGCACGATAAAAAAGAAATGCACAGGATCTATACAGAATATGCAGAGAAGGCTCAATATTATAAGTCGTTACAGAAATAACATGAATAATTCAGACACACAAAAAATAGTTCAGTTTTCAGACTGGGTCAAATTCGGACTGGACTCTCTGATTCGGGTTGTCCGATTGCTTGCCTTATTCGAACATGACTCTCTGGAATCTGACTTGCCTTGTCCGAATACTTGCCTTATTCGGACATGACTCTCTGGAATCTGACTTGCCTTGTCCGAATACTTTCCTGATTCGGACATGACTCTCTGAAATCTGACTTTCCTTGTCCAAATACTTGCCCGATTCGGACTCGTCTCTCTCAAATCTGACTTACCTTGTCCGAATGCTTGCCCGATTCGGACTCGACTCTCACGATTCTTACACAGGTTGTCCGAATACTTGCCTTATTCGGACATGACTCTCTGAAATCTGAGTCTCCTTGTCCAAATACTTGCCCGATTCGGACTCGTCTCTCTCAAATACTTGCCTTGTCCGAATGCTTGCCCGATTCGGACTCGTCTCTTTCGAATCCGACTTACGTTGTCCAAATGCTTACTCGAATCGGACTCGTCTCTCTCAAATCTGACTTGCCTTGTCCGAATGCTTTCCCTATTCGGACTCGTCTCTCCCTTTATTCGAACCTGCACCACTAAAACATGACACAAGGTTATAATCTACCAAAGTATTTATCCGATAAAAAAAAGAATGGCTTGAAGATAACTTCGAGCCATTCTTTTTTTAGTGTAAATTATGAGTTAAGTGGTAAGATTGCAACCTATTTGCCCCTCACAAGTGACACCATTAATAATTTTTTAGTTTTTCATAGTCAAGAGTTCTTTCTGTCCTGAAAAGGAATATTTCCCCTCTACATAAACCTGGTGCCAAACCATAAAGATTAGCACGGTCCATATTTTACGGCTGTTATCCGCCTTCCCTTGACAGTGGTCTTCAAGAAGTCTCAAAACGTAAGATTTATTTAATAAATGATCCGTGTTGCTTTCCCTAATAATCGTTTTTGCCCACTCGTTCATTTCATTCTTCAACCAGTGGCGAATCGGCACTGGGAACCCTAGTTTTTTACGATTTAATACATGCTCTGGAACAATTCCTTCTGCAGCTTTTCGTAAAATATACTTCGTTGTACCATTAGCGGTTTTCAAGCTAGTTGGAATTTTTGACGCCGCTTCAAAAACCACTTTATCCAAAAATGGAACTCGAAGCTCTAATGAATGAGCCATCGTCATTTTATCCGCTTTTAATAAAATATCTCCGCGCATCCATGTATGGATATCAATAAATTGCATACGATCAACTGGATCATAGCCTTTTGATTCAGCATAAAGTGGTTTTGTGATATCCAAGTAATTTATACCTTCTCGGTAAACAGATAGCAAATCCCTTTTTTCTTCCTCTGTGAACATTTTAGCATTCCCAATATAACGTTCTTCCATAGGAGTTACTCCACGTTCAATAAAGCTCTTCCCTTTCATTCCTTCAGGCATCATGTTCGCAATGCCTTTTAGTAATACTTTTCCTACTCTTGGGATTTTATTAAACACTTCTAAATCCTGTGGTTCACGATAAATATTGTAGCCGCCAAACAATTCATCCGCACCTTCACCAGAAAGAACAACCGTAACATGCTTTCTTGCTTCACGTGCCACAAAGTACAACGGAATTGCAGCTGGGTCTGCAAGTGGATCATCCATATGCCAAATGATCTTTGGAAGTTCATTCATGTATTCTTGAGGAGTAATCACATAACTGATATTTTCTACCCCAAGTTTATCTGCCGTTTCTTTTGCAACATCGATTTCACTAAAACCATTATGCTCGAAACCTACTGAAAATGTCTTAATGGCAGGATGAAATTGTTTAGCAATCGAAGCAATAATCGAAGAGTCAATCCCGCCTGAAAGGAATGAACCAACAGGAACATCACTTCTCATATGCATTTTAACAGAATCGATTAATACCTCTTGAATTTCTTTGATAAATGCCGCTTCTGATTTCTGAACCGGATTAAAATGTGCCTTCCAATATTTTTTAACTTCCATTGGAGAGCCGATTTTTTTTGTAAAATAATGTCCAGGCTCTAACTTATGAATGCCTTTTGACATCGTATTTGGTTCAGGAACAAATTGATACGTTAAATAATGCTGCAGAGAATCATAATCTAAAACATCGTTTTCTAGTGCTAGAAGGATACTCTTCTTCTCTGAAGCAAAAAACGTCCTTTCCCCATCCTCAAAATAGAAGTATGGTTTAATCCCGAAAGGATCCCTTGCACCAAACACTGTTTGTTCTTGTTTATCCCAAATGGTAAAGGCAAACATCCCGCGCAATTTTTCAACCGCTTTTTCTTTCAAATGACTATACAAGGCAATAATAACTTCTGTATCAGAGTTAGTTACAAATTGTAAGCCCTCTTTGAGCAATTCTTCACGAAGTTCTAGGTAGTTATAAACTTCACCATTAAAAATAATCCAATAGCGCTCATTTTCATACGTTAATGGCTGATGCCCACATTCAATATCAATAATACTTAAACGGCGAAAACCGAATTGAATATGACCATCATAATAAAAGCCATCATCATCAGGTCCACGATGGGTTATAATATCGTTCATATTTTTGAATTGTTGTTTTTGTTCATCACGATAGTTTTGTTCCTTGTCGTGTACACAACCAATAAAACCACACATTATGTACGTCACCTACTCCAATCTAAATATCAAAACTTAAAAAACATACTCTCCTATCCTACCACTATTCACATAAAAATGGCAGTGTGAAAGGTAGGAAAATTCAGGTACAAATAGTTTTCACCTAAACACATTGCCCTAAACTTAGACGTAGAAATGAAAAAGAGAGTTACATTAAATGCAACTCCCGTATTGGGTTTACTTAGTATTTGCTTGTTGACGTAATTCATCAGCTTTATCTGTACGCTCCCAAGGGAGGTCCACATCTGTACGGCCAAAATGACCATATGCAGCTGTTTGTTTGTAGATTGGGCGCCTGAGATCCAACATTTTAATAATTCCAGCTGGACGGAGGTCAAAATTTGAACCTACAAGTTCAACTAATACATCTTCGGTCACTTTACCAGTTCCAAAGGTATCAATCGAAATTGAAACGGGTCTCGCTACCCCAATTGCATAAGCAAGCTGTACTTCCACTTTATCAGCAAGTCCTGCTGCTACAATATTCTTCGCAACATAACGCGCTGCATAAGCCGCAGAACGGTCAACCTTTGTAGGATCCTTGCCGGAGAAAGCGCCTCCGCCATGGCGAGCATATCCGCCATATGTATCAACAATGATTTTACGACCTGTTAAACCAGCATCCCCTTGAGGTCCGCCAATAACAAAACGTCCTGTTGGGTTGATAAAGTACTTTGTATTTTCATCGATTAATTCTTTAGGTACCACTGGATTAATAACATATTCCTTCAAATTACGTTGGATTTGCTCCAATGTTACCTCAGGATTATGTTGAGTTGAAATAACAATGGTATCAATACGAACAGGCTTATCATTTTCATCATACTCAACCGTAACTTGAGTCTTTCCATCAGGACGAAGGTACTCAAGCACCCCATCTTTTCTTACCTCTGTTAACTTACGAGCAAGCTTATGTGCCAGAGAGATCGGAAGAGGCATAAGTTCTTTTGTTTCATTACAAGCAAAACCAAACATTAAACCTTGGTCCCCTGCTCCGATTGCTTCAATTTCTTCATCAGACATTAGTCCTTCACGAGCTTCAAGTGCCTGATCCACACCCATTGCAATATCAGGACTTTGTTCTCCAATTGAAGTTAATACTGCACAAGTTTCGGAATCAAAGCCATATTTTGCACGATCGTAACCAATACCTTTAACTGTCTCACGAACAATTTTAGGAATATCAACGTAAGTAGATGTAGTAATTTCCCCTGCAACTAATACTAACCCGGTTGTAACTGATGTTTCAGCTGCAACACGAGCATTTGCATCCTTTGCTAAAATCGCATCTAAAATCGAATCAGATATTTGGTCACAGATTTTATCTGGATGACCTTCCGTAACTGACTCAGAAGTGAACAAACGACGTTTTGTTGACATCTGATTTCCTCCTCTTATATGAGATAAATCAAGGTTCATGTGAAGGTTACAGGTATACTTCAAGAACCACTGAAATTGATACGGTACTCATTCCCTTAGTATGAAATAAACAAAGGATTTTTATTATAACTCTATTGATAAAAGGTCTTATACAAAACAAAAAACCTTACCATTACGAGGAAAGGTTGTTCCGGTCCTTTCACTCTTATCGTTCAAGGTCAAAGCCTTGCGTCAGATTAGCACCTTCGCACTTGAGAATAGAACCAATAAATATAATGGTCTTCTCATAAAGCAGGTTGCTGGGTTTCATAGGGCCTGTCCCTCCACCAGCTCAGGATAAGAGAGTATCCGTTCAAATAAGTATCATACTTGAAGCTGTCGAACATTGTCAATGAATTTTTTAGCAAAATTAGGATAAACATACGAAATTTTACCATTTTTAATTTACGGTTTATTAATACAACCTAAATTTACTAATTAGTATAGACTATTCAATTAAATGTGTTATACTTTTTGTGAATATATTGAATATTAAAAACTTGCAAAGGAAGGTTCGTTCTGATATGAATTCAGTCCACATCCCAAATGAATTAAGCCAATTGCTGGAAGAAAGTCATGTGCACATTCAAATGTCAGTTCCTCAATTAGTGGAAAAAGTCTTATCTAGAAATGAAGGAAAATTAACCTCAACTGGTGCCATTAGTGTATCAACGGGTAAATATACTGGCAGGTCGCCTCAAGACAAATTTATTGTTATGGAAGACTCCATTAAGGATAAAATTGATTGGGGCAATTTAAATCAGCCAATATCTGAAGATGTCTTTAATAACCTCTATCATAAAGTATTAGAATACTTAAAAGGACAAAATGAAATCTTCGTTTTTAAAGGGTTTGCTGGGGCAGATAAAAAAACCCAATTACCGATCCAAGTGGTCAATGAATTGGCTTGGCATAATCTATTCGCCCATCAATTATTTATTAGGCCAAGTGAAGAAGAATTGCTGACACATAAACCTGGTTTCACTGTGATTTCCGCTCCTAACTTCAAAGCAAATCCTATCGTAGACGGAACAAAGTCTGAAACCTTTATTATTATCTCTTTTGAAAAACGAACCATCTTAATTGGCGGTACAGAATATGCTGGTGAAATGAAAAAATCGATCTTTTCGATTATGAACTATCTTTTACCTGAGAATAATATTTTCTCTATGCATTGCTCTGCTAATATTGGTGTTGAAGGTGATGTTGCACTGTTTTTTGGTCTATCTGGAACCGGTAAAACCACTTTATCTGCGGACCCAAAACGCCGCTTAATTGGTGATGATGAGCATGGCTGGTCATCAAATGGTGTGTTTAATATCGAAGGTGGCTGCTATGCAAAAACCATTAATCTTTCAAGGGAAAAAGAGCCGCAAATTTTTGACGCCATCCATTTTGGTTCTGTATTAGAAAATGTTGTTCTGAATCCAGATACAAGAATAGCAGATTATGACGACGGTTCTCTAACTGAGAATACGAGGGCTGCATATCCGATGCATGCCATCGATAACATTGTTCAACCAAGCATTGCTGGTCATCCGAATACCATCGTCTTTTTAACCGCCGATGCATTTGGAGTACTGCCTCCAATCTCAAAGTTAACAAAAGAGCAGGCAATGTATCATTTCTTGAGTGGTTATACGTCCAAACTGGCAGGAACCGAGCGAGGAGTTACCTCACCAGAAGCAACCTTCTCTACCTGCTTTGGTGCACCGTTCTTGCCATTGCCAGCAACACGTTATGCAGAAATGCTGGGTGAAAAAATCCTTGAGCACAATGCAAATGTCTTCCTAGTGAATACTGGCTGGACTGGGGGAGAATTCGGAGTGGGCAGCCGCATGAAGTTATCCTATACAAGGGCGATGATTCAGGCAGCACTTGAAGGTGAACTAAACAATGTTGAAACCGTAAAAGATGATATTTTTGGACTGAATATTCCACTCCACATTGCAGGTGTACCTGATGAGGTCCTTCAACCAAGCAAAACCTGGGCTGACCCTCAAGATTATGAAAATAAAGCAAAAGAATTAGCAGGTAAGTTCCGTGCAAACTTTAAGAAATTCACAAAAGTTTCAGCTGAGATTGAAGAAAAAGGCGGACCTATTGCCTAGAAAAAAGTAGGCCCTTATCGCTGTCGATAAGGGCTTTTTACTAATTTGTAGAATTTAGTGAAATTAATTGATAAGTTAACAAAGTGCGGCTTCCTTGCCATTCTACTTTTTTAATGACAGCTGTTCCGCTCGTATCGCTTTCAATAGTTTTTCTTACTTCAATTTGAATATCAATCGGATAAAGTCGATAGCCTTCTTTTTCTAATACGAAAAGATTTTCTTCAATTCTTTTTTCTCTTCCTTTTGTAACGATCATCGTATTCAACTCAAGGGGCATACCCATATCTACCCGCTCCTCTTTAATTGGTCTTACTGTTATTTTAACATCTTTTGATTTGGGATTTCATCCACTTCGCTAAATCCTTCACGATTTTTCTATTAACTGCAGGAGGAAAGTAGTGGGTGAAATCATCAAAATACCAACATTCCACCTGTTTATTTAACATCTTAAGCCTTTTTTCCAGCCTATAGGCATGCTCCACCGATACATTCTGATCATTAACTCCATGAATGATTAAAACAGGAGCTATAAGCTTTTCAAGCTCATAAAGAGGCGTTCGTTCTTCATATCTCTCAGGATATTTTCCAGGTGTACCGCCAATCACCCTTTTCATCAT
Source organism: Neobacillus niacini (assembly GCF_048572935.1). Taxonomy (NCBI): domain Bacteria; kingdom Bacillati; phylum Bacillota; class Bacilli; order Caryophanales; family Bacillaceae; genus Neobacillus; species Neobacillus niacini. The sequence continues at coordinate 2,275,453 of NZ_CP183883.1, read as the reverse complement.
TTTCCGTAAATCTTTTCTCTCTTCATAGGTTAGTGACATATCACTTACCCCGCCCCAAGTAACAATCGAAGCTGCCTCAGGGTATTGAAGTGCTGTCAACAATGCCATTACACCACCTCGAGAAAAACCAAAAACGTGGATATGCCCAACATTAGGAAGCGATTTTAAAAGCTGATAGCCCGCAAAAGCATCCCCCCTGTCCTCCCCGGCAAAATCCTCATTTCCCTCTCCTCCTTGATTTCCTCGATAGTAAGGAGCAAATACGATGAATCCCTCAGAGGCAAATTGGGCAATTCTTGCGGGTCTCACCTTCCCCACATTCTTAATACCGCCGCGCAAATATAAGAAGCCATCATAGTTTCCTTGTATTTTTGGTTGTGCTAGTAGTCCTTTTACTCTCAAGCCATTTGAAAGATAAGTAATCTCCCTTAAAACCACATTGGGATTGGGTGAAGGAAAACGATAAATTTCAATGATTTTTCCATTCTGATTGTTCACTACATTTCACCTTTCCATTATTCCGTAAAAAAATTTATATAAATAGGCATTCACACATTTAGTTCTCTTTCATACGATATGTTAGGTCAACAGCCCAGATTTTTATTGTATTAAGGAGGGTTTGGTATGAAAAAATGGTTAAAAATCAGCTTGTCTTCACTACTTATTGTACTTCTCATGTTCTCTCTAGCTGCTTGTAACGATGCTGACAAAACCGATTCAGAGAAAATAGAAAAGGTTCGTTTGGTTGAAGTTACTCGTTCTATCTTCTATGCCCCTGAATATGTTGCTATCGCAAAAGGATTCTTTGAAGAAGAGGGCCTAGATGTTGAACTTTCTACAGCCTTTGGCGGCGATAAAACAATGACAACACTGTTATCAAATGGTGCTGATATTGCATTGGTTGGCTCTGAGACTTCTATTTATGTTTATGCTCAAGGGTCCAATGATCCGGTTATTAATTTTGCCCAGCTCACGCAGACAGATGGTACCTTCCTAGTCTCAAGAGAAAAAATTGATAATTTCTCATGGGATCTTCTTAAAGAGTCTACTTTTCTAGGGCAGCGTACTGGCGGTATGCCGCAAATGGTTGGGGAGTTCGTTCTCAAGAAACATGGTATCGATCCTCATCAAGATTTAAATCTTATTCAAAACATTGATTTTGCAAACATTCCGAGTGCATTTGCTTCTGGAACAGGCGATTTTGTTCAATTATTTGAACCACAGGCGAGTATCTTCGAAAAAGAAGGAAAAGGACATATTATTGCTTCCTTTGGAACAGAATCTGGCCATGTTCCATATACAACCTTTATGGCCAAGGACAGTTACATGAAAGAAAACAAGGATATTGTAGAAAAATTCACAAGAGCCGTTTACAAGGCACAGCAATGGGTTGACACACATAGCGCTGACGAAATAGCAGAGGCTATTCAATCCTATTTCCCAGATACAGATCTTGAACTGATTAGTACAGTCGTGGACCGCTATAAACAGCAAGGCTCGTTTGCAACTGATCCAGTCCTAGATGTGGAAGAATGGAACAATCTCCAAGACATCATGGATGAAGCTGGCGAGCTTCCAAAAGAGGTGGACCATGCGACACTTGTAAATACCGATATCGCTGAAAAAGTGAAAAAAGAATAAAAAATATGGGAGGCCGTCCAAATGAGTTTTTTAGCGATTAAAGATATCCATCACACTTATTTCACAAAAGCCTCTGCAACAACGGCCCTCTCGGAAATAAGTTTACAAATTGAGGAAGGTGAGTTTGTTTCCTTCCTCGGCCCTAGCGGCTGTGGGAAAACAACCTTGCTTTCCATCATTGCCGGGCTAATAAAGCCCACACAAGGAACCATTTTACTTGAAAAAAAACCAATAACGGGGCTAAAGAACCAAATCGGCTATATGCTTCAACAAGATTATTTATTCCCATGGAAAACAATCGAAGAAAATATCCTTCTTGGCCTAAAATTATCCAAACAATTGAATGAGAAAACCAAAAATGCAGCTTTAGATCTTTTAAATCAAATGGGATTAAGCGGAATAGAAAAACAATTGCCAAAGCAGCTTTCGGGCGGTATGAGGCAGCGTGCTGCTCTCGTAAGAACTCTGGCAACAGAGCCTAAGCTGCTTATGCTGGATGAACCATTTTCAGCATTAGATTATCAAACTAAGTTAAAGTTAGAGGATCTAGTATCAAACACACTCGATTCTTTTGGTAAAACAGCCATTCTGGTCACACATGATATTGGTGAAGCCATAGCGATGAGTGACCGAGTCGTACTCTTTTCACCAAGTCCCGGCAAGATTCATAGGATTTTTGACATGCCAGATGAACTAAGAAGCTTAACCCCTTTTCACGCTAGAAACCACGAAGCCTTTTCGGGTATCTTTCAAACAATATGGAAGGAGCTGGATTCACTTGAAACAGGAAAAAAATAGTGTGAACCTCCTCCATAAAAATTATTTACATTCCCTGAGCATTCAAAAAAGATGGGTACGTTTTTATCAAATTGTCATTTTCCTGCTCTTTTTTTCTAGTTGGGAAATCTCGAGTCAACAACGCTGGATAGACCCTCTGCTGTTCAGTTCCCCTTCGAAAATTTGGAAATTATTTCTCGAGAAAATACAAGATGGCTCCTTGATGTCCAATCTTGGTGTAACCTTAACAGAAACGATTTTTGGTTTCCTTTTAGGTACATTACTTGGAACCGTATTAGCAGCATTACTCTGGTGGTCGCCATTACTCTCAAAAATTGTTGACCCCTATCTCGTCATTCTAAACGCGATGCCCAAGGTGGCCTTAGGTCCCATATTAATCGTAGCCCTTGGACCTGGGTATCCTTCCATTATTGCAATGGGAGCCATTATCTCTGTGATTATTACCACTATTGTTGTTTATACTTCTTTTAAAGAAGTTGACCCAAACTATTTGAAAGTACTGCAAACATTTGGAGCCACACGTCTACAATGCTTTAAGGAAGCTATACTACCTGCCAGTTTTCCAACCATTATTTCAACCTTAAAGGTCAATGTTGGTTTATCATGGGTAGGTGTCATTGTTGGAGAATTTTTGGTTTCCTCAAGAGGACTAGGTTACTTTATTATTTATGGCTTCCAAGTCTTTAATTTCACCCTGGTCTTTTTATCCTTGCTGGTCATCGCCGTCGTTGCAACGATTATGTATCAGCTTGTCGAGCTATTGGAAAAAAAACTTATCAAGGAGTAGCGGCTTATCTAAATTTGTCGCTATTCTTTTTCGTTTTGAAGCTTATGGATATACTCCAAACATTCTGCTACCACTTCATCCTTCATGATAAAACTGTACTCTTTGCCAAACCGCAATTCTAACAGATCACCTTCTACTAATACAGGCCCACTTGTCTCGTAGTAGCTATTCATTTTATGTATCGATTTTATTTTCCCCGAAAATACAGCCTTTACAAAAGTATTTTTTTCATCTGTTACTCTATATTCAGCTATCTGTAAAAGTTCCTCCAAAGTAGCACCCGTCTCCTCATAAACTTCTCGGATAGCTGCTTCTTCGAGGGACTCTCCAGGTTCTACTTTGCCCCCCGGAAATTCCAATCCTCGAACACCATGCATTGTTAGTAACCAATCATTTAAATATCTACATATTACCAACACATGTTTCGCTTCCTGTTCAAAGGCATTGCTAGAAAATGATAACTCAACCTTATTCCCTAATTTATCTAAAAACTTTCTCACTATCCTCACCCCGTTGGACCTCTTATGTATTTATTATAATCGAAAAAAAGGAAAATCCTTATTAATAGGATTTCCCCTTTGACTCTACTTTGGTAATATATTCATCGTTTCAATATGATTTCTAGCTTCTTGGTCACCCAGTTTGTAAATCATCCCATACACTTGTTGGATTGTACTGTCATATGCGTCGTTTTCACGGTCATAATGATATTGAACATATGGAACATGGGCTCTAAAGAAATTTTGCCATTCTGTTGAATAATTTTGGTCAAATAACTCACGAAGCTGAGTAATTTCCTCATCATTTGCCTGAATTTTAAAACTCCAAGTAGATGCTGTTGCACTTCGCGATATTTCTCCATGCCCAACATCTATATAATAGGTCTTCTTTTGATCATCCATTATGTCATCCCCTTACTAATATTATTTAAAATTTCCCACAATCAAATAAAATTTATTCTTTTTCAAATTTCGACTCATTTTTTAGAAATGAATGAGGTATAATTGTCATAATATTAAGAAAATGCATTTTCACCATTTTTTCAAACTTTTGCTTCAGCCATAGAGGATATTTTTCATCATTAAGGGAATTGAATAAGTAAGGAAAAAATTTTAAAAATTCTTTGGAGGTGAAAGGAATGAGGTTAGTCGATGAATTATTTCAAATGTATCGAGACAAGCTGACAGGTGATGAAGAGGATATTGATATGTTAGCATTCGCCTTCTTAGAAGAAATGTCACATGAGGATCTTCTACACTTAATTAAAGAGATGGATAAGCAAGAATTATACGATTTAATGGGGCTTTATTTAATTGAAAGCTTAAAAGGTAAATTCGCTCAGGAAGAGTACGGTCAACGCACCCATACTTATTATCCAAGAAATATCCACTAATCATTACATACCATTCAAGTTCTGGAACTGTATAAAGCAGTTCCTTATTTTTGTTAAAAAGGAGTAAAAACATGCTAAAATATAGGAGAAGAAGGGGAGGAGAAAACATGTATACGATTTTCGTGGTAAGTATCATTATCATCATCGTGGTTTTGTTGCTTGCAGTTATCACTACGTCAAAGGCTTATAAATTTAAACATACAGTAGACTCACTTGAAGACAATCCTTATTTAAAAAACGAAAATGAAGAAAACAGGTCATAAAAAAATTCCTATTCATCACGAATAGGAATTTTTTATAGCTCTAACGCCTAAGCAAAAACTTGCTTTAAGTCTTCTTTACTTTGCTCAAGCCAAAAGCGCATCAAGCGTTTTGCACCTTCTAAATCATGAAGCTTTGCTTGTCCGCATTGTCTCTCATTTGCTGCTGGAATCTCAGTAATTTCCACTGCGGTCTTCATTGTATCTTCAAGAAGGTCAATGATTTCTTCAACAGTTGGCTCTCCGCTAACTACTAAATAGTAACCTGTTTGACAACCCATAGGTGAAATATCGATAATATCGAAATGATTGTATTTCTCTACGTGTGCTCGGAGATTAAATGCCAGCAGATGTTCCAGTGTATGAATGACATCAGGCTTCATGGCCTGTTTATTCGGCTGACAAAAACGTATATCGTATTTATTAACAATACCGTCGCTTCCTACTTTATGAACGCCGCAATGTCTAACATACGGTGCTTTAACGGCATTATGATCTAAATCAAAGCTTTCTACTGAAGGCATTATTCCCCACTCCTTTTTTACATCTAATTTGTATCTTACTATAAATTCCGAGTTTTTTCATCTACTTAGGCATAATTAACAATTTAGACGTTTTTTTCTATTTATGATATCTTTTAAGTAATTTGTTGAAGGGAGTCTCCCTATGTTTAAAAAGATTTTAATTTCTGTTATTCGATTTTATCAATTGGTTATTTCTCCTATTAAACCACCAAGCTGCCGTTTTTACCCCACATGTTCTCATTATGGGTTGGAGGCTGTTCAACGGTTTGGAGCTTTAAAAGGCGGTTGGCTTACATTAAAGAGAATTCTTAAATGTCATCCTTTTCATCCGGGCGGCATAGATCCGGTGCCAGAGAAAAAGGAGAACTAATCTTGGTAACCATCGACCACAAGGTCAAGTTTTCCTGTCTTAGGGTCAATGACTAACCCATGCACCGGCACACCTTCTGGCATTAAAGGATGGTTTTTTATTACTCCCACACTATGCTCCACGCTTTCTGTAACATTCTCAAATCCATGAAGCCAGTTTTTAATATCAATACCGGAATAAGTAAGAGTATCAAACGTTTCTTCTGCTACTCCACGGCTCAACATACTTTCGATAACCGGTTCAGCCTTTAATCCGCTCATCCCACAATCGTGATGGGCGATGACTAGCACTTCCTCTGCCTGCAGCTGATATACTGCGATAAGAATACTTCTCATAATACTTCCAAATGGATGAGAAACCAATGCCCCGGCATTTTTAATCGTTTTTATGTCACCGTTGCTTAAGTTCATTGCCTTTGGCAGCAATTCCAATAATCGTGTGTCCATACATGTTAGTATGACTGCTCGTTTATTTGGAAATTTTGTTGTTTCATACTTCTCATATTCACGGCTTTCTACAAATTTTTGGTTATAATCTAGAATTTCATTTAATAACGCCACAATTATCCCACCTTAATTTTGATTACTATAAGCATACATAAATACTAAAGAATGAAAAAATATTTTGCTTGCATTTACGGTGTTTTTTTTGTAAGATACATAAGGAAATCGGAATCGTTCCGTATTATACATTTTTTTATCACCTTAATACTAAAAAAATTTTCGAGTACAAATCGTAATAACTCCGGTTTATAAACATTTTTAAAGGAGCATATATGAGAAAAAATATTTTTTTACCCATTATTTTACTTATTACCATCATAGTCATAACTGCCTGCAGTCCTGAAAACGGAAAATTGGAAAAAAAGAAAGAGCAATTAACCATTTATTCCACCGTATTCCCTCTTCAATATTTTACGGAGCGTATCGGAGGAAAATACGTTAATGTCCATACAATTTATCCACCAGGAGCAGATGAGCATACATTTGAACCATCCCAGAAAGATATGATTAAACTGGCTGATTCAGATTTATTTTTCTACATTGGCTTAGGGTTAGAAGGCTTTGTAGAAAAAGCAAAGGGTTCATTAAAAAACGAAAACGTGTCGTTGATTCCAACCGCTGAGAGCTTGATTTTAGATCCCGCTGAAGAACATGAGGCACATGACGACCATGAGGATGACGGTCATGGAGATTTGAATCCCCATGTATGGCTTGACCCACTATATTCCAAAGAAATGGCTGCTGTCATTAGGGATTCTTTAACTGAAAAAATGCCTCAAAATAAAGAGACATTTAATCAAAATTATCAGAAGCTTGCAGATGAATTAGATCAATTAAATTCGGAATTTGCAACTACCATTCAAAACGCGAAACATAAAGAAATCCTTGTCACACATGCAGCATTTAGCTATTGGGAACAAAGATACGGTTTAGAAGAAATCAGTATTTCTGGTCTTTCTACAACAAACGAACCAACGCAGCGAGAGCTAGAAAAGATTATCTCACTCGCAGATGAACAGGGACTGCATTATATTCTGTTTGAACAAAACGTCCAATCTAAATTAGCACAAATTGTTCAGAAGGAAATTGGAGCTAAGGCATTACCTGTTCATAATCTAGGAATTTTAACCAAAGAAAACATTAAAGATAATGAAACTTATTTTTCTCTAATGGAACAGAATTTATCATCACTTAAAACTGCTTTAAACGATTAATTGGTTAGTTCCCTTTAACTTACAGGGATGAGCAGTTGTAAAAAATCAAAAGCTATTTTTGTATTACGAATATTCGACAAGGAGTGATACAAATGGCACAAGATGTATTATGCGAAGTTAACAATTGCTCTTTTTGGGCAAAGGGAAATAAATGCAGTGCAGATAGTATATATGTTGTCAGTCACAAAGGAAAAACAGCAGATAACAGTCAAGAAACCGATTGTAAAACATTCGAACCCTCAGATCTATAGAGCATAAACATAAAATTAAACCAGACTTTTTGTCTGGTTTAATTTTGTTAGAATTTAAATACCTTTTCTATTCGGGTGGTTTCCTTCAGCCTCTTTTCATTAATGCCGAACCCAATGCCTGGTGTATCTGGGACACTTACAAAACCATTTTTAACACTTACCTCAGGTGCAATAATATCTTCCTCCCAAAATCGATTTGAAGCAGAAATATCACCAGGGATTGTAAATCCAGGTAGTGAAGCAAGTGCTATGTTATGCGCACGGGATATACCGAATTCTATCATTCCGCCACACCAAACATCGATACCCCTTTTCAGGCAATAATCATGAATTCTTTTTGCTTCGTATAGACCTCCCACCCTTCCCGCTTTAATATTAATAATCTTACAACTGCCAAGTTCAATCGCATTTTTTGCGTCATGAAAGCTGACAATACTTTCGTCTAAACAGATTGGTGTATTTATACCTTTTTGAAGTAGTGAGTGTTCAATGATATCGTCACTGGCAAGCGGCTGCTCTATCATTAAAAGATTAAAGTCATCTAAAGCCTTCAATCTGTCCATATCATTCAAGGTATATGCAGAATTAGCGTCTGCCATAATAGGAAGTTCCGGATAATAACGGCGTATTTTTTCTAAGACAGTATAATCCTGACCAGGATGAATCTTAATCTTATATCTCTGGTATCCTTCTTCTACATATTTTTCAATTTGGTTGAGTGCACTTGGGAGTGAATCAGCAGCAATCACCACACCTGAAGCAATTTCACTTCTCGTTCCTCCAATGACCTTTGAGAGTGATGTTAAACTGGCTTTGGCATATAGATCCCAAATGGCCATTTCTAACCCAGCCTTAGCCATATGGTTTCTTCTGATGGACTGAAATAAAATCGCAGCGTCTTCAGGGTGTTTAATTAAATTTTTTTGGAGTAAAGGGATTAAAACATCACTCATAATATGTAAACTAGTCCTTACCGTCTCTTCTGTGTACCACGGTGTGGTAAAAGCGACACCCTCTCCATATCCGGAAATGCCATTCGAATCGATTACCTCTACAATAATCCCTTCACGCTCTGTAACCGTACCTAAGTGAGTGTGAAAAGGGGACTTCAATGGCATACTGATGACTCTAAGTTTAATTTGAGCTATTCTCATTTATGAATCCTGCCCTCATGAACCAATTCTGATAGCTTCCTGCGAAGAAGTTTTTTAGAAGCATTCCTCGGAAGTTTTTCCGTAAAATAGAATGATTTAGGTACTTTGTATTTCGCCAAGTTTTCTAAACAGTACCGTTTAAGTTCGTCCTCCGTAACATGTGCATTTATTTTGCGTACAATAAATGCAACGGGAACTTGTCCCCATGTTTCATCATTGAAGCCAGTAACACCCGCATCCACAACATCAGGATGAGCTAATAAAACAGATTCAATTTCTGCAGGATAAATGTTTTCCCCGCCCGAAATTATGAGGTCAGAACGCCGGTCAAGCACGTATAAAAAGCCTTCCTCATCCATAAAGCCGATGTCTCCTGTATGAAACCATCCTTGATTAAATTTTTCCTTTATGACGTCTGGACGATTTAAATAACCCAATGTCACATTTGGGCCTTTTACAATAATTTCACCAGCTTGTTTTGCCTGTGCTATTTTTCCATCCTCTAAAATAATCTCAATTTGTGAAGGAAATAATGGTTTACCCGCTGAACCAAGTTTTGTGATACTGTACTCGGGAGCTAATGTAACGATTTGAGACGCCGTCTCTGTCATGCCGTAGGATTGAAAAACAGGAACTTCTATTGCCTTACAAGCCTCTAGCAATGGTAACGGTGCAGGACCGCCTCCTAATAGCGCACAGCGGAAATGATTTGGCAGTTGTGAACCCGATAGTGCTTCCACCATCCGAAATAGCATCGTTCCAACCACAGACATAATCGTAACATGTTTGTTTTTAATATCATTAATGGCTTTATGCGCATCAAAGCTTTCATGGAGTATAATCGGCATTCCATATATAACACTTTTCATTAAAATGGAATAACCACTAATATGAAAAAGTGGAACGCTGCAAAGCCAGCGATCACGATCGGTATATCCCAAGTTAAGCGCAGAACCCACAGCACTCCACCAATGGTTCCCATATGTATGAAGGACACCTTTCGGATTTCCTGTTGTACCGGATGTATACATGACGGTACAGACATCATTTAAATTAATTTCTTCCTGTATATCTGGAGTTTCTGTAGCTGCTGCAAACAATTCGTCTTTTGTAAAAACCGGAACTTCTAATGCCTGTTTGATTTCGTAAAAATCATTTTCAAGAATTAACGAGGCTGCCCTTGAATCATTTAACTGCCATATCAATTCTTTTTTTGATAATCGATTATTTAAAATAACTGCCTTGGCTCCAATGAGCTGAAGTGCAAATAAAATCACAATGGTATCAAGATGATTTTTGAGTAATACCCCAATATATTGATCTTTTTTTACTCCTACACTCTTCAGCTTTCCAGCAGTTTGAGAGGATTTTTCATATAATTCTTTAAAAGATATTGCTGTTTCATTGAAATAAACTGCCGTCCTTTCAGGGGTGAGAAATGCCCTTTTTTTAAGAAAGTTTGGCATGGTTTCATGTTGCATTCATTTTCACCTACTTCAAGTTAGTTACCCTTTTCTAATTTCTAGCTAGGCTCTTCCGCTTTTCTATACAAAAACAGCCTGATGGAAACCATCAAGCTGCAACATTTTGAATCAAGGGAAACGCGGGAATTGACCAAAGTCAGGCTTACGTTTTTCTTTAAAAGCGTCTCGGCCTTCTTTGGCTTCTTCAGTTGTATAGTAAAGAAGTGTTGCATCACCAGCTAATTGCTGCAGTCCAGCTAAGCCATCTGTGTCTGCATTCATAGCAGCCTTTAAGAAACGAAGCGCTGTTGGACTTTTCTCAAGAATTTCATTACACCACTGAATTGTTTCCTCTTCCACTCTTTCAAGTGGAACAACCGTATTTACTAAGCCCATATCAAGTGCTTCCTGTGCATTATACTGACGGCATAGGTACCAAATTTCACGAGCCTTTTTATGACCGATTATTCTAGCAAGATAGCCTGAGCCATAACCAGCATCAAAGCTTCCAACATTCGGACCTGTTTGTCCAAAGACAGCATTATCTGCCGCAATCGTTAAATCACAAACTACGTGAAGGACGTGTCCGCCACCGATCGCATAACCCTTAACCATTGCAATAACTGGTTTCGGAATCACACGGATTAAACGTTGAAGATCAAGCACATTCAAACGAGGAATTTGGTCTTCACCCACATAGCCTCCATGTCCGCGTACCTTTTGGTCTCCACCTGAACAAAACGCTTTGTCTCCGGCACCTGTTAGTACGATTACTCCTACACTTGAATCATCACGTGCATAGGCAAAAGCATCAATTAATTCCATAACGGTTCTTGGTGTGAATGCATTATGTACATGGGGGCGATTAATCGTAATTTTTGCGATTCCGTTATATGTTTCATATAAAATTTCATCATAATTACGTCCTGCAATCCATTCTACTGTCAAAACGATCTTCCTCCTTTGTTTTAGTTCGACAAAAAGTCACTTACTATTGTACCAAATTTTTCTTTTGATTCCACATGAATTGCATGACCAGAATCATTAATGACAATCCATGTAGCTCTATTCATTTCCTCTGTCATTCTTTCAGCAATCTTACAAAACTTTTCATCCTTTTCTCCCGTTAACAATAACACTTCACAGCCTAGCAGGTCCAACTTTTCCCACCATGAGGCTTGAGAACCTGTTCCCATTCCTAATAAGCTATTCGCAAGGCCTTGTGCATTATTGGACAATCGCTGCTCTCTAATTGAATCTCTAATTGAGTTAGGCAGACTTCTCATAGTGGAAAAGAGAGGAATTGCTTCCCAATAGTTAACAAAGGACATGATCCCTTGGTCTTTAATAAAGTTTGCTAGTTCCTCGTCTTTCATACGGCGCAGGATTCTTTCTTCATCTGTTTTCAATCCAGGTGAAGCACTCTCTAAAATAACCTTTCTAACTCTTTCTGGATATAGTATTGCAAGAGTCAGTGCTAATCTGCCCCCCATTGAATATCCAAGCAGGTCAAATTTTTCAATTTCAAGCTGATCCAATAGGAGAATTAAGTCTTCAGCAGCAGATTCTATTTGATAGCGATTTAAATCTTCTGGTGAATCTGTTTTACCATGACCGATAATATCAGGTATGATTAATTTTGAATGCTTGCCCCAAACCTGACAAAAAGGTGTCCAAGTGGAGGAATCTCCAGTAAAGCCATGTAATAAAAGTAAAGGAAATCCTTCCCCGCAAACTTCGACTTGATACCTACTATCGTTAACCTCTATCTGCATTAGCGAACACCTTTGACAAAGTTTGATATTTCCTCGGAAACAATACGCCAAAATTCGCGGTGTTCTGTCAAATTACTATTTCGGTTCGTTACTACCTCATAGACATTTAATCCCTTGCCCTCGATGGATTCCTTCATAAGTTCCCCTAATTGTTCCCAATCTCGGACCCTTGTAAAGTTGCCATTGAACATTCGTACTGCATGCTCAAAGTCTAGGTTTAACGGAGTGCCAAATAAAAGTTCAAAATTCTTAGGATGCTGCGATTGCGGCAGGAAGGAGAATATTCCACCGCCATTGTTGTTGACAACAATAACCGTGATATCAATCCCATACAGCTTTGCTGTCACCAAACCATTTAAATCATGGAAAAATGTTAAGTCACCTAAGACAAGATATAAAGGTTGTGTGTATAATCCTGCACCTAATGCTGTTGATACGGTGCCATCAATGCCATTTGCTCCTCTATTCGCGATGACTTTTATTGATTTATGGTTATTGAGAAAGAAGCTATCCAAATCTCGAATGGGCATGCTGTTGCCAACAAACAATGTTGCCTCATCAGGAAGCATATCCGCTAATTGATAGAACAATCGACCTTCACTTAATTGCTGACTATCCTTTATTAACGCCATGTTTGCTTTTGTAAGATTATTAACTGCCCGCCACCTGTCCAAGAACTCAGGAGAAGTCCTTGTTTCACTAACAGCTAACATTTGCTCGCAAAAGATGGTTTCATTACAGTAAATCATTTCCGTTGATAGTGATGATGGATCACGCCAGCCTCCTGCTCCATCTATAACAAATTGTTCTGCTTGGTGGTTTTCCTTTAAGAAGATAGTAAGTGCTTTTGATAAAGGCATCGCCCCAAAGCGCAGAATTACATCGGGTTTCAAGTATTCCTTTGCGTCTTCATTTCTTAAAAATGTATCATAGGTTTCAACAATATTTTCGAGGTTATGTTGTCCACTTCTAAGTTGTGATAATGGATCCGCTAAAATTGGAAACTTTAACATGTCAGATAAGTCTGTGACAGCCTGAGCAAAACGGTCGTCAGCAATATTACCACAAACAATGATTCCATTGTTATATTCCTTAAGTTTCAATGAAATGTCCTTCATTTCATTCTCACCAATCGTTAAATCTCCATTTCGGACTTTGACATACCCCATTGGTCTCTCTTCTAACTGAAACATAGCTTCATCCAAGTTGGGTATCAGTGGTTCCCTAAACGGAAAATTCAAATGGACTGGACCCGCTGGAGCTTGGCTTGCAATCGCTGCCGCCCGTGCACCAACAGTACGGGCATAACGTATGATTTCAGTACTGCTTTCAGGCAATGCCATGTCTGCAAACCATTTGACATGATGACCATACAAATGGATTTGGTCAATTGCCTGGGGTGCACCTACTTCTCTTAGCTCATGAGGTCGGTCAGCAGTCAAGACAAGTAGCGGTACACGTGAATAGCGTGCTTCAATGATTGCCGGAAAATAGTTCGCAGCAGCCGTTCCGGAAGTACATAAAATTGCCACTGGCTTATTTGTTACTTTAGCGATTCCCAAAGCAAAGAAGGCAGCAGAACGTTCATCCACATGAATATGGGTACTTATCTCTTGATGCTCGGCCATTACCATTGCCATTGGGGTTGATCTTGACCCTGGACTGACGACGACATCCTTTATTCCTGTCTGTACTAACTCTGCTACAAATGCCGCTAAATAAGCTGTTAACGAGTCTTGTTGATTCATATTAATTTCCTCCAAGTGCGCGAAGCATCGGCCTAAATTTTAAGCTTGTTTCCAGGTATTCACTTTCTGAGTCAGAATTCGCAACAACACCGCAGCCAGCAAATAATGAAGCCTCTTTTCCTTGAATGAGACCAGAACGAATAGAAACAGAAAACTCGCCATTTCCTCGATAATCCACCCAGCCCAGCGGAGAAGCATAAAAACCACGGTCTAGCACTTCTACCTGCCTAATTTTTTCAACAGCTTCTTGTTTAGGAAGACCCCCTAAAGCAGGAGTTGGGTGTAGTCTCTCTACTAACAAAAGCAGCGAAGCATCCTTTTGGCATTTACCAATAACCGGTGTATAAAGATGTTGAATGTCCCGGATTTTCATTAATTGAGGCTTATCTGGAAGGATAATTTCCTCACATGATTCCTCTAATGCTTCCTTAATCATTTCAACCACAAATCCGTGTTCATTAAGGTTTTTCTGATCATTTAGTAATGTTTGCCCTAACTTATTGTCTTCTTCTTCGTTTTTACCGCGTCTAATCGAACCTGCCAGACAGGTTGAGAACACATTTTCCCCTTGTTTTTTCACAAGTCTTTCAGGTGTAGCACCAATAAAACAATCTCCGTTGGATTCAAAAGCAAAGATAAAGCTATCTCGTTGTTGATTGTATAAATTTTCAAGAATAACATCTGCTTTAACGGGATGATCAAAGAATAATCTTAATTCGCGTGCTAGTACTACCTTCTTCAGTGAACCGGTTTTCAAATCCTCTACCACATCATCCACAGTCTGTTTCCACTGCAGAGGTAAAATTTCTTTCATTTCGAGAAGTTTAGCTGGTATAAAGTCAGTATTTTCTTTTAGTGATGCAAGGAGCTGTGTTCGCTCCGTTATTACTTTTTCAAAAAGTGTATAATCATCATTTGGGGTACAAACAATATTCGTCGTTAAATACGTTTGTCCCTTAACAATTGTTAACATATATTTTGGAACATGAAATAGAGAATCAGCGTATTTAGACCACAGCGGTGTTTTTGCTTTAAGTGGATCAAAGGAAAAACCGCCAAACATCACAGGTCCTAACCCATTTTTATTGAATGGGTTAAAGATTAAACTATCGGTTAAAAATTTCTTCCACTCTTCTTCAACATGAAAAAAGCGGTCAGTAGCCTGATCCGACTGAATTTGTTTTGTTATGCCAATGCCAATAAGCACAACCTCTTCTGATGGGTCTTTCCAATAGAAACGTTCCCCAAGATAGCGCTCTCTTCCGACATTGAAAAAGGATATAGGATCAATTCTGTCCATTTTATGAACTTCGCTAATTAAAATGGGGCGACCTAGTTTTTGAGCAGACTGGACTGCCGATATCCCTCTGTCCTTCAATTCCGTTTCCTGAATGGTAACCAAAAAAATCCCTCCAAAACAGTCAAGTGACTGTCATCCATTCATTTTTATGCCTAATTAACATACTACCTTATTGTAAAGAAGTCAGTAATACTTGTCACTAAGTATACTCATGACTATCTTATTATATCTTAATTCCTTCCGCGCAGGGTTGTATTTGATTTACATTCGTTTATTTCATTTTCCCTCCAAAAACTCATTACTAACCAAGCAGGAATTATCTACTAAATTCACTAATAAAAAATAATTGACTGCAGTTGCCAAATTCCCTAAACTAAGGTTTGGACAATCTTTAGACAATAATCGTATAATTTAATGATTTTACTATAGATAATAGAAAAAATTTCATACAAGGGAGAGAAAACAATGCAGCCAAATTTACAGCATACGTCAAAGCCTGCTGTTGAATCGAATCGTGGTTTTCAGGTTTGGTGGCAAATGACCCGTCCTCATACGTTAACTGCTTCATTCGTCCCAGTTTTGTTAGGTACAGCACTTTCATTAACACATGGAGAGATACATTTCGGTCTTTTCTTTGCGATGTTAATCGCAAGTTTATTAATCCAAGCAGCTACTAATATGTTCAATGAGTATTATGATTATAAACGAGGACTCGACAATGAGCACTCCATCGGAATTGGCGGTTCAATTGTTCGTGATGGAATTAAGCCGAAAACGGTAATGCAAATCGCACTAAGCCTCTATGGAATTGCCTTATTGATTGGGGTATATATTTGTATGAGTACTAGCTGGTGGCTGGCAATTCTTGGGCTTGTTTGTATGGCAGTCGGCTATTTATATACAGGCGGGCCTTATCCAATTGCATATACACCATTTGGAGAGATTTTTGCAGGGTTCTTTATGGGTATGTTAATTATTTTAATTTCATTTTTCATACAAACTGGAACTGTAACAACCTACAGCGTCTTAATCTCAGTGCCTATTTTAGTTCTTGTTGGTGCGATTAATTTTTCTAATAACATTAGGGATTTAGAAGGCGATAAAGAAAATGGCCGCAAAACACTAGCCATTTTAATAGGAAAAAACAAAGCAGTAACCTTAATGGGTTATATGTTCGTTTTTTCATTTCTTTGGATAGCAGGTCTAATCATTACAAATGTTGCTCCCATTTGGACGCTGCTCGTAGTTCTTAGTATTCCTAAAGCAATGAAGGCAATTAAAGGTTTTAAAGCGGGTGTTTCTCCCATCCAAATGGCTCCTGCTATGAAAGCAACAGCACAAACCAATACAATCTTTGGCTTTTTACTAGCCATTGGGATTTTCCTTGGACACTTTGTTTCTTAATTGATAAAAGCATCTGCTATTTAACAGCAGATGCTTTTTATTATAGAGGCTTAATTCCCCAAATATGGTCCGCATACTCTTTGATTGTCCGATCGCTTGAAAAATAACCTGCGTGAGCAATATTAACTAGACACTTCTTTTGCCAGACTTGCTGGTCCCTAAAGGTCTCACCAATTAACTTTTGAGTGTCCGCATAGGAAGCAAAATCCTTTAGTACAAAGTATTGGTCATTTTCCTCCAGCAATGAGTCAAAAATCGGTTCAAATTCGTTATAAACACCAGGGAAAAATCCATTTACGAGCTGGTCAACAGCTTGGCGGATACGGCTGTCATGGTGATAATATTCAATCGATTGATAGCCTCCATGCTGGTAAAAGTGTAGGACCTCATCCGCAGAAAGTCCGAAGGTAAAGATGTTCTCATCTCCGACCAATTCATGAATTTCAATATTTGCCCCATCCATTGTTCCTACTGTAAGTGCCCCATTAATCATAAACTTCATGTTACCAGTACCAGAGGCTTCTTTACTCGCTGTAGAAATTTGTTCACTTAAATCAGCTGCCGGAAAGACTTTTTCTGCGAGCGAAACGCGATAATTTTCAAGAAAAACCACTTTCATTTTATCGCCTATAAATGGGTCATTGTTAACCTTTTCTGCTACCGTATTAATGAGCTTAATAATTTTCTTTGCATAGTAATAACCAGGCGACGCCTTGGCACCAAAAATGAATACTCTTGGAACCATAGAAAAACTAGAATCCTCTTTAATTCGATTATAAAGATACATGATATGTAATACCTTTAGAAGCTGTCTTTTATAGGCATGCAGGCGCTTTACTTGCACATCAAAGATAGCAGAGGAGTCCACAACAATCCCATTCTTACTCTGGATTACTTCAGAAAGTCGTTCCTTATTATCCCTTTTTATTTTCAATAGCTGTTCCATGAAGGATGAATCATGTTGATAGTTTAGCAATTGAATTAAGTCCGCAGGTGATTGAGTCCATGAAGAACCAATCGAATCAGTAATTAGGTTTGATAATTCTGGATTCCCTTTCAGCAGCCAGCGGCGATGGGCAATTCCATTCGTTTTATTATTAAATTTCTCTGGAAACAATTGATAAAATTGATTCATTTCACGAGTCTTTAGAATTTCTGTATGGAGCTTTGCAACCCCGTTAACACTAAAGCTCCCCACTATAGCTAAATGAGCCATTTTTACAAATCCATCAGCGATGATTGCGAGCCGTGCAATCTTATCCCAATCTCCTGTGTATTTATCCCACAAATCTCCGCAAAACCGTTCATTTATTTCTTCTACAATCATATAAATTCGTGGTAATAACGGCTGAAAAATCCGAATGGGCCATTTTTCCAATGCTTCAGATAAGGTCGTATGGTTTGTATAGGAAATCGTATGCCTTGTTATATACCAGGCAAGATCCCAATCAAATCCTTCCTCATCAATTAAGATTCTCATTAGTTCAGGGATTGCTAAAACTGGGTGGGTATCATTAATATGAATGCAGACATGTTGGTGAAGTTCCTTCAAGTTTCCGTGTTGCTTTCGATACGTTTTGATGATGGACTGAATACTTGCAGATACTAAAAAATATTGCTGCTTTAGCCGCAGTATTTTCCCTTCATCATGTGTATCATCCGGGTATAGGAATTCTGAGACTAATTCTGTTTCCCGTTTGTACTTTAAAATGTCTTCATGAATAGGGAATTGAGATGGCTCTGCATTCCATAATCTAAGTGTATTAACTGTTTCAGAGTTATATCCAATAACAGGCATATCATGTGGGACTGCAGTAACGGATTCTGCATTCAAATGTTGAAACACTAGACGGCCATTCTCTGTTCTTCCTTCCACCTTACCCCAAAAAGGTATTTTAACCGCTAAGTCAGCCTTGCGAACTTCCCAAACATTCCCGCTTCTGAGCCATTGCTCCGGAAGTTCGACTTGATATCCATCGACAATCTTCTGTTCAAATAGTCCATGTTTATAGCGGATTCCATGACCGTGTCCGGGGAGATTTAGGGAAGCAAGAGAGTCAAGAAAACAAGCGGCTAATCTACCTAAGCCGCCATTTCCCAATCCTGCATCACTTTCTAATTCCTCTAGGTTACTCAAATCGATACCAAGTTCTCTAAGACCAACTTGTACTGTTTCTTCGATTCCCAAATTAATTAGATTTTGCCTAAGGAGCTTTCCTAATAAATATTCTATTGAAAGATAATAGACTTGTTTTCCCTTTGCAGCAAGGTATCGTTCATTCGTTTTAATCCAATCATGGCTAACAAATTCACGAATCATAATACCAAGTGTTTGATAATGATCACGCTCTGAGCTTTCTGAAAAGCTCTTACCGCATACCATATTCAACCTCTTTAAAAAAGTATCCTTAAACTCTGTTGTATTAGAAAACATGGGTTTCACTCCTCGAGATCAGCTCTGCATACAGCTGATTATACTTAAATGCAGACTGGGCCCAGCTATTATCTTTTTTCATTGCTTTTTGAACGATTGTTTCCCACTCGGGATCATGATAAAAGCGTAATGCCCTTCTAATCGTATATAACATGTCATGGGCATTAAAATTCTTAAAAGAAAAACCATTTCCCTCATTGGTAGTTTCATTCCAAGATTGTACAGTATCATTTAGCCCGCCTGTTTCACGTACAATTGGCACCGCACCGTATCTCATAGCGATTAATTGACCAAGACCACATGGTTCAAATAAGGATGGCATTAGAAACAGGTCTGCCGCAGCATATAGCTTGTGAGCAAGTCCCTCACTAAAACCGATGTGAACCTTTAATTTATCTGGATAAGAGCTTGCTGCATGGCGTAAATACTCCTCATAAGCATAGTCCCCTGTCCCTAGAACCACCATTTGAATATCTTCATGAAGAATATCATTTAGAACACACTTAACGAGATCTAATCCCTTTTGTTTTGTCAGCCGAGTAATCATCACCATTAGCGGTGTATTCGGTTTTTGTGGCAGCCCAAAGAATTTTTGGACTTCACTTTTATTTATTGCTTTACCTTCAAGATTATTACTGTTGTACGTTTTATAGATTAGGGAATCATCGGCAGGATTATAGAATTTATCATCGATACCATTTACAATCCCAACAAGATCTTCTTCTCTTGTTCTTAAGAGACCGTCCAATTTCTCACCATATACAGGCGTTTGGATTTCTTGTTTATAGGTTGGGCTCACTGTTGTAATTTCGTCAGCTGCTACAAGAGCACCCTTCATGAAATTAATACAGCCAAAGAATTCTAAATTTTCAGGGTTAAATGCTCCCCAATCTAATCCCAGCAAGTCAGAAAGCGCCTCTCTTGGGAAAATCCCTTGAAATTGTAAATTATGGATAGTGAAAACCGTACGAATAAGTCCGTAGCCTTTTCGCTTGTAATACTCCATTCTTAATAAAAAAGGAATCATAGCTGTATGCCAATCATGGCAATGCAGTACATCTGGATAAAAATCAAGATGTTCCAGCGCTTCCAACACAGCTCGATTAAAATAAGCGAATCTCTCGCCATCATCATAATAGCCATAAAATCCTTCGCGTTTAAAATAATACTCATTATCAACAAAGTAATAGGTTACTCCCTCATAGGAAAGCTCTTCTATACCGCAATATTGATTTCTCCAGCCAACAGGTACAGTAAATTCTTTAATTTTTACCATATCCGCCTTAAATTCATCGGCAATAGTACCATATTTAGGCATGATAACTCTTACATCCGTACCAAGACTTTTTAATTCCTTAGGCAGGGAGCCTGCAACGTCTGCTAGCCCCCCAGATTTCGCAAATGGTCCACATTCTGATACTGCAAATAATACTTTCACGATTTCATCAGAGCTCCTTGTTTAGTTCCTTTCCGTACAACATAAGGATCCCTGGCAGTACCTGTTAGAATTGTACCCGCCTCTACCTTTACGTCTTTGTCTAAAATAACGGAATCCAGGTAGCAATTATCTTCAATTACACATTTTTGCATGATAATGCAATTCTTAATAACTGCCCCTTTACCAATTTTAACGCCCCTGGAGATAATACTATTTTCAACTGAGCCATTTATTAAGCAGCCATTCGCAATCATGGCATTTTGGACAGTTGAGCCCTTTAAATAACGTGTTGGCGGCTCATCTTTTACCTTTGTCAGGATGGGGTGTTCTTTTATAAACAATTGCTTCCAGACATCGGAATTTAATAAATTTAAACTAGTAGAAAAATAGTTTTGAATAGAGTTGATCATTACCGCATATCCGGAATATTCATAGCGGCAAATGGAGTAGAAATGTTCAGAGTCTAAAACGACATCTTTCATGCATGTATACCCAGTTTCATTTCTTGTTTCAATTAATTTAACAAGTAAAGAGGTTTTCACTAAATACATCTTCATAGGAGTCCCATTTTCATGGAATATTTCGGTAATATCACACCCTGAATGCATATGCCATTCTAACAATGGTGCAAAATCCATATTGAAAACGGTATAACAATTGGTAATTAAAGAGTACTCTTGAGAACTGCGGTAAAAGAAATCCAAGTTTGCTGCAAAGTTTTCAAAAGAACCAATTTTATTTATATCTGAATCAACCACGGGAGTTGGAAAAAAGAAAAGTCCATCACGTTTGCGATTTAAATCCCAATTCTTCCCCGATCCAAGGTGATCCATTAACGAACGATACATCATTTTAGGAAAGATGGCTACACTTTGAATTCCTGAATTCACCATATTAGAAAGTACAAAATCGATAATACGATAACGTCCTGCAAAAGGCAGGGCTGCGAGTGAGCGATGGGTCAAAAGCTCTTCTAAATCATCATGGTATGTGGTGGCGTCAATAACACCTAATAATTTTCTTTGCAATACAAGTCCCTCCCGTTTATTTAAAAGCAGGATATATCCCACTTAACATTTCTTCTGTAACAAGAATAATTTCATCATCAAATGAACGTATTACGGTTCCATCTGGAATAACAGCGTCACTTGGAACGATCGCTTTTTCAATCTTAACGTTCTCACCAATTACAGCATCTGGCATGATTACAGATTCCTTTATAATGGATCCTTTACCAACACTAACCCCTTGAAATAAAACAGAATTATCAATTTCCCCTTCAATGGTACAGCCTTCATTAATTAGTGACTCCTTAACTATTGCTTCAGGAGAGATATACTGAGGGGGTTGATTAGGATTGACAGAATAGATTCTCCAATCGTGATCAAATAGATCTAAATCACATTCGTCATTTAATAGATCCATATTTGCTTCCCAAAGACTCTTGACTGTACCAACATCTTTCCAATAGCCTTTAAAAGGATAGGCATATAACTTTTTATTTTCATCTAATAAAGTTGGAATGATGTCTTTACCAAAATCGTGGGAGGATTTACTATTTCTAGCGTCCATCTCAAGATATTCCTTCAGTATATTCCAGCTAAAAATATAAATGCCCATCGAAGCTAGATTATTCTTTGGCTCTGCTGGCTTCTCCTCAAACTCTGTTATTCTTAAATCCTCGTTTGTATTCATAATCCCAAAACGGCTTGCTTCCGCCCAAGGAACTTCAATTAAAGAAATCGTTACATCAGCTCGTTTTTCTATGTGATACTCAAGCATGCTTTCATAGTTCATTTTGTAAATATGATCACCTGAGAGAATTAATACATATTCAGGCTGGTATTGTTTTAAATAATTTAGGTTTTGATAAATAGCACTCGCAGTTCCGGTATACCATTTTACCTCAGAAGTCTCAGCATATGGAGGTAAAACCGTTACGCCCCCATCTTTTCGGTCAAGGTCCCAAGCACTGCCAATACCTATATACGAGTTTAATAGCAACGGTTGATATTGAGTTAAGACTCCGACTGTATCAATACCTGAATTAGCACAATTGCTTAATGGAAAATCAATGATTCTGTACTTTCCTCCAAAAGGAACAGCAGGCTTTGCCAAATCCTTCGTAAGTGAGTTAAGTCTGCTTCCTTTCCCTCCTGCCAATAGCATTGCCACGCACTTTTTCTTTCCCATTACCTTTTCTCTCCTTTCGTTTTTTCACCGGTCGAATGATCTGAAAGCCAAAAGGCGGTATCGTCACATTAACGGAATATGGTCTTCCATGAAATGGCTCTTCTTCAGCCATAAATGTTTTTTTATTAATAAAGCCAGCACCGCCAAAGTCTGCATCGTCACTATTAAATATTTCACGAAACTCGCCTTGAGCAGGTACACCAATCTTATATTCCGGATAGTGTATACCCGTAAAATTGCAAATAATAACCAAATAATCATTTTCGGCTTTTCCTTTTCGAATAAACGAGAAGACCGATTGGCTATAGTTATTACAATCAATCCATTCAAAACCTTCATGCATATGGTCTAGTTCATACATCGCTTTAGATCGTTTATAGAGTTTTGTTAATTGTTTAACATATTGATTTACATTCTGGTGCATTTCATAATCTAACAGGTTCCAATCTAACTGTTCTTTGTCTTTCCATTCTGCAAACTGACCCAGTTCAAATCCCATAAATAAAAGATTCTTTCCAGGATGAGCGAACATATATCCTAGAAGCATGCGCAGCTGTGCGAACTTTTCCCAATAATCACCCGGCATTTTATCTAACAGTGACTTTTTACCATGGACAACTTCATCATGTGAAAATGGGAGCATAAAGTTTTCTGAAAAGGCATAAAGAATCGAAAAAGTTACTTTCGTATGAACACTTGAGCGTGCAAATGGAGGAGTTTCCATATATTTTAAAATGTCATTCATCCAGCCCATATTCCATTTATAATCGAAGCCTAATCCACCATAATGGACCGGTGCAGTAACATTAGGGAAATCTGTTGAATCCTCTCCAATCATGACAAAAGTTGGATCGTACTGATGAACTTCTATATTCAATTTTTTTAGAAAGTCTATCCCAAATGGGTTTTCAAGGTTTTCAACTGAATTCGGCCAATATATGATGTTTGCAACGGCGTCCATCCTAAACCCATCAATATGGAAGTAATCTATCCAAAAGAATGCATTTGAGATGAGGAAACTTTGCACCTCTCCTTTTCCAAGGTCAAAGTTCGCTGTACCCCAAACATGATTTTCCCTGTCACTTTCTGTTTCGTAAGAATAAATATGTGAACCATCAAAACGGTATAAACCATGTGAATCCTTACAAAAGTGACCCGGCACCCAATCAAGTATTACGCCAATTCCATTCTGATGACATTGATCTACAAAGTACATGAAGTCCTTTGGTGTGCCGTAGCGGGAGGTTGCTGAAAAGTATCCAGTACCCTGATATCCCCAAGATCCGTCAAAGGGGTGCTCGATAAGAGGTAATAATTCAATATGTGTAAATCCATGTTCAAGCACATAAGGTATGAGTACTTCAGCCATTTCCTTATATGTTAAAAAATCACCATTCTCATGTTTTTTCCATGAACCAAAATGCACCTCATAAATGATCTGTGGTTCAGATAAGAAGTTTCTTTTTTGCTTTCGGTGCATCCAATGATTATCCTGCCAATCGTAATTTCTCAAAGAATAAACGATGGAAGCGGTATTTGGCCGCAGTTCAGAATAAAATGCATAAGGATCCGATTTTAAAAGTCTTTCATTTTGTGCTGTAATTATTTCATACTTATAGAGGCAGCCATTCAGGTCCTGATTAATGACAATAATCCATACACCTTCATTGTTTACCCTATGTAAATCGTAACCTTCTCCATTCCAGTTATTGAAATTTCCGACCAGCCTCACTTTGTTGGCGTTAGGAGCCCACACACAAAATCGCGTATATACTTTGTCTGATTCTTTAAAGACGTGTGCTCCGAACAGCTGGTGACTTTGAAAAAGGTTCCCCTCATGAAATAAATGCAACTGATAGTCTGTTGGATATAACGTATTCACTGCCATTATTAACCTCATCCTTGTGAAAATGTATTTCAAGGGTTAATTATAAGTGCAAATTACAAATAAGCCTTGTAAAACTTTTTTATCTTTTCTGACAATAAAATATACAGACCGTCATTTTCCTGTTTTTTTCAACACCTTTCGACAAGAATTGGCAAGAAATCCTTCATTAATCGACAAAAATATATAAAGTTTTTTTGGTTTTTTGAGTAAAAAATATTATTTGATTTATAAGAAACTTTGCCAAGTAAAAGTGCTAAATATGCAGCGAATGTAAGCGTTATCAAGGTTTTTCCTAGTAGCAAAGAAAAGAAAAATATTATCCTAAAATAGTAATTAACCATGGAAAATGCCTCCCTAGATGTAGAACAAGCTATTCGTATTTTAAAGGATTGTTTTGTTTTTTTTCTTATATAACACCGGGATTTGGGTAGGGCAAAATGTAGATGATTGGCACAATTAAATCTTAAGCAGCATGATATCTTACAGGTAAGGGAACGAGCAATTTGATTAAGGAGAGGTTTGGGCAATGAAGGCCATTGAGAACTAACAGGTTTAAGATCCTAGGCAGTAATACAAACAATAGAACAGATTGGCTCACATTATGGGATAACAGCACAGGACAGCCTTGAATCCTGCCTATATTACCAAGTGGATTTGATCACCTTTTATAAAGAGGTTTAAGCAATGGAGCAGAACAAATAGTAGAACAGATAGTGATAGAAAGAAACAGGCAGGATTTAATTCATCCTGATATCACAGTGGATCAAATGCTGTCTATCTTGGTATAAGAAATAAGTGAAGGTTCTACAGCACTGAATGAAGGAACTAACCTAGAAGAATAACTTATTCACAGTGCTGCCGTCATTTGTCTGATAAAAATAAGCACAAAAAAACTGATGATAAGTTTATCATCAGCCTTTTTGTATGACCCCTACGGGATTCGAACCCGTGTTACCGCCGTGAAAGGGCGGTGTCTTAACCGCTTGACCAAGGGGCCAAATAATTATGGCGGAGAAGGAGGGATTTGAACCCTCGCGCCGGTTACCCGACCTACACCCTTAGCAGGGGCGCCTCTTCAGCCTCTTGAGTACTTCCCCATAAAAATGGCTCCGCAGGTAGGACTCGAACCTACGACCGATCGGTTAACAGCCGATAGCTCTACCACTGAGCTACTGCGGAATAATAGAAAGTTAGTTTTCTTTCAAAAAAAATTCTAATAATTTTGCTTCGCAAAAAATTCTGGTGGGCCTAAATGGACTCGAACCATCGACCTCACGCTTATCAGGCGTGCGCTCTAACCAGCTGAGCTATAGGCCCATAAATTGGAGCGGGTGATGAGAATCGAACTCACAACATCAGCTTGGAAGGCTGAGGTTTTACCACTAAACTACACCCGCAGAAAATAAAATGATACATGGGGCGACTGATGGGAATCGAACCCACGAATGCCTGAACCACAATCAGGTGCGTTAACCACTTCGCCACAATCGCCATAATATTAGAATATTACATAAATGGTGGCTCAGGACGGAATCGAACCGCCGACACAAGGATTTTCAGTCCTTTGCTCTACCGACTGAGCTACTGAGCCACTTTATTTTGCCATCTCAATAAAAATGGCGGTCTGGACGGGACTCGAACCCGCGACCTCCTGCGTGACAGGCAGGCATTCTAACCAACTGAACTACCAGACCAAGGTTTTTTCAAGTGTTTTTCTTGAAAATAACTAACCTTAATTGCGGGGACAGGATTTGAACCTGCGACCTTCGGGTTATGAGCCCGACGAGCTACCAGACTGCTCCACCCCGCGACAATAAAAAGTGTTTCAATGCATTTTGTATCAATCTCAGAAAGCTTATTAAGCTACGGCTTGACTAATACAATTCGAGGTTAAATCATTGAAGTAACGCTCGTTGCTGAAGTAATAATATGGCGGAGGAAGAGGGATTCGAACCCCCGCGCGGTTTAACCCGCCTGTCGGTTTTCAAGACCGATCCCTTCAGCCGGACTTGGGTATTCCTCCATATTATAAAATTACTGGTGGACCTTGTAGGACTCGAACCTACGACCGGACGGTTATGAGCCGTCTGCTCTAACCAGCTGAGCTAAAGGTCCAAATTGAGGTATTTTTAGTTATTTTGCTGTGCAAAAAAACTTTTGTATTTTTACTTCATAAAAATACTTGGTAGCGGCGGAGGGGATCGAACCCCCGACCTTACGGGTATGAACCGTACGCTCTAGCCAGCTGAGCTACACCGCCAAATATAGAAAATAACCCTGAAAATAACTTGGTGGAGCCTAGCGGGATCGAACCGCTGACCTCCTGCGTGCAAAGCAGGCGCTCTCCCAGCTGAGCTAAGGCCCCAAATTATGTTTAAGAAGAATGGTCGGGAAGACAGGATTCGAACCTGCGACCCCTTGGTCCCAAACCAAGTGCTCTACCAAGCTGAGCTACTTCCCGTAAAATATGGCGCGCCCGAAAGGAGTCGAACCCATAACCTTCTGATCCGTAGTCAGACACTCTATCCAATTGAGCTACGGGCGCATTTCTTTACTAATCTGTTATTAAAATGGTGCCGAGGACCGGAATCGAACCGGTACGGTAGTCACCTACCGCAGGATTTTAAGTCCTGTGCGTCTGCCAGTTCCGCCACCCCGGCAACTTTCTTTGGAGCGGAAGACGGGATTCGAACCCGCGACCCCCACCTTGGCAAGGTGGTGTTCTACCACTGAACTACTTCCGCATTTAACGTTTTAATTATTAGGTAATATGGTGCGGGTGAAGGGAGTCGAACCCCCACGCCTTGCGGCGCCAGATCCTAAGTCTGGTGCGTCTGCCAATTCCGCCACACCCGCAAATTAAAATGGAAAGCTACTTTCACTATTGTGAAAAAACTTGGTGAGCCATGAAGGACTCGAACCTTCGACCCTCTGATTAAAAGTCAGATGCTCTACCAACTGAGCTAATGGCTCATATAATTGGTACTTATATGATAAGTAATATTCTTTGCTGCTGCCATTGAATAATCAAGGAAGTAAAGCATGGTGCCGGCGAGAGGACTTGAACCCCCAACCTACTGATTACAAGTCAGTTGCTCTACCAATTGAGCTACCCCGGCACATATGGAAAGTTATTTACTTTGCAAAAAACTTTGGTTATTTACTTCGCAAAAAACTTTGGTGGAGGATGACGGGATCGAACCGCCGACCCTCTGCTTGTAAGGCAGATGCTCTCCCAGCTGAGCTAATCCTCCATATAGTACAGCCTGGCAATGTCCTACTCTCACAGGGACGCTTGTCCCAACTACCATCGGCGCTGAGAAGCTTAACTTCCGTGTTCGGTATGGGAACGGGTGTGACCTTCTCGCCATTATTACCAGACTATTTTCTCAAAGACAAAATCTATTATAATGTC
>NZ_CP183883.1:1550000-2245000 GCF_048572935.1 Neobacillus niacini | reverse complement strand
GTGCTTTTCACCTTTCCCTCACGGTACTGGTTCACTATCGGTCACTAGGGAGTATTTAGCCTTGGGAGATGGTCCTCCCAGCTTCCGACCGGATTTCACGTGTCCGGCCGTACTCAGGATCCACTCAGGAGGGAACGAAGTTTCAACTACAGGGTTTTTACCTTCTATGACGGACCTTTCCAGATCGCTTCATCTACCCCGTTCCTTTGTAACTCCATGTTGAGTGTCCTACAACCCCAAGAGGCAAGCCTCTTGGTTTGGGCTATGTCCCGTTTCGCTCGCCGCTACTCAGGGAATCGCGTTTGCTTTCTCTTCCTCCGGGTACTTAGATGTTTCAGTTCCCCGGGTCTGCCTTCAATACCCTATGTATTCAGGTAAAGATACTACTCCATTACGAGCAGTGGGTTCCCCCATTCGGAAATCTCCGGATCAAAGCTTACTTACAGCTCCCCGAAGCATATCGGTGTTAGTCCCGTCCTTCATCGGCTCCTAGTGCCAAGGCATCCACCGTGCGCCCTTTCTAACTTAACCTAAATGGTTATACTCTTACTTTCATAAGAGAGAAAAACTAATGTGGCGATTCTCGGTTTTACTTTGACTTCTTCTTACGATTATCTAGTTTTCAAGGAACAAGGCTTCTGGTTTCAATCACTTCGTGATTAAACATCAGAGCTTTACATCATGCTGCCTTGCGACGAGCTGAGGGATTACTTCCTCGAGCTACTGCGGCGCAGGAGCAATTATTATAAGAGAGATTACTCTCTCAAAACTAAACAAACAAGTAACCATCAACGTTTTTATCAGTCTACAAGGACTGCATTATCCTTAGAAAGGAGGTGATCCAGCCGCACCTTCCGATACGGCTACCTTGTTACGACTTCACCCCAATCATCTGTCCCACCTTAGGCGGCTGGCTCCTAGGGCAAAACTTAACTTCCTATAATTCTGATAAGAGGTTAAGTTTTGCCCCAGGTTACCCCACCGACTTCGGGTGTTACAAACTCTCGTGGTGTGACGGGCGGTGTGTACAAGGCCCGGGAACG
Source organism: Neobacillus niacini (assembly GCF_048572935.1). Classification (NCBI taxonomy): domain Bacteria; kingdom Bacillati; phylum Bacillota; class Bacilli; order Caryophanales; family Bacillaceae; genus Neobacillus; species Neobacillus niacini. The sequence goes on along the minus strand of NZ_CP183883.1, from coordinate 2,243,957 downwards.
TATTCACCGCGGCATGCTGATCCGCGATTACTAGCGATTCCGGCTTCATGCAGGCGAGTTGCAGCCTGCAATCCGAACTGAGAATGGTTTTATGGGATTGGCTAAACCTCGCGGTCTTGCAGCCCTTTGTACCATCCATTGTAGCACGTGTGTAGCCCAGGTCATAAGGGGCATGATGATTTGACGTCATCCCCACCTTCCTCCGGTTTGTCACCGGCAGTCACCTTAGAGTGCCCAACTGAATGCTGGCAACTAAGATCAAGGGTTGCGCTCGTTGCGGGACTTAACCCAACATCTCACGACACGAGCTGACGACAACCATGCACCACCTGTCACTCTGTCCCCCGAAGGGGAACGTCCTATCTCTAGGAGTGTCAGAGGATGTCAAGACCTGGTAAGGTTCTTCGCGTTGCTTCGAATTAAACCACATGCTCCACCGCTTGTGCGGGCCCCCGTCAATTCCTTTGAGTTTCAGCCTTGCGGCCGTACTCCCCAGGCGGAGTGCTTAATGCGTTAGCTGCAGCACTAAAGGGCGGAAACCCTCTAACACTTAGCACTCATCGTTTACGGCGTGGACTACCAGGGTATCTAATCCTGTTTGCTCCCCACGCTTTCGCGCCTCAGCGTCAGTTACAGACCAGAAAGCCGCCTTCGCCACTGGTGTTCCTCCACATCTCTACGCATTTCACCGCTACACGTGGAATTCCGCTTTCCTCTTCTGTACTCAAGTCCCCCAGTTTCCAATGACCCTCCACGGTTGAGCCGTGGGCTTTCACATCAGACTTAAAGGACCGCCTGCGCGCGCTTTACGCCCAATAATTCCGGACAACGCTTGCCACCTACGTATTACCGCGGCTGCTGGCACGTAGTTAGCCGTGGCTTTCTGGTTAGGTACCGTCAAGGTACCGGCAGTTACTCCGGTACTTGTTCTTCCCTAACAACAGAGCTTTACGACCCGAAGGCCTTCATCGCTCACGCGGCGTTGCTCCGTCAGACTTTCGTCCATTGCGGAAGATTCCCTACTGCTGCCTCCCGTAGGAGTCTGGGCCGTGTCTCAGTCCCAGTGTGGCCGATCACCCTCTCAGGTCGGCTACGCATCGTCGCCTTGGTGAGCCGTTACCTCACCAACTAGCTAATGCGCCGCGGGCCCATCTGTAAGTGTCAGCGTAAACCGACTTTCAACTTTCCCTCATGAGAGGAAAAGGATTATCCGGTATTAGCTCCGGTTTCCCGAAGTTATCCCAGTCTTACAGGCAGGTTGCCCACGTGTTACTCACCCGTCCGCCGCTAACCAAGAGGTGCAAGCACCTCGAGATTCGCTCGACTTGCATGTATTAGGCACGCCGCCAGCGTTCGTCCTGAGCCAGGATCAAACTCTCCAAGAAAGTTGATATAGCTCATTTTGTTACGTTGGCTTAGCTTTTATAAAAAGCTAAAAAATCGTTTGTTGACGTTCTTGTTTGTTTAGTTTTCAAAGAGCAATTTTTAAAATCATTAATGAGCTCGTCCTGTTTAAGCGGCTCAAAAGCGACCTCTTTAATTTAACATATTCCTCAATTCGATGTCAACAACTTTTTAAAAAACTTTTTTTGTTGTGTGACCCTCTCGGTGAGGACGAGATTTAATATATCATGTTACAAAAATGTTTGCAATATAATTTATAAAGTTTTTTTCTTTCAATGTTTTTCAGCTGAAATAAACAACAATTCACTTTAGCTGATTTAGAGAGGAAAAGAATATCTAAATACTAAATATAAGTCAACTTGGAGATCGACTCATAAAATCAGCGTTTCATGTATATGTAATTAGAGAAGGCCCAAAGTTAACTATACGGGAGTCTGTAACACTATTTTATCCACTGTTATTTTTGTAATAGGAAGTTTTTCTTTTTTTAACATAGCGGGGATGTCGTATAATAGTAATGACTGTTTACCTTTTGATTTTAAACCTATTAGTAATGGACGTGAAGCCAATGGAGAATATTGATTACGATATTTTAGTAAAGCTCGGTATCTCAGCTGTTTTGGGACTGATTATTGGACTAGAACGTGAATTAAAGCGAAAACCAGTAGGACTTAAAACAAGTCTTGTCATTTCTGTCGTGAGTTGCCTGCTAACTATTGTCTCAATTGAGTCAGCTTATATGTTTCCTGATTCTGACCATGTAAGAATTACAATGGATCCTCTCCGTTTAGCTGCACAAATCGTTTCCGGGATTGGCTTTCTAGGTGCAGGTGTAATCCTTAGAAGGGGAAATGATAGTATTTCAGGATTAACAACAGCTGCGATGATATGGGGTGCAGCCGGAATAGGAATTGCTGTTGGCGCTGGTTTCTTTATTGAAGCCTTTGTCGGTGTTGCCTTACTCATCATAAGTGTCGAATTAGTCCCTTACGTTATGAAATTTATTGGTCCAAAACAATTACGTGAAAAAGAAATAAGTCTTCAATTATTTATCAGAGATAAAATCCAAATTGAAAATGCCATTTCATTTTTAATGGAGAGAAAATATATTATTCGGCGGATTCGTATCAAGGATTTAGACAATGGTGACCATCTAGTTCAAATTTTAGTTGCAGTAGATTACCGTGAAAAAACCACGGAAGTCTATGATTCTGTTTCCAATCTAGACGGAGTTCAAAAGGTGGAAATAGAAAGTATGGGTTAATAATGAAAAAATTGAAAAATACTCTTGCAAGAATGGTATGAGAAAGATATAATTTTTCTTGTATCATATACGGGGGCTTAGCTCAGCTGGGAGAGCGCTTGCATGGCATGCAAGAGGTCGTCGGTTCGATCCCGATAGTCTCCATCTAAAAAACCTTTGCGCTGCAAAGGTTTTTTCCTTTTTATCATCCTATTCGTCCACGCTTGGTGTTATCCCCTAATAGGATTTACTATCCATATATTCACAAGGGTTTTTTCCAAAAAAATGAAATTTTTCCTATTGCTTGATTCATTACTCTGCTCCTATAATAATTTACGTAACAAAAAAATGAATATTTAGAAAAATTAATTATCAAGGAGGGGAGATCAGGAATCCTATTCACGCACAATCAGCTTTATCCTTTTTCCTAGTTTCTTTGAAATTTTTTAAAATGAGAGGGGGAGCTTCCAATGGAGGCACGAAAACTTACAAGAAATTCTGAAAGCGATTACAGTTCTATCGTCCAATCATCTTCTTTCCAAAAATTACTCTTCGAAAAGAAAAAATTTATCATTCCTATCACGATCTTCTTCTTTTGTTTCTATTTCGCTTTACCGATTTTAACTTCCTATTCAACTATATTAAATAACAAATTTATAGGCAGTATTTCATGGGCATGGGCTTTTGCCTTTCTCCAATTCGTTATGACATGGGGATTGTGTATGCTTTACTCCAAAAAAGCAGCGAAATTTGACGATTTAGCAGAAAAGGTCATAAGTGAAGGAGGAACAAACGAATGAATACTGCAGCTTTTACAATGTTTCTTGGTATTGTATTCCTAACTCTAGTAATTACATATTACGCTTCGAAACGTACAAAAAACGCAAGTGAGTTTTACACTGCAGGTGGTGGTCTTACTGGCTGGCAAAATGGATTGGCCATTGCAGGTGATTATATGTCTGCTGCCTCTTTTCTAGGTATTGCCGGCGCCGTGGCCTTAACAGGATTTGATGGATTCTTTTATAGTATTGGGTTTTTAGTGGCATATTTAGTTGTTTTATATTTGGTGGCAGAACCTCTGCGTAATCTAGGAAAATATACATTCGCTGATATGATCGCAGCGCGCTTTGATGCCAAAAAGGTTCGTGGCTTTGCTGCCATGAACACCATAACCATTTCTATCTTTTATATGATTGCTCAGCTTGTTGGAGCTGGTGCACTTATTAAGTTATTATTAGGTTTGGAATATACTACATCTGTTTTAATTGTTGGGGTATTAATGACGGTTTACGTAATTTTTGGAGGTATGCATGCAACAAGCTGGGTTCAAATTATTAAAGCTGTCCTTTTGATGGGAGGTACCTTCTTAATTTCGATTGTTGTTTTTGCTAAATTTAACTTTAGTATAACGGATATGTTTGATCAAATGAAAACAGCGACTCCGTTAAAAGAAGCGTTCTTAAATCCAGGGGTAAAATACAAGGATGGTATAGACACCCTTTCATTAAATATGGGACTAGTTTTAGGGACCGCTGGACTTCCTCATATTCTTGTACGTTTCTTTACGGTTAAAGATGCAAAAACCGCTCGAAGTTCAGTTGTATATGCAACTTGGATCATTGGGATATTTTACGTGATGACCATTTTTCTTGGCTTTGGTGCTGCTGCATTCGTTGGAACAACTGATATCGTGGCTGCAAATGCAGCTGGAAATATGGCAGCTCCGCTTTTGGCACAGGCACTTGGCGGGAATATGCTGTTTGCGTTTATTTCGGCAGTGGCATTTGCTACAATCCTTGCCGTCGTAGCTGGTCTTGTTCTAACAGCAGCATCGGCTTTTGCGCATGATTTCTACAACGAAATTCTTAAAAAAGGAAAAGCTACAGAAAAACAACAGGTTAGTATGGCACGTTGGGCCGCAATTGGTGTGTCTGTGCTTTCCATTATTCTAGCTTTAGGTGCTCAAACACTTAATGTTGCCTTCCTAGTGTCACTGGCATTCGCTGTAGCTGCAAGCGCAAATTTACCGGTTATAATTTATACTATTTACTGGAAACGTTTTAATACTACAGGAGCCATTTGGGCCATGTCGGTTGGACTTATTTCAGCAATTGGACTTGTCATCATCAGCCCTAATGTTTTCAGTCCTGAAGTTGGAAAGGCCATTTTCGTAGGGAACCCGCTTTTCCCTTATACAACACCAGGTATTGTATCTATACCATTAGGGTTTCTTGCAGGATACCTAGGAACGAAACTCTCCAGCCAAAAAGCTGACTTGAAGAAATACGATGAAGTTTTAGTTAAATCAAATCTAGGGATTGGACAATAATCAAACAAGGGACTGAATATACATCCAGTCCCTTGTTTTTATTTACTTCGTTTATTCCTCGCTGATCCAGTGGTGGTTCTGTTCTTATCCCTTTTGCCACTTGCCAGATTGGATGTAGTTTGCCTGCTCTTTGTATCTTTGGAATTTCCGCTATTCCTAGACGAAGCTTTGGGCTTACTATCCCTCCTAGTAGAACTGGCAGCTCTATGTTTTTTACCTTTATTTCCATGAGAAGTTGTTGGCTTGGATGGTTCTTGGTTATCTTTTATTCCAGTGTTACCGATGTTTTGTTTCTGAATCGTAATATTTAGTTCTTTTTCGATCAAATCTAAGGTAGGTCGATCATCTGATGAGTATAAAGTAATTGCCACTCCCTTTGTACCTGCTCTTCCGGTTCTTCCAATTCGATGGACAAAGCTTTCGGAATCCTGCGGGATGTCATAGTTAAATACGTGTGTTACCCCTTCAACATCCAGCCCCCTTGCTGCGACATCAGTAGCGATCAGTAATTGAATTTCCCCATCCCTGAATCGTTTCATCACTTGCTCTCGTTTAGCTTGTGATAGATCACCGTGCAGCTCATCACACAAAAACTTATGGGATCTTAAAACTTCATATAGCTTTGAAACTCTTCTCTTTGTTCTACAGAAAATAACCGCTAAATAAGGTCGATGTGTTTCAACCAAACTTATTAGTGTTGCCTGCTTAGCCCTATCAATGGTATGAATGGCAATCAACTTAACATTTTCAGCAGGACCTTGAGTTTTTTCAACTTGGATATATTGTGGGTTACGCATGTGCTTATTAGCTAAAGTTCTTATTTCTTCTGGCATAGTAGCAGAAAAAAGCATGGTTTGCCGATTATTAGGTGTTTCACTGATAATATCGACCACTTCATTCAAAAAACCAATGTGAAGCATTTGGTCTGCTTCATCAAGAACTAGAAAAGAAACATCTGATAATTGAACGGTCCCTCTGCCAATGTGGTCTAAGAGCCGTCCTGGAGTGCCAACCACAATCTGAACATTTTTCTTTAACTTTCTTAACTGTTTATCAACATCTTGTCCTCCATAAACAGCAAGTACATCGACTCCTGGAATATCATCCGTTAACTTTTGAAATTCATCTGTAATTTGCAAAGCTAATTCTCTAGTCGGTGTAACAACTAGAGCTTGTACATGTGAAGCCTGCGGATTTATTTTTTCTAGAATTGGCAGTATGAAAGCATATGTCTTTCCTGTCCCTGTTTGTGCTTGGGCAATGACATCCTTTCCATCCATTACAATTGGTATTGATTTTTCTTGGATTGGTGTAGGTTGGGCGACACCATAGCTTCTTAATTTATTTACAATTCGCTCAGAAATACCGAGTGTTTTAAAATCAGGCAAAAAAATCCCTACTTTCTCTCTCTAACATAATTGTGTCTTATTAATATTGAGTGTTTAACAATGAAATAGCAATTATTCTTTTTTAAAAAATAAGGCTGTGTTATATTAGGCTGTTGATTTGCGCTCCAGGCGCTACGCTTTCCGCGGGCTCGCCATGAGCCTCCTCGGTCGGTCCCGACCTGCGGGGTCTCACTCAGCTCGTACATCCCGCAGGAGTCGAGCGCCTTCCGCTCCAATCAACAGGTTCTAAAACCAATAGTATCGCATTAACACAGCCAATAGAAAAAGACCTTCTCATAAGAAAGGTCTTTTAGCGTTTTTCAATATAGTAATAACTGCTTTCACCGAAGTCTTTTCGATCAAGTAATAGATGTGTTTCTATTTTGCACCAGGAAGGAAGTTTTTCTTTTAAACCTGGTTCAGTGGATATAATTTCGAGTATATGTCCCTTGTTCAAATTCTTCATTGTGGAGGAAAGTTTACTTACGAGTTCTTCATATCCTGTTTTACCTGCGTCATAGATAAGGTCCGGTACAAATTGGAGTGACATCCATTCAGCTCCTGTCATAGTATTACCTTCATTATAAAAAAATGATATGATGAGATAAATTCAATTTATCTATTCTATCAATGACTTTAAATCGATATTTCAAATGGTAAAAGGGGGATTTTCCCATGGATTTACACCAATTGTTTGTATTTGCGAAAGTAGTTGAGCATAAAAGCTTCTCAAAAGCTGCTGAAGATATATTTTTAAGTCAATCCACTGTTAGTTCACATATTCAAGCATTAGAAAGAACGTTGAATGTTAGTCTATTTGATCGGGTTGGGAGAGAAATCATTCTTACACCATCCGGCGAACGCTTGTATCAATGGGCTTTAAAACTATTATTACTGAAAGATCAGGCGATGGTGGACCTAAAGGAGGGAGCAACAGAGCTTAGAGGAATGATTCGAATTGGCGCTAGCTCCGTTCCTGGGCAATTTATGATTCCAAAAATGGTAAAGCAATTTAGAGAACAATATCCAAATGCAACATTTCATATAAATCAAGCTTCATCAAAAAACGTAGCTGATAAGGTCTTAAATGGCTCTGTTGATTTCGGGATACTAGGTGAAAAATACGAAAATGATAAGCTATGCTATATTCCTTTACTGAAGGAAAACTTAGTGCTTATCACATCAAAGCAATCAAACATTGTTGGTCCTGTGTTTATTCAAGACCTTCTAAATCACCCATTTATCATGAGAAACTCTGACTCGGGAACCAACTCACTAATTGAAAAATTTCTGAAGAAAAATAAAATATCAAAGGATCGAATGAATATTGTTGCGTATACAGAAAATGGACAAAGTCTGATTCAGTTTGTACTCCAAAATATCGGTATTGCAATTATTTCAGAAATGGCAGCAAAAGAATACTATGATCGGAATTTATTAATGATTCATCATATTCATGAATTTGATGAGGAACGATATTTCTATTTAGTTTATAACCTTCAAAAAACACAATCGATGATATCAAAATTGTTTATTGAGAGTGCAAATGAGCTTATTAAACCAGTTTAGGTAAAAAACAGACAGAAAAGGCTGGAAATAACCCAGCCTCTTTTTTATTTATGGTTTAAGAATTACTTTTATACAATCTTCCGTCTTTGTATCAAACACTTCATATCCATGTTTTGCCTGCTCTAGCGGTAATACATGGGTAATGATGTCGCTAATATCAATCTTTCGTTGGTTAATCATATCATAGAGATATGACATATAAGGAATAACTGGAGCCTGTCCTGTTTTGAGATCAATGTTACGTTGAAAGAGGTCACCTAGTGGAAATGCATTATATCTTCCTCCGTAAACACCTGTTAGTTGTATCGTTCCACCTTTTCGAACTGCTTGGCTGGCAATCACAATAGCTCCCATTGCACCGCCATGAAGTTTCATTCCGGTTGCTAAAAATTCCATTGGGGTCATTTTCCCATCCATTCCGACAGCATCAATAACTATGTCTGCTCCGCCCTGAGTTATTTCCAGTAGATAATCACCCACATTTTCATGGTCCTCGAAATTAACAATTTCCACTTTGTTTGTGCGTTTTGCATGCTGCAGACGATAATTAATATAATCAACAGCAATGACTCTTTTCGCACCTTTTAACCAGGCAAACTTTTGTGCAAGCAATCCTACTGGGCCGCACCCTAATACGATTACGGTGTCGTCAGGCTTTACCCCGGCATGGTCAACACTCCAATAGGCAGTCGGCGCCGCGTCAGCAAGCAGGACAAGTTTCTCGTCTTCTACTTCACAATTTTCCGGTATTTTAAATGGCGTGAAATTTCCAAAAGGAACCCTCATATACTCCGCCTGCCCGCCAGCATAACCGCCAGTTGTTTCCGAATAGCCGAAAAAGCCGCTTCCTTGACCATGAGGATTGCCATTGTCACATTGACTGGTTAGGTCGTGGGTACAATACCAGCAATGACCGCAGCTTACGTTAAACGGGATGATGACTCGATCCCCTTTTTTTAATTTCGTTACCTCAGGTCCCACCTCCTCGACAATCCCCATAGGCTCATGTCCGATTACATAGTCTGTTGGCAAATTCGGAATCATTGCATGAATCAAATGTAAATCAGATCCGCAAATGGCTGAGGAAGTAACCTTAACAATAATATCATCTGAATTTTTAATACTCGGATCTTTTACTTCTCTAACCTCTACATTCTTTATTCCTTGATATGTAACTGCCTTCATCTCATTCCCCTCCTTTTATTGGTTTGGTGTCGCAAACATGCCTTGACGATCAGTATCGTTAGGGTAAAGGTTTAGTTGTGCAATCTGGACTGCTGTCTCAGCAGCCTTCATATCAACGGGATACTGTTCTTTAAAGTTATGCGGGTGCAGCCAGCCCTTCTTTATCATTAAATCAGCAATTTCTGTATGCAAATCGATGGCTGCTTCCATTTGCTTATGAAATATTCTTCTAAGTTCTGGATTTGCCGTCTCTGTAATAGCAAAACCATAATTGCGAATACCATTTTTTATAGTTAATAAAAAATCCATCGCGAAGGCAGAATCAGCCAAACTTGGCATACCTTCAGCGTTTCTTGGATCTAAATAATCTTCCATACTTTCCACCTCACTTATTGTAGCAATTGGCTTTTCTTGTAAAAACTTACGATTTCATTAATATCTTTAATGGATTGCTGTACATCCTTTTCCATCAGTGCTTTTAACTCATTATCGAAACAGATTCCCTGCATTAATTTTGAACGAAGTAAACAAACGGTTTTAAAATTAAGGATTTCATGAGTTTCCATCGTTTCATGTAAGGCTAAGGTTTCATGAACCATCACACTCACCTCCAAGTAATAGTTGTATTTTCCCCACTTTTCTTTTCTTTTTATGCAAAATGAATAATCAACATTAGTCTTAGAAAATATAAAAAGGATTAAGTCTGTACGTTTTGGAGGTAAAAAAATGACAAAACATCTTGGTCTTCATGAGACACTAGACCTTCATGAATTACTAACCTTTAAAAATCTTTGTTTAACAAAAGCTACCACCATGAGTGTCTTGGCCCAGGACCCAGAATTGAAAGCAATACTTTCTGAAGATGCTGCAAATGGGACCAAGCATATACAGCAGCTCCAAAAGTTTTTAACAGATAGGAGTGATAGAGATTGAATCAACTCATTCAAAATTTAATGGGAATGGGTGGTATGACCGATCAGGTCATTGCAACAGATTTCCTCATTTCTGCTAAAGCAGGGGTACGGAATTATGCGGTAGCCATTACGGAGGCGGGAACACCAGAATTAAAGTCTGCACTGAGGGAACAATTAAATACCGCAATTGCCACCCACGAAAAAATCACTAATTTTATGATAGCAAGAGGCTTCTATCATCCACATAACTTGAGCGAACAACTTCAAGTTGATTTGAATGTTAGCGAAACTGCTCTAAAACTCGCCCAGAAATGATGAAAAGGAGAACCACAGGGGTTCTCCTCATGCTGTCGGGAAAGCTAGACACCCATTATTTTCCGTTTAGAGGTGCTGGAGTGACCCAATCCTGGCATGAAAAAAGATTTAGGTCAATGCAGTGGTGCTGGAGTGACCCAATCCTGGCATGAAAAAAGATTTGGGTAAATGCAGTGGTGCTGGAAATATAAAAATGTCGAGAAATATCTTTCTCGACAGCCTAAGGAGAACCACGGGGGTTCTCCTTTTATATTTGATTGTTGAATTCTTTTAGTTTCATTTTATCGATCTTTCCGACATGCGTTTTCGGAAGTTCTTTTAGTTGGATGAACCTCTTTGGGATTTTGTATCTTCCTAATTTTTTTTCACAATAATTGACCAGGTCGTCTTCGGAAATATGATGAGAATGTTTAGGTACGATAAAAGCCGTAACAAGTTCCCCCCATTTTTCATCGGGCAGTCCTATTACTGCCACTTCATCAACGCCAGGGTGTGCAGCTACCCAGTGTTCAATCTCTAGAGGGTAAACATTTTCGCCTCCTGTAATGATCATATCTTTTTTTCTGCCAACAATATAATGGAATCCATCCTCATCCTTCTTTGCTAAGTCTCCGGTACGAACCCAGCCCTCTTTTTTCGTTTCCAAGGTTGCGAGTTCGTTATTCCAATAATGTGAAAAAGAATGTTTTCCTTTTATTAAAAGTTCCCCGACTTCGTTTACTTTTGCTTCCTGACCATTTTCTTTTACAAGTTTTATTGCATTAAATAACATAGGCTTTCCTACTGAACCGCGTTTCATTTGCGCTTCTTCATGATCTATAAAGAAATTATTAGGACCCGCTTCCGTTAGACCATACCCTTCTTTAAAAGCCAATCCTTTTTTTTGAAAGGCCTCGTATACTTGTAATGGACAAGGTGCCGCACCTGACAAGAAGATTTTCATAGACGGAAAATCACTCTTCTGGAACTCCTCTGTTTGAATAAGTAGATGGTACATGGTTGGCACAAGGAGTATAATCGTGCAGTTGTATCGTTTGATTGAGTGGACCACCTTTTGTCCTGTGTATTGATCACCTATTACCACTGTTCCACCATTCATTAAGATTGGCAAAGATAGGGCATTTAGCCCGCCTGTATGAAACATCGGCATATAGTTGATGGTGACGTCCTCTTCGGTCAAGTTCCAACTGAGAATGGTATTAATCGCATTCCATTGAATGGATTGGTGACTTAATACCACTCCTTTTGGTTTTCCAGTCGTTCCTCCTGTATAGATCATTGCCAATGGTTCATGTTCGGATATACTTTCGGTAAATGGTTGGAAATTTACTGAATTCACGATCTCATCGTAATTTGCACCCCCAACATAAAAAGATTGAGGTATAGCAGTTTCCAACGAGATAAACATTTCATCGAACTTTTGGTGAACACCAAGCAATACAGGTGTACAATCCAACAAGATTTCATGTAATTCATGGACTGACAGACGCCAATTTAACGGGACAAAAATGGCACCAATTTTCCCACAGGCGAAGAGCAAATCAAAATAACAAATGTCATTTGGCGACAATAGTGCTATTCGATCACCTTTTTTCACCCCTTGGCCTTTTAACCAGCCAGCCACTGCGGATGAACGATTATTTAATTGTTTATAAGTCCATTTGATATTGTTATTTTCTAGAATTACTGCATGTTTATTTGGGGATAGTCTTGCTCTACTTTCCAGCCAATCGAGTTCCCACCTCACACCACAATCTCTCCTTCACAACTAGATGAAAACATCTTACTGAAAAGTAGTTACATCAAAGTTACATGAATAATAAAAACAAAAACGACCCATGAAAAGGTCGTTTTTTGGTTACATCATGATTCCGCCGTCTACATGAAGGACTGTTCCGTTTACATAGTTTGATTCATCTGATGCTAGAAAAAGGTAGGCGTTTGCGATATCTTCTGGCTTTCCCAGTCGTGCTAAAGGCACCATTTGTTTCATTTGGTCTAATATTTTTTCCGGAACTTTTGCAGTCATTCCCGTTTCAATAAAACCAGGTGCCACCGCATTCACATTTATTCCTTTACGCCCCAGCTCTTTGGCCCATGTTTTCGTCATACCAACAACACCAGCTTTAGTCGCTGCATAATTCGTTTGACCGATATTGCCATACACACCTGAAACGGAAGATGTATTAATGATCTTCCCTTTTCCATTTTCAAGCATTGATGGTAAAACAGCCTGTGTACAGTGAAATACCCCTGTAAGATTAACATCCACAACTGCTTTGAAATCCTCGGCACTTAATTTAGAAAGCATGGCATCTTTTGTGATCCCCGCATTATTGATAAGGATACTGATGTTGCCGTATGTTTCTCTGACTTTTTCAACCATTTCATCCACATTTGAACGCTCTGCAACATTTACCTGAAAAAAAGTCACTTCATATCCCTTTTTTCTTAATTCCTGTGCCCTTTTTTCTCCTTGTTCCACATTAAAGTCTGCCATGGCAACCTTTGCGCCTTCTTTAGCAAAAGTCTCCGCTGCAGTGTATCCAATACCGTTAGCTGCTCCAGTTATGATGGCCACTTTATCTTTTAATCTCATTTGAACACCTCAGTATTTAGGAATTTAGTAACCTCTTTTAATAATTGCGGTAAGTTGTCAATAAGTGGTGAATGACCACAATCTTTTAACTCAACGAATTTTGCTTTTGGTCCTAAATCCTCTACCAATTCTTTCGTCATCTCAGCAGTAACCACGAAATCACGTTCTCCTCTTAACACCAGCACAGGTACATTTATGTTATCCACAAGTCCGTTTCCTTCAACAAGTCCATTATGATGGTGACTAATATTAAAGGTATTGTTAGAATGGTGTACTTCCGCTAAATTTCGCTGGGTTCTCATATCCTGAACATACTCATCATAAAGGTCTGGAGACGGCTGATTTTTTGTATAGATGACAGCGTTCCATATCAGTTTCAATAATTCAACGTTATTTGTGTCATAGGCTGCCTGAACAGGTAAGGTTCTAATTAAATCGCGTTTAATATCCTCATAGGATGAAAATCTTCGAGGTACATCATTCTCACTAAGTTTTCCGTCAAATGGATAGCCCCTGGTAGATTCTGAGGCTAGCAATATCAGCTTATTGCAATATCCTTGGTAATCAGCAGCAAATTGCATGGCGACAGCACCGCCAGTGGACCAGCCAACAATCGCGAAATCCTTTAAGTCAATCTCATCCACGAAGAGCTTAACATCATCTGAAAAATCTTTAATGGATGTGATAGGTTTATTGTAGCTTGATAAACCAAACCCGCGTAAATCCAAGGCATATAACTTATATTCTTCAGGCATATTATCCAGAATAAGGTCCCAATGTTTAGAAGAAGTCATATTACCGTGAATGAGTAAAACCTTTTTTTCTCCGCCTTCCCGCTCACGATAGGCAATCGTTTCCCCATTTGTTAACTGTACCTCGTTTATTCCTACATTCGCCATTATCTCACCTTCCCCCATTTTATTGCAGTGGCTCCCCATGCATATCCAATCCCTGCACTAACGAAAACGACTAGGTCCCCTTCTTTTACCTTCCCCTCTTTTAGTGCAAGCTCTAATGATAAAATCTGATCAATTTGACCGATATGTCCGTAGTCCTCAAGATAAATCGATTGCTCCGGGGATAATCCTAATTCTTTTAATACATATTCATGTGCAGACTTTTTCATGTGAAGCATGGCAATATATGAAATATCTTCGTCTTTATAACCACTCTTACTGACGGACTCCTTGATTACTTTAATAAAATTATCCATTGATTTTTGTTCTAAACGCCGTTTCATTCCCTCTGGGTCAAGGACATCCAGCATATTTAAGCGCTGCTCGATAGCTTCTTTTGTGATGGGATGTTTTGTACCGCCAGAAACGACCACTACATCTTCTGAAAAGGAACCGTCCGTTACAAGTTCCGTTTCTAACAAGATGTTCTCGTTATGGTCTTTTTTCAACAGAATCGCCCCGCCGCCTGCACTTAGGTTATACATAAAACGAGTACGTGGGTTCTGGTAGTCGATGAAATCCACATTTCGGTATCCTCCTGCCAGCAAGACGGTGTTAATGGTTGAATCTGCCATCATCAAGCTTTTTGCCACTTTAAGCGCCATAACGGTCGTTCCACATCGTAAGGCCACATCAAATGCCCATGCATTTAAGGCTCCGATTGCTTCCTGAAGTTTGATTCCAGCTGTCCAAAGCGGATATTCCTTATGCTCCTCGCCAATATAAATGACAACATCAATTTCCAACGGGTCTATACTTGCTCTTTCAATCGCCTGCTTAGCAGCAATTATCCCCATTTCACAAGTATGATCAGCAGGTCCTGGTACATGTTTCTTCTTTATCCCCATCTTTTCTTCGACAACATGTGTGGGGATACCTGCTATTTCCGCTATCTCTTTACCTGTCATAAATTCATCTGGAAGGTAAAGACCTGTACTAACAATACCAATCCTCATAACCCTCACCTCCTCAACTATGAGTCTTCTACCATTGACTTCATAAATGCAGTAGCTTCTTCAATTGTCTCAAATAATGTTTCCCGATCTTCTTGAACATGGGTAACTTTAATTCTCCATTGTTTTCTGCCCGTCTCTTTTTCCACTGCAGCTAATTGAAAACGAACGACAAAGGATGCAATTTGTAAAGACTCCATTTAGCCTCCCCCTACCCTGCTAAATTTTCTTTATTCTTAGCAGATTCCTGTTTTTTTCGTTTCCAGGTGAATTTTTTTAGTGTCCCCACGATACCAAGAGGGAAGAAAATGACAACTAGAATATAAATAATGCCAAAGAATATAATCCAACGTTCAAAAATCCAGTGCTCTTTTGCCAGTTCAGTTAACCCATCATGAGCAAATTCGATTAAACCTGCACCAATAATAGCGCCAACTAAGGTCCCTACACCACCGATAATGGTCATTAATAAAGCATCTAAGGTGATATCCATTGTGAATACACTCGTATTCACATATCGGAGTGACATTGCATAAAAGATACCCGCAATTCCCGCTAACACCCCTGCAACAACACTTGCTGCAATCTTATAATGTAGTACTTGATAGCCTAGTGATTCGGTTCGTTGTTCATTTTCTCGAATTGCCTGCAAGACTCTCCCAAGCGGGGAGTTGGTGAAACGTTTTAGGATCATAAATACAGCTATCATGGAGAGTAAACAAATGATGTAAAAGTTAGTCCGGTCAATAAAAATTTCTGGAACGCGGAAAGTAAACCCATCATTTCCGAACGTTAATGTCCTCCATTTTTCCGCTAATACTAAAAATAATCCTGCTAACGCCATTGTTAACATCGCGTAAAAATGGCTTTTCAAACGGAGGGTAAGCAAACCTACAATAAAACTTACAATCGCAGTAATGAGAATGGTTGCAAGTACCGCATAAAGAAAATGAAGCATCGTAGGTTCAAAACGCTTCATGAATATCCCAATTGAATAGGCCCCGATACCAAAAAACATCGCATGACCAAAAGAAACAATTCCGGTAAAGCCTAATAATAAGTCATAACTCATCGCTAGGATGGCAAACACAAAAATTTGAGTCAACAGGATTAACATATTTCTAGATTCATAGACAAAAGGCAAGAGCAACAGAAAAGCAGCAATGATGACATAAATAGCATTCACTCGATTATTAATAATCCATTTCATCCTCTCACCCCTTCCCGCCAAATAATCCCTGTGGCTTTACAATCAAGACAACAGCCATTAAAAGCATATTTACTGCTAATGATAATTCCGGTACATAATAAGCCATGAACGAACCAGACAGTCCAACTAAAATGGCTGCCATAACAGACCCTGTGAAATTCCCCATCCCGCCAATAACAACGACGATAAAGGCTAATATCGCAAATTCCATACCCATTCCAGCATGAATAACGCCAGAGTATGGTCCGAAAAGAACTCCTCCCAGTGCGGCCATTCCAGAACCAATCATAAATACAAACATAAATATCTTTTTTATATTTATTCCCAATGCCTGCACCATTTCCTTATTCATAACCCCTGCCCGGACCACCAAACCAATTTTTGTCTTTTTGAGTAAGAATTGCACACCAGCAAAAACCAGTAATCCTACTGCTATAATGAATACACGATATTTAATGATAATCATATTGCCAATTTCCCAGCTGCCTTGTAAATACTCTGGAGGATTAGCCGTCAATTGGTTAGGTCCCCAAATTACTTTAAGCATCTCAGATAAAACCAACATGAGGCCAAGCGTAATTAAAATTTGCTGAATATGGTTTCCATAAACGGGTTTGATAATCCACTTTTCAGTAATCATCCCCAGTATAAAACCTGCTAGAATGGCACCAATAATACCGATTACAAAGCTTCCCGTAGTAGTATATATCCAGATGCCACTGTAGGCACCCCAGGCAAACAATCCGCCATGAGCAAAGTTAAGTACATCCATCAATCCAAAGATAAGCGTTAAGCCTGCAGCCAATAGGAAGATCAGCATGCCTGTTGCCAATCCGTTTAATGTCAAATTGAATAGTAGCTCCATTCAAACTTTCCTCCTTTCCTAAGCAATTCCTAAATACTTTCGTTTCATTTCCTCATCTTCTTTTAACTGCTTCATTAAACCATTGCTAACACTTCTTCCATCGTCAATAATGTAAAAACAATCACCGATTGTGCTAGCCATATAAAAATTTTGTTCAACCAAGACAATAGTGGTTTGTTCCTTCATTTGCATAATAGACTCCATTACCTTCTCAACAACTATTGGTGCCAATCCTTTACTAGGTTCATCGATTAATAACAGTTCATTTTCATTCACATAGGCTCTGGCGATTGAAAGCATTTGTTTTTGGCCGCCGCTCAGTAAGCCCCCAGGCTTTTTCCAGAACTTTTTTAAATCAGGAAATAGAGTTAATATATAGTCAAGCCGTTTATGGGTTTCTTCGTTTTCTTTTTGAATGGCTACTTTCATATTTTCTTCGACTGTCAATCCTGCAAAAATCCCTTGGTCTTCTGGAACATATCCAATTCCCTTTTTGGCGATGGTATACGTTGGCAACGATTGGATGGCTTCACCTTTATAGACAATGCTTCCCTTTGAAGCTGGATTTAGCCCCATGATCGTCCGTAATGTTGTTGTTTTTCCTGCGCCATTTCTACCAAGAAGAACCGTAACCTCACCTTTTTTCACTTCAACCGATACGCCTTGTAAAATATGATATTGTCCAATATGCGTCTCAATCTGATTAAGCTTCAGCAGCTCGCTCATCGCTGATACCTCCCAAATAGGCAGATTGGACAGTTTCATTTTTCATAATTTCTTCAGGTGTTCCGTCCGCCAACAGTCTGCCGTTAAATAGCACCATTACAGAGTCTGATAAATCTAATATCATATCCATTTTGTGCTCAATTAATATGATTGTTCGATTCCCTTGTTCCTTTATTCTTCTAATCACTTCTAATATGGCAGGAACATCTTCTAAAGACATACCTGCAGTTGGTTCATCTAGTAATAGTACCTCGGTTTCAAGCGCAAGGAGCATAGCCATTTCTAGCTTTCTTTTTTCACCATGCGCCAAATTGCTCGCCAGTGAGTCCACTTTATCGTCTAACAGCACGAGCCTTAGCCAATCAAGCGCCTTTTGTTCAAATTCATGGTATTTCTTATAATGCCATAACATCTGATAGCGAACGCCGGCTTTGGACTGAACTGCCAGCCTTACATTTTCCAGTACCGTTAAATTAGGAAATACATTTGTAATTTGAAAAGAGCGCCCAATACCTTCTCTCGTTCGCTTTGTCGAGGAAAGTTTCGTGATATCCTTTCCACGAAAATAAATATTTCCATTCGTAGGTGTTAACTGCCCGCTTAGAAGATTAAAAAATGTTGTTTTTCCAGCACCATTTGGACCAATGATGGATTTAAAGTGTTTTTCAGGAACAGAAATGCTGACAGAATCAACAGCTGTATGTCCACCAAAGGTTATCGATAAATTATCTGTTTCAATTAAAGTTGTCACGCTTTCACCACCGATCAAGAAGATAGAAATAAGGAAGAGGGTGACCAAAAATCAGGTCGAACCCTCATATTTTTATACGAACACCTTTTTAATTACGTACTGGAGGTGCGGTTTCTTCTGGAGTTAATTCTCGCATTAACACAGGGACTGGGTATGGTACGCCATCTTTCTTTTCTAGTTTAATGGCATAGAGTGCTTGAAGGGCCTGATGATCTTCTTTGCGATAGGTCATTTTTCCTTTTGGAGTTTCAAAGCTCATGCCTTCCATTGTCTCTATAAGTTTATCGGCATCTGCGTCTCCTTTTGTTTTCTTTAACGCTTCCACGATTGAAATGGCTGCACTCATACCACCTGGTGTAAATAAGTCAGGGACATCTCCGTTAAAACGCTTCTTATGTTCAGTTACTAACCAATCATTAATTTTATTTTTAGGAAGATCATGATAATAAACAGTAAATCCTTCCATACCAACAAGCGGCTCCATTGTAGCTAAAGCTGCAATGTCAGGTGCACCTGTAGAAATTTTGATTCCTTTATCTTGAACCTTCATATCAGAAATTTGTTTCCAAGGAGAATTAGCACCCGCCCAAACAACAAATAAATAATCTGGCTTAGCATCAATAATTTTTTGAATGTTGGATGTAAAGTCAGTTGCTGCTGGATCGGCATATTCTTCTAATACAATATCTGCACCAAGTTTTTCAGCCGCTTCTTTAAAGGCTGCTACTCCATCACGTCCAAAAGAATAATCCGGAGCCAGGGTAGCTATTTTTACACCTTTACCAGCAATTGCTGCGGCACCCGCTACTGCGTCCTGAGAAGAATTTCGCGCAGAGCGGAAAATATACTTATTGAACTCAGAGCCTGTAATACTATCAGCTGCTGCTGGTTCTACAATCATAATCTTTTGATATTCTTCTGCCAGCGGCAAAACAGCTAATGTATCTGCAGAGCTGGATGATCCTACTAAAAAGTCCACTTTATCTTCTTCCAAAAGCTTGGTTGCTTTTTGAACAGCAACTTCTGGTTTTGTTTCTGTATCTTCTACAACAAACTCAATCTTTCTACCTTCAACCTCCATTGTTCCTTCCGTTGCATATTCAAGTCCAAGTTCAAAACCTCTTAATGTTTGCTTCCCGTAAGATTCTAAAGCACCAGTTGTAGAAGCAAGAACCCCAATTTTAATCGGCTCCTTACTCTCAGCCTTTTCTCCACTCCCCTTTGTATCTCCTTCCGTTTTGTCTGAACTGCATGCAGTAGCAAAAATCATGATAAAAATAAGAAATGCTGCTAAAACTCCTTTTCCACGAAATAACTTCACTTCTTTTCCCCCTTATTTTTTAAAAATAAAATCATTCAAGCTTTGAGTTAATAGTAAAAAAGTAGAGTTACAGAGAAGTTACAAGGAAAAACTGAAATGACCTTACGGAAAGACAAGAAAAAAACAGCCCTTCATTAAGGCTGTTCGATTTGATCTAAATATTTTTCTGATTCGAGAATCATATCGTGCATTTGTTTCGTTGGTTCAAGAGGAGATACTCCTAATTCTTCTTCTAGAACGACTTTACACTTTTGATACCATTTCATTGCCTGTGGACGGTTGTTTTTCCGGTAATAGCAATACATTAACAATCGATAGGCTTCTTCCCAGGTGCGGTCGCGCTTAAGTATTTTTTCACACCAATAAATAGCATGGTCATATTTTTCTTGCCGGACCATGATTTGAGCTATTTTTTCAGCAGCTCGTAAGAAATAAACCAGCATACTCTCACGTTTACTTATACACCAATCATCATATCTTCTGTCTGGCAGGTATTCCCCTTGATAAAGTTTTAACCCTTTTTCCAAAAGGGTAATCCCTTTTTCTTGGGATGCTTCATTTAGCCCTGTTTGAATCAATACTTGAAATTGAATGGTATCTAATTCAATTTTCGCATGAGGATTTAATCCATAAAACATTCCTTCTCTTATAATAAAAAAGGGGGCTGCCCTTGCCTTACGCATTGGCTCTAGAACATGATGAAGACTATTTAATGCAACTTTAAAATCACGGTCTGCATTTTTTGTATCTTGATTCGGCCAAAGAATTTGGAGTATCTCTTCTTTCGTCATCAGTTCGTTCACGGTTATAAAGAGCTGAAACAATTCCTTGCCTTTTTCACGCTGCCAATCTTTTTCTCCGACTTCCTTTTCTCCAAGCCAAACTTTAAATTGTCCTAGTGTTTGAACTCTGATCGAATATCCAGGATGGGAGTCCAATCCCCCAGTAATCCCCATATCCTGAAGGATTTTTATAGCATATGAGCTTTGAATATTCCCTTTTGCACACTTAATTAACATAGGTACGATCATCTGTAAATCCCTTGGACCAAATACTGATACCTTATGAAAAAAGAACTCAAATTCATAGGTTTGAATCATATATAAAAACTTATCGATTGTGTGTCTAAACAAATCTTCATCTTTTTCTAAAAAGTAAATATAGGCAAGCCAGAAACCGGATAACATTTGTCCAAACGTATCCTCGCATTGATAAAATAATGCTCTTGTTTTTTCTAAGTAATCCAGTCCTTTTTTTCCTCTTTCGTTATAAATACATGTAATCCCCATACATAGGCTAATAAGTGCGGAAAGCCAGATATCCTGTACTTTTTCAGTCTCCAATAATGCTCTTTTCCCTGCCTCTATTGCACGCTCGTATTCTCCCCTAGTTCCATACAGGATACAAAGTCCCATTAATGGTTCAGCTTTACCCCTTTCTACATTCAGCGTATCCATAATTTCCAAAGCCGTATGGTAGCACTTTTCGGCTAAATCAGAATCATATTTATTGAGAATTTGGACCGCATGCCCCATCCGAATCCAGCCGCAGGCCTCCACAAATGGTGCTTTTAAACTAATACCTTGTTGTATGCCTGCCTGTGCTAAATCCTTGGCATTCATTCCTTCTCCCGTAAAGGATTCAATTAGAGACAATAACAAATCGGTTTCTCTATGTGACTTCGGAAGAGCGTTACCACTTTTACCTGATAATTCTTCTTTTTGATTGTAAAGAACCTTTTTGGCCTCTTCAAACCGACCTGTTCTTAGATACAATCTTGCTTCAATATTTCCATCTACTATGGAGGGACTAGATTCTATTGCTTTTTGCAGCCATTTTTCAGCGTTAGTCGATTTTCCAGCATTCAAGAGATTTTCAGAAAGTAAATAATACAGCTTTGCCTTTTCTACTTCTGGACTACTGCTTTTTTCTCTTGCTTCAATAGCATCATATAATAATCTTTCGGCTTGATGAGGCTGAATGGTATCTAAATAAATCTTTGCTTTTCCTTCTAATGCCTTACTCATTCCAAGAAAATCTTTTCTCTTCTCGGCCTCTAAATAGGTTTTATCATAGCATTTCTCTGCCTCTTGATATTGGGAGCGGTACCTTAGGACCTCTGCTTTTAAAAACCAGAGAAAATAATAGGTGTCGAACTCTTTTAAAGGAATCAGCAGTAATTGATCAGACAAGCTTTTTAGCTTCCCGCCCTCAAGCATCGTAATACCATAGTCCTGTAAAATGGAGGCAATTGCTTTATAATGACTAATCTTTTTATAGTGGTAAAGAGCCTCTTCCCATAGTAATCTTTTTTCATAGAATCTGGCACATTTCTCATGGAGGGCAGAGTAAGCAGCGGGGTTATTTTTTAAGAAAGCGTTTTCTAAAAATTCTTTAAAAAGTGCATGGTAGCGGTAATGCTTTAATCCAATCTTCTGGATGAACAAATTTCTTTCTTTTAATTGCTCGAGCATATTAGAAGCTCCATGAATTCCAATTACTTCATCGCAAAGCTCTTCTTCCATAACATCTAGGATTGAAGTTTGCTCCAAAAATTGCTGAATGACTGGCGGTTGTTTTGAGAAGACTTCCATTACTAAGTAGTCGAATAAGTCCTGAAGTGAGTAGGTAGAATGTTCAAAGTGTGCAGTGATATCTCCAGTAAGTGGAATCTGCTGCGCTATCATACACGATGCAATAATCCATCCTTCTGTTATTTGATAGATATTTTGTAAGTGAGCAGGCTCAATTTCCAGCCCATAAAGGTCTGATAATAATAATTCTGTTTCTTCTAGCGTGAGAACTAAATCTTCCCGTGTCATTTCGAATAGCTGCCCGTTAACTTTCATTTTCGCTAAATGCTTCCAGCCAGGTCGGCTGCGGCTTGAAATCACTAAGTGTAAATTAGCAGGTATATGCTGTAGTAATTTTTCAATCCAACTGTTAATCGTATAGGAATGCTCAATTTGATGATAGTCGTCCAAAATCAACGTAATATCAGAATTAGCATCAAGGATTTCATTTATAAACAAGGTGCATAGATAACTCAAATCTTCTTCCCGTATGTACCGGTCTATTGTTTCAATATACTTTTCAATTTCCTGACCAAATTCAGGAACCACCCCTCTAATCGAATGAATGATATAGGAAAGGAATGGAAGGATGTCGTCGTCCATTGATGAAATGGAGTACCAGCAGCCTGGGATTTTTTCATCCCTCATAAATAAAGCCAATGCCGTACTTTTTCCAAAACCAGCACCCGAATGAATAATGGTTAAAGGATACTCAGGTATTTTCTTCATTTTCCTAGTAAGCTTAGCCCGTCTAATAAATTCGTCTTTAATAACAGGGATTCGCAGTTTTGTTTGAATAATAGGCAGCTTCATTTATTTATCCTCCTTTCTAATATTTCCAATTTTTACACTATTTTATCATATAATAAAGCTCCGTGGCAGAACTAGGTTTTTTAATAGCTAAGAAATCTTATTCTTCATAAATCATTTTTTTCGTCATACCGCCATCAACGACTAGATTAATACCCGTTACAAAATTATTTTCTCTTGCTGTTAAATACATACATGCTCTTGCAATATCATCGGGCTTCCCAACGCGTTTAGAAAAATGCTGATTATGATCAATGTCTGTTAATTCTGAGTAGTCCCCTGTGTGAATCCAACCAGGTGAAATCGCATTTACGGTTATTAAATCATCGCTAAGAGATGAGGCTAGAGCATGCGTGATACCAACAATTCCTCCCTTAGTAGCTGCATATCCCTCAGAGTTTGGTTCAGACATGAGTGCCCGCGTCGAAGCAATGTTTACAATGGCTCCCCCCTCTTGATTTTCACGCATATACCTCGCTGCCTCCCGTGAACAGAGGAAAACGCTCCTCAAATTGGTTTGGATGATATCATCCCATTCTTCAACCGTCACATCATACAACGATTTAAATAACCCTTTACCAGCATTATTAATTAGGACATCTAACCCACCGAATGTGTTTTTTGCAGTTTTCATTAGGTGAATAATATCATTTTCTTTCCTAACGTCTGTTTTCACGTAAATTACTTCAGTTCCCATTTGTTTAAGTTCCACTTCCGACTGTTTTCCAGCAGTTTCATCCACATCTGCCAACAAAACCTTTGCCCCTTTTTCAGCATAAGCAGCTGCGATGCCTCGGCCAATCCCTTTTGCTGCACCAGTTACAATTACTACCTTATTTTTAAAACTCATTAGAAACCACCTCTTCAATCACTTTTAACTGTAGTTTAACTTATTTTCCAGTTTACTTGAAAATAATGTGGAGATTTTTTCTACGTAATAAAAATAAATTTCAAGAAAAAATAAGAAAACCTCTAAGAAAAGGAGGAAGGAATTATGCAGGACAAATGTTTCTATTGTGTAAATGAAATCGAGGAAAAACAACATCGTTATGTTACATTTTTTAGTTCTAGTACTGAAAGAGATGAGATCCTTTGTCATGAATGTTATCAGGAGTGGCTGCAAGGGGTAAAAGGGTAGTATATATTACGAAAATAAAGGGCCGATTCTATCTCGGCCCTAATTAGTTGCACAATTATTCACTTTAGTAATGTTGCTGCCTGTATAGTCGATACTTAGCAGTTTAGCTGTCATGTCAGGAAACTTTGATTGAATGGATTGCTTCAGTAATCGTCCTTTTCCTTCTTCACAAAAACATAAAACGGTTGGACCAGCACCACTTAAGGCAACACCAAATGCACCCTCAGATTTAGCAAAATCTTCAACAGCATTGTAAAAAGGAATCAACGGTTTCCGATAAGGCTGGTGGAACAGGTCCATTTCCATCATTTTACCTGCCATCTCCCAGTTTTGACTAAGAAGTGCTGCAACTAAAACATTGGCAGTAGAGGAAGCTTGAATAGTATTTGAATACGAAAATTCTGTTGGTAAGACACCACGGGAATCTTTCGTTAATAAGCTTTCTCTCGGAATTACAGCAACCATTTCAAACGAAATAGATGCGATAGGAAGAACATCCACCTGGCCTTGCTGATAACAGCCAATGATAAGGCCTCCATATAATGATGCCCCAACGTTATCTGGATGACCCTCTATTTCTGTGGAGAGTAATAACTTTTCTTCTTTTGTTAACCCTAACTCACCAACATAATCAGCAAGCTCAATGCCTGCAATAATAGCTGAAGCACTTGAACCAAGGCCGCGTGCCAACGGAATATCACTTTCAACTTTTATTTTACACGGGTGTAAATCTCTGCCATATTTCGCTGCTGTTTGTAAGGCAATTTGGCAGATAAAATTCTGTTCATCTGCCGGGAGATCCTTTAACTCCTCTGATGTGGAATTACATTCCCATTTTTCACTTTTCTCTACTTCTAAAGTTAAATATAGATTCAGGGCAACACCGATTGAATCAAAGCCAGGGCCAAGATTTGCAGAGCTTGCTGGAACTGTAATAATAAATTTATCATTATTTTGAGTCATTGTATGACAACTCCTTTAAACCCGGCCATCTCATAATGATTTTCTCACTACTCTATACGCACTTTTTATTTCTTTTACCGCTTGTAAATCGTTTAATTCATACAGGATGGCATCATAATTTGTAAGTGACGCTTTATGTGTAACCAAGACAATTTCAGAAGTTTCGTTTTTCTTTACTGGAAGCTGTAATATTTTTTCAAAGCTGACACCGTATTTTGCAAAAATGGAAGTAAGTTCAGCAAATACACCCACCTCATCCTGTACATGGATTCGTAAGAAGTATTTAGAGTACTTTTCATTATCATCCTTTAAGCGCTTAGGGTACTGTGGTGTAACCGCACTGCGTCCATTTACTCCAAGTCGTAGATTTTTCATTACTCCTACTAAATCTGAGACCACTGCCGTTGCGGTTGGCAGGCTTCCTGCACCTGGTCCATAAAACATGGTTTCACCAACAGCCTCGCCATACACATAAACAGCGTTATACTCGTTTTGAACCGAAGCCAATGGATGGTTGTCGGACAAGAAGGTAGGTTGAACACTTACCTCTACTTTTTCCCCTTCTCGGTGAGCGTATCCTAACAGTTTCATTGTATAGCCTAACTGTTTTCCATACCGAAGATCTTCTTCTGTTACAGTAGATATTCCAGATACCTTTACATCATCAAGATCTATATGCATCGAAAAGCCTAAAGTGGCTAATATTGTCATTTTTCGGGCCGCATCCAATCCTTCTACATCGGAAGTTGGATCGGACTCCGCGAACCCAAGCTCTTGGGCTTCTTTAAGAACATCTTCATATGCACTACCATCTTGGCTCATTTTTGTTAAAATATAATTAGTGGTTCCATTTACAATCCCCATCATTTGGGTAATACGATCAGAAGCTAGACCATCAACTAAACCTCTTAAGATTGGAATACCACCAGCTACACTGGCTTCATAAAATAAATCACAGCCATTTTCAGAAGCAACAGACAACAATTCTGATCCATGAAGAGCCATTAAATCTTTGTTTGCTGTTACAACATGCTTCCCTTTACGGAGTGCACCAAGCAAATAATCCTTTGTTTCGTTGACTCCGCCCATTACTTCAATCACAACATCTATCTCAGGATCATGCAGGATATCAGATGGGGTAGATGTTAACAGCGCTGGATCCACTTCAGCCGGTCTTTCTTTATGTATATTTTGGACCAGGATTTTTTTGATGACAACAGGACAACCAACCTGGTGCATTAATTTATCTTGGTGATTTTTGATAATTTTTACAACCCCTGAACCAACTGTTCCTAAACCGAGTAACCCAATTTGGATTGCTTTCATAAATAGTCCCTCCTGATCTGTCTATCGCATACGCACAATTGTCTTTATATAGTAGACATTATATTATTCTCTTAATATATTTACAATAGACTAATTTTTTTAAAAATTCAATGTAATCGCTTACCTCCATGCTAGTATTGGCCTTCCTTTTTTTAAAAAATTTTTAAATTTGAATACTCAAAAAATTATTTATTTTACCCTTTACAATCGTAAAGATATCCATGTAGAATATTCTTTAAATTCAGGTAATCTAAATTAAATGTAATGATGAAGACGGCATTAAGAGAATGCTTCAGAGAGCCGGTGGCAGCTGTGAACCGGTGCAATTTCTTAAACTTGCCCAGCCCTTCTGAACTGGCAGACTGAAATTTTAGTAGGAATGCCCGGGATTCCCCGTTAACCTATGGAGGCTGCATAACGATTTGCAGCAAAAGAGGGTGGCACCACGTTGATCACGTCCCTCATAACAAGACAAATCTGTCCTGTTATGGGGGATTTTTTATTTTACTAAAAAATTAGAAATACGAGAGGATGAGTAAAAAATGTTTAAGGTACTAGTAACCGATGGTATTAGTGATTCTGGTTTAAAAAGTTTGTTTGACCACCCTAATTTTATTGTAGAGCGCCAGCCTACTTTAAAGTTTGAAGAGCTAAAGGATATTATTGGAGATTACGAGGCTTTAATTGTCCGCAGTCAAACGAAAGTTACGGCAGAACTGCTTCAATATGCTGACAGGCTTAAGGTAATTGCTAGAGCCGGTGTTGGTGTAGATAATATCGATGTGAATGCTGCTACAGGTAAAGGAATTATCGTCATAAATGCCCCTGGTGCGAACACGATTGCCGCTACAGAACATACTTTAGCGATGATGCTCTCTATGGCAAGAATGATTCCGCAAGCCCACAGAAAAACGGTTGGCGGAGAATGGGACCGAAATTCTTTCAAGGGAGTAGAATTATACAAAAAAACACTTGGTGTCATTGGTATGGGTAAAATCGGAACCGAAGTCGCAAAGCGTGCTAAGAGCTTTGGAATGAATATCTTGGGATATGACCCCTATTTAACAGAGGAAAGAGCTGAGAAACTTGGAATGAAAAAGGCAAGTCTCGATTTAATCGCGCGCGAGTCGGATTTCATAACCATTCATACACCACTTACAAATGATACAAAAGGTTTAGTCAACGACGAATACTTAAGCAAGACAAAAAAGGGAGTACGATTTATTAACGTCGCTCGGGGCGGAATTATCGATGAAAAGGCGTTGGTAAGAGCGATTCAAGCTGGCCACGTTGCAGGTGCAGCACTCGATGTTTTTGAAAAGGAACCAGTTGCCGACCCAGCCTTGCTGGATAATCCAAATATTATTGTTACCCCGCATTTAGGAGCTTCCACTGTAGAAGCACAAGAGAAAGTAGCTCAAGAGGTCAGTGAAGAAATTATTGAAATTCTTGAAACACAATCCATCCGCAATGCGGTGAATATGCCGCAGATGTCAGGTGAAACGCAGCAAAAAATGCAGCCATACTTACTGCTTGGAGAACAAGTGGGACAGCTGGTGGTTCAACTATTAAAGCATGCTCCTTCTAAAATTGAAATTAATTATTATGGAGATTTAATTGAAGAAGATACTGAACTATTAACTAGAACAATGATTAAAGGAATTCTCTCCTATCATTTAAGTGACTCAGTTAATTTGATTAATGCTCTTCATCTATTAAAGGAGCAAGGTGTTTCCTATAATGTGCAAAAAAATGCCTCGAATAAAGGTTTCGCCAATTATATGGAGCTATCAATTACAAAAGGCTCTGAAACAGCTAAAATTGGAGCGACAGTCTTAAACGGCTATGGTGCAAGAATCGTGAAAATCAACGATTATCGTATTGATGTACGTCCTGAAAGCCATCTCTTACTTGTAAAACATCAGGACGTGCCTGGTATGATTGGTAAGGTTGGATCTCTTCTTGGGGATTATCAAATTAATATCGGAACGATGCAAGTAGGCAGAACAGCTGTTGGCGGAGAAGCAATCATGGTCTTAACACTTGATAAGCAGATTACTCCCGAGGTTATTAAAGCCCTTACACTTATTAATGGTTTAAACGAAGCTCAATCACTGGAGTTAGCGAATGTAGATTCCTTTTATCCAGGAAAGCAGGAGCTTGAAAAAGTTAAATAACTAAGTGATGCTGGCCAAATCTGTTATGGATTTGGTCTTTAATATTTGATGGTTAATTCTGGAGATTTATTCTACGAGCTATTTGTGCCCGTTCTAACTAGAAAGGCGGGTAAAAGGTAACGAATTGGGGCTATTCATGCCCGTGTATCTGGAAATACGGATATACGGTAACGAATAGAGGCTATTCATGCCCTTTCTAACTGGAAAGGCGGGTAAAAGGTAACGAATTGGGGCTAATCTCTCTCGCTTGAGCTAAAAATAAGTTTCGTTTACTTTTCAGTTGCAATCAGATCAACCATCAGACACGAACTAAGAGGGATTGCTCGGCAATCCCTCTTAGTTTTTCTCGATTATTTCTCTCACATCAAGCACTGTATCGAGAATATAGTCTGCAGCGTGCTTTTCAAAGTCACTTCTCGCGTCTTTTCCTGATAATCCAGTTAACACTGCAGCAAATTGACATTCCATTTTTTGTGCAGCCAGCAAGTCCGCCAGTGAATCCCCGACAACTAATACCTCTTCTCCATTTGATATTGGCAAAGTAGTACTCAAACAATCCTCTACTGAAGTATTTCTTCCTTTTAGCCCCATAATGTACGTAAATGGATCTGGTTTTGAGAGTGATAGTCTTTCGTTTAATCCCTTTTCTGCTTTGAGCACATCATCTGCAGTGACAATATGATTGATATCAAAATGTTTTAGCCAGTTTAAGTGGTGAAAGGGTTGAATGGTTTCAAGCTCTGGTCTCCCCGTTCCAATTCCTATTTTTACTCCAGAATCTTTTAGGAATGAAAAGAGTGCTTCTATCTCTGTTTTAGCAGCCAATGTGGTTTCATTCGCTAAAAAGCCTTTCTTTCCTAATTGAACAGAAGGTTTACCAGTGGATTTTTCTACATTCTCATCGCCAACATACCATTCTTGACTGACATGCTCACATACTGACCAAAGTGCATTGATTCCACTAAAGATTTCTGTTTGAACCCCGAGTTTCTCTTCCGCTAATTGATTAAGATAATTGAACAATTCTTGCTTTGTTTCCTTTGATTCTTCAAAATCAGATACAAATAGATTGAAATCCTGATTAACTGAATAATTACGTAATACCCTGCCTATATCAAGCAGCACTTCTCTTGTAATGGGTTCCTGCAGCCAGTTGTTGATGCTGCTATTTTCTTTTTCCTTTATTTGAGATAAGAGATGGATTAGTTGATGACCAAAAGACAAATAAATCATATCCCAATTCGCATTGAGCCCCCTTGACTTCATGAGCTTTAGAACTTCATCATGCTTTCCGAATACAGTCTCCCGAATACTCTTAATCTCTGCTTCACTATAATCTGTTTTAAATTTCTCAGGTGCCAATGCCAAATAATTATTACTTATTAACAATTCCCATACGGTTAATGCAGAGGCGTCAAAATAATGCTCTTCACTTAATAAGACTCCATCAACGTCAAATAAAATTGTTTTTATCACTTAACCCACCCTCTTTTCCAGTCCACTTTATTTCGTTATCGTAACACAGTAAAGAGTTGTTTTTAAAGAGGATTCTAAAAAACGAATTAATTTCTTTATATAGAAAGTAACAGTTAAAGCCGATTATCTCCATCTGATAATCGGCTTTCTGAAGCTATACAACCTATCTAATGTTTATTTTTATTAACGTACTTACCGTAGTCTGGAATAGCAATTTGCTCAAAGTCATTAACTAACTTTTTCAGACCATTAGCCAGCATTTCACCTGACAATGGCATTCCATGGCCAGTTACAGCCGTGGTTGGCTGCAGCGCCTCCAATTTTCTAACCGATTCCCAAGCAGCTTGCCAATCGGTTGTAAGATATCTTGGTGGTCCATTTACTTCCATTTCTTGTGTAAGAACCTTATAGAGTGAATCTTGTTTAACTGTAATAAATGCATCTCCCGCTATCAGAGAACGATCTTGATCCCTAAATAGTGACACATGTCCGGGACTATGTCCCGGAGTATGTATCCAGCGGTATCCCGACAAGTGCGGCACACTTCCATCAGAAGGAAGGCTTTGAATATGATTCCCTAAATTAATTGGTTCATTGGGAAACATCGGCGACATTTTAGCAACCAAACCGCCTTCTACAGTAGGGTCTGGCTCTGGATAACTTATTTTTCCAGTCAAAAAAGGAAATTCTAACTCATGTGCATATACAGGGACATTCCAATGCTTGACTAATTCAATAATGGCTCCTACATGATCAAAATGACCATGTGTTAAAATAATGGCTTGCGGCCGGCTATTAGCACCGAAACGATCTTCCGTTACAGAAATAATCTCGTTAGCTGATTCAGGCATTCCAGCGTCAACTAAAACAAAATTCTTTGTTTCTGGATTTCCGACTAAACAGATATTTACAATTTGGATTGTGTGGCTATATAAATCGGGCAGGACCTCTATGCCAATACCACTTGCTATTGAAGTTGCGGGGATAAATTTATAATCACTGCCATAAGAAATCTCTTGATCCATTCTTAAACCTCTTTCTTTATATTAGTAATTTGGCTGACAAAGCTATTTTGCGCTTATCCTTACTATCCTATGATGTAGGTTTATTTAAAATGGATTGGTTAACTATATACTTGAGATTGTTGTTCCGATCAATAACATAAAAAAACGCCTGGATATGTCTCCAAGCGTCCCCTGATTATCGTGCAAAACGATGATTTCCAATTGTCACGGTTACTTCACGTGAAAAGATCCAATCACTAACGGCTGTTTTTGGATTGTAGAAAAATAAAGAACCATTTCCTTTACCCATCAAAGCAATTGCTTCATTCACTGCCCTTTTGGACGCTAAGTCAGCTGGCTGATTAATTTGACCGTTTTGAACTGGAGTGAATGCATAGTGTCCATTTGAAATTTGATAAATGACTCCACGAACTGTATTAGGGAAGTCTGGACTTTTCACTCGGTTTAGAATAACAGTTGCAACAGCTACCTTTCCGGCATATGGCTCACCAACAGCTTCTGCACGAACTAGTTTTGCCATTAATTCTTCATCTGCCGCTGAAATTGGAGAGTTTGGCAGAGTCATATATTGTCCTGCAATAAGTGGCTTAC
Source organism: Neobacillus niacini (assembly GCF_048572935.1). Taxonomy (NCBI): domain Bacteria; kingdom Bacillati; phylum Bacillota; class Bacilli; order Caryophanales; family Bacillaceae; genus Neobacillus; species Neobacillus niacini. The sequence goes on along the minus strand of NZ_CP183883.1, from coordinate 2,212,150 downwards.
TATTGTTCGCACTCATTAAGCTATTAACCGGAATACCAAATCCTTTAGCAATTTTCCAATATGTCTCACCATATTGAATTTTGTGCGTTGTTGCTGCTTCCGATTTGGTTACACCAGTAAATGCTGACATTGAAAAGATTAATCCCGCTGCAATAACAAGTTTTTTTAATTTATTCATGTTTTATAGCCTCCTAGTATTCTCGTTGTTTTCTCTACTAATAAGGCTATCAGTTGTAACATACTTATTCATTAGCCAAAAATAACCAGTGCAAGAATCGCATAAATCGCTCCTGCTATGAAAGCATTTATCTATTAAATGGAATAATTAACCATTTTGTTATTATTTCCTTCTTTTCCCCACTAATGGATAACTAAGGAAAAATTATTACATTCTATTTCAGGCTTATTTCATTAAATACCAATGTAACAATGATACCTTTCACCAAATTGACAAAATATCCCTTGATTTTTCACAGGTTTCTCCCTAAATCTTTGGTAATAATATAATAGAAGACAAAATGATGGAGGGTTCATAATGGAAAATCAGTTAGTCAGCATACTTAACAAACAAATTGCAAACTGGTCAGTATTGTATATCAAATTACATAACTACCATTGGTACGTAAAGGGTGGTCAGTTTTTTACCCTGCACGCTAAATTTGAGGAATTCTATAACGAAGCCGGATTGCATGTAGATGAATTAGCAGAACGATTACTTGCAATAGGAGGGAATCCAGTTGCAACGATGAAAGAGTGTCTAGAACTTTCATCGGTTCAAGAAGCAAATGGAAGCGAAACTGCTGAGGAAATGGTTCAAACCATTATAAATGATTTTTCAATTATAATTGGTGAATTAAAAGAAGGTATGAGCATTGCCGGAGATAAGGATGATGAAACCACAGGTGATATGCTCCTTGCCATTCATTCTGGTTTAGAAAAACATGTATGGATGTTAACAGCATTCCTTGGCAAATCGATTTAAGTTAAAGGAAATAAACAAATAAGACTCAGCAAATGCTGAGTCTTATTTGTTTTTATTTCGAGCAATGAAAACGAAGCAGATGGTAATAATCGTGAAGGCGGTAAACGCCAAGATTGGAATGGTGATAAATCCAAGCCAGTTAATATAATCTTTTGAGCAAGGCACACCACTTTTACACATTTCAAATTGCTGCAAATAAGGAATCTTTTGCAGAGCCGTATGGTAGCCAGAAATGAGCAGTCCAATAATCGACAATGGTAATGTGTATTTCACAATATCGTTATCATTCCGGTAAAAAGCAATCCCCAGTACGATTGCTAATGGATACATAAAAATTCGCTGATACCAACAAAGTGTACAAGGAATATAGTGGAGAACTTCACTAAAATACAAACTTCCAATGGTCGCAATAAGTGCTGTAACCCATGCAAGCAGTAAAGGTTTATTCATTCCCTTTCTCCTTCGCCGCTTCCTCAACTAATTTGTTTAAATCGTCCATCGTTGTTCCATCAAAACGCTTCCCATTAACAAAAATGGTCGGTGTTCCACTAACCCCTAATTTCCCTCCGAGAGCCTCGTCACTCTTCCAAGCGTCTTCCGGAGCTTTTGTATCAAAATAAGCAACTACCTTCTTAACCTCTTCCTCAGTAGCCATTTCTTCTAAAGTTTTGGTTAAAAATTCCTCGGTGAAAACATCAATCTTTTCGTATCGTGTATCTTCTGGCTGCTTATCGTAAATAAGTTCATGAAATTCCCAAAACTTTTCGTTGCCTAACTCATGATAGACTGCCTCGGAAAATTTAGCGGTCCGGTCTGAATCAACATTAATAAATGGATAATGGAAATAATAAAATTTAGCCCTGCCTGTGTCAACAAATTCTTTTACTATTAGCGGTACTACGTTGTCAGTAAAGTTTTTGCAATTTGGACACTTATAATCGCCAAATTCTACAATTGAAACAGGGGCTGATTCTTCCCCTAGAAAAGGCTGATTGGAATAATCAATCTCTTCTTTAGCTGAATCATCTGATTTGTCGTTGTTGGCTAGAAAGATAAATCCAATAATAGCTATTGCGATTAATCCAATAATCCAAAAAACAAATTTTGATGATGAAGATTTTGGTGGTTTGTTAACTTTCTTTTTCTTCTGCGCCATAATTGAACTCCTTATTAAATAATTACTTTCTGTTAATAACTATATAGTGACTTCAATAAAAATTCCACATATTAGACTAAGTACTTCGCTAAGGGTAAAATAAAGTAATAATCTTTTAAAAGGAGTTTTTTAAATGACAACACCTAATCTACAACTTGGCTATATTGGTACATATACCAAAGGAGAAAGCGAAGGAGTTTACAGTTTTACATTAAATCGTTCCGAAAAAAAAATAACAGATATTAAAGCTGTGGCTTACATAGAGAATCCAACCTACCTGACCCTATCAAATGATCAAAAGTATTTATATGCTGTAGGGAAAGAGGGTAATTCTGGCGGCCTAGCTTCCTATTCTATTACTGACAATGGAGAACTTGCTCCTATAAATAATCAATTATCAGAGGGTTCTCCTCCTTGCCATGTAAGTATTGATAGTAAGAACCAATTTGTATTTAGCGGCAATTATCATAAAGGGACAGTCGAGGCCTTTTTAATTAACTCGGAAACCGGCTCGATTCAGTCTGCCTCTTCCATTATCCAACATGAGGGTTCTGGACCTGACCCTAGGCAGGAAAAACCGCATGTGCACTATACCGGATTGACACCAGACGAAAAGTATCTTGCGGCAGTCGATTTAGGAACAGATTCTCTTACTACTTACGAAGTAAGTCCAGATGGAAAACTTACAAAAGCTCATCTTTTGCCTTTAAAAGCTGGCAGCGGTCCTCGGCACCTAACTTTTCATCCTAATGGAATACTTGCGTATCTAATGACTGAATTTAGTTCAGAGATAATTGTTCTGCGCTATCATCCGGAAAATGGTCATTTTACTGAGTTACAATATATTTCTACTCTTCCTTCAGAGTTTAAAGAAAACAATCAAGGAAGTGCTATCCATATTTCAGCAGACGGACGCTTTGTATATGCAGGAAATCGCGGTCACAATAGTATTGCTGTCTTTCATGTTGAAGAAACTGGTGAACTAAGTTTCGTGGAACATACCTCTACTGAAGGAGATTGGCCAAGAGATTTTGCCATTGATCCTAGCGGTAAGTATATTCTTGCATCCAATCAGGAATCTAGTAACTTGACTCTATTTGCAAGGGATGAAAATAGCGGAAAATTAACTCTTTTACAATCTGATATTAAGGTACCACACCCGGTTTGTGTTAAGTTTTTAGGAAAATAAACTTAATGTGTGAAGGATGTGTCTTCGATGAATTTCTTCCATAGTCAGGAATCCTTAACAACAATAGAGTGGATATTACGTGCTATCGTTGCCTATTTCTTTTTGCTAGTTGTAGCGAAAGCAATGGGTCAGCGTTCCATTGCACAGCTCAGATTGATTGACTTTGCTATTGCGCTGATAATCGGAAATATCATTGCCCATCCATTGTCAGATGAACATCTTGGGTTAAAGGGTTCTCTGACGACTACAGTGGTTTTGGTGGCATTGTATGTTGGCAGTGTTTATTCCATATTAAGATTTCCACGAGTTAGAAAATTAATCAATCCTGCACCCATTACACTTGTAAAAGACGGAGAAATTATCGTTAATGGGTTGAATAAAGCCAGAATATCCATCGATATTTTATTAGAAGAATTACGTGAGGAAAAAGTAGAAGATGTTAAGAAAGTTGCCTTAGCATTGTGGGAAGCAGATGGGAAATTGTCCGTTTTTTTGGATCCAAAATACCAACCAATCACCCCATCTACATATAACTTAGCTACCGAGCCATTTGATCTTCCTAAGACTATAATAAAAGAAGGAAAAATTAAACTTCATGAGCTCCACCAACTAAATAAGGATGAAGGTTGGCTCATAAACACACTAAGGAGCCAGTATCAGACTGAGGTAGGTAATGTTTTATTAGCCACAATCGACCGTAAAAATAAACTTAACCTTTTTTTATATCAATAATCAACAAAGAGGTGTCATTAAAGGCACCCCTTTGTTTTATAAAATTACCCTTGTACTGTTTTTGTCTTAGGAGCAATCGGGTTACTCATTTTGTTATTATTAATACCTATAGATATCTTTCCAATAAAATAATATCCATATGGAATTTTATTGAGAACAAATGTTGACGCAATTGACAACAGTAGACTAACAAAGAAGTATATTACTGTAAGCATTGCTGGATTTATTTCTACGGGTAATCTGTTGAAAGCTAAATACATAACAGCTAAAAAGACTGAATGCATTAAATAAATTCCAAATGAATACTGGCTAATCCAAACAACAACTCTAGGTACTTTGTGTAATTTTGTTGCTACATAATAAATTAAGAAAATCATACTTGTAGTAAAAAACACCATATCTACTCTTTTGGAAGAAATAACCGGAATTATTTTTGATTCATATAAAAATAAAACTATACCCCCAGTTATGAATGGACTAACTATTACCCATCTTGAAAATTTATTAATATATTGGATAAACACTGAAAAGTTCCTTCCACAGTAATAAGCGAGAGTAAAATAGAAAAACCAGCCAAAAAAAGGTACCCAATAAAACTTCTCCCAAATGTAAATTCCAATTTCATTCTGAGGTGCTTTGACAAAATTAAAGAATCCTAAATACACTAAATGAATGAGCAGCGCACTCCCCATAACGATGAATGGGTTCCACTTTTTCAAATATTTATGGAAGAAATAATGCAATAAATAAAATTGAAAGATTACTAGAATAAAATAACCATGGTAATCCCCCAATAATATATGTTTCCATAGGAAACCTCCAAAAGAACTAATAAAATTGTCTCCAGAACTTAATGATTGTTCAAACCCCTTCATCAGAGCATAAAATGTACCAAATAAAATATAAGGTACCATAATAAACTTTAGTCTTTTAGACCAAAAATTGTCTGGAAGTGCTTGTGGATAAGAACGCGCCAAAATAAATTCAGAGATAAAGACAAAAGTAGGTGTCCCAAAAGTTAATAAAACTTGCATTTGGTTAACAATATTGTTGTCATGAGAGTAAGCTCTTGCCAGGGAATGAAGAAGTAATATACTTAAACACGAAATGGTTCTCATCAGAAAAATTTCGTTTACCAATTTTTTCTCCAAAACTGATTCCTCCTTCTATTACTACTATTATTGCTGCTATTCATAAAAGAACATTTCAAAATAACGATATAATGTTCTTTTTGCTTCATTTCCATGAACTCCGAAGGTATTACCAATTATTTTTACATATTCACTAATGGTAATACCAAAACTGCGTTTATTCATCCACCATAAATTAGGATTATACAAAGTATCACTAGCTACATAAATAAGCTCATGATCACTGCCCTTATAGACTCTATGAAAATTATATTTCACCCTTCTCATATGAAAATCAGAAGAGACTATAATTACGGAATGAAATTTATACGTTTTCATGAGTTTCTTTACATAAATGGCGCTCTCATAAGTGCTATCTGCTTTGTTCTCCAATATTATCGAACTAGTTGGCAGATATTGAGCAGCATTTTTCCATAAATTATCCGCCAATCCATTAGAAACAATCAGTTTATTTGCGTATCCTGACTCATAAAGTTCCATTGCTTTTTCCAGTCGTCCTTCTCCCCCACTTAATACGACAATTACATCTACCTTTTTTGGCTCTTCATCAATCACTAAAAATCGTCCTGCAAATAAAAGAAAAAATATAAAAAAAAGCAGCACTGAATATAACGCATATTTAATTTTTCTAGCGGCGAACAGAATTCCTTTTTTTCTATTCTGTGAAGACATCAACTTTGGAGATACCATTTTATCACCTGTAATAATCTATTTAACCTGGTCTTCTTTAAACGGTTGCTTGTTCAATAATGCTATAAATATCTTTATAGGAATATCTCCTATCAAATTTTTCTTCCGCTAATCTCCTGGCATTTCCTCCAAATGCTGCTCGTAAACCTTTATTATTGTAAAGATGTTCAATGAGGGCGGCTAATTTAACCGAATCACCAGGGTTGTAGTTGTATCCAATACTTTCAATCGTCACCATGTCCATAAATTCCTTATTAAGACTGCTATTTACTACTGGTAACCCAGCTGATAGAAAATCTCCAATTTTGTTGGTAATACTTTGTTGGGCACCTTTACTGATTGCATTTGCTGCAATATCTGAATTTACAAGATAAGGGATCATTTCCTCATATTTAAAATGGCCCATAAAATCGACAGGGGCATCAAGCTGATTGACCAACCTCTCAAACTTTGGCTGTAAAGGTCCAGACCCAAATACCTTAAAAACGATATTGCTGATACCTTTATTTTTCAGAATAGAAACTGCACGAATTACCGTTTCCAGGTCATAACTATAGCTAATGGTACCAATGTAGGTTATCCAAAATTCATTAGGATCTTTCTTTACATATTTTTCTTTATAGCTATCAAAAATACCAAGGTCTGTTCCAATAAAAATGGGTAAATAACTTTTAGCATTTTCATGGACATTATTTACTCGTTGAACATAACTTTTTGAAACCCCCACGACGTAGTCTGCTAAACTATAAATTTTATTTGCATAGATAGTAAGTGGATATAATAAGATATCAGCCATTACCTCTGGAAGGGGTATTGCATTTTTGATTGCTTCTGGCCATACGTCCTGAATATCCATCACAAATGGAATTTGATACTGTTTGGCATATCTTCCAGCAATAAAAGCCGCATCCATCATTGGATACGCACAATATATTACATCGGGCTTTTGTTTACGATTCTTTAAATACAATGCTAGTTGTTTTGAAAAGTGTCTATGACTTTGAATTCGATCAATGCCAATATTCTTTTTGTATCCTAGTTCTTCAATCATGACGATTGTGTACTTAAGGCTCCTGCTGATTTTTTCAATTACAGCTTTGTCTCTAAAGTTCTTATCACTGTGCTTAAAATTACTCGTAAGTAACGTAACCTTATGACCTTTGCTGCTTAATTTTTCTGCAATATACGTAAATCGATTAAACCCTTTTTCCCCAGGAAGTATTGTAAAGGGAGCGACTAAAAGAATCTCTCTTTTATTTAAAAACATCCTTACACTCTCCATCCAACGAGTTAGCTTGACTGCTAAACCACTGCTTTAATATTTTCAGTAGATTGATTGGTCATAAACAACAGGAATTCCTTTAGTGATTCTCTATCAAGATAGGCATAATTTTCAATTAAGTCTGTAATTTTCGTACTATCGACATTCACTGGTTTACCTACAAAAATCTTTGGATGCACCTGATTGTCTTGTGCTTCATTTTGGTTTAGAATTTCTTCAAATAATTTCTCACCCGGCCTTATCCCCGAATAAGTAATTTCTATCTCATCCTCTGAATAGCCGGATAAGCGTATTAAATTTTTTGCTAAATCAACTATCTTCACCGGCTCACCCATATCAAGAATAAAAATCTCCCCGCCTTCTGCACGTGCTCCTGCTTGTAACACAAGTCTAGAGGCTTCGGGGATGGTCATAAAATATCTTGTCATTTCAGGGTGCGTTACCGTAATAGGACCACCTTTAGAAATTTGATTCTTGAATAATGGAATAACACTCCCTCTGCTTCCTAATACATTCCCAAACCGGACGGCTACGAACCTTGTATTGCTTTTTTGGTTTAACTCTTGCACAATCATCTCTGCAATTCTTTTCGTGGCTCCCATAACACTTGTTGGGTTTACAGCCTTATCTGTGGAGATCATGACAAATGTCTCTACATGTGATTCCCCTGCTGCCTCTGCTACATTTTTTGTACCAATAACATTATTCTTAATCGCTTCTTCTGGATTTCTCTCCATTAATGGAACATGCTTATGAGCAGCAGCATGAAATACTACCCTTGGCCTATATTCATCCATAATCGCAAATATCTTATCCCTGTCCGTAATATCAGCAATTTCAGTTACAATTTCAATGTTGTTACTTAATGAGGACTTCAATTCCATTTCAATGGAATAAATACTATTCTCCCCGTGACCAAGCAGAATAAGTTTAGATGGTTCGAATTGTGAGACTTGTCTGCAAATTTCAGATCCAATCGATCCACCGGCACCTGTTACTAGGACAACGCTATTAGCAATGTATTGGGAAATCGAGTTTGCATCTAATTCAACAGGCTCTCTGCCCAAAAGGTCTCCCGGTTCTACATTGCGAATTTCATTAACAGAGACCTTACCTGTTACCAAATCTTCAAACATCGGCATCATCTGTGTATTAGCCTTTGTTTTGGAACATTCCTCAAAAATATTGTTCATTTCTCTTTTAGTAAGAGATGGGATAGCAATAATAATATTTTCAATCCTTAAATCTTGCACCGCTCTTTTAAGAGTATTTAAGCCGCCAAGCACTGGCAACCCTAAAATTTCAAGGTGTTGCTTTTGTTTATCGTCATCAATAAAAGCGACAGGAATAAGCTCACTATTGCTATGTTTTAATTGTCTCGCTGTCAAAATACCAGCAGATCCCGCACCGATAATAAGTGTACGCTTTTTAACTTTGATTTTTTCAGAAAAATGTTTATCTTTATAAATACGCCAAGAAAATCGTGATCCTCCTATTAAAAACATATGCATCATCCACGTTGTTGTTAAAATTCGAAAATATACATGCTGCCCAATAATAAGCTGAATGATTGCGGCCGTGATGATTGAAAAGGTTACTGCCTTTAGAACAGTTACCATCTCACTTACACTTGCGTACTCCCATGCCCTTTGATAGAGCTTATATTTATAAGCAAATAGATGATGACTTAAAAGCAATGTGGTTGATATTAGTACTAACTGTTTTACGGCAGGCATAATAAAGCCTGGGAACAAAATAAAACTGCATATATATACCGATGTAAATACAATTAGAGAATCAATTACGATTAAAGAAAGAACCCGTTTTTGGTAACTCAATCTTGGCCACTTCTTTCTGATTTTTATTAATGGTTGACGTTGAAAAAAAATCAAACAAACCATCATTGTATGGTTAAAAAGAACTTTAAAGTTCTTTTTAAAGAACGAATGTATAAACAAAATCTCCTGCAATTGATTATCCAGTTCCAAACCAAATTTTATAATTGCACAAGCTGAATGTTATGTCTTAATAAAATTGTGGCTTTTTTTGCGACTAACAAATGATAGTATAGCTTCGATAACCCGGGATTGTTCTTCTTCGGTCATGTTTGTTCCAGAAGGTAAACAAAGCCCTCTTTCAAATAAATAACTAGAAACACTTATTTGATTAGAATGTTGATAGTACTTGTATTTATTGAGTAATGGCTGCAGGTGCATTGGCTTCCATACTAATCTCGCTTCAATGTTTTCTTTTTCAAGTTCCTGTACTAACTCAAGAGGGGTAAATGATGGTTGGTTCGAATCAATAAATAGGGTAGTTAACCATCGATTATGACCTGTCCCTTGATATTCTGGCATAAAGACAAACTCTTCTATAGTATTTAACTCCTGTACATATCGCTGAAAAACAGCCTGTTTTTGTTTTACTCTTTCTTCAATTACAGCCAGTTGAGCAATACCAATTCCAGCAAGGATATTGCTCATACGATAATTGTAGCCTAACTCACTGTGCTGATAATACGGCATATTGTCTCGTGCTTGGGAAGCGAGAAACTTTCCTTTTACGAGTGCTTCCTTGTCATTTGAAACTAACATTCCACCACCTGATGTAGTGATAATTTTGTTGCCATTGAATGAATACACACCAAATTTCCCTGTCGTACCACTCTTTCGCCCCTTATAGGTAGTACCAAGTGATTCAGCTGCATCTTCAATCACGGGAACCTGATAAAAATTACAAATTTCCATTATTTCGTCCATTTTGGCATTCTGTCCATAAAGATGAACGACAATTACTGCTTTGGGCAAGTTCCCCTCTTTTTCAGCGTCCATAAATGCTCTTTTCAAAGCTTCTGGGGACATATTCCATGTATCAAATTCAGAATCTATAAACACAGGTTCAGCTTGTTGATAAAGAATCGGGCTGGCACTGGCCACAAATGTAAGAGAGGAGCAAAAAACTTTATCCCCAGCTTGCACATTAAGCAACCTTAATGCGAGATGGATGGCCGCTGTACCTGAACTAACTGCTAGAGCACCCTTTGCTCCAACATATTGGGATAAATCCTCTTCAAACCTGTCAACATTAGGTCCTAAAGGAGCGATCCAATTTGTCTCAAAGGACTGATTGATGTATTTATTCTCTTTGCCTGTCATATGTGGTGAAGAGAGATAAATTCTCTTATTATTACTTTCCATGAACTTACATCCACTCCCTAAAAGCAATTTATATTAAAATATAAGCAATCGTTAGCGTTTACTTAACAGAGTTTGTAAAGTAAAATCCGGATGTCTGTACAAAGGAAAATAATTTTCGTTTCCTGGCAGATCATTAATCAACTGGTGATAAATTTCCTTATTACGGATTCTTTTTCCAATGTAAAAAGGTAAATCCCCATATTTATTAAAACGCTTTTTAAAACGATATAGTGTATCCGTATCTCCAGCATATCCTCCACCTAAATGTAAAACTTTCTTGCCTTTAGACTTTGCCCATTCTACAACGTAATGAATTAAAGAATTATTAGGGGAGTAATTTAAATATTCCTCGTCCGAACCTAATAAGTGATAATGTATGAAATCTCCATAATGCATAAAAAAGCAAGACATAATAACTTTATCGCCCATCATAACTTCTATTAATTCCAGATGATTTCTCATAAGTTCCACACTGTTTTCAAAATAGGCTCTCTCGAAATAGTAATAATCATATGCGTTTTTCTTATCCATCGTTTTATAATACAGTTTCATAAAGTTATCAAATTCACTTGGAGACCGATGGACCATTGTAAAATATTCATTGGTTTGTGCCTTGCGTAGTCTATTTCTGTTTTTCGTGTCATAATTAGCCCATATATCTTGTAAATCCAAAGATAAATCAACGTAAATGGTATGACGGTTTAATGTTGATTCAACATCTTTATAATCCTTGTCATTTCTAATCAACGGATGAAAACGAACAAACTCCGAAATAATATTGTTTTGAGAACAATAAGAATGAAAGGATTCCTCAAATCCGTTAAATAAATGTTTTTTATCAGAATTTTCAGTTATGTTAGTAATCGGGCCTCCATACCCATATGGAGTAGTAATATCGTATAAGTCCCCAAATTTTCTCCTTATGTCTTCTGCATATGGAATGTCATTTAGACTCCTCATTAAAAACGGGTAATAGACAAAATCCTGACCATTCTCGTAGATAAAGAGCTGAGCCTTCCCCTCCCCATTTCTCTCAGAAACCTCAAAATATTCTGGTGTGAAATATATATCCTGGCTTGCTGTCTTTTCTAAGAATTCGTGCCATTTCTCTTTTTCACTTAAATCAAATATTTTATAAACCACTAAAGTCCCCCCAAAAGTTCTTTTTATTTAGGTAAATTAAACAGATATCTAATTGATAAAAATGAAATGAACACAGTTTAAATCTCTAATTTCATCCTGTTGCTTACACAAGCCAAGGCGAACGAAAAGTTATTGGAGTATATCTCATTGCTCAATAGCAGCATTTTTCGTTTAGAATCAACCTGATAAAGACAGTGAAGTAGATCAACATTATTTAACGACTCAGAGTTTGTTAATCGATAGAATTGATTTTTAATTCTCCCTATTTGATAAACTCCATTTTTTGTTGAACATGTAAACATAGAAAAATCGTATGCCTTTTGTTCCGCTTCGGCATTTGGATAATTTTCTATATAACATTCATACATATAATTATCGCGGGTTAAAGTTTGCTGCTCCCCAACATACCAGTTAATGGATTCCTGTTTCACAAAGCCGACTTTTTCATACCACCTAACAGCTTTTTCATTATTTTTAAAAACATCTAACGATATGCTGGATTTTCTGTATTCCTCCATTAACGTATTACCGTGTTCTTCTAAAAGTGATTTTCCAAGGCCCAGTCCCTGAAATTCTGGGAAAACATAAATATTATTTAAAAAAAGGCTATTCTCCAAGATACGCCATTCTGTATAGCCGGCTAGCTGGTCACCCACAAATGCTCCAAAAAGTTTCACTCTTCGGTGTTCTTCAGGAATGGTAAGCAAATTCTCCAGGTATGCCTCATATCCTTTTGAACTAAAAATGGTGAGTGAAAAAATATCCTTATCCATCCCAGATTCAATCAGTTTGGGTATAAGGTGTGCGTCTTTACTTTTTAAAGGTTCAATACGTAATTTCATTTCGTTTTATTCCACCTTTTGAATACTAGCTTTCATTCTTCGTTCTACATCAAAGTCCAACATTTGTTGATCTGGGACATCAGCAATCCCTTCCCGTTTGAGCGTCTTGCTGATGGTCTTGAATATAATCCTCAAATCTAATAGAAAAGACAGGTTCTCTACATAAGTGACATCCAATTTCAATCTGCTGGTCCAATCTAATTGGTTCCTTCCCTCCACTTGTGCATACCCGGTAATACCGGGTCTTACTGAATGTCTCTTTCTTTCTACCGAAGTATAGTATGGTAAATATCGGACGAGAAGTGGTCGTGGTCCAACCAAACTCATATCACCTTTCACAACATTTAGTAATTGTGGTAACTCATCCATACTCATTCTTCTCAGCAAAAGTCCTACCTTTGTTAGTCGAATTGAATCCGGCAAATCATTGCCAGCTTCATCCTTTTGATTTGTCATTGTCCTAAACTTATAAAGAGTAAAAATTCCCTCATGATACCCGACTCGTTCTTGTTTAAAAAGAATCGGAGAACCTAATTTTACTTTGACCAAAATTGCAACTCCCAGCATGATCGGGCAGAAGATGCATAATAGGAGCAAACCTGCAACAATATCAAACAATCTTTTCATCGTTACCTCCTATATATTTTTATATAACAGTGTATTTTGTTCCTAAAAACGAACACCGGAGGACAAAATTGCCTCATTTTGCAATTCCCATTGGTATTTCTGCAGGACGAATTTTTTTCGTAAATACCAATTTTCTTAAATATTTTGTCATCGGCCTTTCAACAAGTTTATAAACGAAACATGACGATATTACTGTTAAAACTATGACGATCGCCATTGAAACAAAATAGCCTAAAGAACCAATTAAATGAAGCCTGATCAATAAAAAGAGATAGAGGTGCAATAAAGGTGTATGAGCAATGTAGATTGAATAGGAAGCATCCCCCATGAATGATAGTATTTTCGGGACTTTTCTCTCCTTCTTGTCTTTTTCCGAGATACCTAACATAAGAATCATAGAAAATACAGAAAAGAACAATGGCCCATGCAAATACATAAAGTTGTATATATTATTGATCCAAACCGCTAAATATCCAAGCAGCCCGATTGAAATCAATAAGGTAGAATATCTAAATGAATAATTAAGAGTCAAATATGCAACTAAACACCCGAATAGGATTTCCAAACTACTAAAACTAAAAATAAACGAATCCTCAAAATATGGAACAAGCTTTAACTCGATTAAAATAGTCGCCACAATCCACATAAATATAATAGGCTTAAAGACTTTTGGACGAAAAAGAAAAGCACTAAATAATAGATAGAAGAACATGATATGACACAGTGACCAAGCAGAATCAAGTATAGGTACAGAGGGCAGAAGAATGAACGACTTTATAATAATTTCCCAGGTATATCCCTCAAATTTGGACGGAGAAAGTAACGGTAAAGCAATCAAAATTAAAGTAAATAACCAGTAAAGGGGGTAAATTCTTATTGCACGCTTTAAGATAAATTCAGTAGTCTTTCCGGGTACACCCGCATGTTTATGATAAAGGTAATAAATCATAAAACCTGTTACGATAAAAAAGAAATCCACACCACCCGTTCTTTCCCATTGCCCCATATTAAACCAATCGTATTGATAGTTGGTATAAAATAAAGTGTTCACATGTCCTAAGAGGACAAATAAAATGGCTACCGCCCTAGAAATCTGTACATATGATAAAGTTCTTCTTCCACTTGCCATTGCTTATCCCTCTATTCCAAAAAATCTTCTTTTCGATTTACCTTTTATTGCCTTAGTTTTTGAATGTTTCCTCAAGGCACGCATTGAATAGTTTGCAAAATACCATAAGGAAGAAGGGATAGAACAATTTTCTACCTTCCTATATGTGTTCCATGTTTTCTGAGCAGATTTTAGCTTGTTACTTGACAGTGATTTTTCACACTTCCTGTATATTGCTAACTCCTCAGTCAGACCCAATGCTTTGATTCCTTTAGATAAAATTGATAGCCATAATCCATAATCCTCGGAGCAATCCCGATGTAATGGCATTTGTACATTCCCTACTTTTCTTCTATCTAGCATGACGGTCAGGGTACCTATTATTGTATTTTTTAACAGACTCTTATAATCAATCATAACTGGTACTTGAAAAACAACATCTGTTCTATCACCATTTTCAGTCATAATCCTGTATGCTGTATAGGAAAAGGCAAGATTATTTTGTTCCATAAACAATAGCTGACGCTCCAATTTTTTTGGGAGCCAAAGATCATCACTGTCTAGAAAGGCAAGATAGTTTCCATTTGCAGCACTAATAGCTATATTTCTTGCATTCGCAGGTCCACTATTTATTTCTAGTTCTATTAATTTTATTCTAGAATCCTCTTCCATTTCTTTCTTTACAATTTCAACCGTGTTATCTAACGAGGCGTCATCTACAATAATCATTTCCCAATTTGTAAAAGTTTGATCTTTAACAGAAAGAATGGTTTCAGTAATATATCTTGCAGCGTTATAGGTTGGAGTAATAACTGAAACAATTGGTTTAGTACATTTTTCCATTTATGTTTCCCGCCTTCTCCTTATAAATACAGATATTTGGACTAATCCGAATCTGTTTACTTCTAGCAAGATATCTAGTGATTAATCGCCTTGTTTTGATCAAGATTTTTTAATAATTGTTGGTTACGAATATTTCCTTCTTTTAACCCTTGAGCTTGTTCACGGTGGAGAACGACCCTAATCGTCTGCAGCAGGATTTTCAAATCCAGCCAGAATGAATAATTGAGAATGTAAAGAAGGTCAAAACGCAATTTTTCTTCAACTGGAGTAGTATAGTTAGCTAATACTTGCCCTAATCCTGTTATGCCTGGCTTTACCGTTAATCGAAACGAGTATTCCGGCAGGTTTTGTTTAAATTCATTAATGAAATATTCTCGCTCGGGTCTTGGGCCTACTATGCTCATTTCACCTTTCAGTACATTAAATAATTGTGGGAGCTCATCTAAACGAACAGCTCTAATCACTCTTCCAATTAACGTAATTCTTGGATCCTTATCTGTCGCTAATACTGGCCCTGTTCTCTTTTCAGCGTCTTGTATCATACTTCTAAACTTATAAATCAAGTATGGATTCCCATTTAACCCAATGCGTTCCTGTCTATAGAGAGCTGGTCCTTTCGAAGTGAGTGGTATTAATAAAAATAAAGCCAATAGAAGAGGACAAGATATTACTAATAAAATGGATGATACAATTACGTCAAACAGCCGTTTATTAATCTGTTGAAATACGCTTAAGCGTGGAGGTTTTATGGAAATGACCATCATATCATCTATTTGTTGTGTAGTAGCACCTATAATAGATAATTCAAATAATTGTGGTATTACCATTATTTCTTTTCCATGGTTAATGCATTGCCTTACAATTTCCTCTTTATCCAACCTATTAATAGTAGGGCTAAGGAGAAAAAGGTCACCCTTTTCTAGAAACTCATGTATGGAGCCCTTTTTAGATAAAGGAATATAACCTGAGATTTCGAACCACCCTTTATTATGGTTTAGGAATTTACCAGCTAAATATATTCCTGTATTAGAATCCTCCCCGATAATATAAACCTTCTTTTTACCGAATAATTTCTTGTTAACCAACCAAAAGGATATACGCATACAAATTAATAGATTTGTTTGAATAAGAAATACCACAAAAATATAACTTAGCTGAAAGGATAAATAAGGTGTCCATTTTGATATCATAAATTCAAAACCAGAGAAGACAACCATCGATAAAACAATGGAATAAACTAAATGCTGTATACTCTTTCGGCGCCAATCCGAATATAGATCATATAGATAAAAAACAAATAATGATGACGCCGATAGTACAATCAATTTAACGTTATCAATGATAGTCCACTCAGTCGGGATTGAAAGTAGCTCGAATACCCAATATGTCATGATAAATCCTAAATAGACTAATATGATATCGACCATTGCCAACAAGATTCTTACAAATCGCCCTTTATAACCTTCCTTCATTTCAATCCTCCTTCCAAAAACTTTTATAATTGGAGCAGTAAGATTTACGTTTGCTCAACAAAACAATATTTTCTTAATAAAGAACAACCAAATCAAAAAAATTTTGTCTCTTTTTTCCCTCATTTTTCAAAGAGGGTCAACTGTTGTAGTTCCTTTCTCGAGCTGGGACGAGTTTACTTGCTTTATATCTTTTACTGGTCTGAATTTATATAGTTTTCTGAAAAAGTGGAAAAGGCTGTAGTCGAAACGTTTGCCATCTATAAGGGTAACTCCTCCTACACTCGAAAGCGTATGGACTCCATCTGGATACAGGCTATCGCTTTGGGGTTCTACAAAACTAACGGATTCTTCTTCAAATTCTGAGATTGTTAATGTTTTAATTTTATTTAGAACAATTCTGCCGCCATATGTTTTTGAACAATCCTGGGCAGGGCGGTAGAGATTCCCTTCATGAACGAAGGGTGTGCCGGCCGGCCGAGAAGACCGTATATCAATTTTAACTGGGTTTAAACAATGCGGTTTCCATTCGCCAAATAATTCATCAGCATAAAAAATATGAAGTTCATTGTTATGACTTTGTATCGTCGAAAACGATTTAGTACAAAACAACCACCAAAGATCTCCATGTTTTACGATTGTTGAATCTACCGCATGAAAACCCTTAATTAACGTTTTCACTTTTTTCCATTCTTTACTTGATTTATTTAATTGATAAATGGACGCTTCCTTTACTTCAGACGTTTCTGGAATGCAATATACTTCATTTTCATGTTCCAAAATAAATGGATACGACATATGACAGGGGAACTTTAACATTGCCTGATTAAATGTAACAATATCCCAACCTACATTTTTCTTAACATTTAGTCCACTTATATACCCTTTTACAACTTTATAATCCAATTCTTCCATTAAAATCCGAAGTCCGCCTTCTTCTTGATAGGCAAAGGGATCTGCATAATATAAATCCTTCTTTTGAAATATCCATTTTATTTTTACATTTGAATCATTAAGAACCTCATGTATTGGTTTAGGAACAATTCCAATATTCCAATATTCATAGGAAAACAATTTTGAAAACACCTTTTTACACTTATTTATTAACAACTTTCCTAAAAATCCTCCCATTTGCTTAGAAGTAGGTTTCATAAACTTGGGCGGTTGTGCAGCAATAGAACCTTGTCGCATGTACGCAGAATGATTATTCAATATTTCCTGACAGACCCTTGCTGGCCATTCTGAGATTACCGAAGTAATGTGTAGTTTATTTTTCTTATAGGAATCTTTAATAATAGAAAAACAACCTTTTTTCAATAGTATATTTTCGTGTGAGATTTGGTTTAATGAAGCAAAGGTTACGTGTTGATCATTATAAATCTCCCAAAAATATTGAGGAAGGTTTGAACAATGTTGAAAGGACCATACACCAAATCGGGGCAATTTTGTTATTTCTCCACCGAGATTGCCTTCATAAAGGTTTAGCAGAAAATCTAGTTCAAAACCATTAATCTTTTTCAAATCTTTCTCAGAAAAATGATTATCATCTGTCACAGATGTTACGGAATCACATTCTAATATTGTTATGTTTTTCATAATGCTTGTTAGATTCGTTTTCCTTACATAAGTATTCCTGCCAAATATTTGCTTACTTTGATTGGAGTTAATCAAAATGATTAATCCTGCCTCAACAAACTCCAAATCCAGCATTTTTCTAATGCTATTTAATTGCCATCCTTCAACGTTGATGTTGTCACAAACAACACCAAAACGAAGTCTTTTTATTCCCATTCCTTAACACTCCCAGGGTTTTACATAAAATAATGGTGTTCAATGTGACACTGCTGCAAGGTTCACTAATTGTTGTGACCGATCAGCTGCAGTTCAAGTACTCTTTTAACGTATTACTCACCATTTGTTCTAGCGAAAAATCCACTTGAACTTTTTCTCGGGCATTTTCAATGAAATGTTTCCTCAGCTCTTCGTTCGTTTTCATTTCCAAAATTTTATTACAGAACTCACTAACTGAATGGTCATTTATAAGGACACCTGTCTGATTCCCGATAATGGCTTCCCCAATCCCGCCTCTGTTAATCGAAATGATTGGAGTTCCAACCGCCATCCCTTCTAGAATCACCATAGGGAATACTTCTCGGTGGGATGTCAGTAATAATACGTCCATTTCTTTAATAAACTCCTCAGGATTGTGAACGGCTCCAATCATCTTTATCTTGTGAAGTAAGTTTTGTGATTGAATGATATTCTCAATTTTTGTTTTTTCTGGTCCATCACCTGCAATATAAAACATTAGATTTGGTATATCGCGAAGCTGGTTTGCAATCTTGATAAATAGGTCATGATTCTTTTCCTCGGATAACCTTGCTAATATCCCAACCTTAAAGGTTTTGCCTATTTCTTTTGGATGAAAAGTAAACTGATTTAAATCTACACCATTATAAACAGTAGTAATTTTGTTAGGCTCAATTCCTGCATTAACAAGATTTCTCTTTTCAAAATCACTGACAGTAATGATTCTTTCGACATATTTATTTAATAAATGAGAAAAGATAACGGGATTTTTTTCCTCGAGAACGGTAACATTATGCTTTGTGTAAACAATCTTAAATTTCTTTTTAGTAAACTTTTTTACCGCTATACAATAGAGAACCATTCTCAAACTATTCGCATGAACAAGGTCAATTTGTTTATCGTTAATCAACTTTCTTAGCCTTCTTATATTCTGAAGATGTTTCGTTCGGCTCATTTCATTAAAGTGGTTTTGATGTTTTATTTTCTTGTACAATTCTCCAGGACCCGCAGCATAGTAAAAAGAAATGTTTGGGTGTTGTAATTGATTCTCTAATTTACAAAAATACATTTCTGCACCGCCGTGAATGAGCTTATCCGTTATGACTAGAATATTCATGTTTTGTTTCACTTCCTTTATAATTAACATTCATTTCTACTATTTGCTTACTGGTGGATAAGGAAGAAAACAATGCTGTCTTTTTTTTATTATTGTTTAATTCGTGATTTTCCTTATGTAAATAGGTCGTTAAAATGGCAATATACATAAAAAACATGTCGTTAATAATGACCGAAAGGAATCCCATTTGAAGAATCATCCCTACTAAAGCTAAAAAAAGGTATGGTTTATTTATGTGAATCTTGCTTTGAAATAACTGAACGAATAAAAAAAAGATAAATAAACAAAAACATGTCATTCCTAGTAAACCAGACTCTGATAAGATATCTAAAAATGTATTATGAACTTCTAGACTATCTCCATATTGAAAGAAGTTGTATTCTGAATAATTAAAAGCTCCAATTCCAATAACCATATGCGATGTAAAGTAATCCCACGCTCTCCCCCACAATTCAATCCTTCCACTTCCACCATCCTGGGAGAAGTCTTCAATTCTCGACTGTAAAATTCCAAATATATCAAATTTCATATAAACGATTGCAACATACACGGTGACCACTAGTGATAATACAAGGCCAAGCACTAGTTTTATCTGTTTAAAGGGGTTTTTAATGATAATAAAAATAAGGAATAAGAGTGCCATGACTAACAGTCCGCCTCTTGAAAACGTTAGTATGTTTGCAACTACGCAGAGAATCAAACCAAGCTTATTTTTCAAGGACTGCACATTACAAAGATAATAAGAAAAAAAGAGGGTATTATAGAAAACAAAGAAATTAGGATCCTGTAATAAACCGATTAGCCTTGGGTAATCTCTATCTAACAGTACCCCGAATTGGACGACCCTATCACCCTCAAATACAAACCCTAGACTTTTTAAGCCAACAAAATAGAGGGTTAAACTTGCAACATTAAAAAATATTCCAGCGTCGGATAGTGCTCTTTCAATCACCGAATCTCTAGCATTGCCAATAACTGACTTCATAATAAAATAGCAAAAGATATAAAGGATAATTCCAAAGATGATTCTAATACTTGCCGCAGGATATAAGGCAAATGCCCCACTGAAGCTATACATCAAGTAAAATAACAACATTGCAATTTCAAATAAGTGCAGCCTTTGAAAGTAAAATAAACCAAGATTAATAATAAGAAACAAGATGAGGAAAATCATATAGGGCTTTATAGCAAACCCTACATAAATGTAATAATTTGCAAGTGTAACTAATAAAAAGAGAAGGAAGATTGTAAAGCTGTAATTATGTGATTTTGGAGTTAAATTATCGTACATCTTAAACCCCCTCAGATTTCTTCGATTTCCACCTTTTATTGATTCCCAATGGT
This sequence comes from Neobacillus niacini, assembly GCF_048572935.1. Lineage (NCBI taxonomy): Bacteria > Bacillati > Bacillota > Bacilli > Caryophanales > Bacillaceae > Neobacillus > Neobacillus niacini. The sequence goes on along the minus strand of NZ_CP183883.1, from coordinate 2,191,469 downwards.
TTTATATAACCGTTTATCTTTTCCCTATTTTCTTTATCGAGAAAGACTACAACAGCCAATAAACTGTAATTGACGACAATGGCTAATAATGGGAGAGAATCTAGAAAAAAGTCAATAAAAGCTAAACAAATAATAAAAATGGCTAAGTACGGAACAATTACCCTTTTTGCAATAATCCAGCGATTTGGTATGCATAACCAAAAGCCTAGTAAGGATAACAGTTCAATCATTACACCAGCAACTGCTGCACCAGATACGCCATAAGATTTACTAAAGAACATATAAAGTAAAACACCAAGAAAAACTGCGATTAATTGAACACCGGTACGATAAGACTGTAATGCTCTTGACGTTAATCCATCTGCTAAGGCAATATTTATCGCCTGTAATATTAACATTACTGATAAAATCTTAAGTGGTAAGGCTGCTTGAATCCACTTTTCACCAAATAACAACTGAATAATACTTTCTGACATATAGTAAAATGGAATTGTCATGGCCATTCCAACTAAAGAGATAATTTTTATTAGCTCAATGTTGTATTTTAAGTGATCTTGTAAAAGGTTATTATTATATGATCTAAACAATACCGGGTAATAGGCTCCAGCAACAATAAAGGGAATCTGCTGGAGGGCTTGCGGGATTCGATATGCTACTGCAAATAAGCCGACTTCTTTAAGGGTTATCGTCTTTTCCAGCACAAGCGGTCCTAATTGAGGCAGCATGACAAAAATCAAACCACCTAATGTAAATGAGCCTAAATTTTGTAATAATCCTTTATGGAATGGGCCTTTCAATCGGATATTTACATTTTTACTAACGAGGCAGACCCCAAAAATCCCTGCTGCAAAATAAGAAAGTCCATATAGAGTGCAAATGATCAGTGGATTAAGTTGAAGAATCATCCCAATTGTAAGGGTGACTACTAAACAAATAGATGAAATAATACGGATTAGTCCGTAAAACTGCATTTTCTCAATCAGTTGAAAATAGGTTGTTCCTATGCTTTGTAATGCAATTCCTGTAACCATTGGGATTATCAAAAAATAGGATGTCTGAATGATTTCTCGTTGTCCTGCGTTTGATAGATGAATAATTAGGAATCCACATAGAAATGTAACGACCAGTAAACCCATTCTCATTTTCACGTATGAGGAAATAAGAATGGATGTGTTAACCTCCTTCTTAGACCCTTCTCTTAGGACGATGTCACTTAGTCCAGCATCTGTAAAATAGCCCATAATCATGGCAAACGCTAAAACAACACTAAACATTCCATAATAATAAGACTGTAAATAATAAGCTAACACGATTAACGCCGCAGCATTTAATACACTAGATAAAGCTGTACTATAAAATAAATGTATAATATTCTTTGCAATTGAATTTTTCTTAACTATATTGTCCATGAATTAGCCACCTTATTTTGACACCTGGTTACCAAAACTACTGCCTGCATTATCCTGTTTGATAAATGACTCCAAGGATTTTTTGACTTGTTCTCTCTATATACTCTTTCGTCTTAAGTGCCTCTTCTTTCTTGGTTTTATTAGCTCTTACCACTAAAATTACACCATCACATTGGTTTACTAGAATATGAGAATCTGATACGGTCAAAAACGGTGGAGCCTCATAAATAACGATTTCAAATTCTGATTGACATTTTCTTGCCAATTGATTGATCTTTTTCGTAATCCATATGTCTGAAAGATTTAAAGGAATAGGACCGGTTGGTAAGAGATACAGACCAGGAAATAACGTTTCTTTACAATGAAGGTGGAGATCTTCCTCCTTCGTAATCACATTGGTTAAACCAGTTTCATTATCTAGATTAAACCAATTGTGCAGAGTAGGTTTCCTTAGATTGGCATCCACTAAAAGGACTTTTTTCCCTTGTTCAGCAAATGATAAGGCTAATTTAGATGAGATAATTGATTTTTCTCCATCTTGGGTAGGTGAGGTCAACATAAATGAATTAGAATCCCTATCTAATTTTGATTCAATATTAGCTCGGATCATTCTAATTTGTTCCTTACTAACTGATTCCTCATTGAGCTGTAGTCTTTGCATTCTTTTTATTGTTTCATCTTTCTTAAACACCGATTTGTTCCCCATTTCTTCTTAAGATTTCAGCCTTAGGCTTCGTATAAGTTTTATTTTTAGATTTGTTTCTTTTATTCTTCAAATTGACTTCTCCTAAAACAGATAAACCTAGTATATCTTCCACTTCTCTTGTATCCTTTATTGAATCATCCCAGTACTCTCTAAGCATTGAAAGACCGATTCCAAATAGAAAACCAACCATTATACCAATTGCGATATTTATCGTCATACTTCCAACTTTCTTTACTGACGGCTCCCCATTTGTATCACGTAATAGTTTAATATCACTGACACCAAACAGTTCCTGCATTTTATTAACAGAGACAGTGGCAATTGTGTGGGCGAGCTCCTTCGAATTTTCTATATTACTGTCTCTAACCACTATATTGATAATTTGTGAGTTTCTATTATTTTGAATAACCACTTTTTCCGCTAATTCATCATCCAAAATATTTAGCTCATTCTGAACTGAATTTAGTACTACAGGACTCTTTATGAAATCAATGGTAGAAGCAAGTAACATACTTAGCTCTTGTGCACCGCCATAAGTACTTTCATTCTTTTCTAATTTACCAATTAATATATTTTCAGTGGCTTCATAGGTCGGCTTTAAGTAAAATCCCGATATTGCCAAGGTTAATAAAAAAACAATTAGGACTGTAATAATGATGGTAAGTATTCTCTTTCGGATAATGTGCAAAAATAATTTTAAATTGATTCTTTCGTCCATAATAACCTCCAAAGAAAATAAATTATCTATAAACAAAAATGCTGTGCCTTTTATCTATTATTCTTCGCCTCTTCTTCCGGTGAAGAATAATAATTATTTTTCCCTTTATCTCTAATATAGGCTGATCCTATATTAGAAAATAAACTATTCCTCATAGAATCCTTCGAAAATTCTATTATTGATTTATTGTCCTTTAAAAGATGAACGTCCCATATCATACCTTCAAATTTATTATCAGAACCGTTAACTGTTATTACTTCTTTCGTATGTTTAGACACCTGAATTTGAAGACCACTAAATTCATTACCAGAACTTTCATTTGGAATCGTAATGGAACTAATAATATCAATTCCTCTTATACAGTCATCTAATGTTAGATTTATAAATCGGTTGCCATTAATAAAACTATATTTATCTTTATCCTTTGGTTTAACAGCTTCTAATTTAACACCAGTATGAAATCCAGCAATTCGTATATCGATAAAGTTAATAAAAGAAATGAAATGACCTGACTCACCGGCATAAAGATGGATACCTGTACCTTTATTTGAACCGGCAGCGTTTACGATTGTTACATTTTTTATTTGCGTTCTATCCCATGACCAAATTTTCTGATCACCGTCGATGTAAATGGCATCTGAACTAAAGTTAGGATTAACAATTTCAAGAACACCATTTAAGATTGATGCATTCTTTTTCACATCGATTGCTCGGAAATTCCCATCTATTCTTAACCTCGTATTTTGACCAAATTCTAGTTCAACTCCCGCTTTTAATACCAGTCCCTGCTTCAAAATATATTTTTTATTTCCAAGTAGCTTAACTTTTCCAATTTTTGAATCATAACTATAATCTATTGCTGCCTGTATGGATTGGGAATCATCTTTCGAATCCTCTCCATTAGCACCAAATTCATCCACATTCACATATTCGGTCTGAACATTAACTGCCCTTGCTACTACTTTGTCTTCCTGTTCATATTTGTTATTGACTTCATTGTTATATAAGAAAAGAATAGCTGTTACCGACATTAATACTGAAAAATATAGTATCAAACTCCTTTTATTCATAATCTTCTGTAACCACCTGTTAAGAGAACTCTCATCCTTGCACCTCCATATACTGTGAAACACTTTTTAGCACTAATCGTTACTTAATCCCAATTTATAAGAGTCCCCGTTTTACACAAATAACCAATTCGATATTAAGAACATTATAGCACTGTGGGTCGAAAAAACAAATCCAAAACACATACCAATTTTTCCTGTTTTCCCTCAATATTTGACACATTTCCTTCTTAAATTTTAGAAAGCCATGATTTTTTTTATCAAAATTTAGTTCTTTAAAGAGAACAATTTTTAGTTTATAATATGATTAATGTTTAAATAGTTTGTTCCTCTCTAGCCTTTTAAGTTAATCCATGATTGGATTCACTTTATACTTTTCAAGTGTATTTGCAGGGCCTCATTATTTTACTAAACACTCTAAATAACCCCATGATATGCAGATTGTCTTTCTACTCATTTTTTTTGCAAGTTTCCAGAAGGAAAGAAAATTATAAATTTGGTCATAAGGAGAAGCCTATGATTGGAGAACGAATAAAGATCTTAAGAGAACAAAAAGGATATTCAATTACAGAATTAGCTGACCTCGCTAATGTATCAAAATCCTATTTAAGCTATATTGAACGGAACCTAAATAAAAATCCATCTATACATTTTCTAATGAAGGTTGCCAAACCTTTAGACATTTCTATTGAATATTTATTGACTGGGATGGATTCAATAGAGAATCAGATAGAAAACAGTGGAGATTGGCTGCTTGATAAAGAGTGGAAAAGTTTAGTAGAAAAAGCCATTGAAGACGGAATTAATAAAGATGATTTCAAAGAATATATAAACTATATTAAATTTAAAATATGGGAAAAAAACAAAAAATAAGATTAACCGCTTTCATTAATAATTGTTTGATATTAATTTGTAAAATGCATTGACACTTCTCCTTTAGTGTAGTAAATTTTATAAAAAGTCTAAATATTGTACTTTCTTATCAAGAGAGGCTGAGGGAATGGCCCTATGAAGTCTCAGCAACCTTCAATGTTGTTTTTCATTGAAAAGGTGCTAAGTCCATCAAGTTATTTATTAACTTGTGAGATAAGAAGAATGACCTATGCTAATGTGCATCCAAAAGTCTTCTTCTTATAGAAGGCTTTTTTTGTTTATATAAAGGAGGATAAAGATAATGGTATATAAGATTGATACGAAGTTAGCACAAATTGGAAATAGAAGTGATGCGGTGACAGGCACCGTAAATCCTCCTGTTTATTTTTCAACAGCCTACCGTCACGAGGGAATTGGACAATCCACAGGGTATGATTATTCACGTACAGGTAATCCTACCCGCCAGCTTCTCGAAAAGGCGATTGCCGACCTAGAAGGTGCGGATCAAGGCTTTGCCTGCAGCTCAGGGATGGCAGCCATATTTACGATTCTTTCTCTTTTCGAGTCCGGGGACGAATGGATTGTGAGTGAGGATTTGTACGGAGGAACATTTCGTTTACTAGAAAAGGGATTTAAAAAATGGGGCTTGAAAACCCAATATGTTAATACTTGTAGTCCAGAAGAAATTGAAAGAAGGATAACCCCTCAAACCAAGGCGATTTTTCTTGAGACTCCAACTAATCCACTTATGCAGCAGTCAGACATAGGTGCTGTGTCTAAAATTGCGAAAAAGCACGGAATTGTTCTGATTGTTGATAATACGTTTTATACCCCGCTTCTCCAACAGCCAATTTTGTTAGGCGCGGATATCGTCATTCATAGTGCGACGAAATACTTAGGCGGACATAATGATGTCCTTGCAGGTCTAATTGTTGCTAAGGGTAAAGAAATTTGTGAGGCATTGGCTTTCCATCATAATGGAGCCGGCGGTGTTCTTAGCCCTTTTGATTCTTGGTTAGTTATGCGCGGAATGAAAACTTTATCACTAAGAATGCAAAGACATGAAAGCAATGCAAAGGCGATTGTTGAATACCTTTCTAATCATGATGGTATAACAGATGTCCTTTATCCAGGAAAAGGAGGAATGGTTTCCTTCCGCTTACAAGACGAAGCTTGGGTAAATCCATTCCTTCAAAGTCTTTCTCTTATCACATTTGCCGAAAGCCTGGGCGGAACGGAAAGTTTTATCACGTATCCTGCAACACAGACTCATGCAGATATTCCAGAAGAGATTCGAATTCAATCAGGTGTCTGTAACCGGTTATTAAGGTTCTCCGTTGGTCTGGAAGATCCAACTGATATTGTTCAAGATCTTGAACAGGCATTAGCAAAATTAAAAGAAGGAGTGATTAGATAATGAGTTCAGAAAATTATAGTTTTGAAACCAAGCTCCTTCATAATCAGCATAAAGTCGATCCGGCAACGGGAGCCGTTAGCGTGCCCATTCAACATGCTTCGACCTTCCATCAATTTGATTTAGATCGTTACGGAAAATACGATTACGCTAGAAGTGGAAATCCTACGAGAGAAGCGCTTGAGGATGTTATTGCAGAGTTAGAGGGCGGAACGCGTGGCTTTGCTTTTTCGTCAGGAATGGCTGCTATCTCAACTGCCTTCCTTCTTTTATCATCTGGTGACCATATCGTGATTACCGATGATGTGTATGGCGGTACCTATCGTATGGTCACTCAGGTACTGACTCGCTTCGGAATTGAACATACCTTTGTTGACATGACAGATCTTGATCAAGTAAAAGCAGCAATCAAGCCTAACACCAAAGCATTTTACGTAGAAACACCGTCTAATCCTTTATTGAAGGTAACGGATATCAAAGCAATTACAAGTTTTGCGAAAGAGATTAACGCAATCACTTATGTAGATAATACTTTCTTAACCCCTGAATATCAAAGACCTTTAGAACTAGGAGCAGATGTTGTCCTTCATAGTGCAACTAAGTTTTTATCCGGCCATAGCGATGTGGTTGCAGGTCTAGCGGTTGTTAAGGATGAGGAATTAGGTAAAAGGCTGTATTCCTTACAAAACTCCTTCGGCGCCGTACTTGGGCCACAGGATGCATGGCTCGTGCTTAGAGGAATAAAAACCCTGCATGTCAGACTCGAACAGTCACAAAAATCAGCAATTAAAATAGCAGAATTTTTAGCGGAACACCCGTTAATCGAAGAGGTTTATTACCCAGGCCTTGAAAATCATCCACAGCACGAGCTTCAAAAAAGTCAGGCTGCTGGACCAGGTGCAGTTTTATCGTTTGAATTCCAGAATGAAAAAGCACTTCAAGTCTTTCTAACCAATGTAAAAATCCCTGTTTTTGCCGTTAGTCTTGGTGCGGTCGAATCCATTCTATCCTTTCCGGCAAAAATGTCACATGCAGCGATGTCGCAAGAGGAAAGGGAAAAACGAGGAATTAAAAACAGCCTCATCAGGTTATCCGTAGGCTTAGAGAATCCAGATGATCTCATAAATGACTTCTCTCAGGCTTTACATCAGGTGAAAGAAAAACTATTGGTCTTGCAGCAAGGAGAATGATCATGACCTTTTTAGAAAAATTAAAAAGCCAAATTTTAATAGGTGATGGTGCCATGGGCACCCTTCTATATTCATTCGGCAAAGATAGCTGCTTGGAAGAGTTGAACCTTTCCCATGCGGAAAAAATACAAGAGATTCATAAAGCTTATATAGAAGCAGGTGCGGATGTCATTCAAACCAATACCTATGCAGCGAATTATCTAAAACTGCAGAGATATGGTCTAGAGGACTCTGTTAAAGCAATTAACAGCGCCGCTGTCGAGAATGCTAAATTAGCAGCACATAAAAATGCTTATGTACTAGGAACAATCGGCGGTAACCGCGGGATTAAACCTAGCACCTTATCGATTGAAGAATTAAAGCGCAGTTTCCGTGAACAGCTATATTGTTTATTATTAGAAGGTGTGGACGGGCTTTTATTCGAAACCTTTTATGACCTTGAGGAACTGGAAACGGTCCTTACGATTGCTCGAAAGGAAACAAAGCTGCCGATTATTGCCCAGGTCTCGCTTCATGAGCCTGGCATTTTACAAGACCAAACACCGATTAATGAAGCCTTTACCCGTCTTGAAAATCTTGGTGCTGATGTTATCGGCTTGAACTGCCGGCTTGGCCCCCATCATATGTTAAAGACCCTAGAGCAGATTGAATTGCCTAAACACGCTTACCTTTCTGCCTACCCCAATGCGAGTCTGCCAGCTTATACAGATGGTAAATTCCATTATGAAGGGGATTCAGATTATTTTAAAAAATCAGCTCAAAGCTTTCGTCAAGAAGGCATACGCTTGCTCGGCGGCTGCTGCGGTACAACGCCTGCCCATATCCATGCATTTGCAGCAGAATTAAAAAACAGTGTGCCTGTCACCGATAAAGTAGTTAAACGAGAAACAAAGAAAATCATCATTGAGCATAGTGCAGCTAAAAGAGAGCACCAGCCTCTTGAGGAAATTGTTAAGGAACGCCCGTCGGTTATCGTAGAATTAGATACTCCTAGAAAGCTTGATACCAGCAAGTTTTTTGAAGGAGCAAAGGCGTTGAAAGAAGCTGGCATCGATGCAATCACAATGGCTGATAACTCTTTAGCTCAGGTGCGGATTTCCAATGAATCATTAGGTTATCTGGTTAAACAGGAATTAGGTATGCGTCCGCTGATTCATATTGCCTGCCGTGACCGCAATATTATTGGTTTGCAATCTCACCTAATGGGGCTTCATACCCTTGGAATGCATGATGTACTTGCTATCACTGGTGACCCTGCGCGAGTCGGAGACTTTCCAGGAGCCTCCTCTGTTTACGATGTATCATCTTTTGAGTTAATTCAAATGATGAAACAGTTAAATGAAGGCTTGTCATTCTCTGGGAAAGATCTTGGTCATAAAACAGCTTTTAGTATTGCTGGTGCCTTTAATCCAAATGTCCGGTCAGTCGAAAAAGCAGTAAAGCGTCTTGAGAAAAAGATAGAATACGGTGCCGATTATTTCATTTCACAGCCTGTTTTCTCTGAGGAAAAATTAATCGAAGTCTATGAACATACTAAGCACCTAAGTGCACCTATATACATTGGTTTAATGCCTTTAACAGGAAGCAGGAATGCAGAATTCCTTCATAATGAGGTACCAGGAATTAAAATTGCACAATCGATTCGAGACAGAATGGCAGCTTTGAATGATCAGCCATTACAAGCTGCACGTGAAGGAATTGAAATAACAAAATCTTTAATTGACACAGCACTGGATTTATTTAATGGAATTTATTTAATCACTCCATTTTTACGCTATGAACTAACAACAGAGTTAGCCATATATGCCAGACAGCGTGCAAGTCAAGTTAGGGGGAACAGCTATGTCGAAAGCTCCATTTAATGAACAACTACACAAACGAATCCTAGTTATGGATGGTGCCATGGGTACCATGCTTCAGCAAGAAAATTTAACAGCTGAAGATTTTGGCGGCGAGCAATACGATGGCTGTAACGAATATCTGAACCTAACAGCTCCTCTAACAATCGCAAAAATTCATCGCGAATATTTAGAGGCTGGTGCGGATATTATTGAAACCAATACCTTTGGAGCCACAAGCATTGTTCTTGATGAATACAATCTTGGTTTTAAGGCTTATGAATTAAATAAAATTGCCGCACAAATTGCTAAAACGGAAGCTGAAAAAATTTCTACTGCCCAGTGGCCTCGTTATGTTGCAGGATCAATGGGACCGACCACAAAGACGTTAAGCGTAACTGGCGGGACTACTTTCGAAGCACTCGCTGCTTCCTATGAAGAACAGGCAATCGGGCTTATTGACGGCGGTGTCGACCTTCTGCTGCTTGAAACAAGCCAGGATATGCTGAATGTAAAGGCAGGCTTCATTGGAATAAAAAATGCTTTTAGCAAAACAGGAAAAGTTCTTCCATTAATCGTGTCGGGTACTATAGAGCCGATGGGAACAACTCTTGCGGGACAATCGATTGAATCCTTTTACATTTCATTAGAGCATATGAAACCTGTCGCGGTTGGGTTAAATTGTGCGACTGGGCCGGAATTTATGCAGGAGCATGTCCGTTCCCTATCCAATCTAGCTTCTACAGCGATTATATGTTATCCAAATGCTGGATTGCCTGATGAAGAAGGACATTATCATGAAACACCGGAAACGTTAGCGAAAAAGCTTGCCGATTTTGCTGCCCACGGATGGTTAAACATTGTTGGAGGCTGCTGTGGTACAACTCCTGATCATATTCGGGCAATCTCTGAAGAAATGAAAAAGTTCTCACCACGCGAGGCACAGACTTCTGACTTCCATATGGTATCTGGGATTGAACCCTTTGTATACGACGATCCGACATTGCGTCCTATTATGGTCGGAGAACGTACAAACGTGATTGGCTCTCGTAAATTCAAACGCCTTATTAATGAAGGTAAAATTGAAGAAGCTGCAGAGATTGCACGTGCCCAAGTTAAAGGCGGTGCACATGTTATTGATATTTGTCTTGCGGACCCAGATCGTGATGAGCTTAGCGACATGGAGAATTTCATTCCTGAAGTGGTAAAAAAAATAAAAGTTCCACTTGTCATTGATTCAACTGACGAGAAAGTAATTGAAAAAGCACTCAAGTATTCTCAAGGAAAAGCTATCATTAACTCCATTAACCTTGAGGATGGTGAAGAAAGATTTGAGGCTGTTGTCCCACTTATTCACAAGTACGGAGCAGCGGTTGTCGTTGGTACAATTGATGAAAAAGGTATGGGTGTTACAGCTGAAAAGAAATTGGAAATTGCAAAACGATCTCATGACATTCTTGTTAATAAGTATGGTTTGAATCCGCAAGATATTATTTTTGACCCGCTTGTTTTCCCTGTAGGAACGGGTGATGAACAATATATTGGTTCCGCAAAAGCAACAGTGGAAGGAATTAAGTTAATTAAAGAACATCTTCCTAAGACACAAACCATTCTTGGCATCAGTAATGTTTCATTCGGTCTGCCTCCTGTCGGAAGAGAAATTCTAAATTCTGTCTTTTTATACCACTGCACATTAGCTGGACTGGATTATGCGATTGTTAATACTGAAAAGCTTGAACGATTCGCTTCCATTTCCAAGGAAGAAGTTCAATTAGCAGAGGATCTTCTTTTTAATACGACAGATGATACGTTGGCCACTTTTACCGAATTTTATCGAGGTAAAAAGAAAGAGTCTAAAAGTACTGTACCCAACATGAGTTTAGAAGAACGACTCTCTTACTATGTAATAGAAGGTACAAAGGAAGGTTTATTGCCAGATTTAGCTTTAGCGCTTGAAAATTATCCTGCTCCCCTCGATATTATCAATGGACCATTAATGGAAGGCATGAAAGAAGTAGGACGATTATTCAACGATAATCAGCTGATCGTTGCCGAAGTACTCCAAAGTGCTGAGGTCATGAAGGCTGCTGTGTCTTACTTAGAGCCCTTTATGGAAAAAGGCGATGTCTCTGCTTCCAAAGGGAAGGTTATCCTGGCAACAGTAAAAGGCGATGTTCATGACATTGGGAAAAACCTTGTAGATATTATATTAAGTAATAACGGCTATGATGTACTAGATTTGGGGATTAAAGTATCACCAACTGAACTAGTTCAAGCGATTCAAAAGGAAAAACCAGACATTGTTGGATTATCAGGCTTATTAGTAAAATCTGCACAGCAAATGGTTTTAACAGCACAAGATATGAAAGAGGCGGGAATCTCAACACCTATTCTAGTTGGTGGAGCTGCACTTTCTAGAAAGTTTACCGATACCAAGATTGCAAAGGAATATGAAGGACTCGTTCTATATGCAAAGGACGCAATGAATGGGTTATCACTGGCCAATCAGCTTCAAACTCCAGAGGAGAAAGAAAAACTGATGGCAGAAAAACATGAAAAACTAGCGGCTTTAGAACTGCCGCGGGAGCTGCCAAGTCGTTCTTCGGTTTCAACAGCCGTAAAAACTAGACCAGCCGTTTCCACTGAAGTACCTGTATTCACACCGATGGATACCAAAAAACATATTATGAAATCCTATTCTCTATCCCATATTGAGCCTTATATCAATATGCAGATGTTAATCGGTCATCATCTTGGTGTAAAAGGAAAAATTGCAAACTTGATTGCTTCCAAGGATGAAAAAGCAATCAAAGTGAAAGAAGTTGTAGATGGACTATTAGCAGATGCTAAGAAAGAAAACTGGATTTTACCTGCTGCGGTGTATCAATTTTTCCCTGCTCAATCTGACGGAAATAAAATATTTATTTATGATCCAGAAGATACTAATCGCATTATTGAAACATTCGATTTCCCACGGCAGGAATCTGCACCACATTTGTGCTTGGCAGATTTCATAAAGTCTGTAGACAGTGGAGAGAAGGATTATGTTGGTTTCTTTACAGTAACTGCTGGTAGAGGAATCCGTGAACAAGCTGACAAGTTAAAAGCAGAAGGCCGTTTTCTTGAGAGCCATGCCCTACAATCCCTTGCACTTGAAACCGCTGAAGGATTTGCAGAATTAATCCATCGTCAAATGCGAGATCGCTGGGGATTCCCGGACCCGCTGACATTTACGATGCAGGATCGTTTTACAGCTAAGTATCAGGGGCAGCGCTTCTCTTTTGGATATCCAGCATGTCCAGATTTAGAAGATCAGAAGAAATTATTTGCCTTGATTCATCCAGAGGAAATCGGAATAGAATTAACGGATGGTTGCATGATGGAGCCTGAAGCTTCTGTATCAGCCATGGTATTTGCTCATCCTGAGGCAAGATATTTTAATGTGTTAAGATAAATGAAGTCCGCGGATTAGATTCTGCGGACTTTTTTTTGAATTTTTATGATTTACTCACCCACTGTATCTAAGACTTCATTCCTTGACATTTCACTTCAAAACGAATATAGTTACCTAGGTAATCATTTTAATTACCCAGGTAACTAATGTGCATATATTAATTTTGGAGTGAACTTATTTGACCAACCACGCTTTATTTCATACTCTACATCAACTTTCCAGACAACTGACCAATAGACTTAATGAAGCCCTAAAACCATTTGGATTATATAGTGCCCAATGGTCTGTACTCTTTGCTCTACATACAAAAGGTTCACTAACTCAAAAAGAACTCTCTGAGTATCTGTTCGTCGAAGCTCCTCCCATGACTCGTACGATTCAACGGCTTGTTAAACAAGGGTATGTTAGTCAAATTCCAGGTAAGGACAAACGGGAGAAATACATTCAATTAACGGAGGAAGCAGTGCAAGAATTCCCTAAGTGGGAGAAGGCTGTCTTAGAATGCAATCTGGATTTATTGAAAAATTTCCCAGAAATTTCACAAAATGAATTAACAAATCTACAAAGTATCTGGTTAAAACAGCTTTTGTAAAGGAGTGCAAAATATGAACAAACCTAAATTATGGACAAAGGATTTTATTAATATTTCCTTGAGTAACTTTTTTTTATTTTTGACATTTTATATCCTACTCGTCACTTTACCTATTTTTGCTTTACAGGAATTTGACAGTAATGCTTCACAGGCGGGATTAATGACAACCGTTTTCTTACTCTCAGCCATCCTATCACGACCACTTGCTGGCCAATGGCTTGAAAGAGGCAGCAATAGAAAAGTGTTATTAACGGCTCTTATTATATTCGCAGTTGCTTCCCTTTTATACTTTTTCCCAACAACTGTAACAGGATTCCTTGTCATACGTCTATTACACGGGGTGGGTTTTGGAATGGCGACTACTGCAGTAGGAGCGATTGTTGCGGATCTTATCCCTAGCTCACGGAGAGGAGAAGGAATGGGATACTTTGTTATGTCAACAAACATGGCGATGGTCTTGGGGCCATTTGTAGGGTTGACTGCCATTCAACAGTGGGGAGCAAAAGTAATGTTCATCCTATCGGTAATTGTAGCCATTGGGGCGTTAATCACTGGTCTCACAGTCAAGTTATCAAAGCCTGAGCAAACTAACAAGAAGGTTATTGTTCCCGCTTTCTCCTTAAAAAACTTTATTGAACCTTCAGCAGTATCCATTGCTATTGTCGGCAGTTTTTTAGCTATTGTATATTCTGCCCTTCTTTCTTTCGTGTCCGTTTATGCAAATGAAATCCATGTTTCTGAAGTTTCAAGTCTTTTCTTTGTTGTGTACGCGGTTATATTATTAATGTCCCGACCATTTACAGGCAAATGGCTGGATCAATATGGTCCAAATGTGATCGTATTCCCTTCTATTATCTTGTTTGCAATAGGAATGTTTGTCTTGAGCCAAAGTGGAGGGGCAATTACTTTCCTAGTTTCAGCCGGAATGATTGGGTTAGGATGGGGTACCCTTTTCCCAACCTTTCAAACGATTGCCATTCAAAATGCAGCACCTAGAAAACGTGGTCTGGCTACAGCCACATTTCTATCAATCTATGATATTGGTATTGCATTAGGCTCATTCTTGGTGGGATTAATTGCTGCAAAGATGGACTTTAGCTCGTTATACTTCCTATGTTCTTTCTATATTCTTATAGGAGCTATTCTTTACTATTTCATGCAAGTTCGAAAACCAGAAATAAAACGTCAGCAATATTTAAAAGTAAAAGAGCACTAATTGTTTTGAACCATCAATTTCTTGATGGTTCTTTTCTACATTCTGAGCAGTGATTTTTACTTTTCAACATTATTAGGTTACACTTTTTTTGTATATTCATTTTTCGATTGGAGGTTTTTACATGTTGGATGTTGTTGTGATTGGTGCAGGACCAGCAGGAGCGAGTGCAGCCTTATTGACTGCTAAAGCAGGAAAGAAAACATTGGTGCTAGATAATGATAAGACCGTTACAAAGCGAGCTTGGGTGGAGAACCATTATGGCGTGTTAGAAATCTCTGGCCCTGACCTCGTTGAAATTGGTAAGCAGCAAGTAACTAAATTTGGCGGAGAAATTGTCCAGTCTACTGTTACGAATATTAGCAAAGTCGGAGAATGCTTTAAGGTGGAAACTGAAAACGGTGACTATGAAGCAAAGCATGTAATTGTTGCTACAGGTTTCCTTGTAGACGTAGCTGAAAAAGCTGGTTTAACTACTAAGCCTGGTACGGAGCCTCGCGTAAAAACAATCCTTGACGTAGATGCACAAGGTAAAACAAATATCGATGGCATTTGGGCAGCTGGTACCGTGGCTGGCGTAAGCGTACATACCATTGTTACTGCTGGTGACGGAGCGAGAGTCGCAATCAATGTTATTAGCGAATTGAATGGCGAGCGCTATGTTGACCATGATGTATTAAAAGCTTAAGTCGATTTATAAGAAGGGTGTCCCCATTGGGACACCCTCTTTACACCTCTAAATCTTTTCCTTCTTCAACAATATGGAATAGAAGGTGGGCTAGATGGTGAATCGGTCCATAGTCTTCTTCATCTTCACTAATCTCTTCATTAAATTCAAGATCGTTTAGGTAAAGGGCCGTAAATTCATAAAAATCTTTTAACTGGAAGGAATAGCAGGCCACCGGATCTTCACTTCCATCCTCCCCAGTCGGATCCTCATATTGAAGAACCATATAGGAAACATCTCCATCTGCATCCTCAGCATCAAAAAAGACAAAAAAGCCAATGTTAGTATCTAAATCAAATAAATGCCTTGTACCACCTTCTGTTGCTTTTTCAAAATCCTCCTGGCTTAGCTTTTGAATCTGCATCGAATCCACATTATCTTCTTGATGAAAACCAACAACAAATGATTTCATATTATTTCCTCCTTCTTGTTAAACACATATAATCTACTTTGCCCCTTAATTATAGTTTTAATTAACAATATGGGGGAAAATAAAAACTCGACAGTCGAAAACTGTCGAGAAGTAATTTTACGGTTACCCTACTGGAGGATAAATAGGATCTGCTTGCGCAGGTTGAATACTAGTCTTGGCAAGATCATAAGATGGTTGATTGTTTACATCATTTTCAGGTGTTGCAAAAACAAGTAATGAGAATGTAAATAATAAGATAATAGCCTTTTTCATTTTTCTTCCTCCTCAAGTAATTTTAGAAAGATAATTTACTGCCTCTAGATAATTCCCCTGTTGATTATAGTGCTGAGAAAGCAGCTTATAATATCGGATTCGTTCTTCCTTATGTTCTTTCGATCCCTCTAAGAAAGGAATTACCTTCATTTCTAAATATTTCATTGCTTTTTCAGGAGATTCCATATGAATTAAATAAAATTCAGCTAAAAGACCTTGTTTTTTTATACCAAGATCTTTTGAAAGAGATTTGACTTGAAGAAAACATTCCTTAGCATTCTCAATTAATTTTAAATTGTAATTAATTTCTCCAATGCCATACAAAGTTACTATATAGTGTTGGTTTTTTACTGGTTGTAACGATAAGCTTTTTTCATAATAGAGTAATGCTTTTTTTGGATTATTCATTTTATCTTGCAAGTAACCCATATTATGATAGATTTGTGGAAGCATTCTTTCTTCCTTTAACAATTCTGCATTTCGAATTAAATGGTTAAAACAAACCTGTGCTTCCTCGTAAATGTTTGAATTCGTATAGTTAATACCAAGAAGCATTAAAGTATGAAGAATTCGATAAAAGTTATGCTGGTTCATAAAGATTTGCAGTGCTAATCTGCCGAAGTGTATCGCATGCCCTGGCTGGTCAAGTGCACTCTTTACTAAAGCCCAGTGGTATAAGAATTCTCCATTCGTTGTTTCATTATTATTTTCTGCAAATAATTCATCAAAGATCTCGTCAGCCTTTTTATGATTACCCTTTAATATTAAGGATACAGCATTATAATAACGAAATAAATACATCTCATGTTGGGAAAAATTTTTCTTTTGCTTATATAAAATATCCCGTTGGGTGTCTGCTTCTGCAAGTAAACCCTTGAATAATAGATATCGATATTTATATAATTCATATGAATAAATATAGTCAGAAAATGGGATAACATGCTCAATTTCTTTTAACCTAGTAAATATTATTTCGATTTCCTCACGTAAGTAAAAGTTAATCTTTTCACCAAAATCTTTTAAGAGATTTTTTATTAACTCTTCTTTTTCTTCCATTTCATCAAAGCTTACATTAAGTCTTTCTAATAGGAGGGAAATAGTCTCTCCATTCGCATCCTTTGAATTATTCTCGATCTTACTTAAATGAGGGATAGAGCAAATTCCAGCAGCAAGTTCTTTTTGGGTAATCCCTTTTTGGGTCCTGTAGAATTTTATTAATGGTCCAAATTCCATAACATCACCACCTTAAGGAGCTCTTCCTTTTTCTTATCATTTTATAACAACTCTGCCGCCTCTTCCATCTATTTGTTCAGACAATTTAAAATATTATTAAATAGATGAAAAAGCCATCTGTTTGCACTAAACAGATGGCTTTTTTCTATTATTTCACTCTAGGGAAACCAAATCCAGAAGCATAGTCATCACCTGCAGCCGCTCCTGTACCACCCAAGATATCATTAGATTTTGCACGATTTTGAAGCTCTGCACGTAGTTGTGTATGCGTCATTGAAGGATTTTCAGCCCAAATTTTTGCTGCTAAACCTGACACATGCGGGGTTGCCATTGACGTTCCACTAATCGTATTGTATGAACCATCATTCCATGTAGATTCAATGGCCCTGCCAGGAGCAGAAACCTCTACATCACGTTCTTGAATGACATAGTCACCATCTGTATTTGGATTCCCTCGTGAAGAGAAATCAGCGATACGATATGTACCGTTCTGCTGAACATTTTCCAAAGCAGCTACTGCTACAGCATTGACTAAAGCTCCCGGATACCCAATTGTATTACTTGTTGGGCCATCATTTCCAGCTGCTGCAATCACTAATACCCCTTTACCATAGGCGTAATCAACAGCACTAGAAATTAACGAGTCTTTTGCACTTGAACCTAAAGACATCGAGATAATTACCTTTGAACCGGTTCTAGTTGCCTCATCTGCCGCCATACGAATAGCAGAAGCAATATCGTCCGAATAGCCAGAGCCTCGGTTATTTAATACTTTATATGCCCAAAGATCGGCCTCTGGTGCAACACCATATATCCCTTGTCCAGTACTGCCGCCATCTGCAAGTACAGTACCGGCAACATGTGTTCCATGACCATTACCATCCGAGCAGCTGCCATCAATCAGTGGTGATTTAGTTTGTGTAAAATCCTTACATTGCTGGATTTGATTTGTTAAATCGGCGTGGCTGGAAAGGACACCTGTATCAAGGACTGCTACCTTTATTCCATTCCCTCCAGAGGTCGCCACAATAGCAGAATCATTATATATCGCTTGGATTCCCCATGGAGTTCGATCACTTGGCCCAGAATTAGTGGATCCGCCTGGTTTTGCAGCCGCTTCTACTTTTGGTGCGAGCTGAACTTCCTCTACTTTTTCAATGGTTAAATTTTTATTTTTCAATAATGCCTGGTATTGCTTGCTGTTAACCGTTGTGGTAAATCCCTCTGACCCAAAATCCCAGCGTACCCCAACATTCTTCATCGCTTGTGCTTTATCAGCTGATGGTCCTTGAATGATGACACGAACAGGCTCTTCCAGGCTGGTTGGCGCTTGACCGAAGGCACCTGTTGCAAACATCGATACCCCCATTACAAAGCTAAGTACTGACGCTCCTACTACTTTTCTTTTTTTCATCTACATTCTCCTCCATCATTTAACTCCAGGCAGGGACCTGTCCCTTTATTCTATTTTGAATTTTCAGAATAAAGAAATGAAAAACGACCCAGAAAAGTTGGGAAATTTTTTGAAACGATAAAAAAACCGTCCTCTCTTGAAGGACGGTTTATTAATATACTTAAAAATATTTCTTTTTCCAAAAGATTAATGCGGTTAAGGTAGATAATACACAAGCTACCGTTATCGATATCCAAAAGGCATGTGGACTATTTTGTAACGGTAAATCAACATTCATGCCGTAAAAACTGAAAAC
This sequence comes from Neobacillus niacini, assembly GCF_048572935.1. Classification (NCBI taxonomy): domain Bacteria; kingdom Bacillati; phylum Bacillota; class Bacilli; order Caryophanales; family Bacillaceae; genus Neobacillus; species Neobacillus niacini. The sequence goes on along the minus strand of NZ_CP183883.1, from coordinate 2,172,641 downwards.
GATTGTTGGAAACGAAAGAATAATCGTGAATGATGTTAAAAATTTCATAACAATATTTACGTTATTAGAAATAATCGAAGCAAATGCGTCCATCATCCCGCTAAGGATTGAACTGTATGTTTCGGCCATCTCAATCGCCTGAATTTTTTCAATCATCACATCTTCAAGTAAGTCCTTGTCTTCCTCATACATTTTGATATAACTAAATCGAAGAATCTTATCTAAAACCACTTTATTTGATTTAAGAGAAGTAGTGAAGTAGACAAGACTTTTTTCTAATGCAAGAAAGGCATATAATTCCTTGTTTTTCATCGATTGATGAAGTTCACGCTCGATTTCATTCGTTCGCTTATTAATTTGTTTTAAATAGCGAAGATAATAGGATGTAATGATAGCAAGAATCTGAAGAGCAAATCGGTTCTTTTTAAAGGTATAGAACTCTTTTATTTTATTATTCTTAAAAACTTCTAAGATAGGTGTATCCTTTAACGATACAGTCAGTATACATTCATCTGTTAAAACAATCCCCACAGGGATAGTCTCGTAGATAGGAAATCCTGCATCATCGTGCGTAATATAGGGGTAATCGACAATGATATAAACTTGCCCATCTTCACGCTCAATTCTCGGGCGTTCTTCATCATCAAGGGCGTCTCTTATAAAGTCAACGTAAATGTTCGCTTCATCTGCAACCCTGTTAATTTCTTCTTCTGTTGGGGCATACATATTAACCCAGCAGCCCTTTGAAATTTTCTCTACCTGTTCAAGTACTTTTGTTTCGGTGCTTTTATAAATCTCCAACATGATAAAACCTCCTCACTTACTTTGTTCGAGGAAGCCATACTACCTTCTTAAGAGCTGATATTCCTGAAGAATCCAATTCAAAGATAACGCTGACTTCCCCCATACTACTAGGGTCCGGGTCTATTGCATAACTCAAAAATATCAACTCCTTAACATTTAAGTACTTCATTATCATAAACCCAAAATCAAAAAAGCACAAACAAGATTTTATTCCGGAAAATAGGGATTTAAGTGAATTAATACCTCGTCAATGTTATCATACCTCTCCATCAATCTCCCTTTGATTGACTTAGCAAGGTCATGACCTTCCTTAATGGTTTTAAAGTGATCAATCGATATTCTAAGATCCACTAAAATATAATGGCCATGTTCCCTCGCTCTAATTCGGTCAATCCTCTTAACCTCTTGGAATTCATTCACTACATTAATGTATTCCTGCAGCGTTTCGGCGTCAATGTTCCTTTCGAGCAAAATATCAAAAGCTTCCATTAGCATCTCTTTAGAGATTTTAAAGATTAAGTAGGCAACAAATATGCTTGCCGCTTTATCACCATAATGCAGGAGTAAGATATTAAAGTGTTCTCCAATGATTGAAAGGAGAACTCCTATAGCTGCGGCTATAGAGGCAACAATGTCTGCTTTGTGGTCAAAGGCAATTGCTTCGATTGCCTTACTATTATGCTCTTTCGCCACCTTTAATGATGAACGGTATAATATAATTTTTGTGATGTATGAAATGATTGCTACCCACATAGCTAAGAAGCTTGGTGTTTCCACTTCATGAAAGAAACCAGAGATTCCTTCATATACCACATAAATGGATACGAGAAAAAGTAAAATCCCTACAATCCCAGAAACAATTACCTCTGCCTTCCCATGACCATAAGGGTGCTCCTTATCAGCAGGTTTATTGGCGATTTTAATTACCAATAAGACGATTACTGACGCAAAAACATCCGCCGCGGAATGAATACCATCGGCAAATACAGCGTCACTATTTCCATACCAGCCGATAATAATCTTCCCTACTGTTAAAATGACATTACTGATCACACTAATCCAAGCAATCTTCTTAGCCAAGGATTCCCTCATCTTTTAAATCCACCTCATAAAAATTCTATTTCTCCATCTGATTCTTTCCATTTGCCTCCATTTTCATTTCTTCCTCTTCCTCTTCGACTGTAATCCGGTTAATGGCGTCATGAAGAAAATGAAATGCCTCGTCTAGTTCTTCCCTTGATGGATATTTATCTTTGTTCATTTAAATCATCTCCTAATATTTTTATGAGTAATCGTCGAAAAATAAGTAGAAAATACGGGTGTACCTTATTTTTTTAAAAGGAGTGTGCAGCATGGATAAAAAAAATCCTACCACAAACAGTACTGAGCTTGCCGGACGTATCTACGAGACAAGCGATTATCAAAAGAACGATGTTCTAGCAACTGGTCTTTCGACCACCCACGAACAGGCAAGCGACAGCTATATGCAGGGTGAAATAGATCCATCTACTGATGATGATTTAAACGCGAAAGATCTCCCGATTGCACAAAAACCCTACCGAAACAAATGAAATGCGTAAGCGCCTTGCCCAGGGGCGACAGGCATAAGACGAGCCGACAAGAAGGTTGGTTTTTACCTTCTTGTCGGATTGTCAGAAATGTGGAGGCGACTGCCCTGGGACGAAGGCATAAGACGAACCCTGCAAGAAGGCGCTCTTTGCCTTCTTGCAGGGGATGGCTTATGACTCGAGTCCCAAGGAGCCGAAACTAGACAAGCTTATGACCCCGAGCCCCTAGGCGCTGAAGCTAGACAAATAAAAATCAGGAAAACAGCTTTCAAAACGAAAGCTGTTTTTTCTTTTTTATTTATCGTCATCTACATAAGGATCATGTTCATAGGCTGGCAAATCTCCAAAGCTTGTCATGATTCCTTCCTCGTCAAGAGACTGTTCATAGCGTTCGTGTTGTGAGTTAGGGTAAACAGTAATATTGTTTCCATATATATCATTTCCAACAAAGTTTTCAAAGTCCTCAACATATCCCTCATTTTCATCGGGTTCATTATTAACATCGTTATAATGTTCCTGAGGAAACGCTAGATCCGATGGTGTATCAGATGTTCCCCATTGGGATACAATCTGCCAGGAGTCCTCCGCATCAAAGGCAACATTCTCATCTTTAGAATCCATGTCAAACTTTCCGAATGGCGGCATTAACACGCCTTCTTCAATGGGACGATCATGGGAAACAACTTGGTCTGGACTGTGTTCTTTACAATAGATGGTATTAGGTAAGGCCTCTAATCGTTCAAATGGAATTTCTTTACCACATACCTCGCATGTTCCATATGTTCCATTTTCCATTGCTTCCAGTGCTCTGTTAATATTTAATAGCTGCAAATCAGTATGTTGATTTAATGCAATATCCTTTTCGCGCTCGTATAAATCTGTTCCTTCATCGGCAGGGTGATTATCATAACTTGATAACTCCCCCATCGATTCATGATAATGCCCTCGTTCAAAACCGTAGTGATCATTTTGTTCGAGACGCTCTTCAATTTCCTCTTTTTCCTTTAATAATTGCAAACGAAACCCGGCAAGCTGTTCTGTCGTTAACATATAGGTAACCCCTTTCAAGGTTTATTGCCTTCTTTATCGCCTATTTTATATATTTCAACTTTGTCTTGTACCTTTTTATTTTCATTGATTTAGGCGGCGATTATGTAATGAATTTATTGATTCCAACAAAATCCTAAATTACTCTAACGAACTTACTGAATAAGTTTTTAGTGAGGGTGTATCTTAACATATAGAAAGATATTAGAAAGGAAATGAGGGGACCTACATGGTAAATGAAAATTTTAATAAATTCAGAAAAGAACAGCAGGAACACCAAAGCATATACTTAGGCGGTGCCAATCGGCAACGTGGACAGAATGATCCTGACTATAATAATCAAGAAATAACGGATAAGTCGCCAGGAACAACTGGGAGAAGCAATAATGGGAAAATCGAGTAGCGGGGCAAAAGAAAAAGGCAATATGAAGTGGTGGCAGCTTACGTTATTTGGAGTAGGTTGTACAATCGGTACAGGCTTCTTTCTAGGGTCAAGTATTGCGATAAAAATGACAGGCCCAGCCATTTTAATTGCCTTCATTCTTGCCGCTGCTGGAACCTATTTTGTCTTTGATGCTCTAGCAAAAATGACAGCACAAGAACCATTAAAAGGAGGTTTTCGCTCCTACGCGAAAAAAGCCTTCGGCAGATGGGCTGGTTTTAGCAGCGGGTGGGTCTATTGGATGTCAGAGGTATTAATTATGGGGAGTCAAATGACTGCACTTTCTATTTTTTCACGTTTCTGGTTCCCAAAAATTCCGCTATGGGTATTTGCTGGTATATATGCTCTGTTAGGACTAGTTGTTGTCCTAATCGGTGTAAGTATTTTAAACAAACTAGAGAATGTATTGGCCATTTTAAAGATAGCAGCGATAATGATGTTCGTCATTATTGCTTTACTGGCTATATTCGGAGTCATTGATGGAGACAGACCGATACAATATCCTGATAGTCAAAAGGACATCATTCCGCATGGTGTTTTAGGGTTATGGTCTGGTGTTATCTTTGCCTTTTATGCATTTGGAGGTATTGAAATATTAGGATTAATGGCTACTCAGTTAAAGGAACCAAAGGAAGCTCCCAAGGCTGGCAAAGTAATGTTATTCACCCTTATGATTATCTACATGCTCTCTATTGGTCTCGCTGTCTTAATGGTACCTTGGAATCAATTTAATGGCGAGAAAAGTCCTTTTGTTAACGCATTAGCTAATTACAATTTAACTTTCATTCCACATCTTTTTAATGGAGCATTAATTATTGCCGGGTTTTCAACTATGGTTGCCTCCCTTTTCGCCGTAACCAGCATACTTGTTACACTCTCCGAAGAAGGAGATGCACCTGGATTATTTTGCAAACAAGGAAAACTAAAGGTACCAATCCCCACTTTACTCATTACAGTACTAGGAATATCAGGATCGATTGTCTGTGCATTATTAATGCCTGGCAATGTGTATGAGTACATTACTACAGCTGCAGGGCTTATGCTTCTTTATAATTGGATATTTATTTTAGCTTCATCATGGAAATTATTAGAGGTCACCGCCAAGGATAAAATCAAATACTCATTAGGTATTCTATTCATATTAATCGCTGTTAGTGGTACCTTATTTCATAGTACAAGCAGACCAGGCTTCTTCATCAGCCTAGCATTCGTTGGTATTATTGGATGCATAACCTTGATTATGAATCTTAAATGGAAAAAGAAAAAGAAAAAAGGTAAGGTATTTAGTCCTTGGCCTACCGCCTAAAGTCAGGATTGCCAGCGTCTGACATGCTGGCTTTTTTTGTTATCCAAATAATATATTAAATGCTTGAAAACCAAAGTAAATACCAAATCCAATCAATGATACTCCTGATAAAAGTGATATCACTACAAGCAGCTGGGAGGTTAAATATTTTCGGAAGTTACTTGCAATTCCTGCCATTGTGATATCCCATAGTAGTAATCCAATAAAGATGGCACTGCTATAAAGGATTAACTGACTCGTTTCATAAGTTGCCGCTGTCTTAGCAAGAACAGAGCCGTAAATACCGAGCCAGAATAAAATCGTCAATGGATTGGATATAGACATAAAGAAACCAGATATGAAGGATTTTGCTAATGGCTCATCCTTCCTGTTTTCTCCTATCTTCAACTTATTTGCTGAAAGCAAGGTTTCAATTCCCGTATAAATTAAGACAAAGCAGCCAAATAACCACAAAAAGGTTTTCATAAAAGGAGTTTCAAGAAAGTGAACAACTCCAAAATAAACGACCATCATATAAACACCATCAGCCGCGACCGCTCCTACCCCAATAAGCCATGAATGCATAAAGCCATGCCTTATTCCCTTATCAATTTGAGCTGCATTGATTGGACCAATCGGAGCAGCTAGCGACAATCCTAGTAATATATAACTTAAAAATACATTCATTCTAATCTCTCCCTGAATCAATAATAGAAGCCTGTCTTTCAATTTCTATTCAGGAATGAGGGTTTGTACCACTTTTATTTAAAAAAGAAGAGCCTTCTTTAGTTCAGAAGACTCTTTAAGAGATTTTACGTATAAGAATTAGTTTGACTCAGATAATTTTCGATGTTCAATTTTATAAAACTCTTGATCATCACTTTCTCTGATTAAATGATGGCGTGCAGCAGGCATTGAGAAAGTATCGATATCAATTATAAACTTGGGACGGTGCTTTGATTCTTTATAAATTTTCCCTACATACTCTCCAATTAACCCTATGGCAATAAGCTGTAAGCCGCCAATTAACCAGATAGAGGTAATGAGTGACGTCCATCCTGTCTGAGTCTCCCCTATTGCTTTTAATAGTAAGAAGTATAAGCCAAATAACAGGCTTAGAAAAAATGAAACAAACCCAATAAACAATACTAACCGAATCGGTGAAACAGAAAAGGATGTTATTCCATCAAAAGCAAATGCTAGCATTTTTTTCAATGGATACTTCGTTTCACCTGCTTGTCTTTCTTTGCGGTCATAATACACGATATCTGAGCGAAATCCAAGGAGTGGAACAATTCCGCGTAAAAAAAGATTTACCTCCTTAAATCCCTCTAATTCCGTGACTGCCCGTTTACTTAGTAAACGAAAATCCGCATGGTTATAAACAAGGTCTACACCCATTTTTCTCATAATTTTATAAAAACCTTGTGCCGTGCTACGCTTAAAAAAGGTATCCGTATCTCTGCGCTTCCTGACGCCATATACGATTTCATTTCCTTCATTAAATTTATGGATAAATTCACGAATTACCTGAATGTCATCCTGTAAGTCGGCATCAATTGAGACAACACAATCTGAAATCTCCTTTGCAGCGAACAAACCTGCTAATAACGCGTTTTGGTGCCCCACATTCCTTGATAATTTTAAACCTCGGATATGCTCATTTCTTAATCCTTCTTTATAAATCATTTCCCATGTTCTGTCTTTACTCCCATCATCAACAAACAGGATTTTTGTTCGGTTAGAAACGAGCTGTTCACTTATTAACTGTTTTACAAGCAGGTCAAGCTGATTCATCGTTTCAGTTAATACCTCTTCTTCATTATAACAAGGCACAACAATCGTCAGGACAGGTTCAATCATCCGTTATTACCCCCGATGTTTATAAAGTCTTGTATAAATAGATCTTCCATGCAGCGTTTTTTGATTCAAAGACCTTATCCAGTTTTAGTTGATTTTGCTCAGAATTAGCGATTGGCAGAGCAGATAGTATGTATTCTCCACCCATTTCTTTAAAGACTTTAGTATTTAATTGCAAGTGTTTTAATTTCCGTTTGGAGTCCTTTTTAATCATATATTTCTTCCCAAGCTGTGAAGTAAAAATGTAACAGCGTCCGCCCCATTGATCAAAATATTTGCGAATGGTTTTATTTTTCGCGAGCTCTGCATCAATTATTTTCCTAAACTGATGTTTATAAGATAATGGGTAAAAGTTATTATAGGTGTCCAATGTATAAAAGCCATTATACTGGGATACGGCAGGATGAATTCCAATACTAGCCACCCGGTAATTTCTTTGTTCTTGACCTATATGTTCCTTTATCTCTTCAAATAATTCCTCTGCATAAAACTCTCCTACTGTTGGTTTTTTGTGATAGATAATCTCATCATTAAATAAACAAAGCAAGAAAATTTGTAAGATAGCAAACCATTTGGCAGTATTCGCCCAGCTGCGCCCTTGCAATGAAATAATTTTTAATGATAGGGCAAACCCTGCATAAATGACCATCGGTCTTAAAAAATGATAACGTGCAAAATTGAAGGTATCCATAAAATGAAACTTCTTTGTTAATGGTAACCAGCCTTTATAAAACCAAAATGCATACCATAGTGATAACAAAAAATTTAGTCCAAATAAAAAGACATATAACTTTTCCTGATTCCAACGTTTTTGCGAAAAGACAAAATAAAATGCTATAAACATTGCAGGTAGAATAAAAAGACCATGTACAGTCATTACATGTGTATGTCCTAAAACATAATTTTTAACAGTCAGCCTAACTACTCTCCATAAAGGTAAGTATGCATGAAAATATTCATCCCTGCTGTTTGGCTCCGTCGAAAATAAAAAGGAATAGACTAATCGATATTCAACAAGCATAAAAATACAGGTCATATAAGCAATAGATAGTAGGAAACGAAGATTCCACCCTTTTCCTCTAAGAATATCTGTAAGCCATAAGATTCCCATTGCACTTAAGAAAAAGAAAAACCCTAAGACAATGCTAGCGTAAAAAGGGATTAATGTTAAAACGAGGTAATCTTTCTTGCTTCCTTGTCCATTTCGGATATTTAGGAATGCCCACAATGCGAGCGGCATTCCCAATGTACTAAGCATTCCTGATGGCCAAAAGGGAGTTAAGGCAAATGCCAGCGATACTCCCACTTGAAGGAAGACCCATTTTTCGCCAGGAAGAAAATGCTTTTTTAATAGTAAATACATTCCAATAAATGCAACTACCCTGGTTAAAGCTTGACTGAGACCATAAGCAATCATGGTTGGAAACAACGCATATAGCCATACGATGATACTGTATTCCGTTCCAAATGCATTTCTTGGCACCCCATTAATAATTTGAGGAATTACCGCATTGACATCCCCAAACATTTGACCACTCTTGGCTAGGACTTTGTACCATGCTAAATTCGAATCCAAGTTATCATGAACACGTATATGAGCATTTTCTTGGAGAATAAAGAGTGGGGAGAGATATATTATTAGAATTAGCACAGCAAAAATGATCCATCTTTTCTCTTTTTTCTTATCAGTGAACACTCATTACACCTCGTAAGCCTTCTTTCTCTTGTTTAATAAAGTTTGCATCTGGGATGGAAATTATTCCTTAAATCAATTGTTTTCCTAATTCAAACATTAATCAGAGATTAATTACATGATAATCTAAAAAAACACCTTCCAATTGAATAGAAGGTGTCTTTATTTTGAATTTAGTGTTTTATCTTTTATTTTCGTAAACATTTAAAAGAAGGTCGAGCTTTTGGCTGCATTGAACAACATTTGGGTTTGAATATCCATATTGTTGTGCCAAATCGATCATTTCAGTCCTTGTTTTTTCAATATCAGATAACAAATAGTTCATGCTCGTCTCCACGGCTCAACCTCTTTTCATGTTTATAACCTATTTATATTATTAACCTTAATTTAAGAAATTTTTCACTTTAAAACAAGTAGTCTACCTTAGAAATAATTGTAACTTTCGTGAACATTATACTAGTACAATATTCAGGTTGTTATGAGAATTGGCCAGAATTCAGCATTGATTCTAACTCTTTGACAAGGACTTTTCCTGTTTCAACATACTGTTGAGGAAAACTTGCGTCCTTATCAACCGGTTCAGAGAACTGATTTAAGGTGCCTGCGCTGACATTGTCATCAAGACCGATTTGATACTTATGAGACAATAAGAATGGCCTTCCAAGCTCCACTGTACAGTTGTGTGCGTCTAACTGACCATCTATGGCTGAAAACGGCAGCCTTAGAAACTGATAGCCCACTTCATCATTTATTTTGTAATCAAAGGCACCGTGATCATAATCCCAGTTACCTCCGATTGAATAACCGATTGGTTTTAGCATTTTTTCGAGCTTATACAAATCAAACTGTTTACCTTCTACACTTGATGGTATTTCAATCATCATACAGCCCCCTTTTCATCATTAATATTTAGTTTTCCCAAAAAAACAAAAATAGAGTACTGATTTTTTCAGTACTCTACTTTTTTATTACAATCTTTCTTCTAGTTCTGCTTTCTTTTCTTCAAATCCTGGTTTGCCTAATAATGCAAACATGTTTACTTTATAAGCTTCGACTCCTGGCTGATCGAATGGGTTTACACCGAGGAGGTATCCGCTCATGGCACATGCTTTTTCGAAGAAGTAGACTAGGTATCCAAATGTGTATTCGTCCATTGCTGGAATGGATACGATTAAGTTTGGTACGCCTCCATCTGTATGGGCAAGCATGGTTCCTTGGAATGCTTTATTGTTTACAAAGTCAACAGATTGTCCTGCAAGATAATTTAAACCGTCTAAATCACTTTCAGCTTCTTCAATGATCAATTCATGGCGTGGATTTTCTACCTTAATAACGGTCTCAAATAGATCGCGGCGTCCTTCTTGGACATACTGTCCAAGTGAATGAAGATCCGTTGAGAAATTCGCAGAAGAAGGGTAAATCCCTTTTTGATCTTTTCCTTCACTTTCTCCAAATAGCTGCTTCCACCATTCAGAAAAATACTGAAGTCCTGGCTCATAATTGATAAGCATTTCAATCGTTTTGCCTTTATTATAAAGCGCATTTCTAACTGCAGCATATTGGTATGCAGGATTTTCTTCTAGCTCTGAATGGCTGTAGTCTTCTTGTGCTTTAGCTGCACCTTCCATCATCTTATCAATGTCTGCACCGCTAACAGCAATTGGCAGTAATCCAACTGCAGTTAATACTGAGTAACGTCCGCCAATGTCATCTGCAATCACAAATGACTCATATCCTTCTTCAGTGGCTAAAGTTTTCAAGGCACCTCTAGCTTTGTCAGTTGTTGCATAAATTCTTTTACGTGCTTCTTCCACACCATACTTTTCTTCAAGAAGCTTACGGAAGATTCTAAAGGCAATCGCTGGTTCTGTTGTTGTTCCGGATTTTGAAATTACGTTTACGGAAAAGTCTTTTCCATCAAGCAAATCCATAACATCTCTCATATAAGTAGAACTGATATTGTTACCGACAAAAATAATTTGCGGTGTTTTACGCTTATCTTTTGGCAAAGCATTGTAGAAGCTATGCTGTAACATTTCAATTGCAGCTCGTGCTCCTAAATAAGAACCGCCAATTCCGATTACTAAAAGTACGTCAGAATCTGACTTTATTTTTTCTGCTGCTTTCTTAATCCGTGAGAACTCTTCTTTATCATAGTTTGTAGGAAGGTCAATCCAGCCTAAAAAGTCACTACCTGCACCAGTCTGCTCGTGAAGGGAATGATGTGCTACCTTTACTGCATCACGTAAGTATGTAATTTCATGCTCTGCAAAGAAGGTTAACGCTTTTGAATAATCAAAACGTATGTGTGTCATGTATGTAATCCTCCAATAAATTTATTTTCAATTCTCACTTTAACGAATGCTGGACAGATTATCAAGAAGGGTATCTCCTTGTAAGCGTACCCATTTTCGCCATTTTTTTTACATCTCTCACTTTTTGTCGAAAAAAAAGAAACAAGCATAAATTTTATGCTCGTTTCTTTTAATTAAAGTGATTCACGATAGATGGCTAATACGTCTTCTCTTTTTAGTTTTGTAAAGTTTCCGAATTCCCCGTAGACCATAGCTCTGTCTGCCATTAATTCTAGCTGGCTGTCATCGATATTATAGTCTGCTAAGCGGGCAGGTGCTCCAATACTGTTCCAGTATTCACGTAATTTCAGTATACCCTCAAGTCCTGCCTCTTCTGCAGTTTTACCTTCTGGGTCGACTCCAAAGACTCTTACAGCCAGCTGCTTAAAACGTTCTGGTTTTACTCTTAGATTATGTTTCATCCAGTGAGGGAATAAAATCGCCAGACCCCCGCCATGTGGGATATCATACACTGCTGATACAGCATGTTCAAGATTATGGGTAGCCCAATCACCACGGTAGCCCATATTTAAAATACCGTTTAATGCCATTGTCCCACTATAAAGGATCGTTGCACGATGTTCGTAGCTTTCTAAATTCTCTAACAGTTTAGGTGCTGTTTCCATTACAGTAATAAGTAATGATTCACACATACGATCCTGGAATAAAGTATTTTCTTCCAAGTGAAAATAATGCTCTAATACATGTGACATCATATCGACAATCCCATAAATGGTTTGGTCTCTTGGAACAGAGAAAGTATGTACAGGATCCAAAATTGAGAATTTAGGAAAAGTAAATGGACTTCCCCAGCCATATTTTTCATTTGTCTCCCAATTGGTAATGACAGACCCCGAATTCATTTCTGAACCAGTAGCGGCTAGCGTAAGGACAGTTCCAAATGGTAATGCCTCGTTTACGGCTGCTTTTCTAGTAACCAAGTCCCACGGGTCGCCATCATACTTTGCACCTGCTGCAATTAACTTCGTACAATCAATAACACTTCCGCCGCCAACAGCTAAAAGTATGTCTATTCCTTCATTTTTACAGATTTCTACCCCTTTACGAGCTGTAGTAATCCGAGGATTCGGTTCAACCCCAGGTAATTCAAACACTTGAGCGTCGATTTCTTTCAATAAGTTAATGACATTGTCATAAAGACCGCTGCGTTTAATGCTTCCTCCGCCATAAACTACAAGTACTTTCTTTCCATAATGAGGAATTTCAGATTTTAGCTGTTCAAGTTGCCCTTTACCAAAAATTAATTTGGTTGGATTCCAAAAAGTGAAATTTTGCATGATATGCACATCCTTTCCACATCCATTATTATCGAAAAAAAATTTTTTTGCAAAGGTTATACTGATGTATATTTTTTCTCCAATTCAGCAAGCTAATAGTGAAAGTATATTGATAGGAGGAATCTACCTTGAGTACCATTCAAAGAATTGCCCTAATCCTTACCATTATCGGTGCTATTAATTGGGGATTAATTGGTTTTTTTGGATTTAATTTAGTTGAAGCTATTTTTGGGGATAATTCAGCACTATCCAGAATAATATATGGCTTAGTAGGAATAGCTGGACTTATTAACCTAGGACTACTGTTCAAGCCAAATGAGCAGCATGTGAGAGAACCACAAACAGATACAACTCGATAAGAAAAAAAATCCTTGCATTGCTTTTGCAAGGATTTTTTCATATCCATCCCCTAAACTCTGCCGCTTCTACCATTTTTCTTACACCGACCATATACGAAGCAGTCCTCAAATTTACCTGATTGAGCTTTGAGATTTCATATATTTGATGAAACGCACTGATCATTTTTTCACGTAATTTAGTTTCGACTTCCTCTACATCCCAATAATAACCCTGCTTGTTTTGAACCCATTCGAAATAAGAGACAGTAACTCCACCAGCTCCAGCTAGAACATCGGGAACCAGTAGTATTCCCCGTTCAGAGAGAATTCTTGTCGCCTCAATGGTCGTAGGACCATTGGCAGCCTCGACGATAATCTTTGCTCTAATATTTGGAGCATTCTTAGCTGTAATTTGATTTGAAACCGCCGCAGGAACCAGAATATCACAGTCCTGTTCGAGCAATTCTTCGTTGGTAATGGTTCCATCAAATAGAGAAGTGACAGTACCAAAGCTGTCGCGGCGACTAAGTAAATAGTCAATATTTAAACCATCCGGATCATAAAGGGCGCCATATACATCAGAAATCCCAACGATAATCGCTCCCGAGTTACTCATGAATTTTGCGATGTAACTGCCCGCATTACCGAAACCTTGGACAATGATACGTGCCCCCTTAATGGGAAGTCCACGTATTTTTGCAGCTTCTCCGATACAAATGGCTGCACCCAGTGCACCTGCTGCTTCCCTAACTTCTGACCCTCCAAGGACTAGTGGCTTCCCCGTTATAAAACCAGGAGAGTCGAACTTCCTCAAACTACTGTATTCATCCATCATCCAAGCCATGATCTGAGAGTTTGTATACATATCGGGTGCTGGGATATCTTTGGTTGGGCCAACAATTTGACTGATAGAGCGAACGTAACCGCGGCTTAGGCGCTCTAGTTCACCAAATGAAAGGGTACGGGGATTACAAATAATACCTCCCTTTCCACCTCCAAATGGTAAATCAGCAATACCACATTTCATGCTCATCCACATCGACAATGCCTTTATATCATCGTCAGTTATCTTAGGATGAAAACGAACGCCGCCAATCGTCGGTCCAACAGAATCATTATGCTGTGCTCGATAACCGCTAAAAATTTTAACAGAGCCATCATCCATTCGAACCGGAATTCGCACTTGGAGCATCCGGACCGGTTCTCTCAACAACTCAAAAGCAGATTCTGGAAGTCCTAATCTTTGCAATGCATCATGAATAACAATCTGTGTAGATGTAAGTAGATTTAATGTCTCTTTATCTTTATCGTTTTCACCTGCACGTTTCGTTATATCCTTCTTCCCCATTTTTGGCACCTCAAGTTTTTCATTTAACTAAGTACTTTATTAATGCGTTCAATCGCCCAATCTAATTCATCCTTCGTAATAATTAGAGGAGGGGCGAAACGAATTACAGTATCATGTGTTTCCTTACATAACAGTCCTTGTTCTTTTAATTCTTCACAATATTTTCGCGCTGGCTCATTTAATTCTACACCGATAAACAATCCACGGCCTCTTACTTCTTTAATCCTTGGATTCTGGATTTCTTTTAATTTACTTACAAAATATCCGCCTAACTCTAAAGATTTTTCTGAGAGTTTCTCATCAATCAGTACATCTAGAGCAGCGATTGATACTGCGCAGGCTAGTGGGTTTCCTCCGAATGTAGAACCGTGAGATCCTGGATTAAATACACGTAAAACATCTTTGTTTGCGACGACACAAGAAATTGGGAATACTCCCCCGCCAAGCGCCTTACCTAGAATATAAATATCAGGGTCAATTCCTTCCCACTCACAAGCAAACATTTTTCCTGTGCGAGCCAAGCCAGCTTGGATTTCATCCGCGATAAAAAGCACATTGTTTTGCTTACATAATTCAAAGGCTTCTTTCATAAAGCCTTCAGGAGGAATAACTATACCAGCCTCACCTTGAATAGGCTCAATTAAGAAAGCTGCGGTATTCACAGAAATTGCTTCTTTTAAAGCTTCTAAATCTCCATATGGTATTAATTTTATTCCTGGAAGCATTGGTCCAAATCCACGTTTATATTCAGCTTCTGACGATAAGGAAACAGCAGTCATGGTTCTCCCATGAAAGTTTCCTGTGCAAGCAATTATCTCTGCTTGGTTCTCAGCAACTCCTTTTATATCATAAGCCCAGCGTCGTGCTGCTTTAACCGCTGTTTCTACTGCTTCAGCACCTGTATTCATAGGAAGCGCCATTTCTTTTTTTGTTAATTTGCAAATCTTTTCATACCACGGACCTAATTGATCATTATGAAAAGCGCGGGAAGTTAACGTTACTTTATCTGCTTGATCCTTTAATGCTTGAATAATTTTTGGATGCCGATGGCCCTGGTTAACTGCTGAATAAGCACTTAACATATCCATATATTTATTACCTTCAGGGTCTTCTACCCATACTCCTTCTGCGCGTGAAATAACAATTGGAAGTGGGTGATAGTTATTTGCCCCGTATTTCTCGGTTTTTTCAATTAAGCCTTTCGTTTTCTCTTCTGCTGCCATAATACTTTATCCTCCGTTCAAAAGGGAATTATGTACATTTCTATTGTAGCCGAGCCTGCCAAAAGAATGAACCATTACCCAAAAAACTTTTTAATGAAAAATAAAAAAACCTAGTTCTGCCAGTAATTAGCAAGGAACTAGGTTTTTTAATGATTATTATTTCTTGATTAAATCTTCACGCTGTGATTGGTCAATCCATTCCTGAAGCTTGTCTTTTAATGTGTTAAAACCTTGTTGGCCTTCAACTTCTGGAACAATTGCAGCAGCTTGACGCTTACGAGGCTTTTTTGGTTTAGCAATTGTTTGTTGTACTGGAGCTTCTTCCGTTGCACGAATCGATAAACCGATTTTTCCAGCATTTTCATCTATAGATAATACCTTAACCTGCACTTCGTCTCCGACTTTCAGATGGTCGTTAATATCTTTCACATAACCATGTGTAATTTCGGAGATATGGACAAGACCTTGTGTATTTTCATCTAATGCTATGAACGCTCCATAAGGTTGAATTCCTGTTACTTTACCTGTTAAAACACTTCCAGTTTCGATCTTTTCTGTCATAAAAACACTCCTAAGAAATAATTATTTTATCTTCTATATACGCAATAAAAAATTATAGCACATTGTGAACATTTAATCAAAAAAGGTTTTCCTTAAATTTAATTAGAATAGTTAACATAATGTTCGAAAACGATTTTTTCAAGTAAAAAGAATTTTATGATAGAATAAAGATGGGATAATGTCTAAATAGGAGAGGTGATCATTTTGAACACAATTGGCAATACAATCAAAAATTACCGTGAGCATTTGAAAATGACGAAAGAGGATTTAGCTCAAAAAATAAGAGTAGGAATTCATACCATTGAAAAATATGAATCTGGCGAACAAATCCCTAGTACCCAAACCCTTCTTAAATTGTCTACTGTTCTTGATATTCCTGCTTCTGAACTATTATTAGACCAACTAGACCAACATATTTAAATTTTTAAAACACTGTATAGAATATAAAAAATTAGGAAATCACTATTATATAAGCTTTCTAGTATTCCCCCCTTTTTTGAAGTGGACAACCACATATGGTTAGTCCTCTTTTTTTTCAAAAAAATGTAGCCGTAAGTGTTAAATAAGTGATTACTGGAGAAATTATAATCACTGATATCTCAGCAGAAGGCGGGTTGAATAGGTGGAAGAGAAGGTTTTTTATCGAAATCAGCTAGTCAATAATATAAATCTTTATTATGAATTCTATCCAAATCCTAATTCTAAAAAAACACTTGTACTACTTCATGGATTTCTATCTTCTACTTTTAGTTATCGTAGATTAATTCCTTTTTTAAACAAAGAATTTCAGGTGGTTTCTATTGATCTTCCTCCCTTTGGAAAAAGCGAGAAAAGCAACAAATTTGTTTATTCCTATCGTAATCTTGCACAAACAGTTATTCAGCTTGTTTCCTCACTCAATTTAAAAGAGATTACTCTTATTGGTCATTCTATGGGCGGGCAAATCGTGCTTAATATTCTTCATCAACAGCCCGATATTGCCGAAAATGCGGTTCTCCTATGCAGTTCATCTTATGCGAAACGTTTGAAACTGCCTTTAATCATCGGAAGTTACATTCCCTATTTCCACTTGTATGTAAAGTTTTGGCTCGCTCGTTCAGGTGTAATGAAAAATCTTCAGAATGTAGTTCACGACCATACAATGCTAAATGACGAAATGCTTTTTGGCTATCTAAAGCCCTTCTTAGAGGATGAAATTTTCTTAGCCTTAACCAGAATGATACGTGACCGTGAAGGGGATTTATCACCCGGATCTCTCAGCCAAATAACCCATCCCTGTTTATTAATTTGGGGCGAGTATGATAGAGTTGTCCCATTATCAGTTGGACAACGCTTAAAAAATGATTTAAGAAGGTCTGAACTGATTATCTTAAAGGAAACCGGTCATTTAGTTCCTGAAGAACGTCCAGAAGATGTCTTTCAGCATATTAAACAATTTTTGGCATAAAAAAAAAACGACAGCATAACGCTGTCGTTTTATATTACACAGGAATCGTTATCCTTTATTGCCAGCAACTTCTTTGCTATTTTTAAGCATTGATCAATAGGAATGACTTTTTCAAAGGAGAATTCGTATATACTTTGTATTCTCTTTGCAAGCTTATCTGGTTGGTCTAATTCATGTATCGCTTGTATGGTATCTGCGATTTCGGTGTCGTAATGGCCATTTTTTAATTTGAAGGGGTCCCATTCATTTAATAAGTCCACAAATTGCAGATTTGTTTTCATTTCACTTTCCATTTCATTCTCTCCTGCTCCAGATAATCTATTTTAGAACATATTCTGCAAGTACGGTTTGAAGTTCGTATATGTTTAAGTTTTTGTTAAATTGTTTTTGAAGCGGGAGCGCGTTACCTGAAATCCATATTTTTAATTCTGCATCTAAATCAAAGCTTCCTGCAGTCTCGATGCTGAAATGGGTAATACTTTTATAGGGGATGGAGTGATATTCAACCTTCTTACCTGTTAACCCCTGCTTATCCACAAGAATCAGCCGTTTATCAGTAAATATAAATAAATCCCTAATTAATTTATACGCTTTTTCAATTCTTTCATCTTTAGCAAGAATTCTTGCAAACTCCCTTTGTGCTTCTGCTTGGTTTACCTCAGAGGCATTTCCCATCATACCATCAAAAAATCCCATCTTCCCCCACACCTTTCCTAACCTTTAACTTTATTATACTGATTAATCCTTACAATAAAAAGCTAGGCGTGACAAAGACGCCAAACCTCAAATATATGCTCATCTATTCGATTAAATCTACCAAATGCTTCAGCATTTGTTCACCTGAAATTACCGCTTCCCCTCCACCTTGTGCAAAGGAATCACTGCCTCCACCCTTACCGTTTATAAAGGGAAGTACATTGCCCATAACCTTTTTCATACTTCTATTTTCTGCAGATCCACTTGCACACACTAGCTGTAACCTATCCTCATTATGAGAAACAAATAATACGATTGCTTCTTCTTCTTTTTCTATGATCATTCGGGCTAATTTTTGCAGTTCCTGAATACTTTTGTTTTGAAAAACTTTACTGACAATTTTTTTCTCCATTTTGGCTATTAAGCTTTTTGCTTCATATTGCAGTATTGTTTCTAATGATTGTTCTAATTTTTTTTCGGCATTTTTTCCATTCTCTAACAGTCGACTAACCGCTTGCTGCATTTCTTTTTCTGGAGCATTAAGTAGTTTCGTTAGCTCCATAAGTACCTTATGTTTTTGGCCTAGCTGTTTAATCACACGATTTCCGCACACAAATTGTACTCGTGTCTTTTTCTTTTGCCTCTCCCAGTCCAATAATTTGATTGCCTGAACTTCTCCCGTGGCTTTTGGGTGAGTTCCACCGCAGCCGTTATAATCAAAGTTCGGAATAATTACCAGTCGAATATTTTCTTTTACTTTTGTTTCTTTTCGAAGATTATAATGAACTAACTCCTCTTCTGTAACCCACTTGGTTTCAATCAACCGATTCTCTATAATGATTTGGTTAGAAAGTTCCTCTGCGCGTGCCGCTTCAGATTCCAAGAGATTCTCAGTGTCTAGATCAATGGTTACAATCTCATTTCCTAAATGAAAGCCTACTGTCTTGTATCCGAATAGCTGTTCAAAAGCGGCAGATACAATATGCTGGCCAGCATGCTGCTGCATGTAATCAAATCGTCTATCCCAATCAATAACACCTTGTACGGCTGCGTTTACATCATCTAGTTCTTTTTCGAGGTAGTGACGAACTTCACCCTCAACCTCTTCAACAATAAGAACTTTACTATTTTCAATGGTTCCAACATCATGCGGTTGTCCCCCGCCTGTTGGATAAAATGCAGTTTGTTCCAACACAATATAGTTATTTCCATTTTCATCTTTTCTTTGTGCTATCACTTTTGATGAAAACGATTGTATGTAAGGATCTTGATAAAATAATTTATTTCCCATTTTTGCATTCTCCTAGTGTTTATTAATAATAAAGCCTGTTCCCTCAATTATGAAGAAACAGGCTTGATCCGTCTAATTTTCGGGCTTATTTATTTGACTTTCCATTTGGTTTGTTCATCTTTGTATTCCTATATTGTTGAAAACCACCCATTTGTGGATAGCCTTGCTGATAGCCTCCCATTTGCGGGTAGCTTTGCTGGAAGCCTCCCATTTGCGGATAGCCATGTTGATAGCCCCCCATTTGCGGATAGCCATGTTGATAGCCTCCCATTTGCGGATAACCTTGATGATGGCCTCCCATTTGCGGATAACCCTGATGATAGCCTCCCATTTGTGGATAACCCTGATGATAGCCTCCCATTTGCGGGTTACCAGGTTGTCCAGAAAAGCCGCCAAAAAATTGTCTACTTGCCATTATAATCTCCCCCTTACAGTCTACACGCTAGTGTATGTCAAACTATTCGGAAAAGCTTAGATAAATGGCCTATTTTAGAAGTGACATTAAATAAATAGGCTGTGTTAAAGGCAAATACGCAACGTTACTTTTCCTTGGAGATTTCACCGCATGCAATGATATCACCGGCCTCCCCTTCTGGCTGGGTCATGCCATCATCTTTTTCTTCATGTATGACAATGGTGGTTCCATCTTTTCTAATCAGCGTCGCCTTACCATCTTTTAATGTTACACTCGGAGCCATTAATTCTGCTTTTACTGTTCCGTCATCCTCTACAATTAAATTAGGAAGGTCTCCAGGGTGCGCGCCTTTCGGGTGCAAAAGACCATGCTCTTTATCATCGGGATTTAAATCCTTTCCTGATGATTTGAAGTCAGGAGTCTTACATTCACCCTTATCATGAATGTGAACAGCGTGTTCTCCATACGGAAGTCCCTTTAAATCAAAAGTTAATTTTACTCCACTTGATACCTCATGCAATTTAACCGTTCCGACAGAATCTCCCTTATCATTTATCATTTTCACATCAAGTTTTGTAATATCCTTTTCCAAACAACCCGTTAGTAGAATAAGTGGGATGATGACTAAAGCTCGTTTCATAAATATCCCCCCAGATAGACATTTTGTCATAGTATTCACTTCGAGTGGGAAATTTATGTAAAAAAAAAGAAACAGCGGCTTAATGTTCACTGTTTCCTTGACTATGTTGTTGAGAAAGTAATTTTTCCTCGAGTTCTTTTGCTTTCATCGCTTCCCGCTTAGAGACCTTGATAATGAACCGCATGGTTAATAGGGCCCCAATCATAAAAATCAAAAATGTAATTGCCGCTGGGCCGTATTCCGATTTATCTTCTGGAAAGTATAGAAATAACGATAATACAAATGACTGGATCATCTTTTTCTCCCTTTCTTTAAAGGAATGTTACTAAAGATTTATTATAGCAACAAAAAGTGTATCCTGCCATTATTTGAAGCCCAAAGGGTTACTTTATTACCTTAATACCTTTAATAATTACATCTTCTTCTGGTTTATCCTTAGCGTCTACCGGAGTTTCTGAGATCTTATCAACGATATCCATTCCCGCCACGACTTGTCCGAAAACTGTATGGCGATGGTCCAGCCAAGGTGTGCCCCCTCTTTCTTCATAAGCCTCAATAATTTCTTTTGGGTATTCTGCTTTTTCCATTTCGGTTTTCATTGAAGGGTCTACTGATTTTTTCGTTACAATAAAAAATTGACTCCCATTTGTATTAGATCCTGAATTAGCCATGGATAAAGCTCCGCGTAAATTAAAAAGATTAGTGGAGAACTCATCCTCGAACGGCGCTCCGTAAATACTATCTCCACCAGTTCCGTCTCCATTCGGATCGCCGCCCTGAATCATGAAGTCATTGATGACCCGGTGAAAAATTAGTCCATCATAATACCCATCTTCACCATGTGTTACAAAATTTTCTACCGCTTTTGGGGCATATTCAGGGAACAACTTAATTTTAACGGTACCCAGTGTCGTTTCTATTTCAACCAGTTTTTCATTCTCGGAAACCTCATTTGAAAGTTGAGGATAAACTGCATTTTCCACTTGATTGCTCCCTTCCTTTTCCTCTGTTTTTGAAGCATTACTCTTAGGAGCTGCTTCCTCTGTCTCTTTGCTTGTCCCACATCCAGCCAGGATAAGCATACCAATCAGTAACACTAACCAATATCGCATTTTCTTCATCACTATCATCCCTCCATTTTATTAATTTAACCGATATTTTTGTTTTTTGCACTTCGTTTTTTATATAATAGGTTAAAGAAGATGGAGGGGTGGTTTTTTTGTCAGAATTGCAGATTGGGGATATGGTTACCGGCATTTATAAAACTGGAAAATATATTGGGGAAATTACAGAAGTTCGTCCACAGCATTATTTAGTCAGAGTTTTAGCTGTTGTCAAACATCCTATGCAAGGAGATTTACATAATCCAAAAGAAGCGGATGTACTTATTTTCCACGAAAGAAAAGCTCTCTCATATAGAGAGCAAACCAATATTCCAAAGCAAATGGTCAAACTTTTCACGGAGGAAGTACCTGACTATCTCGCGTCATTAAGACAAGCAGTTGAAAAAATGAAAAATGAATTAACAGAAAACGCTTCTGACTGGGCAGAATTGAGTCTAAAAAGTGTTGCTTCCCTTGAAAAGGATTATTTCAAATAAACAAGTTAAGGCCAAATCAGATTGAATGATTTGGCCTTTTATGCGAATTCATTTAATAGTTTTGAAAAATCGACGCGATCACCGATTGTAGTTGGTTTTGGCTTTTCCAAATAGCGTTTATCCTTTTCAACAAGTCGGAATATGTTGTAAGTAGTCAACGCGTCATCCAGCGCTCTATGGTGCCTTCCTGTTCCTTCTTTTCCATACTCCTGTACTGCTTTCCATAAACCTGTCTGGTTCTGGTCCCCAAAGAACCTCTTATACTCCATAGATAAATCTAATTCGGCTGCTTTAAACGGAAATGCCACCCCTGCTTCTAAACAATTATGCCTTAGTACCTTCATATCCATATTTCCCCAAGTGACAATGGTAGTTTCATACTGATTATTGAATTCTCCTAATTTCCGGACGAGTTCATAAAATGAAATTCCCTGATCAACCTGCTGCTGTGAAATATGTAAGAAAGATTTACAGCGTTCTGATAAAGCTGGGAATTTAAGAGGAGTTACATAGGACGAAAATTGCTCTGTAATTTGATCATCAACAACTGCAACGAGTCCTACTTCAATAATCTCCGCAAAAAAGTCTTTCATACGAACATTTCGTTCAGGCATGGTAAATTCAAAATCAATAAAGATAGTTTGTCTCTTTTCCTTCATTTTTCCACCACCTTTTTGACGTCTTCTTACTACCATTATATAAAGAAACCTGTACAAAGTATTGTACTAATTCTCTATATTTCTTATATTATATCACGAAATTATCATAAATTTTTTAAATATTTTTTCA
The DNA here is from genome assembly GCF_048572935.1 of Neobacillus niacini. Lineage (NCBI taxonomy): Bacteria > Bacillati > Bacillota > Bacilli > Caryophanales > Bacillaceae > Neobacillus > Neobacillus niacini. The sequence continues at coordinate 2,149,942 of NZ_CP183883.1, read as the reverse complement.
ATTAGGCCAAAAAAAAGATGGAAAGTATCCCATCTATTTTTATATCACTTTTTTAATTTAATTACTGCGATTGTACATCTTGAAATACAAATAAGACGGTCCTTTTCATCCGTAATTTTGACATCCCAAACCATTGTTGTTTTGCCCTGGTGCAGGACCGTCCCTATAGCTGTTACGGTTCCTTCTGTAATCGGACGAACATGGTTAGCGTTAATTTCTAAACCTGCAGCGCCTTCTGTTTCTTTATCAACCAATTCATATGCACCAACACTTGCAACTGTTTCTGCAAGGGCAACAGAGGCACCGCCATGTAATAAACCAAATGGCTGGCGGGTTCTTTCATCTACTGGCATGGTTGCAATAACCTTCCCCCGTTCTAAATGCGTTATTTCAATACCTAATGTTTCAATTAATGTGTTTTTAATCATTTTTTCTCCTTTCGAAAGTATCAGTGGTAAATGTCCTTCTATATATTCTTTTTTCAGTTAAAATATCCTCTTACTATGTAGAAAAAAAGGAAAAAACAGCCTAGAAAGCTGTTTTTTACCATTTTAATAAAAACCAGGGGCTCCAAATCCTGGGTAACCAAATCCTGGATACCCAAATCCCGGATAACCAAATCCTGGATAACCAAATCCAGGGGCTCCAAAACCAGCACCATAAAATGGTCGAGGATAAAATAAAGCACTTCCTAATAGTCCACCCACTAAACCGCCTAAAAACGGCAGCCCAAAACCAATAAATCTCTGACCTCTTACTGGATACGGACTTCGATATTGATACATCAAACAAACCTCCTTTTAATCTCTATACTTGCCTACACTACTTCATATGCAAAAAGAAGTCAGATGGGTTGGGCAAATAGAAGGTGGCAGCGCCCGTTTCGTCAAATATAGATAAGAGTCACTCCTTGAAATAGAAACAAAATACCCACGAAATGTGAAATTTCGTGGGCTTTATTTTCCTATAAGAGCAAAAATCAATCGTACAACATCGCTTTAAACATTACTTTTCAATTGGCTCAAAACGCTCAACAAATAAAGCAAGTGTCCTGGTCATTACACCTGTTGCCCCTGCAGGACCAAGATCATGTTCCTTAGACGTCGTAGACGTTCCAGCAATATCCAAATGAACCCAAGGAGTTCCCTCTGTAAATTCACCTATAAAGGCACCCGCTACGATGGCATGCCCTTCACTGCCAGGAGAATTATTTAAATCTGCCACTTTGCTGTTTCTAACTCGTTCTTTATCCTTTTCAAACAACGGTAATTGCCAGATTGGCTCTCCTGCTTCCATAGAGGCCTCTAATACTTGTTCATACAATGTTTCGTGATTTGTCATGGCACCGGATGTATGTAATCCAAGTGCCGTAATAACACCACCAGTTAAGGTCGCCACATCAACTAAATATTCCGCTCCATGGTGCTTAGCATAGGTTACAGCATCGGCTAATACGAGTCGGCCTTCTGCATCAGTATTTAATACCTCAATAGTTTTCCCGCTCATCGAGGTGATCACATCATCCGGTTTGAAGGCATTACCCGAAATCATATTGTCCGTTGAAGGAATAACCGCGACAACGTTTTGCTCCGGTTTTAATTCTCCGATAATTTCCATAGCACCTAGAACAGCTGCAGCTCCGCCCATATCCGATTTCATACCTACAATGCCAGCTTTCGTTTTGATAGAGTAACCTCCTGTATCAAAGGTAATTCCTTTTCCAACCAATCCAATTACGTCTTTCCATTGCTCTTTCCCTTGGTACTTAAGAACAATCATCTTCGGAGGTTCTGTAGATCCTTGGTTAACAGCCAAAAATGCTCCCATACCCAGCTTTTCAATCTCTTCCTTATCAAGTATTTCAATTTCAAAGTCATATTTAAAAGCAAGCTCTTTTGCGTATTCCGCCATATCCGTTGCAGTAAGGAGATTTCCTGGAATATTTACAAGTGTACGGGCAGAGTTCGTTCCTTTTCCAAAAGCGCGGCCAACTGTTAAGGAAGCATGAATTTCTTCCCCATCAAGACTTTCACTATAGACAGTGATATTTTCTATTTTCTTTTCCGGCTCATTTGACTTTTGCTTATAGCCGTAGAATTGATAGGTTGACAACGTAAATGCTTCACTCACAGCGTGTGCTGCTTCTTGCCCGCTTACAGACCCCGCCGTTAAGGTGTCCAAGAAAACACCACATTCTTGAAGCTTGCTTGCTTTTAAAGCTTTAAACGTCCTCCCTAAAGCCTCACATAGCCTTTCAAAGTTGAAATCTTTTTCCTTTCCAAGACCGACAAACCAAATTCTTTTTGCACCGACTTTTCCGAAGCTATGTATTTTGCTAATATTTTTGAACTTTGCTAAGATATCACCCGCTTTAACAAGCTCTCTTAATTGACCTCCAAATTGGTCATCCAATTTCTCCAATATACCTGTAAACTTTTCTGGTTTATCAAAAAGTCCAATAATCAATCCCTCATGCTCTGATGAAAGGTCAATTTCTTTTTTTACTTCAAACATGTTTTCCACCTCCGTGTAGATTACCTGTTCATTATATCGGAAACATGAATATATTTCGACTTTCTAAGTATCTCTTACATTAGACAATAAAAATAGCAGGCTCTATGCCTGCACTATTTTCTCTCTGAACCAATATACTGCTGACGGAACACCTGCATCGATTTATCTTCATTTAAAGCTTGTAACTCTCCCTCAGTGAGATTTCCATTCCCTTGTTCAATAATATATACATCGATTTCCTTTTTCCCCCACTTGTTATAAACGTCCTCAACCGTTTCATAATAAAGGTCGACTTTATCTCCCTTAATAGCTCCGCCTTTATCAGCGACTACTCCATAACCATAACCAGGAATAAATAGAATGGTGCCAATCGGAAAAACAGAAAGGTCTGCTGCAACAGTTGAATATAAATCTCGTTTTACTTTGACACCTGAATAGGTAATTCCATACTCAGGGTGGCTTTCATTTTTGCCTGTGGATTCATAACCTGCTGTATATCCTGTTGCGATAACTGTTTTTTTCGGATACTTTGACCAATCAAAGGCGTCCTCTAGCGCTTTAGGTTTCTCTGAGCTTGCAGCGTTAGAAGCTGCATGAGCTTCAAGTTCTACCATTTGTTTAATAAACAATTTAAGATCAATGCCTGTAATGGATTGAACAGTCACTAATATGGCCATCAGGAAAAGAACGGTCATCGCAAAACGCTTTGTCCAATTTTTAAAGTTATTCATTAAAATTTCACTCCTCCCAAAATATTCATTTCCTATCCAACTAGGAATTATTCAAAAAGGAGTAAAATCCTATTCATAAAAAAAAGCTTTTTTACCTAAGTTACTCCGAAAGTGGAGCATCTTAGGCAAAAAGCTTAAAACATTTGATATCCATTTTTTCGTAACATTTTAATCGTAACACCCGCAGCAATGGCCCCTGCTAGTCCACTAAGTAAAATTAGGATATCTGCTGTTGCTAATGACCCTAACTTTTGACCAAGCTCTTGAAAAGCAATTTTACTATTAGTAATGTATTCGATAAACTTTACTTTATCAACAATAAATATAGCAATGATTGGATAAATAATTGCCATAATCCATGACATCCTTAAAAGCATGTTTAAAATAAAACCAATTCCAAAAAACAAAACAAAGAACAATAAGATCGAAATGATAAGAACCACAATACTCATCTGCATGGAAATACCTCCTTTACACACATCCAAATATAAGTTTACTTAATGTCCAAAAAGGAGTCAATCCTAACATCTTAGATTATGGCTATACGAAAGAGGAAAAAACTTCAAAAAAAATAGCCTCCCGAAGTTTCTCGTGGAAGCCCAGCCCTATGTCATTTTAGGATCTTGAAAAACTATTTTTCCTGTTTCTTTCCAGAGCCCTCGCAGCAGGTACATGTTTCAGAACCCCCAAGCAGTAGTTGAAAATATCCGGTACCTGAACAATAATCACAATTTCTTGTATCTAAACTAGTCGTATTCATTTCTATCAGCTCCTTAAAATATTATTTAAATTTTCTGATAATATATCAAGAAACTCACAGAAAGAAAAGGACGAAATTTAACCGAATTTAGGGGTGAAAACGGATACATCATAAGTTTTCTTTCATTTTCTAAGCGTGACTTAAATTTTCTAAAGATTAAAAAAATAATTTATAAGCACTATAGTTAAACTGATCTCCAGGGTTTAGTTCATCGTTTCCTGGCTTAGTAAAAGTGATGTTTTGTTTAATTAGGTAGTGCAGCATAATCGAAGCTTCTTTTTCTAGAAGGAGGTCCTCAGGCGCAATGAATCTTGCTTCATACAGTTCATTTTCTTGGTGTTTGATTTTTCCTTCATCAAGTGGTTCAAGTAAAAAAACGAGCAAATTATCACTTATTTCGTCTGAAATGACACCCGTTCTTAGCCCAATTAATCCCTTGACAACACAATCTATGCCGGTTTCTTCCTTTACTTCCCTAACCACTGCTTCATCCGCTGTTTCACCTTCTTCTACAAATCCAGCTGGAAGTGACCACTTTCCTTTTAGACCACCATAACGCTTTTTAACAACCAGCCAAGTCCCTTCAGATGATTTGACCAACCCTCCAACAGCTAACCACACTTTGCCTCGTTTTGTCTTATTACTCATAAAAACCCCCCTTACTTCTCCTTTTTATTTAATATAGTAACAAAAAAAGGACAGATTTCTCTGCCCCTTTAAAAATTTTATATTTAGAAAACGTTAAATTTACCTTTTTTCAATACCAATCCAGCGCCGCCAATCATATATAGAGAACGATTATCGACTACTTTTTTCATAAAGGATGCTTTAGCACCGGTAACCTTTTTGCCGAACACAACTCCAATGGCGTCGTCATGACCAAGTGAACAAACCGTTCCTTTATTATCAAATGTGAAGGTTTCTAGGTCCTGTTTGTTCCGTACCAATGCTGCGATGTTACGTGCAACTACTTCACCTTGCTGCATAGCAATTTGTGCAGTTGGAGGATAAGGACGGTTAATCTCTTCGTTGATTACAAGAGAGCTGTCACCAATTATAAACACATCATCAAATCCTGGTACTCGAAGGTCTGGCTGTACTTTTACACGACCTCTCATCGCTTCAAAGCCTGATTTTTCAATAACTGCATTTCCACGAACCCCAGCAGCCCAAACCACTGTTCCAGCTTTGATTTCTCTCGGCTCTTCTTCACCTTTGGCTACAACGATTCCATCTGTTGTACATTCTTTAATGGCAGTTCCAATTAGGAATTCTACCCCTTTACGTTCCAATTGTGATACAGCATAGTTAACAAGTTCAGGGTCAAAACCAGGCAATACAGTTGGTGCTGCCTCTACACAAAGGATTTTTACTTTATGAGAATCTACATCGTATTCATGACATAGCTCAGGTATACGATTAGTTAGTTCACCTAAGAATTCTATACCTGTAAAGCCTGCGCCGCCAACAACGATGACTAAACGATCGTCATTCTTTTCTTCTTCCATTCCATAAGTCGCAAATTGATACTCAATATGCTCACGCAATTGACGAGAAGAATTTACGTTTGTAATTCCAAATGCATATTCCTTTAAGCCCTTAATTCCAAAGGTTTCAGGTTCTCCTCCAAGAGCAATAACGAGGTAATCATACTCGACTTCGCCCTTTTCTAAGATTACCTTTTTCTCATCTTTCTTGATTTCAACAACGGTGTCTTGTACAAAATCAACTTTACTTCTATCAATCACATCACGAATGTCATAACGGACACGATCATGATGAAGTGTGCCTGCAGAAGCTTCGTGCAGCCATGTAGTTTCATAATGATAATCATTCTTATTAATTAATACAATATCTGCTTCATTTACACCTACAAGCTTTTGCAACCTTACAGTTGTCATAAGCCCGCCATAACCCGCACCGACAATAACAATTTTTGGCTTTCTCAAAGTGATCACTTCCACCTTTTTTATTTAGAGTAATATACTTGTTCTTATCTTCCTCAGCTTGTTACATTTTTATTTTGTTTAGAGGAAAAAAGTTTGTGATATAATTCACGTATAAAGACACAATATATTCCTTTTTTTGTCACAAAAAATTAACATCTATCCTCATTACATATTATGCTAAACTCTTCACATTATCAAGTGGTTTAAATGATTATTTTTAGAGAAAATAGTTTTGTTTTTCCTTGATTAACTACTCTGAATATTCCCCAAAAGTTGTGAGGATTTTATGTTTTTGTGATATTATAAGGAATGGAGTCTGTTACTACATAAGTAAGGGGGATACAGCGTGCAAGAAGATCAAAAAGTTTATGATATTACCATTATCGGGGGCGGTCCTACCGGTCTATTTACAGCCTTTTACGGCGGAATGAGACAAGCTTCTGTAAAAATTATTGAAAGCCTGCCACAATTAGGTGGTCAATTATCGGCACTATACCCAGAAAAATATATTTACGATGTTGCAGGGTTTCCAAAAGTCCGTGCACAAGAACTAATTAATAACCTAAAAGAGCAAATGGCTAAGTTTGAACCAGCTGTTGCTTTAGAGCAATCTGTGGAAAAATTGGAAAAACAAGAGGATGGTACATTCAAATTAACAACCAATTCGGAAGTTCACTATTCAAAAACAGTGATTATTACAGCAGGTAATGGTGCATTTCAACCACGCCGTTTAGAGCTTGAAAGTGCTGCACAATATGAACGAAAAAACCTTCATTACTTTATTGATGACCTTAACAAATTCGCAGGTCAAAAAGTTGTCGTTTTCGGCGGCGGCGATTCAGCTGTGGACTGGGCATTAATGTTAGAACCTATCGCGAAAGAAGTAACGATTGTTCACCGAAGAGATAAATTCAGAGCACACGAACATAGTGTTGAGAACTTGCATAACTCAAAAGTAGTCGTTAAAACTCCTTTTGTACCAGCGGAATTAGTCGGAGATGACAGCGGTATCAAGCAAGTTGTTCTTACAGGTGTAAATGGAGATGGCCGAGAAGCTATTGATGTTGATGCTGTAATTTGCAACTATGGGTTTGTCTCCTCATTAGGTCCAATCAAAGAATGGGGCTTTGAAATTGAGAAAAATTCCATAGTCGTAAATTCTAAAATGGAAACAAATGTACCTGGAATCTATGCTGCCGGAGACATTTGTACCTATGAAGGGAAAGTAAAATTGATTGCCTGCGGATTTGGTGAAGCGCCTACTGCTGTCAATAATGCAAAAGCATTTATCGATCCAAAAGCTAAAATCCAGCCGCTTCACAGTTCATCAATGTTTGGTAAATAACAAACAAAAGGCGCCCCTATAGGCGCCTTTTATTTCTTTATTAACATTCTTCTGGTGAACCTGCTGCTGTTGCTGTTCTAAATGATGAGCCGCATCCGCATGAGGCAATCGCGTTTGGATTTTCGATGGTAAATCCCCCACCCATCATCGATTGCTTATAATCAATTTTCGTACCATTTAATATAGGGGCATCCTCTTTATCCACAAGGATCTGAATTCCATACTGTTCAAAATGGAGATCATTTTCTTTCACTTCATGATCAAATCCCATACCATACGATAATCCGCTGCAGCCTCCACCTTTTACACTCACGCGCAATAAGGCACCTTCTTCTTCATTGTGTTTCATCATTTCTTTTATATGCAAAGCTGCCGCTTCCGTTAAAATAACCACTTCGTTGCTCATTGGTTTATTCCTCCTTTTTGAGGTACTACTTATAGTATATACAGTGAGTACTAATGACTCAACTAATTAAACTGTGAGAATAAAATAAAAGGGACGGAATTCCGGCCCTCCTTATTAAAACATTGGATTTTCATCTAAATATTGATAAATATTTTCCACAAGTTCATCCGGTGTATCGCCTGTTACAACTTCACCATTTACCAGTGCAAAAAGAGTAGAAGCACATTTCCCGCAATATCCGAGGCATCCATATTCAATGATATCAAGATTCGGGTCTTTTTCTAACCTTTCCAGGGCTTTTTGGGCACCACTGGCAAGATTACTCATACAAAATTCAATAATTGGCATAAACATGGCTATCACCTCTCCACATCATATTATCCTACTATTTTTCTTTTACTGCGTCAAATACCATGTCTCATGTCTAAATGTCAATAAAATTGTCATATGTGTTGTTATTTTGTCATAATTCAGCTATACTTTTAATGGATTTAAGACTATATTACTATCATTTTTAACTTAAAATATTGACATGATTACTGGTTTACAAAAGGGGAATAAAAAATGAAAAACCTTGTAATTCTCGGCGGCGGTTACGGCGGAATGAAGATATTGAGTGAACTTCTACCAAACCATTTACCTGAGGATATAAGAATTACACTTGTTGATCGCGTTCCATACCATTGCTTGAAAACTGAATACTATGCCCTAGCAGCAGGAACTGTTTCGGATAAGGAGCTGCGCGTTTCTTTTCCAGAACATCCTCAGTTGGAAATTAAATATGGAGAAGTTACAGGAATAGAAAAAGACACTAAAAAGGTCCTGCTAAAAGATTCTGCTCCGATTTCTTATGACGACTTAATCATCGGTCTTGGCTGTGAAGATAAGTATCATGGTGTACCAGGTGCTGATGAATACACTTACAGCATTCAAAGCATTGAAAAATCCCGTCGTACGTATTCAGTACTGAACAATTTAGGACCTGGATCCATGGTTGGCATCGTAGGTGCTGGTCTAAGTGGTGTGGAACTTGCCAGTGAATTAAGTGAAAGCCGCAGTGACTTAAAAATAAAACTATTTGATCGTGGCAAACACATTCTACCTGCCTTTCCTGATCGTTTAAGTAAATATGTTGAAAATTGGTTTCATAAGAATAATGTTGAAATCATCAATAACTCTAATATTACTAAAGTAGAAGAAAATTTACTCTACAATCATGATGAGCCAGTTCCATGTGATGTGATCGTTTGGACTGCTGGCATCCAAGCTAATAAGGTTGTCCGTGAATTAGGAGAAGAAATGGATCGCTCTGGAAGGCTCATTATTACACCCCGTCATCACTTACCGAATGATGAACACGTTTTTGTATTAGGTGATTGTGCTAGTCTTCCACATGCCCCAAGTGCTCAATTAGCAGAAGGTCAGGCGGAACAAATTGTGGAAGTGTTGAAAAAACGCTGGAATGGTGAGGAGCCTCCAGTTGAATTCCCAACGATTAAACTAAAAGGTGTTCTTGGTTCTCTTGGTAAGAAACACGGTTTCGGGATGATGGCAGACAGAGCGATTACTGGACGTGTAGCCCGACTGTTAAAATCAGGAGTGCTCTGGCTCTACAAGTATCATAACGGATGATTAAAAAAGCATTCCAGCTAAGCAGCCGGAATGCTTTTTATATTGATCTGTATCCGTACTTTTCCAATTCACTAAAGATGGTTTTTAATCGCGGATTCCCTTCGCCGACAATTTTATCTTTAATCACAACAACTGGATAAAACAAATCTTCTTCAAGTACTCTTTTGGCAAAATCTTCTTTTTCACTTTCTTGAGGAGGTTGATAAATATCCACATACGTCATTTTGAATGGTTGATCAGGAAACTTCCTTGAAATGGCAGCCTCAAGCCATTCGAATGTTTCCTTTGAGGAGGGTAAATTTACACAACTCGGACATAATTGTTCTGCACCATAGAGGACAATTTCAACTGTATTAGTCATCCCATCAATCCTGCCTTTTTTCTTTTATTTTACAACATTTAAACTATTAAACATAAATATATGGTTGCAAATGTGCGAATTCCCATTTCATGAGAATGGATTTTTCTCTTCAATCACATTATAATATAAGGTAGGAAGGAGACGATAAATATGGCAGAACAAGTACAAGAAATGTTTGAGCAGGTTCAGGAAGTATTAGATAAATTACGTCCATTTCTTCTTCGCGATGGAGGAGATTGTGAATTAGTTGATGTTGAGGATGGTATTGTTAAACTTCGTTTACTAGGTGCGTGCGGAAGCTGCCCTAGCTCAACAATTACCCTAAAAGCAGGAATCGAAAGAGCACTATTAGAAGAAGTTCCCGGCGTTGTTGAAGTAGAACAAGTATTTTAATAAAGTAAAAAGCGATTGCTGACAAGAGCAATCGCTTTTTTATTACCTTATAAGGAGCCAGTCTAATGGGGGAATTTTTAATGGTTGTATTGGTGCACCAACGGTATGAAAAAAATTGCCCAAAAAACGCTCATACTCTGTTGATTGCTTTAACATCTTACTTAACTGTTCTTCCAAAAGCTTCTTTTCCTGCTCAGACCTAGTTATATAGTAATTTTCAATACACTCAAAGTAATGAAGTGGAAATACTAAACGGGAAAATAATAACCGCCATGAAAAAGAGGATAAGGGCGCAATACTTTGATATTCCGCAAAGAATTGTCTTACATCTATCTGGTAGGTTTGGGTATTACGAAAATAACGCTCTCTCGTCCATTCTGCCAGGTCACGGCTGCGATGATCAAATACCCAATCGAATGGGTTCTTAATATAATAATTTGCTCCCCAAGAATCATTTGAGAACCGTTCGTGACACACAGTTCCGCTATCTGATTCTACCGGCTCATCGTCCAGTTCCGTATCCACTAAATATTGAATGGCATTTTCCGTTAACCCAATATAGTATGGAAACGAATCAATAAACATACGTTCAAAATCATCTTCGGGAGTTTGAAACATCTGTTCACTCCAAACCTTTTCAATTTGATCAAGACGCTTCTCCCATAATTGCTTCCATTGTCCTATTCTACTTGTTCTTTCAATTTTGAATGGGACCGTTTTCCCTCTTTCATGAAATTTGGCTAACTTTCTCCCTAGTTTTACTTTTGCATGTTTTTCTATCTGCCGATGTCCCAGAACACAATATTTATGATCTTCCCATGTTGTAATCAATTCTCCTTCGATAGTTTGTAGAAATGCTGGAACATGCGTATCCCCGTTGGTTCTTAAATGTTCTGCAATTCTCTCTAGTTCATTAATATCCTCAGCTTCCCTGCCGTCGGATTTTGCGACCAAATAAAGCCAGCCATTTCCCCTGAGCGCGTCGTAAGAGTCTAATTTTACGTATTCATCAACTTGTATTCCATATTTATTTTCAAGTAATTTTTGAAGCACCCTTCCACCTCTTCTCTTTTCTGCTCTTATGTCATATATATGTAGTAGCCCAAAAAACTTGTTCTCTTCTTTCGTAATAAAAGTATAAGAAAAACGTTATAGGAGTAATCTGTAAGAAGGGTGTTGGTTCGTTCGTTCCTTTTCGATATGCCGTGCATATGTTGAAATTAAGAAATAGCCAAAAAATTCCAAAGAAAAGGTGATAAATGGATGGCAGAAGATAAAAAAATGGATTTAACAGAAGAAACTGCACGAAGATGGATAAAAGAAAGAGGCGTTGAAATTCAGGATATCGCTGATTTAGTTTATTTCCTGCAGGAGAAATACCACGAAAATTTAAAAATGGAAGATTGTATTGCCAATGTGGAACGCGTCATTTCGAAACGTGAGGTTCAAAATGCCATTATAACAGGAATTCAACTGGATATGTTAGCCGAGAAAAACATGCTGGAGGAACCTATCCAATCCATTATTAAAACAGATGAAAGTCTTTATGGTGTCGATGAGATTCTAGCACTTTCCATCGTTAATGTGTACGGATCCATTGGCTTTACAAATTATGGCTATATCGATAAGCAAAAGCCAGGAATATTAGCTAGGTTAAATGATAAATCAACAGGAGAATGCCATACATTTTTGGATGACATCATCGGTGCCATCGCAGCAGCAGCCTCAAGCAGACTTGCCCACCGAGCCGCACATGTCGAATAAATCAAATAAGAAAAGGATGGAGAGAACAATCCATCCTTTTCTCACGGTTCCCATTGATCTAATGAATCAATGGCATATGTAGGTTTTCGGTCATAGCCCCTAAGCAATTCCTTGGTAGTGACACCCGTGTGGACTAGCAGTGTATCAAGGCCAGCATTCATCCCCGCTAATATATCGGTATCATAATAATCGCCCACCATAAGTGTTTCTTCTTTAGAAGTACCCAATACCTTTAACGCCTGTTCCATGATGATTGACTCAGGCTTTCCAATAAAAGTTGGCTTGGTTTGTGTTGAAACCGCAATTACAGAGGTTAACGACCCATTTCCGGGGACTAATCCTCTTTCCGTTGGTATCGCTATATCTCCGTTTGTAGAGATAAAGGAAGCTCCATTGCGAACAGCAAGGCATGCCACTGCTAATTTTTCATAGCTAATTTCACGGTCGATACCGATAACAACATACTCTGCATTCTCTGTCGCGAATGTGAATTTCTTTTCTTCGATAGCCATACGAAGTCCTTCTTCACCGATTACATAAACTGAGGCATCCTGCTTTTGGCTATAAATGTAATTTGCTGTTGCCTGGCTCGTTGTAAAAATGATGTCTTCTTCAGCCGGAATATCAAAATCTTTTAGCTTTTGAGCAACTTGGGCAGGGGTCCGTGATGAGTTATTCGTTACAAATAAATATGGAATGTCCTTTTCCTTTAATTTTTTCACAAAATTTCCTGCTGCTTCAATTTTCTCTGATCCTTTGTACATCGTTCCATCAAGGTCAATTAAATAACCTTTATACTTTTTCATGTTGATCACTCCCTTATCTATCATATCCGAAAAATAAAAATGACCGCAAATGCGGTCGCTAATAACTATTAAATAAATGCGGTTACTGGACCAAGTTCATTCTCAAGATAGTCTCGGACATTCTCTGGGAATAAGGTTAAAACATTCATTTGGCCAGAGAACTGATTAAAGAGTTCATCATGATCAATCTCCGTATACAATTGGACAAGTACCTTGCGATACTGGACAAGTCTTTTTAAACTTGTACCTGTTTCCTGGGTAACAACCTTTTCATCGATTAATATCTCAATAATATCTTCATAACTGCCAGGGTCTCTCATAATAAAACCATCAATCATTGCATTCCCCACATCTAACACCGATTCAATCATAAGATGCGTAATACGTTCTAATGCTGCTTTTTCTATCGGGGTTGACCACTCTTCCTGATTAGAAAATAGGCTGATTTGCTTTTCTAGAAACACCAATGTGTTCTCCAACTTTTCGCGGTCTACAAAATACATTTCATCCACTTCCTCATAAATAATCACTTATGTTGCGATTTCATCAAAAAACATAGCGGGACGGGCATAAAAATTCCCCTGTGCTAAATCTACATTATTTCTCGTTAATACGGACGCTTCTTCTTGGTTTTCAATACCTTCAGCCACCACTAAAGATCCTGCCTCCTTCGCAACGAGAAGCAAGCCCTTTAACATTGACTCTTTTACAGAGTTTTTATCTATATTTTCTATCACAGAACGATCAATCTTTATAATATCCGGCATTAGCTCGCTAATCGTATTCAAGCTTGCATAACCCGCTCCAGTATCGTCAACCGCAATTCTAAATCCCATTAGCCGCAATACATTAATATTAAAAACAAAATTCTTCAAGCCTTCAATTGAATCGCGCTCAGTGACCTCAAAGGTAATTTGTTTTGGGGAAATCCCCTTATATTTCTGAAGTAGTTTTTTCAAATCACTGGTAAATTTAATATTCCCTAGTGTTATCGGAGTACAATTAACAAAAATATCTTGACGGCAGCGAGATGCTTTTACTTGTTGAAAAATTTTTTCTAACACAATCATTTCCAATTCGTACAACCGACCCGTTTGCCTTGCAACAGAAAAAAGATGTAGAGGAGCCTCTAAAGCAGTCCCTTTTGGACCGCGGGTAAGAAGCTCCCAGGCACGTACCTCCTTTGTGGCTACATCAAAAATGGGCTGTGCCAACAAAGTAATAGACCTCTTGGTAATAATGTTGTTTATGGCAAACAACATTTCATTGATCTCCAGCTGCTTTCGTTTTTCTGCCATACCAATTGCCAATCTATGCGCCCTAAAGATAGAATTTTGAATAGAATAATCATACTTATCAATAAACATATACCCCACATCAAAAGTTGGATATGCAGTGGAATACTGATTGAAGTAGGTTTCTGAAACTTCGTCTGTTATTTTTTTCAACAGGATATCAATATTTGAAATAGAATGTCTATCGTGATCGACGGTAATTACTAGTGTAATACCTTCGCCATAATAATCATGTAGGGTTATAAACTCCTTTGGGTTAACGGTTTGTTCCACGACGGTCTGAAAAAGCTTCTTCACGTTTTTCAAAAATTTAATGTGCCGTTGCGAGTCAGCCTGCTCGATTAAATCATGCAGGTTACTCAATTTAAAAACAATTACCGCTACCTCATGACCCGCTTCAAAAGCGTTCTTTACCCCTTCCGTTAATGGATTACGCAAGGTAAATTGAGGAGGATAATAGCGTATGGACGAAAGAGGTAAAATAATCTTTCCCCATTGCATTACACTCTTAACTTTTTTCATGTAACGACAGTCCATCAATTCCATCCCTCTCAGAAACAGATACGACAATAATAACCTTATTGTAACACAATTTGACAGAATCCGTTTTTTCTTCGAGTAAATATTTAGAAATATTCTATTAACACCAACTATTCCCCCATTTCCTGATTATTTGGTAATATAAAGAGGGAGAAGAAAACAACTAAAGGAGCACATGACATGCAAGAACGATATTTCTTATATGATGATACAGAAGATACAAAAACACGATTTGTTAGCTTTGTTGGTGACAACCAACGCTTTGATTTGGCCATTGTTAAAACGGACCGTCATTATGGGAAGCACCTTGTACTCGATTTACAAGGGAGTCGCTTTGCCATTATTGGTGAGGATGACTTGAAAGAGGAAGGATATTTAGAATACGCTTTCCAATTAAATGAAGAGGACGCAGAAGAATTACGTTCCTTTTTATTAGAATTAATATAATTCCTTTTTGCATACTAATAAAAAGGAGTGAGTGATGATATGCCTGAAAAAAAGTCAAGAAGCTATTTTGACCTTTCTAATGTCGAGAAACAAAAAAACTTTCTGACAGCAGAGGAATTTCCAGATGGTCCGTTTGGATCTCCAATTCGTAAAGATGAGCCTGTTCAAAATAAAAGCACCCCTTGGCAAGAAGGTCAGCGGTATTATAGCAACTTTAATTATGAAAATAAAACCTTTCATCAGGATATCCCTCGTCAAATGGAAGGGGCTCACCCTACCCATGACGATCCTAATAAGGAGGAACAGCCTCCTTATACACACTAAAGCCTCAGGAAAACCAGCACTGAAGCTTGAAGATATTACATTAAAAGGCTAGCCGCTTTGGCCAGCCTTTTTTTATTACTTCTTCACTTTTTTCAAGACAAAATACGCACAGCCAAAATTACAGTATTCATATAAATATTCACTTAATGTACTGATTTTGGTGTCAAATGTTGCTTTTTGATTCTGATCTTCAAAAAAGCCTTTTAACCGGAGTTGTCCGTATCCCCAATCCCCAACAATATAATCATATCTGGATAATATATCACTATACCTTGCTTTTAGAGCTTCCTCATTAAAGGCCTCTCTATGCTCCTGCACGATTTCATATGCAGTGCCGTTTATATTGATCATGTAATCACCTCAAATTTTACCAGTAAATCTTTCTTTCATTATAACCGATTCACCATCAATTACTAAGAAAAAAAATCAGTTATTTGGCTATTCTATAAAAAGGAGGTGCTTAAAATGAAAAAATGGTCGATGATGATTGTTTTTTGTTTACTCCTTACAGCAGCAGGCTGCTCTAGGGATATGGCCAACCGTGATGTTTATAAAGAAAGCGGAGATACCATTAATGTCAATAACAAACGTGAAGAGCTTTATAATGAAGGCGGCAGTCAGGGTGTTCGAAATGTGAGTGATGATTACGGCTTTGTCCGTCATCAAAAAAGCCCCATTAAGGGTGACCGTGGGGGAATGCAACACTATGCAGCTATAGACCGTGAACAGGTGGCTAATATTATTAGTCAGCTAAGCACAGATATACCGAATGTAAATGATGTTGCCACACTTGTTACCGACCAAGAGGTTCTCGTTTCCTATGATACTGACTCCAAAGATCGTAATCATACTGCGGATCAAGTAAAGAGAACGGCTATGTCTGTTGTCCCCAGATACTATCATGTATATGTATCAGACAATACAAAATTAATGCGTGATGTGGAAAATTTGGCAAATTTAGATTCGACTAGTCACAATGCCAGAAATTTAGTAAATGGTTTAATTACACAAATGAAGAAGTCGCCGCAAGGCAATCGTATGAGCGATAGTGAAGACGAAAACGGTGCTACCGCTGATGATAATATGAATACAACCCGCTAATAAAAAGAGTTCAGCCCAAAGTGGACTGAACTCTTTTTATTGTCTAGCTGCCACGCCTAGGAGCTTCCACTTTTCATGTTAAGCTTCTTTGGCTTCTGCCTCTCCAAGTAATTGTTTGTGTTTTGCAGCAGCATTCACCTGTTCATCTGCATGGTAGGATGAACGAACCAATGGACCTGCTTCACAATGACTAAAACCTTTTGTAAGGGCAATTTCGCGTAATTCAGCGAATTCTTCAGGGCTATAATATTTTTCAACCTTCAGATGGCTCTTAGAGGGTTGTAAGTATTGTCCTATCGTCATAATGTCCACATCATTTGCTCGTAAGTCATCCATGACCTCGATAATTTCTTCTTTTGTTTCGCCAAGTCCAACCATTAAGCTGGATTTGGTTGGAATCGCTGGCTGCATTTCTTTCGCTCTGCGTAAAAATTCTAATGAGCGGTCATACTTTGCACGTGCTCTAACTCTTGGTGTTAATCGTCTTACCGTTTCAATGTTATGATTGAGAATGTCAGGTTTTGCGTCCATTAACAAAGCTAAATTTTCTTCTTTTCCTCCCATATCCGAAGGAAGAACTTCAATGCTTGTAAAAGGATTTTTTCTTCTAATGGCTCTAACCGTTTCAGCAAAAACAGCTGCACCGCCATCTTTTAAATCGTCCCTCGCTACAGCTGTTACTACAACATGTTTTAAATTCATTAATTGAACAGAGTCTGCCACTCGTTCCGGTTCTGCCAAATCTAATTCTGTTGGTAGACCTGTTTTAACAGCACAGAAACGACAAGCACGTGTACATGTATCACCAAGGATCATAAAGGTAGCCGTTCTTCTCTCAGCCCAACATTCGTGGATATTTGGGCAGCGTGCTTCTTCACAAACCGTATGGAGATTTTTTTCACGCATCATTTTTTTTAAGCCTGTATAATGTTCATTCGTATTTAATTTTATTTTTAACCATTCTGGTTTTCTAAGGTAATCACTATTCCTGCTCACGTTTCTACACCCCTATAAATGAGTTTGCTCCTTGTCACTTTACCATACTTTTTGTAACAACAACAAGCAGACAACTCCGCAAACTCCTATTTCCAATTTTTGTTCATAATGAAATAGCCTAAAATTCATAAACTAAAAGCGTACAATATTCGGAAGGAGGATTCCTGTGCGGGCATTTCTGATAATTGGAACCATCCTCTTATTAATGAGCTTTTCTCTCAGGGATGCTCATGCTAAAGGTCCTGATGAGTATCAGGAAAGAATGAAACTATACAAAAAGGTTGAAACCGTTACATTAATTCCATGGTATTACTTAGCAGCCGTGGATCAGTATGAGAGGAGTATACGGCAGGTACGCAAAGATTTACCAAAGCCGGAAAGTATAATTGGTATTTATTTCACTCCGGAAAAATGGGCTGGTACCACTAATCCAATTCCTGAAGAAGAGAACCCAGCAATTATCCAATTTTTTAACGGTATGGGCGTCGACGGAGATGGAGATGGAAAAGCTAGTTTAAAGAGTGATGAGGATGTATTATATACTTTCGCCAATTATCTCCTTTCATATGGAACAGACGATGATAATATAAAAATTGGATTATGGAATTATTATCACCGCGACAAAACAGTTGGCATGATCGTTGGCAAGGCGAAAATGTACCGCCATTTTGGCCGGTTAGACTTAGATACCCATGTATTCCCGCTGCCATTACGCAGCAATCACAGTTATCGCAGTACATGGGGCGACGCGAGAGGCTGGGGTGGCCGCAGAATGCATGAAGGTACTGATATTTTTGCAGGATACGGTGTTCCTGTACGTGCTACCAACTATGGCATAGTGGAAATGAAGGGCTGGAACAAGTTCGGCGGCTGGAGAGTTGGAATTCGTGATATTAATAATACGTATCATTATTTTGCTCATCTTAGCGGTTTTGCTAAAGATTTAAAAGTTGGTCAAATTGTTGAACCTGGGACTTTAATTGGCGGTGTAGGCAGTTCAGGATATGGACCGCCAGGGACATCTGGTAAATTCCCGCCGCATTTGCACTATGGAATGTATAAAGATAACGGTTATACCGAATGGTCATTTGACCCAACCCCGCATTTACGATTGTGGAAACAGCAAGAAAGACAGGCATTAAAATCGAAAAAATAGGACTGTCCGGTGACAGTCCTTTTAATTTTGCGGAGAAGGTATTTGAATCGATGGGGTAACACCATTCCCGCCATTATTATAAAATTGCGGAACATCACCCTGAATTAATCTTCCTCCGACTGGGATATTCTGTTCTAACTTTGTAATTTCCGTTGCAAACGGGGTAATAATTTGCACTGAAACCTCTAGATGAATGGCAACGTCAATCCATGTATTATTGATCCCCATTGGTTTTGGGTTAATTTTCACATCCGGACGTACTTCCCCAATCGCATGAAACCGTACAGGGATTTTAGGACCTAAATTCCCTAACAAAGCCATGTTGGTTGCTTGACCAAGCGGTACATTCCACACAATCCCATCCTGTTGTTCTGTATTTACCTCAATATCAACATCTGTTAATTTCTCTAGTGAATCAAGGTCCCCTTTTTCAGCAGCGTTTAAGTTTTTTTGTATTTCATTCGTGATTTCGGATAATTTCTGATTTATGATTTCCGTTTTTAAACTTGCACTTGGCTGCGCGCCATTTTGACCGGCTTCAACAGCAATGACATCTCCCACTTCTACCGTTTTTTTGTTAATTGCTTTATTGATAACCTGTGAAGCGATTTGCTTTGTTTTGGATTCCGCATATCTCATTAAGGAAGGTTCAATTCCTTTGTTAACCAGCCATATTCCCATTGCAGTAGACAATAGAAAAAAAACAAATGATAATAACAAAACGTATCGGAAAGGTAATGGTCCCCTTTTTCGGTGACGCACTCGAAACTTAACCAAAAATAATCCCCCCTTACATGTTATATGTATGCGGGAAGGAGATGAACTAGCCTATAAATTTACCGCAGTCTTTACATAAGAAAAAGCCTGCAGTAATGCAAGCTTTCATACCATTTTTAACAAGGCGTCTTTTCCGAGCATTCCTTTTGTAATACCGATTGCTTCCGCCTCGACTGTAACCGACTCCATTGGAGCATTAAGGAGCTGTTCAATGGTTCTTACCCCCACTGCTCTAGCTGCAATGATTTTGCGATCCTTTAACTTTTCATTTAATAACCCTACATCTAGAGCACCGCACATGATATATCCCTTATCATTGCTTATTGAGAGCAGTGTAGTTTTTGGTAGTAAGACGGTAACAGCCAAGAACGTGTGACCATTAATCTCTACCGGTGATAACTCTATCAATTTACACACTCCCTTCCTCACTATCAACTTATGAAAGCGAAAGAAAAAGCGTGTATTCATTTTAGGACTGCTTTTCTAATTTCCATCTAAGGATGTCACGTAAAAATTCAGGAAGAAAATATTCCTTTTTCTTTTGTGGAAAAACATCTTTGAAAAAATGTCCGAAAGTAAGCATATCTGGTACAGCCAGCGTATAGGTTTGGTTTAAATCTAATTTGTGCCCATTAATATATATATCGTTGTCTTCATTAAAAGTAACTCTGTCATATATACTTGCTCCCATTACGGTTCCCCTAAAACCAAGACCTGCAACATGTTGTTGTGACCAGCCTTCCTTCCTTGTTTCAAGTAAAACCTTTTTTAATTCACTGCCAGTTAGTGGGATTTTACAGGGATTAATCGGATGTGGACAAATAGACAACAAATCATACAATGTCACACTACCTGATAGCGGACCTAAGATAAGACCGCCATTTATAAATGCACAATCTGCCTTGCACCATTCTCTTAGCGCTTGGCAAAGGAGCAGTGCAAGCTCTGTTTCTTGGAATTGGTCATGCGGATATTCTTTAGAAAGGGTTGTAATTTTTTGATTTAATAATTTCTTACCTTTACGATAAAGTTCCTTGGAAATTGCTTTCTCATCTAGTAATGGAGGATGCTCTAACACATTATATAATTCTGCTTGTTTGCTGATTATGTTGTTTTCATCAACTTGTATGGAAACATGCCCCACATACCGTCCATGCTTACCAGCTCCCGCAAGCAATGTTTGTCCTTCCCACTTTCCCTCAGGAAGTGTATGGTGTGTGTGGCCGCCAAGAATAATATCGATTTCTGGAAATTCTCTCGCAATTTGTTCATCATCGGGAAGTCCAAGATGAGATAGCAAGATAATGACATCAGATTGAGACTTGAGTGGCTCTATCCATTTCTTTAACTCCTCTAAAGGTTCTGTAAGGTGCCAGCCTAATAGCTCATAAAGGAGGGAATAATAGGCTGTTAAACCAATCACACCAATTCGGGTACTTTTTTGTGTCTGATAAATTTTGTATGGTATTAGCCATGTCGGATACTGCCCGTTACTGTTATAAAGATTTGCCAGTACAACATCAAACTTCCTGATGTCGTACAAATGATTCAGCCCTTCATAAGGGAAATTGATACCTTCATTGTTACCGATTGTCACAGCGGTATAGCCGCTTTCATTTAACAGTTCAATATTCCCTTTCCCATGAGTTCCTTCAGAAAATGGATGCCACCGGTCTATAAAATCACCTATGTCAAAAAGAAAAAATTCTTCCCCAGCTTTTTCATGATATTCCCTACGGTTAGTTAAGAAATGCTGAATTCGCGGCCAGCGCTTTAAATGGCTATGAAGATCATTTGTATGATATATGTGAATGAATTCCATGCATCTCTCGCATCCTTTTTAGCCAATAATACCTTGATAGATTAATCGTATGCCGACGATTATTAATATGGTTCTTAGTAAAAAAACAATTGTTTTGCTTTTTAATTTTGTGTTTAAATAAACACCGACCTTTGCACCAATCCATGCCCCAGGAACCAACGCCAATGCAAGAAGCCAATCAACATTTCCTAAAGTGATATGGGTAATTGAACTTAGAATGGAGGTTGGTAAGATCATAAACATCGATGTTGCTGTTGCTACATGTGGAGGAAAGAAAAAGAACAGGATCATAGTCGGCACCATTAATGATCCGCCGCCAACCCCTAGAATCCCTGATAAAAAGCCGACAATTAACGAAATAACGACCCCCATCACAGGGTTAAATCCATATTCAAAGACCTTTCCTGAGTTATCTGTAAAGCTTCTGACAATCCCTTTATCTTTTTGGTAAGGTATAGGTTTTAATTTATCTTTTAATAGCAATACAAATGAAACAAATATGATAAAAATACCAAAAAACAAATTAAATGATTTTAAATCTAAAATCTCCGTTACCCAGGCTCCTAGAATACTCCCAGGACCGCTTCCGATCAAAAAAATCAATCCACTTTTATAATCCACCGTTTTATGTTTCATATAAGCTAACGTGGAAGAAAGTCCGGTAAATATCATCGTAAAAAGCGAGGTACCCACGGCTGTCTGGGGTGAAATATAACCAAATGTAGACAAGGAACCTAAAAAGAGCAAGGAAGGAACGATAACAATTCCTCCTCCCAACCCAATTAAACTCCCTAAGGAACTTCCTGCTATCCCGATTAAAACTAAAACAATCCACTCCATATTTCTTTCTCCTTTATTTTAAAATAAATCCAGTTGTCTAGGAGCGAGGTCCTCATATTTGATATCTAACAGGTCAATCATTTCCTTTGCATTATCGGCAGCATCTCCGCCAGAATTGTTGTTAAAGAGAACATAGACATTCGCGGATTCCTTAGCTAATTTCCTAATAATATTTGCCCATTCTTGAAGTTCTTGTTGATTATACCGATAGAGGTAGCGAACCTCGCGCCAATTCTCTGCCTGACGTTTCTGCCACCCATGCATGTTTCGTCCATGGAATCGAATGAGAAGTTTTTCAGAATCAATTGCCTCTAATATGGCTGGAATGGAGCCCGCTCCTGATTGAGGTTCATCACAAATACTATGTATCCATTTTTCCTCACTCATAAAATCTAGTGTATGATAGCGAAATCGGGGTGTAAACCAGGATTGGTGCCTGAACTCAAGTGCACAAGGCAAATCACCCATAACATTTTTGCACCAACGTAAATATTCAACATTTTCGCGCTTACAATCAAACCAAGGCGGGAACTGAAAAAGGACCATTGCTAATTTGCTTGCTTCTATGTATGGTTCTAGAGATTCTTTAAAAGCTTGGAACATTTCTTGCTTATTTGCGAATGGAGCTTCTCCACGCTGATGGCCTGTCATACCCTGGTAGGCCTTCACGACGAACTGAAACGAGGAAGGGGTATCATTCACCCATTTAACTGCATTCCTCTTCGGCTGAATCGCATAAAAAGCATTATCCACTTCAACGGTTGGAAAATGACCCGCATATTCTTTCAACTTATCACGTGGAGACATTTGATCAGGATATAAGCTATCATGATCGCCCCAACCTGTAACACCTATATAAATCACTGTATCACCCCACCTATTAATAATAGCATAACCCTTATTTTTCAACGTATTTTTTGAAGTCATAAAAAAATAGCCTAATATAAAAAAGGGCTATTTTTTAAAGATATAGTTATATACGAGGAGTTTATGGTTGAATTTTTTTCCTAATAAAAATGGGAATAAATTATTCATTATATAGCTAACTGGAATTAATAATAGTATGGAAAAAATTGTAATAAACAAAGCTAAGATATTCGGGTGATTTTCTAAATTCAACCCTTCCCGAAAATGAGTATTGAATACATTAATTGCCAATGGCAAATGCAGGCACATGAGAATAAGTGTGTTTCTTCCCAAATAACTTAAAACAGGACTAAACGATAAAAACTGTGAAATATAAATTGTAAAAGAAATCGCCAATAATGCCCAAAGGATTCCACTTAAATAAATTTGGATATTAGGTGTTAAATGTAATATCTGCCATGCTCTTTCATAAACAGTTGAATCAAGAACGAACCAAATGTAGAGTATGGAGGGAACGACTAGTAAAAATGATTTCTTTAAATCCCTTTCAAGCCAATTTAAAATTCGGACAAAATATCCAATACCGAAAAAAACAAGATAGTATAAAGATTGGTCTAAACTCCATGGTAAAATATTTGTCCCTCTAGCTGCTCCCAATTGCCAATGCGATAAAAAACCGACAGGAATGACAACCATTAAAATTGCATACTTATTTTTTATTAACTTAACTAGATAATAAAATATTATTTCTATTAGAAATAATGAAGTTAAAAACCACAATGGGATGTTGTAGAAAATATAATTCCTTCTTGATTCTATAGTGGAATAAAAAAAGGAACCAATTTCAATTGGCATGCCTAAATAATGAGTGGTTAATAAGAAAGAAAGTATTGCAAAAAAAATATATGGAACCAATAAGGTTTTAACTTTAATTAATGAAAATTCCCTAAAACTGCCTTTAGTCGAAAATAAAAATCCTGATAAAAAGAAAAATAAAGGCATATGAAATGAATAAATATGAATACGAGGAGCATCTACTAAAGTGGTGTGTCCAATAATCACCAAAAATATACCAATACCCTTACATGTATCAATCCAAGTAATACGCTTAGACATAGCTAAATCCTCCAATGTGCAAAATACCCCTTATATTAACAAAATTCACTATATCATTCAATGGAAAAAACCCCCTGCTCAAGTAGCAGGGGGTACAATAATTCCCGTATTATCAGCATGAATTTCAAGCTTTATTAGGACTCTAATAAAGCATATCACTCATGATAAGAAGATTAACCGATAGAACCTTCCATCTCAAACTTGATTAGGCGGTTCATTTCGACTGCGTATTCCATTGGTAGTTCTTTTGTAAATGGCTCAATGAAGCCCATAACGATCATTTCAGTTGCTTCTTGTTCTGAGATACCACGGCTCATCAGGTAGAAGAGTTGTTCTTCAGATACTTTAGAAACCTTTGCTTCGTGCTCAAGTGAAATGTTGTCGTTAAGGATTTCGTTGTAAGGAATTGTGTCAGAAGTTGACTGATTATCCATTATCAACGTATCACATTCAATATTTGCACGAGCGCCATCCGCTTTACGACCAAAGTGAACAACACCACGGTAGGTTACTTTACCACCATGCTTTGAAATCGACTTTGAAACGATGGTTGATGAAGTGTTAGGAGCTAAGTGAATCATTTTTGCCCCTGCATCCTGGTGCTGGCCTTTACCTGCAATGGCAATTGATAAAGTCATACCACGTGCACCTTCACCTTTTAAAATAACAGCTGGGTATTTCATTGTTAATTTAGAACCGATGTTACCATCAATCCATTCCATTGTTGCATTTGCTTCACAAACAGCACGCTTGGTAACCAAGTTAAATACATTGTTCGCCCAGTTTTGAATGGTTGTGTAACGGCAATAAGCGTCCTTTTTAATGATAATCTCAACAACAGCACTATGAAGTGAGTTTGTAGTATAAACAGGAGCGGTACAGCCTTCTACATAATGAACATGTGCGCCTTCATCAACAATGATTAACGTACGCTCAAATTGTCCCATATTTTCAGAGTTAATACGGAAGTACGCCTGCAATGGAGTATCAACTTTCACACCTGGTGGTACATAGATAAATGAGCCGCCTGACCATACTGCTGAATTCAAGGCAGCAAATTTGTTATCTGTCGGCGGGATAACCTTTGCCCAGTGCTCACGGAAGATATCCTCATTCTCTCTAAGAGCAGAATCAGTGTCTTTAAAGACGATACCTAAATCCTCAAGTTCTTCCTTCATATTATGGTAAACAACTTCAGATTCATATTGAGCAGATACGCCTGCAAGGTACTTTTGTTCTGCTTCAGGAATCCCAAGTTTGTCAAATGTTGCTTTAATTTCTTCAGGGACTTCATCCCATGATTTTTCCGATTTCTCAGATGGTTTAACATAATAAGTGATTTCGTCAAAATTCAATGAACCTAAATCTCCGCCCCATTGAGGCATTGGCATGTTATAAAAATGTTCAAGTGATTTTAAACGGAAATCGAGCATCCATTGTGGTTCATTTTTAAGCTTTGATATTTCTTTAACAATATCACTTGTTAGACCACGTTTTGATCGGAATATGGAAACGTCCTTATCGGCAAAACCGTATTTATAATCACCGATTTCCGGCATTTTCTTCGCCATCGTCGTATTCCTCCATTTCATAACGAACTAGGGAAAGTT
This sequence comes from Neobacillus niacini, assembly GCF_048572935.1. Taxonomy (NCBI): domain Bacteria; kingdom Bacillati; phylum Bacillota; class Bacilli; order Caryophanales; family Bacillaceae; genus Neobacillus; species Neobacillus niacini. The sequence goes on along the minus strand of NZ_CP183883.1, from coordinate 2,124,390 downwards.
CCCTAGTTCGTTCTATTGTTGTTCCCCTTCATTCAACCCTTTTTCCATTGCCTTCCATGCAAGTGTGGCACATTTGATTCTGGCAGGGAATTTAGAGACACCCTGAAGTGCTTCGATATCACCTAGGTCAACTTCATCATCGTACTCTTTCCCCTGAATCATATCGGAAAAAATCTTTGAAAGCCTGATCGCTTCCTCTACTTTCTTGCCCTTAATGGCTTGTGTCATCATTGAGGCAGAGGACATGGATATAGAACAGCCTTCGCCTTCAAATCCTACATCCTTAACAATACCATCTTCCACTTTAAAAGTAAGTTGGATTCTGTCGCCACAAGTAGGGTTGTTCATATTGATGGTATGACTGCCATCCTCTAATAGACCACGGTTACGAGGTTTTTTATAGTGATCCATAATAACTTGACGGTAAAGTGCATCTAAATTAGAAGACATCGCTGAAATACTCCTTTGTTTTAACAAGTCCTTCAACAAGCTTATCAATATCGTCTTCAGTGTTATATAAATAAAAGCTTGCACGAGCAGTTGCTGAAGCCTTCAGCCATTTCATCAACGGCTGTGCGCAATGATGTCCGGCACGAACAGCAATTCCTTCTGCGTCGAGTACAGTCGCCACATCATGTGGATGTACATCCTCAATATTAAAGGTAACAAGACCTGCACGTTTAGCAGCGTCTAATGGTCCATAGATCGTCATTCCAGGTACAGAAGACATTTTATCTAACGCATAAGCAGCTAACTTATGCTCATGTTCTGCAATATTTTCTAAGCCAATTTCATTTAAAAAGTCAATCGCAGCTCCTAGACCGATTGCACCAGCAATGATCGGAGTACCAGCCTCAAACTTCCATGGGAGCTCTTTCCATGTAGATTCCTGTAAATGAACAAAATCAATCATTTCTCCACCGAATTCAATGGGTTCCATGTTTTCTAGCAAATGCTTTTTACCATAAAGAACGCCGATACCAGTTGGTGCGCACATCTTATGTCCTGAAAAAGCTAGAAAATCACAATCTAGATCTTGAACATCGATTTTCATATGCGGTGCACTTTGTGCCCCGTCAACTACCATAATCGCACCATTCTCATGAGCAATTTTGGCAATTTCTTTTACAGGATTAATAACACCAAGTACATTCGATACCTGCATAACAGAAACTACACGTGTATTAGCTGTCACCGTTGCTTTAACATCTTCAAGTGAAATCGTCCCGTCTTCTTGAAGGGGGATGTACTTTAACACTGCTCCTGTCCTTTTAGCGACCTGCTGCCAAGGAATGATATTGCTATGATGTTCCATATACGTAATAACAATCTCATCACCGGCAGTTAAATTGGCAGCTGCATAACTTTGTGCAACAGTGTTGATAGAAGTTGTGGTACCTCTAGTAAAAATAACTTCCTGGGTTGATTTTGCATTAATAAACTTACGAACCTTTTCCCTTGCTCCTTCATAGGCATCAGTTGCTCTAGTTCCAAGCGTGTGAACACCCCGATGAACATTGGAATTGATTTCTTTATAATATCTCTCCACTGTCTCTATAACCGTGATAGGCTTTTGAGATGTAGCAGAGCTATCAAGATAAACGAGTGGTTTTCCATTTACTTCCTGATCTAAAATAGGGAATTGACGACGAATATCAAGGACATTCATTATCGTACTTTCCTTTCAATTACAGCTGTTAATTGTTCCTTAACTCCCTCTATCGGCAGCTGGTTAACAACTGGAGCAAGGAAACCATGAATAACTAAACGTTCTGCTTCTTTTTTCGGAATACCGCGGCTCATTAGATAATAAAGTTGAACAGGGTCAACACGCCCTACTGAAGCTGCGTGACCAGCTGTTACATCATCCTCATCAATGAGAAGAATTGGATTTGCATCTCCACGAGCTTTTTCACTCAACATCAGCACACGAGATTCCTGTTCTGCATTGGATTTAGAAGCACCATGTAAGATATGACCAATTCCATTAAAAATAGAAGAAGCACTATCTTTCATGACACCATGTTTTAAAATATAACCTTCACTGTTTTTCCCATAGTGAACAACTTTTGTTGTAAAGTTTTGAATCTGTTCTCCACGTCCAACAACAACTGTTTTTGTATCACCATAGGCACCATCCCCAACTAAGTTGGTGGTGTTCTCAGAGATAGTATTTCCTTCATTCATTAATCCAAGTGCCCATTCAATTCGTGCATCTCTTCCCGCTGATCCACGACGGTTTACATATGTGGTGATCCCTTTTGCAAGAGTATCCACAGCACCATACTGAACTTTTGCACCCGCTTTTGCGATGACCTCTGTTACGATATTAAAGACACCATTAGCAGATTCTAAAGTTGACAGGTAATTTTCTACATACGTAACCGCACTATTATCATCAGCAACAACTAATACATGGTTTACAAGGTTTGCATCTGCAGAATCATGTAAATAAATTGAATGAATTGGTTCTTTAACTTCAACATTTTTAGGAATGTACAAGAATGCTCCACCATTCATTAATGCTGCATGGAGGGCAATCAAACGGTGTTCATCTGTTTTTACTGCTTCTGTTAACAAGTACTTTTGTACAAGACCGCTATGTTCACGAACTGCAGTAAAGATATCTGTAAAGATGACGCCTTGACCCTTTAATTCCTCGGTTAAAGAAATGTAAGCAGGGGTATGATTTCGTTGAATATAAAGATTTTTTGTTGTCGATTCGTCACCAATTAAAGCTTTTACTTCCTCTGGAAGCTCAGCCAGTGATGAAAAAGTTTCACTTTTTACTGTAGTTGTATCAAATTGAGTGAAATTCCACTTATCAATCTTGGTTTTATCCGGTCTTGGCATTGGAAGAGATTCACTCAATTCTAATGCTTTCACACGCAATTCTTCCATCCACGCAGGTTCGTTCAATTCTTTCGAAAAGGAACGAACAAAATCTTTATCAAATGATAAATTCGTTTCTGTTGTCATGATTATCCTCCTAACGCTAACTCTTACGCTTCTTGCCCAACTGTTTCATCTTCGATTCCGAGCTCTTGCTTGATCCAGTCATATCCTTCTGCTTCTAAGCGTTGTGCTAGTTCTGGTCCGCCTGATTTTACAACACGGCCCTGCATCATAACGTGCACATAGTCAGGAGTGATATAATTTAAAAGTCGTTGATAGTGAGTAATGACTAAACAGCCAAAACCTTCTCCGCGCATTTGATTAATACCTTTTGAAACAACCTTTAATGCATCGATATCTAATCCAGAGTCAATTTCATCTAAAATTGCGATTTTTGGCTCAAGCATCATTAATTGAAGGATTTCATTACGCTTTTTCTCTCCACCAGAAAATCCTTCATTTAGATAACGTTGTGCCATGTCGAGGTCCATCTCAAGGAATTCCATTTGCTTATCCATTTTACGAATGAACTTCATAAGTGAAATTTCATTTCCTTCGCCAAGACGGCTATTTAAAGCAGAACGTAAGAAATCAGCATTTGTTACACCGTTAATTTCGCTTGGATACTGCATAGCCAAAAATAGACCTGCGCGTGCGCGCTCATCTACTTCCATTTCAAGGACGTTCTGATCATCTAACATAATAGAACCGCTAGTTACTTCATATTTCGGATGACCCATGATAGCAGAAGATAAAGTGGATTTACCCGTACCATTTGGTCCCATGATTGCGTGAATTTCTCCACCTTTTATCTCGAGGTTTACACCTTTTAAAATTTCTTTCCCATCAATTTCTACATGTAAATCTTTGATCGTTAATGTTGACCCAGCCATATATATACCTCCGCAAAGATAGTTTTGTATCTTGTAGCCTAAAACACTAGCCCAAAATTCTATTCTCACTTTATTCTCATTACAATCTTATAACAAATAGAATCTGTTAGCAACTCATAAACAGTAATAACTTTATATGAAGGAAAAAGAAATTTTATTTTCACTCCATACATTCCAAATGAGAATTAGAATCAGACAAGATGTACTTGTAACATAATAATTCTAAACTGATTCATAATGTGAACGCTTTATGTAGTCACATACGAATAAAACTATAACGTATTTATCTCTATTTTGCCAAGACTTCGACATTATATTTGATACCTATTTTTACCTATCCCATTCGATTCATGTATATAATGTGATAGATAAAAGAAAACCAGTGAAACATCTTCACCGGTCTCCATCTATCTTCGTATCGTTTTTGACTAATTTTCAATCTAGAACTTATTCACCCGGTATTACAGCACCTTGGTACTTTTCTTCGAGGAATTTTTTAATTTCATCTGATTGCAGAACTTCTACGAGGGTTTTAATTTCCTCACGGTCTTTGTCCTCTGAGCGAACCACTACAAGGTTTGCTGGTACAACGTCATCGCCCTCAAATGCGATTCCGTACTTTCCAATGTCAATACCGCCTTCTAATGCGTAGTTCGTATTAATTACGACCGCATCTCCTTCACCACTTTCAAAAGAAGAAGCTAATAGTTTTGCTTCAATTAGAGTTGAGAAATCAAGCTCCTTGGGATTTTCAATAATATCCTCTACTCTTGCATTTGCTCCAACGCCTTCTTTAAGCTTAATTAATCCTTCTTTTTCAAAAATAGGTAAGATACGTCCATGGTCACTTAGTGAATCACTCATAATAATTTTTGCGCCTTTTGGAAGGTCATTAAGGTTTTTGTATTCCTTAGAATAAATACCGATCGGTTCCTTATGAACTCCGCCTACACTTACAAAATCAAAATCCTTATTTTCTTCCATTTGCAGTTCTAAATAGCCTGGTGTTTGAAAATAGTTTGCGTCGAGTTCTTTATCCCTTAACGCTACGTTTGGCAGGATATAATCTTGAAAAACTTGCACTTCTAGGTCAATCCCTTTTTCCTTTAATAAAGGTTTTGCCGCCTCTAACACTTCAGCGTGCGGTACAGCAGATGCACCCACAACTAATTTTTTGTTTCCATCTTCTCCTGCTTTATCAGCAGTATCGTCTTTAGCACCACCGCAAGCTGTTAGTGCAAGTGCTACTAACGCAATGATAATTAAACCAAATGCTTTTTTCATAATCTAACTCCTCCTGTTATCGTTTATCTGTTTTTTTTGTAAAATAATCCCCAATAAATTGGATGATAAAAACCAAAATTAAAATGGCAATTGTTGCAACTAACGTAACGAGCGGTCTATTGCGCTGAAAACCTTCTAGGTAGGCAAAATGACCAAGTCCCCCTGCTCCAATTACCCCAGCCATTGCGGTGAAACTTACTAACGAAATAGCAGTAACGGTTAGCCCTGATATTAAGGCAGGCAAAGATTCTGGAATTAATACTTTAAAAATAATCTGGCTATGTGTTGCTCCCATTGATTGTGAGGCTTCAATAACACCTTTATCGATTTCTCTAAGAGCAATTTCCACCATTCTAGCGTAAAAAGGTGCTGCTCCAATAATTAAGGCAGGAAGCGCCGCATTTGCACCCAGCATGGTTCCAACCAATAATTTAGTAAAAGGAATTAATAATACTATTAAGATAATGAACGGTATGGATCTAAAAATATTTACAAATCCAGCAATAAGAACATTTATACCTCTGTTTTCCCACAAATTACCTTTATCCGTTAGAAATAACAGCAGACCTAGTACTAATCCTAAAATAAATGTAATAAGGACTGAGATAGTAGTCATATAAAGGGTTTCACGAGTGGCTTCTAATAATTGAGTCCACTTTACCATTTCTGTAAAGTTAGCCATTACTAATCACCTCCACGCCGACTTGCTGGGAGCGAATGTAATCCACTGCCTTGCTAACCTCTTGTTCACTGCCATCAAGGTGGATAAAGAGAGTCCCATATGAACCACTTTGCGTTTGCGAAATTTTCCCCTGCAAAATATTGACTGTAACATTATTTTGACGGATTAAATTCGTGATTAACGGTTGCTCGACTGAATCGCCAATAAAGGATAATTGAACAACTTTACCTGATTGATAGCGTTCTAACAAATGTTCAGCTGTTTCTTTTGTTTCTTCAGGCTCGGTAACTTGTTGAACAAACCGTTTCGTAATCTGCTGTTGAGGGTTTTTAAATACCTCTAACACCTGTCCAAGCTCAACAATTCTACCACTTTCCATAACTGCGACCCGATGACATATTTTACGAATGACATGCATTTCATGAGTAATCAACACAATTGTTAATCCAAGCCTCTTATTGATATCTACCAATAAATCCAATATAGAGTCCGTGGTTTGAGGATCTAGGGCGGAAGTTGCTTCATCGCAAAGAAGTACTTTTGGATTGTTGGCCAGTGCCCGTGCAATTCCCACACGCTGTTTTTGACCTCCGCTTAGCTGGGAGGGGTAAGCATTTTCTCGGCCTTCAAGACCCACTAAATGAATCAACTCTTTTACTCTTTTTTGTCTTTCTGATCCGCCTACACCTGCTATTTCCAAAGGAAATGCGATATTCTCGCTAACTGTTCTTGACCAAAGCAAATTAAAATGCTGAAATATCATACTTATTTCTTGACGTGCTTTTCGAAGTTCACTGCCCTTGATTTTTGAAATAACACGGCCAGCAACGGTAACAGATCCTTCTGTCGGCAGCTCTAGTCCATTCAGCATTCGGATTAAGGTACTTTTTCCAGCGCCACTATATCCGATCACTCCAAAAATTTCTCCCTCTTTAACGTCTAAATTTACATCATCAACAGCTTTTAACTGTCCCTGTTTAGAAGGAAAAACTTTTCGGACATCTTTTATAGAAATCATTTCATCACCTACTTCTTATCCAATAAAATAATAATTGCAAAACGCTTCAGTATAGGGTTTGACTGTTTTTAGAAAAACATTCTTATATTAGAAAAATTAAAAAGCCTTTCTGCAATAGGCAGAAAGGCATTATAAATAAAAGACCTTTCTCCCATCTTCCAAAGCATTCGCTTTGTGTGAATTGGCACCATTTCAATAAATTGACGGTTGCCGGGCTTCATCGGGCACATCCCTCCACCTCTCTTGATAAGAGTATATCATTCAGTATTTAATTAATACGTTCATGTATTAAAGCAATCATTTTAGTACAAAAATTATCTTAACATGGATAAAAAAAGGTGTCAACGGAATTTTCTACAAATTTCGATAATACTTATTAAGCTTTTGCCTTTAAAGAAGCAACACCCGTAGCCTTCTCAATCGCTGCTTCCAGGTCTTCAATTAGGTCCTCTACATTTTCAATGCCTATAGAGAGTCGAATTAAGTCCTCAGAAACTCCTGCAGCCTTTAGTCCTTCTGCATCCAACTGTTGATGAGTGGTGCTAGCTGGATGGATAATTAAGCTCTTTGCATCACCTACATTCGCTACGTGCGCAAATAGTGTAATAGAGTCAATTAATTTTGCTCCTGCTTCTCTTCCACCTTTTATTCCAAATACAATCATAGAACCTGCGCCTTTTGGCAGATACTTATTTGCCAAATCTTGATCTGGATGAGAATTGTGCCCTGGATATGATACCCATTCTACCGCGGGATGATTAACTAAATATTCAACAACTTCTTTCGTATTGGCAATATGTTCTTTCATCCGTACGTGAAGTGTTTCAAGACCCAAGGTGAATTGAAATGCATTTTGCGGGCTTAATGCAGGTCCAAGGTCACGTAATAACTGTACGCGTGCTTTAACGATATACGCTGCAGCACCAAGTGCTTCCGCATATACGAAGTCATGATAACTTGGGTCAGGAGTAGTAAAACCGGGGAATTTCGGAGAATTCCAGTCAAACCTACCTCCATCAACAATAATTCCGCCTGTTGTTGTTCCATTACCCAAAAGCCATTTTGTTGCAGAATGAATAACAATATCAGCACCATATTCTATCGGTCTGCAAAGGTAAGGCGTAGCAAAAGTGTTATCAATAATTAATGGAACTCCTGCTTCATGGGCAATTTCAGCTACTTTTTCAATATCAAGAATTCTTAAAGACGGATTACCAATCGTCTCGCCAAACACAGCTTTTGTTTTATCCGTGATAGCCGCACGGAAATTTTCTGGATCTTCGGGATCTACAAACTTTACCTTTATTCCATATTTCGGAAGAGTAACGGCAAATAGGTTGTAGGTTCCACCATATAAATTAGAAGCTGAAACAATTTCATCTCCTGCTTCAGCAATATTTAAAATTGCCAAGGTAATGGCAGCCATTCCGCTTGCAACTGCTAGGGCGCCAACTCCACCTTCAAGTAAGGCAACTCTTTCTTCAAAAACCGTTGTAGTCGGGTTGTGGATCCGAGTATAAATATATCCGCTCTCTTTCAACGCAAAAAGATTTGCAGCATGTTCAGTATTTTTAAATTGATAGGCATTATTTTGGTAAATAGGTACAGCTCGTGCACCTGTTACTGGATCTGGAGCTAACCCTCCATGAACACTCAATGTTTCGAAACGATAATTCTTTTGATTTTCCCCCATACTAACACTCCTTCATTTTTATGAAATAAATTTTTTATAGCGCTCCTCTGGTTTGGTTAAATAAAAGATTGATTCGAGAAGTAAAATGGTACGAAATGGAGCTCTAACTTTTAGCTGTCCGTTGTTAATAAGAATTCTTAATTTCTCTTTTCCTTCAAGCAGGCCATAAATGGACTCACGTTGACCGCTGATTTCGTATGTAACAGCCCTACTGTTATAATCAATGAATAAAGTAACCTCTCCCTCATGAAAAACGAGGAAGTTTTCTTGACCATCACATACCAACTTTATTTTTAGCCCATCTAATTTTTCTATTAACTTGAGAACGTGACCGCGTTTCTTGATAGCAGAAATGAAAATCTGTATCATTTCCTCCATTTTTCATCACTCCGATTAACACTCCATTCTGTTATATATTCAAGTAAACAGGCTCGGATTCCTTTACAATCTCATCGACAAATTTCTACTTTAAATGACAATTAAAAAAACAGACGCGTCAGCATCTGTTTTATAGTAACAACTGTTTAATTTTCTCATATAGGAAAGGAACCGAGTTGAATGCATAAATCATTTCAACCAATTCTCCATTCTTAATAAAAAGCAGACAGGGAACACTTTCAATTTGAAACTTATCTGCCAGCTGCGGATAAAAGTTCAGATTCATTTTCCCTATTTTTACATCAACCATATTTTCAATAACTTGAAGCATTCTCGACGCTACCTGACAAGTACCGCATAAAGGCGTATAGAAGTATATAAGTCCAGATGAATGACTATTTAAGAATGATGATATTTCATCTAGGTTCCAATCGTTCATTTTTTAACCCATTTCTAAAAATTCAGAATGAACATCGATATTTGCACCTAAAAGGACTGTGGCAAGATGGTACACTGGTGCAGTTGCTACTTCACGGTACATTCTGTCTATATAAATATGTTCAGCTTGTGGGAATTCCCTTTTTAATTGCTTGCGAAGCTTTTCGCCTGCATCATCCGCGTCCACTAGGATATAAACCTCTTTATCCTCGAGTGTATCAATTAACTCATCCAATTTTGTCATACTGATTGTTCCATTGGTACAGACAATCTCCATCGGTTCCTTCAGGATACTCTTTACCTTTTTCTTATCTGATTTTCCTTCAACAATCAGAACTTTATCACCATACGTGTCATTCATCATTCATCACCTATACGAAAGAGAATTATTTGTTTGATGTTAACATATTCAACAAATTTAATTACGTGTGAATATATTAACTATACCATGATTGTTTATTTGATAATAGGTGTTTGCTTAGGATTATGCTTAACACCATCCACCATCATCACAATCTGTATATTTTGCGTCCGGCTGTTCCGTAACGGTTACATTTTGGTAAATTTTTCGCTGTTCTACTTGAAATTGTTGATCTAACTGAAAAGTCATATCCCCTGGTAACTGTATTTTACCGATGGACGTGTTATCAAGAAATAATTCCATTTCACCGTTTTTCATTTTTCCAACTACTCTATCTGTCACATCAACCTTTTGCTGTTTCAATGTCATTCCAAGAGCTCCTTTATTTAAAGTTTATTATAGTATCTCCTGGTTTTAGAATATACAAGGTGCGAATTTTTCCCATAAAAAAAACACCTTGCGTAACAAGGTGTTCCGAAAATTAGTCTTCTTTAATCATCGCTTCATATTGTTCTGCTGTCATAAGTTTTTCCATTTCACTGCTATCAGAAGGCTCAACGACAATCATCCATGCCTTTTCATATGGAGATTCATTTACAAATTCAGGGCTGTCACTTAAATCTTCGTTAACGGCAACAACCTTTCCGCTTACCGGTGCATATAATTCCGAAACTGTCTTAACGGATTCCACGCTGCCAAATGGCTCATCAGCAGTTACTTCGTCGCCCACTTCAGGAAGTTCAACGAAAACAATGTCTCCTAATTCAGATTGAGCAAAGTGGGTGATACCCACTCGAACTGTTTCTCCTTCAACTTTTACCCATTCATGTTCTTCAGAATAACGCAATTCCTTTGGTGTAGTCATTAAAAATCCCTCCATTATTTTCTAATATCGTTTATCGATATTGATTGGTACTACCCTAATTACTTTTTTTGTGTTTACAGCCACATTTTCTCATACTCATCTTCTTTAAAGCCAACAGTCACTTTTTCTCCATCCGTTACTAATGGTCTTTTGATTAACATCCCATCTGAGGCTAACAGATCTAGCAGCTCATCTTCAGAAGCAGTGGGTATTTTATCCTTAATACCCAGTTCACGATACTTTTGCCCGCTTGTATTAAAGAACTTCTTTAACTCAAGGTTGCTCTTTTCGTAGATATCCTGAAGTTCAGCGCGAGATGGTGGAGTTTCAACAATATGTATTTCTTTGTAAGATAAATGATGTGCATCTAACCATTTCTTTGCATTTCGACATGTCCCACATTTTGGATACCAATAAAAAGTAAGCGACAACGGTCCACCCTCCTCTAAAACATTCATGACATATATCGTCACTTTGATAGTAACATAACGGGATTAAAAGTAAAAACGCTTCAGTTTAAATTTTCGACTAATTCTGCAAAAATCCTGCCTATCATATAGAAAAACTTTAGGCTCCCGTAAAGTCACTGGGAGCCTAAAGCTGGTCAATTAAACGATATAGCGTTCTGCTTCAATCAGAACATCCGCTGCTTCACGTTTCTTACCGATAACATTGATTGGCGTATGGCGAGTTAACTTACGAAGTGCTGATACGAGCATGCGAAGGGTATCTCCTTGTTCAGTTGCAACTAATGTTTCTTTCGCATGCTGCTCAATTTCATTGAAAGCTTCTTGGCAGAAAATTTGTGTATAAAGAAGCTTTTGTTTATTTTTCTCAAGACCAGTCTTGGCTATTGCTTTTTCGGTTCTTAACAGTGCAGATTCCATTGCATAAGCATTAGAAACAATATCTGCAATATTAGATAAGATTTCTTGCTCTTTCTCTAGAGCCTTACCAAATTTTTGAGCAGCTAACCCAGCAGCCAGCAAGCCAATTTTCTTCGCATTGCTTACTAAATGTTTCTCTTGTGCAAGTGGCTCATCACCCGGCTCTTCAGGCATTAACATCATGATTTCTTCTTGAAGCGTCATGGCTTTTTGGAATAATGGAAGTTCTCCTTTAAACGCCTTCTTAATATAGGTGCCGGGCACTAGTAGACGGTTAATTTCATTTGTACCTTCGAAAATACGATTAATACGTGAATCACGGTATGCTCTTTCGATGGTATACTCTTGCATGAAGCCATATCCGCCATGAATTTGGACACCTTCATCAACAACATAATCTAAAACTTCACTACAGAAGAATTTATTAACAGAGCATTCAATCGCATATTCAGCGATAGAATTTGCTACTAATTTAATGTCTTTCTGCTCTTCTGTTGTAAGCTTTCCTTGATTATCTTCATAAAGCCCAATAGTACGGTAAACAGAGCTTTCTGCAGCATAGATCTTAGAAGCCATCGTACCAAATTTTTCTTTGGTCAAATTGAATTGGGAGATCGGTGTGTTAAATTGTTTACGGCCATTTGCATATTTAACAGCCAGCTCAAATGCATTTTTAGAACCGCCGACACCTCCAACAGCTAATTTATAGCGCCCGATGTTTAAGATATTAAACGCGATGACATGCCCTTTTCCATATTCCCCTAATAGGTTTTCAACAGGAACAGGTACATCTTCTAGAATAAGGGTACGTGTTGAGGAGCTCTTAATACCCATTTTCTTTTCTTCCGCCCCTGTAGAAACGCCAGGGAAATCTCTTTCAACAATAAATGCAGTAAAGTGTTCACCATCAATTTTTGTATAGACAACAAATACATCCGCAAAACCAGCATTGGTAATCCATTGCTTTTCACCGTTAAGAATATAATGGGTACCTTCTGCATTTAATTTTGCCGTTGTTCTAGCACCAAGAGCGTCTGAACCTGAACCTGGCTCCGTTAACGCGTATGCTGCAATCTTTTCACCTGAAGCAAGGGCTGGTAAATATTTTTTCTTCTGCTCTTCGTTACCGAATAGAACGATTGGCAATGAGCCGATACCGACATGCGCTCCATATGATAATGAAAAGCCGCCAGCCTTTGACATTTTTTCCGTTACAAGTGATGAGGTTACTTTATCTAGACCTAGCCCGTCATACTCTTCAGGAACATCTGCTGCTAAAAGCCCTAGATCACCAGCTTGCTTTAAAAGTTTTACAGTGCGATCAAATTCGTGGTTTTCGAGATGCTCTAACTGTGGAAGGACTTCCTTTTCAATGAAGTCTTCTGCTGTTTTCGCAATCATTAATTGCTCTTCGTTAAAATCCTCAGGTGTTAATATGCGGTCATAGGAAATATCATCTATTAAAAAGCTTCCGCCCTTAATAATTTTTTCTGTTTGTTGTGCCATTATTGTTCCCCCCTAAATTTTTAGCCGTAATTTCCGCTCCAATTAATGTGGTCCTTATATCACCAATAAATTTTTAACGTTTTATTATAAAAGTTCAAACACTCCTGCTGCGCCCATTCCGCCGCCGATACACATGGTTACTACCCCAAATTGCTGCTGTCGACGTTTTAACTCATGGATAAGGGTTAAAGTGAGTTTTGCTCCTGTACATCCTAACGGATGACCTAAGGCGATGGCGCCTCCATTTACGTTGACTTTTTCTTCATCTAACCCAAGCTCACGAATAACTTGAAGGGACTGTGATGCGAATGCTTCGTTTAATTCAAACAGGTTAATATCAGACATTTCTAATCCAGCTAATTTCACTGCTTTAGGTACTGCCACCACAGGACCTACTCCCATAATTTCTGGCGGTACGCCTCCAACGGCAAATGATCTAAATTTAGCTAATGGCTTTAATCCCAGTGATTCGGCTTTTTCACGGTCCATGATCATTAAGGCCGCAGCCCCGTCACTTGTTTGCGAAGCATTCCCTGCCGTAACAGAACCTGTTACTGAGAATGCCGGACGAAGCTTCGATAACGATTGCACGTTTGTATCTGGACGGACTCCTTCATCTTGTGAAAACTTGAGAGTTCTTTCCGTCAGCTTATTGTCTTTTCCAACTGAACGAATGGTAACATCTACAGGGACGATTTCATCAGCAAATTTTCCTTCTTGTAGGGCTTTTGCCGCTTTCTGATGACTGCGAACTGCAAAAGCGTCCTGGTCCTCACGAGAAATACCATATTTCTTGGCGACTTCTTCTGCTGTATGACCCATTCCCATATAATATTGTGGAGCAGTTTCAGCTAATTTGACGTTTGGACGTACCACATGTCCTGCCATTGGAATTAGACTCATGGATTCTGCTCCACCTGCAATTGCAGTATCGGTATGTCCAAGCATAATTCCCTGAGCCGCATAAGCAATTGCCTGCAGTCCAGATGAACAAAAACGATTAATCGTAATCGCCGGTACAGTGTGTGGCAGACCCGCTAAAGCACCAATATTACGAGCCATGTTATTCCCTTGCTCCGCTTCCGGCATTGCACAGCCAAAGACTAAATCATCAATATTCCCTTCATAATTTCCAGCACGCTTTAGTGTTTCTTGTACAACCAATGCTCCCAAATCATCAGGGCGAACATGGGCAAGCGTTCCTTTCTTCGCTTTACCAACCGGGGTCCGAGCCCCTGCTACGATTACCGCTTCTCTCATTTCGTTCCCTCTCTTTCCTCTTATATTTGCAATCTATTATTTTAGTTTCTTAAAGGCTTTCCTTTTACGAGCATGTGCTGCATACGCTGTTGTGTTTTACCTTCTCTTATTAAACTTAAGAATGCCTCTCTTTCTAAATCCAACAAATATTGCTCATCTACTTCTGTTCCGTAAGGTACTTTTCCACCAGCAATCACATAGGCAACTTTTTTTGCAATCTTCAAATCATGTTCTGAAATATATCCAGATAAAAACATAGATTGTGCTCCTAATAAAAGGGTCGCATAACCTGTCTCTCCGGCAACCGGTACCTTTTTGCGTGCTTTTTGTACATAACCCTGTTCATGTAATGCAAGAACGACCTGCTTTGCGTCATACAATTGGTGATCTCCGTTTACACTAATGCCATCAGCTATTCCTAAGAAATTATTTTCACGTGCTTCTGCACCAGAAGTTGATACTTTTGCCATAGCGATGGTTTCAAACACTTTAATAGCAACGGCTTGAAGATCAAATGGAACACCATTTGGCAAACCTTCTAAATGTTTAATATACAGTTCTTTGTTTCCGCCGCCGCCAGGAAGCAGTCCCACACCCACTTCAACAAGTCCCATATAGGTTTCAGCAGACGCTTGAATGTGCGCTGCAGGTAAACAAACTTCGGCACCACCGCCAAGTGTCATTGCAAAAGGTGCTGCTACAACTGGTTTTGCGCTGTATTTTACCTTCATCATTGCATTCTGGAACTGACGGACTACCATTTCAAGTTCATAGATATTGTCATCCTGTGCTTCCATCAACATCATCGCGAGATTTGCGCCGACACAGAAGTTTTTACCCTGATTGCCAATTACAAGTCCTTTATAGTTTTTCTCTACTTCGTCAATCGCAAAGTTAATCATCTGAATAATATCAAGACCAATTGCGTTATTCTGGGAATGGAATTCAAGGAGGGCCACACCATCACCTAAATCGATTAAGCTGGCACCACCATTCTTTTTAATAACACCTTTTTGTTTCTTTACTTTTTTCAAGTCAATTGCTTTAGGATTACTTTCCACTAGACGGTATTCACCATTATTAAAGAAGAAGTGTTCGCCATTTTCCTCTATATAGAATGATGTATGCCCCTTAGCAAGCATTTCTGTTACCCAAGCAGGAATTTCCAATCCATTTTCCTTCATCTTTTCGACTGATTTTTCTACTCCAATTGCATCCCAAGTTTCAAAAGGACCCATTTCCCAGCCAAAGCCCCATTTCATCGCCCGATCAATGTCGACCACCGTGTCGGCAATTTCTCCTAAAAGCTGTGCAGAGTATACTAGAACGGGACTAAAGATGTTCCACAGTAATTCACCCGCGCGATCATTCGCATATACAAGCGCTTTCAATTTATTCGCAGTGCCTTTTTCCTGTTTGCTCATTTCGGTTGCTGCAGTTGAAAGCTTTTTACGAGGAATATATTCTAATGTACCAGGGTCAAGTTCAAGAATTTCTTTCCCTTTTTTCAAGAAGAAGCCTTGGCCAGATTTACTTCCGAGCCATCCTTTCTCAAGCATTGTTTTCATAAATGCAGGGACTCCAAATACTTCCTTTTCTTTACCAGATACTTTTTCATGAACATTTCCCGCTACATGTGCAAATGTATCTAAACCGACAACATCTAGCGTACGGAAGGTTGCACTTGAAGGACGGCCGACTAATGGACCGGTTACAGAATCAACTTCCCCTACACTGTAACCCCCTTTTAACATTTCTTGGACAGTGATAAGGAGACCATAGGTTCCAATGCGGTTGGCAATAAAGTTTGGTGTATCTTTTGCCAAAACAACACCTTTTCCTAAAACATCTTCACCAAATATTTTCATGAATGAAATGACTTCTTCGCTAGTATATTGTGTAGGAATCACTTCAAGTAATTTTAAGTATCTTGGCGGGTTAAAGAAGTGGGTGCCAAGGAAATGCTTTTTAAAATCCTCTGACCTTCCTTCTGCCATTGCTTCAACAGATATTCCCGATGTATTGGAGCTGATAATGCTTCCAGGTTTTCTGTATTGGTCCACTTTTTCAAATACTTGTTTCTTAACATTTAAATTCTCAACAACAACCTCGATTACCCAGTCCACATCTTTTAATTGAACTAGGTCATCTTCTAAATTCCCCGCTTCGATGAGTGCCAAATTCTTTTTGGAAGCTAGAGGAGCTGGTTTTTGCTTTAATAATTTTTGGATTGATTGGCTGCTTATGCGATTACGGACCTGTTTATCTTCTAACGTCAACCCTTTTGCTATTTCGTCGTCCGTTAACTCCCGAGGTACAATATCCAATAATAAAGTTGGTATACCGATATTTGCTAGATGGGCAGCAATCCCCGATCCCATGACTCCGGAACCTAAAACAGCTGCTTTTTTAATTAGATGGTTCAACATTGTCTCCCCCTTCACAACTTTGAATGAATACTCATTCATTTTTTAGTCAAAAAAAATTCACATTTGAATGAGTTCTGCTATCTACTACTATAGAATATTTCAAAAATTTGCGCAATAAATAAAAGCGGAAAAAACTAAATTTTTTATAAAATAATTTTCCTATCCTTTCTACATAAAAAATTCGAATTGGGCATCCTAAAAACGAGGTGATAATTCATGGGTAAAATGAAGAAAAACCCATCCAAAGCAGGCGTAAGCGCTGCTAGCGTTCAAGGGAACGCAGGTCCTGGCGGGGAACGGTCACAAAAAGACAAAGTGAACAGCCAAAATAACCAGTTTAAACGATAAGAACCCCCTTGAGATAACTTGCTGAGAAATGTAAAAAGCAGGCTGCATGTATTCAGCCTGCTTAAATACGTTATATTAGAACTTAGCTTGGTAGTTCTCAATTTCCCACGCATGAACAGCTGTGCGATAACTATCCCATTCTGCTTTCTTCGCAGAAACAAACTCATCATAAACATGGTTTCCTAATGTATTACGTCCAATCTCTCCATTTTCAAGTTCCTTCACCGCTGCAGCTAAACTGCCAGGAAGGCTTTCAATACCCAATTCTCCACGACGCTCTTCGTTCATATGGAAAATATCTTCATTAATTGGGAAAGGCACTTCTAATCCTTTCTCAATTCCATCTAATCCAGCAGAGGCAATTACAGCAAAGGTTAAGTATGGGTTTGCTGATGGATCAGGACATCTAAGTTCGACACGTGTAGCCATCCCTTTTTTTGCCGGAATTCGAATCAATGCGGAACGGTTTGAAGCGCTCCATGCAATATAACAAGGCGCCTCATATCCAGGCACTAAACGCTTATAAGAGTTTACAAGCGGATTTGTGATAGCCGTAAAACTTTTTACATTTTCGAGTAGTCCTGCAATAAATTGATAAGCCTCATTTGATAGTTGCAAATCATCAGCCGGATCAAAGAAGACATTTTCATTTCCTTTAAAGAAAGACATGTTGACATGCATCCCAGAACCATTTATCCCAAATACCGGTTTAGGCATAAACGTTGCATGCAGTCCATATTTCTTTGCAATTGTTTTTACAACCCACTTATATGTAGTAGAAGAATCTGCTGCACCTAGAGCATCAGCATACTTAAAGTTAATTTCGTGCTGGCCCTCAGCAACTTCATGGTGAGATGCTTCAATGATGAAACCCATCGCCTTTAACGCACGGTAAATTTCTAACCGAACACGCTCTCCTAGATCTTTAGGTGAAGGTTCAAAATATCCAGCCTTGTCACTAAGTTCCTGTGTTGGATATCCATTTTCGTCCGTTTTAAATAGGAAAAATTCAAGCTCAGGACCTACTGAAATGGTGTATCCTTTATCCGCAGCACGTTCCACTGTTTTCTTTAAAACATTTCTTGTGTCACCTTCAAACCATGATCCATCAGGATTTTTAACGGAACATAGAAAACGTGCTTCAGAATATCCCTCTTCGACTGTCCATGGTAAAACGGAGAATGTTGTTAAGTCTGGCTGTAAATATAAATCAGATTTATTAATCGGTGAAAATCCTTTTATTGAGGAGCCATCAAACATCATTTTTCCTTCAACTACATCTTCCAATTGCTCACTTGTTACGGTTACGTGCTTCAAGATTCCTTCTATATCTACAAACTGTAAGTGAAGAAGTTCAACATTCTTTTTCTCTATTTCTTCTTTTATTTGCTCGATAATTACAGATTGATTTTCTACATTTGAAAGAATAGCTTCTGTCATGTTATTTTTCCTCCCGTTTTCATGTCACTTTACCTAACATTGAATTTATTATATTGCGGATTTTAAATTTTGACAACAATTTTTATTAATTTTTTGAATATTTTATGCATCTTTAAAAGAAAGCGTTTTCTTTTAACATGCATAAAAAAGGCCGCCTCGTTAATCGAAGCGACCAAATGTATTAATAAATATTCAACTTTATGTATATTATTTAGATTGTCTATGCTGTTCATTCAACTGTTTGATTTCATTAATGAGTGTTTTCATTTCTTCCTTTGCTTCTGGATAAAGTTCATTCCAGTGCTTTGCTAAGGCTGGCATTGATTTCGCAATGTGAGTATACAAAGCCCATGCTTTTACCTTTTCCGTTGTCTCCTCGCTCGAGTCACCGACGAGCAAGTCACTATATTTTTCAAGTAGCGCTTGAAACTGCTCCACAAATACTTTCTCCATCAAAGCACACTCCGTTGTTAGTATTATAAGTACATGGACATGTTTTACAGCGTTTTGACCCAAGCTGATAGGTAAAACAACATGTTTTTCTTATCCTTATCTCTTCTTCTGAGTTCTTCTTAAAATAATACTTTTGAATTGGATTAAGGTGATAATCACCGAACAGGTTACCCTCTGCTTCCTTAATTAAGTAATTGAAATCACTTCTCACGTTTTGATCATCGCTATCTTTTAACTCCGTCTCGTAAAGCCAGAAAAGATAAACGGCGATATTTTCCCACAGAATCAATTTTGATATCCTAAACGTTTTTTCAAAATGCTCAATCAGTGGATAAATATTGTGAGCAAACAGGTCCCGATAAACATCTTTTCGCCATTCATCACGGTCCTGACCATTCCATTCCTCGATGGATGTATCCTTTAATGAAATCATTGGCAGCCAGTCTGTAACACGTTCAGCTTCTTCCATATCAATATTGTCCAAAGACAGATTCAATTTCTTATTAGCGGTCGTCATAGCAAAAAGGGAAATAACAGCAATAAATGCATATCTTTTTATAAATATGGAGGCTGCCGCTTTTTCAGAAGGTGAACCGATTGAAAGAGCTAGTTTTCTCATAAAGTCGATTGCAAAAGCTTTATCCATTAAACTTGCCACATTAAATGATTTGCCTGTTATTGATTTGAGCCTATATTTCTGTAATGCACTTAGATCATTTTCTAGAAGTATATTACCCATGGGACACAGCCGCCTTTTGAAGGATCCGTCTTCCTTTTCCATAAGGAATACAAAGCGGTGTTCCAAATAGAGGATCCATTGTTACCTCACATTCCATGCCAAAAACATTTTTAACAAGATTTCGGTTGACCACATATTCTGGCTTTCCTTGGTCATAAACCTTCTGATCTTTTAGAGCAACGATATTGTGTGCATAGCGGCATGCAAGATTAAGATCATGAAGGACCATTACCACCGTTCTTTTTCTTTTTTCATTAAGTTCAAATAACAGGTCAAGAATTTCAATTTGATGTGTCATATCTAAATAGGTTGTGGGCTCATCTAAAAGAATGACATCTGTATCTTGAGCTAAGGTCATGGCAATCCAAGCGCGCTGCCTTTGACCGCCTGAAAGAGAATCAACGGATCTCTCTTTCAAATCCTCTAGTCTTGTAGCCTTTAAAGCTTCATTGACCTTTTTCTCATCTTCTTCTGACCATTGTTTTAGCCATGATTGATGCGGGTAACGCCCTTGTTTTACAAGCTGAAGGACGGTTAACCCTTCAGGTGCAGTTGGTGACTGTGGCAGTATCGCCATCTTTTTTGCCACCTCTTTTGTGGAAAGCTTTGCAATTGCTTTTCCTTCTAAAATAACAGCACCAGACGTTGGTTTAAGAAGTCGGGCAATAGAACGAAGCAGAGTCGACTTTCCACAGCCATTTGCCCCAATAAACACGGTAATTTCACCTTGAGGAATTTTCAAATCTAACTCATCAATAATTCGTGTCTCCCCGTATGAAAGTGACAGATTTTTTGTTTCAATCGCGCTCTTCATCTTCCCAGCCCCTTTAAGCTTTATTTCGATTAAGCATTTCTTGTTTTAAAAAGCAGGTATATAAAATAAGGTGCACCGATTCCCGCTGTAAAAACTCCTGCAGGTATTTCCAAAGGTGAAAACATCGTTCTTCCAATTAAATCTGCCAGCATTACGAGAATTCCACCTATTAATGCTGAAACTGGCAGTAATGCTCCAAACGAAGAACCCACCATTCTTCTTGCCATATGCGGTGCCATTAATCCAACAAAACCAATTCCACCAGCGAAAGCAACCGATCCGCCGATTAATGCTGTACTAATCATAAGTAACAAAAACCTTTGTCTTTGAATCTTACTGCCTAAACCTGTGGCAATCTCGTCACCAAGTTCTTGTATGTTAATGGTTCTTGCAGCGGCAAAGGCGATAATAAGAAATACCACTGCCCATGGAAGTAATGTACCGACATTTTTCCAATTAGACCCGTAAACCGTACCTGTTATCCAAATGTTTGCCTGACTCGCCTGATAGATAGGGCCCATAATCATCATTAACGTCGTTATTGCTTGCATTAAGGTAGAAATCCCGATTCCAATTAGGACTAACCTTATAGGGGATACCCCATTTTTCCAAGCCAAGAAGTAAACTAAAAAAGCCACGAAGCCAGCACCTAAGAATGCAGCTAATGGCAGCCATGCGATACTGACCGTTAAAGCATTACTTTCATCGCTGAATATAGCGAGAAAGGCTACTACTGCTGCACTGGCTCCGCCTGTAATACCAAGTACATCAGGCGAAGCGAGGGGATTCCGGATCATTCCTTGTAAGATACCCCCAGCAACGGCTAAGGAAATCCCAACAATCAATGCGATAATAATTCTAGGCAGACGAAATGATGTTATGATTAGTGTTTCCATTTCAGGTCCACTGCCTGTAAATACTTTTAAAACAGTCAGTGGATTTATTTTCATTTCTCCACTAGCTGTACTGACAACAAAAACAATAAACGCCGCCAGAAAGAGTGTGAATGTGGTTAACAATGCTTTCCGATCCAGCAAGAAAGAAATCTTCCCATTCAAAAAGCGAATATTTTTATATTTACTCATCGTGCATTGAACCCCTTTCTTGCTATGTAAATAAAGAATGGAGTCCCGATGATAGCTGTCATAACCCCGACTGGCACCTCGGAGGGCATAAGAACATATCGTGCTGAAATATCTGCCGCTACTAACAAAATTGCACCTAAGATACCTGACAATGGAATCACCCAGCGATGGTCAATTCCAATGATAGACCTAGTAATATGCGGAATAACGATTCCAACAAATCCAATTGGACCTGCTACAGAGACTGCCCCGCCTGCAAGCAAAATAACAATCACGCCGACCATAATTTTTACAAATCCGGTTTTTAGACCAAGTCCTTTTGCTACGTCTTCTCCCATGGAGAGGATATTCATCTTCCCGGCAATCATAATTGAGGCAATCCAACCAATACCGAGGTAAGGTAACACGGAAACAAGCGTCTCCAGCTTGCGTCCAGCAACAGACCCGGCTAGCCAAAATAGCACTTGCTCTAGTGCTGCCTCGTCGATGACAAGTAATCCTTGCGTGAATGATGAAAACATCGCCGCAATGGCTGCTCCAGCTAAAGTCAACTTCATCGGAGTTAAACCTTCCCGACCGACTGAGCCAATGGCGTATACACTTATCGCAGCAATGGCTGCTCCTAAAAAGGCGAGACCACTAAATGCCTGCAAACTTGAAACAGAAAATAAAGTGACGGCTGCCACTACTACAAAGCCCGCACCTGCATTGATACCAAAAATTCCTGGGGACGCCAGCGGATTTTTGGTTAATGTCTGCATTAAAACTCCAGCAATAGCTAGGCTTGCCCCAACAGCAGCCGCTATGAGCGCTCTTGGAAGTCTAACAGTTTGAATAATAATATGTTCATTTGAGCCATTATAATGGGTAAAGGCATTAATAGCCGTACGGAATGTAGTTTCTGTATAACCAAAAACGATACTGGCACACATGAAGAACAATAGTAAAAGTACGGAGGTTAGTAATCCCACCCACCTTAATGCGCTATTTTTTAAAAGCATTTTTTGAAGACCTTTCTAACCATATTTATAGTATAAATGCGTTTTCTATCTTTAAGTTTATATCCCATTGATAATGATTGTCAATGAGGATGATAACCATTTTCAGTTATTTGGACATACGTTTACAAGATTGTCAATAAATGAAGGATTTCATTTTAAAATAAAGCGTTGACAACGTTCAATATCCATTTTATTATTAGGTTGTCATTGAAAATGATTATCATTAACAATTAGAAAATAAGGAGGATACATATTCGCATGAAAAGATTAAGACCACTATTTACTCTTTTTTCAATCATCGCACTTTTGTTATTAGCTGCGTGTGGTGGTACCGAGGAGAAGACAACGGAAAAGAAAGAAACGGAAAAACCAAAAGAGGAAACAAGCTATACGGTCGAGCATGCAATGGGATCTACAACGATTAAAGGTACCCCTGAACGTGTTGTGATTTTAACAAACGAAGGTACCGAAGCCCTCTTAGCAATGGGAGTTACTCCTGTTGGTGCAGTAAAATCCTTTACAGGTGACCCTTGGTATGATCATATTGCTGATCAATTAAAGGACACCCAAGTGGTTGGTGTTGAGAGTGAAGTCAATGTTGAAGCGATTGCTGCACTAAAACCAGATTTAATCATAGGTAATAAAATGCGCCAAGAAAAAATTTATGATCAACTGAACGCGATTGCACCGACAGTTTTCGCGGAAACACTTCGAGGAGACTGGAAGGTAAACTTTGAACTTTATGCGAAAGCATTAAATAAAGAAGAAAAAGGGAAAGAAGTATTAGATAAGTACAATACGCGAGTTGCTGATTTAAAAGAACAGCTTGGCGACAAATTAAACATGAAGGTTTCAATGGTTCGCTTTATGGCCGGTGAGGTTCGTATTTATCATAAAGATACATTCTCTGGTGTTATTTTAGGGGACCTTGGATTTGCTCGTCCGGAAAGCCAAAATGTTGACGATTTTGCAGAAAGAAACGTAACAAAGGAACGCATTCCAGCCATGGATGGAGATATCCTTTTCTACTTCACTTATGAGACTGGAGACGGGAAAGGTTCTGAGTTAGAAAAAGAATGGATTGCTGACCCGCTGTTCAAGAACCTTGAAGTAGCCAAAAAAGGGGAAGTACACAAAGTTAGTGATACCATCTGGAATACAGCCGGCGGTGTACTTGCTGCAAACCTCATGCTTGATGATGTTGAAAAGATCTTTTTAAAGAAATAATATAGAAAAACGCGAGGATATTAATCCCCGCGTTTTTTTTTGTTTATGCATTTGTTGAAAACATGTATTTTTTATAGTGGTAGCGTATGGAGAAGATTAATCCCAGCCCAAGCATATTCCCCATTAAAGAACTTCCCCCATAGCTGATGAATGGCAATGGAATACCCGTAATCGGCAGCACTCCAATCGTCATCCCGATATTTTGGAATACATGGAAGGTAATCATACTAATTACTCCCACGCAAATATACGTATAAAAATTGTTCTTCGTTTCCATTCCAACCTTGGTGATATGATAAATCAACAAGAAAAATAAACTTACTAGTACACTGGCACCAATAAAACCATACTCTTCTCCAACGACACTAAAGATAAAATCGGTATGGCTTTCAGGGAGATATACTTCCCTATTCCCGTATCCCTTACCTCCAGTTTGTCCTGAGCCAATCGCTAAGAGTGATCGTGTCAGCTGGTATCCTGCTGAGCTTTGGAAGTTATAAGGGTCGAGCCAAGAGTAGATACGGCTAAATTGATACTGCTTCACACCTAAATATTTTTCAAGAACCTCAGGCTTTAACAATACAAAATAAAAAATAACTGAAATAAGTGCCGTTCCAACTGAAAAGATTGGTACTAATAATTTCCATGTTATGCCAGAAATAAATATCATCCCTAATAGGATGGCTATGAATACGAGCGACGTCCCTAAGTCTTGTTTAATAATTAATATTAATGGTGCCATCGTGACGACTCCCAGCTTTATTAATAACCAAAAATCAGAGGCTATGGTTTTAACTGGGTTTTTAAGGTGATGGGCCTCAATTACTTTGGCCAGCGCTAAAATAATAAAGATTTTGACAAACTCTGACGGCTGAAGTGAGCCGATTCCGGGAACCTTAAACCAGTTTTTTGCCCCATTGATGACAGGTGCAATGCTTTCTGGCGCTATGATTAATAGTATAAGTAGAAATATTCCCACTCCGTAAGCATACCAGGTTAATTTTTTTAACTGGTCGGAGTCCAGCCTAATAACGGCAGCAATAATTCCGCAGCCAATTCCATAAAAGATAATCTGCTTTATAAGAAAGTTACTTTCATATTGACCGCTGGCCTGCGCACTATAAATCGATAAACAGCTGGCCAAAAACAATAACAGTAAGATAAAAACAAGGCTATAATCAAGTTTTGAAGTTGTATTTTTAGATGATGTCATCATTCGCACTCCTTTATGTCAAAGTCTCAAAAAGGAACTTGTACATTATTTCATTATATTTTTTATATGCCCAAAGCACAACTTATAAAGTAAGAATGGGTGAATTTACATATGCATATGCAAAAAAGTGGAAGCTCCTATTGTTAGGCGCTCCCACTGGTGAAGTATTTACTTTTTAAATCATCTGCCATCCAATGTAAATTACTTGGTACTTGGGGAATCCCATAGCCGATATAAAGTGGCGTAGTGACAAATCGAGGCACAATTTTCACGTATATTCTTTTATTATAATGATGAAAAAAAAGATTATAGCTGCTTGCTTTAAACGGGAAGTTATTCAGAATGTAATGCACGGCTTTTTGAAGATAAACACCAAAGGTTTCATTATAGCTTGAGTCATCCATATGAATATTAAATTCATAAAAGCCTACCTTTGGTTTTGTGGAAAGAGTAAACGTTACCCCATCTTTTTCTTCTATTATAATACCCGTAAACACTTCTTCAGATATGTTTTCCTTATAGTTAATATCATTTAAGCCAATTATCTGCATATGAGGATGGGCAATAGTCCCCCCTGACAACGGACCATGATTTTTGAAAAAAATAACTGATTCATATTTTCCAGTTCTATCTAATTCAAGCCAATTTCTGATCGCAAACTGTAAGAGTCTATGGAGAAAGGGAAGCTCATAGACAGATAAATCACCATGACAATCGTCTGTTTCAATTAGAACCGTTTGGTAGGCATTTTCTAGAACAGGATATTTATTTTTTAGTAATATGATGGGTCCATCCACTTCAATAAGGTCAGTCAGCTCTTCTCGTGCACAAAAAGGGCATGCCTGCTGTTTATTTCTTATACTTTCTGGTTTCTTTACTCCGATGGATGTATTGAAAAGTAGATGGTGATTTTTCAAAAGTGCTGCTCCTCTCCAAAATTCTTACTTCTATTTTATGGGAGATTTCACTGCTTTTGCACTATTTTTGCCTTAGTAATATATAAAAATTTAGCTTGGAGCGGACAACAACAGACAAGTTTAATCAGGTCAAAAAATTTATTGCTTATTTGTTGAGAGACTTGCATATCTTTACTATGTACAGGCTAATGGTGCAGAAAGAGAGGTTGGATATGTTAAGTAAATTAGAAGCACTCATATTAGGAATTATCCAGGGATTAACGGAATTTTTACCAATAAGCTCTACAGGACATTTATATTTAGGAAGGAATTTATTTGGTTTACAAGAAGCTGGTCTATTGCTTGATACCATGCTGCACATTGGTACCCTGATCGCCGTTTTTGTCTTCTATAAGGATGAATTTGTTAAGATTATTAAAAATCCGTTTAGTAAGCTGACCTTTCTGTTGATTGTCGGAACCATTCCAGCTGTCGTGATAGGGTTGCTTTTCAAAGACTACTTTGAGGAGATTTCGAAGACAGGTGTTACGATTGGCTGGGAGTTCTTAGTTACCGGTTTGTTTCTCTGGATTGCTGATTCCGCAAAAAATGGCTATAAAAAAATGGATGATATTAGTTATACGGATGCTTTCATCATCGGCTCCTTTCAGGCCGCTGCCATTTTTCCTGCGATTTCCCGCTCTGGGTTCACGATTGTGGCTGCGCTATGGAGGAAGTTAGACCGCGAAACTGCAGCCTATTTTTCTTTTCTCTTATCTACACCTGCCATCGCCGGTGCGGTTGTACTGCAGTCAATGGATTTATTCGGAGGGGCCGGAGAGGAAATTTCTCTATCTGCATTAATCGTTGGGATCGCCTCCTCTGCACTATTCGGATATGTTGCAGTAAAGTGGATGATAGGATTTTTAAAGAAACACTCGTTAAAACCGTTTGCCATTTATGTCTGGGTTCTAGGTTTTGCGGTTTTATTTTTTCAGTTTACAGGAAAGTTTTAGAGGGGAAACTTCTATTTATTGGAGGGATTCCTCTGTTGGATGGTGATTGAGGACAAATCTCTTGATCCCAGCTGGAGTTTTGTCCTCAAGACACCCCATTGAGGACAAATCTTCTCGTCACAGCCGGAGTTTTGTCCTCAAGGCACTCGATTGAGGACAAATCTTTTCGTCGTAGCCGAAGTTTTGTCCTCAAGACACCCGATTGGGGACAAATCTCTTGGTCCCAGCTGGATTTTTGTCCTCAAGACACTCGATTGAGGACAAATCTTCTTTTCACAGCCGGAGATTTGTCTTCAAGGCCCTCTATTGAGGACAAATCTTCTCGTCACAGCTAGAGTTTTGTCCTCAAGAAGAGCTGTAACCCCCCCAATTTGATATCTAAGAAACTCAACAAAAATGCGGCTCGATAATCGAGCCGCATTTTTAATTCTATTAAACTGTAACTGTTTCCTTTGCCATTTCTCTAGCCGCTTCGATGACTTGTTCTTTAGCCTTCGCCATGATTTCTGGTACCTGTTTTGGAAAGTGATCCATACCTTCTGCATATACAGTCGGCATGACCTCCATACCTAAGAATCCAAGTACTTTTGTTAAGAAGCGGTCTCCAAATTCAAAGTCTACCATTGGACCCGTGGAGTAAATTCCGCCGCGTGTTTGGATATGAAGGGCTTTGCGGTTTGTTAGCAGCCCTTTTGCTCCTTCATGCGTATTAATAAATGTCTTGTTCACGATAAATAAATTATCAAGGAATGCTTTTAAAATGGCTGGTGATCCAAAGTTCCAAATTGGTGTAACAAACACATAATAATCCGCTGCAATAAAGCGGTCTGCCAATGCATGCATAGCCGTAATTTGTTTTTGCTCACCCTCTGTAAGCTCATCAAAGGTTTTACCCATAAACGATAATTTTGCACGTGCATACAGTAAGTCCATATCTATTTGAGGGATATCCATATCATATAAATGCATATGTTCTATTTCAACATCAGGCTTCTGTTTTTTAAACTCTTCTAAAAAAGCCTCACCTAGCTGCATACCCTTTGATAGCTTTATATCATTTTTGGGGTTAACAGTAATATATAGAAGTTTTGCCATCTCATCTTCATCCCTTTTTATATAAATTTTCATCTATTCATATAGTACATCAATCTGCTTTGTTCACAGATGAACAATCAGTGAAGTTTATGAAGAAAGTGTGAACTTTTCAAAAAAACATGAACAAAAAGTGACAATTCTAAATAAAACTAAACGAAACTTAACAAAACTTAACAAAAGTCACAGGAACCATAGTATATTTGTATTATATTTACTTTGCTAATGAAAGGAGGCATTACGGATGATTGGAAAGGCTTACACACCAGATGAGGTAGCTCAATTGTTCCAGATCTCGAAACATACGGTTTATGAACTGATTAAGCGAGGTGAGCTTCAGGCGTTTAAAGTTGGCAACAAAATGAGGATTGAATATGAAGAAATCGAACGATATAAAGAAAGCACAAAAGCACCTGCAAAAAAAATACAAGCGGAACAGATTGAACCCCCTGCTTCCATTCAAATTCGATTATCCGGGAGCCATGACTTTTTAGTAGAACATTTTGTAAAACAAACATCGAAGGATTTACACCTGCAGATTCAGCCGACGTACATAGGAAGTCTTGAAGGTCTGATGATGCTCTATAGAGGCCAAACCGATATTGCAGCCATCCATTTATTAGATCCAGCATCACAAGAATACAATCTCCCATTTATCAATCAGCTATTTGTTCACGAATCCATTTGTGTGGTTCGTTTTGCCTCAAGGGAACAAGGCTTTATCATAGCAAAAGGAAATCCAAAAGGGATTTCGGACTTTCAGGATCTTACCAGAAAAGATATTCAATTTGTTAATCGCCAAAAAGGTGCGGGGACAAGATTTCTTTTAGACTCTATGCTATCCAAACAGGGAATTGACCCTGCTGCTATAAATGGTTACGAGAATGAAGAATGGAATCATTTATCAACCGCTTCTTATATCAGTAGAGGCGTGGCGGACGTTGCCTTTGGGATTCACTCAGCTGCTAGTCATTTAGGATTGGATTTTATTCCAGTCGCCAAGGAACAATTTGATCTTGTATTGCGACTGTCAAACGAGAACAAAGAAAATCTAGTTAAATTGATTCATTACCTTCAGTCCGATCATTTTAAAAGCAGTATAACAGAATTAGAAGGATATGATATTGAAGAATTAGGCAAAGTAATCTATCAAACTAACAAAATGGAGGAAATTTCATGTTGAAGAATCGTTTTTTTGCTACACTAGTTGTATTCATGCTTCTCATACTATCCGCATGCGGAAATAGCAACACTGATTCAGCGGATGCTAAGGAGAAAAAGTCAGAACCGAAGGCAGAACCTACTGAATTAATCCTAGCCACTACTACAAGCACTCAGGATAGCGGCTTATTAGATGAATTGCTGCCAATCTTTGAAAAAGAAAACAATGTAAAAGTAAAAACCATTGCCGTTGGTACCGGACAAGCATTAGAGATGGGAACAAAAGGGGAAGCTGATGTCCTTCTAGTCCATGCTCCAAAGTCAGAGGAAGAACTAGTAACAAGTGGTGACGCCATCAATCGTAAACGCGTGATGTACAATGATTTTATTTTAGTAGGACCGAAAGATAATCCTGCAGGCGTAAGTGGCGATGACGTGAAAGCAGCATTCCAAAAAATCACTGAAGTAAAATCAAACTTTATTACTCGCGGTGATGACTCTGGTACCCATAAAAAGGAACTAGGAATTTGGACAGCTGCGAATATCCAGCCAACTGGTGACACCTATATCTCCACTGGACAAGGAATGGGTGCTTCCTTACAAATTGCAAATGAAAAAAATGGCTATATTTTAACCGACCGGGCTACTTGGCTTGCACAGGAGAAAAACTTAACAAACCTAAAAATTGTCGTTGAAGGCGGCACTGATTTAATGAATATTTACCATGTTATGCAGGTAAATCCTGAGAAACACGACATGGTAAACAGTACAGACGCAGAAAAATTTGTTGAATTCATGGTTGATTCTAAAACTCAAGACGTCATTGAAAGTTTTGGAAAAGAAGAATTTGGACAGTCATTATTTATTAAATATACCGAATAAACCTAGGGAAAGTGGAAGGAGAAGGCCGGATGGAACTTATTATCGATGGACTGAAAAAAGCGGTGGAAATGATTCTAACCGGTGATACAGAGATTTTCGAGATCACTTGGTTAACATTAAGAGTCTGCTTTATGGCTATCCTTATTAGTTCCATCATTGGCCTGCCCCTTGGAATGCTTCTAGGTCTAACAAGATTTAAAGGCAGAAAACTAATACTTGTTTTCATTAATATCGGCATGGGCTTACCTCCTGTTGTTGCTGGGTTATGGATCACCATGCTCTTGTGGCGTTCTGGGCCTCTCGGACATTTACAATTGCTCTATTCTCCGACTGCCATTGTTATGGCCCAAGTATTGGTTTCCTTACCGATTGTCACAGGCTTAACAAGCTCTGCTTTTCAACAAATCAATGATAAAATGCTTTTGCAAATTAAAGCACTCGGTGCAACGAAACTACAAACCATTATGATACTCTTCAAACAAACCAAAATTGCTATTGTTGCTGCCATAATGGCAGGCTTTGGCCGTGTGATCGCGGAGGTTGGTGCTGCAATGATGGTTGGTGGAAATATCCAAGGAGATACACGTATCCTAACCACTTCTATTGTTATGGAAGTTTCAAAAGGTAACTTTGATGTTGCTCTTGCGATTTCTTTCATTTTATTGACCGTTGCGTTACTCATTACTGCCGCGTTAACCATGTTACAGCAAAGGAAGCGAGTATCATGAATCCATTAATTGAGCTTAAAAACATTACCTATCAGGCACATAATAAAACCATCCTAACGATTCCACATTTTCAAATCCAAGCAGGCGAATTCCTTGGGATGATGGGACCTAATGGTGCTGGTAAAAGCAGCTTGCTTAAAGTAGTGGCTTTGTTGGATCGAATAAGTAGTGGTGAGATTCTCTACCGTGGGCAAGTCGTTCCCAATGGAACTCCCTCCCTTGAACTGCGGCGAAAATTCTCAGTGGCCCTGCAGCAATCTCTGCTACTAGAAGGAACTGTTTTTAACAATATTGCAATTGGTTTAAAGTTAAGAAATGTACCCAAAGCGATCATAAAAGACAAAGTAACATTATGGATGGAACAGTTTCAAATTAGTCACCTTGCGAAAAAAAACGTCCATTTCCTTTCAGGCGGTGAGGCTCAGCGTGTAAACCTTGCAAGAGCAATGATTGTCGAGCCTGAAATACTTTTTCTGGATGAACCTTTTTCAGCATTAGACTTTCCAACCAAAATTAAATTAATGGATGACTTCAAAGGAATTATTGAAGGCTCGGGAACGACAACCGCCTTTGTCAGTCATGATTTAATGGAAATCAATTATCTAACAAGTTCACTTGCGATTATTGTCAATGGAGAAATTAAGCAGTATGGCCCTACCCAGAGAGTCCTTGAACACCCCAATTCAGCGACTTCTCCTTTCCTAAATGAATGGAAAAAATTTTATCCCTTACATTCTAACAAGCAAAAGCCGCTATCACTCATGAGATAGCGGCTCTTTTTTAATCCTCGTCTTCTGGAAACCATAAGATAATGCTTGTTCCTTTATTTTTTCTGCTTTTTACTTTTATAATCCCTTTATGTGCTTCCATTAAGGCTTTGACAATGGAAAGCCCAATTCCAGCTCCGCCGGTTTTTCGATCACGCGATTTATCACCGCGGTAAAAGCGCTCAAATATATGAGGAATATCTTCCTCAGCCATCCCTGAACCTTCATCTTCGACCTTAAAGCCTACATACCCATCTTTTTCTGTTAATACTGATATGGTTACATTCTTACCTTCTGGTGTATATTTAAGGGCATTGTTTAACACGTTTGAGAGAATCTGCATTAAACGATCCTTGTCGGCTGGGAAAAGGAGTTCCAGATCAGGCTCTTCAATATGAAGATGGACACCCTTTTGTTTAAACAAAGGTACAAACATTTCCCATAATGCAACCAGCACATTACCAGCTTCTACTTCTACTTTTTCCAATTTAATTTGTGGGTTCTCGGCAGCAAGCAGCTTCTCAAGCTCATTTACCAATCTCACTAGTCGCATTAGCTCTTCATGACTGGATTGTAATCGTGCTGGTGTTGGCTCCCAAATCCCATCTTGGTAGGCTTCAATTTGACTTCTTAACGTAGCTAGCGGTGTCCGGAGCTCATGGGCTAAATCGCCAGTAAACTGCTTTCTTAACATTTCCCCCTTTGCCAACGATTCTGCTAAATTATTAAAGGATATCGCTAGCTGCTTTACCTCTGTTGGCAATCCCGTCAGAGGAATTCGGATTGAAAGATTATGCTGCTGGAGCTCATTGGCTGCAAAGGAAACTTTATTTAAGCTAGACGTTATTTTTTTCGAGAATAACATACTAAGAAGAATGGATAACAGTATCGTTAAACAAACGGCTGCATAAATGTATAACTGAATGGTTTGTAAAAAATTATACTCATCATCGATTAAGCCGATTGGGTATATCGCAACAAGTTTACCAATCACTTTATTGTCTGCTTTTAACGTATAGGAAGCAGAATGCCACTCTTCATCATTCGGTTCTGGTTCAGTCAATCCAAGGCTGTTCAAATAGCCCACAATATTAGAGGTCCCCATTTGTAATTGACCACGGTTATCATACAAATCGAAATATAGCTGATCGGTCATCGCATGCTCGTGGAGGAAACCAAAAACAGGGTCCCTGGTAAAATGGCCATTTTTCTGATAGCCCTTTTCAATTTCTGTAATAATTCTATCAATCTTTTTTTCACGATTACGATCTAGATATTTCGTAAAGCTCTCTTCAAATCCCCACTGCATAAAAAAGCTGACAAAGAGGATCCCAATCAGCGAGCTGAGTAATAAATAAAAGAGAATTCTAGACCGCAGTGTTTGAAACATCTAGCACCCCTCCAAATTTATAACCCATCCCAAATACGGTGAGAATAAACGTTGGCTGCCTAGAATCCAACTCAATTTTCTTTCGAAGGTTTTTAATATGCGTGTCAACACTGCGCTCATAGCCTTCGTAATACATACCTTCATCTTGGATTTTTTCGAGTAAGTCCATCCGGCTATATACTCTTCCAGGATTTAGCGCCATATTGGTTAACAGCTTATATTCAATCGGTGTCAAAATAACATCCTGCCCTTTAACTATTACTTCCTTTTTACTAAGGTCTATGGCCAGCTGTTTATTATTGAATTCAATTCGTTCTACTTTCTCTGTTTTCTTTACTCTTCTTAGGATCGCCTGTACGCGCACCACTACTTCCCGCGGGCTAAATGGCTTCGTTAAATAATCATCTGCCCCCATGACAATCCCGTTAATCCGGTCATCCTCTGCAGACTTCGCGGTCAGCATCAGAATCGGAACATCTGATTCTTTTCTTACTAAGCGGCATACTTCTTCACCAGAAATATCCGGAAGCATTAAATCTAATATAATCAAATCTGGATTTATCGTTTTCGCTTTTTTCAAGGCATCAATACCGTTATCAGCACAATGAATTTCATAGCCCTCTCTCTCGAGGTAGGCTTCGAGAACTTCTATGATTCTTTTTTCATCATCAACAAGCAGTATTTTCATCGTTCTCACTCCCCTTAGCTATAATATATCATGTCGGGGAATCGCTTTTTTCATCTTCACAAATTCATCACAAGTTCTTCATAACATCTACAATATTTCTCGATAAGATGTACCTGTAGCAATGAAAGAGCTATTCATCACCTAAGGTAATGAACCTTCTTGCTTCCCAAATTTTAATCTCTCTTTTTTACATATGGGTTCCCTCAAGCGTTGAGGAATCCTATTTTTTTGCACAAAAAAGTCCTTATCAGAAATTGATAAGGACCTTTTTGTTTAGCTATCAGTCTTTTTAATAGAATCTGTTAATTCCTCAATACTCCGTTTTACATTTCCTTTTCCGGAATAGTTCTCGATTAATTCTTTAACATCAATTCCGCTCGATGCCTTTAATGATTCTTGAAGAGTAGCCATTAGGTTTGTAGCATAACCGGTAATCTTATTGGCACCGCCATTCTCTCCGGAACCCCCAGTGTCGACCACCGTAATCTTATCGATATTAGATAGCGGGCTTGCCACTTGCTTCGCATATTCAGGAAGCATTTTGATGATCATATCCAAGATGGCGGCTTGACCGAACTGTTCGAATGCTTCTGCAATCTTTTCTTTCGCTTCTGCTTCTGCTAAACCTTTCAAGCGAATGATTTCAGCCTCTGCCGTACCTTGCGCCTTTTGGGCTTCCGCTTTTGATAAACCATCTAGGCGAACGCGTTCTGCTTCTGCTTTTGCCATTGCTTCGATACGATACTTATTCGCTTCAGCCTCTGCAATTTGTTTTGCTTTATTCGCTGCTGCAGCCTGCTCCACGGAGTATCGATCCGCATCGGCCTTTTTCTTTACTTCTGAATCGTATTGACGTTCACGGCGGAGAATTTCTTTTTCTTCGAGTTCAATCTGCTTTTGTCTTTCGATGATTTTAACTTGCATTTCCTGCTCTGTTACTTCCTGCTTCGCCCTGGCACTTTCCAATTCATACGCCATGTCAGCACGCGCTTTCGCACTATCTTGTTCACGACGGAACTCAGCAACTTTTAGCTGATTTACTTTCTCTGCCTCAGCGATTTCAGTTGCCCGTTCTAATTCAGAACGCTTCGCTTCTTTTGCTGCTTCGGCTTTTTTAATTCTCGTTTCTTTGTCAGCTTCTGCTGTAGCAATATCCGCATCCCGTTTTACCTGGGCAATACGCGGTTTACCAAGGGAATCCAGGTATCCGTTTTTATCGCGAACATCCCTTATCGTAAAGGAAACGATCACTAATCCCATTTTTGCTAAGTCCTGTGAAGCAACTCGTTGAACCTCTTGCGAGAACTTATCACGATTTTTATAAATTTCTTCCACCGTCATGGAACCAAGGATAGAACGTAAGTGACCCTCAAGAACTTCCTTTGCTTCATTTTCACGATCATCCTTTGCTTTACCAAGGAACTGTTCAGCAGCAGTCGCAATCTCACTAATCGAACCGCCGATCTTTATAATGGCAACACCATCTGCCATGACCGGGACACCCTGCTCTGTATATACTTCCGGTGTTGTTACTTCTAACTTACTAGACAGCAAGCTAAGCGGTTTTGCTTGTTGAAACACTGGTAAAATGAAACTACCGCCGCCGCGGATGATTTTAATTTTATTCCCTGATTCATCCACATGAACATTTCCGTTTCCTAAGAAACTGCCGGTAACAATCAGCGCCTCATCAGGCCCCGCTGTTCGATACTTCGTAATAAAAACACCAATTAAAGCAATTAATATAAAAGCAACAATCCCAATCACAATCCAAAAACCTAATTCCATCTAGCCAACCTCCCTATAAATATGTCTCTATTTCTTGTTGGGAACTTACTTGAAGTACCCCATCTTTTATATCAACAACCAGCACATTTGTGCCGTTATCAATCTGAATACGATCAAAGCTAGTTGCTGGTTTGGCAATTCTGCCGCTTATACTTTCAATTAAAACTTCTCCATACCCATCAGCCGGAATCGCGGTAATCACGGTTCCAATCCTTCCTCTTAAATCACTTTCTTTATAAACGAGTGACTCCTCTGCATTCGATAATGGAATAAGAACAAATACATTTAAAAAAGTAACCAGGATAAAGGCTATAATGGCTGATACTCCTGCGATTACCAAGTAATGAACCTCGGAAAGCTTTTCAAATAAATACCCGCTTGCGGAAAAAAGGGTTACAAAAGCCAGGATAATTACGGGGTTAAGATAATCTGGCCCGTCAAAATGAACGACGTCTGCAAAAAACACATATAAAATGGTTAAAATACCTGCACCCATTAACCCATATAGATAAATAGTTTCTAATGGCAAATTGAATACTTCCATCGGCACCACTCCCTTCCCTATGTATGCAACTTTAATACGTTCCAGTTATGGAAAAGTTTCACAATTTTATAATAAAATTTTACCTAAATAATATAAAAATGGCTATGACTTTTGCCATAGCCTTACTGAATCATATTTAAAAATTTCCTTGTCCGCTCTTCTTTTGGATTGGTGAAAATTTCTTCTGGATTATTTCTCTCAATTACTACCCCTTGATCCATAAAAATAACCTCATTTGCCGCCTCTCTGGCAAAGCGCATTTCGTGTGTAACCACCATCATCGTCATACCTTCGTTTGCTAGGTCCTTCATCACCTTTAATACTTCTCCCACCAGCTCAGGGTCTAGTGCTGAAGTCGGTTCATCAAACAGCATAACCTTTGGCTCCATGGCTAAAGCCCTCGCAATGCCAACCCGCTGCTGCTGCCCGCCTGAGAGCTGTGCGGGATAAAAATCGATTTTATCCCCCAGCCCCACCTTTTCTAATAATATTTGAGCCTTTTTTCGAGCTGTATCCTTATTCTCATTCTTTACGATTAGCGGACCCTCCATCACATTTTCTAGTGCTGTTTTATGAGGGAATAAGTTATAGCTTTGAAAAACCATACCCGTTAATCGGCGAAAGGCAGCAATGTTTTTTTTCGGTACAGTACCTGAGAAATCGAGGGTGTTTCCCTCAATGGAAATGACACCTTTCGTTGGAGTTTCTAATACATTTAAGCAGCGAAGCATGGTGGTTTTTCCAGACCCGGATGGCCCTATAATTACGACTACATTCCCTTTTTCCACCTCTAAATTGATCCCTTTTAAAACCTCTAAATTGCCGAATTGCTTGTACAATCCTTGTATAGAAATCATCGTAGATAGCCCTCCCTTCTATTACACGTATCGATCGAGTTTCTTTTCAAAGTATTGTTGAAAAATGGAAAGGATAAAGCAAATAGCCCAATAGATCAATGCAGCTTCCGAATAAACCAATAAAAATTCATAATTGCTTGCAGCTATTTCTTGGGCTTTGCGAAACATCTCAGATACTAGCACTAAGGATGCAAGGGAAGTATCCTTCACGAGACTAATAAACGAATTTGAAAGTGGAGGAATCGATACTCTTGCTGCCTGAGGCAGGATAATTCTTCTTAACACTTGGGGGTAACTCATTCCTATTGAATAGCCTGCCTCCCACTGCCCTTTTGGGGTGGAAAGAATCGCGGCACGAATAATTTCAGAAGTGTACGCCCCGACACTAAGAGAAAAACCAATTACGGCTGCGATATAGGAGTCAATGATAATCCCGATATTCGGAAGACCATAAAAAATAATGAAAAGCTGTACTAATAAAGGGGTTCCGCGAATCGCAGAAACATAGACCCTTGCAATGATTTGAAAGACCTTCACATGTGAGATTCTAGCCAAGGCAGTTAAAATAGCTAAAACCAAACCCACAATAAACGTAATGATGGTTAACGGAATGGTATAAAAAATAGCCCCTTTCAGAAGGGGCAGAAAGGAACTTTGTGCTATGTCCATTAATCGTGCGGTTCGCTCTGGATCAGCAAAAATACTATTTAAGTACATCTTCACCAAACCATTTCTCTGAGATTTTTTTGTATGTGCCGTCTTCAACCATTTCTGTTAAAGCTTTATTTACTTCGGCTACGAGCGTATCGCTGCCTTTTCTAAACATAAGCCCGCTGGCTGAAGCATCTTCACTTGTCGCAGCAACTTTTATTGGTGCCTCTGGTCTATGCTTTGTATAATCTAAATACGAAATTCGATCATTAATCGTTACGTCAACACGTTTAGAAGCAAGGAGTTCAACCGATTGGGTAAATCCTTCCACACTAACTAAATTAGCACCATACTTTTTTGCCATTTCTCCATAATTACTCGTCAGAGATTGAGCAGCATTTAATCCTTTTATGTCCTCAAAATTCTTTATTTCATTATTTTCTTTGTGCACAATCAGAACTGCCGCTGAAGTAGTATATGGGTCAGAGAAATCATATTTTTCCTGACGGTCAGGACGGATTCCAACCTGATTAGCAATCATGTCAAATCGCTTGGCATCGAGCCCGGCAAAGATTGCGTCCCACTGTGTCTCTTTGAACTCAGGTTCTACCCCTAATCGTTTTGCAACCTCTGTTGCTATCTCAACATCAAATCCGGTAAGATTACCGCTCTCATCATGAAAGGTAAATGGAGCATATGTACCTTCTGTTCCTATTAACAGTTTTCCATCATCCTTCACTTTGGCTAATAGATCTTTGTCCTCAGCTTTTTCTGCGGTCTTTTTGTCTTCTTTTTTATCTTCCTTTGCTTTGTCATCTTTACCACATGCCGAAAGAATTAAAAATGTGCTGAGTAATAGTACGAAAAAAAACGTTAATTTTCTCATTCAAGTACCTCCTATATAGTTCTGGGCAATCAAGTACAATATAACTTTATCGTTCCCATTAGAATCATAAAAAATGTAAAACACCTGCCAGTTAAACTTAAAGTGAACCTTTAAGTTCAAAAGACAGGTGTTTTACATTTTTATATTAAGCTGATAATAATTCTTTTTTTAGTTGATCTGCAGCATGTTTTTTCTTAAGCGGTGAATAAAAGAATATTCCGCTTGATAAAAGCACAATTCCTAGTACAAAGGTCTTTAAGTCAGATGTTCCTGATACAATGACCCAAACTGAGTAGATGGTAGCAATTGCTGCAATGACTCCATCTATCATTCTTGATTTAGAATTCGTGTAGGATGCCCCTGTAATAACCAATTTCAACTGATAAACAGAAGCAATAAAATAAGGTACTAAATAAGCTAAAGTTGCAATCGTAATAATAAAATCAAACGCTCCTGAAATTGACTTCGAAACAGTAGAAAAGATAAAGATCTGTGCAATGCCGTTGGTTAACACAAGCGAAAAGATTGGCAGTCCTTTTTTGTTTTCTTTTAAGAAAGCAGGAAGGAATAATCCTTGCTTTGCAGCCTGATATGGTACTTCAGCACTTAACATAACCCAGCCAATCGTGGAACCAAATAAACAGACTAAACCAATAGCCGCTAAAACTTTTCCACCAATTGGTCCCATTACAGCTGAAATTGCGTCAATTAATGGTTTATCAGAATGGATAAGTGTGTTTTGATCTAGCATGCCCATTACGAGTGTGCTGATCCCAATATAGATACCTAGCGCGATAAATAGCCCGACAATCGTCGCCCGTTTTACATCGATTTTCCTCTTAGCACGTGATGCAAACACTACAGCAGATTCGACTCCAAGGAATGCCCAAAGTGTCACCAATGCTGCATTGTTAACTTGTGACATTAAATGAATTGTTTGACCGGAATCACTAATTCTTGTATCTACCATCGGCATGATATTTGTTTGATCAAAAGTAAAGAGTCCAACAACGATAAATAGCAAAAACCCAGTAACCTTTGCAGCAGTTGCTGCGAAATTTAATTTTCCCGCACTTTCTAAACCGCGTAAAATAATAAAATGGGTACCCCATAAGAGAACAGTACAAACGATAAATGTTAACCCATTTCCAACCTTAAGCGTGAAACCGCCAATAGTGAACCAATCAGCCTGACTTGTTAAAATCGGAAAAAACGTTGATAAATATCCAGCAAACGTTGTAATAATCGCCACATTTCCGGCTAAGTTTCCAATCCAGTAACCCCATGACGCCATAAAACCTGAAAGTACAGAGGCCTCCGAATCTGGTTTAAAAAGCTCCTTCGCATAAATTTGCGGGCCGCCTGTTAAATTCGGTTTCCGAATAGCCAAGTTGCCGAAAACAAGTGCAATCATTAGTACACCAATTCCAGTAAGAAGCCAAGCTAACAGAACTCCGCCTGGGCTTGCTGCCTCCGATAACGAGCGTGGAAGCATAAAAATACCTGAACCGACCATATTTCCAACGACAAGTGCCGTTAATACCCAAAAGCCTAATTTATTTGAAATCCCCACGATGTACCCTCCTATCGAGTAATGCGGATTAATACGAATAATTATTATAGTAACGTAATAATAATAAGAGTCCCATACCGCACAGTCAATGGAAAAATTATCTCAAATTATTATTTTAAACAAAAAAAAGCAAGGTAATCCTAAGTTGATTACATTACTTTTTTGAAATTTATATTTTCATCTAGCCTTTTTTGCTTTGGATTGACCCTTCGCGGAAATACTCCCGTCAAGTCTATGGCCGTTCCTAGTATAACCTCTTGACCGTTTTCGTCAACAGAAGATCTTATTGAAATTAACAATTCCTTATCTTGAAAAACCATTTCAAAGGTAAAACCTTCTTGAAGCTTCTTCGATAAATGACAATAATTATTTATAGAATCATCCGCGGATGGAAGGATTTCCGATATCGGTCTTCCAATGACTTTTTCTTGGTGATAACAAATTCGCTGCAACAATTCACCATCTATGGCTTTACAAACATACTGGTTGTCTTGC
This sequence comes from Neobacillus niacini, assembly GCF_048572935.1. NCBI lineage: Bacteria > Bacillati > Bacillota > Bacilli > Caryophanales > Bacillaceae > Neobacillus > Neobacillus niacini. The sequence goes on along the minus strand of NZ_CP183883.1, from coordinate 2,084,067 downwards.
TTCTCTAACCGAAAGAATAATCCGGGATAATCAGACATGGATTTCTGTTCAACTTCTTGTTCGTTGGTGTGAATAAATTCAGTGAAGTAAAAGCCCTTCAATATAAAGTAAAAACCAAAAACTTTATAAATGTGTCCTAGGAAATTATCTAAATCAAAAACACTTTGATAAATGGTAAAAATTAATTCTGTTAATAGTAAGAAGACAAAGGCCAATGCAAAGTATAAGTTATCGTTTTGTTTTTCTAGATAATACTGATAGAGGGAGACCGTTAACGAGATAAATAATATGAAGCTTACACCATATTCCAAACCATTCTTTAATAAAGTAGTCCCTTTTCCTTCAATCACCAGCAGGGGAAGATCCTTTTCAAATGCAAGGATTATATACCCAATAATACTAGTCAGGCCAAACCCTACAATCAATGATACGATTCGATAATCCCTTTTTATTTTTCTCTCTGGAATGAGTATGAGGGAGAGCATTAAAATCGACTGAATGACCCTTCCTATAATCCAAAACCAGGTTGCTTTTTGAACGGAACTAGCTGTAATAAAAAAAGGCATTCCTTTAAATGACAGAGTGTGGAATAAATCAAACATTCCTACTACAAAAAAGGTAAATGCCAATAGCAGCATACGAATGGATCTCGTTGTACCAAACTTTTTTAAACCATAAAGAAATATAGTTACTGATATCGCTATACAAACAATTTCTAACAGGGAATGTATGCCTACATAGTTTTTTTGATCATAGATGGTATACATTTGTGACAGGAAAATACGAACCATCATTAATAGTAAAATGGCACCTACAGTATAGATAAGAAATTTCGTTTCCGTCATGTTTGCTCTCATATTTTCCACACCCTTTTTGCAATGGTTTTATCTATAATTATAAAACCAGCCTGCAAAAATAATCGGATGAATTGTATCATTTTTATGAATTTTTAAAAAAGAAGGCTATGTAATTATTGATTGTTGATTTTGGTGTATAGGTTTGAGAATGCATAGGCGGAGAATTTCCTGCTAATGTATATAGTGGAGCCTAAGAAGATGTTATTAGCGGAGATATTTCGATTAACTGCTCTAATTTAGTCAAAATTCATAGATTCAGCTACTATAAACGGAAAAACCTCCTTTATTATTATGAAAATATGGGTATTCACTAATTTAGCCGGATTTTTTCCTTTTATTTTCAAGCTCAGTGAAATAACCAGATATAACTGAGCCAAAAAAAAGAAGGGTGACTCCCTTCTCTTTACTTCCACCATTGATCAAACATAGAGGCTGGCAGCTGACGCTTATGTTCTGTTGCCTTATAACGCTGTTCAATTTTTTCAGCTACGTCTTTTGAAACAGGTTTTCCTTCGAGGTAATCATCAAGCTCATCATATGTAATGCCTAATTCCGTCTCATCCGCTTGTCCTGGCTTTTTATCGAGTAAATCAGCAGTAGGTACTTTTAAATAAAGCCTCTCCTCTGCACCTAGTTCTTTTAACAAAGCTTTGCCTTGGCGTTTCGTTAATCCGCTTAATGGCAGGACATCCGCTCCGCCGTCACCATATTTAGTATAAAAACCTGTAACAGCTTCAGCTGCATGGTCTGTACCGATGACAAGCAGGCCTTCCATACCGCCAAACGCATATTGCGCAATCATTCTCATTCTTGCCTTCACATTTCCTTTGTGGTAATCACTTAATGGCTCTTCATTCGTAACCGAATTATATTCAGCTTGAAATGCATCCACCGCACCTTGAATGTTAAATACATACTCGCGGTCTGCACGGATGAAGTTTAGAGCACGTTTTGCATCCTCTTCATCCTGCTGAACTCCATAAGGTAAACGTACAGCAATAAATACTGCATTGTTTCCTTCTTGACGAAGTTCTTCGACTGCTAATTGAACGAGTCGTCCAGCAAGCGTTGAATCCTGTCCACCGCTAATCCCCAGCACATACCCTTTCGCCTTTGTTTTTAACAAATAGTTTTTTAGAAATTGGATTCGAGTTTGAATCTCTTCTTTTGGATTAATCTCAGGTTTCACATTTAATGTCTGCATAATTTCTTTTTGCATAGTCATTTAACCTCCATCCTATGTATCATATATGTAATTTATCATAATTACTTATTGTTCGCTCTATTTCTAAACTCTATTCTTTTTCATTTACATGATTATGTATTATAATTCTAGTTTAAAATACATTTATCTTAGGTCATGGAGGAAAAAATGGACGCAAAAACATGTAATGAATCACGAGTCGTTCGGACAGGCAGAATTTTTCCGAATGATGTAAACAATCATAATACCCTATTCGGGGGCAAGTTAATGAGTGATATGGACATGGTTGCCTCGATTTCCGCTGTCCGACACGCAAGGAAAGAAGTTGTTACCGCCTCGACAGATTCTGTTGATTTTTTAAGTCCGATCACTCAGCAGGACTCTGTATGTATTGAATCTTTCGTTACCTATACAGGAACGAGTTCAATGGAGGTTTTCGTCAAAGTGATTGCAGAAAATCTAATAACAGGTAATCGAAAAATTGCTGCTACCGCTTTTTTAACCTTTGTAGCGTTGGATGATGATGGTAAACCAACAAAAGTTCCAGGTATTATTCCAGAAACAGAAGAGGAAAAAAAGCTGTTTGAAACAGGTAAGGATAGAGCCGAAAAACGGAAAGAGCACCGAAAAAACAGTAAAGAACTTGCGAGTTACTTTACAACTGAAAAACCATGGGAATAAAGATAGGCTGCTATTTTAGCTAGCCTATCTTTATTTTTTCACCGTAGAATCATTGTTCCACGTCATTACTCCATCTTCTTCATCAAACTCAATCGTGACATCAACTACGCCTTTTTCTGCCATAATTTTCTCCTGTAGACGGTCTTTGATATCATCTGCAGCCGCTATCGTAAGACTTGGATCAATTTCAATTTCCAATTCCACATGCAAATCTTCCCCTTCTTTAATGACAGCAAGATCTTGGATATCCTTAACATCAGGGTCAGACATCACTAATTGTCCTATCTTTTCTTCCATTTCCTCATCTGCCCTGCCAAGAACACCCGCAGCGTTATCCAAAAAGACTCGGCCGACAACGAAGAACATCATTAAACCAATGAGAATCGAAGCAGCTCCTTCGATCCAATGGATATGTGTAAAATGAGAAATCACTACAGCTAAAATCGCGAGTAAGCCCCCGCTTGTTGCGACTAAATCTTCCAGGAACACTAATTTTGTTGCTGGCTTAGCCCTGCCTAGGTGGGCAAAACTCTTAAAAAACACACTTGGGCCACTTGCTGGTTCACCAACTTCATGCATGACTTCCTTCATTGCCTTATAAAGAACATATAACTCCAGTATGAGGGCAAATGCGAGAACACCTACATTAATTAAGAACCCTTCGGATTCAGCAGGGTGAAGAATATGATGATACCCTTCTTGGATGGTTTCAAAAGCCATAATACCAACAATCAGTACAGCGCCCAATAGGACTAAGTTTACCAATCGGCCAAAGCCATTTGGGAAGCGATTGGTTGGTGACTTTTTGCTTAAGGCAGATCCTACAAAAACAAAAAACTGGTTTGCGGCATCGCCCAGACTATGCATCGTTTCAGCAAACATTGCTACGTTTCCAGTAAACGTATATGCAACACCTTTAGCAATAGAAATGATCGTGTTAACAATCGCAGCAACCAATGCAGATTTATTACCTTTTCTTAATAATCTAAATAATTCTCCCATTGTACCCCTTCTTTCCCCTTCATTTTTAGTTATCTTTACTATTTTCAAAAAAAGGGATTTTCATGAACATAGCCGCTTTCCTATTAAGACAGATTTTTCCAAAGCAAAAAACCCCCATTGCTGGAGGTTTAAGCTGTTAAACGTTTTTCAAAACAAAATATAATCGGTGATTTCTCTCATCTCTCTCTTCTTCGGTAGCAAGGTCATATTTCTTTAGCAGATGAAACACTTCATTTAATAAATCTTGTGTATGTTCCTTGGCGAAAAATTGTTCAAATAATAGCTTCATGTCTTCAGGAAGAAATGCCTCTTGCGATTCATACTTGTTTCTAACATCTTCCTGTGAATGATCCAGTTTGCATTCGCTCATTATCATCACCTTCTAAACTTTCTTATGATCTGTTACTTCTAAAACATCCAAAATGAAAACAAAGACTGGAATACCAATGATTAAGCCCCAAACCCCGAAGAAATGTTCTGAAAAGATTAATACTAGGAATGTATAGAAAACCGGTAAATTTGTTTTAGATGACATTAAATTTGGATTCAAAATATAGGCTTCGATTGCATGGATAATCATAATGGCAATAAATACATATAACACAGTCATAATTCCGCCGATGCTATACCCTATGATAACGAGTGGAATTAAAGAAATAATTACCCCTGCAACAGGAATCAATCCTAAGAATAGAATCATGATGGACAGTCCGCCCAATTGCGGGAAGCCAAAAATCCATAATGCAATGGTAGTCAGAATACAGTTAACGACCGCAATAATTAATTGCGCTTCGATTACCTTCCCAAACGTACCGACAAATTTTAGTGAAAAGAATTCTATTTCTGCATAGATTGAAGCAACTTTACTTGTTTTAAACTTTTTCGTAAATTCTATCAAACGAGGTTTTTCTAATAAGTAAAATAAGCTCATTAAAAGAGCAATAAGGATTTGCAAACCAAAGGTACTAATATCTGTAAAATAGGCAATTAAAAAGGTAAAGCCTCTCTCCAAATAATTCGAAATTTGGATTTCCTCAAGTCTGCTAACCAAATAATTTAAAATGATATTGTCATGCTTTTGGGTATAGAATGCTGTAATTTGTTTAATTAATGCCGTTATTTCACCAACAATCATTGGTAAATACTTCACAAGACCGTAGGAGAGAAGACCTACAATAGTGGAATACGAAGCAACCACAAGTAATTTTCGATTAAGTGGTATCTTTCGGTTCAAGAATATTACTAACCGATCCATTAAAAAGGTGAAAATAAACGTAAATAGAATTAAGTTGATCATATCTTTTAATGCATATAGAACTAATGCGAGTAAGACAAAAATAGAAATTCTTTTAAAACCGCTGCTTTGTATTAGTTTATTTATCATATGAATTTACCAAACCCCATTTTTATGTCTTAAAGTACGATGTATTAATTTTATTATAACAAATAAGTACATGATTGTTACTTTTAAGTCTCAATCTTTTATGAAAAAAATGCAGACTTTAGTAACAGGAAACTTTGAGTAAATTTCATACATAGACAGGCAAAATCTCCTTCTCCCAATCATACATATTCAAAGAGCATGGAATTTAATATGTATGGCATTTTTTTAAACGGAGGGGATTTAGTTGTCGGGAGGTCAAAGAGCACTTTTATACATTTTGTCCTTTATTATACCTGTAGTGGGCATTATCCTCGGAATTGTTTGGATGAATGATCAAGATTTAGGCAAGAAAGCTATCGGGAAAACCTGTTTAATCGTTGGTATTGTTTCCATTGTACTGAGTTGTATTTGTTGGTTTGCCGCTTCTGCCTTGTCGATCGTCCCGGCATTTATGACGTATTAACCAGAGAGAACCCAATTCATCTTTTTGAATTGGGTTCCTACTAAATTGGAGTGATTTGTTTGCTGCATGAATTAGTTCATTTTTTTGGGAGAGCTATATGTCATCAATTGGAGGAACGATCGCTCCTTGTTTCCGGAGAGGCACTTGCTGTGTGTGCTAGGGATACTGGCATTTATATTGGTATTTTTTCTACATTCACTTATTTGCATTTTACAAAAAGGAAGCAGTGCATTACGATACCTACTGTAAAAATAAGCTTTCTTCTCTTATTATTGCTTATTCCATTAATAATCGATGGACTTGGTTCCTATTCACACCTTTTCGAATCGAATAATCTGCGCCGTTTGGTGACCGGCATTTCCTTTGGTCTCGTCTTGCCCTATTTTATATATCCTCTGCTCTCGAAAAAGTCGCTTGATTATGAGAGTAAATCAGTAGTAAGCAGCAGCATAGATTTTGTAGTCCCACTGTTGGTGAGTGTCTTTTTGGGCGGACTCTTCTATTTAGGACAACCATCTCATTTAATTCTTGATTGTTTTATTGCCTTTTCTATCATCGGATGGTTTGGTCTATTATTCTCCTTTCTTTTTCCGTTTGTTCACAGTAGACGTTTTAAGTCTTTCCTTTCAAGTATCGTCAGTTTATCATTCCTTTCCATACTATCAATGGTGCATGAATGGATACTGTCTCTCACTATATAAAATAATCCGCTCCCTGTTTAGGAGCGGACTTTTATTCAGAATGCAGTGCCTCAATTAATTGCTTGATTTGATTTATTTTCTCAGACGTTAATTGATCGTCAGACAATTCAATCTCCAACTTGAGTTTACTTTTTATTTGTAAGGACCCATTACATAATAATGGTTTCTCCTCTTTTTCTCTCCGAACTAATTCCTCCACTGCAACATCAAGCGTTTCTGCTAATTTTTCAAGTATCTCTAAACTTGGGTTACTTTGAATATTCCGTTCGATTAAACTTAAGTATGATTTTGAAATACCCGTTTGTTCACTAAGTTTGCTTAAAGATAATCCTTTTTCTATTCTCAATATTTTAAGTATACTTCCATCCATCAAATCACTCCCAACTCAGCCGCCTAGTCCTTTTGTGATCAGCGTAATTGCCAACGGTCCTAAAATTACAATAAATAATGACGGGAAAATGAAAAATACCATTGGAAATAGCATTTTTACTGGTGCTTTCATCGCCTGTTCACGGGCTGCTTCTCGTCGCTGTTCTCGAATTCTGAGTGTCAAATTCCCTAAAACCTTTGCCATCCCTATACCGAGTTGATCTGCCTGGATTAGTGAGGTAATAATGCTTTGGAAGGAATCAGATGGCACACGCTTTCGAAGGGCATAAAAGGCTTCTCTTCTCGATTTTCCTAGCTTCATATCTTCTAATGTTTGAAAGAACTCATCAGCTAGTGGTCCTTTAATTTTTTTGGATACTTCAAGCAAAGCTAGATCTAAGCCCATTCCAGCCTCCAGCAATAGATTTACGGTATCAAAGAAATCTGGCATTGAGACATTAATGGCTTTGATTCTAGCGGTCTTTTTCTTTCCGAGATAAAATATTGGGAGTCGAAACCCAAGTAACGCAACAGTTAACATTAATATCCAAGTTAACATTTTGTTATCAGAACTCGGGAGAATAAAGAAAAAGATAGGTATACATAATCCAATGCTAAGGACAATTTGGAACAACCTAAAATCAATCGCCGTTTTAAATGGATAGCCAGCATCCCTTAGTAGCATATCCAATTTTTTTCTTTCGGCTGCTGAAACCCTTTTGTTTAATATTACGGTTCCTTTGCTCCAATACGTCTCCATGGTTGTTTTTATACTTTTTTTATTTTTGTCCTCTAAGTATTCTTCTTCTTGCTTTCTTAGGTTTTCAGCAAAATAGTTATTTACCCGTTCATTCAAAGCTATTTGCTTTTTAAAAATGGTTAGCAAAATTGCTGCTATGAGTGAAGTTACAAAACCTGCTAATAAAAATAATAAAATAACATCAAGCATATTACACCTCGATTCGGATGATTTTCTGAATCACTACCCAGCCGATGATGATTGAAACTGAGGCTACAAACATCATCATCCACCCTAGCGGATGCTCAAGCATAGGTGAAAAATATTCACGGTTTACTAACGCTAAATATAAACCTAGCCCCACAGGCAATAAAGTAATGATCCACGAAGACATCCTGCCCTGTGCGGTTAATGTGTTCAATTCTTCTAAGATCCGAACTCTTCCCCTAATGGTCTCTTCCATTGTCTCGAGCAATTCAGCTAAGTTGCCTCCGCTCCTTCTCTGAGCAAGGATAGCCCGGATGACCACTTCTAGTTCTTTATTTGGCAAGCGCTTCTCCATTTCTTCGAAAACATCCTCCAAGGGAACACCTAAACCCGCTTGGCGGATTACTCGTTCAAATTCAGGTCCAAGCGGATCGGGAATCTCTTTTCCAACCAGCTGCATCGCCTGCATAAAGCTGAAGCCTGCGCGCATTGAGTTTGCCATCATTCCTAACACTTCAATCAGTTGATAGTTTACAAATGCCAAGCGTTTTTTTCTCTTTCGTTTCAAGAAGATTTTTGGGAGTGCAAAGCCAATGATTACTACAAGGGTATTAAAATACCACGGCAGACCGATAATTAATCCTACTAAACCTATGCCTGCAGCAGAGAGAAGCCTAATAGCAAAAAAATCTTCTGGTTTCAGTTTGCTTCCTGCTTCGAGCAATAACTTTTCTGTACCTTCATTAAATTGGACATTCTTAAAGATAGCTGATATTTTATTAACTAACTTGTTACTGACAGATGTTTTCTTCACAGATTCGCTCGGTACTTCTGGTTTCTCATGATAAGGGAAAAATTGAGTAATCCGCTGTTTGATTCTTCGTTTTTCAGCATAACTAACTAGTAGAAGAAAAATGGTGCCACTAGCGGCAATAAACAGCAGCAGAACTGTTATCACTGTTGTCATCTTCTACCACTCCCCCATAAACCATGATGAAGGAAGCTTAAAACCATTTAGCTCAAGTTGCTCTGTGAACTTTGGCCGAATCCCCGTACTCATGAATTTACCATTAATTCGACCATCCTCTAAAACACGTTCTTCCTTAAAAACAAATAGGTCCTGAAGAACAATAGTTTCCCCTTCCAACCCAAGTACTTCCGTAATATGGGTAATTTTCCTCGTTCCATCCTTCAGCCGAGATTGGTGGACGATTAAGTTAATAGCGTTTGCAATCTGTTCACGAATTGCTTTTACAGGAAGTTCATATCCTGCCATTAATACCATTGTTTCTAAACGGGAAAGAATATCTCGTGGAGAATTGGCGTGCCCTGTACTCAAACTGCCGTCATGGCCCGTGTTCATTGCCTGAAGCATATCCAACGCCTCTGCTCCCCGCACCTCACCAACAACAATACGGTCAGGACGCATCCGTAGCGCATTACGAACTAAATCACGGATGGTAATTTGCCCCTTCCCCTCAATGTTTGGTGGACGCGATTCAAGCGCAACAATATGCTCCTGCACTAGCTTCAGTTCTGCTGCATCCTCAATGGTTACAATCCGCTCATCATTGGGAATAAAGGATGATAATACGTTTAATGTTGAGGTTTTACCCGACCCAGTACCACCGCTAATAAAAATATTGAGTTTGGATTTAACACAAATCTCAAGGAATTCCGCCATCTTTTCATCCAGGGTCTTGAAACTAGTTAAATCATTAATCGTAAATGGATTTTCAGAAAATTTTCTGATTGTTAAACTTGGTCCCTTGAGTGCAAGCGGAGGGATAATCGCATTCACACGTGAGCCATCTGGAAGACGGGCGTCAACCATTGGTGAGCTTTCGTCTACACGTCGGCCAATTGGGGAAACAATCCTTTCTATCACCCTCATCACATGCTGGTTATCAATGAAATGGACATTACTGCGGAAAACCTTACCGTTTTTCTCATAGTAAACTTCATTATAGTTATTAACCATAACCTCACTGACTAAAGGATTCTCCAACAAAGGGGTAATCGGTCCATATGCAAGTAATTCGTCTTTTACATAATGGAGAAGATCTTTCTTCTCTTCAAAGGTCAATCTTGTACCTTCTTGCTCAAAAAATTCTTCAGCTAACTCCTCTAATTTTTCATTTTCCTGCTGTTTATTTTGCCCAGGGTATTTTTTCAATTCTTCCAATAGGTAATTGTGAAGGTCTGCCTCAATATCCCAGAATTCTTGTGACTTCTCCATAACAGGAATGTCCTGGGACGTTTTTGTAGGAATTTTTTCGGTGTTTTCTTCTATAAATCGTTTAAATAATGACATTTCCTTCGCCTCACTTCCCCAGTAGATACCAACGTTTATCCTTTTTAACTTCTTGTATTTCATTATTTTTCTCTGCAAATAGGGTCTCTGATAGCTTTAGGACCGACTTACTTATATGGCTGCGTGAATTGGATAGGACATATGGATATCCAGCATTAATCGAAGCCACTACAACATTGGATTGATCTGGAAAAGTGTGATAGACATCTATTCCAAAGATTTCTTCGATTTTTTTCACTTCAAGGCTTTGCCCCTTTTGAAAGCGATTCAAAATAAGCTTAACCTTATCCTTTATATTAATAGTCTCTAAAGTTTCAAGATAAAGCTGTGTTAATCTCATAACGGAAAGTTCATTGGTAGTAATCAACAGAATTTCGTCTGCTAAATCAAGGCAACGTAAGTGAATATCAGATAAATAAGTCGACATATCAATTAAGACGATATCAAATTGCTTCTTCATTTCTTCGATGGCAGCCTTTATATGGTGATCTGTGATTCCTTCAAAAAATTCAGGTCTCTGGGGTGCAGCAAGGATTGAAATACCGTATTCACAGCTTGTCATATATTGGCTGATGGGATAATTATCTCGACCATAGCCTTCTTTAACCCACTCATATATTGTCCTTTTCGGTTTTAAATTACAGTACATCGCGACATCACCAAATTGAAGGTTCCCATCCAGAATCGCAACCTTCTTTCCCATCTTGGCAAACGAGACTGCGAGATTTATGGATAAAGATGTTTTTCCAACACCACCCTTTGGGCTGGAGATAGCAAATACTCTGCTTTCTTCCTTTTGAGGTATTAGAATAGTTTGATCCAATTTCGAGCGGTGCTCCATGAATTTCTGAGCATGTTGAATGACTTCCATGAGATCTTGATTTTCGATGGAAGACCGCAAAGTATCGGATGCCCCCATTTGCATGGCCTTTTTAAGGTTCTCCATGTTATCAGGCATAATCAGAATGATATAGGCATGTGGATAAAGTGCTGAAATTTCTTGAGATAGGTCATAAACGTTATACAAAGAACTGGCTTTTAAAAATAGAACAGACTGATTATTCTCCCTTAGGAGACTATGAAGCCTTTCCAATTGATAAGTTGTAATTAGCTCGATGTTGTCCTTTCCCAAAATCGTCTTAATTTCACTAGGAGAGGAATTAGTATCAGAAAAATAAATCCAGTTTATCTTCATTACTCGGCACTCTCCTCTTTGATTACTTCTCGTGTATGCTTAAGCCCTGCTTTTCCAGTTTCAGTATCTTCAGTATTTCTTAACATTAAATAGAAACCATCTTTATCTTTCGAAGCCAGACTGAGCACAACGCCTTCTTCAACCGAAACCTCCAAGGTTACAGTTTCATAGTTAAGGGCGCTTTCCTTCGGGTCTGATGATTTACCAGAGGTTAGGACCTTTACATTTTCAAGAACTAAAACGGCTGATTTAAACTCTTTTTTAGTTGCATCGTCTTTTGTTGTTTCATAGGCGATTACATCGACCATTGAATTTGGTGCTATGTACCCTGAAACTCCTGGTGCTAAATCTACTCCTATCGAGATTGCCCTTTTCCCTGCGCTTACATCTACAATTGGATTAGCAAACTCTCTTAATAGCGCTTTTTCCTTTTCAGCCTGTTTTTCTTTTTCTATTTCTTCTTTAGACTTAACGCCATCTTTCGTATCATTCTGATCCTGACTAACTGAACCACTAGCGGGAGCAGTGATATTGTCTTTTGCAAATATTGATATATAAACAATACCCGTCACCAATAAACCTAATATTAATGAAATCATCCAGATTTTTTTAGTGTTCATAAGAGCCTCCTAAATCTAATAAAATTTATCACTCCACAAGCTTCACGCCGTATAATCCATACTCGGAACCACCAGTTTCTCCGGAATTTATGGCAGTAATAAATTGTCCTTTAATGTTTTTATGTTTACCATTATTATCGTATTCTTTTACCCAAAAGGGGACAAAACCTATTATTTCAACAGGTTTACTTGAACCATTAATGCCATCCCATGTATTAATAATAGCTACATAGATTACCCTTTTACAGCTGTTATCGGCTGTAGACGCAGACTGACAATGTGGTTTGTCTTTATCACTATTAATTATAGAGTCAATTGATGATTCTACTGCCTTATCAACTGGCCCATTCATTACCCCTGGTTCTGGATATACTTTATCACCTTCGGAAACATTCGTTTTGCTCCCATTTTTTATTCCATCTTCTATAAAAGGTGCCCCACTACCATCAATCCTAATAAAACCGCAATTCCCCGGGCTTTTCTTTCCAGATTCATTTTCCTCTTCCCCGCAAGTAAGTGTAGTTTTATTAGGAACTGCACTTTTCTCAATGGCGATTGGTGCTATTCCATGAGTGGATTTTAGCGAGCCTGCAACAATCGCTTTAGCCGAGGCCGAAACAGTGGCGGTATTAATTCCAATTGCTTTTGCAAAAGTTAATGAAACATTTTCTTTTTTAGTAGCTTTAAGATGTTTTTTATGTTTGGCTTCTATATCTGTGTCTGAGAGAGAGTAACCATTTTTTTGTGATATTTCTTTTGCAACCACTTTTGCTTGATCTTCACTTTCATTAGAATCTACCAATAAGAGTTTGTGGGCTCCAGCAAGTACCGCAGCATCCATTGCTTTTTGCAGCTTGCTTTTTTCTAAGTAAAGCGTACCGCCATCTATTGCTAAAGCTGTGAAGCCTAGAAGAGCAACCATTGCAATCGCTACGATTACTAATGCTCCACCACTTTCATCACGCAGATTTAACAATCTATAAAATCTCTTCATTTATTCCACCCTCATTACTGTGGTATCTTTTAAGGTTATTGAACCTACAATATCCCCAATTACGGGGGTTAAAAAATTTATCGGATAAGTTATCGTTATAGTTGCATCCGCTCCAGATGACCCTGAAGCAACATTTACTTGTCCTGATGTTAAGCCTATGCTCGTACCCTGAGTAACAGCTACATTTTTAATGTTAGTTTCATCTTTGCCAATACTTGCTGCCCGCGCTGCTTCCCTTCCCGCATGATCAATTGTTAAATAAGCATGAAAAATTCGCCCAAAATCTATAATTCCAAACAATAATACAACTAGTAACGGTAAAACCAGTGCAAATTCAACGAGAGATTGGCCGCTTTCTGATTTCATTAAAATCCTCCCCAGACCAATGTGCAAAGTGTTCCTAATACTATTGCAACACCATAAGGGAATGAGATACTGTTTATTTTTTCGTTTGATAGAATAATTGAGCCCAGGCTACTTTTTAAAAATACTACATTGGTAAAATTAAAGGAGAAAGATTTAATTGTTTTAATAACTCCTTTTGTTTTAATAATTAGCAATAATGCGATTAATCCACCGATCAAGGCCGTATAAATAAATGAATAAAAGATGAAGCTAGTTCCCATTAATGCCCCAATAGCGGCCATTAGTTTAACATCACCGGCACCCATTCCACCTAACATATAAGGGATAAATAGAAGGGCTAAACCAATTAGAAAGCCTTTTCCACTGAATAGTAATCCATCTACGCCTGAAATTAAGAGGTTATAAAACAAGCCAAAAAGCATAGTAGGAAATGTAATATAATTGAAGATTTTGCGGGTTTTAATATCAGTATAAAAACAAATACAGAGGACTATTACTAAAATAATATTTGCCATTTTGAGTTTCTCCTTTCTTATAAATAACCCCTGCTTCTCAGAGATGAAAAGCAGGGGAATATTATAAATAAGTTTATTTAGCTTTATCTAATGCCGCCCCCACTCTACCTAGAAGTTCCCCAATATCAGTTGCTAATGCTCCCAACGCAACTACACAAGCAATTGCAACCAACCCAATAATTAACCCATACTCCGATAATCCTTGACCTTCTTCTTCAATAAATAAACCTTTAATTTTTTTTAACATTTTGTTTCCTCCTCATATTTATTAGGTTTTAGGTGTTCTTTACTTAGAACTTACATCAATCATATAACGAACTAATAGATTTGAAAATGTTCATTTTCGTTCGTTTTAATGAAAACATAGATATTTCTCTATCTATTTCTCGTTATATCTCCTTTTCTCTCACTATTTTGTTCTTTCAAAAGAACAACCCTTTTAATATAATGAACAGGATATCATTCTAAAATTATGAAAGGAGTTTTTATATGGAAGGAAGGACTGTTACTATCCCTTATCCTATTGAAATGGCTGATTCTTTTTTCAAGAGATTCAAGGGATTAATGTTTCGAAAGGATCCAATTATGAATGAAGGTCTGTGGATTGTACCTTGCAATGCGGCTCATATGTTCTTTATGAAGTTCCCACTAGACATCGTTCTTCTGAACGAACGAAATGAAGTTGTGGAGCTGCATCATAGTTTGCAGCCTTGGAAAATGACGAAACCTGTAAAGAAAGCACATTCAACCTTAGAGCTGCCAGCAGGGTCTGCCGAAAAATTGGGAATACGTATTGGAAGTATCCTTCAAATTAAAAGTAAAAGTAAAACAAAGTTAGGGAGTGTTGGAGAAATTGAAAAAGAGTTTTAGCGTTTTATTATTATTAATCATTTCTTTATTTACGATGTTAAATGGAGTCTCATCAGCAAAACCGGTTGCCAGCAACACCACGAGCTTAAATATCACCTCCTCTAGCAGCTATAAAAGTATAAGTTTGAGCTACCAATTAGTTAATTCAAAAAAGATTCCTGATAAATTCATTATTTATAGAGGCACTTTACAAGTTTATGAAGGAACGAAGACTAGTTTTTCTGATGTTGGTTTACGTTCAGGTACTGGCTACATCTATACTGTGGAGGCTTTGTCTAAAGGCAAGGTACTAGCTATAGCTACTCATACAGCGTCAACACTAGCCATTATTGTTAACCCCATCGAAATTACATCTACTGTTCAACCGGATGATTCTATCGTCCTAACATGGTCCAAGCTAAATTCTGGACTAGCGCCTGACCAATACAAAGTTTTTGTTAATGGATCACTTAACACTACACTTCCACCTTCGACTTCTTCAACTCAGAACACAACGATACTTTACCTTCAGCCCGGAGACCATCTGATTAAAATAGAAGGATGGTATAAGGATGAAATCGTCAGCCAAAGAAGCAAATTGGTTTCGATTCCTAAACCTGTTGCTGCACCGTATGAAATTAATATAAACTGGGATACTCAGGATTTCGACTCAAGAGAAATGCAGATTTATTTCAGTTATAATGACTCACTTTAGCCTGCAGATCGAATGTTGATTACTCGTAAAAAAGTGACTCTCGTAAATAAAGTACCAACAGAAGTTGAAAACGCAGAGGTGGTCTATGACGGAGAACCTATTGCTATGTATACAGAAACCCAATTTGGAATGGATGTAGTCAGATACAATTATTACGTTTTAAATTATCAAGCAGACAGTGTTGTTGGTTCTGGAAATGCATCTGTTCCTAATTTTTTTGATTATTAATTGTTGTACTAAAAGAGCTGATTTTCAACAAAAATCAGCTCTCTCACTTTTTAGAAACATCCTTCTATACAAAACGTTCGTTTTGATGTTAATATTGTTTCATATAAAGAACAATTTATTTTTCAATATGGAGGTGTTACTAGTGTTTAAAAAAACAATTGTCTGCTTTATCATGTTCATTTATTTATTCTCCCTGACGAATGTACAGGCTGAGGATTCATTTAATACCTCTTCACGGATTGAAGGGGTTCTCGTTGTAGACGTGAGTAAATCGATGCTGACAAGTGATCCAAATAAAATCAGCAGCGAAGCGATGAAAATGTTTATTGATATGTCGTCTCTAAAGGGGGATAAAATCGGTTTTATTGCTTATGCAGGTGATGTGATTGCTAAAACGGATCTTGTGAAACTGCAGACGGAGAAAGATAAAATCGACCTTAAAGCATTTATTGACTCACTTGGCCAATATCCAAATACGGACATATCCGTTGGATTAAAAGACGCGATTAAGGCTCTAGACGCCAGCCATGAACAAGACTACCGTCCGCTGATTGTATTACTTGCCGATGGAAACAATGATGTGGATGATAAAAAAGGTGTTACACTCCAACAAGCCACTGATAGTCTAAATGATGCAGTTGATGAGGCAAAAACAAAGGGCTATCCGGTCTATGTTATAGGTCTAAATGAGGTTGGAACATTGAATAAAGATGTTCTGCAGAACATTGCCACTACAACGAACGGAAAGTTTTTCGAAACAAGTTCAGCTGATGATTTGCCAGGAATCCTTAGTGAGATTTTTGCCAATCATTTGAAATTAAAGGTTGTACCCGTTGATGAGCTTGTCGGTAAAGGTGATTTTGAGGATGTTACCATCACGATTCCAAATACCAATGTCTTAGAAGCAAATCTTTCACTCGTCTCCAGCCAACCTGTGGAAATTAAATTGTTCGATCCTTCCGGCACTGAACAGGTTCTGCCGTCCGATAAGATATCTATTACAAAATCTAAATCCTACTCTATGGTAAAGATGATAAGTCCGGTTCCCGGTGATTGGACACTAAAGATAAAAGGTGTTGCTTTGGATAAAATTGATATTAATTTCGTGTTTAACTATGATTTACAGCTTTCATTTGCCCCGCTTGAGAGGAAAAACTATAAAGCAGGCGATACGATTAAGGTTGAGGCATTCTTTGAAGATAATGGGCAACAAGTCTCAAACAAGGACCTCTATAATACAATGAAAGCTACTCTCCTAGTAACGGATTTAGAAACCAATCAAACAGAGGAAATCCCTTTAGCAGCTGATCAGCAGGGATATACAGGGCAATTTATTATTGGGAATTCAGAAAACTATGAGTTGAAGATAAAAGCAGAAGGCAATAGTTTTTTTCGTGAAACACCCGTTCAACAGATTTCGGTCCAAAAGGCTGTAGTACCTGTAGCAACAGAGAGCATTCCAGAAAAAGAAGTTCAACCTTTCTCATGGACATATGCTGGGCTCATTGGATTAGCTGTTATTCTATTGGTTATTCTAATGTTCTCCTATTCTAAAAAAAGAAAGAAAGTAAAGAGAGGAAAAACTGAACACTCAGCTGTCCCAGCCTACACCTTCTCGCTTAGTAACAGAAAGAGAAAAGTCGGCTTTTTTGGACATATTATGATTGAGATAAGAAATGTGGAAACGGGAGAACTCTTTGAAGCAAAATATGAAAAGTTAAAAGGCTTTAAGGGAGAATTCAACTTGCCGAAGCTGTTTAAGCTGCCACAAGAATTCACCGAAACTGACCAAATTAACTTTATCCCTCTAACTGACTTTGCATTACTAATCTTTAATAAATCAAACTGTGTTATTGAAATGAATGGAGTGGCAGTTGAAGAGCAATATCAACGGTTCAGACCAAATGATACAGTGCGTATTGTCTTAAAAGAAGCAAATAAATCTATTTATGTTCGAATTATTGGATTGGAAAAGAAGAAGAATCTTAAGCATGCTTAAGAACAGGCGGTTAATTCATCGCTTGTTCTTTATTTTTTGCTTTTTTCGTAAACTTATGCTTTTTATACTTATCAGTTTACAATGTTCATCACTTCAGATGAGGACATATAAGTTTTCAATAGCTCCTTTTGTGGTCGTAAAAATATGGAAAAGTTTTTAACTCATCATGCAATTTTACGCGCACTTCCTACTCACTACTGGTTAGTATTGACGTTGTTCATTTTCTAAAACCATTACGTTACAATCTTTTGAACAATTGGTTTAGGTGAATAACTATGGCCGATTGAAACATAATAACTATGGCTATTATCAATCAATTAGGAGGAGAAAAATATGATGCAAAACCAGCAAGGTCAACAAGGACAAATACACCAAAACATGCATACAGGGAATGTACCTCCACAACTTAATCATGGCGGTCATGAGGTAATTGACTTAAATGAAGTATTAGGTGCAGCAATTGGTACCATGAATTCCTACATGTTATTACGCCAACATGTAAAGGATCCAGAATTATTGGACATACTTGATCGCCAATATAAATTTATGCAGGATGAATATAACATCACCCTCGAGTGTTTTAAAACAGGACAAAACCCTTCACATCCTACTTCAAAATATATGATGAACCAAGGGAATGACTTCATCTATGGTATGAAGCCAACTCAGCCAAAGAAACCTTGGCAATCTGTTTCTGAGATTAATGATGAATACATTTCAAGCTGTATGTTAGCTTCCTGTAAATCATCTGCTTCAATGAAAACAATGGCAGCGCTTGAAACATCCAATCCAGTTGTTCGCCGTGTCCTGGCAGATTCTATCCCAAATTGCATAGAGATGGGTTATGAACTTTCTATTTATCAAAATAAACACCATTACTATCAAGTGCCTCAGCTAGCTGAGACTGACATGAATCAATATAGAAATGCATTTGCACCTGCACAAGGTCAAGGAATGGGACAACCGATGGGTCAAATGCCGAATAATCCAATGAACAACAATTTGCCGCATTAATAAAAGAAGCTATCCTTCACAATAGAGGGATAGCTCCTTTCTTTCTTAGGGATTTATGTTTATATTTTGTATCTGTCTTGGATAATGAATATATAAAAGTCCATCCTGGTATTGAACAGTTAATAAATGTGCATCCGTTGGTTCAGGTAAATCAATTTCGAGTTCGATATCTCCATAATGTCTTTGCTGCATAATTGCCAGTTCGTTAGAAATCGGAGGATTAACTTTCGTTTTTATTGAAATTTGCTTATTTAATATTAGATTGAGTGATATTTGATCTAGCCGAATACCAGGTAATTCAATCAATAGGCATACAGTCGTTTGATTTCTGTAAACATCATACCTGGGCTCATGGCGGTTTACTCTCGAAAAGAATTCTTTAGGAGCTTTTTCAGATAATACACTTGACCAAAAGTCGCTTTTTCTATATTCATTCGTAATCTCAAGCCATTGTCTAATTTTTTCAATATCCATCTTTCCCCACCTCTAGATCATCAAACCTGGTTTGCGATTGGCATTGAAGGGTTCGCAATTTGATCTTGGTCACTAACATCTGTATCTAAATTTCCTGCGTTCATTTGCGAGAAGGTTGGTGAAAAATCTCCTTGAGAAAAATTTGCAGCGATTAATTTGGTATTGGAAGTGTGACTATTATGGACGGTTGGACCAATATCAATATTTCCATTCTGTGTGGCACCGTTGACCTTTATATTAAAAATATTTATTTGATAAGGCATACTCTCATCTCCCCCTTCCCATTAGAAACCTGGGATTCTTCCAACATTTGTACTATCTGAATTTCCAATATCCGTCATATCATTTACATCAGGATCGATGAGGATGTTTTCCAAATTAGCTTCAGTTGGAGATAAATCCCCGTAGGATGAATTAACTCCTTGAACCTTACTCTTCGCTGTATGGCTATTATGTGCCGCTTCCCCAATCGTTACAGAACCATTTCCCGATATGCTATTTATCTTTAAACTATATAAGTTAATGATGATAGAAGGCATAACATCCCCCTCATTTTCTTTACAAAGGTTTAGAATAGCGTATGCGGATAAATGCCTAAATGTCACTCTTTGTACAAAAATAACGTTAGGACAGTCTTTAGTAGTAGAGGAGTTACTTCAGACTCTACCTTGCTTCTTATGCTCATCCTTGTCCGATGTTACACGACTTCGGACTTGACCTTGCTTTTTATACTCATTCTTGTCCGATGTTCACACAACTTCGGACTCTACCTCGCTTTTTTAGCTCCTCCTTGTCTGAAGTTCACACGACTTCGGACTCTACGTCTCTTTTTATGCTCATCCTTGTCTGAAGTTCACACGACTTCGGACTTGACCTTGCTTTTTATGCTCCTCCTTGTCCGATGTTCACACAACTTCGGACTCTACCTCGCTTTTTTAGCTCCTCCTTGTCCGATGTTCACACGACTTCGGACTCTACCTTGCCTTTTATGCTCATCCTTGTCCGATGTTCACACGACTTCGGACTCTACTTCGCTTTTTATACTCCTCCTTGTCTGAAGTTCACACAACTTCGGACTTGACCCCGCTTTTTTAGCTCTACCTTGTCTGAAGTTCACACGACTTCGGACTCTACCTCGCTTTTTATGCTAATCCTTGTCTGAAGTTCACACAACTTCGGACTCTACCTCGCTTTTTATGCTAATCCTTGTCTGAAGTTCACACGACTTCGGACTCTGCCTCGCTTTTTATGCTAATCCTTGTCTGAAGTTCACACGACTTCGGACTCTGCCTCGCTTTTTATGCTAATCCTTGTCTGAAGTTCACACGACTTCGGACTCTACCTAAAATAAAATAAACCATAAACTTTCCAAAAGGAAAATTTATGGTTTACATCACATACTAATTAAATTTTGTTTTTCCACCTTATGTATGGTGGAGACGGCGGGAATCGAACCCGCGTCCAAAGATATCGGCACTTAAGCTTCTACGAGTGTAGTCGACATATTGGCGATTCGCTGATCCTTTTGCCTATCGACAGGCGTCCGGTCAGCTAGTCTGGTTGTTCTCTTCCTTCGCCCTCAGACGGTGAGCTCCGGCGTAGCCTACTAAGAGTGAGTCCGCTACCCTACCACATAGGCGATGGAGGGGCGAACAGCTAAGCAGTTATTAAGCTGCGAAAGCTAGGTTGTTGTTAGTTTTGCCAGTTATAGGCGTTGACGTTTTAACGAGGCCGATCCCCTCGACTCGCAACCCAAGCTCGAACTACCCCTGTCGAATCCGTAGCGCCCCCATATAAAATGAGCTGAAATCTACTTAAAGATTCAAGCTGCAGACGTCGGAAGCTCAACAATAGTTTGAGCAAAAAGTTATCATCGCTCCTTAGCGACAAACTTATTATAACACACTGAGCGGATTTTTCAATTGTAATTATTTGTCATTACATTTTCTGACGATCACGGAATGCACGCTCGATATCACGCTTAGCCTCTTTTTGCTTAAGGACTTCACGTTTATCATAATTCTTTTTACCCTTTGCTAAGCCTAATAAAACCTTTGCAAACCCATTTTTCAAATAAATTTTTAAAGGAATCAATGCATAACCTGCTTCTCGAGTTTCACCGAAAAGTTTATTAATTTCCCGCTTATGAAGCAACAGCTTTCTCTGTCTCAAAGGATCATGATTATAGCGATTACCTTGCTCATATGGGCTAACGTGCATATTTAATAAATGCATTTCACCATTATGAATTCTAGCATAAGAATCCTTTAAATTCACTTTTCCGGCACGTATCGACTTAATTTCAGTACCTTGAAGAACGATACCGGCCTCATACGTTTCTTCAATAAAGTAATCATGGTATGCCTTTTTATTTTGCGCCACCACTTTTCCTACACCTTTTGGCATGTCTCTCACCTCGTTATGGGTTCATTTTAGCAGAAAACGTTATTGATAACAATTGAAAGGGGACCTAGAAGAAGGCCCCCACCTAAATTATCTTTTCTTGTTTTTCCGCTTGGTGCTTTTATTCTTAGGTACATTATCGTAAAACTTCTTTTTCTTCCGCGTTCCCGATCCTTGACCTGATCCTCCACCACGTGCTTCAGACTTTTGCCCGCCGCCGCGGCCTTCTTGTTTATTACGGCGTGGTTTTTTGGTATCGCTGCCTGTTTTAAACACTCTCGGAGTTTCTGAACGCTCGCGGCGTGTACCTTTCATACCAACGATTTCAAAATCAATGGAACGCTCGTCCTTATTGACTTTTACAACTCTGACGGTAATTTCATCCCCAATACGGAATACGTTACCTGTCCGCTCACCAATCATTGCAAAATGGCGCTCGTCAAATCGATAGTAGTCATCTGTCAAATAGCTCACATGGACGAGACCCTCAATGGTATTAGGAAGCTCGACAAACATTCCAAAATTGGTTACAGAGCTAATGATACCATCATACTCTTCGCCAATCTTATCTTCCATATACTCAGCTTTCTTAAGCTCATCGGTTTCACGTTCAGCGTCAACCGCCCGGCGTTCCATTTTCGATGAATGCTGCGCAATCTCAGGCAACCTCGCATTCCATTTTTCCCTCGTTGTCTCATCTAGCTTTCCTTCTATTAAATAGGTTCGGATTAAACGATGAACGATGGTATCTGGATACCGTCGAATTGGCGATGTGAAATGTGTATAAAACTCTGTTGATAATCCAAAGTGACCTAAGCTTTCTGGATCATATTTTGCCTGCTGCATGGACCTGAGCATAACCGTCGAGATAACCATCTCTTCTGGCTTACCCTGAACTTCTTCAATAATCTCCTGCAGGGCCCTTGGATGAACATCATTTGCCGTTCCTTTGACAATATAGCCAAAGTTCGTGATAAACTCAAAGAACCTTCTCAGCTTATCTTCTTTTGGATCTTCATGGATTCGGTAAATAAACGGTACCTCCATCCAGTGAAAATGCTCAGCGACTGTTTCATTGGCAGCAAGCATAAATTCCTCAATTAATCTTTCGGCTACCGAACGTTCGCGGAGAACTACATCTAACGGTTTACTATCTTCATCAACCAAAACCTTAGACTCTTTGAAGTCAAAATCGATCGCACCGCGCTTCATTCGCTTCTCTCGCAATATTTGTGCAAGTTCTTCCATTTGCTCAAACATCGGCACAAGGGATTCATAGCGGGATCGTGTTTCCTCATCTTTATCAACTAAGATCTTATTTACATCAAAGTAAGTCATTCTCTCCGTTGTTTTGATTACACTTTGGAAAATCTCGTGATTCACTACTTGACCTTCCGGATTAATTTCCATATCACACGATAACACCAGGCGGTCCACTCTTGGATTAAGTGAACAAATTCCATTGGATAAACGATGTGGAATCATTGGAATGACCCTGTCGACTAAATAAACACTTGTTGCACGTTCTTCTGCCTCAAGGTCGATTGGCGTTCCTTCTTTTACATAATAGCTTACATCTGCAATATGTACGCCAAGCTTATAGTTGCCATTATCCAGCTTCGTTACAGTAACCGCATCATCAAGGTCTTTCGCGTCAGCGCCGTCTATTGTCACAATCGTTTCATTCCGGAGATCACGACGGTTCGCCAATTCGCTTTCATCGATTGTATCAGGTGTCTCATTTGCTTGCTTTAATACGTCATCTGGGAAAGCCATTGGCAGGCCATGCTTATGGATAACAGAAAGAATATCCACACCCGGATCATTTTTATGTCCAAGTACAGTGATAACCTCTCCTTCAGCACTTTTACGTCCCTCTGGATAGGTAGTAAGCTTAACAACCACTTTATGGCCTTCTACGGCTCCTTTAGATGCTGATTTTGGAATAAAGATATCACTGGCAAATTTTTTATCATCCGGGATCACAAAACCAAAGCTTTTGCTTTCCACATAGGTGCCGACGATTTGCGTTACGCCTCTTTCTAATATACGAATGATACTTCCTTCACGTCGCTGACCAGAAGTCTCAGAAGAAATTCGAGCAAGTACAGTATCACCATGCATGGCATTATTCAGTTCATTCGGCGGTATAAAAATATCATCCATACCCGGTTCATCTGGAATCACAAACGCAAAGCCTTTTGCATGCCCTGTCAGTTTACCGCGGATGAGGTTCATTTTTTGCGGCAATCCATAACGGTTGCTGCGTGTACGGACAACAAGTCCTTTTTCCTCCATTTGAACAAGCGCTTTAACAAATTCTTTAAAGTCACTTGAATCCGAAATTCCAAATGCTGCTTCTAGTTCTTGTACCGTCAAAGGCTTATAAGCCTCATCTTTCATATATTGTAATAGTTTATCAACGTGCAGTTGAATATTATCTTCCAAATAAAATCCCTCCTCAAGAGATTAGTTCTGCCAATCTAATTTTTCTAAAAAGGCGTAAACATCTTCATGAAGCTGATCACGTTCTTTATCTAACGTAATCACATGTCCCGATTCCTCATACCATTTAATTTCTTTGTTAACGGACTCAACTTCATTGTAAATTATGTTTGCACTATCTGTATTAATCATTTTGTCGTGTCGGGCTTGGACGACAAAGGTTGGAGCATAAATCATATCCACATGGTTGCGGACATCAGAAATTAATGACTGCAAAGCCTTTAATGTATTCATGGGCGTTTTTGCGAACTCATTCATTTCCAATTCGACTTGCTCTTCGGTTTTCCCTTCCCGTACTTTATATTCGCGGGCATACTCTAGAATTCCTTGATACATGACTTCTTCACTTTTTATATACATTGGTGCACACATCGGAAATATACCCTTTATAGGTACAGTGTAACCCAATTTTAAGGAAAATACGCCGCCAAGTGAAAGTCCCCCAACAGCAATTTCCTCATAGCCTTGGCTTTTTAAAAAATTATAGCCATTTATAACATCCTGCCACCAATCTGTTGGACCTGTATGTACTAACTCTTCCGGCGGAACTCCATGCCCTTTATAATGTGGAGCATGACAAGTATATCCCCTTTTTTCTAAAAATCTCCCTAACATCCGAACATCAGCCGAATTACCTGTAAATCCGTGAAGCAATAAAACTGCTCGTTTTCCCGCCTTAAAGGTGAAGGGCTTAGGTGCTGCAATTTTCATTATAAAAACTCCTTTAATTCAAAAAAATCCATTACCTTAGTTTAAGCAAACAATTGGGTAACATTCCAGAAAAAAGCCTTCGATTTTCGGTGCATAAAAAAAACCTGACATAAGCCAGGTTTTTTGAGCATTCTTTATTAAACTTCGAAGTACGCAACTAAGACAGCAAGAATAATGAAAAGAACTGCTAATACTACAGTAATACGATGTAAAATCAAATCAAGTCCACGTGCTTTTTGCTTACCGAATAATGTTTCTGCACCACCTGAAATGGCACCAGATAATCCAGCACTTTTACCTGATTGCAATAAAACAACTAGAATAAGTCCAATACTTACGATTACTAATAATGTTACAACCAATGCATGCATGTAAGCCACCTCCTGTTAGTTCGTACATTTCACAGTATTTTTAATGTACCATACTATTGACCTTTTAACAATACTAGTCTTTGTGACAGATTTCCGCCACAGCAGCAAGGAAAGGCACTCATTCGTCAATGAGTGCCTTCACTTTAATCATTTTATTTTTTTAGGTTATAGAAAGATTTTAAGCCGTTGTATTGTGCTGTATCACCTAATTGGTCTTCAATACGAAGCAATTGGTTGTATTTCGCAACACGGTCTGTACGTGAAGGAGCACCTGTTTTGATTTGACCCGCATTTGTTGCAACAGCGATGTCAGCGATTGTGTTATCTTCTGTTTCACCAGAACGGTGAGAGATAACTGCAGTGTAACCAGCACGCTTCGCCATTTCAATTGCGTCAAATGTTTCAGTTAATGTACCAATTTGGTTAACTTTGATAAGGATTGAGTTGCCGATTCCTTTTTCAATACCTTCAGAAAGCTTCTTCGTGTTTGTAACGAATAGGTCATCTCCAACTAATTGAACTTTTTTACCAAGGCGTTCAGTTAGAAGCTTGTGTCCTTCCCAGTCGTTTTCATCTAAACCGTCTTCGATAGATAGGATTGGATATTTAGTAGCCATATCCTCATACCAATCAACCATTTCTGCAGAAGTCTTAACAACGCCTTCACCTTTAAGATGGTATTTACCATCTTCTTTGTTGTAGAACTCAGAAGAAGCAGCATCCATTGCTAAGAATACTTCTTCACCAGGCTTGTAACCAGCTTTTTCGATTGCTTGAACAATCGTTTGAAGTGCTTCTTCGTTAGATCCTAGGTTTGGAGCAAATCCACCTTCATCACCAACAGCAGTGTTAAGTCCTTTTTCTTTAAGTACAGACTTTAAGCTGTGGAAAATTTCTGCACCCATACGAAGTGCTTCTCTAAAGTTTGGAGCTCCAACAGGCATTACCATGAATTCTTGAATATCAACGTTGTTATCAGCGTGCTCTCCACCGTTCACGATATTCATCATTGGAACTGGAAGCTGCTTAGAGTTGAATCCTCCAAGGTATTGGTATAAAGGAATATCTAAGTAGTTTGCAGCAGCATGAGCTACAGCCATAGAAACACCTAGGATGGCGTTTGCACCTAATTTACCTTTATTTTCAGTTCCATCAAGCTCGATTAAAGCATGGTCAATAGCAACTTGGTCTAAAACGCTGAATTCTTCTCCAACAAGGTGTGGAGCAATAATTTCATTTACGTTATCTACAGCTTTTAATACACCTTTACCAAGGTAACGCTCTTTGTCACCATCGCGAAGTTCTACTGCTTCATATTCACCAGTAGAAGCACCACTTGGAACTAAAGCACGGCCAAAAGCACCGGATTCTGTGAAAACTTCTACTTCAACTGTTGGGTTACCGCGGGAATCTAATACTTCACGTGCGTATACATCTGCAATAAATGGCATTTAATTTCTCTCCTTTTAATAAAAAAATTATTTAATTAATGATTTTCCTGTCATTTCTTCTGGCTGTTCAACACCAAGGAGCTTTAACATCGTAGGAGCTAAATCTCCTAGGATTCCACCTTCTCGTAACTCCACGTCATTCTTTGTAATAATAACTGGAACTGGATTTGTGGTGTGTGCTGTCATTGGCTCACCTTCAAGAGTCATAACCTCATCTGCATTACCATGGTCAGCCGTAATAATCGCAGATCCGCCTTTTTCAAGGATTAAATCAACAATTTTACCTAAGCATTCGTCAACTGTTTCGATTGCCTTAACAGTTGGTTCAAGCATACCTGAATGTCCAACCATATCAGGGTTCGCAAAGTTTAGGAGAATTGCATCAAATTTATCGTCTTGAATTTCTTTAAGTAGAGCGTCTGTAACCTCATAAGCACTCATTTCAGGCTGCAGGTCATAGGTTGCAACTTTCGGTGAGTTGATTAGAATACGCTCTTCTCCTGGGAACTTGTCCTCACGGCCGCCGCTCATAAAGAAGGTAACATGAGGATATTTTTCGGTTTCAGCAATTCTTAATTGCTTCAACCCATTTTGCGATAATACCTCTCCTAACGTGTTATCCAAGTTAGAAGGCTTAAACGCAACGTATCCATTAACCGATTCACTAAAATGTGTTAAACATACAAAGAATAAATCCCTTGGATGTTTTTCACCACGGTCAAACGGACGGAAATCTTCGTTTGTGAAAACGTTAGAAATTTGGATTGCACGGTCTGGACGGAAATTATAGAAAATGACTGCGTCATTGTCCTTGATTGTCGCAACTGGCTGACCATCTTCCTTTGTGATCACAGACGGAATCACGAATTCATCAAAAATTCCATGCTGGTAAGAATCCTCTACCACATCTAATGGATTGGTGTAAGTTGGGCCGTCACCATAGACCATGGAACAATAAGACTTTTCAACACGCTCCCAGCGCTTGTCACGATCCATTGAGTAATAACGTCCAGAAATGGTAGCAAACTCACCAACGCCATACTCATTAATTTTATCCAAAGTCTGCTGAATATATTTAGCGGCAGTTTTTGGACCGACATCACGTCCATCAAGGAAACCATGAATATAAACGTTCTCTACGCCTTCCTCTTTTGCCATCTTTAATAGTGCAAACATATGGTTAATATGGCTGTGGACACCGCCATCCGATAATAAACCAAACAAGTGGAGGTTAGTTCCATTTTTCTTCACATGGTCCATTGCACTGCAGATGGTTTCATTTTTTACAAATTCACCTTCGCGGATAGCGATATTCACACGTGTTAAGCTTTGGTATACAATCCGGCCAGCACCAATATTTAAATGACCAACTTCTGAGTTACCCATTTGACCCTCTGGAAGTCCAACAGCCTCACCAGAAGCTGTTAAATGTGAGTGCGGGAAAGTATTCCAGTAACGATCAAAGTTTGGCTTCTTCGCATGATAGACTGCATTCCCTTTGTGTTCATCCCTGCATCCGAATCCATCAAGAATGATGAGGGCAACGGGAGACTTACTCATAGCTTCCTGCCTCCAATAGCTGCAGGAATGATCCTGGCTCAAGACTAGCTCCACCAACAAGAGCACCGTCGATATCAGGCTGTGCCATGTATTCCTTAATATTCTCCGGTTTCACACTGCCGCCGTACTGAATTCTGACAGCATTAGCAACTTCTTCACTGAATTGCTGTGCTACTACTTGGCGAATATGAGCACATACTTCATTTGCATCTTGTGCAGTCGAAGATTTACCTGTTCCAATTGCCCAGATTGGTTCGTAAGCAATAACGGTTTGCTTTACTTGCTCATCTGTTAAGCCAGCTAAAGCTTTTTGTATTTGTGAACCAACTAGTTGATTGGTTTCACCGTTTTCACGTTGCTCTAATGTTTCACCGCAGCAAACGATTGGCGTTAAGTTATAGTTGAAAGCTGCCAGTGTCTTTTTATTAACACTTTCATCGGTTTCATTAAACATTTCACGGCGTTCAGAATGTCCAAGAATCACATATTGAACCCCAATTTCAGCAAGAGGTTTCGGGCTAATTTCTCCTGTAAAAGCTCCGCTTTCTTCGAAATGCATGTTTTGTGCGCCTATTTTCACATCGCTGCCTTCAGTTTGCTCAACAAGACTTTGTAAAAATAAAGCTGGTGCACAAATAACAGAATCCATTTTATCAGGATTTGGAACAAGACCTTTTACTTCCTCGGTAAAGCTTTTCGCCTCAGCAAGTGTCTTATTCATTTTCCAGTTACCTGCAATAATCGGTTTACGCATAGTTACACAACCTTTCAAGATAGAAAGTTCTAATTATTATTTATCATTTAGAGCGACTACGCCTGGAAGTGCTTTGCCTTCCATGAATTCAAGGGAAGCGCCGCCGCCTGTTGAAATATGACTCATTTTCTCTGCTAAATTAAATTTCTCTACTGCTGCTGCAGAATCGCCGCCGCCAATCACTGAATAGGTACCTTCTGCTTCTGCAAGAGCTTCAGCAACTGCCTTTGTACCACCAGCAAATTTATCGATTTCAAACACACCCATCGGTCCATTCCAAATGACCAATTTTGATTTTTTGATTACATCACGATAGATTTCTCTTGTTTTCGGTCCGATATCAAGTGCTTCCCAATCAGCAGGAATTTCTTCGATTGCTACTTCTTTTGAATTCGCATCTGCTGAAAAATCATCTGCCACGATAGCGTCAACAGGCATATAGAAATTAACGC
Organism: Neobacillus niacini; assembly: GCF_048572935.1. Taxonomy (NCBI): domain Bacteria; kingdom Bacillati; phylum Bacillota; class Bacilli; order Caryophanales; family Bacillaceae; genus Neobacillus; species Neobacillus niacini. Next base: position 2,054,970 of record NZ_CP183883.1, on the reverse strand, counting down.
CTTTTTCTTTTGCTTTTTCAATAAATGAATTCGCTAAGTCGATTTTATCAGCCTCAAGAAGAGATTTACCGATTTCATGGCCCTGTGCTTTAATAAAAGTATAAGCAAGACCGCCACCGATGATTAAGTTATCAACCTTTTCTAATAGGTTTTCAATAACACCAATCTTGTCCTTAACCTTTGCTCCGCCAATAATTGCCGTAAATGGACGTTCAGGATTTGATAAAGCTTTTCCTAAAACATCAAGCTCTTTTTCCATTAATAGACCAGATACAGCAGGAAGATGGTGAGCAATACCTTCTGTGGAGGCATGTGCTCTGTGTGCTGCACCAAAGGCATCATTTACATAAACATCCGCAAGTTCTGCAAATGCTTTTGCAAGTTCAGAATCATTCTTCTCTTCACCTGGGTAAAAACGAACGTTTTCTAGAAGAAGAACATCGCCTTCATTCATAGATTCAATTAATGATTTTACAGAATCACCATAGGCTTCATCTGCTTTTTGAACGTTTTTGCCAAGAAGTTCAGAAAGTCTCACACCCACTGGAGTTAAGCGCATTTCCTCTACTACTTTACCCTTCGGACGTCCAAAATGGCTTGCCAAGATGACTTTAGCACCTTGATCAATTAAATATTGAATAGTAGGTAGTGCAGCGCGGATTCTTGTTTCATCTGTGATTTTTCCATCCTGCATAGGAACGTTAAAATCAACGCGGCAGAAAACGCGTTTTCCTTTTACATCAACATCTTTTAATGTTTTCTTGTTCATGCGCAAAGCTCCTCCTTATGTATTGACAGCTAATTACACAAAAAAAGGGAGGGGGAATGTTCCCCGCTCCCCTTTGATTACCCTAAATCATTATAGCTTTTTGATGAAGAATTTACCAACCTCAACTAACTAAAGATTAAAGTCCTTTTTGAGCGATATATCCAATAAGGTCAACTACACGGCTAGAATAACCAACTTCGTTATCGTACCAAGATAATACTTTTACCATGTTACCTTCAAGAACCATAGTTGATAAAGAATCAATTGAAGAAGAAGCTGGGCTGCCATTGTAATCTGTAGATACTAATGGAAGTTCGCTATAGTGTAAAATTCCTTTTAATGGACCTTCAGCAGCTGCTTTTAATGCTGCGTTTACTTCATCAGCTGTTACTTCTTTGTCTAATTCAGCAACTAAATCCACGATTGATACGTTTGGAGTTGGTACACGAACAGCCATACCATTTAATTTACCTTTAAGTTCTGGAAGAACTAAAGAAACTGCTTTCGCTGCACCAGTTGATGTAGGAATCATGTTCTCAGCTGCTGCACGAGCACGACGGTAGTCCTTGTGTGGTAAATCAAGGATTTGTTGGTCATTTGTATAAGAGTGGATAGTAGTCATCATTCCACGCTTAATTCCGAATTCATCATTTAAAACCTTCGCAAAAGGAGCTAGACAGTTTGTAGTACATGAAGCGTTTGATAATACGTGGTGGTTAGCCGGATCGTATTGTTCTTGGTTAACACCCATTACGATAGTGATATCTTCGTTATCTGCTGGAGCAGAAATGATAACTTTCTTAGCACCTGCTTCAAGGTGTTTTGCCGCATCTTCACGCTTTGTGAAACGTCCAGTAGATTCAACTACTACTTCAACACCAAGTTCTCCCCAACCTAATTGAGCTGGATCGCGTTCAGCAATTACTTTTACCTTTTGGTTGCCAACTACTAAATATTCGCCATCAACGGTAACATCTTGTTGAAGAGTTCCATGAACAGTATCGTATTTTAAAAGGTGCGCAAGCATTTTTGCATCAGTTAAATCGTTAATTGCTACGATTTCCATTTCTGCATTATTTAATGCCGCACGGAATACGTTACGGCCGATACGACCAAATCCATTAATACCAACTTTTACTGTCATTGTAATTTCCTCCTTGTTTTGAAAAAAGGTTTTTATTTAGGCTCTTTTTTAAAAAAAGAGCTTACAAACTAAATTGTTAAAACTAGATGACTATTTCCACGTTAAAATCGGATAAAAGATTTATTTACGAAAACAGTCTTATATAAAAAGGGATTACCCTTTTAATAACTTTCTTGCTGCACCCTCATCCGTGATTAATATTGTCGAGGGGGGGGCTTTTTTCATATAAGCCTTAATGGCTTTTGCCTTAGAAGCGCCGCCTGCAACAGCAATCACGTTAGGAATCTGTGCGAGGTCTTCTAGTTGCAGTCCAATGGTTAGAACCTTGTGGACGATTTCACCTTTTTCATTAAAATAATAGCCGAAAGCTTCCCCTACAGACGCACTCGTTTCAAGCTTTTGCATAATTTCGGGTCTCGATTTTCTTCGTTCAGCCATTGTAATAGCATCCCCAATTCCATGAAGAACCATGCTTGCGGATTTTATTAAGTTTAAAACTTCATGAATTTCAGGTTCTTTAATTAGGGACTGATAAATTTCATTACTCACTTGATCAGGCACATAAAATACACGGTGCTTCGATTTTGTATTTTTCGACATAATCGAGCTAATTGTATTTGCCTGATTCTGGACATCCTCACCAATTCCGCCGCGAGCCGGTACAAACAGCAATTCCTTTTTGCCAAGCTCAGGTGTAAGTGCGTTTGCGACCGCAGCCATCGTTGAGCCGCCAGTTACAGCGATAATATTTTTCCCAGTTAAATATTTTTTCATGCACAAGGCACAAGCCTTACCTAAGTCATCTTTTACCATAAGGGATTCATCACTGTTCCCAGGTACAATGATGACTTTTTGAATCTTAAGTCGGTGTTTTAACTCCAACTCCATTACGTCGATACCGATTAACTCTCGAATCATTCCTTCTAAATCTTCTAGCAAATTCTTCCCTTCAGAAGTTAAGCTCATTCCAATATTGTTGATTGAAACAAGATTTTGTTCCTTTAGGAAATCAACTTCACTGCGAAGAACTCTTTCCGTGTAACCAAGGTTGGAAGCAAGACTCCTTCTTCCTACTGGCTGCATAAAACCGATATGTCTGAGGATAGAATATCGTTTATGTAGGACCTGGAGGAGATCGGGTAATAATCTTTTTTGAATATCGATGAGTGATTGCATAATGTCCTGCTCCTTTATTATATGTAACTGGTCATAAAATGTCCACCCTAGACAAATTATGTCCCACTCCATCGAAAAAAAATCACCCCTGCTAACATTTTTCATTCTAACAGGAGTGAAAACCTATTTCAACCTAAAAGTTTTCAGTTTTTTCTTGCAAACGTTTACTTATGTCATTTTTGTTAATTATTCCAAAGGCTACTTCTTCCCCGTCAATCTGAACCACTGGAATCATGATCCCGTATAATTCCGTTAACTCATCACTTGAATCAATATCAATTTCTTCTAATTTAAAATTCCAGTCTTCCTTAAGCTCAAGGATGGCCATTTTTGCTTTTTCACATAGTGAACAGCGTTGTCTAGTATAAAGGGTGATCATTGTTTGCGTCATCGTTTGTATCCTTTCAATCAAATCTTTTTCTCTTAGATGAAGATGGAATCCCCAGTTGGTCTCGATACTTTGCCACTGTTCTTCTAGACACAACGATTCCCTGAATTGTCTTCAGCTTCTCAACAATATCCTGATCCGATAATGGACGTTGTTTATCCTCACTATTAACCATTGAAGCGATTTCATTTTTAACCTGACTCGAAGAGGTGCTTTCATTTGATACCGTTTGAATGGTACTGGTAAAGAACGACTTGAGTGGAAAGGTACCAATCGGAGTTTGCACATATTTTTCTTTCACTGCACGGCTGACTGTTGATTCATGAATATCAAGTTCTCCCGCGACTTCCTTCATGGTCATAGGAACTAAGTATTCTTTACCATGTTCGAAGAAACGAGTTTGTTTTTCCACAATTTTACTGACAACCCTCGTTAAAGTTTCTTTCCGCTGCTCTATACTTTTCATGATCCATTGATAATCTTGTACTTTATCCTGCAAAAAGCGGCTTACCTGAGCATCCTTTGTAGTAGTCAGTTTTTGATAATAATGATCATTAAAACTTATTTTTGGAAGAATGTCATCACACAGCCTGACAGAAAATCCATCCCCAAAACGTTCGACAATGGCATCAGGGATAATGTAGGAAGCGTTATCCTGCTCTAAAAGTGCACCAGGACGTGGGTTCAACTGCTGTACCGTATCAAATATTTCTTGGATTTTCTGTAAAGGGATTTGTAGTTCCTTTGCTATCTGCTTCCATTTCTTTTCAGCAAATGGAACGAAGTAGTGAGAAAGAATTATTAACGCCAAATCATCCTTTAGGTTCTCCCGCTCGAGCTGAATTAATAAACATTCTTGAAGATTCCTAGCCCCGATTCCAGCTGGTTCCAAGGTCTGAATCACAATTATGCTCTCTTCAACCAGTTCTATGTGGACACCTAATTTTTCTGCGATTTCCTCAGGCTCAGAGGCTAAGTATCCGTTTACATCGAGGTTCTGAATCAAGTGTTTAATTACTTTTAGTTGATTACTAGAGTATTTACGGAGATTAAGCTGATTTAGCAGCTGATCTTCACTTGAAGATGACTTGGCTGCAATTTGCTCAATCCAATCGTTTTCCGTATTTTTTGTGTGTTTCCGCCGATTACGATCTATTAATGGGTTAATAGGCTGAATATGTTTATTCTCAACCTGAAGTAGGGGATTTTCAAGTGCTTTGTTTTCTAAAAATGCTGAAAGCTCTTGTGCTGAATATTGCAAGAGCGCAATTGCCTGAGTTAGTTCCTGCGTCATTGCCAATTTTAATGATTGCTGCTGCCATAATCCTGCTTTTAAATCCATTACTAATTCCCCCCTTGCTCTATTTTACATGAAGATGGAGAATTCGTGTATGGTTATTAACTGTCAGAAATGAAAAAACCTCCTGTTACCTAGTAACAAGAGGTTTTAAGACGCGCTCGGAGGGAATCGAACCCCCATTTTAAGAACCGGAATCTTACGTGCTATCCGTTGCACCACGAGCGCATATATGCGACTAACATATTATATTCCAATTCGTGAAACTTTGCAAGCTAGAATAGGTTTAAAAATTAGCCAAATGGTTATGATGAATTAGGGAAAGATGTCGAACAAATATAAAGCGAATTGTTTGACCTTAATTGACCATCAGTGTATCATTAACTATACATATTAAAATCTTTTATACTTAGAGGAGGAAGAAAAATGAATTTGATTCCTACAGTTATCGAACAAACAAACCGCGGAGAAAGAGCATACGACATTTATTCTCGTCTCTTAAAAGACCGTATTATTATGCTTGGCAGTGGCATTGATGATCATGTGGCTAATAGCATTGTAGCACAATTGTTATTCCTTGAGGCAGAAAACCCTGAAAAGGATATATCCATTTATATTAACAGCCCTGGCGGAAGTATTACTGCAGGTATGGCCATTTATGACACTATGCAGTTCATTAAGCCAGATGTTCAAACCATTTGTATTGGTATGGCAGCTTCAATGGGTGCTTTCCTACTTGCTGCAGGTACAAAAGGTAAGCGTTATGCCCTTCCAAATGCTGAAGTTATGATTCATCAGCCATTGGGCGGCGCACAAGGGCAGGCAACCGAGATTGAAATTGCAGCTAAGCGTATTCTATTCCTTCGTGAGAAATTGAATGGAATCCTAGCAGAGCGCACTGGCCAGCCGCTAGAAGTCATCCAAAAGGATACTGACCGCGATAACTTCATGACAGCTGAAAGAGCAAAAGAATACGGTCTCGTTGACCATATCATCACTAGAAGCCTTAAAGAAGATAAAAAAGATAAGTAATAACAAAAAGAGTTTGACCGATTTTAGGTCAAACTCTTTTTATTTTACTGTTATTTTAATGTTCATTTTGAACAAAAGTAGACAATGCATCAATGGCTTTTTCTTCATCATCACCGTCAGCAACAATATTAACTAAAACGCCTGAACCGACAGCTAGACTCATAAGACCCATAATACTCTTTGCATTAACCTTTTTACCATCTTTCTCTAAAAAAATATCCGCTGAAAAACGGTTCGCTTCCTGAACAAATAATGCTGCTGGTCGTGCTTGAAGACCCGTTTTCAATTTAACTTCCACTTGTTTCTCTACCATTACAAAAATCCTCCTTATGTTTTCCTCTATTTTCTTTGAGCCAAATCACCAATCCGTAATTTTTCAGCAATTTCATCTATTTTTCTTAACCGATGATTAATTCCAGATTTACTAATTATACCACCGGAAACCATCTCTCCTAGTTCCTTTAAGGTTACATCAGTATAATGGAGACGGAGTTCCGCGATCTCTCTTAACTTTTCTGGTAAAATGTGCAATCCAACCGTATCGTTAATATAGCGAATATTTTCAACCTGCCGGATTGAAGCACCAATCGTTTTATTTAAGTTCGCAGTTTCACAATTAACCAGACGATTAACCGAATTTCGCATATCTCTTACAATCCGCACATCTTCAAAGCGAAGAAGAGCATTGACTGCACCAATAATATTTAGATACTCGGTAATTTTTTCTGCTTCTTTTAAGTAAGTAATATAGCCTTTTTTTCGCTCAAGTGTCTTGCTATTGAGTCCAAATTTATTCATTAATTCACACAGGGAATCATTATGCTCCTTGTATAGTGAAGCAATTTCCAAATGATACGAGGAAGTTTCCGGATTATTCACCGAACCTCCAGCTAAAAACGCCCCACGTAAATAAGAACGTTTACAACATTTCTTTTTCACCAGATCACTAGCTATATCATGGATGAAGGTAAATCCTTCACCAAGGATTTTCATATCCTCTAGTATTTCCTTAGCTCGTTGCGACAAACGAACAATGTAAACATTATTCTTTTTTAATCTCATTTTTTTTCGAACCAGCAGCTCCACTGGAACATCATAGCTCTTTTTTATTAACGTATAAATCCTTCGAGCGATGGCTGCATTTTCAGTCTGAATATCAACAATTAACTTACGGTTCGAAAATGACATGGAACCATTCATTCGAATGAGCGCGGAAAGTTCCGCTTGCGTGCAGCATGGCTTTATTTCCAAATTTGTTAATTCTTTTTTCGTTTCCGAAGCGAAAGACATCCCTTCACCCCCTTTTTGCACAGGCATTATTATTTACGCTTCATATCACTGTTTGGTTTCATCTAAAAGTAAATTATATAAAATTTTTGCCACTTTTTTCGGGTCATGTCTCAGTGCCCCGTTCTCTTGGACAGCAATGTCAGCGTAAACGACTTCAACTCCAAGTTCATTAATGCGCTCTAAATCATAATTGACCGGGTCTGCAAGCTCTTCATTATAGCGGAGCTGGATGTCTTCAGGAATTTCTTTATTGTTCACTAGAATCGTATCCATAAACGCACAGGTCATATGCTCATAAATAGCTTTTATATGGTCACTTGCCGTGTATCCGTGCGTTTCACCCGCTTGTGTCATTAAATTGCAAATATACACCTTTTTGGCCTGAGACCGGCAAATCTCTTCACCTAATCGCGGTACAAGAAGATTGGGCAGGATACTAGTATATAGACTTCCAGGTCCAATTATAATTAGATCTGCTTGTCTAATGGCTTGGATGGATTCCGGCAAAGGCGTAATAACCTCTGGTGTTAAAAAAACCTTTTTTATTTTTTTTCCTGAATAGGGAATTTTCGATTCACCAGAAACGATGGTCCCATCCTCCATTTCTGCATGAAGAACAACACTTTGATTAGCTGCTGGCAGAACCTTGCCGCGAACATTTAATACCTTACTCATTTCTTGAATGGCGTGAACAAAATTCCCGGTAATCGAAGTCATTGCTGCTAAAATCAAATTACCAAGTGAATGTCCAGATAATTCATTGGAGGTCTTAAAACGATGTTGAAACATCTCCTCCACAAGCGGTTCTACATCGGATAGTGCAGCTAACACATTTCGGATATCCCCAGGCGGTGGAATTTGCAGGTCGTCGCGGAGCCTTCCTGAACTACCGCCATCATCAGCAACCGTTACAATGGCGGTAATATCAACTGGATACTGTTTTAATCCTCTTAATAAAACCGGCAAGCCTGTTCCTCCGCCTATGATGACGATTCTTGGCTGTCCTAACTCCCTCATGTCGTCTTATCCTTTCTCCTCTCAATGTCACGATGTGAAACGAATGTTTTGTAATCATTTTCAAAGTATTTAGCAAGATATTCAGCCAGAGTTACGGAGCGGTGCTGCCCTCCAGTACACCCTATCGCAATCACAAGCTGCGCTTTGCCTTCCCGCTTATAATGCGGAAGCATAAAGCTTAACAAATCTGTGACCTTCTCTATGAATTTATGCGTTTCATTCCATTTTAAAACATAGCTTGAAACCTCTTCATCTAATCCTGTTTTTGGTCTCATGTGATCGATATAGTGAGGATTTGGCAGGAAACGCACATCAAAAACGAGGTCAGCATCGATTGGAATTCCATGCTTAAATCCAAATGACATGACATTGACAGTAAAAATTGATTTTTTATTTGTAGTAAATTCAGTTATAATCTTTTCACGTAATTCACGCGGCTTCATTTGTGAAGTGTTGTAAATAATCTGGGCCCTTCCCTTTAACTCATCAAGAAGCTCTCTCTCTAGCTTAATGCCCTCTAATGGCAGGCCAGATTGTGCAAGCGGATGAAATCTTCTTGTTTCTTTATATCTTCGCACTAAAGTTGCATCGTCTGCATCCAAGAACAGGATTTGCGGGCTTACCCATGAGGTTTCTGCAAGGTCATCAAGCGCTTTAAACAAATGATCAAAGAACTCTCTTCCTCTTAAATCCATAACCAAAGCAACTTTATTCATTTTATTCCCAGATTCCTTCATAAGTTCAAGAAATTTAGGAAGCAGAGTTGGGGGCAGATTATCTACACAGAAAAAACCTAAATCCTCTAAACTTTGGATCGCAACTGTTTTTCCAGCTCCAGACATCCCCGTAATGATGACCATTTGTGTTTCATTTGTTGAACCGGTACTCATTTCATTTTCCCCCTCAAGTTAACTTGGATCTAATCGATAACTGATTAACTGGAAATCCTTGGTGTAAGTAAAAGTACCGTAAATTATCCCATTTCCATGAATCATATAATCGATAATATGATAGTCTCCCGCTGCCATTGGCAGGTTTTTTAATTGATCAAGCTGCTGCCACTCAAGCTTACCTTCATCCGATTCATCGAAACGCATTCCATCAGAATCCGTTGCTAAAAAAGTAAACATCATCCATTCGGATAAAACTTGATCATTTTCTTTCATAATGAAAGTAAAAATACCCTTCAATTGTGGATTTTTCAAGTAGATTCCGGTTTCCTCCCGAAACTCACGAATACAGGAATCTCTTACTGACTCTCCAGGCTCCATTTTGCCGCCCGGTGCTACCCACCAGCCGCGTCGCGGTTTCTTTAACATTAATGCTTGGTTATCTCTAATTAGTACACAATTGGTGACTCGCTGCACAACAAACACCCTCTAACAAGAAAAGCATAAGCCCTCGTCGCCGGAGCTTAACAATTCTCAAAGTTAAATATTTTGTTTCTTATCTATATAAAAAAATTCATAGTAGTAAATTACCGCGTTTATTTATTCTTTTTATTATACTCTTTTTGGTAAGCGGTCACAACGAAATCAGATTTCTTTATTCTGTTAAAAATATGTAAAAAAATAGCACAGGCATTTTCAGCCTGTGCACCAAGTGAATATTTTAAAGGGGGTCAATTCTTACTATCATCATACCTTATTAATATTTCACCACTGTTACAAGAGAATTAAAACCGGATTACGATTATGAAGAAATTGTAAAATTACTTCTTAATTTTGAATTCTTCTTTCAGTTCCTCTACATAGTGTTGTGCACTCTGTGCCGCGATACTGCCATCGCCAGTTGCAGTAACAATTTGTCTTAGTGTTTTCTCGCGGATATCTCCTGCTGCAAAAATTCCTGGTACTTTTGTTTCCATTCGCTCATTTGTTTCAATATAGCCGTTTTCATTGGTAATCCCGAGATTTGTGAATGGTTTAGAAAGTGGAATCATTCCAATATAAATGAATACACCGTCTGCAGGTAGCTCTTGTTCTTCTCCTGTTTGTGTAGAAACGAGTGTGACGCTTCCCACTTTTCCATCTTTATCATTAATCGATTTAATCGTGTGATTCCAAATGAAGTCAATTTTTTCATTAGCAAATGCACGGTCTTGAAGAATTTTCTGAGCACGGAGCTCATCACGGCGGTGTACAATCGTTACCTTAGAAGCGAAACGAGTTAAATAAACACCTTCCTCAACTGCGGAATCTCCGCCGCCGATAACATATAATTCTTTTCCTTTAAAAAAGGCTCCATCACAAACAGCACAATAGGATACGCCGCGGCCGCTAAGTTCCTTTTCGCCAGGTACCCCTACCTTTTTATATTCAGCACCTGCTGAAATAATAACGGAATAAGCTTTGTATTGCTTCGAACCAGCAATAACGGTTTTCACATCACCATTGTCGATAATTTCTTTAATGTCTCCATACGCATATTCCGCACCGAATTTTTTCGCGTGCTCAAACATTTTGGTTGATAAATCTGGTCCTAAAATGCTCTCAAATCCAGGATAGTTTTCAACATCCTCGGTATTTGCCATTTGACCTCCAGGCATACCACGTTCAATCATAAGAGTAGATAGATTTGCACGGGATGTATAAACAGCAGCTGTCATCCCAGCAGGACCAGCACCAGCGATAATCACATCATAAATTTTTTCTTCTGACATGTAGATTCACTCCCTATTTAAAGGCGGAAGCGCCTTGCTAGGGGAAAAAGAAGTTCATTTTTCCCTCAGTTGCGACAGGCATAAGACAAGCCAAGCTTATGACCCCGAGCCCCTAGGCGCTGCAGCCAGATATAAAATTATAAAAAAATACGATTAAGTTTAGTATTACCTACTTAATCGTATTAAACAATTGCTATATAGTCCAAAAATCTGCTCAATGAAAAGAGGAGCAGCCTCTTTTAGACATTAATTTAGATGTTGAGTTACTATTTTCACATATTTGCCAATGGTGGCTGATGAGATATCGTAGCGTTTCGCAATTTCTTGCTGTGAGACCTTTTCATTGCTTGCCTTATACCAGACATATTCCATTGCACCTGCCCAAGCACGTTTGTTATTCAAGTTAATCCCAGCCTTAGACAATTCTACAAAAACGGAAAACCACATTAAATATAAACCTGACTCAACTGTTCCGATTGGTTGATGCTTTTCATAAAGGACCTCGGCAATTTCCTTAGCGTCTAGAATAGCCGAAGGAGTGCCTGTTTTTAGGGAAGAGACATAATTTTGTTCCATAATAGAAAGCTTTTGATTTTGGTAAAAACGTTTAGATGTAAAGATCTCTTCGACTTTCCCTGAAACCGAGGCAAGGAATAAGGCAAATAATCGTTCCTCAAGATAATCACTTTCTAGTTTTTGAAAAATTGACCCTGAGTGATCTTCAAATCCATTTGCAATCGGCTTTTCCAAATTCCATGGTTCAAACCCTTCCTTATCAGGAGTATACTCAAGGACAACTTTCCAAATGTTTCTCGCAAAGTTCTCATGGCCTGTATAATAAGCCGAGTAGGATAGCCAATAATAAAAAGGACCGTCACCATCAAAACCGTTTTTATAAAGCTTTTTTAGCCAAAAGTATGCTGACTCAAACTCACCAATTAACGCAAAGGTTGCCCCAAGCTTAAATTGATGATCAATGAGCATAGGCTGAATTTTCTTTAGTGAATCCATTAAAGGTGAGACAGCTTTGATTTTACCTTGGTAATGGGCAAACACTAGCCTATTACACAATGCATGCAGATTTCCAGGATTTCTATCTAACACATCATCAAGAATGGATTCTGCTTTTTTTGTTTTACCTAAATAAAAATATGCAAGAGCTAAGTTATTATAGGCTGACCAGTACTCCGGATATGCTTCCACAACATCATTCAATAGTTCGATGGCTTTCGGAAAATAACCTGATTCCAATAAATCTCGAGCCTGCTCTTGCTTTATGATAAGATCATCCTGTTCATAAAGCTCATCTTCTAATCCCTCCGCCTCGAACGACAGAAGTTCTAGAAGGTCGTGAGTATCTTCATTAAAATCCCCATTTGGGTCCAATTCTAAATACATATTGGCATGATGATACGCATCTTTAAAGAAACCCATATGGGCATAATTATTTGCTAAAAAATAGTGACATTCTGCCATATCTTCATCAAGATCTTCAAGGATTAAATGCAAGAGTCGATTAGAATTTTCGAACTCACCAAGTTCTGTTGAAACTATAGCAAGCTGACAGGTAATCATCGGTTCACCCGGCTCCAGCTGCATCGCCCGCTCAAGATATTTTTTAGCTTTTTTAAAGTCACGGCGATGGTATGCCTTAATACCCTTCGTGAAATAATATTCTCCAGTCGGAACAAATGACAGGATCTTTCCCTTTTGAATTCTTGCTTTCGAGTCTTTAACCATGGAGACCTCCATCTATACAATAAACTAACTTATGTAGTATACCACAACCAAAGCACGTACGAGAAGCATTAGAACCCATTCAAACACATTGGAAGATATTCCAAATATACAAAAAACGCTGCATAAACAGCGTTTTTTGTATATTTGGTGACAGGCACCACTTTATCTTTTATGTCTTTCTTCTAAGGTTTTTAGTACTTCAGTAAACGGCAAGTCTTGTTCGACCAGTAATACTTGCAGGTGGTAGAGGAGGTCGGCGGCTTCCCATTTGAGTTCTTCTTTGTCTCGGTTTTTCGCTGCGATGATGACTTCTGATGCCTCTTCACCGACTTTTTTCAGGATCTTATCTACGCCTTTTTCAAATAGATAGGTAGTATAAGCTCCTTCTGGGCGCTCTTTTTCTCGTTCAATAATCAACTTTTCTAATGACTGCAAGATCTGGTAGTCTGCGAGACTTGAGGAGGCCCTTTCAGTAACAACACCCTCAGAGAAGCAGCTGACAGCTCCCGTATGGCAGGCAGGTCCCTTAGGCTGAACGAGCACAAGAACTGCATCCTGGTCACAGTCATATTTGACGCTAACAACAGACTGAGTGTTTCCACTTGTTGCACCTTTATGCCAAAGCTCCTGACGTGAACGGCTGTAAAACCATGTTTCACCGGTTTCCAGCGTTTTTGTCAGAGATTCCTGATTCATATAAGCTAATGTTAATACCTCTTTTGTTTCTGCATCCTGGACGATGGCAGGTACTAGCCCTTTTTCATCAAAACGAATATTCATCGCACCGACACTCCTCTCTCTAGCAAATAACTTTTTACTTCATGAACGGAAGTTTCTTTATAGTGAAAAATAGAAGCTGCAAGCGCCGCATCGGCTTTTCCATTTACAAATGCTTCCTCAAAATGACTGGCGTTTCCTGCACCGCCTGAAGCAATCACCGGAATCGTCACTGCTTCACTTACCGCTGCAGTCAGCTTTAAATCAAAGCCATTTTTTTCGCCGTCGCTATCCATACTTGTCAGCAAAATTTCACCTGCTCCTAACTCAGCTGCTTCTTTTGCCCACTCAATTACCTTACGATCCGTTGGCGTTCTGCCGCCATGCGTGTAAACACGCCATGTTCCCAGCTCTTCATCATACTTCGCATCAATCGCGACAACGATGCACTGTGTTCCAAAAAAACCTGCTCCCTCAGAAATGAGTTCAGGATTCAATACTGCTGCTGTATTTAATGATACCTTGTCGGCTCCAGCACGGAGAATTCGTTTCATATCCTCTAAAGAATTAATCCCGCCGCCAACCGTAAAAGGGATGGCAAGCTCCGAAGCAACAGACTTAACCACTTCAACCATGGTTTTTCTTCCTTCAACAGATGCAGAAATATCAAGGAAGACGAGTTCATCCGCTCCTTGTTCGTCATAAAAACGAGCCAATTCTACAGGGTCTCCCGCATCCCGAAGTTGAACAAACTGAATACCTTTCACAACTCTACCTTCTTTTACGTCAAGACAAGGGATGATTCGTTTCGTCAGAGTCATTTTTTCACCTCATCTAGCGCTTCCTTCAATGTAAAACGGTTTTCATAAAGAGCTTTTCCTACAATAGCTCCTCTAACCCCTTCTGCATTTAGAGCACGCAAATCAGCTAAGCTGCTAACTCCACCAGAGGCAATAACATTTTTTCCTGTTACCCGTGACATTTCACAAACAGCAGCTATATTTGGTCCAGATAATGTACCATCGGTAGCAATATCGGTAAAAATAAATGTCTCCGCACCGGCGTCAGCAAAGCGTTTGCTCAGTTCCACTGCTTTTACCTCTGAAGTATTCAGCCAGCCATGGGTAGCCACATAGCCATTTTTCGCATCAATCCCCACTACAATTTGCTTGCCATACTTCTGAATCATCTCAATCGCAAACTCAGGATTGGAAACAGCAATACTACCGATAATCACGCGCGTAATTCCATTTTCTAAATAATGAAGGATGTCAGCCTCAGAACGAATGCCCCCGCCAATTTGGACATTTACTTTTAGCTGCTTAGCTGCTTCTATTACAAAGCGATCATTGACCCGTTTACCATCCTTTGCCCCGTCCAGGTCAACCATATGTATCCACTCTGCGCCATCTGACGCAAAAGTTTTGGCCATATCAAAAGGTGAATCGCCATAAATCGTTTCCTTATCATAATCACCTTGGAGGAGGCGTACGCAATTCCCGCCGCGCATATCAATCGCTGGATAAAGTGTCAGTGTCATCGTACTGCCTTCCTTTCTTCAACCAATTTCAAAAAATTATTCAACAGTGCCATTCCCAGCTTGCTGCTTTTTTCAGGATGAAATTGCATCCCAAATATATTATCTTTACCAACTACAGCAGAAACCTCTTCATAATAATTGGCTTTTGCCAGCAGCACTTCTGATTTTTCTGCACTTACATAGTAAGAATGAACAAAATAAACATAATCTTCTTCTAACCCTTTTAACAAAGGCGAAGTTTTTACAAATTCAAGTTTATTCCATCCCATATGAGGAACCTTATATGTCTCTCCAGCAGCATTCGAACCAGAAAAACGTCGTACATGACCGGGCAGTAAGCCGAGCCCTTTCGTAAACCCATTTTCATCACTATCTTCAAACAATAGCTGCATACCCAGGCATATCCCAAGAAGGGGTTTCCCGCTGGCTGCAAATTCTTTTATCGTATCAACCTGTAATACTTCCATTGCATCGCGAAAAGAGCCTACACCCGGAAGCAATAAGGCATCTGCACCCAGAAGCTCCTCTTTATCACCTGATATAAAATAATCTGCATTCAATCGTTCAAGGGCTTTACTGACGCTAAACAAATTGCCCATACCATAATCGACAATACCAATCATCTATAACATCCCTTTCGTTGACGGAACTCCTTTTATGCGAGGGTCTATGGTTGTAGCTTCGTCAAGCGCACGGCCAAGTGCTTTAAAAACAGCCTCAATCATATGATGCGTATTGTGTCCATAATGAACAATGACATGAAGATTCATGCGCGCCTCAAGGGCAAGCTTCCATAAAAATTCATGAACGAGCTCCGTATCAAACGTACCCACCTTAGCATTCGGGAACTCTGCCCTCATTTCAAGATGCGGCCGATTACTTAAGTCGACAACTACTTGTGCTAAAGCTTCGTCCATCGGAACAAAGGCATTTCCATAGCGTTTAATTCCTCTTTTATCACCAAGAGCTTCACGCAATGCCTGTCCTAAAACAATTCCGATATCCTCAGTAGTATGATGATCGTCTACCTCAATATCCCCTTTTGCATCCACGGTGAGGTTAAATTGTCCATGTTTTGTGAATAAGTCAAGCATATGGCTCATAAATGGAACCCCTGTTTCGAGTTCAGACTTTCCTTCCCCATCAATATCTAGTGATAAACTGATTTGCGTTTCATTTGTTTTTCGTTCAATACTTGCGTATCTTTCCATGGAAGGGCCCCCTAGCAAATAATTATTAATTTTTAAGCCTTAATTCAACTGCACGCGCATGGGCTTCAAGACCTTCCATACGAGCGAATTTAGCGATTTTTTCTCCATTCTCTTTTAAAGCTTTTTCACTGTAGATGATCACACTTGATTTCTTTTGAAAATCATCTACATTTAAGGGACTTGAAAATCGAGCAGTCCCATTGGTTGGCAGGACATGATTAGGTCCGGCGAAATAATCACCTACTGGCTCTGAACTAAACCTGCCTATAAAAATAGCACCAGCGTGTCGAATTTTCCCAAGCAGCTCGATACCATTCTCGGTCAAGATTTCAAGGTGTTCCGGCGCTAGCTGATTTACAGTTTCTACCGCTTCCTCAATAGAAGAAGTCACATAAATCACACCAAAATCAGCAATCGACCGGGAGGCAATTTCCTTTCGCGGCAATAAAGCCAGTTGTTTTTCGACTTCGACAGCCACCTCTTCTGCTAATGTGACCGAAGGAGTAACAAGGACACTGCAAGCACGCGGGTCGTGTTCTGCCTGTGATAACAAGTCTGCAGCGACTTCATCCGCCCTGGCAGTGTCATCGGCAATAATGGCTATTTCACTTGGTCCTGCAATCATATCGATATCAACATCGCCAAACACCTCTCGCTTAGCTAATGCCACAAAAATATTGCCTGGTCCAGTAATTTTATCAACAGCTGCGATTGACTCTGTTCCATAGGCTAAGGCACCAATCGCCTGTGCTCCGCCTACTTTATAAATTTCCTTCACTCCAGCTTCTCTTGCAGCAACAAGTACAGCAGCAGGAAGTTTCCCCTCGGTGTTTGGTGGTGAGACCATCACAATTCTGTTAACTCCAGCCACTTTTGCTGGGATGACATTCATAAGTACGGAAGAGGGATAGGCTGCTGTTCCTCCAGGGACATAAACGCCTACAGAATCAAGCGGTGTAATTTTTTGACCGAGCATACTGCCATTTTCTTCTGTGGTCATCCATGAAGGACGCAATTGTTTTTCATGAAAACTTCTAATATTCTCAGCCGCTTCTCGAACAATAGAAATAAACTCAGAATCCACTTTCCCATATGCTTCGTTTATTTCATCTTCAGTAACTACAAATGAATTTAACGTAACTCGGTCGAATTCTTCCGTATAATCGCGTAGCGCTTTGTCGCCTGAGGACCGAATGTCCGAAATAATATTTTTAACTACCGCTAACTGTTCCGTTGTCCCCGATTCAATAGAACGTTTGATCGATACAAGGTCTGTTACTTTTACAATTTTCATCTATTTTACCTCCAAGGAGACAACAGTGCTTAACCTAGTCACTAATTCGTTTATACGTTCGTCTTTAATCCGGTAACTAACAGGATTAACGATGAGCCTGGATGTAACATCTTTAATCCTTTCATATTCAACAAGCCCATTTTCAACCAGCGTTCTCCCGGTCGAAACAATGTCAACGATTCGATCCGCTAATCCAATTAGAGGTGCAAGCTCGATTGAACCATTTAATTTAATGATCTCAACCTGCTCACCTTGTTCGCGGAAATAGGCAGCAGCGACATTAGGATATTTTGTTGCCACTTTTGGCGCCACATCGTTCATCGCTGTTCCAGGCAGGCCGGCAACTGCCAAATAGCAGGCACTGATTTGTAAATCAAGCAATTCGTATACATCTCGTTCTTCTTCCAGTAATACGTCCTTACCAGCAATACCGACATCTGCCACACCATGCTCCACGTATGTAGCGACATCCATAGGCTTTGCCAGGATGAAACGCATGTCTTCTGCCTCAACATCGAGGATTAATTTTCGCGAATCATCGAATTCAGGTGGCAGTGTATAACCTGCTTTACGCAGTAACTCTAAAGCTTCTTCAAAAATTCTTCCTTTTGGCATCGCAATGGTTAATTTTGCATTCATCTTAAGCACCCCCAATTAAAAAGGTGGTATTGGCAAACTTCTTTGTAAAAGCGTCTAGATTCTTCACGCCATTAATGTCTTGCAGAACGGTTTGCTTTCCTTCTGCCTTCATGGTTTCAGCCAATTGAAAGGCTTCCTTTCGACGTTCCTGGCTGAAAAAGATACACTCTACCGTATTGCTGATCTCTTGTGAGCCCATAGCCTCTAAAAGTTTATCGAGTCTAACGGCAAAACCAGTGGCACTGGCTTTTTTTCCAAACTTCTCGATCAAACCGTAACGGCCGCCGTTTCCAATCGGAAATCCGACATTGCCAGCATAGGCCTCAAATAAAATCCCCGAATAATAGCTCATATGGCTGACAATCGTAAAATCAAATTTCACGTAGTCCTCAAGACCATAATCCTTGATCACATCCCACAGTTCCTTGAGCTGGATAAGCGATTCTTTTCCATAGCCATCTTCAACTATATCAAGAGCTTTTCCAATTATCTCCTCGCCGCCTCTTAATTCCAGCAGCTGCAGCAGTCTTTTTTTATCAATGGAGGAAAGTGAATATGAGTTTACTTGTTCACGATAACCTACAAAGTTCTTTTCATATAAAAAGCGTCTGAGTGCATTGGCACGTCCATTCGTTCCTAAGATTTGTTTAAATAATTCTTGTGCAAAGCCAATATGCCCTACTGAAACTTGAAATTGATTCAACCCTGCTTTTTTTAACGAGGAGACGAGCAAAGCGATTACCTCGCCATCGCTTGAAACAGTATCATCATTTATATATTCCACACCAATTTGTTCAAACTCGGCGGGTCTGCCGCCTTCTCGCTGCTGCGCACGGTACACATTTCCGGCATAGGCTAAACGAAGCGGAAGATCATTTTCTAACAGTCGTGAAGCTGCTACCCGAGCAATCGGCGATGTCATATCGGGCCTTAGGACGAGGGTATGCCCGTCTTTATCAAGTAATTTGAAAAGCTCCGAGTCAAGGATCGCGGAGGCTGTTCCAACGGTTTCATAGTATTCTAAAGTAGGTGTGTCAATAAATTGATATCCCCACTGTTTGATGGCGTCTTCCATCAAAGTACGTACACGGTGCTTTTTTTCATAGAGTTCGGGAAGCGTATCTCTCATGCCTAAAGGCTTTTCAAACATAAATAAACGGCTCATTTCAATCATCCTTTATTTTCAGAATCCTTTAGTTCGCTAATATGCTAATAAATTAAAGTTTAACCTTTTGGGAAATTTTCGTCAACTGAAAACTGATAATTCCGAGGGTTTTGTCATGATTCCCCTTTAGTATGTAAAAAAAAGCCAGGTACAACAACCCAGCTTCTATTATTTCCTTATTTATTTTTACTATAAATTGGGTCTTCGGCCCAACGTTTTTCAAGCTCTTCTTTTGAATAGATGACCCGCATAGGATTGCCGCCGACAAATGCACCAGCTGGAACATCTTTATGAACGAGTGTTCCAGCTGAAACGATGGCTCCGTCACCAATCGTTACCCCAGGAAGAATGGTTGAATTCGCACCTATCATCACCTCACTGCCAATATCAACAGGACCAAGACGATATTCTTTAATCAAATATTCATGAGCCAGAATCGTTGTGTTATAGCCAATGACGGTGTTCCGTCCGACACTGATTTTTTCAGGAAACATTACATCGAGCATGACCATTAACGCGAAGGATGTTTGCTCACCGACCTTAAGTCCCAAAAAGGTACGGTAAAGCCAATTTTTCATTCCTAAAAATGGAGTATAACGCGCCAATTGGATGACAATGAAATTCTTGACCACCTTCCAGAAAGGAACGGTTTTATAAACATGCCACAAGGAGTTAGCCCCTTCAACAGGGTAGCGGGTCGTATTCCTCATTTTTAATCCTCGCCAAGAATCGTTAATAAATCCGTCATGTTCTCTAACATGTAATCTGGTTCATATTTTGCCAGGTAATCTCTTCCCTTAATTGTCCAAGAAACACCTGCTGTTTTCGTACCTGCATTTTTCCCGGCAAGCACATCGTGAAAATTATCCCCTACCATTAAAGTTTCTTCTGGCTTTGAATCTAACTTTTCAAGTGCCAAAAAGATTGGTTCGGGGTCTGGCTTCACTTTTTTCACATGATCATAAGCAATCATGACATCAAAAAACGAATCAAGTTTCATCAAGCGAAGCCCTTTAAAGGCTACATCCTCACGTTTCGTCGTGACGATGGCCAGTTTATACCCTTTTTTCTTTAATGTCTCAATGGTTTCCATCACACCGACAAATTCTTTTACAAGTAAATCATGATTAGCTAAATTGTAAGTGCGGTACTCTAAGATCATTTCCTCAACACGCTCAGGGTCCATATTCTCAAAAACCTCATGAAGGGTTGGACCTAAAAATGGGAGGACATCTTCTCGCTGATACTTACCTGGATAATATTTTTCAAGTGTGTGTAAATAAGTAGAAATAATTAGCTCATTCGTATCGATTAACGTTCCATCTAAATCAAATAAAATGGTAGTAATATTATTTTTCATATGTTGGTTCTGCTCCCTTTCTGCTCATGATGCCTGACCGTTTCCATATGAATCCAACGATCAAAGTTAAGATAATGGCTACACCCAGCCGGATTAAAAAGAGCGGCCAGACCGGAATACCCAGCGGAATAAAGATAAGCGTATCCTCCACTACCGCGTGGCAGGACATCAGAAAAAGAAAAGCGAGTGTTATATCCTTTTTACTCACTCCATCTTCCTCCACTGCCTGGATAACAACTCCTGCACCATAGGCAAGCCCAAACAATAAGCCTGCCGCCATAGTAGTAGAGGTATTTTCATGCATTCCAAGACTCCTAGTAATCGGTGACATTCCTTGCGAAAATTTCTTCAGCCATTGCAAATCCTTTAAGATTTGAATGACAATCATTAACGGGAGGACAATCATTGCTAACTGTAGAATCCCAAGTCCCGCTTTTTCAATCGCTGCCAGTATGATTGCACCAATCCCTGAAACCTGTTCCTCACTGTTTGCTTGGATAAGACCGTATTGAGCTGTCTCACTACCTCCGTGCCAAACCAGGTTTATAACGATTGCAGAGCTAAAAGCAAGTCCCAGCCGCGTAACCAGGACAAGCCAAAGCTTAATACCTACCTTCAGGGCAACGCCTGATTCAACAATTAAATTATGAGAAAATGAGAGCATAACAGCTAAAATAAAAACTTCCTTCACCGTTAAATCAAGTGTTAAAATCGCCCCAATGGCAGCATAGAGGTTTAGGAAATTCCCCAAAACTAGTGGAATTGCCGCATCGCCTGACAATCCTATCAGCTTCATCATCGGCTCAATTAATTTCATCACCCATGGTAAAACAGGTGTATACTGCAGCACTGCTACAATAAGGGTTACTGGAAAAATAATCTTCCCCAAGGTCCATGTTGTCTTTATACCCACCCGAAAACCCTTTTTAATCGAGTTAATCATTTCTCCAAAATCTCCTTCTTTAATGCGTTAATGCTTGATTATTTTTGTCTAAGTATCTGTCTTCGGCTAGATTCTTTTTTCTGCGGTAAATCAGGATGAGCACGGCAGCCAGAATCAATGCGATAGAAATGGTTTGTGCCATTCGAAGACCTCCAAGCATTAAACTATCTGTTCGTAAGCCTTCTATAAAGAAACGGCCAATAGAATACCAAATCACATATGATAGGAATAGCTCACCACGGCGCAGATTCACACGTCGAAGTAATAGTAGAAGAATAAAGCCTGCGATATTCCAAATGGATTCATATAAAAATGTTGGATGATAGTAAGCGCCATTTATATACATTTGATTAATAATAAACTCAGGCAGCTGGAGGTTTTCGAGGAAAGTTCTAGTCACTTCTCCTCCGTGCGCTTCCTGATTCATAAAGTTCCCCCACCGGCCGATGGCTTGACCTAAAATAATACTAGGTGCTGCAATATCGGCAATTTTCCAAAAAGAAATTCCGCGCTTTTTAGCAAAAACATACGTTGTTATGACAGAGCCAATTAACGCTCCATGGATCGCAATTCCGCCATTCCAAATTTGGATGATTTGACTTGGGTGCTGAGAATAATAGCCCCATTCAAAAATAACGTAATATATTCGTGCAGAAAGGATGGCAATTGGGATCGCCCAAAGCATTAAATCGGCAAACGTATCCTTTGGGAGACCTCTCTTATCTCCTTCCCGGATTGCTAGAAACAGTGCCAATGCAAGGCCGCAGCCAATAATAAGGCCATACCAATGCACTTGAATCGGTCCTAAGCTGAATGCAATCGGATCGAGCTGCTGAATAGTTGATTCCATACGATTTCTCCTTTTTGTAAATTATTCCTCGTGGTCTCCGTCTTCAATGACATCGGATAAACGTTCTGTAAATTGCTGAGCTGCATTGACTCCCATTCTTTTTAGGCGATAATTCATTGCAGCTACTTCGATAATAACAGCCAGGTTTCGCCCTGGACGAACGGGAACGGTGATTTTCGTAATTTCTGTATCAATAATTTTCATCTTTTCTTCATCTAAGCCAAGGCGGTCATATTGCTTAGCTGCTTCCCAGATTTCAAGGTTAATGACTAGTGTAATACGTTTATTGCTGCGTACAGCACCCGCGCCAAAAAGAGTCATGACATTAATAATCCCTAGTCCGCGAATTTCTAATAAATGCTCAATTAAATCTGGTGAGGTACCAACTAGCGTATCTTGGTCTTCTTGACGAATTTCAACACAATCATCCGCCACAAGCCGGTGCCCGCGTTTAACAAGCTCCAATGCAGTTTCACTTTTACCAACTCCGCTTTTTCCAGTAATTAAGACACCAATTCCATAGATATCGACTAACACTCCATGAACGGCTGTTGTTGGTGCGAGTTTACTTTCTAAAAAGTTCGTAAGACGACTTGAAAAACGAGTTGTTTTCATGTTTGAACGCAGTACTGGAACAGATTCACGCTCAGAGGCTTCAATGAGTTCTTGGGGTATATCCAAACCTCTAGTAACGACAATCGCAGGTGTGATGTCTGTACATAAACGCTCCATCCTTGATATACGTTCATTTTCTGGCAGTTCTGCAAAGAAGGAAAGCTCTGTTTTTCCTATTAGTTGAATTCGTTCTGCGGGGTAATATTCAAAGTACCCTGCTATTTCAATTCCAGGTCTCGAAATATCACTTGTCGTAATCGGACGATTAATTCCCTCTTCACCGCTAATCAATTCCAGTTGGAATCTTTCATAAATATCCTTCGTACGTACCTTTGGCAAAAGTTTTCCTCCTTATCCGAAAAGCTAAAATCACGCTTGGCGCAACAGCTTTACAGTTAACATGATAAAAATTTAATATAATTTCTTCTTATTTTAGCACTATTTAATTTATTTTCATAACCAAATAGAAGGCTATTCATTTTCATATATTCTTTTTTTATCGGAAAAATAAATAATAGTACGTTACACAACTGGTATAGACAACTATTCCACTTGGGGCTATAATAAACCCATAGAGGTCATACTTTGAAATGGAGATGAAGATGTTGAGCCTACTATTAATGGTTCATGGTAAAGCAGTACTAGAAAATGAAGTGGCAGAATCTATCTATGTTTTTATAGAAAATGGAAAAATTCAAGAAATCGGTCCTATTAACTCACTTCCCTCACATCTAAAAAAAGTTGAGAAAATAGAAATACCTGAGGACAAAAGTGTGGTCCCAGGCTTTATAGATGTGCATATTCATGGTGCTGCAGGTGCCGATACGATGGATGCGACAATCGATGCGTTACAAACAATGGCTAAAGCACTCCCTGCTGAAGGCACCACCAGCTTTTTAGCGACAACTATTACCCAAAAACATGAAAATATCGAAAACGCCTTAAAAAATGCGGCACACTATCGTAAAGGTCATAATCACTCAGGTATCGCGGATGTCCTTGGTGTTCATTTAGAGGGACCATTTATTAATAAAAAACGTGCAGGCGCACAGCCAATGGAATACATTATTGATCCAGATATTGAGCTATTTCAGAAATGGCAGCAACTTGCAGACGGCAGCATTAAATTGGTAACCGTAGCTCCTGAATTAGAGAATGGGACAAACTTTGTCCGCTATTTAAACGAAACTGGTGTGATTGCTTCTATCGGACACTCGGATGCGATTTATGAGGAAATGGAAAAAGCCGTTCAAGCGGGTGCCAAACAAGTCACACACATGTTTAATGGCATGCGAGGGATACACCACCGTGAACCAGGAGTCGCCGGGTCTGCTCTTATTTTTAAAGAACTAATGGTTGAACTGATTGCAGACGGAATTCATGTACGCCCTGAAGTAATGAAGCTTATTATCAATGCTAAAGGTACAGATGGGATGATATTGATAACAGACGCTATGAGGGCTAAATGCCTTAAAAACGGGGTCTATGATCTTGGCGGTCAAGATGTATCCGTCGCAGATGGAAAAGCACTTCTTGCTGACGGTACCCTAGCTGGCAGTATTTTAAAAATGAACGATTCTATCAAAAACATTCTGGAAGCAGCAGATATTACACTAACAGAGGCTGTTCAAATGGCCAGTATGAATCCTGCTAAACAATTAAACGTTTATGATCGAAAAGGCAGTATTTCGGTTGGAAAAGATGCGGATATCCTCATCTTATCGAATGAGTATCAAGTTGAAATGACCTTCTGTCGAGGGGAAATAGCATATAAAAAGGGGTAATGACGTGAGATTAATTCGTACAGAAAATTATGCAGAAATGAGCTTAGAGGCTGGAAAAATTATTGTAGAAAAAATACGCACTAACCCAAGCCTAACGTTAGGTTTGGCAACCGGGAGCACACCAAAAGGTCTTTATGATTATTTAATCCAGGACCACGAGCAGAACGGGACCACTTATAAACAGGTTAAATCTGTCAATCTAGATGAATATATCGGACTGCAAACACAGAATCCTAACAGTTACCACTATTTCATGAGACAAAATTTGTTTAATCATTTGGATATCAGTGAAAATCATACACATATTCCAAATGGTTCTGCTCGTGATTTAGAACAAGAATGCCTTCGTTATGAACAGCTAATTAGAGAGCTTGGAGGGGTTGACCTCCAAATTTTAGGGATTGGACAAAATGGACATATAGGTTTTAATGAACCAGGTACATCCTTTTCCAGCCGGACACATATCGTCACATTGGCTGAAAATACGAGAGAGGCAAATTCTAGATTTTTCAACTCTCTTGAAGAAGTCCCTACACATGCTATAACGATGGGCATTGCTTCTATACTAGGAAGCAAGGAAATTCTACTGCTAGTATCAGGCGAAAAAAAGGCTGAAGCATTACTCAAGTTCATGAATGGAGAAATAAGCGAAGATTTCCCGGCTTCTGCCTTAAAGCACCATGAAAATGTCACTGTTATCGCAGATAGAGATGCGTTAAAATATATCTAGTACTTTTCACAAGGAGTGTTTAGATGATAAATAAAAATTCACCGGTTCCCATCTATCATCAACTAGAAGAGTACATTAAACAACAAATCGAGAATGGTATTTTACTGGAAGAGGCTGTCATTCCTTCGGAAAGGGAATTTGCAGAAAAGTTTCAAATAAGTCGCATGACTGTCAGACAAGCTATCAACAATTTAGTCTCGGAAGGTTATCTAACAAGACAAAAAGGCAGAGGAACATTTGTAAATAAGAAAAAGGTGGAACAAGAACTCCAGGGAATGACAAGTTTTACTGAGGATATGCTATCAAGGGGAATGAGCCCAAGCAGCACTCTTTTATCTTTTCAAATTATTCCAGCTGATAAAAAAACAGCTCTTGACCTTAGAATAAATGAAAATGACTCTGTTTATAAAATTAAGCGGATCCGTTTAGCCGATGGCACCCCAATGGCACTGGAAACGGCCTATATTCCAGTTTCGCTTGTTCCCGGGCTGACAGAGGAAAACAGTAATCTATCTCTATATCAATACATCGAAGAACATCTCTCTCTCTCGATTAGTGAAGCGAGGCAAGAAATTGAAGCTTCTATTGCAAGTAGTCATGACGCCGAAACACTGGGCATTACTCTTGGTGATCCAATCCTCTTAATTGAGCGAATATCTTATTTACAAAATGAGGTTCCTTTTGAGTTGGTTAAATCTACTTTTAGGGCCGACCGGTATCGCTTTGTTCATACGATGAAACGGTAAAGAAGCAAATGGCCCTGCCATTTGCTTCTTTTTATTTCTCTTTGGAGGATTTAAGTATGGTTTTATTCAGTACGAGCGTGACTATCGACATGATCACCGCGGCCAGCAGCGCCATTCCAAATCCAGCGATTTCAAACGAATCACCCATTAAGTAATCAGTTATTTCGAGGGTGATCGCATTAATGACAAACAGAAAAAATCCCAATGTTAAAACTGTTGCCGGTAAGGTTAAAATAACTAGAATTGGGCGGACGATAATATTGATAATCGAAAGTAAGAAGCTTGCACTAATGGCAGCTGCAAAGCCTTCAAGAACAAAACTCTCAGAAAAATAGCCCGCTATCGCCATGAACAATACTGCATTTATTAAGATACCAATCAACCATTTCATTTCTCAAGTCTCCTATTAATTGTTTACCTCATCGGATTTATGAAGAGTTATCGATCCAGTTTTTGTATCGACAAATATCTTTAACATGCGGTCAGGATGGTTAACGGATTGAAAACGCAGCATTTTCTGAATCATTTCACTCTTTTCCTCAAGAACCTGAATTCCGTCTAGTTTAATATTGAAGCCGCCAAGATTTGTTTTTAACTCACCGCTGGCAGCAACTCCATCAGGAATGAACAAATCAACCCCGCCCGTAGTTGCTTTAGCCGCAATAAGTTCACACCGATTTCCGGTTAGGTTATAGGTCGTATTCCCATTTAATGTCTGTGTTTCGACCTTTCTAAAATCGCCATCCAGCTTAATTGCACCGTTTATCGTCTCTACCTCTAGATGATCAATCGCGCTCGTTTGTAATGTAATATGGCCATTGGCTGTTTCGACTTCGGCTTTTTTTCCATTTAAGCGTGATAGTTCAATTTTTCCGTTGGCCGTTTTCATACGAAGATCACTAATCGTTAATTCTTCTCCTGAAATGGGACCATTAAACATCCTAACGCGAACCCGTTCATATTCTGCCTGTGGAACATAAACTACCGCATCTACCTTCATCCATTTTTGCTGTGTCATGAACCGCAGCTTTTGACCATCTATCGCAAACATAACATCTTTTAAAAAGTTTTCCCGGGCTTGGTCGGCGTTTTCTACACGGTACACTTTTGCCTGACACTCAATCCTGACATCGTTTTGGTCCCAAGGAACAAGTTTAATGGATCCATTGGCGAGATCAATATCCATTTCACGTAAGTATACATCGCCCTGATGAAAGATGTGTGAAATTTCCACAGACTGACCGAAATTTAAATCAAAATCAAAATCCTTAATTTTTTTCAAAGCTGTGTCGACAAAATCAAAAATCTTTTCCTTTGTAGAATGACCTTTGCCTTGCGACCACTCTTCCTTTTTTGCCTCTTCAAATTTAAATGAAGTTGAAATCTCTTGAGCCATTTGTTCCTGCTTTTTCTCCATCGTTTGACCATCTTTTTCAAGCTCTTCTAATAACGTTAAAGCTTCGTCAACATTCAGCTTTCTTTCTTCCACCATTTTTAGAATCCTTTTACGTTCATCCTTCATCATAAACCACCCCAATAAATATATTCTATAAAATCCTATTCCATCATCAGAGCTTTTACGCCTTTTATCACATTCCAGATAGTGACAATTAGACTAATGAGAACCATTATTCCGGCTGTAACGAGTGTAAAAACAGGAATTCCTTCATTGTTAATGGTATTTAAATCACTAAATAGAGCGAATAGTAGCAGCGGTACTGGAATCAGTGGAATTAAGTGAGATACGAATGCTTTTTTCGCATGACTCTTTGTTACACCATCCCCAGATGCAAACATGACAACAAGTGGAAAAAGAATCCCTGCAAAGAAAATACTAAAGTAACATAATCCTGAAAGAACTTTTCTTGTATCCATCCTTCATCACTCCCCTTACTCGATATTTACGTCTGGGGAATGTGAAAGTTTCGTTTACCTGCAAAAAATATTCCTAAAAATGGGAGGAATAAATCCGTAAAACATGAATGATTGTTAAAAAAAGCTAAAACTCAAAGTTTTAGCTCTTTCCGATTGCTTCTTTTTCCTGTATTTGTTCCTTCATTCGCTGTCGGTCACGCTCTAGAATTGGTTTTAAGTATCTACCAGTATAAGATTCAGGCACCTCAGCGACCTTTTCTGGTGTTCCTGTAGCGACAATTGTACCACCTTTGTCTCCACCTTCTGGACCGAGGTCAATGATATAATCAGTTGCTTTAATCACATCTAAATTGTGCTCAATAACAAGTACGGTATCACCATTTTCAACGAGACGCTGAAGGACAACCAATAACCTAGAAATATCGTCGACATGTAGTCCTGTTGTCGGTTCGTCCAAAATGTAAAAAGATTTACCGTTTGAACGTTTATGGAGCTCCGAAGCCAGCTTTACACGCTGTGCTTCCCCTCCGGATAGAGTTGTAGCCGGCTGGCCCAGTGTAATGTAACCTAAACCAACGTCTTTAATCGTTTGCAGTTTTCTACTGATTTTAGGAACATTCTCAAAAAATTCTACTGCAGCTTCGACAGTCATATCAAGAATTTCAGAGATATTCTTTCCTTTATACTTCACTTCCAGTGTTTCACGATTATAACGTCTGCCTTGGCATACTTCACATGGTACATAAACGTCAGGCAGAAAATGCATTTCGATTTTAATAATTCCATCGCCTCGGCAAGCTTCGCACCGTCCGCCCTTCACATTAAAGCTAAAGCGTCCTTTTTTATAGCCGCGGACCTTCGCTTCGTTCGTTGTCGCAAACAAATCACGGATATCATCAAATACTCCCGTGTACGTTGCTGGGTTAGAACGAGGTGTTCTGCCAATTGGAGATTGGTCAATGTCGATTACCTTATCTAAATGCTCCATACCCAAGATATCCTTATGCTCACCCGGCTTCGTTTTAGCGCGGTTAAGCTTTTGTGATAGCGTTTTAAGGAGAATCTCATTGATTAATGTACTTTTCCCAGATCCTGAAACACCCGTCACAGCGATAAACATCCCGAGAGGAATCTTGACATTAACATTTCGCAAATTGTTCTCGGCAGCACCCTTTATCTCGATATATCTTCCATCTGCCTTACGACGATCAATTGGCAGTGGAATAAACTTTTTACCCGATAGATACTGGCCGGTTAACGAATTAGGGTCCTCCATTACTTCTCTTGGTGAACCAGCAGAAATGATTTGCCCGCCGTGCACCCCAGCGCCTGGTCCGATATCAATTAAATAATCTGCGGCAAGCATGGTGTCCTCATCGTGTTCAACAACAATCAGAGTGTTACCGATATCCCGCATGTTTTGAAGTGTCCCGATTAATCGGTCATTATCACGCTGATGAAGTCCGATTGAAGGTTCATCTAAAATATATAGAACTCCTGTCAACTTAGACCCGATCTGGGTTGCCAGGCGAATCCGTTGTGCTTCTCCGCCGGAGAGTGTCCCAGCGGCACGTCCTAGACTCAAGTAATCAAGTCCTACATTCATAAGGAAGCCGAGACGCTCGTTTATTTCGTTTAAAATCAGCTTGGCTATTTGGTGTTCTTTCTCAGTTAAAGTCAGTTCACCAAAGAAGTGGTGTGCTTCTTCTATTGATAACCCTGTTACATGTGAAATATGGCGCCCAGAAATCAGCACGGCTAAGGTTTCTCTCTTTAACCGATGACCTTTACAGACTTGGCATGGCTGCTCCCCCATATATTTCTCCATTTGCTCCCGAATCCAATCAGAGCTGGTTTCTTTATAACGGCGTTCTACATTCCGTATGACACCCTCAAATTCGATATGACCTTCCCGTGTCTGGCCAAAATCATTTTCATAGCGGAAATAGATTTTGTCCCCATTGGAGCCATAAAGGACTTTATCGATGAGATGTTTAGGAATATCTTTAAACGGCATGTCCATATCAATGCCATAATGATTGCAAACTGCTTCAAGCAGCTGCGGATAATATTGCGAGCTAGTTGGCTCCCATGGAGCAATGGCATGCTGTTTCAATGTAAGTTCTTTATTCGGAATAACAAGGTCTACATCTACCTCTAGCTTTGAACCAAGACCATCACACTCTGTACATGCACCAAAAGGGCTATTGAACGAAAACATTCGCGGTTCTAATTCACCGATTGAAAAACCACAATGTGGACAGGCATGGTTTTCACTGAAAAGAAGTTCCTCTTCCCCAATTACATCAACAATTACTTTTCCTTCTCCAAGCCGTAAGGCGGTTTCAAGAGAGTCAGCAATCCTCGCAGTAATCCCTTCTTTCACGACAATACGATCGATGACTACTTCAATAGAATGCTTTTTGTTCTTATCTAGAACAATTTCATCGCCAAGGTCGAGCATTTCACCGTTGACACGGACACGAACGAATCCTTGTTTTTTTATATCTTCCAAAACTTTAACATGCATTCCTTTTCGTCCCGAAACGACTGGTGCAAGAATTTGCATTTTTGTCCGCTCAGGATACTCCATGATTCGGTCTACCATTTGTTCAATTGTTTGTGAAGAGATTTCGATATGATGGATTGGACAAGTTGGTCTGCCTACGCGGGCAAAAAGTAATCGCAAATAATCATAAATTTCCGTCACCGTCCCTACTGTTGAACGGGGGTTCCGGCTTGTTGTTTTCTGATCGATTGAAATCGCCGGAGATAATCCTTCTATGGAATCAACATCAGGCTTATCCATCTGGCCTAAGAATTGTCTTGCATATGCCGACAGTGATTCTACGTAGCGGCGCTGCCCTTCTGCGTAAATCGTATCAAAAGCAAGTGAGGACTTTCCAGAACCAGAAAGTCCCGTTAAAACAACAAGCTTATCTCTCGGAATGGTGACATCTATATTTTTTAAGTTATGGGCTCTGGCGCCTTTAACAATCAATTTATCCATCGCCATGGTTACGTCATCCTTCCGCTTTTAACTCTAATAATAAATCACGAAGCTCAGCAGCACGTTCAAAGTTAAGCGCCTTTGCTTCTTCTTTCATTTCTTTTTCCATAGTGGCAATCAGCTTGTCTCTTTCTTTCTTCGACATTTTCCCGAAAGATGCTGCTGGTTTGTAATCTTCCTGCTCTTCGGCAGCATGTGTCGCACGAATAGCCTCGCGAATTCCCTTTTGAATCGTCATAGGCGTAATACCGTGCTTTTTATTGTATTCTTCTTGAATTTTACGGCGCTCTCTTGTTACGTTTATCGCTATTTCCATCGAATTTGTCATTTTATCCGCATACAAAATGACATGCCCATTGGCATTACGGGCTGCACGGCCGATGGTTTGAATTAATGAACGCTCTGAACGAAGAAAGCCTTCTTTATCAGCATCGAGGATCGTAATAAGCGAGACCTCTGGGATATCCAGTCCTTCTCTGAGCAGGTTAATCCCGACAAGGACATCATACTTGCCAAGCCGCAGCTCACGAATAATTTCAATCCGCTCAAGTGTTTTTACTTCTGAATGTAAATACTGGACTTTAATTCCTATCTCTTTTAAATAGTCCGTTAAGTCCTCAGACATTTTCTTTGTCAGCGTCGTAATAAGCACCCGTTCATTTTTCTTGATTCGCTCCTGGATTTCACCAATGAGGTCATCTATTTGCCCTTCAATTGGACGTACCTCGATGGTTGGATCTAGTAATCCAGTTGGACGGATGATTTGTTGAATCATTTCCGGGGTATGCTCAAGCTCAAATGGACCCGGGGTTGCCGAGACAAAGATGGCATTGTGAATATGTTTCTCAAATTCATCAAAAGTCAAAGGCCGGTTATCCAGTGCTGATGGCAGACGAAAGCCGTGGTCAACAAGCACCTGTTTCCGAGCCCTATCACCATTGAACATACCCCTTACTTGCGGCAAGGTAACATGTGATTCATCCACGACCAAAAGAAAATCTTCCGGAAAATAATCGAGAAGCGTATACGGTGTGGAACCTGCAGGTCTCAATGTCAGATGACGTGAGTAGTTTTCAATCCCTGAACAAAAGCCCATCTCACGCATCATTTCAAGATCATAACGTGTTCTTTGTTCGATGCGCTGTGCTTCAAGCAATTTATTATCTTCACGAAGCTCTTCTAGGCGTTCTTCAAGTTCTTTTTCAATGTTCTCGATGGCGACTCTCATTTTTTCTTCTCTAGTAACGAAGTGGGAGGCAGGGAAGATAGCGATATGTTCACGTTCCCCGATAATTTCCCCCGTTAAGGCATCAACCTCACGAATTCGATCTACTTCATCTCCAAAAAATTCTACACGAACACAATGTTCATCGCGTGACACAGGGAATATTTCTACTACATCCCCCCGAACTCGGAACGTACCACGTTTAAAATCAATATCATTTCTTTCATACTGAATATCGACCAAACGGTGTAACAGCTGGTTACGCTCAATCTCCATCCCCGTCCTTAGTGACAGCACCATTTCCCGGTATTCTTCAGGTGAACCGAGACCATATATACATGATACACTGGCGATGATGATCACATCTTTCCGCTCAAATAAGGCGGATGTTGCGGAGTGCCGAAGTTTATCAATTTCATCATTAATACTTGCGTCTTTTTCAATAAATGTATCTGTCGATGGCACATAAGCTTCTGGTTGAAAGTAATCGTAGTAGCTAACAAAATACTCAACTGCATTATTTGGGAAAAATTCCTTAAACTCACTATATAACTGACCGGCTAACGTTTTATTATGTGCGATAACGAGTGTCGGCTTATTTACTTCTTTTATGACGTTTGAAACAGTAAACGTCTTACCTGTTCCAGTAGCACCAAGTAATGTCTGATAGCGTTTGTTATCCTTTATTCCTTGAACTAACTGTCGAATTGCCTCAGGCTGATCGCCTTGAGGTGAGTATTTTGAAACCAATTCAAATTGATCTTTCACTGATTTTCCTCCCGATAAAAAATCATCTTCTAGCAAGAAAAACGTGCAAGTTGACCGGGATGGTGCTAGAAAATGTATCCTGAAATTCTAATAGTATCATTCTAACACAATTCCTCCAAAACAAACCACTAATATGCGAACGAACATTCGATTTTCCCTATAGAATTTTTATTTTATCTGCAAAAAGCAAAAAAGCCTGTCAATATATTGACAGACTTACCACTAAGATGAATGATTATGTCCTTGTAAAAACTCGTGTTTTCATTTTCGCAGCCAGCCAGAACCCAGCTGTAAGTGAAAAAGCATCGACCACAATGAGCGGGAATGTATTCGTATAGCCTTTATAAACAGAAGCAGCAATGAGTCCAACGGTTAAGGCAAGGGCAATGAGCCGGTTGTATGTGACTCGGGTAAATAGCAATACGAGTAAACCAGGCAATATAAGTGCAGATACATATTCAATAGCCAATGGGTCCACCTCATTCAAACATTTCTGTTACTATATTTTAGAAATTAATTCACAAAATTGCAACAAAAAATATATTTACTTTTCTAGTTACATGTCCCATGTGGGCTGGGGCAGCCAACTTCAGCCTTTTCAACTTGAATC
The DNA here is from genome assembly GCF_048572935.1 of Neobacillus niacini. Classification (NCBI taxonomy): domain Bacteria; kingdom Bacillati; phylum Bacillota; class Bacilli; order Caryophanales; family Bacillaceae; genus Neobacillus; species Neobacillus niacini. The sequence goes on along the minus strand of NZ_CP183883.1, from coordinate 2,021,373 downwards.
GTACTATGCTCAATATGAAATTCATCATGGAGAATTTTTTGTGACTTAGCAAGTATTTCGTCATGGATTGCTCCATCTAAAATGGTAATATGGCAGCTCAATACTGGATATCCGGAAGTAATTGTCCAAATGTGTAAATCATGGACTTCCTTTACCAATGGGATTTTACTAAGTGCATCTTTGACCTGTTGGATATCAATTTGTGTCGGTGCACCCTCCATTAGGATATGGAAGGAATCTCTTGTAACACGGAAACCACTTATAATAATTAATACGGCTACAATGACACTGGCTATTGGATCGGCAATCGTCCAGCCAAAAAACATAATCAGCAAAGCTGCTACAATCGCACCGACAGATCCCAGCATATCTCCCAGCACGTGTAAAAAGGCACTACGTACATTGAGATTATCGTCCTTGTCACCACTCATTAAGATCCATGCAGCGATAATATTTACCACTAATCCGGTTATGGAAATCATTAACATTCCTGTACTTTGAACCTCAGGAGGAGCAAAGAAACGATTAAATGCTTCATAAAATATATATAAGGAAATGATAATGAGAGTTAATCCATTTAGTGCCGCAGCAATAATTTCAAAGCGCTTGTATCCATATGTTTTTTCCTGTGAAACCTGTTTTTCCCCAAGCTTAATGGCGAAAAAGCTGAGACCTAACGCAGCTGCGTCACCTAGCATATGTCCAGCGTCAGATAATAAAGCCAAGCTGTTGGTTAAAATTCCCCCTATGACTTCTACCACCATAAAGGCGGCAATCAAAATAAATGAACTTAATAATGCTTTTTTATTACTTGTATGTGAATGACTGTGTCCATGACCATGTGAGTGCCCATGAGAATGTCCATGGTGGTGATGATGTCCCATAAATATCTCTCCCAACTAAAGTTGTCTATTAGTTTTTTTCTTATCTTTTTTCTGTGATACGTTTTTCAATCAATTAGTCTCGACCTGCCACTTCGTGTTGATGTTCGAAGGCAATGTGAATAAGCTGTTTCACATGATTATCATCAAGAGAATAATAGACTAGCTTTCCTTCTTTCCGATATTTGGCAAGTCCGAGGCTTTTTAAGTGACGCAAATGATGGGAGGCTGTTGCTGTTGTAGCACCGACAATATTAGCCACATCACATACACATAGTTCATCTTCAAGTGTGAGCGCGTAGGCAATTTTCATTCGCGTTTCGTCAGACAACGCTTTAAATATCTTGGTTACCTCAAAAATATTGCTTTTTTCAACTAGGGGCTGCAGTTTTGTGGTTTTATGATCATCAATGCAAGTTACCTCGCAAATATCTCGTTCCTTCACTTCATCACCTCATACATTCAAATCTTTATTTGATTATATGATATTCAAATAAAGATTTGAATGTCAAACATTAATAATTTTTTTCAAAAAAAAACTCCTTCATTTATGTAAAGGAGTTTGGACTATTTATTGAATTGGATTAGGCGATTCTGCTTCATCGATCAATTGGGCAGAGTGTCTGCGAATAGACAAAGCCAATTCAGCAATAAAATATAAAATAATCGCTGGCCATATCCATGTCCACCACATTTCTACGGCTCCAAAAAGAGAAATAATGACAGGATGGACCCACTTTAAACAGGCGAAGGATAGCAGAATCCAGCATAGAGAAAATGGCAGACAAATATGTCCGTGTATTTGCATGGGCATATTCGAATAGTCCCACCATTGACGTCGAAAAAACTTTTGAAGTAAAGCCCCACTTATATACTCTATCAAGGTTGGAATGAAAAAACATAGCAAAAGGACAATGCCCCAATTTGTTTCAGGACCTATTAAATACACCAAGATGACAGGGGCAAAACCATACATCGGCTTAAAGGGTCCATAAAAAAAATTTGGTTTTAAAAATTTATGTTTCGTAAAGTAATTATAGCTATTTTCTAACAGCCATCCAAACAATGAATATATTGAGAAATAAAATACAATGGCAGAGACTGCCTCAAAGTTAAAAGTTGTAGGAGTGTAAAAATCTAAGAAACTAATCATATGGCTACACCACCTTTCTTGGATATGAACTTCCCACTTTTAGGTTTAGCTAGGAAACCTTCAAATATACGAAATAAGGCAATTAGAATCCTTTTTTAGATAGGCTCTGTTATTTTTCATTGTTGATTTTCGTGAAGGGGTGAGAATTCATAGGCGGAGAATTTCCGACTATTATCTATAGAGGAACCTTAGGATGCAGATATAAGTGGAGATAATCCGGTTAACTAGTCAAGTCCTAGATTTTGTGTAAATTAATTTACTCATGATTACAATGTTTAATAGCTATTATGAATTTTGATGGTTTGGGAAGGGGGTACCCCCTTCCAAAACCATCAAAATTTCGCGCGCTTCGCTCCTACTCCTACTTTTTCCCTATCATAGATGGTTTCTTTGCTTGTTCATCGGCAATATCCATTAGTACAGCTCCTATTAATCGGAACGCTGATTGTGTATTTGGAAAGATCCGTATGACTTTTTCCCTTCTCCTAACTTCTTGATTCAATCGTTCCAAGGAATTAGTGCTACGTATATGATGATGATATTTAGTAGGTTCATTCAAATATTGAATGGCATCTTCGAAGCCTTCTTCTAATGTATTTATTGCGTTTTCTAGTTTTGGATTTTCCTCATATTTCTCCATAAACTCGTCCTTAAGTTTCCTAGCATCTTCAATTTTTACTACATTAAATATCCCTTTTAATGCCGCTTTTACCTCGTCCATATCTTTTTTTGGTAATTGATTAAAGATATTTCTTTTAAAATGTACAGTGCAGCGCTGCCAGGTTGTTCCCACAAACTCTGTGCCAATTGCCTTTTTTAAGCCCTTATGTGCATCTGATATGATTAATCTTGGTGATTGAAGACCACGTGATTGTAAGTGTTGAAAAAATCTTTGCCAAGCCTCATAGCTTTCAGAGTGGTCTACTTTCAACCCCAGGATTTCTCGCTCATTTTTTTCATTAATGGCAGTTGCGATATAAACAGCCTTAGATACCACTCGGTTATGTTCCCTCACTTTAATGTACATGGCATCTGCAAAGATGTAGGGATAATACATCGTATTAATTGGCCTATTAGCCCATTTATTTACAATCGGGTCAAGTTTCTCTGTTAGAGAGGAAACAAGTGATTTTGAAAAACTTTCCCCACATAACTGTTGTACAATATTCTTTACTTTTCGGGTAGATACACCATTCACTACCATTTCTAACATAGAAAGGACAAGTGCTTGGTCACATCGGGCATACCTTTCAAATACGGATGGAGAAAAATCCCCGTTACGTGTACGAGGTACCCTTAGGGTGATTCTTCCAATACTCATAATGAGATCTCTTTCATAATAACCATTCCGGTAGTCGCGTCGGTCAGTAGAACGCTCGTAAGCTCTAGCGTTTAAATGCTTATCTCTTTCATCTTCCATAACTGAATTTAGAACCAGGACAACAGACGCTTTAACAACTGCATCGATATCAGATTTCATAATACAATCTTTTAAATCCTCAATATTTAGGTTAAACTGAAACTGGGTCAAATTAATTCCTCCTCATTGTTTTCGTCGCTGATAACATTGTAGCCATGAGGAACTAATTTGACTCATTTTGTTTTTACACAATTATACGGACTTAATCGGTTAACTGCTTTAAATAAGACAAATTCCAAGGATTTGGATACATTAAGCGGAAAAACTCCGCCTAAAATAGCCGAAATATGGGTATTTCCCTAGTTAAACGGATATTCTCCGCTTATTTTCCAAACACAGTGAAATCAACATTCAGTTTTAACAGAGCCTTTAGATAAAAAAAAGCCAAAGGAAAATTTCCTTTGGCTTCGTTCTTTATCCTATTTTTTCATCATATTTTTTCTGATCTTGTACAAAAAGAACACCTAACTCGTAATGATCACCTTCATACAAAGCGCGTTGAACGAAACGAATCTCGCCATTTATATCTAATACCTCTAGCTTACAATGGGCTCGATTTTTTTGCAGTGCTTCATAAAAAATTTGTTCATCACGGATCGTAACACCATTTACTTTTGAAATTATTTCTCCTACTTGAATTCCCATTTTATCAGCAGGTGATTCGGGAATGACCCCGATAATCATTAAGCCTTTGTTTTTCTTAGAAAAATAAAATGGTAAATTGTCATCCTTCAATCGCTGCATTAACGAAATGAGTTCACGGCTAATTATCGCTAAGGCTGCCACTACAATCGAGATTAGCGGATACCAATAACCGATAACAGACAAGATTAATGTTAGGATACCCAATGTTATTACTTTACGACCATGCAGCTGAATCGATTGTTTTGGGAGCATACCTTGGATTTGCTGGCTGAAACCGACAGCAAACGGAACAAGGAGCAGCGAGTAGGACTCCGCACCAATCTGAAAAACAGGCCACCACTCGAATGGCAGCGTCAAAACATCCCCTGGGATTAATAGAAACACGGGCAGCATCCAGAGTCGTTTCACTTCATGAGCACCAACATTCTGCCCTCGCCTGCTTTTTACAAGTTTGGGAGAGGATCCTTCACTTGCATTTCTAGTAATAAGAATCCCTTCAGATATTAATAAGAGTGCTAACAAGATCACTACAGAAGGGTAAACCTTCTCGTCAATACCTTGAAATGCACCTTTAAAGAATGAAACATTCCAGCCATATTCAGCAAATAAAATAACTCCGAAAAAAGCCGCACCCACGGTGTAGACTGGCGACATTAACCGAATATTAGTTGTTAAACTCCATAATAGCGTAAAGACGGCGATCAGAAGGATGGCTGCAAATGGAACGCTAAGACCAGCGGTAATTGTGACTATGGATAGCACAAGACCCAAAATTAAACCTAATGGGAACAACTGTCGAAGTTCAAAATAAGCATCAAAGGTTCTGGTATGGAAATTTTTTCGCTCTCGTTTTACCCTTGAAACTCCCAGAATTCCAGAAAGGAAAATGAGATAGTAAAAAACAGGATGAAGGAAGAGTTTTCCTGTTCCCTTTAACAGCTCAAGAAGCCATAATTGCACCAAATTTTGCCACCTGCCTCTATCATAAATTCTATCAATCTAGTTCTATTGATTATTTTACCAAAATAGTGGGATAAAACCTATTGCTAGTTTCTTGAAAAAATAAAAAAGTGTCGAAATATCTAGTAAAAAGGATGCACATCTATTCCATTTATCGTGATTAATTGTTAATTCTTTGTTATTCAACATTATTTCCAAGGAAATTCTCGACATATTCTACTAGTTCCTCGTTTTTTTGTCGAAAAGAAAAACAGAGACATATGTCTCTGTTCACTTCTTTATTTTGAGATTAATCTCAAAGCTGTTTGCAGTTGGATATCGTTTTTCTCTTTTTTCATTTCTTTTATTGCCTCTTCCTCAAGCTTAGCAGCTGTTTTAGCGTCAATTTTACCAGTTGACTGCAGATTATGATTTTGTTGGAAGGCTTTAACAGCAGTACTGGTTTCGGAACTAAAATATCCATCTGTACGACCTGGAGAAAACCCTAACCCCTCTAATATTTCTTGTGCATTTTTGACCTGCTCATTGTTCATATCCTCTTTAAGAGGTTCTTTCACTTTAAGCGGATGTGTATCAAAAATCTTTGGTTGTTTGACTTCAACATCCGGTTTAATCCCTTTTTTGTGAATCCAGTTTCCATCAGGTGTCAGCCATTTATATAAAGTCAGCTTAATATTACTGCCATCTCCCATCGGAACAGCCTGTTGTACCGTTCCCTTACCAAAAGTTGTTTCTCCGATCAATTGGTAACCAGCCGCCTCTTTTAAGGCTCCGGCTAATATTTCTGACGCTGACGCACTTCCTTTGTTAATGAGAACAGCTACAGGATATTCTTTTTTCTCTGTCAGTGTTGAGAAGTGCCGTTCCTTTTCCCCGCTTCGCTCTTCTATTTGGATGAATGGTTTTTCTTTGGTAACAAATTCTTTTAAGATATCCTCAACACTTATGAGTAATCCACCAGGATTTCCACGAACATCTATGATCAAGCCTTCAATATCTTTTTTCTCTATACGATTTAATTCTTTTTTAAAATCAGCAGCCGTCTCCTGGGAGAACGAGGTAATTTCAATATATCCGATATCTTTCCCACTTTGTTTTTTCACAGAGGCATGAATGGTCTCAAGTGGAATTTCATCACGAGTGACTTCTATCAAAAGAGGTTCCTTTAACCCCTTTCGTTCGATCTCCAGCTTTACCTTTGTCCCCTTTTTACCACGTATTTTTAACGTAGCCTTATTGAGGTCAAGACCTTCAACACTTTCGCCGTCTACTTTCAATATCTCATCATTTGGCTTTAGCCCTGCCTTTTCCGCTGGGGAATTTTTAAAAGGTGATACAATGACAATTTTCCCATCTACCATCCCCACTTCTGCTCCAATGCCTTCAAAGGAGGATTCTAAAGTTTGACTGAATTGCTTCGCTGTTTCTTTATTCATATAAACCGAATAGGGATCATCTAAGACGGTGAGCATCCCTTGAATAGCTCCCTCTACTAGGGTATCACTATCTACCCTTTCAACATAACGGCTCAAGATTAATTCATAGGCCTGATTAACCTTTGAAAGGTCTTCAAGATCTGCCTGACCTGTTACAGCTGTTTCCGTTTTCGTTATTGTTTGTTCAAGGGCTGTGTTGCCGTCTGTTTGATCATACCATTGCATTCCTGCATATGTGCCCGCCGCTCCTGTAAAAAGCGACCCTACCATCATTAGGGCAATCCATTTTCTATTCATCTTGTTCCCCCTCATGTGCAGCATCTAGTGACTAACATTATAAAAAAGTGTCTGATTCCTGCCCGTTTATTAACTATTATGTGGGGGATGGACGAGTTATGCCTTAAAAGTCCTATTCAAAAAGAAAAGGAAGAAGCGTGGCTTCTCCCTTTTCCTTCTATGGCATTGGTACAATTCCGACTGGATTAATTGCGTTACTCTTGCTTGCATTCCATTGCCCTCTATGGAGCTCAAAGTGCAAATGTTTTCCTGTGGAATCGCCAGTGTTACCCATAATTCCAATTTGCTGGCCTTTTTTCACAACTGCACCTGAGCTGACAGTACGTGCTTCCATATGAGCAGAAACCGTCGTATATGTTTGTCCATTAACAGAATGGGCAATAAAAACAACATTCCCATAACTGCTAGAATAGTAGGATTGGATAACAACACCATCAGCAGCAGCCCAAATTGGTACATTTGCAGCACGATTAGCTATATCTATACCATAGTGGAAGGTGCCCCATCTAGGCTCAAAACCTGATGTAAAGGTTCCATTCGCCGGTAATGTGAATGCCCCGCTTGAGACTGGTGCCGTAGTTTGCGGCGGGGTACTAGCCCCTCCACCGTTACCTGATCCAGAGTTATTATTATTTGCAGCAGCTGAGGCAGCTGCCGCTGCTGCTGCTGCGGCCTCAGCTGCTGCCGCTGCCGCTTCTTCTTGACGTTTCTGTTCAAGTGCAATTGCCTTTTGGATAGCAGCTGATTGGGCTGCAAGTAATTGCGCCTCTTCCTGAAGTTCCATTTTGTGCTCATGAATTTCTTCTTCTTGTTTTTCTAGAGAAGCCAATAACTGATCCTTTTCAGCTCTTTGTGCATTCAATTGTATGTTCATTTTTTCTAAATCATCTACTATCGATTGGACATTCGCAAGCTCCTGTTCAACCTTGGCTTGGTTCACTTCCAAACTCTTTTTATCTGCTTCATGCTGCTTTAGTATATCCTGATCTGCCTGCATTATTGTCGCCACCGCACTAGCACGGTCAATAAAATCACTAAAGTTATGTGAACCCATTAATACATCAAGATAACTAACCATTCCACCTGTTTCTTGATAGTTACGGGCGCGCTCCTTCAAAAGCTCATTTCGCTTTTCAATTCGCTCTTTCGTCACTCTTATTTCTTCTTGAAGTCTAGCAATTTCTGCCTTTGTTTTTTCCAATTCAGCCTTTTTCTCACTAATTTTCTTGTGTGTGTCACCTATTGCAAGATCAAGGCGTGTCATTTCTTCTTTTACATTAGACTGTTGTTTATTTAAACTATTAATCTGTTGATCGGCATCATTTATAGTAGACGATAGATCAGATTTTTCTTTTTCAATTTTATTTTGTTGATCCTTTAAACTTGAAATGGAAGCAGCTTCAGCGAATCCTCCAAAAAAACTGCTGAACCCGATCGTTCCTGCAACTGCTAAAGATAGTACTTGTTTTTTCAAAGTCCAATTTCTCCTTCCCATTTATCGTTATGTATGAGTGAATCCATAACAGTAATCAGGAAGGACATTTTTCCACTGCCCTTCCTGAAAAAATCATTTTAAACCTTTAAGAACTTTCTTACTGACATTACACTTCCCCAGACACCAATCAAGGCGCCCATTAAAATAAGAATTCCCGATACTTGGTAAATAAACGGATTATATGGAAGAATTTGAATAAAGTTCCCCACTAACTTTGGTGCTAAATATTCATAAGCGTTATAGTAGGCAATTGCTATTAAGATAATTGGCAGGATAGCCCCCAGTACACCAAGCCATAATCCTTCTAGGAAGAATGGCCACCTAATAAAATTATTCGTTGCTCCTACCAGTCTCATAATCTTAATTTCTCTTCGTCTGGCAATGATGGTAATTTTAATTGTATTAGATATAAGGAAAACTGCAGTAAAAAATAGTCCTGCAATAAGAACGATTCCTACGTTTCGACTAGCTTCTATGAAGTTGAATAATTTTTCTACTGTTCCCTTACCATAAACAGCTTTTGTCACATACTCTAGCTTTTCTATCGCTTTCGCTGCTTGCATTGTATCTTGTGGATTTTTCGTTTTTACGATAAATACATCGTTAAGTGGATTGTCTTGTTCGAATAGTTTAAATGCTTGTCCATCCTCACCCATGCTCCTAATTAATTCTTCAAGTTCCTGTTCCTTGGATGAAAACTTTACACTTTGTACTTCTGATATATTTTCAATCTGACTCTGTAACTTTTGCTGATCCTCTGCATTTGCCGCAACGTCGATGTGAACGCGAATTTGCACGTCCTCTTCTATGGTTTGCGCCACTTTATTAAGATTCATCATAATAACGAAAAAGACACCGACTAAAATGAGCGTTACGGTTACAGCACTTACAGAAGCGAACGTCATCCAGCCATTTCTGCCAATACTTTTAAAACTTTCACGCGCATGACGGCCAAGAGTTCTAATTTTCATAACCGTAATCACCTCTTTGTTCATCACGTGCGATTTTTCCTGCCTCAATGGCAATTACACGATGTTTAATTGTGTTGACGATTTCCCTGTTATGCGTTGCCATGACGATTGTCGTACCCCTGTTATTAATTTCTTCGAAGATATTCATGATTTCCCACGATGTTTCCGGGTCAAGGTTACCTGTAGGTTCGTCTGCTATGACAATCTTAGGAGAGTTAACGATGGAGCGCGCAATCGAAACACGTTGCTGCTCCCCTCCTGATAACTCTGTCGGGAGCATTCTTGCTTTATGCTTAAGGTTAACGAGATCAAGGACTTCCATTACACGCTTCTTAATAAACTTGGGCTGAGCTTCAATTACCTCCAGAGCAAAGGCCACATTCTCATAAACCGTTTTTGTTGGTAATAGTTTAAAATCTTGAAAGACAACACCAAGGTTGCGTCGGAAAATCGGAACTTTGTTGTTCTTTATTTTCGCAACATTAACACCGTTCATTGTAATAGTACCAGAGGTCGGCACTTCCTCACGATACATCATTTTAATGAAGGTAGATTTCCCTGCACCACTCGGGCCAACCACATAAACAAATTCACCTTGGTTAATCCGAACATCTATACCATTTATCGCAGTAACCCCATTTGGGTACTTTTTAAACACATCTTGCATTTCTATCATTTAGATCACCTTTATCAGTTAGTTTCGAAACTATTTGCTTTTCGACAATAACCTCTTATTTTCTTGCACAAAAACAAAATCCTAGACAAAATACTGCAGGATCTAACATGATTTCATTATAACACTCAACTGAGGTAAAAAAAGCGGTAAAATTATTACAGTTTCTTTTCAATCCCTACATAAATTGTTATTTATATCCTATATTTTTCGACAAAATTTAACAATATCTTTATAAAGTAACATAGATTCACAAAAATAAAAAACGTTCTGCAAAAATCACAGAACGTTTTATGTAAATTACTTTTTAGAGGCCAGCCAATCAGCAACTTGGTCTAAATCTTCGCCTTCAATTAGTCCAGCTGGCATTCCGCCATTTGTACCATTCTTAATAATTCCAGCGATTTCATCTTTTGATTTGCTTGCACCTACTTTTGTTAGGTTAGGTCCCATACCGCCTTTTAGATCACCGCCATGACAGCTTGAGCATTTTTGTGAATAAATTTTTTCAGCATCCCCTGCTCCGGCGGTGTCGCCACCAGCCTCGTCATCTCCGCCGCCACAAGCAGCAAGCCCCATAACCAAAGCTGTTCCTAATACCATTTTTAGTAGCTTTTTCTTCATTGCTACTCCCCCCTTCAGAAAAAATTACCATACAAGAAATAGTATAGCAGTATTACGCCCTTTTGAAACCTTCTCCCAACACTTCAGAAGCATCCATAACGACGACAAATGCAGATGGATCAAGGGATTTAACCAATTGTTTCAATTTTGTGAACTCCCGCTGATCGACCACACACATTAGGACGGGGCGTTCATTATCTGTAAAACCACCATAGGCAGATAGTTTTGTCACACCCCGGTCAATTTTATTCAAAATTCCTTCTCGTACTTCTTCCTGCTTGTTCGTAATAATCATGGCTGTTTTTGAGCGGCCGAAACCCACCTGGACTAGGTCAATCGTTTTACTTGTAACATATAAGGCAATCAATGCATACAATCCTCGTTCAATATCAAACACGAGGGCTGCCGAGAAGACAATAATTCCATCAATCAGAACGACACTCGTACCAAGAGTAAGGCCGGTGTACTTTGTAATAATTTGAGCAGCTAAATCGGTTCCCCCGGTTGATCCATTTCCCCTAAAAACAATACCAAGTCCGAGACCTACTACAATCCCTCCAAATAGTGCTCCAAGCAAGGCATCATTGGTCCACGGGTCAACATTTTTTGTTAAGAAAACAACAAAAGGTAAAAAAATAGTTCCCACGAGTGTTTTTACTCCAAATTGCTTTCCTAGTAAAACAACTCCTGCTATGAACAATGGAATATTAAAAGCCCATTGAACATATGCCGGCTCCCAGCCGACTACACTTAATAAAATCGTACTAATGCCGCTTACGCCTCCCGAGGCTATTTGATTTGGCAGGAGAAATACATTAAAGGCAAGCGCAATAATTGCGGATCCTACTAAAACGTTTATGTATTCTAGAGCACTTGCAAATTTCGGTGCAGTCTGATTGTTTCTTCTTTTATTCATAGTGCAATTCCCCTCTATATTACCATTTTGCTATAACTTTCTATCTCAATCGAAGTGAGTATAGCATGGCAATAATTTGCTGTAAATGGCATTCAGATAACGCATTAAAGGGTTAAATATTCTATAGTATTTGTTATTATAAGAATTTAATGAAGGAATAATTACTATTACAAAAATAATGCCTCTGCCACTATGATGGCAAAGGCTAATCGTTTTATTATAAAATTCTTGAACGCAGGTAAGCATCAATAAATGGATCTAAGTCCCCATCCATTACTCCCTGAACGTTTCCGCTTTCGGTATTTGTGCGGTGATCTTTAACCATAGAATAAGGATGGAAAACATATGAACGAATTTGGCTTCCCCACCCAATTTCCTTTTGTTCACCACGGATTTCGAGTAACTCTTTTTCCTGCTGTTCAATTTCTCGTTGATAAAGCTTGGCTTTCAGCATTTTCATTGCTGATTCACGGTTTTTAATCTGCGAACGTTCGGATTGGCAAGTAACCACAACCCCCGTTGGTGTATGGGTAATCCTTACAGCGGAATCAGTTGTATTGATATGCTGTCCACCAGCACCACTGGCACGGTACGTATCTATTTTAAGGTCCTCTGTACGGATATCGATTTGAATTTCATCATTAAATTCCGGCATGACTTCACACGATACAAACGATGTATGGCGGCGTCCTGAAGCGTCAAACGGTGAAATCCGCACCAATCTGTGAACACCTTTTTCCGCTTTTAAATAACCGTATGCGTTATGTCCCCTTATGGCCAAGGTTACACTTTTAATCCCTGCTTCATCGCCTGGAAGATAATCAAGCGTCTCCACCTTAAAGCCCTTTTTCTCCGCCCAACGCGTATACATACGCAGCAGCATAGATCCCCAGTCTTGTGACTCGGTTCCACCTGCACCCGGGTGCAATTCTAAGATTGCGTTGTGTTTATCGTACTCTTCACTTAGCAGCAGCTGAAGTTCAAAGTCATTAAGTCTTGAAGTTAGGTTCGTTAATTCTTCTTCAAGCTCGGCCTGTAATTCCGCGTCACTTTCTTCTTTGACAAGCTCATAGCTCACTTCTAGATTCTCAAATGTTTCATACATCTGGCTAAACTCATTTACCTGATCCTTTAGTGCATTGGCTTCACTTATAACAGTTTGAGCTGCCTGCTGGTCATTCCAGAAATCAGGATGAAGCATTTGATCATCAAGTTCAGCTATACGTGCTTCCTTATTTTCAAGGTCAAAGAGACCCCCTAAAGTCCGCTAAACGTTTAGCTGTTTTTTCAAGTTCATTTCGAATTTCTGCTAATTCCATTTTCTTCACCTCTATAAAAATTACGGTCAGTTTCTAGCTTATGACTTAGCCCGTTCGTTTGTTCCTTATCTATTATAGACTGTTTATAGGGGAAATTTCAAAAATCATTATTTGTGGCAGTTATATAAAAAAACTTCTCTCGGTGTGGATATCAACACTTATCAACAATTTTGAATACCATTTAAATGAAATATGTGGATAAATAGGATTATTCGGATTTTTATTTTAAAAATTCTAAAAACTTCATCCACATATCTACACATCCACATAACTTATCTACAATCTAATAATTGACTGAAAGTTTATTCACAGTAAAAAACGAGAGGTCTCCCTCTCGTTTTTTACTGTGAATTTGTTGGTTTAGTTAAATAAATTCCTTTTTTAGGTCCGTGTGCTGCATCCATAAACGATAATGCGGAACCTCCATGACAGCTAGAACAGCTTTGTACATCCTCCGTCTGATGACCGATAATAAGTTCACCAGCAATATTCCTATCATTAAATGTACCTGTCTTTCCATAAACCTCAGTGGTATTGTTATGACACTTCAAACAGAATTGTCGCTCATTTGCAGCATCCCATGCAGCGCCTGTTGTCTTAAATTTATTAGCATCTGCAACTTTTACATTACCCAGTTCTTCTCGTAGTAACATAATATTATTTGAACCATGTGTTTCATGACAATCTGCGCAGGCTAGTTGTCCATTAAGGGGACTGCCATCTGCAGAAGTAATGTTATGACCAGATTCTGCTAATAATGTTTCATTCTCATAATATTGTTTAATATCTGATGCTTTACTGCCATCATGGCAGCTAAAGCAGAGTGTAAAATCTTCGACAGCGCCTGTTGCTGTTCCCCCCTTTTTATATGTTAGGGTTTGGAAGTGACTTGCTCCTGGTACTTGGACACTTTGAAGTCTAGCTGGATTTTCCACTGTCCAAGAAGCATGTGGATTATGGCAGCTTGTACACGATTCAGAATTCTTGGCTTCTGCATCTGTGTGTTGATTATGTTTGTTTGTACTATTATATTTATCAGGCATTGGTGATCCATTAGTGCCATCATGACAAACCATACAGAAATTATCTTCGGATGCCCCGAACTCTCCACCTTCAAGAGTTGCCGTTTTACCGTTATGTGTGCTGTGGCAATATGCACATGCATTGGTATTGTTAGCGTAGTTTCCGTGAATATCTCCGATATGATATACATTGGTGGTAGTAAATTTAAAGAATTTAGGAAATATTCTTTGACCAAGGTCATTGGTCATAGCAGGATTAACGTAAACATAATAGGTTGTGCTCGAATCCAGCGGAACAGCAGGGGTAAACATAATAACATAATCTCCATTTTCATTCCGTTGTGGGATTATCCCCTCTAAATCTTCTTTACTTTTGATTTCTCCCTTACTTGATGAAACAAACAAAGGTTGGGTGTAGTTTAATACTCCAGTTTCTCTGATAACCACCATAATTTTTAAGTCCAAAGGAACTTGGGTCATATCCTCAACAGGTAAATATCCACTTTCATTTGTAACACCTGGTGGAATAATTTTCATTTCTACAATATATGGTCTAGGGCCTTTATCTTCAACATCGGTCTGTACAGTTTCTGTTGTAGTAGTAGTTGTCATTGTTGTTGAAATCTCTTGCCCATTAATAGAAGTATCTTCTGGATTTGTTATAGGGACATCGACAACTTTTTCCTTAACCGTAAAAGACATGTTTTTTTCAACCGATTTTCCTTCTATATCCATAAGGACAAAAGAAAGTGAATGATTTCCCTCAGGAAATTCCTTTATAAATACCCAATTACCATTTTGGCCATTAACTGAAACCGTCAACTGCCCATCGTTAGTTATCTCGATTGTCTCACTACTGGAATCAGATTTCTCAAATACTTTTAGTGAAAGCTGATCAGGTGGTGTACGATCATCTGACATACTGCCTGTAATTTCAACCTTTGTAACATCAAACACCGCTGCTTCACTCGGAGACACCACTTCTAAATAGGGATCACCTTGAGCTGAAAAAACGATGTCAGAAGGAGAATAAAAAAGGAAAGAACTAAGGAAAACGCTCGTTATGACAATATATGAAAGCAACCCTCGTTTATAGTTCATCCTCTTCATAAAATCCACCTTTTTCTGTACTTAATAAGAGCCTTAAGCGCCTTTTTCTTTTATTATATCAACTGATTTAACATTAATTATCATCGTTAAAGTATTCTTTTTGACAATTTGGCAACAGGGCTAAATTAATAAAACAAGGCAGTAATAATTAGCATTACTACCTTGTTTACTAGCTTTTGTTTAAACCAATTTTGGGATTAATGTATAGTACCTATTCGTCAGCCTTTTTATCGTGATGGTTTACCAGAATAGTTACCGCCTACAACAGGAGGCGTGTCAAGCTTATGAGTGGATTGGTGACATGCCCAGCATACAGCCATGTTCGTATATTTCTTGATTGCAGATCCACCAGCACTTACATCCTTCATGTACTCTTCAGCTTTTTCTTTCGTCCAGCCAGACTTAACATAGTCAGCCACTGTTTTTCCAGCAGTATCTTTTAATAATGTAATGTCCGTTCCGTGAGCATAGTGACAGCTTGCACAGTTACGTCCGGATTTATAGCTGTTAGTAGTATGAGAATAGTGACCATCCACACGTTGAGAGCCACTAGACTTTAAGTAATCCTCATGACATGTTGAACAGAAGTTTGAATAAACACGTTGTGGAACATCAGGTAAATCTTGATTTACAAATACAGGACCTTTAGATTGATAGATTTTCAAACCAGTAGGACCTGTGCTAGCATTAAATTCTGCATAAGCAGGATCTTCAATTAATTCAAGATCAATCGCTTTTGTAGAATACGTTTTTCCGTTCACAGTTGTTTTTAATAAACGATCGTTCACTGATCCGTGTGGATTGTGACAGCTAGAGCATTGTAATTCTTCTTCTGTTGGATTAAGCGCACCAGGAGCAGCAGCAATTTCAACTGTACCTACATCATGCATAGACGCAGAATCATGTGTGCTATTAAAAACACCAGCTCCAGATGCTTTTTCTACGTTATAGAATCCTAAAGTGCCATCATGACAAGTTAAACATAAATCTGATTCAGTTTCTTCGAATTTCAATAAAGTTGCACTATCTCCATTGTGGGTGCTATGGCAGTTACCACAAGAGTTGGTGTTATTTTGGAAATTACCGTGCGTCCTGTGTACAGCTTCGTTCCCATTGTTGTCGATGGTGCCAACGTTAATACCAGGTGCTGGGTTGCTTGGTGTTGGAACAAAAGGTGTTTCTTCTGCAGAAGCAAAAGCAGCAAACATGCTTAACAAGATGAGCGTAAATATAACTGTAAAGCCTAATTTAATCTTACTCAT
Organism: Neobacillus niacini; assembly: GCF_048572935.1. Classification (NCBI taxonomy): domain Bacteria; kingdom Bacillati; phylum Bacillota; class Bacilli; order Caryophanales; family Bacillaceae; genus Neobacillus; species Neobacillus niacini. The sequence continues at coordinate 2,005,189 of NZ_CP183883.1, read as the reverse complement.
TTTCAAAAACCTCCCAAGTCTCTCTCTTTCTCTCTCTATTTTTTTAATGCAAATAACCTAAGTAATAAGTTAATAACTTTTGACAATTTAGTGACAAATTGTAATAATATTGATAGAAAACAAGGTAGTAAAGATGATTTACTACCCTGTTCCGATTAAACTTTTATTGAGCTAACAAATAGTGGGGCTATTTGTTGGCTTTTTTATCGAATATTAGCCTTTTCATTGAATGTAGGGATATATTTGTTATATCTTGAGCTCCATACATAGTTCCATAATTCACCCGTACCAGCATTAGGGTCTCCTACTTGTGCAGGCATTGGAGTATCAAGCGGGTGACTTGATGTGTGACAAGTCCAACAAACAGACATGTTAGTATATTTCTTGTTATTAGAACCGCCAGCACTTACGTCTTTCATGTAAGCCGTCGCAGTTTCATTTGACCAACCATACTTTCCGCCTTCTGCAACTGGCTTAGTATAATCGGCTATCGTTTTTCCTGCAGCATCTTTTAGAAGCGTAATATCTGTTCCGTGAGCATAGTGACAGCTTGCACAGTTTCTACCTTGTGAAGAGCTGTTTGTAGTATGTGAGTAGTGACCAAGAGCTGTTTGCTTACCACTGCCTGTATCATAAGTATCATGACATGTTGAACAGAAATTAGCGTAGTTTACTTTGTCAGCAGACCCTTCAGGACCAACTGAAGTAGTAATCTTTAATCCAGAATTTGTTGAGCTGTTGTTGATTGCTTCAAATGCTGGGTCTGGAGTTAACGCAAGTTTAATTGGTGTTGTAGAGTAAGTTACACCTGCAACAGTAGTTTTTAATAAACGATCGTTAGTAGATCCGTGTGGATTGTGACAGCTTGAGCACTGCAATTCATCAGCTGATTTATTGTCTAATGCACCTGGAGCTGAACCAATTGTAACAGTACCTACATTGTGCATAGAAGAACTTTCATGAGTAGTGTTAAATGTACCTGCTCCTGCACCTTGTCCTTTTACGTTATAGAAGCCTAAAGTACCATCATGACATGATAAACATAAATCAGATTCAGTTTCTTCGAACTTCAATAATGTTGCACTGTCCCCATTGTGCGTGCTGTGACAGTTTGCACAAGAGTTGGTGTTGTTTTGGAAATTACCATGTGTTCTATGTTGGTTGACTTCACCATTGTTATCGATAGTTCCAACATGAATATCAGGTGCTGGATTGCCAGGCGTTGGAGTAAACTCCGCAGCAGAAGCAAAAGCAGCGAACACGCTTAATAGAATAAGCGTAAATAATGCTGTAAATCCTAATTTCACCTTGCTCATCTCTAAAAACCTCCCAATTTTCTTTCTCTCTTTTTTTCTCTCTAGTATTTTTTGACTTCTAAAGCATTAGCACCTTTTTCCACGCATCACCTCCCAAAAGAAATTTCTTTTCCCTTTTCAGACAAAAGGAAAGGATCTCTGATTAGTAATATCGTAGGCACGAAAAATGTAAAAGGGAGGTTTAAATTTTTCGTACACTATATCACTAGTTATCTTCGTGAATTACTTTAATTGTTAAAACGAAACTAGAAATTTAATAGAACACTGAAATTCTTTGATTGATTGTATCGGTTACATATATAGCACCAAATTCATCGATAAAAAGTCCGTTTGGCAAATACAATTGACCATTGTCAGTTCCCATTCCACCTAATTCACGTACTTTTTTTCCGTCCTGGTCAAAGGCATAAATGTTATGAGATAAATTGCTGACTACATAAACTGTTCCTTTTGAATCAACTGCAACCCCGCGAGGATTAACGAATAGTGAAGCTCCTTTTCCGTCTTCCGATCCGTTGATAATTCTGATAAATTTACCGTCTTTATCAAAAACTTGAACTCGATTATTTCCTGAATCTGTGACATATATTTGGTTATCTTGGTCGACCGCTACGGCATTAGGAGCGATGAATTTCCCTTCATCTTGACCAGCATCACCGATTTCCATCAGCTTTTTACCCTCTAAATCAAAAATAAATAACTTGTTTGACTTAATATCCGTGACATACAGCTTTTCGTCATAAATACGTAATCCACCCGGTGATTGAATCAATTTATCTTTGTCAGGGAAGTATTTAATAAATTCCCCTTTTGATGAAAAAATAGAAATGTTTCCATTATATAAATCAGCTACATAAACTTGTTCTTCTTTATCACCAGCAATTCCATAAGGAAATTGGAATTGACCTTTCTCAGTACCTTTTTCGCCGAATGCATTAACGTTATTACCAGACTGGTCAAAAACTTGCACTTGTGTATTTTTGGTATCTGAAACGTAAATAAATTCACCAATTTTCGCAACATCCATTGGTTTATCTAGAGGTGCTTCAAAGCTGCCATAAAAAGATTGTCTAAATTCCGGTTCACCGCCAGTTGGGTTTGCTGCTGCTACAATGGGTTTCAGAGTCGGACCTAAATCCAAAAAGGTGATGCCTGAGAAAAGGGCTGCAGAAAGTACAACCATGGCACTCATCCATATATACGTTGTTGACTTTTTCAATTCTAGTCATCTCCTTTTATTTGCTGTTGTTACCTGCAAGTCTAGTTAATGCTTCGGAGGCTGGTTTATAAAGAGGGTCGTAACTTAATGCCTTTTTATAAAGTTCCTCAGCGTCTTTTACATTACCTTGATCCTCTGCTACTCTACCAATCTCGAAAATAATATCATTATTAACAGGCATTAATTTATCTGCTTCTTGGAGGGAGGCTAGTGCTTCATCATACATTTTGAGTTTTCTATAAACCATTCCTTCTAATAAATGTCCTTTATAATCTCTTGGAGCTAACTCAACAGCTCTTGATGCTTGTTTTAAAGCATCATCAAAGCGTTCTTCTTCGTTATAAACAAGCCCAAGATTAAAATACGCTGAAACATTCTTTTTATCTAAATCAATAGCCATTAGTAACTGTTTTATTGCTTCTTCACTTTCACCATTTAAGTGGTAGGAATAGCCAAGATTCACACGGTGTTCAGGTTTATTTGGTTCTTTACTAACCAATCCCTCATAGTAATTTACTTGTTGTACGATCCGGTCCTGTTCTTGTTTACTCCAAATAAATTTATCACTAATGATATAGCCGCCAATCAGGCTTATTAGAAGTGTCCCAATGATTAAGGATATTCCCTGTAATTTAGTAAAGCGGTCATTCTTTTCCTTAATCCGCGTATCCTTGTTTGTTTCCGGACTTTCTTTAATCGGGAGTTCATGGGCCTCCATAAGAATCCTCCTCATAGTTCATCATTATTTTCCGTGGGATTTCATCCATTCGTTTTAAGATTGAAACCCACAAAAGCTAAATCTCAAATTTCCTTGTTAAAAATATCGTAAAGCCCAAGCTGACTTGGGCTCATCTTATTCGCTTTTGTGGCAGGAACTGCAAGTCTTTTTGACATGACAGGTATAGCAGCTTTCTTGCGGTTTATTAACATTACCAATAGCAACCGGGTGATTCTCACGCCATTTATTTAAATGCTTCATCTGATGACAGGATGAGCAATTCACCGTATTACTGCTTGATGTATTTGAACGATTTGGCTCATGACAGGTATAGCAATTTTCCTTATTTTTGCTCGCCTGGGCCCCATGATTACCAAAGAACGAGTCCTTATGACTCTCTGGTCGATTTCTGTGGCAATCCTGACAAAAAGTGTTTTCTTTTGCATACGTTCTTTCTGTTTTAGTTGATGCCCCACTATCGGTTTGTAAATATTTATCAAGAACTGAAGCACCTTCATAACCTTCAAGGTCTATAGATGACATATACCGATGACAGGAATTACAGTCTTTTAATTCATCTTTTGCTAGTTTTCCATGTGTTTTTGTTTTAAATTTTGTTTCCTCATGGCTCTTTGGTATCATGCCGGTAGTATGACAGGCACTGCATTCAGTTGTTACTTGTCTTGATTCATGACAATCCATACATGTATCCATTGTTGGGCGTGTCCATTTCAAATCTGCCATTGCAGCAGCTCCTAAATCACGATCCCATTTATCATAATCTGTTTTAAATGTCATTTCCCTATCTGCAATTTCACCATGGACTACTCCGCTATGACATTGAATACAGGTAACATTTTCTTCCTTATGCTTTTCATGAGGAATGATAATGTCCCCTGAAACTGTAAACTCCCTCTGCAACACATTGTGACAGCTTTCACATGTACTATCTGGAATCTCGTCTGGCATCCGTATGGGTGCCACATTTTGATCATCACTTTTATTTACAGCCTTAGTTAGTAATCCAACTTTTTCCTTAGCTGTCTGCTTGACCCCTGGTTCGATATGACAGTTAACACAATCCACTTCACTATGCGAGGAAGCCTTCCACGTATAGTATTCAGGTTTCATCTCATGACATGATGAGCAGAACTCAGAGCTAGAAGTTGCTTCTAGCCCAAATGCTCCAAGGGAGAAGAAAAGGGCCAGAAACAACACTGTTAGAGTCATAACTTTATATAATCTTAGGCGTGACCGGGGAGGGGCCGACAGCTGTTCTTTTTCTTCATTCATAAAAGCGTCCCTCCAGAGTAGTATTTTTAATTTTTTACATCATCTTTAAAGCCAGTTCTATGGCAATATTGACAATAAACATCTGTTGGTGCTTTTACATCTGTTGAGTCAGCTTTTGGTTCTTCACGATCATGACAGACGAAGCATTCTGCTTTTTGATCCGCCGTTTTCGCATTGTCTGCATGTGAAGTTAAGTATTGATCGCTCTTACCGTGGCTATTAGGACGGTCTGAGTGACAGGCACTACAGAATTTATTTATTCTCGCCTGTTCTCTTACAACCGTAATGTTTGGTTGATATTTATGGTCCTTTTGTTCTTCCTCAACCTCAGCCATTTTTAATAGAGAAATAAGGTCTTCCTTTGGAATGTCTCTAAACCATTTAGAATCCTGATGACAGTCTACACATTTATCTAATTGATTAAGTGCCGTTCCACCATGGTTTTGGTTCCAATCTGCAACTTTGTGATCTTCAGGAATGTTTACTTCCTCGTGGCAGGTTGCACATGCCATTGAAATCTTAACGTCCTTTTGTTGTTTCCCTAGTGCTTCTAAAATAATTTTTTGTGTTTTTTCGTCATGCTTCGCAACTGCTTCTTTTGCTTCTTCTTCAGTATTAACCTCATGTTTTACTGCATTTGATGTTTCCTTAGCTGCTTCTTCAAGATGCTCCGGATTTGGCGGTACAAGATACGCTACATCTTTCCAAGGCTTTTCACCGTTGTTTACTTTATCGTGACAATCAATACATGTTCCCATATTAGGAGCCAAGTATTTCTTTTCCATCATTTGCTGTGCAACTTCTTCTGTCCAGTGGCCGCGAACTTCCTCAGTGTTGATACCGCGAGCAGCAATTTTTGCGTGTGCTATACCTGCGTGACAGCTGATACACGGGACGCCTTCTTCAATATGTCCTTTATGATTTACAATTAGATCACCTGAAGCTGATACAAGTCGATTCTTAGAGTGACATTGAAGACAGTTTTCATCAGACACTGCCTCATGCTCGGTTTGAACGATTTGTTCAGGTATACCCATTACGTGATGATAGACTTCTTTTAATGAAATGACTTTGTGTGTCATCATGTTTACGAATCCAGGTTTTATGTGACACTGTACACAGGAGATCTCACTATGTGAGCTTGCTGTAAATGTTGTATATTCTGGAGCCATTTCATGACAGCTAGAACAGAATGATGGAGAGTTGGTGAATGATATAACTCCGTATCCTCCCCCAAAAATGACAACAGACCCTATTAGGGCGACGAATAATGCTTTCCATCTTGTAACTGGATCTTTCCAGTCTATGTTTCTAAATTTCTGCCAAATTCTACGAAAAAGTCCAGGCTTCTTTTTACTCTCTCTAGATTCGGGTTTCTCTTTATCTTTTTTCCCCCAAAAAGCCACTTGACTCACCCTTCCCATTTTTAATTTTTCTCTCTCTATATTTATCTAAGTTTAACCTCTCTATTGGTAGTATCTAACATTGTAAAAGTATTTTCCAATGTACAATTTGTGAATAATTTTTCACACTACCACCATGTGACCTTTTTACTAATAACAACATATAAATGTTGATAAGTAAGGTTTTATTTAACATTACAATCAAGTTGTAAACCTCCGCTTTGTTTTATATTTATTCAAAAATATGTATATTAATTTATCATTTACTCTCCTTTATCCAGAAACTTAAATTGAATTTGCATACAAAAATTTGACAAAATTGAAATAAGCAATTTTTAATTGAACGGTAGACCTCAAAGATTCACTATTGTAAATATGGCTAAAACGGTAACAATGTTGTCACTCTATTATGGAAGTGGTAAGATATAAAGGATATTTATCGATACTTTTGATAGGATTATTGGGAATATAAAGCGAATTTATTAAATATGAAAATCAGACATAAAGGAGCGTTTCATCATATGATGGGGATTTTAAATAAAGTATTTGACCTTAATAAACGCGAGCTGAAACGACTGGACAAAATGGCAAACCAAATTGATGCACTTGCCCAAGAAACAGAAAGATTAAGTGATGACCAGCTCCGTGAAAAAACAGAAGAGTTTAAGCTTCGCTATCAAAAAGGTGAAACACTTGACGATCTGCTAGTAGAGGCCTTTGCAGTGGTTCGTGAAGGAGCACGCAGGGTACTTGGATTATATCCATACCGTGTCCAATTAATGGGGGGAATTTCTCTCCATGAAGGAAATATTTCTGAGATGAAGACCGGGGAAGGTAAAACCTTAACTGCTACCATGCCTGTTTACTTAAATGCTATCTCTGGAAAAGGTGTTCATGTTATTACCGTCAACGAATACTTGGCTAGCCGTGACGCGAATGAAATGGGACAATTATATCAATTTCTGGGACTAACAGTTGGATTAAATTTAAACAGCATGTCGAAGGAAGAAAAACAAGAAGCATATGCCTGTGATATTACCTACGGTACAAACAATGAGTTTGGCTTCGATTATTTACGGGATAACATGGTCCTTTATAAGGAACAAAAAGTACAGCGTCCTCTGTTCTATGCAGTCATTGACGAAGTTGACTCGATCTTAATTGATGAAGCACGTACACCGTTAATTATCTCTGGTTCTGCTCAAAAGTCAGCTGTACTCTATATTCAAGCAAATGCATTTGTTCGAACACTGACAAAAGATCAAGATTTTACCTATGACGAAAAAACAAAAGGCGTCATGCTTACGGAAGATGGTATCAATAAAGCAGAACGGGCTTTTGGAATAGAAAATCTATTTGATATTTCACATGTAACCTTAAACCATCATATCAACCAAGCCTTGAAGGCAAATGTCAGCATGCACTTAGATGTTGATTATGTTGTTCAAGATGGTGAAATCATCATCGTTGACCAGTTTACGGGCCGCTTAATGAAAGGCCGTCGCTATAGTGAAGGTTTGCATCAGGCCATTGAAGCAAAAGAAGGGTTGGAAGTTCAAAACGAAAGCATGACCATGGCTACGATCACCTTCCAAAACTACTTCCGTATGTATGAAAAGCTAGCAGGTATGACTGGTACGGCGAAAACGGAAGAGGAAGAATTCCGTAACATTTATAATATGAACGTTGTTGTGATTCCTACCAATAGACCCATTGCCCGTGACGACCGCCCAGACTTAATTTATGCTTCCATGGACGGCAAGTTCCGTGCCGTTGTTGAGGATATCGCTGAGCGCAATAAAAAGGGACAGCCAGTACTTGTGGGTACAGTGGCCATTGAAACATCTGAGCTTATTTCTAAATATTTATTAAAAAAAGGAATCAAACATAATGTCTTAAACGCCAAAAACCATGAGCGTGAAGCGGAAATTATTGCTGAAGCCGGTCATAAAGGTTCTGTAACAATTGCAACAAACATGGCAGGACGTGGTACAGACATCAAACTTGGTGAAGGTGTTATTGAGTTAGGAGGTCTTGCGGTAATCGGTACAGAGCGTCATGAAAGCCGAAGGATCGATAACCAGCTTCGTGGACGTTCCGGTCGTCAAGGAGACCCTGGGGTGACTCAGTTCTACTTATCAATGGAAGATGAACTAATGCGCCGCTTCGGTTCTGACAACATGAAAGCCATGATGGAACGCCTTGGAATGGATGATACACAGCCTATTCAAAGTAAAATGGTTTCAAGAGCAGTTGAATCTGCACAAAAACGTGTAGAGGGCAATAACTTCGACGCTCGTAAACAGCTTTTACAATATGATGACGTTCTTCGTCAACAGCGAGAAATTATCTATACACAGCGTGACGAAGTGTTAGAATCTGAAAACCTGCGTGAAATTGTTGAAAAAATGATTCTCTCAACCATCCAGCGAAATGTTGAAGCACATGCGAATAAGCATGAGGATGAAGAAGAATGGAACCTTCAGGGTATTATCGATTACGTAAATGCTAACCTGCTTCATGAAGGTGACATTACTGTCGAACAATTAAAAGGGAAAGATCCTGAGGAAATGACAGAAGCGATTTACGCAAAGGTGAAAGAACGTTACGACGAAAAAGAACAAATCCTTTCACCAGAGCAAATGCGCGAATTCGAAAAAGTTGTTACTCTTCGTGCTGTTGATAGCAAGTGGATTGACCATATTGACCAAATGGATCAGCTTCGCCAGGGTATACACCTCCGTGCTTACGGACAAATTGACCCTCTTCGTGAATACCAGCATGAAGGCTTCGCAATGTTTGAGGCAATGGTTCTCTCTATTGAAGAAGAAGCTTCCATGTATATTATGAAAGCGGAAATCCGTAACAACCTTGAGCGCCAAGAGGTTGCAAAAGGACAGGCTGTGAATCCGAAGGAAGACGGAGAAGCTGTTAAAAAGAAACCAAAAGTAAACCAAATGGACATCGGACGAAATGATCCATGCTACTGCGGAAGTGGAAAGAAATATAAAAACTGCCATGGTGCAGGCAAATAAAATTAGAGGGTCGGCATAAACTGCCGGCCCTTTATTTTACTAAGTATATGTTCTCTTAATCTGTGAGGGATTGGATTCCCTTTATTGGCGAAAAAGCTGATGAAGGGAATCAAAGATGGTTTTTGATTTCCTTCACTAGTGGAAATTCTATTAAGCGGTAACCAAAGGTTGGTTTGGATTCCCTTTCGGTGTGAAATTGTTGCTCATCGGGCATCAAAGGTGATCTTTGATTCCCTTTAATGGTGAAATTGTTGCGGTGCGGGAACCAAAGATGGTCAAGATGAACCGGTATTAAAAAATCGAGAGAATCACCTCTCGATTTTAATGTTTATTTATCCACTTTTGTAATCCCTCTATCTTCTTCCATAAGTGAAGATGATTGTCTGCATAGATAATCGCCTCGTTTTCGTCACCCCAGCCATAAAGTTCCGGTAAATACATAGGCAGTTGTTTTTTTCCTGTGAGATACCTAATAACATATTGGTTTACTTTTTTTGCTGCCTTCAACAGTCTCGCGGCTTTTTCACTAAACCCGTTTCTCACTAATTCGAGTAAAAGTTTGTTGTATACGCCATGTGCGGTTTCTTCTTCGTACTGTTTCAACAACTTTTCTGCTTTAAATAAATTACCTGTTTCCAAATAAACAGGAAACAGTACATATCGTATACCTTGATTATCGTTTGGATTCAGTTCAAGAAGTTCTTCGTATTCGTTTATAGCAACCATCTCATATCCTAATTCCAATGCCGTATCGGCATAAATGGCTTTCGCACGCATATATGGCCTTGTTTCAAGTGCCCCCCAAAAATATCCTTTGTTTTCTTTAAAGAAGGCTTTCCCGAGCTCCTTTTTCCCAATTTCCATTCCTTTTTTAGCTAGCCTCATAGCTTCCTCTTCATCTGACGCGGCTTCCGCAAGAATCACATAGGCGTCAACACAGTTGGGGTCTAATCTTAGCGCATCTTCTGCAAGCTTATAGCGTCGTGAACCCTGGGTTTCCATCGCCTCGTATATTAACTGTTGTGCTTGTCCTTTTTTTGACGTGGTTGCTTTTTTAGGGACTGGGTTACTAAGCTTTTTGTTTAAATAGTCATTTATTTCTTCAATTGTAGTAAAATCCTGTTCTTGAATTCCCGCCAATGCTTCCTGCATTATTTGTTCCGTCGGCATTGGTCCATTGTTCCTGTTAAATGGGATTGTCTGTAATGGGTCATACTTCTCATTTTCAACTTCATACGAAATTTCAATCATTCTTTTTATATCTTCCTCTAATTCATCATCCATTTCAATATATGTAGAGGAAAGGGACCCTACTGGCACACTATATAACTTAGCGATTTCCTTTTGAGTCATCGGTGAAACCATATCGTTAAACAAAGTCATTAAATAGTGAAGAGAAGCTGCATATAGATTTGGCTTTTTAATCTTTTTCTGCTTTCGCTGGCAAAATTGAAACCAAAGAATGATTCCGATATCTACAGTTGACGGCATTTCTCCAAGTGACTCCATACTTTTCATAAACAGCTCCGCCACCTCTTTATAAACCGGCGACTGCCATTCCATATTATTAATGTCTACCACACCGCGAATCCTAGTGAGCCCAACCATTATCTCCATAAAGAAGTCTTTTAAAAATTCCTGTGAAGACTCATAGTCAGCTGTAAAACCTTTTTGTTTTATATAGTCCGTCGCCTGATCAACAGGTAAATCTGGCAGCTCAAACGGTGCTGGGAAAAACACATACTTTTCACCAAAAGGAAGCAGGAATCCAATAAAAAATAACCCTGTTTGAAACGATTTATGTATATCAGTCGCAGTTACCTCAAATTTCTGAGATGATAGACCATCCACTACTGTAAGCAAATGATTATCAATGTGAGTAATCTCTCCGGCAATCGCTCTAGCTTCAGTCCAAGATTGAAGAATCTGTTTCAATTTCGGTCGTTTAAGTCTCCCAACCTCTGCAGTAATAAATTTTTCGAGTATGGTGTCCCCGTCTTCCAGGGCATGAAACAATGAAAACCAAATGGTGTAAACAAATTCGTAAAACTGGCGCTCCTCCTCTTCAATATCAAAGTAATCCTGATATTCTTCAAAACCTTTATAGACGTCCTCTTCAAAATTATTAAGAGCAAAATGAAGCAATTTCTTCTGCAAATCATCCATTTCATTTTCAAGAACATGTGTGATCGACACAGCTTCCTTTGCCCCACAGCACTTTTTATATTTCTTCCCGCTCCCGCATGGACAAGGTTCGTTCCGGCCAGCCGCTTCAGCCATCAACATTCACCCTCACTTCCTCTATGTATCTAATTATTATCCATTCAATAGTACCATTTTTGACAGATTAGTATCGAATATACTTTTAAGTCATTTTTAGAATAAATAACTTGAATATAAAAAAGCACACATGATAGACAATCATGTGTGCAAGAATGTTTATAGCGATACGTTTTTATCAGAATCGTAATTTGAGTCTTTTCCAACATATTTAAATACATTGACCATAAATAAGATAACGCCAATTACCACTGCCAATGAACCAATGATGGTTGGTAAAAGAGCTGCGGAAACACCTAATATTTGGAGCGCAATCCCTCCTAGCATTACAGGAACCCCAATATTGTGTAACCAGAATTGTATTTTAGCAAGCTTTGAATTTGCCGCATTTGGATAAAAGTGATAAATAATTCCGAACAATGCCATGGTTACCCAGCCTAGTAAATTAACATGTGCGTGAACAGATGTGAATCGAAAATCATGAATAATTCCCATAATAAGACCGGCCAGCACCCCAATGGTAAAATAAACACTTGCCACTTTTAAATAAGTTTTTCCCACTTTGTACCTACCCCCTTAGATTTAAAATCTAGAACTATTATACTATATTTCAACAAAATAACAATATTACCATTATTTAAATAGTGTTATTGAAATATAGGCTCTGTGAAAATTAAATGTTTATTTTTTTGTGTTTGGAAAATAAGCGGAGAATTTTCGTTTAAATTGGGGAATAGCGCTAATACCTTAAAATAAGCGAAGTTTTTTCGCTTAAGTATCCAAATCCTTTGATTTTGACTTATTTAAAGCAGTTAACCGGAATATCTCCGCTTATATCTGCCTCTTTGCTTCCTTTATATACAATAGCCGGAATTTCTCCGCATATTAATTCTCACCCCTTCACGAAAATCACCAATAAATAAAAACAGAGCCAAAATAAAACCTCCTAAAGTGAATTAGGAGGAGAAAAGGTTTTATGATTTTTTCATAAACTCAAGAACTTCTAAATCAATCAACCCTGAACGCTGTTCTCTCATTTCAAAGTTTTCTGTATGAATATAGGCTGTTAGGGCCTTGAAAATCTCCTTATCGCTTGGTGATTCATTGTTTAAATAGGACAACCCATTCAAATGATGAATTAACTCATTTTTGATTTCTCCTTCAATCACAGCGATTCGCTCAGGCTTTGATGGTGCAAAATACAATTGCTGAAGCTGATAAATTCGTATTAACTCTTTAATTGGGTCTTGATGATCATCTACCCTTAAATCAATATAACGGTCATTAAAGCCTCCATAACCGCCTTTATCTTTCACTATATACAGTGCAGCAGACTGCTTTCCTCTGCTGTCTCCTCCCGCTTCCTGCCCAGCATCTAATGCAGCCAGGAGTCTTTCTGCAAGTGGTCCATCGGTTTCAGTAAATACTAGTGCCATGGCTTGTACTGTTTTATCATCCACTAAAATATTCCCTTGGGCTGCAAAGTGGGTGCCTGTCACCCCGCCAGCCCAATCGTAACACTCTTTTCCTGTAAATGTCGCTGGGTTTCCAGAAGCGTCAATCAGCCCAACCTGACGCATCTCTTTTTCTGGGTCATCCGCTAACAACAGTTCAAGCGTTTCCTGGGCAGATTTTCCTTGCCCCATTAATTCAAGGGCTTTTGGACCATAAGACGTGTTGGCATAAGATTGAGTAGCTACTGCCCCAGCACCCGCCTTTGCCCAAGGAACCACCGCACCTACACCTAAAAATTTAGATTGAACGGCGATTCCCCATTCTTTTTCGATTGGATCAAAGCCTACGATTGAAAACGTCATTAGTAAAGCCTCCTGTAATAAGCAAAATTTTTTTATAGTCCAGCATAGTATTGTGCTAATTCCGTCATGGCACTGTAAATTCTAATTATATAAAAAGTTAGAATAATAGGACATCAAAAAAACGCAGCTCCAATTGCTCGGAACTGCGCCTATGGATCTAATTAGTGTGTTTCAATTAAGCCGTAACGGCCATCTTTACGCTTATAAACTACGTTTGTACGGTTAGTCTCAGAATTGTTGAATACATAGAAGCTGTGTCCTAATAGATTCATTTGAAGAATCGCTTCTTCACTATCCATTGGCTTTAGATCAAAGCGCTTAGTACGAACAAGCTCTAAATCTTCTTCATCGTGATCTACAGCTTCAGTATTTTCAGAAGTTGCAAATGTAATCGGGAAATCACCTTTTTCACGGAATTTACGATTTACCTTTGTTTTATGCTTGCGAATTTGTCGCTCAAGCTTATCTGAGATTAGGTCAATGCCTGCATACATATCTACATTTGTTTCTTCTGCTCGAAGAACTAAATTTGGAAGCGGGATGGTAACCTCTACTTTTGATGTTTTATCTTGATTGAATCGTAAATTCACATTTACCTTTGCTTCAGGTGCCTCTGTGAAATATCGTTCCAATTTGGAAATTTTCTTTTCAACGTAATCTCTAATTGCTGGAGTTACCTCAATGTTTTCACCACGAACGTTATAATTCATTTGTGGATTCCTCCTTTATATTCCTATGTATTACATTTCTATTTTACCCTTTGATTATCCTGCTAAATCAGAATTAAAATTTTGTCGAAATTTTGACAAAAACACTGGGAAAATAGTGACAACCAATCTACAACAGATATATACCCTTTTTTAGAGATCCTACACCTTTAGTCTATTATGATCAGGGACAATTTACCACTTTTATGACTTAGAAAAAGTGCCGCCGGCTTAAAGGACTGTTTTAAAAAAGTAGTTTAACACTAGGGGATGAACGGCTTTTCTAATTATATGTACAAAAATGGACTTTATCCGTCTTATAATTTAGGCCGTTTACTTGGGAATGACATGGAAAATGCACAAAAATCCTTAGGGCTGAAGTATTAATAATGGTCATCGTGCGAGTGTTAAGGATTGAACTCTTTTCGCTCCCGATTCTTTTAACAGTTTTGCGGCATGCCTAAGCGTTGAACCGGTAGTATAAATATCATCTACGAGCAGAATATGTTTTCCTATTAATTCAATTTGTTCCACGACTTCAAAAACCTGTGGAATATGAATCCGTTCTGACCGTGATTTTTTCGATTGTTTTTCAGAATGGATTCGGGTTAGAGACATGTTTGGGGTTAAACCTGACTCAATTAACAGTGCTGCTGCTTGATTAAATCCCCGCTCATAAAGCCGCTCATTACTTAATGGGATAGGTACAATTAAGTCGGGCTGTATCTTTGTATAGAAATCCTTTATTTTTTCAGCGAAAATTAACGCCAATACATAGTCACCGCGGAATTTAAAGGCAGCCATGACCTCCTTAAAGAAATCGTTATATAGATAGATGGAGTGATTGGAATCAAGGTATCCCGTCCAATCGTCTTCCTCCTCCCAGCGTTTACAGTCATAACACATATCACCATGACGAAACCTTTCATCTAGAAATTGAAACGGACGGCTGCATAGCTTGCATTGTTCTCCTTTAATCATTTCAAATTTTCCTTCGCAGGTAGAACATATAATTAGTTCTTTTTCTACTGAAAAAATAGTCTTCCATCCCATTTCAGGCTGGATTATTTCATGGCAAATTAGACATCGAGCTTGAGTGAATAGTTTCATTAATCGATTAGCCCCCTTCTCACTCCTTCTTGATTCATTGTTTGAATTTGTCTTCTCGCTTTTAGCATTGCCTCCGTTTTACCATAATGAAAGAATGTTACGACTCCATTGGGGAAATCTTTACTCCTTCCTGCCCTTCCTGCAATTTGAACAAGTGCGCTTTCAGTAAATATGTCATCTTCCGCACCGACAACAGCCACATCGATGTTGGGAAATGTTACACCCCGTTCTAAAATCGTTGTTGTTAGTAATAAAGGAATCTCTTTGTTTCTCATTTTTTGAACTTTATCTTTACGGTCGGGATCCTCAGCGTGAACGGCTTCAATCTCGGGGACTAATGTTCGAAGGATGGGGAGGGCTTTTTCCATTAAGGCAATGTGTGGGAAAAACAATAAAGCTTGCTTTTTATTCTCTAGCCGATCCTTTATCCAAGTGAGAATAATTGCAGGCAGCTTCTCTTTTTTCAATTGCTTTTGCCAATTTCCGCACCACTTAAAACCTGGCATAGGAAGTGGATGACGGTGAAATCTGGCTGGGATGGTGACAAAAGCTCTTTTTCCCGTTCGGCATTCTCTTTGCCATCTTTCATTGGGTGTGGCCGTTAGATAAATCATGGCTGATTCTGGCTTTCTTGCCTGTATAGCAGCATACTGGAGAGATTCCTCAGCTGTATAAGGGAAGGCATCTACCTCATCCAATATAATCGTATCGAAAGCGTGGTAAAAACGCATCAGCTGATGTGTAGTGGCGATCGTAAGCGGGGCATACAGGTGGCGGTCCTCACTTCCTCCATATAAGGAAGCAACACTAATTCTAGGAAAGGCTGCTTTCAGCCTCGGTGTAAGCTCTAGGACTACATCTGTACGTGGCGTTGCTATACAGACTCTCTTTTTGGCAGCAAGCGCAGATTCAATTCCAGCAAAAAGAACCTCGGTTTTTCCAGCTCCACAAACCGCCCATACCAGAAGCTCAGACATGTTCCGCACTGTCTCTACTACCCTATTCGAAGCGGTTTGCTGCCCCGGCGATAACTGCCCTTTCCACCCAAGAATAGTTTCAGGCAAATGGTGCTCTGGAGCGGGGCCGTTCCAGCCAAGTAAAGGAGTACAAGCACTGATTCTTCCCATCATCAGACATTTACGGCAATATACGCATAACTCTCCGCATCTGGCACATGGAAAATGCGCAAACCAATTCTCTTCTTTGTTACCGCATCGAGAACAACTTGGTTGATTCCTTCTATATTCAATGCCGCTTCGATAAGTAATATAGCCATTTTCATAATGTTCTTGGATATCTTTAATAGGGAATGGCAGGTCTTCCAGCAAAAGCTGTTTGCCTGTAAGAAGCTTCTGGAGATTAGGGTTGTAGGCATAATCAGGGTTTAATGCCGGCTGTGGAATGGTTCGGATTTGGGAGATGGGAAGTGAGTTTTTATTATCTTTAAGGGGAGTTATAAAATTGTCTCTTATAAGAAAACGCACGAAAGCAGCACCCTTTCTTTTGTATTAAAATTTGCTATTAAAAAAATTCAACAAGAGCTTTCAAAATACCTGCCTTTTTTCAAATAATATCACTATTAAAAATAGCTCATACACAATTGATAAGCCAGGCTTTAGCCCGGCTTCAACATCCATTATTTTCTCATCCACCCTAGACCCATGGCACCTTCTCCTAGATGTGTTCCGATCACCGGGCCAAAGTAGCTTATCGTGAATTCAACGTTTGGATACAAGGTTTCAAGCTCTGACTTCCAGTCTAGTGCTTCTTCTTCACGGTTAGCATGAATCACCGCAGCTTGATAGGGCTCGCCGCCTGCAGCGTCTTCTCCCAACAGGTCAACAATTCGCTTCATTGCCTTTTTTCGGGTACGGATTTTCTCATATGGGACAATCACCTTGTTCTCAAAATGAAGAAGAGGCTTCACTTGAAGCAGACTTCCAATAATCGCCTGCGCGCTGGAAAGACGTCCGCCACGCTGTAAGTGGGACAAGTCATCTGCCATAAAATAGGCACGTGCGGTTTTTTTCAATTCCATTAGACGGGACATAATGTTAGCTGCGTCCTCACCATTTAAAGCCATTTTTGCAGCTTCAATTGCATATAGTCCCTGTGGCATACAGCTTATCTCCGAATCAAACGGATAGACCTTAATATGTTCTACCATTGTACTTGCCGTGACAGCTCCAGCAAAAGTCCCACTGATTCCACTGGAAAGGTGGATGCTGATGACAGCATCATACTCTTTAGATAATTGTTCAAACAGTTCGACAAACTGTCCGATTGGAGGCTGAGAGGTGGTTGGAAGTTCCTTCTCTTTTACCTGTTGATAGAACTGTTCTGCCGTAATATCCACTTCTTCCTGATACGCCTCATTACTGAAAATAACATTTAACGGGATCATGTGAATATTCCATTTATCTCTTAATTCTTTGGGTATGTAAGCAGTACTATCCGTAACAACTGCTGTTTTCATATTGGAACCATCCTTAAATATATGTTTTGTTCTATTCTATCTAAAAATTAATGAAAAACATAGAGGGCACGCCCAATTCGAGTGCGTGCCCTCTAAATAAATTATCGAACTTCAACCCAGCCGTTTTTAATGGCTACTACAACCGCTTGCGTACGGTCGTTGACGTTCATTTTTTGTAATATATTACTCACATGATTTTTTACCGTTTTTTCACTGATAAATAATGCTTCCCCAATTCCGCGGTTACTCTTACCATCAGCCAGCATTTGTAGTACTTCGCATTCGCGGCGCGTTAACAGGTGCAGCGGACGTCTTAATTCAAGCGTTTGAACAAAAGCACCCCCGCCAGTACGTCCCGCAGTCAACTTACGGTATTCGTTTACTAAATTATGAGTTACCTTTGGATGTAAGTAGCAGCCGCCTTCAGCCACAACCTTGACAGCCTCAATAAGAGCGTCTGCGTCCATTTCCTTAAGCAAATAGCCTCTAGCTCCAGTTTGCAGCGCATGGGTCACATAGTTCTCATCGTCATGAATGGATAAGATGATAATCTTGGTGTCTGGGAATTTTTCAGATAGCTCACGTGTAGCTTCGATTCCATTCATGTTAGGCATATTTATATCCATAATCACTACATCAGGATTATAGGCATTAACAATCGTCACCGCGTCACTTCCGTCATCACCTTCGGCAACAACCTGGAATGCTTTTTCAAACTCTAGAATTCGTTTAACCCCTTCTCTGAATAGCTGATGGTCATCGATAATCGCAATCTTCGTCATCATTTATTTCCCCTCCTGCTCCAATATAAATGCATTTTATTTTCGTTTATGATGGTAATGGCACGACAATAAAAACAGCCGTTCCTTTTCCTATTTTAGATTCAAACGTTATGTTTCCTTCAAGAAGCTCTACTCGTTCTCTCATTCCAATGATTCCAAATGACTCCGGCTTTTTTTGATTGGTATCAAATCCAGAACCATTATCCTTAATTAGAACGGTTAATTCATTTCTGGTCATTTCCAGTCTTACTTTTATTTCACAAGCATCGGCATGCTTTAATGCATTTTGCACCGATTCTTGAATCAATCGGAATAGACCGACTTCATACTTGGTTGGAAGTCTGCGTTCTATACCAATCGGAATAAACTCAATTTTAGACTTGTTATGATACTCTTCGATGGTTTGTAAATATTTTCTGAGGGTAGGCACTAGGCCTAAATCATCAAGGGCCATCGGACGAAGGTCATAAATAATTCTCCGGACCTCATAGAGTGCAGCACGAACCATTTTTTTAAAGCTTCCAATCTCTTTAAAAGCTTCCTCTGGCCCTTGCTCCCGATAAACACGATCTACTAAATCAGATCTCATTATAACATTTGCAAGCATTTGCGCAGGACCATCGTGGATATCTCTAGAAAGTCGTTTTCTCTCTTCTTCTTGGGCTTCGATAATTTTCAAGCCAAAATCCTGTTTGGCTTTTGCATTCTGTAATTCTTCACCCATAAGTTTTAAGTCGCTCATGAGGTAATTCATGACCACCGATATTTGTGAGATAAGCTGGTCGGCACGATCAATTGTTTCGTCCAATCCCAGCAGCCTGCGCTCGAGGTCCGCTCGTTTATCTAATAGTTGTTTTTTATACTGCCAATTGATAGACAAATCCATTTGCAGCTGATGTGCTTTCTCGTAAGCTTCCCTCACCTCAGCTTCGGTGTATGCTTTAAAATTCATACTAAGCTCTGATAAGGTTAATCTCGCCTTTAGTACCAGTTCTTCTAGACGATCCTCTTCAGCATTCAATTTCACCATCATTTCTTGAATGGTGCGTAATTCAGTTGTCATATTCTCGTAGTCTTTTCGGCATTGCTCACTTATTTGAAAGATATCACTTTTACTGCTCGTGACCGTTTCAATCATCTCTTCACGGATTTCATCAATCGATTTCACATTAATCTTCTGAATTTTCGCCATGCTCTCCTCCAGAGACCTTTTTTCTAGTTTAACGCTAATTGTAAGATTTTACTATCTCTAAGCATTAAACCAAAAAATTTCCCAACTGTGTATAGTTCCTAAGTAGTATAATGGTTAATAGCAAAACTACTATTTTAAGAAAATTGATTTTCACTATTTGAACATTATATATTATAACACGGGAAAATTATTTCTATATTAAAGTTATATTACACCCGTGTCTTTTTTATTATATTGTAACAAAATGTTGGGGGGAGAAACCATGCTATCTCGGTATCTAACAGTTAGGAAAGAAGTTTCCGAGCATGAAATAGTTATTCAAAAATCACGTTTTATTGCCCATATTAAGAGAGTAGAAAATGAAGGGGAAGCGCAAGAATTTATCCAAATCCTAAAGAAAAAATACTGGGACGCCAATCATAATTGTTCAGCTTATTTGATAGGTGAAAATGACCAAATTCAAAAAGCGAATGATGACGGTGAACCCAGTGGCACTGCTGGCGTTCCGATTCTTGAAGTGCTGAAAAAAAAGAAACTGAAAGATACAGTGGTTGTAATTACCCGTTACTTTGGGGGGATTAAACTAGGTGCCGGCGGATTAATTCGCGCCTATGGAAAGGCTACTTCAGAGGGTCTGGAAACAGCTGGTATCGTTGAAAGAAGACTTGTTCAAGTTGTTCATGTGAAGATTGATTATACTTGGCTTGGGAAGGTTGAAAAAGAACTCCGGGAGTCAGAATATATCATAAAGGAAATTCATTACCTTGACATTGTTGAAGTGGAAGTTTATGTGAATGAAGACCAAGTGAGTACGTTTTTTGAATGGTTAACAGAACTTACAAATGGACAGGCAGGTCTTACAAAAGGCGAAACAGATTATTTGGAAGTTTTACTCTAGAAAAAAGTGACTGACTCAAATGCCACAGATTGTGCCATTTTGAGTCAGTCACTTTTTTTAGGATCGGTCTTTTACCGTCGTAATCCCAAACATACGTAAAATCTTTAGTAATGGATGAAAGTTATTCCCCATTAAACCAATCTTTTCAGCAATAAACTCCATTAATAAAATGAGCAGGCAGATTAAGAAAATGGAGACGCCGATTCTTGCTTGTGAATAAATAACAGCAACTAACCCAAAGAAGGCTGCCATCGCATAAATTAATAACACAGTTTGCCTGTGAGAGTAACCCAGTCTTAACAGACAGTGGTGCAAATGTGATTTATCAGGTGCAGATAACGGCTGTTTATTAATAATTCTTCGCATAATGGCAAAAAAAGTATCTGATATAGGAACACCGAGTATAATTACCGGAATGATAAAGGAAATAAACGTTACGTTTTTATATCCTAACAAGGAGAGAACTGAAATGATAAATCCTAAAAACATTGCCCCTGTATCACCCATAAAAATACTCGCAGGATGGAAGTTATAGAAGAGGAAGCCTAATGTACCCATTAAGACGATCGTACCGACTGCAACTACATACAAATTCCCTTGGATAAGCGCCATCCATGAAATTGTCACCAAGGCGATAGAGGACACGCCAGCTGCTAGTCCATCTAAGCCATCAATTAAGTTAATAGCATTTGTAATTCCGACAATCCAAAGAATGGTAAAGGGAATACTTAAGTAACCAAGCTCCAACTGTCCTCCAAAAGGGAGATTGACGAAAAAAACCTGCAGGTCACCTAAGAAAACCACTGTAAAAGCAGCTGCTAATTGACCAATTAACTTATACTTTGCTGAAAGCTCCAATAAATCATCAAGAATTCCTGTAATAACTATAATCGTGCTACCAATTAGTATAGATATGGAAGCTGGGTTTATGGGTTTAAAAATCATGATCCCCATAATAAAACTAATAAAAATAGCTAAACCGCCCAGCCTTGGCATGGTGGACTGATGAACCTTTCGCTGATTTGGCTTGTCCGTAGCTCCTATAAACAAAGCTAACTTTTTTATAAGTGGAGTAATAAGAATGGCTATGATAAAACAAACTATCAAGGTAAAAAAAAGCATTGTGAACCTCCTCGATAGTATCATATCCATAAAAGTAATTTCGAAAACGGGGATTGTGAAGTAAAATATAGCCAAATCAATTTTTTAAATAATTTAGGCTGTGTTAATGGTTATGGTTGATTTTATTAATTTTGAGAGTGTCAAATAGACGGAGGAATTCCGCTAAATTAATAATTTTCATGAAAAAGAGCTCAAATAAACGGAGAGATTCCGCCTATTGGCTTGAAAATTTAAAAAATGAGAGGTTTTTCTATACATAACCGGAAAACTTCCGCTTATCCATCCCCAAACAGGCTCCGTTCTGCATTTATCCGGAAATTCTCCGCTTATTTTACTTAGGCTGGTTTCTGGAGCGTCTGGAGCGCCGATAAACAGCATGATATAACACAGCCATAATTTAAAAAAAGTCTAAAACTATGTTTAGACTCGGTGTTTACCTATGAACTTTTATTCTGTCAGCTTGACTGCTTTCTAACCTATTGTCTCCACTCAGCGGCTTGTTCTCGAGTCAGTATCCTCATATTGCTATCAAATTTTGAGATTGAGGCGGTGGCTTCTTGGTAATTTGCCATACCCGTATCAAATGGACCGACTAAAAAAATAATGGAACCATCTGTTCCCCGCTTTGTATCATAATTATGTCCCGACTTCAATAGATAATTATGCATGTCTAACAAGGCTGGACCCGCATAACCACCAGTATCTATATAACGAATTACGTTTGTCGGCTGGTTTACCACTTGATTCTTTTTCTTTAAATTGAACTTTGTCACAATCGCGTCTACAATAGCTCGGCCTACTGTAGCACGGTATTCGTTTGTTTTCATTAACGCTAATTCTTCGGGATTTGTCATAAATCCGCCCTCAATCAGAAGACTATCCGCATTTGTTGTGCGTAAGATTTGAAAATCTGCCTCCTTAAGGCCACGGTTTCTGCGATTCGTACGGTTAACTACATAGTTATGAATATGCAGGGCAATATCGCGATTAAGTGCTGAAGCAGACGGATGAACGTATGTTTCAATTCCATTTGCTGATGGAGCGGCAGCATTGCCGTGTACGGAGATATGGAGGTGTGAACCCCATTGATTTACGCGATTAGCCCGTTCGGACAACGGTACATCTACTCTGCCGGAAGGGTCGTCTACACGTAATTGTTCGACATTTTCGTAATGTGACAGAGCTTCCATGGCATAGTCAACCACACCATCGTTAAAGTCCCATTCATACATGGAGTTGTCAAGCGCACGTTTACCTGGTGTAACACCAAAGCCAGCATGTCCTGCATCCCAAGAAATTTTTAACATTACTAATCCTCTCCTTTAGTTATAATAAATGAGAAAATGTTCTTCTTGGTGCAGGTCTGCAAGAGAAATAGAAAAAGCCTAAAACAATGTTTTAGACTTTTTTAAACGAATTATCTATTTTTCACATTAATTGGTCTGAGCCCTTTGATAAACTTTAACAGCGGCTTATAGTCTTCACGTACAAGCCCTATACTCTCAACAACCAATTCTATAGTAATTAATAACGCCAGTATCACAATGATAGAACCCCAAACGGTTGATTGTGAAAAAATAAACGCAGCTAAACCAAACAGCGCAGCCATCGCATAAATTAATAAAACCGTTTGACGATGTGTAAATCCTATTTTCAACAAGCAGTGATGAAGATGTGATTTATCTGGTGCCGATAATGGCTGTTTGTTAACAAGACGGCGAATAATCGCAAAGAATGTATCAGAAATTGGAACGCCAAGAATAATAACAGGAATAATCAATGAAATAAATGTAATATTCTTATAACCAAGCAAAGAAAGTACAGCAATCATATATCCTAAGAACAGAGCACCAGTATCTCCCATAAAAATCTTTGCAGGATGAAAGTTGTAAAAAAGGAATCCAATCGTACTAGCTGCCACTATAAGAGCCATAATGGTAACATATTGGTTACCCATTATCATGGACATTCCTGCGATAGAAAATAATCCAATCGTCGATACTCCACCTGCTAAACCATCTAAACCGTCAATAAGATTAATTGCATTTGTAATTCCAATAATCCAAATCATAGTGATTGGAATGCTTAAATAACCAAAATCAATAATACCACCAAAAGGCAGGTTGATAAATTCTACCTTCAAACCGCCATAGATTACAACAACTGCAGCAGCAGCTACTTGGCCAAGCAGTTTTATTTTTGGAGAAATTTCCTTCACATCGTCTACCATCCCAGTTAGGATAATAATGAAACTTCCGATAATAATGGACCAATGAAATTCTCCATACATTAAATAATTGGGTTTACTAATGAGTGTTCCAATAATAAAGCTAAGAAATATCGCTAATCCTCCAAGTCGAGGCATAATACGTGAGTGGACTTTCCTTTGATTTGGTTTATCCGTTGCTCCTATTTTAAATGCTAATTTCTTTACTAGCGGTGTAAGTAGTATGGACGCAAAAAAACAGGTAGCTAGAGTAATATAAAGCATATGCCCCTCCATGTTATACGTATCTATATTTTTATTACTTTAATAGTTTAATTAATGTCACCGATTTACTTATCCTAATGGATTATAGCATAGTCCTTTATAGAAATAAACTAGGTTATACGACAATTTACCGCACTTTAATAAGATTGAAAGATAAATGAAAATAGAATAATACTTGTGTAATAGGAATGAAATTGAATTCTTTGTTTAGTAGTACCATTCACATTTTGACAAATTGCTACATTAAATTTATTCTCTTTCAATGTCTTAGACGGTTATCGATTTATTAAGGTTACATAAATTTATATTTCCACAAAATATTTTTTCAAAACCTAAAAACCCCTTTCTTTATGAAAGGGGCAAATCTAAGGCAGACTATGCGTTAGACTCCTTTAAATAGGCAGCAAGTGCTTCTTTCCAATCCCGTAGAGGGTTCAGACCCTCCTGTTCAATCCTTTTCTTACTTAAGACTGAATAGTTAGGTCGTGCTGCAGGACGCGGGAACTGATCACTCGTTAACGGATTGACCGTTACATTCAATTCCGCCTGTTTAAATATTTCTACCGCAAATTCATACCAAGAACAAATACCGCTGTTAGTTGCATGGTATACTCCATATTTATCGGTTTCCATTAATTCAACCATGAATTGTGCAAGGTCGACTGTATAGGTTGGGGAACCAACCTGATCATGTACCACACCGACTTCTCCACGTTCTTTGCCAAGACGAAGCATTGTTTTAACAAAGTTATTTCCATGGATACCGAACACCCAAGCCGTACGAACGATAAAAAATTCATCCAATTGCTTTTGTAAAAGCTGTTCACCAGCAAGCTTGGTTCGTCCATAAGCACCAAGTGGTTTTGTTGGCTCATCCACCTCGTAGGGTTCATTTGCACTGCCATCAAAAACATAATCCGTGCTCACATAGAGCATTTTCGCTCCATTAAGCTTGGCTGCCTTTGCCAAATATTCCGTACCAGCAGCATTGACTGCGTAAGCTGCATCTTCATTTTCTTCTGCAGCGTCTACATTTGTGTAGGCTGCACAGTGAAGAATCACATCAGGCTTTACCTCACTGATATAAGCCATAACGTCCTCTTCAATCGTAATATCTAATTGCTGGCGATCTAACCCATAGGCTTGGTGGTTCTTCCGCTCTAACTCTAAAAGAACGTCCTTGCCCAGCTGACCCGCAGCACCTGTTACAACAACCTTCATTATTCTACCCCTAATCTGTCGCCATACTGAGATTTCACATAATCTTGGTATTCACCAGAGATAATGTTTTCCCACCACTCACGATTATTCAAATACCAATTAATGGTTTGTTCAATTCCGGTATCGAAGTTATATTTCGGCGACCAGCCAAGCTCAGTACGAAGCTTTGTTGCATCAATCGCATAACGACGGTCGTGGCCAGGTCTATCTGTAACGAACTTCATTAGAGACTCTGGCTTGTTTAAATGCTTAAGGATAGTTTTTACGATTTCAATGTTTGTACGTTCATTATTGCCGCCGACATTGTACACTTCACCATTACGTCCTTTGTGAAGAACAAGATCAATTGCTTGGCAATGGTCTTCAACATGAAGCCAATCACGAATGTTCAACCCATCTCCATAAATCGGCAGTTCCTTATCATGTAGTGCATTAATGATCATTAAAGGAATAAGCTTCTCAGGGAAGTGGAAAGGACCATAGTTATTTGAGCAACGTGTAATATTCACAGGAAGACCAAACGTTTCATGATAAGCACGAACAAGTAAGTCCGCACCTGCTTTACTTGCACTATACGGACTGTTTGCTGCTAAAGGTGTCTCTTCAGTGAAATAACCTGTTTCACCTAATGTTCCATAAACCTCATCTGTTGAAACTTGAAGATATTTTGTAACACCAAATGTTTTAGCCGCATCCAAAAGTGCCAATGTTCCTTGAATATTTGTCTGAACAAAGATTCCAGGATCCGTAATGCTGCGGTCAACATGGGATTCTGCTGCAAAATTCAACACATAGTCGAACTTTTCTTCTTGAAAAAGACCATTAATAAATTCACGGTCTGCAATGTCACCACGAACAAATTTATAGTTGGATGCATTTTCAATATCTTTAAGGTTTTCAAGATTTCCCGCATATGTTAATAAATCAAGGTTAACTATTTTGTACTCAGGATATTTATTTACCATATAACGGACAAAGTTGCTGCCAATAAAGCCAGCTCCGCCTGTAACTAATAATTTCATATTTGCTTTTGCCTCCTATTTCTCGTACACAAAATTTAAATGAGTAGCTTCACGTAACGTTGGGTGCTTCGTATCTTTATCAGAAAGTACCGGATTACTAGCCGGCCAATCAATACCTAATTCAGGGTCATTCCAAAGAATACCGCCATCATGCTCAGGAGAATAATATTCGTCTACCTTGTAAGCAACCGTAGTATCTGGAACAAGTGTGCAAAAGCCGTGAGCAAATCCCTTTGGAACGACAAGCTGACGCTTATTATACTCGCTTAAAATGACTCCCACCCATTGTCCATATGTAGGAGAACCTTTACGGATATCAACCGCAACATCATAGATGGCTCCCGTCACGCAGCGTACCACCTTTGTTTGCGCCTTTGGATTTAATTGAAAATGAAGGCCTCTAAGTGTTCCAACAGCCGCAGATAACGATTGATTATCTTGAACAAAATCATAATGTAAGCCTAATGATTCAAATAACTCTTTATTATAACTTTCCATAAAGTACCCGCGGTGGTCCCCAAAAACTTTGGGTTCTAAAATTTTTAAATCAGGTATTTTTGTATCAATAATATTCATGTTCGTACCTCGCTTATCGATTATCTTCCTTGGTTTGCAACTTTAATTAAGTATTGGCCATATTGATTTTTCTTAAGTGGTTCTGCCAGCTCTATTAATTTCTCTTTTGAAATATAGCCCATTTTGTAAGCAATCTCTTCTAGGCAGGCAATTTTTAATGATTGTCTCTTCTCAACCGTTTCAATAAATTGTGAAGCTTCAAGCAAGGATGCATGTGTACCAGTATCTAACCAGGCATAACCACGTCCAAGTAGTTCGACATTAAGCTCGCCCATCTCTAGATAAGCTTTATTAATGTCTGTAATCTCTAATTCGCCTCGAGGCGACGGTTTAATACTTTTTGCAATATTGACAACACGATTATCATAAAAATAGAGGCCCGTGACTGCATAATTGGATTTCGGCAATTCCGGTTTTTCCTCAATGGAAACGGCTTTTCCACTTTCATCAAATTCTACTACACCAAAACGTTCTGGATCGTTAACGTAATAACCGAATACAGTGGCGCCAGTTTCACGTGCAGCAGCCCTTTTTAATAGTTCTGTTAATCCATGTCCATAAAAAATGTTATCACCAAGGACAAGTGCCACATTATCGTCTCCGATGAACTCATCACCTAAAATAAAGGCTTGAGCCAAACCGCCGGGATGCGGCTGAATTTTGTATGTAAAGTTCATGCCTAAATCAGAGCCATCACCTAAGATTTGTTCGAATCTTTCTGTATCCTCTGGTGTTGAAATAATTAAAATATCCTTGATACCTGCTAACATTAAAACAGATAGTGGATAATAGATCATAGGTTTGTCATATACAGGTAATAATTGCTTTGAAACAACTTTTGTTAAAGGATATAGTCTGGTCCCGCTGCCGCCAGCTAGAATAATTCCTTTCATGTAAACCCCTCCTAGAATATACATTTATTATCTACAAAAACTGACAAGTTTTCCATTCCCCATTATAAAGAAGGTTGTGACAAAAAGACAATCATTAACATGATTGTAAGAAAAACGTTACATTTTTAATTTACTTTAAGCTCGATTACAATGTTTTTTTAAATATTCCCGAAATTTCAGCGATTTATGTTGGCACTGCAAAAAGGTATCTTTTTTAAAGATACCAAACTTCATTTCACACTCACTAAGAAAAAATCCCTTTTAAGGTACACATAGCTATCTTCTTATTTTTAACCGTAACCATTTGTTTAAGAAAACGTTTTGCCAACTGCCTTCTATAAGATGGCCACAGTTCTTTCTTATAGTGCAGGTAAAAATTCTTTTCGGAGTCCAAAATACTTCGATAACGGTCTAATGAAACTCTAGAATAATCCATGACTGATAACTCATGCTCTAAAGTAGCATCCATCAGCCATACTTTACGACCTTTATGATAGATTTCAAAAAAGAGCCAATGGTCCAAATAATCAAGTGGAAAGTCTTTATTAAAACCATTTATTTCATTTAAAAAATTTATCGTTATTAATGTGCCAGAATTAATAGCCATGACCGG
Source organism: Neobacillus niacini (assembly GCF_048572935.1). NCBI lineage: Bacteria > Bacillati > Bacillota > Bacilli > Caryophanales > Bacillaceae > Neobacillus > Neobacillus niacini. The sequence goes on along the minus strand of NZ_CP183883.1, from coordinate 1,977,005 downwards.
CTTCTCCTGAAGACCAGGAACAGGACGAGCCTCTTTTAGCGGTCGAAGAGAATCACTGACAACAGGAGAAATCATTATGTTCTCACTATTAATTTTCGGGATAACGGCTACAACCTCACTAGGCATATCAAGATGATTAAAAACAGAATGTAAATAACCAACTGTTATTTCTGTATCATGGTCTAGCAATAAGAGCCAGGTACTTCCATTTTGTTTTGCAACGGACCAGGCAAAATTATACGCTGTGGCAATTCCTAAGTTACGTGGATCATGATGGTAGCTAATATGTATCCCCTCGTAGTTGAGGGGATTAAAATCGTGCTTAGATGGACTATTATCATATAAAAGCAGCTTTATTTCTTGATTAGATTGGTTATTTTTAGACAGAGCTTGCATTAATGTTTGAAACGTTTTACTTGCCTCTGGTTTAAGTTTATATAAAACAATAACCATAGTTATTTTCATCGGATATCCTCACTTGCCCTTAATTCTTTCTTTGCTTGTGATACGATTAGCATGACAAGAAAGAAACTAATTCCAATAGGATTGTTTATAAATGGATTAATGTTTGTTAACAACAATATTCCCATAAAGGCAGCCACGAGTGATATGTCTAAAGTTGTAAGTTGTTTTCCACTTTTGTAGGCACTATAGTAATTAAAGAAAACGATTAGAAATAAATATCCCCAAATAGCTAACCCAATAATTCCCTGCTCCAATAAAATGTCAAGAAAACTCATTTCAAGCCCATCTGTTCTACCTGCCACTTCTGATCCATAGCCCATTCCAAAGATTAGATTCTTAGGAATCACAAGAATATCTTTAGAAGCAACAATGAATTCCATACGAGCGTTTACACTAACATCATCCACTTCTTTAGGTTGTTCGATTGCATTGTTATTTTGTTCAACAGGAGCCGTTTCAAATCGTTCAAGCGTCATATATTGAAACATAAATGGAACTGCTACCAACACCAATATCGATAGTGTAAACTTTTTAATAAATTGATTAGTTTGAACCAATTTTTTTAGCTTGTTTGATAATCCCTTAATCGGATCAACAATAATTTTAACATCTAACGCTATAATCATAATTACACTCAGCATGAATGCCAGTAAGAATCCCCGTGTTTCTGACCAAAGTACTGAAATAGAAGCTAGAATAACAATCGCAATATCCAATCTTTGATATTTTTTATTCAACACATTATTCAATGAAAGAATAAGACCAATTAAAACAAATAAATGACTCTTATAAAAGACACTGTTGCTGGGACGAAAAAATAAATCATCATTCATGATTGTGTTCATGAATACATAGAAAGGATAAAAATTGGCAGCAAAAACAGTTTTCCCCAACAAGTCAACAGTAATGGTAAAGATAGCAACTGCAAGGGCACTGTACTTTAATATCTGAATAATTCGACCAAAAGTAAATCGCTCATTCGCAATGTAGTAAGCTAATGGAAAATACAATGCAAAGTATGAAACTCTTAAGAAATCCATAACTATGATGGATAGCGGATTGCCGTTAAGATAACCAATTAATGCACTGGCTGCGAACCATACTAAAAGCGCATAAATCCCAATGGATACAGGATTAAATCGAAAAAACGTATTTATATTTTTATCAAAAAATGCCTTCTCCTTCACAATCCGAAAAACAAAAGTGAAAATTAGCAGTAAGAATAGAACTTGTCGGATTGATAAAACGCCAAAGTCAATTAGACGTCCCCCACCGCCGACAAATACCTCAATAAAAAAGATGGTTAGTAATATTTTTTCAAATTTATTCATGGTGCCTCCCGGAGCAATTACGTATTCCAATCATAAAAATGCTATTTTTCAGTTAGCATTTGAATTAATAGAATTTTCTACGTAAATTTTCTTTTTCTGGAAAATAGCTTTAATAGAAAGTTTTTTATATTTTAATGCTTGTTTTTCAACCAAATACCAAGAAAGAATCGCAAATAGTAAGGTAACAGGGAAGGACAATAAGAAATTTTCGAATGGCGTTAACTGATTGTTGAACGCTTGTGTCATGATTTGCTGAATAGGAAAGGCATAAATATAGATACCATAAGAAAAATCACCATATTTACCAAAGTTATGAAACTTAACTTTCGAAGCGAAAGCTAAATAAAAAATGAGATAGGTTCCTACTATAGAAAGTGAATATTCAAAGTAGCCGTTCCTAGCAGTTAAAATTAATATGATGAAGGACGCTGCTGCCATCATGCCATTTAATTTTATTTCTTTCCTAAAAAGATAAAACACCATCCCAGCACTAAAATATCGAAATAAATCTGTATAGAACCCGCCCCTGCCTAACCAATAAAGACCAGTAGCAAGGATAAAACCAATCAATACGATTCTTTTGTCAAGCAGTCTTGTTACACCAAGGACGGCCACCACAAAATAAAAGAAAAACTCATACCATAATGTCCATAAAGAACCATTTACTGCTGAAGGCCAACTATTATTTGGGAATAATCCTGGCAGGTCATATTGCATCCAGTACAATGTGATCGTTTTTAAATAATCATAGGTTTCACGGTTTGTGAAGTAGTCTTTTAAGTTTAAATTAGTAAGTATTGGTCCAAGTAAAAATATTGACAATAGTACACAGAAGATGAGACCAGGAAAGATTCTCAAGCTTCTTGCTTTGAAATAGTTAATCGGATTTTTAGAACGATCGAAACTTTGTGTAATTAGAAATCCACTGATGACAAAGAAAATGGCAACTGCTAGTTCACCGAAAGTCATTTCTCCATTGGTCATAATCGCAAACGGTTCAGAACCATTATTACCTGTTGTTAAAGGGTAGGCGTGTGAAAATAAAACCAAGGATGCTGCAAAAAAACGTATAATATCTAAATTATTCTTTTTATTAGTAATGAAGTGTTCAATCGTATTACCTTTTAGAAGCACTATGCATCCCACCTATTAATCAAAATTATTGTTGACCTCAGGCTGATATAAAATTCAACTTGTTTTTCTTTTAAGCAAGCTTGAAACCAAGAGAAAATGACATAATTTCAAAAAACTATTCTATAACTCTATCACAAATTACACACAAAAGAGATTATAGCATTTTCTAAAATTATTTTGTATCATTTCTTTTTACCAGTGGTTTTCTGATTGCTGAAAAAAATAGTATGATTTCCCTATTAGAAAACATACTATTTTTTCTATCATTTATTTATTTTTTAACTTCGATTTTAAAAGCAACGTAGAGATTTGGTATCTCCAAAGTAATTTTTCCTTAAACGAGGAAGTATTTTCAACAGTCGTAACCGTCGCGTCATGCCTGCGGTAATAAATAAGCTTTTCTGGTATAAGTAATGCTGATTTATTCATGTCTGCAACCAAACCTATCCACATATCATGCATCGGTACATTACGAGGAATAGGCAGTATTTTCGTCTTTAATTCTTTTCTAAAAGACATCGCACAACCGATATAACTATTCTTAAAGATATTTTTGATTACACCTGCCCGGCTCCCTCTAAAGTGAAAAAACGACTCGATGGTGGTGTTGAGTTGGTTATCAACAACTGTGATATCTGACATAATCATTTGGATGTTTGGATGTTTCTCATAGTACGATTTAACTGTTTGTACTTTTTCCGGTTTCCAAATATCATCCTGATCACTTAAAAAGATGATGTCATTTTGAGTACGCTTAATCGCATTCTCAAAATTTGAAGTCACTCCAGATTCTTCATTCGTAAATAACTTCACACGATGGTCGTTTTTTAAATATCTTTCAATAATAGCTATGGTCTGGTCAGATGAATGATCATCCGAAATGATTAATTCATCCTCACTGCCTAACTGCATTAGAATACTGTCTATTTGCTGTTCAAGGTATTTTTCCCCATTATAAGTGGCCATTGCTACAGATACCTTCATCGAATTTCACCACCACTTTTATTCGAATAAAACTCATGGTTATCCTTTTCTGTTAACCCTAATACATCCAATACAAAATAGTTAATCGAGTATCTCTCTTTCACTTGATCATCAACAGGTACATAGGGAGTAGTCATAAAGTCAGTCGGGACGACAACGGAGTTTCGATCAACGATACAAATATTATTCGGATGATAAAAATCATAATGCTGGATATCTGTATTGGTCGTAATGATTTTCTTATTCGCCCCGAGCATTTCAATCGTTCTCATTGTTAGACCTGTCTGCTTTGGATGTTGAATATCAACAACAGCCTTAGACTGCTTTAATTTCGCTGTCAATTGCTCACTTGGCAAACCGACAAAGGAAAAATCAGTGATTTGGCTGCCTTGTAATTCACTCGTTAATAGTTTTCGCTGATAATACATTATCTTACTTGGGATATATAAAAAGTAAAAAACGTTTAAGTTATTTTTTTCAAATTGCTGTCTGACTTCATTTAAAATTAGGTAACGATCACTATGTACGGTACCAACAAAAAACAAATCATAAATGAGTTCAGATTCTTCCTGTGATAACTCTTCATATTCCTTATCAAAAAACAAAGGTCTAAAAGTCAGCCCAAATTGGTCGCAGTCCTTTTTATCAAAGGAAAAGACCTCATCAAAAAGATCTAATTTCTCAAGTGTATTCACTTTATTCGCTACAGAATCCCATAACATGAGGACCAATTTCGCATTGGGATTTAGTTTCCTCACATCTTTTAAAAAGGACTTTGGTGTCGCTTCTGCTTGGCAAATAAACACGAAATCATATTTTTTATCTTTGATTTTAGAAGTGATATCGTCATAATGCTTGTTAATCTGTCCTGTTACAAAGTTTCGGTTGATTCGAAGCAGTGCTTTTGAAAGAAAAGTGTTAGAAGGGCGCTCATCGAAGTAATCGACTTGAGCACCCATTGATTCCATCGCCCTCATTAATTTTTTGTGATAATTAAAAAATAAAGGACACAAAAACAAAATCTTTTTATTGTTTAACTGATATTCCATTATTTATATAATCCTTTTTTCTTCATTTCCTCAATGGATTTTTGATAACGGTCTTCGACTACCTCTTGCTGATTTACCCAATCAACAAACTTGCTGATACCTTCTTCAAAGCTGACTTTTGGTGTAAATCCTAACTTCTCTTGGATTTTTGTTAAATCTGCAAAGTTATGTCGAATATCACCTAATCGGAAATTGCCGCTGATTTGAATCTCAGTGTCAGAATCATATTTTTCCTTTAAGACGTTTGCTACTTCAATAACAGTTGTAGGCACACCTGTCCCTACATTGAAACTTTCAAAGTTTGCTTCTTCCTTTTCAATTCCAAGGATGGTTGCATCTACGATATCGTCAATAAATACAAAGTCTCTTGATTCTAGACCGTCCTCGAAAATATTAATGTTATTGTTATTTTTAATAATTGTCGAGAAAATAGACAAGATTCCTGTATAAGGGTTTTTTAAAGATTGACCAGGCCCGTAAACGTTTTGGTAACGGTAACCGACAACTGGAATATTTAAAGACTTCCCAACCACCATACACATTTGTTCCTGAACTTGTTTCGTAATACCATATACTGATGTTGGGTGAATTTTCGTTTCTTCCGTTGTTGCCATTACTTCTACGTTACGGTTGCAAATTGGGCACTTCACTTCGAAATCGCCTTTACTCATATCTGCTTCTGTTCTTTCAACAGGGTAAACAGTACCATGCTCCGTACACTGATACATGCCTTCACCGTAAATCGCCCTCGAAGCAGCCACAACAATTTTTTTCACCTGATGTTCTTCATTTGTCAAAATATCCAACAAATTGGAAGTTCCCTTCACATTCACATCAATGTATTTATTAATTTCATACATGGATTGACCAGTACCTGTTTCAGCCGCTAAATGAACCACGACATCCTGCCCCTTTAATGCCTTTCTCCAGTCATCACTGTTAACAACGTCACCTTTAATAAAGGTAACTTTATCTCTAATTTTCAAGAATAATTCGGATGATGTACCATCTTCCCCATGAATTTGAGGAGATAAATTATCAAGGACAGTTACTTCATATCCTTTATCCAATAATTTCAAGGCTAAGCTGCTGCCGATAAACCCTGCACCGCCAGTAATTAATACATTTTTTAGCATAATAATTTCCTTCTTTCTTTTATAAAAGAGTGATCATTGATTTTTCATGAATGTATTGACTCTATTATACAAAATGTGATGAAGAGTTCAAATGTCCTTACGACCTATGTAATAAGTGGTTCAAATGATGTGTAACAGATAGCATACTGTTTTCGTCTATAAATGGGGAGTGTTGATTATTTCCGCCAAGAGACTTTGAGTAAAAAGTAACTAAATGGTTTTATCTTTCCAAAACTTAATTATAGCATTTCTTTGTCGTTTTTTGTACTTTTATTGATGGTTCTTAGCAATTATTGTTGAAGTTCCGTATGTTCAGGTTTATAATTTAATCTATGAATTTATGACATTTTTTCCCCAAAAAATTGAAACCTTCAAGAGTAGGAGGATACTATATATGATTAATACTAGAACTAGAAAAAGGTCAAAAAAGAAGCTAAAAAAGTGGGTATGGTTTACTCTATTTTCCTTTTTTATCCTGTTGGCTGGCAGCGGATTTTATTTCTTTAATGTTTACCATAATGTCGCAAGTGCGGTTGATAACATGAATAAACCTATTTCTAGAGAAGTATCTGAAAAGCGGGAAGAAAAAGTGGAATTCACAAAAAAAGACCCGGTTTCAATCTTAATGGTAGGTATTGATGAGCGTGACGGGGATCATGGACGTACAGACTCTATGTTAGTTCTTACACTAAATCCGGAAATGAAATCTACAAAAATAGTAAGTATACCGAGAGATACACGCACAGAATTAATCGATCCTGAAGATTCGGAAGACTCTTCGAAAGATAAGATTAATCATGCCTATGCTTTTGGCGGGATTGAAATGAGTATTGCCACTGTTGAAAACTTCTTAAATATTCCAATCGATTATTATGTAGAGATTAATATGGAAGGATTTAAGGATGTTGTTGACGCTGTAAATGGTATTGATGTTAATAACCAATATGAATTTGAATTGGACGGCGTAACGTTAGAAGTCGGTCCACAGCATTTAAATGGCACGGAAACACTTGCATACGCAAGAATGAGAAAACAGGATCCCCGAGGCGATATTGGACGTGGAGAACGTCAACGAGAAGTAATTTCTAAAATTATCGCCAAAGGAAAATCATTATCTACTTTAACCAACTATGATGATATCCTCAACGCTCTAGAAGATAATATTAAAACAAACTTAACTTTAAGCGAGATCATTGATATGCAGTCATCTTATAAACCAGCTGCAGATACGATCGAAAAGCTTGAAATTGAAGGCACCAATAAAATGATTAGGGATGTATGGTATTACATGGTAGAGGATACAACCAGACAATCCCTATCAGACGAATTACGTCAACACCTTAACTTGCCGCCAGAAACCGTAGCGGAAGTTGCGGTAAATTAAAGAATTAAAAAATAAACCCGATTAAAATGTCTTAGGACATCAAATCGGGTTTATTTTATTTCATTAATTTTTCATATGCTTTATAGGTGAGTTCAGCGGCACGCTGGTAGGAATAGTCTTCAAAATAACTTTCAGGCAGTTTGACTCGATCCTTTTTCAGTGCATTAAATATGGCATTTTTAATGGTTTCTGCGTCATATGGATTACAAATCTCACCATACTGGTCAAATTTGTAATAATGAACAGGACAGTACTCCACTGAAGAAACGACAATATTACATCCAGAAAAAAGTGCCTCTAAACTAGAAAGTCCAGGCGACTCTCTGAAAGACGGAAGAACATGAACAGCTGCTTTGCGATAAAGGGCAAAAATTTCATCATGGTCTATCTGATCGATAAAATGAACATTTCCCCTTTTATCTGCGAGCTTTTTTACATATTCGCCATATTTCTGATCATGTATTCTGCCTACAAAGACAATTGGGATTTCGGGATCATTCTCCAAGGCTTTAATAACACTGGATTGATTCTTTGTTGGCTCAATTCTCCCAACTTCAAGAACAATATTTTCCAGCTGATTCAGCCAATCAATCGATAAACTAGAATTCGCAGGAGCCTTTAAATCAACGGCATTCGGTACAACAATGGTTTTTTCCATTAACCCCTTAAGCCCAAATTCTCTTTCAACGATATCAAGTTCTTCATTAGAATTAGGTAACAAGATATCTGCAGCTACTAGAACCTTTTTTCTCTTATCAACATAGTTTTTACTTCCATATTGATCTTTCCTATTTAAGACTAATCCAGCTGCTTTTTTTAAATTTATCACAAGATTTTTATAGTTATATCGATTTTTAGTGATATCCATGTAATTGAATGTACTGGTTAAGAAGGTATTAAAAATAAAGTGCGATAGATCCCAATAGATAGTAGAAAGAGCGAATTTCTTATTGTATTTCTGGCACAATTCAACATACTTCAAGGTTTCATCTATTGTTTGTATATTAAAAACATGAACCAAATCAGCATCGCTATGTTTAATAAAGTCACTCTCATTTAAAGCTAATTCAATCGTAACAGGAAAACTTTTCTCTAAGAATTCCTTTGTTTTAAGCATTTGCACTGTGTCACCGCCACGGTGACTAAGGGCATCATGGCGAGTTGCAAATAGAACTTTAGTTTTTCTCATTTTAAAACATCCAATCTTTTATTTTGCTTTTAAAAATAAGATATGCCTAAGCATATAGGCAACCATTAAAAAGTACAGGAAGTAAGTTAAGCTATAAGCGTAAGTTACGCCTATTAAGCCAAATATCTTAATAAAAATGATAGAAAGAACCGTTAATGTTATCGAATAAAAGAGTTCTGTAATGATTACATGTTTAGTCATCTCTTTTACAAGCATATTAAAGGAGATGAGCCAGCTGGCAATTTTGAAAAAGTCCCCTATTAATTGAAACAAAAATAATTCCCTCATCACTAGGAAATCTTCAGAATACAAAATTAAAATAGCAAAGTCCTTCAAGAAATAAACAACAATTAAAATAACGGTTAGTATAGGGATAATAAGTTTATAACCATCAAATATTTCTTTTTTTAATTTCAGATTATCTTTGATTTCCGATAATCGAGGTAGATAATATACACTTAACGACATAGTTATAAACATTAAATATGTGTCTGAGATTTTTGTTAGTCCCTGCCAGTATCCTGCTTCCTCAAGAGATAAGGTATCAGTGATATAATTTCTAATGATAATAAAGGATACTGGTACGGTTAGAATATGGATCATAGACATAACCGTATAATTTGAATAGCTTTTTAATATGGAAAGATCAACTTTCCTAAGTCTAATTTTTCTAACCCAATCTTCTTTGAATAAATAACCAATGGATATGAATAGGACCAGAGTTTGTGAAAGTACATAAGCGTACATAGCTCCTCTTAATTCCCATTTAACGGTTAATACGATGGAAAGGACTAAACCAAACAAGCTTTGTGTAACATTAATAAGTGTAAACTTCCTGATTTTCTTAAATCCATTAACAGCAGCCAGCAGGATACTATTAATCGCATAAAGGATTAGAAATAGTCCAATATAAATAAAGATATCGGAATAGTGATCTGAATCCAACAGAAGAACGGAAAGTTGGGTATGAAGCAGAATGATAACCAGCCCTGTAATGAGGGACGCAATAAAAGAAATTGTGATTGCTGCATTGATATATTTTTTCTGCGTATCTTCTTCCTCACCATAGAAAGAAACATACTTAGTGACTCCCTGACTAATTGAGAAGTTACTGAGGTTTGAAACAATAGAAAAGAAATTTTGTAATTGTCCTATCTGCGCAATACCCGCTGGTCCCACATAGATTGCAATTACTTTGTTTACAATAAAACCAGTTAAGATTTTAATAACCGTTGCTATGGATGAAAGAAAGCTTGTTTTAAGTAAGTTCATATTTATCCTTTAGACTATTTTTATTACAGTAGAGGTCCCCTAAAGTTGCACAACTTCAAGGAACCTCTTGATCCTGTTTTAATCCGTATTAATTCTAGCAATTATTTTATTTGAAAGCAATGAATTTAGGATTGTCTCTATATACCCTTATCCCATTTCATTTTTAATGATTTTTGCTTCCTTAACTCAAGGAATGATAATAATCCCAAAGTAACAAGACTAAAAATAGATAGGATTAACCCTAAATTAAACCCCTGCGGTTTAAAATGAAGTTCCACATCATGCTGACCTTGTTCAACATCTACCCCAATAAATCCACCAAGCTTCTTCACAGGGACAGACTCTCCATCAACTTTGGCACTCCATCCAGGATCATAAGGTATAGAAAAGAATAAATTGTCATGATTTGTTACGTTTATCATCCCTTTTATTGAAGTAGCATTCCAGCTCGTAACATCTATCGATTCTGCTTTTATTTGTTGGATTCTTTCTTCAAATTTTTCAATATCCAAAGCATAAAACATATTCTGTGTTAACTGGGTTTCTGGAACTAAGAAGTGAATGGTTATATTTACTCTCTCACTAGAAAAAGCACCTAAATCCAAAATACGTTCGTTATGGAATGTCGGGTACACCCCGACACGATTACCATTAACAAAAATCTCTGTTTCATTAAAACCCGGAAATCCTTTGCCGGCAGATATCAATGTGTAAAGTTGATTCTTGTCCTTAAGATCAAAAGTCATATTAATAGTCCCTGGAAGTGCAGGGTCACTTTTCTTAAAATATTGGACAGATCCATCCTTTCGAACATTAAGATTTGTGTAGGTAATAGCACTTGGTTTAATAGGATAAAAGTAGTCGATACTCTCATTAAGCGGCCCTAAAAGTTGATTCTGCAAATCAAAGGGATTATCGTTTTTTGATTGAAATACAGTCTGCTGTTTGGCCGTCATAAATCCAATGGGAATGGCATTCATATTTTCATATAAACAAACGCCCTCATTACAATTAACTAGCTTATATCCGTGCTTATCAATGGGTTGATCAGATACAAAATACTTATAACCAAATAAGGCATCCGTAACAAGTACCCCGTTGTTCTGCATTAAAGAACGCGGGCCTAAGGTAGTACTATAGCCCAACTGATACATAGCTTGATGCAAGGTCCCATTTGATAAAGTATTGAAATTGGACATGCCGTTGTAATGAAAGCGAAAAGAATCGTTATGCGTTAATCGAATGTTCGTATTCATCCGATAAAAACCTTGATCTTCTTCATTCATCATGTCAACCATCTTTTCAAATCCTGGTTTTATATTATAATCATCTCTTTTAATACTATATCCAGCTAGACTATTTAAGGTATTAATGTGACGGTAGGCGTTGATACTTAAGTCTACAAAGATAAAGAAAATGAGTAAAAGCGGCAAATACTTCTGATAACGTGTATCAAGCGTTTTAGCATACAAAAGAATAGCAAAGATCGTTAACAAAATGATATTGAACAATGCTTTTTTCACCGATACGAGTTCTGGGGTTATTTCAGGTAACAATATTAGTATAAAGACATTGGCAGCATACACCTTTAGTAAGGCAGATACGTATTTTTTTTCAAAGGAATTATAGACTCTAAATCCAAGTACGATCATTAAAAATGAAAAGATAAAGGCAAATCGGTGCAGGTAACCTACCGGGGACTCAAATGCATGCCAAACAAGGTTTAACAATTTAATTTGAAGGCTTAAAAATATTCCTCCTAATAATAGGAGATACAGCACTTTTTCCTTTACTCTGAATTCTGTCATCATAAAAAACAATGGAAATAGCAGCAACACCATTAAACCACTATAGACGTTAGGCAATTCAAATAGTTGTATACCGCCATTATATAGTTTGGCAAAGAATTGAAAAAAACTAAATGCAGGTTCAGTCATACCGTTACTATCACCTGGCGGATAAATATTCCTATTTAGATGTAAATAAGTGGGTATCGTTAAAAAAGCTGAAATCCCACCAGCAATGACCGTACAGAAAATAAATGAACCAAAACTTTTTAGAAAAACTTTCTCACTTATTCCGATTGAAAGGCTTCTTTTAATAAAATAAAGAAAAGTAAAAATGCCAATTATATAAGCCATATAGAAATTAGAAATAAAAAGAAGAGCTAACACGATAATAAATAATTGTCTTGTTCCACGTAAAAGAAATTCTACACCCAGCAGAACTAATGGCAATAAATAAACACCATCCAACCACATAATATTGAAGGCGTATACCACTGTGAAAGATATTAATGAATAGGTAGTTGAAAACATTAGCCTTGCTATGTTCAATGATTCATACATTTTAGAAAGATAAATATACATAAATAAACTTGATAGGCCTATTTTTGTTAAAGTAATTAATACCACAGCCTCAGGTAAGTTGTCACGCTCAAATAATACGATTAAAAAAGAAATCGGGCTTGATAAATAATAGGCGAAGGTAGCCCAAAAGTTTAATCCCATCCCTGCTTCCCAAGCATAGAAAAGGCTCCCCTTTCCTTTTAGAACATCATATAAGTGATTATAAAATGGAATATATTGAGTATAAAGATCACCCATTAAGATCGAACTCTCGCCAAAAGGATACACCCCTCTTAAGACATAGACGAATCCCATCAATAATATTGGAATAGAAAAAGATAAAAAGAAGATACTAGAACGAGCAAAACTGATTTTCATTACAACCTCCATGGATATTATGTGATTAATATGAACCATTATATCCATCAAATGGTAATTTTAATGGGGTACAAATGGATTTTATGTACAAAAAACTGCTTATCACATTTGGATAAGCAGCATTTTTTAACTGTTTTACATCATTGATTAATGAAGTTGTAAAATTCCTGTGCGTAATTCCCAATCTTTACTGCCCATGCTTCATCAGTAGCATATTGGTGCCAGCTATTATCAAATCGCATATTATCAATCGTTGGTTTACTAGAGTATGGAAAATATCCATCTGTATCCCATGTGCGATCCACATAGTTTTTCTTTATGAATGAGGCTCCCGCGATGATTCCACCCTCAGGAGTAGAATAGTTATAAGCCCCTTCATCTGGTCTTGTATCGATGGCCCCGATTCCATAAAAGTTATACTTTGCTTTCACAATCGAAGAATTTCCCCATCCCGTTTCTAAACCAGAATGCGCCAGCAGGTAAATGGCATTTAAACCCGTTTCTTCTTGGGCTTTCAGATATGCATAGCCCATATTGGTCATAACCGTTGTTTTCCCACCACTCTTGTAATTTATGAATCTATTAATCTGGTCAGCTGTAACATTCGCTTTTGTCATAAGTGGAGTAAAAATCGTAACATGATTGGTAGATGGCGTTTTACTAAACTCATACTTAACCACATTATACCCTTCATTCCCGCCTGCATTACTTGCTCCCCAAATCCATCCCTTTTGACCTGATTGAGTTTGAACATAGTACCATTCAGAATAAGCAGTCCCAGATGTTGTTACATGGTCAAGAAGATAAACACTCGCACCTGCCTGAACGGTTCCAAGACTAGGGCTCGTGTTAGAGGAACTGCTTCTTAATGTTCGTGCTTCTTTCACCAGCCATGTGTCTTCCGTTAAACTGGCTTCAAGATAGTCCTTTTGAACCCAGCCAATTTGTCCATCACTCATTTTTATCTTTGCAGCATATAGTTTTTCTTCTAAGACATCTACAGCATCACCATAACCTAGTTCCATCAATCTCGTATAACTAGGATTATAGAATACTAGATGTTTTCCATAATCAATCAATTCTTCAAAACTGCGATAGACTGGCAACTTTATAGAAGAAACCAACTTCGTATGTGGCAATTGCTCCACAATTGGTACTGTATTTGGCTCAATGAAAAATTCGATTGCACTATGATAAGTGGCATCATAATATTCAACATCAATCCAATGGACATCTTTTTGATCTGAGCTTGTATCAACACGATCCTTTATGGCTAGTGCAGCTGTATTTTCTTGAAATGCGCCAAGTGTCCACCTGTCAATCACCAATTTCCCATCAACATATACACGGACACCATCATCCGCTTTTGCCCGTAATTTATAGTTTCCTGCAGGAATTCGTTTCGCAGTTGAATACCGTGCAGAAAAATAATCAACCTTAAAGCCACTTACTGGTGCTCCTACCCCATGGTTTTCATAAAGTTTCTTATATTCCCCATTAGGCGGAATGACTTTTGCAGCAGTTGGATCACCAGACAATGTCGAATTTGGATAGTAATAAGCAATCCAGGTATCAAGCGGAAGAATATCAGAATAGACGATTGCTCCACCTGTATTTTCGTAATAGTGTGTTTTAACCGTATGTTGTCCTTCTGTCACTCCAAGCCATAACGCGCGGTTCGTAACCGCCGAAGAATCACTCCATCGGTTTATAGGAAATTGCCCATCGACTTCTACCTTAACACCATCATCCGCTAGTGTTTGAATAAAGTAATCTCCCTTTAAGAAGTACTTGGATTGGTCAAAAACCCCAGTAAAGTAATCTGAGGAAATCCCATTTCCGGGACTGTTAAAACCCCAATTATAACGAACAGTCCCCACCGATTGTGTCGGTATTTCTTGAAATTTCTTATAATTGAGAGAAAGCTTTGCCTGCCCGCCATTTTCAAAATACTCAACACGGATTTTGTGCTGCCCTTGAGTTAGTAGTACTTTACCACTTTTCCTGCCGCTATCAGAGTTTGTCCAAGCATCAATGACATTCTGATCATCTACCCAAACACGGAGACCATCATCAGAAATGGCATCGAAATAGTACATCCCTGCTTCAAGTTCCACATTTTTAGTGAATCTAGCTGAAAACCTATCTTGTGGGATAAACGAATTTGGTGAACCCCATCCCCAATTAAAATTGAGGGTTGAAAGCTTTACAGCAGAATTTTTCCCGCCAATCACATATGGATCGCCTGCTAACGACATATTAGGATAGACTTCCCCAAACCATGTATCATCAAACGCCGTTTCATAAGGCTCTAAGAAAAAGTCGATACCACTATTATGACCGCCGTCATAATATTCTACATCTATCCAATGGACATTTTGTTCCCCTGGATTGGCATTTGCATGATCTGCTATTTCAACCTTCTTCGCATCCTCTTTAAACGTTCCGGGTGTCCATCGGTCTAAAACTAACTTTCCATCTATATAAATACGAACACCATCATCAGCCTTTGCCCGTATGATATACTCCCCTGCAGGAATTCGTTTTGCAGTCGAGTAACGTGCAGAGTAGTTATCTGCCTGAAAACCATTAACCGGTGCCCCTACACCATGGTATTCATACAGCTTATTGAATTCACCAATTGGCTGTATAACCTTTGCTGCCTTCGGAACTCCTGAAAGTGTTGTATTTGGATAATAATAAGCAATCCATGTATTAAAGGGAAGCACATCAGAGTAAAGTGCTGCTCCTCCTGTGTTCTCATAATAATGCGTCTTTACCGAATGATACCCCTCTGTCACACCAAGCCAAAGAGCACGATCAATGTTCCCGGCAGAATCACTCCACCGATCTATCAGCCATTTACCGTCCGCCTCTAGTCTTACTCTATCATCAGCAAGTGTCTGGACAAAATAGTCGCCACTAGAATAGTTCTTGGATTGATCAAAAAGTGCCGAAAAGCGGTCAGCAGGATATCCCTTTGCCGGGCTGCCAAAACCCCAATTATAATGAACCGGTTTACCTGATTGAGGTGCATAAATATTTTCCTCTGCGTGCACACTAACACCTAATGGAAGCATTACCGTTAATAACCCCGCACCAAATCTCCACTTTAAGTTATTCCCCAAGTTTACAAGCCACTCCTTATTTGTCTATTTGTCTCTTTATAATAAAAAAGTAAAATTCAACAAAAAAAAGAAGTTCCTTAGAATTCAACAATTGAATGTTTCTTAAGGAACTTCTTTTAGAAGAATAACATAAATATTATATTTTGTTTACAAATCATTACAAATACATTAAATTACCAAATCGATTGAAAAAATGGATATATTAGGGTTGCTTAACTCGATAATTCTTTTCATTATAGGATCATTGATATTAATCAGCACTCAATACTTTCTTTGTCATCAAATACCCAATCGGTAAATTAATAATGGTTGTAAGTATTGGAACAAGCCATTTACTTTCAGGAGACAAAAGTACCAAGAAAGAAGGAACGAGATAGGCAATTACAGCTTGGATCGTGACGACCGAAGGATATTTCATAAACTTTTTTATACTCGGAAGGACTCGAAACGTAAAATAGCTGTTAATAAAGAAAGATGTGAGGTTAGCCACTAGAAAAGCAATTAAATTTGCCAGTTTATATCCCAAAAGTGGACTTAATAGCAGAAACCATACAAAATGGTGAGCCGTATTAAAGATACCAGTTAAACAATATTTAATGAATCTATTTTCAAATATAAGGTTAATGATTTTACTATTATCTTTGTAGTGATTTTCCACTTAGGAGTTTCTCCTTAGGTAAAGAGCCTTTTTCTTGTGTATGTTCCGTTGAATGGAAGAAGGGAATTCTCCCTTAACAATTAAACCTGGCTTGGGCAGTTCCTTTTTTAAGGCAAAAGAAGACTGTTCTTGAACAATATAGCTTGGTCTTGCTTTTACCTCAATAAATATTCTCCCTATATATTCGCCAATAATCCCAAGGAAAATCAGCTGCAGCCCGCCAAAGAATAACATAATGGAAACAATAGAAGCATATCCACTTACCTCATTTCCAAAGGATAATTTAGTAAAGATAATGTAAAACATATATAAAAACGCAGAACTAGCTGTAAAAAAGCCAAAATAGGACGCCCACCTCAAAGGTGAGATGGTAAAGGAGACAATCCCATCTATTGCGTAGTGAACGAGCTTCAAAAAACTCCAGCTAGAGTCTCCTGCCGCCCTTTCTATATTCTCAAATTCAATACATTTTGTCCTATAGCCCACCCACATAAATAATCCCTTTGCAAAACGGTTCTTTTCCTTCAATTGGAGAAAGCTTTCCACGACCCTGCGGTCCATCAGACGGTAATCTCTTGCACCATCAACAATATGTACATCACTCATCTTATTAATGAATTTGTAAAACTTCCTGGCAAACCAGCTTCGGATCGGTGGTTCTCCGCTTCGATTTGAGCGGCGGGTATAAATGACATCATAGTTACCCTTTATCCATTCCTGAATCATTTGCGGCAGCAAATTGGGAGGGTCTTGAAGATCTACATCCATTAAGATCACAGCATCACCACGGGCTGCTTCAATTCCTGCAAGCATAGCAGCTTCTTTACCAAAATTTCTGCTAAAACTAATAAACCTCACATTTGACTCTCTATCGCTTAATTGCTTTATTTTTTGTATTGTTTCATCCTTACTGCCATCGTTAACATAAATAAACTCATATTCAATGTCCTTTAACTCTGCAAGGATTGGATTGACCACAGAGTAAAATAAATTCACCGATTCATCTTCGTTGTAACAAGGAACGATTAAGGAAACCAACTTCACTGTTTTCACCTTCTAACTAATGCCATTATGGTAATTGATTTATAGTCACAAAAATTAGTATTGCCAATAATTGCCTATCTTATTTAACCAAAATTATAGAAAAAAGGGATGACTCAAATTAAGAGTCATCCCTTCTATTCTTATTCATATACTGGAAGATCGAAATAAAGTGTATAATTATCGATCATTTGATATAAATTATACATATTCGTAATTTGTTTTGCAGCCCAGCCAATATCTGTAGCGTATTGATGCCATGTTTGAATAGGATTCCATCTCATTTTATATAATGTATCCTGTTGGAACGTAGGATTATAGATATAGCCACTTCCAATTAACTTAGCCCCGCCAATAATGGCTGCTTCCGGAGTAAACCATCCTTCATCATAAGCTTTCTTTGCTCCACAATCCCTTGCGCAGCTATCGAAGGCATTATAGCCATACATATTATATACTGTTCGGCCATTATATTGAACCCCCTTTGCTAATGATGACTGTCCATTTCCCGTCTCATGCAGCGCATGGGCAATTAAATAAATTTCATTCACATTATAAAGTCTTGCAGCTTCAGCAAATGCTGCAGCCGTTCCACTCAGGGATCCCTTTGTGGAATTAAGAATCTTCGTATTCACTTCATTTACATCAATATTCGCAGGTTTAGATAGTTTTAGAAATTGAAAATACTGATTGCTAGTTGAAGGGAAATTATTTGGATTTAGATAATATTCTACATCTGCTGGTTTTGCATCTTTGAATTGTAGATATATTTTGGTCCATTCGCCTTCGGTGCCTAAGATTCTAAAATCTTTAAACCCAGCATCTTTTTGTGCAACAATCTCATAACCAGTACCAGGGCCACTTCTAATATTCACATCGTTACCAGTTACTATATTATTAACTGAGTCTATATAAGCAGTGTAAATATATGCCGGATCATTTCGATACTTATCCGTTTGCGGAGACTTCTGCATTTGAAGGTTAAGCATTTGTGCCAATGTCATATTATAGTTGGTAGTCATCACCTGTGGTCCATTTAAGACTTTCTCAGTTGTCGTCCACCAGCCATAACGGTTTGTTACCATTTTTGCATTAGCTACTGTATTTTCATAGCCCCAGAATGTACCGGTAGCAATACGGTAGACATTCATTTTGTCGCCAGTTGCTTCCGCTGTTGCATACAACCCATTCTTTTTAAAGTAATCTAATGCTTGATCACTTTTACCATTACCTAATAGTGGTTGTGTGACTACTTTATAGGCGGCGTAGCCTACTTTATCAGTTGCTTGAGTGGTGTACCACCAACCGTTTTTACTGAAAAATGCACCAACCTGTTCGATTCCAAGGACAGGATCGGTAACAATTCTAAATAAAGAGTAATCCTTCTCATCAGTAATTTGTGTGCTATGCCCTATTCCTAATTGGTTTAAATAGGTTATCCCTTTGTTTAGTTCATTTTCTGTTAAAGGAACGGTAACAATACGATAAATTGCAGGACCCTTTTTACCAGTTGAAATAGTGGTTGACCACCAGTTTTTACTATTAAAATAAACGCTAGCCGTCTCTAGCTTTTTTATATCTATTGTTTCTTCGGAAATAATTCGGAACGAGATAGGAACCTTTTGATCGGATGGGGTTAGACTATACCACCAACCCTTTTTATCTAAATACTCGGTCGCACTTGATAGTGAATTTCCGGCTAACGGGTTAAAGATTATTCTAAAACTATCACCCGCTTCTGCCGATTCATATCTAGCAGAAAATCCCAAATCCTTTTTTATTTGATTGACTATAGCTTGTACCTGGGTTTCTCCAATAAACCAGCCAGTACTAATAATCGTTCCGTCTGAATATTTAACTGGTTCATAGTTAGCATTTAATCCTGTTTTTGTATTGAATTCTTGCAGTACTCTTTTTATTAGTTCCTCATCATAAAATTCACCTGAGATAAATTGTTTGTATTCCTGATATTCTCCGGTTGGTTGGTAGGATGAGGAGATTCCAGTAGACTGTTGGAATTGTTGAATGACTCCCTTTGTAAAATCTTCTCCCGCGAATCCTTCAGCTACTAATCTCTTTTTGAATACATATTCCCCAGTTTGTTCATATGCAGCGTTAACTCCGGTACTTCTGGTGAAGTCTTGTATAATACGCTTTACATTTTCTTCACCATAAAAATACCCTGTTACAATTTTTTGATAAGGTACAGGTGCTCCTGCCGGCTGATAACTCGCACTAAACCCCGTACTACTTTGAAAATGGTTTATTCTTTCTTTGGCTGCCACTTCATTATAGTAATCTCCTGAATAAATTCGGAAGTATGGAATAGGGTCTCTTGCTGGTTCATAAGCTGCCCACCAGCCTGTATCAGACA
Organism: Neobacillus niacini; assembly: GCF_048572935.1. NCBI lineage: Bacteria > Bacillati > Bacillota > Bacilli > Caryophanales > Bacillaceae > Neobacillus > Neobacillus niacini. Next base: position 1,957,134 of record NZ_CP183883.1, on the reverse strand, counting down.
TTAATCTCTGCAAAGCATTATTTACGCTTTCCTCACCATAAAACTCTCCTGTTATAATTCTGTGTTGTGAATAGTCTGTATAGGCAGATGTTTTATCGGGAGGTGAGAAAAGAGTAATTACGAAAAGCAAGAACAAAAAACTAATGGAAAACTTTTTCATTTCTTTATACATTCCCCCTATTAATCTACTAAAATGAATAAATCATTTTAGTTATAAAGTCGACAAAAATTGTCGATTTATTAAATATTAAATACCATTTTATCATATTTTGTGTTTAATAGACTGTCAATAAATTAAAAATATTGGAATATATTACAGATCACTTTTTAAATAAATATTTTTTTATTATCATGTACATACCTTTCAAGAATAGGAAACCTATGAAGAAAAGCAAGAATCCCCATAAACCAATAATGGCATCGTCAAATTCCATTTGCCCTCTGCCCGTTATCTTTTGCTGTATTTCTATAGCAAAAACAAGGACAAGTATGACAGTTAGAGTGTAGATAAATGAAATAGCAGTAATACTATATTTTGCCAATCTAATAAAAAGGGCGTGTACAATAAAAAATGTGAATATTCCAATTATACCCAAAACCCATAAATGAAGGTCTTTATCTGTAAAATTAAAGCCCATCAAATTTGATAGATTCCAGATATAGTCATGTAGTGTATTAACAATGTCTGCTAATAGTAGAATTAGTTCTTTCATAGAATCCTCCTTTTTTTTTAGGTATTTGTGTATTATATTACCTATTATGACATTGTCGAAATATAGTATAAATGTTGCATTTTATAAAAACAAGTAAAGACACTGCCATCCTAAAGTACTATTCTAGAAATAAATTTATTGGTGTTTACTAGAACGCTAAAATTACCAAATAATTTGCAACATATCTATAATTTTATATTAATATTTGGTATATTCTGCTATACTGCATATTGATGGTTTAAATTTGATAATAGAGGAATAATCTACATCTTATTATTTTAATTACTTAGTGTTATCATATTATAGTAAAAAAGACGCATTGCATTATTTGTCGAAAATTAATTCATACCATTAATTTCATTCATATATATTTCAATACCTAAGGAGGAAACACATGTCTTCTAGAGCGGAAAAGAAAAAAAACAAAAAGAAAAAACGCAAATGGTTACGTGTCCTATTAACCATCCTTATTATATTAATTGCTGCAGTCGGTGCCTATTCATTTTCCGTCTATAACTCATTAACGAATGCAGTTGATACTATGCACTCTCCACTTGAAAGAGAGAAATCAGATAAAAGAACGGAAGAAGTCTCCTTGAAGGAAGCTGAACCGATTTCGGTTGCATTATTAGGTGTTGACCAAAGGGAAAACGACAAAGGCAGATCAGATACGATTATTATCCTTACGGTTAACCCAAATACAAATTCTGTTAAAATGTTAAGCATTCCTCGTGATACCAGAGTTGAAATTGTTGGCAGAGGAAAATCAGACAAAATAAACCACGCATATGCTTTTGGTGGTGTGGAAATGTCACTCAATACGATTGAAGAGTTTTTAGATATCCCTATTGACTATTATGTCCAAATTAATATGGAAGGTTTCGAAGATATTGTGGACGCAGTTGGCGGTGTCACTGTGGAAAATGATTTAGATTTCACTATCGATGGAAGACATTATGCAAAAGGCACGTTAAATCTTAATGGAGACAGAGCATTGTATTATGCTCGTATGCGCCATGAGGATCCACGCGGAGATTTTGGAAGACAAATGCGTCAACGCCAAGTTATCCAAGCTGTTATTAATAAAGGTGCAAGTCTAAGCTCTTTAACCAATTACGGTGATATATTCAGTGCATTAGGAAATAACGTAAAAACAAACTTAACGTTTGATGAAATGGTAACCATTCAGAGTAAATACAAAGGTGCCATAAATGCTATTGAACAAATTGAAATGAATGCACAAGGTGCAATGATTAATAACGTTTCTTATCAGGTCATTTCAGACGAAGAAAAACAAAGAGTACAGAATATCTTAAAGGAGAATCTAGAAATTAAGTAAAGTCTTAATTCTCCTTTATCTTTCATATTAAACATGGAATAATGTTGGAAATTGTAGAATCATAGAAATATATTAGATATAATAGTTACGAAAATCTTATTAATTGGGTGGTGTATGGTATGAATATAAAAGTTGAAACTGAGAATTCATTCCAAAAGCAGCAAGGCTCTCTAGAATCTCCTTATCCATATATAGAACAAAATACTTCTACACTAGATTTGCAATTATTTATTAAAAGAATAATAGATATTGTAATTGCTTTAATTGGGTTAATTATAACTGCCCCAATATTGCTTATTACAAGTATTTTTGTAGTATTGGATAGCCCTGGACCAGTCTTATTCGCACAGGAACGCGTTGGACTGAGGGGAAAATATTTTATGATATATAAAATCCGCTCCATGGTGACAGACGCAGAAAAAAATGGGGCTACTTGGGCTGCGAAAAATGACCCAAGGGTAACAACTGTTGGTAAATTCATTCGTAAAACAAGGATAGACGAACTTCCACAGTTATGGAATGTTCTTAAAGGGGACATGTCCATTGTTGGACCACGTCCAGAAATTCCAAAGTTCACTATTCAATTTAACGAAGAAATTCCGGGTTTTGTTAACCGGTTGTCAGTTAAACCAGGATTAACCGGCTGGGCGCAAATTAATGGCGGTTATGATTTAACACCTGCTCAAAAACTAGAAAAAGATATGATTTATATCAATAATATATCTCTTTTATTAGATATAAAAATTATCTTTAAAACCTTCTTTATCGTTTTTAACGGAAAAGGTGCTAGATAAGTATGGGACTTACGAAAAAACTTTTGAATAAGAACTTATTGCTAAAAAATATATCTTGGACGTTTTTTGGTAACATTATATATTCGGCTTGCCAATGGGCCATACTTTCGATTATTGCGAAGGTTGGCTCATCTTTAATTTTAGGGGAGTTTAATTTAGCTTTTGCCATAACAACCCCCATTTTCTTATTTTCAAGTCTGCAGCTGCGTTCCGTTGTAGCTACAGACCATAAAAATGAATATTCTTTTCAAGAATATTTTCAGCTAAGATTCCTGTTATCTATTCTTTCTCTTGCAGCAGTAATTATTCTTGCAATGTTCCTTAATTATGATTTGGTGTTTAACTTAGTTTTAATAGGAATAGCGCTAATAAAATTTTTTGAATCCATTAGCGACATTTTTTATGGAAAGTTCCAGCAAGAAGAAAGATTTGATGACATATCCAAATCATTAATCATTCGAGGAATTCTTTATATCGTCCTTTATTTCATTGGGGTATTTTTCCTTAACAGTCTTTTGATTGGTGTAATACTGGTTAATGTTTCATTTATTTTTTTACTTTACTATGATTTTAAAAAGCTAAATGAAAGAATACACTTTAAACTTGATAGAAAAAAACTTGTTATGCTTACCAAGAAAAGTATTCCATTAGGATTAGTGGTCCTTATTATTTCACTAATTGACAATGTTCCAAAATATTTTATTGAATACAATATTGGTACCAGTGAACTAGGGTATTATACCTCGATTGTATATGTAACAATAATTGGCAGCACCATCGTTAATGCTTTTGGACAAGCTAGTATGACTAGACTCTCTTTATATTTTCAACAGAAAAAACTTGCCCAATTCATCAAGCTTCAAATTCAATTGATTATTTTTACGATCATATTAGGACTTTCTCTTGTTGCATTTGTGTATTTGGTTGGAGACAAATTATTAGTCTTATTATATAACTCGGATTTTGCAAATTATTACGATGAGTTTAAACTTATTATGATTGGCGCTGTATTTCTATTTATAAGCTCTATTTTTGGTTACGGTATTACCGCTGCTAGATATTTCAAAGTGCAGCCTTTTATATTGTCAATCGTCTTACTATCTAATGCAATATTTAGCTTTATTTTAATAAAAGATGGCATATACGGTATATCCATTGCCTACTTACTAACGAGTATCATTAATTTTCTATGCCATTTATGTGTGTTTATTTATATCTTGAGAACGAGTAAAAAGGGTGAAGCAAATGATCAGAGTGCTCCAAGTTATTGAGAAAATGGACAGGGGCGGAGCAGAAACATTTATTATGAACCTATATAGAAATATCAACCGAAGTGAGATTCAGTTTGATTTTTTAGTTCATGATCCCGCGGGACACTATATAGATGAAATTAAGGAGCTGGGGGGCAATATCTATCCATTGCCTTCACCAAGCTCGATTGGAATTAGAAAATACAAAAAGCTCTTAAAAGAAGTATTAACAACTAATGGCCCGTTCAATGCGATTCATAGTCATATTCATCATTTTTCAGGTGTTATCGTCCAAACTGCCAGGAATGCAAAAATACCTGTGCGAATTTCTCACAGCCATACTTCCAGGGATTTTAAAGTTTCTAATCCTTTAAGAAAAATGTATAAAATGATAATGGAAACCTTAATTAAGAATAACTCCACATTGTTATTTTACTGTTCAGATAAGGCTGGTCAGGCTCTTTATGGCAGTAATTTCAAGAAAGATAAACGTTCCGTTTTTATTCCAAATTCAGTTCAATTAGATCAATTTAAATCAGTTTGGCAGATGGATAAAAATGAAATACGAAGTCAGCTAGGTATCCCTCTTTCCAAAAAAATTGTTGGTCATGTTGGCAGCTTTACAACACCAAAAAATCATTTGTTTCTAATCGAGGTTTTCCATCACTTAGTAAAAACTCATCCCGATTTTCATCTCGTTTTAGTTGGCGGCGGGCCGCTTAGATCTGATATTGAAAGTAAAGTGAACGAATTAGGGATGAGCGAAAATGTGACTTTCTTTGGAGTTACAAATGATGTGCCAATGGTTTTACGCACATTTGATATCATGTTATTCCCCTCTCTTTTTGAGGGTCTTCCTACTGTTATTGTTGAAGCACAAGCTGCCGGTATTCCAGCTGTTCTTTCGAATACCATCACAACTGAAGTAGATATGGACCTTGGTCTGCTTGTTTACAATGATCTAAATTTAACATTAGATCATTGGTCGAATACAATCTTAGAATTGGTGAATAAGCGTGTCCCAGAATATCAAATAATAGTTAATAAAATACTTTCAAAAGGGTTCGATACAGCTCAAGTGGCTGAACTTTGTGAAAGGTTGTATATAAATGGCCATAAATAAGTACTGGATTGAAGTTTTTTTAAGAAATTACTTGAAATTTATCATGTTTTCCATGCCCTTTTTAATTGGGTATATACCATTTTTGAGTGAGACCCTGGCACTAAAGAGCCCGTTTATTATTGGAATTTATTACGGACCTTTACTGCTTTCTGTCATTTGGTTTAAAGATATCATTCATTTTAAAACGATAAAATATTATACTGTCATTATTTTAATATCTATTATTACCCTTATATGGTCTATAGATGTTAATAAGGGTATAACAAATATCTTCCTATTAGTATCGTCTATTGCTGCAGCCTATTTACTTTACTTATTTGACTACCGCAAGTTATGGGCTTGGTTTTCTTGGGGGATGCTTGTATTTACAATACTATTAAAATTGAAAGTGTTGTATTTCTTCCTAGATACTTATAATTTTGGCGGCGATCGGCTGGGGTATATCGAAGGTCAATTTGCAACGGATCCCAACTTTTTAGGAATGTATATTGGGATTGCGCTGTTTTACTTTATATCTACACTAAAAAATAATCTTTCTAAAAAGATAAATAAGACATATATTTATATCCATTTAGCGGCTTGCTTACTATTGATTTACTTTTTATTTTTAACACTATCACGCACGATAACACTTTCACTAATCTTAACTCTCATGTTAACTTTTGTTGTCCTTGTCTTGAAAAACAACTTTAAAGAGAAAAAGGTCTTAGTCAAAACTTTGTCCATTTCTCTTGTTTCAATTATATTACTGGTCTTCCTAATTTTGAATTCCCCATTATCGTCAAGGTTTAAGGGGTTATTACACGATGACCGCATCGATATTTGGAAAGTGATTTGGGGCCTTATTGGCAAGTTTGATATTTATTCCTTTTTCGGTTATGGACTGGGTTCTTCTGATTTAATAATAGGAAAGTACTTTCATGGTGCTGTATCTGACAGTGAAGGTATTCTTCGATTTAGTGCTCATAATTTGTATTTCGATTGGCTTCTTCAAACGGGTCTGATTGGATTTGGAATTCTCCTTTATTTGCTTGCTAAAATGATCAAGGTGAATTGGAAATCATTAAATAGTAAAAATATTGATCTATTCTTAATCAGCACATTCTTTTTAATTTGTTCATTCGGAATTAATACATTTGGACACTATTCATTACCAGTTATGGTTGGCTTAATTATTTCAACACTCTTAACAAAAGAATCTACACATAAAGGAACGTCAAAATGAAAAAAAATATTCTCTTGATTATCTTAAATTCAGCCTATGGCGGTGCAGAGCGTCATGTATTAGACATTTGCAGATACCTGGATAGAAGCAAGTTTAATCTGTCTATTATTGTACCTGAAAACACTAAAATCGAAGAAGAATTAAAAGGGATGAAAAATATACAGGTACAAACCGTTAATAGAGGCAGTTCAAGTATCTTGTCTATGTCGAAACTTATTAAACAAATGAATCCTGATACGATCCATGTTCATAGTCCGCGGGCAACCTTAATGGCAGCTATCGCTGTCGGTCTAGCCGGTTTCAAGGGCAACTTCATAACAACTGCTCATGGATGGATACCAAATCGACTTAAGTTAAGAAAAGGTATTGAACTCGTTTATATATCAGCTTTAAAGCGATATAGCAAAATTATAGCCGTTTCCGATGATGTTAAAAAAACTTTAAACTCTAACAATATTCCATTAGATAGGATTGAAACAATCTATAATGGTGTAGAAATTGAGGAAACCAAATTAAGTCATACAGCCTCCAGCAGAAAAGTGGTTTTCCTTGGGAGATATATCGAAGAGAAGGGACTCCCTTATCTTTTAGAAGCTTTAAAGGAAATCAATAAAAGTGAATTAAAAAATAAACTAACTGTTGATTTTTACGGTGACGGTCCTTTGAAAGAGTATGTAGACCAAACAATTAAAGAAATGAATACAAACAATGTTAGAAATTGTGGTTTTATGAATCCCGATCAAGTGATTAAAACACTCCGGAACTATGATATCCTTATTATGCCATCTATCCAAGAAGGTTTTCCCTATACATTAGTAGAGGCATTTTCAGCAGGAATACCTGTTATTGCTTCTAGTGTAGGCGGTATTCCAGAAGCATTGGAAAACGGGTTTAATGGGTTTTTAACTACTCCGAAAAGCAGCGAAGATTTAAAAATTGCCCTCGAAACATTTATTAGATTAGACGATGCAAAGGTTCTCGAGTTGAAGAAAAACGCTCTTGATACCTCTAAGAAATTTAATGTTGTTGACATGGTAAAGTATATTGAGAAAAACTATTAATATAAAATGAAAAAGATGACTTTCCCTAAACTTTTCGTTAGGAAAGTCATCTTTTTTAATATCCTTCAGGATTTGATTTTTGCCATCTCCAGGAATCCTCGCACATTTCCTTTACCCCTTTTTCAGCTGTCCAGTTAAGTTCTAACTTCGCTTTCTGTGGGTTTGCATAGCTTACGGCAACGTCACCAGGTCTCCTATCAACGATTTTGTAGGGGATTTTTCTGCCAGAGGCGCTTTCAAAAGCTGAAACAAGCTCCAAAACACTATATCCCTTACCTGTACCCAAATTATATGGTTCTACACCCGTTGTCTGAAGTACCTTTTCAAGTGCTTTTAAATGTCCTTTTGATAAATCAACTACATGGATGTAGTCCCTTACACCAGTACCATCAATAGTTGGAAAATCATTTCCAAAAACTTGTAACTCTTTCAATTTTCCTACTGCAACTTGTGTAATATATGGCATTAGATTGTTAGGAATGCCATTTGGATTTTCACCGATTCGGCCACTTTCATGTGCTCCAATAGGATTAAAATAACGTAAAAGAGCAATACTCCAACTTTCATCCGAGATAAACAAATCACCTAAAATTTCTTCTATCATGAGCTTCGTACGTCCATAGGGATTTGTTGCAGAAAGCGGAAAATCCTCTGAAATCGGAACTTGTTCAGGTAATCCATAAACAGTAGCTGATGAGCTAAATACCAATTTTTTTACACCATATTTATTCATTACCTCGCAAAGAATAAGTGTTCCCGTTATGTTATTATGATAATAATGTAAAGGTATGGACACAGACTCTCCAACAGCTTTTAGACCAGCAAAATGGATAACTGCTTCAATATGATTCTCCGAAAAAACCTTTTCAAGCCCTTCCTGGTCAAGTATATCTACTTCATAAAACTTAAAATCCTTGCCAGTGATCTCTTTAACACGAGTTAATGATTCGGGCTTACTATTTGAAAAATTATCAACAACTATGATTTCATATCCAGCATTTAATAGCTCTACACAGGTGTGACTTCCGATATAACCAGAACCTCCTGTAACTAAAATCGCCATGGAAATGACCCCCTTTATTTCTCTGATGTATTAAAAAATCAACCCAAAGGATATTATACCTAAATCACACCAAAAAAACATTAAATTGGAATGAATTGGACACTTATAAGAGTTGCTTATTTTACAGATAATATTTTTAGAAATGTTCATGTTCTTCAATTTTTGACTTCAAAAACTTTAGCAGATTCTCCTTTAAATCCTTATTTTTAAGTGCAAACTCTATTGTAGTTTCAATAAATCCAAGTTTTTCTCCTACATCATATCTGTTTCCTTCAAATTCATATGCAAAGACACGTTGTATTTTGTTTAGATTCTGAATTGAATCTGTCAACTGGATTTCTCCTCCAGCTCCCACTTCCTGTTTATCTAAAAACATAAAGATATCAGGAGTAAACACATATCTCCCTATTATCGCCAAGTTAGAAGGAGCTTTTTCTATTTCAGGCTTTTCGACAAAGTTTTTGACCTGAAATGAGCGCCCTTGTTGTTCAATAGGATCAATGATTCCATAACGATTTGTCTCATTATCAGGAACCCTCTTTACTCCAATAACGGAGGAATGGGTTCGATCATATTCATTTATTAACTGTTTTAAACACGGGGTTTCTGCTTGAACAATATCATCACCAAGTAAAACTGCAAAAGGTTCATTGCCAATAAAGTTTCTAGCACACCAAACAGCGTGTCCTAGTCCTTTTGGTTCCTTCTGTCTAATATAATGGATATCAACTAATTTGGATGGCTCTTGAACCTTTTTTAATAAATCGAATTTTTCTTTACTGATTAAGGTTTGTTCAAGCTCATACGCGGAATCAAAGTGGTCTTCAATTGCCCTCTTACCTTTTCCTGTTACAATGATAATATCTTCTATTCCAGACTCTATCGCTTCTTCCACAATATATTGTATCGTAGGTTTATCAAGAATCGGCAGCATTTCCTTCGGCATTGCCTTTGTTGCGGGTAAAAAACGTGTGCCTAGACCTGCAGCAGGTATAATAGCCTTTTTTACTTTTTTCAATCTAATACTCCCTTTCTTTGATATACTAAGACCAACACTTTCCGAACTTTACTAATTAACGAATCATCTACATTTTTAACTAATTATTCCATAACGAGAATCAATAAACAAGAATGTAGTAGTTTGCTATCTAAGGTGCTTGTATGATTTCTACACTGGTTATGTTGTTCTTTTCTAACCTAAAAACATATAAGTACACAATTAGGGTAAATTAAATTCAATGATTTTGGTGTCGAAAGGGGTCCAAATGTTAAAGATAAAACACAAAGAACCAATCTATGCCTTGATAATGACGGGAATCCAATCCTTTATCACAATTTTCTTAACGGAAGTCCTTTATCGAGGAGGGTTTAATGCTGCTCTTGAATGGACAAAAGATTACACTAGACCTTTCACCTATAATTTTTTATTATTATTTTTGCTATTAGCAAGCTTACATATGTTCAAAAGAAAACTTTATATTATTCTTTCCTATCTAATAACCATCCCATTGTTATTTCTTGGTTTAGCTTCAAATGTGAAACAAGGGATTCGCGGCGTGCCTGTTTTACCAACTGATCTCTCTCTTGCAGCAGAAGCGAGAAGTATGGCTGAGTTTTTCTCTGGGACATTACTCTTTTGGACTATTGTCTTCCTTGTTGTGTTAAGCCTATTGGGCATTTTTCTAGTTTATAAAATCCCAAATCAACAGGGTTCTAATTTGATTAGATTTTTAACTTCTGTTGTTTTGCTAACAGCATTCATCGTTATTTTTAGAATCGAAAGTTCTAATGACTCCACATTCCTTAAGAGAAAGTTAATGATTATTTATCAAATGACAGATCAAAGAACCACCTATGAAATAGATGGGCTAATGGCAGGTTTTATTCAAAACTTGAAATGGTTGAAACAAGAGATACCTATTGGTTACTCCCAATCAGCCATCAATACCATTATTTCTAAATCAGATGTACCTGAATATCCAAACGATAATGATAAACCCAATATTATTATGATTATGAATGAAGCCTTTTGGGATCCAACTAAAATGGAAAGTGTAGTGTTCAATCAAGATCCATTACCGTATTTTCATCAACTTCAACAGGAAGCAAGCTCAGGGTCACTTAATGTAACTGTGTTTGGCGGGTCTACGGTTAATACGGAATTTGAAGCATTAACTGGGTTATCAACACATTTTTTACCCTCTGGCTCTATCGCCTATTTGAATTATGTTAAGAAACCTCTGCCTTCTCTTCCAACTATCTTAAGAAAACAAGGCTATGATACAACCGCAATTCATTCCTGGCATCACTGGTTTTATGACCGATCCGGCGTTTACAGGGATTTAGGTTTTGATCGATTTATTAGTATGGAATTTATGGGAAATCCGATTGCTCATGGTCCTTTTTTCCGAGACAAATGTGTCACAGATGAAATTTTAAAAAAGCTAAAACAAGAAAATAGTGGCAAACCAAATTTTATTTTTGCTGTTACTACTCAAAACCACGGTCCTTATTCTACTGACCAGAAGGAGGCCTTTTCAACAATTGAAACGCATTTAAAGGGCGATGCCTCTTTTTCAGATGAGGCAGAAAGCATGTTAGAGGTTTACTCAGATAACCTATTGGATATCGACCAAGACCTTGAAAGATTAATTAATGAATTAAATACTATGGACAAAAAGACTATTCTTATCTTTTTTGGTGACCATCTCCCTTTACTAGGGAATGAATACATGGTTTATGAAGAGGCAAACTTCTACCAAGGTACTGATTCTTATGAAGAATATTTAAATATGTATTCGACACCGTTATTAATCTGGGATAATTACAGTAACAAGAAGGAAAGTATTAATATTGGTTCGTCCATGCTGACTCCTGTTATCTTAAATCGAGCAGGTTTAACTGGTAATCCTTTTACGAATTATTTGCTTTCGAAATACTTAAATGATGGGTTATCAAAAATACCTAGGGAAGATTTCTACGCAGTAGAGCAGATGGATAATGAGACACTAACTGAATTAAAGATGCTTCAGTACGATATTTTATTTGGTAAAATGTATTTCAATGACAATAAGAAAATTGAGGTTAGCACGAACTACCGTTTAGGATACAAGGATCCAAAAATCACTTCGATATCTATTCGTAAAGGTAAAGACAAGATAGTTGTAAAAGGGCAAAATTTCACACACAATAGTTATGTCTTTATTGACGGAACGGCGGCTGATAAAATTTCTGGAAATACAACAAATATTACTATTCCTTTTACTGAATTAAAAAAGGGCACGGAAATTATGGTCAAGGTAATCGATCAAAATGAAAAAATTCTTTCGAGTAGTAATAAATATATTTATGAATAAGAAAAGCTGACTTCCTATACAAGTCAGCTTTCTCTATTTTAAAATTCCCCAAAGTCCGTTGGTTTTTCATTTGTTAGGTTAAAATGATACATTATTGCTTTAACGATTCTTTCGGAAGCGTGCCCATCACCATATGGATTAGACGCCTTACTCATTTGGTCATGCGCTTCTTTATCAGACAGTAGTTCATCCGCAAGTTTATATATGGTCTCTTCATCTGTACCAGCAAGTTTTAGTGTACCTGCCGTAACTCCTTCAGGCCGCTCCGTGGTATCTCTTAAAACAAGTACCGGAACTCCTAAAGACGGTGCTTCTTCTTGTACACCACCAGAATCCGTTAGAATCAAATAGGCCCTGGAAGCAAAATTATGAAAATCGATTACATCTAATGGCTCAATTAAGTGGATGCGGTTATTTTCCCCCAGAACTCTATTCGCAATCTCTCGAACAACTGGATTCATATGCACTGGATACACCACCTGGATATCCTCGTGCTTTTCAACCAATCTTCTGATTGCATTAAACATATTCTCCATTGGTTTTCCTAGATTTTCTCTGCGATGTGCCGTCATCAATACTAACCGATCACTGCCAAGATTATCTAATACTGGATGGGAATACTGGTCTTTTACAGTTGTTTTTAACGCATCAATCGCAGTATTTCCGGTAACAAAAATGGAATCTTCCCGCTTATTTTCAACCAATAGGTTTTCCTTCGATTGAGTGGTTGGTGAAAAATGCAGATCTGCTAATACTCCTGTAAGCTGTCGGTTCATCTCTTCAGGGTAAGGAGAATATTTATTCCCTGTACGCAGGCCAGCCTCGACATGCCCAATAGGAATAGAGTTATAAAAAGCAGCCAAACTTGCCACAAACGTTGTTGTGGTATCACCATGAACCAACACGATATCAGGTTTAACCTCTTGAAACACTTTATTCAATCCTTCTAAACTGCGGGTAGTTACATCAATTAAGGATTGGCGGTCTTTCATGATATTTAGGTCATAGTCTGGTTGAATCTGAAATATTTTTAAAACTTGGTCTAGCATTTCTCTATGTTGTGCTGTAACAGTTACAATAGATTTAATTTTATCATTCTGTTTCGCTAACTCTTTTACTAGCGGAGCCATTTTAATTGCTTCCGGTCTGGTCCCAAAAACAGTCATTACTTTTATCTGGTTATTCATATAAACCTCCAAAAGGATAATCATTGATTGATATATGTAGACATCTACATAATAACAAAATATGCACCGAAAAGCACTATAAGCTGTTTATATTAAAAACAACCTTACTCGATGAAGAGTAAGGTTGCTTCAAATTAATTCTGTACTTTTCTTCTTCTAATAAATAATGTTATACCAAGTCCAACAAAAAGGATACCCGTTAATAACAAGTTATACATACTCGTAGCTGTGTTTGGTATAGGTTTTCCAGCAGGTTTATCAGCCGGCTTATCGGTGACATTTCCATTTCCATTTCCATTTCCATTTCCTGTTGCTGGAGAATCGACAGTTGCCTCTTTGGCATTTAAAATTCTGCCTTCAATGGCTGCCGAAATTGGTTTGGTTTGTGCTTTTACATAGTTAACTAAAGTATCTAAATCCGTTAACCATACTTTACGGTCTTTACCCTGTTTCAGAATGGTATATCCGTCCCCGCCATCTGCCATAAAGTTATTTACCGCTATCGTATATACTGCATTAGGGTCAATCTTTTTCCCGTTTGGAAGGAAAATATCTAGAACTTTTTCACCAAGCGGCTTTTCTACTGACCATGTGTACTTCAGACCAGAGACAGCCATAATTCTATTTCTATCAGCACTAAATTGCTGATTTAATAATGTTCTGATTTGTACTCCCGTTACTTTCATAGTAACAACGTCATTACCAAACGGTTGAATCGCAAACAACTCTCCCCAAGTAATAGGGCCTTGATTAAGGTTGTCACGGATACCGCCTGAATTCATGAAAGCAAAATCAGCCTTTGTCGCGTCACGCATAGAATCTGCAATTAGATTTCCTAATGCTGATTCACCAGCTTCATTCGCTGTACGAGTAATCTCAACAGCAGCTACCCCAACTTCTTCATTAATGGTTGGAGCAATATCAGCCATGTAGGCATCAAGTTCGGCCTTAACTCCTTCATCTAAGAATTCTGGAGTTTGGAATGTTGTAACGATTTCTGCTGATTTTCCAGTAATATCACCTGTTTCAGGATTGATTGTTAAATCAATATCTGAGAATGCCGTACCATATGAATAAGATTGAACAAGTAATTTACCATCAACGGTTGAATTCAAGTATTTATGATCATGAGCACCAAAGATAACGTCGACTTCATCATCAACTTGATTAGCAAACTCCACTACTTCACCAGTTGGTTTTGTTCCATCTGTCGCAGAAGTTCCTGGATTATGTGCTAAAACAACGATTGATTTTATTCCTTGGTCCTTAAGTACTTTTGCATATTTATTGATCGCTTCAACTTCATCTGTAAATTTAACGCCTGCTACCCCGCTTGCGGTAACAATACTTGGTGTTTCAGTTGTAATAACACCGATAAATCCAATTTTCACTCCATCTACTTCTTTTATCGAATAAGGAGGTAAAATTAACTGATTTGTTTTTTCATCAACAACGTTTGCAACAACGTAAGGGAAATCTGCTCCTTCAAATTCACCGTACTTAGCAGCAGTTGCAGGATGTGATCCACCTTCGATTAGGCGCTTCATTTCTTTAACACCTTCATCAAATTCATGGTTACCAACTGTTCCAAGGTCAAAACCAATTTCATTCAAGAAGTGTATAGTTGGTTCATCCTGTAACAGCGCAGACACTGGACGACTCGCACCAACCGCATCCCCCGCGTGCAGCATGATCGTTTGAGCATTATTTTGTAATTCTCTATCCTTTAAATAACCTGATAAGTAGGCAATTCCACCTGCAGGCTGTCCATTTACTTTTGCAGAGTAGTCTAGCTGCCCGTGTAGATCATTAATTCCTAATAATTGAACATGGATGTTTTGATCTAATTCAAATAATTTATAGCCAGGTTTAGTTGTAGAATCTCCAAGGTTTTTTACATTAGGAGTAGTTGCCACATAGTCAACTGCTTCAGGAGCAGTATTAAAAACTAATTTGGCGTTGCCGCCAACACGAGCTATCTTCCAGTTGTTATCTGGAGCCGGTGCTATTTTACCTTGAGCACTAATGTAATCCATAAGAATTTGGCGGTTTTCAAATGGTGAATCGACTACCACCTTTGCTGATTTTAATTCAGCTAAGCCGCCGCTTCCGCCAGCACGATAGTTGTTTGTTGCTACGATATACTTTTGTGCTGGATTGATTGGTGTTCCATCTAACAATGTTAATTTAGTAATTCTCTGACCAGCAGGCTTTGTTACATCGATTTCATATTTCACTCCATCCATTACATCGTAATTATATGGACGGAAATCATAATTAAGTAAATCTTGAGGTTCAGTACTGTTTGGATTGATCGTGTTGAACTGTTTCGCTGACTCTTCTAACCAGCGTTTAACCTGATCACCATTTACCTCAACAGCTTTTAAGGTATTATCAAACAGATACAAATCCGCTGCACTCTTAATTGTTACATCACCTTTAGTGATATTCGTGTAATCTGCTACACCTCCGCGGCCCCCTTTGAATGGTGCAGCTGCTGAAAGAACAGGAACATCCTTGTATTCAGGTGCATTTGTTTTAATCCACTTTTTAACATAATCCATTTGCGCATTGTTAACAATTTGTGTAGATGCGTCATCCATTACACGGGTAAAGAAGCTGTGCATCGGAATCGCAGTAGTTCCAATTTTTCCACGGACGTATTCAAGTGTAGCATTATGTTCGGCTGAAACAGCATTAACGATATTTACATCTTGTTGAGTATCCGCACTTACGGGGCGGTTAACAGAGGTTGAATTTGCCTTATCAACCATCCATTTTCCGTTTGCGTCTTGAACTAAAGCTAGGTCAAGCACACCAAGGTTGTTACCCCAGTAGCCTGCTTCAACAGCCTGCGTACCATTGATTGTACCTTTAACATTATCAATTCCTGGTTTCCCGTCAAAAGATTTATCACCAGGGAAGTTTACGTGAGCATGCCCAAATAACATAGCATCGATTCCAGGGACCTTTGTTAAGTCGTAAACTGCATTTTCAGCTTCTTCTTGTCCTTCTTCTAAAATATCACAGCCTGAGTGCGCGATGGCGACAATCACATCTGCACCTTCAGCTTTCATTTGTGGAATAAACTTGTTAGCTTGCTCTACAATATTTTTTGCGATAACTTTACCTGTCAAGTTATCTTTATCCCAACGCATAATTTGTGGTGGTACAAAACCAATTACCCCAACTTTAATTGTTGATTTATTCCCGTTATTATCAATAATTTCTTTATCGAGAATTTTATATGCGTCAAAGTAGTTTTGATCGTTGTCTGGATTTCCATCTTTATCATCATGGTAAACATTCGCATTTACAACTGGGAATTCAGCTTCTTGTAGAACATCTTTTAAATAGTCTAACCCATAGTTAAATTCATGGTTTCCGACAATTGCTGCATCATAATCTAAATAATTCATTGCTTTATAAATCGGATGAGTATCAGTTGGTCCCAGCTTTTTAACCTTCGCTACATAACTAGCCAGCGGGTTTCCTTGAATCGTATCTCCAGCATCAAATAGCATAGAGTTCTTTACTTGTGTTCTAGCTTCTTGAATGAGAGTGGCAGTTTTTGCTAATCCATAATTGGTTACGGGTGCATCTTTAAAATAATCATATGGCAAAACATTGCTGTGTAAGTCCGTAGTCTCCAAGATTCGTAGAGTAGCTGTAGCAGGGACAACTTCTCCTTCCGCATTCACTGTACTAGGAAAAATATTTAATGGAACTGTTGTTAGTGCTAGTCCTGCTGCAAGAAAACTATTAAGGACACGTCTTTTCATGCTTCTTTTTATCTTTCTCTTCACACTATATCCGCCCTTTGACAAATGATTTAGTATTGCAGAATTATTCTACTAATTTATTTGGTAGATTGATAGTCTTTTTTTGTAAAATTTTTATATTTTATGCCATTTTTTTAGTCATTTATTGTAGTAAAATAGAAAAATAATAAAATGTAAGCGATTAAATACGGATGATTTTGTTATTTTTTTAAAAATCATTCGTATTTTTTTATATGTAAATGAATCTGGGAGGCTATTTTTTAAACAGTTTGTTCTTTTTTCGGTATCTGTCCTCTATTAGCAATAAAATACTTATCTACAAAAAAAGAAGTTACCATCTAAGGTAACTTCCTCCAATTTTAATTGGCTATATCCTCTGTACCTACAATTTCACCAGACCTTTTGACCTTTTGACCTTTTGATTTCCTATTGCCATTAAAATCAGGTAAATAGGTAAAAGTATCAATGCAGTGATTTCAAGAATAAATTCAACGTAATACCATGATAGCGTGGCAAGGATATCATATACTGAATGCACCAGAACCGTCACCCAGAGATTTCTCGTCCACAGTAAGATAAATCCAAACAATAAACCCATATTGGCAAAGGTAACCATTGCACCAATTTCATATTGCCATGATTGAATTGAACTCAGTGTATGATCAATACCAAATAGCACAGAGGTAACAAAAAGCGCAATCAAGACAAAACCGTCACGCCGCCCGCTTTCCCAGCGTTTTGGGAAGACCTTTTTAAAAACTAACAGGATGAGTATGATATACGCCAATCGCCAAACTTCTTCGAGACCGGCAAGGATATCGGTAAAAATATCGTATCCTACACGATCGATTTCATTGATTACTTCCCACATTTTTTCAACGGGTTCAATCGACTCGCTTGGTTCTGCTATCTCATTCTCAGCAGATACCACTTCTGTGTAATCTTCAACATATTGCTCATAATCATTGCTAAAATCTTGAAAAGCGTAAGAGGAATAGATATTAATAACGGTGCTGCCGAGAATAAAGAGTAAAAAGGCGCCAATAAATTGTTGAATATGCTGTAACTTTGTTTTTTTGATTCCATTACTTAGTCTACGATGAAGCTTCAATCCGATAAAGAAAGAAGATACCATAATGGCGTCGTATATGGTACCAGCTAATTGGCTGTAGCCGCTTAAATAGAGGATTACTTCAACCCCTATCGTAATCGTGAGAAGTCCAAACAGAAGCTTTTTCGAAAGAGACGCAGTTAAGTTCGTTGTCATCTATATATCACTCCTGCCCTTCTAAATCGCACACCCTTCTTATTTTCCAAAAAGCTCTACAGCTAAAATTCCAAGTCCATTTAATAATAATAGGAAAAGTAAGCATGCAATGGTCCATTTACATTTTCTTGACAATGGGTTATCTCCTTAATGGTTAATTAGTTATAATTTATCATATTACTAGGGAGTTAGCACCAAGGTTAATCTCTCCAATTGTATTTACAAGCATATCCTCCCACTTTATACTTAAAATAGGTAAAATTAACAATTATTAGAATAGGGGTTGAAAAGTGAAAAAGATCATTTCTATTATCCTATTGATAGTCATCATTGTATTTGTCTTATCAGAAACAAAACCTGGACGTTCGCAATATGTAGAATGGATTACGCACGAGGCGATGGACCAATCTTCGAATATCCTAGAAAAAGGGATTCTTTCATTAGCTGGGGAAAAGGTTTTCGATATGGGAACAACGGAATCAGATTACTTCATTTTTTCAGTCTATAAAACTGATTTTTCCGAGATAGGCTTAGGGCAGGTCACCTGCATCGGTATATTTAATAAATTTATTCCAATCTCTAAAAGTGAAAAATAAGAGGGCCAAACTGGTCTTTTTATTTAACTATTTAATTTTTCTATGATTGATTACGATGATAGTAGAAACTGATAAGGGAGACATTCGTATTGAGCAGAGATATTGAAATTTTTAAAACTGTGCTAGAATCTAACCAGAATTCCCTTAAGGATGAAGAGCTTGCCTTTATTCTGAATACACTCGAACATTACCAGGACCAATCAATCATACATGATCTATGGAAGATGATTCTAGACCATAACCATACATACAGACATGTACTGGAGTTTATTAATCAGAATCCAGACTACACACCTCTGATAAAGACTTTTCTTGATAAAAAATTTAACCTCACAAGTGTGGAGGACATTTTAGCACAGATTAATATACTACTTGATACTTCACCTAATTTAATTAAGAACCGTTATTTTCGGATACTGACAATCCAAAAGACGGCTAACGCTGTTAGAGAAGCCTCGGACCTATTTAAAGCAGCGAATGCGCTAAAAGCATTTCAGGCAACAAACCTGGATGTAGATTTTTCAAAATTAAAAGACAGGATGATGGTTTATTCAGAGATTGCGTTAGTAGATAAGATTGAATTGAAGAATATAACCCTCAACCAAATAGAGGCATATGCGTATTTTTCGACTGGCAGGCTTACCGAAAATGTTTTAAAGGATAATCAGAACATCAATAAATACGAAGTTTTGAAGGTGCTTCAACAACTTTTCCACACACCTGTTGTTTCCGTTGGGGTGGCGCTTCAACCGTTATCAGCTTCTATCCGGGAAGAACTTCGAGAGGTATTAAAAAATGTATTGCGGAATAACATTTCAAAGAAATACTTCCAGCACATACTAGCGGCGTTTGATGATGAGAAAGGGAGTTATTATTATCCTCAGCTATTCGCTTATATGAGTAAAAATGCTGACGATCAGCAAATGTTATCCTTTATTAAGTGGATTGAGAAAAACCTTCAGCACGATCATCATTATCACCGGGCACTAAAGGCATATTTGAAATCACATCCAAGGTCAATTTGGAAGAATAAAAGTGCTCGAAAAGAGCTGAGGATGATTTCAACAAACAGTTTTAGAAAATTGGTAAAGGAAGTTGAAAGTGAGAGTGCGGGTACTGTTTTTAAGTTTTTTAAAAAGTATGGTGTTCAAGTAAGCAGCGTACTGTTCGTTACCCTTGCAGTTGGAGGCGGGTTATATTTTGGATATGACCTCTTAGCAGACAAAAAAAATGTGGAATCCGTTCCAACAACAACGAAAGCAGCAGCCTCCGAGCAAGTCAAAAACCTTGATCTCAATCCATTTAAAGAATGGAAAAGTGAAGAACCCTTTGTTTTCCATGTAAATGGCGAACAACAAAAAATGATCTTCGGGCAAGGAAATCCAATGGGTGGTAAGAGTATAGTATTGACCGACAACCAGAATATTGAAACCCCCTTTGATTTGGTGATTAATGCAGAAGAAGTATCACCTTTTGATGAAAAGGGTGTACTAAAAGAAGGTTTCTCCTTCTATCATACAGAGTATGATTTTGATGTTAATGGCACTCTAGAGGTTGTAATTATGGCACTCAGTCAAACATTCGAATCGTTTGTGTGGGTATACAGTCCGATCTACGAGAATGGCAGTATAGGTCTCCGTGCAGACCTGGCTGTAAAAGGCATGTCCGATGCAAAATTAGTAGATAATACACTGAAGCTTCTCGGCGATTCAGGGCAGTCAGAAACGTACACTTACATTAATCAGCAATTTGTAAAACAATAATATAGAAGGAATCAAGGTAGATTCGAACCTCTTGCATGATAAATTAACACTATCAAGACCTCAAACTTTTATAGTTTGAGGTCTTTTTTGGCCGCAACTGTCCGCCTGAGGGGCGGAAGTGTTCACCCTAGGTGGAAAGTGTCCACCCTAGGTGGAAAGTGTCCACGAGCGGTGACAGGCACCAATTTATACACAAATATTTCACATTTTATACTTGAATTCGACAAAATTCAGCAATATTATTGTTATTATGGGAATATTTACCCTTTACTAAATCTTCTTTTTTATTTAATTTAATTCTAGGCATAGGCAGGTAATACTAATGGTATTTGATGGCATACTTATTTCGTTTATTGTAGGATTACTCAGGAAGGGTAATTTAAAGGCTTTTTCTCAGTTAAATTTAAAGTGGGGCTGGGTATTCCCACTGTTGCTAGTCGTCCAACTAACTGTATTTACGCTGCAAAATGATAGTGTATTTTTAGGACAACTGAGTGGATCTATTTATATCGTTGTCTACATTATTGGATTGGTTTTTTTATTTTTAAATCGTAAAAATCCTGGCTTTATCCTTATTTTTATTGGGGTCTTTTTAAACTTTTTAGTGATGGTTCTTAATGGCGGCAGGATGCCTGTTTCGGTAGAGGCTGCAGCAGTTTTAGATCCGGGCTATATCCAAGCTCTAAAAGATGGATTGTATGCTAAACATGCAATGTTAACAACTGAATCAAATCTGGGATTTTTGGGTGATGTGATTCCAATAAGTGACCCTTACCCACGAACACAAATCATTAGTATTGGCGATATCATTATGAATATCGGAATCTTCTATTTTATTCAATACTTAATGGTTAAACATCCCTTGGCAAATAGAGGCAAAACAGCTTCCCTTTCAATGAAGGGAGGTGAACTAAAATGAAAAAAGACCAAAAACAAGGCCTTAAATTGACTGGTATTCTATACAATGCAATTATTATTGGATCTGTTATTATTGCATTAACATCTGGATTTAGATTAGTATAATCATTAAGAATTTATAATGAGGAAAGTGATATTTCACTTTCTTCAATCTAATTATGAGAGTGATGAAATAATGCAGTTTTTAAAGACAACTACCAATAAATATCTTTTTCTCGTTTCAGTATTAGGTTTCTTCACCTTTTTCGCATTTAATGATTTTCAGATTTATACAAATTTCAAATGGATCATCACTTTTGCACTCGCTGGAGCCATTTTACTTTTAAATCATTATCCTATACTCCTTCCCCCAAAGGGCAACTCTCTTTCTATGGATTCTTCAATCTACCTAGCAAGTCTTTTTTTATTTGGACTGAATTTAACTTTGGCGGTATTGCTAATCAATTCGATTTTATTTGCATTTACACAACGAAAAATTGTCTGGTGGAAACATATATTTAATTTTTCCAGCTATGTCTTAATGATTGCTATTTCATATTACATATATACTTTATTTGGTGGTACCATCGGCAGTATCCATATCAACAACTCAGTTCCCTATTTGATTTCCTTACTCACTTACTTTGCTCTGAATGTCATTTTTATAGGATTATTCTTTATCCTAGCAGCTGCAGAAAGCTTTGAAAGTGTGTTTAAAGAACTTATTAAAGAAGCGATTTCTCCTTACCTCAGTACGCTCATGCTTTCGTTAGTGTTGGCCATTTTAATGGATGCTAAAAAGTTATTCGGGCTTTTTCTCTTTACCTGTATTGCCTTTTTGCTTTCTTTAGCATTTAAGCAGCACTTTCATTTATTTAAAGAAATTTCGGAGAAGGCAAACAAAGACTTTTTAACCGGGCTGAATAACCATGGATATTTTAAAGAGATTTTAGTGGAAGAAGTAGCGGCAGCAAAGGAAAACGACCAACCGTTATGTGTAGTCCTTCTAGATATCGATGATTTTAAAAAATATAACGATTTATACGGACATATTGAAGGTGATCATCTTCTTCAGGAATTCGGATTACTTATTAAAACTGCAGCAGAACAGGAAAACTTCATAGTAGCACGCTATGGAGGTGAAGAATTTTCTATCATAATGCCTAATACTACATGTCAGAAAGCGATCTCTTTTATGAATGAGCTGCGTAAAAAAACAAATGACACCTACTATAAAGGTGTGGAACGTCTCCCTTATGGCTGTTTATCCTTTTCAGCTGGAATTGCAGAATGCGAAAAAGAAACCTATAACACTTCTGAACTTCTAAACAAGGCAGATCAAGCGATGTACTCTGCCAAAGGTCAAGGGAAAAACCTTGTTCATATTTATAATCAGTATTCCGAATATTCAACGCATCGGTCTCTTTCTTTAGAAAAAGAATTAGAGGAAGCAGAACATCAGTTACGAATCTTTCTTTCAAAGGATGTTTATACTTATCGGCACAGTAAACGTGTTTACCAATATGCCGTTGATTTTTCAAGAATACTTACCTTAAGTGATTATGAACGGAAGACGTTGATTCTTGGTGCCTTAATCCATGACATTGGAAAAATTGAAATCCCTCGCGATATTTTAAATAAAAAAGGAAAGCTTGAGCCGCATGAATGGGAAATGATGAAAATGCACGTAACCTGGGGAAAGGAAATTATTTCAACCAATAAAAAATTAGAAGACTTGATTCCATTAGTTGAACTTCATCATGAACGTTATGACGGGAACGGTTATCCCTATGGTCTAAAAGGAAAATCAATTCCAAAACTGGCACGTATCCTTTGTATTATCGACTCATTTGATGCAATGACCACCGAACGTCCATATCAAAAAACCAAAACATTTGAGGAAGCCATTATTGAATTGAGGACCTGCTCCGGCAAACAATTCGATCCCCAATTCGTGGAACCATTTATAGCCATTATTAAACAGCAGGATAACAGCATGGTTAGCCATAAAACTGAGCAATTAGTTATTTAATAACTAAAATAAATAGTTTAAAACTAGAGAGACCTCGACCTAAAAAAGTTGAAGTCTCTTTTTTATCCCGTTACTGTCCGCCTGAGGTGGAAAGAGTCCACCAGCGGTGACAGGCACCGTCATCCTATTTTTCTTTGTTGTCCTCTGTTTCATTGGTCTGAAGAATTTGTTTTATTTCGCCTGTATCACCTTTGGCATTGATGATTTCGAAGATTTGGTTGAGTCCTTCGCTTGTTTGATCTTTTTCTGTTTTCATGGTTTCCTCCGTTGGTCAGATTACACTTAATATGCCCATTTATTTCAAGGTATGAACGATTTCAGTTGCTTTTTCTAAGGAAACACTTTCGAGCGTATTATGATTTTTTCTGATGGCGGTGCCAAAGTGATAGCAATTTGTTGCTACTTGTGTATGTACTTGGCTGATATTTTCCTTAGTCAAGCCGCTGCCAATAAGGATGTCTGTACTTGTACAAGTTTCTTTCATTTTCTTTAGTATTTCCAAGCGGGTTTCCCAGTCACCAAATCCTCCAGAGGTTAGAATGGTCGTTATCTCTTTGTATTGATCCAACTGTTGAGCAGCCTTAATTAAATTATTGGAACTATCTATCGCGCGGTGAAACGTAACCTCCATAGGACCAATATCCGTTAGTAACTCTTCAAGGCGGGGGAAATCAACATCCCCTTTCTTATCGAGTACTCCAAATACTACGCCATTTGCCCCTAACGATTGAATAATACGAATATCGTTTTTCATAATAGAGAAATCATCCTCAGTATAACAAAAAGATTGGCCATGCGGTCTCACCATTACATTGACAGGAATTGAAACACTATTAACCACTCTCTCGATTAATCCATAGCTTGGAGTAATGCCGCCTTCTGTTAATCCAGATACCAATTCAATTCTGTCTGCACCTGATTTTTCAATTAACTTTGCATCCTCTACCGTAACTGCAATAAATTCGATTAACATTATTTACTCTCCTTCCCTTTTCAATCTGATTTTACTATTAATTACTTATTTTACTTAATAAACTTATAAATATTATTAATTGCTCAACGTTTCACAAAGTGTTCAAACAATTCTAAATAATGAGTGATTCTAATCACTAGGATATTATTTACAAAATTTACAATGAAAGTGTAATCATTTTATATAAAAGGGGTAGGAGCGAATGAAAAATTTTTTTAAGGTTGCAAGTGTTATTGTCACTTCTGTTATGTTTTTAACTGCCTGTAATTCTGCCAATTTCTCCAACGAAAAACAGACTGCCATAGTAGCAAAAGCTAATACAGCCTCACAAGTAATTGAACCTCATAAAAATCTCAATCAACAACCAATTCCAGTCAACATCGAACGTGTCGGTAAACACGAAGTTAATATTGAAATGACCGCACAAATAACCGATATCGAAATTACCAAAGGCAATTTGTACAAAGCATGGACATTTAACGGTGAGGCTCCAGGACCAGTGGTTGTTGTGAACGAAGGCGACACCATTAACTTTACTTTGAAAAACATGGATCCAGCTATTCCGCACAGCATGGACATTCATGCCGTTCATGCATCCCCATCACAGGATTTTGTAGATATCATGCCAAATGAATCTGGTACCTTTACCTACCCAGCTAACAATCCAGGGGTCTTCATGTATCACTGCGGAACAAAGCCAGTTTTGGCTCATATCGCAAACGGAATGCACGGAACCATTATTGTAAAACCCATAAACGGCTACCCGACTGATAGTGAAATCAACCGTGAATTTGTCATCGTTCAAAACGAATGGTATAAATACAACGACTTAGAAGATTTTACGAATGGAGTACCTAGTAACGTGGTCTTTTCTGCCAAGGCTTTAAAAGAAGGCGATCTCAATACAAACGGTACGGTTGGTGCCCTAGTCGACACCCCGTTACTTGCAAAGGTTGGCGAGAAAATCAGAATATACATTAACAATGTTGGACCTAATGAAGTCAGTAGTTTTCATGTGGTGGGTACCGTCTTTGATAATGTTTATATCGATGGTAATCCTTTCAACCTCATGAAAGGTTTGCAAACTGTTATGCTGCCAGCAAGCGGCGGGGCTGTTGTGGAGTTCACCGTTACAAAGGAAGGCAGTTATCCCATTGTGACACATCAGTTTAACCATGCTACTAAGGGAGCAGTTGGAATCTTGAAAGTAACAAAAGATGGACTTGACGATGGCAGCAAAGTCGCGTCACATTAACCTGGCGGAAAGCATCGGAATTCTCTGGTGCTTTTTCTTATGAATATACCAGTTTTTGTACACATTCTCAGGCAGAAGTTATCAAACATAAAAAGTCTAAGATAGTTATCCACAACCAAAAGTATTTTTATTCTCTATTTCTCACTTACCCACAAAACTCATGAACTTATCCACTAAATTAACATACTTATTCACATCTATTAATTACTTACCCACATTTCTGATTGACATATCCACATATAAATACAAAAAGGTCTGGGAACCCCAGACCTTCTATATTCTAGCACCTAATTCTATTGCTTTACTATTATGGTACGAAGATTTCACCTTTAGTTCCCATTTAAGTTCTTCACATAAGCAATCATACTGCATCATTTCAATGTGACGGTACTGAAATAAATGATAATAGTATTTAGCTCTTAATAAGATATTTTTTAACAACACAAAAACCTCCCCAATTTATTTCATAAATCGCAGAGCATCGTGTTCGGTAACTGGCTGGCATCGTTCTAATAAACATTAGCCCCTTTAGTTTTGCGTCACCATTTTTCAATAGTTTTGCCATTTCGTACGATTTATGTGTTTAATAGAACTATATGATACAACTTCATAATAATAAAGAGTCTTAGGTCCTGCTTTTCTTCCAAAACCTTTTATTACTATAGGCTGCTCCGCCTATTTATCCAATAATACGTTGTTGGATATCGAAAGATGTACGATAATGTACTATATTGACGTTTAATTTTGTTAGAATGTATTATTCTATTTTAAAAAGTAAGGGTGTTTTATTTTGAAAAAGTGTTCTTCCATATTTGTAAGTTTAGTCATCATGACGTTATTAATAGCAGGCTGTTCAGAAAAAATTCTGAATGCCAAAGGTAATCTGTATCAGCCAGAGGATACCTCTGAGGAACAACTAGACACAAATAAGAATGAGGCGAATCCCACTGACGAAAAGCAGAAAGATGCGGAACACAAAGATCAATCTGGGGAAAATAACGAAAAGGCAAAATTGCTGGAGCAAGACGTTTTAACACCGCCAGTAGATATGACTCGGGATGGTATCCAAGTTGTTTTTAATCCAGAAAGCATTCCGGTTCTCGTAAATAAACAAAATAAACTGCCAGACAATTATAATCCTTCTGACCTTGTTTATACAGATATTCCTTTTGTTACTGGTGTAACAAACGAAAAGCGAAAAATGCGGCGTGTTGCGGCGACAGCAGTTAATCAACTATTTGCTGACGCTAAAGCTGAAGGTATTTCCCTATTAGGAGTTTCCGCTTATCGATCACATGCAACACAAACAACGTTGTTTAACTACTATGTAAACCGTGATGGATATGAAAAGGCAAGAACGTATAGTGCATTGCCTGGGACCAGCGAACATGAGACCGGTCTTTCAATTGATGTAACGGGCGGAAATGGAAAGTGTGCCGCTGAAAATTGTTTTGGAGGTACTAAAGAGGCTAAATGGCTGGAACAGAATGCAGCAGAATATGGGTTTATTATTAGATATCCAAAGGGAAAAGAAAGTATTACTGGATATCAATACGAACCTTGGCACCTTCGATTTGTTGGTAAGGAATTGGCACTTGAGATTACAAGCAAAGGTATCACGCTCGAGGAATTCTATAATGAAGTTTAAAAAGAAAAGCGTCAAGATCCGATATTTGAACTATGACCCATAATATGGACAGTTTAATAAAAGAGCCTATGCTGCTAACAGACGACCTCGGTATTGGACCGGGGTCATCTTTTGTAATCCCCACTGGTAACGATGATTATTGTACTCCTCGATATATGAATCCACCATCTGCTTTAACTCAATAAAACTATTACATTCTTTATAATCAACCTCATCTTTAAAATGACCAAAGAAGGATTCCATTGGAGCGTTATCCCAACAGTTACCCTTACGGGACATTGATTGGGTTATATTCAACTTCTTTACTCTCTTTTGAAAGAGGGGGTGAGTATAATGGAAGCCTTGATCTGAATGCAGAATTGCTTCTGGATGGAACTGATTCTGCACTGCTTCTTTTAGCCTTCCTAATGTTTTATAAACAATATTCATCTTTAATGAAGTAGATAAATAGTGGGCTAGTATTTCATTGGTACTGCCATCTTTAACACATGATAAATAGGCTTTTTGACCATTTGCATAATATAAATAGGTTATATCTGTTAATAACACCTTTCCAGGTTCCTCTTGATTAAACTTACGCTTTAAAATGTTAGGACATGTTTTATGTTCTTGAGTAGCTTTGGACATTTTTTTGTATGGGTTCGCATTTCTAACCTTCGCAATTAGTCCGTACTTGCGCATTAACCTTCTAATTTTCTTATGATTCATTACTACAAAATAATCGTTTTCTAAAATCATCTTGATTGGTAATGCCCCAACTTTTTCCTTCTTTTGCTTAAAAATAGAATAGATAAGTTCATAATCTGCTTCATCATCGAAGTCTCTTTGTTCGCGAATGGAAGCTGCCTTTAACCAAGCATAGTACCCACTTCTACTTACTCCTGCTAGTTCACATAAGTAACTTACAGTGTTCTTTAGTTGGTGTTGACGAAGGATGTATTCAATAAGTTCGAATTTTTCTGATGGAGTTAATATCGTTTTTTCTTCAACGCCTGCCTCTCTAGTTCCTCTAGCTTTTTTAAGAAGTCATTCTCAGCTTCTAAGAATTTTATTTTAGCTTCAGCCTTCTTCAGTCTTTCCTCCACAGATAGTTCCTTCGACGAAGGGCGTCCAGTACTTGCCTTTCCTCTACGCTCTGTTTGAAGACCTAATTCACCTGATTTATCGAAGGTTGCGCGCCATCTTTGTAAACATCTCTTTGGCTGGTTTTTACCGATTACTTCAATGTTAAAGTCGTTCTCGATAAAAATTTGGGAAGGACTTTTCCCTTTTTGATATTCCTTTACGGCTTTTATTTTGAAGTCAGGGTCATAGGAAATAGAGCGATTTGAAACCCGACTAACATTAGGATTCTTCTCTAACTCTTTAATCTGGTATTCGGTAAATAGATTCTTACTCATGATAAATCCTCCGTCCACAATAATTCTTTTATTATAAACGGGTTTTCATAAAGGGGACATAGAAAAACCCGATTAAGGGGCACTTTTTATTTAGTGTCCATTAATCGGGTTATAGTTCAATTGGAACTTGACGCTTTTCCTATTTCCCTTTGATTTCTAAGAGTTTGAGCCTTAGATCATTTTCCATATTCGCTAATTCCTGCTCAGCTAAACGGCGTTTATGGCGCCCTTCTTCCTGAATGCGCATGGTTTCTTCAAGCGTGGTAATTAAATTTTCCTGTGTCTTCTTAAGTGTCTCGATATCGACGAGACCACGCTCATTTTCTTTAGCGGTCTCAATGGTATTGGTTTTTAGCATTTCAGCATTTTTTAATAACAGCTCATTTGTGGTTTGTGATACCTTTTTCTGAGCTTCCACAGCATGTCGCTGACGAATGAGCGTCAGTGCAATCGCAACTTGATTTTTCCACAAAGGAATGGCTGTCATGATGGACGATTGTATTTTTTCAACAAGCGCTTGGTTTGTATTTTGGATGAGACGGATTTGCGGAGCACTCTGGATGGTTATCTCACGGCTCAATTTCAAATCGTATAAGCGTTTGTCCAAGCGGTCAGCAAACTGTATCATATCGTTTACTTCTTGGACCTTCATTTGATCATTCGTTGCCGCTGCAACTCTCTTCATTTCTGGAATTGTTTTTTGATGCAGCTCTTCTAGCTTAATTTCTCCTGCGGCAATATAAACATTTAACGCATGGAAATACTCTTTATTTGTTTCATAGAGCTGTTCCAGTAGTTTTATATCCGATAACAGCACGTTCTTGCTGCGGTCAAGTTTCACACTAATCCGGTCAATTTGTGCGCCTGTCTTTTGATATTTGGATAACACTTCTTGAAGTGAGTTAGAAATTTTCCCAAACATACGACCGAAAAAGGACGGCTTCCCATCCTTCAGTTCATCCGGATTAACCTCATCCAGCCGCTTCATTAAATCACTAATGATTTCTCCGACTTCACCTATATCCTTTTTCTGCACATGTTCAAGCATGGTGTGAGAAAAACTTAACAGCTTCCCTTGTGCCTGCGTACCATACGTAATCATCGCCTGGTGATTTCTTGGGTCAATTTGTTCAGCAAGCTGATAGGCTTTCGCCCGGTTCTCTTCAGGAATAACATCAATCAACTTTGTAGGCTTGGCTTCCTGAAGCTGTGGTGTGGGCTGCGCTTCCGGTTGAGTTGTAAGCTCGTTGTCACCAAACGGATTGGCTAGAATATCATCCAACAAATTTCCAGTTTTTTTCAATTGAGGTGAGTTATTTTCGCTCATTTTAGCCTCCTGCTTTCGTCTATGGTTTTAGTATCATTAAGTTTCTTAATGGAATGTTTTGCTACATCAATTTCAAAATTCAAGGTATCTAAATCGTCCGAGATGACATGGTAAAGGTCCTCTTCCAACGCCTTTGTTAAGTCCGTTAGTGTCTGACGAGTCTCGTATAAAGAAACATCAATCTCGTGACTCTTCTTAGGCTGCTGCGATAAAAAGCGATATTTTTCTGTTAACTCTACAACAGAATCTAAGTGAGAAAAATAAAATTTCTCAGCTTTATAAAAGCGCCTCGGTTCTGTTTGGGTCATGCTTTGAATCTTTCTAGTAATCCTCAGAACATCAAGTCGTTGCTTTATCGTAGGAAGATCACGAATGGAAAATAATGATCTGTTTAATTTGTTAATTTTTGGTTTTGCTTCATCTAAATTCTTCTTTATATAACGATATTCTTTTCTCGTAAGCTGATGTTTTTTCAAAAAGCGGGATGTTATGACCGCTGATGTAATCTTGTAAACAATGACCCCGCCTGCTAAAGAAATGGCGGAAGAAACCAAAAATGTTAGATCAAAGGCAAAATAGCTTAAAAACCAAACCGTGACCGCAGATGGAACAGTCACAACACTCTGGATTAGAAATGATAAAAATCGGTTCATCACAATCGACTCCTGACTAAAAATCCTTTATATTCATACGAATCAACAACAAAAATGTTTCACCAAACACACAATACAAAAAAAGGAAAGTTCCTCTTACAACTTCAACAATACACCATAAAACTCCTGCTTTCCATAGACCACAAACGTAAACAAGACTAAGACCTAAGACGTATTTTTGGACGACATTTTTGGTGACATTTTTTGGTGACAGGCACCACCCGTGGACAGTGTCCATTCCAGGTGGACAGTATTCCTTCTCTTTCCTGTTGTTTAGTGTTTTCTAGGCTTTAGTCCAAGAGGATTACCCAGTTAGACATAGGATATGAGAGTATCACTTTAATATATTTCAAATAAATAGATAGAGGAGTGCAATGAAACGAATGTATCAATCATTTGGAATGCCCGTTGATTATCGATTTGGACATCAAGGAGGTCAACATGGTGGCGGTCACCATGGCGGTGGTCATCATGGCGGTGGTCATCATGGCGGCGGTCATCATGGCGGCGGTCATCATGGCGGCGGTCATCATGGCGGCGGTCACCATGGCAGCGGTCATCATGGCGGCGGTCACCATGGCAGCGGTCATCATGGCGGCGGTCACCACGGTGGCGGTCACTATGGTGGCGGTCACTATGGCGGCGGATTTAATTTAGGGAATGTTGGAGCTGGATTGCTGGGTCTCGGTTTAGGTTATTTAGGTTCTAGTCTTGGTGGCGGCTATGGTCCAGGGTATGGTGCTGGATATGGATATCCTGGTGGTTTTGCTGGAGCAGGACCTGGGTATGGGATGTACGGAACTGGCTTTGGTCCGGGAATGGGTGGTTATGGACTAGGGTATGGCGGTGGATTTGGCCCAAGATATTAATCTTCTATAAGAATAAGCGTGAAGTTCTTGTGTGGAAAATCCCCGGACTTCACGCTTTTTATATTTTTCGAATTATTTTTACTGCTTTTTTGTTTCAAACGGTGTAAAATGTTTCTCAAAGGAAACATTCCTGTATTCACGCATATATAATATTATTCAAAACTTTCAAACATAAAAAAAATAAAACATTTATAAATAAAGGGAGAAGAGACTATGACGGAGAATCTGCTATTAGCGTTTGGGCTGACATTATTTGCCGGCCTTGCAACAGGCATAGGAAGTCTGCTCGCATTTTTTACCTCACATACAAATACAAAATTTCTATCTGTCACCTTAGGATTTTCTGCTGGAGTGATGATTTATGTCTCAATGGTGGAAATTTTCGTGAAAGCTAAAGTAGCACTCGTGGATTCCTTGGGAGTGGTTTCTGGAAACTGGTTAACAGTAGGAGGATTTTTCGGAGGCATGCTTCTGATTGCCGCAATCGACAAATTTATTCCAAAGCAGTCAAACCCGCATGAATTGAAAACAGTTGAGGATATGAATCAGCCAGGTAATATTGACGGGAAGAAACCGGACCTTTTAAAAATGGGAACATTTACGGCACTTGCAATTGGTATTCATAACTTTCCGGAAGGAATTGCTACCTTTACCTCTGCTTTGCAAGACCCAGCACTTGGGATTGCCATCGCTGTCGCGATAGCAATTCATAATATTCCGGAAGGTATTGCTGTTTCTGTGCCTGTTTACTTTGCGACGGGTGATAAGAAAAAGGCTTTTAAACTATCATTCTTGTCTGGTTTATCTGAACCAATTGGTGCACTAGTTGCCTATTTATTCTTAATGCCTTTTTTAAATGATATTATGTTCGGAATTATCTTTGCCGCAGTTGCAGGGATCATGGTGTTTATTTCTCTTGATGAATTATTACCGGCGGCAAAAAGGTATGACGAAACACACCTATCAATCTACGGCCTAATTGCCGGAATGGCGGTCATGGCACTAAGCCTTTTACTTTTCATCTAATCATAAAATCAAATACAAAAACTTGGAGCCAGCAAAAATGCTGGCTTTTTCCTTTCGAGAATTTTCGGAAATCCTCTAACTGTCCGCCTGAGGAGTGGAAGTGTCCACCCTAGGTGGAAAGTGTCCACGAGTGGTGACAGGCACCAATGATAATTTATTT
The DNA here is from genome assembly GCF_048572935.1 of Neobacillus niacini. Lineage (NCBI taxonomy): Bacteria > Bacillati > Bacillota > Bacilli > Caryophanales > Bacillaceae > Neobacillus > Neobacillus niacini. Next base: position 1,924,375 of record NZ_CP183883.1, on the reverse strand, counting down.
TCAGGTACAAAGTTTCATTAATTGAATAAAGGCATATATTAGATGGAATTTCCAATATTCATGGAAGCGAGTGGATTTATTGATGAAAAGGGCACTGTTTACAATTCCGCTTTGTTTGATACTTATTGGGGTTATGGTGACTTCTTTTGTTCTATTGGGTGTTAAACCAAGCTCTACGAATATCTCTCAAGCTCAAAAGCTAGCGGAATACACAAAGCCAGCGGTTGTTCGGATTCTTGGCTACTCTGTAGTCGGATGGCAGTTTAACAATCCTTATGACCCAGAAGTGGAGGCGATACTGAATCAGTTAAACTACCAATCTGTTGTCGGTGGTTCTGGATCGGGGGCAATTATTAGTTCAGACGGGTATATTGTTACCAATGCCCATGTTGTAGAAGCCGCCCAGATGGAAGATGAGGATATTGCTAACGCTGCATTTGACCAGCTTGTCACCATTATTGCTGATTATTTTCAGGTAGATTATGATACAGCATACGATTATATGCTGACCTATACGCAATACACTGGAATCCAAAAAGTAATTAAGGTTATTTTGCCAGGCGGAGATATTCTTGACGGAGAGGTTAAGAGCTATGGTGCGCCTGTCAATGAAGGTAAGGATGTAGCGGTACTCAAGATTGAAGGAAAAAACCTTCCTACTTTAAAACTTGGGAACTCTGATAATATTCAAAATCAGGATAATATTTGGGTGAGCGGTTACCCAGCAGCAGCAGATTCTGATTTGTTGTCTCCTGATTCCTCTCTTGTATCTTCTATGAATGCAGGTCAAATTTCTGCTACAGATAAGAAAACAGAGCAGGGAAGCCCAGTCATTCAAATCAATGCAGCGGCGACACACGGTAACAGTGGCGGACCTGTAATCAATGAAAAAGGTGAAATCATTGGGTTGCTCACCTTTAGAGGCGATACCGTAAATGGTCAAGAGGTTCAAGGCTTTAACTTCTCGGTTCCTGTAAATACAGTTAAGGAATTCACAAACCAGGCTGGAGCAAAGAACACTTCTAGCAACACAGATAAACTTTACAAGGAAGGCCTCGAGCTTTATTGGGGCGGTTATTACAATAATGCTCTTGAAAAATTTGAAGCGGTTCAGAGATTATATCCAAACCATTCCGAAATTAAGAAGTTTATTACTAACTCTGAGCAAAGGGCTGGGGACAGTAAAACATTGTGGTCAGATTACAAGACGATTTTCTACATCGTTGATGGCGTTGCAGCATTACTGATCTTACTCCTTTTGGTGTTCACCTTTGCAAGAAAGCGGAACCGGCCAGTAGCAGTACCTGCGGCAGCAGCACCTCAGGTACCACCATCGCAGCCAACCATACCAGAAAACACCATTCCGGACCTAAACGGCGATGGAAAAATCGACGTTCAGGATATCCTACTCGCCCTCCAAGAACAGCAAAAGAAACAACAGAAAAAAGACGACGAATAAGTGAAAGCCACAGTACATGCATAATTAGATGTATAAATGAAGAAAAATGCATAAATGGTGACAGGCACCCCCTCAAATTAAAAAGTATAAAAAGTCATGGGAGATAATATCTATTTATAAATGTGATTTTTTGAGGGGGAATGTCTTCTGAGAGCCTTATTACGGTTGGTGGGTTTCCTCATTTTTATTTTTGGGGTTTATCTGATTTTTGCAGAACAAATATTTTTTGGAGTACTATCTATTATATTAGCCTTTTTGATTTTCCCTAATCGAAGGAATAGCGGCAGCGACCACTATCACTACGATCATAATAACTCTAGCGGTGATCATGCTTACAGTTCAGACAGTGACTCTGGCGGCGGTGACTCTGGCGGCAGCAGTGACTAAGGAAAACATCCTCAACTGGAGGATGTTTTTCATTTAAAGCAGCTGTATACAGCATTCTTTTTACAAGCATTTTCACAAAGTATATGTGAATAATCTACAAATCATATTATAATGGAAATATATTCATATTTTTGAGTGAGTACCAAGAACACACAAAGGTTGTGTTGGACATGCTATGGTTGTATTTTATTATTTCCTATTTAATTGGAAGTATTATGTTTGGCTTTTTGGTCACGAAAGTCGTTTATCATAAGGATATTAGGATTCAAGGAAGCGGTAATGTTGGTGCAAGAAATGCCGGAAGGCTCCACGGAAAAATGGCCTTTGTGCTCATTTTTCTCGGGGATGCACTAAAAGGTGTTCTGGTTATTTTAGCCGCACGATACCTTCAATTCTCTGAATCTATTCAACTTCTAGGTCTGGCAATATCCATTTTAGGTCACATCAAGCCCGTCACTTTAAAGTTTAAAGGTGGAAAAGGTATATCAACCTTCATTGGCGGAATGATTACCTTTGAACCCCTCATAATTCCTGTAATTATTCTGGGCTTTGGCCTCCTATACCCTTTTTTGAAAAGCTTTACATTAGCAGGATTAGGGACCTTTCTTATTATTCCAGTTGTACTCTATTTAAAAAATAATGATTGGCCAAGTTGCATCCTAGTATTAGGTATCATCGCTATGCTTTACGCAGCACATGCAGAAAATATCAAGGAAAGGCTGAAACCTAATGAGTAAGCACGAGTTCTTTTTCAAAATTGCCACCACAGCTGATGAATTTGAACAAATTCATCGCTTAAACTATCAAACCTTTTCAGAGGAAATCCCACAGCACGCAAAGAATAAGGAGCAAAAGTTAGTGGATCCCTTTCATGCTGAAAATACATATATCATTTGTGTGAAAGAAAATGAAGTGATTGGGATGACAGCGATTCGAGATAACCGTCCATTTTCGCTTGATCGAAAAATTGGACCTGTTGAACAGTCACTCTCTTTTCCAGTCATCTCTCCATGTGAAGTTAGGCTATTATCTGTGAAAAAGGAATATCGAAATGGCCGGGTATTCTTAGGGCTCGCGCAGTTTTTAATAAAATATTGTTTAAAAAAAGGGTACGATATTGCCTTCATTTCTGGCACAGTCCGCCAATTAAAGCTCTATAACCAGTTAGGGTTTCAGCCTTTTGCTCAATTAACCGGCACGGATGAAGCACTTTTTCAACCAATGTTTTTGACGAAGAAGACCTTTGATGAATCGATTGCTGGCAGAATACTACCACCAGCGATTCCATTCTTGCCGGGACCAGTCCAGATTTCTCAAAAAGTCATGAATGCCTTAAGTAAGACACCGATTTCTCACCGTTCCGATCAATATAAAGAAGAGATAGCCAAAGCAAAGGATATGCTCGCAAAATTAGTGAACAGTCAATATGTTCATATACTTTTAGGATCTGGAACACTTGCCAATGATGTGGTGGCAGGGCAGCTTTCTTTAGAAACTGGCCGAGGACTCATTTTATCAAATGGAGAATTTGGCAGCCGTTTGATTGCTCAAGCTAATCGATTTGGTCTCCAATTTGATGTACTTCAAAAAGACTGGGGTCAGGCATTCACCCGTGATGAAATTGTTTCTAATGTCTCGAATACGACGAGTTGGATCTGGGCGGTTCACAGTGAAACTTCCTCTGGCATGCTCAATGATCTTGGTTTATTGAAAGAAATATCGGAACAGCATCAACTCAAGCTATGCCTGGATTGCATAAGCTCTTTGGGGGCAATCGAAATAGATTTGGATGGTGTATTTTTAGCAACGGGTGTAAGTGGAAAAGCGATTCGCGGACTCACAGGGCTTTCATTCGTTTTCCATCATCACAAGGTACAGCCTTCACTGACACTTCCGAAATATCTTGATTTGGGAACATACATGGCAAAAGGCAGCATTCCTTTTTCTCAGTCTTCTAATCTTTTAGAGGCACTTTTAGCTGCTTTAGAGGATGTTACTAGTGAGACTTTTAAGAAAGTGATTGAGACACATATTTTCTTAAAGAATCAGCTTAAACAATTTGGTTTTACTATCGTTAGTGAACAGCACAGCTCACCGATGATTCTTACAATAGAATTACCTCGTTCCATTTCTTCCGCTCTGATTGGAGAAATACTTTACAATCACGGCTACCAGCTGCACTATGAAAGTGACTATCTGCAGCGAAGAAATTGGATTCAAATTGCCTGCATCGACGAATACGATAAAGCTGACCTCGAGAAAATGGTCCATCTCTTAAATAGAGTAATAACCTATGAGCAAACTGCCACACAAGAAGCAATAGTGAACGGCAGCTAAGAAGCAAAAGTCACTCGCCACAATAGCCTGGCAGTGACTTTTTTGCATCCCAACTGTCCGCCTGAGGTGGATAGTGTCCACGAGTGGTGACTGTCACCACATATTGTTGTCACCATCTTGTTGTCGAAAACATTCATATTGGCCCATTGTATGCACTCTAACGAGAGCATAGCGGCGCTTATGCGTTTCTTCGACTCTTTTACAGCCGCGTCGGGGAGCCCCACAATTCGAATACCATCATTCCCCACAAACGTTTTTACTTCAACGTTCAGACGATACCCTTCCAAACCTTTCAGACCAATACTCGTTACTTTTGCACACATGGATTTTCCTCTTTTCTTGGAATCATCACCACTTTACTATTTTCGAGTAAGTACAAATCCACTTGGGGTGTTTTTATGTATTCTTTATAATGCTTGGACGCAGGGGCAGGAAAATAGGAAAGTAAATATTTGGTGTCCACGAAATCGGTTACTTCACCATTAACATAAGCATTGTAACTGCTCCATGGATAGTCCTCTAATTGATCGACAAGCCCAGCTTTCAATGGATTTCGGTGGATATACTTGCTGACATCTAATTCATAATCAAGAGAATCTAATAATTCGGCACCATAGCGTTTTTCAAATACATGGCCGGTGAACTCATATTTTTTATTAAAGTACCTGGCAAATTTAGTATTGAGGTGACTCATGATAACGGTTGGAGAAGTGTTTGAGGTTTCAATTTGGAGGTGAGTATGGTTGGTCATTAAACAGAAAGCGTGAAGTGTAAAAGGGAATCGAACCAGTGTTTCTTGTAAAACGCTTAGATATTTCATGCGATCCTCATCATCATAAAAAAGAGTAGATTTGCGATTCCCCCGGCTTGTAATATGATACTTTGCACCTGGAAACCATGCACGGCGTTTTCGGCCCACAGCGGTCACTCCTATTCAATTAATATATTTAGAGGTGTTAAAACAGAGGAAAACTGAAAGCAGAGATTCAAATAATAACATTCGACACCCTTCCCTAAACTCCTTCTATACACCATATTGAAAAATAATAAACATACTGTCCGCCTCAGGTGGAAAGTGTCCACGAGCGGTGACAGGCACCCTGCATTAAAGATATAATAATCAAAAAAAGGGAAGGAGAATTTGTCATGTACTATGGAAAATTCGAATTAGGGAAAATTATACGGAGATTGAGAATTGAAAGACAGTTAACCATTGAACAAGTCGCTGAATACTGCGGTGTAGATACCAAATACATTAATCAACTTGAAGAAGGCTTACATCCAGATATGGATTTATTTTTATTTTATCGCATTGCCTCTTTATTTAATATGAAGCCTTCTGCACTAATAAATGAAATTTCTAAAGAAAACGAAGATCACCTTAGAAGAATGTGGGAAGAACGAAGTAATCATCTCTTTACGATAGTCGAACAGCGGCAAAGACGAAAAAAGCAGGATTTGCAAAAGAAAATAACACATAACTTCAAAAATAAGCATAACATACAACAACTCAAATCGAAAAATCACTTCTAATAAAAATGAAGTGGTTTTTTTATTTTCCACGAGTGATGACAGGCACTATTTAGTGCTCTCTTACAAACTGCGTGGTATGGTAGCTACTTTTATGATATCCTTAAATTACCCTAAAATGCTTCTCTAATAACGTATTCATTTTTATTGCCCCTTCAACCTAGCCCACGTTTTTAGCCCTTAATTTATTTTACCAAAACAAAGTCGGAGGTTTTAATTTGAAAAAATTATTCATTCTATTGTCTGCCAGTATGTTATTGCTGCTGGGCGGTTGTTCATTTCTCAATGACGCACAGGACACTCTAACTTATGTTAATGAAGCAACAGACTATTTAGCGGTTGCTACTGATTTTGCTGGTAATGCCCCAGCTCTTGCGCAACAGGCTATAACGGATCTCCAAGCAGGTGAGGATTTTCAAAATATGCTTCAACAAATGCAGCAAACTGCGATAGCTTTTAATGAACTTCAAGCACCGGAGATTGCAGCTAAGCTTCACCAGCAAATCATCGAACAAAACAGCGTGATTATCAGTGAAATTGAAACATTCATGAGTAATTTCCAAGACGGGCTGCTCGACCCCGCTATTCTAGAAAATACAGAGTTATTTCAGACCGTTCAAGATATCACCAGTATTATTGACCAGGTTCAACAGCTTGGTGGTGAATAGTTCGTCTCAATACCTATAGGAACAGATGTACAAAACTTTGAAGGGTCAATTGGTTACGGTTTGGACTGACTGGTGGAAAAAATAGTTAACATCCTCTCCGTAAAAATCGAGGTCCTCAAATAGAAAAAACAGGCTGACTCATTCAGCCTGTTTTTTCTATTGATAACGTAACGCCTCAAGCGGGCTAAGGTTGGCTGCTTTATTAGCTGGGAAAATGCCGAAAATGATTCCAATAAAAATGGAGAAACTAACAGCAATTCCCACTGCCCACCAAGAGATCGCCATCTCCATCTCTAACACAACAGAAAGTACTTCAGCACTTCCAATGCCAATCAAAACACCTAGAATACCCCCAATACCACTTAAAACAACCGCCTCAATTAAGAATTGTCCAAGAATATCCTTCTTTTTGGCACCGATTGCCTTACGGATGCCGATTTCTCTTGTCCTTTCGGTTACGGAAACCAGCATAATGTTCATGATTCCTATTCCACCAACAATCAGCGAAATGCCGGCAATGCCCGCAAGCAGCATCGTCATAGTATCCGTCACAGACGTCAATGCCTCCGCGATATCAGATTGATTTCGAACATTATAGCTTGAGTCATCACCACCAAATTCAATGTACAAGTTCCGCTCCATTTTAGCCATTCCGATTTCGACTGTTTCCTCGGAGGTCATTTTTACATCCGCAGAAGTGACAACTGTTTGCCCTAAAAATCGTTGTGCGGTCGTAAAGGGCATGAGCACTTTATCGTCCACAGATCCTTGCAGTTCATCTCCCTGTTCCGTAAGAATTCCCACAACTCTAAAGGTTGTTCCATCAATTTTTACATTTTTATCAACGGGATTAGAAAAGCCAAAAAGTTCAGTAGCAATGTTAGACCCTAATAGCACTACTTTATTACGATTGTCTTGATCAATGTCTAATACAAACCTTCCCAAACGAACAGAAGTCCCTTCTACTTTTTCAAAAGCAGGCGTCACCCCTTCAATGGTCACATTATCTGAACTTGTTGTTCCGTAGGCCACTGTACCGCTTCCGGAGACCGTTGGAGAGACGGCCTCTACCTCAGATAATTCTTCAAACTCCATAATATCCTCATAAGTCATCACTTCTTCATCCGAGTTTCCCGAAAGCGAGACCGAAACCATCGTTGTCCCTAATCCTGAAATATCATCAGATACTGATTGAGAAGCTCCCTGCCCGAGAGAAACTAATGCAATTACTGCAGAAATTCCGATAATAATTCCGAGCATTGTTAAAAACGACCGTAGCTTGTTCGTTACTATATTTTTAAAGGCGATTTTTATCGCTTGCCCCAATTTCAATGATGAACAGCCTCCTTCTCTTTAAGTATCCTGCCATCATGAATGCGGATAATCTGTTTCGCTTGTTTCGCAATATCCAAATCATGAGTAATCAGGATAATTGTGTGCCCTTGCTTATTAAGTTCCTTCATTAAGCTCATCACCTCGGCTCCGGTTTTACTGTCTAAAGCCCCCGTCGGTTCATCAGCAAGTAAAATTGGCGGGTTGCCAGCGAGTGCACGGGCAATGGCGACCCGCTGCTGCTGTCCTCCCGATAATTCAGTCGGACGATGACGCGCACGGTCGCCTAATCCCACCTTTTTTAGTGCACTCATCACGATTTCCTTCCGTTCATTTCCATTTAAACCGCGGTAAATCAGCGGTAATTCCACATTTTCAAAGGCTGTCTGCTTCGGCAACAGGTTGAAGGATTGAAAAATAAACCCTATCTTTTGATTGCGGACATCCGCCAGTTGTTTATTTTTCAAAGTAAAAACATCTTTTCCATCAAGGTGATAACCGCCCATATCAGGAACATCAAGACACCCGATCATATTCATTAACGTTGATTTCCCTGAGCCAGAAGGTCCGATAATCGCCACAAAGTCCCCTTTATATACAGTGAAACTGACATCATCCAGTGCTTTCAACGTCTCCCCGCCCATTTTATAAAATTTGCTTAAGTGCTTAATCTTTACGATGGGTTGTTCCTCAATCATTGTGCTGTGCCTCCTTGACCTCTATCCCATTTCTGCATTCCGTCTGGTCTTTGGCCCATATTTCCTCCAGGAAATCCTCCTCCTCCTGGGAACATTGCATTCCTGTTTTGGGTACTGTTTTCAGTGTTCAGGGACGGTAATACAACCTCATCACCTGCTGTTAAACCACTGACAATTTCCACTGTAATACTATTTTTTAGCCCAATTTCCACAGGTTGCTGTGTGGTTTTTATGGTTGATTCCTCACTGCTTTCCTCGTTGTCAGATATAGCTTGTGTTTGATCCTGCGAGGGAATAAGGACATAATAACTGTCATTTTGTTTTTGAAGCGCTGCCACTGGGACAGTAACAACATTTTCCTTTTTCGATGTTGTAATCGTCGCTTCGGCTGTCATTCCAACCTTAATCCCAACTGGATCATTAATCGTAATTTTCACGCCATATTTAGCTACCGTACTGCTTGAATCTTCATTGGCTTCCTTTGAAACACTTTTAATGGTCCCAGTAAACTTTTGGTCTGGCAGAGCATTCACATCGATAGAAGCAGTTTGTCCTACTTGGATTTTAGAAATGTCCAATTCATCCACATTTACGACCATTTCTAAATTTGTATAGTCCGTTACCTGAACCAACTCTTCTTTCGTTTGAACATTCATTTCATCTTCCACATTTAATACGGTTATTTCACCAGCGAATGGTGCCACAATTGGGTCTATATCGTCATCCGTAAATGTAATGAGCTCGGCCCCTGCAGCAACGGTGTCCCCCACTGCTACGAGCACCTCCTCAATAGTGGCATTATCTTCTGCCATAATCATTTCTTCATTCATGACGGAAATATTGCCTGTTCCACTAACATTTACTTCGACATTTCCAACCTCAGCTGCTGCCGTTAAGGTTTGATTTTGTGGACCACTCACTGCCTCGCTTTTATTGGAGAAATAACTATAACCTGTAAAACCTCCGCCAATGACAACAATCAAAATCACGATACTAACAATCCATTTTTTCATCCTGTTCTTCCTTCCTTGTTAAAATCAAGCTCTACAATGAATCTTGTCCTGTAAATACTTATGCTTCCCTGCCCACATTGCCTATCATAGGCCGGCAATATGTCAGGAATGTGTCAGTCTTATTTTTTTAACAATTGATCTAATAGGTTAATAGATTTTTCCCATTCCATTCATAATTTGTTCATACCTTTCACATACCATTGAATGAAACTGCCTATGCTCCCTTCCTAACGATATATAGGAGGTTTTTTATGAAAAAACTAGTGAACCTAAGTATTGGATTTATGGTGATAATAGGCTTTATATATTTTTTTACTAATACAGAATTAAAATCATCGGGGATAGAAATTAATAACCATGCGGAAGTACAGGGGCTGCCGGTTACAAAGGTTCTCCAAGAAAAGATAGATATCGCTGAGGAAGTACAGCTGGATGTACCCTTGGTAAATCAAATGGATGCTCCGCGTCTCTATAATGGCTGCGAAGTGACTAGTCTAGCGATGATCCTAAATTATAAAGGAATTTCTGTGACAAAAAATAAACTAGCTCAGGAGATTACTAGAGTTCCTTTACAATATAGTAATGGAACATATGGGAATCCCAATATGGATTTGTGGGTAATATGGAAGATGGTCCTGGATTAGGCGTATACCATGAACCGATTCTTAAACTAGCTCAAAACTACCTGAATGCGGCGGACCTAACAAATTCTTCTTTTGATCGACTGCTTGAAGAGCTAACCAAGGGGAACCCTGTTTGGGTTATTACGACAAGTACTTTTGCTCCCATTTCGGAAATGGAAACATGGCAGACGCCGGAAGGAAACGTGAACATAACGTATAGAATGCACAGTGTCGTCATAACCGGTTATGACTCAACAAATATATACATTAACAACCCTTACGGAACAAAAAATCAAAAAGTGGACCGTGAAAACTTTATCCAGGCATGGGACCAAATGGGGAAACAAGCTGTTGTTCTCTATTTAAAAAAATGGGTTGTCCGTTGAGACACCCCATTTTTGTTTTAAAGTTCGCCATTATAAAATTGTAAGTAGCCGAATTTCCAAGAGATACAAACGCTGAGAACGACGGCACTAATCATAAGGATGAAAAAGACCCAGTCATTATAGGAAAGCTTAATCTCGCGATAGAATATCCTATTTTTTTCTCCGGTAAAGCCTTTTGATTCCATTGCAAGTGCTGTTCGCTCTGCTTTACGAATCGCTCCTGCAAGGAGTGGAATAACGTATCGCTTCAACTGCTGTATTTTTTCTGGTATAGTTCGTGCTCGTGCTACCCCCCGTACTCGATGGGCATTTTGCAAGGTTTGAAACTCCTCCTTGATTAACGGCAGGAACCGATATCCGGCCATGATTCCATAGGCAAGCTTTGGCGACAGCTTGCATTGCTGCATTAAACTAAGGAGAAAATCTGTAGGCTTTGTCGTTAAGGTAAACATAATAGATAACGTGGCAAAGCTTAACACCCTGAGCCCCAGCGACACACCTCTTCGAAATCCTTCTGCTGTCATCGTCAAAAAACCCCATTGCCAAATAACTTGGTCCCCCTCTTGAAGCCGTGGAAACAACATGGTTGACCATACATAAATAACAGCGATAAATAAAAAGGGAGCGAATAACAGCAACCATTTTTTAAAAGAAACCCTGCCAAAAATAAAGGTCAATGTTACAGTCCAGAGAATGATTAGAAGCGGTGTAATTGGATCGAAAAACGCCGATAATATCAGGATAGAAATAACGATAGCAAGTGCCTTTATACTCGGATTCACCTCATGTAGCGACATGTATCTCTCTCCTTGCCATTTCATTTTGCAGCTGTTTTCTAAACGGCAGCTTCAGTCTTGCACGGCTAATGACTTCAGGATTATCCCACAACCTCTCAGGTGTACCGGAAAAAATCAATTCACCGCGTTCCAACACATAAACGGTATCCGCATATTGATCTACCATCTCCATATCATGGGTAATCATGAAAAATGCCCCATTCTTTTCGTCAAGTACTCTCATGATTTCATGCGCAGTATTGGCATCCTGACCAAATGTCGGCTCATCAAGGATAAGCAATTCCTGTTCATGAACGAGCATGGTCGCAACACTCAACCTCCGCTTCTGTCCTTGGCTCAGAGCAAACGGGTGGGCACCTGCGTGTTTTTGCAGATTCATTGTTTCAAGAACCGAGGAGACGATTGCCCTTTGACTTAAACCAAAGGCAATTTCCTCGTAAACACAATCTGTGATAAATTGATGTTCTGGATTTTGAAATACGTAGCCGAGAGATTGATATAAATGTTTCTCCTTCCACTTCGAAAGTGGAACACCGAGAAACTGAATCTCCCCTTTCGTAAGTGGAAGTAATCCGGCTAAACATTTGGATAGAGTCGTCTTTCCGGAACCATTTGGACCAACCAAAGCAATCCGTTCTCCTTTATGAATACTCAGCGATATATTTTTCAAGTGCCCACGGGCATAAAGACCGTTCACTTCGAGAATCGGTTCCATTTGGGTCGTGGTTTTGCTTTCTTTTTTTAAGAATGCGCTGGAATCCTTTAACCCTGACAGTAATTCATGCATGCGAAGCGGAAGTCGGTCCCCTTTATACAAACCTTCATTCTTTGCAGAAATTCCAGCTTCCACTACTTTTGGCAGCCAAATACCTTCCTTTTTTAAAAAAGGAGCAAATTCTCCAAAGCATTGTGCAGTAGTGCCATCAAAAAGGACGGCTCCGTTAGAATCTAAGACAAGACAGCGCTCCATCAGCTCGACCCAATCATCCAGCTTGTGTTCAATCACAATCAGCGTAAACGGGCGTATATGCTTTAACTTGGTGATCGTTTCTACTAATTCTGAGCTGGATTGTGGGTCAAGATTAGCGGTCGGCTCATCGAGGATGATTACCTCTGGTTCGAGCGCAAAGACACAAGCTAATGCCAGCTTCTGCTTTTGCCCTCCGGAAAGGGTGTGGATTACAGTCTTTTTTTCAGCCTGCAAGCCTACCCATTCTAGCGCTCTGTCAATCTTTGCCTCCATCTCTGCCCGTGGCACATGAAAATTCTCCAAACCAAATGCTACTTCTTCTTCCACGGTCAGCATGCAGAATTGGCTCTCTGGATCTTGAAAAACAATCCCTATTTTTTGGTTGAGTTCACCCGGTTTATAATCGTTTAGATTTTTGCCCTCAAACGTGATGTTCCCCGTAATAACACCATCGACTGCCTCTGGATATAATTTGTTCAGACAATAAGCTAGTGTACTTTTTCCCGAACCACTTGGACCTAGTAGGAAAAGCGATTGATTTTTTAAAATGGAAAAAGAAAGGTCTTTGAAAATATTGCTATCTTCATAACTAAATCCCAGATCCTCTACTTTAATCTGTGGCTCAAACAGTGACATTTCGCTTGTGTTCCTTTCCTAACGGGAAACTGTTCAACGCTCCTGTTTTGGCAAGACCTTCGCTTAAATATTTACCTAGTAAGCCTGCCATTAGTGCCCCGCTTACAAGGCGAACAAAGAACATGGCCGTTACATAACTAGGCGAAAGGGCGGCAAATCCTGAGACATAAAATCCCCAGGCAAAGCTAAAAACTGATGAACCCATCCCTGCTGCCATTAAAACCCAAGTGGAATAGTTCTTCCATTTAGTTGCGGCAAAGACAGCTTCTGCACCCAAACCTTGAATCATACCGGAGATGATCAATTGCGGGCCAACGGCGTTACCAAGCATAACTTCCACTGTAGCAGCGACTGTTTCGGATAGAAAAGCCGCCCCCGGTTTACGGATAATATAAGCCGCAATAATCGAAACGATAAACCAAATTCCAAAAATAATATCATAGCCAATTAAACCAAAAAGGCCGAATAGGACATTCCCGAGCTGGAGAAACAACAAATAGACAACAGCAAAAACAACAGCAAGTACGGATAACACTATGACTTCACGAAGTTTCCATTTTGCCAGCATTTATTTCACCCTCTTTTTCGATGGGCTGTTGGCAGACATAGCAACCGTCATGACAATATGTGTAGAATCGCTTTCGTGTGCTCCTTGAAAGGCATCCTCTAATGTTTCGAAAACCTGGTTTGCATCACCATCAAGCCTTGAGGCATAGTGAACACCTTTTGTAAACGTTCCTTGGTCTTGAGCCAGTTTGCATTGATCCATGATGACATTCATATACGTTGGAATCCCCATTGGGTATAGAGCAAATTGAACAGCCACTTCTTGTTTAATATTCTGTGATTTTTCCTCATTTAAACGATTAGCGTTTTCTGATAGGTAGGCATCACCTGCCGAATCCCCCGGACATCCATTTGAAAACGTTGCCTGCAGCACAACATGATCGCCGTTTTTTGACGACTCTAGGAAAATAGCTTTCACCACATCAAATACATGCTCCGATCTTCCCCTAACACATGTGCTGACATCGTCCGTTTCCATCCAAACCTTTGAAGTATCCACTTCTTTTAATGCCGATAGAATAATATCTACAAACCTATCAGACATCGGATAAATCGAAAATCGCGCTCCAGTAATCTCACTCATACCACAAAAATTAGACATTTCACATACCCCCATTGATATTTTGGCAACAAAAAAACTGCATCCCACGGGAATGCAGTCGAATCATATCAATGTTGAACGAACGATAATTTTCTCCTGCACTTCCCCACGCTAGTATTATCTAGATCGGGTCATAAGGGTCGGACAAACGTCCTCTCAGCCAAAAAAGCTCCCCTAGTGCAAAAACCGTATGCAATTTTTCGTTGCCCTAATAATATGATAAATTTTCCAATATGTAAAGGGGGTTCTTTCGTTGCTCTTTCTTTGCCTCTTTTCGTTGCCTTTTCGGTGCCTGTCACCATTCGTGGACACTGTCCACCTCAGGAGGACACTAATTACAACCCTTTTTGAACCTACTTACCTCATACTAACAAAGAAATGCCATTAGTCATTTTTACATTAAAGAAAATTTTATGCACTTCATCACCTTCATAGCTGTCATATCATGAAAAAAAATATACAATGATGTATAAATGGTGCCTGTCACCCAAAGGTGTTACCACAGGGGAGGAGACTCTATATGGAGAAACAAGGGGTTTTTAAATCGGTTTGCCCGTTAGATTGTCCAGATCAATGCGGTTTGCTGATACATAAAGTTGATGGAAAAGTGGTAAAAGTGGAAGGCGATTCAGATCATCCTGTGACGAAGGGGAATATTTGTAATAAGGTTCGGCATATGGCGGAACGGCTTTATGATGAGAACCGCTTAGAATATCCTATGCAAAGGGTTGGAGCTAAAGGTGAAGGTAAATTTGAACGGATCAGCTGGGATGAAGCCATCGCTACCATAACCTCCAAGTGGAAATCAATTATCGAAACGGATGGTCCAGAAAGTATTCTCCCTTATAGCTTTTATGGGAACATGGGACATCTGAATGCCGAAGGGATGGACCGACGTTTCTTTCACCGTTTAGGAGCATCACAATTGGACCGGAGTATTTGTTCCTCAGCCGGCTTTGTTGGATATAGATACACGATGGGCGGCGGCTTCGGCATTGACCCAGAAGATACGATTCATTCCAAGCTCATTATTTTTTGGGGGATTAACGCAGCTAGTACCAATATGCACCAAGTGGCGCTTGCACAGAAAGCCCGCAAACAAAATGGGGCTAAAATCATTGTCATAGACGTCCATAAAAATCAGACCGGAAGATTAGCAGATTGGTTTATTCCGATTTTGCCAGGGACTGATACAGCACTGGCACTAGGAATCATGCATATTTTATTTGCTGAAAATAGCGTAGACGACTCCTTCTTACACCAATATACAGTTGGCTATGAGGAACTGCGCGAGCATGTTTTGCAATATGACCCTATTACGGTATCAACAATCACGGGAGTTCCTGTTGAGGATATTTATAGGCTTGCTAGAATGTATGGCAGTACCTCGCCTTCCTTTATTCGGATTGGCAACGGTCCGCAGCATCATGACAATGGCGGAATGTTCGTCCGTACAGTTTCATGTCTTCCTGCTCTTACGGGTCAATGGCTCATTAAAGGCGGCGGTGCGATTAAAGGAAATTCAGGATATCTCGCACTGAACACAACAAAATTGCAGCTTCCGCGGTTATTGAAGCATAAACAGACAAGGGTCATTAACATGAATAAGATTGGTGAGGCTTTGCTGACCTTAGATCCTCCTGTGAAATCCTTATATGTTTATAGCAGTAACCCAGCGGTAGTAGCTCCAGATGGCAATAAGGTAAGGAAAGGGCTTGAGAGAGAGGAATTATTCGTGGTCGTTCATGATTTATTTTTAACGGAGACGGCCAAATATGCTGACATTGTATTGCCTGCAACATCGTCTTTTGAGAATACAGATGTCTATACATCCTACTGGCACCATTACATTCAAATTCAGCAGCCAGTAATAGATGTTTACGGAGAGTCAAAATCCAATGTCGACGTATTCCGTTTGCTGGCAAAAGGAATGGGCTTTAAAGAAGCTGCATTTGAAGACTCAGACGCAGAAATGATCAAGCAAGCCCTAGACCAACCTGCGAATCCCTATTTGGTTGGAATCAATTATGAAAGTTTAGTAGAGAGGCAGTTTCTAAAAGCGAAGGTACAACCACTGTTTCCAGGAAAGTTGCGCACACCGAGCAGGAAAATTGAGTTGTACTCAAAGAGGATGAAAGCAAACGGATATCCTCCACTGCCAACCTATATTCCTTTAGAAAATGACGGAGACCATCCTTATCATTTTATACCAGCACCTAATCATAATTTCATAAACTCTACCTTTTCCAATAATCACAAACACATTGGCCTTGAAAAAGAACCCCGATTGCATATGAACAGTAAGGATGCTGAGGCTTCGGGGATTGAGGACGGGGATTTGGTTCGTGTCTGGAACCAGCGCGGGGAATGTATACTAAAAGCGATAGTAGGAGAAAATGTCCTTCCAGGCGTGGTCGCTACCCAAGGACTCTGGTCAGACATTGAAGGCACAAAACAACTCGTCAACAACCTGACACCAGACCGAATCGCCGACATGGGCGGCGGTGCAACCTTCTTCTCTGGACGGGTCAGCGTGAACAAAATATACAGTCATGTATAAACGGTGACAGGCACCACCGACGGGCACCACCGACGGCACCGTAAACCCCCAAACAGATTATCTGCTTGGGGGTTTCATATTAGGGTGGTTTTCCTGTGACGGTGTTCATTTAGTTTCTTATTTTGCTTTCATTTCTCCTTTGCAGGAAGTGGTATAGCACTCCGATTAGGTTGGAATCATTTCCAAATTGGCATTTTTCTACTTTGACGTCCAGAGTATGGATGTTATTTTTCATTTGGCTTAGTGCTTCGTTGATTTTGTCAATAAGGTCCGCTCGTTCGCTGATGGCGCCGCCAATTAATACTTTCTCTGGATCAATAGCATACTGCAGGTTAAATATTCCAACCGCAAGACGTTTGATAAATTTATTGATTTCATCTTGCACTTCTTCATCACCATCATCCGCGATTTGGAACACCTTTTTTCCATCCAGTGAGAGTGGCTTCAATCCCTTTCGTTTCGCCACTCTCCTAATCAAAGCACCTGTAGCTCCTAATGCACTCCACGCTTCTCCTATAGGCTGCTCCAAATAGTCTTCCATAACCATGAAACCAAATTCCCCGCCATGCAGATTTTTACCTCGGCGAATCTTTTTATCTATCACTAATGCGCCGCCAATTCCAGTACCCACTACGATGCAGATATAATCCTTTACCATCTTTGCTGCACCGAGCCAGCCTTCTGCCAAACCTGCACAATTGGCGTCATTTTCAAGTTCCACTGGTAAATAAGTAACATCCTGAATAAGCTTTTTAATATTTGGTCCATGCAAATAAGGGATGGCACTAGCTCCTTCGATATGTCCATTTTCAACATCCACTGCTCCTGGCACACTTAGTGCGATCCCTTTTATATCTGCCTTTTGCTCATAGCCTTTGACAATGAGATGAATGGTATCAACAAATGCCTCCAGACCCTCTTTTGGAGTTGGAATAGAAGACTTTTCGATAAATAATCCTGTTTCATCCATTAGGGCATATTTAATAGCAGATCCTCCAACATCAAAAACTGCATAGTAATTCACCAATTATTACTACCCCCAGTCTCCCATATTTTTTATAACTCCTGAACTTTTGGTTTGCCCTTGGAACTCTTAATTTTCTCATTTCCAAAGAAAGTAAAAATCAGAAAGCCAACTCCAGCAAAAAACGAATAAATATTGATCATATTTTCATAGCTTATAAACTCTGAAAACAGTCCGAACAACAGATAGCCAACAGTGGATCCAATTTTGGTTACATTCATATAGAGAGTGGTTGCCGTACCCGGTGCCTCAGGAATAAAATCCTGAAAATAAGATATGGCTAGACCTGCAGTAATGGAAACATGAGCTGCACTTATCAATTGAAGCGGATAAATTTGCCAAGGCTCTGTAACAAACCCAAGCAAAAGGAAATAAGTGAAAGCTAAACCATATCCAATTTTCACCAATAGGGCGTTATCGGTTCGTGTTGCCCACACACCGATAGCAATCATCATTGGAACCTCAAAAACTGGAGGTACACTAAAAATCACCCCTACATCCATTTCCGATCCATTCAATACTTTCGTAACGAATTGGGGCATATTTAACATATGGATAGAGGTTGCTGCAGATAGCAATAATGCAGCGGCAAGATTTACAAAAATATGCGGCTTGACGATCCATCTAGTTACCTTAATCTTATCTTTATCAGTTAATACCTGCTTGGCAACATCCTTTAATAAAAAAACAATGGTTAACAGTGCTAGCAAATGGCTTGCAGCTACCATTAAAAACAGCCCCTTAAAACCGATCGTTAAAAGCAGCCATGCTCCTAAGGCTGGTCCCACCGTCCAGGAAAGAGCAAAAAACATGCGGAAAACATTCATGATTAATGGAGTTTTGCTGCTTGGTATGTTGTTTTCCCTCAGGATATCACGAGCATAGGCCCATAATTGGGGAACGGAAGCGGCCGTTGCCCCAAGCAGAAAAAAGGCCGTAAATGCCAGTGCAAAATAATTTCTCAAAAAAGCAAAGCATGTATAGCCTAACACTCCTGTCAGGGACGTTAGGATTAACAGCCTTTTCCTGCTCATACTAGTATCAGACCTTTTGGCGATCAAACTGCTAATCGATACGCCGCCTATGGCCAAAAGAGTCATAAAAAATCCAAAGGCTGTATTACTCATTCCGACCTCATCAATCCCGAATAACGAGGAAAAAGGTACAAAAAAGGATGTCGATAATCCAAAGTTAAAATTTAATAAGAATAGGACTGGAAAAGAAGGAATTCTCCATACAAACAAAACGTTTTCTTTCAGGATGGAAAATACAGGTTTCTTCATGATTAAAAATCAATCCTATCCATTTAGTTGTGTCGGGCTTAATCATCCAAACAAGCTTTGTGTTTCTTATGATTCAATTACTACACTTCAAAATCACTCGATACTAATTGATTTAACATAGGCGGTTTCGTAATCCTCCAGTTGAATTCCAACTAGACGTTATCAGCCAAAACAATTTACTTAAAATCTAATTCCGCTCCGTTTGTTGCAATTACGCGTTTATACCAATCAAAACTCTTTTTCTTATACCGCCTTAAATCTCGTAAATCTGTTTCGCCACGGTTAACATAAATGAAGCCATACCGTTTCTCAAATTGACCTCCAGAGCTAATAAGATCCGTGGAACCCCAAGTAAGATAGCCGAAAACGTCGACTCCCTCTTCTATTGCAAGCTTCATCTGCTTAATATGTTCACTTAAATACTGAATACGATAATCGTCGACTACAGTGTTAGTTTCATTTAATTCTTCGCGGACACCAATTCCATTTTCTGTTATAAAAATTGGCAGGCGATAACGAGCATGCATATCTTTTAAGGCTACTCTTAGTCCAATGGGGTCAATGGACCAGCCCCATTCATTTGCTTTTAAATGGGGATTTGGAGTAACCCCTTCAATAAGATGGCTGCCATTGATGATTTCCGCACTCACCGTTTGGCTTTGATAGTAGCTGATACTTAAATAATCAACGGTGTTTGCCTTTAATAACTCTGCATCACCATCTTCAAATACAGGCATAATTCCTTTTCTTTTCAAGTTACGTGTCACGTAAGTCGGATATTCTCCATGGCTAAAAACATCAAAATAAAAATCAATTAAAAGCTCTTTTGCTTTCATATTAGCAATGGCATCTTCAGGCTTACAGGTATTGGGATAGGTAGCCATATAGGTAACCATACCCGCCATTTGCCCTCCTGGTACAAGTTCATGAAGCGATTGAACCGCTTTGGCGTGTGCAATAAAAGCATTATGGGTGACTTGATAGCGTAAAGCTTCTTCATTTTCTGCACCCTCTGTTTTTACACCCCAAAATTGAGGGTTTGTTACTACAAGATTTTGCTCGTTAAAGGTTAGCCAATATTTTACCTTGTTCCTGTAGCGCGTAAACACCGTTCTTGCGTAAGTATGAAATAACTCCACCACTTTTCGGGAAGCGAAGCCGTTATATTTTTCTGCCAGCGCAAGCGGTAAATCAAAATGGTAAAGGGTCACAATCGGTTGAATTCCATTTGCAAGCAACTCATCAAACAAATCATCATAAAACTGCAGGCCCTTTTCATTTACTTCACCTTCACCGTCTGGAAAAATTCTTGACCAAGATATACTCGTCCGGTAAGCAGTAAAGCCTAATTCTTTAAACAAAGCAATATCTTCTTTATAACGATGATAGAAATCAACGGCAACCTTCCAGTCAGATTGTCCTTCCTTAACTGGACGAGCGTCGACAATGGAAGGCCCCTTTCCATCTTCATTCCAGGCACCTTCCGTCTGAAAGGAGGTCACTGCCCCTCCCCAAAAAAATCCATCTGGTATCACATTCCCATGTTTATTTTCCATATTTCACACCACCACGTGTTTAGGAGATTGATTTTGAAGCACCAATAGCAGGTTATCTGCTGCTAAATCGGCCATTTTCATTCTTGTCTTAATACTGGCGCTGCCAATGTGAGGTAATGTGACTACATTCGGAAGAGAAAGCAATGGGTGATCAAGTGAAACAGGCTCTTGTTCAAAAACATCAAGTCCTGCAGCCCATATTTCTCCTTTTTTTAATGCATGAAAAAGGGCTTCCTCATTTACAATTCCACCACGTGCGGTATTAATTAAAATCGCAGTGTTTTTCATTAAGGATAATTCACGGGAACCAATAAGATTTTTTGTTTCTGGAGTGTAAGGCGTCATAATACATATAAAATCGGACTGCTTTAATAATGAGTCCATTTCTGTAAAGGTTAGATTCAATTCTTCCTCTAAATCGTACTTGCGGCTGCGGTTATAGTAAAGGATATCCATGTCAAAGCCACGTGCTCTTTTGGCAAGTGATGCGCCAATTCTTCCCATTCCAATAATACCTAAAGTAGCCCCGTAAATATCCTGCCCGGTTAATTGCATAGGAGACCAGGTTTTCCAATTCCCGCTTCTTAAATAATCCGAGGACTCTATTAATCTCCTTGAAGCAGCCATCAGGAGTGCAAATGTTAAATCAGCAGTTGTCTCAGTTAAAACACCAGGTGTATTTGTGACGGTAATACCTTTTTCCTTTGCAGCCTTAATATCGACATTGTTGTAGCCAACCGCCATGTTGCTGATCACCTTCAACTGTTCAGCTTTTCCTAGTAACTCCCTGTCAATATTCTCTGTAAGCAAGCAGAACAGTCCCTCTACATCTTTAATTTCTTCTTCTAACACCGCGCGTGGTACAGGAATATCAGCTTCGTCCCACATCCTGACTTGACAATAATCTTCTATCTTAGTCACAATCTCTGCCGGTACTTTTCTCGTAATATATACCTTTGGTTTCATCTCGTGGTCCTTCCTTTCCCATACTCTCTACTGGTTTTAACCCTCAATCTTATATGGCCTCACATATATCTTTTGCAGAAATAGACCCTTTAATCGGATCTGAAGCAATGACTACTTTCATCTCTATCCCTTCTTAACTTTTTCACAAAAAAAGGAACAGGAACAGTCAGCCATAAAATTCCGGATAACTGTGCCTGTATAGATGGTTACCTTAATAGATTAATATTCAAAGTAAATCACTTTTAAATCCGTAAAAAACTCCACATTCGAACTGCCGATTGAAAATGCTCCGGCACCCGATTGCTTTACTCCTCCAAATGGAGCATGAGCTGCACTAGCTGTACCATGATTAATATGAACCATCCCTGCTTCAACATCTTCAGCAAATTGATAAGCAGAGGAAACTTTATCAGTGAAAATAGAAGCCGCCAATCCATATTCCACATTATTCGCCACTTCTAGTGCTTCTGTCTTATTTTCCACCTCAATCACACAAAGAACGGGTCCAAAGATCTCTTCCTTTGCCACTCGCATTTCTGGAGTAACCAAATCTAAAAGGGCTGGTTTCATGAAGGCTCCTTCGGAGAATTCGCCCTCGGTCAAAACTTCGCCTCCAAAACGAAGGCGGGCACCTTCTTCCAAACCAACTTTAATATATTCTTGAACAGAATCTAAATGTCTCTTATTAATAAGGGGACCCATCGTAGCACCTGATTCCCAGGCTGACCCTACTTTTATTTTCATCATTTCTTGAAGAAGCGCTTCTGTAATCTCTTCCCTCTTCTCTTTGACCACAATAACACGGCTAATAGAAGTACAGCGCTGACCGCTAGCCGCAAATGCAGCGGAAACAATTTGTTTTGCAACAGCTGCAGGATCTGTATAATCTAGAACGACAGCCGGATTCTTACCGCCAAGCTCAAGCTGGGTTTTCGCTAATCGTCCTGCTGCCTTCTGGTTGATTTCTAGACCTAGGTTAGAGGAACCTGTGAAGCTAATTCCTTTTACAAGCGGATGATTCACGAGCGGGTCACCAACCTTTGAACCACTGCCGACAACTAGATTGACAACACCATTTGGTACACCTGCTTCTGCTAATAATTCCATCAGCTTTACTGATGTCCAAGGTGTTACCGAAGCTGGCTTATAGACAACGGTACAGCCATATGCCAGAGCGGGAGCAATTTTTCTAACAGGCGTGACAACCGGGAAGTTCCAAGGAGCAATGGCTGCAATAACACCTATTGGCTTGCGAATGGTAGAACTCCAAACATTGCTTCGTTCACCCGGAAGCGTACTTCCCTCAATGCGAAATGCTTCTCCTCCACAAAACCGTGCTTCTTTTGCTGCACGGTATACCTCACCTTTAGACTCAGCCAGCGTTTTACCCTGTTCAGCAGAAAGCATGTAGGCTAATTCTTCCACATTTTTTTCAAGCAAATCTGCTAGACGGAATAAAATCGCTCCCCTGTCTGGTCCAGGAAGCTTGGACCAACTCTTAAAGGCTTCGTTCGCCGCTTCTACCGCTTGATTGACATCATTTTCTACTGAATCCTGAAACATTCCTAACAGTTGATTATTTTTTGCTGAATTGTAAATCGGGAAGGTCTTCCCACTTGAACTCTTTACCCATTCACCATTAATAAAGTTACCGTATTCCTTTTTCTCACTTTCTCTTAACCAGTCAACCATACTCGAAGTCGCTGCTACAGTCATGGTAATCACTCCAAATTTT
Source organism: Neobacillus niacini (assembly GCF_048572935.1). NCBI lineage: Bacteria > Bacillati > Bacillota > Bacilli > Caryophanales > Bacillaceae > Neobacillus > Neobacillus niacini. The sequence goes on along the minus strand of NZ_CP183883.1, from coordinate 1,901,247 downwards.
ATAGATTATTGATCAATACTTTTTCTTTTACGTTAGGAACCATAAGTGCCCTGCAAATATTCTTCAAGTCTTCCTTAGTTGTTTTAACAGGATTAACTGGCACATTACCAGACAAAATGGCTTCATCGACAATCAAGTCAAGGTGTTCTTCTGTGACACCATAATCTGATAAAGTTTGTGTAATACCAATATCTTTATTTAATTGGCGAATCGCAGATACTGATCGCTCAGCTGCTTCTCTTACTGACAATGAATCTGTGTTTTCACCAAAGATTCTCGCGATTTCTGCAAATTTATGTGGATTTCCAATAATATTAAACTTCATTACCTCAGGTAAAAGAATGGCGTTAACAACACCGTGTGGAATTTTAAAATAGGCTCCAAGCGGCATAGCAAGAGCGTGTGCCAATCCCAGCCTTGTGGTATTGAACGCCATCGCAGCAATTGTGCTTGCCAAAAGCATATCATGGCGAGCCTCGATATTTTCACCTTGAACAACTGCCAATCTAAGGCTTTTTGCGATAAGAGTCATAGCTTGAATGGACAGCGCTTCTGAGATCGGCTGGGTAGCTTTATTTACATACGATTCTAGTGCATGTGTTAAGGCATCCATTCCGGTGGAAGCGGTGAGATGAGGTGGTAATGTAACGGTCAACTCCGGATCACACAGAGCTAGAGCAGGACAATTATACATGCTGCCAACACTTAATTTTGCTTGTGCAGTTTTATCGGATAATACAGAAAATCTTGTCATTTCACTCCCTGTCCCTGCAGTAGTCGGAATCGCAATAACAGGAGCACCAGGTCCTGGTACCAAATCAATTCCAATATAATCACGAATATTGCCAGGATTTTTTAACATCAGCCCAATGGCTTTTGCCGTATCAAGAGCACTTCCGCCGCCAACACCGACAACAAGATCACATCCGTTTTCTTTAGCAAGTTCAGTACCGCTATCCACCGACTCAATCGTTGCCTCCATGCCGACTTCTGTAAAGATGGTATATGGAATTCCAGCAGTCTCAAGCGGAGCTTCCAATCTTTGAACAATCCCCGCATGCAATACACCTGGGTCGCCGACAATTAAGACCTTTGTTCCGCCTAGCTTCAATACATGTTCATTCAATTTATTTACATAGCCCCTGCCAAATTCTATTGCTGTCGGAACCTCATAACGAAAATTAGTTAATGTCATCATTAGTTAATTACCTCCTTGTGCTCTAGAACATTTTTTTCTATAAATGCAGCTTTTGATAGATCGACCGCATATCTTTTTCCAATTTCATAAAGTTCTTTCACTACTTTATCGGGGAGTTCAATACCATTTTGCTGACGCTCTAACGTCTTTCGTAATTCAAGTTCTCCAGGGATGAGAATTTCTTCAACACCATCTGCTTTAGGTTCCGCCTTAATTTCAGATATGTAGCGATCCATCCGTTCCTTGAACAATTCAATTGGGATAAAACGGTTAATATCAATAGCGATAAAAATATGGCCTACGTTTTGGGGCTTCTCCCAATTCTCATACATATTGTTTACGTACTTACCGAAGCCCGCACCTGTTAAGACACCAGCTAAAATATCTATAAACATTGAAATTGCGTAACCTTTAGGGCCACCTACTGGAAGAACAGCCCCGTCTAGCGCTGCCTCGGCATTTGTCGTTGGAATTCCGTCCTTATCCACTGCCCATCCTAGTGGAATCTCTTCGCCTTTTTGAGAAGCAACAATAATTTTTCCTCGTGCGACAACACTTGTAGCCATATCTAACAAAAATGGGGGCTCATTTCCCGCAGGTACACCAATCGCCAATGGATTTGTTCCGATGAACGGTCGTTTCCCTCCCGTTGGTGGCATGGTTTGTGAGGCATTAGACATCACCAATAAAATCATGTCTTTCTCTATGGCCTTTAATGCATAGTAAGCACCAGTCCCAAAGTGATTCGAGCCTTTTACCCCTACGATAGCAGCTCCCCGTTCTTTTGCTTTTTCCAAAGCAATCTCAACCGCCTTTTTCCCGACTACCGCTCCGATATTGTTGTTTCCATTTACTAACACTGTTGCAAAATCCTCTGACTCCACTGTAGGGACAGCAAAAGGATTCATCATGTTTTTTTCAATTCTTTCTATATATATAGCTGTTCGGACAACACCATGGGAATCGACACCGCGCAGATCTGCTTGAATTAAGGATTCAGCTACAGTTTCAGCATTTTCTTTCGAAACCCCTGCGTTTTTAAACACCTGGAAACAAAATTGCTGTAGTTTTTCCCAATCAAACCTGTTTGGCAAGGTCATTCAGCTCACAGCCTCTCTGCTTTAGTGTTTCATCTACCCAGCTTCTATCTATTGTACCGTTTTCAATAGAATCTAAGATTTCCTTTTCACGAATCTCCTGAGCTTTGACCTTGTGAAGAACCTCTTCTGCGAATTCATATGGAACCACTGCCAAGCCATCCTCGTCACCGACAATTAAATCCCCTGGATGAACAAGCATGCCATCAACTACAATCGGGACGTTAACTTCACCTGGACCATCCTTATAAGGCCCGCGATGAGTCACACCTTTAGCATATACGGGGAAATTGTCTCTTTCGAACGCACCCAAGTCTCTAATGGCGCCATCAATAACAAAGCCGGTAATCCCTTTTTTTCTAGCAATCTGCATCATAATTTCTCCAACAATGGAGTTGGTAGTATCCCCGCCTGCATCTACAACAATAACATCACCCGGCTCTGCCATATCAATCGCTTTGTGAACCAGCAGATTATCACCAGGTCTAGTTCTCACTGTCAAGGCAGTTCCTAACAATCTGCCTTCTTTATGGTAAGGGCGTAGATTACTGCCTATAGCATAGACCCTATTTAAATTATCACTAATGTGAGGAGTGACAACATTTCGATATTGCTCGACAACTGACCTTTCTACTTTCCTTTTCATAGGTAAAATTCTAAACCCGATATTAGCCATGTATTACTCCTCCTTTTTTGATCACAACCCAGTTTTAAAGATTCGTGTACTTCGCTGAATGGGCGCTACCGCTCTTTGTTGCTCCACATGAATCTCGAATAATTAGTGATGGAGCTAAGGAAACAATTTCTGATTCTATCTTCTTTCTATCTTTCTTTGATTCAATCATTTGAATCAATTTTCTAGCTGCCATTTCTCCCATTTCATAAGCAGGCTGCTTGACGGTGGTTAGGGATGGATTTAGGTACTTCGACCAAACTGTTTCATCATAACCAACCAAAGCAATATCGTCCGGAATCTTCCTGTTAATCTTATTAATTCCCTCTAGGACTTCCAGTGTCATGAGTGAATTTGTAGAAAAAATTGCATCGGGTGGGTTACTCCTGGTCAGCAGTTTTCGAACCGCTTCCTCCACTTCCCCTTTTTTCTCATTTATAACCTCGATTAATGAAGGATCAATTTCTATTCCGTTCTCTGTAAGTGCTTGCTTGTAACCTTCTAATCTTTCAATTCTTGGACTCACCCCATCAGGTGGATAGAGAAAAATCGCGATTTTCTTTCTAGCCGATGTAATTAAATGATTAACAGCTAATTTTGCACCTTCAATATTATTAACGGTGATGGTGTTTACATCCATTCCATAGATTTTCCGATTTATGGCAACAAAGGGAAATCCATTATTCGTAAACTTTTGATATAGTTCAATGTTTTGGAGTGTAGGATTCACCAGCATTCCATCCAATTGACGACTTTCAAAAGATCGAAAATGCTCTTCTTCCAATGCTGCATTATCATTTGAATTGAAGATCATTAGATGATAACCAAGGTGATGACAAGTGTCTTCAACCCCTTCAAGTACATTTGCCCAAAAAGGATTTTGCAAATTGGATAAAATTATCCCAATAATATTTGTTTTGGTAAGTTTTAAACTCCTAGCCAATGCATTGGGTTTATAATCCAGTTCTTCAATTACTTTTAACACTCTTTTTACCGTTTCTTCGGTGTTCTGTTCATAGTTACCATTAATAATCCGTGATACCGTTGATTTGGAGACTTTAGCCATTTTAGCAACATCTGCAATCGTTAGTTTCATATAATAACCCCATTAGTAGAGTAATTTGGTGGAAAAATTTACTATCACTATAATTTTACCCCTTAACTCCACCAGCTGTAATACCTTCAATCAAATATTTCTGGAAGAAGATAAATACTGCAAACAAGGGAATTAATGATACTGTAGACATTGCGAATAATGATCCCCAAGAGCTTTCCCCCATAGAGTCTACAAACATCCTTAGTCCCACTGCTACTGTGTGTAATTTGATATCGCTTAAATAAAGAAGCTGTGAGAAGAAGTCATTCCATGTCCAAATAAAGGTAAAGATCATCGTTGTAATTAATGCAGGTAAAGATAGCGGCAAAATCAGTTTCCAGTAGATTCTGATTGGCCCGCACCCATCCATTTTCGCTGCTTCTTCTAATTCAAGCGGAATAGTACGCATAAACTGGACCATTAAGAAAATAAAGAACCCTTCTGTTGCTAAAAATTTAGGTAAAGTCAGTGGCAGAAACGTATTGATCCACTCCAATTTATTAAACATAATGTATTGGGGGATAACCGTAACATGGAATGGCAGCATCAAGGTTATCAGCATGATGGCAAATAACACCTTTTTGAACGCAAAGTCTAGTCTTGAGAATGCATAGGCTGCCATGGAACAAGAAATAACATTTCCAATAATCGCCATAGTGCAGATGAAAAGGGAATTTTTAAAAAAGGTTGCAAACGTATATCCTGATATACCATTCCAGCCTTTAATATAGTTGTCAAAGATGATTTCTTTTGGAAAAAAGGACGTGCCTTTGAAAATATCTACATTATCTTTAAAAGAACTGCTTACCATCCAAAGAAGGGGATAGAGCATGATGATTCCAATTGCGATGATGATGATATGCGTAAGGATTATCGACAGTTTCACCTTACTTTTCTTCACTTCTGTTTTTACAATATCAATATTGTTGGTTTGAATAACTGCTTTACTTGTTTCCATTTTCTCCCCCCTATTCTTGGTAAAACACCCATTTTTTCGATGTACCAAAAATGATTGCTGTAATGATGGCAATTGCGATAAGTAAAATCCAGGCCATTGCGGCTGCATAGCCCATATCGAAATGTGTAAATGCCTTTTGGTAGAGGTATAAAGTGTAGAATAAGGTTGAGTCTAATGGCCCCCCTTCCCCACCGCTGACAATATAGGCTGGAGTAAATGCCTGAAAGGCATGAATGATTTGCATAATGAGATTAAAGAGAACAATCGGTGAGATCATTGGGAGCGTAATCTTGAAAAATTGTTTGATTTTGCTCGCTCCATCAATTCTAGCCGCTTCGTATAACTCCAATGGCACTTGTTTTAAACCTGCTAAAAAGATTACCATCGGTGCACCGAACTGCCATACAGCTAAAATGACAAGTGTATAAAGAGCGGTGTCAGGTGAGGAGATCCAATTGGTGCCTTCAATTCCAAATAAAGCAAGCCCGCGATTAATTAATCCTTCGCCGCCAAACAGCTGACGCCATAATAATGCAACCGCAACACTGCCGCCAAATAAAGAAGGAACATAATAGACTGCCCGGTAAAATTTTAGTCCTCTTAAACCACGATTTAGAAGAAGAGCAACTCCTAGGGCAAACATAAGCTGCAGCGGTACACTCAACATCACGTAGATAGTTGTTACTTTGATACTCGCTAGATACTTAGAGTCTTCGAACATTTGCGTATAATTTTCCATACCAGTCCATACCGGAGAAGTAAACATGTCATAATTAGTAAATGATAGATAGAGAGATGTTACCATTGGAATTAAACTGAGACCCAATAAGCCAATAAGCCATGGACTAAGAAACATATAAGCCACCGCATTTCTTCTCCAAGCTTTCTTAAACGTTTGCATAACCCAACTCCCCCTTCGTATGTAATTTAATGGAATGGAGGAATTTGCATCCCTCCATTCCCAAATCCTTCTATTTCTTATTTAAGAATACTTTCAGCTTGCTTCATAAATTTATCGGCAGCTTCTTCAACAGACATTTTTCCAAAGGAAATGGCTGACGCACTATCCTTAAATGCTGCTTCTAACTCGGAAGCACCTAGAGGGGCATAAGGGGCTGGACTAGCATCCTTTAATGCTGCCTGGATAAGATCAACGGCATTCGATTGAGCTGGTTCAAGAAGCGGTTTTACATATTCCGCCATTTTAGTCGAGCCAGGTGAGCCTTGTTCCACTTTGAATAATTCTAACGCCTTTTCTTCATTGACGAAGAAGTTAATGAATTGTGCTGCTTCTTTCGGATGTTTCGATTTAGCGGTGATACTTAAGTAAGCACCCTCAATGTATTCACCCTTTTCGCCGCCTTCTAAAGATGGCATTCTAACTAATTTAAGGTCACCTTCTTTAAATTGCTGTTGGTAAAGGTAAAGCTGGTTTGCTGGAATTTGGTGCATAGCTACCTTGCCAGTTACAAATAAGTTCTGTTCTAATGGTGCAGATTCATACTCCGCACCAGTTGCAGCATCTGGAATCGCTTCTGCCTTACGTAGTTCGTCCCACATTGTCCACCACTTAACAAGAACGTCTTTCGTAAATCCAAGTTTTCCATCTTTTGTGTATAAATCCTGTCCGTTTGCTCTGACAAAGTATCGGAAATTTGGCTGAGGTTGTCCGCCACTCATGTCCGATACTCCCCAAATTCCTTTTTCTTTCAATTCTAATACCTTATTTCTGAAGTCTTCATACGTCCAATTTGGATCCGGATATTCTACTCCTAACTTATCAAATAAAGCTGGATTATAAACCCAAGCCGGCATTGTGACACCTTGGGCAATCATATATAGCTTGTCATCAACCTTACCGCTGTTAACAACAGATTCAGCGAAATCCTTTTGATTTATCGTATCGTTACTTACATATTCACTTAGCTCTAATAAAGCATTTCGGCGTGCATAATCTGATACATAGAATTGGTGCATACTCACTACGTCCGGTGCGTTACCGCCTGCAATTTGAGTGGTAAGCTTTTCCCAATATTCCGGCCAGCCACCAAATTCTCTTTTCACCTTAATATTTGGATATTTCTCTTCGAAACGATCAACAATACCGTTATACACTTCATGACGCTTGGTGTCTCCCCACCAAGTGAAACGAATTTCTACTTTTTCGTCCTTGCCGTCTCCAGAAGCCTCTTTGCTGCTATCACCGCTGCTGCACCCAACTACCCCAACTAAAAGAAACACAGAAATCAATGAAAATATAAGTGCTCTCAATTTTTTCATTAATGATTCTCCTTTAAATTAAGTTTTTATAATTTTTTGTGCTCTTTTTGAATTTTTATAATATTGGTAGTTCTTACATTATTGAGTATAAAAAATTTTATTATGATAAGAGCTTCTTCCCTATTACTGCGAAATCGAGTTCGCCATTTTCTTGTGATTCCTTTTCAAAGAGTTCAAGTACATAGGAGGCAAGAGGCAGCACTTTTTCAGCTCCTTCATTTACAGCAATTTGAATGTCTTTCTTCATTAGATTCAGCTTAAAACCCGGTGCATAATTTCGCTCTGAAAGCGTATCAAACTTATTTTCCAGCATCCAGGAAGCACCGGAGCTTTTTCCAACTACTTGTTTAACTACCTCTTTATCAATCTCAAGTTTTTCAGCAAGAGCAACAGCCTCCGCTGCAGCCGCCATATGAATACCAGCAAGCATTTGGTTAATTGCCTTAATAGCTTTCCCGGCACCAATTGCACCGACTAAGTATATATTTTCAGCCATTGCATTAAGTAAGTGACGACAATCTTCTAAGAGTTCAGTATCCCCGCCTGCCATTACCGTTAAAGTACCATTTTCTGCTCCAATGGTTCCTCCACTCACAGGGGCGTCTAACACGCGCGCTCCCTTTTCATGATAAGCGTTATTCACCTTTTTCATCATTTCAGGTGAACCAGAAGTCATTTCTATCAAAATATGGTCTGGTGTAATACGTCCTAGCGTGTCTTCAGATAATAGAACGGCTTCCATCTCATGGTCAGCTGGCAAAATACTAATTAACACTTGACAGTTTGAAACAATCTCACCAGCTGATTCGTGTTCAATCGCGCCAAATTTCGTTAATTCCTCAACCGGTCCCCGATTTCGGTGAGCCGACACATGTAATTCAAAGCCATTCTTAATCAGGTTTTTTGCCATTGGAAGTCCCATCGCACCAAGCCCAATAAAACCTACACTTCTAATTTCCATGTAGTAGTTCCTCCTATAATATAAGGGCTAATAGAATGATAGAGAATCTTTCATTCTATTAGCCTTCTTTACTAACAAATTGTCATATTAAATCGTAGTTTTTAAGTAGGGGCATTTGCTTTTATAGAACGGTTTCGTCTAAGTCCCAGCCTAACGCTTCATAATGCTTCTTACGGCCTGCTTTGTCGCCTTTTAGCTCTTGGTGCGCATATTTGGCAACCTCATATGCTAATTTTCTTGGAACAACGACAACTCCATCACCGTCAGCGACGATAATGTCACCAGGGTAAATGGCAACGCCGCCGATTGCAACAGGGATATCTTTTGAATCATAGCGGATACGAGCTTGGTCCATTCCTTGTGAAACGAATTTTGACCAGACAGGAATTTTTTGTAAAATAACTTCATCGGTATCGCGGATACCACCGCCATTTGTTAAGTAACCCACGCAGCCTTTCTTCTTAAAAGCTAGGGTATTATTAGATCCAAGAATACCTACATCGACACCGCTTACATCCATAACCATAAAGTCGCCTTCTAAAATCTCTTCTCCCCAAGGATCATTACATACTTCACGGTAGTACCAATTAACCCACTCCGTATACTCATCGCCTGTTAATCTTGGAGCTGGCCCTTCATATGGCATGTAGCGAGCTGTTCTAGCAATCCCAACAACTTTTGTACGGTATAAAGGTTTAATGCTGTGATGAACAGTTCCATATCCATGCATTCCAACCCAATCCATTCCGTCACGAACATCTGTTACACGTAAATCTTTGTACAGTTCAAGTATTTCTTTGCGATCATCTTTCGTAGTTACTAGAGTTGAGCTTTGTACTTTTTCAGACATTGTTCATCTTCCCCTTTATTTTAGATTTATTAAAATAATTGCCGCTTCAAAAACGATGATTTAATTGACAACCCTCCCTATTATGTAAGCGTTTGAAAAACTTTAGAAACAGAGTTCCTATAGCCAAACTATTTGTCCTGACAAGGTGAAAGTGCTTTAGGAAATCGATTTTGGAAATCGGTTTTGGAAATCGGTTTCCTTGATTTAGAATTTATCACTCGAGCTAAATTTAGTCAATTTTAAATTTTCGACCAATTTTGACAATGGTTATGCAATTTATTGTATTTAAATAATAAAATTAGGAACTTCTACCTAGGTTATTTTTTCTTAAAGAGGTTAACTGTGTATATTTTATTTTGTGAATCGTAAAACATAGAGTTATGGAAACATAGCAATATCTTTTCAAAAAAAACAAAAAAATCCCTCACAAAAAATGTTGAGGGTGGCTGCAAAGATAAAATTTATCGTTTTTCTCCATTTGATTCTATGACTTCTTTGTACCAATAAAAGCTTTTCTTTTTGATCCGGCGAAGATCGTGGTTACCTTCTTCATGCTGATTGATATACACAAATCCATAGCGCTTTTGGAACCCATTTAACCAACTTAATAAATCAGTGAAAGACCAGACACAATAACCTAACATCTCCACTCCATCAGTGATTGCCTCTTGGATGGCATTAATATGAGTACGGATAAAATCGATTCGATAATCGTCATTGATAACATCACCATCCTCCACTTTATCAAAAGCCCCAAGCCCATTTTCACTTATTAATATTGGCAAATGATAACGATTTGTAATTCTACGTAGTGCAATTCTTAGACCATTGGGATCTATATTCCAATCCCAATCGGTTTTTTCAAGATTAGGGTTCTCAACTGTTTTATACACTCCCGGAATTCCAGTATCCTTAGAAGTTCCTTTTTTTCCAGTAGTATTCATTTCTCCAGCACCGACGCCGCCTTTTATTGAGTTTTCTTCAAAAGTTGTCGTCTGATAATAATTTAGTCCCATAAAATCAGGTTTTCCATGTTTTAAAAGTTCAAAATCTCCCTCTTCAACAATAGGCGCAAGCCCCTTATTTTCAAGGTAAGTCCATGCAGACTTAGGATATTGACCCCAGGCATAAATGTCCATCCACCAATGGTTCCTTAACTCTTCTGCATTTTCCGCGGCGAGTATATCTTTTGGATGGGAAGTGTAAGGATAAGCTGGTGAATAGGCGAAACTTGGACCGATTTTGCCATCAGGAACATACTTACGAAACTCCTTAATTACACTGGCATTAGCAAGATTTGCATGGTGATTAACCTGATAGAACAATTTGTCATCCTTTACGCCTGGCGGATGTGCCGCCATTTGGTATCCGAGCATTGTAAAAATATTTTGTTCGTTTAAGCTAACCCAATATTTCACACGATCCCCAAACCGTTTAAACAGTTCTACACTGTAATTCGTAAAGTCTTCGACTATTTTACGAGACTCCCAGCCGCCATACTCATCCTGTAGAGTCTGTGGTAAATCCCAGTGATATAATGTCAGAACAGGTTCGATGTTATTTTCCTTTAGTTCATTGATTAAATTGCTGTAGAACTCGATTCCCTTTTCATTTAAAACACCTTTACCGTTTGGAAAAATCCGTGTCCAGGCAACTGAAAAGCGATAAGCCTTCATTCCCATCTCTGCCATCAGCTGGACATCCTCTTTATAGCGATGATAGTGATCGACTGCTACATCACCTGTTGTACCTTTAAACGTTTTACCAGGAATTCGGACAAACTGGTCCCAGTTGGAAACACCCTTGCCATCAACATCCCACGCTCCCTCTACTTGATAGGCAGCGGAAGCAGCTCCCCATAAAAAAGACTTAGGAAATGGCTTTAACTCTTTATGTAACATGATTCGCATCCCTCTATTCTGATAATTCTTTTTATTCTAATATTATAAATATTTTTTAAAAATGTATAGACATTTAAGTATAAAAGAAAAATGGCAAACTCTACATTTAGTAGATAATCAGAATGGTAACACAGATTGGGTAACACCAAACCCCAAGCGAGACAAGTCACTTGGGGTTTGATGTTACCGTGTGTTTATAATGTAAGCTCTCCCACGTTTTGAAGTGCTACTCCTGTTTCATGCTTACTTCTTTCTTCTTCTATTGTTCCTGTATTGAGTCGGATGAAATTTTGAAGGACACCTTTTAGTTTTTTCTCGCGTACCACGACTTCTCCTAAGATATCTAAAGTTGATACTTTGGATCGAAGTGCCTCTTCGTTTACATCTTTATCAAGGACTAACTGGCCGTTGACGATGAAATTAGCTGCCTGGTCTAAGGCTTGAAATTGATCGTTTGACCATATTTCTTTCCCTTCAATTAAAATAAATTTACTTTCGTAGGATAATACTTCTGTTTCCATCAAACTTAATAATTCATAAACGAGATCTTCGACTTCCTCACAGCAAATGATGACTGAAGTGGAGTGAATTTTTTCAATGGCTTTCGTCAGCATTTCTCTTGAAACATCGCTTTCAATAATCATCGGTTTATGGGTGTACCATTTTTTTTGTTGGAATCTGCGAATCGAACGGGCATTTAAGCGCAGTGGTTTTTCAAGCACTTCATACCCCGCAGGAAATACCTCCACCTTACAGGTTGCTAAGGAAGCTGCTTTTTTATATAAATAGGTTTCTTGGTTTTCATAGAGTGAAATTTTTCCATTTACCTCTAACTTATTAATTTTTTCATTAAATTGATCAAGATTAAGGTCCTCTGCAAATGTGAGCAGCCCATTGACCACTAAATATAGAGACTCATCAATCGACTGTAAAAAGGAATTAGTTAATGTGAACTTACCATCCTCCAACCGAGGAGGTGCACCATCATAGGTTTCAACTTCACCAGTGCCTTTGGACAGCATATTGCCGACAAAACCTGAGAGGTGTGAAGGACAATACACCTTTCCGTTTACCATCAAATTTAACTGCCCTGCCTGAACTTGGTCTGGCTGCACATCTTGATCAATAAGAACTATGCCGTTTACAAGGAGAAAAACGGGGTCTGCGATAGAAGAAAGATAGTTTTGATTGAGATGAAAAACCCCATTAAAAAGGCGGAAACCAGCTGGAATCTCTAAGCTTGCTCCGATATTCCCGATATTTAACTTTGTTAATAAATGTGCATTTTCTTTTCCATAAAGTACAAGTCCTGCGTTTTCAATCCGTTCGATCTCCTTAATGCTCTCTTCCGTAGCATTCACCAAGTTTAACAATCCCACATTTCCAATTCGTTGACTCATTATTTTTCCTCCTCCAAAATGGTTCGTAATCGTTTGATGGCGAGATGAAGCTTATAGCGTACCGTTGAGGCAGGAAGCCCTAACTGACCGCCAATTTCCTGACTCGAAAGCCCTAACCAATATCTTTTAAAAATTAAATCACTTAAATCCTGTGGCAAATGTCCAAGTAACTCCGTTATTTCTAAGTGGCTGACACCGGCCTCCCGTATCGAAAAATCAAAATCATCTTCCCAAGCAGTCAATCGCTGTTCTTTTCGACGATCATCAATCAGCCTGTTTTTCATGACCCGGAAAAACCATGCACGCTGCTTATAATCCGGCAGGCTGAGGAGTTCAGGTTCCTTGAGCGATTTTATCATGGCATCCTGAACAAGGTCATTCGCCTCCTGCTCATGTCTTGAAATAGAACGTGCAAAACGGAACAGATCATCTTTTAACTTTTCATATAAATCACTCACGTCGACTTTCACATTGACCACTCACTTTTATTCATTTTTATTATTTAGTGAAAATCTTTGCCTTGTGTTTGAAGAATTAGGTTGTTTTTTACCGCATTCAGTAAGATAACGATTGAGAGAAGAAAAGTGTTGGAGATTTTTTTAAAAATTTTTAAAAAGAGGATTTTTCTATAGATTAATATAGCGAGAGGATTGTGCCAAGAAAAAAAGACAAGTTCCATATTATGGTCCCTGTCTTGATGGATTTACTTACTTTCTAAATCTAATGGCCGCAGCCCCGCTTCAATCTCTGCCCGACGTGGTTCCAAGAATGGCGGCAGTGCAAGCTTCTCCCCTAACGTTTCAATGGGTTCGTCCACGTCGAAACCTGGTGTATCCGTGGATAATTCAAAAAGAATATGATTTGGTTCTCGGAAATAGAGGGCCTTGAAGTAATACCGTTCCACTTTACCTGAATTCATTAGTCCTGATGAAGCAATTCTCTGAGCCCAATAGTCATATTCCTCCTCATTTGGAATGCGAAATGCTACATGATGGACACTTCCCCGCCCCGGCCGCGCCCTAGGTAAATCTGGTCTCGATTCAATATGCACCTCAGCCCCTGAGCCGCCTTCTCCTGTTGAAAAAACTTGAATAGCTGGGAAGTCTCCATCAAGCGATGGATAAGTGCCAGTCTGTGTAAACCCCATAACTTCGGATAATACTTTAACTGTTTTATCGGGAACACCAACTGTTAAGGTAACAGGACCCAAACCAATGATAGCATGTTCTATCGGTACTTCACTTTTGTCCCAAGGAATACCAGCACGAACTCCTTCTTCACCGTTATCTGCGACTAAAACTAAACGAGTTCCCTCAAAATCTTGAAACGCAAGCGAGTCACGATTATTCCGCTTCTCTATTCGCCCATGCTGAATTCCGAACTGCTCAAAACGAGCTTCCCAGTAGTGAAGTGCCTTCGTGTCCTTCACTCGAAGTGATGTAGAGGAAATACTGCCAATGCCAGGATATGTATGCCCCAACCCTGGAATATCAAAGAAGGTAACCTCCGTGCCAGGACTGCCCTTTCTGTCACCATAAAATAAATGATATGATTCTGTGTTATCTTGGTTAACGGTTTTCTTGACCAATCTCAACCCTAAAATCTTTGTATAAAATTGAAAGTTCCTCTCCGCCTTACCCGTTAAGATCGAAACATGATGTAAACCTAACAGCTTCATACAATAGCCTCCTAAACGAACTTGTTGAGCATGCAATTATCTCGATTTCGAGATAATTATAACCAAAAAAACACCCCTCCGTCAACATCCGTCAATGAAACAGATCTCAACAGAGGGTGCCTGTTACCGTTATTGGTTGTAATCCCAAAGAATTGTCCACTCATCTTTTTCTTGAACAGCAAATACCTCTTGTTTCAGATCAAAGTTGCCGTATTTTCCTTTGTAGGTTTGGGTGACGAGTATTTTGTAGACGTTTTTCATGGCTGGTCCTGCTTTAGACATTTTCCAATGATCAATTTTATCAGGCTCACTCAATCTAAAGTCAAACGTTTCGACGCCAAAGTGATTCATAAATACGTGAGCTCGGTCTTGTATATAATGCCCTTTACCAAACCTTACTTTCATAGTTGAATGGAAAAGGTTCCAGGATGAAGCAAATTCCCCCTCCTGTTCATACAAATAAAACTCCTCCACTACAGCCACTGCCTCTTTATCAGGTGAAAACCAAGATTTCCTTATTAGCATAAAAACAATAACGATACAGACTAGCAACACAGTTCCTACCATAAAACCCTTAAGCGACGCGGACTTTCTAACCATGGACCTCTCCTTCACTACAGACTTCCATAATTAAGACTATGTCCATACACGTCCAAATATTAATCAAGTTAACCTTTTACAACTGTCCGCCTGAGGTGGACAGTGTCCACGAGCGGTGACAGGCACCATCAATAGGCACCATCAACTGGTCTACTGCACCATCAGCGAAACTTGTCCTCAATGTATTCAAGTTCTTCCTGTGGAGTGAGGAGCCGGGTGGCTTTGCCGATGTTTCCGTTTTGGGAGGACCAAATGCGATTATGGGCGCTTACGGCATTAGAGAAGTCTTTTTCCAGCCATGGTTCTAGGATTTCTAAGAGCATTTGTTTTGTGCTGCCATTTTTGAAATTATTATTTCTTATTACATCATATAATTTCTGGACTTTATCCGCGGTGATTTCGGAGGAGCCCCATTTTTTGTCTGCCTCCACCTTTTGATGGGTCATATTGTGTACTTCTTGAATTAGTTTCCCTTCACTCATCGTTTCATACTCTTCCATTACTTTGCTAGATACAGGGGTCTCAAAGCTTTTATCGATTTTTGTTTGCGCCTCTTTTGCAGCGACAGGATCATTTTTCATTACGTTTATTTTCATTCCGTTATCTTCACTTAAATAAAAATAGACTCCCACAATACCAGCTAGAATCCCAACCAAAGGACCCCACACCTTTAATTTTTTCATTGTGCTTTCCCCCTTAACTCTAAATCTATGTTTTTTCGGCAAAAGCCCAATTTCTATTAATTATACAAAATTATCCCAGAGACTTGAACAATATTATTAATAGCAAGAAAATCATTACTTGAAAAATACAAGACTTACTGGGAGGGGGGTGAGGTTGACTATCATCACAGTAGTGTCTGTTCCAGAAGGATTGCCTATAACTCCGGTATGTGTCCCTCTTAAGCAAAGAGACATCTTTCAAACTTAATAAGTGCCCGCCAAAAGTTTGGATAGGCACCTTTAAAGGAGAACAACGAGCCAATAGCAATGAAGGAAAAATAGCAAGGTATAGAAACTTGAGGCAAAGACCGTGAGTCCCTTTGTAAGGGAGGATGTTGGTACCTTCTTAAAGAGAATAAACAAATATAGAAACAGTGAAAATGCCATCTTGGTAATCAAAAACAAAGCCGGATCTGCTTCATATAGTTTATTCATAAGCGGGTTCATTTCCTGTATCAGTGAGTTTTCCAAACCAAAGTAAGTAATGAAAGCATCAAATATATTCAAAAGAGATAAATAATGAAATAGCAAAACCATCGTACTCTAACCTCCTGATTGTTCCTAATAACGAACTTCCCTTTTGATTACAGGATATCCTTCTTAAGAGGGAGATAATCGTTAGACAATTTTCCCTATAAACTCCGTAATATCAGCGTTATAAACATAGATAAGTTCTTAAAATTGACATTATTGGTCGAGATTTAAAAAGAAAACTCGAATGAAAGCGTTCTACTCCTAATCATGATAAAATGAAAAAAGACAGATAGTGGAGGGGAAAAAGATGGTCAGTACGGAAAAAAAGGTAATCGCAGAGAGATGGTTTAACGAGTACTTTACTAAGGGGAATCTGGATGTTTTAGATGAACTAACAACACAGGACTTTATATATCATTCTAGAAATGGTGACAACTCAAAAGTAAAGATGAAAGAGTTTATGAAATGGTATCGTGCTGTTTTTCATGACGATGAATGGGTTTTGGAGGATTTAATTGAGCAAGGGAATAAATTAGTTGTTCGTTATACAGGATGGATGACGTATAAGGGCGGATGGTTCAATATCCCTTCCGAGAACCAGCGGGTAAAGGAAACGGGTATCATGATCTTTATTTTTCATGAGGGCAAAGTAAAAGAGCTTTGGTGTGAAAATAGTGATGCTGCCATTCTTTATGAATTGGGGGCCTTAACCAAAAATGCTCATACAGTTTTTTAAAATGAAAAGGCTCAGAGTTTTCCAACTCTGAGCCTTTTTACGAGGTTCCATGTTAGAAACTATAATTTACAGTTTCCATTCAGGAAAGTCTTTTATCTTTTGTTTTTCATACTCTGTCATTCTTGAGTACGAGTGTGACAGTTTGGAGAGGATGTATCCCTGAGGGCTGGCAGTTTCTTCGTGATCGTTAACCTCTTGAAGTTTAATATTGGTAAACATAATAGCAATTTGGGCTAAGCTCTCGATTGTGTCCATCAATTCAGGGTTGTCATTGTAATTTTTCTTGGCAATTGAATAAACAGTATCCAGTCTGCTCCTTATGTGCTTTAGTGTTTCTGCGTCAAATTGTTCTTTTTTCATTACATTTCACCCCTTATTACTATAAGCATATGGGATTTCAAGGGATGTGGAACTACAAAAATAAATAAATATTTCCGAGAATAAATCGGTTTTAATAGAAAAAGGCATTCTCTCTTTGGCAAATGAGAAAACACCTTTTTTGCAGCTTTTGCTTATTTTAAAAAATATTGATAACAAACAACCGCCTCTACCTGTTTAAAGCCCTCTTTAATATATAGTGCCTGTGCGCGCTCATTCTCTCCGTTTACACTTAGGATGGTTCGTTTATAGCCTTTTTCCTTTGCAAACCTTAGCGAAGCTCTAAGCAAGCTTTGACCTAATCCTCGACCCTGATAATCAGGCAATATAGCGACAGGGCCAATGTTCATAATAGGGGCATCATTATATTCATCATTGGCTCCTCTAATCACACCTACCGGTTTCTCATGATCAAAAAGGACCATCATGCCGCCCTCAAGATAATCATCATCGGTTAATAGCTTTTTTACACCCTCAATCGTAATGGGGGTTTCACTCCCTTTCAGAGTTGAAAAAGCAGCATTTCTTACCGTTAACCAATTTTCCTCATCCTGACCTGGACGAAAAGATTTCAGTTCGTAACCCTCTGGCAAATGGATCTCAGGTACTTCCAAATCCTCTCTTACAAGCAGGAAAGCGTATCTTTCTACAGAAAACTTCAAGTCTTCGATCATCTTTATTAATTTTTTATTGACTACTGGGATAAACAGAAAAACCTTATCTAGGTTAGTCGCATGCTTTAAAACTTCCTTAAAAAGTAACTGATAGACTTGAGGGTCTTCCGTCTCTGTATGAAATATCCGAAACCGAGCCCTTCTTCCACGTTTATGATAATCATCGATGACAAGCGAAACTGCTCCAACTATCTCTTCCTGCTGATTTATCGCCAGATAAGTAGGGTTTTCATCTCCTATTTCAAACTTTAATAACTCGAAATCATACAAGTAGGAGTCATCAATTTGATTTCTATGTTTCTTACAATAAGCAACAAAGTCGAGAATTCTGCCTTTTTCTAAGCCTTCCACTCTCATCTTTGATCCCCTCCCAGTCAGTCATTCTGTTCTATTTAGATTGCGGCTGAAATAACTCCAGAGTTTCCCCATCTGGACCTTTAAAGAAAATATACTTGCTTCCATTTGCCAAGGTAGAAATTTCTTCATTTGCGAAAGGTACCTTCAACTTTCTAAGACGTTCCATTTCTTCCTCGATATGGTCCACCGTAAAGGCAATATGATGAACCTTGCCTTCATCAGGAAATCGATTGTCCTTCCCATTAATAAGTTCAACAATAACCTGTCCACTTTCACAATTACCTAAAAAAGCCAACCCCGTAGTTTCATTCGCTGCAAACCTATCCAGCAAATCCAAACCCAAAACATTCTGATAAAAATCAATCGAAACCTCCATATCACTCACCATCACACCAACATGCTCCAATTTCTTCACAGCCATTGCAATTCCTCCTTATTATGGTGCTGTTATAGTGCCTGTCACCATTTATGCAAATTGTACCATTTATACATTCATTTATGTATGAAACCTCTTGTTACCGTTTAAACTGTGGTTGACAAAGGGGGATTTAGTATGCGGAATATGGTTATTTTTGTTTGGTGTGCCGTTATTTTGGTTTTTACTTGTGTTTCCAGCTTTCAAGATTTCATTCACTTTGGTGTGCTTAGGTTTCGCTGGGACAGTCATCCACCATTTTCTCACTTCCTGTTACCTCTTCCCTATAACCTTAGCAGAGGTTTCCTTTTGCAAAAATTAGGTCATATCGCTGTATTTCAAGTTCTTACATATCTATTGTTAGTGAAATATAGATCTAGATGTATGATTTTAATTGTAGCTGCAGCCTTTGCAGCGTTAACGGAAATACTTCAATTATTTTTCACTCGAGGTGGACGTGCTTTCGATGTTGGATTTGATTTAATAGGTATCTTGCTTGCATTGGCACTGGCTGGATTTTTTAGGATGAATCATTACCAACAAATCAATCTAAAAAATTAAGAAATTTACTTCCTGCTCTTGATTCCCCTCCCTTTATAGGCAAAAATAAATAGATTAGTTATATAAAAGAGGTGTTGTTTAGTGGAGTGGATAATTAACAAAGTTCAAAAAGAACAAGTTGATCGATTTGAGATTGTTCAGGAAGATGTAACCCTGCCAAACCAGACAGATATGCATTTCTCCTACGTGAATTTCTCTAAGGGTGTTTGTATCTTGCCGATAACAGAAGACGGCAAGGTCATTTGTATTCGGCAATATCGTCATGCAATAAAGGAATGGCAATGGGAGTTACCTGCAGGAGCCATTGACCCAGAGGACAAAGAACCCCTATCCGCAGCCAAAAGAGAACTTGAGGAAGAAACAGGCTATCAGGCCAAAAACTGGATAGATCTAGGAAGTGTCTACCCCTCACCTGGATCAACGAGTGAACAAATTTTCCTCTTTGCTGCAACCAACCTGATAAAAAAAGAACAGCAGCTAGACGCCACTGAACAAATAGACTTACATATTATTGAGATGAACGAGTTAAACCAGCTAATACAAAACGGAGAATTCAAACATGGAGCTGGACTCGCAGCCATCCTTCATTACCGCATCAATATCGAACAATAAAAAATGGGGGTTTCGCACAACACGTGCCAAAACCCTTTATTTGTTTATTTAAAACAAATACACACCTTACACTGTCCGCCTCAGGTGGACAGTGTCCACGAGTGGTGACAGGCACCGCCTCACAACCGCCTCACCACAGAAAATATTTTATTTATTCTAACATTGATGTATTATAGTAATATTAAATTTGAACGTATGAGGGGGATTTAGGATGAGGTTGTCTAGTGAGGAGTTAGAGGTGCTTTCGATTCTGGAGGAGAATCATAGGATTCCTGTGGAAGATATTGCGTTGATGGTGAATTCCAGTGTGGAGGATGTTACGGCGATTATTAAGAAGCTGGAGGACGAAAAGATTATTGTTAGTTATCCTGCTTTGATTGATTGGAGCAAGGTGGTTGGCAAGGAAAACATCGTGGCGATGATTGATGTAAAGGTGACTCCAAAACGCGGGGTTGGCTTTGATGATGTAGCGGAAAGAATTTATCGTTTTCCTGAGGTTACGTCTCTTTATCTCATGTCTGGTGCCTATGATTTATCGATTACCATTGAGGGGAAAACTATGAGTGAAATCGCAAGATTCGTTTCGGAAAAACTGTCGACGATCGATAATGTTATTTCCACAACCACTCATTTCATGTTAAAAAAATACAAGCATGATGGCGTCATCTTTGGTGAAAACAATGATCGCGATCGTCGAATGGTGGTTTCACCATGATGAAGGAACACCAACAGTACTTATCTGAAATGGTAAAAGAACTAAAACCATCTGGGATTAGAAAGTTTTTTGATCTGGCTGCCTCTATTAAGGGAGTCATTTCCCTAGGTGTGGGGGAGCCAGACTTTATCACACCGTGGAGCATTCGGGAAGCAGCCATTTTATCTTTAGAAGAAGGCTACACTTCTTATACGGCGAATCCAGGTTTGCTTGAATTAAGACAGGAAATCACCGCCTACTTACAGAAGCGATTCGGGGTACAGTATAATCCGGTCGACCAAGTAATTGTAACGGCAGGTGCCAGCCAAGCCATTGACCTGTCCTTCCGCGCTATCCTCAATCCTGGGGACGAAGTGCTGATTATTGAGCCGGCTTTCGTTTCATATGCACCGTTAGTTACCTTGGCTGGTGGTAAGCCGATTCCTGTTTCAACCCATCACAGTAATGGGTTCAAGCTGACACCGGAACAAATCGAAAATGCGATTACGAGTAAAACGAAAGCCATTTTACTCTGTTCACCAAATAACCCGACGGGCACCTATTTGAACAAAGAGGAACTGACAAAAATTGCAGCGGTCGTAGAAAAACATGACTTACTTGTCGTCTCCGATGAAATCTATGCAGAATTAACCTATGATGATGAATATACCAGTTTTTCATCGATTGAAGGCATGTACGACCGTACCATCTTAATTAACGGCTTCTCCAAAGGTTTTGCGATGACAGGCTGGCGACTAGGCTTCTTAGCCGCCCCTAAACCTTTTACCGAGCAAATGGTGAAAATTTTGCAATATACAACCATGTGTGCACCACATATGCTTCAGCACGGTGCAATCGAGGCTTTACGTAATACGTATCACGAAGTGGAAAGCATGAGAAGAAGTTACCGTAGAAGACGGAATTACATCGTTCAATCGCTAAACTTGGTCGGGTTGGACTGTCACACACCAGGCGGGGCTTTCTATGTCTTCCCTTCTATTAAAAAAACAGGCATGACCTCAGAACAGTTTGCAGAAGAGCTGTTACTTGCTGAAAAAGTAGCCGTTGTTCCCGGCAGTGCTTTTGGCGAAAGCGGCGAAGGGTATATCAGATGCTCCTATGCCACTTCTATGGAACAACTTCAAGAAGCGATGCTGCGAATCAAGCGGTTCATGGAATTATTGGAATCGAAAGAAAACCGTGTCCAAAATCTGTCTGCAAAAAATTAATTGCTTTTTAAAAAAACGTCAACCCTCTTATCTAGATAGGGCTTGACGTTTTTATCTTGGGTTCATAACTCTCTGAATGGTTAACACAATCCGGTTCCATTCTTTCGATATACGGCTGGTGAGTATTGCTAGTATCTGAAGAACCACATTTATGATAGAATTCATTTATATTTCATGAAAAGAGGATAGAAATGAACCATCAAGATAACTCTAGATCGATCGTCTTACCGCTTACAATTTCTATTATTGCGATATCGTTTTCAGCAATTTTTGTAAAATGGTCTGACGCACCTGCTTCAGTTTTAAGTATGTATCGCATGTTGCTTGCAAGTCTGCTAATGATTCCAATCGTCTTTAAAAACCGTCAAGAATTTAAAAAAATCACAAAAAACGATTGGGTCTTATTATTTTTTTCAGGTCTGTTTTTGGCCTTGCATTTTGTCCTTTGGTTCGGTTCGTTAAAATTAACCACCGTCGCAAGCTCGACCATAATACTTGCCCTGCAGCCAATTATCTCTTTAATTGGCGGTTACTTCCTATTTAAAGAACGAACAACCACATCCGCCTTAATGACAATGGGAATTGCCATAATCGGTGCGATGATGATTGGCTGGGGTGACTTTGCTTTAAGTCCCGACGCAATCCTTGGAGACATCCTTTCCTTTTTAAGCGTGATTGCTGTTGTTGGTTACTTGATGATTGGCCAAAGCATTGTGAAAAAAGTATCTCACTGGATTTACAGCTTTTGTGTATTTTTCATTGCTGCCATCATTCTTTCAATCTATAACTTTAGTACAAGTGTTGCATTTAGCGGGTATCCAGCCAAGGAATGGGGAATTTTCCTCTTACTTGCAACCGTTCCGACGATTAGTCACATTATCAATAACTGGCTCTTAAACTATGTTAATGCAACAACCATATCAATGAGTATTTTAGGAGAACCTGTGGGTGCCACGATATTGGCAGTCATTTTATTAAATGAACATCTTGCCAGCTGGCAAATTGCCGGCGGAATGCTCGTGCTTCTTGGTGTCTTTTTCTTTTTAACACAACAGCAAAAAAAGGTTCATATTAAAGCAACCATAAAGAGCAGCACGTAAATGAAACCTCCATCAGGGGGTTTTTCTACTTTTAAAGGCTATTGACCGACAACACCCCAGTCTCCTTCTCATAAAATAAAAAGAAACTTGAATTATGGAGGAGATGAAATGTACAAAGTATTTGCTGGATCTTTCAAATCTAGGGAAAATGCACAGGAACGAGTAGCCTTCCTACGTTCAAAAGGAATCCAATCCTTTATTGTATCGGCCGTCATTTCGGGCGAAACTTGGTTCCGGGTACAAGCAGGCGCCTTTTCAACCAGGGAAAACGCCGACAAACGAGTAAATGAAATCAAGGCAAAAACAGGAATAAATGCTTTCGTCCTAAGCGAAAACGTTGCTTCCAGCACGACTTCAACCACAGTTTCAAGATCTCGTGCAATTGACCTCAATCCATCCTCAATTTTAGGACCTACCCAGCTCTCCGCTGAACAAATGAATGCGTATGTTAGAACGATAAACCCTGCTGCACCTTTATTAGGGGAATATTACAAACAATTTGGGGAGTATTATGGGATTAGAGGAGATGTTGCTTTTGCACAAGCCATGCAGGAAACAGGCTATTTTCGGTTTACAGGGGATGTAAGGAGCAGTCAAAACAACTTTGCAGGAATAGGAGCAACAGGCGGTGCCGTCAGGGGTGCCAGCTTCAGCACTCCTGAAGAAGGTGTACTTGCACACCTCCAGCACTTATATGCTTATGCAACACCAGCAGCCTTACCAAACCGGTATCCACTCGTTGACCCCCGCTTTCATCTAGTCAATAGGGGATCTGCCACAACATGGACCGCCTTAAACGGAAAATGGGCTGTACCAGGTACTACCTACGGCCAGTCAATTTTAAACATCTATCAAAAAATGGCCCAAGCGTAAATAATGACACTGATAACGTTAAAAGCTTAGCCTTTTGGCTAGGCTTTTACTTTTCACTCCCTAAACGTTAATAATCAGACTTTTATACTAATTATCTATTAAAATTTTAGCCATTCATGATATGATAATAGCAAATCCAGATAATTTAGAGGAACCTTATATGAATCATTTTGGGCAAATTTCTTTAGTGCTAATATCGGTGCTATTTTCCAGTTTCCAAACCATTATGAACCATGATCGTATTTTTACGGTAGACTTTGCTATTTTCACAGCCATCGCCTGGCTGGTAGGCTGGCAATATGACCGTACGCGTTTTTTAGGAAAAAAAGCACGGGCTAGTGAAGAAAGCTATAGAAAATTAATTGATTCCTTACCAAGGGCTGTTATTATTCACCAAGATAATAAGGTTATCTATGTCAACAAGGAAGCCGTCACGATGATAGGCGCAAATCGTAAAGAAGACGTGATGGGAACCTCTATTTACAATTATCTCTTTCCAGATTATCGAAACAGGCTTGACGAACGTTTGAAACAAGTAAAAAAAGAACTACACCCATTAAACAACATTGAATACAAGTTTAAAAAATTAGATGGTTCTGTATTTATCTTTGAAGGCTCTTCCATGTACATTACATTTGGCGGAAAAGAAGCTGTATTGTCAATTGGAAATGATATAACAAAAAGAAAAGAACAAACGGAACAACTCCTGCAAAAATCCGAGAAATTGGCACTGCTCGGTCAAATGGCTGCAGGCATAGCCCATGAGATCCGAAATCCACTTACCTCAATAAGAGGCTTCATACAATTATTCAAAACCAATACACAAAAGGAAGAATACTATGATATTGTGTTATCCGAGCTTGATCGAATCAATGACATCGTTGGAGAATTCCTAGTTCTCGCTAAACCAACCGCTGCTGTTTTTGCGGAAAAAGATGTGAAGGAATTAATTAAAGATGTTGTCACCTTAATTAATACGCAATCTATATTAAACAATGTCCAAATCTTCGTAGAATTAGAATGCGACCTGCCAAGGATAAGCTGTGAGGAAAACCAATTAAAACAGGTCTTCTTAAACCTGCTAAAGAACGCCATAGAAGCCATGCCAAGCGGTGGGAACATTGATGTTAGAGTGAAACTAAAGGAAGAAGATAAAATCTCTATTCAAATTATCGATCAGGGGATTGGAATTCCAAAGGACCGAATTTCGACACTCGGTGAACCCTTTTATACGACCAAAGAAAAGGGAACAGGTCTCGGACTTATGACGTGTTATAAAATTATTGAAAGCCATAATGGTCAAATAATCATTGATAGTACAGTAAATGAAGGAACAACAATTGAAATTATTTTACCGACCATCACTCAGCGCGTTTTTAGCCTTACATAAGAAACTCTCAATTATATGAGGGTTTCTTTATTTTTATAGTAAAATAAATGACAAGGAGGCGAGTAGCTTTGCACGATAGAGAAATCATTTATTTAAGCAAGGGATTGCCAAAAGATATGGTTTATAAGAATGAGACGTACAAGTCTGGAATCTGGAAAGAACAATGTGAAGAGCTGTTTGTGGGCTTTGATCAAATAAATGGAGATCAGGTGGCGAACCCTGAGTATCATGGCGGTTCAGAGCGAGTAGTCTGCGTATATCCCTTCGAACATTATGCACATTGGGAAAATGTCTTTGGTAAAACATTGGAACCATCTGCATTCGGTGAAAATATAACACCGATAGGCATGAAGGAAGATCAGGTATGTATTGGAGATGTTTTTCAGATTGGAGAGGCAGTTTTACAAGTATCTCAAGGTCGTTATCCCTGCTCCACCATTAATAAACGCAATAACAACAACCTTCTGTTAAAAAGAATTGTTAAAACAGGATATACCGGATATTTTTTCAGAGTGCTGGAGGAAGGAAACATAACAGCAGATTCTCAAATTAAAAAGCTGGTTTCACATCCTGAGCAAATCACCGTCTCTTCCATCCATCATCTCTACTTCCATGACCCATCACCTTCCATGGAAGTGATTGAAAAAATACTCGGTATAGAAGAGCTGGCCAGTCAATGGAAAGAATATCTCACTGAATTAAAAGAAAGATGACAAAACTCCCAGGCTTATCCCTGGGAGTTTATTAGGTAAACAGCTTTAAAAACTGACCATATCCTTCTTCTTCCAATTGATCTTTTGGGACAAATCGAAGTGCCGCCGAGTTAATACAATACCTAGCACGGTCAGGTCCAGGTCCATCATCAAACACATGCCCTAGATGGGAATCGGATGTTTTGCTTCGCACCTCAATCCGCCTCATTCCATGCGATGTATCAAACCTTTCCTCCAATTCATATCGCCTTAGCGGCTTCGTAAAGCTTGGCCAACCGCAGCCGGCATTATATTGGTCCAATGAACTAAAAAGCGGCTCACCTGAAACGATATCTACATAAATACCTTCCTCTTTGTTATCCCAATATTCATTTTTGAACGGCGGTTCTGTTGCATTTTTCCTAGTGACTTCATATTGAATCGGGGTCAATTCTTTCTTGAGCTCCTCATCACTTTTCCGCTTTTTCCAGTTTTCACGAATGAATTTGGCACGCCCTGAACCTTCTCGATAGTGGTTATAATGAAAAGGCATTTTCTTGTAATATTCCTGGTGTTTTTCCTCTGCCGGATAAAAGGGACCAGCGGGCAGGATCTGAGTAACAATCGGCTTTTGAAAACGTCCGCTTGCAACGAGCTCTGCCTTTGAGTCCTCCGCCATCACCCTTTGTTCTTCCTTATGATAAAAAATTGCCGTCCGGTACGATAGACCTCGATCATTAAATTGCCCGCCCTCATCTGTCGGATCAATTTGCTGCCAAAATATCTTCAGCAATTTTTTATAGGGGTAAATCTCAGGGTCAAATGTAATTTGAACTGCTTCGTAATGCCCCGTCGTATCTGAGCAAACCTCCTGATATGTCGGGTTTTCCTTATGCCCACCCGTATAACCTGAAAGCACTTCTTTAATTCCAGGCTGTTCATCAAACGGCGATACCATACACCAAAAACAGCCGCCTGCAAACGTTGCTAATTCAGTCATTGTGCCAACCCCCTTATATTATTTTTCCCCTCAGAGAGTAGACTTCGCTATCCGAGAGTATTTTTTCCATTTTAAAGTAGTTTGTGCTATCCGCCAAGTTTATCTCGCTATCCTCATCTAATACCGACTATCCGCCAGTATTTCCATCACTAAGATGAATACGCATTTAAGAAAATTTTAATCTTTCGTTTAGAAAATATTTAGTTTTATACAGTAATCTTGGATTAACCATTACACGACCATTAGGAGGTAACATGATGAAGCAACTATGGATTGTTCTTGCACTCTTATTACTATTATTAGCAGGATGTTCATCAAATACTGCTGACGCAAAGAGACCTACAGACGGAGAAGGTCTATATAAATTCGGGTGCCTGTCCTGCCATGGTGAAAACTTAGAAGGATTAGCAGGGCCGCCAATAACCAATATGAAAGCAAAGTATTCGGAAGAGGAAATGCTCAAATTACTAAACGATGGTGCCGGTATGATGCCAGGCGGACTCCTAACCGAAGAAGAAGCTCAAACGGTTACCATGTGGCTATTAGAAAAATAAAGCGAAAGGTTAGGAGGCTCCTAACCTTTTTCTTTTTCAAGGATTTCTCTAGAAACTGGTTCCTCTTCCTTTCCTCGCATTTTCACTTCACAAACCTCTGCTAATCTGGGAACAATGGGATCTAGTCACTGTTAGGTAGAATTTTGGTTTTAACCGGTATACACTCCCTAAAATTTCATATTAGCGGCAAATGATATCCAACTTTTTGTTAATTATTACAACTACTTACATTTTTCGACAACTTCCCACTCTGCTAAATGGTAAAATAGTCTTGTTTTTATTTGACGAAAATAGAAATATATCTGGTTTCTCATAGGAGTGTCACGGATGGATAGATTCGTTAGAAATAGGCTATATATTTACTATACCCTTTTTTATACTCTTGGTTATTATATCTGGCTTTACTTCTCGAAAAATAACATCACATCTAAAACAACTGGGGAAAATCTATTTTTATTAGCTGCCCCCCTCACTTCATCTATTATTCTATTTTTCATTTATCGAAGACTGAAAACGAAAGAAAATTGCATTTGGCTATTTTACTCACTAGGATGTTTTTTTAACTTTTTGGCTGTACTGGCAAACGGTTATTTTTATCATAAAGCAGTTCTGTCCCTTGGATGGAACCATCTCTTCTATATACTTCAGATTCTATGTTTTCTTTTCGTCTTTATATACATAATCCGAATGAAAGAAGAGAACGTTCACCTTACAAAATTCACCTTTGATATATGTATTATTATGACTGCAGCTATTACGTTTAGCTGGTATTTTATTATCCGTAATCACCAAATTCACAATATTTTTATAGGGTTTCCACTTGGGGATTTAGTCCTCGTTTTTGGGGCTTTGATATTCTATTTAGGATCTGAAAAATTATCCCCTTATAAGGTCTTAATCCTATCAAGCTTATTGATTCATGTGATTGCTGATTCTTCTTATTTCATTATTTCTATAATGAATATCCCTTTTTCAGAAAGGCTACTTTACCCATTATGGTCACTTTCACCTTTATTATTGGGAATGGCAGGGACATTCGCGACACAAAACGACGAAGAATCTTTCAAAAAGAAAAATAGGATCCTTTCTTTGAAAAATTCTATCACTCTAAGATTATTATTGCCTTATATTAGTGTAATTCTTTTATTTATGACTATGATTTTTCAACATCAAGATTCAAATAGTTTAATCATCGGCTCTGCGGCAGCCATCCTTTTGCTAATATTACGGCACATATTTGCCTCCTTAGAAAACCAAACATTGTTAGCCAAGTACCATGAACTTACAGAAGAATTAGAGCTGAAAATCGGGGAAAGGACAGAGGAACTAAGCTCGATAAACCAACAGCTTCTTTCAGCTGCCCGGAAAATGAAACATATGGCCTACCATGATGTACTAAGCGGGCTGCCCAATCGAAGGATGTTTCTGGAGCGGCTGACGACAGCCATGGATGAAGCGAAACGAAATCAATATAAACTTGCGGTTATCTTTATTGATTTAGATCGTTTTAAAAATATTAATGATACATTGGGTCATGAATTTGGTGACTTACTGTTAAAGCATGTTACCAAAGAAATGGCTAAAAACGTCCGCAAAATTGATACAATTTCCCGTCAAGGCGGGGATGAATTTACAGTTTTACTTAACCGGATTCGGGCGGAGGAAGATGTCATTCCTTTAGTAGAACGAATCAGAGCGATTGTGGCAAAACCGATCAACATTCAAGGTCAAGAATTACACGTCTCCATGAGTATTGGGATTGCTTTCTACCCAAGTGATGGAAATAACACCAAAGAACTAATGAAGAACGCCGACATGGCCATGTATCGCGCCAAAGAGGAAGGCAGAAATAATTACAAATTCTATTCAAAGGATATGAATAAAACGATATCTAGAAAAATGGCACTTGAGAGTGGACTGCGAAAAGCACTTAAAAACAATGAATTTGTTTTAAACTATCAACCACAGGTGAGTTTACAGACAGGGGAAATTGTCGGAGTCGAAGCATTACTTCGGTGGAATACAATGGAAGCTGGGATGGTATCTCCGAGCCAATTTATACCGGTTGCAGAAGAGTCCGGGTTAATCATTCCTATAGGTGAATGGGTCCTGAATCATGCCTGTATGCAGGGAAAGGCTTGGCATGATAGCGGGAAAAGCGATTTAATCATTGCTGTAAACCTCTCTCCTGTTCAATTTCTTCACGAAAATTTGGTAGAGATGGTCATAAAGGCTTTAAAAACTACTGGGTTAAATCCAAATTGTTTAGAGTTAGAAATTACGGAAGGCGTTGCTTTTACAGACGCAGAAGCAGCGATTAAAAATATGCAGACACTGCGGGATTTAGGCGTAAGGATATCTATTGACGACTTCGGTACAGGATTTTCCTCCTTAATGTATCTTAAAAGATTTCCAATTAACACCTTAAAAATTCCTAAGCCATTTAACCAAGATATTATGGCCAGTCAAAAAGACAAAGCACTAGTAGAAACAATTATTTACTTAGGTCACAGCCTTGGTTTAACCGTTGTTGCGGAAGGAATAGAGAATAAAGAGCAGCTGCTGTTTCTAAAAGAACACCATTGTGACGTTGTCCAAGGTGACCTCTTTAGCAAACCATTAACCGTCATGCAAGTAAGTGCCTTGATCGAAAATAAAAAGGCTGAAACGATCTCTTAATATGAGTATTTATGAGAAAAGGAACCATGATTAACTATGGTTCCTTTCGCTTTGTGATTCCTATCACCACTTTCCAATGAACATCGTTTTAAAATAAGGATATGTTAAAGCTAATGTTAAATTAGTAGATTGAACAGAAATGAACAGAAAAATTTAAGTACAGCATAAAAGAATGTAAGAGGTGATCGAAATTGGATAAGAATTGGTCCATTTCGCTGGAACACGAAGAATATAGAATGGAAATCGGGTTAGTTATCAAGGAGTCCATAGAGGCAGTCGAGCATACAGGAAAAGGTTACTATGTAAACATCGTTACTCCCGCCTCTTTTGGACATCCAGATGACTATTTGACAGGAGTTTTATCAGAAGGTTTCGGAAGTACCATAGAAATGAAGTTTATCGACCAATGCGGTTGCGGAGGGTATGTGCTGCGCGTATGGAAAAACAATTAAACGACTTTTCAATACTAACAAACCATCAAAATCGACAGGTGATACTTAACTATTACGGTGAAGACGAAATGCTCTACCAACGAGATGGCTTCCATTTTCAAACCATCCAGATAACAAAAACGGCCCTGGTCTTTACTAAAAAAGACGGAACCAACTACAGCATTGAGAAACAACACTATCCACTTGCCTACATAAACACAGACTTTCAAAACTACTACACCCTAAAAAATAATCAAGGATGGTTAGACATATACTTTCCTTAATAAATTGGGTTATAAATAATTGGGTGACAATAAACGGGTGACAGGCACCGCTCGTGGACACTGTCCACCCCAGGTGGACAGTGTCAGGTATGATAATGGAGCATGCTGCAGATGATGGTTTTGTATAAACGTCGCTTTTTAGTTAAAACTAATTTTATTGTAGGTTAAAAGGAGACTGTATTGTGATGGCGTATGAAATAACAAATATGATTATTGATGATGATTTTGATAGTGAGGAATATGTAACGGCAGAGTTTACCTATGATCAAAAGAATTACAGTATTACTTTTAAAAAAGCAGATCTTGAGATTATTAATGCTTGGGTCTTTAAGGATGGTACATCACTGCCAGCTAATTTATCGGATAGTATGATCGAATCCATTAGAGACGATATAAAAGAGAGAATGTAACGCATTGCTGGTTGGAAACTCCAATCAGCTTTTTTATTTTAGATGTCCTTTCGCTGATATAGCTCATTCATCGCCGATATATTCATTTAACGCTGATATCTCTATCTTTGACATAAAAATGGATCTCTTAATCTTGTATTACTTATTAATATCCGCTAACTTTGACTTGAATGATAAAAAACTGAATCATTTATCCGACGAATTACGTCTATTATCATGAACATGAACTAATGGAGGAATCGAAACTGAAGAAAATAGTAAAAAGAGCTTTCATATTTCTACTCTTTCTATCTTTATTTATTTTTCTAAACAATAGCTCTCTATTTGCAAAGGATCGTGAGGGTGACCCTTTACTTCTCGCACACCGCGGGCTAGGACAAACCTTTAGCATGGAAGGTATCCAAGGCGATACCTGTACAGCGGAGCGAATTTTCCAACCTGAACATCCCTATATAGAGAATACTATCCCTTCGATGGAAGCAGCCTTTGAAAACGGTGCAGATGTCGTCGAGCTAGACATTAAGCCTACAAAAGACGGGCAATTTGCTGTTTTTCATGACTGGACGTTGGAATGCCGGACAAATGCTGAGGGAACCACGAAGGAATACACAATGGAAGAATTAAAGCAGTTAGATATCGGTTATGGCTACACGGCGGATAATGGAAAAACTTATCCTTTTCGCGGGAAAGGCGCTGGCCTCATGCCCTCTTTGAACGAAGTATTAGACCATTTTCCAGAGAGTTCCTTTTTGATCCATATTAAAAGCGATGACCCCGAAGAAGGCATACAACTGGCTGAATTGCTATCAAAGCTGCCTGCAAAACGCTTAGCCCAAATGACCGTTTACGGCGGGGATCAGCCTATTGCAACAATAAAAGAGGAAATCCCCGAACTTCGTGTGATGTCAAAAGCGACGTTAAAAAGCTGTCTTCTTCCATATATTGTAGTCGGCTGGACCGGTTATATCCCCTCAGCATGTGAGAAAACACAATTGCATATACAAGAGAAAATTGCTCCATGGTTATGGGGATGGTCGGAAAAGTTCTTAAATCGAATGGACAGTGTCGATACGCGGGTCATTGTGGTTGCGGGTGACGGCGGCTGGTCAGAGGGATTTGATACTCCAGAAGATTTAAACAGACTTCCTGCTAATTATAGCGGCGGAATCTGGACAAATCGGATTGATCGAATTGCCCCATATACAAAATAAAGGTGGACCGCAGCAGTCCACCTTCTTTACTATATTATATCATTTGCTTAATTAATTCCTTATTACGCTTTTTAAAAGCCTCATGATGGGAAGATACCATCGCGACTTTAGCGGCGTCCGGCTGGATAAACTTCTTCGCTTTGTTTACAGCATTGGCTGCATCCTGAAAAGCACCGGCAATTAGATTGATTTTCCCCTCGTACATGAGAATATCTCCAGCAGCATAAAGACCCTCTATGGAAGATTCGCTTGTTGAGTTTCCGGCGATATAATAATTATTTACTCTAGCAATATCCAGCTCACTATTTTCCAGTAAGGTTGCGTCCTGTTCATACCCATGACTAATGACCACTTCATCTACTGCCAAATAAGATACCTCTCCTGTTTCGTGGTTCGTTAATTCCACTTTAGAGATTTCATCGCGGTCGCCATTGGCAATTAATTTGGTAATCGAAGATTGAAAGAAACACTCTACAGAGCTTTCAAGAAGCTTGGTTGCCTGTGCTTCTTGTCCATGCCCTCCCAACTCCTCTTTTCGATAGGTTAAATATACTTTTTTCGCAATTGATTCTAATTCATTTGCCCAGTCAACAGCAGAATTCCCGCCGCCTGATATGATTACCGTTTTATCCTTGAATTGTGCGAAGGATTTAACGGTGTAATGTAAATTAGAAACTTCAAATCTTTCTGCGCCCTCTATGTTCAGCTTTTGCGGATTCAAAATGCCGCTGCCAATAGCAACAATCACTGTTTTTGAAAAATGCTCTTGTCCAGAAGTTCCCTTTAAGACAAAGATTCCTTCTTCATTGCGCTCGATCGACTCTACTTTTTCATTCAAAACAACGGTTGGACTAAAGGTTAACGCCTGTTCAACAAGCTGTTCCATTAATTTTGCTCCCGTAATGGGTGTTAAACCGCCGACATCCCAGATCATTTTTTCTGGGTAGAAATGAATCTTTCCGCCTAATTCCGGTTGGTATTCAATGACCTTAGTCTTCATTTCTCGAAGTCCGCTATAAAAAGTAGAATAAAGTCCTGCAGGTCCCCCGCCAATCACCGTCACATCAAACAATTCTTGTTGTTCCATTCCGTCCACTCCCTAACCAATTGTAATTGATTATCATTATCAATAAGATTAATGGATTTCCCCAACGATTTCAATACATATTTTTTTTGAAAATTCTGCGGTGCTCATATTTGTCGATATCTTGACAGACCTTAAATTAAACACAAACCTTTATTTAACAGGAAAAAGAGACTTTATTTGGTAAACACTATTAGTTGATAAAAAAATATTCACAAAATTGTAATTGACAATCATTATCACTCACCTTTATAGTTAGGTCATAACGACACTGATAATCATTATCAATTATTTCCAGAAACAAAAGGAGGATTACAATGGTTCGCCTTTCTACTGATGATTTAAGCATTGGCTATGGTGAACGCTTAATTGTCAAAAGTCTAAGTATTGAAATTCCAGATAGACAGATAACAACCATCATTGGACCGAATGGGTGTGGAAAATCGACATTATTGAAAGCAATTACACGTATCATTTCCCACCAATCAGGGTCCATCCTTTTAGATGGTAAAGATATATCAAAAGTAAACACAAAGATTCTCGCAAAACAAATGGCCATTCTTCCCCAGACACCAGAAAGTGCTAGTGGATTAACAGTTGGCGAGCTTGTATCTTATGGTCGCTTCCCTTATCAAAAAGGCTTTGGCCGCCTAACGAAAAAGGATTATGAAGTAATTGACTGGGCACTTGAAGTCACAGGAACAATAGACTTTAAATTTCGTCCGGTAGATGCATTATCCGGCGGACAGCGTCAGCGCGTTTGGATTGCGATGGCACTGGCACAAGAAACGGAAATTATTTTTCTAGATGAACCAACAACCTACCTGGATATGGCCCATCAATTAGAAGTGTTAGAGCTTCTGCAAAAATTAAATCACGAGCAACAGCGGACGATTGTCATGGTCCTTCATGATTTAAACCAAGCTGCTCGCTTCGCTGATCATATTATCGCCTTAAAAGACGGTGAAATTGTCAAGGCAGGAAGTTGTGAAGAAGTAATCAGCCAAAAAGTGTTGAGGAAGGTATTCAATATTGACGCTGTTATCGGCAATGACCCCCGCACAAAAAAACCAATGTGCGTAACGTACAATTTACTAAAAGGAGAAACTAAACATGAAAAAACTACTACTGCCCTTTATCCTGCTCGCAGCGTTAATTATTAGTGCCTGCGGTACAGATACTTCTAAAGAAGAAGAAAATACAGCACCAAATGAGAAAAAATCTGAAACGATTACATACCAATCAGAAAATGGACCGATTGAAGTACCTGCTGACCCACAGCGCGTTATTCTATTATCCGGATTCACTGGTAATGTCCTTGATTTAGGTGTGAATGTTGTCGGTGTAGATACTTGGTCAAAGAATAACCCAACCTTTGAAAAAGAAATGAAAGATGTTGCAGAAGTATCCGATGAAGACCTAGAAAAAATTATTGAACTAGAACCAGACTTAATCATTGGTTTATCTAATATTAAAAACGTTGATAAGTTAAGTGAAATTGCCCCTACCGTAACATATACTTGGGGAAAGGTTGATTATTTAACACAGCACATTGAAATTGGAAAACTATTAAATAAAGAAAAAGAGGCCCAAGCTTGGGTGGACAACTTCAAGAAAGAAGCTGAAAGTGCGGGAGAAGAAATCCGCGCCAAGATCGGTGAAGATGCAACCGTATCGGTTATGGAAAGCTACGGAAAAGATCTTTATGTTTTCGGAAGCAACTGGGCACGTGGAACAGAAATCCTATATCAAGCAATGAAACTAAAAATGCCTGAAAAAGTGAAAGAAGTGGCAGAGTCATCTGGATACTTTACTCTTTCGGCCGAAGTCATTCCTGAGTATGCAGGAGATTATATGATTTTAAGTAAATACTCAGACGCTGATACTTCCTTCCAAGAAACGGAAACGTACAAAAACATTCCTGCGGTTAAGAACAATCGCGTCTTTGAAATGAATGGACAAGGTGCTTCTTTCAGTGATCCAATAACACTAGAAAAGCAGTTAGAATTTATTAAGAAATCATTTTTAGGTAATTAATATTAGAAGAGGAATTCTTATAAAGGATTCCTCTTCACCCTATTCTACGAAAGAAAAGATGAGAGAGTTATGACAAGAGAAAACCAACGTTCCATTCCTTTTGGCTTAAAATTAATAATCGGACTTCTTATATTTGCCGCAATGTTTATCCTTTCCTTAATCATGGGAGCAGCAGATATTTCGCTCCAAGATGTATCAAAGGCACTTTTCTCCAATGCGCAGGGTGAAAAAATTTCCATCATTCGTGAAATACGACTGCCGCGTGAAATCGCTGCCATCGTGGTTGGAGCTGCCCTTTCCGTTGCTGGAGCGATTATGCAGGGGATCACGAGGAATCCCCTCGCTGATCCAGGCTTACTTGGTTTAACAGCGGGGGCAAATGCAGCACTAGCATTCATTATCACGTTTATCCCTTCAGCTAATTATTTCAGTATTACCATTGCCTGCTTTATTGGAGCAGCGGTGGGAACCACCATGGTATTCGGCCTCGGTGCAATGAGTAAAGGCGGGTTTTCTCCACTTAGAATTGTACTAGCCGGAGCAGCTGTTTCTGCTTTCCTTTATGCCATTGCAGAAGGAATTGGGATTTATTTTAAAATATCAAAAAATGTCTCAATGTGGACGGCTGGAGGAATGGTTGGCACTACATGGGGGCAGCTCCAGATTATTATCCCCTTCATCCTAGTTGGGTTACTAGTGTCTTTCTTTTTATCAAGGCAGCTTACAATTCTTAGTTTAAGTGAAGAAGTAGCAGTTGGACTAGGTCAAAAAACAACACAAATAAAGGTCATTCTTTTTATCTCCATTATTCTATTAGCAGGGGCTTCTGTTGCCCTTGTAGGAAACATGGCTTTCATCGGCTTAATGGTCCCTCATGTTGTACGCTCAATGGTTGGGACGGATTATCGTTTTATTCTTCCTATGACGGCTATTTCTGGAGCCACCTTTATGCTTTTCGCTGATACACTTGGACGGACCATTAATGCTCCCTTTGAAACACCTGTGGCTGCGATTGTGGCCACCTTGGGATTACCTTTCTTTCTTGTGATTGTCCGTAAAGGAGGTAAGGCATTCTCATGATCCACCCATCGGTACTTAGAAAACAACGAATCATTTTAGTTAGTTTAATAGCATTAATTTTGGTTACGCTCGTGATTGGGCTGGGTTTAGGTTATGCCTCTCTTTCCTACGA
This sequence comes from Neobacillus niacini, assembly GCF_048572935.1. Taxonomy (NCBI): domain Bacteria; kingdom Bacillati; phylum Bacillota; class Bacilli; order Caryophanales; family Bacillaceae; genus Neobacillus; species Neobacillus niacini. The sequence goes on along the minus strand of NZ_CP183883.1, from coordinate 1,864,766 downwards.
CAGGCTGATCCCTACCCTTCTTGGTCAAGGTACGTTTAAAGAGGAATTTGTGTTATTTTCGGTTCGATTACCGCGAATCATCATTACCCTCTTAGCCGGTATGGCACTAGCCTTATCAGGGGCTATTTTACAAGGAATCACCCGTAATGATTTAGCTGACCCTGGTATTATTGGGATTAACTCTGGTGCGGGTGTTGCTGTCACTGTATTCTTTCTGTTTTTTCCAATAGAAGCAGGTTCGTTTGTCTATATGCTTCCACTAGTTGCTTTTCTTGGAGCATTGCTGACTGCCGTTCTCATCTATCTATTCGCGTACAGCAAAACGGAAGGAATGCAGCCAGTACGATTGGTGTTAATCGGGGTTGGTTTTTCGATGGCGCTTTCCGGAGCGATGATTGTCCTGATTTCTTCTGCCGAACGGGCAAAGGTCGACTTTATTGCAAAATGGTTAGCAGGAAATATTTGGGGAACCGATTGGCCATTTATTTGGGCGCTCCTCCCTTGGCTGGTTGTACTGCTTCCTTTTACCTTATATAAGGCAAATCGGTTGAATCTGCTTAGTCTAAGTGAACCAGTCGCCATCGGCGTCGGTGTATCAATTGAAAAAGAACGAATTGTTTTACTGATAACCGCTGTTGCCCTTGCTGCATCTGCTGTGTCAGTTACGGGAGGAATTACCTTTATCGGCTTAATGGCGCCGCATATGGCAAAAGCGTTAGTAGGACCGCGAAATCAGTTATTTATTCCCATCGCCATTCTAATTGGCGGCTGGCTGCTTGTTTTTGCAGATACTGTAGGACGGAATATCATGGAATCTGCAGGAATCCCTGCCGGTATTATGGTAGCACTAATTGGTGCACCCTACTTTGTTTACCTTTTATTGAAAAAATAAGGCGTTATCCTTGAAAAAGGATACGCCTGTTTTTTTGCTTAGTTAAAGGCTGATGTTGATTTCGGCCACGAAAAACCTTATGAAGGACTAAACTCATCGTGGAATCTCTCGATTTGTCTTTCATCACCCTTATGAAGGACTAATTTCACTGTGGAATCTCCTGATTTGTCTTTCATCACCCTTATGAAGGACTAATCTTACAGTGGAATCTCTCGATTTGTCCTTCATCAACCTTATGAAGGACAAATCTCACTGTGGAATCTCTTGATTTGTCTTTCATCACCCTTATGAAGGACTAATCTCATCTGAAGTTCTACTGATTTGTCCTTCATCTACCTTTTATACCGCTGCACAAAAAATCAACAATGAAAATTTAACAGTGTTTTTATTTTAAATGTTCATTTAGTACGTTCTCTTCTAAGACATCTAAACTTCCATAAACTTTGGTAATATGTTTTTCTCCCCATGTGCATAGTGAATTTAAAATCCCTTCTAAACTCCTGCCATACTCACTTAACTCATACTCCACTTTCGGCGGAACTTGATTATAAACGATTCGATTAATGACCCCATCTTCCTCTAATTCACGCAATTGTTGTGTTAACATTTTCTGCGTTATATCGGGCATCAACCGCTTTAATTCAGTTGTTCGTTTCTTGCCGTGGGTTAAATGGCAGAGAATCACACACTTCCACTTCCCTCCAATTACTTCCAACGTTGCTTCTACAGATATATTGTATTTCTTTTGTTGCTTCATACGAACATTCCCTCCTCACTCATAGGCACTTTTAAGTACCTATATTACTCGAAAGTATCTATATCACTTTAAAGTGCGTACTTCACTAATATTTCACTATATCCCATAATAACATTTATCGATTGAGCCGTAAAAAGCAAATCGTTCAAAAATTCATAAGGAGGAGACAACATATGTCTTTCAATCATAAACAAAGTTTGTTTGCACTGCTGGCATTAGCGATAAGTGCGTTTGCAATTGGAACCACTGAATTTATCAGTGTCGGACTTTTACCGTTAATTGCAAATGATTTAGAAATTCCCGTTACAACTGCCGGTTTAACGGTTTCCTTATATGCACTAGGAGTTACCTTCGGGGCACCTATTCTGACATCTGTTACTTCTAGTATGTCACGGAAATCTTTATTGTTATGGATCATGGTGATTTTTATTATCGGGAATGGTCTGGCGGCTAGTGCAACAAGCATCGGCGTACTCTTGGTAGCGCGCGTTATATCTGCCCTCTCCCATGGTATTTTCATGTCAATCGGCTCTACGATCGCAGCTGATTTAGTACCGGAAAATAAGAGAGCCAGCGCAATCTCCATTATGTTTTCAGGACTAACCGTAGCCACGGTAACCGGTGTTCCGCTTGGTACCTTTATTGGTCAACAATTTGGCTGGCGAATGGCGTTTATTCTGATTATTGTTGTGGGAGTCATCGCATTACTTGCGAATAGTATTCTGATACCATCGTCTTTACGAAAAGGTAGTGTTTCATCTTTTCGTGATCAACTAAAAATCGTCAAAAATGGCCGGCTTTTACTTGTCTTTATCATTACCGCCTTAGGGTATGGAGGAACATTTGTAGTCTTTACTTATCTATCTCCAATCCTTCAAGATATCACAGGCTTTAAAGAAGGAACGGTGGCTGCGATTCTACTTGGCTATGGGATTGCAATCGCCATCGGAAATATGATTGGAGGAAAGGTATCCAATCAAAATCCAATTAAGGCACTGTTGTATATGTTTATTGTCCAAGCTGTGGTTCTATTTATATTAATGTTTACCGCACCATTTAAAATAGCGGGATTAATTACGATTTTCTTTATGGGCCTGCTTGCATTTATGAACGTTCCTGGATTACAAGTGTATGTGGTCATGCTGGCTGAGCGTTATGTACCAAGCGCTGTAGACGTAGCTTCGGCCCTTAATATTGCTGCGTTCAATGCAGGAATTGCGATTGGTTCCTATTTAGGCGGAATCATAACCGATTCAATTGGACTCATCCATACCACTTGGATTGGTGCCCTGATGGTTCTTGGCGCCGTCTTCCTGACAGGCTGGAGCCGAAAGCTAGAAGAAAAAGACAAAACCGTTACTGATAACCAGTGTTTATTTTCAAATCAAAAATTGGAGGTTCAATAAAATGACAAACAACTTACAAGCAACAACTACTTTATCGAATGGTGTAAAAATGCCTTGGTTCGGTCTAGGGGTATTCAAAGTCGAAGAAGGTCCAGAATTAGTGAATGCTGTTAAATTTGCGATTAAACAAGGTTACCGCAGTATCGATACAGCCGCTATATATGGGAATGAAGAAGGCGTTGGGCAAGCCATTCGCGAAGCAATCAATGAATTCGGCATTACAAGAGAAGAATTATTTATTACCTCAAAGGTTTGGAACTCTGACTTAGGGTACGAATCAACACTGAAAGCCTATGAGAATAGTTTAGCGAAACTGGGTCTTGATTATTTAGATTTATTCCTGATTCACTGGCCAGTGGAGGGGAAATATAAAGATGCATGGCGTGCGCTAGAAACTCTTTATAAAGCAGGAAGAGTAAAAGCAATTGGAGTAAGTAACTTCCAAGTCCATCATTTAGAAGATGTACTAAAAAATGCCGAGATAAAACCAATGGTCAATCAAGTGGAATATCACCCACGTCTAACTCAGGCAGAAGTCAAAGCCTTCTGTGATAAAAACGGCATTCAATTTGAAGCCTGGTCCCCATTAATGCAGGGTCAATTATTTGATCATCCTTTACTAAAGGTCCTAGCCATTAAATATAACAAATCAGTCGCTCAAATCATTTTACGCTGGGATTTACAAAATGGGGTTGTTACGATACCTAAATCAACAAAGGAACAAAGAATCATAGAGAACTCATCTATATTTGATTTTGAACTAAAAGCAGAAGATTTGGACCAAATAAGTAGTCTTAATGAAAATCATAGAGTCGGTCCAAACCCTGACAACATTGATTTTTAAAATGAATCAAAGGCGCTCCTTAAGTAGGGAGCGCCAATTTTTTATATCTTTTTAACAAATTCTGATTTCAAACTCATCGCGCCAAAACCATCGATTTTACAATCGATATTATGGTCCCCATCAACTAAACGAATATTTTTCACCTTTGTCCCCTGTTTTAAGGTAGATGAACTTCCTTTTACTTTAAGGTCCTTGATAACCGTTACCGTATCACCATCACTTAAAACATTACCATTTGCATCCTTAATAACACGTTCTTCCTCCACAGACGCTGCTTCTAAACTCCACTCATGTCCACACTCTGGACAAATCAATAAACTTCCATCTTCATATGTATATTCTGAATTGCATTTTGGGCAATTTGGCAAACTTGACATCATTACTCCCTCTCCAATCTCTTAATAAAATATCTCTACCAAGTATAGTCCAAAAGGAACAAGCATTCCACTTATTGCAGTATGATAAAAAAAACAAGGGAATGTTGATTTTTCCTAGGACTCATGACTTGTCCAAAATCATACAACCTTCATATCATATCGTATTGCTATGAAAGGAGGTAATGAACTTGGGACTACAACAATGCGATTGTGGTGCAACTGCCATTGGTACTGGCACAAAAACGATTCAAATCGGATCATTCATAGTTTCCTTAAACCTTGAAGTGGATATTAATATCTGCCCCAACTGTACCTTAGCGGGAAGCTTTGTCAATGTTTCCTTTTCCGCGGTATTCCCACCCGGTCCAACAGTAACAGTAACATTTACTGGGACAGCGGCAGGTCTGCCAATTTGTACAGAGGAAAACGGAGTTCAAACTCTAGTAGTGGAGGTGGAAGGCAATTTATCCTTTAACAACACGGCTCCTCTAGCGATAAATTTCCCCTTGAAACTTATATCTACGAATAAAGTATGTATTGAATTCTTCGGGTTCGCTTTACCATGCTTAACAGTACCAGTGGTTTTTACTTGTTAACCTTTGAAAAAGGAAAGCCTATTACTTTATTTTTTGAGTAATGGCTTTTTTTTATTTTAAAACCAATCTCTTGACATCGAGATAAATCTGTATTATATTTATCTCGAATTAAAAATATTTTACCTGAGTATACTTTAATTCAAAACAAACGTTAACAAAAAACCTAAATAGATTAAAAATAACAGCAAGGGGTGCACACAATGGGTTTTTTCAACAAATTATTTGGTACAACAACTAAGGAGGAAGAAACAATGACAAATCCAAAATTGAAAATCGGTATCATCTTAGGAAGCACACGTCAAGGACGTGTTAGCCCGCAAGTAGGAGAATGGGTAAAAGGAATTGCTGATCAACGTGGAGACGCAGACTACGAAATCGTAGATATCGCAGATTTTAACCTTCCCTTCCTAGGCACTACTGATGGAACAGAGCCAGGAATTGCTGCTTGGAATGAAAAGCTTGCAAGTTTAGATGGATTTGTATTCGTTGTTCAAGAATACAACCACAGTATTACAGGTGCTTTAAAAAATGCAATTGACTTTGCACGTGAAGCTTGGTACAACAAAGCGGCTGGTATCGTAAGTTACGGTTCAACAGGCGGAGCACGTGCTGCAGAACATTTACGTGGAATCCTTGGCGAAGTTAAGGTAGCTGACGTTCGTACACACCCAACATTATCTTTATTCACAGATTTTGAAAACGGCTCAGAATTCAAACCTCAAGATTTACACCAAACAAACATGACTGCAATGTTGGACGAAGTAATCGCTTGGAGCGGAGCTTTAAAAACATTACGTTAATTCTTAATACGAGTAACCCCGAAATATGGGGTTACTTTTTTTATATAAAAATCTACAATTTGTAATAACCGCTTTCAAAAAAGATTTGACGAACTCGCTATGGAAATGATATCCTTCTAAAGGTTAATTTGTTTATTAAACTAATTAATTATTAGTTACGTTGCTCTATGGGGTAAGCGTCATCAATACTGCTAATGCATCTAGAACTTGGAGGAAATATCATGGAGAATTATTTACCAATTATTTGGGTAGCTCTCGGGGTTGCTTTGCTTCTTTTCTTAAATATGAAAGTAAAGCTTAACAGTGTTTTAGCCCTTTTAATCTCAGCAATTTTTGTAGGCATTGCAAACGGTCTCAGTTTGCCAGATGTCATTGCGTCGGTGAAAGCCGGCTTTGGCGGCACGCTTGGAAGTCTCGCCATTATTATCGGGTTTGGTGCTGTCCTTGGTAAGTTGATGGTTGATTCAGGTGCGGCTCAACGTGTTGCAACCACACTCTTAAATAAATTTGGAGTGAAATATGTTCAATGGGCCATTTTACTTGTCGGTTCCATCTTCGGTATCTCCGTATTTTACGAAGTAGCATTTATTATTTTGGCACCACTTGTTGTAAGTATCGCAATAGAAGCGAAAACACCATTTTTACGTCTTGGTATGACAATGGTAGCTGCGGCAACGATGGCTCACAGTATCTTCCCGCCACAGCCTGGTCCGGTAGCACTTGTTGACGCTTATGGCGCGGATATGGGTATGGTTTATATATTAGGGCTAGTGGTCGTCATTCCTGCTATCATTTGTGCAGGTATTATTCTCCCACGCTTATTGAAAAACTTAGACCGTCCAGTACCGAATTTGTTAAAAAAAGAAAAAGAATTTACAGAAGCGGAAATGCCAAATTTTGCAGTAAGCTTACTTGTTCCATTAACACCTGCAATCATTATTACGGCAGCAACCCTTCTTAATTACTTTATCGAAAAAGGTTCCACTGCATATCAAATCGTTAACTTCTTCGGAAGTGCAGAAATCAGTATGATTCTAGCCGTTCTAGTTGCCATCTATGTATTTGGTATTCGCATTGGCCGTTCCATGTCAGACGTCATGAAATCATTTTCAGGAGCGATTGAAGGAATTGCGATGATCGTTTTCATCGTTGGTTCTGGCGGTGCTTTCAAACAAATTATCTTAGATTCTGGTGTGGGTGACGCGATTGCAAGCTTAATGCAAAATTCAAGTGTATCACCGTTAATCATGGCTTGGTTTATCACTGCCTTAATTCGGATTGCAACCGGTACGGGTGTAGTATCCGCGATTACAGCTGCAGGGATTGTTGGTCCGCTTATGCATACCTTTGATGTAAACCCTGTCTTAATGGTATTAGCAACAGCTGCAGGCAGTAACACCATTACACACGTGAACGATGCTTCCTTCTGGTTATTCAAAGAGTATTTTGGATTATCTATTAAAGAAACGTTTAAAACTTGGGGCCTTCTCTTATTCGTCAACTCCATTGTTGGTCTTGGAATCGTTTTACTACTAAGCTTATTTATCTAAAAAAAACGCGCTACAGTCTGTTAAGGACTTTAGCGCATTTTTTTTTGCCTTGGTGTTTTTACCAATTTGTCCAAGCCTTCCCTTTCAAAAAGCATACCTTATTTTTAGAGGATTATAAATTTAGATATTATGTTTGAAAGGAGAATGAACAATTGCCTAAAGTTATCCATTTAAACCTGCGGGTGGATCCGACTCAATACATTCCCCAGATTCGGGAAGTTCCTGGTTATGATTATATTCATTTGGTCAGGCAGCCTAAGTATATGGTTAATTTATCGCTTCTTAATGAAAAGGTTCAATACCTTAGTGAAATATTCTCTCCAGTAGATTATGTCGAAAAAAACAAACTATCACTGATTCATGCCCACCATGGTCAATTAGGTTTATTAATGCTTCCATTTAAGGAAGAAACCAACCTGCCGCTTGTCACCAGTTTCCGCGGAAGAGATGCAACTCTTGCCAATCAGCCGGTTGGCTATTTAGATGGCATGAAAATGCTGTTTGAACAAGGAGAGTGTTTTTTCCCTGTTTGTCAGCATCTAGCACATCGAATAAATTTATGGGGATGTCCTGCAGATAAAATCAGAGTGCTTTATGGAGGGGTAGACCTTAACCTTTTCCCTTATAAGGGACCAAATTTACAAGGGACACAAAACATTTTTTCAATCGGGAGACTAGTAGAAAAGAAAGGTCACCATGTCTTAATGCAGGCATTTAAAAAGATTAAAGCAAAATTCCCAAGAGCTACCCTTACCATCATTGGCGGCGGTGAGCTGGAAAGCTATATTAAATCCCTAGCAGCACAGCTTAATTTAGGTACATCCTTCCGATTATTAAATCGTGTGCCCAAGAGTCAAGTTCCAGAATTAATGGGACAAGCAGACATTTTCTGTGCCCCAAGTTTAACAGCTAGCAATGGGGATGTAGAAGGAATTCCAAATACGATTAAAGAAGCGATGGCGACAGGTATACCTGTTGTCGCCACAAACCATGCGGGTATTCCAGAGATTATTACGAATAACCAAGATGGAATTTTAGTACGAGAAAACGATGTGGACCATCTTGCCCAAGCATTAGAATTTATGTTACTCAATCGACAACTATGGGAAGGCTATGCTCTTGCAGCTCGTCAGAATGTAGAACAAAACTTTGACCAAACTAAGCAGCTTCTCTTGCAGGCTAAATATTATGATGAATTGTTAGGGGGATCACGATGACAGACTTCAGATCAATTAAAGTAACGAAAGGACCAAAAACTCTATTAATCGATAACCCCACTAACTACCCTTTAATCGGAATGGGTGCTCAAGGCGCTGTCTTTAAATTATCCGAAAAGCGCTGCGTAAAAATTTATTCCAATACCCTGCAAGCTCAAATGGAATTAGAAGCACTCAAAGCAGGGCAGCACTTAGCGTTCTTTCCACGATTATATGAATATGGTGAAAACTATATCGTTATGGAATTCTTTAATGCCCCTACATTAAAAGAATATCTACGGAATTGCACCTATATTCCTGAATCGATTACAAGAAAACTTCTATATGTTTTAAGTGAAATGAGAAATGCACAGTTCACAATGGTTGATGCCCCGTTACGGCATATTTTCGTCCTTGAAAATGAAGAGCTGAAGGTCATTGACCATGTGAATGCCTTCAAACGTGTACACCCTGTGCCGCTTAAATTATTAAGAGATTTAAACATGATGTTATTAAAAGAATCCTTCTTATCTCAAGTTAGAAAATTTGAACCAGCCACCTATGAAACTTGGCAGCGATACTTTGCAGAGAACACAATCGATTACCGGAATATACCCGTCTTTTCAGGAGGAAATGGTGAAGGAGTAAAAGTGGATAGCGCCATCTCGCAAACATTAATTGGAGCTGGTCACCAAGGTGCGGTCTTTCGAATTGAAGAGGATCAATGCGTAAAAATCTATGGAAAACCGGAACATTGTCATATGGAAAAAACCATTTTATTGGCGAATCAGGACCTTTCCTTTATTCCAAAGGTTCATGAAAGCGGAGAAAACTACGTTGTAATGGAATATTTATCAGGGCCAGACTTAAACACCTTTTTAAAGAAACAAACCACCCTTCCACCCGTCGTGACAAAACTACTATTAGACATTCTAACTTCCCAAAAACAGGCTGGATTTAAACAAATTGACGCCCCCTTACGACATGTTTTTGTCACCAATAAAGGTTTTAAAATGGTTGACCATGTTTATTCCTTCTCTCGTCTGCAAGAACGACCATTAGAACTTTTTCAAAACCTTCATGAAAGAGGCTTCCTGGCTGATTTCTTAGAGCAAATAAAGGTTTTAGATCCTGCTACACACGCGGAATGGACGAAAACTCTTATTCCACTTACCGAGGAAGAAGTTCAAATGGAAATTAAGGACATTGCTACTATTCTGCCAGAAATTAAAAAGCATAGCGGTAAAAAACAGCATGGGCATAAAAAGGGCAAGGGCCACGATAGGGATCGTGACCATAAAAAAGGCAAGGAACATGGTAAAGACCACGGACATAAAAAGGACAGAGACCATGGTAAAGACCGTGACCATAAAAAAGGACATGATCGTGATAAGGATCGTGACCATAAAAAAGGGCATAATCGTGATAAGGACCACAGTCAAAAAAGAGAGCACGGCGGTACGAGAGATAACAAGGATAAAAAGAAGGGAAATGATCGTAAAAAAGGATCGGATAAAAGATGAACATTTTAGTGACAGGTGCGGCAGGTTTTATTGGCTTCCATCTTTCTAAACGTTTGTTAGCTGAAAATTATCATGTAATCGGCGTGGACAACCTTAATGACTATTACGATGTACGTTTAAAAAATGAGCGGTTAAAACAGCTGGAGACTAACGATAAGTTTACATTTTATAAAATAGATTTAGCTGATTCAGCAGGCTTAAACGAAATTTTTGAGAGTCATTCCATCCCCATTGTGATTAATTTAGCTGCACAGGCTGGGGTCCGATATAGTCTCACTCATCCACACTCCTATGTCCATTCCAACTTAGTAGGATTTGTAAATATTTTAGAGGCTTGCAGGCATTATCAAGTGGAGCACTTACTTTACGCGTCGTCCAGTTCTGTCTATGGAGCCAATACCAAAACCCCCTTCTCCACCACTGACTCTGTCGACCATCCAGTAAGTATCTACGCAGCCACGAAAAAAGCAAATGAATTAATGGCACACACGTACAGTCATTTATTTAATATCCCTACTACCGGCCTTCGTTTCTTTACAGTGTATGGACCTTGGGGCAGACCGGATATGGCTTATTATTCCTTTACAAAGGATATAATCGAAGGGAATTCGATAAAAGTGTACAATAATGGCGACATGCGCAGGGATTTCACTTATATAGATGATATTGTAGAAGGAATCGTCAAATTATTAGACCAGCCACCTGAGCCAGATCCACACAGAGATCTCGACCCAAGCACAAGTCATGCTCCCTACAAAATCTATAATATTGGCAACAATCGCCCCGTCAGATTAATGGCCTTCATCCAAACATTAGAAAATCTAATCGGTAAAAAGGCCAAAATTGAATTCCTCCCGATGCAGCCTGGAGACGTAAAAGAGACCTATGCAGATATTACCGACTTGCAGCAGGCAGCCGGTTTCTCCCCTGCTACACCATTAGAAACAGGGTTGGGTCATTTCGTAGAATGGTATAAACAATTTCATTAATAAGCAGCAGCATAAATCCCCTCAACCTTTTTGAGGGGATTATTTACTATATTGGGATATGTACTTCGCGGTCTTTATGAAGGACAAATCTTCTGCTTTTTTATCGAGATTTGTCCTTCATCTCTGTTATGAAAGACAAATCTTTTGCTTCTTTATTGAGTTTTGTCCTTCATGCCCTTATGAAAGACAAATCTTTTGCTTCTTTATCAAGATCTGTCCTTCATGCCTCTTATGAAAGACAAATCTTTTGCTTTTTTATCAAGATCTGTCCTTCATCCCTCATATGAAAGACAAATCTTTTGCTTCTTTATTGAGTTTTGTCCTTCATGCCCCTTATGAAAGACAAATCTTTTGCTGCTTTATTGAGTTTTGTCCTTCATGCCCCTTATAAAGGACAAATCTTTTACTTCTTTATTGAGATTTGTCCTTCATGCCCTTTATGAAAGACAAATCTTTTGCTTCTTTATTGAGTTTTGTCCTTCATGCCCTTTATGAAAGACAAATCTTTTGCTTCTTTATTGAGTTTTGTCCTTCATCTCTGTTATGAAAGACAAATCTTTTGCTGCTTTATTGAGATTTGTCCTTCATGCCCCTTATGAAAGACAAATCTTTTGCTTCTTTATTGAGTTTTGTCCTTCATGCCTCTTATGAAGGACAAATCTTTTACTTCTTTATTGAGATTTGTCCTTCATGCCCTTTATGAAAGACAAATCTTTTGCTGCTTTATTGAGTTTTGTCCTTCATGCCCTTTATGAAAGACAAATCTTTTGCTGCTTTATTGAGTTTTGTCCTTCATCCCTCTTATGAAAGACAAATCTTTTGCTGCTTTATTGAGTTTTGTCCTTCATGCCCCTTATGAAAGACAAATCTTCTGCTTCTTTATCGAGTTTTGTCCTTCATGCCCCTTATGAAAGACAAATCTTTTGCTGCTTTATTGAGTTTTGTCCTTCATGCCCTTTATGAAAGACAAATCTTTTGCTTCTTTATCGAGATTTGTCCCTTCAGGCCTCTTATGAAAGACAAATCTTCTGCTTCTTTATTGAGATTTGTCCTTCATGCCTCTTATGAAAGAAAAATCCTCTGCTTCTTTATCAAGTTTTGTCCTTCATCCATTTTATTGAAGAACGGTTTAAGAATTCTATCCTAAGAAACTTATTTTAGCAGAAAAACCCTTACTCCTTTCATTTGTTACATAGAAATGTAAAAAATATGAAAGGATAGTATTATACGTCTTTTTAAATCGTTAGGAGGTTGAACCTGTGCAGAGGAGAGCAATCTTTAAGATTTTGCTGGTAATGATTTTTCTAACTGTAACATCTTTAGCCAATAGCGATCAAAGTAAGGATATTCAAGCATTTTCGAACCAGATCATTCAACAGGGGGCTTCGGGGGAAGATGTGATTGAGCTGCAGTCACGCCTTTCGTATAATGGCTTTTATAAAGGTAAAATTGACGGTGTGTTTGGCTGGAATACATACTGGGCTGTACGGAATTTCCAATATGAATTTGGATTGCCTGTCGATGGGGTTGTCGGGGCAGATACGAAGGCAATGCTAGTAAAAGCAACAAAATATGAAAAGAGTGGAAATACCGGTTCAACAGGTGCTAATGTTCCGAACGGTTATAGTGCCAATGATATCCGTTTGATGGCAAATGCCGTGTACGGGGAAGCACGCGGGGAGCCCTATACCGGTCAGGTCGCTGTGGCAGCTGTCATTATTAATCGGGTTCAAAGTGCTTCTTTTCCAAATACAGCAGCCGGGGTCATCTATGAACCTGGCGCCTTCACGGCAGTTGCGGATGGACAAATTAATTTGACACCGAATGAAACAGCAAAAAAGGCTGTCCAGGATGCGTTAAATGGATGGGATCCAACCGGAAATGCCCTATATTACTTTAATCCCGATACAGCGACAAGCAGCTGGATTTGGAGCCGCCCACAAATCAAGAAAATTGGTAAACATATATTTTGTAAATAAGAAAGAGGCTGACTCATTTCCAACTATTGAGTCAGCCTTACTCTGTTTTCCAACTTCATTAGAAAACAATCGTTTTATTTTGATGGACAATAATCCGGTCTTCAATATGCCATTTCACCGCACGAGCCAAAACACTTCTTTCCACTCTACGTCCAATTTTTTTCAAATCATTCACATCATCACGGTGATCGACACGGGCAATATCCTGTTCAATAATCGGTCCTTCATCAAGATCATTGGTTACATAATGAGATGTTGCTCCGATTAACTTTACACCGCGGGCATGTGCCCTCTCATATGGTCTTGCCCCAATAAACGCTGGTAAAAAGGAATGATGAATATTAATAATTTTCTTTGGATTGGCAGCGACAAACTTTGGAGTCAGGATTTGCATATAACGTGCTAATATCACTAAATCAATTTCATATTCTTTTAATAACTCAAGCTGTTTTTCTTCCACCTGTTCACGAATATCCTTATTCGCAGGAATATAATAAAACGGTATATTCAAAGATTCTACCGCATCTCTAGCTTCCTCATGGTTACTGATTACAAGCGCAATATCCGCCATTAAGTCACCACTTTGCCATTCCCACAGCAGTTCAAGCAAACAGTGAAGTTCCTTAGACACAAAGATTGCCGCTTTTTTCACCTGATAGACATGGGTTAATTTCCAATCCATCGAAAACTTCTCAGCAACTGCAGCAAACTCCCCTTCCATATCCTCTGCCTTTTCCTTTAAATTCGGGCATTCAAATTCGATTCGAATAAAAAATACTCCGTCTTCAGGATTAGTAGAATATTGACTAGATTCGATGATATTTGCTTGATACGAAAATAAAAACTGCGAGATAGCTGAAACAATCCCTGGCTGGTCTGGGCAACTGACAAGCAAACGTCCACGGTTTCTGTTCTCTTGTTGGAATGTTTCTAGTTGATCCTTTATAAATGAATTCATTGTCATAACTCCTCTTTTATTATTAGAAAAGATTATACAGCAGACAGCCAGTAGAAGCGAAGCTTTTATTGAAAATTCTAATTTTATTTTACAAGCAAAAAATGGTACTATTTTTAAAGGAGGTTGGATAGATATGAAAATTACCTTTATATCGGATATTCATGGGAATGCCATCGCACTGGACGCCGTTCTCCAGGATATTGAGCAACAAGGAATTGATCAAATTTATGTATTAGGTGATATATGTTATCGTGGACCTGAGCCTAAGCGTTCTCTTGACCTAGTCCGCTCTTTACATACGGAAGTGATAAAAGGAAATGCCGATGAATGGGTGGTACGCGGTGTTCAAAAAGGGGAAGTGGCAGATAAGGTTCTAGAGTTAATGAATCTAGAACGCCAATGGACTGTAAAGCAATTGGAACCAACCGATATTGAATATTTAGAAAGCCTTCCAACTACTTTAAATCTTACCATCGAAGATGTTCAATTATCAGCGTTTCATGCCACACCAACTAATCTATTTGATGTTATACTCCCTAACGCTGATGACAACCAAATCGAAACGAGTTTAATGCAGGCGCAGGGTTCACAAGTTTTTATTTATGCACATATCCACAAGCCCTATATTAGATATATAAATGGTAAGGTTATCATGAATATTGGAAGCGTTGGTTTACCGTTCGATGGTCTGACAAAGGCCTCTTATGGACTTGTTGAAGTCGAGGACGGACATATAAAAACTTCTATTCGAAGAGTAAACTATGATTTTGAAAAGGTCGCAGCACTCTATCATGAAGTCAATTATCCAAATGCAGAAATGATGAGTAAGGTTATTCGGACTGCAAAAATTTAAAGATAAACTCGCTGTTCACTTTATGGCAGCGGTTTTGTTTTGATTACAGAAAAAAGGGGTTATAAAATGCAGTTACTTGTAAGGGATATGACGGAGGAATACGCAAAGCAGATCCTAACTTGGAAATACGAAGCACCCTATGATTTTTATAACAATGAAGAAAGTGCTGAATCTCTTACCGAATTACTAGAAAATCCTTATTATGCGGTTTTGAATCAAGACCATGAGCTCCTTGGTTTCCTTTGTATTGGGAGCGCTGCCCAAGTTCCATTTGGTTCTACAGTTGGCGCCTATAATGAAGATTTGCAGGATATAGGTATTGGCATGGATCCTGCCATAACTGGTCAGGGGTTTGGAACACCATTCTTTACGTTTATCCTTTCGTATATTCAAGAAACCTATCAGCTCGATTCTATCCGATTAACCGTCGCAAAATTTAATCAAAGAGCCATTCATCTATATACAAAACTAGGATTTGTTAAAAAAGTAGAGTTTAGTAGAAATACAACTGAATTTTTGACAATGGTGAAGCATTTTTAATTGGTAAGGACCGAAGATGATACGTCTCGGCCCTTATTTAAATTTACCCTGTAAGCCTTTTTGTTCAGAAGTAAAGAACGCCTCTATCAATTCAACACGAGTTGGCCTGCTAAAATAGTAGCCCTGCATATTATGGCAGCCAATACTGCATAAGAATTGAAATTGTTCTAATTCTTCCACTCCCTCTGCAACCACATTCATTCCGAGGTTCCTGCCCATTGACACTAATGTTCGACAAATAGACCGCTGATTTTTATTCTCTAACCCTTCAATGAAGGATTTATCTATTTTAATCGTATTAAAGGGATATTGTACCAGGTAGCTAATGGACGAATAACCAACCCCAAAATCATCGAGTATGATATCAACTCCATTATCCTGTAATTCTTTTATCGTGTTTAACGTCTGCTGGACATTGGTCATCGCAGTTCTTTCTGTTATTTCAATTTTTAATAAATTAGCTGGCAGCTGATAGCGTGCTAGTGTGTCCTTAACGGTTTCAAGGAAAGATTCCAAATTAATTTGTCTCGCTGGTACATTAATAGATACATAAAATGGCGGCAGGTTCATATCCACCCACGTTTTACGCTGTCTGCATGCTGTTTCCAATACCCAATTACTTAATTTTATTATTAAATCTGACTCCTCAGCAATTTGGATAAATTCTCCGGGTGGTATCGGCCCTATAACTGGGTGCTGCCAACGAAGAAGTGCTTCTAACCCCATTACTTGTTTTTTGTACACATCAACGATTGGTTGATACTCCAGATATAATTCATTCTTTTCAATGGCTTTATGAAGGAATTGCTCGAGCAGCAGTTTTCGAGATAGACTTTTCGACATTCCCGCTTCGTAAGGCTGAATTCCTACCCCGCTTTCCTTTGCAAGGTACATCGCTTGGTCTGCCTTTTGAATTAAAACTTCGGCTTCGAACCCATGGTCTGGGAAAATACTCATCCCGATACTGGCACTAAGGACATATTCATGACCAAGCAGTCGTATTGGTTCTGCGATAATCCGATTAATTCTAGCTGCAGCTTCATAAAGGTCCTCTTTAGTGGACACATTCTTCAGCAAGATGACAAACTCATCCCCTCCTTGACGGGAGACCGTATCGTCACTTCTCAAACTGTCCTTTAAGCGATCTGCAATGACCTGTAAAACCTTATCGCCCATTTTATGACCGAGAGAATCATTGATATATTTAAAACGGTCGAGGTCCAAGTATAAAACCCCAACCAACATAATCTTTTCTTTTGCTTCCGTAATCGATATATGCAGTTCATGGTCCAACTTTCGTCTGTTTGGCAAGCCTGTTAAAGGATCGTGATAAGCTAAGTAAGTTAACTGTTCCTCTGCCTTTTTCCGCTTTGAACTATCCATAGCAATTCTGTCAATTGTCTTAATACCAGTAATGATATTATTCCAGTTCTCAGGAATAGGTTTCGAAAAAATCCTCTCATTTGATGCACTAATCATATAGCCGCAAATACCAAGAATTTCACCTTCTACTATCACCGGAATGGATAGGATGTTCACATCTATTACATGACCGCTCCGATTTCTAATCTTTGTTCGAAGACTCTTTCTTTCTCCTTTTAGGACAGTATTTATATGCTCTATCGTCTTACCAATCTCATCTTCTTCTAAAACTGAGAAAAAATTCCGCTGATAATCACGATGTCTTTCATAACCTGTTAATTCTTGAACGGCTTTATTTGAAAAAACAATACTGCCCTCCAGATCCATTACATAACAAGGAAATGGTGCCTCAGAAAGTAAAGGCTCACAGAACTCAACAAAAGAATCTAAATCTGACTTTTTGATCACATTTCTCAAGAAGAAGCTCCTTTCCATGGTCACCAGGAATCATACACTGCTTATAGTGAACATAAACTAAATTCATAAAAATAGCTGTGATAGATATCAACAAACTCAGACAATTTTTTCGCCTTTTACTACTAATCAAATGATTGAGGATTGCTGCCTAAATCCTATATAGATAACAAGCCTATGTTAATTTCCCAGAAAATATTCTGTCGAATAAAAGCAGGTTATTTTATAGAATATGCTCGAAAACAAAACTAATTAGTTTGACAAGCTTTACGGTTTTTCCCCTTTCCTTTTTGTTAAACTTAATTAAGGATAATTGTTTAGTGCTATTGTCTCGACTTTTCAAGTTAAACACAGTGAAATAAATCATTTGAATCATTGTAAATGTAAGCGTTCTCTATTATGATCAGTATAACAATCGGAAAAACTAAAAAATAATCTACAACTACTTATAGGGAGTGGATTTTATGGATGAGCATGGTAATTTCGCTTATGGGCTGGTTTGGGGGACTTCATTAAGTGTTCCATTATGGATTGCGTTTTTCGGTTGGATAAAAATAATCATTCGATTACTATTTTAATTCAGATAAAAATGCCCTTGCCCGCACCCACGAGCAAGGGCTTTCTATTAATATTGCTGATTCTTATGCCACTTCCAGGCATCTGCAATAATCTGTTCTAGATTCCGCTCTGCTTTCCAGCCTAATTCATTGTAAATCTTTTTTGAAGTAGCGACGAGTCTAGCCGGATCCCCTGCACGACGGTCAGCCATTTCAACATTTGCTTTTACCCCGGTTACTCTCTCACATGTCTCAATGACCTCTTTTACCGAATAGCCAAGACCATTTCCTAAATTATAAATCTCCGCACTTTTCTTTTCACTTAATAAAGCCTCTAACGCAAGAATATGTGCTTTCGCTAAATCGGTCACATGGATATAATCACGGATACATGTACCGTCAGCAGTATCGTAATCGGAGCCGAAAACAGCGACCTTTTCGCGCTGACCTAATAGCTGTTGAAGAATAATGGGAATTAAATGCGTTTCCGGGTTATGACTTTCACCTATCTTAGAGGATTCATGTGCCCCAGCTGCATTAAAATAACGAAGAATGACATAGTTTAAGCCATAGGCGTTGGAAAAATCAGCGAGCATTTGTTCAATCATTAATTTAGAATGTCCATAAGGATTGATTGGTGATGTAATGGTTTGTTCATCAATGATCTCAACATTTGGAATACCATATGTAGCTGCAGTTGAAGAAAAGATAAAGTTCTTTACATTGTTTTTCATCATTACTTTTAAAAGCGTTAACGTAGATGCAACATTATTTTCATAATATTTGAGAGGATCAACCACGGACTCTCCTACTAAACTATAAGCCGCAAAATGCATAACTGCCTTTATCGGATAACTTGAGAATATCATCTGTATATCTTCTTCATTCCCAAGGTCTCCTTGTACAAAAATGGCTCTTGTATCAATCGCTTCACGATGACCTGTAGACAAGTTATCTAAAATGATTACCTCTTCTGTTTCTACTAATTCCCTTACAAGATGACTTCCGATATAACCCGCACCGCCAACCACTAGAATCATAATCATTTCTCCTCTTAAAAAGATTTAAATAAATATTCCTTATTAATTGTAACAAATACAACCCCAATTACGTCTAAATTTCAGCCATGGAAATTATTAGGGGATAAATCATGTTGAAAGGAGTGAAAATTTAGAATATAATTTCTTTTACGTGACTACTTCTATTATACGAATCTAGTGATTTAGAGGGAGAAAATGGGGTGAGATATTTTGAAGATGGTTAGATTAATTACATACTACCTACTTGGAATTGTATCTATATTTTGTGTGAGTATTTTTCCACAATATTTTTCCACAAGGGGAACTCCGGATTCAACAGGTTATTTTGAACAATTAATTGCTTTTGGCAAGGACTTGTTTAAATCAGAATCATGGATTTATAAGTTCGAACGTTCTCAAACTGGCGGTGCACCCATGATGGAGATTATGGGGCCGGCATTTATATATTCCATGCAAATATTGTTAGGTGCTCTTTTGGCAGGCTTTAGTATCGCGCTTATTCTCGCATTATGGTCCACCTTTTTACCTAAGTTCTTACTGAGTCCGATAAAGAGATTACTTGATGTGTTGGAGTCTGTTCCTGACTTAATACTGGCTACTTTATTACAAGTATTTTCCATTGTTATCTTTAAGTCGTTTGGCGTTGATTTATTTAAGGTTGCCAGTTTTACAGAAAAGGCCTATTTTGCACCTATTGTCACATTGGCAATCTTACCGCTAGTTTCCATGTTCAAGATTCTGCTCCTTATGATTGAGGAAGAGTTTTTGAAGGTTTATGTTACCTTTGTAAAAAGTAAAGGGATAGACAAATTGAATATCCTGCTTAGACATGTATTAAAAAATATCATGCCCCTTTCGTTTCATCATATAAAGATTATTATTTGGGGAACACTCTCCAGCCAATTTATTATTGAACGGGTGTTTAACGTCCACGGATTAACATTCTATTTACTAGATAACTTTCAGCCTATAACCATCTTTGTTACGCTGGGTCTTATTTTCACACCATTTTACTTCCTATTCCAATTAGTAGACTTATGGCTAAAAGAAGATCGGCCACTAGCGTACGAAACGAGACGGAATTCATTGTGGCGCATTGGTAATATTGCGGAGGGAACCAAGAGATTCTTTGAAAACATTCTATATTCTTTTCAAATGATTAACCTGCGAAAAGTATCGCCATTCCGTCCATTTCTAAATATGCTCTTCACATTTGGAAGGCATATGAAAAATTGGAAGTTTGCACTTGGAGCTCTATTTTTTATTGTAACCATCAGTTACAGCATTATTTATTCAGTCACAACCGATAACCATGTCGATCAAGTCAGACTTTATTACGCAGAGGATGGTGCGACGCTGCTTGGTGCCGCACCACATGCACCTACTAAGCCCTTTTTCTTTGGCTCAGACAAATTAGGGTTCAGCCTTTTTGACCAATTAGTCATTGGCGCGAAATATACATTGATTTTTGCGTTATTAATTGCCTTATTGCGCGTTCTTGGAGGGCTTTTATTTGGGGTCATTTATGCTTTCCATTTAGGTCCCCGCACACAGCAATGGCTTGCAAAGTTAATCGATTCGATTCATTTCCTGCCTTTGAGCTTGGTTGCCTACATCTTGCTAGCACCGATCTTACTTCCGACGTTGATCGGTTATGGATATGAATTTACTTATACCTTTACACAACGAATTTTATTAGAGATGTTTATCTTAACCATCCTTGTCGTTCCGTTAACAACCGTTTTATTAGGAAAAGAAATCAAGAGAGTTCTAGATTATGAATTTATTGCCAGTGCGCGCGTCTTAGGCGGAAGCAGATTTCATCTCTTCTGGAAGCACATCATCCCACATATTGGTCCGCGTCTAACGATATTATTGGGAACTCAATTTATTCAGGTACTACTTATCTTTATTCATTTAGGGATATTTAAATTTTTCTTTGGCGGGACAAAGCTAGACTTTGACCCAATGGGTTCAGATCCGCCAATGTCGATAACCAATGAATGGTCCGGGCTAATTGGTGAAATAGGAAGAACCACAATCGCCTCAGGACGCTACTGGTACCTGTGGATTTTAGCTGCCTTTATGCTAGCGATCTTCGCTATGCAACTCATTATCCAGGGTGTAAAAGAAGTACAGCAAATAAAAGTCGGAGTGTTATATAAACTTCCTAAGGCTCAGAAGAAAAAAGCTAAAAAGACAAGTGAAGCTTCTTCCTACCAAATAACAAAGGATAGTTTCAAAGTAATCGGAAATGAAGCAGGACAAACGGGAGACCGTGATGAGGGTAAAAAGTTAGAACGAAAATTAAAACCTAGTTTTAAACGAGGCTTTGAACGAGGAGTGTAAAAAACAAAAGAGAAACCCCGTATTAATTAAGCGGAGGTTTTCCGCTTAGACTAGTGAATAGAGCTCGGTTCTGGGATTTAAGCGGAGGTTTTCCGCTTAAGCAAGAAAAAATGACTCATTTTCATGTTTTTCGGGTCAATAGGCGGATTCCTTCCGTCTATTTACGCCATTTTTAATAATATTTTCTAATTAGACGAAGTTTCTCCGCTTATTTATCGAACTTTGTTTAGCGTCTAATAAACTTGTACAATTTATCGGTTCTTTTAAAAAAAACAAATTTTAAAAAAGGCTTAGAGATATTTGTAACTCTTAGCCTTTTTCACTGTGAAGTTTTTGTGATTAGGTTTGCGATTTAATCATTTTGCACCTCACAAATAAACTCGTTACATTTTATTGTGGGTTTACTTGTGCGAGAATAGCAGTGTAGGTCTCAGTGGCAAACTCTTTAAAAGGCGTATCGGGTAACGCTTCAAATTTCTCCACAGCAATCTGTGCAGCCTGAAGAGCTTCTTCAATCTCTCCAAGTTCCTGATGGCATAATGCTTTATACGAATATCGTACATAATAGAGCGATAAATCAAACGGATGATGCGTCGTAGTAGAGGTCTCTACCTCATTGAAATAAGAAATGGCTTCCGGAAATTCACCTAGCCCATAAAGCGCCTTACCTTTTTCTATTTGATAGAGATCCTTTACTACTTCCTCCATTGTGGGTTCTGCTAAATAAGTATCAATGATTTCAAGTGCATAAGTATACTGCTTTTTCACTGTATTTAGAGACATCACGATAATTAAATCATGAACGAGGATAGAGAGTAAATCATCCGCAAACTCCCCGTATTGTTTTAACTTTCGCAAATACAACTCTAGCTTTTCTTCATCCTTAAACATGAGTGCTTGGCCTGCACCAAGTCTATATAAATCATTAATCCGATAAAAAATTCTCTGCTCTTTTGAAAACTGAATCGCCTTTTCCATCACAGCACTCGCTGCCTCATTGTCACCAATAGCAAAATGTAAAATGGCTTCATGATAATCAAAATCCATGCGTGTCATATGATCCATGTAGACATGCTTCGAATGAATCTCTTTCCGTTCACTTACCAAAATATCTAACGAACCTGCATAATCATGTTGGATAAATTTTACCATTGCACGAAAAATCGCAATTTGTGCACGGTTTGCTGTTAAATTGATCTCGTCATAGATAATTGCGGCCCGATCAGCAAACTCCTCCCAGCCAGCTAACTTTTCTTTGTAAAGACTGCGGGAAAAGATATCCAGCAACCTGGCAGATTCATATCCTTGTGTAAGTTTTTCTATGTAAGGTTCAATCAGCGTTAGTAATTCCTTGTATTGGTCATCCGACTTTTCATTATATAACTTTTCTGCTTTTTCAAGAATTGCCCTTAACTCTTGTGTGCTAATTTCACCTAATAATTCAGTTACATCTACCCCTAGCCCTTCAGCAATATGTGCCAAGCTTTCCATCGAAGGCTTGGCTTTATTGTTCTCGATTAAGCTGAGCATACCTTTGGTAAGCCCTTGACCAGCAAGTGCTTCAAGCGTCAACTTTTTCTGTTTTCTTAATTTTCGTATCCGATCTCCTAACATGTTAGAGCACCTCCTTAAACAGTTTCTTTGTTTAATTATATTAAACTTTACCTAAATTTGAAAGATATATTCGTTAAGAAACAAATTTTGTTTAATTAAATTAAACTTTTTAGTTGATTTGGTAAAAACTTCATGTTATGATTTGTTTAATTAAATTAAACTTTCTTCAAAAATATTCCTAAGAGAAGAGGAGATTATTATGAATAACAGTGTCATGTTGAAAAAAGCCACTTATCATCTCTGGACGTTTACCATAAGCAAACTGATTGCCTCCTTTGGTTCACAAGTATATTCATTTGCCATTAGTTTTTATATTCTGCAGGCTACAGGATCCGCAAAAAGTTTTGCATTGAACTTGATTTGCAATGTATTACCTCGCACCCTTGCTGCACCCTTTGCCGGTTATATCATTGATAAATATCCAAGAAAAAGGATTGCAATCATTTCACAAATAGCGGCAACCTTGGCCATCGGGGGATTATTGCTCGTCAGTGTTACGTATGGGCTATCGCTTACGGCAATTTATATCACAACCTGTATTTTATCGCTTACATCTATGTTTTCCAGTGTAGCATTCACTTCCTCTATAACAGGTCTTGTAGATGAAGCAAGAATTCAAAAAGCAATGTCATTAAATCAAATGTCCGTTTCTTTTGCGGCCATTGCCTCTCCCGCAGTTGGGGGACTTTTGTATGGAGTCATTTCTATGCCGCTATTCCTCGTTCTCTACATGACTGCTTCAACGATTGCCATTATTCTCGAAGCTACAATGAAATTCACTTTGTTCTCCAACTCAAAGGCAGAAACAGAAGAGAAGCCGAAAGAATCAATGTGGCAAGCAATGTCAGCGGGTGTATCTTATTTAAAACTACAGCCGATATTAATGACTATTATCTGGATTGCCTTATTAGTTAATTTCCTTTTTAGTGCGTACCAAGTTGGATATTCCTTCATTCTCATTGAAAAATTAAAAATGCTTTCCACCCATTTTGGTTTTACAGAAGGTGCCTTTGCTGTTGGAATGCTGCTGTTATCCATTTATCTCTCCATCCGAAAAGAGATCAGATTTCCGTTACTAATATCAAAAAGGGGTATTATCCTCATGGGGGTTATTATGGGTGGTGCCACCTTACCTTTACTTTTCTCATTATCTTATAACGTGATGTTTGGCTACTTCATCATACTTCAACTTGGTTTAGGAGCATGTATAGTTGTCATCAATACGCCAACCCAAGTCATGATGCAAAAGCAAATTGCTGATGAATTTAAGGGGCGCGTATTCTCTCTCGTTGAAACAGTTGCCATGGCTTTATCGCCATTAGGTATGGTACTGTACGGATTTCTGTACGATGTTTTCCCTGCCGAGTGGGTGCTGCTCCTGTCATCTGGAGTATTCTTAGGTGTAGTCCTTACGCTCTTAAGACCAGCCGTTATTCGGAAGGTTCATCCGGAGCTTGCAGTGGAACAAACAACGAAGAAACGTGCAGAAGCCTTTTGATTGGTAAATTTCATAAAAAAAAACGGTTGGGCTCTTATCCAACCGTTTTTCATGAATCTAGTTTAATCATTCTCCGAACGATCCTTAAATGAGTCACTAAGATTAGGAACACGAAGGGATACATGCAGATGGAATACCAGAGTTTCCAGCCTGTATAGTTAAAAAAATGAGTCCTTTCGACAAAAAATTCAATTATGGAGGATCCTGCTGTCCATGCAAGGATATAAAAGAGTTTTGTTTGATTAGTCCCTTTAAAGGGGTAATAGTTTAAAAACAAAATACTAACAGGGATGAAATACAGAAATTCCCCTAAAAACCCGTGCCATTGGAAACCTTTATCAAAATACCCGTACAAATGATATTTAAAGTTAAAAATCATATCCACATTAATCCCAAATACCAAAGCAAATAGACTCGTTGTATATAATTCAATTTTAGTCAATCTTTTTGGGACTAGATAAGCAATGATGACAAGGATAAAAAAGAATATAAATACCAGCTTCCACATGGGCAGATGAGCTCCTTCAAAGGCGGCTAATTAAACGTTATACTATCCAATTCCTTGCTTATATAGTCACATATCAATCCTGATTAAAATAAAATGCCAAAAGCACTACTTCTCCCGCCTTCAGCAAGGATTAAATTTCCAAAAGAATAGTTATTTAGAACTGATTTATTATTCTGTTAAATAAATTTCTCCTTTTATGAATACTTATGAATTAACCCCAAGAAAAGGAGTGAGTAAGCAATGAGTGTATTAGACCGCAGTCCTTTTTTGTACTTATGCTGCATTATAGCTGGTTTTGCCTTATTAAGAGTGGAGCTGACCGGATTCTTCGCACCGCTTAGTCCGTTAGTTCTCCTAATTGGTGTCTTAGCTGTCCTTTTATTCTCACTTGTGGTAATCATCCAAGGGGTACTTTGTTTGGTAAAAAGACGATAGTCGTTTAAAGATCAAGAAAGAGAGCGGATTGACCGCTCTCTTTTGCTTTTCTTTACTGCAGTTGGCTTATATTTATTCTTTTACAGCTCCGCCTAAAATCCCAGAAATAAAATGCTTTTGCAGCAAAAGGAAAAAGATCATAATGGGAACCGTAGATAAGGTGGTTCCTAACATTAACTGACCATAATCAATGCGTGCCATTCCAATTAAACTAGACAAAGCAACCGGCAGAGTAAACATTTCTTTCGAATTTAACGTAATAAGCGGCCAGAGTAAGCTATTCCATTGAGACATAAAGAGAAAAATAGCAACGGCAGCCATTGCAGGTCTTGTTACTGGCAAAATAACCGTGAAGAATATTTTTAATTCCCCTGCCCCATCCACTCGGGAAGCCTCAATAATCGAATCTGGAACCGACTTCATATTCTGCCTCATTAAATAAATCGCAAAAGGAGAAGCAAGTGTCGGTAAAATAATCGCTTGATACGTATTTAACCAATTAAAGGTAACCATCATTTCAAATAGAGGAATCAATGTCACCTGAGAAGGAATCATTAATGTACATAATATAATGAAAAAGAAAAAGTTCTTACCCTTAAAAGTAAATTTTGCAAATGCATACCCAGCCATTGAACTAATAAGCGTGCTAACCAATGTATAAACAAGGGCAATAAATAATGAATTCCAAAAGATTTTAGCAAACCCTAATGACTCATTTAGTGATTGTAAGTTTTGTGCTAAGTAATCGCCTGGCAGAAGTTTAGGAGGCAGACGAAAAATCTCTCCTGAAGGCAGGGTAGAACCGACTAGCATCCAATAAAATGGTGCAATAGATATGACTACACCTGCAATTAATAAACAATACACCCCAACCTTCGAGGATAATTTTTTAGAATGTATCATGATTCATCACCTGCCAGTTTCATTTGTATCCATGAGATGATTGCCGTGATGATGACAAGAACATAAGCAATCGCGGATGCATATCCAAAGTCAAAGAATTTAAAGCCTGCTTCATATAAATAAAGTGTGATGGTCATTGTGGCATTATTTGGTCCGCCTTGTGTTAAAATAAACGGCTCATCAAATAGCTGAAGCGTGCCAATGGTTGACATGACTACAGTAAAAATAAATACAGGTTTTAACTGAGGAATCGTGATCATGAAAAATTGCTTTACTTTACTGGCTCCATCAATACTTGCTGCTTCATATAATTCAGATGGAATATTCTGTAGTCCAGCCAAAAAAATCACCATATTATATCCTGTCCATCTCCAAGTCATTACAAGGATGACGGAGACCTTTGCCCAAAATGGAGTTGTTAACCACGGTATGGCTTCAATATCGACAAAAGACAATAAATAGTTAACAAGACCAAAATGCTCATCTAATAAAATCATGAAAACGATCGATGCAGCAACGAGCGCTGTGATGGCGGGCATAAAGTAAGAGATCCGAAAAAACGCCTTCCCTTTTAACATAGAAGAGTGGAGACCCACTGCAATCAGTAAAGAAAGAAAGAGCATGATGGGAACCTGGACAATCAAAATTTGAAACGTATTTAAAAGAGATTTATAGAAAACTGGGTCTTGGAATAATCGAGTATAATTGGCAAAACCCACAAATGATTTCTCTACACCACGTACCTCTTGAAAGCTTAAGATAAATGAAAAAATCACGGGATAAACGGTAAATATCAAAATTAACAGCACTGCGGGTGCGATGAAAACATATGGAACATTTTTAGGAGTTAATAAACTTTTTCTCGATTTGACTCGAAAGTTTGGTTTCGTATTTACAACTTTTTCTGTTTGCTCCAACCGAGCCACCTTCCTGCCTTTTAGATTTTAGAATAAGAGAGAGCTGAGGATATTGGGAACACTCAGCTCTATAACTCTTTAAAATCTACTATTTTATTTCATTTTCCAATTGTTGTTGAGCTTCTTTTAATCCAGATTCAACCGATTTGTTTTCAAGTAAAATGGCTGCTTGTGCATGACTCGTAAGACTGGTTGCTTTTGCAAAGTTTTCGTTTACGTTAATTTGTGGCACTTGATCAACAATATCAGCAAACTTTTTGAAAATAGGACTGTTATTAAAGTACTCGCTATTAGCTGTAAAGATTGGATTGCTATACGTTTCCTTTAAGGAAGGAAAAAGCCCATATTTTTCAAAGCCTAACAATTGGGATTCTGGATCTGTTGTAAAGAATTCAACAAAGGCATAGGCTACAGATTGATTTTTACTTGATGAAGGGATCAACACAGATGATCCTCCTACGTTTGCATATCTAGTGCCGCCTTCCTCAAAGCTTGGCAGATAAAATACATCCCATTTCCCTTTTAGATCAGGTGCTTGGTCCATGATCGTACCTGCATACCAGACACCATAAGGTACGGTGGCAACACTTCCGTTTACCGTTGCGGTTACAATTCCATCCCATCCTTTATTGTTTAGGATTAGATCCTCGTCATGAAGCTTTTTGATTACTTCCATAGCTTGGATTGCTTCCTTTGATTGCAAGGAAATTTTCCCGTCCTTATCGAAATAAGAAAGTCCTTGCTGCTGCATCATCATTTGAAAGACACCATCATAGTTCGGTATATCAATTGGTAATAACTGTGCACCAGTAGCTTCCTTAATCTTCTTCCCTGCTTCAATGTAGTCATCCCATGTTTGGATAGAATTTGGATCTATATTTGCTTTTTCAAAGAAATCTACTCGGTAGAAAATTCCTGCTGGACCGATGTCCCATGGAGCTGCGATAATTTCTCCGTCTTTATTCTGAACAGCTGCAATCTTAGCCGGATTGAATGAATCTTTATATTGGTCATATCCAAGCTTGCCTAAATTTACGAATCCTTCAGGAAATTGGTGCAGGTACCCTGGAATTCGTTCATCCTCCATTAACACCACATCTGGTAATCCTGAACCTCGCGCTGCCAGACCTACAGTTACCTTATCGTATAAATCAGAGCTATTAAAATCCTCTACTTTAACGACTACATCAGGATATTTTTTCTGAAATCCCTTAACTGCTGCTTCCATAGTGGCGGCGGCAACATCCCAGCCCCATACAGTGATAGTCCCTGCAGGATTTTTTGAATCTCCCGTTTTTTCATCATTCCCCGCTGTTTTATTGGAACAGGCAGATAGTATTAACAGAATCATTACCAGCATAATCGACATGTACTTTTTCATTTTTTTGCCCCCTCTTTTTGTAAAGACTATTTAACTAGTTTAAATGCTTCTGTTTTCTTCAAATAAGTTCTCCATGTGATACACCATTTCTCTGGATGATCCAAATAATCTTGCTCGTCAATTTTGTGAATGGTGCTAGTATGCGGGGCACTTTTGACGATTTCTGGGTTTTCATATGCTTCATTTGAGATTTGCTCTAGTGCGTTGATATACTCGTCTAAATCCTCTTTTGAATAAGACTCTGTTGGCTCAAGGGTAAACGGTTGTTTCACGATATAAGGATGGTGGCTAGTCCAGTAATGAAGACCGAAATCAGTCATTCTTAACTGAATATCTTCTGTTGTTACCCCGGTTTCTTTTGTTAGCTGCTCCCAGCTGTAACGGACTTGCTCAAGTCGATGTCCCTTGACATACGGTGCACTCGCCCCGCGAATCGCTAAAACCTTGTGATACATATAGTTATTATTTAACACAGCCGTTTTTGCTACTTCCTTAATGCCGTCAGCTCCAAGTGCACGAATCCAGGCATAGGCACGCAATACCGTTTGAGCTACACCATGGAAAGAGCGAACCTTTCCAATGGAATGCTCTAAATCGTTCTGGAGCAGATATTTACCCTCCTGATAATGAACAATTGGTGCCGGTAAGAACTCTTTTAATTCTGCCGTCACACCAAGCGCACCAGTAGCAGGTCCGCCGCACATATGCGGGGCAGCAAAGGTTTTGTGAAGATTAAAGAAACACATATCAAAGCCTGCTTCTTTTGCTCTTGTGATTCCTAAAAGGCCATTCGCATTTGCCTGATCGTAAAAGCAAAGACCTCCTGCTTGGTGGACAATATCCGTAAACTCTTTTATTTTTGAATTAAAAATGCCTGTATCCTCAGGGTTTGCTACAACAAATCCTGCTGTTCGCTCCGACACTGCCGCTTTTAACTTTTCAATATCAGGAAAACCATTCTCATCCGGATGCAAAGTGATAATTTTATAGCCTTTAACGGCTGCTGTTGCTGCCTGCGAAGGGTGAGAGAAAATTGTCGTAATAATTTCATCCCTCTGATCCCCTTCACCTTTTTGGTCATGATATTTTCTTACGATGGAAGCCATCGCAAACAGTGCCTGCGTTCCACTGCTTGGCTGGAAGGTGAAATAATCCATTCCTGAAATTTCTCTCATACATAAGTCCAGCTTATAATAAATCTCAAGGATTCCTTGAACGGTTTCTTCATTCTGTAAGGGATGAAGCTCCATCATTTTCGGGTCACGAATTAATAATTCGTTAATTTTTGGAATGTACTTCATCGTGCAGGTTCCTTGACCAATTTCTACATTAAAATCCGAACCGAGGGTTTCTTGAGATAGTCTTAAATAATGTCTTAACACCCGAGCCTGACCAATTTCAGGGAGATTAGGCTTACTCTGCCTCTGCATCGCTGCTGGAATGGAAGATGTTCCATCTCCTACTGCTAATGCAATATCCTCGTTTACCGGTGGCAGCTCCACGCCCTTTTCCCCAGGTTGATGAAGTTCAAAAATAATCGGTTCATTCCATTTTGCTTGGTGAAAATCTCGGGTTTTACTTGTACGTTGTATTTTTTTCATCTCAAACGCTCCTCTCTTCTTTTAATCATTACGCTAAAATTTCTTTAATGGCTTGAGCCAAATAGTCGATATCCTCTTTTGTATGAACCTCGGTTACACAAAATAATGCTGATTGACCAAACTCAGGAAACTCTAGTGAGAGGTCCTTTCCACCAAAAATCTTCTTTTCTAACAATCTTTGATTAATTTGTTCAACTGAAAGGCCGGTTTGATTAAAATCGACGATAAATTCTTTGAAGTAGGCTGCATTTAAACGTGAGCCTGTTACACCGGCGATTTGATTCAATTCTTGAGCTGCATATTGGCTATTTTGCATAATGGTTTTGCCTACTTCCTGCATACCATTTGGTCCAAGTAAAGCTAAATAGACTCCGGCTGTAATGCCCCATAGTGCTGTCTGTGTTCCAACGGATTCTTTTCCATTTTCCCTTTGAGCAAATGAGGTCCGTTCATAGGCTACATCTCCAAAGCCGTATTCACCTTCTTTCACCGTAGGGACAATACCAAACAATCGGGATGGATATTCACTGACAACTTTCACATCATTATGTGATGCAATGAAGCCAGCTTGACCGCCGCTGTAATTCATATGCATGCCAAGCGGCTGAAGGTCACCACAAACGATATCAGCTCCATAATGACTTGGTGGTGCCAGAACTCCAAGAGAGATTGGATCGACCCCTACTACCATCAGTGTTCCGTTTGCCTTTAATAGATTCGAGATCTCTGTTCCCTGCGCCTCAATAAATCCAAGGTGGGATGGATTTTCAAAGTATAGAGCAGCAACCTCTTGTGTTAATTTTTCTTGTAAGTCTTCTAAAACCATTGCCCCCGATTTCATATCAAATTGTACAAACTCAAATTCTAATTCAGGTGTTCCATAGTTGATGATAATTTTGCTTCGCTCAGGTGCAACAGTCTTTGCTAATAAGACTTTTTTTCTCCCGGTGATTCGGGCTGCCATTCTAATTGAAGTAGCCGCTGCCTGCCCCCAATCAAAGGTTGGAACGTTCACCACATCCATATCTACTAATTCAGCTAGTAAACTTTGATACTCAAACAGCGCCTGAAAACGACCATGGTCCTCATATGGTTCTCCCGCATAGGCCGTTAAAAACTCTGAACGTTGATTAATTTCATCACAAACAGCGGGAACAAAGTGCTGCCAACAGCCAGCTCCTAGAAAATTCAAATATTCCTTTGTACTTGTATTTTTATTTAGAATTCCTTCAATATGGCGTCTGAGCTCATACTCCGTTAAAGCTGGCGGCAGCTTTAAGTCTTCCTTAAGCTGCAGCTCTTCCGGGATGCCTGAATAGAGTTCCATGACCGATTCAGCGCCAATCACCTTTAGCATCTCATCTCTTACTTCTGGCACCATATTTGGAATATAAGGGTGTACCTTTTGTGACATAAAAATTGCCTCCTTGTAGGTCAAATAGTAAGTTTTAAATTCTAAATTTTACAAAAAATCAAGCTAAACCGCCGCCATCAACAATTAAATCTGTTCCCGTTACCCACTCTGATAAGTCACTTGCAAGAAATAAAACTCCCTTGGCGATATCCCTTGGTGTTCCTAGTCTTTCTAACGGCCGGCCTTTTGCAGAGGATACTAAAAAATCATCCTCTTTCACCTGTAATTGCTTCGCTTCATCCCGCAGTAACGGCGTATCGGTATCGCCTGGACATATACAGTTCACACGAATATTTTGCGGACCATGATCAATTGCCATCGCCTTTGTTAAATTCACGACTCCAGCTTTTGCAGCACAATAGGCCGCTGCCTGGTCTCCACCTTTTATTCCCCAGCCAGAGCCGGTATTAATGATACTTCCACCGCCTCCTCTAGCCATAAGAGGAATTAAATATTTAGAAAGGAGATAAATTCCTTTTAAGGAGACATCAATGACCAAATCCCAATCCGGCTCTTCTAAATCAACAACTGTTTTTCTTCTGATAACACCTGCATTGTTAAAAAGGACATCGATGGTACCGTATTTGGTTTCGATATGGTCTCTTACGGCAATACAATCGTTTCCATTGCTTACATCACATTGCAAAAATTCCACCCGATAATCTTTCCTCTGTAATTCAGCTGCGGCCTTTTGACCGTTTTCTTGATGAATATCTACCATAATCACCTTAGCACCCACTTCAGCTAAAAGTGTTGCAGCAGCTAATCCAATCCCTGAGGCTCCACCAGTTACAACACACACCTTGTCCTCTAAACCGAAATAATCTTGAGTTATCATTTTAATACCTCCTGGTAAAAATTGATTTAATCTATAGTAGAAAATCTTTAAACCCTTTTTTACTGCCCTATATATTTCTCTGAATCTATGACAGCATTGTTTAATAATTCTTCCGCATCCTGTTCTAGCATGATGGCATTTATTGCGGAGGATAAATTTCGATTGATTTCATCCCAATTCTTAGTCAGAAGATATGCTGGTGTAGCATTCGCTCTTTCTAGCATTTTATAGAATGGTCCCATTAATGGATCCTGATCTGTTTGCAGCTCTTTCACCATGCTGATACGGACAGGTAAATCTGCTGTTCTCATTTTTATTGCTTCTGGAGAGGAGAAAAACTTCACAAATTCCCATGCTACATCTTTATTTTTTGAGTCCTTTGCAATCGAAATCGCTGAAGAAGAAATAATACCTCTTACTGGTTTTCCACTAAATGCAGGCATTTCAACTGTTCCAAAGTTTACCTTTGCTTTTTTAAACTCTTCCAATGGCCAAATGCCGCTTTCCCACATGGCAATCTTGCTTTTTTTAAAAAACTCTTCACCACTTTGTTGATTTTTACCTCCAACAAGTACAGCACTTTTTTCCTTTACCATGTCTGCAAACATTTTGATAGATTCAATGGTTTCTGGGCTGTTCATGTAGCTGTCGATTTTCTTTCCATCCTCACTAATGAAGCTTGAACCATTACTCCAAACAATCCCTTGAAGATCAAATGTATCGGGTTCTGGTCTTACCCCAAATCCAAACTGCTGGGTAGCAGGATTCGTTAATTTCTTTGCCACACTCCTAAAGTCATCCCATGTCCATCCGTCCTTTGGATATGGAATACCTGCTGCATCGAATAAATCCTTGTTATAATAGATTACCCTTGTGGTAAAACCGGCTGGCATCCCATACAGTTCTCGATACATAGTAGAATAGTTAAAGAGTCCCTGATAAAAATCATTCAAGTCAATAGTGGGGTCTCTTCTGATAAAATTTTCAAGTGGTTCAAGTGATTGAAAATAGGCTGGAAAGTTCCACATATACATAACATCCGGAGGATTTTTTGCACCGAATGCCGCAGCCAGTTTTTGATCAAACTCATCACCATATGCCTCCAGCTGAACCTTGATAAATGGATGTTTTTCTTCAAATTTTTTAGCAATGGCCTCTTGAATTTCTAGTGCCTCTCCTGAATCCCAAGTTGCAAAACGAAGAACGATTATTTCATTGGTTTCCTTCCTAATTTGTTCAGCCCTGCTGTTAGATTGTTGGTCTGAACAGGCAGCCATAACAACTAAAATCAGTGCCAGAACAGTTATCCTGAATTTACTCATCACTAGTTCCTCTTTTTCCTTCAGATATCAGAAACCGCTTTCATTATAACTTGAATGAAAGCGGCCTAGAACTTACTATCATCTTCTTCTTTTTGTACTATTGTTTGAATTTTCTCGAAATAAAGGATAATATGGAATTTTGTTATCTTACATTCTCCTTTTTGTTCTGTCGGTAATCCGAAGGTGTTCTACCCATACATTTTTTAAACCATTTGCTAAAATACTTTCCATCCTGAATACCTATTTTTTCACCAATATCTTGTAAAGGAAGTGAAGTATTTTTAAGAAGTTCACACGCAGCTTTGACTTTCAGCTTTTCTATAAAGGTAATAAAACTTTCTCCAACTGTTTTTTTAAACATAGTGCTAAAATGACTCCGACTTAAGCCCACTTCCCTTGCAATATAGCTTGATGAAAAAGATTGATCTAACTCTTGAATCATGATTTGAACAGCCTTTTGAATGGGAAGCGGCCAATCCTCCATTGAAACCTTAAATTGTTTTTCAAATTTAAACCTATGAAAAAGATTTGTCACTCCATCCATCCATTCCTTCATTCCTCGATTTGGGCCATGAACCATCCAGCGCGTGGAGGGATCTTTACTTCTAGCTTCAACTAAAAGATGTTCAAAATCTGCTTTTGACTTTTCCAAAATAAAAATAAAGGCTTGTTCATGCCCGCAAGGTATTATAGTAAATGGTTTTTCTCCACGATACATTTTCTTTTGAATCGTCTCGATGCTATTTAGTCCGTTTATTAAATAAATATAATAAGGATTCACCATCCATTTCCACTCGTTTGAAAACAGTTCCTCCACTAGCTTGGGAAAGGAATTATCAAAATCACATAACCATTCATAGAATTCCTTTGCTAGATAGGATGAATCATAGGAATTCTGAATATTGGTATGATTAATTTCATTCCCAATGCGTCCAAGGTATTCTTCAAATTGTTGGTCACTAAAGGCTGTTTTCAGGATATAGCCTGAAGCACCAATATTTATCCCCTCTTGTGCAAAAGAGAAGTCTCGATGGCAGCTTAATAATAATATTTTAGTAGTGGGGGAATATTGTTTTATGTTTCTGGCAAGTTCAATTCCAGTCATAACAGGCATGACAATATCTGTTATGACGAGTTCAGGGGAATACTGCTGAAAGAGCTCCCAGGCTTTTTGGCCGTTAGGCGCTTCTGCAATTACTTCCATACCGAATTTTTTCCAGTCAACCGTTGCGATTAATCCCTTTCGAACTATGAGTTCATCATCTGCAATTAATACCTTTATCATCAACATTAACTCCTTTTCGGCCATTTAATGCGAAAGCTTGATTTCATACCCGCAACTGATTCAATTGATAGTCCATACTCATTTCCAAAGTGTAGCCTTATCCGTTGATCGACATTATAAACACCGATTCCTCTCCCATTTACACCCTGATGGTTCGGATCGAGAAGCTTATCCATGGTTTCTTTATTCATTCCTTTGCCGTTATCGGTTAAGGTAAGTTCTAGATACCCAGGTTGTGCGGTGACCTCTAGTTCAATTCTACCTCGGCCATCTTCAAAAGCATGGAAAAAGATA
This sequence comes from Neobacillus niacini, assembly GCF_048572935.1. Taxonomy (NCBI): domain Bacteria; kingdom Bacillati; phylum Bacillota; class Bacilli; order Caryophanales; family Bacillaceae; genus Neobacillus; species Neobacillus niacini. The sequence continues at coordinate 1,829,714 of NZ_CP183883.1, read as the reverse complement.
TTTTCAAACAGCGGCTGGAGTGACATCCTAGGGATTAAATAGTCCAGACATTCGGGATGAATCGTCTCTATATATTCAAATGTTTGACCATATCGTATCTCTTGGACCTTCAAGTAATGTTGGATGGTCTTGAGTTCTTTTTTTAATGGAATTAATTCATCTGCAAAATTTAAATTTTCATGTAAAACCTCTGTTAAATGGTAGATCATCCCCTGAACTTCCTTCGCTCCTGATAGCCTTGCCTTCCATTGGATTGAGTTTAAGGTGTTAAATAATAAATGAGGGTTAATTTGATAATGAAAAGCCTTTAATTCTGCCTGCCTTTTTAGACGTTCTGTCATGCTGATTTTCTCGATTAATTCCTTGATTTGATTGACCATAACATTAAAGTTTTGAGATAAAATTCCTAATTCATCATTAAATCTTATAGGTATCTGTGTATCTAAATTGCCCTCACTGACCCGCTTCATCGAGGAATTTAGACTTTTAATTCCTCTCGTCAGCGGAACTGAGAAAACGACGGCAAGCACGGATACCAGGATGATGGAAAATAAAATGGCCGCTATCGTATAACGTAAAATCACGGTTGATGATTGATAATAATATTCTTTAGGGATACGAATATGGATATCCCATCCATAGGCTTCAAAGTGGTTATTCCAGATAATGTCTGTAGTCAATTCCTTCTGAGTATTTTTTGTCTTGTAGACAACTTGATTCTTACCATTTTTAAGCGTGATAGAAGCGTGAAGATCATTTTCCAGAAAACCAATGTAAGAGAACAGCTCCTCCGCATTTGTTTCAACTAAAAGTTTACTTCCTTTCAATACCCCAAAATCACTTTCAATGGGAAAAACAAGCCCGATAATCTTTTCATCCTTTTTACCAGTGAAATAATGATCAGTATTATAAAACCCTATCCAGAGATCACCATCTTTTAAGCTATTAATCTCTTTCCAAAATGGCTTTTTGAAGAGTTTATGTATATCCAATCGACTATTTCCATAATAATAACCTGTATTCGTAATCAAATAGATTCCCTTTGTGTCATAGGTTTTATGTGCTTCTAAATATCTTTCAAAGTTTTTGATTTCAATAAACCCAGTATATGTTCTAGGGATTTCCTCCTGTAATATGACTAAGGTGGGATCTGATAAATACTGATTTATATCTTTCGAAACAACATACATTTGCTCGAAAATATTTTCAATCTGTTCGTTTAGTTGAGAAACAGCAAATTGCTCATAATCATTAAATTGTTTATTCACGATCTCAGAGGACTTTCCATAGGATAACAAACCGAATAATAGTAATGGAAACAGGGCTACTATGAGGAAAAAAAGGACCATTTTTGTACGAATGCTTCGAAATGAATAGTTTTTAATTTTTTTTGTAAAATTCTTCAATAATTTTCTCCACCTTGTGAAACAAAATGGGTTAAAGAAAAAAAGAGGAGTGCACAGCACCCCAATAAAACTTTATTTCTTCTGAGGTACAGAAGCACTATCTCTTATAATTAATTTCGTATTAATCGTGATTTTTTTACTAACTTCTCTTTTCGAGGAAAGCCGTTCGATTAGTAAGTCTACAGCCGTTTCCCCCATGATTTCCGTGTAGAGTTTGACCGTCGTAAGAGGAGGAACCATATATTTTGCTGTAGCTACATCATTAAACCCAACAATGCTTAGTTCCTCGGGTATTTTAACCCCTAGTTCATACGCAGCTTTATAACAACCGACTGCAATGGTATCATTCGCAACAAATACGGCTGTTGGTTTAGAATCCGCTTGTAACATTTCTCTTAAATTGATATAACCATCCTTTGGATCGTATCCGCCGATTCTTACCAATTCCTCTTTAAAAATATTTTTTCCTTTTAAATAATTCTCAAAAACGTCCTGTCTTAAATCTTTAAATCGATTTCCGTACATATCCGTTTCTACTCCGCCGATAAAACCAATATTCTCATGACCTAGCTCAGTTAAGTAGTTAAGAGCATTTCTGGTGGCAGAGTTAAAGTCGATCACCACGGAATCAAAATAATATTCGTCCGGATTCGAGTCAACAAAGACACAAGGTTTATTAAAACCTCTAATTTTTTCAATGTCCTTGCTTTTGAAGGTTCCAAGACATAGAATTCCATCAATTTTATTGAGATTTGATTCATTTCCTTCCTTGTCAATTCTGAAAAAATCGATGCTTTTACTTTTTAGCTTTTTTTCTAAAGCAACCCTTATCGACAAGTAATAAGTATCTACTAACTCCTCCTCAAGAGAGAAGGAATCGTATAGTCCTATTTTCCATTTACTCTTTGGCTTTTTCTTCGGAGCCACCACATAGGCTAACTCCTCCGCCGCTTCAAAAACCCGCTTTCTAGTTTCCGGCGAAACATTTAATGTTTCATCATAATTTAATACTCTTGAAACAGTAGTGATTGAAACATTAGCTAAATTGGCTATATCTTTTATCGTGGCCATTATTTCTCCCTACCTACTTGTTATTTAAGTAATTTCTTTTAATTTATTCTTTTTTAAAAAAGGTAATTTGGTTTCTGATATGATGATCGCAATCAGAATAAGGATAGCACCCAGCACCATTTTTATCGTCATCGCTTCATCTAAAATCGCCACAGAAAATACCATACCCCAGAATGATTCTGTTGAGAGAATAATGGCGGCTTTTGTTTCTGTTATCATTTTCTGAGCAACAGTTTGTAATAAATACGCAATCGTAGTTGAAAAGACACCGAGATATAAAAGTGAGAATACACCTTCTTTTTGGATAGCAAAAGAGGTTTCTCCCTTGAAAAGAACAACCATTATACCGATAACCGCAGCGGTTATCATTTGAATCAGTGTTAATAAGACAGGATCTGAATCTTTTACATATTTTGCCGTATAGAAGATATGAAAAGCAAAACCAAAAGCACAGCCAAGTGTCAGCAAATCTCCAATATTGACCTCAGCAGAAAGCTTAAGTGACAATATCCCTACACCTATCATCGCTAAAACAGCGCCAGTTAGTTCATACATATCGATTTTTCGCTTATACATCACAAATGCTATAAACGGAACGATCACGACATTCACAGCCGTTAAGAAGGCATTTTTGGATGGTGTCGTATATTGAAGTCCCACCGTTTGAAGCGCAAAGGCCACATACAAAAAGATACCAATAATAGCACCTTGGATAATAGTGGCTTTACGTATATTTTTCAGTCTTTTATGAAAAATAACACTTAAAATGACGGCCCCAATTAAAAATCTTATTGCCAAAATTTGATAGGGAGTAAAATGTTCCAAGGCAATCGCACTGGCAACAAATCCACTTCCCCATATAATCGCTGTAATCGTAAGGGCTAGTTCTCCCATATATTTTTGCATTTAATCACCCCTAAGATTATCTTCCAATAACAATAAAAATACGCTCGAAGTCCAAGTGAAGGATGTATCCACAAGCCCTTTTCCAGTAAGTGGATCAAAGTTTTCAGCCATTCCGCCTACAAGAGTGAGTTCAAGAAATTTATCCCTTAGACGATTGGCAGCCTGTTCGTATCCATAACGTTTCATAGAATCTATAAACAGATACGTAACTGGCGCCCAAATTGGTCCAAGCCAATATCCATTTTCTTTGTAATAGTTACTCGTGATACTTTCAGTAGCCAAGCCATATCTAGTCTCAAAGTTCTCTTCAAGGTCTAGCACTAACCGATCCATTATCTCTTTATCCAAACGATAGCCAATGATAACCGGCAGCCTGAGGATTAAACTTGTTCGAATCATGATTTTCTCAGCATGTTTACCAACACGCCCATAAAAGCCGTCTTCATCATACAGTCTCTCCAGTAAAAGAGTAAACAAAGAATCTGCTTTTTCTTTAAATCTTTCTGCTTCCGCTTTTTCACCTAAAACTTCCGCGAAAGAGGAGAGAATATCATAGGTTCGAATTAAAAAACTAGCAAGGTCCGGTGCTTCCACAGGCATTCCCACATGAAATAAAGAGGCATTATCCCAGCCGGAATCATTTCCATGTTTATAGTGTGGCAGCCTTTCTGAATAGGTCCGGTAAGTATCAAAATAGCTCATTACTTTTTTAGTAGACTCGTAAACCGCTCTCAGACGGTGTGCTTCTTTAAAATAATCATTTCTTTCCATTAACTGCTCATAGACATAAGCAAAAATCGGCGGCTTAATACAATTATAAGAGATAAATTTATCATTGACAAAATCTGGGTAAGCACCAGATTGATCTTGGGTGTCCATGAATATCTTCAATTGGGCAAAGGCTAATTCAGGGTAATGTTCCCCTAAATTTAATGCGTTAAAGCAGTTGTCCCACGACCAAATATTATACATCCACAGCTTAGACATATACATGGCATAATCCTTCAGCAGTCCATCCGGATGAACGACGCTCGACCATGTAATATAGGAAGCCCTTTCCACCGAAGGCAGATAGTGCGTTTCTTCATATCCTTTTTTCATCTTGTTAAACCATTCCTGATAGAGCCGCTCAACCTGGTCTCTTCCTATATTAAAAGGAAGATGATTCTTTTTTTGATAAACCGTTCGATAGCTTTCGATGACGAATTGCCCATTTCTTAATCGCATATCAATAAAATCGTTTCCGATGATATTCCAAGGTGCCTCGACAGACATCCTGCCATTCAGGTTCAAAATCATTAATTTTAATTCCTTTGGGTAGATGTGGTATTCGTACATCCCATCTTCCAATTCCATTAATGTATCATATTTTCCCTTTGTAGCTCTCAACCGAAGTTCTACATCCTGCACTTCAATATGGAGTTCATCTTCTTCAGGAAGAATGATTTCTGCAACACGTTTAGAAGTCCCTTTTAAATAGAAGGACAAGGAAGTCTCCGAAGCACGAACTTCGTATTCTTTTTCAACTCCATCTACTACGATATCAACTTGAAAAAGTTGGGACGGGGCATCATCACCGCCGTGAACATCTCGTATATAAACATTCCCGGAATCCTTTTCTTGAGAGATGCAAAAATAGGATCCAAATCTGGAGAATGGTATTTCTGTAATATCTAATTTCATCCCATTTCACCTCATAAATAGCTATAATTCCAAATAAGCAGGGTGGTTTCCCTGCTTTTTGAAATGGATCTTTTCTCAAACTTTGTTACTTTTTAGAAAAATTAAGAGATATTTTATCGAGCTCTAAAATATTTACTCTCTTCCACTAAATTGTCTCGATGAACACTTCTGATTTCCAGCTGGATTTCAAAGTCTTCAACACCAACCCGATAAGCTGGAAGCTGCTCCTCACCACAGCTGTTACTGCCAAGTCCACTCTGTCGATAATCAATCGTCAACACGTTGAACGGAGACTTTTTTATTTTCCCACGGTGTGTCGCTTCTTCTAATGCACTTGTTTCATAATCATGAATCGTAAAATCTCTCATTTCTTTGAAATTAAAAAGAATAGACTGATTTCCTTTCGTTAGGGCTAAGAAAGAGGTATCACATCTTGAACCATTCTCCTGCGGATAGACATAATCGGTATGCATTTCCTCCACATGCTTTTGATAAAGGCCAATGCTTTGACTTCTCTTGCTATCCTGGTAACTTTCTGAATCTCCTCTGCCATACCATGTAACATTATTATACTCTTTGTTAACATGCATCGTAATTCCGATTCTAGGAAGTAATTCAGGAATCTCTTTCCCTCTAATAATCTTAGAGCCTTTCAATTGGATGTTTAACGCACCCGCTTGGGTAATCCGATAATGATACGTCAAATGAAAGCCCCATGCTTGATTGACACTGGATAGGTATTTACTAATTTCAATATCTGCATATTCTTCCGTCAGCTGATAATTAAAGGAAACCAATTGTTCCTTTGCATTTTTTAGAAAGTATTTATTGATCCAAGCATCCTTCTTATACATATCATTATCAATAACCGCTCGCCAAAGTGTAAGTTCAGGTCCTTTTTCGATAATTTCTTCGCCATTTAATCTATGGGATACGAGGACGCCATGAATCTTTGAAAAAACAGTTTTAAAATGCTCATTTTCTAATCGCAGCTGTCCAAAATTTTCCTCAATCGAAATCGTTGTTCCACCCTCACGCTTACTTACCACCATTTTTTTCACCTTTGTCGCTTCGAGTAAAAAACTTTCACTAGTGATGAGATGACCTTCATTTGCAAATAAAGTATTCTCTGGTTCTAAATAACTTAATTTTATCCGGACATCATCATATTTTAAGGCTTCCTCAAGATTTAATGGCAGCACCATTTCCATCTCTTCTTGTGCAGGAATATTTGGAAGTATCATATTCTTTTCATCTATTAATTGATCAAATGATTCTACCTTAATATGCAGCTTGATACCTTCCAGATTTCTAAAATCAAATCTGTTTTTCAACCGAATCTTAAGCTGATTAAGGTTTACTGCTTCCGTAACAATCGGTTCGATCACCTTTTTGTATTCAATTAGACCCGGGGATGGTGTCCGGTCGGGGAATACCAGTCCATCGATGCAGAAGTTTCCGTTCGTAGGAAAATCTCCGTAATTTCCACCATAGAGATAATAGATATTTCCATCTTCATCCACACTTTCAATTCCATGGTCATACCATTCCCATACAAATCCACCCTGTAAGCGCGGGTATTTTCTCATGACTTCTTGGTATTCTGTCAGGCCTCCAGGTCCATTACCCATTGCGTGACCATATTCACATAAGATATGCGGTTTTTTCCCTTCAGCATCCTGCCCGATTTCTTCAAGAGCCTTTAATCTAGTGTACATCGTCGTATACATGTCACTGTAGGCTGCATGACGATCTCCCTCATAATGTACCAATCTAGTAGCGTCAATTTCCTTGATTGCTTGATACATAGCAGTGAAATTTCTACCTTGACCAGATTCATTTCCTAAGGACCAAATAATTACACTCGGGTGGTTTCGGTCCCTTTTTACCATTCGGACTGCCCGGTCCACGTACTGCTTCTCCCATAATTCATTGTCACTAATCCAATTATAATTCCCCGTGTTTTCAAAGCCATGGCACTCTAAATCAGTTTCATCAATTACATAGAGTCCATATTCATCACAAAGGTCATAGAAAATATCATTGTTTGGATAATGAGCCGTTCTGACTGCATTGATATTATGCTTCTTCATTAAGAGTACATCCTGAAGCATATCCTCGTAGGTAACCGTCCTGCCCATCCTTGGATTAAAGTCATGACGATTGACGCCATTAAAGAAAATCCTTTTTCCGTTTAGTCTAATTTCATTATTCGTAATATCAATCGATCTGACTCCAAATCTTAGTGGAATAAACTCTACTTCGCCACTTGGTAACCGATACTCGAGGACAGCCATGTATAGATTCGGTTCTTCGGCATTCCATAATAACGGGTCAATCATTTCCCTTACTGCCTGAAATTCACCATTCACAATTTCAACAGGGAAACAATCAATCTCTGTATCTTGTTGCAGCAGCTTCACGTTCAAGCTAGTAACATCTGCCGTTAAAAACCTGCCCGTTAATTTGAATGTAAAATCTTTGAAATCCTCATCAGGCAAGGTTTCAATATAGACATCCTGCAGCGTGTTTTGATTCAGTCGATATAATTCTACACTTCTAAAAATACCAGAAAGCCACCACATATCCTGATCTTCTAGATAGGTTCCATCAGAAAACTGGTACACTCTAACGGTCAATCGATTCGATCCCTCTCGAAGATATGGGGTTAAGTCAAATTCTGACGGCATCCGTGAACCCTTACTAAAGCCAACATGATGACCGTTCGCATAGAGATCAAAGGCAGAATCAACACCATTAAATTTCACGATGATTTTTTCGTCTACCTTTATATCTTCCAAAGTTATATCCTTGAAATAGATTCCTGTTGGATTTTCCTGCGGTACAAATGGCGGATTAATTGGAAACGGATATAACACATCAGTATAATGCATATTTCCATAACCCTTTAACTGCCAGCAGGACGGTACTTCGATATCATCTAGCTGATTGATTTCGAAGTTCTCCGCTTCAAAGTGTTCTGGTGAAAATTCAGGTGCCTCTAGGAATAGAAACTTCCAATTCCCATCTAGTGACATATATCCTTTACTCTGTTCTTTATTTAATTGGATTGCTTCAGTAAGCTCACGATATCTGTAAAAATCAGTATGTGCCGGAAGCCTATTTAGTGCCGTAAGATGGATATTTTCCCATCTTTTCATTTCACGTTGCATTACATCTTCCTCCGAACTTTTTTACTTGATGGAACCGCTTATACCCTCAACAATATATTTCTGTGCAAAGGCAAAAACGATTACTGGCGGGATAATCATCACAAGTGTCATCGCCATAATAGGGATAATTTGAAGCTCATGAACACCTTGGAATGATGCTAAACCAAGTGCCATTGTATATTTAGATTGGTCATTTAAATAAATGAGCGGACCTAAGTAGTCATTCCAAACCAAAATGATATTTAATACAGCGATTAACGTTAAAGGTGCCTTCATGATAGGCAGGAAAATTTTATAAAAAATTTGAAATTCGTTTGCTCCGTCAATTCTCGCTGCATTTTCTAAATCTTTCGGAATGTTCATTAAGAACTGCCTGAGCAAAAAGATATTATAGGCAGACCCAAAAAATGCCGGGATAATTAATGGCTTCAATGTATTGATCCAGCCAAATAAATTAAATTCCATATAAAGTGGAATCATCGTTACATCCCACGGAATCATCATCGTGGACAAAAGCAAAATAAACAGAAAGTTCTTGTATTTAAAATCGTACCTGGCAAAGCCATATGCCACTAATGAACAGGATATAAGCTGCCCAATGGTCGTTAACACCGTAACAATCATGGAGTTCTTAAAATAAATTCCAAACGGCTGGCTATTCCAAGCATCCATAAAGTTACTAAGTAGTGGTACATCAGGGATAAACTTTGGTGGAAAGCTAAATACTTCCCCTTCTGTTTTAAGCGCAGTAATCAATGCCCAGATAAAAGGAAATAGGAAATAAAGGGAAAACAGAACAAGAATGCTATACATGATGAATTTATATTTTCGCGTCAGCTTCATTTTCCTTTACCTCCCTTTTTTTCCTTTTTCACTTCAGCTTCATAGAATACCCATGCAGACGAAGACTTAAAGATTAACATCGTCAATAGAAGAATGATAATAAACATAAACCAAGCGTTTGCACTCGCATAGCCGAGTTCATGATGTTTAAAGGCATTATTATAGACAAATAATCCATAGAAATAAGTAGATTTTAATGGTCCCCCGCCCGTTAAAAGGAGTACCAATGTTAATTGCTGTAATGCCGCAATAACAGAAGTGATGACATTAAAAAGAATCGTTGGTGTAATAGTAGGAATCGTAATACTAATGAATTGCCTAATTGGACCTGCCCCATCGATTGAAGCAGCCTCATACATTTCATGAGGAATTCCTTTAATATCTGTGTAGAAGATTAACATCATCGAACCAACACCCCAAGCACTTGCAATCACAATGGTTACGATCGCCCACTTTGGATCAATCAGCCAGTTTGGTCCTTCGATACCTAGTAAAGACAATATATAATTTAAAACTCCATATTCTGAGTTAAACATCCAACCCCATATAATCGAAACAGCTACACCGGATACTACAGCCGGTAAATAGAAGATGGTCCTGAATACCTTAATCCCTTTGATAGGCTGAGTGATTAGCAGCGCTAGCACTAAAGCAACCAAGAGGTTTAATGGAACAAAGATGAGTGCAAATTTCAAGGTAATCCAAAGAGAATCATAGAACTGGGGATCAGCAGTAAACATAGTACTGAAGTTATCGAAGCCAATAAATTTGGCTTCACCCGCAATGGGCCAATCAAACAAACTCATAATCAATGAAAAAACTAAAGGTCCTAATGTAAAAACGATAAAGCCAATAATCCACGGTAGTATAAATAGAAAGGGCACTCTTTTACGAACTAATGTAAATTTCTTTTGTTTGTTTTTTTTAGTAAACATATTTCCCTCTTAAATGGTTTTGACCTATTGAAATCAGATTTAAATGAGAGTATATCAGGTTGTTCACCTGATATACTCCAAATTATATTTTTACTTAATTACACTATTTAAAGCTTCTTTAGGGTCGACACGTGTACTTGGATTAAAGATTTCTTCAAAGACTAAGCTTAGATCATCAGACAACTTACTCCAGTCATCCGTTACAAATGATGTAGGGTTATAGCCTTCACTTTGTTCAAGCATAGAATAAAAGACACTTTTGATCGGATCCTCTTGGAGTTTTTCTGATTCAACAACACTTTTTAATACCGGAAGTTCGAAAGAAAGTCTTTCTTTATTTGCTTGTTCCCCTGTCCAAAACTCCATAAATTTAAATGCAGCTTCTTTGTGCTTAGAATCCTTTGACATTGCAATACCAGAGGAGCTGACAATACTTGCACTCGGTTTATCACCAAACGATGGGATTTCAACAACACCATAGTTAATTCCAGCCTCTTTAAACGCTTCAAGATACCATGCACCATTAATAAACATACCTACTCGGTTGGTCTTGAATTCTGTATCACCCCAGCCTTCTGTGGTGATAGCAATTTCATCTTTCAACATGTTTTGGAACATAGTAAAAGTTTCAATTGCTTTTTTAGAATTTATGTTGCCGTCTAAATTACCTTTACTATCGACATAAGAAGCACCATTGCCCCATAAATACATTTCAAAATCATATGGATCCGGTTTTCCTGGGAATGCAAAACCAGTAATCTTCTTATCCTTATCTGTCAGCTTCTTAGCTGTTTCCTGAAGGTCTTTCCATGTCCAGCCAGCCTTTGGATACTCAATACCTTTTTCATCAAATAAATCCTTATTGTAGTAAACAACATGTGTTGTATAACCTACAGGGAGTCCGTAAACATCACCATCAACAGCATTATAGTTCCATAACGCTTCATAGAAATTTCCTTTGTACTCTTCACCTTTATCTTCTATATAAGAATCAAGCGGTTCAAGTGCATCTTTATATTGAGGATAATTCCACATATACATGATGTCTGGGGCGTCCTTCGCACCAATACCTGCAGTAATTTTTGTATCATAATCACCGCCGTAAGCTTCTAAAACTACCTCAATATCGCTATTTTCCGCATTAAATTGATCAATTAATTTTTGCTGCAGATCTACGTCATCTCCAACATCCCAAGTCGCAAACCTTAACTTAACCTTTCCATCTTCAGCTTTCTCTCCGTTCGTATCAGATGATGAACTGCAAGCTGATAAAAGCAGTGTGGCTATAATAGTAAAAAGGAAAAACAATTTCATTTTCTTTTGAACCTTCATTCTATCCCTCCTAGTAGTTTATAGGGTTATTATAATAGCAGTTTTACTAAAAGTAAATGCTTTCATATGTTATTTTACTAAAAATATTTTGGTATATTTGTAATTATTAATTTTTATATAATGGTAAAATTATACTTTCCTATGTATTGAATTCTCAGTTAATCCCTTGGAATTCTGGTAATAAAGCTTGTTTTATAGAAATCCTAACCTCAAGTCATATATTTTTATGGCAAGGTAATATATATAGAAATTATGAAGAGGATTTTAGTAAAATTGTTTTGAAGTTGAGGGAAATTTTACCTAAAGGGTGACATGCTAAATAAAAAAGGCGATTCAGTAAACTGAAATCGCCTTTTACAATTTTTTTTGCAAAAAAGTATAGCCGCTCCATTCTAGAACATCTTTAAAACTTCCTTCAAGGCATAAGAGTGATATGCCTCCTTTTTCGTAATGATGCCCAGTCTCCAGTGTAATGTTGGCTCTGCTAATGGAACGATTTGAACATTGGGGTTATTTTGTTTCGAGTAAATAGACTTTGGCAGCAGTGTAATGCCAAACTCTGAGGAAACAAGTTCGACGATTAAATCCCACTGCGAACTTTGATAGGAAACTTTAGGTATAAACCCTGCCTCTAAACAAACATTTTTAATATAGTCATGCAATGTAAATTCATCTGAAAAAAGAATAAACTTCTCGTCTTTTAACTCGCTAATCCCAAGGATGCTTCTTTTTGCCAGCGGGTGCTTTTTATGTACATAGAGGACAAATTCATCTGTGATAAACGGATGCACATTAAACTTTGATGTGTCGGCTGGAAGAACGACAATTCCGAGGTCAACCTGTCCGTTTTCAACGAGCTGACCGATTAATTTTGCACCACGTTCCACTAAATGCAGGGAAACGTTAGGGTACATTTCCTGAATCTGTCTCGCTATATTTGGAAAAAACAATGTACCAATTAGCGGTGGAATCCCTATTTTGATTTCACCTGATACGACATTCTTTAAGTCGTCAAGCAGGATGGTGATCTCATTCAGAGACTCCAATGCTTTTTGTGCTTGCTCAAATACAATTTGTCCAGCATCGGTTAACCGTAAATGGCGAGTTGAACGGTCGAACAATTCTACCTCTAATTCTTCTTCTAGCTTTTTCACCGCCTTACTGAAAGAAGGCTGTGATAGATAGGAATGAGCTGCCGCTTTTGTAAAGCTTTGATGAATGACTACTTCAATAAAAGACTTCAAGTCACGTAGTTCCAAGGTAAACCCTCCATTTATTCCAGATATTCATACTATTTATTCTTTTTATGTATTTTACTTATAAATAAACAACCTGTAAACTTTTAGGTAATAGAATATTCAGAATAAGTGGAGGCGATAGTTGTGAAAAAAGGTAAATTGTTTTCTTCTTTTTCGGAAGCGGTTTCAGATATTCAGGATGGTGCTACGTTAATTGTCGGCGGCTTTGGTTTATGTGGCATTCCAGAGCATGCTATTCATGCTTTGGTTGAAAAAGGAACAAAGGATTTAACAGTAGTCAGTAACAATTGTGGAGTCGATGACTGGGGTTTAGGGCTCCTCCTTGCAAACAAGCAAATTAAGAAAATGGTGTCATCGTATGTTGGCGAAAACAAAATTTTTGAAAAGCAATTTTTAAGTGGTGAACTTGAAGTGGAATTGACTCCACAAGGCACCTTAGCTGAGCGTATACGAGCTGGCGGTGCAGGGATCCCAGGTTTCTATACAGCAACAGGTATTGGAACCCCGATTGCTGAAGGGAAAGAAGTGAAGGAATTTGATGGAAGAACCTATCTGCTTGAACGCGGAATTGTTGGGGACTTCGCTCTTGTGAAAGCCTGGAAAGCAGATACCCTAGGTAACCTCGTTTACCGGAAAACATCACGCAATTTCAATCCACTCGCAGCGATGGCAGGTAAAATTACGATTGCTGAGGTCGAAGAAATCGTCGAAGCGGGCGAGTTAGATCCAGATGAAATCCATACACCAGGTATTTATGTACAGCGTATTTTACTTGGTACCAACTATCAAAAGCGGATTGAACGTCGGACAGTTGTTCAGGCATAATTCGATAAAAAGGAGCGGATGAAAATGAGAGATACTCGTTTAACCATTGTAAAAAGAGCGGTTCAGGAAATTAAAGATGGAATGAATGTGAACCTTGGAATCGGAATGCCGACACTTGTTGCGAATGAGATTCCACAGGATTTCAACGTATTATTACAGTCGGAAAACGGACTGCTCGGTATCGGTCCCTACCCGGTTGATGGTCAGGAAGATCCTGATTTGATTAATGCAGGAAAAGAAACGATTACAACCGTACCTGGTTCTTCCTTTTTCGACAGTGCTGAATCCTTTGCGATGATTCGCGGCGGTCATATCGATCTTGCCATCCTTGGCGGCATGGAAGTGTCCGAAAATGGTGATCTTGCAAACTGGATGATTCCAGGAAAGATGGTCAAAGGAATGGGCGGGGCGATGGACCTTGTGAATGGCGCTAAACGGGTCGTGGTAATTATGGAACATGTTAACAAACATGGTGAATCGAAAATTAAGAAAGAATGCACTCTTCCATTGACTGGTAAACAAGTGGTACACCGTCTCATTACCGATCTTGCCGTCTTTGATTTTACACCAAATGGAATGGTGCTCATTGAAACAGCTAGTGGCATAACAGTCGAGGAAGTGAAACAAAAAACTGAAGCTGCATTTACAGTGTCCCAACAACTTTTAGAGGTAAGATAGAGATAAAAAGAACCTTCGAGCTAAGAGTGATAAAACACGTGACGAATCCTTCTGGCGGCTTAGGGAGTTTTGACCTCATGACTCTGGATTGAGGACAAATCTTTCTCGCAGCTCGAGGGTTTTGTCCTCAAGACACTGGATTGAGGACAATTCTTTCTTGCAGTACGAGGGTTTTGTCCTCAAGACCCTGGATTGAGGACAAATCTTTCTCGCAGTACGAGGGTCTTGTCCTCAAGACCCCGGATTGAGGACAAATCTTTCTCGCAGTACGAGGGTTTTGTCCTCAAGACCCTGGATTGAGGACAAATCTTTCTTGCAGTACGAGGGTTTTGTCCTCAAGACCCTCGATTGAGGACAAATCTTTCTCGCAGCTTAAGGGTTTTGTCCTCAAGACCCCGGATTGAGGACAAATCCTTCTCGCAGCTCGAGGGTTTTGTCCTCAAGACACTGGATTGAGGACAAATCCTTCTTGCAGTACGAGGGTTTTGTCCTCAAGACACTGGATTGAGGACAAATCCTTCTTGCAGTACGAGGGTTTTGTCCTCAAGACCCTGGATTGAGGACAAATCTTTCTTGCAGCTCGAGGGTTTTGTCCTCAAGACCCCGGACTATGGACTAACACTCTTGCGGCATCTAAGATTAGTACCAAGTTCACAGATATGCTCAAGATTTTAGTTGAAAGAACAAAAAAGACGATTCGAGGAAGACCGAATCGTCTTTTTGCTTTGACTTCATTTCTACTCCTCTAAATACTGGAGTTTTGTGTGAACATCCACCAATCATGCCAATTACTTGATGACAAAAAAACGAACAGAAAGAAACGGATTTACATCTTATATTGCGCCCTTACCAATTCATAGTAAACCCCTTGCTTCTCCATTAATTGCTCATGATTTCCCTGCTCCAGGATTTTCCCGTGGTCTAGGACAATGATCTTATCAGCTTCTCTAATAGTTGAGAGCCTATGCGCAATCATAATCGCTGTTCTTCCTTTTAATAAAGTCCTTAGGGCATTTTGTATCTTTACTTCCGTCTCCGTATCAATACTGGCAGTTGCTTCATCAAGGATAAGGATTTTCGGATACGCTAGGAGTGCCCTCGCGAAGGAGAGCAGCTGGCGTTGACCAACAGACAGAATATTCCCCCGCTCTTCAACCTCTGTTTGATAGCCATTGGAAAGCTTAGTTATGAATGTATCCGCCCCTACTGCTTTTGCTGCGGCAATTACTTCTTCATCACTCGCCCGCGAGTTCCCAAACCGAATGTTTTCCATAATAGTCCCTGAAAAGATAAATGTATCCTGCAGGACCACGCTAATTTGTGAACGAAGATTTGCAATAGACAGTTCTTGAATCGGATGGTTATCAATCTTGACCACACCTGCAGTCGCGTCATAAAATCGGCTGACTAAATTCGCAATGGTCGTTTTTCCAGAGCCCATATGTCCAACAAGAGCTACTGTCTGACCCGCTTTGATAGAAAAAGAAATGCCGTTTAACGCTTTTCGTTCTGCGTTATAGGAGAATTCTACATCCTCAAAATCAATATTTCCCTCGATGGAGGGAAGTACCAACGGCTTAGCAGCCTCTGCCACAATCGGTCGTTCATCTAAAAACTCAAATATCCGCTCAGATGACGCCATTCCAATCAAAAGCTGGTTATACAACTGGCCCATTCTGGATATTGGCTCCCAGAACATTCCTAAATAAAAGGCAAAGGAGACAAATTCGCCAATGGTACATTCCCCGTTCATGATAAGAACCGCCCCATACCAGATGAGTATAGCTGTACCGATAGCATTTGTTATTTCAACAAATGGGCCAAACATGGCATTTTTCCGGACCGCTTGCTGCCAAGTTACGAAGTTATCTTTATTCATTTCCTTAAAGAATTGGTTGTTTTCTGATTCTTGAGTAAATGTCTGCGTAACGCGAATGCCTTGAATACTTTCATTTAAATGTGAGTTTATCTTTGACTGGATTAAACGCACCTGTTGCCAAGACAAGCGGATTTTTTTACGCAGGTTTGTAGAGATGAAAAACATGATCGGCAGGATGACCATGATAGCAATCGTAAGTTTCGCATTGATTGAAAACAAAATAAAAATAGTTGCAACCAATAAGAGAATATCTGTTAATAGATTAATAACCCCGTTTGTAAACAACTCCTGCAGGGAGTTAATGTCATTCATAATCCTCACAAGAATAGACCCGGCTGAGCGCTGGTCAAAGAATCGGTGGGAAAGGGACTGTACATGTGTAAATAAGTGTTTACGCAAATCATAAATGACATTTTGCCCCAGCTGGTTCATCCAGCGGATCCTTAATGCATTGACGCTATAGGACAATACATATAACCCGGTAATGATAGATACAAGCTGAATTAATAGAGTTGTATCTTTTTCAATAAGGGCACGGTCAAGAGTATACACCCCAATCAAAATAGGAATAAGCAGGCGGATCGCTGCTGAAATGATTACAGTCATGAACGAGAGCGGCAGTAAATTCTTTGCATATGGTTTTATATATTGTAATAACCGCCACATTTGTTTCCAGTTAAATGATTTATCAATCACCTGATCCTGCGAGTAGTGAAACCGCTCCAATATCTGTTTATTCCTCTGAATCTCTCTCATATTTTCACCTACCTTGCTGCCTTTTCCATAATAGTCTTTTGGTCTCGATACTGAATATCATAAATTCTTCGATATGCTCCATTACTGGCTAGAAGCTGCTCATGTGTTCCTCGTTCAACAATGCTTCCGTTATCCAAGACCAAGATTTCATCTGCATGCTGCAGCGAAGAAATACGGTGGGCAATAATAAAGGTTGTTCTCCCCTTCATGACTTCTTGAAGTGCTTGTTGAATGTGAAATTCTGTTTGCATGTCTACAGCGCTTGTTGCATCATCTAAGATGAGAATGCTTGGATTCGTACAGATGGCCCGGGCAATGGCAATCCGCTGCTTTTGCCCTCCGGAAAGACCCATTCCCCTCTCCCCTAGCATCGTGTTATATCCATCTGGGAGCTCCATAATAAATCCATGAGCGTCGGCACGTTTAGCAGCGTCAATAATTTCTTCTATTGATGCCTCCGGATTCCCATATGCAATATTAGCTTTAACCGTTGATGAAAAGAGAAAGGTCTCCTGCAATACTACTCCAATCTGAGATCTTAAGGTTTTTAACCCATATTCCTTAATTGGACGGCCATCGATTAGAATATCCCCGCTTGTCGGTTCGTAAAAGCGTGACAGAAGCTGGATAATACTGGTTTTTCCAGCACCAGTGGCCCCAATTAAACCTATGGTTGAACCAGAAGGTGCATTGAAACTGATCTGACAGAGAGCATGTGTATCCTCATTTTGATACCGAAAGGTTACATTTTGAAATGCAACATCACCATCAATTTTTTCGGAGCTCGTTACATCTTCTTCATCAAAAATGGTTTCCTCGGCTTCTAAAATTTCTAAGAGCCTCTCACCGGAAGCCTTTGCCTGAGAAAACATATTAATAGTGAAACCGAGATGCATAATCGGCCATAAAATATACCAAATCAGGCTGTAAAATGCGACTAGTTCACCTGGTTTTAAGCTGCCATTGATGACTTGATAGCCACCGAAACCTAGCAATAGTACAACTGAAATATTTCCAATCAACTCCATCAGCGGGAAGTATTTAGCCCAAATGGAAGCCGTATAAAGCTGTTTGCTCCTGTAGTCTTGATTGGACTGATTAAACCGTTCAATCTCCACCTGTTCTTTGGATAAAGCTTTAACGGTATGTATGCCGCTGATATTTTCTTGTACTTTCGTATTTAAGCGCCCAAACGATTCGCGGATTCCACGAAAAGCGGGATGGACCGCTTTGTCGAATTTGTACACTGCAATGCTAATAAACGGTAAAGCCATAATGGTAACCAACGTGAGGGACACAGAATAGTAAAACATGACACATAAACTGGCTCCGACTACAATGACAAAACGCAGAACCTCCGCAAATCCGAATGAGACAAAAAAACGAAAGCCTTCAACATCCGCAGTTAAGCGTGACATTAAGTCTCCTGTCTTTGCATTATCATAGTAGCTAAATGACAGTCGCTGTAATTTCTCATACAGGGCGTTTCTCAAACTGTACACGGATTTTATGCCAAACATATCCGCTAAATAATGCTGAATGAAGGCCGACAATCCTTTGACTGCCATCACCGCGATAAATCCTAAGGAGATCCAAGGCACCCAGCTATATTTTCCGCCAAGTACGACTTCATCAATCGTCATCTGCAAAATAACCGGATAGATTACGGTGATTCCAGCCATGATCATCAAGAAAAACGTTGACCAGAAGAAATCCTTCCTATAAGGCAAATAGAAGGAGCTTAATTTTTTAAAGACAGACATGATTTTCCCCCTTTGAAAAAAATACCGATGCTTACATCATATTGGAAAAGTTCAAAAAATATTTCGGTAATATGAAATTTAGTCTGTCTAAGTATTATTTTTGTATTTAGCGTAGATACAATGGCGAAATTTTAAAATTAAATAGGAGGACCTTTTCAGCGACCTCCTTTAATCGCGGTAAACTCTCTTTTTGATTTTCCCATGTATATTAAAAGCTTAAATATCTTCCACCACTAGATAAGCAGCTTTTATCGGTCCATGAACCCCGACAACTAGAATCATTTCGATGTCTGCTGAGTTGCTTGGTCCTGTGACGAAGTTAATGCATGAGGGAATTTTTTCGCCATTTTTCACTTTTTTGTTAATGATACGGGCCGCTTGGGTCATACGGGGAACAATGCTGCTTTTTGGAATAATAATGATCGATGCTGCCGGTAAAAAGCTGACACTTCTCCCCCTATCCTTGCTGCTAAAAAGAACCGCAGTCCCCGATTCCGCAAGTGTGACATCACTAATCGTAATTCCGATATTCGCAGCCTCGGCCTTTGCGATATTTTCCTCACCTTTTGTATGGCCCCAAACATGAAGATCGATTCCTTCTTTCAGCCATTCTTCTTCCATTAGCTTTGTGAGACCATATTGTAAAAAGCGCTCGTCTTTCCATGTTACAATTGAACCCCCGCCATATTGATGAACAATTTCTTTTAAGGAATCAGAGAGCTTTTCAGTAGAGGTTACTACAAAATCAGTATGAATATTGTTGCATTGTTCTTTTAACACTTCTACTAACTCATCTTGTGTGGCGCTTTTTAACACCTCATCTTGTGGTTGATAACGCCATTTAGGTTTTTCTAATGCCCTTTTTTGTTCTCTTCCTAAACGAGTGGCGATTTTATCTAAGAAAGCATCGCGATTCTGTATCATACCGCTCATGATTCTTTCCCTCCTTGCGGGCGATTTTTAAACCAATCACGAAATCTCTCTTTATTCGGAGCTGGGAAATCCCTTGATTCTGTCCATGCTTTTAATGGACCCGGACCTTTCGAGATTTTATCATCCTGTGTAAAGGGTGACATAACTGGTGCCGCCAATTTTGAACCGAATTTATATAATGCAGGGGAGGCGGCACCAAAACCGAATGCCTTCATTAAGAGCTTTTCAGCTATCGGTGCTCTTCCTTCTTTTTCCACAATCACTTGGCGATGTTTATGAAGAAGCTGATGAAGCGGAATCTTCACTGGGCATGCCTCTGTACATGCACCGCATAATGTCGAGGCATATGGTAACTCTTTATAATCATCATATCCGCCTAGTAATGGGGAAAGAACAGCTCCGACGGGACCAGAATAGATGGAACCATACGAATGTCCGCCAACATGCCGGTAAACAGGACAGACATTTACACAAGCTGCACAGCGAATGCATTGCAGAATGGATTGGAATTCTCCGCCGAGAATATCAGACCTGCCGTTATCGACAATGACGAGGTGAAATTCCTCTGGTCCATCGACGTCTCCTTCCTCTTTTGGTCCTGTTAATGTGGTGATATAGCTTGTCAGTTTTTGCCCTACTGCACTTCTCGTTAGTAAACTAACAAGGACTTCCATTTCTTCAAAGGTTGGAACAAGTCTTTCCATTCCCATGACGGTGATTTGTGTTTTTGGCAAGGCACATACCAGGTCGGCATTTCCTTCATTTGTTACGAGGGTAATCGAGCCGGTTTCAGCAATGGCAAAATTACATCCTGTGATTCCGATATCTGCGGTCAAATATTCTTGTCGCAGTTTTTCACGCGCATGTAATGCGAGCTCTTCTGGTTTTTCTGTCAGTTGATAACCATGCTTTTCTTTAAAAACATCGCGGATTTGCTCCTTATTTTTGTGCAGCGCAGGAACAACAATGTGAGAAGGAGGCTCATGGTCATCCACTTGCAAAATATATTCCCCTAGGTCTGTTTCAATCACCTCGCAGCCTAATTGCTCAAGACCAGCGTTTAAATGGATTTCTTCCGTCACCATCGATTTGGATTTTACGATCTTTTTAGCGTTTTTATTTTCAGCTACAGTCTTAATATACTCTGTTGCCTCTTGGGCAGTTTGCGCAAAGAAAACATGACCTCCACGTTTCGCAACATTCTCACTTAGCTGATATAAATAATAGTCTAGGTTTTCTAGTACATGCTGGCGGATTTCTTCCCCATGTGAGCGCCATTCCTCCCAGTTCCCTAACTCTTCGGCTGCCCCCAAACGACGTGTTTGAAATCGCCCTTGAGCACTCGAAACAGCTCCACGCATGAAGGTATCGTGCAGTCCTTTATCCACGCGGTCAGTAAACTTCTCTTCACCTATTTTCATCGACATTGGTTATCCCCCTTTCGTTTCATTTATTTTTATCGGCAGTTCAGGACTTCTGCAATATGCATAACCTTAACAGGCAGGCCTTTTCGATTTATTCGTCCGCCAATATTCATTAAGCACCCAGCATCTGCACCAATTAAAATATCCGCAACGGTTTCTTCCACGGAACAAACCTTTTCTTCGACCATTTGCTCTGAAATATTCCCCATTTTAACGGAGAAGGTCCCTCCGAATCCGCAGCATCTCTCTTTACCTGGCAGTTCTGTAAATTCTAAACCCTCTACATGATGCAATAATTTCATCGGCGCTTGCTTTACCCCAAGTAATCGAGTCATATGACAAGAAGTATGGTACGTTGCTTTTCCTTCTAATCTTGCCCCTACATCTTCCACTTTTAATACATCGACGATAAATTCAGTAAATTCATAGGTTTTATCTGCCAGCGCTTTGGCTTTAGGCTCCCAAACAGGGTCACCCTTAAAGATGTGAGGGTATTCTTTAAACATATAGGCACAAGAACCAGCTGGAGAAACGACATACTCTGCATGTTCAAAGGCAGTAATCATACTTTTCATTGCTTCTTTTGATTCTTTTACGTACCCGCTGTTATAGGCAGGCTGTCCGCAGCAAATTTGTGATTCTGGAAAATCAATTTCACATCCGAGTCTTTCTAGTACTTCCACTGTTACCTTGCCAACATCACCTTGAAACATATCTACTAAACAAGTAGCAAAAAGGGTTACCTTCATTTTCCCCGCTCCTTTATTCCAAATCCAATTTCGTGTGGCTATATAATTGATTTTATTCAATTTAAGAATCTTAATAGACGGAGAAATTCCGCTTAATTAGAAATTCTTAATAAAAAAGGCTTAAATAGACGGAGAGATTCCGCCTATTGAACCGAAATACGTAAAATAGGAGGATTTTGAACGTCTTAACCGGAAAACCTCCGCTTATTTACCCCTAAATAGGCTCCATTCTGTATTTAACCGGAAAGTCTCCGCTTATTTTACTTTCGCTTGTTAACTGGATCACAAATCAACATCATTATTTAACACAGTCTAGATTTAAAAAAACCCAACCCATAGTAAATGGATTGGGTCCCCCTTATTCCCCTCGGACACAAGGATTTATCGCGATACTTCTATTAAACTTTTTTAAAGCACGCCTTTTTTCAAAATAATATTCGCATACTGGGCTCGTTCACTCGTAGCAATGATGGCATAGGCCGCTTTACTTCGTTCGTAGAAAGCCATTCTTTCCACTTTTTCAATCTGTACAGGCAAGTCGCTGCTATTATTTATAATCGCTTCGTACTCCTTCCAGATTTCAGGTTCCTGTTCATCCCCTTCGACCGGCTCCATCAGCATGACTGGATAGGTAACGTATGTATCGAGCGGAAACAATTCTAGTATGGCGGTAAGGAACGCTGCAACGCCATGCCCGTGACCATTAAGTAAAATGCTGGAATGACTTGCAGCCGGAAAATTCCCGTCTGCAAGAACAATTTCATCCCCATGCCCCATCTCCATCAAAACCTTCATCAATTCTGGTGAGATAATGGGTGGAATTCCTTTAAGCATGGACCAATGCCTTCTCTTCCACGAATTTATTCGTAAGCTTTCCTAACTTTTCAATTTCAACCGTAATCACATCTCCTGGCTGAATATAAACACGTTGGTCAGCAGGCAGACCAAATACTACCCCCTCTGGTGTACCTGTTAATATAAGATCTCCTGGTACAAGCGTCATATGCTGTGAAATGTAACTGACAATCTCTGCACAGGAAAAGATCATGTCTGATGTGTTGGAATCTTGTCTTAATTCATCATTCACATATGTTTTCAAACTAAGATTATTTGGATCCCCAACCTCATCTGCTGTCACTAGGTATGGGCCTACTGGACTAAAATCATCACATGTTTTGCCAAGCAGCCATTGATGGGTTCTCATTTGCAGATCTCTGGCTGATAAATCATTGACCGTGCAATATCCAAATACATGAGCAAGTGCATCTTCTTGGGAAACGTTTTTTGTCTTTTTCCCGATGACGATTCCTAATTCCACCTCATAGTCTAATTCACTCGTTACAGACGGGACAACAATTTCACTTTGATGCCCAGTTAAAGTATTATCAAACTTATTAAACAGAATTGGAACTTCAGGATATGGTGCATTTGTTTCATCGGCATGTTTGCGGTAGTTTAAACCGACGCAAATGATTTTGTGCGGGCGTGTTACACAAGGACCCCATTCAAGATCCTCTTCATCGATTACAACGGCATTGCCATTTGCAACTGCCTCTTTCACCTTTTTCTCAAAATCCTGTAATTGCGATTGTTGAAACTGAATGATCTGCATGACATCTGAGATTACTTCATCCCACTGTGCATTCTTTGCCGTTTCTTCGATATCAATTAATTGATTGTCTAATTTCACTGCTAATCTTTCACTCTCATTCTTTATAAAAGTAGCTAATTTCATTTTCCATTCTCCTTTTATGCATTTTTTCCAAAAACAACGCCGCCATCAATATAGAGAGGGGAGCCCATCATGAAAGAAGACTCATCGGAAGCAAGAAATAGTGCGGCTCTGGCCACATCCGCAGGTCTTCCTAATTCTCCGCTTAATTGTCTTTTCTTAATCCCTGCGATTGCTACTTCAGGGTCATCGTAAGAAGTTTTTAAATAATTTTCCACAAATGGGGATAAAATTGTGCCCGGCAGCAGGGCATTAACCCGAATGTTATATGGAGCATAATCCACTTGCATGGCTTTTGTTAAAGCAAGTACTGCCCCTTTCGTCGCTGAGTAAGCTGCCCGCTTCGCCAATCCCATTTCCGCAGCGCATGATGACATATTAATAACGACTCCAGAATTTTGCTCCATCATATAAGGAAGTGTATATTTAGAAGGCAAATAAACGCCCTTTACGTTCACGCTCATGATTCGATCCCAAACATCTGGTTCTACTTCATCCACTCTTCCCACATTGCTGATCCCTGCATTGTTAAATAAAATATCTATTTTTTTATATGTTTCTATTATTTGCCCGATAGCAGATTCAACACCTTCAGGGTTTGCTACATCTACCAGATAAAATGCTGCCTTTCCGCCCTGTTGTTCAATTTCAGAAACAGTTCCTTGTCCATTTTCTTGATGAATATCTGTAATGATGACGAAAGCTCCCTCTTTTGCGAAAAGTTCAGCTGTTGCCTTGCCAATTCCGCTTCCTCCGCCAGTGATAACGGCTATTTTATCAAGCAGTCTCATACTGTTACCTCCATATCATGATCCATATGATCCTCAGGCTGTGCTGCTTTAACCGTTAAGCCGCCATCTACCATTAAAAGATGACCATTAATTTGCATTGCTTCTTCGGAAGATAAAAATACAACCGCATCCCCAATTTGCTTTTCAGTACCTAGTCGTTTCATTGGATTGGCTTCAATTTCTTTTGCTAGAATTTGCGGATCTTCAAGATATTCTTCGCACATATCTGTTGCAACGGTGCTCGGTCCAACTGCGTTTACATTGATATTGTATTTTCCTAGTTCAATTGCCAATGCTTTTGTTAAATGACTAGCCGCTGCCTTTGATGATATATAATGCGGAATCACTGGGCTTGTCACAAGAACACTCGCAGTTGATGTTATATTAATGATTTTTCCATATCTATTTTTGATCATATTAGGTGCAACTCTTTGAGAAGTTAAAAATATTGATTTTACATTTGTCTGATATGTTTCATCCCATGTTTTTTCTGAAACACTTAAAAAAGGTTCGAATGGAGCAATCCCAGCATTATTCACTAGGATCTCCACTGGTCCTAACTCTTTTTCTACTTCGTCGATCATTTGGTCAACTTCATCCTTAATCCCAACATTTGCTTTCACAACCATTGCTTTTATAGAAAACTGTTCTTCTACTTTTTCTTTTAACGCAGTTGCTTTTTCTAATGAACGAGGTGACGTATAGTTGATTGCCACATTTGCGCCTTCTTCAGCCAGCCTCATAACAATCGCTGCTCCAATTCCCCGGCTTCCGCCTGTGACCAGCGCAGTCCGATTACTAAATTTCCCCATATTAATAAACCTCCCTTATCAATGTTTAGAGGCTGATACTGATTCTGCTGATACTAAACTCTTGATGACCTAAAATCTCAGCTTTTACCAGTTCACCCTGTGCTGCTTTAATAACTGTTTCTAGAATGCGATCGCCCGCTTCCTCGATTGTTTCTTTTCCTTTCATCACGGCGCTTGTATCAATATCAATGTTATCGTTCATTTTGACTGCCGTATGTTCATTCCCGGTAATTTTGATAACGGGAATAATCGGATTTCCTGTTGGGGTCCCTCGTCCCGTTGTAAAGCAAACCATATGTACACCGGCTGCAGCCATACCTGATACACACTCAATATCATTACCTGGAGAATCCATGAAGTAATAACCGTTCCCAGGAATCTCTTCAGCAAATGATAAGACATCTTTTAATGGAGCTGAACCTGCTTTACTTATACAACCAAGCGATTTTTCCTCGATTGTGGACAAACCGCCTTCGATATTACCTGGACTAGGATTTCCCCCGCGCATATCTGCTCCAATCCGTTCTACTTCTTTTTCAAACTGATCAACACAGGCATACAGCTTATTGGCCACTTCTTCATTGATTGCACTTTGTGCGACAATATGTTCTGCGCCGATAATCTCCGTTGTTTCCCCCATTACAATGGTGCCGCCCTGACTTAAAAGGGCGTCTGATGTCTTTCCTAATGCAGGGTTGCTGCATAATCCAGAAGTAGCGTCAGAACCGCCGCATTTTACCCCAAGAATTAATTCAGACAGCGGTACATCAACCTGCGGAATCTTTTGAATCTCGGCAGATAATTGCTTCGCTATTTCAATACCTTGTTGAATTGCTTTAACCGTGCCGCCGGTATCTTGAATATCAATCCATTCTACCTGCTTGCCTGTTTTTCTAATTTCTTCTTGCAACTCTCTTGCATTGATTACTTCACAGCCTAAACTAACTAAAAGAACAGCTCCCACATTGGGATTTTTCCCTGTTCCTGCGAGAATGTTGAATGTACGCTCCTTGTCCTCGCCAATCTGACTGCATCCATGCTGATGTGGAATCGCTACTGAATCTGGCACTGACTGCTGGATTCGATTCGCTACATGGTTCGCACAAACGACAGTAGGAATAATTAATAAATGATTGCGGATCCCCATTTTCCCGTTTGCCCGCCGATACCCTTTAATCATGTTCATGAATGGTGATCCCCTTTCCTTTTATCTCCTCTGCCTCGAATACCCTCGATATTATGGACATGTACATGTTCACCAGGGGAAATTTGTACAGAAGCTGCCCCAATCACTTGCCCATACTTTACGACATGTTCAGAAGGCTGAATGTGTTTGATGGCAATTTTATGCCCAAACGGAATAGCCTGTTTGGCTGTTAACGCTTCCTTTTTATCGTTAATCATATATTGTAAGCTTTCTCCTGCCTCTATTTCTTTTAAAAGTGTTGCTACATTATCAGACTCGGACATAACAATACTGGTCAAATCTTGTTCATTTGCAAGTTTCATATTTTTTCACACCTTTCCTTCAGCAAATAAAATGATTTTGCATTTATTGAAAAAAATAGCTCTTTTTCTGTATCGCTTATCGTACTTGGTAAGTTATCGGTAACAATCTGTATTGCCTCCTGATAACTTCCTCCCGATAAACTGACCGGCCAATCACTGCCGAACATTACTCTGGAAGAACCAAAAGCTTGAACTACATGGTGAATATAGGGCTTAAACTCACCAGCTTCACAAGAATCTGCAAGCGTCAGAAAACCAGATAATTTACAGTAAGCAGCAGGGAATTTTGCCAGCTTGGTCATATCTGCTTGCCACTTTTCAAAACCATCTTTCGAAATTTCCGGTTTCGCAATATGATCAATGACAACACGTAATTCTGGAAGCCTCTCAAGTAAAGCCACAATATAAGGTATATGTCTTTCGGTAATTAATAAATCAAGGGGCAGATCATTTGAAATTAGCAGCCTCAAATTCTCTATCACTTGCTCCTGTAAAATCCAATCGTCTCTTTCGATATCCTGTAACATTGGGCGTAAGCCAACAATTCCTTGCTTTTGCATTAAAAAGTCTAATTGTTCTGGAAAGGTAGATGATGATAAATCTAACCAGCCCACTACACCATAAATCCACTCATACTTTTCATACAACGATAAGAGATACAGCGTCTCCTCATATGTAGGTGCCGCTTGCACAAGGATCGTTCCAGAGACAGAAAATTCTTCTAACGTTGGCTTTAAATCCTCTGGAAAATAGTTTCGATAAAGGATGCCCATATCTTCAGACAACCAATCGTAATCTCCTCGCTCCAGCTTCCAAAAATGTTGGTGAGAATCAATGATTTTAATACCGACCCCTCCTTGTGTGTTAATTTAATGTTACCGGTAACATTAAATTAACAAATCATTTGCAAATTGTCAATATATTTAGCAATTAGATAGAGATACATAGAGAAAACAGATGGATCCCATCTGTTTCTTTCTATGCAGACTTATTATTTAATTGATTCGCCGAATCATTCTTTGGTATTAAATGTTTAAATTTAAGATCCGCAATCCAGTAAATCAAATAAGCAGAAACACTGAAAAAGAAAAAGAAAAAGAAAAAGGTAAAACGTAATGATAAAATGGTCCATGCGCTAAGAATGACCATACAAAAAATCGATAAATGAATTTTGTAAATACCTACTTTAAGACTGTTCATACACAATTGTTTAAAGGTTGTGATCATATTAACCATCAGTGGATAAATACTTAAAAAGGATAAACCAACTAAAAAACTAACAAAAAGGACCGCAACATTAATGACCTTTTTGTAAGGTATATTCATTTGTTGTAAAAATAGTAAATCACAGATTAATAATACTCCGATTACCGTGTAAACAATTCCGACTAAATAACTTTGCTTCCAATTTTCTATAAACATTTCCTTATACTGAGAAAATACAGCTACTTCTTTTGTAATTCTCCACTTTCTTACCACCCCAAAAAGTGCAGCGATGGCAGGGAAAATCGTAATAATCGGAATGCAGCTTAGAATAAATAGGATATTTAAATACATGAAGTTATACATCCACAAGCATATTTGATACAAGCGGCTATCTAAACTAAAAATCTCCACCACCCCCAAACATAGAAGACTAAAAATATTCTACCAATTCTAACTATTATAGCTTAATAACGTTAAGGCTGACACACAATATCTTCTTCCATAGATTTAGTTAGTTTGTGTCTACCCTGATCGATAAGGACAACCTTCCCGCCTGTACGGATCGATTCTGTTGCTGCACATCCAACTGCCACACTCATTCGGCCGGCAAATGGGGTTGTTAATGGCTGCTTATTATATAAAGCTAAATTCACAAAGTCCTCACAAATACGCGGATCTGCACCGCCATGGGTTCCAGGCATTTTCTTCATTTCATAGGTGATATCACTCATTTCATGCCAGGATCCAGATTTTCTTGTTTTCACATACACTTTATCATTCACATCGTCGTTTTCGATGCGTCCCTTTGTACCAATAATGGTATAGTTTCGAGAATAATCTGGTGTAAAATGACACTGCATATAAGACGCCTTAATACCGCCTTCTAGTTCCATAATCAGCATACTATTATCTTCCACATCGATTTCTTCTCTAAAGGCACATTGTGTTAACCTTTCTAAGCTGGCATCTGGACATGTATTCTTCAGTTCACAATCCGGACAATGTAAATCATTCGGTTTGTCTCCCCCATAATAATCCAGACTGCCAAAGGCAGAAACTTTCGAAGCATAACTGCCTGTCAGCCAGTGAATGACATCGATATCATGGGAAGCCTTCTGCAGCAGTAAGGATGTCGTATTTGCAGCTGTACCATGCCAATCATGGTAATAAAAATATCCGCCAAACCCGACAAAATGCCTGACCCATACGGCTTTAATATCGCCAATCACACCTGAATCGATAATTTCCTTCATCGTTTGGTACATGCTCATATAACGCATATTAAAACCAATCATAAACTGCGTTCCTGATTTTTTTGCTTCATCCAGAATTCTATCGCAAGCCTCTGGAGTAATGGCTAAAGGCTTTTCACAATAAACATGTTTTTCCGCTTGGAGTGCTGCAATGGCATGTTCTTCATGCAGATAATCTGGTGTTAAAATCGCAACCGCATCGATATCCTCCCTCGCAAGCAGCTCTCGATAGTCGGTTGTTACAAAAGCGTCTTGATTGATTTCTTTTTTGAACTTCTCTAGTGCTTCCAGAGACACATCTGCCGCGCCAACAACAACGGAATTTCCTGTTGGATTGTGCCAATATTCCACAATCGTACTTCTTCCACCTGTACCGATTACACCTATTCTTAATTGTTCCATAACGAACACCTCGAACGAATGATTTTTTATCTATCGAAAAATTTATTAAAATAGCAGCTGATATTTTTGGTTATTGCACATTTCAAGCGAAATAAAACCATCAACTGGCTCTGCAATGATGTCATCTCTTCCTTCTTCACGGACCGTAACAGATTGGTTTGCTTGAATCATAAATACGTTTTCAGTATGGCTGCTAACGTCCAATTGTCTGACCTGCATCTTATCCCAAGAAACGTCGAGCTCAAACCCGCCTCGAACCCGCACTCCTGATAATGACCCTTGCAGCCATGTGGAAGGCAGGGCCGGTAATAACTCAACATAACCTTTGTGAGATTGAATAATCATCTCAACAACCCCGGCTGTATAACTGAAATTTCCATCAATTTGGAAAGGCGGGTGGGCACCTAACAGATTCGGATACAATCCGCCCCCAACCATTACTTCCCTTTTTGCGGTACAAATGTTAAATAATTGATGAAGCAATGCATTTACTCGTTCCCCATCTTTCAAACGAGCCCAAAGGGACATCTTCCAGCCAAGACTCCAGCCCGTTCCAGCGTCTCCGCGTCGATTTAACGTCTGCCTTACAGCTTCTAAAAGTGGACCATCGATAATTTGCTTCCCTGGATAGACGCCATACAAATGAGAGACATGTCGATGATGTGGTTCGGCATCCTCATAGTCAAGGAGCCATTCCTGCAATTGTCCATACTTCCCAATTTGTAAAGGATGAAGGCGTTCTTTTGCTGCAGCTACTTGATGAATCCATTCATCGTCCACTCCGAGGACACTTGCTGCTTCCACACAATTGGTGAACAAATCCCAAATCAGCTGCAGATCCATTGTGGACCCCTTCGTTACCGAACCACCTTGTCCATTTTCTGCAATGAAGTGGTGCTCCGGTGATGTGGACGGTGAAGTGATCAAATAGCCATTCTCATCCTCCTCCAGCCAGTCAAGACAAAATTCTGCACATCCTTTCATAATCGGGTACGCCTCTTCCCGAAGGAACTCTTTATTCAAGATATAAAGATAATGCTCCCACAAGTGGCTGCACAGCCATGGCCCTGACATTGGCCAAAAAGCCCAGTTCGGATCTCCGTGGCGCTCGCCCCCGACAGGATCCGCATGTCTCCATAAATCAGTATTATGATGGGCCGTCCACCCCTTCATGCCATACCGCTCATTGACCATTTTCTCCCCGGTTACCGATAGTTCTTGGATTGCCTTTAACAGTGGGCGGTGACATTCGGACAAATTTGTTACCTCAGCTGGCCAATAATTCATTTCGGTATTAATGTTTAATGTATAGTTAGATGACCATGGTGCCCGAGTCAAGTCATTCCATATTCCCTGCAAGTTAGCCGGCTGTGTCCCTTCCCTTGAAGAGGCAATCAGCAAATAACGTCCATATTGGAATAAAAGCTCGACCATCTCTAAATCATCCGCACTATATTTCTGGATTCTTTCATCAGTATCCAGCAGCTCATCTGTTTGCTTATGCCCTAACGAAAACTCAACTCGGTTGTAAAGAGATTGATAATCTTGAATATGTGTTTCTTTCAATTGCTCATAAGAAACGCTCATCGCTTTTGAAAGAATGTCCTCATTTTGCCCAGTTAATTCTCCAAATCCGACCCCAGGGAGTTGATCAAAGCCCTTAAATGAGGTGGAAACAGAAAAATAGAGAACAACATTTGTTGCATTTTGGATGGAAAGTCTTCCATTTGATGACTCTAGCTTTCCATCATCGATCACAACACCTAGTTTTCCTTCAAAATGAATCGCTTGTGTTTCACCAAACTCACCGTATACAATCGGCTGTTCATCCACATGTACATAGTTTGGCGCACACTTTTCAGGGCAAATTCCTTGTAAAACCAATTCATTAGATGAATTGAAAGTTTGATATTTTAACGTACTATCTAATGAAACAATCACATTTAATTGACTGGCAACGGAACTAGTAAGCCTTACTGCTAAGACCTGATGCGGATGTGAAATAAAGGCTTCCCGAGTGTATTCAACTCCTCCAACCGTATAGGTAACATTCGATATGGCCGCAGCTATATCGAGAGTTCTCCTATACCTTCTTGCTGTGTCTCCATGAAGGTATTGAATCGTAAGGTTCCCTAGCGGCATATAGCTCTGTGTATAGGGGCCAAACATATTCTTCGTTTCATCGACCGCCTCTTCATAGTTCTCTTCCTCAATTAATTGCCTTACTTTTTGCAAGGATTCCTGGTCGTTGTATTCGCGGTTCCTCCTTGGCGGCCCTGACCACAATGTTTCTTCGTTTAATTGGAACCGTTCTGTCTCCACTCCTCCGAAGTGCATCGCACCGATTCTTCCATTTCCGAGCGGCAAAGCCTCCGTCCACTCTCTTGCTTCTTGCTTATAAGATAATAGATTCAATTGACAATCTCCCATTCTATTATTTTTCTTTTACTTGCATGACAAATGAATACTGGTAGGTTTGATCCGAAAATAAGGTGAATTCAGGATGTGTCTTTGCAGCCCAGGAATCATCACCGCCAACCCCCATTTGCTTATGGTTTACACGTAAGTATGTTTTTGTTCGTTCCGGTAATTGATAGGTATGTCCTGTTTCTTGTAATTCTGTTGGTGAGTAGGCACCTGCATTGATTTCTACCAATGAATCACCAGTAACTTGGAGTTTCAATCCATGGTCATTTTCAATCTCAAAATAGCGAACATCGATTTTATTGCCATTTTCCTGTGGTTTTAAATAGGGTGTAAATTGATTTTCCACTGTCGATTCGTATCGGTCAATTTTTGCCCCTTTCTCACGGTCCCAATAATTTTCATGAGGACCTTTTCCATACCAAGAAATAGCTTCGAACGATTTGACTAACGGAA
Organism: Neobacillus niacini; assembly: GCF_048572935.1. Classification (NCBI taxonomy): domain Bacteria; kingdom Bacillati; phylum Bacillota; class Bacilli; order Caryophanales; family Bacillaceae; genus Neobacillus; species Neobacillus niacini. The sequence continues at coordinate 1,797,514 of NZ_CP183883.1, read as the reverse complement.
TGATCAGGCCGATTTCCGGTATTTCAGGCAAGGTTTCACCTGGTGCAAGTTCAAAAGTAACCCGAACTTCCCCATCTCCAGTAATTTCATAATCAATCCTGCACCGTGATACAGGAGACGTTTGTAATTCTAGTACAGTCTTGATCTGAACGCCTCTTTCTATTTCCATCACACTCAAATGTTGTAAAATTGCTGTCCTGCCAGCATGTTCCCAAATTCCTGCACGCTCAACCAATTTGTTCCCACGGTCATTATCTGTAAGTGCCCGCCAAAAATTTGGTACGATAGGCTCCGCTAATACCTCTGCTCCATCTTTCACCAATGAAGTAATAAACCCGGATAATTTGCTTACGGCAATGGAAAAAGTCTCACCCTCAATTTTCACTTGATCACTTGTCTCCTCTATGTTTTTAAGAGACTTGATTGGAGTGGAATGGACAAGGATTCGGTCTGATAAGACAAATTGATCAAAAGCAATTTCATACCCTTTTTTAGCCCACAAGCAGTTTTTAGCTAAATGAAAGCTAATGGTAATGATATATTCTGCGTCTCGTTTCACATATTTCGTTACCAATTCATTAAGGTCAAGCGTTACTGATTTTAAAGGTTCACAAGATAGGGTGATGGTATCACTTGCAATCTCTTCCCCATCTCGCAGCATGGTCCATCTTGCTTCATATTCGTCAATATCAGTAAATAATTGCTTATTGATGACGGCAAATAGATTCTTCTCAAATCGCACATCTATTGGCTGATAGCATTTTTTTACTTCATATATTTTTGGTGTTAATGATCCATCTGCAAATAACAATCCATTGCCGCAGAAATTGCCATCATGTGGTGATTCACCGAAATCACCGCCATAGGCCAAGTACGTTTCCCCCGTTTTGGATGTAGTTTGAATGGCTTGATCTTTAAAATCCCAGATAAACCCGCCTTGTAAAATCGGATACTTATTAAATAAATCCGTATATTGATAGAGGTTTCCTAACGAATTCCCCATAGCATGAGCATATTCACATATAATATATGGCTTTGCTGGTATGTCACTTCTTTCAGCATGTAAGGCATATTCCTCCAACTTTGACGGATGTTCGTACATCATACTTTCAATTTCTGAAGCGTCACTGGAAGGGCGATGATGCGCCACACCTTCGTAGTGAACCAGACGTGTCGGATCTTCTTTCTTTACATGTTCTTTCATCTTAATAAAGTTCGTTCCGCCGAAAGATTCATTACCAAGTGACCAAATCACGATGGAAGGATGATTCTTATCACGATGCAGCATCGAATGACAGCGATCAATTACATTAGCCGTCCACTCTTCCTTATCGCCTGGAATCGTATCGCCGACTTGGTTCTGACCATACGTCCATAAACCATGCGTCTCTAGGTTTGTTTCATCAATCACATACAACCCATATTGATCACATAATTCATAAAAATAAGGGTGGTTCGGATAGTGAGAAGTTCGTACGGCATTAATATTATGCCTTTTCATCACTAGAACATCGTTCAGCATATCTTCTTTCGTAACAGAGCGGCCTCTTAGATGTGAAAACTCGTGGCGATTGACACCGTTGAATAAGACTCTTTTTCCATTTATCAACATCAGGCTATCTTTAATTTCAATTTCTCGAAAGCCCACTTTACAGCTTTGTGCTTCGATTATCCTGCCGTCCCCGCTCTTCACTGCAACGACAAAAGTATAAAGTGTTGGTTTCTCTGCACTCCATAGTGAAGGGGAAATAATTTTCTTTACGACCTGCAAATCTGCGTCTTCTACTGTTTGCTGGTAATTTTCTGCGATTGTGTCGCTAAAGACGATTTTGCCATTTTGATCATATAACTGCGCTTCAATGCTCACCGATTCTTTCGAAAGACATGCATAATTGCTTATCTTCATGTTCACGACTAAATCTGCATTCTCAAACTGTTCGTCTATATTGGTCTGCACAAAGTAATCAGAAACGTGGAGAATCGGTGTCGTATATACGTACACATCCCTAAAAATACCGCTCAAACGCCAAAAATCCTGATCCTCTAACCAGCTGGCATCACTCCAGCGATAGACCTCAACAGCAAGTTTATTCTTCCCTTCGATTAAATAGGGTGAGAGGTCAAACTCACTCGGAGTGAAACTGTCCTCACCGTAGCCAACTAAATCACCATTTACCCAAATGTAAAATGCGGACTCTACTCCTGCAAAATGAATATAAACAGGCTGGCTTTCCCACTCTTTTGGAACTTCAAAATAGGTAATATATTGACCAACTGGATTGTATTTCGTTGGTGCAAATGGCGGTTTAAGCTTTTCTTGCTCTTCCCATGGATAACGTACATTCGTATATTGCGGATAATCATATCCTTGAAATTGCCAATGTGACGGCACTTGAATTGTTTTCATCTTACGATCATCAAAATCTTCTTTAAAAAAATCTTTGCTCCTGCCAGCAGGATTCTCTGAAAAGGAAAACTTCCATTCCCCATTCAACAATTTACAGTTTGGGGACTCCATTCTGTCCATGTTCATAGCATCCTCAACCGATAAAAACGGCATACTTGTTGCATGTGCAGGCAAACGATTAAGCTGAAAAATTTCAGGATTGTTATTCCATTCCGGATAACCGTTCTTCGGTGGTGTATAGATATACTTTTCTTTTGCTTTTAACATCGTTACTTCCCCCTCACTTCGTTTCTAATGGACTATTCGCTTCAAACATACATGTCTGTTCATTGTGAATGTTCAATTCACTTTTTTTCATTTGTTTCACCTTTGCAAATGGTGCGAAATCTCCTTCATAGGTATTTCCTTCTAGTAACACATTTTTACAATTGTCAAATTCAAATAACACATCGTGAATGCCATCGTAATCACTGCTTGGATTTACCTTTACAATCTTATTTTCCTTTATCGTTAAATTTTCAACGTTTTCTGCAGAAACCACAGATTCATGCTGCATATAAAAAGTGTTATTTTCCACTGTAATATTTTTGTGAATCGGTACTGGCGATGGAGTCTCACCTAATGGGATCGGATGAATATAAATAGCAGGTTTACGATAATCCCAATCTTCAACCGGATTTATATGAAAGATGTTCCCTCGAATCGTCATATCTCTGACAGGACCAGATTCATACCAATCGTTCGAATCATTGGAGATAAAGATTGTACTCATGGTGATATTTTGAAAGTGATTGCCTTCAATCACCACTTTTCTCCGTGTTGTACAGAGGATTCCTCTTGTCGGAACATGGGCAAATCTATTATTCTTAATCACTACTTCTGGTGTATAAGTCACATTTTCCATGACGTATAAAAATTCACCCTGCTCATTTTGCACGGTATCAAAAGGCAGCTCTTTGTTAAAGGATACTTGCATCGTTTGAAGATCATTTCCATCTTGTCCAGGATGAATAACCTTCGTTACCTCATATTCTTCTACGAATTCGCCAGCCATTGTTGCTCGATTGAAAAAGGCTGCTGTGTCACCGAGATGATATTGCGGGAACCCGCTTTGCTGCCGATGTGCATAAATAACTTCTACCGTATTTTCATTGATTATTTTTTGGACTCTGGTAAACGTTCCATGGATATTAATGGGATCATCATGTGGGTGCATGAACGTACACCCGTCTACCGTAATCACACCTTTAGCACCTGAAACATGAATGGAATCAGCAAAGCTTGACCCATGCTTACCCATCGTGCTATTTGGGATGAAATCAGTTGACTGGAACGTAATATCACCACTCATTTGTACTAGGAAGCCAAAACCATGCAAGTAATGAATGGTTATGTTAGACAAACATATTTGTTCACTTTCCCAAATCATCGCACCAGCCGTATTTCGATCGATTACTTTACAAAATTCAAACACACGATGTTCAACCACTGCCTTTGGCAATGAGTCGTTATAGTGGATACGAATTTTGCCTTTCTCTAATTCTTCTATTTTCTGTTTATTTTCCGCAAATGGCCCTTCATTCACTCCAAATCTTCTTTTCACTCCGTTCGAACCATCAAAGCCAACGATGACCATATCATTTTTAGAGCCTTCCTCTTTCCAATAATAGTCATTGGAATAGGGGCTCTTTTCACTTAACCAGTAAAAATATGGTTGATTTTCACTAACTTCATAGGGAACATGGTCCTCTAGTTTGTAGTCAGCATAATAACGTCCCTCTTCGGCAACAGTGCTCTCGACGACTAATTCTGATAGGGTTGATACTTCATAATCCCAAGAGAAGTTTTGTAGACGGATATTTTTCGAGTGAAAAATCCCCAATCCCATGACATCGCCATGGAAATAAAAGAATGAACCATTTCCTTCAATCGTTAGATTCTCCTGCTCCTCGATTAGAAAGCAAACCGTCTTAATCGGATGTCTTCTCGTATCCGTATTGGATGTATGAAAATTTCGTTTCGGTGCGTGATCAGGATAAAAATGATAGATTCCTTTCGGAAAAGATAGAATGATGTCTTCTTTTATCTCTTTTATATCTTGTAAAATTTTATGTACGATGGGGGAATAATCAATAATTGAGTTTGTTTCTCCTCCGAAGTCCCTTACATTTATGACCCTTGTTTTCATCTCATTTTCCCACCTTAATAAAAAAAGAATACACGTCAGTAAAAAACTTCGTGTATTCTTTTTTATAATGTCCGTTTTTATTTTCCTACATCATATGCTTTTTGATAGATTTCTAAATAGCGGTCGACTTGTAAATTTTCAAAGCCGTCAATATACTTATCCCAATCTTTTTCGATATCTTTCGAACCAGTCACAAATTGAACCATGTTTTCTTCAATGTACTTATTCATATTGATTTTTAATAGATTCACTTCATCTGCTTCTTTTGGATCAACCCATGCCGCTTCAAAATTAAATTGTTCTTTCGGCTCAAATCCATCGTATTTCAGCGTTGCGTTATACAATCTTCTCTCATATCCTTTTACAGAGAACTCATCTTGTTCAGCTGCGATTGAATCTCTCAGTGTTCTAGTCAGCGCTAGAGGACCTCTTTCTCCCCAACCAAAATGTACTTTATCTTCTTCTTTCACGTTAGGGTCCGCCTGAATAATTGCATATTTTGCTTGTTTTCCATTTAAATCAATGTCCTCTGGGCCACCCTTTTTCCAATGAACACCTTCTTTACCTCTTGCAGTCATCATGCTGCCTTCTTCAGAATATAAGAAATCAGCTAATTTTATTAAGGCTTCTGCTTTTTTCCCTTTTGCTTTATTGGTAATCGCAAAAGTGAAATTATTGACATTACCATAATCGGAAGGTGTAAATTGAGCACCACCTGGACCTTTTAACGGTGGAACAACATCATATGCTTTTGAAGGTTCCAAAGCGATATCTGAGATAACCGCCAAATGACTTGCTGCACCACCACCTAGGATAACATCACCTTGTGGCGTACCCAATTGTTTATAAGCCTCTGGATTCTGAGTAAATGCACCTTGATCAATTAATCCTGCTTTATATAAGGAATGAATATATTTCAATCCTTCCTTCCACTCTGGCTGTGTTGGAGCTAATAATAATTTTCCATCATTTACATTAATATAATCTTTACCATTATTCGGTATAAATGCATTCATTAGAAAGATAGTTGGGTCATCGCCAAGCATTGTACTTTCGCCACTTAACGGGATTTCATCTTTTTTACCATTTCCATTTGGATCATTGTTCTTAAATGCTTCCATAACTGTTTTAAATTCTTCAGTTGTGGTTGGCATTTCTAAATTAAGCTTGTCTAGCCAATCTGTATTAATCCACATTTTTCCATACTTAGAGCAATGGAAACATTCATTTACTGGAGGCAGTGCATAAATATTACCATCCGGTGCAGTCATTCCTTTTTCTAAATAAGGAACCTCTGTCATCAATTTTTGAAGATTTGGTGCGTGTTCATTAATTAAATCATTTAACGGTAGGAAAACGCCTTCTTTCCCATATTTTTGCGCTTCAACTTTAGAAATATTATCTAACCAAGCAACGAGCAAATAAGCATCTGGATAGTCACCACTAGCCAGCGACAATTGACGTTTTTCTTTTGCAGCATCTTGATTCGCGTCTTGCCAGTTAATTTTGATATTAAACTTTTCTTCAACCATTTTCGTAAATTCGTTTTTCTCACGATCAAATACTGGATCGTATGAAATGGTTGGTGTGAAGATCGATACTTCGATTGGTCCATTTGGATCTGAACCTTTACTTGAATTGTCTGATGAGCTGTTCTTGCTAGGAACACAACCAGCAACAAGTAAAACCATTGAAACTAAAAGCAGAAAAATAGCAGAAAGTCTTTTCATTTAAACATCTCCCTTGTTTTAATAACATTATTTAATAAATTAATAACTTCTAATTGCTTTTAACCCTTTACTGATCCAATTAACATTCCTTTCACAAAATGCTTTTGAACAAATGGATACAGAATTAAAACTGGTAAACTTGAAATAACGATTAATGAATACTTCATTAATTCCTTTAACCCTTGCATCTTCAAAATATCTTCTATATTAGCTGATGGATCGGTATTTAAAATGAGAAGACTTCTTAAAATGAGCTGTAAAGGATAAAGCTCTTCTGATTTTAAATAAATTAATGCATCAAAGTACATATTCCACTTCATTACGGCATACATGAGGACAAGGACAGCAATAATCGGCTTCGCAAGCGGCAATACCACTTTAAAGATAAAGCCTATATCACTGCAGCCATCCATTTCACTCGCTTCTACTAATTCATCAGGAATCGTAGATTGGAAGAATGTCCGTGCAATGATGACTTGGAACACGGCAAGAGCCGATGGAAGTAAAAGAGCCCAGACTGTATCGATTAAATTCAAATTTTTTACGACAATATACAGCGGTATTAATCCACCATCAAAAATCATCGTAAAAACAAGTAAGATCATAATAAGTTTACGGCCATAAAACGATTTTCTTGAAAGAGGATAAGCAAGCATAATCGTGATACTTACACTAATAAAGGTTCCTACAACCGTGTAGAACAACGAATTCGAGAATCCCTGTAGAATTTGAGGATTCTTAAAAACCGTTGTGTACCCTAATAGAGTTGGATCTACAGGAAACAGCCATACACGCCCTGATGTTACCGCAGCTGCACTGCTGAATGAAGCACTCACAATATAGATAAGCGGATATAATACAGCAATTAATACGAGAGCTAGAAATACATAAACAGCACCCATAAAAATGCGATCGACTTTTGATTCTTTTATCCTTATACTTTCTGTTTTCTTCATATCCTTCCCTCCTACCATAAGCTTGATGACGAGAATCGCTTAGAGATACTGTTAGCAGTAAAAATTAATATGAAGTTAACAATGGAATTAAATAAACCTACCGCTGATGCAAAGCTAAAGTTCGCCCCAAGCAATCCAACTTTATACACATAAGTAGAAATGACTTCAGATGAATTGGTATTCATTGGATTTTGTAATAGATAGATTTTTTCAAATCCCAGCGACATAATACTCCCAACATTAAGAATTAATAAGACAATAATAATCGGGAATATTCCTGGCAGGTCGACATTCATGATTTTTTGGAAGCGATTCGCTCCGTCGACCTTCGCCGCTTCATACAATTGTGTATCTACTCCTGCAAGAGCAGCTAAGTAAATAATTGTTGCATATCCGGTGTTTTGCCACACATCGGACCAAACATAGATGGATTTAAAATAAGTTGGATTCCCTAAAAAGTTGATTGGCTCGATTCCGAATAAACCTAAAATATTATTAACAAATCCTGCATTTGGTGACAGAAATAAGATAATAATCGACACCATGATAACAGTAGAGATAAAGTAAGGTGCATAGGTAATCGTTTGCACCAATTTCTTAAAACGGGCATTTTGAACTTCATTTAAAGCCAATGCTAATATTATCGGACAAATAAACCCGACTATTAAACCGTAAACGCTTAACCCAAGTGTGTTTTTTAATAAGAGAGAAAAGTTAGGACTCTGAAAAAACGATTGAAAATACTTCATTCCCGCCCATTCACTGCCAAAAACTCCTTTTACCACACTATAGTCTTTAAACGCAATGACAATACCTGCCATCGGAACATACTTAAAGGTGATCAAAAAAATTAGTGGGATCGCAACTAGGAAATATAATTGCCAGTGTTTCCTTATTTTTTTCCACCGCGAATGTTTCGAGACAATCTCTTTTTCAATTCCAACATTTTTCATTTGTTTTTGGTCCAATACTTCTACTTTCATATTACCCCCCCCATTTTTAATCCGCTTACTTTGTGCAAAAATAATCTTAATCTTTCAAATGTTACCGCTATCATAATTGAAATTTGAAAAACGGGAAAGATACGATTCATTTCATAACGTACAATAAAAAAACCCTTGATAATAAAGGGTTTTTTCAGGAATTGGATATGGAACCGTACATTTAATTTATAGGGTACAGTTTTTTGAAAACAGAATATTTCTTCTTTATTCCGTACCTTTCAACATTTTTCGATATTCTGATGGCGAAGATCCAGTATTGCGTTTGAAGGCACGCCGAAAGGAATGTGCGCTGTTATAACCGGAAAGAACAGCAATATCTTCAATCGCCTGATCGGATTGAACCAATTTTGATTTTGCAAAGTTAATCCGTACATCTTCAATATAATCTGAAATGTTTACTCCAACATGTTCTTTAAATACCGATGGAACCATTTTTTCAGGAAGACCAACAGCTTCAGAAATTTGATACAAGGTTAAATCAGGATCACTAAAATGGTGTTTAATCCATTCCTTCATCCTATGAATCACTTGCTGCCTGCCTGCTGTCTTATTTTCATAAATACTCTGAGCAATTTCCATCATCATTTCTTTTATCTGCTCAATAGTTTTATGAAAACTGATCTTTTTTGACAACAGTTCTTCTAATCGTTCCCGTATTTCATCTGCCTTTACACTGTTCAATTGCGTATTTTTTGAAAGAATTCTTATCATGGTCCCATTCAAAGTGGCCAATAATTGGGTTCCTTTTTTGTTCGTTAACACTCTTCTTTCCACATTTTCAAGAAGTATTTTATCAATCAGCTCATTTACCTCATTTACTTCTCCGTTTTTTACGGCATTTATGAGGCGAAGTTCTACCTCAATAGGATAATAATAATCAATCGTGTCCTCTAAATAAGAATGTTCATGTTTATAAAGTGAGCCTTTTCCTTGAATGGATTGAATAAATGGTAAGCTCGACTTTGCCTCCTCAAAGGATTGATGAATATCTGTTAACTGTTCAAATTGGCTGCCCAAACCAATATTCACATTCAAACTAAATTTCTTTTCCACTTGTTTAATAAACAAATGAAGAGACTCTTCCAACTTTTTCGTTTCTTGAGTGGAGAGTTTTTTATCATAGGATAATAGGAAAAGGACTTGATCTTTATTGATATTGCAGTGCAGAGCCTCTCCTTTAAAATGATCCGTTAATTCATTTTGAATAAATAGTTGTGCGACATTCATTTCATCCAGCATCTCTTTATCTAGTTCATTCAACATATGAATAATTTGTACGATACCAACAAAACCAAAAGAACCTTTTAACGGCAGGTTCGCTTGTTTCAGTAGCAGTTGTGCCTCTTTTGAAGAAGTAAACTCCCCGGCAACTAATTTTCGAATCACCGAATCTTGCAAAATAGGTAATTGATTTTGGATTTTATCCTTTAGTCGATCATTATTCAAAATGATATCTTCCACATTGCTGTGGATGAAATCATATGGATTGGCCGCTTTTCCAATTTCACTAATTTTCATAACGCCAAGGAGCCGATTTAGAGGAATACTATTTTTATATGAAAAAAGAAAGGCAGTAAATAGTCCAATAAGAATGGTCAAAAATGCAAGGACCGAACTAATCGTTTGAATAAAACTAACATCCTCAGATAATTTCTCTTTCGAAATGAGTGCAACATACGTCCACTTATTATTATTAGACTTCGTTTCAATATACATATATTTCTGTTCTTGATCCTTAATGGAAAATTTACCTGTTGACTTGTCTAATGAAATCATGTTTTTATCTATGTTATCGCCTGCAATTAAATTTCCTTTGTCATCTAGAATAAAGGTTGAACCGTCGTATTGTGAGGAAACTCTATTCAATAAGGATGTGATTTCCTTTTCGTCAATCATTACCACGATATTTGCTTTCGGAGTTTTACTATTAAACGGGAGTGATTGTACATAAGTAATAATCGATTCTGTCTTTTTCCCCATCTTTACATCCGCTGAGGGTAAATAATAACGGGAAAGATACGTTTGATTGATGTTTTTTTTCCAATCCTGATAACTTAAACCTTCATAGGTATGGTTATCATAAAAGTCCTTTGTACGTACGTACGATGATTCAGGAGATACGATCGTGTCGATTTGATTATAATAAATATAAAAATTAGTAAATAACTTATTCGTATTCCAATACGGATTAATACTATTTTGAACTTTATAGATATCATAAGCGATATTTATATCTGCATTGGACGTTCGATACATCAATTGATTAATTTCTGGATTCAAGGACATCTGGTACACAAAATTCTCAATCTCATCGTTTTTTTGATCGATAATGTCTTTCGTTTGATTGAGCAAGTTTTTACTGTTTTCACTTGCATAGTCCTTTAATTTATGAACACTGACTTGATAAATAACCAAACTAGCTACTAGCGGAATGATTAGAATCATTAGATAGGATAATAAAAACTTTCTAAAAATCTTTATTTTTTCAAGTCTATCAAACATGATAACCACTTTCCTCCTGCAAAAATTAATCGGAAACATGCCGATGCCTCGCCTGTTTAATTGGAATCCCTGACAGGACCATGCTTTGAGGGCGTTTACATTCAATCCTAAATCATTATTTTTTAGTATTCTGTCACATCTTGATTAAATTTTAACATAAGATTCATACACATGGCATAGTTACCATGTTGTGGGCCCTGCATTCCGTCAAAAATAACAGGGTATAAGTCTACTTAATATATTACAAAATAAAAGATTCGCGTTATCGATAACACGAATCTAACAAACTAATATAAGTATGTCAATAAATGAATTTTCCTAACTGCTTTGTTCGGATTTTGCACGCCATCGTGGACAAAAGAATAACCGGGCATGAGAATTGCCCGGTTATTCAAATTCGTTTATTGTCTTTTGTAAAATCCGACTTCAGATAAATAAACAGGTCCGCGTGACTGTAAAATATTCAACCTGAATTCAGTGCCTTTTACGGGCTCTGGTAAGACGATAATGCGCTTATAGCCGATCGATTCATTTGCGTAAATCTCTTCCCACTCGCCATTTTCATCACAAGCGTCGATTGTGAAGGATTCAACTTGCTGGCCGTGGTGAATATTTTCTTGTAAGATGATTCGCTCAACTTCAACTGGCGCATCAAACGAAAAGGTTAAATGGCTTGGTTCACTCGAATCTGCTTCCCAAGCTGTCTCATAGATTCCATCAATCACGTGATGCGGATCTGAACCTTCTTTTCCGTTTTCAGCTACAACGGTTGCTTCGACGGTGTAGTTCACGGCAAAATCTCGCTTGATGCTTTCATGCCATTCAATCAGCCTTTTGACATCGGCCTCCGCGAATCGACCCGCTTTATTCGGTGGAATATTTAATAATAAAACAGAATTTCGAGCAACCGATTGATAGTAAATCTCCCTTAGTTCATCAAGGCTCTTCGGTTGTTGATGATCATGGTAAAACCACCCTTGCCGGATGCTGACATCGACCTCTGCTGGCCACCAGGTTAAATAGTCCATGCCATTCGCAGCGGCCACAGCTAAGACGGGCCTGCTCCCTAAGTCAGGTGCACTGAATTCAGGATAGTATCCTTGTTTCCCATCAGGTAACGTTTCGGCAGCGATTACACTCCACTCATTCTCACGTGCCCAGCCAGATTCATTCCCGACCCAGCGCACATCGGATCCAGTTATCGCAATGACTGCCTCGGGTTGCAGCTGATTGATCAACGTGTAAATGCTATCCCAATCATATTTCTCTGCCCTATCACCTGGAATATGCCCCTGCGCACCATCAAACCAAACTTCATCCACCTTGCCGTACTCCGTCAGAACTTCATAAAGCTGATTCATGAACATCTCACCATAATCCGTTCCAAGTAAATTAAACGTTGGCAGATCCTCATTCCCCTCACGATCATCCCCTTCGACCAAGGTCGGAATCTTCCGCATTTTTCGTTCACTTTCATTCGCAAAAATTTTCTCCCGGAATGCACCGTGGTCGGCTGGGGATAAGTAAATCCCTACTTTTAGCCCGTATTTTCTCATCGAATCTACAAATTCTCGTAAAACATCACCTTGGCCATCGCGCCAATCACTGCTTGCGACGCTAAAATCAGTGTATCTCGAAGGATAGAGCGCAAATCCATCATGGTGTTTGACCGTTAAGACCGCCATTTTGAAGCCACTAGCCTTTAATGAGCGTGCCCATTGATCCGTATTTAAATCCGTCGGATGAAACATTTTTGGATCATCGTGCTTCCAAAGATCGCCCCACTCAACCTCATAATACGTATTGATGCCATAATGAATAAAGGCTGTTTGTTCATACTGTTGCCACTGGACTTGATTTGGGCGTGGACGAACGAGTGATGCTTTGGCAGCCAGTGAAGCTGGATATTCGTTGGGTTTAATTGGAATCTGATAGCCTGGTTCCAAATCCGTTCTGATGATGATCGGACCGCCTAATAAACTGAGCAACTCATTAGTAAATCCCCCTTGATAACGGGTGAATCCGACACCATAAACTTTACCCGCTAAACTCACGCCACTTGCATGTGGGCTCCCAGCATAAAATACTTGACCTTGTGGGGCATGACCTTTTTCATCTAGAGTGATCGTTGCGAGTTCCGTTTGGCAGGACTGAAGTGTTAGCTCGTTCTCGTGATAGATCAGCGCGAGATGAAGCGCGTCATCTTCAATCTCAAGTTCGGAAAGATCGATCGTGATTGGGTCAGCTTCTTTGATGATGAGGTCGACTGCTTTTAACTCTTTTGAACCTTGTAAAATGATGGATCCAGCGAAATCAAACAAGGTCGTCCCAGGCTTGAGCGCTGAAGGATCAATGATCAATTCGGCAAAATAATTTCCCGTTTGATCAGGCGTTGTTTCGGTTGGTGTATAGGCAATATAGGAGCCGTCACCCGTCAAGTCGATTTGACCGAAATCACTGATCGCACCGCCATGAATGTGCAGTTTCCCATCGATCTGTTCGTCATCTGTCGGCTGGTAAAGCGTCCCTTCCAGCTGTCCTTGTCCTAAGGCAAAGAGTTCCTTGGTCGTTCGTGAGAGTTTCATCGTTTTTAAGAGTGTCGGATCAAATTCCCCATCAAATGTCGTGACGACCGCTCTTGAAAACGCCCCTTTTAAGCCACGGTCTGATCGGTCGGGATGCACGTCATTGCCGAAGCCGATTTCATGAGCCGTCGCTCCCCATACGACCCGTCCATTCGTCGATTCAATCGTTGTGTACTCCACCCCATTGATAAAAGTGCGCATCTTTGCTCCAGTTTCAGTTGGCTGATAGACAATCGCAAGTTTGTAGTCAAGTATTTGCTCAGGTACTTCAATCGTTTCTGTTACCGAGGCCAACTGGCCATTTTGATTGAGATCAAAGCCATATTCGATTGTACGTTTTGTTTTATAGCGGACATAGAGATTTCCACCAACAGACAGAATCGTATCGTAAGCTTCAGGTGTTTCTATTGGTCTAAATTGTGTTTCAATAATGACTGAATCCTTGATTGTATTTGACGCTTTTAAAAACGTACGCGGGTTAAATGTGACCGCATCCTCGCCGCCTGTTAAAACTAATAATCCTTGCATAATTGTTTCTTTGCCCGTCTGGCGCGTGAGATCACCATCCATCACTTCACCAGTCGGATTCGTATAGCCAAATTCAGTAGAAAATAGACCGCCAAATGAGACATCGAGACGCTCCTCTAAACGATTATTATTAGCCAAATCTACTGCTCCTCTCAATATATATGTAATTAAAATTAGTAGTCAAAATGAATTCATAAATAAATCACTTCAAAGAAATTCCCCTCATATCGAGTCGAACGACGATTGATTGCTATTCACCTTCAGTCTTCGTACAGACTCAATCATTGCTATCGTTTTGATATACTCCAGAGGCCAAAGTGGCAAAAAACACCCTAGTCTAAATTCTGCCAAGCTATTTGGTTTTCTGTAGGAAATGCAAGTTTAACCTTTTCCAATTTATACACCTCTTTGTAAGTTTTCTGCTCTCAGCAAAATAAGTTGCAAACAACCTTATGTTATCGATAACATTAACATAACAACATTGAAATCAATTGTCAAATAGTTTATAATTATCAAACCAATGTTATCGTTAACATTAAAATCTTACTAAAATTTATACAGGTTATTACAATAAAAAAGAAGGCACCATTTACTAGGGGGATTACGATTGGTAACAATTTATGATATAGCAAAAAAAGCCAATGTCTCTGCGATGACCGTCTCAAGAGTAATTAATAATTCAGATAAAATCAGCGAAGAAACAAGGAAAAAAGTTGAGGCAGTTATTAAAGAATTGAATTATATACCCAACAGTTCAGCGAGAAGCTTAGTTTCCAAAAAGACGAAAATTCTAACGTTAATGATTACAGATATTTCTAACCCGTTTTTTACAAGTGTCGCTCGTGGTGCAGAAGACAAAGCCCTGCAAATGGGTTATCAACTGTTACTTTGCAATAGCGATGAAAATATCGAAAAAGAATCTAAATATATAGACATGCTTATTTCAACAGGGTCCGACGGTGTTCTGATTGCTCCTGCAAGTGACTCTTCGAAAAAAAACATCCGACAGCTGGCAAAACAAAATATTCCCTTTGTATTAATCGATCGATTTATCAATGATCTAAGCTGTGATCAAGTTCTGAGTGATAATGAAACAACCACTCGAAAGTTAATCGAACATCTAATTCAGCAAGGACATGAAAGAATTGCTATCATCAATGGTCCACTAGATGTTGCCACTTCAAGGGAACGTCATCAAGCGTATTGTGATACTCTTAACTTACATGGGCTGCCGATTAATCATAAGTGGATTCATCAAAGTCCATTCCTTCAGGATAGTGATGTTTCAGGTAAGATTAAAATGCTCATAGATTTGCCTATCAATGAGCGGCCGACAGCAATTTTTGCCACAAGTAACTTTTTAGGGTTAAATACAGTAAAAGCACTTAAAAAATTCAATATAAGAATTCCTGAAGATATTGCTGTTGTTTGTTATGATGGAGTACCCAATTATACTGAGAATGAACTATTTCTGACAGCTGCCGAACAGCCATCCTATAATTTTGGCTATATGGGAACTCAAATGCTCATTGAACGAATTGAAGAATCAGTTCCAGAGAAACCGAGAAAGATTGTTTTACCTGCAGAACTCCATATAAGAGCATCCTCCCTATTTAATATTAAAGGATAAAGCGTAAGTGGCTGCCACTTACGCTTTTCTATTTTATTTGTGCCAACCTGACAATCCCTTAAATGGTCACATTAGATCTTCCATTCTCAATTAAAAACTATTATAAAAATTTGAATTGACAGTATATTTCATTGATGTTATTTTAATGTTATCGGTATCATAAAATATGTCAACGGTTAGAATTTCATTTTTATTGTAAGCGTTTAAAACAAAAGACGCGCCATTTAAACAATTAAGGAGGGATTTAATGATGGAAAGTATTAAGGTTTTAAATAAAAAAACTGAAGTTTTAGTTAAGGAGGGGCCTAAGACAAAAAATGCGATACTAAAACAAATAAAAAACAGCTGGCAATTGTATGTGATTTTCTTTTTACCACTCGTATACATTATCGTATTCCATTACATACCTATGTACGGTGTCACGATTGCTTTTAAAAATTTTAATCCCGTACAAGGCATCTTAGGAAGCCCATGGATTGGTTTTGATCATTTTGTTCGTTTTTTTCAATCATATGAGTTTAAGCGGGTATTACTAAATACATTAGTCTTGAGTTTTTATCAATTACTTGCAGGCTTTCCATTTCCAATTATTTTGGCATTAGCCATTAATTACGTTAATAAAAAGCATTTCAAAAAGACGGTTCAAATGGTTTCTTATGCTCCGCATTTTATTTCAGTCGTAGTAATGGTAGGTATTCTTCTAGTGTTTTTAGAACCGAGAGGTCCAATTAATAGTTTATTAAATCTTCTAGGATTTGAATCTATTAACTTCATGGGAAATCCAGATAATTTTAAATCCATCTATGTATGGTCAGGAATTTGGCAAAACATTGGATTTGGCTGCATTATTTATTTGGCAGCATTATCTGGTGTTAATCAAAGCCTTCATGAAGCTGCAGTTGTAGATGGTGCAACGAAACTCCAAAGAATTTGGCATATTGATATTCCAGGAATTTTACCAATTATGATTATTTTATTCATATTAGACATGGGAAGTATTTTGAATGTAGGGTTTGAGAAAGTGTTATTGTTGCAAAATCCTTTAAACTTACGAGCATCTGAAGTTATAGATACTTATGTATATAAAGTGGGTCTCGTATCAGCGGTACCAAATTACTCGTACGCGGCTGCAATCGGATTATTCAAAGCAGTAATCGGGTTTATTATGATTATTACAGTAAATAAAATAGCGAAAAAAGTTGGACAAGAAAACCTATGGTAAAGAAAAAGAGAAAGTGGTGAAATTTAATGATGAATTTTTCGATTAAAGAAACGAAAAGTGACAGGATATTTACAATCGTAAACTATTCTGTACTTTCCTTATTGCTAGTTGTGTTTCTTTATCCACTTATTTACATTGTTAGCGCCTCATTTAGTTCTACTGAAGCAGTACTTTCGGGGAAAGTTTGGTTATGGCCGGTTGATTTTAGTTTAGAAGGATACAAAGCAGTTTTTGATTATAAATTAATTTGGACAGGCTATGCTAATTCCATTTTTTATACAGTGGTCGGAACACTCATAAATATTGGCATGACCATTTTAGCGGCATACCCTTTATCTAGAGATGAATTTTTCGGCAGGAAATTTTTTATGTTACTTTTCCTATTTACCATGATTTTCAGCGGCGGGATTATTCCAAACTATTTACTTATTAAGGAACTTGGAATGTTAGATACTCGTTGGGCAATGATTATTCCAGGTGCAATGTCCGTTTTTAATGTTATTATCACTAGAACTTACTTTAAATCGACAATTCCGAAGGCATTACAAGAAGCAGCAAAGATAGATGGATGCAGTGATTTTCGATTTTTAAGAAGTGTTGTTTTGCCTCTGTCAGGTCCAATTATAGCCGTTATGACTTTGTTCTATGCGGTCGGACACTGGAACTCATTCTTTAACGCTTTGATTTATTTACGAGATCAAGATTTGTTCCCTTTGCAATTAATTTTGAATAGCATTCTTGTTCAAAATCAAGTTGACCCACAAATGATGGGTGATATGGAGCGAATGGCTGCTAAGGCCGGTTTAAGTGAACTATTGAAATACTCTCTAATTGTTGTTGCTTCCGTTCCAGTTCTTATTATTTATCCTTTTGTACAAAAACACTTTGTTAAAGGTGTGATGATTGGTTCATTAAAAGAATAGCTTCGGAATTAAGGAAGCCTTAGGAACTAAATTCATATCCATTCAAGCAGATTTATAATTTGCCCTTAAGGGTGGTGATGACTCAGGCAAAGTTACCATTAGTGTTCAACTCATTTAAATCAAATAAATTTAGGGGGAGTGTTTCATAATGAAAAGAGTTTTAAATACAGGTTTAGCATTTCTTTTAATGATTTCAATATTACTAACTGCATGTTCTAATCAAGAGGTAAGCACAGGGACGAAGGATAAAAAAGAAAATGAACCAATTGTTACTGAAGCTGGGACATTTCCAATTGTTAAGGAAAAGGTAACACTTAAAGTGTTAGTAACGGGAAATAGCTTCGTAGAAGAC
This sequence comes from Neobacillus niacini, assembly GCF_048572935.1. Lineage (NCBI taxonomy): Bacteria > Bacillati > Bacillota > Bacilli > Caryophanales > Bacillaceae > Neobacillus > Neobacillus niacini. The sequence continues at coordinate 1,779,487 of NZ_CP183883.1, read as the reverse complement.
ATCAAAACCAATGAGTTTACCAAATGGTTAGAAGAGAAAACAAATGTACATGTCGAGTGGGAAGTATTGCCTGAACAAAGCGCCTCAGAAAAGTTAAATTTAGTCCTTGCAAGCGGCGATTATCCGGATGTAATTATGGATGCTCCAATATCAACAGCTCAGTTGATGATTTATGGAAAACAAGGTGTATTTCTTTCGCTTAATGATTTAATTGATAAGTATGGGATTGAGACTAAGAAAATGTTTGATGAGTTACCTATTGTCAAAGATACGATTACAGCTCCTGACGGCAATATATACTCATTACCTCAAGTAAATGCCTGCTATCATTGTTCGGTTCCGGAAAAATTGTGGATCAACAAAACATGGTTGGACAAGCTTGGACTTCAGATGCCAACTACAACAGAAGAGTTTTATCAAGTATTAAAAGCATTTAAAGAAAAAGATCCAAACGGTAACGGAAAAGCAGATGAAATTCCTTTAGCTGGTTCACCGAAATCATGGGGAAGTCTGCCTCAATTCTATCTAATGAATCCTTTTATTTATTCAGGAAATACGAACCATCTTTTTGTTGATAACGGTAAGATTGATGTCGCCTTCAATAAGCCTGAATGGAAAAAAGGGCTTGAGTACATGCGTAAGCTAAATAAAGAGGGCTTACTTGCCTCTGAATCCTTTACTCTTGATGGGACTCAATTTAAGAAATTGGGATCAAACCCTGATGCACAGTTGTTAGGTGCAGGTTTTGGTGCATCAACAGGAGGTTTTACTTCATCACCAGAACAAGGAAAAGACTTTGTAGCTTTAGCTCCATTAGAAGGTCCAAACGGAAATCGAGTTTCACAGAATTATCCAAATCCTGTCTCAAGACCCGCTGAATTTGTCATTACGAAAAACGCTAAACATCCAGATGTAGCATTACGTTGGGCTGATGCCATGTTTAACGAAGAGATCACAATGCGTTCCGTACTTGGGATTGAAGGAGAAAACTGGAGAAAAGCGGAAGCTGGAGAGCTTGGGATAGATGGTAACGCAGGGAAATACTTCAGGATTCCTGGTAAGGAAGAAGGTAATAACAAGCATTGGTCACAAACGGGTCCATCATTGCGTACAGCTGAATTCCGTCTAGCGGAAGTTGTGGATGAGACAAATCAGGAAAAAGTTCTTTATGAAGCAACAAATAAACAATATGAACCTTATAAAGCAGATGAAGATACCCTTATCCCTACACTTTTCTTTACGGAGGAACAAGCATCTGAATTAGCTGAACTCGAAAAGACTGTTACAGATTACGTAAAAGAAATGACTGCTCGCTTTGTGACAGGAGACGCTGATATTGATAAGGAATGGGATACGTATCTTAAAACCTTAGAGAGTATGAATTTAAAAAGATTTATAGAGATCAACCAAACAGCGTATGATGCTAAATATAAAAAATAAAGTGTAGTATCACTGAAAATGCTGGTTAGAAACATTATACCTTCGGCTAAAAACAAAAGAGGCTTTTCCCAAAATTAGCTTTTGGGACAGCCTCTTTTTCTATTAATTTGAATTGTTTTTTGGATCCTCTATACTACAGGAATACCGCTTTCCTTCTTGCTATACTTTGCCCTTAACGACTTGCTGATTTCCACTTGCGAACCCTCGTCCGTAGAAACTGGCTTTAAGTGAACAGCAAATTGGAACTCCTTATTTTTTAAGCGATAGTGTTCCGTTACATCTGGTCCGCAGCTGGCAGATCCAAGACCATGCTGCTGATGATCAAGGTTCAAGGTAATAAAATCCTGCTTGATTAAATCATAGGTATGTTGTGCTTGATCCATGTTTTCCGTTGTATAGTAGTGGGCACTGAAATCAAGTGTAGGCTCGCCTGCTGCAACAAAGCCTATGCCGCCAGCATTCGTTAGCGATACCCAGCGAACCTCATGGCGATTGCCATTTTCCTGTGGAAAAATATATGGAGTGTATAGCCCTTCCACTTTTTTAGCAAAAACACCTACACGATTAGCCTCTCTGCTGTCACTATAGGCCTCGCCCGGTCCTCGTCCATACCAGGATACAGCATCTAAAGCAACCGGCAGCTTCATTTGCAAGCCAAGACGCGGGAGAGTTTCCGGTCCATTTCCTTCAGGGCTGCCTTTTACATCGATTGATAGCTCACCATTACTATGAATACTATACGTATAGGTGACGCTAATTCCCCAGGCTAAAATAGGCGGGGCAATCCGAACGCTGGAAGTGATAACAACCTTATCGCCCGCTGTTTGCTGCCACTCGACCCCATTAACTCGGTGCTGCAGCCAATGTAAACCGTACCGCTTCCAGTCAGCGGCTGAACGGTGATCATTGTCAATTAAAGCACGCCATAATTGAAGCTTTGGTCCTTCTTCCAATAGATTAACTCCTCGATAAGACCAAGAATTCAGTTTTCCAAAAACGAGATCAAACTCAACTTGGAAGTCTTCTCCTTGAACCAGCAGCTTGTTATTCCATTCCTGACAATCAAGGTGTTGATGAAGAGAGTCAACCACTTTCCTTTCAACACTGCTTGTAACAGGTAATTCAAACTGCGCCCAAGCAATCTCATGCCCTGTTTTTCCCCATAGCATATCAGCGGCCAGCGTAAATTGAAGGTTTAACCAATAATCCCTTTCCGGCTGGATCAGCTCTGGAAGCTTATACGGAATTGCCAGCGTTGTCGTTTCACCTGGTGCTACATCTGGGGCTGGCAGCACACCTTGATCAATAATCTTGCCATCAGCTTCGACCGACCATGAAAAGTTCAAGTGATCTAAAGAAATAAAATCATAACGGTTCCTAATACGCACCGTTCCAGTTTTCAGATCAACAGCCTCTACATGAACAGGTTCAATCACTTTTTTAAATTCAATTAAACCTGGGGAAGGTGTTCGATCAGGCATCACAAGCCCGTCAACAACAAAATTATAATCATTTGGTTTGTCACCGAAATCGCCGCCGTAAGCGAAGTATTCCTCGCCCTCTTCCGTAAATTGGCGGATTCCATGGTCACACCATTCCCAGACAAAACCACCTTGTAAACGTTTATATTGGTAAAATAGATCCCAATACTCTTTAATGCCGCCAGGACCATTCCCCATCGCATGGATGTATTCACAGAGAATATGAGGCTTGTTCAGATCAGTTCTTTGCCCTAATTGTTCCATTATTTCAATCGATGTGTACATCGTTGTATGCACATCAGAAACGGCTGGATCTCTTTTTGGGTTATCGTCGTCTTGCATCATTATGCTTCTAACTTCACCTTCATAGTGGACAAGGCGTGTCGGGTCATTCTCTTTGATCCATTTGCCCATTGCTTCATGGTTACATCCAAAGCCTGATTCATTTCCTAATGACCACATGATAACCGAAGGGTGGTTCTTATCGCGGGCAACCATCCGTTTTGCTCGATCAATATAAGCCTCTTCCCATTCGGGATCATCACTTAACTTGCCTCGATCACTATTCGCCTTTACCCAATCAGGATTATTACCTAGTAAAGCATTACCAGTATGTTCAAAGCCATGGGTTTCCAAGTCCGCTTCATCGATGACATAAAGACCATACACATCACAAAGGTCATAGAATCTCGGATCATTTGGATAATGGGCTGTCCTGACCGCATTGATATTATGCTGTTTCATCAGGATGACATCCTTCTTCATTGCCTCGAGTGGCACGGCCCGTCCTCGATCTGGGTGTGAGTCATGACGATTGACACCCTTGAATTTAATGGCTTTACCATTTATGAGGACAACACCATCCTTCAATTCGATCGAACGGAATCCTGTTTTATTCGGAACCACTTCTATCCGATTTCCGGCATCATCCTTTAAGGTAATTAATAAATGGTACAAATATGGATGATCCGCGGACCACTTTTCAGGATTCTCTACGGGAATGTTGATATTAACACTGAGTAATTGATTGTTGTGCAGTAGCAGCTTCTGTGAATTACTTGTCACCAAAGCCCCGTCTTGATTAAGAAGGCGGTATTCAAGCTGATAATTTTCAAATACTTGGCTGGTGCCATTTTCAACGACCGTGTTAATGGAAAGAGTCGCATTTTGATACTGCTCATCAAGGTTGGTGGTGACAAAAAAGTCTTGAATATGAACCTTTGGTTTTGCTACTAAATACATATCTCTGAAGATCCCGCTTAACCACCACATATCCTGGTCTTCTAGGTAGGTACCATCCGACCATTGATAGACTCGAACGGCTAATGTATTTTCGCCTTCATGGATATAAGGGGTGATATCAAATTCAGCTGGAATTCGGCTGCCCTGGCTATAGCCGACCTCCTGACCATTGACCCACACATGAAACGCACTGTCTACACCCTCAAAATGTAAGATGATTTTTTGCTGCAGCCATTGTGCAGGGATATAAAAACTCCTGCGATAGGAGCCCGTTGGGTTTTCCGTCGGTACATACGGCGGGTCCACAGGAAACGGGTACACAACATTGGTATAATGCGGCTTTCCATATCCATTCATCTGCCAATGGGAAGGAACGATGAGTTCATCCCAGTCACTTACATCAAAATGATCTTGGTGAAAATTCTCAGGAGCGAGTACTGGGGTTTCAGCATAATGAAACTTCCAGCTTCCATTTAACAGTTTAAATCCCTGGGAATTTCCTCTATCATATGTTAATGCTGAACGTTCGTCGGAAAACGATAGAAAGTACGCCCGTTCAGGCAATCTGTTTTTATGCAATACAGCAATGTTTTCCCAATCATTTCTCTTAATCATTCAAAATACCTCCAAAAAGTTCTTTTTTGAATAATGATATTTTCTTTCACTTACAACCTTCTGAAAACCCTTTCAGCTACTCCTCCAAAGAATAGCATCATATTTAAATAGATTTAATGAAATTTCGACATTTGTTAAAATAGTTCTATTATTCATAAAAAAATTCTTATTTCTTATTTGTTATCGATAACAAAATTTCAACACTTCGATCCTTTATGTCAATTCAAAACCTTAAAAAATTCATAAAACTCAACGTGATCTATTATTTAATTGAACCTGCAATTCCATCTACAAAATACTTTTGGAAGATGAGGAAAATCATTAAACGATATAAATTTCTACTTATATTCCACATAATTTAGGTTCTAGCTGACACGAAGGTCTGCACAGCACTGTTTGTACTTTCCGGTGCGTATTTTAAGCTTGAAGGGAAACCTCAGATACCGTCTTTCACATCACGCTTATATTGCGATGTTCTGTCGTCAAGCAGCCAATGCTCATTAGATCCACCCCAATCCCCAATAAACTTGAAAATACAAATCTTTTCAATCCCGCTTCTTTCAAATAGAATAGGGCCGGACCTTTTTTCGTCCAGCCCTATTGTTGTAAATGACATCTAAATCATTTTATTAAAGTTGATCTACCACTTACTTAAATGTCCGAATAAACTTAATGGCCTCACCGATATCATGAACAGGGTTTGACCCAACTTCTCTTTCAATAGTTAAGTACCCATTGTAATCAATCGATTGTAGTGCAGCGAAATAATTTACAAAATCCACTTTTCCCTCACCTAACGGTAACTCTCTGAAAAATTCCCCTTCAGTTACCATCTTCGCAATTTGTTCATGATCCACTCCGCCGCCATAGCCAAGTGCGCCATAAACATCACGAGGATCTACTGGTTTATTTCGGACTCCATCCTTCACATGTGTATGAACAATGTAATCCTTCAAAAGCTTAACTCCTTCAACAGGATCATCTCCAGTTACCATTACCATATTCGCCGGATCAAAATTGACGGAAACACCATTGGTGCTAAGAGTATCTAAGAATGTCTTCAGTCTTAAGGAGGTTTCCGGGCCTGTTTCTATCGCAAAATAAGCATTTAAGCTTTTTGCATATACCCCTAATTCCTCACACGCCTTTTGCATCGATTCATACACAGTGGTGGCTGGGTCTTCAGGAATAATCCCAATATGAGTTGTCACAATATCCGTTCCTAATTCAACGGCCAAATCTAGGATTCTCTTTGATTTTTCAATTTTTTGCGGATTCAATTCTGGATCCTGAAATCCATGGCCTCCGAGATCACCGCAAAGGGCAGATATTTCTAACCCTAATGAAGAAATGTAATCCTTTAATTCCTTTCGAGCAGCAGAAGTTAAATTTTCTGGAGCCATTTCTCCATCCACCACATAGATTTGAACGCCATCTGCACCCATCTCCTTAGCTGTCTTTAAACCTTCACGGAGCGGCAATCGGAGGCTGTCCACAATAATTCCGATTTTATTTGATAGTTTCATAAACTTTCACCTCATCCCAAAGTCTTTTTACATTTTCCATTCCAATCTTCGTACCAACCTGACAATCTTCCATTCCTTCAAATTCAACCGTAAGATAGCCGTCATATCCGGATCCCTTTACAAGCTTGATCAGTTCGCGAATATTTAAATCTCCATGTCCTAAACCGTTACGTTGGATCGGTCAAAAGAAATCTCTTTACCTGTTTCACTTGATTCATAGATACCGCATAATATTTTCATTAATTCCACGCCATCTTCCACTGGGCTGTTGGTTTGTTCTTCACCTTGGCAGCACTTAATGAAATGGTTAATCTCATTTTGGAAAGCATTGTTGAAATCAAAGGACAGCGAATCAATTTGCGGCTGGGCATTTAAGATCGTATTATTTTTTTCTGTTACAATAACAAGTTCAGGTTCAATTTCTGCTCCGCCTTTATCGCCAAAAATTTTAACAGATGTTTCATCCTTCTTATGGTGAAGGGTAAAACTGACATCGATCATTAAAGAAGCGCCATTTTCAAAACGAATCAGGGCATTGGCAAGATCTTCTACTTTATTAATGCTAGGATCATAATCCGCTGCTTTATAGAAAGATAGGTTTTTAATATTCGCTCGATTTCCAAGTTTCGAATAAGTGTTTCCGCTAATGGATTTCACTTTTGGTTTCCCCATTAGATACCAGCATAAATCAATGATATGGACACCGATATCGATAAGCGGACCTCCGCCTGATCTTTCCTTATCAGCAAACCAGCCGCCAGGGTTTCCTAAACGTCTTAGTATCGAAGCTTTTGCATAATAAATTTCGCCAAGATCACCAGAGTCAATAAACGATTTAAGAACTTTTGTATTCGTTCCAAATCTACGGACAAAGCCTACTTGAAGGATTTTCCCGCTTTTCTTTACCGCTTCTTCTACCTTTAGCGCTTCCTCAACCGTTTTACATAATGGTTTTTCAACTAATACATGCTTGCCAGCATTCAAAGCAGCAATGGCAATCTCTGCATGAGAATTATTCCATGTACAAATACTGACAGCATCAATTTGCGGGTTCATCAATAAGTCTTCATAGTTTGTATAAATGACTTCCGCATTGTATTTTTTCTTCTTTTCTTCTGCTCTTTCTTCATTCAAATCACAAATAGCATGGATTTCAACCTGTTCATGTTTTGCATAAGACTGAAAATGCATATCTGAAATCGAACCTGCTCCGATTACACCAATTTTTAATTTATCCATCGTTCCCATCCTCTCCTAATTCAATCTCGTAATTCTAGTTCAATAACGGTATCCATTTCATCTGGAAGCTGTGCTCCTGATAAATGAATGAACGCGCCATTTTCAATATCTGAATACTGCTCCGCCATCCAAGGAACCTCCACCTTCAGTTCACTTCCATCAGCAAGGAGCCTGGCTTTTTTAATTCTGCCTTTTAATCCTTGAAAATAAATCGGTCCGATTCCCCGGTCAAATACATGGGCATATAAATAGTTCCCTTTTTGGGTATACCTTCCCAACTCCGGCTTTGGCAAATCAGCAGCTGTACATCCATAGATGCTTTCCCCATTCTGCCTCATCCACTTTCCGACTATCTGTAAAATCTCGTGGGATTGTTCAGGAATTTCCCCCTTAGCATTTGGGCCGACATTTAGCAATAGATTGCCGCCTTTACTGACACACTCGACCAGTGTGCGAATCACCTGTTTCGGAGATTTGTAATTCAAATCCTTAGAATGATAACCCCAATGATCATTCAAGGTGATACAGGCTTCCCATGGAATCGGCTGTTGATTGATATTGACAATCCCGCCTACAGGAATAATTTGTTCCGGAGAGTAAAAATCCCCTGCATAGCTTTCAGGCTCAGCTAGCTTAATATTGCCGCCAAGGCGGTTATCAATCAGAATATCCGGCTGCAACTCGCGGATCATCTCCATAAGTTTCGTTGCTTCCCATTTTTCTCCTGTCATATCATCATAGGAAAAGTCGAACCACAAAATATCAATTTTTCCATAGTTCGTTAATAATTCCTTAACCTGTCCATGGAAGTAGGCAAGATATCTTGAAAAATCTACTTCTTCCTCTTTATATTCCTCATTGTCACGCATTGGATGATAGCGGTCCCCGTACTTAGGGAAATGCGGATGGTGCCAGTCAATAATGGAATAATACAGCCCAACCTTTATTCCTTCTGCCCGGAATGCCTCGACATATTCCTTAATGAGATCACGGCCTGCTGGTGTATTGGTTGCCTTATAATCAGTTAATTGACTATCGAATAAACAAAAACCATCATGGTGCTTGACGGTTAACACAGCATATTTCTGTCCGGCTGCTTTGGCTGCTTTAGCCCATTCGTGCGGGTTATAGTAGATGGGATTGAATTCCTCAAAAAATGGCTGATATTCCTCAATGGTTAACCGTTCATTGGCACGGAGCCATTCTCCTCTCGCTGGAATTGAATACAGCCCCCAGTGAATAAACAAACCAAAACGGTCCTCCATGAACCACTTTACTCGTTCTTCTCTTGCATTTATTGTTAACACCACCGTTTTTTTGAAATGGATATTATGAATCTTTTATAATGCCTGAAACCTAGATTTTTTTCGATTAGGTGCACTTTGAACCATTCATAGTGACCGATACTTTCACTTTTTCCTCATTTCGGGCACTATAAGTCCTTCATAATGACCGAAACCCTCACTTCTACTCGATTTCGGGCACTATGAGCCCTTTATAATGACCGAAACCCCCACTTTCTCCCGATTTCGGGCACTATGAATCTAAGATCTGATTTAAACCGCTTCCCAAATGGCTTTTACATTGTCTAAGCTGATTTTTGCGGCTTTTTTGCATTCTTCCATTCCTTCGAATTCGATAGAAATATAGCCGTCATAACCTGATTGTTTGATAACCTTTAAGACTTCTGGCAGATTGATATCCCCATGCCCGGTGATTGCACCTCTTAAATATTTTCCAGAGCTTGATGGGAACCAGCCTTCTCCAAGGCCAAATGAAGACGATCTTTGATAAAAATCTTTCACATGAACCATGGATGCGTATGAGATATTTTTCTTTACTGCCGCTACTGGGTCTTCGTCAACGCAAAGGAAATTCCCAGTATCTAACGTGGTCTTAAAGTTTTCCTTATCGACCGCGTGAATCAGACGCTGCACACGATCACTTGCTTGAACATAGTAACCGTGATTTTCTACGCTTGTCACAATACCAAATTGTGCAGCATAATCTGCAATTATTTGACAGGCTTCAACCATTTTTGGCAGATCCTTTTCAAAATCACGAATCGAGATTTCGTTTGGCGCCTTCCATGCGACATCATGTCTCATGAGCTTTACACCAAGACGATGAGCGATATCGACTTCCTGTTTGACTCGCTCAATTTCTTTTTCAAAATCGTCAGTCAGGAAGTTTGCTCCGATAGCATAGTTAGAAATTTCAATTCCCACTTCTTCCGCTTTTTGACGGACTGAATCTGCCAATGACAAATCATCAGTCAAACTAAACCCCATCGGAACAATTTCCACGTGCTCGCCGCCATGGTCAGCGACCCATTGAACGACATCTAAAATACTCATTTCTTTCGAATTGATTGCGCCTTGTAAGCTGTACGAACTGATACCAAGTTTCATTAGAAATTACCTCCACATGTTTATTCCGCTTCATATTTACTAGACTCAAATTAATCTTTTAATTCTTCATAACCAACTTACTTAAATCAGCCACTTTCACCGGCAGTCCTGTTTCATAAGACTGATTGGCAGCTAACGTTACGGCAAGTGTCTTTAAGCCATCCTCGTAGGAGGATAAAATTAAATTTTGGTCTCCGTTGATAATAGCCTCGATAAATAAGTCGTCTTGGACTCCATAAACATCCAGCTCTGGCTTGAAGTTTAAAGGTGCAGCCCCTTTTTCGATAATTGTCAAATTACCGCCATCTATAACAACCCGAAAATCTTCTCCCAATACTTCTATTCCTGTTCGGTGGTCAAATTGAGCAAAGGTACTGTCGATATGGCCGACCGCTCCTGAGTCACACACGAAATTCATGGAGGTCACATCTGGGATATTAATATTTGGGACATCGTTATGAACCTGCAGGCTCATATTGGCATAGACTTGTTCGATCTCGCCACCTAAATATCTCGCTAAATCTACGATATGCGTCGATTGTTCAACAAGCTGACCTCCGGATTTCTCCCATTCAATGTACCAAGGTGTCGGAACAAATGATGATAAATAATGGCCGCGAACCATGGCGGGTTTCTTATCCTTTAAGTATTCCTTCGCCTTCGCCACCGTTTCCCAGTAACGCAGGCAATATCCTGCCCCGTTGATAATTCCGGATTGTTTGATCACCTCTGCCTTTTTAGCAACTGTTTGATAGTCTAAACCCAATGGTTTTTCTACCATTAAGTGAATCCCTTTTTTCGCAGCTTTTTCTTCAATTTCTTCATGAGCAAATGGCGGTACAGAAATAAATAATGCATCTAACGCTTCATTCTCAAGCATCTCATCCACATTGGTGTATGGTGTCCCGCCATATTGCTTCACTTTTAGTAGTGCCGTCTCTTCATGAATGTCACAAATCGCCGTCAATAAAGCCCTTTCATTTTTACTGACATGCTGCAGGTGGACATTCGCAATTCCACCTGCTCCTACAAATCCAACACGAACTTTACCCAAGTGTCTTCCTCCTCATTTTTCCAACAATCTCTAATCCTGTTATTTTTTATATTCCCTTGCGTGCAAAGGCCCGCCTTCTTTCATCACGGTCCATAATGGATCAACATCATATTCCATCGAAGACATCATTTCATCATGCCATTCGTTTAGGATATAAACTGCTTCCTTACATATATCGGGCCTTTCCTGGGAAAGATTTACTTGTTCATACGGATCTTCGATTAAATTAAACAACATCTCTTTTGGGAAACCATTATATCCATCATGATACGAGCGGATATATAACCAATCACCAAATCGGACACTTCGATGACAAACATGGGCACATTGTGATAGAACCAGGTATTCTCTACCTGTAGACCTACCATTTATAATACTGTCGGAATAGCTTTGCCCATCCCACGATTCAATCTTTGGTGCTCCTAGTAAGCTTGCAAGTGTAGGGGCAAGATCAAGATGATAGTGCAATCCCTCATCGACTCTTCCCTTCAAGCCGTTTGGCCAACGGATAATCATGGGAATTCGCCAAGTTCCTTGGTCAGTGGTTCCATGCTCTGAGTAAATACCTAACTCCCCCATATTTTCCCCATGATCGGCGCTAATCAGAATCGCGGTATCTTCGATCACACCTAATTCTTCTAACTTTCTCAGTACCTGTCCGACATGATCATCCATATAGCGGATGGCACAATCATAATTATCAATAATGATTCGTAGATCATCGTAGGCTGCAATCTGCTTGCCATGTCGAGGCCATCTAAAATAATGTGTCTTTGCCAACTCATTCATATGGTTAATACTATGTTGATTCTCCTTCTGTTGGTGAAGCTTAAAGACATCTTCCGTTAAACATTCAGGCATCGGTTCATTGGCAAAGGGATTGCCAAATTCCTCAGGCCCTCCCAGCCGCGGATTTGATTTTCACAGCGCCTCGGATATTCATCAAGTTGAATATTGAATTTTCCAATTAACTCCGGATATTGGCTTTTAATGAAATATGGATGATATTCCGCGTTATGCTCATAAGATTCGGTCACATAAAACCCGAATTTATCCATTAACTCAAACCGTACCATATCGGAATGCTTAGACAGCTGCTTCTGTTTAGCCAATTGTTTAATTTCAGGATATAAATCTTTTCCCCGCTAGTTATCCTAACACCGGCTGGTCCACGAACCTTATACTTTCTTTATGGTCATGTAATTCCAGTACGACAATTTCATTTTCACCCTTTTGCAAAAACGGAGCTGGGACATAAAGGGTCTGCTGTGGTCCGATTTCCCAATAACGTCCAAGGTTATGCCCATTCACAAAGACTACCCCTTTCGTCCACCCCGACATATCGATAAACGTATCGGCCGCTTCATCAATATGTAAGAATCCCCGGTGAAGATAAGGATGATTTTCTTTTGCCTCATCACTTGTGAACACTAGCGAACCCAAATCGTTTAGCGGTAACGGATACACAATCCAATTAAATAAAAATTGATTGCCTGCTCTTACACCTTGGGTAATCCCTTTAGAATCATTGAGGAACGGACCGTAATTAACTCGTCCCATATTTTCAACTACAATCTGCAGTTTTGTTTCTGCAGCGGTGATATCAACCTCAATACTTGAGCGCCCACCAATCCGCTCAACTAAACCTGCATATTCACCGTTTAAATAAATTTGCCCGCGGTCATGGATGTCCTGTACCGTGATTGTCTGCTTCCCGTAAGCTCCTTTAATCACCGTTTCATAGACAATGAACCCATAGCCCTGACCAGCTTCCTCCATCGTTAATGGGGTTCTGCTTTCTAGTGGACTTGAAAGTTGATTCAATGAATCTAGCAAAGCAACCCGCTCCGGAAAATAGACCTCGCCATATTGTTTTTTTGGTGTCACAGGAGGTAATTTCATTTCAGGCAGATCAACGTATTTTTCAAAAGTCTTTCGCACAGCAAAGAATTTTTCTGTTACATCCCCGGATTCTGTCAACAAGCCATCATAGTCATAGCTGGTAATCGTCGGCTGATAAACTTCCTCATTATGATTGGCTCCATTATAGAAACCAAAGTTGGTCCCGCCATGGGCCATATAAAAATTGACAGATCCATTTTGTTCTAAAATACTCTCCAATGTTTCGATGACACTTTCAGAGGAACGCGTATGATGCTCCTCACCCCAATGATCGAACCATCCATGCCAAAACTCCATACACATCAGCGGTGCGTTAGGCTGAAATTGCTTTAATTGTTCAAATGCGCCTTCTGCTCGTGAACCAAAATTGACGGTTTCAAATACATCTTCAATCATCCCGCCATTCAGCATACTTGGTGCCGGACCATCTGAAGTGAATAGCAGCTCCTGACCAATCCGTTTTTGGATAGTGTCCCGCATATATTGCAAATACTTTTGGTCATTCCCATAACTGCCGTACTCGTTCTCAACCTGGATGGCAATAATTGGGCCGCCATTAGAACGAAGTAATGGCTGCAATCGTTCAAATAACACATCAAAAAACGCATCCACTTTTTCTAAATACGGTTGATTATAACAGCGTAGTTGAATATTCGGCACCGTCAATAACCAATAAGGGAAACCGCCAAACTCCCATTCAGCACAAATGTACGGGCCAGGGCGGACAATAACATGAAGACCAACCTTTTCTGCCGTTTGGATGAAGCGCTCAATGTCAGCAAGGCCTTCAAAAACAAACTGTCCTTCCTCAGGTTCATGTAAATTCCATGCCACATAGGTTTCAACGGTATTAAAGCCACATTCCTTTAACTTTACTAAACGATCCTCCCAGTATTCCGGCACGGTACGGAAATAATGCATCGCCCCGCTTAATAAGCGAATTTCTTTGCCATCTAATAAAAACGATTGTTGATTATACGTTAATCCTGACATAGAGACCTTCCTTCCTTCATTGAATTTATTTTGAGTTTCTATCATTCAATTAAATATACGATAATTTCAAATTCCAAGCGCACAAAGATTCGTGTTACCGATAACACGAATCTAACAAAATAGTAGCCATATGTCAATTAATTTTGAACTTTTTAACAACGGTGGATGGTTCGATACTAGTCTACCCTTCAGAATCTTAACTATCTTATATTTTTACTTTGAAGACGACTTTTCTCACTTTTTCATCTCCATTAACCATTATTCCAGCCATATGAGCATCTTGTGGATAGCAAATGATAAAATCACCTTTTTCAAGTTTTACCTTTGATTGCAGACTGCCTTCCAAAAAATAAATATCATCCTGCTCATTGTAGTCCTCTTTTATTTTCAATCTATCAAAAAGCTCATAGCCGATGAATTCTTTTCCCTTTACCATTAGTTGGATATCGATATATTTTTTGTGTGATTCCCATACACGCTCCTCTGTACTTTTTGTTTCATATTCAACTACATTGAAGAAAAGTTCTTCTCCTTCCATTTCATAGAAACCCGGCTCAAACTGTTCAAAATTTGTGTTTTGGATATATTCAAAGGCTTTATCAAATTTCTCATTGAGACCTTTGTAAAAATTTATATTACTAATATGATTAACGATCATGATGATTGCTCCTTTTAATTAAATGGTTAGCCTAGAGCTTGCGTTAGTTGTAACATCTCTTTTTTAATCTTGTGATTCAGCTGTTCCCTTTTTAACAGGTACCACTCTTGGTCAAGAGGATAGTGATCAAAGGTAATTTCATGATCAAGTCCTTCCTCCAAAAAGGATAAAACCTGTTCTCTGCCAACTAAATTTTCCAGTAATTGAAGCGCTCTTAAATCTTGCAGTGCTTCATTCATTACCTCGAGCCTTATCGATTCAATCGGACCATCTTCACCCGGATAAACGAGAAAAGCGTCTCCGGAAGGGAATGCATAATTGGCATCAGTATTTTTGAATGGATCAATTGCCTTTTTTGAATATTGTGCATACCAAAAATTATATCCCCAATGAAGAAAGCCAGCGATTTTATATTTATATAACTGGATACCTAAAACTCGATTACGGAACGATGGCATCGAGAAAAATCGGTTTGCAACCTTTTGATATTGTGCACAGCAATAATAAGTCCAAAGATTTTCTACTCCATTCTCCAAAAAGGGCTGGATATGATCATTGGAAACAATCGGAGTTTGGACGAGTCCTTTTTCATAAAAAGTATAGTCAGAAAGTGCGTCAATCACTGGAAAATCCTTTACGTATTCTTTCAGGATGGTGCTGGCTTTTTCATATGATTCAACCTGTGGTAAATGCGGCTCATCCGACACATGGAAAAAACATTGATTCTCTATTTCATTTTGGTTAATAAAATCTATCAAACTAGGAAGAAATTGTTGCAGAAAACTTCGATATTCAGGACTCATTGCATCCGTTTCCCAGCCAAATAATTGTTTCAATTCGCCATTTTCATAACCAACGATTTTCGGAGCATGCTTTGCTCCCCACTGGGTAAAGAGATGGGAAAACTCAAAATACTTTATCCCTTGTTTTTCACATAAATCAACCCATCTTTTTAGCTTTTCAAATTGGAAAGAGTAGGCTTCACCTGTCTTTTCTACATCAACAAGCTGCACAGTCGGCCGCTCTCCCCCGACCTCCGTATCTAAAGGAGGTGTAAAGATTGGGGTGAGTATCATATTCATGCCATGCTTTGCCGCTGTTTGAACAAATTGCTCAATTCTTCTCCAATGCTCTTCACTAAAAACCTCTACATTATAAAGAGTAGCCAGGCAATCGGTGTGGAACCATTCGGTATGTAGTAATTTTTGTTGAGGAAGTTCCGCTTGGATCACTTCTAATCGGTACGTTTCCCTGCCTATGATATCCCCGTTTTCTCTTTCAAAAATGATTTCAATCGGGTATTCTCCTGCAATCACATCTCTCTGAACATCCACAGTAACCCATATAGATCGCCACTGTTCTGGAAAACCTATTAACTCATGTGTAACCGGATAAAGCGGGTCCGGGTATAATCCAGGTGTTGACCGCAGGATGAGATCATCATGATCGTGGTAACATGGCAGTTCAGAAGGAACCAGTCCAACTGTACGAATCGTGATCAGCTCATTCATAGCGGAATCTATCCGAACTTTTATATCCTTTACTAGTGTTCTAGATTTATAGGCAACCTGAAAAGAGTACGTTTCATTTAAAAGTGCTGAACCTTTGTTGACAGCACTGTCATTCAGTTGTTGGTCAGAAAAAACCTTTGTTAAAGAACTTAAACATTTTGTTACAAATTCTTGCTCCATCAAAATACCTTCACCCTTTCACTCTATCCATAAAGTGGTATACCGCTCCAATCATTCCGGCATGATTCGATAACTTGGCAAGAACGACCTCTGTATTTTTTTGAAAAGAAGGAAGCAAATAGTTACTGATTTCTGCCTGCACCTCTTGTAAAAACCTCTCTCCCCTGGCCGTGACACCGCCGCCGATGACGACCTTTTCCGGATTAAAAATATAAATAAGATTGGCAATGCCCATCGCTAAATACCGGTAAAACTGTCTGACAGCCTCTTGAATTTGCTCGTCACCCTGGTCGTATAAGTCAAAAATTTCTTTTCCAGTCCATTGACGTTTTTCTTTATAGTGATTGGCAAACTGAATTAATCCAGAAACTGAAGCATTTTTTTCAAAGGGTTCTCCGTCAACGAGCATATAGCCCCATTCCCCTGCACTGAAGGAATGCCCCGAATACATTTTTCCATCAATCACAATCGCTCCGCCAATGCCTGTACCTACGGTTAAAGCAATGAAATTGCTTGAGCCGTGATCACCAAGCCACATTTCACCAAGGGCTGCACAGTCGACATCGTTTCTAACTTCAACTGGCAGACCGAGGGCCTCACTGACAAGTTTTTTAATTTCGACACCCGTATAATGAGGGATTGTATCACCTGCAGCTACAATGGTTCCCGTATGGAAATTAACTTGTCCGGCTGTGCTAATGGCGATTCCGCTGACAGCATGGTCCGCTACAATGCTTTTACCTGCTGCAATTACAATATCAATGATCGCCCGGCCGCCGAGATGGGCGTCTGTATCCATTATAAAGTGAGAAAGAATATCTCCTTTTTCAGACACAATCCCATATTTAATTTGTGTTCCCCCTATATCAAAGGCCAGATAGTGCTTCATTCTTAGCGAATTCCTTCCGCAAAAGCTTTTGTGATTAATTGCGGCCTTGAAATGGCTCCTCCTACTACAATCGACCAAGCACCTAATTCCAGCATTTTGCGTGCTTGTTCTGGTGTTTGAATGCGGCCTTCGGCAATGACAGGGATCGGTAATCGCCCAGAAAGCTGTTCGACTAGTTCAAAATCTGGATCATCTTGTTTTGGACTGTCATCCGTGTAGCCTGATAGAGTCGTAGAGACCATATCGGCACCGCATTCTAGCGCATATTCGGCATCCCTAATCGTTGCGATATCCGCCATTACTAACGCATTACTATTTTCATGAATATAGTCGACTAAATCTTTTAGATTTTCCCCATTGGGCCGCTTACGATAAGTGGCATCAAGTGCAATGACGTCAGCCTCAACTTCCAGTAGTTCTTTTACCTCTTTAAGGGTTGCTGTGATAAAAATCTCACTATCTGGATAATCTCTCTTGACTAGTCCAATGACCGGTAGTCCTGTTTGGCGTTTAATCGCAGCGACATCAACTGCAGAATTGCTTCGAATTACCTTTGCTCCGCCTTCCTTAGCTGCCTGAGCCATTTTCGCCATGATTTCAGACCCGTGCAGCGGTTCATGTTCAAGCGCCTGGCAGGATACAATTAAATCTTTGTGTATTGTCGTGAAAAAAGGATGAGTGTTCATGTCATGATCTCCTTATTATTTTTATACTGTGAAAAAGGTTATTGTTGAGTTATTTAAGAATCTAAATAGGCGGAAAAATTCCGCTTAATTAGTCATTACTAGTAAAAATTGCCTGAATAAGCGGAGGGATTAGTCAAGTCCTAGATTTTGTGTAAATTAATTTACTCATGATTACAATGTTTAATAGCTATTATGAATTTTGATGGTTTGGGAAGGGGGTACCCCCTTCCAAAACCATCAAAATTTCGCGCGCTTCGCTCCTACTCCTACTTTTTCCCTATCATAGATGGTTTCTTTGCTTGTTCATCGGCAATATCCATTAGTACAGCTCCTATTAATCGGAACGCTGATTGTGTATTTGGAAAGATCCGTATGACTTTTTCCCTTCTCCTAACTTCTTGATTCAATCGTTCCAAGGAATTAGTGCTACGTATATGATGATGATATTTAGTAGGTTCATTCAAATATTGAATGGCATCTTCGAAGCCTTCTTCTAATGTATTTATTGCGTTTTCTAGTTTTGGATTTTCCTCATATTTCTCCATAAACTCGTCCTTAAGTTTCCTAGCATCTTCAATTTTTACTACATTAAATATCCCTTTTAATGCCGCTTTTACCTCGTCCATATCTTTTTTTGGTAATTGATTAAAGATATTTCTTTTAAAATGTACAGTGCAGCGCTGCCAGGTTGTTCCCACAAACTCTGTGCCAATTGCCTTTTTTAAGCCCTTATGTGCATCTGATATGATTAATCTTGGTGATTGAAGACCACGTGATTGTAAGTGTTGAAAAAATCTTTGCCAAGCCTCATAGCTTTCAGAGTGGTCTACTTTCAACCCCAGGATTTCTCGCTCATTTTTTTCATTAATGGCAGTTGCGATATAAACAGCCTTAGATACCACTCGGTTATGTTCCCTCACTTTAATGTACATGGCATCTGCAAAGATGTAGGGATAATACATCGTATTAATTGGCCTATTAGCCCATTTATTTACAATCGGGTCAAGTTTCTCTGTTAGAGAGGAAACAAGTGATTTTGAAAAACTTTCCCCACATAACTGTTGTACAATATTCTTTACTTTTCGGGTAGATACACCATTCACTACCATTTCTAACATAGAAAGGACAAGTGCTTGGTCACATCGGGCATACCTTTCAAATACGGATGGAGAAAAATCCCCGTTACGTGTACGAGGTACCCTTAGGGTGATTCTTCCAATACTCATAATGAGATCTCTTTCATAATAACCATTCCGGTAGTCGCGTCGGTCAGTAGAACGCTCGTAAGCTCTAGCGTTTAAATGCTTATCTCTTTCATCTTCCATAACTGAATTTAGAACCAGGACAACAGACGCTTTAACAACTGCATCGATATCAGATTTCATAATACAATCTTTTAAATCCTCAATATTTAGGTTAAACTGAAACTGGGTCAAATTAATTCCTCCTCATTGTTTTCGTCGCTGATAACATTGTAGCCATGAGGAACTAATTTGACTCATTTTGTTTTTACACAATTATACGGACTTAATCGAGGGATTCCGCCTATTCACCAGAAATACGTGAAATTGGATCATATTTCTTTGCATAACCGGAAAACTTCCCCTTATTTACCCCGAAACAGGCTTCATTCTGCATTTAACCGAAAAGTCTCCGCTTATTTTTTCTTCGCTGGTTACAGCAATCGCAAAAACAGCCATTCTTTAATGCAGTTTGTCCTTCATAAAGCTATGAAGGACAAGTAATAACCTATTAATATACTTTTTCTACTTCATTTGTATAGGTGTTGATTAAAGCTTGGATCGTATCATTTAATTCAGCAAGAGAGGCATGGTCTTGCTGAGTAACAGGTAATAATGGAAGCCTTGGAGCCCCTGTTTCAATATTTCTTAGTGATAAAATATACTTACAAGCACCATATAAAGATGGATAGCTTAATAGCTTTTTAATCACGCTATTAATTTCAAATTGTAATTTTTGAGCCTTTTCGAGATTCTCAGCGCGATACAATTTATCGAGTGAACAGAATAGTTCCGGCATAACACCGTATGTTCCGCCAATACCGCCATCAGCGCCCATAATGCGTCCGCCTAAGAATTGCTCATCTGGTCCGTTATAAACGAGAAACTCTTTTCCTGCATTCGCTTTGAATTGTTGCAAGTCAAAAACACTTTCTCCAGACATTTTAATTCCGATTACTTTTTCTTGAGCAGCCATTCTCTGGAATAGTGGCTGAGTTAAATTGAATCCTGTTGTCTGTGGAATATTGTAAATAATAAATGGCAATGAAGTGCTATCGATCATTTCCTGCCAATGCTTTTCAACGGATTGCTCAGACAAACGGTAATAGATTGCTGGAACGGCTGAGATCGCATGGGCACCGCATTTCTCTGCATGAATCGCAAGCTCTTTGCTTTCTTTTGTAGAGTTCGCCCCAACATGTACAATAATCGTTAGCTCTCGGCCAACCTCTTCTGTAACAGCTTCTACTACTTTCTTTCTTTCTTCCGCTGTTTGCAGGATTCCCTCGCCAGAGCTGCCCCCGACATATAAACCTGTTATTCCGCTATTTACATAGGAACGAGCCAGCTTTTTTACTCTTTCCTCACAAACCTCACCAGCCTCATCATAGGCTGAATACATGGCAACAAATACACCTTTAAATTGATCTAAATCCCAAGCTTTCATGTTGGTTTCCCCTTTAGACTTTTATAGTAAAACTGGCAGTTGTTCTTCTATAATTCTACAAATTCTAAACCTGATTGATTTGGTTTATGTCTCCCTTGCTCAATCTGAACAACTTTTCCGCCGGAGCGTATCGATTCTGTTGCTGCACAGCCAACAGCAACACTCATCCGGCCGGCAAAAGGTGTTGTTAACGGCTGTTTATTATATAAAACTAAATTCACAAAGTCCTGACAGATGCGTGGGTCAGCACCGCTATGAGTCCCAGGCATTTTCTTCATTTCATAGGTGATATCACTCATCTCATGCCACGAACCTGATTTTCTTGTTTTCACATAGACTTTGTCATTCACATCATCATTTTCGAGACGGCCTTTTGTTCCAATAAAGGTATAATTTCGCGAATAGTCAGGTGTAAAATGACATTGCATATAAGAAGCTTTAATTCCGCCCTCTAACTCCATAATCAGCATATTATTATCTTCTACATCGATTTCTTCTCTAAAGGCACATTGTGTTAAGGTTTGTAAACTAGCGTCTGGACAAGTATCTTTGAGTTCGCAGTCCGGGCAATGCAGGTCATTCGGTTTGTCCCCGCCATAATAATCTAGACTTCCAAAAGCCGATACTTTGGTTGCATAACTGCCTGTCAGCCAATGAATTACATCGATATCATGAGAGGCCTTTTGTAACAATAATGATGTTGTATTTGCTGCGGTACCATGCCAATCATGGTAATAATAATAGCCTCCAAGTCCGACAAAATGTCTGACCCATACGGCTTTAATATCGCCAATGACACCCGTATCAATAATTTCTTTCATCGTTTGGTACATGCTCATGTAGCGCATATTAAAACCGATCATTAAATGTTTTCCTGATTTTTGGGCTTCATCAAGAACTCTGTCACAGCCCTCAGGGGTGATCGCCAAAGGCTTCTCACAATATACATGTTTTCCTGCCTTCAATGCAGCGACTGCATGTTCTTCGTGTAAATAATCTGGGGATAAAATCGCAACGGCATCGATGTCTTCTCTTTTTAGCAGTTCCTTATAATCGGTCGTTACATATACATCTTTATCAATCTCGTTTTTGAATCGTTCCAGCGCCTTCGAAGACACATCAGCCGCGCCAACTACAACTGAATTTCCATCGGGGTTATGCCAATATTTCGCAATCGTACTCCTTAATCCTGTACCAATTACACCAATTCTTAACTCTGTCATGATATCCACCTTTTTTTAAATCAAGTTTTTATACTAAGCTATTATTTATCTTCTCTAATTTTGAAACTTTTTGTTCCATTCTCGTAAAAGCCGATTTTGCCATCCACATGAGTCCAAACGCCAGCACACTGAAACTAAAAAACGGAATTAGTCCTGGAATTAGAATCATTACCATGCTGAAGCCAATAATAAGCGCCGCCATACTTAGACAATGGAATGGATTTGAAATAGCAATAATCAGTGCATATTTAACAACGTTAATCAGTTTAATGTCAAAATGGACATAGACTGGAATCATTAGCAGGACCGTCATCAAATAAAGGATTCCTGCAATCCACACGACAATGAATAAAACGAGATCAATCATTCCCTCTGCACCTTTAAACAGATGGAAATAATAATAGAGACTCAAGCCCGTTAACGTGGTAACCCAACCTAGAAGATTGGTTTTGCGAAAGCCTTTACGGTACATATCCCAGAACGTTCGAAAAATGGGAAAATCCGTTTGTTTATTAAGCCATTTTCGGCAAATCGCAAACATCGTAAAAGTGGCCGGGAATATGCCTCCAATCACCAGACCCACAAGACAGAATAATATCCAAATTAATTGAAGGACAAAAAATCTCATGATCCATTCCATGATTGTGTTTAACTTCTCCATGTAGCCAGCGTGAAACATATTCCCACCTCTTTTTAGATTAAAATTAACTAGGTATTACTTTCATTGGCACGTGCGATTCGATTAACTGCTGGAAACGCACTGCCAAGATTTTGTCGCCTGCTCCGTTTGGATGCAGTCCATCAGGCATATATTTTTCATATTCTTCGCCAAACAAGTCAAGACCGTCTATATAATAGATGTTTTGATCGCCATGCCGCTTTAGAAGATCCACGACCTGAACAATTTCAGCCCTCACTTTTTCCAGTGACAATCCAACTTGATTTTCAACCTTTTCTCTCTCCCTGTGAAAAATAGGAGAAATGATCACCAGCGGCACATCCTTGTGCACATCACGAATTGTTTCAATAAACCCAATCAAGGCGGGGGAAAAAGTTCTGTCCGATAATGTATTTCCCCCCACGATATTGATTCCTGCACATATGGAAATAAAATCAGCAGGCAGATCACGAATCATCCTTGCTATCATGGGCTCTAAGTGGCAATTTCCGCTGTATCCAAGGCAAGTAAGATTGAAATCCATCTTCTTAGCAGCGAGAGCCGGCCACGTTTGCGATGGACTATCTGAATAATAGCAATGAGTGATAGAACTCCCATACGTAATCCAGTGCAAACGGGAATCATCTACTAGTTCCCACTCTGCCCCTTCATCAATCCAAATTCCTGAAATAGGAACAGGTACTTTTTGAGATAAGTAGATTTCAATCAACTTTGATTGCCCACCGAGGGAATCATAGGAAACCATTGTTTCCCCTGCTGGAATATAAGCCGTTTTTACGAGAGAACCATTGATGAGACAATCCATTTCCATCAATTCCACTGCTTCTACAATCCCAATCTTAATCGATTGGGTATTGCTGTGGATTTTAATCCGAACTCCTGCCGGAAGCACCGCTTGCCCACTTATACCGTTAGGTGGATAAAACTCCTTCTTGTCGAAAGGGATTCTCCAAGGCTTCACATACTCTTTCGTTTTTTCCAATGAAACGGCTCCATGAAACAACTTTTCAGATAATGGAATCTGCTTCAAGTTTATTCCTCCAATTATATCCAGCTATAAAACTAGTTAAGACTTCAACCAATCTAACGAAAACTTAACAAACGCTATGTCCATGTTATTCCAATCGGAGTAATCATACACGCGTTCATACAAGACGCCGATTTCTCCAGTTTTAAGAACGGTTAAGCAGGAATAACCATAATAGCCTTCTTCAATTACTTTACTGTAGGACCAAGTTTTTCCGCCGTCTTCACTTAAGCGTACTGTACCTTTTACCCTTGTTTTTTCATCATCTGGGTTGGAGAATAATACGCGTACTTTTCCATCTCCCAAATCAGGATAAAGGACGACACTTGATTGACAGATTGGATCAACTAAAGCCATGTCAAACGTAACATCGCCCCATGTTTCGCCTCCGTCCGTACTAGTTGTAACGGCTGTTCTTTGGAGTCCATAATGGTTTCGCAAATAATACTTCAATTCACCTGTTGGCAATTCAATGACTTGTGACTCTGTTAAATATTGTTTACCTTCAGAGATGGTTTTGGCTGATAGAACCTCACCGTCAAGCTCTCGTCCGTCGTTTGGAGATTCACCGAGCTGCCACGTCACACCATGGTCATCACTATACATACAAGCACATGACAGAGCTCCTGCTTCATTTGAAAAATAGATTGGGAACACTAACCGGCCCTTCTTTTCCCCATGCTTTAGCTGAATTCCGCAACCAGGACCAGAGCCAATAAACTTCATCCATTCTTCCTTAACACTGGTGTTCAATTCTCTTGGTTTCGACCAAGTCAGTCCGTCGTCATCACTTTGAATGATTTGTAAAAAGCATGTTCTTGCTTCTAGTAAACTTTCATTAGGGTCAATTCCCTTTTTAAAATAAATATTCCCCTCGGCTTGCCCATCATTGAAAACATAACCATTTTCGTCAACGGTATAACTCGTTACCTTGTTTTCAGTATCATAAACGTTTCCTGATTGTGATAAATAGTAAACATTTCCTTCGTTATCAAATAATTTTCTGCGTCCATCTGCATCGAAACCAATTCCTGGTTCACTATTCCATAGACCAACTCCACCTGGTGAGTGGCAATAAATCATAAAAATGGTTCCTGTTTCTTCATCTTGTAAAAGCGATGTATCAATGGCAGCAGCTCCGTCTAAACCTTCACCTGCAAATGCAACTAATTTTTGTACAGGACCCCATGTTACCCCATGGTCTTCACTGCGTCGGATTGAAGCATCAATTTGGTTAGGATTGTCTGTTTGATCGACAATTCTCGCATCAATGCCAGCGATAACTGTTCCCTTCGTTGTTGTAATCATGGATGGAATCCGGTATGCTCTTGAACCTGCAAGATTTGGATAAAAGATTGCTTCCGCTTGAATCGTTGTCATCTCATTCGCTCCTAACGATAGTGTTTAAAGATAAATGTGGGTACTAAAGCACCCACATTTAGTTTTTAGTTAACCAGCTTCAGCGCAAAGGGCGCTTACGATTTTAGTTATTGTTTCATTAAATCGGATACTTTTGGTGCTTTTTCTAGCTCAGCAAGCACTTCATTTCCGCCATTATTCTTCCAATTTTCAACGTAGTTATCCCACTCTTTGTCGATATCGACTTCGCCGACAATTGCTTTCATTCTAAACTCTGAAACAACTGTATCAAGTTGTCCTTTGTAACGCTTTTCAACTTCCTTAATGTTTGTTTCGTTTAATAAATCGTACTTATATGGACGGATCAACATTTTTTCTTTCACATCTTCTCGAGCATACAATTCATTTTTTAACTTACTTGTATATTCTGATTGGAACCATGATACTCTTTCCTTATCATAGGTACGGAAGTTATATGCCCAGAAGCCTGAATTACCTTCTTCAGCTGCAAATTCAGGACGTACCTTCAGAGCTGACTTTTCTGGTTCGCCTTCCCAATCAGAGTGCACTCCAACTTCTCCATACAATGTCCATCTAGCCTCATTATCAAAGTTAATATAATCAAAGACTTGCAAAATTCTTGCTAATTCTTCATCCGTTACATCCTTTGAAACATAGAAGGCGTCAGCTAAATTTCCTACAGGAATATAGGCACCTTCACCTTGTTGTCCATTCTTGCCAATTTCAGGTAATGTTCCAAGTACTTTTGCAGTAGAGTTTGGATTTTCGACAATGTTCTGTGGTGCCCGGCCTTTAGCCCAGTCATCCATAGCCATGTAAGAAGGCTGCGCTACATAGTAGCCGATTTTTCCTTGCTTATATTTTTCCCAGCTCTTCTTATCGTCAAGTGTAGTAAATTCAGGGTCAATTAGGCCCATTTTATACCACTTTGCCATCAGCTTTAGGAACTCTTTATAGTTTTTTGAAATCTCAGTTGTAACCAATTTTCCATCTTCTAGTAAGTTGTAATTTGGTTGAAGAGCAATTCCAAATGACCCCATTAGCGTATGAGCCCAGTTGATATTGTTATTCCATGGTGAAATTCCGTACGTGTCATCTTTTCCATTACCGTCAGGATCGTCGAACGTAAACGCTTTTAAAACTTCTTCCAATTCTTCAAGCGTGTAAGCACCATCTGTATAATAGATTTTTTCACGTCCGCCGCTTGGTCCAACTTGCTTGATTTCACCTGGCGGCTCAATTCCTAATTTCTCCAGCCAGTCAAGACGGAGTGTTGGGGCCCAAACCAACCCATCAACATGGGCATATTGACCAATTAATGCTACATATTCATTTTCTGTACCCTTCAATAAGTTCCTCTTTGTACCTGAAGCGTTTTCAGATAACATCTTCATATAACGAGGTGCATACTTTTCAAGCATCTCTTTCGAAATCGTTCTCGTTAAACCAGAATCATATAACTCTTGAGCTGTCTTCCCGCCTGTAGTGAACGCAAACGTATCAGGAAGATCTCCAGAGGCAACCATTAGGTTAACTTGGTCAGCATTCCAAGTATCTACTTTTGTGTTTGTAATTTTGATATTAAATTGCTCTTCTAATCTCTTTTGAACATAGTTTCCATCTTCGGCTTTACCTCTTGTGATCGATCCTGATAGATTCAGATCAAGCTGCTTTGAGAAATCCCCTGCTTCAGGTAAGCTTGCTACATCTACTTTTTTCTCTTCTTTACTTGCTTCTTGATTAGCGCATGCCGCTGTTAGAAGCAATGCGCCGGAAATTGCTGCAAATGAAAGTTTCTTCGCCAATTTTTTCATGAGTACTTCTCCTTTATCCTTTTAATGAACCAATCATAATTCCTTTAATAAAGTATTTCTGTACGAACGGATAAACCAGTACGATTGGACCGATAGAGATGATTACAGTTGCTGCCCGAACATTACTCAACAACAGCTCTGAACCGCTCATACCACCGCCGCCCACTGCGGTACTTGAATTATTTGATAGATCCATCGCCGTCAGCATGTCCCGAACTACGATTTGTAACACAGTTTTCGCGTCATCCTGGATATAAACTAGCGCGTGGAACCACTCATTCCAATGATACACCGCTGCCCAAAGTGCTACTGTGGCAATAACCGGCTTTGAAATGGGAATAATAATTTTCGTTAGAATTTGGAAGTAATTTGCTCCATCAATAATCGCTGATTCCTCAATCCCTTTATCAATGGTCATAAAATAGTTTCGCATGATAATAATAAAGAATACATTCACCGCTGATGGTAAAATCAGCGACAGGCTACTGTCTAATAAACCTAAATTCTTTACTAATAAATAATCGGGAATGATTCCCCCTGAAAAAAACATTGCAATCAAGAAAAAGATTGTAAAGAAATTACGGTAAGGCAATTCTTTTTTTGAAAGCGGATATGCAGCCAGAATCGTAAATGTAACAATCAAGATGGTACCAGCAACGGTACGAACTATCGTATTTATATACGCTTTCATAATGTTCCCATATGAAAACACAAATTCATACGCATCTGTAATCCATCGATCAGGCCATAAATGAACTCCTAGACTTGAAGATGCGTTTGCGTCTGAGAATGATAGAACAATTGTCTGCCAAAAAGGATATAGCACGAGTATTGAAAACAAAACGAATCCCGTCACATTGAGAATATCGAATAGTGATATCTTTTTTCGTGTAGCCCCCATAGTAAGTCCTCCTTCCTACCAAATTCCGTGTTCACTTTTTCTGCGAATAATAGCGTTTGCAGAAAGAATCAGGATAATACCAACAACGTTTTTAAATAATCCTACTGCTGTTGCATAGTCAAATTGGAATTGCTCCAAACCGCTTCGATATACATACGTATCGATAATATCAGCCACTTCATATACTAATGGGTTGTACAAGTTAAGGATTTGGTCAAAACCTGCATTCAACACGCTTCCAAGTCGAAGAATAAACAAAATGATGACCATTGGCATAATGGATGGAAGAGTAACATGAATCATTTTATGAAATCTTCCTGCTCCATCCATTTCAGCTGCCTCATATAACTGTGGATCAATGGAAGCAATAGACGCTAAATAGATGATAGCTCCCCAGCCAACCTCTTTCCACATATCGGTCAGGATTAGAATGGGAATGAAGGATGCTTTGTCCGACATAAAGTTGATTGGATCCCCGCCAACAAGAGTAATAAAGAAATTGATAATTCCTCTTTGCGGTGAAAACACTTCAATGACCATTGCCGATAAAATAACCCAGGACATGAAATGTGGTAAGTAGGAGATCGATTGACTCACCTTTTTGAACTTTTCATTTTTAACTTCATTTAACAAGATTGC
Source organism: Neobacillus niacini (assembly GCF_048572935.1). Taxonomy (NCBI): domain Bacteria; kingdom Bacillati; phylum Bacillota; class Bacilli; order Caryophanales; family Bacillaceae; genus Neobacillus; species Neobacillus niacini. Next base: position 1,751,309 of record NZ_CP183883.1, on the reverse strand, counting down.
AAAGATGATTGGTGCTGGAAAAACAATAATTAATTTTAATAAACTGATGACAACTGTATTTTGTAATGCCCTTAAAAATAAGAAATCATCAAACAGCCTTTTAAAGTGTTCAAAGTTATTCCACGGGCTATCCCATATACCTAAACCTGGTGAAAAATTCTTGAAAGCTATTAATATCCCATACATTGGAATGTAATGGAAGATAAATAGCATTACCATTGGGATTGCCAGCATAATATAAAGCGTTTTCATCTTTTTCATTTCAATCCACTTCGTATTTGCTTTTCGCTTAGGTTTTGTATTTGTTTCCGCCTTTTGTACTACTGTTTGCATATGATGTCCTCCCCTCATTACTTGCATTGAAAACGTTTCCTGTATTTAGAATAATACAATTTTTAATGTAATAGTTTTATTATCTTTAGGTAAAAATAACACTATTTTAAGAATAGTAAAAAAGAAAAAACGCATGAAAAATTCATGCGCCTTTCATTTGGGTCACTTTATTTATTACTTAATAAGTCGGAAACCTTAGGAGCCTTTTCTAACTCATCCAGGGTTTCTTTCCCGCCGTTTTTCATCCAATTATCAACGTATTTATCCCATTCTTTATCGATGTCAACTTCGCCGACAATCGCTTTCATTCTAAATTCGTCGACAATGGTTGTAAGCTGACCGCTATATCGTTTTGAAAGTTCCTTTAACTTTGTTTCATTTAAGATATCCCATTTATATGGACGGATCAGCATCTTTTCTTTTACATCTTCACGAGCATAGAATTCACTTTTTATTTTATTAGTATATTCAGATTGGAACCACTGTACCCGCTCTTTATCATAGGTACGGAAGTTATAGGCCCAAAATCCTGAATTCCCTTCTTCCTTTGCAAATTCTGGACGTACTTTAAGTGCGGATTTTTCTGGTGTACCTTCCCAATCAGAATGCACGCCTACTTCTCCATACAATGTCCATCTTGCCTCATTGTCAAAATTAATATAATCAAAGATTTGAAGGATTCTCGCTAATTCTTCATCCGTTACATGCTTTGAAACATAGAATGCATCAGCTAAATTTACAACAGGAAGATAGGCTCCTACACCTTGTTGGCCGCCCTTGCCAATCTCTGGTGCAGTAGCAAGTAATTTTGCAGTAGAATCTGGACTTTCAACGATGTTCTGCGGTGCACGGCCTTTTGCCCAATCATCCATGGCAATATAAGAAGGCTGGGCTATATAGTAGCCGATCTTTCCTTGCTTATATTTTTCCCAACTCTTATTATTGTCAAGAGTTGTAAATTCTGGATCTATTAATCCCATTTTGTACCACTTTGCCATTAATTTTAGGAATTCTTTATATTTTTGTGAAACCTCAGTTTGAACCAATTTTCCATCTTCGATAAAATTATAACCAGGAGCTAGTCCAAATGCCCCCATTAACGAAGCTGACCAGTGAATTTGATTGTTATAAGGCGATAAACCATACGTATCGTCTTTACCATTTCCATCCGGATCATCAAAAGTAAAGGCTTTCAAAATTTCTTCCACTTCTTCAAGTGTATAGGCAGCATCTGTGAAATAAATTTTTTCACGACCTCCGCTAGGACCAACTTGCTTTATTTCTCCAGGAGGCTTAATACCCAATTTTTCCAGCCAATCCAATCTGAATGTTGGCCCCCAAGCCACCCCATCAACATGGTCGTATTGACCAACTAGTTGTAAGTACTCATTATCAGTTCCTTGCTTTAAGTTCATGATTGGACCTGGTGGATTTTCAGATAACATTTTCATATATCGAGGTGCATATTTTTCTAGCATCTCTTTCGGAATCGTTCTAGTTAATCCAGAATCAAATAACTCTTGTGCTGACTTGCCGCCTGCTGTAAAACCAAATGTATCAGGAAGATCCCCGGATGCAACCATTAAGTTTACTTGGTCAGTATTCCAAGTATCTGTTTTTGTATTAATAATTTTGACATTAAATTGCTCTTCTAATCTCTTTTGAACATAGTTTCCATCTTCCGCTTTGCCTCTTGTAAAAGACCCTGAAAGATTAAGTTCAACCTCTTTAGAAAAATCACCAGCTTTAGGCAAGCTTCCTACTTCAACTTTTTCTGCTTCTTTACTTGCTTCCTTATTTGAACATGCCCCTGTAAAAATTAATACACTTGAAACAGCTGCTAATGAAAGTACTCTCAAACTCTTTTTCAATATTTCTCCCCCTTAACCAATTCGTGTTCGCTTATTCTTTACATATTTGCGTTCGCACTGATGATTAAACCAACTAGGTGAAAATATCCTCCTCTTTTTTTGTACATTAAAAACGTTTTCTGTTTTTAGAATAGTATAATTTCTTTAAGGGAAGTTAAACTTTCTTAAGGTTAAATACCACTATTTTAAGATTTGTTAATTTTTTTAGGTAAAATACCACTATTTTAAGATTCGGAATTTCTAAAGGTAAAATAAACTATTTTTCTCTTAAAAGCATAAAAATAGAGGTTACCCCTGAAGTAAAAATTGCCTTTAGGAGTAATCCTCTAAAAATTTAATTTATATAGCAGCGGGAATGACTATGGTTACTTTTGTTCCTTTCCCTTGTTCACTTTCGATATCGAGTCCGTATTTCTCCCCAAAATGAAGTCGTATTCTCCCATTGACATTGTAAATACCGGCTTTACCAAGCGGAGCAGATGCTAAATGCCTTTTTATAGCGGTTAGTTCATCTTTCCTAATCCCTGTTGCATTATCCTCTACAACAATATGAATTTCTTCCTCTATCAGCCTGCAAGAAATGTGAATGGTCACCATATCCTTTGTTTTCCTTGCTCCATGGTGAATAGCATTTTCAATGACTGGCTGAACGATCAGCTTGACGGTTTTATAATTCAACACATTTTCATCCACATCCCAAATGCATTCAAAATTTTCAAACCGATAAGACATAATTTTTATATAGGTTTTGGTGTAAACAATCTCATCTCGAAGCGTAATCGTAAATTGTTCCCGGTTGGTGATAAATCGGAAAAATCGGCTTAAGGAGGCTATCATCTCGGTCGCCTTATCCGTTTCATTCGCTTCGACAAGAAAAATCAGATTATCAAGCGTATTATATAAAAAGTGTGGATTAATTTGTGACTGAAGGGCATTGAGCTGCAGCTCACGCTTTTCATATTTTAATTGAATTCGTTCTTGATTGGTCAAAAGCGTCTCATGGATCAATTCTTCCATTCTCACAATCATTTTATTAAAATTTTTCGTCAATGAGTCCACTTCATCAATTCCTGATAAACGTTCCGCCACTTCATAATGGGAACCCTTTAGATCAAAGGTCTGAACCAACTCCTCCAACTGTCCAATCGGCCTATGCAGCTTTTTCGAAATCCAATAAGCAAAAATAAGAAGTAAGAGAAGGATGAAAAATAATAGATAAAGATCACTGATAAATAATTGATTGACCTGCTTTTGGATATCAATAAAATTGTACTTAGAAATAAATTCCCAGTTCATGCTGGTAATTTCTGTGCTGTAAGCATGAAATTTATGCCCTTTCTCCTCCAGCATTTCCTCTTTACTATTAAAAGCTTGACCAATTTTGATTGGGTTGGGATGTGAGAGAATCCTATTGTTTTTATCCGCCAGCAACATTTCAATCCCCGTCTGCTGCCAATCCGAATAATAAGTTTCAAACAGATTATTTTCAATATCAACCGTAATATAGCCAATAATTTCTGTGTATTCCACTGGTGAATAAATCGGCATGCCAATCACAATCGTACCATGATTAAAACGGTCTCTTTCGAGTGAGTAACTGATTTTACGGCCTGAGCTGGCTAAATTGTTCATAAAATCCGAATCCAGTTGTTTCGGTTGATTTTGCATGTTCGTATACAAAATCTTTCCTGACTTATCATACATTCTTATATTTTGCCTTCTTAATTCAAAGAATTGTCTGCGATCGACTAATTCATAGCCAATCTTTTCAGGATTATCTTCTAACAGATGAAGCTGTATGTTGTTATTATGGGCAATACGTGCCATCGTCAGCTCTCGTTGGTTAATCTCGTTGTTCATCAACCGAGCCATTTTTTCATGTACAGAATGATAGTTTTCCTGCAAATCCCCCGAAACAAGTTTGGAAGTTTGTCCATAAAGAATTCCCATAAATATTAGTAAGGGCAGTAAAACCGTTATCACAAAATAGAAAAAGAATCTTTCCCGTAAACTTAATTTCATACTTGTTGATTTATTTTGCTGTAAAAGACTGCTGTAGTTTCGACTTTCTTCGTACTCCTTAATCGACGCTATTAATTGATATAGCGGCTGTATAACTTTTCTTCCGATCATTCTCGAGAAAATAATCGCAGCTAAAGCTGAACAAACAAATGTTAAAGCAATAATCTTCCACATAAGACCCATTTGTTTTTTATAAAAACCTAATGGTTCTTCATAAATAAGCTGAAAATTATAATAGGGAATAGTTGAATAATAGAATCCTGTATCGCCAAAAGATATGATATGTCCTTTTTTGCCATCCTTCAGTTGTTCAAGTTTTACTGGTACATCCCCAGCTGCTTTTTCACCTTTAAAAAACACTTGGCCATTTTGGTCAAATAAGCGAATTTGGTCGGCATAAAAGAGGGAGTCATCTAAACTTTTCGGATTGATAAATAGTAAAATGACCCCTTTGTGCACCCCATCGGCAGAAATGATATTTGTCCCAAAGAATAATTGATTATTTAACTTATCGGTTACAGCTCCCTTATCTGAGGAAGGCAGCTCAATTTTACTGCTTGCCTCACCCAAATTAATAAAGTGGAAATTACTTTCTACTTCTGCTTTTATCTTCATTCCATTAAACTTAAAATCTACATATTTTTGGTCAGAACTGTATTGGGTTTGCGGTGTAATAATCAGGATATTATCAATCAGCTCGTTGTTCTGCCTGATGGTATTCAAGTAATCCTCAAGACCAGCAGCCTGATAATACTTCTCAGATGGACTAATTTCTGAACCGCTCAATTCATCAATATAACGAATCACAATCTCATTTGTCTTTAAACTGTTCGTCGTATCATAGATACTATTAAACTCCGTTTGCAGCTCAGAAGAAATTTGATCCATTCGTAACTGTACCGACGTTTCTTTCTTTTCTTCTATAAAGTTTTTTATTTTTATAAAATACAAACTACTTAACAGCAAAAGAAATACCAATACGGTAACCAAACTGAATTTTAACAAAAAGGTGTGAAAATGCTGCTTTTTAATGTTTCTCATGATGTACCTCCTGAGGAACTGCCATCTTACTGTCTTCTAAATACAACAGGGGTGACACCTGTTTCGTTTTTAAATACTTTGTTAAAATACGAATGGCTTTGGAAACCAACCATGTCGGAGATGACCTTTATTTTATAATCCGTATTTCTGAGCAGTTGAACCGCTTTGTCCACGCGAACATGATTGACATAATCGATAAAATTTTGCCCTGTCTCCTTTTTAAAAATGGCACTGAAATAAGCTTGATGCAAGAATAACCGATTCGAAATATCCTCGAGTGTAATCCGTTCCTGATAATTTTCTTTTACATATTCCTTAGCCATAAGGACATATGTATTTACATCCTTTTTATCCTTATTGATTAAATCAAAAGAAATCGTTTCCAGCATTTGCGTCAGCCAACGCTTCAATTCTTTTAAAGAATCAATCTCGTAAATTCTTCCTAGGACATGCTGTTGATCAATGGACGAAAGGGAAAGTCCCTTTTCTTTCAAACGAAACAATAGAATAATGATGAGTTCCGAACAGGAACTGCGAATTTCTGCAATCGGTAAACCGCAGGCTTTTCTGTATGGATGGAAGAACTGATTAACTAACTGTGTTACAACCGTAATCTCACCCGTTTTCATAGATTCCATTAGTTTATGTTCAATATTGTTCACATGGTCTAACATAAGATTCTGAATTTGGGTTTGTTTCCCGTTATCACCGTCAACAGCCAAATCTTCATAAAAGATAACCGTTTCATATTCATTGAAATATTTATAGCTATACGCGTAAACCGCTTCATTATAGGATTGGCAAATTTCATGATACGTGGTACATGGATTGCCAACACCGACGACAAAATTCTCCTGGTTATTAAATAAATCACCAAGGTTTGCTCTTAGTGAATCGATGAACAAGTGAATTTTCGGCATGAGGTCCTTTTTCGAAACAAGCTTGGAATCAGTGCTTAATACAATTAAACTATTACCATAAAACAAAAAAGAGACTTGATAGCGATTACAAAAATCTGCAGCAAGCTCGGTGATTTTCTGTCTGATAGAAAAAGTGGACACCTCTTTAAACAATCGATCAAAGGAAAAAATAGCGACTCTAAAGCTTTGGGTATGCTGATTCCACTGGTCCGCATACTGCGATAGATTTTCCCCTTTAATTAAATCCAAGAGCATTAATTCCTCAACTCGATCCACTGCTTTTGCTTCTTCATCTTCTCTTAATTCTTCAGCTAGTTTCGTAAAAACATTGAAAAAGTCATTTTTCATCAATGGTTTTAACAAATACCCCTTCACACCAAAACGAATCGCCTCTTGGGCATATTTAAAATCGTCATACGCACTAAGAATGACCACTTTTATGTCGGAGTATGATTTTTGAATTTCTTTCGCAAGCTCTAATCCTGTCATCTCGGGCATTAGAACGTCTGTCAAAACGGCATGTGGACGTTCCAGTTTAATGAGTTCCAATGCTTCTACGCCATTTTCCGCTATCCCAACTACTTCGAACCCTGCCTCAGACCAAGGAAAAAAGTGAGCCAAGCGGTCACGGATGTTTTTCTCATCATCAACTATGATTATTTTGTACATCATAAGCCCCCCTTTTTCTATTAAAGTGAAGGTAATATAATTAGTTTACCAGATAAATTAATAATCGGCGTATTTTTGTTAAACGAATCTATGAAATTATGTAAAAATTCTATCATATTTTTAAGGCTATTGATGGAGGTAAATCGCTCCAAATTATGTAAGTGTGGCAATCTCCATGTAATTTCTCCCCTGTTGATTGGAGTTGAAGGTGCGAAGACTCCTGCGGGAGTACGGGGTTGGGGAGCCTCCTCGGCACGCCCGCGGAAAGCGAAGCACCTTTCGTTCCAATCAGCAGGCCCTTGGGCAGGCAGAAAAATAAAAATTGTCGAGAAAGAAACCTTTCTCGACAATCTGAGGAAGAGAATCCCTTCCTTATTCTTATGAAAATCCTGCAACCGTAAATAAGATAGCCAAGCCAACTAATAGGAGGAAAGCCAAATAACCTAAAATACTGAGAATAGTAACAATCCAGCCGACTACCTTTCGATCTGTTTTAATTAAGTAAATTCCTAAAGCAATGGCACCAAAAACAAAACCTAGAATTCCCCATAGAACGGGGTTCTTACCATGCTTTTTAGAATCAATGACTAAATAAATAGTCAGTATGATATTTAAAGCAAGTCCAAAAAAACCTTCCAAAATTCCCTCTCCCTGCTATGTTTAATAGTCTATTCTTAATATTATATTATACCAGAAAATACCTTTCCATAACTTATAATCTTTAGATAGGATAAGGAAAAACCGCTTGGATGACTAGAACCCAAGCGGTTTTATCTAAAATCTAATTCAATTCAGTGTGCATGGCCCCGTATACTGCTCCAAGTAAGTTAGCATTTTGGCGATGCATACATGCCACGATTTCCGGTTTAATCTTCGCTAAGTCTACTCTTGCTAAAATGTTATCCAGCTTCTCATTGATTCCATCAATAAGTTCGTCTCTAGCACTGATTCCACCGCCAATGACGTTTACTTCGGGATCATAAATGTACTGTAAATTATAAATTCCTACGGCCAATAAATGATAGAAATGATGGATAGCTTCGATACAATCCTCATCTCCTGATTCAGCAAGCTGAAAAATTTCTTCACCTGAAATAGACTCCACATCAATTTGCTTTCTTTTTGCGACATTTCTCACCAGCGCAGCTGTTGAAGCCACTCGGCTCCAAACATCATTGCTATCTTGAATATCACCAGTTAGCAGCATATAACCGAATTCACCGCCATGAAGATGGGCCCCTTTATGCAATTGGCCGTTCTTAAACACCGATCCGCCAATTCCGGTTCCAATCACCATAACAAGTACATCCTTTTTCCCCTTTGCTGCGCCGTTCCAAATCTCAGCATAGCCCGCACAATTGGCGTCATTTTCTAAGTAAACCGGCAGTGAAGTTATCTCACTCACCAAATTTTTAATATTTGGACCGTGTAAATAAGGAATGGCACTAGAACCATAAATCACGCCTTCATCCGAAACAGCACCAGGTGCACTAATCGCAATCCCTTTAACATCCGAATACTGCCCAGACAGTTTTTCGATAACCGAAAGCAGGTCATCTAATGTTTTAGGTGTTTTCACTTTGTTGTTCTCAAGGATTTCAGCCTTTTCGGTCACTAATCCGTATTTAATAAATGTTCCGCCGATATCAAAAGCTAAATATTTACTCATCTTAAGAATCGCCCCTAGGTAGCTTTTTATTTATAGATATTGTCATCCTGTCCTTCAAATTGTTTGGTTTCGATGACGTCTTTTAGCCAATAAGCAGATTTTTTAAGTGCTCGGTTTCGATTCTCTTCGAGGTTAATTTCAACCAAGCCGTAGCGATTCTTAAAAGCATTCATAGGTGATACGTTGTCGCTAAAGGCCCAAAGCATATAGCCTGTACAGTTGGAGCCTTCTTCAACACCCTTTAATAACCATTTTAAATGTTCACTAATAAATTCAATGCGGTAATCATCTTGAATCATGCCTTCTTCATTTTTAAAACGGTGTTCATTTTCCACACCCATACCATTTTCAGCAATAAACCATTCAATGTTTCCATATTCCTCTTTCATTCGCATAGCGATATCATACATCACCTGAGGATAGATTTCCCAGCCGCGGTGAGGATTCATTTTTCTGCCTGGTAAATCAAAGCTTTCATAATAGTAGGCAGGATGGAAAGGCGTCTCTTCATTCCATGCGGTTGAACGTGCTTTTACACGGTATGGGAAATAGATATTTAATCCCACATAATCAACGGTGTTCTCTTTAATGATTTGCAACTCTTCTTCTGTTGCCTCGAAAGCAATATCATGCTTGTTCATTAATTCAAACAATTCTTCAGGGAATTCGCCTTTAATTGAAGGATCCAAGAAAATTCTGTTGTAAAATAAATCAAAAATGCGTGCTGCTTTTTGGTCATGTTCAGCAGAAGAACGCGCATATGCTACCTCTGGATTAATGATGTTACCAATCTTGGCGCCATATTTTTCTTTTAAGTCCATTTGTTTAAATAAACGAATTACTTTAGCCGTTGCTAAGCTTTTATTAAAATTCCATTGCATCCATTTCTGCGTATTTTGTTCAAATGGATAACGAACCGCGTCTAAATAGACACGTGTTTGAATAACAATTGGCTCATTGAAAGTAAACCAGTGCTTAACGCGATCACCATAACGCTCAAACACCTTTTCTGCATATTTAACGAATAGATCCACAACATGTTTTGATCCCCAGCCGCCGTATTTCTTAAATAATTCAGCAGGAAGCTCGTAGTGTTCAAGACAAATCATCGGCTCCACGTTATTCTTGATTAACTCATTGATCATATCATCTATATAACTAGCATATTCTTCATCTACTACGGCATTTTCATAATCTAGTAAAAAACGTGACCAGTTAATAGATGTTCTAAAGTTTTGTAAACCTATTTGTTTCATATAACCAATATCTTCTTTATATCGATTCTTAAAATCAGTTGCTACAGCAGGACCATACCCATTATGCCAAACATGTTTATTTTCTTTATACCACATGTCTAAAAAGGAATCCTGAGTCTCTTTTTTTCCTGACCAGCCTTCCGTTTGCCAAGCAGACACTGCTGCTCCTAGGAAAAAGTCATTCGGTACATTTATTTTCTTTTGCATACTACTTACCTCCAATTTCATAAGTCACTCTTATGATTAATTGATATTGTTTGCCCTTACGTTTCTATACTTTGTTGGCGTATAGCCTGTAAATTTTTTAAACACATCCACAAAGTACTTATATTCTCGATATCCGACCTTTTCAGCTATTTCATTTACATTAAAAGGGGTTTCTTCAAGCAGCTGTTTGGCTGCATCCACACGCAAGGTATTAATATATTCATTAAAACTTTTGCCCGTTTTTTGTTTAAATAAAGAACTGAAATAATTAGGGGAAATATTAATGACGTCCGCTACTTCATGTGCCTTGATTGGTGACGCATAATAGGTTTTGATATATTGTTCTGCCCTATCCATTAACCAGTCGTTAGCCTTTGACTTATTCGCCAATGATTCACTTACAGGACTAACAACAACCCCGTCTTCACTAAAAGGAATATACCGGGTATCTTCATATAATCTTAGATACACCTCATTCAGCTGACCTATTGTGATGTCAGTATCATTAACAACACCATTTAACTCTTGGAAATTCAAATTCCGAGGAGTAAAATCAGACAAATGATTGGTTACACAAGTGAGTAAGACATTTTTACTTGGAAACACCGATACACATGAAAACCCCTGACTGTTTAACCATTTTTCCACTTGGTTTTCCCAGTCCACAGCCACGTTTTGCAGTTCTTCTTCAGAAAGATCTTTTGTTTTATTTTTATACTCTTTTAACATGGTAACAAAGGGATAAATACGCACATTAGCAAATAAACCCGAATGGTTTGGAGCAGTATCTGGTAAATCTAGAACTTGATGAAAAATAGCATTTTGTAAATTCATCTGATATATTTGCTGTGCAGCTTTTCTTTCTTCTTGTAAAGTACTGGTGATTTTTGTAATGACCTGTAAAAGCTCATCTACCTCTACCGGCTTCAATAAGTAATCCTTTACACCTAATTGAATCGCCTGCTGTGCGTATTTAAAATCGTCGTACCCACTTATGATAATCATTCGAATATCTGGATAATTCTCTGCAAGGAATGCCGCCAGTCTCAAGCCATCAACATTCGGCATTCTGACATCGGTTAGGACTAAATCGATATCACCATGTTCCTGAATCTTTTGAATAGCCTCCGCCCCGTCATACGCAAGGTCAACAACTTCCACCATATATTCATCCCACGGAATTGTCTGTTGCAAACCACGACAAATAATGGGTTCATCATCAACAATTAGCATTTTAAAGGGCATACTACTCACCTGTCTCATTTGGAATTAGATTGCGATTATCATTCTCTGATATAGGAAGCTTCAAGCGAATCCATGTTCCTGCAAGAGAATCCAACAACTCGAATTTTGCCTCTTCGCCAAAGGCCATCTCTAAGCGGTCGATGAGATTAGGAATGGCATAGCCGCCTTTCCGTTTATCATCTTCATCCTGTTTCTCACTCTTAAATCCCCAGCCATTGTCGATTACATCTATCCAAATTTCCTCATCAACCTTAAACATGCGAATCTGGATAACGCCCTGTCTAGGCAAATTTTTAAAACCATGAAGGATACTATTTTCTACTAATGGCTGTAAAATTTGCTTAATGATATAGATATCTTTTATTTGATCGTCATAAAAAATACTGTAATTTAAACGATTTCCAATTCGGCTCTTTTGTAACTCCAGGTAGTTTTGGATATAATGAATTTCTTCCTCTACCTTTACCCACATTTTCCCCATGTTTAAATTCATCCGGAATATTTTAGATAACCGCTCAATTAACTGACCTGTTTCCATCGCTTTTTCCAATCGGGCCGTCCAACGAATCATGTCCAGTGTATTGTATAAAAAGTGTGGATCAATCTGGCTTTGAAGAGCCTTCAATTCCGATTCACGCTGCTTAATCTTTAACTTGTATTCTCGATTAATATAATTTTGTATGGTTGTGACCATTTGGTTAAATCGGAGTCCTAATTTCCCAATCTCATCTTGTGAAGAGATTTGAACCTTTGCACTGAAGTCGCCTTCTCCCAGCTGCTTTGTTTGCTTCGTCAATTCCACAATCCTTCGGATAAAGGATTGATAAAATCCGACAAAAGCTAATGCTCCAAGTGCTAATAAAAGGAGAATCATAAAAACAAACAAGCCGCGGACATTATATAAACTTTTAACCACTTCTCCCTCATTTACCATCGCAATCGAAACCCAATCCGTTCCTGTAATTGCTTTTTTCACTAGTAAATAGTCACTTTGATCAGCCTTGGTTTTCAACGTTTTATTTTTACCGTTTAAAATCCAGCCGGTTATTTTTGAATCAGGAAAGGGTTTCCCCGCTAATGAAGGATTCTGATGCAGGACGACTTCTCCTTTTTTGTTCAATACAAAATAATCACCAGTTTGGTTAATGGAATTACTTTCAATTGTCTTATATAGCTTAGATTCGTCTAATCGTATTCTCACCATTCCTATAGGTGTGTTGATATGGTTAATATCATTAATAACCCTTGTTAAACTAACAACATTTTTTTTTGCAGATCCATTTTCAATCACTTGATACGTATTGCTCCAATAGGGACGGCCTTCAAGCTCCCTGGCTCCTTGATTCATACTGACTTCATTTCCGATTAAATGGCTGCCAATTTCTAAAACATGTCCATCATTTGCTACCAATAGAATCGAATCGATATAACTATGACTCATAAGCTGAAAGGTAAAATAACCATTAATCCCTGCAACTGCCTCTTTATACTCTGCTTTAGTAAGGTCTTCCTCCGTAGCGGTAAAAAACGTTCGGAAGTTTTTTTCATAGATCATGTAAGAAGACATATTCTCAATCCCACGAATGAGGGAAGTTAAGTTATCTTCATTTTTTTCTAGTTTGTCAACCGCATTTTTTTCAGCCTGCTGCTTAAAAACGGTTGTCGTTTGATAGTAGATAATGCAGCCAATAATAAAGGTTGGTAAGGTAATCAAGAGTAAGAATACGGTGACAAACTTATTTTTTAATCCCCAATTTCGGATCATTGCACATCAGCCTTTTAATTTATTACCGTTAGTTTATCCTTTTACGGCTCCGGCTGTCATACCATTTACAATTTCTTTTTCTAAGAATAAGTAGAAAATGATAATTGGAATCATGGACATCGTTAATCCTGCCATCTGTGCACCATAATTCACGGTAAACTGTCCAGCAAAACTTGCAAGACCTAAAGGCAATGTCTGCAGGGCTGGATCATTTAGTAGTACAAGTGCAAACGAGAACTCGTTCCAGTTATAAATAAAATTCAAAATGATAACGGTGGCAAGTGCGGGACGGGACATTGGTAAAATAATCGACCAAAAAATCCGGAAGATTCCGCAGCCATCGATAATCGCTGATTCTTCAATATCTTTCGGGAAAGCCTTCATAAAGCTTGTTAGGATAAAGATCGTAATCGGTAAATGAAAGGCAATGTACGGAAATAATAAGGTAATCGGATTATTTAATAAACCTAAATTTTTCAATAAAATAAACATTGGAACAAGCGTTGCGTGAATCGGAATTAACATCCCGAAAATAAAGAATGTGTACAAGGCGTTCTTAAACTTAAATTCAATTCTTGCTAGAAAATAAGATGCTAACGCGCCGATTAACACAGTAAGAATAGTTGCCAATAAACATATAAAAATACTATTTTTGAAGAGGACGCCTAAATTAGCAGTGCCCCACGCTTCAATATAGTTATCAATTACCAAAGTCCTAGGTAAACCAAATTGATTCACCGCAAATTCTTTTTCTGACTTAAAAGAGTTAATAATCATCCAAATAATAGGATAAACATTAATTACCGAAAAAATAATCAAGACTGCATAAATGAGGGTATTTTTTACACTCAATTTCCTTGTGCTTTGTGGCAGCGGCAATGCAGATTGTGTTGTTTTTTTAATCGTTGTTTCCATTCTGTGCCCCTCCCCATCAAATAAATTTTTGGCCAAGAACTTTTTTTACAATTCCAATCAAGATAAGACTGAAGAAGAAAATAAATACGGATACCGCACTGCCGTAACCATATTGCAGATTTGAAAATGTCTCATTGAACATATACAACGCCATCACGTCGGTAGAATGTGATGGTCCGCCATGTGTCATAACATAAATTAAATCAAAGGTTCTTAAACTACCGGAAATACACAAAATGATCGCAACAATAACGGTATCCCAAATCATTGGAATGGTTATTTTCCATGTAGTCACCCATTCAGAAGCACCATCCATCTTTGCCGCTTCCATTACTTCTTCCGGTATGTTTTGCAAAGCTGCTAGGAAAATAATTAAATAAAGTCCAACGAATTGCCAAATGACCGTAATACAAACAGCCACCATTGACCATTTTGTATCACCAAGCCAGTTTTGTGCCAAAAAGTCCAAACCAACAGCTCTTAAAATTTCGTTAATCATGCCATCCTTTGTATTGTAAATCAGGCTCCATGTTAGCGAGATAACAACCGTTGATAAGACAACAGGCAGAAAGCCAATGGTTCTAAAAATCTTTAAGCCCTTAATTTTTCGATTTAATAACAGAGCTATAAATAAAGCAATCGGAATCTGTCCAAATACGGAGGCACCAACAACAAAAATGTTATTGCCAACTGAATTCCAAAATAACGGATCTTGAAAAAGATTCTCAAAGTTTTGCAGACCGATAAATTCCATTTCCGAAAAACCGTCCCATTCCATAAAGGAATAATAAAACGATTGGATAATCGGATAGATAGCAAAGACGGTATAAATCAAAAATGCCGGCAGTAAACCGATAATAAGAGCCGCTTTACTTTTTCCAGTTAGTTGCATATTTATCTCCCCTATGAAATGCAGGTTGCCTTAGTGAAGGCAACCTGTATTTTAAAAGATTATTTCTTTCCTTGTTCGTTTTCCTTCTGCATTTCTTCAGCTAATTCTTTAGGTGTCTTTTCACCGATTGTGATCGATTGTAATCCATTGTTAATCATGTCTGTTAACTCAGGTGTTAAGGTTGCATCATAAACTGGTGCTAAACCGCCTTGTGCAAATCCGTTAGCTGTTTTGTAAATTTCAGGAATGCTATCGTCCATTTCTACTTGTACTGGAACAACGATATTAGATTTAGCTAGTCCTTGGTATAACTCATCGCCGTAGAAGAACTGTAAGAATTTAAATGCTGCTTCTTTCTTCTTACCAGATAATTCAGCATTAAGAGCGATACCGCCGCCCGCTGCACCAGAAATTTTTGCTGTATCACCTTCTCCGCCAAAGCTTGGGAACGGAGCAACTCCGATATTATCGATATTTTCTACACCTTCAAGGATTGGTCCAATAGCCCAAGAACCGGCGAAGTGCATAGCTGCTTCCCCACTATTGAATAATGTTCTAGATTGAGCTTCGTCAATGGTATTGAAATCTTCATTAAATGCTTTAAGCTTCGCTAATTCTTCCACTACTGCTAATGCTTTTACAAAGTTCTCATCTGTAAAAGAATCTTTACCACTTAACGTGCTTGGTAAGAATTCACTGCCTGTGAAACGGTCTGCAATGGTTGAAATGTATACAGATTGCAGCGGCCAAATCGCTTTATTACCTAATGCAATTGGCATTACTTTTTGATCATTTAATGCCTTGATTAAATCTTTTAACTCATCATACGTTTTTGGAAATTCTTCAAATCCTGCTTTTGCCAATACATCTTTATGATAGTAAATCAAGCTAGTTTCACTAATATTTGCTGGAATCGCATACTGTTTCCCGTCAACTGCATAATCTTTCAAGATACCTTCTGGGATTTTTCCTTCCCACGTATCAAGGATATCATTTAAAGGAAGTAACACTTTTCCTTCCACTAGAGGCTGAATACGTGCACCAGGCCAAACGCGGAACATATCCGGTAATTGCTTTCCTGCTGCTTGTGTTCTAAGCTTTGTTTCATATTGGTCATGTGGAATACTTTCAATTTTAACGTGGATGCTGCCTTTGTTTTCTTCATTGAATTTAGCAATGATATCTTTATAAACCTTGTATTCCGGACGATTTTCAGTCCAGTCATTCCACACGGTAAGTTCTGTGACTTTACTGTCTCCAGAAGCTTTCTCTTCTCCACCGCCGCATGCGGATAAAAATAGTAACATTAAGCCTAAGACTAAAACGCCTAGCTTCTTCATGGTGTTTCCCCCTTATTAATATCAATCGCTTACATGTTTTATTGTAAAGGTTTTCATTTTTTTCACTATCCGAAAAAATTTAAAAAATATCCGATAATTTACGGTCTTTTTAAAACGGTTTCATTTTTTCTATCTAACAACAGTATGAGTTAATTCCGTCAAAACAATAAAAAAACGTAAATGGATCAATGCCCACTTACGCTTTTTTTATAGAGAATTAAATTTAGTTGACAGGCACCATTTATATCACTTTTTGAAATTGGTCCTGATTTTGTTTGTCTCGTTTATGATATCCCTTTCCATAATAGAAGGCCGTTAAAATTCCGAGCCAAAGCGGTCCAACGATTAAAGCAATTCTTGTATCTGGGAAGAATGCCATTAATCCTACAACTAATAATAAGAATGCTAAAGAAAAGTAGGATGTGAATGGGAATAAAGGCATTTTATACTTTAAGCCGTTCAATTGATTTGGCGTTAGACTCTTACGATACTTAATTTGTGATAATAAAATCATCGACCACGTCCAAATTGCACCAAACGTTGAAATCGCTGTTACCCATGTAAATACTTTTGCCGGGACTAAATAGTTAAGAACAACACCGACTAATAAGGCACCCCCTGTTACTAAAACCGCAGCACTCGGAACACCATTCTTATTTAATTTACCAAGACTCTTTGGTGCTTCATCATTTTCAGCTAAGTTGAATAACATACGTGCTGTACTGAAAATACCACCGTTACACGAAGATAACGCAGCCGTTAAGACAACAAAGTTAATGATTCCAGCTGCAGCAGGGATTCCAAGCTTATCAAAGGTCAAAACGAACGGACTGCCCTGTGCACCGATTTCGGTCCAAGGATAAATCGACATAATGACAAACAAGGCACCTACATAGAAAATAAGAATTCGCCAGAAGACAGTATCAATCGCTCTAGATAATGTTTTTTCCGGATTCTTTACTTCCCCGGCAGTAATACCAATCATCTCAATACCTAAGAAAGCAAACATAACCATTTGCAGGGACATTAATACCCCAGTAATCCCATTCGGAAGAATTCCTCCATTCTCCCAAAGATTGCTGATGCCAGTAGCAATACCGCCATTACCAATCCCTAAAACAATCATTCCCAGACCACTTACAATCATGAATAAGATGGTAATAATCTTAATTAATGCAAACCAAAATTCAAGTTCACCATAGGCTTTTACATTTAGAAAATTGACGGAAGCCATAATAACGAGTGCTGCCAATGCCCAAATCCAGCGTGGTACATCAGGGAACCAATACTCCATGTAGATTCCTGCAGCCGTAATTTCAGCCATACACGTTACAACCCATAAAAACCAATAATTCCATCCTGTTAAGAAACCAGGCAAAGCACCTAAATAGTCACGAGCATATTGACTGAAGGATCCAGCAACAGGTTTTTGAATTGCCATTTCCCCAAGTGCTCTCATAATAAAGAACATAATCATACCGGCAAATGCATAACCGAGAATAATACCTGGTCCAGCAAGCTTAATCGCAGTGGCTGAACCTAGAAACAGACCTACCCCAATGGCTGCTCCTAGTGACATGAGCGTAATGTGTCTTTCTTCTAAACCTCGTTGTAATTGATTTGGATTTTTTTGCATAGTCTACCCCCTATTTAGTTGAAATCTCCTATTTCCCTTTTTCACTAAAAAAGTTACAATATTATTCTAAATAAAACCTACTGTTTATATTTAAATAATATCCTCCTATTCTTTTTCGTAATGACAGCGTTTACAATGTGTGTTAGATGAAGAAAAGTTAAAACTTTGTGAAATTAATATAACATATCTGTGAACATTTTATATTGTAGAATAAATACAAATCTATTAAAAAAATATTGTTTTAAATAACAAATACGTTACAGAGTGCACAATCTCATTGATAAAGGTGGTAATTTATGAAAAATGATCCGTTTCGCGCCAGCTTTGATAGTCTAGAAGAATTTGCAGATATGGTAAGTGAAGTGTTACATTGTCCGATAACCATAGAAGACGCGAACCATCGTCTTCTTGCCTATAGTACCCATGATGATCGAACCGACCCGGCACGGATTGCCACAATCATCGGCCGCCGTGTTCCGGAAAAGGTCATCAATTCCTTATGGAAGGAAGGGGTCATTCCTTCACTCTTAAACAGTCGTGATCCTATCCGAGTTAAGACGGTAGATGAGATTGGGCTGGGAAACAGGGTTGCTGTATCCATTTGGAAAAACGATGAAGTGCTCGGTTTCATTTGGGCGTTAGAGATTGAAAAAACACTAGGCGAAGAAGAAATGGACTGCTTGAAGCAAGCCGCAGACGCAACAAAAAACAAACTGATTCAACTGCAAAACCGCAAAAATAAAAAAGAAGAGCAATTTCAAGAGTTTTTTTGGCAGCTATTAACAAGCCATCTTTCTAGCAATGAAGAAATCATTAATAAGTTTCATGCGCTGCAAATTTCGCCTCCTTCATCCTTTGCAGTTGCCGTCTTTCAATTTTCAAAGGAATTAGGCAGAGATGATGAAAAGCATATCGCTTACCTGTTAAAAACAATTCAAATGCCAAAAATCCTGCTGCACACCATTGACCATCAACAATTAGTGTTGTTTATTTCCCTTGATGGTATTCAGCAGCCAGTGAATAAACTAAATGCATTTTGTGAGCTATTTGTTGCCAAAATGAAGGAACGATTTGGTATTGACTCCATTGTTCACGGCTATAGCAGTGTTTATAGTGATTTAGGAAAAGTAGAAAAGTCGTACAAAGAAGCGCGAACCGTATTATCAGTAAAAAGAAAATTCCCTCGTGAAGCAAAAGAAATCCATGGCTATCAAAGTCTCGGAATCTATAAATATATCGATGTATTGATTGAAAAATCCGGTACAGATCAAAATGAAAACTATTCTCTGAAAAAGCTTCAGGAATATGATAAAAAAAATAACACCGATCTCGTCGAAACATTAGAAGTCTTTCTAAACCATGACAGCAATGTCCATGAAGCCGCAAATCAATTAAATGTACACACCAACACACTAAATTACCGTCTCAAACGTATATCAGAAATCGGTGAAATCAATCTCAAAGACCCAAACCAAAAAATAACCCTTTACTTAGACCTTAAGCTTGAAAAGTTTAAATAAATGGAGACACCCAAAATTTGTCCACCTCAGGTGGACACTGTCCACGGACGGTGACAGGCACCAGACACCTAAAAGGGGTTCGCTTTCTGTTTGAATATTTAAACAAAACAAAATTTGTTTTTTTTACTTTTTATCCCATGTGGTTTTTCCTTTTATATCAAGGAATTTGTGAACGTTTTGTGTAATTTCACAAATTGAGTTCTCGTATTTCTGCTTTCTAAACAAAGAAAAATTGTTTCGAAGGGATTATTCTAAAGTCAGAAAAAATCACTAAAGACTTCCAAGGGGGATAACGAGAATGATTATTGGTGTAGTGAAGGAAATCAAAAACAATGAAAACCGTGTGGCATTAACTCCAGCAGGTGTTGTTTCATTCGTACAAGCTGGACATAAAGTCTTAGTTGAAAAAGGGGCTGGAATTGGAAGCGGTTTCGTAGATGTAGACTATACTCAAGCAGGCGCAGAAATCATTGAGCTAGCAGCTGATGTTTGGAATCAGTCTGAAATGATTATGAAAGTAAAAGAACCGCTTGAAAGTGAGTACAAATACTTCCGCCCAGGGTTAGTATTATTTACGTACCTGCATTTAGCAGCAGAGCCTGCATTAGCTCAGGCACTTAAAGATAGCGGTGTCATTGCTATTGCCTACGAGACAGTTTCTGTTAACCGCACGCTTCCACTTCTAACACCAATGAGTGAAGTAGCTGGCCGTATGTCCGCACAAATCGGGGCGCAATTCTTACAGAAATTCAATGGCGGTAAAGGGATTCTGCTTGCAGGTGTTCCAGGGGTCAGCCGTGGTAAGGTTACGATCATTGGCGGCGGTATTGTCGGAACAAACGCTGCAAAAATGGCGATTGGTTTAGGTGCAGATGTTACGATTATCGACTTAAGTGCAGACCGTCTTCGTTACTTGGATGACGTGTTCGGAAACCAAATTAAAACTTTAATCTCAAATCCTTTTAACATTGCTGAAGCAGTGAAAGAAGCAGACTTAGTGATCGGTGCGGTACTAATTCCAGGGGCAAAAGCGCCTAAACTAGTTACAGAAGATATGGTTAAAACCATGAAACCTGGTTCTGTAATCGTGGACGTTGCGATTGACCAAGGCGGAAGCGTTGAAACGATTGACCATGTAACCACTCATGATAACCCAACATTTGAGAAACATGGTGTTGTTCACTACTCTGTTGCGAACATGCCTGGAGCGGTTCCAAGAACATCTACAATGGCTCTTACAAATGCGACGGTTCCATATGCATTGCAAATTGCCAATAAAGGTGTGGTGAAGGCCATTTCTGAAAATCCGGCATTAAAGCTTGGAGTGAACGTGGCGAACGGTGAAATCACCTATGAAGCGGTAGCAAGAGACCTTAACTATGTATATGTGCCAGTGGAAATTGCATTGGAAAAGGAAGTTGTATTGAACTAACCATCTTGGTACCCTCAAGTTTATCTTGAGGGTATTTTCATAGGAATTTCTGGGGGGAAGACTTGTGATTCAAAAAAGCTATCGAGATACGTGGGCTGAAGTTTCGTTAGAAGCCATTAAACATAATACAAACCAATTTAAAAATTATATTGGATCGTCCGTGAACTTGATGGCCGTGGTGAAAGCGGATGGTTATGGCCACGGTGCTGTCCAGATAGCCAATGCCGCTGTAGAAGCGGGCGCTGATTTTCTGGCAGTGGCGATTTTGGATGAAGCAATCGAACTGCGTGAGGCAGGGATAACAGAGCCTATTTTAATATTAGGATATACCCCTCCCCGCTCCATTCGGCAGGCAATTATAGCTGGAGTGGATTTAACGGTTTTTAGTGAGGATGTACTGGACGAAATTATCTTTCAGACCGAAGAACTTCAAAAAACAGCAGCCATCCACTTAAAAATCGATACCGGTATGACCAGAATCGGTGTTCAAACCCGTGAAGAAGCACTGGATTTAGCAACAAAAGTGGTTGCGTCACGTTTTGTCATTCTTAAAGGTATTTTCACTCACTTCGCTAACGCGGATAGTGAGGATTCTTCCTATACACTTCAGCAATTCGAGCGATTTCGTTCCGTAATTACCTATTTAGATGACAACAGAATTTCTATCCCGCTAAAGCATTGTTGTAATACAGCTGGGACGATGAATTTTCCAGAAATGCACCTAGATATGGTCCGTGTCGGAATTGGGTTATATGGTCTGTATCCCGACATGTCGTTAAAGGAACATACGATTTCACTTCAGCAAGCGATGACGCTTAAAACAAAAATTGCTGGGCTCAAAAAGGTAGCTAAATCGCAGCCAATTAGCTATGGCTGCACCTATACTCCTTCAAGTGAACGTATGATTGCCACTCTTCCAATCGGATATGCCGACGGTCTCTCCAGACATCTTTCCAACTGCGGGCAATTTCTTCTAAATGGACAAAAGGTTTTAGTAGCAGGCCGTGTCTGTATGGACCAAACGATGATTGATGTTACCACCGTACCTTCCTGCCAGCAGGGTGATGAAGTTGTTATTTTTGGAGGAAATGACAAAGCGTTTCAATCCGTTGATGAGATTGCCCTGCTCATGGGGACGATTAACTATGAGGTTGTCTGTTTAATCGGGAAGCGTGTTCCGCGGATTTATCCTGCTGCTGGAAACGAGGTTCGCCGGCAAGTCTTGCAAACTGTGGAATTTATATAAAAAAAAGGTCACATCAACCTCGATGTGACCTGCTATAATTCTATCTTTGATAATGGTAAAAACAACTTAATACCACGCCTATTAAACGGTAATATTTTTAAATCAGCAATTAAATGACTAATATATCCCCCAAGGCAGGCATAAAAAACACCGTCGATTCCTAGTGAACCTTCAAGTTTTGAAGAGATGATCCCAAAGAAAATGACGCCTAAGATAGAATGTGTATAACTGCGATGCGAGGAGATAGATGCAATGACGATATAAACCCCAAGCAAAATCAGCCATACTTCCGAAAGCGAGATTCCCCCAGCAAGGACACCAATTCCTGTAATTGTAAGCATATGCTTTTGTTTAATGAGCGAAGAAATCCCCATGATGGCCAATCCGCTCGCAATGCCAAACCACTGCTCTGCCGCCCTTCCCTCATAAAAGCTATAAAACACCATCAAGATTCCTATTAATAATGCCGCCAAGCGAATCACCTTATGGGATAAAGTAATTTTACCGCGAAGCTTTCCATCAATATCCAAGTCAGGCATCAAACCTGAAACCGCTCCTAGTCCAATCAGAATGATGGTTTCAGTTGGATTGGAATGAAAGGTGCTGGCAGCGACAAATCCTGTTGCGGCTCCAATCGCTGTATGTGCGGTACCATTCAATGTTAGTTTCACCTCTATTAGTATAATAAATCTTATCATACAACAAAACATTTGTTCTGTTTAGAGATTTCATCTAAAATCGGACTATTAGCCTATGAAAATATTGCTATTTTGACTTTCCTAAATAGTTTTCAAGAAACTCCGCCATTTCTGTATAGGAATTTATTTTATTTTTTAATTTCATCATCGTATGTCCTTCCTCTTCAATACGAATATACCGGACTGGATGATTTCGTTTCTTGAGTTTCGTGACAATCTGATCTGACTCTTGAATTGATACGCGAGGATCATTTACGCCATGTATAATCATGAGCGGAGCTTTAATCTTATCTGCATGATTCAACGGGTCAATTTGATCAAAAAACTCGCCATCCTTTTCAATCGTACCGTATTCTGCCTCACGCAGTTTTTTTCGCCACGGGCTGGTCGTTTGCAGGAATGTTCGGATACTTGACATTCCTACAATATCAATGGCTGCCGCCCAGCGCTCCGGATAGTGGCTGATCGCAGCCAGCACGATAAATCCTCCATAGCTTCCCCCGACAATCGCTGCCTGATTTTCCTGAATATCACCTGTTTTTTTCAGCCATTCCATTAAAAAAATAACATCCTTTACCGCGTCCATTCGTTTTCGCCCATCATCCAAATGGGTATAGGTTTTACCATAACCAGTACTCCCGCGGATATTTGGAGCCACCACCGCATAACCCTGGTTTAAGAAATATTGCAAAAAGGGGCTGTACACCGCACGGCTTTGGCTTTCAGGTCCACCGTGAATATAGACAACCACAGGGGTTTTTCCACCTTTACGATTGGGCTTGTAGTAAAAAGCTGGTATAGAAAGCTGGTCGAAAGACGGAAATGAAATCAACTCAGGCTCTACTAACTTTTCCTCTAAAAGCGGCGTGCGCGAGATGTAGGTAAGCCGCTTTGCCTGAAGGGTATTAATATCCACCTCCCATATATCCGGTGGATGGGTGGGGCCATTTAACACAAAGCCCAGCTTTTGCTGATTCGGTGAAAATCTGAGATTATATATCGCTCCCATTGGGGTATCCCATGTATACAATTTACTTTGGTCCAGATCCACAAGGTAGCCCTTAGATACTCCCCCTTCATTCACGGAAAAAGCGATTTTATTTTTAGCCTTATTCATGGCTAGGTCTTCAATATCCCATTCCTGTCTTTCCAGCCAAGTCAATTGTTTTGTAGAGATTTCAATTACCGCGAGTCCAAAGAACTCACTGTCCTGATTGGTTAATAGGTAGAGATGATCTCCTTCCCTATTAAAATGAAAATTCTTATAACTGGCTTCATCCTTATACGCAGTAATCCAATCCATTTTTCCTGTGGAAAGTGAAAATACCCCTAAATCATGATCAAGGGGAGAGTTTGCTTTTTTTACTAAAAGCGACTTTCCATCAGGAAACCACTTCTCAACCATATAGGTTCCATCTTGGGTAAATACCCGGCGAATTTCCAACGTCTCCAAGTTTTGAATATAGATATCTAAATATGCTTGATTCCTTCGGTTACTAGACCAAGCAATCCATTTTCCATCTGGCGAGCTGTCACCAAATAAATGAAGATGTTCTGGCGAGTTGGTCAAGGCGATTTTTTCACCATTTTCCTTTAATAAGTACAGCTGCTCCTTTTCATCTCCATCCGAGTC
This sequence comes from Neobacillus niacini, assembly GCF_048572935.1. Lineage (NCBI taxonomy): Bacteria > Bacillati > Bacillota > Bacilli > Caryophanales > Bacillaceae > Neobacillus > Neobacillus niacini. The sequence goes on along the minus strand of NZ_CP183883.1, from coordinate 1,726,999 downwards.
CATCCCATAAACCAAGTCTGACGTTCCAGCAATATATTTAATAAAGGTGATTCCTTTCATGGTAAAAGAGGCTTGTGCCGGCCACCTGTCCTCCCGGTCAAGCTCCCATACCTGGGGTACCCCTGTAAAATCAGAAATAAAGCTAATTTTCTTTCCCCTTGGGTCGTATTCAAAACTTTTTACCATTCGAACGTGGATATAAGGGTCAATGGTTATTTCCTTCATTCCATTCCCACCATTCACTTGGACTTTTAGGCTGTGTTAAAATATCCTCCTTTCATTCTATTTAAAATGGTTTCTGTTCATTCAGTTTTATTAGACAAAAAAAGACGATTCAATTTGAATCGCCCTACCCTAGAAATTCAATAAACCATTTTACACATTGATACGTTGTTTCCCAATCAGCTAAATCCTCTGCACCCCAGCAGGCATATAGTGTTCCTAATGCAATGGCAGCCTTCAACAATCGTTGTCGATCAAGCCCCATTTGTTCACTGATTTTATCAACACGTAGCTTTAACGTACTTTTTGGATCAGCCTTTGACTCCAATTGATTAATCAAAAACGAAACGACATCAAAATAGGGGTCTCCTGCAACACCTTTTGGGTCAATCGCCATCCATCCCTTTTCCTCGGAATAGAGTATATTCTCATGATGTAAATCACCGTGCAGCAGTTCAGGTCCTTTCGATGTTTCCATTACCTCTTGAAAAAACTCTTCTGCTAACTGAACATGCTCCAAGGAAATTGGACCGCCTCCGGCATTACGGTAGCGTGTAAGTCCATCAAACCAGTGTTTGAGTGATGGCGTTGAGGTTCCACCAGGTACAGGTCTGCGAATATCCTTCCAAACCTTTATAAAGTTTTCTATAACCACCATCTCATCACGTTCCGCTGAAAGCATTGTGCCTGGGACAATTCGTTCCAGCAGCATGACGCCATTTTCGGGATCTGACATTAAAAGCTGAGCACACCCTTCTCCGTTATAGGCTTTAAGGGTCACCATCTCATTTCTCGTATCAAAGTTTGGTACCCCTAGTTTTAAAATCAAAGGGGTTTCATTTGAATCTCTGACTTTTAAAACGAAATTATAAGAAAGATTATCTACAGGACCTTCACTCGTCAGCTCCCATTTTTGTAAATATGTCTCGACTCTTTGCTCTAAAGAATCTATCCACGCCTTTCCAGCAGGGCCAAAAGCATTGGTGATTTTCTCCTGGAATTCACTAGAAATTTTCATATGATTGCTCCTTATTTTTACGATTACCAGAATGATTAATTCAACATTTCACTTCTCAACTCCTTTTTTTAAATTCAAAAAGACGATTCGGGGGGAGCGAATCGTCTTTTTGCGCCTACTAGTTAGGCTGCTGCTTTATGTTTTGAAGTATTAGTCTTTGTTGTTTTACGAATAAATGGAAACACCCAGCGGTCTAAACCGTAACGGCCTGCGTTGTAACCTGCAGTTAAGATGATGAAGCCTAAAAAGATGTCAGTTGGGTTATGAGATACTGTTCCTGCTAAGAAAAAGCTGAAGTTCATCACTAGACCAAAGAACATTGCGGCTGTTGTTAAACATCCTAGTAGTAATCCTAATCCAATTAATGTTTCTCCCCAAGGCACAATGAAGTTAAATACATCAATGTTTGGCAGGGCAAAGTCTTTTAAGAAATCTACATACCAAGCATATACCATGTTGCCATCCGGACCTGTTACTGGTTTTGCAATCGCTCCTTTTAAGAATCCAGAAGCGTCAAATCCGCCTGTGATTTTATGAAAACCTGCTGTGAACCAAGAATAGCCAAGGTATAAACGAATAACGGTTAAAATAGCAGCTGAGATCTTATTTTCTCTTAAAAAATTGTTAAACATAAGTCATTCCGCCTTTCAAATTTAACTTGTTCTCTATACTTACACTATACTCGTTTTTACCTTGGATAACATAGATATGTGAATCATTTCACAATACGTTCAAAATGGTTTGACGGAAGTTTGAACAGCGGAATGTAACTCTTATTTTTAACAAAGTATTCATACTCTTGGTTCTGATTTTTCTATATGATTGGAAGTAGAAAGGATGTGGAATATGCCATATAAAAAACGTAGCGAATCCGTAGTACTGAAGACTCTTAGAATTTTAAACAAACGAATGAAACTAACTGAGGATGAGCAAAGATATTATTTAAATTTAGAAAAAGGGTTTGAAGGGGAGGTTCAGTTTGATTTATTGACGGAGAAACTTCAACGCAGCTGTCATATTTTGAATGATTTACAGCTTGAGAGTAATAAATCCAGTTTCCAACTTGATTCATCACTTATTTTTAAAGAAACCTATTCCCTTTTTGAGGTGAAAAATTTTGAAGGAGAGTACGTTTATGACTCTGAATATTTTAAAACACCCTCCGGAAAGGATATCCAAAATCCACTTGACCAACTTAAACGTAGTAAATTACTGCTGAGTCAGATTCTTCAATCACTCGGATGTAAACTAACAATTGAAGCATATGTCATTTTTATTAACCCCCATTTTACGTTATATCAAACGCCTCCTGATTTGCCTTTTATACTTCCAACCCAGCTCGATCCCTTTATGAAAAAATTAGACCAGAAACCGTCACGGCTCAATCAGACGCATACGAATCTGGCAGACAAACTCATTTCATTGCACCAAACGGTACCACCATATATCCATCTGCCCACCTACACGTATGAAAATCTGAAAAAAGGGATGACTTGTTGCAAATGTAACACTTTTTCTGTGAGAATAGTGGGGAAGAAATTAATCTGTGGTAAATGTGGATTCGAAGAATTAGTAGCAACCGCTGTTCTTCGTAATGTAGAAGAATTTAGGATACTTTTTCCTGAGCGGAAAGTCACCGCTAAAATTATTCATGAATGGTGTGGGATTGTGGATTCTCGGAAAAGAATAAGCAGGGTATTGCAGAAGAATTTTAAAATGACAGGCCTGGGGCAATGGGCCTTTTACGAATGAGAGATAGATTTATAGGTTGAGTATTGAGTTTTGTCCTTAAGAGAACGTCTTAAGGACTTTTTTTATTAGTTCTCAAACCCTGCTTTGGGGACAAATCTTGCAAACTTGCTCTTGGGTTTGTCCTCTATCCACATGCTTAGGGACAAATGTTAATAACTTGCTCTTGGATTTGTCCCCAATCCCACTGCTTGGGGACAAATGTTAACAACTCGTTCTTGGGTTTGTCCTCTATCCCCTTGCTTGGGGACAAATCTATCAATCTTGCTCTTGGTTTTGTCCTCTATCCCTTTGCTTGGGGACAAATCTCAACAACTTGCTCTTGGTTTTGTCCTCAATCCCCTTGCTTGGGGACAAATCTATCAATCTCGCTCTGGGATTTGTCCTCAATCCCCTTGCTTGGGGACAAATCCCAGCAACTCACTCTTGGTTTTGTCCTCAATGCCCTTACTTGGGGACAAATCTATCAATCTCACTCTTAGTTTTGTCCTCAATCCCCTTGCTTGGGGACAAATCCCAGCAACTCGCTCTCGGTTCTGTCCTCAATCCCCTTGCTTGGGGACAAATCTATCAATCTCGCTCTGGTTTTGTCTCCAATCCCCTTGCTTGGGGACAAATCTTAACAACTCACGCTTGGTTTTGTCCCCAATCCCCTTGCTTGGGGACAAATCTTCCAAACTTTCTCTCTGTTTTGTCCTCAATCCCCCTGCTTGGGGACAAATCTTCCAAACTCGCTCCTTGTTTTGTCCTCAATCCCCTTGCTTAGGGACAAATCCCAGCAACTCACTCTTGGTTTTGTCCTCAATGCCATTACTTGGGGACAAATCTATCAATCTCACTCTTAGTTTTGTCCTCAATCCCCTTGCTTGGGGACAAATCCCAGCAACTCGCTCTCGGTTCTGTCCTCAATCCCCTTGCTTGGGGACAAATCTATCAATCTCGCTCTGGGTTTTGTCCCCAATCCCCTTGCTTGGGGACAAATCTTCCAAACTTTCTCTCTGTTTTGTCCTCAATCCACCTGCTTGGGGACAAATCTTCCAAACTCGCTCCTTGTTTTGTCCTCAATCCCCCTGGTTTTAAAATGAATCTTCTATTTTTATAAAAAACAGACGAACCGCAGGGACGATTTGTCTGTTTCAAAGCCATTTACCATTCGATCCCCTTTGTTTCAAGAGATTTACGTAATCTTTTGATGGCCTGATTATGAAGCTGCGAAATGCGGGATTTGTGTAACCCAAAAACTTTACTGACGTCTGTAAAGCTTAAATTTTCGAAGTAGATTAATGCCAAAATAAGCTTTTCTCTTTCGGGCAGGGTCTCAATCAACTCAGCTAACGCTTGTTTCCGTTCTTTCGCCTCTAGCCATTCGTCCTGTTTAATCGATTTGTTGTCCTCAATTTGTTGAACCGCTGCATTTTCTTCTAAGCTTTTCGGTTCGTCTAATGAGTCTTGATGAATAAAAGATAGTTGTAATTGTGTTTGTTCATATTCTTTCATGCTGATACCCATATGTTCACTTACTTCTGTCGGAGTGGGGCGGCGCATATAGGACTGCTCTAATGTCTCCAGGGCATTCCGGTATGTTTTTTCTTTTTTTCGCAATGTTCGGGATACATGGTCATTTTGTCGTATTCCATCGAGAATTTCGCCGCGGATCCGCTGAGCAGCATACGTTTCAAATTTGATTCCTTGAGAAGGATCAAACTTTTTACCCGCATCCCACAAACCTGTCATTCCATAAGAAATGAGATCATTTTCATCTGCCGCATCCGATAAGCTTCGTTTCATATGCCTCACAACTCTATGAACCAATGGAATATATTGATCCATTGCCTCTTCCACATTCCAATTCACTATATATTCCCCTTCCCAAACATTATGACTTTAGCAATCTTGAAAAATTTCGAATAAACCCTTTAATTCCTTTGTTGTCTTCTGATACCGTAGAACCTGTCACAAATCTTTCAGCTAAGTTCCTTAGCGTTACTGACGCCGGAGATCGTGGAAATGCGATATAAAAAGGTACTTGTTTCAATACCGCTTGCGTAACTGCGGCGTCATCTGGGATCGCTCCAAAGATCTTTATTTCTTTCTTTAAAAAGGATTGAACTGCTAGTTTGACTTTACTAGCCACCTCTATTCCTTCTTTTTGGCGCGATACCCGATTTACCACCAATTGAAAAGAGATCGCAGGATTTTGGCTATGTAATATTTTTATAACCGAATAAGCGTCTGCTATTGCAGTTGGCTCAGGCGTTGTTAGGAGAATAATTTCATCGGCTGACAAATGACATTGTTGTGATTCAACGGTTAATCCTGCACCAGTATCAATCAAAATAATATCGGCATACCCATGAAGTTTTTCTAACTCCTGAAAAAAATATTGTCTCTCCTCGTCCTTTAATTGGAGAAGTTGCTGAAATCCAGAACCCCCTGCAATATATTCCAACCCTCCCGGTCCTTTTTCTAGTACACTCCAAATGCTTTTCCGTTCTCGAATCATATCCCATAAGTGTTGTTTTGGAGTTGCCCCCATGAGAATATCTAAGTTTGCCATACCAATGTCGAGATCGATTACAACGACTTTCTTTCCCAGCTCCATCAAACTAAGCGCAAAACTTAAGGTGAAGTTTGATTTCCCCACTCCGCCCTTACCCGAAGCAATGGTGACAACACGGGAAGTCCGCTCATGGCTAACTAGTGAGTTAGATAAATGTCTTAATTGGTGTGCTTGATCCTGTTTCATGCTCATCTACTCCTAAAATCTTTTTTGCCATAAAAACGGGGTCTGTCTTCATAATATCCTGCGGAACTCCCTGTCCTAAGCTCACATAGGACAAAGGATATGGATAGTGATAGACCATATTAAGAGCAACACCGTAGCAGCTTGTTTCATCCCATTTTGTTAAAATAAGCTTGTCAATGGGGACAGATTTCATCTGTTCCACGATGTTCTGCATATCCCGCCAACGGGTTGTCATACTAAGAACGAGGTAATTTTCCTGCGGTGTATCACAGCGCAAATATTGATTGATCTCTTCAACATATTCTTCTTCTAGATAATTTCGGCCGGCGCTATCCATAAAAATCATATGGCAGCCTTTCAATGCCTCCATCGAATTTGATAAATCAGCTGGATTGGAAACAACTTCTAACGGGATGTTCAAAATCCCCGCGTACGTTTTCAACTGCTCCACTGCGGCTATCCGGTATGTATCCGTCGTCAATAAACCAACTTTCTGTCTTTGGTGAAAAACGCAGGCCGCCGCTAACTTGGCAATCGTGGTCGTTTTACCTACACCAGTAGGACCCACCAAAGTAATCAGAAAAGGTTTAGAATCTGATTCTTTAGCTTTTCCTTCTTCGAAAAGCTGCTCAATAATCGTCAAGAAGCTTTGCTCAATCTCTTGAGGAGTTAGGTTTTGAATCTGATTCATTTTCACTTTTTTTACAATATACTCAATTACTTCTTCATCCACTTCTTGTTCCCGCAGGCGCTGTACCCACTTTTCTACCGTGGTTGGTAAAGTTTTCTGTTCATCTTTAACGATTGTCTTAATTAATCCCTTTACCTCGGACAGCTCTTTTAGTACTTCCTTCTGGGTAACGTTCACCGGTTTTTCGGCTTTCATATTCGACTCCGCATGAGTTGACTTTTCGGGATAATGATCAGCAGCCGCTACCACTTCGACCTGTTTTTTTCGAAACAGACCAAAAAATCCTCCTGTTTTAATGGGCTTCGTTTTTAAGATAAAAGCTTCTGTTCCTAAATCATGGAAAATCATTGGATAAGCTTCCGTTACCTTGTTGACGACATAGGTTTTGATAATCATAGATTAACCACTCCAACACTTTGAACCTCAACGTTTGCCTCTAACTCGTTATAGGAAAGAATAGGGATATCAGCCAATGTTCGTTCCATCATTTGCCGTACATACATCCGAATCCCTGCGGATGTTAAAATAATCGGCCGAATTCCAAGTTGGGACATTTGCTCAATTTTTTGAGAAAAAGAATGGATCATTTGGCTTGAGGATTCAGGGTCTATGGTAAGAATATCCCCCTGCTCTGTCCTCGTAATCGACTCTGCCAGTTTCTTTTCAATTCCTGCTCCGACCTGAATCGCGTGGACTACACCGTTCCGAACATATTGAGACGTTAATTGACGGGCCAATGCCTGCCTTACATATTCCGTTAAGATGTCAGGATTTTTCGTGTAGACGGAGTAGTCGGCAAGTGCCTCAAAAATGGAAGTAAGACTTCTGATTGAAACATTCTCTTTTAACAGCTTTTGTAACACCTTTTGAACATCACCAACTGAAAGGACATTTGGTATTAATTCTTCTACTAAAGATGGCTGATTTTCTTTTACATGGTTAATTAATTGTGTCGTTTCTTCTCGTCCTAAGATTTCATGAGCAAATTTACGGATCGTTTCAGAAAGATGCGTGCTGACGATTGAAGAAGGGTCGATGACCGTATAACCAAACAGCTCGGCCTCATCTTTCTTATCTTCTGTAATCCATAGCGCAGGCAGTCCAAATGTGGGCTCTACTGTTTCAATTCCGTCGATTCCATGTTCCTCATCATTCGGATTTAGCATTAAGAAATGGTCTAATAAAATCTCGCCCTTGGCTACTTCATTTCCTTTTATTTTTATCACATACTCATTATGGTGAAGCTGAATATTATCACGAATGCGAATGACTGGAACGACTAATCCCAAATCCAACGCAATTTGCCGGCGAATTGCGACAACCCGGTCTAATAAATCCCCGCCTTGATTGACATCTGCAAGCATGATCAAACCAATGCCAAATTCAAATTCAATTGGATCTTCTCTCAGTAAAGCAAATACATTTTCCGGCTTGCGCACTTTTTCTAGCTCTTGTTCTGATTGTGTAGTCTCAATCGCTTCCTCTTGCTTCGTGCGTTTATTCTGTGTGCTATAGGCAGCAAATGCGAGTAAGCCGGCAATTCCCCATGTAAGGAATATACCAATGGGTGTGACGACTCCCAGTAATGCAATACATCCCGCAACTACATATAACAGACTTGGGTACAAAGACATTTGCTTCATTAAATCATCACCAAGATTGCCTTCTGAAGCTGCTCTCGTTACCATAATCCCTGTTGCCGTAGAAATTAACAGGGCGGGAATCTGACTCACTAGACCATCACCAACAGATAAAAGCGTAAATGTATTGACTGCTTGGGAAAAATCCATCCCGTGCATCGTCATTCCAATGATAAATCCACCGATGATATTAATAATTAGAATAATGATTCCAGCGATCGCATCGCCTTTTACAAATTTACTTGCACCATCCATGGAACCGTAGAAGTCCGCTTCCCGCTCAACTTTGCTTCTTCTTAGACGCGCTTCCTGATCATTGATCATCCCCGTATTTAAATCGGCATCAATACTCATTTGTTTTCCCGGCATGGCATCTAATGTAAAGCGTGCTGCTACTTCTGCTACCCGTTCCGATCCTTTTGTAATAACGATGAATTGAACAATGACCAAGATTAAAAAGACAATTAATCCAACCACCATATTTCCGCCAATAACAAAGTCACCAAATGTTTCAATAACCGCTCCGGATTTTGCAGTTGAAAGGATAACTCTTGTACTGGACACATTCAAGGCAAGACGAAAGAGAGTTGTCAGCAAGAGAAGAGCAGGAAAGATAGAGAAATCCAGCGGCTCTTTCGTGTTCATCGTAATTAATAGAATCATAATGGAGATGGAAAGATTAATAATTAGTAATATATCTAGCAAAACCGTTGGCAGTGGGATGACCATCATCGCTATGACCATGATTACTGCAATTAAAACACCTAGATTTTTTATCGTCACCACACAACCTCCTCTACTTGCTTAATGTACCTTTCACTTTATAAACATAAGCCAGCACTTCTGCTACTGCCTTAAATAGGTCCTCCGGAATTTCCTGACCAATCTCTACACTTGCATATAAAGCTCTGGCTAACGGTTTATTTTCCATAATGACCACCCGGTGTTCCTTTGCCACTTCCCTCATTTTTAGGGCCAAATAATCCGCACCTTTAGCAACCACAACCGGCACCTTTGTTTTGCCGGCCTCATAGGCGATGGCAACCGCAAAATGCGTTGGGTTCGTAACCACAACTTGTGCTTTCGGAATTTCCTGCATCATCCGTGCACTTGAGATTTGGCGTTGTTTTTCTTTGATTTTATGTTTAATTAACGGGTCGCCTTCGGATTTTTTATGTTCATCTTTAATATCTTGTTTGGACATCCGCAAATTCTTGGCATGATCAAATCGTTGATAAAAGAGATCCGCTACTGCAATCACGAGATAGACGGCAGAAATTGTCATCCCCAGTTTCACTGTAAGGGAGCCAAGAAACGAGACCATTCTTAGCGGCTCCATTTGCGGCATTTTCAACAGCACCGTTTTTTGCTGCCAAAGAAATATCGCTGTTACCGTCACAATGATCACTAGTTTTAGGATCGACTTAATCAACTCTACCAAGGTTCGTGGTGAAAAAAGACGTTTTGCCCCTTCAACTGGATTGATTTTTTTTAGATCCATTTTGATGGCTTCGGTGGAAACTAGAAACCCAACCTGCGCTAATCCAGAGACAAAGCTGCCCAGCCAGGCTGCTAAGATGATTGGACCCGCAATGATCACACTATCCTTTAAAAGGGTAACAAATAACAACGATATCGATTGTTCCGATATATCGAGCACTAACCAATCACTGAAACCTTGCCGATACATATGTAAAAAGCGTTCGGCCATATGCTCCCCATAGAAGGACAAGAAAGAAAATGAACATAACAGGACAATGGCATTTGATAAATCAGCACTTTTGGCTACTTGTCCTTTTTTCCTTGCCTCTTTCTTTTTTTGCGGAGTGGCTTTTTCAGTTTTTTCAGCAAAAAGCTGCAAATCTAATCTTACGTACATCGTTTATGCTCCTAATATCTTTAACATTTGTTCGAAGGAGTGAATCATTGTCTGAATCAACTTTTCCATCACCATTAAAAAGACTGGAATAAATACAAATAAAACGATAAAGTGAACAGCCATTTTAATTGGGATTCCGACTACAAATAGATTCATTTGCGGTACCGTCTTGGCTAGGATTCCTAATGCAATATCCACTAAAAAGATGGTTGTAACAACGGGGGCAGCAATTAATAGCGCAATCCAAAACATATCCTTCACAATCAATAGTGATAAGTGGACGAGATTTTCCGAAACACCCCCAGGCAGCCAGGAATCAATTGGAATCCACTCGTAACTGGCCAACACCCCTCGCATTAGAAGATGATGACCGTCTATGGACAAAAAAAATAAAATCGCAATGATATAGAAGAATCTTCCTGTGAGATTCTCTTGGATTCCGGTTTGCGGATTAAACATTGTCGCCATTGCAAAACCACTCTGCAAGTCAATAAAACTACCAGCAAGCTGAACCGCATACAACAACAGATTTGTAAAAAAACCTAAGCATAGACCTACCAGGACTTCTTTTAAAATAAGAAGAATAAAAGTAGAATCCATCTCAATCATCTGTTCAGGCTGAATCAAGCCAACCACTAGCAAACTTATAAAAAAAGCACTCCCCCATTTAAATGGGGCGGGAATTTGCCTTTCCATCCATAACGGTGCGGTGACAAAGAAACTTGTTAACCGAACAAACACTAACAAGAATATCGGAACTAAATTTAAGATACTCATAGAATTACCCTATGAAACGGGTCAAATTTGATAAGATATCCCGCGTGTAATCGACAAGTTTAGTGAGCATCCAAGGACCAAAAAACAACAAACTGACAAAAACAGCAATGATTTTGGGGGCAAACGCTAGTGTCTGTTCTTGGATCTGCGTAATCGCTTGAAAAATACTAATTATTAATCCTACCGCCAAGGCTACACCTAAAACGGGGGCCAAAACGAGGATGGTTAAATAGATCGAGCTTTGAGCAAGCCCCATAATGCTGTCTGGTGTCATAACGTTACTCCTTACTTAAAGCTTACGAACAAAGATTGTACGACCAAGTTCCATCCATCTACTAAAATAAACAGGAGAATTTTAAACGGCAGTGAAATAAGTGAAGGCGGCACCATCATCATTCCCATTGCCATCAGAACACTGGCGACAATCATGTCGATGATAATAAATGGGATAAAGATTAAAAAGCCCATTTGGAAAGCTATTTTCAGTTCACTAATCGCAAAGGCTGGAACCAAAGCCGTTAGTGGAATATCTTCAATCGATTCGATTGTTTTCGTGTTTCTGTATTCTAAAAAAAGCTGTAGATCTCGTTCACGTGTTTGCTTTGCCATAAATTCCTTCATAGGCGAAACAGCTTCATCCAAGGCCTCTTCTTGACTCAACTTTCCTTCTAGAAAGGGCTGAAGTGCCTGATGATTCACTTCTTGAAAAGTGGGTCCCATAACAAAAAAGGTTAAAATGATACTAAGTCCCATGATGATTTGAGTCGGAGGCATTTGCTGTGTGCCGAGTGCAGTCCGAACAAACGATAGAACAATCGCAATCCTCGTAAACGACGTCATTAATAATAGAATGCTAGGTGCAACCGATAGAATCGTAAGAAGGAGGATTAACTGAATCGATAATGCTGTCCCTTCTACATCCTCTGAGCCTCCCATATCGAAATGAATCCCTGGCATGGAGGTTATATCCATTGCAGCAAAAACAGAATCTTGTCCTACAAATAAGAGGAAAAAGGTAAGGAGTAGTGGTTTTTTCATCGATTTTCCTCCTTATTTGGCTGATGAGAATCTGATTTTGCTTCTTTTAATTGCTTTAAGAGAAATTCATCCCACTTTTCCTGTGAGGTCTTTTTAAGTTGACTGCCCCATTTTGTTACCGAATCAATTGGTTTGTCCGCAAGTGATTCAAGCAGCCTTCTTTGTTCTTCCCCCGGCGGGATGGTTCGAATGAGATTCACATCTTCTCCCACTCCTAATAGGTATAAGGTATCCCCCACCATCACCATTTGTATGGATCGGTTGTTACCGAGTGAATGCCCGCCTATTGCATGGAACGGACCCCCTCCAGCGTACATCTTTGTTTTTTTAGATAAATATTTTAATACGATAAAAAGAAGCAACAAGATTAATAGGAAAGATCCGATAAATTTTAACGCATAAGGGATCACTGATGCCTTTACGGGTTCGGGACTTGCTTTTGTTTCCGTTTGATTTACCGGTGTTTCCTTTTCGAATTGTTCATACACCGTTCCCTCTTTTGCTTCTGCGACCGATAATGGGAAAAGAGAAACTAGCAGACTAATCGTAAGTATTCTTATCCATTTTTTCCATGTACACACTAGACTGTCCCTCATTACTTAATTTTTTTCTCTTTTTCCTGATCAGAGATTACATCTGTAATCCGGATAGCAAATTTATCATCCATTACCACTACCTCGCCGACAGCAATCGAATGTTTATTAACGAGCACATCCACATATTCTCCTGCTAATTTATTTAAGCCAATAACCGAACCCTTTTGCAGCTGAAGAATTTCGCGGACACTCATTTTAGTTCTCCCCAGTTCAAAAGAGACTTGAAGAGATACATCCGTTAATACCTGTATTTGTTTTTTTCCTGCAGCGGCAGGGACCTGGTCCGGAAGAGGGGAAAACTGCACGGACTGAACTGCTCCAAAGGATCCGCTCTTTTGTTCTTTCACGTATGCCAGCTCCTTTCAAGAGAAGGTTCTACATGGATAGACGTTGATGAAAATGGCGGATTGCAGCCATTTCATCCATCAGATCCTGCTCGATTTTTTTCTGTTTTTGAACATACTTCTCAAACGCTTTATCCCGCAAATGACTCCATGTTTTTTCATCCTTTTGCTTATCTAACAGATCTATTTTTTTATCAGCCATTTCTTTATCAATCAAATCAATCTGCGCTTCTAACTTAGATATCTGCTGGTTTAAATAGGTGAGATACTCATTTCGTTGTTGAATTTCAGCAATGGAAGCAGTCCCACTACCTATTTCTGTCTGTTGTAAAATAAGAGTTCTTCTTTGTTCCAAGGACCGAAGCTCTCCCATAATTGCTTCCTTTTTCATCCCAATCTGTCCTAACTCTAGTAATGCTTGCTCTTTTTCCTTTTCTTTAAGGTTTAAAATATGAATATATGGAAAATGAAAGGTCACAGTTGTCCATCCTCCCCAAATTTAGTTAGCAGTTGATTAATGGTTGTATCTATCGATGGGGATTCATTTGTCCCTTGCTTCACAAATTGATCAATCCATTCTTTTACATCCACAGCCCGGTCAATTTCCCGGTCCGTTCCCCTCTTATAAGCCCCAATTTGAATTAAATCCTCTGCATTTTGATAAACACTTTTATGCTGCTTTAGGATCTCCGCTGCTTGTAAATGTTCACGCGTCACAATTTCACTCATCACCCTGCTTACACTCGATAAAACATCTATTGCCGGATAAACTCCTTTACGAGCAAGGTTCCGGTCTAAAACAATATGACCGTCCAAGATTCCGCGTACCGTATCAGCTATCGGCTCATTCATATCATCGCCATCTACCAATACGGTATAAAAGGCTGTAATACTGCCATTTGCATTTGTTCCCGCTCTCTCCAATAAACGCGGCAGCAAAGCAAACACGGAGGGAGTGTACCCTTTCGTTGCCGGAGGTTCACCAATTGCCAAACCGATTTCCCTTTGCGCCATTGCATAACGCGTGACAGAATCGAGCATTAAATTAACATTCATCCCTTGGTCACGGAAAAATTCTGCAATGGCAGTGGCAATCATCGCTCCCTTAATGCGAATCAGCGCAGGCTGATCAGAAGTGGCTGCGACAACTACGGACTTTTTCAACCCTTCCTCACCTAAGTCCCGCTCAATGAAATCCAATACTTCCCGGCCGCGCTCACCAATTAAGCCGATGACATTGACATCCGCTTCAGTGTTCCTGGCAATCATACCTAGAAGGGTACTTTTCCCCACACCGCTTCCGGCAAAGACCCCTACTCTTTGTCCCTTTCCAACTGTTAACAGCCCGTCAATGGTTCGAACACCTACACTCAATGGCTCTGTGATCCTCGGTCTGGTTAAGGGATTGGGCGGGAGATTATCCGTCCCCGTCTCCAGGAGACCGGCTGGCAGGTTGCTTCCATCCATCGGATTGCCGAGCCCATCCAGCACTTTACCTAGAAGGTCCATTCCTACCTTAACGGTTAACGGTTTTCCCGTTGATACAACATCACAGCCAGGTGCAATGGATTGAAGTTCTCCAAGCGGCATCAATAACACCTTATGATTGCGAAATCCAACCACTTCTGCTTTAATGGGTTTCTGCTGCTGGGGGGAAAAGATATGACAGATATCCCCCAACTTCACATCAGGTCCATGAGATTCGATCGTTAACCCAATTACCTGTGTTACCTTGCCGTTCATTTTGATAGGATTGATTGTTTCTAGCAAATCAAGATAGGGTTTAACATCCCATTTACTCACGAGCATCCTCCTGTTGATAAGCTAGCAGCACTTTTTTGATCTCACTTAGCTGTACATCAATTCTAGCGTCGACACTGCCGGAGGAGGTTCGAATAATACATCCTCCCTGTTCAATGGAATAATCAGGGAAAACCTTGATCTCGACCCGGCCGTTGTTCATGGCGAGCAATTGCTCTCTTTGCCTTTGGACAAATGAGAAATCTTCTGGAGTGACACCGATTGAAATGGACTCCGTTTCGTAAACAGTTGCTAGTGTTTGTTTAATAATATGGATTAAGCTATCAGGCTGTGTTTTCAATTCCTGCTGTAAAACCTTTTTGGCAATTTCCATTGTTAATTCAATAACAAACGGTTCTGCTTCTTGAATAATCGAAGCTTTTTCTTGATACGCTTCTGCTAATAAGTCAGCTGCCTTTTGCAGATGAATTTGATATTGTTCCTTCGCATGCTGAACGCCGTCCTCAATCCCCAGCTGATAACCTTCTTCATACCCGCGACGTTTTTCCTCTTCCAACTGTGCACGAAAACTTTCTTCTTCCCTTGTTCGCCACTCGTTTAATTCTTGTTGCGCTCTTTCCTTTTGCTGTGCCAATTCCAACAGCAGTTGTTCTTTCTGAAGCTCAACAAATGGCGGCTTAGGCATTACATCCACAAGCATTGGATCTCGCGCGGGCAAACCAACAACTTTTTGTTCATTTTTTGCGACAACGTTAAATGATTTTAACAGTCTAGATGACACGATTCTCTTCCCCATTTCGAGAAATGATGATGACACCGTCTTCCTCTAATTTACGAATGACCGTTACAATTCTGCCCTGTGCATCCTCTACATCTTTCACACGAACTTGCTCGTTTGCGTTCAACAGTTCTTCAAGTCCCTCTTCACGACGTTTTGAAATGTTCCGGTAAATCGCATCTTTTACTCCTTGGGTGGTCATTCTTAACGCCAGATAGAGGTCCTGATTTTGAACATCCATTAACACTCGCTGAATCGAGCGATTATCGAGATACGCAATATCATCAAACACAAACATTCGTTGTTTAATTTCATTGGCTAATTCAGGGTCCTCGTTTTCCAATGTTTCAAGAATATTTTTTTCCGTCCCGCGGTCCACACTGCTTAGAATACTGACAATACTATCAATCCCTTTTTGTGCTTCGTGCTTTTGAGAGCTTGTCATCGTTAATTTTTCTTGTAAAACCTGTTCTACTTGATGGATAATCTCTGGTGAGGCTGTATCCATCATGGCAATCCGCTTGGCAATTTCAATTTGTCTCTCTGGTGGAAAGACGGAAAGTGTAGCTGCAGCCTTTTCTGCATCTAAGTAGGATAAAACCAGTGCAACGGTTTGAGCATTTTCATATTGGAGTAAATGAAAGATTTGTGATTGCTCGACCTGCTGGATAAACTGAAACGGTCTGTTATTCGTCCGATTGCCCATCCGTTTAAGAAAACCTGCAGCTTTATCCGGACCAAAAGTACGTTTTAATAATTCGGTAGCTGTATCAATTCCCCCATACGAAACGATATTGGAGTCAACGGCCAGTTGATGGAATTCCCTTATTACTCTCTCTTTTACATCAGAGGTAACCCTGCGCAATTCGGTAATTTCCTTTGTGATACTCTCTATTTCACTTTCTTTTAAATGTTTCATGATTCCCGCAGAGACATCGGGTCCGACTGAAAGCAATAATATTGCTGCCTTTTGAGTGTTTGTATACTGTTCCATTTAATCGCTCCCTTAACCCTAATCCCTTGAAAGCCAATTTCGCATCAGTCCCACAAATTCTTCAGGCTGTTGCATTGCCATTTGTTCGACTTGTTTTTTAATGGCCACTTTTTCATCTTCCTTCAACTCAACAGTCTTAACCGGTGCTTCTTGAAACACAGGAAAGGGATCGTCCTCTTCCTCTTTTGATTTTCGCCGGCGCAGTAAAGCCATTAGAACAATGACTAAAATCAATCCACCTGCACCAATAAGAGCATACTTCCACCAAGCCCATGCTGGAAGGATACTTGCTTCTTCCTCTAGTTTCGGCAGTTCTGCTTTTCCGTTAAATTCCTGAGAGAATACGGTAATTCGTGATTGGACATCTTGATCGGTTAAAGCGTCATTTGAGCTTAGTGCGGTTCGAACGACATTTGAAAGAATTTGTTGGATACTATCCTTTGTTTCCTGTGTTAAGGATGCAGGATTCTCCGGATTTGGCGGTTCAACACCGACATTGATCGTCAAATCTTCAATTTTATATGGACTTTGTACAATTTCATTTGTGATACGATTGACTTCATAGTTCACACGTTTTTCTACTTCTTCTGAAGTGTTTTCTTGAGATGGATTTGTACCTGCATATCCGGCAATATCACTTTCTCCCGTTCCATCCACACCGGAAGTCGTATCTTTTCCACTGTAGTTTTTCGAAATCTCCTCTACACTGACAGCAATGCCTTCATTTTCTGCATTTCCTGCTGCTGGTTGTACTAAATCCTCCCGCTTCTTCACTTGATCAAAATTTAAACGTACAAAGGCTTGAACGAGGACTTTGTTTTGACCAATGACCGTTCCAAGCATTTGCTGCAGGTCTTTTTGAATATCTGCTTCAATATCTTTTTGTATCTTCCGTTGCTGCTCATAATTATCTAATGCACCCGTCAATTGTTCTGGCAGACCCAATCCTTGCCCGCTCTGGTCCGTCATCACAATGTTTTCTTTAGGCAGGTTCGGCACACTTTTTGAAACCAAATGATATAAAACCTCAATTTCCTGTGGTTTCAATTGATATCCTGGCTCCAGTTCAATGACTGCAGAAGCTGAAGCCTGCTCCTTCTCATCGGGTTGGACAAACAAGCTTTCCTGTGGGGTTGTGATGACAACAGCAGCATTTTTTACTCCTTCAACATGCCGCAGAAGATCAGCCACCTCCCCTTGAAGCGCCTCTTTTTCCATTGCATCTAACTGGCGGTCCGTGGCCCCGAATTGCAAATCCTTTGTCATATCAAAAAAACTGATAGTACCTGTTTCAGGAAGACCTTTGGCCGCCAATGAAACTAATAATTGATCAACATCTTCCTTTGGCACCAAAATCGTTGTCCCATTACGATCCAGTTTATAATCGGTAAAGCCTTCTTGATCTAGTTCTGCTTTGATATCGCCAATTTCCTTTTGACTCATCTCCGAAGTGAATAATGGGACATAAGTAGATCTGGATAGAAAAAAGATAGAGAGAGACAAAGCCACAATGATGGCGATAAAAATACCAATAAATAGAAACTTTCTTTTTCTACTGACTGAATTCCAAAAATCTATGTACTTTTCTTTAAAGTCACGTATTTGTTGATTCATGCTCACTCCACGATTTCATCTAAGATTTTACTAGATTTGCATTCTCATCATTTCTTGATAGGCTTCCACTGCTTTGTCTCGTACTTGTGTCGTTAACGAAACGGCAATACTAGCCTTTTGTGCCGCAATGGTAACATCATGTAAATTAACAGCTTCCCCTTTGGCCAGCGATAAAGACTTGGATTCAAAATCTTTCACGGCACCATTGGCGTCTTGTATATACTGATTCAGCACAGATCCAAAAGAGGAATCTGCCGTGCTTTGAGGCTTATGAATGGTTGGTAACAATCCCGTAAACGCTTGAATACTTGATATGTTCATTATCTTTTTCCACCTTATCTTCCAATCTCGAGAGCTTTTACCAGCATCGATTTTCCTGCATTAAACGCGGTTACATTTGCTTCATAGGCTCTTGATGCAGCCATTAAATCAACCATTTCCTTTGTAACATCTACATTCGGCATCATCACATAACCTTGCTCATTGCTGTCAGGGTTTGCGGGATCATAAACTGCCTGAAATGGACTTGTATCTTCAACGATTTTATTAACTTGGATGCCTGAGAGTTCTTTCTCTAGATAATTGTCAAATGAAGAATTCTGATTTGCCGTCACTTCTACCATTTTTCTGCGATATGGAACCCATTCTCCGTCCACCATTTGTCCTCTTGTCGTGTTCGCATTCGCAATATTCGAGGAAACGACATCTAACTTTAACCGATTCGCTGTTAAGGCTGATCCGCTAATCGAAAGCGATTGAAATATTGACATTTCTCTCATCACCTCGCCCTAATCGCTGTTTTTAATAAATTAAATTCCTCATTTACCCCATACGTTAACGATTGATACCAAATGGTATTTTCACTCAGCTTCGTCATTTCATAATCCAAATCCACACCATTACCGCTGTTTTGGAAAACGGTATTTTCCTGCTCAAGCTTAGGAGTAGGGAGTGGAGACGATTCTCCAATCGGGACATGCTTGGCATTCGTGCGGTTCCCAATAAACTGGCTCTTTACTTCTTGCTGAAGCAATTGTTCAAAGGATACCTTCGTAGGTTTAAAATAAGGGGTATTTACATTGGCGATATTATTTGAAATGGACTTTTGACGCAAAGAGGACGCATCTAACGCTCTCGACATAATTCCAATCATCTGATTCATCTTCTCACCCACTTTTTTCAATCTGCTAAACTATAATGATTTCATTGCCTGTGTCCAAGTTGTTTTTAATTCCTGAAACATTCCCTCTATTTCCTTAAGAATCTCAATGTCTTTTGACATATTTGCCTCAATCAATCTCTGTTTCATATAATCATAGAGCGAAAAAAGAGAGTTGGATGTTTCAATTTCCATGTTTAACGTCACCATGAGTTCCGTGATAATATCCTGGGTTTTCATAATCAAAGAATGTGCCTTCGCTGGATCTTTTTTCTCAATCGCCAGCTTTGCCTGATTCAGAAACTTCACGCCGCCATTATAAAGCATAAGTGTAAGCTCTTCTGGTTTTGCCATCATGATTTGATTTCGTTGGTAGACTTCATTTGGATTGATCATTTGTCAGATCCCCCTTACTTCTTACTGTCATAAAATACACCCTTTGAAACGGTGATCCGATCATCATATTGACTTCTAAGATATTGTTCATTTTGTGCGTGACGTACACGATTCGATAGTTTTTTCATTGTCTTTTGCATTTGGATTTGAATTTCTTTCTCTAGCGTAGTAAGTTCTCTAAGCTGTACTTGAATGCGTTCATTGCTAAGAACCATTCCTGCTTGATTATCTAACCTATTAATAGCAGAAATACAGATTTCCCGCTGCTCGATTAAAAGGGGGACCTTTTCCTCTTCCCCGAGTTGTAATGCACTCAATATCGCCTTCGAGAGCTCAAAATATTGCCTCAACTGTGTTTCTTTTTCCTCTATCATTTTCCCCTCACCCTAATGACTGTCATAAAGGAGATTGGCAAATTTCCTTAATTCTAACTCCGAAGTGCTCTTCAATCACCACAACTTCGCCTTTTGCAATCAACTTGTTATTCACATACACATCAACTGGTTCTCCAGCCATCTTGTCCAATTCGACAATCGACCCACTGGTTAATTCAAGAACTTCGCTAATTCTTTTTTTTGTTCTTCCCAACTCCACAACGATTTCTAAGGGAATATCTAGCAGAAGGTCCAAATTCATTTTTTCATTTGCGTTTTGCCCAAAATCATCCGACTCTAGCTCTGTAAACTGAAAGTGTTCATTGGCTGCACTCTGTTGGCTGCTGCCGAGAAGTGCTTCCATTTCATCTTGTGTGAGTTTCCCCTTTTCAACCATTTTTGCCTTCCCCTTCTATCAAGTGCTCAATTTTAACGGCAACTCTCGACTTCTTCGTTCCTGGATGTGCTAAGAACTTCAATTCTTCATTTACATTTACTTTCAGAGGCTCATCCACCAATTGGTTTAATTGAATGACATCATCGACGTTTAAACCAAGGATTTCTTCCATCGTAATCGTCGCCCGCCCTAATTCCGTAATAACCGGAACCATTAAATGCTCAATCTGTCCTTGTAAAAATTCACTTTCTTCCTTATTTTTTACCCATTTTCCATGTCCGTACCAATTATGGGAGGATAACTTAGGAATAAACGGCTCTAACAATATGTATGGAATACAAAGATGTATCGTTTCTTCCACTTTTCCAACTGTTAGTTGGAATGTGATGACGATGACTGTTTCCGTTGGGATACCCAATTGCAAAAACTGGGGATTGGTTTCCATGTTCAAAAACTTGATCGGGAGCACCATAATATCACTCCAAGCTTTTTGCAGGATTTGAACGACTCCCTCTAATAGACGCTTTAAAACATTGGTTTCAATCGGAGTTAAGGTAGAACGTCCCCATTCCTCTGCTGTTCCTTTCCCGCCTAAAAGTCGATCAATCATCACAAAAGCCATTTCAGGATTTAAGTCCATCGCCATTCGGATTCCTTGTTCACCTGATTCAAACACACTTAATATCGTAGTGTCCGGCAGCTGGTTAATAAACTCTTCATACAGCATTTGCTCAACTGTCGTAACCTCTACTTGGACAAACGAACGTAACTCAGATGAAATAAAGGATGCAAGCTGGTAAGCAAAGTTTTCATGGATTCTCGTCAGTACCCGTACCTGATCCATCGATAACCGCAATGCCTTTTTAAAATCATATACTTTCAAATTTGCAGGGTTACTTCCAATTGGGGAATTTGACACACGATAGTCCATTCGATCACACAATCCCTTCCACTGTAAAAAAAGACCAACAAAAAAAGACGAGACTACTCCGAAGAATAGTCTCGTCCATAGCTAAATAAACTAATAGATTAGGACAATCTATATTTCGGCAACTGGCTGGCTTACTGTTATTACAATTTAGCCCCTATAGCTTTGCGTCGCTGAGTTTCCTCAGGTTTGCCTTTTTCAATTTTTTAAATTTATTACAAAAAAAGCATAACATTACAACTATTAATTTTCAATTATATTTTGTAGAATACCCCCATAAAATGACGGATATAATCGAATGTTTACGAAAATTTAACAAAATACACTATATAAATTGAAAAATATGTAAAAAAAGAGAGAAATATCCCGAATGATATTCTCTCTCTTTATCTATTATCGTTTTAAATTTACCAATTCTTCTAATATTTGATCGGAAACTGTAATTATTTTAGAATTCGCTTGGAATCCACGCTGGGCGGTAATCATTTCAGTTAGTTCTTCGGATAAATCAACGTTTGACATTTCGAGTGCGCCTGCGATAACTTGTGCATTACTTCCTTCCGTGAGCAGCGTTGCAATCGAGGCTGAATCAGCATTTGGTGTTAAAGAATACAACGAACCACCGGCTTTCAATAACCCCTTTGGATTGTCAACTGCTATAGTTCCAATTTTCAAACCGGTATCTTCACTTGTTCCATCCGGGTTAACACCAATAATGCTGCCATTCGCATCAATGGAAAACGTAATGTATTGATCTGGGATGGTAATTTTTCCGCCATCTTGGCCGACTACAAACATACCATTCTGATTGACCAAATTATTACTGCTGTCTAATGTGAAATTCCCAGCTCTTGTTAAGAACTGCTTCTGTGAGGCATTTTCGACTACAAAAAATGCATCACCATCAAGGTAAAGGTCTGTGCCTATATTCGTAGTTGTTGGACTTCCAGGTGTGTGAAGAGTATCAATGCTGCCAACTCTTGTTCCTAAGCCCACCTGAATCGGATTTGTCCCGCCTGAGAGTGGCGCTGGGTTCGCTCCTGCAGTTTGCGTTGGACCCGTTGCCCCTTTAATCGTCTGACTGAAAATATCTTCAAATACGACACGGCCTTTTTTAAAACCTACTGTATTAACGTTCGCAATATTGTTCCCAATGACATCCAATTTTGTTTGAAAACCTTTTAGTCCGGATACCCCTGAATTTAATGAACGAAGCATGTTTTTGTTCCTCCTCTTATTGATTCATTTCCATTGAATGTATTGAACTTGATACTATTTCTTGATCGCCAATTTTATAGTAAACTTGGTTATTTTTATAATTAATCCCGGTAACCGTTCCGCTCTCTTGTACATTGGTTTCTGGGTTTGTCCATGTGACTTTATTTCCGAGTACATAAGAATATTGACTTAAATTATTGCTGGATTCCAAATAGGCTGTAAGCGAGTTATTCAGGTTGGAGAGCTGTTCTAATACGCTTAACTGTGCCATTTGTGCCACGAATTCTCCGTCTTTCTGCGGCTGCGTTGGGTCTTGGTTTTGAAGCTGCGTAACTAATATTTTCAAAAATGCTTCTTTTCCCATTTCCTGCTTTGGCTGGGTGCTGGTTTTTTGTGCTGAGTAGGAATTGATCGTATTGATTGAAGTCAATGGTGCTCCTCCCTTAAGCCGTGGTATTTATTTTAGAAACCCATCCTGTTTCAATCGTATAATCTCGATATTCATCTTGGGTTTGGATTAATTGTTGATCGTTACGCTTACGTGAATCTTGCTGTCCATGTCTTGCATTTGAATCTCCCTTTTGTGAGAATGCTCCCATGAAATTAGAGTTTATGTTCTGTTGGGAGATATCGATTTTTGCGACATGCAGCCCCTGTGTTTCTAAAGCAGACCGTAATGTCTGAACATGTGTTTCTAGTAAATCCTTCCCTAAAGGAGTGGAGGTAAGGAATTCAGCCGTTACTTGCCCTTCCTGAATGGTAACCTTGACATCGACCTTACCTAAATGCTTTGGCGCCAGGGTAAACGCAGCCTCGATTCCATCTTCCAATCCTGTTACATGTATCGAAGATTGTAAAAACTTCGTTATTTCTTGATCAAATTGGTTAGCTTGTACAGTTTGTGCAGGGACTGCCTTCTCATTGGAAACGACCGGTTGGTTCGTCAGTGTTGAATGAAACGTGGTCAAGGCATCCACTGTAGAATTCCTGCCTGTTTGGTTCACATCAGGTAATTCTTTTTGATGGAAATCCTCATTAGTGACTATCCCTGTTTCTTTAACTAAGTCACCTGTTACTGACTCTTGAAAGATGGTTGCAGCTTCCGGTTGTACTTCACCTGTTTGTCCTTCAACTGTCACCAGTTTTTTTATGTTTGATTGGAAAAGGAGATTTTCTGATGTTTGTTTGCCATTCTCTATGTTTGGCTCAACTTGTGCCTGCACCTCTATCGACCATTTTTCCATCCCTTCTCCCACTTGATGGAGAATAGGATCCGTTAATGCATTTTGCTGCAAAGAGGCAGATTGTACCAATGGGTTAATAAATCCAAAAGGCACCGTATCTTCTTCCTTTTGCTGTTCTTGGACTTGACCAATAAGTTGTAACAAAGCCTCAAAACCAGCAGCCTGTTCTCCCTCACTCGCTGCCTTTTTGCCGGTTTGATTAATGCTTTTCATTTGTATTCCTGAAAGCTGGATCACGTTCTGCCACCTACTCACTTTCCTTTGTTTAAGAGATACCCATTAAGCATAATTACTCCCTGTTGTTAAGGTATCAAAGTAGCGCTGAACACCTGTTACCCAGTGATTATTAAGTTGAGTGGGGTCATTGGCTGCTCCAATTGGTGCATACTTGGCCCCTATTTGAGCGATGGTTAATTTCCCTTTATCTAAATAGTTTTGACGGAGGTTTCGAGCCATATCAAAAATGCTTTCTTCAATGGATGGATAAGTTTTTAATCCGTTTTTCCCCATCATCCCTGCCACATTAAATTTAAAGCGAGCCGCGTTTGAAGACCCGTTACCCGTTTCATGGATGGAGATAGCCGCTAGAAGAGCAGGATCAATGTTATATTTTTTACCAGCCTCTTGAAAAAAGTGACCGGTATTGTGCAAAACTCCCTTTAGATGGGCATTAAGATTTTCGCTGCCAGTCGTTTTAGAAGAAAGAGATTCACTTTGTGGAACTCCTGCTCCAGTCTGAGGGACCAACGAATTCAAACTAGTTAGTAGAGACGAGATATCTAGATTGCTAGTTGATTTATGATTCAACTGAGTTTGCAGCAACACTTGTTCCAGTAATTGCTCGAAGGGATTATTTGTTAGACCTGATTGATTAGGAAGATTACTTTGCCCGAGGCGAGAAGTATCTAAGATTGTTTTGTGAAGCAGCCAATTATTAGACAAAGATCCAATATTCATAGACTACATACCTCCGCCCGTTTGCTGATATAACCAAGAACTTTGTGAATTAAAACGTGACATTGCTTGCTCCATTGCCGCAAATTGGCGATAATATTGTGCTTCTTTACGCTGCAACTTCTCGGTTTGGCGGGCAATATCCGTCTGCGTATTCGACAATAACTTCCCAATAACACTTTGATCATACTGATTATTCCCGGTGAAACCAGCTTTATTGGTCAATTCTTTAATCCCGGCCTGTAAAGTCTCGGAAAGTTGATTGATGACACCACTTGTTCCTTTACTTGCATCCCCAAGTTGGGAAAATAGTTTTTCAACTGCGTCAGGATCTGCTTGAATGGCCTCTCTTAATTTTGTTTCATCCACATAAAGCTTCCCTTTGTCCTGATAGCTTCTAGATGAAATCCCAATTGACGAAAGTGAGTTGTAGGAACTGCCATTATCAACAATAGAAGTCATCACACTGCGCATTTTCGTAAGCATCCCGGAGAGAATACGATCACTGCGAAGGAGACCACTTTTCGCTTTTTCTTCCCACATTTCAATCTGTTTCTCCGACATTTCACCTTTTTGCTCTTCTAAAAGAGGCTGGTAATCCCTATAGACAGGTTCAGCGATGGATTTATTCATCTTATCTAGCATGCTATTATATTGATCAACAAAATCTTTCACATTCTTTATAACCCCGTCCGAGTTTTGCGAGACAGTAACGGTACTTGCCCCGTTGGTTGGGCTTTTAAAGGAAAAATTTATCCCCATGATAGTTGCATTATTGGATGTTAACGTTGTAATCTCATTGCCATTAAATATGACATTGGCATTTTGACCAGAAGCAACTAAGTTTGCTGTGTTTAGGCCCAGTGTATTGTTTAAAAATGCCTGACCTTCCGCACTTGTATTCATACTCAGATCAATTTTGGCAGCGGCGCCAGTTTCCTTTGTCTTTAACGTAAACTGTTGTAAGGTTGGATCATAAAAAGCTTGCAGTCCTAAGCTTTTCCCCGTACTGTCTTTTGCACCATTTATTTTTGCCACGACATCGTTGATGGAGTCTGTTGTTTTAATAGCGATAGTCGCCGTTTTTCCCGGATCATTGTTGACATTAATTGTTATCGATGTATCGGCTGTTAATTGGGCCGCACCTTGGACGGAATTCCCAAGCGTCTTGGTTGGATCTAAACTTACTTTATCCCCAGTAAAGACCGCTGAACTGGCCAATTGTTTTACTTCAACAGAATACGTACCTGATAAGGATGTGCCTGAAGCAGTCGCTGATACGGCGTTCTCTTGGCTAGAAGAAACATCGTACGTATTATACGTTTTTGATAGACTCATATTTAAAATCGTATTCGACCGAAACGCTAACAAATCTGCATTCCATTGCCGATAGGAATCACTTAACCATGTTTGCTTTTGTTGGTTTTGTTTCAGTTTATTAAGCGAGATACTTTCAGCATTCATCAGCTTTTTAACAATAGAGTCTGTGTCCATTCCTGAAGCAAACCCTGTTAACCTTGTGATAGAGGAATAATTCACTACTAATCACCTCTCATAAATATATTCTCTTATGTAGTATCGGCAGGTTTTTCAGAAGAATAGAGGGGTTTTTGTAAAAAAATGAGGATTTCCTGATATTTTGGGATTTTTCCTGATATATTTTTAAACGCTATCTCATCAAAGCAAAACAATTTACTATACAAAAATGGCCCTAGGAGTCCTAGGGCCATCATGTTATTTTACTTCTACAGTTTTCTTGGCAATGATTAAAGTGCCATTTTCTAAATAACCACGTAATACAAGGGTAACTTCGCCTTTTTTCCAATCAAAGTCTTCTCGTTCGAATTTGAAATGGCCTTTTTCCGCTTGTTTTTGCAATCCATTATTTTTTGGATCAGCTGCTACACCGTTTAATGTAAAGCTAGATACATCAAAAGAGAGAGATTCAAAGCTTTCCGGTAAGATTGCTTTTACAGTAAAGACTCCTTTGTTTCCTTTAATCACTTTCGGTAGTACCTCAAGAGTTGCAGGAATATACACAAGGAATTCTTTTTCTACTTGCGTTGTCCATCCTGCTGCATCGGTTACTGTAACAACAAGCTTATATGCACCTGGTTCACTAAGCGTAACTTGGTCGCCTTTTTGATAGGACTTACCGTTTACCGTTACGTCTTCAACCGCTATCCCTGAAAGGTTATCGGCAGCAAGGTAATCCAATGTAAAAGTAGAACCAAGCTCCTGTTCTGCAGCGATGTCGAAAGAAACAGTTGGTGCAGTTTTATCAATTTTCACTTCTACTGTTTTAACTTTTTCTACATTACCAGCGTTATCTACGCTGTAGAAGGTTACTTTATTTACACCTTCTTCTGTAACCGTAAACGCTGTGCCTTCTAAGAATTCTGAGCCGTTAATAGAATAGAAAGTTTTTGCTACACCACTAAGTGCATCCGTTGCTGTTAATTCGACTGCTACTTCACCTTTATTCCACTCGTCAGTAACATTTGAAACAGTATCAGGTGCCTTAGTATCGATTTCCACTTCTACTGTTTTCACTTCTTCTACATTACCTGCGTTGTCAACGCTGTAGAACGAAACCTCATTTATACCCTCTTCAGTAACGGTAAACATTGTTCCTTCTACAAATTCTGTGCCATTAATAGAATAGAAGGTTTTCGCTACACCGCTAAGTGCATCCGTTGCTGTTAATTCGACTGCTACTTCTCCTTTGTTCCACTGGTTGGCAACATTCGAAACAGTTTCCGGTGCCATAGTATCGATTTTCACTTCTACTGTTTTTGCTTCTTCTACATTCCCTGCGTTGTCAACGCTGTAGAACGATACTTCATTTAATCCTTCATCTGTAATCGTAAATGTTGTTCCTTCTACGAATTCTGAGCCGTTAACAGAATAGAAGGTTTTTGCTACACCACTAAGTGCGTCCGTTGCTGTTAATTCTACCGCTGCTTCCCCTTGATTCCACTTGTCGGTAACATTCGATACAGTTTCGGGTGCCTCAGTATCGATTTTTACTTCTACTGTTTTTGTCTCTTCTACATTCCCTGCGTTATCCACACTGTAGAAAGATACTTCATTGACGCCTTCTTCCGTAACAGTAAATGTTGTTCCTTCCACGAATTCTGATCCGTTAATAGAATAGAAGGTATTTGCAACTCCACTTAAATCATCGGTTGCTGTTAATTCAACAGACACTTCTCCTTGATTCCAACCATCAACTACATTTGAAACGGTCTCTGGTGCCTCATTATCAATTTTCACTTCTACTGTTTTCACTTCTTCTACATTGCCAGCGTTATCCACGCTTAAGAAGGAAACTGTATTCACTCCTGAATCACTTACAAAAATGGTTGTACCTTTAACATATTCTTCACCATTAATAGAGTAATATGTTTCTTTAACTCCACTTAAATCATCGGTTGCAGTAAGCTTTAACAGATAGGACTGGTTTAACCATTGATCGGTAACATTTGAAGTCGTTACTGGAGGTGCTTCGTCAATTTTCACATCAACCGTCTTCACTTCTTCTACATTACCTGCATGATCCACACTGTAAAATGAAATGGTAGACACACCAACATCACTAACTATAAAGCTAGTACCTTCAACAAAATCAGTACCATTTAAAGAATAGTAGGTATTTGCTACTCCACTTACATCATCTGTAGCGGTTAACTCCACTGATACAGCCTCTCGATTCCACTTATCAACTACATTTGATTCTGTTACAGGTGCAGTAATATCCTTTTCACCAACTTCGACAACTATAGTGCTTGACGAGCTGGATTCTTTTCCTGATTCTGAAACTGGTACAATAACATACGTGTGTTCACCTGATTCTAAGCCTGGTAATGATAATTCAGGATCACTCGTACTTCCAACAAGAACTCGTTCCCCATTTACTTCTTCATACACATTATAGGCATTCGCATCCTTAACTGGATCCCAGCTAAGAACAGCATCATTGCCTTTTATAGCCGCATCTGGTGTTGTTGGTGCTTCTAGTTCTGGTTCAACATATGCAGTTGCCTGATTCGAGGCAGGAGATACACCATACTTGCTATTTGCAGTAACTTCATAAACATATTTACCTACAGGCTTTTCTTTAAATAATGTGCGTGTATTTATTGTCGTTTCGAGCAAGATACGTTCCCCATCAACTACTTGATAGACGTTATATGAAGAGGCATATTCAACTTCGTCCCACCATAATGCAATAGAATTGACATCCTGATTTACAACTGCCTGCAAGTTTTCAGGTGCTTGAATTTCAGGATAAACAATGGACACTTCTACACTTGAACCCTCGATTGATTCACCAAATCGGTCACTATACGATGTAATTTCATAAACATAGTTTCCTTCGGGTAAGTTTTCTACGACAGTATATGTGTTTGTGATATCTGAAATGAACTTTCTTTCTCCATTGATAACCTGGTAAAGCTTATAAGATGTTGCATATTCAGCTTTATTCCATTGTAAATAAACAGAATTTACATATAGTATTGAAGCCTTAAATCCTTCTGGCTTTTGCATCTTAGGATGAACAACCTGTTGTTCAAGATGGGCTGCGGGTGACTCACCGAACCGGTCACTATAAGAGGTCACCTCATAAATATAGTTACCTTCTTCCATGTTTGTAAAACTTAGTTGAGGAAAAGCTGTCTCCCTTAGAAGAACTCTCGACCCGTCTATAACCTGATATACCTTATAATAATTTGTATAATCTACCTCACTCCAGGTTAACATTCCATCATTACCATTAGATATCGCTAAAGACAGATTTCCTGGGGCTTGCATGTCTGGATGAAGGACATCAAACTCAACAACAGCAGCATTTTTTGATTCACCAAATGTATAGCTGTAGGCAGTCACTTCATATCGTTGTTTTCCCTCTGTTACTTTTGTAAGTGTTGCACTTAAATTAGTTGTAGAAGTTACTAGTTTCCTCTGGTCTCCCTCAACTTTATAAATATTGTATTTATTAGCATATGTTGCCTGATACCAGCTTAATGTAACATCACTTCCGTTTGTTATTTTATAAGCAAGGTTACTTGGGGCCTGTACCTCAGGATAAATAATATCTGCTTCAACACGTGCTACAAGCTCTGATTCACCAAAGATACTATTATAAGATGATATTTCATACACATAATGACCTTCAGGCAAGGTATTAAATTTAAAAGAAGTCCTATCTGTTGTTGTTACTAATTTTCTTGTACCATTAATTATCTGATAGATTTTATAATAATGAACATATGCACTACTGTCCCAACTTAAGGTTAAATCGTAAAAACTTTGTACAGAGGCTTGTAAATTAGTTGGGGCTTGCATGTCTGGATACATAATCGTTATCGATACTGGTGAAGAGATTGGCGATTCTTGTCCAGAAACGATTGCAGATACAGCAAATGTATAGGTTCCCTCAGGTAAGTTTACATAAGCCGCGTTGCTTTTAACTTGTGAATCTAACGTTTTAGTGTCACCATTAATTCGATAAACTTTATATGCAGAGCTGTAAGGTACTGCGTTCCACTCGATGACAACACTACCTGGATAACGTTCATAAACCTTTACATTTGTTGGTGCCTGCAAACTTGAAGCATAAACTCCCATAACAGGAAGTAACAATTGGATAAATAGCAATAAACTAATTATTGCTGGAAGCTTTCTCATTCTTTTCAAGATAAACCCTCCTTTATATGACAAGTAAAATATTTTTATCAAAAAAAGAGATTTAAGACGCCTTAAATCTCTTTTTATTATTTGTTAACGAAGTAATTGAAGTACTGCCTGCGGCTGTTGGTTAGCTTGAGCAAGCATTGCTTGAGCTGCCTGAGAAAGAATATTATTCTTTGTGAATGTCATCATTTCTTTCGCCATATCAACATCACGAATACGCGATTCTGCAGATGTTAAGTTCTCAGCAGTCGTGCTTAAGCTGTTATTTGTAAATTCAAGTCGGTTTTGAACCGCACCCATTTTTGAACGCTCAGCTGCAACAGTCTCAATCGCTGTGTTAATCGCAGTGATTGATGTGTTAGCTGCGGCTTGAGTAGAGATGTCTGCTCCACCAACTTTAAGCGTATCGCCATTTGTTAATCCTACTGTTGCTGCAAAAACTTGGGTACCGTCAGATCCCATGAATTTAACACCATCACCTGAACGCGCTACTACTTCCCCATGTGCATCTAAAAGAACATTATCACTTGCTTGGTATGTGTATGTTCCTGCTTCAAGACCGCTATTAGTAAATGAAGCTTTCGCTGTAACTGTTGTTCCATCAAAGCTTAATGTCCCGGATGTTACAGATTGTTTAAAAGTAAATGTGTCATCTCCGGCTGCGCCATCAAACGCTTTTGTCGTAAACACTAAGCCAGTTGTACTTGAAGCTACGACCTTACCGTTTTCATCCTTAACTTCATAAACCCCGCCATTATCAGAAACACTGTAAGTTCCTGCCTTTAGTGTATCACCTTTTGTTGTTGTACCAGCAGTAACAGTGCTAGATTGTTCAATTCCTACACTACCCGCAACACCTAGGCTGTATGATTGTGAATCCCCAATCTTAAGGCTCATATTCTGATCCTGGTTGGCACCAATTTGGAATGTACCGTCAAATGAACCGTTTAAAAGTTTCTTTCCATTAAACTCTGCAGAAGAACCGATACGGCTTACTTCTTCAGCTAATGTGTCGATCTCAGCTTGAAGTTTTACACGGTCAGATGATGTGTTTGTATCGTTGGCAGATTGGACTGCTAGTTCACGCATACGCTGTAAAATGGAATGTGTTTCATTTAAAGCACCTTCAGCTGTTTGAAGTAAAGAAACACCGTTTTGTGCGTTCTTTTGAGCTACTTCTAATCCGCGAATTTGTCCACGCATTTTTTCAGAGATTGCTAGACCTGCTGCGTCATCACTTGCACGGTTAATACGAAGACCTGAAGACAATCTTTCCATGTTTTTCGCTGCTGCATTTGAACCAGCTGTTAACTGACGATGTGTGTTAAGTGCTGCTACGTTTGTGTTAATTCTCATTTTATGTACCCTCCTATTTTTGAGGAATATTTTCCCTCTCTGTTTTTATGTATCGACAGGATTTTTGAACCTGTAGAGGGGGAAACGAAAATCTTTTATAAAATTCTTCTTGGCTGATTTTATAAAAGAAAATAGCCAGGCGGTTGCCTGGCTTAATATCGAAATCTATTTTATATCGATTTTCCTACGTTGGTTTTCCATGGCGAAGATTGTTTTCAACAAGCGGTTTTCATCATACGTCGAAAGATCAACAAACTGGATACCGTACAATACAGCACGCTTTTTGATGTTTTCAGTTTTGCGTACAATTCTTCCGTTTAACATGAATTCCTCATTATCTAAATAAAAATTTATTTTTACGTAAACCTTTTCCCTTAATGGAAAGTCGTATTCACTCAGAATCCCTACTCCGCCTGCACTAACATCAACAATTTCACAGTAGAAATATTCGTTAACATCCAAACTCCCAATCTTTAAGACTTCCATAAGCGTATTTTTAATATTAGTTCGAAAACGAAAGTTATCCCTTCTGTTAGGCGGCTTCACCTCTTTTTGCACAGTCCTTTGCCTCTTTTTTCTATTACTATTGGTTAAATATATAATAGAGGAAACTAGGATAATTAACGCAACTGCTGCTATTTCCTTCATACAATCCCCTCATTCAAAACATCCCCACCTTAATGCTAAGATGGGGAAACATTGATTTATTTTTATCTTAAAAAATCAGCTAGGCTCTGCTGAAGGATTTTTCCTCCTGCAGATAGTGATGCTTGCAGCAATGTTTCTTGAGCGGATAGTTCCAAGAATGCTTTTGAAATATCCGTATCTTCGACTGTTGATTGCATCTTTTTATGTAATAGCTCTGATTGCTCCAATTTATTGGACGCCAGCTCGAGCATATTTTGATTAATGCCTACCACGGTTCGCTGTGTAATCACATGATCCAATTGTTGTTCAATCGAATTCAAGAGCGCCTCTGGATTTTCACCGTTCTCTAATGTTTCTGCCACCGCGTCAATGGTTTCGAACAAGTTTTTACCGTCTACAGAGAATCCAAACACAGATGCTGCATGGACATTCCCTTTCACACTAAGTCCCTGACCAACATTCCACTCTTTCACGATTGGATTGCTCGGTTGCAAAGCCCCATTTTGATAGGGCTGCGTATTCAAGTCAGTCCCTGAAAAAAGATAGCCGCTTCCATAAGCTGTATTCGCAATTTTCCCTACCTGATCAATGAGCGAGCGTACTTCCACAGCGGTATTTTTCCTATCGCTCGGATTATTCGTGTCATTGCTTGCTTGAAGCGTGAGCTCACGAATGCGGTGCAGTACATTCGTAACATTCCCAAGCTCACCGTCCATTGCTGAACTCCAACTGATGCCATCTTCGACATTTCTTTGATACTGCTCAATTTGCGACAATGAGGAACGATAAGATAATCCCTTCAAGACTTCACCTGGCTGGTCCGAGATCCTTTCGTACTTCTTTCCAGAAGAAATCTGCCCATGAAGTGTCTCCATTGATTTGTTACTGCGATGGAGACTTTGGATAAATTGTTGGCTAATCATCTGCTGCGTAACGCGCATCGTTCTCCCCCTTTCATGCCATGAATCATTATGGTTACTTCATTCCGTTAATCAATGTATTTAACAGGTCGTTCACTGCTGACACATAGCGGGCAGCCGCATTGTAAGCCTGCTGATAGCGAACCATGTTCGTCAATTCTTCATCAATCGATACACCAGCTACTGATTGTCGGCGATTGTCCACCTGCTGCACCATCTGAACAGCATTTTCAGCGGACTGCTGGGCAGTTTGAACATCAGTCCCTAGTTGGCCGATAATCCCCTTGTAAAAATCACCGATGGTGGCATCTGTTCCGCCAATATTCATTTTTTGAAAGAGAGCCTCACTCATCGCTTTCGCATTCGATCCATCCCCAATCGTATCCGAAGAAGCAGCTGCTACCTTCGATGGAAATTCTACCAGCAACGGGTTAATCATCATACTCCCCGCATTTTTAGGGGGCTTGGTTGGATCATCTTTATCAACAAAAAACAGAAGTTTTTCTAAAGGTGCATTCGGATCTGTACTTCTTGCTTGGATATCATCTAAATTCCTCGCATTATCTCCTGCATGAATGGCGTTTATGCTGTCTGCGATGGTCTTCGCCAATAAGTCAATTTTCACTCGTAAATCAGGGATGGTTCCAAAGCTTGTTCCGTTTACCGTGTACCCATGGGTTTCGAGCAATCCCTTAATTTCCCCGCCTGCTATTGCAATATCCGTACCAGCGATGTTGGCCCCGCCAGTTTCCAGGTCCAATGTAAATGTGTTGGCATTGTTCCCCTCTACCAGCTTTTCACCGCCAATTGAAACATCCACTCTGCCATTTTGAGCAGGCGTTACTTGGATATCGACTAGCTTTGAGAGTTGATCCAGCAGCACATCTCGTCGGTCCTTCAAATCATTAGGCTGATTGCCGCTGCCAATGTTTTGAGCAATCTTTAAATTCAAACCTGCCACCTCATTGGCGATGGTATTGATTTCATTGGTCTTACCTGTAAGTTGATCGGCCAGGAAATTTTGGTTTTGTTCAATGCCCGTATAGATTTCATTGAGTTGACCTGCCACTTCCTTCCCGTTTGCAACCACGACCACGCGGGCCGATAGATTTTCCGATTGCTTGGAAAGCTCCTGCAGTCCTTGCCAAAAACGATTTAGCGAACTGGTTAGACCAGAATCTCCTAGTTCGTTAAAGACATTTTCTATGTTAGAAAGCGCACTTGCCTTTGCTTCCCAATATCCGGCCTCTTTCTGCTCATTCTGAAATTGGCGGTCTAAATAAGACTCCCGAATCCTTCGAAACTCCGATACCTCTACACCTGTACCCATTTGCATCGGAATCGTTCCATTATTTGGATTCGGTGAGGCTAGTGGAATACCCGCCTGCAATACAGCTTCTTGCCGCGTGTATCCCTTCGTGTTTGCGTTGGCAATGTTATGTCCTGTTACACTAAGTCCAGTTTGTTGGGAAAAAATCGCTCTTTTTCCGATTTCTAACCCATGAAAGGTTGAGTACATCTTTTTTCTCCCCTATGCTTTTAAATCAAACAAACGAGCATATTCTCTTGAATCCTGCGCTTCCGCTTCGGAACTATATAGACCCGAATCCTTTGATTGCGGCAGCATTTGCTCGATCATGAACTGTGTATAGGTTAATGACTGTTGAATCAATTGCTGATTATGTTTGTTTACTTTATCAATTTCTTCAAATAAACGCTGAAGTAATGTCAATTTCGAAGTCCACTCTGCTTTTGTCACTCCGTCAGGTTGTTGTTCTATCAGTTTCGAGAGAGGAAGATACGATTTGTCATGCTCCATTACATCCATTCTCATCTCATCTACTTCTTTGATTTTTTTGATCAGCTTCGATTCATCCGCCATAATACCCAGCAGCGGATTGATTTCTGCAGAAATTAAGATTTCCTGCTTTTTCTTTGCAGTTTCTAACAATGTGATATGCAGGTCTGTTAACATCTGCAAAACTTCTGTGAGGCTATTCATCGATTTTTGCACCTGACTTCCAAGCTGAGAGTAATTTATCCGCTAACTTTTCACTGTCTACTTTATAGGTGCCATTGGCAATTTGGCTTTTCAATTGCTCAATTTTTGCATCTTTTTCTTTTTGTATCTGAAGCTTGGCTTCGTTTGATAATTCTACTTTGTCTGATTGAAGTTTATTGGTTACTTCTTCTTTTTTTGGCTGATTGTTTTTTTGGTATGCCTGATATGCCGCATCAAGTCGATTAATTGGATTGATTTTCATAAAGTCCGCTCCTTTTAACTCTATCCCTTACTTTTTGTATCGGCAGTTTATGGTTTACTGTTTAGAGTATTTCTTAATTTTTTTAAAGGCTGTGTGAAATAATCCTGTTGATTTGAGCTCCAGTATAGCTAAGTAAGATAAGCGGAGACTTTCCGGTTAAATGCAGAATGGAGCCTATTTCGAGCTAAATAAGGGGAGGTTTTCCGGTTATTGATAGCAAAATCTCCCTTTTTCACGTAATTCTTCTCAATAGGCGGAATCTCTCCGTCTATTAAAGCTATTTTTAATTAGTAATGCTAATTAAGCGAAAATTTTCCGTTTATTTGGATTCTTAAAATCCACAATAGCCTTTAACACAGCCCTAAAAAAGAAACGGCAGCATAAACCGCCGCCGCTAAATTTCCTTATTACCTCATAATCCCATTCACGATTCCCATCATTTGGTCCGCATAGCTAAGCGCTCGGGCATTGGCTTGATAACCTCTTTGAGCTTTAATCATATCGGTCATTTCCTGATTTAAGTCCACATTGGACGATTCTAAAAACCCTTGTTTGATTTGAACATTCGTATTGACAGCTGTAACCGTACCACCCGTTAACCTGTAAACTCCGCCATCATCCTTTAACAGCTGTGAATTGCTAAAATCAACCAAACCGATACGCTGGTTTGTCCCGCCAATCGTTCCGTCACTAGCCACTACGAATTCATTGCCCAGATCCCATTCAATTGGATTTTGATTTTGGTCAAGAAGCACATCTCCGTGGGCGTTTACCAGCTGAAAGCGGCCGCCACCTACTGGAGTTTGCTTAAAGGCTCCGCCTCTTGTGTACAAAATTTCCGTTGTAGTTCCTGTTGTTCGTTGTACTTGAAAATAACCTTTCCCTTCGACCATGAAATCAAATGGCTGATCCGTTTGCTTAGGTGCACCTTGGGTCAGATCTAATGACGTTCCAGCAATTCGAGATCCAAAAGTAGTACGAATACCGGGAGGAGATAATCGGCCAATCTCCCTTTGCTGTTCGATTTGGTTTTGAATGGAGACTGTTAAATTCTCAGAAAAAGCGGCTTCTCTGCGCTTAAAACCTACGGATTCAACATTGGAAATATTATTGGCGATCGTATCTAACTTCCCTTGGTAGGCGCGAACACCAGACGAAGCAATAAATAAAGATGTATTCATAGCTTTTATATCCTTCCAATCGTGTTTAATTGTTCTAGTGTTTTATCGTAGGCTTGAAGTACTTTTTGATTCGCCTCATACAACCGAATATTCGTCATCATTTCGGTAATGGTTTTGGAGGTGTCAACGTTTGATTGCTCGATCATTTTATGATGCAGCTGTAAACCAGCAGGGAGAGTCTGTGTAAGCACAGCAGGTGCTGCCCCCTCCAGCTCATAAAGACCATTATCTTTTTTAACTAATTGGTTTGGGTTATTAACCACAATAATTCCAAGTGAGCCAACGGTTCGTGCACGTGCTGGGTCATCAGGATTAACAATGATATCACCATTGTTTTGGATTGACACATTTCCGGAGATCAACTCCTGATCAGATAGGGGCAGACCATTTTTTCCTAAAACCAAATCTCCTGCTGCGGTCGTCAGCTGCCCATTTTCATTGACAGAGAACCTTCCGTTTCGCGTAAATTGGAAACTTCCATCAGCTGTTTGTACGGTAAAAAAGGCAGCTGGTTTGATGTATTCTCCGTTTTCTAAGATGGGTGCTAGTGCTTGGTCGTTAATCGCGACATCAAAAGGCATGTTACTGTCCACTAGACTTCCCTGTGAAAATAGCGGTAAGGTTTCTTGGTTATACACCCCCATGGACAAGGTGCCGATTTTTGGCGATTCCCCCGTAGTTTCTGATTGACGGATACGCTGCAGTAACATGTCTGGAAAAGAACGCAGCGGACTTGAATCCTGTTTAAAACCTGGGGTTTCGACATTCGCCAAATTATTGGTTAGTGCATTTTGTCTTCTCTGCAATGCAATCATCCCGGATGCAGCGGTATCAATTCCTCGAAGCATAATTGTGCTCCTCTCTACATGTATAAATTTACTAATAATCCTTTAATTTCACCGATCGTCTTCAAAAGGTCAACGGAACCAGTTTGTTTTTCCATCACCTGCTCTGAAAGTTTGATTAATTGTTGGTCAATTTGTTTAATTATTTTTAGTCTTTTATCTCTACCATTGGAGTGAAATGACCGATACTCCTCTATGGAGTAACCATTTTGAACGACTTCTTTTAAAAAGTCTTGAATGCTTTGTTTATAGGCTAATAGATCTTTTACGGATTGGGAAGTACTTAACCGGCTGCCGTTTTGATCCAAAACTTTGAGAAGGGTCTGCAAACGATCTTGTGTTAAATGAGATTGTGTTTCTTGAAAAACCTGTTGAAAAGAAGGGGATTCTTTCCCTTTCTCCCGCACTGGAATAAAGCGATCCTGACTGATAGTTTGGCTTTGTTGGATCTTCAAGCGGATACTCCTTTCATGATGGTTACCATTATTTTTCCGAAAAAGAAAACTGTCGAATTTTTCCGGTTCACGTTGAATGTAATTTATTTAAACTAAATTAAAGATAAACTAAAGGAGAATTTTATGTCTAGTATTTTTGGAATTTTATTGGCACTCCTCGCAATTGGATTAGGAATGATTTTAAAGGGCGCACCACTGGCATCGTTGAACAATCCCGCGGCATACCTGATTATTTTTGGCGGGACAGCTGCTGCAGTGCTTATCGCATTTCCGTTTCGAGAAATTAAAAAATTTCCGAAACTATTAAAAATTGCTCTGTTTGAACCAAAGCTTCCTTCAAAAGCAGAACAGGTTGCTAGGTTAATAGAATGTGCGGAAATGGCTAAAAAAGAGGGTTTTCTAGCTTTAGAGGAAATTGCTGAAACAACAGACGATCCTTTTTTTAAAAAGGGGCTCGAAATGATTATTGATGGCTATGACGCGGAGTTCATTGAGGAAGTTTTATTTGATGAAGTCGAAGCAATCGAACAGCGTCATAAAACAGGTGCGCTTATTTTTACACAGGCAGGCACGTATGCTCCGACTCTTGGTGTACTTGGGGCCGTAGTCGGTCTGATTGCTGCACTTGGCTCATTATCCGAAATCGAAAAAATCGGTCACTCGATTTCAGCTGCGTTCATTGCTACCTTACTTGGGATTTTTTCCGGTTATGTACTATGGCATCCATTAGCAAACAAATTAAAGCGACTATCCAAACAAGAACAAGAATTAAAGCTGATTATCATTGAAGGGCTGCTCTCTATCTATCAGGGGGTTTTACCAAGTGCCTTGGAGAAAAAGCTAACGGTTCATATCCCTCCGTCTGAACGCAATAAAGTTGAAAAAGAACTTGAACAAGATGACTATATTGAGGAGAAATCAGCATGAGAAAACGGAAAAGAGCCTTTAACTCTGACCACGAAGACCATGTAGATGAATCCTGGCTAATACCATATGCCGATTTATTAACGTTATTACTGGCGCTATTTATTGTCTTATACGCAGCCAGTACCGTTGACAAGGAAAAATATCAATCGATCATGGAATCCTTTCAATCTGAATTAACCGGGACAAAAATTGAGAGTCAACAAGCAGGTCTATCACCGAACCCTTCCTCTCCTCAACCAGAGATAGGATTGCCAGAGGAAGAAGTATTAGCAGAAACAAATGACAAAGAACTGGATGTATTGCGGCAACAGCTTGAAAGCTACATCCAAAACAATAGCCTAGAGGATATGGTCTCCCTCGAAGAAACAGAAAAGGGAATTGAAGTATCCTTAAAAGATGTGGTGTTATTTGATTCGGGAAGGGCAGATTTAAAGGAACGCTCCTATCAAACTTTAAACGGGCTCGTTGGCTTGATTAATACGGTTCCCAATCCGATTAGTATTGAGGGGCATACGGATAATGTTCCAGCACATAATACAATCTATAAAACGAATTGGGAACTGTCTGCAGCTCGAGCGGCCAGTGTTCTCCACTACTTTGAGTCACAAAACGTTCAAGCCAATCGCATGCAATTTTCAGGTTTCGGAGAATATCAGCCTCTATTTCCAAACGATTCGGATGAAAACCGGCAGTCGAACCGCCGTGTAACGGTTGTGATTTTACGAGGCCGTTAAAAATTTCCTGCTACTAGAGGTGATACAGCTGTGAAAAGGGTTGTTATATACGGTTTCAGTTTAATAGTTTTATGTTTTTCTATATTGGCAGACGTGGGCTCTGGAAGTAACGAAGAGGAAGCAAAGGCAACTCCCTTCACAAAAGTGGTGTTGGCTGAGGAAATCCAATTGGATGTACCGTTACTTAATCAAATGGATGAACCCCAGTTATTTAATGGCTGCGAGGTTACCAGTCTGGCAATGCTGCTGCAATATTGGGGAATTAATGTGACAAAAAATCGACTAGCCGAAGAAATCCCACGGGTTCCTCTTCAATATGGAGATGGTAAAAATGGAAATCCCAATATGGGTTTTGCCGGCAATATGGAAGATGGGCCTGGGTTAGGAGTCTACCATGGACCGATTTTCTATTTGGCGAATACTCATATCCCTAACGATTTAATGGTTCAAAATCTATCAAACTATCCTTTTTCCTCCATTCTGGAAAAGGTTAGCCAGGGTCTGCCTGTTTGGGTGATTACGACAACCAACTTTGCACCCATACAAAGTTTCCAAACATGGTCCACCCCACAAGGGTCGGTTAGGGTTTCGTTTAACATGCACAGCGTCGTCATTACCGGCTACGACCAAAACCATATCTATCTTAACGATCCCTATGGAACAAAAAACAAACAGGTTAATCGAGAAAAGTTTATTGCAGCTTGGGAACAGATGGGTTCACAAGCTATCGTGATTGCACCTAAATAAAATTTTTGGTAAAAGATTAAACTTTTTGTAAGAAATTGCCGATACATGGTAGTATTAAGATGAATTCACCAAAAATAAAAAACATATATCGTACGAAATGGCAAAATGACCGAAAGGTGATGACGCAAAACTAGAGGGGCTAAAGTGATATACAAGGCTAGCCAGTTACCGAATATGAATCCTTCTACGATTATGTAAAGATGGGGGAAAAACAATGTTAACTTTTATTGCAGGTGTAACAATAGGGTCTACCACAATGCTGGTCATCATGAGCCTAATGACAGCATCCAAAAGAGGCGACCAACGAATAGAACTTTCTATATCAAAGGAAAGCTAACATAGCCGGAAAAATAAGGAAAAAGACGATTCGAGGGGGAAGAATCGTCTTTTTGTTATGCTTAGATATAAGTTGCACTATTTAATCACATTAAGGTCGCAAGATATCTTCAATCGTTGGTATGGCAGAAATGGCACCAACCTTGGTACAGACAAATGCACCCACTTTATTACTAAACGAAATAATTTTTTTAAGTGCCTCAAAATCTTCTATTGTTGGATTTTCGTTTGCGAATTGGTATAATGTTGCACCAACGAATGCATCACCAGCACCTGTAGAATCAATGGAAGTTACGTTTATGCTAGGGACAATTTCTTTACTGTGCCCATTAGATAGATAGGTCCCTTCACTGCCTAATGTTACAGCGACTACTGCTGCACCTAATTCATGAAGGAATACTGTGCCTTCAGCCAAATCACTGCTCCCCGTTATAAGTTTTAATTCCTCATCACTCACCTTTACAAAATCAGCTAAAGCGACCCCTTTTTTGGCTAATTCAATAAAGGTTGGAACACTATCTTTCCAAAGATCTTTTCGGTAATTAGGATCAAATGAAATAAACTTTCCTTGTTTCTTTGAATGATTCATTACCTGAAAATAGGTCGATTGAAAAGGGTCATTTAATAAAGCCGTTGCTGAGCCAAAATGATGAATAGCAGCCTCATTTAGCTTTTCAAAATTAAGTTCTTCCTCCACTAGAAAGGCATCAGCTCCTCGGTTAAACACAAAATCTCTTTCACCGTTGGCCTGTAAGGATACAAAAGCCAATGTGGTTGGGTGGAAATCATCAAATACGACCATTGATGTATCTACCTTCACGTCATCCAGTGTCTTTTTTAAAAAATGTCCAAACGGATCATTTCCAACTTTTCCAGAGAATAGTGCGGTCCCGCCTAATTTTGCAATTGTGGCACAAACATTTGCAGGAGCACCCCCTGCTTGCTTTTGAAAATTTTGACCTTCAATTAAATTAATGTCCACATCGGTACAGAAAAAATCGATTAGTAATTCACCAATACATATTATGGATGAACTCATTCTACACACCTTCCCTTTAACAAATAAAACTCTAATCTATTACTGCCGATTAGAGCTCTCATACGTTTAAACCTACCTGCTCCAAATGGAATCAAGTTCCGTTAATTTTATATTAGCAGCGTTAGTTGTTCCTTCATTCGAAAATAAAATGAGCTCTTTGCCTGCCTTATGAGGGAACAGTAAGCTAGTAACCGCAACCTCACCGTCGTTGGCAAACACCTCAATGGAGGAAGTATCTAAAAACAACTGAAGTTTCAATCTTTGATTCGCTAACGTTAATGCTGCTTCCTGCACAGCTGGAAAAGATGTCGAAAAGCTATTATCCCCAGAAAGAGTCCGATCAACAAATAACTTCTCTTCGATGCCATTATAGCCAATTACGGTTTTCTCTTCATCAGAGTGCTGTATGATAATTCCAAATTGACTTGAAGTTACTTTTTCAAATTCAATCGTTAATTCTAGTAATGAATTGTTTACGGGAACCGATACATTACTTCCAGATTCAATCGCAATGTCTGGATATGATTCTGTTTCTTTTCTAATCGTATGAACTTCAGCAACCGGTTTTTGGAACAAACGGACTCCATTTTCTGTAGAAGTTAATGATAATTCTCTTGGTAACGTCATCGCACTTCGCCAAGCTTCAGTGGGGACTTGATTCGCATAGCGCCAGTTGCTCATCCAGCCAAGATAAATACGTCTTCCATCCTGGATATCAGACCAACTCACACCCGCATAATTATCCCGGCCGTAATCTAACCATAGAATTGTCGAATCATCATGGTCATTTACAAAGGTTGTTCCATCGAACTGTCCGATAAAGTATTGTGTTCTGGAACCTTTTGCTGATTGTCCGTTATCTCCGATACTGACAATCATTACCCACTTTTCTTGTCCACCATCTACAGGTAGTTTGAATAAATCCGGACATTCCCAAACACCATCATGTGAACCGGCAGTATGGCCAAATTCACTGGCAAACTCCCATTCTTTTAAGTTAAGGGAAGTGTAAATCGTAATCGTTTGACCTGTTGCCAGCACCATCACCCATTTTTGGGTTTCTTCATGCCAAAACACTTTCGGATCACGGTAATCGGTAATGTTAACATCTGAAAGGACAGGATTTCCTTCATATTTTACCCACGTTCTGCCATTATCCTTGCTATAGGCCAAACTCTGTTGCTGAAGCGGTCGTTCGGAATCCGGATAGGTGCCAGCACTTGTATAAATCGCAACTAATCCTGGTTTGTCTTTTTCAAAAAATCCGGTGGTATTGTTCCAATCGACAACCGCACTTCCTGAAAAAATGGCTCCCAGGTCATCCGGATATAAGGCAATCGGCAGATGCTCCCAATGAATCATATCTTTACTTACTGCATGTCCCCAGTGCATGGGTCCCCAGGTAGTACCAAATGGATGGTATTGGTAGAACAAATGATATTCATCATTAAAAAAGACCATTCCATTCGGATCATTCATCCACTTTTCTTCGGGTGAAAAGTGAAATTGTGGACGATACTGCTCTTTATAGGTTTGCATCATTTTTTCGCTCCTTAATATCTACTAAATTAGTATATAAGGCTGTACGTATGCCAAAGCAATGTATAGCCTTATACTAGTTACTCTGATTTATTCCTGGCTTCGATCGTAACCTTTTTGTTTAATATCCAGCCATTCTTGCAGTCCTAGTCGGTCTAATTCTGCTAGATAATCCTTCCATTCTTTTTCAACACCGCCATTTGCAATCCACTCCGCACGCTTTCGCTTAATATAAGCAAACATATCCGTTTCAATCACAGAAAGTCGATCTAGGTCCTCAATTGAGAAGAAGACACGTGGATAAATATTGTCTGCTTCCATGTAAGGAACCATCACTTCTTTCATTAAGTTCAGTCTCCAAGCAGCATCATCTGGTTTTGTTGTCACAGTACCATAGTAGCTATCTAAGATCGCTAACGGTCCGCCGATAGATGTTTTTTCTCTTAATTCAACTGGTGCAGTACCTTCTAATGGAAGGTGCTTTAACATTTTTGTTGCCTCGTCCATTTCGAAGATGTTTTGTTGCTTTTCATCCCCATACGTACCCCAGTTATTCTGTACAGATTGAGACGGATCGTAGAGCTGGTCAATCCACTTTGCAGTTAATTCTAGGTTTTTATTTGCTGATGTAACCACTAAACGTGAACGATCAAAGCCCATTCCATTTGTTCTCGCAACATTTTGATGTCCTTCTGGACCTTTTAACGGAGCTAACAGATCGTAATCATCGCCCATGCCAGTGATATTTCCTTTATCCCACGTGAAGTACAAACCATATTTTTTGTCTCTGCCTTTTGCAAGATACGTGTTCCAATCATGCTCAAATGCTTCGATATCGATTAATCCTTCATTGTATAAATCGTTGAACCAGCTAATCGCCTTTTTATAGCTATCATCTGCCGCTGTAAGTTTTACTTCTCCATCATTAGTAACAACCGTGAAATCCCAGTTGTCTCCTAGACCGAATGCCCCAAATAAGGAGTGTGGATCTTGTCCGCCATCATTTATGATGAAGGACATTGGAATCTCGTCCGCTTCGCCATTACCATTTGGATCTTGGGTTTTAAATGCAAGTAATACTTGTTTTAACTCTTCAGTTGTTTTTGGAACTTCTAATCCTAGTTTATTTAACCATTCCATATTAATCCAAGGGAACGCATCCACAGAGTGAATACTTTCTTTTCCTTCACCTAACTCCTCAATCCAAGGAAAAGCATAAATATGTCCATCAGGGGCCGTCATCATTGCTTTGTACTGTGGTGCTTTTTCCAGGACTGCTTGTAAATTCGGCATATACTGAATTAAATCTTCAACAGGTACAATGACTCCATCCTTCGCGTGCTTTAGTAATTCATAATCACTAAAACCTGCATTTAAGATGGCATCTGGAAGTTCTCCACTCGCAATCGCTAAATTTCTTTTTTCATTAAAGATATCAGTGGTATAATTTCTCCAATCAATTTTTACACCGGTTTGATCTTCTAAGCGTTGAAAAATTAACTTTTCATTTGGATCCTTAGGTGCCAAGGGTGAACTGGATGTCATAATTTTTAATGTTTTTTCCTCTTTCAATGGGAAGGATACATCTTTTAGTCCATAATCCTTAGCAGAGAAACTTTCGCTGCCGCCGCTTTTGCTTGTACAGCCGGTTAGAAGTAACGAACCTGAAAGCAGTAGAGCAGAAGCCGTTGTAAACATTCTTTTTTTCATCATAAACC
This sequence comes from Neobacillus niacini, assembly GCF_048572935.1. Lineage (NCBI taxonomy): Bacteria > Bacillati > Bacillota > Bacilli > Caryophanales > Bacillaceae > Neobacillus > Neobacillus niacini. The sequence continues at coordinate 1,682,076 of NZ_CP183883.1, read as the reverse complement.
CTCACTTTTTTTTATTTTAATGAACCAACCATTACTCCCTTTTCAAAATACTTTTGGAAGAATGGATACATAATCAATAACGGTAAACTTGCAATCACAATCGAGGAATAACGGATCATTTCTGAAATTCTCATTAGTTCATTCCGAGCCTCTACATCCGCTACCATTCCAGGCTGAACCTCATTTTGAATGAGAATCGAACGTAATACTAATTGCAAGGGATGTAATTCTCGACTGTCAAGGTAAATCATGGCGTCGAAGTAGGCGTTCCATTGTCCAATGAAGGCATATAAAGCTAGAACAAAGATAATCGGTTTCGATAAAGGTAAAATAATTTGAAAGAAAATTTTCAAATCGGAGGCACCATCGATTCGTGCCGCTTCCTTCAACTCATTTGGTACCGCTTTAAAGTAAGTTCTAGCGAGAATAATAAACCAGACATTCACTGCACCTGGCAGGATAATCGCCCAAATCGTATTCAGCATTCCTAAATCACGAATAACAAAATAAGTTGGAATCAAGCCGCCTCCAAAAAACATCGTAAATAAGAAGAAAATCATAAATACTTTTTTACCAACCAAGCCTTCGACAGATAACGTATATCCTGCAAAGAGACAAACCACAACAGTCACAATCGTAAAGGCAGTTGAATATAGAAGTGAGTTGAAAAATCCTCTCACAATGGTGTCATCCGTAAAGAGTCGCTTATAGCCTTCTAATGACCAATCAGAAGCATGTAGCGAAAGCCCTTTTCGTATGATGGCATTCGGTTCTAAGAACGACGACAGGAATACATACATTAGAGGTCCAACTATGACAAGGACAATAATCGTTAGTAAAATATTATTGGTTAGAAGCAGAATTCGGTCGCCCTTTGGATGTTTGATTTGGTTATTCATACTTTTCCTCCTTCCCTAGACGAGACCTTCGCCTTCGTTTAGTTTTTTAACCACTTGGTTGACAACTCCAAGTAAAATCACATTCACAACGGCATTAAATACTCCAACGGCCGTAGCAAACGAGTAATCCCCCGCCAGAAGACCCCGTTTATAAACATAGGTGGCGATAATTTCTGATGACGGTGAATTCATTGGTGTTTGCAGCAGGTACGCTTTTTCAAAGCCAATCCCCATGATTCCGCCAGCAGCCAAGATGAACAATACCGCCATCACAGGCTTAAGCGTTGGAAGGTCAATATGCCAGATTCGTTGCAGGAGTGACGCCCCATCCAGTGTTGCTGCTTCATGAAGCTGCGGGTCAACGTTCGCAAGAGCAGCTACATAAACAATAGAGGCCCATCCTGCTCCCTGCCAAACTCCTGACCAAATGTAAATGGTTCTAAAATAATCCGGATCCGACATGAATGATATCGGCTTATCTAAAAAGGTTGATAACATTGCATTAATAGGCCCTACAGGTGATAGAAAAAGAAAGACCATTCCCGAAACGACAACCACAGATATGAAATGCGGTGCATAAAGGGCTAATTGAACATTCTTTTTCACACTCGATTTTCTCAGCTGATTTAACATCAAAGCCAAAATAATCGGAATCGGAAAACCGATTAATAATTCAAATGAACTCAATTTAATGGTGTTCATCAAGATTTCCATGAAATTTGGTGACGATAGGAAACTTGTAAAATGTTTAAAACCTACCCACTCACTTCCGGTAATCCCCCGGATCGGACTAAAATCCTTAAAGGCTATCGTTGCCCCGTATATGGGGATGTACTTAAAAATAATTGTAAGAATCACCGCAGGAGCAATAAGCAAATAAAGAATGTAATTCTTTTTGATATATTGAAGGTTCCTGCTTAATTTGGTGGGTTTACTTGTTTGAACCGGCATGGCTTGTTCTGCTTTTACTAGTTCTTCCACTTTCTTACCTCCTATCCAGATAATCAGTTGAAAGCACTTTCAACTTGGGTTAAATATAACAAAATGGTTGGAAATAAGAGTTTAATATTTTTGGTTATCACAGTTTAAAATTTTTGGGAGTTTGATATCGCTTTCACTTTATTTTTTCGATATGATGGGATGGTAGAAAGGATGTGGGATATGCCATACAAATCCAGGAGTGAATCATTTGTATTAAAGGTTTTACGAATTTTGAACAAACGAATGAAGTTAGCGGAAGATGATCAGAGGTATTATCTTAACCAAGAAAAAGGATATGAAGGGGAAGTACAGTTTGATGGGTTGACGGAGAAACTACAACGTGAGTGTCATATTTTGAATGATTTGCAGCTTGAGAGTAACAAGTCTAGTTTTCAACTTGATTCTTCCCTTATATTTCAAGAGACCTACTCCCTTTTTGAGGTGAAAAATTTTGAAGGAGAATACATTTATGATGCTGAATATTTTAAAACCATTAGCGGACGAGATATCCAGAACCCGCTTGACCAACTAAAACGAAGTAAGTTAATGCTGAGCAATCTTTTTCAAACGCTAGGAAGTAAGCTTACCATTGAAGCCTACGTCATTTTCATTAACCCCCAGTTTACGTTATATCAAACTCCACCTGACCTGCCTTTTATACTTCCAACCAAACTGGACAGCTTTATGAAGAAATTAGACCAGAAGCCTTCACGATTAACCGACTCCCATAAAACCCTTGCCGACAAACTTATTTCATTGCACCAAACAGTACCGCCCTATACGCAATTACCCTCCTATGAGTATCATCAGCTTAGAAAAGGGATTACCTGCAAAAAATGTCTATCATTCTCTGTTTCTGTTCAAGGAAAGAGAGTGGTATGTCATAGCTGCGGGTGCGAAGAAATGGTTACATCTGCTGTTTTGCGTATGGTTTGGGAATTTAGCTTACTTTTTCCAGAGAGGAAAATTACCACAAATGTAATTCATGAATGGTGCGGAGTACTTATTTCAAAAAAAACCATAAGTAGGACATTGGGCAAGTATTTCATGATTAAAGGTGTTCATCAATGGACTTATTATGAGTGGAAAGCGGATAAATGACGTATTAAAGACTAATCTCTCGCTTTCTTGATGAGATTTGTCCTTTACACCTGTGATGAAAGACTAATCTCTCGCTTTCTTGATGAGTTTTGTCCTTCATGCCTATGATGAAAGACTAATCTCTTACTCTCATGATGAGATTTGTCCTTCATTCGTGTGATGAAAGACTAATCTCTCGTTCTCTTGATGAGATTTGTCCTTCATTCGTGTGATGAAAGACTAATCTATCGCTCTCTTGATGAGATTTGTCCTTCATTCGTTTGATGAAAGACTAATCTCTCGTTCTCTTGATGAGTTTTGTCCTTCATTCGTGTGATGAAAGACTAATCTCTCGCTCTCTTGATGAGATTTGTCCTTCATTCGTGTGATGAAAGACTAATCTCTCGTTCTCTTGATGAGATTTGTCCTTCATTCGTGTGATGAAAGACTAATCTCTCGTTCTCTTGATGAGTTTTGTCCTTCATTCGTGTGATGAAAGACTAATCTCTTGCTCTCTTGATGAGTTTTGTCCTTCATCCACATGATGAAAGACTAATCTCTCACTCTCTTGATGAGTTTTGTCCTTCATCCACATGATGAAAGACTAATCTCTCACTCTCTTGATGAGTTTTGTCCTTCATCCACATGATGAAAGACTAATCTCTTGCTTTCTTGATGTGTTTTGTCCTTCAGTCATATCATGAAAGACTAATCTTCCACTCTCTTGCTGAGTTTTGTCCTTCATCCCCATGATGAAAGACTAATCTCTCACTTTCTTGATGAGTTTTGTCCTTCATCCCTATGATGAAAGACTAATCTCTCGCTCTCTTGATGAGTTTTGTCCTTCATCCCTATGATGAAAGACTAATCTCTCGCTCTCTTGATGAGTTTTGTCCTTCATAATATAAAATCCCCTAGTTCCTAAACTAGAGGATTACTTTTTGATATCTCTTAAACCATTATTAATCTTTTCCGCCGCTTCATTCGCTGCAACCTCCACATCTTTTCCATTCTTACCAACGTCCTCGAACAATTCCTTAACGGCCTGGCTGATAACGGGATAGGCTGGGGTTACCGGCCGGCTTTTCGAGTAATTTTGGTCTTGTTGGATAAAGATATTTTTTGGATATTCATTGAGTTCAGGAAAGTTTTTTGCTACTGAGTATCTCGCAGGTAAATCACCTGAGATGTCGACGAAGATTTTCGAACCCTCATACCCTGTGACGAATTTTACAAATTCCCAAGCTTCCTCCGGATACTTGGTTTTCGATGAAATCCCAAGTGCCCAGCCGCCATTCGGCACAACCTGGTAATCACCCTTCGGAAGCGGAGCAATCCCGAAATCTTCTCCTAAAATAAAACCTGGAGTTTGTGCCAATTCGGATAAAGCCCAAGAACCTAATACCGTCATCCCAAGCTTATCTGTTTCAAAAGGAGTCGGAGGCATTTCAACTGCCGCTACCCCATGCTTACGATATAAGTCTTGATAAAATTGCAAGGCTTCTAATGCTTCTTTCGAATTGATAAACCCCTCTGCGGTTGTTCCATCTGGACTAATGACCTCTGCACCGAACTGCCATAGAAACGGCATTTTAAAATAAGCAGGTCCTTCTCCAACATTGAAGCCTTGAGCAGGGTCAATCCCTATGACACCTGTTGCTGGATTGTTTAATTTTTTTGCGATCTCCAGTACTTCATCCCATGTCATCGGATGGTTCGGATCTCCTGATGGAAAAGGAATTCCCGCCTCCCTGAAAAGATTCATATTGTAAAATAAGGCAATACTTGATTCCACAATGGGGGCAAGGTAAATTTCATTCTTATAAGTTAAACCGTTTAGGACTCCTTCCGGTATATCGTCAATATTCCCTTCTTTTTTCATATAAGAATCTATCGATAAAAGCGAACCAGAATTTGCATAAAGAGCGAGGTTTGGACTATCAATGGCCATAATATCGGGATGGTTACCTGCAGCCAGTTCCGTACGCAGCCTTAATTCGTACTCATTTCCCCAGTGCATCGATTGCATATTAATTTTAATATCGGGGTGCTGTGCTTCAAAAGCTGCGATTACCTCTTCATAGGCTTGATTAAACGCTTGGTTGCCTAGGTTCCGTAAAAAGGTCAGCTCAATTTGCTGGGCTGGTTTCTCTTTATCAGGACTTTCAGTTGAAAGTGGGAAAAAATAGTACAAAGCAAAACCTGCAAAACTAATAAGAAGGATCACCGCTATCCATTTCTTCACCGTATCTGCCCCTCCCTTCCAATTGACCTACCCCTCTATGGAGTTACGAAATTCAACAGGAGTTTGTCCAAAGTGTTTTTTAAAGACCGTACTAAAATAGCCTGAATTTGAAAAACCAACTAAGTTGCTGACATCAATGATTTTCAACTGTTTATCTTTAAGTAATTGTTTGGCCTTGTCCATTCTCAAAGTAACGAGATAATCACTGAAGTTCTGTCCGACATGATGTTTGAAGGTTTCCGATAAATGGGCACTGTTAATGTGAAATAAGCTGGACAAGGTGGTAAGCGATATTTCACTTGCATAATGCTGGTCCAAATAATGGCGGATGCTATCAATTAATTTCTTATTGGAAAAGCGGGCAAGACGAACTTTTTCAATGATTAAAGAGGCTAATTGAATCAAGTCGTCTTTCACTTTATGTTGAGAATAAAGCTTCCAAATGTTTTGTTGGCAATTCCAAATCGTATTTTGAATGTCCTTCGTCTCGACATCATACTTTTTGGCTAATGAACCTAACATAAATAACACCTGGTTGGCCGCAAATGAAAACGACATAACGGAACGACCTTCCAAAACCATCTGTAAATTATCTTTAAAGGCAGTAAAATCGAGATTCTCGATTGAATTCGTTATCCGTTTCTCGAAATCCGGAGAGAAATCAAACAACTCTTCGCTTGCGGCCGATTGATCCATAACCTGTGACTTCGAACCAAGTTGACTTTGGCTCCATGCAAGTAAACTGGATATATAGCCGCTCCGATATTCTGACAAACCATTCACAATCGCACCAATACCAATGACAGTTTCTAATTTTAATAACTTGTTAATGTTAACCTGAATGTGCTGAACAAACTGGTCAGTTGAAGGAGAATTGGACTCGATTAACGTTAAAAATTGAACCATATTAGGATAACTTGGGTCTGTAAACACATAAGCTGTTTTCTGCTGTTGGGCGATTTCCTTACACAACAGCTGGAATGGCAGCCTTAGTTCCTCGAGGCGATTGGAACCATGACTTTCTCTAATTTCCACAGTTATAAACTGTACTTTTTCATTTTCATTTGCCAGTTCTTCTAACTGAAGCTGCTGCAGCCTTTCCGTCACAATCGGAAGCTGCAATACTTCTTCTTTTGCTAAATGAAGAATAAATTGTTCCTGCAATTCTTGTAAATGAGAATGAACAAGGCGGCTCATTTGCGCGATTTCAGCTTGTTTTCTTTTCTCATCCGTTACTTCTTTCCGTATCTTTCTCAATGCTTCTACTAATTCATCAGGGGCCACAGGTTTCAGTAGGTAGTCTTTAACGCCTTGCTGCAGTGAATTCCGCACATAATCAAAATCGGAATAACCTGATAAAACGATGACTTTTACATGAGAGAACTCTTGGTGACAGCGTTTTGCCAACTCTACCCCATCCATAATAGGCATTCTCATATCCGTAATTACTACATCAATTGCTTTGGTTTTGAGGATTTCAAGAGCCTCTTTCCCATTTGAAGCCTCTTCTACAAGTTGAAATCCCTCTTCTTCCCAGTCCACTTTTAAGCGTAAACCTTTTCGGATTTGAATTTCATCGTCAACGATTAACACCTTCATCCTGTCTATCCCCCCTTTTTATATCAATCAGTAGTGTAATCTTAGTGCCTTCATTTTTTTTAGATTCAATGCGATAGGAAAAGTCATTTCCATACGTAAGCTTCAATCGTCCAAGTACGTTTCTTAGACCAATGCTGTTCCCTTTACTTTCCAACGCCACCATCGTTTCATCCGTTTCCTGTAAGGTTGAAATCATCTCTTCTGACATCCCTATGCCTTTGTCTTCTACGGATATGTTGATCTGGCTTCCAACCTTTTCAGTTTTAATAAAAATATCTGCAAACGTCTTTTCGCTGAAACTATATTTCACCGCATTCTCCACGAGTGGCTGCAAAATAAACTTAATGACAGGAAGCATTTCTGTATCAGGGTCTACATCCATATGAATGTCAATCATATCCTCATATCTCAACTTTAAGATGTTCGTGTAACTTTTGATATAGTTTAATTCTTCACGTAAAGAAACAATATTGCTTTTTGTATTTAAGGAATATCTCAACATCTTCCCTAAATATACGCTAACATTCATGACCTCTTTATTTTTCTCTTGAAGTGCTAAACTGCCTATAATTTCAAGCGTATTATTTAAAAAGTGAGGATTAATCTGTAGTAATAAGGCTTTATATTCCGCATCCTTCCGACGTAAATTAGCTTCATATTCTGTTTCAATTAAGGTCTGTAATCTGTCAATCGTATGATTGGTAACATCAATAAGGTAATCAACTTCATTATTTTGAGATTTGCTGTCTGGCAGCAACCGCTTGGCCCCTGAAAAATCTCCCCGTTCGATGAATCTCATCGCTTTTGCGAGTTTTCCTAAAGGGCTTGTAATCGTGTTAGACATAAAATACGAAGCGATAATCGTTATGATAAAAAGGATGGCGCTTGTTAGCAAAAGGCTCTGCTGCAAATGATTGACCCTTGCGAATAATTCGGACTCCGTCACTTCACTAACTAAGATCCAATCACCAACTGACAGCTTTTGAAAGAAAACTAAATATCTTTCATTCTGATAAGCAGCCTCAATGAGTCCTTCCTGGTCATTGCTAGCAGTAATTTGCTTCAAACTTTGCTGCAGAATTGAACTGGGTGTCTTAATCTTTCCTGACAAAACGTTTTCCCCGTTTTCATTTAACAAATAGGTATGCTCATTTTGTCCGTTATTTATTTTATTTAGTGCGGTTTCAAGTAAAACCGAAGGGAAATTCACCTTTATGACCCCTGAGGATATCATCGTATTGGTATCAATAAGGGGGAGAATATAGCTATTGATCTTCTTTTGTTGCATTTCGTGACTTTGTTGAAATGGATCAAAATGTGATTTTACATAGTCCTGGTTATTTTGGGTATAATCTTGATACCATTCCGTTTCATGAAGGGTTGAATGATTTCCCCAAGACCCTGTTCCATCATCAAGCAGCACGGAAATGGACATGGCATTAGAATTATTAATCATAATGGAGGATAGATCCTGTCTGAGCTGATTCAACGATGAATCAATTTCATCCTTCTCTGCACCCTGTCTATTTAACCTCAGCCATTCTTGTGTGGTTTGATCAACTAGGACTTGTTTGCCCAAATCTTCTGCCTGGGTAGTGATGGAATCAACATATAGTGAAAACTGATCCATCATTTCAATGGTCAATTCTTGTGTCTGCTCGCGGATTTCAGTTGTAAAAAAGCTAGGAATAATGATTGATAGAATGACAAATGGAATCGTCAGCAAACATGTAAAAATAAACAGAAATCGGTTTCGTAATGAAAAAAGCATGATTTCCTCCCTTCCAAACGAAGTCAAGTAAACCCTTTCAATAATGAAATAATAGGAATAATCCATTATAGCACTTAAATAATGCTAGACTCTAGTACGTGAAAAATAGCAATCATTTGTAATTTTTGATACTGACCAGCAGATGTGTCAAAATAGGAAGTGGTGAATCGCAGTAAAAATTTCCCTTAATGGAGGTTACGATGATGAGAACAATTAAACTAGGAACTAGTTCATTAGAAGTGCCTGTAGTAGCCGTCGGCTGTATGCGCATGAAATCATTAGAAACGAAGGAAGCTGAAACCTTTATTCAAACAGCTCTAGAACAAGGAGCAAATTTCTTCGACCATGCTGATATATACGGAGATGGAAAATCTGAGGAGATCTTCGCAGAAGCAATCCAAATGAATGCGGATATTCGTGAGAAAATCATCCTGCAATCTAAATGCGGTATTCGCAAGGGAATGTTTGATTTTTCAAAGGAACATATTTTACATTCCGTCGATGGCATTTTGAAACGCCTGAATACAGAATACCTGGATACATTGCTCCTGCACCGTCCGGATGCATTAATGGAGCCTGAGGAAGTGGCAGAGGCTTTTGATATCCTTGAGCGTTCTGGAAAAGTACGCCACTTTGGAGTTTCCAACCAAAACCCAATGCAAATTCAGCTGCTGCAGAAATATGTGAAACAGCCGATTGTTGCAAACCAGCTGCAATTGAGCATCACGAACGCCAACATGATTTCAAATGGAATCAATGTAAACATGGTGAATGAATCAGCGATCAGCCGTGATGGCAGTGTGCTAGATTTTTGCAGACTGAACGACATTACCATCCAGCCGTGGTCACCTTTCCAATACGGTTTCTTTGAGGGTGTGTTCCTTGGCAATGAAAAGTTTCCGGAATTAAATCAGAAAATCGATGAAATTGCTGCAAAGTATGAAGTGAGCAATACCACCATCGCGATTGCGTGGCTGCTGCGCCATCCAGCCAAAATGCAGCCGGTTATTGGTACAATGAACGTGGACAGGTTGAAGGAATGTTGTAAAGCAAGCGAAATCGATCTAACACGCGAAGAATGGTACGAAATCTACCGTGCCGCTGGAAACATCCTGCCATAGGATAAAGCAAAGGAGTGCCGAATTAGGGCACTCCTTCTATTATGTGGTGTGCTGACGATAGGGTTTAACCCTATTCATCATCAACCTCGCCATCACCAATTTCATCCTCTTCCTCTACATCCTCAAGCTTTTCCCCTTCTTCAGGCGGCTCATCCCTTCCACAACCCGTTATACTGAAAAGAGAAAAGCCTAAAAGCAACATCATCAATAACCGTTTCATCTTCATTCCAATCAAACCTCCTTTTCTCCTTAGCCTTTCCAGATTAACCAGCAATATGACAAATTTAAAAGCAGTTTGGTGCCCAATTTGGTGCCTGTCACCACCCGTGGACAGTGTCCACGAGTGGTGACAGGCACCATTTATACATCACTGTATATTTTTTTCTTCTATGCTTTATACTATTCTTCTCCTTCTATTTCTTCTGTTTCCTCTGTTTCGCCGCCTGCGGTTTCTTCTTCTGGTTCTGCTTCTTCTTGCGCTTTTTCTGCTTTTATTCTTATGATTTCTTCTTCTAGTTGTTGGAAGGCGTTTAATCGATAGTTGGCGCAGGCCAGCAGGTCATCTATTATTTGAAGGAATTTTTCATAAGGAACTCCATGTTTGCTGCATCCAGTGATCAATTTGAAGAGGTCTTTTTCAAATAAATGATAGCGTTCTTTAAATGTTTTTGGATCCATGGTTAAGAAATACTCATCATCGACAACGAATTCGTTAAAGACCTTTTTGGTTAACCGCTTTTTTGTTACTTCTATTTCCTGTTTGTCCTGGTCATTGTCGTAATGAGCTTCATCCTCATACTCGGAACAAAGTGTATTATAGATCTTCTCAAGCAGCTCGGTTGGATTTAAATAGTTCAACTCTTCCACAAAAATCACTCCTACCTATATAGTTGCCCAAAAAAGGAAATTTCCGACATGTAGATTTATTTTCATATGCCTATTGTTACGTTATTCTTGATGCCCTCTGTTTACGGGCACAATCTACAACCTCCCAGCAAAAAAAGCACAAAAAAGCACGCAGTTAAACTGCGTGCACCTCTTCCAAATCGGTTATACCAATACGCCTTCCTGATACTTTTTAGTAAGCGTTGGCCAGTATTCTTTATTAGCCTCAATTAAATCATCTAAAATTTGCTTTGCGACAATCGCAGATGGAATGGTCTTATTAAGCGTGAATGCCTGTAATGCTTTCTCATAAGAACCTTCTGTAATCGCCTCGACTAAGATTTTCTCAGAAGCCAACTGAGTATCAATCATCGCTTTATGGAAATATGGAATTTCTCCAACATATTCAGGTACAGGACCTTTGCTTGTAATTAACGCAGGAACTTCAATCATCGCGTCCGCTGGCAGATTAGGAATGGTACCATTGTTCTCTACCATTACTAAATAGCGTTTTGCTAGATTTTGAGCGATAGAAACAGTTACATCGACGATAAAGATTCCATGAACACCAACGTGGAACGCGTCATCTAAAATACCTGTTTCTTCAAACTTTCGAACCGTTTCAAATAAAGACTGCTCACGGCCATCCATAACTTCATTTGCACGAGTATATTCTTTATTAGAATTCTCAACAATGTAGTCTGGCAGTAAATAATATTGCAAGTACGGATTTGGAATATAATCCGGGAAGAAATCCATAATTGGCTTAATATTTTTAAACGTTTTAATCCAAGAAGCATCTGCATGACGATAGTCAATTTTCGAAATATCTTCTGTTAATAGACCCCACTTACTGATGTGTTCACGTAATTCCGGAAGACGGTCAACACCATCCACCTCAACCTTTGTGAACCAGCCGAAGTGATTTAAGCCAAAGTAGTCAACTACGAGGTCTTCACGATTAACGCCAAGGATTCCCGCCATGTTACGCATCGTTGCGACCGGCATATCACAAATATTAATCACTTTTGCATTTGGACGAAGCTTACGGACACCTTCAGCTACAATGGAAGCAGGGTTTGAATAGTTTACAATCCAGCAAGATTCTTTTGCATATTTTTCAACGAAATCAATCAATTCAACCATTGGAAAAATCGTTCTTAATCCGTACGCAAGACCGCCAGGCCCGCATGTTTCTTGTCCTACTACACCATGAGATAACGGAATTTTTTCATCAAGCTCTCTCATCGCATATTTACCAACACGCATTTGTGCAAACACAAAGTCTACATCGTCAAACGCTTTTTCAGGATCGGTAGTATCCATTACTTTAATCGAATCTGTATATTCAGCAATAACTGCTTTCGCTGCTACCACTACCTTTGATTGACGTTCTCCATCAATATCGTAAAATCTGATTTCCGATAACGGTAAATCTTCTAATCTATCCATTAAGCTTCTTACAATACCAGGTGTATACGTGCTTCCGCCGCCTGCAATCGCTAATTTATATGTTTTCATAGTTAAGTCCTCCTAATTTTTGATCGACTTGGTCTCGAACAGACTTCACATTCAATCCATAAACTACTTGAACATTGTTTCCTGACTTGATAACACCCTTAGACCCTGTTTCCTTTAGCAGCTGCTCATTTACTGCATTTGGATCTTTCAAAACAAGACGTAAACGGGTATAACAGTTATCAACATTTTCAATATTTTCACTTCCGCCAAGTGCTGTGACAATCGTTTCTCCAAGTGGAGAAGCATTTTTTCCTGCAACTGCGCTTACTTTCGCATCAGCTGGTGCTGTTTCTGCAGCTGCCTCTACTCCGTCTTCACGTCCAGGAGTTTTAAGGTTCATTTTTAAAATTAACGTTCTGAAAACCACAAAGTAAACAGCAAACATAATCAATCCTACTAAAATAAACATTGGCCAGTTTGACTTCGTTGTTCCTAATGGAAGGTTATACAGTAAAAAGTCAATCACACCATTGGCACCAATCGCATGGACACCAAAGATGTTCAATAACATCATCCCTGTTCCTGCTAACACAGCATGTGTAAAGAACAGAATTGGTGCAGTGAATAGAAATGCAAACTCAAGTGGCTCCGTGACACCCAGTAAGAAAGAAGTAAACGCCGCTGGTAAAAGAATCGCTTTTGCCATTGTCTTATTCTTTTTATCCGCTGTTACGTACATTGCTAAAGCGGCACCCATTAAACCAAACATTTTCGCTAAGCCGCGGGCATCCCAGTTTACCGTGCTGCTTAAAACAGCCACACTTGGATCAGCCATTTCGGCAAAGTAAATGTTTCTTGCTCCGTAAACCACTTCACCCGCAACATTCGCTGTACCGCCAAGTTCTGTATATAAGAACGGTGTATATACGAGGTGATGAAGTCCAGTTGGAATCAGGATTCGCTCTAAGAAACCATAAATTAAGAAACCAACATCGCCTAAGCTTCTAATTCCTGTTGCTAAAGCGGTAATACCATTTTGCACAAACGGCCAAAACTCTGCTGCCAATGCCCCTAAAATCATTGCACTTGGAATCGCGAGAATCGCTACAAAGCGATGACCAGAATAGATTTGCATAACGCCTTTAAACTCGGTATCACAATATTTATTGTGCAGTACGCCGACGAGCGCACCGATTAAGATTCCTGCAAAAACTCCCATTTCTAACACTTGGACATTTAATACGGTTGCCTGTCCTGAAAGCTGCATAGCTTCTGGTGCTACTAAGCGCTCAGAAAGCTTTAAAACCTGGTGCATAGCATTGATAAAAATAACAAAAGTAACAAGTCCTGTTAAGGCTGCATAGCCTTTATCCTTCTTCGCTAATCCGATTGGAATTCCAACCGCAAAAACCAATGCAAGGTTCTGTAATATTGAAACAGCTGAAGAGGAGATAAACTTTCCGACATTTTGAACAGCCGGATTTTCAAGGAATGGAATGTATTGTGCTAAGTTCCCATTTCCAAATACATTTCCAAAAGCAATGAAGAGACCGATAATCGGTAATATTAATATTGGTGCAAACAAAGATTTTCCAAATAATTGGAGACCATTTATCACTTGTTTCATTTGCAGCCTTCCTTTCTTTTATGGGTAAACGCTATCATTTACATTTCACAGTATAGCTTGGATTTTACGGTCCAGGAAGGGGATAAGGCGATTCTGTAGCATGTTAACAAATATCGTAACATGTTACACACAAGGGCTAATATTCCTTCATAATCCCTCTTTTAACCGCCAATATAAGAATAATATCAATTAACATAAACATGTTGGATTCAAACGAGGTAACCTGAAACTCCCGCTGTGACTCGATGGTAGGATCAAGCACGGAGAAAACAATATCGGCCATCTGTGCGGTAGTACTCTTACTATTGCCTGTAAAAAGGACAGTTTTTAATCCTTTATCTTTTGCGATTTGAACCTTTTCAATTACTTTACTGGTTTCACCTGAACGCGAAAAGATAATCAACAGATTATACTTTTGAATATTATTGAAAAAAATCGCTCTGCTGTCGCTAGTCGACGCATTCGAAACATAATAGCCAAATAACTCGAGTTTTTTGGCAAGATAGTTGGAGAATAGAGTAGAAAATCCGGCACCATAGAAATAAACCATCTTATTATGTTCGATTTCATATAAGAAATCTTCTATGTCCTTTTCGTCGATGGAGTGAAAAGTGCGCTTAAAGTTTTGACTAAATTCTTCAAGTGCTTCCTCGAAGGGTCCGTGAATGCCAGGTACAGACCGCTTTTCTGAGTCGGCCGTTTTCATTACTTTTAAGCCTAAGTTATAAATAAATTCACTATATCCGCTAAAACCGAGCTTTTTACAAACCCGAATAATCGAAGTCGTCGAAACAAAAAGGTCATCAGCCGCTTTGCGGATGCTTGGCTGTTGGTTATCGAATTTCTTTTGAATTAAATAGGACAGAATATCCTTTTCTGATTGATTCAAGTCCTTATCGTGTATGTAATCTAAAAAAACCTTCTCTGACTGTTCCATTTTTCAACCTCAACCCTTTATTATTTCTTCTTAGTATAACTCCTAGATTTTATCTCATTACAATGCCATCGTCACACGAAAAAAAGAATCCTAATCGGATTATGGATTAGGATTCGATGGATTATGATACTTTATTTGCTAGGATTGTTGTGAATGGTAAGATCGTGCCAATCATTATATTTATGTATAGTAAGTATTTTCACATTGTTTCCTTGCGCATTGATTCTTCGGTATTATCCACATACTTTTTGCCAAAACGATTGTCCCTTTTTACCTTCTAGCTAGTAATAAATGCTTTAGTAGTAAGCCCCCATCCATTTATTATACAAGAATAGGTTGCATCAATAGCCAAATATCCATTTAGGCCTCCAAACAAACAGCGTTGTTGTAAACGAAAAAACCCAACTAGTGAATTAAGCTAGTTGGGCTTTTTCGCGTATTTAGAGATGTTCCTTCTCTTAATTTTGTGTTTCAAAAACGCTGATTTCGTACAATGAGTAACCCCAGCCGCCAGCTCGTTTAATGCCCTGCATTTTAACATATCTGGCGTCCGTTGCAGGGAACTGAATTTCGTCGATTCCTCCGTTGCTGTTTAGCTCTGTGTAAACATCTGTCCACTGGCTGCCGTCCGTTGATACTTGAATTTTATATTGTTTTCCATAAGCCGCTTCCCAGTTTAATTTCACTTTATCAATGGAATACACCTGCCCTAAGTCAACAGTAATCCACTGATTATCGGTGTACAAGGAGGCCCATCTGGTATTATTGTTGCCGTCTACAGCAAGGTTCGGTGTCAGCCAGTCGACTTCACTCGAAGATGCAGTAGCCTGTTTTCCTTCCGCTAAATTCTTTCCGTTAAGCGCCCTGTCTAGGAACGTCGGGACCACACCGATACTTAATTTCTGAGGGATTTTGTCCATCGCTGTTATCGATTGCTGCAGGGCCAATCTTGCTGTAGCAGCCTCTGCCTCTTTCCCGCTCTGTTGAGCCAGCACCATGTTAACGGCTGCTTCACCACTTTGTCCAATTAGCTCCAGTTTGTTTAAATAACCAGCGACCTCTTTCAAGAAGTTCGGATTATTGACCTGATCGCGCAGCTGGCTAGGAGCCTCCTTCAACTTGTTGAATTCACTTAACAAAGCAGTGCCAGCCTCGGAAACTCCCTGACTGTCCCCCGCTTCCTCTGAGGACCAAAATTCCTGAATCAACGGCTTTAATCTTTCTGAAATCGGCTCCTGGTTGCTATTGAGACTCGTAGCATACGAGGCTTCCACTAGAAGATTTAAAGGTTCATAAGCCGCTGGAGCAAATTCCATCAGGCTCCGCTTTAACGAGTCTGCTGGATCATAGGCTTCAGGATTCCACGTATAATCAGCAACTGTAAACAATGGAATTTTCGAAGCCTCGGCCTCATTCATCGGGTTGGCCGTTAAGCCTATCACTCCATGTTCTGGTGTTAAATCCGAATCCCGACCGGTCAGCGGCGCAAGGAACAAGCGGTTTCGGTCAAAATCATTGACCGGGTAGTTATCCCAGACTAGCAAATCGTGTTTAAAAATTCCATGGATTTTATCGGCGTCCTCCGAGGTAATCGTAGGAGCAACGACACCAATTCCTGTCCATTGTACAATGATGTCAGGCTGAACCAAATCCGCAAATCGTTCTCGGTAAGGAGTAGTGCCCGCCTGATAATAATCGGTCGGCACCGTGATCAAACGCTCTGCCCCTTCGTGTTTTTGAATAAATTCTTCATTGAACCGATTTAATAGATATGCCTGTGCCGCTGCTGGCGGGTTTCGATCGCTGCCAAACATCGCCCTGTCTTCTGGTGAACGGAGGCTAGGATCAATATCATCGAGGAATAAAGCAAACGATCTTACACCGATATCCCACATTGCTTGTGCCTTATCCATTAAAGCCTGTAGGTCACCCTCATTGGAATATGTAATGGTATTCCCGGGAGAAATCGCAAAGGTAAAATCGACATGGTTATCGTGAGCTGTCTGGACGAGTTGTGCAATCTCCGCTAACTTCTCCGCCGGATACGGCTCTTTCCATTTTTCGCGGTGGTACGGGTCATCCTTCGGGGCATAAATATAGCTATTCATCTTATGCTCGCCGTAAAATTCTAACTGACGCAAGCGGTCTTCATGGGACCACGGCGCACCATAAAAACCTTCAATCGAGCCTCTGATCGGCATTGTTGGCCAGTCCTTAATTTCCACCTCAGGAATCCAGTCATTTCCTTTCCGCTCGACAATAATTTGTTTGAACGTTTGTGTACCATAATAGGTACCTTCCTCATCATGACCGGAGATAACAATATGTTTCTTATCCTCAGTCCCGTACTTGGAAGCAACAATATACCCTTCCTTTTTCGTCATCTCTAAGTCCTCGAGACCCGTGTGCTCCTGGATGATTTTTTGTTCATCAGGCTTAGTGAACTCCCCTAGCCAAATGATGACAGGTGCCTGGAGTTTAAAGTCTTTCATACCACTTTCCACAATGTTAGTTACACCCGCTTCTTTTAGGGCTTGCTTCAATTCATTAATCGCAGCAGAATCGGTTCCTTCTTCTGTCACCAATGCGACTTTTGGGTTCAAAGGAAATCCATTATTTGTTTGTTCTAACGATTTCGGGATGGGCGATACCGTCAATTCATAGCTTTTACTACCCTGCGCTTTCCCGATATGTTGACTATCAAACGGAACCAATAACCCAGATACTATACAAGCTGAAACAACGGCCTTTATCGCTTTACTTTTTGCCAACGTAACCACCTCTTCTATTATCATTTTAAACAATCAGGGACGAACCTCAGGTTCCAAGATGATCAGGCTCTCAAGGATTCAGAAGCCTACCCATAGCCTTGACACAGAAAAAGGCAGGACACCACGCAGCAACGGGAAAACCCCATTACCATGTGCCGCCCTGCCTGATCAAGTCAGTAACATGCGATTTAGATATTCGTTCCTATAATGGATATTATATCCAATACGTCAATTGGTTCATAGAGTCTAAAAACCTATCTTTGAAATCGTTTTCAAAAATTAAGGTAGGACATTTTTCATATTGTTCGAAATGGTAAAGAATGAGGGCGAAGTCAAAAAACCTGAGTCCGGTGGAATACCGAACTCAGGTCTTTTAAGTTGAATAAAAGTATTTATCTAACTTTATTGGGTCAGTTCAAAATGAAGCAGTTCCCTTTATACATGGATGAATTTTATCTTTTGTCCAGGTTTGAGGTAGGACAGAAGCACGATATCTTCCTCAACAACTCTTCCCACCACATTCACCCGATCATCAGCAGGCAGGTCACAAAGTGTAATTTGAACCTCACCGCGGTATCGTCCATAGAGGTCGTTATCTCTTGTTATACTTCCAACAATACGTTCAGAAGTATTTTCGGGCGCGATAGGATCTACACTTCTTGTATCCATCAACCGTAAAACATCACGGGCAAAATCTGGACGGAGCTTAAACTCTCCTTCTTGAAAACCTTCAATTCGTACAGCTACATGATTATTTTCATGAAAGTCTATTAGCCTTTTAAGAAGAGACGCGCTAACCTCTGGATCACCGATATAGATATCTTCTACTCCAAAGTGAGCTAATTCTAGTGCCGCCAAAAACGGATCCATTTCGCGATGCTCTTCTAGTGTAGGAAGTCCTTCAAATAACGGAGCGCGTTTTTCCCCATCACCTGGAATATAGGCACTTACCGGAATTCCATACTTCCCAAAAAGTTCATTTTGCTTCTGAAAAAACCAGTCGGATAATCCTGTCTCAATCCTCGGATAGAAATTATGCCATGCCAAAAGCTGATCCGCTTTTAGACCTCCATCAAGCAGTGCACGAATATCATCCTCAAATAAAATGCTGGCATTCAGAGCTAACTTAAATTCAGCAGCCAGCTTCAAAATCAACTTGTTCTCAAAAAAGTCATCCAATCTAAGTCCGCTGACCCCAAGTGATTTTAACGCAAACAAGCTATCTAAACCTAAGTGTCCAGGTGTTTTTAATGATACATCTGCATACACTTCTATCCCCGCGTCCTTGGCACACTGAAGTAGTGTCATAGCACGACCTGCTAAATCACCAGATTCTTCCGGAATGTGAAGCGAGGTAAACGCCCGCTTCACATTCATTTTTCCAGCCATTGCAATACGTTCTTCTGCTAAAGGATCATTTAAATAGAAGGAAATGCCGATCAATCAAATTCACCAGCCATCTCATCTTTGAAACCGAATAAATACGTGAACAAGAATCCTGCTGCATAGGCAATTAATACCCCTACTAAATAAAGGAGAACTTGGCCAGTAACAACTAGGAACGCAAGTGGTAAACCAGATACCCCAATTGCAACCGTTGCGATACCAAACGCTGCTTGGAACGCCCCGCCGACACCAGCACCTAAACATGCTGTTAAGAACGGACGACCTAAAGGAAGGGTTACACCGAAAATTAATGGCTCGCCGATACCAAGAATACCTGCTGGCAGACCGCCGCCAATCGCTCTTTTTAAGCGAGTTTTCTTTGTTTTTACGTAGATGGCAAAAGCAGCACCTACTTGCCCTGCTCCACCCATAGCTAAGATTGGAAGAAGCGGGTCATCACCGATTGTGTTAATTAACTCTAAGTGGATCGGTGTTAAACCTTGGTGTAAACCAGTTACAACCAGTGGAAGGAACGTTGCACCTAGAACGAAGCCGGCAACCACACCGCCCATATCAAGCAAGGATGTTAACCCTTTTGTGATAATATCTGAAACAAATCCACCAAGCGGCATAAAAACAAGATAAGTAACAATACCAGTAACCAATAAAGCCACAGTTGGTGTAACGAATAGATCAAGACTTGTTGGAACAAACTTACGCACTCGTTTTTCGACTAAAGCGATAAAGATAGCAGCAAACAGAACTCCTATTAAACCACCGCGTCCAGGAAGTAAATCTTCGCCAAACAAATGAATACCTGCTACAGCTGGGTTGATAATTAAGATACCTGCAATCGCACCAAGTGCTGGTGAACCGCCAAATTCTTTTGCTGCATTGGTACCAACTAAAATTCCGAGATAACCAAATAATCCGCCGCCAATGACTGAAAGAATCGTTGCAAGCTGAGAATCGCCTGCTAACCATCCAGCTTGGATAATCGCTTTTGTGATCCCTGTAATTAATCCTGACGCAACAAGTGCTGGGATTAATGGAATGAAAATTCCTGCGATTTTACGTAGAAACATTTTAAACGGTGTTGCATTCTTCTTGTTAATTTCAGCTTTTGTGCTCGCTGCCTTCTCCTTTAAATTGATACCGCCATCCGCGTCTATCAACTTACCAAACTCTTCTGTTACTTTATTTACTTTTCCAGGTCCAAGAATGATTTGAAGGGTTTCTTCCTCTACTACTCCCATAACTCCGTCTATCTTCTTAAGCGCTGCCTTATTGACAATAGACTCATCCTTCGGTGTAACGCGAAGTCTTGTCATACAATGTGTATAGTTGCCAATGTTCGAAGAGCCGCCTAATTGTTCAAGGATCTTTTCAGCTAATATTTTGTTTTCTCCAGCCATGAATTTCCCCTACTCTCTGTTGTATTTTTATCTTTGAAACGTGAATCTATTTCCCCATTCGTTCAAGGTGTAAATAGTGTTCACATCACCCCCCGTAAGGTTAGTTCCCTTCTTTGATAAAACGAATTGCTTCTCTTGTTTGGTCAATGGCTTGAATCGTTTGCTCATACTGAACCGTTGCCATGGATAAAAACAAAATATCCATCATGTATAGCTGAGCAAGACGTGACGATGTTGCGGCACTTCGGAAAGCTGCTTCTCCAGAATAAGAGGTAAACAGTTTAATATCTGCTAAAGATGCAACCGAAGACTGTCCATATTTTGTTAGACTAATCGTCTTCACACCGCGCTCTTTCGCCAGCGCCATCACTTTCACCACCTCAGCGGTTTCACCAGAATGAGAAATAGCAAACACCACATCATCCATACTCGCATTCGCAATCAATGTCGCAACAAGATGCGTATCCGTAAAAGCGGTTGCATTTTTTTGAATCCTCAAGAACTTCTGCTGCGCGTCCTTGGCAATAATATTAGAAGCGCCAATTCCGAAAAAATGGACATTCTGAGCAGGGAGGAGCGTTTGAACCGCCCGCTCCAATTCCTCATAATTGATAATTTCCTCAGAATCGCGGATGCTTTGAATACTATTGCTGGTTGTCTTTTGAACGATAGAATAATACGATTCACCTGGTTCAATGTCACGATACCCTTGTTCTGCTACAGGCTTCACTAAATCTCCCGCAATTCTTACCTTTAAATCTTGAAAACCATTTAATCCAAGTGACTTGCATAAGCGAATGACTGCAGCACCACTGGTTTTTGCCTGGGTTCCGATATCATTAACGGTACTGTTTAAGATACTTCTTGGATTTTCAAGAATGTATTGTGCAATTTTTCGCTCGGAAGCCGGAAGCTGATCCAGCATATTTTGAAGCATTTTTAATCCGCCTGCTGCCACACTCATACCACCTTTTCAACCCATCATTTTTTCTGGATTGCGATTTTTACATATCCATTCGCTGCTTTTAATAATTCTTCTGCTTCCTGTTTTGTTGATTCCGTCATAATCATGACAATGGCTGTTTTAACTTGGAGACCTGATGTTTCTAACGTCTCCAGCGCCACATCATAGGAAACACCCGTCACTTTGCGGATAATTCCAATCGCGCGTTCTTTTAACTTTAAGTTGCTCACTTTTACATCAACCATTAAATTTTCATAGGCTTTTCCTAAAAGAATCATCGCTGATGTAGAAATCATATTCAGAATCATTTTATGGGCTGTGCCTGATTTCAAACGGGTTGAACCAGTTAAAACTTCTGGACCGACAATAACTTCAATCGCTTGGTCGGCTTCTTTACTAATTGCAGCATTTTTATTACACGAAAGTGCGACAGTCTTTGCTCCAATGCTGCGTGCATAGCGAAGGGCGCCAATGACATATGGTGTACGTCCGCTTGCAGCAATCCCGATTACTGTGTCGTTTTCAGTCAGTTCCAACTGCTTTAAGTCATGAACACCAAGTTCAAGGTCATCCTCGGCTCCTTCCACGGCTTTCAAAAAGGCGCCTTCTCCTCCGGCCATCAAACCAACAACCATTTCAGGTTCGGTGCTAAAGGTTGGCGGACATTCAACAGCGTCCAGTACACCTAATCTTCCACTCGTACCGGCACCTAAATAAATCAGGCGGCCGCCGTTTTTAAAGGATTCAAATACAAACTGAACCGCTGCTTCTACTTCAGGTAAAACTTCTTTAACAGCCAGTGCGACCAATTGATCTTGTTCGTTCATGATTCGTAATATATCGATGGCCTCGGCCGTATCAATCTGCATGGTTTCTTGATTTCGGGACTCGGTCGTTAATAATTCGAGATTTTCTTCGATCATTTCCTTATCCTCCTGTTTGTTTTTCTAGGTGTAAGCGATTTCCGTACCCTTATTATAACTCCGCTGAAATATTAATTCAATAATTTTATTAAAATTTTAAAATGCCATTTCAAAATCTATTTTAAAGGCCCTGTTAAAGACAGATGTTGAATTTTGTCATAAGGAAATCCTTATTAAGGACGAACCACAATGAGATCTCTCCTGATTTGTCCTTCATCACGCTTATGAAGGACGAATCTCACTGTGAACTTTCCTGATTTGTCTTTCATCATGCTTATGAAGGACGAATCTCACTGGGTACTCTCCTGATTTGTCTTTCATCATGCTTATGAAGGACGAATCTCACTGGGTACTCTCCTGATTTGTCTTTCATCATGCTTATGAAGGACGAATCTCACTGGGAACTGTCCTGATTTGTCTTTCATCACGCTTATGAAGGACGAATCTCACTGGGAACTTTCCTGATTTGTCCTTCATCACGCTTATGAAGGACGAATCTCACTGGGAACTGTCCTGATATGTCTTTCATCATACTCATGAAGGACGAATCTCACTGTTATCTCTCCTGATTTGTCTTTCATCACGCTTATGAAGGACTAATCTCACTTAGAACTCTCCTGATTTGTCCTTCATCACGCTTATGAAGGACGAATCCCACTGAGAACTTTCCTGATTTGTCTTTCATCACGCACATGAAGGACTAATCTCACAAAGTTCTCTCCTGATTTGTCTATCATCAGCAATATGAAGGACTAATCTTACTGGGGGCTCTCCTGATTTGTCTTTCATCATCCTTTATACCGTTGTACGTATAATCAACAATGAAATTTTCCAAAACTATTCTAATAAATAACGTCGAATTGCCTGTGCAACCCCGGCTTCCTGATTACTTCCGGTCACTTGATCTGCCAGTGCCTTCACTTTATCTGGTGCATTTCCCATCGCGATTCCCAGTCCCGCAGCTTTTAGCATCAGAGAATCATTATAATTATCTCCAATCGCAGCCATCTGGGAGAGGGGGATGTCGTATTTCTCACTTAACTTTAACAGTGAGGAGGCTTTACTGACTCCTGAAGGTGAAATCTCTAAATTTAAAAAATTGAGACTGCTGCTAACTTCCATACCACCGACCTTTTCACCGATTACCTTTGAAAAATCAGCAAGTCTTCCCTCTTCATCAAAAACGGCAATTTTCGTGATATCTGGTTGATTAGACTTCATGTATCGATAAAAATCATCCACGATTTTCACCTGGCATTGCCCGCGAAAATTTTCTAGGTCCGCTGCTTTTCCACCCGTTTTTTCAAGCGTAGGAATATTATTTTCAATCCAGTTCTTATTCCATTTCGTTTCTTTTGGAACGAGCAATGTATCTCCTTCATAAAAATGAGCATAAAAGCCTTCCCCCTCACATAACTCCCAGAAATGCAGCAAGTGATCATGCTCGAAAACTGCTTGCTCACTGATCCCGCCATTTTCATCAAGAATGATCGCCCCATTATAAGCAATAATCGGTTCTCCTTTTAGACCAATGGTGTTAGCAATCCACCTTGTTGAAAGGGGTGAACGGCCGCTGCAAATTACCACTCTTCCTCCTTTTTCACGAAACTCATGGATCGCTTGAATGTTTTCTCTATCAATTTCTCTATAATCATTTAATAATGTTCCGTCCAAATCTGTTGCTAATAATTTATATGCCAACTTGCTCTCCCCTTTGCACTATTTTTTCATTACGCTTATAGTATTTATTAAAATATCATTTTAATCAATGGCAGGTGGTGCTGAACATGCTTCAACCAGAACTTGCAGAAAAAATTGTCAGGGAAGTCCAGAGACTAATATCTGAAGAGATTATTGTTGTGAACACGGATGGCTTGATCATGGCCAGCACAAACCAAGACCGAATTGGTACCTTCCATGAAGGAGCATTACTTACTTCACAGCAGAAGAAAAAGCTGATTATCACAGAAAAAGACACCCCACAATTAAAAGGGGTAAAGTCCGGAATCAATCTCCCAATCTTCTTTCAGCATGATGTCATTGGCGTGATTGGCATTACCGGTGACCCTGAAAAGGTTACCCCCTTTGGCGAAATCATCCGTAAAATGACCGAGCTGTTAATCAGCGAAAACTATTATGGTGAGCAGTTTGACTATCATTCACGTGCGATGGAAACCTTTGTCCTCGAATGGCTCCAGGCAAAAGAACCAAGTTCACACTTGCTTGAGCGGGCTCGAGCGCTGACCGTCAATCTTGAACTTAGCCGTACCGCAGTGATTATCGAGTTGGAACAAAGAGCGCAACCACTATCAAGAGATATGTGGTCTTCTATTTTGAATTCCTTTTCTCAAAATAAAAACGATGTCGTAACAAGGTCAGGAAATGAACGAATCATTGTGTTAATTGACTGTTCCGCCCCTGTCCAACCTCCGTCCATTAAACATCGGCTGGAAAAATTTCTTCGATTGATGAAAAATAGCTTTGAGATATCCGCCTATGCGGGCGTTGGTCAATGTGCAGCTTCGTCCAACCTGCACCATTCCTACGCTCAGGCAGAACGAGCGTTGAAACTGGCTAGACGGAATAGAGGCATTATTTTTGATGAGGAATTAATCCTTGAAATGGTAACAGGCGAACTTACGTCAGAAATTAAAGCTGAATACATTCAACGAAGCATTGCACCACTGTTAACAGAAAAAGAACTCCTGGAAACTTTAGTGGAACTATTTAAACAAAATCATTCATTGAAAAACACAGCTCAGGTCCTACATATTCATATCAACACCCTTCATTATCGTTTGAAGAAAATCGAGGATCTAACACATCTAAATCCAAACCGTATTCATGATTTGTTCTGTTTGTATCTTGCTGTATTATTTTTGGATGAATAACCAGAAATCGAACTAAAAAATATTAATTTTTTGGATGTTTCTCCATAGCAGGCTTATGCCTGTTTTTTTATACTTTAAATAGTATGAAAATAGTACGAAGATGGGGGAAATAGCATGCTCTCAAATGAAGTGAAACAAAAATTAATCTCGATTGTATCTGAAAAAAACTACGATGATTCGAAAATAGAACGTCTAGTATATTCCTACGATGCCACACCCAACTTCCAGTCGATGCCGGATGCAGTTGTCAGTCCGCGCAATGCAGAGGAAGTTTCACAAATATTGAAGATATGTAACCAATATGGAGTTCCGATTGTCCCACGCGGTTCGGGAACGAACCTTTGTGCAGGAACTTGCCCAACCGAAGGCGGGATTGTCCTTCTCTTTAAACATATGAACAAAATCCTTGAGATTGATGAGGAGAATCTAACGATCACCGTGCAGCCTGGAATCATTACGCTAGATATGATTCAGGCCATTGAAGAAAAAGGCCTTTTCTATCCGCCTGATCCAAGTTCAATGAAAATCTCCACCATTGGCGGCAATATCAATGAGAATTCAGGCGGTTTGCGCGGTCTCAAATATGGTGTAACTAGAGATTATGTGATTGGGCTTGAAGCCGTTCTGCCAAATGGCGATATCATCCGTACAGGCGGTAAGCTGGCAAAAGATGTGGCTGGCTACGATTTAACTCGTCTATTTGTCGGTTCTGAAGGAACGCTTGGTGTCATTACCGAAGCAACCTTGAAATTGATTCCAATGCCAGAAACACGTAAAACGATGCTCGCGCTTTATCAGGATCTTTCCGCAGCTGCACGTTCTGTTTCAAAAATCATTGCCAATAAAATCATTCCAACCACGCTTGAGTTTTTGGATCAAGCGACTTTAAAAGTAGTCGAAGATTATGCTCAAATCGGGCTCCCAACAGATGTGCAAGCGGTTCTTTTAATAGAGCAGGATGGGCCGCCTGAAGTCGTCGAGCGCGATATTATAAAAATGGCAGAAGTCTGTAAGTTGGATAATGCGGTATCGATTCAAATTGCTGCAACAGAAGAGGAAGCTTTGGCTCTTAGAACGGCAAGACGTGCGGCACTTTCAGCTGTAGCTCGTTTAGCACCGACGACCATACTAGAGGACGCAACCGTTCCTCGCTCAGAAATTGCCAATATGGTTAAAGCCATTAATGAAATTACTGAAAAATATCAGCTGACGATTTGTACATTCGGTCACGCCGGCGACGGAAATCTCCACCCTACCTGTGCAACAGATGCGAGAAATCATGAGGAAATGGAACGCGTCGAAAAGGCCTTCGCAGAGATTTTTGAAAAAGCGATTGAATTAGGCGGAACGATTACCGGCGAACACGGAGTCGGGGCGATGAAGGCACCCTATCTCGAGTGGAAGCTGAAAAAAGAAGGAATTGCTGCCATGATGGGAATTAAGCAGGCATTTGACCCAAACAACATCATGAATCCTGGGAAAGTGTTTGCGAAAGACAGCAAGAAACGCGTGGTGATTACAAGATGACAACCTTGCTCGAACAAGAAAAAATTCAACAGCAATTTAAAGAGCGGATGAATGAGGATGAACTCTTAAACTGTATGCGCTGTGGATTCTGTCTGCCAACCTGCCCAACGTATATCGAGTCAGGTTATAAGGAGTCTCATTCTCCCCGCGGTCGGATTGCAATGATGAAAGCCGTCGTCGATGGAATCGTTGAACCGGATGAGGATTTTGAACGTTCACTTGATCTCTGCCTAGGCTGTCGTGCCTGTGAACCGGTCTGTCCTTCTGGCGTTAATTACGGCCATTTACTAGAGGAAGCAAGAGATATTATTAACCAAAATAAAAAACACTCTTTACCTGTTAGAGCAGTTAGAAAAACAGTATTTGAAGGGCTGTTCCCTCACCAAAACCGTATGCGCACAATGGTTGGACTTCTAGGTTTCTACCAGCGGTCTGGGATTCAAACCCTTGCACGGAAAACAGGCTATTTAGGGTTGCTGCCTGACAATTTAGCCACGATGGAAAAAGTGCTGCCTAAGGTTCCAACCTTGAAGGAAATGAAAAACCGGCCTGAGCATCTGCCAGCGATAGCTGCGAAAGTGCATAAGGTTGCTTTTTTCAGCGGCTGTTTAATGGATACCATGTTCATGAAAACAAACGACGCGACCATGAAATTGTTGCAATTAGCAGGTTGTGAGATTGTGATACCATCACTGCAAACCTGCTGCGGCGCCTTGCACGGGCATAGCGGTGAAAAGGATGCAGCGAAAGAGCTTGCGAAGAAAAATATTGCAGCCTTCGAGGACTTGGGTGCAGACTTCATCATTACCAATGCTGGCGGCTGCGGCGCCTTCCTTGTTGATTATGATCACCTTTTGAAGGACGATCCGGTTTGGTGCGAACGTGCGGTGGCGTTCAAGTCGAGGATAAAGGATATTTCTGAAATTCTTGTAGCAGTCTCGTTTCATAAAAAAGTGAAATTAGAGCTTCCCGCACAGGTGATCACCTATCAGGATTCCTGCCATTTACGAAATGTGATGAAAACCGCTTCAGCACCACGAACACTGTTGCAGTCCATCAAAGGAGTACGGTTTGTAGAAATGAAAGAAGCGGACCGCTGTTGTGGATCTGCTGGTATCTATAATATCGTTGAGTCCGAAATGTCGATGGTCATGCTCGACTATAAAATGGTCCAAGCGAAAGCGACACATGCAACGACCATCGTAACCGCCAACCCCGGTTGTTTGCTCCAAATGCAGCTCGGGATTGAGCGTGAAGGTTTGTCTGGTAAAATGCGTGCTGTTCATATCGTGGATTTACTAGCGGAAGCAGTGAAATAATAATACAAAAAAAGACGATTCGAGGGGGACGAATCGTCTTTTTTGCTGCTGCCCGCTACGCGGTTACTTTTGATTTACCAACTGTTTTGCGGATGAATGGTACCACCCAGCGGTCTAAACCATATTTACCAGCGTTGAAGCCTGCTGCTAAGATGATGAAGCCTAAGAAAATGTCTGTTGGGTTGTGAGATACAGTTCCGGCTAAGAAGAAAGAGAAGTTCATCACTAGACCAAAGAACATTGCTGCTGTTGTTAAGCAACCAAGTAGAAGTCCTAAACCGATCAATGTTTCGCCCCAAGGAACGATGAAGTTGAAGACGTCAATGTTCGGTAAAGCAAAGCTTTCTAGGAAGTGTACATACCAGCTATAAACCATGTTGCCATCTGGACCTTTTACCGGATTTGCAATAGCACCTTTTAGGAATCCAGCTGCGTCAAATCCGCCTGTAATTTTATGAAAACCAGCTGTGAACCAAGAGTAACCTAGGTATAAACGAATAACGGTTAAAATAGCGGCTGAAATCTTATTTTCTCTTAAAAAATTGTTAAACATAAAGCATTCCGCCTTTCAAAATTTAACTTGTTCTTGATACTTATACTATATTAGAAATCGATAGTTACTAACATAGGTATAGTAACAAGTTCACAGTTTGTTTGAAATGATATGGCGGAATGTTGAACACACTAAAATCGCAGTAATTTTGAGCAAGGCTTGCTTTGAAAATGATTCATTTCCCCGTTTTCTCCATAACTACAGTCGTACACTTTTGGCTCAGAATATCGATCCAAAACCTCGTTTATAAATAAAGGGATATTCTCTACAACATCTGTAGACTCTAGAATCCAATTGACACTTTTCCAATCCAGTGCCCCTTCATCAGAATGAATGAGTTCTCCCGTGAAATCATCACTGATAAAAACATAAATGCACTCCACCCCATTAAGAGCAATCATTCCCCTAAATAGCAAACTCCCGACGTGTAATCCCGTTTCCTCAAGCACTTCTCTTCTGCAACCTTCTTCAGGAGTTTCCGATGGCTCAATCTTGCCGCCAACACCATTCCATTTACCACGATTTGGATTCTTCTCCCTAAACAGCATTAAAACATCACTACCTTTTATAAGAAAACAAAGCGTATAGTTCAACACAGACACACCTTTTCTGTCATTTTTCTACTAGATACATTTTAAATAATCGATTGATTAAGAATAAAATAAACCTCTGTATATAAGAACTTTTCACTTAATTATAATAGAAATATTGTCGAACTACTTATAACCATTTATCTTAAAATTTTTTGACAGGGAATAACTTAATATATTTACCTAATAATTTCCTTTTTTTACATTTACTTATATAATAATAGTAAAACACTATAGGAGACTACTAAATGAAACAATCAAAAATAGAAAACCCTTTATGGGCATGGTTTGTCCTCATTGGCGGCGGGATATTTTTACTAAAAGCTGCTCCTGGAATGCTGTTAACTCTCACCATCCCTTTGTGGAAACCAGACGAGTTTAGCATTTTTTCCATTTTTTATATTATTTTCGCGCTTGGTATTCTCACTGTGACGATTTGGGGGATGAAAAAGGCTTATACAGCCATAAAGGCATATCAACAGGTAAAAAACAACCATGTTCCACCCCAGGTTGAGGCTTCACCAGACCTCATCATTCAGGAGCAACCTGCTGTCAAAAAGCCAGTTTGGCCATGGATTATCATTGGAGCAGGTGCTGTTCTTGTTATTAGTACAGGTCCTGCCGCTCTTATGCTGCCAGTAATGCCGCTTCTCTTGGCAGCGTTCTCAACGGATTCACCAAGTACTCCGGATTATGTCCCCATCCTCATTATCTTTGTGGGGTACGGAATCCTATTGGTGTATATCTTGCTGCTTGTGAAAGCAATAAAAAGACTAAGAACGAAATAGACCATGTTCCCAACATGGTCTTTTAAGTATTCTTGATACCATTCTATTGTTATAATCACCCCCTTCAAAGCAATTCACCTATTTGAAGCGTTGGAGGAAAAGTTACCTTATTCTTGTAATTAACGGGGACTCCTTGATTATGCTATACTTTTAATGGTTTGTTTTTTAGAGAGGAGTTGCCCTTTTGGAGTTTTTAGAATCAAAGGCAAATACAAAATCAACTTATATATATTTCTTTATTGCCGGGATTGTCCTCATTGCATTTAATTTACGCCCAGCCATTACATCGCTTGGGCCGTTAGTGGGCATGATTCAGGAAGATGTGGGACTTGCCCATTGGAGTGCAGGTTTATTAATGAGTCTACCTTTACTGGTTTTCGCGTTCATGTCTCCGCTCGTTCCCAAAATAGCCAATCGGCTTACAAATGAATTGACCTTAATTATTGGGTTGACATCTCTTTTAATTGGAATTGCGATTCGGTCAATCCCTATGACCTTTTTCCTTTTCACAGGAACTTTATTGGCTGGATTGGGCATAGCGATTGGAAATGTTCTGCTGCCTGCGGTAGTTAAAGATAAGTTCCCAGAAAAATTTGGGTTAATGACAAGTGTTTATTCAACCTCTATGGGGTTAGTTGCTTCATTAGCGTCAGGAATCAGTGTACCTTTAGCTGTGAATGCAAACCTTGGGTGGCAGGGTGCCCAAATCGTTTGGACGATACCGGTTGTAGTGGCAATCTTAGTGTGGATCTTTCTTCGAAAATATAACCTAAAAGATTCTAGAGCATTACAACCGAAAAAAGCTTCTGCTGCTAAAGGAATGTGGCGTACGCCTCTTGCTTGGCAAATTGCTATTTTTATGGGATTTCAATCCTTTTTATTTTATGTAACCATTTCATGGCTGCCTGAAATCTTACATAGTCATGGAATAAGCTTGGAAACAGCAGGTTGGCTGCTTTCCTTTACCCAGCTAGTAGGGTTACCCGCGAGTTTCTTTATTCCGGTCCTCGCTGGACGTGCTCAATCACAAGTAAAGCTTGCATTCATGTTAGGGATGTGCTCGATTGTTGGCTATAGTGGATTACTGTTAGGTTCGTCTTATCCGATGTTAATCGTAAGTATTGCCTTAATCGGATTTGCTTTAGGAGGAGCTTTTCCTTTAGCTCTAAGCTATATCGGACTTCGAGCGCGGAATGCCAATCAAGCAGCAGAGTTATCTGGAATGACGCAATCTACAGGTTACATCCTTGCGGCAGTAGGTCCTTTATTTATTGGCTATTTATATGATATGGCGCATTCATGGACCATTCCGATTATTACCCTTATAGGAGTTTCTGTGGTGGTTATTGTATTTGGAATGTTGTCCGGCCGAAATAGGTATGTATAACAAAAAAACGATTCGCATAGAGGCGAATCGTTTTTTTGTTATTTTAACATCTTTGGATCAAATATATTAGATATTCCTAGAAATAGCCCTAATACCAAACCTAATTGTACATTGGTAAATGCAAAAAACTCTGAAAAATAATAGCATAAACCTCCACTTAGTAGAATAACAGCAAAGGATATGACCTTTTCCTTTTTGGTATTAGCCAACTTCTCATGTAACTTTTCCATCCAAGATAGTTTTTTGTGAAAGGCTATCAATATGATTCGACTAACAAAAAAAATAGGAATAGCGATTAGTACGATTGCACCTAACTTAAAAAGGAAGTCCATTCGTTCCCCTCTCTTTCTTTATTGTCTCTGATTCTACTATTTTTTAAATAATCCTCATGGAATAATTTAACTCCTTTTCAAAAAAATTATCATATGGGCATCAAAAAATATACACGTTTTCCAATTTATTGAAATAATAGTATTTTATAACCATAGACTATTAGGTATAATTTATCTAATAGTCATTGAGAAGGATATAGATACCCTACCAAACACCTATAATATTAACTTGTGACAGGATTAGATAAAATGAAGAGAATACAAAAAACCGAAGGAAAAATCCTTCGGTCCTTTTGATTATAGATTAATTTTTTAAGTCAATAACAGCTTCAGTGCCTTCTTTAGATGATTCTTCAGTTTCAACTACTGCTGCTTCTTCATCAGTCACTACTTCTTCTGCAACCTCTTCAGAGTCAACTTCAGTTTCTACTTGTACAACTTCTTCAGTAGTTTCAGTTTCAACAGCTTCTTCAACAGATACATCTTCAGTAACTTCTTCTGCTACTGCAAGAACAGCTGAATTAGCCGCCGCATGTGCTTTTGCAGTTTCGCTTGCGTTTACACTAGCCTGTGACCTTGCTTTGTTTGTTGCAGATGGGTTTACTTTTTCCTCTTCAGTTACTTCTGCTTCTTCTTCAACTACTACTGTTTCTTCTTCAGTCACTACTTCTTCTGTAACCTCTTCAGCTTCAACTTCAGTTTCTACTTGAACAGCTTCTTCAGAAGTTTCAGTTTCAACAGCTTCTTCAGCGGGTAAATCTTCGGTAACTTCTTCTGCTACTACAAGTACAGCTGAATTAGCCGCCGCATGTGCTTTTGCAGTTTCGCTTGCGTTTACACTAGCTTGTGACTTTGCTTTGTTTGCTGCAGATGGGTTTACTTTTTCAACCTCAGTTACTTCTGCTTCTTCTTCAACTACTTCAGTTCCTTCTGTTTCAGATTCAACTTCAGTATCTACTTGAACAGCTTCTTCACCAGATACATCTACAGTAACTTCTTCTGCTACTGCAAGTACTGCTGAATTAGCCGCCGCATGTGCTTTTGCAGTTTCGCTTGCGTTTACACTAGCTTGTGACTTTGCTTTGTTTGCTGCAGATGGGTTTACTTTTTCAACTTCAGTTACTTCTGCTTCTTCTTCAACTACTTCAGTTTCTTCTGTTTCAGTATCAACTTCTACTGCTTCCTCTATTTCAGTTTCAACAGCTTCTTCAACGGGTACATCTTCAGTAACTTCTTCTGCTACTGCAAGTACTGCTGAATTAGCTGCAGCATGTGCTTTTGCAGTTTCGCTTGCTTTTACACTAGCTTGTGACTTTGCTTTGTTTGCTGCTGATGGGTTTACTTTTTCAACCTCAGTAACTTCTGCATCTTCTTCAACTACTTCAGTTTCTTCTGTTTCAGTATCAACTTCTACTGCTTCCTCTATTTCAGTTTCAACAGCTTCTTCATCAGTCACTACTTCTTCTGTAACCTCTTCAGCTTCAACTTCAGTTTCTACTTGAACAACTTCTTCAGTAGTTTCAGTTTCAACAGCTTCTTCAACGGGTACATCTTCAGTAACTTCTTCTGCTACTGCAAGTACAGCTGAATTAGCCGCCGCATGTGCTTTTGCAGTTTCGCTTGCGTTTACACTAGCTTGTGACTTTGCTTTGTTTGCTGCAGATGGGTTTACTTTTTCCTCTTCTTCATCTGCTTCAGCTTCTTCATCATCTTTAGTTTTTACGATTGCGTCTTTTTCAAACTTGATGTTTTCGGAATCGGAATCTTCATCCTCATCTTCTTCATCTTCAATTCTAACAACTGAGTCAGAGTCAGCATCTACAGTTTTTTCTTCATCTTTTGCCGCGTCATCCTCAACTTCCGTTTTTACAGCTGCAGCTTTTTCAACGTCAACTGCTTCTTCAGTTTCAGATTCTGCATTGGTAACTGCTTCCGTTTCATCAGTTACAACCTCAGGTTCAATTTCAATGACAGGGGTTGTTTCCTCAACTTGTACTTCTTCCTTTACTTCCTCTTCCACGACCACATTTTCAGGGATTTCTCCAGTTCCATGTACAGCTGAATTTGGGGCTGCATGCAATTTTGCATTTTCGCTTGCATGTACGCTCGCCTGTGACTTACTAGCCTTTTCTTCGTTAGGCTTTACTTGTACGCTCACTTCATTCTTTGCTTGTACAGCTGGTGCTGCCGGAACAACTGGCTTAACATTTACATTAACCTTTGCGTTATTCGATGGCTTCACTTGAACTGGATTTTCAGCTTTAGCGTGATCTGGGCCTGCCGCTTCTGTAAATTGACCTCCTGCAAAAAGTCCAAACGATAAGGCTCCTGCAAGTATAAAAGATTTAGCAACTGTATTAGGGTTTAAGTAATGTTTCATTTTTTAAATTCGCTCCTTTTATTATCATGATCCGTGGCTTTTAGCTGCGGGTAACATTGGTTAATAAAGGAGCTTTTTGTGGTGGTGGTGCAGGTGGAGCATTCACCCATTGAGTATTCATTAAGGCCTGCCTGGAAAGATATGGCTGAACAAGTTTGATTTCAAAATAAGGATTCCATTCCATCCATTTATCCAACAAGCTATTATACGTTACGCCATGATTGACCCGATCATTTGATTGACCCCCTGAACTGTTGCTTCTCTGTGTTTGATTCAGCGCTTGGTTCATCTGAGGAATCTCTTCCTTGCTGACAGGAGCTTTCTGAGGCTCTTGCACAACGGATTCTGATGTTGTAATGACAATGTCTTCCTCTTCTATGTAGACACTTTGATCAACTTTTTCGACTTTCATTTCACGATTAGTATCTTGCATAGAATGTTTAGGATTCAATTTTTCTACTGTAGGAATCGCCTGGACAGCCTCTGCTTGTTCAGAAACGGTGACCTGAACAACCTTCTC
Organism: Neobacillus niacini; assembly: GCF_048572935.1. Classification (NCBI taxonomy): domain Bacteria; kingdom Bacillati; phylum Bacillota; class Bacilli; order Caryophanales; family Bacillaceae; genus Neobacillus; species Neobacillus niacini. The sequence goes on along the minus strand of NZ_CP183883.1, from coordinate 1,647,724 downwards.
AGCCTTCTTTACCACCGACTTCGCGTTTTCATTTGCCTGCTCTGGCAAACTTTTTTCCAATGCAGGTTGATTTGGAGTATTTGGGGCTGGGCGCTGTTTTGCTTGTGCTTGGTTCTCACGAGCATGCTCAGGGATTACGTTGTTCAGCGTTTGTGCCTCAATAGCCTTTGCTGGTACTGGTACTGCTATTGTTACCGGTTCTGGTTTTGATACAGATTCTGGTATGGAAGCATGTTCCGGTACGGAAGCAGGAGCTTGTCCCTTTTCAGGACGAAGTTCATTCTTCTCAGCAAACGCATTGTCTGGAAAACATAGCGCCGCACTAACGAGTAGTGCTGATAGAACAAATTGGCGGAAGTGCACGTTTTCACCCCCTTTCAATAAATCGTTGCGTTCACGGACAAAATTCGTGCAAAATCTTCATTTTTTGTCGTCTTTTCTAAAAAACCATTCTTTTCACCCAATTCCGCCTGCCATTATGGGTAATTTTTAACGCAAAAAAAAGACGATCCGGGGGGAACGAATCGTCTCTTTGTACCTATTGGTTAGGCTGCTGCATTATTTTTACTAGTATAAGTCTTTGCTGTTTTACGGATGAATGGTACTACCCAGCGGTCTAAACCATATTTACCAGCGTTGAAGCCTGCTGCTAAGATGATGAAGCCTAAGAAAATATCTGTTGGGTTATGAGATACTGTTCCTGCTAAGAAGAAAGAGAAGTTCATTACTAGACCGAAGAACATAGCTGCTGTTGTTAAACAGCCTAATAGAAGTCCTAAACCGATTAATGTTTCGCCCCAAGGAACGATGAAGTTGAAGACGTCAATGTTCGGTAAAGCAAAGCTTTCTAGGAAGTGTACGTACCAGCTATAAACCATGTTGCCATCTGGACCTTTTACTGGATTAGCAATCGCTCCTTTTAGGAATCCAGCTGCGTCAAATCCGCCTGTAATTTTATGAAAACCAGCTGTGAACCAAGAGTAACCAAGATATAAACGAATAACAGTTAAAATAGCTGCTGAGATTTTATTTTCTCTTAAAAATTTGTTAAACATAAGTCATTCCGCCTTTCAAAATTGGCTGTTCTTTATACTTACACTATATTGGATATTGTTGGTTAATAACATAGGTATAGTATTAAGTTCACAGTTTGTTTGAAATGTTATGACGGAATGTTGAACAGCAAAAGATTCACGACTTAAACGATAACCTAGACTAGAAATCAAGAGCTTGTTAATGGCCGAATGCCAGATCGCTTGACTTGTCCTCATGACCTTGGATTGAAGGACGAATCCCTTGGCTCGCGTGTTCGTTTTGTCCCTAAGAACCTAGATTGAGGACAAATCCCTTGGCCCGCGGGTTCGTTTTGTCCTCAAGACCCTAGATTGAGGACAAATCCCTTGGCTCGCGCGTTCGTTTTGTCCTCAAGAACCTGGATTGAAGGACGAATCCCTTGGCTCGCGTGTTCGTTTTGTCCCTAAGAACCTAGATTGAGGACAAATCCCTTGGCCCGCGGGTTCGTTTTGTCCTCAAGACCCTAGATTGAGGACAAATCCCTTGGCCCGCGCGTTCGTTTTGTCCTCAAGACCCTAGATTGAGGACAAATCCCTTGGCCTGCGGGTTCGTTTTGTCCTCAAGAACCCGCATTGAGGACAAATCCCTTGGCCTGCTCTCCCGATTTGTCCTCAAAACCCCTTTTGCCAGTAGTCTTAGCCCTATTTTTCTACCTTACTATCACCATTCATTCAACCAAAAGTATTTAAAGCACACCATTTTGGATGAACTCTAAGAACTGAGAAACGCCGATTTTATTAAAGCGTTGCTGTTTTTTAACAAGCCATAGGTTCCTAGATATGACGACACCTTCAATCCCTACTTCTCGTAATAGTCCAAGCTTCAGTTCTCTAGCAACCGTTAGTCTTGGCAGAATACTGATTCCTAATCCTGCTTCAACAGCACTTTTGATGGCCTGCGTACTGCCTAATTCCATATAGCTTTCCATCTTTTCTACTATCCCATGTTCTCTTAAGGAGTTCTCCACAATTAGTCGTGTTCCAGATCCAGATTCCCGCCAAATCATCCGTTCATGAATCAGCTCTTCAATCTGGATTTGTTCTTCCCATACATGTTCCGGTGAACAAACCACAATGAGTTCATCGTCAGCGAATTTCTCAACGATAAATTCCTTATTCTCAACCAGTCCTTCTACCAGGGCCATATCGATGACATCATTCGATAAGTCTTCCAAAACTCCTGGCGTGTTTTTTATAGTTAACGTCACTTTAATATCGGGTGTTTGTTTTTTATAACGCCCTAATAAGCTCGGTAATAGATACTCACCGATTGTAAAGGATGCACCGACATGGAGGTTTGTATGATACTCACCCATTGCCTGTTTGATGCTTTCCTTGGAACGATGAAAATCATGAACAATGGATTTGGCAAATGGATATAACATTTTTCCAGCACCTGTTACCTTCAGCTTTCCATCGGTTCGATCAAATAACAATGCACCATAAAAATTTTCCAGCTGGTGAATTTGTCTTGTTACAGCAGGCTGAGAGACATAGCTTAATCTTGCAGCCTGACTAATACTTCCTTCATCTACGACTAAACAAAACATTTGGAGACTCTCTATATTCAAAAAACTCATCCTCCACAACACAACTATCTTTTCTAGTATTATATTCCACAGGCTATACGTTTTGGTTATAGCCTATAAATTTATTGCAATTTACCCTTCAAGCCCAGTCTGATAACCTTAGTATATAGATTCTTATTCCCGCACAGGAGGGATAAACATGAAAGAACGTTGGAAAACACTGATTGAAATCTTTTGGACCTTTTTTAAAATAAGCCCTGTTACATTTGGAGGGGGCTTTGCCATGGTCCCTCTCATCGAAAGAGAAATAGTAGAAAAACGAAAATGGCTGGACAGCGAGGAAGTAGCAGATGTGTTTGCTCTATCGCAAACGATACCCGGATCGGTGGCCATTAACTGTGCCACTTTTGTTGGCTATAGAGTTGGCGGAGTAAAAGGAGCAATAGCCGCAATGATCGGGGTTTCGCTTCCCACTTTTTTAATCGTTCTCGCTTTAGGAGCGTCCTACCTTTTCATTCATAATCATCCAAAACTAGAAGCGGCATTTGTATCGATAAGAATCAGCATTGTAGCCATTATTATCTATGCAGCCATTAAAATCGCCAAAACAGCGATTGTTGACAAAACCACCTTCTTTATTACGCTTGCAGGGGTTCCGGTATTGTTTTTTGTTCATCCAACCGCCGCCATTCTGCTCGGAGCCTTAACCGGTGTTGTAGTGGTTTTTTCAAAGAAAAGAATGGGCTACAAACATAAGAAGAAAAAGGATCCTGCCACGAACCCTGATTATTTTATGGGGGCTGGAATCTAAAAACGAGGAGGACTAAGCATGGTGTTATGGGAACTATTCCACACATTTTTTTACATGGGGTTTTTCTCCTTTGGAGGAGGATACGCCATGATGCCCTTTATCGAAGCAGCGGTTACAAAATACGGCTGGATGTCCTCCGAACAGTTAACCAATATGATTGCGATTGCTGGTATGTCCCCGGGTCCAATCGCTGCCAATAGTGCGATTCTAATAGGTTATTCAACAGCAGGAATCAGCGGTGCCATAATAGCTGCTGTAGCCATCTTACTTCCCTCATTGATTTTAGTCCTCATTGCAGCTGCCTTTTTTGTGAAAATGCACCACAATCCCTTGGTAGAAGCGATGTTTTATGGGTTAAAGCCGCTTGTTACTAGTTTAATTATCTTCGCCGCAATAAGTTTTGCCCAATCTAATCACCTTGTTGCCATCAATGGCTCTTTTCGTTCCATAAGCTTATTGATCATCTTTGTCCTATCCTTATTCGCCTTATTAAAACTTCGTTGGAATCCTATCTATGTAATTGTTCTTTCTGGGCTGATAGGAATAACGCTCTATTCATAAGACAAACAACGAAAGGCCGGTTCTTGATGAACCGGCCTTATTACTAGCTTAAGAAGATACAAGATTACTATTTTGAACCTTATCAAACCAGGAGCTCGCTGATTCTTTCAAAACAACATTAAGTTCTTCAATATTCTTTTTGCCCACGACTTGTAACCATTCACGACCTGCTTGTTCTCCGCCGGAAGCAAAAGGAGCCACACCGTCTTTCCAGGTTGCACGGCCGCATAATACGCCATTAAAGCTGGAACCTGATTTCTTAGCAAATTTCAAGGTCTCTTGGAATAACTCAGCACTTACTCCCGCACTTAAAAAGATAAATGGCAGGTCTGTTGCTTCACTTTGCTCTTTAAAATACGCTGCAGCTTCTTCTTGACTATAGACGGTTTCACCTTCCGTGTAACCTTCAACAAAGTTCATGTTGACAGGAACTTCTACTTTCAAGACATCCACATGGTACTGCGGTTTGGAAAATTCCCTCATCGCCTCAATCACCTTATGCGGCTTCACTTTGGCATACTCTTTACTTTTTACATCCTCATTCTCGGCGTCATACGATACGATTTCTAAGAAAAACGGAATATCTTCAGCCACACACTCCGCTCCGACTCGTTCCATATAAACATGTTTATAATCATTGATTTTCTCATTTTCATCCACATCATAATACAATAAAAATTTAACGGCATCGGCCCCTGCCTCTTTTAATCGTTTCACAGACCATTCTGGTAATAAATCAGGAAGACGGCCCACGGCTGTAGCGTCATATCCTGTCTTTTCATAGGCAACTAATAATCCAGCGTCCTTGCTGCGGACTTTTGCCGCCGGAAGTCCATATTCTGGATCTAATAGAATCGCAGTAGAGTAGGGTGTTAATTCTTCCGAAACCAATTCTTTAAAGGTGATAATGCCTTCATCTCCGACATCATTCGTACTTCCCGCTGCAATCATTTTTTTTAATGACCCGCGCTGGTCAATTGCTAAAGCTCCTATCACACCATTTTCATCGGATAAACGTTTTAAAGCTGCTAGTTTGTTTTGGGTTACTTCTATCATTGGTATTCCTCCTATCAATCTATTCTTTCAACCATTACCAAATCATAATATTGGTCAAACTTGTTCATGTTTATTGAACCGGTTCCTGCTTCCATCGTATTAAGCATTCCTGTCGTCATAGCGGTTTTAAGAACTTCCTCGACAGGCAGATTCCGAATCAGTGCCACCGCTAACCCTGCAACAGTAGCGTCTCCAGAGCCGACTGGATTCACCACATCTATTTTTGGGATGGTAATCCGGTATTCATCACCAGCATGCCTTACAAATGCACCATCCTTACCCATCGAAACGACAATCCAGTCAATTCCTTTAAATAACTCCTGATCCAAAGCATGTTTCAAACTGCTGATACTGCCATCTACCTCAAAGCCAAGAAGTTGAGACAATTCCTCCGTATTGGGCTTGATCGCCAATGGTTTTTCTTTATGTAACAAGGCTTTTCTTAATGATTCACCAGAGGTGTCTAGTAGAACGGGAACTCCCTTTTTCTGACTCAACGTTAGCATTTGTTGATAAAAGTCAGCCTCCAGCCCCTTTGGTAAACTGCCTGAAATCGTCACAAATGAAACCTTAGACAACAGGTCATTAAATTTCCCTAGAAAAGCTGCCCCTTCTTCTTTCGTTAAGGTTGGCCCAGATTCTAAGATTTCCGTTTGCATGCCTTCATGAAGAATGGCGATACAATTTCTCGATTCTTTTTCAATTTTTAAAAATTCACTGGGAATATCGCTTTTATTTAATTCTTGAACGATGTAGTCGCCGATTGTTCCGCCGAGTACCCCCGTTGCCAGGACATCTTCTTCCATTTGTGTGATCACGCGGGCAACATTTAAGCCCTTGCCTCCCGCCGTTTTCCGCACATTTTCCACACGATTCACACCATCTAGCTTGAACGCTTGGAGGTGATAGGAAATATCAACAGATGGATTCATGGTGACCGCTAAAATCATCGCACTCCCTCTTTCTGTACTTGATAACGGCATACTCCATCAAGGTACGTTGCAAGTAATTCGAGATTAGGATTCAACACAATAAAGTCGGCACTATAGCCAGCGGCAATCTTCCCGCATTCCCCATCCATCCCAATGCTTTTAGCGGGAGCTGTACTCGCCATATAGATGGCTTCCTCGGGTGTCGCAATTCCCCATTCGACGACATTTTTAACGGCATCCTTTAATTGCAAAATACTGCCTGCTAAGCTGCCTCCTGGTATTCGGGCAGCTCCGTCCTTCACCTCTACAGGGAATTCCCCCAGCTGATAGTTTCCTTCCGGCATGCCTCCAGCCATCATACAATCAGTTACCAGTAGTGTTTGGTCTCTTCCGCGTGCATTCATTAAGATGTTAGCGGCAGCGGGATGGACATGGTGTCCATCACAAATGATTTCGGCAAAAACATCTTTAAGATTCATCGCTGCACCAGCCATCCCCGGCTCACGATGGTGCAGAGGACTCATTCCATTGAAGGTATGAACAAAAATAGAAGCGCCTTTTTCAACTGCATGTTTTGCTTGTTTATACGTGGCATCGCTATGCGCTAACGCCACCGCAATCTCTTCGCGAACGGCATATTCAATAAATTCTGCTGCACCCTTTCTTTCGGGAGCAATCGCAATTTTTCTAACCAATTGTTTGGATTGTTTCTGCCATGTTTTTAATTTTTCAATCGAAGGGTCACAAAAATAGTTCGTATTTTGCGCGCCTTTATGTTTTTCGGTAAAAAACGGTCCTTCTAAAAATATCCCTTTAATTTTTGCTCCACGAACTTCTGTGTAGTGGGTACCAATCATTTCAACCACAGTATTCAAGCTTTCTGTTGAGGAGGTTAAGGTGGTCGGTAAAAAAGATGTTACTCCGCAGGAAAGAAGCCCTTCAGAAATCTGATTCAGCCCTTCAAAATCACCGTCCATAATATCGTGATTCAGAAATCCATGGATATGTGTGTCCACTAAACCAGGAGCAATCCAGTGACCTGCGTAATCAATGATTTCTGCTGCCTTATCTGGCAAAACTTCCGAAAAATCACCGAATCTTCCGTCTTTTATTTTTAAAAAACCAGGACCTGTAACCATTCCCTCAAGAAAAAACTTATCTGCGTAGATAAAACGTTCCATGCCTATTTCCCCTATCATGTTACTGATATTCGTAAATCGTTACGCCTTTAACCACCCTGTTTACCGTTCCTGTCGGGGAAGGGGTATCCGGTGTATTCCCTACCTTGATCGAAGCAAGCAATGAAACGGTTTGCCCAATCATGACAAAAGGTAATGCCAAGTAGGCATCTGGTATCGACCCGGCCTCGCTGCCGAATGAGAATGTGTGCCCATCATAATTGATGTCTCCATCCACACCGATGGCACAAATGTAACTGGCCATGTTATCCTGCTGCATTTCTTTTAAAATATCTAAATCATATTTACGTGTATAAGGGTGGTTGGAAACAAATACAAACACTAATGATTTGTCATTCACAAATGATTTAGGTCCATGGCGGAATCCCAATGGTGAATCATAGGCCGTAACAATTTTTCCCGCGGTTAACTCTAGTATTTTCAGCTGCGATTCTCTTGCTAATCCCTCTAAACTGCCAGAGCCTAGGTAAATGATTCTGTCAAAATCACAATCGATTATTTCTTGAATAGCTTCTTCTCTTCGTATAACACTTTCACCCATTTGACGAATGGTTTTCACAATAGACCCTTTCTCTTCCATCGACAAAGGATCAAAAACAAGTAAGGCCGTTAACGCCATGCAAGTATAACTTCCGGTCATGGCAAATCCCTGATCATTCGATCTTTCAGGCATCAAGAGCAATAAATTATTCTCATCACCTTTAGCCAGTTGTGCTAATTTACCATCCTTTGCACAGGTAATGGTCAATTGATACAAGGTGGTTACGATTTGCTCAGCTAATTTTACGGCAGCGACACTTTCCGGGCTGTTGCCGCTTCTAGCAAACGAAACCAGTAATGTCGGAAACTCTGCTTTTAAATACTGGTAAGGATTTGACACTAAATCGGTCGTCGGAATACTGAGAATTTCCCACTGGTTTTCATCAATTTTGCCTTTTAGATAAGGTGTGACCGTTTCACCGACATAAGCAGATGTTCCAGCGCCTGTAAAAATGACTCGAACCCTGGCATGCTTCATCGATAATTTCAGGAAAAACTCTTCTATCTCTCTGCTTTTTTCTGTATACAAGGCATAGGCTTCATCCCATAACTCCGGCTGTTGTTTTATCTCTGCCGTTGTGATCGAGGCACCTAATGGCACTAATTTTTCACTGCTTAATGTAAACATAATGACTCACTCCTTATTAGATTCTTTCGAATACGCGCAATCCTGCACCAATAACCCCATTATTTTGCGCCAGTGTACTGATGCTCATTTGGTCTAATAGATGCTGCTGTTCAGAAATTTGATAGGTTTTTAGCTTTTCTTTGATTAACTCAAGCAGAAAAGGATTATTCACGATGACACTGCCGCCAAATACCATTTTATGCGGGTCTATTAAACTAGAAATGGAATAGAGCCCTTGTGCTAAATGATTGGCCGCCTCATCGATGATGGACTGAAATTCCTTTGACCCGTTTACAAATCCAGTAAAGACATCCTTAGTCGGAACCCCTGCTATATTTTGAATCCCTGGACCGGCAGCAATTTTCTCCAGCCGTTCATTTCCCTCTTTCGAAAGAACCGGAATCAACCCTAGTTCACCGGCGAATCCAGCTCCTCTCAAAAAGGAACCATTATGGATGATAGAACAAGAGATTCCTGTACTGAGCGTCACATAGACAAAGGTTTCATTACTTTTTCCTTGTGCCGCTTTCCACTCCGCAAATGCTGCCATATAGACATCATTGTCCACGGTGGTTGGTATGGAGCCAAATTGCTCCTGCAGGCGAGCAGCAATCGGAAACTGCTGCCAAGGTAAATTGTTTTGAAAAATAGCGATACCGTTCTCGCGATCAACCTTTCCTGGTACCCCAACACCGATACCTTCAATCTCTGAAAATGAAGTTCCACGAAGAACTTGTTCTACCGCTGTTACGACTTGTTTAAACATACTTTCTCGGTCGGAAGGATCGCTTTTCACTTCCTGACGGTAAAGCAATTCTCCCGCTTCCGAAATAATTCCCGCCGCAATCTTTGTCCCGCCGATATCAAGCCCGATGGCCTTTTTCATCTCTCTCACCTCAACAATCCAATTTGTCTAATTTATTAACAGCGCTTCACAGCACTTCTTAAACTTTTTCCCGCTGCCACAAAGGCAATAATCGTTCCTTTCGGGCTTCCTACGACCTGATTGAAGATGATTGCTCAGCCATTGTCGTTTTATATTTTCTGCAAGCCTTTCCATTCTTTCATGTGCATAATCATAAATTTGGAGATAACTATCGCAAAAATAATCCGGGTGGATGGCTTCATCCATTTGCCGATTTCTCGGGCAGCCTCCATGGCATAACTTCAGATACTTACAGCTCTTACATTTATCCGGTAAATTTGGTTTCAAGCTTAAAAACTCAGAATATATCGGACTAGTTAACAAATCCGAAAGGTCATCTTTCCCAACATTCCCGAGCTTATAATCGTCATTGATATAAAAATCACAAGGATAGGCATCTCCGTTTTGTTCAAGGATAAGCGTTTTCGGACATGATTGGCGGTGTACACACAATTCAGCCTCCTGATGTAAATAAACACTCAGCATATTATCAAAAAATCGAACAGAAGTTGTCGGATTTCCGTCGTTATACCAAAGGTCAAAGGCCTCACATAAAAACTGGCCATATTGCTCTTGGGAAATCAAATATCGCCCTGGCTTATTTGGTTCTTGGGCGCGGAAATCCATGCAAGGAATAAACTGAACATGTGAAAAATCCTCACTCTGATAAAACTCCATCAGTTCTTTTGCCCGTCCAACATTATTCTCTTGAACGACAGTGAGAATATTAAACTCTACCTGATATTTTCGTAAGAAATCGATCCCGCGCATCACTCGGTCATAGCTGCCCATTCCATGACCAGTGACTCTTCGGGCGTCATTGATTTCCTTCGGCCCATCGAGGCTGACACCAATTAAAAAATTGTACTGTTTAAAGAACTTCGCCCATTCCTCAGTAATAAGGGTTGCATTGGTTTGAAGCACATTACTAATGATGGTATTTTTAGGTGCGTACTTAGCTTGTAAGAAAACAACCTGTTGGAAAAAATCCAGCCCGGCAAGAAGCGGCTCCCCCCCTTGCCAAGCAAAGGAAGCAACGCCATTGGAAAGGGACATGTATTCTTTTATAAACTTTTCAAGGACGACCGGATCGATTTTATCTATTTTCCCTGGCTGTCCGCCGCAGCTACTATAGTAGCAATAATCGCATGCGAGATTACAAGCCTCTGAAACAGTTTTCCACATGACACCGATTTGGCCATGATTCTTGGAAGTTAAACATGCTTGCGCCATTTTTGGTCCTCTCCTTACAGAAAATGAAGATTACTATTCTCATCATATCCGCCCACCCTAGCGGGGATGGGTTGTTGGTACAAGTTGTACTTTTAAAAAACTCATAGACACCAGACTATGAGTTTTTTAGAATATCATTTATTCAGAATTGAAATGGCAGCAAACATCCTGACCTTCAAACCGAAACTTTCAATCTTATTAAGGTTAATTTTACATCACAAAACTTGTTGGGTCAACCCAACGAAAAAGAACTTTTTTACTTTTAGGCTGTGTTAAAGAATACTGTTGATTTAAGAACCTGTTGATTGGAGCGGAAGGCGCTCGACTCCTCGAAAATGCTATCGCATTTTCTTCGTGCGTGGGCAAATTCGAGGATGTAATTCAATGTCCTGCGGGATGCACGAGCTGAGTGAGACCCCGCAGGTCGGGACGACCGAGGAGGCTCACGGGCGAGCCCGCGGAAAGCGTAGCGCCTCGTGACAGGAAAGACCGCCTGTCCCTGCGCTGATAATTCCAAGAAGCTTTCCTTAGTGGAGCGTAAATCAACAGCCTAGTTTAACACAGCCTACTTTTATATACTGTCTATTTATTTTCCGCCCGTGACGGCAATTCCTTCAATAAATTGTTTTTGCAAGATGATAAATAAAATCAACATCGGCAGGATAGCTAAGAAGGAACCCGCCATTAGAATCGGATAATTCGTTAAATATTGACCTTGCAGCGATGACAACCCGACAGAAAGAGTCATGGATTCAGGTGAACTATTCACAATCATCGGCCACATTAATTCATTCCAGCTCCAAAGAGTAGTGAAAATACCCAATGCAACCAATCCAGGTTTGGCGAGAGGAAGCATAATCTTCCAGTAAATTTGGAAGTGGTTACAGCCATCGAGTCTAGCTGCTTCCTCCAGTTCTTTTGGAAGTCCCATAAAAAATTGACGCAGCAGGAACGTACCGAAAGCGCTAAACAATCCAGGGACTATGACCGCTTGCAATGTATTCAACCACCCTAACTTCACCATAATCATATATTGCGGCAATAAAAACACTTGCCCAGGAACCATTAGCACAGATAAGGCGAGCATAAACAAAATATTCCTGCCTGGAAATTCAATCCGGGCAAAAGCATAGGCAGCCAACGAACAGAGAAACAACTGCCCTGCGGTTCGTAAAATGGTCACAATAAAGGTATTATACATAAATTCAAAAAAGGGCAGCAGCCCAAAGACCTCTTTGTAATTCCCCCATTGGAAATCCTCCGGAATAATCACAGGCGGGACATGAATAGACTCAGCATAGGTTTTTAATGAGGTTAAGATCATCCATAAAAAAGGTAAGACCATTGCCACCGATCCTACTATAAGGACAAAATGGATAAGGAATGTTTTATTATTCAAAAGCTGTTTCGATCTTTCCAATGATTATCCCTCCTTTAGTCATAATGAACCCACTTTTTCTGTAAGACCATCTGAATCGCTGTGATGATCAGGATAACAGCTAATAAGAGAACAGCGATAGCTGCAGCGTATCCCTTATCATTTAATACAAACGCATGCTGATAGAATAAATACACAATCGATTGTGTATTTTCCAATGCTGTACTGCTTTTTCCAATCATCATGAAAATTAAATCAAATACTTGAAATGCCCCAATGAGCGACATAATGCTTACAAAGAAAATAACAGGAGAAAGCAGTGGCAGTGTGATTTTAAAGAACACCCTGATGGGACCTGCCCCATCCATTTCCGCTGCTTCGTAATAGGTCTTCGGAATTCCTTGAAGCCCAGAGAGGAAAATGACCATGTTATAACCGATTCCACTCCAGATGGCTACCACAATAATCGAATATAAGGCAATTTTCGGATCACTCACCCACTGTGGCCCCTTAATTCCGATTAATGATAAAAGATAGTTTAGCAGTCCGTAATCGGAATTATAAAGCCATTTCCAAACCATTGCGATCGCAGCCGGCATGGTAATGACCGGTAAGAAATACAATGTCCGATAAACCGATTTCCCCTTAATATTCTGGTTCAGGAGAACAGCTATTAAAATAGAAAGGAAAATTCCAATTGGTACAGTAAAAATAATATATATTGCTGTATTCTTAAACGATTTTAATAGATTCGTATCCTCAAGCATACGCTTATAATTATCTAACCCCGTCCACTCATACTGCCCAAATGCTCCCCATTCGGTGAAACTAAAGTAAAAGGTCTGAATGATGGGCCACAGGTAAAAAATAACCAGGCCTAACATGAGAGGAGTAATCATGAGATACGCCCAGAAGTAATCCGATCGTTTCCTTGTCTTTGCTAAATTAGAAACCTTAAATTTTTGATTTGCTTTTACTTCAACCTCTAAAGGAAGTTCCTTCACTATATTCCCTCCTTTTTAGAAAAAAGAAGAGAAGAATTTAATTCTCCTCTTCAATTTTTTCTATTTCTTTGATAAAGCCTCATTTGCCTTTTTCGTTAACTCTTTTACAGCATCTTCGACACTTTCTTCCTCACTCCATGCCTTCTTAAGAACATCCGTTTCATACTGCCAGATTTCCCCTGTGCTTTTCACACTCGGCAGTGGAACAGAGTATTCAACACCATCAATATAGGCTTGAAGGTTTAAAGTTGGAACGGCTTGAATCCAAGCTTCCTGTGTACCATTATAAGCAGGAATAACGGTACCTGTTTTTGCAAACACTTCTGCTGCTTCTTTGGAGCCCAGGAACTGGACAAACTTCCAAGCCGCACCCTTATGCTTTGTATTCGCTGCAATAACATTGGATAACCCATGAATAGCTACCGCGCGCTGTTTGCCTTTTGGCACAACAGCAACGTCCAAATCAGGATTTTGCTTATACTCTGGAACCATCCAAGGTCCATCAAACATCATCGCGATTTTCCCTGAAGCGAAGAGTTCAGAAGCAGCTGTTTCCGTCATTTGCGCTTGGGTTGGAGATAAGCCTTCTTTAATAAAACTGATATTGTATTTAAGTGCCTCAATTGCCTCAGGTTTATCAAAACCTACAGATTTGCCATCTTCGGAAATAATATAACCGCCATTTTGCCAAATGAAATCATAATAACCGCCTTGGTTGCCCATTAAAGCTGCATAACCCCAAATACCCTTATCCTTATTTGTCAGTTTTTCAGCAGCTTCCTTTAACTTGTCCCAATCCCAAGTTTCATCTGGATATGGCACACCTGCTTCATCGAAGATTTTTTTGTTATACCATAAGCCTGTTGTATCAAAATCTTTTGGAATACCATATACTTTTCCATCGACTGTATAAAGATCAATTAATGATTCCGGATAATTATCTAAGCTAAAGTTATCTTGCTTTGCAAGCTCACTAAGCGGAAGAATAACCTTCCCTTCAGCATATTGCTCAACATGTGCACCATTCATCCACATAACATCTGGCAAGGCACCCCCAGTGGCTGCTGTTTCAAGCTTTTGGAAATACTGCCCATACGGAGTTAGCTCTGTTTTCACTTTAATGTTTGGATTTTCTTCGTTAAATAACTTAACGATTTCTTCTATGGCAGGAACTTGCTTCTTATCCCAAAAACCATATGTGATTTCCACTTTTTCATCTTTTGTATTACCTGAAGTTGTATCACTATCACTGCATCCAGCTAACCCAATTAATCCAAAAATGACAGTTAAAAGCAATAGTAGTAGCCACTTTTTCATCTTATTTCCCTTCTTTCATATCATGTTTAGTAGATTACTAGCGAAATACTTCTAGTACTAAAATTCCCCTTTGATAACCCTTACATTTTTTCATTTTTACTCTAGCTAAATTAAATTAGAAAGACATACGAAATCTGGTTTGGATAACGATAACCACCTCCCTAGGTAACAATCTTAAATAGCTGTTTTTATTGAGACATTCTGTAAAACAGGAGGTGAACAAATTAAGATTTTATATTTTCTAGTAAACTAGTATAAAAATCGTCAATATTAATCGATTGACCATGATTAATCCTAGATTCTTCCGCAGCAAATGCCATTAGGTGACTTCTTACTGACGCAGACGCATTAGAAACACTGTCTTCGTTATTTCCATATTGAATTTCTCGCAGGAAAGTTCTCATTATTCCAGTGTCTCCTCCACCGTGTCCCCCAATAGGATTGTCAAACTTTATGACCGTTTCCTGTTTTGAGAGGAAATCAAATATTGAAATACTATTTTCCTCCATGTTTCCACGTATCTCGCCTTTTGTTCCCATAATTTGAACAATCCGTGTTTGTTCCCTCGTGAAACCACACATACTAAAGGTTGCTGTAGCCCCACCCTCGAATTCCATATTCACTACTTGATGATCCACTACATCATTATCGGAGTGGTATACGCAAATTCCATAAGGGGTTTCATTTAAGGCTTTTATGATCCCTTCATTCGAATCGTCTTCCGTAAATTTCTTCGCCCATCCTTTGCCTTCACCAAGATAATACCTTCCAGCATGAAAAGGACATTCAAGTTCGGCAGGACAGCCCTCTAAACATCTCTTCGGTGCCCCAAGAGGAGCATTTTCTTCCTTAAAATGCATAAGAGAGCCATAGGAACTAATCCGCTTACAATCCTTCCCCATTACAAAAGAAATAATATCCATATCATGACAAGATTTTTGAAGAATCATCGGGCTTGACTTATCCTTATTATTCCAATTGCCACGTACAAAGCTGTGAGACATATGCATGACTTCTACATTTTCATTTAATTGCAGGGAAACTACCTCGCCGATTTCCCCTTTGGAAATAATGTTTTTAATCGTAGACCAGAATTCTGTATACCTCAAAACATGACCAATCGTTAGCTGCCGATTGTATTTTTTAGCACCTTGTTCCATCGCAATGCACTCCACTGGATCAGGGGACATGGGTTTTTCCAAAAGAACATGATAACCTAGCTCCAATGCCTTCATGGTCGGTTTATAGTGGTTACGGTCAAGTGTACAAATTATCGCGATATCCGCTATTTTTGATTCTTGATTTAATATCTCTTCCCATGATTCATAACAATGCTCTTCGGAAATCTGATGTTCTAGCTGAATTTTCGTCCTTCTTTCCTTATTCGGATCTGCCACACCGATAATAGTTAATTCATTAGGATGACCTAAAGCATAAGGCGCGTATGCTCTTGCCCCTCTGTCCCCTGCCCCAATAAGGATTGCCGTCATTGGTTTCATGTTAAACACTCCCAAATTTTTATTTTCCAACCGTTTTCCTTATATTATCCAAACGTTTTCCGATAACTTATAAAAAAAGGAACCACTTAGGTTCGTTTTATATTAGATGATTCCCGAAAGACTAATTCAAAAGGCAATGTTATTTTTAATGGAAGCTTAATTTTTCCTTCTACCATTTCCATAATGGTTTTAGCCGCCATTCTTCCCATTTCATATTTAGGAATATCTATCGTTGAAAGCTGTGGGGATGAGTATTTTCCCATCTCAAGATTATCAACCCCGAAGAAAGCGATGTCCTCTGGAATTCGAAGATTATTTTCTCTTACAGCCCTCATAGCAGCGATAGCCATTAAGTCACTGGCACATACCATGGCTGTCGGTAAATGCAATGGGTCTCGTTTAATCAAACTTTTCATTTTTTCATAGCTATTTTCCATTTTCCACTGTGTATTGATTACCCAATCAGATTGGATAGCCAGCCCTGCTTCTTTCATCGCTAATTGGAAACCTTTAAAACGATGCTCAGTATGTAAATCTTCAAAGTTTTCATGACCGCCACCAATAAACCCTATGTCGTGATGTCCTTGTTTAACTAAATGCCGAACCACCATTTTGATTGAAGCCTCGCGATCGTAGTCGATGATCGCCATATTTTTATCAGTATAATAAAAGTCCAGCCCTACTACAGGTATATTTTGTTGAATATACTCGATAATGCTATCCTCAATCTTATCGATAAGAAGCAGTCCTTCAATCCCTAGGTCATGAATGGTCTTAAGAAGCAGTACCTCGTTTTCAATCTCATCCTTCGTAATACTAATCAGGGTGTAATCATGGTCCGATAATGAATCACGAATACCAGTATAAATAGTTGCAAAGTAAGGATTCGTTTCTGCTTGTTTTGGATTGGCAACCCAGCCAATTTTCATTGTTCTTGTGTTATTTTTCTCTTGCTTGTTGGTAACTAAATTCCTGGCATGCTGATTGGGTATATATCCTAACTCCTTAACAGCCTCCCAAATTTTTGCTTTTGTTTCCGAGTTAACATTTCTGGTCTGGTCATTTTGAATGACTCTCGAAACAGTAGAAATTGATACACCAACGTGCTCGGCAATATCCTTTAATCTTATCACTATTAAAACACCTCTTAGTTATGCAATTAAGCGCTTTCTTTCATAGGATAACAAATTTTCACCCTATTCCGGAAAATACTTGTTAAATTTTTATCTGTATTGTAAGAGAAGTTTTATAGAACAAATCCATCTACTCACGAAATTGACGGGTTATAGGTACAATTATTTTTAAAAATTAAAACCACTAACTGAAAATTGCAACTACTAAGAATATAACTTTTCAGCATTAACCTGTCAACCCATCAAGTTGAAATTATTTTCAATGCTTAGATGAATGAATCACTTATGGTTTAAATACCATAAGTGATTCAATGTTTATGTTAGTTCAGTGTAAAATCGGCAGCGATCGCCCCGCACAATGGATATACAAAATTCAACTGGAATCCCACCTAGATCAAAGGCTGTTCGTTCCAGCAACAGTGCTGGCCGGCCTGCCTCCGTTTGAAGATGCTTACTTTCATCCTTGCGAATGAGGACGGGCTCAAATGCCTCTTTTGCTCTCGTTACAACGGTATTAAACTGTTGTGAGAATAAATCATATAAGGAAATGTCGCCCACTTTCTTAAGCTGTTCCATATCTGAAACCACCCTTTTCGGAATAAAAGATGATTCCAAAATATATGGTTCATTATTGGCACAGCGAAGGCGTTTCATTTCAATGACATTCTCATCTTCACTCAGCTGTAATGCTTCTTTGATTTTGGCATCCGGCTTAATTTCTTCTATTTTTAAAATGATATCCTTAGGATTCAAACCTTTTTCTTTTAATACTTTGCTAAAGCTGTAGAAACCCATCAATGACTGCTGCAGCTTCGGTTTGGCCACGAATGTCCCTTTTCCTTGGATTCGGTAAAGGATTCCCACTTGGACAAGCTCCTCAATCGCTTTTTTTGCCGTATTGCGGCTAACCCCAAATTGATCCATTAACTGATTTTCCGATGGGATTTTATCACCAGGTGTCCATTGTCCCTGTTCAATCGATTTCTTTAATCTTTCCATCAATTGGTGATAAAGTGGAATTAAACTTTCGTGTTGCAATGGTTCCATGTTTATATGCCTGCCTTCCAAAATATACATACTCCATGTAAATTATATCACCATTGCTTGTAGAGTCAACCCAACAACTTTTGTGTCCATTTTTGTTAATCTTTAATACTTTTCACTTGGGAAGGTAAGACTGAACCACCACATGATCAGGGGTTAATCCTTCTTCATCAAAGATAACCATTTCATTTTGTGCTGTTAACAACGAGGCCGGAATCTTATATTCCTCCTGCGGTCCAATGTTCCAGTACCGTCCTAAACAGTGGCCATTGACCCAAAAACAACCTTTACTCATATGATCAAACCGAATCTTTACAATCGGACCGTCTTCAGGCTTCCAGTCAAAACGACTTCGATACCAGCGTGGAGAAATTGTTTGTGGATTCTCGACTTTCCATTCCTTTTCCTCATGAAGCTGAGCAAAAGATTTTGTTTTCCAATTTTTAATTTGTTCCACTTCCTTAAATAGATAAAGATCAAACCTTCGAATACTAGAAAGATGCTGGGCGTCTAGATCGATTTCATTTTCTCCATATTGTAAGGCAGCACTAATGTCAGCTATCCCATAGACAGCACTGTCCCTAGACCAAGCCGTTTGACTCTCCATCAACATCTTTACAGACCTTCCATTAATCTGTACCCGTGAAACACCCTCACCAACAAGAATAGCCCGGTCATAGCCGTCATTAAGGAAAGAGTTTAAAAATCCAATTCTGCCTTCAATTTCTGGAATGTTGGATAACGAGTGCCGAACGCCACTGCCTTCCACCTGCCATCCTTCCCGTAATGATACATACCTTCCATGAAGAGCAGGTGCCTCACTCATTCCTTTTGGTTCGCCAATTGCTTCAGTAAAGTTGAACCGTCCCATATTCTGAACTAGGCAGGTTAGCGTATTCTTCCCCTTCTCAGCCGGAATATCAATCGCTGCAGCCCCGATTTTGCTAAGCTTTCCTATATATTGACCATTACAGAAAACCATGACGGGATCCTCAATTCTTGGAAAGACAATCGTCGAATGCTTTGCTTCCTCTGCATAAAATTCACTTTCATATCCTAAATAGCCGCTAAACTGGCCGAAGGTGCTGAAATCAAGTGGTTTTTCAGCCTCTTTTATATTTCCGCTTAGAAAACAAAGCTTTTCATCTGCCGCTTGCCACGGTAATGTTTGATAGGCAGTGCTTTTTTCCAACACTGTAACCGCATTTTCGAGCGATACTCTTGATACGATTTCAATTGAATAGCTGGTACCATCCTCGAAGGATAGCTGTACGTTTTGGGGCTGACTTCCATGAAACAAGTGAAACGTAATGCTGCCGTCTTCTTCGGTTTCAAAGCGGTTTGGCATTGGACAATGAATTTCAGCCTTTCTAGTAAGCTGTAATTTTAAGAGTGAACGCTGTCCCTCCTCATGATAGATGACCGCCTGATTGGACTCGAACCCAGTAGTTTGCCCAGTGAGCGTCTGAATCGTAAACTGATTTCCTACGTTCACATGACGAACAATCGGTAAAATCGCATTGGCCTCAATCGTAAACGGAATCATTTCCCCTTCAAGTAAAACCTGCGATTGAACTCTTTCCTGTCTATGATTCTCAATAAATAGCACTTCGCCATAAGGACTGATGAGACGCTGGGATTTTAAATAACTAGGAAGCTTTAAATTTGTACCCTCTTGCTCGGCATCTGTGAAGACCGGTTCAAGCCATTTTGTAAAGGAATGAAACCTTTTTAATACTTCATATTTTCTTGTTGGCTGTAAATATTCATCAATGGCAACGTCATAATCATACGATGTTGTAGAAAATGTCTGTTCTCCAACTGTCCGGCCGCCCCAATGATCAAAATTGGTACCGCCAAAATACATATAATAATTGATAGCCGTAAATCCATTACTCAGCAGCTGGTAACACTCATATTCAAGCTGCTCCGGTGTTTTTTGATCCGCTTTGTTTCCACCCCATTGTTCAAACCAGCCAATCCAAAACTCCATAACCCCTTTCGGCTGATCAGCAAACCGTTCATCTAAAATTTCAGCGGCGTGCTTCGCACCGGACCAGAAATTGCGGAACTCCACAGCACCTTCAACCGCTCCGTAGCAGGTTACAAGCGGGACCTCGATACCTCTTTCTTTCATGTCATCCCGCAAGTATTCCATATATTTTTTATCTGGTTTACCATAGGCCTGAAACTCATTTTCTATTTGGACCATGATGACGGTCCCGCTTTTTGTTAACTGAAATTCATCAATGATTGGCATAACTTGATCAAAATATTTATCTACATAGTATAGAAAAAGTGGGTCAGCAGAACGATAGTGAATTCCCTTTTTCGTAGAGAGCCACCAAGGTAATCCTCCAAAATCCCATTCTGCACAAATATACGGCCCCGGTCTTGCAATCACATAAAGTCCTTTGTCAGTACATAACTGTAGAAAATACGCTAAATCCTTGTTTCCAGAGAAATCCCATTCTCCTTCATAAAACTCATGAAAATTCCACGGTATGTAAGTTTCGATTGTATTGCATCCTCCTGCTTTCGCCTTTTCTAAGACTTCGCTCCACTCCGCTCTTGGAAGACGGAAATAATGGATGGCAGCAGACAGTATAAAGATTCTTTCATTCTGTATCTTCCAGCTCTTATGATCATAGGTAATCATCTAAACGCCTCCACAATGAGTTGATTTTCAGTCGCTATCTACACATATTTTCGATTGTAATCATATAGCAGCCCTAAGAGACCAGCTAATCCGAGCAACATTATGCCCAATTCAGACTTACCGACCGTCTTTTGACCAATGAAAATCAATGAAAGACAAATGATCAGAACAATGATTCTTAAGATAATGAAAATAGCAGTTTTCATTGGATAAGCCCTCCAATCTGTTTTCAATAGGGCGGTATTAGTCCTTTAATCCGCCAAGGGTCATTCCTTGTGTTAATTTTTTTTGAACGATTATATATAAAATTAAGGTTGGCAGCATAACAAGCACCATACCCGCATACATTTGTCCGTAATTAGCGGCAGATTTTTGGGCTGCCATTAAGTTCATGAGTCCAACCGGCAATGTTTTATTTGGACCTGGAATTAAGGTTAGAGCAATAATATATTCATTCCAGAAAGCAAGAAAATTAAATAAAATAACGGCAATAATACTTGGTCGTGCCATTGGAATCATAATTTTAAACATAGTTTTAAAATAGCCTGCACCATCGACAAGCGCCGCTTCCTCATAGGTAGAAGGCAGTGTTTGAAAATAACTCGACAACAAATAAATGGTAAAAGGGAGAGCAGTCGAGGCATAAACCACAGCTAAAATAAATATATTATCCAGCAAAAATCCATCACCAAATTGCCCCCGTAAGAAGTTATCTCCGTCCAACAACAGTAAGAAAATGGGAACGACAATATAATTCACATTGATAAATAATCCCGCTTTAAACAAACCGTTCATGAAGTGACTGCCTCTAAAGGTGTATCTCGCAAGCACATAGGCTGCTGGCAAAGCGATGACCAATAAAATGAGAAGCGCCAAAGCCGTCACGATAACAGAGTTTAACATATAGGTACCCATGTTGGCCTTTTGAAACGCATCGATGAAGTTCTGGAAATAGAAACCTTTTGGCAATGCCCAAGGGCTTCCGTAAAATTCAGAGTTTTGCTTCACAGAGGCTAAGAAAACCCAAGCTACAGGGATAATGATAGAGATGGCTAATGTAATTAGAGCGACATAGATAAACAAGCGATAAGCTGTTTCAGCACTCATTCCTTTTTGTGTTTTCATCGTTCATAGACCCCCTAATACTCCAGTACTTCACGTTTTGTAACAAAGCTGATAATGGCAGATAATGCAAAAGAAAATAAGAAAATGACCACGCCAATGGCCATACCATAGCCATAAGATGAATTGGTGTAAGCCTGTTTATACATATAGCTTAAAAAGACTTCCGTCGATCCGTCAGGTCCGCCTCCGGTCATGGCTTGGACAAGAAGAAAGCTCAAATTAATCGTGCTAATAATGAAGAAGGTTAACGTTGTACGAATGTTATTCCAAATCAACGGTAACGTAATACTAAAAAATTGCCTAATCCGTCCAGCACCTTCCAATGCAGATGCCTCATAAAAACTTTCCGGGATACTTGCCATACTCGACATGTACATCACCATATAATAGCCAATCGCCTGCCATACAAGGGCTCCACCGATGCTGTAGATGGCAATTTTTTGATTGCCTAGCCACATTTCCTGAAGCTTCTCAAGGTTAAATAAAGCAAGAAAATTATTTAACAAACCTGAGGTTGGATCATAAACAGCAGAAAAAATTCCGGCTATGACCACAATGGATAAGATATTAGGGATATAGAAAATAATCCGAAAAAAGCTGTTGCCTTTCATTTTTTCTCTTGTAAGCAATGCAGCAAACAGGATTGCCACCATCATCGTGATGATTGTGACAATAACAATCAATACAATACTGTTTTGAAGAGAGCGAATGAAATTCATATCATTCCATAAGATTTTGAAGTTATCGAACCCAACAAACACCTTATTGTTAGAAAACCCGCCCCACTTATACAAGGACATTCTAAATACCTCAATGGTAGGGAAAATCATAAATATCGATAACAAAAGCAGTGCGGGTGCCGTACAAGTAAAGATAAATATCCTTTTTTCTGTTGTTTTATTCATCACTATCACCTCAGCTAATTAATATAACGGTGAGGCAGTTTACTCACCGTTATATAAGTGAAAACTATAAAACTAGTTTATTTTAACGCTGACCGCAATTGATCACTCACTTTTTCAACTGCTTTTTGCCAGTCTTTTACGTTTTTATCACCGGAAACAATACTGTCAATCGTTCTAAATAATGTATCTGCCATGCTGACACCCTCTACGGCTTCTGTTGTGGCAAATCCGCCCATACCAGCTTTTGCACCTGAATCATAAATACTATAGAAAAGTTTATTGTCTCCTGTTAACTTTTCAGAGATTCCTTCAATTGGCTGAATCGCTCCAGCCTTAGCAAAAATGTCGGCTGCTTCATCCGAATAAACATACGTCATGAACTCCTTCGCTGCCTCTTTGTTTTTAGCTGCTGATGGGACCCACATTTGTTCGAAGAAGGTGAAAGCGTAACGGTCTCCGTTCTCCTCAATAGCTGGTAAAGCCGTCATCCCCCACTCAAAGCCATCCGCTCTAGGTGCTTCAGCCATTTCACCAACGACCCATGTTCCATTTGGCATGAATAGTGCTTTGTTATCTAGAATTAATTGTTGGTTTTTCGTATAGTCTTTGTCGTTGGCGTTAGCAACCGTAGTTGGTTCTGTGTACTTTGCTAATTTACCGACAATTTCAAAGGCTTTTGTTGCTTCTGAAGATTCCCAGACACCATCCTCATAATTCATCGCTTTATTGTATAATTCAGGTCCTCCCGCTTCTAATAGTAAGGAGAAGAAAAATGCGTCAAAATAACCGGTTGTAGGATACGTGAATAAAGCAATTCCTTCTGCCTTCGCCTTTTCACCCAGTGCCCACATCTCATCCCAGGTCTTCGGTACTTCCCAGCCTTTTTCCTTTAACAAATTGGCATTATAGAACAACCCAGTTGGACTGTAGAACATGGGTGCCATATAAGTTTTGCCGTCATTATACGGACTGGTTGCCAGCGTATCCGTAAAACCTGGTACCAACTTATCCTTAACTTTGACATCCTCACCATAAACGTTCATATCCAAAACACCAGTGATATCTTCTAATGCTTTATCTTTGATTAGATTTTCGGTTAGTGCCAACTTTCTTCCGGTTGCCAATAATACCACGTCAGGATAATTTCCCGCTTTCATATTTGGGCTGATAACATCCTCGAGATTTTTATCCACGGTTAATTCCACATCGATTTCCGGATTGGCCGCTTCATAGGCGTCGATCACTTTGGTCCACATATCACTGCCATACGCAGATTCCAGAGCCGCTACATGGAGGGTTTGCTTTTCACCAGATGTTTCTCCGCCACTTGAATTATCAACCTTACTACTTTGACAAGCTATTAAACTAACAGATAACAATGCCGACATCCCTGCTAACAATACTTTCTTTTTCATCTTGCTCGTCCCCCTCGGTTTTGATTTCATAGCTAAAGTATAGTGATGAAAAAGCGCTTCCACAATAAACATCTTGTTCAGTTTTTTAGATATCTTGCTTTCCATTGTAATAATTCACTAAAAATTCTATACTTTAAGAGAGAAGCTTGCTTGATAAAGGAGGGAAACATTTGTCTAATGATATTTATGAGGTTCCGCAATCGAAACGAGGTCATCTTCCTGTAAAACTCCTCTATGTAACAAAATCTAAATATGATAAAGATTGGCACAGTACCAATCATACTCATCACTTTACCGAACTCTTGTATATTACCAAGGGCAGAGGGACTTTTGTTTATTCCAATAAAGAAGTTCCTATTAAGGAACATGATTTGATTGTCATTAACCCAAATATCGAACACACAGAAAAGTCCGGTTCCGATTACCCGCTCGAATATATTGCACTTGGAATCCAGGGTCTTGCCTTTTCATCCCCTGATGATCCATGTTTACAAGTTACATTTTTCAATTATAAACAGGAACATAAAGTCTATCTCTCTTACCTATACGAATTAATAGAGGAAGTGGAAAGCCAAAAAGAAGATTATGAGTTGATTATTCAAAACATAGTAGAAATATTACTGCTGAAGATGATGAGGAAAAAGGCGTTTAACATGGAGAAAACCTCTTCTGAAAAAATCAGTAAAGATGTCGCCTTTGTCAAAAATTATATTAAGCAGCACTTTCGAGAAGAAATTAATTTGGATACTTTAGCAGAGGTTGGTCATATCAATAAATACTACCTTGCCCATTCCTTTAAAAAAGCATTCGGCGTTTCACCAATTGAATACTTAATTCAAATCCGTATCCGGGAGAGTAAAATATTATTAGAAACTACCAACTACCCAATTTCTAATATATCGGCCTTTATTGGGTTTTCCTCCCAGTCTTTTTTTGCACAATCCTTTAAACGGGTAACGAATCTTTCTCCTTCACAATACCGCAATGCCCAGAATTCTAAAAAAGGTAAAACTAGAAAATCCAAATCGAGTAAATGAAAACTTACTATTCAAAAAGACGATTCGGTGTTTCCTTCCGAATCGTCTTTTTTGTAAATCAGAATTTTTTCCTAATTTCCTGCGGTGACAGGCACCTGTTCAATCCGAAGATTATCTAAAATAAATGTTCCTGCTCCAGTATCTCCATTCAAACCAGTTCCATCACTGAAAATTCCAATATATGTTTGCCCATTCAAAGAGCCAGTGACAGTAAATTCAGCCGTTTTGGTCTCAGTTGAAGCCGGCAAAGTAGTATTTGTAGTCAAACCTTTCGCTGCAGTAATATCCCGCACATCAATTTCCTCATCGCCAGAGATGATACGATAAGAGTTAGCCGTTGTTTGATAGTCAAAGGTAACTTTATAGGTCACTCCTGGTTCAAAGCGGAAGTGCTGCGGAATGGTGCGATACACTAACCCTTTGTTTCCTGTGTTCACTTTAACCGACCATTTACCTTTTATAACATCATCTACTAATTTTTTGCCTGCCCATCCCTTTTGTGTATATGGAGCGTGTAATTCAGACAAATGAATTCTGTTGTCTTCTACCCCTTCTGTATTACCAATCACGAATGGGTAGATTCCTTGTACGACCGATTCAAAATCTTGTTCAAAGACTGTTGATGATACCTCGTTTTTCAACGTTTTTTGAACCACTCGGATGTCATCAAACCTTGTATTTCCTTCTCCTGCCTCCCGGCTGAGCGTTAATTTTGCTGTTTTAGATACAGCCGTAAAGCTTACTTGAATCCTTTGCATTTTGCTAGTGTATCCATCATTGGAAGCGTGTGAGTCTGCTTTAACGTAGTTCTTTTGCAGGCTGCGCAGTGTGTAATTACTGACATCCTTCTCCCCGCCTGTTACTTGGATTCCAGCCTTAACATCACTATTATTCTCAATATACACCTCTGCCACATAATCCTTGCCAGGTTCAAGGTCTGTAATCGTACGGCTAACAGTTGTAAAGTCTGATGGACTTTCCATATTCAAGTAATAGTCGCCGCTGCTTAAATTACGTGCATTTCCTGTTTGATTCGTTCTTATCACACTAACAGCTTCTTTGTTTCCAGCCACTTTTGTATATTCATCTTTTACGGTTCCTGAATTAAATCCTGTGTCATAGACTTGAGCACCCTTGCTCCAGTCGTCAACTTGTATGCCCTTGCCCTTTTGATCCGGAACAATAATATATGGAGTGGCTGCTTCAGCAGTCAATGTCAC
The DNA here is from genome assembly GCF_048572935.1 of Neobacillus niacini. NCBI lineage: Bacteria > Bacillati > Bacillota > Bacilli > Caryophanales > Bacillaceae > Neobacillus > Neobacillus niacini. Next base: position 1,621,501 of record NZ_CP183883.1, on the reverse strand, counting down.
CTGATTATTTTCGACCTTGACTTTCTGTACATCTGTTCGACCTTGATCGGTTAGTTTATAGACATATACTTTAGATGTACCGGCATATTCGTTTGGAAGTGTCCAAGTCGTTGTTCCGCCTTCCAAATTCCAGTGATAGAGTTTTTTAGAATCCGGAGTTGTTTTTTCAAAATCTTGTTCTACCCATGGAATCAGATAAGCATGCTCATCAAGAACAACATTTCCATTAAGGGTAATGATACGTTCTCTAGAATTGTCTTTCCTGGTGACAACCACGACATCACCGTTATTTGGATCTGTTAATTTAATCTCTTTTTCCAAGTTCGTTTTTTGCTTGTCACCTTCTGCATTTGTCCAATCCGTAACATAATATTTTTGTAGAAATTTAGTTGGTACATTGGTGTCAAACGTCATTCGGATAAATTGATCAAAGTTTTTATCTGACTGCCATCCCTCGAAACCGGCTAATTCAAATCCGCCAAGTAATGGATGATCTGCCGTACCGCCTGCTTCAGGCCAATTCAACACCCACGAATCTTTTTGATGGTTACTAATAAAACGAAGTACCTCTGAGTTGATCCCTTTGCTGGCAGGTCCGCCATAGTTCTTATCTGTAGCCCAGTGCTGCCAAGTTGAATAATTAGCTACTGACGTTCCAAACTCTGTTGTTACCCTCCAGCCACGGTCAATGAATTGCTCTGAGATTCGATTGGATTCCCACTGGTCTTGATACCATACATCTAAATAGACGAAATCAAGACCCGGTGCCGCAGCTTTTAATTCGTCTAGTCTTTTTGCACGTGTTCCTGAGTACAAATCTCTTAATTTATTGATGGTATAAGATTGATCTAACCAGCCCCAGCCTCTTGAATTGGGACCGTCAATAAAATCATCGCTGAAAGCCTTCGCTTCAGGATATGTTTCTTGAGCATTAATATGGACCCCAAATTCAGAATTGTACTTGTGACCTTCTTCAATTAACGTTTTTAAATCAGCCGCACCGCCGATTCGTTCACCAACATCACCGTAATCCGGATGCGCGCTGTCATGACCTTCATTTCCATAGCCTTTCAACAGTACAGCCTGACCTAATCCATCTGTAGCAAGTGCTACCTTTTTTACATTATCTAATGTTTTTAAGAATGGCTGTTGTGCTTGTGATCCAAAGTTCATTGCAATCCGTGTGCCGACAATATTGTTTACATTGTTCGACCCAGGAATATCCTGCATGATATCACGGTAAACAATCGCACCGTCCTGCCAGTCAACTTCCTGATCATGATTGGCATCTTCTGCGATGGCAATTTTCACAGTCGGTTTTTCAGACTGCGGCTTCGGCATAAACTCTCTCTGGTAATAGAGCAAACTAGAACCGATACCAACGGCTTTCGTGCCATCTTCATTCTGATAACGATTCGCAACTAAGTTACGATAGCCATTGACCTCTGAATTAGACCATACACCTGCACTCAATGTGTCGGTTGATAGGAACGCAGTATAATATCTTTCTGAAGTTCCAATGCCTCCCATGGATGCATCGACAGAAACATCGACATCTCCTGGTTTGGTAACATCGCTGCTAAGATTCGTTAATTTGGCTTTCGCATTGGTTTGGGACGAATCGACCGAGATAAAGTTCAAATCAGCCAATTCAACACTTTCAATTTTTGCACTATCGGCATTATTGATTTCTTCATAGGTATAAATGACTTGATTTTGTTTAACCTTTAATGACACTTTAAAAACAGCATCAAGTTTTTCCCATTCATCCTTCACTTTTAATGTATAAAGTGCTTCTCCTTCGCGTAGCTTCTCAAAGCTTACTTCAGGATAGTAGAGATTTCCATTCACTTTCAATCCGTATACTGGCGATTGTTGTCCGTTCATGACCTTATCGCCGACCCGGTATTCGATGACGCGAGGGTATACCTGGTCAATCTTGACATCCATATAATCTGAGCGCAATGTATCTTCTACTGGTTGAGTATTTGGTGGTTGAGGGGGAATATATTCTTTTATTTTGATGTTTGAAATCGTGATGTCAGCAGCTCCGCGGCTCTTTTCAAAACCAAGTAATCCTGCTTGGTCGACACCGCCAGTTAATGTCCAGCTCGTAACCTTTTTATTATTAATGTAAAGGGTGGCTACATCATCCATGAACTTCAGGAGTAAATGATAGGTTTTGTTTGCTTCTAATGCCACATCCGAAGTCATTGCCGTCCAGGTGTTGGCTGGACCAAAAATTTCACCGAAATATTGATTGTTCTGATCCCCTGTTCCTACATACGTATAGGCAGATGGATTTTGAACACGATAAATGAAGCCAAACCGGTTCATTGCATTCGTCCCTGGAGTAATATCTGCTTCAAACGTACCATTTTTAATGGGTTTCATATTATTGTAGACAATTCGATTCTTTTGGGTAGAGGTTACATGGAAGGTTGCTGAACCATTTTCATTGTAGGTAACCCTTCCATCACCTGATAGGATTTTAAAATCTCCTTCTTCAAGTTGGCTATCAGTAATGTCGACAAGTTCTTCCTCCTGCTGGACTTGCCCGCCAACATTTACGTCATTTCCTCCAGATGAAATGGGATTCTCTGAATTTGTTACTGGTGCTTCTGCACGTACTGGCTGAATGTAACCTGTTAAAAACGTTGGCAAAAACAACCCAAGTGCTAGCATAGAATGGGAAAATCTCTTAAATTGCTTACTGCTCAATTCCTCTCCTCCTTTAAATCTCCTAGTTTAAAATTTTAAAAAGATGGTGATACCCGCAAAAGGCAATCAAAAAATTAGCAGCAAGTACCACCACCTGTTCGTACTCTAGCTTACTTTTATTGAAAGTCTTCCACAATAAACATATTGTCCAAATTTTTAGAAATATTGTTTTTTATTGGGTGAAAAAAAGCAAACAGCATAGCTGCTGTTCGCTTTAAAGTAAATTATCCAACAGATAAAATCCTTATGCATGTGAAATTCTCGGCATCGGCATCTGCTCTTTGTGGAGCTCTGCCCAGGCATATTTTAAAAGAAGCTCTTTTTGCAGAACTTGATAATCAGGATGATCCCACAAGTTATTGAGTTCCTTTGGATCCTCTCGTAAATCAAAAATTTCTCCATACGTCTGCCGATAATAGATGGTTATTTTGTAACGTTCATCCACGTAGGTCTTTTGATGAATCGTCGTCGGTTCATGGCGAAATTCACAAAGGACATGATCCCGTTTTTTCTCTTGATGATTCAGCCAAACTTGTTTTTGGTCCTCACCTGACATCAAAGCAGGAATGGAAACATTCGCAAATGATAAAAAGGTAGGTGCCAAATCAACAAGAGATTGTAAGGCTTGGGATTCTCTCTGTGCCGGAATTTGACCTGGATAGCGGACAATAAAAGGCAGCTTGATTAAATCCTCATAATGGAATCCGCCTTTATACTGTAAGCCATGCTGTCCAAAGAAATGACCATGATCGGTTGTAAACACAATCAGCGTATCATCCGCCATACCCAATTCATCGAGCTTATCGAGAATGCTGCCAATATACTTATCCATAAAACTAACCATTCCATAATAATTAGCGACTAATTTTTTTCTGTCTTCCTCCGGAATTATATGGGTGTGATAACCGTGAATACCGAAGCCTGTTTCCGCAAGGTCCGTAAAATCAGGTTCAGGTTCTTGTGTCTTTTTAAAATGCGGCGGATTTCGGTCATGCTCACCTGGAACCAATTCCGGAATAGTTAACTGATCAGGATCATACATCGATGCCCATGGCTCAGGAACTAAATAAGGCGGATGTGGATCCGGGAAGCTTGCCCAGAGGAAGAAATTTTCTTCCTGCTTGTGATAGGTTTCCAGCAGTTCATTCGTCTTTTCAGCGATGAATGAATTGTAGTGATATTCCTCTGGAATTCCCCATGTATATTGAATAGATGGATCCATTGTTCCTGTTGGCGCCATATAATATTGCTTCCAATCAGAAAAGCTTTTTTCCTCCAGCCAGGCAACATAATGCTGCCCCACTAAATATTCATTGGTATGGTTTCGCAGTAACTCTATTCTTTCAAATCCATAGAATGGTTGATTGTAATTTTTCCAAAAATCAATATCCTGAAGCAGCGGCAAGGATTCAAGCGACGGATACTCTTCCGTTGAGCGAGTTGGTTGAAAGTGGGCTTTCCCAACGAGAGCCGTCCGATAGCCATTATCCCTCAAAACTTGACCGACTGTCTGTTGTTTATCTTCACTTAACTTTGTGCCCAACGTCCACGCTCCATGCTGACTTGGATACATCCCCGTAATGATAGAAGATCTTGAAGGGGTACAGGTAGGATTCGGACAATACGCGCGCTGAAACGTCGTTCCTTCTCTTACTAATCGATCAAGATTAGGTGTTGAAATTTCTGGATTAAAGGCACCAATGGTATCAAAATGCTGCTGGTCACTTGTGATTAATAAAATGTTTGGTTTTTTCATAGAGAATACTCCTCTTAAACTTGGAAAATCATTTTGGACGATCATAAACGCGATTCGAAAAAATCCCCTTTATTGTCCATGTTTTTCCATCATTTTAAGCTTTATTTCAAAACTCTTACCATTTGAATGGATAGAATCAATATGAATCAACGCTTTTTTGCTAGATACTGAGGTTTTTACACCTTCACTAGCCGCTATAACGGTAGGGTTAGGAACTTCTATTTCGAGCTTCATTTTATCCAGTTTAAAAGTCGGGTCAGATACTGCAATTGTGATGATGTCACCTTCATATTTCACAAGAATAGAAGCTTGATTATAGGATGTGACATTACTAACCGTCTTCTTTTTATCACCAAAGAAATTAAATCCCTTCATTCCAAGCTTCGTATTTTCAACGGCATGAACATCTTCCGTATTGGATAGTACTTGAATGCTCGGGCTCTTCGCATATTCTTCTGTTTGGTTCACGTTAAAATTAGGTAGTATCACATAAGCATAAGATGCATTTTGTGGATTCTTTCCATGATCCAGTCCCAATGTAAAGAAATTCTTCGTTACTTTTGTATCGGGGTTTGAGGTGCGAATTTTTCTTAGACTTTCCGTAACAGTCTCTTTAGAGACAGTAATACTAGCAGTCTCAGGAAAATAATAGCCTACCTGTGTTCCCTCAGCATTTGTATTAAAATTCATCCATTTTAAGTTATATTCACCATTAACCGGATCAGTTAAGGATTGACCATCATAAGTTCCTCCAACTATTGTGCTAGTTTCATTGGCCTCAAACATTCGATTATCAATCGTAGAAATAACCTCTCTGCCCAGCTGATCTTGGATACCAGATCCCAATAATACGATTTCATCGTCAAACATAAACGCTGACTTATTGGCTTCTGTATTTTTATAGACCACAAAATTCTCAGGTAACAGCCCATCCTGTTTGTCCTTATAGCCGATTTCGTCCCCAAGCTGGATACCTGAAACACCATAATTACCAAGCTTTACTCCGCCAGAAAAAATATTGGTTCCTACTGGAAAATACACATAATCATTTTGTGAGGTTGATGAGGCATAAAAGTTTAAAGGATGAGTGGTATTTTCATAGAATAACTTTCCACCATAAAGTTCTGGAATCGTTTTTCTCTCTTCAACAGGAACCGTTGTCCCAGGGAGCTTATAAGGATTGATCGTGGCAAAATAATTTGCCCCGAATTGTTTCGTTTGATCTCGCCCAGACAGATACAAATAGTAAGCACCGTCACCAAGGAACCAAGGCCTTAAATTTTCTCCACTCATATATTCATACTTACTGATTCGGTCAGAGCTTCTCGAAAAAGCAAAAGCATACGAATCTCTTAAATGTACAGTTTTATCCATAAGGTTAAAGGCAAAGTGGGAAGATTCCTCCAGCCCATTTTTAGCTTCAAGGCCGGAATCCTCCATGATTTGATTAAAACGAATAATCGTATCGTATGAGATAAAGGAACCGCTGGACAGCTTCCCTTTAGAAGAATCAGCGATATATTTAATATGTGATTTTAGCGCTTTACTCTCTTCAGCACCCAGATAGTTACTCAAATCCACCATTGCCTCAACGATACTAGTGACATCTTGGTACCCTGTGCCAGTCCTTGATAATGCTCTGCCCTTTACGATTTCCATCATATAGCCTTCAAAAATAACCGGTGAGAACCCTTTGTATACCCATTCTTTTACCGTTGGAACCAAGACTTCTTTTGGATTATACTGACTATCATCTAAAATCTTCATTGTTTGGATAATTCGGTTTAACAGCACTTTCCCATAGGAACCAGTGTAGGCAACTCTGTGGTGCTGAATAAACGACCCATCCTCATAAAATCCATCTGTATTCCCATTAATAAGTTGGTTAGGATCAATGGTCTTAAAAACAGTTAGAATATTGTCTACTGCCTTTGATACCCTTTCCTCGTTACCAATCAGTGCCCCTTGAATGATTCGGTTGGTGGCAATATCAGCAAGATTGGCACCGGTATAAAAGCGGGAATTTAAATCAATATCACCATCTTTTCCATTTCTTAAATACAGATCCATGGACTTCACATAAGTATCGATTAATTCCGGCTTAACATTGCGAATCTCATCTTCTAAAAGAAGTAAAGTTTTCGTGATATTCATTGGCATCCCTATTTCCCACGAGTACCAATTTCCGTAATATCCCTTTTCCTGATTTTCAAAATAGTTTCTGTAAAGCCAATCTAAGCCCTCGATGACTTTATGAATCGTTTCCTGATTTTCATAAAAATTGACACCGCTTAAATCCGGCCGCTTATAGGTTTTTGCAGCCACCGCCATTTGATATAAGTATAAGTAGGAATTACTTAAATTCGTATCATTCTCTCCAAGAGGAAGATTTTTAAATAAGGAAGTTTCTCTGTCTTCCGGCGCAAGGAATGCAGAAAGTCTTGTATTTGCTGTGTTATGGACAGAATTAATTTTACTGTCTAGTAAAGGATTTTGATTGATACTCTCATTACCCACAAGATACATTGAATAGTTTACTTTTAATTTCTCCATTTCATTTAAAACATCAACAGTAGTCATTTGACTTACTATTTGATTTTCAGAAGCTTTGACAAGGTTGTTAGAATCAATCATCGGAATCGTTAAGAATGTTGTGAATGTGAGTGAAGAAGCTAAGATCATCTTTAGACTTTTTTCCATAAAAACACCACCCTATGAAATTTTTTCCTCATTTTCATGGTGAAACCCGCCACTCACTAAAGAGTAGATAAGATATGCACTAATGCTGAATCCAAGCATCATGGCCGCTGGAAGATAGAAACATAGAACGAGACAAGCGGCAATGATGAGGATAGATAAAATTGTATAATGCAAACGGCTGATTGATAAGAGCAGTGCATTCTTAATCGCATTTTTCCACGTTACTTGATAATGGACAAGGACAGGAAATATATAAATAGAAACAAACAAATACAAGATTCCCATTAGGAAAAAGAATGAAAACAGGACGTACTTTACACTCGAATTCAACTGATTGATAATGATTAAATCTCCCAAAAGCAAGCCTGTAAAAACGAGCCAGAGAATACCAATGAAAAAGCTTTGTTTAAAATTCTCCTTAAACAGGCGAAAAAAGGCAGTGAAAATTCGAATATCGTTTTGCTTTTTCCATTCTCGGACAACCCCGAACATTGCTGTCGTTGCAGGGAATATCGTCAAAATGGGAAGACACAGAACCAGCCAGAGGAGATTTAACAAAAAAGCATTCATGATAAATTCCATAGATTTATAAAGTTTCCCATCCATCATTCTCATCCCTTTTCCAAAAGTTTTACCAATACATTTTCCAATCCTTCACCAGCCTGATTAAGGCTTCAAAATAATAGTAGTCTCCCCAAATACAGCTTTCATCAACTCCGCGGCCGCCGGCTTTATAATAGACTGCGTGCTTCAGAATACCGTTGGCTTCACTTTGAATGTCCGTTGTATAGTTTTCATAGAGGGACTGCATCATCACGAGCGCCGCATTCTCATAAACTTTCTTTTCTGGATCCGTTAAAGGCATATGCTTTGTCATCTCCAGCAGTCCGCATACAGTAATCGCAGCGGCAGAACTATCACGCTCTTCGTCCCCATCTGTAAAAATTAAATCCCAGTAACAAATTTGATCTTCCGGGAGTCGATTCAAATAATAATTGGTAAGCTTCTTGGATAGCTCGATTAAACTCCAGTCTTGCGTATAGTGGTAGCTGAGCGGAAATCCGTAGATTCCCCAAGCCTGACCGCGGGCCCAGCAGGAGTCATCCGCATATCCCTGGTGGGTGTTACCATACAATGGTTTTCCAGTCTCAGGATCCATATAATACGTATGGAAAGTAGAAGCATCTTGTCTGACAATGTATTTCGCTGCCTGCTCAATATGGCTCTCGGCTATTTCTCGATAAATTGTTTTTCCAGTCACTTCTGAAGCCCAATAAAGTAATGGAAGATTCATATTACAATCAATAATCATTCTCCCGCGCTGAGCTGGATCGTTTAAATCTCCCCATGCCTGGATAATTCCAGCTTTATCATGGTATCGAGTAATCAATAAATCAGCTGCTTGAATGGCGATATTTTTTGCCTCTTCATTTCCTGTTAGCTTATAAGCGCTGACACAAGACAACGTGTATAAAAATCCTAGGTCATGATGATCTACTTCAATCCGCTTTTCCAATCGTTCTTTAAAACTATCAATCTGTATTTCTGCCACTTTTCGGTACTTTTCACCGCCTGTGTATTCATAAGCAAGCCAAAGCATTCCTGTCCAAAAGCTTGTTGTCCATTCTACGTTTTTAATCGGTTTATAGACAAGGTTTTCACTATTGGAATCAGGAAACTTGTCTGTGAAAACTTCTAAACTTTGATCAATTTTCGCTAAAACATGCTGAATCGCTTTTTCAACAAAAGCTCGGTCAACAGCAGGAGCAGCCTCAAACCGTTCTATATTCTGGATTTGTTCTTTCTTTATTTCATCAACAAATACCGTCATGTTCATTCACCTCATAATCTATGATTTAACTATTTTCGGGCTTCATGATTATTCATGAAGTCGGTTTTCTGCTCTTTTGGGGTTCATGAAACCTCCATGAAGACCGTTTTCTCGAATTCCACCATTTTTTTGGCTTCATAAACGCTTCATGACGACCGTTTTCTCGAATTTCACCATTTTTTGGGCTTCATAAACCCATCATGACGACCGTTTTCTCGAATTTCACCATTTTTTGGGCTTCATAAAACCATCATGACGACCGTTTTCTCGAATTCTGCCATTTTTCGGGCTTCATACACCCATCATGAGGACCTTTTCTCGAATTCCACCATACTTCGGGCTTCATGATTCCATGAGAACACTTTTCCGAGCCTCATAAACCCCATGAATACCATTTTTCCAAATTCCACTACTTTCCGGGCTTCATAAACCCTTTATGACGACCATTTTCCCAAATTCCACTTCATTTCGGGCTTCATAAACCCATCATGACGACCATTCCCCCAAATTCCACCTCATTTTGGGCTTCATAAATCCTTCATGACGACCATTTCACCCGAACTTCACCACTTTTCGGACTCCATAAACCTGGAATTAACCTACTCTAATAAAAAAGGATCTTTCAAATCTTTAAGCCAGGTACGAAGCTTCTGTTCTAACCCTCTTGCAATAGGATGTTTAAGGGAGTCTTCTATTTTTTCAGGCTGCAGCTGGAATTTATCCTTTTCTAGATTGTATAGTAATCGAATACTCTTCTCACCAGGGGCATAGCCATGATGAATAACATACGTATATTGCTTTGTTCGAACCGCTCTCCATCCATAAGCAGTGTTATCCAAACCTGCCTCGCGGAACGCTTCAATCGCTTCTTTACGGCCAGGGTATCCACAAAGATAAGCGGCTTCAGGTCCCCCGTTTCCTTGCTCAATCATAAAACTAGATAAATCGTTTCCTTCTACAGATTGGGGAATATCAAGCTGAAGCAAACTTAGCAGTGTCGGCATAATATCAACACTATTAAGCAATACATCCGTTCTGGTTTGCGGTAAAACCTTGGGCCAGCGAATACAAAAAGGGACTCCAATCGATTCCTCATACCAGACATGCTTCGCCATTAAGCCATGGGAGCCCATCATTTCTCCATGATCCGAGGTTAAAACAACAATCGTATTCTCATCGAGCTCCTCATCCTTTAACAAGCGCAGAATCCTGCTGAATTGATCATCGATTCCGGATATCGCGGCAAAATAATTCAGCTGCTTCTCTTTTAATTCCTCCAAACCGCCATCAACTGGTTCACCTGTATGAACACCAAATGTTTCTTGGTTCACATTTTCTCTCAGCACGATTTGTTCCCGCTTGTATAACTGCTTATATTTTTCAGGAACCTGATCAAACGGGCTGTGCGGCGGATTCCATGATAGAAAGAGTGCAAATGGCTGCTTACTGCTGCGATTTTTTATAAAATTTAACGCTTGGTCCGTTTCATGTTCCACAGACCATTGGTTCACTTGAATCTTCTCCGGGCTATCCTTCCAGTAATGAGGGGCAAGGTGCTCATCCCATGCCCCGTAGGAATACCAGTATTGGAAACCATGTCTCTTTGGTCCGGGAGGAGTATACGCATCCCAATCCCTTGCACCTGATTCGGGTTCATCTGTGACATTTAGTTCTGGTAAATCAAGATGCCACTTCCCGATATACCCCGTCTGATAGCCAGAGTCTAGGAGCACATCACTTATACAAGTTTCCTCAGGACGCAGCATAACATCGGCACCAATTTTACAATTGGTATACACCCCGGTGCTCATCGGATACCGCCCCGTAAGTAGCGATGCCCGGTGAGGCGAGCATAATGGAGAGCAGGTGACAGCATTTGAAAAAACAACACTCTCCTCGGCAAAAGCATCAATCGCAGGGGTGATAACTTGATCTTCGCCTTCATAACCGACCGCCTGCCGCCGCCATTGATCTGCAAAAATATAAATAAGATTCGGCTGCTGTTTACTCTCCATTATTCCCTCTCCTTATTACCTGATTGAATTCGGGCTGTTGCCCTTTTGGCTCGGTATCATTTTCAATTTCGCTGTGAACGTTTTCCCTCTTGCCTTATTCACATTGACCTTCAACTTGATTGACGGCTTTGTATTTTCTACCGTGATACTTTCATCGGCTTCTAAAACATTAAACGCCTTACCATCAATTTCGATTTCGATATAACCTTTGTTCTCCATCGTCGGATCACTTACAGCAATCTCAAGGACTCCATCCTTCTCCTGCATGGTCACAGAGGCTTTTTGATAAACCGTTAACGGACCAACACTTTGCTTCTCATCCTTCCAGAAATTAGCGCCAATGATATTCTCTTTTACGTCCTGTACCGCTTGAACTGCGGAATCATTTCGTAAAATCGTAATATCAGGGTTTTGGGAATAATGGTGTGTTTGTTCCTTATTTAAACCTGGCAATAGAACATAGGAGTACGTATCCTGATTAGGACGGACACCATGGTCAAACCACATCGTTGTGTAGGTTCGCTTGATCGCTTCAGCTGGACCGCCATAATTAATATCTTTCCATGCACCAGTGCGTTCTTCTTTTTTTATTGTGAGCGTTTTACCTTCTGGGAAAAAGTAACCTATATCTGCTCCTGGGACATTTCCTTCAAGAAAAGCCCATTTAGCATCCATCGTATGGTTTTGACTACCGCTGCTTAAATCCAGCATTTCGCCATTGATGAACAATTGATTCGAACCATCATTTCGAATCTTTCGGTTTTCGACAATACTTTCAACATTCCGGTCTTCACTGCTGCTAATCCCGGCACCAAGGGCAACGATTTCGTTATTGAACATAAACCATGACTTTTTAGCAACCAATGAACTATTCCAAGCGTCATAAGACATTCCTGCAGTGCCGAAGTTCTTGAGCGTTGAACCGCCAGTCCATGACTCCGGCGACCTGTGCTCGCCACTTCCATCCGCTCGTCTCATCGTATCAACCGTTGTTCCTGGCATCCGGTAAGGGTCCACCGTCGGCCAGAAATCATCACTATACTGAGCGAGGTCGCCATTATACAAGTAGGTCATCCCTTCTCCGGTATACCAGCCCTTTCGGTTTTCATCATTCATGTCTTCATAATTTTGAATCCTATTTGAATACATACTGATACCAAATGCATAGCCCGGTTTTCTGTGAACAACCCGGTCCATGGAGGCAAAGGTCTTATGAAAATCCAGATCTCCGCGAGGGGTTACCTCTTGTTTTTCCAAAAGCTGCTTTGCAAGAGTCATATCGCGGAAGTTGCCCGCGTTTTTAAAATAATCCAGGTACGTATCTTCTTTTAGCCAGTATTTTGCCATGGAATTATACTTTTGGGCATAAGGCTCTGGAGCAAATTGCGCCATTCGAATGACACTTTTGATAATGGTATGACCAGCCTGATGATCCTGAAGGAAATTACGTGAAATGGCTCTTCCTCTCACCATGTCCATCAAAGCACCTTTATACATAAATGGTTCATAGGCATTTTCAATCCAGTCATAAACATTGGTAACCTTAGGGTCCGTCACTTGCCAAGTAGAATGACTTAAGAGTTCAAGCATGTCAGTCAGACCTTCAATTAAAACAATGCCATATGAGCCGTTATAGGCGATATTTTCATGCTGGACGAAGGAGCCATCTTCATAAAAACCGTCTCCTTCTGTCACGTTTTCAAAGGTTTGGCTTAAGGCATCCCTTGCAGCAGCAATTTTTGCGGCATCCTTTACAATCACTCCCCGCACACCGACTACCTTGCTGACATCAATTCGATTGGCGCCAAGAGCTTCCCGGTATTTCTCAGGAGTAGAGGCTCCGGACTTCGTTGGATCTGGCTGAAAGTGGTCGACTACTTTCAAGTAACGATGAATACTATCTTGATCCAGATAATCGTAAAGAAGAACCATTAAACTGTTTAATTCATTTGGGACACCGATTTCCCAATGCCACCAATTGCTATATTGAGCAATAGTTTCGTTATAGCGATGTTGGTACAGCCATTCAAGCGCCTCCGTGATATCCTTTAACAATTGCGGATTCCGATAAAGGGTGGATTGTTCATTGGTAAACGCTTTGGCCATGGTTGTTAAATTCCGGTAGCTATCTCGAATATCAGCCGAATTGTCAGTGCTTGCAAAGTTAATCCATAAGAATGAACGATCGTTATTTTTAAACATCGTTCTCCAAAGGTTTTCCGCTGACTTTGTCTGATTCTTAATCATTTCGTTCATCCGCTCATTCGACGGGTCATACGAATCAAGTCCAGTCATCAGGCTTTTCCACTTTTCCCGAAGTTGAACATATTCATCTTGGACCGCCTCGGTGACAGTAATCTGGCTTTCCCTCTTTAATCTGCCATCTTCCGTTTCTACGGTAATCACAGCTGTTCCCGGGGCTTTCGCTTCAATAAGACCATTTTGAACAGTAGCAACAGTTTCATTAGAAGAGCTCCATACCAGCTTTTCTGTATCAGCATTCGCTGGTGCAATGGTTGCCTGAAGCAATCGGACTTGACCTGATTCAAACTCGAGTTCCTTTGGCTCTAGGTCCAGATCGGTCACCGCCGGCCGTTCAATACCATCATTTTTGATAACCTTTACGGTACTAGCGGCAGAAAGGCCGTTATCGGTGAAAGCCATAATCGTTGTCTCACCAGGATTTACACCCGTTACAGTACCGTTATCAACTGTGGCAATCGATGGATCTGCCGAAACCCAGGATAATTTGGAGCTGGCATTAGCAGGAACCATCTTTGCATGCAATAAACCCGTTTCCTGAGCCTTGATGGTTAGTTCACTTTCTTCGATAGAAATGGACGTGGCCGGCTGGATGAGCTCAAGAGAAACATCATCAAACAGGGCAGTACCCGTTCCTGTTTCAAAGAAAAGCTGTACCCTGATGCTATCGGCATTAACAGGAGTCTTAACCTCCATTTTAATTTGCGACCAATCATGGGTCCCGGTTAGTCTTGAGGAGTAAAGTAAACCAAGCTGCACGCCTTCTTCATATAAAGCAACCCTCATCCGTGCTCCTTGACCGCTCACGATATTCTCTGTCTTTAGCCAGGTGCTTAACTGATACGTCTGCCCGCCTTGAACAGGTACATCCTGTGACACGGCAGCTCTAGCAGATTGATCCGCAGCGATTTTTAAACCGTACTCTCCCGACCGGCTTGCATCCTTAGCAATGGAAACGATGGGGCTCCCGGTAGGTTTCCAGACACCCCATTTAGCTGCACCTAATTGATCCCAGCCTGATTTTGGCGCCTCCGTTTCTTCAAAACCGGTATTCAATAGTAAAGTAGATTCATTGGCAAAGGTAAACGGCACATTGGCGGTCATGGCTACTAGTAATGAAAAAATGATAAAGAGTGACAATCCTTTTTTTCGCGTCTTTTTCATGTTTATTCGATTCGCTCCTTTTATCCTTTAATTCCGGTATTGGCAACTCCCTTGATAAAGTGGTCTTGAGCTAAGAAGTAAACAATGATGGTTGGCACGATGGCTGAAACAGCAGCAGCCATTAGCAGCGCATATTCTGTGTTGTATTCCGTAATAAAATGCTGAATTCCAAGCTGCAGCGTGTATAAATGATCGGAAGTAAGATAAATCAAAGGCCCTAAGAAATCATTCCAGGAATGCATGAAAGAAAAAATAACTAACGTCGCAATCGCTGGTTTTGACAAAGGTAAAATAATTCTCCAATAAATGCCGAATTCATTCAGACCATCAATTCTTGCCGCCTCAAGCAGCTCATCTGGAATGCTTATGAAAAATTGGCGGAACAAGAAAACGCCAAAGGGATTGAAGGCTCCTAGTAAAATGAGAGACCAGTGCGAATTGACCAATCCTAGCTCCTTCATCAGCATAAATTGTGGAATCATCATAACCTGGTACGGGATCATCATCGTAGCAATATAGATGAAAAACAAACGGTTGCTTTCCGGAAATTTAATTTTGGCAAACGCATAACCGGCAAGTGAACTGTTGATAATCACTAAAATGGTTGTGATGACAGCAATTTTCAATGTATTTAAGTAATAAATGTGAAAGGGTACTTTTGTCCAAACATCTTTGTAATTACTCCAATGTAAGGTTTCCGGTATCCATTTAATCGGAAAACCGAAGATTTCCGATTCTGCTTTCAAGGATGCAGAGAGCATCCAAACAAATGGCAGAACCATCATCAATGAGACGATGATAATCGCAAGATATTTTAAAATTTGCTTGATTGATAGTTTACGTGCTTTGGGTGCAGGTGTATAAATGGCAGCTTCTGTTTTCGTTCCGGTTGCAATATTCATTTACCACTTCAGCTCCTTTCATTTTCATAGGTAGTCCAGGCAAATTAATAATTCACCCATTTTTTCTGTCCTTTAAATTGAATAAAGGAGAAGATGAGAATCAGCAGGAATAGCACATACGCCATGGCCGATGCGTATCCGTACTCGAATTGCTTAAAGGCGGTGTTGTAAATATCGTACACAAGCACATGCGTCGATCTTCCAGGTCCGCCGCCGGTCAGCACGTAGATTAAATCGAAGACTTTAAAGGAATTAATGACCCCGATAATCATGGTGAAGAAGATAACGGGTGACAGGCTTGGTAAAGTGACATTGAAAAACTTCGCGATTGGTCCCGCACCGTCCAGCTCAGCCGCTTCATAAAGGTGATCAGGAATATTTTGCAGTCCTGCCAAAAAGAGAATCATATAATAGCCAACTGAATGCCAAATATAGACCACAGAGACGGATACTAATGCCCAGCTTGGCGAAGACAGCCAGCCAGGGGGAGCGTCGATGCCCAGCTTCATCAATGTTCCATTAATCGGACCCATTGTTGGGTTGAAAATCAACTGCCAGACTGCCGCAACGGCAATCGTTGCTGTAACATACGGTAAAAAAACAGCAGTCCTGAATACCTTTACAAAGCGGATTCCTCGATTTAAGGCAATAGCAATTAGGATGGATAGAAACAAGGTAACGGGAACAGAGATTAAGGTAAAAAGAATACTATTAATAAATGAAATCCGGAAATTCGCATCATGTAATAGATTCTTGTAGTTTTCTATTCCTACAAATTCAATCACGCCAAAGCCATTCCATGATGTAAAACTCATGAAAAAAGAGGCAATAACCGGAATAAGGATAAATAAGAGAAAACCGATGATATTAGGTAAAAGAAATGTATAAGCGACCAAACGGTTTCGTCGAATCGTTGTAGATGATGACCTTCTTTTTTGCTTCATAATGTCAGTCCTTTCTATGAAAAAACTCGGCACTGCTGAGTTTCAATCTAGCAGCAGTGCCTCGTGTTTCATTTTTATTTATCTCCGTACTTACTTGCCCATTCATCTTTCACACGCTTTGTAATCTCTTTAAGCGCTTCATCAACAGATTTCTGACCAAGTAAAGCAAGCTCTCCTTCTTGCTTAAAAATTTGTTCTGCTACAATATTTTTCACTCCTGGGAGCATTGGGTATTCAGGGTATTCTTTTGTTTCTAAGAAATAGTGAAGGTTTTCTGGCTTTTGTGTTCCATCGCCAAGGTACGCCTTTTCTACGTCCTCATCCATATAACCCGTTAAATAACCCTGTGAAGCTAGCAGCTCTGCACCGTCTTTACCAGTCATGTATTGCAGGAACTTAAAGGCTTCTTCTGGGTGCTTCGTGTTTTTGTTCATCATAATAGAAACAGGCAATGCGAGTGACGTATTCTTCGCAACACCCTCTGGATGTGGAATCGGCACAACGTCCCAATCAAAATTTAATTTACCTTCTGCCTCTGCCTGACGAAGCTGAGCAACATGCCAGTCGCCAATCAGATTCATGGCAATATTTCCTTTTTGGAAGGCTGCATTATAATGAGCTCCGGTTGTTACTTGCTCTGACCACTTCATGATGGATCCGTCTTTCTCAAGGTCAATCCTTATTTGTAAGGCATCCTTAAATGGTGTTAAATCTTTATCAATGATGGAGGCACCGTTTTGAACAGCACTCATATACCATGTTTGCGGCCATTGCTGCAGATAAGCACCGTATACTTTACTTTCTCCGCTTCCACTAGTCATTTTCTTCGCTAATTCACGGAAATCATCCCAAGTCATATCATCGCTCGGGTATTCTATACCCTTTTCATCAAATAACGTCTTATTATAATAGAGCATCCAGTTGGATTTACGATAAGGCAGGCTCAGCACTTTTCCATCTGCTTTAAAGCTGTCATACATCGTTCCGTAGCCGGCAACATCCACTTCGCCTTCTTTAATATAGCTATCAAGTGGTGCCAGGATTCCAGTATCGATCATATTGTCCATCTGTCCGGTGAATAGGTCATATCCTTCGCCGCCGGAAAGCTGCATCCGGATTTTTTCATAATATTGCTGCTGTGGAAAAGTTTCAAAAGTGATTTCAATATTTGGGTGATCTTTTTTAAAGTTTTCGTAACCTGTTTTAAACACTGCCTCATCTGCAGGAAATACTGCCATTTTCAAACTTACCTTTTCATTGGAGTCCTTTGGTTTTTCTGCCTCGGAACTTCCCTTTTCGGTACCGCCGCTGGAACATGCCACCAGCAGGCTGAAACACACTAGCAAGATTGCTATTAAACTGAATACTCTTTTCATTTTGTTTCTCCCCCTTTTTGGTATTTTGCTATATACTGAGTGTAAGGGTTTTCAGTTTTTTGAATAAGTAGAAAGTTTCTTTCCCCTTTTTTATTTCATTAGGAGTGACTTCTGTGATTTTTCTCTTCTTAATTTGTATTGTTTTTTTAATCTCTTTTATCTATAAAAATTTAAATAGCCGTTCGATCTTCTTTTTATGTACGTTAACGATAGGCTGGATCTTAGCTTACATATCGTTTACCCTCTACCTATCAAAATTTAATTACTATAGTATTGTGAATCAATTTATTGATTTTAGTCCGGGTACATGGAACAGTCTTGTCCTTAAAAACTTTGATACGAATACATTGATTCGGTTATTTAATATTGGAATTATCCTTTTTTATTTTTCCTTTTTAAGCTATTCCATTTCGTTTGTCAGCAGTCTAAAGGTAAATAAAAGACAGTGGTATTTTTACGCAAGCCTTGGTGTAATCGGTTTATTCCAATATTTTTTCTATGATCCAAGCTTCAATCTGTGGTTTCAAAATTATGCTGTAGACGCTGGTATCTTTCCGCAATACAAAAACTTCAACCACACTGTAGATTTGGTATTTCAGGTTGTAAATATCGCATATTTACTAATAAGTATTGGATTATTTATCTACCATTACATCCTCTACTACAGTCTAAGATATATCCGTGATCATACTTTATTTAATTTAATCAGCTTACTGCCGCTGACCATTGTACACCTATTTATTTTTTACTGGGCGCCATCCAACTTTGTCAGAACAACCTATAGCCAGAGCTATATAAACTATCAACAGCCTGCAATCAATCTGTATTTATTGGAGTATCGTTTCTTTCCACTGATTGCCTTCTTGGCCATCGCAATTATGATTTTCAATGTATATAAGTACAAGTCGAATGAGGCAAGGTATTCCAGTATCAATATCATTACCAAGAAAAAAATCGATACGGCTTCCCTCGGGATTCGGGCTTTCACACATGCTATCAAGAACCATTTGCTTGCCATTCGTTCAGAATCGGAGTATTTACAAGAAAAGTTTGCGGATGATGAAGATGCGTTATATAGCTTGAAGCTCATTATGGACTCTTGTGAACAATCGTTTCAAAGTATTAATGAAGCAAATAATATGCTTAAACAGATTACGTTAAGTATGAAGTCAGTCTCCTTGAACAATCCCATTGAAAGAGCAATCGATCGTTTCCATACAAACAAGTTAAAAGTGAACATTCATTACGAAAAGCCCGCTTCTAATATTTACGTTTATATTGATGAAGATCAAATTCAAGAAGCCATCTATAATATCCTTAAAAATTCCATCGAAGCAATTGAGAGCAGCAATGGCGATATTTGGATTCAGATGAACGAAGTCGATCAATGGGGCACGGTTACGATTAGGGACAATGGTCCGGGGATTGATTCCGAAAATGTGAATGAAATTTTTACTCCGTTTTTTTCAACCAAACCATCGATTACCAATTGGGGCATTGGGCTTTCTTTTTGCCATAAAGTGATTACAGGTCATGGAGGTAAAATTGAAGTGACGAGTGAGAAAGGGAATTTCACTCAATTTGATATTTTATTGCCGCTTGTAAAAAGGGTATAAAAAATACCCCTTATTAAATTTTCGTGGAGTGTGATGTAAATGGAGACCATTCAAATATTAATTGCCGATGATATGGAAGCCCACCGCAGGCGGCTTGAGAGAATTATCAATAGTGTCGGAAACCTTTCACTAGTCGCCTCTGCCAAAAGTGGATATGAAGCCGTTGCCTATGCTGCGATTAAAAAACCGGACATTGTCTTAATGGATATCGAAATGGAAAGTCAAATGGCAGGCGTGAAGGCCGCTTCAGAAATTAATAAAATATTACCGAATACCAAAATTGTAATGCTCACTGTCCATCAGGATAATAATATTGTCTTTGCTGCCTTTCAAACAGGCATTGTTGATTATTTAATGAAATCTGCACCAAAAGAAGAAATTATCGAAGCGATTTATTCAGCCGCCAATAACCAATCGCCGATTCGTCCGATTATCGCTGAGAAAATCAGACAAGAGTTCGCTCGGATTAAAAAATCAGAAGATCATTTAACGCATTTTTTTAAAATCATTGCCAATCTAACTCCCTCCGAGCTAGAGGTATTGAAACTTCTCTGCAGTGGTTTAAAACGGAAAGAAATCGCGGAAGCACGTGCCGTAGAGGTAGAAACGATAAAAAAGCAAATCAGCAGTTTGTTGAAAAAATTTGATAAGAATTCGACCAAGGAAATCGTCATCGATGTCACCGAGTTGAAACTATTTGATATGATTAAAGATATTTCGTAGAGGTAACTGCTGATTTCAGTGTGTTGCTTCTTTTTTTATATGGCGGTTTTATCTGTTAGTGGGTTGAGGACGAATCCTATAGGTACCCCGGGTAAGATGTCCTCAATAACGCTGATAGAGGACATATCCTCTTGCTGGCTTACGCGATTTGTTCTCAAGACCCTGGATTGAGGACATTTCCCTTAGTCGGCTCATGCGTTTTGTCCTCAAGACCTCGGATTGAGGACATTTCCTCTTGCCAGCTCATGAGTTTTGTCCTCAAGACCTTCGATTGAGGACATATCTTCTTGCCAGCTCATGCGTTTTGTCCTCAAGACCTCGGATTGAGGACATTTCTTCTTGCCAGCTCATGAGTTTTGTCCTCAAGAACCCTCATTGAGGACATTTCCTCTTTTCAGCTCATGCGTTTTGTCCTCAAGATCATCAGCACAAACAAAAGACGATCCGAGGGGGATTCGAATCGTCTTTTTGCTTACCTATTTAGGCTGTTGCTTTTGCTTTATTTTTTCTAACAGTTTTGTTGATGAATGGTACTACCCAGTAGTCTAAACCATATTTACCAGCGTTGTAGCCCGCTGTTAAGATGATGAAGCCTAAGAAAATATCAGTTGGGTTATGAGATACAGTTCCGGCTAGGAAGAAAGAGAAATTCATCACTAGACCAAAGAACATCGCTGCAGTTGTTAAACATCCAAGCATAAGTCCTAAACCAATTAATGTTTCGCCCCAAGGAACGATAAAGTTGAACACATCAATGTTTGGAAGTGCAAAGCTTTCTAAGAAGTGAACATACCAGCTGTAAACCATGTTACCGTCTGGACCTTTAACGGGATTAGCAATTGCTCCTTTTAAGAATCCAGAAGCGTCAAATCCGCCTGTTATTTTATGAAAACCTGCTGTGAACCAAGAGTAGCCAAGATATAAACGAATTATAGTTAAGATAGCTGCTGAGATTTTATTTTCTCTTAAAAAGTTGTTAAACATAAGTCATTCCGCCTTTCAAATTAACTTGTTCTTTATACTTACACTATATTGGATTTCAGCAGTTAATAACATGGGTATAGTGTTAAGTTCACAGTTTGTTTGAAATGTTATGACGGAATGTTGAACAGCTGATAGAAATGGTTATCCTTATAAGTCTCTTCACTTTTTATTGGCTAATTTTCTTCTATCCTCAGCCAATGGCGGTTGTTATAGCCAGCCTTTTTCGATTAATAGTTCAGCCCATCTCTGGCGAATTCTAATACTTCTTTCACTTTTTTATTTTATGTGAAATATGGTTAATACCTATTACAAAAATTGTCGAAATTTAGATGTTATTACAGAATAACTTAATTATAAGTCGAATCATGTCTAATTATAGGAATTTGGCTGCAACAAGATATACCGATATCATTTCTCCTTTTCTCAATTTTTTTACTTTTTAAATCAGTGTTCACAGCATAGTTTTTCTGTGTTAATATCGGGAAGGCTTTGGAAAAATGCTATCCATCATATTATCGAAGCACTTGAAAATCAAGTCATCGCACCTTCCAAACCATACCACTAAAAATCCATACGAGGTGTATGATGAAAACAAACAAATCAATTCAGGAAAACAAAAAACTTTTAATGGACATTGTCGAGCTTAAAATTAAACGAAGTGAATTATTTAACCAAACTGGTCCAAATACTTCCGAATATATAAGTCTATCACTCAAACTTGATTTCCTGATGAATGAATACTTTAACGAGAAAATAGAACAATTAGTTTAATAAGTTAAAGACCAGCATAAATTTGCTGGTCTCTTTTTTTTTCTGACTGACTAGATTTTCTTGTATTTAAGTACGAGCTATATTCTCTTCTATTACCATAACCGTCACTCTATAATACTCCATCTTAGATTTTATTTTTTCTGACCATGTCCCTTTCACCTGCTTTTCTATATATAAAGGGTGAAAGGAGGTGATTACCATGGCACAGGCAGTTGTAACTTCCTCTAAGTTACGTTTGGTATTTCAAGTAGGCATGGATGACGATGGGAAACCGGTTTTAAAATCGAAGACACTTAGTAATATCCAGAAATCCGCAACAGCTGATCAACTCTACCAGGCAGCACAAGCATTGATCGGTTTATCCAACGATACTCTCAGCAATATTGAGAGAGTCGACAATGCAGATTTACTAGCTTAATCAAAAAATAAATAATGATAGGAGATGAAAGAAATGGCTAAAACATTAGAATTAGAGTTTACTACAGAGTTTGGTAAATCGGCACGTTTATCAATTGAAAATCCGAAGGAACCGATTGAAGAATCTGTGGTAAAGGCGGCGATGGAGGAAATGATCGGATCGGGAGTTTTCACTTCTACAAACGGTAATTTTGCTTCTGTTAAAGGAGCTCGCGTGATTGATCGCAATGTAACGGAATTTGAAATCATTTAATAGAGTAGAAGGAGGCTGGGTTCCGCGGGAAACCGGCCTCTATTAAAAGAAAGGAGTGAAATCTCGTGGAGCAAATGATACCTCTAATTAGTGAGGTAGGATTTCCAATCGTTGTGACTCTCTATTTGCTATATCGGATTGAGTCGAAGCTAGATATGGTAGTCCAATCGATTCAAAATCTTCCCGACCGCATGAAGGCGTAGAAGCTAACCAAAGATATCACGTTCAAATTAATAGAACCTTAAACCTTTGTTCATAGTTTGTTCATACTTTCGGGGTAAGATAGATATATGAAGAGGACAAACTTTTTTCTCTCTCTTCCATAACCCCCTTTTATAAGATTTCTTTTTTTGGATTCGGCAACCGGCCGGATCCCTTTTTTTATGAAAAATCTGCACCCCGGTAAATTTAAAAAAAGGCAATCACTTAGTCATGTAATTGCCTTCGGGGGATCTGCTTATCTAGTAAACATCCAATCAATTTTATCCGCTAGTAAACATGAGATGTTTTCATTCAACAGCCCTTCCTTCGTATGAGCTGGTGTGAAACAGCATACCTTTCCTTTTCCATAGGAATGCTGCCAGCCCGCTATGGAATCTCCAGCTTCTCCTGAACTTCGTAAGTATACTTCTGTATTTTCCACATCACAATGAACAAAATAGTGTTCATCTGACAGGGAAAATGTTTTGTCATTTTGTATGTATGTAACATCTTGAAGTCCTGGTGGATGATAGTCAAAGGCTCCTCTCAACATTTTGGTGTATTTGCTTTGACTTGGATAACCAGCCATACCAGCATGCCATGCTAGGACGCTGCCTCCCTCATTGACATATCTTTCAATCTTCCTGTCCACTTCATCACTTAACCAAGTGATCTTCTGTTCATCTTTTGGATTGAGCACGTTCATTTTTGCATTGATAAAAAGGTCGGGTTGTTCATCAAGGACTTGTGAAACCTCCTCATGTGTAATGTACTGCACGTAAATTTCTTTATCCGGTAATCTCTTTATGGCTGCTTCTAAGCCCGCTTTGGCGTCATCACCAGAATGCCAATAATCTCCTACTAACGCTGCAACTCTTATCATCCTTTTCCATCCTCCCTAGTTTAAATATACATATACATTAACACGAAAACTCTTCCGTGGCTTACCGCTTAACAGACCGTATCTACCTAATTTAGCAATCCCTATTAAGCAAAAAAAAACAAGAAAAGGGGGAACACCCTTTTCTTGTTTAGCTTGTCCCATTTTTAGCTGGCTGGCCAGATTAGATCTGCCCATTCTGGGTGATCGATAAACGGATTGCGATTGCCTTGAATGGATTGAATGACATTGTTTCTGTTCATTTCAAAAGCATCTACTGGATCCTGCTTATGCCATTGAAGAAGAACTGATTTCTTTCCGTGTGTAGGTGTTGGATAGGTATTTACCTTATCAGCCAGCTCAAGATCAAGCTCGCCTCCCTCACCTTCGTAACGAACATCCATGTACATCAGCATTCTAGCAATATCGCCTTTTACGCGATTGGGCGGTTCAAATGAATCGCCATCAAGATAACAGTCCGCGCACTCACCTTGGGATTGCCCGCCATTATCAAAATCCAAATGGCCTCGAGAGCCGTTAACAGATACATCTGTTGGTCGTAAATGATGAATATCGGTTCCTGGACCAACACTTGTTCCAAAGTCACCATGAGATTTTGCCCAAACATGCTCACGGTTCCAGTCATTTACATTCCCACCGTTTGTTGATTTTGCTTGTGAACGGCCTGTGTAAAGCAAGATTACGTTATTAGGGTTATTAGGATCTTCATCTGTTTGCTTTAACGCGTCCCATACTTGAGAATACGTTAATTTCTTTTGAACACTAATAATATTGTTTAACGCGTCCTTTAAAGCTTCACCCGTTTTACCAGCAGCTGCTTGGTAATAGGGTTCCAATTCAGTTACCGGTGGTTCGCCGGGGAGACACCTCAGGTACAGCGACAGGAGAAGGAAGTACCTTCCCGCTGACATCTGTGAACTTGATGGCAGATGTATCTACGCCATCTTTAACGGTCCATTTTTGAACACCTTCAATACCTCTTATCTGGCTAATGTTAGCATTATCGATCACTACTTCTTTCACCACTACACCACTAAGGTCAATTACTGCATCAGCGTTTGCGGGGCTGATAATCACTGTAGTATTCTTTAAGCCTTCACCCTGCAGCTTCGCGTAAGACCCTTTTAAGACAATCCCTTCTGTAATAACAGAAGTAGCATTCATTGTAATGTCAGCATTTGGATTACCTACTGTAAGCTTCTTCGTTTTGAAGTTATTTAGGTTGTAAATCTTTGTTCCAGCTGGAGCTGTTACTGGTGGTAACACTTCACCTGTTGTTTTTAGAAGAGTTTGAATAATAATCGGATCATGGTCACTTGCACGTCCATGCTCTTCCATAAAGCCTGAGTTAATATTTAAAATATCAACTGTTGTATTATCTGCCATATTGTTCGTTACCAAAACTTGGTCTAATACTTGTGCATTACCTTGGTATGAGTAATTATAGCGCTCATTAGCAGGTACCTTGTCAACCATGTTTGTTAATTCGTTACCTTTAGCGATTTCCACTGTCTTGGTGAATTCGAAATCGTTGAAATCTCCAAGCAGCACAACGTTCGCGTCTGCATTTTTTGCTTTAACATCTTTAACGAAGTTATTTACAATCGCCGCAATTTTATGACGTTGAATTTCACTGCTTAATACTGGCGGCTGGTTTTTACCCATTAATGGCTGGTCGCCGCCTTTAGAGTTGAAATGGTTTGCAACCACAATAATACTTTCCCCTTGGAAATCAAATTGTGCTGCAAGCGGCTTACGGCTTCCATTAAACGCAGTGTTTGTTGGATCAATACGACCTGGATTTAATGTCAATTTACCATCAGTATAGCTTACTGATTCCTCCGCTTTACCTGCCGGTGCTCCAGCAGTTAAAGATACACGATCTACTTTGTAAAGGAATCCAACACGAATGTTACCACCCGGCGCTCCGCCATCTTTATTATTGATTGGAGTTACTTCAGTATAGGCATATGTTGGTCCGCCTAATGCTTTGATTTTATCAATAATCTTTTGCGCACTTTGTGTCCCATCAACAGTACCACTGTCTGTTTCACCATCGTTATCCTGTACTTCATTTAAACCAATGATGTCAGGATTTTTCATTTTTTCAACAATTGCATCAGCAATTTTAGTCACTTTTTCATCTGGAGTCTTCGTTGAGAAGTTCTCAACGTTATAAGTTGCAATCGTTAACTTTTCATTTGCCGGAATAATACTTGTTGCTGCACGAATGATTGGCGTTTCAGTTAATGGTGGAAGAGTTGTTTCTTGCGCCATTACCTTAAAGTTGCTGTAACCGTAGTTAACAACCCCTTTAATCGCACCAGTATAATAGTCACCCATTTTTGCACGGTAAGATTTATTCGCTGTACCGCCATTTCTTATATCAACCCCAATACGATCTGGGTTTGAATCAGTCGCTGTAATCCGTAAACCGCCTGGGGCTACGTTTGTTTCATAATTACCAGGTACAACCCATACTAATGCGTCTTTTTGAAGAGCGATTACTTTTGGATTGTCAACCTGTACATACATACCTTCAATACTTTCCCAGAAGTCAATCGCGTCTTCTTCTGGATCAAACTTAGTAAATTGGTCGTTATCAATGATTTCTGGCGGAGCAATACGATCAACGCCAAGTTTAATTGGTGCAGGAAGTGATGCTGTTCCATTTTTTGTAATTGTTGAAGCTTCAATTTGTGTAATAGATAAATCTGTTGATGTTTTCTCAGCATAACCTTCGCCGTAGTATTCATTAACTTTACCTGATACTTTAACCTTGTCTCCGATGGCTACACCGTGAGCAGATTTAAATACGAGGATACCGTCTGATGTACTATTGTCTCCGTCACCTTCTAAATCTTGAAGGAAGAAACGGCTAGTTCCATCGATATAGGTAACAACACCTTCAACATCTGTTACGTTCTTACCATTTAAAATTGAATTATGTGATTTACCTTGGATGTCATAAATGCGAATCGCACCATCTTGGATAAGATAATCGAACGTTGCAACCGCACTATTTTTCATTCCAGCTTTAACGGCTACAGCTTTTATGGTTGTAGCTTTATTAATTACGATTGGTTCTGCAAATACTGGACTTTCAGTTGTTGGTTCACTGCCATCAAGAGTGTAATGAATAGCAGCTTCTGCTGTACCAGTAGTTAATGTTACTGCAGTTCCTGTTGGTACTAATCCTGCTCCTGGAGCAGCGATGACAGATTGAACAATACTTGAATCTAGTAAAATGTCACCTTCATTACGCGGAATTAATTGGTACACGCCATTAAACGCACTAAGAACTCCGGTAATCGCTTCATAGGTTGTACCTGTTTTTAACATCGTAGAGCTTGCCGGTCGGATTTGGAAGCTTGTTCCGGCAGAATCAGTTGCTGTATAGTTACCTCCCGAGAATGCCCCAACAGTAACATTTTCAACCTTTACTAATTTTGCTTCTTTGTTTTCTTGTAAGTCAGCTGCAGGTAGAACTTCTGCTGCAGGTACTGCTTCTGTACCGATAATTTCAATATTTTCATGATTTGCTTCAATTTCAAGTAATGTTGAATATTCAACCAATTTACCCGAAACCTTAATTTTATGCCCCGGTTGGATCGTAGAGCTGTCCGTTGGTGTATAGGCAACAATTGAGCTAGTAGCATCTTGGAAGTAAATAGCTCTTCCTAAAACAGCTGTAACGACACCACTCGTTTGAACATTTGATTGCAAAGCCATTGCTCTAACTTCAGCAATTGTGCTTTCTGAAATGATGGTATATGCAAGTGTAACGATATCACTATTGTCTAAGCCAGCTTTAACAGCTACTGCTTTGATCGTTGTATTTTCATTGATTGTGATTGGAGCAGTATATTCTGTACTTGAAGCTGTTGGCTCTGTGCCATCTGTTGTGTAATAAATTTTTGCATCTGCTGTAGCAGTAGTAAGGGTAACCTTTGTTCCTGCAGCAACTGAACCAGCTGCTGGTGAAGCTGTTACATTTTCAACTTTTGTTTCTACTGGTGTTGTACCGCCATCCATGGTGTGGGATCCAAGATAGGTAAATACATCCTTACCCATGTTATCCCATTCAGTTGCTGGGTCAAATGCATCAGTTGGATTCTTGTCTCCTGATATTACAGAACTCTTACGAACCAGCGTTTGATCAAGTGTTTGTACAGCCGTTCCCCAGGTAGTACCTGGATCTGTACCAACTACACCAATCGAATCAATTACTTCTGTACCCTTCTTTAATACAAGGGCATCGTCCCCATTAAAAAAAGTAACTGTGCTAGTTGTATTTGACTTTTCCAATATTCCTGCAACTGCTGAGCTATTAGCGATTACAAATGTAGCTCCATTTTCAAGAATTGAGTTTGATACTGTAGAAAAATCAAATTTATTGCTTGGTGTAGTACCACCGTTTGCATACAATTCAACTACATAATTCTTTAAGTCGACGCTTTTACCTGTGCCATTATAAATCTCAATTGCCTTGTTATTACTGGAGCCTTCAATGTATTCCGATATAAATAAATCGCTAGCTACTGTAGCAGCAATAGCTGGTTTCGGTTGAAAACTCGGTAACCCCATACTAATGACCATAATTGCCACTAATAAAATATTCATAACCCTTTTACGATTCTTTTTCAAAACTGCACCTCCAGGGAGCATTAATCCAAATTATTTTTCATAGGGAGTAAGTTCCCTCAGCAGTATGCTGAGAGAACCTACATCGTTTCTTTTA
This sequence comes from Neobacillus niacini, assembly GCF_048572935.1. Classification (NCBI taxonomy): domain Bacteria; kingdom Bacillati; phylum Bacillota; class Bacilli; order Caryophanales; family Bacillaceae; genus Neobacillus; species Neobacillus niacini. The sequence goes on along the minus strand of NZ_CP183883.1, from coordinate 1,593,223 downwards.
GTCTTCAAATAATGTTTCGCCTTCAACCGTTACATTTGAAAGGTCAACTTCTGTACTGCCTTTTATCGTAAGATTGCCTTTAACTGTAGCATACTGAAGCTTAGTTACGCCTGTTACACCAGTTAAGTCAATGGTTACATCCCCTGGATATACCTTAGGGCTAGCTTCTGTTCCGCTAAAAGAACCAGCTGGAACAACTTGTGGAGCGATGTTAACGATACGGCCTTCAACTTGCGGGCTAACTACTTTGTTTGGTTGTGCTTCAATATATTCTACAAACATTTCCCAATCCACAAATCCTGGCTCACTTACACGACCTTCTTCATAAGCTTTGCCAAACACGGCATATCCGTCTCCGCCTTTAGCCGTAAAGATGTTGGTTGCTACTGCATAGTTTTTAGTTAAATCTAAGGCAGTATAGCTTCCATCTTCAGCTTTCACTTGAATGGATTGAACCTTTTCTCCTACCGGCTTCGTGCTGTCATAAGTAAATTTCAGACCAGCTACTTGAAGGAATCCTCCATTAGCTGTTGCAGGTGCTGATTTGACACTAAGCTCTAGAGCTTCCTTAATTTCGGAACCTTTTAAGTCCATAATCGCTAACGCGTTTCCGAAAGGAAGAACTTTGAGCACTTCCTCTAATGTAATCTCATCTGCTGGAAGCGTCACACGAACTCCGCCGCCATTTTGAAGTGCAATAACAGTGTTTGGATTGATTGTTTTTGCTTTTGCAAGCATACCGTCAGCAATAAAGTTACCTAGGTTTGTTTCACCTGTACGCGCTGCTGGATTCCCACCTACTAATTCAACTGCCGCAGTACCCACTACTTGTGCTTTCTTTGCATCGATGGCAGGCTTATACTTCGTGTTTAAGATTTGAGCAGTAGCTGCATCTTCAGCAAAGGTAGCAATATCTAGCAGCTTGCCAGTTGTTTTTTCTGTAATAACTTTACCAGCTGCGTCAAACGTTACATCAACCGTTCCAAGGAACTTGTTGTATTCATTTGCTTGAACGATAACAGTTGGTTCTACCCCAGTTTTTTCAATAACAGGAGCGTCAAGCTTTACATGTGTATGACCGCCAACGATGACGTCAATACCTTCAACTTTCGCTGCTAATTCAAGATCATTATCCCAAGTTAGTGAGTCATTATAACCAAGGTGTGATAAAGCGATGATTTTATTTACACCTTGTGCCTTAAAGGAATCAACGGACTTTTGTGCTTCTTCAATATAATTTTCAAAAACTACACCGTTTCCAGGACTTGAAATCGTTGGAGTTTCCGCAGTTGTTAAACCAAAAATACCAATTTTCTCGCCATTTACAACTTTGATCATACCGTTGTAAATCTGACCGTCAACAGCACTATCTGTAATAGAGTCATTGAAACGGGTTTTTAAATTAGTGTCTTGGGCAAAGTTTACGTTCGCACTTAAAAGTGGGAAGTCAGCGTCTTTAACAAAGTTTGCTAATACGCCAGTACCCAAATCAAATTCATGATTACCAAAAGTCATTGCATCATAACCAGCAAGATTCATAAACTCTAAATCTGCCAAACCTTTATATTCATTGAAATATAAAGTACCAGTTAGAACATCCCCTGCATCAAGCAATAGTGCATTTGGCTTTTCTGCACGTACTGACTTAATAGCCGTCATTTTCTTCGCAACATTATCAAGGTTTGCGTGTGTATCATTTGTGTGCATGACATTTAATGTGAATGATTTTTCTGCTTGTGTAATACGTCCTTCAACTTTCGGATTAACCGTTTTGTTTGGTTGAGCATTAATGTGGTCTACGAACATTTCCCAGTCCACAAATCCAGGCTCACTTACACGGCCTTCTTCGTAAGCTTTTCCAAACATGGTGTATCCGTCTCCGCCCTTAGCAGTAAAGATGTTGGTTGCCACTGCATAGTTTTTAGTAACGTCTAATGCAGAATAATTTCCATCTTGACCTTTAACTTGGATGGAGTGAACCTTTTGTCCCACAGGCTGTGCACTGTCATAAGAGAATTTCATGCCAGCTACTTGTAAGAATGCTCCGTTAGCTGTTGCAGGAGCTGTTTTAACACTATGCTCTAATGCTTCTTTAATTTCGGAACCTTTTAAATCCATGATTGCTAATGTGTTACCAAAAGGAAGAACCTTGAGCACTTCCTCTAAAGTAATCTCATCCGCTGGAAGTGAAACACGAACTCCGCCGCCATTTTGGAGCGCGATAACAGTGTTAGGATTAATTGTTTTTGCTTTTGCAAGCATACCATCAGCAATGAAGTTACCTAGGTTTGTTTCTCCAACACGAGCTGCTGGGTTTCCACCTACTAATTCAACGGCCGCAGTACCAACTACTTGTGCTTTCTTTGCATCAATAGCAGGCTTGTATTTTGTGTTTAAGATTTGAGCAACAGCTGCATCTTCAGGAAATGTAGCGATGTCAAGCAGCGTGCCAGTTGTTTTTTCTGTGATAACTTTACCAGCTGCGTCAAACGTTACATCAACCATTCCTAGGAACTTGTTGTATTCGTTTGCTTGAACGATAACCGTTGGTTCTTCCCCAGTTTTTTCAATAACAGGAGCATCAAGCTTTACATGTGTATGACCGCCAACAATGACGTCGATACCTTCAACCTTCGCTGCTAATTCAAGGTCATTGTCCCAAGTTAGTGAATCATTATAGCCAAGGTGTGATAACGCGATAATCTTGTTAACACCTTGAGCCTTAAAGGAATCAACTGATTTTTGAGCTTCCTCGATATAATTTTCAAATACCACATCTGCTCCAGGGCTTGATATCGTTGGAGTTTCTGCAGTAGTTAAACCAAAAATACCGATCTTCTCGCCATTTACAACTTTAATCATACCGTTGTAAATCTGACCGCCAACAGCCTTATCTGTAATAGAGTCATTAAAACGAGATTGTAAATTTGAATCTTTTGCAAAGTTTACGTTCGCACTTAATAGTGGGAATGCAGCATCTTTAACAAAGTTCGCTAACACACCAGTACCCAAATCAAATTCATGGTTACCAAATGTCATAGCATCATAGCCAGCAAGATTCATAAACTCTAAATCTGCTAAACCTTTATACTCATTAAAATACAAGGTTCCAGTTAGAACATCTCCTGCGTCAAGTAATAAAGCATTCGGCTTTGCTGCACGAACGGACTTAATCGCAGTTGCTTTCTTAGCCACATTATCAAGGTTTGCATGCGTATCATTTGTATGCATGATATTCAATGTGTAATCCTTAACCGGTTGATCTAACACATTGATATCCAGCACGAACGTACCATTCACAGTAAATTCCTTTTGCAGAACATACCAGTGATTTTCTTTTCCTACCCAAATACCCTCTAACATATAGCTTCCGTTAGGCAGCTGTGCTCTAAAAGCACCGTTCGCATCACTAGTTAAGTCATACCATTTTAATGCACCAGTAGTAGTGCGTACACTGAATACAATATTAGGAAGTACTTCTGATCCTTTTTTCAATACCCCGGTTACATTTGGTGTATAAACATCTGTTAACACATCGATGTTCAGCTCAGTTGAACCATCCACCTTGAACGTCTTTTGCATTTCATACCATTTGCCAATTTTCTCATCCCAAATACCTTCAATAGTATAAGAACCATTTGGCAATTTCAGACCAAAGTTACCGTTTGCGTCTGTTTTTGCGTCAAACCATTTTACTGCTCCTGCAGCTGTACGAAGACTGAATACAGTATCTTTTAATGGAGCTGTACCCGCTTTTACCGTTCCAGTCACATTGTAAACGATATCAATTTTTAAGGAAGCTGAACCTGAAAGTTTTCCATCTGCTACTGTAAATGTTTTATTTAATGGATACCATGTACCTGTTCCAGCATCCCAAATACCTTCGATTGTGTATGAACCGTTTGGCAATCTAAGACCAAAGTTACCATCCGAATCTGTTTTTGTATCAAACCATTGTAATGCTCCTGAAGCTGTGCGAAGACTAAATACAGTATTCTTTAATGGAGCTGTACGAATTTTCACTGTTCCCGTTACATTGTCTGCTACATTAATTTGCAGTGTATCTGAACCTGAAAGTTTTCCACCTGTTACAGTGAATGTTTGTTTCAATGGATACCATTTTCCTGCTGTACCATCCCAAATACCTTCAATTTGGTAGCTGCCGTCAGGTAAGATAAATTTAAAATTACCGTCTTTATCTGTTGTTGCGTTAAACCAATTGCCATAGGAATCATGGAGGCTAAATGTAAGATTAGCAAACACTTTATCGCCATTCTTAACACTTCCTGTTACATTCCAGGCACTATCTGGTAGATTTAATCCATCAAGCAATAATTCATTCTTTCCATCTACTAAACCATTAAGAATGTTTACTGTTACATTGATTGGGTACCAAGTCGGTGAAACCCAAAGGCCTTCCACCTTATACGTACCATCTGCTAGATTATGAGTAAAGTACCCATCTGCATCTGATGTAAAATTATACCATTGATTGGTAGTAGTATTCTTTAGAGCAAAGGGAAGGTTTGCCAACGGTTTATCACCTAAAACAAGTTTCCCCCGTCCTGGAACAACAGACAATGTCGATGTCCCTGATGTTGCTAGTAAATTACCATTGCTAACGTCTCGTGCCAAAGCTTGAGCGTTTTGTGGTACTACCAAAGTTAACAGCAAAATTGCCGTTAAAGCCATGCTGAACCACTTTTTTGACCTGATTAGCGCTTTTCTCACTGATTAAACCCCTCCTAATCTCTTTAGTACATAGAGATAAATACCCATTGAAATCAAGCATAGCTTTTTCAATGGGTACTTATCACTAAAACTAGTTTATATCGGATTCCAACATAATTCTACATATTCTTTTAAATTCTCTAAAATTAACAAATTATTAATAAAGTTTACGCTAAAATCATATAATTTACGTCAAGAAATTCGACATAATTCTTATATTTTTCGTTTACGTAACTAGCTGCGCTTGCACAAAAAAAAGCACGGTGGAAGTCTCCACGCATGCCTTGTCGATTTTTATTTTTTCTTATGTGAAACCGTCTGTGGCGGCTCTTCTAGCCAGCCATTCTTTATCATCAATTTTGCCCCTTCATGAGCATATTCAAAGATATCTTTCATAAAAATTGATAATTTTGCTGGTAAGTCATTACGTAAACTAAAGGCTGTTCCAAGTGAATTGCCACCTAATGAAAAACTGCAAAAAAGGCTGACACAATACATCATGATTTTATCAGAGAATGGAGCGAGCGTTGAGTTCGTAATATTTCCTCCATGAGTTGACGGTACTGGAATATCATTTTCAATCATCAATTCGCTCAATTCCTTCACGATCCCTTTAGCAAGCTCTCCCCCTTTAGAAAAGTACTTACTCACTTCTTTATCCTCTGCACATTGTGCAAATCCAAATATCATTTGCATTCCCATAATATTGGATTCAATCGCATGATAGATATTTGCAATCTCTACAGTATTTAAATTTCTTTTTTCACTTAAAGGATTAAAGCCTCCAAAATATCCTGTCCCTTTTACAAAAGCTACAGAGTCCGGGGTGGAAACATAGGGTGAACGAGGAATCAGCCCTTTTTCAAGTAAATATTGGGTACAAATATCATAATATTTTTGTGTAATGGCCGTAAGCTCTCTAAAAAGAAGGGTAATGTCTTTACGATAGGCCATGGTTAAATTCAACGTATGCATACCCATGCTAATCTCCTTTACCAAACGGACAAACATAATATCAAAACCATTATCATAAAAAGGCGGCACATCTTTACGAACATCTTCATCCGTAAATCCAATAGGAATGGCCACACCCTCTTTTTCAAATATTACCTTTATCTTTTCTGGATATGGTTTAACTTCATTATATAAATTCGTCATAATTTCTTTCGCTTGCAGATCGTCTGCTTTCTCAATTAAATATTCTAACATATGTATAATCATCGTCTTCTGTTGGTATGTGTTCCACAAACCCCCGATTTCGGAAGACGATATGGATGGGTACTCAGGCATATTTTTTCCTCCATAATTATGTATTTTACTTATACATCTGCATAATTAGTTTAATCATCCTGAGATTTATCATTCATGAACTTTTTTCTTTTAACCAATAAAATAAAAAATATATACTTGCGTAAGCGCTTTTAATGGGTATATAATATCCATAAACCGGTTTACTAAATCGATTTACTAAAACGATTTATTTTTATTACTTCAAAGAAGGTGTCATTGCCATGCAAAATGTGATTGTTCCTCTAAATTCATTTGATAGAGTAGAAGTTTTAGAGAAAGGACAAACTTCCTTTATAAAACTTATTTCTGAGTCAGGTGCTTATGGGATTGAGATTCGCCGCGAATTATTTTTGGAACAAGATCCACCCTTCGATCGGATCAAACAAACAATTGATTCCTATCAGCTTTTTACAGTATATTCAGCTCCAGTCGAATGTTGGAAAAAGAATCATCAGTTAAATCAACAAGAATTAAAAACGATTTTTCAAGAAGGTAAAAAACTTGGAGCTAAATGGATCAAAGTTTCACTCGGACATTTTGATCAAGTCCAATCTGATTTAAGTCAACTCCTTTCCTTTTTGCACCAATATCAAGAAATGCAATTGTTTGTGGAGAATGACCAAACGATTTATGGCGGAAATATCGCCAATTTAAAATTGTTTTTTGAAAGCGCAACCGCACAGAACGTTCCAGTCAAAATGACGTTTGATGCTGGAAACTGGTACTATTCCAAACAGGATGTAGACCTAGCTTTAAGCCAGCTGGCACCCTATGTTCATTACCTGCATTTGAAGCAAGTAGATGTGGAAAACGGGAAGCTCGTTACCGTTCCATTGCAAAAAAACATTGGCCACAGCTGGGAAAAGGTCTTGAATACTCTTCCTTCACACTTAGTGAAAGCGCTTGAGTTCCCGATTGAACCAAAAGAAAAGGTAAGAGAGTATGTTCAAATGATGACAGAAAGTGAGGCGTTAACATGAAACAGTTAGATGTCGTTACATTTGGCGAAGCGATGACAATGTTCATGGCCAATGAACCTGGCTCCTTACATGAAGTAAGCCAATTCACCCGTGAGTTGGCAGGTGCAGAAACCAATGTGGCAATCGGCCTCGCCCGTCTTGGTTTTGGCTCCGGCTGGGCGAGTAAAGTAGGAAATGACGCGTTTGGAAAATTCATTACAACCCGGCTCCAAAATGAAAACGTCAACATCAATCATGTTTTGTTAGACAACAAGTACCCAACTGGGTTCCAATTAAAGTCGATGGTAGTAGAAGGAGATCCAGAGGTGCAATACTTCCGGAAAGGATCTGCTGCCAGCCATCTTAAACCAACTGATTTCAATGAAGAGTATTTTCTAGGTGCTAAACACCTTCATATGACAGGGATACCGTTAGCCATTTCAGACAGTGCCCGGGCATTCGCAAAACATGCACTAGCCTTTATGAAAACAAATGGCCGTAAGATTTCCTTAGATCCGAATTTACGCCCAACCCTTTGGGCATCACAAGAAGAAATGGTAAAAGAAATCAATGAGGCGGCTTTCAAAGTGGATTACGTTTTACCAGGGCTGGCAGAGGGTGAAATTTTAACAGGTTTTTCAAACCCTCGTGATATCGCTTCTTTTTACTTAGATAAAGGTGTCGAACTTGTGGTCATTAAGCTTGGACCGGCGGGGGCTTTTTATAAAACAGCAACGGAAGAAGGAACGGTACTCGGCTTTCCGGTAGAAAAAGTGGTTGATACGGTCGGGGCCGGTGATGGGTTTGCTGTCGGTGTGATCAGCGGACTACTTGAGGGGCTTTCGATTCATGAGGCAGTTGTTCGAGGTAATGCAATTGGTTCCCTAGCTGTCCAGTCACCAGGTGACAATGATGGCTACCCAACAAAGGTTCAATTAGAAAGATATATAGAAAAAAACATACAAGGAGTGAAATAAAATGGAACAAACGATTGCAAAAAAAAGATGGTTCTATCTGATTCCAATTGCTTTTATTACTTACAGTCTGGCCTATCTTGACCGTGCCAACTATGGATTCGGAGCTGCTTCCGGTTTAGCGAAAGACCTTGATATTACAGCAGCTACCTCCTCCCTGCTCGGTGCACTATTCTTCTTAGGATATTTCTTTTTCCAAGTTCCTGGTGCAGCTTTTGCGGAGAAAAAGAGTGCAAAACTACTGATTTTCTGGTCTTTAATTGCATGGGGCCTACTTGCTACTTTTACGGGTATGGTAACAAATGTAAAGTTGCTATTCGTCATTCGTTTCGCCCTTGGAGTGGTAGAAAGCGCTGTTATGCCATCCATGCTTGTACTCTTAAGTAACTGGTTTACGAAAAAGGAACGTTCTCGTGCCAATACATTCTTGATTCTTGGAAATCCTGCAACCGTTTTATGGATGTCCATTGTTTCTGGTTACTTAGTTGAATCTGTTGGCTGGAGATGGATGTTTATTATAGAAGGTCTCCCTGCAGTTGTTTGGGCATTTATTTGGTGGAAACTTGTCAATGATAAACCGCGTGATGCAAAATGGTTAACCGACAAAGAAAAGTCAGATCTTGAACTACAATTAGCCAAAGAGCAAGAAGGAATCAAGCCGGTTAAAAATTACGGCGAAGCCTTTAGGTCGAAACCAGTAATCTTATTAAGCGCTCAGTACTTCCTATGGAGTATCGGCGTATATGGATTTGTTATGTGGCTCCCTTCTATAATTAAGGCAGCTCCAAATATGGATATGGTTACAACAGGCTGGTTATCATCTGTCCCTTATATTTTAGCCATTATTCTTATGTTAACCGCTTCCTACTTCTCTGATAAAATAATGAACAGAAGCGCCTTTGTTTGGCCGTTCCTATTAATTGGTGCAATTGCATTCTATGCTTCCTATGCGATTGGAACAGAGCATTTCTGGATTTCCTTTGTCCTGTTAATCATTGCCGGTGGTGCAATGTATGCTCCATACGGTCCATTCTTTGCGATTATTCCTGAAATCCTCCCTCGTAATGTTGCTGGCGGCGCGATGGCTCTAATCAACTCGATGGGTGCGTTAGGTTCTTTCGTTGGTGCCTATATTGTAGGATATTTGAACGGTTCAACAGGTGGATTTGGTGCTTCTTATATCTTCATGGCAGGATCTCTATTTCTTTCCGCCATCTTAACGATTTGGGCGGTAAATGCAGCAAAAAAGGATAGCAGCAAGCACGCAGATATCAAAATCAGTGCGTAAAAAGGTTACACAGCCTTAGATTCCCTCTAAGGCTGTTACCTATTAGGAAGGGAGATTTTTAACATGGGTGTTGAAGAAATCAAAAAAAGATCAGTGGTTGCCGTGATTCGTGGTGCTTCAGTGGAAACGATTATTCCAATGGCGAAAGCTTTAAAAGACGGTGGAGTCACCGCCCTTGAAATTACGATGGAAACGCCAAAAGCATTGGCAGTTATTGAAAAAGCTGCTGATGTGTTTGGGAATGAAATGTTTGTTGGTGCTGGAACGGTTTTGGATGCAGAGACTGCTCGCGCCGCGATTTTGTCTGGAGCGAAGTTTGTTTTTTCTCCAACGGTCCGGAAGGAAACGATTGAGATTACGAAACGCTACGGGGTTATTAGTGTCCCGGGTGCATTCACTCCTACAGAAATCCTAACTGCCTATGAGTATGGTGCTGATGTGATTAAAGTGTTTCCGGCCGGAAGTGTCGGACCAGGTTATTTTAAAAATATTGCCGGGCCACTCCCCCACATTCCTTTAATACCAACAGGCGGGATTGATATGGATAACGCAAAGGACTATATTCTTGCCGGTGCTGTTGCGGTTGGCGTCGGCAGTTCACTTGTCGACCCTAAAAGAGAGTTAACCGATGATTATTTAGCTTTGATAACGGAGAATGCTAAGAAGTTGACGGACGAAGTGCGCGCAGCAAGGTTGGTTTAATTGTTGAGGATGACAGTGTAGATATGTCATCCTCTTTTTTATATTCGAATCAGGGTTGTGGGCAATTGGTTATTAAGATCCTTGATTGGAGACTAATCTTTTGGATGACTTATACGATTTGTCGTCAAGATCCTTGATTAGAGACAAATCTTTCTTTTCACTCCTCCAATTTGTCCTCAAGACCCCTGATTGAAGACAAATCTTTCTTTTCACTCCTCCGATTTGTCCTCAAGACCCTTGATTGAGAACTAATCTTTCGTGACACTCCTGTGATTTGTCCTCAAGACCATTGATTGGAGACTAATCTTTCATGACACTCCTGCGATTTGTCCTCAAGACCCTTGATTGGAGACTAATCTTTCATGACACTCCTGCGATTTGTCCTCAAGACCCTTGATTAAAGACTAATCCTTCCACGAAAAAAGCCTTAAACAATGACTATACTGGATAATTAGCTGATTAGCCGCTAAAATGAAAGCAGTGAACCTAGGAAAGAGGAAGATAGGCATGGAAAAAATAACGATGGCCGATGTGGCCCGTGAAGCAGGTGTATCTAAAAGTACCGTTTCTCAATACTTAAATAAACGATATGAATATATGAGTGAAAAAACAAAGCAAAAAATTGAAGAAGCTATAGAGACCCTAGGGTATCAGCCCAATTTTTTAGCCAGAAGCCTCAAACAAAAGAGGACCTCTCTTATTGGAATCATTGTTGCAAATATCACACATTACTTTTCAACAGAAGTTAGCCGCGCGATCGAAGATTTCTTTCATCAATATGATTTGCAGACCATCGTGTGTAATGCAGATGATAATCCTGAAAAGGAAAAGAAGTATATTGAAATGCTGCGTGCAAAACAGGTGGATGGGCTGATTATTTTTCCAACTGGAAAAAATAATGATTTATATGAGAGCATGATAAAGCAAGGCTATCCTGTCGTGTTTGTCGATAGAAAAGTAGAAAACCTTGATGTGTTTTCCGTGATTACAGACAACACTGAATCCACCTTCAAGGCCATTCAGCATTTCATCGAAAACGGACATAAAAATATTGCCTTTGCTGTCCAGCCGCTTACAGTCAGCACGCGGATGGAAAGGTTAGATGGTTACAAAAAAGCTTTGACTGAGGCGGGTTTAGAGGTAAATCCAAATTACATTATCGAAGCAGGGATCCCTGAAATGAAAAAGAAATTGGAACAGCTTTTTTCATTAGAGGTAAAACCGACTGCTCTGTTTGCAGCGAATGACCGCGTTTTTATCGCACTTGGAGAATTCTTAAAAGAAAAAGGAATGAAGTTTGGAAAAGACCTTGATGTAGTAGTATTTGACAACATCCCCTTTTCCCAAATGCTCGAGACCACCCTATCCTTTATCATTCAGCCAGCTGCAAAAATGGGAACAAAAGCAGCCGAACTCCTTTACGAACAAATACGCAAAGAAAGTCACGAACCAGAAGTCTTCGTGTTTCCGAGCGAAATGATGTAAGTAGTTTGGTGCCTGTCACCATGAAATGGTGACAGGCACCGCTCGTGGACAGTTAGTCGCAGGCACCAGCCCCCTCCTCCCTTCCATACTGCTTATCTTTACTATTGAATAACGCTTACAAGTGGAGTATAATCATTTAATAAACCGGTTTAGTAAATCGATTTATCTAACTGCTGAAAAAGGAGTTTGAATGATGAAAATACAACTTGCTTTGGATCGGATGGAAATAAACGAAGCGATTGAACTTACAAGAAAAGTAGAGGATTCCATTGATTGGATTGAGGTCGGGACCTCATTAATCAAAGAGTTCGGGATGACTAGTGTTAGAGAGATGAAACAAGCTTTTCCATTCAAAACGATTGTTGCCGATATCAAAACGATTGATAATGCCCGTTATGAATTTGAAATGTGTTTTGAAGCTGGAGCGGATGTTGCCACAGTCATGGGCCTGTCCCCCCTTGTAACGATTGAGGCGTGTATGGAAGTGGCCAAACGATACAACAAACTTGTCATGATTGATTTATTAAATACAACAGAGCAGCAAAAAAGAGATTTAATGAAATATAAGGAAGCAGTCTTTTGTGAGCACGTCAGCAAGGATCAACAGGAAGAGCTCGGAGAAGCCAATTATGGGAACATCACAGATAGCCTCTATTCCCCTGACATGAAGGTTGCGGCGGCAGGTGGAATAAAGTTGGATTCATTGGATCTTTTACGTAAAACCCTTAATCCTGAAATCCTAATTATTGGTTCCGCCATCACCAAGGCAGAGAATCCAGCAGAAGCTGCAGCAAAATTCAAACAAGTGGAGGCAAAATAAATCATGTTATTCATTCCTACTATTATTAAAGAAATCGAAACAGTACTAAGTCAGGTTGAAGAAAACAAGCTTGAAGAAATCGCCGGACAATTGCAAAAAGCAAAGCGAATATTTGTTATTGGTGAAGGACGTTCCGGGTTGATGGCCAAATCGTTTGCGATGCGCTTAATGCATTTAGGAGCTTCCGTCTATGTTGTAGGTGAAACCATCACCCCTTCTATTGAAGATGGAGACCTGCTAGTAGCGATTTCTGGTTCAGGCACAACAAAGAATGTGGTTTGGACTGCTGAAAAAACACATTCTCTTGGCTGTGCCGTGGTAGCGGTTACTACAAACCCAGAATCTTCTTTAGCTAATTCGGCATCAACTATTCTTCACGTTCCAGCTGCCACGAAATATCGCCGTGAGAATGAGTTAAAAACGATTCAGCCGCTTGGTTCCTTATTTGATCAATGTGCTCATATCCTATTTGATACTTTATGTCTGCAATACAGCTCCCTTAACAAAGTGGACCACAACGCTGCATTTGAACGCCATAGTAATTTAGAGTAGACCCAATTTCAATGGGTCTTTTTTTCGACAGATTACAGTGTTTTCATCATAAACAAAAGCAGTTAATCAATTAAAACGTAAGACCTAAGGTAAATAAGCAGTATTACACCTAAACGGACTACCGGATTTTTTAAGATATGTTCTTATGTTATTCATTCTTGATTTTCGCGTAGGATGAGAATTCATAGGCGGAGAGATTCCGGCTATTGTATAGGAGGAGGCTTAACAAACAGATATAAGCGGAGATATTTCGTTTAACTGCTCTAAATAAGCCAAATACCAAAGATATGGATAATATAAACGGAAAGTCTTCCTTTATTTTTAAGAAAACGATAGCATTTCCTAATTTAGCCGGAATTCTTCCGTTTATTTTTCAAACACAGTGGCATCAACATTCTGTTATAATGGAGCCTAAATAAAGAGGTGCCCCTAAAAGTTACTTAAGGGACACCGTCTTTTTTGATTACCTTTAGTCTAATTCATAATAACTGCAAACAACTTGACCAACCGCTTTTGCCGCTACCAGCAATGCATCTTCATCAATGTCAAATTTCGGATGATGATTGAAGTATGGGTCTTCTACCCCTTTTGGTGTACAGGCAATATAAAAGAAGCAGGCTGGAAACTTTTCAGCATAATACGCAAAGTCTTCAGATGGAGACATGGCCGGAAACTCTTTCACTTCTTTAATATCCGGGTCATTCATGCTTCGCAGACTATCCGCAACCTTTGCCGTAAGCTCAGGGTCGTTGTATAAAGGCGGATAATCTGGAGTGTACGTTAGCTCACAGGTTACGCCAAATTCTTCTTCAATCCCTCGTACGATCCGTTTCACTTCTTTTTCAATGGTCTCTTTTGTTTGTACCGTCATATAGCGAATATCGCCTTCAAGTTCAACGCTGTCCTTGATAACGTTGAATGTACCTTTTCCATCAAAAGATCCAATCGTAATCACACCCACATCAAAGGGGCTTAATCTCCGGCTAATAATAGTTTGAGCAGCTGTAACAAAATGCGCAGCAGCCACAATGGCATCATTCGCAAGATGAGGAGAGGAACCATGTCCGCCTCTTCCTTGAACCTTCAATTTCATGTATGCACGTCCATTGAAGGAATACCCTGCATGATAACCTACTGTTCCCGCAGGTCCCATCGGTAATAAATGAATGCCATAAACCGCATCTAGGTCATCAATCAAGCCAGACTCGACTATACTTTTTGCTCCGCCCGGCGGGACTTCTTCCGCATGCTGATGAATGATTTTAATAGTACCAGGAATATGGTCTTTTAATTGGATTAAGCAATCTGCTAAAACTAACAAGTAAGCCGTATGCCCGTCATGTCCGCATGCATGCATGACACCTTCATTCTTTGACTTAAACGGCACATCTGCTTCTTCTACAATTGGCAGTGCATCAAAATCAGCACGAAGACCAATCGTTTTTCCAGGTTTTCCACCTTTGATCGTAACGATAATGCCGTACCCATTTCCAACATTCGTTTGAATGTCAATATCTTTCCCTTTATAAAAATCCGCAATGTACTGAGCGGTTTTCTCTTCTTTAAAAGAGAGCTCAGGATGTTCATGTAAATAGCGGCGGATTTCAATGATTTCTTCTTTACGGGATTCTAACATGCCCATTAAATCGCTTTTAATCATTTTCGTCTCCCCTTTATTAGCAAAGAATAAACGTTCAATTAATGGCTTCCAGTTGGTGTTGGTGTTGGTGTGCGTCTAGGTTTTTTCGTAGGAGCCTCTGAAGGCTTACCTGCACTGCTAGGAACCATCATGATAATCGAAAGAATGGAAAGAACCCCAAAAATCACGTTTACAATGATTCCAACCGATGCGGCAGTTGCAACACTTCCATTAGCCGCAATGGAAGAATAAATGGTTGCGGAAATGGCAACACCAAATGCACCTCCAAGTGAGCTAGCCATTTTATAAACCCCTGCAGCTTCACCCACTTTGTTGGATGGCGCATTGGATACAGATGTATCGGTAGACGGCGTCGCATATATCCCAAGTCCTAGACCGAATAAAGCAAACCCAATGAATACGACAACGGTATAAACAAGATCAGGCAAGAACGTCAAACCCATTACGGCTACACCAACCGTCGTGATGATAGCGCCCCAAATCATTGGTAATTTCGCACCCACTCTTTGCAGGATTTTCTCTCCGACACGAATCATGGCAAGCACTGCCACTAAGTATCCAATCGATAGCATCCCTGATTGAAACGCAGTGAATCCTCGGCCGACTTGAACATACGTATTGGCTACAACAAGTGTTCCGGCTACAGCATTTAACAAGAAGTTTGAATATGTGGCACCTGCATAAGGTTTATTTTTAAATAAAGAGAAATCAATTAATGCAATTTCTTTCTTCTTTTCAACTTTAAAGAAGACAAAAGCTCCAATAATCGTAACAATGGCTGAGATGATGGAAGTTGGGCTTGTCCAGCCTAAGTCACCACCAAAAGTAATAAAAACGTTTAATGCAATCATGGTCACGATAAAGATGGCTAATCCACTATAATCGAATTTAAATTTACCAGTTTCTTCTGCTTTGCTTTCAGGTGTGTCTTTAATCAACCACATGGCGAGAAGGGCAAATACAATAGAGAAAATAAAGATCCATCTCCAACCCATATATGTTGCAATCGCACCACCTGCAAACGAACAAACCCCTGAACCGCCCCAAGATCCAATGGACCAGAAACTAAGGGCACGTTGTCTGTCTTTTCCCTCAAAGTACGCTTTCATTAAGGCAATCGTTGCTGGCATAATACAAGCTGCAGAAATCCCTTGAATAATACGACCGATAATTAACAATGTTGATCCTTGCGCTAACACGAGGCAAAGGGATCCAATCACACTCAAAATTAGCCCGAGATAGGTAATTTTTTTCCGTCCAATTTTATCTGCAACTCCACCAGCGGCTACGATAAACATTCCAGAGAATAACGCAGTTAAGCTGATGGCAATATTCAGCGTCCCGGATGAAATCCCCAAATCCTTTTGAACGGCCGGGACCACATTGACCATTGCTTGTGCAAAAAGCCAAAATGTGATGACGCCGAACACAATCCCTGTGATCATTTTATCTGTACCTTTATAACTTGTCTCCATGATTTGCCTCCTATATTTTATTAGGTCCCTGTTAGGATTAGAGTGCTCTTTCATAAATAGAATTAGTCAAATTAAAACTCAGGAACCTTGTGTTTCTATACGTTAATTATAAAAATTTACCGATAGATAAGAGAGTCAATTTTAATGCAAATCATTCTGACAAAGTGTCTATTTATTAACCTGCTGGCTGATGAGGTCAAAAAAATACGGTACATTTTTACCTTCCTAATAAAAAAAATCCAACCCTCTATCTCCAAAGTTTAGGAGAAATAGGGGTTAGATCCTTTTCGTATTAGCTATAGGTTTTCCGAATATCAAAAAAGTGAATGGCATTACTACTTAAATAGGTATAAAATGACCAATCCTCTTCAATCGATTCATCAAAAATCTCTAAAGAAGGTCGACTGGAATGGATAATATAATCAATGATTTCCGCATCCATCCCATGCTTACTGTTCAAACTCCACCATTTCGTATACAATGCTCCATGATTTTTATCAAACACATGCTTGCGTATTTGATATTCCCCTTTCGGCATTCCCGAAATCATTACGTGAATTTCCTTATTGAGTTTTTGAAGAAATGTCTCTTCAAGGGAAAAGTAAGGATTGATGATGGTGCTATTCATCAAAATCAATTGATAGCCCCGCTCATTCTGTGTCATCACATAATCCTTGCCATGTGCAACAATTTCGCCATGCAGCCGTTTTAAAAACATCAGCGCAAAATAGGCAGGCCGTTTTCCATGTAAATAATGGAATAATTCAACACCATCCATCCGATAACGCTTATCTTTCCCCACTTCTTCATGCACGATGGTATTGACCCAGAGAGCAACAGTTTCCACGTCATTAGAAATATCCAAAACATTTTTCAAGACTAAGGCTCCTCGAAAAAAAGTACCGTTCGTATACCGAGTGTTGCCTGACAACGTGTTCCATGAAACAAGATGAAGCGGTTTATCTAACTGGTTTCTTTTTAAATAACGCTTCAGCTTGTCCGTTTTATCCTTTATATACTCTCTAGCTAAATCGAATTTGGTATCCGCTGTTTCTTTAAAATCAATGACCTCATTTTGGTTAGCGTTATATCCGATAAAATCAATCGACGCTCCATGTTCTAGCTGCCATGCATGATGATCACTTGTCTTTTCTTTGCCGAACGAAAACGGCATATACACTCCAACCTGTACCTGAGGAATCATTGTCTTCCATACGTTGTGCAGTTTTAAATAAACCCGCTGAAGTTCTTTTGGTTCTACTCCCGTGTAATAAGGCTCGTAAAACATTACATGCCACTGCTGCACAAACAATTCTCCGTACACCTGTAAGCAATGTTTGATGAACTGAGTGAGTTTGGTAAAATAGAATTCTTCATTTCGCGAGATATTCATATAATCGGATCGGATAAACAAAGATAAATTTTGCTGTTTTAAGAATTCTAAAGCACGATCTATTGTAAAATATGGAGAAGTCGTTGGAATCTCTTCATCTGTTTCCACTTCCTGAGGGATGGCCGTGTTGCTAAAAAGATTACGAACGCCGATAAAACGTAAATGCAAATCTCTATTCACATCGAGTACCTGCGAGCGTATATCTTCATTTAGTAAATTGATAATCTCTCCAATTTCAAGAATGTGACTTGGAGCATTTACTTTCATGGTTGCTGGTTTCGAGAGGTCTAACGGCAACTTTTCATACCTAGTTTCTGTATGGGAATATGTTTTTTGATCATCTAACATTAGGCTGCTTAATTTTGCTACCATTTCTGGTGAGTGGATGAAATGGGATACATCTTCATTGCTATAACTTTTTACAGAATCCTCTTTTTGTACATAATGGTTATCTCGATAGACATGCGGGGTCATTCCGTACACTTCTTTAAAAAGGGTTGAAAAAGACTTGGTATTAGGAAAGCCATTATTCATGGCGATTTGTGAAATCGAGTCGGTCGTATAAAGCAAATCCTTCATACTATGCTTAAGTCTAATATTCATTAAAAAACGACTAAACCCCATTCCCGTTTTGTTTTTAAAATAGCGGGAAAGATAGCCGGTTGACAGGTAAAATTCCTTTGCGATTCCCTCTAAGGTAATCATTTGGTCATAGTTTTTTTCCATATAGTCAATGATTTGCGATAGACGAAGATCGCCAATATCCATTTTCTCAGTGACACTGCCTTCTTCTTTAAACCCCCGAATCAAGATCAGTAACATTTGACAGATATAGCTTTTAACCTCAATCCGATAGCTTTCATCTTGGCGATAATAACTAATCATGACATTGGCCAAGAGCTTCCGAATCGAAGAAATCATCTCTTCTCTTCCTAAATCTATTTCCCGCGAATAGCATTCAAATCGCCGGTTTCGGTAATCTGCGTAATGATGATCCATGAAGGCATCTGAAATGGTGACCATCATGACCCTATTATTTTCACTGCCCTGAACCTGGTAAAGCTGATTCCGATTAATCACCAGCAAATCCTTTTCTTCTAAATGATAAAAACGGCTGGCTGTTTCTATTTTTAATTCTCCACTTATGACAAGGATAAATTGAATCCCTTTATTGACCCTTGGAACAAGTACATCAATTTGTTGAAATGACAATTGAAAATCTGACAATGGATTGTCCAATCCAGTCACCCCTAACTCCTAATTCCAATAAGCGAGTGCCCCTGACAATCCAGAAGGATATCGCACTAAACAAGTTTATGATACGGATAAGAAAAAGTGATGCTACAATGTATAAAACGCATATAAACAAAAAGGGATACTTTTTTAGAAAAAAGACCATATGCTTTCATGAAGGGAGTGTTACCAGCATGCAGCGGATAAAAGTAATGATCAACCTTTTCCTAAAAGAGCCTCTATGGTTTAAATTGCTAATCTCCCTAACCTTTCTTATTTCGGTTATTTTCAGTGGTATGGAAAATACGGTGTTCCGAAGCCTTTCAAAATTAGCCGCTTCTATCTTTTTTACCACCTATGGGATTAAATACAGATATAACCGACTTGTCTCAATGGTCTTTTTTACGGCAGCACTGATATGTATCTATCTTGCATTTAATTAAAAGGCAGTGAGATCTTTCACTGCCTTTCCTATTCAAAGGATTTAATCGGCGGAGCCTCGTAGGTTGCAAACCGATCGAGTAAGACACCGGGTTGTTCTTCAATAATCGCCATCGAACGGAACTTTTCCTGCAAAAACTTTTGGTCAATCATATGGTCAAACAGGCTGATTAATGGGTCGTAATAGTGATTAATATTAAGAAGACCGCACGGCTTTTTATGCAAGCCAATCTGACCCCAGGTAAAGACTTCGAAAAACTCTTCAAGTGTCCCTGCCCCGCCAGGCAAAACAACAAACCCATCTGCCAAATCGGCCATCTTTGCTTTTCGTTCGTGCATGGTTCCAACCTTAATTAACTCTGTTAACCCTTTATGGGAGATTTCACGTTCTTCCAGAACCTTAGGGATTACCCCAATTGCGTGACCGCCTTCACTTAACACTGTATCCGCAACAGCACCCATTAACCCGATACTTGAACCCCCGTAAACCAAGGTAATATTCCGTTTTGCTAGCTCTTTCCCCAATTGAATGGCTCCAATTTTATAAGCCTCTGAAGCACCCAAACTTGAACCGCAATACACTGCCACTCGTTTCACGCTGTCGCCTCCCAATGTATACGTTTTACCATAATTATAGTGAATGACAGAAAAGAAAACAAAAAACAAAAATAAACTTCGACTGATTTTTAATCAAAATCTTTTTTAAGATATGATTTGAGCTTCAGTACCCAGCCTAAGGATAAGCGGAGAATTTCCGGATAAATGCAGAATGGAACCTGTTTTGGGATATATAAGAGGAGGGATTCCGGTTATGCAAAGCAAAACCCCTCATTTTAAAAATTTTCAAGCCAATAGGAGGAATCTCTCCGTCTATTTGGGCTTTTTTTAATAGTAATTTCTAATTAAACGAAATTACTCCGTCTATTTCCATTCTTAATACCTTTAACACAGCAAAACAGCAGCCACACTTTTTAATAATTGGAAAATATTATGAAACTTAACTGCCATTTCATTCGTATGATTATCATCAGGAAAGAAGGTGACACACATGTTGAAAAGGTGGTTTACTAGCTTACTAGTACTGGCTTTATTATTCATTTTCCCACACCAAGGTTTGGCTGTGGAGTTTTCTATTACCAATGTAAAAATGGACGCATACTTGCAAACTAGCGGAGATGTGAAAGTAGAAGAAACCCATACATATGAATTTGAAGGTGAATTTAACGGAATTACCCGTGAGGTGGTTCCGAAAGAGGGAGCTGCCATCAGTCAATTTACGGCGGCGGAAAACGGGCATGCCTTACGAATCGAAAAAGAAGATGATCTTTACAAAGTGCACCGTAAAGGGATGGATGAAACCATTACCATAACTCTCAACTATACGATTGAAAACGGGATGGAAATCTATCGGGATGCGGCTCAATTTTATTGGCCCTTCTTTGATGAAAGAAACGAATCTTCTTACGAAAATTTGACGATTACCATTCATCCACCTGCAGCAACAGATGATGTAATTGCTTTCGGATATGGAGAGGCTTCTAACACCGAAACGATTCAGGAGGACGGGACCATCCTTTATCAAATGGGTTATGTTCCTAGCGGCATGAACGGAGATATCCGTGTAGCCTACCCTGCTGCACTTTTTCCAACGGCCACCAAAACGGCAGACAAACCAATGAAAGAGGAAATCCTTCAAGCAAAGCAAAAACTCATCGAGCAGGCAGCTGCCGACGCAAAAACAAAGGAAACACTCTCAACTATCAGTATGATCGGTCTCCCTTCCTTTACGATTATTCTACTACTTTTCATGATGCGAGATTGGTTAAGAACACGCACACTGCGAAATGATTTCATGCGTGAAGGAATAACATTTACTTCTGTACCCAAGCAAATCATGAGTTTACCGGCTACCATCTATTTTACGAACAACAACTATCTTCAGCCTCAGGCCATGGCGGCCGCGTTACTGGATTTGGTCCGCCAAGGGTATGTAATCAAAACAGCAGATGATCAGTTTCAAAGAATCCGTTCAAAAAGCCCATTCAAACATGAAAATATTTTGATGGAGCTGCTTTTTGATAAAATTGGGGCAAACCAGATTTTTAGTCTTGATGACTTAACAACTTATACAAAAAACACGAAAAACCAAGTAAAATACAACTCTTACCAACAGGAGTGGAAGCAAGCAGTTAAACAAGAGGTAGACAATCACTCCCTTTTCGAAAACAAAACAACCTATCGATTACTCATTGGTTTTTCAAGTATCCTTTTACTGCCGTTTCTTTTCTTCTTCCTACTCTATGGTCTTATTGTTTCCTTTATGGTGACACTACTATTAGTGATAACTGTCATCATCTACGCGAGTGTCTATCGGTCAAAAACACGAGAAGGTGCTCGAATTGCCTACGAGTGGAAGCAATTTAAAGCGCGCTTTAAAGATTTACCACAAACCGAGTGGGAAAAGTGGTCCGAAGATGATCGCATGAGAGCCTATATTTACGGTCTTGGAATCAGCAGCAAAGAAATCGATCGTAAAAATGATGCACTCATTGAGGCTCTCATTCCAACAGGCAGCGATTATGTTGACGATAGCAGCTTTTACTCCATCCTCTATATCGGTCCATATACTTCTTCAAGTTTCCACTCCGCTTATCAGTCTTCAACCAGAAGCAGCGGGGGATCCGATTCTGGAGGAGGTAATGGAGGGGGAACAAGCGGAGGCGGAGGCGGTTCTGGTGCTTTCTAATAAAAGCTTGAGGCCTTTCCTCAAGCTTTTTTCTGTTTCTTCCAATCGTTGCGGTTAAGGTTGAACTTATACTATCATAGAGTGAGAGATATCCATGAAATTCCATACGTTAAATGGATTACACAAAATACAGTCCTCAAGTTTTACAAACTACCGATAAAATGGAGGGAAAAGTATGTATCCAAATATTTTAAGACATCCAGGACCGACTCCAATACCTAAAAAGGTGCAGCTTGCTATGAACCAGGACATGATTAGCCATCGCACAGGAGAGTTTGTACAGTTATATCAAGAAACAACCAACCGTGTGAAACCGATTTTCGGAACACAACAAGATATCCTACTTCTCCCATCGGGCGGTACAGCAGCCTTAGAAGCAGCAGCCGTAAATACCGTTTCCCCTGGGGAAGAAGTCGTGGTGATCACCGTTGGTGCCTTTGGCAATTATTTCGTATCTATTTGTGAGAAATACGGGTTTAAAGTACATAAACTCGAAAAAAGTTGGGGTGAAGCTTGTACCGCGGAGGATCTTACTAAGTTTCTTAAACCTTTATCGAATATAAAGGCGGTTTTTGCCACCTATAACGAAACCTCAACAGGAATCCTTAACCCCGTTGAAAAATTAGCAGAGGTTGTTCGTACGCATACCGACGCTCTATTTATTGTTGATGGAGTCAGCTGCATTGGCGGAGCTCCTGCAGAAATGGACCAATGGGGAATCGATATTCTTGTAACCGGTTCACAAAAAGCGATGATGCTTCCTCCTGGTCTTGCACTTTTAAGCGTAAGTGAAAGGGCATGGAAAGTGATAGAGGAAACGATTAAACCTGCCTATTACTTAGATTTACTCAGTTATCGCGAGTGGGCTGCAAAAGGAATGACGCCTAACACTCCTGCCATCTCATTGATTATGGGACTGTCGGCTGTTTGTGACTTGATTGATGAGGAAGGTGGATTTTCACAAACTGTTGCAAGGCATGAACTCATGAAGAATATGGTTCGTGAGGCGATGAAGGCCCTTTCTATCGGACTATTAACATCTGATGAGTATGCGTCTCCAACCATTACCGCGATATACGGTCCTGAAGGAATCGATTTGCCCTCGTTTATTAGTCATTTAAAGGAGAAATATCACCTTGATTTTGCCGGCGGACTTGGTCACCTCCAAGGCAAAATATTCCGGTTCGGGCATATGGGCTACTGCTTCCCAAGTGACATCCTTCAAGCCGTTTCTCTGATCGAAGCAGCTTTACAGGACTTCTCCTATGTATTTGAGCCCGGGGCGGGTGTTGTTGCAGCACAAAACGTTTTCTTGTCTTCGCTGCGGAAGTAATATTTAGTGTAGATGTAGAGGCATGGTCTTAATGGACTGTGCCTCTTTTTCTTTCGGTCACTCCAGACTTCCTGCTTTGACCCAAATGCTTTTTCTATATGCCTTTCGGTCACTTCAGCCTCTATCCATTTTAAATAAGTACTCGGCCACCCATAAAAACCCATTTTATGGTATAGTACCAATATTAAGTAATCAAATTGACGGGGGGAATTAGTACATGCAATATCGTCGTCTAGGCAATACCGGTTTAAAGGTTAGTGAAATTAGTTTAGGAAGCTGGCTTACATATGGCGGGTATGTTGAAGAACAAAATGCCGTATCCTCTATTGATCTTGCATACGAATCAGGGATAAACTTTTTTGATACTGCCAATGTTTATATACGCGGCGAAGCGGAAAAGGTCGTCGGCAAGGCATTAAGCAAATATCCAAGGAGCTCCTATGTACTAGCAACAAAGGTTTTTGGCCAAATGGGTGACGGTCCAAATGATCAGGGCTTATCACGTAAACATATAATCGAGCAATGTGATGCGAGTCTTAAGCGTCTTGGAATGGATTATATCGACATATACTACTGCCACCGTTACCACCCAGAAACACCCTTACACGAAACGCTAAGGGCATTGGATGATTTGGTCCGGCAAGGAAAGGTTCTATATGTTGGCGTTAGCGAGTGGACAGCAGAACAAATCACCGAAGCCGTTCACCTTGCGGATAAGAAACTACTAGACCGTATTGTCGTGAATCAACCAAATTACAGCATGCTGCAGCGCTATATTGAAAAAGAAATTATCCCTGTCAGCGAAAAACACGGGATTGGTCAAGTTGTCTTCTCCCCGCTTGCACAAGGTGTGCTGACAGGAAAATACAAAAAGGGCGAAAACGTCCCAGAAGGAAGCCGTGCCGCGCAAGTGAACACAAACATGTCCCATATTCTCACAGAGCAAAATCTAGATAAAGTGGAACAATTAAGAACTGTAGCCTATGAGGAAGACCTAACATTAGCTCAGCTTGCTATCGCATGGATTCTGCGTCAACCTAATGTAGCTAGTGCCCTAGTAGGTGCAAGCCGGCCAGAACAGCTGCAAGAAACGATAAAAGCGTCTGGAGTCAAACTATCAAGTGATACGTTAGAAAAAATCAATGGAATCTTAACGAATTAATCTCACCATGGATACCGTCATAAGGCGGTATCCATTTGTTATTAGAAAACAACGATTAGACATCTTTCTCCTCCATCCGCTTTCCTCTTCCGCTAAACAAACGATTGATTAAAATGAATGCCAGCCCTTTTGGAAAACAAACCTTGGATTGTTTCCTAGGAAATTTTTGTCGAGAAAAGGCTGTGATTTCCCCTAATTTTCTGCAATCATTTCCCCTTGCTCATGAAAGTCGACACTTTGAGACAATTACTTTTAATCTTGTTAGGGGTAGAATAAAGGTAGAATCAAATTCATAAACAGATAAGGATGAAAAAGATGGAGTTAAACAAAGATTGCATGTATTGCATGAAGGATGAAAGACGGGACGACATTATGATTGAAATCTGCGAGCTCGAGGTTTCTACAGTTTTTCTTTTTAAAGAACAAACGTATACAGGCAGATGTAATGTCGTATATAAAGATCATGTAAAAGAACTATATGAACTAGATAGCCAAGAGTTAGCTGCTTATATGAACGATGTGAAGAAAGTTGCAGCCGCTGTGGACAAAGCTTTCCAACCTGGAAAAATAAATTATGGGGCTTATGGCGATAAAATGCATCACCTACATATGCACATTGTGCCGAAATACGAGGGTAAAGCAGATTGGGGTTCAACTTTTGTAATGAATCCGGAGAAAATATATTTAACAGACGAAGAATATAAGGAAATGATTGAGAAAATTAAAGAATCTCTCTAATGTTTCCTTCGCTTTTTACTCGAAAATCTTTATGAAGGACTAATTTTTTCGGGAACTATCCTGCTTTGTCCTTCATCGACCTTATGAAAGACTAATTTTACTAGGAACTCTCCTGTTTTGTCTTTCATCGCGCTTATGAAGGACTAATCTTACTAGGAACTCTCCTGTTTTGTCTTTCATCACGCTTATGAAGGACTAATCTTAACGTAAACTATCCTGATTTGTCCTTGATCGACATTTTTCACTACTGTACCACAACATAAAAAGGATGGTGCAAAACTGCACCATCCTTTTCATATAGAAACTATAGCACCTTACTCAAGAATGCTTTCGTTCGTTCATGCTGAGGGTTGCCGAATAAAGCATTCGGTTCATTTTCTTCGACAATATAGCCGCCATCCATGAAAATAACACGGTCTCCCACTTCTCGTGCAAAGCCCATTTCATGGGTAACAACCACCATTGTCATCCCCTCTTTCGCAAGCTGTTTCATAACTTCTAATACATCACCGACCATTTCCGGATCAAGTGCAGAAGTCGGCTCGTCAAAAAGCATAATCTTCGGATTCATAGCTAGAGCCCTAGCAATCGCAACACGCTGCTTTTGTCCCCCAGATAGCTCGCCCGGGTAGCTATTGGCTTTTTCTCTAAGACCTACTTTATCTAGTAACTCAAGTGCTAATTTTTCCGCTGCTGTTTTCTCTGAACCATGAATCTTAATAGGTCCCAATGTGATGTTTTCTAAAACGGTTTTATGTGGGAATAGATTAAATTGTTGAAATACCATTCCAACCTCTTGTCTAACCTTGTTAAGATCGACCTTTTTGTCCGTTATATCATGTCCATTAATCACTACCTGACCGCCAGTTATCTCCTCCAAGCGATTTAAGCAGCGTAGGAAAGTACTCTTACCTGAACCAGAAGGTCCGATAACACAAATAACTTCTTTTTCCTTCACTTCGGCATTAATGTCCTTTAAAACCTCTAGCTTACCAAATGATTTTCTCAAGTTTTTTACCGTGATCATACTCATCGAAGTTGGAACCTCCTCTCAACAAAATTAGCAAGAAGTGTTAACAAGTAAATGATGATGAAGTAAATGACACCTACAGCCAGCCAAATCTTAAAAGCTTCAAATGTAGCCGAGGCTTGAATTTGACCCTGCTGTGTTAAATCGGCAATACCAATGACCGATAAAAGCGAAGTATCTTTTAAACTGATGATGGATTGATTCGTGATGGTTGGGAGCATTCTTCTAAAAGCCTGTGGAAGAATGATAAAACGCATGGTTTGGGCACCAGTAAAGCCAATCGATCTTGCCGCTTCCGTTTGTCCCTTATCAATCGATTGGATACCAGCCCTTATAATTTCAGCAAAATAGGCCCCTGCATTAATGGCAACTGTTATAATACCGGCTGTCGTACTGTTTAAGGAAATAATCTGGAGTGAATTTAAACCAAAGTAGATAAAAAACAATTGCACAATAAATGGCGTTCCTCGAATGGCATCCACATAGATTTTTGCAATCCAATTCAGGATCTTAATTGGTGCCAATCGGAATAAGGCGATTACTAAACCAACTAAAAAACCTATGATAATAGCGATCACAAATATATATAGTGTTACTTGAAGTCCTTTTAGTAACATCGGCAAAGCTGCAGAAATAATATCCATTCCAATCATCCCCTTTCAAAAAGAAGACGCGCTTGCTTTAAGCACGCCTTATCCTATAATTTTATTCACCAAGATACGTTTTTAAAATTTTATCATACGTTCCATCTTTTTTAAGCTCTTCAAGTCCGTTGTTAATTTTCTCTAATAAATCCTTATTTTCACCTTTCAATACAGCAATTCCGTATTGATCTCCATTTAAACGATCTCCCACAAGTTTTAATCCTAGATCCTTCTGGGCAATGGCATAAGAGATAACAGGGTAATCTTCAATTAGGGCGTCTGCATTTCCATTCGATACTTCTTGGAACATCGCAGGACTATCGTTAAATTGAACAATTTCAATTCCTAATTTTGAAGCATTATCAACTGCATATTTCGCACCTGACGTACCTTTTTTAACAGCGACTTTTTTCCCTTTAAGGTCATCAACGGATTTAATCGTTGAATTATCATCTTTAACAACGACGATTAATCCTGCGTCAAAATACGGTGAAGAGAAATCTACGATCTTTTTTCTATCTTCTGTAATACTCATTCCAGCAATCGCCACGTCAAGCTGGTTAGCTTGCATAGCTGGAATAATTCCACCAAAGTCCATTGGCGAAAGTTCGATTTCAAACCCTTGGTTTTCTGCTATCGCATTAATCAATTCGATATCGATACCCTTATACTCGTCTCCTTCTTTAAATTCAAACGGAGGATAGGTTGTATCTACACCAACTTTATATACTTTTTCACTTTTACCACTTTCACTCGCCGTTTTATCGGTCCCGCATGCCGCGATAAAAAGAGTTAGAACCAAAAACAACGCAAATAAGCTCAATTTTTTCATTTTCTACACTCCCCATATTAAGTTGATTGCTCTAGTTTATAAAATGACTTTTCTAATATATCATAAATTCAGAAAGATTGGATAGTACTAATTATTGGAATATAACGAATTAAGAGAAAAATAGACAACACTCTTCCTATTAAATGAATCAATCGAAAAATTAAAAGCTATATAGTTAAAAATAAACAATTTGAATTTTAACCTAAAGAACTCGTTTCTTAAATGACTTCACACCGTTACATTCTAATTACAAAATGACAGAAATATTATTGCAATAGAATTGAGACAGATGTAACCGAACTAACACCTCCCTGTTCTTTTTCTCAGAAAATTCTATGTTACGATGGTAAAAAATTAGCAACCAAAGAACATGGAGGGTAAAAGAATGCTTAAGAAATTTGTATCAATTTTAGCAGTTGCTGTACTCTCAGTAACTGTAAGTGCTAATGTACATGCTGAGAGTATCACCGTACAAAAGGGAGATACGCTTTGGGCTCTATCACGTACAAATAACATGTCACTAGAAAATCTCCAAAAGTTAAATAAACTTACCACAGACCTTATTCATCCAGGGGATGTACTAACTGTCGCACCGGAAAAACACTATACGGTTATAAAAGGCGACACATTATGGGATATAGCCATCGATCACCAGGTAAGCGTTTCGCAAATTAAAGAATGGAACCAATTACATACGGATTTAATTCATCCTGGTTTAAATCTAGTAATCTTTGAAGGTATAAAAACTACGAATATCGTTTTAACAGAACAACCACAACAGACCGAAGCACAACCGCAACCGGAAACTGCACCAGCTGTGGAAGTTTCCACTGAAAGCGCACCTGAGGTAGAAACACCAGCGCCAGCACCGGTTGAAAGTGTACCTGCAACAGAAGCTGCTGCACCAAGCGGGAAGGAAATTACAGTAGAAGCGACCGCCTATACAGCCACTTGTGAAGGCTGTTCCGGTATTACGGCTACTGGAATTAACCTTTTAGCTAACCCGAATCAAAAGGTCATCTCCGTTGACCCTAGTGTTATACCGCTCGGCAGTAAAGTTTATGTGGAAGGCTACGGTGAAGCAATCGCCGGAGATACGGGCGGCGCGATTAAAGGAAATAAAATCGATATCTTTATCCCTTCGAAACAAGAAGCAATTGATTTTGGAAGAAAACAAGTAAAGGTAACGATAATAAACTAACCATATAAACACTGCAAAACCTTCCTCGCCGAAGGAGTTGTAGTGTTTTTTGAACTCAAGGATGCCTTGCTGAATAAGGCTTAAGCTCTTATTAAAGTATCTGTAGACTGAGGATAAAATAATACTAGCAAAATGAGGAAGAAATATCCTAAAAAAAAATTTAAATTCTCTATTGCGGCGCTATTTATATTCTGCTAATATGAAATAGCGTTATTGGAAAGCTATTATTCAATATATCTTGAGTCTTTCCAGCAGATAATTTTTGACCACTTTCTCTGAAAGTTAAGGCCATACGGACAGCCGGGTCAAATGCCGATTGGCAACTTTAGTTGCCTTATTGATTGAGTTAAAAGCTCAAATTTTATAAGTTGGTTACTTTACAACCAGTGCGCGATGCACACAACTTGTGAAACGGTCAATAAGAGTAGTAAAAGTAATTATTTGCTATATAGACTCTGATCCTATAGATATATCTTGAATATTAAGGAGCTTTCTTTCATAATGTCCTATGACTTTTATGCGAGGGTATCCGTGTGTTGCGGATTACTGTGCTTATTAATATTGATTAGATTATCGAAACAAGTGTTGTGCGCCTCATACGCGTTTTTTGCACTTGTTTTTTTGTTTGGAAAAAATCTATTTAGTTGGGAGATAGGAGAATGGGAAAAGCACTTATTATTGGCGCCGGCGGCGTGGCTTCAGTTGCAGTTCATAAATGTGTTCAAAACAGTGACGTATTTGAAGAGATTTGTATTGCAAGTCGTACAAAATCAAAATGCGATGAATTAAAAGCAAAATTAGATGGCACAACTAAGACGAAAATTACTACTGCTCAAGTAGATGCAGATAATGTTGAAGAGTTAATTGCGTTAATCAACGAAGTAAAACCAGATATCGTGATGAACTTAGCATTACCATATCAAGACTTAACAATCATGGATGCTTGTCTTGCAACAAAGACTCACTACATGGATACAGCTAACTACGAGCCAGAAGATACAGCAAAATTTGAATACAAATGGCAATGGGATTACAAAGAGCGCTTTGAAAAAGCTGGAATTACAGCTCTTTTAGGCAGCGGCTTTGACCCAGGTGTAACGGGAGTATTCTCTGCATATGCATTAAAACATTATTTCGATGAAATCGAATATATCGATATTCTTGACTGCAACGGCGGCGACCATGGCTATCCGTTCGCAACAAACTTCAACCCTGAAATCAATATCCGTGAAGTATCTGCTAACGGCCGTTACTGGGAAAACGGTGAATGGGTTGAAACGGAGCCAATGGAAATCAAACGCGAATATAACTTCGCTGAAGTTGGCCAAAAAGATATGTACCTGCTTTACCATGAAGAACTTGAATCTCTTGCAAAAAACATGCCTGGCCTTAAGCGTATCCGTTTCTTCATGACATTTGGCCAAAGCTATATTACACACCTTAAAGCGCTTGAAAATGTAGGAATGACTTCAATCGAGCCAATCGAATTCGAAGGAAAGCAAATTATTCCGCTTCAGTTCTTGAAAGCTGTTTTACCAGATCCAGCTTCTCTTGGACCACGTACAGTTGGTAAAACAAATATTGGCTGTATCTTCCAAGGTAAAAAAGACGGAAAGCCTGTAACATATTATGTTTACAACGTATGTGACCACCAAGAGTGCTACAGAGAAGTAGGTTCTCAAGCGATCTCTTATACAACAGGTGTACCAGCGATGATCGGTGCTGCAATGGTAATGACTGGCAAGTGGAATAAACCAGGCGTATTTAACATCGAAGAGTTTGATCCAGATCCATTCATGGAAGAGTTAAACAAATGGGGACTTCCATGGGTAGAGGACTTCAATCCGGTTCTAGTTGATGAGCCAGTGAAAGAAAAAGAGTTGGAGTTATCTCGATAAGATGCGGTTCGAAGAATTACCAACACCATGTTATGTAGTGGATGAGGGTCTTCTAGAGAAGAACCTAAAAATCCTGAACGGCGTCATGGAACGTACAGGAGCTAAAATTGTTTTAGCACAAAAAGCATTTTCTATGACAACAATGTATCCCCTCATTGGAAAGTATTTAAGCGGAACGACAGCAAGCGGATTATATGAGGCACGTCTTGGTTACGAAGAAATGGGCAAAGAGAATCATGTCTTTGCCCCTGCCTACCGTGCGGATGAAATAGATGAAATTATCTCCATTTGTGATCATATTATTTTTAATTCCTTTTCACAGCTGGAAAAGTTTAAAGATAAAGCACTTGCAGCTGGCAGAAAAGTAGGGCTGCGTATCAATCCTGAATGTTCTACGCAAGTGGGACATGAAATCTATGATCCATGTTCAACCGGTTCTAGATTCGGTGTAAAACAAGAAGATTTCCGTCCTGATTTGCTAGAAGGTGTTTCTGGATTGCACTTCCATACCCTTTGTCAGCAAAACTCTGATGATTTAGAGACAACTTTAAATGCAGTCGAAGAAAGATTTGGACAATGGCTTCCGCAAATGGAATGGATTAACTTTGGCGGCGGACACCATATCACTAGAGAAGATTACGATATTCCTAGACTGGAAAACTGTATCAGAAGAATGCAGGAGAAATACGGATTAGAGGTATATCTTGAGCCAGGTGAAGCCATTGCGCTTAATGCAGGATATTTAATCACTTCTGTCCTTGATTTACATCGTAACGGAATCGATATTGCGATTCTTGACACTTCAGCAACTTGTCATATGCCTGACGTATTAGAAATGCCTTATCGTCCTCCATTGTTTGGATCAGGAGAAGCAGGCGAAAAGCCATATACATATCGTCTTGGCGGACAAACCTGTTTGACAGGCGATGTTATCGGCGATTATTCTTTTGACCAGCCCTTAAAAAGCGGCGATCGTTTAGTTTTCGGTGATATGGCCATCTATACAATGGTAAAAAACACAACCTTTAATGGTATGCCTTTACCAGCAATAGCGGTTCAAGATAAAGACGGCGACTGTCGTATCGTTCGGGAATTCGGCTATCAAGATTTTAAAATGAGACTAGCATAAATCGTTAGTGAAACCAGATTCTGAAAATGAATCTGGTTTTTTATATAAAAGCTTTGTTGAACGTCTGATGTTGATTTCACTATATTTGGAAAATAAGCGGAGAATTTCCGTTTAAATTGAGAAATACCCATATTTCGTTAAAATAAGGGAAGCTTTTCCGGTTATTTGATCCAAATCTTTGGATTTTGTCTTATTTAGAGCAGTTAACCGAAATATCTCCGCTTATATCTTCTTCTAAACTGCCTCTATATATATTAAGCGGAAATTCTCCGCCTATGAATCCTCCTACCATAAACAAGCATCATAACAGAGCTTACCTAAAAAATATCTCCATTAAATAGCAACAATCTTTTGACGCTTTATCCCGTTAATAAGGTATAATAGAAAGAAATTGGAAAAAGAAGATGATAGTTTGTTATGTAAAAGCCTTGAGTTCAAAAATAGTTTTGGACAGAAAATCAAAGTCATGGATATCCCTGTATTAACAAAAAACCATCAATACTATTTTAAGGTAGACGTTCGACTGCAAAGTTATATTTCATTGCTCTATTATCATTCTCAAGATAGGTGCACCCATTCTTTTCGTGAACATTTGAAACGAAAAATGAACTGGATGGAATTTAAGGAAGTATATAGTATACAAGATTTTAAAAATAACGCGTAACCTCGCTTTGGCTGCAGTATAGCTTTAAACTGGCGTTTTTGAAGTAGTCAGCGAATAATTAAAAGTAAAAAAGACCCAATCAAAAGTAATGAAACACTTTTGATTGGGTCTTTTTTATAGTTTCAGTAAAAGGCCGCCTTTTAAATTTAGTTACGAGACTCCTTAACCTGTTTATTTCATTTTCCAAACAGCAGCTATATTAGCAGAAGTTCTCTCTACGTATTCTTCTGCATGTTTAAACGCATCTTCTAATAAAATGACACCAGGGACGATACTGAAGATGGCATCAATGCCATGTTCATGAACAACTTCACTATCCTTTGATACGTTTCCAGCAATTCCAATAACAGGGACTCCATATTTTTTAGCCGTTCTAGCAACACCAATTGGAGTTTTGCCAAAGATGGTTTGGCCGTCAATCTTACCTTCTCCAGTTATGACTAAATCTGCTTCCTCTACGATTTGAGATAGGCCAGTAGCTTCAATGACAATTTCGACTCCTCGCTTCAATTCGGAGGGCAAAAAGGCTAGTAAACCTCCCCCAAGACCACCTGCAGCACCGGCCCCAGGTACATCTTTTATTTTTTCACCAAGATCTCGCTCAATAATCGATGCATAATGACCAAGATTCAGATCCAATAGTGCTACCATTTCAGCAGTAGCCCCTTTTTGAGGTCCAAAGATAGCAGCTGCTCCTTTATCCCCCGTCAGCGGATTATCAACATCACATGCAACTTCGATTTTAATAGTTGCTAACCGCGGGTCAAATCCTGAGAGGTCGATAGAGGCTAAATCACAAAGAGAGCCGCCTCCTTCACCGATTTCTATTCCATTCTCATCAAGTAAAAGTGCCCCAAGTGCTTTCGCCATTCCTGCACCGCCGTCATTTGTTGCACTGCCGCCTACACCAATAATGATATGGTTAACACCGTAATCGAGAGCGGCAGCAATTAATTCGCCTGTCCCTCTAGTTGTAGTGATGAGGGGATTTCGCTTCTCTCTAGGTACAAGGTGTAAACCTGAGGCAGCGGCCATCTCGATTACAGCTGTCGTTTTATTTCCAAGAATTCCAAAGAAAGCATCGACTGGTTCGCCTAGGGGCCCTGTTACTGTTTTTGAAATGATTTTACCATTGGTGGCGTCGACTAGGGACTGTACTGTACCTTCGCCGCCATCAGCCATTGGAACCTTTATATATTCAGCATCAGGAATTACCCTTTTAAAGCCCTTTTCAATTGATTCCGCGACCTCTAGTGCTGATAAACTTTCTTTAAAGGAATCTGGCGCAATGACAATCTTCATCTTCTTCCCTCTCCTATCTATTGGATGTTATCCAAATATATGAAATACACCATAAATTAAAGTAGAAATGATTGCTAACGTTAAACCTACGAGTGTTTCGTATGGAAGCACTTTTAGACGTTCTTTAATTTCCATATTGACACTTCCACCTGTTGCATGGAAGAAACTTCCGTGTGGCAAGTGGTCTAGAACCGTTGCACCCGCATGAATCATAGCAGCACCCGCAATAGCAGAAACACCCATACCTAAAATCGTTGAACTAAATACCTGGCTGGCTACAGCTGTACCCGCAGTTGTAGAAGCCGTTGCAGCAGACATGAAAATACCAGATACTGGCGCAAGCACATAACCTGGAAGTCCAATTGCATTTAATCCTTCGATTAAAACATCTTTTAATCCAGAATTAGCAATAATTCCAGCTAGTGTACCTGTCCCAAGAAGCATAATCGCCACACCAGACATTTTTCCTAAGCCTGAAATAGCATAGTCGTTTATCTTTCTTCCTCTTCCCATTACAATTGCCCCCAAAATACCACCAACAGGTAAGGCAATCAATGGGTCGATATTAATATCGAACAATGGTCTTAAGGCTAACAATATAATCGTTACAATCGGGGCAATTAGGGCTGCTAAGAAGGACGGAAGCGCCCCGCCATTATGAGTTTGAATCTCTTGCATTTGAACAGGCGAGCCTTTTTTCACAAGTTTTTTAGCAATCATATACGTTACGACAAGTCCGAAAATGGCTGGAATAATACCTGCGGCCATAATGGATGTTAATGGAACATGAAAAGCATCGGAAGCAGCAATGGCATTTGGGTTTGGTGACATAATGTTACCCGCTTTACCGCCGCCTATCATTGCTAGTAAAATAGCCGTTTTTGAAATTCCTGCTCTCTTAGCTATTGCTAGAGCAATTGGTGACACTGTAATAACAGCAACGTCGATGAAAACACCAACTGCTGTTAAAATCATCGTTGCGATAGCTAGAGCAAGTAATGCTCTTGTTTCTCCTAATTTTTTTACAATCGTTTCAGCAATTACGGCCGCAGCACCTGATTCAATCAGAACTCCAGCTAAAACACCTGCAGCTAAAATACGTAATACAGCTGGAATAATTCCTTTAGCACCTTCCATCATTAATGTTACTGTATTGGTTATATCGACTCCTCCGACAAGACCACCGACCAACGCACCGGCAATCATTCCATAGGCAGGAGATACTTTCTTTAAAATTAGTACAATGGCAACAACAAGTGCAATTACTGCACCTAAAGCGCTTACTTGAATTTGTGGATCCATGTGTGAGTCCCTCCTTAATTGATGTACATTCATTGTAAGCGTTTCCCTACTTAATTACATTGTTCAGTCTATTAAAAAAAGGCTTAGAAGAACTAAGCCTTTTTGTGCATTTGCACAAATTTATTTAATTTTGTTTTGCAAAATAGAAAGATAGAGCTCAAGTAAATCCTTAATATTACGCGGGTCCTTGTTTGTCAATTCAGATATCCGTTCCAACCGGTATCTAAGGGTGTTCCGGTGAATAAAGAGCCTTCCCGCCACTTTATTGACATCTCCATTTTCCTCAACATACACCATCAATGTTTCCAACAATTCCCCTTTTTTATCTTGTTTCTTTAATTTTTGATAATATGGACCAATCTCTCCCCCAATCCCAAGTTGATTAGCTCGTGCAAGAAAAATGGGCAATTTATATTCATCAAAAAAATAAATGGTTTTATGAGGGTCAAGTTTCTCACCCGCATTCAACGTATAGACTGCATCTCGATAAGACTCAGAAAGCCCTTCTAAAGCAGGGTGCCAGCTTCCTATTGCTATTTTGCAATGTATCCGTTGATATTTTTCTAATCCAGCAGCCCATTTTTCCATTTGATTTACAGTTTGGGAATAATCCCATTCTGTTTCCGTCATCCCCACTTTTTTTAATAGAACGATATGGTCCGGGTGCATGACATATAAGTCGTCTTTTTCCAGTTTATCGCGAATCCATTTATACCCGTTTGGTTGGTTTTCAACCGTTAGAATAATAGCAACTCGTGGAATATCTAAGTTAATTCCGAGTCGTTTCATCCTTTCAAAATATAATGAATTTAATTTCTCCGTTCCTTGTAGTAACTGGCTGGTTAATTCTTCTTTTAAGCGTTCATCCCACTGCATTTCATCGATAAGAACAGCTTGCTGAAGAATCATTTCTGCCGCCATTTTAACCAATTCTCCGTAGTTTCGAATCTCCTCGGGTTTCCCTGTAATCCCAATGACTCCCACAACTTTATCATGAAAGTTAATCGGCAGGTTAATCCCCTCTTTAACCCCGTGAAGTTGTTGCGCTTCAAATTCATTAATTTCAAAACCCGATTGGCTTTCTATTACCTTAATGGCTCCTTCATGAATAGAATCAATCCTTTTTTTATCGCCTGAACCAATAATTACACCCTTCTCATTCATGACATTAATATTTCGCTTTATAATATCCATTGTTCGATTCACAATTTCCTGAGCCAAGGATTGATCTAAAAATCTCATATAGACCCCTCTTTTCAATCTATCTATGCTACTAAAGAGCTGCTATAAATATATCATTTTTATAAGAAGTAATACTAATTCACCTCCCATATTATCATCTAATTATCTATTTAATGAGAAAAACAGTCTTATTTGAGAATTTGCTGATGAAATTGGAGGCGATTGCATGACATAGAATACCCTTGAAACAATGCATGGAAAAAATAAAACATATTGGTTGACAAGTAGGCTCTTTTATATAATAATAAACATTGTATTAGAATTATTCTAATTTAGTTATTAGTATTTGATGTTAACAATTCTCAAAAAACATTTCAGGAGGAAATCAATATGTCATTAATCGGTAAAGAAGTACAAGCATTCACAGCTAACGCGTACAAAAATGGAGATTTTATCACTGTTTCAGATGCAAACTTTAAAGGTCAATGGAGTGTAGTTTGCTTCTACCCAGCAGACTTTACATTCGTTTGCCCTACTGAATTAGAAGATCTGCAAAATGAATATGCAACATTAAAAGACCTTGGTGTTGAAGTTTATTCTGTATCAACTGATACTCACTTCACACACAAAGCATGGCACGATCACTCACCTGCTATCAGCAAAATTCAATATACTATGATTGGTGACCCATCTCAAAAACTTACTCGCGCATTTGATGTACTTGATGAAGAAGAAGGTCTTGCACAACGTGGTACATTCATCATCGATCCAGACGGCGTAGTACAAGCGATGGAAATCAACGCAGACGGTATCGGCCGTGACGCAAGCACACTTGTTAACAAAATTAAAGCAGCACAATATGTTCGCAACAATCCAGGTGAAGTTTGCCCAGCTAAATGGCAAGAAGGTTCTGAAACACTTAAGCCAAGCCTTGACCTAGTAGGAAAAATTTAAGGAGTAGATTTCATGTTACTAGATGCAGATATTAAAGCTCAGTTATCCCAATATCTTAATTTGATGGAAGGCGAAGTCCTTCTAAAAGTCAGCGCAGGATCCGACGATGTATCGCGCGACATGTTGCTGTTAGTAGACGAATTAGCTGCCATGTCCACCAACATTAAGGTTGAGAACACAGTATTAGAAAGAACACCAAGCTTTAGTGTAAATCGTATCGGCGAAGATACTGGCATAACTTTTGCTGGTATCCCTCTAGGACACGAATTCACTTCATTGGTTTTGGCTCTCTTGCAAGTTAGCGGAAGAGCCCCTAAAGTAGAACAAAAAGTCATTGATCAAATTAAAGCGATTAAAGGTGAATATCACTTTGAATCCTACATCAGCTTGACTTGTCACAACTGTCCTGATGTGGTCCAAGCCCTTAACTTAATGAGCCTTCTCAACCCTGGTATTACTCATACCATGATTGACGGAGCAGCTTATAAAGAAGAGGTTGAAGGCAAAAACATCATGGCTGTTCCAACTGTTTTCTTAAATGGAGAAAACTTTGGCGGCGGCCGGATGACGGTGGATGAAATCCTTGCAAAGATGGGTTCTGGTGTAGACGCATCCGAACTATCTGATAAGGAACCATTCGACGTGCTTGTAATCGGTGGAGGACCAGCTGGTGCTAGTGCAGCGATCTATGCGGCACGAAAAGGCATTCGCACAGGTCTTGTGGCTGAACGCTTCGGCGGTCAAGTGATGGACACGATGGGAATTGAGAACCTTATCGGTACGAAATATACAGAAGGTCCAAAAGTCGCTGCTAGCCTTGAAGAACATGTCAAAGAATACAATGTTGATGTGATGAATTTACAGCGTGCAAAGCGTTTAGAAAAGAAAGATTTAGTTGAAATCGAACTTGAAAATGGCGCGATTCTAAAAAGCAAAGCTGTCATCCTTTCAACAGGTGCCCGCTGGCGTAATGTTGGTGTCCCGGGTGAAGCTGAGTTCAAGAACAAAGGTGTAGCCTACTGCCCACACTGTGACGGTCCATTGTTTGCAGGAAAAGACGTAGCTGTAATCGGCGGCGGTAATTCCGGTATTGAAGCAGCCATTGACCTGGCAGGTATTGTAAATCATGTCACAGTTCTTGAGTTTGCTCCAGAGCTAAAGGCTGATTCTGTCCTGCAAGATCGTCTTAACAGCCTGCCTAATGTAACGGTTATTACGAATGCTCAAACAAAGGAAATTACCGGTACTGACAAAGTAAATGGTATTACCTACATTAACCGTGAAACTGGAGCAGAGAAGCATATTGAATTGCAGGGTATCTTTGTTCAAATCGGACTTGTACCAAACACTGATTGGTTAGGCGATACGCTTGAACGCACCCGCTTTGGCGAAATCGTTGTTGATAGGCATGGTGCTACAAACATCCCTGGCGTTTTTGCCGCAGGCGACTGTACCGATAGTGCTTATAAGCAAATCATCATTTCGATGGGATCAGGTGCGACTGCTGCATTAGGTGCATTTGATTATCTTATTCGAAATTAATGAACATTCCTTTATAAAAGTTTTACACTGTACCTCAACTATAGAAAGTCGCAGTACTATTGATTTAGATAGTGCAGCGGCTTTTTTTGTTTGCTTAGGCAGAATAAGTCTGACATTCAGACACTTCCAGATTTCTCTTTCCACATTCTCTTCCTGTCCTCCCCTTCTAATCAGAATAGTAATTTCCATTATAAGACAACCTATAATATTAGCATTAAATATTCTTCAAGTGATTAACTATTGTTGGTGAAGGGAGATTGGTCCGTGAAACTTTATCAAGTAAGAAAGGGACAATTTGTTTATTTTAACAATGAGTTGCATAAGGTTTATGGTGTAAAACCGATGTATAAACTGTCCGTGCACCTTATTAAGCTTAGGGATTTAACACAACATATAACCAATGCGGCGAGTGTAGAAAGATACAAACCTAAGGAATCTGACAGTTTTATTTTTAACCATAAGGCATATACGCTCAGAAAAGACCGAAATGCAGAAGCAGGAGATTATATTTTAATTCACAATCCAATGCCTGATTCTCTTGATACCTATACATTAAATGAAATTGAATTGGTTGAAACGGCGGATAATAAAGGGGTAATCACGAGTAATTCTCACGGAGTTAAGCATAATGAATATTTATTGATGGTACCTGGGCGTGGTGCTAACAGCAGCCCTATCGATTATAAAGACAAGGAAAATACTGAGGAAGAGAGCCTAGAGGATATCGGAACCCTAGGGGTGCTCAGTAGTGATCTACTGCCATCGTTAGGAGACATCTATAAAAAGAAAGACAAGAACTCATTATTTGAAGCAATGGTAGTCGGAATCAAAGACCAAACCGTTTTCCTTGGTGGAGGATTAGAGATTACCCAAGAAGAGTTGATGAACACAGAAAAGTGGGAATTTCTATATAACCTGCTTGATAAGTGATGTACTACAATATACTACCTGATACCAAGCTTTACTAGGAGGTTTCTATGGACAGCAAAAAGAACGCAGGAAACAGTGTTTTTATTATTTCATTATTACTTACACTCATTTTTATTGTTTGGGGAGTCTTTTTTACTGATAATCTCTCCAAAGTTACCGATATAATCTATAATGGTTCAATTGATTACCTAGGGTGGGTGTATCTTGGTGCTACCCTCTTCTTTGTGATCTTTTCCATCTATTTATTGTTCTCTAAATATGGTGATATTCGGCTGGGCAAGAAAACAGACCGACCGGATTTTAACACCGCTTCTTGGCTTGCGATGTTATTCGGTGCTGGGATGGGAATCGGAATTGTATACTGGAGTGTCGCCGAGCCTGTCACGCACTACACTTCCCCTCCCTATGGAAAAGGTTATACAATTGACGCCGCCAATACCGCTATGAAATATACCTTTTTTCATTGGGGTCTGGACCCATGGGCCATTTACACAGTGATCGGTTTAGCCCTTGCCTTTTTTCAATATAACAAAAGGCTGCCGGCTGCCATAAGTTCGGCATTCCATCCGATTTTAGGAGATAGAATATACGGACCGATTGGAAAAACAATTGATATTCTGTCTATCTTTGCAACAGTCTTTGGAATCGCAACCTCTTTAGGACTTGGTGCTATGCAGGTAACCGCCGGAATGCATGACCTATTCGGTGTTCCCAATCAGTTATATGTTCAAATGATTGTGATTGTTGTCGCGACAGTTATTTTTATAATTTCCATCAATACAGGATTAGAAAGAGGTATCCAGTACTTATCCAATGCCGCAATGATCCTATCTTTTGCGATTATGCTACTGATTTTGATTGTTGGTCCAACGGTGACTATCATTAAAGTATTTTTTAATACAACGGGTCTTTATATTAGTGACTTTATACATATGAGTTTAAGATTAAAGCCCTTTGGAGAAGGGGAATGGATCGCGTCATGGACACTATTTTATTGGGCATGGTGGATTGCCTGGGCCCCATTTGTTGGTATGTTTATTGCCAGGGTTTCAAAAGGAAGAACAGTAAGAGAATTTGTTATTGGCGTACTGGTTGTTCCTACTCTTGGAACATGTCTCTGGATGTCGATCTTTGGAGGCGCTGCGCTTGAGCTTGTCCAAAACACAGGAAACCATGACCTGGCAAAAAATATTACTGAAAATGTTTCATTAGCTATCTTTACCTTTTTTGATTATCTGCCATTAAGTTCAGTGTTAAGTATATTGGGATTTGCAGTTGTAGCTATTTATTATATAACGGTCGCTGATACAGCCACTTTTGTTTTGGGGATGTTAAGTGAAGGCGGAACATTAAATCCTTCTAATAAAATAAAAATGACTTGGGGTGTCATTCAATCCGCATTGGCTGCAGTATTGCTTTTAGCTGGCGGTTTAAATGTTTTGCAAACAG
Organism: Neobacillus niacini; assembly: GCF_048572935.1. Classification (NCBI taxonomy): domain Bacteria; kingdom Bacillati; phylum Bacillota; class Bacilli; order Caryophanales; family Bacillaceae; genus Neobacillus; species Neobacillus niacini. The sequence continues at coordinate 1,552,182 of NZ_CP183883.1, read as the reverse complement.
CTTCCATTGCAGCTGCCCTGCCTTTTGCGATCATCCTGATCGTCATGTGCTTCTCCTTAGTGAAAGGTTTAAAAAGTGAAGTCGAGGTACAAAGGGGCAATAAAAGAAGCGTGCACCATTCCTGAAGGAGTTATCAAATATATATTTTTGAGTTTGAAAAATTTTTAGTACAAAAAGACGCTTCCAATGAGCGTCGTCTCAAATTGTCGAGAAAGGTATCTTTCTCGGCAATTTTTTACTTTTATGTGCTTTGAGGACAAATCGGCTGTGCACCAGGAAAGGATTGTCCTCAATACAGGGGCTTAAGGACAAATTGCATGAGCACCAAGTAAGGATTTGTCCTCAACACAGGCTCTTGAAGATAAATGTACTAGTCCCTGTTCATTCATAATCAAAATAAGAGCTGTCGAGACTTTCTCGACAGCCTGACGACGCTTCTAATGAGCGTCGTTTTACTTTTTAAGCTCTTGTTTAAACTACAACCAAGGTGGTATTTCTACATAGAAAAACCACCTTTAAGAAAATGGTTATTTCCTTAAAGGTGGTTGTATGTATGTAGAAATATAGATAAAAAGGACCCGGCTATAAACCGTCCTTAGCTTTAAAGATGGCTCCGCAGGTAGGACTCGAACCTACGACCGATCGGTTAACAGCCGATAGCTCTACCACTGAGCTACTGCGGAATAATAGGAAGTTATTTTTCTGTTGTAACAACTCTAATTATTACTCTTCGCAAAAGTTGAATTATTATGCTATAAAAAGTTTAATCATTTTGCTTAGTAAAAAATTCTGGTGGGCCTAAATGGACTCGAACCATCGACCTCACGCTTATCAGGCGTGCGCTCTAACCAGCTGAGCTATAGGCCCTAAGTTGGAGCGGGTGATGAGAATCGAACTCACAACATCAGCTTGGAAGGCTGAGGTTTTACCACTAAACTACACCCGCATATAAAAATTTGGAGGCAACACCCGGATTTGAACCGGGGATAAAGGTTTTGCAGACCTCTGCCTTACCACTTGGCTATGCTGCCTAACTATTAAAGAGCTTTCCTAATTCTAAAAAAATGGGGCGGCTGATGGGAATCGAACCCACGAATGCCTGAACCACAATCAGGTGCGTTAACCACTTCGCCACAACCGCCATGATGTTATTTTTACCTTCGCAAAAAAACTTTGGTGACTTTCTAACGAAAATAACTTGGTTATTTGCTTCGCAAAAATCTTTGGTGGAGGGGGACGGATTCGAACCGCCGAACCCTGAGGGAGCGGATTTACAGTCCGCCGCGTTTAGCCACTTCGCTACCCCTCCATATAAAAAAAAAGCGATGGCTCAGGACGGAATCGAACCGCCGACACAAGGATTTTCAGTCCTTTGCTCTACCGACTGAGCTACTGAGCCATACAATCTATATCTATATCAACAGTAGAGTTACCTACTGATATAAAAATGGCGGTCCGGACGGGACTCGAACCCGCGACCTCCTGCGTGACAGGCAGGCATTCTAACCAACTGAACTACCGGACCAATGTTTTTACTAAATAACTTACATGAATGGCGGAGGAAGAGGGATTCGAACCCCCGCGCGGTTTAACCCGCCTGTCGGTTTTCAAGACCGATCCCTTCAGCCGGACTTGGGTATTCCTCCGAATAAGTGGAGCCTAGCGGGATCGAACCGCTGACCTCCTGCGTGCAAAGCAGGCGCTCTCCCAGCTGAGCTAAGGCCCCATATCTATTTAATTTCCTAGAATGGTCGGGAAGACAGGATTCGAACCTGCGACCCCTTGGTCCCAAACCAAGTGCTCTACCAAGCTGAGCTACTTCCCGCAAAATATGGCGCGCCCGAAAGGAGTCGAACCCATAACCTTCTGATCCGTAGTCAGACACTCTATCCAATTGAGCTACGGGCGCATTATTTAAATACATTTTGCTTTCAAAAAAAGTAAGTGCGGGTGAAGGGAGTCGAACCCCCACGCCTTGCGGCGCCAGATCCTAAGTCTGGTGCGTCTGCCAATTCCGCCACACCCGCATTATTGAAAATATTTTGCTAGCGCAAATGGAAAGTTACTTTCCCTATCGCGAAAAGGAAGATTATTTTGCTAGTGCAAAAAAACTTGGTGAGCCATGAAGGACTCGAACCTTCGACCCTCTGATTAAAAGTCAGATGCTCTACCAACTGAGCTA
>NZ_CP183883.1:865000-1540000 GCF_048572935.1 Neobacillus niacini | reverse complement strand
GTACTTGTTCTTCCCTAACAACAGAGCTTTACGACCCGAAGGCCTTCATCGCTCACGCGGCGTTGCTCCGTCAGACTTTCGTCCATTGCGGAAGATTCCCTACTGCTGCCTCCCGTAGGAGTCTGGGCCGTGTCTCAGTCCCAGTGTGGCCGATCACCCTCTCAGGTCGGCTACGCATCGTTGCCTTGGTGAGCCGTTACCTCACCAACTAGCTAATGCGCCGCGGGCCCATCTGTAAGTGTCAGCGTAAACCGACTTTCAGCTTTTCCTCATGAGAAGAAAAGAATTATCCGGTATTAGCTCCGGTTTCCCGAAGTTATCCCAGTCTTACAGGCAGGTTGCCCACGTGTTACTCACCCGTCCGCCGCTAACCAAGAGGTGCAAGCACCTCAAGATTCGCTCGACTTGCATGTATTAGGCACGCCGCCAGCGTTCGTCCTGAGCCAGGATCAAACTCTCCAAGAAAGTTGATTAGCTCATTTTGTTACGTTGGCTAGTTTCTATAGAAGAAACTAATATTTTTTGTTGACGTTCTTGTTTGTTTAGTTTTCAAAGAGCAATCTATTATGTCTTAAGCGACAGCGATACTATCATATCACATCTCTATTATTATTTCAACATAATAATTTAACTTTTTTCTTTCTTACTTTTAACTAGAAAAGCTGGCGTTAAAAGCAACTCCCTTATAATAGCACCTTCGATTTACTTATGCAACAAAAAGTTTTCTTTTTCTCAGAATAACATTTCCTTTAACTTATTCTATAAGTAGTAATAAACAAACTTACATTAAATCATTACTTTAATTACTTATATCTTGCACTTCGATCGCAATCATTATTGTAGGGAAAATCTTTTATTATATAATTAATGTACATATCTGGTATCGCCCGTTAAATGATTTCAATTAATGATAGTTTGATAATTAGAGAGGAAGTTTTTTATGATAGCTGAAATATTTGACACACTTTTTGATGTAATACTCCCACTTTCTATACCTGTTATAGCAGGAGTCTTGCTTAGCAGATTTGGGAAACTCGAAATCAAGCCGCTTTTAAACTTTGCGTTATATTACATAACTCCGTTCCTGATTTTTGATACATTAATGGAGGCGAACCTATCACGTGAGGATGTCTATTTAACTTTAACTTATTCCCTATTAAACCTTATTTTGCTTGCGGTTGCAGCCGGTATTTTAGGTAAATTTCTCAAACTACCAGCTAATGATGTAGCTGGGTTAACCTTAATCTCCTCCTTTACCAATTCAGTCAATTACGGAATTCCACTCATCTTGCTAGCTTTCGGGCAACTAGGGCTTGAAAAAGCAGCAATTTATATTTTAATGCAGATGATCATGATGAATACGCTAGGAATCTTCTTTGCAGCACGCTCTCACTTTACAATAAAGAATGCGGTTAAATCAGTGTTTGCTCTACCAGCTATCTATGCAGTACTACTAGCCATAGTGTTACGCATTTTTGATTTAACCTTGCCAGGTGGTTTGTCTACTGGAGTTTCCATGATCGCCGAAGCCTACCCGCCCATCGTTCTAGCAGTTTTAGGAGCACAAATGGCCAATGTAAAAACAGAAAGTATCAGCAGGAATACTCGGATTACCTTTTGGACAGGCATGGGCATGAGATTAATTATCGCACCTCTGATTGCATTATTGTGTTTAAATCTTTTAAAAATCGAGGGTATTATGTATTCTGCTCTATTAGTATTATCTTGTATGCCAGTTGCAATCAACGCCGGCATTCTAGCTGAAAAATTTGACGCGTCACCAAAAGTGTTAACTAAAACAATTCTTTGGACTACTTTATTGTCCTTTTTCATACTGCCTGTATTGATTGTTTTAGTTAAGTAATCCTAAAAAAGATGTCTCTATGTCACAATAGTGCCGTAAAGACATCTTTCGTTTAAAAAGAACTTCATCCATTAACTCGCCACGGATTAGATGTAATATCCTCATCTACTACTCCATAATCTTCGACAATTTTCTATGTATCCATTTATTCGTCCAACCATATAGCTTTTTTAGTAAATAGATAACAATTAGAAAAATAAATACAAAGTATTCAGGAACTTCCATCACTCGAAATGGACTTACAGCATTACGCAAAGTAGTTTTCACCTCAAAACCCAGCAGGAGGTCAATCCCTAAGGAACAGCCCATTAATATGGTTAGCATACCTAATGTAATAAAAATGATCTTCATTATCTTCCCACCTTTCAATTTATCATTCCTCATTCCTGTTGAAATTGTTCTGGTACTTTCTAGAATCACGAATACCTTTTCAATATTAGTGGAAAATAATAAAAAAGCAGGAAAGGTTTAGTGACGATGTCTCTATTTTCCCTATCCAAAAAAATGAAAAAATTAAAACTGCAAAAGAAACAGACTCAACAGACGGATCAGCCTACGAAGGCCATTCATCGTTCGTTACAAGATCAAATCCATTACATAAAAGAAAAAACAGGTAATAGCACAGATGTAAACATCCGACAATTACAGCTCGGTGACGGTATCGGGCCGAATGCAGCAGTTGTCTTCATAGAAGGAATTGCAGATAGCAAGGCAATTAATGATTTTATTATTGAATCCATCATGAATAATCGTTCCGTTCACAACAGCCGGCCTCTCTTTGAAATTCTTCTTGAGGATGTAGTTGCGCTCGGTGATGTCAAAGAAATTAATGATTGGGAGAACTTGTTCCTGTCTTTAATGTCCGGTGAGAGCATCATCCTGGTGGACGGTTCACATAAAGCACTTAGCGCCAGCACAAGAGGCGGGGAGCAGCGTTCCATTCAAGAACCGAGCAGCCAAGTAACGGTTCGCGGTCCGAGGGATGGATTTACAGAATCCATCCGTACAAATACCGCATTGATTCGCAGACGTATTCAAAATCCTAATTTATGGATGGAAAATATGAAGATTGGCAGCGTCACAAAAACAGACGTCTCTATTATGTATATAAAAGGCATAGCCAAGGAAGATATTATTCAAGAGGTACGAAATCGATTAAAAAGTATTGAAATTGACGGTATTCTTGAATCCGGCTATATTGAACAGCTTATCGAAGACCAAGCATTGACTACATTTCCAACTCTCTATCATACAGAGAGGCCAGATATGGTCGCCGGAAATCTCCTTGAAGGCAGGGTAGCAATCGTTGTGAATGGAACGCCATTTGTGTTAATCGCACCAGCTGTGTTTATCCAATTTTTTCAGTCAGTTGAAGATTATTATGGGCGCGCGGATATCGCAACAGCATTAAGATTTTTAAGGATTTTAATATTCTTTATCTCTATAATCGCGCCTGCTGCTTATATTGCGATTACAACGTTTCATCAGGAAATGATACCAACGCAACTGTTGATCGCTATCGCCGCCCAACGGGAAACGGTTCCTTTTCCAGCTTTGGTCGAAGCCTTGATTATGGAAGTTTCTTTTGAAATTCTCCGCGAAGCAGGAGTAAGGATGCCTAGAGCAGTGGGTTCAGCCATCTCTATTGTTGGTGCGCTGGTTATTGGTCAAGCAGCTGTTCAGGCAGGGATTGTTTCTCCAGCTATGGTCATAGTTGTAGCCATTACTGCCATCGCTAATTTTGCTACTCCTGCCTTTGCTGTGGCCATTTCTGCTCGTCTTATTCGCTTTGGGTTTATGTTCGCAGCCGCAACCTTCGGATTTTATGGAATCATTTTAGGGATAATCATTCTCGCTGTACATTTATGCAGCCTGCGGTCATTTGGAGTACCATATTTAACACCAATGGCCCCTCTTATCGTGGAAAACCTAGGTGATACAATCATCCGTCTCCCATTGTGGGCGCAAAAAAAGCGGCCAAGGCTATTTAGCGGTAACACGGAGAATCGAGTAGGAGAGAACCAAAAACCACAACCTCCTGATAGCAAGGGGATGGTCAACTCAACAATAGAAAAAGGTGACCAAGATGAAAGCTAAACGATTATGGTTACTCCTAGCTTGTATCGTTGTTATCTTCCTTTTATCAGGTTGTTGGAGCAAAAAGGAGTTAACTGACTTGGCGATTGTTGCTGCTTTGGGAATAGACAAAAACGAACAAGGCAGATATGTTGGCACTATGCAAATTATTAATCCAGGTAACGTAGCAAGCGGGCTGCAAGGCGGCGGCGGGAGTCAAGGACCGCCTGTTTCCATCGTCACCGGAACAGGAGATACAATCGTTGAGTTAAGCAGAAACACATCTCGTAAATTGTCAAGAAGACTGTATTATGCGCATACAAATTTGGTTGTCATTAGTGAAGAACTTGCTAAAGAAGAGTCTATCAACAACATCCTTGATTCGCTAGAACGCGATGCGCAATTTCGAAGTACAGCCATCCTTGTCATCGCCCAGGGAAAGAAAGCTTCCGACATCGTTAAAGTGTTAACTGCAATTGATAAAATCCCAGCAAACAAAGTAATCAAAACGTTGAGAATCACCGAAAAAACTTGGGGAGAAAATATCGCGGTTAATGTGCAAGAAGCCATCCAGACACTAGTCTCACCTGGGAAGGAACTGGTTGTTTCAGGGTTTCGTTTAAGAGGAGATGCTGCCAATGGAAAAAAAACCGAAAACACTCAGCAAACAGAACCCTCTGCGTTACTTTACGCAGGCAGCCTTGCAATATTTAAAAACGGTAAGTTAGTTAATTGGATTGATGGCGAGGCGTCCAGAGGATCTATATTCCTCCTCGACAAACTAAAGGCTTCAGCAATTGCCATCAAGTGGAAAGGAAAAGAAGAGGCTATAACATACGAATTAATCAGACAAAAAACAAAGATAATGGCAAAAATGGAGAACGGAACACCCCGGGTTTCAATTAAGGTTGACGCAGAGGGCAATCTTGGCGAGATAAGAGTGCCGGCTGACGTTACAGACCCTGATGTTCTTTTAAACATTGAACAAGCAATAGAAAAGGAAATAAAAAAAGAAATTAATCAGGCTGTACAGCAAGCACAAAAATATAAAGCAGATATTTTTGGTTTTGGAGAGGCTCTTCATCGCACGAATCCTAAAGCTTGGAAAAAAATGAAATCCAATTGGAATGATGTTTATTTTCCAGAAGTTAAAACAGAGATTGTCGTGGACGCCTTCGTTCGCCGAACTGGTTTACGCAACAACCCACACCAAGTTAATAAGTAAAGTGAAAAAGGATGAAAAGGAAGTGACAAAAGCATGGAAAAGGCAAGGATAAGCTTATACCAGCTTTTTGTCCTAATCTTGCTATTTGAGCTAGGCAGTGCGATATTAGTGCCTCTGGCAATTGAAGCCAAACAAGATTCCTGGCTGGCTATTCTGTTTGGAATGGCAGGGGGGTTATTCTTATTCTGGATACATTACCGTTTATTTCTTTACTATCCAGAGTTAACCCCCCCAGAATATATGCAAAAGCTGCTTGGAAAAATAGCAGGTACCCTTCTTGCCTCTAGTTATATTATTCTTTTTATGTATATAGCAGCCAGGGTACTTCGTGATTTTGGAGAGATGCTCCTGACCTTTGCCTATCTTGAAACTCCTTTATTTATGGTAAATGCCTTATTGATGTTAGTTATTATTTATGCTGTTAGCAAAGGCATTGAGGTCGTAGCAAGAACAGGTGAGTTGTTTTTTGTTTCTATCTATTTGCTTGCAATTACTGGTTTTATTCTAATTGTTTTTTCCGGGCTAATCGATTTAAATAATCTAAAACCTATACTAGAGGAAGGCATTTTTCCTGTTGTCAAAGTATTTTACACGCAAACCTTATTTTTTCCATTTGGTGAAGCCATCGTTTTTTCGATGATTTTTCCTTATGTAACCAAAAGAAAGAGTGTAATAAAGGTAGGGTTATTCGCAATAGGGCTGAGCGGAATTAATCTCGCGATTACTATGGCCATTAACATCGGTGTATTAGGTGTTGACCTTGCAGCTCGTTCTCAATTTCCGCTGTTAAGTACCATTCAAAGTATACAAGTAGCGGAATTCCTTGAACGTCTTGATGTCTTTTTTATGATAGCAACCGTAATCTCGATTTATTTTAAAGTTAGCATATATTTTTATGCCGCCGTTGCTAGTACGGCAGTCATATTCAGGATTAAAGAACCTTCAAAGCTATCCTATCCGATGGGGATGATTGTTTTATTCATGTCTGTCACCATCGCAAGCAGCTATGCGGAGCATTTAAAAGAAGGGTTGGAATTTGTTACTCGCTATTTACACCCTTTCTTTCTTATCATTTTTCCTTTACTGCTCTTAGGGATTGCTTTTTTAAAAAACAGAAAAAAAAGTAATCCTCCTACAAATTGAAAGCAGCCCAACTTCTGCTAGAGGTTGGGCTTAACTATACGAAATTTGATTTTATGTAAAAGTGTTGAGTACATAGCAATAGCAGTAAGTATTGGTATTGCGCGTTGTTTTCAAACCACTTACAATCAACCTAGAATCCTATTAAATGTGTAATTTAAAACTTCGGTCACTACAGAAACTCCATAGTGACCGAACAGTCTAGATTATTGATAAAAACAGTTAAAGCAGGTTTAACTGTCCGCCTGAGGTGGACAGTGTCCATGGGCGGTGACAGGCACCATAATAGCAAAAGAGAGGGAACTCTCCCCCCTCTCATGGTATTATTTATTTCTTTTTCTCAAGAATTCTCACTTCATATTTTTCTAAGGTAAGGTCACCGGATAGTTCTTCACCTGTAAGGTGGTCTGTGACTTTTGTTTCGAGTGTGATTGGCTGTTTTTCTTCGGTGAAGTTCATGACAAATACGTAGTCGCTTTCAGCAGATCTTCTAACTTGGACCGATACACCTTTTCCATGTGTCACCTTAAAGGCTGGTTCAAGCGACAAATCATTGATTAATCCCTGGTAGAAGTCACGTTGGAATTGATCTTCTAAACGGCCGCCGATATAGTAGGCTTTTCCATTTTCATACGAATGGCTTGTAACCGCTGGTGTTCCCGCATAGAAATCATCTTCATAGGTAGCTTCAACGGTTGCTGTCCCCACATTAATCACTGTTGCATAGTCTTTTAATTCGTAGGATTGGTTTTGATACGTAACAGCATTTCTATCACCAGGATAGTAGGTGTCTGTTTCCACTGGGTTGATACCAAAGATTTCTTGCAGATCCTTGTGCCATCCGCCTGTATAGGTTAAATCATGCTCATTCACAATACCGCTAATATACGTCGTGACTAAGGTACCGCCGCCGGCAACAAAAGCCTTCAGACGAGCAATGGTTTCTTCACTAACTAAATAAAGCATAGGAATAATCAATAATTTATAGCCCGTAAAATCCTGTTCCTTCGTAATCACATCAACCGGAATATCTTTTTCCCAGAAAGCACGATAATGCTGGACAAGGGTTTGCGGATACCGTTTTGTCTCCAAACCGTAACCTTGTGCGTCATTAAGCGCCCAATTGTTTTCCCAATCATATAAAATCGCCACGTCGGCAGGACGATTGGTACCAACGATAGCAGAAAGTTTTTCAAGCGTTTTACCGACTTCGGCAACTTCCTGGAATACACGGTTTTCTGAGCTATTGTCATGATCGACAACAGCACCATGGAATTTTTCCGAAGAACCGCGAGATTTCCGCCACTGGAAGTATAGAACACTATCAGAGCCATGCGCCACCATTTGCATTGAAGCAAGCTTATGCATGCCAGGGCGTTTTGCTTTATTAACAGAATGCCAGTTAACCATACTAGGAGTCGATTCCATTAATAAAAATGGCTGTTGCTTTAAGCAGCGATAGAGGTCATCAATAAATCCGACTCTCATCGCTAAATCCGCAGTACTCTCCCAATCATTATGCCAAGCGGGATATGCGTCCCAACTGATAACATCAAGATGTTTCGCAAATTTGCTGTAATCAAGCGCCTGGAATGGGATTAACTCATGTGTATCCGCCATAAAGTTCGTGGTAATCGGAATTTCTGGTGTCAACTCTCGGATCGGAACAATTTCATTCTCATAGAAATCGATTGTTTGGTCTGTTACAAAACGGCGCCAATCTAAATTTAAGCCGTGAACCATACTTTCTCCGATCGAGGAAGGAGATTCAATTTGCTGCCAATCTGTAAAAGTGTGGCTCCAGAATGGTCCCCACCACGCGTCGTTCAAAGACTTTAAATCGTTATGATACTTCTTTTTCAGCCAACCTCTAAAAGCTTCTTGACAATAATCGCAATGACATTCACCGCCATACTCATTCGAAATATGCCACATCAGTAAAGCAGGATGATTCCCATAACGTTCTGCCAGCATACGATTCATCTTCTGTGTTTTTTCACGATATACAGGAGAGGTAAAGCAGTGATTGTGCCTGCCGCCATGCAGCATCTTAACCCTGGCGCCATTCACACGCAGTACTTCAGGGTATTTTTGTGACATCCATGCAGGTCGAGCCCCGCTTGGTGTCGCCAAAATGACTCGACCATCTATGCTATAGATATCGTCAATTACTTTATCCAGCCATTCAAAGTTGTAAACTCCTTCCTCCGGCTCAAGTGCCGCCCAAGCAAAAATTCCAACCGAAAACGTATTGGTATGGCTAAGCTGCATTAATTTAATATCATCTTCTAAAATATCCGGACGGTCTAACCATTGATCAGGATTATAGTCTCCGCCATGAAGCATAAAGTCTGCTTTCGTCACGTATGTTTTTTCGTTTTTAGACATAGTAACCTCCTTCTAACAACCAAAGATTTCTTCATAGCGCAAATCTTTTTGTTACCTCATAGAGTTTTGTTTTTTTGGTATATGGGTTTAGGACAAATCTACTTTCTTTGCTATGGGATTTGTCCCTCATTAGGGCTATGAAGGACAAATCTTCTTCCTCTTCTCCGAGATTTGTCCTTCATCAGGTCTATTAAAGACAAATCTTCTTCCTCAGCACTGAGATTTGTCCTTCATCAGGTCTATTAAAGACAAATCTTCTTCCTTGCCCCCGAGATTTGTCCTTCATCAGGTCTATTAAAGACAAATCTTCTTCCTTGCCCCCGAGATTTGTCCTTCATCAAGGCTATTAAAGACAAATCCTCTTCCTCAGCACCAAGATTTGTCCTTCATCAAGGCTATTAAAGACAAATCTTCTTCCTCTACCCTGTGATTTGTCCTTCATCAGGTCTATGAGGGACAAATCTCCTTCCTCGACCCTGCGATTTGTCCTTTACCCCTTCGTCCCACCAGCTGTTAATCCAGAGACAAACTGCTTTTGCAGCAGCAGGAAGGTAACAGCAATCGGAATACTAATTAAAATCGCACCAGCAGCAAACGTGGTATAACTTGCACCCATTACATCGTTCACTAATTTATACAAACCTATCGGCAGTGTGAACGCTTCGGGTGTTCTTAAAATAACAGATGATAATACGAAGTCACCAAGCGGACCCGTAAATCCATTCATCGCCACAACCGCTAGCATTGGTCTTGATAACGGCAAGAGAATCTGCCAGAAAATCCGTGTGTTGCTCGCCCCATCAATCTTCGCACTTTCATCTAGATCCATAGGAATCGAATCCATATAGCCTTTCATCAGATACGTATTCATTGGAATTTGTCCGCCGATATAGAGAAGGATCAATAACCAGTGGCTATTCATCATCCCTAGGATTTGCGCTAATACAAACAATGCAATTAGAGCAGCAAATTGCGGAATCATTTGTAATAATAGAAACAGCATTAAGGCATTTTTTCTTCCTTTAAAGCGAAAACGTGAAAAAGCATAGGCGGTAAACGATACCGTAATCATCGCCCCGATCATCGTAAATATACTTATTTTCAACGAGTTCAAATACCATTTGCCATATTGCAAACTTTCCTTTCCGGCAAATAACTCTTTATAGTGGTCAAGAGTAGGATTTTTCGGAATAATTGACGTACTGATTAAACTGTTACCAGGGTTAAAGCTCGCCCCTACTGTCCAAAGCAAAGGATATACAATCAGCACGGTCATAAAAAGTAAGAAGGCATAGGTAAAAAAGAGACGTATTAGGCGATTCGTTTTCATAGTTGTCTGCATTTTTTAAGCCCCCTCTTTAAATGAATTTGTTCGTCTGAATTGCCATAACGCAATACCAACAACAAAAATAGATAACAGAATCGTTAAAGCTGCTGCGAGTGAATACTGACTTGATTGCATCGTCAGCTTATAAATCCAAGACACTAAGATGTCAGTTCCTCCAGCCGTTGAACCCGCCACGGCAGGACCACCGCCATTGAAAAGATAAATAATATTAAAGTTGTTAAAGTTAAACGTAAACTGCGTAATAATAATCGGTGCCATGGCAATTAAAATCATCGGCAAGGTAATATTTCTAAACTTAGCAAAAATCGACGCTCCATCGATCGTTGCCGCTTCATATAAATCATCAGGAATAGATTGAAGTACACCTGTTGTTACGATGAAGATATAGGGGAACCCAAGCCATCCCTGCATAAGAATCAGTGCAACTCTCGACCACTTTTCATCCGTCATCCAAGGAAGAGGATCGACACCAAAAAACGCTAGAATATCATTATTGATGGCACCAAAACTATCATTGAATAGTCCCGCAAAGATCAGGATCGTTACAAACCCTGGTACCGCCCATGGTAATACTAAAATTGTACGGAAAAACTTTTTAAAACGTACTTCCTTTTGATTGACGACGATTGCTAAGAAAACACCAAGACTTACCTGGAGAGTAGAAGCAACCACAGTCCAAATGATCGTCCATGCTAAAACATCAAAGAATGTAGCCCGCCAAATATCAACCGTAAAAATTTCAGCAAAAGTCTGCAAACCTACCCAATCAGCCAAGTGAGCCGGTGGTGAATGATATAAATCATAATTCGTAAAGGCTAACGCGAAACTAAATAAAATCGGAAAGATAACAGCAAAGATTAATAGAAACAATGATGGACCACTAATTAAGTATGGGTACCCTTGTTGAATTAAATTTTGATATTCACTTTTAAGAGAAGTGACCGGATGATTTTCATCACGCAATTTTCCGTTTTTATAAGCGTCTCGTAGATTCCAATAATAAATACCGAGACCAAAAGCAGTCACAATCAACGCAATAATCCCTTCCGCTAAAAGAAAGATAGAGTTATCTCGCGGCACCTCTGTTCCTAGTGTAAAAAGACCCCAGAATCCCATATTCAAGAGATCCCCAAATGCTATAAAAAACGAAGCTGCGAGAATGAGGAAGATAAGACCCTTTACCCATTGCTTGTTATAAAATTGGCCTAATCCCGGTACGATGGATAACAGTGGGGCTATTGTACGATGTTGCACGTTGTTTCACCTCTTTATATAGATGGCCGATAAAATTAAAGGCTCTCATATTCGAATTCATATAATAAATGGTGTCAAACATTAGCAGCGTTTGACACCATTATTGTGTTACTTATTTACCACTATGTTTTGCTTCAATTTGACCTTTAATGGTTTCAACTGCTTGATCTAATGCAGCTTTAGGTTGTGCTTTACCTGTTGCAATCGTTTGTAATGCTGAATCAGCAGGAGCCCAAACTTCGTTCATTTGTGGAATATTCGGCATTAATACAGAGAATTGAGATTGCTCTGCAACAGCTTTTGCTACAGGGCTTTCCGTAACAACTGGATCGTTTGCTAATGAAGCCACAGCCGGAACTTCCTTTGTAATTTCATATCTCGTTTTAGAGTTTTCTTCATTTGCAATAAACTTTACAAACTTTTCAGCAAGCTCTGCGTTTTTAGAATAAGAGCTAACGTTGTAGCTTTTAACCCCAATGAACGCACTCATGTTTTTACCATTAGCAAGTTCAGGTAACTTTTGTACGCCATAATTTACGCCAGCTTTTGTAAATGGCTCAACATTCCACGGCCCAGAAATAATCGCAGTCGCTTTACCTTCAGTAAACAATGACTCAATTACACTAATACCTTGTTCACCAATAATACCTGCTGGGAATAGGCCTTCTTTATAGAACTTCTGAATATATTGTGCACCTTCAACTGCACCTGCATTGTTGATTCCAATATCGGCTGGGTCATAGCTGCCATCGTCTTTTTGACCAAAGATGTAACCGCCGTAACCGCTTAATACGCTGTTCGCATAATAGATTTGGTCAAATAGTGCTAAGAAACCAAACTTTTCACCATTGGCAACACCTTTAGAATAGTCGTACCATCCTTCTAGTGTAGTAGGTAATTGATCTTCAGAAATAAGATCTTTATTGTAGTAAAGCATAGTTGTTTCTACCGCTTTCGGTAATCCGTAAACCTTACCATTTACCTTCTGCGCATCCATCGCTGCTTCTGTATAAACGCCTTGTGTATTTTCATCAACATTTAACTCTTTAATTAACCCTTCGGTAACAGCCGTACCAATTTGGTCACTAGGCATTGTTAGGACATCTGGACCTGTTCCAGCGGGTCCATCCAAACGAAGGTCTTCTATTTGTTTTGTATATTGTTTTTCTACCATTTTTACTTTTACATCATTTTCTTCTTCAAACTTGGCGATGGCGTCTTTAATCCCTTCACCCTTCATAACATCTTCCCAAACAAGTAACTCTTTCGGTTTATCCGCCTCTTTTGTGTCTCCGCCTTTCGCATCATCCTGTGGTCCACAGGCAACTAAAGATAAACTTAAAGCAATACCACTCATAACGCTAAAGTATTTCTTAAATTTCTTCATGGATGGACATCCTTTCAAAATAAAGTAGTAGTTCTTGTTCTTCACACTTTTTGAAAGCGTTTCAGTAAATATAATATATCACCAGGAAGAAAACATGTAAACAATTATTTTACTTAAATAAGTAAAATAATTTACTTAAATAGTACTCTTTCTAATCACTAGCTCCGAACCAATATACAGCGTTTTCACAAGTTTGCGTTTTTCCATTACTCGTTCAAGTAATAGTTGAATGGCATTCTTGCACATTTCCCGTAAATCAATATGAAAGGTAGTGAGCGGCGGAGATACATATTTTGTCACACTAATATCATTCACACTGACAATACTTACACGATTAGGAATAGCGATTCCATATTCATTCAATGCTTGAAGGCAGCCTACTGCAATCGGGTCAGCCGCAATATAAAAAGCGGTTGGCAGCTGGTCCCCTAGTTGTTCAATGGCATTTTTCATTAAAAAATAGCCATTCTCTACAGAAAATCCCCTGCGATGAAAAATATAAGCATCTTTCAATAAACCCTTTTTCTCCATATACCTGCGAAACACACGTTCCCGTAAATCCATTTCGTCCTCATCTGTATTGGGATTATGATAAGTTCCTCCAATAAAACCAATCTCCGTATGCCCTTTTTCCATTAAAAAATCAACCGTTTTTCTTGTGATCTGCGGAAGGTCCGGTCGAACAGAATCATAATGATTCGGGTCAGGTGATGTATCGAGAAAGACACCATTGGTGGTAATGCTTCTTAAATGCGCAAGTTCTTTGTCTGAAAACGTCCCTACAGCAATGAATCCCTCAATGCTATCGGGAATTTGGTGAATTCCATCAGAAATTTTATAGGTAATCATCTCCACATTGAATAGCCTTGCCATTTTTTCTAATTCGATGCGCATGGTTTTAAAATAGACATCTTCTAATTCTTCAATATCCGTTAACCAATATAAAAAAGCGATATTTTTCACCAGCAGCCTTACTGTTTTCCTTCGATAATTAAGCTCCTCCGCCACCTCATAAATCCTTTCACGCGTCTCATCAGAAACAGAAAGACTTTGATCATTATTCAGAACCCGCGAAACAGTAGAAGGCGAGTAACCTGACTTTTCAGCGATGTCTTTTATTGTTGCCAATTTAAATACCTCCATGTATAACATTTAGTTTTTTTAAAATCGTGAATTATTTAGTAAACTTATTTACTAAATATTACGTCATAATTCACAATATTTCAAGTAAGTATTTCATAATAAACATGTGGACACGGAACTAATGAAATCGGTATACTTTTGAATTGAAATCAGATTGAAAAGATAGAGGGGAAGAAATTGAGTCGTTCACAAAAATTATTGTTATCGATCCACGCGTGTTACGGTCTGGCCACTACCATGTCAGGTTTATTTTTAACTCTTTATTTGTGGAGACTTTCAAACGAGTTGACAACAAATGCTTCTTTTATCCTCGTGACCTTCTTTTTTGGTACCGTCTCTTACGCCATCGGTGCCTTGCTGTCAAAAAAGAGGGATAGAATCTTTAGTTTTCAAATCGGAATTGGCCTTACAGCACTGTTTTATTTACTTGTTATTCTATTACAAGAGAAAACAGCAGCCTATCCAATGTTAATCGGCATTTTGAATGGAACGGCCGCAGGCTTCTATTGGCTTGGTATACAAGTATTGATTTATGACTTGGTAGACAATCCATCCCGTTCCCAATTCATGGGGAAACAAATGGCTGTTTTTGGCGTTGTAAATACCATTGGCCCGGCTTTTGCAGGATTTATTATTTCCAAATTGGACCTTACTGGATACAATCTTGTATTTTCTCTATCTTTATTGTTATTTTTTACAGGACTGATTCTCAGCTTTTGGCTGCCAAAAGATTTGTCACCTAAGAAACCTTTGTATTTACGTTTATTATGGAGGTTTAGCACGAGAAAAGCAGATTTAAAACCGATGTGGATCGGGTGGATAATATGGGGGATCTGTGAGGGACTATTAGGCTTCTTCCCTGCCGTCCTTCTATTTATGACCGTAAAAAATGAATTCCTTGTAGGAATAAGTTCAATCCTATTTGGAACAATTGCCGTTCTTGCAAGTTTATGGCACTCCAAGTATAACCACAGAGAAAGGGAGCCCCATACAATCTTGATTGTCTGGCTGATGTACTTCCTGGCTTGCGTTCCGATGATTTTCCATATGAATATATGGACCGTCTTTATCTTTCTCATCATCAACGAGATTAGCAAAGCGCTCGTAGGCGTCACCTATTTTAGTTACATGTTTAGAGTGATAAAGGTTCTGCCTAAGTCCGGCCTGCGGACAGAATCGATGGTAATGAAGGAGACCGCACTCAACATCGGCAGACTTCTATCGGTCACCTCGTTTATTTTACTCTACCTCTTTGCCAAGGAATTAATCTTTTATTACTTTTTATTTGCGATATTCATTCAAGGTCTTCTATTTAAGATTATGTCAACCGAAAAAGATGAGTTTATCGTAAGGAAAAGGATTAATGTATATAGATAAGTTACCGTCCAGCAGCGAGTCTTCGCTGCTGGTTTTATTTTAGTCCCTTTAGGAGTTCCGCTTAGCTAGAAATTCTGCCGATAGGTAACGAAAGTAAATGGTTAAAAAACATTGCCCGTTTTTATGATATTAACCTTTACCACAGGCTCAATTTGGACATTTTTATATTCCTGGTCCCAGTTAATTTTGTTCCATAGTTCAGGGTGGTAGCTTGAAATTTGCCGGCCAATCCCAAATGCATCACAATTGGCTTTTAGTAATGTGTCAGTAATTTCCTTTGCTTTCTTGGTGAATTCCTCAGATAGGTCTTGATTTATTTTTTTAATATTGATTTCATTTTTAAAATCTTGTGGATAGCTTATGACTTCAATATTCATCTTGAGATCAATTTTACAAGTGATTTTTTCATCCTGTGTCACTTGGACTTCTAAGTTCCGGCTTATATCTCTAGTAGAAAAGGAAATGGAACGGCCGTTTTTTTCTGAACCGATTATTAATGCCATTCTATTGTTTTTGCTTAGCTGATTCATTAAGGACAATAGTAAACCGCTTTTGTCCTTTGATATTGATTTACCTGTATATTTATCACCGTTAAATAGGGCCACTCCTGCCACATCTACTTTATCCGCAGCAGTTCTTTCAAGATAAGGTAACAGCATATCCTTACCAGGATCCAAAATGTTGTTCCAAACTATAAAGGTATTCTTTTTCGGGATGACCGTATCAGATTCGGCACTTTCTAGTAATTGCAAAATGGCGAATGCAATGGGGCTTTTTTCTTTCTCCACAGAAAGAATCTCTTTCCCCGTTCCTTTACCAATCACAATTTTGGAGGACAAATAAGAATCCCTATTTCGATAATAGAACTCCATGAAAGGATGAATTCCTTTTTT
The DNA here is from genome assembly GCF_048572935.1 of Neobacillus niacini. Lineage (NCBI taxonomy): Bacteria > Bacillati > Bacillota > Bacilli > Caryophanales > Bacillaceae > Neobacillus > Neobacillus niacini. The sequence goes on along the minus strand of NZ_CP183883.1, from coordinate 1,523,905 downwards.
CGCTAGATCCTCCCCAATGATGATCACATGGGCTTTACTCGCGTCAAGTTCACCTGGAATGGTACTGTCTAAATCTAATCCCAAACCGACGATGGTTGGCCTTTTGGCTCCAACTAGTTCATCCTGGATTTCGAATAACCCGCCACCCTTGCTTTGTATATGTAACGCTCTCACCGCTGCAGTTATTTTACCATCTTCCGTTAAATCGTAACTTACTCCATTCACCAGTGTTCGATTTACTAAGAGTCGTTGGTCCCAACAACCTGTTAACATGATGGGTAGGATCATCAAAAGGGTGAAACAGATTTTTCTCATCGTGATTCACTCATTTCATGTTTTTTCATCAGGAAGGAAAGGATTAATAACAAAGTGGGTATCAAAAATACGACCACATAGCTTAAAAAGGAAACATATTGATTAAACATCGTTATAATGTCATCATCTTTTGGAATCAAGGTAATCAAAAAGAGAATGCAGCCATTTACGATGACAGTCTTTGGATAATTCTTCTTTTTTAAATTCAAACTTTTACTTGCAGCAAATAAATAGGTAATGATCGAAGTAGCCATTGGCACCATCCATACGGATAGAAAAATCAGGTCAATCCGATCAATCATATTATAGGAGATTCCTCTAAGTAAATTTAAAATCGGTTCTCTCATTTGCGTCAACTGACCGGTACTAAAATTGATAAGGGTAATAAAAATAAAGTAGGTGTAAAAAAGAGTGATAAAAAGGTTGGCCATCGAAGCTGTCTTCAATACTCCCTTTTTATTTTCAATAATGAACGGGAAGAAAAAGAGCAGCGATTCAAATCCTAACATCGCGAGCAGCGAGTTATTACTTCCCAATAAAATATTTTTCATTCCGGAACTGCCCATCGGAAGGACATATTGAAACTCTTTCGGAGTAAACCAGCTTAATACAGATGTAAACCATAATAATAGTATTAAGGTGGTAGCCAGGACAAAGAATCTAGCGATTATTTTTAAATCACTAACAGCTAAATAAATACAGGCAGTCAAAATCAGCGCAGAAATCATCCAACCAGGTGTTAGCGGCAATAACCATAAATTGATAAGCTTGATAAATAAAATGGTCGCTAAACCCCCGACAAGAATGAAATTTAGGTAGATAAAAATATTAAGGAAATTCCCTAAAAATCTACCTGCTACCTTCTTCGTTATTTCTGTATACATGAGGGTAGGAAATCGTTTTAACAGTTGCCAGTAAACGATAAGCATAACTTGAACGGCCACCCCTGCAATGAGGGTAGAGATCCACCCGTCTCCCTTCGCACTCTTCTGTACAGCATGCGGCAGGGATAAGAGAGCGACACCAATTTGAGATTGTATCAATAAAAAAAACAACTGAAATTTTGTTATCTGGTTTTTTGTCATTTCTTTTTCCATGCCCTTGTTCTCCCTTGTTGATTCGCATAAGCTGGTTTGGCATCAGTCGGACGAGTATTCAATTTCCAAAAAGGCAGCCGTATAAACGTATCCTTTATCTCTTCTTTCTTGAATGGCGCTAACGGAGAAAAATAAGGCGTTCCAAAAGAATCTAGTTTACATAAATGCATAAAAAGTAACATTAACACGAAGACAATCCCAAAAAAACCAAACAATGTTGCAGCGATCATAGTAGGAAAACCTAACAACCTCGCACTCGTCCCCATTTCATTTATCGGCGCCACAAAGGAGGCAATGGCGGTAAACCCGATTACCACAATCATCATATTCGATACAATATGTGCGTCTACGATAGCTGTCCCAATGACTAAACCCCCGACTATCCCGATGGTTTGAGCGATAGGCGATGGCAATCGAATCGAAGACTCTTTTAATAGTTCCAAAATGATCTGCATCGTTAAGGCCTCCACAAAAGGCGGAAAGGGAACATACTCTAAGGATGTCCGGATAGAATATAGAATTCCGATGGGAAGGACCTCTGAATGAAATGAAACAATGGCTATATAGATTGCAGGCAAACTAATCGCAACAATAAAACTAAAGATACGAATGATTCGAAAGAATGAACCGACCAGCCACCGACTATTGTAATCGTCCGGTGCCTGATAAAAAGCAAAAAATGTAATCGGAACGACTAACACTCGGGGGCTCCCATCCACAATAATCGTAATTTTTCCTTCAGCTAAATAGGACACTGCTCGATCCGGTCTTTCTGTTGCTAAATTTTGCGGAAAAGGTGAAAAAGGATGGTCTTCAATGAGCTGCTCTAAATTACCAAGTGTATAAAGTTGATCGATTTCAATCGAAGATAATCTTCGCTCTACTTTTTCAACAAGCTCTTTGTTCGCTAAATTTTCTAGATAAACCATGCCCACTTTCGTATGGGTAAGGTTACCGATTGTAAAATATTTCACCTTTAAAAAAGGACTTTTTATTCTTTTGCGTAAAAGCTGCAGATTTGAGTTAAACTCTTCAACCAAACCATCATGAGAACTTTTAATATTCCGTTCATTTTTCGGTTCTTCAATGGACCTGCCTTCTATCCCTCCTACCGAAGCGGTATAGGCAAAGGAATCGCCTTCTAGCAAAATCACACAAAATCCATCTAATAATTGTTTCCCCACTTCTGAGACCTCGGTGGTCTTTTTTACTTCTGCCGCATGGACAATCTGTTCAATCGCTTCCTTTTCCCCTTCTAAAATAGGCTCGATAATAGAGGATTGAAGAAGTTCCTTCTTTACCAAGGGATCCAGATACAGAATGACACACTTCTGTTTCGAAAAAAGGAGTTCTTTTTTCATTAAATCTTCTGTATGGCAAAAATGCTCTTCTAACATTTTAATGTTTTTTTCAAGATTATCAGAAAGCTGACTCAATTTATTGGAGAAACTCATTTTGGAAAACTCCTTAAAAAACTAGGTATTTCCTATTATTCCCTTAATTTCCACCCATATTCTTGTGACTCAGTTTGTATCGAATTAATCGATTGGTGCGTTACTACTTTTTCGAAAAAAAATATAAATTAAATTTATACAAATAACGACAAAGTTTACGTTATACTATCTTGTAGAATTGTAATGAAAGATTAATATTATTGTAAAATACTTGGTAATTTGTGGTAAAATATAGTTTCAAAGGTATTGGGGGGAACAATTGTGGGAAATGCTTTAGAACAAAGTGTTGGGGAGATTACCCATTCACCGAATAAAAAAACACCGTGGTATAAAAGTTGGAAGCTCATGTCAGCAATCCTCGTCATTTTGATTGCACTGTTACTATCAGGGATTAGCTATTATCAGGCAAACCACTTTAATGCGAATAAAAAGATTAATGGCATAGAAGTTAGCGGATTAACAGCTGACGAAGCCCTTGAAAAATTACAAACATCTGTATTGAAAAATGATATCTATATTGGAAATGACCTGCTCATAGATGGCAAAGATACAAAGATGATAGTTACAGAAGAGGATTTGCCTAGAGTAAAAAAACTAGTAAAAAATCAGTGGACTTTTTTGCCTTCCTTTAAATCAGAGGAGTATTTCTTAACGCCAAGCAAGGATGACGGGTACCGTAGTGTAAACCTGAAAAAAGAACTGGAACAAAAGCTCAACGCCATGAATGAAAAATTACAAGCTCCTAAAGATGCGGAGGTAAATTTACAAGACGGAAAAGTAACGATTATACAAGGGTTGGAAGGTACTCAATATGATGTGAGTCACCTCGTAAAGGAGTTTGAAAAACAACCAGTTACGAGTGAAATCCATCTGAATCCACTATTACTTGAGCCGACCAAAGAAGGTAGTCAGACGGTAAAAGACCAAGAGAAGAAGCTGCAGGAGCTCCTTCACCATCAGGTTGACTATACGGTACAAGATAAGGTGTATTCGTTAAAGGGCAGCGAAGTAATCAAACATGCCTCTGTGACAAAAGATATGAAAATTTCTATCGATCCAAGCATCCTAAAGGATAAAATCGCAGAAATTAATAATGCTCAATCCACATTAGGGAAGGATTTCTCCTTTACGACCCACTCAGGTTCTGTGATATCGGTTAAAGGTGAAGGCTATGGCTGGGCGCTTGATGTCGAAAAGGAAACTGCACTTGTTCAAACCGCTTTTGAAAAAGGAGAAAAATCTGTTTCTGCTTCTAACATCCACGGCAATGGCTGGAACAAAGAGGGCTATGGTTACGAAACTATTGCAAACAATGGCATTGGCGGTACCTATGCGGAAGTATCCATTGCCGAACAGCGAATTTGGCTATATAGAGATGGAAATTTAGTATTAACAACCAATGTTGTTACCGGCAAACACAGTACGGGTGAAGATACTTCCCCAGGTGTATGGTATATTCTCTTTAAGCGGACACCATACACACTCAAGGGCAGTGCCGTCGGCAAAGCCGATTATGAAGTTAAAGTCGATTATTGGGCACCATTTACAAACAGCGGACAAGGATTTCACGACGCCGGCTGGCGTACAAACTGGAACGGCAACGCCTATCTTACACAAGGCTCCGGCGGCTGCGTCAACGTAACACCTAGCATGATGAAAGCCGTTTACGACAATCTCAGCGTTTACCAGCCAGTTGTTGTTTATTAAAAGAATGAGAGAATAACCTGTATTTCTTTGAAACACACTATTCGTGTGCGCTCATAGAAATACAGGTTTTTTTATTTAGTTGGCTATGTTAAATAAGGCTTTTAATTTACGCTCCCGTAACCAGCGAAGTAAGAAAAGCGGAGACTTTCCGGCTAAATGCAGAATGAAGCCTGTTTCAGGGTTAATAAGAGGAGGGTTTCCGGTTAAGCAAAGCAATCTTATCCGTTTATATCTATTTCGGGTCAATAGGCGGAATCTCTCCGTCTATTGAGGCTACTTTTATTAGTTATTACTAAATAAGCGAGATTTCTCCGTTTATTTACCTTCTTAAAATGAATAAAATCCACAGCCATTTATTTAAAAAGCATCGGATAGAAGGTGTTGGAATGAAGTATGAACAGTTAGCCAAAGACATCCTACAAAATGTCGGTGGAAAAGAAAATGTGAACAGCGTTGTTCATTGTATTACCCGTTTACGCTTTAAATTGAAGGACGAAAAAAAAGCGAATACAGATACGCTAAACAACATGGAAGGCGTTGTCACCGTGATGAAAAGCGGCGGCCAATATCAAGTGGTGATTGGCAATCATGTGCCAGACGTGTACAAAGCAGTGGTTAACTCCGGCGGTTTCCAATCACAATCGCCAGTCGATGCCGACGATGGCGCCAGCAAACAGAAAACTAGTTTTATTGATATTATTTCTAGTATTTTCACCCCCGTTCTAGGCGTGCTGTCCGCAACCGGGATGATTAAAGGGTTCGTTGCCATGTTCGTGGCATTAGGATGGTTAAAGAATACAAGCGGAACCTATCATATCTATTATGCGATTGGTGATTCCCTGTTTTACTTCTTCCCAATTTTCTTAGGCTACACCGCCATCAAAAAATTCGGCGGCTCCCACTTTATCGGGATGGCTATTGGTGCCTCTCTTGTTTATCCAGCCCTGACTACGTTAACAACAGGTGACCCCATTACCACTTTATTTTCTGGGAGTGTTTTTCAATCCCCCGTATATATTACTTTCCTAGGAATACCTGTGATTTTAATGAGCTATGCCTCTTCGGTTATCCCAATTATAGTAGCCAGTTATTTTGCGGCAAAGGTAGAGAGATTTTTAAAAAAGGTCATACCGGATGTGGTCAAAGCCTTTGTTGTACCATTTTTTACTTTATTAATGGTTGTTCCGATTACGTTCCTTGTCATCGGGCCAATCGCCACTTGGGCCGGCGTGCTTTTAGGCAAAGCGACCCTTTGGTTATATCATCTCAGCCCGATGATTGCGGGGCTATTTGTCGGCGGTTTATGGCAGGTATTTGTTATCTTCGGACTTCATTGGGGTCTTGTCCCTATTGCGATTAACAATCTTACCGTGAACGGTGCAGACCCCGTTTTTGGGACGATGTTTGCCGCTTCCTTCGCTCAAATTGGTGCAGTACTGGCGGTTTGGTTAAGGACGAAGGATGAGAAAATAAAATCGCTTAGTTTACCTGCCTTTATTTCTGGTTTTTTTGGTGTGACAGAGCCCGCTATTTATGGGATTACGCTGCCCCTGAAAAGGCCGTTTATCATCAGTTGTATTGGCGGTGCAGCAGGTGGTGCCATTTTAGGCTTTATGGAATCGCAAATTTATATGGTCGGTGGTCTCGGTATCTTTGGAATCCCTGCCTATATCAGTTCTAAAGGAGGACTGGACGCTGGATTCTGGGGTTCCATCGTCGCGATGATTGTCGGATTTATCGTCGGCTTCATCCTAACTTGGCTGTTTGGGATGGAGAAAAATATAAGAGCGGACCAAGGTACGAGAATAGATGAGTCCAAACCAACTGCCCAAACACCATCAAAACCTAGTCAAGGCTATGAGGTTCTTTTTAGCCCATTCAACGGTGAAGTACAAGCTCTTTCTAGTATTCAAGATGCGGTCTTTGCCTCTGGTGCACTTGGTCAGGGGGTTGCGATTGCACCTTCTGAGGGGAAGCTGTACTCCCCTATTTCCGGTTTCGTTACGGCGCTTTTTCCAACTAACCATGCGATTGGCTTCACCTCTGACCATGGAGCGGAAATTTTAATTCATATCGGAATGGATACGGTGCAGCTGGACGGTAAATTTTTCACTCCTCACGTCTCTCAAGGAGCGCGAGTAGAAAAAGGTCAGTTACTTATTGAATTTGATATTACAGGCATACAAGGGGCAGGGTATATTGTTACCACTCCTGTGATAGTGACAAATACTAATCAATATCAAATGCCGATCATAACAGAACAAAAGCAAGTAAAAGCTGGTGATCGATTATTTGAGTTGAAAAAAAAGTAAATGAAATGAATGTTGAATAGTATGTTCATGCCCTTCATCGTGCTTATCAGGGACGAACCTCAACCAGAATCCACCTGAACTGTCCACCTCAGGTGGACAGTGTCCACGAGCGGTGACAGGCACCCAAGTGGGCACGCGAATATCCCTACCGGCACACAATCACTTCACGGATAAATACCCCTTTTTTCGCAGCACCCCGGTCAACAATTTCAAATCCTGCTTCGATAAGAATCGGATCGATCGGTTCCACGGTTACCACTACAACCTTATCAGCAAACCTGCGTGAGCTTTGGAGCATTTCCAACTGCTCTTCAGGGGATATCACCGAACACAGGTTATAGGGTAAATCAATAATCGCCACATCGTAATGGTCAGTGATATCACGCATGTCTTTAAACTTCACATCACAAGAAAGTCCAAAGTGTGTAACGTTCTCCCTTGTTCCCGAGAGAATAACGGGGTTGTTGTCGCTCCCCTCAATATCAATCCCCATCGAAAGTGCTTCAATCAGTACAGTCCCGATTCCACAACAAGGATCAATCGCTTTTATCCCAACTGGATTCGGGATGGCGATATTCACCACCGCCCTCGCTACACGAGTACTAAGCGCGGTGGAGTACTGATGCGGCTTCTGCTGATGGTGAAACCAAACTGACTCACTTTTCACATTGTCACCGAAAACCCATCTTCCATTTACATGCATGACAGCAAACAGCCGCTTGGGATGATGAAGATCCGCAGTACCTTGAATGCGCAGCCCTGCTTCTCGCTCAATAGACCGTCGATTCGCAAATGTTTCCTCACCATTTTTAACAAAGATCACTTTAAACGTATCTTCGGTTACTTGGAAATCTGCCAACTTTTCAAGGAGCACCTCCATACTCTCTCCTTCAAAAATTACTTCAATTCTCTCCTTTATAAACGGACTGCGGCTGGGGTCAATTTTTACGGTGCTTTCCAAGATATTCGTTTGCGATTCTCTCCCAAACAAGGCGCGCATCTCCAACGCACGCAAAGAGAGTTCATCCTCATAACCTGAATATGTATAAATATAGGTCGTATCCAATTCAGTCTCATCCTTTTATAAAAAAAAGCAATAGGCTCGGTCATTTATCGACTTTACCTATTACCTTTATTTTTATCTAAAAAACGCCTTGTCGATATTGTACTTCGCCTTCGATTCGTTAATGATGTACGTTTCATAGATTTCTCTATCTACCGGCTCATCAACCACACAAACCTCAATTCGTGTCACTTCATTTCGATGGTCTTTAATAGGGGATACCGTATCCTCAAAGTGTTTCTTGATTCTTGGTCGTAACTTCCTTGCTTTCCCTACAAACAGCAGCTCTTTATCCTTGTTATAAAACATGAAAATGCCACCCTTATCACGAGGGATAAGATGGAAATCAGTAAACCCATAAATATTGCTCATTTCTGGATTTTCCTGTTTAGTAATCGTAACATCTGGCTTTGGAACAGTTATGTTAATCACGCAAGCTCACTTCCTCTTTCTACAGTGCTTTATATGCTATCACAAATCTACATATATTACTATATCCTGATATCAATACTTTAGCCAAAATATAACAATAAATTTCCGTTTTTCACGCTTAACGGAATCTTTTTGCATATACTAGAAAAAAGCATTTTTTGGGGGTGTTCAGGATAACCAGTATCCAGGATGTAAATGCAGTCCTCTCCGGTCATCACCATCCATTAGCCCAAAAGTGGCTAAGCAACGATCTCATCAAAAAAACGATTGCCGTGAGTTATGATTATTGGGTAGAAGATACCAATTTCCCCATGACATTAGATGAATTTGTTTCACAGTACCTCGATCATGCGGAATATCTCGGTGAAATGTTTGCTGATGATTGATTAACATTCATAAAGTTCAATCGGCAGCCCATCTGGATCCGCAAAGAAAGTAAATTTCTTTTGTGTCCATGGGTCTATCCGTATGTCTTCTACTTCCACTTGCAGTTCTGTTAATTGATAGACAGCTTCTTCAATATTATCCACCTCAAATGCCAAATGTCTTAATCCAGCAGCCTCTGGAAAGTTGACACGTGCTGGCGGATTCGGAAAGGAAAACAATTCAATTTGGTATTGTCCGTTTACCTCAAGGTCCAGTTTATAAGAATCTCTTTCCTCGCGGTACACTTCTCTAATAGGCGTTAAACCTAAAATTCGCACATAAAAATCCTTCGAAACTTCATAGTTAGAACAAATCACCGCTATATGGTGTATTTTTTTTAACTTCATTTCTTCTCCTCACTTCTTTTACTAGTTTATTAAAGTATAACATCAGTTACTAAATATATTTTTAATCACCATGTCCTTTTTGCCTACTTTTCTATATATAGAGGGTGAAAGGAGGTGATAGTGATGGCACAAGCAGTTGTAACAGCGTCAAAGTTACGTTTGGTGTTCCAAGCGGGGATGGATGATGACGGTAAACCGCTTCTTAAGGCAAAGACTTTTAACAATATCCAAAAGTCTGCAACCCCAGATCAACTTTTGCAAGCGGCACAAGCCCTTATTGGTTTATCCAATGACACTCTTAGCAATATTGAGAGAGTCGAAAATGCCGATTTACTAGCATAATGGGAAGATAAAAAATGATAGGAGGTGAATAAAATGGCGAAAACACTAGAGTTAGAATTTGTTACGGAATTTGGTAAAACGGCGCGTTTATCTGTAGAAAATCCGAAGGAACCGATTGAAGAAGCAGTCGTAAAGGCTGCAATGGAGGAAATGATCGCGTCTGGAGTTTTTACATCTACAAATGGCAACTTTGCTTCTGTAAAAGGAGCTCGCGTGATTGACCGGAACGTTACCGAATATGAGATCGTTTAATAGAGCAGGAGGCCGGTTTCCAGTGGAAGCCGGTCTCTTTTCTTTCATCGTTCATTAATAGTACTTTAAATCTTTATTCATAGTTTGTTCATGAATTCGGATTATGATATAGACATGAGAAGGACCTCCTATTATCCGTCTCTCTTTATCGTTTTGGATTCGGTTATGTATGATACCGAATCTTTTTTTGTTTTCTCGGCGAACTAGAATTCTTCAGGTCTTCGTTCAAACCCTCTTACCTGCCAATTTGTTCTCTCTACCTGCGGATTTGGTATTCTTACCTGCATTTTTTCCTTTTTATCTGCTTATTTCCTTTGTTTATCTGCCTAATTAATTTCATGCTCAAACTAAATTGTGAATAAGCCTTGTTACGGCATGCTTTGGGTGTGTTTTTTCCTAAATATGGGTATTGCATTCTGAGATAAAGATGGATTCAGGCTAGAATGGAGCTTTTGTAATCTCCAGTTTTATACCAATTATTCCTACCTGCAAATTTGTCTCCTTTACCTGCGGATTTGGTATTCTTACCTGCATTTTTTCCTTTTTATCTGCTTATTTCCTTTGTTTATCTGCCTAATTAATTTCATGCTCAAACTAAAATTTGAATAAGCCTTGTTACGGCATGCTTCGAATGTAATTTTCCCCAAATATGGATATTTAACTCTGAAATAAAGATGGATTCAGGCTAGAATGGGGCTTTTACAATTACCATTTTTATACCAATTATTCCTTCCTGCAAATTTGTCTCCTTTACCTGCGGATTTGGTATTCTTACCTGCATTTTTTTCCTTTTTATCTGCTTATTTCCTTTGTTTATCTGCCTAATTAATTCCTCGTTCAGACTAAAATGAAAATAAGCCATGCTAAGGCATGCCTATAATTCACTCAAGTTAAGCATAAATCCACACCAGAGTTGAGCTTTTTAGTTTACCATTTTTTAATAAAACTACATACCTGCCAACCTGCGGATTTGCTGTTCTGACCTGCATATTCCCCTGCTTGCCTGCCAATTTCCTTTGTTTATCTGCCGAATAAATCCCACACTATAAAACTATCAAAAAAAAAAGACCCGCCCCCATTTCAAGAGCAAGCCGCCACGTTACTTCAAAATAAAATACAAAACCATCATTAAAACCGAGATTCCCTGTCCAACAGCCAGCCCCATCAGCCACTTTTTAAAAAGTCTTTCTCTCTTTACACCAGTTTCAACACTCAGCTTCCATTTTTCTTCCCACTTGTCCTGGGAATTTTTTTGAATGTGCACTACCTGCTGTGTCAGCTCAGCGATTTCCTCTTTGTATCTGTCTTCAATGGCCATAAACTCTTGTAACATCAACCCTAATCGGTCGCTCACCACTTCATATTTCACATTCAAGGCAGAAGCCTGCTCACTCAAAGCGTCCTTTAGGTATCTAAGGTCCGACATCACCCTATCGGTTTCCCCGATGATAAATTCTTGATCCTCCTGCTGAAACCCTTTGACTTCGGCTAACAACTTTTCGGTTTTCTCTAGATTTTCCTGATACTGCTGGTGCCAAAAAGCAATCTTCTTTTCCAGCACGAGGATATTCTCATTAAACCTTTCCATCCCTTGATGAAATAACTCATTCTGCGGGTTAATAACCTCTTCCTTTAACCGATCACTAACCTGCATAGGAAAGCCCTGCATCGACCTTTGCATGTTTTCAATTGATTCATAGACTTCTTCATTCAGTGCTGCAATCGTTTCTTCCCGGTCCTTCATTAGCTTTTTCAAGTCATCATAAAACAGTTCATTATTAATTTTCTTAAGTGATTGAATGGCCTTTGTATATTTCTCATCCATTGTATTAGAAGTAGTCATTTCCAATAATCCTCTCCGCTTGCTTTAAAATAACTTGGCAGTACTGGTGATAGATCCATCGCTCCTCATCGGAAGTATCCTCCGCGAATAGCCTCTCCTGCCAGTGTGACACGGTTTTCACAAACTCTCTTTTTAAAAGATCATCCAGCAACTTGGGTTCTAGCATTTCCTGATCCCATTGCAACTTCTCTCTAGCCAGCTCATCCTGCAGTTCTTGCAAACGCGTTTTGTTTTGCTCTCTCTTTCCTTGAAGCTCACACAGGTTTTCTTCTGCCAGGCTTTTGTGCTCGTTCTTTCGTGTCCATAGCTGGTTAATTTCTTTTATACCCTGTAGCTTAAACTGATTAACCTGGCTGACATAATACTGGTAGACGATATCGTTATTTCGTACTAACGTATCCAGCACAATCTGAAAATCCTCTTCAAAATTCCCTGATTTTAGATATTGATCAAGCCCCCGTCCATGCTTCAAAGAAAGGCCAATAAACGCTGGATCCATTTTAAAATCAAACTTAATGGTAGAATCAATGTTTTGCATACTGCGTGACAGCAGCACCCAAATCGCTGAAAGCTGCCTTTGATAAAAATCAACCAATTCCATCTCGACCATTTGATAGATTTCTAGTAACTTCGATATCTTCCGCTCCTTAAAGATAACCTGATCCTTCTTGTCCAAGGTAAACCTGTCGTCCAATAAAAACTCAAACTTTTCCAACTGAACGTTTTCCAAGCCTTGCAGTTCGTCATCGTAAAGGGCAAGCTCCTTGTTTAAAAATTCAATTGCGGTCTTCAAATTCTCGTGAGTACGCTGATCTTCCAAAAGGCTAGCTTCAATCGTTTTAATCTCCAGCAGCTTCGTTTCCAGATCAAGATTCTTTTGTTTAAGAAAGCTATGTACGGTGCTTTTCATTTTTATAATCTGATTTTCAGCTGTTCCTGCAGCAATTTCATCATTTAGGCTATAAAAGCCCGGAAACTGTTCATGAAAATGGTCCATCGCTGCGTACATCCATTGGTCCTTTTCATCTTCTAACTTCGTAAGCAAATCGGCGATCATGCTCCATAACCTCATTTTTTTAGATTCCGAATCCATTTCACTCCCAGAAACTCGATGTATTCATTTTACTATATCTGCAGCCAGACTTCGACATTTCTCCACATAAATCACGGCCAATCAATCGTTTGATTAAAAATAATCTAAATTATTGTGAAAAACGAACTCTAGCAGCGTTTCAGGGGGATTTTTTGTCGAAGAAGGATAAATCTATTATCTATTAGATTCGTCCATTGAAGAAACCTGAACCTAGCCTCTTCATGGGCATTAGCACTAAATGAGTATCCCAATGGCACACAAATAGGGAGCTTTCTAAGCAAATAGAAATCGCTCCCATACAAAATTACCAACACTTACATTTAAAAATACAACCTGGATTCCTGCATGGTCTGTATTTATTATACTCATGGTGTTGATTTTGGTCATGATGATCGTCCATTTGACCATGTCTGTTATCTTGTTTGTGGCCATAGTCATTCATTCCGTATTGATTATGCTGGTTATAGTTGTCATGCTTGTTGCATCCACAGTTGCGGTGCTTGTTCCATCCATCGTTGTCACGCTTATTACATCCGCAGTCATGGCGCTTATTCCATCCATCATTGTCATGCTTATTGCATCCGCAGTCATGGCGCTTATTCCATCCATCGTTGTCATGCTTATTGCATCCACTGTCATGGTGTTTGTTCCATCCATCGTTGTCATGCTTGTTGCATCCACAGTCATGGTGTTTGTTCCATCCATCGTTGCTATGCTTGTTGCATCCACAGTCATGGTGTTTGTTCCATCCATCGTTGTCATGCTTGTTGCATCCACAGTTGTGGTGTTTGTTCCATCCATCGTTGTCATGCTTGTTGCATCCACAGTTGTGGTGTTTGTTCCATCCATCGTTGTCATGCTTGTTGCACCCACTGTCATGGTGTTTGTTCCATCCATCGTTGTCTTGCTTGTTCCATCCACTGTTGTGTTGATTTTTCCATCCATAGTCATCGTGATTGTCATTCATGTCCTGCATGTTGTAATCATCATGCTTGTTATGGTTGTACTCCATTTTGCCATCACGATTTTGGTTATTTTTGTTCTGCTTATTACCACCATAGTCACCATGGTTGTCGTTTTCACCATGCTTCATACAATCATTGTGCTTGTTGCCTTTGTCCTGGTTATGACCACCATCATGTTTATTGTTATTGCCCTTATTGTTTCTATCATCATACTTGTCGTATTGATCGTGTTGATTGCCGCCGTCATGCTTGTCTTTATGATCATATTTTTCCTTCTTGTCATGCTTGTCTTTTCCATGATGATGATGGTGCTTATGATGCTTTTTCTTACCTGGCATTTTCCTTACTCCTTTCTTAACAAACCTTTTTATATGTATAGTTTATTAAGAATATGGAAAATGGCTTGGACGAGTATCCATCATAAGACGTTTTTTAGAACATGCTTAAAAAATCCAACACCTACGAAGACAACCATCCTGCTATAATAGGGGCAAATTTGTAAAAAAGAATGCCCTTTACAAAAATAGATGAATTTACAATTGGAAATTTGCAAATAAATATGTACATCTGTTTCCTTCTTTGTTGATTGGGTCGTGGAACGCGGGCAATGAGAGGAAGCAATTAGAGGGGGCGTAGGAATGGGTACTTGTGAACTTTGTGAGCGAGAGGAGGTTGAAACAACCGTCCACCATCTGCTCCCTAAAGAAATGGGTGGTACATTCGGTGCTACGGCCGATTTATGTATCCCTTGCCATAAACAAATCCATGCTCTTTATACAAATGAAGAAATCGCAGCGCGTTTAACCACCGTCCCTGAACTAAAGGAAGATTCCCAGCTCTCTCGTTTTCTTAAATGGATTCGAAAGCAGCCTTCCACAAAAATAATGAAAATAAAAAAGTCTAATGAGCGGAAACGGAAACGTTAGTCTCCACTCACTATTGGTGGTACCTGTCACCTGGTTCTGCTTACCTGCCAAAAACTCCCCACTACCTGCATTTTTCATTCGGTTACCTGCATGATTAATCATTTTATCTGCCAAAAGCTATCATTTCACTGAATATCTCTCTCGCAGGGAGCCCCGGGTAGCTGAAAAAGCCAGACAAAAGCCTGGCTCTGTAAATTAATTGGTAGAATTGAAGCTTAAATTAGAGGAAGTAGGAAGATTTTCAAATACCTTCTTTCATGAAAAAACTCCTACCTGCCAATAACTCTCCCCTACCTGCATTATTTATTTGTTTACCTGCCTGATTCAGCATCCAATCTGCAAAAATCATGGATTTACCTGCATAGCAATCTCGCAGGGAAAACTCAATATAGTATCTATTTACTTGCGGTTTGCACCCGCATAAAATCGATCCCTCACACGCTTAAGCCTTGCATGGTATTTAAGAATATCCAACCGCGCCTTTTCTGCCTCTGGTGCAATCGGTCTAAGATTCTCAATATCCCAATAATCCACAATAACATCCAGTACTTGGTCAAAATATTCAAGCGGCCCGTAATTGGCTTCCTTTGCAATAATCGACATCCGGTCTTCAAAATCAGGCATGACTGTGCCGGGCATTTGGAAGTTTTTAATGACATAACCTAGGTAGTAGCAATAATTCGGTTCCAATTGCAGGTGGAGCTTGATGACATCGCGATAAAAAGCATAATGCAGTGTTTCATCCTTGGCGAGGCGTCTAAGAAGCGTAGCCAGTTCTTTATCATGAGGTCCTGCTACCTTTGCAACATTGTAATAAAAAACCATGGTTGCGAGTTCTTGGAGCGAAGTATAGACCATCGTCTCAAATGGGGTATGAAAATCCGGCTCCCAGCCGCCTTCAACGGTCATTTTGTGCAATTGGCGAATGCGCTTAGGGTCTGCATTTCTTGTAATCAAAAGATATGTTTCCAAAAGGTTTGAATGCTGATCCTCCTCGGCTGTCCAGGTATGTACAAAATCCTTAATCACAGATAGCGATCCTTTGAAGGTTTGATCGAGATGGGAGGTGAACCAAGGAAGATTAACCTCTGTCAAAAGTGCTGTCTCTACTGCCGTTACGACACCTGGTGGCAGTGTTACCTGTTCAGGGTTCCAAGGTACTCTCTTAAAATCCTGCGCCTTATCCCAAGGCAAGAAGTCATGATAGCCCCAATCTATTTTTGCAGCCCTTCGTTTGTGTTCCTCATATAGTTCCTTCAATTGCGGTTCAAGTCTAAAGTCCAAATGATTCGTTAACAACTATTACACTCTCCTTTTACTACTTTGCCGTATCACTCTATTAAATCATAAAATAAACAATATTCCGAATTAAAAGGTGACATAAAAGGTGACAGGCACCAAAAATGACACTGTGTCACTTTTTTGTTGACTTATGACATGGTGTCATCTATAATCTGTTAGTACCCAATTGTGACACAGTGTCACACATCGGATAGGAGAATGATTATGCCCAAACAAACGTTTTTTCATTTACCGAAGGATAAACAGGATACTTTAATTGAGGCTGCTAAGAAGGAGTTTTCTAGGGTTCCTTTGCATGAGGCGTCGGTTGCAAATATTATCAAAAGTGCTGGGATTCCACGAGGCAGCTTTTATCAATATTTTGAGGATAAAGAGGATTTATTTTATTACCTGTTAAATCAATTGTCCATAAAAAACCATTTACGATTTATTAGTGTCCTTCAGGAAAAAAACGGAGATTTATTTGAGACGTTTATTTCTATTTTTCAATTTATGCTTGAGGTCCATCGTGACCAAGAACATAAAAACTTTTTTAGGAATGTTTATTTAAATATGAATTATAAAAATGAAAAAACCTTAGCGTACCATGTTTATGAGGAAAACCAGAAAACACAGTATTTTAATATCATCAAATTAATCGATACAACCAAATTGAACATTCACAATGAACAAGAATTACACCATGTTATTAAAATCGTGATGGGCATTACCTTTCAAAACCTTGTTCAACTGTTCGCTAAGGACTATAGCGATGAAGAAGCGCTAAAAAACTATCTTGTCCAGATTGACCTTCTAAAAAGAGGCTTGCAAAAAAATTAAGGAAAAGGGAGAAAATATATGGATACATCATTACAAAAAAAACCACCATATTTAATGATTGCGATATTATTTGTTGGAGCATTTGTCTCTTTTCTAAATAACTCACTATTAAATGTGGCCCTTCCATCCATTATGGTGGATTTAGAAATCAAAGATTACTCTACCGTTCAGTGGTTAGCAACTGGCTATATGCTTGTCAGCGGCATATTAATTCCAGCGTCAGCCTTTTTACTTACACGATTTTCGAATCGTAATTTATACATTACATCTATGGTACTCTTCACGCTCGGTACAGCATTAGCAGCCTTCGCTCCAAACTTTGGTCTTTTACTTACAGGGCGCATGGTTCAGGCAGCTGGTTCATCCGTGATGGGACCTTTATTAATGAACATCATGTTAGTCAGCTTCCCTCGTGAAAAACGAGGTACGGCAATGGGAATTTTCGGATTAGTTATGATTACAGCACCAGCCATCGGACCGACGCTTTCCGGTTACATCGTAGAATACTATGACTGGCGCGTACTATTTGAAATGATTTTACCATTAGCCATCATTAGTTTAGTATTGGCCGTTTGGAAGCTAGAAAATGTAATGGAACAAAATAAAAATGCAACACTTGATTACCTTTCAGTCGTATTATCATCCATCGGTTTTGGCGGATTACTCTATGGGGTAAGTTCAGCAAGCTCGGATGGCTGGGACGATACCATCGTCTTAACCACGATCATTGTAGGTGGTATTTCCTTAATCGCCTTTATTATTCGTCAATTAAAAATGGATCAGCCATTATTAGATTTACGTGTTTATAAATATCCGATGTTTGCCCTTGGTTCGGTGATTGCCATCGTCAACGCCATCGCCATGTTTTCAGGGATGATCTTAACACCTGCTTATGTACAAAACGTTCGTGGAATTTCACCACTTGATTCAGGATTGATGATGCTGCCGGGTGCGGTTGTGATGGGAATTATGTCGCCAATCACTGGTAAACTATTCGATAAATTTGGCCCGCGAATCCTTGGCGTAATCGGACTTACGATTACCGGCGTATCCACCTATATGCTGGCGCACTTACAAATTGATTCTAGCTACACCTATATTATTCTTGTCTACACATTGCGAATGTTAGGGATGTCTATGGTGATGATGCCAATCATGACGAACGGGTTAAATCAATTACCAACGGTGTTAAATCCACATGGTACAGCAATTAACAACACTGCTCAGCAAGTATCTGGCTCCATTGGTACAGCGGTACTCGTAACGATTATGAACTCCGTGACAAAAACAGAAGCAACTAGCCTTATGGCTGGTGTCGACCCGACAACACTTACAGAAGCTTCGACTGCTCTATTAACACAGAAGGCTTTATTAGCCGGAATTCAATATTCTTTCTATGTAACACTCGCCATTAATATCGTGGCTCTCGTATTGGCCCTATTTGTTAAACGGGTGGATACAAGTGAAGAAGTAGTTAGAAAGCTAGAGCAGCAGGGCAACAGACAAATTAAGCCTGTAGCACAATCTAATTAAACGAAAACCTCCCCATCTAATGTTAGTTCAGACGGGGAGGTTTTCTAGTTTTTATCCGATTATTTTAATGCTGCTTTCACTTCTTCAACCATGGATTGCGTTGAGTTAATACCATTTCCTGCAATGTACCAGTTCACTGCGTCTAAGTAAATAATCTTTCCATTTTTATAAGCATTTGTTTTCTTAACCAGCTCATTTTCAAGGGTATCTTTTGCTCCTACTTCTCCGCCGATTGCGGCTGAACGGTCAATGACAAATAGAACATCTGGATTTTTTTCTAAAATATATTCAAACGTGATACTTTGACCGTGCTGTGAAACTTCAATGTTTTCGTCTACTGCTTTGAAACCAAATACATCATGTACAAAACCATAGCGGGAAGCTGGACCATAGGCACTTACTTTTCCCTCATTCGCCAATAAAATCAATGCCCTGCTGTCCGATGCGGTTGCTTCTTTATTTAACTCCTTAATACTTGCTTTTAGCTCATCCATTTTTTCAGCGAGTACGTCTTCCTTTTCAAAAATTTCTGCTAAGAGGTTGAAATTCTTTTCAAGTGACGACATATAGTTTGCATAATCTACATCTACAAATACCGTTGGAGCAATCTCTGCAAATTGATCATACAGTTCTGCTTGTCTTGTTGAAATGAAAATAACATCTGGCTGTAATTCGTGCAGTGCTTCAAAATCAGGTTCTTTTAAGCTTCCTACATTGGTATATTCTGAACCTGCATACTTCTCTAACGTCTTTGGTACGATGGCCTGTGGAAGTCCGACTATTTCTACGCCCAATGTATCTAATGTATCAAGTACTCCAAAATCAAATACAACGACCTTCTCAGGGTTCTTTTCAATGGTAACGTCTCCGTATTTATGAGTAATCGTGATTTCTTTCGCTTCTTCTTTCGTTTTTTCTCCTTCAGAACCTGACGATTTGCTTGCTTCCTCTGTGCTGCCGCACGCAGCTAATAAGAAAAACAAAGTGAATAGTAAAGAAATCAGACCTAATTTTTTCATCCTTAATGTCTCCTTTAAATAATTTTAACTGAAAATGATTATCATTATCACATTTATATATTATATTTTCAGATAAATGGTGTCAATAGGTAATTGAGAATTACTTTCAAGTGGAAAAATACGGCTAATGCAAAAAGGGAGGTTTCGAACACTCACCTCCCTTTCAACACCTATAATTTTATTTCCATTTCCTCTTGAATTTAAAAATCTCTTGCAGATACCCGTACACTGAAACGGGAGACATGATCAATTGATAGCCAAGAAAGTAAAAAATAAACCCTATTATATTCTTACGAATTCTAAGTTGTAATCGTTTGAATACAAAATTCCTTTGATAGAAATAGAGAATACTATAACTCATTAGTGTTAAGGGCAAAACAAATAATGTCGCAGGACCAACAATCAAGTAGTTCCCGAAAAACGCCAAAATCAGTCCGGGAATCCAGCATAATGTGAAGGTTACATCTAAATAAGGCATGATTAAATTAACACCAGTCATATATTTCACATACATTTGCGGCTGTTTCCAAGGCTTCACTTCATGCAATCCTTCAATCATGCCCCTTGCCCATCGTGCACGCTGCCGTACCAAATGTTTAAATGAATTAGGAACTTCTGTAAAGGCAACCGCACAGGGTTCAAAGTATACCTTCCATTTTCTTTCGAGCAGCCGCCAAGTTAAAACAATATCTTCACCGATGGCATCCGGCCAACCTCCAACTTCTTTAATGCATTCTGTCTTGTATAGACTGTAGGCACCTTGGGCTACTAAAGTACCTTGATAGAGACCCTGAAGTCTTTTTATCGATGCGATCCCTAAGAAATAATCCCATTCTTGCATTTTCGTCAATAAATTCTCTCTACTATTTTTTGCCAAAACACTGCCTGCGACTGCGCAAACTTCTTCAGGGCTTGATTTCATTCTTGAAACAAGGTAGCGGATAGAGGATGGATGAAGCAGCGTATCAGCATCCAAGGTAATGAAATAGGGAGTAGAAACCGCCTTTAGTGCACGGTTAAGAGCGTGAAATTTTCCTGGTTTATTTTCATGGACCAACTTAATTTCAATAGACAATTTCTTCTTTGCCTTTCTTACTTCATGAACCGTTTGGTCTGTGGAACAATTATTAATGACGATTACTTTCTTTTTACCTAAATAGTCTTGTTTATCTATATATTGCAACGTTTGAAAAATTTTATCTTCTTCATTATGTGCAGCGATAAGGATCGTAATTTCTTCGTGAGGATTTTCAATTTTAGAGGGAGGCTGTCGGTCTAAAATTAGGCTAATAACCAGAAAGGCGTTCATATAACCCGGAACGTACGCTAGTCCTCCAATGATAAGCAATGCCAGTGGATACGATACATGATAGGCTAAATCTTTTAACCAAGGGTGAGCAATATAAATCGAAATGCATACCCATAGAAGCGCAAAACCATGGCTTAGCCAAAACTTACCTACAACCGGAATGTATAGTTTATTATGTGTTGTCTTTCCTTGTGATTCGACTGGTTTTAGTTTAGGTATCATAGAATATGCACCCTTCACGGTTAAATTTATAACATCCCCATTTTTCTATTTAAAGCGTGTTTTTTCTTCTATTTCTGAAAAAGTTGAAATATCAGATTAGTAATTCGACAAGAACCCAGCCTATTCCTTCAAAATTAGATACAATCCCCCATGACATTTTACCTATAATATCCGACAAAATTCGAGAGAGGTGACAATGGGGACGGTTCTCGCGGCTTTTTTTTGTTAAACCCTGCAGCCAGAACCGTCCCCATTGTCGCCCGAAAAAATAGAGCAGGGAGCAGCATATTGAGCTACTCCCTGTCCATTTAATTCGTGATTATTTCAAACCCGGTGCTTTTGTACTATCACTAAGTTTAGGATTAATGGCCAAGTTTTTTGCATTGACATCTGTGATTCCAAATCCAGCCAATCTTCTTGTGTGCATACCCAAATAGTTTAGAGCGGGGTTTATTTCGTTTATTAAGACTATTAAGAACTAAACGCCTCATAACGAACTTCTTTTAATTGGGCTCCTTTTCCTGAAAGGACAATACTTGTTCCTTTTTCTTTTTCATATGCCGTAAATGTTGCGACTTTTTCGCCCTTATTCACAAAGATTTCAACTGAATGAAGATCCACATAAAATTCTAATGTGTTTTCTTCATTGTTAAAACAGTCACGTACGGTAATGGGTTCACTATCTCCATAATCAGAAGTAATCACAACAGAATTGGATGATGGATCCACACTCACGCGTGTTGCGGTTTTATCTTTCTTATTTAATTCAACAACAAACGATTCACTCTTAGATAAAGGTGATAGAGATAAATATCCTGTTCTTCCGCTTTCTATGTGCAAGTCCTCATTTAATGAAACATGTTCATGAACAGCAACAGGTGTGAAATAATCATCATGGCTAATATAAGCTTGTTGAATCAATGTGTTGTTTTTGATGTGTAACTTTCTTGGTAAACTCATCATGCCGTTATAGCCGTACTCTTTTGGTGGTATTGCTTTTGTCCAACGATGCATCCATCCAATTAAAAGTCTCTCTCCGTTTTGACCGTCCGTTGTTTGTGGTGCGTAAAACGTTGCATAATCTAGTAAGCCTTTTGCCTCAGGATTGAATGCTCCGTTTTCAAAATCCATGTGTCCAATCACATAAGACGTTTTTTTCTCTACTTCTCCGTCAAATTCAGGGTCGCATGGCATTTCTGAGAAAATCAGCACATCTTTTCCGTCTAAGTGGAAGAGATCTGGACATTCTAGTAACGTATTTTCTTCAAATGGCATTTGAAAAATAGAAGAATGAAAGCTCCACTGAAGTAAATCTTTTGATTGGAACATGATGATTTCACCACGACGTTTCTCGTTTCTTACCGCTAATACACAGTAGTATACCCCGTTACGCTCTAACACTTTAGGGTCTCTGAAATCACAAATGAGATACCCTTCTGGCAGTTCTTTTTCGCCAATCACGGGATTTAATTTGGATTTCTCGAAATGGATACCATCCTCTGACACTGCTACACACTGACGTTCAGCAATTTGTGATTCATCTTTATCAAACCCTAAGTTAGGATCAATATGACCTGTATAAATGAGATAGAGCTTCCCATCCTTTTCAATCGCACTTCCAGAAAAACATCCGTTTGCATCATACGCTTTGTCATTGGCCATCGCTACGGGAAGGTACTCCCATTTGACAAAATCATTTGTTGTTGCATGACCCCAATGCATATCATTCCATACAATGTCATACGGGTAATACTGATAAAAGAGCTGGTATTTCCCTTTGTAAAAGGAAAAACCATTTGGGTCATTGAGCCATCCGACTTCTGGTGAAAAGTGAAAAAGGGGACGGTTATTTGTTTTATGTTTGTTTTCTTTGATATAATCATTTGCTTTTTGTAGTCGATTCATAGAGCACCTCTTTTATTTAATTCCACTTTGCATGGAACCTTCCACAATGTATTTTTGGAAAATGATATAAAGAATAACAATTGGAATCGTTACGATTGTTAGTGCTGCCATCATGTGACTTGTGAAAATGTTATACGTGTCAGCAAAAACCGCATTAAGGGCAACTTGAATTGGCATCAAATCTGCGTTTGATAACGCCATAACCGGCCATAGAAAATCGTTCCATGATGCTAAGAACGTTAAAATTCCAACTGTAATATACATATTTAAGCTTGACGGCATGACGATTCGGAAGAAACATCCGACTTCACTTAGTCCATCAATTTTTCCTGATTCAATCAATTCACCAGGGAAGGATAAGAAATGTTGTCTGAATAGGAAAATGTTCATCACATTGATGACAAATGGCAGCAAATAACCCGGAATACTGTTGATTAATCCCATTTCATTTACCACTAAAAACAAGGGAAGAATGGTCGCTTCAATTGGCACAATCATAAGTGCGATAATAAAAATTAAAATCCAATCTTTAAATGGAAATATAAATCTTGCTAGAGCATATCCTGCCAATGAATTGATGGTTAATCCTACAACCACTGTAACGGATGCATAAATCAAACTATTTCCAACGTTCTTAAAGATGTTATAAAAACCTAATAACTCCACATAGGAATCAAACGAAAGATCAGAAAATCTTGGAACAAAGGCAAAGATTGTATCAATATCTCTGTAAATCACTTCATCGATTTTAAATGAAGAAAGAATCATCCAAATAAGAGGAAGTAAAAATTGTAATGCCACAAGAGACGCCAAGATATAAAACAAGGTTTTCTTTACAATTTTCATGCTGCTTTCTCCTCTCTAAATAGCTTTTTAATAATGATTGAGATAACGACTAAGAAAATCGTGAATACTAATGTAATGGCACTTGCATATCCAATGTTACGGTGACGGAATCCATACTCATAAATGTATTGTAAAATGGTAATCGTTGAGTAATCCGGACCGCCGCCTGTCATAACCATCGGTTGAACAATGAGTTTAAACGCCTGAATCGTAGTGGTGATCACTAAAAACATCAGAATAGGTTTTATTGACGGAATGGTGATAAATAAAAACTTTTGGAACGCATTGGCTCCGTCAATGTCCGCTGCTTCATAAAGGCTTCCATCAATATTTTTCAGTCCTGCTAAAAAGATCATCATTTGATACCCGCAGCCTGACCATGCAGAAATTGCAATGATTGTATACATCGCTTGTGATGTACTTGAGAGGAAAGGCTGTTTAGAAATCCCAACATTCGCAAGGAGTTCATTCATTAATCCAGATGTTGGGTTTAACATGACCGTCCATAGGATTGAGATGACAACAAGAGATAAAACAGCTGGTGAAAAATAGGCAGTACGGAAGAACCCTACTCCTCTGATTTTTTTGTTAACAATGAGCGCAAGACCAAGTGCCATCGATAGTTGCAGAGGAACAACAAACACCACAAACTTAATCGTGTTCATGAAACTTTTGATTAACACTTCATCTGTCATCATTCTTTTAAAGTTTTCAAGCCCATTAAACTCTTTGTCGTTTGGTTTTAATAAATAGTAGTCCGTAAAGCCGTACGTAAACGCTAAAATAATTGGTAATACAATGAAAAGAATCGCTAGAATTAATGCAGGTGTTAAAAATCCGTACGCGGACACGATATCTCTTGTTTTATAATGGTCGCTATGTCTGAAGTGTTCAGTTGTATTTCTCACTTTTACAAAACGATTGATAATTTTCTCCATGGTTCACACCCCTTTTAAAAAAGAGTAAGAGGTGAGGTCCTCGCCCCACCTCTTACTTTTCCAAACGATTATTTTTTGTACTTTGCAAATTCTAAATCAATTTTCTTGGCTGCATCGTCTAAATATTTCTTGATTGTTGCTTCATCTGTCGCTTTGTTTTGAGCGATTTTAAGAATGACATCTTTTGCAAAGGTTTCAGAAAGATAAGGATATCCTGGGGATACAGGACGTGATTTGTTTGTGTTTTCCACTTGATACTTTAATACTGACCATGCATCGTTGTGATATGGGTTGTCTGTATTTGTATCAATTGCGTCCACGGAATTGATTCTTGTTGGAATAGAACCGTTTTTAGCGAAATATTCTTTTGATGCTTCGTCATTCGTTAACCATTCCATGACTTCAACGATTTGCTTGATGCGATCTTCGTCTTTTTCTTGTCCGTTGCGAACAAATGCCCATGAACCTGATGGGGTGTATAACCCGTTCATGTTTTCACTCATCTTTGGATAACGAACGGTTTTGAATTTTAAGTCAGGATAATTATTGATAAGTTCATTTACATACCAGAATCCGCTGACTGATAGTGCTGATTTTCCAGTATGGAATGTTTTTTCAGATTCTGTCGCATTAGCAAGTGCTGGTTCAGCAAATAATTGCGCATACTTTGTTAATGCTTCTACACTTTTTTTACTGTTTAATACGCCATCAACTGTTACACCATCTTCAGCGACAATGTTTGCATCATTTCCCCAAAGAAGTGGTGTGAAGTAATATGTTCCTAATTCATAGGCACCCGCAGTAATGTCTGTTAGTAATAAACTTACAGCCACTTCATAATTTGCAAACGCTGGATCATCCGTCGTTTTTGCGAACTCGTCCACTTTTCTTGATAACTCAATAAATCGATCCCAAGTCCAGTCTTGATCAAGTGAAGGAACTAATGCTTTTATATCTTCAGGTAATGCATTGATCATGTCTTCGTTATACATGATCGCTACGCCTGAATCTGAATAACCCATTCCGTAGAATTTTCCGTCCACTGTTCCTTGGTCGATAATCGCTTGCGTGAATCCATCTTTGAATCCTTCGCTCATGTATTCATCTAGTTCACCAAGTAATCCTGAATCAACGTAAGCCCCAATATCTGGTCCATCTAATGTAAAAATATCAGGCATGTCATTTGCTGTAATGGCTGCATTCAGCTTATCTATATAGCCTGAACCAGCTCCTGCACGTGTGATGTTTTGTATTTCGACTTTCGGTCCGTCTGGATGAGCCTCATTGTAGCTCTTTACCCGGTCAGCAAACATCTTTCCTTCTGGATGATCTGCTGCGGCTTGTGTCCAAACGACAATTTTATCACCGCTGCTAGTTTTGTCTGAACTACAAGCTGCTAACGAAAAGACTAAAAACAGGATTGAAACAAATAATATTAACTTTTTCATACTTCTCCCCCTCGTTCTCTTAATACCCTATCAAGCGCTTTCATTATTGAAGTGTGAGTTCGTTTAGCGCTTTCATAAGTTAATGATAAGGTATTTAAAGCGCTTTCGACATGTGGCATTTTTCTAAAAAATGTTTAAATTCTTATTATTGAAAAAGAAAAACGTAAGGTGCCCGCTTATCAGCAACAAGCACAAGGAAATAAACAAAAAAGCCTCATCACCCAGCAGGGAGAGGCTTACTTAGCTTACTTATTTTTTACTAGTTTACGATATTCACTTGGTGTATTTTTCATTTTCTTTTTAAATACTTGGCTGAAGTAGCGCTGATCGGTATAGCCGACTTTTTCGGCAATTTCATATGTTTTAAGAGCTGTATTTCGCAGGAAAAGACAGGCATATTCCATTCGGACATTGGTTAAATAATCGAGAAAGGTAAGACCCGTTTTTTGTTTAAAAAGCAGGCTGAAATAGCTAACACTTAATCCTGCACGTTCGGCAATCTGTTCCATACCAAGATCTGTTTGAAAGTTATCGCGGATATAGTCGAGCGCCTCTTCCATCATATCTGCAGCTGATTGGCTGGGCTTATATTCTTTCTTTAGCCGCTCTTCTGTCAGAACATTGCCACTTATATAGTTTTCATATTTTAGTAATTCCTTGGCAGCATCAACGGAATGCTTTATTTCAAATAACTGCTCAACGACTTTACCAACCGAGATGACGCATTGATCAGAGCCTTCATGAAGAAGCTGCTGTGAGAATGCATCGGTAATCTCGGCTGTTTGATTGATGAAGTGTTTTGCCATTTCAACGACAACCATCACTTCTCTTTCTGACAGCTTGTAAACAAATAGGTTTGCATTCCACTTAGAAAGGAAGTCTGCATTTTTTGTAAAAATAAACTCGATGTCTTCCTTATAGTTTTTTACAATCACTGAGAAGTAAAGAGCTTGTTTATTTTTAATTTGTACGTCCACTTTCCCTGATGTAATCAGCTCATAGATTGCATTTTTCTCATGTCGATAAACACTTACCTTTTGCTCTTTTAATTTGTTAAGCGCTCTTTTAACGCCATCTTCCAATTCCTCATAATCAATTGGCTTTAAAATATAGTCGAACGCGTTATTTTTAATTGCCTCTTTTGCATATTCAAAATCATCATAACCGCTTATTAAAATAACCATTGGCATATTATCGGTCTGATTTAATGTCTTTAACAGTTCAATCCCGCTCATTTCAGGCATTGAGATATCTGTTAGTAGAAGATCCGTTTGTTGATTTTTGATGATTTCCATCACTTCTTTTCCATTTTGAGCTGTCCCAATGATTTCACAGTTTAATCCATGCCAATCGATGATTTGTGCAAGATTTTTTAAGATTAACTGTTCGTCGTCCGCAATCACTACTTTATATCCCATTTAATCACCTTTAATCGGAAATGAAATTTTAATTATCGTACCCTCAGTTTTCGTAGAACAAATGATGAGACCATATTTCTCTCCATAAAAAAGTCTTATCCGCTCATCAACATTGCGTACACCGTGGCCATTACTTGTTTGAGTATGATGATTTTTTAGTTTCCACTGATTTAATTCCATTAGTACCTGTTCATCAAAACCCTTACCATTGTCTTCAATCCAAAACTCGCCATGACCGTTTGAAACCGTACCTTTAATCTTAATCAGCCCTTCTTCATCATCTGTGTTTGAAAACGCATGGTTTAATACATTTTCTACGAGCGGCTGCAGAATTAGTTTAAGGACCGGATAATGATTAAGTTCTTCCTCTACATCTACTTCGAAAGAAAAACGATTATTAAATCTTATTTTCTGTATTTCCAGGTAGCTGATTACATGACGAATCTCATCTTTTACATTCACTTCATATCCACCATTAATGCTAATGCGCAGCAGCTTACCGAGATTAATCGTCATTTTACTAATTTCCCTTTGCCCGTTTAAAGCGGCGAGTGCATTAATGGATTCAAGGGTATTGTATAAAAAATGAGGATTGATTTGCTGCTGCAGCACTCTAAACTGAGCCTCACGCTTGCGTTCCTGTTCTATCTCAATGTCGCGCATCAATTGTTGAAGTTTTTCGATCATGTTATTAAAGCCCTGCGAAATGTTTTGTAATTCTTGAAATTTAAATCTTCCCATTCGTTTGCTCAGCCTGCCGCTTTCAACTTGCTTCATCCTTATTAACAGTTCATGAATAAAACGAGAAATTCTTTTCAAATACAATAAATTAAATAAACCGGCGGTTAACACGGTAAACCCTACAACGACTAACATGATGTTTCGGATAGTAACGATTTCACTGGCAATTGTTTTCAAAGGCTTAATTGATACTAGGATGAGCTGTGAGTTACTTCCCGTTTCAAAACTAGACGGCATATACGTAATCAAACTTTTTTCACCGTCCCATTCATCAGTGAAGTAACCACTTTTATTGGTTGGAAATTCAGAAAAACGTTGAATGTCCAGAGTTTTACCAATGAAATTTCGATTTAATGAATAAAGCACGGTCCCCGCTTTATTCACAATTAATTCATGGCTGGGACCTCCATAAATATCTTTAAAAATCGGATCAAATAAATCTAGTTTTACTTGTAGTATTAAATACCCTAAATTATCAAGCGTGTTAAGATCCTTTACGACTCTTGATTGAGTGAGAATATAGTCCTGACTAAAAAAAAGGTTTTGATTTTCATATGGAGTTAACCAAACCGGGCGACCTTTCTGCTGTAAAACCTTATCCAAAAACAAACTTGAGCGAAGCGTATCTAAACTCGTAACCCTATCATCGGTATAAGTAATCACATTCCCGCCATTCGTATAAAGAACAAGATTTTCAATCTGTGAATTTCCATACATCTTTCCGGCGATTTCCTGCTGATCGCTGTAAAATTCATAGATCGAGGAAGTATTTTGTGTATTTAAATAGTTCTGAATGACAGTTGATGAAACAACATAGTCAGAAAAGGAATTCACTTCAGAAACAGCGGCTAATAAATTTCGATCAACCGCCTTTAAAGTTTGGATCATTTGCTCACTAATATTTTTTTGTAACGTGGTGGATGAAATTTTGTAAGAAACCACACCTAGTATAATAATCGGAATTAATACAAAACTGATAAAGGCAATGATTAACTTATGCTGAAATTTTAACATATCGGCACCTAATTCTTTTATTTAGCATTCGAATAATGGTTAAACATCTTGTCTAAATTCTCCAGATAAACATCCATATTATGATCATAGTAAAACTGTGCCGTATATTTTCGAAAATCGGATTCTGCAGCAGTCCCTCCTGCCCAGTAATGATTGGGCCAGTTTACTACTTGCCCGCTTGCAATTTTTTCTCTTATTAAATGACCTTCTTTATGGGTGCTTGTAACTCCTTTAACCGCACTGATTGAACCTTCAAAATTGGAAATTCTTTGAGCGTTTTCCTTTTTTATCAAAAACGCTAAAAATGCTTTCGCTTCTTTAGGATGTTTTGTATCAGCGGAAATGGCAAAGCCGATATCAACTCCTCCCAACACATTATGATCGATTTGATTCGATGCCGGAAATGGAAAAATGCCATAATTTAAATTAGGATTCGACTTTTCAATCATCGTTAACGCCCATGTTCCCATAATGTACATAGAACCTTCACCATTTGCAAACTTTTTATTTACATCATAATAGCTGTCTTTAAAAGAATTTGGCTGAACATATGACAGCACCGTAAGGGTTTTTTCTGCTATTTCCCTCCACCTTGGATCAGATACAATTGAAAACTCATCTTTTTCCCAATAACTCGTTTCGAATTCATTTACGACTAAGTTTAAATTAAAAATACTCGCCTGGTTTGCATCTTTGTTAGGCATGACTAAAGCTGTTTTTCCATTAGACTTTAACTCTTCCAAAACTTGAACAAACGAATTCCAACTGTTAGGAACCGATAAATTTAATTCTTCGAAATGATCCTTATTATATAGGACTCCTACCGCATTTTGCGTTAAGGCAGCACCGTACATCTTTCCGTTTATAAGATAACGATTTTGGACAGTGGGTTGGATATTTTTAATGAAGGGTTCATTTGATAAATCAAGCAGATATCCTTTTTCAGCTCTTACTTTATAATCTTGTTCGATCGGATATGTAATAAAAAGATCCGGAATATCACCTCTTGCAATTCTTGCTTTTAACACTGTCATCGGTTCAGGTACAATGACCTGCTTAATCGTAACGTTAGGATGCAGCTCTTCAAACTCTTGAATCAGTTCATTAAAGATCACTTCTGTTTCAGGTTTTGGTGAAAAAAATTCAAGTTCAATCTTATCTTCTTTTTTTATGAGAGATTGATCTAATTCATTTCCTGTACAACCAGCTAACAAGAGAATGATAAGAATGGGACTGATAGAAAGAAATTGCTTCATATACCCTCCTATATAATATCTAACTATTATTTGTTAATCCTTTATGTATACTATAAATCTCACTGATTTGCTAAGCAATGTCTCCTTTTTCAAATTTCATGTTAACGATTTTGATAATTCAACTAAGTTTGGGATCAAGTTGAAAAAAAAATTTAAGGATATTACCATAAAAACCCATCATTCACCTGCATACTTGTTCCGAAGGCAAATCTAGTAAAGTGAAATAGCCAGGCGGCGGCCTGGCTCTGGTAATTATATAATTTTAATCCTCTACCCATTGACCTTGAGCTTCTTTTTAAATCGGATCGCCACCAGTTCAAGTAGGATAGCAATGGCTAAGACAAAATAAGTGATGGCCCCGATTTCCCTAATGTCTAAGTAGAAACTGCTGGCCATAAACATATCAAATCCGATACCGCCAGCACCTGCTGCGGCACCCATCGCGATGGCAACGGCGAAGTTAATTTCAAATCGAAGAAACGTCCAAGAAATGATATAAGTGAGAGAAGACGGAATAACTGCTTGAAAGATAATCTGCCACCAATTAGCCCCACTCGCTTGAAGTGCTTCGATGACGCCATTGTCCAATTCCTCAAAGGACTCAGAATAGGCCTTTACTAAATAGCTGACCGAATGAAACGTCATCCCAATGACAGCAGCAACACTCCCAAGACCTGCTGCAACTGCAAAGATTAACACCCACAAAACAGTCGGAACGGCTCTTATAAAAGCAACAAATCCCTTAATCACCGTAGAAACTCGTTTGTTCGTCAGATTTTCAGCAGCCAGTAATCCCAAAAATACAGCGATGATTGCTCCAAACAATGTAGTTAAAAAAGCTAGACCCAACGTGACAAACACCTGATAAAGCGCATGGGTAAAAGTAAAATGTTCAAGGTGCGGCTCTAGAAACATTGCTTTTAAATTCGCAAAAGTGGATAAAATCGCTTCCCCAACATCAAGTTGTTTATAGTCGAAACTAAAAAATGCATAAACCGTTAGAAATACTAGGATCATTAGTGTGCTTCTTATAACCACTGACGATTTGGTCAAGGTTTTAATTTTTATTTTTTTTTGCAGGTGTGGATGTGACTTCAGTAATTGTTTTGCAGAAGTTATTTGTTCATTTGCCTCCATTAGAGAACCGCCCTTCTGACATAATTAGATACAGATTCAATGAAAAGAATAGCTGCAATAATAACGACGACAACCAAAGAAGCAACATCATAATTTAAGTTTTTATAATACAAGTTAAAAGTAAACCCAATTCCAGAACCAGTAAGCAACCCAATCAGCGTTGCACTTCTTATATTTGTTTCAATCATGAATAAAATCCAACTGATCATTTGTGGAAGGCTTGATGGAATTACCGACTGAAAGATAATCGAAAAGTAACTTGCACCAGTCGCTTGTAACGCTTCAACCGATCCCCCGCTGACCTCATCAATCGTTTCAACAAAGGCTCTTGTTAAAAATCCAAATGAACCAAAAAACAAGGCAAAATAACCTGTTAATGAACTTTGACCAAATGAAAATAGTAGAATCATAGCCCAGGCTGCCACATCGACATTTCGAAAAATGGTCGCGATTCCTCTGCTTATGCTCCCAAAAAAGGCATTCACTCTAGTGGTATTCGAGCCTAGAATTGCAAATAGTAAGGCAATGACTGCTCCCGTAGTGGTGGCTGCAATCGAAACCAACAGGGTTTCAATTAGCTTATCGAGAATAGCAGGAAGCTTCGTTAAGGAATCTTGCGTTGGATAAAAGTTCGCTAAGCCCCATTCCACAGCTTTTGGAAGGGAAGAAAAGCCTTTGGCGACATTGTACTCAGTGATGATAATGGCTAGTATCGTGACTGCGCCTAAGATGAATAGGAACCCCAGTGTATTCCGTTTCTTCTTTACAAAATAATCAGCTTGCATGGATGCCTCCTACATCAAAAATAAGATCTTCAGCTTCAGATCCGTAAATACGCTGAATATCTTCTTTTGTTATGTTTTTAGGTGATCCATTATAAACGACTTGGCCATGGTTAACCCCGATGATTTTATCTGAATACTTCAACGCCACATCCACTTGGTGCAGATTCACGAGAACGGTAATGCCCATTGTCCTTGAAATATTTTTCAAGTGATCCATAATGATTTTGGCAGAATTAGGGTCAAGTGAAGCAATAGGCTCATCACACAAAAGCATCCGTGGATTTTGAATAAGAGCACGAGCGATTCCAACTCGCTGCTTCTGACCGCCGCTCAATTGGTCTGCGCGCTTATAAATGTGTTCGTCTAAACCAAGAACATGCAACAGGTTAACGGCCTGTTCCTTTTCTTCTTGACTATAAAGACCGAGAACTCCAGCCAATGTTGACTTTTTCCCTAAATTTCCATGAAGCGTATTTTCGATTACACTTAAGCGATTGACAAGATTATAATGCTGAAAAATCATTCCGATTTTCGTACGGACTTTTTTTAAGTCCTTTTTCTTCAGATTCATCACATTCATGTTATCAAAGGTAATTTCTCCGCTCGTTGCATCAACCATCCGATTAATACAGCGAAGGAGAGTGGATTTCCCCGCTCCCGATGGACCGATGATGGAAACAAACTCTCCTTCATTGACGGAGAAGTTAACATCCGATAACGCCTTCGTATCACTACCAAATTGTTTGGTCACATGATTTACTTCTAATAAGACTGTCATAGGTTAACTCTCCCTGCTATTTGGTTACTTATTTCGAAAGCTCACGAATTGGGTTGAACCAAGTATCCTCAACTTCTACTAAACGCTCGTCTGCTGATTTCTTAAATAATCCTGAAAACTCAGAACCCTCTGGTACAAAGATTTTTTCGTTGTTCGTAATTTCATCGGATGTCATGATTTCAAGAAGTTGAGCTTTAAGATCTTCATTCACAGTCTCTGCATTGAAGACAAATGGTGCATTTAAGACAGGAGTAACAGAAATAAGTGAAAATTCTTTTCCAACAACAGTGTTAAATGGTTCTGCCGCATCCTTTTTCACTTGATACACAGCACCTGGTCGGTTCTCTTCCCCATCAACAAGCTCTACATAATTATTTACACATGTATCACAGAAAGCCGCTACGTCCGCTTTGCCTGATAATAGATTGACTGCTGAACCCTGGTGGGAACCTCCATATAAAACTTCGCTAAAGAATTTATCTTCGCCGCCTTCAAGCAAATCTTCTGCGTTTAAGTCTTTGAACTCTCCCATTTTACTGAAGTAATCAACGATTCCTGTTGATGGCACTTTAAAACCTGATGTGGAACTATTCGATACAAAGGAGAATTTCTTACCTTGAATATTATCAATTTTAAAATCTTTGCCGTTCTGATAGTCATCAACATTGTCTTTATCTACGGCT
The DNA here is from genome assembly GCF_048572935.1 of Neobacillus niacini. Classification (NCBI taxonomy): domain Bacteria; kingdom Bacillati; phylum Bacillota; class Bacilli; order Caryophanales; family Bacillaceae; genus Neobacillus; species Neobacillus niacini. Next base: position 1,490,178 of record NZ_CP183883.1, on the reverse strand, counting down.
AACCAGCTATAATAAACCGCATCTTCCAAGGTTCCAGACGCACCTGTAGGAACGACTAACGGAAGCACTTTATCATTTTTGTTATGTGCTTCAATATATCCTTGTGCTCCTAGGAAAGCCATATCCGCGTTTCCATTGGCTACTGCTTCAATCGCAACAATATAGTCTGTTGTTGTTTGATGCTCGACTTTTTTACCAGTTTTCTCTTCGATTACTTTTCCAATTTCATCACGAGCTTCTGTAAGATCTGCCCCAGATTCATTTGGAAGCCAAGCGATGGTAAGTGTATCTTTTTCGCCAGCTCCAGCTGAAGCTGAACAACCTGCAAATACAACTAACATAACGAAAGATAGTAAAAATAATAACGTCCTTTTCATCATCAAGCTCCTCACTATTTTTTATAAAATTTGTCCACTACCATACTGTACCAACGAATTGTCAAGCCACTATTAAACTTATATAAAGATTTGTTAAGAGTTGGTAAAACTGGTAGAGTGCGAGAAAATACCATTTTGCATGTTGTACTCTTGATTACATAAATGATTCATAAACTCAAGGTCATGAAAGATTCCAAGCATCGTTGTGCCTTCCTTCATGAGCTGTTCAATGAGAAGTTTCACCCTTATTTTAGAATCATGATCTAAACTCGCTGTCGGTTCATCTAATAGCAGCAGTCTCGGTTTTTTTACCATCGCCCGGGCGATATTAAGCCTCAGCTTTTCACCACCGGAAAAAGTGGTTGGGTAGCTGTCCCATAATTCCTCATCCAATTCAAAATGCGCGAGAATCTTCTCTGTTTCTTTTTCCGCCACTTCATGATTTTTCCCCATTTCAAGGATGGCTTGTTTCACAAGCTGTCTCGCAGTTGTTCGCGGCATGACATTTAAAAATTGGGACACATAGCCAATTTCATGCTTCCTTAAATAAAGCAGTTCTCGTTCTGTTGCAACTGCTAAATTCATGCGCCCAAATTTTTTCGAATGGTACCAAATACTCCCTTGCCCGATGCGATACGTTCCATATATGCATTTTAAAATCGTCGACTTGCCGCTTCCGCTTTTCCCCGTAATTCCGACGAATTCTCCTTCTTTTATCTGTATATCCACACTGCTTACCGCTCGGATATGTTTGCCCAAATTATGAAGGTCAAACGATTTGGATAAATCCTTAATCTCTAGAAGAGTTTCCACCCATTCACCTGCTTTCTGAAATGCTCCGTTACACACTCGCTGACTGCTTAAATGCGATAATTGGTCTTTTGAATCAGCTTTCCGTCCACAAATACTCCCGTAATAACTGGGAAATGATCATTAATTTTTTCAATGATAAGCAAATCTGCTTTTTTCCCTTCGCGAATCGAGCCAATTTCCCCGTCCATTTTTACAGCTTTGGCTGGGTTAATCGTTACAAGCTTCATCATATCCACTAAATCCATGCCATACTTTTCAACCAACTCAAAGATAGAATGAAGCATTGCAGCCGGATAGTAATCACTGCACAAGATATCAATCGATTCGTTTAGAATCGCTTCGGCTGCTCCCAAATTCCCACTATGAGAACCTCCAAGAAGCACATTTGGAGCACCCGCAATTGTATACATGCCAAGCTCCTTCGCTCGACGCGCCACCTCTAACGTGATGGGAAATTCACTAATGGTCGTCCCAAAACTATGAACAAGTTGAATTTTTTCAAGACTGTCGTCATCATGAGAGGCAACGGCAATCCCTTTCTCATGTGCAAGCTGAGCGATTTCCTTTATGTCTTCAATCGATAACTTCTCTTTCGTTTGGTGTTTATGAATGAGAACATCAATCGAGGAATCACTAATATTGTTATAGCTCTTAACGGTATTTCGATATATTTCTAGATGACGATACTGTCCCTGCCCAGGAGTATGATCCATAAATGAAACCAAATGAACTTTGTCCTCTTTTATATAACATTTGAGATTTTCCATTTCTTCCACATTATCAATCTCAAATCTTGCATGAAACCGATGGCGGACAAGGTGCTTCATACTATGGGTCTGATCAATTAAATCAATAAATTTCCGAACATTTTCAGGCTCACGAATCGGCTTATACTCATAATCACTTCCTTTGAACAAGGAAAGAGAATGGAACATTGTCGTAATACCGTGTGCAATCAGCTGTTTCTCTGTTTCTCGGATAGCCAAATCAAAATTCATCAGTGAGGTCGGCCTAGGTGCAGCCATATGCTCGATGTAGTCCGAATGGATATCGATAAAACCTGGAGAAACATATCCTCCTGCTGCATCAATGACCTCTATCTGTTCCTCAAATTTAATCTCGCCTTTAGGAGCAATCTTCGCAATTCTGTCTTCTTCAATTAATAAATCATAGCCATACAAAACGGCTTCTTCGGTGATTAATCTTCCATTTGTAATGACAAACAAAGTAGTTCCCCCTAGATTAAGAATGGACTTTTACAGCAATGAATGAACAAGCTGCTGTGTATATTGATGCTGCGGGTCCTCAAGGATTTGATCTGTTAATCCCTGCTCAATGACCTTTCCTTCTAACATCACGAGCGTTCGGTCTGCCAGCATACGGATGACTCCTAAATCATGCGAAACAAGAACAATACTAATATTTAATTCCCGCTGCAGACTTTTAATTAAGTCGAGGACACTTGCTTGTACAGAAAGGTCCAATCCAGTCGTCACTTCGTCTAGTAAAAGAAGTGGAGGGCGGTTGGAAAGAGCCTTGGCAATTTGAACCCGCTGCTGCATTCCCCCCGAAAAGTTTTTCGGCGCCTCTTTTCGGCGGTGCACAGGGATGTTTACTTTATTTAGAAGTTCCGTCCCTCTGTTTTCCATCATGCCTACATGGTGGCTGCCAGCCGCTATCAGCTTCTCGGCAATATTCCCAATCGAGGAAAAGTTCATTTTTAAACCCATCAAAGGATTTTGGTAGACTTTCCCCATGATGTGGTTACGAATATAGCGTTGCTGCTGAGAAGACTCTTGAAAGAGATTTCTCTCACCATTATGGTAGTCTGCTAGATATGCCTCTCCCGCCGATACTTCCTGGTCAAAGTAAAGGCATTGCATTAACGTTGATTTTCCACTGCCACTCTCTCCGACGATGCCAAGAACCTCTCCTGGAAAAACTTCAAAGGATACATCCCTGCATGCATAAACCGTTCCACAAATCGGGCAATAGTTTTTAACGAGGGATTCCCCGTCTTGACAATGTAGACATCCTTTACCAAACTGCTTATTTAAGTTTTTAATCGATAAAACCGGAACTTCAAATTCAGCCATTTATTTCACTCCAAATGGTTCGACTTCATTTAATATTTCAATACAATAGCTTGTATCATTACATTGATAGAACGTATCATTCGTTGCTTCATCTACAAGCTCATCTAAAAATACCCCAGCTGAGCCGCATAATCGGCAATGCTTGCCTTCGAAGGTCTCTGGCTCAAATGGATAATCTTCAAAGTCGAGTGATACGACCTTTGTATACGGCGGGACGGCGTACACTTTCTTTTCACGGCCCGCCCCTAACAGAATGAGTGCTTCACTTTCATGCATTTTCGGATTATCAAATCGTGGGATTGGACTTGGTGCCATCACATAGCGATCATGAACCATCACAGGGTGATCTGCCCCTGTTGTCATACTTCCATATTTCATAATCTGTTCAAACAGCATTAACCAAGCACCACTATATTCTCTCTCCGCATGAAGTTTTTTCGTTTCATTTTCGCTTGGTTCATAATCACGAAGCGGTTCAGGAAGCGGCACCTGCAAGATAAGAATCTGATCTTTCTTTAACGGTACTTCGGGAATTCGATGTCTCGATTGAATAAGGGTTGCTTCCCTCGTATGATCCGTTGTTATCACCCCAGTCGTATCCGAAACGAGCTTTTTAATATTGACGGCATTAACAGATTCATCCGATCCTTGATCAATCACTTTTAGAACATCACTTTTGCCAATTAACGATAGCGTTAACTGCAAACCGCCAGTTCCCCATCCTCTGCCGATCGGCATTTCTCTTGAGGCAAATGGAACTTGATAACCAGGAATTGCAATCGCCTTTAGCGTGGCTCTTCTAATTTCTCTTTTTGAACCTTCGTCAAAAAAAGCAAAATTATAGGCTGTATTCATCAGATTTTCACCTCTTGTTCTTTTGAAATCCCTGCTTTTTTCGTTTTCCGTACGCTATCCAGCTTAGATTGGAACGTAACATAATGAGGCATTTTCAAGTGTGAGATAAAGCCCGTCGATTCCACTGAATCAATATGATAAAGAACAAATTCTTCATTATGGCTAGGAAAGTCAGAACTTGGATGTTCAAGACAATTATCTAAAATACCCATCGCAATCGCCTTTGTTTCATTTTGGCCAAACACAAGGCCATAGCCGATTTCAAACTCCATTTCTTTTTTTCCGTATTCTTTTTCAACGGTAACTGGCATGAGCATTTCAACTTCTGTAACCTTGACTTCTCCAATATAAAAGGCGTCATCGTCGTCGCCAGCATCTGTTGGATGATCAATCGTCACTGGCAAAGTGCCAACACGAAGCTCGCCAACAGTTGGGTGCAATGCTCCATAGCCCCGAATAACTGCATAGGCAAGGGATGTAACAGCTCCTGTTTCCCCTCTTGTTAAAATTTGCAGTCTCTGGCTTCTGCTAGATGGGAACTCCAGACTTTCTCTCGTCACATCATCAGGTTCAAGATTGTTGTCTTCGCAAGGGGGGATTAAGCCTTCCTTACGCAGATAATCGAGCACCTTTGGTAACGTTAGCTTTTGCTCCTCACCTTGCAGGCTTTCCTTGTGATATTGATGAAGCCATTCCTGGACGGTTTCGTCACTTTCATCTATTAAGTTAAAATCAAGCAGGCGATGAGTATAATCGGTGGTTGCCCCAAGGATTTGACCACCCGGGATATCCTTAAAGCTGGCCGAGATCCGACGCTCTACATTCATTTGGTCGGTTTCAATCACTCTTGAATAATGCTTCCTAGGGACCGTCGATCGATAAGCTCTTAGCAAGAAGACTGCTTCCTCTGGATTTCCTTCTGCTTGTTTAATCGCGATAGCAGCTAAGGTTTCATTGTATAGACTGCTTTCAGACATCACCTGATCGATTAGTCCGCGCATACCAGCTTTAATTTTATCTACCTCAATGGTTTGTCCCTGATGAATTCTTTCATATTTCAAACGCTTGATAGACTCTTCAATTGCATGCGTTCCACCTTTAACGGCTACATATCCCATTAAACCGTCACCCTATTTCTAGTAATTTGTGTGGTTCTAGGCAATGATAAAAGCTGATGATGTTGATCAATAAAAATCAAATCAATCCCTAACGGATATTCCTTGTTTTTTTCCTGGCGGCTTTCCAGCCAGTTTTTATTTAGATCCAAAAAAATGAGCTCCGTTGTGTGAATGCCTGGTCCTTTTAACAATAGGGCTTCACCGCTTGTCACAGAATCCACTTCCACGATAATGGTTGCGGATGTATGTGGATTCTTTAACGTCCCAGCCTTGGCATTTATAATGGCCTCTTCAAGCGATCCTTTCTTGGCATCTTGAAGGATTAATAGATAATCAGCATTTTTTGTTTCTGTCGGCTTCGCATAGGTTAATTGATTAATGGTTTGGGTAACCGTATCTGCCTGGGTAGAAAAAACCTTAAAAGTAACTTCCTGATCGAATAAGGTTAGGGCCAACAATAAAAGGGATGGTGTGCAGGCTTTGTTATCCTCCGCTTCTACCAAAGCCGCCTCTTTCTTCAAATCGGAAATGAGCCCTGGCCTTGAAGTAGAATCCACCATTTTTCGATAAACAGATTGAAGATCGTGAACGATATCTAGTTTCAAAGTCTTTTCCTCCCTATTAAACATCCATCGTTTCAAAGTTTACTTTTGTTTTTAAAATTGAATGATTGGCTGCAGCTTTTTGCTCCTGAATGACTTTCTCCTCTTCTTCAAGCAGCAGCTCCATCCACCTAATCGTTTCTGGCGGCATGGCTTCAAACGCGGCGTCAATCACAGCGAGATGATACGCAAGCTCTGGCTGATCTCCTGCCACAATGCCAATTCCAATTTTCCCTTTGATTTGAACCTTACATTCTGTTACCAACACTTCACCAGGATAAAACAAGCTTTTTTGAGAAGTCTCTCGAATTTTCAACATCACTAAGCCACTTTCTGGCTCTTGTATGACCTTCACTTGATAGTTATCTTTTATACAATTGGCCATGTCCTCTACTACTTTGTTAGAGCCATTGATTAATATCTCTGTTCTTCGTCTTCTTTTCATCGAAGGCCTCCTAATGTCGTTGTTCTACAAGTTTTACTCTATCTTGTTGCCAAGTGAGCGAACGTAAAAGAATGGTTAAGTTTGTATGGGTTTTGTAAATACAGTGGTATCTTTTTTAAAAAAATCGGCCTTATAATGGCCGATTTTTTGGGGGCTGTTTTCTTATTGATTGTTGGTTTATAACAGATTAACTAAGGGGGATGATTCGGATACGGTTGCTTTTGAATTAACGGAACCTGTCTATTTGTCCTCGTTTGTGAGGGGATTAGGGACTAATTTCATGAGCGGTCGGATAGATTTGTCCTTAAGCGAGGGGATTGGGGACATATCTCATATGTGCCCACCTAGTTTTGTCCTCAAGCAAGGGGATTGGGGACATATCTCATATGTGCCCAGATAGTTTTGTCCTCAAGCAAGGGGATTGAGGACATATCTCATATGTGCCCACATAGTTTTGTCCTCAAGCAAGGGGATTGGGGACATATCTCATATGTGCCCACATAGTTTTGTCCTCAAGCAAGGGGATTGGGGACATATCTCATATGTGCCCACATAGTTTTGTCCTCAAGCAAGGGGATTGGGGACATATCTCATATGTGCCCAGATAGTTTTGTCCTCAAGCAAGGGGATTGAGGACATATCTCATATGTGCCCACCTAGTTTTGTCCTCAAGCAAGGGGATTGGGGACATATCTCATATGTGCCCAGATAGTTTTGTCCTCAAGCAAGGGGATTGGGGACAAATCTCTTGTGTAGCCTGATAGTTTTATCCTCAAGCATGGGGATTGGGGACAAATCTCTTGTATAGCCTGATAGTTTTGTCCTCAAGCATGGGGATTGGGGACAAATCTCATGAGTGGTCCGATAGTTTTGTCCTCAATCGAGTGAACAAATCGCAGGTGTGCCCTTCCTTTAAAAACAGGTACCTTTGTACTCACTCATCAAAAATTTCTGAAATACCCGAAACTAAGAAAAATAAAAGGCAACAAAGTTCACGAAAAGACCTTTATGTAGTATTTGCCCTTATAACACCTTTAGATCACATAAGTAAAACAATCGCTGCGATACATAATCTTCGAATATTCCAGCACTTTCCCTGTTTTCTTATCTACACATCCTGATTCTAAAAGTAATAGGGGAACAAGGCTGGGACATTTCAATAGATCTCGTTCTACTTTACTCGGAAAGACGACACTCAATTGGCTGCGTGTCGAGTGAAAATCGGTGTAGCCTTGTTGTCGATAATAGTGAAAAATAGAGTGAATTTCCTTCCCGTCCTTCTCTATATTTTCAAAAAGAGATTGAGATAAATAGGAAGTATGAACAGCAATGGGACAGTCAGCTACAATTCGTAATCGGCTAATCTTATACACGGCGTCTTCACGTTTCACTTGCAACATATGATAAATGGAAGAATCGTATGGAATTTTTTCACAGGCTAGATTGATCGTCCTAGAATCATACTGTAATTCTTTCATTTTCTCTGTAAAACTAACATCTCCGGTTAAGATAAGCGGGATTTGCAGTTTCTGATTTTGAACATAGCTGCCTTTTCCTTGTTTCGAAAAAATATAACCGAGTTCCTGCAAGCGTTCATATACCTTCCGAATGACCATTCTTGGTACTTTATACAAGTCGGCTAATTCATTTTCAGAGGGTAATTTGTCATTCGGTTTATATTTTCCTTCCCGTATTTCCGAAATCAATCGATCTACTAATATCGTTTTCTCCGACATCAAGGCTTTGCCCCTTTCGACACCAACTCTATGTCTAGTATATCGCCGGATTATGAAATAAACGTTAAGCCTCTGTAAATTTTCAAAAAAATAAGAAAAAGTCCTAATACACCACTAGGACTTGTCACACCGCTTATCCATGTTTTTTCAAGAAGGTTTCCACATCGTTTAATTCATCAAAATGAGCTTCAAGTTTTTGCCTTGGCCAATCCCACCAGGCAATTTCAAGTAACCGATCTGCTATTTCTTTTGAAAACCTTCTTTTAATCGACTTGCCAGGAACACCAACAACGATTGTATATGGTTCGACATTTTTTGTTACAACTGCTCCAGATCCAACCACTGCTCCTGTACCAATCTCTACGCCTTTCATAATGATCGCACCATGACCGATCCATACATCATGACCAATTTTCACGGTGTGAGTCCTCCGCCAATTAAAAAGAGCTTCGTCATCCTCATTGGCAAAGTTATAGGCCACCTTTCGATAAGTCATATGATGCTGGCTGACTCGGTCCATTGGATGCTGAACCGGGTTAATACAGACGTGGGATGCAATCGAACAAAACTTACCTATTTCTGCATAGTTAACCGTTACATCATCCATTGTGTAGGTATAATCACCAAAAGTCGACTCGATAATATGATTATTTTCTCCAATCGAAGTCCATTCCCCTGCATAACTATTGATGATATAACTAGAATCCGCGAAGCTTGGTGTGATGGATAGCTTTTTTTCTTTTTGGGGCTGATAGATAAATGGCATATGAAGGTACAGCTCCTTATTTAATTCTATTTTACAATCCGCTCTCTTCTCGCTAGTAGTGCTTCGAGAGTCTCTATTCCTGGACTTTTACTTCCAATTAGCACAGGTTTTTCTCCATACTCACCGTGAAAATCGGAGCCACCTGTCATGATCAAATCATATTCTTTTGCCAGCTGTTTGGCTTGTTCTTCATGTTTCACATCATGCAGTGAATGCCAAACCTCGATTCCCTGCAATCCCGCTTCCACTAATTCCGGCACCATTTCAAAGTTGCCATACTGTCCCGGATGAGCAAGCACGGGTACTCCTCCAGCAAGAAGAATGACCTGAACAGCTATTTTGGCATCCATATATTCCATTGGAATAAACGCAATCCCCGGCTTCTCCCCATTTTGTCCGCGGTTAAATAATTTTTTATAAAGGGGGCCATAAATGGAATCAGTATATCCAGCTTCAATCAATGCATGCATGATATGCTGCTTATAAACGCCTGTTCCTCCATGAGCGATTTCCTTGCAACGCTCCCATGAAATCTTATAGCCTGCAACCATTAATCTTTCAACCATTTCCTCCGAAGCGCTGTGCCTTTGGTTTACGAGTGGTTGACAAATCGTTTCAATCCCCTCATGACCAGGTTCAATAAAATAACCGAGAATGTGTACACGCCGGCCTCTTTCAAAATCAAACCCTGACATCTCAATGCCTGGAATGACTTCAATACCATATTTCTTTCCCGTTTCAACTGCCTCTTCCAGACCTTTCGTGGTGTCATGATTTGTAACGGCTAAGTGTGTAACGCCTTGTGCAAGAGCTAATTCCAAGACTTCTTCAATGGATAATGGGCAATCCGAAATATTCGTATGACAATGCAGCTCAATTTTCACGCAGGTCCCTCCTTTATCTTTGTTATAAGAATAACTTGGTACCAAGTTATAAAGTGTTAATTATGAGTAAATTGTTTGTAAATAAAGATGCGATTTAGATTCACCGATTGTTCAGGTGAGGTTTTAGTTTTTTCTGTATACACGTCCTCTACCTGCCAATTTGTGTTCCTTACCTGCGGATTTTATTTCCTTACCTGCATAAATCTCTTTTTACCTGCATATTTCCTTTGTTTATCCGCCTAACAAAATCTGCTATGCATACCCTCCTCTAAAAAATCTGGATTCAGCTTGTATTACGCGCCATAATTTCCTAAATATGGATATTACACCCGAAATTAAACATAGATTCTGGATTTAGGTGCGGTTTTTTATGGTACCTTTTTTGGTAAAAGTCCTCTACCTGCCAATTTGCATTCCTTATCTGCATATTTTATTTCCTTACCTGCACAAATCTCTTTTTACCTGCATATTTCCTTTGTTTATCTGCCTAACAAAATCTGCTATCCATACCCTCTTCTAAAAAATCAGGATTCAGCTTGTATTGCGTATCCAAATTTCCTAAATGTGGATATTACACCCGAAATTAAACATAGATTCTGGATTAAGGTGCGGTTTTTTTAAGGTACCTTTTTTGGTAAGAACCCTCTACCTGCCAATTTGCATTCCTTATCTGCATATTTTATTTCCTTACCTGCACAAATCTCCTTTTACCTGCATATATCCTTTGTTTATCTGCCTAACAAATTCCACACACCACCACTCAAATCCAACTGGAAAAAGCCAGGCTGCCGCCTGGCTCAGGTATTTATTCACTATATTTAGGTAAACAAATCATCGACTTAAATAAATCCCCATCGACTTGAATCATGAATTTACCCTTTTGTATTTCAATCAGGCTTTTCGCAATCGATAACCCTAACCCGCTTCCACTGCTAGACCGTGATTCATCGCCTCTTTTAAAGCGCTCCATTAATTCGTCCGCTGATATATTTAACTCATAAGCTGAAATGTTCTTAAAGGTGAGAAGAACTTCGTTTCCTGCCTCTTCGATATCGATGTAGACCCTTGACCCTGGAAGGGCATATTTGAAGATATTGGATAAGACGTTCTCGATGGATCTCCAGAGTAATTTTCCATCAGCCGCAATATATACCTTTTCCTGAGGATGATGAAACTTGAACATTAAATCTAAATCTTCAATTCTATCATTCACTTCCCCAAGGCCCTGGCTGATTAGTGAGATAATATCAATTCGCTCAAACTGAACCGGAATGGTTCCACTTGTAGCCTTTGCTGCGTCAAATAAATCATCTGTTAGGATTTTTAGCCTCTTTGATTTTTGGTCCAGTACCTCGATATATTGTTCTACCTTTGATGGGTCCTGTTCATTTTTCAATAGATCCACATAGGTAATAATCGAAGTCAGCGGGGTTCTAATATCATGAGACACATTTGTGATAAGCTCCGTCTTTAACCGCTCACTTTTTAATTCGCTATCAACCGCTTTTTTCAAACCATCCGTGATGCTGTTAATATTAGCAGCGAGTCCCGCAAATTCTCCCTTTCCACCAACATCAATGCTATGATGAAGATTTCCATCTTTAATTCTCTCTACCCCTTCTTTAATCGCTAGAAATGCCTTGATTTTCTTATGTGCAAACCAAGCAGCAAGACCGATGGTTATCGGAAACATGAAAAACGTTGCCGCAACCAATAGCGGGTATCCCACAACGATTAGGACCGTCTTTACCCCAACACTTCCGCTTTTGTAAACATCTCCTATAAAATGAACCAATTTACTGATGATCGTATAAATCAAGGTATGCTTGAAAAATGTTCTATTTTTTAAATGTTTCACGAGTGATAGAACAAGCCCGAATCCCAAGGCAGCAAGCGGAATCGTCAGGAGTAGGATGATTTTATTACTATCATTAAATAATTCCTCTAGCATGGCCACCCAAAATGCTATCAGCGCTATAAAAATCACGATATTAATATCATTATAGAGTTTATCAAATGCATGTAAGTGCAGTTCTTGATCCTTAAATGATTTTCTGCCGATTACGAGTACAAGATAAACAAAAGAAACAATAAATCCTGCCAAACATATAAGTAGAAGATAAAAGTTTTTTGTAGCAAGCTCTTTATTCTCATTCCACTCTTTTATCTTAGAATTTAAAAACTTCTCCGTAAACGCCACATAAAGCACTTGGTTTTCGGGATTCAATTCATCCACTCTCTGGGTAATCCGATCTACGTATTGATTCTCTTCTAATTTCTTTGGGTAAATTTCCTTTTGATAGTTCTCAAAAACCATATAAGCAGGATAGGTTTTAAACTGTTCTTTTTCTGTCTTCGTGGTGTTCGTATACACATTGACACCATCACTAGCGTAATACAGTGACCCTTCAGCCTTCCCTAGCTTTTGAAGCGTTACATGAAATTCCCTTATATCATTTTTTATCAGCATATCTTTTGCACGAGTGATCTTATCTGCATATTCTTCTTTGAACTTTTTATAGTTTTCATCTTCACTTAAATTCGGATTGTAATTTTTTGATTGGAAGTGATAATCCTCAAAAAGGATTTCTTCTTCACTTCGTAACTCATCCTCACTGATGGTCCCGCCATTTACGATATGTTCCTCATTCTTAAATTCCCCTAGCAGTCTGGTTAAGTCATCCGTAATCGTTACTCCTTCCTCTACAAATGCCCTACTAAGATAATAGTCGTCTTCAAAAACAACTCCAAAATCACCATCATTTTTTATTTCTACCTCTAGAACTGCATGGATGGCACCTGTAAAACAGAGAATCATGATAATAAAAATAATGATCTTTGTTGTCAGTAAGTGGCTATATTTTTTCAACTTTGTATCCAACTCCCCACACCACCTTTAAATATTTAGGCTCTTTCGGATTGATTTCAATTTTCTCTCTAATTTTTCTGATATGAACGGTTACCGTATTTTCCGGACTAAAGGCGGTTTCATTCCATACCTTTTCATAGATTTCTTCTATCGAGAAAACCCTGCCGGCGTTTGCCGTCAACAGCTTTACGATTTTATATTGCACCGGCGTAAGGTGGACTGCCTCCCCATCGACCGTAATGGTCCTCGTTTCATCATCGATGACGAGACCCCCTGTTTTGTATACATTACTTTTGGTTTCAACGCCTCCAAAGGTTGTATACCTTCTTAACTGAGATTTCACTCTCGCAATCAGCTCTAATGGATTAAAAGGCTTGGTGATATAGTCGTCCGCACCTATATTTAAGCCTAATATTTTGTCATAATCCTCCGATTTTGCCGATAGCATAATCAATGGTATTTTATTATCCTCCCGAATCTTCATCGTCGCTCTTATTCCATCCATCCTTGGCATCATAATATCCATGATAATAAGATGGATCTCCCGTTGGTCGATCACTTCGATCGCCTCGATTCCATCATAGGCTTTAAATATTTGATAGCCTTCATTTTCTAAGTAAATTCCAATTGCGTCCACAATTTCTTTATCATCATCACAGACCAATATGTTCACGATCGTCAACCCCCGACTATGTAATGGATACCCTATCTCCTTTATTTTCTCTGCTAGGAACATCATACCCATGAAATCTTAACAAACACTTGATGAAAATCTTAAGATTTTATTAGCATTTAAATTATAATTTACTTTGATTCGGCCGAATACTATTAACCTGTTTATTTAACAAAGCCAAGATGAATTTTATAAAAAGGATACAAACGGGGAGAAATGAAAAACGCCTGGGGTTTTGATCCAAGCGTTGATAGGTGTAGGTTTTGTTTGTGATTCGGTTTCCCGATTTTAAAGATTATCGGTATTAATTCTTGGGGTATTTGATTCAGGAGCCGCAGCTGCCCTAGCATTATCATTATGTCGATCATTTTCTAATCGAATGTATTTTTCTTTTTCTTCGGAAGTTTCTTTTTTGTTGTCCACCTTATCACCTCCTACGGATAATATGTCCAATTTTCCCTTTAAAAATGGCCACTGAATGTTGATTTTACTGAGATTTGAAAATAAGCGGAGAATTTCCGTTTATTTTGGAAAATACCTATATATCCTTAAAAATAAGCAGCGTTTTTCCGCTTATTGTATCCAAATCCATGGAATTTGTCTTATTTAAAGCAGTTAAACGGAATATCTCCGCTTATATCTCCTTCTTAAGGTCCTTCTATATCAATAGCCGGAAATTCTCCGCCTATGAATCCTCACCCCTATACGAAAATCAACAACGAAAAATAAAAATGAGTTGCTGCATATAACTGAGCTAGCTTAATAAGTTACGCATTAGGAAATCCATTTGTAAAAATGGTTTTTTCCTCTCTTTTGGTAAAACTAATGAAAACAAATAAGGAGAGGTTGAATGGGTAAAAAGTTTGAAATTAACATGTTAAGGATATTATTCACCTTTGGAATCTTTACTTTTTTACATGCAGTTAGAAAGCCCCCGGTAAAGGATTGGCTGATTATTTTTTTATTGAAGAGTTATATTGCTTCGTTTTTAGACAACATATTGGTAAAAAAAGGGTATCTTAAATATCCTGTAAACTTATTTAAAACCTTTGATATTAGCGTTTTGTTTAGTTATCTACTTTTCCCTGTAAGCTGCATGTATTTTAATCAAGCAACCAAAAACTCAAGTCCATTAGGAATCATAGTAAAAAGCATATTATTTAGTGCTCCCTCAGCATTAGCGGAAGATTGGATTGAAAAAAACACAAAATTAATTACCTATAAAAAATCGTGGACCTCCTTCCACAGTTTTTTTTCCATTTCCTTATCCTTTATATTGGTCAGGTTCCTTATGAGTTTCATTAGGAAATTTGCGGTAAAACAATCAAGTTAATCTGGTAGATTGCTCGGTATGTTTTTTCTGAACAATTTTGAATCAGGTGCGTCATCCCTCTCTGGTAACAATTTATAGTAAAAACAAAGGTTATTTTCGCCAAAAGGAGAATGTATTAAAGGTGTAAAAATAACGATTAGAGGGAAATGAAATGATTACGTTAAAAGAGGTAAATAAACAAAACTGGCTGGAGATTGTTAGACTTTGCAGTGCAGAAGATCAAAAGAACAGAGTATTTGAAAAAACCATTGCGTCAAATTGTTTGTCTTTAGCGCAGGCCAGTATGGAAGAGAATTGGACAGTGAAAGCCATATATCAAAACGATATACCCATCGGCTTTACCATGTATGGGTATTCGGATGAACTTTCTGGCTATGAAATCTGTAGAATGATGATTGATTACAAGTTTCAAGGAAAGGGGTTTGGCAGGCAAGCATTAAACTTAGTCATAAAAGAAATGGTGAATCAATTTAAATGTGACGAAATATTTATCACCTTTGTTCCTCAAAACGAAAAGGCCAAACAGCTTTATGTATCAGCTGGTTTTAAGGATACCGGTAAAGTGGTCAAGGCCCTAGAGGATGAATTAATCTATTCTATAAGAGTTTTATAAGCTGCAAAAATAATAAAACTAAAAAGCCTGGCGATGGCCAGGCTTTAACTGTGGAAGCTTCTGAAACGTTATCGCGCATGCATGTCGTTCGGATGTGAACCTTTGCGTCGATCACGATTAAGTTTATCAATTGCATTCATTTCATCTGTGCTTAGTTCGAAATCAAAGACGTTAAAGTTTTCTTCGATTCTTGATGGTGTAACAGATTTTGGAATAACGATGGTGTTATTTTGTAAATGCCAGCGCAACACAACTTGTGCAGGACTTTTGCTGTGTGAGGATGCAATTTTTTGAATAACTTCGTCTTGCAGAACCTCTCCACCCTGATCAAGGGGACTCCATGCTTCTACAAAAATATTGTGTTTTGCACAAAAATCTTTTAATTCATTTTGAGCAAGGTATGGATGACACTCAATCTGATTCAATACCGGCACAACTTCACATTCTTTTAAAATGCGCTCTAAGTGCTCAATTTCAAAGTTGCAAACTCCAATCGCCTTCACGCGGCCATCATGATAAAGCTTTTCTAACGCCTTATACGTGTCCACATACTGGTCAAAATTAGGAGTCGGCCAATGGATCAAATATAAATCAACATAATCCAGTCCTAATCTCTCTAAGCTTTCGTCAAAGGCACGTAAGGTATTATCATACCCTTGATCGGAATTCCAAACTTTGGTGGTAATAAATAACTCTTCACGAGGAACAGAAGACTCAGCAATCGCCCTTCCTACGCCCTTTTCATTTTTATAAATCATCGCTGTATCAATAGAGGTATAGCCAACCTTTAGTGCGATGGCAACCGACTCTGCTGCCTGGTCGTCTGGAACCTGCCAAACACCAAATCCCAACTGCGGCATTTTTAGACCGTTATTTAGCGTAACAAAATTCATGGCTTTATTCTCCTTTTTGAATGGATATGTATTTACTTTTTATAGGTGTATATCGTATCATACCTGTTAATTTATTTACTATTATTTGCGTTTCTATGCATCCTTTTTTGATAAGTTTTGTTAAAGTCTGATGTTGATTTTTTGTGTTTGAAAAATAAACGGAGGATTTCCGGCTAAATTGGGATATGCCCATATTTCATTAAAAATAAGGGGAGTTTTTCCGGTTAGATGATCCAAATCTATGGATTTTGTCTTATTTAGAGCAGTTAACCGTAATCCCTCCGCTTATATCCGCTTCTTAAGCATCCCCTATAATCATTAACCGGAAATTCTCCGCCTATGAAATCTCATACGTATCTACCTACACGAAAATCAACAAAGAATCATAACAGAGCCTTTTGATAAAGTACCTGCACCCTCATATTCACTATTGCCTCTTCTTGAATTCACTTTATAAAAATCATTAATAGATCTTTAAATTTTTGTTCATAGTTTAGTCATGATTAGCGGGTATGATAGAAACATGAAGAGGAAGCCTAAACTTTATCTTTTTCATAACTCCCCTATTTATATATTTTTGGATTCGGCTGCTGGCCGAATCTCTTTTTTTGTCTCTAGACTGTCCCTGGTGTATCGGCACTTTGGAAATCCACTGCAGCCGTAAAATGCCCCTCGCTTACCCGTCTTCAAAACCATCGGACTTCCACATTTAACACAGGTTAAACCATGACTACTAGATTTACGCTGCTTCACCTCAGCCGGAACACCCTTTTCGATTGATGGGTTAAACACTAGGATAAAATCAATCAACGCATCTCGATCTACCAGCAAAACATTACCTTTATGGGCTAATTCCCTTGCCGCTTTCGTAAAATAGCTATTCGAAACAACCCAAGTCTCATCGGCTTTATAATAAGACTTGGCGCCAATCACCTCTTGAACGGCCTTGATTCCAACATCTTTCGAATACCGCTTGGCTTGAACTACAATCTTTTTCCCCGCCTTAGTCAGTAAAAGGTCCGCACCATAGTCACCACTGGCATTTGTTACTTCTACACCAAAACCTCTACTAAGATACAACTCTTTCAAATAATACTCAAATTGAATGCCGTCCATTGAATCTATATCTTTAATACCAGATTTGCTTAGTCGTTCCTTTTTCTTTTTATTTTGGTAGACAGCAAAAACAATAACCGCAATGAACGTTAGTCCCACCATCCAACCAGTTATAACATAGTCTCTGGTAAAGTAATAAGAAGCTCCTGCAACAAGTATAAGCAATAGTTTTATACCGTCTTCTATCTCTTTCTGTTGTTTTTTCGTTCTTCTCTTCGCCAAATTTCATTCCCCCGTTTCACTTATTATGTCTATTTTAACATTTTCCAAATAATTCCTCGACAAACTTTTTGAAAGTAAAATGCCTAGAGTTCCCTTTCCAAAGGAGGTCAAGGCTGTTTTAATCAAACGTTTAGTTAGCAATAATCTTATCGAATATTCACGAAATGTATCATGTATCTATAAAGAAATGGAGTTACAATGAGCCGTTATTTTATTTTTTGGAAGTGCTTGCATCAAATAAAAAGGTGTGCTATTTTTAACTTGTATAAAAAATAGACATGTCTAAAAAGAATAATTTTAAACCAAAGGAGCAAATAAAAATGATGATGAATACAAAAGAAACTCCTCACATTAAACCAAATGGTGTAGAAATAGCTGAAACGGTACTGTTACCAGGGGATCCATTAAGAGCAAAGTTTATTGCGGAAACTTTTTTAGAAAATGCCGAGTGCTTTAACGAAGTAAGAGGAATGTTGGGATATACAGGCACTTACAAAGGAAAGAAAATCTCTGTTATGGGTACTGGAATGGGCCCGGCAAGCATGGGGATTTATTCTTGGGAATTAATCAATGTCTTTGGAGCGAAAAACTTAATTCGCATTGGTACATGTGGTGCCATGCAGGAAAACATTAATTTATATGATGTGATTTTAGGTATGGGAACGGCAACGGATTCCAATTATGGCCATCAATTTAATTTACCTGGTCAATTTCCATTAACGGCTTCTTTCGAACTATTGGAAAAAGCAAAGAAAGTAGCGGATGAAAAAGGACAGAAAGTTCATATTGGAAACATCTTATCCAGTGAAATCTTTTATAGCGCCGATCCAACAGCTATGAAAAAATGGCAAGACATGGGGATATTGAGTGTTGAAATGGAATCGGTATCCCTGTATTGGAATGCGATTCAAGCGCGTGTTAATGCATTATGTATTTTAACGGTGAGTGATCATTTAATCACAGGAGAACAGACTTCTACGGAGGAACGTCAAACTGCCTTTACGAAAATGATGGAAATCGCATTAGAATTAGCATAAATCGCATCCATTAAACAGTAAAGACAAGCCTCCTTCACGGCAGTTGTCGTGAAGGAAGCTTGATATTATCGATATATTGAAAACGCTGTTAATCAACTATGTTCGGAATTTATCCTGGAGGTACTATCATGAATAGTTCAATTGAAAACAAACCGGTTGTAAACTTAAGTAAAACCGTTCCGGTCGTCTTACTTTTAATGATTTTTTCACTCGTAATTGATAACTCTTTTAAAATTATTTCTCCAGATTTAGTAAAATATTTTGGCGTTTCCGCAAGTACGGTAAGCTGGCAAGTAACGCTTGCAGGTTTGGTAATTGGAATCGGTGCAGTAGTTTATTCTTCTTTGTCTGATTCGATTAGTGTACGAAATTTACTAGTAGCCGGTATCATTTTAATTTGTGCGGGTTCTTTACTTGGTTATGTTGTATCTGAAAATTATTGGTTACTTGTTTTTTCAAGAATCATCCAATCTGCTGGTTTAGGGGCAACGGAAACACTTTACTTAATCTTTGTCGCTAAATATGCAAGTGCAGCAGACCAAAAAAAATATTTGGGCTTCAGTACAAGCAGTTACCAACTTGCGACCGTTATTGGTATTTTAACAGGCGGATTTGTTACTACGTATTTGCAATGGCAAAACTTATTCTTAATTCCTTTGTTAAGCCTACTATTATTACCATTCATTCTAAAACTATTACCAAAAGAAGATCGAAAGAAAAATAATGTAGACTTTATTGGACTTATTTTAATTGCAGCTGTAGCTACTTCTATTATGTTATATATGAGCTATTTCAATTGGGGACTTTTTATTCTCTTTGTTGCATCCGTTTGTGTGTTCTTATTCTATATAAGTAAAAAGAAAAATGCTTTTATCACCATTGAATTTTTTAAAAACAAACAATTTTTATTCGTATTAATTGTGGCATTTATCATTTATTCTACTTATGCTGCTTATGCGTTAAATACACTTTCGTTCTTGTTAACGACTGTATATGATATCAAATTGGATTCTGTTTCATTGATGTTTATACCTGCGTGTTTGCTAGCTGCAACAGTTGGGGCATTTTCAGGGAAAATAGGACAATATTTAAGTAGTAAGCAATGCATTTATTTAGCCATGAGCTTAATTACGATCAGTATTTTAATGGGTGCCATCTTTGTAGATTCATCTATTACTGTATTTGTTATTTCTCTTATTTTATTCTCATGCAGCTTTGCTTTGTTATATGCGCCATTAATTGATACCAGCATTAAAAATGTTCCAGTTGAAAAAGCAGGGACAGCATTGGGATTCTATAATTTATGTATCAATATTGCGATGTCAGCTGGTTTCACCTATTCTGCGTTCTTAATTGATAAGAAAGATTTACAATTTGGCTTTTTGAGTTTTACGACAGATAATGCAGCAGCATTGAACTATGGTTCCATTATCCTTATTATTGCAGCTATTGCTCTATTTGCGATCGTTTTATTCTGGGCTTTAGTTGGCCGTAAAAAAGACAATAACATTCTAAATCAAGGGAAGCGAGCAGCGTGAAGAAGTTTAAACGAATACACTTGGTAGTCATGGATTCAGTAGGGATTGGCGAAGGAAAAGACGCGGAGCAATTTAATGATGTTGGATCTCATACGCTCCTCCACATTGCAGAGCATATGAATGGATTAAATGTACCGAACCTAGCTAAATTAGGACTATCAAATATTGAAGAAATCTTGGGTGTGCCGAAAGCGGATAAACCTCTTGCTTATTATACAAAATTACAAGAAAAATCAGTGGGTAAAGATACGATGACAGGCCATTGGGAACTCATGGGTTTGAATATCGACAAACCATTTAATGTATACCCAAATGGATTCCCAGACGTACTAATTAAAGAGATTGAAGAAATAACAGGTCGTAAAGTTGTAGCGAATAAACCTGCAAGCGGGACAGCGATTATTGATGAATATGGGGAGCATCAAATGAAAACGGGAGATTTGATTGTTTATACATCAGCTGACCCTGTTTTACAAATTGCAGCCCATGAAGAAATCATTCCGCTAGAGGAATTATATGATATCTGTGAAAAGGTTCGAGAAATTACAAAAGACCCTGCTTATTTAATCGGCCGCATTATCGCAAGACCCTATGTGGGCGAGCCTGGGAATTTTACAAGAACCTCCAATCGTCATGACTATGCATTAAAACCTTTTGGAAAAACCGTCATGAATAGCCTGCAAGACGGCGGTTATGATGTGATTGCCATTGGAAAAATTAATGATATCTTTGATGGCGAAGGGGTTACAGAATCCATTCGGACGAAAGACAATATGGATGGAATGGACAAATTGCTCGACGTCATCAAGAAGGATTTTACAGGGATGAGCTTCTTAAATTTAGTCGATTTTGATGCGCTATATGGCCATCGCCGTGACCCAGAGGGCTATGGAAAAGCATTAGAAGCATTCGACCAACGTTTAGACGAAGTATTGGATTCACTCCATGAGGATGATTTATTAATCATTACGGCTGACCATGGGAATGATCCAACATTTGCGGGTACAGACCATACACGTGAATTTATTCCTGTCTTAGCCTATTCGAAACAATTGAAGGACTCTGGCAAATTACCTGAAAATGATACATTTGCTGATATTGGGGCAACAATTGCAGATAATTTCGATGTGAATAAGCCTGAATTCGGCGATTCATTCTTACCATTCCTAAAATAATATGTTACGATAAAAAGAACCCCAAAACATGTATTTTGGGGTTCTTTGTTAAATTTGCTGAAAAGGAAACGAAATGAATGAATACAACTAAACATGCTCAATTGAAAAAACCACTTTATATAAATGTTTATGACGAGCTCCTTCTTCAAATTAAGAAAGGAATATTCCCTGTAGACAGCCAGCTTCCGTCAGAACCAGACTTAGCGAGCAGATTAGGGATTAGCCGGGCAACATTACGACAAGCGCTGGCACTGTTGCAAGATGATGGGATCGTAAGAAATATACGCGGTAAAGGGAATTTTGTGGTCAATTCATTCGTTAAGCAAGAGGATGTTCATTTAGAAAAATTAAGTAATCCTATGCATAAGTGTCATATAAGCACCTTTGACCGAATAGATACAAATTATCGTTTCGATGAGGATACGGAATACACGAAACAAGTATTAAAAAGAGATTCGTCTCAAGTCGTTGCTATGGAACGATTGTATCGAATGGGAAATGATTTAGTAGCGTATGCGTTTACGTTTATGTCCATGGAAACCGTAGAAAGTTTATCTCTGGATTTAAATAATGAAGAACAGCTGCTGAATTTTCTAGAGAATCAAGTGTATGAAAATGCCAACCATGGAGAAATGGAAATAAAATATACACATACCGTGAATGTAGCCGATAAGAATGAAAAATTAATCGGCCAAAGTGAGTGCTTTATCCTATTAGAAAGTCTTTACAATAATGGTGATTATCCCATCATACACAATAAATTTTATATCCCCCAGCAGTTTTCGAACATAAAATTGAATATATACAGTTAAAACTTTTAAAAAAGACCACAAGGCCGGTTCTCAATCCATGAGAACCGGCCTTGCTGCATTTTCATTTCTTCCGATTTCCATTAACAAAGTTTTGAATATACTCGAGTTGTTCTTCGTTCGGCTTTTCCCTTCGCATCTCGGTAAAGGCCGTGACAGCTTTTTCAAGTGAGACCTCTTTCGCCACGATTTCCCCAATACTCGTCAGTTCATCAAAAAATCCCCACATTTCTTCACGCGTTTTTGGATGTTGGTGCCCAGTTACATATATCTCAACATCGTATTTCTTGATTTTATCTAATAGAATGACAAGTTCATCCAGGTCATAGCTCCATTCGCCGCTATAAAAATCCTGATAGATACAATCCCCCAAAAACATTACTTTTTCTTCAGGTATATAAATGATAGAAGAATCTTGCGCATGAACGCCGCCAACATGCTCAATGACACAGTTCACGCCGCCTAAACCCATCGCTATTTTACCCGTAAAGGCAAGATCCGGCACCTTCAATTCCAAATGATCCCGGTTAGGCATTTCCCGTTTTATCATGTCTCTGCAAAACTCAATTTCTTCACCAGTCACAACGCGTGCGTCCAATGAGGCATCATCCCAGTTTAACGTTTTCAAATAAGCTAGCTTCTTTTTCGTTTCCTCATGACTAATTGATACGAATCCCATCGTTTTCATACCAAAAATATGATCCCAATGCCAATGAGTAATGATCACAAACTTCACAGGCGGTATATCCATTTTATCCACTAACGCGAGAAAATCGCTCGCATGTGCAGGTGAATTCCCGGAATCAACAATGACACTAAAGGTATCCCCACATATCAATCCCAAGGCAGGACGATCAGTTTCCGAATAATGCGGCATATAATACACTCTGTTTGTTAGTTGTTTCAACATTTAACTGCCTTCTCTCGGTGTGTTTTTAAAAGAATGTCAATGATACGAATGATTACAGGTTTATAATACCAAAAAAGCCTTTTTTAATTCATTCAAGATATCAATCTGATCATCCACAGCAAACAATGAAAAAGGACCTTTGATTGAATTAATCAAAGGCCAAAGCAGAACTTAGTGGTCTAGACTAAGTTCCATTTAGGAGGTCTAAACTCTGAAGAATTTAAACTATTGTAATAGTAGCACGGGATGAATATTTTCTCAATATACTAAATATTCATGCAAACGCTATCTTTTATTATTTTTCAAAAAATATTTTGCTATTATTGAAAATACATACAAGTTTTGTCCCCAGCCTATGATTTTACAGCAAATGTTCTCAAATAGTATGCTAAAACGCACTTTTTTCTAAACACTCCACTCGACAATATTCTCACCGCGAAGGAGGACTAAAAGTTATTGTGACAGCGAAAAAGGCAATTTAATCAAACGTTTACTTAAAAACCAAATCCACTAATTAATCGTTTGATTAAAAGTCAGTTAAACCTTTTGGCAATCATATTTTTGCCTGTTTTCAAGAAATTTTTTTGTCGAGAATGGTTTGCAGTTTCTTAAGGCAAGAATGCTGGGGAGAGTTTTCCTTAAAAATTCCTCTAACGTGAAATCGATAAAATCTCCTGCTATAGTAAAATAGATAAATACATTGAAAATGTTGCACCTAAATTGTTAGGAATATTCAATACAGGGTATTATTAGATTGAGGTGAAAAAAATGAAGGTTACGCTTACGATAGACGCAAAACAGCAGTTAAAAAATCTACTTGGTGAAGAGCCCCTCATTAAGCTGGTTCAAATCCGAACGACTGGTTGAGGTGCCACCTATGAGTACGAACTTGCTCAGGTTGAGCAGATAAGCAATGAAGAGAGTTTTAATATTGATGGAATGACGATTCTAATCGACCCAGTGGTGATTAGCCATCTAGATGAGGATATCGTGATAGACCATAAAAAAAATTATGGATTTATTCTTAAAAACAATTATGAAATCTTAACCTTTGGAATGAAATTTAGCAAGATTTCTTAATGATCGTTAAAGGCCACTGTGAGCAAAAGCCCAATCAGTGGCCTTTTTCTCGTCTGTTCTGATTTTCTATGCTCCTATTAACCTTTTTTAAGAACCCTTTTTCATTAGGTTTTATTTAGAAAGAAACAGGGAATGTACAAGACAAGCACATGAAAACAATCTAAAGGAGTGATATTCATGGACAAACAGTTAGATGAGAAACAAATAGAAAACCAGATTTATAAGAATGGAGATTCCTTAACAAGTTTTGATGATTTCAGGGAATATCTTAGCGGAAAAGTAAATTTAGGTAAAAAGCTAGGTATGGATGAAGAGCAGTTAGCCAACTCGGCTCAGAAAGTAGCAGATTACCTTGCGGCCAAGGAGTCTCCTAAGAATACCGAGGAGCGATTATTGCAAGAGCTTTGGAAAGTGGGGACGGAGGAAGAGCAGCATAAACTGGCTCATATGCTTGTCCGGTTAGTACAACAATAGAAGCAGACAGAAATGTTTTGGTAGAAATACAGGAATAGCCTAGTTCTATAGACTAGGCTATTTTCTTGAAACAAACTTTTCATCATCTTCATGATTTTCCGCTAATTTTGCTTGGTGAGAAAGCAGCTTAGGAGCGGACCCCATGTTTTAGTCTAAGAATAAATTTCGTTAACCAATAAGAAATAAATACGATGACTAAATCAATAAGGAAAAGGTAAAATTGATTCATTCCTTTTCGGAATTCTACAAATTCCATATATTGCTCAATCGAAGCAAAAATGAAAGCAAAGCAAGCGCTTAAGATTGCTATATATAAATAAAAATTCTTTTGTTTATTGATACAGTATTGATAAACGAGTAAGAAACCAACTGGTAAAACAGAAGCTGTCATATTGGTTGCGTTTGGCAGAACAGAAGTTAAAAAATATTTGTGAACAAAGTAACCGTTTCTTCCAAGTGCAATATCAAAATAGGTCCAAAGAATATGTACGGTATAACCGAAGAAAAACAACTCAAAAATCCTTTTTCGATCAATTGTAAACCATAATATGATTAGAGGTATAATCAGCAACGCTAAAACTACCCAAAATTGCCACGTTCCTAAATCGGAATATTCCTTCCAATAATCAGAATATAGAGCATTTACCTCCCCATTTTTCTGATAGATCTGGTTCCAAAACTGGCTGTTTTTCATAAGCCACCCCCTATGTTAACCCTATTATTTTGCTTCCAATTATTGATTCTTATGTATATGCACCCAAAGTGTAATCAAAAAATCCATTCCTGTAAAAAAACTAGAATGGTTCTGAGTCAATCGTCAAAGGCATGATATCGTTTGGAATTCGACCTTTACGGTAAAGCCTTTTTCGTAATGAATTTGAAAAATATGGAGATAATACCTCTGAAATGACTCATTAGTAAACATAGGGAGTGTACAGATGATCTCATTAAAAGGAAAAAACGCAATCATCACAGGGGCTGGAAGAGGAATTGGCCGAGCTACAGCCATTGCTTTAGCCAAAGAAGGTGTCAATGTAGGGTTAATCGGCTTAAATATGTCTAACCTGGAAAAAGTGGCGGCTGAACTAGCTTCATATGATGTTAACGTTTCTGCTGCAGCAGCTGATGTAGCTGATCTAACGTCCGTTCAACACGCTGTAGAGCATTTACAATCAGACCTCGAGTCTATTGATATTTTAATTAACAACGCAGGGATTGCCAAATTTGGAGGTTTTTTAGAGTTATCTCCTGAAGAGTGGGAAAGCATTATCCGTGTAAATGTAATGGGTGTTTATAATGTTACTAGAGCTGTCTTACCGGGAATGATTGAACGAAAATCCGGGGATATCATCAATATCTCTTCTTCTGCAGGGCAAAAAGGAGCTCCAGTTACAAGTGCATATAGTGCATCCAAATTTGCTGTCCTTGGACTGTCAGAATCGCTCATGCTTGAAGTTAGAAAGCATAATATTCGTGTGACAGCATTAACACCAAGTACAGTCGCTACGGATTTAGCCTATGATACCAATCTCATTACGGGCGACTCAGAAAAAGTGATGCACCCTGAAGATTTAGCTGACCTGATTGTATCAGGTTTAAAGCTTCATCCAAGAGTTGTCCTAAAAACGGCAGGACTGTGGTCAACGAATCCATCTTAACAAAAAAGGCGGTTCTCATGGTTTTTATATGCTTATGACCACAAGAACCGTCCCTATCTTATGTACATACCTACGTTAAGGCGTCGCTCCTGATGAAGCAGCTGCTTGGTCAGCCTTCACACAATCAATGGCGACAACGAGCGCAATCACCATGGTTTCCATCTCTTCATTCAATACTTGAACCTTGTAGCTATCGCCCCAAGTGAACCACTCCTTGCTTACCGTCCCAACGACTTTACCATGTTGTAATACCTGAAAATCCATATCCAGCCAATTACCATTTACTTCAATGCCTGCCGCATCAATTGTATAGCGTGCTTTAAAGAAGGAGAACTCCTTCTTTATCGTTAACACTTCTCGGCCATTCACCTCAACAAAAAACTTAGGTAACATGCTAAACGTCTTTTTTGTAATAAGTGCAACTTCATCTCTTGTTGTATTCATGATGGAGAAAGTTTTTGGAATTTGCATAAAGCTGCCCTCTACATAATAGACATCCTTCTCCTGCTGATCCTTAACCGTAAACTTGCCACTGAGACTGAGTACCTTCTGCTTTATATAAAGTTGCTTCATACTTAACCTCCTTTAATCGCACTTTCTTACTAAAAGTATATTACTGGTCACCTTAAAAATCCTATATCATCAGGAATAAAAATATTGATTTTTCCTAAAAACAGTTATGAGATTTTAACGTTTGAAATGAAATTCAGCAGGATATCAAAGGAAATAGCCACTGTTAGCCGAAACAGTGGCTTTTTCTCGTCTACTCAAAAGAGTGTAAACTCGACAAATTCAGATTATAATCTTTCCAATCAATCGTTTGATTAAAAGTACATTAAACCCTTTTAATAGACGAACTTTCTATTATTTCCTAGAAAATTTTTTGTCGAGGATTGTCCCGAATAATTTTTCACGAAGAGAGAGGCATTTTAGCTCCTCTCCCATTAAATTGCAACTTGTTATGCCCAATTACCATTTCTAAACAAAGGAACCTTCTTCCCATCATGATACTCAGCATCGATCTCTAAATCCGCTGAACCAATCATAAAGTCAGTGTGTCCGCTGCTTTGGTTAATACCTTTTTCCTCATACTCCTCCGTGCTGATATCCTTTGCATTATGAAGCGCCATAGAAATCGCGTTTCCAATAGCCAGGTGGCACGAAGCATTCTCATCAAACAAGGTATTATTAAAGATGATACCGGAGTTAGAAATTGGTGAGTCATGTGGGACTAGAGCCACTTCACCGAGGTATAGCATACCTTCATCCATATTAATAAGTTGCTTTAATGTCTCGTATCCTTTTTCAGCAGTAAAATCTACAACTTTTCCTTCTTTAAACGTTATGGTAAAGTTATCGATTAAGTTGCCTAAAGCAGATAAAGGCTTTTTACTAGCGACGGTACCGTTTACTCCATATTTATGTGGTGTCGTAAACACTTCCTCGGTTGGAAGGTTTGGAATGTACATGGTACCAAAAGTGGATGGATGTCCACCGCCGACCCATTTATGCTCAGGATGTAGATCAATGGAAAGATTTGTTCCTTGTGATTTATAATGCAACGTCTTAAACTTTTGTTCGTTCAGATAATCCACTTTTTTTGTAAGTTCAGCCGAATGTTCCTCCCATGCTGCGATTGGATCTGGTTGATCGACTCTGACAGTTTTAAAGATCGCTTCCCATAATGCTGCGACCGCTTCTTCTTTGTTCAAATCTGGAAAAATGCTCGCTGCCCAAGCTTCCGTAGGTACACCGATAATGGCCCAGGGTACTTCACCCCTTAGTCTTTTCTCAGCCAATGATTTCAGTTTGTCAGCTCCATTTTTTTGAACGTACATAATACGTTCAGGCGGGATATTTGCGTATGCAGCAGGATCTGTACCAGCTATATATAGCATACAGTCATTCTTGTCTCCCAGGCTGTTAAACTTTTCAATCTCCCACGGTTGAATGAAATCTTTTAAAACCTCATCCGAGGCGTTTAAGTAATGGATTCTATTTAAACCTGTATCAACCCAATCGACAAACACGCGTTTACATCCATGTTCATAAGCATATTTCGTAATTCTCCGTGTGAAATCCGCAGATTCAATAGGAGAATTTATCAGTAAGCGCTGTCCTTTTTGAATGTTAAGACCTATCTTGACCACGAGTTCAGCATATTGATCCAATTTCTCTTCAAAACTTTTCATGGATACTCCTCCTAAAAATAAATAGACTAACGAGTCTATTTTAAGTGACATTTTTAAACTTTGTACAGTTTTTACCATTAAAATTTCAAATGATTTAAAAAATAGTTCGAGGATTCGTTTTAGCATTAGGTGATTTTGATGAAAGTGTGTATTTTACAAATTCATGCCACCAAAAAAGAGAGGTTTCTAAGCTGTTAGAAATCCTCCCTTCTTATTACCAGGATACAACAATCCAATCATCCTGCTTATCAATGGCAAAATCATCGCCAAATTCCTGCGGACCGTTCACTTGCACACTTTCCCCGGTTTGAGCCACATGTTGAATGCCCTCTATAATTTCTGATGAATATTCTCCTTTATCTGCCATCAAATCACATAGAATATCGATATGGTTTGGTGCCGCACTGGCCACCCCGGTACTCATACCGACCAGTATCTCTTCGTCTTTTACAATAGCAAAAACATCAGAATAGGGGATAGCATAAAGTGCTGCTCCATATTTCTCTGCAACCGTTAGCCAATCCTGAAATTTTTCTTCATGCGATATCTTAATATATTCCGTATCGCCAATGATAATAGAATCCTCGGCAGGTGTTTCTTCCTTTTCGTCCACTAGGCTTTCTAAAGATTCCTGTGAAAAGTATGTATTGTCTTCCAGTGTTTGTGTAGAATTTAAAAGGAAACTTTGCGTTTCAACGCTATTAATATTTTCACTGTTTACCAGTTTCATATCTTGGTTGCTATCAATCATTTCATTTTCAGTAATATACTTGGTCTGTTCCAAAGCGATAGTTTGTGGAAGTAATTCATTCGTTTGTTCTACCTTACCTGGAGAAACATCAACAGAAGAACATGCAGTCATTCCCATCAAAAAAGTGATCAAGATTAAACCATGCTTCATCATTTTTACTCCCCCCCAAATGGATCCTATACTAATAAGACGTTTTAAAATTGGAAATGTTCCCTATTTTTTCAAAAATAGTGCAAACGTTACAGATTTGCTAAATCGAACCACCCCAATACAACCACTTATTGTCTATTAGCGATTCAAAAAGTTTCTATTTTTTATTTACCCGCTTCTGCATAGTAATAAACGAGTATTTACAGATTTTTTTATTCAATTCATCATTCTTTTTTGTGTCCGCCTGAGGTGGACAGTGTCCACGAGCGGTGACAGGCACCATAAACCAAGAGATGGGAAACATATAATATAGAGTGCTGTAATTATCCTTACTATTTCTTTGAATATATATTATTCTAAAAGTAAATCTCATTTAGGAGAGTGGTCGAATGAATACCATTTTTATCGCTGGACATGCGAAATTACCTACAGGAATGGCAGCTAGAAGTATCTATGAAACATTGACTATTACGGCAGAAATCGATAAATATTATGGGGTCATAGTGGAGGCCTCTTGTACGCTGGCAACTGAACATGGGAGAGATTATATTGCTAGATTGCTAAAAGGCCATAGTTTGAGAAATGGGATTGACACGCCTCTTGAAGAGTTAAAAGAGGGTTACTTAGGAAAAGCCAATAACGCGCTAATCGCAGCGTTAAAGGATTTGTATAAACAATATGAATCCCTTCATCAATAATTCGGTGACTTTAAGGAACCCGTTCGACCATAGACAGTAATAGACTTCCCCGTTAAAAAGGGAAGTCTATTATATTCATTCTATGCTTTCATTGTGAATTCCTTTACCTGCTCTCTACCGTTTCTTTTTCAAACGGCCACGCCGGCAGCATTTTATTTAACGTCTTATCTACACGATAACCAAGAACGTATTCAGCCTGCATAATGGTATGAATTTCCCTCGTTCCTTCGTAAATAACAGGTGCTTTTGAGTTTCTTAAGAATCGTTCAACAGGGTATTCGCTTGAAAATCCGTATGCCCCATGAATTTGAACTGCGTCATCCGCTGCTTTGTTGGCAAAATCACACGCCTGCCATTTGGCAAGTGATGTTTCTCTTGTGTTACGAACTCCCCTATTTTTAAGCTCACCGGCACGGTATACGAGTAAGCTGCTCATTTGCAATCCAGCTTCCATATTTGCAATCATTTGCTGTACAAGCTGGTGCCGGCCGATTTCTTTGCCGAATGTTTTTCGCTCATGACAATACTTTACGCTTTCCTCCAAGCTCGCCATAATCAGACCGACAGCTCCTGCTGCAACGGTAAAGCGGCCGTTATCAAGTGCGGCCATAGCGATTTTGAACCCTTCACCCTCTAAACCTAAAAGGTTTTCCTTTGGAACCCTTACCTGATCAAAAAATAACTCTCCTGTATTTCCGGAACGGATACCCATTTTGCCTTTTATTGCTTTTGAAGAGAAACCAGGCATGGTACGCTCCACAATAAATGCGGAAATACCGTTGTGTTTTTTCGATTTATCCGTATAGGCGAACACAATGAAATGGTCCGCTACATCGCAAAGGGAAATCCACGTTTTTGAACCATTTAAAATATAGTCATCCCCATCTTTTACTGCCGTTGTCTGAAGGGCTGCCACGTCTGAACCCGCCCCTGGTTCTGTTAACCCGAAGGCGCCAATTTTTTCACCTTTTGCCTGCGGAACGAGATATTTTTGTTTTTGTTCCTCATTCCCCCATTGCAGTAGTGTTAAACTGTTTAGGCCGATGTGAACAGATACAGCAGTACGGAAAGTAGTATCGCCTCTTTCCATTTCTTCACAAACAATGGCGAGTGAATTGTAATCCATGCCGCTTCCGCCATATACTTCAGGAATGCAAACACCCATAAGATCCAGCTCACTTAATCGTTTCCAAATAATCGGATCGAATTTCCCTTGCTCGTCCCATTCTTTCATATTTGGAATAATTTCTTTATCTACGAAACTTCTAACCATTTTTCTTAACATTACCTGTTCTTCTGAAAATTCAAAATTCATAGCGTATACGCCTCCTGGTAAATTTGGATAATATTATTCTTTTTTAATTGTTCAATTTCCACGTGTGAATATCCCGCCTGCTGCAAGATTTCAACGGTATGTTCCCCAGCAATCGGGGGATGACGTTCTATTTTTGTTTTCGTTCGTGACAGTTTAATGGGCGAGCCGACTAGCTTGACTGAACCTGCTTCCGGGTGATCCACTTCAACGACCATCTCCCGTGCCAATACTTGTGGATGATTAAATACCTGATCCATCATCGCAATAGGACCGCACGGAATATTATGCTGTGAAAACAGCTCCATCCACTCATCGACAGGTTTGATTTGCAGCCTGTTTTCTAAAATGCCCGTGAGTTCAAGTTTATGATTAACCCTTGCTTCATTGGTATGGAACCGTTCATCAGCTGCAATTTCACTTATTCCCATTACTTCACAAAGGGCGGCAAACTGCCGGTTGTTACCAACTGCAATGATCATTTCTCCATCTCTTGCTCTAAATGTTGAGTAAGGCACAATATTTGGATGGTCGTTACCAAGTCTTCTTGGGATTGCTCCAGATATAAGATAATTGCTTGCTACATTGGCGAGGGAGCTTACCGCCGTATCCATAAGCGACATATCTATTTTTTGCCCTTGTCCGGATTTCTCTCTTTCCAGTAAGGCTGCTTCAATCGAAATGGCAGAATATAAACCTGTTAAAATATCAACCATTGCTACACCAATTTTCATTGGGCCACTTTCATTATTCCCGGTAATGCTCATCAGTCCACTCATTCCCTGAATAATGTAATCATAGCCCGGCAAATGCCGGTATGGTCCCGTTTCGCCAAAGCCGGTGATCGAGCAATATACCAGCCTCGGGTTGATCGCTTTCAAAGAGTCATAGTCCAAGTCCCAATTCTCCATCGAACCGGTTTTGAAGTTATTAATCACTACGTCAGCATCTTTAGCTAAAGTGCGAATGATTTCCCTTCCCTCTTCGGTTTTCAGATTTACGGTGATGCTGCGCTTATTGCGATTAGTGCATAAATAATAGGCACTTACACCATTTTGGAACGGCGGCCCCCAGCCCCGCGTTTCATCACTGCCTCCCGGAGCCTCCACTTTCATGACATCCGCTCCAAGGTCCCCAAGAATCATCGTACAGTATGGACCCGCCAGTACCCTCGATAAATCCAATACTTTTATACCTTCCAAAGCTCCTTTCAAAATATCCCACCTCCTACTCATCCTTATTTGAAAAAACGTGATGGCCACACTATTATTTCGTTAGAAGCCCTTTACTAGTAGAAACGGAAAGATTTCCATTGTCTTGGACTCCTAATTGCAAACTTATAGACATACCCTCAAAAGTTGCCTCTTCTATTGTTCTCGGCGCCAGGCAATCACCGATTTGCCATACTTCAGGTGCTAATTTCTTCATTTGTTCATATAGTTCACTATTTGGTACACGACCGTGCGAAAGAATAATAGAATCCCAATTTTCCAATGTCATTTTTTCATAAGAGAATAGATTTCTAATGACAACAGAATCCCCTTTAATTTCTCCTAAATCATAGTGAGGCATTATTTTTACGTTTAGTTGATAAAGCTTTTTTAAATATTCATTTCGTAAGTATTGAGGCACGCCTTCGCCCGCATGCAGCCTTGCCGTAATAAGCGAGACGATATGCCCCTTTTCCGCCAAATCAATCGCTGCTTCTATGGCTGGCCAATCACCCGCAAAATCAAATACCAAAACACTTTTTCCAATATGGTTATTCGGATGCTGAAACACCTCTTCCACCGTCATGACACGTTGATCATGAATCCCTGGAATATCGGGGATATACGGTCTTGATCCTGTGGCGCAGATAATGGCATCCGGCGAAATTTTGTTAATATCATCTGGTTGTAAAGTCACTCCAAGTGTAACGTTCACGTTACTAGTAGATATTTTCCGCATATAATTATCAAGCATGTATTCAGCAAGCTCATGTCTCATGGGCATCTTTTTTAATGTATGCAATAATCCGCCGATTTTGTCACCCTTATCTGCCAGAATAACGTGATGGCCAAGTTCATCTAATGTAACCGCTGCTTGCATGCCTGCTGGTCCAGCACCGATCACAAGAACCTTCTTCTTGTCTCTATGGCTTTTCTTAAGTGTTTGCACTTCATTTTCCCTGCCCGCTGAGGGATTTTGAACACAGCCGATGGTTAAACCATTGTGATAATGCCCGATACAAGCCTGTAAGCAGCCTAAACAGGCATCAATTTGTTGAAGATTGCCAGACTTTGCCTTGTTAGGCATGTAAGGATCTACAATTAATGCACGGGTCATGCCGACAACATCTGCTTTTCCTGTTGCCACAATCTTCTCCCCTTCTGCCGGGTCTACAATACGCGAGCCGACGAAAACCGGTACAGCACCAGCCATTCTAATTTTGAAAGAATAGGGTGTGTTATATCCATGCTTCATTGGAGATGGCGGTACAATATGGGTGGATCCGGCAAATGTACTGGAATCCCCGGAGGTGACATCAATAAAATCCAATCTTACTCTTTCGACCAAATATTCGACAATTTGTACGGCATCTAATACGGTTGTTCCATCCATGGTCATTTCATCTGCACTCATACGGAGTCCAACCGTAAAGTCCTCCCCAACTTCCTGCCAGACTCGTTCCATCACTTCGACAATAAACCGCATTCTGTTTTCAAACGATCCCCCATATTCATCGGTACGAAGATTGGTCTCTTCCGACCAAAACTGTGCAGGCAAGTATCCGTGTGAGCAACAGATTTCTACACCATCCAGCCCGCCTTCCTTCGCCCATTTAGCTGACAGGGCAAATCCTTCAATCACATCTTTAATTTCTTCCATACTCATCGGTTTGGGCATCGTACTGAACCTAAGGCTTGGAACCGCTGACGGTGCCCAGGCCGCATTCCGGTACTCGCTTGAAACGACTTCCCTGCCGCCATGGAATAATTGGGAAAATACTTTCGTTCCATATTTATGCACTTCATTGGATAGCTCCTGGTAAGCAGGGACAATCTTTTTGTCATATCCAGCAATTGTTTTGGTTGTCAGCATCCCCGATGGATGTGCGGCGGCGGCTTCTAGTATAAGTAATCCGGCACCGCCCTTGGCACGTTCTACATGATAGGCAGTCATATCCAATGTAGGGATTCCATTCTTAACATGATTGGTTTGATGTGCCGTACTTAGAATCCTATTTTTCAATTCTGTATGGCCAATTTCAACTGGACTAAATAAATGTTTAAACGGTGTCATTCATAATCACTCCAAGAAAAGGATAATTGGCCTTATGACATAAATCGGGCGGTGCTTGTCACTTGGGACAATTACTGTTGAAAACGTCCTCGCTGACGTAGTAATTCGCGGTTCAAGTTGGGGTTTACCTCAAAGGCTGCACGCCCATGTAACCAGAATATATTGTTAACCACTACTAAATCTCCGACTGGAAGTTTGAGTTCTGTAACACTTTCATCGGTTTCCATTGAATGGGAAAGATCATGAAGGTATTTAGCTTCTTCAATGGTTTCAGGATAGACAAATTGGTCGATGAAGCATACACCAGGCTTATTATTGTAGTTGAAGAAGGTTAAGCGCTGAATTTCCTGATCTACATTTTTACTAGATGGTGCTTTGTAAGTAAACTTATGGCATGCCAGTGGATGAGTTGAAAACGTATCAAGGTCCTTCCAATCATCAAGGTGTAATAATCGAGATTCACCGCCGCATGCATTTTCTTCTACTATTTTCATCATTAACAGCCAATCTGTCGGCTCATCTACAAATGTCCCATCCGTATGAAGGGTAAATAAGCGATAAGCTTGACGAAGATAGGAGTCACTGTTATCAGTATGCTTGACAGAAAAGCGTGCATAATATTTTCCAGACATTGAATCAAAGTTTGATGAACCTAACAAATAAGAAATAGCAGTAGAGAAAATAACGTATTCATCTGTATCCTCAGTAACACCATCCAAACCAATCGTAAATCCGCCAGATTCACGGTCATGAACGATGTTTCGAAGTAAGTCGCCGAATTCTTCTCCAACATGATCTAATAAAATAGAAGAGACAATAAGACGAGAATAGGGTGTATATTCTAAATGCTGGACAGAATAATTCTCTGCTTTGACGGTATCCAAAAACCCTTGAATGGCCTTTTTTGAAAGTTGAATGTGGTATAAACGGTCTGTTTGCGGATGAACTTTCACTTCATACCTATTTGTTTTTGTTTCGAATTTCCCTCTTTGTTTTTCTGTGATTACCATTTTTTATTCCTCCTGTTTTGTGTAAGATAGTTAAAATATGGAAATTAAGGAATATAAAAAGCCAGCTGCACAAAGTACCCAAAAAAAGCGGGACTCAATGTACAACTGGCTTATAATCATTTCACAGCTCTATGGTTAATAGAGTCACAATGAATTAGCAGTTAATGGTTGTTTATATTTCCTGTTTCCAAGTATTATAATCTATCCACGGATCTGAAAGGGTGTTATTCAGGAGTGGAAGTATTAATAATATTTTGACTACTCTTAGTATATGTTGTATATGATAGATTGTCAATTGATTATTTTGAATAATTCGAAAATATCTGTACGTAGTTCAGTTATGAAGTGGAAGATTAAAATGAATAACTTAACTATCAACCTGATTAACATTACTTTTGTACGAAAATTAGCATAATAGGTGCTTGGGAAACCGAGTATTTTTTACAGCATGTCGGAAAACATTTTTTGTAAAAAGGTTTCCTGATTTCGGACAGGTGTAAAGGAATTTTGCCATCTTGTGTCCGAAGTTACCTCGACTTCGGACTGAGCTAAGGTAATTTTCACTCCTGGTGTCCGAAGTTGCCTCGACTTCAAACAGGGCTAAAGTAATTTTCACTCCTGGTGTCCGAAGTTGCCTCGACTTCGGACAGGACTAAGGTAATTTTCACTCCTGGTGTCCGAAGTTACCTCGACTTCAGACAGGGCTAAAGTAATTTTCACTCCTGGTGTCCGAAGTTGCCTCGACTTCGGACAGGACTGATATAATGTTGCCTTTTACTGTTCAAAGCAGCACAAAACATCAGACGCTACTGCCCGTCCGATGTTTTGTGCTGCAAGAGGAGTTTAAAATAACATATCGCCCACTTTATATGACCTTCTGCTTTTCTTCCGTCTTTATTTGATGGAAATGAAGGTCTAGATCCTTTAAAGCCGCAACAAGAGCATTTGTTGCCTTGCCACGGTAATAGGTTTCAATTTCCTCAACCGCGCCTTCTACTCCATCATTTAGACTAATGCCCTTTAATATACGGCCAATAAAGTCGCTCCCCTGCTCGGTTGCTAAAGTACAAGACGCCTCGACGATTACACCGTATTTACGATCGATTTCAGCTGTGATTGTTAACGTATCGAAGACGCTTTTTGCTGCCATTCCTTGCGGCAGACGAGCGTGACCTGCAATAAAAATAGTCTTTCCATTCAGCATAATAGGCCTACCTCTCAAAGGAATTAATTAAACTAGTATTGCTTCTTTTAAGTTTGTTTGTTCTGGTATTCTATTCACAACTTCTTTTCCGATTTCGATTGAAGCCGTTGCTGCAGGAGATGGCGCATTACATACATGGATCGTTCGTTTCCCTTGAATGATATGGAAGTCATCCACCATATTTCCATCACTCCTTAATGCTTGAGCACGGACCCCTGCAGGTGCAGGGATTAAATCATCTTCTTGGATTTCTGGAATCAGTTCCTGAAGGCTCTTTGTAAATTGTTTCTTACTGAAGGAGCGAATATATTCATCAAGCCCCTCCTTCGCAAACTTCCCTGCCATTTTCCATAATCCAGGAAAACTTAATGATTCTAGTAAATCCTTTGCATTAAAATCTGTCTTTCTGTATCCTTCCCGTTTAAAGCTAAGCACAGCATTTGGTCCCGCATCGACTTCACCGCTGATCATTCGTGTAAAATGGACCCCCAGAAATGGGAACTTTGGATTTGGAACCGGATAAATTAAATTTTTTACTAGATAACGCTTTTCAGGTTTTAATTTGTAATACTCGCCTCTAAAAGGCAAAATCTTCATATCTGTTTTATATCCTGTTGCTCGTGCTACACGATCACTGTGAAGCCCAGCACAGTTAATGACCATTCCAGCTTTTAATGTTCCGCGATTTGTCTCAATGATTACTTGATCCGATTCTTCTTGCATTTTCTCCACTTTTGTATTTAGACGAATCTCTCCGCCATTCTCTTGGATAATTTCAGCGAACTTTTCACTAACTTGTCTGTAATTTACGATGCCAGCGACCGGAACACGTATTGCTCCTAAACCATTAACATGTGGTTCGATTTCCTTTAATTCATCTGGACCGATTCTATGAATAGCTAATTCATTTTCCAGCCCTCGATTATATAAACTTTCAAGAAGCGGTAATTCCTCTTGTTTCGTTGCAACAATTACTTTTCCGCAAATATCATGGTCTATACCATGTGTTTGGCAGAATGCAGTCATCGATTTACTTCCTTGACGGGCAAAACGAGCTTTGAAACTACCAGGCTTATAATAAATGCCCGAATGAATCACACCGCTGTTATGCCCTGTTTGATGTTCGGCAACAACGGATTCCTTCTCAATGACAACTACCTTCGCGTTGGGAAAACGCTCATAAATGGCCATCCCTGTGGATAAACCAACAATTCCTCCGCCAACGATTGCAAAATCATACATATTCATTAGGACCCCTCTCCATTTTGATTTTCCTTGTTGAATAGTAAGAATTACATAGGATCCATATAAACAGTCTTCACTTCTGTATAAAACTCAATAGCAGCTTTTCCTTGTTCACGACTGCCGGAACTAGAATTTTTAACTCCGCCAAAAGGCATTTGTGGTTCAGCTCCCGAAGTTTCCGAGTTCACATGTACAAGTCCAACTTCCGCATCTTCAACAAAGCGGCGGGCCAATGTTAGGTTGTTTGTACAGATGGCTGCGCTAAGACCAAATTCAGTATCATTTGCCATTTCCACTGCTTCCTCGTAATCTTTTGCTTTAAACAATGCAAGAACGGGACCGAAAATTTCCTCTCGGGCAATACGAGCATCTTTAGGCACGTTTTCAAAGATTGTTGGTTTTACATAAAAGCCATTTTTTAATTCTTCATCTTCTGGGATCTCTCCACCGCAAAGCAGTGTTGCTTCTGATTTCCCCGCTTTGATCATTTCGAGCACCCCATCAAGCTGTGCTTTTGATACGGCCGGCCCGATATCGGTTCCCTCGTGAAGCGGGTTACCAATGGTTAATTCCTTCGTACGCTTGACAAGCCTATCACGGAATGACTCGTAAATCCCTTCTTCGACAATTACACGACTCGTTGCTGTACATTTTTGACCGATAGATTTAAATGCTCCGCCTACAGCTATCTCAACGGCTCTTTCAAGGTCTGCATCATTGAGAACAACGAGCGGATTCTTTCCTCCCATTTCCATCTGTACCTTTTTTCCGTGTTCTATAGCCTGTTTTTGAATCTGCCTTCCTACCTGGTTTGAACCGGTGAAAGAAATGGCTTTAATATCTGGGTGGTTCACTAATTCATTCCCAATAACAGATCCTCTGCCAAATACACAATTAAGGACACCTGCTGGCAGACCAGCTTCATCAAAAGCCTTCATAACGTGATAGACAGATTTCGGTGTTAAATCAGCAGGCTTAATCACCACTGTATTTCCGTATATAAGTGCTGGTGCCATCTTCCATACTGGAATGGCAATGGGAAAATTCCATGGTGTAATTAAGCCAATAGGACCTAGGGGTGTACGGGTCGTATACAAAAATGTTTTCTCATTCGCGGAAGGTATGACATCTCCAAGTGGCTGCCGTGCTTCCGCTGCAAAATATTCGAGGATGCTTACTGCGCGATTAGCCTCCCCCATCCCTTCCGAAAACGCCTTCCCTTCTTCCTTAATTAAATCCCGTCCTATTTCCTCTATGTTTTCTTTCAAAATAGCCGCAGCTTTTTGTAAATACACTGCCCTTTGTTGAATGGAGAGCTTTTTCCAAGCTGGAAAAGCATTTTTTGCAGCAGCTACAGCATCTTGTACATCAGTTGCTGCACTGGATGGGAATTCCCCCAAGCCTTCTCCATTATGTGGATTAAGATTCTCTTTATATTCAAGGGTCGTTGGTTCTTTCCATTGGCCGTTAATGTAATTCAAATGGCGCATTGATAAATCCTCCTAAACTCTTCTATCAATCATTTTTAAGATTAGTTCATGCTAGATTACTAATTTGGTATCATCATCCACACTAGCCACTGTTTTCTTCGTTACAACACTAACTCCCAGCGTTACAGCAACATTGATGATTAATACGGCCAGTCCTAAATCTAAATCCTTAATGACATTTGGGAATGACGGGAATAACGTTGCAAGTGACATTTCTGTAATGGTTGAATAAATGACGATGATACTGCCTACAATCATTCCAGCGAAGGCCCCTTGAACGGTAACCGGGTTCCTTTTCCAAAGGCTAAAAAACAAAGCAGGAAATAACTGAACCATAAAGCTATAAGACATAAGATATAGCGTAAGAATCGATTCCCCTCCATTAAATGTAAAGAAAAGTGTTACCAACGCTATAATAGGCACCAACCTTTTGGCCAGCTTTGCCAGCTGTTGGTCTGTTGTGTTCGGTTTCCATGCCTTATATATATTTTTAGAAAGAATCGTTGAAACTGCCGTCAATACCAAAGAACTTGGGATAAGGGCGGCCATGGCTCCAGCTGCCCCTATGACTCCGACAAACCAAGGGTCAAAAGACAATTTCGCCATTTTAAATAAGGCCAAATCTGTATCGGGCCCCTTTAAATCTGGCACTTGTAAAACACCAGAAAAACCGATGATCAAAGAAAAAACGATAATTACCTGATAGATGGGCATGATCCCTGCATTTATACGCAGTGATTTTCCACTTTTAGCTGAGAATATCCCCGCCATCATATGTGGAAACATGTAGAATGCCAGTGCTGTCATGATCGTAGCCGAAACAAACCATGAAATACTTAATCCTTGTTCTGGGAATAGTAAAAACCCAGTTTTGGCGGTATCAATGGCTTCAAACATCGGCTCTATGCCGCCGTAATAATGAAAAGGGAAATAAAACCCCATAAAGACCATAACAGCTAAGATCAAGATATCTTTAATAATGGCAGTCCATGCGGCTCCGTGCATCCCAGATACCGTTACATAAATGGTAACAGCCGTCACCGCTACGACGATTGCCATGTGAGGAGAAATAGAACCATAGGAAGCTTCAGATACAATAATTCCTAATCCTTTTAACTGCATCACTAAGTAAGGGATAACGGCAACAATACTGATGATGGATACAAGAATACCTAATGCCTGACTGTTATACTTTTTCTCGTAAAAATCTGATTGGGATACGACTTTATTTTTCTTAGCATACTTCCAAATAGGAGGCAGCAGCCAGTAAGCGATTACAAAGTAAAAACAATTAAAAGCGTATATGGCAGGAGGCATGCCGGATCGATAAGCACCACCACTTGC
This sequence comes from Neobacillus niacini, assembly GCF_048572935.1. Taxonomy (NCBI): domain Bacteria; kingdom Bacillati; phylum Bacillota; class Bacilli; order Caryophanales; family Bacillaceae; genus Neobacillus; species Neobacillus niacini. The sequence goes on along the minus strand of NZ_CP183883.1, from coordinate 1,449,405 downwards.
TCCCAAGAATGTATAGGTGGTAAACATCTCACCCGCTAATAAAAAGAACATCAAAAGACTTCCAAAACCCCGTCCCCCGACAGACCACTGCTCGATCGTCATTTCTTTCCCTTTCCGGGCTTGCAAACCTAACCAAATACACAATCCGAGGAAAAAGAGGATAACTAGAAGGGCTGCGTTCATAATTCTTCCTCCTCCTTATTCGCCGGATCCAGCTTATTAGCAATGATTAAGAATAGGGATGTCAGACCAACCCAGCATATAGACCAAAAAAGGACAAATGGCAATCCAAATATATAGGGTTCCACCCGATTAATGACAAAAAGTGAACCCAAGGCTGGTATTAAAGTTAATAGATATACCTTCTTCTTCATATTTCACCATCCTAGTTTAGAATAGATAAATGTAATTCAGTAAACGGTATGTTTTATTTGGATAGCTAATATTTGAACCTTCTGACAATAGAAACTCCATGCAACCATTATCTTTTTGAATTTTGGAAAGGTATCTGATTTTTGGGTGCCCATCCATACACAACTAGGCTTTTTTAAATCTATTGCACGATCTTATCAGGCTCCCCATTTGTTAAGACGGTTGTAGCCACTTTCTTTCTTGTAAATTTAAAGTAGTAAAAAACATAACAAGCGACAACAAAGCCAAATCCTATATAAAGCGATGTCCGCTGCGCAGGATCGAAAGCAGTAAACACGACGATTCCTACACACATGATAAGGCAGACAATTGGAACGAGCGGGAAGAAAGGAACTTTATATTTCAAATCCGCAAGCTTTCCGCCACCCGCAATATACTGTTTGCGGAATTTATACTGTGCAAACGCAATGGCCATCCACGTAACGACCCCTCCAACACCACTGATGGCAAGCAGGACAACAAATAATGTTTCTTCTGCTATCACACTGGTAAGCAAGGAAAGCAAAGCAAAGGCGAGCGTCACAAGCAAGGCGTTCATCGGAACACCGCGTTTGTTTACCTTACCGAAGGCTAGAGGAGCCTGACCGCTTTGGGAAAGTGAAAAAAGGATTCTCGTACAAGCAAACAAACCTGTATTTCCCACTGAAAGTATCGCTGTTAATATAACAAAGTTCATAATATCTGCCGCATAAGGAATTCCTGTCATATCGAATACCGTTACAAATGGGCTTTCGAGCACACCTGCCTGTTTCCACGGAACAATGGCTGATAAGACAAAAGTGGCCAGTACATAGAAAAGTAAAATACGGACAATGATACTCCGAATAGCTTTTGGGATACTTTTTTCGGGATCCTCTGTCTCACCGGCTGCAACTCCCATAATTTCTGAACCCATAAAGGCATAAACGACTGTCATCACGGATATAAAGACGCCGATGAAACCTGTTGGAAATATTCCGTCACCGAAAAAGTTTGAAAGGTAAGGGGCCGATTGTCCCTTTATAGGGACCAACCCGAAAATCGCTGCCCCGCCAACGACAATAAAAAAGAGAACAGCCACTACTTTAATGGCAGAGAACCAGTACTCCATCTCAGCAAAGCTTCTTGTAGTCAAGGCATTTATACCGAATAAAAGTAAGGAGAAAACAGCACACCATACCCAGACTGGTACATCTGGAAACCACCTGGCCATCAGCAAACCGGCTGCAATAAACTCTAGTCCTACATAAATGGCCCAGCTAAGCCAGTAAGTCCATCCAATCATAAACCCAGAGGCAGGACCGATAAACCGCTCGGCATGTGCCTGAAATGAACCCGAAACCGGCATGACGACGGATAGCTCCCCAAGACAAACCATAACCAAGTACATTAGCAAGCCGCCGAATAAATAGGCGGTAATAGCCCCGAAAGGTCCGGCCTCACCAATCGCATACCCCGATCCTAGGAAAAGACCAGTTCCAATGACTCCCCCTATGGACAGCATAAATAAATGCCTGCTTTTCATCGAACGTTTTAATTCTTTTGGTTGACTTCCTTGTTCTGGTTTCATCCAATTCCCCCTGTATTTTTTCGATCCGTATAAGAAATAGGGCAAATCATGCCCCATTTTATTACCTGCTTATCTGACGGCTTCCTTCTCAGACATGCTTGTCAACTCTAATAAATCACTGACCTCAGGTTCAAAAATTTCATACGCAACATCCCGCTGATATCTGTTTTGTTTCTTCGCTTCTAAAAATAGTTGATCGGTATTTTTTCGGCATAGCTTTTCAATATCATCCATCACTGCCTGCGGATCTGGTTTGACCAGTCCAAAAATAACAGCGTCATAAAATCTGATTGCACCAAGATTCGCAACAAAATCATTAACAATGTCAATACCTCTTTGTTTGATGATTTCATCTCCTTCAGAAGATAATGGTATATTAGCCGCTTCAACAATCAAACTCGCTTTAACTCTATCAGCATTAGACTTGTTGATCACGTCCTCTAATGCACAGGGGATAAGAATATCGCAATCCACATCGAGCCACTCAGAGTTCGGCCTTACCGTATAGTTTGGTTCAAAATTATCTTGGTCCATTTCTCCATATACATTCTTATGGTCAATAAGATTTTGTATATCCAATCCTTCTTCACAGGTGACTAACAAGTTTGCATCTGAAATTCCCACGATTTTATAACCTAATTGAGACAGTTTTAATGCACAACTTGCCCCTACACAACCAAAGCCTTGGATGACAACCTTCGCGCCGTCCTTACCATTTTTAAACTTCCAAGCTTCATCGGCTGAAAACGCAACACCATATCCTGTGACAGCATCATTTAAAAGCAATCCATCAATTCTTGTTTTCATCAGCCCATCAAAATCCTTGATCCCTTGAAGAATCGCAGGATTTTGTTTCATTGAATTTGTCAGCGGGATGTCGATGCCGAATTCGTTAAAGATTTGTAGTACATCTTCGTACTTCGTACCTAGGTCACTTCCTAAAGATACCCCGCTATCAATATAGGGCATCATCGCGATTAAAAATCTCCTTAATACGGCATTCGCATCTGGAGCTTTATAATCATATTTAATTCCTGCTTTACATCCTCCGGTCGTTCCGCTGTCACTAGCTACGTACTTATAAGCCATCGCTTCGGCCAATCTTTCAACCTCTTCTTTTGTTACTGTCGGATGCATTCTCGTACCGCCGCCTGTATATCCTTTCACGAAGTTATGAACAACAAGCCACCCCTGTGCGTCCGTTTCTGTATCATTCCACTCAACAATTAAATATGGTTTAGACATTCCAATACCTCCCAAGAATTTCTTCTTTCTACCATCATGCAGCCACTATTAAAAATACTATTAACACTATGAATTTGTTGTTATCACTTCAAAAAAAATAGGTTACTATTCAAACCAGCGAATAGGTACAGGATCAAGATTAATGTTAATCTGTTTCGTTTCCTGGTATTCATCCAATCCATACGTACTTAGGCTTCTGCCGATGCCGCTTTGTTTATATCCGCCCCATGGCGCTTGAATCGTTGTAAGATGGTAGGCGTTTACCCAAGTGATCCCTGCACGAACCTTTTTGATGACACGTAAGGCTTTGTTATGATCAGTAGAGAAAACAGCACCTGCAAGTCCATATTCTGTGTCATTGGCAATCTTAATGGCCTCATCTTCATCTTTGAATTTCTGGATCGTAACAACTGGTCCAAAGATTTCTTCCCTGACAATCCGCATATCGGCGGTTACATCGGTAAAGACCGTAGGTTCAATGAAAAATCCATCCTCTAAACCGTTACCCTCGATTTTATTACCGCCAAGAGCAAGGTTCGCACCTTCTTCTTTACCAATCTGGATGTAATTTAAAATACTCTTAATGTGCTTTTCACTAACAATAGCCCCCATTTGGGAGTGCTCATCATGTCCAGGACCTACTCTAATCTTTTTGGCCTTTTGTATATATTTCTGAACAAATTCATCGTACAGTCCTTCTTGGACAAGAATCCGGCTCCCAGAAGAACAAACCTGACCAGATCCCATGAAAATGCCAAATAAAGAGTAATCAAGTGCTGTTTCCAAATCGGCATCATCAAAGATGATATTCGGAGATTTCCCTCCCAGCTCAAGCGACACTTTTTTCATATTACCGGCCGCGGCCTGCATGATATGGCGGCCAACCCCTGTGCTTCCAGTAAAGGAAACAATATCTACATCATCACTTTCAGCAATCGTCTGGCCAACAACCGGTCCATCTCCCATAATGAGGGCAGCAACTCCCTTTGGTAAATCGGACTGATCAATCAGTTCAAACAATTTTACTGCTGTCATCGGAGTAATTTCCGCAGGTTTTAAAAGGATACTATTACCAGCCGCAAGTGCCGGTGCAATCTTCCATACACTCATCAATAAGGGGAAATTCCAAGGGACAATTAATCCCGCAACTCCGATTGGTTCCTTAATGATCAATGTCTGCATATTTCCGGAGGTTTCATAAACCTGGCCGTTAGGCACATTAAGCAGACCTGCATAATAACGAAATGTATTCACTGCCTCTTCAACATCCGACGCTGCTTCTCTTTTCGTTTTTCCATTATTCTGTACTTCTAAATCTCTTAATTCATCACTGTTTTCCTGTAATAGATCTGCAATCTGAAGTAAAACAGCCGCCCGCTCTTGTTGAGATTGATCAGACCAAATCCCACTTTCAAACGTTCTTTTTGCAATTTTGATTGCCTCTTCTGTTTCTTCCTTTGTAGCGCTCGGTGCCCTGGCAATGACCTTCCGTGTTGCGGGATTGATAATATCAAGTTTGTTCGGGTTACTTGAGTCTACCCATTGCCCATTTATATAGTGTTTTAACTCTTTTGTCATAGCTTTGTACCTCCCAGTATGGCTTGCGCTCCCCCCACTTTAGAAGTGGGGGATAACGTTAAATACGGCGGAAATCTATCCCTGTTTTGGACGGAAAGAAGCAATGTATTCGTCCGAATCCTTGTATTCCAACACTCCAACTGCCTCTACATCCACTACAACCATATAAGGCTTTTTGCTTGCGATGGCATTCGCTAATCCTGCTCTGAACTCTTCCACCGTGCGAACTTTCTCTGATTTGAATCCCATTGATTTTGCCAGCATGACGAAATCAGGGTTTTTCAAGTCTACCGATATACGTCGGCCATATGCCGCTTCTTGATAGTATCGTAGGATTCCATAGCCGCCATCATCGAATAATAAAACGATAATCGGCGCATCTTCCTGAATCGCTGAGATCATCTCACTTGAATTCACCATGAATCCACCATCACCAGCAATAAGAACGACATTTTTATCCGGCTGACCAATTTTGGCGCCAATCGCCATTGGCAAACCTTGTCCGATTCCGCCGCCTGTCATGTAGAGGTAGTCTCTTGGTTCATAAATATCGAACAATTTATTTCCCCAAGTGTATCCAGGGATCGTTACGTCCGTCACCAAAACGGTATTCTCAGGCAGCTGTTCACGCATAATATCCGCCACTTCACCATAAGGCCCAATTTGGCTTCGCAGGTCATCACGTACAGCCTGACGGACTGACTTCACTTCATCGACATAATCTGCATCAGGATGGATCCCTTTATTGGCCAAAAGACGATTAATCTCTTGTAAGACTGCCTTGGCATCTCCGTTCAGTGTATACAATGTATCAAAGTTACGATTAAAGGCATTCGGGTTCAAATCAATATTGATGTGATTTTCCGGTACCGGAAGTGTCCATCCATTTGTTTCACTACCACGGAAACGGACACCGACACTAATAAGTAAATCCGACTTGTTTAATAGTGCCTCCACTTGAGGGAAAAACGCAAAGTTACCGATGCAAAGCGGGTGGTTTTCAGGGATAGACCCTTTTCCGGATTCACTTGTAACGACCGCAGGCTGAATTTTATCTATCAGCTTACGCAGTTCCTCTGATGCACCTGACGCAATTACCCCATTGCCTGCCCAAATGATGGGTCTTTTTGCTAAAGCAATCCTTTCAACAACATCAGCAGGAATGTTGAGTTTTACCTCCTGTTTTTGAAGCGCTTCCATTTCAATTAATTGATTGTTAGGAATAATCTGTGCCTGGAAATTCGTTGGAATCGAAACAGTTACCGGACCTGTTGGTACCGATAGCGCTTCTTTTATTGCTTTACGCATAAACGGAATGATTTGCTTTGGACGCTTCAACAAATAAGCTGCTTTGTTGACTCCCTCCATCATTTTTAACTGGTCTTTCGCCTCGTGGATATAACGTTGATCCGTTCCAATATAATTAGAATCCGCTTCCCCAGTAATGTGCAAAACTGGCGTGCTTGAGTTCCATGCTTCTGACAAGGAACCTGCACCGTTCCCTGCACCAGAACCTGTACTTGTGATGACAACACCCAATTTTCCTGTAGCACGGGCATAGGCGTCAGCCATGTTGACTGCTCCGCTTTCACCACGGGCAGTAACGGTCCGGATGTTTCCATCCCTAAGGATCGCATCATAAATTGGCATATTGTGAATACTAACGATTCCAAATACTGCTTCCACTCCTGCTTGCAGGAGCTCTTTTACAATGGCGTCCGCAACTGTGAATTCTGTTTGGTAACCTTTAACATTTGGATCTGCAACGGCTGTGAATTCTGTTTGATTATTCATTTTAATCCTCCAAATATGTCTAGTAATATATTTCTATATAAATCTATTTTCATATAAACGAAGGGGTACGCTATAGCATTCCTTCTTTCACGTTCATAGCTTCTTCATAAAGGTTGTGAAAAAATTTGAGTGCATACTCAGTCGGTGAATACACTCCATGCTTGAAGGCATTCGTATGGAACCCTTTTTGCAATAACTCTACTAGGTCGAAATCCTCTAATCTTACCTGATCGACAAAACGAATCAGTTCCTCTTGCTCTTCGCTAATTTCATCCGATTTAAAGTAGTAGCTATAGATGGCAAGTGATTTATCCGGTGATAGCGGCAAGATTTGACTTATCGTCATATTGCCTTCTTTTCCAGGATAAATGCTCACCATCAAGTTTGGCCATACCCAATAGAAATTGGCGTGATCATCTTGTTGTTCATTCGATTTATTGGTTAACTCTGAATATTGACATGAGAAATTACCATGTAAATCGATGTGGTAATTTTTCATATCAAATGTTTTTGAAAACTCAGGATGGGCAATCTTACAATGATCACACTCCAGATAATTATCAATAACCGCTTTCCAGTTAGCATCAATGATCCTTTGGTTTACCCGAACCTTTTTCAAAGACTCCAAGAAAGTGTATCTTTCCAGATTGGCCATAAATTCTCCATATGTTTCTTCCATTGGTCTTGCTTCTGGGTTCAAATTTATGAAGATCATGGACTGGAATACTTCAAGCTTTACTTGTGGCATACAGCTATGGTTTCCTAATTCATTCGTATCGAAGTTTGGCGCCCTATTTAATTTCCCGTTCAGGTGGAATGTCCAGCCATGATAGGTGCAAGTGAAAACCTTTTTATTTCCACATTCGGTTTTTTCCACTTTGGTTCCTCTATGCGGGCAAATGTTGTAAAAGGCATTCAATTCATTGTTTTTATCCCTGCTAATGATTAATGGCTGATCTGCTATATCAAAAGTAAAAAAATCCCCCGGTTTTTCCACCTGGCTTGTGTGTCCAGCTAAAATCCAGCTGTCTTGAAAGATCTTTTTCTTTTCCTCTTCAAATATTTGCGGATTCACATAATTTTCGTACGGGAGAGTGTGCTCCAGGGTATGCCCTGTTAACGGTTTCATTTGTTGTTCCTCCTTTTGTCATTCAAATCCTTTAAAGTACTTTTCATATTTTATTAAATGCAAATTTCGTGCCAACTATCTTTTTATCTAAAAAGCCGAGATTAATAGGATTTTAAAAAGAGGAAGTGAGTTCATTTGTGTTCACCGGCTGACTTTCCCAAGGATATTTTCCTATTTCCGCCACTTTTCCGGCTATTTACAATTCAAAATATTTCGACTACTATTAGAGTGGATGTGATTATAATCACACTTTTGCCTATTTTAACACTTTTCTGAATACAATCAAACTCACTCTGAGTTCCATCAAACTCAGAATATGATTTTCGGGAGGTCACTTCATGACATTATCCAATTTTCTAACCGATTTAGATTTAAATATGGAAGCGCTTATAAAAATCTTAGATTATTCTTCTGACGAAATCTTTGTATTAAATAAGGATAAGAAAATTATCTATGTGAATGATGCCTGTAAAAAGCATTATGGTTTAAACAAGGAAGAAGTTATAGGGAAAACGAGCATGGAATTTGCAGATAAAGGCTATTGGTATCCCTCTATTTTCCCCGATGTTTTGGAAAGAAAAGAGCCCATTACGATTAAACAAACCACCATCCTTGGTGCGGAACTGCTCACCTCTGTTGTCCCTATCTTAAATGATCAAAAAGAAGTGGAATTAATCGTAACGACCGCAAGGGAATTACAAAGTTACAAAATGCTGAAAGTAAAAGAAAACGATTCAAAAAATAGTAAAGAAGCTGAAGATCCATTTGGCAGCAGCATTATTACAAATAATGAAAAGGTGAAAAATGTATTGAAGTTTGCCAAGAAGGTGGCAGCTGCAAACTCTACTATATTAATTCTCGGTGAGTCCGGAACAGGTAAAAGCATGTTAGCCCAATATATTCATGAAAACGGAAATAGAAGGAACGGCCCCTTTTTAACCATCAATTGTGCCGCAATCCCTGCAGAATTAATGGAGTCCGAGCTTTTTGGCTATACACCTGGTTCTTTCACAAATGCAAACCGTTCTGGTAAAAAAGGGATACTGGAATGCGCAGATGGGGGTACGGTGTTTCTTGATGAAATTGGGGACATGCCTTTGCCTCTTCAGGCTAAAATATTGCAAGTTATTCAGGAGAAAAAATTCATTCCCATTGGCGGCAATAAAGAAAAGTCAGTCGATATCCGAATTATTGCCGCGACCAATAAAGATTTAAACAAAATGGTAACAAACAAAATGTTTAGAGAAGATTTATATTATCGGCTGAACGTAGTGGATATCAAAATGCCTCCGCTTCGGGAAAGGCAAGAAGATATAGTCCCGCTTATCTATAATTTCTTATACAAATTTAATCGAATCCTTGAAATGAATAAATTAATTTCTAAAGATTGCCTTGATTGGCTTACCCATTATTCATGGCCCGGAAATATAAGACAATTAGAAAACCTAATAGAAAAGCTTGTCATTGTCAGCAATGATGTCATCGGAATCGATGACCTGCCCGAAGGCATTTATAACCAAGGACTGGCCCAAATTGAAAATACTGCTCCCGCTACCCTTAATGAGGCCGTCGAATTGGCAAAAAAAGAGATGGTTCGTAAATCCTATAAAGTGAATAAAAGCTCTAGGCGCGTGGCCAAGGATCTACAAATTAGCCAAACCTATGCGGCCAGATTGATTAGAGAATATTGTCAGGACTTGTCGGAGGATTGAGCTGCCAATTTAACCTTGCAGCAAAGATTGCTAGTCCATTGAAAAAATCTATTATAAAAAATATGAATCTTTTATATTCCTCTTGCGTAAAAGTGTGTACCGGCTTTTTTCAAAATGGTTCGGAACATAATTACAGGAGGTGTATGTCTTACTTTGTGTAAGACTACTTATTGACAACTATTAACTTATTATTGATTGCTTTACTCATTGCGTTAACAGCTTTTTTCGTAGCGACAGAATTTGCGATGGTAAAAGTCCGTGTTTCTCGAATTGACCAGCTCATAGCCGAAGGGAAAAAAGGTGCTGTTTCCGCTAAAAAAGTGGTTTCTCATTTGGACGAGTACCTTTCTGCCTGCCAACTAGGGATCACCATTACAGCATTAGGACTAGGTTGGCTTGGTGAACCCACTGTCGAAAAGCTATTGCACCCTTTATTTGAGCATTTCCATATAAATGAATCACTTACACATATTCTATCTTTTGGTATTGCGTTTGTACTGGTCACCTTTCTCCATGTTGTGATTGGAGAACTGGCTCCCAAAACGGTTGCCATCCAAAAGGCAGAGGCCGTGACCCTTTTGTTTGCCGTACCGATTATTTGGTTTTATAAGTTAATGTATCCCTTCATCTGGTTTTTGAACGGGTCAGCCCGTGTTCTTGTTGGGCTTTTCGGCTTAAAACCTGCCTCTGAGCATGAAGTGGCTCACTCAGAGGAGGAACTTAGGATTTTGTTATCGGAAAGTTATAAAAGCGGTGAAATTAACCAGAATGAATTGAACTATATGAATAACATTTTCGCGTTTGACGAAAGAATTGCGAAAGAAATTATGGTACCCCGAACGGAAATCGTTTCTATATCCATCGATGATCACTTCCAAGATATAATAAAAGTTATCCAATCAGAAAATTACACACGCTATCCCGTAATCGATGGTGATAAAGATAATATCCTTGGATTTATCAATATTAAGGAATTGTTAACAGAAAATCTTACAATGAACCGCAACGAAGATATCAATCTAAAAAAATTCATCACACCCGTAATTCGAGTAATCGAAAACATCCCTATCCATGATTTGCTGATTAAAATGCAAAAAGAACGAACCCATATGGCGATTCTGATGGATGAATATGGCGGTACAGCTGGTCTTGTAACGGTCGAAGATATACTGGAGGAAATTGTAGGAGAAATCAGAGATGAGTTTGATGATGATGAGGTCCCAGAAATACGGAAGCTAAAGGAAAATCACTATGTTTTGGACGCCAAATTGCTTATTGATGAGGTGAACGACCTATTAGCTACAAGCCTTGTACATGAGGATGTGGATACAATTGGCGGCTGGTTCTTGTCTCAAAACATCGATACAAAGGTTGGTACTGTAATTGAAGCAGAGGGACATATTCTTAGAGTTCTCGAGTTAGATGGGCACCAGCTTAAATATCTGGAAGTTGTAAAAATATAAACCAGAGGCAGGGTTCGGATTTAGTATCCGAGCCCTGTTTTTATTTAAAAAGTGGTAATTTGCTCTGCATTTTTAGAGGTGCCAGTTATCCCTTTTGGTTAAGGACAAATCCTCGGGAAGGTGCGTTTGATTTGTCCTTAAGACCTGGGATTGAGGACGAATCCTTTGGGCTGTGCGTTTGGTTTGTCCTCAAGAGCCGGGATTGAGGACAAATCCTTTGAGCTATGCGATCGGTTTGTCCTCAAGAGCCCGCATTGAGGACAAATCCTTTGGGCTGCGCGTTCGGTTTGTCCTCAAGAGCCTTCATTGAGGACAAATCCTTTGAGTTGCGCGTTCGGTTTGTCCTCAAGAGGCCGGATTGAGGACAAATCCTTTGGGTTGCGCGTTCGGTTTGTCCTCAAGAGCCCGCATTGAGGACAATTCTTCTTGCCAGCGCGTTCGGTTTGTCCCCAAGAGCCCGCATTGAGGACAATTCTTCTTGCCAGCGCGTTCGGTTTGTCCCCAAGAGCCCGCATTGAGGACAATTCTTCTTGCCAGCGCGTTCGGTTTGTCCCCAAGAGCCCGCATTGAGAACAAATCTTCTTGCCAGCGCGTTCGGTTTGTCCCCAAGAGCCCGCATTAAGGACGAATTCTTCAGGCAGCTCGCTAGTTTTGCAGGGCACAGATACTTTTAGATAGAAATAAACCACCTCTTAAACTGGCCATAATCGATTAACTTATCAAGTTTAATAGATTCTACTCTTAACGATTGACAAGCTTATTATTTACAAAATATTCAAACTTTTGTCGAACTTTTTGGGATACTTTTTGTTCGATACTAGAAACATTTGTAGTAGGATAAATATAGTACTTTAACACTACTCATTTTAAAGAGAATCACTTCTAGACAAAAAATACAGTCCTACAGACTAGACTTTATTGCTGAGTATACCAACATTATTCATATTTTAGGAGGTTAAATTGTGACTACGATTTCCGGTAATAAAGAACTAGATCTTGAATGGATTGAACTTATTAAACAAGCTCAAGAGATTGGTATATCGTTTGAAGAAATTAGAAGCTTTCTTCATAACGCTACTACAGCAGAATATACCGACAAATAATTTTTAAAGTAGAAGGCCAGCCAATTACCGCTGAACATTTATTAGCACTCCGTCGACAGTTCTAGTTTTCCTGATAAACTATTAAAACTTCCTGATATATTTTAATTTTTCTTGATATTTTTTAAACCTTCCAGATATAGGGGTTCTCCAACAGATTAATTATTATAGATATGTACGTTATAATGAACGACCCTTTTAATCCTCACCTGTTTTTAAGTAAATTTATTGTCGAGGAATACACAGTTGGCATCAATCGAGTTTCACAAAAATAAATATGACTCTACCCCATGCTTAGAGGTAAAGTCTTTGTAAAAAATTATAAGTGTTTCCCCTAAGAGTCGGATCCCCTTTAGAGCTTAGCGGCCGTCTGGCTCCAGTACTAATTTTTCAATCGCATAAGCGACACCATGTTCATTATTCGATAATGTATGGAACTGAGCCACTTCTTTTACAACAGATACTGCATTGGCCATTGCCACGCCACAGCCAGCATACTCAATCATACTTAAATCATTTTCGCCATCGCCGATGCAGATCACTTCTTCCTGCTTAATTCCAAGTTTTTCGGCAAGTAGTTTTACTGCATTCCCTTTGCTGACACTTGGGTCTAGGATTTCTAGAAAGAATGGAGTACTTTTAACAAACGTATACTTTTCCCAGAATGATTCAGGTATTTTTGCAATAATCGTATCCAAACGTTCCGGTTCATCAATAAACATTACTTTCGGAATAAGCATGTCCTCTGGTACTTCATCAATTGGCCGGTAATGAAGATCAATTTGGTTGATATGGGCCTCATGAATAGTGTACTTGCTTATTCTTCGATTAGGGGTATACAGATTTTCTGTATCAAAGTAATGAAGCGGTGAATTTAGCTTTTGGCCTAATTCGTAAATTTCTTTTAAGTTTTCATAGGTTAAAGTAATTTGTGATTCTACATCCTGAGTGTGAGTATTTTGCACAAGGGCTCCATTAAATGTAATCACATATTCATCTTCATCATTTAATTTCAATTCCTCAATAATCGATTGGACACCAACGATCGGTCTCCCTGTACAGATAACTACCTTCACACCTTTTGCTTTTGCAGCTTGAATGGCATCATTGACCTCTTTCGTTATCTCTTTTCGATCATTCATCAACGTTCCGTCAATATCGATTGCGATTAATTTATACAAATCTTATCCTCCTAAGTCTTAGTTGTCAGTAAGCATATAACTATACTACAAGAAGGACAAATATTAATCCAGACAGATCAAGACAAATCCTTCGTTACTTTGGACCGTCAACTGCCGATAGCTACAAGGTTCACTTTACACGACCTCTTCGTGCTTACTGTTAATTCCAAAGACAAATCAAAAATGCTTAGCACCCCACGTGACACACGAACAGAAATTATTTGAAAAGGATTTGAAGATAAACTTAACCATTCCTACGCCTTTGGGGAGGTTCCCATGGCCATAAATACCGTTGAAGATTGGTCATTTTGAACAGTCACACCACCAACGGCATCGACAATATCCTCAAAACCTTCCATATTAATTTGCACGTAATAATCCATGGGAATATCAAGTGGCATAATCCTTAGTTTTTAAGGAGAGTTAAGTGTCCAACGATTTCCTTCGCTTCAGATTTTTCCATCGGTGGAAGTGCAATCACAGTCAAAGAACCTGCTTTGATTTCGGTTAAACCACTATCTCGAATGCTAAAAAATCCTCTTTTTTCTAACTTTTCAAGATCGCCCTGCTTACCCTTTAATACAATTTTCTTCATTCCAGTCTGTATCCATTCTACAAAATCATCATGCTTTTCCTGAAAAGGGGATTGCGAAGACATCAGGTTAATCGTACTGAGAGTTGCAGCATGCGCTACTTGTGCGGCTGTTTTTCCCGTCGACATTTTCAGGTCTTTATTTACAATAAAATATTGGACAAGATCTCGTTTATCCATCTTCATTTATCAGTCCTTCTATATAATTGATTAATACCAACTAAATTGTAACCGTAATCCTCGTTGACAATTTTCTTCCTGCTAAACAGGAGCAAACGCAGTATTAACAGCACGTAATGTAATTCTAATCAATCGATTGGTTAACTTCAATTTTACTAATCAAACGTTTGATTACATTGCTAATAAACCCCTTGATATAAGCGTTTTTGGTTGTTTTCAGGAGAGATACTTGTCGAAAGTAGGGAGGATTTTTTCAAGATAATATTACTTTGTAGAATACCACCTAGAAGTTAAGCAATCTTAAAGTTGTGTCACTTGGGATAGGGTTCTCTTTAATAAAATAATAATGTTAACAGAATTCGGAATAGAAGTGTCGAAAGGTTTTTTTATATAAACCAAGTAATGACAGGTTTAAACAAAATACACCCATTGTGATAATACTATATGAAAATTATAATCTAGTTGTTGGAAAATTTTCATAATATTGGGGGATGAGTATGAAAAAGAAATTTATCGCAGGTGCTTTAACCGCCACTTTGAGTGTTGGGGCTTTCGTTGGTAGTTTAGGGGCTGCCCATGCCCAAGGTGTGGACAAGGACTACATAGTTGTCTTTAAGTCAGAGTCGAGCCTCCCATCAAACTATTTAGAAACTGTAAAAAATTCTGGCGGTAAAGTAACAAAGGCATTACCAAAATTAGGAGCTGTTAAAGTAAACTCAGATAATCCGAATTTCTTGTCGGAGGTTCAAAAAAGTACAGCCGTTTTGAATGCTGGTGTGGAAAGTACCGTATATCCTGAAGCACCTGTGGACACTCAGGTTCTCGAGGATAATTTCACTTCTAGTACCGCTAATGACCTTTATAACACTTATCAATGGGATATTAAACAAGTAACAAATAATGGTGCCTCTTGGAATATGAAAGGTGGAACAGGAAAATCCGCCAATGATAAAGATATTATTGTAGCAGTAGTGGATACAGGTATCGACTATACTCATCCAGATATTAAAAATAATTTTGCTTACGGAAAGTCATTCGTTCCTGGGATAGATAGTGCAATGGATGAAGATGGCCATGGAACACACGTTGCTGGGTCCATCGCTGGAAATGGTCGAGTCCTAGGGATTGGACCTGAGTTAAAAGTGGCGGCATATCGTGTATTTGGCCCAGAGGGTGGGGCCTACACATCTGATATTGCGAATGCTTTAATGACAGCAGCAGATGACAATGTCGATGTAGTCAACATGTCTCTTGGTGGATATGACTGGTTTCAAAATCCGGAGTATGCAACGAAAGATGTTGTAGCAGATGTTCGTTTATTTAACCGTGCGATTCAATACGCTATTAAAAAAGGCGTGACGGTTGTTGGTTCTGCAGGGAATGCAGGTGTGGATATTTCCAGCCCTGGAAAGCTTTCTGGTGATGATAAGGGAGCTACACATAGAAGTCCAAGCAGCCAGACAATGATTCGCGTATCCGCTGGCGGACAAGAAAAGAACCTAACGTACTATTCAAATTATGGTGTCGGAAAAATCGATGTAATCGCACCTGGTGGCGATTATGGTACAGCTTGGTTAGCCACTGGTGACCGATCATTAAGAGATACTACTAAATTATGTTTATCAACAGTTCCTGGTGGATATGCATTCTATGCAGGTACATCCATGGCTGCCCCTAAAACGGCCGGTCTTGCTGGAGTCATTATTGCAAAATATGGAAAGGATGTTTTATCTCCTTCTCAAGTAAAAAATTTAATCCAAAACTCAGCAGATGATTGGTTCAAGCCAGGTTATGATGGAGAATCAGGATTTGGGTCTATCAATGCCGTTAGTGCATTAAAATAAAAATAACACAGGTACGGTTCTCACGGTTTCATAATGGGTAAAACGCCCCGAAAAAGTCATGAGAACCGTCCCCAAGGTGTTGCAAAAAGGACCTCACCCAGGTCCTTTTTATTTTAGCAGTTACAAACACTTTCAATAAATACCAGATTGCCACACTAGTAGACTCCTTTTGACAAACAGAAAATTAATTAAATGATTGATTAGTTTAGGCAAGAACCTTCTGCTAACTGGGAGCTTCCCACCCAGAGGTGCGTAAAATGTCGAGAAAAAAACACCCTCGATTTTTCAAGGGTGTTCTAGTCTTTATACAATTCTAGTTTATTACTTGTGTAATAAACTCTCCACTTACCCAGCCAGTGGTTGTGGAATTTGGCACATACACTTGAGCCCAGCCGTTCTGTGTTACTGGCAGACCGTTGTTTGTAACAAGATTCAAATAAGCACCTTTACTGACACTAGTAATCACACTTGAATCTGTTGTATTACCACTGCGAATATTTAAAGAACCACTAGTAAGGGTTACCTGTGCTAGGTTTTGAATCTCTAAATATCCACCGTAAAGCCATCCAGTTTGACCATTGACACTTACCCGGTACCAACGATAGGCGTAATTACCTGTTGAAGTCGGATTGTAATACACGTCTGTATTATATCCTAGTATTGTTATCGGTGTACCTTGAGGAACTGTTCCTATAACCGTTGATCTTAAAATATATGGTAAAGATCTAAGAGTTAAAGAAGTTGTATTAACAATTTTTGCGTTAATTCCACTAGGGAAGTTAATGATCTTATCTACCGGATATGGCAGCCCTGCTGGAATATCTCTTACCAGCGGAGGTGGAGCAATGTTTGACATCCCAAGGACATTCGCATTGGTATAATAGGAGCTATCATACAGTTTCATACCCTGCATTAGATTAGCAATTCCATTTTTCCAATTTTGATCTGTCGCATAGTTTGTATTCATCCCGATTAAATTTGGACCTGCATAATAAATCCCAGACTCATTTAGATAATCTACTCTTACCTGATAGGCTACTCTAAAAATACTATCCTGCACTGACTGGAAATAATAACCGCAAGTGAAAGGACACATATCATAGGCACCATATCCATAAAGGTTATTCTTGTAACCTATTAAATCGGAACCGCCCCAGCCAGTTTCCCAAATGGCATGAGCGACTAAATATTGTGCGTTCACACCATATCGATTCTGTGCATCTATAAAACTTTGAGCATAGTTTTTAAGCGGGCTATTGGATTGATTTTTAGCATTAAAGAAATTAACGATATCAGTTGCCGTAATATTAGCAGGTTTCATTAGATTTAATGAAAGATATGGATTTCCATTTTTAATCGTAATGCTTGAAGAAAGAGTATGACTCTTACCATTTTTTCCTGTTTCTTTAATGGTTAGCGTATGCGCTCCATCTGTGAACTGTTTCGTATCGAGTGAGTATTGGAAACCAGCGTTTGAATTAAGGTATTCCGGGAGGACGGTTGCCACATCAGGACGACTTAAGCCATACTGAGCATTTCCAATCCATTTGCCATCCATAAATACCTCAATTTTTTCTACACCGCTGCCATCCAAATACCAGCCGCGAATCAATGATACTCCATCAATGGTTGAACCGGCTTTTGGAGAATCCAGAAAACCTAATGTCGCTAAATGATCAAGATTTTGGATACTCACACTACTTTCAAACTGTTTCGTTGAGCCGTTCTTCCCTGTAGCTTTAACCGTAATCGTGTGTGTGCCGTTTGCATAATTCTTAGTGTCAAGAGCAAACTCATAACCACCATTTGCGTTATTATACTCAGGATAGAATCTTTGAACATCTGTCCGAGAAAGACCATAATTGGCCTGTCCAGCAAATTGTCCATCCACTAAAACGTCCACTCTAGCAATCCCGTCATCATCTAAAAACCAACCGCGTACGGTACTAATTCCCTTGATAACGGAACCGTTAGCTGGCGCATCCAAAAATCCAACCAAGTCCAAATTTACTGCATTTTTTACATTTATGTTAATACTTTGGAGTTCACTACTAGCTCCATTTTTACCAGTCTCTCTTACCGTAATCGAGTGCCATCCATTTGAAAGCTTAAACGTATCAAGAGCGAACTCATAACCACCGTATGCGTTTTGATACTGAGGTAAAACGTTTTGAACGTCGGGTCTATAGCCGCCATACTGGGCCTGGCCAAAGATCTGTCCATCAACTAAGACCTCCACTTTGGAAACACCGCTGCCATCCAAAAACCAACCACGTACATTCGTGATGCCGGTAAGCGTGGATCCATTCTTTGGTGTGTCCATAAATCCAACTGCTGGCAGATTGTTCACGTTCACAGTTTTGGTTTGAAGTTCCGTTGTCGTACCGCTTTTCCCCGTCCCTTTTACTAAGATGACGTGTGTACCATTTGTAAGATTTCTCGTATCCAGCGCAAATTCATAACCTGCATTTCCGTTTTGATAGGCTGGAAGAACTCTTAGTACATCAGGTCGGGAAATGCCGTATGTGGCTTGTCCTACACTCCATCCATCTACGAAGACTTCAACGTTGGAAATACCGCTGACATCTAAGAACCAACCTCTTACATTCGTAACACCACTAATAGAAGCATTAGAAGCAGGAGAATCAATATAGCCAACTGGAGGTAAATTCTGCACATTTACTGTTTTACCTTGTAATGGCAAAGTAGTTCCAGTAGTTGACGTAGCTGTAACGGAGACGGAGTGTGATCCATTCGTTAGTGACCTTGTATCAAAATCAAATTCATAACCTGCATTTGCGTTTTGATAACTAGGAAAAACGTTTAAAACGTCTGGACGAGAAAAACCATATGTGGCTTGTCCGACAACTTTTCCATCAACCAACACCTCGACTTTGGAAAACCCGCTGGTGTCTAAAAGCCACCCTCGGACTTTCATCATCCCATTTACCGTTGAACCTGCAGATGGTGCGTCAATGAACCCCATCGGTTGAAGGGGAATACTGTTGGCTAGCACTTTACCATTAGTAAAGATTAAGAGAATCGTAAACATGGCAGCGAACAGTATATACCTGTTTACTTTTTTGATGATGTTTATCCACCTCCGGTATAATTTATAAAACTAGGAAAAATAATACAATATTATAGTATCAAAAAAAGTCGAATCTTGATAGAGTATAGAAATTAATAGCAAAATTTGTTACTAAGTACCTAGATTGTTTTAATAATAAAGCAATAATTTCAAACAGCTAAACTACTAGAATATTGTTGATTTTCTTGTAACTATGGGTATTAGAAATTCATAGGCGGAGTAATTCCTGCTAATGTTTAAGAATAAGCACCAAAAGGCAATATAGGCGGAGTAATTCCGATTAACTGTTCTAAATATGTTAATATTCAAAGATTTGGCTAATATAAACGGAAAAACTTCCTTTATTTTTAACAAATAATCGGTTTTTCTTCGTTTAGCCGGAATTGCTCCGTTTATTTTTCGAACACATTGAAATCAACATTCAGTTTTTAAAAAAACATTCCCAAGATTGAAACTAACATCATCCGTTAACCGTCCAATTTTTACAAAAATTAACCAAAAATTATATATCTAGATTACGCTAAAAATCATATAATTGTATTTGTAAGTGGACATTCGGAGGGATTTTTTATGAGAAAAATAGATTATGTGATTATCATGTCGCTTTTATTATTAATGTGCTTCATCGCAAAACCTTTTTTCCATTCTTTAAAAACCTTCCTAATTAGAATGTTTTCAATGTAAACTAGTGTTTACCCCGCTTGCCTCATTTTATAATAAGTGGATGGCAGCTATTTTGTATATGGTAAAAAATTGGCAGGTATTATTGCCGCTAATCCATTATGTATCATGCCGGCTGCTATTTGAGCTGGCTTTTTTATTTCCTTCATTTTGCTGTGGCGATTACGTCTTTTTTACTATATTGTTGAATAATATAGGCCGCCATATTGCCAATTCATCCAATATGGCATTTATATGGCCGAGAGATGGATCTCTAAAAAGACAAATTCCGTTCCATAGGAGGATTTATTGAATGTATATCGATGACAGCTTAGTGAAACAAGCGATTGAGGATAGACGCTACTTACACCAGCATCCAGAGCTTTCTGGAAAAGAATATGAGACCCATGCCTTTATTCGACAGCGGCTGGAATCGTTAAAAATTGAAATTCTAAACTACCAGGCACCAAGTGTGGTCGGATTTGTGAAAGGAACAAACGGGAACAAGACCATAGCATTACGTGCAGATATCGATGCCCTTCCCATTGTCGAGGAAGGGGATAAACCCTATATTTCAAAAAATCCCGGCGTTGCTCACGCCTGCGGTCATGACGGACATACCGCTGTATTATTAGCTGTGGCCGACTGGTTATCGAAAAATAGAGAACAGGTTGTGCCAAATATTATGCTTATTTTTCAATCGGCAGAGGAAATCACACCAAGCGGAGCAGATCAGTTAATCCAACAAGGTGTTTTGGATAAGGTCGATGCGATCTATGGGATTCATTTGTGGCAAGGGATGGAAAAAGGAAAAATCGGATTAACACACGGACCGATGATGGCTTCCGTGGATGATTTTGAAATTACTATTCAAGGGTCAGGCGGCCATGGATCCATGCCCCATGAAACTGTTGATTCTATTTATGTAGCCACTCAAGTAATACAAGCTTTCCAAAGTATCATTAGCAGGAATTTAAATCCAATTGATTCAGGAGTAATTACAGTTGGAAAAATGGAGGCTGGAACGACCTATAATATTATTCCTGAACAGGCAAAATTAATCGGTACCATACGTGCTCTGACACCGCACGCGGTAAAAACCATTCAAACGCAAATGGTGAAGTTAACAGAAGGTATTTGCCAGGCTTATGGTGCAAAAGGCCAAGTTGACTTTATTCACGGCACGCCGCCGCTTGTTAACGATCGCGAAAAGGCACTTTTTATTGAAACGGTCATCCGCGATGAATTTGGTGAGGATGTCTTTACATTAGTAGACCCCGTAATGGGAGGAGAAGACTTTTCTTATTATTTGCAGAAGAAGCCTGGGGCATTTATTTTTGTAGGAATGAGCGGTGAAAAGAGCCAATACCCGCACCATCATCCAAAATTTGATTTGGATGAAGATGTGTTTCCGGATGCTATTAAACTATTTATTGAGATTATGAAAAATCATGACTAAATGAAAGGTACCGGGTTTAACGCGGTACCTTTTACAGGCTGTCGGGAAAGTCTCGACAGCCTTTATTTTGACTATGTTAAAGTCTGATTTGTCCTCAAGACCCTTTATTGAGGACAAATCCTTGCTTACTGCCACACGTTTTGTCCTCAAGACCCTGCATTGAGGACAAATCCTTGCTTACTGCCACACGTTTTGTCCTCAAGACCCTGCATTGAGGACAAATCCTTGCTTACTGCCACACGTTTTGTCCTCAAGACCCTTTATTGAGGACAAATCCTTGCTTACTGCCACACGTTTTGTCCTCAAGACCCTTTATTGAGGACAAATCCTTGCTTGCTGCCACACGTTTTGTCCTCAAGACCCTTTATTGAGGACAAATCCTTGCTTACTGCCACACGTTTTGTCCTCAAGACCCTTCATTGAGGACAAATCCTTGCTTACTGCCACAAGTTTTGTCCTCAAGACCCTTCATTGAGGACAAACCCTTGCTTACTGCCACACGTTTTGTCCTCAAGACCCTGCATCAAGGACAAATCCTTGCTCGCTACACACACAATTCGTCCCCAAGACCCTGCCTAAATGACAAATCCTTGCTTGCTACTCACACAATTCGTCCTCAAAACACATAAAAATAAATAATTCCGAGAAAAAGTACCTTTTTTCGAAAGTATATAAAAGGTACCGTTTTAACCCGGTACCTTTCACTTTTATAGTATTTCTTTGACTGCTGCTACTATGTCTTTCGGAGTTAACTTGTAAAATTCCTTCAGGTATTCAAGCTTTCCAACTTGCCCGAATTGTTCTTTGACTCCAATGCGTCTCATCTTGGTTGGGCAGTGTTCGCTTAGGACTTCTGCTACTGCGCTGCCTAGCCCGCCAATGACGTTATGATTTTCTGCTGTTACAACGGCTCCCGTCTTCTTAGCGTACTTAACGATTAGGTCTTTATCAATTGGTTTAATCGAGAACATATCTATCACACTAGCTTCAATTCCCTCTTCATAAAGCAAATCTGCTGCTTTTAAGGATTCCGCTACCATAATGCCGCTTGCGATAATGGTAACATCGCCGCCTTCACGGAGAACCTTTCCTTTCCCCTCTTCAAATACCTCATTTTCATCGTATAGCTTAACCGCATTTTTGCGAATCGTTCGGATGTAATGGATACCGTACTCTTTTTCAATCTTTCGAAGCAAGTAACGAAGCATGGTGGAATCACTTACTTCATATACCTTTGCTTGAGGAAGAAGGCGAACAAGACCAAGATCTTCGAACGCCATATGGGTTCCGCCGTTATGCTCGGCCGTTACCCCAGCATCAGATCCCAATATCTTAATATTTGTTTTCGCATAGGAACCTGAAACGAACAGCTGGTCAAATGTCCGCCGAGTTGCGAATTGACCGAAGGTATGGACATAAGGGATCTTCCCCGTCAGCGATAGACCGGCAGCCACTCCCATCATATTGGCTTCCATAATCCCGGTATTAATAATTTGATTCGGAATATCCTTTACAATCTTATTCGTAGCAATGGCGCTCATTAAATCGGCTTCTAAAGCAATAACATCTGGATTGGCTTGCGCCAATTCCACCAAAGTCCGCGCATACATTTGCCGCATTTCCACTTGTTCTAGTTCATAGCTTTTGGATGGTGTTTCAATCATTATGACACAACCTTTCCAAGTTTATTTTCCAATTCCGCAATGGCAGCCAAAATGGCCTCTTCATCTTCCTTACTAGGACGAATATGATGGTTATCCGCTTTTTCCTCTAAATACGGAACGCCTTGACCTTTAACGGTATCCAGAATAATCGCAACAGGCTGATTGGTCTGGCCTTTCCCCTCTTCGATTGCCTGATAGATTTGCTCCAGCGAACGACCGTCCACCCTTAAAGTGTAAAAACCAAACGCTTTAAATTTCTCCACAAAATCTAGGGGATCAATAATATCCTTCGTTGGACCGTCAAGCTGCTTTTTATTGTCATCTATAAATACAAAGAGCTGATTCAGCTTATGGTGTGCGGCGAACTGGGCTGCCTCCCAGCACTGCCCTTCGTTCAATTCACCATCCCCAACGATACAATACGTATAATTACTCTTATTTGATAGTTTATGAGATAGAGCAACACCCACCGCTGCGGATATTCCTTGTCCTAGGGATCCCGTTGTCATATCCACGCCTGGTGTTAAATTCTTATCAGGATGAGAAGGAAGGGTCGTTCCATTTTGATTTAAGGTATAAAGAACTTCTTCAGGAAAGTATCCTTTCGCTGCTAATGTCGCATAAAGACCTGGTCCTCCATGACCCTTTGATAGAATGAAGTAATCACGATCTTCCCATTTCGGATCCTTAGGATTCACCTTCATCACTTCACCATATAAAACCGCCATGGCCTCAATGATGGATAAACTGCCACCGTAATGCCCAAAACCGAGATGATACAATTCTTTTAATGTTTTTAGCCGAATTTCATCGCGAAACGCTTCAATTTTTTGCAGATTCATATTTTTCCCTCCCTTTTTTATTCAAAAAGATAGGGGTGCGTAAACACCCCCATTGACTTATGCTCCAACTTGTTGTGAATCAGAGGCTGCTTTGTTTTTCTTGAAAAAACCAAACACCACTGCGAGGACAACAAGACCAACCACCGTAACAGTAACACCTGTAGAGCCAAAGGAATTAGCGATATTACCAAGAAAAATCCCAGAAGCTGCAAAGTCCGCATCAGAGAATGTAGTACTAGCAAATCCAAGATCGCCTAGTACCGGCATTAAGAATACAGGCAGGAAGGTAATCAATAGACCATTCGCAAACGACCCGATCGTCGCACCGCGAACACCGCCGGTTGCATTACCGAATACTCCAGCCGTTGCACCAGTGAAGAAATGCGGAACAACACCTGGTAAAATAATCACTGCGCCTGCAAAACCAAGAATCGCCATTCCCACAATACCGCCAAGGAAACTACAGAAGAAGCCAATTAAAACAGCATTTGGTGCGTATGGGAATACAATCGGACAGTCTAAAGCTGGCTTTGAGTTCGGAACGAGTTTCGTAGAAATCCCTTTAAACGCAGGAACAATTTCAGCTAACACCAGTCGAACACCTGAAAGGATAACGAAAACTCCTGCTGCAAACGTAACACCTTGAATAATCGAGAAAACAATATAATGAGTACCGCCACTTAATTCTTTTTCTACATAAGATGGACCTGCAAAAAGAGCAATAATGACATAAAGAATAACCATGGTTAATGAAATCGTTACAGAACTATCACGCAAAAATCCTAAACCTTTAGGGAATTTAATCTCTTCTGTGGAACGAGATCCCTTCCCAACCACTTTCCCGACAAGACCAGACAACACATAACCTAAGCTTGAAAAGTGACCGAAACCAACATTGTCGTTACCCGTAATTTTTCGCATAAAAGGCTGACAAATGGCTGGGAAGACAGCCATGATTAACCCTAACGCAAGGGAACCAACAATAATTAATGGAACTCCTTTTAACCCAGAAACCACTAAGATAACAGCTAGCATACAAGCCATGTATAACGTATGATGGCCCGTTAAGAAGATATATTTTAATCGAGTAAAACGAGCAATTAAGATATTCGCTAACATCCCAAAGAACATAATAAATGCTGTGGCACTGCCATACTTGGTTAATGCCATCGCCACAATGGCCTCATTATTTGGGACAACTCCGTTAACGTTAAAAGCTTCTTCAAACATTTTTCCAAATGGTTCAAGTGATCCAACGATAATACCAGCACCTGCAGATATTACGAGAAAGCCTAAAAACGTTTTTGTGGTTCCTTTTACAATATCGCTTGCTGGCTTTTTCAAGATAATTAGACCAACTAGTGATATTAACGCAACTAGAACAGCTGGCGTACTTAAAATATCCATCAATAATTTAAGAATTCTTTCGCCCATGGTAGAGGCCCCCTTTTACTTTATGATTGGCTTTTTTAAAGACTGATGTTGATTTTTTTCATGAAAACCCTTATGAAGGACTAATCTTACTGGGAACTCTCCGGATTTGTCCTTCATCAACCTTATAAAGGACAAATCTCACTGGGAACTCTCCGGATTTGTCTTTCATCAACCTTATGAAGGACTAACTTACTGGGCTCTTTCCTGAATTGTCCTTCATCGACCTTTTATACCGCTGTACTAAGAATCAACAATGAGTTTTATGATTAAAGCAAACCTTTTTGCTCTAGCACTTCCTTCAATTTACTGCGAAGACCATCCATATCGATAATACTGTCGATCACAATCACTTCTCCTAAATGCCCCATTCCTTCCGCAATATCCTTTGCTGCGATAAAAAGATCGGCTGCATCTGGAGTGGCAGAGCTTAGGTCAGAATGTTCAACTTCAATACCGCTTACGCCTAACTCACCAAGAATTTGTTGTACATTCATCTCCAACATAAAGCTGCTACCTAAACCAGATCCACAAACGGCTAAAATTTTCATTTGAATTTCCTCCTAAAATGTATAATGAATAAATAATTAAACCACGGCTGAATAACGCTCAAATAATGCAAGAATATCTTCTGTTGTCTCTAACTCTTTTAAGAGCCCGACATTGTTGTTCTCACTTAGAAGCTTGGTTAATTGTGATAACGCCTTAAGATGTGTCGTATTATCGATAGCCGCAATACAAAATAGTAAGCGGACTGGATACTTTTCGTCATTTAAAAAATAAACCGGCTCATCGAGCTTCAAAAAGCTCATCCCCACTTGATTGACTCCTAATTCTGGCCGTGCATGTGGAATCGCCACCTCTGGTCCAATCACGACATATGGACCTAATGTCTTAATATTGGTAATCATCGCATCGATGTAAGAGGACTCAATCGCCCCTGACTCTAATAATGGATGGGCTGCTACTTTTACAGCTTGCTCCCAATTTGGAAGCTGTCCTACAATTTGAATCGTATCCTCTTTCAATAAATCGCTTAACACAGGTTGATTCCCCCTCTGAATATCTACCTTTTTGTGAAAGGTTAGTTGATTTAAAGCATTGGTTAAGCCTTTTTCATCATAAACATTGGCATAACGCCCAATCGTTTGAATCAGTTCTTTTGTCGAGATGTCATGGTACTCTATCCCAAACAGGTGATGATACACTTCATTGATCAAGTTATTCTTTTCCGTTGGAGTCATAATCGGCTTAACATAAAAGCATGGCAGCTTTGACTCCAGCTCTACTGTCGAAAAGAGAAGATCATATTGGTCGACATTCTCCTTTTGATAGCCTTGCAGCGACAGTGTTTTTTCGACAATGATTTCGGAGAAAAGAGACTCCAGCAGGTGTTTCACCATCAACGATGAGCTAATCCCACTTGGACAAACGACAATCGCTCGTTTCTTTTTCGGTACGACCTGCTTCGGCTTTTCTAGCAATGCGCCAAAATGAATCGTGATAAAACCAATTTCCTCTTCAGGAATTCTGATACCTAATAGTGATCCAATCGGCTGAAGCAATTCTTTTACAATGGTATAAAGCTCTTGATGTTCCCGTTTGATTTGCTCAAGCAGCGGATTTGTAATCGGTATCCGATATTTCATTCGAAAATAAGCGGGCTTAAAATGCTGATACAAGGTGTTAATAACCTCGTTCTTTTTCTCAAAAGCAATCGCTGCTTTATTTTCAAAATCAAAGACTAGCTGTTCACATAATTTAAAAAGTAAATCCCAGTCCCCGTCTTGCACAGAACGATTTCCTAGGGATAAACCGAGCAGTTGGGTGGTGAAATAGCAGAGCTCATTCTCATCTTCCTCAAACTGAAGCGATTGAAATAAGGTTTTTGCCACCTGCCACATATGTTCTTTTTTTAATAATTCGACTTCATCGTTATGAAATCTCACAAACTTGCACTCTCGTTGACGGTAATAGTAGAAAACGAGAAAGTAGGTAAATAAATGCAAGCGCTCCTCGACGAAATGGAGATCGAACAGCTTTTCCATTTCATTAAGCGTATCGTGAATGGCAGGCAATGGAATTTGTTCATTTCGATCACTTACTAGATGGATGATGAGTTCTTTATAATACGGAATCCGAATCAACTCAGCTAAATGATGTTGGACAAGTACCCGCTTATCCGACTCTGCACCTGATAAATGGTAGCCTTTTTGCCTCGAGTAGCGTATTTCAACCAGAAAGGGCATGTTCCTTTCATTGGCTTTTTTCACATCTGAGATAACCGTGTTCTTGCTTACCTGCAGGAGCTGTGTTAAATGGACTGATGAAATCGGCTCTTGCCGGATAAATAGGTAAAGGTAGATGAAGATCAAACGTTCCTCTTCTGTTAAAATAAAGTCACGTTCCTTCTCTTCTATCTGTTGTTTCCGGAAATAGTCAACTACCTCTTCCGGCATGACGATATATTGATGTCCCCTGTAAGGTATCGCGGGAAGAGCTTTGTCCTTCAACCAATGATTGACTTTTTCCAAATCATAGGAAATCTGCCGCTTGGTTAATTGAGTTAGATCCATAACTTGGTTCATGGTAGTATTCTTCACTTTTAATAGATGTTTCAATAAAAGTGCGGGACGTTTATCAATCATCATCGTGTCTCTACCTCCTGAAATAATCATATTATAAAACGCTTTCATAGTGTCCGGTCATTGGGAACAATTGATGTTTGAACAATCTGACAAAATTGTGCTCATCTCGCTGCCAGACAAATTTTTGTTCCATTATAGACAATTGTGAAAGTTTTCACTATAGTAGTTTTAAAAAAGCAGGTGAAAAACTATGTATCTAATGGATTATCATCATCACACCAATCATTCCTTTGATTCCACCGCAAGCATGGTGGAAGTATGTAAAAGAGCGATAGAAAACGGGATAATAGAAATTTGCTTTACCGAGCATTTCTCCGTTAATCCGCTTGCGCCAACCTACGGACACATGGTTTTTGAAAAATATTTATCTGAGATTCGTGCTTGTCAGGAACAATTCAACAGCCAATTAACAATCAAAGCTGGGATTGAACTATGCGAGCCCCATCTTTTAAAAAACCAATATGATGAAATTCTGCAGCCACTTAACTTAGATTTCATCCTAGGTTCCGTCCATAACCTTAACAACCAGAAACTTCGTTTGGCCCTCAAAGAAGACCATCCAACTGCCTATGAACGGTATTTTAATGAACTATATCAGATGGTTTCGACAGCGGATATCGATATCATCGCACATTTCGATTTAATGAAACGCTATGCTTATAAAGAACATGGTCTCTATGTCTTTCAAGAGCACCGAGAAAAATTTGAGCAAATACTGAAAAAAGCGATTGATAGAAATATAGGAATGGAGATTAATACATCCGGACTTCGAACAGGGTTAAAACAAACATTACCATCGATTGAAATCATCCAGCTGTATAAGGAGTTAGGAGGAGAAATTTTAACGATTGGTTCGGACTCTCATACGGTTGAGGATGTAGGGGCAAATATTGCGGAGGCCTATGAATTGGCCAAGCAATGTGGGTTTCACTATATTTATAAATTTGAGAAAAGACAGCCGATACCAGTAAAAATAGTCTAATGGTGTGTTTGGCTTTTGGAAGAAGATAAATTAAAAGAGGAAATAAAGTATGACGGCCCTTTTGTTAAAGAAAGGACAAAAGGGCCTGAATGAAGGAAGATTAGAAAATTCCTTAGAAGTTTTATGCCTAGAGGTGCCAACCAATACACAAATGATTGCAAATGATAATAATCATGGTCCACCAATATGAATGACTGTAAGCGGGGTCAGACCACAATCTTTTTTAACGGGTTGTTTGCTCTGCATATTTTTTGAAATTATCTAGTATGGCCTGCCATCCTTGTTGCTGCATCTCAATGGGATTCTCTGTTTCAGCATCAAAGGTTTCGATTACTTTGGTGAAGTTATCATGTCCTTTAAACGTGATTGTCACTTTTCTTCCATCACCAAGTGTATATGCAATCACCTCATGTACTTTCACTTCATCATAAATTCCACCAAAATCGAAACCAAAACTACCATCTTTCGCTTCCATTCTTGAACGGAATTCCCCACCAACTCTTAAATCATTTTCTGCAATCGGTGTGTGCCAATCATCTGAAGCAGCGTTCCATTTTTTAATATGAGTTGGCTCTACCCAATATTCCCATACTTTCTCTACTGGTGCTTGAATGGTTGTTTCTACTGTTACTTTCTTAAGTGATTCCATTAATTTACCGCCTCTCTCTTAATACGAACATGATTAGTTGCCTAGCTATATTCAGTTAATTTCGACAACTCCTTCATTGTTTCCTTTCTATTATTTAAAATCCCAACGATTTAATACAAGAAAAATTTATTATGCATGATTGTATAGGTGAAAAATCTATGCAAAATTATCTTTATTACTAAAACATCTTTTCGACAATATTCCTACCTATATGGAGGTTCAAATATAGGAATGGCAGCATGTACAGCACTTCTAATCAATCGATTAGTTAACAGAGATTCTTTTAAACAAACGTTTGATTAAAAACTTCTCAATCCCTTTTATAACCAGGCCTTTGCTAGTTTTCAAGAAAAATTTTGTCGATAAAAAGCTTGATTCTAAGTAATATCGGACAATAAAAACTTTCACTTTACAAAGTATTACAGACGACAACATTTTTTATATTACACAAACGATTGATTAGTTTTCCTTTAAGTCCATATAAAAGGAGGTTTTCTGCATTACCTTACGGAAGAATATTGTCGAATTCTAAAACACCTGGTACAGGTATCGATATATGAAAAATCGTAGAAGTTCCCAATGAGAAAAAGTGAAAGTTTTACTCGGACACTTGTGTAACAAAATCAGCTAACAGTCGAACACCAAAGCCTGTTGCTGATTTTGGATAATAGCCTGTTTCTTCACTTTCGGTAACACCTGCCATGTCTACATGCAGCCAGCGACATGATTCTGGTACAAAACGGCGAAGGAATAAACCTGCTGTTATCGACCCTGCCTCTGTTTTCGAACTAATATTGCTAAAGTCAGCATAATCACTTTTTAAATAGCTTTCATATGCATCCACTAATGGCATTGGCCAAATGAAATCGCCATTTTCTTGGCCTATTTCCTTCATTTTAAAAGAAAGCTGCTCATCACCGAAAACGCCAGCTATTTTTGAACCAAGTGCAATGCCGATCGACCCTGTTAATGTCGCAATATTCACGACGTATTCGGCATTCCATTCACCGGCGCGAATCAGACCATCCGCCAATATTAATCGACCCTCGGCGTCCGTGTTACCGACTTGAACCGTAGAACCATTTTTGTAACGGATAATTTCACCTGGTAGAACCGATGTATTATCGGGTGTATTTTCAACAATTGGAATCAAACCAACTACATTTACTTTCGCCTTTAAGGCAGCTAAAAGCTTAATGGCTCCAGCAACAGCTGCTGCTCCACCCATATCCATACGCATATCGCTTAAATCCTTCACAATTTTCAAACTAATCCCACCCGTATCAAAGGTTACACCTTTTCCAACGAGAGCAATAAGAGGTTTTGACTCATCGCCATGGTACTCGAGTTCAACAAAGGAAGGCTTATATTTACTGCCGCGGCCGACCGTTAACACGCCATTCATTTCCATTTTTTCTAACATTTCTTTATTAAAAACATTCACTTTAACATTTGAATTAGTAAACTCCTCTTTTATCATCATGGGGAAGGTTTCCGGATTCAGGACATTCGGGAGTTCATTCATTAAATCACGAGAATATGCTGTCGCTTCTGCCCGGATCTTACCCAATTCAATAAATGGACTGACCTCGGCTCCACCATCCACTTGCAGTATCGTTTTAAAAGAATCCTTCTTTGATTGATAGGTATCAAACTTATATGATCCTAGTTGCCAGCCTTCGACAAAGGCCGTAATGGCTGCTCCTGTCTGTAACTTTCGCAGCCCCTTTTTAAAGACATCGTGATGAATAACAGCTTTCGGAACGAAACGACGACTCAGGTCGCGGGCAATTGCTCCAGCGATCATACGAAGCCCTTCATACGTCTGCTTCTCTTCCTTCATTTCCTTTACGGCAACAATTAGCTCACCATCAAGCACCAATGGCGTAAAAGCGGCAGGGCTATTTTCAATAAATTGTTTTAGATGTTTACTAGTTTGAATTCGCGAATCAATTGAAAAATGAATTGTAGCTTGAATTGACATTTACTTCCCCCTTACTAACGATCATCATGATGTTCGTATTCGAAAACAAAATCCTTACTCAATCTCCCAGGGTCATCTTTTTTGACCCATAATCCTAACGCCACTAGAACCGTCACCTTGTTCCCCTTTACTATGCTTATCTTCGATCGCTTGGCTGATTTTTGTAAATACAAAGGTTGTGAATACGGCAGCAAAAACAATACCGTAAAAGCCAGATCCGATGCCGATCCCTACACCGCCAGCAAAAAATACCATGGCAGCGGAGGTTAGTCCTTTAACTCGTAAACCATCCTTTAAGATGAGTCCTGCACCTAAAAAGCCCAGTCCCGAAACGATTTGAGCCGTAAGACGCATTGGATCCATTCGATTATTGAAATTGGAACCGCCAAAGGCCTCGGCACTATAAATGGAAATAATCGTTATTAAAGTACAGGATACAGAGACATAGGTGAAGGTTTTCAACCCCGCCGGTTTATTCTTTGCACTGCGATCCCAGCCGATAAACATACCAAGAAGGGCACTAATGACAAGCCGCAAATAAACCTCAATATTTTTTAGTAATTGTTCTTCATAGAAGATTCCGAAATAATCCATTACTGTACCCCCTTTAATAAAATTTTTCCTACATATAGCCAAGGATGGAGGCACCCCATTGGTACCTCCATCCTTATCCCCATCATCCCAAAGGTTTCAAAATTCGCTGCCGCTTTTCATAGGTTGCGACTTTGACCGCTCCTTTTGCTAAGAGGGTTTCTGTGTTGTGGTCGACATATGCTCCGATATCATCAGGAAAGTGGGAATCGGATGACGTTGTGATATCGACACCGTTTTGAAGCAATATGTCTAGGAATTTCGGACTCGGGCACATTTCTTTAACAGGATAGCGATAATACAATCCTGCATTTACCTCCGTTGCTGTATCCGTTTCTACTAATGCATTCGCGATTCTTTGATAATGTGGGAGAAGGTCGTTTTCGTCTGGACGATAATTGAAAACCTTGAGATTATCTAAATGAGCAACAAAATTAAACAAATTACTGCGAATGGCTTTTTCCACCACACCAAAGAAATCCTCGTACAGATGGTGCAAATCGAATGTGGTAAATAATTGTTGGGTATCCGGATTATCGAAGCCCCAGCCATTTAGAAAATGCACGGACCCTATGACATAATCCCACTCATAGGCATCCAGTAGTTTAGCTAATTCCTCTTCACCGCCCGCAAAATAATCCGCTTCAATCCCCAGTCTTAAGGTGATCCCCTCTGCTTCCCAGCGTGGTTTCGCTTCCGTAATCGCCTGGACAAAGTCGCCCATGGATTCCGTCATGACTTGGTTCAGCCAGTTCAGTTGTTTAGTGCCAAGCTCCGTATCACTGATATCCATATACTTTTCAAAATAAGCCCTTGTTTCTTTAAATCGGTAAAGGTGGTCAACAATGCCTACCTCACTTAATCCCTTACGCTTTGCCTCTTGTAAATATAAATCAATCCATTCCGGTGCATACGAGCCTTTTTGGACACGTTCATTTAACCGCTCCATACTTTCCTTCAGCCAATCGAGTGTATGTAAATCCTCACGCTGCGGATAAAAATGGCCTAAGGCTATATTTGTGCGGTCAAGCCAGCGTAATGAATACGGCCCTTCTTCGAGATGCAAATGGTAATCGACTTTCATTTTTCTGTTCCTCCCTATGATGGATATCCTTACTTTTCAGGCCAGATTTTCGCATTAGGTTCGAGAAGCCATTTATGCTCTTCCTCCATAATGCGCTCTGTCCACGGATTGTTGTGCAGGTGACGAATCATCCAGCAAAAATACATCGCATACCCTGGTGCCGTAGCCTGAGGATGGTCGAGATTCCCTGGGATGGTAATATAGCTATTATGCTCGACACGGTAAGCCTCACTTCCAACCATGGCACAGCCAAACCCTTGAGGCTTATCAAAGCGGTAGTAGTACACCTCTGGTTGCTGATGATGGTGCGGTGGGTAGCTTGACCAGCGCCCTGGGTAAGAAATCACTTCGCCAATTACTAAATTGGAATAAGGGGCATTGTTATAATCAAAAATGGTTCGGATCACACGTTCAGCGGTTCCGTCCCATACTCCTTCTCCAGCTACGGTGCTGCTGCATTCTTCCGGTGTATATAATTTTGGTTTAAATTCCTTATCATTATCTGTTTTCTGAACGAGCACTTCGCTGTCAGCAAGTGCGGTAATCTTTACCTCGACCCCTTTTGGAACATGTAGACACCATGGGTCCTCTTCAAACACACTATCACGCTTCATCTCTTGAATCGTACCGTTCCACTCAAGCTTGACTTCACCCTCTAAAAGGAGGATTGCACTCTCTTTCCTCACTTCGCTCACCGTTTTGGATTCTCCTGAGAGAAGCGAATAAATCCCAATGTCCTGCAGCATATCAGGATGTTTACCATCCATACTCGTGATTTCCGTATATCCTTGTGTTAATTCACCCAGTTTTTCATACATGCTCATTTCCTCCTATAAAGCGTCCGCCTTTCGCCTGTAGAGAAGTTGGACGCTTCTTTACAGTTCTGCTGTTCTTAAAAAATTCGGCTGTGTTAAAGGCAAATATAGAATTTACTAATTTAGGAATTCTAAATAGACGGAAGAATTCCGCTTAATTAGCAATCATATTAAAAAATAGCTTAAATAGACGGAGCATTTCCGCCTATTGATCCAAAAAACGCGGAAAGGGAGGGGTTTGCTTTACATAGTCGGAAAATCTCCCCTTATTTACACCGAAACATGCTCCATTCTGTATTTAACCGGAAAATCTCCGCTTGTTTTCCTATCGCTGGTTACTGGAGCGCAAATCTACAACCTTAATTAACACAAGCTAAAAATCTAATAGGCACGCGCTTTTACGAGAGCGGTCTCCTTTTCGGTAAAGGCTGTTTGAATGCTCTCCTTTTTCGAAACCTCTGCTACACCGACATGCCACCAGGCGTCATAGCCATTTGTCATCGTTTTTGGCAGCACTTTAATGTCGATGAGTGTACTAACTTTTTGTTGTTTAGCGTCAGCAATCGCTGCTTCTAATTCTTCCATTGTCCGGACAGAGTATGTTTTTGCCCCGTAGCCTTCAGCCACCTTGGCAAAATCAATCGTCATCAGCGGGCCATCCAGGTTACCAGTCTCAAGGTTTCGTTTTCGGAATTCCGTCCCAAAGCTGCCCATGCCATTGCCCATCTGGAGATTATTAATACAGCCAAAACCAGAGTTATCGAAAAGAATCACATTTATTTTTTTCCCTTCCTGAAGGGAGGTCACCAGTTCCGAATGAAGCATTAAATAGCTGCCATCACCTGTCATGGCATAGACCTCTTGATTCGGAGCGGCTAGTTTAATCCCAAGTGCTCCGGCTATTTCGTAGCCCATCAAGGAATATCCATACTCCATATGGTAGCTATTTGGGGATTTGGACATCCACATCCGCTGTAAGTCACCCGGCAGACTTCCTGCCGCCCCCACAATAATCGCATTATCGTCTAGACACTCGTTTAACTTGGCAATCACACTCGTTTGCACAAGCTCTGTTCCTAACGCATTTTTATATTCCGCCAACTCTTCATCAAGGTGTCCGGCGATTTCCGGTACGAAGTTCTCACCGTAACAAATGTCCGACAAGCGTTCCAGCTCCTTCAGCCAGGCTTGTTTTGCTTCACTAATTTCATTTTGATAGCTTGTTTTATAACCATGCAGCTGTCTGGAAATAGCTTCAAGCCCCGCCTTGGCGTCAGCCACAACCTTAACTGCATCCAGCTTAGAGGCATGGAATTCTGATATATTAATGGTTAAAACATCTGCATTTGAAAAAAGTTGCTTCGAGGCAGTGGTAAAGTCAGTAAACCGTGTTCCGACACCGATGATTAAATCAGCTTCCTTGGCAATCGTATTCGCTGCCAAGTTGCCGGTTACACCGAGCCCGCCCAAATTCAGGTTATGCCCGCTTCCCACTCCGCTTTTGCCTGCCTGTGTTTCCGCAAACGGAATATGGAAGTTTTCCGCGAACTGTAAAAACGCATCAGCGGCTTCTGAATAGCGGACACCACCGCCAAGAATCAGCAACGGCTTTTTCTTTGATTGAATCAGTTTCACCGCTTCATTGACACTTTCAACAGAAGGCTGGCGGCGCTCAATTCTGTGTACCCGTTTTTCAAACAAACGTAACGGAAAATCCCATGCTTCTCCCTGAACGTCCTGTGGAAGGGCAATGGTAACAGCCCCTGTATCAGCCGGATTGGTTAAGACGCGCATTGCATTTAACAGCGCTGACATCAGCTGCTCCGGACGGCTAACACGGTCCCAATACTTACTCACTGCACGAAATGCGTCATTGGTGGAGATTGTTAAATCATGCGTTTGTTCGATTTGCTGCAATACTGGATCCGGCTGGCGTGTGGCAAAGACATCACCTGGTAAAAGTAGCAGCGGAATATTATTGGCTGTCGCCGCAGCGGCAGATGTGATCATGTTGGCCGAACCCGGTCCAACAGAGGAGGTGCAGGCGATAATTTGCTTCCGATGTTTTTGCTTCGCAAACGCCATCGCAGCATTCGCCATCCCCTGCTCATTCCGTCCTTGATACACTACCAATTCGCCGGGATCCTCTTCCAGCGCCTGACCTATTCCCAATACATTTCCATGACCAAAAATCGTAAAAATCCCTTTGACAAATTTTTCTTGCCTGCCATCAAACTCTACATACTGGTTATTTAAAAATTTCACCAGTGCCTGTGCGGTCGTTAAACGAATGGTACTCACCGGTCATTCTCCTCTCAAAACAGTAAAATAGGCTTTTTTATAAGGCTTTGTTAAATTTCATTGTTGATTTTTAAATATAAAAGGTCATGAAGGACAAGTCGGGTGCTTCCCATTGAGTTTTGTCCTTCATAAGGTTAATGAAGTACATATCAGGTAACTTCCCATTGAATTTTGTCCTTCATTAGGTTAATGAAGGACATATCGGGTAACACCCCATTGAGTTTTGTCCTTCATAAGGTTGATGAAGGACAAATCCGGTCGCTTTCCATTGGGTTTTGTCCTTCAAAAGGTTTTTCGCGTAAAAAATCAACATCTATCTTTAACAAAGCTTTCTTTAAAGCAGCCAATGTTAAAACGCGAACTCTTTGGAACTATGAAAGGGAAGCAGACGGACAGCCGTCGTCCAACCTTCTTCCCCTTTTCAAAAATCCTAGTTTACGAAACGCGCTGTAACCATTTTCTTTCTAGTATAGAATTCCACGCCGTCTGTGCCGTTGGCATGCAGATCACCGTAGAAGGAATCTTTGTATCCTGAGAACGGGAAGAACGCCATAGGTGCCGGTACGCCAAGATTAACTCCGAGCATACCCGCATCGATGGTTTCACGGAACTGACGAATCGCCGAAGCACTGTCCGTATAGAGACAGGCCCCATTTGCGAATGGTGAAGCATTGGCCACTTCAACAGCTTCCATTAAATCCTTTACTCGAACAATGGAAAGGACCGGTGCAAATACTTCATCCTGCCAGATTTTCATTTCTTGCGTAACGTGATCGAAAATCGTTGGCCCAACAAAATAACCTTCTCCTTTTACAGCTTCATCCTCCCTGCCGTCACGAACTAGCACAGCTCCCTGCTCAACACCAGATGCAATGTATCCAAGCGTCCGCTCCTTATGGGAATCACGAATAACCGGACCAAGGAAGACCCCTTCTTCAAGTCCATCACCGATCACAATCTCATTGGCGGCCTGCTTTAGCTTCGCGACAAGTTCATCTGCAACCGACTCTTCAACTGCTACTACCGCTGCCGCCATACAGCGTTCCCCCGCGGAACCAAAGGCAGCACTCGTAATTTCCTTCACGGCCACATCAAGGTTTGCATCCTTTAAGACAATCGAATGATTCTTGGCTCCGGCAAGCGCCTGGACACGCTTTAGATGAGCAGTCCCTGTTTTATAGACATATTCGGCAACCGGCTGAGAACCAACAAAAGAAATAGCTTTTACAAGTTTGTGCTCAAGAATACCGTTCACGACATCATGTGCGCCATTAACAATGTTTAATACACCCTTCGGCAGACCGGCTTCTTCAAATAGCTCAGCAAGGCGGGCGGCCAGAATCGGTGTCCGTTCAGATGGTTTTAGGACAAAGGTATTTCCGCAAGCAATCGCAAGCGGGTACATCCAGCATGGAACCATCATCGGAAAGTTAAACGGCGTAATCCCACCAACCACACCCAGCGGGTACCGGTACATGCCGGACTCGATGTTGGTAGCAATATCAGGAAGTTGTTTTCCCATCATTAATGTCGGTGCACCAGCTGCAAACTCTACACATTCAATTCCCCTTTGTACTTCCCCTTGTGCCTCTGAATAGCTTTTACCGTTCTCTATCGTTATGAGTTTGGCAAGTTCATCCCAATGCTCAACCAAAAGCTGCTGATATTTAAAAAGGATACGTGCCCGCTTTGGAACGGAAAC
The DNA here is from genome assembly GCF_048572935.1 of Neobacillus niacini. Taxonomy (NCBI): domain Bacteria; kingdom Bacillati; phylum Bacillota; class Bacilli; order Caryophanales; family Bacillaceae; genus Neobacillus; species Neobacillus niacini. Next base: position 1,411,703 of record NZ_CP183883.1, on the reverse strand, counting down.
CTGCGACCATGTTTTAAATGCTTTATTTGCAGCTTGAACAGCATGATCTACATCTTCTTTCGTTGATAAAGGCACTTCTGCCAGCGCTTTACCTGTAGCCGGGTTTACAACGATTTCTGTTTTATTTGAAGCGGAGGCGACCCACTCGCCACCGATAAAATTTTTTAGTAGTGTAACGGTTGTGTTTGTCATCTACGATCTCTCCTTATTTCATTGGTTCTTCTCTTTTACAAAAATAACCACTCTATTAAACTGGTTCATACACACCTGTATTTAGTTGTTCCAGTAATTCCTCCGCTGTTGGCATGGCATCTGAACAGCTGTGTCGGGAAATGACAAGGGATGCGGATGCGCTCCCCATTTTCATGGCCTCGCTGATGTCTTTGCCTTTCATTAGACCGTAAATGAAGGCAGAGGCATATGAATCCCCGGCACCAAAGGTTTTCAGTACATTTGTTTTAAAAATACCGCTTCGGTGGGATTCCCCGTCTTTCGTGTAGGCAATCGAACCGGCTCCCCCATGTTTGATCACCACAATCTCGGCACGGTGGGAGAACCAGCGATTTGCGGTACTGCGGTCATCTGCCTCTGTCATATTTAACATGCTTTCCATCATATTAAACTCTTCACGTGTACCGATAATTACATCACATTTTTCAGCTGCCAAATTGTAATAAATGGCTGTTTCCGCCTCATCGGCCCACGTATAGGGACGATAATCAAGATCGAAAAATACGGTCACTTGGTGTTTCACGGCATATTCAAGGGCAAGGAAAACCGCTTCACGTGACGGGCTCTTTGCTAATGCTGTTCCAGAAACCATGAGTGCTTTTGCCTGTTTAATATAGTTTTCATTAATTTCGGATGGGTGCAACAGCAAATCTGCGACATTATCACGGTACATTAATATGCTGCATTCACTCGGACTCTTAATCTCTGTAAAAGCTAGACCGGTAACAGCACCCGTCCGATCAATTGTCACACTGCTCGTATCAATATCATTTTTTTCAAGGTAATGAGTGATGAATCGGCCCATCTGGTCGTCTGATACCTTGCCAATAAATCCTGTTTTCTGCCCGAGCCTTGCCGATCCAATGGCAATATTCGCAGGTGACCCGCCAACATATTTTGTAAATGTACTAGTTTCTTCCATCGGCCGATGGATTTCATTGGCATTTAAGTCAATGCAAAGGCGGCCAATGGCAATGAGATCAAGCGGCCGGGATTGGTCAAATGTTAAGGGATTCATGATAATTCCTCCGTCCTATATTCCTATAGATTCAAACTGCGATAATACAACGATCGTGCCCGTTTGCAGAAAATACCACAGTATCGGAACTGTGGTATTTGAACTGATGGTCACACTATTAATGATCGATTATAGCCCCAGTTTCTCTGACATTTTCACTAGATTCGTTAAGCTGATTTCTAAACTATCAAATGGACTTCCAGGACAATAATCTTGCTCCACACAATAGTATTTCACTCCATTTTCTTCGCCCCATTGCAGGATTGGTTCAAAGTCAATGCTGCCTGTACCTACTTCGGCAAAGGTTTGTCTCTCATCCTTTGTCATATCTTTAAAGTGTAAAATCGGAATTCGATTTGGGAATTTTTGAATATACGATAGCGGGTCTTCTCCAGCTTTTTTAATCCAGTACGTATCAAGCTCCGGAATGATAAACTGGTTGCCTTCCGGTTTTAGCATGTAAGTAAGAGCATATTGCCCATCCACTTCTGTTTGAAAGTCGTAGTCTTCGTTATGGTAACCGACACGATAGCCTAATGGGGAAACCTTTCTCGCGACTTCTAAGAGCTCCCGCTTTACCTGCTTATAGCCATCAACATTCAGGTATTCCTCATCTAGATAGGGACAGTATAAATGGGTTGTTCCGAAAAGATCCGCTTCTCTTAATACTGTTTTCAGTTCATTGTTCAGTCGGTCAAGACTGACATGCATGCCGGCTACCTTTAAGCCTGTTTCTTTCAGCACCGCAGCAATTTCTTCAGCCGGGTATCCGAATAGACCATCAATTTGGACAGCTTCCCATCCCATATTTTTTAACGTTCTTAACACCCCGGGGAAATCTTTTTCAAGCTCATTACGTAAGGTGTAAAGCTGAGCGGCAAATTTATGTTTCATGTACAATCACCTTTCTAAGGAACCTTGATAGATTTTTAAATTAAGAGTTTAATAGAACAGGTTTTTCAGCTATCCGTAAATCAAGCCATTTCACGACATCATGAGAGAGCTCCAGTTGGGAGCCCTTGAAAGAAGACATCAGCTCGGTTACTTTTTCAGGACCAATAATAGCCGCTGTCGGAAAGGACTGGTTTAACACATAGGAAAGAGCTACCTGAATCGGTGTCACGCCAAGCTTTGCGGCAAGCTCCTTTGCCCGGTCAAATCGTTCCCAGTTCTCTTCGGAATAATAAACCTCTACCATTTCCTGATTCTCACGGTTTTCCGGTGTGAATGCCCCCGAGAAGAAACCACCCGCCTGCGAAGACCAAGCTAATAATGGCAATTGATAGTTTTCATGATAGTGAACCATCTCTTCATCAGCAGAGACACATCCAGGCCAGCGAGGGATGAGACACTTCGCAAGACTTAAATTTGGGCTGTTGAAGGTAAATGGAATAAGGTTGTGTTTTTTGGCATAAGCATTTGCCTCTTCCAAGCGTTTGGTCGTCCAGTTGGAAACCCCAATCGCTTTGATTCGTCCTGCTCTGATATGTTCATTAAGAATTTCAAGGATTGGTCCCACTTCAACCTCTTCGTCATCACGATGAAGGGCGTATAAATCAATATACGTGGTTTGTAGACGCTCCAAGCTTTCTAGTAAATCCTTTGTAATCGACTGGGGATTGACACGTTTGCCCGGTTCACCGTCGTCATTATGAGCACCTTTAGTTAAAATCGTGATTCTCTCGCGGTTTCCACGTTCTTTCATCCACTGTCCGATAATTTCCTCACCGCGGATATATTGATGGGCCGTGTCCAATGTATTACCGCCAATCTCCACGAACGTGTCTAATAGTTTTGTTACATTTTCCGGATCGAATTGAAAAAAATCGCCTGATCCCAAAATAAGCGGTGATACTTCAATTTTGACATGCTGCTGATTTTCGATTCCATCAATATTTAAGTATTTCATCTGTATCCCTCCAAGAAACGTTCCCGTTGTGTTTATTTAAATTTTCATATCGGCAATAATCGGAAAATGATCGCTCGGGAAACTTCCACCCGGACAATCTCCGATAATCTTCGTTTCAGCGACGGTTATATCCCCATGAACAAGAATCCAATCAATCCGGTCATTTCCGCCGGTTTTGTCCTCAAAATCATTAAATGTCCCCAGCTCCTCGTTCAAACGCTCAGACGCTAAATACCATGTATCGGTAAAAGCCCCTTCTGCTGTCAACAGATGATACGGTACCGAACCATTTCCTTCATTAAAATCACCTGTTAACACGATAGGTTCTGCCGGAGATAACTCGCTTGCTTGTTGAACAATTAATTTCGCACCCTTGATCCTCGCTTCAGAGGAGTAATTATCCAAATGCGTATTTAAATGGTAGAAGGTGGTCCCAGACTTCAATTCCTGAAACCGGATCCATGTCACCATCCGCGGACAAATATTCCCCCATGTTCGGGAGCCGATTACGGCGGGCGTTTCTGAGAGCCAGAAATGGCCGTATTCTAAAACTTCCAAGCGGTCTTTTTTGAAAAAGACCGCCATATATTCACCTTTGCTTCCGCCTTCTCTGCCAAGGCCGACCCAATCATAGTCTGAGAGCATCGAGGATAAATCCTTGACTTGACGGAACAGGCATTCTTGTGTGCCGATGAGATCAGGGTCCTCACGTAGAACTACTTCTTTAATCAATTCTCTCCGCTCATTCCATGAATGAGGAGGAGTATCGTCCGCATACCGCATATTGTAGGTCATGACACGAAGCAGGTTAGATTCTGACATGGTACCTCTCTCCTTATTGTCCCGCTATGTCCACTAGGAACGTCTTAATTTCATATGGTTCGATTTCAAATTGAATGCTTCCTTGTTCCGTCGTTTCGCCAATTGGACGTTCCATTAAGTCACATTCCTGCCAAGAAGTGATTGTTAAGTCACTGCTCATTTTCACAGTACTGCGGCTGCCGGTAAATTCATGGACACGCACTAAAATCTGATCGCTGTCTTCTGCTTTTTTGATAGCGTCAATCATGATATTGTCCGCTGACATCTGGAATAGAGAGAATGCTGATTTAACTGCGGCACCTTTTGCTGCCACAAGCGGCTGATTTAAATCCCACGCTGCTTGAACAGTATTCCCTTCAACCCAATCTCCCTGATGCGGCAGAAGGGAATAGGTAAATTCATGCTTCCCTTGATCCTGTAAGTAATCCGGGTCTGTTGAAGAACGTAATAATGATAAGCGAATGACATTGTCCTTTATGTCATGTCCGTATTTACAATCATTTAAGATGCTGACCCCATAGCCGCGTTCAGATAAATCTGCCCATTGATGTCCAACGGTCTCAAAGCGGGCCATATCCCAGCTAGTATTCCAATGAGTTGGTCGTTTTAAATTGCCGTATTGAATATCATACGTTGCTTCCGTTGCCCTGACGGCTACAGGGAATGCAGCTTTTAACAAGCGGTTTTGCTCATGCCAATCAATATCTGTCACGAAATCAATTCGTGGGTTTAAGGCAAAGAGCACCATTTGTTGTTTCACACTCGAGTCAAGATAGGTCCATTCAAACTCTACTGTCAAACGCAGGTTGTTTACTTCTGTTACCTTTACGGATTGCAGCTGAGTAATTTCTCGCATTTTTTCCTGGTAGTAAATATCGATATCCCAGGCATCAAAATTCATTGGTTTATCTTCAAACACTTGAAGGACATTCCCTCTTGCACCTTTCGCTAAAGACTCCCTGTTAGCTCGGCGGTCAAAAATCCTCGTTAACTGCCCATGTTCATTCCAAGTGATTTCATAATAAGGAGTAACAACGCCTGAAGCTTGAACCTCAAACGGAACAGGCTCATCCACTTTCCCCAATGCACCCTCGAAATGAATTAAATTCATTCCTGCTGCTGGCACAGAATCAACCTGTACAAGCCATTGGTCTCCCTCACGGCAGGAGGCTATTTTCTCGCCATCGGCAGTTTTCCATTCTCCTTGCTCCATGCCTTGTTCACTAGGAATCACCACCAACCCTGAACGCTCCCATGACGAAGAATTCATGATTGTGTAGGTGTTTTGAGCCGGCTGTACAAGGGAATTCACAGAATCGGCGTAGATGGAACTTGCTAGCTCTTCCGCCTCCTCATACTCTACCTGGCAATCTTCATATACTTCGCGAATCGACGTGCCTGGAATAATATCATGGAATTGATTGCGTAGAATAATCTTCCATCCTTCGTTGATTTGCGCTTGCGGATATTTTTCAAAGTCTTTAACCAAAAGACTGTCCAGCACCGTCAGCCATTCAACTTCCCGGTACAGCAGTTCGAGCTTACGATTCATTTTCTTGTTATAGGCCTGACTCGTGTAGGTGCCGCGATGGTATTCGAAATAAAGTTCGCCATCCCATGTATGAACATATTGATCCGTTTCAGCAACCGTTTTTTGCAGTCGCTTAAAATAGTCATCCGCTCTGCCTGGTTCAACACGCGGCAATCCCGGCATATCATTTAAACGCCGGCGCATTTCGAGCATCTCACGGTTGACTCCGCCGCCGCCATCACCATAGCCATAAGAAAGCAGCAATTCTTTGTTAATCAGTTTATCCTTGTACTCTGTCCAGCTGCCCAAGACGGTCTCCGGTAGAATTTGTCCGTTATAGGTGTAAATATGCTTCCAATCATCATCTGTATCTGTTGTTGTAATAAAATGGGTTAAAATCTCCGTTCCATCAATTCCGCGCCATTTAAACGTATCATGCGGCATCCGATTGTATTGATTCCAGCTGATCTTTGTCGTCATAAACGTATCAATGCCGGACTTTTTCAAGATTTGCGGAAGGGCCCAGCTGTAGCCGAACACATCCGGCAGCCATAAATAGCTGGATTCTGCACCAAATTCTTCGCGGAAAAAGCGAGTGCCCATTAAAAGCTGACGTACGAGTGACTCACCGGAAGGAATATTACAGTCCGCTTCCAGCCACATTCCCCCGCCTGCTTCCCAGCGGCCTTCTTTGACACGCTCCTTAATTTGCTCGTAAAGCTCAGGGTAATCGGTTTTTATGTAATCATATAATTGCGGCTGCGTTTGTAAAAAGAGGTATTCTGGGAATCTTTCCATTAAACGCATTACCGTTGAAAAGGAACGTGTCGCCTTTTGTCTCGTGTGCCTCAGGCGCCACAACCATGCAACATCAATATGAGTATGTCCAATCGCTTGAATCGTCACCGGGTGATGGCTCTTTAGCTGACTCAATTCCTGCTGCAAAACATCTCGTGCTTCCGCAACAGATTGATAAAAGCCGTTTGAACCTGGTCTCGACCAATCAAGCTGTAAAAAGGCACGATCAAGTGCTGTAAGTAACGACTGACGCTCCGGAGCGTGTTCGTTCAAAACCTTAACTGTTTTTAACACAGCCATGGCCGTATAATAAAGGTCATCTGCGGCCTCATCCAGCCAAGCAATTTCTGCGGTTTTCAGTTTGTGTTCCTGAGGTGCCGGCACGCCTCCCCCTTCAAGTCCCGACCATAAGCGAAACGTCAATTCAACCTTGTGCCCCGCTAATGCAGGAGGCATGAACACTTCTTGGTGGTTAGAGTCAACACCTTGATAAGGTGTCCCGTTTAAATAAATCATCGATTCAAAGCCGGAATTGTTCCCGTCACCTGTTTTACCAAAATCAAAAATCCCTAAAACATCATGCCCTTCCCATGCTGCCGGGATTTCAATATCCGTTTGCAGCCAGGCATATAAATCACGCCCAGACCAATGATCCCCTAGACGGATGGTGGACCATTCATTATTTTCCGGAGGACTCGCTACAATCTCATCGGAGCCATCCAATTGATAACGAAATTCGGAAATCGCTGTTCGTTCGCGATATCGGTATGTTTCTAATTCCTTTATTCTTCTTGCAATTTTCTCCTCTGTCCAAAACACCATGATCTACCTCCTAAAGCGGATTTTATTTATACCTTCGCATTCGATGCTGAGTTCTCTTGCACAACCTTGGACCCGTCCGCCAATCGAAGATAGGTTTCAAAGTTCCGTTTACCCTCTTGCAATTGAATAATCCGTGCCCCGCGCGGGAAATCATCCTGTCCATAGCCGTTATAACCTGTGGCCCGGCCATAACATAATTGAATTCCATGTAATTCACCACAAAAGTCATTTAAGTGGTCATGTCCGACAAAAGTACCCTTAGCGGTGCCCATTTCCACCATTGCCGAAAAGAGTCCAGAATTCACCACAGGGCTGCAAATTTCCCCTTCCTTCATAGAACCGACACAGCTTCCGTGCTCCCATACTTCTTTATACTCAGGAAGCGGAATATGGAAAAATAACAGCTCCGCCGGACCTCCGTTTTCCTTTATAGCCAGTGACTCTTTGACGTACCAGTCAATCTGGTCTCGTTTTATAAAATCGTAGCCTCCAACCCGCTTGTTTGCGTTATCCATCCCAGAATCCAGGAAAAATAGGGCCCATTTTACTTCAGCGCCCGAAGAATCCAAAACGCGCACAACGTAATTACCAGCCCCGCTGACAACTCCTGCTTCCGTAAGACTATTCGGATACTCCTGCATAACAGCTAACAGTTCCTCTTTCGATACATCCCCTTCTGTATCATGATTTCCAAATACAGCTGCCCAGGGTATGTTCATTTTTTCAACCGGCTCAAGAGCTCCCCGAAAAGCGGCAATGGGGTTATTACTTGCCGGGCTGTAGATAACATCACCAGTAAACACAACCAAATCCGGCTTTTCTTCTATTAAAATACGTTCCATTAAACGATTCGTATCTGCATCTAATTGATCGCCATTTTCCCAATGAAGATCCGTGAATTGCACAATTTTGAAGGTACCATCTTGTCTGAATTGCAGTTGTTTTTTCATAAAAACACGCCTCCTATTCCTTCACCGAACCAATGTTAACACCCTGAGCAAAATACTTTTGGACAAATGGATAAACGAGGATGATTGGCGCTACTACAATAATAATCGTCGCCATTTTCAGTGAATCACCTGTCACGGTTATTTTTTCTAAGGCTGCATACGCCCCAGAGTTTCGCAGCAAGGCGTCCGCTAAGGCCTGCTGCCTTGTCAGCATTTCTTGTAATAGCGTGGCAAGTGGTTTTAATTCAGGATCTCTGACATAGAAGGATCCTGAAAACCAGTCATTCCAGTGAGCAACTGCATTAAACAGGGCAATGGTTGCAATAACTGGCTTGCTCATTGGAAGAATAACTCTCAAAAAGATTTGGAATTCACCGCAGCCATCAATCCTTGCCGCTTCAACCACACTATCTGGTAACCCCTGGAAGAACGTTCTCATAATTAAGATATTCCATACACTATAAAGACTTGGGATGATATACACCCAAATGGTATTTGTTAAATTAAGGTCTGTTAATACTAAATAGTAAGGAACAATCCCGCCGCTGAACAACATCGTAAAAAAGATGAAGAAGGTAATGACCTTTCGTCCTGGTAATGTTTTTGTCTGTAAGGCATAAGCAGCCATCGCTGTTAAGAATACACTGACCACCGTGCCCACTACCGTACGAAACACACTAACTGTTGTAGCATTCAGGACCGTTGATTGCTTAAATACTTCTATATAATTCTCTATGCTAAATTCTCTTGGGAAAAAGTAGATACCGCCTCGCTGTGCATCTGTTCCCTCATTAAAGGATAGAGCAAGAATATTCAAAAATGGGAGAATAATAGATAAGCAAAGTAAAAAGATGATGGTATAATTGAAGACCTGGAAGAAATTCCATGATTTTCTGCGTTCGCGATACATGTATATCACTCCTAAAATAGAAGCTCCCTTTCCTTTTAAAGGAAAGGAAGCCTTCCTCTGATTACCGTTTTTTTTAGAATCGAATCGTTGTGCCTTCTTTTTCTTTCTTTTCTATCAATTTGATATAGTCTTCCAAACCAGACTTTTCAAGTAATTTCTTTGATTCTTCTAGAATCTTCTTCGCTTCATCTTCAGACTTACTATAGTAAGCACGTAATAAGTTTTCATTGTACGTATCTAAGGCAATATTCAAGTTATCACCGTTTTCATATTCATAAATGAACGACTTTGGTGAGGATCCATCGATTACCTTCGCATTCTTTAACTTCTCATCATAATTCCACATTTCGATGATCTTTTCAGCAGAAGCCGTATCAGCTCCAGCAACATTTGCACCATATTCAAACTCGCCAAAGTCAGCAACGTTATCAATATCTGTGTAACCTAGATGTTCTGCCCAGTAAGAACGAACCCCTCTGAAACCTAGTTTTGCAGCAGCTTCTGGGTCATTTGACTTTAACTCTAATACTTCTTTCTTCACAATCGGGTTACCTTTTTCATCTAATGTATAGTCTCTTCCTTCAAGACCATATTGGCTTAATAACTTTCCTTCACGGCTTGCTAAGTAGTCAGCAAGTTTTACAATGTCTTCAGGATGCTCTGTTGTTGTCGGGATGGACCAGCCGGCATATCCTGATTTGTAAGCTAATTCCATTTGGTAATCACCCTGAGCCGTATCGATTGGTCCAAGCGGAACATATTTCATATCAAGATTTTCTGGTAGATAGTTATGAAAATCGGCAACAATTCCAAATGACTTATTCACAACGCCTTCCTTCGCTTTATTTTCCGGCATTGTAAAGAACTCAGGATGCAGGAGACCGTCTGCTAATAATCCTCTAATAAAGTTCACGCGTTCTAGACCATAATCAGTTTGCGATTCATGTTTGATTTTTCCATCTTTGTCCTTTAAGAACTTCTCGCCCTTAGAACCAGTCCAGACAAGGTCATTGAAAATAAAGTCACGGTCAGCACCGCCCCATGCTGTTGGTCCAATTGGTGTAATTGGCTTGCCGTTCACATCTTTAAGGTTGGCTGCTTTAATTTTCTCAGCTAAATCACGTAATTCTTCATGCGTATCAATCTCTGCAGGGTTAATGCCTAATTGATCAACAATATCCTTTAAGATATACGGACCGCCAACATATTTACGTGACACTGTACCAGGTTCACGCGGAATCGCCATATGAACGAAATAGCTGCTTCCTTTAAATTCCTCACGGAACATAACATTATTCTTTGTATCTGCAGGCAAGTAACCATCTTCGAAATACTTGCTGTAAATCTTTGTCTCTTTCAACATAGGTGTTAAATCATGGAACATTCCTTCACGTGCACCTTTTAAAAGAATCTGCATTTCAGGACGTCCACTATGATCTAAGTAGTACGCAATAAAGTCCGGCAGGTCCCCGGCAGCTAGTCCAGATGTTAACGCTTCTGTCGAGTCCTCAACTGTGATTCCTTGTAGTTCTAAGGTAATCCCGGTTCTTTTCTTTAATTCCGCAGCAATTTCTGGATTCATTTCAGCTGAAACATCCCCGTCACTCATAAACACTAAACCTTTAATTGTTCTGTCTGCTATCCAAGTATCTGGCGCATCTTTCGGCTTTTCACGGCTCTCTGTAGAACTCTTGTCTGTACAAGCAGCAAGGAATAAAATACTAATCAATAACATCGTTATAAATTTATATGAAACTCTTTTCATCTAAATTTCTCCCCCTATAATTGGTTTACCATAATGATGTATTAAATTTCTTGTTTGCAAATCGATTTACTACAAGTACTACGACTAACCCTATTACCCCCTGCATCATCCCAACGGCTGTTGCATAGCCAAATTGGCCGCTTTGAAGCCCAGTCCGGATCACGTATGTATCAATGATCTCTGCAACCTCTGCATTTCCTGGAGTTTTCAATAAATAAATTTGATCAAATCCTGCAGAAAGAATATTACCTAACGATAGAATAAATAAGATTAAAATGGTTGGCCTTATTCCCGTCAACGTAATATGCCAGATTTTCCGCAATCTACCAGCACCATCAATTTCCGCTGCCTCGTAAAGGGCAGGATCAATCCCGGCAATGGCCGCAAAGTAAATAATCGAACTCCAGCCAATATCCTTCCACACATAACTCCAAAACATAATTGAGTGAAAATACTTTTCATCCATCAGGAAAAATGTGCTTCCATCACCCCCCATAGTTTTTATTAATTCATTTAATAGCCCTGTATTTGGTGCTAAAATACTCTGGATAATCCCCACTACGACAACCCATGATAAAAAATGGGGCAAGTAGGAAATACTTTGAAAGAATCCCCTGATTTTGTTACTTTTGATTTCATTAAATAATAGTGCCAAAATGATCGGAAACGGCATTGCTAAGATTAATTTCATCCCGCTGATAATGAGCGTATTTTTAACAAAGGTCCAGCTTTGAGGATCCTGGAAAAATCGCTCAAAATATTGAAGCCCTACCCAAGCACCGCCAAACATTCCTGTATCAAAGCGAAACTCCTTGAATGCCAGAACCAATCCGGCCATCGGTAAATAAGAAAAAATGATAAAAAAGATAATACAAGGTAACAGCATGAGGTACTGGGCACGGTGCTTCTTGATATTCTTCCAAGTCATCCCCATTGGCTTAACCTTTTTTCTTTTTTTCTTTTTGTTGTTATTGATTTCTGCCCCCGATCCGAGGTCTTTGTCTGTTGCAATTTCCATGGGTACGCCCCCCTTTTCTAATCACCAGCTTTATTCAAAGTAAATGGGATTAGTTAGTAAAATTCGGTTCAGATCGCTGTCAAAAGCGGATACTCTTAACCAGAGCAAATCTTCTACTCTAGCTTTTTCCATTTGAAAATCAATTTCTGCTCGGTGACTTTCATATAAGTCTCCTAGATTGGATTCAATTCTCACCACAGCTGCGCTTGCTGCATTTTCGAGAGCAATCCTAATAGCGATTTCCTTGACATCCGCTAAACGGATCCGGTCGCCGATTGTCCATTGCCCATTAATGCTCAGAGTAATTTCCGGTGCGAGTGACAAATAGCTTCTGCCTTGTTTAACCGCTTCCAAAATATCCTGTTCTTTTGCTTCCCTCGCGGCCTCTACAAACAAAAGTGCAGGTTTTTTCGTGGTATTAGAATGGTGCCAGTCGCGTCCGCATGTTGCCGGAATTTCAATGCCGCTGTTTAACAGCTGGGTCCATTTGGCAATCGCGTCCGCACTTGATAGTGAATAGTGCGGGTCCTCAGAGTTCCAGACTTCGATAAAATCGATATATTCAAGTGATTGTAAGGCATATTGCCACCTGCAGCCTGTACAATATGGACTTCCGACATCGAAAGGATGAGCGATTCCAACAATTAAACCTTGCGCTTTCATCTCTTTTAGCTTTTCATTAATATTACTTCGGTCAATCGTGGTCCAATCCACAGGAATCATATTTTGATAGCCTAATGTTAAGAAATGACCATGCAACGTCGTCATCTCTAAACCTTTGATAAATTGAATCGGATAGGTTTCCGGTGCTATCTCATCAAATGCACTTAGCGTATTATGGTCAGTGATCGCCAGCCAATCAATATTCATTCTGATCGCTTCGGTGATTAACTCTGTTGTTGTATGCCGAGCGTCACTATGCTGTGTGTGTGAATGAAGCTCTACCTTTTGATAACGGGCAGGTACAGATAGTTCGCGCTCTCGCTTTAGACGTTCTTTTTTGATATCTGCGATTTCTATTGGCTGTGAAGCGATTCGGTCGTCTTTATGTATGGCCTCGATGGTGCAATTTATTTCCGTCTTATCCGTGACCACCGCATGGAAGTTAAACGATATATCCCAAAAACCAGGATGAATTTCTCTCGTATGCATGCCCGGGGTTGATTTTGTTCCGTTAATGATAATGGTCCCCGTTGATTCAAACCGATGGCAGCTGCCTTCATATCCTTGACTTGAGCTGGCTGAGATTGTAATTAAATTTCTAACGGAGTCAATATATAGTCGGTCTGAAGTTGGCATTTGGTTGTCCTCTTGATACTTTGAAAACAATGAATCAATTTTCGCTTCCGCCTTTTCTTCCGTCGGTGAATAAGAATAATGAATCCTGATTTCGTCGGTTAATGCAGGAACCTCCACTCTGAAAATCACGTGAGACTGATGTGTTTCGGGTGTAACGGTTAAACAATAGTTTCCTAATGTTGTATTTTTCAATGATGTCTGTTCCATATAGAATTCCCCCTTTTCTATATATGTTAAGACAAGCTGTAAACGCTTTCTTAATTATGATGGAAAGACCTGTTTTAATGGCTTCATACGTACCAAATCTCTTGGTTCCGTTTTCTCCTTGGCTCTAACTTGTTCGAATGCGTAAGCAAGGGCACCAAGTGCGCCAGATTCTTCGTTCATTGCGGATAATTCAATCGTTACAGGAATGGGAGTGAACTGAGCAACTTTCCCTTGAATCAAGCCAAGTACCTGTGACATCGAATTGGAAACGCCGCCGCCGATAATCACCTTTCTTGGATTCAGCAAACTGACAACATTGGCGATGGCAATGGAAAGGTCCGTTATAAATCGATTCACAATGCTGACTGCATTCGCTTCACCTGCAGAAAAATTTTCAAAAAGCACCTTTGGATCGACTCCATGACTTGCAAGGGCGGTACCTGATGTCTTTTTTTCAAATACACCAAATTCTCCAAAAATATTATTTTCAATCTGAGGAATGTCGCTGTCTCCTAGTAAATAACCAATCTCACCGGCCATAAATTGATCACCTTGGACCATTGCGCCATTTGAAAAAATCGCACTGCCAACACCGGTGCCAATCGCAATGAACACAAAGTCCTCGATATTTTTCGCACTTCCCAGCCACCGTTCTCCGTGGGCTGCACAATTTACATCGTTATTGACATAAACCGGACAATCGAAATATTGCTCCATCTTTTCCTTAAACGGTTCATTCTTCCATTTAAATGCAGGAGCATCAATGACTGTACCCATGACACTATCCGTAACGCCAGGCACACCAAATCCTATCGATTCGATCTGTTCTAGTGTTAGACTAGCATTTTTTATTGATTGATATATGTACTCGTAAATCTTGTAATAATCACTCGTTGTTTCTACCTTTTGCCTATACACAATATCTCCATGGGTATCGGCAATACAAATTAAAATTTTGGTTCCGCCAATGTCAACGCCAACACCATAGTTTTTCCCACACTCTTGGCGTTTTGTAGCCCTGGTATTTGGTATCATATGAAATCTCCCCATTTTCCTTTGGTAAGGTTAGTTTGTTTTTAATCAAAACAAACTAACCTTACCAAGAGTATACATTTCTACCAAACAGCCCGTCAACCATTTTTCTAATAATTTGATAAATTGCCATTTTTTAAACATGTATTCCCTTACATATGTTGGTACCGCTTAAGTTCACGATTAATCCTTTCCCTTTTAAGCAAGTGCCAATCTAGTTCAAGAGGATAGTCAGTAAAGGTTAGTTCATGCTCCAAACCTTCCTCCAAAATCTCTATCACTCGTTGTCTGCCAGTATAGCTTTCTAGCAGCTGCAATGCCCTGATGTCTTGAAAGGCGTCATTCAGCACCTCAAGCCGAATTGATTCAATCGGACCATGCTCACCTGGATAGACGAGAAAGGCATCCCCTGAAGGAAAAGAATAATTAGCATCTGTATTTTTAAACGGGTCAATCGGCTTTTTTGAATACTGTGAGTACCAGAAGTTATATCCCCAGTGAAGGAAACCAATCACATTAAACTTATACAACTGAAGCCCTAGTATTCGTGTTCGGAAGGATGGCATAGCAAAAAAGCGGTTAGAGACCTTGTTCTTTTGGCCATTACAGTAATAGGTCCAGAGATTTTCTACTCCCTTCTCAAGAAACGGAATGATATGGTCATTCGCCGGGATTGGGTTTTTTACAAAACCTTTCTCATAAAACCTATAATCTGAAAGTGCGTCCATAATCGGAAAGTCCGCCAAATGTTGATAAATAATTTCACTTGCACGCTGATAACACGGCAAATCCTCTCCATTCGGCTCATCTGAGATATGAAAAAAACTATTGCGCTCTAACTGATGTTCGTCTATAAATGCTACAAGTTTAGGTAGAAATTGGTGCAGGAATTGGTGATAGTCTTCACCCGCGGCATCTGTTTCCCAGCCAAATCTTCGTTTGAGTTCCCCTTGGTCGTTCACCATGATTTTCGGAGCATGCTTTGCTCCCCACTGGGTAAACAAGTGCGAGAATTCAAAGTACTTGATTCCTTGTTCACGGCAAAGGGTAATCCATCTTTCCAACTTTTCAAACGAGAAGTGGTAGGTATCTCCCACCGCCTCGACATCAACAAGCTGAACCGTTGGACGTTCGCCGCCCACCTCTGTATCCAAAGGCGGAGTAAAAAGCGGGGTAAGAATCATATTCACACCGTGAGTTGCTGCAGTATGAACATACTGCTCAATTAACCTCCAATGAGCTTCACTGAAAATCTCGACATTGTAGTACGTTGCCAAGCAGTCCGTATGAAACCATTCTGTATGATACGTTGTTTGTTCCGGAAGCTCTAGCGCAATGACCTCTAGCGTAAATACCTCCCGACCGAGGATTTCGCTATTAGCACTTTCAAAGGTGATATCAATCGGATAACTTCCTGAAAGCTTCGCATTCTTTAAATCAACACTAATCCAAATGGAACGCCATTGTCCCGGAAAGGCGGTAATCCCTTCTGTTTCCTCTAGCGGGTAGAGAGGATCAGGGTAAAGTCCGGGCGTTTTGC
Organism: Neobacillus niacini; assembly: GCF_048572935.1. NCBI lineage: Bacteria > Bacillati > Bacillota > Bacilli > Caryophanales > Bacillaceae > Neobacillus > Neobacillus niacini. Next base: position 1,395,851 of record NZ_CP183883.1, on the reverse strand, counting down.
GAAGGACGATGTCATCTTGATCGTGAACACACGGCAGCTCCGAAGGAACTAATCCTACACTTCGAACGGTCACCCACTCATTTAAGGCTGATTCAACGTTTACTTTTATCTGTTTTAGATGCCAAGTAGACTTATAGGCAACCTGGAAGGAAAAGGTTTCATTCCCCAGTGCGGTGCCAGTTATAACCGGTTGGTCGGTCAATTCACAATCGGGAAAAACCTTTGTTAATGAGCTAAGCACCCTTGTATAAAACCCATGACTTACTTCCATTTCAACACTCCAATCTTTTTGTTGTGGTTGGTTTGTTTTCCCTCAAAACTAACGAAAGATAAAAAAAGGCATTCCTATACTAAATCTCTTACTTTATCAAAAGAATATAAGATAATCCCTAATGTTCCAATATCCTCACCTGCCGTCGATAATTCAATCGCACATGGAAGCGGGGTGATTGTTACCACGTTTTCAGTAATCATCGGGAGGATGAAAGAGAGTTCTTTCCCCATTTTACCGCCAATAATTACTTTTTCGGGATTCAGCAAACTAATCATGTTTGCAAGTCCCAGCGAAAAACTGCGGACAAAATTGTCAACTAACTGGCACTCTTCAGCTGCAAATTCAGGATATTTTTTAATCATTTCATAGAAATTCACAGCATCCTGTTCAAAAGCAAGCAAGGAAGCCTTTTTGTCAAATGTCCCAAAATTACCTAATCTATTAATCTCTTTATGTGTTGTATCTGTTTCAAAGGCAAAATAACCGATTTCACCGGCCATGTAATTTTTCCCTTGAATGAGTTCGCCATTGGCCATAATGGCACTGCCAATCCCTTTTTCAATAAAAATATAGACAAAATCATCTGTATTTCTGGCATTGCCAAGCAACTTTTCACCAAGTGCCATGCAATTCACATTATTGTTTATAAACATAGGCATAGGGAAAAACTCTTTCATATACGGAATGAATTCTACAGCACTCCACTGCAATTCGGGGGAATCAACAATACCGCGCTCACTATCCGTGGTGCCGGGAATACAAAAACCAATGGAGATAATCTGCTCCAGTGAAACTGGCGATAAATCGATACATTTATCAATTGAATCTCGAATAACATGGAGTTGATTGGTTGGTAAAAATGTGGTTTTATAAATCACATTTCCATCCAAATCAGCGATACAAATGTAAAGCTTGGTACTTGAGATTTCCACCCCAATACCGAAGCTTGAGCTTGGATTAAATCCTAACTCGATCGCCCTTCTGCCTCCCTCTTTGGTAGATTCACCATACCCTAATTCAACGACAAACTTTTTTTCAATTAATTCATCTACAATCGATGAAACAGTAGAACGGCTGATTCCGAGATTCCGTGAAATTTTCGCCCTGCTGATTGGCTGTTCATGGCGAATCGTTTCAAGAACTAGATCACGGTTTATCTTTTTAATTAATTCTATATGTCCTTTTTTCATCTTAATACCCCTTCAAAAAACAATCTCGAGTAGCTTAATAGTAGCATCTTTATTTTTAAAAATAGAAAGGAAACTTATAGCAGGACATTTTATTCGTGACTGACCTCTTCTAATGCTTGCTTTCCAAGCAGAAGGGATCCGGTAATTCCAGCAAGATCGCCCAGACCGGGACGCACAATATAGTCGGTAAGTTCCGGCAAGGAAACATATCCGTTCACAAACTCCGGCAAATACTTATAAATCGAGGCGAATACTTGCTGTTGATGCATGACTCCGCCACCAAGAATAATCTTTTTCGGCGAAAGAATTAAAATATAGTGATAGAGTGCTTGTGCAAGATAATAGCCTTCCAAATCCCAAACTTCCGGACGGTCTACTAACTGGATGCCTTTTTCGCCCCATCGCCCTTCTATGGCTGGGCCTGCCGCAAGACCTTCTAGACAATCATAGTGGTAAGGGCACTTTCCAACATAGGCGTCGTTTTCATGACGTCTGACAAGAATATGTCCCATTTCGGGATGCGAAAGCCCTTGAAGCAGCTTGCCGTGTACTACTGCACCTGCACCAATCCCTGTACCAACTGTAATATAAAGACAGCTATCCAATCCCCTTGCCGCACCAAGTTGTGCCTCACCTAAGGCAGCCGCATTGACATCCGTGTTAAAACCGATTGGAATTGGAAAGGCTTCCTTCATGGTTTCTAGGAACTTGAAGTCTCTCCACCCTGGTTTGGGTGTGGATGTAATATTCCCGTAAGTCGGGCTTTCATGGTTTACATCAATGGGTCCAAATGAACCAATCCCTATCGCCTTTAGCGGATACTGCTTGAAAAAGTCAATTACCTTCGGGATGGTTTCTTCCGGTACCGTCGTCGGAAACTGAATTCGGTCCATGATAGTGCCTTGTTCATCCCCGACAGCACATACAAACTTGGTCCCGCCAGCTTCAATCGCACCTAACATTACGTTATCACTCCTTTTATTTTCTATTGTTTATACAAAGATTATCAGTAAGGCTCGCTTCACACAGGTAAACGTTTTCAAATTATAGTGAACATAGCATGAAAGAAGAAAAGAACCGTTAAATGTTTGCTCGTGACCCCTTACCAATTAAATGACAGAATATATAAAATTATTATAAACTAGCAAATAAAGATGTCAATGACAGAAAGCACAATCCCAGGTGTCTACCATACAAAAGGATAGAACTAGTGACAGGTTTTTTGTTACTAGAACTCTCTCTATCTTACATTCATATGTGATATGCTTAAGTAAAATATTTACAGGCAGAGTACGAATAAAAATTACCTAAATTAACGACCAAGGAGAAGTTAAATGACTGAAAAACGATCGGTGATAATTTCGTAATTGAATCAGGCAGTGTTGTAAGGAAAGATATTTTATCCAGAGTTTTTGCAGGTGGTGTTCCTTGCCGTGTTATTCGTGGAATAACGAATGAGGATAGGAGGGATTAAAACTTCCTGATACATAGATTACAGGTTTGCTTTAAAGTACAAATTAAATAAATCTTTTAGCAGTTTAACAGTTCATACAAATCGGACTGCTTATTTTTTATTGAAATATAGGGAGCTGCTGGGCTATGGCCAAGCAAGCACTTAAAGAGACACTTTGGAGGTCAGAATTTTGCAACCATTATTCTTAAAACCAGTTTTTAAAGAAAGAATTTGGGGCGGTACCGCTCTTGCGAATCAATTCGGATATGAGATTCCAACCGAACTTACTGGAGAATGCTGGGCGATCTCAGCTCATCCCAATGGACCCTCCGTCATTGAAAACGGCCCATATGCAGGAATGACGTTAGATGAACTTTGGAAAAAGCAGCCTCAGTTATTTGGAAATCCTACAGAAGACGTTTTCCCGCTATTAACCAAAATCCTTGACGCCAATGCGGATTTATCGGTTCAGGTTCATCCCGCAGATGAGTATGCCAAAATTCATGAAAACGGTGATCTAGGAAAAACAGAATGCTGGTACATCCTTGACTGTAAAGAAGGGGCCGACATGATTTTCGGCCACAACGCGAAATCAAAAGAGGAATTAATTCAGCAGATTAATGAAGGGAAATGGAGCGACCTGCTGCGCAGAGTAAAAATCAAGCCGGGGGAATTTTTCTATGTTCCAAGCGGTACCATTCATGCGTTATGCGAAGGAACGCTCGTTTTAGAAACACAGCAAAGCTCTGATACTACATACAGGGTCTATGACTATGACCGTAGAGATAGTGACGGCCATTTACGTGAACTTCATTTAGAAAAAGCGATTGATGTTACCACGGTACCACACCAAGAAACCGGTTTTACGCCAAAAGTGGAGAAACGAGAAAATGCCACTGTGACGACTTTCGTTGAATCTGAGTTTTTCTCTGTATATAAATGGGATGTTCATGGTAAAGCAACATTCTCTGAAGATCAGCATTATTTACTTGTAAGTGTGGTGAATGGTGATGGGGCCCTTATGCATACAGGAGAGCGGTATTCGTTGAAAAAAGGAACTCATTTCATCCTTCCAGTTGGATTTGGTGAGTTTGAATTGGATGGGGACGTGGAATTGGTTGTTTCTCATACATAAGATCATCCTTAGTCCCCGGGTTAATCATCCCTGGGACTAATCTATTCTTAAGGGTCTGAACCAAAAGTAAGATTTGTCCTCAAGACTCTGCATTAAGGACAAATCTTGCTTGGTACTATGGCGATTCGTACTCAAGACCCTGCATTGAGGACAAATCCTTGCTTGGTACTCGGCGATTCGTCCTCGAGACCCTGCATTGAGGACAAATCTTGTTTAATTCCCACCCGTTTTGTCCTCAAGACCCTACATTGAGGACAAATCTTGTTTAATTCCCACTCGTTTTGTCCTCAAGACCCTGTATTGAGGACAAATCTTGTTTAATTCCCACTCGTTTTGTCCTCCGACCTGCATTGAGGACAAATCTTGATTAATACTCACCCGTTTTGTCCTCAAGACCCTGCATTGAGGACAAATCTTGTTTAATTCCCACTCGTTTTGTCCTCAAGACCCTGCATTGAGGACAAATCTTGTTTAATTCCCACTCGTTTTGTCCTCAAGATCCTGCATTGAGGACAAATCTTGTTTAATTCCCACTCGTTTTGTCCTCAAGATCCTGCATTGAGGACAAATCTTGTTTAATTCCCACTCGTTTTGTCCTCAAGACCCTGCATTGAGGACAAATCTTGATTAATACTCACCCGTTTTGTCCTCAAGAACCTGCATTGAGGACAAATCTTGATTAATACTCACCCGTTTTGTCCTCAAGACCCCGCATGGAGGACAAATCCTTGCTTGGTACTCACGGGTTTTGTCCTCAAGACCCTGCATTGAGGACAAATCTTGTTTGGTACCCACACGTTTTGTCCTCAAGACCCTGCATTGAGGACAAATCTTGATTAATTCCCACTCGTTTTGTCCTCAAGACCCTGCATTGAGGACAAATCTTGATTAATACTCACCCGTTTGTCTTCAAGACCCTGCATTGAGGACAAATCTTGATTAATTCCCACCCGTTTTGTCCCCAAGAACCTGCATTGAGGACAAATCTTGATTAATTCCCACCCGTTTTGTCCTCAAGAACCTGCATTGAGGACAAATCTTGCCTAATACCCGCTCGTTTTGTCCTCAAGACCCTGGACAATCCTTCACAATCTTCCTTCCTACTTCGAAGCATACCGTGGATTTGCAACTCTCACCAAATCTTCAAATTCAACTTTTAACTCTTCAAATGCTTTCAATACATGCACAGGAATATCAACGTGTGCAATATAATTTTTTCCGTTAGGACCATATCCATTAGCGTCATCTAATAATCTTGGTATTTCGCCCATCAATAGAGAAATATACCTTTTTATATCCCACATCCCCCAAATACCTGAAGGTTCAATCATTATTTTTTCATTTTTCACTTCAACTCTAACCTTATATGAAGCAAAATTTATTACTTTAACCTTTGAATCCTGGAGAAATTTACGAAACCCAGCATCCATCCTGCACTGCATCGTGGAGTCTTGGACAATAATAATATTGTTAGGGAAAAGGTAATTTTCTTTCATAACGTCTAACGCATAAGTAATGTTATTTCCACAATTAGTGGAATTACGCTCTAACAAAATATTGTCAATATTATATTTCCGTCTTATATAATCACTCATAATTTCGGATTCTGTCTTCCCTGTAGTTACTATTTCGGGATAAGCACTATGAATTTCTCGACGTAAACTCTCTGTAGTATGTCCTTCTCCACCAACAATCATAAAGTTTTTGGCGATATTATTTGAAATGGCTTTACCAACTATGTCGCAGCCATAGGCTATACTACCACCAAATAAAATTAGTAAATCCGTTTGTGAAACTTGATATTTTTCTTCTAATGCATTACTTGTCAAAGAATCAATATCCCTTTTTCCAAGAAAGTCACTTAATATATTTATGTTTTCTGCCATTTTATATAAATCCATTTAACACCTCCAGAAATAAGACTCAATTCCATTCTATTATAACAATTCGTTCAACTATCTTGTCACGTAAGCTTACTACACGTATAAACCGCTTTACATCCATAAAAAATGAGAGTGTCAAATTATATACAATTTGACACTCATTTTAAGTTACATTTTTAATATTTGCGATCGTTAACGGTACCCTTTTAGTCCATAAGCACTCTCTCCTGCATTTGTGACAGCAGCACCTTACACAGATAAGTCGTTAGAGTTAAATGCAGTTGGTGCCTTCGGAACTCCTCTTTTAAGTTCGATCCAGTTAACAAGTAAAAAGGTAATTAGACTTGCTACACAGCCGGCAATAACAGCCATGATACCATATGGTTCTTTTGCTAACTGCCAGCCAACCCCCGTTACGGTTCCGATGACAATGGAATAGAGACCGGCTCTTGGTGTAACTTTATCCCATAGCAACCCAAGAATATAAGCAGCAAATGGACCCGTTGAGCGAATCGTAAAGGCAAAGACAAGTAAAGGAATAATAGCCTGACTGAATAAGGAGATTACGATTGCCACGACACCTGATAAAACAACCAATCTTTTACTTAATTTCAATTCATTTTCCGGCTTAACTTCTCTTTTTAAAACCGTTCCATGAATGTCTTTCACATAAACACTCGCTACCGCTAGCAGATTTCCAGAAGCACTCGATAAAGTTGCTGAAATAACGCCTGATAGAAGTAAGCCGGCGATAAGCGGTGGTAATAATTCAACAGAAACAGTGGCTAAGGCATTGTTTGCATCGATATTTGGGAATACAGCTAGCGCAATTAAACCAAGGAAGGCTGGAATAAAGGCGTAAACGGACATGAGGATTCCACACAATAGCGAACCGACAACAGCTGTTTTCTCATTTCGGGCCGAGTAATACCGCTGGACCGCTTCCTGCCCAGTTGAAAAGGTCATAAAATACAAGATAATGAGCCCTATAATCGTTTTCCAGCCAATTTTCGTAAATCCTAGCTGCTCCGGCGGCAGATTCGAAATGACGGAATCAAAGCCTCCTGCGTTATGTAACGCAAAGGGAACAGCGATAGCAAAACCAAAAACGATGATAAAGAATTGAACAAAGTCCGTTAGAGTAACACTCCACATTCCGCCAAGATACGTATAAAAAACAACACCAATACCGGATATAAGAATGGCCCACGTTAAGTTAAATCCTGTTAACACATGGACGATCGTAGCGGTTGCAGTAATTTGTACCGCAGCCAGTGCAATCGATGCCACAAAAGACAAGATACTTGAAATCGCATAACTACTTGTACCATACCTTCTGCCAATAATTTCAGGAACCGTTGTGGCCATCGCCCTTCGCATTAAGGGTGCGATAAACGAACAAAGTAAGATCCCAATCCCTGCTGCTACCACATACCAGCCGGCCGAAAGTCCCCACTCACCATATGCTTTTGAAGCCACTCCAACCGAGCTTCCGCCGCCAATCTCAGTGGCAGCTAAGGTTCCGGCTAGCATAATCGGACCTAATCGACGTCCTGCAAGATGATAATCATTACTATCTTTGATTTTGGTTTTCGCATATAACCCGATTCCAACCATAGCCGCCATATACACAATAATAATCGTCCAAATAATACCCATAAATCATCCCCCTTTGTATGGTTGCCATCAAAAACGATTGATTACTCTACTGTAACCTGCTGTTTTTTCCCTGATTGAACCCCTTTGTACTCTCTACGGATGACTTTTCCTGCGGCCTTTCGGTATGCCTGTTCTCCTTGAATCACCACTTGCCCGTTTACAATAACGGTGTCAATACCGATGTTGTACTGCCGCGGCTTTTCAAAGGTTGCCTGGTCAATGATTTGATCAGGATCAAAAATAACAATATCAGCAGCCATTCCTTCTCTTAGAATCCCTCTGTCCTGAAGACCAATAATTCTTGCAGGCTGTGAGGTCATTCTCCGGATCATACTCTCTAATGGCAGTACCTTCTCCTCACGAACATACTTACCTAGTATTCTCGGAAAGGAACCAAATGCACGTGGATGCGGCTCTCCGCCCAACAATCCGTCACTTCCAATCGTACCTGCCGGATGAGCTAAAATTGCTTTAATTGATTCTTCATTCATGACAAAATCGATCATACCAACCGCATTTTTTTCATGAAGGATCAGATCGAGTGCAACATTGGCGTAGTCTGTTCGGTTTTCCAATTCCGCAATTTGGATAATCGTCTTTCCTACAACATGCTGACGCTCTTTTGAGTCAACTGAAGTAATAATAATGCCGTCCCACCCAGCCCATTTGGAAATACTATCCCAGCCTTTTAAAGCCGTGGCCATTTCGGAAACTATTCTCTCTCTTAAAACCGAATCTGTCAGGCGCTCCAGCATTTTTTCACTTCCGCCATCATGGGCCCATGGGGGTAGGATGGCACTTAGCATCGTACTTCCGGCAGTGTACGGGTATTGGTCAAACGTTACCTCTAGTCCTTCTGTTCTCGCTTGATCAATTTTCTTCAAGACATCCGGTGTTTTATACCAGTTATCTCTCCCACAATTCTTTAAATGGGAAAAGTGAAGATGAGCACCGCAGCGTTTCATCATACCGATCAATTCCTGCATGGATTCAAGAATTTCATCGCCCTCACTTCGTTGGTGAATCACAAGCGGTACACCATACTCAGCGATTACCTCACATAAAGCTTCAAGCTCTTTCATTTCGGCAAAACAACATGGAGGATAAATTAACCCCGTTGACAGCCCGACCGCCCCTTCTTCAAGTGAGCGTCTTAGGACCTCCTGCATCTGTTTAATTTCCTCATCGGTGGCGGGACGGTTATCTAGACCCATTACTTCCATTCGAATATTTCCATGCGGTGCCAAAACAGCCAGGTTATAACTCGGATTGTTGGACTCGATTTTATTCAAATAATCACCAACTGTTCTCCAATCCCAATCAATTGGCGGTGTTCCATTGAGCCCCGCCATATTTTTTTTCCAAGGAGAGACAAATTCCTCTGGAAGAGGTGCAGCCGCAATCCCATCCTGTCCTAGAAGATCGGTGGTGATGCCTTGTCGAACCTTGGCCTCAATTAAGGGTTCATCAAGAATGACAAGGTCGGAATGAGTATGCATATCAATAAATCCTGGAGAAACTACCTGCTGCTTGGCATCAATTACTTCCTTTGCATCGCAAGCACTAAGTTTTCCTATCTTTTCAATACGCCCGCCTTTCACACCAATATCTCCGTAAAACCAGGGCGATCCTGTGCCATCAATAATTTTTCCGTTGCGAATGAGTAAATCAAACATTGGTAAGGTCCTCCTTTTTGCTTTTCTTTAGTAGAGATAGCGCTTCCATAATGACCCGATAGCCTTCTGCTGCCTTCGTTAACTGATCAATTTCTATATATTCATTATCAATATGAGCTAAATGCTCCAGTGAAGGACCATAGCCAATGGTAGGAATATTGGCTTCACCTGCAAAATGACTTCCATTGGTACAGAAGGAATAATGGGAAAGCTTTGTATCTGTATTTAGTTCACGAAGCCTTTGATAGGCAGCCTGGACAAATTCCTCTCCTTCATCATAAAGCCACCCTGGGAAGAAACGCTCTGCTTCAATGACAGCCCCCGTATAACAGCGCTCTTCTCCAGTGGAATAGCTGACATTTGCTTTAAAGCTAGGGTCTTCAACCTCTAGTTGGTCGACTAAAGCCAGAATCGGAGCGAGTACAGATTCTCTCGTTTCATTCACAAGCAGACGACGATCAAAGGTCACACGGCAATAAGAAGGAACAACCGATGCTCCTGGATAAGGAGAAGATTTAATATCGGTTAACTCTAGAATTCCTTTTCCTAACACGCTGTGGTTCTGGACAGGCAGCTCTTGGATAGCAGATAAGAGTTTAATCATCTTAGTGACAGCATTGATTCCCTTATCTGGATTCGAGGAATGTGCCGGCTTTCCAATTGTCTCGACAACAATTTCCGCACGCCCCCGCTGGCCGTGGTTAAGGTTCAAGTTTGTTGCCTCCCCAATAACCACATAATCTGGACGGATGGCTTCACTCACTTTCCTTGTCGCAACGCCTTCAAAGCATTCCTCGTGGACACTGCAAGAAACGACAATTTTCCCTGGAAACCGTTTATGGGTGTCTTCCACAAAATGAATCGCTGCGGTAATCATGGCACTGACCGCACCCTTCATATCAGAAGTACCTCGTCCATAAATCTTCCCATCCCGGATTTCGCCTGAATAAGGATCAAGCGTCCAATTTTCCCTTTGCACAGGCACCGTATCAATATGTCCGTCAAATAGGATAACAGGTCCCGGCTGATCCCCGTTCACCACCAGCAGCACATTTCCGAACTCATCCGACCTTGCCTCATCAAACCCACGATCCTTCGCATACTCCATAATTCGCTCGGCAACCAAACCCTCCTCCCCAGAATAACTAGGAATCCTCACAAGCTCCTGACACAACTCCACAACCTGCTGCTTTCGACATTCTGATAACATTCTCGTATACCTCCTGAATAATTATTCATATCATGTATATTTGGTGACAGGCACCACTACTGCTACACCGCTTACGAATAAAGTCCCTTCCAAACGATGTCCAGGTAATGCTGGTGATCGGTGTCACCTTCTGTGCTGATGACTAGTACTCGGGATGATGAATCGAGTTCCAGTGCCTCACGGGCTTCTAGGTTTTCTTGCTGTGTGCAAAGGTGGACGAGCAGGCCTAGTGGAACGGCCCCGGATTCTCCTGAAATAATTTTTGGATCTTCACCAAGCGGGTTTCCTAGCACTCTCATTCCCAGAGCGGAGATAGAATCCTCACAAGAATAAGCGGCCCATGCATATTGACTTAATATCCGGAATGCCCGTGTATTCGGTTCCCCACACGCTAAACCTGCCATAATGGTATTCATATCACCTGTAACGAATTGCATGGCCCCTGTTTCATTATGGAATGAACGATAATAACAGTCTGCTAGATTTGGTTCGACGACAATAATTTTGGGTGCTTGCTCTTTGAAGTACTGCGTAAAATAAGCGGCAATACCAGCGGCAAACGAACCAACTCCAGCCTGGAGAAAAATATGGGTTGGCGGTTTTTCCGATTGTGTCTCCAATTCTTCCAGAATTTCTTGTGCGATCGCTGCATAGCCTTGCATTATCCATAGCGGAATCTCATCGTAACCTTCCCAAGCCGTATCTTGAACCATAATCCAGCCATTCTCCTCCGCTAATCTCGCACATAATCGAACGGTTTCATCATAATTAACGTCCGTTATATCTGCCTCCGCACCTTCATTTCGAATCGCAGTCAAGCGTTCAAGGGATGACCCTTTTGGCATATAGATCACGGATTTATGCCCAAGTTCCCGGGCTGCCCATGCAACACTTCGGCCATGATTACCATCCGTGGCTGATATAAAAGTAAGTTCTCCTAGCTGCTCCTTTATTTGCGGCGACCGAAGTTCTGCAAAAGATAGCGTCTGAATATCTTTTCCAAGCACATCCGCTAGATATTTTCCAACCGCATAAATACCGCCCATCACCTTAAAGGCATTTAAACTAAAACGCTTGGACTCATCCTTTACTTTGATATCTGCAACATTAAGATAGTTTGCAAGTCTTTTTAAAGAATACAGAGGAGTATTCGTATAATCGTCGTGTGTCCGCTGAAATTGCAAAACACCCTTAATTTCTTCATTCGTAAAGTGTTTTAACTCATCCTCGTTATACTCCGGATAGTAGGATCGATTTTTAACCCATTTGATTTTATGCTCAACTGTTTGCTTCACTCTATCACTCCTATCTTTAATAAAACTAAAATTTCTGACTTATTAAACAATAATGCAAGTACCGTGCCAACATATAAATTCTTTGTTTAAAGGTCACAAAAAAAAATAAAGTCTGCTAAAGTATCAGATTGATACCTTAGCAGAAGCTATTAATCACTTCACTATGATTAAAACAGGAAATTTAGGAGCTAGTATCAGATTGATACTGAGTATCGATTTGATACTTCTTCATTTTTCTAAATAAAGTAGCCCTTCCGATTCCTAAAAGGGTACTGGCATCTTCAATTTTCCCATGATTTTGCTTAATGTAGAGCAACGCTTTTTCAATCAACTGCTTTTCCATTTCATCAATGGAATAGAACGGGGAAGGCCCCTTCTCTTCTGCTATATTCAATTTCTTCTGAATCATTGGCCCGGCATCCTCCATCGTAATCCAGCCATTGGTGAAAAAATTAAATAAATACTCAATGAAATTCCGTAATTCTCGAACATTTCCCTTCCATACGTGACGCTGCATGAACTCCATCACGTCACTATCTAATCCTAGTATCTTTGCCCCAAAACTTTCATTAAAAATACGAATAAAATAATAGCTTAAGTCGACGATATCTTCCTTCCGATTTCGTAAAGGCGGAATGAAAATGGGGATGACATTCAATCGGAAATATAGATCCTCACGAAATCTACCTTCATTCACCATATGTTGAAGATCTTGATTCGTGGCCGCAATGACCCTGACATCAAGAGGAATCGTCTTAACCCCGCCAATTCTTTCAACTTCCTTTTGCTGAAGTACCCGAAGCAGCTTCACCTGCAGGTGCAAAGGCATTTCCCCAATTTCATCAAGGAAAATCGTTCCCTGATGGGCCATCTCAAACTTTCCAGGTTTACCAGACGGATTGGCTCCAGTAAAGGCACCTTTCTCATAACCAAATAATTCACTTTCCAATAAATGTTCTGGTATCGCCCCGCAGTTTACGGTAATAAACGAACGCTGTTTTCTTGGGCTTGATAAATGAATAGCCCTTGCAAATTCCTCTTTCCCTGTCCCGCTTTCCCCTTGAATTAAAATGGTCGAATTCGATTGAGAAACACGAAACGCATATTCTTTAATTTCCTTCATCGAAAGGCTGTTCCCAATAATCGGATTAAAAGCTTTCTTTCGGTCCTCGGCCGTTCTCTCCGCTAAATGCTGAATCTCATCCACAGCTTGAATCATAAATAAATGTTCAACTTGATTCCCATACTTTGAAAGTTCCTGCCTAACAATAAAAAACGATTTTTCCTCCCCATTAATAGCAAGTTGGACGGTTTTTCCCTTCCCTTGATGATGTTGAACCAGTTCTTTTAATTGCTCCTTAATAGCCGCCGGGAACGTACTCTCCGATAACCCAAGTAACATTTTTGCTTTCGCATTCATCTCATGAATTTGCCCAAAGTTGTCCATCACAACAATGCCCTGCTCGACAAGGTCCATCATTCGTGTCAATTTATTGGAGGAATCTTTTAATCTTTCCATCACTTCATGCTCATGCAGTTTACTTGCAAGTAAGTCTGACATTTTATTTAAAAATTCTAGAATACCCTCAGAATTCTCGAATAACCGTTGCTTTTGTTCCTGGTTGAACGCAAGCAACCCAATGACTCCGAGGGAGATATCATTGTAAAAAATTGGTGTACAAATCTCCCCTGTTTCCGGACAATCCTGATACAGTTGACATCGCTTACAAATCTCTTCAAAACCTGGATTACCAATAATTACTGGGCGGCCCGTGCGGATGGCAGACCTGTACACCAAATCTCCTTCCATCTTAGTAAGAACGCCGTTTTTCTGCTCCCCCGTTCCAGCCACTCTTATAAATTGGTGATTGGCAATTTCGACTTCAATCTTGAGAACAGAAGCAATCGCATCTGCTATTTGTTGTACAACCGGCTGAATAGTAAGCAAATCCAAAATAAGTTCCCCCCATATGAATTCATGCCCATTAGATTACTATAAAGTTTAGCATTAAGTAGAATCGTTTTGGAGGTTTGCAGATAGATAATTCAAAAAATTTAGAAGTTTACTATTCAAAAAAAATATGTGGATTGCCTCTTTATAAAAAAAGAAGCCCCTACTAATAAAGGCATTCTCTTCAGAGAAAAAAATTTATTTGTTATTTTGTAAAGCAATTACTTCTATTTCTACTAAAGCTCCTTTTGGAATTGCTGCAACCTCAACACAGCTTCTGGCAGGTTTATGGTTGGTAAAATACGACCCATAAACCTCATTCACACTTTGAAAGGAATCCATAGAATCTAGAAAAATTGTAGCCTTCACAACATCTTCAAGACCTAAATTTAACTCCGCCAGCAATCCAATAATATTTTTCATCACTTGTTCCGTTTGTTCACCAGCATGTTCTCCAATCATAATCCCAGTTTTTGGATCAAGCGGCAGCATTCCTGATAAAAAAACAAATCCATTGGCAATAATCGCTTGAGAATAGGGACCTACAGCGGCTGGTGCGTTTTCTGTCTGTACTTTGGTTATCATAGTAGAACTCCTCCTTTTGTTTTTCATATAAATTCATGCAAATTCCGTGCCACAGGACTCGCCAAACACAAAAGGGTTTTCGATAGCTGGAATTGAAACGGCCGCAAACTACCTCTAAATGTTAAACATTCCCCTACATTTTTCTTTTCTACTACCATTTTAAGCTCTGTTACAACTGAATGTTATTATGAAAAATAAGCGAAAGAATTCCGGCTAACTTGAGAATTACCTCTAATATCATAAAAATAAGAGGAGTTTTTCCTTTTAGATGATCCAAATCTTTGGATTTTGTCTTATTTTGAGCAGTTAAGCGAAAAATTTCCGCTTATATCAGCTTCTTGAGCTTCTTCTATATAAATTACAGGAATTTTTCCGCCTATGATTTCTCATACTTCCACGAAATACAACAGTGAATAATAACAAGCCTTAATTTAAAAATAACTTTTTTCAAAAAAGGGCTAGTCAATTCTAAAAAATTTGTCGATAATAGTAATGCAGCTTGTTACTCCTAAGCAAGTTGCTAGTAATATTTCACTAGAGCTGTCCATATTAGACAGCTCTTTTTATTCAACTCGGACCAAAAAGCAGGCAACATCCTCACTATTGCACTCTTGGTGAATCGTCGCGAATTTTGTCGAAAATTAGTGACTTTTCTCTAATTATATGATTATAATGGTAAGTATTTATCTAAAGGCAAACTCACTGAAAAGTGAGGACGCAAAGCTATAGGGGCTTCCGTCCTTGGACCTGCCAGCCAGCTACCATCAAATGAAAGAGGGGAATTTTTGATGTCAAAAAGTATGTGGACCACGCCTGAAGAGGCTATGAAGAGAAAAAAGAGGAAAAAAATTCTACTCTATATTGCCATTATGACTGGCACCGTCTTTCTAAGTGCAGCCGTTACGTTGCTCGCTAACTCTATATAAAGTAAAGTCATTATAAAATCCAACGGTGATTTGTGCTCTATTTGACCGAAACCGTGGGTGAACAATGATTTGAATAAAATGAGAATGTTACAAATCAACACTACACTCTAACAAAACGGCCTTACCACGATTAATCCAGGAAAGGCCGTTGCTCCCTTCTACTTCAAGAAAAGTTGTTTCCCTCACACTAGTCCCAATAATTGAAGATAACATCCCCAATTCTATTAGGCTTCCAATAAGCTACTTGTTCCAACTCAGCACGATTCAAATCATTTTCAATTTGTAAAATCCCCTCTTTAGAATCGTGGTTTAACACTAAAGGTTCATTTAGTTCCTCTACACTCAAAACTTTATAAAGTGAAGAAAACTGTTTTAGTTCGGGTACATCAATAAAATTGATCTTCCCATACTCAACAACGGAAGCAAAAGCTAGATAAGGATAATGTTCATTAAGTAAGATATGAAAATGCTTATGAAAAGCCTTAACTTCAATGTCATAGAAATTCATTGGATATTGCGGTTCTTTAAACTTTAACACTTTTCCACCACTACGATTTACCAGAGTAACACACACCTGTTTAAATTGTTTTCCATCCACTTTAGGAGGCTGCTTGTTCTTCGAATCGTAAAATCCAGTAATACCAACAGGAAGTTTCATTTAATCACCATTCGAAAATTTTTCCTTTACTAAACAATATCCTTCCCATCCATTCTCGCACTATCCCGGCCAGCTAGTATAATATGAATTTCAACAACTTGCCTGAACGAATAAGTGTTAGATAAATTTCAATGCGTTAATGATTGATAAATTGTATAGTCCACTTCACCGGAGATGTTCTTCAGCCCGTCTTTACACAACTCCATCGCCATTAAATTCTCCTCGGAGGGCGGTAAGTTTTTCTTGGACGCATATATACCGAACTCGGTTGATGTTCTAAATCCAAATCGTCGATAATATCCAAAATCTCCTTCAACAATTATTCCTTTATATCCTCTTTCAGCAGCTAATGTAATACCTTCCTGCAACATAAACTTGCCAACACCTTGTCCTTGCTTCTTAATTGCAACAGAGACGGGTGATAACATTAAAATTTCGTTTTCATATTGATTACTAATTGGAAGTTTTGAAAGTATAAAGTGTCCTATAATTTCCCCATTCTCCTCAGCAACTAAATCTAACTGTGGAATGTAATATTGCTTTTCCCGAATCTCTCTTACAAGAGATTTTTCAACTACACCATCTGAAAAGCTCGTATTCTTAAAAATTTCATAAACAAAATCTTCGATAAAACAATATTCTTGTTGTTTAACCGCTCTAATTATCATCTTAATTGCCCCTCCCAATTAAGTAAGTGGTTTTGACATGTCCATCATATTTCTGAATCCAAGATTTTCATAAACGCCTCTTCCGGTTGAACTTGACCACAGTCTTGCCCGTTTTGCCCCATTTTGTTTAAGCCATATACAAATTTCATCTACTAATTTATAAGCTAATCCATTATTGCGATGATCTTTTAACGTATATACTGCTATTACCCAACCAAATAGGCTTTGTTCCTCTGCAAGTGGGTAGGAATACTCTGTCCTAATTAGACCACCTGCACAAGCCACTATATTGTCATTACTATCTATGGCAACTCTGAACTTTAAATTACCTGTATTAGATTCTTTTACAAATAAGCTTTTAATTTCTTCAACCCTCTGTAAATTTGGCTTTGGAACACCATCCGTTTCTCCCATTTCACAAGCCATTCTGTACCAATAATCTGCAATAATCGGAATTTCTTCATCAGTAGCCCATCTTGTTTCATACATTCTATAACCTCCTAAAACGAACGTTAGCTCAGTAACAAATAGAATCCCCTCAGGCAACCCTATTCTTCAACCTTTGCCCCTATTATCTCAAATAATAAATTCAACAAAAAAGCCGTTAATCCTTCCAAGATCAACGCACACATCATTCGTTCATTCCATACTTCTTTTCACCTTAAAGTATTATTATCCTATACCCTTACTGCTATGACAGCCATTAATAGGCCCAAGGTTATTAATAACTGTGCTTATTATCCACGAATAAAAATTTATTAGTTTATTCTTTGATAGCAAATTAATTAATAATAATTATCATTAATAATACCAAAAATTCACCACAAATACCTAAAATTAAAGGCATTGAAACAAATTATCATTCTCATTTAAGTAAATACATTCTCAATTAAACTTGACTTCAGCTGCCAATAACCGTATTATAAATTTATAATAATTCTCATCAAGGAGATGAAATAAATGAGTACTAACGATGTGCAATCTGAAAACTATTATAATAAAAATAAAAAGCTCTTCATTTGGGCTGCATCCTTAACCCTGTTTTTTGCTTTAGGTGAAATCATCTATGGATTTATTTCTGGATCTTTAATGATGATGGGCGATGGTGTACATATGGGATCAGACGCTTTCTCATTGATTCTTTCACTCATCGCAACCATTCTGGCTACAAAAGCAGTCACAAAAAATAAAACATTTGGCTACAAGCGATTTGAACCAATCGCAGCATTTATTAATGGGTTAACATTGGTGATAATCCCTATATTTATAATGGCTGAAGCGATCAGTCGTATGTTTAATCCAATAGAAATCATTCCGAACCAAATGTTAGTTGTCGGTACGATTGGTTTAGCCATAAATGGAATTGTTGGTTATATTCTGACAAAGGCCAACTCTAATTTGAACGTAAAAAGTGCAATGCTTCACGTCTTGGCTGATTTATTTACGAGTGTGAGTGTGGTCATCGCAGCATTGGGTATTAAATATTTTGGACTCACATGGTTAGACCCAATTGGAAGTATTCTAACATCGATGATTATAATTGCTGGCGGTATTAAAATCACGAAAGAATCCTTTCATATATTAATGGAAGGAACCCCTAACGGCTATTCTGTTGACGGGATTAAAAAAACGCTGCAAGAAACAAACCAAGACTTAACTGTTGAGGATGTAAAAGTATGGTGTATAAATGAAAATGAAGTCTACACACTAATTAGAGTAAAATCTTCTACAACGTTCGTTCAAAACATACAAAAAGTGATTAAGGAATTAGTATCAAATCATACCAACATCCCTTTAGATAATATCTATGTTGATTTAAAATAAAAGTCTTAATGATGCTCGTATATTTTGGAAGGATACTTTAATAAACCAAAAGCCTATTTTCTCAATCTAGTGAAAGAAAGTAGGCTTTTTTGTCTTTAGCTTAAGTGTACTTTTTCCATCGTCTGCAAAGGTACAACTTTAATCCCGCATTTGTTCATTGTAAATTGGCAGCCTGAGTAGCCAATCCACCGGGCTGCTTCTATATCATTAGTAACCCTCAATTGACTACAAAGAAGTTTTACGAGAAAATATGAAATAGAATGCTTAAAAAGAAAGGAGGATTTCAGTGGAACATCGCTCATTAATTCTGCTTGGGTTACTCATGGGGCAAAGTCAACACGGATATCAAATTAATGAATTTATCGAAAGAAACTTAAGTACCGTTACGGATATGAAAAAGCCCACTGCATATGCAACTCTGGATAAACTAAATCAAAAAGGTCTTATCGATATTCAGTTAGAGCAAGAAGGAAATAGACCCACCCGAAAAGTGTACTCTATCAATGAAAATGGCCGAGACTATTTTTATCAATTATTATTGGATAATCTGTCTTCTGCAGAAAGTGTTAATTACCAAGGAGATATTGGGTTAATGTTTATTGATTTTCTCCCGATGGACCAAGCAATACCAGCCTTGAAAGAACGATTAATGAAAAACAAGAAATTAATTGACTTATTTAAACAAACCCCTGCACATGGAATACGAACGGGTGTTAATCTTGCAGTTGAACATAAAATTACCATGTTAGAAGCAGAAGTTGCCTTTCTTGAAAAAACCATTCATCAGCTTCTTCATACAGATTAAATTTCATAATCAGACGATTCAAAGGAACCCAATGAGGGTTCCTTTTTAATTTAAATTTCCAATAAGTGACTATATTTTAACCATATAATCACGATTGACTAATCAACAAATAACTAATATACTTTTAATAGTCAGACGTGACTAATACGATCTACAATAAAGGAGTGACATACATTGTTTCTTGCTTTAAAAGAGTTAAAGCATGGTAAATTTCGGTTTCTGATGATTGGTGTTATAACGGTCCTAATTGCTTGGCTGGTCTTTATTCTGTCTGGACTAGGCAATGGCCTTTCAACGTTAAGTGCAGCAACCTTTAAGAATATGGATGCCCATTATGTGACATTTGAAGAAGGCTCTAGAGCCTCCATGAGCCGGTCACTATTAAATGAATCACTAGCAGACGAACTAGAAAAAGCAGATGATGTTTCTGCGGCAACCGGAATGGGTGCAACGATGGGAACCGTACTAAATGAATCTTCTTCTGCTGATAAAGAAAAAGTAGATGTCGCCATATTAGGAATAACGCCTGGTAATTTTCTAGAACCAGATGTGATAGAAGGAAATCCGCTTCAAGCAAATGAACCTTTAGAAGTGATCGCCAATGATACGTTAAAGAAAAAGGGTTTTGAAATCGGTGATACCCTTAAAATAGAAGGATCTTTAGAAAAAATGAAAATTGTCGGGTTTGTAGAAAATGAAACCTACAATCATTTACCTGCCATTTTTACTACATTGGATAAATGGCGCACGATCCAATTTGCAGCTCCAGGTTCTGATAAAGGAATTAAGAATCCTGTAAATGCGGTTATGCTCCAAGGAGAAAATATCGATTCTGAAAAACTAAATAAGTTATTCAAGAACACGGAAACCGTAACCAAGAGCACTGCAGTTCAAGGAATGCCCGGTTATAAAGAGGAAAATGGCACCATTATGATGATGCTCGCATTCCTTTTGGCTATCTCAACATTTGTACTCGGTGTATTTTTCTATGTCCTAACCCTGCAAAAATCAAATCAATTTGGAATATTGAAAGCTATTGGTGCCAGCAACCTGTTCCTTGGAAAAGCCATTGTAGCCCAGGTATTTCTTTTATCATTTGTTAGTATTATAGTCGGAATCTTGTTAACCTACGGGACAGCTTTAATTCTTCCGGATGGAATGCCATTTTCACTTGATTTTAAACTGGTCATCATTTATTCACTATTATTGCTTGTCATTTCCATTTTAAGTTCCGTGATATCCGTTCGAAAAGTGACAAAAATAGATCCGCTTCAAGCAATTGGGAGGTTGGAGTAATGTCAGGAATACAATTCAATAATGTCTCTAAACTGTACCAACAGGGTGAAAATCAGGTCCTAGCCCTTGATGATGTATCGCTAACGGTAGAACAAGGAGAGTTTATTGCTGTCATTGGCCCATCAGGTTCGGGTAAGAGTACCTTTCTAGCGATTGCAGGCGCCTTACTTCAATCTTCTGAAGGCGAGGTTATTCTTAACGGTAAGAACCTTAATCAGTTAAATCCTAAAGATTTAGCACGATTACGGTTAGAGGAAATAGGATTTATTTTACAAACAAGTAATCTAGTACCTTATTTAAATGTACTGGAACAATTACTCGTAGTGAAAAAAATGAGTGGTAAAGTGACAAAGGAAGATAAGAAATTTGCAAAAGATTTACTAGAAAATCTCGGTTTAGCAGCAAAATTAAAAAAATTTCCTGATCAGCTGTCTGGAGGCGAACGCCAGCGTACCGCTATTGCCCGTGCGTTTATAAACAATCCCTCTATCATTCTAGCAGATGAACCAACAGCAAGCCTTGATTCCAAAAGGGCACATGAAGTGGTTCAACTTATAGCCAAGGAAACCAAAACAAGAAACAAAGCAGCGATTATGGTTACCCATGACGAACGAATGCTGGAATACTGCGATAAAGTGTACCGTATGGAAGATGGCAGACTTAAGCATGATAATTCTTTCAAACAGGAAAACATCAAGACACTTCAACGATAGGATAATGATTTGATTAAAAACCTGGGGGGAAAATCAATGATTATAGTAACAAACCGAATTAAAATGAAATTAGGCTTTGCCGCAAAGATGGCTCCAATGTTTACAAGACCTGGAGCCTTACAGACCATGGAGGGTTTTGTAAAAGTCGAAGTGTTACTAACTAAAAATCTTTCAGAATATGATGAGATGAATGTAAATATGTATTGGAACACCATTGAAGACTTTGCCAAATGGAAAAATAGCGATGCCTTCAAAGAAGCCCATAAAGGTCCAACGAACACTGAACAAGACTCACCTATCTTGGGAAGTGAAATCATTATCTCTGAGGTTGCTTCAACATTAGAATAACATTCATGATTATTCTTCTTGGCAACTCTCGATAAGTTCATTTAACCACTAATGGCTTCTTGGATTTTTTTGATTCGGTTACTCACATAGTGAAGTATAGAAAACAAAAGAAAAGGCTAAACAAGTATGTCAAAATATGCATCTTGTTTAGCCTTTTCTTTTACATTTTTCCTGACTTATCTGCAAAATCGCCAGTGATGTATCCATATCCCTTCCTCTTCACTATTTGAATCCTAACAAATCATTTACTTCATTATTACTATATTTGTGGCAATACTAAAAATGAATTATGACGAGGAGAGGGTAAAATGGATCATATCGGACAAATGTCCATTGAACTTATTTTTGGTTTTTTTGCTTTATTGTTTGCTACCAAATTATTAGGGAAAACACAGATTTCTCAACTTACACCCTTTGATTTTATTTCTTCTATTGTTCTAGGCGAACTCGTCGGAAATTCTATCTATGATTCAGAAATATGAGTATGGTCTATTTTATATGCAGTCACACTGTGGGCAATATTAATTTATTCAATTGAAATCATTACACAAAAATTTAGAGGTACACGAAGTTTTCTCGAAGGTAATCCATCCATTATCATAAGAAATGGACATATTGACAGACAACAGTTAGCTGCTAATAAAATTGACATAAATGAGGTCCAACAAATGTTGAGACAACAGCAGAATATTTTTTCGATTCGGGAAGTGGAATTTGCTATTTTAGAACCGAATGGTACCATTAGTGCGATAAAAAAACCTAAATACGCCTCACCTACAATTGAAGATTTAAGTCTAAAGCAGAAAGCAGTTTATATACCGATTGTATTAATAAGCGATGGTAAAGTCGATAAAGATAATTTAAGACAAGCAGGATTTGATGAAAATTGGCTCCGTAAACAAATTTTAATAAGAAATATTCCAAGATTTGAAGACGTCCTGTATGCTGAATGGAAAGAGGATGAGGGCTTTTTTTGTCTGAAAATGAATTCTTAACATAACGTTGAAAGGAGCAGTTTTTCTTCGTTACTGATCTGGGCTTAAAGGAACCATCAAATTTATCGAATCATATTATGCAACTAAGATAAACGGAGAAGGTGGTTCTCATTAGGGCTTCAATGTATTTAGACTTTTTATCCAAATTTGGCGTTAGTGGTGCACATCCTGGTGGGATTAAACTCACAAAAAAAATATTTAAGAATGAAAACATCAACACATTTTCTCACATTTTAGATGTAGGTTGTGGCACCGGCCAAACAGCTGCCTATTTAGCGGGACGTTACGGTGCAAACGTAACCGGGATGGATATTAACCCTGTAATGGTGGAAAAAGCCAAAAGTAGAATGATAAACTACCAATTACCGGTGGAAATTATTCAGGGCTCAATCGAAAATTGTCCGTTACCAGACAGTAAATATGATTTTATTATTTCCGAATCTGTTCTTTCTTTTGTCAACAAGCCTAGAGCACTTAAGGAAATATTACGGTTATTAAAGCATGGCGGCCGGTTTATTGCAAATGAGCTTACCGTTAATAGGAGAATCGGGACGAATTACGAGGAAGAAATTAAACGATTTTATGGGTTAGATTCGATCCTGATGGAAGAGGACTGGATAACCTTATTGGAACAATCAGGTTTTAAAAATATAAAAACTTTACTAAGAACCCCCCCTATCCTTCAAAACCCCTCAACGCCCGAATTCCAGTACTCAGCGTATATTGAACCTGAACTATATGAGATCATGCAGCAGCATTTTAATTTAATGGTAAAATATCAGGGGACTCTGGACTACAGAGTGTTTTCTTGTACGAAATATTCTTTTAGAAACGTTCATATGGAAAACATCTATCATTGAATACCTCAATCCAGCATGAAAAGGCCTGTAGAGACAGATTCACTACAAGCCTTTTTTGAATTACCTTTTTTTTCATAAAAGCTCCTGCAAGTTGTACAAGTTCACATTAAAGGAAGTTTGATAAATAAGCGGAGATATTTCTCTTAATAAGGAACTAAAGCTAAAAATTGCCTAAATAGACGGAAAGATTCCGGCTATTTACTCAAAAAACGTGAAAATAGGTAATTTTTCTTTGCTTAATCGGAAAAGCTCCGCTTATATACCCGTCCTAAACACTATTTCGCTGTTTAACGGAAAAATCTCCGCTTATTAACTAACACTGATTACAACGGGAAGGATAAGCCTTCTAGCAGAGAGCTTTGTGTTTATCCCAAGCCTTGCGTCTCACCTTCCTCCGCTATAGCAGACATGAATCATAATCTCTCTCTTATATCTTTTTATCCCTAGCCCCAAGAAAATTTTTCCTATACAATTCAAGTAAGGAAAAGTAAAAAGTGTGGTGAATCATTTGTTTAAACTATTGCTAATTGAAGATGATGAAACATTATTTAATGAAATCAAAGATCGGTTGTCTGGGTGGTCTTATGATGTTTATGGTATTGCTGATTTTGGTCAAGTGATTCAAGAATTTATCAATATTAAGCCTGATTTAGTCATTATTGATATCCAATTGCCGAAATTTGATGGATTCCATTGGTGCCGAATGATTCGCTCTAATTCAAACGTTCCCATTCTATTTTTATCTTCACGCGATCATCCTACCGATATGGTGATGTCTATGCAGCTTGGTGCTGATGATTTTATTCAAAAGCCATTTCATTTTGATGTCCTCATTGCGAAGATACAGGCGATTCTTCGGCGGGTACATAATTACAATCATGAACCCATTTCACTTAAAACATGGTGCGGTGCAACCATAGATTTTGAGAAAAATACGGTCATCAATGACAAAGGGTCGATTGAGCTAACCAAGAATGAAATTTATATTTTAAAACTACTCATTGAACAGAAGAATAAAATTGTTAGCCGGGAGGAATTAATCAAAAGCCTATGGGATGATGAGCGCTTTGTTAGCGATAATACCTTAACCGTCAATGTAAATCGATTACGAAAGAAACTGGAGGAGCTTGGCTTAGGACAGTATATCGAAACAAAAGTTGGGCAAGGTTATATCGCGATAGAGGGAAATCCTAAATGATTAAAAAATACTTAATTGAAAGGCGCAGTTGGATTGTTCTCTTTTTATTTATACATTTTTTTATCATCCTTGTCGCTTATTTTGATACAACAATCCCGTTACTGCCTATCGTCTACATTGTCTTTTTATCATTGATTATTTTCATCCTATTTATAATGATTCGTTACAATAAGGAAACCAAATTTTATAAAAGTATAGAAGCTTGGGAAAACAATCTTGATTTAACGAGTATAGCTGCTCCGGAGAGTCCTTTTGAAAAAATCATGGAGAATGCGGTTACGAGCCAGACTGAATGGCTAAAACAAATTGCATCACAAAATCTAGTTTCCCTAGAGCAGGAGAAAGATCAATTATTATCTTGGATTCATGAAGTAAAAACACCATTAACGGCTATACGATTAATGATTGATCGAGTAGACAATAAAGCAATACAATCGCAATTAACCTATGAATGGTTACGAATTCATCTACTACTAGACCAGCAGCTTCATCAAAAACGGATTCCCTTTATAGAAAATGATTTGTATATTGAAGTGATCGATTTAAAAGTCTTAATGACGAAGGAAATTAAAGATTTACAATCGTGGTGTATTCAAAAAGGAATAGGCTTTGATTTACAAATAGAGGTGAAAGAAGTACTTAGTGATGGCAAGTGGCTGGCCTTTATCATCAGACAGCTTTTAACAAATGCAATAAAATATAGTGAGGCTTCCGATATTATCATTAAAAGCTATCAACAAGATGAACAAACCATTCTGGAGGTAAAAGACTTTGGCCGCGGCATTGATCCAAAGGATGTATCTCGTATCTTTGATAAAGGCTTTACATCCACCGCAAAACATCAAGATAATGCGGCAACAGGCATGGGGTTATATTTGGCAAAAAAAGCAGCCAAGCCACTCCTGATTCATATTGATGTACATTCAACACTTGGAACGGGGACAACTTTTACTTTAATTTTTCCAAAAAGAAATCAATTTCTTCATATCACAAGCATGTGACAAAATTGTCACATGCTTTTATTATTTGTATGTTCAATCGAAGGAAGTGAACAACAAAGCTGTTTATACTAAAACTATCAAATCATGGGATGTGTGGATATGAATATATTAGAGGCAGCAAAAATTCATAAAAGCTATGGCAATAAATATAACAAACAGGAAGTACTAAAGGGCCTGGATGTAACCATTAAAAAAGGGGAATTTGTTAGTATCATGGGCGCATCGGGCTCAGGGAAAACCACTCTCCTCAATGTTCTATCTTCCATTGATAAAGTTAGTTATGGGACCATTACAATTGAGGGAAAAGAAATGACAGCCATGAAGGAAAAGCAATTAGCTGAATTTCGAAAGAATCATCTAGGCTTTATTTTTCAAGAATATAATTTACTAGATACGCTAACCGTGAAAGAAAATATACTCTTACCATTATCGATTACAAAAATATCAAAGAGCGAAGCAGATGATAAATTTAATACGTTGGCGGAAGAGCTCGGCATTTATGACATTAAAGATAAATATCCAAATGAGATTTCCGGCGGTCAAAAACAACGAACCTCTGCGGCTCGAGCCTTTATTCATGAGCCAAGTATTATTTTTGCGGACGAACCAACCGGAGCGCTCGATTCAAAATCCGCTTCAGATTTATTAAACAAACTAAGCGATTTAAATCAAAAAAGGCATGCAACGATTCTAATGGTGACCCACGATCCCGTCGCAGCCAGCTATTGTAACCGGGTTATTTTTATCAAAGACGGACAAATTTATACTCAATTAACAAAGGGGGAAGAATCCAGACAGAACTTCTTCCATGCTATCATGAAAACACAAGGAGTATTAAGCGGGGTGCAAAATGAGCATTAATCACCTCATCTTTCAAAACCTGAAAAAGAATCTCAAAAATTATTATCTCTATGTGTTTGCCTTAATCTTTACGGTCTCTCTTTATTTTGCCTTTGTCACCCTGCAATATGACCCTGCTATGGATGAAGCAAAAGGTTCGATTAAAGGGGCAGCGGCAATGGGAACAGCCTCCATTTTACTCGTTGCCATCGTCTCGATTTTTCTTTTATATGCAAATAACATTTTTATTAAACGACGCAGTAAAGAAATCGGTTTATTTCAGTTAATAGGAATGACAAAGGGCAGAATCTTTCGCATTCTCACCTTTGAAAATTTAATCCTATATTTCGGTTCCCTATTCATTGGAATCTTTATCGGATTTTCTGTTTCAAAATTAATCATGATGATCTTA
The DNA here is from genome assembly GCF_048572935.1 of Neobacillus niacini. Taxonomy (NCBI): domain Bacteria; kingdom Bacillati; phylum Bacillota; class Bacilli; order Caryophanales; family Bacillaceae; genus Neobacillus; species Neobacillus niacini. The sequence goes on along the minus strand of NZ_CP183883.1, from coordinate 1,368,996 downwards.
TTTAAAATCACAGGTGTTGAGACCGCCGCCACGTTACGTTTTTCATCAGAAGCATTGGTGAAAACGGTTGTCGTCTTTTCTGTTATCTATATCTTCATTATGTTGATGAATTACCTATTTATTAAAAGACAAAGTATCCTGTCCTTGTTTAGAGTCCTTTCATCAACCGAAGAAAAAGTTAAAAAAGTGTCCTTGTTTGAAATGATCTATGGAATCTTAGGCATCTTCATGATTCTTTTAGGCTATTATATTTCATCCAAATTATTTGGCGGGGACTTTACAACAATGGTTGAACTATTCTCAGCCATGGTCTTCATTTTAGCCTCTGTTATTATTGGGACGTATCTTTTTTACAAAGGTTCTGTTCGCTTTATCTTTTATGTAATTCGGAAAAAGAAAGATGGTTATTTGAATATCAATGAAGTATTGTCTCTTTCATCCATTATGTTTCGGATGAAATCAAATGCTTTATTATTAACGATTATTACAACCGTATCCGCACTTGCTATCGGCTTGTTATCCTTAAGTTATATTTCGCACTTCTCAGCAGAAAGATTAGCTCAGAATAATGTGGTTGCTGATTTTTCACTGACCAATAAACAAGATGCTGAAAACTTTAAAGAAGCATTGGCTGGAAATAAAATTAAGTATAATGAAAAAATGATTGAAGTCATTCAGGTCCATGCAGACTTAGAAGAAATAACGGAAATAAATATAGAGGAGCTAAATGCTGATCCAAAGAACATGACCATTCCTGTCATCAGTGACAAGGCCGCCGAAGGTATCGATTTATCTGCAGAGGAAACCCTTTTTACCGGTTATAATGATACCATCCAAAAATTCATGCCATTAAAAAGTTCAGGTGAAATCGAATTAAAAGGGAAAAATGAAGTGATCCCGCAAAATTATTTAGGCTTAAGGAAGGAATACATCGTATCATTCCGGTTTACAAGCGGTGGCCTCCCCGTCGCCATTGTGGACGAAACTGTTTTTGAGCGGTTAAAGAAAGATATAAATCCAGAAATTCAAATGGACTCCACTCTTTATATTGGAATTGATTTGCAAGATGAAACCAAAATGGTAGAAGCGAATGATCTTTTTCAGAAGATGAATGCTACTGGTAAAAATGATTCGGTTCTAGAAATGAGCAATAATCAGAAAAGAAACATGGGGCTTATCATGTTTATCGTCGGCTTTTTAGGATTAACCTTTTTGGTCACTTCCGGGTGTATTTTATACTTTAAACAAATGGACGAAAGCGAAGAGGAAAAGCCGAACTACACGATATTAAGAAAGCTTGGATTTACACAAGGAGACTTGTTAAGAGGCATTCAAGCCAAGCAAATCTTTAATTTTGGTATCCCTTTAGTGATTGGCTTAGCTCATAGTTATTTTGCCGTACAATCTGGCTGGTTCCTGTTTGGTACTGAATTATGGACACCCATGATTATTGTCATGTTATTATATACCGCCTTATACTCGATTTTCGGTATACTATCCGTCCTCTATTACAAAAAGGTGATTAAGGAAGCACTATGATTATAGAAAATGGTAAGGCTCCAGTCACTTCGGGCATGACTTGGCTTTTTATGCCCTGCCTTGTCCGAAGTTTACACGACTTCAGACATGACTTGGCTTTTTATGCTCTTCCTTGTCTGAAGCTCACACAACTTTGGACTTTACCTCGGTTTTTATGCTCTTCCTTGTCCGAAGTTCACACTTCTTCGGACTCTACCTCGCTTTTTTTGCCCTTCCTTGTCCGAAGTTCACACTACTTCGGACTCTACCTCGCTTTTTTTGCCCTTCCTTGTCTGAAGTTCACACGACTTCGGACTCTACCTCGCTTTTTTTGCCCTTCCTTGTCCGAAGTTCACACTTCTTCAGACACGACCTCGCTTTTTTTGCCCTTCCCTATCCGAAGTTCACACTTCTTCAGACTCTACCTCGCTTTTTATGCCCTTCCCTGTCCGAAGTTCACACTTCTTCAGACATGACCTCGCTTTTTATGCCCTTCCCTGTCCGAGGTTCACACTTCTTCAGACATGACCTGACTTTTTATGCTCTACCTTGTCCGAAGCTCAAACGACTTCGGACTCTACCCCGCTTTTTATGCCCTTCCCTGTCCGAAGTTCACATGTCCTCGGACTCTACCCCGCTTTTTATGCCCTTCCTTGTCCGAAGTTCACACGACTTCAGACATGACCTGACTTTTTATGCCCTTCCCTGTCCGAAGTTCACACGTCTTCGGACTTTACCTCGCTTTTTATGCCCTTCCTTGTCCGAAGTTCACACGACTTCAGACACGACCTCGCTTTTTATGCCCTTCCCTGTCCGAAGTTCACACGTCTTCAGACATGACCTCGCTTTTTATGCCCTTCCCTGTCCGAAGTTCGCCCAAACTCAGACTCTACCTCGCTTTTTATGCCCTTCCTTGTCTAAAGTTGAACTAGTTTTTAAAACTGCTTCTATTTAAATATGATTTTTCAAAAAAATAGGACTATTTCATTTGCGAGAAACATGATTTAATCGAAGTAGATTGAAAAAACTCGAAAGGTGATGAAGTATGACGAATGAGGAGTTTGAATTACTGGTAAGAAAACTAGAAACAAAGGCGGAGAAGAATCCCGGGAACTATCGTTTTAAAGTGCTTCTATTAACGGTACTTGGCTACGGATATATTTTATTCTTTCTTTCCTTGGTTTTATTTTTACTGACGATTTCCGTTCTGTATATAGCAGACGGGCATTTTACGTTTGGCAGCCTAAAAGTATTGGTCATAACCGGGGCTTTATCCTTTTTCATTATTAAAGCGCTTTATGTAAAAATGCCGCTGCCGGAAGGGTATTATGTAAAGGAAAATGAAGCACCTGAATTGGAAAAAACCATCTCAGACATTAGCAATAAGCTTAAAACACCAAAAATTCATGCGATTGTATTGGATGATGATTACAATGCTGCTGTTTTACAGCATCATAAGTTTGGGCTGTTCGGTCCGAAGAAAAATATTTTGCTGATTGGGATTCCGCTGATGTCCGGCCTAACCCGGGAACAGTTTATCTCCGTATTAGCCCACGAGCTTGCTCATATTTCCCATTCCGATACATCGTTCGGTGCGATGATTTACCGTGTGAGAATGACTTGGGCACAGCTCATGAACTCCCTGGAAAAAAATGAACAGTTTGGAACATTCTTGTTCCGCAAATTTATCAAATGGTATTATCCTCGGTATTCAGCCCATACGTTTGTTATGGCCCGCCAGCAGGAATATGCTGCAGATGCCGCGTCTGTAAAAGTAACATCACCTGAAACCGTCCGGGATACTTTATGTGCCATCTCGATTGGCGCGCAATACTATTACGAAAATTACTATGATGAGCTTTTCGAAGAAGGTTCAAAAACAAATGCCGTACCGCAGCCGTATTCGCAGTTTTTCGATAAGTCTCGCAAACTGGATCCGTTCGTTGCAGAAACATTTCTAAAAAGTGAAATGGAAAAGGAAAGCGGCATATTGGATACCCATCCATGCCTAGCTGACCGGTTAAAAGCGGTCGGGATGAAATCGGACATTCCAAAAAATGAGGAATCGGCAGTTGACCATTTCTTTGCCAATCCGAATTCCATCCTGCAACAATTCAATCAATCATGGTTAGAACGGAATGAAGAAAAGTGGAAAGAAGAAATCACTTCCTATAATGAAGCAAAATATAGATTGCAAGAATTGGAGAATAGAAAGGAACTTGATCTCCACAGCAAATTTGAAAAAGCGATTCTGACCCGGAATCTTGTTGGCTTTGAACCGGCTGCAGCCTTGCTGGAGGAAATAATTGCCGAATATCCCGTTGAGCAAATTGCTCCAGCTTTCCTTACACTCGGAAACATCTACTTGTATATGGAAGGCGCTGCCCAAAAGGGTGAGGACTTTGTCAGAAAGGCAGCGAAAATCGACTGGGAGCTAAAAGAAGAGGCTTTGGAGTCCCTTTGCAAATATTACTATTATACTGGCCAAATGGAGGCATTTGAGGAAACCAGCGCCCAGCTTGAAGCATGGCCAAATACCATAAAGCAGTTCGAGGAAGAATTCCAGACCCTTAGCTTGGACGACCATTACGTTACACACAATCAAGCTCCAGAGGAAGTGGCGGCAATTGTCGATGAACTCAGTCGGTACAACGAAATTGTTGATGCCTATCTGGTCCGAAAAGTCGTTGAGTTAATTCCAGAAAGAAAGGTTTATGCCCTGGCCTTGACGGTGCAAGTACCGGAAAACATTGATCAGGTTGAATACACAGACCAGTTATTAGAGAAATATGCTCAAGAGTTCCAGATTGCCGAGAACGTTCATTTTTACATTCTCAATGGTTATGAAGATTTTGAGAAAAAGGTGAAGGAAGTCAAAGGATCGCAAATATTGGGGCAAAATGAACATCAGAAACAGCTAAGTGTTTAGGAGTTTTGAAAATATCTAGATCAGGAGATGGTCCCTAGTATTAGAAAAAACCATCTCTATTTATGGTAAGGTTCACCGCACCTACTATACCAGCAGTTTTTTTGAATAGTAATAGGATAGATTCCTTTGATCGGCCCGCTAGATAAAAAGGACAGTTTTCCACCGGATTAAGCTTTAATCCTTGGTAAACTGTCCTGATTATATAACCGAGTATTTTATTGTGCTGAAAATCCGCCGTCAATAACCAATTCTGAACCGGTGATATAGGATGATTCATCAGATGCAAAGAATAAGGCTGCATTTGCAATATCTTCAGGTTGGCCTAAACGCTGCAGTGGTGTTGCTTGTATTAAGCGACCAAGCAGCTCTTTTGATGTACTTAATGATTGAGTCATTGGTGTTTCAATAATACCAGGGAAAAGAGTATTTACCCTTACTCCTTGACGGCCAAAAGTCGTTGCGGCTGCCTTTGATAGAGCACGTACCGCTCCTTTGGATGCAGAATAATGATTAAATCCTTGACCAATTTGGGCGGTGTAAGAAGAAATATTAATGATTGACCCATTTCCTTGAGCTGCCATATAAGGCGCAACATGTTTAATGCCGGCGAAGGGACCAAAACCATTAATAGACAACATCTTCTGCCAATCATTTAGATCAATTTCCTGATACGGCTTCTCAGATGAAATCCCAGCGTTATTCACAAGAATATCAATGCGTCCAAAACGGTTATTTACTTCTTCAGCAAGTGCCTTCCAATCTTCGTCTGAAGCAACATTTAATTTCATCCCAAATACATTTTCTTTTTTGCTTGCCTTTTCAAGCGCAGATTCATTGATGTCTGCAGCAATGACAATTGCACCTTCTCGGCTAAACAAGTCTACCATTTGTTCACCAATGCCAGAAGCTCCTCCGGTAATAATAGCTATTTTATTTTCTAATCGACTCATCATAAATTCCTCCAAAACGAATATTTTTAATCTGTTAATGTTTTGACAAAGCTTATCACAGGTAATCTATACCATGCGAAAAGTTTATTAACGTAATTTAATGGAACCACCATCAACCATGATGGTTTGTCCAGTAATATAATCGGAATCCTCACTCGCTAAAAATACGGCCACACGTCCGATATCGCTTTCAATTTCACCAAGCCTTCTTAACGGAATTTTCGCTAGCATACCTTGATAGTATTCCGGATTCGCTTCAGCCCATTGAAGCATTCCCTCTGATTTTGCAATGGGAGAAATGATATTTACATTAATGCCAAAAGGCCCAAATTCATTTGCCGCCACACGAGTAATTCCACGAATTGCCTCTTTCGCAGCTGCATATGAACCTTGATTGACATCACCGTTAATCCCGGCACCTGAAGCAAAATTAATGATTTTACCCTTTGTATCTTTCAAATATGGCAGTGCCGCTTGCATAAAATAGAAGGTTGGATAAAATCCAGTGTTAAATGATAAATCCAATTCCTTTTGAGTGGTTTCTTCAATAGAGGCCATTTTTGATGCATGAGCATTATTTACTAAAATATCAATCTTTCCGAATGTTTCTCCAACTTGTTTGACAATACCGGCTATATAATCGTGCTCCATAAGATTTGCTTGAATAAAGATAGACTCCGGTTGAATTTCCTTAAGCTCTTTTATCGTTTTATGGCCGGCTTCTGCATTTAGGTCAACAATCGCTACTCTTGCCCCTTCTTTTACGAAAGCGGTTGCAATACCTTTACCAATACCACCAGCTCCACCAGTAATAATTGCTACTTTACCATGAAGTTTGCTCATTTTTTTATCCCCTTTGTATTTAATAAGGTTAGCACTGTAATAATATATAATTTTGACTAACTAGTCAATCAATACATTCCTGTCAAAGATATACAGATGATTATTGGAAATTTCCCCATATTTTACTCCATGGCGGCACCCCTCAATCATTTGGTCTTCTAGAAGTGAATGGTATAATAGAGTGATTGCATGTATCGCAGAAAAAATATTAAATGGGGATTTTATATGGCAAAGAGTGAAAAACAATTTAAAATGATACGTGACCAACGTTATGAAGAAATTAGTGATGCGGCATTAAAAATATTCGCCCGCAAAGGGTTTGCAGGAACTAAAATCAGTGATATAACGTCTTCCATCAATTTAAGTCACGGATTGCTTTATCATTATTTCAAATCAAAAGAAGAAATATATGTCGCAATTATTATGAATATCCTTGACCAATTTAAGCAAGCTGTTGCTGAAGCAGAGGACCAAAAAGGGACCCCCTATGACAAGCTTAATTGGTTTTCAGCACTTACCTTTTCAGGTTCTCCAGAGGTAGCGCTAGATCGGCATATTTTAATTAATGAAGCACTTCAAGCAGATTTTCTGTCTGAAGAAATTAAACAAACTATTAGACAAGAGTACGCTGACTCATTAAAAGTACTTTCAAGAATTATTTCTGCCGGGCAGCGAGATGGAATATTTATAGAGGGTGATGCAATGGAACTGGCCGCGTACTATTTATCTTTCTCCCAAGGTCTTACCTTGTGGAATGCTAAAGGTCTTTATCACATTAACGTTACTGCTGAGAGCGTAATTCGTCCATTATTAGCTAATCCTTGACACGAAAGGCTGCTTCCTTTCGTTACATGCCATAATCGGACTAGAAACCGAACCATCCCCATGTTTCCGTGACAGGTCGCTGTTTTCAATGATAAAATACAGGGTGTCATTTGATTACAAGGGATGGTTGTTCTGATGGAGATATTGGCAAAAAACGCAGCGAGTGAAAATGATATCAAGCAACAATTTATCAACTATAATGAAAACCTATTATTCGAACGAATCAAGCACGTTTCCTATATGCTCATCATCACGTATCCCTGTTTTTTCATAGTGGACTTTATCCTTTTGGCTAACCTGAACAACCCGACTTATAAATTTATCCTATCAACCTTCCATATCCTAGACTTGATAATCTCCCTTATCTTTTTAGTCCTCTACCACCGTAGCAAGGACAACGCCAAAGGGTCGATTATTCTCACCTATTTATTTCTTTATTTGTTTATAGGCGCCGTGTCTTCGATCAACAGCCAGCTTAATAACGGTAATATCTATGCTTATATAATTATTCTCTTAGCGGTTGCTGTTATTTTGCCGGTTCAGCCACGGCACCAGGCTGGCATTATCACAGGAATTCATCTATTTTTCATTACAGGGTTGTTCCTTCTTGAAAAAAATCACTTTTCGTTCCTATTTAAGCTAGTGAATTCAACGGGTGCAGCTGTCATTTCGTTTACGATTGCGTATGCCTTCTATTCATTTCGAAAAAGTAATTTTACAAACGAATGGAAACTAAAGCAGAATGAAGAGAGCTTTCGCAGATTATTTCACATGAATCCTAATCCGTTGGTCCTTTGCAATCTTGAAACCAGCAACATTTTGCTCCTAAATCAGCAGGCAATCGAATACTTCCATTTGAAAAATAAAGATATGACAAAGCTTGATGGATGGTTTATGCTGACCACGCCTGAGGAAAAACAATCGATCGTAGAAAAACTTGAAGAACATCAGAATTTTAAAAATTATATGGTCAAACATAAACAGAAATGGTCCATGCTCAATTTTGAACTGGTCAATTACTTAGGGGAGCGCTGCGTCCTTATTGGAAGCACAGACATTACAGATTTGAAGGAAACGGAAGAAGAGCTTTATCAACATGCATCACTTGACCCGCTTACAGGGGTCCTCAACAGAAGGCGAGGAATGGAAATCCTTTCACAATACCTGCAAGATGGATCAACAGAATTCATCGTCTGCTATATTGATATAAACAATTTAAAAATGGTAAATGACAAGTACGGACATTCTGCAGGCGATGACCTGATTATGACTTGCTGCGAAACCATCAAACGGCATATCAGGGAAAAGGACGTCCTTTTCCGCCTAGGCGGTGATGAATTTATCATTCTATTTTTCGAGCCACAAATGGAAGTTGCACAGGGAATCTGGTCCCGCATTCGAAGTGAGTTTCAGGATATGGTTAGAACGGGCCAAAAGCCATATCCAATCTCAGCCAGCCACGGTTTCTATCAATATAAACCTGGAACCGACTTAAGTCCTGAAGAAATCCTTGAACTGGCGGACCAGGAAATGTATAAAGAAAAGTTCATGCACAGATAAAGCAAATAGCTTTTGATTTGGATTATTCAATCGGTACCGATATATCTTTTAAAAAAGGCTATGTTATAACTGAATGTTGATTTCACTGTGTTTGAAAAATAAATGGAAAAATTCCGGTTAAATTATGAAATACCCCTATTCCCTTATTAAAAAGGGAAGTTTTTCCGCCTATATCAACCTAAATTTTGAATTTCGGCCTATTTAAAGCAGTTAATCGAAATATCTCCGCCTATATATCCTTCTTAAGCTGCTCTATATACATTAGCCGGAAATTCTCCGCCTATGAGTTCTATTCCTATACGAAAATCAACGATGAATAATAACAAAGCCATAAAAAGAAGCAGCCCAATGAACAAATTCATCGGGCTGCTTCTTTTAGTTACTTGCAATAATCGGACTAGAAACCAACTTCGTATAAACGACATAACGATCTGGTGCATCCCCTATAAAATCAAATGGATAACACGTTGTTAATGTAAGAGTTTCATAATCAGTTGGTACCATAACCGTCATATCGTCAGCTGGGACGATTTTGAAGTCTGTGGTTTCATAAACGAAATCACCATACGGAGTACTGAAGGTCAGCTGCTCACCCACTTTTAGGTGTTCGAGCTTCCGAAATACAGTATCCCGGTGTCCGCTTAAGATGACATTGCCGCCTTGACCTGGCAGAGCGCTGCCGGCAAAATGGCCAGCGCCTTTTTTCAACTCATTGTCATGGGTGCCCTGAACAACAGGAACATTTAAATCAATCGTAGTGAACTGTAATTCACCGATTGATGAACCTGGATCTGGCAGTTTTGGCCATGGCTGGTCAAATGTCTGATTAGGCAATTCTGGTTCGTATTCATCAACTACTTGGTGCGCTAATAAGACTGTCTGTTTTGATAAATCCCATCCAAAATAAGCAACAATGCCAACACCGGCTGCAATCAGTAAAATTGGAAAACTAAGCAGTACCCATTTCCACTTCTGATACCACTTCTTTTTCCGCTTTTTCTTTCTTATTTTTTCCATGGTTTCTTATGCTTCGATTTCGGATTTGCGTACCAAACGTACCGCCGGAACAGCTGCAACTCCGCCTAATAGAATTAATAATCCGCCTAGTGCCATGTAATCTACGGTGTTGCTGTCTGTGTTAGGAAGTGGAGCATTTGGCATTGGAACGAATGTCCCTTTTTTATCTAATTGTTTTTTAGCTTGTACAGCATTTTTTAATGCATTCAATTTCGATTGAATAACAGTTAGATTTAAATCTTCCTTCTTCGGATTCACGACTGCAAGTACGTTACCATTTAGATCTTTTAATTGAATAACAAGTGTGGAAGATCCAGCCTTATACGTTGTGATATCAATTGGATTCCCTTTTTCATCTGTAATAGCCGCTTGAAGGTGTGCTAGTTTCACGCTCTCTAAGAATAAACGTGCTACTTCTACCTTTTGTGCATTAGGCAGATCTTCTGGATTCGCTGCACCCTTTAAGATCTGGCTCACCTTTTGAGTATTGTCAAGAATTCCTTTATACTCGGCGTCACTTAACGTGATAGATTGCAAGTAAGCATATAAATAATCTACCTCTGCAATATTTAATGCCTTTAAAGAATCTACCAATTTCTGTGCTTGAGAATCTGTATTTCCTGCTGCTAAAACAGCATTACTTGGAACCGCAGCAAATGCAGTTAAACCCAAACTAAGTGCTGCAATCACAGAACCCTTTTTCAAAGTTGACTTAAAATTCATCTCTTCACCCTCTATTTTATATTTATGTATCTATAAAAGATAACATAATTTGCTAGTTTTCTCAAACGAAATATGTGAAAATTGTCAGTTTTTGTGAAAAGTATAGGAAACAATTATTATATGAATCTCTTATTCTTTTAACTTTTAGGTATCCCCCAAAATTACTTGGATATTTTAAACGCTTTGTTTTACTCCCATATGTATAAAACAGGAATGACTGTTTTTATACATCTTCATCCCCACCTTGCCAGTTTATAGCAGCAAGGCATTTTATTCTTTAGTTAGGACTCCTCCCCCCTTTTACTAGAATCCCACTCGACAATATTCCCCTTACAAAGAAGGATTAAACCTAGTTTTAGGAGCATTTGGTAAAAATCTAATAACGATTAGTTAAAACTCTTATACTTTTAAAAAAACAAATCCTATTTAAGTGTTGTTTGTTCCAATTTGAAGAGAATTTCACGGTTTAAATCTATTTTTTACTGTTAAATTCATTTTTCCCTGATTCGAAGGTTTCCTATGAATGGATTAAGGTAGAGCTACCTAGGAATAAATCGGAAGCGCGCTGCCTGAAGGATCTTACCAGTGGAGAGCTTTGACGAGTTAGTTGTACAGTATCAGCCCATGATTCATAAGATTATTCAAACCCTGCACATCTATAAAAATGAAGATGAATTCTATCAGACGGGGTTAATTGGACTTTGGGAAGCTAGTCAGTCCTTTGATGAAAGAAAAGGCAGCTTTTCAAATTACGCTTACACCTACATCAAAGGAAAAATGTTAACGCAAATGTCGAAAAACAACCAAGTTAATGAAAGACTTATTCATCCAAAGGAGGAATACTGGGAAACGATTGAGGGGCAGGAATCTCTTTATCTTGAGACGGAAACCATTAAAGATTATTGTAATGGTCTAACGGAAAAAGAAGCGAAATGGGTAATGGCTATGTCTATCGGCCAACTATCCATTAAGGAATTAGCGGAAAGAGAGAAAGTTTCGGTTTCAGCCGTTAAGCAGTGGAAATCAGGGGCAATAAGGAAGTTGAAAGAAACGAAGGCAAATTAAAATAACGGATTCCGTTCGTTACCGCTAACGTTATAAAATGTAATTTTTACCTGCAAATCTGAATCAAATAAATACTGTTTAATATATAAGAAGGCTTTTAATAGTTTTAGTGAAATTATGGTAGAATATCAAAATACTAGAGGTTCATATTGGGGGATATTAAATGACTTTAAAATATAAATGTTTAATCTTAGACCACGATGATACAGCGGTAAAAAGCACTCCAGATATACATTATCCATCATTTGTAGAAGCTCTTAAAAATTTACGGCCAAATGAGGAACCTATTCACCTCGAAGAGTTTGTTAGATACTGTTTTAATCCAGGTTTTTCTTCTTTATGTAAAGATATTATAAAATTTACAAACGCAGAGCAACAACATCAACAAGAGGTGTGGAAAAAATATACGGAATTAACTGTACCAGACTTTTATGAAATGTTTACTGAAACCATCCAAGAGTTTAAAAGACGAGGTGGAATTGTGACGGTTGTTTCCCATTCTGAGAGAAGTCGAATTGAAAGAGATTATTCTATCCATTGCGGATTCTTGCCAGACGCGGTCTTTGGTTGGGAGCTCCCTGAACATCAAAGAAAACCACATCCATATCCAATAAAGGAAATCTTGAAACGCTTTAATCTACATGAAACCGAAGCACTCATGGTGGATGACCTAAAGCCTGGATTGGAGATGGCAAGGAGTTGTAATGTTGATTTTGCGGCAGCTGGATGGTCTCACACTATTCCGGAAATCAAAGAACAAATGAAATTGGAATCAAAATATTACTTTGAGACAGTGGAACAATTCCATCAATTAGTATTAAACAAATAATGTTGGAACAGCTCAATCCATATAGGATTGGGCTATTTTTTATTTTGGCTGTGTTATATAATGCTGTTGATTTGCGCTCTAGATAGAATGGGGTCTGACCCAAACTTCCGGGATGATAAGAGGAGATTTTTCGGTTAAATTCAAAATAGAGGTGAATCCGGGGTATATAAGGGGAGGTTTTCCGATTATGCCAAGCAGAATCACCCATTTTCACCTTTTTCGAGTTAATAGGCGGAATCCCTCCGTCTATTGAAGCCATATTTGATCATATTTACTGATTAAGAGGAATTTCTCCGCCTATTGGGTGCTTAGAGAATGGGGTCAGACCCCAAAATGACAAAAAGGGATAGCACAATCACTACCCCTTAATAGAACCTTGTGTCATCCCTTCCACAATATACTTCTGAGCAAAAGCGAACAACAACAATGTCGGTATTACAGATAATACAGTTGCGGCTGACATCGATCCCCAATCAATATCAAATTTCGTAATAAATGAGTTCATGGCAACCGGAATCGTTTTGGCCTCTTCTTTATCGATGAACATAACCGCTAAGAACAATTCGTTCCAACACTGTACAAAGGCGAAGATGAAGGTTGCAGCCAATCCTGGCAGCATGACAGGAATGATCACTTTAAATAGCGCGGTTATCCTTGAACAGCCATCCATCATGGCCGCTTCCTCCAAACTTGACGGAATCCTTTCAAAGAACCCCTTCATCATAACCGTACAAAACGGCACCATCATTACCGTATACATGAGCATTAACGAAGGTAATTTATTAATCAGTTCCAGCTTTGACATTAACAAATATAATGGCGCCAGCCCAATAAATAAGGGAATCATTTGGGTAATGAAGAAAGCAAAGATTACCTGCGTTTTACCCTTAAACTCAAACCGGGCTAGAACATAACCGCCAAGTGTTGCAATAATTAAGGAAATAACACCTGCAATCAAGGAGAGAATCAAACTATTCATAATATAAACATCGAAGTTTGAAATCTTAATGATATTAATGTAGTTTTCGAATGTAACGTTTTCCGGCCAGTATTGGATAGGGATGGTAAACATTTCATTCGACGGTTTTAATGAAGTAACGAAAATCCAATACAGCGGGAACACCGTGAAGACGAGAAATAAGGATAAGAAAACAACCTTAATCAACAGTTTACAGTTTATTAGTCTCATCATTAAAAATCACCCGCTTTATTGAATTTCGTTGCTAGCAGATAAAAAATGGAAAAGAAAATTAAAATAAAAATGATAATAACTCCAACAGCAGCCGCTTGTCCGTAGTTTTGTCCAAACATGATTTTCTCCAGCATATAGGTAGATAGAATATGTGTTGAACCGGCAGGTCCACCGTTTGTCAGTGAGTAGATTAAATCAGGAAAATTTAAGATCCAAATGACTCGGAGCAACGTGGTGACAATCAGTGTTGGTAAAATATATGGGACGGTAATGTTAAAAAGCTGTTGGAAATAACCGGCACCATCAATCTTTGCTGCTTCAAACAATTCTTCCGGGATGGATTGTAAGGCAGCTAAAATCATAATCGCGAAGAAGGTAATCCCGTACCAGACATTTGCAACAATAACGGAAACCATCGCCCAGGTGGGATCCGCCAAGAAAGGGATCGCACTATCAATGAGTCCAACCTTCATCAACAGGTCATTAATCACCCCGCCTTGTCCATTCAGCATCCAGCGCCAAATCAACCCGATTAAAAAACCCGACATCGCCCATGGAAAAAAGATAAAGGCTTGGTAAACCCCTCTCCCCTTGAACTTCCTTCTCAACATCAAGGCGACGATAAATCCAATGAAGAATTGAGGAATTAACGAAAAAAAGACCCAATATAAACTATTAACGAGTGACTCTTTAAAGCCTATATCAGCCATGATGGTTTTAAAGTTTTCTAGACCGATAAATCGAATGTTCATTAAATCATAGGCCGAATAATTTTGAAACGCCATAATCACCCCTTTTAACAAGGGATAATAGGTGAAGATCGAAACAAGTATAATGGCTGGGAGTAAACAAAGGAATATGAAAAGACCATGTTTTGACATACGAAACAATGGCAAGCCTCTTTCTGTAACAGTTTCAGTTTGTATTTTCAAGTTTCATATTCTCCTCTCCGAAAAAAGAAACAAGGGCAGCAGTCTTCCCCACTGCCCTCCATTTTCTTTATTTATGATTTTCTTTTTCCTTTTTCCAAAAATCAGTCCACTTTGCTAATACATCTTCTTTTGATAGCTTATCTAATAACAGAGCCTGTATATCCTTTTCAGCTAAAGCACGGTATTCCGCATAGCCCTTATAGTGGACAGGACGATCAGCAATTAAGAATTCTTCTGGCTTCGCACTCATTTCAATGTAAGAGCTAAAGTAGCCCTCTTTGAAATACGGATCGTCACCAGCACTTAAATGAATCGGAATAAGTGAGTTTTCCTTGGCGAAAAATAAATTTTGTTCAGGACTTGATAAGAATGATACAAGCTTCCATGCCTCTTCCTTATGCTTGGAGAAAGCACCGATTCCCCAGCCTGCTGTTCCTGCCGACTGCTGTGCCACCCCTGATGGAGTTCCTTTAGGCAGTGGAGCTGTATCCCATGTTCCTTCTTTCATATTTTCTGCAGCGGTTACAATGACCTCTGGATCCTGAATTAACATCGCAGTCATTCCAGAAGTAAAGCCTTGAACCATTTCCGGGTAGCTCCAGCTGATCGAATCAGGAGGAGAAGCTTTCTTATATACTTCTACAAAGGTATCGAGCACCTGCATGGCTTCTGGTGTATCAAACATGACCTTACCATCATTTGTGAAATACGCGTCCTTTGTCGCGATCTTTTCCCCGAGGAATGACCATGTCATAAATTCAATATAATCCGAAGAGCCTGCACCGCCACGGAAGCTATAGCCATAGCGATTCTTTGAAGGGTCGGTTAATTTAATTGCTGCGTCTACTAACTCATCCCACGTTTCCGGAACCTCAATTCCAGCTTCTTCAAACCAATCCTTCCGATAGAATAACGTTTTTTCATATACACCGTAAGGAATATAATAAGGTTTATCGTCAACAGCTGTTGCTCCATGCTTAATTGTTTCCGTTAACGAATTCCAGTCTTCCCACTTGCTTGTATAGGAGGATAGGTCTTCAATAAATTGGTTAGCGGCCCAATTCTTAACCGTCTGCTCACGTACTTCTAATACATCAATATCCTCTTTTGCCATGAGCATTTGTGTGATTTTTTCATCCGCGCTTTGCAAAGGAGGAGAAATCAATTCCACCTTAATGTTCGGATTTTCCTCTTCAAATTTAGCAATCATTTCTTTTAAAAGTGTCGTTCTGGCTGGGCTTGTAATACTTTCAATCATCCTTAATGTGACTTTTCCGTCTTTATCCTCTTTCTCACTAGAGTTATCTACCTCTGAACTCGTGCAGCCTGCCAAGATGCCCACAAACAACATGAATGAAACAAGAACCCAAAATCCCTTTTTGAGATGAAGCATCAACATACTCCCCCTTGAAATGTTTGTATTATATACAAAAGGGGCCGCCCCCTTTTATACCAATAATTAAACAAGCTTTAATGCTGCCTCTAAATCTTCGAGTAACTCATCGACATTCTCTAAACCGACCGAAATTCGGATCAAGCCCGGGTCCAACCCGCCTTTCACTAATTGCTCGACGTTATAGCCATAGTTCGGTGAAATTACGAGACTTTCAAAACCACCCCAGGAAACACCGATTTGAAAATGGTTTAGGCTATTAACCACCTTCCGAACAGATTCATACGTGTTATTCTTGAGTTCAAAGCTCATCAAGCCTGTATAGCCTTTTAGCTGCTCTTTTCCAAGCCTGTAATCTGGAGAGCTCTCTAATCCAGGGTAATTTACCCGTTTGACAGCAGGATTTTTTTCTAAAAAGGAAGCGATTTTCAACCCGCTTTCCTGATGTGCCTTCATCCGAATCGGCAGGGTCCGAAGCCCGCGCATTAAAAGCCATGCTTCATACGGCGGCATGACACCACCAAACAGCTGATACTCATGATAAAACAGATGATCCATAATCTCCTTGCTCGTAATTAAGGCTCCGCCAACAAGGTCACTATGTCCGCCTAAATACTTCGAAACAGAATGGACAACGATATCAATTCCATAGGTAATCGGATTTTGAAAAATAGGTGTAGCCCAGGTATTATCAATAATGGTTTTAATCCCACGCTGCTTGGCTAGGGCTGCAATTGCTTTTAAATGAACAAGTTTAAAGGACATGGTCGTCGGACTTTCTAGGTAGATTACTTTGGTGTTGGGGCGAATCAATGACTCGATTGCCTCGAGGTCTGTGTTGAGGGTATTCGTGTGAGAGATGCCGAATTTTTCAATATAGGTAAAGAACTTCGTTGTTGGACCGTATATATTGCTGATACTTAAAACATGATCGCCTGATTGTAAAAAGGTTAAGATTGCTGATGAGATGGCAGCCATCCCTGAGGCAAACAACTTACACCTCTCCCCTTTTTCCAGTGCAGCCAATTTCTTCTCCACAATTTCAACGGTTGGATTGGTACCGCGCCAGTACAGGTAACTGCTTTGCTCATCTTTCATCGCTTCTGCAAGCTGTTCGAAGTTTTCAAATACAAACAGCGAATTCTGATAGATGGGCGGAACCACTGCTCCATGAAACCGCTCATATTCATCACCGAGATGAGTGACGATATGTTCATTTGAGGACTGTTTCGTCATGCCTATTCCTTCTTTCCTATATTTTTCGCAGAGTATCTTCTACGATGTCTATAAATTTATTAAACTCTTGTAACGCATAAGCAGGGTCTCGGTCCTTAATTCCATCAAGCATGGTCCGATGAAAAGGGATTGTATCTGTAAAAATATGGACAATACCAAAGGGTTTGCTCCAAAGCCGGTTAAACGTGTCAGAGACGGATTCAGCGACACTCTCTAATAGCGGGTTATGTGACGCCCGATAAATGGCTTTATGAAACTCCCAATCTACTTCAGAGGAGTCTAGTCCGGCATCCTTTAGAGCAATAACTTCCGTCAGTATCCGATCCATTTCTTCAATCTCCGCTTCAGAGGCCCTGATGGCAGCTAACTCCACCGCCTTCCCCTCTAGTGCTCTCCGCAGCTCACTAATATGTAAAAGAGAGTTTTTTTCCTGCTCCACATCGATTTTCGCCTCAATTTTTAAGGCATCACCATCTTTAACAAAAATTCCTTTTCCATTTTGAACTTCAATGATGTCAAAGCCTTCAAGGAACCGTAAGCCCTCGCGGATACTCGAACGGCTCACACCGAGGATAGATGTTAATTCTGCTACGGATGGAAGTTTATCTCCCCTCTTTAATTGATGTTCGCGAATAAATCTTTTGATTTCATCCGCGATCATCTCATGCATGGAAACCTTTTTAATACTCTTCATGACTGTCACCTTCTAAGAATTAATTTTGTATGCTCTATGACTGTCAACCTATCGGATAGGTTAAGTTTATTCTGAATATTTAGTTAAGTCAATTCTATCTTTTGGTCAAAATCCGACAGAATTTGCTGTATAGGGAAAAACCCTTGCTGTATGCGGCAAGGGTCAAAGGATAGTGAAAATATAAGTGGAGATTTTCCGGTTAAGTTCAGAATAGAGGTGGATTCGAGGTATATAAGGGGAGGTTTTCCGATTATGCCAAGCTGAATCACCCATTTTCATGTTTTTCGAGTCGATAGGCGGAATTCCTCCGTCTATTCATGCTATTTTGAGTCCCATTTACTAATTAAGAGGAATTTCTCCGATTATTTATCAGAGCAATAGAATGGGGTCTGACCCCAAACTTCCGGGATGGTAAAAGTAATAAGCGGAGATTTTCCGGTTAAGTTCAGAATAGAGGTGGATTCGAGGTATATAAGGGGAGGTTTTCCGATTATGCCAAGCAGAATCAACCATTTTCACGATTTTCGAGTCAATAGGCGGAACTCCTCCGTCTATTCATGCTATTTTGATTCCCATTTACTAATTAAGAGGAATTTCTCCGATTATTTATCAGAGCAATAGAATGGGGTCTGGCCCCAAACTTCGGGGATGGTAAAAGTAATAAGCGGAGATTCTTCGGTTAAATTTAGAATAGAGGTGGATTCGAGGTATATAAGAGGAGGTTTTCCGATTATGCCAAGCAGAATCACCCATTTTCGCGGTTTTCGAGTCGATAGGCGGAATTCCTCCGTCTATTCATGCTATTTTGATTCCCATTTACTAATTAAGAGGAATTTCTCCGATTATTTATCAGAGCAATAGAATGGGGTCTGACCCCAAACTTCCGGGATGGTAAAAGTAATAAGCGGAGATTTTCCGGTTAAGTTCAGAATAGAGGTGGATTCGAGGTATATAAGAGGAGGTTTTCCGATTATGCCAAGCAGAATCACCCATTTTCGCGGTTTTCGAGTCGATAGTCGGAATTCCTCCGTCTATTCATGCTATTTTGAGTCCCATTTACTAATTAATAGGAATTTCTCCGATTATTTATCAGATCAAGAGAATGGGGTCTGGCCCCAAACTTCGGGGATGGTAAAAGTAATAAGCGGAGATTCTTCGGTTAAATTTAGAATAGAGGTGGATTCGAGGTATATAAGAGGAGGTTTTCCGATTATGCCAAGCAGAATTACCCATTTTCACGTTTTTCGAGTCAATAGTCGGAACTCCTCCGTCTATTCATGCTATTTTGATTCCCATTTACTAATTAATAGGAATTTCTCCGTCTATCTATCAGATCGGTTGCTTAACCTGATCCCCCAACCGATAAGAGTGAATCCTCACGATTCCAGATGCCGGATTCAGTAGTTTCTTATCGACTAGTTGAGAAAGTACTTTTTTTACCGTCTTGTCACTTAGCTTCAAATAATCCTGAACTTCTCTAGGAGATATGACTTCTCCTTTTCGTATCGCCAGCCGAAGCACTTCCTTTTCTGCAAAGGACAGAGCGGTCTGATCCAGTTCATCACCCAGCCATCGGCCAATCACTTGCTGAACAATTTGTTGGCATCGACGAGGCTGCTCGTTAACTTGGTCATAAGAAAATCGGATCACGGTCCATCCGTCAATCACCAATTGGTTTTGACGTTCCAGACTGTCGGAAAATTGCCATCTGCTTATGTTCTTTAAATGGGGGCCGAATCCGTCAATCTCAAAGCAAATCCGGATGGCGGGACGAATATAAGCAAAATCCAAATACCTTTTTCCATCTCTGAAATCATCAACTTCATATTCTGGATGCAGATACCGAAAGTGGTGGAATGCGGGCCACCAGACTTGCTTCAAAAACGACTTTTCAGCATGATGGGGGCCTTCTTGTAAGCGCCGCAACCGTTCACCGTTTCTTTCTTGCGAGTGAGCATTCATAAAGGCCTGGTATTCTTCTTCAAAACCCATTGCATCTCTCCTCCTACTTGTATTACTTCCATAAACCATTTAATACAGCTAGCCTAGTGGAAGCCGTTCTTTCCTCAATTTATTCTACTTTCAAAGTGAGTTGCCAAATAGTATCTCCTATTTCATAAGAAGAAAATTAGTAACATTGGCTGTTAATCTACGTACATAATAAATCATCTCGATTATTTATTCGTTTGAACTAGGGAATATCTGTAAAATCAAAGAGTAGTGGTTGCTTAAATTGTTATTGGAGAAATTAAAAGGCAAATAAAGACTTGGAGAATTATAAAAGGAGAATTTGAGGATAGAACTATTTTTAGTTTAGTAGATTTATTAAATTTGTCAACATTATCCTATTTCTAATAAGAACACTTATATTAATCCGCTCCATCCTTAAGAGAGGCATTAGGCTAGAACGGCATTTTGGTTCCCTTTTTGCACAAAAATCGGTTTCTCTTTGTTAATATGTCTTGTCCTTAATCGAGTAACCAGCAAAAGTGAAACAAGCGGAGATTTTCCGGTTAACCGAAGAATGGAGCTCGTATCGGGTGAAATAAGCGGAGGTTTTTCGCTTAATCAAAGCAAAACCACCCATTTTCGCGGTTTTCGAGTCAATAGTCGGAACTCCTCCGTCTATTTATGCCTTTTTTAATACAAATTACGAATTAAGCGGAATTTCTCCGCCTAACACTCAGTGCTAGGGGTCAGACCCCAGCATGAAAAGACGAGCACTCCATAGTGCCCGCCTTTAACCTAACGTCGATGTTCCACAAGATCGATGGCCCCTAACACAATGTGAGCAAGACCGAATCCGAAAACCGTATTTGCTATCATTTTGTTGGAACCTCGTTTTTGTTTTAAGGCATATCCAGTTGCCGTTACCGCCGTACCTAATACCGTTGGAATCAAGCCCTCGCGAATATTCATGAATATCCCTCCACATCGAAGTTGTGGTGTTTAAACACCAAATAATACTTTTCCCTTTTCACTCATTAATTATGATTAAATGACCCTGTGAGCGAGAGAATTAGGAATGAAAGAAACCGAACGGAAAAGTGGTTCCAAGTTACCAAGATAAGGGAATCTAGCACACAAAATGCAAAAATCCCCCTTCTTTTACATCCAAACCTTTCACTTTTTACTAGATCGTCTTTACGACATGTTTCTTTACCAACTAGGGGGATAATCTCAGGCTTAACAGCATTTATTGCTATTTTAATCAATCGATTAGTTAACTCGAAATTTACTAATTAAACGTTTGATTAAATCGTGGATAATCCAACTTATCATTGAACTTTTTCCTATTTTCATAAAAAATAATCGTCGAATAATGTTTGTGACTTTTAGAAATTATCTTCAAAATCAACAATAAAAACGGATAAAATACAATTTTCCGCAAATATCGTCAAGTTCTATTACCAACTAATCGTTTAATTAGCTTGAGTATAAATCCAGTAACATTAAGGGTTTCCCTAAATAAAGGACTGCAATAATTGTCATTAAAAATCCGTCTCCCTTGTATTCCTATCTGCCCAAAGCACTATATGTGGGAATTTTACATACATTGAATTATTAAACGGTAAAGGATGTTCTGTATGACCATTATTCCAGGGAACTTAAAGATTGATAACGTCAGTGGCGGTATCATTAATTTTGGCGATACGTTATTCATCTCCCCAAAAAGTTCGTCAAAAACATTTGTTGGTTCCGGTTCCAGTAATACAGGGGTCCAAAACAACACCTTAACTGGACAAAATTCAACCACCACCCTCGACTCCGACCTTGTTGATCAGCCTATTGTCAAAGACTAAATGATTTGAACTAGGATCCGCCCTAACCTTGAAGAACCAGCCTGATTTCAAACCGTGTCAGGCTGGTTTTTTTATACTTTTCCCTTAAACCTTCGTTGCAGATGTGATCCCAATTCGCCCTATAAAACCCTATCCTCTACTCACAGCTTGCCTAGCACTAAAAGCAGCAAAACTAATGGTAGCAGCGCAGAATAAAATAATGACAATAAAGGCCTTCCAAATATCACTACCACCCCAGCCATTGATCATGACGGCACGCATGCCTTCAAAGACATAAGTCGTCGGATTGATTAATGCGGCTGTTTTTAGCCAGCTTGCCTCAATTAGCTCATAAGGGACAAAGGTCGTGCTCAGGAATAAAAGCGGGAAGAAAATAAAGGTCCCTGCCTGTGCAGCTTGAGCATTTTTCGTTCGAAGAGCAAATCCAACGGAATAGCCCGCAAACGCAAGGCCCCATCCCACTGCTAGAAGAAGTACAACGACAACCCCTCCGAAGCCTGTTACCACTTTTAGACCCATGATGAATCCAATGAGTAATATAAGAACCGTTTGAGCAAGAAGTTGAAGCATCCCTGCAATAATGGGACCCAAAACAATGGCAAGTCGTGATGCCGGTGTTAACAAAAGCCTAGAAAAATAGCCGTTTTCCAAATCTGTAATAAGCGACTGCCCCGCACCTCCTGCACCACCAATGGCCCCAGAAACAATCGATACAGGCAAAATAAATGCTAAATAACTAGCACCGCCAAATGCCGGGAGATTTGCAATCCCACTTAATCCAGCTTGATAGACAAATAGAAAGAAAAGACTAATGACCATATTTGGAATGAAAGCGAAAGGGTTCCGAATCGTATTCAATAAACTCCTTTTCGTAAAAAGCAACGTGTGCGTTATAAATATTTTCATACATAGGACTCCTCTCCCTTTATTTTTGCGGTTTGAATGGAATGGCCAGTCAAGTTCAAAAAGACATCATCCAAAGAAGGAGGAGATACATTCAGAGTAATAGGAGTCATCGATTCCTGATCTAACAGACGAATCATTTCTGGCAATTTGGCTGTCCCCTTCTCCACAAACAACCGGAGTTCTGGCCCTGTATGTTGCTTGTCACCTGCTAATCGTTCGAGCAATAGTGACGCACGCATTGCTTCCGCTTCTGTTGTAAAAACTAAATCAATAACATCTCTGCCAATTGATGCTTTTAAGTTTTCTTGGGTCCCAGAGGCAACGATTTTTCCCTCGTTAATAATCGAAATACGATCTGCCAATTCATCCGCTTCCTCGAGATATTGGGTTGTCAAAAAGATGGTCGTGCCTCTTTCTTTATTTAGAGAACGGATTTCTTCCCAGATGAGTTTTCTGTTATAGGGATCAAGCCCTGTCGTCGGTTCATCTAAAAATAAAACCTTTGGAGTGTGAACAAGGGTTAATGCTAAGTCTAGCCGTCTCCGCATCCCGCCTGAGTACTTTCCACATTTTCTAGCGGCAGCTTCCGTTAAACCTACAAGCTCTAATAATTCGTCGGCTCTCTTCCTCGCCATGCTTGACGAAAAACCAAATAATTTTCCCTGAATCTCCAAAAGTTCACGAGCCGTCAACTGAGGATCAATTCCCGTCTCCTGTAGAGCCACTCCTATCACACGCCGTATTTGCTCTGGCTCATTCATGACATCGAAGCCAGCAATTTCAGCTTTGCCCGATGTAGGCTTTAATAAAGTGGTAATCATTTGTATAGTAGTTGATTTACCAGCGCCATTTGGTCCAAGGAAGGAAAAAAACTCACCATCTTCTACATCAAATGAGACCCCTTTTACGGCTTCCACATTTCCTTTAAAGGTTTTAACCAAATTCTCTACATGAATCATTGGTTTCAATACAATCACTCCTCGTATCATGAATGGCTAGCAGGCTATTTATTTATATAAACCTGTTGGTGAAATTATTATAAAAAGAATAAAATGGCTGTTGATTTACGCACCAGTAACCAGCGAAGGTAAAATAAACGGAGACTTTCCGGTTAAATGCAGAATGAAGCCTGTTTCAGGGTTAATAAGGGGAGGTTTTCCGGTTGTGCAAAGCAATCTTATCCGATTCCACGTATTTCGGGTCATTAGGCGGAATCTCTCCGTCTATTGACCCTATTTTTTATTAGAAATTACTAATAAGCGAAATTTCTCCGTTTATTTAAACCTTTAGCACAGCCTAGTCCCCCAGATAAAAAAACAGTAGCTGTCACAGGGCAGCTACTAAAAATCAATAACATCTATTATTTAGAAACAGTCGATAAAAGCCTAAAACTGTAGATAGCTGCAAGACCAACAAGGATATAGACAATTCTTGCAAGGATGCTGTCCATCCCTCCAAATATGCCCCCGACTAAATCCCATTTAAACAGTCCAACCAATAACCAATTTAATCCACCTACAATGATTAATACCAAAGCAACAAGATTTAACGTTTTCATTTATATGACCCCCTTATAGAATTTGTATAACTTACCGTTAATATTATACGAATTCTATACAAAATAGAACCGTAATTTTTTAAAAATTTTAACTTTTTTTCTAAAAACCACAATTATCTTCCCTTTTTCCTTATTATTCATTACTAACACACTTGAATCACATATAGTTTTTGTATAGAATGTGTATAACTATAATGAGGTGATCGTGATGTACAGTATCAAAAAAGTGGCACAATTACTCGACATACCTTCTGTAACGATAAGAGCCTGGGAAAACAGATATCATGTAGTCAAGCCTATGCGAACGGAAGGCGGACACCGCTTATACAGTGAAAAGGATGTAGAAATTTTAAAATGGTTAAAACAGCAAACAACAGAGAATGATATGAAAATTAGTGAGGCTGTCCAACTTTTAAATCAGTCGACATCCAAGCCTGTTGAATCCCCAACCGTTAGCCGATCTTATGAGGACATAAAAGCAACATTGTATCAGTCGCTCATTGAAATGAATACGCAAGAAGCTAACAACATCATTGAATTAGCTTTTTCTTTATTCGACTACGAAGATGTTTTTCATCACATTTTGGCAGAAATACTTTATCAAATTGGTGATGACTGGGAAAATGGCAAGATTACGGTTGCTCACGAACACTTTGCCTCTCAATTTGTCATGAACCGGTTTGCTCAGTTTTTAAGGATACTGCCTGTAAACAAGTCGCTGCCCAAAATAGTAGCGTTTTGTCCTGAGGGTGAAGATCATCATATTGGACTGATGTTGTTTAGCCTATTCCTTCGTAAAAAGGGAAATGAAGTGATTTATTTAGGGCCGAATACCCCTTTTGATGGGTTATTGGATTTAATTGAATCCAAGAAGCTTTCTATCATCGCCATTTCCATTACCAATTCTGCTGCTTTGGTGAGAGTAGAAAAATGGATTCAAGCTTGTTTAGAAACGAATACCAATTTAAAATTTGCCATCGGTGGTAAAGGTGTTCTTAGAAGTCAGCGAACAAATACACCATCTGTTTCTTATTTAACGGATTCAAATTGGGAATCATTGTATGAATCACAATTCCATTGATAAGGTGATGAATAGATGAATCAATTCATAAAACCTGTTGTTGTAGTTAGCAGATGTTTGGGCTTTGACGCCTGCCGCTTTAATGGAGATATCATTCAAGATCATTTTTTAAATACACTGAGAGAGTATGTTGAAGTGATAACCGTTTGTCCTGAGGCTGACATTGGATTGGGGACACCTAGAAATCCTGTCCGTCTGGTTGAGTCCAAACAACAAGGTCTTCGCCTCGTCCAGCCAGTTACAGGTAAAGATATAACAGATTCTATGAAGCACTATGCCGAAACCTTTATCAAAAAAACCGACAAACCCATTGATGGATATATATTGAAAAGTCGTTCGCCAACCTGTGGAATAAAAGATAGTAAGGTCTATTCTGAAAAAGGAATGGTTACCGGAAAAACGGCTGGGGTTTTTGCAAGAAAGATCGTGGACAGCCAACATCATTTGGCTATTATGGATGAAGGCAGACTTAGGAATTATCTCATTCGAGAAAATTTCCTTACAAAACTTTTCCTACTTGCCTCGTTTAGAGAAAGGAAAAAACAAAAAAGCATTCAGGCTCTAGTGCAGTTTCAGAGTGAAAATAAATACTTATTTATGGCCTATCATCAACAAAAACAAAAAGAACTGGGACGAATCGTTTCAAATGGCGAAAACCAAAGCCTGGAGAATATTTTTGACTTATACGAACAAAAGTTACATGAACTTTTAGAACACTCTCGATCGGTTAAATCAAACATCAATGCCCTGTACCACATATTGGGTCATTTTTCTAAACAGCTTCTGCCTGAAGAAAAGGCATTCCTACTAACCTTAATTGAAAAATATCGTGAAAAAAGGATCCCGCTTAGCAATCCCTTAATGGTATTAAACTCCTGGGCAGTTCGTTTCAAGGCCAACTATTTATTAGATCAAACCATTTTTCAACCCTATCCTGAACAGCTAAACGATCTCACTGATTCTGGAAAGGGCCGAGATTACTAATATCATTTTCATATAAAAAGACATATTTTTACTTGGCTACTAGTCCCTATCACTGCAAGAAGAACCAGCCTGATTCAAACCTAAACCTAATCAGGCTGCTTTTTACACATCCTCAGCGGGAAGCAACATTAAAAATACCAGCCAATTGGCTGGTACGAAAAATCAACTAGATTGTCTGTCTTCGAATGGAAAATCATTCTTTAAGGTATGCCTATTCAATAAACCAAAGAAATTTTCAATTTCCCGTTCTGCACTTAAGCGAGAATCTGAACCATGGATTACATTTTCTTCTTTTGTAAACGCAAAGTCCCCACGGATAGTACCCGGCGCTGCTTCCAATGGACTTGTCTTTCCAATCATAAGCCGGGAAACTTCAATGATATTTTCCCCTTCCCAGACCATTGCAAAAACGGGTCCAGATGTAATAAAGTCCACTAACTCACCGAAAAACGGCTTGTCTTGATGTTCCATATAATGGTATTCAGCTTTTGTACGGTCCACAGTCATAAGCTCGGCATGTAATAGACTAAATCCCTTTTGCTCAAAGCGCTTTATGATTTCTCCTATTAACTGTCGTTTCACTCCATCAGGTTTTACCATAATAAATGTGCGCTGCATTGCCATAAAATCACCCCTAAGTAAATATTCAACCACCAACCTAAGATGAACGTACTCTCTTTGAAAGGTTGATCATTCTATCCACAATTATGGCAACATCTCACAGATTTCATACCTATCATCAAAAAACTAGATTGACTTTGAAATACGTACTTAACGGGGTTCTGACCCCAACAGATAGGCAGAAGGAGCCCCTTCTGCCTATCTGTTATCCTATTACTCTTAAGGATTCTTGTACAAATGCCGGTATATCTTCCGGCTGTCTGCTTGTGACCAGCTGGTTCTGGCAAACAACTACTTCCTTGTCATGTAAATTAGCGCCAGCATTTTCTAGATCAACATGAATGGATTTATAGCCTGTTACGTCACGCCCTTCAAGCGTTTTCGCTGTAATAAGCAGCTGAGGTCCATGACAAATGGCTAATACAGGTTTTTTAGCATCCATAAATGCTTTTGCGAAACGAACAAAACGCTCGTCAGCACGAAGAATATCCGGTGAGAATCCGCCTGGAATGAAAAGTACATCAAATTCTCCATGGGATACATCATCAATGCTTTCATCAATAACGACTTCGCTTTTCCCCTGCTTTCCTTTCACGGTTTTTCCCTTTTTCATCTCGATGGTGGTTACCTCATGCCCCTTTTCCTTAAAGGCCTGTACAGGTTCGAGATATTCGGAATCCTCAAAATCATTCGTTACTAAAACAGCAATTTTTTTACTCATTATTATCAACTCCTCATCCATACAGTACCCTTATATTTATTGGGTGAAACTTGTAATTAAGTCTTTCTATTAAGCCCAATATAAAGGCTCTGTTATGTGATTTCAATGCGTTTGAAAATAAACGGAGAAATTCCGTTTAAATTGGGGAATACCCCTATTTCCTTTAAAATAAGGGGAGGTATTCCGTTTATATGATCCAAATCTTTGGATTTGGTCCAATTTAGAACAGTTAATCGGAATTCTCCGCTTATATCTGCTCCTTAAGCACCCTCTATTTACATTAACCGGAAAAACTACGCCTATCTATTCTCATAACCGATTTGTAAGGTAACCTCATTAATGTATGAATTTGTATTAAAAAAATAAGGAAGGTTATTTTAACTATAATTGGCTTATTTTTATAAAAACATCAGGGGACTTATATGTATTTGAACAACGTAGAGTTGAAAGCGAAGGAATGGTTCTTACAGAGTTAATTTAAAAGATGTGAAGTATTTTATTTTTTGGTTTCTTAAGTGGAAGTGGGTTTATGGAGTGTATACACTTCTCATATTTATAGGAGGACAGATAAATGAATACACGGGAGATCAAAGTTCAAAAAAAAGAATGGATTCCTAGGAAGGAACGATTATGGTTAATCGTGGCCATTATTATCGCTACTTTGATACTGTTTTGGGGACTTAAGGGAATTTTTCAGCTTTCATTAACCACTCTGCACAGCAAGCAGTTCGAACATACATTTAAAGGTTTTGGCTCCAACGCAAGAATTTTCTTATTTTTTGTACTTGCTTATTATGTCATTCTCCGTGTTATTAAGCTTCGTATGCTGAAAGGTCAAAGCCAGATAAAAAAATGGTTGTCCATTTTGCTGCGCTTTACCCGTAAATGGCATACTCCAGCCGCAATTATAGCCATCGCATTTATTATCGTACATACGGTAGCTGTCTTTATGTACGGCTTCAAATTTGATTTTAGTAATATAAGCGGATTGCTTTCCTTGCTAGTCCTACTTCCAGTTCCTATATCAGGCCTATTTCGATATCGTAGAATGGACCGGAAGTGGCATTTACGGTCAGGTATTGCTTTTGCCATTCTATTTTTAATTCATTCTTTTTCATAACAGGCACTTAAAGAGACCAGTTTCAAAAACTGGCCTCTACCTTGACTACCTACACAATGGAAACTAAATTCAATAATTTCCCTCTCTTACCTTCCAAAGATAATGTGACTTCCTGACCTTTAAGGTCAACTAATTCATTGATCAAGTTGCCCGATGCTTTTGCGTCATGGGTGGTACCATCTGCCGTGATAAAACGAAAGGTTCCTTTAGGGTCCACTCCACCGATTTGAGCGGTTACTCTAATTTGGTTGGCCGCAGCTTCAGTAGTGGAAGGTATCTTGATGGTTTGTCCAATTTTCAACTTTGTTGGTTCAACACCTGGATTTAATTTTTGAATCTGTGCCACGGAAACACCTGCTTTTTTAGCGATTTTTGTAAAAGTATCACCACTTTTAATCACAAAAGTGTTTGTTTCAATCACTTGATCATTAGTTGTTTGTTTAGATTCTTCATTCGTTAAATAGGTTGCACTCACATACGCAACTTTGCCATTGAAATCAATCTTAGCCCAACCATTAGAAGTGGATACCACGGCCACACGATCGTTTAATTTTAAAGAGCCAAGGATCGCACTACTCGTAGAACCTGCTTGCCTTACTCTCAACGATGTTGCCGTGACAGACATCGTTTTCGTAGTCGGATGTGACTCAACTGTTTGTTTGGTTATAAGGTAATCCATACTCACAAAACAAACTCTTCCTTTAACCAAAATACCCGCCCATCCGTCTTCTTTAAAAGCAACCTTAACCACATCACCTTTTTTATATTTTCCGATAATACTACTTTTTGCGGTCGGCTGCGATCGAATATTCAGTACAGTGGCGGTAACGATTTGATCTGTTACTTTTGGTAACAATATCTTCTTTCCAGCAATGGAAGTCAGCCCATTAGCATCTAATATTTCTTGTGGTGTTACACCATGTTTCGCAGCGATCGTTTCAATTTTTTCACCATTTTTTACCTGATAAGTATATTCTTCTATCAAAGGCTGGGCATTCGCCGTGATGGAGGAAATCCCTAGAACTACGGTAAAAATCCCCGTCACAATCAATCTTTTTACTGGATTTTTCTGAATCCATTGACTCACTTTTGCTACATATGTATTCCAATTGTCACGAATATCGTTTAAGAATCCTTTAATATCTAAGACATTCCGGATGTCAAAATGATTGACACTCTTATAATACTCCCGTTTTTCCATTCTTGAAGTGAACGCTGGTACACCCTTTGGCTGCTTGTTTTTTCTGTGAGTTTCTTTTCTGCTTAGCATTAATTCTCCATCCAAAAATAAATCTGTAGTCAAAATAATCTCTACTCCTAATCACTCTAAGTTGAAAGTCCCCGATAATATTTCCTACTACAGGTTACGATGGGTAATTTGGTTTAATGACCGTATTTGTCAAATAAAGTCGAAATTAGTTTATTATGGGCCCGTTACCATATTTATGACGAATTCCCAAAGTAAAAATCCTTCAGATGTACGTAAAAACACGGTACAATCTGAAGGATTTGTTGGGGTGGGGTCTGACCCCCATCTTCAGTTAACGAATGATAGTATAATAAGCGGAGATTTTTCGGTTAGATTCAGAATTGAATTAGTTCCGGGGTATATAAGGGGAGGTTTTCCGATTATGCCTAGCAAAATTACCAATTTTCACGTTTTTCACGTCAATAGACGGAATTCCTCCGTCTATTAAGGTCTTTTTTAATACTAATTACGAATTAGGCGGAATTTTTCCGCCTAACTATCTACTTAGGTGCTTAACCTGATTCCCCAACCAATAAGTGCAGACACTATTGTAATGGTTGCGGGAATCAGCAGCTTTTAAAGATTGGTACTCAAAACGCATTTTGACTCTTTTTCTAACCGGGGGTGACTTGGCACCGATTTGAGAAATGTTACTTAAACTTCATTACATACTCAGCCTGAAAGGTCTCCCCGACCCCAAGCCTATTCACCCCAAACTTCTCCTTAAAGTTTCCTGTTGTATCAGCTGTATCTGCAATCCCATACCAAGGCTCAATGCAAACGAACGGAGCAATCGTCCCATCGGTTTCATCATACTTTGACCAAACCCCAACAAACGGAAAACCTTGAAACATTACTTCTACACCATAACCTGACTGATTCGATACCAATGAAACTTTATCGATATTGCTGTAAATAAGAGCGTCATTGGCAAATAGAGAGCTTTTGAGTTGAATTGTTGAAAGATCATGAGCTGTTCCTTTCTCATGAAGGAGGGAATTCTTTATCTCATATTCCATCACATTCTGTTTTGCTGCAGGAGTAAATTCCAGTTGATAATCTTCAATCGTTTCATTTTCAACCAGTGGAATCATAAATGCAGGGTGTGCACCAATGGAAAAATACATCTCTTCCTTGTTTTCATTCAGGATTTGCCACTGAACAATCAGCGAGTCTTCTTTGAGACTGTACTGAATTACCGCTTTAAATTCGTAAGGATACACATGAATGAAGCGTCCAAGAGACTCAAACACAAAAGAAACGGTTGTTGAAGTCTGCTCGGCCACATCAAATTCAACGTCACGCAAAAAGCCATGCTGCGACATTTTGTAGGTCTGGCCATCCAGTTGATAGTGATCTTCCTTTAACCGGCCCACAATCGGAAATAAGACAGGTGAAACTCGTCCCCAGTATGCCGGATCCCCTGTCCACATATAATCCAGTGCATTTTTCTTATGCGTCACTTTACGTACTTCTGCTCCGTGTCTTTCAATACTGACCTGCAACCAATCATTTTCAATGACAATCATCTTATTCCCTCATCTCTTTGATCTGGCAATTCATCCTTATTGAACCTTTATAATACTGTTGATCATTTAGTAATTAGTCACATTCTTTATTAATGGTCCAACGAACTGTTACCGCTATCTTCAGTATAGCTCTACCTTGCAATTAAGTCCGCTATGAGCCTAACAACCTTCGACAAAAACCGGGCAGTGACAGGCACCAAAAACTACACATGCGACACAATAAATTCCCCACGCCCATCCAAACTATATCCCCCAATTCCATATGGCAAGATAAAATGAGTACCTTTTTCAATCTCAAAACTGTTGTCCCCAATAGTTAAAGTCGCTCGCCCATCAATAACACTTACCTGCAAGAAATCCTTCGCCATATCCAATGATGCCTTCCCATTTAAGTTCCAATGAAAAACAGTAAAGTACTGCTCCTCAACAAGCTTCTTTTCCACCAAATCCCCAATAACCGTTTCGGTTTGCTCAACAACGGCATCCTGATGAGGAACGGTGGTCACTTGAATTGAACGTTCAAGATGCAATTCCCGCTTGTTGCCCTCTGCATCGGTCCGGTCATAATCATAGACACGGTACGTAATGTCAGAGCTCTGCTGTGTCTCAAGGATAACAATTCCTTTTCCAATCGCATGAATGGTCCCGCTTGGAACGTAGACAAAATCTCCAGCTTTGACTTTGATCCGTCTGAGCAGCTGATCCCATTCTCCTTGCTCTGCCATCTGAGCCAATTCTTCCTGGGTTTTCGCATGGTGGCCTAACACCAATTCTGCACCTTCTTCTGCACTGACCACGTACCAGCATTCTGTTTTTCCATAAGGGACACCTTCCACCTCACGAGCGAATTGGTCATTCGGGTGCACCTGTACAGACAAATCATCTGCTGCATCTAAAATTTTCACCAGCAAAGGATACTCTTCCTCGTTACTAGAAGCCTTGTTAAAAAGCTCACCTTGTTCCTTCCATGCATCCGTTAGTGTCTTTCCTGCTAATGGTCCATTTTTAATCATGCTTGGTCCGTTTGGGTGTGCGGAAATTACCCATGCCTCCCCCGTATGAGCGGAAGGAATTTCATAATGGAACTCCGTATGTAATTTCTCGCCACCCCAAATTCGTTCCTGCAATACCGGTTGTAAAAAAATTGGTTCTGTTTTGTACATATTGATCTTCTCCTTCTGTGATAGCTGAAAAGAGAGCAAATTTTCTTCGCTCCCTTTTCAACAAGATTATTGGATATCTTCTAGCAATTTGTATGCTTCTGCTTTTGTCGTGGTTTTCAATAATTGATTTCTAAACTCTTCATCCATCAGCTTACGTGAAAGCATTTGAAGAATTTTTAAATGCGCATCGCCTGCTGCTTTTTCTGGAACGGCAATCATGAAAATCAGCTTGGCCGATGAGCCATCTAAGCTCTTCCAGTCAACACCGTCACGTTTGATTCCGAAGGCAACGGTTGGATGTTTGACCGCAGCGGATTTACCGTGCGGAATGGCAATATTCATTCCCAGTCCCGTTGAGCTTTGCTCTTCACGATTTAAGATCGCTTGTTTAAATTCTTCCTTCGAACTTAACACGCCACTCGCATCTAATTTCGCAATCAACTCATCAATGACGTCATCACGTGTGGTACCTGCTAAATCAGTTTCGATTAAGAATTCGCTAGTAATATCGGTTAACTTCTTTATTTCTGTTTCAGAAACGGCCGGCTGTTCAACCTTTTCTTCACGTACCGGTGTTGCAACCGTACCCGCTGCACCAACGCCAGCAACAGCAACTTCACCATCAACATTCTTTTTCAATGCAATAACCATAAATGCGGTTACAAGCACACCAACAATCACGGCAATAAAGAACATAACCACGTTATCAACAGCACCTAACACCGCGACAATCGGACCGCCATGTGCTACTCTGTCCCCTACACTTGAAAGCATGGCAATCACGGAACCAACCATAGAACCGACAACGATACTTGGAATAACACGAAGTGGATCTTGGGCCGCGAACGGAATCGCCCCTTCGGTAATCCCGAATAATCCCATTGTAAAGGAAGCCTTCCCAGCTTCTCTTTCCGTTGGACGGAATTTACGTTTATTGATGAAGGTTGCAAGACCTAAACCAATCGGCGGGATACAGATCGCAACCGCAATCGGTCCCATGATTTCGTAGTTTCCTTCCCCAATCATCGCAGATCCGAAAAGAAAAGCAACCTTGTTGAATGGACCACCCATATCAATTGCAATCATTCCACCAAGAATAATCGCTAGCAAAATCGAACTTCCACCTTGCATACCCGCTAACCAAGTTGTCAATGATTCAAAAACTGAAGCAACTGGCGCACCAATAACATAAATGAACAATAAACCAACAATGACCGACGAAATAATCGGGATAAAGATAATTGGCATAACAGGTTGTACCGCTTTTGGCACCTTAATCTTCTTAATGCCCAACGCCACATAACCAGCTAAGAATCCGGCAATAATACCACCGATAAATCCTGCTCCCGCTTCACTTCCATAAAAACTACCATTGGCTGCAATATAACCACCAATCATCCCTGGTACAAGTCCCGGACGATCGGCGATACTTACGGCAATAAAACCAGCCAAAATTGGCACCATGAACATGAACGCTGTGCCGCCAAGTGCACTAACTTGAGACCAAATGGAATCCTCTGGAATCACAATTCCACCTGGTGTTTGTTGGCCGCCAAGTGTTAAGGCTAGCGCGATTAACAAACCACCAACAACGATGAAGGGAACCATGTACGAAACACCGCTCATCAAGTGCTTGTAGATTGGATTTTCCTTTTTCCTACCCGCGCTCGACTTGCTAGCACCTGCCATTTCTGGCTTATAGACCGGCGCTTCTGGGCTTAACACCTTATTAATCAGTTCTTCTGGCTTATGAACGCCATCTTGAACGCCAGTAATAATCACCTTTTTACCAGCAAAACGCTCCTTTGGTACTTCTTTATCCGCTGCAATGATAATGCCATCTGCTTCGGCAATATCCTGCTCCGTTAATGCATTCTCAACACCAATGGAACCTTGTGTCTCAACCTTTATATCGACGCCCAACGCTTTGCCTGCTTTTTGCAAATTCTCAGCAGCCATATACGTATGAGCAATTCCAACAGGACAAGCTGTAACAGCTAATATTTTTGCCATGCTCGTTCCTCCTACTTCTAAAATAAATTCAGTTATTGCTTACTTAAATCATAACGCTTTCATGTCTGGTAATTTTTTTATATTTTTACCAGAAGTTGCGGTAAAATGTGTTTATTTAGAACATGGCGGTTCACTGTGTGTAAAAAATAATCGGAGGAATTCCGACTAAATTGAGAAATACATATTTTCCCTCACAAATAAACGGAGCTATTCCGGTTATATGATCCAAATCCTTGGATTTCAGCTAAATTTGAGCCGTTAACCGGAATATCTCCGCTTATATCTGCTTTTTAAGCTTCCTCTGTTTACATTAGCGGAAATTCTCCGCCTATGAATGCTCATACCTACTTAAAACAGTGAGGCTTTTGTTAAGGGTTCCGTTTTGAGGTTCACGTATCAATTTAGCAATCAATTTTACTGCCATTTCGGTAAAATTGAAAATACATATTCTTTATTGAACTAACGATGCAGGTTACTTCAATAAGTACAATATTTTGAAATTTAACAATTTCTAATTTTGTCCACACTATGTGTTAAAATAATAGCCATATTATTAAAAAGGATGTTGGATGATGTCAAGAGGAGAACATTTACTTCAAGAACAATATGGAACAACCAAGAGAGCATCCTCTTTTTATGAAAATCAAATGCTTAACTACCTAAACAATAAGATGACAGATTTTATATCAAAACAAGGTATGATGTTCGTAGCAACGGCTGATTCTAATGGACATTGTGACTCCTCTTTTAGAGCTGGCTCAACAGGTTTTGTACGTGTTATTGATGATAAAACAATCATTTATCCCGAATATAAAGGGAATGGAGTTATGGCAAGTTTAGGAAACATCATAGAAAACCCACATATAGGACTAATGTTTATAGATTTTTTTGAGAATAACATAGGGTTACATGTTAATGGTAAGGCTGCCATTATAGAAAATAGCCATTTATGCTCATTTAATATTCCTGAAGAGATAATAGATGATATTGAAGAAAAAGAAGGAAACAAACCCGAACGTTGGGTGATGGTAAAAGTTGATGAAGCGTATATTCACTGTTCAAAACATATCCCAAAACTACAACAAATGAACAAAGAAATATATTGGGGAACTGATGATGAAAAACAAAAGGGTGGGGATTTCTTCAAGACAAAACAAAGTATGAAACTGTAAAGATTGTGAAGAAATGTACTTAAACTAAAGGGTGTGTTCCTTCAAGAACAGTTGCCTTTTGTAGGCGGCATTTTCTTATTGAACTAAAGAAGCAGGTTAACTCAATAAGACTTAGTTTATTAAAGGTTTGGTAATACAAAAAAGACATTCCTGAAAAGAAGAATGTCTTTTATTAATTCCTTACATTTAACATTTAACGTTTAACATTTAGTTTCTCTTTTTCAATAACATCCTTTACTACATCTTCAATGGTTACATTTTCGAGAACCTTCTCCAATGCAGTTTGAGCACTGAAAAAGAGTGGTTCAATTGTATTTTGAATATTCCTTCCGACGGTACAATCAGGATTTGGATTTTCGTGAATGCTAAACAGTTCGTTGTCCTTGACAACATTAACAGCTTTATAAACATCAAGCAATGTAATATCTGATAAATCCTTTGCGAGTTCGGCTCCTGCAATACCAGGTTGTACTTTTATTAATCCTGCTTTTTTTAGCATCCCCATAATTTTCCTGATCACTGCTGGGTTCGTGTTAACACTTCCAGCTAAATATTCAGATGAACTTACTCCATCTTTATTTATTTCGATTAGAGTTAATATATGAATTCCAACGGAAAATCTGCTGCTGATGGACATCTTCAGTCATCTTCCTTCCTTACTTTTTTACGAGATAATAAATTAATTTGTTCATCATGTAATTAATTTGATTACAAGTTTATTATACCAAATTAAGAACAATATAATAAATAGCATTTTTACATGTTGACAAGTTGATTACATGTAATTAAAATGATTACATGTAATGAGTATTGTTACAGGAAAAACCGAATGGGAGGAGTACAAAATGAAAATATTAGTTACAGGAGCAACAGGGAAATTAGGTTCAAAGGTTGTAGAATCCTTATTGAAATCTATACCTGCAAGTGAGCTAGCAGTGAGTGTTCGAAACCCAGAGAAAGCAGAAGGGCTTCGGGCTCGTGGAGTGGAAGTTCGTCAAGGAGATTTTGATCGTCCAGACACCTTAGATAATGCTTTTACAGGGATTGATCGCTTATTAATTATTTCTGCCGATGGTGACAATGAAACAAGAATTCATCAACATACTAATGCTGTCCAAGCAGCTGAGCGTGCAGGGGTAAAATTTATTGCTTACACAAGTTTAGCAAACGCAACAGAAAGCAAAAATTTAATGGCTCCTCCTCATGTTGCGACAGAAGCAGCCATCATTAAAACAGGTATCCCATATTCTTTCTTGCGTAATAATTGGTATCTGGATAACGAAATCGGAAGTATTCAAGGTGCTATGAATGGAGCTCCATGGGTAACCTCTGCTGGAGAAGGTAAAGTAGGCTGGGCACCGCAACAAGATTACGCAGATGCAGCCGCAGCGGTCCTTGTTGGAAAAGGTCACGAAAATACAGTGTATGAACTTTCTGGTCCTCTTTTAACTCAAGAAGAATTGGCATCTGCTCTGGGTAATGTATTGGGTAAAGAAGTACCTGTACAACAAGTTAGTGACGAAAAATATGCAGAGATTATGAAAGGCTTAGGTTTACCTGATTTTGTGATTCCGATTGTAGTAGGAATTCAAGAAAGCATTCGGAACGGTTCACTAGATGTTGAAAGCAATGATTTTGAAAAAGTTCTTGGTCGCTCAGTTACACCAATCAACGAAGCACTGACCCAACTTGTTAATACAATTTCACAAACAAAATAAAATAAACTTAAACTAAAAGATGAAGATCGCTGCGGCGGTCTTTTTTTTCCTTGTTGTGCGTTGTCAGGGGCTACAGGTGGAGCCATGTCGGGAATCATTGTGGCAGGTTCAAGTTAACTAACATTATCACTTGTTGGAGGGATTTTATCCTTATTACTCATTCCAGTGGTGATATGGTCTCGTGGAGTTAGAAAATAGGCCAGGATTGATTAGAATAAAGCAGAATTTTAAAGCTAAGTG
Organism: Neobacillus niacini; assembly: GCF_048572935.1. Lineage (NCBI taxonomy): Bacteria > Bacillati > Bacillota > Bacilli > Caryophanales > Bacillaceae > Neobacillus > Neobacillus niacini. Next base: position 1,331,412 of record NZ_CP183883.1, on the reverse strand, counting down.
ATGTGAAAAAACTAAAACCATAAGGAGAAGAGAATATGGAGATCCTAAAAATGGCTTGCAAAACGGATGACATTTTGCAAGCCATTTAAATGATATGAAGCTCAAAACGGAGCCCTTTAGGCTTTAGCCCACTGCTTTTCACCTAAATCTTACTTTTCCCGCAATACCTGTATAAACCGATCAAAATTCTGTGTTTCGCACAACTCATGCACCAAAAGCGGCGATTCACTCAACGAAGAAATCTTCCCAATGATTTCACGAATCTCACCTTGATTTTCCTTTGTGAGCGCAAGCATAAAAACAAGCGAGACGTTCTCGTCCCCCCAAGTCAACGGTTCATCTAAGACTGCTGCTGCTAAAACCGGCTTCAGAATGAGCCCAGGATCCCCATGGGGAATCGCAATTCCGCCACCAACGGCGGTTGCCGATTTCTGTTCACGCTTTACCGCACTATAAATAAACTCTTTTTGAACATACCCCTTCTCATAAAGGGCCGTGGCAAGCATTTCGACCACCTCGTACCGGTGAACCTTATGAAGGTTGAAAAAAACAAGCTCCTCATGTAAAAAAGGCAAGAACGTGTTTTGGGATTGACGAACATCAATCTTCTCCACGAACTGACTTAATTTCTTTTTATCCTCTTGGCCAAACAGCGGTGAAATCACAATGGTATCCGTGCTCTCCTTTTCAAGCGGGACGGTTGTAATGATAAAATCTACGGAATTCCGTTTTAAAAACTCATGGACCTCCGCTTTCCCGACACAAGCGACCACTTCAATGTCATGATATTGCTGCTCAATTTTTGCCTCCAGCAAATGAGACATACCGATTCCCATATGACAAACAATGAGCGCCTTCTTTTTCTCGGACTCGCGTTTCCCTTCGAGCCGTTCAATGGAGGCTTGAAAATGAAGGAGAATATACGCCGCCTCATCTTCTGGGATTTCGATATCAAAGGTTTTTCTGATTTCCTCTAAAGACAAAATAACCATACTGAACATGTACGGATACATTCGCTTAATATTCGCAAGCAGCGGATTGGTGATCGGGAAGTGATAGCGAATTCGACTAATGACCGAATGCATATGGACCATAAGACCATTCCGTAAGATCAGATCCTTTTCAAAAGGAAAGAGCGTCAACTTCGCCATTCTCTCCATCAGTTCTTGAACCACTTTACTTGTTTCTTGATTGTATGGAAGGTCCTGCTGTCGACCCTCTCCCATCCGTTTCGCGCTAATCAAATGCCAAGTAAAGTACACCTTTTCCTCATCTGGAAATTTCAACTGAAAGGCCTGTTCCAGCTGATGGAAAAGCCATGTGGCATACTGATACTCTTTATGTCCAAGAGTTGTCGCCGTTTCGCTCTGCTCAATGAAAACCGGTGATTTTTGCCTTGTCCGTTTCACCATAATCAAAGCATGGACCAATAAACTATCCACTGCCTCATCGGTATAAGCGATAGAATAGGTATGTTGCATGTCGAGTATGGCCTTTCTTACAGCGTCGATTTCATATGGTAAGAATAAATCGAGCACGACGTTGGTTCCGTTCGAAAAAGCAGGAATTAATTCCGGCAAGTGGGCCAAAGCGTTGCGTTTTTTCAACTCTGGACCTTGAACGACATTCCCTAGCCGCTGTTTTGAAATCAACTCAAGACCAAAGCGCTCCAGCCAATTAGTAATCGTTTCAATATCTCTTTTTATGGAGGCCTTCGGCACATAATAGCGGTCCGCCCAATACTGAAGCGTGAGAGGCTTCCGACTCGTTAACAACTGAAAAGACATCTCAAACAAGCGCTCTTCCAGTGTCTTCGGCTCATTCATTAACAGACTGCGCATGATTTCTGATCGGTCGTGCTCATCGATTTCAATCCCAATTCCAATCCCAGGCTTCCGGTACAAATGTGCGCTTTCGTACTCATGCAAATTCTCTTCAAGCCGGTCCAAATCATTCCGCACCGTCTTCTCTGCACAACTCAGCTGCTCCGCCAAATCTTTTATTTGTAAAGCCCCTTCCTCATGAAGAAGCAACAATCTCAACAATTCCTTCTGTCTACTGTTCATATCTGCACCTGCTCAATATTACAATATACAAAGTGTACTCTGAAATGTAGACCAAATCAAACGAGAACGGTATCCGACCGTTGCTATAGGAGACATCGGAAGTTATCATTTTCCTAGCGAGTCTTCTAGAAAACTTGTTAAATAGTCGACAGTGGTTATTTTTTTATTACATTCGCTGCTGTCAGCACAAATAAGATTGCCGATAGCCTTGTAATAATCCGGGTTATTCGACTTTTTCGCTTTTGTTACCGTGGAAAAATAGGCAACCTCACCAAAACCATTACAGAAGGAACAAAGATTTTTTTTACTCGTTGGTGCAAACTCGCATTCAATGCCGACCATTTTTCCCTCTAGCTCATAGACAATAAATTTCTTATTCGATCTCAAATCATTCCAGCTTAAATAGGTCAACTGGCTGTGGTCTATCGTTGATAAATCAGGCAATTTCAGTTTTTTATGTTTCGGAAACATTTTTTTCAGTTGCTGCTCGGTGATGGTTGGAAAGGGCAGCAAATAGCCTGAAAGATGCTGGATATATTGCTCGTATTCTTTATCTGTTTTCAGGTTAGAAAGATTCAGTATTTCTTGTTGTTCCAACGATACATTTGGAAAGTGCTCTAAGATTTTGGCATTCGCTAATTCAATTACAGAAGCCAAAACGTTTTGCGGAATGTTCTTTTTAGTGCTGTCTTTAATGAAAGCGATCTGCTTTTTTATAAAGTTTAACTGTTCATTTTTAATAAATTTTTCGGTCATTCTCTCTATCTCCAATCATTTGGCTACATTTATTTTAAATAATACAGCAACCCCCTACTATAGAAAAAATGACTTATAAGCGTTTTTTACATAAGGCTGTTGATTTACCCTCTAGTAACAAGCGAAGATAGATAAGCGGAGACTTTCCGGTAAAATGCAGAATGGAGCCTTTTTCAGGGTTAATAAGGGGAGACTTTCCGGTTAAGCAAAGCAATCTTATCCGTTTTCACGTATTTCGGGTCAATAGGCGGAAACTCTCCGTCTATATAGGCTACTTTTATGAGTTATTACTAGTTAAGCGAAATTTTTCCGTTTATTTAGATTCTTAAAATTAACACAGTCTTACATAAGAAAAAGCACCGATGAAAGAGCTCACCAGTGCTGTTCGTCTATTTTTTATGTGTATAAACAATTTTTTTAATGGCTTCAGTGGAAAGGTAATATTCCTCAGCCAGCTGCTGAATACTGCTGCCACTAATAAAAGCACTTCGAATGGTTTCATTACGGCGATCAAGCATCCGTCTTCCGCCACTTGAGGTTCCCCATTTCTGATACTCCGTTTCCGGCTTTGGTATATAAAGAGTTTCTCCCTGGACATACTTTTGAATTTCTACAATCAGCTTTTCGGGTAAAACGTGGTTTGCATTCATATATTTCATTTTGCTCGCTCCTTATTTTGATTTTGAAAAATAAGGTGCAAAGCCAAATAGTAGAAAAGCCTTTTGAGCGATAATGTTAACTGTTTCGCCCCATGCAAAGTATCGCCTTTCCAGTACTAGGCTTTGCATGAGTGGAAGAAGTATCAGATAGTCGTAAGTGATTATCCAACTGTAAGCACCCCCTTTAATTGAATTTTACGCATAAGGAACCTAGCAATCAAGTATACTTACACTCTTTTCTACTTATACCCGATTTCGACAATCTACATGTCTGTAAAATCACAAAAATGTTGATATAACAACGGTTACAGCGAATCTAATCAAACGTTTGGTTAACCATGATTTTACTAACTAAACGTTTAATTAAAATCAATTTAGTCCCTTTTCTGAAAGGATTTTCTCTCGTTTTCAGGTAAATTTATTGGTGAAAACAGCTAACATAAAGGGCAAATTATCTTCAAAAATGACAATAGAAACTAGAAAGGTAGGTTTCCTGACAAACTTCTACAATTTGAAAACCCAACTAAACGTTTAATTAGAAGCGCCCTAAACCCTTATGAATAAAGAATATTAGACTGTTTTTTTATAAAATATATGTCGAAATCCCCAACTAAAATTATCTTCGTTTCCAATAAGTATGGGCGCCATTATTTTTTAAAATGGCATGCCGCGGAACCTGTTTCATTATAAGAAGGAGATTAAGGAGATCAACGGATGAAGCCATAGCGTTTAGAATGATCAAGAATTTTAATGTCGGTGTTAATAGTCCTAGCACACCTAATAGTAATGGCAAAATGATTGAAATAATCATGAAAGGAGCAATCGTAATGAAGAGATATCTAGATTTTGAAATCTCCTCCTCCGTTACCACAAACCCTCCAAAAAGAGTTAGACCTACATATGTTTTTTTGGATTGAATAAAATGAGGAATGAAAATCAGATGAAGTAATTCATGAAGGATCACAAGTAAAACTAGCCAAAATATAATGCCTACGTTAATGGATATTGATATGGTACCGGATGTCATTCCGAAATCGCTTAAGGAAAGGGGAGAAAAGATAGTAATCATCCCAATCGAGATCATGGCAGCGACAATCATTAAAGGAATCGATAACAAAATAGCACTGATTAAATTTTTAGGTTCTTTCATTGGAACCCAATCACTGTTAATTAAGTCCAGATGCAAATGAGGATCACTCTTTGGCAGTTTGTTCACCAATTTCATTCATACACCCCTCCACTCATTTCTCCATTCAGTAAAAGTTTAATGAACACACCCTGCATACCCTCTACATATTAACATATTTATCCAACTACCTTAACAGGTTTTATGTTAGAACGTGGTACTTTCAACCTTTAATTAGGGTCTGCCTCCAAGTCCCATCGAGAGAAGCCGGAGAGTATTATAGTTTAATATATCTATTAACGGGAAAAGATACTGTAGAACTTAAATTACAACTATTATCAGGGAGTGGATTTCTATGGACGAGCAAGGAAATTTCGCTTATGGACTAGTTTGGGGTACCTCTCTAAGTATCCCGTTATGGATTGCGTTTTTCGGGTGGATTAAATTACTTATTGGTATGATCTTTTAAAAAGGGTGCCATGGGGAGGGTTATCATGGTTCCACTAATATATATTGGCGCACTTACTAGACAGGTGGCACCTTTATTTAGAAAATATACAAGCTAAAAAGGCAACAGAATCGTCCTCATGCCTCACCGAATTTGCCTCAGGTTCGGACACCACGACTCTCAGATCCATCTTGCTTGTCCGAAGTTGCCTCAGGTTCAGACACCACGACTCTTAGATCCATCTTCCTTGTCCGAAGTCGACTCAGGTTCGGACACCACGGCTCTCAGATCCATCATGCTTGTCCAAAGTTGCCTCAGGTTCGGACACCATGACTCTCAGATCCATCTTGCTTGTCCGAAGTTACCTCAGGTTCGGACACCATGACTCTCAGATCTATCTTGCTTGTCCGAAGTCGCCTCAGGTTCGGACACCATGACTCTCAGATCTATCTTGCTTGTCCGAAGTCGCCTCAGGTTCGGACACCATGACTCTCAGATCTATCTTGCTTGTCCGAAGTCGCCTCAGGTTCGGACACCATGACTCTCAGATCCATCTTGCTTGTCCGAAGTTACCTCAGGTTCGGACACCATGACTCTCAGATCCACCTTGCTTGTCCGAAGTCGCCTCAGGTTCGGACACCACTACTCTCAGATCCATCTCGCTTGTCCAAAGTTGCTTCCAGTTCGTGCACTTTGACTCTCCATCCTGCAAAATTGAACTAGATCACATTGTGGGTTTAAGTGACTCTTTTTATCCACCTAAATAATATACCTATTTTTGAGCATACTCTTTCTGAGGATATTTTTTCCTGTATGAATGAATGACCGCCAAAACGTATGATACCAAGAGGGGGTAAGTTTTTTTGAAATGCCCGCAATGTGTTTATTCCAATCCGGATGAAGTGAAGTTCTGCTTAAGCTGCGGCGAAAAGTTTTTAAAAAATAATAGTGCAGAAGATGAAAACAGCTTTTTTTATGAATTTGCCCATTATGTTGATATGGTTCCAAATGTGGAACGGTCCATTGAGCCTAAATTTCAAAATATCTTTTCGCGTGTTTTCCGTAATCATAGTGAGTTGGAAGCGGAACGGCTGTTTATAGTCGGAACAGCGCTTACGACACCGAAGATTTCGGAAGTGAAAGAGACATGGCCAAAACCTTGGCTTTTTGCCAGGGTGTTCATCATTGCTCTACTTATCTTTGCAGGCTTTTACATAGGTGTTAACTATTTTGGAAATTGGAACTTTATACCTGGATTAATTATTGTTGGTGCATTTGCTGTTCCATTTTCAACGTTAATCTTCTTCTGGGAGATGAATGCACCGCAAAATATTGCTTTTTACCGAGTGATCTATTACGTGTTGACCGGCGGGATTCTATCCATGTTAGCGGCCATCGTTTTTTTCGATATTCTCAAAAACAATATCAATCCGATTACGATTGGTATTGTTGAGGAGCTTGCTAAAGCCATCATGGTCATTGCGTTTGTTCGCTACAAAAAATATAAATATATACTAAACGGACTTCTCATTGGTGCTGCGGTTGGAGCCGGTTTTGCAGCGTTTGAAACCGCTGGGTATGCTCTAAGGACACTGCTTACAGGAGATGGCGCAAATCTCTACAATACGATTATGATCCGAGGCATCTTTGCTCCTGGCGGCCATGTTGCCTGGGCGGCTCTGACTGGTGCGGCATTCTGCAGAGTACAAGGGGACCAACCATTTAACCTCAAGATGCTATTCCGTATTAAATTTTTACGTGTCTTTCTCTTAGTGGTTGCGATTCATGCTTTATGGGACACTCCTATACAAGGAATGTTCCCCTATGGACATGTTTTTTTAATGATCGCTTCCTGGATCGTTGTTTTTCTGCTCATCCGTGCCGGTCTTAAGGAAATAGGAAAAATTAATGCTCCAAAAATATCCCATATCGATTAGCATTTCTTCACTCATGAGAAATGCTTTTTTTGTTTTTTAATATAAAACCCTTTCACGCTCACCTTTTCCTAACGGTACGAAATCGATACGAGAAGGCGGAAATGGTTTGCAAGATCGTAATTCGCAATCCGAAGAATTAACAATTAAAAACAAAAAAAGCAAGGATATAAACCCTCGCTATTTCTACTGTTTTTTAATCTCTCTAGCCTTACAAATTGTCCTACATTTTATAGTGCAAAAAAGGATTACATTTAGGTTTGCATTTTCCTGTGCAAATTGACGTTTTGCGGGTAGGAGACGGAACCCGTTATGATATTTTATCTTTCTTTTTCCCATACAATTGAAAATGATATTCTGAACAAGTTCATCCATATTGCAATGTTCCGGACGAACGTATCTGCAGCAAGGGAATTAGAGTCTAATAAATCCGCATTCATTCCTTTGAAAATTGATGAATAGAACGTGCAACTTGTTTGTTTTTAGGAAGTGTAATGCCAGTAAAGCCATAAAAAACGGTAATCAATGGTGATAATAAGCAGAATATCGCAAAAGGAAAGTATTCTAAAACGGATACACCAAGCACTGAAGATAAAAATACTCCACACACACTCCATGGTACGAGTGGATTCACAACTGTACCCGCATCCTCTAACACCCGTGATAAATGCTTCGGTTCCAAACCTGCTTTTTTGAAATGCTCTTTAAAGGCATTTCCAGGTAAAAGGATCGACAGATATTGCTCCCCCAGGATAAAATTAACCGCAATAGCCATTCCAGCTGTCGAACTAATTAATAAAGAAACACGCGTTAATAATCCTTGTAATAGCGATATGAGTGCCGGAATAATCCCAAGGCGGAAAAGCAAACCACCCATGCTTAAAGCAAGCATGATAACTGAAATACTGAACATCATACTTTCCATTCCACCACGTGAAAGCATGGAATCCACTTCTTTTATGCCACTCTCTGATACATAACCAGAGTAGAGTAAATCGAACAATCCTTTACCATCCACTCCGCCATTTATAAAAAATGAAATCAAAAGCGCAGCCAGTGTACTAGCAGCCAGCGTAGCAATGGCCGAAACCTTTTTTGCCGCCAGTACAGACAGGATGATGAGTGGCACAACAGAGTACCAATGAACAAGGTTCAGATTATTTAGCGCTTCTTTAATGACTCCCATTTGTTCAATGCTCTGTTCTGTTTCCCCTGGTGAAAGAAAGAGATAAATTATGAATGATAAGATGAATGCCGGGATCGTTGTCCATGACATATTTTTTATATGATCAAATAAGTCTGCCCCAGCCACAGTAGAAGCAAGGTTAGTCGTATCCGATAAAGGTGACATTTTATCGCCAAAGAATGCGCCTGAAACAACTGCTCCAGCCGTAATCACAGGCGAGATACCTAGTGCCGAGCTTGCTCCAACAAAAGCCACACCCAAGGTCGCAGCTGTTGTTAGGGAGCTTCCAATACTTAAGCCAATTATAGCTGTTACCACAAAAACAATCGCATAGTAGAATTTTCCCGAAACTAATTCAACCGCCAAATAGATAAATGTCGGAATGGTACCACTCGCCATCCAGCTGCTTATCAGTATCCCAATAAAAAAGAATATCATCACGGCAGCAATCCCGGATTTCGCTCCATCTGCCATCGCTACTTCTAGATCTCTAAAGCTTACTTTTTTTACTGCACCATATACTAGTAACAGGGAAATCCCTGCGATAATCGCAATATGCGGAACGACTTTAATACCAATAATAAGATAACCAACCATCCCCATTAAAAGCGCGGTTATAAATGCCGCTTCAATTGGTTTAATTTCGAGTACCTTTTGATTGTGAACCATAAATTATCCTCCTATAAATTATAAAAATAAACGCAAAAAAGCCCCTTCGTCTATTAGGGACGAAAGGACTCCGCGGTACCACCCTATTTGGCAAGGATTATGCCTTACCCACTCAAAGCATATGCCCGTTCAAGACAGCTGTACTTCAAATTGTCACTGCCCAGATTTTCAGCCTCCACCTGGTCTCTTTTTGCTGCTCATGACAATTCTACTGTTACTGTAGGCACGCTATTTACTTTTCTACTAAAACGCTTTTAAGCGTTAAAGTATGTATGCAAATACTATACACTGGTTTATTTATTATGTCTACAATAACTTTTTTGGGTTTTTTTAACTAAAAAAGGTATTCCTTTTTTAATGGAATTCCATACAAATATAATTAACCTTGAATATCCTTTGTCTACATTTTGTAATAGGTGAAGGGTGGTGTTTTATTATAGGAATAACAGCAAACGGATTTTGATAATAAAAAAATTGTAACGTTTTATCTTCTTTTGTAGAAAACAACCAACTAGCACATTAATCATGCTAAAGTGAACAAAACATATCTTAGGAGGAAGGGTAATGCAGTATATTGATAGCATTGTTTGGAGCTTAAATATCATTCTAATGATTTGTTTTGTTATAGCACTATTGACACTAATGAGAAAACCGAAAGAATACCGAAAAAACACCAAGAAGAAAATGTAAAGCAATGTATCTAAACAAAACGCGGGCATGAGTAAGAGCTTTGGGCTGTCGTTGAGGCAGCTTTTTCTTATTGTACTATCGGGGCAGGTTTGTTAGAAAAATATATGATAACGTAAATAATGGGGGTGTAAGGGAATGGATATGAGGAGTTTTATTTTATGGAGATATTCTCTCCGTTGAAGTTAGCATAGATGGCAATGATTATAGGTTCGGTGTGCAATGGAAAGTACCTAAAAAACCTTATGGTGATACATGGAATTTGAAATCTTATGCTAATAAGCTGACTGGAGAAAAGGATTTATCAGAAGAAAAAATCGCAGGGTTTTTAGACACAATAAATGCTAATTGGAATTGGAATATGGATGATTTTAAAAAATAGATTATTTATAAAAAATACGGTAGCCATCATGGCGGATTCTCATGGTCCCATGTTCCATAGTGGGAGTAGACACAAGAACCATCCTTTGGTCCCTCCTAGCTCCTAATCCAACAAGGACTGCTTTGAAAAATCGGTTAAAGCTTGTTGTTTTTCCTTGGGCTACAGTTTAGATCCTTGTCTCGACAATATTCTTCCTTCAAAGTTGGACTAAACCTTGGTAAGGCGGCATTTAGAGCCATCTTAATCAAACGTTTAGTTAATATCATTCCAACTAATTAATCGTTTGTTTAAATAGAGCAGAAACCCTTTTAATAAACGAACGTTTACCTGTTTTCGGTAAAATTATTGTCGTTTAATAGATGTGGTTTTATACGAATCATCTTCATAACCGACAATAGAAACTAGCAAAATACTTATTCCTACAGCATTCATACAATTGTTATACCAACTAATCGTTTGACTGAAAGTGCAACAAACACTTCTAGAAACGAACATTTACTTGTTTTCTATAAATTTTATTGTCGAAGAAAACACGCTTGTATTAATACTAGTTTCCCAGTCTCTTGCAAAAATATTTGATCCAAACGTCCCCTCGTTTTTTTGACCCCTAAACCCACAATAAATGGTTCAAAATTTGAAAGAACTTGTTCTCCCCCTTTTCCACACTTTGCCGCATTAAAACTTTATCTTGGTGGGGGTCTGACCCACTGGCGTTAATGGCGCACAATTGGCATTGAACAACATCGGAATGACCCACCTGATTTAATAATTTCCGAAAAATCGACCTCCAACACTTGATATCCATGCTGTCTAAGCTGAAGATTAACGTTATGATTTTTTGGCAAACTAAACACTCGCTTATGACCAATAGACAACACATTCGTGCCCATTGAGAACTGCTCCCTTGCGCTCACTTCAATTAAATGATACATGCTCGACAAACGGTCCACGATTTTTGAGTGAAACGCATTAGGATATATCAACGCATCTTTTGGGGAAAGAATATTGAACACACAGTCTAGATGTAAATATTTTGGGTTAAAAGGAATACATTTGGAGTTAAAGTTAGTGAAGAATTACATGAAAAAGTAAAAAATATGATTGATGTTTCAGGCGGTAATGCTAAAGCATGGTTTGAAAAGGCCATAGCAGTAGTAGCAGTCCAAGACTTAAAAGAGGGTGTTGGAGATTACAAGCAAGATCTATCAGAATTAGAAGTGCACACTACCCGGATTTATGAATTAATCGCTAATATGATTCAGCGAGCTGAATATATGAAAATGGATGCAGTGAAGGAATCAGAAGATAAATTGGAAAGTAGAGAATTAACCATTACAGAGCTTCAGGGTAATGTGAAAAAGCTGACAGAGGAATTAAAACGGTTAGAGGAAGAGTCCAAACAAACAGAAAGTGATAAAAAGGAATTATCCGAACAGCTGGAAAGCTTTCGTTCAGCAAATGATAACAACCAAGCTTTGATTCAAGAATACAAAGAAAAGATTGATACCTTATCGTCACTGGTAAATGAATACAAAGGATATGCTACTGAGAATGCAGAGATTAAAGCGAACCACTTAGCAGAAAAAGAACAAATGAAAGTTGCGTTTGGAGAAAAAGAAAGTCGTATGATTTCGTCTATTGAGGTATTAAAATCTACATCTCGCGATCAAGCAGCTGTCATTGAACAAACGCAAGACAAATTAGAAAGAGCAATCGAAGAACATAACAAAGAAATGGAAAATGTAAAGGTTAACTTTAATAACCAGTTAACCCAGTTAACCGACAAAAAAGAGTTGGAAAAAGAGCGTGTTTTAATCGATGTGGAACGGAATTATCAAGCTAAATTACAAGAAATACATGAATCCTATAACGAAAAACTTGCTCGCTTGTATGAAAAATTTGAAATGAAAGAAAGCGAAGGCAAACCTAAAAGGCAAAATAACCAAAAAGAGCAGTAAGGGTGGAGAATTTCTTCATCCCTTTTTATTCTCCTTAAAGATGCGTTAGGTGATTTTCTACAACAGCGTCTACCAGAAGGTTATGCAACAGACACCCCTTTGGATTGGTACACTAAAGGGGTTTTTTAAAAGAATATATGAAGTTGAAAGTGGATTAAGAAATTGTTGATTGACAATAGAGTTTTTCCGTTAAAGGGCCATTTAATTTTATAAGGTATGTAAAATAAATTGGCGGAAATATGTCGAGAAAGATAATTCTGTTATCAAATAGGTAGCTTGGTTTTCAAGCTCCTTCCTTTTAATATTTTTTATTATTTAACAATAGACCAATCAAATACTTTTCTGGAACGCTCTATCAGCAGTTGGTATCCATAAATGATAAAAGCAAATCCAAAGTAAAAGATAAAAAGATGGATACGCTTAAAATTAACCAATTTATAGACGTTATATTTTTGGAAAAAGTGAGTAAGTGGGTACGAGAGAAGTAAATTAAAGAATGCATTGAAAAGAACGTACCATTTAAATTTGCCAAACGTTAAATAGAAGATCCACATGGTGCCAGCAAAAAATGGACCGTAAGTAAAACTTAAATCCATAAAAATAAGTTCTGGGATGCCTCCTTTAACCTTCCACCACCTATACCTATAGGATAAAAAGCATCCGATAATAACAAGTAAGGAACAAAAGATGGAAACAGGCAAATATTTACGAAATGCACTTTTGGGTAAGAAGATAATCGAAATCCATGAAATAATTATTAGTCCTATTCGGATCAGATTAGGAACCATTCCTTTCCCCCCTTTTTAGATATTATTTATCAGTTATGGGGTCCTACCAACGAAACGCGAAAAACATACGCTAAGCCAAAAATAAGTCGACTTTTTCTATGCTAAGGAATTAATAGTCTTTCATAATGGCTAAATAATCCTAGGTTCTAAGCGATGATATACTCTTCTTTTCAAAAACTCAACCTTATTTAACGCCCTGAATCCTGGGGTCTTTTTTTATGTAAAGGAATTGTTTTAATGATGCCTTCTGTATTTGAGAGAGGGTGTATCTACTTTGTTGCTTAATATGATTTTAAAAGTGCTCCCCCTTATTAATAATATTGAAAAAGATAAAAAATAGAGATACCTTTTATCTTTTTTCGTTTAGAATGTTAAGCCTTACAAATATGGTCAATTTCCCCAACATCATTTGATTCAATATCTGAAACTTTTCCCCAGTTAATTATGAGTAATTGTTAGAGTAATTACACAAATGTATAATGGTTTAATAGATAGCGCCTTCTTAAGAGGAAAAAATGATTAGTATGATGCAGAAATGCAGCGATTTGGCGGAGCCATATTTATTTCAGTAATGATTATCCCCGTAATGGGATTGTTACTAGGACTAAGTAATACTTAAATTAGCGATAGTTGGAAATGTTGCGACTAAAGGTCCATTGGAGGGAAGAAAAATGATACGATTTGGAGTAATCGGGACGAATCTAATAACGGACATATTTATTCAAGATGCAAGTGCTCTAAAGGAATTTTCTTTAACTGCTGTTTATTCTCGGACAGAGAAAAAGGCAATAGAATTTGCTAGGAAATATAATATACAGAATATTTTTGTGGATTTGGAAAGTATGGCAAAAAGCGATGTAATTGATGCAGTCTATATAGCGAGTCCAAATGCCCTTCATGCAGAGCAAGCTATAATTTTTATGAAGTATGGCAAACATGTACTTTGTGAAAAACCCATTGCTTCCAATACAACAGAATTACAAACGATGATTCAAGTTGCTCAAAGTAATAAAGTTGTTTTAATGGAAGCATTAAAATCAACGTTACTTCCTAATTTTCAAAGTGTTTACAGAAATTTACATAAAATAGGAAAAATACGTCGATATTTTGCAAGTTATTGTCAATACTCTTCTCGTTATGATGCTTACAAGCAAGGAACAATATTAAATGCATTCAATCCTTTATTTTCAAATGGTTCTATAATGGATATTGGTATTTATTGTATTTATCCAATGGTTGTATTATTTGGCGTACCATCTAGTGTCCAAGCCAATGCGTTGATGCTTGACTCGGGTATAGACGGAGAAGGAAGTCTATTGCTGAAGTATAAAGATATGGATGCAGTAATTATGTATTCAAAAATAACGGATTCGAATATTCCTTCTGAAATTCAAGGCGAAAATGGAAACATTATTATAGATAATATCAATCAACCACAAAAAGTAGAAATTCGTTATCGAGATGGACGAGTAGAAGATATTACCTACCCACAATCTAACAACACAATGTATTATGAAACCAAAGAATTTATTAATTTAATTAAGGCTGGTCAGATAGAATCAAGTATCAATTCGCACAATCATTCCATGATAACTATGAGAATCATAGAAGAAGCGCGGAAACAGATGGGTCTTGAATTTCCGGCGGATAGGATAAATAAATAGTACGAGTAATCCCTTCAGTTTAAACTAAAGGGATTTTTTTATTAATAATCAAGGGCTAATCCTAAAAGTTATTTTCAATTTTCTTAGTCTCATTTGTTTCATTGTCTGGTACTTTTCCCAAGTTATTGTTAAGTGATTGTTAGAATCATCATGCAACTCTATAATTGCTCTAGAGATAGCGCTTTCTTATAAAAACTAAAAAGGAGTAATTCATTATGATGCAGAAATTGCAGCGATTTGGTGGAGCCATGTTTATTCCAGTAATGATTATGCCAGCTATGGGATTGTTACTAGGACTCAGTAACACTTTATTAAATGAGCAAATGGTTGGAAGTATTGCTGCTAAAGGTACCATTTGGTATGCATTTTGGAAATTAATTTTTGATGGGAGTTACGTTGTATTTCAAAATATTCCCCTTTTATTTGTTATCGGTTTACCTATTGGTTTAGCAAAGAAATCAAAGAGCAGGGCTGCACTGGAAGCTTTCGTTATTTATATGTTTTTTAATGTATTTATCAACTCATTATTATCTACATCTGGTTCAACTTTTGGTGTGGATTTCTCTAAGGATGTAGGCGGATATAGCGGATTAGCAAGTATAGCAGGTATTAAAACGCTTGATACGAGTATGGTTGGTGCATTAATTATTGCAGGAATTACTATCTGGCTTCATGAACGCTTTTATGATAAAAAATTGCCAGACCTTTTAGCAATTTTCCAAGGAAGTGCCTTGGTCACGATAGTAGGATTCTTAGTTATGATACCAGTAGCACTTTTAACTTGTCTTGTCTGGCCACATATTCAAGAATGGATTTTTTCACTTCAAGGGCTATTAAAAACATCTGGAGCTATAGGTGTAGGGCTTTACAGTTTTCTAGAAAGAATTCTGATTCCAACTGGTTTACACCATTTTATCTGGCAGCCCTTTGCTTATGGACCGGCTGCAGTAAATGGGGGACTTCTAGCTTATTGGTTTTCTCATGTAGCAGAGTTTGCAAATTCGACTAAATCAATGACAGAGTTGTTTCCTCAGGGTGGTTTTACCTTGTTTGGGAATTCCAAAGTATTTGGATGCTTGGGCATAGCAATTGCACTTATCATTACAAGTAGACCAGAGAAAAGAAAACAAACAATTGGATTAATTTTACCTGTTGCATTTACTGCAGTAATTACAGGAATAACAGAACCAATAGAGTTTACATTCTTGTTTATTGCTCCTTATTTATTTTTAATTCATGCTATTTTGGCTGGTTTAATGACTGCAATTATGTATGCCTTTGGTGTTTCAGGTAACTTTATATACGGCTTACTTGATTTCTCAATCACTTGGGCAAGTACATGGCAAAATCACTGGGCCACTTGGCTGCTTCAAATAGGTATTGGTTTAGGATTTACCGTTATCTATGTTGTTTTATTTAGATATCTAATTATTAAGTTTAATATTTTGACGCCAGGCAGGGAGTCTGATGATGTAGAAAGCAAGTTATTTACGAAAGCAGATTACAAAGAGAAGAAATTAGGAAATACAGGTGGAAGCAGTTCTTTTGAACAATTAGCTGAATACTTTTTAGCAGATTTAGGTGGCGCTGCAAATATTCAAGATATTACAAACTGTGCAACGAGATTACGTGTTACAGTAAAAGATCCTGAAAAACTAGAAAGTGAACAAGTTTTTAGAAAACATGGAGCACATGGCTTAGTTCGGAATAAACAAGCGATCCAAGTAATAGTTGGACTCTCAGTTGGTCAAGTTCGAGATAAAATAGAAGAAAAGATTAAAAGTGTTCGATAGTAAAATAGGATGTAAGAAGGTTAAAGAAATCTCCCAATGAGTGAAACCTTTCCCATCATCTTTCCAAACTATTACGATGAAGGAAAAATCGCAGTATACTAACCTTAAAGAAATATTTATACACTAAGACATAACAACAATAAGGAAAGAGGGACTAAAAATGAAAAAAAATTCTGTAGTAATTGCTGGTGGGGGAAGTACTTATACAGCTGGAATTGTAATGATGTTAATTGAAAATCAAGATAAATTTCCATTACGGAAATTAAAATTTTACGATAATAATAAAGAACGTCAAGATATCGTTGCGAAAGCATGTGAAATTATCATTAAGGAACGTGCTCCTAAAATTGAATTCATAGCAACAACAGATCCCGAGGAAGCTTTTACAGATGTTGATTTCGTAATGGCACATATTCGTGTCGGTGGTCTAAAAATGCGTGAACTAGATGAAAAAATTCCATTAAAATATGGGGCCGTTGGTCAAGAAACATGTGGACCTGGCGGCATGGCCTATGGTATGCGTTCAATTCCAGGAGTAATTGAATTAATTGATTATATGGAAAAGTATTCACCGAATGCCTGGATGTTAAACTACTCTAACCCAGCTTCGATTGTTGCAGAGGCAACACGTATCTTACGTCCTAACTCGAAAATCATTAATATTTGTGATATGCCAGTTGCCATTAAAAAATCAATGGCTGACATTTTAGGGTTGGAATCTGAGAATGATATTATTGAACGGTATTATGGACTAAACCATTTTGGTTGGTGGACTGAGCTTTATGATAAAGAAGGCAATGACTTAATGCCAAGATTGAAAGAACATGTAAAACAATGGGGTTATGGGGCTAAAAATGATGGGATTAATAATCCACTGCTAGCGGAATCCAGCTGGATGGATACATTTACTAAAGCTAAGGACGTATACGCTGTTGACCCGGATACACTACCAAATACGTATTTAAAATATTATTTATTCCCTGACTATGTAGTACAACATTCAAACCCAGAACATACACGGGCAAACGAAGTGATGGATCATCGTGAAAAGAATGTTTTTGCCGAATGTATACGAATTGCCGAAGCTGGCACCGCTGAAGGAACAAGTATTGAAGCCGGGGAACACGCGGAATTCATCGTTCGATTGGCAGGAGCGCTTGCATACAACACATATGAAAGAATGCTATTAATTGTTCCTAATAATGGGGCGATTGCAAACGTTGAACCAACTGCAATGGTTGAGATTCCATGTTTAGTAAGTAAAGCAGGTGTGGAACCACTATCTATTGGGACGATTCCTCAATTCCAAAAGGGATTGATTGAACAACAAGTATCAGTAGAAAAGTTAGTCGTTCAAGCTTATTTAGAAAAATCATATCAAAAACTTTGGCAGGCGCTAACATTGTCAAAGACAGTACCAAGTGCGAGTGTTGCAAAAGCAATTTTAGATGACCTTATCGAGGCAAACAAGGATTTTTGGCCGGAACTTTCTTAAGGAAAAAGGGTTTGCTAAACTAGTAGCGGGTATGAGGTGTTTTCATACCCTGTTGCCTGTTTTAATTAAGTTAGGAGGATCTCCTTGTGAATCTTGAAGAGTTAATTAATAAAAATTATGAGTATTTGAGTGATACTGATTTTACTATTGCTAAGTACGTTCTTGCTAATAAAGATAAAATTGGGAACATGGGTATTAATCAGTTAGCTAAAAATAGTTTAGCATCCAAATCATCTGTATTAAGATTTGCTCAAAAATTAGGTTTTAGTGGATATAGTGAATTTAAAAACTTTGTAAAATGGGAAAATGCCAGCCCAAATGAGGAACTTAAACCAAATGAATTGTTTGAACAAGTTCTTTATGATGTCAATAAAACGTTAGACTATTTAAATAGTGTGGACTTTGAACCTATTTATAAAGCAATTGATACTAGTGAAAATATTTATGTCATTTCAACAGGAATAGCCCAGAAAAATCAAGCTGCAGAACTGCAACGATTATTCCTACTTATTGGCAAACCCGTTCAAATTATTCCTGCAATGGCCCACGCAAATGAATATAGGCTTATAATTGAAAAGTTAACTTCTAAAGATTTAATTATTTTGTTTTCGCTATCCGGTGAAAATCCAAACTTACAAGGGTTACTTGATATTCCTGCAGTTAAGGGTGCAAAAATGATTTCCCTTACCAATTTTAAAAGTAATTGGTTGTCAGGACATGCTGATTTTAATTTATATGCTTCCAGTACGATGAATCCTATTCCGAAAAATTGGTGGGTACGATCTGCCTCTTCCTTTTTTATTGTGGTAGAAGCATTGGCATTTGGATATTTAGATTATATAAATAGTAAAAGATAGACATTGAGGTGTGAAATGATGTTTTTTAAGAAGAGTAAAAAAGAAAAAAATATATTCATCCATAGCCCTTTAAAGGGCGAGGTTATTCCATTAGGAAGTGTTCCAGATCCCGTTTTTTCCCAGAAAATGATGGGCGAAGGGCTAGCCTTTATTCCAACTAACGGCGAAGTTTTTTCTCCTGTAAATGGGAAGGTTACACAAGTGTTTCCTACTAAACATGCAATTGGAATGGTAACGGAAGATGGCCTTGAAATGCTATTACATTTAGGACTTGAAACAGTTGAATTAAAAGGTGAAGGATTTAATATCAAAATTAATGCTGGAGATATAGTTAGTGTTAATGACCACATTGGTACTTTTGATCTTTCCTATATTGAGGAGAAGGGAAAAGAAATTATTTCAGTCCTTGTTTTCCCGAATTTTGAAGAAAAAATCTCTGAAATGATTCCGTTAAAGTCAGATGAAGTTGAAAGTGGAACGGAAATTGCTCAATTGATTTTTAAATAACTCAAATTTCATACTTGAAAATCGATTTGTGATGGGGCTCTCAAAAATTTAAGACCCAGCCAAATTCGTAGCTTGAACTGATTTTAAAAAGCGAAACGGCCTCCATTCTTGGTAAGGAAGATTCTCATGCCATAGTTGTTATTTATTTTTGACAACCTAATTCTTAGATCAAAAAGTGAATTTATTAAGTAATAATTAGCCTGTATGATACTTCCTTCATTCAGGCTTTTATTACGTTCCACGGTTTTACGGCGCTTTCCATTTAGAAAAACAGTGGCGCAAAACTAAAAATGAAAGATCTAAAATAAATTGTTCTGCAGCCTAGAAGTCTTGTCATTCAGGATACTTATTTGTTTTGTTCAAAAACTCATACAATACTGTTCAATCAATTCCTGTTAATTAACAAAGTCTTGAGTTACTACATACATTATTTAAAAAAATGGAGTTGATCTTCGTGGCGAGATGGATTGACGTGTCAACATCAAAACACCGATTAAGATTGTATGACGGAAACAGACTGATAAAATCCTATCCGATAGCTACTGGCAAAATATTAACTGCTACACCGTTTGGTACTTACACCATAATAAATAAGCAGCCAAATCCTCCCAGACATGTTTTTGGGGTTTTATGGATGGGATTATCAAGACCTCATTATGGAATACATGGTACAAACAATCCATCATCAATAGGTAAAAGCGTTTCTCACGGTTGTATTAGAATGTTTAATCATGATGTTTTAGAATTATCATCTAGAGTTCCAATTGGTACCAGGGTCATCATTCATAAATAACTCTGTTAATCTCGCTTCTATACTGCATATTTTGTGTCTTATGCAACAACGGCCCAGTTCTTATTGCACTAAACTGGCCCGTTTGCGGAACAAAATTAAAAAGCGCCCTTTAATCAAAATGATTACATGTTAATATTTTACAGGCTAGATATATGTTACAAAACTCGTCCTTTTCTGAACACGCTATTTTTCATGAGGAAAAGGACATTTTTTATTACCATTCATGTCATAAAACCCCGTTCATTTTTCTATGTCTAGTAACCTATTAAAATCTATTTTATGTTACAATGAATTCAAAAGAAAAATTTGAAAAGAGTGATTTTGGTGTTAATTGGATATGCGCGTGTGTCAACGGGATTGCAAAATTTGGATTTACAGATGGATGCGTTAACGCAGTATGGTTGCTCAAAAATTTTCCACGATAAAATAAGTGGAGCAAAAAGACAGCGCCCCGGTTTAGAAAAGGCACTTCAGTATGTACGTGAAGGAGATACAATTGTCGTTTGGCGATTAGATCGCCTTGGTCGCAACATGCAGGACTTAATACAAATTGTAAATACTTTGAACGAACGAGGCATAGGCTTTCACAGTTTACAAGAAAACTTAACCATGGACAAAAGCAATGCAACGGGACAATTGATGTTTCACTTATTCGCAGCTTTTGCAGAATTTGAACGGAATCTGATTGAGGAGCGCTCGGCTGCAGGACGAGCAGCTGCAAGAGCGCGTGGTCGTCTTGGTGGTCGTCCTGAGAAGTATGGACCAAAAGATATTGAAATGATGAAAGCTTTAATTGAAAATGGTACACCGATTAAAGATGTTGCAGAAAAGTGGGGCGTGTCTCGTACAACGATTTATCGCTATTTAGAGAAACAGTAAATCGGATGTGCAAACAAACACTTAAAACACGCACAAAATATCTCCAAAACTTACAACTTTTAGATACATAGATTTTTAGATTTCTAAAGACTTTTGCCCCTTCAGGGGCACGGAAACGATTCTGGATTTCAAGGGCCACTATGGAATCAAAAATTGATGTTTAATGTCAATAATATTGTTCCAGAAAAGGGCCAGATTCTTTAGGAATCTTGTATAATAAACTCAAAAAATTTTTTCAACTAAAGATAGAAGGTATAAAAATGGATAATGAAACAGCCAAAAATATTAGAGAAAGTTTAACGGCTGATTGTACGAAGTGCTTTGGACTTTAACCAGTTAATCAAAGAGCTGTTCGAAAAGATAAAACTCATAATATTAAGTTTCCTGTTTCACCCTTAACCCAGATAAAATTAAAGAGCTTTTGCAAACAAGCAGCAAGGATTTATAGAGAACAGGGGAAGGAACCCCTTAGTCAAACAAAATTTAATACGTTATTGATTCGTTATGGCCTGCAGCATGAAGAAATGATAGATTGGACTCATCAATACTCCGATACAAAGGTATATACACCAGAGTTGAAAATGATACTTAAATGAAAATGAAAATGTAAGAGTGAAGTTGTTATCTGATTAAAAAATAATTTGTTTAGATGGACAAACATCTAGCTGTTTAGAGTGGAAATTGTCTTTTTTTAGAAATATTAACATTAATATAAATGTTAACGTTAATATTAATATTGGGTTATTCATAGTTTGATTTTTGAACGCAGAATTTACCTGTAAAAAGCAAGTCATTCTACGAAAACTGACTTCAAAAAGCAGATAATCCTGAGTTTCAATTCCAACATCAAAAATAATGTGTTTACATTTAATAACAAATTGTCTGAGAAAAGGAATGCTGGGGTAACGTCAGGGTTTAGCATATATTGTACGCTAAGCAAATTTTGACATAAAAAAAGTCGGTTCCTGTACGTTAAGGAATCGACTTTTTTGATTGGCTTATTCAAGTAAAGCACCATATAGTTCAATTCACCTATGTGGCCTTAAAAAATACTTTTCGAACTGCCCTCTATGTTAATGCTTTATTAATTTAGAAGTTTCTTTATTTTAAAAATTTTAGTCTTTTGTAAGATTGCGGTTCTGTAAATCTTTAATTATATTAGGATATTCCTTATCAAGCTTGTAGAAGTATAATAAAATGATTTGCGCAACAAACATGATAATTGGGATATAAATAAAGATTGCTTCAATCGCAAATAAAGCACTATCTGATTGTAATTCTTGACCACCAACATAGCCATTCAAGCTTAATATCCAACCCATCAACGCAGCACCAATCCCTACACCTAGTTTTTGTCCCATACTTCCGCCACTATATAAGACACCCTCATTTCTAATACCTGTTTTCCATTCGCCATATTCAATAGTATCTGGCAGTAGTGCCCATAATCCCCCTAGTAAAGGTACTTGACCAATACCTCTTATTATTTGCCCGACTACAACTAGAGTTATACTGGATGGGTCTATTAATATTAATACTGATCCAATAATACTTATAACAGTACCACCGATCATGGCATTTCTTTTGCCATATTTTTTAAAAATCGGAGCAAGCATTAAAAATCCTAGCAGTAATGGAATTATATATACTAGTGTTAAAATTCCAACCAAACTAGAATTACCAAGAATATATTCAGCATAATAGATTGTACTACCTTGGTTAATGGCATACCCAATACTATAAATAATAAAGTACAAAAATACCATTACCCAGTATTTGTTTTGAGTTAAAGTTTTAAGGCTTTCTTTCAGGGGTACATTTTGCTTCGAACCAATAGCAGGCTGTACCCTTTCTTTAGCAGTTTTAAAGGTAATCATTAATAAAATTACTGCAATAGTTCCAAAAATTGAGTATGTTATAATCCAACCTGTTTGATTGCCTCCAAATGCTTCAACAAGAGGCATTGTAAGGTTACTTACAATAATAATACCAATGTTAGCAAAAAACATTCGATATATATTTAAGACAGAGCGCTGATGCTGATCCTGGGTAATTAATGTATTTAATGTTCCATATGGAATAACAACACCTGTAAATATTAATACTAATAGATTATAAGATACAATTACATATATTACCTTACCCATATAACTACTATCTGGCACTGCAAATAATAATGCTGTAAAAACGCCAAACGGTATTGCAAGCCATAAAATCCAAGGCCTTGCCTTGCCATGTTTTGACTTTGTTTTATCAACGATTGCTCCCATGGCTACATCTGAGATACCATCAAGAAACCTTGAAAGCAATAATATTGTCCCAACTAATGCTGCACCAACACCAACAACATCTGTATAAAAATAGACTATAAACATTCCCATCGATGCCCAAGCAAAATTAATTGCTAAATCACCAAAACCGAATCCAACCCTCTCCATCGTTCCAACTTTATGACTTACAGGAGGTTCTACCATCATTTCTTTTCTTACCTCAACAGCCATTTTATATCCCCCTAATCCGATTATGGAAATACCTTTAACCGACTACAGTGTTTATTATTTAGCTTTCCCTTTTATTTCTGTAAAAAGAGAACATTCCAAGATAACTTAGGTAATAACACTTTTGTATTTTTATTTTCCGTAACATTCTTCTCAATCATCGTTACACAATCAGGATTTTCAAATGTATTTCTTGCCTCAAGGTTGTCCCCAGTTAATGTAAGGTGCTTTGAGATTTTTCGTTCTCCGAAACCATTTAATTGAATTTCGAACTCTGTCTCTTCCTCCTGATTACAATTTAATGCAAATACAATAATTTCGTCAGTTTCATTATTGTAAACAGCTGTAGCCTCAACAAGTGGGCTTATTCCAAATTCACTTTCGTAAGTAGATCCCTCAGCAATTCCGTTAGCTCGTGCATATGAAGTAGCATTGCAGCAAATTTGGTTACACACTATTGGTTCTGTAACCACTGGCGTAGGTACGGCAATAGCGGCGGCTGCTGGTGCGACGCTTGCTGTCGGATCGATTGTAGTGGGCGCTGTTGCACTGGTCGTCACTGCATATGTTGCTACTTTCTACGCAATGTGGGCACCAGCCGACCTGCTAATTGATGACAGCATTTCTTTAACCCTTTTGGATTTGGCTACTCTAACAGATTTAACTAGCCCTCTCCCTGTAGAAACTATCGCAATTACAAATAGGGAAATTCTAAAAATTGTTACACCATTATCAAAAGCTGGCTTCACGTACGATGAACTGCGTGCCTATGCAGCTCCCGCACCAGAAGGAGGCGGCGCATATGAAATCACCTTTAAATATAGCCGTTAACCGAGACTTGTTTTGAACCTAACACAAGATATTGTGTGGGGATAAAGCGTATATTTGAGAATAATTACTTTTATCTAGTTTCCTCGTAGCAGGATACTCAGAAGAAATAATATCAATTTCTTATTGAAGTAAAGGCTGCTTTACTTCAAAAACAGGTTGCTACGGCAGCCTGTTTCTAATTGTTCTAACGGGGCAGTTTTGTGAAATAAATCTACTGAATCTATAAAGTTAAATTTGATACAACTGACTACGTTAGTTGTCTATACTTCTATCTTTCATCATGCATTTAATAAAGGATATAAAGCAAAAAGGAGTGGATATAAATTGGGATAAGACCATTATGTAATAAACTATATGGAACTGACGCAGTTTTGGGAAACCTAATTTCCATTAATACACTGACGGGAAGCGGAACAATTATAGGTAAAATGTTTGATCAAGCTCCATCACTAGCCACCGACCCAACAACTGGCATCTTGTATGCCGGTACTGGTGGAGGTATACCGGTTCTTTTTACGGTTGATCCAAATACAGGTAGGCCCACTTTTGTTGGCAATACAGGATTGGGGGAATTTCACTCTATTGCAGGATTGGATTTTAGGAGTGATGGTACTTTGTTTGCTTCAGTTAATATAATTGGTGGCAGCCCAACAGGTGCAGATCATTTGGCTATCCTAAATAAAAGTACAGGAGTAGCTACAGTGGTTGGACCCTATGGAATATGTGACACTGATACATGCACCATTGAAGGAATGGAAGGAATCGCTTTTGATGAGACTGGTACACTTTGGGGTTCTTTACGCACTCGTCGCAGTGACGGAACACCTGGACTGTACACAATAGATACCAAAACGGGAGCCGCTACATTTGTTACACGTATTCAGAACCCTGATGGGTCCACACCAAGCGGCGGTGTGGTTAGCCTGCAGTTCTGCAATAATTTATTATTTGGAGGAACAGCGAATGCTATACCACCTGCAACCGATGGTGGTAAGCTTATTGTCATTGATCCTTCAACTGGATTTTGGTCTTTTGTGGGAACAGGGACTGCAACAGGTGGAACTAGCCTAGGAGGTTTGGCTAGAGTTTTTTGAATTAAATTCATTCCGACAGGGATTCAATTTGTTTTATGAGGATCCGCAGTCAAATTACCTTCTGATTGGTCAGCTAAAGGGGTTCAATGGTTGATGGCTGTTCAAAGCTACTCCTTTTTTTCACCCATATTAAACCACCTTTCAATTGAAATTATGCATATTAAATGCAGTAATTGGACAACCAGTAACGGACAACACCTTTCTAAATTTAAATAAATTCTGATTGAAGGGGTTAAAAAAAGAATGTGAAGTATTACTCTTAAAGTCAAGGGTGCGTTGATCCAAGAAGGATTAACGCATCTTTTTGTTGAACTTTATTTAAGTAACGGCGCAGGTTCGTTTTAGAAGAAATATAAAAGAAAGAAATTGGAAGAATAAGTGAATTGGATATAAATCTAAAATCTAAATATTAATAAGAGAATAATGGCTATGGGAACTAACGAAGTAAAAAGTTTGAACTCAAATAAACGCGGGGGGTTAGGATATATATGAAACAATTGGGGACGCTATACTTTTTCTGTGGAAAAATGGGAGCTGGAAAATCTACTAAATCAAAACAATTGGCGATAGATAAACATGCGGTACTGTTGTCTGAGGATGAATGGCTTTCATCTCTTTATCCCAATCAGATCGCATCATTTGAGGACTATCTAAAATTCTCAGCGCAGCTTAAGCCGCTGGTGAAAAAGCATGTCCAAAACATTTTAAGTGTCGGTACAGATGTAGTGATGGATTTTCCAGCGAACACTCAAAAACTGCGAAAGTGGTTTGTGGATATGGCGTCAGAGGTCAATGCAAACCATCAACTAATTTTCCTTAATCTAAATAACGAGCAATGCTTACGTCAAATTGCACAAAGGCGTAACGAACAACCCGAAAGAGCAGCTTTTGACACGGAAGTGGTGTTTAATCATGTTACTAAATTTTTTGAAGAACCAGAGGCAACTGAGGATTTACATATATTAGAATTTAACGAAAAGGATAACAAGGAGTTCCAATGATTCTTGTGTATAGAGTACCTTTTGCTCTGGGAGGTGCTCTATACGATATAAAATAAATGTGAGTAAGAAAAGCTTCAATGTATATATGTTAAAATCGGTGTAACTTTATGAAGTGGTACACTTAAACGAACGGAAGCGTTGATCTAAGGGTTATTAACGCTTCTTTTTGTTGCTTTATTGAAGTAAAGTGACAGTTTAGTTTAAGTATATCAATCCATATTTTATTGGTTAAATCAATCTTTCTGCAACGATGCAAAAACTCAACATGATTGACGATTTTTACATAAAAAGACCCCCACCAAAGGTAGGGGATTCAAAGTTTTATGGTTTTGTAATAGTTACATCTCTAAAACACTGTATTCCTCCTTGGTGGGTAACCAAACATGCTAACATATTCACGCTAAATTGTGATGGATGATTTCATTGCCTACCCGGAATGAACATTTGCCGCTAATTAAAATATTGATTAATTTTTTTAAACATTTCTACTGTCTCTGTTTTATATTCTGCTCTTATTTCTTTGTTAGTATCATCTAACAAGCCTTCTACACGTTCCTGCTTATATTCCGGTTTCGTTCGTACATCTTTAGCGGGAATACAATAGAATTCATAATTAGGAAAATCAGTTTCCAATTTTTTTCGTTCTTCCGGCTTATCGTTATCTAAGATTCCAATTACCTTCTTAAAACCTAACTCTTGGAGTATTCCTGCAAACTTTTCCATTTTTGCAGCTCCCCCAGTGCCCCAGCCGAAAAATTCTCCATTAATAGCTAATTCTAGTTTCTCTAAGATTTTACTGTAGAAAATTATGTCATCTTGTCCTTCTACTAAAATGACGTTATCCTCTAAAAAGAAGACCTCTCTAGCGTTAATTCCAAGCATATGTGGGTTACGGTAATCTCTTAATGCCCCTAGAATAAATTTATTATGTTGATCACTCAACTGTGAAACAGTTGAATGCCCATTTTCTAGGTGCACTCTTGAAATAGTAGCACCATTTGCAAGATACTCCAAGTTAACGAAGTACGGTGAGTGGGTTGCAACTATTATTTGTCTATCCTTTGCCATATTAGCTAAAAGCCTAGATAGCCTTTTTTGATATGTTGGATGAAGTGATAGCTCAGGCTCATCAATAACAATTATGTCTTCCGCATTTGAATCATAAAGAGCATCAATAATGAAAAATAGACTAATTAATCCTTCTCCTAAACCTTCACTACTATGTTTAATAGTTCCCTTAGAAAACTTTAAGAAATATAGTGAATTATCACTTAGATCGATTGTCCAATTTGGGACAGGATTAATAATTTCCTTTAATAATTGGTTGAATTTCTCTCTATTTTGATTCGCATGAAATAACCTTGAGGAAAATTCCTCTTTTGAATTTAACCTTTGATTAGGCAGATTAGTGTGATGTCTTAAGTAATTCTCTCTATTGTTATTACTCTTAGAAAAAAAAGGATTAAAAGCCCTTCTCGAATTTAAAACGAATACTTTACCATTCATATTTGTGTTTTCTTGTAGGAATACCGTTTCACTTGAACCTGCCATTTCACTTTTAAGTTCGAGAGTATTGTCTTCAAAATTAGTCACTTTAATATAAACTTCATCGCCTGCTTCTATATTCCTTCGTCCTGTAGAGAGGCTAGGTGGGGTATGTTGTGTTACTGCTGTTATTGCTTCAAGTACCGTGGATTTTCCAGCGTTATTCGAGCCCACAAAAAGGGAGAGACCACTTCCTAGTTGTCCATTTGGCTTGGCAAAACTTACTTTCTGAGTAGTTGCAAAACCTCTTAAGCCTTTTATCTCGATATCTTTTATCATCATTATCTCCTAAATTGGTATTTACTTTCAATATTAACCGCCTTAATAGGATAAGTCTATTGCAGAAAATCCCCAAAAAATAATTTCATTATTAAAAGAATTATAATTTCTCATTTCATTTGACTAGTTGGTGAAAAGGGGGGCTGGCAACAGAATATTCTGAGCAAAGATGAAAATCCTAGAGGTTGTGAAACAATATAACTTCAATTGTTTCCACAAATGGAAGATTTTTTTATTCCAAAAAAGTTCACAACTTTATTACAACCTTTCGCAAACTAACCTGTCCTTTTCGCCTTTAGATTTCTAAATAGAAGATAGAACAGGTGGTGCATTTTAATGAATTTATAATCGGATAAGGATTAAAGTGTAGAACGCTATACTCAATATAAGATAAAAACGCAACGGAAGAAAGGCAGTGGTTGACGATGGTAAAGTATACAATGATACATGATGATTTATGGATTGGTTCAGAAGGCATGATGATGACCCCCGCAAGAGTAGTATTTTCACCTATATCTTCTTACAAATCCATATATAAATCATATAGGAATCTATCAAATTACGAAAAAACAAAGGGTTTTTCATTTGGATTATTCGAATGATGTGGTTCATTTGTTACTAAAACAATTCATTGAGCATTACAATCTGATTCGTTACAATCCAAAGATGCGAGAACTCGCGATTAGAGGCTGGGGGAATCCAAAGCTTCAAATATATCCAGCTGTATAATAGTAACAATTTGAGATTACTCTAAATTTGGTTAAATAGGATTAGGATTTAGAAATCTAAAGACTTACTTTCTTACATTTCGTTATTAAATAGCTGATTAATAAAACTAGAAACGCCTCCAAACGAATCAAATAAAACATCCCAATAAGCTGCAAGTCTTTCTGGGATAGTAAACTCGTGCCATTCATCAGTTATTGCATAGCTAGACACCATGCCAGCAGATAGGAGAACCACAAGGCTTCAAGTGATTTATACAGTAATAAAGTTTGAATTCCAAAGACGAGGACATGTGTGTCTTTCTTACGAATAAATCGAGGAGTGACAAGCACCGATATTTCATGAAAGAAAAAAAGATCAACAACCCTGC
Source organism: Neobacillus niacini (assembly GCF_048572935.1). Taxonomy (NCBI): domain Bacteria; kingdom Bacillati; phylum Bacillota; class Bacilli; order Caryophanales; family Bacillaceae; genus Neobacillus; species Neobacillus niacini. The sequence continues at coordinate 1,302,421 of NZ_CP183883.1, read as the reverse complement.
CACCCAACTATATTCATCTGCAACTCCATTCTATCACTATTTATCTTTCTAAAAATCTATCAATCTCGCGACAAAAACCAGGGAGTGACAGTCACACAGAAATGAGTTATAACCGTTTATTTATTTTCGCCCAGTGTCGTTTAATCTGCTTACGGATAAGGCTCTTTGTTTTTAATCTAGCCATTTTAGCGTGGGCCCGGTATGCATATGTGATAAAGTTACCTCGATCTTTATAGTCGAAACCAAGATGAGTATAAATTTTATATAACTCTGTTTTTGGGCCCTTCCGATTTGTTACAAACGCAATGCGTCGACTTGAATCCGCTTTTCGATATGCACGGCAGTAATATTTAAATAGACTCTTCTCACGTATCTGTATAGATTGGCCATTAGTTACAAATCCCAGATAATCTAACTTACTGTTTTGTTGTGATTCATCTAAAATAGTGCCGTTAATATATAAACGTACTTCTGTTTTTTCCTCTTGAATCTTTAACCCTTGGGATTGGTACTTTTGAATAATTTGAAGTATTTCATTCTTTTTTACTTCAACTAATTTTGATGATGCATTAGTGACTGGGATGATTAAAATCAAATCATCGCAGTATCTACGATAAAGTGCTTTTTGGGTATCAGCCCACGCTTTTATCTCTTGATCAAAATGAATTAGATGTACATTAGAGCAAACAGCACTCATTCCAGATCCTTGTGGAATCCCATAAGGTTTTTTATTTTTGAAAAGATAGCTTTGTTTAAATATCCGAAACTCTTCAGAGGTCATAATCTTTTTTAATTTTTTACTTTTCAAAAGTTCTTTAAGCTTTTTGACACCGTATTTCTGTTTTAAATTTACATCAACGTCTGTTTTTTTCACATATGTAAATTCTGTAAGGTTTTTGAAAACCTTATACCAATCCTTAGTTAGCTTTTCGACACCGAGAACAGTTTTAATATTCTGTTTAAGCGTCCTATGCTCAATGTGATCAAAGAACTTTGTAAAATCGAAAGAAATGACAACAGCTTGCTTTTGGTTTAATAGGAAATCAAATACTTCATAAGCAAAATCAATATTATTTTTACCCCTCTTATTATTGCGATAAGCTAAAGCGCTATTGTCTATTCCTTTTGCTATGGCATAATAATTATAAGCATTATTTAATAAGTCACCGTAGTATTTATAAATAAAACGATCTTTGTGAGCAGCATAATATATTTCGCGTATTTTTTTCTTTTTTATTTTCTGTTCGCTGACAGGGAGTGTTTTATCCTTAGAGATTGTTACATACCTGTTAAAGTTTATTTTAAAATGGATAGACGGCAAAAAAGCATGTGAAGAAACCCAATCAGGATCTTGGATTTTATCTTTCACATGCTCAATATGGACACGTTCATCAAAATGTAAATAATACTTAGTTTCATATTTTGACCAATCAATCTTCGAAGAGCTAGGGAGGCTATGTAATTGTCGTGGCCTATTACTCTGTTTCATAACAGAAAACCTCCTAGCATTCGTTTTTGGGATTCAAGTAAGATGAATAGCCCGGTGACCACTATCTCGTTAAACATTTCAATTATAATATCAGTAAGGAGATTATTATAACTGTGATAAGTTTGATTGACAATCCAGGTTTGCTGTTGGTTATTGCACTTGTGGACATGGTCAGGTTACTTGTTGAGGTCCTTAGTAATAAGGAGGTTGACAAGCTGAAACTTATCTCCCTTGCAACCAATTTTGCAAGACACCTTCAACTAGGTTGAATTAATAATATTATATACGAATTTTCTTTTTTTTTCAAAAATAAACAAAAGCAATTGCAATCTAGACAACACATATAAATCAAACGTTTTATTAGTTTAGGGATAAAACCAAAAAGGCAACGAACCCTAACGTTCTGGTGCCCCAAATCATTCTTGAGCAACACAATCTATTAATCCCTACAAATATCGAGGAGTGACAAGCACAGAAATTATTTTTCCGAAAGGAAAAACCTTTCTACATTATTATCTAATACGTCGGAAACTGAAAATTCAAAGTGATATGAAGCGTATTTAGATAATAATTATAGTTATTAAGGGTCTGTGGAAGGAACCTAAGGGCCATTAGACATAGATACCTTCTATATATAATCGATTCTTAAAGCTTGGCTTGGAAAATAGTGGTGTATAAAAAAAGGATTATTGATAGACTAAACTAATGTCTAATCTTTAAAAACTAAAAATCGTAATATAAAAGAAAAAGAGGTACTAGAAAAATGAACGAAATAATTAAATTTTTAGGTACTATGGGTGTACCAGCAATACTAATTGCTATTATTACTTTAATTCTTAAGATAAAACCTATCACCTTTTTAACTTCGAATTCATTAGATAGAAAATTATCTTCTAAAGAATGGAGTTTCTCTTATTTATTAACCATTTTCATTGCAAAATCAGCATTTTATTCAACTATCCTTATGTCACTCTCCTTGGTGAGTTACAAATGGAATTGGCTAAATAATTGGATAACCGATACTTTAACAATAGTAATGGGAATTGGCCTTATTATAGCCTTTTATTGGTTGCAATATATAGTAGATAAGAAGAAAAGATATGTTCCAAATGTTGATTGGAAGAAAAACCTAATTTCGTTACTTTATGTATCCATATATTTTTTCGGATGGTTAATATTTTTCACATTAATTATAGGAGTGAAGGCCTTCTTAACTTATTATGAAAATGGGGACATATTAACATTGGGACAAATCGGTTTGATTTTTATTGTAACATTCATTTCATCTATGATACTTCCAATTGTATATAAACCACTTTCAGTGTATCTATCCATAAACAAAGAAAAACAATTCAAAGTAAAAATAGAAGAAAAGAAATGGTATCTTTTGTATCCAATAAGTAAAGAGGAATACATGCTAGGTAATAAACCTAGTTATATTGAATCAACCCAACTTAAAATAACTAAAAAAGAAGAACTGTTTGAAAGCGAATTTGATGTAATAGATACCTTATAGGACTAGCTTGTTTTTATAACTTGGGTATTACCATCAAAAAAAGCCGTACACGCTGAAATTTGGAGCCATTAGTTCAATATAGATCTAATTTAAGAAACTAAACTTTAGGCCCATGAGTGGGGGACTGACTCCAAATCGTTAATCTTCCTAGCGCTCAGAATGAAAGTGAGATACCTAAATATAGACCAGACTATAAGCGTGTTAGAACCAAATTTGAAGAGTTACTTATCAATTCGAAAATAACAACACTAAATAAAATGAAATAACCGAGGAACTTTAAAAAATTGTTTTCCAAAATGACCCTCCAGTTAATTCAAAAAATAGGATAGGGATTCTTTGCACAGGCAAGGTGCAAGATTCCCTATCCTATTATTAAACCATGAAAAAACAGAGGGGATCACAAGAACGATCCTCTTGGTCTTATAATGCCGCTGATCCACCATCAATTGAAATAACAGCACCATGAATATAGGCTGCTTCATCACTAAGTAGAAATGCTACGACATTCCCTACTTCATGGGGTTGACCTAATCTGCCCATTGGTACCGCGTCAGCCATGGCTTTAATCGCTTCTGCTGGAAATGCTTTTACCATTGGTGTTTCATTGGTTCCGGGAGCAATGGCATTGATACGAATATTCTCTCTTCCGTATTCTCCTGCTATGGTTTTTGTCAGACCAATGACAGCATGTTTCGTTGCGGAATACGCTCCTAGTGTAGGCATGCCGACTAAGCCGCCAAGAGAGGCCGTATTGACAATGGCTCCACCGCCCGTTTTCAACATCTCCGTCACGACATATTTCAAGCCGTAGAAGACCCCTTTTAAATTGACATTAACGATAGCGTCGAATTCTTCTTCGGAACACTCTAACGTTCGTACGCCAGAACCGGAAATTCCAGCATTGTTAAAAAATAAATCTATTTTTCCAAAGCGGTCAACCGTTTCGTTTACATATTTTTTTACATCCTCTACTTTACTCACATCTGCTTGAATAAAAATAGCCGCACTGCCTAATTCCTCACAAAGATGTACGGTCTCTTCTCCTGTTTCTTTCAACAAGTCTACTACCGCAATGTTCACTCCTTTTTGAGCAAGCCTTAATGCAGCTTCCCTACCAAACCCACTTCCACCGCCAGTAATAATAGCTGTTTTCCCTTGCATTCCATTCACTCCAAAATTAAGTATTTGTGCTGCAATTCATCGAATTCACTTTATGTGAAACATTGAGCAATCAATACTATTATTATAGCACCTTGTCGTTTACTCAAAGGAAATCGGTATGTGTCTAATTCTCGACATCTTTAATAAGTGGTGGATATTAAATGCAGCTGCTTTAAAACGATTAGAACAGGAAGAATAGGAGAAAATATCATATTATCTAATAAACGATTGCTGCTTCCTTCCTCTATTAAACGTATGTTAGCCTTATTAGACCACAGCGTTTTCGTACTTGTTCATTTAATCGTACGAGGTCCATTTTAAGTGGCCTTCCACCTTTCTTACCAGATCAGTGTCTCGACAATATTCTTGCCTCAAAGGAGGACTAAACCTTGGTAAGGCTGCATTTTCAGTCCTTCTAATCAAACGTTTAGTTAATATGGATTCAACTAATTAAATGTTTGATTAAATCGTGCATAAGCCCTCTTATCAACGAACTTTTGCCTATTTTCAAGAAAAATAATTGTCGTATAAAGGTTGTGACCTTTAAAAGCTATCTTCAAAATTGACAATAGAAACTAGCAAAGTACAAACTTTGGCAAAAATAAACAAGTTCGATTACCAACTAATCGTTTAATTAATTTTAAAAAAACCCAATAACCACATGGGTCTTCTTAAATAGTAAGTGCAAAAGTTGTCATTAAAAAGCCATCAGAACCGTCCCTCTGGCCTTCTTAATCCCCATTCGAATCCTGACTTAGAGTATCTTCCGCGTCTGAAAAGAACAGAGTGGATGGCCGTTGGACTGGTTGGAAAGCTCCTAGTCCGGGATGATGGAAATTGCCAAGTAAATGGTTTCTGTAAACCAAATGATGATGGAATAGCCACTCCAGCACAAAATGGGTACCGAGTAATGAAAAGGACAGGTCCAAACCAAATCCAAATTTTCGTATTCCCATATTCGGGTTTACATAAATGAATAGATTTAAACGTGGTTATTTTAAAACATTAAACACTCACAAATGTTGTCATGTCAATGTTTGCAAACCTAATTTATAAAAAAAAGGCAGGTATGGATCTTCGAAATAGATCACACCTGTCCTCCTTTATTACAAAAAGGTATATCACCCTGGATCATTTGATTTACCCTATTAACTTTAGAAGAGTGGGGTCTCTCTCCAAAAATCTTGAAAATTCAGATGGTGCGTTTCACCTTTAATCCATGCTCTACCGTCAGATTTCCTGCCCGCTTTAATTTTCCCCAGCCAACCCGGGTTCCTTTTAATGCAGTAAAAATAGATTTCCACGTTACCCATAGTAATAAGTAGCGGTAGACAATCCTTTGCAGGATCAAGGAAATGAGAGGTTTAAAGCTTAACTTCTCCATCCTAAAAGCAACTAAGCAAATAAGGAAATCGACCAAAAAGTAACTGGTAAAAATCAATAATGTTTTTTGGACATCCCCTGCGAGAATGCCTAAAATAAACAATAAATCTAAAAGCGGAGCAAAGAAAGGAACAATAAATTGAAATAGAATCATATTTGGGAGGGCAATAAACCCAAGTGATTTATGCTTTATTCCCCCAAACACTTTCTTATGCTTCCAAAAACATTGTAAAGTTCCAAAATTCCATCTGAACCGCTGTTTTAGGAAATCTTTAATCGTTTCCGGAGCCTCCGTATAGGCATAGGCCTGTTCATCAATCACAACTTTATAGCCTTGGCGGAGGATTTTTAATGTCATGTCAGTATCTTCTGCAAGAGTATCATCGGTAAAATAGCCTAGCTCACAAACCACCTGTTTGCGCCACGCCCCCAAAGCTCCCGGGACGACTGGGACACAATTAAGCGAGGCAAAGGCACGCTTCTCCAAGTTAAATCCAGTTACATACTCAATATGCTGCCAGGCAGTTAACAGGTTTTTCCTGTTCCCTACCCTCACATTTCCAGATACAGCTGCAATATTTTCATCAGCAAAGTGCCGAATGAGCATCGAAATCGAATCAGGAGGAACAATGGTGTCCGCATCAATCGCAACAAGAATGTCCCCCTTTGCCTTCCTGACTCCCAGATTGATGGCTGAAGCTTTTCCCCCGTTCTTCTTGTGGAAAAGAAGTACCTTTTTATTAGCTTCGTAATCTCGAGATACTACCAAGGAAGTTTGGTCTTTGGAACCATCATCGACAACAATGACTTCTAGGTTTGGATAATCGCTTTTCAAGATTGACTCGATGGTCCTACTTATAACCTTCTCTTCATTGTAGGCTGCGATAATGACACTTACAAACGGTGTAGACTGCCTCAACGGATGACTGGCATGTTTTTTATGTCTAAAAGCTAAACTGCCCAGAATCAAAATGCGCAGAGCCAAAATGAACATCACACTGTAAAGCAAAATGGAAATACTCTCTTTAAAATTTGCTATATTGAACAGCATCACTTTGAAGCTTTGTACAATCGGATTTTCCACCTCTTTGACAGGGGGCATGATAGTACTTTTGCCGTTATCCATTAGATCGCTGACCGATACAAAGTTATATCCTTTATTCTGTAACTGTTCGATGATTTCAGGCAGTGCCTCAACGGTCGCCTGCCTATCTCCGCCGCCGTCGTGAAGTAAAATAATATCGCCGCTTGATGCCTGGCTCAAAATATTCTCGACAATGGCCTTGCTATCACGCAGCTTCCAGTCTTTTGAATCAATATCATAATTGACGGTGACGTACCCCATTTGGGTCACATCCAGTAATCTTTGAAAATGTGCTGGCATATACTTTGCCTCTTCATCTCCATATGGGGACCGATACAAAGAGGTGGTACGTCCAGTAATTCCTTGAATGACGCGTTGAGTACTATTTAGCTCAAGCTTTAACTGCTCATCGGATATTTCATTTGTTTTTGGATGGGTAAACGTATGATTACCAATCTCATGGCCATCCCAATAAATTCGTTTAACAATATCCTGATTGTGGATTGCCTTATTGCCAATGACAAAGAACGTAGCCTTAACCTGGTATTTTCTCAGGATCTCTAATATACTTTCCGTATATTTAGGATCGGGCCCATCATCAAAAGTTAAGACAATTTCTTTATCCTCGGGTTCGCTTAAACGCTCAAACTCGGATGATACTGGGTTGGCAATATAGGTTTCACTCGTAATAAATCCAGCGTCATCAAACCGAAGGCTGCGTTCTCCTTCTTTCCAGCTCTCTTTCGCGCGATAAATATTCCCTTCTCCTGTGCTATAAATATTTCCTCCATTCTTGACCGTGAGCAATTCTTCCATTTTATGCCCTTTAAGAATATCCCAAATAGATGGATCCTCCGATCCCAGCCTCCATAGTGCAATCCCCTTTGCACCAGCCTCGGCAGACATTTTTAATTGGTTGTAGAAGGTTGCACTGTCCAGGAACCATACTTCATGCACTTTATTGTTCTCCATATATTTAAGATAAGGAGTATGACTCATATCATCCCATTGGATGTTCAAGTTGGCTTTTTCGGCAAGTCTTGTGACGTCATCAAAGGAAACAACTTCTCCCGGCTGCTGGCTTTCCCATTCCCAATCATATCCATAGCTTCCAAGCGCAACGATCAGCTTTTCCTTTGGTAATTTTGCGAGAATCTCTTTAAACCAGGATGAAGAAGCAATGGTGCCTGGATTGTTCACATTCTCATCGTAAGCCATGACAATCATCTGATCCACGTGCTTTTCCAGCTCTTTGTAATCAAACGCCTCATTAGCAGCCGGTACATCGATGGAAACAGAGAGACCGTCAGCATGAAAAACCGTGTACAGCTCCTTTATAAACTGTGTCAATAAATCCCGGTCATTCTTGTTTAGATTCTCAAAGTCAATATTAATCCCATCAAAGCCCTGCTGTTTTATTAGTTCATGCAGTTTTTTAATTAATTTCGCTTGTTCTTCTGGAGAATTTAAAAGTTGATGAACTGTCTCTTGATTCCACTTGCCATTCTGTATGTTGTGAATTAACGGAACGATTTTAACATCATTCTTTTTCGCAAGCTCTACTATTTCCGGCTGAATATTGCTTTCAAGTTCCAGATCTGCATTTAAACTCAGCCATTGCGGGATTAGGACATCGATTGTATCAATATTTTTCGTTAACGATTGTTTACTGTTGCTATCCCAATTTACATAGAATGCGAAAACATCATCCTTATAGGCAACTTCCTGCTGGAGATACTTTTCATTCGTTTTATTATTTGCAGATGCAACCTGAGGGGAAGTCATGGTTTCAGATGGACTGATGTGTGAGAATTCATCCGTTTCTTTTGTCTCCAATTTAGGAAGCTGGGGATTAGCATAAAGACCTAAACCAGAAAAAAAGATCATCAGACAGAATAGAATAGCGAACAGTGCCATGAGAATAATCAGCAGATTCCACCGTTTACTCGATTCACTTTCAAAAATAAAATCTTTTTGGCCGGGTTCAAAGTGCAATTGTGTTTTATTATTTTTACTGCGGCTTCGGAAGGTCCTTATTTTCATTTTGTTAAATCCCTCATATCATTTTTTATCTTGTATAAGAACGACCTACTAGGATCCTCCTATTCGCTATTTAAGCAAACTACTTTGTTCACATTTTCACATTAATAACATAGTTTTCAAGTTTGAAAGGAAACCGCTGATAACAGAAATCCATAACTTCTACCAGTATTCCAATCAATTATAAGAGTAACAAGAGGATTTACCAGAAGAAATGAGCTAATCTATCTAATTTTCGCCGACATCACCACTTCAAAGTAATCTCCCCTGCATAATTACCTAAAAATGAATTATTTCTTTACCCATTTACCTAGTTCTTTTTCCCTTTTCGTTTCCTACCTATGAAAATTCAAGTGGGATACAGCCATTATTTCAGTAAAATAACGATTCTTAATGTTTTTGTAATACACCTTTAATATGGCAGAAATGTTTTGATAATAAAAAAGGTTCCTACTAACTAAGTATATTCTACTGATTAAGGGGGTTTTTTGTCATTTTGTCGCTTCTCTAGTTATTTTGTCGAATACAAGTATTTTTTTTTAGATGCTAAACTAAAACGAGATTACTGCAAAGGAAGTGTTTGAATGGAACAGGAACGCATATCCCCGCTCCCTAAAAAAAGGAAGTTGGGTTTAAAAATAACAATTGGAATCATTTTCCTGCTTATTATTGGTGCAGGCGCATACGGATTTTCCGTTTATAACTCTGTTGCCGGCACGCTCAAAAAAACACATGAACCACTGAAACGTTCAGAATCAGAGCAGCGTGTTATTAATTTAGCAAATGGAGATCCCATTTCCATCTTATTATTTGGGGTGGACGAGCGCGAGGGAGACCGTGGGCGTCCAGACTCATTAATTCTATTGACGGCAAACCCAGGAGATAAATCAATTCAAATGGTAAGTATTCCTCGTGATACATACACCGAAATTATCGGCAAGGGAATAAAGGATAAAATCAATCATTCGTATACATATGGTGGAGTTGATATGTCCATTAAAACTGTAGAAAGCTTTCTTGATGTCCCGATTGACTACTACGTGCAAGTAAATATGAATGGCTTTAAGGATCTTGTAGATGCTGTTGGCGGTGTGACCGTGGATAACACATTGGACTTTTCCTATGAAAAGACAGATTTCCCTATCGGTCAACTAAAATTGAACGGTCAAGAAGCGTTGAAGTATTCTCGTATGCGTGCTTTTGACCCACAGGGTGATATAGGCCGACAAGAACGCCAGCGTAAAATCATTCAAGCTTTCATCAAAGAAGCGGTAAAAATCGAAACTCTCACAAACTACGGAAGCATATTAGAGGTAATTGGCGATAATGTAAAAACAAATTTAACGTTTGAGCAAATGAAAGAAATTCAGGCAAACTATGCCGAAACACGTCACAACCTTCAACAAATCCAAATAAACGGAAGCGGTAAGGAAGAAAATGGTGTCTACTACTACATTGTCCCTGAGGCAGAACGAACAAAGCTGTCTGAGACGATTAAAAAGCACTTGGACATTCAGTAGTTTACGCTTTACTGGAGAGAAAAGTTTAGGATAAAAAATTTAATCAGTCACTGTTAACACTCCTTATACCTCCCTGTAATTGTTAGCCCAATAACAGAGAGTTTAATTGTATGAGAGATTGTTGACAAGTGACTTTTTTATTTATCCTCAAAATCAGTACTACATAAATTAACCGCAAAAACCTTACATTTTTATACTGCCATAAACAACTGTTTAACTATCTAACGATCTTAAAAAAAAAATTCGGGCAGTTACTGGCACCAAAATACAAAAATCGCCTTCAAAAATCTCTTTTGAAGGCATTTTTTGACGTTTCGTTCTAAAAATGCCCTCAAAAACAGAAATAAGCAGTTCGATTTATTCACCCAATCTCGTTATTGTTGAAGTGCCGCTCGTGAGCCTTCACAAAACATAAAGCCCTCACGAAGGACAACTTAAACAAATGAAAGGGTGCTATTCAACGTGAGTCTAAAATCTGGCAACACTAATGAATTTAAGCAGTTTTCGCAATTCACTTCTCTTCAGGAATTTAACCATCATATAGAAATGTGGCTAGTAGAACACAAGCATGATTTTACGAAAGGGGAACTGGTCGGATTAAGAAGGCTCGTGCGGTTTGCAGCTAAAATTCCCGGCGTTTGCAATGCTAAAATTGGGACCCTCTTAAAATCAATTCACGACCAATACCATGATAACGGCATATCAAGATCTACCTTTAAACGAATGATTTTGAAAGCAAAGGAATTTGGAATCATCACCGTCTTTGAAACAGAAAGGAAGAATGGTTCGCAGTCTTGCAATTTATATCAGTTTAATCGTTTTCCATCAAATGAACTACCCAAAGAGGAAAAAATGAACCACCAATATGAAACTAGTAATCTTTTAAAAACTAATCATCAAAAGATAAATAAACGTTACGAAGAACCGTCTCTTTTAGATCACACCTATGTAAGCAATAGGGTTCCACAACCCTTTATCGAGCTGGTTAAATGCTTTTTCTCCGATGCAAAAACAATCGAAGAATTTTGGCAGATGGTACAAATTGCTGCTTTTCGTTTTGAGTGTACAAATGACACAGAGGATATACTAGACATCTCGATCCAAGCCTTTCGACAACTGATAGGTAAAATAAAAAAGACGAATCTTATAAAAAATCCAATCGCCTACTTTTATGGAATCTTAAACAACAAATTCATGAAAATGTATCTAGAAAAAATATCTGCAGCGGAGATTAAAACGCCTATATCTCATGCTTTTATCGATGGCATAGACCCTGACTGGGATTGGCTGCATCCAAATGAATAAAGGATTTTCCATTTTAGAACACGAAAGGAACCATTTCGCAAAAACTGTCGTATTTTTGACAAAATTCACTCGAATTATAGCGAATAATGTACACCATAGTCCGCGGTAAAAAATTCCCATTTACTGTTTAATAGAGTTGTATGGAAAATGCATACATTGCCTCTCAAACTTGCAGGAAGGAAACCTTTTTCAACCGATTATCTAAAAGGAGTGGAGAACCATTAATAATTTCTATATTAATAAGAAAGTGATACTTATGATGGGTGAATATGATCAAAATGGAAAACTATGTTCTAGGATTTTGGTAGAAAAAACAACTTTACTGGTGGACAGAGCGCCACTACATTTATTAGACGATACATTAACATACTTAGGCTATGATCTACGGGGAGCCATGGCAGGAGCAAAATTCATTCTAAATAAGAAAATGAAATGTCCAATCATTGTGAATCCGTATCAAAACGTTTGTCTTTTCCCAAGTAAATCCCCCCAAAAACACGACTGCATCTGGTTTAATCCTGAACATATTATCAACACCAAAGCAATTGGCAACAAGACTGCTGTAGCATTAAGCAACGGCCATTTCATGATTGTCGATACAAAATTAACGACCTTTAACCATAAACTTCAGACAGCCAATCAATTAAAGCGCCTTACAACAGAAAGAGGAAACCAAGCTAGCCCCCTCCTTTTTTATCTGGAACCGCCCAAAAAACATCAGCTTCTTAAGGAAAAATCAGGTAAGTATAATTTTGATAGTCTAAAAGAGGAAAACAAAAAATAAAAACCATATATGGAATATCTACTATTCAAAGGAGGAGTCCCTTGGTGGATGATCATTTACACCTGGATTTTGGAAAGACAGTAAAAAGACTGCGAAAGGAACGCAAATTATCCCAAGAAAAACTGGCGGACCTAAGCGGGTTAGATCGTTCCTATATTAGTATTCTTGAAAGAAATCTTAAACTGCCTAGTCTATATACAATATTAGCCCTTGCTGCGGGGCTTGGTATAAAGGCTTCAGAATTTATTATGGAAATGGAAAAAATCCAGTATTAGATAAAGTGAATGCAACTTTTTGACATCCATCCAAGGGAAAAAATTACGCCCTACTAATAGATGGCAACGAAATGAAATAACCATGATCTTTCAGCGATTATGCTGGTCACGATTACAAAATAGACAAATGAAATTACCATTATCATTCCAACTGGTCGAGGCGAGTAACGGAAGGCGTTACTCTCCTTCTAAGTGGGAATCTGACCCCAAATCCAAATATTTCTTGTCAAATCAGCAAAATGCGTATTGTAGTACGTGTTATAAACTCGATAAGCATTATGTAATGGTCTTAAAAAGGAGAATTCCTTTGACTGAGGCTAAAGAGGAGAAGTATATAGGAATAGGTTTAAAAAGATTAAGGAAAACAGAGAGAGGTTGGACACAGGAGAAGCTTGCAGAAGAGAGCGGACTAGATCGGCGAACGATCCAAAAGCTTGAAAACAACAAGAGTACCCCCACCTTAACAACCATTTGTGCTCTCGCAGCTGCATTTGAAATGGAGGATTGGGAATTTCTTAAAACTATTAAGGATGGATAACCTGAAATAACCAACAAAGAAAAATGCTATCAAAGCGAAACAAATACATATTCACTGGGAGAATAACCTACATATTCAAATATGTTGTTATACCAACTAATCTTTTCTATCCCATTGGGGGTCTGACCCCAATGTCTAGACGATGATAAAGGGGTTAGGCCGAGGAGAATAATGGAAGGCGTTATTCTCCTTCAGTTTCATGTGATAGAAGACAAACAAAAATAAGATGTATCAACATTCTACACTCCTTCGCTCTCTCCTTTTCCATAGTCCCATCATCTTGCTCAATTAGAATTTGAATATTTATATCCGTCAGTTACTAAAATAATTCTTACCAAGAATGAGGGTTGGCAGATGAAGAAGAAAAACATTGAAATGGTTAAGTTGGAAATTTGGAGAAAATTCGAGAGCAATGGCCAATTGTATTATGTAGAGATTTTCCATTACATAGATGGCACCATCCAAGCCTTTGCCAATAAAAGACCTGGTAAAGTCCAACGTCTATCAGAAGAGTTTCCAATCGGTATTGGTCGTGATGACCATAATCCAACAAAGGCAGCGATTGAGGCTATTAACAACATCCATCATACTGCAATACAACAGCTCAGCGTTCCTCCAGCCAGGATTTAGTTGATACCATAGGATAACCTACTTTTTACTTGGACCTCTTCTCGACAATAATTTTACCATTCAAGAGGTTAAAATTTATGGGTGACGGCATTTAGAGCACTTCTAATCAGACATTTAATTAACGAAAGTAAATTCAATTAATCGATTAATTAAATAGCGCGTAAGCCCTTAAATCAAACTAACTTTTCCTGTTTTTTAAAAATAAATGTTGAAAAAAAGGTGTGGTTGGTAAGTGCTTGGCAGGGTCTGACTCCAAAATTGTTGATTAAATATCCTCTACCACGCTTACCAAACAGACACTTTATTAAAGAAAAATCAAATTCTAAAACTTTCTTTCTTCCGTCTAATTATAAAATAACAAAATAATAGAACTAAAGCCGCCCCAAATGAATCAAATAAAACATCCTGATAGGCCGCTACTCTCCCCGGCATAAAGGATTGGTGCCATTCATCGGTTATGGCATAGAACACCGTTAGGCACCATGCCAGCACATATGAAAACCTCAAGGCTTCTAGTGATTTAAACAGTAAGAATGCTAGAATTCCAAAGACGATGACATGTGTTGTCTTTCTCACTAGAAGATTTAGCTCGTTAGTATCAATAGGTGCAGCATTCGTTACATTAAGCGATTGTTGTTCTGTGACAACTACCTTGTGGATCACTTTACCTGTGTTCTGTCCTGTGAAGTACGGTAGCTGTGTAAAAAAGAATATTGCTGTCATCCATGTAATGGCAGCAAGGACCCAATACTTCCTTAAACGCATATGCTACACCTCCTCGTTTTTTATATTTATGACAAGTACTTCCGTAACCATTAAATGAATGCTTTTTATGGTGTTGTTCAAATATTAAAACAACAGCTTATCAGTAAGCCTCCTGTTAACGTACCTAAAAATACGGTTTCCCATTACAGTAGTATATTTCTTCAAAGTGGTTTTCATCGTAAACTTTTAAAAATGAATTCTATTAGCCTTTTAATAATACCTGCGAAATGGCATACTAACTTCCACCACAATCAAATGTTTCATTATAAAAGCCTCAACAAATCATTGGCAATTCTCTCAGCCTGATTATAGTGAACTAAATCACTACCATTCATTTCAGTTTTCAATCGATCAAGCTCACAAAGTTTCTGCTCCATTAAATATTCAATCGTATTCTGGTCCTCTTGCATTGATGGACGATTTAGTATGAGCAAAGGAACGTTTGCACTGTTTGCTTCACCAATCATTCCCCAGCCTGCTTTTGAGATCACTAAGTCAGAGGAAGCAATATAATTTTGCGATTCTAAATAATCTGTAGGTATTTGATAGACATTCTTATGGTTTACTTGAACATTAGCGGATACTAGAAATACACAGTTAGGACTATTCCAAATTGGCAGTTGTTCAAGTGAATCAACCCCAATTTTCATTCCAAGACCAAGAAAAACTATTTTCTTATCTCGCAACGGGTTAACCGAACCTCTTATCCTTTGAACTTCTTTTAAATCGATCTCTCTCGAATAGAATCCATAGTTATTAGAACTCATCTGCCACTGTTCTTTACTTCCAGCCAAAGAGAAGAAATAGGTCTTTTTTTGGTAAGCCTTTTTAAATGTCGTTAATTCAACATCATCAATCAATCCTTAATAAGGAAGGAATCCCCAACTGGTAAGCTGCCTCAAATGGCACTGGAGAAATATCGGATACAACGAGATTAATCTTTTCGGTTAACAAAAACTCCTTTTCTTTTTCTAAAATAAAGTCACAATTTGCAACAAATTTATTATACTCCTTAAACAGCTTTTCTTTATCAGGAAATTTAGTATCCCTTTCCAAGTAGCATCCAATGTCTGTTTTAACCTTTCGGTATCGACCCCGGTTAGAATGAAGCGATTCTTTAATAAAAGATAGAGCAAAAGAATGGCATATGATAATTTCCACTTCAGGATGATTAAGTAGCTGCCTTATAACTGCAATACTTCTTGAGGTATGACCATATCCATAATCCGATATGTAATATGCAATAGTTTTTAATACCTTTCGCCTCCAAACACAAAAAGCGGGATAAGACCTATGCCCTCCCCAAAAAAACTTATAATATTAGTGATCTACCAGTGAAATATTCTATTAATCTTCGACAAATAAGTGTAAATTCCTTAGATGGTACCTGGCACCAGGTCTTGATTTGTGAAAAAAACTGTTGATTTAGTTTATCGATTAGACTTAACGTTTACATTCCCCTTTTTCCTTCTAAATTCCTACCGAAATCGGTATATTAGATTTTGACAAATTGTAAACAAAAAAAAAGATGTATGCTCTCCATTAATTTGTCCCGCTTCACCGCATTAAACTTTAACTGAGTGGGGATCTGACCCCAAAATTCCAACTGTTCAATTTCTTGCAGTTACAAGGCTACTTATTATTGCGTTCTAGTAATTAAAAGCGATGTTTCCTGTTTTAAATTTAGTAGTAATAGGTGCCTTAGCGCTTAATGCGCTCTAATCATTCCCCAGCTAGCATTTTAATTACTAGATCAGTCAGAACAATAGTTTTCAATGTTATGCATCTTCATAAGAAAAGTGGGGAAAGGACCTTAGCCCTCTCCCCTAAGCAATATAGAATCTTTTATTCTTGTTATTGAAAATGACTAATACGTAATGGATTGTTTTCATAAAATAATAAAAAGTATCATACTTCAAATAATGTCATCAATTATTTTAATGAATATTGATTTTTAAAGTAGTTTTTGTATTCACCACTAATGATTTGTTCCCACCACCATTTATTGTTTAGATACCAATCAATAGTCTGGGCAATTCCTGTTTCAAACGTATAAGTTGGTTTCCATCCTAGCTTTTCTAGCTTGGTAGGATCAATTGCATAACGCTTATCATGACCTAAACGATCAGTAACAAATTCAATTAAATCTTCTGATTTTGCTAATGTACTAATAATGGTTTTAACAACTTCTAAATTAGTTCTCTCATTATGTCCGCCAACATTATAAACTTCGCCATTAACACCTTCATGTAAAACAAGATCAATCGCTGCACAATGATCAAGAACATGTAACCAGTCACGAATGTTTTTACCATCACCGTACACAGGTACCTTTTCATCATTTAATACACGAGAAATAGTTAACGGTATTAATTTTTCTGGAAAATGGAACGGTCCGTAGTTATTAGAACAACGAGTAATATTAACAGGAAGACCAAATGTTTCGTGGTATGCACGTACCAAGAAGTCAGATGATGCTTTACTAGCACTATATGGACTATTCGGTTGTAACGGTGTTTCCTCTGTGAAGAAGGTAGTTGGGTCAAAGTCTAATTCACCGTATACTTCATCTGTTGAAACATGAACAAATTTTGTAACTCCAATTTGCTTTGCGGCTTCTAGTAATACCTGAGTTCCTAATATATTTGTTCGAACGAAAATTTCAGGTTCTGTAATAGAGCGATCCACATGACTTTCTGCTGCAAAGTGGACTACAAAATTAAACTTCTCTTTTTCAAAGAGAGAGATAATTGCCTCACGATCTGCAATGTCTGCTTGTACAAAATGATAGTTATCCTTTTTTTCTATGTCACGGTGTTTAGCTAAATCACCTGCATATGTTAATAAATCGAGATTGTAAATTTCATATTGCGGATATTTATTAACCATATATTGAACAAAATTACCACCGATGAACCCTGCCCCACCAGTTACAAGAATCTTCTTCTTTGTCATAATTTCACCTCATGTTTGAATGCATTAAATATTGTGCCAACGAGTCCTGCCAGTTCGGCAATGGTTCGAAGCCATTTTCAATTAATTTTTGTTTCGATAAACAAGAGTTTTTAGGACGGAGAGCCCTAGTAGGGTATTCCTCCGTTGTTATAGACTTAACCACTACATTTTTCTCAGATAATCGGAAAATCTCTTTAGCAAATTCAGACCAACTGCAAAATCCTTCATTCGTTGCATGATAGATTCCATAACGATTTGTTGGGGTCATATCAAGTAATAACTTCGATAAGTCGAATGTATTCGTTGGCGAACCTACTTGATCTCCTACAACACTTAATTGCTCCCGTGTTTCTGCTAAACGCAGCATCGTTTTAACAAAATTGTTTCCATTCAGGCCAAACACCCAAGAAATTCGAACAATGCCATTCAGTTAAAAGAGATTGAACTACTTTTTCTCCTTCAAGCTTTGTTAGACCGTAATAGCCAACCGGATTAGTAGCGTTTGTTTCATCAAAAGGGTCCTCACCCAATCCATCAAATACATAATCAGTACTAATATACATAAACTTGGCATTAACTGCCTTTGCAGCATTTGCTAAGTTTTTTGTACCATTCACATTGACATTCCTGCAGTTCTCCTTAGCATCTTCTGCCTTATCTACTGCTGTATAGGCCGCACAATGAATAATAGCCTCTGGTTTCATTTCACTCACAAACTGCGTAACAGATTATTCGTCTGTAATATTTAAATCATTAGTACCTACACCAATCATTTCAAAGCCACGTTCTAATCCTTCTCGGACAACATCAAACCATAGTTGTCCAGTAAACCCCGTTACTAGAACTTGCATCTTCTACTCTCCATAAGAAAAATTATCTTCTGCATTAACTAGTAGTGGTGCTTTCTCGTCCTTTGCAGATAAAACAGGTGAAATATCAATTGGCCACTCAACACCAATTTCAGGATCACTCCAAAGAATACCCCTGTCACATTCAGGTGCATAGAGTTCGTCCACTTTATATTGAACTTCTACATCATCTGTTAGTGTCATAAATCCATGTGCAAATCCTTTAGGTACTAGTAATTGTTTTTTATTCTCTGCACTTAATTCAATTCCAAACCATTTACCGAAAGTAGGACTTCCTTTTCGAATATCTACAGCAACATCAAATATTGCTCCCTTTGTACACCTTACGAGCTTAGTTTGAGCTTTAGGGTTTAATTGATAATGCAAACCTCGTAATGTTCCTTTTGTTGCAGAAAACGATTGGTTATCTTGAACAAACTTTATATTTATTCCTGCTTCTTCAAACATTGCATCACTATAGGTTTCCATAAACCATCCACGGTGATCTCCGAATACTTTCGGTTCAATTATCTTTACTCACTGTATAGAAGTATCTATTACGTTCAATTTACTACACCTCTTATTTAATACTTAATACTGCCGTTTGCTACTTTTAATAAATATTGGCCATAACCAGTTTTAGAGAACTTTTCGCCAGCTTCATATAATTCCTCTTTACCAATCCAGCCATTGATATAAGCTATTTCTTCAGGTGCAGCAATTTTAATCCCTTGGTGCTCTTCAACGGTTTTAACAAAATTGGTTGCTTCTACTAGACTTTGATGTGTTCCTGTATCTAACCATGTGAAGCCACGTCCAAGAAGTTCTACCTCAAGTTCGGCCATCTTTAAATAAGCTTCATTTACTGATGTAATTTCTAATTCTCCGCGTACAGATGGTTTAACATTCTTGGCAATATCCACTATTCTGTTATCATAAAAGTATAATCCTGTTATGGCATAATTAGATTTTGGTTCCTCAGGTTTCTCTTCAACACTAAGAACTTTTCCAGTTTCATCAAATTCAACAACACCAAAACGCTCAGGGTCTTGTACATGATAACCAAAAACCGTAGCACCATTTTCCTTTTGTGCAGCTCGTTGCAGTATTTTCCTCATACCGCTGCCATAATATATATTGTCACCTAAGATCATTGCAACAGAATCATTACCAATAAACTCTTCTCCAATTAAAAAAGCTTGGGCTAAACCATCCGGGCTTGGCTGGACTTTGTATTCAAGATTGATGCCAAACTGAGATCCATCCCCTAATAAAGTTTCAAAGCGTGGAGTGTCTTCTGGCGTCGATATAATTAAGATATCTTTAATACCTGCAAGCATTAAGGTTGATAACGGATAGTAAATCATTGGTTTATCGTAAATAGGTAATAACTGTTTACTAGTAACCATTGTTAAAGGATAAAGACGAGTTCCGCTTCCCCCGGCTAGAATTATACCTTTCATTTCTTCTCTCACCTTTCAATATATAATATTAATTGTCTTTTCCTACTCCATAAAAAAGGGGAGTAAGATTTACTTTACACTCCCCAAATACAATACTACTAATTTAGACAAGAATAGTTTCTAAATTATATACTGTCTCTCTACCAATTGAATCATAAATAATATTTGCTTTCTTTGCTTGATTGATCTCATAGCAATTCCTACCATCTAATACTATGGGATTCTTCATCAATTGACTATATTTAGCTAAATCAAAGTCCTTCACTTCATCCCATTCCGTAAAAATAAAGCAAATGTCAGCGTCCTTTATTGTTTCTTCAATTGAACCATAATAAGAAACTTCATTAGGATATAATTTCTTAAAATTATCTGATCCAACAGGATCCCACGCTTTTACATTACCCCCGTCTTCGAGCATTAGCGGAATATTTACTAATGTTGGCGCTTCTCTTAAATCATCTGTACCAGGTTTAAAGGTCAATCCTAACACAGCAATATTTAAGCCTTTTAAGCTATCATAATACCTACGGGATTTCTTAATTAATTTTAATTTCTGGTTCTCATTGACATCAATTGCAGCCTTAACCGTCTTTAATTCATAATCATGGAAGTTTGCCAACCAGTGTAAAGCCTTTGTATCCTTAGGAAAACAAGAGCCCCCATAGCCAATTCCTGCATTTAAGAAGCGATTTCCGATACGTCCATCATATCCCATTCCAAGTGCAACCTCTTCAATATCTGCACCAATTATTTCACATAGATTGGCAATCTCATTGATGAACGAAATTTTTAATGCAAGAAAGTCATTCGAGGCATACTTTATCATCTCAGCACTTTTACGATTCGTCACAACAATAGGAGCTTTAAAGTCTTTATAAACCTCTTTTAAAATTTCTCCTGCATATTCTTCTTCCACACCAATTACAATCCTAGAAGTTTGTAAGGTGTCCCTTACTGCAGTTCCTTGTGATAGGAACTCAGGATTTGATGCAACATAAACATTCACATTATGAGTTAAATTGTTTTTTATCATTTCTTCAATCTTATCATTTGTGCCGATTGGTACAGTAGATTTTACGACTACAACACAATCATTCTCAATTGATTTAGCAATTTGCTCCGCTACTCCATATACATAGTTTAAATTTGCTGAGCCATCATGCTTTTCAGGCGTACCTACCCCGATAAAAATGACATCTGCAGCTTTATACGCACTTAGATAATCGGTTGTGAATTCTAACCGATCCATATTTTTCAGCATTAACTCATCAAGCCCTGGTTCATAAATCGGGGATACACCATTCTTCATTATAGCAACCTTTTTATCATCAATATCCACACAAGTTACGTTATGTCCATGTTCTGCAAGACACACTCCAGTTACTAAGCCAACATAACCAGTACCTGCTACTGCAATTCTCATAATTTGACCACCTTAATCTGATTTATTATAGAACACCATTTTTTATTAGCAATTTAATAATGTATTTTCGATATAACTTTGGGTAAAATTGAAAAGATATGATATATTTTCAATCACCAACATACAAATCGACCTAAAAATAAGAGTATTTATTTCATTTTGGTTCAAAATAATAGCGATAAATTAATTATTAAAAAATAAGGATTTAGTTTGATCCAATGGTCAAAAACAATAGTAAATATTTATAATAAGAAAAAAAAACAATCTACCCTAAAGTAGACTAAAATTTAACTATGAATTGAATATATTGACTCTTCTATTTCATTCCATTGTAATAGAATACGATGATTATCCTCTTCCACTAATTGAGTCCCCGTTTGAACCTCTATAAACTCCAATTCTTTCACTGCTTTTAGTGCATGCTTCATACCTACAGGAATTTCCACGACATCTCCTTGTTTTATAACCTTAAATTCATTGTTTAGGAGAAGAATTCCCTCTCCCTTTACAATTGTCCAGACTTCAGTACGGTAGTTATGATATTGATAACTTAGATTTTTCCCTGCAGATATATTAATTCTTTTGGTTAGTACTTCAGCTTCATCAGAGTACTTGGTATGTTCAAGAACTCGGTACCAGCCCCATCTTCGTTCCTCATACATTGGTCTTTGATCAAAATTTCCAACAAGTTCTTTTACCCTCGGACTGGCTTTTTTATCGGTAACTAGTATTCCATCCGGGCTTGCAGCTACAAGAATATCTGATAATCCCAAAACTGAAATAGGAATATCTAATTCATTTATAATATGTGTGTTAATAGAGTCGTTACTTTTGTTTGCTTTCCCAATTAGTTCTACTCCCATCTCTTCCGTCAATGTATTCCATGTACCCAAGTCCTTCCAATATCCATCGAAAGGAACGGCAACAATATTCTTAGTTTTTTCGACGACCTCGTAGTCAAAACTAATTTTTGGTAGTAAAGAATAATTATTGTAAAGTTCTTCAAAGTTAGTTGGTAATCCCTTTTCTTCTAATATTGATATTATTTTATCTAACTTGAATGCAAATACACCACAATTCCATAATGCCTGCTTTTCTAACAATATCTTTGCCTCTTCAGTCTTAGGCTTTTCTTTGAAATGACTTACTCTTATCAAACCTTTTGTATAATACTCATCATCGGGAACAATATAACCATATTTTTCTGAAGGAAATGTTGGTTGGGCGCCTATTAAGGCTAGCTCTGCATTTGAAGAGGATAGAATATCTTCTAATTCAAGTAACCTTGCAAAAAAACTATTATCTACAAATGGGTCGACAGGTAAAACTCCAATGACTTCATCACGAGGTGTGTACTCATGTGAATATAAATAAGCAGCTGCTAAGGCTATAGCTGGAAAAGTATCTCTTCTCTCTGGTTCAACAATAATAGAAGCATTATAACCTATTTGATTTTGAATCATTTCAACCTGAGACTTGCTTGTTGCAATAACCGCCGAGCGCGCTAGACCTAATGTTTCTAATTGTCCCCAAACTCTTTGAACCATTGACTGTAATTTATATTCTTCATTCCTTAATACCTTTAAAAATTGTTTTGACCTGGCATCATTGGAGAGTGGCCAAAGCCTCTTTCCAGATCCACCTGAAAGTAAAACTAATTTCATCTGATTTCTCCTCAATTCTATTTTAAGAATTAAACTCTATAAGGTACTTTGTGTTAAATTTAAATAAAAAACTTGTAAACACCTTTTAACTATAATAGCCTTCTTTGATAATGGACGGATTACCAAAAACTAATGAAAACGGCGGAACACTCTTAGTTAACACACTATTAGCGCCTATTATACTGTTATTCCCTACAATTATATCTCCTACTATTTTTGCACCTGAATAAACTATAGAATTAGATTCAACTTTAGGATAATTACCAGTATCTTTCTTTCCTCCCTTTTCACCAAAAACAACATCAGAAAAAATAGTAACATTCTCTTCTAATATAGTGCCATAACCAATTACAACCCCAGACGTATGATGAATTTTAAGTCCTCCTTTTATTAAAGCTGCAGGATGTATCTCGGCACCAGTTATAAAAGTATTTAAATTCATTAGCAATCTAGATAAATTTCTAAAACCTTTAACCCACAAGAAATTATTTAATCTGTAAAACATAATTGCTTGTAAACCTCTGTGAAGTAATATTCTCCACCCAAAATTAAAGATTGTTAATTTATTATTACCAAATCTATTTAAATCCTGAATTATTGAATTTACCATATTCAACACCTTTTATTTAACAATATCTTTTAAAACCAATTCAAATTCTCTTCCAATTGCATCAGTGGAAAAAAATCTCTTATAAATCTTTTCCCCATTACCTGCAATTTTTTTTCTTAGATCTACATTATCAACGAGCTTAACTATTGCAGTAGCTATCTCCTCAGGGTTACCAGGGGAACATAGTATACTATTATTTTCATTAAGGTATTCTCTTATTGCTGGACTATCTACAGTAATAAGTGGTTTTTCCATTGCTAAAACTTGAAATATTTTATTTGGTATATGTCTTTTTGCTTTATCGGTAACACCAAATATACCTAATCCAATAGATGAATCCCCTATAATTTCTGATAATTTACTAGGTGATACTGGATCAATAAATTTGATATTTAGTAGTTTCTTTTTCTCAACCATATTCAATATTTTTTCATATTCTTGACCACGTCCAACAAATATAAATTCAATGTCCCTTCTTTCTCTTATTATATCCGCTGCCTCAACTATATGTTCTACACCATGGAGAGGTATAAAATTACCAAAATATAAAACCTTAAAAACATTATCATTGTTCTTACTAATTCCTTTTATTGAAAACGTATTTTCATCTGTGCCAATATTAATTCTTTTCATCTTTTTATATGGAACTTTAAACTCACTATGATAAAATTTCATTACTTCATTAGTGTCAAGGATTAAATAATCACATAAATAGGATGATATATAATCAATATACTTTTCTATAGATGCTTTAACAGAATTCTTTTGATATAGTTTACGATCAAATACAGAGGTATCATATCTGCTGTATAGCGGTGCAAATACTACAGGTATTTTTTTTATTTTGCCAATTAAATATGCAAATGGAACATTAGTATGAGAGAAGCCTCCAACTATAATCACATCAGAATCTTTAGATTCTTTAAAGAATCTAAATAATAGTTTAAACTGTTTTGTAAAGAAGTTACTATTCGAATCAAAACATTCACTGACGGTATTTCCTCGTTTTTCTAGAGCATTTTTCCAAGATACATTTCGATTATAATTTAAAGGATCTGATCCAAAGAAACATATTTTCATGTTCACTCACCCCGTATTTCCAAGCTAACTTCGTAATCGTGTATTATTTTACTCATTTTAATTGCTTTAGTATTCCAAGTATTTTCTTTTGCTAATTTAATTCTTCTATTTTTTTCGTTATCATCATCAAAAGTTATATAACTTTCAACTTTTTCAATAAACTCAACATTAGTTGAAGCCTTTATTCCGTAATTAGAGTATTTATCAAGAGCAGGTAAGCCTGATACCACAACGGGTTTACCACACGAAAAGTATTCAAAAAACTTTAATGGAAAACAGCCTTCAGTGTATTCGTTTTTCACATAGGGTATTATACAAACATCGAAACAATTTACATAGTATGGTAATTCATCAAATGATTTAGAACCTAAAAGTTTTATGTTATCGTATTCCTTTAATACATGTACTGAACTGTTTTTTTCAGCCTCATTATGTGGTCCTATTAAGACAATATTCCAATTACTTTTATTCTTAGCAATGAATGTTACTAATTCATAATCTAGTTTATATTTATCTAGAGCTCCAACAAATCCAATAATAGGACTTTTAATATCATTTATATCATTTGGGATTATTTTCTTTGTATGGAGCACCTTGTTAAAATGATTAAAATCTGCTACATTCTCAATTAAAAAAGTATTTGGATTGCTCTTCTTTTTATTTTCATAAAGTTTTGTAGCAGAAGTAAAAACAATGTTAGCTCGTTTTAGTAATAATTCTTCATCAAATTGAATATTATCAAAATTATCTATATACCAAGGTTGCGATGAATATTCATCTACACAATCATAGATAAGGCTTTTATTATTTATCCAGTCAATAAAATCCACTGCATCTGGGGTATATATCCACAAAAATGGATTTTTAACTGATAATTTGTCCAAATACTTAACTAAAAAATAACTATTAATTTTATTATTTATTTTTCTAAAACGCTTCTGCTTTAGCGGTAAAAATTTCAATTGAGAAAAAATATAAAAGTCAGTAGTACGTTCTTTTCCGGTTAAAATTCTTAATAACCATTTAAATGTATTTTGTTCTTTTTTTAAACCTAATATAAATTTAATAAGTTGAATAAAGAGGTTTTTTGGTGGTTCTACATAAATTATCCTATAGCCAAGTTTATTCATTTCTTGCATTACTCTTTGTCTATTAGTAAATGGTCTTTTATCATATAAGGTTCCAGGAAAACATATTATAGTTCTTTTTTCATCCATTTATTTCACCTTTTTTCAGAAAATAATTTAAAAAATTTATAGTAGTTTTTTCTTTTAATAATATATTTAAGAGAAAGACAAAAATAAAATAAATTATAAACCCACTGACCAATATCAATAAATTTATTAATATACTATTATTAGTTGTTTTGAAGATACCCACCTGTAGAAAAATTAGTGATACTAAAGTTGTGCTAACTCCAGTTTTAAGCAATAAAAATTTAGATGTAGCTAGTGGATTTATCGAGTATTTCCTTAAGAACCATATTATTAGAGTTAACACCGAAAGGTAATTTGCAATTGCTGTAGCAAGAGTTAGTCCAGCTATTCCTAATAAATTTACCATAATAAGTCCCAGAGCAATATTAAATGTAACTAATACAGTAGTACCCCAAAAGGGACCCTTGGTATCACCCATAGCAAAAAGTGCTTTATTTAGAATTTCTCTTATACTTAATCCTAAAAAAGCAAAACAATAAAAAGAAAAAGCATATCCAGTTAATAAAGTATCACTTTGGTTAAATGCTCCTCTTTCAAATACTATTTTAACAATGATATAACTTGATATAAAAAGAAAACCAACTAATGGTACCATAACAAGAATTATTGTTTTTATGGTGCTTTCAGTTAGTTGATAAAATTTGCCTTGTTTGTTCTCTCCCCAATATTTAGATAAATTAGGAAAAACCACCGAAGATAGAGCCATTACAATTGTTCCAATAATCAATGTTCCTAATTTACCAGCATAATTTAGTGCAGAAATATTTCCACTTGGAAGTGTTGAGGCTAATGTTCTATCAACAATCATATTTATTTGAATTACTGACGAACTAAAAAAAACTGGAACGGATAACTTTAAAAATCCTTTATGTTCAGGGTATAATTTAAAAATTTTATTAGGTTTATAACCATATTTTCGGACAAAAATATATAATACAATTAACTGCATAATTGAACCCAATACCCAAGAATATACTAAAATTTCATGTTTAAGGAATTTATAAAATAAAAAGAAACTCAATATTATTGACAAATTGTTTACTATTCCCATTATATTTGCAGCGCTATATATTTTTTTATAAAGTAAATATGCCATGAAAATATATGTTGAACCAGTTAATATAATACTTGGAATTAGAAAATATGAATATTTAATAACCAATTGAATTGATTCTTCACCAAGACCTATTGGAATTATACTCAATATTTTTGTTATTGATAGAATTGATATAAGAGATAATATTACTAAAAAGCCAAAGAGTAATATATTTAAAGTCCTAAGAAAGACTGGCTTATTTTCAATATTATTTTTTGATAAAATTGGAACGACACAGGTGGAAACAGCTGCTCCAATCCCATCAAATAACAAAACAGGAATAATAGAAGCAAATAAAAATGCGTCTAAGTAAATAGATGTACCAAAATAGAATGCTGTTACGGTTTCTCTGAAAAAACCCAATACTTTGGAAAGTAGAGCAATAATAATAAATATACCTAAACTTTTAATTAACTTGTTCATTATTTCCCCTATAGATATTTGTCTTTATGCTCATTATAAAAATGGAAAATGAGATCCAAAAATAGATATCTCTTGAATAAGAAAAGAGAGTACTATCAATTAGACCATGCGTAAAAGTTACAAGGAATACAAAATAAAATATAAGTTCATACTGATTCCTATCTAGATAAGGTATTCTGATATAATAATTGAATTTTTTAAATACAAATTTAAATAATAATATTAAAAAAATGCCACCAGTAATACCATTAAATATTAGAAAATCCAGAAAGATATTATGGGTCCTCGATAACGCAACAACTGTATTAAAAAAAAGTTCATAATATCCATGAAATTCATTATAAGGAATTCCAAACAAAAGATTATTTTTAAAAATTTCTATACTTACTGCCCAAAGATCACTTCTAAAAAATAATGTAGAAAGATCAGTAAACAATCTTGTACGAATGGGTTTTATGAACGTTATTGTTATTCCTACCATTATTAATAGGATAAAAATCCTCAAATATTTTTTTCTATAGATTTGCAATATAAGAGTAAAAACTAACACTGAGATCCAAGCACCTCGTGATAATGATAAAAACAAAATCGTAGAATTGAAAATTAACGAAATAATATTATAGAATGACTTTTTTTGACCTTTAAAAAATAATGCAATTACCATATAAGGCAAAATCATTTCTATGTTCATTGCAATTCCATTACCCTGCGATAATATTGTTCCAGATAATTTATAGTTTGCATCACCAACAAAGTTTATCGTACCACCGAAAATAAAAAACTCAATCAAGGCTATAGTACTTAAAATATTTATCCCTGTTATTAAAGAGAATATAACATTATCGACTTTTAATAAATTTGATGATAATTTTTGACGGATTAAAAAATAAAAAAGTATTGGTACCATATAACTTTCTAAATATCCCTTAAACCATGTAAAGAACGATTCAGAATTTAATATAGATAACAACCCTAGAAATAGATAAACACTTGGAAGTATATCATATTTATCAAATGATTGTTTTTTTAGACTTAAAGAAATTAATTCTACTATAAGCAAATAAAACAAAATTAATGTACTTATCTGAAGATGAATACCTGGTATATCAAATGGAAATGGAATAGTGCAAAGCGCAAAATAATACAAATACTTTTTCTGATATATCGTCATTAATATTAAAAATATAGTAATAACTAACATTATATTAATATAAATATTAATAACTGATAATACACCTATAAAACTCCCTAAAAGGAGTAAAGAAGAAAGTAATAATAACTTTCTATTTGTGCTGTATGTCATAATTTCTCCTTTATAGCGTTCTTATACAAGGACAATGTTTGATTAATCATATTTTTAATAGTAAATCTTTCGTTTTGAGATTTTAAGAAACGTTCATTTATAATTGTTCTTTCCTCAATTGGTTTATTAAAAAACTTAATAATCTTGTCCTCTAAATCATTTGAATCACCGGGAGTAAATAAAAAATTATTATCCTTGATTATCTCTTTCGTCGCACCATGATTTGTAGCTATTACAGAAGTGCCACGAGCCATTGCTTCAATTGAAACTAAGCCAAAAGCTGGAATTGTTAACTCTGGATTAATATACAAATCAGCTGCACAATAATATTGATCTTTTTCTTTTTCTGAAATAAAACCTACAAAAAAAACATTTTGAATTTTATCTATTTCAACTTTTCTCTCTAACTGCGTTTTATAGGGCCCATCCCCAGCGATAACTAGTACATATTCTTGGCTTTCTTCTAAATTTTGCATTTTTTTAAATGCATCTAGTGCAGTTTGTATACCTTTTTCTTCAACAATTCTGCTTAAACAAAGGATTACTTTCTTGTTTTTTAATCCTAACTTTTCCTTTGCAGCCACTTGTTTTTCATCACTATAGGTATAATTTTCTATCCCATGATATATTACTTTTAACTTTTTATTTTCAACATACATTTTAAATGTATTCTTAGAGAACTCACTTGGAATAATAATGTAACTAGATTTTATAAATGTTAATAATGTTAAAAAATGTATAATTAGTCGTTTATACATTTTTATTGTATTAAAAATTAATGGTAACATACCGTCTTTTCTATAGAACTTTGCTAGCTTTGTTTCAGTCTTTAGTGTTCCATGCATAGTAATTATCATTGGAATGTTTATTCTTTTTGTTAAAAAACCAATAGCCGCAGAACTTTGAAAATGTACTATGTCAAACATTTCAACTTTATCTAGTTTTTTAAATGTCTTATAGCTTTTTTTGAAAAATCCACCTTTATAAGACCCTGGTTCTTTATTATCAAGGTAGTTTATATTTACACCATTTAAGTTCTCAAATGTCTTGCCATGCTTACTTGAACTTGTTATAACGGTAACTTTGTGACCTGCTTTTATTAGATTTTCACAAAGTTTTTTAGTGTAATCTTCCATCCCCCCCGAAGAATTTGTTACATATGCTCTTGTTATCATACATATATTCATTAAAAGTCACTCTCTTTATATCCATAATTAGCATTTTTACCTAAAGCTAAATTTAAGTATGATGCCACAACTAAATCCCAGTTATAATATTTAGATCTTTCCTTTAATCTTTCGCCATTATCTATAGTTGATAATGTGTTTTTATATACCTCTACAATATTACTGTCATCGAAATAATAACCTTCAGACTGAAGAACCTCTTTACTAAAACCATTATTTATTGCCATTATTCTTTTGCACTCATGCATTGCCTCTAATAATGCAGGATTTGTGCCTCCCACAGAATTACCATGAACATAACAAAAAGCATTTTGCCTGAGTGCAGCAATAATTTCTCCGTCATATATTGCATCTAGTACAATAATATTTTTGTTCGTTTCTTCTAAATGTTTAATACTCTCGGAGTACTTGTTTGAATGTTTGTATCCTACCAAGACAAATTTATACTTATCATTAATACTAGCATTAATAAAACCCTCTATTATTTTTAAAGGCATATTATCTGGTTCAAATCGTGTTATTTGTAGAAAATATTTATCTTTTTCTAAACCATATTGGCTTATAATTTCATTAGATTTATCTTTTGTTAATGTAACTTTATCGGGTACACCATATGGAATGAACTCGGTTACCTTTTTAAATACACTTTTATAATAATCTTGAATTGATATAGAGTCCGAAATAAGAGTTTTAAAATTTCTAGCAATTAAAAAAGACGTAAAAAAATAGTATGCTTTGAATGGTAAGGACCACTTTGCTCTTTTCCATTCTAGCCCATCAGTATTTATTATTATTTTTTTTCTCGTTAATTTTGATAAAATAATACCAGGAAAATTTGCATTATTGAACCAAAAAATACAATCAAATAAGGTTCTGTTTTTGATCAAATACAAAGCAGTTTGAATGGAAGAAACAATTGTATCAAGCTTATTATACTTCGAACCTTTTACCCAAATCAGATTAATCCCATTAATATTAGTAGGTCTATTTTCCTTCGAGTATGAATTTTCCCTACAAACCACATAACAATTCACACTCTGATTATTCATAATGCTCGATATTTTGTCTACTGCAGTTTCAAATCCCCCATAATTTGCTGGAATACCCCTTGTACCACAGAAAACAACACTCATTTTCTTTTGAACCACTTTATCACTCCTAATCAATGTCCGAGAGAGAATTTATATAATGTTTTGCTGCATTTCCCCAAGAGTATTTATAAACTCTTTCGATACCTTTTTTAATTAATATTTTTTTATTCTGACTATCTTCTTTAACTGAAATTATTTTATCTGCAATATCTTGAATATCATAGGGGTCTACCAATATACCAGCATCTCCGATAACTTCTTTCATAGCAGTTAAATTAGATGAAATTACAGGAATTCCACAAGCCATTGCTTCTAAAGGTGGTATACCAAAACCTTCTGCAAAAGAAGGATACACAAAAAGATTTGCACTTTTGTATAGTAGTGGGAGATCTCCATCATCCACATTTGAAAAAATATTTATGTCTTTTTCTAAATTATTTTCAGTGATATATTTAAAAATATCATCGTATTTAAAATCAGGTTGTCCAACAATTACTAACTTACCAAGGTCTTTATTTTCAGTTCTTGCTAACTGATACGCTTTTATCAATCCTAAATGATTTTTTCTTGGTTCTAGTCTTCCAACGGTGAAAATATAATCTTCAATTCCATATTTCTCTTTAACAAACGCTTTAGCTGCATCTATATTCTTAAGATTAAAGATATCCGTATTTACACCGTTTGGTACAACCTTTATCTTTTCAGGTGATACCTTGTATTTATCCGCAATCTCATATTTAGAATATTCCGAAACAGTATGGATAATTTTAGCCTTTTTTGCAGAATGTTTTACAAGTACTCTATTTCTTAGAACTTCACTTTTATTAAAATAATGTGGATAGTCTTCAAATAAAATATCATGAATAGTTACTATTGATTTTGCAGGTAATAACACTGGTGAAATATATTGGGTATGATAGAAATCAACTTTATTATTTTTTAATACTAATTTAGGTTCATAAGTGAGCCTTTTAATCCTTGATTGAGAATTAAAGTTTTTCCTAGGGAAAAACTCATTCAAATCAGTAGTATTTTCATTCCAATATCCTAGAAAAATAAACTCATAATTATTATTTATTTTCATTACATCACTATAAAGATTTTTTAAATACGTCTTACTCCCCTGGAATTTTCCGGTTAATATATGTGCATCCACAGCTATTCTCAATAACTTCAACCCCGATAACAGAAATTTCTTTTATCAAAATGTCATTTAATGCACAAATGACATTTTGTATATTTTAGTTAAAATAATAGTACTGATTGAAGTAAACCTTTATTTTATGTTTACTTCAACTTAAACTAGGTAAATCAGAATGCATTTTTGGATCCGAGTAACACTAGCACAGTTCTTAAAATAATAGAAATATCAACAAATAGCGATCTCTTCTGAATATACTTAAGATCAAGTTCTACCATTTCCTCAAATCCAAGGCTATTTCTTCCGCTTACTTGCCACAAGCCTGTACAGCCTGGAGTAACTAATAAGCGTTGTTTATCAGAATCGGAGTATTCTGCAACCTCTCTCGGAAGCGGCGGACGAGGACCTACCAAGCTCATATCCCCCTTTAATACATTAAAAAGTTGGGGCAATTCATCTATACTAGTTCTCCGTATGAACTTTCCAACTTTCGTAATCCGAGGATCGTCCTTCATTTTAAACATCGCACCGCTCACCTCATTAAACTTTAATAGTTCAGCAAGCTTTTCTTCTGCATTCCACACCATTGATCGAAACTTATACATTTTAAATTCTTTTCCATTTAATCCAACACGTTTTTGCGAAAATAAAATTTTCCCTTTAGGGTCTTCAATCTTAATTAAAATGCCGATAACTATAAATAGTAGACTCAAAAAGAAAATTCCGAATAAAGCACCCATAATATCAATCATTCTTTTTGTTAAAAGATAAAATTTTCCGTCATTTACATTCACCTTTGCCTTTTGATTATCTAAAAAGGCAACATCTTGATTTGCTAGATTGGACAACTAAGACCCCTTCCTTCTCCTAAAATATTACTTTTTCTTTATCTAATGAAGAAACTAGACTCTTCAAATAATCGATCATATCGTCATGGAGGTCTTCATGTTGTAAAGCAAATTCAATGGTTGTTTTGACAAAACCAAATTTTTCACCGACGTCATACCGTGTCCCTTCAAAATCATAGGCAAACACTCTTTGAATTTCATTTAACTTTTGTATCGCATCTGTAAGTTGAACTTCGCCACCCGCTCCTTTTTCCTGACGATCAAGAAACATAAAGATTTCCGGTGTTAAGATATAACGGCCCATAATCGCTAAATTAGAAGGTGCCGTACCCGGCTTTGGTTTTTCTACAAAGTTACTAACTTGGTAGCGACGTCCTTCTTGGCTTGAAGGATCAATAATTCCATAACGATGTGTTTCATTATCTGGGACTGTCTGAACACCAATCACAGAGGAAAAGGTCTCTTCATATTGATGAATTAACTGTTCTAAGCAAGGTGTTTCACTTTGGACAATATCATCACCAAGTAAAACCGCAAACGGTTCATTGCCTATAAAGTTTCTCGCACACCAAACGGCATGTCCTAGTCCTTTTGGCTCTTTCTGACGAATATAATGGATATCTGCTAAATTGGTAGGATACTGAACTCTTTCCAATAAATCAAACTTCTCTTTTTCTATTAAATTCTGTTCAAGCTCTAAAGCATTATCGAAATGGTCTTCTATAGCTCTTTTTCCTTTACCCGTAACAATAATGATATCTTCTATTCCAGAAGCCACTGCTTCTTCCACTATATATTGAATAGTTGGCTTATCCACAATAGGCAGTATTTCTTTTGGCATTGCCTTTGTAGCTGGTAAAAATCTCGTCCCTAAACCTGCAGCCGGAATTATTGCCTTTCTAACCCTTTTCATTTTTCTTTTCCCCCTCTATCTCTTTCTTTCGTTTATCTAAATACTTTTGTCAAAAAATAAATACTTAATGGAAATGCAAGCGTTTAACAGGCTTATCCTTTCATTAAGTATCTATAGGTTTATTTAATAAATCGGGCATCTAACCCATCCTCACATCATGCTTTTGACGACATGCGTCTAAGGATTGGGGAGATTTCTCTTCCATCCCACAGCATAATCGAGTGCTCCCATGGATAACGGACAGGGATGCCTCGCCGTTCAGGGGTTTAAGCCTGAAAGATGTATACTCTTTTTGAA
The DNA here is from genome assembly GCF_048572935.1 of Neobacillus niacini. Classification (NCBI taxonomy): domain Bacteria; kingdom Bacillati; phylum Bacillota; class Bacilli; order Caryophanales; family Bacillaceae; genus Neobacillus; species Neobacillus niacini. The sequence goes on along the minus strand of NZ_CP183883.1, from coordinate 1,268,372 downwards.
TAATCTTATTGGCTTAATTGGTTTTAAAATAAATAGAATAGTTTCTTCCTTTTAATACGCTCAGGATCTTCCTTATAGATTGCTTTTCCCTCGATTAAGAGGTGTGCATTTTCCTCAAAATAATAGACCAATTCGTTACCGTACTTTTGTTGTATTACGCCAAAAGCTTCTCTCATTCTAAACGTTCGATTTATGAGATTATGAGCATCTGAAGCAATGAAATGCGTAAGGTTTGCTTCAATTAGTTGCAGAGTAAAGTTCTTAATCTTTTTTCCAAAGTCACCCGTAACACTAGAAGCGGTGATTTGCGTTAACGCACCCTTCTTCACTAACTGATAGAGCAGCTCTGAACGTTCCATGATTTCCCGATTTCGTTCTGGGTGAACAATCACGGGGATTAGACCATTCATTTGCAGGTCATAGAACAGCTTTTCTGTATATCTAGGGACATGGTTGGATGGGAATTCTACTAAAACATATGGGGTATGATTGACGGTGAGAATTTCCCCCATTGTATATCCCTCTATCAATTCTCCATGGACGCGTATTTCCTGTCCAGGCAGGATCTTCACATCGATGCTTTCCTTTTGAAGGATTTGGTTTAATTCTTCTACTCTATCAAGTATTTGTCGTTTGGGGTTTTCAAAGGAGTTATTCAAATGATGCGGCGTTGCCACAATGATATGTATCCCTTGTTCAAGGGCTTTCCTTGCCATGTTGAGTGAATCAGAAAGAGATTGTGCGCCATCATCGACACCCGGCAATATATGACAATGTAAATCAATCATGACACCACACCCCTTTCCAGTTAAATGTATTTTTTACATGACATATTTCATGGTAACACTGTCGAACACCTCGGTAAAGGGGGTGTTTTTGTCGAATTTTAGTTATTTTGTACCATAATAATAGTAATAGTCGTTATCCTTCATTTCTTTATGGTTTAACACAACACCCACCAATTTGCTTTGGGCATTCACCAATAATTCCTTTGCCTTTTTCACCTGGTCAATTTCTGTTTTGCCACTATAGACAACCAAAATAGAGCCATCAACCTTATTAGCGATAATTTGTGGATCCGCTACCGCTAATAACGGCGGCGTATCAAATACGACATAATCAAATTGCTCTTTCGCTTCTTCCATAAACTGTTCCATTGATTTTGAACTGAGGAGCTCTGCTGGATTCGGAGGAATCGGTCCACTTGTTAAGATAAAGAGATCCTTTTCCTCTGTTTCAACAACTGTGTTCGCAAGTGTTGCTTGCTTGGTCAAAACGGTAGTAAAACCAAATAGGTTATTCACAGCAAATGTTCGATGAACGGTTGGTTTACGAAGGTCGGCATCTACCAGTAATACCTTCTTCCCTAACTGAGAAAAAACTACGGCTAGATTTGCTGCTGTTGTTGATTTCCCTTCAGCTGGACCAGAGGAGGTTACCATTATAGTTTTAAGTTCCTCATCTACAGAGGAGTACTGAATATTTGTCCGAATTGTTTTATATTGCTCTGAAATTGGTGACTTTGGGTCAAGCGCTGCAATTAACTTCCGACTTGGATCGGTAGTTTTAAGTTTCTTTTTTCTCTTAAACACCATAAGTATCACCTCTTCCTGCTGTTCTAGTGCGTGCTGCTTTACGTAATTTCAGCTCTTCCATCTTTTGATCATCAATTTGAGCAATAATACCTAAAATAGGAAGCTCGAGGATTTTTTCAATATCCTGTTCGTTTTTAATCGTGCTGTCAAAGTACTCAAGTAAGAACGCTAGTCCAATTGACGCCATCAAACCAACAACCATCGCAATTGCTACATTCATAACTGGTTGCGGTTTAATTGGTGCCTGGTTTTCAGTAACCTTAGCTGCCGCAAGAATACTAACATTATCGACTCTCTTTCCCATAATATTAACGATATCATGTTGGAAAACTTCTACTGTAATATTTGCAATCTTCGCTGCCATATTGGGATCAGGGTCTTGAACGGATACATTCACAACCTGGGAGTCCTTTTGACTGCTTACTGTAATTTTCTCTGCTAGTTGACCTGCTGTCATATCCAAGCCCGTTTGAACAATAACTTTATCAAGGATACGAGAACTTTTTATGATTTCATTATAGGTACTAATCAATTGTAGGTTTGTTTGAACTTCACTTGGACTGTAGAATGATTGCTCGCTCGTTTCTTGGTTGACGAGTATTTGTGTCGAAGCCTGATAGATTGGGGTTAGAAAAAAGTAACTAATGACGCCGCTGACTAATCCAGCTGTCATCGTAATGACTATAATCATAATGATTCGTTTTTTTAACGTCTCTAGTAACTCTTTAAGACTAATCGTTTCTTCCATAATGTCCTCCTGTATATGCTAATTCAAAATAAGAGTATTATAACATGAATGAATGTCGTAATTTGTTGAATTTTGACGAATGGTGGATATTTATTTTTACTATTTTAAATTTGTTTCGGTGTGTGTTGAACCTAAGTTAATATAGGCCTTTATAACTAGCAAACACAAAATATTTGTAGGATTTTGTAAATTACATAAACAATCATACCATGTTTTTTGTAAGTTGATGTAGGATATTTATAATTGGTATAAATTTCATGGTAAATTTTTGCTATAATGATAGAAGAATATATTTGGGGGTAACAGAATGAAGTATTTTCTCACAGTGACTTGGGGAATTATCTGTGTAATTGTCTTAGCATTTGGGCATTTCCACTGGAATCAGAAAATAGCTGTAAAAGCAGTTGAACCCTTGTTTACTCAGCAGGATACGAATGAAATAGATCATGATGATTATTTAGAGCTGGCTTCAAATTGGCCGGAACCAGCTAAAGAGCAATTAAAGCTAGCACTGGAGCATAACCTGCCTTTTAAAATCGCTTTTGTCGGTTCTACTGCAATGGATTGGGAAAAGAACGTTTCGCAAAGTCTATCAGATAGCTTTGGCAGTGATCGAATACATACCGCACAGTTTACATACGATCAAACGACAAAAGATTTAATTGCTGAAAATAAGCAGCTTGAGATTGCTGCTGAAAAAGCACAGCTAGTTGTCATCGAACCCTTTCTATTCAATGACAATGGCAAACTCAAGATAAATGCCACATTGGCAAATGTAACGAAACTGATGGAAGATATTAAGACAGCTAATCCGGATACGACCTTCATTCTTCAGCCTTCGTATCCCATTTATCTGCCGCAATACTATTCTGTTCAGGTGGAAGGCTTAAAGCAATTTGCAGCAGAAAACAATATCACCTATCTTGACCACTGGACAGCTTGGCCAGCAACCGACAATCTTGAATTAAAGGAATATTTAACAGAGGGTGAAAATGGTCCGAACGATAACGGAAACCAAGTTTGGGCACAGTTCCTTGTTGAATATTTTGTAAATAAAAAGGCAGACTAGATTGAACCTAGTTTGCCTTTTTTTCTATATATAATTAAACTTTTATTTTTAAAAGGTCGACTTTCAAATCTTCAAGTAACTGTTGGACGGTTATACCATGATCACTTACGCCTCGATCATAGGCTTTCTTAACAATGGCAGAGAAATCGTTTGGTGACAACTCAACCTTGTGTTTCTTTTCATCCATTAGACAAGAATCTCCTTTCTTCGTATCGTTTCGCTTATTCTACTAAACTTCTTTCTATTTGTAAATAAATTGTCAGTTTTTAAATTTAGTATATTCTGTGTATACCTAGAAATCTTGTATTCTAGCCCCTTAATTGCAAATTTATCTAAAATAATATGGTGATATGTGGTAGAATATGTTTAAAATACCAGAATAATAGAGGTGAGACTTGAGGATGAAGAAGACGATTGTTCGCAGTGTTTCGACTGCGGCACTCCTTTCGACTGTATTTGCAGGTTCCGCATATGCGAGTACCTACACCGTTCAAAAGGGAGACACACTATCAAAAATTGCCTCAAAATATCAAACAACCGTCCCGCAAATTAAGGGCTTAAACGGCTTAACGTCGGATATGATTTATGTCAATCAAACACTTAAGGTTACTGCTGAAGCAGCTGTACAACCTGCAGTACCAACGCCTGCACCGGCACCCGTTTCTACTAGTGATTATGTAGTCAAAAGCGGTGACTATCTTGGCAAAATCGCCAAGCAGTTTAGCACAACCGTAGCAGAGTTGAAATCGCTCAATGGGTTAAACTCCGACTTAATTTTTGTTGGACAAACTCTAAAGGTTTCAGCAGCCGTTACAACACCAGCCACACCGCCGCCAGCAGTGACTCCACCTACACCACCTGTTGAACCTTCAACCACTTCTGTCTATACAGTCGTTAATGGTGATACGCTAAGCAAAATCGGTTTACAGGTTGGTATGAGTGTTCAGGAGTTAAAAACGCTGAACGGATTGAATTCCGATCGAATTTATATCGGACAGCAATTAAATGTGAAGGCACAGGCACCAGTTGTAACGACTCCTGCACCAGTGGCACCCGTTGCTCCTGTGGCGCCTCCTAGCGATGTAAAGCAGACGACTGATTATACTGTTAAAAGTGGAGATACATTAGGCAGTATATCCTTGCAATATAAAATGAGCCTTCAGGATTTAATGTCGCTGAATGGTTTGAATTCTCATATGATTTATGTTGGTCAAGTACTGAAGGTTGCTGGTCAGGCACCTACGGTCGTAACTCCAGCAACTGGTGATTTTGCTGCTGCATTTGTCAATGCAGGGTATAGTGTTATGGGCATTCCTTATGCTTGGGGCGGGTCTTCTTTAAAGGGCTTTGATTGTAGCGGCTTTATCTACTATGCAGCGAATCTAGCTGGCAAGAAAATTGGGCGTTATTCTGCAGAAGGCTACTACAGCCGTACGTTCTACGTCGACCAGCCGCAGGCAGGCGATCTTGTATTCTTCGAAAATACCTATAAAAAAGGAATCTCTCACGTTGGGATCTATATTGGTAACAATCAGTTCCTTCATGCTGATGAGAAAAAGGGTGTTACCATTTCGAGCCTAACTAGCCCTTATTACACGGAGCATTTTGATGGGTTTAAGCGATTTTATTAATTTTTAGCCAGGCATTCAGCCTGGCTTTTTCAGTGGTGAGGTTTGGGGCACTGAATTTGTTAGGCAGGTAAACTCACTTTTTGCTTGCAAAAAACATACACCACTGCTAAAGTCATTTACTCGAATATCTTGTAATAAATAAGGAAGACTAGCAGATATCTGCTAGTCTCCCTTATTTATGTAATCAGTTCTCTTTTTTCAACTGAAGCTTACGTTTCTTGATATATAGCACCAATGTTTTCTCAAGCTGCTCTAACTTCTCAATTGACTTCACATCTTGATTGATATAGCGCAGTGATTTCTTTATCGATTTTGGTAATTGTTCAAAAGCGATCATTACGTCTCCGTCCTTAATGAAATTATTCTCTATGATAATAAATGAAGCAATGTTTAATTGATCATCATATTCTTCAAATCAGTTTTTAAATCCTCAATAATCTTATCAAGTGTTAATTCACTTTCATTCACGCCCTTTTCATAAGCCTTCTTCAATAGCTTTGAAAAATCCGCCTGTTTCGAGCTATTACTCTGTGCTTTAGCGTTCACCTTCTGCTTGCCTCCCTTACCTTCTCTTTAATTATGTATTTTAGTAAATTACTAGTCTATTATGTAGAAAAATAGTGCAATTTAAGAAATAACGCAGGTAATAAACAGAAATTTCTACAAATTATTCACTATTCATTATTCCATATTAAATCCATAAGTTCTATCAATCTATGTTCCCGTTTTTTTGGTATCTGCTCAAGATGAAAAGCTAGGAGTTAAGACAGAGTTGAAGGCGCAATAAGAACTAGATACAAAAAAACTGATTGGGGACTTTAATCCGACCCAATCAGTTTTTTGTTATGAAACCTTCTTATTCAGTTGAATTTCAATGTCATACAGAGCATTTTTTAAATCTTCTCTCAGCCAATGATAGGTTTTTGTTTCTTTGAATTTAACCAAACAAAACTTTAAGCTTTCTTCTACTTCCGATGTGGGATCCAAGCTTACCCTGTGGACGCTGCTGGGAATAGAATCAACAAACTCCTTTAACAAACCATCAGCAAACTCAGAGAGAACTTCTAAAGAAATATCAATAGATGCTTTAAAACTTAAAGGATCTTTTATGTATAGCATAGTCAACTACCCCATTTTCGTTTTATACTTTATATTATTTCATAAGTTTCGTAAATATTATGTTGAATTCTGGAATGCCTGTCAATATTATTGTCGAATACTTATAAAACTTCTATGACTTAAATTACATAATTAAAAAGAAGAATGAACCCTGAAAGTCAGGATTCATTCTTCTCATCTAGGTCTTATTTTAGTGATTTTGCTAAATTCACTTCTTTTAATTAATTCTACTTTAATTCATGATATTTTGACATTAATTCTCTAACCTGATAATACTCTTTCCAGTCGTCAGGAGTAAATGGAATAACCCCAGCATTCCCCAAATTAGAAAGTAATCCCCCTACAAGTTCTTTTGGAAAATTTTCAATAAAATTTGTATTTAATCTTTCATAAAATAGTAACGATAAATTATCAGCTGCTTTTACTACTTCATCCGGAATATCCATAATGGTATGTGAAGCTATATCCAAACCCGCATGTTTGATAATGTATAAAGATAGAAAGTCAGCAGATAGATTTTGGCCAAATTTAAAGTGCGGCCTTGGAGGTGTATCAATAATAGTTAGATTATAATCCCTTTTTGCTTTTTCAGATGCAATTAGAGATAATACTTGTTTTCTATATCTTTTTTCCTCAACAGGATCTGCTAAGGAATCTAAAGAAGGCGCAATTAAGTCAGGCTCATAATGTCCAATTACCTTTAGCGTACCTACCTCTGTCAAACCCAAAACATAAGGAGCATTCTCCATTCCTGCTGCTAAAAAAGGCGGGAAACTATTATTTCGTGCAGCTACAGGGTAATCAGTAAAATTATTTGGGCTTACTTCAAAGATACTTCCAAAAGTATGAAAGTCAGTTGCTAAATAGTCACTATATAAAATAGAAGCAATTCCCATCATTGACCAAGAATTTGATTTTAAAGGCGTTTCTAACAAATTTGTACTTACGATACAGGTATCAAAGTTCTCAAAAAACCTACGTTCTCTAGAAAACCTGCCGCCAAAGTCCATTGAAACTAAATTTGTATTTTCAGGCATTAAACACTTAGCAGCAAGACTGTCAAATCCACCGCTAAAATTTAATGTAACGTTGTTTCTTATCTTTCTTTGATATGAATTATCAAAACTGAAACTTGCTGTAACAACAGCAGAAGTAAATTTTGAAATCGCATCTATAATTGACTCGCTTACATTCGTATCAAAATGGATACTAGAGTATGTTTTTGCGCATAACGTTGATATCGCTAGTGCAATTAGATCTGGTCTTGGTTTAATAGCTGGGAATAGATTAAAGTAAATCCTATTAGATGACAGGTTTTCACCTTCACTATTAGTCTCAGTATATGTAAAACTTACTTCTCCATCTATCGTAATAAAATCTGAAAATAAAATTTTATTTTTGGACATCATGCACACCTCGTCTTTAAGTTAACATTTCCATTTTTACAACACTCTCTTACTAGGTACAAGGTAAAATCAAACTATGCTTTAAACTGTTTTATAACAAAAAAGGTCTGTCAGGAATACCCAACTGACCTTTTTCTTAAACCTCACCTAAATCACTAGGTCTTGTTTCTATTTTATTTTTATAGTAAAGAATCGCTTCTACAATCCTTTTTGAAGCATTACCATCACCATAAGGATTTGATGCTTTGGCCATTCGATCATGTGCCTCTTTGTCACTTAAAAGTTCATCAGCCAGGCTAAAAATAATGTCTTCATCTGTTCCTGCCAGCTTTAATGTTCCTGCCTTTACACCTTCAGGGCGTTCTGTTGTATCTCTAAGAACTAAAACCGGTACACCTAGAGAGGGTGCTTCTTCCTGGACACCACCAGAATCGGTAAGGATCAAATATGCCTTAGAAGCGAAATTATGGAAATCAATTACATCTAATGGTTCGATTAACTGGATACGATTATTATCACCTAGAATTTTGTCTGCAATCTGTCTTACCACTGGATTCATATGTACTGGATAAACCACCTGAATATCATCATGTTTTTCGACAAGTCTTCTTATAGCTCGAAACATATTTTCCATTGGTTTACCAAGATTTTCTCTTCTATGTGCGGTCATCAATACTAACCGATCGTTCCCCAATTTATCTAATACAGGGTGTGAGTAATTTGGTTTTACAGTCGTTTTTAACGCGTCTATTGCAGTATTACCTGTAACAAAGATGAAGTTATCTTTTTTATTTTCCTGTACTAAATTCTGTTTTGAATCACTAGTTGGTGCAAAATGTAAATCAGCCATAACACCTGTTAACTGCCGGTTCATTTCTTCCGGATATGGAGAGAATTTATTCCATGTACGCAAGCCTGCCTCTACATGTCCTATTGGGAGGCTATTATAGAAAGCAGCCAAACTTGCTACGAACGTGGTTGTAGTATCACCATGAACCAAAACGATATCTGGCTTCGCCTCTTGCAACACTTGATTTAAACCCTCTAGAGCGCGAATGGTTACGTCTATTAAGGTTTGGCGATCCTTCATAATATTTAAATCATAATCTGGCGTTATTTTAAAAATAGATAACACCTGGTCTAACATTTGACGGTGCTGAGCCGTTACTGTCACAATTGATTCGATTGTTTCACTGTTTTTTTCTAGTTCTTTTACAAGAGGGGCCATTTTAATAGCTTCAGGTCTAGTTCCGAAGACAGTCATTACTTTTATTTTTTGATCCATTGCTTGCTCCCTTCATATTGCATATCTTTTAAAAAATTGCCTTTGTGTCATACCAGCGGCATCCAGCTAAAATTTGTGTAATAATTTTGTTTTATTTACAGATACCTTGCCTTTTTGATCTTTAATGTAATACTGAACTTGATAGTTACCTGTTCCATTTAGCGGATATCTCAAAATGGAATTGTTGTGATACATGATTTTATCAATGATCAAACCATTTTTATAAATGTAAAATGCATATTTTAATTCACTGGAAGTGGTTTTAATTTCTAGTTCAAGATCGGTTTCATTCAATTGAAAGATTACATCTTGTAACTCATATTCTCCCGTACTGATAAATTCCTGTAATAAGTCTGTTTCATAGATCGTATCATCATCTTTCGTAACCAGCATGGATAGTGTATAAAACCCAGAATCAATTGGTTTATATTCAATTTCATTCATATTGGTGTGAATAATTTGATTATTTTCCTTTATAACTAAGTAAAACTTTAAATTCTGAAATTTATCGGTCGCATGAACTCTTCCAATAAATGTATTCTTATTTAAAGAATAAGAAATTTCTTTTAAATCAACAAAATAAAGGATAAGAAACAATTTTTCAAATAGGAATTTAGGAAAATGATTTCCCACATCAGAATGATCCCGCATTTCTTCACATTCATAGTATGTATAAGGAATATTTTTTTCTTTTAACGTATCTAAAAAGAGTTGGATGTGGTCAGGGTATTGCCAATCATTTTTACTAGACATAAAAAATAATTTGGTGTATATTTCCTTATCTAGTTGTCTATAAATAATATCGTTTAAATAATCGTGCCCTGCTTGATTACTAGAACTTCCAAGCATATAGTCATACGCTTCCGGTCGAATGGTAATGTAGTCTGCGATTTTTGTTTGAAATGCGCCTGCAATTACATAACCAAAATTATATTTTAAGCCGAAATACAATGCAGCACTTCCACCCTTTGAAGAACCCGCAACAATTACATTTTCATAATTAATTTTATACTTTCTAATCATGTTCGTAATCAAAGACAATACAGATGTTTCTACTTCAAAACTCATATTTTCTCCGATATAATAACATCCGCTGGGTCCATAGTTATCTAATATAAATAATTTATGGCAGTCAAAGTTTTTAAGTGTTCTCATGTAATTGTATGCATGTTTAACTTTAGAGGTATTTTCTGCAAAACCCGAAAAGACTACTAGCAGATAATCTTTAGTTTTTTGACCTTCTTCAAAAATATATTTTATAGGAAGGTTTGTTTGGTATGTTTTTTCATTTGACAACATTTCGTATCCGTCCTATATCTTTGTTGTTTCTTTATTTTTTTACCTGTTTTATTGTAGCATTAAAGGAATTGTAATAGAATGCAATGTCTAATAATTCCAACATTAGAACTATATCTTAATCATTATTATTCTCTTTTAAACTTGTTATACTAAAAACGTCATAGGTCTATGAAAGGAGCATCAATGTTTAACCGCAAACTTCATCGCGTGTTTTTTTGGGCAATCATGTTTTTTTTACTTATTTTCTTTACGATTACGATGATTCATACTCAAAAAAAAGATCTCCAAGATGGGTTAGATGTAAGTAAGCAACACATTCATGTTGATGAAAAAATAGATCCCAGAGACTTTGGTGCAGTAGGGGATGGTATTACAGACGACACCAAGGCTCTTCAAGCGTGGTTAAATGCCCCTGGGAAAAATAAGGTATTAAAAAATGGGGTATTTAAAATTACATCAGGTTTACTATCTACTAAATCTGGAATTACCATTAAGTCAGATGGAGCTGTAATCTTGGCAGGTTCACCAAATATAATTATGCTTACCGTTAAAGGTAAGAATAGTCTAGTATCCATTGAATTAAATGGAAACAACAAAGCTGCAGGAGGGGTTTTGATACAAGGTGCCGAATGTACAGTAAAAAATAGTAAGATTACCAATATCTATGGAAGTAATCAAACTGCATACGGAATTAAGTCTCAAACATCAGAGGGCATTCTAATTGAAGACAATACGATTATCAGCATAAAAGGTACAAAGAACGGTAAATTGGGGGATAATATTGGCGCATCCCGTGCCATCTTAGTTACATCTAAAGAAGCTGCATCTAAACAGAATATAGTAAGAAATAATACCATTTCTGGAGTAACAGGTGAAGAAGGCGATGCGATACAATTTCTTTTTAACAACGGTAGCTCTCCGTTTCTAAATGCTCAAGGAATTATATTAGGTAACACAATTAAGAATTGTAATAGAAGGGCTATTAAAGTACAGGCATCAAATGTGAAGATAGTAAACAATACCCATATAAATACCTTAACCCTAAATGATTTACCGAATGCAGCCAATTTAATTGATATCATTCATTCAGATCATATAACGGTTCGGGGAAACAAACTAGATGCTACATACTTCCTAGGAATTAGTTTAAGTGGCAGTGTACACAGTAAAGCTTCTGGAATTTTGGTTGAAAGAAATGTCATTCGAGGAGGACTAACTCCTTCAAGTGGAAATAGGGTAACAACAAGCGGGATTTATTGGAATCATATCCAAGATAGTAACATATTGGCTAACTCTATTTCAGACACGATTATTCCAATTTCGGGGGCAAACGGTACGAATATTACCATCGCAAATAATCGTTTTTGGGAAGGTGACGGTTCAAAACCTGCTATCAACATAGTATCGTCCAACTCAAACATTACTCTCTCAAATAATAAGCAAATGTCAGGTAAACGATTAAAATTGGTACAAAAGTAAGTATTAAATAATCCCCATCTTTTAGAAGATGGGGATTTAGATAACCTATTAAATACTATAAAAAGTATTTTTCAATACCCAATACCGGATTTGCTCCAAACATGAATGACGCGCTAACGAGAACCGCTAAGACCAAAAGTACACATTGTAATGTAAATAGGATATTGCCTTGCTTCTTTACAGGCGGCTTTCGAGGTGTTGGTCTGCGAATAGAATGATTCGAGACATTTTCATCTTTATATTGGGCTTCTAACATTTGTTTTCGGTAATTCTTCTTTTCAATTTCCGTTAAGGAATTAAACCAATTAATAAACTTAATATAATCTTTTAGTACTTCATCCGTTTTATCAAATTTTTCAAGTCTGCCAAAATGAATCCACATAACGCGATCACAGAATTCTTTTATTTGTGAGTGGGAGTGACTTATAAAAATAATCGTCTTTCCCTGACTCTTAAATTCAATCATTTTATTAAGACACTTTTCATAAAAAGTTTGGTCACCAACTGAAAGAGCCTCGTCGACAATCAATATATCGGGATTCGTGTGAATGGAAATGGCAAAGCCCAGTCGCGACTTCATTCCACTTGAATAATTTTTTACAGGCTGGTCAATAAATTTTCCAATATCAGCAAATTCAATGATATCGTCCATCAATCTTTGAACTTCTTCCTTCTTTAATCCATGCATCAAACACTTTAGTTCGATATTCTCTAAACCAGTTAATTGATTATTTAATCCAGCTGATATCGCAATTAATGAGGTCTCTCCATTTATGTCAATCGAACCTGAAGTGGCAGGTATAATTTGTGCCAGTAAATTCGAAAGTGTCGATTTTCCGGATCCATTAAGACCGACAATTCCGATTGCTTCCCCTTCAAAAATCTCAAATGAAAGATTTTTAAGAGCATAAAAATTTTCTTTATTATCTTTAAAAGAGATAATTTCAAGCAATTTATCAGATTGCTTTTTATATAAGTTAAAACTTTTTGTAACGTTAGAAAAAACGATTTTCGGCCTCATTTTTTTAAAGCCTCCAATTAAATATAGTCAACAAATTTATGACGGAATTTCAAATGAAAACGTGAACCAATAACTAAAATCAAAAGGGTAACAAACCAAAAATAGAATGTATAATCCAAGTCATAAAAAAACCATTCTCCGCCTAATAATGAATTTCTAAATCCATCAATAATATAATAAAGTGGGTTAAGCTGCAGTAAATTCACGAAAAAGGCTGGCAGGCTTTCTACGTTCCATAGTATCGGTAAAGCATACATCATCATTCTCATAATCGATTGAACCATTGTTTGTATATCCCTGATAATGGTTGTAAGTGTTGATAATAATAATGTTAAACTATATAGCAAAATATATAGGCATAATAAAAAATATGGTAATTGCAGCAGGTAAATCCCCGAGAAATAACCATTTAGGACTAATATGAAGAATGTAATCAACATCATAGCAATAAAGGAAAAGGAGTTTTCTACTATCTTTATTGTAGGAAGGACACTCACTGGGAACTTCATTTTAGAAACTAAATTTATCTTTGAATACACACTATTTGAACCTTGTGTGATCGTTGGGCTTATAAAAAACCATGGTACGATACCACAAATGAACCAAAGGAAGAACGGGGTCTCTCCGACAGAAGAGCCCCCCCTAATTCCAAAGCCAAAAATGAACCAGTATATACAAATTTGTATCACTGGATTTAAAACTTGCCAAAATGCGCCTAAATAATGCATATTGTATTTACTTTTTTCTTGAAACATACTTAATCTGAATATCAGATTAAGATTACTAAATTGTTCTTTCAGGATTCGCCAAACAAAGTTCATACAAGACTTGCTTCTTTCTTAAGAAATTCATATAGATTTCCATAATTCATATATTCAACATCTTCTGAAACTGTGAAAACTACATTTTTGGTATCGAAAATTCTCTTATTGTTCATTTTCGATAATTTAGTTCCTTCGATTATTTTGAACTCATCATGATCAGATAATATTAAGATTAAATCAGATCCATTTACTGCTTCTTCCATGTCACTGATTACCCAGTCTAATTGAACATGCGGATCAAATGCTCTTACCTCGAATTGGTTCTCTTCTTTTAGCATTTCATAAATTTCCATCGCTGGACTTTCGCGAATATCATCCACGTTTCCTTTGTAGGTTAAACCAAATACAGTAACCACTTTACCATCGACATTTTTCATTAATTCATTCACATTTTCTACAACGTAGTGAGGCATAGATGTGTTAATGCTGCGTGATAGGTTGATTAACTGAGCTGTTTCAGGAGCCTTTGCGACAATAAAGTATGGGTCAACAGCCAGACAGTGACCGCCTACACCTGGTCCAGGTGTATGCAGATTTACACGCGGGTGCTTGTTCGCCATGCTGATAACATCTAAAGCATTGATTTCTAACTCGTTACACACTTTTGCAAGCTCGTTCGCTAAGGCAATGTTCACATCTCTGAATGTGTTTTCCATTAGCTTAGACATTTCAGCAGTTTTTGCGTTTGTTTTGATCAGTTCACCTTTAACAAACGTACCGTATACCATTGCGCCGGCTTCTGTACATGCTGGTGTAATCCCGCCGACAATGCGGTTGTTGTAAACTAGTTCGTGCATAATTTGACCTGGTAATACACGCTCTGGGCAGTGTACTAAGAAAATGTCTTCCCCGACAACGAATCCAGCCTCTTCTACTAATGGCTTTACAACATCATCCATACTGCGTGGTCCAATGGTGGATTCTACGATGATAACATTTCCTTTTTCGACATACGGAAGAACCGATTTAACCGCACTTACTACAAAGCTTAAATCACAAGACTTATATAAATCATCATGGTTTGGAGTTGGAACAGCTATAATGAAGGCATTTGCTTTTTCTGGCATCAATGAAGCTCTGAACGTACCTTTTGCAATTACTTCTTCTAATGCTTCTTGTAAACCTGGCTCTTCAATATGTATCCTGCCATTATTCAATGAATCTATTACTCTAGGACTTACATCTACACCGACAACCTCCACATTGTGCTTAGCAAACATAATAGATGTTGGTAACCCGATATATCCTAATCCTACTGTACATAATTTCATTATAAGTTCCTCCTAATAATTAATGGTTATTTTTCACTCTAATTATCTTTGACTTATACAGAAACTGTTTTATTCTTTTTATCCCTAACGATTTGTTCAAATACACCCGTTGCTTGTTTAATATTACCTAATTCTGATTTATAAGCTAATTCATATCCACTTAATATACTGTTCTCTTCATAAATTCCCCAGATATTCGTGCCGCTTCCAATGTAATCACTTAATTTAGAAGGTAAATATGGATTTATTGCTTTACTTTGTTTTGTCTTTGCGTCATTAACAACTAAGCAATCAAAAGAGGTTGTTAAATTGAGAAATTCGTTATAATTAACATATGGATTAATCTTTACATTTTCAGCTAATATACTGCCTTTTAATTCTTCCTCAAGTGAAGCGGGATTGGCAGTAAAAATATGTAGTTTAACATCTTTTCTTAATTCCTCGGTTACATTTTCCAAACCACTGAAAAGGTCATCTAAGTTTCTTGTTTGGTAGAATGTACCGAAGTATGCGATATTCACTTTATCTTTTTCTAATGAATAATTGCTTTTATTACTATTATAAAATTCCGTTGGTAAGGTAGGCTGTGGTGAAATAACAGCTTTCTTCTTGATCATATTTTTGACTTTCTTAATCGGAAAACTATCTAACATATATTTCAACTGATTTTCATTCGTGAATATTAACTCATCCGCAAATAGATATGGCAAATATTCACACCAGAAGAATAGGTTTGAGTCAGAAACAGGTGGTATTTTATACTTTTTGGCAGCCATTTTATTGGCTTTTTTTAGAAAATCAGGGTTTTCAATGTTGGCTTTTCTAGTTTGACCATGGATATCTAGTAATAAAGGATCCGAAAACTCTGCTGACCATTTTACCTTCGGGTTAAGGAGTTTATATTGGTAAGCCAAAAAGTGAGATCCAGGCCACATGGCACGACTATAAATTTCTTTATATGTTTTTGTATTTCCTAGTTTGTCAATACCTAACGTACAAAAGGCTTCAATTGCTTTCCAATTAGAGAAACTAGGATAACTTGGAATCTCAAATCTTTCATCGATGACATCTTCAACTAAAGTATTTAATTTAAGATCTCTCTCTCTCACTTTATCCATTTTGTTGTAAACAACATCCACGATTTCGTTCATATTTCGAATCCGTTTTGCCATTACATTACCGCTCGTATCAACATATGGAGGGAAACAGAAAGAGATAACTAGCTTATTGGCTAAGCCTCTATTGACAATAGAATAAGGCATATATGAAAGGTTTTGCTTTTTAATTTCCTCAACAACTTGTTCCCAATCATTGATATTTTCCTTCAAATATCTATTAATGAATGTTGATTGTGCGTTTATTTTTTGTTTAATAAACGTTTGTTTTTGAGTATTTGTAGTTTGACCAATCAATTTATCTAACCGTTTGATTACGGCTAATCTTTGAGTGACATAGAAATCAAATGTCATAATTTGTCGTGATACTGAGTTATCACGCAAAACTCTATAATAGATCACTTGTTTATCAATCGGGATAACTTTAAATTTCAAGTCGTTTTTGGCGATTAGTTCAGTGAAGAATACTACATCTTCTCCACTCTTTAATCCAGAATCATACTGTATTGGCTTTAAACAACTAGTAGGCACAAGCTTACACGCATTAATTGTCGCAACCATATTTAAAGACATAAAGTCGTTATGTTCTTTTTTCTCGACATTTATAATTTGTTGATTAATGGAATTAGTAGGGTCAACATTTCCAGCTTGGTCGACGTTAACGATTTGAGAAATAACGGTTGTATCAGGGCTTGCATAATTAAACATTTCTTCTAAGAAGTTGGATGAAGTATAATCGTCATCATCTAGAAAAACTGTGTATTCCCGCTTAGCATGTTGCAAACCTATGTTTCTAGCTGAAGAAGCACTTGGCGTTGATGAATATAATACGGTAATGTTATTCATTTTTGTTTTAGTAATAAAATCATTAATGATTGATTCTGTAGAATCCTTTTCACCATTCATTATGATAATCACATCAAATAATTCTTGCTTTAATGTTTGTTTATGAAGAGATTCTAAGCATGTAAGAATTACTTTTTCACCTTTATAAGTTGGAATAATTACGCTTATCCCTTTTTTAAAGTTTGATTTATTTACCGGAACAGCTGGTTTAGTTACTCTAGTAACCGGCTTGTTTCCTTCCGTTTCAGTCTTATTAATTAGGATGCCTCCTGGAATTACAGGTAAAGAAGGAGTGTTTAACGTACTTATTTTTTTCTTTATTTTTTCTATTTCCTGTAATCTTGCTAGTATTTCTTCCTTTTTCATCGTATTAATTGCTCCTTACCTTGTTTGTATATTTACGTTTGAGCTGCCAATACTTTAATGTCATGGAACCTAGCCTGGAAGTTTTCAAAGCCATATATTTTCTTTCTAACTTACTCAATTTATCCTCAATATTTCTAACGAAGTTTTCCAACTTGCTGTATTCTTCTTTTTCCTTTAGGTTGCTTTTTAGAGATTTCTCTTCATGAGTTAAACTAGTAAGTAATTCAGCTTTCAACATTTCAACCTGCTTGTTTAAGTCAATGATCAGATTGTCTCTTTTCTTAATTTCATCGTACAGCCTAGTATTTGGATGAATATCAGGTGTAGTACTATTCTGCACCTTTTGCTTGATTATGAAGTTTAATTGCTCTTTCTCTTGATCCTTAAGTTTAATTTGCTCTTTGTACTTTTCAAGACTTCCTAGATGTTTCTTCACTTCCTGTTGAAGAGCCGAAATCTGTTCAGCTTTTTCCTTTTCTCGTGCTAGAAGAATTTGTTTACTTTTTATTTCTTCCTTAATCTCTTCTAAGCTTTTGGCCTCATTTGCTTTTAGATTATTAATATTTTGCTTTAATTCATCAATAATAGTATCTTTTTGAAGCAATTCTTCTGTATTTTTTTCTTTTTCCATTTGCAGATTTACTAGTTTTACTTTTAAATCGTCTACTTCATTTTCCTTTGTTTGAATTGCTTCTATAAACTCTTCACTATTTATTCGATGTTGTTTTTCTAAATCATCAATCAATGATTTATATTCAATCAATTGGGTGTTAGCTTGGTTCAAAAGATTCTTATTTTTCTCTTTTTCTAGTTTAATTTCTTCTAATTTCTTTATTTGTTGGTTTTGATAATCAGTTTCTTTCTTTTTTAGGGTTTCTACTTCTTTTTCTTTATGTTTTATCTGTTTTTTAAACTTTTCAATTTCCAGCTGATGTTGCTTTTCAACTTTTTTAATTGATGATTTATATTCCTTTAATTCATTGTTGGATTTGTTTACTAGTGATTTATTTTTTTCTTTTTCTTGCTTGATTTCTTCTAATTTCTTTATTAGGTCAACTTGTAAATCAAATTCTTTCTTCTTTAGAAATTCAACCTCTTTTTCTTTTTGTTGAATTTGTTCTAAAAGCCTGCTGTTATTCTTTTTTTCTTCTTTAATTTCTACTGTTTTGCTAATTTCTATTTTTTCGAGTTCATTTACCCGGTTATTTAAGGTTTTAATCTGACTATTCCGTTGTTCTAATTGTTCTTTCAAACCTTCAATATATTGAGAATGTTGAGTTTGTAATCTTTTCACATATTCATTTTTTTGTTTAATGGTAGTTTGGAAATTTTCTATTTTCGTTACTAATTCTCGTTCTAAGATGTAAAAAGCATTTTCTAATGTTTGGATTGTTTCGCGACTAAATTCAGCCTTTTGTGGTTGGGCAGTTAGCTCAATATTCTTTTTACAAATAACACCAACCCAATTTCCTAGGTATTCAATTTTTTCAATCGTAAAGAAAGCGGATAGATGGTCATACAATTCTAAAAAGTAATATGTTCGTTTATGATCAAAGTAGTCATTAATTCCAAAAGGAACAGTTACTACTGCACGGCCTTCTTTATCTAAATGATCATGTATTTTCTTTAAAAAACTTAACGGATCAGAGATATGTTCTAATACTTCTGTCAGAAGGATTGTTTCATATGTTGGTTCTAATTGTTCCTCTGTCATAAAGTTTGACACTCTAAAGTTAACATTCTCTTGGACTGTTACATGCTCATTTTTCAAGTCGTCCATTGCATACTCAATCGATTCTTGAGCAATATCTAGAGCATCAACATTTTTACCTTCACGCCCTAGAATAATTGGGACTATTCCTTGTGAACACCCTATATCCAAAACATTGTTCCCTTCAACATGATTAACAATCCAATTGATCCGATATCTGGTTTTTTTACCGAAGTCTTCTCCCATATCACCTTTATAGGCTTCAGCAATTCTATCTAATGGCTTTTTAGTCATGTTAATCTCCTTATCTACTAAGAAATTCATTCTATACAATATTCCACTAGTGGGTTTCAGAGCGTGTGCAATGCGGCGTTTTCTTTGCACAAAATAATGACATTGAAGATGTTGAGTGTTTTTAATAGCGGAACTCAGTTAATGCAATCTAGTGACAATATTTACTATAAACGTTAAGGAATTCTTGCTTTTCTTCTTCCCAGTTATAACTATTTCTTGCGGCAAAACTGTTCTTACTATATTTCTCTCTCAGTGTTGGATTTGATAGTATTTTATTAACTGCATCTGCTATTTCCATAGGATTATGAGAATCAACAGTAATCCCAGTTTGTTCCTGATCTACAACTTTTTTGATCTCTGGAAAATCACAAGCTACAACAGGCACACCTGCCATCATATATTCAAAAAGCTTATTAGATGAAGCAGAATAGTGATTAAAACAGACGTTATTTAAAACCTGAAATCCTATATAACCATTCCTCGTAAATTTAGGAAGATCTAAAAGAGGTACTTTTGGGTGAAACTTCACCTTTTCCTCAAGGTTCATTTCCTTAACCATCTCTTGTAACTCTTTCTTTATTTTCCCATCTCCAACGAGTACCAATACTCCCTCTTTAAACATCGGTACAGCTTTAATTAGCTTGTCCAAACCTCTTCCTGTTTGAATTCCACCTTGATAGAGTAGAATTTTCTCGTTTCTAGGAATGTTTAGGATTTTATGTAAATCTACCTTTTCATTACTTTGACTAAGCTGTTTGAAAGGATAATTATGAACAACATGAGGGTAAAATCCATATAAATCTTCGTTATATTTCGCTCTTGTATCATTTTCAACCATCATCTCGTCGATTTTCTTTATAAGAAAGGCTTCCATTTTCCCATGGATAGGACTTGAATATCCAGTTCGACTTGTTTGGACCTCATGTGAATCGTAAATCAACTTCTTCGGCTTCAAACGCCACTTTGCACTGATATAGCCTTGGGGAAGTGTATTTAAATCATTTGAATGGTAAATATCATAATGCCCTCGATACCCCTTCAAGATCATTCTGAATATCAAGCTGCTTCTTACCCATAACACTCTTACCCTCGTTTTAAGTAGTAAGAATACCACGATAGTAATCGGGATAACAGCGACCGGCGCTAAAAGGGTAAGGATTGCCCAGATAATCAGACAAAAAGCCCCAAACCATTTATTCTGCAAGGAGTAGCGGTAAAACTTCTGCCCTAGTTCTAATAGAACTGGATATCTTCTTAATCGATAGACTTTAAAATGGTCATTCCTTTGCTCAAACCTTGGAAGGTTTGCGTCTTTTGGATCATGAATACAAATTAGATCCACATCATACCCAGCCTCGGACAAGGCGGTACACTCCCGTAATACCCTGGCATCATTGGTAAAATGATTCCAAACAAACATCCCAACCTTTTTCGACATGGTTCTCCCCCTTTCTTCATAGGCTCTATTTCATAAGCTTAACTAACTTATTAATATTGGTTTCCCAATTAAAGTTCTTAAGAATTACTTGTTGCTCTCTTTGAGCCATATCTTTTCGTAACTCATCATCATTTAATAACATCATAATATGTGACAAGATTTCTTTTGAATCTGTATTATTGCTTGCTATTCCAACCCGCTCTTTTTCAACTATTTCCTTCGCATATCCATCAATAACACCCACGATTGGGACGCCGCAAGTCATATAGTCAATCATTTTCCCCGGCAGGACTGTCTTAAAAACTTCTTCATCCTTCAACGTAACTAAGCCTATATCATGTTCCGCAATGATCTTAAAGCATTGCTTTCTCGTTAGTGGATTCATGATGGTTACATTTTTGTATTTCTTAATGGAGTTAACCAGCTTCTTTTTATTAATTCCATAGCCTATGATTGTTAACTGAATACCCTGTTCATCTAATAGGGGTACGAGTTTATTGATCAAGTCAGTGTTTTGAGCAAGTCCAAGATTTCCTGCATAGATAATTTTCTTTGTTTCGTTTTCTTTTTTATAAATAGAAGCTAATTCATCTGTTATTGCACCGTTTGGAATAAATACAATTTTTGACTCTTCAATTTTAGCCTTTGTTTGGATGTACTCTCGAAAGCCTAAGCTGTTAATAACAATTTTGTCTGATTTTCTGTAAAGGATTATTTCTAAAATTCCGAGAATTTTTAAAATCAAAGGATAGTTAAGCACCCCAACACCCTTAAGCGATTCTGGCCATAAATCCCTAATATCTAAGATAAAATTACTCTTGTACCTATATTTAGCAAAAATTCCAACGAAACCCGTAAATATCGGCGGAGAAGTAACAAAGATATAATCATATCGTTTCTTATCCTTAATGATGAGAAAAAGAAATTTCAATGCGATTTCTAGATAGTAAAATAATCGATTTAAAATACTGTTTGAATATTTCCTACTGGAAATGCCAATTCTAACAATGTTACTATTTTCACAATTCAACAACTCCTCATCCCAAAATTCTTCATTTTCGTAGATTTTCTTATTCGGGTACGAAGGCTCAGTTGTAAAAATCGTTACATCGTAATTTTCTTTTTTTAATTGCATATAAATGTTCTTTATTCGATTAGCGTGGCTCCCAATTTCCGGGTAAAAATGCTGGGATATGATTAATACTCTTTTCACTAAGGGTACCACCTTTGAAATTAATAATAGTTTGTCAATCTTGCGTGAAATAAAAAAATAAATATCTAATAGAAACTTAAATGCTATTTAGCACTTACTCTTTCATTAGATATTTTCTGATTTTATTAACCTCTTTTGTTCATGAATTGGCGAAGGTCGAATTAATAATGGAAGATATAAGATTAATAATAGTATTAATAACGAATAATGGACTTTCACCTATAATCTTACAAACGATATTAAGCTTATCACTTTTCTTTATTATGGTGGTAGAGTCAAAAGTTCTATGAAAACTCAATAGGTGGGTAGTCGAATTTCTATTTATCTGATGGAAATATGCCAATGGTTTGAGATTCCTTTATCAAGGGTGACGGAGACAAAATGAAAGCATGCCAAATAGACCTTTGTATTTCCATTTTAAACCATTTGCAAGTTCGGTTTGTCACGAGTTCGCTTCGCCGATTGCTGCATGTTCAGACCCAAACCTGTTTGTTGAGCAATAATTGCCCTTAAACGTACGATTGAGTCTATCGATAACTTGTTTAAGAGACCTATACCTTTTTGATATAAGGTGTTAATTGGTAAGCCCAATTACCTGTGTAATCTATGGCTCTAATGTCGGTTTCATTGTGTTTGAATAATAAACGGAGAAATTCCGGCTAAATGGAGAAATATTGATTTTTCCCTTAAAATAAAGGTAGTTTTTCCGGCTATCTTAGCCAAACCTTCGGATTTTGGCTTATTTAGAGCAGTTAGTCGGAATAACTCCGCTAATATTTGCTTTTTAGGGCTTACTCTTAAACATAGCAGGAATTTCTCCGCCTATGAATTCTCATACTGATTCTACAACACGAAAATCAACCATGAATACTAACAGAGCCTATTTTAAAAAAGGGAAATTACTTTAACACCTTACCCTTTTTGGTAGTTCCCATTTTACTGCCCTTTTCCTGCGCATTTTTTTGAAGCCACAAAAAGAGATCTGTTATCACTTTGGATAAAACAAGGATCACGATATAGGTTAGAAACAAGTGGAAGTAATTGGCCCATGCGTTGAACTGAAACAATTGATGCATGGCGAAAATCGGCTTTAGGATAAAGGATAGAAAAAGACTTAATAGCAATGTATAGAGGTAATAATTTTTATGATGTTTAATGGTCCATTGGTACACCAGTATGAATGATACCGGGACTAACGATGCGTCCATTCCGAGACTGTGCGCGACAAAGGGAATCATCTTATAAGGATACGTCCAAAGGGCTTGTGTGGAACCAAAATCATCGAAATAGGCAAACCAAACATGGACGTTGAATCCATAGAAGCCGAGCTGAAGTGCCCGTTTCCAGTCCATTGCAAAATAGAGAACAATTAGCGGGGCCACAAACATAATCACATGAAACCAAAATTGCCATGTATCGAACGCAGAATGCTCCTGCCAATAATTCAACCATTGATGGGCTCCATCTTGTTGTTCTTTTATTAACTTACTTAAAGCCTCTCTTTGAGCATCTTTCATCGCATTCCCTGCCTTAAACGTATTTTCCATCTTAAATTGCCCAATTTGTTGGTAAAAAATTGGGAGTTCAAAATATTTTTTTGTATTTGTATATCCAGAAGGAAATAAGGCGATGACAGTAGAATGGTTACGTAGTTGAGGAGGTTTGAGATATGGAGAAATTCGGGATTTACGGTAAATTGATTGCTAAAGAAGGTGAACGTGAACAATTGGCCTCCATCTTATTAGATGCAGCAGAATCGTTGCAAACTCTAGATGATTGCGAACTATATCTTGTCAGTGTAGCACCAGAGGATCCTCATGCTGTTTATGTGTATGAAGTGTGGAGCAGCGAGAGTGCTCATCAAGGATCCTTAACATTGGAATCTACACAAACATTGATCCAACGGGCGAAACCGATTCTTGCAGGAATGGAACGAATTTCGACGCTGGTTCCTAGAGGTGGCAAAGGAATATAGCCTATTCCTTTGTCTCTAGATTTAGCTGTATTACCATAGATGTGACGAGCGCATTCAAAGGATTGATAATGGGCTGGGACGTTTCATGCTCTACCTGTCGCGCTGCCCCAACCATTGATAGTTGTGCTACTGAAACCACCCTCTGATGATCTTTTTTCAAAAATTGGATTACTTCTCTTTCGTATTCTTCCTTTTTCCCGCTCATAATAAGTTGGAAGGTATTCTCTATGACCTGAACCTCAATATGCAACGTTTTCTGTTTTGATTGTGCATATTGCTGCAGCCTTTCGAATGTACCAGAAACGGTGTCAGGGTTCGTGAACACCATCATTTGAGGCTGGTCAACCCCGCAAATTGCTTCAAAGTAAGGTTCATCAATCTTAATGATGGGCACCTTTAATGAAAGCTCTCCCACTAAGGCAATATAGTTCGTACAGGTAATAAGGATGGCGTCCACACCCGTTTGTTCGATCCACTCTACTTGATCCTTCACTTTCTTCTGAGCTTCAGAATCTGTGAAATCCGGGTCATTCATGACTCGTTTCATCAGACCTGGATCGACAAAGTGGCTCAACTCGACGTCATAGGCGGATAGTGCTATTTCGATATAGTCAATATTTGAATAATGTGCATGCAGACAGCCGATTCTTTTCTTCAAACTTCTATACCTCCTTTTATGAAATGAGTCATATATCCCGTTTCTGAAGCAGCGTACATATTTTTCACATGGGATGCCATGATAGTAAGACACAAAGGAGGTGCTTATATGAAAAAGCTTCTAATTTGTTTCGCTATCTTATTTGGCTTTACTAGTTCCTCTCTGCCTCAATTCGGCCAAACTGCCTTTGCCCAACAAAAACCGACGCCATCCTATGCAAAATGGAGTAAGATAGCAATAGCTAAGACGAAGGAAAAATATCCGAATGCGCAAGTGGTCGATTATCTTTATGTTGGAAGAACAAATGGACCGCGTACCTCAACCGAGAAATTTAAATTATGGCTAAAAGAAAATCAAAAAGAATTTGGCGTTTATGTAGACATTGAATTTACCAAGCAAACAGAACAAGTGGTGAATGTTACTTATACAGAAACAGCTCGATAATGCTTGCCCAGGGGTCCATGACAGCTTTTACCTAATGGCTTCATAATGCAGTTCGGCAAATTGTTTATAGCGCCGTACATCGACCAGCTTAAGTTTGTTTTCCTGGTCCCCTGGCACAAACATAGGTATTCCTCGTCCAATAATGGTCGGGGCAATCTGAATAATAAACTCATCCACCAGATGTAGCATGTGCTGGAGCACTTCCCCGCCGCCGACAATCCAAATCCGTTTCCCCTCCTGCTCCTTCAAGGACTGGGTGAAACCAGCAATATTTTCATTGATAAACGTTACATGTTCATCCGAGCCGGTTGTTGTACGCGAAAAAACATAACAGGGCTTACCCTCGTAAGGGAATTTTTCTGGAGACAGAATGCCGATTTGTTCATATGTACTTCTTCCCATCAGAATCGTATCGATACTCTCATAAAACTCCTGATAGCCTGTATCATGTTCCCCCTCTGTCCCAATTAACCAATCTAATGAATGATTTTCTCGTGCGAGGTAGCCATCCAAACTGATGGCGCCGTAAAATACTAATTTGCTTTGTTTACTCATACATCTTCCTCCTAGTGTTTTCGTTTTTCATGCATAAACTTCATCCACTTTTTCTGTTTCAGATTGCAAACAAAATACCCTACAAGAGCCACTGCGGTCCCGCCAGCTGACAGGTTTAAAACGAGTGTGTGGGATGTATAGATACCCGCTAGGATTCCTATCATTCCGAGTACTGTCAGTTGAAAAAAATGCTTTTTATTACTTTCAAAAATCATAAATTGAAATTGTCTGCGTTGCTCTAGTTCCTTTAGATCCTCAAGCCTCTGGGGTGCTTGTAAAAATTCCGTAACGGAATGAATAAGCTTAAACGCAGGCTGTGATTGAACCCATTTCCAGATTAAGTACCATTTATTGTTTCCTTGTTTGTTCAGCCACTCCATAAAAATCGGTTTCCCTAGGTCGAGCAGATCAGCCTCGGGAGCAAGATTACGGATGATTCCTTCAATAGTAACAAAGGAGCGGCCTAGAAAAACGAATCTCGTAGGAACCTGGATAGGCAAGGCTTGAATCGTATCGTTCATTTCCTTCTTAAACGCCATAATATCCATTTGTTTCAGTTGTTCTGGTTCGAAGGATACCATTTCCGCCAACAGCTTTTCAATTGTTCTTGAATCTGCTTCCGGGAGTAAAAATCCAAGTTGAGCTAAGCAATCCACCGCCTGCGAGTAATTTTTCGAAAGAAAGCTTTCAATTAAACGTTGAAAGTGCGCTGCGTCCTTTTTACTGATTTCGCCAATCATGCCGAAATCGAGCAAGATTATTTTCCCTTCCCTTGATACGAGAACATTTCCTGGATGGGGGTCGGCATGGAACTTCCCTGGCTCTAACCATTGAGGAAGGAACACTTTCATCAGCCTTTGAGCAAGTTCTTCAGGTGTTACGGATATGCGCTCCAACGTCTCATGATCCGTGAGCCGCATTCCTTCTACCCATTCCATCACCAGCACATTCGACTTACTTAGTTCTGGATACACCGATGGAATCTTAACACTATCCATGTCCTTAAATCGCTCTTTAAAATAGAGAATGGTCTCGAGCTCGAGGGTATAATCAAGCTCTCGTTCGATCACCTGTTTTAGTTCCTGAAATAGGACTTTAAAGTTTATAAACCCTTTTGGAATCGGAACAAAATGGTCGGCAAACCAATGAACAACCGCTAACACCTTGAAATCCGTTTGGATAATGGTATCGATATAAGGTCTTTTCACCTTGATTGCGACCTCTGTGCCGTCCTTCAGTACACCTTTATAGACTTCTCCAATTGAGGCGGAGGCAATCGCTGTTTTTTCGATGGATAGGAAGTTCTCGTGGTCGAGAACTTTTTCTATTTCACTCCAGTCAGAAGGAGGAACCTTGTCCGTGAGGTCTTCAATTTGGCTGATAAACGCTTTTGGCAGCAAATCTGCCCGCGTACTTAAAATTTGTCCGACTTTGATCAATAAGCCTTCCAATTCAAATAGTGTATTCCGATACCGTGCCCCTATTTGTCCCCAAAGCTTCTCCCACTCCTCCTTCGGCTTCCTGCGAATCTTGTACCAATAAATTTGCAGAAAAATCCCGAAAGCGAGCGAAAGCACCTTATACATCCGCACCAGCTTATTCTGTTTCATCCAGGTTCCCCCCTTAAAACACATCCGCCACTAAATTGCTAAACTCCCTTAAATAATGAAGATAATTGCTGCCGCCATAGTTGTATTGTTTATTGAACATTTTTGCCACGACGACGTTGTATTCTGGGATCACTAAGAGGGTTGGCCCGGTAACGCCAAGTATTTGATAGGACCCTTTAGGGACTCTTTCACCCAATTCACTATGTTTGGCCGGAGTACCTTGTACAAACCAGAACAAGCCGTTTTGCGGCAAGTCGTTATTTTTATAAGAAGGATTTTGAACGTGAGTCGCTAGTTGAATGACTTCCCTTGGAACGATGTCCATCCCATTGTTCAAATGAAGATTTCCCCAGCGGGCAAATTCACGAGCAGAGATATGGAGGTTTGATTCCATCCCGTTCTTTGTCTGTCCTACTTTATAAGAGGCCGGCTCTTTTGGGTCATCCACGACTTGAACCAATTTTTCATTGGGTTCCGTCTGCCAAGCAGTTTCGTTGAATCCCATTGGCTTGAACACTCGTTCCTCTAGGAATTCGGGAAACCTTTTCCCATAAAGCCTGTTTACCAATTCGGTCATCATGATGATATTAATCCCTCGATACGCCCAATTGGCACCAGGCTCAAACTCTCGAAAAATCGTCCCGTCCTCCCGTTGATGAAGGCCGTGAGAATGAGTAACCAGATGTCTGATCGTGGTTTTCCCTAGCATTTCTTTGTCTATATTCTCAAAATAGTGAACAGCCAGGTCATCCAAGCTCTTTATTTTACCTTCATATAATGCGAATGCAGCGACTAGCCCCAGGTAGCTTTTTCTTGCAGATGCGACATTAAATTGCGAGGTCGCGTCAATCGGGCGGGAGTTGTTTGTGTTAGCGTGATAGCCGCTATAGTGCTCTAACACGATTTGGTTATCCTTGAGAATGACAAGTGCTGCCCCGCTGCTATGGTTCCGTTCTTTTATATCTTCTATGTATGAAATTAGTGGTTGAAAAATAGTCGATACACACCTTTCTATCAGTCTAGTATTCTATAGTAATGGACGAATTTCCTTCAATCCCAATGGAACCCTTATTCGTCTCCTAGCATATACTATAGTAGACGCAAGGAAGCACCTCGCGTTACCTGGACTGACTTTAATGTCAGTATTTTTTTTGACTAGATTTTGAACCCAACCCTGATTTCACGTGAAGTTATGCAGGATTTTCCACCTCCATCTCGAATTAAATGCTAGTGAAAAAAGGAGGCCTGCACATGAACAATCGTCATGAAGTATTATTTACTCAATTACAATCGTATCGCAGTTATATTTTAGGGGTAGTTGAAAATGTAACGGAAGAAGAAGCAGAAATCATTCCAAAGGGATTTAATAATAATATCCGCTGGAACCTTGGACATATTTATCTTGATCAATACTTATGGATTCAAGCTGTGACGAAAGAGAAAGCTGGAGTTCCGGAACAGCTTCAAGCTTGGTTCGGGTATGGGACATCCCCCGCAAACTTCACTCCAGAAACACCAACGATGGAAGAATTAAAAAAGCTTTTAAAAGAACAGCCTGCTGAAATTAAAGCACAGTACGGGGAGCGGCTTGAAGAGGAATTTCCTCCAACCGAAATGGGAATGCATACGATCGAGCAAGTGCTGATTCGAACGATCTTCCATGAAGGCATGCATCTGCAGAGCATTCTTGATTTGAAGAAGTGTATGAGGTAAGCAGAAAAGAGGGGGCCAGTGACTATTTGCAAGCGAACATGCAGCCTTGGTTTGACCCCCTTTTTTATCTGTTTTTGCAATAAAAAAATGGCCAGTTCATTCAGTTGAACTGAGCTATTTTTATTATTCATTCTTTTGGCAGCTTGTTGAACTAACGCTACCCGTTACTTTAAGTGTAATATTTCACAATCTTGCTTCCAGAAATTAAAAAGGTTGCTTCTGCAACCCCAGTTTTTGTGTAAGAACGCTGAATTGATTTATAAAACCTTAAACCAGCCAATGTTCAGGAATGCTTAGTGAAGGCGGCAATTTAGTATGAATATCGCCATTAGCAGAATTTACTTGTACTTGAGTGAGAAAAATACTTCCTTTTAGATTAGCACCTCTTAAATCAGCATCTCTCAAATCAGCACCAATAAGGTCTGTTTCTCTTAAGTCTACTTCTCGAAGGTCAGAAGCAATAAGTAGAGCTCCTCTCAAATTGACTCCTCTAAGGTTTGCACCTCTTAAATTCGCGCCGATTAGGTCACGACCCCTAATCATTTTCCTCTTTCTCATACTTTTATGATATTTATTATTCTTTACTTTTGTTCGGACTAGTTCACTGGCTTTTTTAAGTAAATCATTAACCTTGTCTCGATGGCTTGGTACATAAAAGGATAAGATAGATTCAGGGCTTAAATAAGTGAGGTGTTCGGTTTCTTGCACTGCCTGCTCTAAATCCATATAGATAGGTCGAGCATCTTCTAAACTAAGAGCCTCATTTAAGTAATAAAGCATTTCGTGAAGTTGTTGCATAATAGGGAATACAGCAAACATTTCCGTCGCTGTTGCTGAACTTTTTCGCCAATCATTTCCATTGTATGTCACTTGAGAAACCTTTTGACCTGCCCCAAAGCACTCATATACCGTACATCCTCGAAAGCCATTCATTCTTAGGTTTTTATGAATTCTACAACGATAATCTGTCTGTAAGTTTCTGCAAGGAGTCCCTTCTCCTTTATCAAAAGCAAAATCTGAAGAGGCAGCAAATGATAGAGCTACACAACATAAACCAAAACAATTTTCGCAGTCAGCACTCAAATATTTTTTACTATTGTTATTATTCATTAATTGATGAGGCACTACTTACACACCCTTTTTTTCTTATCCTTTTGATTCAACTGGTTATTACTATTCTAGGGTTGTTGGAAGAAATCCTTCTTAAAGTAAACTGCTTCGTTTGTTTAATAACTCCATAAAAAAGCATCAACCCTGTTCGGATTAATGCCATCATATTTTAGAATGTTAAACCTCAATTTTTACCCAGAATAGTATCAATCCGTTCAATTTCTACCTTCTTATCGATGTATTCGAATAAACCAATTTGATTTCCCCAAGGGTCAGAAAAGGTGCACCACTTTACTGGAACTTCCTCACGAGAAAACACTTCAAAATATTCAACCTCTAACTCACTCACTAACCTTGACTTTTCCGCTTCTAAATCCTTTACAGCCACACGAAGAGGTCCACTACCTGAAGAAGGTGTTCCTTCAGCTACTTGTAACCAACATCCTGGCACAACCTCCCATTCCACAAATCCATCGTGCGGGATAAAATCTGGTGCCTTTTGCAAGAATGTTTGATACCACTTATGTCCTTCTTTAATATCTGTAACACGAATCTGATAAGTCATTTCAAAAAACAATAAAATCCCTCCCATATTAGCCTTTGGACTTATTCCATAAAAAGTTAGTCTAATCCTTCTAATTAATACAGATAGGTAAGGGTTTGAAGTTATCGCTCCCTTTTCCCCCTGTTCACACCGTACATGCGACTTTCACCGCATACGGCGTTCCAACTAAACCAATTTATTCTTTCTATGTGTTAAGCAGACGAGTGCTGTTTTTCCAAAGTTAGATTATTTCATTTAGACATCTTAAGCGTAGTTTATTTAGCTTTTCTTTCTGCTTACTAGTGAGCTTTAAAGATTGTAAAAGAGTTTCTATTTTGACTTTATCTTTTAGATGAATTAACTGATGAATTGTTTTATGAACAATAATCAAGTTAGAATAACTATCATCTTTCGAAAGATAATAAGGGTTTATGTGATGACAGTGCCATTCATGTATCCCTAACTCTTCTCCTAATATGGCACATTTACCATATTGGGCAATAAATCTACTGATTCGATTGTCGTTATATTCAATGGATCTGTTTGGAATGTAATTTCTCATGATGTAAGAAAGCGTATTATTATCAATAGCTTTGAGGCTATTATGGATTTTTGCTCTACCTTCGGCAGTAAAGTTACATATTACTTGAGAGAAACAAAATGTCTTTTTCCACCTTTGTGCGTGGATGGGGACAAAAACCATTTTTTGTATCATATACAATTTTGCCTTATATCCCTTGTATCTTTTCTGTAAGGTTTTAGTCATCTCATGAAAACTTGCCTCGGTTCTAATGTTCCTTAACTGATTATATAACGTTCTGCGTAGGTGAGCGTTTAACTCATTCAGATTGATAGCGATGTTAGTAGCGACCGAGTAATAGTTTTGGATTCCCATAACGACTGTATTGAAATTCCAAACTGTCTGAATGCAAGGCTTTTTCTTGATTACTTTTATAGCTTCCTTAATCTTTTGAAAGGCGTTTTCTTTAGCCTTTTTCGACATATCGGACCTTGCTACATAGCCAAATCTTGTTTTTCCTTTCCTTACAACTTTCATTGAAAATCCAAGAAACTCGGAAGAGTTTTTCTTTAGATTAATAACCTTCGATTTCTCCTCACTTGTTTCCAACTGAAGTCTTTTTCTTAAGAAGTCTTTCAATGCAAAGTTCATTTTTATAGCGTTTGACCTAGTTCTGCACATTACCTTGAAATCGTCCGCATAGCGAACGATGAAGCACTCTTTCAAAGCAGTTTTCTTTAAATGTTGATATTTACTTCCATTTGTAGAGTAAGTATATCTGCTTTCAAACGTTTCCCATTGGTCACTTATCCACCAATCCAATTCATTCAATACAATGTTTGAAAGTAAAGGTGATAGTATACCTCCTTGCGGAGTACCTTTTGTAGGAATACCTTCACCCTCAATCTCTGCTTTTAATAGCCTGGATATTATAGATAGAAGTGATTTGTCCCTTATACCTAGTGACCACAATTGTTTTAAAAGTTTACTGTGATTAACATTATCAAAGAAACCTTTAATATCAACATCAACACAATGATGTAGTCCAGACTGATTGATAAGAAATTCAAGCCTAGCTTTGGCGTGATGAGTGCTGCGGTTCGGTCTGAATCCATAACTATGTTTATGGAATTTTGCTTCACAAATTGGCTCTAAAATTTGAAGTATGCATTGTTGAAAGATTCTATCCCAAATCGTTGGAATCCCCAAAGGTCTAGTTTTTCCTTTTCCTTTCGGGATGTAAACACGCCTAACTGTTTGTGGTTCATACCTTTTAAACATGGATTGAACCTTTGCTATTACATCTTCGACTGTTAAATGTAAAATATCGTTAATAGTTAACTTATCTGTTCCCGCAGTTTTGCTACCTGTGTTTCTTTTAATGTTTCGGTAAGCAAGTCGTATATTATCTTCAGAACACATTAATTCTGTTAAGTCATAGAAGTGATGACCACTGACACTTTTAGCATATAGTGTATCGAAACAATCTTGCATACTATAATACTCATTGTGTCTCAGTTTCTTCCGTTTCAATAAGTTGGTGACTCCTTTCGGAGTTAAACCTCTTTTAGTCTCACGAGAACCTTATTAATCGATAAAGAACTGCCTTACTTGGTTGAATAAATCTTTATTAGTCTAGTGGCTATCCCTCCATGTGGATTAGACATTTCATTGGTACTGTGCCACCACTTTCACTGATATAAAAGTAAGTTATCCAACAACTAGTTTCATTATTGTTTTCCTTACTAACGTTTCATTAGAAGTAAGTCCTCCACGTTATCAGCTTACAACGTTGAGTTATATCTATTATAGAATGAACTTAGGTGCTTCCTTTAAGCCTGTTAGCATTCATACGCCTGTAACGTATCATGGATTTTCATATTAGTTATTTTTACTCGCCCACATCTAACCTCACAATTTGGTGATATACACATTTCTATGTATCGCAGGTATAGACCTGTACATTCGGAAATTCGTCAGCTTAACCTTTTATTTTAGGTTTATTCGCATTCTCACCATATTCATTCAACTCAAGCATCATGAATTACACCGCTCCATCGAGTAGGCTTTCGTCAGCCGAACTGGTACGGTAATTTCTCACGCCTTTTCACCGAGCTTATAACACTATCATTCTTACTAAATCCAGTGCTATTCGATTAAGAGAGAACCCTTCAGGACGTTACCCCGTCATTTGATTCTTTGATATAACCCTTCAGTTCCGTAAGGAACTGTCTAGCCTTTAGCGGAGAGATGTAACCATCCTCCATTTAAGCTAGAAACATTTCGCACAACTAAACTGCTTCGTTAGGTCCATAAGAAAAAGCATTCCTTGTTAAAGGAATGCAAGGTTACGATCTTTTACTCACTCTTTTCGAAATAGTGTACTGGCCTAATTTCTATCTTCCAGCCTAATTCCTCTCCAGCATCCAACTGTGTGGTCGGATGTAAAGAGGCGATACGTATTGCTTCCTCCATATCATTTGCCTCTATTAGGAACACACTACCTATTCTCTGATCGAACTCGACTAAAGCGTTGTCCGTTACCTTGATATCCCCGTTCTCACGCCGTAAGGATTTGACTTCCGTTTCCACACCAACATCCATCAATACTTGACCGCTCATATAAAATTTCTGAAGGTGGGGGCTACATTCGCTCATAATAGCTTCGATTTCACCTTTCGGGAGAACATCCATTTTCTCTGGACTAAAGTAACCAAAACACAAGAATTTCATCTTTAATCTCCTTTTAATTGGATTTTTAGCTTATCAATGATTCTTTTATACTAAGAATTTCTACGAGTTTTAAATAATTCCTTCTTTAACTAGACTGCACCGTTAGTTCAACAAAAAATGACCGCCCCAGCGATCATCATCTTTAACCATTGCCCCCGTTACTTTAATAGCAATAGGTAAGATTTTGATGTTATCTCCATCTTTTCCCCTGCTCCACACCCAACGTGCGACTTTCACCGCATTAGGCGTTCCATCGTATTCTTTTTGACTAAAGCAACTAAATTACAAACTTTACGAAATTGGTTTAGCTTCTTCAATTGTTTTCCATCTACTTGAAGAATGTTCCTATATCGTTCAATCGTCTTTTCTCTTGTAGCATGGATTAATTTATGGACATCTTTAAGTACGATTACAAGATTATTAAACTCATCTGTACCTCCCATATGTTATTTGCTTGTATCCATCGTAACCGGTTTTGTTATGGTTTCGCTGGCAGCACTTGGTTTAGGGCAAGTAGGGAACTCGGTAATGGAGGAAGGGATTGCAATCGGTAGGATATATCGGGCCGCAATCGTGTATTTGCCAGCGCTGTTCGTCATGATCGGATTGGCAGTGTTCTTGCTTGATTTTGCACCAAAATTAACCGGTATGACGTGGTTTTACTTGACCTATTCCTTTTTCGTTCTTTATTTAGGCGGGATGCTGCCATTCCCAGAGTGGATGGGGACACTGTGACCTTTCGGAAATAACCCGCAGATTTCTATCGAGGATATGGACTATACGAAAGTGTCCGTACTGACCATCATTGCTGCTATATTATTCGTCGATGGTTTTATGGAATATAAGAAACGGGATATTCAAGGTTAATTATATTTGTATGGAATTCCTTTAAAAAAGAATGCCTTTTTTTGTTAAAAAAACCCAAAAAAGTTATTGTAGACATAATAAATAAACCAGTGTATAGTGTTTGCATACACACTTCAACGCTTAAAAGCGTTTTAGTAGAAAAGTAAATAGCGTGCCTACAGTAACAGTAGAATTGTCATGAGCAGCAAAAAGAGACCAGGTGGAGGCTGAAAATCTGGGCAGTGACAATTTGAAGTACAGCTGTCTTGAACGGGCATATGCTTTGAGTGGGTAAGGAATCATCCTTGCCAAATAGGGTGGTACCGCGGAGTCCTTTCGTCCCTAATAGACGAAGGGGCTTTTTTGCGTTTATTTTTATAATTTATAGGAGGATCATTTATGGTTCATAATCAAAAGGTACTCGAAATTAAACCAATTGAAGCGGCATTTATAACCGCGCTTTTAATGGGGATGGTTGGTTATCTTATTATTGGTATTAAAGTCGTTCCGCATATTGCGATTATCGCAGGGATTTCCCTGTTACTAGTATATGGTGCAGTAAAAAAAGTAAGCTTTAGAGATCTGGAAGTAGCGATGGCAGATGGAGCGAAATCCGGAATTGCTGCCGTGATGATATTCTTTTTTATTGGGATACTGATAAGCAGCTGGATGGCGAGTGGTACCATTCCGACATTTATCTATTTGGCGGTTGAGTTAGTTTCGGGAAAATTCTACTATGCGATTGTTTTTGTGGTAACAGCTATAATTGGCTTAAGTATTGGAAGCTCCCTAACAACAGCTGCGACCTTGGGTGTGGCTTTTGTTGGAGCAAGCTCGGCACTAGGTATCTCGCCTGTGATTACGGCTGGAGCAGTTGTTTCAGGCGCATTCTTTGGCGATAAAATGTCACCTTTATCGGATACGACTAACCTTGCATCTACTGTGGCTGGGGCAGACTTATTTGATCATATAAAAAATATGTCATGGACAACGATCCCGGCATTCATCTTATCATTCATAATTTATCTCTTTCTTTCACCAGGGGAAACAGAACAGAGCATTGAACAAATGGGAGTCATTAAAGAAGCGCTAAATCATCTGAACCTTGTTCATTGGTACTCTGTTGTGCCATTCATCATCCTGTCTGTATTGGCGGCAAAAAAGGTTTCGGCCATTGCTACGCTGGCTGCTAGTACACTGTCTGCGCTTTTGATTTCATTTTTTATAAATGGCGGAGTGGATGGTAAAGGATTGTTCGATTTACTCTACTCTGGTTATGTATCAGAGAGTGGCATAAAAGAAGTGGATTCCATGCTTTCACGCGGTGGAATGGAAAGTATGATGTTCAGTATTTCAGTTATCCTGCTTGCTTTAAGCATGGGTGGTTTGCTTTTCCGCCTTGGGATTATTCCGGCACTCATATCGCTATTACAAGGATTATTAACTCGTGTTTCTTTATTAATTAGTTCGACAGCTGGAATGGCTATTGCGGTTAATTTTATCCTGGGGGAGCAATATCTGTCGATCCTTTTACCTGGAAATGCCTTTAAAGAGCATTTCAAAAAAGCAGGTTTGGAACCGAAGCATTTATCACGGGTGTTAGAGGATGCGGGTACGGTTGTGAATCCACTCGTACCATGGAGTGTGTGTGGAGTATTTTTATCTTCAGTGCTTGGTGTATCCGTTTTAGAATACTTTCCTTTTGCGATATTCTGCTTATTATCACCATTGATTACCGTTTTTTATGGCTTTACTGGCATTACACTTCCTAGAAACAAACAAGTTGTACGTTCTATTCATCCATTTTCAAAGGAATGAATGCGGATTTATTAGACTCTAATTCGCTTGCTGCAGATACGTTCGTCCGGAACATTGCAATATGGATGAACTTGTTCAATATCATTTTCAATTGTATGGGAAAAAGAAAGGTAAAATATCATAACGGGTTCCGTTTCCTACCCGCAAAACGTCAATTTGCACAGGAAAATGCAAACCTAAATGTAATCCTTTTTTGCACTTTAAAATGTAGGACAATTTGTAAGGCTAGAGAGATTAAAAAACAGTAGAAATAGCGAGGGTTTAAATCCTTGCTATTTTTGTTTTTAATTGCTAATTCTTCGGTTTGCGAATTACGATGTTGCAAACCAGTTCGCCCTTCTCGTATCGATTTTGTATAGGTATGAGAATTCATAGACGGAGAATTTCCGGCTATTGTATAAAGAGGAAGCTTAAGAAGCAGATATAAGCGGGGATATTCCGGTTAACTGCTCTTAATCAGACAAAATCCTAAGATTTGGATAATATAACCGGAAAAGCTTCCCTTATTCTTAAGGAAATACAGGTATTTCCCAATTTAGCCGGAAATTTTCCAACAAAAAAGCGTTAATCCTTCTTGGATCAACGCACCCCTTTAGGTGATGTATATATATTCACATACCACCTTGCTTATAGAAAAGTATAGTATACTAGTAGGCAGGGTTAGTTAGCCTTAATTAGTAAAATGAGGTGAGTCGGAATGTCTAATTTAACAGTACATACGGGTTACAATGAAGAAGATACGTTTTTTATACGTTATAATTTGATTAAACACAATAAAAGTAAAGTTGACTATACAGAAGAAGAGAAATTTAATTTTGTTTTAAAAGATGAAGATGGAAACATTCTTGGTGGACTTGTGGGACATACAGATTGGGATTGTTTTTTCGTTGATGTTTTATGGGTCGATGAGTCCTTGCGAGGACAAGGAAAAGGACAGGAATTAATGCAAAAGGCTGAAGCTTTCGCTCGTGAAAAAGGTTGTATGTTCATGCGTTTAGAAACATATAGTTTTCAGGCTCCAGAATTTTATAAAAAGCTCGGATTTAAAGAGATGGGGAAACTAGAAAATTTCCCAAAAGGTTTTTCTCATTTTTATATGTACAAACAGTTGAATTAATGATGAATTTTTAAGTGCAAAACAGTTCATTTACCTTACTACACTTCATATGTAGTAAGGTCAAGCTGTCGAGAAAGTCTCGGCAGCTATTATTTTCTTTAATAGGTTACGGGGATTTCACAATGACTCTCCGCACCGCCAAAACATGAAAAGGACTATCACGTACTTAGCGTTGGGAAAGTGTGTGGCAATTCCCATGTTATTTC
The DNA here is from genome assembly GCF_048572935.1 of Neobacillus niacini. NCBI lineage: Bacteria > Bacillati > Bacillota > Bacilli > Caryophanales > Bacillaceae > Neobacillus > Neobacillus niacini. The sequence continues at coordinate 1,230,793 of NZ_CP183883.1, read as the reverse complement.
TCCCTGTTGATTGGAGCGGAAGGTGCGAAGACTCCTGCGGGAGTACGGGGCTGGGGAGACCCCGCAGGCGCTTAAGCGCCGAGGAGGCTCCCCGGCACGCCCGCGGAAAGCGAAGCACCTGGAGCGGAAATCAACAGGCCTTTGTGCAGGTAGAAAAAATGAAAATTGCCGAGATAGATTTCTTTCTCGGCCATCTGTCCTTACTACACTTCATATGTAGTAAGGTTTTTAGTTTTTAAGAATTCTTATTAAATAACCTGCTCCGTTCGTACAAAAAGAAAAGGGGAACGCCGCAGCATCCCCCTCATTAACTCTTGCATTACCCATAGAGCCAAAAATGTTCTTTCGTTCATTTATTTTGCGGCTTACTCCCCTACCATACCATCATGATCATTATCACGCATATACGGGTATAACCAATGATCACTCGTTATTGGCATACGAAAACCTGCTGCTTTTGCTTCTTTAATCGTCACCTGTCCGTTACCGTCTGTATCAACAGTAGAAACATCACTGCTTGTTTTTGAACTAGTTGAATCAAAAGGCTCACTGCCTGTTAAACCGAGGGATGCGTTTACTTCATCAGGGTTCACATTGTCAAATTTATCAACGATCTCGTTACCCATTAAAGTATAGGTATACTGATAACTGGAAGGAATCTGCGTTTCCGTATTCGGATAGGTGATAATGGCTTCAAAATGTGTAGCTCCACCTGCGCTGCGGATCACTTCTTCCATATAAGCTTGATCACCATGTCGGTTAAGCGTACTATCTTGCGGAGTAATATTATAGGCATTCGATACCCCTCCAAGAGAATCAGCAATGATATGTCCTTCATCTAAAGTGTCACTTTCGACGCCAGGAACCTTTGCCTCATCTGAATAGTATCTGCCAGACGATGTTACAGGTTCGTTATTGTCATCTTGTAGAATGATTTCGTCAGCAATCACACGTACTAGTTGCCCGTATTCATTCGTAAATGCCCAATATTCACGGTCTCCATACCCAATGTCCACGACGACGTTAGGTTCACGATATCCAGACACGTCACCACCATCAACTTCAATAAGTTTGTATCCTGCGAACCGTTCATTTTGTTGGGTTGGTGGTTCCTCTACTACTGGTTCATCATCAGCCGTAGGGTTCGTTTCTTCCTTTGGATTAGCTGGCGTTACTTCTTGTGAATCTGTTTCTCCATCTGTAATGGATGTATTTTCTACGTTGGTACAACCAACAAAAAAGATGGTCGTTAAAAGTAATATTAGATAGTTCATTTTCTTTTTCATTTTATGATTCTCCTATAATATTTTTATGTTGTTTATTCTAAAAAATATCCGAATGTCAAGAGAGATTAACGTTTTTACCCTATTAATATAGTATATTCTACTATTAACTTTATTTCAGTAGATACTTTGTTCCAATTGTAAAGTCCCTTACAACGAATAAATATATAGAAGCTAAAACTTTATTCATTTCAGGAGAACGAATCATTGTTATCCCCTAAAGAATCCCTCAGTTCCATATCTTATTGAACGAACTGATCCACAAATAAGTGTTAATCCTTCTTAACCTTAATTATCAATTAATAAAAAAATGCCTAAACCCATATGTACCAAGGGTTTAGACATTTTATTACTTCATGTATTAAAGCGTTAATATATATCATACGAATAGTTATCTCTTCTAATAGTCACTTACATCCATGGATCAAATATCTCTTTTCTTGCTTGATGGTACAATCGAGCATACAACTGGCTTTGATGTAGACCGTTATGTCCTAATTGAACCTGGATACATCCCATTCCTTATTTTTAAAGAAAACATCCATCTCTCGAATTAATTTCTGTGAATGGTTTGTCACAAAAAGCAAATAATTAATTTACCGCTAGTATATACAGATTCACTGTCTTGTAATAACTAAAAGATTTTTAAGGGGATTTAGGAGAAATAGTAGTGCTATTAGGTTGCTTCTAGCATAAACATGGATATAACTTTAGATTTTAAAATGTAAGCTGATGAGTTATAAATGGTAAACTCATCAGCTTTTTTATTCGAGTATTGTGATGCGTAAATTTATTTATCTGTTCACTTCAGGGCGTTAAGTGCGACCTTTGCAGCTTCTGCGATGAGCGTATTGTCAAAGGTGGCATTCTGTGTATCGCGGCTGGATAGAACTGCGATGACAATGGGAGCTCTATTCGGTGGCCAAACAATGGCAATGTCATTCCGCGTTCCATAGCTTCCCGCCCCGCTCTTATCATCGACCACCCAGCCTGTTGGTGCACCAGCACGAATCAATGTATCTCCAGTTGCATTTCCCCGCATCCAATCTGTTAGGATCATACGTTTTTCAGTTGGGAGCAAGTCGCTGACTGCGAGAGCCTGGAGGCTTGTAGCAAGTGCTTTTGGTGTGCTGGTGTCACGTTTGTCTCCAGGGACTGCTGAGTTCAAATCCGTCTCGTAGCGATCAGCCTGGGTAACGTGATCGCCAATATTCCTCAGTGCTGCTTCAAATCCCTCAGGGCCTCCTAGTTTCTCTAATAAAAGGTTTCCTGCAGTATTGTCGCTATATCGAACAGCAGCCTCGGCAACTTCCCCAAGAGTCATTCCGGTATCTACGTGAAGTTGTGTTACAGGTGAATACGAAACGATATCCTCTCTGTTGTATGTGACCAACTCGTTAAGTTGATCCATGGAGTATTGCTGTAGCAATGCACCTGCGGCTAGAGCTTTGTAAGTAGATGCGTAAGCGAACCGCTCTTGAGGCCGATAAGAGACTTTCCGATTTGTACCTGTATCGATGGCGTAGACTCCGAGCCGGGCATCATATTTGTTCTCGAGTTCTGCAAACTCACGGTGTAATTGGGGTGCTGGTGTTTTAGCAACTGCCTTTTCGGGCTTGTCAGAAAGGTTATGGGTGCTCATCGACCATCCGGCGAGGGGTACAATTGCAACCACTAGCACAAGCAAGGCATATATAAAATTATTCTTACTGAAAATATTATGTGTTTTCTTCAAGATGATAACCTCTTTCTATTAATATTTAGCTTTCATGAAAATAGAATCAGCGGGTTTAATCATTATGTTTAGATTAACCTGATCAGCTCTTAACCAGCAGATTCTAAAAATGCTGGGAGATAATTTCCTCCTTTCTCCAATCTGATTACCTACGTAATAGTAGATTACGCACAAATACTACATATGTAGTATTTATTACGAACTTAATACTACACTTGTAATAAATAGATGTCAATCATTTTGTAGTTGGCTGTCCTGTTTTATTAATGTCAAAATATGCCCGAAAAACCCGCTGGCTAATGATATTAGCTGCACTGTGCGGCTGAGCATAACCATCACGGTAGGCATTTGGCACAATAACAGCAATGGCAATCTCGGGATCATTGAATGGGGCATAACCAGCAAAAGAAAGATTCCAAGTCTTCATCCCATTTTTATACGATTCTGAGGTCCCGGTTTTACCTGCGGCATTGTAAGGTTCGTCTTTAAAATATCCTCTTGCTGTTCCTTGGGAACCATGGGTAACCAGCCAAAAACCTTGTTGAACTCGCTTAAGCATCTCCTCACTCATATCCACCTGATTGAGCACCACTGGTTCGATTTCATCGATTACGTTGCCCGGCTCATTACCATTATTATTCGGTTCACGAATCTCCTTCACCAATTGGGGCTTCATCCGGTATCCTCCATTGGCAATCGTTGTAATATACTGAGCTATTTGCATCGTTGTATAGGTATCTAATTGTCCAATGGCAATTTGAAAGTAGGTGCTTGCATTGGTTCCTTTAATTCCCGCTGTTTCATTATCAAAACCAATTCCAGTAGGAATGCCCAAACCAAATTGGTTGAAATAATAGCGGATGGTTTCAATTTTTTGAGGATCGATATTCAATGTACCATCGGGGACATACTTGCCGCCCATCATTTCTATTGCGGTTTTCCACATATAAACGTTTGATGAACGCTCTAATGCCTCTAAATCGTTAATTCTGTTCATGACTTGGTAAGAGGAAAAAGTTCCCGACCCCTTAAATCTCATGACTTCGTCTAATTCGATTTCCCCGATATCCCTGACACCCGTTTGGTATCCGGTTAATACGGTGGCCCCTTTTACAACGGATCCCTGTTCAAATGCATAAGTGAAGGTTCCCGGTGTAAAATCGGTAAACTTTTGGGACTGCCTGTTATACACTTTTCCTGACATCGCCAGAATACGGCCTGTTTTCGGTTCCATTGCCACAACAAAGGCAGTGTCAAGGGTATCCGTATGCGGCTTTTGGATGGCACGGACCAACTCTTCCTGCATAATTTTTTCCACTTGGGCTTGGAATTCCATATCAATGGTCAGAACAATATCATTGCCACTCTTTCCTTCCGATATCGTCTCTGTATTCACCACATTTCCATTTTGATCTGTCACCGTCTTTACTTTTTCCTTTTGGCCTTGCAAGACACCATCATAAAATTCCTCAATATAACTTTTCCCCACGCGGTCATTCAATTTGTACCCTTTAGCCGTATAGTAATCTACCTTTTCTGCTGGAAGACCTTCATCCGCACTCGTTACTTCCCCAAGCATATTCCAAAATGTTTCCCCGTATGTGCGGCCCCTCTTCCAATCGGTCGTAACATCCATCCCTGGCAGGTTTTCTAGATTTTCGCTGACCTTAGCAAATTCTACCTCTGTTACCTGTTCATTTTTGATCATCGTAGGGGTTAAAGCGATGGCAGACGACAGTTTGCGGTAGATGGCCGCCAGGTTTTTGTCCATTTTCTCGAGATCACTTTCTGCAATGCGTTTCAATTTTAATTGATAGACATCATTGTCATTCAGCTTTTCCTGTTTGTATAGGTTCTCCTCCTTTTTTGTGATTAAATGCGTGCCATTGTTATGTATCAGCAGCCAGATATCTTTCAAGTCTCGATCGGTCACTTTATTGAGTTCTTTATCAGTCATGGCCAAAAAGGTATTTAACTTTTTGGCCAGTTCAAGCAATTCATCCGGCTGCGGATTTTTCGGCGGTGTATAGGTAATCGCCTTTTCCGGTATATTGTAAACGACTAACTTTTGATTCGTATCATATATTTTTCCACGCGGAACCGAATAGCTGACGGGCGTCACATCTGTCTTCTTTGCCTGAGCCGCATGGGCTTCCCCATTGATAATTTGGAGAACGCCAAGACGGAGAATAAGGATAGAAAAAAGAACAAAGACCATGAAAAAGAGACCATTCAATCTTAATCGGATACTATTTTTTTTCTGCTTTTTCTGTTTCAAAACACATCAGCCCTTTCATAATGGAAGCTTGTATACACAAAGTCGTAAAATACTACAATTGTAGTATTTGGCCTTGAAAAATCCCAAAAAGGAAGGGTAATCCTTTCTGGGGTTAATGATTAATAGATCTTTTTATGATGCAGGATCAGCTTGGCAATCTCAGCTGCCTTGCTTCCTTGGGCATGTCCATCCTTATTTTGAATATTAATGGCAAAATAATAACAATCCTCACCTTTTTCGACAAAACCAATAAACCAGCCATTTACATTCTTTCCATTAATCATGCCGGTTCCCGTTTTACCATACAATCGCCCATTCTTTTGTACATCAATTAAAAGTGCCCTTTTTACTGCTTTGATATTTTCCGCTTTAAAACCCCATTGATTTTCTTCCAATTGGTATAATAATTGGACTTGTTCTATTGGTGATATTTTTAAGGAAGATTCCATCCAGTAATGATCCAAATTCCCTGAAAGATCCTCATTCCCGTATTTTATCTTGTGAAAATAATCTTGCAGTTCCTTTCTCCCTACTTCTCGATCGGTATTTTGGAAATACCAATTCACAGAACGGCTCAAGGCACTCGCTAAATTTTGATTTTGATTCCATTCAGGAAAGGGATAATTGTTCCCATCCCAAATCTGGTTATTGCTATTCGTGGAAATCACATTCGATTCCAATGCAAATAAGGCGGAATATATTTTATAGGTGCTATCAGGTGAAATCCTCTGCTCACTCATCTCTCGATTATAAATTTGATATTGGTTTTTAGAGGGATCATATAAAACAAAGCTGCCCTTGTAGCCCTCAAAATAAGAGCTTAAATCTTCATTGACTACATTCTTCCCGCTAAACTGATACACATCATCTGGGCTGGCAATAACGGTGGTGATGGGAGCAATTAATAGCACAACCATTCCTAAAACCGCACAGATGACCTTGCTTTTCCATTTCAATAATCGAGAATCGCTAGAGAAGCTTGCAATGCACTGGATTCTTTGTTTGATTTGTTTTTTAGTTCCCCCTATACCTGGAGCAAACTGTTCAATGGCCCTATCATATTTTTTATCGGCAAAACGAATGATGGTATGCCCATATTCGATATATCCGCTCTCATCCAAGAGATTTAACACGGAAGCATCACAGGCCAATTCCCGATCCATTCGAATCCTCTTTAAGGCATACCAGACGAATGGGTTAAACCAATAAATAATACGAAATATCCACATGACGTAATTCACGAACAGATCTTTGCTTTTATGATGGTGCAGCTCGTGCAAAAACACGTATTTTAATTCAGTTAACGAGAATGCTTCTAGCGTGTTGCTTGGAATAAAAATATAGGGCTGAAAAATCCCGAAGGTGATCGGCGAGGTAATAAGAGAGGTCTCCCTCAGCCGTATGTTTCTTTTCACCCCAACCATCACTTTGCACGTTTCTATTAGTTCATTTAGCTTTTGGTTATGAACAGCTGCAGCTGACTTTTTGAGTTGATGGATTTGAATGCTTGAATAAACAGCAGCCCCAACCAAAAGAACCACTCCAATAATCCAAACCGTAAAAAATGTATGGTAAATGAAATCTGGCGTTGACTTGTTTACCGACACCGTGAAATCATGTAATAAATCGCTGTTGGACCCTTGAGAGGCAACCGCTCCATTTATCCTTTCACTCTTCGGTACCGTGTCTTTATGAAAAAAAAGGAATCTTTTAAAATAGTAAGTTCCTTCTCCAAGGCGAACATAATTCCAAGGTAAAAAGGAAGCAAGGAGTGGAATGCCAAGAAAATACCAAATATGATAATGAGCTTTCACCGTCATATGATTGTTTAATAGCCTTTTGATTAACAAAATCAAGAAAATAAGGAAAGATACCACGATTGTACTTACTAAAATCCGCAGCAACATGGTATCCATTATTGGTCGCCTTCTTTATCTCTCTTGGATAAAATTTCCTTTAATTCCGAAATATCTTCTTTCGATAACTGATCATTTTCAATAAAATTTAAAATCATTGAATTCAACGTACCGCCAAAAAACTGTTGCAGAAAGGATTTACTTTTTTGCCCAACATATTCGTTCTTTTCAACCAGTGAAGTATAAATAAACACTCGGCCAGCTTTTTTTGCCTGCAAAGCCTTTTTCTTAACTAGGCGTGCCAGCAAGGTGTGAATCGTATTTGGCTTCCAATCACTCTGATTTGATAATTTCTCCACTACCTCAGGAGTCGAAATCGGCTCATAGTTCCATATAACCTTCATCACTTCATATTCTGCTTCTGATATTTGTGGAATCTCCTTCATGATCCCCCTCCTACTTTTACAACTGTAGTATTTATTATAGCAAGAAGGTCCAAATATAAAAAGAATATTGGTGACTGTAGCCTATGGTAAAAATTATCAATATTAGATCAACGCGTGTTGGATCTCATATTTCTAGTTTTAAATATACTAAACTGAGATTAGAAAAACCTTCGATTCATCTAACAATTTGCTGGACTCATGTTGCATTTTCGTCACTTTAGACCTTGGATGGAAGTTAAAACGCTCCGCTTATTTCAAATATCAGCACCCCTTCGTACTGTATGATTAAGCTAAAAAATAAAAAGAGTTGACGCAGCAACTCCTTTTTAAACCTATCTCTATAGATCATTTGTGATTGCATAAATTAAATGGTCTTCTCAGGAACCATTTAGCAGCTATTTACTAAAAACTTTGTACGGTTTATTTAGTACTATAACCTTTATCAAATGGTAGTATTTATTTATGATTTGATTGTCTCCACTGCACAGCATGATGACTGCTGAACAATATTTTCTAAATCTCCTTTTGTAAAGAAGAATTCCCATTCGTTTCCATCAGGATCGGTTACCCAAAATTTATCTTGAGTTGCATAGCAGCAATTAACGTCCATTTCTTCACGAGCAAAGAAACCTAATTTCTCTAAACGCTCTTTGTGCTTGAATACTTCATCCCGATTTTCCACTTGAAATCCAAAATGGCCTACCTGATTTCCTGATACTTTATCCTTTAAGTTTAAGGTGAAATTTAACGCTGGGTCATTCAGTAGAAATTTGGCATAGTCTGGCTTTACCTTCACAGGCTCGGCATTAAACACTTGAGAATAAAACTTAATTGACTTTTCTAAATCCGTTACATTTACACCCACATGCATCTTCATATAAAACATCTCCTTTAAGTTTTAGTGACGGAATAAATCAAATATTTTTGATTTATAGTTCGTAAATCAATTTTTTTTGATTTATAGGTACAGTATATTAGCAAATATTTCTAATTACAACCCATTTATCAAAAAAAATTGATTAAAGAATGTAGATCAAAATTAACTAGTCTGGAAGACATTATATTGACAGCGTAAATCAAATATTTTTGATTTACTCCAGTTGACACATGAAAATTATGGATATATGATGAATATATCAAGATTATTTGATTAAAAAGAAGGTGTAAATATGAAAGAGGAAATTCAATTAAAAGACATATCATTAGAACAGACTTTTGAAAAATATGAACTAAAATTTAAAGCCATTGCTGATAAAAAAAGACTACAGATTATGAATATCCTAACCCAAAATGGTGCAATGTGCGTCTGCGATCTAGCTCCAATGATGGATATGGCTCAATCCAAGCTTTCTTATCATTTAAAGATTTTATTAGATGCCAACATAATAAAAAAAGAAACACGTGGAACCTGGAGTTATTACGAGCTGAATCAAGAAGAACTTAATCATTTGTTATCCCATGAACTATGTTGTATTTTTAAACCTACGTGTTGTTAAATTTTTTTATTCAATAAATCAATTTTTTTTGATTAATACATCAATATTATTTGATTAACCGGAGGGGTTCATCATGTATTTTAATGAGTATGAAAAAATGCAATTAATAAAATTACGCCAAGAGGAAGTTGAAAAAAAGGCTGCAAATGCTTGGCAGATGTATGAGTTACAAAAGGTATTGTTGTTGCAAAGGATTATATCGAGATTTAAAACCAGAAGGGATACTGCCATCGTAAAAAACAATTGTGAATGTATATGTTGTTAAGACTCCATTCCATTAGGAGGTGGCCAGATTGACTGTTAACCATGCCGGTATGTTGAAAAAAGAATATTTTCTATCATATCTAAATCTAGTAAGAATCTCTCGAAATTGTTCCCTAGAGGAAGCCAAAGATTTAACCATTAGCTTCTTTTTCAAAAACAACCGCTTACGATATGGCAGCCAGACATACGAACGTTTTTTAGAAGCCTATAATCAATTAGCGATTAGGATTGAAGATAAAGGAGCGTGTTGTGCTTAACTATTGATAGAGTAAAAAGTAAAAGGACCTGAAAAGGTCCTTTTCTAACAACATCTACCCGTATTACCTATCATTGAAATACCTTGTCCATTTCCACTTCGATCAAGAATAAGGTCTTCCGTATTGGGTTCAATGATAGGGTCAATTGCCACCTTTATTTCATTAATTGTCACGATAATATCATCTGCTTCTACACCATCCAGGCGCAGTCCAATCCTTGGCTGCCCTCAGCCATAGCCATCAAAAAAGATACGAATGCAATCAGCATTTTGTTCTTTGAACATTTTTTTAAACTCATCACGAGCTTCGTCAGTGATTCTCATGTCCATTTCCTCCTAATGTAAAACTTATTTATAATTACTCTCCCGTTTCAGCAAAACGCTTAATCCGGCCACCAATTTCATCACGAACCCTTTGGAAAAATGCCCATTTTTCCTCTTCGGTTCCTTCGGCTTTTGCAGGGTCATCGAATCCCCAGTGTACTCGTTTTACATGCGGAGGAGTTACTGGGCAGTGGTCTGCAGCGTGTCCGCATAAAGTAACCACTAAATTTGCATTGTTTAGAATTTCAGGATCGATAACATCAGAAGTTTGGTTTGATATATCCATTCCAGCCTCTTTCATCGCTCTAACTGCGTTAGGGTTTAATCCATGAGCCTCAAGACCAGCACTTTTAACTTCCCACTCCTCACTTAAATGTTTCTTTGCCCATCCTTCGGCCATTTGGCTGCGGCATGAATTTCCTGTACATAAGAAGTAGATTGTTTTTTTGTTTTCCATGATGAATACCACCTTTTATAGATTAGTCTTAGGATGCATGTTCTTTAAAATACTTTCGTTTAAACCATAATGCCACGTTGACTAGAGCTATCATAACGGGCACTTCTACAAGCGGACCAATGACAGCTGCGAATGCGGCACCTGAATGGATCCCAAATACACCAACTGCCACAGCAATCGCTAATTCAAAGTTATTGCTCCCAGCAGTAAAAGCAAGAGTTGTTGTTACAGGGTAATTCGCTCCAATTTTCTTTCCCATATAAAATGAAACGAAGAACATCAACACAAAGTAAATTAATAATGGGATTGCTATACGAACTACGTCTAACGGTAAGGCTACAATAGTATCACCTTTTAAAGAGAACATGATGATAATCGTAAACAATAATGCAATCAATGTAATGGGACTAATCTTAGGGATAAACACTTTTTCATACCATTGTCTACCTTTTGCCTTCACCAATGTAAAACGTGTGAGCATCCCAGCGATAAAAGGTATTCCAAGGTAGATGAAGACGGACTTAGCTACTTCCACCATCGTAATGTTTACCACTGCACCTTCGAGTCCAATCCACTCTGGAATGATGGTCACAAACACATAGGCATAAACGGAAAAGAATAGCATTTGGAAGATTGAGTTAAACGCGACCAGCCCTGCTGCATATTCCGTATCTCCTTTTGCGAGATCATTCCATACAATAACCATCGCAATACAACGGGCTAAACCAATCATGATTAGACCAACCATATACTCTGGCTTATCAGGCAAGAAGATTATTGCCAACAAGAACATTAGAATCGGACCAATAATCCAGTTTTGTACAAGTGATAAAACAAGGACTTTTATATCTTTAAAAACTCGGCCAATTTCCTCATATCGGACTTTCGCTAGAGGAGGATACATCATTAGAATTAGCCCTATTGCAAGTGGAATAGATGTTGTGCCAACCTGCAATTTGTTCATTCCCTCCACAAAGCCTGGAAAGAGGAATCCTAAACCAATACCGACTGCCATAGCCAAAAATATCCATAGCGTGAGGTAACGGTCTAAAAAAGATAGACGTTTTTTTTCTGGATTATTCATTTTTTTCACTCCTTTTTTTCTTGAGTTAACAACCACAACGAAGCGTAGGGTTACTTTTTTCAATCTGTTTAATTTTTTCTGTCTGAACAGGTACATGAACTAAAACATCCTCAATTAGGCCATATAAATCACTTTTCGAATTCAATGAATAATATATCCACTGACCCCTGCGATCTTCTTTAACCAATCCTAAGTCTTTTAGTTTACGAAGATGCTGACTAATAGATGGTTGACTCATATCAAACACTTCTAGAAATTCACACACACAACATTCCCGTTGTTTCAAAATAGCTACCATCGTTAATCGTGTTTTATCCCCTAATAACTTTAAAACACCCGCTGCTCTTTCTATTTCAACGATCGATTTTAACATACCGAACCCTCCTTTTAACTTAAGATAAGCACATTAGTATATAATTATATTTTCTATATAAAATATCATAATTATCTGTCGCTTAAAGGACATCATGCATGAACTTATAAATCCGTAGTGATCCTTAAAACAATATAATTATTTGCTTATATATTAAAACAGTAAAGAATCAATTTCAAGTTCTAAAAGGTTAAGTTTTCGTAAATAAAAAGATTGATGACAAAAGGCCATCAATCCAATGCTTTAGAGTTTTTATAATTTTTATTCCTCAATATTTTTTGAGTATATGATTATAAAGATACACCTTGTACTTGTTGCTGTTATAATAATTTTTCCATTGCCATCACATCAACAAATTTACCATCGAGTATCCCTTGGTTTTTAAATACGCCCACTTCACGAAAACCCATTGTCTTATATAATCCTTGACCTAACTGATTGAATGGAAATGTGAACAGGACCATTTTATGAAAACCATTTTGTTTGGCAAGGGATTCAAGCTCGATCAGCAGTTTCTTTCCAATCCCTTTACCCCTGTAATGCCTAGAAATATAAACCGAAATGTCGGCTACTCCATCATAGGCACTTCGATTATTATATTGATTTAAGGATGACCATCCAACGACTTGTCCTTCATGTTCCGTAACGATTACCTTATAACGCCCTTTATGCCTATCAAACCAATCCTTCATATAAGCGTAATCCTTGATTTCGGTCTCTAGGGTAGCAATCCGATCCTCAATTCCTTGGTTGTAGATTTCTAGGATAGAGTTTATATCGGATTCACCTGCTATCTTTATTACAACATCCTTTGACATTTAAGTCCCTCACTATCTTAATTTTCGTCTGCCGGTTCATAATAACGTACTGTCTTCTTGGGATTTATCTCACGACTCCTAAAGGGAAGTTCTTTACTGAAAAAATTAGCTTTCCTTTTTAGTAAATATATCAAATATCGGGATATTTAGTTTCATTATATATAATTCCTCTTAAACTATCTTTCCCCATTTGGAGTTTCCTCCTAATTTACAACCTTCACCGAGGTCACATCATCGAATACAATGTGCTCATATTCCCCAGGCTTTACCTCTAGGCGCAGCACATGCGTAATAGGATCAACGCGATGTATAATCCCGGTATAGTCCGTTGTAAAGCCATCAGACCAAACGGTTAACCTTACCGCGTGATTATACTCCTGAGCGTACTTAATGCGCAGGTCGAACTCCTCCATCTGATACTCGTCTAAAATCGGCTTAGCTTCCCGCTTCATATCGTGGAATAAGTCATGCTGCATTATTACTTGCTCCGGCATAAAGAACGCCCCTTGCCACTTCATTTTTCCGCGATCGCGTATTGTCATATCCGAATCACTCCTTCGTATTTAATACTACTATTATATACGAACAAATGTTCTATATGTATACAAATACAAAGGACCCATTAAGGTCCTAAAATTATCTTATATAAGCGGAGACTTTCCGGATAAATACAGAATGGAGCCTGTTTGGGGATATATAAGAGGAGGTTCTCCGGTTATGCAAACCAAAACCTCTCATTTTTAAAATTTTCAAGCCAATAGGCGGAATCTCTACGTCTATTTGAGCTTTTTTAAATGGAAATAATTAATTTAGCGGAATTACTCCGTCTAAGACGATACTCCACCACCCAAGACTAAATAAATCGTGCTGCAGCCATATGTCTGTTTTAAATTCATGATATTTGCTTCCCATATCATGAATTTGTTGGTACATCATTTTATCCCTCACTGTTAATTCATAGTAACAGTTTTATATTGCACCTCTTTTTTCCGTTATCCATAAATGAAAAAATATGCAGGGGATATTTACCGATTCTAGACCAATAAGAATTTATTTGATTACTCATGATTTAAAAACCAAACTTATTATGTCATTTATCATGTAAAAGCATAATATATATCCACTCATTGTAATACCTCCTAATAAGGAGGTGATTTTATGTCAGGAGCTGTTGGAGGATACGCTGGCGGAGGTTTCGCTTTATTAATCGTATTGTTTATCCTCTTAGTCATTATTGGAGCTAGTTTCTGGGGTTATGGATACTAATTAAAAATGGACCTCCATTTTGGGGTTTTCATTTTCCAAATTGACTTTATCTGAAGTAAAATCAAAATGAGGTGATTCCAAATTCAGGAATCACCTTTTTTGTGTGCCAGGCATGTACAGCCTCAAATAAAGAGCAATATACGTGATTAGATGGAGTCAACTTGTTGGAGTTGGAGCTTTATCCATCTTCTACAGGTTGACAAGCCTCCTCAAAATCATAACTAAAAAGTAATTGAACGAATATATTTAAAAATCCATGTTTGTCCATTTCAGAATTACTATCTTTCCATAATATATATTCTATTAAGAGGTGGTGATACATTATGTCAAACCAAGGCGGATATGGCGGTGGATCTAGAATGAACTTCGCACTAATCGTGGTTCTATTTATTCTTTTAGTTATTATTGGTGCAAGTTTCATGGGCGGGTACTAACCTTATAAAAGAATCACAAAAAAAACACTAATTCTTTAGTGAACAGAAGCGTCAACCGACGCTTCTGTTTTCTTTTTTATTTAGACTAATCCTCATCAGATTTTATTACGGAGAACAAAAGAGGAACATTCTGATTTATCACAGATACAATTATGTCGCATTTTGGACAAAAATTTTTTAAGCAGAAGGGAGAAAATACCCGTTCCACAAGATTATTGTTTGGAAACAGTAATAAATTATCTAAATATTTCTCTTTTTCCACCGGCACGAACATTCATTCGTGTATAATTAAGATATTCTAATAAAAGGAGGAATTTTAATGAATTCTATTGATTTAATTATTTTAAACTTTAATGAAATTAGGAGAAGAAGCATTAAAGTTTGGACTTCTATTCCTGATGAGAAACTTCTTTGGAAGCCAGATGGTGAAGCAATGAATTGCCTAGAAATGATTAGACACGTACTAGAAAGTGAACATTACTATCACTTAGCAATTAAAAATAGCGGGAGTTTGTCCGTTTTCAATTCTCCTTTCGAAAATCGTCCATTTACCTCAGTAAATGCCGAATTGGAATATGCTGAACCTTATAGAAAAGCGTTCATAGAAACAATCAAGTCATTTTCTGAAGAAGACTTAGAAAATATAAAGATAGACCGCTCTGATTCAGGTTACATAAGAGATTTAGGCGACATGTTATTACGTGTTGGCTATCATGAATCTATTCATACGGGTCAGTTATTGGATTATTTAAGAACAGCAGGGGTTCCAAGAGTCCGTATCTGGGATTAATCCACACCAATGGTGCTACCACAATAGTGATGCACCTTTTTTTATTCCACAGATTAGTTCTGAATCCGTTTATGTTTGCCCTATTTATTGTTTTCAATCCTCAGCCGGGATAAGCTGGCTGGGGGAAATCTCTAGTGGTAACTTTGATGCAAGCAGCTTTATTAATGGAGCAATAAAAAATATGTCTGGTGAAAACCCTGCTGTTCAACCTTGGTGGGGAAGTTTTTTAAAAAAGGTTGCATTACCACACGTTGACCTTTTTAATGTAGTTCCTTGGGGAGAATTTTTAGTAGGTCTCGGACTAATTTTGGGTATTTTCACGTCATTTTCTATACTAATGGGCCTTACAATGAACTTTGCTTATATGTTACCTGGAACAACAAGTACAAATCCCCAAATGGTTTTACTAGGATTGCTTATTCTTGGCAGGAATAAATGCTGGAAAGGTGGGATTGGATCGTTGGTTCATGCCGCTATTATGTAAATTGATAAATAAAAAAGCTGGGAATGCACAATTTTCCCAAAGTGCATAATGTAAATACCCCAAACCTGCCAGTTCAGGTTCTCTAGGTAGAGAAGCCTTCTTTAGTGTGATGGTTATTGTTCCTATATCTTTGATTCCTAGATTTATGAATGATTAGAACCACTTCAATAGAATCATTGTTAATCTGACGTTCAGCTTATTTGTCTATTCAAATACTTGGCGAAGCTCGATCTGTCCTTCTCCAAGACCATGCGGATCTGGCGCACGCATCGCCCACTCGATGGCTTCCTCGCGGGATTTCACATCTATGAACCAGTATCCGGCAATCAACTCATTGACTTCGGCGAAAGGACCCTCTGTTATGGTCGGCGGTTCTCCCGGAACAGGGTAAGAAATACGAATGCCGTTGGAGCTTGGATGAAGTCCACCAACTGATACCAGAACTCCTGCTTTTTTCAGTTCTTCATTGTATTTTTTCATCGCAGCAAACATCTTTTCCATCTGATCCTTTGGCATTGTCCCTGCTTCAGAATCCTTCGAAGCCTTCACAACCATCATAAATTTCATTCGTCACTCCTCCTTTGTACTAGCTTATAGCTTTCTGCTGAAAATGGCAGCCAAACTTTAAGTAACTCACCTATTAGTTGAACAAAGGGACGTTTAGTATTAAGGTAATGGAACATGAAAGTAAATAATAAAAAATGCTGTAAATAAAAACGAAACAACCCAAGCAGGAATAGGTTTAAAGTAATGATATCTTAACATAATAACCCATAAACAATTAAAGGCAACTGACCACCAATAATTCCAACCGTTATGGTATGTAATTTTTCCAGCTAAATACATTATGGTTTCAATACCAACAAGAATTGATGCCGATATTATTAAATATGATATTACTTTCTTCTGAGACATCGGTAAATACGACAAAAACAGTATTACAATACACGGGAAAATAATGAAAGTTTGTACTAAAAATGAAAAGGTTTGGTTTAATAAAAAATCTGGTTCTAACTTCCATAGAAAATATTTTTTTCCGCTAACAAAGAAGTTATATAATAAATTATTTACAATCAAGTATAAAATAGTGGAGTAATATTTTCTCCAATTTTTTATATCCCCAAATTTCCAGCAACAAAGTACAAGTGTTAGACCCAGAACAACACGCATTAGTAACACCCTTTATGAATAGGTTGGTTTTAATATCTACTAACAAGTTAAAATTATTACTCTTCCACATCCTGACCGTTACTCTAAGTGAATTGCTTAAATCCTAAATTATAAAATAAGCCCTTTCAGTTTTTATACAGAAGGACTTGAATATGTATTATAATTGATTCTATTTTTTTATTAAATCATCCCTATCAGAAGCCATAGGAGGCTGTTCTAGCCACCCATTTTTAATCATTATATTAGCTCCATCCTCAGCATACAGAGCTATTTCAGCGGTAACCCTTATATAATGCAGACCTATATCCCTTCTAGGACTCATTGCCATACTAGTACCATAAAATCCAATACTTAGGGCAATAAGGGATGTAGTATAGAACATCATAAGTTTATCTGAAAAAGTATAAGCTGTAGACTCAGTTACATCTGAATCCCATGCCATAGGTACTGGAAGGTAATCCTCTCTAAGGATAGCTCCAAAAACATCACAATGCTTTTTGGCAATTTCTACACCTCTAAATAAAAACTTAGCTATCTCTTTTGATTGTGCAACTTGACTAAATCCTATTAAGGTTGCAACTCCAAAAGCATTTCTTTGAAAGTTAACATAGAGGTTTGAAATTTCTGTACCTACTAGTGGTCTCTTTTCCCCAAAAAAGCCTTTAAGGAAATTTTGTTTTTTAACAAAATCAATATCATCTGGTGTAGGTAAATAAGGAGACCTGATATAAAGACCTTTAGATAATAAAAGCTCTTTAACCTCCCTAAGAAAAATTACTAATTGTGAAATACACTCACTAAAATGACTGTAAACATCTGCTCTAACTGATACTGACAGATTCATACTGTACCCTTGCAGAGCAATTTGTGATGCTTGATGGAGGTAATTCAAAAAATATGTGTCTGAATACAATCTAGGAGCATTTTCATTTACATCCTCATTAAGTTTAAATCCATAAGGTATTGGATACTTTTCTTTTTTGAAAATCTCAGTTAGTGTTTTAAGATTTCCTTGAGCAATTTCAAAAGCATGTTTGACTAATGCTTTAATCTTTTCATCCTCAACTATGGTTAAAAAATATTTAAACTGACAAGCAATGGCAGTATCATTAATATAGGATGTCCAAAGAGCTGTTATCTCTACTGATGTAAGTTGTACACGATTGCCTTCCTCCATAAATAAACCTCCATCTAACCAAACAATCCTTTTTTGTACAATATTCCCTAATTTTCCTAACAATATGTAAATAAAAAAGCCTACTTCTTTATACAGTGTTAAATGTGCACTAGGGTGTTCTTTCTTTTCAACTAAAAGCCCCATATATACAGTATGATTTCCCACCGTATTTAACCTAAATATAGATATCAAAAATGCCATTTTTCTATTTCTATCTTTGTAGACGCATTATCTACAGTAAATAATTATAGTTTAATTATTTCTTAGAATACGATACGTTTGCCAGGTACACTGGTGATTTGTCTTCAAGAGCCTGCATTGAGGACAAATCCTTGCCTTGTACTCAGGTGATTTGTCTTCAAGAGCCCGTATTGAGGACAAATCCTTGCTTGGTGCTCATGCGATTTGTCTTCAAGAGCCCGTATTGAGGACAAATCCTTGCTTGGGCTCATGCGATTTGTCTTCAAGAGCTCGTATTGAGGACAAATCCTTGCTTGGGCTCATGCGATTTGTCTTCAAGAGCCCGTATTGAGGACAAATCCTTGCTTGGTACTCACGCGTTTGTCTTCAAGAGCCCGTATTGAGGACAAATCCCTGCTTGGTACTCACGCGTTTGTCTTCAAGAGCCCGTATTGAGGACAAATCCTTGCTTGGTGCTCATGCGATTTGTCTTCAAGAGCTCGTATTGAGGACAAATCCTTGCTTGGGCTCATGCGATTTGTCTTCAAGAGCCCGTATTGAGGACAAATCCTTGCTTAGATTCATGCGATTTGTCTTCAAGACCCTGTATTGAGGACATATCCTCGCTTGGTACTCACGTGATTTGTCCTCAATGCACATAAAAGTCAAAAATTGCTAAGAAATTTACACTAATCTTCTTCATAAAGAGACACATTCTGATTTTTCAATCCTTATTGGATTTGAATTTTTTAAGGAAGCGATTAAAAAAAGGGCTGACTTCCTTGATGATTGGTTTATATTGATTAGATGTTGTAACAAACATATGCATGGTTTCCATAAGCTTTTCCAAATCGACATTTTTCAGCGTATTTTCAATCGGGTTTAGATTAGATTTCTTTTCCGAAGCTTTTCTCCTATTCCCCCAAAACCAATCATCGTGGCCATTTGATTCCCTACCGAAATTGGAATTGTATTTTTGTTCGGACTTGACTTGTTCATCATCGCTTTCATCATTGATGTTGCTCTGTTTACTGTTTCCGAACATTAACCTTGTGAAACGGTCACTTTCTCCCTTCGGTTTATAATCTTTATCGTGCTCAGCCAATAGCTTCATCCTCCTAGTTTCTTTACCATAAACTATGAATGGCGCAGTCCCATGGTGTGGACAAAATTGCCCTCAAAAAAAGAAAAGAGCCCTATAAAAGGACTCTTATGCTCTAAGCAACTCTTGGTTGTTCGCTTTTTTCCTGCTTAACTCTTCTTCTGCCATATTCCATTGATGGTTTTTCAAAGGCGTAATAGGCAATCCACGAAACCATAATGGCTGCTGGAAAAGCCAAGACAATGATTAGCCAATATGGTAAGACTCCATACCATAGGTTAATAAATGACAATAAAACAATAGCATGGAACAAATACAGGCTGTAGGATATTTTGCCAAGAAACTTGAAAATACCTAATGACAAAATAGTAGAAAATACTTTCGATGAAAACGATAGGATAATAAATATGGTTGCCCCTATTGTAATCATCCAGTCATTTATTACATATTTATGCACCGATTCATTATAAATCAAAAACCACCAAGGATAGGTGTAAAATAGGATGGCAGATCCAAACAAAATCATATTTGTTAACCTATTTTTAATGTATTCTTGGAGTTTTTCTCGATATTTAGCCAATAATGCCCCGACAATAAACATAGACATATAGTGTAAAGAGTCAACAAAGGAAGTTGAGTAATCCATATAATTTAATTTATAAAGGATTGAAGTTTTTACATAATAACTGATGACTGAGGCTGTCAGTGCGAATCCAAGACATATCTTATAATTATATTTAATAACTAGAATCATAATGAATGGAAAGACAAGTGAGATCCTTAGTTCATGTATTAAGGACCAGATTACCGGATCAAACACATAATTTTTAAAGTCGCCCAAAACAAATAGATGATGGAGAATCTGACTTAATGTGATGTCTTCTGTCCAAGCAAAATTGAACCACTTTCCTAATTCTTCAATACCATTTCTAGAAATCGTCATTTTTAATATGATCGCTGCAGTAACGGCACAAATATAAGGTATATAGATTCTAAAGAACCTTTTTACCAAAAAATCTTTATAGGACCCTTGTTTATTTTTTAAAAAGGGTAACGCCAACACAAAGCCACTTAAAACAAAAAACAAGATTACTGCCTCGTGTCCCGCCCAAAAAATATGAACGGGAGTAAACTTTAGGATTTTTAATAAAAGCCCATTAGGATAGTTATTAGCATTAAAAAACATTGGAATAACATTAAAAAAGTGATTTATGACTACGGTTAAGGCAGCAATTCCCCTTAAAGAGTCTAATTCTTCGTACCTTCTTACCATTTAACCAACTCCCGTAATAAGATTACCTTAAGATAATCGTAATTGGAAGTTGTATTGAATATATTATTACGTCAATCTTTTCCCTAACACCTTTCTATCCTCTCAAGAACTTTCAGGTGCCTTTTTCAATTGTTTTTTTCGAATAACATACACCGCAACCAGCAAAAGCGGTAAAAACAATCCAATCGAAAACGAAAAGAATATACCTGTCGTCTGGTTCCAATTTTGTTGGTAAACGACATTAGGATAGATCACTAGTGAGAGGACCACGCCAATTATTCCTAATGGTAATATCAAAGGTCGGTAGTCTTTCAAATTCAGTATTTGGGCAATCCCTAACACGGAAGCATAAAAATAAATGGTTGCCTTAAAATAAAGGGCGATAATCCATAATCCAGCCATAAATGCCTCAATACGTTGTATAAAGTCCCCAATATTGATTCTTTTGGCCAATTCATAGCTTGGAAAAACCTCTGCCGCCGTACTATAAGCACCTAATACGGAAACACTCAAAAAGGTAAAGATGATGATAACAATACCGCCTATTACGTATCCAATAAAAAAGGATTTATTCGCTTGTTTCCTATTGGTAACATTGATAGGAAAAAACATTAATAAAACGATTGCATTGACAGAAGTGACTTCAATAAAAGGAAAAGCTGATTGAATGACTGTTTTAGTCCCTGCCTCAAAGACAGGCTGTACATTTTCAAACTTAACCTCAGGTGAAATAAATAACACTAAAAAGAAAAAAAGAACGAAGAAAACAAGAATAAAGATTTCAGCAGAACGAGCAATTGTCTCTAATCCTAGACGGACTCCCATGACGATAATAATCGCCATTAGAATATTAAGGGAGGCCATTGGAGTATTGGGCAACAAATGTGTGTTAAGGAATGTCCCAGAATAAAACAAAAGACTTGAGGCATAGATAAAAGACATGAATACAAACAATAGCGAGACGGCTTTACCCAGCCATTTTCCTAAAATCATTTCGTTCATTTGTATAAAGGTAAGATGAGGAAACCATTGTGCGATGAAGCAAAATAGCCCTATCACTGCAAGTCCGATCACCATACCTACGATGGCGACAATCCAAGCGTCATGGTTTGCTTTGTCAGCTAAACCGGATGGGACAATTAAGATGCTCGTACCAATCGTGAATAGCGTGACTAAAACTAGAAATTGATATGAATTTATTTTTACGTTTTGCATCATTTCATACCAAGACTTCCCTTCCGCAAGAGTTCTTTTATTTCAACGAACCAAAACATCATGAATCGGTTTAAACACCAAAGTTAGTAAGTCCAGTGGATTAGGAATGGGTTTTCCTAACCCTTGTGCAATACTTAATCCTAACCCAATCACAAGAAAAATAGAAAAAACCACCAACTCTTTTTTATCCTTTTTTTCCAAGAGAGGTGGAACCTCCATCCACAAAATAACAGCTGCAATCAAAAGGATTCCTATCACTTTCAGCATGTTTTTTAGTCCTTTATCTTTTCTAAGAAGGAGTTATTTACCGTACCCGTACTCAGAATTTTCAAATCTACGTTAACATTCACTGTTACGTTAGAGAACTCCTCGTCCCAATGATCTTTCATTTTATTCCACTCCTTTGGATTCGATCGATGGATGGCTTCGCCAAATCCAAATATGTCCGTTTTATATTTTTCTTGTAATGTGTCAATCATTTTGTTAATGATGGCTATCTTTTCTTTTTCGTATATTTTCTCAAGCTCTGCAATGTTTCCCAAATCGTTCAGATCTATTTTACATTCTACCGATCCTATGTTTCCTTCCACTTTAATAGTGATGTCCACTTCCGGGTTCCCTTTTCTTATATAACCTTTAACATCAGAATGGGACTCCTCGATCGCTATTGTGGCATTCCCTCCTTCAGGACAAGAAATTCGTCTAACTGATGTTTTTACTGAATCTGTGACATAACTATAACCTATGGTTTCGTCTTCCGTTAACCAGCCTACTAGTTTGTCTCCTTTAAATACGGCTAAATGATCATATTGAATGGAAGCGGCAGGAGAAACCATTTCTATATTCTTTTTACTAGATCCTATTTTAGAGTTTCCTATTAATTGAACCCCTGTAATGACAGCTTGTTTCCCGTCACTTATAAGATCGGATATGAGCTCATCTAAGGTAATACTTTTTGTACCGGACCACGCTTTTTCTGACATATGAAGACTGTTAAACATTTTATCGGCGGGTATGCTTTCTAGATTTGTCGTGACATTCAGTATTTCACTGGGGGAGGTATCCTTCGTTACCACGACATAGAAATCCGGCCGGAGTTCCCAATCCCTTGACAGTAAATCTAAGGATTCACCGATCCCCTCTTTCGCTAATTCCTCACCTATCACAAGCATTTTAAGATGTCCAGGATATATTTTTCGAGGCGAGTCCTTTGTCATTTTCCGAAAAGCCTCATAGACTGTTTCCCCTTTAGCACTGTAGAGGGTTACCTTGGTACTCCCCGTACTTCCTTTCATGGACACTTCTGAAGGTACAACCACTTGAGCGAATACTTGATATTCCTCTTCCACTTTCTCCACTCCCATCGCCAGCATAATGGCGAGTTCATTCAATTCTCGGCGGTCCCAACATCCTGTAAGAAAGAGACTGAGAATGAGGATCGCAAATAGGCACTTATTCATCACGAACTTCCCTCATCCTTCTTATTTTCTGGCGGTTCTGGTTTCGCAGCGGTTGAATCTTGCTGCCTAATCCAATTTTTTTGATTCATTAGGTGAGGTCGAGTAATCATTTTCCATATAGGTCGGACAATAAACGTGTCCTTTTGATCAGAAGTATTAAATGGAGCGATCGGAGACATATAAGGGATGCCAAAAGAACGCAAACTGCATAAATGCAGAATAAGAGCAATTAAACCAACCATAATGCCAAATAATCCAAACGAAGCAGCTAACGCCATAAATACAAAACGAAGTATCCTTACTGCGATGGCCATTTCGTAAGAGGGTGAAACAAAATTAGAGATGGCGGTTATGGAAACGATGATGACCATCATAGCTGAAATTAATCCTGCTTCGACCGCTGCTGTACCTATCACAAATGCCCCTACAATCGACATAGCCGTACCAATGGAACGCGGCATTCTTATGCCTGCTTCCCTCAAAATTTCAAAGGTGACTTCCATAATGAGCGCTTCAACAAATGCTGGAAATGGGACACCTTCCCGCTGGGCAGCCAGACTAAGGAGAAGTGCAGGCGGCAGCATGGATTGATGGTACGTTGTAATGGCAATAAACAATGCAGGTGCAAGCAAAGAAATGATAAATGCTATAAATCGAAGGGTTCGAATAAGGCTCCCAAAAACCGTACGCTCATAGTAGTCTTCAGGAGACTGGAAAAACTGAATGAATAATGCTGGAACAAGTAATGCAAATGGTGTTCCATCTACTAAAATAGCGATACGCCCCTCTAGCAGTGCTGCAGCTACTACATCTGGACGCTCCGTGTTATAAATCGTAGAAAAAGGCGAATAGGTTGAATCTTGTATGAATCCCTCGATATTCCCACTTTCGAGAATTCCATCAATGTTGATTCGATCCAAACGTAAATTGACTTCTTTCACGATTTTGTCATCTGCAATGTCATGGATATAAACGATGGCAATGTTGGTTTTCGTGCGTGTTCCAATAGTCTTTGTCTCCATCCAAAGTTGGGGATCCTTAATTTTTCGACGGATTAGAGCCGTATTGATTCGCAAATTTTCGGTAAATCCTTCTCGTGGCCCTCTTACTACCGTTTGGGCCGTTGGTTCCGTAACCCCTCGCTCGGCCCATTGTCGATTGGAAATGATTAACCCTTCCGCATATCCGTCGAGTAAAATAATCGTATCCCCGGACAAAAGGCTAGTAAGGATAGCGTCAAAACTAGTTTCTTCTTTGATTTCTCCAACTGTTAAAGCCACATCTTTTAATACACTAATTAGGTTTTGCTCGGGAGATTTTTTGTGTAAATCAATCTCCTTGATATCCAGCATGAGCGTTTCCAAAATAAAGTTTTGTAATGAGGGTGTATCGGTTAGTCCGTCCGTGTAGATAATACCCGCTTTAATGGTTCCTTCTTTTCCAATTCGAATTTCACGTATGATGATATCTGAACTTTTCCCAAGGGTATCTTTTAGCGTTTGGATATTTTGTTGAAGACTCGTGTTTAAGCTATCCTTTTGGTTGGATTCCATCGATTGACTGCTTGGTAAAGAGGTAAAAGGATTCAACATTTTTCTATTCTTTTTCTTTAAAAACCTCATATTTTCTCTCTCTTTTAACTTCTTTATAGAAGTAAGATAATTTACTACATGATTGGTGCTATCGGGTTATCATAGATAATAATATTACCTAATATTTACTGGTTTATTATTTTTATTCGTCTATTCACTGGTCCTATGTTCTGTGATTATCGTAAAGGCATGTCATGTGAACTTATAGGCGGAGAATTTCAGGCTAATGTATATCGAGGTTGCTAAGAGGCATATATAAGCGGATATATTCCGATTAACTGCTCTAAATAAGACAAAATCCAAAGATTTGGCTACTATAAGCGGAAAAGCTTCCTTTATTTTTAATGAAATAAGGGTATTTGCCAATATAGCCGGAATTTCTCCCTTTATTTTCAAACATAGTAAAATCCACTTATGTTTACTAAGTTAACTGGACGTAGTAGAAGTGAATTTTATAGAAAATTAGAAAAAGACAACGGATCGTCCGCTGCCTTTTTCTCTATTGCACCCAGTTTGTTAACGTTACTTTTAGCTGCTTACTAATGGCGTGCCCTCTGGAAGGATATACGTATATCCGGTATCTGCAAAGATAGCGACCTGCTCATTTAGGTTACCGTTAACTTGAAACACATATATTTTCCGTAGTCCCTTATTCGGGTCTTCCCATTGAGCTTCTTTAACAAACTGATATCCGCTGAAGCCATTCATTGTCATCACTTCCATAGCTTCTTCTTTCGTCAAGTTCAGCAGAACATTAGCAAAAGTAAAATCGTCCAATTTCCAAGTTCCATCTATATTTTTTAACGTAACTGTTTCTATGATAGGGCCATATAGTTCATTCTCAGGGAAAATTTGCTCTATGATTACTTTTTCACTAGTAGAATCGAGTATTTTAAAGCGTAGGCTGTATCCAGTAGGACCAGGAAAATACCTGGCATCACAACCACTGTAACAATAGTCCTTCGCGATCTCAAACAAGTCCGTTTTAATAAGTTGTTCAGTCGCAATTGGCTGAAAATCCTTTGACATAGAGTGATAAATTTCATCTGTTAAAACCTGGTCGACTAAATGATACTTGGATCCGGCCTCATGATAGACAGTTCTAATTTTCCCAACTAAATCATCCATGATTACTTTCGCTTGCTCTATAGTAAGTGCAGCCTGCTCATTCGACTCTTCTTTAGCTGGTTCTTCTTTCGTTGGTTCTTCATTGACTGGTTCTTCTTTAACTGGTGTTTTTGGTTTTTCAATAGTATCTGGTTCTTTCACCACTTCTTTATCTTTATCCTTTCCGCATGAAGCAAGCAGGAATAACAGCAGTAAACTGCTAAGCAGCAAAATTATTCTTTTCGTCATGAAATATCCCCTTTTATTTTATGATCGAAGACTTACCCACTACTTAACATTCTATTAAAATAGTACAATATTTATGCTCATTTCATTCATTACTTCTGTTAGGTTTCACCTGCGAAACGACCTCAGGAACGTGTACATACAAAAAGAGAGCTTTTTATTAAAGAAAAGCCCCTAGTAGTTGAAGAAAGAATACGGATATTAGTAAGATTGAGGTAACATTTTAATAAAGTATTTTGGGGATTCCGTAAACCCCTGTCGCATATAAAACCTATGTGCGTCTTTTCTCCTTGAATGACAATGTACTTCGATTCTATCGCAATTTCTTTTTAAAGCTAAATCAGTACAATATTCTTCAATTTTACGTCCTATCCCCTTACTTCTAATGTCTTTATCAACTGCGAAATAGCTTATTCGTGCGAAATCTCCTTTTACAGCTAATTGAGGTATAAAATGAAGCGAAATTAAAGCAATAACACTTTTATCTTCTTCGAACACTAATAACTCCTCATTTGGGTCCATAAGAAGTATTTCAACTTTTTCTCTAATAAAAGGTTCCACATCTGGATAGTCCAACTGTTTTAATAACAAAGAAATTTGCTTACAATCCTCAACATTTGCTTTTCTTATCCCCATTCATTCCACTCCCCAATTTTATCAACTCATTTATACCTTTAAGAAGCATTTGACTTTTTATTCAACTAAACTCCAGTTAGTTCAATAACGAAAAGGAAAAAGAGACTGCCGAAAAACAGTCCCTTCTGTTATAAAATAAAGCACCGCAGCGGAGAAATTTCAGTGCGAAAACAATTTCCAATGCCCTTCGGAGACAACTTCGACCTCACCGTCAATCACTTTGATCGCGGTTTGATCATCCATTGCATACGACGGCCCCTGCAACCCGGCGGCCCATCTCTCTGCATTAGCCATCGTGTTATACGGCAGCATTTCGTGATCCAAATGCGGGAACATTGCAAAATCGACAAGGCCCAGTGTTTCATCACCACCGTTGGGTGGAGTCCAGCCAACGAAGAATTCCCCGATGTTAGGTGCCATCACCATGCTCCCTGCACTCATTCCCACATAGACTGCGTTCAGCGACGGCAAGAGGTCTGCCAGCCCGGATTGCCGCATCCAATGGCTCAGATAGAGGGCGTCGCCGCCCGACACCAGCAGGACGTCCGTCTCCCGGACCAGCGGCACCCAGCGTTCTTCGTCGATGCTTGGCAGCGCTGTGAGCTCCAACACACCGATGGACTTCCAGCCCAGGTTGACCATCGGATTCTGTTCTTTCCCGCTGATGAACTCCCAGGCTTTGACGCCGGGACCGACCCAGGGGTGTCCGTACATAGCGGTAGGGATGCACAGGGCGTTGGAGTCGGCGATTGGTTTGCCCAGCATGTCAACCAGCGCGTCATGTATGCTTTTGTTATTAATGCCTCCAGATGTAAGCAGTAATTTCATCATCACAACTCCTTGTAGGATTATTAAGTATATAAAGGCGGTTAAAATTCAGTCCGAAGTTCACACGACTTCAGACATGACCTGGCTTTTTATGCTCTTCCTTGTCCGAAGTTCACACGACTTCAGACATGACCTGGCTTTTTAGGCTCTACCTTGTCCGAAGTTCACACGACTTCAGACTTCACCTGGCTTTTTAGGCTCTTCCTTGTCCGAAGTTCACACGACTTCAGACATGACCTGGCTTTTTATGCTCATCCTTGTCCGAAGTTCACACGACTTCAGACATGACTTGGCTTTTTATGCTCTTCCTTGTCCGAAGTTCATACGACTTCAGACATGACCTGGCTTTTTAGGCTCTTCCTTGTCCGAAGTTCACACGACTTCAGACATGACCTGGCTTTTTAGGCTCTTCCTTGTCCGAAGTTCACACGACTTCAGACATGACTTGGCTTTTTATGCTCTTCCTTGTCCGAAGTTCACACGACTTCAGACATGACCTGGCTTTTTATGCTCTTCCTTGTCCGAAGTTCACACGACTTCGGACTTGACCTGGCTTTTATGCCCTTCCTTGTCCGAAGTTCACACGACTTCGGACTTGACCTGGCTTTTATGCTCTTCCTTGTCCGAAGTTCACACGACTTCAGACATGACTTGGCTTTTTATGCTCTTCCTTGTCCGAAGTTCACACGACTTCAGACATGACCTGGCTTTTTATGCTCTTCCTTGTCCGAAGTTCACACGACTTCGGACTTGACCTGGCTTTTATGCCCTTCCTTGTCCGAAGTTCACACGACTTCAGACATGACCTGGCTTTTTAGGCTCTTCCTTGTCCGAAGTTCACACGACTTCAGACATGACCTGGCTTTTTATGCTCTTCCTTGTCCGAAGTTCACACGACTTCAGACATGACTTGGCTTTTTATGCTCATCCTTGTCTGAAGTTCACACGACTTCAGACATGACCTGGCTTTTTATGCTCTACCTTGTCTGAAGTTCACACAACTTTAGACATGACCTTGCCTTTTAAAGTTCAATCTTACTGCTGCTTTCATAAATTTAAATCTGAACGTCTACATGTCGCCTCATTATTATAAATGTTAAATACATCTTGTAAGTCTGTACCCTTAAATGGCCTAATTAATAACCTTTCAGTTCTGAATTCTAAATAAATCCCCCCTTTTAGTTACCCCATTTAGATTTATAAATTCCTATCTTAACTATAGACGGGAATGAAAGAAGGATCGTTTCAATTCAGTATCATTAAGTTTAATAGAAAAAAGACTGCGAACCATACCATCACTTTTTTACTTTTATTTTCTCAGATATGGTAGTCCAATACAGTGGGTCTTCTAAACCAAGTCGCCAAATCCCGATTCCCCGTAGGTTATATTTTTCTACAAGGTTTAGCTTAAACCCCAGACTATGGCTATTCTCAAACCATACCTGGTGGCTATGTTGATCTTTATCTACGTAGCTGAAATGAGGTGTTTGCGAACGGGAGTCCCATACCACTTTAGCGTTATATTTTTTTTTCTGATCCATTACCTGTGCATAGGAGCTATACACGGCTTTGCCTGTTGTTGTATCCCAGTCCCAGCCATAACCTGCGATACCTAGTAATATTTTTGATGGTGGGACTCCCTGTTTCAGGGCATACTGAATCGTTGCTTCTGTCCAATCGACTGACGCTGTTGACCCGGGTTTTGTTCTGGGATTGTGTTCATCGTAGGTCATAAGCATTAACCTATCTGAATATTGACCAAGTTTTTCGTAGTCAAACCATGGTGACCAGGGGTTAGCACGGGAATCACCTGTGTTTGCCGGGACTGAAACCGTAACTACTTTTCCATCACGGTGCAAAGCATCAGATAATTCTTTTATCATCAGACTAAAGGAATCCCGATCAGACAAATTCAAATTTTCCATGTCAATATTAATACCGTCATACTCAAACTGATTCATTTCATTGCGTAAGTTCTGAATGAAAACATTGCGGTTACTATCGTTAATGAGTACATTACTCGCTACCTGCTTGCCCTTCTCCACGGTTTCATAAAAGAGATTATGTACAACCATATATACCTTGAGGTGCTTCTCATGAGCACTCTTAATAACGATTTTTTTATGATCGGCTGTAACCGAATCAATCAGATTGCCTGGTTGTTTATCATCGAGCTTATACCAAAAAGGTGCAATGCTGCTTAAACTGTTGGAATGCGAGTCAACTGTAGGCTGAGACCCTGGTAATACTCCTTCCTGTTCTGTGTAGAAACCTAAAACGTCGCGAGGAGTTTTATTCGTACTGTCATTTTCTTCTTTTCTATGTGACTGACCGCAGGAAGACATTAGAATAAAGACCATGCTTAGTGAAATGATGGTGAATGACCGATAACCATTTTTCGCCATACTACACCCTCTTCTAATCAGTATCGTTCTTAAGTTAATTAGAAAAGTTGTAAAATATACACGAATTGACTTTTCCCTTACCACACTATCCTGCTCTTGTATCACAAATAGCCAGAAATCCTTAGGATAAAAACACCTATAATTATTGAAAAGTTCATTAGGATTGGCATTTTCCTCATTTTAAAACAAGGCTTTTCCAATGGGAACAAGCAATCAAGTTATCCAATAAAATGATTCTAACTAAATTAGTACGTTTTTTGTGGGATGTTCCAACAAAGGGAGCGAGTAGAAAATGGGAACCATAAGCGGAAAAGATTTTATTGATCGTTTAAATAGGTTAGAAAGTGAAATATGGTTTGATGGTGAAAAGATTAGGGGGAAACTTTCTGAGCATCCTGCCTTTAAAGGGATTCTTAAGGCAAAAGCTTCCCTTTATGATTTACAGAATGATCCCATTCTAAAAGAGGAGATGACTTTCTTTTTACCTGATAAAGAAGAGCCTATCGGACTTTCCTATATGCAGCCAAAAACAAAAGAGGATTTAAAGAAAAGACGAAAGATGATGGAACACTGGGCAAAATCCACTCATGGTTTGATGGGTAGAAGTCCTGACTATATGAATACAGCAGTAATGAGCTTTGCTTCCTCCTCTGCTATTTTAAGCGGCATGGAGAATTGTTTCCCTGAAACCATTCAATCCTTATATGAAAGGGCAATGAAGCAAGACCTCTCGTTTACACATACATTTATTACTCCTCAGGTGAATCGTTCCCAGTTCTATTTGGGAATGTCTGAGAAGCCTATTTCCGCAAAGGTTATTGAACGAAATGAAAAAGGATTGATTATCAAAGGTGCACGCCTCCTCGCTACCCAGGGTGGATTAACGGATGAAGTATTGGTTATTTCTGCTCCAAGATTATTTCTTGATCATGATGAAGCATTCGCCTTTTCCATCCCTTCTAACACAAAAGGATTAAAATTTATTTGTAGAGAATCTTTCGTGGGAGGAACATCTTCTTTTAATCATCCTCTAAGCTCAAGATATGAAGAGATGGATTCAATTGTTGTCTTTGACAATGTATTAGTTCCATGGGACCGTGTATTTTTTTATGATAATGTCGAAGCAGCTATTACCTTTATGAACGGAAGCTCCTTTCACATTTTTGCGTACCATCAAGTAGTAAACAGACAAATTGTAAAAGCAGAATTTATGCTTGGGGTGGCTCAACTCCTCGTCAAGACGATAAATGTTGGTGAATATCAGCATATACAAGAAAAAATTTCCGAAATCATCATTGGTCTTGAAACGATGAAAGCACTATTAGAGAAGTCTGAAAATGACGCAGAATTAGATGAATGGGGCTGTATGCGTCCCAGCATGATACCATTGCAAATCGCCAGTAATATTTTCCCTAGAATATATCCCCGTTTCAGCGAAATTATCCAATTAATTGGTGCTAGCGGAATGGTTTCATTACCAACCGAAAGAGACTTTGATTCGGAAATAAGAGCAGATCTGGATCAATATCTTCAAGCGGATGGCATGGACGCAGAGGACCGAGTTAAACTATTCCGTTTAGCATGGGATCTAACGATGAGTTCATTCGGTACAAGGCAAACCCACTATGAAAGATACTTTTTTGGTGATCCTGTTAGATTATCCAGTAACCTATACAGCAGCTATCTGAAAGATCAATATGTTGAAGAGATTATTAAATTTTTAAATTTAAAAACTTAAGCTTGTCTGTACAGATTGTCATGATTCAGTTTCCTCAAACCCTAAATTCACAACCCTTCGACATTCACAACAAGAAACAGGCGTTTCTACTATTGTAGGAACACGCCTATTTCACAGAAACTCCTATTCAGACGTAGTTATCAGTAAATTTTAATAAGGATAGTGGTGGTGGTGATAGTACGGGTAGTGATAGTGGTATGGGTAGTGATAATGGTACGGGTAGTGGTGGTGATACGGATGGTGATACGGATGGTGGTGGTGGTAGCCAACTCCTACCCCTGGAGCTCCAAAACCAATTCCTGGACCAAAACCAAGACCTGATCCTGGTCCTCCTAAACCAATCCTCTCAATATAGGCATTATTCATACAATCCGTCATCCTCCCCAATTTATTTACATTAGAGCATATGCATTTTTGGGATAAATTCCTGGGCATTTGCCCGAATCATCAAATTTTATATGATATATGCGGATTGAGTAATTATATGATACTGCCTATCGAACAGATTCATTCAAGATTTGGTCTGGGTGGACCAGATTCAGGTCTCTTTTTATCATAGAAATACCACTGTTAGTTTTATTTAAAATCCCTTACGTAATAATAACAAGATTCCCAACATACATGAATTTACGAACATTAAAAGTTCCTCAAAGAGATTCTCTTTTAGGAAGTCACTGTATGACATAACCCTTCGGTTAAAGGATGACTTTACTCATTCTAATCTTTTGTTTTAAAGCCTTGATTGTCATCAACTGCACCTTTCCCCGCCTTGTTATCCAGCGCTCCTCCAGAAACAGCTCCTTCCGCTGCGACTGAACCAAATGGATCAAGAGCAGAAGCCATGGTATCACCAGTAAAAGCGCCTACACCCATTCCTGCTGCCTCAGCATTATTATCTTCACGTTTGCGTTTGTTGATATCGGCCATCTATTTCACTCCCTCGTTTTTTATTGGGAAGTGCTATTGTTTTGACAGCACTGTCCTGTAACATATTTTGTCCAACAGGGTCAAAATTTACGAGGAGGGATTAATAGCAGTGTTCTTATATGTTCTCCTCATTCGTATTCATTTCAAGAATACTCCACTTTCTATTCACAAAATCTAATAGCCAATTTACTTTATTTAGTGAGTTATATCCTAGAATGATTTCCATTGGCTTTTCTAACTTTTCATTTAATGAGGAGAGGTCAATTTCAATTACTTTCAGTGCAGGAAATTGATAGTTTCCTATGACCATAGATTGCATCCTATACATAGGTGTAGTGGTGGAAGCTCCCGTGGAATCTGTTCCCTGAACATCGTTTATCCTTTCAAAATACTCAGGATATTTTTGTACAATACTCGAATCGACAACCGTTATTCCGGCACCCGTATCCCATATAGCACTAACTTTTCTCTCCCCTAAAAACGCATCTACATATGGTTTCACTTTATTCCCGATATGTAAATCAAAAAATTCCAGACCCTCACAGTCTTCCTTGTCAATTTCTACTTTATTCTCAATAAAGTTAAAATAATAGGAATGGTCATGTAAAAAATCCATCCCAATGATGTTGTGGGCTGTTGAATCTTGATCATATCGGTACATTTGAAAATCTGTCTTCTCAATAGGACCTAATGTAAATTTTGGTACAATGATGGATTCATTTTTCATTTTTGAGAACACACCATACGTATCTTTAGAACCGAATGATTCAAAACGATTGATGTAATCATCATTTCTAACCCTTGTCGTATTTGCTCCTGTATCAAATAAAAATTGATAGGATTTATCATCAATAAACCCATTTACCAAAATCTCTGCAGCATCCTCTTCCTCTAAATCATGCTTAATCATTAAATCAAAACTTTTCATTTGTTCTCTCCCATCTCTTCTAATTTCTATCTTACTAATTCGACGTTTTAATTTTCCGTCCCTCTTCCATACTTGAACAAAAATCAACACCCCTTAGTAGGGTATGAGTAAGCTCTAAAATCAAAAGACTATACATACCATCCTCATAAATTACCTCTACTATGTATTGGTTGGTTATGGTCGCAATTGTCAGCAATCACAAAATCCCATACTCATTTTGTATTCTCTTTGCCCTTTCGTCTCGATAAACCAATTTTCAATACTATTTTTCATTTATTTGTTCACAATAATATCTATAATCCTATAACTAAGGGCGTGTTATTGAATGATTAATCTTGTTCGAGTTGGATTGCTCGCTATATCATGGCTGTCACTTATTTTCTTGCCGAAAAGGTCGTTTAGAAAATACCTGCCAGTTGCAAATTTAGCAGTAAGTTTAATCCTATTAACCAGTTTATTTTCTCTCCCTTTCAAGCTTTGGATCGTGGAGAAAGGTAGTATAAAGGAAAAGATTTTTACTGATTTAAGTATCATTTTAGGACCTTTCTTTTCAGGGACTTTATGGATTTTTCATTTAACCTATGGTCGTTTTGGGCCATATTTTCTGTTAAATATGCTTATGAACTTCTTGCTCGCCTTTCCTATATGTACAATACTTCAGAAGTTAAAGTTATTTAAATTGGTTAATTTCAGACCGATTCACATCTTTATCACCTATATTTTTTATTCGATTGTTCTTTATGGGTATCAGATGTTCTTAACTAGGCCTAAAAAAAAGGGTGCTAACCCTTCCCGGATTAACGCCCCTTTAGTTTAAATGTATGATAGTTAAGATCTTGACTTTTAACAGAAGTTAACAGCGTTTGCAAAAACATCGCTGTTAACTTTTTTTACATTTAAACCCTTCTGTTCCTAAGTGCTTCCCTATCTACATTTTGTGGTGGTTGTTCTAACCAACTATTTTCAATCATCAATTTCACTCCATCATGCCCATATTGAAGGATTTCCGTGACTAACCTTGTATAATGTCCACCTAAGTCCTTTCTCAAACTGGCACCAATTGCCGCCCCGTATCCTGCGACACTAAGTTCATTTAAACCTAATATATGAAACATCATTAACTTATCTGAAAATGGTGCGTCAATGGATTGCGAGATGGTTGAATCCCATGAACTTGGCAACGGCACTCCATCTTCTACTAATATTTCTCTAAACACCGTTTCATGTTTTGCAGCTATTTCCACGCCTCTTTCCATATACTTTCTAACTTCAGGTGATTTAGCCGTTTGGGAAAAACCCGCTACAAACGTTCTGCCAATTGAGTTCGTTTCCGAGTTTTTAGAAATATGAGCTAATTCAATGGCAGTTAAGGGACGATGTTTACCTATTAATCCTGATAAGAATGATTCACTCTGAAGGTATTCTGCTTTCTCCATTGGTGCTATGGTTGGTGATCGGATAAAAGCACCTTTTTTCAGTAATAAGTCGCAAGCATTATTGTAAAGCTTCATAAACATTTCGGAAGTTGTCGAAAAGAATTCTCTAATATCTCTTCGAGCCAATACTTCGAGTAACGCCGCTGCAGCTGCTGTTCCAGCCGCAGCCATGTACTTAATATATCGTAAGGTAAAAAGGTCTGAATAGACCCGTCCTACATCTAAATTTACATCTTCTTGTGTAAACCCAATCGGTATGGCATGTTTTTCTTTTTCAAAGATTTGTTTGACTTCGTTTACAACAAAATTACAATTTGTTAAAGCTAATTCAATAATGTCTGAAGCATCTGGATCTTCATTAACCGTGGCAAAATGCTGAATGATACAATAAGCCATTGAGTTCTGCATATAAGCACCCCACAAGGCCGCAATTTCTGAAGAAACAAGTTTTGGGTTATGTTCCATTTTAATGCATCTCCTTTTATTGTTATTATGACCAAAAAGGATAATTAAATTTAATACCATAAGCCCTTATTAACTAATGCTGCCCCGTTACTTAAGAAGAAAAATGCCTTTTCTCATATTGAAGCAGAGTACCTGTATAGTAAAAGAGCAGGGTCATTTGCTGTATTCCCCATTGCTATCCTGCATGTTGGTACAACAAGCAAAAAAAACGCCGCAGCAATCTACTTCTTTAACTATTACCCTCGTTATTCCAATCAATTCATATCTCTTGGTGAATTGGTAAATAATATCGATGAGGTGACAGGATGGAAAAGGATAATTTAAAACTCACATCTTCCGAAATAGGAACTTTGTGGGGGGAGTATGTAAATGGAACAGCCATTGATACTGTAAATAGATATATGGTTACTATTATAGAAGACGAGTCAATAAAAGCCATTTTTGAGGATGCTATCAAGACTTTCGAAAAACAAAAGCGACAAATAGTTACTCTTTTGGAGAACGAGAAATTTCCAGTTCCGATTGGATTTACTGAATCTGATCTTAATAAAGGTGCAAAAAGATTGTTCTCTGATATTTTTTGCTTAAATTATTTACATATTATGACTTTACACGGTTTGCTAGGACACTCGACTTCATTAGCGGTTTCTGTCAGAGAGGACTTAAGGTTTTTTTATGACTCGTGCGATAACGATGGGAAAAGGATGTATCATCAAACAATTGATTTATTGCTTGAAAAAGGAAGTTTTCAGAGAGACCCTTTATTTTATCCTGCTGAAAACCCTGAATATGTTTCCAGCAAAGATTTCACAGATGGATTTTTCGGAAAGGGTAGAATGTTAGCAGCGACAGAAATCATAAGTATTTCTTTCAACCTTAAAAAAAGTATTATGGCAAAAACTCTTGCCATTGCATTCAGTCAAGTCACACAAATAAAAGAAGTAAGAAAATTTTTAGAGTATGCTGAAAAAATAGCTAATGAACAAATAAAAGATTTTTCAAAAATTATGCAAACGGATAATTTACCAATACCTAAGTCGTGGGAGACTGAAGTTACAACTTCAACAGACTCTCCTTTTTCCGATAAGTTAATGATGTATCATACTGGTTTCTTATTCCAAATTTCACAAGCGTATCATGGGGCAGGTTTAGCTAGTGCAATGCGAACAGACCTTGTATCTACTTATGAAAGCACCATTCTACAAAATCTTATGCTTACGAAAAAGTGGTTTAATATTATGGTACAAAATAAATGGTTAGAACAGCCACCTCTTGCTCCGAATAGAAAGGAAATAGCAAAAGAAAATAATAAAAAATAATGTCCTCACTGTGGAGGGCATTTTTATTTTCAAGAAAAATTCTTATTGAACGAACGACCCCGTTGCTTCAATAAAGTTCAACTAATAGAAGCGTTAATCCTACTTGGAACAACGCCACCTTTTAATCCTTGTTCCACCCAAGCGCTGATTCTTCAAATCCAAAAACAACAATCTTTCCATCTCTGAGTTCTCTTCCTTTCTCATATTTTTCTTAGTCATTGTAAAAGCTAGAAGAGACCGATAGGATGAAAAAATATAAAATGAAAGCTTTTAATATTGATGAGTGGTTTTTATTGAACAATGGAGAAAAATACATAGTTTCTCTGACTTAACGTTAACCAGGGTTACCAATGCCATAAAATAATCTCTGGATACTAAATTGGAGGTATTTCCTTTGGGAATTTTCAGGAAAGCAAAAAACAGCACTTTAACGGCTGCCGAAGTATCTGCTCTTTGGCTGCAATATACAGGTGATAGTATGGCAATCTGTGTTTACAAATATTTTCTTACTATTGTTGAAAACGAAGAGATAAAACCCATTATGGAAACCGCATTACAGATGGCTGAGAGCCATGTTACAAAAATCACCGAATTCTTAAAAAGTGCTAATTTCCAAATTCCATTAGGGTTTACTGAGAATGACGTGAATGTTAATGCTCCCCGTCTTTTTTCTGACCAATTTTTACTTTTTTACTCCTATATTATGACTATACATGGTTTAACCGCCTATGGCTTAGCGATTACAAACTCTGAGCGACAGGACATTCAAAATTACTTTTATGATTGTATGACTTCTACAAAGGACCTGTTTCAAAGAATTGTGGAATTGGCTAAAGACCAGCCAAAATTTAAAAGTGTTCCCGCCATTCCTTCTCCTCACGGGGTGAAGTTTATGGAAACACCAGGATTCATTGCTAATTTAATTGGAGATAAACGACCATTAAATGGTTCGGAAATCAGTACTTTATTTTTTAATTCAACGAAAACTGGATTTATCAGCTCGTTAAGTTTAGCTTTTAGTCAGGTAGCCGTGCGTGAAGACGTTCGTAATTTTCTTTTAAAAAATGTGAAATTAGCAGGAAAAGATGCTGCAGGCTTTGACGCAATCTTACAAGAGGATCATTTACCAATCCCTGAGAAATGGGATGCTGAGATTACCGACTCTACCGTAAGCCCATTTTCTGACAAATTAATCATGTTTCATGCAGGTTTTTTAGTCAATGCAGCCCTTACCTACTATGGTGCATCACTAGGTTCCAGCTTCAGATCGGATATACTCGTAAACTATACGAAAGTATTTACCCACGCTTTGGAGGCTGGCGCTATTTCCTACAATATTATGGTTAAACATGGATGGCTAGAAAAACAACCAGATTCCGGTTAAGAGAATGTTCTCTGTCCAGGGATAATCTAACAATAATTATGCGTTGTACGATAGTGCAACGCATTTTCCTAATGATTCATTTTACTTTAGATACGCCTAATGTAAAATGACTCCACCGTATATCCTCTACTTCAACTTGTGATTCTTCACAGTCCACCATTTTCATAATGTTTTCCTTTTAAAACCCAAAAGACATTAACATAACTTTTATAGTAAAATAGTAGTATTTGCAAGGGAGGCTTAATTTTATGAATATTTTACTTTTAGGTGCTACTGGACGAGTTGGAAGTCAAATCATTCCTTATGCGCTTCATGAAGGACATCAAGTTACTGTATTCGTTCGCACTCCAGAGAAGATTCAAATAACTAATGAAAACTTAACCATTATTCAAGGGAATGTTTTAAAAAAAGAGGATATCGTACGTGCCATGCATGGGATGGATGTCGTTATTAGTGCATTAAATACTGATGGCACAACCACCCTATCAGAAAGTATGCCTCTAATTATCGAAGCAATGGAAAACGAAGGTATAAAACGAATCATTACGATAGGAACAGCAGGTATTCTGCAGAGTAGAACTACACCGAATTCCCTGCGATATCAATCAAGTGAATCAAAGCGGAAATCTACCCGAGCAGCGGAAGAACATCATAAAGTTTACGATCTGCTCAAACAATCAAACCTCGATTGGACGATTGTCTGCCCTACTTACTTGCCGGATGGGAAAAGGATAGGAAAATATCGAATCGACCGTGATTTTTTACCGGAGGGTGGAGCCGAAATATCTGTACATGATACAGCAGAATTTACTTTTAAACAGATAAAGGCAAGCGATTATATCAAATCGCGTGTAGGTATCTGCTACTAATAATATTCTTATATGAGCCCTTTAGTTGAGGTACCTAAAAAAGTGCATTAACCCATTCCGGATCAATGCACTTATGATATAAAGTAAAACAGGAAATTTAAGCAATCAGGCTTCGGCATGTTTCTGCACATTTAAAACAAGCATCAGCACAATTTTGGCAGTGTTCATGATTGTGTTTTTTGCATTCATTCCCGCATGCTTCACAAATTTTTGCACATACATTTGCCAACTCCGAAATAAATGGTGTTCCTCTGCCTATCGCCTGTTCAAGGTACGCACAAATATCTGCACACTCTCTATCAAGACGAATACATTCTGCCATCATTTTGACATCCTCTTCTTTCAAACAAGCATCATAACAATGATTACACGCAACCATACATTCATGTAGTGACTCCATTACAGACTGATATTGTTCATGTGTCATGATCATTTCCCTCCTTCAAGTTATTCTTTATATTAATACCCTACCCTTGTATTCTAAAACATGGTTAATCCTGTCTCGTTAGTTCGGTAAAAAGGAACCCAGATTGGCAGCCAGATTTTTAGTCATTCACGCTGTTAACCTGAGTGCACTCCTTCACCATTTCATTGAAAGAGCGGCGTAAATTCTCTACATATAAACATATTAGTTTGGTTAAGCTTTATTATGGAAGCAAAGTAGGAAAAAACAATCATGATTGAGGTTCCCTATGGAATTACAGAAAAAGCAATTTTTTAATAAAGATTTAACTATACTAGCATGGAAATTATCTATAGGCTCTATTCTATCTTGGGAATTATCCAAACTTTTAGGCTCTCACCATCCTTATTTATCACCACTTTCTGTCATCCTAACGATTCAATCTACCATGGATAAAACGATTAGTCTTTCTATAAAACGAATGATGGGAACGATTATTGGATTAATTGTTACCGTTTTTATCGCAAGACATTTACCCATTGAGGGTTGGAGCTTAGGAATTTTAATTCTTTTAGGCTGTTATGTCTCGATGTTTTTAAAATTGGACAAAAAAGTCCTTCATCAGGTCTCACTTACGGTCCTATTTGTTTTTGTTTTTGAACACCAATCAAAGAATTATGCCATGGATAGGTTGAGAGACACGCTAATCGGTGTATTGGTTGCAGGGATCCTTCAATTCATTTGGCTTCGGTTATTTACGCGAAAAACATGACCGGACTATAGTTACTTTTTTTAATGTTTGCGATAGGATCTTACTGCAGAAAATTCATTGAAGAGGTTTAAAGTTCGAATTCAGACCCGTTTCCTTTTTAGAAGATGTATAATGGAATACGAGATTAACTGAATTCGGAGGTTATGATGAAGTTTTTTATAAAGTTAAATACGATTAGTGCTTTATACGCGTTAGCGTTGTTTATCGCCATTGAACTCATTATCAATGTTTCTCATATTAGCCAATTATACGGCTTTGCATGGGACCATGTTTACATTGTCATAGCTGTTATTAATGTTATTGGACTTCTTCTTTCTACCCTTATTTTTTTTAACTTAACAAAAAAATGGATGTTAGGCAGTAAACATCATTATTGGCAACTCATTCTGTGGGTACCTTACTTTATTGTGTTATTCTACTTTTTCACTGTTTTCGTTCCTCTTAATACAGGAGTGACGCTTTTTCCTAGATTTAGTCTCTTAATTTTTGGGTCATCCTTGCTGTTTCCGGTCTACATATTATTTATTAATGTCATTGCTTCCCCTGTAAGTACGGACGAGCGGACAAATACACGGTTATTGTGATACTTGGAGCATTCAAGGCTCCAAGTATTTTTTTACCACGTTCCTAATGTAGCAACTAGTCTTCCATCATGTTTAAACATATTGAGAGATTGCCTAACATACCCAGTGCCATATTTTATAATTCTAGGAATGGAAGTGGTTTGGTCACTCCATTGGCAGTTCGTTACTACACCACTACTCCCATCATCCCAGAACATAACACCATTGATTATACAGCCATTGAACACAATCCCGTTTTGCCTGACATGGACATAGGCTACATAAGGGTCCGTTACACCATCACTCGAAATCTGACAATTGTTAAAGGCTACGTATGTATTATTATAAATGGTAAACATCGCTTGGATATCTATTGCCCTTGCTGTACAGTAAATCCAACATCCATCAAAGACAACGTCTGACATGTCCGTACCTGTAACAGCAAAGTCGGCGTTTAAGTCGATGATGACGTGAGAGAATTTGAATGCCAATCCTCGCACCACATTGACACCCCTTTTCGCTACACCGATGAATCCCCCCAAGAACATACAGCCCTCTGGACGTCTGATCGATCCTTGATAGATAGCTCCATCTACATAAACACCATCATTAGAGCCAGAAAATTGACAGCCGACAAAGGTGTTATTAACAATTTGTCCTTGTATTTTCAACCCACAATCCCCAATAAACGACGTACTAATATTTTCAAAATAACTCCCCCAAACCTCTGCTAAAAATAAACCTGTAGAGACATGAGAGACTGAGATATTCTTGAATGCACATTTATGGACAGCATAGTTAATACTGGTGGATTGCGTAATTTTACGTTGATCAGCGGTCCCCATATACATTCCTACCATGTTCCTGTAATGGGGATTTCCATCGATTTTCAAATCCTCTATAAATCTCGTGCTCATAGCTAATTCTGATTCCGCAAAAGGTTCCCGCCCCTTTACCCACATGATCGTATTAACAGGAACACTAGCACCTACTGTTACTTGATTCCATACTTGGGAAACCTTTATTAACGCGTTGTTACCCATAATCGAAATGTATTCAGGGATTATAAGTGTTTGTGAAATGATATAGGTTCCGTGAGGCTTAAGGCTAACGATTCCTCTTCCTCCCGGTGCACTGGCAAAGCAGTTTATCAAGGCCTCTGTATCGTCCGTAACACCATCACCTTTTGCTCCGAAATGCTCTGGCAGCAGGTAGTGCTGTGTAGGGTTTGGAGTAGACATGATGATCAGCTCCTTTGGAAAAATTCAACTGGTCTTAATGCGATTGTATGCCTGTGTGTTGGTACATATTAACTATTCTGCGAGGTTAGCTAAATTAGAAAAAGCCGCCGATCTGGCAGCTGAAGAGGTCTCTAACTTCAAGAGCAATTCTAAAAATATTTTTAACACTATTCAAAACATTTGTGATAAATTTATTCTAACCATTTTTATCTAGGAGGCGCTGATTACCTTGGAGAACTTCTATATGTTTGTGATTATGTGTGTTTTACTGATTCTTTTGCCTGGCCCTGATACAGCTATCGCGACAAAGAACACCCTCTCTGTCGGTAGAACAGGAGGTTTCCAAACGATGTTTGGTACTTGTTGTGCATTACTGATCCACACAACAGCAGCCGTCGTTGGCCTTTCAGCCATTATTGTGAAGTCAGCTATTGTTTTTTCTATCTTCAAATACGTCGGTGCTGTATATCTCGTGTATTTAGGGGTTAAAACGTTATGGGCCCTCAGAAGCCAGAAAATCACGCCTGAGATTACTACGGAAAGTAAATATGAAGGTAAATCATGTTTTAAACAAGGTTTCCTTACCAACCTTCTCAATCCAAAAGTAGCCGTGTTTTTCCTAACCTTTTTGCCGCAGTTTGTGCATTCCGGCAGTGATACTTTTATTCCGTTTCTCACCATGGGAATCACGTATACCCTCTTAACGGCAGTCTGGTTTTTGTTCTATA
The DNA here is from genome assembly GCF_048572935.1 of Neobacillus niacini. Lineage (NCBI taxonomy): Bacteria > Bacillati > Bacillota > Bacilli > Caryophanales > Bacillaceae > Neobacillus > Neobacillus niacini. The sequence continues at coordinate 1,187,985 of NZ_CP183883.1, read as the reverse complement.
TCTATTTACTTAACCAGATTAGTGCTTTTATGAAAAAGCCTAAGACCCAGCGTATTATGGAAGGTTTGACTGGTACAATCTTAATCGGTTTCGGGGTAAAACTGGCGCTGGAGAAGGCTCAGCATTAGGAAGGCAGTGGAGCTATTTCTGTGGACCGGTCAAATAACATATGCGAGTTTGAGGAATAAGCGGAGAAATTTCTCTTAATTAGGATATAGCACTGAAAACAGCTTAAATAGCCGGAAGGATTCCGGCTATTTACTCGAAAGAAGTGAAATTGGTTCATTTTGCTTAGGTTAATCGGAAAACCTCCGCTTATTTACCCCGAACAGAGCTCAATTCACAGCCTAACGGAAAAATCTCCGCTTATATTAGGAACAAATGCCTTTGTTTTTAACATTTACAAATCATTAACAGATTCCCATCCGGATCTTGGAAATTAAAATAATGACCATGTTGAATTTCCGTTACGACGTTAACACCTTTATTTTTCAAAAAAGTAAAGGCTTCTTCAATATTTAAGGTATTGAAATGGAACACCGGTGTCTTAAATACATGATTTTCGGAATAGATTTTGCTATCTAATACAATCCCCGTACCTTCCATGGGAATGACGTAAAGATGGCCAAACTGGATTTCACCTGCTGCCTCGATACCTAATAGACTACAATACCAATCTCTTGCTTTTTCTATGTCTTTTACCGGGATAAATACGGTTCCAATTTGATTTAAGATGGGATTATTCATATAAGCACCTCGTATATCTTTTAATTTTATTTTAGTATGAAAAGCGGCGGATTTTCTTTAACGGTTCCGTTATTAGGGAGATGGAACTTAATTAACCGCAAAAACAACATCAGCATAGAATTCACCGTCTAATACCACTTCATAACGCCACACACCGCTTTTTGGAATTGTAAAGGTAGCAGTGAAGCGTTCTAAAGTGGAATAACCTGCTGACGGCTCATTAATGGTTTCCGGGGACAATCCTGTGATTTTTTCTCCTGTTTCTTGATGGTAAGCATATATAGCTAATTCTTTCCCTTTAAAAGTCTCAAAAGGTGCCGTGAAATGAAATACGTATCCATACGGTTTTCCTGCTGATAGCGATGGGTCCGGGGCAACGATCAATAACGCTTTTCCATCTTTTGTATATACATCTCTATTTTCCTTCGTTTCTTCCATCAAAGAACTCCAAAAATCCTTCGTACGAATTAACATACCTTCTATTTTGTGCTCATCCGTTAAATTCGCTTGCCCAGTGACGATCCCAACTTCTGATTTTTCACTGCCTTCTCTTTGGAACTGTAATTCTACTGAGAAATTATAAACGCTATCTTTTGGATCAACCTTTTCGTATTCTATCTTTTTTATCTTAAATTGGTAATCTTCATTATTCGGTTGAATCATTAATCTTGAACCGTAGTTATTAACAAAATCCCTGTAGGACGTTTCATTTGCAAAATAATCTTTAAATCGCTTTTCTTCATATTGATTCAAGGCTTCGAATTTTTCTTCACTTTCTTTTTCCAATATTTTTTTCAATTCATCGCTTGGACCTGCAAGACTATTCTGTAATACAGCTTCAATGGTTTTTATATTTTCATCTTGAGTTTTCGTTTCCTTTTTTTCGGTACATCCCACTAACATTAATAGAAGTAAAGAAAACATAGCGGTTGCAAAAATTTGGGTCATTCTTTTTTTCAAATAAATCCCCCCTTTAATGTATTATATAACAAATTTTACCAAACGCCTTTTTTGTACTACATAAAAATCTATTCGGATCATAATAACTCCATTTAATGGGCGGAATAGTCCAAGATTCCGTTTTACCAATTAAAGGTAGTTGATAGAGGCAAGGCCTTTTTCTCTATTATTCTGGTAAAATTGGACTAGACATCATATGAAAATACACTAGGGGGAGTTCCAAATTGAAAGTGGTTATAGCATTTTTAAAAACGAGATGGAAGTATGTATTAACAGCATTGATTGCTCTTAGTATTGGAGCTGCAACTGGTCCTTCACAAGACCAAGTAGACCAGGCTAACGCCAAGGTAGATGAATTAAAGAAGCAACTATCTACTAAAAAAGAAACCGTAGCAAGCCTTGAAACCAAAAATAAAGATTTACAAGCGAAAGTAGATGAAGCAGCTCCATGGTTTAAAATGCAAGAGGATCTGAAACAAATAGAAGCTGAAGCTGAAGCTAAGGCCGCCGAAGAGAAACGTTTAGCGGAAGAAAAAGCAAAACAAGAAGAAGCGGCAGCTAAGGCAGAAGCGGAGGCCAAAGCAGCCGAAGAACAGCAAATTACAGCAGATAAAGTGCAGGAAATTATTAGTGATTATTCTTATGTAGTAAATAACGTTTCTTTTAATAACGGTGAAATAAACGCAACCATTGAGTTAGCACCAATGGAACAGTTTTCCGCCAATGATTTAGCCGTTAATGAATACAGTTCATTATCGGATGAGTTATTAAATTATGAAGGCTGGCAAGTACTAACCGTTACCTATCCTGGTGCAGGGACTATTAGTATGAACCGGAACGAAAAGGAAACAAATAGTTTTGGTGATTATTTCCCAACCTTGAAAATTGAGGAAAGATTAAACTGATAAAACAAGCTCCTTAATGGTGCTTGTTTTTTTTGGCTAACACGTTTTGCAATACGGAACCGCATATCTACCCTCTTTTGCTACCTCCACGTTTTATCTAGTTTATCAGAATAGTATTGAATGGCTCTTTTATAATGCAGGATTTCCTCGTCCGCTGTGGTTTCGATCAAACTGGTTAGCAGAATCTCCATGGCAGTGTCGTGCTCCTTTAAATTATAAAGGGTCATCGAATAGAAAACCTTTAAAGCTCGGTTGTTTGGAAATACAACTAGCCCCTTTTGAAAAACGCTTTTGGACTTGGTGTATTCTCCTATTGTACGGTAGGAACTTCCTAAACCAAGCAGCGCTCCCTCTAAGTCCTTTCCCGACAGCCCCAGGTCAATTGCTTTTTCATAATAGGGAATCGCTTCGGTTTCTTTCCCTAACAAATCGAAGCTCCACGCACATTGATAGTTCACATAAGGGTCTTTTGGAAACTCTTCTACTACTTTTTGTAGTAATTCGTTCGATTCCGCTGTCTTCCCTTCATGTCGCAGGTCAATCGCTTTTATTACTTCTGGTTGCATTTCGTTCACTCCTTACACGTTGGCTCCTACCCGTTATCGATAGACCTTCACTTTCTATTTGTTGCTCAAACTCTAGCCATTTCAAATTAATCCCTCCAGCGAATGGGTCACGGTTTTCCATGCCAAAGACGTTGGGTCGACAACCATAAAGTGATCTGCTTCCGGGAGTGTAATTAGACGGACGCTATCTCCCAGCTCCTTGGCCCTCCGATGATAATCCACACTTAAAGAGACTGGAACATGACGATCCAATTCACCATGAATTAACACTTGATTCACATTCAAGGGCAGCAATTCGATGGGGGATGCAATTGGTAACTCTTCCATTAAGCCGCCTAGGAACGCTGTAACGGGGCTCGTAATCCCTCTTTCCGTATGTATCTGCAGCATTTGGCCGAGATCAGTAACCCCGGCGAGGCTGATAATTCCTTTTATCGGAACAACTAATGGGCTATCCATTACGTTCAAAAACGATCCCAGTAAAAGAGCCAAATGGCCCCCGGCTGAGTGCCCGATGACCACCACCTTTGAAAGGTCAAGCTGATAGGTATCCTTCAGCTCGTCTAGGTGATTAACCGCACTGACCACATCATGAAAAGTCCCCGGCCATGCCCCGCCTTCCTCGCCAATCCGACGGTACTCAATATTCCATGTCGCAAACCCGCGCTTCGCCAAATCTTCAGCTAGCGGTTCGTTTTCCTCTAGACCATATTTCGACTGCCAAAAACCACCGTGAATGCTCACCACCACAGGACAGCGCCCTGGAGCCTCCGGTCTACGCAATACACCGAATTGTGACGGGTGCTCCCCATATGCGATCTGAATTGTTTTCATAACATACCTCTTTCCCTTTTAAATATCCGGCTATATTTTATTCGAGAGAGGTTCGAAAATTCCTTTATTTTGTGGGTTTCTACTATTCCAACGAATTATCATCCAGTCAATAAAGAATGATTTTGTTTTGAGAATCACACAAAAATTCGAGAGATTGGTTGTGCTCTTTATCCACATATTGGTGAATATTATGCCGATGTTGTTTTGTCGGTTAAAGAATAAAACAGTGTACTTTCCTATCCTCAACAAAAAAATGAGCAACTGAATGAATTCGGCTGCTCTTTTACATGCTTTTTACAGTTAAAAGATAATGCTTGAGTTTACCCGCAATAATGAACCCGCTTAGGTTATCTGCTGTCATGTTATTGAAGGTTAAGGAAAACTTGTCCTCCTAACACTTCTTTATAACGAAGTTGTGCTTTTTCCCCTGTTTTGACTAGACCCGAAATATAACCCTCTTTTTCATTTCCAACATACATCTCAAAACTAAAATCTGGGTCGGTTGATCCGACGATATCACCACTATAGATATCGCCACTCTCACTTACCATATCAAAGTTCATAATCCCATCAATATGAAACGCTAAATCCTCTGTTTCTGATTCAACAAACTTTACCTTTGTTTTCGCTAGAACCCACTCATATCCTTCTGGTGCAGGTTCATTGAATTCATTCATAGATCTTAATTGTTGGTAAGCAGCCTCTCCACGAACCACCTCTACAACCGTTAAATCAAACTTAATCGGGAAGGCATCCCCATTATCATTATAGATTTCATCGTCCACTGTAGCTGTTGACTGAAATGGAACCGGATTGGAACGTGAACCTATTTTGGATTTTGCTTCTTCTTTTTTTTCAGAGGTCCCTTTTTCTTCAGTTTCCTTCGTTTCTTGTTGATTGTCCTCTTTTTTGACAGTAATATCTTTTGTATCTTGTCCACATGCTCCAAGTATGGCGATAGACAAGATTCCCACTATAAATAGATTGATTCGCTTACTCATAGTTGAACCTCCCGCTTTATTCCGCTTCCGTTTGTTCTTCATTTAAATCATCTGGGTAAACAACATCATCAAACACTTTTTGCGTCGCTTCATCCTTTAGAGATATGGTTACTTTATACTTATCTGGATCTACACCATTATAAAGCTGGTACATCATACCTGACATTGCTAACCCCATGGTAGCAAAACCATCCATACTGTTTTCAAATGCGGCCTTGTCCACTACAACCGTAAACTCTGAAAAATCGTTGTTATAGGTAATATCTTTTATTGATTGATAATCTTCACTATTTTTCATTTCCTCCACTGATGCAATGACTGACTCTTTCATTTCTTTCATCATTTCTTTATGTTTCGCTTTTGACATCTTATAAGTTAGCGATCCGTCTTCATTTTGAGTGACTTCCTTTACGCCTTCTTTTTTCGCATCGGCAATAACCGTGTTTATATCTTGCCCCTCAAACATGGAAGCAGGTATTGTTATTTCGACATTGAGGAGCCCTTTTTCCACCTCAACATTCCCTTCCTTCGCTTCCTCCTTTGATTTTTCCGATTGCTTTTTATTATCTTCTTTCTCATTGGTTGAACATGAAGCAAGATTCAACAGCAATAGTGATATCAGTATGGTGCGAAATATACGCATAATCATCCTCCATTTTTCTTTTTATCAGTATTGTTTACCATTAACGATGTATTATTTACGATTACAGCTTAAACAAAATATTGTAGCTCTAGTTGGGGACAATTCCACTCTTGGTGTAGAAGGATTTGTCTTTAATCCGGGGGATTGGGGACTAATCGTCCTCTATTTGTGGAAGGATTTGTCCTTAATACCGGGGATTGGGGACTAATCGTCCTTTATTTGTGGAAGGATTTGTCCTTAATACCGGAGATTGGGGGCTAATCGTCCTCGCCACGTAAAGGATTTGTCCTTAATCCTGGAGATTGAGGACAATTACAAACGCCAACTATATTAATAAAAAGCGTTGCATTGTTAAGGAAATCAAAAAACAAAGGCTGCCCAATGGCAGCCCTAGAATAACTCCAAACATTATTTAATTTATCTGAATAAATCAGTTGTTCACTATATGATTGACTTTAATTTTATGCCAAATAGCCTTCCAGTTCTTTCTTAGAATCCGTTCCTCGTAAGTGGCAGCAAGTTCCTTTGTCTCAATAAAGAAGGGAGTTGGTTTCAATTCTAAATTAATGACATCCTCTATTCCACAAGGAGCCGTAAGAACCAAATTACCCTTCTCTAACCTCACTCCAAGTGCAGTTGCCGTTTCTGGAAACTTTGAAATCGCATCTTCTGAAGAGGTATAAGGAGGAAGATTGTTAATGATGTGCATTCTCGCTTGATTTTTAACCGACCATGGTATTTGAGGCATGATGCTTATCAGCTTATTTTCCAAGTCCTTTTCAACATTCTCATCGATGTTAATGTGGTCAAAATAGATAACATCCACATCTGGTGTCTGCGTTTTTTCCTTAAACCCGTGCAATATGTCCCAGATTTTCGACCGCACAAAGCCTGCACATATCCACCAGTCAGGCAAATTCAATGTACTAGCGGCCCTTATTATCTCCATCATTTTTTCATCGCTTTGGATTAGTTTGACTATATCTTCTTTATTTTTTAGCATTTTAAGGTTAACCCCTCTTATTTTAATACACCAGAACGTGGAGGAAATTTCAAATCTATTTATCTCTGTGATCTGTATTTTCACGGATAAATTCGATGACCTCGCCATTCGAATTAATTTTTACACCGGTTAAATACCCTGAATACGCGGCACCGGTATCAATATTCCACGAATGACTATGCTCATCATACTTCGGCTCCTCACATGGCGTGTGGCCAATGATTTGCAGCTTCTGAATATTTTTCAATGGACTCCGATTCCATAAGACACCGTAGGAATCCTCTTCATCGTATGGGGTTTCCGTTTCTGCCGAAATCCCTGCGTGACTTAAAAACAGATGATCCTTTTCAAACCATAGCGGCAGCTGTTTCATCCAGTTCACATCGCTCATACAATCCCGCCCCTCGGCCTTATACTGCCGCAACGTTTCCTCCCCACACTGCCTCAGCCAATTATGATTTGGCTGGTTCGTAAAATGATCAATCATCTCAAACTCATGATTTCCTTTTAAAAAATAAACCTGGTCTGGCAAGTCCTCACGTAACTGCCGCGCAAACTGAACCATCTTCGGCGAATGATTGCCTCTGTCGATTAAATCACCGAGCTGGATCAAAATTTCGTTTTCCTTATCCCAATGGTTTGTAAGCATCGCAACAAACGTATAGTAGCAGCCATGCACATCCCCAATCACAAAATAATTCATTATGTATCCCTTCTCGGCATAAAGGCTGCCGGATTTAGTTCTTCACTTTCAATCACAATCGCCGTTAACCCTTTATCTGTTTTAGTTTCATGCCATTCATCTTTTTCCCAAAACACCGCGTCCCCAGGCTGGACTTTGACGTATTCATCACGGTCCGTGCCCACAAAACCCTCGCCGCTTACCACTAGCAGAAGCTGCGGAATCACCGCTTGATGATAGCCAATTAACCCATTTTCCTCTAAGTGCATACATCCTATATGTGCACCCTTGGTCGTTTGAATAATCCGCGACATGATAAAATCAGACTGAAACGCCGAAATCTTCTTTCCGCTCTCTTTTGTAAAATGATAAATTTCCATCATGCACCTCCAAAAACTCAGACTATATGTATTCAAGATGAATTAGGATAATCCTTTAACGTTCGTAAAAAAATTGCTACTAACATGCAATTGACAGTAATGGAATAAAAAGGTATTATAACCTTAGCTACTTTGTATAACCAAGTAGTTGTTTTTTTACCTAGCTATCTTGCTTAACAAAATAGCTGAAAGGTTGAAGGAAAGGGGCTATACCATGTCCTTGCGAAGCCAATTATTAAAGGGAATCTTGGATGGCTGTGTCTTAGCCGTTATTGAAAAGGAACCCGTCTATGGCTATGAATTATCGAAAAAGCTTCAGGAATTTGGATTAAGTGATGTAAGTGAAGGCACGATTTATCCGGTATTGCTCCGCTTACAGAAAAACGGCCTGATCAAGGGAGAAATGCGACCATCCGAATCGGGGCCAAACCGGAAGTATTATTTTTTAACAAAAGAAGGCAAAGAGTCACTAGACATGATTGTATCCGAGTGGAAACAGATGGTTGAACCAGTTAATTCTTTATTTAAGGGGAGAGATGAAAATGAAGGCGAAACATTTAATTGAGGAGAATAACCGAAAACGGGAACAACTCACACCCGAAAACGAAAAATACTATAGTGATATGATGATATACATTCGACTGCAATTTACCCTGTCCGAACAACAATCGGAGGAAGTATTGATGGAAATGCTGGACCATCTCCTTGATGGTCAAAACGAGGGTAAGTCGGCGAATGAAATCTTTGGCGATGATCCCAAAGGCTATGCAGATGAAATTATTGAAAACTTACCGAAGGAAAAGAAGCGAGAAGTTGTTCCATTTATGATGGGGATCGTTCTCAATCTAGTAAGCTGGATGCTTATGATTCGTGGAGTGGTGATTCCCGTGGTCTCACAATTTAAAAAGGAGCCTGTGGGTTCAAGTGTTTATGTGTTCCCCACTCTATTAACATTTACTCTTATCTTAGGATCGATTGCATTCGGTGTCTGGTTTATCTTCAGAACGATCCGCCGTTCGTTGTTTAGCGAAAAGGCGAGTGAAAAGAAAGACATGGTGAAGGTCGGTACCTTCGGAGCATTGTCCATGGGCCTCATCCTTGCAGCGACCAAGTTTGTACCAGAATTCGGCCCTGCCTTTCCGTTTTCATGGTGGGCGTCTCTCCTAACCGGCGGTGCGCTTTGGGTTGTCTTATTTATGGTGAAAAAATTGGAGATTGGGTTTAGATAGATTAGGAGGCTCATTTACAATTACCTGTGCCAGGCTGATGCCTGGCTTTTCAGGTTTGAAGTTGGGTGCATGGCTGAATTTGTTAGGCAGGTAAACTTAGCATAAATGCAGGTAAAATGGATTCTATGCAGGTAAGTGATCCAAATCCGCAGGTAGGCTACACATTTTGGCAGATAGAGGATTTCCCCCTAAAATAGGTGACTATAAAATCTTCCCGGATTCCCGAATTCAGGCTTAATTTTAAGCAGAATATCCATATATAGGAAATTTAATTACCTGAGCCAGGCCACACCCTGCCTGTTTCAGTCTTGAGGTTGGGCGGCTGAATTTGTTAGGCAGGTAAACTTAGCCAAAATGCAGGTAAAATGGATTCTATGCAGGTAAGCGGTCCAAATTCGCAGGTAAGCTATACATTTTGGCAGGTAGAGAATTTCCCTTAAAATAGGTAACTAAAAAAACGTCCCTGATTCCGGAACTCAGTCTTAACTTTGAGCGGAATATCCACATATAGGAAATTTAATTACCTTAGCCAGGCCACACCCTGGCTGTTTCAGTCTTGAGGCCAGCCGGCTGAATTTGTTAGGCAGATAAACTTAGCCAAAATGCAGGTAAAGATGAATCTATGCAGGTAAGCAGTCCAAATTCGCAGGTAACCAATACATTTTGGCAGATACAGGTATTTTAAAAGTTCAATATCAAAAAAAACACCGAATCCGCCTAATACCGCGAACCCGGTGTTTCCTTTTCTTATGCAGCTTGCTCCATCATCTGAGCATTCCCCTGTTTTCTTTTAAAACGAATCGCCATATAAGTGAATGTCACAACCATAAACCCAGCAATAAACCCAAGTAAGATAGCGTTGTTGTGCCACATATAAGCAAAGTCTCCACTTGAAATCACGGCTTTAAACGCTTGTACGGTATATGTCATTGGGAAGAACGCGTTAAATGGCTGCAGTGCCTCTGGAATTAACGCAAGTGGGAAGGTTCCCGCGCTTGTTGTTAATTGCATGATCAGGATGAGAATCGCAATAAAGCGGCCAACATCCGCTAGCGTCGTGACGAGCATTTGAATCAATGTCACAAACACCATGCTTGTGATAATCGTTGTTGTAATAAACAACGGCAAGTTTTGTACTTCGATACCTAAGCCGACGAGTAACACAAAATCGACCAATAATGCTTGAATCACACCAATAATAGTGATAACTCCTAATTTACCGAAGAACCATTGTCTCGCTGAAGTTGGTTGAACGGCAGGTTCTCTTAATCCAAAGACAATCGAGATAATCAGTGCCCCTACAAAAAGTCCAAGTGAGATAAAATATGGAGCAAATCCAGTACCGTAGTTTGGCACGGTGTTGATCTCATTTTTATCGACTTTCACAGGTTCACCCATCATATTATAGGTGTCGTCATCAGCATGTACACTATTGGCTGCCTCGGCACCATCTGCAAGCTTCTCGTTCAGTTCGGATGTGCCATCCTGTAATTTTGCTGTTCCCGCTTGTAACTCAGCAGAACCATCTGCAAGCTTACCAGTGCCATCTGTTATTTTATTCGCACCAGCAGACAACTCACCCATTCCAGATGTCAGTTGGCTCGCACCGGCATTTAGCTCGGAAGAACCTGTATAAAGCTGATGGATTCCCTGCTGTAATTTCAACTGATTAGAATTGATTTCGCCGATTCCGCCGATTAATTGATCGAAGACGGGGTCAGTTTGCTGTTTCAATTGAGATTCTAATCCAGCAGTCGCTCCCTGTAATTGTCCATTTACCTGAGTTTTAAATTGCGTGAAGCCTTGATGCATACCAGGCGCAATCGCTTGTGCCACCTGCTGCTCAACTTCTGCCTTGGTTGGCGCTGTTTGCTGTGCCATAATTTGGGATACCGTTTCAGCTGGAATACCATTGGCGATTAGCCCTGCAGCAAGCTCCTTCATTTTTGCTGTTTGCTGCGCAATCATTTGGTCAGCAATCTGCGACGACAAACCGGCATTAAGCTGTGTTTCAAACTGATTGATACCCTCATTTAATTTTTCCGTACTTCCTGATAACTGCGAGTTGATTCCAGCCGCAATAGCTGCCGGCAGCTCACCTTTAATTTGCTCTGCACCTGCTTGTGCTTTTTCGGTGCCTGTCACCAATTGTGGAAGCTTTTCATCAACCTCTTTTAATCCTTGTTGAATAGCCTTTGTCCCTTGCGCTACTTTATTCGAACCGGCTGCGGCACTGTTTATGCCTTCTTCGAATTCGATTGATTTACTTGCTAGGGTTTGAAGGTTTTCTTTGATTTGCCCAGCGCCTTGGTTGAGTTTTGCTGAGCCTTCGTTAAGCTGGCCGGCTCCGTCACTTGCTTGCGCTAACCCGTCGCCCATTTGGTTTACTTTTTCAAATATGCTTTCTGAGTATGTTGCGACAATTTGTTTTGAAATTTCCGCTTTGATTTCCTTCATTGCGGTTTCGCCGATTTGTGCCGATAGGAAGTTTGCTCCTTCATTTGGCACGTACTTGATTTGCATTTTTTGAGGCTGATCCTCAAGCAGCGTTGTCGCATTTTTTGAAAAATCACTTGGAATCTCTACTAGGATATAATACTTTTGATCCTCTAAACCTTTGTATCCCTTCTCTTTGTCGACGATATCGAAGTCGAAAGTATTACTTTCCTTCAGATTATCGACCAGGTCATCGCCAATCTCGAGCCTCTGTCCGGCCAGTTCCGCGCCCTTATCCTGATTGACAATCGCCACAGGCAGGTCACTTAAATATTTATAAGGATCCCAGAATGCCCACAAAAACATTCCCGCATATAATACTGGAATAAAAAGGATTGCGATAATAGGGATTAATACTTTGCGATTTCTGAGAATCGTTTTTAGTTCTGCTTTAAATCCATTCATACTTGCAACCTCCTGACTATTATATTCAATTAGTCATTTTTATTTTTAAAAAATACTGACCGTTTTGTTCAAATGGTCATTTTACTGCAAAATAAAAGACTCATGCTAATAAGCCTTTTAATAGGTAGAGTTCAAAGAGCTTAGCGATTTCTTCTTTTTTTAATGGCGGATGGTTCCTTTGCCACTCATTCACCAAAGAAAAGTACATTTTCAGCATCACAAAGGCTGTAATCTCAGGATCGCAGGATTTGATTTCACCCTTCTCGATCGCTTTTTGAATAATACCCTTCATGTATTGGATGATGGATTGCTCCACCCGCTGCATCGCTTCTACGACCGTTTGCGTGCCCATGTCACGTTCTTCTTGTATCAATTTAATCGTCAATTGATGCGATTTCCGAAATTCATGAACCCGGGCTAATACATGATTCACATTATCAAGGATCGAAGCTGAATCATCTAGAGCACTCTCCACTTCAAATCGAATATCAGCAATAAGCGAACTGATGATTTCATCAAATAACTCTTCTTTCGTTTTAAAAAAGGTGTAAATGGTTCCCTTCCCCACATTGGCTAATTTCGCAACCTGATCCATCGTCGTTGCTTTATACCCATACAAGGAAAAAGACTTCGCTGCTGCCTCTAGTATCAACTTCTTCCGATCAATTACTGCCAATCCCTTCACCTCCAAAACTGACTAAAATACCAATTTGGTCATTTGTACGAAAAATAATATAACATAGCCATATTAGAAAAGCAACTTGAGGAGTGCGAATTTTGTCAAACGGTTTTATGGAACCAAATGCCTTTACTGACGTCTTATTGAGTAGAGATAAAAGGAAATAACTGGGGGATCACTTCAATGAAAAGGCTGTTAATTGCGTTGTTTATTGCGCTCGTATTGTTTTGTGCGACAGGAGGGCTGGAACGGTTCACGTCTGACACGGAAACACAGGAACCTGGGGTTACTCACGAGATAAATTCAGTTGAAAATTTATAAAAAAATTTACCAGTCCTAGCGGTGCTGGGGCTGGTTTTTGCGTGTCTTGCTGTCACCAATTCTCAGGTATAGACATACCTTGTAAGTGGACAAGGATTTAAGGTTGAACGTAAAAAATTTATTTTTTATGTATAAGAGAATGATAGATTGGGAAAAGTAATGATAGAAGGTAATCTTAAGGGGGACGGAATCCATGAATGAATCAAAATTGCTATTATCACAGTTTGCTAATGAAGAAGGCTTCGAGCTTAGTAAATACTTAAGTCACTTGTTTGACATTGTCTCAAATCAACTAGGACAGAATCCACCAACCACCACCGAAATGGAAAATATCTAAAGCCCAGGCGTTGATAACCGCCTGGACTTTTTTTGTTTTTGGGGTGGTGGATTTATATTTCAGCACGTGAAATTTCGGATCAGCTCGTAATTGTTATTTTCCCACGTAAAATTCCAAATCGGCTCACGTAAAATTCCAAATCGCCACGTAAAACCACAATCTTTTTCATAAAAAAGCGGGTTCTGAATAGAAATCCTCATTTCTCTCCTCGAATGGGCAATTTTTGGTTATAATATAGGAATATGGATTTTTCTAAAAAGGGGGTCGCGGCTTGGAGGCAACGACTGCTAATGAACGGATCGAACTTCTTGCAGAAGAAATGAAAGATTTGCTGCATCCGCATGCGGCCGATGATGTAAAGCTCGTTCAAAAGGGCTTAATGCTGTACCGGCAAGGGATGGTCAAGCAATTACAAATATGGAATGCCCAAATTACTGCGATGGTACAGGACGTGACGCCTTGCCATGTAAAACTGAATTTTTCACATTTATCGCTAAATAGTTGTACTTGTCCTCACGAAGGACTGTGCCGCCACCAGATGGCTGTATTTTTTGCTGCATATTCGAAAGTCGGCAGTGTAGCCGAGTGGGTTGCCGAGTGGCGTGAACCGATGAAGGAGAAGAATGATGTTGCGAACTGGGGACTTCAGAAGGCAAAGGATTTGATCAAAGCGAACGGTGTGATGAAGCCTGATTACGGGCGCTGGGTTGAATCATTCGAAGTCAGCTTTGACACGATACTCAATTCGAAAAAATATTCGAGCGCTTTTATCATTGCGGAGTTATTCAATATTTACGAACGACGGATTAAAGCGAGTGCTCCCGTGGAACAGGAATGGCGGCTGCTCTATGAAATGGTCGGGATTGTCGTTTCATTTAAGAAGCTTGCGGTCTTAACCGTGGAATCGGGGTTTGCTGAAGATGTTGTCAGACGTGCCTACCTCTCTGTGTTCCATAATTTAATTGAGGACGCTGATGTGGTTGTCTTGAAAATTGGTGTTCAATCGCTGCCGTTTGACTTTGATCAGTTTATTTTAAAATTAAAAGATGAAGTGTTTGAGCTGTTGACTGTGTGTTCGGACCTTGAGCAGGAACGGATCTATCTCTACCGGCTACTCTGGACTAACCTTTTTAAAAAGAAGGAATGGCGTGAGCAAGAAATCATATTGATTAATGACCGGCTGAAGTCTTTAAAGGATTGGGAGAATCCGAATCCGCTCTTGGTTGCTGGGATTCATATCAGTCTTCTGCAGCAAAAAGATGAGCTGGCTTTGGACTTGATTAATAAAATTGATGATAAGGTTATTACGCCCTATATGCTTCATTGGATTGAACTATTGTCACAGACAAAAGCATGGAAACGAGTTGGACCGCTAGTTGAGCTTTTTATCTCTAAACTTAAAGGCTATTTAGATTTTCTCCGGACCTACCATTCGTGTGCGTCTTTTACCCGGTCGGCGCTTAAGGCAATCTCCCCTTATGTTTCGGAGAATGGGAAGGTTGAATTATATGAGCGCGCCATGCTCGCGACTTTGCCTTATAGCTATACAGAATATGAACATTCATTGTTTGAACGGAAGCAGTTCGACAAATGGGGTGACCTCCAGGCGTTCATGGGCTGGAGTTTTTACGACCTGCCTCGCGAGCGGGTTAAGGTAATCGAAAAGGAAAATCCAGAAGTCCTGCTCGGCATGCTGCACCAATCGGCGCTGCACGAAATCAATCAAAAAAACCGTTCCAGCTACAAAGCCGCCGTTCGGTACCTAAAAAAGCTGCGTACACTATACAAAAAAATCAAACGCGTCGACGACTGGCAATACTTCCTCGACAACCTAATGGACAAAACCAAAAGACTCCGCGCCTTCCACGAAGAATGCAGACGGAGCAAACTTATAGAGGAATAATTGGTGGAGGGTGGCTATTGGGCGGTGCCTGTCACCGCTCGTGGACAGTGTCTTTCTGTGGTGACAGGCACCGCTCGTGGACACTTTCCACCCCAGGTGGACAGTTGGTTGCTGTGTTTGTGATTTAATTTGGTTTTTGTACATATAGATATTATCTCTAAACAAGGACCTGGATTTTGTCCCGTAGGAACCCTAAAATTTGTCCCCCACCCCCAGTAAAAGGAGTAACTTTACGATGCTGAAGACTAGATTTGTTAAGCTTCTGACAATTAAATTAGATGATGGCCGATATCTTTTGGCTGCTGAGGATGAGCACGGGTATGGATTACCTCCTTCTGAGTGGAAGAATGTGTTGTTCAGCCGTCATGATGAGAGCTTTTTTGGCACGCTTCTGGAGACGGAGTCAGTGGATGGCATCGAGGGTGTTGTGGTGACTGGCTGGCACCTTGTTTCTCTTTTTGCGAAGGAGTCGTTCAACCGGTTTATTCAATGGGATTGGAGTGAACAATCGGAAATTTGTTTAGCTGCCGCCCACTCTCTCCATGAGGGAATACTTGAGAAGGATTGGCTGCCTGACTTTTCCGTTTGGGAGAATGGCGAGTTCCGTTGGAAGCTTCCCCTCCGGGTGGAAGATGAGTTTGACCCTTCCTTTTGGGATCAGGAAGTGGACCCCCAAGATGAAAACTCTGAAACCGTACAGAAATTTATTTCTGATTTATATGACCATGCGTTAGATTCCTATCTAACTCGAAATGCATCGATGAAAGAGTTGTTTGGCCCGAAGCTTGCCTTGCTGAGAAAACAAGGTATTTCGGGTGGTGAACTGGCACGCTATTTTGACGAAGAGTCCTGGCTTGAATGGGTCGGAATCAAGGAGAGCGATACTCCTTTCACGATTGGATTAAGGTTAGAGGAACCTCTGGATGGAGAAGGACCTTGGAACCTGGATGTCTTTTTGCGCGGTAAAAAAAATGTCGATGATGTTTATGGCTTGGAGGCGAAGATTCCTGCTCGATGGAAGCCGTTTTTGGAAAGAGTCGACCGTGAGCAATCACGCTGGGCCAAGTTAATCCCGTGGCTGAGTGAAGACGGAGTGACATTGAAATCGGGACTCAGTGAGGAAGAAGCTTGGATGTTTTTGACTGAGGCCAGTGAAACCCTTGTGGCTTTAGATGTGGAAATCCTCCTCCCTGCTTGGTGGCAGGCAATGAAGAATGCCAACTTAAAGGTGAAGGCGTCTTTAAAAGGTTCCTCCAGCCATCGTCCGTCCTTTGTCGGGCTGCAGGCGATGCTTGATTTCAACTGGCGTTTTTCCATGAATGGTGTCGACCTGTCCGAGGAAGAGTTTGGTCAGCTTGTCGAAGAAAAACGTCGACTCGTGTTCATTCGTGGGCGCTGGGTGAAGCTTGACCCAGGCTTTATTCGACAAATTCAGGATTTGATGAAACGTGCCGAAAAAGAAGGATTACATGTACGGGATTTACTCGAGCAGGAACTGGTTGAAACTCCACCGACAGAGGATGAACTCGAAAATCCAAAAGCCTTCGCACGAATCCAAATCGAATTAAATAGCCAATGGAAAAAAATGATTAAGCAGCTATCTGAAGCACATGAGATACCGCTCGAAGAAGTTCCTGCAGGTCTGCACGGTGAACTCCGTCCTTACCAGCAACTAGGAATGAGCTGGCTCTGGTTTCTGCGTCAATACGGATTTGGCGCTGTCCTTGCCGATGACATGGGGCTAGGAAAAACCGTGCAATTAATCGCGTATCTATTGAAGGTGAAAGACGATATCGGGGCAATTCCTGACATGGTGACAGGCACCGCGGACGGAACTGCTACTAAAGATAGTACAAAAAGCACCACTGAAAAAACACCAGTTAAGGCTGCACTGATTATCTGTCCGACTTCCGTTTTGGGCAACTGGCAGAAGGAGCTTGAACGTTTTGCTCCTGAGATGAATGTGTATTTGCATTACGGTTCGAACCGCTTGAAGGAAGATGCTTTTAAGGAAAAGATTAAAGATGTCGATGTCGTTTTGACTTCGTATGGGTTAAGTCATATGGACTCAGAGGAGTTCGAGTCGATCTTGTGGAGTTCGATTTCCATTGATGAGGCACAGAATATTAAAAACGCCGGGACAAAGCAATCGCGGGCGGTGCGGAGACTCCACGGCGGCCATCACATCGCCTTGACTGGTACTCCGATGGAAAACCGTTTATCCGAGTTGTGGTCAATCTTTGATTTTACCAATCATGGCTATCTTGGCAGTTTGGGGCAGTTCCAGAAGAAATTTGTCATTCCAATTGAGAAGGATGAGAAAAAGGAAAAGGTCAATGAGCTGCAATCCTTAATCCGTCCATTCCTGATGAGAAGGACGAAAAAGGATGAAGAAGTGGCACTCAATCTTCCTGACAAACAGGAACAAAAAGAATACTGTCCGCTTACAACCGAGCAGGCCTCGTTGTATGAGCAGCTGGTCCGTGATACCTTTGCTGAAATTGAAAAGCTGTCAGGCTTTGAGCGCAAGGGATTAATCTTACAAATGCTCAGCAGACTGAAGCAGCTTTGCAATCACCCTGCTCTTTATCTGAAGGAAAAATCAGCTGATCGGCTGCTTCTAGATCGCTCAAATAAATTGGAGAAGCTTGTCGACCTTGTGGATGCCGTTTTAGACTCTGGCGAAAGCTGTCTCATTTTTACGCAATATATCGAAATGGGCGAGATGATTCGTTCGACAATCAAGAAGAAGTTTGGGGTTGAGGTGCCATTCCTGAACGGAAGTGTACCAAAGTCGCAGCGTGATAACATGATTGAGCGGTTTCAAAATCAGGAGTTCCCAGTATTCTTGCTTTCCTTAAAAGCAGGAGGAACCGGGCTGAATCTAACGGCAGCCAACCACGTCATCCATTACGATCGCTGGTGGAATCCTGCAGTCGAAAATCAAGCAACAGACAGAGCCTATCGAATCGGTCAATCCCGCTTCGTTCACGTTCATAAACTCATCTGCACCGGGACACTAGAGGAAAAAATCGACGCCATGCTGGAGAAAAAACAACACCTAAACGACCAAATCATCCAAAGTGAAAACTGGATCACCGAACTTTCTACAGATGAACTGAAAGATTTGGTGTATCTAGGATAGATGTTTGGCCCTCATGAATCGTTCATGAATGGTTCATGAAGCCCCAAAAAGGGAATCAGCTTGGAAAATGGTTCTTATGAAACGTTCATAAGGCCCAAAGAAAAGAATTTGCAGCAAAAATGGCCCTCATGAAACATTCATAAGGTCAAAAAGTAGGATTCAGCCTATCAAATGGGCCTCATGAAACATTTAGTAAGCCAACCTTGTATATTCGGTGCCTGTCACCAACAGGCACCGTCTGTAAACCCTAATCAGTCTTCGGACTGGTTTTTTGTTATGTTTGAATACAAAATACTATGGGTATAAAAAAAGAGATCCCACATCTAGTAAAGATGTAAGATCTCTAATATTTTTTCCTAATTTAAGATGACGATTTTAACCGTTTTTCTGCCCCATGCGATAGCATGTGCATTGTCTGGCATTACTACATCAATTTTATGACCTTTGATGGCGCCGCCGGTATCACCAGCAATCGCTACACCATAGCCTTCTACCCAAACTCTTGATCCTAATGGAATCACAGATGGATCAACCGCGATTAATTTGATATTCGGATTTTCTTTAATATTGTGGCCCATGTAAGTAACATTTCCTGCGGATTGCCAGCTGTAAGCAGTCGCCGTTACATACATTTCTTTGCCCGGCGTACCTGTTGGTGCTGGAGCTGCAGCTGCAGCTGGTGCAGGAGCGTTGGCTGCTGCGATCGCTCTTGCAGCTGCTTGTTCTTGACGAACTTGCTCTTGCGCAGCTTGAAGCTGTGCTTGAATTCCTGCCATTTCTTGATTCACTTGACTATATTTTTGCTGCATAACGGTTAAAGATTCTTGTCTCTTTTGTAAATTAAGATCAAGTTCAGCTTGATGTTTTGCAAGATTTTCTTGTTCTACAGCCAGCTGTTGCTCTTGCTCAGCAATTACTTTTACATTTTCTTCGATTTGTTTTAGATCGGTTTCTTGATCCTTAATAATTTCATTATCTGCGTTAAACAGAGTGGTTACTGCACTTGCACGTTGAATAAGGTCAGCAACACTTTTTGACTCTAGGATGACATTGATGGCTACATTCAGTTTCTCATCTTCTTGTAAAGCCACTAACCTGCTTTTCATTACATCTTTACGGTTATGGATTTTATCCTCAAGGAAGACAATTTCCTCTTTTTTCTGTTCGATTAACTGGCGTGTTGCATCAATTCTCTTCTGAGTTTCTGCTAAGGCTTCTCTATTTTGTGTAATATATGTCTGTAATTCTTCCATCTCTTTGTTTAGCTTATTAATTTCATTGCTAATAGAGTTCTTCTCATTTGCCTTTTGTTCAAGCTCTTGCTCCACACTATGTAAAGCTTCCTTACTTGATTGTGCATGTGCCACTACGGTACCTGACACCAATATTACGCATGTTAGAAACATGAAAATCATACGCCTTACAAGTTGCATACGTTTTCCCCCTTCTCTATTAATCTATTTATACCATGACAATATGCCAGTTATATTACAAAAACATTAAAACTCTATCACAAATTGTCATATAACAGAGGAAAACAACATAAACAGATGAAAAATATAGGTACTATTGCGGTGCCTGTCACCACTCGTGGACATTTCAGCCATTTTGCCCACGTGGGGCGGACAGTTTGTTTCCATATGTTCTATTTACGCTATTATAATGGTGTTTAATTGAGTGGTTTGCACGCGCAGAGGGGAAAAAATTGGGGTTTTATTGTCTATTTTGTGAAATGCATGGTGAATGTTGGGTTGGAATTTCACTCGAATAACTGGAAAAGGGTCTCGAATTATTTCGAGACCCTTTTTTCCTGTTTTCTTTGTTATCTTCTTGTAATATTAGTCGAAATTTCCCTCTCACAAGCTCAGCTTTTATTACAAAACTTAGCCATCAAGTTTTTCATATGCATAGGCAGACAGAGCCCTAGGCCCCTCCTTTTCTCGCAGTCTCATTCTGTTCTTACCTGAAAGCATGATGAAAGCGACTTTGTTGTCTTCCATAAAGGCAAAGTTCGTGAATATATCGTAAGCATCGTCCTCAGAAAGCGGCCTTTCGCCTTCGATCAGCTGCAAGGATTGATGGTGACAGTTAAATTGGCAGTTATTCTCACGAATGAGGATGGTAACTCTTGATTGATGAAGAGGGATAGAATGGTATGACAGTTGTGAAGAAGGATTTTTTGAGAGCAGCATGGCATCGTAGAATTCCGGTTTTCCTTTGATATGCATTTCTAAGTGGCTCGGTCGTTCCCCAATAAATATTAACGAGTTTGGCATATATGTATATGACCTCCATTAAGACAAATATTTACATCTTTGTTTATTATTCGACAATAATTTTCGTTCTCCTTTTTTCTTCTATAAATCCAAACTTGATTAAATCCCGCATGTGCATTGTTTTCACATGAAACTCCGTGCATATACCTCACATTCGAACTATGACATTTCTTTTGCCGTTAAGTTAAAAACATCAATTGTTTATTGGCGGTGAAAAGGATGTCTTTATCGGATAAATTGCGCAAGCTGCGCGACAATCGAAACTGGTCCCAGCAAACCCTGGCAGACATGATGAATATGGACCGCTCGACAGTGAGTCGGTATGAAACTGGAAAAAGCATTCCCACCTACCAAACGGTCATCCGATTTGCTGATCTTTATCAGGTGGATAAGGAGTATTTAGTAGAGGAACTAGACCAACTGCTACCCAAGGCTGAGGAGCCTGGATACATGACAAAAGAAAGCCTGGAGGACCATGATTTGGGAATTATCCTCCAACTGCTCCAACAAGAACCTGATTTGAAAAGGAATCTACTTGATATCTTTCTTATGCCGCCCAAAAGGCGGGCGTTTTTTATCGACTTATTAACCTATCAGATTAAAGCTAGTAAAAAACATAAAAATATCTAAAAAAGTAGGCCGCTGATCGATTATCAGCGGCCTTGAAAAATAAAACACAGGGGGTTTTGTACTAGTTTACCCGACTCGAGAAAAGTTATACATATTATTAACAAAAAAATTCCGGCGCTTCGTGGCCGGAGAATGAGGATTAGTTTAGAGGATAATCGTTTATCTTTTAACAAAGGAACCTCAACTTTCGGGGAAAATTTTTAAAAAAAGGAACCGTTTTGTTTACCAAAAATAACCCAAGTGACGACGTCAGCAGAGAAGTTTTTCAGAAATGTGAGATGTGGTCGTGAATTTCGGATGGTGTATGTGTGTGCGGGTGTGTGGGGTAATTTCTGATTGGGCCCCAATCTCTTTCCTTTAGCTGCCCTTTCATAATCCATTCTAGCTGGCTGATTCTCTTTTGAAGGCTTTCGATGCTTTCATTCATATCATTGATCTTGATTTGTAGATTGCCATTATTTTTATTGGCTCGGCCAACCATTTTTATCAAACTTTCAAGCAGCTGCTCTAAACTAGTGGCTACATCATCATGATTTGTCAAAACGGAAGCTCCTCCTTCGTAACCGTCACCCTAACTGGCGGTGGCGATTCAGCGTTTGTATAGTTTGGCTTCGCCCCCAAGAATTGGATGGATTCGGCCACCACTTCTGTTACATACACACGCTTCCCTTCTTTATTATCATAATGACGGGTTTGAAGCCTGCCTGTAACACCGACAACAGAACCCTTTCGACAATATTGGACAGTATTCTCAGCTGCCTTTTTCCAAATGGTGCACTGGACAAAGTCTGCTTCAATTTCCCCCTGCTGGTTTCGGAATTGGCGGCTAACCGCCAGAGTCACAGTCGTGACAGGCAGCCCATCACTTGTTCTTCTTAATTCCGGATCCCGCGTAAGTCTTCCCACAAGCGTGACTTGATTGATCATACCATTTTCTCCTCTCCTTTTGATGGCTTAATCATAGACCTTGACCACTAGTTTGTAAAACGGTTAAATTCGGCTTTCAACCGTGTTTTTTGCTTCAAAATTGGTTTTTCACCCAGGTAAAATTGCCTTTTCTAAACAAGTATTTATGACCAAATATCCAAATTGTAAAATACGACAAATTTTTTTCGACATTTGCTTCTCGTACTGATATGTTATAATTTAGAAAATGTGACACGATAAACGGTAAACGGAGGTATTGCAGATGAAAACCTTTAAGTTAGTCGCTTTAGAAGTTGTTGAGGACGGGAATTCCATCGAAGTTCCATTAGAAGACGGATTAATTATCAATAAAGAAAATGAACGCGCTAGCTGGCTGCTTGAAGCCTATACTGATTTATCTCTTTACGACTACTTCCAAAAAATCCACGAACAAAGCCGCGAGGTGATTGTGCAAGCGGTAATAACAAAACGCGAAAACGACCCTGCCTACTTCCAAACCAAAATTGCTTCACTGCATAAATTCCAGAACCACGTAAGCGTCTTGTTTGAAGGCCGATTACGCCGCAATCGAAGTGATTACTCTGAACTTCTGCTCGACAGCCTGCTTGAAAAGGGCCTTGGCGGTCAGGCCTTGCTCGAAGAATTCAGGGACAAAATGAAGCGCAAACCAAAGCTCAAAATGAAACACGAATAGGAAAAGGACAGGCTGCTTTAGCCTGCCCCATGTCCTTTATTCGTCTTTGTTGTCGCGGTCGTTCATATCAATGTCGTCTTCCACAATATCTTCCCGTGGTGTATTTCTGTCTTTGGCCGGATCTTTATCAGTGTTCGTATTTTTGTCTTCGCTTTCTGGATAGTTGTTGTCGTTCAACCCGTTGTTATAACGGTTGTTGTTCATATTGTTATCGTTGTTATAGCGCGTGTTGGTGTTGTTTAAATCGTTATTGTTGTCTAGGTTGTTATTATCATCGAGCGGTGTATTGTCATTCGTTGGCGGCGGCGGATTGTTGTTATCATTATTATTACAACCCGCTAACATAGATCCTGATAGAAGCGCACTTGCTAGTAAAAAAAACAGCTTTTTCTTCAAACGTAAAAGCCCCTTTCCATAGGAAAAATATTGACCCTTTTATCGGTCTTAAGTTATTTTCCCCAAGTATGAAAGGACTATTACAAAAAAAATAATCGGAAAAACTCCGACTATTTTCCTAAAGCAAATGTGATTTCAGCTTCACATGCGACTTCTCCATCTACTGTTGCCACTGCTTTTCCTTTTCCAATTGGTCCACGTAAGCGAATAATTTCAACTTCAAGTCGAAGCTGGTCGCCAGGCTTAACTTGTCTTTTAAAACGACAGCCGTCAATTCCTGCAAAAAATGCCAGTTTTCCGCGATTTTCTTCTTTTTTCAAAACGGCTACTGCCCCAACCTGTGCAAGCGCCTCAACGATTAGCACACCGGGCATAACAGGATAATCTGGAAAGTGGCCATTAAAAAATTCTTCATTCGCAGTTACATTCTTAATTCCGACTGCCTTTACCCCTTCTTCTACTTCTAAAATCTTATCAACAAGCAAAAAGGGATAACGATGGGGAATGATTTCTTTTATTTGTTGTACATCTAACATAATTAGTACCTCCTCATAGGAACAGATATATACATTTTACTATTAAGAGCATACAAAAAGGAAGGGCAAGAAACCCTTCCTCGTTTATTTTTTTTCAACTAAATCAATAATATGTGTCCAAGTAGAGCCTTTTAACACATCTCCCGGATTCCCACCACCGAGTAAACCATAGCCAACCGCAGCACCTGCAACCAAAAAAACACCAGTAAAAATGACCAAAAGAACGACTCGAAGCCAAATGGGAATCAAACGAATCCGTACACGCTTATTTACAGCGTCTTCTTTTTGGGCTTTTTGAACGTTAGGGGTCTTTTGATTGGCAGGACCTTTCCGCTCATCGCCTTTTGTCTTTTTATACTCTTCCCTCGTTTTCACCTGGTTTAGATGATCTACTGACATTTCTTATTCCCCTTTAACCGAAATCCATCTATTGTCTTGGACAGATAGTTTGTCCATTCTTTTGTTGTTTTTTTTATATTATACTCTATTATAAAAAATATTTAGGGAATAAACAGCAATTTTTTGCTGAAAAAGTATTTCCATGGCAAAAAGTGGCGAAAAATCTTTGTTCCACGGTCATATAGATCCAAAATAAAAAGCCCAATGATTGAGGTCATTAGACTTTTAAATTGGTAAGAGGTCCTACCTTATTAACCTAGTTTTCGCTTTGGAATGCGGTCAATGTTGTCTAACATGATTCCTGTTCCAATCGCTACGCAGTCCATTGGATTTTCAGCCACTAAGACTGGTACTTTCAGCTCGTCTGCAAGTAATGCGTCGATTCCATGCAGCAAGGCTCCTCCGCCTGTTAAAATAACGCCGCGGTCGATGATGTCTGCAGAAAGTTCTGGCGGTGTACGCTCGAGAACACTCTTAGCCGCTTGAACAATCACGGACACAGACTCGCGTAATGCACCTTCGATTTCTTCTGAACGAACCGTAATCGTACGCGGTAAGCCGCTGACCATGTCCCGTCCGCGAATTTCCATTTCCTCCGAGCGTGATCCTGGGAATACAGTACCGATGTTGATTTTAATATTCTCAGCTGTGCGTTCTCCGATCAAAAGCTTGTACTCACGCTTGATGTGATTAAGAATTTCCATGTCGAACTTGTCGCCGGCCATTTTAATAGAGGAAGAAGTAACGATATCACCCATTGAAAGGACCGCTACGTCGGTTGTTCCGCCACCGATGTCGACAACCATGTTACCGCTTGGCTGGAAAATATCCATACCCGCCCCAATTGCTGCCACTTTCGGCTCTTCTTCTAGGTAAATCTTCTTACCTCCGCTTTTTTCAGCCGCTTCTCTAATTGCTTTTTGCTCAACACTTGTGATGTTTGTTGGACAGCAAATCAGAATACGTGGTTTTGATAAAAAGCCCTTCACGTTTAACTTATTAATAAAATGTTTTAACATTGCTTCTGTTACGTCAAAATCAGCGATTACCCCATCTTTCAACGGGCGGATCGCGACGATGTTACCAGGTGTACGTCCTACCATGCGGCGAGCTTCCTCACCAACAGCAAGAACACGATTCGTATTTTTATCTATTGCTACGACAGATGGCTCATTCAATACAATTCCGCGGCCTTTTACGTGGATTAACACGTTAGCCGTTCCCAAATCAATCCCAATATCCCTAGCAAACATTCTCTATTCTTTCCTCCTTGAAACGGTCATACTTTCCTAATTGCTAATTGTACCATATTCCATAAAAATTCCATACTATTATCCCAAAAAACGTAGAAATTTGTCGGAAAAAATTTATTGATAGAGAATACATGCCTTTTTTACCATTAGGCTGTGGATTTCATTAATTTTAAGTATGTAAAAATAGACGGAGGAATTCCGCTAAAATTAATAATTCTTTATTAAAAAAGCTCAAATAAACGGAGAGATTCCGCCTATTGGCTTGAGAATTTCAAAAATGTGATGTTTTGCTTTACATAACCGAAAACCTTCGCTTAGCTATTCCCAAAAAAGCTCCATTCTGCATTAATCCGGAAATTCTCCGATTATTTTACTCATGCTGGTTTCTGATGCGCAAATCAACAGCATTATATAACACAGCCAACATTAAAAATGGCCCTTTTCCCGACTATCTTAGAATGCTCCAAGAAGTCATTTGAAAATGGCCATTTTAAAACATTTTTCTTTATTGCAGAGATTCTTCTGAAAGTCGGCCTATTTAACAGCCTCACCTTCTTTTTCTTCCTTCTGGTACTTCATTTTCGTTGCTTCTCCACCCCGGAGATGTCTGATCGATTTATGATAATCTAAAATCTCTTTTACTTCATTTGCCAGTTCAGGATTTATTTCAGGAAGCCTCTCTGTCAAATCTTTATGGACAGTACTTTTGGATACGCCAAACTCCTTCGCAATAACACGAACCGTTTTTCTCGTCTCCACGATATACTTTCCAATCTTGATAGTTCTCTCTTTGATGTAATCGTGCACACCACTCGCCCTCCCTAAATTGGATGTGAGAAGTGCGAAATGAGACCCGCTTATCACTAAGACGAAATACTGTTTCCACATAACTGTCCACCTCAGGTGGAAAGTGTCCACGAGCGGTGCCTGTCACCATTTATGCAATTATGCGGCAATACGATGAATAATCATGTCCCCAACTAAATCCACAAAAATCTCAAACGACTCTGCACCTCAAACACTCTCTTTGTAAAGGTTTGTAACCATTTTATTAGCTTGGATACGAGAATATGCACGAATTATCCAAACAGGACCAGATTTCCTGTAAATTATTTGAAAAATCGGAAACTTTAATCGAAAATTAATGACAACAGTGCCTTTTTCGACACCGCTGCGAAAATGCTGTAATGCGCATGGCAATAGGATTAAGAGAGGAAATATAACACGTGATTTGATTATTTCCTGAGAAATTTGTCGCGAGAAATTGTCGAATGAAAATTTTACTGAAAATAATTTTATTTTATAATAGAACAAGCAGACAGAAAGGAATTGACCGATGCAGCCTTTTACAGAAAGAGTTATTGAGATAATAAAACCGATTCCCGAAGGAAAGGTGATGACCTATGGACAAATTGCCAGAGAGGCTGGGAGCCCGCGTGCAGCACGTCAGGTTGTCCGCGCCCTACATTCAATGAGCAGGAAACATCGCCTTCCCTGGCACCGTGTCGTCAACAGTAAGGGGCAGATTGCCCTCCAGGATGATGAGTCCTATCATGAGCAGCTATTCTCTCTTGAAAGCGAAGGGATAGAAATTGGACTCAACGGAACCATCGACCTCGAAAAATACCAATACCACCCCTAATGAGGTGGTATTTTTATATTTTGGTCAGCCCGAGCGCAAGATGGTCCCAGAGGATTTTTTCAACCAATTCTCCTTTTTGATCTTCACATCGAACCATAAGGACAATTTCAGATGTAATATGTTTGCCGCCCCGTTTAGATTTTTTTAGCATTAGCATTTTAATGAGAAATCCCAAAAGGATACCAGAAACCGCTCCAATGATCCCCCAGAGAATCGGTCCCCATTTCAGTTCATATCCATATATAGCTCCTAACAGCATCAAACAGGTTCCTAGAATCGCAGGGCCGTCAAATAAACTAAAACCATCCGATTTATGTATCGTATCAAATAGATTTCTTAGTTCTTTTCGCTTATCAAGCGGAGCGGCTAAAATCAACTCCTTCGAGATCCCCTGCTCCTCTAAAGCTGTAATCGCTAACTCAATGTAAATGGAATTCTCAAAAGTAGCAATAACAAACATCTACTCAACCCACTTCTAAATAGGAAATTTAAACTCTTTATTTTGGTAATTTTTCCGCAAAAATTTTTTCATCTCTTTTTCAAAAAGAATATTGTAATCAATCGTCCCGATATATGCGTCGTAATGAATAAAAAAATAGATTGAAGGTAAATACATCGCCCATTGAATTTCAAAAATGTCTTTCGCTAAATCAAATTCTCCTACCATGGTAAGGTGAATAGCCTGTGGCAGATGTCCAAAATACATGATTGCCACCGTGTAAGCAAAGATAAAAAATCCGACAATGACTTTGTGAATATATAAATGTCCTAGCCCTGGAAACAATACCGACCACAGAACGGCGACCCATGGTTTTCGCTTATCGAGATAATTAATATCCCACGTCCCAATCGCAATCGACTGTATTGGCGCGTCCTCTCGTTCGGCTAAAATGTATTGTTTATTCATGTCTACCGCCTGTCGGTACCCGTCCCAAATTCCAAACATATAGATCGCCACATACAGCATCAGCCATTGTTCGTCGATCACATCCATTGCTTTTGCAAAATCACCCGTTAATGAATAAAATATTCCAAGATTTATTTTTGCATTATGATTAATAAAGGTTTCCCAGAGGATGAGGATAAGTCCGGCAATATAACGATGGAGCAATAAATGGCCAAAGCCTGGATAAGAAAATGAAAAAAACGCCACCACCCATGGGTTCCTGGGGTAAAGTACAGTGGTTGAAAATTGAGTTAAATACGCTCTTTGTCTTCGGGTTTGAGGATATTGGCTCAATTTAATTCTCCTGTTTTTTTAACTATTATTTTTGCTTTTTTCTGGTCCAAATATCCTAAAAAAAAACAGAAACCAAAGACTGGTTCCTGTTACTTGAGCTCCATAAAGACATTTTTCACTTTTTTGACTGGAATCTGCGAACCGCCGCGATCCAGAACATTTTCGACCACCATCGCAACCATCACACTTGGTGAGTTGGAGTTGTAAGCAATGAACCAGCCGTTCTCCGTCCCTTTTTCACCTTGCTTTTGTTTGATTTCAGCGGTACCGGTTTTACCTGCGAGCGGGTAGTCTGCCATATCTGCAGAATGTGCTGTCCCTTCCGAATCACCAACTACCTTTCGTAACTGCGATGAAAGTGTTGCTGCGATTTCAGGTGGGATAACTTGCTTTTCACTTTTTTCTGTATCTAGAAGAAGACTTGGTTTAATCATATTCCCCCCATTTACAAATGGAGTATAGGTTTGCAGCAAATGAACAATGCTCATTTGAATTTGCCCCTGCCCGTAGCCGGAGTCTGCTAAGGCGATTTCTTTATCCAAATTACCAATTGTTGATTTTTCAAGTGGGAACGGATAGTCCGACTCTTCTTCAAAGCCAAATTCCTTCAACCCAGCACTGAAATTGTCTTTACCAATTCCTAATGCCGCCTGTGCAAAATAAATATTATCTGAAAACACCATTGCTTTTTCTAAATTAACTGGGTTCGCTTCATGGACTCTCGTGACAAAATAATTGCCCCATGAGGCACTCTTTTGCCATTTCAAATCCTTAATATCCATTGTTTGCTCTGGTGTAATAATGTTATTCTTTAGCCCGATGGACGCTGTGAGCGGCTTGAACACAGAACCAGGTGCATATGCTTTATTAAATCTAGTTGTCATCGGCTTTTGTGGATTTTCCTGTAATTGGTTCCACTCGTCCGTTGAGAAGCCCAGGGTGGCTTGATTTGGGTCAAACGATGGAGAGCTTACAAGTGCCAGCGTCTCGCCTGTTACCGGATTTATCGCCGCTCCTGCGCCTGCCTCACCGCTAAGCTGGTTGTATATCTTCATTTGCAGCTCAATATCAATCGTAAGCTTTAGATTCTGGCCATCCTCGACCGGCTTTTCAGCGAGTACTTCGCTTGTGCCATCCGGTTTTTTAATCGTGATTTTTACACCGCTTTTTCCTTTAAGCTGCTCGTCAAACACTTCTTCGAGCCCTCTTTTTCCAATGATGTCTGCACTTGTATAACCTTTATCCTTTAACTTTTCCAGCTCCTCAGCGGTTATAGAACCAACATAACCGATTAGATGTGCTGCCGTTTCCTTAAACGGATAAATTCGGGCCTCTACCTTTTTCGTTTGGACAGGTTCTAAGGCGATTAATTGTTGGATACGCTCCTGATCCTCCATCGATACCTTTTTTAACGGTACAAACAAGTCCGGCTTTACCCAACTGGCGGTTAGCGCCTTGTTGATTTTCTCCGGTGTCATCTTTAACAGGCTGGATAATTGCGCAATGACAGGCCCTTCCTGCCCCTCCATCTTCCCAGGAACCACGCCGACTTCGTATACCTGCCCGTTATAAGCAAGCGGGTTGTCTGCCCGGTCAAAAATTTCGCCGCGCTTAGGCTTCACACTGCTGATGCCAATTTTGTCGCCATCTTTCAACTGTGGAAAAATATACGTCGTGTTCCAGTCGACATACCAGTTATTCTTTTTGTCATGTTCTTCTTTTTTCATCTTTGCTTTGTGTGTAAATTGGATTTCTCCACCAATGCTGTTCATGGACGCGGAAAAGTCATACGTGACGGTGTCTACGTCCTTTGCCAGTTCTTCTTCTTCCGGTTTTTTGAAGGTCATCTTGAGGTCTTTAATTTGCAGGTCGTCGTAGATTTTTTGATAGCGGTTCGTGAAGTCTTCCTTCGAGATTACCTCTTTTGAACCTTCCGTTAGGTAATCATACATCTTATCAAACTTTTGCTCATTCCATAGCTTTATGTAGGCGTCAAACCGGTCCTCGGGCGTCGGCTCCTTGCTGCAGCCTGCTGTAACAACAGCGAACAATACAGCCATTAACAGCAGCACCATCATCTTTTTCAAAAAAACTCCCCCCTTTTATTACCATTTTAACATATTTAAGTAAAGGTTGTTTTCTTAAAGATTGTGGTTGAAATCCTAAAGCGGCTTAAGAAAAGAGCCACGGCAAAAAAAAAAAGAGGAAGGTAAATTCCCCTTTCCCCTTTGTTACTATTAAGAGTTTGTTTTTTCTGTAGAATTTGAAGATTCGTCATCGGATGGAGTTTCATCTTTAGATGGCGCTTTTTCATCTTTAGATGGAGTTTTTTCATCCTTAGATGGAGCTTCCTCTTTCGCAGGAGCTTCTTCTTCACCAGTTGGTTCTTCTATCATTTGTTGCTTTGGATTACTTACTGATTTTTGTTCCGTTGTATTGGCGTCATGTAAATCACTTACTGGTTTATTGAAAAATTTAGTCGGATTAACCGCTACACCATCTTTACGGATTTCAAAATGTACATGCGTTCCAGATTCTTCATCAAACAAGCTTTGTCCAGCCATGGCAACAACTTGTCCTTGTTTAACCTTATCGCCAACCTCAACCTTAACATCTTTAACGGATTGATATTGTGTTACAATACCTTTATCGTGTTCGATTTCAATGACATTACCAAGGGTAGCGTCTTCTTCTACTCTCGTAACTGTTCCACTTAGGGCAGATACTACTTCAAATGTTTCGCCATCTTTCGATGTGAAGTCCACACCAGTATGCGGAACATAGGTATTGTTGTAAAATACTAATGCTGCTTCCTGTTTGTCTTCACTTGCGTTGAAATCATAGAATTCCATTTTGACAACGGCACTCATTGGATCCTTCACAGGCATTTTCAAGTTCTCTAAGCTCGAGTTCACTTCAAGTGCTGGAGTATCGTTCTTCTTACCTGTTAGGTCTGAAGACTCGTAACCGTACTTGTCTGTTGCGTTGTCGCTGCTTTGATACCAAAGGACTGCTGTCAGAATGATTGCTGCACTTGCGATATAAATGGCTGGAAATACCCAACGCTTTTTGAAAAAGCGTTTTACACTGGAACTTTGAGAAGATCGTTTGTTTTCTTCCTCTCTCATTTTCATCACCTCAGCAATCATTCTGAACAGATAAGTAGAATTATATACACTAGCAAAAAAATTTTTTGTACTTATTTTTCGATAAACCCTATTTTTTTATGCATAAAGGAGGAAATTTTTTTGAAATACGTATTACGACTACTTCCGGTTGCCTATATGGCAGTCATTTGGATTATGTCGAGCCTGCCATCCAATCACTTTGTGGAACTCCCGGATTCAGAGATTGACCGCTTTATAAAGGAGTCCCTGCATTTGATAGAGTTCGCGATTCTATATGTATTGCTAGTTTTGGCCATCCTTACTCGTAAGGGTGAGTTTACTGCGCGGTTAAACATCCTTTGCGCCGTCATAGCCGGGCTTTACGGGCTGACAGACGAGATCCACCAATCCTTCTACCCTTATCGCTCTGCTTCCTGGTTTGACCTTGTTAAGGACGTCACAGGGATATTGGTGTGTTTTTATTTCATTCAGGGAGCGCTGTTTAAAGGCCGATTTGTGAGGTTACGGGATATGCTTGGGATTGTGAGGAAGTTTTAGCCACTGCGTTTTTTGCGCGGTGGTTTTTTATTGGTGATAGATTTTGGATTTGAAAGTTCCTGTACTTTTTAGGTTTGCTGAATTTAAATAATGATGAGCCATTTTCGGTGAATCGATTTGTAAAAATCTGCGTGCCTCTGCATTAGTAATGGTGGGGCTAATGAAATGAAAGTAATCTTGGATGGTGTTTAGGAAGGCTGTTTTTGATTGTGTTCGACATGTTGGACATTTCCACGTCCCGGCATAATATTTCATGGGTAAATGATCGCAATTGGGGCAGTGAACGCCTGTTAGTATATCATTGTGTGAAAGATGATACTTTTGGAGAAGGTCGATAGTTTCAGGAGTGTGATTGGCTAATAGGAGTTTGTTTATTTTTCTCAATTCTTTTTCGTCTAGTAATTCAATCTTGAATTCATTGTCGATTTGATCAATTCTCTCTAACAAATATTCGCTATTACATACGTTCCACTTGTATTTATTGTCCTCTTGGATGATGATATTAGAATTTTCATTACTGTTGACGAATAAATACTGGATGGGTATACCCGTAATATTCTGCAGCTTAAGCCATTCCCTCAACTTAAACGCCTGTAACCTTGCTTGAAAAATAGGATTTTTCGTTCTTTCCAATTTGCCATTATTATCGGTCATAGTCTGATGAAGAACCTTTTCGAAGTGCCAATCCCTTGCCCAATTCTTCACTTCAAGCACCAAAGCAAAGTAGGCACACAGGATGAGGATATCTATTTGGAAGTAATAGTTGCCGTAGAATAATCGGAGGTCGTGATAAATTTTGAATTTCATGTTTGATATTGGTTCGAGGTGGAAGTTCATAACTGATTCCTCTCCACTAAAACCAGTTATGCGGTTATTCATATCGGTCATCACTTCTAATTTTGTGATATGACTTTCTGATAATCTCCTTTTTAAAATATGATACTTTTCCAGAATTGGCGGTGGCACACATGGTTTAGCTATCATTCGCAGCATTCCTTTCTATTTTTGTCATTCATTCTACTTTTTAGTGTGGAATTCCTTTATAAAAGTTGTTACAGAAATAAGGAGTTTTTGTGTACCTGCCAAAATGTGCGCTTTACCTGCGTATTTTGATTGCTTACCTGCACGGATTTCATTTTACCTGCATTTTTGCTTTGTTTATCTGCCTGAGTAATTAGGCCGCTCTGGCATGCATTGAAATAGCTAGGCTGCGGCTTGGCTTGGGTATTTAAATAACCAATATTTGGATATAAATCTCAAAATTACGCATAATCACTGATTCAGGTGCGCTTTTTTAGTTACCTCTTTATATTAAAAATCCTCTACCTGCCAAAATATGTTCCTTACCTGCGGATTTTATTTGCTTACCTGCATAGATTCCTTTTTACCTGCATTATTGCTTTGTTTATCTGCCTAACTAATTCAGCCACCAACACCCAACATTGAAATAGCCAGGCCGCGGCCTGGCTTAGGTATTTAAATACCCAAAATTTGGATACTAACCTCAAAATTACGCAAAAATTACTGATTCAGGTGCGCTTTTTTGATTTACCTCTTTATATGAAAATCCTCTACCTGCCAAAATATGTTCCTTACCTGCGGATTTTATTTGCTTACCTGCATAGATTCCATTTTACCTGCATTTTTGCTTTGTTTATCTGCCTGACTAATTCAGCCGTCCACACCCAACATTGAAATAGCCAGGCTCAGGTATTTAACTACCCAAAATTTGGATATCAAAATCGAAATTACGCATAAATCGCAGATTCAGATAGGCTTTTTTAGTTATCTCTTTATATTAAAAATCCCCTACCTGCAAAAATATTTTCCTTACCTGCAGATTTTATTTACTTACCTGCATAGATTCCTTTTTACCTGCATTTTTGCTTTGTTTATCTGCCTAACTAATTCAGCCGCCCACCCCCAACATTGAAATAGCCAGCCTGAAGTATATAAACACCTAAAATTTGGATACTAATCTCAAAATTACGCATAAATCACAGATTCAGGTGCGCTTTTTTAGTTACCTCTTTATATAAAAATCCCCTACCTGCCAAAATATGTTCCTTACCTGCGGATTTTATTGGCTTACCTGCATAGATTTCATCTTACCTGCCTCAGTTTACCTGCCTAACAAATTCAGCCCCCGCCGCCACCCCAACCGCTACAACACCACATAAAAAAAACCAGACCCCCATGAGGCCTGGCTCCGATAAACTTATTTCTGCGCCGTAATCGTCGCGATCATGCTATCCGCTGAGGTCACCTCAACACCCTGATAGTAATGCTTTACAATCTCTTGATAATCCTTCCCAGCAGCAGCCATGCCGTTTGCGCCATACTGGCTCATGCCAACGCCGTGTCCGAAGCCGCGGGTGGTAATCACAATGCTGTTTCCTTTCCGTTCCCAATCAAAGTCAGACGACCTTAAATCCAATTTTTCTCGTATTTCCTTCCCGCTCAGGACCTTCCCATTAAAATCAACCTTCGCGACCCGCTTCCCAGCAGTACGCTCAACAATTTTTCCAATCGTCCCGCTCGTACCGACCTTAACGCCGAGGGCCGATTCAAATTGTTTGACGGTAACTTCTTTCACCGAATTAAATTTTGGAGAGTTTTTGTCCCATGGGCTTGATACGCTGCGCAAGTAAGGCATTTCGTTGTTCCAATAGTCCTCGGAGTTTTCGGTGTAGCCATTGCTGGTGGAGAAGAAGGAGGCATCGATGGCCTGACCGTCATAGGTTAAGATTTGACCACTCGTTGCACGAACGGCTGAAAGGATCTTCGCGTAGTTCGATTCAAATTCCATTCCCCAGTTGTTTCTCATTTGCGCTTCACTGAGATAGACCTGGTGGATTTGCGTATCCGTCACCTGTGCGCCTTCTGGAACTCCAATCTTGTCATCACTAAGCATTTTTTTTACGATATAAGTTCTAGCTGTCAGGGCTTGTGCTTTCAAAGCTTCCTCCTTGAATTCAACAGGCATTTCAGCTGCCACTACCCCAACCAGGTAATCTTCTAGTGGAACGTTATCGATTTGTCCGATGGAAGAGCGGTAAACGGCCACTTCCACTGCTGCGTCTGCTGTAGAGGTATTTTCGGTATTTGGGGCTTTGTTGGACAGGTCTTCACCTAATTTACCGCTGACCTTTCCATCCCCAAAAGGCAATACTAAAATGGCTGGAATGAGTAAGGTGAGGGCAAATAAGAATGACGCTAGTAGGATGAGTGGTTTGAATTTTTTCATGTAGGAGCCTCCAATTATGAAATTTGCGCACCCTTCTTGGGCTGCTTTCTCATTCCATCATATGGAGGGGGACAAGCATTTATGACTAAAAATAGATTCTAGAATATTCAGAAAACTAATATACATAATAAAAAACCGAAGAATGCATCTCACTAGATACGCTCTTCGGCTCGTTATTTTATGCGTTCATATCCGTAATAAAGCTTTCCACTTCTGTAAAAGCTTCTTCTGCTTCTTTGACACGTTCGATATCCGCGCCTAAAGCTGCTAATTTTCCATGGAAGTTTACATATCCACGATCTAAATGTTTTAATTCCGTAACGCGTGTATTACCATCAGAAACCAACCCTGTTAAAATTAAAGCGGCTGCTGCACGAAGGTCTGTAGACGTTACTTCAGCACCTTGTAAGTTAGAAGGTCCGTTTAATATAACAGAACGCCCTTCAATTTTAATGTCAGCATTCATCCGGCGGAATTCCTCTACATGCATGAAGCGGTTTTCGAACACCGTCTCCGTGATCATTGATGTGCCTTCTGCACGAAGCAGGAGCGCCATCATTTGTGATTGCATATCTGTTGGGAAGCCAGGATGCGGCATCGTTTTAATATCAACAGCTTTAAGCTTTTCAGGACCGATGACGCGGACGCCATCACCTTCCTCAATGATTGTTACGCCCATTTCTTCCATTTTTGCAATTAAAGAAGAAAGGTGTTCAGGAACTGCGCCTTGAACGAGGACATTTCCACCTGTAATGGCACCAGCAACCATGAAAGTTCCTGCTTCGATACGGTCAGGAATGATGTTATGGTCTGTACCAAATAATACATCGACACCTTCAATACGAAGAGTGCCCGTGCCTGCGCCTCGGACATTTGCCCCCATTTTATTCAAGAAGTTCGCTAGGTCAACGATTTCCGGTTCCTTTGCTACGTTCTCTATGATAGTAGTTCCCTTAGCTAAGGTTGCCGCCATCATGATATTTTCGGTTGCACCCACACTTGGGAAATCCAAGTATATTTTTGCTCCCTTTAAGCGGCCATCAACCTCCGCTTCGATAAATCCATTTCCTACTTTTACCTTTGCACCCATCGCTTCAAAACCTTTAAGGTGCTGATCAATCGGTCTAGAACCAATCGCACATCCGCCTGGCAGGGCTACACGAGCACGGCCATTGCGCGCTAATAAAGAACCCATCACGAGGACAGATGCACGCATTTTACGAACATATTCAAACGGCGCTTCTTCTTTCAACACTCTAGATGCATCAACGACAACTGTATTATTGTCAAAGGCAACTTCCGCATTCAAGTTGCGCAATACTTCATTAATTGTGTATACATCGGAGAGTGTAGGTACATCACGAATTACACTTTTTCCGTCACTTGCTAATAATGTGGCAGCGAGTACAGGCAGGACCGCATTTTTTGCGCCTTCTACTTTAACGGTTCCATATAGCCTTTTTCCGCCGCGGACGATGATCTTTTCCAAGAGTATTCCCCTCCGCGTCCATTTTCTCTATATTAATATTCAATCGTAATGATTGGTGTGCCAACTACAATGGTAGTCTTTGCGCCCAATCCTTCGGAGCGTATGCCAATTTGTAAATTCATGTCCCGCGCTATGGAGTTTGAAAACATTGGCGAGTTCGCCGATACAG
The DNA here is from genome assembly GCF_048572935.1 of Neobacillus niacini. Lineage (NCBI taxonomy): Bacteria > Bacillati > Bacillota > Bacilli > Caryophanales > Bacillaceae > Neobacillus > Neobacillus niacini. Next base: position 1,151,186 of record NZ_CP183883.1, on the reverse strand, counting down.
ACATGAAATTATCCTCTTTTAACGCTTCGATTTCTTTTGCATCAAAAATTTCCATTAACTCACTTGTCATAGTCGGAACAGCTTTATCCATCTTATCACTGATGCTGCCCTTCATACCAGAGAAAATTGTTGGATTTCCTCGAAATATGTCAGATAGCCTATTTTTGACTTGATTCTTCGTGAAAAAGGACTCCATCTCCTTATTCCACTCGTTACCGCTGACCCTATATACTATATACGCATTAACAGGTTGTTTTGTGTGGGTTGCCATCAATTGAAGCATTTCTGTGTGGTGTTTAGAAGTTGGAGATACTGCTATTACTTCCCATTTTTCGCTGGTCTTCCTTGTGGACCAATCCCAATCAGGAAACTTTTGCTGAAGCTCCTTTACATAGCCCTGCACTTCTTTCTCTGTAGTGAGGTCAACCAAATGCTCCCTTGCATAAAACGACCATTCTTCGAGCAAAATATCTTCTGTTTGAAAAGCGTCAGCGATTTTTACCAAATCAAGCTCACCGCTGGCTGCCGTTAACCGGCTGCCAAGCACCGCGATCAAACCAACCATTATCATAAGACTTATGCTAAAAAGTACCTTTGTTTTTCTCTTCATCTCTACTCTCCCCCTTACTACCATTGTTACCAAGGGGAGGAATAGCATACTTGGGAAATGTCGACACTTTTGGACAAGCTTTTTGATACAGAAGATCTTTTTGAAAATTACCTCATTCCTGCATTAGACAGGTTCTAGTTTTTGCGTTGGTAATCTCATTTTTGCTAAAACATGTATCCATCTATTTTCTAAGTTGTTACTTTTTCTTGAAGATTGCACATTTTTTCACACAAAATGAATTGTACTCAATTTTCCTCAAAAAAGATACATGTACGAAGACCTAAATTTTTACCAATTGTGTATGTATTGTAAAATTAACGGCAGCTGCCTTGACCATGAAAGATAGTCTAGGAAAAAGTTACTAACCGTCGATCCAATAATAATCGCCAACAATATATACAATAATCGCGCCTGAAAAACATGATTCGGTTTCAGCAGCTTATCCAAACGAATCGACTGCAGCGCCCACCACGCCAGCGCAATAAACACCAAATGCGAAAAAATACTCAACAAAGCAATCTGCCCAAAATTCTCCATAATACCCCTCCGGTGCCTGTCACCATTTATGCAAAAATCCACTATTATGCATAAATTTTATGCATAAAGTAGGTGCATATAATACTGACGGATGAAAACCTGAAAGGTTTCGTTTCTATTATAGCAAACTTTTAACGCATTAACTGCCTAAACACTGTTTATGTGTGCCCAATCAGTGTTTAGGCAGTTAATAAGTAATGTGGACGTTTAGATTCCATTCCAAATCCTGCTGATTCTTAACGGAACGTAAACTCGGTCCCCATGTATCTCCTTGTGAATAATTGGTTTATTAAAATATTGCATGAGTGACTGACTATCTCTATTATTATGCCTTGCCCGTTTACGCATACCTTTCAATCTTTCTATGCTCTGATTGGACTTTTTCATGACTATTCACCTCATTATTTTTGTTAAGCCGTTTTTGATGCGACGACAACCACTTTTCCATCATCCATTTGTTCTTCACAACGCTCTGCCGCTGCGGCTGATAATCCCAGTGACTCTAACTTCGCACGCAGTTCATCTCCTCTGGAACGAAATACATTGGCGAATGATTCAAATACTCCCTGCTCCCCAACACCAACCGCGCTGATCTCCAGTGCGTCTGTAAGATGTTCTGTACGGTCCTCGTCATGTGCGAATAGATAAATTTCATCCTTAGTGAACCCTTCCATCATAAAGTCCGCGATTTCCTTTTTAGCCTGAACTCCATTTTCCACAATCTTTACGTTTTCCATGTTGATTCCTCCTAGTGTTATTTTTCTAGCTGATGTGTCAGCTTGTACCAGTTATATAACCCCTCTAACACATCACCAAACCTATTTAGTAAAAATTCCATTAGTTTTAATGGATAAATATTGGGGTATATACCCTTCAGGTAAAAAAAAGCATAACTGGAGGGGTAATATGAGGAATAAAGCAGAGTTAATTACAAAAATCAGTTTGTTAAAACGAAGAATCGATCAGTGTCTGGATGAGCGGGATCAGGAAGCATTTAATCGATTATCATTTGAATTAAAGGTTTGCCAGCGTTACTTGGAAACACGAATGAACACGCCCGAGACGAGTGTAAAGGAGCGTTTGGCGCAAAATCGTAATAAGTTTTTTCACTACTAGGTTTAACTGATGTGATACCGGGTATTTACTAACCATAGCTTGATGAAAAACAGAAAGGAGAGATTTTCATGGGATTTATTTGGTCATTAATTATTGGAGGAATTATCGGCTGGTTGGCCGGACTTATTCTGGGGCGTGATGTTCCAGGTGGAGTAATTGGTAATATCATTGCAGGGTTTATCGGTGCCTGGATTGGATCTGCTTTAGGCGGATGGGGACCTGTCATTGGAGGGTTTTATATCTTACCAGCCCTTCTCGGCGCTATTGTCGTTGTTCTAATCGTGAGCGTTATCTTGAAAATGATTAGACGAAAAGCGTAATATAGACCCAAAGAAGACTGCATAAGGTGCAGTCTTCTTTTTTACGTTTTAGAATCAGGGTTAGATCGCAGCTCGAGGTTGGTGGCAGTTGAAATGGTTAGGCAGATAAACTAAGGAATTTGGCAGGTTAATTGGGGCAAATGGCAGGTAAGCTTCTAGGATCCGCAGGTGAAGAACACATTTTGGCAGGTAAAAGAATTTCTCTATAAAAAGGGGAACTAAAAAACAAGCCCCATTCTAAAAACAACGCTTAATCCTAAGATAAATATCCAAATATAGGAAAATATAATACCCAAGCCAGGCCGCAGCCTGGCTTTTTCAATGTCGAGTTTGGTCACTCAACTTATTAGGCAGATAAACTAAGGAAAAATGCAGGTAAGCAAACTAAATCCGCAGATAGAGAACACATTTTGGCAGGTAAAAGAATTCTCTATAAAAAGGGGAACTAAAAAAAAACGCCCCATTCTAAAAGCAACGCTTAATTCCGAGATGAATATCCAAATATCGGAAAATACAATACCTAAGCCAGGCCTCAGCCTGGCTTTTTAATGTCGAGTTTGGTCACTCAACTTATTAGGCAGATAGACTAAGAAAAAATGCAGGTAAACAGCATTCTATGCAGGTAAGCAATCAAAATCCGCAGATAGAGAACACACTTTGGCAGGTAAAAGAATTCTCTATAAAAAGGGAAACTAAAAAACAAGCCACATTCTTAAAGCAACGCTTAATTCCGAGATGAATATCCTAATATAAGAAAGTACAATACCAAAGCCAGGCCGCAGCCTGGCTTTTTCAATGTCGAGTTTGGTCACTCAACTTATTAGACAGATAAACTAAGAAAAAATGCAGGTAAACAGCAATCTATACAGGTAAGCAATCAAAATCCGCAGATAGAAAACACATTTTGGCAGGTAAAAGAATTCTCTATAAAAAGGGGAACTAAAAAAACACGCCCCATTCTAAAAGCAACGCTTAATTCTGAGACAAATATCCAAATATAGGAAAATACAACACCTAAGCCAGGCCGCAGCCTGGCTTTTTTCCAATCCCAAGTAGGGTCACTCAATTCATTAGGCAGATAAACTAAGGAAAAATGCAGGTAAACAGCATTCTATGCAGGTATGCAAACAAAATCCGCAGATAAAGACCACATTTTGGCAGGTACCCCGCTCACCAAAGGAATCAGCGGACTCCCCAAAGAAATCCGCCACATACTAAAGCACACCCGAAAACAACCGCGAAAAAGATTCCTTCCATTTAACCCCTATCCCCCTCTTGTAAAACGCAACAGGCCTTACCCGCTTGCACTCTTTAAGATCCTCTTCAAAATGACTCACAAGGTCGTCAATGCTGTCGGTGTCTGTTAAAAACAAATTCACCTCAAAATTCAAATGGAAACTGCGCTGGTCCATATTCGCGGTTCCAATCGTGGCCATGTCGCCATCAACAATAATTACTTTTTTATGTAAGAAGCCTTTTTGATAGGTGTAAATCTCAATTCCAGCTCGAAGAAGATCGGGAAAGTAAGATTGGGTGGCATATTGGGTTAGAAAACTATCATTGCTCTCAGGCACCATGAGCCGAACTTGAATGCCCTTTTTTGCAGCTACCCGAAGCGCAGTCATAATAGTCTGGCTTGGAATAAAGTAGGGAGTCGCAATCCAAATCGATTCGGTTGCACTCGAAATCATCGCATAAAAATGATCCCCCATGTCTCGGGTTTCGGGTCCAGTAGCAACCACGTGGACGAGACCGTTGCCCGCTAACGAAACAGGCTGCAGGTAGCGGGGGTCTTCAAACAAGGCTTCTCCGCAGACATATTTCCAATCTAATAAAAAAACGGCATGTAGTGTCTGGACGGCTTCTCCTTCCAGCAACACATGCGTATCACACCAAAAACCAAACCTGTCATCCTCACCAAGGTATTCCACTCCCACATTCAACCCGCCGACAAATCCAATTTTTCCGTCAATCACAATAATTTTTCGATGATTACGAAAATTAAACTTTTGCGTAAACCAACCGGATATCAGCGGCAGAAAAGGTTGAATCTGAATCCCGGATTCCGCCATTTTCCTTTTATCCTGTTCGGAAAGGGTAAAACTTCCAAACGCGTCGTAAATCAGCCTGACCTCTACTCCTTCCTTTACTTTATCAGTCAATATCTCCATCAGCTCCTGCCCCAGCCGATCATAGCGAAAAATATAATACTCTAAATGAATAAAGTCCTTCGCTTCCTTTAACTTCTGTTTCACCTCAAGAAAGGTTATTTCCCCGTTTTGCAAAATTTTAGTCCTCGTATTCTGGCTTTGGTTGGTTAACGTCACGCGTTCGAGATAGCTGACAAAACCTCGTTGGTGGTCATTGAGCGTGGATAGCATCTCAATGGGCCGCTTATGTTTACCAAATGCCTCGAAAAACTCGCGGTCACTTGCACGCTTACTTTGAAAAAGTTCCCCTTTAAATAGCATTTGCCCCGAATATATGTAGAAAATATAGCCTGCAACCGGCAGTAAAATCAACAAGCATGTCCATAAAAGAGTTCTCGGTACTGGACGATTCTGCAGCCATAGCTCTCCTACACTGTAAAGTATAATCGCTGCATACACCCCCATACCGATTGCTTTCCACCAAAAAGGGAATCTTGTAAAAAGAACCATCCAGCAGAAGAAAACCATCATTATGACAAAGAAAATCTCGATTCTTATTTTCATCCTGTTCCCTCACAGTCTTTTTACAATGAAATACCCTTCCAAGCACTCTATCAAACATAAAAAAGATGCCTGAACACGCTCAGGCATCTACTTTTTTTCGATAAATTTTTTCACTTGAATTAAATTCTACATATTTCATACCCTTCGGCATACCTAGGATCGATTCTTTACTTCCTAGACCAATGAATCCTCCGTCAGCAAGGCTATCATAAAATAGACCATGAACCTGCTGCTGCAGGGTGTTATCAAAATAGATCATGACATTACGGCATAGTATTACATGAAATTCGTTAAACGAGCTGTCACTCACCAAATTGTGCTGAGCAAAGGTGAGTTTCTCGGTCAAGCTGGGTGAAAAATAAGCAAACTGGTGGTCCGTGGAATAGTACTCCGAAAACGCCATTTTTCCACCCGCTTTCAAGTAATTTTTCGTATATTGCTGCATCTTTTTTAGCGGGAACGCTCCCCTTTCCGCAGCCATCAAAGCTTTTTCATTCATGTCGGTTGCGTAGATCTTCGCTTTTTTCCAAAGACCTTCCTCCTGCAGCAGGATCGCCATCGAGTAAACCTCCTCACCCGTAGCGCAGCCCGCATGCCATATCCTGACCTCTGGAAGCTCCCTGAGCAAAGGCACCACTTCATTCCGAAATGCGGCAAAAAAACTAGGGTCTCGGTACATTTCCGTCATCCGAATAGAAAAATCATTTAACAGCCGCTCCAAAACCCCGGGTTCGTGGAGCACTTTTTCCAATAAAGCAGTAATGGTTGGCAGCCTCTCCGCTTTCATCCGGTTCAGTATCCTCCTGCCAATCGAACCGCGGACATAGCCCCGAAAGTCATATCCATACATTTGATATAAGCCCTCAAGCAGCAATTTAATTTCGATTTCCTGAAGCTCATTTGGCTCTAGTAGATTGATATTTGTTACAATCTCTCTGGTTGTTTCGTTCAATCTTCATTCACCTGCTCGGTCAGCCATACCCGCATTAACGAGAATAACTGATTGATATTTAATGGTTTCATAATATAATCGGAAGCACCGGCTTCCATACACTTGTCACGTTCACCTTTCATTGCCTTGGCCGTGAGTGCTATAATGGGCAGTCTTTCCAACTCCAACTCCTGCCTGATCATTTTCATCGCTTCATAGCCGCCCATCACCGGCATCATAATATCCATGAACACGAGGTCAAAGTCTCCCTGTTCTTGTAAAAGTTCAATCGCCCGCTTGCCGTTTTCCGCAACTTGGACCTTCACACCCTTCTTCTCTAGAGCAGTAACAAGTGCAAATACATTCCGGCGATCATCTTCTACCAACAGGACTTTCTTTCCTTTAAAAAACCGGTCATCTGTCGCTTCTTCTTCCTCAGGCGTTTCTTCCTCCTCTATGGACGTTTCCTGTTCCTCCGTCATTCCGCTCACACTTGCGGCCACTTCCTCAAGCGCCAGTTGTGAATCAAACGGAAGGGAATATTCCATAGACTCCAGACTGCAAGGAACATATAGTGTAAACGTACTTCCTTTTTGCGGCTCACTTTGAAGCGTAATCGCACCGCCCAGTAAACGGGTAAATTCACGGCATATCGATAACCCTAAACCAGTTCCGCCATACTGTCGATTGGTTGTACCATCCACCTGTTGAAACGCCTCGAAGATAATTTGCTGCTTCTCCTGAGCAATTCCAATTCCTGTATCACTCACAGAGATGGCCAGCACCAATTCCTCTTCATCCAAGCCAGGCAAATGTTCCTCAACCTTTTCTCTTTCAGCGAGTTCAATACTTACTGTTACAGAACCTTGTTCCGTAAACTTAAATGCATTGGATAATAAATTCTTCCAAATTTGCTGCAAACGCTGCCCGTCTGTCGTGATCACAGAAGGTACATTTGAATCTGTTTGCACCTCAAAAGTCAGATTCTTTTTGGCGGCAACAGGGGCAAACATGTTCTTCATCATTTGTGGAATTTCCGTTACGTTGACTTCATCTGTTAAAATTTCAATTTTACCTGCTTCAATTTTTGATAAATCAAGAATATCATCAATCAACCGCAGCAAGTCACTTCCGGCTGTGTAAATAACACGTGAGGAATCCCTTACTTCTGATCCATCCATTTCCTCATCATTTTCCATTAGCATCTGAGATAGAATCAGAATACTGTTTAATGGCGTGCGCAGCTCGTGTGACATATTCGCAAGGAAATCCGTTTTATACTGCGAGCTCATCTGCAGTTTCCTTGAATAGTCTTCTAGTTCATCCTTCGCTTTTTTCAGGTCGTACGCTCTTTGTTCGGCGTACTGCTTCTGTTCTTCTAAATATTCATTGGTAATCCGCAATTGTTCCTGCTGCATTTGCAATTCTTCAGATTGGGCTTGAAGCTCCTCTGATTGCGCCTGGAGCTCTTCGGTTAACACCTGTGATTCCCCTAGCAGCCTTTCAACTTCCATCCGTCCGGCTACATTGGTAATCGCTGAACCGAACTTATCTTGAAGCAGATCCAATAAAGTTAGATGCTGCGATATAAATGGCTGAAACGAAGCGAATTCCACCACCGCTTCTACCCTGCCATCTACTAAAATGGGCGCAACCAATAGATTCGTTGGTGAAGATTGACCTAACCCCGAAGCCACTTTAAAATGTTCCTCTGGCAGCTTATCAATCAGGAAGATTCTTTTATCCATTGCCGCCTGGCCAATTAGCCCTTCTCCTAACCGGAAACTCTCAGCAGCCCTTTCTTCTGAAACAATCGCATAACCGGCCTCTTTCACATAACGAACTTCGCTTCCTTGATTCCTGCGCAGGTAAACAACACCATAGACACCTCCAAGCAAAGGAGTAAGCTTAGTGATAAAGGCTTGCGTCAATTCTGTGAGATCTGTCATTCCCTGGTACATGGTCGAGATTTCTGCCACGCTTTTCTGAATCCAATTGTGTTTCTCTAGACTGCTGAGAAGTTCGTTCATCGCTTCCGCGAGTTCCTGGGTTTCATCATGCGTGTTGACCTCGATTCTAGTGGAAAGGTCAACCTCGGTCTCTCTTGAATCTGTAACACTTTTAATCGTCCGAACAACCTGCTTAATTGTGTTGACAATTGAATTGGACAGGAATACGGCGGTAGCAATCGTAATCAAGGTGACCACGATGATAAGGCCATACAACGAGATTTTTAAATTGTTATTCTCCTGATTCAGCTTCTCCACACGCTTATTTGTCATGTCCCTCTGATTTTCAAGGAAGGACTCAAAATGTGCCCGGAGTTCATCTGTCATTTTTTTACCTTTGTTCTTATTAAAATACTCGTCTAATGCCGTCTGGTTATTTGCCCTTTTTTGATTAACGGCATATTCGGCAGAACCGGTGATCCAGTTTAGTATCAGCGGTTTCATTTCTTCTAAATTGCGCTGCTGCGTCCCATTATCCCCCAGCAGGGAATGAAGTGTATTGTAGTTGTCGAGCCAGCCTCGGCTAGCTGTATTGTAAGGCTCGAGATACTCCTCATTGCCTGTAATGACATAGCCTCTCATACCTGTTTCTATATCTAAGACATTTTTTTGAATCTGATTCGCCAAATTGTGAACCTCTATATCATGCTCCGATATGAAATCAATTTCTTTTTGCAGAGCCGACATCCGATCCATGATGATCAGCAGGGAGACGACTAAGCAAACCAAAATGAATACATAGCCTGCAATAATTTTCGTTTGGATGTTGAAATGGAATCCTTTCTTCATTCTCTCCTTCCCCCTCTTGTAAAAATTAGTTAATTCTATCATATCGTTTCTAGTAATCTCACCCAATAGGAAATTTGTCTCAACCTGCTGAAGGACATTTCTCTTCTTCTACTAGCAAGATTTGTCCTTCATCACTCTCATGAAGGACACTTCCCCTCTCCAACTAGCAGGATTTGTCCTTCACCACCCTCATGAAGGACACTTCCCCTCTCCTCCTAGCAAGATTTGTCCTTCATCACCTTCATGAAGGACATTTCCCCACTCCTTCTAGCAAGATTTGTCCTTCACCACCCTCATGAAGGACGTTTCTCCACTCCAACTAGCAGGATTTGTCCTTCACCACCCTCATGAAGGACATTTCCCCACTTCAACCTAGCAAATTTGTCTTTAATAAAACCTATGAAAATTTTAATAGTTTCAACTTAAAGTCACCAGGGTATATAACTGGTACACCACAAACCAGGAGGTAATATCTATGGCAACTTCAACAAAAACAAAATCAAAATCCAAAGAAAAAACATTATCCGAAACACTCAACAGACAGGTGGCGAACTTTTCTGTTCTTCATATGAAGCTGCACCATTTCCACTGGTACGTAAAGGGAGAAAACTTCTTCACCCTGCACCTTAAATTTGAAGAACTTTACAAGGAAGCAGCCTTACATCTTGATACGATCGCAGAAAGAATGCTTGCACAACGGGCATTACCGGTTGCAACCCTTACGGAGATTCTGGAACTTACCACTCTGAAGGAAGCAACAGGCGAGGAAAATGCCAAGCAAATGGTTCAATCACTGGCAGATGATTTTGACATGATTTGTAATGAGCTGACAGAAGGAATCACCCTTGCCGAAGAAAATGAAGATCAACCTACTGAAGACTTGCTCGTTCACATTCGTACCTCGTTAGAAAAGCATAGATGGATGTTTGAAGCGTATCTTGCGGAGTAATCATAAAAATTGGGTGTCAGCCGCCGTGCTGACACCCCTTTTAATTAGTAGAAATTAAGACCATACACATATCGTCTTTCGGAGGATTTACCAGTTCCCAGCCCGGCTGCAGTTGATGAAGTATTGCTGCCGGATCTCCCATATCCACAGCTTGTAAGGAGCTAATCAGCTTATCGGCCGCATCCTCATATTTCTCCTCCAGCCATTCGGATAATCCATCCGTAAACAGCAGGATTCGGGCAGAATCACGATAAGGAATCACCCCTTTGGTGACGTCAATCTCTTCAAAAAACCCGAGCGCACAGGAACCTTCTGTTAACATTTTCACTTCTTCATCGACAATCGCAATCCCTGTAGGATGACCGGCATTGACGTATTCAATCGTTTTCTTTTCCGTATCAAGCACAAAATAAATCGCCGTGAAATAATAGTTCATTAAACTATCAGGCGTATGTAGTTGAAGCATTCGACGGTTCAGTTCCTTCATGACCTTTTGTGGATCAACGATTCCCGTAATACTATCCTTTAACGCGGAATAGATGTACATTCCTACAAGTGAGGAGGAAATCCCGTGACCCATCATATCAAGCAAAATCACTCCATATTGGCTCGGACTAATCTGATACCAGGCATAGAAATCACCAGCTAGCTCGAAGGTTGGCCTGTACACGGCAGAAATGCTGACATCCTTTTCCTGGAGCGGCCCTGAGAGCATGCTTCGCTGCACTTGTCTGGCCAGGTCGAGATCATATTGAATTCGTCGGTCTCGTTCCTTCCGCAGGTCTTTTTCTTGCTTTAGCCTTAGTACAGACCGAATTCGAGCGAGGAGCTCGACTTTATTAATCGGTTTCATGACATAATCCAGAGCTCCCGCATCCATAGCCTCAGCCATTATATTTGAATCACCCATCGCCGTAACAAAAATAATTGGCAGATCCGAGAACCGCTCATTGGCCAAGACTTTCCTGCAGGCTTCAATTCCATCAATTCCTGGCATCATCAAATCCATGAGGATGAGGTCAACCGGGACTTCACCAGGATTCGGTGAATCGAGCTGTAAATATTGATATAAATCCGCTGCAGATGACAATAAAAGTAACCTATTATATCCAGCTTTCCTCAGGATTTTCTCGACAATGATTAGGTTTGTTTTATTATCATCTACAACGACAATCTTCATTGGCATTGGCTTCACTCCCTTTTTTTAAAAGATGAGCATGACTCCTTCTTCGGTGACAGGCACCGACTAGTTTAGTCTGTCCTGATGGGCATTACCTGCAAGTGCCTTTCGTAATTTCTCAATCGCCTTTTTTTGCAGACGGGATACATGCATTTGCGAAATTCCCAGGGATTCTCCCACTTCACGTTGACTTTTATTTTCAATAAAGGTCCACTGAATAATTTGCTTCTCCCTATCGTCCAATACATGAAGGGCACTCTGCACCAGCATCTGCTGATCCACTCTTTCATACCCTTTGTCTTCTGACCCGATGACATCTAACGCGGTAACCCCGCTGCCGTCGGAACTGGTTTCAATCGTTTGGTCCACAGACGCCGTTTGATACCCTTTTCCTAATTCCATCGTTTCGAGTACTTCTTCTTCAGAAATCCCTAAATGCTCAGCGATTTCATGTATTTTTGGTGAGCGTTGCAAGCGGTTGGTTAGTTCTTCTACAGCTGCATTCAACTTTGGCCACGTTTCTTTAATTCGTCGAGGTACATGAACATCCCATGTCTTGTCCCTTAAAAAACGTTTAATTTCACCAATGACCATCGGAATTAAATAGGCTTCGAATGGGTTCCCGGTACTAGGGTCGAAACGTCTAATGCTGGATAATAAACCAATCATCCCGACCTGCACGATATCTTCATGCAAATTTCTTCCTTTTGAATATTTTCTTGCAATGCTCCCGATCAGATTGGTGTACTGTTCAACTAACTGGATTTGGGCACTCTCACTCTCATTCTCCTGATAGTCTCGGATTAATGCATAGGTTTCTTCCTTAGTTCGTTTCGCGGTCTGAGGTGGCTTTGTCATGACTTTCACGCTCCTCGCCTAGATACTTCACCATGAAGACCGTTACTCCAGAACGATTCAACACACGGACTTCATCCATGAGCGTTTCGATTAGAAAGAGACCTAACCCTCCCTCTGTTAGTTGATCGATCGTACTTGACTCTGTATAAGGGCCTAATTCCTCTTTTGTCTTTAAAAAGTTAAAACTTTGACCGTTATCGGCCACCATCATTTCTAACTTATCCTCGTAGATACCAAAGCCGACAATCACTTCTCCGACTTCACTTTCCGGATAGGCATGCTGCACCGCATTTGTGCAAGCTTCACTAACAGCAATTTTAATATCCTCGATTTGCTCATATGTATAACCCATGCGGCTGGCAATGCCTGAAATGGTTAATCGAATGACACCAACATATTCCGCTTTCGCCGGAAACTTCATTTCAACATAATCCATCACGTTTTTCATCGTCCCCCGTCCTCTGAAATATTCATAATTTTATCCAATCCTGTCAGTTCAAAAAGGCGAACCAATCGATCCGATAATTCTACTAACCTTAGTTCTCCCTCATTTTTATTCAGCTGCTTGAACAATCCAACAAATACACCTAATCCCGTACTATCCATGTAGGAAACATCCTTCAGATTGACTGTAATCGTTTTACCTTGGCCTTCTGAAAGCGGCAATAGCTCCTCACGAAGTTTTGGTGCAGTATAAGCATCGATTTCTCCTGTAACCGACACGAACATTTCCTTATCATTCTGATGTTCTTCAATCATTATTTTCATCCCATCATCACCTCTGAAATATTTACAGTGTTACATACCCGTTTTAAAAAAAGTTAAACCTATTTTTTTAAAAAATATTTTTCTAGCATTATACCAAATTTAGGCAGGGTTACGAATAGTGCCAACTTCCTAGTGCGTTTCTCACACGAAAAGAGGCTTGCACTCTTTGTGCAAGCCTCTTTTATATAGTAAAGGCAGTGTATGATCGATTAAGAATCCGTAACGATTTTAATCGTTACTTTTATTTTGCGATTCTGTGGTTGATTCTCAAGTGCTTCGTTGAAATTCCTTATCGGCATTCTTGGAAATCGAATCCCCATACCTTTGCCTATCATTCTCTTGTTGGACATTTTCGCCACTTATAAAGGCTGGGTCTCCGCCTCTTTGCCCTTGCTGACGTGAAAGTTCTCTTAAATCTTCCACAATCTCATCGCCAGGGAACTCTTGTTTTTTCATAGAAGGATCTTCATCATCGTTATATCCCGTTCGGCCTTTTTCGTAAATGTCACGATTTACATTATCATCTTTACGTCTTAATGAACCCATTGCCGTGTCATCAACATAATTTTTTGCCATGATTGTTTCCTCCTTTTAACTTGTCAGATTGCTGTTTTTCATACCTATCGGTTTTACCGAACACGCAACCACATACTTCAACCACCCTCTTTCTACTCTAGCAATATTCATCAGGTTAGCGTCGTTGCTAACCTTGATAGTGTTATACCCCTTTGGACAAGGATCAAACCTTTTCAATGAAAAAAAGAACCTTTCTTTTTCCCTTTTAATAGATCTCCTGTCCAGCCCTTTGTTTTTAAGTATCCATAGAGCAGGGCGGTGGACAAGACGATTAATAGGATTGAAATGAGGTACCCATACTTCCACTCGAGCTCAGGCATATGTTTAAAATTCATCCCCCATAGTGCCCCAAATGCCATGATAGGAGTAAAGATGGTGGTCAGCACCGTTAGTGTTTTCATAATTTCATTTCCGCGATGGGAGGATATGACCTCTTCTAAATGGATCACCGAGTCTAACTCCTGCTCATACTCACGCAGTAACACCATGGCCCGGTCGATCCGTTTGCAGGTCCGGGTAAAAATTTCTCCGTCGTTGACGTTTGGAAAGTTTGTTTCATCTATCGCCATTTTCAGCTCATGAATGGGAATCAACAGATTATTACAAATCAACAGTTCATGACGCTGATGAAAGATATGCTCTAAAATCCGCATTTCATTCCTCTTTTTCACACCCCACATCAACTTATAGAGCGATTCTTCAAACTGGTCAATCTCGACCAGTAAGTCATTAACCAGTTCTCCCAGCAAAAATAAAAAGCCATCCACTGCATTCTCCGCTTTATTTAGCTGCCGCAGCATGACTTCTGAATCAAGTTGATTAAAAGAGGTAAATTCTAAATCAACCGTAAATAAAGTATTACTAGTTATATAGAAATGAAAAATCTCATGGTCTTCTTCCTCATCTACACTTTGTCTATAAATGAGCGACCCATTCACCACTTTTTCTCCATCAATCATTCCATGCACTTTTACACAATTGTTGTTATTTTTCCGAACACTCATTAACCATTTTGATAGCATGGTCTCCTTGTCCCATACCGTATTCAGCTCATTTTTATTTAATTGAACCCATTTCCATTGGTCAAAATTGAAATTTCTCTCCACACTTCTCCCTCCTCTCCAGGTCAACCCTTTGATTCCCTTAAAAAGAGTTAACCAAACGTAAAAAAATGTTTCATACAGAAATGAAACGGGTATGTAAAAAGCAAGTCCAAATTCTAAGGAGGTTTTCATGATGAATAAGGTCCTAAGTATGAGCTCACTGGTGGCAGTTGGAATTGGAGCGTCGGCCGTATGGCTATCAAACAAACCTAATCGAATTAAAGCTGAAAGTATGTTAAGAGACTTAAAAAACAAGGTAATACCGAACGTATACGCTAAAGCAGAGCAGCTTCCCATTGAAAAGGCCGGGAATCCGCACCCAAAGGATTTCCCCGATAACGATATGGTGAGCGAGGGAGCACAGTATGGGGTTCAATTTTACAATGAGAAAATTCAATAATTGAGCAGTGGTTGGGGGCTTAGCACCCCAACCCTTTTTTATTTTCTCTTCGAATTAAAAATGTCTTCCTTTCTCTCGAAAAGAAGACATCTTTTATGGCTGTGTTAATGGCTATGGTTGATATTATTAATTTTAAGAAACTAAATAAACGGAACAATTTCGCTTATTTAGTAATTACTATTAAAAATAGCCTAAATAAACGGAGAGAGTCCGCCTATTGACCTGAAATACGTGAAATCGGATAAGATTGCTTGGCTTAACCGGAAAACCTCCCCTTAAGAACCCCAAAACAACCACCTTTCTGCATTTAACCGGAAAGTCTCCGTTTATTTAAATTTCGCTCATTACTGGAGCGTAAACCACAGCCTTATTTATTATGAAGATGAGTTTCCATGCACGCTTATCAGTTCATCCACGACCTGAATTCGCTTATCTCCTCTTACATCGTCCTCCGGCGTTAAGAAGGACGGATCTTCCGGAATGCTTGCCTCATTCACATTCTCTTTCTCCAGCTCCTTTTGCGCTTCTACCGTTCGTTTGGCATACGGCAGGGCTTTAAGCCTTTCATAGGAAATGGGTTCTCCTGTATCGACACAAACGCCATACGTTCCTGTTTTAATCCGCTCCAAAGCCTCGTTCACTTCTTGCAGAAGATTGTTTGCTGTTTCATGTAAAACCCTTTGTTTTTCCCGTTCTTCTAATTGTGTGGCTGTATCTGCAAAATGATTATCATAGCTTGTTAATTCACCGTAATCCTCGAACGATAGAGGCTCATTGGCCTCTGCCATTTGAATGGTTTCTTCTTTCAGTTGTAATAACTTTTTCTCAAAATATGCTAACTCTTTTTTTGATAACATTTATTTTTCCTCCCTAACTTCTTTCGTGTTATTTACCCATTCATGTATAGACATGAAACTTTGTATCCACATCCAGTTAAAAAATGGCATCATTGTATGACTTCGTTTCATCGTTGTTTTCTCCCTTGATGATTTTTTCTTCTATTGATTTTTCTTTTCTTAGCTTCCATAACCGATAGGTATGATGGGCAATCACCTTTATAACCGCATACACAGGAACCGCGATAATTAACCCGAGAACCCCTCCAATTCGTCCTGCTGCCAGTAACAAGGATATGATCGTGAGCGGATGGATCTCTAACTTTTTTCCCATTACCTGGGGTGATATAATGTGTCCTTCAATCTGTTGGACGACAATCATAACCATGAGGACTTTTACCACCATCATCGGTGAATCAATCGACGCAATAATCACTGCAGGAATCGTCGCAAGAATCGGACCGATAAACGGGATCACATTGGTAAACATGGCAAAAATCGCGACAAGAAGGGAGTAGTCAAGGTCAATTAGCAAATAACCGATAAAAAGCATGACTCCTATACAAAAACTAACAAGGACTTGGCCTTGTATATAGGAACTGAGCGCTTCATCTAAATCTGCTAATATTTTTCGTCCATTTTTCTGCTGCTGAGCGGGCAATATACGAAGAATCTGCTGTGGCGCCTTTTCGCCTTCTTTTAACATGTAATAGAGAATAAACGGAACCGTTGTAAAGACGATTACAATACTTGCAAGTACCCCGATAATATTCATGAAATTTGTTCCAATCCTAGAGAGACTCGAAGAAACCGACTTTGTAATGGCTTCAGAAGCCTTTCCTACATCAACACTGTCGTTTTCCTGCAACTGATTGATCCATTTACTCTGCTCAAGCTCAGTTAATTTGTCCGGTATCGCCTCCATGAGTTGCGGCGTGCTATCGACGAAACTCTTCATTTGCTCTTTCAGAACGGGTCCGCCAAAATAGATTAATAAGGCGATTAACAGACCGAATAGTAAATAGATCAACAGGATCGAAAATGGTCTTGGAATATTTTTTAACTGCAGATAATTTACCAGCGGGCGAAACAAGTAATAAAGCACCCCGGCAAACAAGAAGGGGAAAAACAGTGTTTGGAAAAGTAAAAAGACAGGCTGGAAAATAAAATTAATTTTCATTGCAATAAAAATAAGTAAAAAAATAAGCAAAAGACCGTAACCAACTCGAAACGCCTTTGTTTGCAGCATGTTCCTCTCACCTCCTATCAGCAAAACCCTTTCCGAGTAAATACCCTTTCTTTACCGAAGCTAATCCCACATTTACAAAAATAGTTGATCACACAAAAAGACATGCGGAGCACCGCACGTCTTTTGATTTCCTCTAATCCTATTAGGAGTTGGTTATTTCTTATCAAGTGTAGGTGTGATGTTCAATTTTCCGAGAATACTTTTTACTTTCATTCTGTTTGGTTTATGAGCTAACCACTTTGCAACCGACACGCCCATTCCTAAAACCGTTAAAAGTCCTTTCATTGATAAAACTCGTTTCATCTAAAAGACCTCCTTTACATCGCATTTCAAGAAAAGAAGCTTGTACAAATTTGCACAAGCTTCTTTTTTATTTCAGTAAATCGGAGAAAACAAATTAGTCGTTATCACGTTGGTTACTACGCGCTTCTCCACCTTTTTGGCCAATCTCTTGATAAAATTCTTTATCATGGTTCTCTGAGGTGGCTTCTCCACCTTTGCGTCCAATTTCTTGATAGAATTCTTTATCATGATTTTCTGCGGTGGCTTCTCCACCCTTGCGCCCAATTTCTTGATAGAATTCTTTATCATGATTTTCTGCGGTGGCTTCTCCACCTTTTTGTCCAATTTCTTGATAAAACTCTTTATCATGGTTTTCTGCGGTGGCTTCTCCACCTTTGCGTCCAATTTCTTGGTAGAATTCCTTATCGTGGTTATTTGATGTTGCCTCTCCGCCTTTGCGTCCTGCTTCTTCCCTGCTCATTGTCTCATTATTTCTAGCCATTTTTGTGTCCTCCTTTAGATTTTTATATTTTTTCTTTTATCTCAAACTCTTCATTTTTTTACTTGGGATGCAGCCTCATTATTCGATCGTAAAAGTAAAAATGTGCTGGTTGTTCTCCATGGTTCACACTACTTTTGGTCAAATAAGAGGGATCCTCTCGATTGCATGGTGGTGTAGATTTCATCGTTTTAACACGCTCAGTCATTTTTTACCTCCCTTCGATCTGATTCGTACCTTAACACTTTCATCATTCAGGTTAACTTGTAACCTATGCTTATGTAGTACCACCTAATGACGGTTCTAAAACTCCCTTTTCTCCGTTTAATATTTTTGAAATACTTGTAATCTATTGAAATATCTTTTCAGAAGGTTATTTAATTAGAGGTTTAAGGGAACGCAAAACGGGTATTTAACTAGTTAAAAAGAAAATGCAGTGATGAAAAGGTTGGGGTCCTTCTAGCCCCAACCCATTTTTTGATTCCAGAGGTGAAAAAATGAATCTATTCTTCTTACTGATCTATTTCATCATCATTACAGCGGTCATCGAAATTTTTGTCATTCTATTTCGGCTGACGGATCTCAAATTGGAGGTTTCCAGGTTCCAAGTGATTTCGTTGATGACCGGTACAGGCTTTACGACGGGAGAGTCTGAGCTGATTTTAGGTCACCCGGTTCGCAGGAAACTAGCCACTTTTCTCATCCTGTTTGGGGCCTTCTCACTCGCTGTTATCATTTCATCAATTAGTACAATTTTATCTGATGATCTTCAAACGAAAGAAATCCTATATGCGGCGGGGGCTGTTCTGCTGGTTTTTGCCATTTTGAAGCTGAAGATTGTGCAAACCAAGTTAACCAAGTTATTTAAGCAAGACTTGAAACAAAACATTGAACTTGGTGATTTACCCATAAGAGATATCTTTATGTCCGAAAAACAAGACCAGCTGCTAAATCTTCATATCTATAAAGAATCTTCTCTCTTCCATAAACAAATCAATCAAGTGATACATGATTATGAACAGTTAGAGTTTGTTGTATTGTTTATCCTAAGAGGCGAATTAAAACTCAGAAAAAATATCTATCATACAAAAATACACGAAGGCGATCAGATTCTGATATTCGGAGAAAAAGATGTCATTTCTAAGCTATTTAAAAATGACATTCAAATCATGGAGGAAAAACTGAAGGATTCCCAGCATACACCGGTTAGCGAGCATTAATTATGACAATAAGGGCAGGCTCAACTTGTTGCTGCGCGACATAAAAAGGCACACGTTATTTAAAATGACGTGTGCCTTACGTTGTTTTTCCATTTGTTCAGCTAACAAATTTTTTAACATCTAAATATAAAATATGGTGGCCAACCGCCTCACGGACTTTGAACAGGTATCCATCAAATTTAACCTCTGTCCCGACATCAACATCAAAGTTTTGTGTTAGAAACCAGCCGCCGATCGTATCAATTCTTTCATCGGTTATATTTGTACCGAGTAAACTATTCACATCCTCAATTAACACTTTTCCATCCAATAAATAATGGTTATCTTTTATTTTTTGAATCTCTGCCACTTCATCTGCATCAAATTCATCTCTGACGTCACCAACAATTTCCTCAATAATATCCTCAACTGTCACTAACCCTGATGTTCCGCCGTATTCATCAACAAGGATAGCCATTTGAGTGCGTTCTTTTTGCATTCGCACCAATAAGTCATGGATGGGGATGGTTTCAATTGCTTTAATCACAGGTTTAATGAAGGGTCTTAGACTCACTTCTTCCTTATGATTTTTATCCATCATTTGGGCTGTTACCAATACTTTTACGTTAAGAAGTCCTATAATGTTGTCCTTGTCACCTTCAATGACAGGATACCGAGAATACTTTTCCATTCTTACCTTGTTTAAAACTTCTTCAATGGTATCCGTAATCGAAATCGAACTTATCTCCGTCCGGGGCACCATAATTTCTTTTGCGATTCTCTCATCAAATTCAAAAATATTGTTCACATAGGTTAATTCATTTTGATTGATTTCACCCCTCTTATAGCTTTCCGACAAAAGCAAACGGAGCTCTTCTTCTGAATGAGCTAATTCTTGTTCGGATTCCGGCTTTAAGCCAAAGATACCGACCAATAGCCTGGCAGAGCCGTTTAATGCCCAAATAAATGGCCGCATCACTTTGGTAAAGCCTATGATGGGAGCTGCAAATAGAAGCGCTACCGTCTCAGCTTTATGGATGGCAATCGTTTTGGGCGCTAACTCCCCGACTACGACATGGAGAAACGTAACGGAGGCGAAGGCAATGATAAAAGAGATTAGATGTGCAAGAGATTCATTTATATTTAATACTGTAAATAAGGGATGAATTATTTTTTCGACTGTTGGTTCTCCTAACCACCCCAGTCCGAGGGCCGTAACCGTTATGCCGAGTTGACATGCTGATAGGTATTCATCTAAATGATCTACCACTCTTTTCGCTGAAACCGCACCTTTTTTCCCTTCCGTAATCAATTGATCAATCCTAGATGGACGTACTTTCACAATCGCAAATTCTATCGCTACAAAAAAACCTGTTAATGCGATTAAAAGAGCAATTAATAGTAGATTTACAATGGTCATTGAATAGCCTTCCTCCCTTCGTATAAAATGGCTGTTTTTAAATTGGGCCTGTTGATTTCCACTCCACTAAGGAAAGCTTCCTTGAATAATCATCGCAGAGACAGGCGGTGTTTGCCTGTCACGAGGCACTTCGCGCACCTTAGGGCGTGCCGGGGAGCCTCCTCGGCGCTTAAGCGCCTGCGGGGTCTCCCCAGCCCCGTACTCCCGCAGGACATTGAATTTCTTCCTCGAATTTGCCCACGCACGAAGAAAATGCGATAGCATTTTCGAGGAGTCTTCGTGCCTTCCGCTCCAATCAACAGGGTGCAAAATCAACAGTTTGCTTTTACATAGCTTATAAAAATAACAATCCGAAATCATGTAGATCCGGATTGTTATTGTTTCGTTAAGCTTCAACGAATCTCTTATTCTATTATTTTGTTATCGATTTTATGGTCCAGCTTACGCAGGTATTTGGAAGCAAAGTCTTTTCCTCCAAGACCGAACGCAAGTCCAAAAGCTAATGCCAATCCGCCTAAAAGGAGAATAAATGCAGCATTGACGATGGAGTGTGCGACACCCAGTTGATCTAATGCCATAAAGATGGTAATCGAAAAGATGGCATATTTCGCAACAGCCGCAAGCGTTCTTGAATAGCTGTTCTTAAGAATATTTTGTAAGATACGCTGTACTAAGTTACCTAGGTATAAACCAATTCCTAAGATAATCAGCGCCGCAAACAACATCGGTAAGTACGAAATTACAGCCGTTCCAAGAACTACGAGGAACTCCAATTGAACGATTTGTAGTGCTTCAACAGCAAATAATAAAACAACGACAATTTTAGCCAGCATTCCAATAATCTGAGAAAGTGTGTAGGTTGATTGCTCGGGTTTAAGTGAACCGAGACCCATTTGGGTAAAGACATTATCAACCTTTAGGCGCCAAAGCATTTGTGTGACGATTTTCTCCACCCATTTACCAATCCAGATCCCCACTAAAATCAGAATAATGGCTACCGCAATGTTTGGAATAATCGAAACAACATCTTGCAGCATGGCGATGGCTGGATCAGAAATGCCTTTTAATTCAAGTTTTTCTAAGGCTGTAATAATGGTAGGGATTAAGATTAAGATAAACGCAATGTTTCCAATAATGCTAGAAAGGCTTATCGAATCTGTCGTTTTGACGATCCCGATGCGCTGACCTAGTTTTTCCGTACCAATACTACTTAAGAAGTTAGTTAAAATATCTCGAACTATTTTTGCAATCAGCCAGCCAACAAACACAATAAGGGCGGCCGCAAATAGCTTAGGTATGAAGGCTAGTAAGGTTGAAAGCGTATTTGCAAATGGCTCTGAAACCCCTTCAATATGTAGGGCTCCTAATACTCCAGGTAAAAATAGTAACAGGACAAAATAGAAGATTGCCTTTGCGATACCGTTTACCTTGTTCACCGCTTCACTTTGACTGATGGCGATCTTCCATTGAACCAAACGGCGTTCTAAATGAATGAGAGCAGCTCCCTTTTTAAATAGCATTCGAAGCAGCGAGGCAACACCCCATGCAAAAAGTAAAATGAGGGCAGCTTTTAAAACGTTGGGAATGGCTGCTGTAATCATCGAAAGCATTTCTACGAGCGGCGTCGCAATAAAGCTCAAGTTAAGCATATTAAAAAAGATAATCCAAACGACAACCAGTAAGATATAATAAACAATTTTTCCTATAATGACTTCAGATGAATACTTTCTTGAACCAACGTTTGCAAACAACTTATCATCAAATTTTGTTCTTCTTAAAAGGGCTTCCACGCTTTTACCAATGCTTTTAGCAATCAACCAGCCAACTAATAAAACTAGAAGGGCAAATAATAGATTTGGAAGCTGGTAAAAGTACGAGGACCATCCTGTCATCATTTCGTTTACATTCATTCTACCTATCTCCTTTTCTACTTTTTAAGATAAGAGTGAGAAGGAATCCCTTCCCATTCCTATCTCGCCGTATTTAGTTTGTTTCTGGATTTTTGTTTTCGGCTTCATCTTTGTGTTCTCCGTCACTTACACCGTTATCCTGGTCTACTCCATCTCCACAGCCTGTCAGAGCACCGAATGTTAATGCAAATACCATACCTGTCATCATTAATTTCTTTTTCAACGTTTTATCCATTGTTATTTCCTCCTTTAATTTGTCTAGTATGCATTTACCCTTTTGGTAAGTGACCTAAACATATTCTTTTAAGCTAGTCAGCTATTTACCGGTTAGCGGGAATTTTTTAAAAAAAGCTATTAATAGAAGGAAGACGGTTTCTTCGAGATTGACTGTTAAAAAAAGTTTCAGAATTTTTTTATTGGGAATATAAAAAGGGCAGAACAAAACACGACGAAGGGAGCTGTAAGTATGAAGAAAAGTTTACTAGTTGGTGGATTGGCTGTTTCTCTTACTCTTGCCGGGTTAACAGGTTGCGGTGACGGAGTCGACCAGGATAACGGGGCCAGTGATGGCCAACAGCAAGACGCAGTAGATAAAGACACAGAGCAAAATGCCAAAGATGCAGTAAATAAAGTGGAAAAAGAATTAAAACAAGCTCAAAAAGATGTAGAGAAAAAGATTGAGGATAATGGTGTTAGTGATGGTGTGAACCAATAATCATTGATGGGATTTTTTTAAAAAAACTAGGAGGCTGAATAAAATGAATAAAGATAAAATGAATGGATTAGTAGATAGTGTTAAAGGAAAAGCAAAAGAGGAATGGGGTAAATTGACGGATGATCGTTCCACTGAAACGGAAGGTAAAGTCGATCAAGCGAAAGGTAAAGTAAAAGAAGATGTCGGGATAGTAAAGGATAAATTATCACGATAGTGTGGGCTGTCTATCAAACTTTAAATCTCTCAAAACAGATGAAAGAGGAGGAACCCGAAAATGGAGAAGGTCGAAAAAAATGTTGTAGGTGTCTATGACTCTGAACAGGAAGCGATTGTTGCAATCGAGGAACTCGTCAAACAGGGATACGACAAACAAGATATCTGCGTTATTGGTAAAGATATCAAAAATGTGAATTATATTGCAGATGAAACTGGTACAGTTGCAGAAGAAAGTGCTGCTACAGGTGCGATAGCTGGCGGAACGCTCGGTGGCTTAACCGGTTTATTAGTAGGCGTAGGTGCGCTGGCCATCCCTGGGGTTGGCCCGATTATTGCAGCAGGTCCGATTGCTTCAAGTTTAATTGGTGCTGTAGCGGGTGCTGGTTTAGGTGGACTAACAGGAGCACTAATTGCTATAGGAATCCCAGACGATCAAGCTGAATACTACGGGAACTCTGTTAAAGAAGGCAAAATTTTAGTACTAACGAAAAATAGATTGCATAACCCGATAGAGGACAGGGACACGTTAGCACAAGCAAACAATAGCTCAATGGCTCAAGACTGGGATGAACTGAAGAGGCTTGGCAATGAAATGAAGAATGGTGAATCGAAGGAAGATTTGCATGAAAGAGATAAAGTCCGTGATCCCATACAATAATAGCTAAAAAAAACGGTCCCCTAGAAAGGACCGTTTTGCTTTTTAAGAAGAGGCCCCCATGCCTCTTCTTTTTACTTTATATGTTACCCCTATTGTTGACCTAGACCGGATTCTTCCCCCAAAGTTGCCGGTCTATTGTAGAAAGTCTGAGAATTGGTTGAAATTATTGTTCACGAAGTCGATAGCGATGTCTGGGAATACTCCAAACAACACAGACGCTGCGACGGTGACGACTAAGACAACCAAGATTCCTACTGGTATTTTCGTGAACTTGCTGTCATCCGCAGCCGGGCGGAAGAACATTTGCGTCATGATACCAAAGTAGTAGAAATACGAGACTACCGTTGTCGCAATCATAACAGACGCTAACACATAATGCGGTTCCTGTACCATAAAGGCACCGATAAAGATGTTCATCTTCCCGATGAAGCCTGCTGTTCCTGGGAAACCTGCCAGTGCTACCAACAAAATCCCCATTGCAACGGCCAATACCGGTGACCGGCGATACAATCCCGCAAAATCAGCGATCTTTGTGGAACCAGTCTTTGCCTCCACTAACTGGATGATGGCAAAAGCGCCCAGGTTCATGAACAAGTAAGCTAATAAATAGAACCAAACAGTGTAAAAGAAATTCGAGCTGAGTGACGTAAACGCAACCAGCACATACCCTGCATGCGCAATACTTGAGTACGCGAACATTCTTTTAATATTGCTTTGTTTGAGTGCAACGACGTTTCCGATGATCATCGTCGCACCGGCTACAACCGCGATATAGTCCTGCATGTTATAAAGAATTGGCATCGATCCAGGCCCTTCTGTAGCTGCTACACCAAATACAGAAATTAAAATCCTAGCAACAATAACGAAGCCTGCTGTTTTTGAAACAACGCTTAAAAAGGCTGTAACCGGTGTTGGTGCACCCTGATACACATCTGGTGCCCACATATGAAACGGAGCTGCCGCCAATTTAAAGCCTAACCCAACAAATATCATTAAGAATGCCAGACCTAGCAAATACGCATGCTGGGCGTCAGCCAATGCCTGAAGTGTGCCAGCAATTGCTAACAAGTTTGTTGTGCCTGTTAGTCCATATACATAGCTCATACCAAACAATGTAATTGCAGTAGCAATTGAACCGTTAATGACATATTTCATTGCCGACTCATTTGATTGCAAATTATTTTTACGAATACCTGCTAAGACATAAGAAGAAATCGATAACAACTCAAGACCGATAAATAATGTGATTAAGTCACCCGAGGATGTCATAATCATTCCGCCGAGTAAACCGGTTAGGAATAAATAATAAAATTCACCGCGATATTCTTCCATCCCCTCATCAGCCTTGTAGGAGATTGCTAAAAATAAGACAAGTGCTGCTCCTGCAAGCAGAAGGAGTTTAAATGCTTTTCCAAAAGAATCAAGACGGAAGGTATCGTCTAAAATCGAATCAGGTGCTGCACCCAGTAGTCCGACTAGGGAAACCATTGCCGCGAAAATCGCCGCAATTCCGATCCATCCGAGAATTCGGCGATCTTGCTTTTTCGGCATAAATAAATCTATTACTGTGAGAAGCGCTGCTACACCAACGATGATGAACTCTGGTGTCATGATGCTCCAATTAAATGATGTTAATTCCTCAAGACTCATCCTTCATCACCCTCCTAACCCTAGCATAATCGTTTCAAGTGTGGCTTGAAGCGGTGAGCTTAGAACGCTTGGTACTACTCCGATTAAAACGATTAAAGCAATTAGCACGACAACCGGTATAAATTCAACGCCCTTCAAATCGAGGACTCCTGTAAAGTCACGGTGTGATTGCCCGTACGTAATGCCGAGCACGGCACGTAATAAATAGACAGCAGTCATGATAATACCGATACAGCCGACAGCAGCAATCCAAGGCATTTCTTCAAATAGCCCTAAGAATGCCATGAATTCGCTGACGAATCCGGACATCCCAGGTAATCCAAGTGAAGCCAAGGCACCTGCAAGCAAGAAGCCAGAGGCAATCGGCATTCCTTTTGCCATTCCGCCAAGGTTTTCCATGAGTGATGTATCTGTGCGCTCATAGAAGGCTCCGACTAAGAAGAATAATAATGCTGAGATTAAACCGTGTGAAACGACTTGGAAAATCGCGCCTTGTACACCAGCTTCATTCAAGGCTGCTAACCCAATTAATACGATTCCCATGTGAGAAATCGAAGAGTAAGCCAAGACCATTTTAAAGTCTGTTTGAATAAACGCTAGGAACGCTCCATAGAGGAGATTGACCACTCCAAGGATAGCTAAGAGTACGGCAAGTGATTCAAACTGCTCTGGAAAAATGCCCATTCCAAAGCGAATTAACCCGTACGCACCGATTTTCAATAGAATACCAGAGTGAATCATAACAATCGATGGCGGCGCCTGCACGTGAACGCGAAGCATCCAGCTGTGTAGCGGGAAGATTGGCAGCTTGACGCCAAAAGCGACTAAGAGCGCAATCAATAAACCTAATTTTAATCCGCTCGTCATTGGAACGTTCGGATCGCTCACAATCTGTGTAAGCATATCAATATTGGTGGTTCCTGTTTTTGAAAATAGAATCATAATCACGATTAACAGTACGGCAGAGCCTAAACCGTTATAGATTAAGAAACTGTATGCTGCTTTTTCTTTTTCAAAATAACCCCATTTCCCAATTAAAAAGAAGGTTGGGATTAACGTAATTTCAAAGAATAAGAAAAATAGAACTAGGTTTTCAGCTGTAAAAACGCCAAGCATTCCGATTTCGAGCAGCAGGAATAGCATGAAGTAGCCTTTCCATTCTTTTTTAATATAAATGGAGGCAATCGCTGCAAGTGTTGCCACTACTGCCGTTAGTACGACTAAAAGCATCGTGAAGCCATCGACGCCTAGTTCATAGTTCACTTTCCAGAATCCTGCTTCGGCACCTTGAAGTCCGCCGAATGTAATCCAATCTTTAGCCACATCAAAATCGCTCAATTTCTTACCTGCTAAGTAGTGGAGATAAAGGCCAATGGCAATAACCAGTGCAGGCAGTGTTGCTAGGAAGCCAACGATTTTGATTGTTTTTTCTTCTGTTTTTGGCATGAAAGCCAACACGACGATACCGAGTAACGGGGAGAATACTAGTAATGATAGAACGAAAGAAAGATCCATTTTATAAGTACCCCCCTGTTAGCACGAAGATGACCGCAAGCAGTGCCAAGCCTACAAAGGCCACTGCTGCATAAGTTTGGGTTTGACCCGTTTGCAGCTTCGATCCGGCTGCTCCAAGGCCCTGAACAATCCCTGCCACACCCTTCATGATTCCTTCCACTAAGAAGACATCAATGAAGCGTAAGAAATAACTGATACCTTTTGTGACAGCCACTACTGACATTTGATAGAATTCGTCAATGTAGTATTTGTTGGTCAAAATGGTATGCAGCGTATCGCCGCTGCCTGACAGCCAGTTGCGTGCGACGGAACGCTTGTAGTAAATAAGGTAAGCAAGGTAGATACCTGCTAAGGAAACAACAGTTGCCGCAATCATAATCCAAATTGGACCTTCAACATGACCATGACCAAGTGCTTCGTTTCCATCAACTAGCCATTCACCAAGGTTATGGTTAAATGGTGTTTGCACATAACCAGCGATAATCGCCAAGACGCCAAGAAGAATCATTGGGTACGTCATGATCGATGGTGATTCGTGTACATTTTTCATTGGTGTCCGTGCTTCTCCGGTGAAAACCATGAAGAACAAGCGGAACATATAAAATGCGGTCATGAATGCCGCTGCAAGCGCGAGTAAGAACAGAACTGGATGTCCGCCTTCCCAGGCTGCAATTAAAATTTCATCTTTACTGAAGAATCCTGAAAATAATGGTACACCGCTGATAGCCAGTGTTCCGATTAAGAATAGCGGCGCGGTAAGCTTAAGCTTTTTCCAAAGACCGCCCATTTCTTCGATATTCTGTGTATGAACCGCATGAATGACGCTTCCGGCAGCTAAGAATAGCAACGCTTTGAAGAAAGCATGTGTCATTAGGTGGAATACACCGGCAACATAGCCTGCAGAGCCGAGCGCAAGCATCATATAACCGAGCTGGCTGACTGTTGAGTAGGCTAGAACACGTTTAATATCTGTTTGTACAAGACCGATGCTGGCTGCAAAGATGGCCGTAAATGCACCAATAATAGCAACCGTTAATAGTGCCGTTTCACTCGCTGCGAACAGCGGGAAAAGCGAAGCAACTAAGTAAACACCGGCAGCAACCATTGTCGCTGCGTGGATTAAAGCCGAAACTGGTGTCGGACCTTCCATTGCGTCCGGCAGCCATGTGTGTAATGGGAACTGACCAGATTTACCAACAGCTCCGATGAAGATTAAGATCGCTGTTAAGGTAATCATCGTGGTTGATACAGCGCCAGCTTCTACTGCGCGGAAGATCTCGCTGTACTCAAAGCTTTTTGTTTGCCAGAATAATAAAATCATCCCGGTTAAGAGACCAACGTCCCCGATACGGGTCATAATGAACGCCTTTTTTGCCGCAGCCTTCGCTTCTTCTTTGTAGAAATAGAATCCGATTAAGAGGAAGGAACCGACTCCGACGAGCTCCCAGAAAATATAAGTTTGCAACAGGTTTGGCGAGATAACAAGCCCAAGCATCGCAAACGTAAATAGTCCTAAATAGGCATAGAATACTGGAAACCGCTCATCCCCGTCCATATATCCTTTTGAATATGTATGTACCAGGAAGCTGACGAGCGAGACAATTACAAGCATTAATGCATTCAATTGATTCACTTCAAAGCCCGCTGTTAAAGAAATATCTCCTATTCTAAGCCACTCCGTTGAAGTTTTAAATGTTGGTTCACTGAAACGCTCGAACAACACCAACAACGAATACACAAGCGACGCCAAGGTAAGCAGAATACCCACGTACGCACTCGCACCCTTAAGCCGCTTACCAAATAGAAGAAGAATCAAAAACGATAATAGCGGGAAAAGCGGTATGATCCATGCATTTTCCATCATCATCACAATCCCCTTTTTAAAAATGGTGACAGGCACCGATCGTGGACAAATTCCACCAAGGGCTTACACCAATTATTACCAATTTGTCCACCTGAGACGGACAGTGTCTTTCTGCGGTGACAGGCACCGCAGTGTTGAAAAAAAATAATATCTGCCAAATTAGTTTTTCATTGTGTCCATATCGTCGATGTTGACGGTTTTGCGGTTGCGGTATAAGGCCATTAGAATGGCTAGACCGACTGCTGCTTCTGCAGCGGCAACGCAAATCGTAAACAGAGCGAAGATCTGGCCGGTGATGGATGGTGCTACACCGTATTTGCTGAAGGTTACTAGGTTAATATTAACGGCATTTAGCATTAATTCGATCGAGATGAGGACGATGACGGTGTTTCGTTTTGTCAATGCCCCGTATAATCCGATACAGAATAAAATCAGTGCGAGTGCCAGGAAAGCTGAAGCAGGAACTGAACTCATTCCTTGTCACCCTCCTTCTCGTCTTTCTTCGCGAGAATAATCGCTCCGACAAGTGCCACTAATAGTAAAACAGATGTTAATTCAAACGGGATGACCCATTTAGAATAAAGGGCTTCCCCTATTTTCATTGTATTGTCCACATGTAAGTCGGTTGGTACCTGTACCACGTTGAAATCATAGATTCCAATGTAGACAGCCGCTGCAAACCCGAGTATACCTAGAAATAATAGAACCTTTCTTCCTTTGCCTGTGGTTGTTTCCCCTTCATCATCATGCTTCGTTAACATGATCCCGAATAACATGATAATGGTGATCGCACCGGAATAAATCAGGATTTGAACCGCTGCAACAAATTCAGCTGACAGCAGCACGTAAATACCGGCAATGCTGACAAACGTAAAAATGAGGGCCACGACCATGTGCACGACTTTGGTAAGGTTCAATAACAGGACACCGCCAATAATGGCGACAAGGGCGAGGCCCATAAATGCGATAAACTCGCCTGATATTGTCATGGTTTATTCACCTGCCGTACGTTTTCGTCGTTCTCATCTAACCATTCAAGGTTTTTAAATAACATATCACGGCTGTATGACGCTAACTCAAAGTTATTGGTCATTACAATCGCTTCAGTCGGGCAAACCTCCGTACAAAGGTCACATAGGATACAAATCTCAAAATTGATATCATACGTATCAATGATTTTCCCTTTTTTCGTTGGATCCGGATGTTTCTTACCCGTTAAATTAATACATTCAGTCGGGCAAATGTTCATGCACTGATTACACACGATACACTTTTCCGGATAGAACTTTTGAATACCGCGGAAGCGGTCCGGAAGCGGAAGCGGCTCATCGGGATAATTATAGGTTACCTTTTCTTTTGTGAGCTGTTTTAGGGTATATTTCAAGCCTTTTGTAAATCCAAGCACGTTTTTCACCCCTTTTTCATTTTAAAAATTGCTTACTGGAATTGTTTTATGCTGTATTAATTAGGCCTGTTGATTTCCGCTCCGGGCACTTCGCTTTCCGCGGGCGTGCCGGGGAGCCTCCTCGGCGCTAAAGCGCCTGTGGGGTCTCCCCAGCCCCGTACTCCCGCAGGAGTCTTCGTGCCCTCCGCTCCAATCAACAGGGTGCAAAATCACAATTTCCCTTAACAAATCCTTTTATAAAATCTTAGAAAAATAATGTTTTAATTAATGCTGTTAAGAAGATGTTTGCTAATGCGATTGGGAATAGCACTTTCCACGCAAATTCCATGAGTCTGTCGACACGGAAACGAGGAAGTGTTGCCCGTAACCAGAAGTAAACAAAGACAACGCCGCTAAATTTGAGCGCAAACCATACTGCACCTGGAATAAATCCTAAGATATCGAGCGGCGGCAGCCATCCGCCTAAGAAGATGACGGTGATCAATGATGACATCGCAAACATGTAAACATATTCAGTGAGCATAAAGAATGCGAAACGGAATCCTGAATACTCAACAAAGTATCCGGCGACCAATTCGTTCTCTGATTCAGGAAGGTCAAATGGTGTCCGGTTTAATTCTGCGATTGATGCGATAAAAAACACGATAAAGGCAATCGGCTGATAAAGGATGAACCAGCCATGCTCCTGCTGCAAGACAATATCCGTTAAATTCAAGCTTCCCGTTAATAGAATAACGCCTAAGACGGACATAACCAGCGGAATTTCATAGGAAATCATCTGTGCGCCTGCACGCATACCCCCTAGGAGTGCATATTTATTGTTGGACGCCCAGCCGCCGAGAACCATTCCAAAAACAGTCATTCCAGAAACGGCAATATAATAGAGTAAGCCAACCCCGATATCGGCAAATTGAAATTTGTCCGTGAACGGGATGGTCGCGAGTACCATAAACGCTGGTGTAAAGGCTATGATTGGCGCCAGTATAAATAACGGCCTGTCAGCTGCCTTTGGAATAACGTCTTCTTTGATTAAAAGTTTGAGAACGTCTGCAACCGTCTGTAATAATCCCCATTTACCACCAAGCTGGTTAGGGCCGTGACGGGCCTGCATGTATCCTAACACCTTACGCTCTGCTAAGATCGCATATGTTACGAAACCTAAGACTACTAATAGTAAGACAACTGCGAGTAAAAAGAAGATTCCAAAGTTCAACAAGCCTGGACTTGATTGGAGCAACCCTTCTACCATTAGCCGTCCACCTCCCCAAGGACAATGTCAACTGCCCCTAAAATCGCAATCAAGTTTGATATGTTTTCGCCTACTAATAATTTCGGGAGAATTTGCAGATTATAGAATGAAGGTCTTCTAAACTTCAAGCGGTACGGTTCTTTTTTACCGTCACTTGAGATATAGCAGCCGATTTCTCCACGTGGAGATTCAATTCTAACAAAAGCTTCCCCTTTTGGTGCTTTGATAATCTTAGGCACTTTCGCCATAATCTCACCTTCAGCAGGGAATTGTTCACATGCCTGCTCAAGGATATTCAAAGATTCTTCAATTTCCCCAAGGCGTACATGGTAACGGGCTAAACAATCCCCTTCATCCCTTGTGACGACATTAAAATCGAAACGGTCATAGATTGAATATGGTTCATCTTTACGAAGATCCCATTTCACGCCAGTACTACGAAGGTTTGGACCGCTGAGTGAGTAATTGATAGCGTCCTCTTTTGAATACACGCCAACCCCTTTTACACGGTCTAAAAAGATTTCATTTCCGGAAACGAGGTTGTGATACCCCTTCAGTTGTTCGCGTAAATAAGGAACAAACTCCCTAACTCCGTCAACCCAGCCTTCTGGAGCGTCCCACTTAACCCCGCCAACCCGCATATAGTTGAAGGTTAATCGAGCACCAGATAATTCGTTTAGCATATTAATAATCATTTCACGGTCGCGGAACGCATAGATGAACGGGCTTGTTGCACCTAGGTCAAGGATATATGTACCCCAGGCAACCAGATGACTTGCGATACGCCCTAATTCCATTGCCATAACACGAAGGAAGTCGGCACGTTCCGGCACCTGAATTCCCATCATGGTTTCAACAGCATGGCAGATGACATAGTTATTTGTCATCGCAGACAAATAGTCCATCCGGTCAGTGTATGGAATTATCTGTGTATATTGCAGGTTCTCGGCCAGCTTTTCTGTTCCGCGGTGTAAATAACCGATGACAGGTGTTGCTTCCGTAATGATTTCCCCATCGATCTTAACAACCAGCCGGAATACTCCGTGCGTACTTGGATGCTGAGGGCCGACGTTTAGCAGCATTTCTTCAGTTCTGATCATTGGTTACACCTCCACATCATACTGTTCATAATCTTTACGCAGTGGATAGCCAACCCAATCTTCTCCAAGCAAAATCCGATGTAAATTCGGATGTCCGGTAAACTTAATTCCTAATAAATCATAAGCTTCGCA
Organism: Neobacillus niacini; assembly: GCF_048572935.1. Lineage (NCBI taxonomy): Bacteria > Bacillati > Bacillota > Bacilli > Caryophanales > Bacillaceae > Neobacillus > Neobacillus niacini. The sequence continues at coordinate 1,118,427 of NZ_CP183883.1, read as the reverse complement.
CTCAGGCCAGTTAGCTCCTGCCCAAATAGGCTGCAAGGACTCGATTGTTGGTTCATCGCGGTCAATCTTCACTTTTAACGCCACGGATTGGCGATTTTTGTATGAGAACAAGTGAACATAAATTTCCATATGTGTCACGAAATCTGTCCCGTGCAGCTCAGAGAGATAATCGAACCCTAGAAGCTCATTATATTTTAAAAATTGAGCTACCTTGAAATATGTATCTTTCTTTGCAACAAGTGTCGGAACATCTTTCGATAATTTATTAATATAAGAATCTTCTAAAACATCAGCGCCTAAGTTTTCCTCAATAACCTTCCTGTACTTGTCTAAGAAAGGCTGATTTGGTGATGGCTTTTCAGCCGTATCGGCTGGCGATACGTCGCTGCCTTTTGCTGCTCCTGCTGCTTTCGCCTTCGCTGCAGCTGCCGCTTTGGCTTTCGCTACTGCCGCTGCTTTTGCCTTCGCTTTTTCATCATCGCCAGTCGCCGCAGTGTCTGCCTCACCAGTGCCTGCTGCCTTCGCTTTTGCCGCTGCAGCAGCCTTTGCCTTGGCTGCTGCCGCCGCTTTGGCTTTTGCTGCCGCTGCCGCTTTTGCCTTCGCATCATCCGTTGCTCCTGCGGTGTCTTCAGCTGGTGCTTCTCCACCCGCTAGTTCCACCGCTTTACGTTTTGCCGCCGCCGCAGCTTTTGCTTTCGCTACCGCAGCTGCCTTTTTCTTCGCAAGATCATCACTGTCATCACTTGCTTCCGCTTCAGCTACTGGTTCTTCTGCCGGTGCATTACCTGCAGCTAGCTCCATCGCTTTCCGCTTTGCCGCCGCCGCAGCTTTCGCCTTCGCTACTGCAGCTGCCTTTTTCTTTGCAAGATCATCACTGTCATCGCTTGCTTCCGCTTCAGCTGCTGGTTCTTCTGCCGGCGCATTGCCTGCCGCTAACTCCATCGCTTTCCGCTTTGCCGCCGCCGCTGCTTTTGCTTTCGCTACTGCTGCCGCTTTCTTTTTCGCAAGGTCGTCTTCACCGCTCGCGTCTTCAGCCGCCGGTGTTTCTTCTGCTGCTTCAACCGGAGCAGGAGCCTCTTCCTCCACGATACCTTCTCGTTTCTTCTTTGCTAATGCAGCCGCTTTAGCCTTCGCTGCTGCTGCCGCCTTTTTCTTTGCTAGATCTGCACCATCTTCTGCTGGTGTTCCCGCTGGCTGCTCTGACTGGGCTGGCAACTCAATCTGACTAAGCGCTTGTTCAGAAGGTTTGTCCTCCTGCTTCGGAGACTCTTGAGATTCTCCTGCTGCCTTTGCCTGGCGCTTTGCCAACGCTGCCGCCTTCGCTTTCTCAGCCGCTTCTCTTTTTAATTGATCGAGATCCTTCTCCCCGCTCATCGGTTAGATCACCTTCTTCCCAGTCTTCGCCTCATAGCGAATCTTTTCCTTTAACTTATTGATTCCATAAATTAATGCAGCAGGGTTCGGTGGGCATCCAGGGATATATACATCAACAGGGACGATTTGATCGACACCCTTCACAACAGAATAAGATTTCACATACGGACCTCCTGCAGTTGCGCAAGATCCCATCGCAATCACCCATTTCGGCTCTGGCATTTGATCATACAAACGGCGAACAATCGGCGCCATCTTCTTCGTAACGGTCCCCGACACAATCATACAATCCGACTGACGTGGAGAAGTTCGGAAAATCGTCCCAAATCGGTCAAGGTCATAGTTTGCCCCACCCGTACCCATCATTTCAATCGCACAACAAGCCAGACCAAATGTCATCGGCCACAACGAATTACTGCGTGCCCATGCTTTAATTTGCTCTAGCGTTGCAAAAAACACATTTCTTTCTAATTCTTTCATTTCCTGTGGTGAAAGGTCATCTAGTTTTAAGTCCATCGTAGCACCTTCTTCTTCCAAGCATAGATTAAGCCAATCAACAGCATTACAACGAAAATCAGCATCTCAATTAACGCAAAAACTCCAAGCTTATCATAGGCAACCGCCCATGGATATAAAAACACAGTCTCTACATCAAAAATAACAAACATAAGGGCAAAAATATAATAGCGGACATTAAACTGTACACGGGAATCGCTAAATGGATCAATACCGCTTTCATATGTGGTATACTTCTCGACACTCGGCTTATGAGGACGCAAAAACTTACCTAAAAATAACGCCACCAACGGCAGCAGTACCCCAAGACAGAGGAACACAAAAACTATCAGATAATTATTCTGATATAAATTCAAAAGTTCCATGTCCATCCCCTCCAATGTTGTAAATTTTCATAACAATGAAACTTGTAACCGATAACATTATAGCATTGTTACAATCTTGTGTCGACAACACCACCTATTAAAAATTGGAATTTCTATCGCCGCAAAACTTCCCATGCCAAGCGTTTGGGAGCTCGCTCACAAAAACGCCTTGGCATGGGAAGTTTTGCAAGCTTACGCGATAGCGGAAGCGCAATGTGCGTTAGCACATGGCGATAGAAATTCCAATTTTCCGCTCACCTTGGTTTTAAGACACAAAGATCCCCACCCCCTGAGCGTTGCGTGATCTCGCAGAAAAGGCTCCCTGAAATCACTTCAGAGATGACGCAAAAGCGAATTGTTAAACCTTGAACTTAGGTGCACGTGATCTGTAGCGTGAGCGGAAGATGACGTGCCTAGTTACAGGCTCGCAAGAGCCACATCTTCCCTATATCGACATTAAATACCAAAAATCTGCTATTGTCAGTGAGAATTGTCATAAAAAATACACCAAATCGAACCCCAATATACATAAAATTCAATTTACGTCCAGCAAACACCTGCAATTTATCTAACAACTATGTACAACCCATCAACAGCATCATATTCACAATATACCAAATCATTCTAAAATTTCTATTAAAAAGGAATAAATACAATCAACATCCTACTAAACTCCTATAAAAACCAGTCGTAAGACTGGCGGATCGTCATTTTCCCTTAATCAAATTTCTTCAAATATCTCAACTTCCAATTGGAGTCTCCTAAGTTTTTACATAACATGCCCCTTACCTGCCATTTCCCCTCCTCTACCTGCCAATTTCATAACCTTACCTGCCTTTTTCTTTATTTACCTGCCAATCCCTTATGTTTACCTGCCTAACCAACTCCACCTCCCTACTAATCGCCAAAAAAGCCAGTCGTAAGACTGGCCATCGTCATTTTCCCTTAATCAAATTTCTTCAAATACCCCTGCCTCCAATTGTGACGCCTAAATTTTTACATCCCACACCCCCGTACCTGCCATTTTCCCTACTCTATCTGCCAATTCAGCTCGCTTACCTGCCTTTTTTCTTAATTCACCTGCCAATCCCCTTTGTTTACCTGCCTAACCAACTCCAACGCCATACTAACCACCAAAAAAGCCAGTCGAAAGACTGGACATCGTCATTCCTCCTTCCTAAAAACCTTCAAAATCCCCCTTCATAAATGAAATCCATCCACCTCCCAATCTCTTACCTGCCTTTCCAACTCCCCTATCAGCCTAATGTGGTCCCTTACCTGCATTTTTCCGCACTTTACCTGCCAATCCCCTCCGTTTACCTGCCTAATCAATCCACACCCCACAACTAAATAACACAAAAAAAGACCAGTCCCATGACCAGCCCAAGTTTGTATCTCTTCCTTTTAAAATGTATCTAACAACCCAATTACCTCTTCTAAATCCGAAACAATCTTATAAGCTTTATCTCTCATTTCATCAGTAGGATCGATTAAATCAGGTACCATTACACATCGGATACCTGCTGAACAAGCTGCCTTTAATCCATTCAACGAATCTTCCAATACAAGGGCCGACTCCACTGGTTCCCCTGCTATTTTACATGCTTCAATAAAAATGTCCGGATGAGGCTTGCCTTTTTTCACTTCATTGCCACTAATATAAAAGTCAAACCGGTCTTCAAGTCCAGTTCTCTTTAAATATCCCTCAATGGTTTTCCGAGCGCTGGAAGAAGCGATACACTTTTTTAATCCCCGTTCCTCCAATTCTTCTAGTAACTGAAGGGCACCCGGCTTTACAGAAACTCCTTCCTCCACTAAAATCCTTTTTAACCGCTCGTGATATTCCTCCAAAATTACATGAAATGGAAAATCATCTCCATACATTTTCTGTAATACCACATCAGATTCTCTATCCGGAATTCCAATTAGCTGTTTATAATGATCCATCGTAAACGAATAGCCTCTCTTCACAACAACCTCTTGCAAAGCTCGGAACGAAGGCCGCTCCGTGTCAAATAACAGCCCATCCATATCAAAAATAACTAACTTGGTCTCCACCATACTCCCTCGCTTTCAAAAAAATAGGCAAAGAACTAGTCTTCGCCATGTTTTTTATTCCGATTCAACTCGCCTTATACCCTTTCCCAATCACTTCCTGAACCTGATGGACTGTGACATAGGCGTTCTCGTCGATTTCACTAATCATATTTTTCAGCCGAACGACCTCTTGCCGGCTAATTACAATATATAGGACTTCCTTATCATCACCGGTATAACCGCCGCGCCCCTCTAATACGGTAATACCCCTCGACATTTTATTCGTAACACTACGCAGCACCAATTGCGGTGAATTCGAAATGATGAAAACCGCCACTTTTTCCTCGAGTCCATCCACAATAAAGTCAATGACCTTGGCGCCGATATAAACGGCAATCAGGGTATACATCGCTTTTACTAGTCCAATGATAAAAACAGATCCTGCTACCACGATGATATCAATCAATAGAATGCCCTTGCCCATGCTCCAGCCTAAAAATTGATTCGCCAATTTCGCCAGGATTGTCGTTCCACCTGAGGTGCCGCCAGCACGGAAAATAATCCCTAATCCTCCGCCAACCAAAAGCCCGGCAAAGATTGCCGCTAATAGCGGGTCATCGGTTATCTTTTTGCCCGTCTCCTCCGTAATATACATAAACAGAGAACAGGAAAAAATAGAAAATAACGTATAAATAATCGCTCTTTTTTCTAGAAATTTATATCCAATCAACACCAGCACTGTATTGAGGACGAAATTCACCATCCCTGGAGACAAGTCAAAAAGATAATGCGCAATAACCGTAAGGCCGATTATACCGCCTTCTGACAACAGGTTCGGGATCGTAAAGTAGTTGATACCTACTGAAAAAATGAGCCCGCCAAATAAAATGTATAGACATTCTTTGACCGTTTTCCACATTGTGATCTACTTCCTCACAAAAAAAATTTCAGTTATCCCACGGGGTCAAATGGTCTCCCCACGATCTATTGCTTCAAAATAAATTTATAACTCTCGCCGACGATATACTGCTTGCCAATGTGAACCGGCTTGCCATTTTCGTCATACACCATCGTTTCCATATAAAATAGTGGTTCACCGCTCGGAACGTTTAGCAGTTGAATTTCATCTTCACCAGCCCTGACAATCTCCAAGGAAAGTTCACCGGCGTCCGTTGGTTTTACATTCATCTTCTCTTCCAAAACTTGATAAACTGACGCATCCAAATCTTCATTTAATAAAGGATGAAACTCTTTATATGAAAAATAGTTATTCTCAAGCATAATCGGTGAGTCGCTGGCATATCTGACCCGTTGAATAAATAGAAGGGCATCTCCTTCATCAAGCTGAAGCAGTTTTTGATCCCTTGGGGTTGGCTGGATAATTTCCTTTTTAATTACTTTACTGCTTGGTATCAGACCATTTGCCTTACAGGCGTCACTAAAGCTTAAAAAGTGAACAATTTTCCTTTCAATTTTCCGCTTGTTTACAAACGTACCCTTGCCTTGCTTTTTGACCAAATAGCCTTCTTCTACCAATTCAAGAATCGCTTTTCTGACAGTAATTCTACTAATTTTATACTCTTCGCTCAACTCTAATTCTGTCGGAATCTTATCTCCAAATTTTAACTGACCATTAACAATAGAGCCGCGAATTGATTCTTTCAATTGAATGTATAAAGGAACTTGATCATCCTGTTTTAACATAACCTTCCACCTGCCTAATATTTGATAAAGTAAAGGCTTACATTGCTATCTGAAATAACCTCTCTACTTTATCCTTCGTACTACTAAGTATATAGCTTTTAATTCACACTATCAATTTGTTTCAACCATCTATCACATTGGAAAGAATCTTCAAAGACCGTTCCATTGCGTCATCCGGATTTTGTACATATTGATAGGAAGTATATTCTAAAGTTAGAAAGCCTTTATATCCGATTTCATTTAATTGATGGATGTATTTTTCCAAAGGTAACACGCCGTCTCCCCAGACTAAATGACCTTCTGGCTTACCGTCGATAAAATGAATATGAACTAAATCCTCACCTACTAAACGAAAATAGTCCTCAAAATCCTCATTTGCTAACGCCATTGGAATCGTATCAATCATCCCTTTTAGGTTTGGGCTATTCACTTCATCCAACATCCTTTTTAAGGAGTTAGAATCAAAAACTAAATTGGATTCCACTCTTGTTAAAGGTTCAAATGCAAGGGTTAGGTCTAGCTTAGCTGCAACTGTCGATAATCTCTCCAATGAATCTCTTGTTCTTTTCCAAGCTTCATCCGGTTCTTCATTTTCATAGCCCCAGCCCGGAGTAACTAATAATAATGGTGCTCCTAATTCCTTAGCTGCCTCCGCTGACTTAATAAAGTATTGAATACTTTTCTCACGCAGCCGATCTTCTTTCGCAGCCAGATTGATTGGGTAGACACACTGTTCAGGTGTAAAACAGACGACGGATAAGTCTCTTCTATTAATCTCTGTTTTTATATTTCGGATTTCGTTGAGACTTAAATCATCCACATAAAAATGAGGAGAAGCACCCCATAATTCAATATTTTTACATTCATAGCGAACCATAGCATCTAAAAAGTACTCCAATGGATAGTGTTTATAATGAAAATTCATCCCAGCCACCTGATCCATCGTAATTTTAGCCATCCTTCCAACCCCTTCCCCCTTAAAAAATAGCAAAATATTAGAATTAATATAACATTATATTACGTTATATGTCAATGTGGTATATTTTAATAAATTAAATGTTCTAAAAAGATTGACAATTAAAAGGGTGTGAATTAATATAATGTTATATAATGTTATATTATATTTTAACCCCTTCAAAACGAATCTAAGGAGGAAACATGAATGGTAAATTCACAAGTAGTTGTAGATCCACAAGTTCAAAATGTATTAGAGGCATTGAAAGGACGCACTATTAATCACGTATATTTTGTAGCTTGCGGTGGTTCTTCTGCGATTATGTACCCAAACAAGTACATACTAGACCGCGAGGCAAAAAATCTTACATCAGACGTTTATAGTTCCAATGAATTCATTCATCGTAATCCTAGAAAACTTGGCGAAAACTCACTTGTTGTCCTATGCTCCATGTCTGGTACAACACCTGAAACAGTCGCTGCAGCTACATTTGCCCGCCAAAAAGGCGCTTTAACTGTTGGATATACAAATGAGCCAACCTCACCTTTAGCTACTGAAAGCGAATTTGTTGTCAAATACGAATGGGGCACAGAATCTGTTGCCTTTAATACGAACTTAGGACTGCTATATCAATTAACATTTGGTGTTCTAAACGTGTTAGAAGGAAATGACAAGTTTGATAAAGTCGTTAACAGCTTATCGAACCTCCAAGCTGCATTTGAAAAATCAGATGTACAATATAAAGACAAAGCGTTCCAATTCGGCCAGGAATACAAGGACGAAAAAGTTATTTACACAATGGCAAGCGGGGCAAATTATGGAATCGCTTACTCATACGCTATTTGTATCTTAATGGAAATGCAGTGGATCCACTCCAATGCCGTTCACTCCGGTGAATACTTCCATGGACCATTCGAAATCATTGATAAAGACGTACCTTTCATTATCCTTCTTGGCTTAGATGAAACACGTCCACTAGATGAAAGAGCTTTAGACTTCTCGAAAAAGTACGGCGAGAAATTGGTGGTATTAGATGCCAAGGATCTTGATTTAACTGGTGTTGACGAAGAGTTAAAGGGCTACATCGCACCGCTCGTATTAAACAACGTGTTGCGCCGATACGCAGAACAATTAGCGGATGCCCGCAACCACCCACTTTCAAAACGACGTTATATGTGGAAAGTAGAATACTAAAATGCAAGAGCTCCTTGAGTTTTGACTCAGGAGCTTTTTTCATTTTAATGTCCTAGATTGTATAAGGGGTTTGAGGTCCAAAGCCATCGCTATTTTCTTAAAACAGATCTCATGACTGCTCCATGAAGCCCAAAATCATCTCCATTTTCTTAACATGGGTCCCATAAACACTTCATGAGGCCGAAACCATCTGCATTCCCCTAAAACAGATCTCATGAACACTTCATGGAGCCCTAAATCATCACACCCCTCAATAAAGTGCCTTCATGAACGCCTCCTTGCCACCCAAACCCCATAAAAAAGAACCTGCTCTACAAAAGAACAGGTCCCTTCTCCTAACAAAGCACAATCTTCCTAGCTCTCTTCTTCCCATGCCCAAAGGCGCCATATCGCTGGCAGGTTTCAGCCGCCGCCGCTGCCCCTTTTTCCATTGCTTCCTGTGCATTACCCTTTACGATATATTCCTTTAGGAACACAGCCACAAAGGTATCACCTGCTCCGAGTGTATCAACCACCTCAGTTTCAACAATCCCTTGTTTAAACACCTGGTTTCCATCAGAAAACAGCGACCCTTCAGATCCTCTTGTAACAATGACATTCGGTGTACCCGCAGCATGAACCTTTCCGATAAAGGCTTCACATTCTGCTGCCGATAAATCGCCGCCAGAAAATATCGCAAACTTCACATGCGGGCAGACAAGCTGCAGATAGTCGTCATCACGGTTGGTTGAAAAATCAAACGAAATAGTAATGTGCTTTTTTAATATAGGCAGTTCTTGTTCGATATGGCTAAATACGCTCGTGTGGAGCAGTGAATACGTACCAATACTCTCTAGTTCTTCCTTAGTAAAATTCAATTTCAGGTGCTTTTGAATGCCGCCTTTATTAGAGCCGACAAATATCCGATCACCATGCTCATCCAGAGTTACAACAGCCTCCCCTGATGGTCCAAACGCCCGGCGTACCTGAGAAACATCAATATCTTCTTTCTGTAACGAATCAATAATATGCTCGCCCTCTTCATCGTTTCCGATAATGCCTATGTAGGAAACCTCTTCGATTCCGTAGCGTTTCCAAAAGACGGCTACGTTTAACGCGTTTCCGCCCGGGAACATCTCCTGTCGATCATCGTAATAATCCACTACATTATCTCCAACCGCTATCAGCCTCATCCTCAAAACCCTCCCAATAAATTGAATGCGAGAAAGATACAATAAGGTTATTGTATCTTTCCATGTTCCTTTTAATAAGCTATTGATTTACGTCCTAAGGCGCTTTGCCTTCCGCACAAATTAATAAGTAACCGTTCGATAGTATCTTCTAATCTCTAAATTATGGTTTCGTTTATCTTCTAAATGAACGCTTAATCTTTGCAATAACGTAGACGTGACAATTGGTGATAGGTATTTTCTAAACTCTTCGCTGATTCCTGCTAACTCATAATCGGCTGTATCGATCACGGTTAATTTCTTTGTATACTTTTCAGCAAAGCGTTCCACACGATCCATCAACGGGCGCGTTTCATCCTGACCTTTTAACAATAACATGCTGGTATCCTCTTCAACGATTTCCAATGTCCCGTGGAAAAATTCAGCTGCATGGATCGATTTTGTCTTAATCCACTGCATTTCCTCTAATACACACATCGCATAGGAGTATGCTCGTCCCCAAGTTGTACCAGAACCTACTACCATGTGATAATGCTCATCCTTGTAAGTAACCGCAAAGTTTTCTGCTTTTGGTTCAAACTGTTCCTTTGCCTCGATTAACTTCTCAGGTAAAATCTCTAACTGAGCGGCAAACTCCTCATAGCGAGGGAAATCACCATTTTTATTCATGAGTTTAAAAATCAGGTGATAAAGCAATAATTGGTTAGAATCGCTGGCAAAGTCATTTTCTGCAAAATTAACTAATGGGAAATCAACTGTATCGGCAAGCGGCTGGTTGTATTCACCCGTTAAACCAATCGTCGTTGCCCCAAGCTGTTTACAATATTTTGCTGCTGCTACTGTCTCTTCTGTTGTACCTGACAACGAGGATAAAATGACGAGAGATTCTTCACTTAATTGTTTGTTATTTTGTAATACAAGCTCTGCAGCAATTTCTGCGTAAGCTGGAATACTTGATGTTGAGTTGATCATGTATTCGAACGGATAAAATGTGGCTACTGCCCCGCCTGATCCAATTAGAAAAATATTTTTAAATCCCTTTTCAAAGACTTTTTCTGCAACCTTTTCGATTTCTTCTCTTAATCCTATCGCTCCACCGGTTACTTTCAAATACTTTTCTCTACTAAAATTCAACATCGATTCCACTCCTCTTTTATAATACGTTATATAACGTTATAACAATAATAGAATGATTAGCCAATTTAGTCAATATAAGTAAATTTATTTTTTAAAGGGGGAATTCCCCCTCTATTATCCTTTTACACTGCCCTCGGCCAAACCGCGGACAAAGTATTTCTGCATTAACATAAAGACCACAATCAATGGCAGCGCCGAGATTACCAATCCCGCCATTAACACTCCCCAATTCGTATTGAGTGCGTCTTTAAAGACTAATAGACCAGACGTGATCGGCTTAACCTCTTCTGTTTGAATAAAAATCAATGAAAATAAAAACTCATTCCAAGCGTAATAGGCAGTTAAAATGACCCCGGTAAACAAAATGGGTTTACTCATCGGCAGAAATATTCTCCCAAATACATCTAGAGTTGTTGCTCCATCTAGATAAGCTGATTCTTCCAGCTCCTTAGGAATGGATAGGAAAAAGGAGCGAATTAACAAGACGGTTAAAGGTATTCGGTAAGCTGTAAATGTTAGGATCAACGCCCAATACGTATCAAAAATCCCCATTTGCTGGATTAACTCATAAAGCGGAATCAAACTGCTCTGCGGTGAAAACATCAAGCCTGCTGAGACAAATAGCAACAGAAATTTCCCGCCTTTGATTTGAAAGCGCGTCAATCCAAACGCACACAATGCACTAATTAAAACGGTTAACAGACAAGTTCCTACCGTAATAATCACACTATTAACAAAGTAGCTCGAAACACCCTGTTCCCACGCTGTCGCATAATTGGAAAACAACCATTCCTTCGGCAATCCCCAGCTGTCATTAAAAATGTCTGCTGTATTTTTAAAAGAGTTGATCACCATCCAAAATAACGGATAGGCAATTGCGATAAAATAAAGGAGGAGGAAAACAAAGATTAATCCGACTACGACTGGTGTACCTGGTTTACGTAATTTTGACTTCATCGTGATAGGTGCTAGCTTTACTGGGCTGCTCGCAACCTCTGACTCTACCGGCTTCATTTTTACTCCTCCCCCGTTTTTAAGACCTTATTCTGAACAAAATAAAAGATTAGCGTGATTCCCAATATCACATTGGCAATTGCTGAGGCAAATCCAGGTTCACTATCAATAAACGCTTTCTGATAGAGATATGTACTAAAGACTTGTGATGAGTTAGCAGGACCACCACTCGTTAATACATACACTTCACTAAACACTAAGAACGATCCTGTAACCGTATAAATTAATAACACAAAGGTCATTTCTTTTACTTGTGGCACCGTTATGTTAAAAAACGTCCGGAGTTTCCCGGCTCCATCAATGGTAGCCGCTTCATATAACTCGCCAGGGACTTTTTGGACTGCCAATACAAACAGCATGACGGCATACCCGATACTCTGCCACTGCGACACAAATATAACGGCGAAAATCGCTGTTTTTGGATTCCCGAGCCAGCCCTCTGCCCATTCTCCTAAACCGATTCCTCTTAAAAAACTATTAAGCAGCCCTACTTCAGGGTTATAGATAAAACTAAAGAGAATCCCAATTACGGTCATCGAAATTAAAACTGGGATAAAAAAGGTTGTCCGAAAGAAGGTAGAAAATCTCCTAAATACTTTATCTTCTAAGATAGCAGCAATCACTAAACCTAGCCCAACTTGAAGAATGACGGAGATCACGGCGTAAAATAAATTGTTCTTCAGTACCGTGTAAAAGACGGAATCTTTAAAGAGGCGTGTGTAATTTTCGATGGATACAAAGCTTCTATCTAAAGTAAATGGATTCCATTCATAAAAACCATTTACCAAATTTCGAACTAATGGATAGTACACAAATAAGGACAGCATAATTAAAGCGGGTGCTATATACAGTATCGGGATGATTCTTGTTCTTCGCATTTATACCCCTCCCATCAAACATCTAGTAAAAGTCGGTTTGTTTATAGAAACTACCTATCTCACAAACCGACCATTTAATAGACTTCTTCTTTCCGTTATTTTTTAACTTGTTTTGCTGCTTCTTGAACACTCTTCATTACTTCTTCTGGTGTCATCGTACCGCCTAACATTGCTTGAACACCGTCGCCATATGGTTTGAATACTCGGCTGTCTAACGCACTATCCGCCCAAATCAGCATATCTCCAGCTTCAATGATCATATCCATTGCCTTTACTTCTTGTTCACTTGCTGTATTTTCATTTACAGCACCCTCAACCGTACTAGCAAAACCAGTGTCCTTGATTAACTTTTCACCATTTGCTTTTGATGTTAAAAACTTCAAGAATTTCATTGCTTCTTCAGGATGTGCTGATTTCTTCGTTACCATAAATCCTTCAGGGGCACCGATGATTCCTTCTTGATCACCCTTGGCTCCCTCAATGGAAGGAACCTTGAAGGAACTCCATTCAAACGGAGCATCATCTAAGAAGGAAATTTCAAGTGTTTCTAAGAGAATCACTCCTGCTTTTCCGCCAATGAATAAGTTTCTTGTTTCATCATGTGCAGACGCATTTGGATTTTCATTTAGAAATGGTTTTAATTCATTTAATTTCTCTAATGCTTCCACGTAGCCAGGGTCAGTGAATTCAGCGCCCTGATAACTAAAGTCTTTATCTAGCACTTCTTTTGGAACCGTTCTCTGATTTAATGCAGTCACATAGTGAGCTGCTGCCCATGGTGATTTATTCCCTAAGATAAGTGGAGTTGTCTCCGACTTTTTAAGGGTTTCAAGCACGTTAATAAACTCGTCCCAAGTCGTTGGAGCCTTTAGGTTTAACTTATCAAAAATCTCTTTATTGTAGAAAAATAGCTTACTGTCGGTAAATAGCGGAACACCATAGACTTTTCCGTCCTTTTTGAAATGTTCCACCTGAGAATCGATTAACTGGCCAGACCACTCTGTATCCGCTGCATAGTATTCTGATAGATCTAACGCCACGCCATCACGGATAAACTTCTCGCCATATTCTCCTACCCAGCTAAAGAAAATATCTGGGGGATTCTTACTGCCAAGGATGACATTTGCCTTTTGTTTATAATCATCGTTTAACGCTGTTACTTCTTCCACTTTAATATCAGGATTCTGTTTTTCAAACTCTGCAATAACTTGTTTGTAATAAGACTTATACGGCTCATTCGGCCATCGGTGGAAAAAAGTAATCGTTGTTTTTCCATCTTCTGATTTTGAATTAGAGCTCTTAGATGAACATCCTATTAATAATGACATTACTACCAAAATACTGATTGCTAGAGTAAACCATCGTTTCATAAACATACCCCCAATATTTCTTCTGTTTTTGATAGAAAACTAAAAGCGCTTACAAGTTTATTTTGTCCCTATCAACCTCCAGACTAATGCTCGAGATGTACTCTTAGATGTCCTGTTGTATTATAATATGATATTACATTATATAACCTTTGGCGTCAATATCAAAATTGGGGGAACTTTCAAACAATTTTTATTGCAACTCGGCAAAAACCCGGATGTCCCACACCCTTTTTCTATATAGGTATTCTACAATAGTTCATTATTAGCCTAAAATACCATAAATTCAACTACAGGAATAGATGAAATATTATCTATTTAATAATTTGGCTATGTTAACGGTTATTGGTGATATTTTTTAAAAGAATGTAGTTAGACGGAGTAATTCCGCTAAAATAATAATTTTGATTAAAAAAAGCTAAAATAAAAGGAGAGATTCCGCCTATTGGCTTGAGAATTTCAAAAATGAGAGGTTTTGCTTTACATAACCGGACAACCTCCGCTTATCTATTCCAAAACATGCTCTATTCCGCTTTTATCCGGAAAGTCTCCGCTTATTTTACAAAGGCTGGTTTCTAGAACGCGAATCAACAGCATTATTTAACACAGCCAATCAATTAAATAAAAAAACCCCGCCAGTCCGTCGACCAGCAGGGGGTTGTAAAACATCACCTAAATAAACGACCGTATCACCATCAAAATACTTAACGCAAATCCGATTAAAGCAAGAAATGAAAACACCGCTAATTCTTTCTTTTCCCCTTTTCGTACTAACTGTGGAATTTCCCATGCAAAAATCACCCCGAAAATGAGAATCATCAAAAATATCTTAAGCATTTTTCACTCCTCTTTGTCATTTAACTAAACCGATTCTTCTTATTAAGGCTTTAGAATGGATCGTCACCTTGGTTTGAGGAAATTCCTTTTCCCAGTTCTCTTTATAATCTGTATTCCAACCTTTTGGATATTTCTTATAGATCGCTTGTCCAAAGCCAAGGATGTCTGAACCGAACTCCTTTTGTGCCTTATCTATGACCAGCTCAACCTTTTTTCTGATTTTCTCCTCCGCATATTTTTGGATCTCCTCGATTGCCTTTGTTTCGAAGAGATTTAACTTTGAGTCATTTTCGATTACATTCAATTCTGTGACCACATTTACGTCCAGTTTTATTTTCCCTCCTTTTAGGATGGGAACAATTTTTGTTTCTGCACGCACGATCTCCATACTAATGTTACCCCCATCTTGGTCATGAGGGATTTTAATACTAATTACACCTTCTTTCATTTCATTACGAAGCCATAAAAGTCCTCGGGTTTCATCCTCTTCCATCCAGCCTGCGAGCTTGTCCCCTTTAAACACAGCAATTCCATTTAATGCCTGCGTCTTCCCTGATTTATTTTTTGTATAAACCTCTAATGGCTCTAAGGTAAACTGAGAGGCAAATGGTTCTAGTCCCTCTGTCAGAAGCATATTCATAAAATCCCTGACATACACTTTTATCCCCACGCCCATCTTGGCAAGCTCTCTCGTTTCCTCCGCTGAAATATTCTCGAAATGCGGCATACTACTGATGATTTTCGAGGCTTCCCCCTTCGTAAACATAATAAAACTGTTAATTCGGGGCTCTGAGTACCTTGTATGGAAATCGACAATATGAAAAACTCCCTTTTTAGCTAAATCCTCGCCAACCAAGAGAATACGGCTTTGTGAAAAAAATATCTTTCTTGGCAGCTTACCTTGAATATTACGGTATGCTTCCGATACGGTTGCTCCCGTTTCCGAAATCATAAGGGTACTTTTTCCACCGGTGCCGCCGGTGCCTCCGGTTACTAACTTTGAGGGAACGGCCACTTGAAGGGTTAAGCGAATTTGATCTTCCTTGACAAGGTCTAAGCCAATGGCTGTCACAATGGCAATATCGTTTATTTCAACCCGGTTCCAACAACCTGATAGAAAAATCGGTGTGATTCCCCAAATTAAAAGCAATTTTATCACTTTCATTATGACCATCCTGTCCTGTTAAAAGGCTTTTTCCTCATATATTGTTGTTAAAATCTTAAAGCAGATTTTAACGTGGAAATATCTATTTTGTGCTTTAGAATGGAGTTTGCTGGCTCTTTTCTTATTAATTTTTTTCTAAAAAGGAGCAAAGATGAAGAAAAGAGCCTTTAAAAGCGAACTAATATTTTCGATTCCGAGGGTTTAACCGCTTCAAATTCCTTTTTCCTGTTTCATTTGGACGTTCACTAATCATCCACCATGGAACCCGAATAAATATATCTTTAAGATTGTTAAAATGAAAGGGAGCGATTGGAGACATATACGGCACACCAAATGACCGAAGTTGCACAAGGTGAACCAGTATAAAGAAAATCCCCAACAAGATACCGTAAAATCCCAGCGTTGCCGCTAAAAAAATCAAAAAAAAGCGAAGGAGGCGAATCGCTCCAGTTAAGGGGTAACTCGGAAACATAAAGGAAGCAATCCCAGTCGTTGCAACCACAATAACTAGTGGAGCGGAAACAATACCAGCCTCAACCGCTGCTTGCCCTACCACCAATGCACCGACAATACTGACGGTTGACCCAATCGGTCTCGGCAGCCTGAGTCCTGCTTCTCGCAGCGCCTCAAAGGTTATTTCCATTAACAACGCTTCTATCACCGCTGGAAATGGCACCTTTTCTCTTGAGGCCGCGACACTAAAAATTAGATTGGTTGGAAGTAATTCATGGTGGAAGGTGGTCACCGCAATATAAATGGCTGGAAACAATAGAGCGACTGCTAAAAATAAATAGCGGATAAACCGAATAAATGAAGTCATGATAAACCTTCCATAATAATCCTCAGGCGAATTCATCATTTCGAAAAAAGAGACCGGAACAATAAGGGCGAATGGGCTGTTTGCCACCAAAATCCCGACTTTTCCTTCGAGAAGATTCCCAACCACTCGATCCGGCCGTTCCGTCTGCAGTATCTGGGGAAACAGTGAAAAGGGCTGGTCTTCGATAAATTCGACAATGTAGCCGCTATCCTCAATGGCGTCAATCTCAATTCGTTTTAATCGGCTCCGAACCTCCTCTACGATCGAAGGCTCGGCTATATCCTCCAGATAGGTAATCATCACTTCCGTTTGGGATAGGCTTCCGAGCTTCATATACTCAAACTTTAGTTTCGTTGTTTTTAACCGTCTGCGAATCATACTTCCATTCGTCCGGATATTTTCAGTAAAGCCTTCTCTCGGGCCTAAGACGACAGCTTCCGAAACGGGTTCTTCAACTGAGCGCTGCTCCCATGACTGCTCGCTAATGAAAAGGGCTTGAGTAGAGCCATCCATGAGCACAACCGTTCCACCTGCTAAAATTTGATCAATTACCTCTCGGAAGGTCGCCCCTTGACTGACTTGTGCAGAACTAAGAATCCCTTTCAAGTCATCTATGTTGATATCCACATGCCGCGGTAATTTTTCTTTAGCCGTTACTAATGGATGAAAGATATGTATTTCCAATCTTTCGATACTGACTAACCCATTAAGGTATAAAATGACCACCGAGTTCGTTTGGTTAATCTTCATTTCTCGATAGGAAAAATCAACTGCTCCTTCAAAAAGCTGTTTGATCTGGTGAAAGTCATTCTCCAGGCTGCCCGTTAAGCCCTCACTGTTACCCTGCTCATGAATGCTTCCCTCCCACATAAAAGCTTTAGTTTTAGCAGTTAATCGTTTTATCTGCCGAAAAATTTTCATTGGCAGCACCACCTATCATAAAATGAACCTATAGTTGACCAAATTTTTTTCGAATGAAAGCAATGCACAGGAAAAGAAAAGGCAAAATGATTTGTAAAATAGTAAGTACATAGGGAACATAAAACTTAAATCCAAATTCGATATGTTCCACATAACTAGAGGCAGATACAAGTGACAGCGCTGGGATAATCGTCCCTAATCCAAGAAGAACGGACCGATACTGTTTTAACCTCAGTAATTGGGAAATGCCGACAGCTGCAGCAAAAGTGAACACCCCTACCTTAAAAAACACACCAGCCACCATCATTAAAATGACAAGTGCATCAAAACGCTCGAGAAAATCAGCTACCGAAACCATTTGCGTAGCCGCTAGGAGAGAAAAAATATCCCTGCTATAAAATTCTGGCCCTAATACAGAAATCATCATAATCGAGTTAATCGTTAGTAAGATACCTCCGATTAGAATCATTGATAATCCAATTCTTCTTGTATTCTTTTTATTGCTCAAATATGGAAATAACATCATAATGGCCAAGGTTTCACCAAACGGAAAGTTAATCGCATTAGGAACGGCCGTTTTTAAAACCGGCATGATGCCCATTCCCATAATAGGTGTGAGATTTTTGATACTAAATTGATCTACGCTAAAGAGTAAAATCCAAATAAGAATGAGGGAAAAAATATAAATAGGAAACACAATTTCAGCCATTCGGGCAAATGTTTCCACTCCTCCCCGCAAGCAATAAATCATCAGCACCATGAAACTTGCAATCACAACAAAAATAGGAGTTTCAGATAAAATTGTCGTAACAATAAGATCGCCTAATTCCCTGCTTGCTCTGGCGGCAGAATAGGTAAAATGGGAAATATACAATAAAATGACCGGATACGCGAGAAACTTTCCGATAACCTTAGGAAGTATCTCAACCAGTGAGTCTCCCGGATAGTAGACAGCTAATTGCGTATAAACGGCCATTAGAAATAAACTGCTTGTCATACCAACTAATATGAAAATCCATGCATCCTGCTTTGCATCTAAGCCTAACCCTAAGATCATTGCAGTCCCTAATACATAACCAGTCATTAAATAAAAGAGTTGGAGTCCACTTATTCTTTCTGTATACATCGTATTCACCCTCGGAACAGGCTCAGCTATAATTTGGAAAAAAGCCTTCCAATACTTACTATTTTCCATTAAGCACCTAGTTATGCATACAACAAAAAAACCCCTGCAGTCCAAAAGACCAACAGGGGTTTTGATTGATATTTATTATTGTTTTCCTGTAACCGTTAAACGGTTGACGGCACGTTGCAGAGCTAGTTCAGCACGGCGGAAATCGGTATGTTCCGCTTTCTGATCTCGCATACGCTGTTCAGCACGTTCTTTTGCTCGTAGTGCACGTTCAACGTCGATATCCTCTGCTTTTTCAGCGGCTTGGGCTAGGATCGTTACTTTGTCAGGACGTACTTCTAAGAAGCCGCCGCTCACAGCAACAAGATCCGGTTCTTTTCCACCTGACTTCTTGAGGCGTACAACCCCAATTGCAAGCGGAGCAACCATAGGAATATGTCCAGGTAAAATACCTAGTTCACCACTTTGAGCCTTGGTACTGACCATTTCCACATCTGACTCATACACCGGGCCATCGGGAGTAACAACACTGACTTTAATCGTCTTCATTTTTTACCCTCCTGACAGGCTTTAGGCCTCTACACCCATGCGTTTTGCATTTTCCACTACGTCTTCAATACGTCCGACTAAGCGGAATGCATCTTCTGGAAGGTGGTCATACTTACCTTCAAGGATTTCTTTAAAACCACGAACTGCTTCTTTTACTGGTACATAAGATCCTGGCTGTCCAGTAAACTGTTCAGCAACGTGGAAGTTTTGAGACAAGAAGTTTTGGACACGACGTGCACGAAGTACCACTAACTTATCATCATCAGAAAGCTCATCCATACCAAGGATCGCAATGATATCCTGTAATTCACGGTAACGTTGTAAGGTTGATTGTACTTGACGAGCAACATTATAGTGCTCTTCACCCACGATTTCAGGTGACAATGCACGAGAAGTTGATGCAAGTGGATCCACCGCAGGGTAGATACCCATCTCAGAAAGCTTACGCTCAAGGTTCGTTGTTGCATCTAAGTGAGCGAAAGTTGTAGCTGGAGCCGGATCCGTATAGTCATCGGCAGGTACATAAATCGCTTGGATAGAAGTAACAGAACCTTTATTTGTTGAAGTAATACGTTCTTGTAATTTACCCATTTCAGTTGCAAGAGTAGGCTGGTAACCTACGGCAGAAGGCATACGGCCTAATAACGCCGACACTTCCGAACCTGCTTGTGTGAAACGGAAGATGTTATCCATGAAGAAAAGAACGTCCTGTCCTTGCTCATCACGGAAATATTCAGCCATTGTCAAACCAGTCAAAGCAACACGCATACGTGCTCCTGGCGGCTCGTTCATTTGTCCGAATACCATCGCAGTTTGTTTGATAACGCCTGAATCTGTCATTTCGTGATAAAGGTCATTACCTTCACGTGTACGCTCACCAACACCAGCGAATACCGAAATACCGCTGTGCTCTTGCGCGATGTTATTGATTAATTCCTGGATTAATACAGTTTTACCTACACCGGCACCACCGAATAGACCGATCTTACCACCCTTAATATATGGAGCAAGTAAGTCTACTACTTTAATACCTGTTTCAAGAATTTCTACTTCAGTAGAAAGATTTTCAAATGTTGGAGCTTCGCGGTGAATCGAATCATGGCGCTCACTCGCTGGAATATCCTCTTTAAGGTCAATTGCTTCACCTAGTACGTTGAATACACGTCCAAGTGTTACGTTCCCAACTGGTACAGAAATTGGAGCTCCTGTATCAACAACATCCATTCCGCGCATTACACCATCAGTGGAAGCCATTGCAATTGTACGAACAGTATCATCACCTAAATGAAGGGCTACTTCTAGGGTTAAGTTAATATCAACTTCTGATTGATTCTGCGCTTTGTAATCGATACGTAAAGCGTTATAAATCTCAGGAAGCTGACCGTTTTCGAACTTAACGTCGATAACCGGACCCAAAATCTGAAGAACGCGTCCTTTGTTCATTTTTTTCCCTCCTATCTTACTTTTTCACATCCTTCTATTAAAAAAGAACGATGTGAATCACACTTTACTAGTTATCATCCTGATATGCAGCTGGAAAGATGTACTCATTCCCTCAGCCAGGACGTATCAAGGCCCCCAAACAGGGGTTATTTTTAAAAAATACTACTCTAGTGCTGCCGCTCCGCCGACGATTTCCGCAATTTCTTGTGTAATCGCTGCTTGACGTGCACGGTTGTAGATGAGTGAATAATTTTTGATCATTTCTTTCGCATTATCAGTAGCATTTCTCATCGCCGTCATCCGGGCTGCATGTTCACTCGCTTTACTGTCTAAAAGAGCACCGTAAATTAAGCTCTCAGCATATTGAGGCAGGAGAACGTCTAAAATTTCTTCTGCAGATGGCTCAAATTCATAAGATGTAAGTTTTGAAGAAGTTGAAAGATCCGTTAGTGGAAGAAGCTTCTTCTCGGTTACTTCTTGCGTAATGGCACTTTTATAATGCGTGTAGTATAAGTAAAGTTCATCGAAGGTTCCATCGGAGAACATACCTACAGTACTGCTAGTAATGTCTTTCACGCTTTCGAAGCTCGGTTGATCGGATACCCCGATAATTTCGAGATCGACATTGATACCACGTTTCACAAAGAAGTCGCGGGCTACACGACCGATTGCAATAATCGAATATTCCTCTTTCGATTTGTGGCGGCTTTGGATTGTTTGAAACACACGACGGATTACGTTACTGTTAAAAGCACCAGCAAGACCACGATCGGATGTCATAACAATATATCCCGTTTTCTTGACAGGTCTAGATTGAAGCATTGGATGATTAATTCCATTGCTGCCCATTGCGACAGCGACCGTCACTTCCTGAATTTTCTCCATGTAAGGAACAAATGCCTTTGCATTCATCACTCCACGGTTCCATTTCGCAGCGGAAGTCATCTCCATTGCCTTAGTAATCTGACTCATCTTTTTTGTCGAATTAATACTATTTTTTATATCGCGTAATGATGCCATAGGTTCTCACCACCCTCTTACAAAGATTGTGTTTGGGTTTGGTGGAGGTGAAGGAAATGGTTAAGGGTCACAGGCACGGTTTCTAGTGCCTGTTACCCCTTCATCATTCCTTCACCAACCCTTACCCGTTACTAAATGTCAGACCCTACTTATTCGGAAACTGCAAACGTCTTTTTGAAAGCGTTAAGTGCAGCAGCCATATCGTCATCAGAAGGAAGATCTTTCGTCTTCACAATATGGTCTAACAAGTCTTTGCGGTTGTGGTCTAACCAGTTAAGGTATTCTGATTCAAAACGACGGATGTCTTCTAAAGGAATATCATCTAGGAATCCGCGTGTTAATGCATAAAGAATTGCAACTTGCTTTTCAACAGAAAGCGGCTTGTGAAGATCTTGTTTAAGAACTTCAACGGTGCGGGCACCGCGGTTAAGCTTCGCTTGTGTAGCTTTATCTAAGTCAGAACCGAACTGTGCAAATGCTTCTAGCTCACGGTATGAAGCAAGGTCAAGACGCAGTGTACCTGCTACCTTCTTCATCGCCTTGATTTGTGCGGATCCACCTACACGAGAAACGGAAAGACCTGCGTTGATCGCTGGACGTACACCGGAGAAGAATAGGTCTGATTGTAAGAAAATTTGTCCATCTGTGATGGAGATAACGTTTGTTGGGATATAAGCAGAAACGTCACCTGCTTGTGTTTCGATAAATGGCAATGCAGTGATGGAACCAGCACCTAATGTGTCGTTCAATTTCGCTGCACGCTCGAGTAAACGGCTGTGCAAGTAGAATACATCCCCTGGATATGCTTCACGACCTGGAGGACGACGAAGTAATAGGGAAAGTTCACGATATGCAGCAGCTTGTTTTGATAAATCATCATATACGATAAGAACGTGCTTGCCGTTATACATGAATTCTTCACCCATTGCAACCCCAGCATAAGGAGCTAAGAATAACAATGGAGCTGGTTGTGAAGCAGATGCAGTTACAACGATTGAGTACTCTAGTGCACCATGCTTACGAAGGGTTTCAACAGCACCACGTACAGTTGATTCCTTTTGACCGATAGCAACGTAGATACAAATCATGTCTTGACCTTTTTGGTTCAAGATTGTATCGATTGCAACGGATGTTTTACCTGTTTGACGGTCACCGATGATTAACTCACGCTGACCGCGGCCGATTGGCACAAGCGCGTCAATCGCTTTAATACCTGTTTGTAATGGCTCATGAACGGATTTACGAGCCATAACGCCTGAAGCTACTGCTTCAATCGGGCGAGTTTTTGTTGTATTGATTGGACCCATACCATCAACTGGTTGTCCTAGAGAGTTTACAACACGACCAATTAGTTCCTCACCTACTGGAACCTCCATGATGCGTCCTGTACGACGAACCTCGTCACCTTCTTTAATGTCAGTGAAAGGTCCAAGAATGATAATACCAACGTTATTTGCCTCAAGGTTTTGAGCCATACCCATAACGCCGTTTGAAAATTCAACAAGTTCTCCAGCCATGACATTGTCGAGGCCATGAACACGTGCGATACCGTCACCAACAGAGATAACTGTACCTACATCACTCACTTGAATTTCAGCCTGATAATTTTCGATTTGCTGTTTTATCAGGGCACTAATTTCTTCAGCTTTGATGCTCATGAGTTTCACCCCTATTCTTACGAATCTTAGCTTAACAATTTACGTTCTAAACGGTCTAGCTTTCCGCGCAAAGAGCCGTCGTATATACGGTTTCCGATTCGGAGCTTAATGCCGCCGAGCAATTCGGAATCCACGATGTTTTCAATTCTTAGTGATTTCTTGCCAATCTTTGCTGCAAATGTTGCAGAGATTGCTTCACGTTCGGCGGATGACAAGCCACGTGTGCTGTATACTTCAGCATTCGCTACTCCCTTTTCTTCATTTGCCAGTTCAAAGAATTGGTTCGCTACTTCAATGATCTCGTCCTCGCGATGGCGATCAATCAAGATCAATAGTGTATTCAGTACATATGGATTAACTGTTGAAAAAGCTGCTGTTAAAATCCCTTTTTTCTTATCAGTTGTAAGTTTTGAAGAGTTTAAAACTGCCTTAACATCAGCATTGTAGACCATAACTTCCTTTACTACACGAAGTTCTTCTTCTACTACTTCAAGAAGCTGCTGTTCTTTTGCGATTTGAAAAAGAGCCAACGCGTAGCGTTTTGCTACCATGGAGTTGCTCATCGCTTTTCTCCTGCCTCTTGAATATATTCGTTAATCAGTTTATCTTGGTCTGCTGCATTCAGTTCTTTTTCAATTACTTTAGAAGCAATTAATACAGACAAGGAAGCAACTTGTTCACGAATAGCGGCAACCGCTTTTTCTTTCTGCTGCTCAATTTCAAACTTCGCAGATTCTTTAATGCGTTCTGCTTCAGTACGAGCTACAGCAATGATTTCTTCACGCTGAATATCGCCTTGCTTTTTCGCATTTTCAATTAAACCTTGTGCTTCTGAACGAGCTTCTTTTAAAAGAGAACGCTGCTCTTCTAATAGTTTCTTTGCTTCAACGCGACTTTGTTCTGCTGCTGAAATTTCTCCAGCTACATGATCTTCACGCTGTTTCATAATGCCCATTAAAGGGCCCCAAGCAAATTTCTTCAGCAATACCATTAAGATGATAAACATGACAAGCTGGAAAATAATATCTCCCCAGTTTACACCAGAATGGGCTGCTGCTGCTCCTAATACAAAACTATTTGTTAACACCTGCGATTCACTCCCTTCAAGGTCTTTCCTTAAAACAACCTATATATCAGTCGAAATAATTGTCGAAATCAATCGTTTATGCACATCAATGAACATAAACGAATGGCGAAGGTTCTCACGAATGATCTTCGCCATTTATATGAACACTCGGAAAGTGCTCGATTATTGACCTTGAACCATGAACGCGATAACAACCGCGATGATAGGAATCGCCTCAACTAACGCAACCCCGATGAACATTGTAGTTTGAAGCATACCGCGAGCTTCTGGTTGACGAGCGATACCCTCTACAGTTTTTGATACGATAAGACCGTTACCGATACCAGCACCTAGTGCTGCTAAACCAATTGCGATTGCTGCTGCTAAAAGACCCATTTGAAAATTTCCTCCTTTAATGTATGAAAAAATGAATTCTTATTTTTTGTCCTTATAAAAAGAACGGTTTATCTTAATGGTCGCTGCTCACTTTGTGAGCTAAGTACACCATTGTTAACATACAGAAAATAAATGATTGGATGGCACCGACAAAGACTGAGAAGCCTTGCCATACCAGCATTGGCAGTGCAGCGGCGAGTGTTCCGCCCACACCGGTTGCTAAACCAGCTGCGAGTAAGCTTAATAAAATTTCCCCCGCATAAATGTTTCCGTAAAGACGGAGACCGAGAGTCAGAGTATTTGCAAACTCTTCAATAATTTTAATCGGGAACATAAACCAGAATGGTTTAAAGAATTCCCTTCCATATGCTCCTGCGCCTTTCATCTTGACACCGTAGTAGTGAGATAATCCCACTATCAATGTAGCTAACGTCAAGGTTACAGCCGGATCTGCTGTTGGAGATTTCCACCAAAGAACTCCGTCTACAACAATTGAGAATGGAAGTCCCAGCATATTGGATACAAAGATATACATGATGATGGTAATTCCGAGAATGTGGAATCGCCCGCCATCTTTCCAATCCATCGTACTGTTAATAATGTTTTTAACAAAATCCATGACCCATTCCATAAAGTTTTGCATTCCGGTCGGTTTCATGGCCAGTCTACGAGTAGATAGGACGGCTAACAAAAAGACAATCGCACTTGCTATGGTGATCATCAAAATGTTCGCCAGGTTAAATTGGAGCCCAAGAAACGTTACTATTGGAGCTTCGTGATGCAACAGTATTCACCTCGCTTCCCCCGCTATTTATCTAAAAAGAAATTGTGCGTAAAAAAATCTATCATAATGACAATGTAGGATGTCATTAATCCTATAACTACACTAATGAGGTGAAACTGCTCAGGGTACCTCATTGTGATGACAATCGCAAGTG
Organism: Neobacillus niacini; assembly: GCF_048572935.1. Lineage (NCBI taxonomy): Bacteria > Bacillati > Bacillota > Bacilli > Caryophanales > Bacillaceae > Neobacillus > Neobacillus niacini. Next base: position 1,092,772 of record NZ_CP183883.1, on the reverse strand, counting down.
CACCGGTTGCCAATCGAGAAAAAGATCCAAGTGAACGAACACGTCTTCCTTCAGCCGCCGCCTGTCCAAAGCTGTCAATTTTACGTGCCATCAGCCACAAATTAAAGAGGCTCAAACTTGTCCCAAGAATCAATCCAAGAAAGATTGATTGATGCGCAGTGAACCCCCAGCCAAGCACATAAAAAGACAATAAAAAAAACATCCACTTTCGCTGTCGGGCAAACATTGTTTGAAATTCTGGCATGGTTGGTTTAATCTCCTGAATAGAACTTGCGAATTGAAACGAGCATTGAGTAAGTCCCTGCCGCTAAACCTATAAACAGTCCAATTATTAAGAAAATTGGTTCTGTACCCCACTGTTTATCGAGCCATCTGCCTGCAAAAATCCCGATTAGAATCGATCCAACCAGGGATGCCAGGATAGCTGACATTAGGGCATAAGCTTTAAATGGATTGCGGTTTTCATTACGCATATTATCGCATCCTCGCTATAAGAGAATACTGAAATCGAGGCTTATGTATAAAAGGAAGATAGATAAAAATTGTTGAGAATTCTGTCGATTTACGTGAAAACCCTCTCATTTTACATCCTTTGTTAGCATACCTCAGCCATTTTCCAATGTCAATGGATTTACGTGAAATTACCCACAAACTATGCAGAGTAATTTCTTCCATCTGGATGTTTTTGTTAACACTATTATTGTAGTGTAATTACACTTTAATTTAGTGACGTAATTGTGTCTATTTTGTGAACAAATTTGACAAGGAGTGGTCCAATATGTCCCACCCCTGTTTGTTCTATTTAACTACCTCTCCAATTACGAGCATTGTTTCAATAAAATCTTCTTTCCCCGCCTTTTTGGCGAAGACTTTCGCGAGATAGATTCCATCAGGAGGAAGGTTTTCTTCTGTTATATCCCTGCTGACCATTCCCTTTTTTACATTCTGTTCGGTATCTAAGAAGCCAACAAATCGAAAATCATCCGGATTGAAAAGAGCAATCCCAAACTCCTCAGCACCGCCAGGGAGGTATACTTCATACCGATAGGTCCCCTGCCGGTCGCCATCCTTAAAGTCAAACCCCATTACTCTCGGGTAATTCGGTTCTTCAAGAACATAGATATAGGGAATATGAATCGGATTGGAACCAGCATGGATGGTAAGATATCCATCATGAATTTTGCCTTTCAACTCTGGAGGATTGACTTCTAATTCTAGCTTTACATCTCTTGTTTCTCCTGGCTTGAGTGTAAAGGCAAGCGGGAAACGCCATTTCAATCCGTCTGCCTGCTTCGGAATGTCGAACGTATAACGCACGGATTTATCACTCAGGTTCTCCACATGTAAAAAGGCTTTGTGATTATCCCCTTCACTCTCAAATTTTCCGAATCGCAGTGAACTTGGACTGACTAGCGAAGTTGCTTTCACCGCCTCATTGACTTGAATTCTTCCTGCCCCTTGTTCATACGTCCGATATGGTTTTCCGTTTTTAGCTAACGGCTTGGCTGTATTCATTAAGGCTGCCTTAATTTGGTCCGGTGTCCAATCTGGGTGTGCCTGTTTAATCAAGGCACAAGCCCCCGCTACATGCGGTGCTGCCATACTTGTCCCCTGCAGTGATAGATAGCCGCCAGGAATGGTCGAGTTAATCGCGACACCAGGTGCAACAATATCAGGCTTTACCTCCCATGTGTCTGTTACCGGCCCCCTCGAACTGAAGTCGGCAAGCAAATCCTTTTCTTCCGCCACTTCGACTTTCACCAACGAATTCGTTTTACTTTTTAACAGCTCCCCTTCTTTCTTCGGAAGGGAACCTACCGGGATGTCCATCGGCTCTTCGAGATTCCCCATAAAGCCGCCGCTTAAGTTATTGTAGATAATCACTGCCTTGGCGCCAGCCTCACGCGCATTTTTTGCCTTCTCAGAAAATGTTATTTTTCCTCTTTTGAGGAGCACTATTTTACCCATAACATCTTTCAAATCTTCCTTGGTTCCGAGACCGCCGTCTACAATCGGGTAGGTACGGTCTAGGCTCCAACCAGCCGACCCCTCTAGCGGTTGAATACGTAATCTATCCCGGATTCCTTCTATTAATAAATAAGGCACCTCTATTGTTGGGGTTGAAGCCCCAACGGATATTGCCTTCGACGCTGTTCCTGGCGATCCCACACTCCAAACATTTGGCCCAGAATTCCCTGAGGCCGCAATTGCAACGATTCCTTTATCGACAGCTCTGTTCAACGCAAGACTGATGGGCAGGTCTGGACCGTTGATATCATTTCCAAGTGAGAGGTTCATGATATCAACCTTATCCTTGATCGCCTGCTCGATGGCAGCAAGCACGTTCTCGGTAGTGCCTCCGCCGCCAGGACCAAGCGCACGATAAGCAAGAATTTTGGCGTCCGGCGCTACTCCCTTTAACTTTCCGTTCGCAGCTATAATACCAGCAACGTGAGTACCGTGAACGGTCGCTCTTCCCAAGGTTTTCGTTTCCATTGGATCGGCATCGTTATCAACGAGATCACGTCCGCCCGCAAAATTTCTTTTTAAATCAGGATGGGTGTAATCGACCCCCGTATCAATCACTCCAACAGTTATCCCTTTCCCCGTCAAGCGGCGGTTATTTTTATCAAAGAGGCCGCGAATCTCCTCGCCGCCGATAATCTTAACCCCTTCCTCCACTTGAGCCTTATATTGGTTCACTGGGGAAACGCTGATGATTTGCTTACTGTTTTGTGCTAATTTTTCTATCGATTCAGGGTTTCCTTCTACGGAAAAACCATTAATGGCTTCTTGAAAAACACGCCTTAAATGGATGTCTTTAAAGGGTTTGATTAGTTGCTGGATATCCTGTGGAGATTGAGGCTGGTCAAGAACCACAATGGCAATCCGTTCTTTCGGAATCGGAGGCATCTCAAGTGAACGAGCAGAAGTGGTCGTTTGGAGGGAGAAAACAAGTACGAGTAAAAGTGTCCATTTTTTCATATAAAAAATTCCCCTTTTTTCATATCGTTTTCATTTAGCGGGGAAAGTATGCAGGTTTTTGTTGGGTGCCGCGTTTTTTGTGGGTGGAGGGAAGGGTTGTTTCCATTCAGGATACCTCTTTTTTAGACAAACCTTTCGTGTTTATCCTGTGTTTTGTCTTTATGAATCCTTGTTGGGGACAAATCTTTCTTTCCCTTCGCTGGATTTGTCCTCGGGACCCCTTGTTGAAGACAAATCTCTCTTCATTCTCGTAGGGTTTGTCCTCAAGACCTCCTATTGAAGACAAATCTCTCTTCATCCTCACCAGATTTGTCCCCAAGACCTCCTATTGAAGACAAATCTCTCTTCACCCTCGCTGGATTTGTCCTCAAGACCTCTTATTGAAGACAAATCTCTCTTCATTCTCGCTGGTTTTGTCCTCAAGACCTCCTATTGGAGACAAATCTCTCTTCACCCTCGCTGGTTTTGTCCCCAAGACCTCTTATTGAAGACAAATCTCTCTTCATTCTCGCTGGTTTTGTCCTCAAGACCTCCTATTGGAGACAAATCTCTCTTTACCCTCGCTGGATTTGTCCCCAAGACCTCCTATTGAAGACAAATCTCTCTTCTTCCTCACCAGATTTGTCCTCAAGACTCTCCAAATAACAAGAAACAAAAAAACTGAGCAGACATCCAGTCTACTCAGCCTCAAATAACTCCTATTTCGTCCCAAACAATCGATCCCCAGCATCCCCAAGACCTGGTACGATGTAGCCATGGTCATTCAATTTCTCATCTAACGCAGCAATGTAAATATCCACATCTGGGTGTGCAGCCTTAACAGCTTCTACGCCTTCTGGTGCCGCAATCAAGCACATAAATTTAATATTTTTCGCACCGCGCTTTTTCAAACTATCGATGGCCACGTTCGCTGAACCGCCTGTTGCGAGCATTGGGTCAACCACGATGAATTCACGCTCTTCCACATCACTTGGCAGCTTGATGTAGTATTCGACTGGCATTAATGTTTCCGGGTCGCGGTATAATCCGACATGTCCTACTTTTGCAGCCGGAATCAATTTCAGGATTCCATCAACCATACCAATCCCTGCGCGTAAAATCGGTACAATCCCGATTTTCTTACCAGATAATACCTTTGATTTAGCTGGGCAGACTGGCGTTTCAATTTCGATATCTTCAAGCGACATATCTCTTGTGATTTCAAATGCCATGAGTGTTGCGACTTCGTCTACTAATTCACGGAATTCTTTTGTTCCTGTATGTTTATCACGAATGTATGTAAGTTTGTGCTGAATAAGTGGATGGTCGAAGACGTATACCTTTGCCACAATGATCGCCCCTTTATTAAAATTTAACTCCGTCTCATTTTACAGAAAAACGATGCAAGTAGCAACTAGAGACCAAAAAGAAATCGACCCTTTTCGAGTCGATTTCACAGATGTTTAATATTCAGGATAAAGCGTGAATTTACCTGTTAAAGCTTCAACACGAGCAGCTGCCTCTTTAAGCTTCGCTTCGTCTTCATGATTTTTCAAGGTAAATGCAATAATTGATGCGATTTCATCCATTTCTTCTAAACCGAAGCCACGGCTCGTAACAGCAGCTGTACCAATACGGATACCGCTTGTTACAAATGGGCTTTGCGGGTCAAATGGAATTGTATTTTTATTAACAGTGATTCCGACTTCATCAAGAACCTTTTCAGCAACCTTACCCGTTAACCCAAGAGTCTGCATATCTAAAAGCAGCAAGTGGTTGTCTGTACCGCCTGAAACAAGTCTGATTCCTTCTTTTTGTAAGCCTTCCGCTAAACGCTGTGCATTCGCAATAATCTGACCTGCATACTCTTTAAAGCTATCTTGAAGAACTTCTCCAAATGCTACCGCTTTTGCAGAGATTACATGCATTAATGGACCGCCTTGAATTCCAGGGAAGATCGATTTATCAATCTTTTTGCCCCACTCTTCTTTACAAAGAATCATTCCGCCGCGAGGTCCGCGTAGTGTTTTGTGTGTAGTAGTCGTTACAAAATCAGAATATGGAACTGGATTTTGATGAAGTCCAGCAGCCACTAGACCGGCAATATGAGCCATATCGACCATTAAATAAGCGCCAACTTCATCTGCGATTTCACGGAACTTAGCAAAATCGATTTCACGTGGGTATGCACTCGCACCAGCAACAATCATCTTAGGCTTGTGCTCACGTGCTTTCGCTAGAACATCATCATAATTAATGCGATGAGTCGTTTCATCAACACCATATTCAACAAAATTATATTGAACACCACTAAAGTTTACTGGGCTTCCGTGTGTTAAGTGACCGCCGTGTGAAAGGTTCATACCAAGCACTGTGTCGCCTTGTTCAAGGACCGTAAAGTAAACGGCCATGTTTGCCTGTGCGCCAGAGTGTGGCTGTACGTTTACATATTCAGCACCAAAGATCTCTTTCGCACGATTGCGCGCAAGATCTTCGACAACGTCCACGTATTCACAACCGCCATAATAACGGCGGCCTGGATAGCCTTCTGCATATTTGTTGGTTAACACTGAGCCCTGTGCTTCCATTACCGCTTCACTTACAAAGTTTTCTGAGGCAATTAATTCGATTTTTCCGCGCTGGCGTCCTAATTCCTGTTGAATCGCTTCAAATACCTGCTTGTCCTGATTAGACAAATGCTTCATGGTAATCCCCCCTGTATGTATGAACCTGATTTAACTTTTTGAAAATTCCCTCTATATAATAGCACGTTTCTCCCTAAAAGAGAAATGGGGATTCGTAAAATCCCCACTTTTTTTATTTTACACTATTAAAATGATAAAGAAAACAATCTACACACGAACGTTATATTAAAAATATAACTAAACGTTCGTATATTTAATTCAGCTACAGCTGGAGTTCCCCGGCGTTTTTTCATACACAGCTCTTGCTCCGCCAATTAATTTCGGCCGTGTTTTCGCTAATGTTACATGTGCATGTCCTACTTTTTTCTGCGTTACCCTTATAGGTACAGCAACATGTTTCAAGTGCATGCCAATGAAGGTCTGGCCAATATCGATGCCCGCGTCTGCTTTTAAAAATTCAACGACAACGCCATCCGAAAATTTTTCAAATGCATAGGTTGCCATTGCCCCGCCAGCAGTTCTTACCGGAACAACCGATACTTCTTCTAACCCCCGTTTAACCGCTTCCGAACGTTCGATGACCAATGCTCGATTTAAGTGCTCACAGCATTGAAATGCCAAAGCAACTCCTGAATCCCTCGCAAATCCACTTAATTGACGGAAAATCATCTCAGCCACTTCACTTGTACCAGCTGTTCCGATTTTCTCGCCGATTACCTCACTTGTACTGCAGCCAACTACAAACAGCTGCCCCGGCTTTAAGGATGCCTGGTTTTGAAATTCAATCAGAATGGTTTCAAGTTCTTTTTCCCATACTTGAATCATCGTCTCAACCTACTTCTGCTCATATTCGCTGATTTTTCCAACGCGGGTGGCATGGCGGCCGCCCTCAAATTCTTCTGTCAGCCAAATTTTTGCAATATCACGTGCAAGACCAGGGCCAATGACACGCTCCCCCATTGTAAGCATATTGGTATCATTGTGGGCGCGTGTTGCCTTTGCACTAAATGTATCGTGCACAAGCGCACAACGGATTCCCTTCACCTTATTTGCAGCAATACTCATCCCAATTCCTGTGCCACAAATTAAAATCCCTCTATCAAACTCACCGCTTGCTACCTTTTCAGCTACAGGTAATGCATAATCTGGATAGTCTACAGACCCTTCACACTCACAGCCGAAGTCTTTGTACTTAATCCCAAGCTCATCCATTAAACTAGCAATTTCCTTGCGAATATTAACCCCGCCATGATCTGACGCTAATGCTACTTTCATATTTAAAACCTCCCTATTAATCCTTCCTTAATATTGACATACCCATAAAAAAATATAAAGCCCTCAACACTGAGAGCTTTACAATTTTTCGATTGCTTTCGTTATTAATTTTTCGAGCTCCTGATAGGTCTCCTCGTAGATAGCTACACTTCCGCCAAACGGATCCACTACGTCAACATCGTATTTCTCACCCGTAAACTCCTTGAGGGTGAAAACCTTACCCGCTGTTTCGGGATATTGTTGTAGAATCGCATTCTTGTGGGACCCTGTCATGGTTAAGACCCAGTCCGCCCAATGAACAGATTCTAAAGTTAGCATATTGGATAAATGATTATGTTCGATATGATTAGCTTCTAGGACTTTTTTGGCATGAGCAGATGCCTCACTGCCCGTTGCAGCATAAATTCCCGCGGACTTCACTTCTAGTCCGTTAATCTTTTTACTTTTTAAAATTGCTTCGGCCATAGGGCTCCTGCAAGTATTACCTGTACAAACAAACAAAATGCGCTTCATGCGGCATGCCCTCCTTTTCATTTATGTATCTATACTATCATTTCTCCATAACCAATGAAAAAACCTTTCACTGTTTTATGGAAAGGTTTTATAAAAAAGGATATAGTAATTTGATGCCAAATGCGAGCAGGATACTTCCGCCGAGCGCTTCACTATAGGAGCCAATCCAGCCTTGTGCCTTTCTTCCAAGGAGCAAGCCCGCCCATGTTAATATCGTTGCCACAACGCCAAAGCAAATAATCACCAAAACGGTTTTTGCTCCATATATCCCTAACGTAAGCCCGAGCGAAAAACTATCAAGGCTCACACTCGTGGCGAAGATCAATAACCCGAATCCGACCGGTGTCATCACTGACTCTTCACCTTTCCTAAGGCTTGACCATATCATTTGCACCCCTAGCACAATTAGCAGCAACCCGCCGACAATCGATGCAAAGGTTCCAAATTTATCGGATAAAAATTTCCCTGCCAGCATACCTACAAGCGGCATCCACACATGGAATAACCCAATCGTAATCCCAATTTTAAAAATTTGCCGCAGTCTTAACTTGAACATACCCATTCCGAGACCAACAGAAAAGGCATCCATTCCTAATGCAAACGCCATTAGTAACAGCGTCACAAGTTCCCCAATCATCCCATACACAATCTCTACCCCCTCGGACTTGCCCTGATTTAACATATGCACGTCCAAAAGGTTTTAGAAGAAAAAAAACAGGCCTCCTTCTAGGAGAACCTGTGCCTATTCATGAATGATTTTATTCCCAGCGGCCTTTTGCAGTCGATTCATAATGGCATGACCTACACCGGTATTCGGAAACATTTCACTAAAGATGATATCCACTTTTTCTTGGTTAAAGTTTCGTAATGTCTCGTAAAGCGCAGCAGCGACAGTTTCAAGCTGGCTTCTTTTCCCACAAGCGATTGCAATGTCACTATGATAGGACTCCACACTTTCCTCAGTTGCCAGCACTCCGACACGCAGCCCTTCCTTCTGCTTTTCTTCTATTAAACCCTGCAGAAAAGACTGGCTTCCATTGACTAAATAAAGCGGTGCGTTCGGTGCATAATGCTGATACTTCATGCCAGGTGCTTTCGGCTTAGATTCCTCATTCACTAAGGCGGCGTCAAGATAAACCTCACCCACAACAGCTTCAAGCTGCTCCTTCGTCACCCCGCCCGGTCTTAAAATGACGGGAATGTCCTCCGTACAGTCTAAAACCGTTGATTCTACGCCAACCCCTGTCGAACCTCCGTCAAGAACACCCGCAATTTTTCCATTCAAATCCTCAATGACATGTTGGGCATTTGTTGGACTCGGCTTCCCAGAGCTATTCGCACTAGGAGCTGCAATTGGCAGCTGACATTTTTTCAATAGTGCTAATGCCACTGGATGATCCGGCATTCTAACTCCGACTGTGTCCAAGCCCGCCGTTGCTTTCTCCGAAAGAGCGCCGTCTTTCTTTTTAAAAATAATTGTCAAGGGGCCAGGCCAGAACCTCTCCATTAAGATTTCAGCTTTTTTCGGGATCTCTGATACAAACGCATTAAGTTGCTGTTTATCCGCAATGTGGATAATCAGTGGATTATCGCTTGGTCTGCCTTTTGCAGCAAAGATTTTTTCCACCGCCACATCGTTTTCAGCATTTCCCCCTAAGCCATAAACCGTCTCCGTAGGAAGGGCCACCACTTCATTTTCTAGTAAAAATTGAGCAGCATCCACAACCTGTGGATTATTTTCAAGGTTATCCACATATTTATCCACTTTCCAAACTTTTGTGTCCATTGTTATCCACCTTTATCAAAAGTGCAAATGCTATCGAAATTTGCCGAATTTAGGCTCTTTGTCTCATATTCCATTTGAAAGTATAGTAGAAGGTGGGGATAAACACAACCCTTTATCCACAATTTGTGCATAACTAATTGGAAAAAGTGGATAACTTTGTGGATTAATCCACAATTATAGCGAAAATTTCAAAAATAACGAGTTATCCACATTAAATACATGTCGAATATGTTCTAAGCTACCCATTTCCACAGGTAATTGGTCCCGCGCCACCTTCTCAAAACCAAGCAGCTCAAAAAACGGCAATGCCACACCTTTATTTGTCGCCAAAAACAAGTCTCTCAAACCTTTTTCCTTCGCTAATTGCATCATCTGTGTAATCAGCAGAACAATATCCTTTTCTGCTTGTCCCTTTGATACGACTAACGATCGCAATAATCCACACTCCGCAAATACTTCCATTCCAAGTGTACCCAAAATTTGCCCGTCCTCATCCTCTAGCAATAAAAAGAACTCAACCGTTTCTTCCGTTAATCCCTCACATCCAAGGTTTGCCCTCGTCAAAAACTCTCTTAAACCGTTCAGATCCTCTTTGTTCGCGCAACGTATAACTGCTTGCATTCCGATCACCTCTTTTATTTGATACTCTATTACTATGAAAATTTAAGAGAGTTAGAACTAGATTATGAAAAATTAAAATAGCCAGCCCCGATTTTAGGACTGACCAGCTACCCGTTATTTAAAAATACTTTCAAACATTTCTACCACAAAGAATTTTACCTTAACCGGTTCCTCGTCCTCAGCAGTATAAACCGGAGCTTCTTTTACCTTTTCTGATTTCTTTTTTACAGGTGGTTGTTTTTTCTCTGCCGTCTTTACCTCATCAGGCTCTTTTACTTCAACTTGCTTTACCTCTTCAACCTTCACTTCTTCTTTAGCTCTCTCTTCTACCTTGACCTTCTCTTCTACTTTAACTTGTTCTTTCTTAGCACTTAGATTTTTGACGGAGTTCGTCACTTTCTCTTCTACCTTCTCTAGTTCTTCCGCAGCTTCTGCTGCTTGTTCTTCTTTCTCAGCTGCATACGCCTTATCTTCAAAACCATCACTTTGAACCGCTACTCCATTCGAGAAATCTAAGAAACATAATGGCGGGTAAAGGACGCACCACCAATTGGCGCCTGTCCCTTCACCTAATGTAATTAAAATCGCTTGGTATTCTCCTGCTGGATATAAAAACTCACCATATAATTTAGTCGGAAACTGAACTTTCCCAAACTCTACATTCACACTTTGAGTCGAGCCTTGCTCTCTGACGACTTTTTCTGCTATCGCTTGAACCTCTGGAAGCTTTGAAGTAATCACGGTTTTCGCTTTTTCTAAAGATGTTAGTTCCTGTACCCACACTGTAATCTGTGCATTGACTGCGTCACGGACCTTCCGTTTAATCTCTTGATCCTGTGCACTATCACTATTCGCTAGAATCCGGAGGCGAATGGCCTCTGCTGGAATAACAATCGAATCCTTCGCCACCGCTTCCGTTTTAGGCATATATAAGTTTAATATCGTTCCTAACGATAAAATGATTAAATAAGACCAAACTAATACTTTACTGTTCATATTCTCGCACCGTCCCTTCACTATCCTCATTGTGGACAAATGCAAAGAATCTTAAACTAGTAAATTTAAAAAAACTAGATTTCTTTTCAATCACAGATATAAAAAATAAAACCCGCTGCTACGAGCGGGTTATTATTTGTATTAACGGAAAGATCCGCCTAATTGCTGCTCAGCCATACTTACTAAACGCTTTGTGATTTCGCCCCCAACAGATCCGTTGGCGCGTGAAGATGTATCGGCTCCAAGCTGTACTCCAAATTCTTGTGCAATTTCGTACTTCATTTGTTCAAGTGCCTGTTCTACTCCTGAAACTAAAAGCTGATTGCTGTTGTTGCTTCTTGCCATTTGTATCATCTCCTAAAGTGTAATTGTTTTACACTTATAGTTTGGAAGGGGATAGCTTAGATTATTCGTAACATTGTGTTGGTAAGTTTTGGTTTCATAGCCTTCCAAAAAGAATGCAAACTAACAGAGATGTTGGCATTTTTTTGAGGGGTGGTGAAAACATGTCTAAACAAAAGAATAAAAAAGTGCAGCATAATCCTGCTATGCCGAAAACGGATGTGGAATTTGCGCATACGGGACTTGAAAAAGTCGCTTTAAAAGCCCAGGAACGACAACACAAAAAATAATAATGTGGAATGCGATGCTTCGGTTACGAAGGATCGCTTTTTTGGAATAGGCTGTGTTAACAGGATCGCGTGTAGGAGAATTCATAGGCGGAGAATTTCCGTCTAATGTATATAGAGGAGCTTAAAAAGCAGATATTAGCGGAGATATTCCGCTTAACTGCTCTAAATAAGACAAAATTCAAAGATTTGAATCATATAACCGGAAAAACTCCCTTTATTTCTAAGGAAAAATTGGCATTTTCCAATTTAGCCGGAATTTCTCCGTTTATTTTTCAAACAAAGCTTTTCCAAAAAAAAGCAGAGTCATCACTCTGCTTCAATTTCCGCAAACACCATCCGGTCCTTGCCGTTTATATCATTCAAAACTTCTACCTTCACATTTACAAACGCCTTTTTAAAAAGGTCAACTACCGCCTCTCCCTGACCGGCCCCAATTTCAAAGCCAACCAGTGCACTTGGAGCTATCACTTCCGGCAGTTCCATCATAAAGCGGCGGTAAAAATCGAGTCCATCCTCACCAGCAAATAAGGCCCGATGCGGCTCATGCTCCGTTACCACTACAGACATGTTTTCGATATCACTAACCGGAATGTACGGCGGGTTTGAGATGACGACATCAAACTTTTGCCCGCGAAAAGGCTGCAGTAAATCCCCTTGGACAAATTCTACCTCAGCGCCTAGAAGGCCGGCATTTTCTCGTGCGACCTTCAATGACCCTTCCGCAATATCAGAGGCATATACCGCTAACGAGGGCTGTTCAAGCTTTAGGCTAATCGCTATCGCACCGCTGCCAGTACCGATGTCGACCACCTTTAACTCTCGCTTATTGATTCGTTTCAATGCTTCGTACACGAGCTCTTCCGTTTCAGGCCGCGGTATCAGAACCTCTTCATTGACGATAAACTTCCGGCCATAGAACTCCTCGAACCCGATGATATATTGAACCGGGGTCCCCTTTACATGCTCGTGGACCGCTTTTTCAAATACATCCCATTGGTCCTGCGGAAGGTCTTCACGGACATTCGCAAACAGCTGTGCCCGCGACATGTTAGTGAAATGACGGAGCAGCAGCTCGCCGGCGTTTTCATCGCGATTTTCTTTTTTTAAAAAAGAAGAAGCCCATTGCAGAGCTTCATAGACTTTTTTACTCATCTTGACCACTTTCAAGCTTGCTTGTTTGATCTTCTAGCGTTAACGCATCGATGATTTCGTCAAGCTTACCTTCGATGATTTGATCCAGCTTCTGAAGGGTTAAGCCGATACGGTGGTCAGTAACACGGTTTTGCGGGAAGTTGTAAGTACGAATACGTTCAGAACGGTCTCCCGTACCAACGGCAGATTTACGAACCTGATCATACTCCGCCTGTGCTTCCTGCTGGAACTTGTCATAAACACGCGCACGTAATACCTTCATCGCTTTGTCCTTGTTTTTGTGCTGAGATTTCTCGTCCTGGATAGAAACCACGATTCCAGTCGGAATATGCGTTAAACGAACGGCTGACATCGTTGTATTAACGGACTGTCCGCCGGCACCGCTTGATGCAAAGGCATCAAAACGGATATCTTTATCATGGATTTCGACTTCTACATCTTCTGCTTCTGGTAAGCAAACCACAGTAGCTGTTGAAGTGTGAATTCGTCCGCCAGATTCCGTTTCCGGTACACGCTGCACACGGTGGGCACCATTTTCAAATTTCAATTTGGAATAGGCGCCTTGTCCATTGATCATAAAGCTGATTTCTTTATAGCCGCCAAGACCGGTTGGGTTGGCATCAATCAGCTCCGTTTTCCATCCCTGCGCTTCCGCAAAACGGCTGTACATACGGTAAAGCGTCCCAGCAAACAAAGCCGCTTCCTCGCCGCCTGCAGCACCGCGGATTTCAAAGATAACGTTTTTGTCATCATTTGGATCCTTCGGAATCATCAGGAACTTCATTCTTGCTTCTAGTTCCTCGATTTGCTTTTCAAGCTCATTTACTTCTTCCTTGACCATTTCACGCATATCGTTGTCTAGCTTTTCCTCAAGCATTGCCTTAGCATCCTTAAGTTGTTCGCGGACTTCTTTATATTCACGATATGTTTGCACAGTCTCTTGTATATCAGATTGTTCTTTTGAATATTCACGTAGTTTTTTTGAATCATTAATAATGGTCGGATCGCTCAAAAGCTCATTTAATCTCTCATAGCGATCTTCAACGGATTGAAGACGATCAAACACAGTTATTCACCTCTATTTTTGTCCATAACATTCTAATTATAGTATAGGTGAAAACCCCCGTCAAAACCAAATTCATCCGGAAAAAATTTTTGGAGGGTTGTATCGGGGTTTGGCGGCGGCACGTAAACCTTATTAGAGCAAAAAAACACGCCCTGAAGCCAGAGCATGTTATTGTTCTTTTATTATAATGGTGTAGCGCGGCAATGCCTGTTCAAGTTTTGAGCGCAGCTTAGCAATCGCAACATCTCGTTTTTTGCCATTGAGATTGCCTTTTGTATTAACTGTAACGGTCATTCGATCTCCTGCGTTGCCAATCCAAATGGATTGAGATTTAAAATCATCAGTGCCATTTACAATATCTCTAGCAACGTCTATATCTCTGCCGGTATTGTTTCTATTTGAAGCGTCGTTCAAACTCGTCCCACGCAAATTAAGGAAGTTCGGATTTTGATCTGACATTGGACCCATGTCGCTGTCAGGCCGATTATTAGAACGGTTTGACATATAATTCGGGTTCATCGTATCCTTACGCAAATCGTATGCGGTATTATCAGTATCGTTTCCTTTCATACACGCCGTAAGCATGAGAACAGAAAACAACGAAGGAATTATCCACTTTTTCAAAGCATACACCTCCTACAACTATCTTTCCCAAGCAGTTTCAGGAACGGTCTAGTAAGATTATTCCAAAATAAAAAAGTGTAAGAAGACAGCGTCTCTTACACTTTATTTCACTACAGGTTCTTGTATGCGGTAGGATGCAGTTTTCGGTACTTCATGATGGTGCCTGCAGCGCGGTTCATACGCTTCTGAAGCACCCACCAAGATAACAGGGTCATGATAAGAAGCTGGTCTTCCGTCGATTAAACGCTGCGTCCGGCTTGATGGCGATCCACAAACACTGCAGACTGCCTGAAGCTTCGTTACCGTTTCCGCAACCGCCATTAATGCTGGCATTTGCCCGAAAGGTTCGCCGCGGAAATCCATATCTAGACCCGCTACGACTACGCGGTGACCGCTGTCAGCAAGCTGCTGTACCACTCTAACAATTCCTTCATCGAAAAATTGCACTTCATCAATTGCGATAATGTCGATATCCGCCTCTACATGATGTAAAATCTCAATCGAATGGGAAATCGGCTTCGCATGAAAAGAGTTACCATTATGAGAAACGACAGATTGTTCGCTATAGCGATTGTCTAGTTTAGGTTTAAAAACAGCTATTTTTTGTTTAGCAAATTGAGCCCGCCTTACACGGCGAATCAATTCCTCTGATTTTCCTGAAAACATACTGCCGCAGATAACCTCAACCCATCCGAGTTGCTTCATTAGATACATAAATCGGCGTCTCCTTCCTATGTACGAAACCTATTACGTCTATATTTTTAAAATTCAACAAGTTTTATTCAATTAAAAAGGCTGCCTTTTCAACCATTGCTGTTAAAATCTTAAGGCCGATTTTAACTTGGAAATACTTATTATGGGCCTTTGAATTTAGTTTGTACGCTCTTTTCTCTTTAAACCTACGCTGTAAGCGAAAATACAGCACAATCTAAGTTTTTGTTACAATCAGCAACACGTTTAAGAAAAGAGCAATTAAAAAACAGGCAAGTAAGTGTTTCTGCTTGCCTGTTTTGTGTGAGCGATTATTGTTCTTGTGCGTTAAGATCTTTAAGGCCGTATTTTTTGTTGAAACGGTCTACACGTCCACCAGCTTCAGCGAATTTTTGACGACCAGTATAGAATGGATGACATTCAGAACATGTTTCAACGCGAATTTCTTTTTTCACTGAACCAGTTTCAAAAGTATTTCCGCATGCACAAGTCACCTGTACCATTTTATAATTTGGATGAATTCCTGCTTTCATTCTTTTCATCTCCTTCCGCCCTGAATCATTTCGAAACAGAGTTATATAAATGCCTGTCTAAAAAACAAGCATCAAATACTTAAAACACACTGTTCACATTATAACAAGGTGAACCTATTTTGGCAAGTTGGGTTTTTATGGATTTAAGAATTATTCTGCCTCATATAAGGCTGTTGATTTGTGCTCCAGGTGCTTCGCTTTCCGCAGGCGGTTCGGGAAGCCTCCTCGGCGCTAAAGCGCCTGCGGGGTCTCCCCTGTCCCGTCCTCCTGCAGGAGTCTCGCACCTTCCGCACAAATCAACAGGTTCTAAAACCAATAGTATAGCCTCTTAACGCAGCATAATATTCTACGATCTTCTTCCCTTTAGCTCTTCCCCAATCTGTGCGAAGAATTCTTCGTTGGATTTGGTTTGTTTTAGTTTTTTCAGGAAGCGCTCGGCGAAGTCCGGTGAGTCGGACATGGATTTTCTGATTGCCCATAGCTTGTCCAGATGATCTTTTGGAAGAAGCAGTTCTTCTTTCCTTGTGCCAGAACGGCGAATATCAAGTGCTGGGAATATACGGCGTTCTGCAAGAGAACGGTCAAGGTGCAATTCCATATTACCAGTACCTTTAAATTCCTCGTAAATGACATCGTCCATACGTGATCCTGTATCCACTAACGCTGTTGCCAAGATCGTTAAACTTCCGCCCTCTTCAATGTTTCGGGCAGCCCCGAAGAAACGCTTTGGACGGTGGAATGCCGCTGGGTCGATACCACCAGAAAGTGTACGGCCGCTTGGCGGAATGACTAAGTTATACGCACGCGCTAAACGCGTGATACTGTCCATCAAAATGACGACATCACGTTTATGCTCAACGAGGCGCATCGCACGGTCAAGGACAAGCTCCGCCACTTTGATATGGTTTTCTGGAACCTCATCAAACGTGGAGCTGACAACATCGCCTGCAACCGAACGTTCGATGTCGGTAACCTCTTCAGGACGCTCATCGATTAAGAGTACGATTAATTCCACTTCGGGATGATTGGTTGTAATGCTGTTAGCGATTTCTTTTAACAGCATCGTTTTCCCTGCCTTTGGCGGCGCGACAATTAAGCCCCTTTGTCCAAAACCAACTGGAGCAACTACATCCATAATTCTTGTAGAGATATATTTTGGAGTGGTTTCGAGTTTCATGTGTCGATTTGGATAGAGTGGAGTTAATGCTGGGAAGTGAACGCGTTCTTTTGCCGATTCTGGGTCTTCACCGTTAACTGCTTCTACATGTAAAAGTCCATAATAACGTTCATTTTCTTTTGGAGGCCGAACCTTACCAGATACTTTATCCCCATTCCGAAGATCAAAACGTCGGATTTGTGATGCTGAGATATAAATGTCTTCTGAACTTGGAGAATAGTTGATCGGGCGTAAAAATCCAAATCCCTCTGACTGGATAATTTCGAGTACGCCTTCCATGAAAAAATAACCTTGCTGCTCCGCACGTGATTTTAAGATGGCAAAAATTAATTCTTTTTTCGATAACTTGCTGTAATACGTCACCTTAAATTCGCGTGCAAGCTCATAAAGCTCCTTCAGCTTCATGTTTTCTAAACTTGATATTGTTAATTCCATAGTACACCACACTTTAAAATTTTTACTCTATTTTCGTTACCGGAGTACCTACTCGTATAATAGAGGGTTTCTAAATAACTTTTAAAAAAATTGAGGAAATAGTAGAAATGAATAGAGTAGCAGAATAAGTTGTATAATAAAACACTATCTATTGTACCCTTTGTCTAAAATAATAATCAACTGGAAATTTTCTAATTGAAGGATATGGAGATAAGAGACTAGAATCTAGGCCCAGTCTCTTAGTAAGTGTTTACTATAAATATCTATTTAATCACTAAATTCGGTTTCTTTTTCAAGCTATGACGGCCTTCTACAAAACGAACCGTTCCTGATTTGGCACGCATAACGATTGAATGAGTAGAGCCGTATGACCCCTTAAACTGAACACCGCGCAGCAATTCACCGTCTGTTACTCCAGTGGCTGCGAAAATGGCGTCATCTCCTTTAACAAGGTCTTCCATCCGAAGCACCTTATTAACATCTAGTCCCATTTTCACACAGCGCTCTAATTCAGAATCACTTTGCGGGAGCAATTTACCGATGATTTCACCACCAAGACATTTTAGAGCAACAGCTGAGATTACACCCTCTGGTGCACCTCCAGATCCGAATAAAATGTCAACGCCTGTGTTATCAAAAGCAGTATTAATCGCACCTGCTACATCGCCATCATTAATCAATTTAATTCGTGCGCCCGCCTCGCGAAGCTGCGCGATGATATGCTCATGGCGCGGACGATTTAAAACAGTGGCTACAACATCCTCAATATCCTTGTTTTTCGCTTTCGCGACTGCTTTTAGGTTATCCAGAACAGAAGCATTGATATCAATAAGCCCTACCGCTTCAGGACCAACAGCAATTTTTTCCATATACATGTCGGGTGCATGAAGCAAGTTGCCATTATCTGCAATCGCAAGGACTGCTAACGCATTCCAGCCGCCTGCTGCTAAAATATTGGTGCCTTCAAGAGGATCAACCGCTACATCCACTCGTGGTCCATAACCCGTTCCCAGCTTTTCGCCAATATATAGCATTGGAGCCTCGTCCATCTCACCTTCACCAATGACAACCGTTCCTTTCATGGGAATCGTGTCAAATACATCGCGCATAGCTGATGTTGCAGCTCCATCTGCCTC
Source organism: Neobacillus niacini (assembly GCF_048572935.1). NCBI lineage: Bacteria > Bacillati > Bacillota > Bacilli > Caryophanales > Bacillaceae > Neobacillus > Neobacillus niacini. The sequence goes on along the minus strand of NZ_CP183883.1, from coordinate 1,074,506 downwards.
ATCTTTTTTTCCGCGTCCCATCCAGCGTGCAGAAGCAAGTGCAGCCGCTTCCGTTACGCGGACAAGCTCCATTGATAGACTTCTCTCCATGTTCTCAGGTCCCTCCAAATTATCTATTATACCTATTAATATAAATAGTATAACATATTCAGAGGATTAGTATAGCTCATTTACGTATTCTTTAGCTGCTCAGCTTCTTCTTTTGATAAAGCTTCACGCCATACGGTTGCACCTAAGCCATTTAGTTTTTCAACTAGCTGGCTATAACCGCGATCAATATGGTCGAGACCTGTGACTTCGGTAATCCCTTCAGCCATTAGACCGGCAATAAACAACGATGCTCCTGCTCTTAAATCACTTGCCTTCACCTTCGCACCCTGAAGCTTCACAGGTCCGCTAATAATCGCTGAGCGGCCTTCCACTTTAATGTTGGCATTCATTCTTCTTAATTCATCAATATGTTTAAAACGGGCACCATAAATCGTATCGGTTACCACGCTCGATCCAGTTGCTTTTGTTAACAATGTCGTAAAGGGCTGCTGCAGATCCGTCGGAAAACCAGGGTAAACAAGTGTTTTAATATCAACAGCCTTCAACTTTTCCGAACTGCTGACAAACACTTGATCATCGCCGGTTTCGATGGTTACACCCATTTCCCGAAGCTTAGCAATTAATGATTCTAAATGCTGCGGAATGACATTATCAATTAAAACGCCTTCTCCCATTGCTGCACCTAAAATCATATACGTACCGGCTTCAATCCGGTCAGGAATAATCGTATGACGACAGCCGTGAAGACTATCGACTCCATCAATCCGAATAACATCCGTACCCGCGCCTTTTATTTTCGCACCCATATTGGTAAGAAGGGTTGCCACATCAATAATTTCTGGTTCTTTTGCAGCGTTTTCAATTATGGTCCTGCCTTTTGCTCTAACGGCTGCTAACATAATATTAATAGTAGCACCCACACTCACAACATCGAGATAAATACGAGCGCCGCGAAGCTCGTCCGCACGTAAATAAATAGCGCCCTGTTCATTTGTTACCTGAGCACCAAGTGCTTCAAAACCTTTAATATGCTGATCAATTGGACGCGGTCCTAGATGACATCCACCCGGTAAACCAATGACGGCCTTTTTAAATCGGCCAAGCATCGCTCCCATGAGATAGTAAGATGCGCGCAGCTTCTTCACTTTCCCGTTTGGCAATGGCATTGAAATCATCGACGATGGGTCAACTGTCATATCAAAATCATCTGAAAGCTCGACATTCCCGCCAATTTCTTCAAGCAGATCCTTTAAAATCTCCACATCAGATATATCCGGCAGCCCTTCGATTGTTACCGGTGATTCTGCTAAAATGGTCGCTGGTATCAACGCAACTGCACTGTTTTTTGCACCACTTATTCTTACGGTTCCTTTAAGCGGATATCCGCCCGCAATTTTAAGTTTTTCCATTTTCGACTCCCTTCTATGCCATTGGGATGGAATGTGACCTTTAGTAAACAACTAAATTGATAATCCACTTGTCTTAGGTAATTATTTCCAACAGCAAATTACATAATCCGACAGTTTGTCTATCATATAGTTTACACCAATATTTTATTTTCATGTATCAATATGAAAAAAAGTTTTAGAAAATGGAAAATTTAGGTGTTAAAGCCTTCCCAATCCTTAAAAGGTTCGACGAATTCTGTGAATTTTCAGTCTTCTCATTGCGTTTTGAAACCGCCCATTGGTTAAGGGGCGGTTTCAAATTTACTATCAATGTACCAACATATAATAGTGTTTTCAAGAGGACAAAGTCCTCTTATATTAAAATTATTTCTAGCTGCAGGCCTAGGCCTGTAGCTTTCGTATTATGCTCTATTTGATGAACCGAATTCGCGCATTTTGCCAATAACTGTTGCTTTGATGGCATCGCGAGCTGGGCCTAAGTATTTACGTGGATCATATTCATTTGGCTTCGCTGCTAATGTTTCACGAACCGCTTTTGCAGAAGCAATTTGGTTTTCAGTGTTTACATTAATTTTTGCTGTACCAAGTGAAATTGATTTTTGAATATCGTGAGTTGGGATACCAGTTCCGCCATGTAAAACAAGTGGAAGACCAGTTGCATTACCGATTTCTTCCATTTCCTTATAACCAAGTTGTGGCTCACCTTTGTAAGGACCGTGTACAGAACCAAGTGCTGGTGCAAGACAGTCGATACCTGTACGCTCAACAAGTTCTTTACATTCAGCAGGATCTGCGTAAATAACGCCTTCTGCAACAACGTCATCTTCTTGTCCGCCAACTGTTCCTAATTCTGCTTCAACAGAAACACCTTTTGAATGAGCGTATTCAACCACTTTTGAAGTAGTTGCTACGTTTTCGTCAAAAGGATGATGAGAAGCGTCAATCATAACAGAAGTGAAGCCTGCATCGATTGCTTCTTTACACTTTTCAAAGCTTGAACCGTGATCCAGGTGAATCGCAACAGGAACGGTAATTTTGTAATCTTCTAGTAATCCTTCTACCATCTTCACTACTGTTTTGAATCCGCCGATATAACGACCTGCACCTTCAGAAACACCAAGAATAACTGGTGAATTTTCTTCTTGAGCAGCTTGAAGAATAGCTTGGGTAAATTCTAAATTATTAATGTTAAATTGCCCAACCGCGTAGCCTTCCGCTTTCGCTTTGATGAGCATTTCTTTCATTGAAACTAAAGGCATTTTATTTCCTCCTTGGTATAGGTGTATATTTCCTCGAATTAGGGCTTTCCTATTAAGGATTTCCAACCATTTCACTGATTATGTATACTCGAGAAAGATAAAGGGACCAGTAAAAGTTCATAGTTATCATACCAAACAGATTCGTAAAATTCCATTAAAGAAGACGAGTTTTTTTAATGTTCACAATGAAAGCGGCACCAGTTTTCGACAATGATTCTTTATTAAAAAATGCCTAATTTGCTTTTTGTGGTATGTGCTTTCTTACCGCTGCACGGATATCATCAATATCAAAAGGCTTTGCAAAATGAGTGATCGCCCCAAGATCTCTTGCCTCCTGAATCATATCCAGCTCACCGTAAGCCGTCATAATGATCACGCGAATATCCGGGTCAATGACCTTCATTCTTTTTAAAATTTCAATACCATCCATACCCGGTATTTTCATATCCAATAGGACGAGATCTGGGTCATGCTTCGTAACAATATCAAGTGCCTGTATTCCATTTGCTGCCTGAAAGGTTTGATACCCTTCCTTTGAGAACACCTCATTTAATAAAATGCGGATCCCAAATTGATCGTCAACAATTAAAATTTTCTCTTTCATAACTCCACCTCTTCCACCCTAATTTTATCTATAAACGATTCCTATTTCTTCCACTAAATAATCTTCGACATTTCTACTAAAAATCCTCTATTTAGTTTAAGGTATTTTATGGTAATTGTCTTTTATTTTCAAAGAGCTATAATAACTTTGTAAAGGAGGGGCTTTAATTGTTAAAAATGTTTACAACCCAATTGACCGGATTATTTAAACGAATTGAAGAAAAAGAAGAGTTTTCCTTTGAGGACGGTGCCCGCCTGCTCGCCCAAGGACAGAATATTTATGTGATAGGCTTCAAGGAAATGAAAGGTGTTGAATTTGAAGCCTTAGAGGGTGCAGAACCATTAAAAGGTGCTAGAACAAATGCGGATGCTGCAACCAGTGCCGACCGGGTACTTTTGTTTACACGGACCTCTGCTGACCAAGAAGCCATTGAACTAGCTGGCAAGCTTCAGGAAAAAGGAATCCCGTTTGTAGCCGTATCCACATCGGTTCAAGACGGAAAACTTGAAGAGTTAGCTGATGTTTCTATTCATTTACAGCTGACAAAAGGTTTGCTGCCCGATGATTTTGGAAATCGGTATGGCTATCCGTCTTCGATGGCAGCTTTGTATGTATATTATGGCTTAAAATTTACGATTGATGAAATTTTAGCAGAATATGAATAAGCCAGGCTTGTGCCTGGCTTTTGTTGTTCTATTTTTGCAAAGAAGCTTTAATAAAGTCACGGAAAAGCGGCTGTGGACGTGTTGGTCTTGAGACAAATTCCGGATGGAACTGAGACGCAACAAACCATGGATGATCTTTAAGCTCAATAATCTCCACAAGACGGCCGTCTGGGCTTGTACCAGAGAAAACAAATCCTGCTTCTTCCATTTCTTGACGGTAATGATTGTTAAACTCATAACGGTGGCGGTGACGCTCATACACCACTTCATCCTCATAGGCAGCGAATGCTTTTGTTCCTTCAACCACACGGCATGGATAAAGACCAAGTCTTAATGTTCCACCCAGGTCTTCCACATCCTTTTGTTCAGGAAGTAAATCGATAATTGGATGTTTCGTATCAGGTACAAACTCTGAAGAATGAGCATCTTGATAACCTAAAACATGGCGTGCATATTCAATCGTCGCCAGCTGCATTCCTAAGCAAATGCCAAGGAAAGGCTTTTTCGATTCACGGGCATAGCGGGTTGCTTGGATTTTTCCTTCGATTCCGCGGTCACCAAAGCCTCCTGGAACAAGGATTCCATCTACATCTTGAAGAAGTTCTGCAACGTTTTCTGCGTTCACTTCTTCCGCATTAATCCATTTAATTTCTACATCAGCATCAAAGGCATAACCTGCATGCTTCATCGCTTCCACAACAGAAATATACGCATCTTGAAGTTCAACATATTTTCCTACGAGACCAATGCGCGTTTTACTTGAAAGGTTCAGAACCTTATCAACTAAAGCTTTCCATTCTGTCATCTCAGGTTCTGGAGTTGTTAGCTTTAGATGATCACAAACAATTTGATCCATATGCTGTTCTTGCAGAGCCAATGGAATGGAATAAAGTGTATCGGCATCGCGGCATTCAATGACTGCTTTTGCATCGATATCACAGAATAAAGCAATTTTATCCTTCATATCCTGAGAAACAGGCATTTCTGTACGTACCACGATGATATTTGGCTGAATACCTAGACTGCGAAGCTCTTTTACACTATGTTGTGTCGGCTTTGTCTTCATTTCACCCGCTGCTTTAATGTACGGAATTAACGTACAGTGAATGTACATGACATTGGAGCTTCCGATATCACTCTTGATTTGACGGATTGCTTCTAGGAATGGCAGTGACTCAATATCCCCTACAGTTCCGCCAATTTCAGTGATTACAACATCTGCATTTGTTTCATTGCCCGCGCGGAAAACACGTTCTTTAATTTCATTCGTAATGTGGGGAATAACTTGAACCGTACCGCCTAAGTAATCGCCGCGGCGCTCTTTGCGTAAAACGGTTGAATAGATTTTCCCAGTTGTTACATTGCTGTACTTATTTAAATTAATATCGATAAAACGCTCATAGTGGCCTAAGTCTAAATCCGTTTCGGCACCATCACCGGTTACGAACACTTCACCATGCTGGTACGGACTCATCGTTCCTGGGTCCACATTAATATAAGGATCAAACTTTTGAATCGTTACGTTCAATCCGCGATTTTTTAGCAACCTTCCTAAAGAGGCTGCGGTAATTCCTTTTCCTAACGATGAAACCACACCGCCAGTTACAAAAATATACTTCGTCATAAAATAATCCTCCTCTAATTCAGTTTGTGCAATCTTCAGTTGTTTAAGGCTTCTTTTATAAATTTTTTATACGTAAGAAGTCTCGGTCATTGCCGAAAGAGCTGTGTATCATGGACTGACAAAATAAAAAAGCACTCCGCTTACGCAATGTAAGGGAGCGCTCTATAAGCAAATTATGATCCGTTCCTTTTTAAAGGAGCCCAAAAAAGATTCTACAAGTGCAGAGATAAAAAGTCAAGCCTATAATAAGTCGTCGTCTTCATCCTCTACTTCATCTAAATCTTCCTCTTCATCATCGAGGACCTCGTCAAGGTCTTCTTCTTCATCAAGGTCGAATTCATCGTCATCATCGATCACATCATCATCATCGTCGTCTAATTCATCGACTTCATCGAGGTCATCCAGCAAATCATCCTCCTCGTCATCAAGAAGATCGTCTTCATCGGCAAAGTCATCCAGTTCATCGTAATCTTCTTCGATATCATCAAAATCTTCAAGTTCGTCTTCATCGACAACCTTTTTCGCCTTTTTCTTCTTAGGCTTAATGACTGTAACCACTTCTTCTTCCGCTGTATCTACTGGATACCAAACGCGAAGACCCCAGCGGTTATCGCCTAATGAAAGAAAACGGCCATCAATATTTATGTCTGTATAGAATTGTGCGATTCTTGATCTAATTCCATCTTCTGAAAGCTCTGTAGCTGCCGCAATTTCTTTGATTAGTTCATTGAAGGAAATCGGCTGTTTGCTGTTTTTTAGAAATTCGTACGCTAGCTCAATGAGGGAAAACTCTTTTAATTGCTCCTTTGAGTAACCTTGTAAACTCAATTTCGGCACTTCCTTTCTCTATTTAACACTCTATGTAGGAGTGATAACGGGCAAAAAATTTTAGCACCTAGGTGCTAGTTTTTTGACATATTCTTCATTATAAACAATATTCTCCCGTTTATGCTAGTTCTATCTACTGTTTTACTTGATTTTTTCCCGTTTTGGCTGGTGATCATCAGGGTTTTCCTCTTTTTTTATCATTTTCAACTCTTTCATTGCCTTTGAAAAGAAGAAAATAGCCAATACTAGGAAGGAGATGGCGCCTAATTGGTGTTGATAGAGATAGTATAACGGCCAGGCTAAAATGATTAATACCAAAAACGTATAGTTTATCTTCATTGTCAACACCTGCCCCGGGATCCTTTGATGTTTGCTCATCTATTATATAAGAAAAGTGGCCAAGATTAGTACTTGTCAAAAAAATATTTTCGTTTCACTGAACTTGGCCTGTTGATTTCCATTCCAGGCACTTCGCTTTCCGCGGGCGGTCCGGGGAGCCTCCTCGGCGCTTAAGCGCCTGCGGGGTCTCCCCTGCCCCGTCCTCCCGCAGGAGTCTTCATGCCTTCCATTCCAATCAACAGGGTGCCAATACTATTGATACTCTTTACATATTATAAATAAAAAACAATGGCTTACAAGCTGTCGCCTATTAAGCCATTGTAATTTATTTACATATTTCTTCGGTATTGCCCGCCTACTTCGTATAGTGCTTTTGTGATTTGGCCTAGGCTGGCTACTTGTACGGTTTCCATTAGTTCTGCAAAGATGTTTTCGTTGTTTACGGCTGCTGCTTTTAAGCGCTCTAGTGCTTTGGCGGTTTGTGCTGCGTGTGCTTGTTGGAAGGCACGTAAATTTTGTATTTGTAATTCCTTTTCCTCATAGGACGCTCTTGCCAGCTCCATGCTGTCGATGTCTTCTTCTGAAGGAGGATTAGGATTTAAATACGTATTGACGCCGATTATTGGCAGCTCGCCTGTATGCTTCTTCATTTCATAGTACATGGATTCATCCTGAATCTTTCCGCGTTGATACTGAGTTTCCATTGAACCTAGAACGCCGCCGCGGTCATTTAAGCGTTCAAATTCTTGAAGAACCGCTTCTTCTACAAGATCGGTTAATTCCTCGACAATAAACGAACCCTGAAGTGGATTTTCATTTTTTGTTAACCCATGCTCTTTTGTGATAATCATCTGAATCGCCATTGCGCGGCGAACGGATTCTTCTGTCGGTGTTGTAATCGCCTCATCGTAAGCATTGGTATGAAGGGAATTACAGTTATCGTGTAACGCCATCAATGCCTGCAAGGTTGTGCGAATATCATTAAAATCAATTTCTTGTGCGTGCAGCGAACGACCAGATGTTTGAACATGGTACTTCAGCTTTTGGCTCCGTTCTGCAGCACCATATTTGTCACGCATTACAGTTGCCCAAATACGGCGTGCCACCCGACCAATGACGGTATATTCCGGGTCCAATCCATTCGAGAAGAAGAATGATAAGTTTGGCGCAAAATCATCAATTTTCATGCCGCGGCTTAAATAGTACTCGACATAGGTAAATCCGTTGGATAGCGTAAACGCCAGCTGCGAAATTGGATTTGCCCCTGCCTCGGCAATATGATAGCCAGAAATAGAAACTGAATAATAGTTACGCACCTGCTGGTCAATGAAGTATTGTTGAATATCGCCCATCATCCGTAAGGCAAACTCTGTTGAAAAAATACACGTATTTTGACCTTGGTCTTCTTTTAAAATATCCGCCTGCACCGTACCGCGGACAGTTTTTAACGTATAAGCCTTCACTTGCGCAAATTCCTCGACTGTTAACACGCGGCCAAGCTCAGCCTCTTTTTTCTTCACCTGTTGATCAATTGCCGTATTCATGAACATCGCTAAAATAATCGGCGCAGGACCATTAATCGTCATCGACACCGATGTTGATGGATGACACAAATCAAAACCATCATAAAGTTTTTTCATATCATCAAGTGTACAAACATTTACGCCGCTCTCGCCAATTTTCCCAAAAATGTCTGGGCGATGATCGGGGTCTTCACCATACAATGTCACCGAGTCAAATGCGGTACTTAAACGTTTAGCGGAATCATCTTTTGAAAGATAGTGGAAACGTCGATTTGTTCTCTCTGGCGTTCCTTCGCCGGCAAATTGACGTTTCGGATCTTCCCCCTCACGTTTGAACGGGAACACTCCAGCTGTAAATGGATAAGAACCTGGTACATTCTCACGGTACACCCAGCGGAGGATTTCGCCGTAATCTTTATATCCTGGTAATACAACCTTTGGGATATCGATGCCAGACAGGCTCTTAGTTTTTAAGACTGTGATAATTTCTTTATCACGAATTCTTGTGACAAATTTATCCGCTTTATAAGCTGCCTTTGTTTTTTCCCAGCCGTCGAGTATCTTTTTCGACTCTGGTGTTAATTTCTCTTCTGTTGCCTGCTTAATGCCTTCTAAGGAAGCAAGCACTTCTGGATTTGCTTCTGTTTCTTTGACCGCAGCAATGGCACCTTCGAGCTGAAATAATTTCCGGGCAATATTTGCCTGCTCTTCAGCCTTTTTGTGATAGCGGCGGACTGTTTCCGATATTTCCCGGAGGTAATAGCGGCGGTCCGTTGGGATGATTACATTTTGCTTTTCTACTAATGCAAATTTAGTAAAAGAGGTAACCCAATTTGTACCCATTTTTTCATTTACTTTTTCAATTAACGCCGCAAATAGCGCATTCGTGCCTTGATCATTAAACTGACTTGCTATCGTACCGTATACAGGCATTTCACTTGTGTCTTTTTCAAATAGCATATGACTGCGCTGGTATTGCTTTTGAACCTGACGGCGTGCATCCTCAGAGCCCTTGCGCTCAAATTTATTAATGACAATTAAGTCCGCAAAATCAATCATATCAATTTTTTCAAGCTGTGAAGGCGCACCGAACTCACTGGTCATGACGTAGAGTGAGACATCACAAATTTCCGTAATCTCCGCATCGCCCTGGCCAATACCACTGGTTTCCACAATCACGAGGTCAAAGCCAGCCGCCTTGACGACTGCAACTGCATCTTTAATCGCAAGCGATAATTCTGATTTTGAGGATCGTGTGGCCAGGCTTCGCATGTAAACATTCGGATTAAAGATGGCATTCATTCGGATCCGGTCGCCTAAAAGTGCACCACCTGTTTTTTGCTTGGTCGGGTCTACGGAAAGAATCGCGACTTTTTTATCGGGCAGTTCGTTGATAAAACGGCGAATTAATTCGTCCGTAAGCGAGCTTTTTCCAGCACCACCTGTACCGGTGATTCCGACAACAGGGATTTCCTTTGTTAACGATTTTACTTTTTCAAGCAGGCTTTCCGCAGCAGCTGCAGCTTCCCGGTTGCTATCAACATGGAGCTCAGCAAGCGTAATTAATTTTGAAATTGCATTAACATCGCCAGTTGGCAGCTTTTCAATATGCTCAGCATGGTCCGCGGTAACGGTTGGGAAATCGCATTCTTCCAGCATTCGGTTAATCATTCCTTGAAGACCCATCGTCCTGCCGTCCTCAGGTGAAAAGATCCAAGCAATTCCGTAATCATGCAGCTCTTTAATTTCACGCGGGATAATAACACCACCGCCGCCACCATAAATGCGGATATTCGGCGCGCCTTTTTCCTTCAGCAAATCGTACATATACTTAAAGTATTCAACATGACCGCCTTGATAAGAAGAAATAGCAATCCCCTGTGCGTCCTCTTGAATCGCAGCATTGACCACCGCTTCGACCGAACGGTTATGACCAAGATGAATAACCTCTGCTCCGCTTGCCTGAAGAATTCTTCTCATAATATTAATCGAAGCGTCGTGACCATCAAACAAACTAGACGCCGTTACAAAACGAATATGATGCTTCGGCTGATAAACCTCCGTCGTACTCATTTGTCTCCCCCTTATTTGGAAAAATTCACTTCGTTATCGTCCTGACTAACCCCGTTAATTCCCGAAAATAAATACTCCGTTTGCATTTCAATGTATTCTTCTAACGTAAATAATTTTTGCAGCGTCCAGCGGCGGAAGCTCCACATTTGTCCCTCGACAATAATCGTGTGCGAAAGGATTTTGATTTGCTTTTCAGTTAGGTTCAATTCCCCATTTTCCACGCATAACGTGATCAGTTTTTCGAACATATCTGCCATTTCAATTTCCTTTTTCAACACGTATGGAAGAGCCTCCTTGTTAAGCGACTTGGTCTCTTGATACATGACCAAGATTTCCTCCTGCATTTCATCAATAACCCGAAAGTAATTGCCAATCCCATGCTTCAGGCTCTCCAGTGTTCCCTGCTTATGCTCAAGGTCCTCCTGAAGCCGCTCGCTTACGTGGTCATAAATACTATCACAAACGAGGTAAAGAACATCTTCCTTTGTACGAATATATTCATATAGGGTCCCAATGCTAAATCCCGCCGCCTTTGCTATTTCCCTTGTCGTCGTCCGGTGGAACCCTTTTTCTTTAAAAAGTGATACGGCCCCTTTGATCATTTCATCCCGTCTTTTTTTCACAAGGCGTTCATCTTTCACAGACGCCTGCACTTCTCGCTTTTTCATCCCTTTTTACCGCCTTTATTCAATAAATGGTTACTTAGTTATCATTCTAGAAATAACGAGGCGTTGGATTTCCTGTGTTCCCTCATAGATTTGCGTGATTTTTGCATCGCGCATGAATCTCTCTACTGGATAATCCTTTGTATAACCGTAACCGCCAAATACTTGTACTGCTTCTGTCGTCACCTTCATCGCTGTGTCACCAGCGAATAACTTCGACATTGCTGATTCTTTACCGTATGGAAGACCCTGCGACTCCAGCCATGCAGCTTGATAGGTTAATAGTCTTGCTGCTTCAATATTTGTCGCCATATCTGCAAGTTTGAAGGCAATTCCTTGGTTAGCTGCAATTGGCTTTCCAAACTGCTGACGTTCCTTTGAATAGTCGACCGCAGCGTCAAGCGCCCCCTGTGCAATTCCAACTGCCTGTGCCGCGATGCCGTTACGGCCGCCATCAAGTGTCATCATCGCAATTTTGAATCCTTCGCCTTCTTCACCCAATCTGTTGGCGACGGGCACCTTGCAATCTTCAAAAATAATTTCGGTTGTTGGTGACGAACGAATGCCTAGTTTCTTTTCTTTTTTCCCCACAGAGAAGCCTGGGAAGTCGCTTTCGACTATGAATGCGGTGGTTCCTTTGTGTTTGCTGGATGGATCTGTTACGGCGAAAACCACGTAAATATCAGCTACTCCGCCATTCGTGATGAAAATTTTTGAACCATTAAGAATGTAATGGTCGCCTTCACGTCTTGCATTTGTTCTCATCCCGCCGGCATCTGAACCGCTTCCTGGTTCTGTTAACCCGTACCCCCCAATTTTGGAGCCTTCCGCCATCGGACGAAGATATTGCTGTTTTTGTTCTTCCGATCCGAATTTGTAAATCGGCCAGCCAGCTAATGAGGTATGTGCCGATAGTGTTACACCTGTTGATGCACAAACTCTTGAGAGCTCTTCAATCGCTATACAATAAGCAAGGTAATCGCTGCCAATGCCACCGTATTCTTCCGGCCATGGAATTCCTGTTAAGCCAAGCTCCGCCATCTTGTCAAAAATCTCACGGTCAAAACGCTCTTCCTCATCACGCTCAGCCGCTGTTGGTGCCACTTCATTTCTAGCAAAATCACGAACCATTTTCCGAATCATTTCATGTTCTTCAGATAAGCGAAAGTTCATTTTATACGTCCTCCCCAAGGTAACTTCTCTTTAATACGTACAGTTTTTACAGAAAACTAGACCGTTCTTACAAAAAACTGTACAGTTTATACAAAACCAGATCGTTCTTACGAAAAACCGTACAGTTTATACAAAAAACCATACAGTTCTTACGAAAAACCGTACAGTTTATACAAAACCAGACCGTTCTTACAAAAAACCGTACAGTTTATACAAAAAACCAAACAGTTCTTACAAAAAACCGTACAGTTTATACAAAAAACCAAACAGTTCTTACAAAAAACCGTACAGTTTATACAAAAAACCATACAGTTCATACAATTAGCCTAGAACTCCACACTTTCCAGTCCCAATATCCACACAAATCCCAAAAATATCTACACACTACCCAAATCCATAACTTATCTACAATTTAAAGATATTTACTAATCACAATCCGCTGAATCTCGCTCGTTCCCTCATAAATCTCGGTCACTTTGGCGTCACGGAAGTAGCGCTCGACTGGATAGTCCTCTGTATAGCCATAACCGCCAAATACCTGAATCGCTTCTGTCGCCGTCTCTACTGCGGTTTTCGAAGCAAATAGTTTTGCTATAGAAGCTTCCATCCCACATTTTAGACCCTGTGCCCGCAAATCAGCGGCACGATAGAGTAATAGTCTTGCAGCTTCCACATTCGTAGCCATATCAGCCAATTTAAAACCAATACCTTGTTGTGCTGCAATGGGCTTTCCAAACTGCTTCCGTTCTTTTGCATAATCCACTGCCGCAGCTAATGCCGCTTCTGCAATCCCTAATGCTTGAGCAGCAATCCCGATTCGCCCAACATCTAGGTTTGCCATAGCAATTTTAAAGCCTTCCCCTTCTTGACCCAAGAGATTCTCGACTGGCACGCGCATATCTTCAAAGGATAGCTGTACCGTTCTTGAGCCATGGAGCCCCATTTTATGTTCATCCTTGCCAATTACAAGGCCAGGAGAATTTTTTTCTACGATAAATGCCGAGATTCCTTTGCTTCCTAATTCAGGATTGGTTGAAGCAAAGACGATGTAAACATCGGCTTCACCGCCATTGGTGATAAACATCTTCGAGCCGTTGATGACATAATGGTCATCTTTCTTAACCGCGCGAGATTTCATGCTTTTTGCGTCCGACCCTGATCCCGCCTCCGTCAAGCAGAATGCTGCTAAATACTCACCTGAAGCCAATTTAGGCAAAAACCGCTGCTTTTGTTCATCCGAGCCAAAATAAAGAATGGGATTGGTTCCGACCGATGTATGAACAGAAAGGATAACGCCCACCGTTGCGCTTACTCTTGAAATTTCATTTATTGCGATGATATAGGAGACAAAATCCATCTCTGCACCGCCGTATTTTTCAGGAACCGGAATTCCCATTAAACCAAGTTCGCCCATTTTACGAAGAATTTCACGCGGAAATTCGCCCTTTTCCATCCGCTCAACAAACGGGGCAATTTCATTTTCAGCAAAGTCTCGGACCATTTTGCGCATCATTTCCTGCTCTTCTGTAAATCTTAGATTCATAGTAACACTCCTAATTATTCGTATGTGTAGAAGCCTCGACCTGATTTCTTGCCAAGCCAGCCAGCTTTAACATACTTTCGCAGCAGCGGACATGGACGGTATTTTGTATCGCCAAAGCCTTCATGGAGGGTTTCCATAATATACAGGCATGTATCAAGACCAATAAAATCAGCTAACGTTAACGGTCCCATTGGGTGATTCATCCCAAGCTTCATGACTTCATCAATCGCTTCCTTTGTAGCTACACCCTCATACAGCGTATAAATCGCTTCATTAATCATCGGCATTAGAATTCGGTTTGAAACGAATCCTGGGAAGTCATTCACTTCAACAGGAACCTTACCCAATGTTTTGGTCATATCTTCAATCACTTGGTAGACTTCATCCGCTGTTGCTAAGCCGCGAATAATCTCGACTAGCTTCATAACTGGCACCGGATTCATAAAATGCATTCCGATTACTTGTTCCGGACGTTTCGTTGCCGCCGCAATCTCCGTAATTGGCAGAGAAGACGTATTGCTCGCCAAAATCGCATGTGCAGGCGCAATTTCATCTAACTGCGCGAATACCTTTGTTTTGATTTCCATATTTTCAACCGCTGCTTCAATCACAAGGTCGACCGCACGGGCATCATTCAGATCAGTGGAAGCCTTAATTTGCTTTAGGACTTCTTGTTTTTGTTCTTCTGTCATTCTGCCTTTATCCACATTACGGGATAAATTTTTGTTGATGACTCCTAAACCGCGCTCCACAAATTCTTGCTTTAAATCGTTAAGGTACACCGTATAGCCCGCCTGTGCACAAACCTGTGCAATCCCAGAACCCATTTGACCGGCTCCGATTACCATTACCTTTTCAACCTTCATTATTTCCCCTCCAATTGCCCTTTTTTAAAAAAATTCCTATTTGGGTTTTAGACTATTTAAGTTTTGTACGTTTATTTCGATGTTTTGAACAAGTTTTATATTGTTTTATACAATTAGACACGATCTGAAAGTCACTAAACTCTAGGAACCTCAATCATCACCGCGTCACCCTGACCGCCGCCGCTGCAAATAGCTGCGATCCCAATTCCACCGCCACGGCGTTTCAGTTCGTGCATTAACGTGATAATAATCCGGGCACCGCTAGCACCGATTGGATGGCCCAATGCGACCGCACCGCCATTGACATTGACCTTCTCTGGATCAAGATTGGCAATTTTTCCACTTGCTAATGCAACTGCTGCAAAGGCTTCATTGATTTCAAATAAGTCGATTTCTTCTACGGTCTTTCCGGTTTTTTTCAATAAGCTGTTGATGACAAGGCCTGGCGTTTGTGGAAAATCCTTTGCTTCTACCGCTATTGCTGAATGACCTAAGATTACGGCTTCCGGCTTGTAACCCTCGCGTAATGCTCTTTCTTCACTCATTAAAATAAGGGCCGCCGCGCCGTCATTGATTCCAGGGGCATTTCCTGCTGTGATGGTACCGTCTGAGTTAAAGACGGGTGCTAATTTTGCAAGTCTTTCGATAGAGGTGTCTTTTCGTGGTGATTCATCATGCTCTACGACAACCGGAGCACCTTTACGCTGTGGGACGGTGACAGGCACGATTTCTTCTGCAAATATACCGCCTTCAATCGCTGCAATCGCCCTTTGGTGACTTCTTAATGCCCATTGATCCTGAGCTTCTCGGCTGATTTCCATTTCTTTTGCTGTTGAATTTCCATACGTCCCCATATGAACGCCTGTGAAGCTGCAGCTTAATCCGTCATGAATCATTAAATCCTTTACAGATGAATCGCCCATTTTTAATCCCCAGCGTGCCTTTGGTAAAATATATGGAGCGTTACTCATTGATTCCATGCCGCCTGCTACAAGTAAATCTTCATCACCTGCACGGATAATCTGATCCGCTAACGTGACACTGCGCATTCCAGAAGCGCAAACTTTATTAATGGTTTCTGTTTTGACTTCCCAGGAAAGTCCTGCCTCTCTTGCTGCCTGACGTGAAGGAATTTGTCCTTGACCGCCTTGTAAAACCGTTCCTAAAATAACCTCCTGTACATCATCAGGATTCACTCCAGCGCGTGCGATTGCTTCTTTCACCGCAATACCGCCCAGCTGCGAAGCTGTCAGACTGCTAAGTGCTCCGCCAAATTTTCCAAATGGTGTTCTAACCCCGCTCAAAATAACTGTTTTCCCCATCCAAAGCACTCTCCCTATTCTTTAATCCTTTAATTGACTGAACGCTCGCTCGATTTATGCTTAAAAAAAATCCCCAAATGAAAACGTTTTCCTACTCACTTTCTATTTTACATAAAAAAAGGCAAAAGTTGAAATGTTTTACACAAAATTCTTAAGATTTTATGAATTCAAGCAACATTCAACTTTTGCCTCAACCGACTTATTCTGTCTAGCTCCGGCACCTAGCCAGTTTTCTTCCCGACCATGCTCCTTAGATTATCTTGTAACAATCATTGCTTGTTAAAGCGATGATTGTTACAGCTCGAGGTCACTTCGGTCCAACGGGTGAAGTTAAAGTGCACGACTTCACCCTCTGGCCCGCAAGTAGCTTGTCGGGGCTGAACACTAAGGAAAGCTCCTAGGATAATCCTCGCAGGAACAAGCTGTGCTTGTTCCGAAGGCGCCTCCGCTTTTCTAAGCTACTTCCCCACAGACTGCTTTTTCAAGGAGTTCTGCAACATCATAGGTTGAAATCTTTTCTTCTACTTCTTTTGCCTTTGTTCCGTCTGACAGCATGGTTAAACAGTACGGACATCCAGAACTGATAACAGATGGATTCACAGCTAGTGCCTGCTCCGTTCTTGAAACGTTAATACGGTGTCCGGTTTCTTCCTCCATCCACATCAAGCCGCCGCCTGCGCCACAGCACATTCCGGTTTCTCTGTTTCTTTCCATTTCCACAAGCTGCACACCTGGGATTGATTTTAAAATCTCCCTTGGCGGATCGTACACGTCGTTGTAACGACCTAAGTAACAGGAGTCATGGAAGGTAATCTTTTCATTAACCGCATGCTTTGGTACTAACTTGCCATCACGAACGAGTTCATATAGAACCTCTGTATGATGGTAAACCTCAGCCTCTAAACCAAAGTCAGGATATTCATTCTTGAAAATATTGTAGGCATGCGGGTCAATTGTAACGATTTTCTTCACTTCGGCCTTTTCAAATTCTTCAATATTTTTGCTAGCAAGCTCTTGGAACAAGAACTCATTACCAAGACGGCGCGGTGTATCACCAGAGTTTTTCTCTTTGTTACCTAGGATTGCAAACTTAACACCTGCTTCATTTAAAAGCTTTGCAAATGAAAGAGCGATTTTTTGGCTGCGGTTATCGTAGGATCCCATCGAACCAACCCAGAATAAGTATTCGAACTCCTCACCCTTTTTGTTCATTTCTTTTACCGTAGGAATTTCAACATCTTCACGAACTTCACGCCAAGATTCTCTCTCTTTACGATTTAAGCCCCAAGGATTTCCCTGACGCTCGATATTTGTCATTGCACGCTGTGCGTCTGCGTCTAACTTTCCTTCTGTTAAAACAAGATAACGGCGAAGGTCAATAATTTTATCCACATGCTCGTTCATTACTGGACATTGATCCTCACAATTACGGCAAGTCGTACATGCCCAGATTTCCTCTTCGGTAATGACATCGCCAATCAAGCTTGGATTATAAGCAAGTGTTGCTGCTGTTTCTTGGGCACCTTGACCACTTGCAGCTAGTGCGATTTGATTCCCTTTGGTGCTGCCAAACGCGAAGGTCGGAACCCACGGCTGTTTTGAAGTAACGGCCGCACCATGATTGGTTAGATGGTCACGCATTTTAACAATTAAATCCATTGGCGACAGCATTTTTCCTGTTCCTGTTGCAGGACACATATTCGTACAGCGACCACATTCTACACAAGCATAAAAATCGATCATTTGGTGCTGCGTAAAATCCTCAATTTTTCCAACACCGAAGGATTCCTGTGACTCGTCCTCAAAATCGACCTTCTTCAACTTACCTGCTTTTTCTAAACGGTTAAAATATACATTTGCCGGTCCGGCAATTAAGTGTGCGTGTTTTGATTGTGGAACATACACTAAGAAGGTCAGTAAGAATAATAAATGAATCCACCATGCCACATAAAAAATGACAATTGAAGCGGTTTCACCAATCCCTGAAAAAATAAGCGCAATTAACGATGCAATTGGCTCTGTCCAAGTGGCTTCGTGACCGTGCCAGATAATGCCCATTCCGTTTCCGACAAGAACGGAAAGCATTAATCCGCCGATAAAAATCAATACAAGACCCGATTTAAAGTTGCGCTTCAAGCGGACAAGTTTTTCCACATAACGGCGGTAAAAAGCCCAAATAACCGCAACAAGAATCATCAATGTAACGATTTCTTGGAAAAAGGTAAACCCTGCATACAACGGCCCCAGCGGTAAATGAGAGCCCGGTACTAATCCCTTCCAAATGAAATCAATGGCACCAAATTGGACGAGAATAAATCCATAAAAGAACATCACATGCATGATCCCACTCTTTTTGTCCTTTAATAACTTCTTCTGCCCAAACACATTGACCCAGATTTTTTGCATTCGTTCTTTGACTTTATTGTCAAACTCGACTTTTTTCCCCAGCTTAATGAATTCAATCCTCGTTTTTACTACGTAAACGAACAGACTGACTGCGTAAGCGGTTACAGCAAGAAATGCAATGAGATTCACCCATAAAAGCCCATTCATTCAATACGCCCCCTTTGTTTTGTTCCCATCCCTAATTGTTTATCTTTAGTAGAAAATTTTAAAACAATAAAATTTTCTGACTACTATTACCACCATTATATAATGAATGAGCATTCAGTCAAATGGTTTTCTGAAAATTTATTTGACTTTTATTCAAATTCATACTATAGCCTCTGTTTGGCAAACCTAACAGAAATGATTGGAGGAACGATACTGCATGCATTTACCATCCATAGTCATCGCTCTTATACTTCTTATCATTGTTTGGTTTTATCTTGATCTTACATTAGGCAGAAAAAAGCATCGCTCGTCTTTTCAAAAAAGAGAAACCCCGATTCTGTATGGAAACTTTGATATTTTTCCACATGGAAAAGAGCTGTTTGCCGATTATTTTCAAGAATTAAGAAATGCCCAGAACCATATTCATATCCTTTTTTATATTGTGAGGGATGACCAATTTAGCCAGCAGTTTTTCGATATTTTAAAAGCAAAAGCTAGAGAGGGAATTGAAGTTAGATTATTGGTCGATCAGATTGGCAGTCATAAGGTGAAAAAGCCTGCAATAAGAGAATTACGTAATGCCGGTGTACAATTTGCCTTTAGCAATCGAATACGGCTTCCCTTCCTTTTTTATTCCTCTCAGGTGCGAAACCATCGAAAGATATCGATTATTGATGGAAAAATTGGCTATCTTGGCGGGTACAATATTGGTAAAGAATATATTGATCAAGATCCGAAGCTAAGTCCCTGGCGCGATTACCATTTAAAGATTACTGGTGAAAGTGTGCCATTTCTGCAGCGTGAGTTTTTTATTGATTGGAATGAATACGCTTCTGATCATGTGATTGTCGATTCTCGTTATGCTCCTCGGCAGCCCAAAGGGACAGTACCACATCAATTTGTTCCCACAGAGGCAGGCTTCCTTGAAGAAAAGTATTTCCACTTCATTGAAAACGCAAAAAAGTCGATTACGATTGGTACTCCGTATTTTATACCAAGCAAAAAACTCATGGATGAACTGCTTCGGGCTGCCAAGCGCGGAATTAAAATTACCATTGTTGTGCCATATATTACTGATCATATGCTTGTACAAGAGGCTTCATACCGATATTTACGCAAGATGTTATTAGCGGGAGCACAGGTTTTTCAGTATAAGAATGGTTTTTACCATGCAAAATCTATTATCATCGATGATCATTTATGTGATATCGGTTCGGCAAATTTTGATAAAAGAAGTTTATTTTTAAACAAAGAAATTAATTGTTATTTTTTTGACCCTGCCTTTGTAGAACGGTTTAGGGGTGTCCTCCATAAAGATATTCTTGATTCAAAACCATTGAAACTAGAGGACCTCAATAAGCCAAACTTTTTAAGGTCGATAAAGGAAGGCATCGCTGGGGCCTTTTCATTCTTTTTATAATAAGGAGTTAGTACGATGAAGATTCGTTTCGGCTATGTTTCAACTGCTATTACCTTGTGGGATGCTTCTCCATCGAAGACACTTACCTTTACACGCTACCAGCAGCTATCTGAAAAAGAGCGTAAAGATAAGTTACTTGAGCTCACCAGGCTCAATTTAGCCCATACGCTTCGAATGCTCTATTTCAATCTCGCCCATGAAATTGAATTGTACCGGCTTTCCAGTTCAATTGTACCGTTAGCGACCCATCCAGATGTGTTTTGGGATTTTGTTACCCCCTTTAAGAAGCAGTGGAAGGAAATTGGCCAGCTAATCAAAAAGAATAACTTAAGAGTTAGCTTTCATCCTAATCAATACACGTTATTTACCTCTCCGCAGCAAAAAATAACCGATAATGCCGTTATCGATATGGAATATCATTATCGAATGTTTGAGGCCATGGGTGTCGAAGATAGAGGCATGATGAATATTCATATTGGGGGCGCCTATGGAGATAAGGTGGAAACGATTGTCCGTTTTCATGAGAATCTAAAAAAGCTTCCGTCACATATCAAACGTGCGATGACCTTAGAAAATGACGACAAAACCTACAATACAGAGGAGACCTTGCTTGCCTGTGAAAAAGAGACGATTCCCTTTGTATTCGATTATCATCACCACATGGCTAATCTTTGCGAACCTCCGCTCGAGGAGCTGCTGCCGAGGATTTTTAAGACATGGGATCATGT
Organism: Neobacillus niacini; assembly: GCF_048572935.1. Taxonomy (NCBI): domain Bacteria; kingdom Bacillati; phylum Bacillota; class Bacilli; order Caryophanales; family Bacillaceae; genus Neobacillus; species Neobacillus niacini. Next base: position 1,053,861 of record NZ_CP183883.1, on the reverse strand, counting down.
TGATCTTATTCCTAAAATCCATATTTCCTCTCCTAAAGCTGAAAAAGAATTCAGGTCTCATGCAGATTTTGTGGACCTCGAATTTATCATGCCGTTAGTAAAAATGCTGAAGGAAATTGGGCAGGATGTCGACTTCATGATTGAGGCGAAGGCAAAGGATCAGGCTACTTTGAAATTAGTCGAAGATATTAGTAAAGTACGCGGCTTTAAACGCATTAGCGGGGCAGCGATTGAGGTGAAATAACTCCCAGCATTTTTTTAAGCGGGATTGGTTAAAGTAACAACAGATTCACACAAGGAGGGATTGTCGATGGAAAGCACCAGCCAATTCGTACAAAAATTAGCGGAAAATGAAAAAAAGCAAAAGAAAAATCAAAAGCATGGCAACAACGACCCGGAAAGCAAATTACCAAACCATAAGCATTCACAAGGCGTCTAAAAAGATAAGCTGAAGTGCCCTGATCAGCAGTTAGGGCGCTGCAGCTAGACAGTAATCTAAGTTCAAGACATATACTTTATTTATGAGAGGCTCTGTTATGAATTCTTTGTTGATTTTCGTGTAGGCAGATAGGTAGGAGAATTCATAGACGGAGAATTTCCGGTTAATGTATATAGGGGACGCTTAAGAAGCAGATATAAGCGGAGGGATTCCGGTTAACTGCTCTAAATAAGACAAAATCCATAGATTTTGATCATCTAACCGGAAAAACTCCACTTATTTTTAATAAAATATGGGCATATCCCAATTTAGCCGGAAATCCTCCGTTTATTTTTCAAACACAAAAAGTCAACATCAGACTTTAACAAAGCTTTTTGAAAAAGAGTCTCCCTTTCGAGGAGACTCTTTTACTCTTCAATAAGATTCAAGACTGGAACTTCCAGTTCATTTTCCGGATCAGACTTCGCATACACCCGCGCCATCTTCGTGTTATCATCCACATGCTGAATAATCACCGGCGTTCCCTCATACGTCACATTAATCATATCCATCGAATCAGCAATTTCCTTCGCTCTTCCCACATTCATCAGGGCCACTCCTCATCTAAAAAGTACCTTCATAATATCTACCAAAAAACGGATAAATATTCAGCGATGAATATTTGGTGACAGGCACCGCTCGTGGACACTTTCCACCCCATATGGACACTACGGACCCAATGGAAATAGTAAAAATGGCTCCCTCAATGGGAGCCATGAACATTTTACATTTTTTCTGGAGCTGATACACCGATTAATGCAAGGGCATTTCGCAGTGTGATTTGAACGGTTTTGATTAACGCGAGGCGTGCCTTCGTGCGTTCTGGCTGCTCGCTGTCGAGTACTTTTTCTGCATTGTAAAAGCTGTGGAAGGTTGAAGCCAGTTCCATGATATAGTTCGTCACACGGTGAGGTACGCGCTTTACTGCTGCCTCGCTAACTGCCTGCGGGAACTCTCCAAGCTTTTTCAATAACTCGATTTCTTTTTCTGCACCAATTAATGAGAAATCCGCATCTTTATCGATTTTAATCCCCTGCTCTTCACCTGAGCGCAGGATGCTGCAGATTCTTGCGTGTGCATATTGAGCATAATACACAGGATTTTCATTTGATTCTGAGACAGCTAAATCCAAATCAAAGTCCATATGTGTATCCGAACTTCTCATCGCAAAGAAGTAACGAGTGGCATCGAGGCCGACCTCATCGACCAAATCACGCATCGTGACAGCCTTACCTGTACGCTTACTCATCTTCATCTTCTCACCGTTTTTATAAAGGTGAACAAGCTGAATGATTTCAACCTCGAGGGCGTCTGCAGCATAGCCAAGTGACTGAATCGCCGCTTTCATCCGTGGAATATAACCATGGTGATCCGCACCCCAAATATTAATCAGCTTTTCAAAGCCGCGGTCAAGCTTGTCCTTATGGTAAGCGATATCCGGCGTCAAATACGTATACGAGCCATCCTGCTTAATCAGCACGCGGTCCTTATCGTCACCAAAATCGGTTGAACGAAGCCAAGTTGCGCCCTCTTCCTCATAAATATAGCCGCTCTCACGAAGCACATTTAATGCCTCGTCAATTTTCCCATTTTTATAAAGAGACGTTTCAGAATACCAAACATCAAACTTAACCCGGAAATCCTCAAGGTCCTTTTGCAATTTTGCCATTTCGTATTTCAAGCCGTATTCACGGAAAAATTCAAAACGCTCCTGCTCATCCACATTTACATATTTATCGCCAAATTCTTCTGCCAGCGACTTCCCAATTCCAATAATGTCCGCACCATGATAGCCATCCTCTGGCATAGGCTTGTCTTGACCAAGCGCTTGGAAATAGCGTGCCTCAACAGATAATGCCAGGTTATTAATCTGATTCCCCGCGTCATTAATATAGTATTCACGGGAAACATCATAGCCAGCCTTTGCTAGAATATTGCAAAGGGTGTCGCCGACTGCCGCACCACGAGCATGACCAAGGTGAAGGTCACCCGTTGGATTTGCGGAAACAAACTCTACCTGAACCTTCTGCTTGCCGCCAACCGTTGTTTCTCCGTACTTTTCCCCTGCCTCAAGAACCGTTGGAATCAAATCAGTTAAGTAAGCATTATTCATATAAAAATTGATGAACCCTGGTCCCGCCAATTCAATTTTTTCAATGTAAGCTTTGGAGCGATCGAAATTTTCAATGAGTGCTTCGGCTATCATTCTCGGCGCTTTCTTCGCCACACGCGCAAGCTGCATCGCCATGTTGGTGGAATAATCGCCGTGTGCCTTCTCTTTTGGAACCTCCAGGATAACATCTGGAATTTGTTCTTCTGTGGCAAGATTGGCCTTCACAACCGCTGCCCGTATTTCCTCTTTTAAACGACTTTGAACCTGTTCAACTATATTCATTTCTTCTCCTCCTGAAACGCTATTTCTAACTGATAGGTACTTGTCTTTGCACCCTCCATTGAAAAATCATAAACCACACCGAATCGGCCTTTACCATTTTCATAGGAAAAATCTATTCTTTTTGCTTTTGTCACGGTTGCAAATTGGCCAAACGGCATTTCATAACTGCCATTTAACTTACGATTCAACTCAAACGGCAGACGCATCTTAATCGCACCTCCGCGTAAAATAAGGGCCTCATGATGTCCCATCTTCACAATAGTCCGGACACTTCCCTCTTCCACGGTTTCCTCATATCGAAGATACGCTGCATTTCCTTTTTCAAAGTATGTACCAAATACCATCAATTCAAAAGTCTCATCGTGGTCAATTGTTGTTTTTACGTTAATTTTCACAGGTAACTCAGGGATTGACAATGAAACGCACACCCTTTTTAAAAATAAACCTTATCTAGGTCCTTTAAAATTTTACACACTTTTATCATTATACCTATAGTATGTACACAATTCAAAAGATGCCTGCCCCACTATTGGGACAGGCACTAAAAATCGTTATTTCACCCAGCCAAGAAGCATTTCACGAATCAATTTGCTGGCGGTATTCGCTGTTTGCTCAGAAGGATCGTAGATAGGAGCTACTTCAACAAGGTCGCAGCCAACTACGTTTACACCAGAGCGGGCAATTTCATGAATAGAAGCAAGCAGCTCACGAGATGTAATCCCTCCGGCGTCAACCGTACCAGTACCTGGTGCATGCGCAGGATCCAGCACATCGATATCAATCGTTACATAAACAGGGCGTCCAGCAAGTTCAGGGAGGATTTCTTTTAACGGCTGATGAACTTCGAATTTTGAAATATGCATGCCGTTTTCTTTTGCCCATTGGAATTCTTCCTTCATCCCCGAGCGGATTCCAAAAGAATACACATTTTTTGGTCCGATATGTTCCGCAATTTTGCGAATCGGAGTGGAGTGGGATAATGGTTCGCCTTCATAGTTCTCTCTTAGATCTGTGTGGGCATCCATATGAATGATTGCTAAATCAGGGTATTTCTTATATACCGCCTTCATGACTGGCCAAGACACCAAGTGCTCGCCGCCCATTCCAAATGGAAACTTACCAGCAGCTAGAACTTGATCTACGAAATCCTCAATTAAATCCAAGCTCTTTTGCGCATTTCCAAAAGGAAGTGGAATATCGCCGGCGTCAAAATACTTTACTTCTTCCAGCTCACGATCTAGATACGCGCTATACTCCTCCAGACCAATCGAAACCTCGCGAATACGAGCAGGGCCAAATCGTGACCCTGGGCGATAGCTTACCGTCCAGTCCATCGGCATCCCGTAAAGCACAACCTGACTCTCTTCAAAACTCGGATGACTCTTTATAAACACATTACCAGAATAACTCTCATCAAAACGCATGTAACTTCCCTCACTTCTATGTATTAACCAATCTAGAATTGATTGGATATCGGTCACTCTAGGATACCTATAGTGACCGTATATCCTCTTTTATTGCCATCTCAGTCACTATAAGCATTCTTTAGCTACCGTAAAACCTCTTTCATTACCGTTTCGGTCACTATAAACCGTTTATAACGACCGTAATCTTGATTTCAACAGCTCTTCGGTCACTAACTGTCCACCTCAGGTGGAAAGTGTCCACGAGCGGTGACAGGCACCCAAAAAATTGGCACCCAAATTACTTCAATAAATCCCCAACAAACTTAGGCAGTACGAATGCTGCTTTGTGTAGTTCTTTTGTGTAGTATTTGGTTTCGATTTCGTGGAAGCGGTCTTCGCTTACTTCGAGTGGGTCGTATTTTTTGGATCCGATGGTGAATGCCCATAGTCCGCTTGGGTATGTTGGGATGTTTGCAACATACAAACGGGTAATCGGAAATATTTCGCGGACGTCGCGCTGTACACTGCGAATTAAATCAGCCTTGAACCAAGGGTTATCTGACTGGGCTACAAAGATACCATCTTCTTTTAAAGCCTTAGAAATCCCAGCGTAGAATCCTTTTGTAAATAAGTTTACTGCTGGACCTACCGGCTCAGTTGAGTCCACCATAATCACATCATATTCATTTTCACTTTTAGCAATATGCATGAACCCGTCATCGACGCGGACATCTACACGAGGGTCATCCAGCATTCCAGCAATTTCAGGTAAGTACTTTTTAGAGTACTCAATGACTTTACCGTCAATATCTACAAGCGTTGCTTTCTTAACGCTTGGGTGCTTCAAGACTTCGCGAATAACGCCGCCGTCACCGCCGCCGACAACTAAAACGTTCTCTGGATTAGGATGTGTGAACAAAGGGATATGTGCCACCATTTCATGATATACGAACTCGTCTTTAACAGAGGTCATGACCATGTCATCTAATAGAAGCATATTGCCCCATTCTTCTGTTTCCACCATATCAAGCTTTTGAAATTCTGTTTGTTCGGTATGTAAAATTTTATTGATTTTCATGGTGATACCAAAGTTTTCAGTTTGCTTTTCTGTAAACCAAATTGCCATGTTCAACATCCTTCCGTATCTTTTTTAGTCAAGCCTTTATTCCCATGAATTCATTCCATTTTTATCGTACCCAAACTATTGAATTACAAACATAAAGAAAAGTCTAGCATAATCTATCAAATTTTCTAGAAATATTTTCTTTTTGGTAGTTTAAAAACACTGTCTTATTTCAATACTGTAACTATGGGCATTTTATCAAAGTGGTGAAGGAGGGTATTGCTGTGGAAGTTATGACGAATCATGGGTTTCGAAAAACGTTAAAATACTTGCGTGCTTTTATTATCATTAGTTTGATAGGCTTTGGCTGCATGTTCGTTGTTTTTCTTGGAATTCTTGGTTATGCCAAAATTCTTGGCGCACCGCCGTTGGCTGTCCCGCAATCCACACTGTTCTTTGCCAATGATGGATCGTTAATCGGTGAGAGCAACAGCGGTCAAAAACGGTACTGGGTACCCCTCGAAGAAATTTCACCAGATTTAATCAATGCGACCATTTCCATTGAAGATAAAAACTTTTATGAACATAATGGCTTTGACTATAAACGGATTGCAGGCGCGATCCTCGCCGATGTAAAAGCAGGTGCGAAGGTCCAAGGTGCCAGCACCATCACCCAGCAATACGCACGGAATCTCTTCCTTGAGCACGACAAAACATGGTCACGGAAATTGCATGAAGCCTTTTATGCGATCCGTATTGAAATGAACTATTCCAAAGAAGAAATCTTGGAAGGCTATTTGAACACGATTTATTATGGTAACGGTGCCTATGGTGTCCAAGCAGCCAGCCAATTTTATTATGGAAAAAATGCTTCTGAGTTATCCCTTGCTGAGAGCGCGATGTTAGCCGGTGTTCCAAAAGGTCCTAGTTACTATTCGCCACTGGAATCATTAGAAAATGCTACAAAGCGCCAAGGGATTATTTTAAACACAATGGTTGAAAACGGCTATATAAAAAAGGAAGCCGCCCAAAAGGCAAAGGCCACGCCGCTTACATTTGTCGGTGAACATCCACATAAACGGGTAGAGGCAGCGCCTTATTTTCAAGATGCCGTAAAAAATGCTTTAAAAAATCAACTCCAGCTTGATGAACGGACCATCGCTCTTGGCGGCTTAAAAGTATATACCACACTCGATCTAAAACAGCAGCAAGAGGCTGAAAAACAAATTCAGGATACTATTGCGAGTGGTTCCGAAATCCAAGTCGGTCTCATCGCAATGGACCCGAAAAACGGATATGTAAAAGCCATGGTCGGCGGCCGCAATTATGAACAAAGTCCATTTAATCGGGCGGTTCAAGCGGTTCGTCAGCCGGGCTCAACGATAAAACCTATCTTATATTACGCGGCACTAAGTCATGGCTTTACACCATCTTCTACAATGAGAAGTGAACTAACAACCTTTAAACTGGATGATGGCCAAACAGAATATTCACCGCATAACTTTAATAACAAGTATGCTGATGGTGAAATTACACTTGCTCAAGCCCTTGCCGTCTCTGATAACATTTACGCTGTTAAAACTCACCTTTTTATGGGGACTGAAACACTCATTAATCAAGTTAAGAAGTTTGGTATCTCAACAAAAATGGATAAAGTTCCATCGTTGGCTCTAGGAACCTCAGGCGTACGGGTCATTGATATGGCAAATGCCTATAGTCTTTTTGCCAACGGCGGTAAAAAAGTAACCCCTACACTTATTACAAGAGTAGAAGATTATAATGGCGATGTTATTTTTGAAAGTAATAATGAAGCAGAAAAAGTCTTAGACCCTGCTAAAGCTTTTGTCATGACACAAATGATGACAGGGATGTTTGATAAAAAGCTGAACGGCTATGCGAAGGTAACGGGCAACTCCCTGATTGATGACATTACACGTCCTTATGCTGGAAAATCTGGCTCGACTGAAACAGACAGCTGGATGATTGGGTATACACCTCAGCTGGTAACGGCGGTTTGGGCTGGTCATGATGTTGGAAAGCCGATAACCCTTACTGCTGAAAAAAGTTATGCTAAGAAGATTTGGGTAAAGTTTATGGAGGAGTCGCTAAAAGGTAAGCCAGTCAAGGCGTTTAGCCCGCCGAAAGAAGGAGTCATAGGTGTTTACATTGACCCTGAAAACGGCAAGCTAGCTTCAAAAGATTGCCCTGTCCGCCGGTTTACCTACTTTGTTGCCGGAACCGAGCCGACAGAATACTGTACCGATCATTTAAATCATAAAGAAGATAAACCAAAAGGAAAGAAACAGGAAACAAAGGACCCATGGTATAAGAGGATATTTAATTGGGGTAATTAAAAGCTCTAGGTATGAATGTTCGCAGTTGTGATAGCTGGATAAAATGGAAAAGCTCCGGGGATTGGTCTCCGGAGCTTTTCCTGTCCTAGTCTTACAGTGTTTACACACTGCATATATTTTACAACTTTTCGGCAAAAATTGCTATTGTAAAAAATGATTATTCTACAGCTAATCCTTTTTTCAGCTCTTCCGCTGAGTTATTCCACATGTCTTGATTGTGATTTTGGAGAAAATCGGATAGAATTTTCTTCGATTTATCGTCCATATGATCGACGATGATATAACGCTTCAAAGATTTATCCATTCTGTTTACGTGTTCAGGAAGTGATTTGTAACCGCGGCGGATTTCGCGGTCCACTGTCATTTCGCAGGCCGTAACTCCCGCATAATAAGGACCCTCCTGCTTTCTGTCCACAGTCACCCACACCAGCCAGTACGGTTTCGCGTTCGGAACCTCTTCCTTGGTCTTAAGGAATTTAATTCCCTTTTCAACCACACTGCGCGCATGCATAGCGCCAACATCAATAACCGCGTCACCAGCATCGACATCTATAATGACCGGGGAAACATTATCGAGGCTTAACGCGCCCTTGCCAAAGCCTTTATGTCCATCCGTCGGATCAGGTTTTATAATATTAAAGCCAAGTGGTTTTTTCTTATTTTCTTCCATTAAAGCTTCTAACCTCCTATTTTGAAAAGCTGCAGCGCCTTGTCTAGGCGCTTCCGCTAGACTATGTTAAAAAAACAAATTATAAAAGAAATTATTTAATCCCTGCCAGAGTCCAGGGATAATGAATTGGAAAATCGGCTGAATGGTGTAACGATCAAGAGGAGTAATCACCAATATCAGAAAAATTAAGACACCGTACTGTTCAAATTGAGTCATTTTTGCCCGAACATCGTTTGGAGCTAAATCCTCGACAATCCGATAGCCATCCAGCGGCGGAAATGGCAATAAATTAAAGACAAACAGCACCAGATTAAGCCAGTTAAAAATCTCAAAAAACTCAAATATACCTGGGAGATTTACAGCTAACCCTGTCCGTGCTAATCCAAATGCCATCAAAAAACCAAGTGCTGCCAGGACTAGATTACTAAGAGGACCAGCTACAGAAACTAATATACCTGCCAGACGCGGTTTTTTAAAGAAAAAACGATTAACGGGCACCGGACGAGCCCAGCCGAACCCGGCAATAAAAATTAAGATCGTACCAAATGGGTCAAGGTGCTTCAGCGGGTTCAATGTCAAACGCCCCTGCTTTTGAGCCGTATGATCTCCGAACTTATAGGCGACATAAGCATGTGCAAATTCATGAAACGTGAACGCGATCATCAACGTAATCGCGACATAGGGAATTTCCCTTAATGAATAGGCAAGGAATCCTTCCAAATTAGTTTCCCCATTTCTCCTCTATTTTCCTATAAGTATACCTTAAACTGGATATAAAATGAAAATGTTTGCTAAACTATCCTTGTAGTAATCAAAGGAGGAATACATAATGCCATATGTGACTGTAAAAATGCTTCCAGGACGTACAGATGATCAAAAAAGAGCACTTGTTGAAAAAGTAACGGACGCTGTCAGTGAAACGACTGGAGCTCCAAAAGAAGCAGTTGTTGTTTTTATTGAAGAAATGCAGAAAGAACATTACGGTGTTGCCGGCGTTAGAGCAAGCGATAAATAATCAAAAAGCGTCCGTGTCTTTGAAGGAAACTTCAAAAACACGGACGCTTTTTCTATTGGAGCTTAGCTTTTCCTTTTAATGCCTCAATATAAGCATAAGCCTGGTCAATTTCTTCTTCTGTATAGCGCTGGCTGCTTTTTAACGTAAATACTTTGTCGGTTACTTCTTCTTTCGATAGATTATCAAAATATAAAACCGTCGAAACTAACTCGAGGAATCTAGCATTCTGCTCGTTCATGTCTTCAAGGCAATCTTGTAAAAATGGCATCTCGACTTCATTTAAGCTCAAAAACTCTTTCCCCGTGTCTGTCAGCGTATAGCGATATTGAAAATAACCGCCTTTTTTCTCTTTGATTTCATTGAGAAAACCCATATTGCAAAGCTCTTCAACACGCAGCGTTAGTTCCTCAGAATATGGACCATAAAAATGAAACTGAAACCGCTCATGGAACGGAAAGGACACCTTTTTGGCAATGTATATCATCTTCTGCAGCTTTTTTCTCCCAATAATCTCTCCGGATACTAAAACAGCCTGCATCAGCTTGGCATGATCTTTTAACAACACAGTCATCTCCTACTCCAGGATTATATCTCTAATAGGGTACGTATTTGTCTTTTTATGTCTGTTTCCGAGGATTCATCCTGTAGGAAATCACCGGGGTAATATAATTTATGGTCGGTTCTCCTCTTACCAGAGATGGCATCCACAATCTCGGACTCCCGGGAAAGCTCCTTCAATTCCCCGCTTTTCATTAATAAATGAATCGGCAATCGCTCTTCTTCTTCACCTGGACGATAGAAATCGTATGGCAGGTCAGAAGATGAATCGACAACTAAGTAATATTCCGGGTCAATCCCTGCTTTTTCAAAAAGACGGGTCAGTTCAGCGAGCTTCTTATATTCCTTTGCAGGGTCAAACTCGGCATATTTAAAAAGATTACGGTTCACAAATCGCCGGCAAAGGTCGCTTAAAATATCGTCGTCCTCTTCCTGCCAGATTTGGAAGTAATACAATATAATGGATTCATCTAACTTTAAATAATCTTCTAGCGTTACTTTATCGGTAAAAAAAGTATAAAAGTGCAACGGTTCATTTTTAAAAGAATAGTTGTTTTCGTACAGCTGCTTGGCTCGGTGAAGAATTTTGGTCAAAATAACCTCAGCACTGCGGGACACAGGATGAAAGTATACCTGCCAATACATCTGATAGCGGCTCATAATATAATCCTCAACCGCATGCATACCGCTCTTTTTAATGACTACTTGGTCTTCTTTCGGCCTCATGACACGAAGAATCCGCTCCATATCAAATTGACCATAGCTTACTCCGGTAAAATAAGCGTCTCGCTGTAAATAGTCCATCCGATCGGCATCGATTTGACTGGAAATCAAGCTGACGACTAGTTTTTTTGCAGATGTTTTCGCAATCACCTCAGCAACTTGCTGAGGAAAATTCGGACTAACCTTTTTTAGAACGGCGTTAACCTCTGTATTTCCTAAAACGATATTCTGGGTAAAATCTTCATGGTCAAAATCGAAGACTTTTTCAAACGAATGGGAAAATGGGCCATGCCCTAAATCGTGGAGAAGTGCAGCACATAGGGTTAGGAGGCGGTCATCATCATTCCATTCCGGTCTGCCTGCAAACACATCATCAATGATACGGCGGACGATTTCATATACTCCGAGAGAGTGGTTGAAACGACTGTGCTCAGCTCCATGGAACGTTAAAAAAGTGGTTCCGAGCTGTTTAATACGGCGCAGGCGCTGAAACTCTTTTGTTCCGACTAGATCCCAAATGACACGGTCACGTACATGAATGTAGCGGTGAACAGGATCTTTAAACACTTTTTCTTCACTCAGTTTTTCCGCCGAATATAGCATTGCTTTCCCTCTTCCTCTAAACTTTCTTCTATTATATCCCAATTTCCAGCAATTTTCTGCAGGATTTTTCGACAATCCTCTAAAAAGAAAAATCACCTTCGTTCGTAAGAAAAAGGTGATTATTTTAGCTTTTTATTTACTTTCTCCATTAATTCCTCTTCCGTTAGGGCAGCAACCGGACGGTTATTGACAAAGGCAAATGTTTTCTTCCGGCCAGGTCCACAATAAGATTGGCAGCCAATTTTAATTTCAGCTTCAGGATCCAATTCTTTCAAACGAGGGATTAATGTCTTTAGATTCACGGCCTGACAATCATCACAAACGCGGAATTCATTTGACATTACTTCCACCCTTTCTTATCTATTACTACTATTTTAGCCAACTTTATAACCGTTTAACTCCTTAGATATCTTACAATTTCTTTCAATCCATTGCAAGTTGCTTTTCTTTGGCAATCCTTCTAACTCTTTCAGTTAAAAAAACTATTATCCTTGCAGACATTTTGGTATAAACCTTGACAAACTTGTCCAAGATAAGACTAGAACTTTTAAAAACTCATCTTGAGTTAATCGTAATTATTATTTAGGGAGTTGAAAAGATATGAAAGTAAGGCAAGATGCATGGACAGATGAAAATGATCTTTTGTTAGCTGAAACCGTTCTTCGACATGTACGCGAGGGCAGTACCCAGCTAAATGCTTTTGAAGAGGTAGGCGACAAGTTAAATCGGACTTCTGCAGCGTGTGGATTCAGATGGAATGCCGTTGTGCGCCACCGCTATGAAAAAGCATTGCAATTAGCAAAAAAACAACGGAAACAAAGACAAAGAGTACTAGGGAAAGACCAAGGAGGAAAGAAGAAGTTACTCTACAATCCTCCAGTACCTGCTGCTGATGACTTTGAAACACTTTCAGCACCAGTGGAAGTACCAATGGAAGCTTCCTATGAAATGCCAGATTTAACCGCTGAAATTGCAGAAGAAACGTATGTAAAACCTGAAGTGTATGTGAAGCAGCCGGTTCAAACGTACAGACCATCCGTACCAGCAGGTGGTTTATCGCTTGATAGCGTGATTGATTACTTACAAAACTTCAATCATGCGAATCTGCAAAATGAAGCATTAAAAAGTGAGAATGAAAGATTAAAGCGTGAAATTGCAGATCTGCGCAGACAAAATGAGGAAATGGCAGCAAAAATCGAAGGTCTCGAGCAAAATACCGAAACCATCCAAGAAGATTACGAGACACTTATGAAAATTATGAACCGCGCTCGTAAGCTTGTATTATTTGAAGAAGAAGAAAGACCTGCGACAAAATTCAAAATGGACCGCAATGGGAATTTAGAGAAGGTCGCTGAGTAAAACGAAAAGCGGAAGGCGCCTGCCTATCGGCGACAGGCATAAGACAAGCCGGCAGGAAGGTTGCTTTTTAACCTTCTTGACGGATTGGCTTATGACCCCGAGCCGATGGCGCCTGGAGCTAGACAACAAAATTTTGGGAGAAGAGCAATATCCTCTTAAAGAAAGCCGTAAATCCTTTTGAGATTTACGGCTTTTTACATTTCATCCAGTTTTAGATTTCGTTCCACGATTCTTTGGTGATAACCGGGGAGAAGTTCTAGTTCAAATTCATTTAATGATCCCGAATACAGATAGCCGGTGTTGTTTTTTAATTGGTTTAATAGACGTAGTAAACAATCCGAGATGGTTAACGGTGTTTCCAAAAGCTCAGATAGTGACGCCATTACTTCCGGGACAATCTCCGGATATGTAAATTTTGTCGGCTGCTCTTTTTTGGCAATTTCATAAAACTGTTTAATTACCTCAGCACGCCCACTGCCGCTCCCATTGACACACAAATAAATTTGTACCGCCACCCCTTTTTTAAGCCGGCGCTGTGAGATACCCGCGAATTTTCTTCCATTGATACTAAGGTCATAGCTTCCTGGACAATAGGAGCCAACGATTTCTCTTGCCTCGATTCTCTTATTAAAATCAGCAAACATGTTTTCAACAAGCTGCCACATCGTATCGTAGCCTCGGTTGATATCAATGCCCTTTTCACTCTCAGGTAAAATCAGTGAAATATTTAGGACCCCTTCATCGAGGACAACTGCTAAGCCGCCAGAATTGCGTACAATAGACTGATAGCCCTGTTCCCTTAGAAACTGCCTTCCTTCTTTTAAAAATGGCAGTTTCGTATCTTGTATTCCGAGAACGATGGTATTGTCATGAACCCAGGTTCGTGCCGTTGCTGGAGCCTTTCCTGAGCCGATTGAGGCACAAAGTGTATCGTCTATCCCGAATGATTGTAATGCTTGAAAATGCCTGCCTGCGGTGGACTGATCGATTATCCTCCATTCTGGCTGACGTAATAAACCTTCCATATTGGTTTCTCCTCATAATAGGTAGTAAGTTTATTTTAGCAAAAAGAAATAGCCAGTCCAACACTGGACTGGCATGATCCGTCTTATTTTATTCCTTGCGCCGCTGTGATTAATGCTAACTTATAGACATCTTCTTCGTTACAGCCGCGTGAAAGGTCATTCACAGGTTTATTTAACCCTTGAAGGATTGGTCCTACTGCTTCAAATCCGCCTAAACGCTGGGCAATTTTGTAGCCTATGTTTCCAGCTTCCAGACTTGGGAAGATAAACACATTTGCATCCCCTTGAAGTGGTGAATTTGGTGCTTTACTTTTTGCAACAGATGGAACAAATGCCGCATCAAATTGGAACTCACCATCAATCATTAATGATGGATCACGACGTTTTGCTTCTTCCACTGCCCCTGAAACTCTCTCTGTTTCTGGAGACTTTGCTGAACCCTTTGTTGAAAAGCTTAGCATAGCGATTCTTGGCTCGATATCAAACATATCTGCTGTTTTCGCACTTTCCACGGCAATTTCCGCTAAATCATTGCTGTCTGGCGCAATATTGATGGCACAATCAGCAAATACATATTTTTCATCCTCGCGAACCATGATGAAGACGCCAGATGTTTTCTTCACGCCTGCTTTTGTTTTAATAATTTGTAAGGCAGGACGAACTGTGTCTGCTGTAGAGTGCGCCGCACCACTTACCAAACCGTCCGCTTTATTTAGATACACCAACATGGTGCCAAAATAGTTTTCATCTAATAAGATTTTTCGGGCGTCCTCTTCAGTTGCTTTTCCTTTTCGGCGTTCAACAAACGCTGCTACTAGCTCGTCCATTGCCGCATAGCTTGCAGGGTCATAGATCTCAGCTGCATCTAAGGAAACCCCAAGCTCCTGTGCCTTAGCCTGAACTTGTTCGATATTTCCAATCAAAATAGGAGTTAGGCGCTTTTCCTCAGCCAGTCTGCTTGCAGCTCGGACAATTCTCTCATCTAAACCTTCAGGAAAAACGATTTTCATATCGCGACCGGATAATTTTTGTTTTAAGCCTTCAAATAAATCAGCCATCTTACATCCTCCCTAAATATATCTACCTAATTTAGCATACTTTACCTGTGGAAAAATTCAACTCAGGCAGCGTTTACATGACAAATGTTCTTTTATTCAAAAAACTTCACACTCGTCTTTACTATTACCTCTTTTCTAAAAATTATCCATGGTGGTTTATTCGAGCGAGTCTTGGTCAAACTATGTTATAGTAAAGATTGTAAATAAGAAGAATGATTATTTAGGAGTGATTGTAATGAGTGAAGCAGCTCAAACGCTTGATGGCTGGTATTGTCTGCATGATTTCCGTACCGTTGATTGGACAACTTGGAAAATGCTTTCAAGTGATGAACGCCAATCCGCGATTCACGAGTTTTTAAGTCTAGTTGAAAAATGGAATCACACGCAAGAACGTAACGAAGGCAGTCATGCTTTATATACAATTGTTGGTCAAAAGGCAGATTTCATGATGATGATCTTACGCCCAACGATGGAAGAATTAAATGAAATCGAAACGGAATTTAATAAAACAAAATTAGCTGAATACACCATTCCAGCTCATTCTTATGTGTCTGTAGTTGAACTCAGTAACTACCTGCCAGCTGGCGAAGATCCATACCAAAATCCACAAATTCTTGCTCGTTTATATCCGAAATTACCTAGAACAAAGTATGTTTGTTTCTACCCAATGGATAAGAAACGTGAAGGTAACGATAACTGGTATATGCTCCCGATGGAAGAGCGCCGCAATATGATGCGCAGCCACGGAATGATTGGCCGTACATATGCAGGGAAAGTAAAGCAGATCATTACAGGTTCCGTTGGTTTTGATGACTATGAATGGGGCGTAACGCTTTTTGCAGAAGATGTTCTTCAATTTAAAAAGCTTGTCTATGAAATGCGTTTTGATGAAGTAAGTGCACGCTATGGTGAATTCGGTGCTTTCTTTGTTGGTAACCTATTAGAGGTGGAAAGAGTTTCTCGATTCCTACATGTTTAATGGCTAAGTTCTCGGCTCATGCCGAGGACTTTTTTTGTCTTATTCATGAGTCATATTTCCCTTTCCCCTCTCATACTAATAAAACAGCGAGTCTAGAGTTTTAGCTCCGAATCAACTCATATCGGACCTTCCCGATTGTCACCAATTAAAGGTCTTTAGAGTATGAATAGTCTGTTGGGCATTCATTTCGTTATTTTTTAGGAGGGGAAAACATGAGTCAATATTATAATCAACAAGGGTATCAGCCTTATCCCGCTAGACAACAAGCAGGGAATCAATTTCAAGGGCAAGGACAAGGATTTTTTCCTGGTACACAACAGCAAGGATTCCCGCAGTTTCCACCGGCTAGTGCACCTCAGTCACCGCCCGGAACTGTTCAGCCGCAAGGAATGCTACCGTTAGAGCAATCGTACATCGAAAATATTTTACGCTTAAACAAAGGGAAATTAGCAACGGTATATGCCACTTTTGAAGGCAACAGCCAATGGAATGGGAAGAAATTTGTCGGCATTATTGAAGCTGCAGGTCGTGATCATCTCATTTTAAGTGATCCACAAACTGGCCAGCGAACGCTCATCCCAATGGTTGCTTTTGATTATGCTACATTTGATGAAGAACTTGAATACGAATACCCTTTTGGGGGTTCACCTGGTTTAAGTACTTTCCCGCCAAGATAATAGTAAAAGGCATTGGAACTCAAGTCCAATGCCTTTTACTATTTTATAAATCTTTTACCGTGCCAATGATCATTAAAATCCAACCTGCTAAGAAGCAAACTCCTCCAAGCGGTGTGATAGCGCCAAGTACTCCTATTTTCGTTAAGCTTAATACATAGAGACTGCCGCTGAAAAGAATAATCCCAATTAGAAATAACCAGCCTGACCAAGTAAAGAATGTACTCGCTGCCACTTTACCCAGCAGGATTCCAATCACCAAAAGTGCTGTTGCGTGAAACATTTGATAGGTAACGCCTGTTTTCCAAATATCTAAGTAATAGGGATCTAGCTTATCCTTAAGTCCATGAGCTCCAAAGGCTCCAAGTGCCACCGCTAAAAAAGCGTTAATCGCACCGATAATAATAAATGTTTTCATGTTCTCTCCCCCTTGTCCGCATTTCCTGGTTTAGCTGTTTTAATATGGTCTGTTGATTTCCGCTCCACTAAGGAAAGCTTCTTCGAATAATCACCGCAGGGACAGGCGGTTTTTGCCTGTCGCGAGGCACTTCGCTTTCCGCGGGCGGCCCGGGGAGCCTCCTCGGCGCTTAAGCGCCTGCGGGGTCTCCCCTACCCCGTCCTCCCGCAGAAGTCTTCGTGCCTTCCGCTCCAATCAACAGAGTGCAAAAATTTATTTAGTACTGACACAGCCTAGCCTTCTATTAAAAATCAAATAACGAATCGCCGTTTGCTTCGTCTTCCATTTCTAGTCTTTTTGGTTGATTTAATGTTACTGGCTGCTGAAAGGATGGCTGTACGGTTACAGGCTGATAGGCAGGGACAGGCTTTAGTGGTGCTTCCTGCTGCCTGTGCTTTTCATCCAGAATCAGCTCGCATAATATTTTAATAGAGTACACTTTTTCCCGCAAGTTTTCTTGCTTTGTGCTGTTTTTTGCCAGCGTCAATTCCTCTTCGATTTTCCTTAATAATTTATCTACAGATATATTCACGATTTTATAAACTCCTCTATATCATTCTTTATATCATCATCATACCAAATCTGACAGCTAAATAGAAATTCGACATGTTTCACGTGAAACATGTCGATTTTTAAAAAGGGCTCTGGTAAATGAGGCTGTTGATATACATTTCAGTAACAAGCGAGAGTAACATAAGCGGAGACATTCCGGTTACATGCAGAATGGAGCCTGTTTTGGGGGTAATAAGGGAAGGTTTTCCGGTTAAGCAAGTTAATCTTATCGGATTTCACGTATTTCGGGTTAATAGGCGGAATCCCTCCGTCTAATTAGGCTTTTTTTATTAGTAATTACTAAATAAGCGAGATTTCTCCGTCTATCGAGATTCTTAAAATTAATAAAATCAACCATAACCTTTAACACAGCCATAAAAATAGAAGCCGCCAATCGAATCACTGGCGGCCTTCTTTTTTGATTATCCTAAAATTCGTTGGTATATAGATTTGGCATGGGTTAAATCTTTTGTGCCGTGAATGAGCGCGCGACCGTCGTTGAAGATGACCATTCGCTCAGAACCCATTTCTACTGATAAAAGATACGGATTTCCTTTAACCGTATACCCGAGTGTGCTCAGTTGTCCTGCGAGCTTCTCTAGCGATAGGTCACCTTGTGTGGATGGACGAACTTGGACCGTATCCCGGCCGCACAAGACTGTCGTCTTTGTCATATTTTCCTGGTCTAGGTAAGGATAGGTCCTTTCCTCGCCGCACGATAAACAGCCAGCAAATTTAGCTTTACCCATTTTCAAACTAGTATATTGGTTTCGCCATAAATCAAAGCTCACAAATGAAGTCCTAACCGCATCCCAATCCTCGACAAGCATTTTCAGTACTTCTGCGCTTTGATGAGAAATCACCATTTGGACAGCAGGTGAGATGATTCCGCCTGTATCACAGGTTAATCCTTGCATAGGAATGGTCCGTAACAAACAATTTAAACATGGTGTTTTCCCTGGAATAATGGAAAAACTCATTCCATAACTGCCAACACACGCACCATAAATCCAAGGGATCTTATACTTTTGTGAAACATCATTAATGGCCATCCGCGTTTCAAAATTATCAGTCGCATCGATAATGATATCGACATCATGCACTAAGTCCTCCAGCATAGCGGGAGTGGCATCCCCGATAATCGCTTTTACTTCGACATCTGAATTGATTTCCCTTAAGCGTTTCTTAGCTGCGGCGGCCTTCGGAAGCTTTTCAGCTACATCTTCTTCTGTATAAAGCTGTTGGCGCTGGAGATTACTAGCCTCCACATAATCTCTATCCACGATGGTTAGCCGGCCAACTCCTGCCCGGGTAAGCACCTCCGCATTACCAGAACCGAGGGCACCAGCCCCTATCATTAATACATGCTTCTTGCGAATTTTTTCTTGTCCTGCTTTACCGATTCCTGGAAAGAGGACCTGCCTTGAGTATCGTTCATCCATTCTGTTTTCCCCTTTTCCAAAAACCGTATCAACCGCCGCTTACTGGCGGGATAAAGGCAATTTCATCACCATCTTGAATCACTTCATCATCTTGAGCAAATTCTTCATTAACAGCGGTCATAACGGTATCTAATTTTGGGAGATTGTAGGTCCCAGCCAATTCCGCTTTCAACTCTCCGACCGTCTTCCCCTTGGCATCTACCTTCAAATATTCTTCTCCCACTGCATCGCGTAAATGAGCGAAAAACAATATCTTATTCATTTAAATCGTCCTCCTCAGGCTTTCCACTAGGATAAGCAACGGTTTCAAGCTGGTTGCCCATCCACTCTTCACCATCTTCCCAATGCTCTTTTTTCCATATCGGGACTATTTCTTTAATTCTTTCAATGGCATAGCGGTTCGCTTCATAGGCATCGGCACGGTGAGGAGTGGAAACGGCAATAACTACAGCAATATCCGTTATATCCAGCCTGCCCACTCGATGGGTAATGGCTACCTGAGCACCTTCCCAGCGCTCTTCAATTTCCCTGCCGATTTGCTCTAACTTCTTCACTGCCATCGCTTCGTATGCATCATATATTAAAAATAGTGTCTTTTTTCCTTTGGTTAATTCACGAACGGTTCCAATAAAAGTAGTAATGGCTCCCGCATTACGCTGAACAACTTTATCTATTACAGATTGAATATCAATCGGTTCTTTCGAAATTTGAAAATTCATTTTGTGCACCTCTTCAGACCAATTTCTTTGGCTCTGCATTTTCTACCACTTCATATCCGCCAATCTTTTCGACCTGCTGTTTAAAAATTGGTGATTGAATAATCTCTATTAACAGTTTTCCGCTTTCACTTTCATAGAAGTTCCTCGTCATCAGTAAATCATACTCTTCGTCTGCAACGGGAACAAAGTCCAGGTTCATCGCTTTTGCCGCTGGAAAGATTCCTAAGCCGGCTCCATGGCTGTCTCCATTTACCTCTGCCGCTACTGCTAGATGTGAAAACATCTCACGGTCGTAGCCGATCATTTCTTCTGATGAAATACCGTTTTCCTCTAACAGCATATCGAGGAGGATTCTCGTGCCTGCACCTTTTTGACGGTTGACGAAAATCGCTTTTTTCTCAACTATATCAGCTACTGTTTCAATACCAAGCGGGTTTCCCTTTGGTAAAATCCATCCTTGCTTTCTTTTTAAAAATGGATAGAGTACAACATCCAATCCAGCTGCTAGTTTCTTAACATATGAAATATTATATTGCTTTGTATTGGGGTCAAGCAAATGAATGCCCGCTACATGGGCCTCTCCTTTTCGAATCGCCATTATTCCTGCCATACTGCCAACATGGGAGGAAACTATTTTCATATCAGAGCGGACTCTTTTTAACTGAGACGATAAAAGGTCAATGGTTAAATCGTGACTTCCAGAAAACATAATCGCGTTTTTAATTTCCTCAAGCGGTCTTAAAAGCTCCACCTCCGCAAACTCACCTTGTTCATAGCCAATTACGTTGGCTGGTACGACAAGAAGGCCATCTGCTCGAACATAGGACATCGTTACACCTGCTGCTCTTGTCAGTGGATTGGCGACAAACTGTCCATTCACATAGCCGATATTCATTCGTACAAAGTCCTCAGCACCCATACTCGAAACAATACGGCGGCCAAGTTTGACTGTTACGGTTTGTCTTTTTGGCTCAGGTATCTGCAAATACTTGCAAATTAACGGGCGTACAAACCACTCTAATGCTAAATAGGCTGAAACTGGATAACCTGGAACACCTACAACAATCTTTTCATTTATTTCCCCTAAAATAACAGGTTTTCCAGGTCTTGCGGCCACACCATGGGTAAAGACGGTACCAATTTCAGCAATGATATGAACCGTATAATCCTTTGAACCTGCTGAAGAACCAGCGTTAATAACGATAATATCAGAGGTTTCGGCAGCTTCTAGCAAGACTGACTTAATTTTTTCAGGGTCATCCTTCACAATCCTGTTAAGTCTAGGCTCCCCGCCCCATTCTTTTACAAAATTCGCAAATACTGTTCCATTAAATTCAATAATATTTCCTGATGAAAGCTGAGCGTCTGCCTCAACAAGCTCATTCCCTGTTGGGATAATCGTGACAACTGGTTTTTTGATGACCGGAATATGGAGCTGCTGACTTGCTAATAGAACGCCTAAATCTGCAGGTCTTAATATATGTCCCTGTGGAAACAGCATTTCCTCCTGGACAATATCCTCGCCGATTGGGCGAATATGCTGCCAAGGTGTTGCCGGCTCAATGATTTCAATCGTTTCCTCATCAATCATATCGACATGTTCAATCATAATGACGGCATTATACGGAGCAGGAATGGCATTTCCTGTATCGACAATGGAAAAGTCCTTACCCAGCTTAAGCCGTAATGGATTCTGTTCATGAGCGGTATATGTTTTTTCTGCAATAACCGCAATACCATCCATTGCGGAGGCATGGTAGTGAGGCATGGACACATTTGCAAAGATTGGCTCAGCCGTCACCCGTCCAAGGGCGTCACTTGTTGGGACCATTTCAATTTCAAGGGGCAGCTGAAAATTTTCGAGAATTTCTCGCTTTGCTTCCGATCGGGGTTTGTCCTCTAAATATATTTTCCGTTTATAGCGTTTCTGGTCCATATTCTTATCCCCCTCATCGTGTTGCAATCACGGGAACATAGTCTCCCTGTGATATTCCCTCTTTTTCTGAACTAATCTCAACAATTCCATCACTTTTTACTAGTGTCGTAATTAAACCTGATTTCCCAATGATTGGCTCTGCCCACCATTCTCCTTCTTTCTCAAACAAACGGACCCTTATATAATCAGACCGTCCTGGTGCGGAAGGGATATTTTTTGTAATACGGGCAAAAATGCGATCAGGTGTCTTATCTATTTTTTCGCCTTTTAATTTTCTTAAAATTCTTTCACCAAAAAGCATGAAAATAATCATCGCTGAAGCTGGATGGCCAGGCAGGCCAATGACAGGTTTTCCATTTGCCATGGCAAGAATCGTAGGCTTTCCAGGTTTGATTGAGATACCATGTACAAAAACGCCTGGTGAACCTAGGGATTGAATCACATCTGTGGTGTAATCCTTGGCACCGACTGAGCTTCCCCCTGAAAGAATTAAGCAGTCCACTTCATCATATAGGCCTTGAGCTTTTTTCTGAAATTCCTGATAGTCATCTTTTACGATTCCACCATATACAACCTCGATATTCCATTGTTTAGCGAGTCCTGCAATCGTTAAAAAATTGATATCCCGGATTTGCCCTTCTGCAAGTTTTTCTGTTTGATAGGGTACAATTTCGTCACCAGATGATAGATAACCAACCTTTAACTTACGATAGACCGTAACATGACTAATTCCAAGCGAGGCAATCGCGCCTAACTCCTGAGGTCTAAGCATTGTCCCTTCTGGAAGAAGAACTTCCCCTTCACGGATATCTTCACCTGCACGAATAATATTTTCTCCAGGTGCCACTGGCTTGTAGGTGTTTAACAGCCCATCATGGTCTTCACAGTGTTCAATCATGATCACACTGTCACTGCCCGGAGGAATCATCCCTCCTGTTGGGACATAGACTGCCTCGCCTTGACCAACAGAAATCAGGGCAGACTCACCCATTCTGACTTCTCCCACCACCGTTAAAAAACCCGGCATAGAATCAGATGTACCATATGTGTCTTTTGCTTTAACAGCATATCCATCAACGGTTGAGCGGTCAAAACCAGGGACATTTTCCTTCGCGGTGACGCACGCCGCAGTTATATAATGGAGAGCCTCTTCAAGTGAGCGCTCCTCGGTATCTTTTATAGCTGGAATTTGTTCTTCAATCATTGCAAAGGTTTCTTCAACTGTTTTTACTTTGAAAAATTGCACTGTGCCTTACATCCTTCCTGCATCATCAGCTTCAAGCCACTTTTTAGCGTCCTCATACTCATGCGGGTGATTCATATTGAAAAAGACACGCTCCAAATCAATGTTACTATCAACTTCTAAATCTTTTTCCGTTACATACAGGACATTTACATGTTCAAGCAGATGTTTAATCGGAAGACGTCCATTTTCAATACATTCCTCAATTTTCTTGACCGTCTTCTTTTGAAAAACCGCACAAAGGGTTTGCATTTTTCCATTTACAACTGGCACTACAGCATCATAATGGTCTATTTTTTTCACAAGTGCCGAAGCCAGCTCACCAGAAATAAACGGCATATCGCAGGCTACAATGAAATTCACATCATAGTCAGTGGCCAATAAGCCGGCATGAAAGCCTGCCAGCGGTCCCTTTCCAGGATAGTGATCGGACACCATTTTTACCCCTAAGGACTGATACGTTTCCATATCATTGGTCACAAGGATGATGTCATCAAAATAGACTTTAAGAATATCAACCATTCTTTCTATTGTTGTTTTCTCATTCAGTTTTAAGAGAGCCTTGTTCGTACCCATTCTACTAGATTTTCCACCTGATAAAATAATAGCCGCAGCCTTCATGAATAGCGCACCTTCTTAATTTGTTTGTTTTATCTGTCCAACTGCTTGGTAACCTTGTTCTTGGGCTACAAAGTCTAGGTGAATGGTATTTAGGTCCAGCATGGAAGCGGATGGCTTGCTGAGATATTGTCTTGTATCTATCACTTTAATATATCCTGTACACTTGTCGCAAACCTGGATTTGAGAGGAAGCATCGCCCTCGATTGTCAAGAACTGAATGGTTTTATGGTCATCATTACCACAGTGTGCACATTCAACCCTTTTTGCATTCCAATGTGCAAGACAGCGCGGACAGGTCATCACTTTTTTCCCTTCATCCTCTAGAACCGCAAGTCGTGCAGGTTCACCGCAAATTGGACATCCAGAACCAGGAACACCATGAGTAATGTCGTGCTGTATTTTTTCTGCGGTTACCTGCAAATATGGTCGAAGCGCCGTTTCTGCAAGAAATTGCGGAATCCACTCTTCTAATCCATTTTCTTCAGCAAACCTAGCAAAATAAACACTGTTAAACGAAAAGGCCTCATCAATCCAGCGAATGGCTGTTTCTTCGTCTAATAGACTCAGAACTACTGAAAGCTTTGGTTCCAATTCAGCGTTATTTTTTGTTAATAGTTCATTTATCTCCTCTATCCACTGTAGGAATAGTGAAATTTCAAAGTTAATAGACGTTAATGCCGCTGCAGGCACTCCTGCCGACATTGCTCGCGCGTCTAGATTAGGAATAATCGATTCTGGATTAATCCTCTCTTTCCAATTCTCCTGAAGTGCTATAATTTCCTTCTGTAAATTCAGATATTCTTTTGAAACAACGGATTTTTTCATCGTTGTGCACCTCTTTTATAATTTATAAAGCAATGGCTGTCCTGTTAAAGACAGCCATTTCAGTTTATTCGTTCTATGGCTGTGTCTAGCTACAGCGCCTAGGGGCTCGGGGTCATAAGCCAATCCGTCAAGAAGGTTAAAGAGCAACCTTCTCGCCGGCTCGTCTTATGCCTGTCGCCCCTGGGCAAGGCGCTTCCGCTTTTCTAAGCGCCTTTTTTCTTATTTTTGTTAGGACTAGTTGGTTTTTTTGGATTGCCATTCGCATCAATGTCAGGGAAGTTACCCTTTTTAACTTCTTCTTCATACCATTCTTCATAGTGCTCTTTCGCCCACCATGCTGGTACTTCTCCAGTAACAACACCGGAATAGCCTGGTCTTGAGTTTTTGTGTACAACACTCAAGTAAACATGTCCCACAACTACCGCAATAGCCAGACCGAAGCCTACGTTGTGTAATAAATATCCCCATTGAACAAGTGCTCTTGGGAAATATTCAGAAAACCACATTGGAATACCTGAACCAATAATCAAAATCGCCGTAAAAATTTGAATTAGCGAGTTGATTTTTTCACCAGCGTTAAAGAAAGTTTGTCTTACATGATCGAACCTGAGACCAAATAATTCTTTCACAAAGTTACCAAAGAATGCGATATCTCTCTTTTTCCAGGTAACCAGTTCTTTCATCCAAAGTTTAAAGCCTTTGAAGTCAAAGATTACCCAGATAAACGTTGGCATTACAAAAGCAACCGCGAAAATCCGGTGAAGGAGACGTGCTCCCTCTGGTCCGCCAAGAACGGGATATAACCAGTCAAAAAACTCCGTATACATTGGAAGCGCGGTGATATAAAGAGCAAAGAACGAAATTGCGTTCACTGCATGCGCCCAGACAAATGCCTTGGAAAAACGTTTTACTTTTACTGTCGACTTTTGAGGTTTACTCATGGCTTTCACCTCCGTCTTCGTCATGACCATTCGTTTTTTTACTGAAAATCTTGTTGGTAATAAATGCTCCAACCACTGCCATCGTAGTTGCACCAATCATCATTTTACCAATTGGCTGTGCATAATCCTTCCAAACAACCGCAGATGTAGGCACTTTAGGGTTTTCAGGTAATCCATAAACAGATGGCTTTTCAGCAAGAACATAAACCGTATGAGTGCCGCCAACACCTTGCGGATTATAGACCATTGCATTCGGATAACGGTCTTTAATTTGCTTCACACGCTCTTCTGCCTTCTTGATCATGGCAGCTTTGTCGCCAAACTCCATGGCCCCAGTGTGACAAGTTGTTACACATGCTGGCTGCAAGCCTTCTTCCAAACGATCTGTACACATTGTACATTTATTTGCTTTACGGTATTTATCACCATTTTTATCTACATATTCCTTAAGGGAAATAACTTCAAATGGACAGTTATTTACGCAGTAGCCACAGCCAACACATTTCTCATGATCAATCACAACTGTACCAAATTCAGTGTAGCTGATCGCATTTTCTGGACACACTTTTTCACAAGCAGCGTCCGTACAATGGAAGCATGCGGAGTGACGGAATAGATAATCGAGACCGCCCTTTGAGTTCTCATGCTCGATATATTGCAATACATTCCAAGTATCAGCTGTTGTTTTTATATGTGATTGAGCGCTTCCGAGGAAATCCTGCGGTTCCGCTGGAAGGTCATTCCAGTTTTTACAGGCAACCATACAAGCACGACAGCCATCACATTTGGTTACATCGACAAATTTTACATATTCAGTTGCCATTGTTAGGCCCTCCTTACGTCGCAGAGGAATGCCTTATATTCAGGAATGGTTGTATTTGCATCCCCGATATGAGGTGTCAGGCGATTAGCTGTTTCCCCAGTTGCAATACCTTTGTAACCAAAATGCCATGGCATTCCGATTTGGTGAACATTTTTTCCATTAATCTTATGAGGCTTAAAGCGCTTCGTCACCATTGCATAAGCCTTTACCTCGCCGCGAGCTGAGGTTACAATGACTTCGTCTTTATTTTTAATGCCTTTTTCTTTTGCTAGCTCTTCGCTCATTTCGATATACATATGAGGTACAAGTTCTGATAACCATTCTTGGTTACGAGTCATCGTTCCAGATTGCCAGTGCTCACTTACCCGGTAAGTGGTTGCAACAATTGGATAATCTGCCTTAAATCCTCGCTTATTGAAGTCACCCTCAATTACTACAGCAGCCGGGTTTAGCTCCTGACTCGAGAAAGCATTCGGTATTGGGCTTTCAAATGGCTCGTAATGCTCAGGGAACGGACCATCATTCAATGTTGGTGCATATAGTAAACCTACTCCATCTTTGTTCATGATAAATGGATCAGTTCCTGTTGGGTCTGTTGGCGCTTTCGTTGGGACAAAGTCTGGTACATCATTACCGACCCATTTCATTTGGAGGTCATCCCACCATATAACAGCTTTATCCTTACTCCAAGGCTTACCGCTTGGATCTGCTGAAGCACGGTTATAGATAATACGGCGGTTTGCTGGCCATGAAAATGCCCAGTTCAAGTAATTGCTCATGCCTGTATCTTTATTGTCACGGTTTTTTGAACGGTTCTTTCCTTCTTCAGGATAGAAGCCTGAATAAATCCAGTTTCCAGAACATGTCGATCCGTCATCTTTAAGAGCAGCAAAGCCAGCCACCTGTTTACCAGTATTAACGTCATAACCATTGATTTCCTTACATACAAGGTCAATATCTGGATGGTGACCTTCACCATAATTCCAGTAAAGAGCATTGATTGGCGCAGCTTGAGGACCAGCTTCATTTTTATAAAGACCTTTAATTCTAGTTGCAAGCTCATGAATAATCTCTATGTCTGGTTTTGACTCGCCTAATGGTTTAATAGCCTGCCAACGGTACTGCATCCAGCGGCCGCTGTTTGAGATACTTCCTTCTTTTTCATAAGAAGAACATGCTGGGAGGAAGAACACCTCTGTATTAATCTTAGCTGGGTTGCTGCCAGCAGATTCTTGCCAGAATGCAGATGTTTCTGTTTCCCAAAGGTCAACCGCTACTAACCATTTCAGATTGCTTAGAGATTCTTTTTCTTTTCCAGCATTCGGACCGCCTACTACAGGGTTTGTTCCGAAAAGGAAAGCTCCTTCTAATGTGCCTTCATACATAGCCTTAAACAAATTAATATGTGAGTAGTTTTTATTGCCTTTTGGCAGATATTGATAGCCAAATTCATTGGCTGCCGTTGCATTCGGACCATACCAAGCTTTTAATAGGCTGGCAACAAATTTTGGCTTATTGCTTTGGTAGCCTGTTGGCGGTGTTTCTTTTGCGTTATATGCTGCAAGTGTAGCATGCTCTGGAATTGCCTTAGGTGCTGTTAAATAGCCAGGAATTGTGTCATACAATAAAGCGAAGTCCGTTGATCCTTGTACGTTTGATTCACCGCGCATAGCATTAATTCCACCGCCAGGCATCCCGATATTTCCAAGCAGCATTTGAATAATGGCGAAAGCACGAACGTTTTGTGTTCCAACGGTATGCTGGGTTGTTCCCATTGCATACATAATGGTTCCAGATTTACCAACCTGACCAGTTGCACAGAACGCTTCATAAACTTTTAATAAGTCTTCTTTTGGTGTTCCCGTTACTTTTGAAACCGTATCCACATCATAACGTGAGTAGTGTTTTTTCATTAATTGGAACACGGAACGCGGATGTTGTAAGGTTTCATCCTTTACCGGCTTTCCGTCTTCTGCTGTTTCCCATGCCCATTTCGTTTTATCATAGGCACGTTTTGATTCGTCATATCCTGAGAATAGACCGTCTTCGAATGTAAAGCTATCTTTTACGATAAAGCTTGCGTTAGTATATTTAGCAACATACTCTTTGTGGTAAAGATTATTATCAAGGGCATGCTTGATCATCCCGCCCATAAACGGAATATCCGTTCCGGAACGAAGTGGAGCATAAATGTCTGCCATTGACGACGTTCTTGTGAAACGCGGGTCAACAGAAACAATTTTTCCTCCCTTTTCCTTCGCCTTTGTTAACCATCTAAAGCTGATTGGATGGTTTTCAGCAGGATTTGCGCCCATAATCAATGCACAATCAGTATACTGCAGATCATTCCAATGGTTAGTCATTGCTCCACGACCAAATGAAGGTGCCAGACCGGCAACCGTAGAACTATGTCATATTCGTGCCTGGTGCTCTAAGTAGGTAACACCAAGCCCTCTCATCATTTTTGCAAGCAGGTAACACTCTTCATTATCAAGAGCTGCTCCGCCAAGGCTTGCAATTGCCTCGGTCTTATTTACAGTTAAGCCGTTTTCTGTGGCTACAAATGTTTTGTCACGTGTTTCTTTTACACGTTTGGCAATGGTTTCATACATCCATTCCCAGTCTTTTTCTACCCACTTATTGCTGCCTGGTGCGCGATAAAGCGGTTTCTTTACTCGTTTTTCAGAGGTATATAATTGTCTAATAGTAGTACCCTTGCTGCATAGCTTACCTTCGTTAATTGGGTTATCCGGATCCCCTTCCGTATAAACCACTGTGTTGTCCTTTGTATGGACTAAAATTCCACAGCCAACGCCGCAAAAGCAGCAAATGGTTGGTGTTACAGTTGATTTGGCAATTTTAAATTCTTTAGTTGCTGCATGGGCTTTTTTTGTATCAAAGCCTAATTCAACAACAGCCAATGTTGCCGCAGTAGCTCCTGACAACTTCAAGAATTGCCGGCGGTTTAAGTTGATTTCAACCATTTTTCTATCTCCTTCCCAGAATTGAATAGAACATCCCTTTTTCTCTAATTACTTACCTTGTTTATTCCCCCTTTCAATGCATCTCTACAGCGGGTTCCTCCACTACATCATTTTGAACTCGGCCTGTTGAGGTATAAATATTAGCCATTTTCCCTCGTAAATAGCCAATTACCTCGATATTTAAATATTTAGCCAGTTGAACAGCCTGTTTGGTGGCTGCTGTTCGTGAGCCAATAACAGGAAAGCCAAATTTTGCTGCTTTGGAGAGCATTTCATATGAAACCCGTCCAGTTGTTAATAAAACTAACCTTTCAGGCTGCAAACCCATTCGTATGGTGTGGCCAATGATCTTATCGACTGCATTGTGCCTGCCAATGTCTTCACGGACGGTGATATTGCCTGCTTCGTCAACGATACAAGCTCCATGCATTCCGCCAGTTTCTAAGTAAAACGGTGAATTTTGAGCAAATTCACTTCGCTTTTTTAATAAATAACTCAATTTATAGCTGTGCCCAGAAGACACTTTTCGAAAGTTTTTCACGTCTGTCATTGAGAAAAATGTAACACCGCGGCCGCAGCCTGCTGTATAGTGCTTCTTCTTCGTAAACAACTCTTCTTCATTAAAACCATTCAGAAGTGAAACATGTATGCTGCCCATTTCATCATTTATGCTAATGGAACCGACGTCACTCGCTCCGTGAATAAATCCTTCCGAAAACAAATAACCATAGGCCCAATCCTCTAAATCATGTTTTGTTAGTTGAAATACGGCAATTTCATACCCATTTAAAACTAAAGTAATCGGGTATTCATCAGGACATCCTTTGCGGTACATTGTTTTCCCTCCTTTCAGGAAATACCTTCATGGCGTTTCAATTGTAATGATGTTACCCAGCCTTCTCAGCGACATTTGTCACAATGAATAGGAATTAGCTATCTATATTAAACCTATAATAAATGTCGGTCCCTTGATTCACAGGCTTTGACGAATTTCGGTCGATTTTGTGTCGGATTTTCGAATTTTTGTCCAACTCAGTTTCTTTAGGACTATAAAATAAAGCATTGTAAGCGATACCAATTATTCACGTGTATCTTTAGTACTATCGTACGATGAGTCATTTTTCTCTGAAGTAAGATTTATCACATAAAACTATATAATTAGGGTAAAAACGGTAAATTGTCATGTTTCCGACAAAATCAGAGTGATTGTAAAATTTCTACTATATTTTCATGTTTGTTTTATAATAGGAATAGTGAGATTCACCAACTCGTTTTAGGAGGAGTACATATGACAATCAAAAAGGTTATGACAATCGCTGGTTCAGATACAAGCGGGGGTGCAGGGATTCAGGCCGATATAAAGACATTCCAAGAGTTAGGTGTTTATGGGATGACCGCCCTGACTACTATCGTAACGATGGATCCAAAGGATTGGCACCATAGTGTTTTTCCAATCTCCGTTGAGACATTAAAACCGCAAATTGATACTGTCTTATCTGTAGGAATTGACGCAATGAAAACAGGTATGCTTGGTACTGTTGAGATTATTGAGTTAGTGGCAAAAGTCATTGATGAACATAAATTAGAAACTGTCGTAATCGATCCTGTTATGGTTTGTAAGGGTGAGGATGAAGTCTTAAATCCAGAAACGACCGACGCTATGCGTGAGCTATTATTACCGCGTGCGTTAGTTGTGACACCGAACCTGTTCGAAGCAGGCCAATTAGCTCAAACTGGTCCGGTTAAAACATTAGAGCAGATGAAAGAAGCTGCCGTAAAAATACATGATTTAGGTGCAAAGTATGTTGTCATTAAAGGCGGAAGCAAGCTTTTAACAGAAGAAAAGTCCATTGACCTTCTATACGATGGCAAAAACTTTACTGTATTTGAATCTGAGAAGGTGGAAACAAACTTTACACACGGAGCAGGCTGTACCTTCTCGTCTGCTATTACAGCAGAGCTTGCTAAAGGCAGTTCTGTTGTTGAAGCGGTCGAGGTGGCAAAAGACTTCATTTCAGCTGCCATCAGCCAGGGCTTCCGCCTAAATGAATTTGTCGGACCTACTTGGCATGGTGCCTACCGCGGTGCTAAAACGGAATACTGCACAGATTGCTAATGGTAAAAAACCAGAGTCGGACCTTGGGTTCGACTCTGGTTTTTTTAAAGCAAGGATTTCGCTTTTTCAATGTGATTTTAGTATGATAGTTACATTATTAAATACACTTGTTTTGATTACATACCTTGCATAGAGAAAGGAGATAGAATTATGGAACCGATTAAGAATCATCGCCAGGTTCAAGAAGCGATTAACGCATACGCGAACCAGGATGTATACATTCACTTAGAAACGACAAATGGTGCCTATGCATCTCATCATGATCAAACTTTCTTTTCAGCAGGTGCCTATATCCGCAACGCATTGGTTCGATACGAAATTGGGAAAATCACCGGAAACGACCCCTATCGTGTTGGCTTAAAAATAAACCTTGGCTGGATTTACGCGGAAGGTCTCACTCATTTTGAAGTAGATGAGCAAAACCGTTTGCTTCTAGCTGGTCATGATAACAAAGGAAAACTCGCGGTAGCTCTTGAAATCAGTGCTACACCGTTTGAGTAAAGGAAGGAGCTGCCTATTATGGAAAAAGAACGTCATGTATTAGTCATCTTTCCACATCCGGATGATGAAGCATTTGGAGTGTCAGGAACCATCGCCACTCATGTACAGAATGGTACTCCTGTCACCTATGCTTGTTTAACCTTGGGCGAGATGGGAAGAAATATGGGGAATCCCCCTTTTACCAACCGTGAAAATCTCCCAAAAATTAGAAAAGAAGAACTTAAGGCTGCTGCAGCGGCATTAGGTATCCAGGATTTAAGAATGCTTGGGTACCGTGATAAAACGGTTGAGTTTGAAGACGATGAAAAACTGGCAAATGCGATGTTATCTATCATAAATGAAGTAAATCCATCATTAATCATTACTTTTTATCCAGGCTACTCTGTTCACCCTGACCATGACGCCACCGGCGCGGCCGTTGTCAGAGCAGTAGAAAAACTCCCCGCGGACGCAAGACCTACACTGCATTGTGTGGCTTTTTCAAACAATTGTGTCGAGGAACTCGGTGAGGCCGACATTGTCCATAATATTAGCGCCGTTGCGGATAAAAAGCTTGCTGCGATCCAAGCACATCGTTCCCAAACAGAGCAAATGTTTGGCGACGTGACGGAGAAGCTGAAAAACCAAGACCCACAAATGATGGTATGGATTAACAACGAACGATTCTGGACGTATAAATTTGAAAAATAACTCTCTTCACTAAAAATACTTATTGAAGACAATTTCAGGCTGACTCATTAGAGATATGTCCTCAAGACTGCTTATTGAGGACATATCTCTACTAACTCTTCTGAGTTTTGTCCCCAAGAGCCCTTATTGAGGACATATCTTTACTAACTCTTCTGAGTTTTGTCCCCAAGAGCCCTTATTGAAGACAAATCTCTATTAGTTCAACTGAGTTTTGTCTCCAAGAGTCCTTATTGAGGACATATCTCTACTGGCTCATCTAAGTTTTGTCCCCAAGAGTCCTTATTGAGGACAAATCTCTATTAGTTCAACTGAGTTTTGTCTCCAAGAGCCCTTATTGAGGACATATCTCTACCAGCTAATCTAAGTTTTGTCCCCAAGAATCCTTATTGAGGACATATCTCTACTGGCTCATCTAAGTTTTGTCCCCAAGAGTCCTTATTGAAGACATATCTCTACCAGCTTATCTAAGTTTTGTCCCCAAGAGCCCTTATTGAAGACAAATCTCTTCTGGCTAATCTGAGATTTGTCCCCAAGAGCCCTTATTGAAGACATATCTCTATCAGCTAATCTGAGTTTTGTCCCCAAGAGCCCTGATTGAGGACATATTCTACCAGCTCATCTGAGTTCTGTCCCCAAGAGCCCTGATTGAGAACATATCTCTACTTGCTCATCTAAGTTTTCCTCAAGAGCCCTTATTGAGGACATATCTCTACCAGCTCATCTGAGTTTTGTCCTTAAAAAGCCTTATCTTCACAAACAAACCCTTCGCCCAACAAAAACATGGACGAAGGGTTTATTTTAATAGGAATGATTCATCAGCGCACAAAGCCGGCACATATCAAGAATAATGATTTTCCTTGATTTCATTTCGATGATTTCCTCTTTTTTCAATTTTGAAAATACCCGGCTTACACTTTCCCTCGTTGTCCCCACCACGGTTGCAAACTCCTGAATCGTCAAGGGTATCTCAATGTTCCATCTTGATGTAGAGGTATTAAATTTATTCCCTAACCGTTCTAACGTCTTCACTGTCTTCGCATAAACATCTAACAACGCTACGTCCCTTAATGTTGAGGTCATCTCGCGCAGCGAATCACTCATGTATTGAATCATTTGAACAGCAAGCTCCGGATATTCATGAAGCCCTTTCTCTAATTCCATTTTATCCAAATAGAAAAGCTGTCCATCTTGGAGCATGGTGGCGGTGGCTGGATACAGCTCTGAAGTCTTTGAAAACAGACAAGCCTCCGCAAACACATCGCCCTTTTGCTTCATACAAACGATGATCTCATTTCCACTTTCATCTTGTTTCGTCAGCTTTACGGCTCCAGCTTGGATAAAAAACACCCCTTTGGCCGCGTCATTCTCACAAATCACTTGTACTCCTTTTTTAACGTTTAACGTCTGAATACGATTTGCGATAAGATGAAGGGATTTCGCCGATAAATCCTTAAAAATCACAATTTTCCGCAGGAAGTCTTCGAGTTTCAACGCCCTTACTCTTCCTAAAGGCTGTTCCTCTAAAGCATGTACGGGATTCATTTTTGCCCTCCTCTCCTTAAAGTTTCATTTATTTGTTACTTCCCATTGTAGTAAAAAAAGCCGCAGCTCGAAGTGATTATCTTCACAAAACGTTCAATTTTTAAAACACTTACATATCAAGCTCCTTCACAAAACGTTCAAGATTATATAAAAAACAGTGAGGTTCATCACAAATTCACGCTTGAAATCCGATTAGGATGAAGTTGTTGAATAGACAGAAGGAGGGGGAAGTATGAAAAAGGCAATTATCAGCTTTGCAGTCAGCATTGTAATTGGTTTTGGTCTTGGTTACTTGGTGTTTGGTGTCATTATGGGAGATTCTGATAAACAGCCTCAAGTTGCTCAAACAGAGCCAACCGAGGAAAAAAGCACAACAGAAGACCAAAAGGAAGAAACAAAGACGGAAACAGCTGCTGTTGACGCCGATAACATTCTTAACAGCAAGGGCTGTCTCGGCTGCCACGCTGTTGATAAACTTGGCTTAAAAGGTGGAGCCACTGGTCCAGACCTTTCTAAAGCCTTTACTGAGGTTGAAGGCAAACACGGCAAGCCGATTGAGGAATTCTTAAAAGAACCAACTTCAGCCGTAATGTCGAGTGTAATTGGCGGCAATCCATTAACAGATGAAGAACGCACACAAGTGCTAGATATGTTGAAACAAGCTTCTGAAAAATAAAAAGGCGGTGTGATAGATGAAGAAATGGGTTCCAATTGCCTCTGGTTTACTAGCAGGTTTTGTAGCAGCAACGATTTCATTTGCCGATTTTTCACAGAGCACAAACACTCAAGTTGCCTCAGGAAGTACGAAAAGTAACGCAGAGAAAGTTTATGTTCCCTTCGGTGAAAAAGATGATTATTACTTATTTGCGTCAGGCGGCCACTCTGGTCAAATGTTTATCTATGGTGTTCCATCCATGCGTCATATCCGTACCGTACCGGTCTTCTCACAAGACTCTGCAACAGGATATGGATTTGATGAGCATTCTAAGAAAATGATGGGCGGGTACACATGGGGAGACCTCCATCACCCAGCATTCTCTGAAACAAAAGGTGACTATGACGGTAAATACATGTTTGCCACAGATGTCGGAAACAGCCGTGCAGCAGCGATGGATTTAGAAACGTTTACGGTTAAAGACATTATTAATGTTCCAAACACAAGCGGTCCGCACTGTGCGGCGTTCGTTACGGAGAATACTGAGTACATGTTCCTGCCAACACGTTTCGCGGTTCCAATTGGCTCTGAATACAAGTCTTTAGACGAATACAGCGACCAGTACCGCGGTGTAATGTCAGCCGTAACTTTTGACCAAAACAAAGAAAAGCTTAACATTGCCTACCAAGTGGCGCTTCCGCCATGGTCTTATGATTTATCAGACGCCGGAAAGAAAAGCTCTGCTGATTGGGCAGTTATGACCACTTACAACACAGAAGAAGCAACTACGAATCTAGAAATTAACGCCTCTCAGGCTGACCGTGACTACATTGTTCTTTTTAACTGGAAAGAGCTAGAGAAAATGGTCGCTGAGGGACAATATGATGAAGTTACTGGTCAAAAAATGATTTTCCCTGAAAAGCATAAGGGCGGTATTTACTTAGTTCCTGTTGCAAAATCACCGCATGGTGTGGACGTAACACCTGACGGTAAGCACTTTATCGCTTCAGGTAAGCTTGCACCATCTATGACAGTGTTCTCTTTTGAAAAAGCATTTGAAGCCGTTAAAAACCAAGATTTCACTGGTGAACGTAACGGTATTCCAATCTTAAAATATGAATCTGTCATGGAAAGAGAAGTTAACCCTGAAAACGCGCTTGGACCGCTTCACACTCAGTTTGATGATAAGGGTATGGCCTACACAACGATGTTCATTTCTTCTGAAATCGTGAAATGGGATCCTAAAACAGGCGAAACGTTAGACCGTGTTCCTGTTCAGTATTCACCAGGCCACTCTGTAGCAGCTGAAGGTGATACTGTTTCACCTGATGGAAAATGGCTGATTGCCTTGAACAAAATTGCAAAAGACAGCTATTTATCCGTTGGACCTTCACATCCTGAGTCTATGCAATTGATTGATATCAGCGGCAAGATGAAAGTGATTCAATCTTCACCTGTAAACCCTGAGCCGCACTACGCTCAAATTATTAAGGCAGATAAGATTAAAACGATTGAAGTTTATCCGAAGGATGAAAACAACAAGCTTGCAACCTACAAGCAAGAGGATGCGAAAATCGTCCGCAATGGAAATGAAGTTCATGTCTACGGTATCGCCATGCGGTCAAAATTTATCTTTGACGCAAAAGCAAAACGACCTGATGTGATTGAAGTCAATCAAGGAGATAAGGTGTTTATCCACTTAACGAATACGGATTTTGATGAGGATATTACCCACGGATTTGCCATCAACAGCTATAACTTAAACATGGAAGTTCAGCCTGGCCAAACGAATACGCTAGAATTTACTGCAGACAAAGCAGGTACGTTCCCGCTTTACTGTACTAACTTCTGTTCAGCCCTGCACCAAGAAATGACTGGCTACTTCCTTGTTAAACCTACAAAGTAAAATGGATGGTAAGGGTATCAATTGAATCAATTGGTACCCTTCTCCATTTAGAAAGGACTTGTTTTACATGAAGGCAAAAAAATTATCACTTGTTTCATCGATATTGATTGCCCTTGCTGCCGTCCTAGTCGGACTTTCATTATTCTTTCCTTGGTGGCAAATGATCTTCTTTGCTCCGCAGTATCCAGAAGGGTTAAATATCATTGTTTACCCTAATAAGCTCGAAGGCGAGATTGATATCGTTAACGGTCTGAACCACTACATTGGAATGGAAAACTTCAGCGAGGAGAACTTCCCAGAATTAGCCTATCTATCCTACTTAGTAATTGGTTTAGCCGTGATTACTCTATTGACAGCCATTCTGCGAAAAAAATCAGTGCTATATGGTTTAATTGGTGTGTTTATCCTTGGCGGCAGTCTCGGTGTTTGGGACCTTTCACGTGCCCTTCGTAAATTCGGCACCAACTTAAGTCCAACCGCACCGATAAAAATTGACCCATTTGTTCCGCCGCTTATCGGGCATAATACAGTTGCAAACTTTGTCACAGAAAGTATCCTTGGCTACGGCTCTTATTTCCTAATTGCAGCCTTTATTTTATTATTGATTCCGCTATGGAAGGATCGAACAAGATGAAAAAATTACTGCTCTTTCTTTTCGTTTTCTCTATCACTTTTCTAGTATTTCCCGAGAAAAATAGTGCTGCCGAAAACTTGCAAGCCATGATCGACAGCTTGGAAGAAGGAGCAGTTTTACAACTTGAAAATAAAACATATGAGGGCAATATCGTCATCAATAAATCAGTGACTTTAGTTGGCACTATTAATACGGTGATAAAAGGAGATGGAACGGGAAATGTCATCTCGATTAAAGCTCCTAATGTGACCATAAAAAAACTTAGCGTCACCAATAGCAGTATGGACCGTAACTCTTCTGAAGAGTATGCGGGGATTAAGATTCATACCAACGGGAATGTAATAGATGACATCAAGATTACAGATTCCTTTCATGGAATCTATTTAAGTCAAGCACACGAAAATAAAATCACCAACGTTGAAATCCAAGGGATGGGCAAAGGAGAAATTGCGGCACAGGGTAATGGAATTCATATCTATTACTCCAATCACAACCTTTTATCCCATAACACCATCGAAGGAACGCGTGATGGCATGTTTTTTGACTATGGTAACAAGAATGAAAGCTATCAAAATAATATTAGTCACACACGGTACGGTCTGCATTACATGTATTCCGATGAAAATATTTTTAAGAAGAATACCTTTACGATGAATACGGGCGGCGCTGCGGTCATGAATTCCAATCACTTAGTTTTAGAAGATAATCACTTTATCGTAAACTATGGAAACCAATCATTTGGATTACTGTTGCTGCAAGCCAATGATAATCAGATTAAAAACAATACGTTTTACATGAACCAAAGAGGAATGTACATTGACCAGGCTACAAGAAACCGTTTTGAAGGCAATAAAATTTCTCAAAACCAAATTGGAATTGAGCTTTGGGCCAGCTCCAATGAACAAATTTTTTCTAAAAACCTTATTACCGAAAATACAATTCCCGCTGTTACCATTGGTGGAAGTGGTGAAAATAATTTCTGGAGTTATAATGGCAAAGGAAATGACTGGGGAAGCTCCTTCCCGCTCACCGATTTAAACCAGGATGATATTGGGGACTTTCCTATAACTTATCACTCTTCTTTATATCAATTACTCGAAGACCAAGAATTATCTTATTTATTTTTAAAAAGTCCCGCATTACCCATCTATGAAAAATTGAATGCGGTATGGATGGACGAAAAAGTTATGTTTAATGACCCACACCCGCTGGCTGCTGCTAAAGGCAAGAACCATTTCATCTTAATAGCCGCTGCAGGGCTGGCCGCAGTGTTGATTTTAATAAAGGCACGTTATCGTAATAATAATTGTTAAAATCCTAAAGCCGATTTTAACGTGGAAATAGCTATTTTAGCGACGTAGTTGAGTTTGCATGCTCTTTTCTCAATCGTTTTCGCATATTTCAATGATAATCAATTTAATCGACCATAATGATAATTTAATTAGCTACACAGTTGAGAAAAGATACTTACTAAAAGGGAGACAAATACTATGCATTACATTTGGAAGGAATGGAAGGAAAATATAAGAGGAAAAGGATTTTGGCTCGCCTTAAGCATCATTGTTCTGATTTCAATTAGTATTTTGTTTCGTTCCACGGCCCTTTCATTTGATAAAGGCTTTTATGTCCTCTTACTGAATTTGTTTGATACGATTATTTATTTCATCCCGATTCTTTGCTTGTTTATCGGCGCCTTTTCTATTTTTCAGGAAAAGGAACAAAAGACGTTGATCATGCTGCTGACCAAGAAGGATAACTATACGAGCTTTTTATTACGAAAAAGTATAGGACTCTATACGGTTGTACTTATACCAATCATCGTGTGGTTTTTTCTTTATTTATTATTGCTTAAGTTTCAATTCCAGCTTGATATAAAGGCATATTCGATCTTTATTGCAGCCATTGTGACCATGTCTCTCGTGTTCCTGCAAATGGGAGCAGCTATCGGAAGCTTTAGCACTTCAAGAATGCAGATTATTGGGTATACCATATTTGTTTGGTTCTACTTTTTCTTCTTACACGATTTTCTCTTACTCTCACTGCTGCCTGACGTGACCTATGAAAATGTAAAATTATTTTCTGCAGGATACTTTTTAAATCCATTGCAGTCGGTAAGAATGTTCCTAGAAACAGGCATGGGTGTTTATTCCTTTGGTCACATGTCAAGGCTGCTCCAAGCCTTCATGTGGACCAAGCCCGTTTTCTTTTTACTCGGGAATCTGGTATTCTGGTTCATCAGCTCTATTGCTGCAGCGATTATTTTTCACCGTAAGGAGGGCTTTGAATGATTACGGTATCTGATTTAAACCAATCCTTCGGGAAAAAAGTCATCCTGGAGTCGATCAATATTGAGATTCATAAACATGAAATTTGCGCTCTTGTCGGTCGTAATGGTGCCGGAAAGTCAACTTTTATTAACAGCCTTCTTGGCCTTCTCCCTGTGAAACAGGGCTCGATTTTGATTAATGGCGTTCAAGTCACAAAAAAAAGTCATGAATGGAAAAAAGCAATCGCCTACTTGCCAGAAAAGTTCCAGCTCTATCCCATGCTGACGGGTCTTGAAAATATTACTTTCTTTGCTGAGGCTGTTGACAAGAAAGCTGAGCAAGAACGAATTGAGAAGGTTCTTAGGTCGGTAAGTTTGTGGGATGACCGAGATGTACAGGTCAAAAAATATTCAAAAGGCATGCTGCAGCGGCTTGGATTAGCTATCACACTCTATCAAGACTCAAGTATATTGATTCTTGATGAGCCTACAAGCGGAATCGACCCAATGGGAAGAAAGGAAATTTTAGAAGTGTTAAAATCGCTTCATGATAAAACCATCCTCATCTCCTCCCATCATCTCGATGAAATCAGGCAGGTCTGTACGCATGTCGCCTACTTAAATAATGGAAAAATAGAGAAATACACAGTGGAGGAATTCTTGCAAACACATAATCTTGGAGGGATAGAGTCATGAAAAAAGCGATAAGGTTGACTGCACTGCTGCTAGCAGCACTACTTGGGGGCTGTAGTGCGGGCCCTGACTATAGTATTGAAATCACAAAGCCGATTTACCAGGAGCCAGATAAGGAAATGCCTATGGAAATTCAAGTAAAGGAAAAAGACAAGGGAGTAACCGGTCTAGATGTTACTGCTGAATTCTCTATGACGAATATGGACCATGGAATGACAAAAGCAGAATTAACGGAAGGGGAAGATGGAATTTATTCCGGTAACGTTGAGCTTCCTATGCCTGGGAAATATGAAATACTCTTTATCTTGGAAAAGGATGGGGATAAGACTGAAAAAGTAATCAGTTATGAAGTGGAAAAACCGAACGGTGTTGCCTCCATTAATGGGGAATGGATTACCTATGAGGATTTAGATTTTTATAAGCTTATTAATTATCTCCAGCTTGCGATTAATCGTGAAACCGATCAAAAGCGCTACACAGGCGACCAATTGAAGGAATCCTTAGCCTATTGGACGGCTCAAGAAAAGCTGGTTGAAGATCAAAACCAATTATTAACCCAGATTATCCGCCTTCGTTCAATGGCCATGCTTGCTGAAGAAAAAGGACACACCGCGACCGACGCAGAAATCGAAACAGAACTCAACAAGGTCCGGGCTCAATACGATCAATTCGCCTCAGCAAAAGCGATGATCAACGAATACGGTGAAGAAAAATTCTGGGAAACTGAAAAGCAGCAATACCAACTCATCGTCCTTTCCCAAAAAGTACAAAAAGACATGATTGAAAAAGTAAAAAAAGAAAACCCAGAAATGAGCCAACAAGAAATCAACTTCCAAGCCCAAAAACAATACGAAGAACTCCTAGTCTCACAAGTTAACTCATTAAAAATAGAAATCCTTTAAATCATCCACTACCACCACCAAATATACAAAAACCGCTGCATAAACAGCGGTTTTTGTATATTTGGTGCCTGTCACCGTTTAGTCTTCTGGTGTGTTAATAATCTTTAGGGTTTTGAAGCCGAGGTTGATTTTGTAGTTTAGGTTCCAGTTTGCGCCATGGATTTCGATTTCGTTTTCTTGGAGGGTAAATCTGAGCATGACGTCATTGTCTTCGTCGATGATGACGTAGGCGTTTTTGTTTGTAAAGATTTGATAGGTGGGATGGGCAATCAGTGTCCACCCGTATTGTAATTTATTGCTTTTTGTCGTCATAATCACACCAGCCTTTACCCGTTCAGATTGGTTAGCAGCACTCGGTACAGCTTGTCATCCTTTTCATCAGGATTTCCTCTGCCATCTGTATTGTTGCTGACAAAATAGAGGTATTCACCATCCACATACACATCACGTAACCTGCCTAATCCTGTAATAACCGGCCTGGTTGTATTCTTTTCCAGGTCAAATTCCCGGATTGCATTTCCTCTTAATGTTGCTGCATAGAGCTTCCTATTGTGGGTCGCCATTCCTGAAGGAGCCCAGGTTTCGTCACCTGACTGAAACAAAGGTGTCTCCATTCCAGCTTTTTTTTCATTTCCCTGGATCACTGGCCAGCCATAATTTTCACCTGGCTTTATTAGATTCACCTCATCGTGGGCAGATTGACCATGCTCACTGGCATATAACGTATCATCCATCCACACTAGACCCTGAGGATTCCGATGTCCATAGCTGTAAACATAGGAATTTTGAAATGGATTATCCCCAGGAATACTGCCGTCTACATTCATTCTTAAAATCTTCCCATTCAAGGACTTAAGATCCTGTGAAAGTTCAGGGGTAGTGGCATCGCCTGTAGTAATGTACAGCTTTCCATCCAGTCCAATCTTCAGACGACCTCCATGGTGGTACGCGGCACTCGGAATCTCATCAAGCAGAATCCTTTCTTCCGTCCACTTATTCCCTGCCAGCTGCAAGACTACAACACGGTTAAACTGTCCCTGTCCATTCTCATACGTATAATACGCATATGCCTTTTGATTCTCAGGGAATTCCGGATCTAGGACAAAGCCAAGCAGTCCAGCTTCCGCTGCTTTTGCGAGCGGCTTTCGTAACTCTACTTGTTGTCGCTCCATTTTCCCATTATCAACCTTCACGATACTTCCTGTTCGTTCACTCACATAAAAAGTCTCATTAACCTTATTAATCGACCATGGGACACTCAGTGTATCAGCAACAACTTCCATTTCTGGCTGCAGGACAATTGCTTCATCCTCTTGGTGGTCTTTCGGCTGCAGCTTTTCTTTTTCAAAAAG
Source organism: Neobacillus niacini (assembly GCF_048572935.1). Taxonomy (NCBI): domain Bacteria; kingdom Bacillati; phylum Bacillota; class Bacilli; order Caryophanales; family Bacillaceae; genus Neobacillus; species Neobacillus niacini. The sequence continues at coordinate 1,011,701 of NZ_CP183883.1, read as the reverse complement.
GGAACAACCTGATATCAATAGGATCATTGATAAGAAAATGGAACATACTTTGACCATCCATCTCTTCCTTTCTTATAAAACTTCGAGGATCGCCTTGGCTACACCATGTTCTTCATTTGTAGCGGTGATGACATCACAAAGAGATTTAATTTCATAATCAGCATTTCCCATCGCGACGGCCCTGCCGACCCGCTCAAGCATGGAAACGTCATTAAAACTATCACCCATTGCCATCGTTTCTGACATATCAATTCCTTTTGATTGAACAAACGTTTCTAACGCAATTCCTTTTTGAGCATTTCGATGTGTTATTTCTAGATTGTTATGTCCTGAACTAGACACTGCCAACTGTGTTAATTCTTTTAGTGCGTCTTCACAAGCTCCACGCCTGTCTGCATCCATAGCAAATCCAAATAGCTTGTAAATTTGATGTGTTTCATCATTGAATAGAAGATCATAGCTATCAACCTGATGGACTAATCCATGACGAGTTCGCTCACCTGCTCGTTTAACTACATCTTCCCGGTCCACATCAGGATTCGCACTGACTACAATATCAACTAAAATTTCTACAGCTTTATTAGGATCTAGTGAGTATGTACCTTGATTTGTATATACTTCGAAATAGATATCCTTTTCCATTAGCTTTTCTGCGGCTTTTTTAGCTACGTGCTTTTCAATGGGTACGGCAGAAAGTATTTCTCCGTCTTTTGTGCGGACTTCTGCTCCATTTACACATATGGCCGGGCAATCGATACCCGCTTCATCAAGTACAAACCGTATTTCCTGATAAGATCTCCCCGAGGCGATAACTACTTCAATTCCTTGGGCCTGGGCTTTTAGAATCGCTTCTTTATTTTCCTGACTAACTTGTTGGTTTGAATTTAATAAGGTACCATCCATATCTGAGGCAATGCACTTAATCATGTTGTTCACCTGTTTCCTTTATATGTTATTGCCATTCTAACATGATTCCACTAGACATTTTCACCATTATGCTCATGAAAGATACTTACTGCCTTCTCTAACACTTAAGGAAGCTAGCTCATGTCCTTCAATAAACTTCTTAACGGACACTGGGTTGGTTTTGGAGTATTCTCTTAACGCCCAGCCTATCGCTTTTTCAATAAAGAATTCTTTACTATCGGCATTCTTTATGATGTATTCATAGAGAAGTTCTTCATTGGTTTGCTGTTTAAATTTTAATTGAAAAAGAATTGCCGTTCTCCGCAGCCAAACGTTATCATCGACCGCCCAGCCATTAATCGTCTCTTCTATTACTTCAGGATACTTCCGAGCGAGTTCTCCCACTAAAGGGGCAATGGAATCAACACTATCCCACCACGATTTGGTTGTGATTAACCGTTTTATAAAAGCAATGCTGTCTTTCGGTAATTTCTTTACGAATTTCCCCATATAGGTAATCGCGGTATATTGATATTCTCTTTCATCTTTCTCCCATAGTTCTTCAACAAAATCCTGGTTAAATGGCTGTTTCAACATCTCTGTTTCTTTAAAAAATTCCTTCTCAAGCTCTTTGCGAAGCGGTGACTTCATTCCTAAGAAGGGAAAATGGTCTTTCATATACTTTTTCATTGGACCTGCATTTTCTTCATTCCGGTGTTCTTCATACAAAAGTGTTAGTCGCTCAATATCTTTTTTCAAAAACGTTCCCCCTAGAAAATGCGATCATTCTATTTTAACTCTCCTAATAATTCTATAAACACTGTCTATCCCCTCTATAAAAGTGCATAAAGAATGATGCAAATGCCAAACTAAACTGTACCGATAGACGAAAGGAGACAATTATTATGACAAAAAAGGTTAATAAAGGCAGTCAAAACCAAAACTCACCGCGTGCAGGACATGCAGAGGCTGAATTTGCTAGTGAGTTCGTAAGCGGAGATAACAGCAAGGGAAATAAGCGAAATAAGAGCCAGCAAAGCAAGACCAATCCTCATGAATAAAAGAGAGTCGGCTTACCGCTTTGGAAGGCCGACTCTCTTTGGGTTTACTGAGGGGTGGTAATGGCTGCAGGCGAAGTTCGAATATCTTTATGTTCATCATGATTGAACTGATTCTGCAGCTCGATGTTAGCTTTTTCTGCCTCTGAACTTGCTTGTACGGGCTCATGAACCTTTCCATCTTCCAATTGGCTATTGATTTCAATGTTCGCTTCTACAATCTTATTTGATGAATTTGAATCATTTTTCACGATAAAAAACTCCTTCTGCAGTAAAATAATAGGCACTACTGTTATTTTCCCCCAGTCTGCATAGAAGTATCAAAAATAAACTGCCCCTATTTGGGACAGTTCACATACTTCCGCTTTTTCTTATCATGACTTGGTGTTTACAATTATATCATGCTCTAATTCTCGGATTTCCTCCGAAATTCTTTCCTGAATATGATCGACAACCGCAAAATTCATTGCCGGCACATAAATACCTTCAAGGTGATCATGAAGTTCTTTCGCTCTGGCTAAATACGAGATGGCTTCTTTCATTTTCCCTTTGTAGCTTTCAGCAATCGGCTTAATTTTATCCTCATAGGCTTCGTCTGTACCCGGGGTAATCAGCAGTTCATACATATCAATGATTTCATCGCTGTCACGGTCTGGAAAATACTCATGAGGAGCTGTACTGTCAAAGATGGCAATGCCCAGCTCTCTAAAAATCACCATATCCAAGCTGTTGGGGTCAAACCCACAGTGATAAACCTCTGCATCAATTCCTCTTTCTTCTGCAGCTGCCGCGAGCTTCTTCAGCATGGTTGATTTTCCGGAACCAGGACGTCCTTTAATGAAGTAACGTTTTTCGATATCCTCTGTTAAGTTCGGGACAAAATCCACTGCTCCTTTTGGTGTCGCCGCCCCCAAAAATCGATGGCGGATATCTGATTGCTTATTTATTTTTAACTTACCAAAAAAGGATTGAATCAATTTATTGGTTAGCTGGTCAGCCTTTTCGAAATCCATGTTCTCTATATAGATTTTCTCCCAGTCATCGTGCACATCTAAAGCCTGCTTAAAGGTTGAATACGCCAAATTAAAGGAGGCACTGATTTGATTGGTTAACCGCTGAATATTTTTTTTCTCACCGACAAGTGCCTTTGCATCCCATGCTGCCCCTAGATTGATATATTCTTCTACTGCTCCTGGAGTTTTCGGCTCTATTACATGTGGAGCTGTTCCATCGACAATCCCCACTTTTAATGCAGGAATGATTACTCCATCGATGGAATTATTATCTGACGAGCAATGTAGGAACTCAATCTCATATCCTTTTTCCTTCCACTCATTCCCTATGTTTTTCATCAACGTGGATTTGCCTGTTCCAGGACCGCCTTTAAGTATAAAGAGTCGTTCCAGTCCTTGGAGATTTGAATCATATAAGCTATGAAACCCTCTAGCTGTATTCCCGCCTGCATAATAGTTTTTTATCTTTCCTGCCACTCGCAAACACTCTCCTTTACGTGACATAGCAAAGTTTCATTTGTCTAGCTGCAGCGCCCGGGAAAAATTGAACTTCATTTTTCCTTAAAGAAAAAGCAGTCCATTTTTTCCTAGAAAAAAGCAATTTCCTTTTTTCCTTAAGCAAGGCGCTTCCGCTTTTCTTTTCACCATATCTTATGCAGGGTGTGTTTATAGGTGAATGCCTACTTCATTATTTTCTAACAAGGGGAGTTTCAGCCTTTGTCAGGTCGATTAAAAATTTTGGATTTATGACAATTTGGACACCTATTTTTCCAGCACTGACAACCATATTTTCCAGCTCTAAACAGCTTTCATCGATAAATGTCTTATATTCCTTCTTCATCCCAATCGGTGAGCAGCCGCCGCGGATATATCCTGTCCATTTAAGAATATCTTTAACTGGAACCATTTCCACATTCTTTTCCCCTGCAGCTTTTGCCGCCTTTTTTAAATCTAATTCAGCTTCTACAGGTATCACATATACATAAATGTTTTTACTTGCCCCTTGGGCGACCAGTGTTTTATATACTTCACGAGCCTCTCTGCCAATCTTCGCTGCAACAGAAATTCCATCTATTTGTCCATCTTGGTTATCGTATGTAAGCACCTCATAGGCAATCTTTTTGCTATCGAGAATCCGAATTGCATTCGTTTTGACTTTTGCCATTTTCATCATCCTAAAGTTTTTCTCTTAATTATACCAACTCAAATAAAAAAAGGAGAGCTGTATAACTCTCCTCCTACCCTTTACTGGAACCACGCCTGATAATAACGAGTAATGGCCACTGCATAGTCACCGCGGGTTATCTTTTTACCTGGATTAAAACTTGCTTCAACTGTTGGGAATAAATCATAAGAACCCTGCTTTACAGTAAAGCTAGCATTAAGAATATTTAAATCTAAGGCTAATTGAACGTACCCCTTCAAAGCATCTGGAATTAAACTGCTATCTTTTACTGGAATTCGCTCATCTTTATATTGAACGGTGACATCTCCACTAAATTCCTTCGCCTGTTTTTCTAAACCAAGTGCTTGAATAAGGGAATAAGCGAGCTCAGCGCGGTTGACCTCACCATTGGGATTAAAATTACCTGCGGTGTCAAGCTGCATGACGCCGCCCTGCGTTTGCAATCCATCACGGATTGCTGCCCCTTTTCCCACTGCCGCTTGGGCAAATGGAAGATCAGCTGCTGAAACGTCTTTCATGCTAACGGACTGACTTTGTCTGATTCCTGTCCCCATCACTAAGTAACGAGCTAATTCACTGCGTGTAAGATACTGCTTTGGCTTAAAACTCCCATCACCATAGCCATCCATAAGTCTTTCACTTACTGCCATTTGAATAGCAGAAGCTGCTGGATGTCCAGCAATATCTTTTAATCCTGAAAAACTACCTACCTTTGAGAAAGAAAGGGTGCCAGTAACCATTTCAGGCAGACCAACCCCAACAGGGTTAGCACCGTCTCCATGCAAGCCATCTATTTTCACCAGCCAATCTCCTGACTGTGGTGAAGTGACGGAAACGGTACGGTCATAATAAAGTGGAAACAGCAGGCTCACTCCAGAGCTATAGGTTGTTCCATCTGGACCTACAAGGATTAAGTTCAACGGATTTCCTGTTTGGCCAATTAAACCGGCAGCATCCATTCTTGCGCTGATTTGAGACACACCTTCAGGCACCTTAAATGAATAGGAATTGGACGACAATAACAGCGGATTATAGTCCACTTGAAATTCTGATCGCTCCACCGTTACATTTGCATTGCTATTAAAGGTTTGATAAGTATTTACGGTTTCGCCATATGATTTGCCAAACATGACATCCTCGAGTGCCGCATACGCGTTCACATACCCTGTTCCAACTTCCCATGCTTCATAACCTGGCATATTGGTTGAAGAATCCTGTAAAACCTTCTTAATTTCATCTGGAGAGAGGGTTGGGTCTGCTTCAAGTAATAGTGCAACTATACCCGCTACATGCGGAGTTGCCATCGAAGTTCCGCTCATGGATGTGTAAAATGGAAGATATGCAGGTTCTATCAGCTCCGCATCCGATGTAATAGCTAAGCTTGATATTGGAGCAAGGACACGTGTTGAGATAATATCTACTCCTGGAGCCGTAACACTAGGCTCATCCTTCCATGTCCATGTTTTCCCGTCCATTTCAAACGTACCTCCGACTCCCTTTGTACCTCTTGATGAAAAATCAGCTAATGAGCCATCCTTTTCACCCGCAGCAACAGAGATTACCCAAGGGGCTTTCGCATATGGATTATGCGTGTTTTCGCCTGGTCCTTCGTTTCCGGCTGCAAACAGGACGGTTATACCACGATCGTAAGCTGCTTTACTTGCTATATTAATAGGATCATTGGGATCAAAATCACCAGAAGAACCCCATGAATTTGTAATTACACGAATATTGTACTGTGATTGGTGTGTAATGGCATAATCAAACCCGCCAATCCCGTCGAGCACAAAGAGTGCAGCTCCTGAACCATAACCGATTAAATCCGCACCAGGTGCAACACCTTCATATTTTCCTCCTGAGGCAGCTCCTGTTCCACCCACTGTACCAGCTACATGTGTACCATGTCCTGAGTTGGTATCCGTATTCGGTACATTTTCTACATAAGTGATTGGAAGCAGTTCCGGTTCTAATGCATTTAAATTTGTACTCCCCATCACGTTTTGAACTAGGTGATTGCCAAACTGAAGGTCTTGATGTGTTCCATCAACACCGCTGTCATTTATGACCACACCTATTCCCTTTCCAGTCAGCGGCAGTCCGCCGTTTGCTTTTTGCATTGCCGCATCTGTTCTGGCTTTATCGACTCCTGTTAGATTACTTGCGTCAAAGTTTGAATACGTTAACCTTTTATTTAAATAGATTGATTTGATTCCCGGCATGGCTGCAAGCTTATTAATTTGTTCTTTTGTCGCTATAACGCCCGCAATTGGTAGTGATTTCATGGTGATTCCCGATAAAATGCCTAAATCTTTTAATAGATTAAGATTACCTGTTGTTGGTCCACCCTGTCCCTCAAAGGTTACAATCACTTGAAGTGGTTCTACAGCAGTTTCTAATGCTTTAACTAAGCTGCCATCAAGAACAGTAGATACAACACTTGTATTCGCCTTCGACTGTCCTGGAACCATTAGCGTTACTAATAATAAAAGCGTTAGAAAAATCGATACATATTTTTTCAAAGTCCATACCCCTCTCATCTTTATATGTCCATTTTCTTACTTTTTAAGAGGGGATACTATTCCGCAAAGGGCGTATTTAAAACGGGTAGAAGTACTATTTTATCTCATACAAAGGTAGTAGTCTCTTTTCAAAAGAGAAGACGGCCAGAGTCTTCTCTGGTCGTCTTACGGTAATGGTACTAACTGATTTTGTACCGCATAAATAACTACTTGTGAGCGGCTCTTTACTTCCAGCTTTTTAAAAATATTACTTACATGAATTTTTACTGTTTTATCACTAATAAAAAGGTTTTGAGCGATTTCCTTGTTATTCATTCCTTTTACGAGGCATAGAAGTACATCCTTTTCTCTTTCCGTCAACAAAGACTCCTTTTTTTCCACTGCCACACTCTCTTTTTTCGAAGGAGTAAAATTTAGAAACATTTTTGTCATCGCAGGGTGAATAACTGATTGTCCCTTTGCTACTGCACGAATCGCATCTACGACATGATCCGAAGGGGCATCCTTTAATAAATATCCATCCGCCCCTTCGCGAATGGCTGAAAGGAAATATTCTTCATGATCGTACATCGTTAAGATTAATATTTTTATAGAGGGATAAATCCTTTTTATCAATCCGGTAACTTCAATCCCGTTCCTTTCGGGTATATTGATATCCATTAATATGACATCTGGCATGAATTCTTCTACTTTTCCTAATGCCTCACCTCCATTTACTGCTTCACCGACCACTACAATATCTGATTCCATTCCCAATATATTTTTCAGTCCATCCCTTAATACTGCATGGTCATCGACCAGCATAAGCTTTATCATGAATTTTCCCCCCCTCAATTCCCATTCTAGGTACTGTTAACGTAATCTCTGTACCTGCCCCTTCTTTACTATCCACCTGCAGGGAGGCTTGAATCTTTTCCGCACCTTCGTTCATGTGTAATATTCCAAAATGCGGATGATTACGTGCTTTAATCATTGCTTGAAAAAGCGAGAATCCGCTTCCATTATCTTTCACCTTTAACAGGACATGTTCCTTTTGGAAGCTAATTAATATATCAATCTTTGTTGCCTCTGCATGTTTCAATGCATTTTGAGTACTTTCTTGAAAAATATCAAAAATGATTTTTTCCACCATCGGACTGAGCTGGAACTCCGGACCCCTGGTTTCTAACTTAATGGGTACATTGGTTTCCCTTTGGATTGTCTGAATTTTTGTGGCCATCGCCGATAAAAGGCCTTCTCTTTCTGTTGGATATGGGCGGAGGGCATAAATGGATTCTCTTACCTCTTTCAGACACTTACGTAATTTTACAGTGCTTTCATTCATTAACTGTCGGGACTCATCAGGTGTTTTCGTAAATTTACGATTGGCTGTATCCAGATTCATAATCGCTCCAGCGAGTGATTGTGCCACACCATCATGGATATCTCTGGCTATTCGATTTCTTTCCTCTAAAATTATCCTTTTTTCTTGTTCTGTAATTAGCCATCTTGTCTTAATTAATACAGCCAATTGATTCGCAAGAGTCGCAGCTGCCTGCTTATCTTCTTCAATAAAACTTTTCGTACGGCTTCTTCCAAAGATAAACAACCCTACTATCTCATCCTCCAAAATTAAAGGGGCATATAATAAAGAGCGGATTTCAGGATCTAATAATCCATTTGCAGGGCCTCCTGCCTCTTTTGTATTCGGATAAACTCTTAAACTTTTTATGTTATTGAAGCTATAAATCCTATCATCACTTAAAGATAAATTTTCTTCTGCTAAACCTACTGCAAGCTTTATCCTCCAGCTATGCTTATCCTTTTTTAAGAATACCCATGCATCGACATCGATGAATTCCTTTAAATTATCCTTCAAAAAATCGAGCCAATCTGCAGCGGCCATTTTCTTATTAAGTTCTGAAGAAATACTAAATAGTGCTTTCAGTTTTGCTTTTTCCCTTTTTAAATTCGCAATGATGGAACTTAACAAGGCAAAGCACACAAGGGGAGAAAAGAAGAAGAAAAAAGCGATTGCGTCAATTTCCCCTCTGTTTTGATTTCCAAAGAGATGAAAGAAAAAGAGGTAGATAAAAGAAATGATCAAACTATTAACTTCCTGCCCTGTTTTTTGCCTCCAATCTCGTAGACTATAGGTTTGCGGTCTAATTATAAGAAGGACATCAACAATTAAATTATTGATCACGTAAAAAGGAACCATTATAGCGGTGAAATGAACGACGCCGATTTGTACCCTCGGTTTCCCATCAATAGAATAATGTGAGAACAGCAGATCACCTATTAAATAAGCCAAATAAAAACTGACAATTAATAAAGCGGGATTAAATAAAACAATGCGGAGCGGCCGCTTCTTGAATACATTTACCGCACAGACCACAAGCGCGTATGTAAAAATTGAATATGGCAGTCCTTCCATAACATAAATGGCATATACAAGAGGGAAAGAAATCGTGATGGTTCCCTTCCAAACAGGCAGGGGAAACAGTTCGACAATCAATAGGAAAAGAACTAGAAGTCCTAAAATCATTGAATCATTTATTTCAGCTAATTTTAACAAACCCTGTTGTATAAAAAGCCAGCCGCCAGTACAGGAGATAATCAGCAAAAATAGTTTAGATTGGCGTTCCTTTATCTGTAAGACTGAAGACTCAATCATCCCTTCCTCTCCTCATCATTTAATTTTAATATTCTGATAATAATGTATCCAATACATCCTTCGCACACAAGCTGGTTTTTATTAGGATAATTGGGAAATTTTATTACACACAAAAAAAAACCAGACCGGTCCAATGATATTCACTGACCGATACTGGGACAAACCCTTTAGGTTTGTTGTTACTATTATGGCAAAGGAACTGTTACTTTCCTATTCTGCTAAAGGATTATTCTTTGGTACTACTTTTGTATTAACTCGTTTCCATGGAATCTACACATTGTTATCACCCGTTTGTTACTCTATTAATCCATCATTTAGTAAAATAAAAGTACTAGCTTCCTTACCCTTTTGCTTTTATGAACATCTAAATGAACGTATTCTCCTTAAGTCAGTTCCATAATATTCCCAACGGAACCTGCGCCAGCGATACCCTGCAACGGAATCTCTGCCTACGAATGTTGGATAAAACCAAAAGCTGTTACCATTGTTTAACCAAACAAAGGTAAAGCGGTATAAGCACCCTCTAATTGCACCCGGGTCTACTGCAAACAATGAAGGTGATTCTTGTGGTGTGTAAGAGGGTGGTGGTGAAGCTGGCGGACCGCCTTGCTGCTGTCCTCCGGATGGCGGAAACCCTTGTTGCCCTCCTCCAAACGGCGGGAAACCTTGCTGACCTCCTCCGAATGGTGGAAAACCTTGCTGTCCACCGCCAAATGGAGGGGGCATGAATCCAGGCTGCTGCCCTCCTCCAAAACGAGCTAGCAGATCGCTCTGTTCTAAAATTGGATACATTCCATAATCATTGGGATAACCATAATAATACAAGACATATTCCTCCTTTATGTGTTTACCCTATAAAATATGCTTAATCGATGATTTGGGTTTAATTTATTTCCACGGAATCTCCACATTGTTGTCACCCGTTTGTCACTCTATTAATCCATCATTATAGTAAAATAAAGGCAGATAGAAAATAATTACAGTTTTGGATTTTGGCAAGAGCTTATCTGATTATAACGTTGCCACGTTTAAATTAAAGAAAATATGTGAAAACTTTCACAAATATAAATATAAATATTTTTAAATGGAAAAGGGTGGCAAAAATGAGGTATGATTTAGTCCTTTTACACGCACCAAGTGTTTATGACTTCCGAAAAAATTCCCTGCTTGCAGGTCCAATCAGCGATGTAGTGCCGTCATCACCAGTGTTTGAAATGTATCCCATTGGATTAACAAGTATTGCTGACTATTTAGAGCGGTTCGGACTTCGTGTAAAAATTATTAATATCGCGAACCGAATGCTGATGAGTGAGAAATTTGATGTAGAAAAAAAGCTCAAAAAAATCAAAACACGTGCGTTCGGGATTGACCTGCACTGGCTTCCGCATGCACACGGCAGTATCGAACTAGCTAAAATTGTAAAAAAGCTTCACCCTAATGCACCGATGATTTTTGGGGGCTTATCAGCCACCTATTATCATAAAGAGTTAATTAAATATCCTTTTATTGATTTCGTTATGCGTGGTGACTCAACAGAAAAGCTTATGCTTCTGCTGATGAATAAATTGGAGCTTGGAAATACGCACTATGCTGACATTCCAAATCTAACTTGGAAAAAAGGCAGTGAGATTGGTTATAACCCCCTCACTTATGTACCAAAGGATTTGGATGATATTGATGTTCCAGGCTACCGGTACACCGTCCGGTCTGTCTTTAAATATCGTAACTTCCTTGACCCGCTGCCATATAACGGCTGGCTGCAATATCCTAATACCGCATTACTGACAGCAAGAGGCTGTTCGCAAAACTGTCTCATCTGCGGCGGTTCAAAGGACGCTTATGATCAAAACTGCGGCAGAAGTTCTTTAGCATTACGGTCTCCAGAAAAGCTGGTTGAAGACATTCAATTTATCTCACGCTTCAGCCGTGCTCCAATCTTTATCCTGCATGATCTGCGTCAAGGCGGACGTGAATATGTAAAGGAATTCTTCAGCCGTCTTAAGCAGCTTAATCTTAAAAATGAAATCGTGTTCGAATTATTCCAATACGCAGGTGAAGAGTTCTTCCAGATGATGAATGAAAGCTGTCCAAAATACAGCATTGAAATTACGCTTGAAACTCATGATGAAAAAATTAGACGCTATAATGGTAAGTTTAATTGTACCAATCCAAAGGTAATTGAAACGCTTAATTTCGCCTTAAAACATGGTGCCAAGAAAATCGATTTATTCTTTATGACAGGTATTCCGAGTCAAACCTATCAAAGTGCGCTTGAAAACATTGATTTCTGTGAAGAAATTCATCTTGCATGCAGCCAAGATCCAAGACTTTTCTACTTTGTCGCACCGCTTGCACCGTTCCTTGACCCTGCAAGCCCAGCTTTTGAAAATCCAGAGCTTCACGGCTTTAAAAAATTCTGTCATACCCTTGAGGACCACCGCAAGGCCATTACCCAGCCATCTTGGAAGCATATGCTAAGCTATGAAACAACTCAGATGACACGCGATGATATCGTAAGATCAACCTATGATTCTGCTCAAAAATTAAACGATTTTAAATTAAAGTACAATCTGATTGAACAAGACGGCTACGAAGAAATTAAAGGTAAGATTGAAAAATCACAAGCCTATATTGAAAAGATTGATTATGTCCTTTCTCTTCCTGAGGCAGAACAGCAAGTAGAATTAGCAAAAATACAAAAAGAAATTGAAGAATTAAATAAATATAGCATTTGTGGTAAGAACGAATTAAAGTGGGAGGTTCAAAAGAATTATGCGAACTTCTTCTCCCTGGCATTAGTTGGTTTAGAGCAGCTATACGAAGAGTATGCGATTAAAATTAAACATGCTTTCCAGCCAAAGCTCCGCCACCAATTCAAACTTGAAACGCAGCACCAAAAGGCAAAAGTGTACTAATCCCTGAAAAAAGACATGTGAAATCACATGTCTTTTTAATGTCCACCTAGGTAGGCCATTCTTATTTGGTCACTTTGATTCAATTCATCTGAAGAGCCTGATAGGACGATTTTTCCTGTCTCAATGACATAGGCTCGGTCTGCAATGGATAAGGCCATATTCGCATTTTGCTCGACCAACAGGATGGTAGTACCCGATTTATTAATCTCTTCGATGATTTTAAAAATCGTTTTAACTAATAGAGGAGCAAGCCCCATTGAAGGCTCGTCTAATAGCAAAAGCTTCGGACGCGCCATCAAGGCTCTGCCCATCGCAAGCATTTGCTGCTCGCCCCCGGATAATGTACCAGACAGCTGCTTACGGCGCTCTAGAAGGCGCGGGAACAAGCTATAGACCTTCTCAAAGTCCTCCTTAATACCTTGTTTATCTTTTCGTAAATAAGCACCTAATTCAAGATTCTCTTCTACAGACATATTGGCAAAGACACGGCGTCCTTCAGGAACATGGGAAAGTCCTTGTTTTACAATGGTTTGTGCTACCTTCCCTGAAATCGATTGGCCCTCAAACAAAATGCTGCCGTTTTTCGGCTTTAGTAATCCGGAAATCGTCTTTAACAGTGTACTTTTCCCTGCTCCATTCGCTCCAATCAAGGTAACGATTTCCCCTTCATTGATATCGAGAGAAACGCCCTTTAAGGCATGGATATTGCCATAGAATACATTGATATCTTCAATTTTCAGCATTACGAAACCTCCTCCCCAAGATACGCTTCGATGACTTTTGGATTATTTCTGATTTGCTCGGGAGTCCCATCTGCAATAAGCTGACCGTGGTCAAGTACATAAATCCGCTCACATACACCCATAACAAGGAGCATGTCATGTTCAATCAAAAGAATCGTTAAATCAAACTTTTTACGAATTAAGGCAATGAGATTCATTAATTCTTCTGTTTCCTGTGGATTCATACCCGCTGCAGGTTCATCCAGCAGCAATAATTTCGGATTCGCTGCCAGTGCTCTAGCAATCTCTAGACGGCGCTGCTGGCCGTACGGCAGGTTCTTTGCCTTTTCATGTAAAACATTATCTAAATTAAAGATCTTCAAAAACTCTATCGCCTTTTCTTCCATATACTTTTCCTCTGAAAAGTGCTTAGGGAGGCGGAAAATCGAACTCATAATCGAATGCTTTGCAAGAGAGTGGTAGGCTACCTTTACATTATCAAGCACCGACAATTCATTAAACAAACGAATGTTTTGAAAGGTTCTGCTGATTCCCTTTTTCGTAATCTTATAGGGTGCTAATCCATTTAATTTATCTCCATCTAGCTCAATACTGCCTTCAGTTGGTACATATACGCCTGTTAACAAGTTGAAGAATGTGGTTTTACCGGCACCGTTTGGCCCAATTAACCCTACTAATTCACCTTGCTTCAACTCGAGGTTCACGTCTGAAACAGCCTTTAATCCGCCAAAACGGATGCCTGCATTATTTACTTTAAGCAACGGGTTGTTTGCTGTCATCATTGACTCCTCCTTTTCCAGACTTACCAAACTTAAAGAATGAAGTTAATTCTCTTGTTCCCATAATTCCTTGTGGACGGTAAAGCATCATAATGATTAATACTAAGCTATAAATAATCATCCGAAGTTCAGGATAGCTTTGCAGATAGGTCGAGACAATCGTTAGCAGGATGGCCGAAAGTACCGCCCCAGATAAACTGCCTAACCCGCCGAGAACGACAAAGATTAGGATATCAAATGATTTTAAGAAACCGAAGTTCGTCGGCTGGATAATGAAAAAGTTGTGCGCATATAAAGCACCCGCCACTCCAGCAAAAAATGCCCCAATGGCAAACGCAATGACCTTATAATAAGTAGTGTTAATCCCCATGGCGTCCGCCGCAATTTCATTTTCTCTTACAGAGATACAAGCTCGTCCATGCGTTGAATTCGTAAAGTTCCTGATGACAAGAAGTGTTAAAAGGATACTCCCGAAAAGCCATGGCCAAGTAGTCAGCTGCGTAACGGTCATCCCGCTTGCTCCGCCGACATACTCAATATTTAAAAAGATAATCCGGACAATTTCACCAAATCCCAGCGTGGCAATTGCAAGATAATCTCCTTTTAGCCGAAGTGTAGGAATTCCAATAATTAAACCTGCAATAGCGGCTGCAACTCCTCCCGCCAATAACCCCAGTGAGAATGGCAGCTCTAATTTCATCGTAATAATAGCAGATGCATAAGCACCAACAGCAAGGAAGCCTGCATGTCCAATTGAAAACTGACCTGTAATTCCAATAATCAGATGTAAGCTGGCAGCAAGAATTATGTTAATACCAATAAAATAAAGTGTGTTTACATAAAAGAAATTAATGATTTCGCCAGTAATTAAAAATTGCATGACAATACCAAAAACAACGGCTAAAACGATTGATGACCAAAAACCTTTCGCACCTTTAAGAATATTCATCGCTAAAGCCCCCTTACACTTTTTCCCGTACATTTTTACCGAATAAACCGGCTGGACGGAAAATCAAAATTAAGATTAGTACGACAAACGCTACGCCATCTCGCCATAAGGAGAAGCCAGCAGCACTTACAAGTGACTCAATGACACCCAATAACAAGCCGCCAACCATTGCGCCTGGAATAATTCCGATACCACCCAGTACGGCCGCAACGAAGGCTTTAAGTCCTGGAATAATCCCCATTAATGGTTCAATCTTTGTATAATACATTCCAAACGCAACACCGGCTGCACCTGCTAGCGCAGATCCAATCGCAAAAGTTGCGGAAATGGTATTATTAACGTTTATTCCCATCAGTCTTGCAGCGTCCATATCGTGGGATACAGCACGCATTGCCTTCCCAATTTTCGTCTTATGAACAATAAATTGTAATAAAATCATTAAAACGAGGGATGTACCTAAAATTAGCAGTGACTGACTGCTTACTTTCACTCCAAGGAAATCGATGCTTGTTGCTGGAATTAGATTGCCGGGATACGCCTCTGGCTGAGCACCGCGTACATAAATCATCCCATATTCAATTAACAGAGAGACTCCAATTGCAGTAATGAGTGCTGCAATCCTAGTGGCATTACGCAAAGGTTTATAGGCAATCCTTTCAATGAGAACCCCTAAGATGGCACAAGTTACCATGGAAATAAGCAAAGACGGGAAAAATCCTAAATCTAAGATAGTAATAGAATAAAAACCGATAAATGCACCAACCATGAAGACGTCTCCATGAGCAAAATTAATTAATTTTACAATTCCGTAGACCATTGTATAACCAAGGGCTATTAACGCATATATACTGCCTAATGACACCCCGTTAACCAGCTGTTGTAAAAATTCCATGTCTAGTCTCCTCCTAAAATTAGGAAAATATATTTCTAAATAGGAATAGGGAGACAAAATAGCTCCCTATTCTTTTTGACCACTATAAAATTTGTCCAGTGAAAGCAGCCCAGGCGCTTCCGCTTTTCTATTTATTCTGGGTCTACCTTTGTATTAAATTCTTGCTTTCCGCCTTTGTATTCAAGAATGACAGCAGATTTAATTGGATCATGGTTTTTATCAAGTTTCATGGTTCCAGATACTAATTGAAGACCATCTGTTTCCTCAAGTGCTTTTTGAATTTTTTCAGGGTCAGCACTTCCAGCACGCTTAATTGCGTCAGCAAGGAAATATAGGGAGTCATAGCCTAATGCATTAAAGGCATCTGGAGATTTACCATCATACTTTGCTTCGAATGCTTTTACGAAATCTTGTACCTTTGGATCAGAGTCACCAGAAGAATAGTGGTTGGTGATAAAGGTATTGTTTAACGGATCAGCGCCAGCAATTTCTACTAGTTTAGGAGAATCCCAGCCATCGCCGCCCATGAATGGAGCTTCAATACCAAGAGCACGAGCTTGTTTAATAATTAAGCCTACTTCCTCATAATATCCAGGAAGGAAGATAAAATCAGGATTTGCAGATTTAATATTTGTTAAGATCGCATTAAAGTCTGTATCCTTGGCAACATAAGCTTCTTCCTTCACGATTTTTCCGCCATTTTCTTCAAATGCCTTTTGGAACGCGGCTGCAAGCCCTTTTGCATAGTCGCTTGAGCTGTCAATAATGATTGCTGCATTTTTCACCTTAAGGTCTTTAGCAGCAAAGTTGGCTGCCACTGTTCCTTGGAAAGGATCAATGAAGCAAGTACGGAACACAAAGTCACTTAAGACGCCGTCTTTATTTGTAATCGTTGGATTTGTACCAGTCGGTGTCAATAATGGAATTTTATTTTTCTGAGCGATTTGTACTTGCGCCAATGTATTTGTACTAGTAGCTGCACCGATAATGGCTGCTACCTTATCTTGGCTGATCAGCTTGGTTGTACCGCTTGTTGCTTCCGCCGCGTCTGATTTATTATCGAATGTCACAAGTTCTAGTTTCTTTCCGTCAATACCTTCTTTATTGATCTCTTCCAATGCCAGTTTGATACCTTCTTCAATGGACTGGCCATAAGAAGCTACCCCGCCAGAGAGCTCAAGGTTGGCACCAATCTTAATGGTATCGCCGTCTTTTCCACCACTTGTACTGGCGGCACCACCGCAGCCAGCCAACACACCTGCCGCCATCATGAACGACATAAAAACACCTGCTAATTTTTTCTTTCTCACTGTTTAACCCCCCTATATTTGAATAGTCCCCTTTACCCGTTGTTATCTTCAAGATGTTTAAAAAAAGATAATATTCTGAAAACATTGTACAAAATAATTTCCTATTCGTCTAGTAGGAACTGCATTATTTTAATATAATTCTGAAAAATCAGTATAAAAAAGAATTTCTACTACTATCATAAGATTAAACAGTTCTGAATAATAGCTTTGGTGCACTAAAGGAATAAAATCATGCTGAGTTAAAAAACAAAAGAGAGATTCTTTAATAGGAATCTCTCTCATTTAAACATTATACTAATACTTTATTTTTTGTTTCTTTTCCTAAGAAAATAACGGCAATAGCAGCGATGAAAACCGAGATACAAAAGATTGTAAATATAGTCGAAATTGATGTTTCTTGTGCTACCAAATATCCTACCAATAAGGGACCTAACACCCCGCCTAACCGGCCAAATGCCGCTGCTGAGCCTGACCCTGTGCCGCGGATAATCGTAGGGTATTGTTCAGGAGTATAAGCATATAAGCCACCCCATGCACCGAGATTAAAGAAGGATAAAAGAATCCCTGATGTAATTAACAAGGCAGTGGACTCAGCATTTCCAAATAGAAAAGCACTGATTGCCGTTCCAATTAAATAGACCGCTAAAACAAACTTCCGGCCGAATTTTTCAATACACCATGCAGCCGTAAAATATCCTGGCAATTGTGCTAGTGTCATAATTAAGACATATCCAAAGCTTTTAATGAGACTAAAACCTTTCAAAACCATTACACTTGGAAGCCATAAGAACATTCCGTAATAGGAAAAGACAACACAAAACCAAACAATCCAGAGCATAGTGGTTCTGCGGCGATACTCATTGGTCCATAGATTTGCAATACTTTGCCATGCGGAAATTTTCTCTTTATCCTTAAGCGCTTCAAATCTAGGAGAGTCCGGTAATCCAATGCGTAAATATAAGGCATACAGTGCAGGTGTGGCACTAATTAACAAGGCTGTTGACCAGCCGAATTTTGGAATAATAAAATAAGAAATGACAGCAGCAATCAGCCAGCCGGCGGCCCAAAAACTTTCTAATAACACGACAATACGGCCTCGTTTTTCTGCCGGAACGCTTTCCGAAACAAGAGTCGAGGCAACAGGAAGCTCACCGCCAAGTCCCATTCCGATAAAAAATCTTAATATAAGAAAAATGGTTATGGATGTGGCAAATGCAGAAATCCCGCTTCCAATTGAGAATAATAATAAGGTTATGATAAATACATTTTTACGTCCAATTCGGTCTGCCATTAAGCCAAAAATCAGTGCCCCAGCAGCCATTCCGATAGATTGGATACTGCCTATCCATCCCATTTGCTGCGCCGTTAAATCCCACTCCACACTTAATGCAGCAATAATGAAAGAAAGCATTCCTACATCCATTGCGTCAAACATCCAGCCCGTTCCAGAAACCCAAAGCAATCTCCGGTTAGAAATCTCCTTTTTCATAACCAACCCCCTTTATTGAATACCATTAGTGACATTATTCCCTAATGATTTGCCATTATTTAATCTACGGCAATTTCTACATTTTTAAATTGATTAAAGAACATATGATAATATCTTCCTTGCTGTTCCATGAGTTCTCCGTGGTTTCCTTGTTCTACTATTTTCCCATTGTCAATAACCATGATTCTATCCGCATCACGAATGGTGTTTAAACGATGGGCGATAATAAAGCTTGTTCTGCCCTCCATTAGCGATAGAAGCGCCTCTTGAATATGCAGCTCGGTACGGGTATCAATACTGCTAGTAGCCTCATCTAATATCAAAACAGCAGGTTTTGCGAGGATCACTCTGGAAATGGCGATCAATTGGCGCTGCCCTTGACTTAAGTTTCCGCCATTTTCTGAGAGTATGGTCTCATATTGTTTAGGCAGACGTTTAATAAACGCATCTGCATTCGCCATTTTAGCCGCACTGATCACTTCCTCATCACTTGCTGACGGCTTTCCATATTTAATATTCTCCTTGATAGTCCCTGAAAACAAATACGTATCCTGCAAAACAAAACCGAAACAGCTTCTTAAGCTATCGCGGGTATATTCGCGAATATCCCGTCCGTCAAGCAATATTCTGCCCTCTGTGACATCATAAAACCTTGTCAGCAAATTAACGATGGTCGTTTTTCCCGCTCCCGTTGGTCCAACTAGAGCCGTACTGCTGCCAATGTCACTTTCAAAACTAACATTTTTCAAAATGGGTACATCGCCGCGGTAGCCAAAGCTGACATTTTCGAACACAACATGTCCCTTTGGATTGGTCAACGCAATTGCGTCTTCTAAATCATCTGGTTCCTCCTGCTCGTCGAGAATCTCAAAAACACGCTCTGCACCTGCTACACCTGACTGCAGCATATTAAAAATTTGTGCAAGGTCATTAAGCGGCCGGACAAACTGACGAGAATAGGTGATAAAGCTCGCAATTGCACCTACGGTTATCATGTTTTCAACAGCAAGAAATCCCCCTGTTACGGCTACAATGGCAAAACCCAGATTATTTATTACGTTCATGATTGGCATAAGAAAGCCGGACCAAATTTGCGCTTTAAGGCCGACCTCACGCAGTTTCTGATTGACTTCTTCAAACTCAGATATCACCTTTTCTTCATGGTTAAACGCCTTCACTACCTCAATACCTGAAATGGTTTCCTCAATTTGTCCATTTAGTTTTCCAAGCTGAATTTGCTGATCCTTAAACAGTACACTGGTTCGTTTTGCAATCGTCTTGGTTAACAGAAAGACGAGCGGAACGGTTACCAAGCTCGCCACAGTCAAAATCGGACTCAAAATCAGCATCATCATGAATGAGCCGCTGATCACAATGACCCCTGACATCAGCTGTGTCGTCGATTGCGAGATTGTACTGCTGACATTATCGATATCGTTGGAAAGCCGGCTCATTAATTCTCCATGTGTCCGCTTGTCAAAAAAGGCGACTGGCAGCTTTTGCAGCTTTTTAAAAAGCGCAGCGCGCAAACGTTTGACGATTCGCTGTGAAACTCCAGCCATCAACCAGCCCTGGAGAAACGTCAACACCGCGTCTAAAATAAAGGCTCCTATTAGAACCATCACCATGATCTCCAGAAAATGAAAATCCACTTGTGTATCAAGACTTATGGCGTCCACGGCTTTTCCAATTAAAAACGGAGATAGCAGTGATAATGCAGCACTCATTAAGATGAACAAAAACACAATGCTCAGCATTTTTCGTTCATTGCCAAAATAATGCCATAACCTTCTAATTGTTTGTTTAAAATTCTTTGGTTTGACAATGGGTGCACCCCGGCGATGGCCTCCAAAGCCTGGTCTTCCCGGAATTGACAGGGGAGGAGGAGTGTTACTTGATTGCTCTCGTGTTTTCGACATTTAGAGTGCCACCTCCTTACCCACTTGTGATTGATAAATTTCCTGGTAAACTCTGCAGTCTCTTAATAATTCCTCGTGCTTCCCCATTCCAACGATTTCCCCGTGGTCCATGACGACAATTTTATCTGCATCTACAATCGAAGTAATCCGCTGGGCAATGAGAAGACAGGTAAGACTTTTTGCATATTTTTTTAAGCCCTCTTTAATTTTTGCCTCTGTGGTGACGTCAACCGCACTTGTACTATCATCTAATATCAATATATCAGGATTTTTAATTAATGCCCTTGCGATCGAAAGCCGCTGCTTTTGGCCGCCTGAAAAATTCACTCCGCCTTGTCCAATTCTCGTTTGATATCCTTCGGGAGAAGCGCTTATAAAATCATGTGCTCCGGCAATCTCCGCCGCTTTTATAATTTCTTCCATTGACGCGTCTTCTTTTCCCCATTTAATGTTTTCTTCAACACTTCCGGTAAAAAGAATTGTTTTTTGCGGAACGAAGGCAATTTTTTCCCGTAGTCTTTTAGGATCAACAAGGTGAATATCTTCACCATCCACCTTGATGCTTCCGGCACTTACATCATAAAAACGAGGTATTAAGCCAACAAGGGTGCTTTTACCAGAGCCTGTCGAGCCAATGATTCCCACGGTCTCACCTCGTGAAATGGATAGGTTAATATTTTTCAAAACAGGTTCTCCACTCGTTCCTTCATATGAAAAGGAGACATCGTTAAACTCTATTCCGCCTCTTTCACCCGGTTGCTGACTCTGTCCCTTTTCCCAAGTCAGGTCATCCTGCTGGGTAAAAACCTCGCCTATTCTAACTGCGGAAGTCTTTGCTCGGACAAACATATTAAACACCATCGAGATCATCATTAATGAAAAAAGAATTTGGGTCATGTAATTAATAAACGCAATAATATGGCCAACCTGTACATCGCCATTTGTTACGCCATACCCGCCGATCCAGAGGACAGCAACAATCCCAAGGTTCACCGTCAACATAATCGCAGGACTGAATATCGCCATTAACCTCGTGGCAGAAATGGATTGCTGTTTAAACTCTTCATTTGTCTTATCAAACTTGTTCACTTCTACATCAAAACGATTAAATGCCTTCACTACCCGGACACCAGACAAGTACTCACGCATTACACTGTTAACACGATCTAAAGCCTTTTGTACTTTTGAGAACTTTGGAAACCCAAGTCTAAGATTTAGAATAATAAATATTGCAACAATCGGGACAACGACAACCAATACAACGGATAAATGAAGGTTTAACCGCGTTGCCATGATTAATCCTCCGATGGCGAGAAGTGGAGATTTAACAAATATCCGCATTAAGCCATTGGCAAATACTTGGACCTGTGTCACATCATTGGTCAGCCTTGTGATTAACGACGCACGCTCAAAACGGTCAATATTTTTGAATGAAAGCGTTTGGATTTTTTGATATAAGTCCGATCGTAATTCAGAACCAAAACTTTGCGAGACAATACTAGCTAATATACTCCTTGTAGAGGCTGCTATCGCTCCAAAAAGGGTAATCAGCAGCATGAACCCGCCCATTTTTAATACGTAGTTTAAATCCCTGCCTGCCACGCCAACATCAATGATTTTTGCCATGATGGTTGGCATTAACAAATCACTTATCGCCTCAAAGGTTAAAAATAAAACTGCTAAGCTAAAAGACTTCCAATATTTCTTTATGTATTTTGCTAAAAACCCCATGAACCTTCACCTCGAGGATTCCCCTTCAAATTTATGGATAAAGCTATTATAGCAAAAAAAAGTATGAGTTCTACGATAAGAACTCATACTTCTACTTAATCTTCCAGCGGACGAAACTCATGAACCCAAACACGCATTTGCGGAAGCCATGGCATTCCAGGGTGATAGGCAAGAATCGATTGCTTATACTCTTCAACCGTAGAGAACCCCTCGCGGCGAGCGTCATCATCAGTTAATTCACCTAAACTTTGTGAATATACTTTTTCTACAACAAATTGACGTCCTTCGAGCGTCATAATTTCTCCTGGATCGGCATATCTCCCATTTCTTCGGGTTGCTGTCTTTTCTCCGGCAAGCACCTTTTTCACATCAGACTCCATCGTTACTAATCGTTCAACTGAGCATGTTTTTGGCGGCAGTGTAGTGTTTTCATTTTGACTCATCTTGTTATCCTCCTTTTTCAATCGTGCTTTCACTATTTTAACACTATCACCATGTTATTAAAAACGTTTACACATTCAAATCTCGTTTTTTATAAAAAATAAATGTTACTGCTGTGAGTGCCGCAATCAATCCGGCTGATAGTAGTACATAGATGAACTCCAATCCGCCGCCAAACATTATATTCTTTGCCTCAAAATATTTAAATGGGGTGAGGTATTTTAATCCTTCGATTCCTTCATTTAAATCAATCACAACCGAAATCAGATACGTAAGTAATAGAATCCCGGCCGCGAAGGAGGCCGCTGTTTTAGACTTCCTTTTTACTGCTGCAAGGGAACTGCCGATGACCATAAATAACAGCTGTAAAATAAACATCCCAGCCATTGTAATGGCAATATCACCTGTAACCACTTCACCACTGCTATATTTACCGACTAAAACAAGTGATGAAATGAAGGTAACGATATTCAGGACTACGATATTTACGAGTGCGGCAAGCAATTTTGCTGTAATGATTCTATTCCGTGATACAGGTTTAACAAATAAAAACTCAGTGGTTTTATCCCGCTCTTCTTTTGCAATAATCGTTGCCCCAAGCATGGCTGAATGAATGGTTGCCATTAACAACAAATAAATATACAGTAATCCGTAATAACCGCTCGCTGTGGAGATATCAAATTCTCCTATTCCCAACAGAGCCAGCAATGATTTTGGCATTCCTGCCAGCATTTCATTCATTGGCTGTCCAGAAGAAGAAAGACTCTCATATTTAACCATACCAGACGTGACCATAAGGAATATCCCAATACTCCAAAATATAAGCGATTTTCTATGTGACTTCAGTTCTTTTAAAAAAATATTCATGCTTCCATCACCCTCCTTTGGGCAGCCTTTATACCGTATGGATATCCTTTTTACCATAAATGAAATAACTGATTCCAATTGTGAGAATAATGAACACTGCGCTAGTGATTAAAAAGGGGGTTTCATAATTAGAATGTTCCATGATATACGCTGTATCAAAGTATTTAAACGGGGAAAGATACCGTTTTGCCTCATCACCGGAAGTCGAGCTGAACATCCCTAAAAAGTAAAAGGCAAAAACCGTAGCCAGCGACACCGTTAACACTGACTTTATCTTTTGAAAAATAACAGAAATGATGATTCCTAGTCCTAAAAATATTAATTGTATAAACAAGACAGTCAATGAAAGCAGGAGGAAAATGCCCACATCAAAATCTTCCGTTGCCACCTGATAAGCAAGTAGAATGGCTGCTGTTATATAAAAAATATTCGTCACGATGATGGAAATGAATGCAGCCAATAGTTTGTTCGTCAATATAGCGGTACGTGTAACAGGTTTTGTTAATAAGAAGTCAGCTGTTTTTTCCCTCACCTCTTTGCTGATAATACCCGTACCAAGGTTCATTGCTTGAATCGCCCCGCAAAGAGTAACAAACGACAGCCCATAGCAATAGAATCCAAGGATTGAAAAGAAATTTTCCAGATTAATCCCAAATGCCTCTCTTAATGTAGCCGGGTACCCTTCAAGCAGTTCTCTAAACTCCTCTGTATCCTTTGTAAAGGAAGGGTAAAATGACATAAACAGTGCTGCGACCATAATTAATGAAATCGTCCAAATGATCGTAGACTTCCGGTACGCCCTTAACTCATGCAACAGAATATTCATCATCATTTAGACCTCCTTTTCGTAATAATGCATAAAGATCTCCTCAAGGTCTGGCTCTTCAATCCATAGATTCGTAATATCTACGTCAGCAATTTTTCTCATAACTTCGTTAATATTCCCTTTAAACAAAAAGCTTGTATGGGTATCCTTTACCTCTAACTTATTAACTCCTGCGAGGTTAAAGTAATGAGGATCGAGGGCTGATTTTGTTTCTACTTTGAACTTTTTGTAGGTGTTCTCTTTTAATGTACTAATCTTCTCAACGGCCACAATCCTGCCCTCTTTAATAATGGCAACCCGATTACACAAACGTTGAACCTCCGTTAAAATATGAGAGGAAAATAGAATTGTCGCGCCTTTTCTATTCTCTTCTTCCAGCAGTTCAAAGAATTTTTGCTGCATTAGCGGGTCAAGCCCACTCGTAGGTTCGTCAAGGATGATCAGTTTCGGCTCGTGAAGCAGCCCCTGAACAATCCCGGCCTTCTTTTTATTTCCCAGTGAAAGGTCATCAATTTTTTTATTGAGATCTAAGTCCATAATCTCTGCTAACTCTTTTATTCTCTTTCTACAATCTTTTTTATAAAAACTAGCTGAATAGTTTAATAGATCCTTCACCTTCATGTTGTCATAGTAGAATACCTCAGATGGTAAATAGCCAATTTCCTTTTTGATTTCGGGAGCAAATTGAACTATATCTTTGCCAAAAATCATGGCACTGCCGCTTGTTGGGTAGATGAGTGAAAGGAGTGTACGAATCGTGGTGGACTTGCCTGCACCATTTGGACCGATAAAGCCAAAAATCTCGCCTTCCTCAACGTTAAAGCTAATGTCACTGATTCCTCTAGATGCGCCGTAATTCTTTGTTAGATTCTTAATCTCAATCACATTCATCGTCACAGCCCCCTTATTTATAAAAGCATTTAATGAAAATCTCAAAATACTCTTCTGCTTCTAAAAAGACCTTTTCATAATCAATCTTGTGACCCGGAACCACCTTCGCTTTTTGCAGCTCCTCATCACTCATTTTTTCAAACGTCCAAGATATGACTTTTAAGATTTTTTGGACATCCACATCATCCCTAAATTTTGAGAGATCAATCCCATCATAAATAATCCCTGCATTAACTGAGTTTAGCTCCTGCTTCTTTTTATCAAATTCGTCTTTTATGTCCGGAGAGTCTTGCATAAATGCCTCTTGGATAAAAGTTAAGATCTCTGGATATTTCGTTTGAAGGTCCATTTTAATGTGTACAGCCTGACGAATTCGTTTAAAAAAATCACGTTCGGTGAGGTCAACCTTTTTATAAAATTCATCGGCAACTAGGTTATAGCAGTAATCAAATAGAAAGAAAAACAACTGTTTTTTGCTTTGAAAATAATGAAAAAGCAGTCCCTTTGAGATACCCGCATCCTTTACGATTTCATTCGTTGAGGCACTATCATATCCTTTTTGGGCAAACTCTTTTATGGCTGCATTTATTATGCGGTCCTGTTTCTCCGAATCCAGGCTTAAAAATTTCGAAAACATCTGGGCTGGCCCCTTTCGATTAATCGTTGACCACATCAGTCAATTTCAGTTTACGCCTGTTGACTGGTCTGGTCAATGGTGAACAAGTTATATTTTTTACAAAATTATGAAATTAAATCCTCCAGTTATTTTTGCTAGTGATTAATTCTTTATAGTGAAAATTTTGTTCAAAATAGAGAAATTGTGAAAATGGGAGAAAAAGGTGTAAAAATGGGTAAAAAATGTATATTTATTTACAAAAACGGCGGAAAACGGACTTTTTAAATTATCATTTTGTTCTATATACTGAACATATCCATTAAATCTTATTTTTGAAAGGAGGGGAAAGGATGCTAAAAAAGCTCTTACTTACAGCATTACTGTTACATACCTTTACAATGGGGTTAAACGTGACGAATGTTATGGCAGAGGGAAATGTGGAAGAACCCGTTGTTAGTGAACAAGACACAGAGGACTTAACAAACTCAAACGAATTACAATCGGAATCTGCTAATTCTGAAGAAACTTCGTTCTCTGAAGAACAGTTTAATTCTGTTGAGGAGATTCAGGATCCACTTACCCCAAGCAATGAGGAACAAAAAGCTTCTGAAGGAAAGATTGATCAAGATCAATCAGCTGATACAAGCGGAAACCAAGATCAAAATGTAACGGAAGATATCGTGGTTGACCAGGACCAGCAAGTTACCGGCTCTCTTTGCCAAGAACAATCCGTTCATGCAACCATTTCCTGTGAAGAAAAACTCGAAAGTAATGTTGAAGGGAATGTTGACCAAAGTCAAACCACTAAAGTTGAAGCGGGTCAACAACAGAATGGTTTATCATCTGGAGCGGTAGAAGCAGAACAGAACCAAAATTTAAATGTTGATGCAGAGCAGGTGCAGGAGGTTGCAGTACCTGCAGGAGAAAACTCTTCGCATGGTCAACAAACAAATGCGTCTTCAAGTCAGAAACAAACGGTAAGTGCAGAAGATCAAACATTGTTCGTACAGAACCAACTGGTTGACATAGCCGTTAACCAAAGACAACAGTTGTCTGACACGAATAAACAGGTGGACGAACTAAAACAACAAACCGCTATAGAAGCACTTCAAAGTCAAAATATGACGACTTCGGGTTCAGCTAAAATGGAACAAACTCAAACAGCAGAAGTAAAAGGCAGTGCAGTTGATGCCCTGAAAAAAGTTTTTGAAGCAGGTGTAGTTGTTACCTCTAGGAACTATATTGAGATTGTAAAAGACACAGCTGCAAATTTTGTAAAAGTCATTCAAGAAATTTTTGTAAATGATGAATTAGTGGATAGTATCCACCAAGATTACAACGTTGACGAAATTGGTATTCAGATGCCTCACCAAACCTATCAAAAAGATTATGATTGGGGAAGTATCTTTGTTCAGAACTTAGCAACGATTAATTATAATGAACCATTACAGGTTTTTAACACGTCAATGACTAGTTTCCTATCTGTCGTTTTTGGTATCGAGCGTTCTTGTGCATGCAGCACAAAGCCAAATGAAGAGGACAATGAAACTCCTGTTACACCGCCGCCAGGTGATAATGAACAAACTCCTCCTAGTAATGGGGATGACAACAACGGCGAAACTCCTGTTACGCCGCCGCCAAGCGAAAATGAACAAACTCCTCCTGGCAATGAAGATGACAACAATGGCGAAACTCCTGTTACACCGCCGCCAGGTGAAAACGAACCAACTCCTCCTGGCAATGGGGATGGCAACAATGGCGAAACTCCTGTTACATCGCCGCCAGGTGAAAACGAACCAACTCCTCCTGGTAATGGGGATGGCAATACTAACGAGACTCCTGTAACGCCAGCTCCAGAGCAAAATGAGGAAAAACCTGTTGTAACTCCAGTCGTAAACGACGTACAAAAATCTGCACCATCCGTAACTGTTGTAAAAACAGCTGCTGTGCCTTCAAATGGCAACAGCCTTCCGGATACTGCAACAAACTCTTATAACTATCTAATTTTAGGTGCTTTCTTAGTTGCAGCAGGTGCATTATTTTTTAATAGAAGAAAAAGAGCATAAATAGAATGAGAACAGTATGGGAATAATCCTCTACTCGTTCTCATTTTTTTATTGGCTGGGCTTTCGATCTATCAATCTATACTCGTTCGATGATATCTCTTGAGTGGCCAGATAGATATGTCCCCAAGCGAGGGCTTTGAGGACATATCTATAAGTAGCCAGATAGATTTGTCCTCAATCTAGGACCTTGAGGACGTATCTCATAAGTAGCCAGATAGATTTGTCCTCAATCTAGGACCTTGAGGACATATCTCATGAGCAGCCAGAATGATTTGTCCTCAATCGGGAGCCTTGGGGACATATCTCATAAGTAGCCAGATAGATTTGTCCTCAATCGAGGCCCTTGAGGACATTTCTCATAAGTAGCCTGATAGATTTGTCCTCAATCGAGGCCCTTGAGGACATTTCTCATATTTAGCCTGATAGATTTGTCCTCAATCGAGGGCCTTGAGGACATTTCTCATATGTAGCCAAATAGATTTGTCCTCAATCGAGGCCCTTGAGGACATTTCTCATAAGTAACCAGAAAGATTTGTCCTCAATCCAGGGCCCTGAGGGACAAACCGTACATATGCCATTCTTTCGAAAACAAATACCTTAATACTCATCAAACATGTCTGAAACACTCTAAAATGTAATATAAAAAACACCATCCTAAAATAAGGAAGGTGCTTTGTCTGTGTAGAATTAAGGTCTTGCCGCTGCTGCATTAAATTGATAAGAATGTCCTTGCGCCATTTGGTTTTGGATGGACGCTCCACCTTCAATAGATCCTTGGAAATTGAATAGAGCAGCTGAAGTACGCTGTGATTGTAAAACAGTAGTTGGGCTTGATGTAGCAGTCGTTTGTTCTGCCTTTTGACCTGCAGTCTGTCCAACTTCAATTTCACTAGCTGTAGTTTGAGTGGCTGCAGCTTCCCCTTTTGTTTTTCCATATTGCAGCTGGAAGCCTGTTGCAGCTCCGCTTTGCGCTTGGCTAGAGCCTGCACCTGTCACACTGCTTGATTGGGTTTTGTATTTACTTGCCCAAGCACCGCTAAAATTTTGAGTTTGGGTAACTCCTGTACTTGCCTCTGCTTCTAAATTAAAGCCTAATAGGCCAATACTTAATGCTGAAACTGCTACAAGAGATCCAATGGTTTTTTTAATCATCTATGATTCCTCCAATAATTTGAATGGTTAGTTTATGATAATTAGTAAGAAAGCCCCATCCAGCAGAACACTAGATGGAGCTGAAGAGTTAATAAACGGTATTAGTTAGCTGATTGGCCTTGAACAACTGTAAAGCTAGAAGACTGGCTTTGGCTGATATTGCTGCCAAATGCAGAAGCTGATTGAGTTGTAGTGCTTGAAGCGCTTTGGTTTTGTACAGCGTTACCTTCAGCAGTTTGAACTTGTGCAATGTCATTTGCAGCTTCTTGCTCAACTTCATTATCAGCACCTACAACAGTAGCAGTCTGTGCAGTTTCTGTTGCTGCATTTTGTGATTGATCAACATTACCAACACCAGCTTGAGTTTGCTCAGTAGTATTTTCTACTTCCTGCTCCACTTCATTTTCACAGCCAGCTGTGTCTGCAATTTGTACAGAACCATTTGAAGCTGCTTGAGCTTGGTCAGCACCTAGTGCACCAGTTTGGTCCTGTTCAGTATCGTTTTCAACCTCTTGTTCAATTTCGTTGCCAGCACCTGTAGCTTCAGCAGATTGTCCTGCAGCGTTTACAGCTGTTTGATCTTGATCAACACCTAGACCGCCAGCTTGAGTTTGGTCTGTGTCATTTTCAACCTCTTGCTCAGCGTCGTTGTATTTACCATCAACATCAGCTAGTTGAAGAGATCCATTAGCAGCACCTTGAGATTGATCTGCGCCAAGACCGCCTACTTGAGTTTGGTTAATATCGTTATCAACTTCCTGTTCAACATCGTTTACATTACCTGTCACAGCTGCACCTTGTTCAGCAAGATTTCCAGCTCCTTGAGATTGAACCGCACCAAGACCGCCTGCTTGAACTTGTGTTGTTTCAATTTCAACTTCTTGTTCAACATCATTATATTTACCTGCAGCTACTGCAGATTGTCCTGTAGCATTCTCAGAACCTTGGACTTGAAGAGCTCCGAATGCGCCCACTTGAGCTTGTGTTGTTTCATATTCTGCATCCTGCTCAACATCATTGAATTTACCAAAAGCGCCTGCACCTTGAGCTGTACTATTAGAAGAACCTTGAACTTGGCCTACTCCTAATCCTAAACCAACTTGTAGTTGTGCAGTATCACTTTCTACATTTTGATCGACATCATTATAGTTACCATATGCATCAGAAAGTTGACCGACACTATTACTAGAGCCTTGTGCTTGACCAATTAATCCGCCAATAGCAACTTGAAGTTGACCAGTGGAGTTCGTGCTGCCTTGATTTTGATTATTATACCTGCCGTCAGAAACTTGGCTTTGGTTATTTGAATTTGCAGATCCTTGAAGTTGGCCAATTAATATACCAACACCAACTTGACCTTGCGCAGTGCCATTTGTAGCGTCTTGGCTTTGGCTATTGCCTTTTCCAGCAGTAGCTTGGTCTTGAACGTTTTCATTAGCTGATCCTTGTAATTGACCAATTAGTGCACCAACGCCCAATTGACCTTGTAAATTTCCGTTTGTAATATCTTGATATTGATCATTGTACTTTCCACCAGCAGTTTGGCCTTGCTGATTGGCATTTCCTGCACCTTGTGCTTGACCAATTACCGCACCTGCACCAACTTGTAATTGACCGCTAGCTTCTGTTACATCTGAATCTTGAGTATTGGCTTTACCAACTACACCTTGATTTTGAACTGTTAAGCTGCCAAAGCCTTGTAGTTGAGCGAGCAATAGTCCAGCACCAACTTGACCTTGTAACGCACTGCCAGCTAAACTTTGGCTTTGTTTTGAATACTTAGCTTGAGAAGCAGTTTGTGAAGGATATGCTTGCACATTAAATCCTTGAGATTGTGAAATAAATTTACCTGCACCCACTGTGAATGCTGGATTTGAGTATTGGTGATTTTGGCTTTGTTGTACACCGCCATATGAAGCAAATGCAGATGTAGAACCAAAGATAGTCCCAGCTACAACTGCTGTTGCAACAATTTTCTTCATGTTAAGTACATTTTTGATCTTCCCATAATTCTCTACGTTCTTCAATTCCCATTCCTCCAAATATTGTAAATTGTGTGCCTTTACACAACTAAAGTATAACTTCCCTGTATAATTAAGGAAATTCCTGAAAATGGTTAAATTTAGCATATAACGCACGTTTTTCGTGCGTTATATAGAAATATCTCCCGTTTTCTCACTTTTTTATTTTTTCGAGAACAATTTTGTTCTCAATCAAGAACAATGTGTTTATACTGAACCATAGTTTCTATCACCCATTAGTGTAGATATAGAATGAAAGTGCTATTATAAATAGTAAATGAGAAAAGGAGTGTGAAGTATATGAAAAAAGAGATTATAGAGAGATTTACTTCTTATGTAAAGGTAGATACACAGTCAAATGAGAGCAATGAAAGTTGTCCTTCTACGCCGGGACAACTAACCTTAGCCAATATGCTTGTTGAAGAATTAAAGCAAATCGGAATGCAAGAGGTAACCATTGATGAGAATGGATATGTGATGGCGACCCTTCCGTCGAATACGGATAAGGATGTGCCGACAATCGGCTTCTTAGCTCATGTTGATACTGCAACCGATTTCACAGGGAAGAACGTAAACCCGCAAATCATTGAAGACTATGATGGTAAAGATATTCCTCTAAACCAAAACGTCATCATGACAACGAAGGATTTCCCAAGCCTGCCAAGCTATAAAGGTCATACGCTGATTACCACGGACGGTACTACACTGCTTGGAGCCGATAACAAGGCTGGGATTGCTGAAATCATGACCGCAATGGCTTACTTGATTCAACATCCGGAAATTAAGCACGGTAAGGTCCGCGTTGCATTCACTCCGGATGAGGAAATTGGCAGAGGGCCACATAAGTTTGACGTGAATGCCTTCAATGCCAAGTATGCATACACTGTCGACGGCGGACCGCTAGGAGAGCTAGAATACGAAAGCTTTAATGCTGCGGCTGCAAAGATCACCATTAAGGGCACCAATATTCACCCAGGCTCTGCAAAAGATAAAATGGTGAATTCAATGAAGATTGCCATGGAACTACATAGTCAGCTGCCAGCATTAGAGGCACCTGAACATACTGAGGGGTATGAAGGTTTCTACCACCTGATTTCTTTTAACGGCGATGTCGAGCAAACGAAAATGTACTATATTATCCGTGATCACGACAAAGAAATCTTTGCAGCGAGAAAAAATAGATTCGAAAGCATTGTCGACTCGCTTAATGAAAGATATGGAAAAGATACCATCCTTCTAGAATTAAAAGACCAATATTACAATATGGGTGAAAAAATCAAACCGGTTATGGAAATCGTCGACATCGCCCAACAGGCAATGGAGAGCCTGGATATTAAACCACTCATTAAACCAATCCGCGGTGGTACAGATGGTTCACAGCTATCTTACATGGGTCTGCCAACTCCCAATATTTTCACAGGCGGCGAAAACTTCCATGGGAAGTATGAATTTATCTCTGTTGATAATATGATTAAATCCACCAAAACCGTCATTGAAATTACGAAACTTTTCGAACAAAAAGCATAAAATAAAGCCCAACTGAACATCGTTGGGCTTCAGGCTGTCGAGAAAGTCTCGACAGCCATTATTTTTCAATGCAGAGGTGCTGCAGTGACCGAAGCCTGACATGAAAACAAATTTGGGTCAATGCAGAAGTGCCGGAGTGACCGAAGCCTGACATGGAAAAGAATTCTGTGTTAATCCAAAGGTGCTGGAAATATAGAAATGGCGAGAAAAACTTATCGACAATCAAAAGCCCAACTGAACATAGTTGGGCTCTTACCTTTGATATCTGTCCAGAATGGAATAGAAATCCTTTAAAAAGTCATAGAAAAGTTTGACTGTAGGGAGCATTTTGCGTTCTCTTGGAATGATAACCCCGACCGTACGGGTGACCTCAGGCTCAATAATGGGTACCTTTACTGTTGAACGGGGAAATCCTTCCACCAGCGTGATTTCCGGAATTAATGTAATTCCAAGACCAGCTGAAACCAGTCCTTTTATTGAATCAATATCAACTCCCTCGAAAGATACCTTCGGCTGGAAACCCAACTGTTCACAAGCTTGAACGATAATTTCCCGTAATATATATTCCTTTGGAAACAAGACAAAGTCTTCCTCACGCAGCTGGCTTAATTTTATCGCTGGCTGTTTGGCTAATGGATGACTAGACGGTAATAAGGCCACAATATTATCTGTAAATAATGTTGTCCCCTGTAATTTCTTCTCGTTTTTAGGAACAGGTCCAATTAATGCCATATCAAAATCACCGTTCATAACACCCTCAATTAACTCTTTGTAGGTACTCTGCTTTAGTTGAAATTTCACTTGAGGATAGTGTTCACGAAAGGCGGAAATAGAGGTTGGAAGGGTATACGCAGCCAGACTGCTGGGAAAACCTATACGAATCGTCCCTCTCATTGGATCAATGTATTCCTCAATCTCTCGCTGTGCCTCACCAATTACTTTCATCGCCTGTTCCATATGAGCTAGAAACATCTGACCAATCATCGTCAATTTGACATTCCGCCCCTCGCGGATAAATAAATTAACGCCGAGTTCCTTTTCGAGATTAAAGATTTGCCGGCTTACAGCAGATTGAGCCACGTGCAGCGCGGTTGCCGCCTCGGTCACATGTTCACGCTTAGCTACTTCCATAAAGTATTGAATTTGACGTAACTCCAAAGGGCTCACCTCGATTCATCTCATTATGAGATGAATATCATCTATTATTAATATTGTTAAGATTATTATTTAATTATAAAATACTTTATATTAATAATCTAACTATTTAAAAAAATAACTTCCCATTAAGAGGTGGATAACTTGAAAACAATTGAACAATTAAAACATGATGCGCAAGGCACAGCACTTCAATATGTGGATGAAGTGTTTAATAAAGTTGTATGCAGAAATGCTTATGAATCCGAATTTCACCAAGCAGTCAAGGAAATCTTTGACTCCCTAATTCCTGTTTTTGCGAAACATCCAAAATATATCGAGCACAATATCCTTGAAAGAATCGTAGAGCCTGATAGAGTTATTTCTTTCCGTGTTCCTTGGGTTGATGATAAGGGTAAAGTTCAAGTAAACCGCGGTTTCCGTGTCCAGTTCAGCAGTGCAATCGGTCCTTATAAAGGCGGATTACGTTTCCACCCGTCCGTTAATGCGAGCATTATTAAATTCTTAGGTTTTGAACAAATCTTTAAGAATTCATTAACTGGTCAGCCGATTGGCGGAGGAAAAGGCGGATCTGACTTCGACCCGAAAGGTAAATCAGATGGCGAAGTCATGCGCTTTACACAAAGCTTTATGTCTGAGCTATACAGACATATTGGACCTGATGTCGATGTACCAGCAGGGGATATCGGCGTAGGCGCCCGTGAAATCGGTTATATGTTTGGACAATACAAGAAACTTCGCGGTGCCTATGAAGCTGGTGTACTAACTGGTAAAGGCCTAGGTTATGGCGGTAGTTTAGCACGTACAGAAGCAACTGGTTATGGTACGGTTTACTTTGTAAACGAAATGCTTGCTGACAAAGGTTATAGCTTTGAAGGAAGCACAGTTGTCGTTTCCGGTTCAGGCAATGTTTCCATCTATGCGATCGAAAAAGCTACTCAATTAGGTGCAAAAGTTGTAGCCTGCAGTGATTCCAATGGTTATGTTTATGATCCATCCGGTATTAAGCTTGAGACTGTTAAGCGAATTAAAGAAGTGGAACGTAAGAGAATCAGTGAATATGTCCTTGAGCACCCAGAAGCTCAATACTACGAAGGTTGTTCAGGCATTTGGTCGATTCCTTGTGATATTGCTTTACCATGTGCAACTCAAAATGAAATTGATGAGGCATCAGCAAAAGTCCTCGTTTCTAATGGTGTAAAAGCTGTTGGAGAGGGTGCTAATATGCCATCTACGCTTGAAGCTGTTGAGGTATTTTTAGCAAGTGATATTTTATTTGCTCCTGGGAAGGCAGCAAATGCTGGCGGTGTAGCCGTATCTGCGCTTGAAATGGCTCAAAATAGCCAAAGACTTTCTTGGACATTTGAAGAAGTTGATGCGAAATTGCACCAAATTATGATTAACATCTATCGTAACAGTATGAATGCAGCTGAGGAATATGGCTATCCAGGCAACCTCGTTGTCGGCGCGAATATTGCTGGCTTCATAAAAGTAGCAGATGCAATGATTGCACAAGGTGTAATCTAAATAAAAAGTAAGGGTGCTCTTCCTTGGAGAGCACCCTTCTTTTATGTAGTCTTCTGTAGCCAATTCTTGCCTTCAACCATTCTTGAAACCATCATTCCTGCAACATTATCTCCACTTGCGTTCAGCATGGTTGCTGGAGGATCAATTAACGTTGAAATTGCCGCAATAATCGGCAATGCCTCAGGCGGGAATCCAAATAAACTAAGGATTAACATTTCCCCTATCATACCTCCGCTTGGAATAGCTCCCATAACCGCTCCAACTAAAAGAGAAACACTGATAATCAAGAAAAAGGTGCCAATCCCTGTGTTATTCATATCAAAGATACCAAACAAGAACACAATTTTTAGCACACCGCCAAGAACAGAACCATCTTTGTGTAAAGCAGCCCCTAATGGAATGGTTGTATCGCGGATATCTTCTTTGATTCCCATCCTTTTTGAAGCTTCGAGATTAACAGGGATTGAAGCGGCACTAGAACAAGTTGCCAGCGCCGTAATAGAAGGTGCCAGCATATTGCTCCAAAGCACTCTAATTCCCTTACCCCTGCCAGCCATAAATGCATACATGGTGAAAGCCACAAAGAAATAGACGATTGAAGCTGCATAATACGTGATACCGGCTTTAATATAGGAGCCTAATAGGATGGGACCGTACTGACCAACCAAGGTCGCAAAATAGGCTCCCAGACCCACTGGTGCTAAATACATAATCAATGATATAACTTTCATCATTACTTCTGAACCTGAACTTAAAAAGCTAGCAAAAGGCTTGCCGCGTTCTCCAACTGATTGTGCTGCGAATCCAACCAGAATGGAAATCACAATTAACGCCAGCATATTACTGCGTGAAAACAATTCTACAAAGTCAGGTACAGTAAATGTCTTAACAATTTGTGCGACTGTATTTAACTCCTCCGCGGTTTCCGGCTTTACTAACTTTAAGTTTACACCTTCACCAGGATTAACGAATTTTACAATAAAGTACATATAAATGGCTGAAACAAGACCTGTAAAGAGGAAGGTTCCAAACATCCAGCCTAGAATTTTTCCTAATCTCTTGGCTCCATTCATATTTGCAATCGAAGAGGAAATCGTAAAGAAAATAAGCGGAACAATAATCGTGAATAATAGATTTAAAAAGATATCCCCAATCGGCTGAAAGATGACTGCGTCTTCCTTCATGACTAAACCTAAAATTGCGCCAATCAATATTGAAAGTAATAGGATGATAGGAAAACGATAATTCTTGAAAGTTTTCATTGTCTTTTATCCTTCTCTCATTACATTAGATGAAATATCAATAATTCTGCTGCAAAGTCTATCCAAAAGCGGCGCTTCATGGCTGATTACAAGTATCCCCATATTTTGCTTTTTTGCCATATCTAAAACAACCTGCCATATTTGTGCTTGGGTAATCGCATCCAGCATGGTTGTCATCTCATCAGCAATTAGAAATTGTGTCATTGGACCAAGTGCTCTAGCTACACAAAAGCGCTGCAATTCCCCGCCTGATAACTCATTAGGCCAACGTTGCAGCCAATCCCGATCAATTCCTAATCTTTCTAGTAATTCATCATCAGGATTCCACCCTTCATGAAGGATATCCTTCATTCTCCATTTTGGATTTACAGCTTTTTCCGGGTGCTGAAATACTAGCTGAACAGGGTGATAGCCCGTCTTTGGCAATGGAGCGTCATTCAGCTTTACAGTACCTTCCAATGGCTGTTCATACCCCGCAAGGATTCGTCCAAGTGTTGTCTTCCCAGCTCCACTAGGGCCAACAAGACCGACAATTTCTCCCTTTCTAAGGCTTAAATCAATATGACGAAATGTCCAATTATTTTTCCGATAACCAAATCCAACATTTATTGCTTCAAGTTGCATATATACACCTTACCATTCCATCACGAATATACCTTTCCTCCGGCAGCCCTTTTGAACACTCTGATGTGGCATGTTCACATCTAGGGGCAAAAGGACACCCCGCAGGCAAATCATTCGCTAGCGGCTGTGACCCCTTAATTGGAATAAATTCATTTTGAGGAAGGGCTCTCCATAATGCTTTTGTATAAGGGTGTCTGAGATTCTCACCCTTACCAGAGAAGTCTGACACTGGTGCAGTCTCAACGGTTGTACCTGCATAAAAAACGGCAATTTTATCTGCAACTTTTAAGGCAAATTCAATATCGTGTGTAATAATCATAACTCCACTGCCATTACCAGCCAACTCCCGAAAAGAGTTCTCCGCTTCCTTGATAACCTCCATATCAAGTCCCGGTGTTGGTTCATCTGCAATAATCACACTGGCTTCACTTACGACTGCCATCGAAACAAGAACACGTCTTGCCATACCGCCAGATAATTGAAAAGGAAATAATTTTTCAACAGTTGGATGTAACTTATATTTCTCAAAAATTTCCTTTTGTGCTGTAACAGCATTTCTTTTTCTAACAGAAGTTTGTACCTGTGAGCCTATTTTCATCAATGGATCTAAAAACTTAACGGATTGCGGAATGATTACAATTTCTGTTCCTCTTAGTTCCTCTTTACGCTGTTCGGTAAGCAGTTGACCTTCATAAAAAATATTCCCTGTTAACGTAGCATTTCCCGGTAATATTCCAAGAATCGCGTGAGCCAACAGGCTTTTACCAGACCCGCTTGAACCGACAACTGCCACAATTTCCCCTCTGTTGATTGACACATTTAGATTATGTATGACTTGATTTTGTTCCTGCCTTAGCCCTTTGGAATATTTTTTAAAGGATATAGATAAATTTTGCACTTCTAGGATAGACATAACTTTCAACCCCCATCTTATTCATTGGCACGATAAGGGTCCACAAGTGACCGCAGACGATCCCCTATTAAATCAAAGGCACGGACTACCAATAGTAAGAGCAGACCAGGGAAAAATGCCAGCCACCACATACCAGTAGATAAGTAACGCATTGATTCTGATAGAATGATACCAATTGCAGGCTGGTGCGGTGATAACCCCATGCCTAAGAACGTTACCGCCGCTTCATGAAGGATTGCGTGAGGGAATAGTAAAAATAAGCCCACTAAGAACTGCGGGACAAGGTGAGGAAATATATGCTTAATCGCAATAAACCACCTTGATTTCCCCAGTCTTCTTGATGTTTGGACAAAGTCTGCTGCTTTAATCTGCATGACCTCTGCACGAATAACCCGAGTTAAGCTTGGCCAGTGGGTGAGTGCTAAGCCAATAATGACACCCTTCATACCACCGCCGACTACAAAAGCAATTAAAATAAGCATCACTAAATGAGGGACACTTAAAAAAAGGTCGACAAGCCAGGAAATGACGGCGTCGGCGATACGACCCATTGTTGCAGCCATTATTCCCAGGCACACCGCTATTATGACAGAGGCAGTCGCAGCGATTAGTCCAACACCTATACTAATAGATAATCCTTTTAGCGTTCGAAAAAGCATATCCCGCCCCAGCCAATCTGTACCAAATGGATGAGCGAGCGAGGGTGGAAGATTACGATATTCTAAGTTGGTTACAATTCTATCATTGCTGACCAGCAAGCCTCCAACAAAAATAGTCACTACTACCACGGAGGTAATGGCTGATACCAAAATTGCAGACTGTCTTTTATTTAATTTCATAGCGATCTTCTCTCCTTCATCCTGGGGTCAACAATAAAGGAAATAAGATCGGCCATTAAATTCCCCACAAAGACAAATATTGAACTAAAAATCACTAAACCGAGAAGGAGTGGAACATCACCACGCAGACCGGCTTCAACGGTTGCCTGTCCTAATCCTGGGTATGAAAAAACCTGTTCTGCTAATACAGCTCCTCCAAAGAGTTCGCTAAAAGCGGCAAAATGAAGGGTAATAGCAGGCAGAGAAACATTACGAATACCATGTCTCCATATTAGTGTAAAGCCCTTTTCTCCCTTT
The DNA here is from genome assembly GCF_048572935.1 of Neobacillus niacini. Lineage (NCBI taxonomy): Bacteria > Bacillati > Bacillota > Bacilli > Caryophanales > Bacillaceae > Neobacillus > Neobacillus niacini. Next base: position 972,612 of record NZ_CP183883.1, on the reverse strand, counting down.
GCTTTGGCAAATAAAATATACTCACTTGAGAGGATTTCAATCAGTTTTTGTCTTGTATGTAAAGCAATGTTCGCGACACCTACAATACTTAGTGTGAGGGCAGGCAAGATTAAATGTGCAATACGGTCCGTAAGGGTTACATTTTCAGCCAGCACACCTGCTGGCACCCCCATTCCAATTGGCAGCCATTCTAACCAAACGGCAAAAATCATTAATAATACCAGTCCCATCCAAAATGTCGGCGTTGACGCCAACGTATAACAGTACCACTTGATAATCCGATCTGCCCATTTATCTCTTTTCACCGCCGCTACAATTCCCAGCACAAATCCAATAACGCCCGATAAAATCCACGCAATAATCATAAGCGCAAGGGAGTTCAAGAATTTTTCGCTGATAATTTCGGCAACTGGTTGGCGATAAATCATCGAGGTTCCAAAATCTCCTTGTAACAGGGAAGAACCCCAATGATAAAACTGTTCTGCTGGTGGTTTATTTAATCCCCAGTTTTCAGCTATATTCTCTCGCTGCTCAGGACCAACCCTCATCATATCCGCACCTATATAAGCCTGAATGGGGTCAATGGGTGAATGGCTGATAAGTATAAAGGTAATGATACTAATCGCGCACAGGAGTGATAGGAGTCTCGTCATTTTCCTAATAATAAATAAAACTATATTCTGCATTTTAGCGTTACACCTATCATCTATTTCTCATCCCATTTCCAGTCAACAAGATTATCCGTAATTGGCCAGCCATGTGCATGAGGCTCAATTTTCTGCTCCGCAATATCTAGCTTTTCGTTAACTAAATAGAGGTGATCAATATTAACTAACCAAGCCCAAGGCGCATCTCCTTGAGTACTAAAACCTGTTTCCCCGTCCCACTGTGCTTTTTTCCAGTATTCAATTGCTTCTGCCTCTGTCCTAGCTAATAGCGCCTTTTCAAGGTATTCATCTACCTTATCATTAGAATAGAAACCGGAGTTGTAATACTCCATTCCTGCCATTTTTCCGCTAAACAAATTATAAATTTCAAGCGGATCATGGCTTCCCCAGCCCATCATTACTGCATTTGAATGCATTAATGTTTCGATTTCATCCCAACTTTTTCCTTCTACGTTGATCTTAATCCCTAATGGTGTCATCATATCAGCCACCGCAATAGCTAATGATTGTCTTGTCACATCACTGGCAGGATATAGGAGATCAAACTCCGCTTTAAGACCATCCTTCTCGAGAATCCCATCGCCATTCTGATCTTTCCAATTCGCTTTAGACAATAATTCCTTTGCCCTTTTTAGATCACCATCTTCGATCTTTGATTCTCCATTTGACCAAGGCAGACCATCTGCCACCGAGTAGCCAGGTGTACCATGTCCCTCTAAAACTCCATCAACAAGAGCTTTTCGATCAATGGCCACATTAATAGCTTTACGAATAGCCATATCGGCTGTTACATCATTTCCAATCGGATTTCCTTCTTTTGTTTTCTCCCCTGAAGGAACATATGGGAACATGATTCCGCGATTATCAACACTCTGAACAGCTTCAAGACGCATTCCCGGAACTTTATTTTCACTAAACGAAGCAGGTATATAAGCAACATCCACTTGTCCTGCTTTTGCAGCGGCAAAGGCTGCATCTTCATTTAAAAATAAGAAAGTGATTCTTTTAAAGAATGGCTTTTTACCATAGTAGTTAGGGTTCGTTTCAATAATAATCTGTTGTCCTTTATCCCATTGCACAAGCTGATAGGGACCGGAACCAACTGGTTTTTCTGAATAATCATCCCCATATGAATGTTTTGGGATAATCCCTAATGTTAATAACGAATGAATAAAGGTAGAATTGGCGTTTCGAAGGTGAAACTCAACTGTTGTTGGATCCTTCACCACTACCGTCTCAAGAATATTTAAATCTAAAACTGAACCACTCGTTAGTGCCTTTTCAAACGTAAATTGAACATCCTCTGCGGTTAAGGGCTTGCCATCTGAGAACATCACATCATCCCGCAGGTTGACAGTCCACACCTTACCGTCGTCACTAACCTCATAATTTGTTGCTGCGTCATATGTAATAGCTAAATCATGATCTCGTTTTAATAATGTACTCTGAAAAAGAGGCGAACCGTATTGTCCCCAGCCTAATACCGGGTCAAACCCTGTTTCCGGCTCATTTCCAACTGCTAAAATGAGTTCTTCTTTTGCCGAACTTCTTTCAGTTTTTATTTCACCATTGTTCCCTTTTGCGCAACCTGCAATCATTAATGAAAGAATGACCGCAAATAGCGTAATCGTTTTTTTCAACTAGCGCACTCCTATCTATCTAAAATAAACGTTTGTCCTCAATTTTTTGTTAAGAAAATTATATCATAGGTTACCGAACGTATTTATTATTTAATAAAATTTCACTACAACGAAAAAAGGTAAGCAAGAAATATTGCTTACCTTTTTGATCTTCATTTATTTATTCATACTAGCTAGAAATCCACCCAGCAGGTCATCTAAATCAAGCTCTTCCTCAACCTTTTCTTCTTGTATCAATGGTTTTGCATTTTCCCAGTCAAACTCGTCCAAATCATCATCCATATCGGATAAATCGATAGAAGCTGCAGTTTCCTCTACAACAGGATCATTTTCTGGATAGGAACTTATATCATGTTTCTCAGGAAATACATCTTCTTGAAGGTATAACGCTTCATCAATATCTACTGATTTGCTATTTAAACTTGCCAAGAGAGCACTTGAACGAACTGGATCAACTATCAATTGATAGATAATACTTCCTAATAATGCTTCTGAATGCTCGTGCTTTAGCCAGTCACGCTGCGCTTTTGTCAGCTTTCTCGGCAGAGGAACGGTAATCATCTCACGTTCTCTTGCATTTACGTTCCCGACACCTTCCATCACAAACTCAGCAATTTTACTTGAAAAATTTCTTCTTTCCGTTTCCTTTAATTTTTGCAGCTGCTTAATTAAATGGTCAGGTGTGTCAGAAGGGACACGGAAGGAAATAGCCTGTCCCCGCTGAATTTCATTTGAACCAGCCTTTTTCATATCATCACCTTATTAATTGGTAACAGGTTTTTTCGTTTGCGTTTGGTCTACTTTTTGTTTCTCTGCTTTTCTCGCATAATCCATAATGAGCTTGTAATAGGCATTTGCCATCATCCAAATACTCTCTTTTTCATCTTCAAAGAAGTCAATATTAAAACCATCGAGATTATTATTTAATGTTTTAAGATAATCCTTTAATACGGTCGCACCGCCGCCCACAAAGTAGCAAATTTCGGTTTGTGAGTTCTTTGACCAAACATTTCGCAATAAACGGTATTGTTTCTTTGCCAAATCTAGCAGGATACGGTCTGTTATATCGTGAACACTAGTACGGCTTCCTTTAACCATGATATGATTTCGGTCGTTTTTCTTCGTAATGATTTCAACAACATCACGGCGGCTGTCTAGTTCGACACCATGCTTCGACCTGATTTCTTCTCGGATTTGTTCTAATGATTCTGATACTCCTAGATTAAAGCCTTGCGCTTTATCATCATCTACATTTCGATTCTTAATAACTGCGATATCTGTTGATAATCCACCAATATCCTGAATCAATATACGCTTATCTATTAAGTCTTTATTAATGATTTTTGAATTATTATCCATCACTAGATTAATATAAGCGGCAAAGCCTTCAGGGTATACTTTTATTTCATCAAACTTAATGTTTACTTTTAACCCTTGGTATTTAGGTGTAACAAGAAACTCTACTTGGTGAACCGAACCGATTAACTTCGAACGGTAGCCTGCATCCTTACCTTCCTTAACTTCGCGAAGAGGAAGGCCTGTTCCAAGTGTGTAGTTCGCATCAATGACGTTTTTGGTTTGGCGGAAATTATTCTTATTCCCTTCTTTTACCGCGTCCAATGCTAATGTAGTAAAAAGTAGAACTAAAGTTTGGTCTTCCTCAGACTTGCTGCTTCCAGGATCTAGTTCTGTTCCATTAGGACTTTTTGTTGCGAGATTACCTACACGGTAAATAGCATTGTTATCCTTCAAAGCAGGGGAGTGGACTCTGATATGAATGCCATCAAGAGGATTTTTATCATCTAATTCTTCTATTCCTATTACAGGGCGGTCTTCCGTATCTCTGGCAATAATGTTAGGAATATTAAGTTCATATTCCATTTCTCCAAAAATCGCCTTAATGGAATCATTTCCAACATCAACGGCTGCAATTCTAGTATTATTCAAAATTGTCATCCTTTCATTCTCTAATTTTAGTTGTTAATGAAGATATGTATCTAGTTCTCTATTATAAGATTATAGGAGATTGATAGATTCTTCAATCAGGAAGTATAAAAGAAATGAAAGTGTAAAATTGTAAACAATACGTAATCGTTGTATACACTTTTTGTATACAACGATTACAAACCTGTACACATCCTGTATTTAAGCCATGTTTACAGGTTTGTATACTTGTAAACATTATTGTAAACACCGTGTATACAATAATGTAAACATGTGTACAAATATCGTAAACACGTAAACACTTTTTGTAAACAAAGAAAAGACCCTCATTTAAGAGAGTCTATTACTGCTCCGTCCGTTTTTTACCTTCCTCCGTTACAGCAAAGGTTCGAACCATTTTCTTAATTTTTTCAGTGCTCCGGAATCTCAATGCAGACCAATCTTCGTCAATAGCGACTTGTCGTACTGGCTCAAAGCCCTCATCAGAGAGCATATACATAACTGTTTCACGGCTGCAATCTGATCCTTTGTAGACCTTCGAAGATTTCTTAGGATAACAAAGCCAAAGTAAGCCATCCTCTTTTACATAAGATACAGCGTGTTTAGCGTGTGATTGAAGATCTTGATTACTTGTTCCAAATACTTGAACAAAGTCATACTTCTCTTGTTCGGCCTGTTCATGGACCTCCCCTTCAAATGCCGCCTTAATACTATTATAAGACTTTGGTGCATTGATAACTAAAACAGGCTGCCCTTGATCCTTAAAATTCAACTTTTTTAATGTAGAAGCTGCTTCTGACATGTTAACTTTCCTCCATTCTATATACTTTTTATCTTAGCATAGACATTTTTTCAGGACATTATTATTGTATCTTTAACTTTCATCACACAGTCTGCTATTCTATCGCACTATTTAAAAATACGAGAAATTAGGTATTTCGTCTCCCTAAATATATGTCAAAATTAGGTATTTTGTTTCTATATTATGTCTGATAATTCTGATATATTTTAATTCTTAAATAACGTTAGGAGTGACGGTCATGTTAAAGGTTCTATCAAAAACGGGTCTATCTCTAGCTTTAGCTGGAAGTATTGTGGCAGCAGGTTTTCAATCTACTGAGAGCCCTTCGTCCACAAAGGATACATACAATCTAAGTCTTGCAGACTATGTCGGGGCAGCCCCAGAGCTAGCTGCAAAGGCAAAGGAACTAGGAGTCGATTTGTCAAAGGTTGACCCTGCAGAAAAGGCTAATATAGGAACTAAATTCCAGAAGCCTGGCGACAATCATGTAGCATATAAAAAAGCAACAGGCGATGTACCAGTCCTAGTCATCCTCGCAAAATATAAGGAAGGCGATGAGCCAGTTGGCGACTTAAAAGGACAAGTCCCTGCACATTACTATGAAGACTTAATTTTTGGTACAGAATATAATCCATATGAATTAGACGCATTTAAACAATATGCTGAATATAACGGTGTGAAGGCTCCAACAGATCGGACTATGCAAAATGCTTATAAGGAGTCTAGTAATGGGAGAGTAAATTTAGTCCGCAAAGAAAATACTGAGTTTGTTTGGGTAGAACTTCCTCATGGTGCTTCATATTACTTAGACCAAGAGGGGAAATATGCTGAAAACGGGAAATATGTACTTGGAAACGTAAACGGAGACGCTCACACAGGAGAATTTGTTCGTGATTTATTAAAAGCAGCAGATGACCAAATTGACTTTTCAAATTATGCTGAAGACGGCGAAGTTCCAAACGTTTTCGTTATTCATGAAGGAACAGGAGCTGAGTGGAGTCAAGACCCTGCACAATTCTGGTCTCATAAATGGAGTTTATTAAGTGCTTTATACTATGGGAAATACTATGAAACTGGTAAACCAGCAGATGTTCATGCTGGAATGAGTCAAAGTGCTTGGATCAATAAGACTGTTGCCGAGGATATGACTTATGATGGTGTTATCGTAAATAACTATAATATTCAGCCTGCAATTGGCGGTAACGTAGCTGGGTTTGACTTAACAACTGGCGGATATAATGACGCCTTGAAAACCGGCCCATTCCCTGCACAAGCTGGGGTTTATGCACATGAATTTGGACATGCATTAGGTCTTCCTGATTTCTATGATACTGTTTACACCTCTGAAGGTGTTGGAAACTACTCCATGATGGCTGGCGGCTCTTGGATGCGTTATCCTGATAATGGTGCTTACTCTGGTAACTCCCCAACTCATTTTGATCCATTCTCAAAGGTTTTCCTTGGATGGGCTGAACCAAAAGAAGTTAAGCCGACAGATGGAGTCCAAGAAATTACCTTACCCGCTATTAATAAAGCCAATGCTACAAACGGTATCGTAAAGATGGATGTTCCTGGATCTAATGGAACAGAGTATTTCTTATTCGAAAATGTACAGCAGGATGGCTTTAATAAAGGGTTAATCCGTCAAGGCACCGATTCCCATGGTTTATTAGCATGGCATGTCGATGAAAACATCATCAACTTATATCAAACTGCCGGTTTCCGTCCTAATAACGTTGAAAACTGGATGAACAAGCGCTTCCAGTATAACCAGTCACAAACAGCAAGTGACGGCACTGTTGTTACACATTACGGATTATCTCTTCTTCAGGCAGATGGATTATATGAATTAGAAAAGAATGTAAACCGCGGTAACGCTGGAGACTTCTTCAAGACAGGTGCGAAGATCACTCCAACCTCTTCTAATGTTCATACTGGTTCCTACTACTTCTGGAAGGGCTACAGCGCTACTCCAGCAGACTCAGGAATTCATGTAACGGATATTAAAGAAAATGCCGATGGATCCATCACAGCTAAATTCTATTATAATTTTAATGAAGGTACAAAAAAGTAAAAGATATAGGAAACCTGAGTCCCCTTCGGCTCAGGTTTTTTGTCTGATTACAATTAAAAATTTACTTTTTTTGTAAAGTTAGATCATTTATTACCGAAGACTGTTGTCGTTTTATTAGGTATTTATTCTTTTTTTGTAATAAATAAATTAAATATTTACAATATTCACTCAAAGTACTATCATCATATTACACTACTATTTTCTTAGGGACTCGAACCTTTTTAGTAATAGTAGATTCAATTAATTAAGGAGGGATCTATACATACTGACTGGTGGGTTAAAAGGGGTAAAAATAGAAAAGGGAGGTTCTACATGAAGAAGAGAAAAATACTATCCACTGCACTAACAGTATCTTTAGGACTAGGGTTGTTTAACGTTGCCTCAGTCCCCCCTACTGCAAAGGCTACAGATTTCACAAAAAAAGGCGCTTCTAATGGCGCTCCAATTGACTTAGGAATTGCAAATGATGAGAGATTAATAGAAATGCTCAAGAAAAACGGCACAATTGCTAAGAATGCTACCCCGGCTGAGGCGGAGAAGGCCTTACAAAAATTCTTGAAAAATAAAGCAGCTGGTGCAACAAAAGAAACCGGAGAGGTTTATCAGCACGAAAAGAAATTACAAAGTACTTTAAAAGATAATATGGCTAAGACCGGATTAACAAGCGGCAAAGGAAATAAACTTGGGCAAGCGAAGAAAAATACTGTTGACTCAGTTAAAGAGGAATCTTGGACTGGCGGTCAGCGAAAAGATAATGTCCTAGTATTACTTATAGAATATCCTGATTTCCCTCATAATAGTATCTCTAAAGACGAAACGGATATGTATTATAAAGATTACACAAAACAACATTATACCGACATGGTATTTGGTGAAAATGGTTATACAGGGCCAAATGGTGAAAAGCTTATCTCTGTTAAACAATACTATGAACAACAGTCTGGAGGAAGTTATACCATTGATGGAGAAGTAACGGAATGGTACATGGCCTCTAAACCTGCTGCGGCTTATGGTGGAAATAATTCTAGTGATAATGACAAAGACCCTCGTGGTCTAGTAACGGAAGCATTACACGCTGTTGCTGGGGATAAAAACGTGGACCTAAGCAAGTATGACCAAGAAGATCGTTATGACCTTGATAGAGACGGAAATCTCCGTGAGCCAGATGGTTTAATTGACCACTTGATGGTTGTTCACTCTAGCGTCGGTGAGGAAGCCGGTGGTGGCTCCTTAGGGGCAGATGCCATTTGGTCACATCGTTCTAGCTTAGAAGATGTTACAACTCTTCCAGGTACTACAGCTAAAGTACCTTACTGGGGTGGTGAGTTAGCAGCTTATGACTACACCATTGAACCTGCCGATGGCGCAGCTGGTGTGTTTGCTCATGAATATGGGCATGACTTAGGTCTTCCTGATGAATATGATACCATCTATTCCGGCGCTGGGGAGCCCGTTGAGTATTGGTCAATTATGTCTGGGGGCAGCTGGGCAGGTAAGGTCCCTGGCACTGAACCAACTGGGTTTAGTCCTTATGCTAGGGAATTTTTACACGCATCCATGCCAGGTAGTAACTGGTTAACGGGAAAAACTATAAATCAAGCGGATGTGAGTAGCAAAGGTACTGAAGTCCTACTCGATCAAGCAAACTCTAAAGGTACAAATAATGATGCTGTACGTATTGATTTACCTAAAAAAGTTACAGTGATTAACACCCCGCCAGCAGGTGATTATGAATACCATGGTGGAAAAGGTGATGAAGCCGATCACACAATGGTTAGAACGGTTGACTTAACAGGTGCTAGTACAGCTGCGCTTGACTTTGATGCATGGTATAACATTGAAGAAGATTGGGATTTTGCTATGGTTCAAGTATCTACTGATGGTGGATCTACTTGGACATCCTTATCCACACCAAATACTAAATCTACATTAGTGGAAGGTGGATATTCTGATATTGCGGATAATCTTCCTGGCTACACTGGTTCAAGTAATAGCTGGATACATGAACATATTGATTTATCTTCCTATGCAGGAAAGGAAATCAAGCTTCAGTTCCGTTCTATGTCTGATTGGGCCGCTAACTTAGAAGGCTTCTTCGTTGACAACATCAAAGTAACAGCCGATGGGAATGAGGTATTCTCTGATGGTGCTGAAGGAGAATCAACATTTGATCTTAATGGGTTTGCTCAGCATAATGGTAAAACAGAAGCTGTACACTATTACCTATTAGAGTGGAGATCCCAGAATGGCGTTGACCAAGGCTTAAAAAATATCCGCCGAGGAGCTAGCTTAATGAGCTATGATCCAGGTTTAGTTGTTTGGTATGTTGATGAAACTTATGGAGATAACTGGACTGGAATACACCCTGGTGAAGGATTCCTTGGAGTTGTGGACGCTGATCAGCATGTGAATTCTTGGAGTGATAAAGCCCTTGGTTCTACTCGCTACCAAATGCATGATGCAGCATTCGGTTTAAATAAGTCTCAGAAAATGTTCTTAAATTATCCAGGTCTATTCACAATGACAGACAACTTTACACAGCGTAACCCACTATTCGACGACAGTGCAGACTACAGCAACCCTGGACTAGTTGACGCCGGACGTAATGTACCAAAATACGGATTAAAGTTCCGTGTTGTGGGTGAAAGTTCTGATGGTACGGTTGGTAAAGTATTAATTTTTAAATAATAAGACTTTGCTTGAAAAATAAACGGTAAAATTCCGTTTAAATTTGGAAATACCTATTTTTCCTTGAGTATAGGGGGAGTTTTTCCGCTTATATTATCGAAATCTTTGAGTTTTGTCCTATTTAGAGCAGCTAATCGGAATATCTCCGCTTAAACTGCTTTTTAAGCTTCTTCTTTATACATTAGGCGGAATTTCTCCGCCTTTGTATACTCTCATACCTACAGAAAACTCAACAATGAATAATAACACAGCCAAATAAAATCAAATACCGCTATTCGTGACTCCGGTAATTGCCGGAGTCATTTTTTTCATAAAAAAAGACCGAGAATAAATCATTCTCGATCTTCATTTCTTTACTTTTTCTTTCCAGACTTCTCTTTCAAATGTACTTCATATGAAAAATCTACTGGATTTTTATCGTCTGCAGGAGCTGCATAAGACGTAATCATATAGTTCTTTCCATCTTTGAATAATTGTCTCAATGTTAAAGCGTCCTGTTCGGTTACATTGAATGGATCCACTGTAATTACCTTGTAATTTGTTTTAGCACCCTTTTTATTACCAACTTCCTTCTCGTTGATAAACGTTACGGTGTAGTTTACGTACTGACCTGCTAATTCTTGGAGGGACTTAAAGTCTTCGGTAGAGCTACCATCATTGGTATATCCAATTTCCGGAATTTCAATTTTATCAATAAACCAGCCACCATCAGTGTGACCCCAATCTGTTAAGTAACGGAAGGAAACCAATATCTTACTACCAGCATACTCACTTAAATCAAAAGTTTCTTTTTGCCATTCTTTTATATTTCCAGTAAAGCCAGGTACGTTTGCTTTAATTTTTGGATAGCCTTCTTCGACTACATCACTGCGGGTATTTTCATTTTCTAAGCTCTTCCAAGTCTTTCCGCCATCTGTAGATACTTGAACAACCCCGAAATCCCACTGTTCTTCAATATCAAGGTACTGATCAAAATTTAGTGTTGCTGAATTAACCTCTGATAAATCTGCTTCAAGGATGATTGCATTATCTGCTTCGTCTCCCTGTCCGCCCCATAATACCTTATTCGCAGCATCGTTAGGATCTGCCACAGATGTCCATGGAGTTCCTAAGAAGTCCACACCGTCAAAGGAAATACTTCTAATCTTATCTTGGAAATCTAATTCTTTAAAGTCACCGCCCCAGGCAGGAACGCCCTCTTTTTCAAATGTTACAGCCTTTTCAAAGTCAACGGTCTTTCCACGCTTTGTACCTTTACTATCAACAGTAAGGTCACGAAGGTCAATACTATCAAAATTATAAACTCCGTTGCCGATTCTATCAGAGTCTAGGGTTAATGCCGTAATAAAGTTTTGATAAAGTTGTGTAAAGTCAAGGCTAGAACCATGCGCCTTTAACACTTCATTTACACTGTTAATTCCTTGGGTTTCACTTAGTGCTAAGTCACGAATAAATTCGCGACCAAATTTATCATTCATATATAATGTAAATAAGTATACTTGACCATAGTCAGCAATCGTTTCAGGACCTGTTTTTGTTACACGGTGCTCATCCCAATTTACCAATGAATTCTCAGGATGATCTAAGTAAAAGTTAATCGATCTATCATCATGGCCATATCCACCAAGATATTCTGAGAAGGTAGACATACCTTCATTTAGCCACGTTTCCTCTGCACCATCGTTATCAGCATGAATTAAATGCTGTAACTCATGGATAGTCGTACCAAAGAAAGTAGACTCTAAACGAGTTTCCCAGCTGTTTGTATCAATCGTAATAATATTTCTATCAATATAGTTCTCTAGTGTTTGCCAGTAGAAACCAGCAACAAAGAAGGGATAACTCGGGTCAGTATAGTTATCATCTTGGATATTATCTACTAACATGATAACCTTATCGCTGCCCTCATAGTATCCAGCCGGAACATTTCTTCCAGCTAGTGGAGATTTAGATCCATCATGAACATCAGGTGTCCCAAAGAAAGCTGTAGCTTTTGGGTAAATATTATTATCAAATTCATTACGTAATTTATCCACTTGTTCCTGTGTTACAACATGTGCTGGGCGCGGATCTCCTGCTGGAAATGCAAGGTCATTTGCTACCCAAATTTCTACGTTTTCACCCACACTTCGTAGTGTAAATGGTTTGAACTTCAAATTCCTATTTAAGAATTGTTTCGTTCCTCCATTGTATGTAAAATTACTATTCGCAGTTGTACTTGTAGACGATGGATCCTCATTAAAATTAATCTGTGCAGCCTGCTCGGCAATTTTCGCCTCTGCTTGCTTTAAGTATGTAGAATCGTTACTTAATAGATTTAATTGTCCATCAATATCTACTCGATCTCCATAACGCTCTACATCCCATTTTGGTGTAGTTGCAGCTTCTGCCTTCGATTCGTTAACTGATAATGGAGCAAAAAGTGATAGAGCTAATGCACTAGTTGAAAGAATGGATAATAGTTTTTTCTTTTTCAACTTCTGATTCCTCCCTTATATCTCTATGTGATTTCCAAATAATAGTAACATATAGAATTTTTGGAATATATAGTCAATCAGACACAAACACCTGCGCCCAAAATACCAATTTTACTATATTTACAAATATTACCTTCCTCCTAAAATTTGGTTGTTAAAGTGATTGTTTCTCCGACAAAAGCACCAATATTCTATACTAAAATTATTTCCCAGAAATAATTCATAGTTTTCTTTTAGGAACACAACCTAAGGAAAAGTATGTAAATAGGAGGAAGAGATGTGAATGTAGACGATATTATCATTGCTAGAGAGAAGATGAAGGGGATTGTCCATACAACGCCTCTGGATTACTCTAAAACCTTTAGTAAGTTAGCACATAATGAAGTGTATCTAAAACTGGAAAACCTCCAAAAAACGGGGTCCTTTAAAGCAAGAGGATCTTATAATAAACTCATTTCTCTTTCGCAGGAAGAGCTGCAAAAAGGTGTCGTAGCTGCCTCAGCAGGAAACCACGCACAGGGTGTTGCCTATTCAAGCCAAATGCTTGGTGTAGATTGTACGATTGTAATGCCTAAGGGTGCACCCCTAAGCAAGGTGCTGGCAACAAAACAATATGGAGCAGAGGTCCTTTTAGAAGGAGCTACATTTGATGATGCACTTGCCTATGCTTTGGAACTTAAAGAGCAGAGGAATGCAACCTTTATACATGCCTTTGACGATGAAGCCATTATTGCCGGACAAGGTACAGTAGGATTAGAGATACTGGACCAACTCCCAGACCTAGAAGCCATTATTTGCCCTGTAGGAGGCGGTGGGCTAATCGCAGGAGTTGCAATGGCAGTTAAGGAGAAAAAACCAAATATAGCCGTTTATGGCGTTCAGACGCAGGCATGTCCAAGCATGAAACAGTCATTAATCGAAAATAAACCTGTAATGGTAGACTCCACACCAACAATGGCAGATGGTATAGCAGTAAAAAAACCTGGCTTGAGACCTTTTGAAATCGTACAAAAATATGTGGATGATATTTATTGTGTTGATGAAATGGAAATAGCAAGAACGATGCTCATGCTTCTAGAGAGAAATAAGCTGTTAGTAGAAGGCTCTGGTGCTTGTTCATTATCATCACTTTTATATGAAAAGGTAAATTTGAAAGAAAAGAAGGTAGTGGCTGTTTTAAGCGGGGGAAATGTTGATATGAATTTTATATCAAGAATCATTGAACGCGGTTTGGTTGAGTCGGGACGATTTGCCACCTTTACAATCACCTTAAAGGATAAACCAGGTGAACTTCAAAAAGTGTTAACCTCTCTAACTGATCTAGATGCGAATATTCAATCCGTTAATCTCAACCGCATGGGCAAGGATATTTACCCTGGCTATGCAGGCTTAGAAATTTCTGTTGAAACAAAAAATAACGATCACATTGAAATGTTATATAAAGTTTTAAAAGAGAAAAATGCTAGTGTTGAAATGACCCATTTTTAGTCATAAGCATGAGTGTTGATATTTGGAATATTAAACATTTCAGTTCTCTCTGTATTGATACTTGTGTTGGTATAAGAATTAATAGGCGGAGATATTCCTGCTAATGTATGCTAGGGTGCCTAAAGTACGGATATAAGCGGAGATTTTCCGGTTAACTGCTTTAAATAAGACAGAATCCAAAGGTTTTAACCATATAAGCGGAAAAACTCCTCTTATTATTAAGGAAATATGGGTATTTCCCAATTTAGCCGGAATTCCTCCGTTTATTTTTCATTAGCAATGAATCAATATTTAATTATAACCAGAGCAAAACATAAATACCCTTTAGATCAACAAAAATAGACCCCCAAACATACAATTTGGAGGTCTTTTGATTATATTTATTTGTTGTTAACGAAACCCGTTAGATTCGTCAACACTCTTTTAAATGTTACTTATTTATTTTTTTGCTCATTTTGGTATCTTTCAAATTCCTTTGCCGTACAACGAACAAAGTGGCCTGGTGTAACTTCTCTAAGCTCAAACTCGCCATCCGTATCATGTACAGTCGGGTCATAGCTGATACGTTTACGTGTGCGCTCATATCTTGGATCTGGAAGAGGAATAGCAGATAACAAAGATTTTGTATAAGGATGAATTGGATTGTTATATAATTCATCACTTTCCGCTAATTCAACTAAGTTCCCCATATACATAACGCCGATTCGGTCTGAAATATACTTAACCATTGAAAGGTCATGAGCAATAAACAAGTACGTTAATCCACGTTCTTTTTGAAGCTTCTTAAGCAGGTTGACTACCTGTGCTTGAATAGACACATCCAATGCAGAGATAGGCTCATCGGCAATGATAAATTCAGGATCAACGGCTAGCGCTCTCGCAATACCGATTCTCTGTCTTTGCCCGCCGCTAAACTCATGTGGAAAACGAGTAGCATGCTCTCTATTTAGACCAACAGCTTCTAGTAATTCTTCAACCTTCGCTTTACGTTCTGCATCATTCTTTACTAATTTATGAACGTCTAGGCCCTCGGCAATGATATCCAATACCGTCATTCTAGGATTTAAAGAAGAAGACGGATCTTGGAAAATCATCTGCATTTTACGATTAAATTTAAGCAGTTGGGACTTATTTTTTTTACCGTGAACATCTTCACCAGCAAATTTAACCTCGCCGCCTGTTGCATCGTATAGTCGAATGATCGTTCTGCCTGTTGTGGACTTTCCACAACCGGACTCCCCAACTAGACCAAAGGTTTCACCTTTGTATACATCAAAGCTAACACCATCAACAGCCTTGATCGTATTCTTTTTTCCTACAGCAAAATGTTTCTGTAGGTTTTTTACTTCAAGCAACTTTTCTCTTGTCACTATTTTCCACCGCCTTTAGTGCCTGTTTGAGCAAATCCTTGCATCCTGTGCTTAACAGCATCAGGCGGCTCAATTTTAGGCGCATCTGGGTGCAGCAGCCAAGTAGCTGCATAATGTGTGTCTGAAACCTTAAACATTGGCGGTTCCATAACTGTATCAATTTCTAAAGCAAATTGATTTCTAGCTGCAAACGCGTCCCCAACAGGAGGAGTCAGCATGTTAGGCGGGCTTCCAGGAATAGCAAATAACTCTTCGTCGCTGCTATCCAATGTAGGCATGGAGCCTATCAATCCCCATGTATATGGGTGCTTAGGGTTGTAGAAAATATCATCTACTGTCCCAATTTCTACGATTTTTCCTGCATACATTACCGCAACACGGTCAGCAACGTTTGCTACAACACCAAGGTCATGGGTAATAAAGATAATCGCACTATCCGTTTTTTGTTGAATGCTCTTCATCAACTCTAAGATTTGAGCTTGAATCGTTACGTCAAGTGCAGTAGTTGGTTCATCTGCAATTAAAATTTTTGGATTACATGCCAATGCAATCGCTACAACCACACGCTGACGCATACCGCCAGAGAATTGGTGCGGATATTGATTAATACGTACATCCGGTCTTGGAATACCTACAAGCGTTAGAAGCTCAAGAGCTGTTTTTCTAGCTTCTTGTTTGTTCATATTTTGGTGTTTAATCAGACCTTCCATGATCTGATTTCCAATTTTCATTGTCGGATTTAGAGACGACATTGGATCTTGGAAAACCATCGAAATATCTTTCCCGCGAATTTTTTGCATTTCCTTGCTTGTTTTTTTGGCAAGGTCTACACCTTCAAGCAGGATTTGACCTTCTTTAATAAAACCATGCGGCTCAGGAAGGAGTCGCATAATTGCATTAGAGGTTACTGATTTTCCAGACCCAGACTCACCTACTATTGCCAATGTTTCACCCTTATTTAAATCAAAGGTAACACCTCGAACAGCATGCACTTCACCATTGTAGGTGTTAAATGATACTTTTAAATCTTTGACTTCTAATAATTTACTCATTTATTAAACACCTACCTTTCTATTTATGCATTTTCGGATCAAATGCATCTCTCAAGCCATCACCAACAATATTAAATGCAATCATAAGTACAGAAATTACAATTGCCGGGAACACAAGCATGTAAGGATAAAGTCTGAGGTTATCAAACCCAAGGTCAATTAAAGATCCAAGTGAAGCATCTGGAGGAACAATACCTAGTCCAATAAAGCTTAGGAATGCCTCAAAAAAGATCGCTCCTGGAACTGAGAACATCGTGTTAATAATGATAATACCACTGATATTTGGAACCAAATGTTTTCTAATGATCGTCCCATTAGATGTACCTAATGTTCTTGAAGCTAGGACAAACTCTTGGTTTTTCAGCTTTAATACTTCACCACGGACAATCCGTGACATACCAATCCAGCCAGTGATCGATAAAGCAATAACAATCGATATGATACCTGGCTTAAGAACGAGCATCATCAACAGGATAATAACTAGGTTAGGAATACCAACTAAGATTTCAGCAATACGCTGCATGACATTGTCGACTCTTCCGCCATAAAATCCGGAAATCCCGCCATAAGCGACTCCAATAACAAGGTCAAGCACTGCGGCAACAAAAGCGATGATTAAAGAAACCCGTGTACCTTCCCAAAGCCTTGTCCATTGGTCACGCCCTAAGGCATCACTGCCAAACCAAAAATATGTGTCTTTCATATCTTTCGCTTCATAAATATGATAGGTTGCTTTTACTTCGGCAGAATTTCTAGTGCCGTCACCTTTATTAATGACTTTAATATCAATAAACTCTTCTTTCCTATCAAATCTTGCATTCGCTTTAGCAGTAGCCTGCTGAACATCTTTACCTTGGAAGGTTCCAGATAATGTACCGTCCATACCAAGCCAAGAGACATTCTCTAAAACTGGTACACGCGGAGGCATTTTTGCCCTTTTTAAATCCTGTTCATCCGAACCAAAACTGTTCATCCAAGGACCAACAATACTCATGATAATAATAAACAGGATCAGAATCATACTAAAAACAGCAGGTTTATTATTGAAAAGTGTTCTTTTTGCATCTTGAAAAAACGTTCTGCTAGGAGTTGAAATTCTATCGCTCGTATCCTCTTTACGTACAAGAGGCACAAATAAATCTTTTGGTATATTATTTAGGTTATTTTTATCCATTTACTTATTTACCTCCTGCAAGTCTTATTCTAGGATCAATCAATCCGTAAAGGAGGTCAATGATTAAGATAATTACAATAAAGCCAAAGGCAAATAATAAAGTTGTACCCATAATCGTTGGGTAATCATTTACCATAACAGAAGTAACGAATTGCTCACCAATACCAGGAATCGCAAAAATTTGTTCAATAACCATTGAACCCGTCATCAAACCAACTGCCATTGGACCCAATACTGTAATTAACGGAATGAGTGCATTACGTAAACCATGCTTTAAAATAATTCCAGTTTCAGAAACACCTTTCGCACGAGCGGTAATGATGTAATTGGAATGTAACACTTCTACCATTTCAGTTCTTGTAAAACGTGCAGCTGTTGCCATCGGATGAATAGCCAAAGCGATCGTTGGCAAAATGGTATGGGCAGATGTGCCCCATAGAGCCACAGGGAACCAGCCTAATTTTACAGCAAATACATATTGTAGTAATCCTGCAAATACAAACGAAGGTATCGACGTCCCTATTACCGCAATAATAGTAGACGAAAAGTCAATCGGACTATTTCTGAATATAGAGGCTAATAATCCAAGGATTATTCCTAAAATAGAGCCTACCACCAATGCTTGAAAGCCCAATAGTGCAGATGGCCCGATTCTATCGATTAAGATAGTCGTAACAGGTGTATTATCAAATTTAAATGAAACTCCCAAATCACCTTTCACAAGTCCGCCAAGATATTTTGCATATTGAACGGGAATAGGTTCATTTAATCCATATTTTTCTAAAATAATCGCCTTTTGTTCTTCACTTAATTTATCTTCTGCCTGCAGAGGGCTACCTGGCAATATTTTCATAAGGAAGAACGAGAAAGTCGCAATAATAAATAATGTTATTAACATATACCATACGCGACGGAGTAAATATCGAGTCATGTTTGCACCTCCTAAATTTCTCTTTATTATATGTTATATCGATTCGATTATAAATTTTTGTTATAATCGGAATATTCATGTTCAGAAGCCGAAAGAGAGTATATGCATAAAATGCATACACTCCCTTCAATTTTTATAGTAAAACCTAAACTATTTTTTTACTGATTATTATTCTTCAGCACCTACGCTAGCCCATTTGTATTCGTAAGTTGCTCCGAATTGGTTTGTAAACACACCTTGAACTTTCGGAGAAACTAATAGAGCACCAGCTCTTTGATATACAGGAGCAATTGCTGCATCTTCAAATAAGATTTTTTCTGCTTTTAAGAAGTTTTCAAAACGCTTTTCTGGATCTAAAGCTAAAGTTGTTGCAGTTTCATTAATTAGCTTATCATATTCTGGGTTAGAGTAGCCCATTTGGTTGTTTCCTCCACCAGTTAACCAAAGATTCATGAAGGTATATGGATCAAGGAAGTCAGGTCCCCATCCAGCAAACTGCATGTCATAATCCATAGCTGTGTCTAATTCTAGACGTTGTTCAAATGGTACTTCTTTTAAAGTAACTTTTAAACCAGGCAGGTTAGTTGATAATTGGTTTGCAAGATATTGGTTCATCATTTTAGAAACTTCGTTGTCGCCGCCAAGGAATTCGATTTCTACTGTATCAGTTCCTAGTTCAGCTAAAGCTTTATCCCAGTATTTCTTTGCTTCTGCTTTATCAAATTTCATAAGATCTCCACTAACTTCGCGGAAGTCTTTACCATCTGGAGTTGGAACGAAATCTTTTGGCACTAAACCATTCGCAACGATAGAACCGTTGTTTAAGATTTCATCTACTAGTGCTTGCTTATCAAATGCTCTAGCAATTGCATTACGTACGTTTACGTTCTTAAGAGCTGGGTTTCTAGTTTGGTTCATCTTAATATAGAATACAGAATTATCTGGTTCTACTGTGTAATCATCATGAGTTGAGTATTGGTCAACTAGGTCAGAGGATAAACCAGCACGGTCAACTTCACCTTTTTCATATAAGTCAACAGCTGTTTGAGCTTCTTTAACTACTACATAAGTCATTTTTTCTAACTTAACAGTTTTTGCATCCCAGTAAGTAGGGTTCTTAACTAATTCCCACTGTTGAGCAGTACTAGTCCAGTTAGAGAACTTGAATGGTCCGTTAGATAATAATGTATCAGCGCTAGTTGCATATGTGTCGCCTTTTTCCGTAACAAACTTCTCATTTAATGGGAAGAAAGTTGGGAAAGTTGTTAATGATTCAAAATATGGAGTTGGGTTTTCAAGCTCAACAACTAGTTTGTAGTCGCCATCAGCTTTAACACCTAATTGATCTACAGGAACTTCACCTTTGTTAACAGCATTTGCGTTTTTGATAACGCCGCCCATCATGTATGGACCATATTCAGATCCTTGATTTGGGTCTACTGCACGACGCCAAGCAAATACGAAGTCGTTAGCTGTTACAGGGTCACCATTTTCCCATTTTGCATCTTCACGTAAAGTGAAAGTCCAAGTCTTACCGTCTTCACTTACTTCGTGCTTAGTAGCAATACCTTCAGTTGGCTGGCCTTTTTCATCAAGACGGTATAAACCTTCCATAATAGCAGCCGTGAATTGGATACCGTATTCATCTGTTACCATACCAGGGTCCATAGATGGAATAGTGTCACCATTAATAAAGTGTAATGTTTGTTCTACTTTTGGAGCATCTTCTGCTGGTTTCTTATCATCGTCAGCAGTTTTTTCCTTGTTGCCTGAACATGCTGCTAAGAACATGCTAAGTACAAGGCTTAGAGCTAAAAGCCATGCATACTTTTTCTTCATAAAAAAATGACCTCCTATTGTTTTATTTTTCTGTCAATTCGCTCTTAAAAAAGAAGCTAAAGAAATCATACTATTTTTCCACTACTCTTGTAAAGACTAAATATATTAAAGAGTCAAAAAATTATTATATCATTATAGATTACAATAACATTACAGTTGATACACCAATACTTCTTCATTAATTCACCATAAAAAAAATTATTCTAAAATTGGAATGCGTTTTCTTCGAAAAACGAAGAAAACAGCTAAAGTATACTTTCTATGCGTATTAGGTTAAAATACCTGTATTCTTTATTACATGTGTAAAATAATATTATAAAGATTAGGTGAAAGTAAATGTTAAAAAAGAAATGGAATTTTTTTATACTCAATCTTTTCATTACCCTTTTAATCTTTTTTATTTTTTCAAAAGACTATAATCTCCTGAACTTTATTAATGCTGTTTTCTATCTTAGCTTTTTTTATCTTATTGTCTTTTTATTTATGTACACGGCTAAAGGCGGTTTTTTTGATGGTGTTACTTTTGGTTTTAGAAGATTTAACACACTCATGTTTAAACGAAATGATTATTTAGAAGATTGGCGTAATAAACCACTGCCGTCAGAAAAGTTTAACGCTTCTCTCTATCAACGTCTTAAATTTCAAACGTCTTCCATGCTTGTCCTTCTCATCATTTTACTAGTCCTTTACTATACGATGTAAAATATGGTTATACTTAACTTGTCGGAAAATTAAGTATATCTTTTCTAAGGGAGAAATGCGCAATGGGGAAAGGTCAGATTGAAAAGGTTGGACAAATTGCGGTTCCAGTAACAGATTTAGACCGAGCAGTAAATTTTTATAAAGAGAAGATTGGGCTGCCGCTATTATTTACGTCAAACGGATTAGCATTTTTTAATTGTAATGGTATTCGTCTTCTATTAAGTGTCCCTGAGACCGAAGAATTTTCGTCAAGCTCCGTCATATACTTTCAAGTTGAAAATATTAAAGAGACATACGAGGATTTGCTTAGCAAACAGGTGCTCTTTATTGACGAACCACATCTCATTGCAAAAATGGGACAAACTGAAACCTGGATGGCATTTTTTAAGGATAGCGAAAATAATACTCATGCGCTCATGAGTGAATTTCAAGTTTAGATACGCACCGAAAGAGACCGGACAAATGTAACGGTCTCTTTCGATTTTTTAGGCCACCACTTAATACCTTCCCATAATTTGAAGATAACGATCCTTACTCTCTTGTATACGATCTTTAACCGCTTCGCTATGAATCGCCTCCTCAAGAGTGGGCTCATGTTTATTTATGCTGATGGTGAAAAAGAAGATCGTTAAGGTCATTGTTTATTCCTCCTTCTTTCACGTAATAGCTACCTACTTTATTTCGTTCTCATCTAGATAACGTTCGACAGAAGCCAAGTGTTGGCAATTATAAATAAATATCTGACTTTTTAAATCTCAGCTATTAAAAGTAGCATATTCTCATTGCTGTTCTGCACACTATACATAAAAGTAATAAAGGGGTAATAAAAATGAGGAAGAGACTTGTACTTGTTTTTGGAATCATTTCCAGTATGTTATTCCTAGTTGTTTCTCCTGCCCAAGCAGTCAGCGTTCATCCTAATCATATTCATGTGGTAAAAGCAGGGGACAGCCTCCCTGATATTGCGGACAAATATAGTATTTCAATAGAAGAATTAAAAGCAGCCAATGGCTTGCAATCTGATGTTTTGATTGCAGGGCAAAAGTTATGGGTACCGATAATATATGAAGTGAAGGCAGGGGATACATTATTAGATATTTCCTCTTCTTTTCATTCCTCGGTTGAGGCAATCAAAGCAATAAATGGACTAACCTCCGAGCAACTTTATTCAGGGCAGCTACTAAAAGTAACTCCTAAAAAAATGAACATGCAAGGTCAGCATATCCTTATGACAAAAGAGGAATTTAAAGATTGGCTTTTTAACACTCAAGTTAACAGAGAGATCCGTTTAATCCAGCAGCATCATACTTGGCTGCCTTCCTATCAACATTTCAATGGTTCTAACCATTTTCAAATGTTGATAGGGATGGAGAATCACCATAAGAAAACAATGGGTTGGAAAAACATTGCCCAAAATATCACAACATTTCCTGATGGAAAAGTGGCAGTTTCGAGACCGCTAAACATGATTCCTGATGGTACTATTGGTCCAAAAGCTAATTCTGTGGGGATTGCTATCGAACATGTAGGAAACTTTGATATAGGACATGATGTGATGACAAAGGCACAGCAGGATACGATTGTCTATATCAATGCATTGCTTTGTATTAAATTTGGTTTAACACCGTCCATCGACAGTATCACCTACCACCATTGGTGGCATATAAAAACGAAAGAACGAGTACTAGATGCAACAGCAAATTATAATGTAAAATCCTGTCCAGGTACTGGATTTTTTGGCGGCAATTCCACCGCAAGCGCGAAGACTTTTTTTTATCCGCTGATATCAGATAAGATCGAAGAGTTAGTAGAATCCATGCAATAACAAGGAAGAAAGTGACCTTCTCCTCTCATGGCGTCGAACAAAGATCTTTGTTCGTAACATTTTAGAAAAAGGCTCTGTTATTATTCATTGTTGATTTTCGTGGGTTGAAAATTCATAGGCGGAGAATTTCCGGATATTCTATATAGAGGAGCCTTTAGAAGCAGATATAGCGGAGATACTCCGGTTAATTGCTTTAAATAAGACTAATTCCAAGGATTTGGAGGCAATAAGTGGAAAAACTCCGCTTATTTTTAAGGAAATATGGGTATTTCCCAATTTAAATGGAAATTCTCCGCTTATTTTCCAAACACAATGAAATCAACATTAGGTTGTAACAGAGCCTAGAAAAAAAAACATTTTTCATCATTACTCTTGTCTACTTTCTGAAAA
This sequence comes from Neobacillus niacini, assembly GCF_048572935.1. NCBI lineage: Bacteria > Bacillati > Bacillota > Bacilli > Caryophanales > Bacillaceae > Neobacillus > Neobacillus niacini. Next base: position 949,548 of record NZ_CP183883.1, on the reverse strand, counting down.
TTTAATATAATTATCTTTACCACTATTTCTATCTTGTTATTATAATAAGGAAATAAAAGGAGTGCCCCAAGGACATCCTGGGACACTGCTCATTTACCGCAATTTATTAGTTAGACCGTTCTTCTAACCAGTCTGCAATCGTTGGATAGGTTATTTTTACAGCTTGGCTGCCAAATGTTATGGATGTATGCCCGACTGGTAAACATTTATATTGTTTATCATCGCTGGAAATGGCATTCATCAATGCTTCTACTTGGTGCGGCTGGGCGATAAGATCATTTTTACCTGCTAAATTAAGGACATTTGCCTTAATATTTTCAAGGTTTACCTTTTTCCCGCGAATCACCATTTCTCCTTTTATCAATTTGTTATTTTGATAAAAGTCTCTAATCCACTGACGATAGGCTTCACCTGGAAATTGAATGCCATCGTTAAGCCATTTTTGTAGTAATTTAAAGCTCATTATAAATTTCTCATTATCGGCACGTTCATAAAGACTAATAAATGGGCCAAAGTTCGTTGCCATCGGATTAATCATTTTGTTTCCAAAGTCAATCATTTCAGGCGGAATCACACCTAATGTATCTACTACTTTATCAATGTTAAAATAGCGTTCATCTAACATGGCACCATAAGACCCTGTATTTTCAAAATCAAAAGGGCTCGTCATAAAAATAAGATTGCGGATTGGCAACTCTGGGTGCAGAGCTGCAAATATAGACGTCATTGTCCCCCCCATACAGTATCCAAGGATTGAGACTTCATCCACATTGGACTTTCTCAGTACCTTACGAACTGCACGTGGTATATAATCCATAATGTAATCATCTAGCTTCATATTTCGATCTTCATAACCCGGTTCACCCCAGTCAAGTAGATAGACATCAAACCCGCGATTAACCAAATATTCTACTAAACTGCCGCCTTTTGTTAAATCTAATACATATGGTTTATTAATTAGGGCATAAACCAAAAGAAGAGGAATTTTATGTTTTTTTGGGCTTTCCGATATATACCGATAAAGCTTGGTTTTATTTCTAGTCCAAATAAGTTCTTTCGGTGTAGGTGCTACCTCCGGCTGGGCATCGGTCGTTAACACTTGATTTGCCCTTAATGCACGTTGAAACATCTCTTTATATTGTTGCGGTGTAAATTCGATCAACTCATTCCAATTTGTTGGCATAAGAACGCTAATGACAGTTCACTCCTTACATCATTTAATTACTCTATTAACATATTAAAAAATTTTCCCTTCATGACACTTACATGTAGAGACCACCGTTAATATTTAACTGTTGTCCAGTTATATAGTCACCATCTTTACATAGGAAAACAACCCCACGAGCAATTTCTTCCGGTTTACCTAGGCGCTTTTGAGGAACTTTTTCGACAATTCCTGCAAGCACTTTTTCAGGAATCGCTTGCACCATTTCCGTTCCAATAAATCCGGGGCAAATAGCATTAACAGTTACATTACTTTTAGCAAGTTCAAGAGCAAGGGATTTTGTGTACCCGATTAATCCTGCTTTTGCTGCAGCATAGTTGGTTTGTCCAAACCCTCCAGCTTGCCCAATAATGGATGAGATGTTAATAATGCGGCCAGCATCTGATTCAAGAAGATAAGGTAATGCTGCGGATGTATTGTTGTAAACACTGTTTAGATTTACATCAATTACTTTTCTCCAGTCTTCTTCATTCAACTTTTTAAACGTGCTGTCCCTTGTAATCCCTGCATTATTAATTAAAATATCTAACTTGCCATAATGCTTAATCGTTTCATGTACAAGGTATGAAGCTTCATTGCTTTCGGAAACATCCGCTTGAACCGCATAGGCCTCTCCGCCAAATTCATTTATTTCAGCGACAACTTTATCCGCTAACTCTTTACGGATATTATAATTGATGACAACCTTTGCACCATTTTTCGCCAGTTCCAATGCAATCGCTGCACCGATTCCCCTGCTGCCTCCTGTTACGATCGCTACTTTATCTCTTAAATCTGCCATTTTGCCCACCCTTTCTATTTATCGATTAGATTTCTTTTTTCCATGTAAATGAATAGCGTAATTCTACTTTGTTTCTTCTTTTGATTTTAATAAGATAAGAATTTGATTTAACTTATTATCTAAATTCTTCATGTCTTTTTTTAAATTCGACAATTCCTTACTAAAGGAACCCTGAATGGCTTCATTATCTAACTTCTCTTCTAATCTTTCTTCTAGATCATCAACCTTTGCATCCACATTCACAATCAAAGATGAAAGGTTAGCAATGTCATTACGAGTGGGTATGTTCATAAACTCTAGGTACTTCAATGTTGACTCATCAATCATTTTTTTAAATTGGAGATTCATCTCCAAAACTTGTCCCATCCCTTCAGAGGGGAAATCCTTGCTGATTTTTTCATCAAACAATTTACTGGTTTGTGAATAATAATCCTTCCACATTTCATAAAAGTTAAAGCCTTGATTCATGTTTTTTTCCTCCTTATTCTTCGTAGACGTATTCATCATACTAACTATATGGAGATAATTAAAGATTAAAAATTGAAAATTATCAAAATACTTTTCTTCTTTTATTGACAAAATTCCACTATTTTTGCATATACCAAAAATTAAACATTAGCGATAACAATTCAACAATTTTTGAAGTTAGTAGAAAGAAAGCTTAGTAAAAAACGCAGCAAAAGTCACCCAAAACTTTACAAGTAAACAAGTTAATAAGTATAATTAATATTAGAGTCTAAATTTTCAGTACATATATAATATTCAGACTCAAATTCTATTTAGGGGGAAAAACGAATGAAGGTCAAACATTGGTTATTGCTTTTAACATTTGGCTTGGTACTAAGTGTACTAGCTGCGTGTTCCGGCGATGAGCCCAAGGAACCTGCAGGGACAGATGTGAAAGAGGAGGAAAAAGGGGAAAAGGTCCTTAACTTTTTAAACCCAGAAGCTATTCCTTCAATGGATCCATCATTAGCTACAGATGAGTCTTCCTTTATCTATTTAGCTGCAACAATGGAAGGTTTATATCGACTAGATGAAAAAACACAAACTACACCAGGGATCGCTACCGAGCATAAGGTAAGTGAAGATGGTCTAACTTGGACCTTTACTTTACGCGAGGATGCAAAATGGTCCAATGGTGACCCAGTAACCGCCCATGACTTTGTATACTCATGGCAGCGTGCCGTTGATCCAAAGACAGCATCTGAATATGGGCCGTATATGATGAACGGAGTAATCAAAAATGCTGAGAAAGTTAACAAAGGTGAAGCAACTGTTGATCAATTAGGAGTTAAAGCTGATGGCGATTATACACTAGTTGTTGAATTAGAAAATCCAACACCATACTTTGAAACATTAACGACATTTGGAACATTCCTTCCATTAAACAAAAAGTTTGTGGAAGAAAAAGGCGATAGTTTTGCCACTAGTTCAGAAAACTTATTGGCAAATGGTCCTTACACTATGAACAACTGGACTAGTACTAGTGATTCATGGGATTTGGTAAAGAACAAAGATTATTGGGATAATAAAACAGTTAAAATGGATAAATTAACCTTCAAAGTTGTTAAAGATCCACAAACAGCTCTAGACTTATATGAAGAAGGTACTGTTGATCGAATGGATTTAACCTCTGATCTTGTTGACCAATACTCAACAAATGATGATTATGTGGTATCAGCTGATACATTTGTGTATTTCTTAAAGTTTAATCAAACAAAATCTGAAGCATTAGCCAATAAAAATATTCGTGCAGCACTCAGCAGAGCTTTTGACAAGGAAGCTTTAGTAGGAGAAATTTTAAATAACGGCTCTATCGCTGCAAACGGCTTGGTTCCAAAAGACTTTACACCAATGCCTAAAACAGGTGACGATTTCCGAAAAGTAAGTGGAGATCTTGTCACGTATGATCTTGAGAAAGCAAAGGAGTTCTGGGCAAAGGGATTAGAAGAGCTGGGTACTGACTCCGTTGAACTCGAGTTTCTTGCAGATGATGACAAAACAACTAAAAACTTAGTTGAATACGTTGCAAACCAACTCTCAACAAATTTAGAAGGATTAAAGATTAACATCAAACAAATTCCAAAAAAGCAGCGTCTTGATTTAGATAAATCTATGGAATATCAACTTCAGCTTACAAGATGGGGCCCTGACTTCCTTGATCCATTTACTTACATGAACTTGTTTATTACAGATGGCGGAAACAATATGACTGGATATTCAAGCGCAGAATATGACAAATTAGTTAGTGAAACAGCTACAAAATTTGCTACGGATAATGACGCACGTTATGAAAACTTCTTAAAAGCTGAAAAATTGCTATTTGAAGATGCGGTAATTGCTCCTGTATACCAGGCCTCTAGAGCACAATTGGTTTCTCCAAAAGTCCAAGGAGTGTTCGTGAACCCATTTGGTGCAACATACGAATATAAGTGGGCAGATGTAGGGGAAGAGTAAAATCTCCTTACGATATAAAAAAAGAGGGAGAAATGTCAATTGGCATTTCTCCCTCTCTTTTATCTAATTAAATTTTATTATCTTGCCCGATGAACCGTCAAATTGACTTTACTTGTCTCACACATAAAAGTAGAGAGATGTACAGGTTCGTCATTAGCATTAAATGCAATTTTTAAGATTCTAAAAAGATTGGCTCCAATATCACATTCTAGTAATTTCGCATAGTCATTTGTCGCACCAATAACATCAATAATCTTATCATTACTAACTATTTCAGTCTGATACTCTTCAGAAAGGACTTTATAAGTTGATTCGTTCCCTGCGATTTTCTTTTCTAAATCTGGAAACCGAATTAATGAATAATGCGCGATATCGTAGAAAAGAGGACGGTCATTTACATACATAAGCCGTTCAAGTGCTAGAACAGGACTACCTTCATCAATTAATAGGTGCTTCGCAACATCTTCAGGTGCAGGAATAACCTCACTTCGTAAAATTCGAGAATTAGGTATCATACCCAACTGATGGCTAAATTCTGAAAATCCGCTTACAGATAGTAATTCATTATGGAACTTTTTTGATGTAACAAAGGTGCCTCTACGGGGAATTCGTGTCAGGGCTCCTTCCTTTACCAATTCCTCAATGGCCTTACGTATCGTAATACGGCTTACGTTATAGATTTCACAAAGTTCTGCTTCAGTTGGAATCTGCTCGTCCGGTTTATATTTTCCAGTTTGGATATCATTCTTCAACATTTGCCTAACTTGCATGTATAATGGCTGTGGGGTTGAAGGATTTAAACTCATACTAAATCCATCCTTATCCGTCATTTGACAATTATACTAATCATTATACATTGATTGACTACAACAGTCACCAAGCACCAAAGTATTGAATCGTCTTCGCTGCCGTTTCGGCTCCCAACTCTAAACATTTGGCAGTAGAAAAACCCTTCAATTTTCCATAAATAAACCCAGATATAAAAGAATCTCCCGCTCCCATTGTATCTACCACATCTACTTCTACTACACCGCTTTTATAGAATTGTTCACCATCATAAGCAAGTGATCCATTCTCACCTAAAGTCGCTATAGTAATTTTTGAGCCATTATTCTTTACATCCTTTAAAAATTGGCGAATAAAAGGATCATCCTGCGTATAGGAAAAGAATGAATAATCCACGTACTGTGGCAGGGTTTTGACAAGTCTATGATCTAATTGGTTAGAAAAATCAAAGGATGTCTGTAATCCCATTTCTTTAAAATGAGAATAATACTCTTCTACATGCCCCCAAACACCAGCATGTACTAGTTGATGATGTTTTCCAATAAAGTCAAGTTCGTTCTGTGTTAAGATGAAGTCGGCCATCACACCTTCATCATAATCTCCAAAAACACGATCATTATTGACCAGTTCGACAAAGGTAACAGCCGTTTTTCCGTTCTTCTTTGATAGATGAGAAATATCAACACCCTTTTTTGAAATCTCATTTTGCATTAATTCACCATAAGTATCGCTGCCAACCCAGCCAATATAAGAGGAATCAGCACCTAATTCTGTTAAATAAACGGCTACATTGACAGGGTTCCCTCCAGGATAGGCCTTCCCGCTTGTTTGGTAGACATCCATACAATTATCTCCGACTGTTGCAATCCTCATCTTTATTCCCTTCTTTCTTAAACATTAAGGAACGAGCACTACTAAGTAAGTAGTGCTCACAGGCATTTTAATACTCCATTTGTCGGTAATATCTTCTTAGCGTTAAGGGATGATTTCTTTCCCGCTCAAGATATACGCTGATTCGACTTAAGACAGACCAATTGATACTGACAGCAAAGTGTTTTCTAAACTCTTCACTAATCCCTTCCATCTTAAAATCCTTTGTATCAATTACAGTGAGCTGGTTTGTAATCTTTTCAGCGAATCTTTCCACACGGTCCATTAGTGGTCGTGTTTCATCTTCACCCTTTAGTAAAATAACACTCGTATCTTCGACCACCAATTCCAGTGTACCGTGGAAAAATTCTGCTGCATGTATCGACCTCGCATGAATCCATTGCATCTCTTCTAAAATACACATAGCATAGGAATATGTATTCCCCCATAAATTGCCGGAGCCAACCATCATGTGATAGTCCGTGTCCTTGTGCTTAATTGCAAATTCCTCAGCGGTTTTATCAAAAGCTTTCACAGCATTTAAAATGGCCTGCGGTAATAATGCCACCTCTTTTGTAAACTGCTCATATTGCGGGAACTCGTTATTGTTATACATGAAACGGAATACGAACATATACAGAAGCATGAAGAACGTATCAAAAGAATGTGTTTCAGATCCAGTTGTGATACAGTGGTCCACAATTTGAGTTAACGGCGTGTTCGGCTCCGCTACTAATGCAATGGTAGTTGCACCTGCTGCCTTACAAAACTCTGCTGCTTCAACTGTTTCTTTCGTTGTTCCCGATACAGATGTAAAGATACAAACGGAATCCTTGCTAAAATGCCTATTATTCATCACCATGAATTCAGCAGCAATTTCCGCATGAACATCAATAGTAGAATTCGATTTTAATATATATTCATAAGGATACATCATCGCTATTGTTCCGCCAGCACCAATCAGGAAAATATTGCTGTAGCCCTTTTTGCATATTCCATCAACAATATCTTCGATTTGCCCGCGGAAAGCAAGGCCTTCTTTTTCTACAAGTCTTAGAAATAATTCTTCATCATATTTTAACATCAACATTTTCCTCCTTAACTATATAACTACTTTATAATTTTATAAATTTAGTAAAAAACGAACTAACTTCCTAGTTTCACTTGTATTATGCAACTAGATTGCTTTTGTTTTTCGAGCCATATTTCTTTTCCCAATAGTAATAAACAGGGAGACCTGTTGCAATGACAATCAGTGCAGCAATCATCCCTTCTATTGGGGCCCAAGTGAAAGTTCCCCAAGCAAGCCATGCTGCACCAAGGATAGCTAAAATCGTGGTCAATCGCCAAACCGGCATACGATAAACGGGCTTATAATCCTCACGTTTACGGCATTTATAAACTGCAGCAAAATCCATAATATTAATGAGCAATTGAATGAGCGTAAAATATCCCAGTAATGCTGTTAAATTACTAAACATCACAAGAATACAGGCATATGCAACCTGAACAATAATAGAAAAACTTGGTGTTTCATATTTCGGATGAACCTTCGCAAAACGTTGAAAGAATAGACCATCCTTTGCCATTGCATATTCCAGACGAGGCTGGAACATAATGCACGAGCTCAACGATCCCAATATGACAATAATTGCTGTAACAGCAACAAATGAGGAGGCAACATCAGAGAGTCCCGGGATATACTTGACAGCGTCAGATACCGCAGCACTAGAATTAATTAATTTTTCAAAAGGCATTAAACCTATAATACAAACAGCAAGCAATGTATATAACGCCAAGACTATTAAAACTGAGCTAATAAGAGCTCGCGGCAGGACCTTTCCTGGATTTTTGAATTCCCCAGCCATAAAACAAATTGCCGCCATTCCCGTATACGCCCAAGTAGTAGCAGAAACACCACCTATTAAACTTGTTTTCACTTCACCGGACGCCGGTACATAGGAAAAGTTCCCAGGGTTTAAATACATAAGCCCCAATCCGATGACAATTAGGAATGGAATGATTTTCACGGCCGTAATAATGACTTGGAACTTGCCGCCTTCTTTTACACTTCGATAATGAATGGAAGTAATGATGAGAATGATTGCAATCGCAAGTAATTTTCCAGCCATACCATTGAAAAATGGTAAAAAGGATGCTACATAGGAAACAATCGCCAATGCCATAATGGCAATCGATGGTGGATCTAATGCCCAGAACGTGGCCCAACCATATAGAAAGCCCAAAGGTCTCCAACCTGCTTTATTTAGGTACACATAGCCGCTTCCGTTTTGAGGATATGCTGTCGCTAATTCCGCGAGCACCATGACCTGTGGAATAGCAATGATTCCGCCAATAATCCATGCAAGAATAGAAATAGCGGGTGTACCAGCAGCTTTTGCCACATCACCAGAAGATACAAAAATTCCCGAACCAACAGTCGTTCCAACCGCAATGGCAAGAGCTGCCCAAAATCCAAGTTTTCGCGTAAGAGTCACATTACTCATAAAGAGTTCCTCCAAGTCAGATGGTAAGATTCCTAATTCCTTTATTTTCTTAAAAGATTTTTTCTTGCATTCCTGTCAGTTTAATTTGATTAACCCTCCTTTTTGAAAACGCTTTTTTATTTGTTATGTCTTGTATTATAATCAGATATTATAAAAATTACAATAACCAATTTATTAAATATCTTTAAAAATTTTATTCATCACAAAAAAGACGCCTCCTTTAGAAGCGTCTTTTACCTATTAAACAAATTTTTATTGGAAGGAGGTAGTAGTTACCTCTTTTATTTTCTAATTTAGCCTTTCACAGCCTCCATTTTCACAGGCCATTCTTCAAGTTTATAAGCCATATCCCAAAACATATATTCAAGCTGACAGCTAATTAAGAAATGTTCCTTCATCTTTTCCTTTTCTCTCTCTGGTGCATTTTTTGCCCATTCATCTAGGCGGGCACAAAATTTAATCGTAATTGAATCCGTTATACTGCCATAAAAACGAATCCAATCATAAAAAGGATGAGAGCGATCGGGATCCACTTCCGTTAATAATTTCTTCCCAATCTCCCAGTATGTCCACGGACATGGCAATAACACAGCTAAAATTTCCCCTAATGTTCCTTCGTGTGCAACTGTAAGCATATGACGTATATATTGATGTGCTGATGGGGATAACGGATATCCATGTAATACCTCATAGGGAACACCAGCTACCTGACAAAAGTTATGATGTGGATGAATTTCACTGTTTAATATAAATGAAATCTGCTTATTAAACATTTCCATATCTTCACGATTCTCACACTTGGAAACCGCGATTCCATAGATTCGTATAAAGGAATTCAAATATTCAAAGTCCTGTTTAACATAATGAATTAATTGTTCGCTTTTTAAATCCCCCTTTGCAATCCCTTGGACGAACGGATGTTCAAAAATCGCATTAAAAATCGGATTTGCTTCTTTTCTCAATTCTGCTGAAAAACTCATCAAATTTCTCTCCCTTATTATTTATTAGAAGACACTAGAAGGGAGCGGCTGCATTTATAAACACGAAAAAGCCGCTCCAAAAATGGAGCGGCAGAATAGTTATGATAAATATTCATACACAGACTCCACTTTCCTACGCTAGTATGAACTAGATCAGGTTCAAAGGGTCCAAGATAACTCTTGTCTCAGCCATAAAATGGCTCCCCTAGTGGTCTTCCTATTAACTTAGTATTCAGTCTATATTCACTTTCTACTTAAGTCAAACTATTTTTACCGTTAAAAGACAAATCCAATAGTTAATCCCTGCCAGAATTCTTTATATCAGCCTCAACCCGGCTCATGAATTCTTCGACTGCGCTGTATCCTTGCTGCTTTAAGTACCAATTATTTGCAGCAGCCTCTATTAAACCAGCCACATCACGTCCAGGCTGCAGTTGGATTTCCATGCAAGGAATTTTAACACCCATATAGTCGGTATAATGATACTCCTGTTCTAAATCATTATATAAAGCGTCCTTTTCCCACTTCGTTAAGTGAATATCAAGGGATATCCGTGTTTCATCCTGGAAAGCCTTACGACCATATAAACGGACGACATTAAGCAGTCCTATACTACGCAGAGCCAAAAACTCTTTTGATTTTCCATCATGGGTACCCAAAATAGTTTGCGTACTCAGTTTCTTTAGGACCACGATATCATCCGATACCAGCCGGTGGCCACGGCGAATTAATGTGTGGGCCGTCTCACTTTTTCCGACCCCCGAATTACCGCGAAGTAAGATACCGATGCCTGATACATTCATACAAACTCCGTGAACAGATATCTCTGGTGCTAATTCCTTCACCAAGAACGCATCCAATTTAGGGATAAACTCTGAAGTTGTCTCAGGCTGTTTTGTCACTAACAAGGGAATACCCTGTTCTGTACAATGGTGAATTAGATAAGTAAGTCCTTCTTCACCAGCCGTTACGATAAAACATGGCGGATGGTAGTGAACAATATTGCCAATCCGAATTTTACGTTCCTCTCTGCTCAACTTATGTAAGTAGGTAATTTCCTTTTTCCCTAAAATTTGTACTTGTTCCGTCGGAAAAAAGTCAAAGTGGCCCACAAATTCCAAACCCGGACGATGCACCCGGGGCTGTGTAATGACCTTCTGCAGATGGTTTTCCCCAGCCAGTACTTTTAAAGAAAACCTTTGAACCAAGCTTTCTATTGTTACCTTTTTCAACCTATACTCACGTCCTATTAGCCTTTTATTCTAAAATTATACTTGAGTTCACTGGAAACGTCATCCATTTTAAAAATGACCTCATAAAGAGTAGAAATCTACAGACAATTATGATAATATAAAATAAATAAAAAGACCATGTGTAACTGGCGAAACGCGGATAACCGCGAGGGAGCATATGGTGTCGCAGCCGTTCGCCTGGGCAGAGGTAGGGGATTATATCCCTTACCTCTTTCTGTATTAATAGGAGGGATATTATGAGCACTATCACTTTAGAAAAGGTAAAAACAATCAAAACACTTAATAATATTGCAGAAAGTGGACTAAAGGTATTCACTAAAGGCAATTTTCAGATTGACAACGGCAGCGAAGATCCCGATGCCATCCTTGTTCGCAGCTTTAATATGCACTCATTAGAAATCGGCAATAATTTAAAAGCAATTGCAAGAGCTGGTGCAGGTGTAAATAATATTCCGGTAGAAAAATGCACAGAGCAAGGAATCGTTGTGTTTAATACCCCTGGTGCAAATGCCAATGCCGTAAAAGAAATGGTTCTAACCTCTTTAATCTCTTCATCACGCAATCTTTTTGACGGTATTGCTTGGGCAAAGGCATTGGAAGCTGAAGGCGACCAAATTCCGAAGCTAGTAGAGGCTGGAAAAAAACAGTTTGTCGGAAAAGAAATTAAAGGAAAAACGTTAGGAGTCATTGGTTTAGGAGCAATTGGTGCGCTTGTAGCGAATGACGCGCTCGATTTAGATATGGATGTAATCGGGTTTGACCCGTTTATCTCCGTCGATACAGCTTGGAATTTGTCACGCAATGTACAGCGGGCCATAACAATTGAACAGCTGTTCTCAGAATCTGATTACATCACTGTACACGTACCGTATACCGAGGATACAAAGGAAATGTTTAACGAAGCAACCTTCAGCATTATGAAGCCGGGTGTTCATATTTTAAACTTCTCACGTGGTGAGCTTGTAAATGAAACCCACATGGCGGCTGCTCTCGAGAGCGGAAAAGTTGGCAAATATATTACAGACTTCCCGAATGAAAAGGTTCTGAAAATGAAAAATACAGTTCCGATTCCCCACCTAGGTGCCTCTTCACAAGAATCTGAGGAGAATTGTGCGATTATGGCTGCCCGTCAGGTGAAGGAATTTTTAGAAACAGGAAACATCAAAAACTCAGTAAATTTCCCAAATGCGTCCCTTCCATATACAGGAAAGCAGCGAGTATTGGCATTCCATCAAAATGTTCCAAATATGGTCGGACAGATTACATCCGCTATTTCTAGTTATCAATTAAACATTGCGGATATGGTTAACAGAAGCCGAGGGAACTATGCATATACCATGATTGACATCGATAATAAGGTAAATGGTGATGTTATTCCGGCATTAGAGGAGAAAATCAAACTAATCTCTGGCATGGTAACTGCTCGTATTATTTAAATATATAAAGCCATAAAAATGGAGCCAGTTTCAATACTGGCTCCATTCTTGTGCATGTATATTTGAATGATAGATCCATAAGTGGAAATGGGCCTCATGGACGCTTTATGAAGCCCAATCAGTAAATTCATTAATGGAAATGGGTCTCATGAATGCACCATGAGACCCAAAAATCTGATTCAAAACTAAAAAATGTCCTCATAGACGTTTCATGAAGACCAATTAGTAGATCCATTATTAGAAATGAGCCTCATGAATGTATCATGAGGCCCAAATATCAGATTCAAAACCAAGAAATGTCCTCATGAACGGTTAATGAACCCGCGCTTATCTCATCCAGAGTTTCACTTATTAGAAAATATAATGGTGATTATTTTAATGTACGTTTCAGGAATTCTCTTGTACGCTCTTGTGTTGGGTTATTGAAAATTTGTTCTGGACTTCCTTCTTCCGCAATAACTCCCTTGTCCATAAATACCACACGATCAGAAACTTCTCTTGCAAATTCCATTTCATGCGTTACGATTAACATCGTAAGACCAGATTCTGCAAGTTCCTTCATAACTTTTAGAACCTCTCCTACCATTTCTGGGTCAAGTGCAGATGTTGGTTCATCAAATAACATGACATCAGGTTCCATGGAAAGTGCTCTAGCAATGGCCACACGCTGCTTTTGCCCGCCGGATAGCTGCTTTGGCTTTGCGTTAATATATTTGTCCATTCCAACAACCTTCAAGTACTTCATCGCTACTTTTTCGGCTTCTTCCTTAGAGCGCTTTAATACTTTTATTTGTCCTACCACACAGTTGTTAAGAACATTATGATTGTTAAATAAATTAAATTGTTGGAACACCATCCCTAAATGCTTCCGGTAGTCTGCTACATCATGCTTTTCGTCTAATATATTTTCACCGTGATAAATAATTTGTCCGCCGCTTGGTTTTTCTAAAAGATTAATACAACGAAGAAGGGTTGATTTACCAGAACCCGAAGAACCGATAATGGTGACTACTTCTCCCTTACTCACCGAAAAGTCAATGTCTTTTAAAACTTCATGTGTTCCAAAGGATTTGTTTAAATGTTGAATGTCAATGATCTTTTCCATATTCACTCCTCCTTCCTCATTTATTTTTGTAGAGTATCGTTACTAATCATCGTATAGTTGTCAGCACCATCTAATTTCTTTTCAATATATAACAATATTCTTGTTACAATAAAGGTCATCACAAAATAAATCATACATGCTACGAAAAAGGATTCAAAATATCTAAAGTTATTTCCTGAAATCGATTTTGTCACGAAATATAATTCTGTAACGGAAATCACATTCAGAACCGATGTATCTTTAATATTAATAACAAATTGGTTTCCTGTTGCAGGCAGAATATTGCGAATCACCTGGGGTAATACCACATTCCACATTGTTTGGACATGAGTCATGCCGATCGCATGTGCTGCCTCGAACTGTCCCTTATCAATCGAAACAATTCCACCACGGACAATTTCCGCCATATAGGCTCCTGTATTGATGGATACAACAATAATAGCTGCAGCAAAAACATTCATATCGATACCAAATGCTAGCGCAGAACCATAATAGATTACCATTGCTTGTACAATCATTGGTGTTCCACGGAAGAATTCAATATAGATAGATAGAATTGCGTTAATTACGTTTAAAAGTAATTTTTTTGCCCCTCGTTCAGGCATTGGTATTGTTCTTATTACCCCTGCTAATAATCCAATTACTGCTCCAATAACCGTTCCTATAAGAGCAATCATAAGTGTTAAACCAGCGCCACGAAGGAACATAGGCCAGTTTTCTGAAATTATTTTAATGACCCACTCAAGACTCATCTTTTATCCTCCTTTACTGTATAAAACCGACTGTATGATTAATACAGCCGGTTTCTCACTATTACTGTGCTGCTGGTTGATTTTTAATAGCATTATCCATAATGCTTGTGCGTTCTTCTTCTGAGATACCTTTTAAAATTTCATTGATTTTATCTGTAGACTTGCTTCCTTTTTTAACACCAACAGCGATTGCTGTATCATCTGGTGATGTTTTAAATCCATCCTCAAATTCAACCATTACATAGTTATCATTAGCAGCTGAAGCACTAACACCTTCAGGACGCTCTGAAACGTATCCGTCAATTATCCCTGATTCAAGAGCCACCCTCATTGCTGGGAAGTTATCCATTGCTGTTTTCTTTTCTACACCTTTAATTTGGTCAATCACTGAATAATGGAATGTATTTAATTGAGCTGTAACCTTTGCTCCTTTGAAATCTTGAATGGACGTAGCACCTTCATACTTGCTTCCTTTTTTCACAACCATTACTAGGTTGGATGTATAATAATTATCCGAGAAGTCAATTGATTCTTTACGTTCTGCAGTCGGTGACATACCAGCGATGATGGCGTCAATTTTGCCGGATGTTAAAGCTGGTACCAGGCCATCCCACTCTGTTTTGACAATCACTAATTCTTTTCCTAAGCCTTCAGCGACTTTTTTGGCGATTTCTACGTCGTAACCACCAGCATATTCTGAAGAACCAGCGATTTTAACGCCACCATTGGAATCATCGTTTTGAGTCCAGTTAAAAGGAGCATATCCCGCTTCAAGACCAACCTTAAATGTATTATCTTCAGATGATCCAGAATCAGAACTGTTACTTGTCCCACAACCTGCTAATAGAAGAATAGTTGAAACCAATAAAACTATGAATAATGAAAACTTGTTTTTCATAATGTCTCTCCTCCTGTTTTTCCTCTAAATTACGACAAAAAACGACCTGAGGTATACTCAGGTCGCACTATACATAGTTGCCCTTAAGTCCTCTCTTTATCCCAAATGAGATAGCACAACTCAATAAACTGGGGAGTTTATTGAGACAGTCCTGCAGCTCTTAACTACAGACCCAGCATGTAATAACGAGAATATTACAAACTTCGGCGACATTTCCTTCTCCTTAGCATCACGGCTTCTCAAGCTCCACTAAAGACTGTTAAATATCGCGCCTCTACCTCACTGTATAAAAAGTGAGGTCTTATTAAATTATTTTTATATAATACAGTATAAAACCAATATCCGTCAATGGAAACATATAGAAAGCACCTGTGCAATCAATGGGTGTATAATGAAAAAAGTTCTTTAATAGTAGACTTTATAGAAAGAAGGTAAGTTGCAGTCTCTCATTTGAGGGACCCGGAGCATATGAAATTCCTAATCATTGTTTTGCAAATTGGTATATTATATATTTTTTCCTTCATTGGAAAGGCGATTCAAAACCTTTTTCACCTGATGATTCCAGGTAGTATTATCGCACTAATATTACTTTTCGTTTGTTTGTGTTTGAAAATTATCCCGGTAAAATTTATTGAGCAGGGTGCAGGTTTTCTATTAAGTATATTAACTTTGTTTTTTATTCCGGCTACTGTTGGTATCATGAATTACCCTTCCTTGCTTTCGGTTCAAGGTGCAATGCTCTTTATAGTCATTCTATTAAGCACCATAATTACCATCGCAATAGCAGGAAGGGCAAGCCAATTCTTTGAAAAGAAAGCGAAAAATAGAGAGGATGAACAGGAATGCAACAAGCACTATTCCCAATCTGGATGATTTTATTGACTGTCCTTGCCTTCTTCGCAATGACCCGATTATACAACCGTTTCTCATATTCATTTTTCATTCCGGTTTTAACCGCTACCGTCCTGATTGTCATCATCCTCGTAGTGCTTGATATTCCTTATAAAAGCTATATGATTGGAGGACATTGGATTAACTCTCTTTTGGAACCGGCCGTTGTGGCACTTGCTTATCCTTTGTATAAACAACGTCACTTTTTAATGACTCATTTGTTTCCGATATTGGGCGGGGTTTTGATCGGAGCTATCACTGGGATGATGAGTGTCAGCATCTTAGCTAAGATATTTGGAATGTCCCACCCGTTAGTTCTTTCCATTATCCCTAAATCCATTACAACGCCTGTTGCAATTGAAGTGGCTAGAGGATTGGGAGGAAACGCCTCAATAGCTGTAATCAGCGTAATGATTGCCGGCATATTTGGCGTCATGGCAGCGCCCATGATCTTTAAATTCACACAGGTGCATAGCCCCATTGGGAGAGGAATTGGGCTTGGAAGTGCCTCACATGCCATAGGAACTTCAAAAGCTGCTGAATATGGCGAACTTGCCTTTTCTATGAGTTCTGTAACCATGACCTTATGCGCAATTATTGGCTCCTTTTTAGGACCGTTCGTTGTGTGGCTATTTCAAATTTGATTGGTTTATATTTTTAGCACTTTTAGGGGTGGTTCCCTCTTACTAAACGATAAAAAAATCCCCATACCATACAAGTTACTAAATTTTTGCCAAAGCATAAATTAGATAAATTGTAATAAAGGGGATTTTTTTTTATGAATAATGTCCATACACTTTGCCAGCAATTTGGCCAAATCCTAAACAAAAAACCAAAAGTTAAAAATGGCGTTTGCTCGGTAGAAATTGAGCGTAATCTAGATGTTACCATTCAAGGTCGTCCAAGTCGAAGTGAACTTCACGCAGAAGTATCATTTGAGTCCTTGGATTACGAAGGTAACGCGCTTAACCTTGGGGAAACAGTCGTACTCGAGGAGGAAATTCCGGGATTTATAAATATACTAGTTAGAAATGGTATATTCATTAGTGCCATTCATAATCATTGGCTTTACACAAAACCAAACATTCTTTATATTCACTTTCAATCTGTTGAACCGCCATTAAACTTTGCACGGAAAGTTGCAGAGGCGTTTAAAGTATTAAGATGATGTGAAAAGCTCCCAACATTTTGGGGGCTTTTCTACCGTGTAAGCCAATGAATTATTCAGTATCAATGGGGGAATGGATATGATCTTTAAACGTATCAACATACATATTCCCATTGGCAGCCATTACTGCATAAACAACCTCTTGTTTTGTTAAATTACGCTTTTTTAGCTCCGATTCTAGCCATGAATACGATAGATTATTTTGTTCTAGATTTTCTTTTATTATTTCTCCATCCATAATAAGTTCAATAGGCAGTCTCTGCTCTTGCGTTACGGCTATCATTAAGTCCTGTCTAGTTACATTTCTAAATTGCGGCTTTTTTAATACCGTTAACATCCCATTCGTCTCAACGATTGCAAAGAGTACCTCTTCGATGTTAAAAACATCTTTTTCCCTTAGTTGTTGATTTAAATAATCCAGTGTATAACGCATTTTATTCATGTTACCTTCTAATACTTTTCCATTCTGAATTACAATTGTAGGATCTCCAGCTAGAAATTTTCTCCCTTTTCTGTTTTTTAATGAGATAATTGCCATTAAAAAAATAATTGCTACATATATCGTAAAAGCAATAATCGTATGATGCACCTTAACAGAAGTATTAAAGGCTAAATTTGCTGAAATGGCGCCTAACGAAATGGATGCCACAAAATCAAACATGGTCATTTGTGATATCGTTTGTTTACCTAATATCCTTGCTCCAATTAGTAATAAACTGAAAGAAGTAATGGACCTTAATATTACTTCGATATGTTCAGGCATTTTCTCACCCCGAATTTATCCATTTATTACTATCATAGCCTTAGTTATTACTATTTAAAATGTCTTCAACGGAATTGGTTACACGAATGGCCCGTGGTTTATAATCGGAGAGATAGGCAGCTGCCCCTTGACCGCCAAGGTAGAAGGCCACGTCCATTTGCTTTTCAGCAAATTGATCTAATCTCTGCAGCAGTTGAGGATCCGTTTCAAATGGTATAGAAGTTGTAACGGACAACAAAACCACATCTGGCTTTAATTTACATACCAAGGATTCTATCGCTCCTGGAGCAGGGGAAGGCCCCATCAACTGGGTTTTCCATCCTTTCATCATGAAACGTAATAAGATTAAGTGCAGCGGTACTTCATGATGTTCATATGGCAGACATGCCCCCAGAACGAATGGGGCTTGTTCCCGATATTGATAATTCCGTCGAATTTGGACTAAGAAATCTCTTACCACCAAGCTCGATACAGATTCCTGATATTCATCCCACTCGTGATTCTCCCACTTTTTCCCTACCTCTTTTAAAAAGGGAATAACAATATCGGTTAAAAAGCGCTCTAACCCTAGATGATGATAGGCTTGTTTTAAGATAAAATTTAATTCTATTTCATCACAGTGCATGCCTTTTTCAAGAAGCTGAAAGACATATTCATTCCACTGCTCATAGTTAGGGGATTTTTCTTTTTGTAGCAGAATTTCAGGCTCTTCCCTAACCTCTTTTACTAGTAATGCAGCTTGTTTAAGTGAGTGGCCTTGTTCTGAGAGTAATTTCATTTTTAAAAGCGTTTTAACATCCTGTTGACTATATATTCTATAACCATTATCCATTCTCTTTGGCTGAATAATCCCATAACGTTCTTCCCATTTTCGAATCACTTGTTTCGATAAGCCGGTTATATCTGCAACTTGATGAATGGCAAATAATCCATTTTCATCGGATTGAAACATTTAATTCATCCCCTTACTACCTTCTCCACAACCTCATAGACATCATTAGTATAACGAATACCTGTAGTTGGTACAATGTTATCAGTATAAACGTTGTACAAATAACATTATGTTTGATTAAAACCATCAATATTTGCATAATGTTTATTATATAACATTATACAAACAATCAACAAATCAGGTTAAATGCATTAATAATCAAGTAAACATTTAATATCTTACATTCGAAAGGGAGTGACATAGTGTTTTTAGCATGGCAGGAAATTAAAAAAAATAAACTTCGTTTCACCTTAATTACAGGAATTTTAATGCTTGTTTCTTATCTAGTGTTCTTTCTCTCTGGGCTTGCAACTGGTCTCGCCAATTTGAATAGAGAAGCGGTTGACAAATGGAATGCAACCGCTATTATCCTTACCGAGGAGTCAGATAAAAGCTTGTATCAATCATTCATGTCAATCGATCAACTAAACGACATTAAAGCAGATGAAACAGCTGTCATCGGTCAGTTAAACGTGATTGCCAGCAATGGGGACTCCAAGCAAAACATCTCTCTCTTTGGTATTAACAGAGAAGAGTTTCTAATGCCTGATGTGACAGAAGGAAGGGATTTTAAGAAAGCAAATGAGGTTATTGCGGACGATTCACTTAAAGAAGAGGGATTCAAACTAGGTGATGAATTATCCTTGTCCTCCAGTGACCAGCTTTTAACGATTGTCGGTTTTACCGGCCAAGCTCGATTTAACGCTGCACCTGTACTATATACTAACCTAGCAACCTTTCACCAAGTTAAATTTGGTGACGCAGCAAAACAGAATAAAGATCAAATCAATGGAATTGTTGTTCAAAATGATTCTCTCTCAAATCTCACTCAAAATGATGAACTAACCTCCATTGAAATTGAAAAATTTATTCAAAATTTACCCGGTTATACCGAACAGAAACTTACTCTAAATTTCATGATTTATTTCCTCTTTGGAATTTCATCCATCATTGTAGCTATTTTCTTGTATGTATTGACTGTGCAGAAGATCAGCATGTTCGGCGTGATGAAGGCCCAAGGTATTTCCAGTTATTATTTATCTTGGTCTGTTGTGGCACAAACCTTTATTTTAGCGTGCATTGGGACAGTGTTAGGATTCGCCTTCGCACTTGTTTCAGGAGCTTTTTTACCAGCAGCTGTTCCTGTTTCCTTTGATGTGACCGTGATGGTGCTTTATGGATTCATACTAATGGCTGTTGCAACTGCTGGTGCCTTTTTCTCAGTCCTGACAATTGTTCGAATTGATCCACTGAAAGCGATAGGAGGATAAACCATGGCAGTGTTAGAGTTACATCAAGTAAAGAAGAGTTTTGGAAGCGGCCATAAGAAGGTGGAAGCCTTAAAGGAAACAGATTTTCTTGCCAACCGAGGGGAATTGATTGCCATTATTGGTCCATCGGGATCTGGAAAAAGTACCTTTCTCACGATTGTAGGGGGATTATTATCACCCACCTCAGGTGATGTTATCATTAACGGGGAGAATCTAACCACTTTAAATGAAAAAGCACGCTCCCAAATCCGGCTCAGAGAAATTGGATTTGTATTACAAGCTTCGAACCTAATCCCTTTCCTCTCAGTGGCCAATCAACTGAAACTATTAGATAAAGTAAAAAAAGGTAATATGTCAAAAGTGGAGCGAAATCAACTATACGAGGACTTAGGGATTGCAGACTTACTTATGAAATATCCCTCCGACTTATCCGGGGGAGAACGCCAGCGCGTAGCTATAGCTAAAGCTCTGTATAGCAATCCCTCGATTATTTTGGCAGATGAGCCCACAGCCTCCCTTGATTCAGACCGTGCCTATGAAGTGATGGAACTATTGAAAAAAGTAACGAAGCAGAAAAAAACAACGACCATTGTCGTGACTCACGATATTCGGCTTGTCGACTATTGTGACAAAGTTTATAAAATGACAGATGGCGTTCTTTCAACAGCATTAGAGAATCATACGAGGGTACAACATATGGTATACGAGGGGAAAATCTAGAATATACCTTAATGATAAGGAATAACATGAGAAAATTAATAATGAGGTAGCTCTGATCTGTCGTGGAGCTGCCTTTATTAAGATATATAAGAAATTTACAAACGGTCAGTTTCCAATATCGTGATAAAAATGGGGGTTGATTACTTGAGTACTTTTTATCCTGAAAAACTATCTGTGGAATACGTGGACGGAGTTTCTTATACGGAACCATTCATCCCAAGGCGCTATACACTCACTCATTCTGATATAACTGGACAACTATTTTTAAATATCGGAATGAAGTATGCTTGGGAAAAAATTAACTCTATGAGAGATGAAGTTTTAGGCGAATGGAAAAGTCACGGGAGTTTTTTGTGTTTTTATGTTTATTTACACGTAGATCAAGGACAATTTACTCCATCTGTCTCAGCAAAACGCAATGAAATATTTAGACGTGAATTACCACTTGCATTAACCGCTATAAGATACGGCGATCGATTTCTATTCAACACCTATCCTCATTTAGATCAAGCACCCATCATCATTAACTTTCTGTCCGTTTATCCCCAGTTGGCAAGGCAAGAAAATTGGGGAACCTTCCAAAGTTTTACCACCTAATTTAATCCTGTACTGTTTTCATTCGAATACACAGAGCCTCCTTGTTTAAAAATGTATATAGTGACCAATCTAAATGCCGCTTTTTGCATGCATAAAATAAGGTTGGATATATTATCATTATACTTTTTAACAGGGGGATATAAATGAATTTACAATCTGGAACCTATTATTGGCCCACTACTTTTCCTGATCCTCCATCCTACTCCTCTTTGGATGAGGATTTATCTTGTGATGTATTAATTATTGGGGGTGGAAGCTCCGGGGCACAGTGCGCATATTATCTTGCTAATTCTAATTTAGATGTGGTTCTAATTGAAAAGTCAAGAATTGGAAGCGGCAGTACCAGTACGAATACAGCTCTCATTCAATACTCTGGTGAAAAGATGTTTACAGATTTGATCAACACCTTTGGAGCAGATTACATAAAAAGGCATTTACAATTACTAAAGGAAGCCATTAATGAAATAGAAACAGCCTCAAAAAATGTCAATATTGATTGTGAATTCAACAGGAGGGATACCCTATATTCCGCCAGCTGTCCAGAAGACGTTGAAAGTCTAAAAAAGGAATATGAATTTTTAAAACAGCAGAACGGTGAACTTACCTTTTTAACAAAGGAAGAGATTGAAGGAAAATATCCGTTTAGCAGGGATGCCGCTATTTACTCATACAATGATGCAGAAATTAACCCGTTCAGATTCACCCATGCACTATTGGATTACGCAGCACAAAGAGGAATCACTATATTTGAAAATACTGAAATGAACGGTCACCATTATGATGAAGAACTAGGAAGGATGATTGTTTCTACAAAGACTGGATGTTCTATACAAGCCCGTTATATCATTTTTGCAGCAGGTTATGAAGGAATGGACATCAAAAAGGAGAAAAAAGCCTCCTTTGTCAGTACCTATACGGTGACCACCAATCCAGTCGAAGATTTCTCTGAATGGTATAACAGAACTCTCATTTGGGAAACCGCTCGTCCCTATTTATTCATGCGTACAACCAGAGATAACCGGATTATCATAGGCGGACTTGATGAGAATACTACCTATCCTGAAGACCGTGATAGTAAACTGATTCACAAGAAGAATAAACTGATTGAAGAATTTAATAAAATGTTTCCCACTATTAAAGTACAGCCTGATTATTACGTATCTGCATTTTATGGAGGTACATCGGACGGCATTCCGATTATTGGTCAATATAAAGAATATCCTAATTGCTATTTTCTATTTGCCTTTGGCGATAATGGGACGGTTTACAGTCAAATGTTGGCTAAGATTATTGTGACGGAAATACTTGAAGGCAACTGTCCGGATTTAGCGCTATACTTGCAAGAACGTCCTTTGCTAAACAAGGGATGAAAAAGAATCAAATAAACCTCATTTATTTTTAGTACGGTTCACCGTGACTAATCTAATTGAGGTTTTTTTATTTGTATCTTCCTAAATACCTCATTTACTTATGATGAAGATAGTTCAATATAACACTTTTTTAAAGTGAGGTCTTAAGTACTATTAGAGAAAACCCCATTTTTTGGATATAAGTGATATGATAGATAGATATAATAATAGAAAGGAGCATCAGGATGGATCAGGACATTATATTTCGGAATAATGTGAAGATTAAAGGCAAAGGTAAACAATCAATCATTTTTGCCCCTGGCTTTGGCTGTGACCAAACTGTTTGGAAGTCAGTTGCCGAAGCTTTTGAAAAAGATTACCAAGTCATTTTATTTGATTACGTAGGTTTGGGTCGTTCAGACATACATGCGTATGATTCGAAAAGATATAGTAGTCTCCTTGGCTACGCACAAGATGTACTTGATGTTTGCACAGCCTTAGATTTAAAAGACACCGTATTTGTTGGCCACTCTGTTGGGAGCATGATTGGTATGCTGGCATCATTGAGTCATCCTGAGTACTTTTCTCATCTCGTTATGATCGGCCCTTCTCCATGCTACCTAAATGATCCTCCGAATTACTACGGCGGCTTTGAAAAAGAGGAACTTTTAGGCTTAATTGATATGATGGAGAAAAATTACATAGGTTGGGCAAATGTTTTTTCTCAGGTGGTAACCAATAATCCTGAGCTGCCAGAGGTTAAACTTCAACTGGAAGAACGATTTTGTACCACTGACCCTATTATTGCACGGGAATTTGCAGAGGCTGCTTTTTTTGCCGATAACCGCGCCGATTTAAAAAAGGTAACAGTACCAGCACTTATTTTACAGTGTTCAAATGATATTATTGCTCCATTAGCAGTAGGAGAGTATATTCATCGTCAACTTCCTAATAGTATGTTAAAAATAATGGAGGCAACTGGACATTGCCCGCATATGAGTCATCCCGAGGAGACTATTCACCTAATCACCCAATATCTGATCGAAGCCTCTGTATCTGTAGAAGGCAGCCCAGTGGGTAGAGGAGTTCCTCTTTAATGGACGAACAGTTGAATCATGCACCTTGTGGATTTCTCACCCTGTCAGAAGATGGTTTTATTTTAGAAATGAATCAAACTTTTCTCAAGATACTCAATTACAGCCATGATTCCTTAATAGGACAACATGTCAATTCTATCCTCACTGTCCCAGCCCGTCTGTTTTCACAGTTTTACTTTTTCCCGCTTATTAAACTTGAACAACGGGTAGAGGAAATGTATATTTCACTCGAGGCCGGTAACGGAGAAGAAATTCCCGTTCTTATCAACGCTCTGCTAAGGAAAGTAAATGAGAGAACAGTATTGGAATGTATTATTATACCAATGCGTAAAAGAAACGAGTTTGAAAGTGAATTGCTTTTAGCAAAAAAGGAAACCGAAGAAGCGTTAAAAGCAAAGCATAAAGCGATCACTGAATTAGAGACTACCCTTAAGAAGCTGGAAATCCAAAAACAAGAATTACTTGAACTGAACCAACAAAATCAAAACTATAAAATAGAAACACAGAAAGAGTTAGAGCTGGCTAGAATCATTCAAGAAACATCATTAACCGATCCGATTAACAATTATAAGGTTCAAATGGAAGTATTCTATAATGCCTCTGGTGAATTATCAGGTGATATCTACGGGATTTATCAAATTGACCAATATCGCTATGGAATCATTTTGCTTGATGTGATGGGCCATGGAATTTCTTCCGCTTTAATCACAATGACTCTTCATTCTCTGTTTCAAAGACTAATTTCAGCAGGAGTTCCTGTTGATCTTGTAATGAGAGAATTGGATAGCCACCTTCACAAATTGTTTCATAACAATGAGGAGGCTAGGCATTATTCTACCGCTATCTATTTATTAATCGATACAGAAAGACAAAAAATTGATTATGTAAATGCAGGCCATCCTCCTGCTATATGGCAGGATCCTAATGGAACACAATATGAATTGTCTTCTACAGCCCCGCCGCTTGGAACATTTGAGGGTGTTGTATTTAAAACAAATACCTTTACATATAAAAAGGGAGGCAGACTGCTCCTTTACACAGATGGTGTTGATCCCCTTATTTCAAACTATTTAGCTCCATTAGTAAGGAGAACAGTCTCATTACCTTTATATCAATTGAAACAGGAAATTTTACAGTGTCTAAATAATGAAAAAAACGTAGATTTTAAGAGCGATGACGAAACTTTTATTCTTGTGGACTTAAAATAGGAATTTCCTATTAAATAAAAAGATAAAAAACCTGCCTTGCATACTCCAAAGGCAGGTTTTGTTACATTCTATAATATTTGGTTTAAAAACCTTTTCGTACGTTCATGTATGGGATTGGCAAAGATATCATTGGGATGTCCTTCTTCAATAATATTTCCGTCTGCAAGCATAATGACTCTGTCCGCCACTTCTTTCGCAAATCCCATTTCATGTGTGACAATCACCATCGTCATCCCGTCACGTGCCAGATCCTTCATTACCTGCAGCACTTCACCAACAAGCTCAGGATCCAATGCTGAAGTCGGCTCATCAAATAGCATTACTTTTGGTTCCATTGCTAATGCTCTCGCAATTGCTACCCGCTGTTTTTGTCCGCCCGATAATTGTTCAGGATAGTAATTCGCTTTATCCTCTAAGCCAACTTTTTTAAGAAGAGCCATTGCTTTTGAACTTGCTGCATCCTTTGTCTCTTTTCTGACAAAAATCGGTGCTTCGATAATATTTTCTAGTACGGTTTTATGAGGGAAAAGATTGAAATGCTGAAACACCATTCCTACCTTTTCTCTAACTTTATTTAAGTTTGTTTTTGCCAGGTCTATGTTTTCAGAATCGATGATAATGTCACCGCGCTCTGCCACTTCTAAAAAATTCAGGCAGCGAAGCAGCGTACTTTTACCAGAGCCACTTGCACCGATTAGAACAACTACTTCTTTCTCATGTACACTTAAGTTTATATTTTTTAATACTTCAAGCTTCCCAAAGGATTTTGAAAGATTGCTAATTTCAATCATGCAATTACGCCCTCCTTAGGTTTGCTGACATCCATTTTCTTTTCAATACGATTCGCAACCCATGTGAAAATTAGGACGATAATCAAATAATAGACCCCTACAACAAAATACGTTTCAAAAGGCATATAGTTTTCACCTTGGACACTAAGAGCTGTGTTATATAGATCTGTTACGGCAATATAGGCAACAAGGGAAGAATCTTTTAAGCCAATAATAAACTGATTTGCTAAAGATGGAATTGCTCTTTTGAAAGCTTGCGGGAAAATAATTCTCCTCATCGCGAGAGAGTAGGGCATTCCGAGTGACCTAGCCGCTTCCATCTGTCCACGGTCAATGGATTGCACAGCTCCTCTAAAAATTTCAGCAATGTAAGCTCCAGTATGAACACCTAATGCCAGAGCTCCTGCCGTGAAGCTGTCTAGGTTCACGATATTGGCAAGTCCATAATAAAGGAACATAATTTGAACAATGAGAGGCGTTCCACGAATAATACCAATGTAGATATCCGCAATCCAATTTAGTATTTTACTAGAGGAAATCTTAAAGCCCGCGAAAATTAAGCCAATCACCATCGCAAATAATAGCGAGATTGCCGTTATGGAGATGGTCATCCAAGAAGCTTTCAAAAAAGCAATTCCATGTTCACTAAAAATACTCATGATATTTTCAATAAAAACCACAATGTGTACCTCCTTCTTTAAAAAAGCGCAAGCACCCACATTAGGTGCTTACACGAAAGTATTTTTTTCAATCTTACTTTTCCATAATGTTTGTATTAAACCATTTCATACTGATTTTTTCATACGTACCATCATCAATCATAGATTGGAGGGCTTCGTTGATTTGATCAGCAAGCTCTTTGTTTCCTTCAGCAACGGCTACACTTACACGGTCTTCATTCAATAAATCGCCAATTTCCTTAATTTTTAGGCCTTTTTCATTTTGTGCACTAACACCGACAATTTTATCCGTGATTACGGCATCTAAACGGCCAAGCTCCAAATCTTGAAGTGCGTTTACGTCTGTTGGATAGCCTTTTACTTGATCAGATAATTCTTCAGCCATATCCTTCCATGTGCTGGCTTGAATGACCCCAATCGATTTACCCTTCAAATCATCCTTTGATTGAATATCCGTATTGCCTTCCGCTACAAAGATCTGTGCACCGGATAGATAATATGGATTAGTGAAATCAACTTGCTTATCACGTTCAGGTGTAGCAGTCATACTTCCAATAATGGCATCATATTTCTTTGCCTTCAAACCTTGGATAATCGTTTCCCATTGATTCGTTACAGGGTTTGCTTCAAGTCCGATCCTCTTAGCAATTTCTGTTCCAATTTCAACATCAAATCCAGTCAATTTATCGTCTTTCTTAAAGTTTAACGGTGGATATTGTCCTGTCATCGAGAATGTTAACGCACCTTTTTTCACTAACTCATGCTTTCCCCCGTTTGCCTTTTCTGCCTTTTCCCCATCTGTCTTCTCAGTGCCGCAAGCAGATAAAATCAACATCATTGCTGCTAATAAAAATGCAAATTTTTTCATAAATATTCCCCCTTGTTAATAAAAAAACACCGTCTGGATGAATATGACGGTGTTCTGCACACCCTCATCGATTAGCACTGGTGAAGATAGTTCTCCACAATTCCAAGGAACTGTGACAGTTCTGCCCCTATTCGAGTGCAGACCCAGCTTTCTGAAAGAAGTGATTTCAGAAGCTTCGGCGATTGATCCTTTTTCCTATTTTCATAGATTTCACTGAATCTCTAATAGGATACTAATAACAAACGCGACCTCTACCCCATCTAATGCTTAAAATGAGGATTTATATTTAGTTTAACGAAGCAATTTCATTATATAAAAATATTCCCACAATTGCAATAATGTTCTTAATGGAATTTATCCCCAAATTAAAAGGCTTGACGGGCTTTATCTTCTGAGATACATTTTTTTAAAATACTAAATTACTAGAAAAGAAGGTCAAAACTATGTTGCAATGTCGTGAGGATGTACTGACATTCACGAAACAGCTCGTAAACATTGAAAGTGTCGTTAATACCAGTGGCGAAAAGGATATTGCTCAATCTTTATATTCTATGATTTCCTCTATGCCCTATTTTTCACAAAACCCCAGCCACCTTGTTTTAGAACAAACACTAAATGATGATCAAGAACGTTATAATGTTCTGGCTTTTGTGAAAGGAACAAAGGGAACTAGCAACCGTACTGTGATTTTGATGGGCCATATGGACACGGTGGGGATTGAAGATTTTACCCATTTAAAAGACCAAGCTTGCTTCCCAGATGAACTGATGGAATCACTAAAAATGGAACAGCTGCCAGCTGCTGCGAAAGAACATTTAGATTCGGGAGATTGGTTATTTGGCCGCGGCGTCCTTGATATGAAAAGCGGGGTTGCCAGTAACGTATATCTCTTAAACTATTATTCTCAGCGTCCTGAAGAATTAGAAGGAAACATTGTCCTCTTAGCGGAATGTGACGAGGAGGATAGTTCACATGGTGTTCTTTCCGCTTTGAAAACATTGAAATGCTGGAGAAGTGAACATGGTTTTGATTATGTTGCCGCGATTAATGCGGATTTCGTTTCACCAAGATATGAAGGTGATGAAAATCGTTATATCTACAAAGGGACCGTCGGAAAGCTGCTGCCATCTTTCTTTATTACGGGAGCAGAAACGCATGTGGGTTCAGCCTTTGAAGGACTCGATCCAAACTTTATTGCAGCCGAGCTGACCAGGCAAATTAATTACAATCCGGAGCTTTGTAACGAAGCGTTTGGTGAGACGACCGTGCCTCCTGTTTCGTTAAAACAAACGGATTTAAAGCCGTCTTATACCGTTCAAACTGCCTTAGCTGCTTATGTTTATTACAATTTCTTTATTCATTCCTGGTCTCCAAAGGACGTGCTTGAAAAGTTAAAGGAACAAGCTATGATTGCTTTTACCAATGCCCTGACTTCCTTCGAAGAAAGGTATAAACAATACAGCACAATAAGCGGTGAACCATATGTACCGCATTCTTGGAAACCTAAAGTGTTGACCTACGAGGAAATGGAACAATTATTGGTCGATGAGAACGGCGAAGCGTTCACGGCACATATGAGTCAATTTAAAGAAAAGCTTTTAAAAAATACGGAACTAGATACGCGCATGTTTGCCGCAAAAGTGGTAGAGGAAGCTTGGAAATGGATGAAGGATAAAAATCCAGCCATTATTCTGTTTTATTCCTCCCTGTACTCTCCACGAATTGAATTGACAGGGAAAACAACTAATGAGCTTGCTTTAATTACTTCATTGGATGAAGCAGTGGAAGAACTCCAGCCATACTATCAATATCCGATTGTAACACGCAACTTTTTCCCTTATATCTCTGATATGAGTTTTGTAGCTCTTAGTGATGACGAAGCCGGTATCAGTGCCGTATCGAACAACAATCCTGGCTGGGGCACCAAGCACTTTGTAGAATATCAAGACATTCGCGATATCAATGTACCAGTAATCAATATTGGCCCTTATGGTTTAGATGCTCACAAGAAACTTGAAAGACTGGAAATGACGTACTCATTTGAAGTAGTACCAAATCTAACACATCTCGTGATTCAAAAACTATTAAAATAATTGAACCAAAAAGCCTGTAGACTAGTCTGCAGGTTTTTTAGCTGTAAAAAAGGACATCGAACTTTTTTTAAAGTTTTGGAATTAACTACATACTTTATTGCATTTTTCAGTTTCATTCCAGACTTCCTGATTATACTGAATCCAAGAATTGAAAGGAGGAAATGGAATGAAAAAATGGATGGAATGTTGATTTTCAATGTGTTTGGAAAATAAGCGGCTAATTTCCGCTTAAATTGGGAAATAACCATATTTCCTTAAAAATAGGCGGAGTTTTTCCGCTTATTTTATCCAAATCCTTGGATATTGTCTCTTTTAAAGCAGTTAACCGGAATATCTCCGCTTATATCTGCTTCCTAAGCTTCCTCTATACAATAGTCGGAAATTCTCCGCTTATGAATTCTCAACCCTAAACCAAAATCAACAAGAATATGGATAAAACATCACCAATAGTAATGAATGTAATTAATGGGTTTGCTTATAACACCAATGTTACTCCAAGATTTGAAGAAGATGGGGTTGCTACATTAAACTAAAATAGACTACCCGTCCAAAAAAGACAGGTAGTCTATTTCCTTTTCCATTAATATTAATTAACAATTTCATTACTGAATTAGCTTCTGTTTTACCAATAATCGATGTTGTAGAATCAGTTATCTTATTTATTTTTTGGCATTTTTGTTACAGATGGCATACCAGAGATATAACCAATACCGCCTGTTTTATTAATACCAATTTGTTCGTCAACAGCTTTAAGTAGTTCTTCTTTATTAACAGCGGTAATGGACTTACCTTCTACTTCATCACCAGGATGCTGGAAATTACTGAAAATGTATGAGAAGCCATTGCGGTCATCAGCAGCAAATAATCCAGTTGCTTCCGCCACTGCTGGAACAGATAAAATACGCTCTAATTCTTTCGTATCAACATTATAAGCCCAAACGAAGTTATTTGTGTGGTTACCACTATCTTCACCAATAAAGAGTGTTCTCATTGCTTCAGAGTAGCTTAAGTTATCCGGATTCGCTACTTTATCTACATTTGCAGTATTTCCATATGCATCAGCTGCAGGGAGGTCTTCCCCTACTACCAAACCAGACATGGATGGTGCTACATACGAGCTGTTAATTGCATTTCCATTACTATCTTTTTGGCCGCCTTGCAAGTCTAATTGATAGGTTACACCAGCTTTAATTTTTGGTAATTGAATATGATCTGCTGGATCTTTACCAGTTGAATCCTTTTCCATTGCCTTACTTTGATCGGAGATGGCAACATATACCTTTTTATCCTTTTCGTTTAGTGCTAAACCTTCCATTTTGTTAAATTCAGTAGTCGCACCAAGCATGGCTGCCCAGCGGCGTGTTTCAAGGAAAGCTGCTGCCTTTTCCTTACCAGGCTTCAGTTTTAAGTACTCAACTTTACCATATGAATATTGTTTAATAGCTGTAAATCCTTCTTTAGGAACATCTGAAGTTTCAAATATATCATTGAATGTAATGCCGCTATCAATAATATCCTTCACTTCTTTATCTGTTGCATGTCCCAAATTAATCCATTGTAAATCTCCTGATCCGCCGTTTTCAGTACCTGTTTGTTTGAATGTTGCTGCATAAAGTGTACCTGCTGATAAATCTTTTGCCTTGTCAGCTACATACATAAACATACCTGTATTGCCACCGTCATCACCATAGAAAACAGTTTTATTATCAGGCATTACTTTAGCTAACTCATGAGAGAAACGTCCTGTACTGTAATGTTTTTCAACGGATGTTTTACCATTTTTACCTACTGTAATTTCAGGAGTGTAGCCATAGAAATAAGGATTAGCCTTTGCTTTATCTCCGAAATAGAATTGAGCAAATGTTTCAACTTGACTTCTTACTTTCGAAGTTGGATCTAAGAAAAGACGTGCATCTGGTTCGTACTCTTCAGAACCTAAATGTGTATTCCATGGAGATAGTGATCCGTTACATGGAATCCAAAGTCCATTTACAGCTGAAAAATCAATTTTTTCTACATTTACAGGTGTAAGTTCACCTGTTTTTTTGTCTTGTTCCACCTCAGTTAAAGACATAGATGCTGGAACTAAACCGTATGCTGATTTACCAGCAGCATCAATCGTTTGGTATTCATAGTGTGTAACCATATAAAGTTTGCCGTTAATAGGCATTAATAAGCTGTTTGAATCCGGAGCGTCAGAGACAAAGTATTCTCCGTTTGTGCCGCTTGGATCCTTAATTGGATTTCCATTTACATCAATAGGTGTACCAGCAGGAACTTTTTCACCTTTAACGGTTGCTACCTTATCTTCTGATTTAAATAGGTAGTTGTAAGTCAGTGGAAATGTTTTTACTTTTCCATTGATATATTTCACATCAACGGTTGCATTTGTATATGTTTTTACCATTTCATCAATCGTTGCAGGTGCTTGCATTCCATTAAATCTAACAGACTCTATTTTATTGTTATTTTGAGAAGCCGCAAATGCCGGTGTTACGGCTGGAATCGTAATCGCTAAAGCAAGTGCTAAGGCAGACCCCTTTTTCACAAGTTTCTTATTAATCATCTAATAAATCCTCCTAATGGATTAATAGTTTACAGTTCAATTAAACAAGATAATTGTTAAGGAAATGTTAAGTAGATGTATAGTTTTTATTATCTTACCTATTCAGGAATTTAGACCTAATTATTTACACTGAATTTACAAACTCTTAAGAATACTTCAGTCTATAGGCGCATTTAAGCATTGGAACTTCTCTTTATAATTTATATTGGTTTGAAACAAAACATTTATAAGGAGCTGTATCCATTGAAAAAACCGTTCGTTCAAGCAGGGAAAAGATTAGCAGCAGCTACTATGGCATTATCGGTCTTAGCCGCTCCCCTTTCGTATCAGTCTGTAATGGCGGCAAAGCCAGACCAGACTGGCAAACACGAGGTATCCATAAGGATTCTTGGAACGACAGATATTCACACCAATCTTTATAACTATGATTATTATAAGGATGCTGGGACGCTGGAATTTGGTCTTGCCAAAACAGCTGCCTTGATCAAAGAAGCAAGAGAGGAAGCGAAAAACACTCTCCTTTTTGACAATGGTGACTTGATTCAAGGAAACCCGCTTGGCGATTATAAAGCAAGAGTGGACAAGCTTGAGGAGGGAGAACTTCATCCAGTCTTTCAAGCAATGAAACAATTAGACTATGATGCAGCAACTGTTGGAAACCATGAGTTTAATTATGGATTAGATTTCCTTGATGAAGTATTGGACGATGCTCCAATGCCTTATGTTAGTGCCAATGTATTTAAGGATGATCACGATAACGACCCAACCAATGATGAACATTACTTCAAACCTTATACTATTTTAAAGAAGAAAGTAGTAGACAACAGAGGGAAAACGCAAGTGATCAAAGTTGGCGTAGTCGGGGCTGTCGCTCCGCAAATCACTCAGTGGGATAAGGCCCATCTTGCTGGTAAAGTAACCACGAAGGATATTGTAAAATCAGTCGAAGCACAAATCCCGAAAATGAAAAAAGAAGGCGCTGATCTAATTATTGCCTTGGCCCACACTGGAATTGGTGATGAAAAAATCAATGAGATGGAGGAAAATGCCACCTACGACCTGACAAAGGTAGAAGGCATTGACGCCATTATTTCCGGTCATAGTCATTCCACATTCCCAGGAAACTATGGAAATCTTCCGGGAGTAGATACAGAAAAAGGGACAATCAACGGAGTACCTGTTGTAATGGCAGGGAGCTGGGGAAGCCACCTTGGTGTCATTGATTTAAAAATTGCGAAAGAAAAAGGGAAATGGCTAGTTAAAGATTCTGAGTCAGAATTACGAGCTATATATGATAAAACAACGAAAACAAGCTTGGCTGAACCTGATTTCGAAGTATTAGAAGCGGTTAAAGAAGCACACGAAGAAACGATTAAGTATATCCGCCAGCCGGTGGGAACTACGACAGCAGATATTCACAGCTATTTTGCCCTTGCTCAGGATGACCCTTCCATTCAGATTGTGACAAACGCGCAAAAGTGGTATGTGGAGAAAAAAGTGAAGGGTACCTCTGATGAAAATCTGCCAATTCTTTCTGCTGGTGCACCATTTAAAGCAGGCTTCGGAGGCGACTATACGTATATTCCAGCAGGAACGATTGCGATTAAAAATGTGGCAGATCTTTATCTTTATCCAAACACGGTTGCTGCGATTAAAATTACCGGTGCGGATGTAAAAGAATGGCTTGAAATGTCCGCCGGTCAGTTTAATCAAATTGACTCAACTTCAGATAACGAGCAGCCATTAATTAATAACAGCTATCCAACCTATAACTATGACGTGATAGATGGAGTAACATATGAAATAGATGTAACTGAGCCGGCTAAGTATGACAGAAATGGCAATCTGATTCATGCTGAGGCAAATCGTATTAAAAATTTACAGTACAACGGCCGGCCAATTGACCTTGAACAGGAATTCCTTGTTGCGACAAACAACTATCGGGCAGGCGGGAATTTCCCTGGCGTAAGAAATCAAACAGCAGTCGAAATGTACCCAGATGAAAACCGCCAGGCGATCATTGATTATATTCAGGAACAACAAACCATTGACCCTTCTGCGGATGAAAACTGGACCTTTGCCCCTGTCGCAAGTGAAGTAAAGGTTGTATTTGAATCTTCTCTAAACGCACAAAATGCGATTTCACCTAAAAGCGGGATTAAATTTATCAGCGAAACTGCAACCGGCTCTGGAAAGTATTCTTTGAAACTGCCAGTCGCCGATTCTCAAATGACTTTGAAATAGCCGTGTCAAAATAACAGTATAGATTGATAAAAAAATGTACCTGAGCACAAACCATGGCCTTGGTTTGTGCTACTAATGTTAGTATGTTTAAAAATGTGGAGTCATACTATTGCTCCACATTTTCTTTTGCCTGCCCCGTTTGGTCACAGCACTCCGTATATGGAATCGGTTCGCCCCATCAAATGAACCCATCCACCACCACAGTTTTCCAAAATCGGTTTTAACTGGCACGGCTTATGGGCAATATAGAAATAATCTCTCTTGTAAACCTTCTAAGACTTCTTTTGGCACTTCCCTGACCTTAATATCCCCACCTAAGAAAAGCAGCCAACTTGTCATTTCATTCAATTCTTCTGGATTATTAACATTGATAAAAGTCTTTAGAATAGCTGTGGCTTGGTAGGGATTCGTATAGGATAATGATACTTTTAAAGGGTGGTATTTTTTAAACTGCGCAATTGCTTTTGGACCGAGTTCAAGAACAAGGTTGATAACTTCTTCCTGCTTACTCAGATTTTCTAAAATCTTTTTCTTACTTATTCTTTTTTTCGTTGGATAGGGTTTGACATCGGTGAGATTGTCGACGTGAAAGATTTGCTTCTTTTCTTCCTTTAAGTCAAAACCTTCAATCAGCCACAGGCTTTTTTCACGGTAAAGGTTCAAGAGATAAATGGGATAAGACTTTATTTCCTTCTCTTCATTAATCGTGATCCATAAATACCGATCCACAAGAAGGATATGAATGAGTTTTTCTAACATGGGATGGGGAAGGTCTGAAAGCTCAAGCAGGTCGGGATTATTTGGGTTGGTCCCTTCAAAAAGCAAGATTTGATTTAAAAGAATCAGGTCATCTTGCTGGTTTTCTGAGATGAGACCTAGTAATTTTTCAGCTAAAGACTGACGACTTTTTAGATAAGGTAGTTGTTGATTCCTTGTGGCCATAAAGGCGATAAATAGAGCTTTAATCTCATTATCGGTAAAGCGAACAGTGGGCAGGACAGAGTTGTGCATGACAAAATAACCCCCATCCCTTCCTACTTCAGCGACAAGCGGCATCCCCATGGCTTCAATTTCTTTGATATCTCTAATAGCTGTCGAACGGGAGATGTCAAATTCCCGCATAATTTCAGAAATGGTAAATTGGGCGCGATTGTTGATATACCGCATAATGGTATTAATTCGTTCAACTTTTTTCATTCAGCTGCACACTTCCTAAACAGTTTCACTTTTTGACATGATTTAAAGTTATTATAAACTCATCAAGTGGAAAGACAAATGATTTGATTCAATTTTTAAAAAAAGGAAGGTTTTGAATATGACAAATTATACTTTAGAAGAAAAAGATGAATTTACTGTATTAGGCTTTGGAACAGAACTTAAGAGCGATTACACAGATTATGCTGGCATTATGAAGGAAAAGTCAGACTTTTGGCATGCAGTCCAACAAGATGGAACACTTGATGCCTTAAAAACTGTAGCCACAAATGACTATATTTTTGTCGTGAACGAAGCGGTGAATAACAAGATGATGCATTATGCTGGCGTCATGACAGAGAAAACACTACCAGACGCAACAAGAATGATTCAATTTCCAAAAGGAGAATACATTGTTGTAAAAGGAGAAGCGGAAACGTCTGAAGAGTTAAGTAATATGCTTACTGGCATTGCCTTCGGTCAAGTTCTGCCAGAAGTAAGGGATGTCGCCTATGTTGGCGGGCCAAATGCATCAGTCGAAATGGGGAAGCGGAATGGCTTAGTGTTTGGTGAAATGTGGATTCCAGTTGTTAGGAAATAATGTTTTTTTACGGAGGATGGAAATGTCTTATATCGTTGATTTTAAAAATGTGTCTACGATTGGTTTAGAGTCTTCACCAGTTGCAGCAACACTTGCCGGTTTACGTGCCAATGAAGCCCGTTACTTTATGAACAAATACAAGCATGAATTTACGGTTGTTCCAGCTAGCGAGTCCTCCGAAGCCCTTGATTATGTGAATCGCCTTTTAAAAGAAGAACGTGATATTGAGTTCGCAGCTAAGCCTTTAGAGACATCTAGTTTTCAAGTGGAAAATATCAAATGGACCTATGTCTTTTATGAAGATGGTCTGGAAGTCAACGTCCTTTATACGATTGATGGTCCTAAACCGAAGCGAGCTGTTGGTTTTAAGCTTTCTGAGGGAATGGAGATACCAAAAGAGTTAGAAGGGAAGTTTAAGTTTGCCAGACAAAAGTCTAAATTGGCTGGAACCATTCGTGGCTCGTTTTTTGTCATTAAAGGAGAATATTAATCATAAAGCAGCACCCCTTCATTAAATTAGGGGTGCTGGTTACTGCCAGCATGAATGAAGAAGGTTCACTCAATACAACAAGCCATACCTTTACTGAAAATGGCACATTTACCTTTATTGCAACAGATCTTGCGGGAAATGTCACTGAGCTTCCAGTTACGATTTCCAATATTGACAAATTAGCACCTGACTGTCGGCCAGGACGGAATGTTTAGCCTACAACTTACCGGGGTAGTAAGTACTAACACAGATTTAATTGTAACTGCAACGGATAAAGCCAATAATGTATCCGAATTTACGGTTTCGGTTAATAAATAAGCTTCATTTGTCTCGTACCTCAAAAGACTACCTGTCCCTAAAAGACAGGTAGTCTTTTTTTTATTTGATGATTCATTCAAAACTTCTGATATTTTAGGATCTTTAGCTAAAGTCATCTATTAAATTTAAATAATACCGAAGATAGCCATAGAAACCCAATCTAGTAAATTTAAATGTGCATGAACAGGATGGTTCTCATTTAAAAGACCAAGACAAACTATATTCAAGATTTATGTTCCTGATATGATCCAGCTAGAGTTTGACCGCTACGTTCCTGTGCTTGTTTAACTACGTGATGGACTGCTTCCATAACATATTCGGGTCGTGGCATTTGCAGACTGTGTCCCTTTCGATCACTAATCTTATGGATATGATTGGTGGAACGGGAGGCTAGTTCTCTTTGCATCTCGGTCCATTGAGGACCAAATCCTGGGTTGCTTACAACAGCGATTGGAAGGTCACCAAACTGTGGTTTTTCCATTCCGTTATTTAATTGATTCGCAGCTTGATTTAAGTGTGCCCATGCACCTTTGAATTCCGCTTCCGCTGTCCTTCTGGCAAAAACACTGTAAACGATATCTTTCCATAGCTTGTATTCCTCGGCACTAAGCTGCTGTTTGTAATAGGAAAGTTCATTAACAAACATCGGTATAATGCCTAGAATATTACCAAAGAATCGAGGAATACCAAATGGAGACATCAGTCTTAGTACCTTCAGCATAAATCCGACGATGGCAAAACCCTGCTTAAACTTGACATCATCCTTTAGAAATTCATGTGACGAATCTAAGAACACTAAGCCAGCCACCTGATTAGGATATTTTAAAGCATAGAGTCGGGCAATCAGTCCTCCCAGGGAATGACCTACAAGTACATATGGTCCAGGGGCACCAATCTTGTCTAGTAGGTTCTTAAGTTCTTTGACGGTATGTTCCGGAGTTGGCAAGGGGCCGGGATCACTTGAACCCATACCTGCACGGTCATAAGTAATAACTCTA
Organism: Neobacillus niacini; assembly: GCF_048572935.1. Lineage (NCBI taxonomy): Bacteria > Bacillati > Bacillota > Bacilli > Caryophanales > Bacillaceae > Neobacillus > Neobacillus niacini. The sequence goes on along the minus strand of NZ_CP183883.1, from coordinate 911,597 downwards.
GTAAACTTAGATAATTGTTTCCGAATATGTATCCATGAATAAGAGCTATCACCTGCACCATGAATAATGATGACCGTGGGCCCACCTTTACCAGCATCTGTTAGATGGAGACGATAGCCGCCAACATCAATCATTTCACCGATAGGGAGTCTTTTCCCATCACTGCGCCGCGAAACCTGTTCGTATACAAATCCTATTAAGAGCAAACCTGCTAATACTACTAATCCAATAATCATCCTTTCCCTACTTTCCCCAATAGTTTCCCCTTAAAAAGGATATTTTTATTTATAATGTAACAATCATAGGCCCCTACTTACAACATAGAAGTGGATTTCCTGCAAATATTTTGAGGATGCTACAGCTACGATGAACATAATTATCCAAAGCCATGATTTAAAATATCTATTAGTATATATATTTGGGTGAGTGAAACATGAGAACCGTCCGACCTTGCTGAAAAATAGGATTGATTGAACTATATTCAGACAGTGTCTGCCACACCCCGAATAATGTCCAAGTTATCGACAAAAACCGAGGGTGAAGATAGCTTTATTTTAATAAGAGAAATTCCAAAATAGATAAAAAACTGCTTCTATTTATGGTAAGGTTCATCGCACCTGTGTAAGCAGCAGTTTACTATAAAAATTCATTCAAAGGTGCCTTTTAAAAATTTAACAGAAAATTCACAAACATGTGTCCGGTTAATATATAAAATAGGCTTAGAAAGGAAGTGGCCAATGATACTTAGAAGCCGACGAGAATCAGATGAATTATTGAAAATGCGATCTTTAAACACGCGTATGGAGTTAACACAAGAAGAAAAGTTCCATTATTTCAACCTAGAAAAAGGATATGAGGGTGAGGTGCAATTTGACCGGAAGGCAGAAGTTATTCAAGAAGAAAGGTATTTCATCAATGACTTGCTGCTTAAAATAAACAATTCTTATATTCAAATTGATTCAACGCTTATATCACAGGAAGTCATTCGCTTGTTAGATGTTAAAAATTTTGAAGGAGACTTTTGCCTTGATAAGGACAGATTCTTTCTCGTTAAAACCGGCCGAGAATATAAAAATCCAATCAATCAATTAAACAAATGCGCAGCACAATTCCGCCAGTTGCTACAAGACCTCAAGCTTAATTACCTCGTTGAAGCCACCATTATTTTTATTAATCCTGAATTTACTTTATACAATGCGCAAGTGGACCACCCCATTATTCTTCCCACACAAGTGAACCGGTTTTTAAAAAGTATAAATGACACATCATCAAAGTTGAATGATGGCCACAAAAAATTGGCTCAACAATTACTTTCATTACATCAAACTACAAACCCATTTACACAGGTGCCAAACTATCAATATGATCAGCTAAAAAAGGACATTTATTGTAAATTTTGTCGTTCCTTTTTGGTTTCTTTACAAACCCATCACTTTGTTTGCGAAAAGTGTGGAGGTCATGAAACAGTCGAAGCTGCTATTCTACGGAATGTGAAGGAGTTTCAGTTGTTATTTCCTGAACGAAAGGTCACTACTACAAACATTTATGAGTGGTGCAACGTCGATTTAACCAAAAGGACATTTTGCAGAGTATTAAAGAAAAACCTTACGTCCTTTGGAAAAACAAGCGACTCCTATTTTATATAACAGATTGGTATTTTCCCTGACACTATTTCTTCCCTGTCCGAAATTCACAAGACTTCGGACTTGATCTGGCTTTTTAGGCTCATCCTTGTCCGAAGTTCACACGACTTTGGACTTGACCTGGCTTTTTAAGCTCTACCTTGTCCGAAGTTCACACATCTTCAGACATGACCTGGCTTTTTAGGCTCTACCCTGTTCGAAGTTCACTCGACTTCAGACATGACCTTGCCTTTTATGCTCTTCCTTGTCCGAAGTTCACACGACTTCGGACTCTACCTTGCTTTTTATGCTCTACCCTGTCCGAAGTTCACTCGACTTCAGACATGACCTTGTCTTTTATGCTCTTCCTTGTCCGAAGTTCACTCGACTTCGGACTCTACCTTGCTTTTTATGCTCTACCCTGTCCGAAGTTCACTCGACTTCAGACATGACCTTGTCTTTTATGCTCTTCCTTGTCCGAAGTTCACTCGACTTCGGACTTGACCTTACTTTTTATGCTCTACCCAGTCCGAAGTTCACTCGACTTCAGACATGACCTTGCCTTTTATGCTCTTCCTTGTCCAAAGTTCACACGACTTCGGACTTGACCTGGCCTTTTAGGCTCTTCCTTGTCCGAAGTTCACACATCTTCAGACATGAGCTAGCTTTTTATGCCCTTCCTTGTCCGAAGTTCACACGACTTCGGACTTGATCTGGCTTTTTATGCTCTACCCTGTCCGAAGGTCACACGACTTCAGACTTGACCTAGCTTTTTATGCTCATCCTTGTCCGAAGTTCACACGACTTCGGACTCTACCTTGCTTTTTATGCTCTACCCTTTCCAAAGTTCACACGACTTCAGACTTACCCTTGCCTTTTATGCTTATCCTTGTCCGAAGTTCACACAACTTCAGACATGACCTAGCTTTTTATGCTCACCCTTGTCCGAAGTTGAACCATATTTTTAAACTGCCTCTATTTGTGGTAAGGTTCCCCCCGGTTGATCCGATATGCCCGATAAATCTGCTCTACAAGGATCAACTTCATCAATTGATGTGGAAAGGTCATTTTCGAAAAAGAGAGATGTTCGTTTGCTCTCTTTAATACCTCATCACTTAGACCTAAAGACCCGCCGATAATAAAAGCAATCTTACTTTTTCCGTACGTGGCTAGTTTATCTAATGTATCGGCAAGCTCCTCAGAAGATTGCATTTTTCCATTGATTGCTAGTGCAATGACATATGTATCCTGGCTAATTTTAGCTAAAATTCTCTCTCCCTCTTTTTGCTTGACCTGAATCATTTCAGACTCACTTAATTCTTCAGGTGCCTTTTCATCCGCTACTTCAATGACTTCCACTTTCGCATACGCATTCAATCGTTTTAAATATTCATCAATTCCCATTTTTAAATATTTTTCTTTTAATTTGCCAACCGTGATAATTGAGATATTCACAATCCACAACCCTCTTTTTTGATGTTACAAACAGTTTACAAACAACTTATCCACAAAAGTTATCCACATGTCCACATTTTTTATCCACATCTTGTATGGAATCATTTGTTCGCCACAATATATACAGCTCTATTTTGGCAATATTCACAGCCTGTTGATAAGTTATCCCCAGTTGTTTTTGATAAAACTGGAAACGTTTCAAATTCATTCACAACGCTATCTAATGCCAAATCTACATGTTCCTCACAGCAATAGATCAATTTAACGTCTCCTTCCCGTATACTTTTTCTCTTATTATTTACTTTCCAAACTACTTCATACAATCAACCACTATACCATAAAAAAGCAGAAAGGTGCGATCACACCTTTCTGCTTTCCCATTTACGACCTGTCTTCAGCTAAGGTAATCGTGGTCGTTTGCAGCTTTCCTTCTCGATAATATTTGATTTTCATTTGATCGCCAATTTTTGTCTCTTGATATAGATGCTTTCTGAGATCAATTACGTCATGTATGGTTTTTTCATCCATCTCTACAATGACATCCAGCTCTTGTAACCCAGCCTGTGCAGCCGGTGAATTCGGTACAACTTGACGAAGAGCGACTCCATACGTAATATCCCTTGGTAATTTTAATGCTTCTTCTTGATAGTAACCAGGAATTTCAGCCACTGACTTTAAGTCGACTCCCATGTATGGCCGTTTGACCACGCCAAATTGTTCTAAGTCATTAATAATGGGTCTTGCGTAATTAATCGGGATGGATAAGCCAATCCCCTCAACAGCATTTTGAGCGATTTTCATTGAGTTAATCCCAATAAGTTGTCCAGCAATATTAATTAAGGCACCACCACTGTTACCAGGATTAATGGCTGCGTCTGTTTGCAATACCTCTGCCTGCCAATCCATAATCCCGTCTTGGTTAATATCAACAGGGATTGTCCGATTAATCCCTGAGATAATGCCTTGTGTAACCGATCCTGAAAAGGTAGCACCTAATGGATTTCCTATCGCCATTACCGGCTCACCCATCTTTAAGGCATCCGAATTGCCGAATTCAGCAACTTTTTTAATCTTAGCTGCGTCTATTTCAAGTACAGCTAAGTCTGTCCAAACATCTCCACCGAGAAGTTTAGCAGGTATCTTTGTGCCATCATTTAAGGTTACCTCTAACTGTGTAGCTCCTTCAACCACATGCTGGTTGGTTACAACGAAAGCTTTATTTCCTGCTTTTTTATAAACGACACCTGACCCGGTACCCGCAGGTCCTTGGTTGTCTCCGCCCTCGTCGTACCAAAAATTTGATGTTTGTATATTATTAATCCCAACTACCGCATCGGCAGCCTTATCAATGGCTTTTGTCGTATCCGTATTTACATCGTATGACACTTGCTGCTGAATAAAATTGTCTTGATTATCATTTGTCCCTGCAGATTCACTTTGATTGGGCTGTACATTGTAAGGAAGGAAACCTTGATTCGATAATGCCGGAATTGAAATAACAACTAGCATTGCCCCAAGTATCGCACCAACAATGCTTGCAAGTAGAAAACTGCCTCTGTTCCTATTCATCTTTTGGTTACGCCCTTGTGAATGATCATCATAGTAACCCATTTTCACCACGTCTCCCTTTCATAAGCAACTAATTAATATTTTGGCTTATAGTTACAATTATACTCTGTCCAAAACTATTTTATAAAAAAAAGAACAAAGATACCAACATTGAGGTATCTTTGTTCTTTAAATGGTCTAGCTTCAACGCCTATGCGCTTCAGCTATTCTTTAAACTGCAGTTAAAATAGTAGGTACTTTAGGGTCCGTGTCATAGAGATCAAACCCCTCACCGACGATTAGCCCCTGACTCTGAAGTGTTTGGGCTACTGACATTCTTGCTAAGTCTTTCATATTGTTGTCGAGACTTAAGTGGGCAAGGTACACTCGTTTGGTATTGTCTCCGATGACCTCACTCATAGCAATCGCCGCATCCTCATTTGAAACGTGTCCAAGATCGCTTAGGATCCTTCGTTTTATATTCCAAGGATATCTACCCATTCTTAACATTTGAACATCATGATTGGATTCAAAAATATAGGCATCTGCATTTGAAATGATTCCTTTCATCCTGTCGCTCACATAGCCTGTATCTGTAATCAAGACCAATTTCTTACCCGAGTGGTGGAATACATAAAACATGGGTTCTGCCGCGTCATGCGATACTCCAAAAGATTCAATATCTATTGCCCCAAAGCTTTTTACACTTTCTGTGCTAAAAATCATTTTTTGTTCAGTAGGGATATCCCCGACTAACCGCTCCATTGCACGCCATGTATTTTCATTTGCATAAACTGGCAGCTTATATTTACGGGCTAACACGCCAATCCCTTTTATATGGTCGCTGTGTTCATGAGTAACAAATATTCCTGATAATTTACTTATATCACGATCTATATGCTGAAAAAATGCCTCCATTTGTTTCCCGCTAAAACCGGCATCTACTAAAAAGGAATGCTCGTCTGATTCAACATAAAGCGAATTCCCCGTACTTCCGCTCGCTAAAATGCTATAACGTAATGACATTTGATTTCACTCCACATCCCTATTTTCATCGCTGTTAAATTCTATAATCTGTCCTTCTAATGCATTGACAAACAGACTTTCATGATCATCCACCACAAAACGCCATGTTGGCGCTAACGCTTGTGAAGCTGAAAGCTGAATTAATGAGGAATAGCCCAGTTCAACCTTTGTAATTTTACTTTTTGGCTTCAGCACACCTTTTTGGTGTAAGGTTTCTAATGCCTTTAAAGGAGGGAGGATTTCCTCCTTTTCTGTCATTTTTTCAATATCCTCTAAATACGTTTGTTCATAAGATACAATTTGGTTATTGTCGTCAATATGAAATGTAAGCATGCCGCTTAAATTTTCATATAACGTCATATTCTCATAATGTTGAAAGTAGGTGATGATGTTTTTCTTATCATCCTTCTTCCAAAATTGATAGTGGTCTCCATACAAAACATTATCCTTTATAAAAGCAGTAATATCAGCTGCCTCAAATTTTGCGTTTAAAGGAATTGGTTTATCTAATTTGACATGCAAAGACGTGCTAGGTTCCTTAAGAGACGTTGTTTGTCCCTTTAGTTTCGTTGTATCATCCTTCGTAAACAACTTTGGCTTTGCACTTAGATACTGATCCTTAAATGGACCTTTTGGCAGTTCCTTATAGCTAATTTCATCTACCTCCAGCATTTCTTCAATGGAGGTTGGTGTAATGTATTCGTATTTATTAGCGTCCCGGATCTTCATAAATTGAAACAAGAGATAGACGTCTAAAATCAAAAACGTGATGATAAAGATCGTTTTTATTTTACTCCAATCCACGCAGCAATCCCCCCAGGTCTTCCTTCGTGATTTGTCCCCATGTTTGGTTATATCGATAAAACCAAGCCGGCTCTAGGAGAATCAGTTTATTTTCGCTTGTGTCCTTTGACATCCGATATCCTAAAACGAGTTGTTCTAATAATTCCGGTTTAAAATTCTTTCGGCTTTTGAGAAATTCCAATGCAGAAGTACCGGATGGAAGGGTTACCTTTACCATTTCTGTAGTTAATGGAAGCTCTAGAGATATATTAGGTCTAACGTATTTCGTAATTTCATCTCTGCCCCATACTTCTTCAATTTCTGACATCCCGCTTTCATTGAAGACGGGATAGCCATCGATACTATATAAACGGAATTTAACAGATTTTCTTTTTTCATCCTTTGCTACATAACGATAAGGGTCTGTCCAGCCTCCATGTCCATTAATGAAATCAATACTTCTCTTTAATAAATCATAAGAGTTGTCCACATAATTGGGCCCTCCTGTAGGGTTCACATAGAGCAGCATATTGGTATCATTATTAACTGTCATCTTACTTGAGACGTCACTAAACTCTTCTACCCCTAAGACAGTGCCCCTTTGTACGAAATTGGGGTCACTAAACAATGCCTCTTTGAACGCCTCTGAGTTTAACACCACAGGTAAATAGGTGAATTCCATCATTTCCAGCTTTCCATCAGGGATAAAGACCTTCCGTTGTTGTGAAGCGTCAAAGGAGAAATAAGGCTGGTACTGCTCAGCATTTCTAAAAAAGTTACGGTTAAAATCGTTTAATAAACTTGGTGAAATATGACTAATATAAACTTGCTGATAATCAGAAGAAACAAAGTACACCGTACCGTTTGCCTTTTCTGAATTCTCAACATTAATAACAATGCGATTAAAATTGAAAGCAGGAATTTTCTTCTCCTCAAATTTTAATACACTTCGGTAGATTTCGATAGGCACATCTGCTGGAAATACAAGTTCAGCATTTCCATTTCCATGAACTAATTCTTTAATGTCCCTTACATTTTCCGAATAATCTTTTACATCATAGATAGACCATTCTCTTATTTCACTCATAATTTTATCAAGATCTACTGCATTTGTGGTCCCAAAATGCTGGTCTTCTCGATGAAAAAGAACAAGGTCCGGACTAATAATTTGGTGAAGATCGAGTTTTTCTTTTAACGTTACTTCTTCCACATAATTATTATTTTTCATAATGTCAAAATTGGGCTGGTACGTCCAAAGATTCCAAGTTAAAACAATACTAACCAGAACGAGAAAGGTTAAGATCGCTGATTTACTATTTTCATATTTCATGACCATTCATCCTCTTCCGTTTGCTCATATGGCAGTGAAAAAGAAATTTCCGTTCCTTTTCCCTCTTCACTGGCAGCCCAAATCATACCGCCATGAACATTTACCATTTCTTTTGCAATGGCCAAGCCTAATCCTGTACCGCCTAACTTTCTCGTTCTTGCTTTATCAACACGATAAAAACGATCAAAGATTTTGCTGATATTCTCCTTTGGAATCCCTACACCTTGATCCGAAACACTGACAATAATTTTTTCTTCTTCCTCTTTAATCGAAAAAGTGATTTGACCGCCTTCGGGAGAATATTTCATTGCATTTGAGATGATATTGTAAAGAACTTGTGTCATTTTATCCTCATCTATTTCTACAAAAATAGCATGGTCCGGCAGCTGCCTTTTGAAGCTTACATTTTGCTGCTTGGCCATTTCGAACCGGTCGATGATTCGATGATAAAAATCGACAAAGTTAACCCATTCCTTGTTAAGTCGATAATCCGTGCTATCCAATTTAGAGAGTTGAAGGAGGTCATTGACCAATCGAATCATTCTTTCTGTTTCCGTCCTCGTTACTTCTAGGAAATTGGGCGCAATTTCTTCATCCTTCCATGCACCGTCTGCCAATGCCTCTAAGTAACTTCTCATCGTTGTAAGCGGAGTTCGTAACTCATGTGATACATTGGCCACAAACTCTCTTCTTTCCGCATCAATTTTCTCCTGATCCGTTATATCATGAAGGACGGCAATCAAACCATTAACAAAACCCGTCTCTTTTTGAATGACTGAGAAATTGGCACGGAGGATATAAGGTTCCTTTTTCGTACTATAATCAAGAATTAACGATTCTTTTTCCTCTAATAAATCTTCAAATGTATTGGTATCCGTTAGCCCTAATAAAGAAACGATTGGCTGTGAGAGAACTGTTTCACGTGAAACATTCAGCATTTCTGCCGCTGGATCATTAATTAGAATCACTCTGCCTTTACGATCAGTCGCAATAACACCATCTGTCATATACGATAAAACAGAAGAAAGCTTTCTTCTTTCTCCTTCGGTCATTGCCTGGGCTTCCTGCAATTTTTTTGTTAAATTGTTAAAGGTCATCGCTAAAGTACCGATTTCATCCTGACCGTATACTTTGACTTTACGCGAGAAGTTCCCCTTTGCCATCGCCAATGCCTGCTTTCGCATATCAACAATTGGTCTGGTGATCGTCTGGGCGAGAAGTATTCCTAATATCGCTGTAATCGCTAAGGCAATACCAGTGCCTGTGGCAAATATCCCATTAATGGTTTTCATTTGGGTAAAAACATTTTCTATTTTTGCCACAAGATAGATGGCACCAATTACTTTATCCCCCGACTTAATTGGAGTAGATAGTACCCAAATACGATGAAGGTTATGGGGCTCAATTCGAATATTACTTTGATCTTCCTCTAAATTAAGGGATTGGGTAATGAGGAGTTCCGTGGTACGTTGTCCTACGACACCCTGATTCGGATCTGATGTCCCAATAATCTTTCTAGTCTTACCCTCTATTACACTCACTTCAGATATATCTGCCGATTCAAAATCACGCAGTATTTTTCTGATTTCTTCTTCAAGAGTAGGGTCTTCAGGCGTTCTTTTCTTTTCCATCTCTTCGACTACATTATAGGCAAGTAAATTAACACGTTCCTTTAAGGAATTTTGAAAATTTGTCCTTAATGTATCTTCTAACTGCCTGACAAAATAAACGCCGATGATTTGCATCGCCACTAAAATAAGCAGGACATAGATAATGACAAATTTTACGTGTATAGAGCGAAAAAAACTAACCTTATTCATGTGGGGCATTACTCCTGATCAGGGTTACGCAAATAGTAGCCCACTCCTCTGCGGGTAACGATCCATGTAGGATGGCTTGGATTATCTTCGATTTTTTCACGCAGACGGCGAACCGTTACGTCTACTGTTCGGACATCACCGTAATAATCATAGCCCCATACGGTTTGCAGCAGGTGTTCCCTTGTCATAACCTGACCGATATGTTTAGCCAAATAGTAGAGCAATTCAAATTCACGATGTGTTAATTCTATTGTTTCACCGCGTTTTGAAACGACATATGCATTTGGATGAATCGTAAGGGAGCCAATTTCAATTTCATTTGTTTCGACTTCTTCATCTGCTTGAGAGACAACCACTTGATGACGGCGTAAATTTGCCTTTACCCTTGCAATTAGTTCTCTTGTGCTGAAAGGCTTTGTCACATAATCATCTGCACCAAGCTCGAGACCTAATACTTTATCGATTTCTGAGTCTTTTGCTGTCAGCATAATAATCGGCATATCGTATTTCTTACGGACTTCACGGCAAACTTCCATTCCATCCTTTAATGGCAGCATAATATCTAAAAGAATTAAGTCTGGCTGGACTTCTTCTACCATGGCCAGTGCTTCATTTCCATCATAAGCACTGTACACATCGTAACCTTCTTTTTTTAAGTTAAACTGCAAAATATCCGCAATCGGTTTTTCATCATCCACTACGAGAATTTTCTTTTCCATACCCATTGCTCCTTTGTTTTTAAATAATCTATTGAATCAGTTAAATGGCATTTCTACTCTAATTTACTTTACCATGGTTTCAACTGTAATTCATCTATTAGTAGTATTTAACACCAAAAGAGCCTCTAGTACTAGTAGAGACTCTTTTGTATTGTTTAATTATTGATGAACATAATTTAATGGATTTTGAAGGGCCCCATTTTTGTACACTTCAAAATGCAAATGTACTCCAGTTGAGTTTCCAGTTGAGCCCATTACACCAATAGCTGAGCCTTGTGAAACCGTTTGTCCAACACTAACATTAATGGATGCCAGGTGAGCATATACGGTGCGCAGACCATTTTGGTGATCAATAACAATTTTGTTGCCATAGCCGCCGTTATCAAAGCCCGCAGATACGACCTTACCATTATCAGCTGCCTTTATGGTTCGATTGCTAGGTCTAGCGATATCAATTCCTTTGTGGGCTCTGCCCCATCTTTGACCTTGCTGGCTGGATATATAACCTCCAACAGTTGGCCATGCAAGATTGCCACTACCACGTGAAGGAATCACCTTTGTACCTTTTACAACAATGTGATTAACGGGCTCTGCAAGTACCGTCTCACTTGTGACTACACTGCTGATGGTTGCACCATTTTGTGTTGAAACACGATAATTTACAGAACGTTCTCCATTCTTACCTTCTTGCTGTACTTTTGTTTCGCCTTTTGGCATATTACCATCTTCTACTACTTGATTTGCGAACGGAATAGCTTCTTTTCGATTTTCTTCTTTCTCAACAATAATCTCAAGATATGGCTTTAAAGCTGTCACATTAACCTCTTGGCCAATATTTACAACAGACCCCTCTGTAAGACCTGGATTCAATGCAAGAAATTCTGCTAAAGTTAAGCCATGATTATTGGCAATCGTTCCTAGAACATCACCAGGCTGGGCAGCATATTTCTTTTCTTCTAACGTCCCCTTTTGTAAAAAGGTAGCTGCTTCTTCAGCAGACATAATTTTGTCTGGCGTTACTTTTTCTGAATCAAATGAAACATTTTTAGATACTCTTACGTCTAATATACGAGTTTCATTTTCCTTCAATGCGGGTAACTCTGTTATAGGTGCAGATTTTCTAGCTTCTACTTCATCTAGTTGAGCTTGAGTTACATAATTAAGTTTAAGCCGATTAATAACATCTTCTGCAGTTTCTTGGTTTTCTAAGAAAGCAACCGGCTGTCCATCGATGACGATGGAGGAAGCTTCAGCTTGGAGCTGGATAACACTCTCAAGGTCTTGAATCGTTTTTGTATCATTTGCTGTTGAATGAAAAACCTGTTCTTTTATGTACTCAATATCCGAGCCAAATTCTAGGTTTAAATCCTTAGTGGATTCTTGAAACTGATCTGCTTTTTCTTCGACAATTTTTTCAACAACCTCTTTATTCGAAACAGTGCCTATATATTGTTGATTATGGTATACATGGTACACCGTTGTTAACTTAATTGATCCTGCAGCACTAGCTGAAACACTGCTAATGAATAGTGTGGAAGCGGTAAACGCTGTCATAACAGCAGTTTTCAAGGATTGTTTTTTCACGAATTTACTTGATTTACTTCCTTTATTAAAAAATAACATTGGAATCCTCCTAAATTACGGAAACAACTCTCTAAATCTAGTACTTTATCACTACAAAAGAAATTTCCCTCTTTTTCTACTTTATAACTTTACCATAATTTTTAAAAAAATAACGATTAGTCTTGATAATGTAACAAAATTGTATAATACCTGACATTTTACTACATCCATAGGAGTTGTAATGATAGGTGCTAATCTATGATATTTCTCCTATATTAGTAGGTAAAAGTTATTATACCAATGTTTTGTAAAAGTATTAGTTTATGACCATATTTTACAAATAAAGACACACTTCGATAAGACACTGTAAATATTTGGTTATTTTATTACATAAGCGTTACAATTGTTACAAATAAAAAAGAAGCTTACAATTTGTAAGCTTCCCCTTTATAATGGCTCAGGACGGAATCGAACCGCCGACACAAGGATTTTCAGTCCTTTGCTCTACCGACTGAGCTACTGAGCCATATGTATGGCGGTCTGGACGGGACTCGAACCCGCGACCTCCTGCGTGACAGGCAGGCATTCTAACCAACTGAACTACCAGACCATTTTTTATATTGATCGTTAGCAAGGAGACCAGACTTGCCAGTCGCTTGCCAACAATCAACTACCATGACCCCTACGGGATTCGAACCCGTGTTACCTCCGTGAAAGGGAGGTGTCTTAACCACTTGACCAAGGGGCCATATATTGAAAGTTATTTTCTTACAAAAATAACTTGATGAGCCATGAAGGACTCGAACCTTCGACCCTCTGATTAAAAGTCAGATGCTCTACCAACTGAGCTAATGGCTCGTACTAGTGTGCCTCGTTCGTGACGACGCTTTTTATATTAGCATGGTTTATACATATAGTGCAATACTTTTTTAAAAAAAGTTTTTTTAAAAGATAAAGCCCTCTGAAATTGAGGGCTTTTCTATGTTTAAATTTGTCTCCAAGGACTGCGAACAACATTCGTTTGATTGCGATCTGGTCCTACAGAGAAAGTTGTTAATGGTATTCCAGTAAGCTGCGTTACACGCTCAACGTAATGGCGTGCATTAACAGGCAATTCATCTAATGATTTAACCCCTGTAATATCCTCAGTCCAGCCTGGAAGCTCTTCATAAACTGGCTCACATTGACTTAATACCTTTAAGCTCGCAGGATATTCAGTAATTAATTCACCTTTATAGCTGTAAGCTGTGCAAATCTTCAACGTTTCAATTCCTGATAATACATCAATTGAATTCAAAGATAGGTCGGTAAGACCGCTGACACGGCGGGCATGGCGGACAACTACGCTGTCAAACCAGCCAATACGGCGTGGACGTCCTGTCGTTGTACCATATTCACGGCCAACTTCCCGGATTTGATTTCCAATTTCATCATGTAATTCAGTTGGAAATGGTCCGTCACCTACACGAGAGGTATAGGCTTTACAAACTCCGACAACATGTGTGATTTTGGAAGGACCTACACCTGAACCAATCGTAACGCCGCCTGCAACTGGGTTTGAAGAAGTTACAAATGGGTAAGTACCTTGGTCAATATCCAACATAACGCCTTGTGCACCTTCAAATAAAACGCGTTTGCCTTCATCTAAAGCGTCGTTTAATACGACAGATGTATCACAAACATATTGTTTAATTTGCTGTCCATATTCATAGTACTCGTCTAAGATTTCCTCTTTAGTGAACCCTGTAGTCTCATAAATACGTTCAAATAAACGGTTTTTTTCAGCAAGATTTTGTTCAAGCTTTTCTTCAAAAACATCGCGCTCAAGTAAGTCAGCGATTCTGATGCCGACACGAGCTGCTTTATCCATATAAGCAGGCCCAATTCCTTTTTTGGTTGTTCCAATTTTATTGGCACCCTTGCTTTCTTCCTCCACAACATCAAGCTTTAAATGGTAAGGAAGGATAACATGTGCACGATTACTGATACGAAGATTATCCGTAGTAATTCCTTTTTCATGCAAGTAAGCTAGCTCAGCAACAAGAGCTTTCGGATCTACTACCATTCCATTCCCAATCACAGAGATCTTTTCTTTATAAAAAATACCAGATGGAATAAGGTGTAATTTGTATGTTTCTCCATTAAATTTAATGGTATGCCCCGCGTTATTTCCACCTTGATAACGAGCAATTGCTTCTGCATTCTCAGAAAGAAAATCGGTAATTTTACCCTTTCCTTCGTCTCCCCACTGTGTACCAACTACCACTACTGATGTCATAAAGGCACCTCCAAATTATATACGCATTTCTTTTTCCCACAGACAAGTTTAACAATATTTACTGCTAAAAGTCAATAAAACACGAACGATTTCTATTAAGTTATTAAAATATGTTCGTAAAATATTAATTTATGAAACTAGCTTGTATTGGATGAGGGATTTCCATAAAATAGGTATTAGAGTTTTTTTAAAATATTAATGAGGAAGTGTTATATGTTATTTAGAGCGCGGCCAGAAAAGCTAGAATTAACCCTATTAAAATATTTAAAGTCTCGAATGGAGTTCTCCTACGATCAGGCATTAAATTACAATAACCTTGCAAAGGGCTACGAAGGAGAGTTAAAAAGCGATATTTGGCTTAAGGGACTAACAGAAGAATGGCTCATTCTCCATGATTTATTATTTGAATATCATGGTTCAAAATTTCAAATTGATACCTTAATCATTGCTTACGAAAAAATTTACCTTTTAGATGTTAAATATTTTGAAGGAGATTACTCGATCAAAGATGATAAATGGTATAACCCCGCAGGTGCCCTTCAAAAGAACCCATTACACCAACTTGAACGTTGTGAGACCTTACTTCAAAAATTGATGAATGCTCTGGGCTTTCACTATCCAATCGAATCCTATTTAATCTTCAATCATACCGAATTCCTCTTATTTACAACCTCAATCCACCCTACAATTATATATCCAGCACAGCATAACCGCTTCTTGAAAAAATTAAATATGAAACCTGTTAAACTTCATAAAAAATACTATCATTTAGCGCAACAATTAGTAGACCAGCACCAAGAAGAGTCCCCTTATACACGATTACCTGAATACTCTTACGAAAAATAAAAAAGGGAATAATCTGCCCAAACAACTGTAATACCTTTTTCTCAGATGAGCAGCTGATATGTCAGAAGTGCGGGTGCAAAGAGGAAGTAGAGGCAGCAGTTTTGAGGAATGTAAAGGAATTTACATTACTTTTTCCTGATAAGAAAATTACTGTTGATTCTATTTATGATTGGTGTGGAATAATAAAGTCAAAAAAAACAATTAGACGTATTTTAAGGAAACACCTAACCCTGAATAGACATAGTAGATCATCTTATTACTGTTTAAAGGAGTAGCTTTTTCTATTCGTTACCGCTAATCTCGTTTTTCATGAAAAATGGTCACGAATGCCTTTTTTGAACAAAACCCTATAAAAAAACCCAGCCAAAAGCTTGGCTGGACTCTCTAAAAACTAAGCACTCGGATCATACCGCGTCTCCAAGTTAACGAATTTATTATATTCCTTTACAAACGCCAGTGAAACTGTGCCAGTCGGACCGTTACGTTGCTTGGCAATAATGATTTCAATGATGTTTTTATTCTCTGATTCTTTGTCATAGTAGTCATCACGGTATAAGAAGGCAACGATATCGGCATCCTGCTCAATCGAACCAGATTCACGGATATCTGACATCATTGGACGTTTGTCCTGACGCTGCTCGACGCCACGAGAAAGCTGTGATAAGGCGATAACTGGGACCTGGAGCTCACGAGCTAATTGCTTTAGAGAACGGGAAATTTCTGATACTTCCTGCTGACGGTTCTCGCCAGAACGACCGCTACCTAAAATAAGCTGTAAGTAATCGATTAGGATCATCCCTAAGCCATGCTCCTGTTTTAAGCGGCGGCACTTAGAACGAATATCACTTATTCTTACCCCTGGCGTATCATCAATAAAGATACCTGTGTTGGAAAGGCTACCCATCGCCATCGTCAGTTTGCCCCAGTCATCATCTGTTAGTGTACCGGTACGAAGTCTTTGTGCATCAATATTCCCTTCGGCACACAAGAGACGCATGACTAGCTGCTCTGCGCCCATCTCAAGACTAAAGATGGCAATATTTTCACCTGTTTTTTGTGCAACATTTTGCGCAACATTTAAAGCAAACGCGGTTTTACCTACGGAAGGACGTGCACCAACAATGATTAAGTCATTGCGCTGGAAACCAGCTGTCATTCTATCAAGCTCAATAAATCCTGTCTCAAGCCCCGTAATTTCCCCAGCATTCTGGTGCATTTGCTCAATATTGTCATACGTACGAACAAGGACATCTTTAATATTGTGGAAGGCTCCAGCATTTTTGCGCTGTGCAACAGCAAGGATATTTTTTTCTGCCTCACTTAAAAGTGCCTCGACCTCGTCTTCACGAGCATAGCCGTCCGAAGCAATCTCAGTTGCTGTCCGAATTAATCGTCGGAGCAAAGATTTTTCTTCTACGATTCTAGCATAATATTCGATATTAGCTGCTGTCGGCACAGAACTTGCCAATTCACTTAAATAACTTACTCCGCCTGTATCTTCGATTAGTTTCGCTGCAGCTAATTCCTCAGTTACCGTTACAAGGTCAACTACCTTACCTTCATCATTCAGTTTCAGCATCGCATTAAATATTTTTTGGTGAGAGGCACGATAGAAATCCTCTGGTATCAAGATTTCGGAAGCCACAGTTAAAGCAGCGGGCTCTAAGAAAATAGCACCTAAGACAGCTTGTTCGGCTTCAATATTTTGCGGTGGCAGACGATCTGCATATAAATCATTCATCTATCAAAGACCTCCTATTGTGAAGAGGATAATTAAATATATTAATAGTTTTAAAAACCTAATTATGTCCATAATGAAGAAAAGTGACCAGTCTAGACCGATCACATCACTTTGGAAAAAGTCAGTTCGCTTTTTCCTCATCAACTTTTATTATTTTAACATGTTTATCTGAAATTTGAACTGGAAATTACTTTACCTCTTTAACATGAACGGTTAACGTAGCTAGAACTTCATGGTGAAGTTTAACTGGAACCTTTGTATGACCTAAGGTACGAATGGCATCTGCTAATTCCATTTTTCGTTTATCGATTTTAATTCCGTGTTTCTTTTGAAGTTCTTCTGCAATTTGCTTTGTTGTAATCGATCCAAATAGGCGGCCACCTTCACCGGCCTTCGCGGATAACTCTACAGTTATTTTATCTAACTGCTCACCAAGCTTTTTTGCCTCAGCAAGTTCCTCAGCCGCACGTTTGTCTTCTTTTTTCTTTTGTCCCTCAAGCGTGCTGATGTTCGTATTGTTTGCTTCGATCGCTAGGCCTTGCTTAATTAAGAAATTATGTGCATAACCATCAGCAACGTTCTTAATTTCACCTTTTTTTCCTTTTCCTTTTACATCCTTTAGAAAAATTACCTTCATTCCTTTTTCCCACCTTCAAAATAATCTTCAATTGCCAGCTTTAATTGTCTATCTGCTTCTGTTATGGAAATCCCCATCAGCTGGGTGGCTGCGTTTGTCAGATGTCCGCCGCCTTGGAGTTTTTCCATGATTACTTGAACGTTGACATTGCCGAGCGACCTGGCACTAATTCCAATTAGCCCTTCATTACGCCTTGCAATGACAAACGAGGCTGCTACCCCAT
Source organism: Neobacillus niacini (assembly GCF_048572935.1). Taxonomy (NCBI): domain Bacteria; kingdom Bacillati; phylum Bacillota; class Bacilli; order Caryophanales; family Bacillaceae; genus Neobacillus; species Neobacillus niacini. Next base: position 894,006 of record NZ_CP183883.1, on the reverse strand, counting down.
CCATAGTCAGGAGCGTATCTGCCGCTTGGGCTAGAAGGACTTGGTCATGAAGCTCATCTTCGCCGCCTTTGGCAATGGCAATTCCGTCCCGGTAAAATGCAACCGATTCAATTAATTTAGCCCTTTTTATATACGTATTAACACTTTCCTTTAGGAACTTTTGAACGAGAATGGTATCTGCCCCTTGACCTCTTAAATAGGAAGCTGCGTCAAAGGTTCTAGCACCTGTTCGTAAGGTGAAACTTTTCGTATCCACCACAATTCCTGCAAGCAGTGCAGTTGCTTCTATCATTTCTATTTTACCGCGTTTTGGCTGATATTCAAGAAATTCAGTAACTAGCTCTGCTGTAGAAGAGGCGTATGGCTCCATATAAACAAGGACTGGATTTTCAATAAATTCTTCCCCGCGGCGGTGATGGTCGATTACAACCACATTATCAATTCTATTCAGTAGTCGTTCTTCAATCACTAAGGCAGGTTTATGGGTATCAACGACCACTAATAATGTTTTTTCTGTTGAAATTTCCAATGCCTCTTCCGGACCAATAAATCGAGAAAATAATTGCTCTTGATGGCGGATTTCATCCATCAGCCTATGGACAGCACCATCCATTTCTTGTGAGTTTAAAACTATGTAGGCATCTTTTTGGTTCATTTGAGCAACCTTGTAGATTCCAATAGAGGACCCTATTGAATCCATATCGGGATTTTTATGTCCCATAATAATTACCTTATCACTAGCAGTAATTAAATCCTTTAGTGCATGGGAAATGACGCGGGCACGGACCCTTGTCCGTTTTTCAACTGGATTGGTTTTGCCGCCAAAGAACTTCACTTTGCCGTTAGGATGTTTGATCGCAACCTGATCGCCGCCTCTACCTAGAGCCAGGTCCAAGCTTGATTGCGCTAATACGCCTAATTCAGGCAACGAAGGGGTTCCAGCTCCTACGCCAATACTTAATGTAAAGGATATATTCTGCTTTGAAGTCATTTCTCTGACTTCATCAAGAACAGTAAATTTGCCCTTTTCCAATATTTGCAGAATTGCTTCATTAAAGACAGCAATAAATCGTTCAGATGAAACCCTTTTAATAAAAATACCATTTTCCTGGGCCCATTTATTTAGAGTTGAAGTAACCATGTTGTTAATGCTTCCACGCATTTGGTCATCCATGCCTTGCGTTAACTCATCATAATTGTCTAAAAAGATAGTCGCAATTACAGTCCGTTCATCATGATAAAGTTTTTCAATTTCCTTTTGTTCTGTGACATCAAAGAAGTAAAGGAGCTTTTCCTCACTTTTAAGAATGACTCGAAACTTTCGTTCATGAAGAGTAATAATTTCTGTTTCTACTTCCTGTTTAATTAACGGTATCAGCGTATCAGCTATTTCATATAGAGATTTCCCAATAAGGGTATCTTCATCGAAATAAGAAGATAAAAAAGGATTTGTCCACTCTATAGAATACTCATCATTTATGAGCATAATCCCAATCGGCATTTCCATTAGTGCTTCTTCGCCAACCCTTTTCACTCTGTATGAAAGGGTTGAGATATATTCTTCCATCTCTTTCCTTTGGCTGGATTCAATGACTATCATATAGTACAGCGTCGGAATGATAAGAAACAATCCCACCAAACTAAGTATCCAATTATAGTAGGCCAGGACAATGAGCAGCACTACTGTAATGCCTATCAGCCCGTAAAAAGGGTATCGAATCGAGCGTTTTTCAATAAATGCAGGCAATTTTTTCAGCTCCTAAACAGTAGTCATCACTCTTTTTTATTAAAGCTTTTTCGTAAATCAAAGCCTAAATCAATTATACCTAATATCCCTACAATATAAAGGAAAATTGGAATGAGAAAAGAGACAATCGCTATTGTAATAGAAATGGCTTTCGAAAAACCCTTTTTGTCGAAGTAATAAAAGATAAATGTATAGCCCTGCAGGATCATCAAGAATTGTAGGATATAGGTCAAATTAATAATCGCCATATACCAGAATGTGCCCTCTTCTGGTTTCATCACCATACTAACGAGCAAAGTAAGAAGAAAGTAATATAATATGCTTTTTGGTAAGGTTATCTCTTTAAAACTTTTCCACTTTTCCACCTTAACCCCGAATCTTTTTATGATGGGGAAGGATATAAGCTGCATAACGAACACAATAAAAAAGGAAGAGAGAACAAATAAAGTTGGGATTAAAGTTTTAACTAGGTTTAATCCATTATTAAATTGTTCCATCACTTTCTCCGCGTCCTGTGTATTCCCGAAATTCTTTAGTAAGTCAGCTGAAACGTTAAGTGATTCTCGCATCATTTCAATCATTTCAGTAATCATATTGACCTTAAAAAGAACGATACTTGCCACGTAAATAATAATTAAATTAACTAAAAAGACTAGAGACCCCGTGATGAATAATACACCCATGTTCTTCTGTTTCTGAATTAAGTAGCCAATTACGACACCAGTTGTCCCATATGCAAGTGTTAATGGCAGTGACATAATGGTTCCTACAATAAACGAAAGGAGAAGGGAGGCAATAATAAAAACAACGATACTCTTCCCATCATTCTTCGCCCCAAATAGCATGAATGGTACTGCTAAAAATAAATTTACAATCATCCCAAGAAACGGGACATAAATCGTTAGTAATAATAAAACAGCAAAGGCAGCTAATAGAATAGCCCCTTCAGTAAGTTTTCGAACATTTTTCACTACTTCACCCCAATTATTTCAAAAAGCCTATTCCTTAATTTTAGCCAGTTCCGCTCTCCTATTCAACAAATCTGCAAGATAAAATAAAAAGACAGCAAGGGAAACCCCAGCTGCCTTTAGTCATTTCTTATTCTAGCTCCAGCGCCTAGGCGCTAACGCTTTATTATTCACCTGCAACGAATGGTAATAATGCCATTTGACGTGCACGTTTGATTGCAACAGTTAGTTTACGCTGATATTTAGCGCTTGTACCAGTTACACGACGTGGTAAAATCTTTCCACGTTCAGAGATGAATTTTTTAAGTAAATCTACATCTTTATAATCGATGCGTGAGATGCCATTTGCTGTGAAATAGCACACTTTACGGCGCTTCGCGCGTCCGCCTTTACGTCCTCCACCTGCCATGAAAATTCCCTCCTTTATTAAATGATTAACGATTTTTAAAAGTTTACATTAAAATGGTAGATCATCATCGGAGATGTCTATCTGACCGTTACCTGAGAACGGATCATCATCCACTTTTGTAAAACCCTTATTATTGTTATTGTTATTGTTTTGATACTGTCGTTGATTCTGATTGCCGCCGCCATAAGGATTTCCTTGCGGTTCCCTAGGAGGAGCGCCGAAGTAATCATTGTCGCTTCTTCCGCCACCGCCGCCAGACGCATTTTTCGGTTCAAGAAATTGAACACTTTCTGCCTGAACTTCAGTAACGTAAACACGCTTACCATCTTGTCCTTCATAGTTGCGAGTTTGAATGCGGCCATCCACTCCTGCGAGACTGCCCTTTTTCAAGAAGTTTGCCACATTTTCAGCAGGTTTACGCCAAACAACACAATTAATAAAGTCTGCTTCACGCTCACCTGACTGACTAGAAAACGGACGGTTAACAGCTAAAGTAAAGGTAGCAACAGGAACCCCGTTTGGTGTATAACGCAAATCAGGATCTTTCGTTAAACGGCCAACAAGCACGACACGATTCATCATCAGAATCAACTCCTTTTCTTTTCGGAGAATGTTTCATGTGAAACATTCAACCAAAATGTATTTATATTAAGCTTCTTCTTTAATTACTAAATGGCGAATGATATCTTCGCTGATTTTCGCAAGACGAGAAAATTCTTGTACCGCGTCAGCTGAAGAGTTCGTTTTTACGATTTCGTAATAACCATCACGGAAATCGTTGATTTCGTAAGCTAAACGACGCTTACCCCAATCTTTTGTTTCAGCAGTTTCCGCACCGTTTTCAAGAAGAATTCCGTTGAAACGCTCTACAAGAGCCTTTTTCGCTTCGTCTTCAATGTTTGGGCGGATGATGTACATGATTTCGTACTTATTCATCACAGTCACCTCCTTTTGGTCTAAACGGCCCACTTTGGGCAAGGAGCAATTATTCATTACTCACAAGTTAAGATTTTATCATAGTTAATGATGAAAAGCAAGGCTGTTCACTATTTCTATATTTTCCTCCTGGCTGTGTTAATAGGTCTGTTGATTTGCGCTCCACTAAGGAATGCTTCTTGGATAATCTTCGCAGGGACAGGCGGTCTTTGCCTGTCACGAGGCACTTCGCTTTCTGCGGGCGGTCCGGGGAGCCTCCTCGGCGCAAAAGCGCCTGTGGGGTCTCCCGCAGGAGTCTTCGTGCCTTCCACGCAAATCAACAGAGTGCTAATAATAGATTTTGCTTTTACACAGCCTACACGTTAGAATTCTTCCCATATAAAAAGCCTTGCAAACGCAAGGCTGACAATTCTACACATTAAAACGGAAGTGAATAACATCTCCATCTTTTACTATATACTCTTTTCCTTCTAAACGGACTTTCCCAGCTTCTTTAGCAGCATTATGGCTTCCTGCAGCTAATAAATCCTCGTATGAAACTGTTTCGGCACGAATAAATCCACGTTCAAAATCAGAGTGAATAATTCCCGCACATTGTGGAGCTTTCATGCCATGTCTGAATGTCCATGCACGAACTTCCTGCACACCAGCTGTGAAATACGTTGCTAATCCAAGCAAGTTGTAGGCAGCACGAATTAATTGATCAAGACCTGATTCTTCAATTCCAAGCTCTTCAAGGAACATTTGCTTTTCTTCGCCTTCTAGCTCAGCAATTTCTTCCTCAATCTTTGCACAAACTACGATTACTTCAGCATTATCTGCTGCTGCAAATTCACGAACCTTTTGTACATATTCGTTTCCAGATGGATCCGCGACATCGTCCTCACCAACATTTGCTACATATAGAACAGGCTTAATGGTTAAAAGATGAAGCATTTTGGCAATTTTCATTTGTTCATCGGTAAATTCAACCGTACGAGCTGGCTTTTCAGCTTCAAAAGCTTCGCGTAGCATAGAAAGCACTTCAAATTCCGCTGCAGCTTCTTTATCTTTTTGCTTCGCTAATTTTTCAACACGGCTAATTCTTTTTTCAACAGACTCCATGTCAGCAAGAATTAACTCTAAGTTAATGACTTCGATATCGGAAATAGGATCTACTTTTCCTGATACGTGGGTAATGTTATCGTCTGCAAAACAGCGGACAACCTGACAAATAGCGTCCACTTGACGGATGTGTGATAAAAACTTATTACCGAGTCCTTCACCTTTACTTGCGCCTTTTACAATTCCTGCAATATCCGTAAATTCAAAAGCGGTGGGAACTGTTTTTTTCGGCTGCACAAGTTCAGTTAGTTTTGTTAAGCGGTGATCAGGTACTTCTACGATTCCTACGTTAGGATCAATGGTACAGAATGGGTAATTGGCTGATTCAGCCCCCGCCTGTGTAATTGCATTAAATAATGTGGATTTACCAACGTTAGGCAAACCTACGATTCCAGCTGTTAATGCCATTTATTTTCACTCCTCAAGATATATATCTATTAATAGAAATAACGTCCATAAATTATTAAAAAGCCTCTCACAATTATAGAGATAACTAGCGAAAAAGACAAGGGAATAAGGAAAGCGGAAGCGACTGGTCAGGGGCGATAAGCATAAGACAAGTCCCTAGTCGCTGGAGCTGGACAAACAAAAACTGCCGCCTACTGCGACAGTTTCGTTATTTTTTCAATATTCACAAGGCAATCATACAAAGTGCTGCCAAGACCGTTATCAGACTCTCCACTTGAGGTCAGATTATTGACAGAACCGCCGAACCTTTTCCAAATTCCTTCATCAATGTTTATAGTGTTAGGATGTGCCTTTGGCAGAATTGAAAGATATCCTTTAACTTCACCGCGATCATTCCAAACTCGTACCGAATCACCATCCATCAGGTGATGTTCATCCGCAATATTTCTAGCAACCTCAACCTTTAGCTGAGTTGATTTGGAAAAAAGATGGTAGTTTTGCGAATGGTTTGATCTTAGTGGATGAATGGTTAATAAGTTATAAGGAAATTTCTTAGCTAGCTCTGGTTTGTTCCATTTTGATTCTTCCGGTACAGCTAACTTCAGCTGTCCCAGGGCACCCTTATTTATAGCTGTAAACTCATATTTTCCAGATGGCGTTTTAAACTGGAAATCATCCCACGGAACTGGTTTGACTGGCAATTCTATGTTATGGTTTTCCTTCAGTTTATCAAGTGACAGTCCTTTTTTAGATAATGACTGTAAAGACATTTCCAGCCACTGATCTCTTGAAAACCGAAAATCGTCCCCAAATCCTAGTCTCTCAGCAAGCTGTGTCCAAATCCATAAATCAGACTTCGCTTCTCCAGGAGCTGGAACGATCTTCGGTCCGTAATTCACATAATGGTGATACATAGAAGAATAATAAAGATCTTCTTCCTCAAAAACAGTGGTGGTTGGCAGGATATAATCTGCTAGTCGAGCGGTATCTGTCATAAATTGCTCAATCACAACCAGTTTTGAAACAGATGAAAAAGCCTTTTCTACGATTGATGAATCCGGCACCTGTGTTAAAGGATTCCCACAGGTTACCACAATCATTTTAATTTCTGGATCCGTTGCCGAAAGCACTTCCTCGGCCTGCTTCATAATTGAAAACTGTCGATGTTTCTCCCTCCGGTTGCTGAGCGTTAGTTTTGAAATATCAAAGCTTTGCCCTACTTGCAGGTTAGCGTAGTTAGCACCACCGCCAGGTAATCCAATATTGCCGCTTATCGCTGCAAGAGCGTCAATCAAGCGAATTGTATTCCCGCCATTTTTATAACGCTGCAGACCAAGTCCCATAAACGTAGAGGTAGGTTTATCAGCAAAGACGTTTGCTAATAGCTGTATCTGCTCTACGGACACTTCCGTCATTTTACTAATTTTTTCTATAGAAATACTCTCAATCAGCTTCTCTAAATCCTCAAAGCCATATGAATAGTGTTCAATAAATGCACGATCTTCAAGTCCTAAATGTAGAATTTCCTTTATGATTCCTGCAGCCAGTAAACCATCCATTCCAGGTTTTACGGATATATATTCATCTGCTATTTTCGCAGTTGCATTGAATAATGGATCAATAACATAAATCTTTGCTCCCTTTTTCTTTGCTTCAAGGAGTCTTTCATAAAAATGCATATTTGTCCGCGCTACATTTCTTCCCCAAATGACAATGTTTTTACTTTTTAAAACATCCTCTGGTTCATGGGCATAAGCGTCGCCAAAATCCCACTTTTGCGCCTCAATTCCAGCACCCCAACAGAGGGAACCATAAAGCTCTGTTACCCCGCCATAAGCATTAAAAAAACGTTGATCTAGATTTTTTAGTACCCCGTTGTTCGCATAGTCATGACTATGGAGGACAGCTGTTGAACCATATTCTTCTTTTATTTCCTTCAACTGTAAGGCAATCTCATCAAGAGCCTGTTCCCATGGAATTTGCTTAAATTCTCCGTTCACCTTTTTTAAAGGATATAGAATCCGTTCAGGTGAATTCGTCCTTGTTTCTAGCATTCTGCCCCTGCCGCAAATTTTCCCCTTAGTAATGGGGTGGGAGGGATCACCTTCAACTTTTATTACTTTATCGTTCTCTACCGTTACATGAAAACCACAGCTGTCCCAGCAATTCAACGGACACGCCGATTTCACTATACTTGCCACTACTCCACCCCCAGAACAATCTCTACTTTTTAACTAGAATAATACAGTTAACCAAAAAAAAGAAGCATAAACTATTGTTCATGCTTCACCAATATTTTCTTCATTTTCCTTGAAAATTCACGTCTTGGAATCATTACGCTATGTTCGCATCCCTCACATTTGATCCGAATGTCCATTCCCATACGAATAATCTTCCAGCGATTGGTTCCGCATGGATGCTGTTTTTTCATTTCTACGACATCATTTAACCCAAATTCTTTTTCTTCCATTGAATACCTCTCCTTTTAAACACTAGGTTCATTGATATTTCCAGAATTCTTTGAGTACATGACCATACGTGGATATGGAATTTCAATTCCATGCTCATCTAAACATTGTTTGATATCTCTTTTTATATCCCTAGAAACAGCTGCATGCTTCATTGGCAATGTTTCTGCAACAACTCGTAATACAATCTCTGATGGTCCTAACGTTTGAATGCCTAAAAGCTCAGGTGTCTTTGTTAAGGCCTCGTATTGTTCGGGCATTTTTTCAAGTAAATCCCTTATAATCCTCTGCGTTTTTTCTATATCCTCTTCATAAGCAACGGATATATCGATAATTGCAAGGCTGTTATTTAGAGAGAAATTCGTCACCTGAATGATACTTCCATTCGGAAGGATGTGAACTTCTCCCGTCCAACTTTTTAACTTTGTTGTTCTTAAACCAATAGCTTGAACAGTTCCTTCAAACTGGTCAATTCTTACATGGTCCCCTACTGAAAACTGATCTTCAAAAATAATAAAGAAACCAGTAATGACATCTTTTACAAGACTCTGTGCGCCAAAACCAACGGCGAGCCCAACAACCCCTGCACCTGCAATTAAAGCTTTTACATCAATCGTTAGGACAGAGAGGATCATCATAATAGCAATAAAATAAACCACATATGTAAGAACATTATCAAGAAGTTTTGCTAATGTTTCTTCCCTTCGTTCTGATGTCTTAAGCGGAGATCGAGTTCTTAGTTTAAAAACATTATCAATGGCCATACTTCCCAATTTAATTAAGATTTTAGCCACAATCATAATCACAATTATTTTTAATAAACCTTCCCCTATGGCCATCCATGTATCTTCATTTTGGAATTTATCCGTATATCTTTGAATAATCCTTTGTGTAGAAGTCATAATAACATCCTTTCCTCTGACCCTGGTGAATCACACTTATTTTATCAATTTTCCCTTATAGTTCATAGTATTGTGATTTATTTCCTTTTTCAACGGGAATATCTTTGAGAACCCATGTATAGATTTTCGGAATTTTCCGTATAATAGTAAAAATATGCAAACAAATAATGATCACAATTAAGGAGTGTACGTATGAATCTGAAACCTAGTTTCTTTGATAGGAGGGCCAATGCTGGGCGGATACCCCATGATGATTTTCAGGCTGTTGAAAATTTAGCTATGGAATTGCTTAAGTTCCTGCCTCCAGCTTCTCATCGTCCAATCGTATTTGTTTGTATCGGAACAGACCGCTCGACCGGAGATTCATTAGGACCACTTGTTGGATCATTTTTAGAGGAGAAGGACGTACCATCATTTCATGTTTACGGTACGTTAGATGAACCCGTTCATGCGGTAAATTTGGGGGATCGGCTAAAGGAAATAGCATTAAAACATCATAATCCCTATATTATTGGTATCGATGCTTGTTTAGGCCGAATGAAGAATGTTGGCGTGATTCAGGTTTGTGACGGACCTGTTAAACCTGGAGCGGGTGTAAACAAAGAGCTTCCGGCAGTCGGTGATATCCACATAACAGGGATTGTCAACGTGAGTGGCTTTATGGAGTTTTTTGTCTTACAAAATACCCGATTAAACCTGGTAATGAAAATGGCAAAAACCATTGCAAATGGGATTTATCAGGCAAGTATTCTCCATTCCAAAGGAAGACTGCAGGAATTGATTCAAGAGGAGCAAAAAAAGACGAATTAAAAGAGCAGCCGGAATAAGCCAAGTTGCTCTTTTTCACTTACAAATATTGTATATTTTCACATAAATACATTGTATAAATACAGAACAGTCACAATAAAACCTGTCACAACAATAGCAGGGAGGAGGTTAGCAACCTTTATTTTTACTAATCCAGTTAAATTTAGCCCGATAGCAAAAATCATAACCCCGCCGGTTGCTGTCATTTCAACAATAAATTGGTCCATCAACACTTGGGGGATAAAGGTATTTATTTGGGTGGCGAATAAAGCAATCAACCCTTGATAGAGCATGACTGGAATTGCAGAAAAAATGACACCCACTCCAAGGGTTGTTGTTAATATAATGGACGTAAAACCATCAATGAGCCCTTTGGTATACAAGACGTCATGGTCACCACGGATCCCGCTATCAAGTGCTCCGATGATTGCCATAGCCCCAATCACAAAGATTAAGGTAGCCGTAACAAAACCTTCTGCTATACTGCCTTTTCCATTTGAGCCCATTTTGCTAGAACCGAGTTTATTTTCCAGCCAAAGACCCAGTTGATTCAGCTTTTCTTCCAATTGCATGAGCTCTCCTAAAACAGCTCCCATGACTAAACTAATGATGACAATAAGAAAGTTTTCACTTTTCAACCCCATTTGCAGTCCTAAAACAATTACTGATAAACCTATTGCATACATAACCGTTGTTTTCATGCTTTCCGGAATTCGGTTTAAGAGCTTTCCAATTAGCACACCAATAATAATTAACAACCCATTCACAAGCGTCCCTAATAAAAACATCTGTTATTCACCTATTCTTCGAATCTCGAAATTAATAATAGTATTAAACTATCATTTTTCAGTAAAATTGGAAAGCTATTTTTTAATATGACTGTGTTATATAGGCCTGCTGATTTCCGCTCCAACCAACAGGGTGCTAACTCAAAATTCAGCTTTAACACAGCCTTTTTATAAAAAAATAAACCATCCATTGATGGTTTAAAGTGATTCTTCTTGACCTAACATTTCTAAAATACGTTCTAAATCCTCTTTAGAAAAGAATTCAATTTCAATCTTACCTTTATTTTTAGACTGTTTAATGTTTACAGTCGTTCCAAATCGTTCTCGAAGGGAGTGTTCACGTTCCTGGATGAATATATCCCTTTTCTTTTCAGGCTTTTTTGTTTCACGTGGAACATTTTCATTTAGATGTTGAATGATTTTTTCCAATTGACGAACATTCAATGATTCCTGAATAATTTTATCTACTAAAGCTGGCAGCTTCGCCTTTTGACGTAATCCTAAAAGCGCACGGCCATGGCCCATCGAGATTTTCCCATCTGAAATCAGCTCCTGAATTTTAGCAGGAAGAGAGAGCAGCCTGATATGATTTGCTACATGTGGACGACTTTTCCCTAAACGCTTTGCTACTTCTTCTTGAGTGAATTTCAACTTTTCCATTAAAGTTTGGTAAGCTTGTCCCTCTTCAATTGGATTCAAATCTTCACGCTGCAAATTTTCTAAAACCGCTAATTCCATCATCTGCTGTTCTGTTAATTCTCTGACAACAGCTGGGACAGTTGTTAACTTTGCTTCTTTGGCTGCTCGGAAACGTCTTTCACCTACAACAATTTCATACCCTTTAATACTTTTCCTAACAACAATAGGCTGAAGAATTCCATGCTCTAAAATAGAGTCTTTTAATTCATCAATGGCCTCTTGTTGGAAGGTTTTCCTAGGCTGGTAAGGGTTGGGACGCAATTCTTTCAAACTTATTTCTTGGACAGTCTCTTCCTTACCGGCTTCGATAGTTGTAAAAAATGCATTTATGCCTTTTTTTCCTAGACCTTTAGCCATTTGAGACCACTTCCTTTGCTAGATCTAAATAAACTTCTGCGCCTCGTGATTTTGAATCATACGTAATAATTGGTTCGCCATGGCTTGGAGCCTCACTTAGACGTACATTTCTTGGAATAATGGTTTTATATACTTTATCTTGAAAATACTTCTTCACTTCTTCGATTACTTGAATGCCTAAATTAGTTCGGGCGTCGAGCATCGTTAATAACACGCCTTCTATTTTCAAGTCTTGGTTTAGGTGTTTTTGCACTAGTCTAACAGTATTTAATAACTGACTCAAACCTTCTAAAGCATAATATTCACATTGGACAGGGATTAACACAGAGTCAGAAGCTGTTAAGGAATTAAGTGTTAACAATCCTAATGAAGGCGGACAATCAATAATTATATAATCAAATTGATCTTTCACTTCTTCAAGTGCACGCTTTAATCGAACTTCCCTTGAGATAGTTGGAACGAGTTCAATCTCCGCTCCTGCAAGCTGTATAGTAGCTGGAATCGCATATAAATTTTCAACAGATGTTGGCTTAATAACATCCATTGCTTCCACATCGTCTACTAAAACATCATATATACACTGTGCTACATCTGCCTTTTCGATCCCAATTCCGCTCGTTGCATTCCCCTGTGGATCAATGTCTACTAATAAAACCTTTTTCCCAATGTATGCTAAGCAGGCGCCTAGATTGACAGAGGTAGTTGTCTTTCCAACTCCGCCCTTTTGATTCGCGATTGCAATCGTTTTGCCCACGATGTCACCTACCTTGTTTCAAATAAATTACTTACATTCTACACAAATAGCCGATACAAATATAAATAGTTACGTAAATGTAAACATAAATTAAACTTGTTTTCTAGCAAACATTAAATTTCCATGCTATTTATTTTAACATGAAACTGATTTGTTGTTATTTTTTTTCATAAAATATTAATGGCGAATCAAAGTAATCATTAACACAATTTTACAATTTATTCTAAATCTACACAGATAAATACAAAAATAAAAACCAAACTGCTTATAGTCTGGTTCCATTTTAAGAATATATTATTTTTTCTTTGGAATTTTTATTGTAAATTGATAGTACTCTTCGAATTCTTCTTCTTGTGAGTCGAGGGTGATTCCATTATCTGACACCATTGTTAGCGATTGCCTTATGGTATTTACAGCAATTCTCATATCTTTGCTAAAAGCTTTTCTTTTTGGTTTTGGTTTTTGGTTCTTTTCTTCTAGCAGCCGGGCCACTCGATCCTCCGTTTGCTTTACATTAAGATTTCTTTCGATAATATCCTGTAAAAGCAATACCTGTTTCTCTGGGTTTTTAAGTGGAATAAGTGCTCGGGCATGCCGTTCTGTGATTTCTTTGTTTAACAAGGATTCTTGGATAGGCTGAGGCAGCTTTAGAAGCCGGAGCTTATTGGCCACTGTCGATTGACCTTTTCCAAGACGCTGAGCAAGAGCTTCTTGCGTTAAGTTATGCAGCTCGAGCAGCTTGCCATAGGCGATAGCCTCTTCAATCGGAGACAGCTCTTCCCGTTGTAAATTTTCAATTAATGCCACGGAAGCAGTTTCGGTATCAGAATAATTTTTTATAATGGCTGGTGCTTCATCCCAGCCCAGCTTCTTCATCGCACGCCAGCGGCGCTCACCGGCAATAATTTCATAATTTCCATCAAACTGTCGGACCACAATTGGCTGAATGATTCCGTGTGTATGGATTGTTCGTGATAACTCCTCTATTTTTTCATCGTCGAATACGGTTCGAGGTTGAAAACGGTTAGGAACAATAGATTCAATCGGAATCTTTTTAATTTCTTCATTTTTAACAATATCTAGATCTTGTTCTAGCTCTGTTTCAAGCTCTTTTTCTAACTCAACCTTTTGATCTCCCTTTTCGCCGAGGCCAAAAAAGCGTGAAAACGAATTCTTCATCCCCAACACCACCTTTACGAAACTCCCTATTACTTATTCTCTATTATATCGTTTTCTTCCTGCCAAACCTGCAGTTTTATTTATACAAAAATTTCCTTCACTATTCGATTGGCATTTTACCAGGTGTCCCTGGTTTTCGTGGATACTTTTTCGGCGTTTGTTTTTCCTTTTTAATCACAAGAATGTTTCTTTCACTTTCTTCCATAGGCAGCGTGAAAGTATGCATTTGCTCTAATTTTCCTCCTAGAGTTTTTATCGCCTTTTGACCGACAGTTAACTCATCGTTTGCATGTGCGGCCTTCATCGCGATAAAATGTCCCCCTACTTTTGCAAGAGGAAGGCAAAGTTCACTAAGAACAGACATTCTTGCAACAGCCCTAGCCGTTACAAGGTCATATGACTCACGGTGAGCTGGATTTACACCGAAGGTCTCAGCGCGGTCGTGAATGAAATGAACCTTTTCCAATTTTAATACATTTGCTAAATGATTTAAAAAAGTAATGCGTTTATTTAATGAATCCACGATGGTTACCTCTAAATGAGGAAATGCAATTTTTAATGGGATACTCGGAAATCCCGCACCTGCACCTACATCACAAAGATGAAGGTGCTGTGTGAAGTCAAAGTAAAATGCAGCAGAAATGGAATCATAAAAATGTTTTAAGTAGACATCCTCTTGATCTGTGATGGCAGTTAAGTTCATTTTTTCATTCCACTCTACTAAAGTGTGAAAGTATTTATCAAATTGATCTAGCTGCTCATCGCTAAGGGCAATCCCCTTCTCTAGAAGCATGGCTTTGAATTGTTCGATGTTCATCCGCAAAACTTCCTCTTTTTGTAAAAATTATAAGCTTTATTAAAGGTTTCTGTTGATTTCTGCTCCCGGCACTTCGCTTTCCGCGGGCGTGCCGGGGAGCCTCCTCGGCGCTTAAGCGCCTGTGGGGTCTCCCCAGCCCCGTACTCCCACAGAACATTGAATTTCCTCCTCGAATTCGCCCACGCACGAAGAAAATGCGATAGCATTTTCGAGGAGTCTTCGTGCCTTCCGCTCCAATCAACAGAGTGCCAAAATGAATTTTAGCTTTAACATAGCCTACTTATAGATTACTCGTTCTAGACACTTTACCTTGTTCCAAATACACAAGTAGAATCGATATATCGGCTGGGTTTACACCAGAGATTCTAGAGGCTTGGGCAAGTGATAATGGTTTGATTTGTTTTAACTTTTGTTTTGCTTCCGTTGCAAGACTTGATATCGCATCATAATCAATATTCTCAGGGATTTTCTTATTTTCCATTTTCTTTAAGCGTTCAACCTGCTGAAGTGATTTTTCAATATATCCTTCATACTTAACTTGAATTTCAACCTGCTCTTTTATATCTTGATCTAATTCCACTTCACTCGGTACTAGACTTTGGATGTGTTCATAGGTCATTTCAGGCCGTTTCAATAAATCAGAAGCAAGAATCCCATCCTTAAGCTCACTGCCGCCAGTGCTTCGAATAAGTTCCTGAACTTCGGTGGAAGGTTTCAATCTGACAGATGAAAGTCTTTCCTTTTCCGCTTCGACAGCCGCTTTTTTAGCTAAAAACCTTTGATATCGTTCTTCCGTTATTAATCCAATGGAATAACCAATATCTGTTAATCGTAAGTCTGCATTATCATGGCGTAAAAGAAGGCGATATTCTGCTCTTGAAGTCAGCAGACGATACGGTTCATTTGTTCCTTTTGTAATTAGATCGTCAATTAACACACCAATATAAGCATCTGAACGACTTAAGATTAATGGTTCTTTTCCAAGTGCATTCAGCCCGGCATTAATTCCAGCAATAATTCCTTGACCCGCTGCTTCTTCATATCCTGAAGTTCCATTAATTTGACCAGCAGTAAAGAGGTTCTTTATCACCTTTGTTTCAAGTGTCGGCCAAAGCTGAGTCGGGTCAATGGCATCATACTCAATCGCATATCCAGATCTCATCATTTGCACATTCTCTAGACCTGGAATGGTTTTGAGTATTTGCTGCTGAACATCTTCAGGTAAGCTCGTTGATAAACCCTGTACATACACCTCTTGCGTTTTTCTTCCTTCTGGTTCAAGGAAAATTTGGTGGCGCGGCTTATCATTAAAACGAACCACTTTATCTTCAATGGATGGGCAATATCGCGGACCTGTTCCTTTAATCATTCCGGAATACATTGGTGAACGGTGAAGATTTTGATCAATTAAGGTATGTGTTTGTTCATTTGTATACGTCAACCAACAAGGTAACTGGTCAGTGATATACTTAGTTGTTTCATATGAAAAAGCTCTCGGAACTTCATCCCCAGGCTGAATTTCCGTTTTACTGTAATCAATTGTATGACTATTAACCCGCGGAGGAGTTCCTGTCTTAAAACGAACGAGGTCAAATCCCAGCTCCTCTAAATGCTCTGATAACTTAATCGATGGCTGTTGGTTATTGGGGCCGCTTGAATACTTTAATTCTCCGAGAATGATTTCACCGCGGAGGTACGTCCCAGTTGTTATGACGACTGTTTTGGCACGGTAAATTGCACCTGTTTTCGTAATTACCCCAACACAGACGCCGTCCTCAACAATAAGTCTTTCAACCATCCCTTGAAGGAGCGTTAAATTAGGTGTTTCTTCAATTGTTTTCTTCATTTCATACTGGTAGTCGACTTTATCCGCCTGTGCCCGCAATGCACGCACTGCTGGACCCTTCCCTGTATTCAACATTCTCATCTGTATATATGTTTTATCGATATTTCTGCCCATTTCGCCGCCCAATGCATCTATTTCCCGGACAACAATTCCTTTTGCCGGTCCTCCTATGGATGGATTACATGGCATAAAGGCCACCATATCGAGGTTAATGGTGATCATTAGTGTTTTGGCACCCATACGTGCCGCCGCGAGGCCAGCCTCACATCCTGCATGACCAGCTCCAATGACGACAACGTCAAAATTACCTGCTTCGTATGACATCTCTTTCCTCCTCTTTCTAACTCTACCGTCTAGTTCCAGCACTTAGCCCCTCGAGGTCACTTTAGTCCAGCGTTTGTCGAGGCTGAACGAGGGCTTTTGCTGTTCTTATTTTCCTAAACAGAACTGTGAAAATAACTGGTCAATTAGGCTTTCGTGCACACTATCACCAATAATTTCCCCTAGAATCTCCCATGTTCTCGTAACATCTATTTGGACGATATCAATTGGAGTCCCCATTTCTACTCCATTAATTGCTTCCTCTATCGTATGCAAGCTTTGTCCAATCAACGCAATGTGGCGGCTGTTGGATAAGTAGGTCATATCGCCTGTCTCAATTGACCCTGCAAAGAATAAGGAGGATATAGCTTCTTCAAGCTCATCAACCCCGCTCTCCTCCAATAATGAAGTCGTAACAATTTTATGCTCTGCCGCCAGTTGCTTTACACGTTCCATATCTATTTGCTGCGCTAGGTCTGTCTTATTAACGATGACTATAACATCCATTCCTTTAACAGCCTCAAACAGATTTTCATCCTCTTTTGTAAATTGATCAGCATAATTTAGCACTAACAATATTAAATCTGCTTCCTTTAAAACCTGTCTAGACTTTTCTACTCCAATTCGTTCAACAATATCTTCCGTCTCTCTTATACCCGCTGTATCTAATAGTCTTAGCGGTACTCCGCGAACATTGACATATTCTTCAATCACATCACGGGTTGTCCCAGGAATATCGGTAACAATCGCTTTATTTTCTTGAACCAGACTATTTAATAACGATGATTTTCCGACGTTTGGGCGCCCAACAATTACCGTTGAAAGACCTTCACGCAGTATTTTTCCTTGCTGAGAAGTTTGCAGCAGCTTTTTTAACTCATCACGAACATAGATGGCTTTTTCTAACAACATTTTATGTGTCATTTCTTCAACATCGTCATATTCGGGATAATCTATATTTACTTCGACATGCGCAAGTATTTCTAAAATTTCCTGACGCAAGCCCCTAATTAACTTTGATAACCGGCCTTCCATTTGTCCTAAAGCCACATTCATTGCACGATCCGTTTTGGCTCTGATCAAATCCATTACTGCCTCTGCTTGGGATAAATCAATCCGGCCATTTAAAAACGCTCGTTTGGTGAATTCACCTGGTTCAGCCAGCCTGGCACCGTAGGCCAATACATGCTGCAAAACCCGATTAACAGAAACAATCCCACCGTGACAATTTATTTCAACTACATCCTCTTTTGTAAAAGTTTTTGGGCCCTTCATAATCGATACCATTACTTCCTCTATTACTTGCTCCGTCTTGGGGTCAACTAAATGACCATAATGGATCGTATGGGTTGGAACCTCTGTTAACCTTTTACCCGAGATGCTTCGAAAAATTTGATCAGCGATTTTAATGGAATCATCGCCACTCAACCGTACTATTGCAATTGCTCCCTCACCCATCGGTGTAGATATGGCAGCTATCGTATCGAATTCCATTACTTTCACCACTCTTTATAAAATTAATCTATATAAAAACGAAGTATTTTACTCCAAATTATTAGAATACCACATCTAGTCTCGTCTGAAAAACTAGAAATCCCTGAGTTTATTTATCCACAACCTGTAAAATGTCTACCTATTATTTTAACTTATCCACATGTGAATAACAATAAAACAAGAGATTTCATATTATTGTTAACAAAAGACTTTTAATTTTAAATTTCGACAAGGCAAAAAAAGACATCCTTCGAAAAGGATGTCTTTCATTCATCTTATTTAACCGGCGAGATTACGATATGTCTATGTGGATCTGAACCATCTGAAAATGTTTTTACCCGTTTATTATCGGATAAAGCTGTGTGAATGACTTTACGCTCGTATGAAGGCATCGGCTCCAAAGCAACATCCTTGCCTGTTTTTATCGCCTTAAGTGCAAGACGATGGGCTAATTGGATCAGCGTATCATTTCTTCGATTTCGATAATCTTCAGCATCTAAAATAACGGTTAAGTATTGGTTAGAAAAACGGTTAATAATTAGCTGTGTTAAATATTGCAGCGAATTTAATGTTTGTCCTCTTTTTCCAATTAAAAGAGCAATCTTTTCTCCGGTCATAACAAATAGAACTTGTTTGCCATCACGTTTAATTTCGATGTCGATAGGCGCTCCCATTTGTTCACTAACCTGAAGCAGAAACTTTTTTGCCTCATCAATTGGGTCAATAATAACCGTAACCTTAACGACTGCTGGACGTGAACCAAAAATCCCAAAAATGCCTTTTTTACCTTCATCGATTATAGCAACATCTGTGCGGTCTTTTGTTGTCTTTAATTGAGCTAAAGCTGATTCCACTGCTTCTTCGACTGTTTGTCCGGTAGCAGTTACTTGTTTCACTTTTTTGCTCCTCCCGCTTTACCGGATTCTTGGGTCTTTCTCAAGTCCGGTCCTTTAATGAAATAGGTCTGCACAATCATAAAAATATTACCTACTACCCAATACAAAGAAAGAGCTGCAGGGAAATTAAAAGCAAAAACGACAATCATAATCGGCATCATCCAAAGCATCATCGCCATTTGCGGGTTATGCTCTTGTCCGGCCATCATCAATTTTTGCTGAATAAATGTTGTGATACCAGCAATGATCGGCAGAAGATAAAATGGATCTTTATCACCAAGGTCGAACCAAAGAAAGCTATGATCTGCAATCTCTCTTGTTCGTGAAATCGCATGATAAAATCCAATTAGGATAGGCATTTGGACGATTAATGGAAAACATCCAGCCATTGGATTTACTCCGTGCTTTTGGAAAAGAGCCATCGTTTCCTGTTGTAATTTCTGCTGTGTCTTCTGGTCCTTAGAGCTGTACTTTTCTCGAAGCGCCTTCATTTCTGGCTGCAACGCCTGCATTGCTTTCGAGCTTCTAGTTTGTTTAATCATCAGTGGCAAAATTGCCAAACGAATTAATATCGTAACTACAATCAGTGATAATCCAAAACTTCCACCTAATATTTCTGCACCTTTTACAATGACCCAGGAAAGTGGATAAACAATGTATTCATTCCAAAATCCAGTACTTTCAGCATTAATTGGCTTATTAATTTCTGTACATCCTGATAAAAACAAAAACACAGAAACAATGCCAAGTAAAAGTAATATTCGTTTCTTCAACCGAATTTTCCTCCTTGAACAATAGATATACTAGTTAAGTATGAATAGTTTTTATAGTAATGATATCTCTGTGGTATTTTTCATAGGTATTTTACCATCTTTTATCATAATTTTCCTCTAAATTAGGAGTGCTCATGATTATTTTTGCAAATTATTTTTTCTTTAAAACTTTTCCAACCTTAAAAACATGGGTTAAACTCTTTTTAATTTCAAAAAAATCCATTTCCGCTGCAGGTTTTCTCGCAATAATCACGTAATCATTCCCCGGAACCAGTTGATCAGATAGTTCAAAAACAGCTTGTCTTATGTATCTTTTTATTTGATTTCTCATCACAGCATTTCCTATCTTCTTACTCACGGACAGACCAATTCTAAAATAGTCTTGTTCTTCTTTCTTTAGACTATAGACAACGAATTGCCGATTAGCGAATGACTGACCTTTTTGAAATGCATCTTGAAATTCTTTATTTTTCTTTACCCGTAATTCTTTCTTCATAGAAAACACCTTCCATCTACATTAGAAAGATTTTATTAGAAAAAAGACCACTGATGTTTCAGTGGCCTAAGCTGATAATACTTTTCTTCCCTTTTGACGACGGCGTGCTAGAACTTTACGTCCATTTGCACTGCTCATACGACTACGGAAACCGTGAACTTTACTATGCTTACGTTTATTTGGTTGATACGTTCTTTTCATATATGACACCTCCCTGAGGAATAGCTGTTAAAGACAGTCTAATTTATTATAAAGACGGACCCTCATATTGTCAACTACCCTTACTATATTGTTCCCCAGTCAAAAAATCTTTACGCCTAGATCCACTTTCATGAATTAAACTTGGTAATCGCAATCTTCGTTTTTAAAATTACCTGTGGATATTTTTTTCGACTTTTTTTCCATCGTTTCACAAGATATTGACAGTTTTTGCACAGGAGCCACTACTTGTGGACAAGTTTTAACCACATATTGTTACAGTTGTGGATAAACGGCGAAAAGGCATTGCACACCTGTCTTTTATCTGATATTATATTTGTGTTTTCACTCTGAATAACTTCGTCTCTAAAATATGTTATCCACAAATTGTGGATAAGGTGTGGACAAGTTATTCTAGCATACTGCAGAAACTTGTCCACAAGCCGTGGATATTGTCGAAACTCCACTTTATTTCCTATAATATGTTTTTCCACAACCATTGTTTCGTATATTTATAAATTAGTAGGTTGTACAGCTTGTATAACATTGTTTTTTCACGGAACTGTTATCGAATTTGTTATGTGGCTTCATGAGGATACTTCATAACTCTTTGTGAAAAAATATCTATATATATGGAGTTTAGACAGAAACGAACCTGCAAATGCATTTGAATAATAGATAGATAAAAAAAGGAGGGACAACCCGTTGGAGAATATTGCGGATCTTTGGAATGCTGCTCTAGCCAATATTGAGAAGAAGATTAGCAAGCCCAGTTTTGACACCTGGCTGAAGTCCACAAAGGCCCATTCCCTTCAAGGCAATCTACTTGTGATCACTGCTCCAAATGAATTTGCACGAGATTGGCTCGAGGAGCGATACTCCCAGTTAATTGCAGGCATCCTGTATGAAATTACTGGAGAAGAGCTTTCTGTTAAGTTCATTATTCCGCAAAATCAAAAAGAGGAAGACCCTGATTTACTATTGCCTGCTAAAAAGGCCAAAAAAGAGGATGATCAACATGATTTTCCGCAAAACATTTTAAATCCAAAGTATCTTTTTGATACGTTTGTTATTGGTTCGGGTAACCGGTTTGCTCATGCTGCATCTCTAGCAGTAGCTGAGGCACCCGCAAAAGCATACAATCCCTTATTTATTTATGGGGGCGTTGGTTTAGGCAAAACACACTTAATGCATGCAATTGGTCATTATGTTTTAGAACACAAACCTAACGCCAAGGTAGTTTATTTGTCCTCTGAGAAATTCACGAACGAATTTATTAATTCTATTCGTGATAATAAGGCTGTCGAATTCCGCAATAAGTATCGAAATGTTGATGTGTTACTAATTGATGATATTCAGTTCTTAGCCGGAAAAGAATCAACACAAGAGGAATTTTTCCATACTTTTAATACTCTTCATGAAGAAAGCAAGCAAATCGTTATCTCAAGTGACCGTCCGCCAAGGGAAATTCCAACACTTGAGGACCGCCTGCGTTCACGTTTTGAATGGGGATTAATCACGGATATTACTCCTCCAGATCTAGAAACAAGAATTGCAATTTTACGGAAAAAGGCAAAGGCAGAAGGATTAGATATACCAAATGAGGTTATGCTCTATATCGCGAATCAGATTGATACAAATATCAGAGAGCTTGAAGGAGCATTAATCCGTGTCGTTGCCTATTCTTCCTTAATCAATAAAGATATTAACGCCGATTTAGCTTCTGAAGCATTAAAGGACATTATTCCTAGCTCAAAGCCTAAGGTTATTACCATTCTTGACATCCAGAGAACTGTCGGTGAGCATTTTAGTGTGAAACTTGAAGATTTTAAAGCGAAGAAGCGAACAAAATCTGTAGCCTTCCCAAGACAAATTGCCATGTATTTATCACGCGAATTAACCGATTATTCTTTGCCAAAGATAGGAGAAGAGTTTGGAGGACGTGATCATACCACCGTTATCCATGCTCATGAAAAAATATCAAAGCTATTACAGACTGATCTCCAGCTTCAAAAGCAAATGAAAGAGCTAAATGAGTTGTTGAGAGTTTAAAATAATTGTGAATAACTTGGACTAGTTTATGCACAGTCTGTCCACATGTGGATAGACTGTATTTCCATTGTAAAAGATAAGTTATCCACATACTAACAGGCCCTACTAGTACTTCTACTGTTTTTTATTTAAAAAACTTATTATTATATGTTTAAGAAAATTCATTTATGCGTACTTAGGAAAAAAATTGCTGGGAGGATTATGAAATGAGATTTATCATCCAACGGGACCGTCTTGTTCAAAGTGTCCAAGATGTTATGAAGGCTATCACTTCAAGAACGACTATTCCCATTTTAACGGGTATTAAAATAACAGCTAGCAGCGAGGGAGTAACCTTAACAGGTAGTGATTCCGATATTTCGATTGAATCTTTCATACCAAAAGAGGAAGACGGAAATGAAATTGTAGAAATCAAACAGGCGGGTTCTATCGTCCTTCAAGCAAAGTTTTTTAGTGAAATTGTAAAGAAGTTACCTACAGATTCAGTTGAAATTGAAGTACTAGGATCTTTACAAACGGTTATTCGCTCTGGGAAATCTGAATTTAATTTAAACGGCCTAGATGCAGAAGAGTACCCTCACCTGCCGCAAATAGAAGAAAACAACAAATTTCATATTGCCACGGACCTCCTAAAAATGATGATTCGCCAAACCTTTTTTGCAGTATCTACCTCTGAAACAAGACCCATCTTGACAGGTGTAAACTGGAAGATTGAAAACGGCGAACTAAACTGTATTGCAACAGATAGCCATCGTCTGGCATTAAGAAAAGCAAAAATTGAACTTGAAAATAACGAGAGTTACAATGTGGTCATTCCAGGTAAGAGTTTGAATGAACTGAGTAAAATCATTGATGATTCAAACGAATTAATAGATATTGTTATCACAGAAAATCAAATTTTGTTTAAGGCGAAGCATTTATTATTTTTCTCAAGGCTGCTAGAAGGAAATTATCCCGACACTTCTAGACTTATTCCGAGTGAAAGTAAAACCGATATTATTGTAAATACAAAAGAATTCCTTCAAGCCATCGATCGTGCTTCCTTGCTTGCTCGTGAAGGAAGAAACAATGTTGTAAAACTTTCAACGATTGACGGCGGTGTAATAGAAATTTCCTCCAATACACCTGAGGTTGGTAAAGTTGTTGAAGAAATTCAAAGTCAATCCATTGATGGAGAAGAATTAAAAATTTCTTTCAGTGCTAAATATATGATGGACGCCTTAAAAGCTCTCGAAGGCACCGATATAAGGGTGAGTTTTACTGGTGCAATGCGCCCGTTCGTTATCAAACCACTGCATGATGAAACAACATTGCAGTTGATTTTACCTGTAAGAACCTACTAGGATACCCTTGCAAATAGTCACCATGTTTTTTGGTGACTTTCTTTATTTTTTGTTTTTTAGTAAAATAAAGTATTGAGACCATTTAGAAATGAGTGATAAACATTGCCGGAAGAAATTAAGCTGAATACTGAGTTTATTACATTGGGTCAATTTCTTAAATTAGCTGATGTCATCCAGTCTGGTGGAATGGCAAAATGGTTTTTAAGTGAAAACGATATTTTTATTAATGGTGAACAAGATCAACGAAGAGGAAGAAAGCTTCGAGCAGGAGATACAATCAAAATTCCTGGCTTTGGTGAGTTTTTGATTACGAGTAACTAAAGGTTGTGTCGTTTTCATGTATATTGAACAATTAGCACTAAGAGATTATCGAAATTATCTTAGCCTATCGGTTGAATTTGAAAATAAAGTCAATGTGATCCTTGGGGAAAATGCTCAGGGGAAAACAAATGTAATGGAATCCATCTATGTTTTAGCTATGGCAAAGTCTCACCGGACATCAAATGATAAAGATCTTATTCGCTGGGACCAGGAATATGCTAAAATAGAGGGTAGGGTTCAAAAACAGCATAGCTCTTTGCCGTTGCAATTAATTATTTCCAAAAAAGGAAAAAAGGCTAAATGCAACCATATTGAGCAGCAGAAATTAAGCCAATATGTAGGGAACATGAATGTGGTCATGTTCGCTCCAGAGGATTTAAATTTAGTAAAAGGCAGCCCGCAAGTTAGAAGGCGGTTTATTGATATGGAAATTGGGCAGGTATCGCCCATTTATTTACATGATATGAGTCAATATCAAAAAATACTTCAACAGAGAAATCATTTTCTAAAAATGATGCAAATAAAAAAACAAACAGACCAAACTATGCTAGAAATTCTAACTGAGCAGTTTATTGATATGGCTGTAAAAATTGTTTTGAAAAGGTTTGAGTTTCTCCATTTGCTTGAAAATTGGGCTAAACCTATTCATAAAGGTATCTCTAGAGGGCTGGAATCGTTGGAAATTGTCTATAAACCATCGGTTGATGTATTAGAAGACCAAGATTTGTCGAAAATGAAAGCAAGCTTTGAGGAAAAATTCAGTAAAGTTCGAGCAAGGGAAATAGAACGTGGGACAACATTGTTTGGTCCACATCGTGATGATTTGTTATTCTTTGTTAATGGTCGGGATGTTTCGACATTTGGATCACAAGGGCAGCAAAGAACAACAGCACTTTCTGTTAAGCTTGCCGAAATTGAATTAATTCATTCGGAAATTCGCGAATATCCCATCTTACTCCTTGACGATGTTTTATCAGAATTGGATGATTATCGTCAGTCACATTTGCTTAATACCATCCAGGGGAAGGTCCAAACATTCGTTACAACAACGAGTGTTGACGGAATTCACCATCAAACATTAAAAGAAGCTTCAACTTTTGAAGTGGAGTATGGTGTTATCAATAAAGTAAATTGAGGTGGGAAGTGTGTATATTCATGTCGGGGAAGACCTAAATATTAGGGCGAAGGATATCATCGCCATTCTTGACAAAGGGTGCGTGAATTCTTCAAATTTAGTCGAAGAGTTCTTAGAACAGCATAAGGAAAAGCTTGTTAACCTATCGAAAAACCCCTTTAAATCTGTCGTAATCACATATGACAAGGTTTATTTATCCCCAATTTCTTCTGGAACATTAAAAAAACGTTCAAATCAAAAGGAAATGCAGGAATATTGATATTATTATTTTTCATTTAGGTTAATAGTGTGATTTTTTTTGAATGAAAGTGCGGGGTGAACGATATGACAATGGAACAAAAAGTAGTCCAGGAAGAAGAATATGGTGCCGATCAGATACAGGTTCTTGAAGGTTTAGAAGCCGTAAGAAAAAGGCCTGGTATGTACATTGGTTCAACGAGTGGAAAAGGTCTCCATCATCTTGTATGGGAAATTGTAGATAACAGTATTGATGAGGCATTGGCAGGTTATTGTGACGAGATCAATGTAATCATTGAAGAAGATAATAGTATAACCGTTAAAGATAATGGGCGTGGTATTCCAGTTGGAATTCAGGAAAAAATGGGCAGACCTGCAGTTGAAGTTATCATGACTGTTCTTCATGCCGGAGGTAAATTTGGCGGCGGAGGATATAAGGTTTCTGGTGGACTGCACGGAGTAGGTGCCTCTGTTGTTAATGCCCTCTCCACAAACTTGGATGTATTAGTACACCGTGACGGCAATATTTACTCTATTAAGTTTGAACGCGGGGCTGTAGTTCAAGAATTAAAAGTTGTTGGAACCACAGATAAAACAGGTACGATTACTCACTTTAAACCAGATGGCGAAATTTTTACTGAAACATTGGAATACGAATTTGATATTCTAGCAACCCGTCTGCGTGAATTGGCATTTTTAAATCGCGGAATAAAAATTACGATTAAAGATAATCGTGTGGAAAATAAACAGAATGAATATTACTACGAAGGCGGAATTAAATCCTATGTAGAACATTTAAACCGCACAAAAGAGGTTATTCATGATGAACCAATCTATATTGAGGGAGAACGCGATGGCATTAGCGTTGAAGTAGCTCTTCAATACAATGAGGGGTATACGGACAGTATTTACTCTTTTGCGAATAACATCCACACTTATGAAGGCGGAACGCATGAATCTGGATTTAAAACTGGATTAACCCGTGTTATTAATGATTACGCAAGAAAAAATGGTTTAATTAAAGAAAATGATACAAATCTATCTGGTGAGGATGTTCGTGAGGGCTTAACTGCCATTGTTTCGATTAAGCACCCGGACCCACAATTTGAAGGGCAAACAAAAACGAAGCTCGGAAATTCTGAAGTTAGAACGATAACAGATTCATTGTTTTCGAGTCATTTCGAAAAGTTCTTACTGGAAAATCCACAAGTAGGTAAAAAAATCGTTGAAAAAGGCTTAATGGCTGCTAGAGCAAGACTAGCTGCGAAGAAAGCTAGAGAACTAACACGCCGAAAGAGTGCTTTAGAAGTTTCTAGTTTACCTGGGAAATTAGCTGACTGTTCTTCAAAGGACCCTTCAATCAGCGAACTGTACATTGTTGAGGGTGATTCCGCAGGGGGTTCAGCAAAACAAGGACGGGACCGTCATTTTCAAGCTATTTTGCCATTAAGAGGGAAAATTCTTAATGTAGAGAAGGCACGCTTAGATCGAATTTTGTCAAATAATGAGGTTCGCTCGATGATTACTGCGATCGGAACAGGTATTGGTGAAGATTTTGATATTGCTAAAGCTAGATACCATAAAATAGTCATTATGACCGATGCGGATGTGGATGGAGCACACATTCGAACACTGTTATTGACTTTCTTCTACCGTTATATCCGAAAAATTTTAGAAGCTGGCTACGTATATATCGCACAGCCGCCATTATATAAAGTTCAACAAGGAAAAAAAGTTAGGTATGCTTATGATGACAAAGAGCTAGAAAAAATATTCGCTGAGCTCCCTAGTCAGCCAAAGCCTAATATCCAGCGTTATAAGGGTTTAGGAGAAATGAATCCTGAACAGTTATGGGAAACAACAATGGATCCTTCTAATCGAACTATGCTTCAAGTAAGTCTTGAAGATGCAATTGAAGCAGATGAGACATTTGAAATGTTAATGGGTGACAAAGTAGAGCCGCGTCGTAACTTCATTGAAGCCAATGCCCAGTACGTTAAGAATTTAGATATATAGATTTGTCTAGCTGTCGCCCCAAGGAAAAGTGAACTTCTTTTTCCCCTGGACAAGGCGCTTCCGTTTTCAAAAAGGGATAGAGGGGTGACCACTATCCTCCTTTTTTCGTTTATCTAAATTTTAGTGGATGATGATGAAAGGCAGACGTCGCCAAAATAGGAGGTACTAATATGGCCGAAACACCAAATTCTCAAGTGAGAGATATTAATATCAGTCAAGAAATGAAGACATCGTTTCTCGACTATGCAATGAGTGTTATTGTTTCTCGTGCCCTTCCAGATGTTCGAGATGGTTTAAAACCAGTTCATCGCCGTATTTTATACGCAATGCATGATCTTGGAATACATGCAGATAAACCATATAAAAAATCTGCTCGTATCGTTGGAGATGTAATCGGTAAATATCACCCTCATGGGGATTCTGCCGTGTATGAAACGATGGTACGGATGGCACAGGACTTTAACTATCGCTATATGCTAGTTGACGGTCATGGAAACTTTGGATCAGTAGATGGTGATTCAGCAGCAGCGATGCGTTATACAGAATCTAGAATGTCCAAAATTTCTATGGAATTACTTAGGGATATTAACAAAGATACGATTGATTTCCAGGATAACTATGATGGTGAGGAAAGGGAGCCTGCAGTTCTTCCCGCAAGATTTCCTAACTTATTAGTCAATGGTTCTATGGGGATTGCCGTTGGTATGGCTACGAATATCCCGCCACATCAGCTTGGTGAAGTAATTGAGGGCGTATTAGCCGTTACCCGCGATCCGGAAATCACCATTCAAGAATTAATGGAAATTATTCCTGGTCCAGACTTTCCAACCGGGGGAATCATTCTCGGCCGAAGCGGTATTCGTAAGGCATACGAAACAGGCAGAGGATCAATAACTATACGCGGGAAAGTCGAAATTGAACAAAAATCAAATGGTAAAGAAGTTATTATTATTAATGAATTACCATACCAAGTAAACAAAGCTAAATTAGTTGAAAGAATTGCGGAATTACATCGTGATAAAAAAATTGAAGGCATCACCGATTTACGGGATGAATCTGACCGTAATGGAATGCGTATTGTAATTGAGGTTCGTAAAGACGCTAATGCGAATGTTCTTTTAAATAACTTATATAAACAAACATCACTTCAAACTAGCTTTGGTATCAATACACTAGCCCTTGTAAATGGACATCCAAAAGTATTAAATTTAAAACAATGTTTAGTCCATTATTTAGACCATCAAATAGTTGTTATTCGCAGAAGAACAGAATTTGAGCTGCGTAAAGCAGAAGCACGGGCTCATATTTTGGATGGTTTAAGGATTGCTTTGGATAACCTCGATGCCGTCATAAGCTTAATTAGAAGCTCACAGACAACGGATATTGCACGCGAGGGTTTAATGACGCAATTTAACCTCTCCGAAAAACAAGCACAAGCGATTCTTGATATGCGCTTGCAGCGTTTAACTGGTTTAGAAAGGGAGAAAATTGAGGAAGAATATCAAAGTTTAGTAAAGCTAATTGCTGAATTAAAA
>NZ_CP183883.1:842500-857500 GCF_048572935.1 Neobacillus niacini | reverse complement strand
ATCACGATTTGGCATCATTTTGGTCATTTCACTCCACCATTCTGTTTCATATCTAGCAATCATACTAAGATTATAAAGTAAGAGATAATGCACCATCAGTTCAGGGAACTCAAAAAGATTTTCCTTCTTTAATGGAAGTACGAAAGCATTGTTTTCTAGATTGAATTTAATTGGTGATAATCCGGTAAATGTCTTTTTATCATATTGAAACAGGAGCCCTTCACTTGAGAACTCGATCTGATTATCAGACCTCGTCGTTAGAAACTCCTTTACTCTCTCTTCTGTCATATGATAATAATCCAATATTTTATCTGGTATTGCCAGTTGCCCTTGTTGCGTAGATATGGGTATAAATGTGCTTTTTGACTCATGGACTAAAAATAAATCATCTAATTCAGGAATGAGCTCAAGCAATTCCTCCATCGTGATTTTATCGCCTTCTAATTGTTTCATGTGGAACATTTTTTCTGACATAAAAGGGAAAAGCCCGTTTTTCTGAAACTTTACCTCATCTTGAAAAAATTGATAGTTTTGCTTTTTTCTTTTCCTTGTTGAAACACCGTGAGCTAAAACGGAAGTGGTTTCTGGATAAGCAGGATCAACCGTTAAGATACAGGCTTTAATTAAATGTACAAGACCATAAAAAAGAAGAATTGGTTTTAGTATTAGTGGTGAGTTTTCAGCCTGTTGATAATAAATTTGACCATGCTCGAGATAATATAAAAAGGCATAGCAGTTTTCATAACTTTTTTGTTCAGGGTTTTCAATATTACATTTTTTATATTGGTTTTTTAGGTATAGCTGACAATACTCTGCAGAAAAAAAACATGCATAGCTTTTCCAGCCATTATAGTCAACAGTCAATGGTAATCACCTTTTTCAGAAAAATTAGATTAAAACAAGTTCCTTGACAGTATTTTGTCCAATTGATAACCTACAATTAAAAAATTTTTTCCTGGAGGCCATAAAAATGTGGGAGAGTAAATTTTCAAAAGAAGGTTTAACGTTTGATGATGTCTTATTAATTCCTGGTAAATCAGAAGTACTGCCGCGTGATGTAAGTCTTCAAGTGGAGTTATCTCCCAATGTAAAGCTAAATATCCCGATTATTAGTGCAGGGATGGACACTGTAACAGAAGCGGAAATGGCGATATCAATGGCTCGTCAGGGTGGTTTAGGAATCATCCATAAAAATATGACGATTGAACAACAGGCTGAACAGGTTGAGAAAGTAAAGAGGTCAGAAAGCGGCGTAATTACGGATCCGTTTTTCCTTACTCCAGAACATCAGGTGTTTGATGCAGAGCATTTAATGGGAAAATACCGGATTTCAGGGGTGCCGATTGTCAATAATCTCGATGAACAAAAACTGGTAGGGATTATCACCAACCGTGACTTACGCTTTATTCAGGACTATTCATTTAAAATTTCTGATGTGATGACAAAAGAAAATCTGGTTACCGCTCCTGTAGGTACCACATTAAAAGAAGCGGAAAACATTCTTCAAAAGTACAAAATTGAAAAACTTCCGCTTGTTGATGATCAAGGAGTCTTAAAAGGGTTAATCACTATAAAAGATATTGAGAAGGTTATTGAGTTTCCTAATTCAGCAAAGGATAAGCAAGGTCGCTTGTTAGCTGGAGCAGCAGTCGGCGTCACTAAAGATACCATGCTGCGGGTTGAGAAGCTTGTAAAGGCAAATGTAGACGTAATTGTTGTCGATACGGCACATGGCCATTCCAAGGGCGTTCTTGATACAGTGAAAGAAATAAGAGGCCAATACCCAGATTTAACAATCGTTGCTGGAAATGTCGCTACTGCTGAAGCAACAGCGGCATTGATTGAAGCCGGAGCAGATGTCGTTAAGGTAGGTATCGGCCCTGGATCGATTTGTACTACAAGGGTAGTAGCTGGTGTGGGTGTACCACAAATTACAGCGGTCTATGACTGTGCTACAGAGGCTAGAAAACACGGTAAGTCCATTATTGCGGATGGCGGAATTAAATATTCAGGTGATATCGTGAAGGCACTTGCTGCAGGTGGTCATGCCGTTATGCTGGGAAGTATGCTTGCGGGAGTAACAGAAAGTCCAGGTGAAACTGAAATTTTCCAAGGAAGACGTTTTAAGGTTTATCGTGGTATGGGATCCGTAGCAGCTATGGAAAAAGGCTCAAAGGATCGCTATTTCCAAGAAGATAATAAGAAGTTTGTTCCTGAGGGAATCGAAGGTCGCCTGCCTTATAAAGGACCTTTAGCTGAAACGATTTATCAGTTAATTGGTGGTTTACGATCTGGGATGGGCTATTGTGGAACAAAGGACCTAGAAGAGTTAAGAAATAATGCTCAATTTATTAAAATGACCGGGGCAGGCCTGCGAGAAAGCCATCCTCATGACGTTCAAATCACAAAAGAAGCACCAAATTACTCCTTATCTTAATGGAAAAACAGAGAAGCACTGGCTTCTCTGTCTTTTTTTTGTAAAAAGATAGTCCTATCCTCTGTCTATGATTTGAATCCCAGTTATGTTAAAATAACCAAAGTGCAAAAATAAGTTGGAGGGTATTATGGTGAATAAACTTTTTTATCGGAAATATTTTGCTGCTTCCTTGGCAATGATCATGTTTTTAAGCCTTTTTGCAGGCATAAATAAAGCAGAGGCAGAAACTGTGGGATTAGATGTTAAAGCATCTGGAGCGATATTGGTGGATGCAGATACAGGCATGATTCTGTATGAAAAGAATTCTGAAACCGCTCTGGGCATTGCTAGTATGACAAAAATGATGACAGAATACTTACTTTTAGAAGCAGTTAAAAAAGGGAAAGTAAAGTGGGGGCAAGAGTATGTAGTTTCTCCTGAACTTTCTAAAATGTCTCATGACGAGGATTTAAGCAATGTATACTTGCGTGTTGACGCAAAGTACAAGGTAGAAGACCTGTATGCAGCAATGGCGATTGAATCAGCTAATGCAGCTACAATTGCGATTGCCGAGATTGTTGGTGGATCTGAGGCAAAATTTGTTGAAATGATGAATAACAAAGCAGCGGAACTTGGCTTGGAAAAGTATAAGTTTGTAAACTCTACAGGGTTGAATAATAGTGATATGTTAAAGCACTTTCCAGAAGTGGTGGGTGAACCCGATGAAGAAAATATAATGTCTGCAAAAGATGTTGCAGCTTTGGCTTCACGCCTATTACATGATTTCCCAGAAGTATTGGAAACATCTAGTATACCGGAAAAGATTTTTGCAAAGGGTACGGAAGATGAATTTGTAATGGATAACTGGAACTGGATGTTAGAAGGATACGAAGACATCGCTGATAGATATCCTAATTATCAACAATTTGTTTATGATGGTTTGGATGGTTTAAAAACTGGATCTACTCCATTTGCTGGCTACAATTTTACAGGCACAGCTTCTAGAGATGGTCAAAGATTTATATCTGTTGTTATGAATACAGGTTCCCAATCCGAACGTTTCAGAGAAACTAGAAAGATACTAGATTATGCTTTTAATAATTTTAAAAAAGAAGAAATAATTCCAAAGCATTATCAAGTTAAAGGGAAAAAAACGTTACCTGTAACCAAAGGTAAAGAAAAACAAGTAAAGATTTATACAAAAGATGCTGTTAACATGGTTGTGAAGAACGGGGAAAAAGATAATTTCAAAACCAGCTTAACCCTCGATAAAAAGAAGGTTAATAAACAAGGTGAACTTACTGCACCTATCAAAAAGGGTGAAAAAGTCGGAACGTTATCCATTCAACCAAAAGAGGCAGGAAATTTAGGATTCCTAACAAAAGAAGGTAAGATTACGGTTGATGTGATTGCAGCTGAAGATGTTGAGAAGGCAAATTGGTTTATCTTAATGATGAGAGGAATCGGAGGATTCTTTGGAGACCTTTGGGGAGGAATTTCATCCACTGTTAAGGGATGGTTTTAAAGGTCAGGAAATATTCGCCAAAAGGATTCTTGTCTTGACAGGAATCCTTTTTTGTTGCTTTAATGATTTTATGGAAACAATCTAATTCCGAATGAATTAACACTATTTCCTAAATTTATACGTTAATTTTTTGCAATATTTATAAAAATGGAACTCACAAGGGGGATTTACAATGAAAACAGGTACGGACCGAGTTAAACGTGGAATGGCTGAAATGCAAAAAGGCGGCGTCATTATGGACGTTGTTAATGCAGAGCAGGCAAGAATTGCTGAAGAGGCTGGTGCAGTTGCAGTAATGGCGCTTGAGCGTGTACCATCTGATATTCGTGCAGCTGGCGGTGTAGCTCGTATGGCTGACCCACGTATTATTGAAGAGGTTTTGAATGCAGTATCAATCCCTGTAATGGCAAAGGCTAGAATTGGCCATATTGTTGAAGCACGCGTGCTAGAAGCAATGGGTGTTGACTACATTGATGAGAGTGAAGTTTTAACCCCAGCGGATGAAGAGTATCATTTATACAAGAGTGATTTTACTGTTCCATTTGTTTGCGGATGTCGTGACCTTGGTGAGGCTGCCCGCAGGATTGGCGAAGGTGCCTCAATGCTTCGTACAAAAGGTGAACCTGGAACAGGGAACATCGTTGAAGCAGTACGTCATATGCGTAAAGTAAATGGACAAGTTCGTAAAGTAGTTGGAATGAATGAAGATGAGCTTATGACAGAAGCAAAATTATTAGGCGCTCCATTTGAATTACTTCTTGAAATTAAGCGTCTTGGCCGCCTTCCTGTTGTTAACTTTGCAGCTGGTGGTGTTGCAACTCCTGCTGACGCTGCATTGATGATGCAATTAGGTGCAGATGGTGTTTTCGTAGGATCTGGTATTTTTAAATCAGAAAACCCTGCTAAGTTTGCTAGAGCCATTGTAGAAGCTACTACTCATTACCAAGATTACAAATTAATTGCTGAGCTTTCTAAAGAGCTTGGGGCACCAATGAAGGGCATTGAAATTTCATCATTGTCCCCTGAAAATCGTATGCAGGAACGTGGTTGGTAATGGTTAAAGTAGGAGTACTAGCTTTACAAGGCGCCGTCAGGGAACATATTCGTTCAGTTGAGGAATGTGGTGCAGAGGGAATCGCCATTAAGAAGGTAGACCAGTTGAAAGAAGTAGATGGCCTCATTCTTCCTGGCGGTGAAAGCACGGCGATGAGAAGGTTGATTGATAAATATGGATTTATGGATGCATTAAAGGAATTTGCTGCAGAAGGCAAACCCATGTTTGGCACATGTGCAGGACTAATTCTTTTAGCAAAAAATCTTGTGGATCACCAACCTCATATCGGTGTGATGGACATTACTGTTGAACGAAATTCCTTTGGACGTCAGGTTGATAGCTTCGAGGCAGACCTCGCCATCAAGGATGTATCCGACAACTTCCCTGCAGTCTTTATCCGTGCCCCGCACATTGTGGAAGCTGGAGCAGAAGTAGAGATACTTTCAAAGCATAACGACCGCATTGTAGCAGCTCGAGAAGGACAGTTCCTTGGGTGTTCATTTCATCCAGAATTAACTGAAAATCATGACATTACGGCTTACTTTGTTGAAATGGTAAAGGAAGCAAAAGCAAAACAATTGGTATAAATTTATTGCAATTAGTGGATAATTATAGTAAATTAATTTCAATAAATAAATAAGTTAAAGCAATGAGAGGAACTAGTAACAGGAAGTTCATTCTAAAGAGAGCCGGTGGCTGGTGTGAATCGGTGTTTGAAGCTTGTGAATCCCTCCTCGAGCAAGGTATGGAACGCCTGCTTAGGGTTAGTAAGTACTTTCGGTAAAAACCGTTAATTTTTTTTCGAGGTGGACAGACTATATCTGTCAACCAGGGTGGTATCGCGGGTAACTCTCGTCCCTGTTTTTGGGGACGGGAGTTTTTTGTTTTTTATTGATTAAACTTAGCTGCGACGCCTGAAAAAAGGTGTTTACGCTTTATACTTTAGTTAGGAGTGGTAAATATGTTAGATATTAAATTATTACGAGCTAATTTTGCAGAAGTAAAAGAAAAACTTCAACACCGTGGTGAAGATTTAACGGATCTTGGTAAATTTGAAGACTTAGATCAGCGTAGACGCGATTTAATCGTTGAGGCAGAACAATTAAAAAGCAAACGTAATGAGGTTTCCCAGCAGGTAGCAGCTCTAAAGCGTGAAAAGGCAGATGCAGATCACCTTATTGTAGAAATGCGTGAGGTGGGCGACAGAATTAAAGTTTTGGATGAGGAGCTCCGCAGTGTCGAAGAAACACTCGACTTGTTATTGATGAGCATTCCAAACATTCCCCATGAAAGTGTTCCGATTGGTGAATCAGAGGATGAAAATGTAGAAATTAGAAAGTGGGGTCAAGTTCGGGACTTTGAATTTGAGGCGAAGCCGCACTGGGATGTTGCTGACCATTTAGGTATCCTTGACTTTGAACGTGCGGGCAAAGTTACAGGCAGTCGTTTCGTATTTTATAAAGGCCTTGGAGCCCGCTTAGAGCGTGCATTGATGAATTTTATGCTCGACCTGCATGTGGATGAGCATGGATACAAAGAGATATTACCGCCATATATGGTTAACCGTGCGAGCATGACTGGTACAGGTCAACTTCCTAAATTTGAAGAAGATGCGTTTTTAATTGAGAGCGAAGATTATTTCTTAATTCCAACCGCAGAGGTGCCAGTTACAAATCTCCACCGTGATGAAATATTAAGCGGAGATGAGCTTCCAATCCGCTTTGCAGCATACAGTGCATGTTTCCGTTCTGAGGCTGGTTCTGCGGGGCGGGACACGCGAGGATTAATTCGCCAGCACCAATTCAATAAGGTTGAACTTGTGAAGTTTGTAAAGCCAGAGGATTCTTACGATGAACTTGAGAAGCTTACAAATGACGCAGAGCGCGTGCTTCAATTATTGGAGCTACCATATCGAGTGTTGAGCATGTGTACTGGTGACCTAGGCTTTACTGCTGCAAAAAAGTATGATATTGAAGTATGGATTCCAAGCTATGGAACATATCGTGAGATTTCTTCTTGCAGCAACTTTGAAGCATTCCAAGCGCGTCGTGCTAATATCCGCTTCCGCCGCGATCTGAAAGCCAAACCGGAACATGTTCATACATTAAATGGATCTGGTCTAGCAATAGGAAGGACAGTTGCAGCGATCCTGGAAAATTACCAGCAGGCTGATGGAAGTGTGGTAATACCTAAGGTGTTACGTCCATATATGGGGAATAAGGAAGTTATCATTCCAGAATAAAAAGTAATTAATTATATGTTGACAGGGATGTTAAGAATGTGATATTCTATCTCTTGTCAATACGGAGGAATACCCAAGTCCGGCTGAAGGGATCGGTCTTGAAAACCGACAGGCGGGTTAAACCGCGCGGGGGTTCGAATCCCTCTTCCTCCGCCATAAATTTTATAATAATCGCGCATAAAACTGGAGATAAAATCCGCCCAAGCAATTGGGCGGATTTTTTATATATATATTTGGAAGTGTTAAAAGAGAAGTATTTATATTGGCACTCTGTTGATTTGCGCGGAAGGCACGAAGACTCCTCGAAAATGCTACCGCATTTTCTTCGTGCGTGGGCGGATTCAGAGATGCCCTTTCAATGTCTTGCAGGAGTACGGAGCAGGTGAGACCCCACAGGCGCTTGCGCCGAGGAGGCTCACCGCAACGCCTGCGGAAAGCGAAGTGCCTCGGTACAGGCAAAGACCGCCTGTCCCTGCGATGATTATTCAAGAAGCATTCCTTAGTGGAGCGCAAATCAACAGAACCTATTAATAGAGACAAAAAAGCCCTATTGGAATTAACCAATATGGGCTTTTGTCATATTTAGGATTTCCTTTAATCGCTCATCCACTTCACGGCATACTCTTAATGCGTCTTCTGGACGCTTAACAACATCCGTATGATCCATATCAACAATCAAGACATCACTGGCATTATAGTTATTAATAACCCACTCATCATAACCCTTCCAAACCTCAAAGTAGTATTCCTTCAGTTCAGGGTTGATTTCAAAGCTTCTGCCACGTGCCATGATTCGATCGATTACCGTTTCAAAAGAACCTTTTAGATAAACCATTAAATCAGGTGCCTTTTTTGGAAGTTCATTTAATTCTTCCATCATATTCTCAACTAGCTCTTCATATATTCTAAATTCAAGGTCAGAGATTCTCCCAAGATTTTTGTTTACATAGGCAAAATACCAATCCTCGTATATGGAGCGGTCCTGAATCGTGTAAATAGGATCTTTCCAGCTTACAGAATCCTTTACTGTTTTAAATCGTTTATTTAAGAAAAACAATTGTAAGAGAAATGGGATTCTTCTAGCATCCAGTTCTTCTGGAGTTAGTTCATAATAGAGCGGGAGAATGGGATTATTATCAACCGTTTCATAAAAAACCTTACTATCAATCCCGTTTCTTTGAAAATGTGCATGTAATATATCAGCCACACTTGTCTTGCCTAGACCTATCATACCACCAATAACGATACTCACTTACATCCCCCAATTCTTATCCTATGTTTGTCGTGCTGCCTTTTTTTAATGAACCCATGAGCTTTTCTATTATAAAATTTAAATCATCTTCATTTTTAACGAAATCTAATTCATCACCATTAAAGCGAAGAACAGGAATTTCTGGATGTGATTGCTCAAAGCGCGTAATGGTTTGTTCATAATCAAGCGATAGTTGTTCTAAATATAAAGGACTGATATTTTTCTCTACCTCACGTCCTCTAATTTTAATTCGTTTTAAAAGAGTATCTAAGCTTGCATTTAGATAAATAATAACATTTGGCTTTGGCATGTCTTCCGTTAGGAGCTGATAAATTTTATAGTATTTTTGATATTCATCGGGGTTTAGAGTTCTCTGTGCAAAAATTAAATTTTTTAAAATATGATAATCTGCTACAACAGCCTGACTTTTGCTTAAGTAATGGGTATTAATATCCCCTAATTGCTTATAGCGATTGCAAAGAAAAAACATTTCCGTCTGGAAACTCCACTCTTCAATATTGTCATAAAACTTCCCCAAAAATGGATTTTCATCGACAATCTCTTTTAATAAAGCAAATTTAAATTGATCTGAAATGGCTTTTGCGAGAGATGTTTTACCTACACCAATCGGCCCTTCAACGGTAATAAAGGGAGTATAACCCATTGCATGTCCTCCTTCTCCAACTGCCTGCAAATTCTATGTTTAACCAGTACTAAACTGGAAACTTTTTTCTAACGTTCTTAATGGCACAAATAATATATTATCATAATCTTTCACAGGAAGGGATATGGAAATTGTTGAAGAAGAAATTTTAATGTCGAATATTTAAAAAAACTGCCGAAATACGGCAGTTTATGTTATGAAAATAGTTTAACCTCTTTTTACCACATTGAAATTTTCAACAATTAACAGCCAATTTTGCGGAAATGCCAAACCAAGCTTCCAATAACTCATTCCTCTAATTCCTAATTCTTTTATCATATTAAACTTCGCTTGGATGGAGCGAGCATCCTCAAACCAAACTTCATGCTGCTTTCCATCTGCCGCTGTGTATCGGAAAAACGGTGCCTGTGCTTTTGTATCATACTGAATCGGAACGTTATTTTCAGCAGCAAGTTCAATTGCTTGCTGCGGACTCACCGCTTTTGCTATAGATCCTTGAACAAAAGGAAGTGTCCAGTCGTATCCATATAAATTCTGACCCATTAAAATTTTGTTTGGCGGCATTTCTGTAAGTGCATATTCTAAAACCTTCCGAACCTGGTCAATAGGCGAAACTGCCATGGCAGGGCCGCCGCTATAACCCCACTCATAGGTCATGATCACGACAAAGTCTGCTATTTGACCATGAGCCCTATAGTCATGTGCTTCATACCATTTTCCTTTTTGTGTAGCACTTGTTTTCGGGGCTAGGGCTGTACTCATTAACCAGCCTTCACTATTAAACCGCGTCTTTGCCTTTCTTAAAAAGCGATTATAGGCTTCACGATCTGCGGGACGTAAGAATTCAAAATCAAAATGTATATCCCTGAATCCATATTTTTTTGCGGTGGTTACGATATTATTTAAAAAGCGATCTTGTATGGGAATATCATTTAGTAAAATCCGTCCCAGTTCGTCACTAAATTGATCATTTTCTTGATTATCTACTACCATCATTAATGTATTTCGATTGGCTCTCGCGATGGCTGGGAAATTATTGAGTAAAGGTTCTTTAAGTGAGCCATCACGGAGTGCATGAAAGCTAAATGGTGCTAAGTACGTTAAATAGGGAGCTGCTTCACGTGCACTCGTTTCTAATATTGGAGCCACAGAAGTGCCGCGCGGTTCCACATAGGCATTGAATTCTGCTCTTCTTTTCTGGGCTTGAGGGATATATAAGCGAAAGCCGACATAGAGCTGCTGATTTAATGAAATACGATTCGCCGAGGCAATTTGTTGATATGGAACTCCTAACTTTTGCCCAATCGACCATAGACTGTCTCCTGGCTGTACATAATAAAAACTGCCTACAATTGGAATTACCATTGCTTGACCGATGACAAGATTATTTGGATTAGGGAGGTCATTTGCATCAACAATATCATTCACTGTTGTATTGTATGCCCTCGCAATGGTTGTTAATGTTTCATTTCTTTTCACAACATGAATTTGCATGTTCTTCCCCTCCTAAGACAGAACGCTACATCTATTCTATGAGAGAGATGATCGATTCATGATATAATGGGAAAAATAACAGTAGGAAGAGTGTCAATGATCAAATAAGGCGGTAAACTTTATGACGATTGATGAATTTTCAGATGAATTTTATATGAAAGAAGCGATAAAGGAAGCGAGAAAGGCAGAA
Organism: Neobacillus niacini; assembly: GCF_048572935.1. Taxonomy (NCBI): domain Bacteria; kingdom Bacillati; phylum Bacillota; class Bacilli; order Caryophanales; family Bacillaceae; genus Neobacillus; species Neobacillus niacini. The sequence goes on along the minus strand of NZ_CP183883.1, from coordinate 846,663 downwards.
GCACTACTCGAGGTTCCAATCGGGGCCATCGTGGTGGTAGATGGGGAAATTATTTCCAGGGCGCATAATTTACGTGAAAGTAAACAAAGTGCGGTTGCTCATGCCGAACTATTAGCAATCGAACGTGCATGTCAGCTAGTAGGATCATGGCGGCTGGAGAACGCGAGCCTTTATGTCACACTTGAGCCTTGTGCGATGTGCTCGGGTGCTATTATCTTGTCCAGGGTGAAGAGAGTCGTTTATGGTGCCGCAGACCCAAAGGGAGGCTGTGCAGGGACATTCATGAATCTCCTTCAGGATGAACGTTTCAATCATCAAAGTGAAGTAACGAGCGGTGTCCTAGAGACAGAGTGTGGCCAGTTATTATCAGACTTCTTTCGTCAGCTTCGAGAAAAAAGAAAAATAGCAAAAAAACAATCCTTACAGTAATTTACAATTGTAAAAGATTGATTTTTTTCTCAAAAGTTAGTATACTAAAAAAGCGTCAGATAAAGACGCCTTAATTTATTATCAACTTTGCCGTGCTAGGCGGGGAGGTAGCGGTGCCCTGTACTCGCAATCCGCTCTAGCGAGGCTGAATCCCTTCCCGAGGCTGGTATCCTGTAGGGTCCGCCTTAAGTAAGTGGTGTTGACGCCCGGGTCCTGCGCAATGGGAATCCATGAACCATGTCAGGTCCGGAAGGAAGCAGCATTAAGTGGAAGCTCCCATGTGCCGCAGGGTGGCCTGGGCCGAGCTAACTGCTTAAGCAGCGCCTATGGGTGCGTAGTCGACGGAAGGTGCACGGCAGTTTATAATGTAAAAACAACTCATTTCGCTTACGAGATGAGTTTTTTTGTATTCTCTTTGATAAATAGAAAAAGGATACGTTATAATGATTAAGAAAGAATTTTTTGAAGGGGGCGATGTTTTTGGCTTATCAGGCTTTATATCGTGTTTGGCGTCCTCAGCAATTTATTGATGTAGTAGGACAAGAACATGTTACGAAAACATTGCAGAATGCCCTGCTTCAGCAAAAAATTTCCCATGCCTATTTATTTAACGGACCACGAGGAACAGGTAAAACCAGTGCAGCAAAGATCTTAGCTAAAGCAGTAAATTGTGAACGGGCACCAGTTTCTGAACCCTGCAATGAATGTGAAGCGTGCAAGGGAATTACCAATGGAACAATATCAGATGTGCTTGAATTTGACGCAGCATCCAACTCCAGAGTGGAAGAAATGCGGGATGTGCTTGATAAAGTAAAGTTCGCTCCAACCGCTGTTAACTACAAGGTCTATATTATTGATGAAGTGCATATGCTATCCATTAGTGCTTTTAATGCGTTGTTAAAAACGTTGGAGGAGCCGCCAAAGCATGTTATCTTCATTTTAGCCACGACCGAACCGCATAAAATACCTTTAACGATTATCTCAAGATGTCAACGATTTGATTTTAGACGGATTACAGCACAATCGATCGTAAATAGAATGAAATTAATCGTTGAGGAAACAAGCGTGAAGTGTGAAGAAGACGCCTTAAAGATGATTGCTAGAGCGGCTGAAGGTGGTATGCGTGACGCTTTAAGTCTTTTAGATCAAGCTATTTCTTTTAGTCAGGATGTAGTAACGGTTGAAGATGCATTGACGGTCACCGGATCAGTTTCTCAAGGATTCTTAAATAAACTTGCAAAAGCTGTTTTGGATCAGGATGTAGCGAGTGGATTAGAAGCATTAGAGGAATTGTTGTTTCATGGGAAAGACCCGTCAAGATTTATTGAGGACTTTATATTATATTATCGAGATATGCTGCTATACAAAACAGCACCAAACCTTGAAGAATCTCTAGATAGAGTGTTACTGGATGAGGAGTTCCGTCAAATTGCAGAGGCTGTTTCTTATGATGAGATTTATCAGCTCATTGATTTATTAAATAAGACGCAACAAGATATGCGTTGGACTAACCATCCGAGAATCTTTCTGGAAGTTGCAATAGTTAAACTGTGTCAAACGGAAACGAAGCAGATAGAGAGAATGCCGGATGGACAAATCTCTCAGCTGCTAAAAAAAATTGAACAGCTTGAACATGAATTACAACAATTAAAAACAAATGGGTCTGTTGTGGTTCAAGAAGCAGCACCGCAGGCAGCGCAAAAGCCTTCACAAAGAAGCTCAAGAAAAGGGTTCCAGCCTGCAGTTGGAAGAATAAATGACGTATTAAAAAAGGCAACCAAGAATGACCTAAATCAAATTAAAAGCAAATGGGGCGAAATGAGAGGAAGGTTAATGAAATCTCATGCTGCGCTATTAAATGAGGCGGAGCCAGCAGCCGCTTCAACCGACGCTTTTATTTTAAAATTTAAACATGAAATCCACTGTCAAATGGCAATGGATAATAACCGTTTTGTAGAGACGATTACAATTGCTCTACAAGAATTAACAGGAAATCGCTACCTCGTCCTTGGTGTGCCGGAAGACCAATGGATATCTATTCGGGAAAACTTCTTAAGCACACAGCATTATGTCGAGGGAGAAGCTCCTGAATCCAAACAGGAAGAAGAGCCGCATATAGTAGAGGCAAAAAACTTGTTTGGTGCTGAATTCGTAGAAATTATTGACTAATTAATTGGAGGTTAACAGGATATGCGTGGTGGAATGGGTAATATGCAAAATATGATGAAACAAATGCAAAAAATGCAAAAGAAAATGGCTGAAGCACAAGAAGAATTGGGTCAGCAAAAGATTGAAGGAACGGCAGGCGGCGGTATGGTGACTGTCATTGTAACAGGACACAAAGAAGTGGTGGATGTTCAAATCAAACCGGAGGCCGTGGATCCAGACGATATCGAAATGCTTCAAGATTTGGTCTTGGCTGCAACAAATGACGCACTGAAAAAAGTAGAAGAGCTTACAAACAATACAATGGGCCAATTTACAAAAGGAATGAATCTGCCTTTTTAAATATTGAAGATCGAGCATATGCGCCTTTTTTAAGGCGCATATGCTTTTCTAGGAGAGGAATAATAGATAATGCATTATCCAGAACCGATTTCAAAGTTAATTGACAGTTTTATGAAGCTGCCAGGTATAGGACCGAAAACGGCTGCTCGTTTGGCCTTTTATGTTTTAAGTATGAAAGAAGATACTGTGCTGGATTTTGCCAAGGCACTTGTAAATGCCAAACGAAATTTAACCTATTGCTCTGTCTGTGGACACATTACAGATCAGGATCCATGTTATATATGTGAAGACCAACGTCGAGATAAAAGTACGATTTGTGTGGTTCAAGATCCAAAGGATGTCATTGCAATGGAGAAAATGAGGGAATTCAATGGTTTGTACCATGTGTTGCACGGTGCTATTTCACCTATGGATGGAATAGGGCCTGAAGATATCAATATTCCTGATTTATTAAAACGTCTCCATGATGAAACTGTTAAGGAAGTTATTCTAGCGACGAATCCGAATATTGAAGGAGAAGCAACGGCAATGTATATTTCCCGCTTGCTCAAACCATCAGGGATTAAGATTACGCGGATTGCTCATGGGCTTCCAGTTGGAGGCGACCTAGAATATGCAGATGAAGTTACCTTATCGAAAGCTCTAGAGGGTAGAAGAGAAATTTAATTTAAAAGCAGAGTACCGGGGGAATAAGATGTTTTTCCAGCGTAAAGGGTGGCTGCGAAAAGAGTTTGACCAAAAACTTTTATCTCAGTTACAAGAGTATAAAGAACAATGGCAGAAACAAAAACAATTACTCGACAAAAGTTTTGATCCTTCTGAAGAAGCGATATGCCAGACAAAAATAGCTCAAGTAAAGTATTTCTTTCTATTAAGAGAAGCAAAAGAGAGAAATGTAAGGATTAAAAGGTAAAGATAAAGCTATCACTTTTAAGGTCTTTTTTTGATAACTTGTACATACGTTGTTATAAAAGGATTTTGAAGGGGGATAGCTTTTTTGGAACCAATAATGATTATTGCCATATTAGGCGGGCTCATACTTATTCTTTTGTTTGCTGGGGCTCCCTTTAAGCCAGCTAGGTTTATCGGTCAAGCTGTTGTAAAATTGTTGATAGGCGCACTATTCTTATTCTTTTTAAATACAGCAGGAAGTAGCTTTGGAATTCATGTACCAATAAATTTTGCGACATCAGCTGTATCTGGATTTCTTGGAATTCCAGGATTAG
>NZ_CP183883.1:762500-837500 GCF_048572935.1 Neobacillus niacini | reverse complement strand
TGGTTCCGCATGGAAGGGCCATCGCTCAACGGATAAAAGCTACCCCGGGGATAACAGGCTTATCTCCCCCAAGAGTCCACATCGACGGGGAGGTTTGGCACCTCGATGTCGGCTCATCGCATCCTGGGGCTGTAGTCGGTCCCAAGGGTTGGGCTGTTCGCCCATTAAAGCGGTACGCGAGCTGGGTTCAGAACGTCGTGAGACAGTTCGGTCCCTATCCGTCGTGGGCGCAGGAAATTTGAGAGGAGCTGTCCTTAGTACGAGAGGACCGGGATGGACGCACCGCTGGTGTACCAGTTGTCTTGCCAAAGGCATCGCTGGGTAGCTATGTGCGGACGGGATAAGTGCTGAAAGCATCTAAGCATGAAGCCCCCCTCAAGATGAGATTTCCCATAGCGTCAAGCTAGTAAGAACCCTGAAAGATGATCAGGTTGATAGGTCAGAGGTGGAAGCGCGGTAACGTGTGGAGCTGACTGATACTAATCGTTCGAGGACTTAACCAATTTTAAGGTGAACTCGTTTTTACAAAATACTTCTTCTGATTATCTAGTTTTGAGGGAATGATACCTCAAAAACAGTCTGGTAATAATGGCGAGAAGGTCACACCCGTTCCCATACCGAACACGGAAGTTAAGCTTCTCAGCGCCGATGGTAGTTGGGACTTTGTCCCTGTGAGAGTAGGACGTTGCCAGGCACATGAAGCACAACCTGATAAGGGTTGTGTTTTTTATGATGTCTGAAAGGACAAAGGGTTGTAAATAAAAAGATGAAATGAGATTCGTGACCGCGCGGCTATAATATTAGAAAAAACGGTAACGAATAGAGATTATTCCTGACCACGCGGCGACTCTTTTAGAGAAAACAGTAACAAATAGAGGCCATTCGTGCCCGAGCAGCGATATTTTCAGGGGAAACGGTAAAGAATAGCAGCTATTCATGCCTGTACTGCGACATTATTAGCAATAACGGCTCACCACTTTTATTTCCAAAAATAAAAAAGTACGAAGTGTTTTTGAATAAATCGCTACTAGACATACACCCAAAAGCAATTACTTACATAAGATATATCGAGGGATGCCCTGAAGACGATAATTCTAAATATTGTATACAATTAAATGGATTTGGTAAGAATAGGTGTATGGAGGTGGTGTGGTTGAGTTCATTAGCACATAGTCATTATCACGAAACATGCGTTATATGTGAGAATCTAAAACCAAAGGGGATACATCTATATACTTCGTTTATATGTACTGATTGCGAAAAAGACCTTATCCAAACTGAAACACATGATCCAAAATATAAATATTATCTTAAGCAGTTAAGAAAAATAACAACACCTGAAATTTTTTCATGAAAAGTCCATTTGGGCTTTATTTTTTTGTTAAAATGGGGCAGGTCAGGTACAATAAATGAGACTCTTTAAAGGAGTATACCCATGAATAAACAAACTCGTATCCCGTTATATGAAGCATTAGTTCATTATAATAGTACAAACCTAATTTCATTTCACGTTCCCGGCCATAAGTCTGGGGCTATACTTAATCAACAGTATCAAAATACATTTCAGGAACTTCTAAGAATAGATGCGACTGAATTATCCGGGCTTGATGATTTACATTCTCCTGAAGGTGTAATTAAGGAGGCTGAAGAGCTCTTAGCAGCCCTTTATCAAGTGAAGGAAAGCTTTTTCTTAGTAAATGGATCAACGGTTGGTAATTTAGCTATGATCCTGTCAATTTGTGAGAAGGATGATGTTGTCCTAGTTCAAAGAAACTGCCATAAGTCTGTCTTAAATGCTCTAAAACTAGCAAAAGCTAGACCGGTTTTTTTAGAACCGGATTTTAACCCAGAGTGGAAAACGGTAACAGGTGTTTCGAAGGAAATAGTGGAAAGAGCCATTTCGCTTTATCCAAATGCAAAAGGAATAGTCTTAACATATCCCAACTATTATGGCATGGTGTATGATTTAAAAAGCGTCATTGACATTGCACATCGTCAGAACATTCCTGTATTAGTAGATGAAGCACATGGCCCTCATTTTATTATTGGTGAGCCTTTTCCGGCAACTGCTATCCAACTAGGGGCTGATATTATTGTTCACTCAGCGCATAAAACTCTGCCCGCTATGACGATGGGTTCTTACTTACATATAAACAGTGATCGAGTCAATAGCAATAAAGTGAGGGAATACCTGCAAATGCTTCAGTCCAGCAGCCCTTCATACGTTATTATGGCTTCATTGGATCTAGCGAGGAACTATTTAGCTACTTATCAACAAAACGATCTAGATTATTTACAAAGGGAGATATCCAATTTTAAAAAGGAGCTCTCAAACATTCCAAGCATTAAGGTCCTAGAGTATCCCAACTCACATGGGGACACATTAAAAGTAACCATACAGTCAAGGTCTAAATTAAGTGGGTTTGAACTCCAGAAAAGATTCGAAGAGAAAGGAATTTATACCGAGTTAGCAGATCCTTACAATGTGCTATTGATCCTTCCCTTATTGAAGGAAAACCACCACTATCCATTAGGAGAAGCAAGCAGGAAAATAAAAGAACTGTTAGAGGAGATACCATACCGGCCAGCAGAGGAAGAAGTTTTAGTTAGCACAGGAGAAATAATATCTGAGTTAGCGATTCCCTATGAGGAGCTGTCAAAAGTTGAGAGTGAAGTAATACCTATTTCACAAGCAGCAGGACAGGTGTGTGCAGAAACAATCATACCATATCCGCCGGGAATTCCTCTTCTGTTAACGGGGGAGTTAATTACCGAGGAAAAGGTAAAGCAGCTTGCACAACTAATCGATACGGGTGCCAGATTTCAAGGAGGATCCTTCCTAGATGGTAATCAAATCAACATAGTGAGAACAAGTGATTAAATTGAAAAAATGATTGGAGCAGTTTATATGAGTTACTTCATTACCCTTGAAGGTGTCGAGGGTTCAGGCAAATCAACAATAATTAATTTCATAAAGGATTCTCTTGAGACCAGAGGAAATAGGGTAGTTGTAACAAGGGAACCTGGAGGAATTGATATAGCAGAGCAAATTCGTTCCGTTATTTTAGATAAAAAAAATACTAAAATGGAGGGGAGAACAGAAGCCCTGCTATACGCTGCAGCAAGAAGGCAGCACTTAGTGGAAAAGGTAGTCCCGTCTCTTACTGAAGGCAAAATTGTTTTATGTGATCGGTTTGTAGATAGCAGCTTAGCCTATCAGGGATATGCTAGAGGCTTAGGTATCAATGAGGTCTTTTCAATTAATAAATTTGCAATTGGAGACATACTGCCTGATTTAACTTTATACTTAGATTTGGATCCTCAAATAGGATTAAATCGGATTGCCAAAAATAAAGGGCGAGAAGTAAACAGATTAGATTTAGAAGAAATAAATTTCCATGTTAAAGTCAGGGAAGGCTATGAAGAAGTTATGAAGATGTTCCCAGAGAGAATGGTTAGAATAAATGCAAACCAAGAAATTAGTAAAGTGATAGCCGATATCAATGAAGTTTTAGAAGAGAGGCTGAAATAATAAAGTTTTACATAAAAAGGCTGGCTTCAACTATGAAGCCAGCTTTTAATTTGCTTATTTATCTCCGTATGGGTCAATTGTTTGGATGGTTCCATCCTCATTATATTTTAATTCTGTGTATTTCACAGAGCGTTTATGATTTACACCATCTGATAAGGAACAATCATGATAGAACAGATACCACTTATCATTAAACTCAACGATGGAATGATGAGTAGTCCAGCCGATTACAGGCGTAAGTATCGTACCTTTGAATGTAAAAGGACCTTGCGGATTTTCACTAACAGCATAAACAATTTTATGAGTTGTACCAGTTGAGTAAGATAGATAGTAAAGACCATTATATTTATGAACCCATGGTCCTTCAAAATATCTTCTGTCCTCGTCACCTGCAAGAATAGGGTTGCCTTCTTCATCAACAATGGAAATTTCTTTTGGTTCACTTTTAAATGTAAGCATATCATCGCTTAATTCAGCAACGATTGGTCCTAAGGCAGGTTCAGTTGAGGCTGGACCTTCAGCGTTTGGCATATATGTTCTAGTCTGCCATTTTTCCAGCTGCCCTCCCCAAAGACCGCCAAAATACATATAGGCTCTTTCATCCTCATCCACTAATACAGCGGGGTCGATGCTGAAGCTCCCAGGTATGTAATTTTCCTCTGGTGTAAAAGGCCCCGCAGGATTTGGACTTGTTGCGACACCAATTCTGAAAATGTCATCTTTATCTCTTGCTGGGAAGAATAAATAATACGTGTTGTTTTTGTAGGCAGCATCTGGCGCCCACATTTGTTTAGAAGCCCATGGAACATCCTTTACGTGAAGTGCCTCTCCGTGGTCTACTACAGGTGAATTTACATCATCCATTGATAGAACATGGTAATCTTCCATTTTATATTGGTCGCCATTATCATTAGAAGGTTCATCGTGATCAAGGTCATGTGATGGATAAATATAAAGCTTTCCTTCAAAGACATGCGCAGAAGGATCTGCAGTAAAAATATGTGTAACTATAGGCTCATTTGGTTTTGAGTTTTTTTTCATAATATCTCCCCATCGAATAGTTATAGTTAGTAACAAATTTATTATAACTGATGTTATTCAACTTTGTATATTCAAACAACTAACTTTTTTTATCTCCCCTTAAAAAAGGGAGAATTTAATAAGGAAATTATAAAACATTAGATTCTTCTTTAATAAAATTCTCAACAACAAATGCTGAAACACCTAAAACAGTAGAATACTTTCCAAGTCCTGAAAAATTCAATTTCATATCATGTTGATGATGGGTTAGTGTACGATTTTTTATCGTAGTTCGAATGGGTTCTTCAATCCATTCTTTTGTTAAAGCTAAACGATTTCCTACGATTACCTGATCAGGGTTAAAGGTATTAATAATGTTATTGATACCATATCCTAGGTAAGCACCGATTTTTTTAAAAAGACTCTTAACGGCTTCATCACCGTTTTCTGCAAGGTGTATTAATGACTCCAGTGTATCTGCATCTTCCCCGGCCATCGCCAGGAGGGCATGTTCAGAGGCATAGGCTTCCCAACAGCCCCTGCTGCCACAGCTGCAAGGTTTTCCGTCAAGATCAATAATCATGTGTCCCATCTCGCCAGAGAATCCATTTTTCCCCTGATATAATTCTTTGTTTAAGATAATACCCACACCGATACCAATGCCTGCACTAATATAAATAATGTTTTGATGGTCTTGGCCAGCTCCAAACTGCTGCTCGCCAAAGGCTCCAGCATTTGCCTCGTTTTCAATAATGACAGGTACTTTAAATTGTTTCTCAAGGTCCATTTTCAGCTGTATATTTGTCCAGCCTAAGTTTGGTGCAAGAAGAACAGAGCCTTCCTTGTTAACAATTCCAGGAACACCAACCCCAATACCTACAACCCCATACCTGCTCGCAGGCATTTCCTTGATGAGGGACTGAACCATATTCTGAACAGTGCTTAAAATAGTTGGATAAGGTGTTCGGTTAACCAGTTGATTTTTTTCAATTAGTATATTGCCTTTTAAATCTGTTAAGACACATAACACATAGTTTACCCCGATATCAATACCTATCGCATATCCAGCAACTTTATTAAAATGAAGTATCACGGGACGTCGACCGCCGCTTGATTCGCCTGGTCCTGATTCAAAGATAAGTTCTTCTTCTAATAACTCATTTACTAGGGAAGACACAGTTGCCTTATGTAAGCAAGAAACTTGAGCAATATCCGCCCTTGAAATGGGCTCCTTTTCCATAATTAATTGTAGTACAAGTGCTTTATTGTTCTTTTTAACTATTTGCTGATTCCATGTCATGGTCACCACTTATAAAAACTCCTTATTTGGTAGTATCTTAATAGTATCATAAACTTTGTTTACCGGATATACAATGATACAAAATGGCGTTCTTATAAGATTATTATTGCCATTTATAAGGAAGGCAATCGCTTTTAATGAAAGCTGATGAAAGAAGTTCAAAAAAATTTTTAAAAATCTTAGTTTATTCAATAGACAAACTAAGATTACCTTGCTATAATCTGATTAAACAACGGTTACAGATTAAGAGTAAGGCAAGACTTGTAAGCAGTTACATACTCATCTGAAACCATAAAACCAACCAACTACTAGGAGGAATAACCAAATGGCTTATTTCGAAACAGTTAACAAAATTCAATTTGAAGGTGCTTCATCAAAAAATCCTTTTGCATTTAAGTATTACAATCCTGAAGAAAAAATAAATGGAAAGACAATGGAAGAAATCCTGCGTTTCTCTGTTGCATACTGGCATACATTTACAGCTGATGGTACCGATCCATTCGGTGTAGGTACGGCGATTCGTCCTTGGAACAATTTAAAAGGACTAGATTTAGCAAAAGCACGTGTAGAAGCGGCATTTGAACTTTTTGAAAAATTGAACGTTCCTTTCTTCGCATTCCATGATGTGGATATTGCCCCAGAGGGAGGCACATTAAAAGAAACAAATGAAAACCAAGATGTTATCGTAGGTATGATCAAAGAATACATGAAAACTAGCAAGACGAAATTGCTTTGGAATACAGCTAACATGTTCTCTAACCCTCGTTATGTTCATGGTGCTGCAACTTCTCCAAATGCAGATGTGTTTGCATACTCTGCAGCAAAGGTAAAGAAGGGGTTAGAAGTAGCTAAAGAACTTGGTGCTGAAAACTATGTTTTCTGGGGCGGACGTGAAGGTTATGAAACACTTCTAAATACAAATATGAAGCTTGAACAAGATAACTTAGCACGCTTCTTCCATATGGCAGTGGATTATGCAAAAGAAATTGGCCTAAATGTTCCATTCCTAATTGAGCCTAAACCAAAAGAGCCTACTAAACACCAATATGACTTTGACGTAGCTACTGGTCTAGCATTCTTACAGAAATATGATTTAACAGACTACTTCAAGTTCAATATTGAAGCAAACCATGCGACATTAGCTGGTCACACATTTGAGCATGAGTTAAGAACAGCCCGAATCAATGGAATGTTAGGATCAGTTGATGCTAACCAAGGTGATACCTTACTTGGCTGGGATACAGATGAGTTCCCAACTGACCTTTACACAAACACTTTGGCTATGTATGAAATTCTTAAAAATGGCGGGTTAGGAAAAGGCGGCTTGAACTTCGACGCAAAAGTAAGAAGAGGTTCTTTTGAAGCAGAAGACTTATTCCACGCACATATCGCCGGTATGGATGCATTTGCGATTGGCCTAAAAGTTGCTAACAAGTTAATCGAAGATAAAGTACTTGATAGCTTTATTGAAGAACGTTACAGCAGCTATACAAAAGGAATTGGCTTAGAGATCGTTGAAGGAAAAACAAACTTCCGTGAGCTTGAAGCGTATGCCCTTGGATTAACAGAGATCAAGAATACATCAGGCAGAACAGAGCGCCTTAAGGCTTTAATCAATCAATATTTACTAGAAACACTTTCTAGTGTAACAGTTTAATCTATACTCAATATAAACATGAAAAAGTGCTGGCAGCCTATTACTCCAGCACTTTTTTTAGAAAAGGATGATAATGATGAAGTATGTAATCGGGGTTGACCTTGGAACGAGTGCCGTAAAAGTTTTACTTGTGAATCAAAAAGGTGAAGTGTGTAAGGAAGTTTCTAAATCATATCCTTTGATCATTGAAAAATCCGGTTATAGTGAACAAAACCCAGAAGAATGGGTTGAAAAAACAACTGCAGGAGTAAAGGAACTGATCAGTCAATTTGATGGCGATGTAAAAGATATTGAGGGAGTCAGCTTTTCCGGCCAAATGCACGGCTTAGTTTTATTAGATGAAAACAATCAAGTATTAAGAAACGCAATCTTGTGGAATGACACAAGAACCACAAAACAATGTCAGGAAATCTACAATGTAATTGGCAGAGAGCGTTTATTAGAAGTAACGAAAAATCCAGCATTAGAAGGCTTTACTCTTCCTAAAATTCTATGGGTAAAAGAAAATGAACCAGAAATCTTCCAACGTGCAAACGTGTTTGTACTCCCAAAAGATTATCTGCGTTACCGGCTTACAGGAAATATCCACATGGAGTATTCTGATGCCGCAGGAACGTTATTGCTAAACGTAGCAGAGCGTGAGTGGAGCGGTGAAGTATTAGACGCTTTTGGCCTTTCAGGAGAATTGTGCCCGGCTTTGGTAGAATCCCATGCGTTCGTTGGTTCGATTACTGCTGAATTTGCGCAAGCAACAGGATTAACAGAAGCCACAAAGGTATTTGCCGGCGGGGCAGACAATGCTTGCGGTGCGATTGGATCAGGGATTTTAACGGAAGGAAAAACATTAGCAAGCATCGGTACATCTGGTGTTGTTCTTTCTTATGAAGAAAGAAATGATTTGGATTTCGGAGGTAAGGTTCATTATTTTAATCATAGTGAAGAAAATGCTTACTATACAATGGGAGTGACCCTGGCTGCGGGTTATAGTTTAAGCTGGTTTAAAGATACATTTGCGGAAGAAGAGGCGTTTGAACAATTGTTAGCAGGTGTGGAAGAAGTTCCGGCTGGAAGCAATGGATTATTGTTTACGCCATATATCGTTGGTGAAAGAACTCCACATGCTGATTCTACTATTCGCGGCAGCTTTATCGGTGTTGATGCTGCACATGAACGTAAGCATTTCGCTCGTGCTGTCCTTGAGGGAATAACCTTTTCATTAAATGAATCGATTGAGATTTTTAGAAGCAGTGGGAAGAACATTGATTCTATTATCTCAATCGGTGGCGGCGCTAAGAATGATACATGGCTGCAAATGCAGGCTGACATTTTTGATGCGAAAATTGAAAAGCTTACGAGTGAACAAGGCCCTGGAATGGGTGCAGCAATGTTAGCCGCGTATGGGTGCGGCTGGTATCCATCATTAAAAGAATGTGCAGAGGTATTTATCCAAAGTGCAAAGACTTATTATCCTATTCAGGAAAATGTTGCTGCCTATAAAAAACTATTTGCCATCTATCAACAAGTCTATTCTCAAACGAAGGAATTAAATGAGCAATTAAGAGAGTTTAGAAAATAATATTATATCAATAAAATAATTTCGGTTGGGTGATATACAATTAAGGTTTATTTGAAAAATACTAATAGGGTAAAAAAGAGGATTTCTAATGGAAAAATCCGTAAATAAAAACACCCCGCCAATAAGTTTACTTACCATTACTTGGCCAATTTTTATAGAACTATTTCTCCAAGTCATAATGGGCAGCACGGATACGATTATGCTATCGCATATTTCGGATGACGCTGTTGCAGCCGTTGGTGTGGCAAATCAGCTTATATTTTTATGTATTCTTATCTTTTCATTTGTGTCAAGTGGTACTGCTGTTGTGCTCTCACAGTACTTAGGTGCAGGTTTAAAGGAGGAGGCGAGAACGGTAACAGCCATCTCGATTACCCTCAACCTTGTCATTGGCCTGGTGATAAGCTTATTAATGGTTATTTTTAGAACAGAGCTATTAAGTTTATTTCATCTTCCTGAGCATATCGCCGGATTAGGGGAACAGTATCTTATGATCGTGGGAGGAACAGTCTTTCTTCAAGCTGTTTTAATCACTGTTTCTTCTATTCTTAGAGCGAATGGCTACACGAGGGACGCTATGATGGTCTCGGTCACAATGAACGTTATTCACCTAATTGGAAATGCCATCTTAATTTATGGATTACTGGGAGCACCGGAAATGGGTGTAATGGGAGTATCCATCTCAACTGCAATTAGCAGGACGATAGCCTTGGCTTTAATCTTAAAGTTATTATATGACCGTATCCCGTTAAATCTAAGATTAAAAGATTATTTAACAATTGATGGTATTCAAATTAAGAGAATCATGAAAATTGGGGTACCAGCGGCTGGGGAACAAATCTGTTTTAATCTCAGTCAGCTGGCAATCACAGCCATTATTGCGCTGTTGGGTGCTGCTTCTTTAACCACTCGTGTGTATACTCAGAATATTATGTCCTTTATACTTGTATTTGGGCTGGCAATGGGACAGGGAACACAAATTCTCATTGGCTACAAGGCAGGAGCCAGAGATTTTGATGGTGCCTACCATCAATTACTGAAAAGCTTACGATATAGTCTAATTATGACAGTAGCCATTGCGATAGTAGTAGCTTTCTTTAGAGAACCTTTGATGAGCTTCTTTACTAAAGATCAAGAAATTGTTTCTATGGGTAGTACATTGTTAATGCTTTGTCTCATCCTTGAGCCAGGGAGAACCTTTAATTTAGTTGTGATTAATTCTTTGCGTGCAACAGGAGACGCAAACATATCTCTCATTATGGGGGTTATATCGATGTGGGGAATAAGTGTCCCACTAGCCTATTTTTTAGGGATACATCTTGGATTTGGATTACCGGGAATCTGGATTGCCTTTATTGTAGATGAATGGTTTAGAGGAATTACCATGTACTTTAGATGGAGAAGCAGGGTTTGGGAGAAAAAAGTATTGGTCCAAAACCAAGTCACAACTAGCGCCTAACTAACTTGTCAAATATCTAGAGGGCTGGCATTGGCCAGCTCTCTTAAATAAGAAAACGGAAGACTGCTTATAGGGAGGGAATGAGATGAAACTAGACCAAGGTCAAAAGCTTCTATTTATCGGTGATTCTGTAACAGATTGTGAACGAGCAAAACCAGAAGGTGAAGGGTTATTTGCTGCCCTGGGTAAAGGATATGTATCCTTTGTTGATGGGCTCCTCCAAGCGGTATACCCAGAACTAGGAATACGAGTAGTAAATAAGGGGATTAGCGGCAACACCGTTCGTGATTTAAAAAATAGGTGGCAGGAAGATGTCATCGCACAAAAGCCAGAGTGGTTATCCATTATGATTGGAATTAATGATGTATGGCGTCAATATGATACTCCTTTTATTAAGGAGTATCATGTGTACATGGATGAATACGAAAATACGCTTAGGGAACTCGTGGCAGAATCAAAGCCGTTCGTGAAGGAAATCGTTTTAATGACTCCATTTTATTTGGAGAGTAATGAACAGGATCAAATGCGCAGGACAATGGATCAGTACGGCAAGGTCGTCAAAAAAATAGCAGAAGAAACAAATTGTTTATTTGTTGATACACAATCAGCTTTTAATCATTTATTAAAAGACCTATATCCAGCGACAATAGCTTGGGATCGTGTTCACCCTTCAACAGCGGGTCATATGGTACTTGCCCGCGCCTTCTTAAAAGTAATTAATTTTAACTGGAACCGCTCGTAATTTGGTTTCCTAATAAAAAGTAGATAAAGGAGTTATGAATATGAATTATCGTGAGCTAGGCAATACAGGAATCATGATTAGTGAGGTAAGCTTTGGAACATGGGCAATAGGCGGTGCATGGGGCAGTACGAGTGATACAGAGGCCCTGAAATCCTTAGAATATGCAATTGACCAGGGCGTTAACTTTTTTGATACGGCAGATGTTTATGGGGACGGTCATAGTGAAGAATTATTAGCGAAGGCGACAAAGGGCAAGGAAGACGAGATACATATCGCAACCAAGTTCTGCCGTCAAGGTGACATTTTTGACCCTCAAAATTATAGCTATGAAACGGTTAGCCGCTATGCTGAAGACAGCCTTCGCCGTTTAAATAGGGAAGCCATTGATTTGTACCAAATACACTGTCCTGCAACAGAGATCTTGAAAGATGGAAGTGTCTTCGATGTACTTGACCGTCTGAAGAAGGAAGGAAAAATTCGTCACTACGGTGTCAGTGTGGAAACAGTTGAAGAGGGACTCATTTGTTTGGACAATCCCAATGTTAAGAGCTTGCAGATTATATTCAATATGTTCCGTCAGAAGCCATTGGAAAATCTAATACCAGAGGCTTACCAAAAAGGAGTGGGTCTGCTTGTTCGGTTACCTTTGGCGAGTGGACTGTTAACGGGTAAATTTACCACCGGCCATGTTTTTGAAGCCGATGACCATCGCCGCTTTAATGAAAATGGAGAGGCCTTTAATGTAGGGGAGACTTTTGCCGGTCTTGGATTCCGTAAAGGTGTGGAACTAGCGGACGAGTTAAAGTGGATTGCAGAAGGCCGGAAATCAATGGCTAGTGCAGCGCTGCGCTGGATTCTAGATCATAAAGAAATTACTTGCATTATTCCTGGATTTAAAAATGTAAAACAGGTAGAGGACAATCTCTCTGCTCTGGAAACGAAGCCATTCTCAGTGGAAGAACAGAAAGAGATTCAACGATTTTATCAGGAAAAAGTAAGGGATTTTGTAAGAGGTCCTTATTAAGGGAGTGGTCACAATGATTAATGAAATTCCTACATCGCAAAGGGCCGTTGCCATTACATTTGATGATGGGCCAAATGCTGTCTACACTCCACAAGTATTAGAGATTTTTTCTAAAGCAAAGGGAAAAGCTACTTTCTTTATGATTGGTGAACAGATGCGAAGTCATCCAGAGATTGTAAAGGAGGTTGCTGCGGCAGGTCACGAAGTCGGTAATCACACATTTACTCACCCGAAACTTTCACAGTTGAACAAGGCAGAATGTTTAGCAGAAATTGAACAAACAGAGAAATTAATAGAGGAACTAACGGCACAAAAACCGGTTATTTTTCGTCCTCCATTTCTCGATTATAACCATGAAACTTTAACTATACTCCAGAACAAGGGATACCCCATGATTGGTGCACTAAATTTCGAGGCGCAGGACTGGGAGCTGCCTGGAGTTGAACATATCTTAGGAAAATCAAGAGAGGCTGTGAAAAATGGCAGTATTCTCATTTTTCATGATGGTTACGGTGACCGCTCACAAACCATAGAAGCTGTTCGAATGCTAGTTTCCGAATTAACATCGCAAGGCTACCAGCTTGTAACGGTCAGTGAACTTTTAGCCTTGGTATAAAAAAGAGGAAGCACAACTATAGTGTTTGTGCTTCCTTTTTTAATCTAGCTCCAGCGGCTAGCCCCTCGGGGTCAAATAATCTTCGGCAATAAAAGTCAAAAGGCAGACTTTTTTTGCCGAAGATTATTTGCCTGTCGGGGCTGGTCAAGCCGCTTCCGCTTTTTGTCGTTTTTTTTCTATTTTTTGAAAGGCTAGATAGCAGGATGACATGATAATCCCTGCCGAGAGGCTTCCGCCGAAGAAGATTGATAGTGCAGGTAAAAATCTCATAACAAAGAATAGAGCCACAAACCCTATCAACATCATGATACTTGAGACTGGATTCACCATCATAATAAAGAATGAGTTCTTAAACAGCTGAAGGAAAGTAACGTTGTAGTGCACGTAAACAGGAAATATATACAAAAGCGTCATGATGATCGCAAAAATAATAAGGTATAAAGGAATTTGAATCATTGTATCGAGTTTTATATAGTTCAAATCAATAAAAATAATATAAGCAAGTAAGGCTATAACGATGCCTACTCCATTACCTCTTAGAAACTCTTTCTTATAGGTATGCCAAAAAGTTTTGAATACGGGGATATCACTTTCACCCATGATCCATTTTCGAATAATTGTGAACATTGCTACGGTTGCAGGGCTAATTCCAAAGAACACGAGGCCAAGGAGCGAGAAGCCAATCCATAATATATTTACATAGGCAAACCTAGTGATCCACTCGGTAAGAGCATAGAGACCATTCATTGATAGCTTATTCATAATCATTCCCCTTATGATGATACTTACCTTTTATATACATTATAGAACACTATTCACATATTGAACATGGTTAACTTTTAAAATTTACATTTTTTTGATATTTTAAAATAATATTACGGAATTCGACCAAATGCGTTATAGTAGAAAAAAACTATCTGAGAAGGGCGATCTTATGTTCTCAAGATTACACAAATGGAACTCCTTACGAAATCAAATACTAGTGGTATTTTTAGTGGTTATGCTGATTGTTCTATCTATTGTCAGCTTAATCACTTTTAATAGAGTATCAACACTCTTGAAAAATAATGCTGAAAAACAAATTCATCAGACCGCAGTAGAGGCAAATGGAAGATTAGAATCCTTATATAAACAAATTAGCACCTCATCAAAACTAGTCATGACGAATGACGCAATTCAAAGGACTTTAACAAAAGCCAATCAAGGAGAGACGATTAGTTTTGCGGAACGGCAGCAATTAGAGGGAATTGTCACCACAATGCAGGCGACTACGAATGGAATTTTTTCTTTTGAGCTTTATACCGATACGATGAATCGGTTAGTTCCTATAGACGATACGAACTTAGTTACTAGACTGGATGGAAAGTGGATCAAGCAGGCTGATAAAGCAAATGGAAGACTAGTTTGGATCGGTGATGACCCGAGTAATTCAGATAATATCCTTGCGCTAAGACGCGTTAATTTAATCAACCGAGGCTTTGAGGATGGCGGATATTTGCTCATCAGTATTTACAGGGGCTATCTGCAGTTTGCCGATCAAGATGCAACCAATATTAAAAATCAATATTCGATTTTATTAGATCAAGATGTTAAGCCGCTTTTATCAAACTTCAATGGATCGCTTGAACCGATTATAAAAAATGATGCTCCCACGATTACATTGGATAATGAGGAGTATATGGTGACGAAACAAACGTCACATGAAACTGATTGGACATTGGTAATCTTAACCCCTGTAAAGGCACTTACAGAAGGAATCACGGTTTTGCGGTCGGGGATTATCATTGCTGGTATTATCGGATTTATTATCTTTTTAATCAGTACACTCGTCCTATCGACTTTTATAACAAGACCGATTGTCAAATTGACAAAAACGATGCAGCAGGCAAGTGCAGGCTCGTTAACATTGAACCCTAGTGTTACCGCTGTTAATGAAATCAATGAGTTAAATAGTACCTATAATCAACTGGTAAAAGAAACGAACCATCTGATTAAAATGGTCTACGAAAAGGAAATAACCCGCAGTCGAAGCGAATTAAAAGCATTACAAGCACAAATTAATCCTCATTTTCTATTTAATACGTTGGATGCGCTTAAATGGTCGCTGGAAGATAAGGATGAGGATGATTTGGCGGAGCTTGTCGTGGCAATGTCGAACTTATTCCGTTATACAATCACCAAGCAAGACGATGGAGATTGGGTTTCCATTAAGGCCGAAATCAAACACATTGAAGACTATATGGAAATTATGAAAATGCGCTTCGGCGATCACTTGAAGTGGAATCTAGATATGCCATGTGAATTAGGGCAGGTTAGAATTCCTAAACTGTTGATTCAGCCATTAGTCGAAAATGCTGTACTGCATGGGGCGGGGAATACATTAAAGCCGTGTACAATTTCGGTTAGAATCCAACCTGCAAAGGACGAGGATTCCCTTGAAATAGTTGTTGAAGACGATGGCCCAGGAATGAATCAAGAAAAATTAGATTCTATTAAACAGGCGATACAATCAGGCGGTGTTATCTCAAAGGGTGGAAATGGAATGGCCATCTCGAATGTACACAAACGCCTGGAATTATATTATCAGAAAAGTGGTTTGGACATTAAAAGTGAAGAAAATAGGGGGACAAAGGTTTCTTTTGTCGTGCCTATGAAAGGGGAGGAAAACCATGTTGAATATAAAGACGATCTTAGTCGTGGATGATGAACCGAGAACCCGCCAAGGGTTGAAAAAAAACTTAGATGCATGGGCGAATGGAGATTATCAAATTATCGCTGCTTCTAATGGACAAGAGGCCATCCAATTGTTGAAGCAATATAAAGTTCATATCCTCATCACTGACATTCGGATGCCTGAAATAACCGGATTAGAATTATTAAAAATGGCAAAAGAACTTCATATTTTTCCTGTCATCATAGTGATATCTGCGTACTCTGAGTTTGAGTATGCTCAGGAGGCCCTCCGTTTAGGGGTTATCAATTACCTCCTAAAACCAATTAGCAAAAAGGCATTGATAGAGTCGATAGAAGAAGCACTTAAAGAGGTTGAGAAAAAAGAACGTGCCGGCTTAATAGAAAAAGTAGTGGATACGAAACTAGTTGAAGCAAACACTCAAAATCCATCGAATCGTGAACCAATCAGAGCAGCCGTTGACTATATCAACAATAATCTAAAAAATGAGTTAACCCAGAAGGAAGTGGCTGACCACGTCCATTTAAATCCAAGCTATCTAAGTTCACTTTTTAAAGAACATGTAAAGCTAACTTTTAGTGAATATGTAACCCGCAGGAGAATACAGCGGGCAAAGGAACTGTTGATAACGACAAATCTTCCTATTAACGATATTGCTGAAGAATCCGGCTATAAAACGGCTAAGTATTTTATAAAAATCTTTAAAGAATTAGAAGGACTCACCCCAAGTGCTTACCGAAAAAGTAATAATGAAAGGGCTTTCCAAAAATAGTAGTATTTTTCCTAATCGTTGTGACCTATTTTTCAGAACTCTCTGAATGTAAGATATAAATGTAAGCGAAATCATAGAAAAGGTCATAGGGGGAATCAACATTGTTGAATAAAAAAACAGTTGCAATCTTCATGTCAGTCCTCATGCTGCTCTCACTAGTACTTGCAGGTTGTTCTTCTTCAAGTGCTTCAGAAGAAAGTAGTGCAGATGGTAAAAAGGTTATTAAATTTATGCATTTGTGGCCGGAAGGCAGCTCGAATGCTCAGTTCACCATTGTTAAAGATGTTATTACTGAGTATGAGAAAGAGCATAAAGATATAAAAATCGAAACTGAAATCTTAAACCCAGATCAATACCGTGAAAAGCTAAAAGTATTAGCTTCTTCTAACGAACTTCCTGATATCGGAATGACTTGGTCAGATGGTTTCATTCAGCCATACGTTGAAGGTGACATGTTAGCTCCACTTGACGATGTCGTTGAAAACAATCCAGATCTTAAAGACGCTTTCATCCCTGGTGTAAAAGAATCTTACGCAGTAGATGGCAAGACATATGGTCTTCCACTTGAGTTAAATATTTCTTACGTATTCTACAACAAAGAAATTTTTGAAAAATACGGTCTTGAAGCTCCAAAGACTTTCTCAGAGTATAAAAAGGTGGTAAAAACATTAGCTGACAATGGCGTTGTTCCTGCAACTGTAGGTGCGAAAGACGGCTGGCCAGCATCATTCTGGTTCATGTACCTTGCTGATCGTATCGGCGGTTCTACAATCCTAACAGATGTTATTAAAGGCAAAGCAAAAATGGACGATCCCGCGATTGTAAAAGCGGCTGAAGAAATTCAAAACTTAGTGGACATGGGCGGATTCGTTAAAGGTGCAAGTGCATTATCTAACGACGATGCAAAAGGTTACTTCATGAACGAACAAGCAGCTATGTTCTTAACGGCAACATGGGAATTACCAAACTACACAACAAGCCCAGATGTAACACAAGAATTCAAAGATAAAATCGGCTATTTCAAATTCCCGACTTATGAAGGCGGAAAAGGAACAGAAATTAACAGCTATGTTGGTGGACCTGGTGTTGGTTTATTCGTAGCAAAAGATTCTAAGGTTCAAAAAGAGGCAAAAGATTTCGTTGGCTATCTTGTGAAGAGATGGGGAGAAAAATCAGTTGTTGATGCTGGCGTAATTCCAGCAACAAAAGTGGACACAGCGAGCCTTGATCTTGCTCCAATGTACATTGAAATCTTAAAGGATTTGGGTGAAGCGTCAAACGTTACTACTTACTTTGACACTCAATCCAGCCCGGCAGTATCTGAATTACACCATGATTTAGTAACGGCTCTATTCGGCAAACAGGTAACACCGAAAGATTTCGTAAAACAACATGCAGATGAACTTGCGGCAGAGAAAAAGTAAACGGCCTAATTAAATCTTAGTGTAGAGGGCATACAGGATATGCCCTCTTCCTTTTAACCGTTTTTCGAAAAAGAAGGGAGTATATGAAATGAAAAGTGTAATGTCTAACAAATGGGTAATCAGCCTCTACGTACTTCCATCGTTACTACTTATTCTTCTATTAATCTATATTCCAATTGTCCTGACAGGTTATTACGGGTTAATGGACTGGAACGGCATCGGCAAAATGAAGTTCATCGGTTTAGAGAATTACATTGAATTACTAAAGGACACAAAATTTTGGCAAAGTGCATGGCATTCCCTATTACTCGGTCTTTTTTCCACTTTGAGCTTGGTTGGATATTTAATTTTATCCTTAATTTTAGCAAGTAAGATTAAGGGAGCTAACTTTTTAAGAAAGATCTACTTAATCCCGATGTTATTATCTTCTGTAGCGATTGGACAGCTGTGGGCGAAAATTTTCGATCCATCGAACGGAATGCTTAACAGATTGCTAGTGTTGGTTGGCGTTGACAATCCTCCGCTATGGTTAGCGGATTCGAATATCGTATTATATGCCCTGTTCTTTCCAATCGTTTGGCAATATGCAGGCTTCTACATCATCATTTTCTATGCAGCATTAAAAAATGTTCCAGAAGAACTGATTGAAGCGGCTAAAATTGACGGTGCCACTCCCATTCAGATTTCGTATAAAATCAAGGTTCCCCTCATTGCAGGTGTCATCAAAGTCATGGTCATTCTGGCAATTGTCGGTTCATTAAAATACTTTGACTTGATTTTCGTCTTAACAGGCGGTGGACCTAACGGCGCATCTGAGGTTATGGCCTCTTACATGTATAAAGAAGCATTCAGCAAATATAACTTTGGTTACGGCAGTGCCATCGGATTCGGCTTATTGATCATTTGTATTGTAGCAACATGGATCATTCAAAAATTACTCAATACAAAAGATGTTGACTATTAAAAAAGGGGAGTGAAAAGGATGAGTAAGGTTGCAGTTGAAACACGTAAAACGACCCTATCTGCTCCAGCTTCTTATAAATCTAGTAAAACTCTAGGAAACAGAATTGGATACGGAATATTATATGCTGTTCTTGGGATTATTGCAGTAGTTCAGGTTTATCCGTTAATATGGTTAGCTATGTTTTCTTTAAAAACGAATCAAGAAGTTTTCGGCATGTCTCCATTTGCCCTTCCACAAGACCCACAGTGGGGAAACTATGCGAAGGCTTGGACAACAGGTCACATCGATGTTTACTTTTTTAACAGTGTCTTGTACACGGTTTCAGCTGTTGTGCTGACGGTTATCCTTGCCAGCTTTGTAACGTTTGCGATTACAAGAATGGAATGGAAGTTAAGTGGATTAGTTCTTGGTTTATTTATGGCCGGATATATGATTCCGCTTCATTCAACTTTAATTCCATTGTTCAATTTCTTTAAAACGGCAAATATGATTGATAATCCAATGTCTGTTATCTTATCGTATGTCGCATTTAATTTACCCATCACGATTATGATTCTATCAGGATTTTATAAAACCATTCCAAGGGAGATTGAAGAAGCGGCGGTGGTTGATGGCTGTTCCGTCCACCGGATATTCTTCCAAATCACACTTCCAATGACAGTACCGGTACTTTCCACCACTGTTATTATCAACATGATCTATAACTGGAACGAATTCGTTTTTGTTAACACATTCTTGAGCTCTGACAAATGGAAAACCATTACTGTCGGGGTAAACAACTTTGTAGGACAGTATTTGACCGATTGGGGAGCAATTGGTGCCACATTGATGATTAGTATTATCCCAGTATTGATCGCTTACTTTATTTTAAGTGATCGTATTGTTGAAGGAATTGCAGCAGGGTCTGTAAAAGGTTAATGATGAATAAAGCTGACTGAAAATAGTGTGAGGTTCTTTTTTGGGGGTTGCATTCTTATAAAAGAACACAAGAATTGACGTATGAATTGGCATACGTCTTTTTCTTTATTTATCAAGCCGGTTGGAGGACCAGGTTAAGCACCTCAGCTGATAAATAGTCGGAGAAATTCCGCATATTTTAGAATTTGTATTAAAAAAGGCTTAAATAGTCGGAGAGATTCCGCCTATTGACCAAAAAAATACAAAAATAGGAGAGTTTTCTTTGATTAAGCGGAAACCCTCTGCTTATATACCCCGAAAAGAGCCTCATTCTGCATTTAACCGGAATATCTCCGCCTGTTTTACTTTTGCTGGTTTCCATGAGGATTTACCAATAACGATGCCAATACGACTGCCATTACAGCAATTAGGCAAGTTACTTCGACCGCCCAGAATAAAATTTCAGACAACTTTCCAAAACAACCTATGTCGAATATCAATGTAACAGGGACAAATACCTGTTATAATATAGGAAAGATAAATGAATGTTGACGAAGGGGTTGGTAGAGATGAAACTTATCATCGCTGTTGTTCAGGACCAGGATAGCAATCGATTATCAAAAGCATTGGTTGATAATAATTTTAGAGCGACAAAGCTGGCAACTACAGGCGGCTTTTTGAAATCTGGCAACACCACCTTTATGATTGGAACAGAAGATATTCGTGTAGATCGTGCCTTGCAAATCATAAAAGATAACTGTAAATCAAGGGATCAATTAGTGGCACCCGTTTCTCCTATGGGAGGAAATGCGGACTCTTTTGTACCTTATCCAGTTGAAGTTGAGGTCGGCGGTGCTACTGTCTTTGTACTTCCAATCGAACAATTTATGCATTTTTAAATCTATGGCTGTGTTAAAGCTAAAATGTTGATTAGATTGGTTATCAACGGGCAAAAAAAGTAACACAGCCAATCAATAATAAAAGTAAGTGGGTGATGAACGTGGTGAAAACATGGGACCAACTAGAAGATCTTCAGCCGGCCGTGCTAAAAATGTTAAAGAACAGTTTGTTGAAGAATCGTGTCGCCCACGCCTATTTATTTGAGGGAATCAGAGGGACTGGAAAAAAGGAAATTGCCTTATTAATTACAAAAGCTTTATTTTGTGATTCTTTAATAGAAGGCTATAAACCATGTGAAGCCTGTCATAATTGCCGCCGTATCAACAGCGGTAATCACCCAGATGTTCATAAGGTTGAGCCTGATGGGTTATCGATTAAGAAACAACAAATTCAAGATCTCCAAGAGGAGTTCTCAAAAAAAGGTGTGGAATCACAAAGAAAGGTTTATATGATTAGTGACGCTGATAAAATGAGTGTTAGTGCGGCAAATAGTTTGCTTAAGTTTCTTGAGGAACCAAACTCACAAACTACAGCCTTTCTTTTATCAGAGCAGCCGCAACAGCTATTACCGACCATTCTTTCGCGCTGCCAAATATTATCATTTAAACCATTACCTCTGCATGCGATGATTCAACAATTAACTGAAAATGGCGTTAATCCAATGAAAGCACCATTATTAGCTCAGTTGACAAATAGCCTGGACGAGGCGTATGAGTTAAATGGTGATGATTGGTTTGCACAAGCTCAAAAGATAGTGGTAAAATTATATGAGGTGTTGAGAAAAAATCCTTTAGAAGCTATGGTAACTCTTCAAGGGGAATGGTTTTCACACTTTAGAGAGAAAGAACAGATTAATCGTGGTTTAGATCTTTTACTTCTTATTTTTAAGGATTTATTATATATACAATTAGATAAACAGGAGCAAATCGTCTTTAAAGCTGAAAGTGACCGGTTGAGACAGTATGCTCTTGAAACATCCGGACGGCGGTTATCGGATCAAATGTCGGCTATTCTCGAGGCAAAAAGGAAGCTTGCGGCTAATATGAATCCGCAGCTAATGATGGAAGAGCTTGTGTTGAATTTGCAGGAGGGATCTTCATTTGTATGATGTTGTAGGAGTACGCTTTAAAAAAGCGGGTAAAATCTATTATTTTGATCCTGGAGACCTCTCAATTCAGAAGGACGACTTCGTCATTGTCGAAACTGTGCGCGGTGTAGAATACGGAAGGGCCGTTGTTCCTCGTAAACAGGTTGAAGAGCATGACGTTGTTTTACCCTTAAAAAAGGTAGTGAGAATTGCAGATCACAAAGATCGAATGATCGTTGAAGAAAATAAACAAGCTGCCCAGGAAGCATATGATGTTTGTAATGAAAAAGTAAATGGACACCAATTAGATATGAAGCTAGTGGATGTTGAATATACATTTGACCGAAATAAGATAATTTTCTATTTTACTGCTGACGGAAGAGTAGATTTTCGTGAGTTAGTAAAAGATTTAGCGTCTATTTTTCGGACAAGAATTGAATTACGCCAAATCGGTGTTCGGGATGAAGCGAAAATGCTTGGAGGAATTGGTCCATGTGGAAGGATGCTGTGTTGTTCCACGTTCTTAGGTGATTTTGACCCTGTATCCATTAAGATGGCAAAAGACCAAAATCTCTCATTGAATCCTACTAAGATATCCGGTTTATGCGGTAGGCTTATGTGCTGTTTAAAATATGAAAATGATGAATACGAAGCTGCTAAAGAACAACTGCCTGATTTGGGCGAGATGATTGAAACTCCTCAAGGTCGAGGAAAAGTGGTAGGATTAAATATATTAGAGCGGGTACTTCAGGTGGAAATAAAGGAACAGGATCGAGTTCTGGAGTATACATTGGACGAAATCATTAAAGAGGGTGCCTTGTCTATACAATCCACAGATTAAGAGGTGTGCGACGTGGATAAAAAAGAGATATTTGAATCAGTAAGTAATATGGAAACACAAATTGGCCATCTTTACCAACAACTCGGGGAATTAAAGCAGCATTTAGCCGAAATACTAGAAGAGAATCATTATTTAAAGCTAGAAAATGAACATCTAAGACGCCGTTTAGATGTAACCACGGAAAAAGAAAAAAAGGATGAGAAAGTTAAAAAAGGGACAACCTCCCGTGTGTCTGCCGGAGACCGGACTTTAGATATCGGAGAAGGCTATGATAATCTTGCTCGTCTATACCAAGAAGGATTTCATATTTGTAACCTTCATTTTGGAAGTTTACGTAAGGAAGGCGATTGCTTATTTTGTCTCTCCTTTCTTAATAAGAAATAACATGAAGAGGTTGACACAGGTCAGCCTCATTTTTTTACATATTATTTAGAGGTGTGTAGTTATGGTTTTGTTAAAGGGTGATGAGCGGCTTGATTATTTGCTTGCCGAAAATCTAAGGATTATCCAAAGTCCTTCAGTTTTTGCTTTTTCGTTAGATGCGGTTTTACTCGCTCGATTTGTGTATGTCCCGATACAAAAAGGGAATATCATTGATCTTTGTAGTGGAAATGGTGTGATTCCATTATTTTTAAGTGCCCGTACAAAGGGGAATATTGCTGGTGTAGAGATACAAGAGCGTCTTTATGACATGGCAGTAAGAAGTATTGAATATAACCATCTTCAGGAACGCCTGCAGATGATTCATGGAGATATAAAAGAAATGCCTAAACAATTAGGCTATGGAAAATATGATGTAGTCACCTGCAATCCACCTTATTTTACAACAGCTTCAAAAGAGGAAATAAATCCGAATGAGCATCTGGCTATTGCTCGTCATGAGATTCTATGTACTCTTGAAGATGCGGTAAAGGCCTCAAGTCAGCTGGTGAGACAAGGCGGAAAGGTGGCATTTGTCCATCGGCCAGGAAGGCTGATGGATATCATTTCGCTTATGCGGCAGTATCGCCTTGAACCTAAGCGCATTCAGTTTGTTTATCCGAAGCAAGGGAAAGAGGCAAATACATTATTAATTGAAGCAATTAAAGATGGCAGTCCGGATTTAAAAATACTTCCTCCCTTATTTGTTTACAATGAAGAAGGGGAATACACAGCTGATATAAGGAAGATTTTATATGGTGAATAATGAAATGGGTGATGAATGTGTGGCAGCAAAAGAGCTTTGAAAATGAGGCACAAAAGGGAATACTTTATCTAGTTCCAACTCCAATTGGCAACCTTGAGGACATGAGTTTTCGTGCTGTTCGGATTTTAAAGGAAGCAGATTTGATTGCAGCAGAGGATACAAGAAATACAAAGAAATTATGTAATTACTTTGAAATTCAAACGCCAGTTGTCAGCTATCATGAGCATAATAAGGAATCAAGTGGCGAGAAGCTTATTCATAAGATCAAAGAAGGCATGAAAATTGCTTTGGTGAGTGATGCTGGTATGCCGGCAATTTCAGACCCAGGATATGAGCTCGTAGAGGCTGCAATAAGTGAAAAGGTAACCGTAGTACCCCTGCCAGGAGCTAATGCAGCCCTACCAGCATTAATTGCCTCAGGGCTTACCTGTCAGCCTTTCTATTTCTATGGATTCTTAAACCGAAGCAAAAAGGAAAAGAAAACAGAGTTAGAGAGTTTAAAGAAACAAACAGGAACACTTATTTTCTACGAATCGCCACATCGACTGAAAGAAACCTTAACGAGTATGTATGATATCCTAGGGGATCGTAAGGCGGCGATTTGTCGTGAATTAACTAAGAAATTTGAGGAATTTATAAGAGGAAACTTATCTGAAGTAGTGGAATGGGCACATCAGGATGAAATTCGCGGTGAATTTTGCTTGATAATTGATGGTGCCGACGAAAGCAAACTAAAGGAAGAAGAAAGTTCCTGGTGGGAAACTCTGTCGATTGAAGAACATGTAGATCACTACATAAGTGTAAAAGAGATTCCTTCTAAAGAGGCGATTAAACAAACAGCGAAGGACCGCGGCATTAACAAACGTGAGGTATATCAAGCATACCATATTGACCAATAATCATTAAAAAAAGCTTCTCCCGCTGCAGGAGAAGCTTCATTTATATTATTTCACCAATTCAAATTGGCTTTTGATTTCATTTACTAACTGTTCTGCACCTTCACGGCTAAGGATTAACTTTCCGCCAGCAAGTGCTAAGTTATCATCAGAAACTTCACCTGTTACTTGGCAAGTCATATTAGGCTTGTATTTCTTTAAGATAATGCGCTCGTCATCAACATAAATTTCGAGTGCGTCTTTTTCAGCAATACCAAGTGTTCTTCTTAATTCGATAGGAATTACTACACGACCTAATTCATCAACTTTACGGACAATACCTGTAGATTTCATTTTAATAGCTCCTCTCATATTAAACCTATGAATTTCTATTTCTATTTATTCGTCATTATTCGACATATTTTTTATAAACTTATAATACCAGCGATTCCATTTTCCGTCAATTACTTTAAAGTAAAAAATAATGGAAAATATTATCAATTCATAGAATTGTTGATATATCAATGTATAATGAATGATCATTCAAGTTTACAGGTTTTTTACCATTATTATGTGATTAAATTAAATTCGTATTTACTTTGTAAAATTCGACAAAAAACAACAATAATCTTCTATATAAGTTTCGACAGCAGTTTTATTTTTTTGGGGGGAGATGGAAAAATGATAAAATAAATCTATTGCATATGTTTGGGCTTTATTGCACATTTATTGATTTTTGGGTATATTTTGATGATATAGAAGGACGAAAAAAGGTAATAATGTTTTAATAGAAATGTTGAGTGTTTACTATTAGGAGGGTATCAAATGCAAGAAAAACAAAAAACCTTTTATCTCACCACTCCGATTTATTATCCGAGCGGAAATTTACATATTGGCCATGCTTATACTACTGTAGCCGGAGACGCAATGGCACGCTATAAAAGGATGCGCGGCTTTGATGTTATGTACTTAACAGGAACAGATGAGCACGGGCAAAAAATTCAGCGTAAAGCTGAGGAAAAAGGGATATCCCCACAGCAGTATGTGGATGAAATTGTGGATGGAATTAAAGATTTATGGAGAAAGCTTGATATCTCTTATGACGACTTTATCCGAACAACGGAAGAGAGACATAAGCAAGTTGTCGAAAAGATTTTTGCTAGACTGCTTGAACAAGGTGATATTTACTTGGACAAGTATGAAGGCTGGTATTGTACTCCGTGTGAATCTTTTTATACTGATCGCCAATTAGTGGAAGGAAATTGCCCTGACTGCGGCAGAGGTGTAGAAATCGTTAAAGAAGAATCCTACTTTTTTAAAATGAGTAAATATGTCGATCGACTGTTACAATACTATGAAGAAAATCCGGAGTTTATCCAGCCAGAATCACGAAAAAATGAAATGATTAATAACTTTATCAAACCTGGTTTAGAGGATTTAGCTGTTTCAAGAACAACCTTTGATTGGGGAGTAAAAGTCCCTGGGGATCCAAAACACGTCATTTATGTTTGGATTGACGCATTATCTAATTACATTACAGCGCTTGGCTATGGAACAGATAATGAAAATAAATATTTGAAATACTGGCCAGCAGATGTTCATCTTGTTGGGAAAGAAATTGTTCGTTTCCACACCATTTATTGGCCAATTATGTTAATGGCTTTGGATCTTCCACTTCCTAAAAAGGTTTTTGCACATGGCTGGCTTTTAATGAAAGATGGAAAAATGTCTAAATCAAAAGGCAATGTTGTGGATCCTGTTACATTAATTGATCGTTATGGTCTTGACGCGCTTCGATATTATTTATTAAGAGAAGTGCCATTTGGGGCAGATGGTGTATTTACACCAGAGGGATTTGTTGAAAGAATTAATTTCGATTTAGCAAATGACCTAGGCAATCTGTTAAACCGTACAGTAGCGATGATTGATAAATACTTTGATGGTGTGATTCCTGCTTATTCTGGCTCAACGGGTGAATTTGATGCGGCGCTGCTTCAGGTCAATCGTGAAACGGTTGCTAAATATGAAGAGGCCATGGAGAAGATGGAATTTTCCGTTGCGCTAACATCCATATGGCAATTGGTGAGTCGTACCAATAAATATATTGATGAAACACAGCCATGGGCATTGGCAAAATCAGAAGAAAATAAGGATGAGCTGGCTAGTGTAATGGTGCACTTAGCTGAAACATTAAGAAGAACAGCAGTTTTGCTGCAGCCATTCTTAACAGTGACACCGAATGGTATGTTTGAACAACTGGGCATTAACCATGAGGAACTTAAGACATGGGATAGTTTAACTGGCTTCGGCGCTATTCCAAAACGTACGAAGGTTTTAAAAGGAAATCCTTTATTCCCGCGTCTTGAAATTGCAGAGGAAGTTGAATTTATCCGTGCTAAAATGGGAGGTTCAGCTCCAGTCGTTGAAGAGAAACAAGAAGAAAAACAAGTAGAAAAGCCAGAAGAAATAGCTGAAATTGCAATAGATGATTTCATGAAAATAGATTTACGTGTAGCAGAAGTCGTTCAGGCTGAACATATTAAAAAAGCTGATAAGCTGTTAAAACTTCAGTTGGACTTAGGCTATGAAAAACGTCAAGTGGTCTCAGGCATTGCCCAGTATTATAAACCAGAGGAGTTAGTTGGTAGAAAAGTAATTTGTATAACAAACCTTAAGCCGGTGAAACTACGTGGAGAATTATCACAAGGAATGATCTTAGCGGGATCGAAGGATGGAGCCTTGTCGCTTGCCACCGTTGACCAAACCTTACCAAACGGTTCGAAGGTAAAGTAGATAAACATTCAGAAGAGCCTTTATAGGCTCTTTTAATTTGAGAAATGTCTAGCTGCAGCGCCTAGGGGCTCGGGTCATAAGCCAATCCGTCAAGAAGGTTAAAGAACAACCTTCTCGCCGGCTCGCCTTATGCCTGTCGCCCCTGTGCAAGGCGCTTCCGCTTTGAATTGTTCCACGTGAAACAAATTTCGTGGCATTTCCATTTTTTCTTTATTGGTTCGACATAATAAGTAATGTAATTCTACAAAGGAGTTTTATTTATGTTATTTGATACGCATGTACATTTAAATGCTGAACAATATGAGGACGACCTCGAGGAAGTTATTCAAAGGGCCCAGGAAGCAGGGGTATCTCATATGGTATGTGTAGGCTTTGATAGACCGACGATTAATAAAGCGATGGAGCTTACTGAAAAATACGAGTTTATCTATGCCTGTATAGGCTGGCATCCGGTTGATGCTATTGATATGACAGATGAGGATTTGATTTGGATCGAAGAACTAGCTGGACATCCAAAAGTAGTCGCAATCGGAGAAATGGGACTAGATTACCATTGGGATAAATCTCCAAAGGATATCCAAAAGGAGGTATTTCGGAGGCAAATTCAGTTGGCCAAAAAGGTAAAACTTCCAATTGTGATTCATAACCGAGAAGCAACAGCTGATATCGTAGAAATTTTACAAGAAGAGGGTGCAGCTGAGGTTGGAGGAATTATGCATTGTTTTAGTGGGAGTCCTGAGGTTGCGGTAGAATGTCTAAAAATGAATTTTTATATTTCACTAGGCGGTCCTGTTACGTTTAAAAATGCCAAGAAACCCAAGGAAGTGGCAGCGGTTGTTCCGATAGAAAAACTGCTGATAGAAACCGACTGTCCGTATCTAGCACCTCATCCTTATCGCGGAAAACGTAATGAACCCGGATACGTAAAGTTAGTTGCGGAACAAATTGCCGAAATCAAAGGATTATCCTTTGAGGAAGTTGCAAACATAACCACTGCCAATGCAAAAAAAATATTCGACATAAACTGATAGACAACCTTGTCGAAGTAAATAGAAGCTTGTCCGAATTTTTTACTATAACTTAAAGTTCTACACGCCTTCTTTTTCTCATAGGATAACCGTGTCGAGAAGTTTTCCTTTGCAAATTTCCCAACTATATGCATAATAGGAAATACGTTCACAACATATGCAAGGGTTGACAGCCGACAGCATGTTTCTCAATAATCTCTCCGAGAGAAGGAGGCGTTTTTCATCGTATTCAAAAACATGAAAAACCTGTTTTCCAAGTCTTCGAGTAGTAAAAGGTTGGCGATCACTTTTGCTAGTTTTGTAGTTTTAGCAGCACTTCTTGGTTTTTCATACTATGAAGGATCTAAGTATACCGTTGCACTGACTCTTAACGGACAGCAAAAAGTAATAAAGACGCATGCCAATACAGTTAAGGAAGTATTTACTCAACTGGATATACCACTCAACTCAAAAGACTACTTGTCACCTTCAGCCGATACGAAGGTCCAAGACAATCAAAAAATTGTCTGGAAACAAGCAAAACAGGTTCAAATTGTCCAAGACAACGAGAAAAAAACGATATGGACAACAGCAGGTACAGTCGCTGAGCTACTAAAAGAGCAACAAATTGTATTGAACGAACAGGATGAAATTACACCAAAACCGCAGGAAACAGTCAAAAGTAAGATGGATATTCGCATTAAATTTGCTCTTCATCTAACACTAGTTGACGGCGGGAAACAGCAACAAGTATGGTCCACTTCGGCTACGGTCGCTGACTTTTTAACACAACAGGGTATTAAACTTAATGAATTTGACCGAGTTGAACCGTCATTATCAGAGACATTGCAAAAGGATGGCGTTATTAACGTTATTCGCGTAGAAAAAGTCACCGATGTAGTGGAAGAACCAATTCAATTTGCCGTAATCACCAAGAAGGATGAGGGCTTAGAAAAGGGAAAACAAGTAACTGTTACAGAAGGTAAACAGGGAATTGTTTCGAAAGAATATGAAGTCATCTTGGAAAACGGTAAAGAAGTCTCAAGAAAAATAATTGGTGAGCAGAAACTTAGAGAAAAACTCGATAAAGTTGTGGCTGTCGGAACGAAGGAATTAGATATTCAAGTTTCCCGTGGAGCAGAAACTGGAACTGAGTTTTATGTCAATACTACTGCCTATACTGCCTATTGTAACGGCTGTTCAGGAAGAACGGCTACGGGATTTGATCTGCGTGCAAACCCGGGAGCAAAAATAATTGCAGTGGACCCGCGAGTTATTCCGCTCGGTACGAAGGTTTATGTGGAGGGCTATGGCTATGCTGTAGCTGCTGATACTGGCGGCGCTATAAAGGGACACAAGATTGATGTTTTTTTCCCAACAAAGGCGGAGGCTTTCCGCTGGGGAGTCAGAAAGGTAAAGATTAAGATATTACAATAAGCTTAACGCTGCAGAGGTTTAAATGAGCCTCTGCATTTTGCTTTTTCTCTAATATTCTTTATACTTGCATCGAATACATTAATCTAATTACTTAATAATATGAATGACTTTGTAAATATAGACGGTGGACATTACAAAAATGTTTCATTTTTTTTTCAAATTATTTTATTTTTATCATTCATGTCCGGAGGAAATAATGAAAATTAAGGAATTCATTGTGGTGGAAGGAAAAGATGATACTACCACGATTAAACGAGCAGTTGACGCAGATACAATAGAAACCAATGGATCAGCAATTAATGAGGAAACGATTGAAAAAATAAAAAGAGCACAAGCAACAAGAGGGGTTATCATTTTTACAGACCCGGATTTTCCAGGAGAAAAAATCAGGAAAACGATTGCGGAAAAAGTCCCTGGGGCAAAACATGCTTTCTTAATAAAAGAAGTCGCTGTTGCTAAAAATGGAAAAGGTCTTGGTGTGGAACATGCACCTCTAGAAGCAATAAGGAATGCATTAAGAGATGCACAAACTATGTCAGAGACGATTCAAGAGGAAATCACACAGGAAGATTTAATTATGGCTGGACTCGTTGGAGGACCAGGTTCAAAAGAACGCAGGATCATGTTGGGAAAACTTTTGAAAATTGGTTATACCAATGGGAAACAATTATATAAAAGGTTAATGATGTTCCAAATCAGCAAGCAGGAATTTGCAGAAGCTCTTGCAGTTGTCATACAGGAGGAAAAAAATGAATAAAGACATTGCTACCCCGATTCGTACACGTGCAATACTTGAAAAATACGGCTTTTCTTTTAAGAAAAGTCTAGGGCAAAACTTTTTAATAGACACAAATATCTTACATAGAATTGTTGACTTTGCTGAATTGGGGGACCAATCAGGGGCGATAGAAATTGGTCCTGGCATTGGAGCTCTGACTGAACAGCTTGCACGCCGCAGCAAAAAAGTAGTTGCATTTGAAATTGATCAAAGATTATTACCAATATTAGCGGACACTCTTTCACCATATGAAAATGTTAAAGTGATACATAATGACATTCTAGAGGCAGATGTTCAGGAAGTGATCGAGACAGAATTTACAGAGGTTGATGACCTGATGGTTGTGGCGAATCTTCCTTATTACGTGACGACTCCAATTATTATGAAGCTGTTAGAGGAACAAATCCCAATCAGAGGTATCGTCTGTATGCTCCAAAAAGAGGTCGCAGACCGCATTTCAGCTCGTCCTGGTACAAAAGAATACGGTTCACTTTCCATCGCTGTACAGTACTATACAAAGGCTGAGACGGTTATGATTGTTCCAAAAACAGTCTTCGTTCCTCAGCCAAATGTAGATTCCGCTGTTATCCGCTTAACCAGAAGGGAAGAACCAGCGGTAAGCGTCAAGGATGAAAAGTTCTTTTTTCAAGTAACACGAGCAAGTTTTGCGCAAAGGCGAAAAACGTTACTAAATAATTTAACGAGTCAACTTCCAGATGGAAAACAAAAGAAGGAAGAAATCATAAGTGCACTTAACGCTGCCGGCATTGACCCGACAAGAAGAGGAGAAACTCTATCTGTTCAGGAATTTGGGCGCCTGAGCGATGAGTTGCTTCACTATTTCCAATAGACCTTATTTAGGTCTATTTTTTTTGACTATAGCCGTCCATTCACAAAATACTGTGTAGGTGCATAGCCTATCAAAGAAAAACTTTATTTGGAAGGCCTATACGCTGGTCTAATTGGAGTGACAGCAGTGAATATAAAGATGATGGATATTGTCGGCAGACGGTCCTATAACTGTGATATTCTATTCCGAGTTATTGATATTCAAACACTAAATGGCCAGAAATTTGCAGTTCTATATGGTGAGGATATTCGCTTGATGGCAGACGCACCTTACGATGATTTAGTGGTGATTAACCCTAATGTAAGGTCCAAAATAGTACAGGAATACAGAACACTTGAAGAGCAATCCTTCCGTTTATTCGCACAGGACGTCGATTTACTAAAGCAAAGGCGGGATTATGAAGCGACCGGGGGCTATGTTCAGCCAGCCAATTATTTTCAAATGCCTGGAAGGGTGCTTCATTTGGATGGCGATTCTGATTACTTACAAAAGTGCATGACGTTATATGAAAAAATTGGTATTCCTGTTTATGGCATCCATTGTAACGAAAAGGAAATGCCACATAAAATTGGCGGTTTAATCGATCAATACCGGCCTGATATTTTAGTCATTACGGGTCATGATGCCTATTCAAAGTCGAAGGGAAAGATAACAGATATCAACGCATACCGCCACTCGAAGCACTTTGTCCAAACCGTTAAGGAAGCACGCAGGAAAATACCCCATTTAGATCAACTTGTCATTTTTGCAGGTGCCTGTCAATCACACTTTGAATCCTTGATTCATGCAGGAGCGAACTTTGCTAGTTCACCATCAAGAATCAATATCCATGCACTGGACCCTGTTTATATCGTTGCAAAAATCAGCTTCACGCCGTTTATGGAAAGTATCAATGTTTGGGATGTATTAAGAAACACACTTACTGGAGAAAAAGGTCTCGGAGGAATTGAAACGAAAGGGGTCTTACGAACAGGAATGCCTTATAATCCTGTCCAGGAAGAAGAATCATAAGCCTTTAGAAAAAAAATAAAGGCTTATTTTTTTATATGCACATAATTAGCTCTTGTTAAGGAAATCATAATGATTGTTGAAAAATGGGAAAAAAAGTAGAAGAAAAAATATTGACAATCTTTTTGTCGGACTGATATAATTTTATGTTTTTATTTGACAGGGACTATGTCAGTGTGATATACTTTACACAGTGAGGTGGACCGAATGCCAAAAACCTTAGCCGATATCAAAAAGGCTCTTGATTCAAATTTAGGGAAAAGATTGTTGCTGAAGGCAAACGGAGGACGTAGAAAGACAATCGAACGATCAGGCGTATTAGCCGAAACGTACCCTTCGGTTTTTGTAATCGAGTTAGATCAAGAAGAGAATTCATTTGAACGAGTTTCATACAGCTATGCAGATGTACTTACTGAAACGGTTCAAATAACCTTCTATGAAGATGCAGCAGGACACATAGCTTTAAGTTAGAATATAGGGCAATTTTTTAGGGCAGAAAATCATCTGATTTTCTGCCTTTTGCTTTTTAATAAATGGCTGTGTTAAGGAAAACTGTTGGTTTAAGAACCTGTTGATTGGAGCGGAAGGCGCTCGACTCCTGCTGGATGTACGAGCTGAGTGAGACCCCGCAGGTCGGAACGACCGAGGAGGCTCACGGGCGAGCCCGCGGAAAGCGTAGCGCCTCGTGACAGGCAAAGGCGGCCTGTCACTGCGGTGATTATTCAAGGAAGCTTTCCCTAGTGGAGCGCAAATCAACAGCCTTTTTTAACACAGCATATTAAATAACTAATTGAATAATTCACTTAATACCATACTAATACTGCCGTGAGTGTAAAAAAGGGGTTGTTTAGATGGCAAGAAGAAGAGGTGTCATGTCTAGTCAGTTTAAAGAAGAACTTGCAAAAGAGCTTGGTTTTTATGATGTCGTTCAAAAAGAGGGCTGGGGCGGCATCAGAGCGAAGGACGCAGGAAACATGGTAAAAAGAGCAGTTGAACTGGCCTCAGAGCAGCTGATGAAAAACAACCGTAACCTCTAAAAGGCAGTTCATCGTTAGCATATTTTAAAGCAGCACTGCGCTTCTCAATGTTTAAACAAAACAAACACCACGGCAAAGCCAGAGGGTAGAATCCCCCTGGCTTTTAAATATGCTTTTTTTAGGGAATATCGTTGCTATCATCGATAATTGTTAAATCAAAGTTATTTTAAAGAGTATACGCAGGTCACATTCGGACAAGGCAAGCCCAAAAAAGGCTGAAGCTGTCCGAAGACAGGTCACATTCGGACAAGGCAAGCCCAAAAAAGGCTGAAGCTGTCCGAAGACAGGTCACATTCGGACAAGGCAAGCCCCAAAAAAGCTGAAGCTGTCCGAAGACTGCTCTTATTCGGACAAGGCATGCCCAAAAAAAGCTGAAGCTGTCCGAAGACAGGTCACATTCGGACAAGGCAAGCCCCAAAAAAGCTGAAGCTGTCCGAAGACAGGTCACATTCGGACAAGGCAAGCCCAAAAAAGGCTGAAGCTGTCCGAAGACAGGTCACATTCGGACAAGGCAAGCTCCAAAAAAGCTGAAGCTGTCCAAATACCTCTTCCATAAGAATAGGATTGAAATAATACAAAAAGCATTAAATATTTATAGACTTTTTTCCTATCAGGAGTTTTGTGGTAAAATAGGAAAAAATATATGAACGATAGAAGTGTAGGTGTGCATAGTGAAGCTTTTAGTAAAAGCACCAGCCAAAATTAATCTTTCCTTAGATGTTTTATATAAGCGTCCTGATGGTTTTCACGAAGTTGAGATGATCATGACGACGATTGATTTGGCGGACCGTGTTGAACTAACATTATTAGAACAGGATAAAATACATATTCTCTCCCACAACCGTTATGTTCCTGATGACCAAAGGAATTTAGCCTTTCAAGCGGCACAATTGTTAAAGGACCGATACCAAGTGAAAAAAGGGGTCCAAATTACAATTGAAAAAACAATTCCTGTGGCGGCCGGACTAGCTGGGGGCAGCAGTGATGCTGCTGCAACCCTAAGAGGCCTTAATAAGTTATGGGAACTCGGTTTAACGTTGGATGAATTAGCTGTCCTTGGCTCGGAAATAGGCTCAGATGTATCATTTTGTGTATATGGCGGCACAGCTTTAGCGAGGGGCAGAGGAGAGATGATAACTGACCTTCCTGCTCCGCCAACGTGCTGGGTTATTTTAGCAAAACCTTATATTGGGGTATCGACAGCTGAGGTCTATCGCCGGTTGGATTTAAATGGCATGCAGCACCCTCAAATTGGCGAGATGGTTAAGGCGATTCACAACAATGACTATCAAGGTGTATGTGAAAATGTCGGAAATGTCTTGGAAGATGTTACATTAAAACTCCATCCCGAGGTAGCGCAAATTAAGGAACAGATGAAGCGTTTTGGAGCGGATGCAGTATTGATGAGCGGAAGCGGACCGACAGTCTTTGGCATTGTCCAGCATGATTCAAGAATGCATCGCATCTATAATGGACTAAGAGGTTTTTGTGACCAAGTATTTGCTGTAAGGATGCTCGGTGAACGACATACTCTTGATTAAAAACGTACATTAGTGATATCCTATTATTAGAACATTCGTCTTTTTGGAGGATTGCTATGAAGTTTCGCCGCAGTGAACGATTGATCGATATGACAAGCTATTTACTTGACCATCCGCGTCAGCTGGTACCGCTTACCTTCTTTGCTGAACGTTATTCTTCTGCGAAATCTTCTATCAGTGAAGACTTAGCAATAGTGAAGGAGACATTCGAACAAAGAGGAATCGGAACGCTGCAAACTGTACCTGGTGCAGCGGGCGGGGTTAAATTTTTTGTAAGTGTAAGTGATGAAGAGGCCAGGCCGTTTGTAAGTGAGTTATGTTCGTTAATTGCCCACCCTGATAGGCTTTTGCCAGGGGGATACTTGTATTTAACAGATATTTTGGGTGACCCTTCCGTGGTCCAAAAGGCCGGCAGGATTATTGCTTCCGCCTATGTAAATACTAAAATAGATGTGGTTATGACAGTGGCTACAAAGGGGATTCCCCTTGCTTATGCTGTAGCGAGTCAGTTGAACACACCTGTTGTGATTGTAAGAAGAGATAGTAAAGTAACAGAAGGTCCAACTGTCAGTATTAACTATGTTTCTGGATCTGCAAAAAGAATACAAACCATGGTACTTTCAAAAAGAAGTTTGGCTCAAGGCTCCAGGGTCTTAGTTGTCGATGACTTTATGAAAGCAGGCGGAACGGTAATGGGAATGATCAGCTTACTAGAAGAATTTAATGCCTCCGTCGCTGGTATTGCTGTTTTGGTTGAAGCAGAAAAAATTGAAGAACGACTTGTAGATGAGTACAAATCACTAGTTAAACTGACTGATGTGGATGTAAAGGAAAAAAGGATACAAGTTACAGAAGGAAACTATTTTAAACGAAGAACGGAGGAATAAGTATGAAAGTAGTTCAAACCAACCAAGCACCTGCCGCTATTGGTCCCTATTCTCAAGGAATCATTGTAAATAATCTTTTTTATAGTTCTGGTCAAATTCCATTGACAGCAGAGGGAGTCATGACCGAGGGCGGTATTAAAGAACAAACTCATCAAGTTTTTAAAAATTTAGATGCCGTACTTACAGCCGCAGGAGCTTCGTTTGAGACAGTGATAAAGGCTACTGTGTTTATTAAAAGTATGGATGACTTTGCAGCCATTAATGAAGTGTATGGAGAATATTTCTCAACGAATAAACCAGCGCGTTCTTGTGTAGAGGTAGCAAGATTACCTAAAGATGCATTGGTAGAAATCGAAGTGATTGCGCTCGTGAAATAATCGAGCGTTTTTTTATTTTAGCTCTCAGAATGTTGATTTCACTGTGTTTGAAAAATAAACGGAAAAAGTCCATCTAAATTGGGAAAAACTCATATTTCTTTAAAAATAAAGGGAGTCTTTCCGTTTATATTAACCAAATCCTTGGATTTTGTCTTATTTAGAGCAGTTAATCGGAATATCTCCGCTTATATCCGCTTCTTAAGCTGCTTTTATATACATTAGCCGGAAATTCTCCGCCTATGAGTTTTCATTACTACACGAAAATCAACAATAATTAATAACAGGACTTTATTTTATGCTATAACCATTATATTAATATTAAAAAATCTGACTTTTGGAAATGTTCATTATTTTTTCTGAAATATTTTTAAAATATTTACTAGATTAAGAAGGATTTACTAGAAACCATGTTGAATTAATAACACTAGCTTTTTAACATAAGAAAAGGGTGTGAGCACATGGAAGTAACAGACGTAAGATTACGCCGCGTTAACACGGATGGCCGAATGAGAGCGATTGCATCAATTACATTAGACAATGAATTCGTTGTTCATGACATCCGCGTTATCGATGGAAACAATGGTTTATTTGTGGCTATGCCAAGTAAACGCACTCCAGATGGAGAATTTCGTGATATTGCGCATCCAATCAACTCTGGAACGCGTGGAAAAATTCAAGAAGCTGTCTTGGCTGAGTACCATCGCTTAGGAGAACTAGAAGTAGAATTTGAAGAAGCCGGAGCTTCCTAGAAAGTAGTATTCAACTAGAGCCTACTACAACAAGTAGTGCTCTTTTTTTAATTCCCCGTTTTTCCCCTTTTATTCTTTCTTCCGCTAATTTTTTCAAAATAACAAATTCGGACACTTTTCTTACATTCCTTGAAATGCCTCGCTAATTACGTTAATATTTTTAATGGATAAGGCTGTTTTATTAAAGATGTTATTTAAATCTTAAAGCCGATTTAACACGGAATAAGATATTTTGAACTTTAGAAAGAAGTTTACAGGCTCTTTTCTCATAAACCATGAAAAAAGGTAAAATTGGAGGACTTGAACATGCATAATCGTTATGCTGTGATTTTGGCCGCAGGACAAGGAACCCGGATGAAGTCAAAGCTATATAAAGTATTACACCCCGTATGTGGAAAGCCGATGGTTCAACATGTTGTTGATCAAGTGAAGAAACTTAATATTAAAGAATTGGTTACCGTAATTGGTCATGGAGCGGAAATGGTAAAATCTCAATTAGGGGAAGAAAGCCATTATGCCCTGCAAGATCAGCAGCTTGGAACTGCGCACGCTGTTATGCAGGCGCAACAGAACTTAGAGGGGAAGGAAGGAGTTACCATTGTAGTTTGTGGTGACACACCTCTCATCAAAGCAGAAACGATGGAGTCTTTATTTAAACATCATGAGGAGTTATCTGCAAAAGCAACAATTCTTACAGCAAAAATTGATGACCCAACAGGATATGGGCGAATTATTCGAAATGAAAATGGTTTTGTTGAAAAAATTGTTGAACATAAAGATGCAACAGAGACAGAGCGGGAAATAAATGAAATTAATACTGGTACCTATTGTTTTGATAATGCTGCATTGTTTGAAGCATTGAAGAAGGTTTCAAACGATAATGTTCAAGGTGAATTTTATCTTCCAGACGTAGTTGAAATCCTAAAAAATCAGGGAGAAGTAGTTACTGCGTTCCAAACGACTGATCTTGAAGAAACATTAGGTGTTAATGATAGAGTTGCTTTGGCTGAAGCAGAAAGAATTATGCGCAGCCGTATAAATGAAAATCATATGCGTAATGGTGTTACGATTATTGACCCCGAGAATACATACATCGAATCGGATG
Organism: Neobacillus niacini; assembly: GCF_048572935.1. Taxonomy (NCBI): domain Bacteria; kingdom Bacillati; phylum Bacillota; class Bacilli; order Caryophanales; family Bacillaceae; genus Neobacillus; species Neobacillus niacini. The sequence goes on along the minus strand of NZ_CP183883.1, from coordinate 799,367 downwards.
TTGTTATTGGCCAGGATACAATTGTTCTTCCAGGTACAATCTTAAAAGGCAGAACGGTGATTGGTTCAGATTGTCAAATCGGACCGAATTCAGAAATTGATACATGCGAAGTAGGAGATGAAACGGTAATCCGTCAATCCGCTGCTTATAATAGTTCAATTGGATCTCTTGTTAATATCGGTCCATTTGCCCATATTAGACCGGATTCCAACATTCACGATGAAGTGAAAATTGGGAACTTTGTTGAGATCAAAAAGGCAGTTTTTGGTAAAGGAAGTAAAGCTTCACATCTTAGCTATATTGGTGACGCAGAGGTTGGCAGTGATGTAAATATTGGTTGTGGATCAATAACCGTTAATTATGATGGGAAAAATAAATTTCTAACAAGGATTGAGGATGGAGTCTTTATAGGCTGTAATTCAAATCTAGTTGCGCCAGTTACTGTTGGAAAAGGTGCGTATGTGGCTGCAGGTTCAACCATTACTAAAGATGTTCCTGGTAATGCATTATCCATTGCACGTGCACAGCAGGTAAATAAAGAAAACTATGTCGATAAGCTTAATAAGAAAAAATAAGCATTAATATGGAGGGCATTATGTCGAATCAATACTTAGATCCAAACTTAAAGGTATTCAGTCTAAATTCAAACCTGCCTTTAGCGAGAGAGATTGCCAAGGTTATTGGTGTAGAATTAGGCAAAAGCTCTGTAACGAGATTTAGTGACGGAGAAATTCAAATTAATATTGAAGAGAGTATCCGCGGCTGTGATGTATATGTCATTCAATCGACTAGCTCACCTGTTAATGAGAACATCATGGAATTGTTAATCATGATTGACGCTCTGAAAAGGGCCTCTGCGAAGACAATTAATATTGTTATGCCGTACTATGGATATGCCCGTCAGGACCGTAAAGCACGTGCTCGTGAGCCGATTACCGCTAAATTAGTGGCAAACCTTCTTGAAACTGCAGGGGCAACGCGTGTTATCTGTTTAGACTTACATGCACCACAGATTCAAGGATTCTTTGAAATTCCAACTGATCACTTAATGGGTGTACCGATCTTAGCGGAATACTTCTTAAAAAGAGAGTTTAATGGCGACATCGTTATCGTTTCTCCTGACCACGGCGGAGTAACGAGAGCCCGGAAATTAGCTGAACGATTAAAAGCACCTATTGCAATTATTGACAAACGTCGTCCACGGCCAAATGTTGCAGAGGTAATGAATATTGTTGGTAATATTGAGGGGAAAATTGCGATCTTAATTGATGATATCATTGATACAGCAGGAACTATCACGCTTGCAGCAAATGCGCTGGTAGAGAACGGTGCAAAAGAAGTATATGCTTGCTGTACACACCCTGTTTTATCTGGGCCGGCAATGGATAGAATTCAAAATTCAAAAATCAAAGAATTAGTTATTACAAATTCTATCGCTATGCCAGAAGAGAAAAAGACAGATAAAATCATTCAACTATCCGTAGCGCCTTTAATGGGCGAAGCGATTATCCGTGTTCATGAAGAACAATCAGTAAGTACTTTATTTGATTAATCAACAAGACAAATTAACACAACAAATAAATTAAATGTTTAGACCTTCCTGTTTTGGGGAATTTTTATAGAGACAGTTCAGAACAAAACTAGGAAGGTGACTAAACTCATGAGTACGCTTTTACAAGCAAAGGAACGTAAGGAACTGCGGAGATCGGAGTTAAGAAGAATTCGAGAAACAGGGAATATTCCTGCTGTAATATATGGTCGGAAGCTTGAAAGTAAGCCTGTTTTTGTCAGCTCTGCGGATTTAACCAAAACAATTCGAGATGTGGGCAGAAATGGAGTCATTTCACTTGATTTAGACGGAAGTAAACAGGATGTCGTGTTAACTGACTATCAAGAGGATTTTATTAAAAGGGAAATCATTCATGTCGATTTTCTAGCCGTTGATAAATCCTCTAAGATTAACGTAACGGTAAGACTCGTTCTAACTGGAGAGGCAGCAGGAGTAAAGGATGGCGGTGTTCTCCAGCAGTCTGTTCATGAATTATCGATTACCTCTACACCAACGGAAATTCCACAGCAAATTGAAGTGGATGTAACGAACCTGCAGGTAGGTGAAACATTAAAGGTCTCCGATATCCTTTATCAAGGATCTTTTACGATTAATCATGAAGAAGATGAAGTAGTTGCCAGCATTCTCCCTCCTCGTCAAGAAGAGGAAATCAACGCAGGTGAGCAGCAAGAAGGCGGTCACCCTGATAACGAAGAAGGCAGAGAAACGGATCCAGTAGGAGAATAGAAAAGCAGCAGAGCCTAGGGGCTGCTGGACAATAGTATTCAGACGTAACCTGAAAAGGGTTACGTCTTTTGTCGCATTTATCAATAAAAAGACGTATTATTAAATGGGAGAGATAATAATGCTCCGAAAATTATTAAACAGGTGGACTGGGCCGAAAGAGAGGGTAAGAATGAAATTAATTGTTGGTTTAGGAAACCCTGGGAAACAGTTTGAAAACACGAGACACAATATTGGTTTTGAAGTCATTGATGAACTGGCAAATCAATTAGATATTCCTTTAAATCAATCAAAGTTCAAAGGATTATTTGGAATTGGTTTTCATAAAGGTGAGAAAGTAGTTTTACTCAAGCCGCTGACGTATATGAATCTCTCTGGAGAATCCATTAGAGCCATTATGGACTATTACCAGATTGAGTTAGAAGATTTTGTGGTCATTTACGATGATCTTGACTTGCCGGCAGGAAAAATCAGGCTTCGTCAAAAAGGAAGTGCTGGCGGGCATAACGGAATTAAATCAACAGTGGCACATCTTGGGACCCAAGAGTTTAACAGAATACGAATTGGGATTGATCGACCTAGAAATGGTATGAAGGTCCCTGATTATGTGTTGGGGCGTTTCAATGAAGAAGAGTTTATATTAACTAAGGAAGCTGTAAAGAAGAGTGCTGAGGCCTGTAAGGTTTGGTTAGAAAAGCCTTTTTTACAGGTAATGAATGAATTTAATCAGTAATTGTTCATGGGATAACCTTTACTTACATAAAATAAAACAATTCTTTTTTTAATGAAAGAATCGAATGAATAACTTCTCTTTTCCCCGTAAATACTATTATTAATAGTAGTAGAATAGGGAGGTTACCTGAGTGGCCATTCATTACCATTGCCGTCATTGTGGCACGAACCTAGGCTCCATTGAACAGTCATCCATACACAGCGAAGCGCTCGGTCTTCATAAATTAACAGAGCAGGAAAGACAAGAGATGGTTGCTTATGACTTGTCTGGTAATATAAACATTACAGCCATATGTGAGGATTGTCAGGAGGCATTAGAAAGAAATCCAGATTATCACCAATATGATTTCCTCATTCATTAACAGCTTTGGAAGCACTCCAAAGCATTTTTCTATTTTTTAAAATGCTAATGCTAACGTTAACTACTAAACAAAGATTCAAAGGGAGGAGGAACTAGCTTTTGAAAGGTTTAAAATCATTATTTATTGAGCAAGAAGATATTCACTCTATCATATCTGGAGTCCAAGTGGGCTTGAAGGAACAACTCATTGCTGGATTATCGGGTTCATCAAGAACAGTCTTAACTGCCGCTATTTACGAGCAGATGAAGAGACCCATTCTATTTATTACCCATAATCTCTTGCAAGCACAAAAACTCTATGATGATATTGTAAATCTATTAAGTGAGGATGAAGTTTTTCTTTTTCCAGCAAATGAATTAATAGCAGCTGAAATGAGTATTGCAAGCCCAGAGTTAAAGGCACAAAGGATTGAAGCCTTAAACCATTTTAGTAAGAAAAACAAAGGTATTATTATTGTTCCTATTGCTGGACTAAGAAAAGTCATTCCTCCAAAAAACATCTGGAAGAAGTACCAGTTGACCTATAAAGTCGGTGATGATCTCGATGTAACAGAGGTACTAACCACATTTGTTAAGATGGGTTATGCACGGGTAGATATGGTTTCGACCCCTGGTGAGTTTAGTATTAGGGGCGGGATTATTGATATTTATCCACTAACAGTGAGCAATCCGATAAGAATTGAGTTATTTGACACCGAGATTGATTCCATTCGCTATTTTTCCTTAGAAGACCAGCGTTCCATCGAAAAAACGGCTGAGGTTTTAATTGGACCTGCTACAGAGGTTCTTTTTGAGGCTGAGAATTATAGCCGGTTAATTGGTAATCTGGAAGATGGATTAGCAAAGAGCTTACGAAAATTAAAGGACGATAAAGCAAAAATTCAGCTCTCGCAGAATATTAGTTTTGAGCTCGAACAATTAAAAAATAATCATAAACCAGAACATGTATTTAAATATCTTTCACTAGCATACGATGGCGGTACTAGTTTACTAGACTATCTTCCTTCTAATGGGATGGTGTTTATTGATGAAATAAGCCGTGTCCAAGAAATGAATGAATCCTTAATAAAGGAAGAAGCAGAATGGTATACTGCCCTTCTTGGTGAAGGTCAAATTATTCATGATTTGGCTATTTCCCATGATTTATACGGGCTGCTTCATAAAAAAGAGTTTCCGATTCTTTATATGAGTTTGTTTCTTCGCCATGTTGCAAATACGAGCCCGCAAAATATTATTAATGTTTCGTGTAAGCAAATGCAGAATTTCCATGGACAAATGCACCTGCTGAAGGCAGAAGTCGACAGATGGAAAAAAGGAAATTATACGATTCTCTTTTTAGGGCCCGATGATGAAAGAGTAAAAAAATTAGAACGAGTTTTAGAAGATTATGAAATAGACGCCTCCATTGCCAAGAGCGGCCAACAGCTCTTGCCTGGAAAAGTGCAGATAATGAAAGGGAACCTGCAAACTGGATTCGAGCTATCAATTCAGAAATTAGCTGTGATCACAGAGGAAGAGCTGTTCACTAAACGTGTCAAAAAGTCTGCCAACAGGCAAAAGCTCTCAAATGCAGAAAGGATTAAGAGTTATTCTGAACTTAAAGTCGGAGATTATGTTGTCCATGTTAATCATGGTATAGGAAAGTATCTGGGGATTGAAACCTTAATCATAAACGGTGTCCATAAAGATTATCTACATATCCGTTATCATGGATCAGATAAGCTTTATGTTCCAGTTGAACAAATTGATCTTGTTCAGAAATATGTAGCTTCAGAAGGAAAAGAGCCCAAAATATATAAACTTGGCGGAAGTGATTGGAAAAAGGTTAAAAAGAAAGTTCAATCCTCCGTTCAAGACATTGCCGATGATTTAATTAAGCTTTATGCAGAACGGGAAGCAGCTGTAGGTTATGCCTTTTCTCCAGATGGAGACATGCAGAGAGAATTTGAAACGGCTTTTGCATACCAAGAAACAGAGGACCAGCTCCGGTCGATTCATGAGATTAAAAAGGACATGGAAAGACCTAGACCAATGGATCGTTTGCTTTGTGGTGATGTGGGCTATGGAAAAACAGAGGTTGCGATTCGAGCTGCTTTCAAGGCCATTGCTGATGGTAAACAAGTAGCACTACTTGTACCAACAACAATTTTAGCGCAGCAGCATTTTGAAACGATGAGGGAAAGATTCCAAGATTACCCGATCAATATTGGTCTGCTAAGCCGTTTCCGGTCTAAAAAGCAACAAACTGAAACGATAAAGGGATTAAAAGCAGGTACAGTCGATGTTGTAATTGGAACCCATCGCATCCTCTCTAAGGATATCGTGTACAGAGATTTAGGCTTATTAATCATTGATGAAGAGCAAAGATTTGGCGTAACGCACAAAGAAAAGATAAAAAGGTTAAAAACAAATATCGATGTTTTGACATTAACGGCAACACCGATACCAAGAACGCTGCATATGTCGATGCTCGGGGTGCGTGATTTATCTGTTATCGAAACACCCCCAGAGAACCGTTTTCCTGTACAAACGTATGTGATGGAATACAATGGAGCGCTTGTCAGAGAAGCTATCGAGAGGGAACTTGCACGAGACGGACAAGTTTACTTTTTATATAACAGAGTAGAAGATATTGAACGTAAGGCTGAGGAAATATCAATGCTGGTTCCGGATGCCCGAGTTACCTTCGCACATGGACAAATGTCAGAAAATGAATTGGAATCGGTCATGCTCAGCTTTTTGTCTGGTGAGTTTGATGTACTTGTCAGCACGACTATCATTGAAACAGGGGTAGATATCCCAAATGTAAACACGTTGATTGTCTATGACGCCGATCGAATGGGACTTTCACAGCTTTATCAGCTGAGAGGCCGTGTCGGAAGATCTAATCGTGTTGCGTATGCTTATTTCACCCACCGAAAAGATAAGGTATTAACAGAAGTAGCGGAAAAACGTTTACAGGCGATTAAGGAATTTACAGAGCTTGGATCTGGTTTTAAAATTGCGATGCGTGACTTATCCATTAGAGGTGCGGGAAATTTACTAGGTGCACAGCAGCACGGATTTATTGATTCAGTAGGATTTGATCTGTACTCTCAAATGCTTAAAGAAGCGATTGAGGAAAGAAAAGGTGATTTGAAAGCTGAGCAAAAAGCGACAGTTGAAATTGACTTAGAAATCGATGCTTACATCCCTGATACTTACATTAAAGATGGTCATCAAAAAATTGAAATGTATAAGCGTTTTAGAGGTGTACAAACGCTAGAAGACATTGAAGAACTTCAAGCTGAAATGCTTGATCGTTTTGGTGAATACCCTGAAGAAGTCGACTATCTATTCCAGGTAGCCGAAATGAAGGTTTATGCGCTTCTAGCGGGTGTTGAAAGCATAAAACAGACCAAACAAGAAGTAACCATTCTGGTCAATGATCGAGCAAGCAGCACCATCGATGGACAAAAGGTATTTGCAATCAGCAGTAAATATCCAAGAATGATTGGACTTGGAATGGAAGGCCAGAAACTTAAAATGACCCTTCAGATTAAAGGGACCGACACAGCATATTGGCTAAATATAACATTTGAGATGATAAAAGGGATTCAAGCTGCAAAAAAGGGTCAGGAAAACCCTGTTTAACTATGTAAATCGCCAGGATGAAATCATCCATTGGTAGGATAATTTTCCTATTTGTGAAAAAATATTACGAATGTGTATATAACTTTCCAGATGAAAGATACTAAGTTCAAAGTTGGTGATGATTCCATCTACAGGAAGGAATATCATAACCAAGTTAGTAAAATCATCAGATGAAAGTGAGGCAACATTGGATGAAAGCAACTGGAATAGTTCGTCGAATCGATGATTTGGGTCGTGTTGTCATTCCCAAAGAAATACGCAGAACACTGCGTATCCGTGAGGGGGATCCGTTAGAAATCTTTGTGGATCGAGACGGAGAAGTTATCTTAAAGAAGTATTCACCAATCAGCGAGTTAAGCGATTTTGCCAAAGAGTATGCAGAAGCCCTTTTTGACAGCCTCGGTAACCCGGTATTAATTTGTGATAGGGACAGTTACATTGCATTAGCAGGTAGTTCTAAAAAAGATTATTTAAATAAAAATATAAGTGATTTAGTTGAAAAAACAATGGAAGACCGTAATTCGGTTCTTGTAACGCAGCAAGGTGATATTGCGTTAGCCGATGGCAATGATGAAGCCATTTCATCTTATACAATTGGGCCAATCATTGCAAACGGTGATCCAATTGGAGCAGTTATTATCTATTCAAAAGAAGGAACACTTGGTGAAGTAGAGAAAAAGGCTGTTGAAACCGCTGCAGGATTTTTAGCAAGACAAATGGAGTCCTAGAACTAATATTATACTCACAAATAAAAGAGGCAGCCTTCGCTGTCTTTTTTATTTGTATCGAAATCCATTTCTAGCCCCTTACAAGGCGCTTTTGCTTTATATTATGCTATAATACAGTCGAGTTTAGGTTAGTTAGGAGATAAAAGATGAAGCATGTAAACCAATCAAAGGCGCTTTTTAGGGGGGCTTTTATTTTAGCCATTGCAGCATTAGTAACAAAAATTTTAAGTGCTGTATATCGGATTCCATTTCAAAATATTGTTCATGATGTTGGCTTTTATATATATCAGCAGGTATACCCGTTTTATGGTCTAGCTATGGTGTTAGCGACAACAGGTTTTCCAGTGGTGATTTCGAAGTTATATGCTGAACAAAAGGAAAAGGGTGACCATGAGAAAATAAGACGGCTTTTATTTGTTTCCTTTATCATTTTACAGCTATTTGGACTTATATGCTTTCTCATACTATATTTTGGTGCCAATCATATCGCCAGCTGGATGAACGATGAGAAATTAGCCATTTTACTAAAGGTTGTCTCCATTGTCTTTTTGTTATTTCCAATTACCTCTATTTTGCGAGGCTATTACCAAGGGAAGGGAGACATGGTGCCAACAGCACTATCACAGGTAGGTGAACAATTAATAAGAGTTTTCACTATTCTCTTTTCGGCATATGTTCTAACAAAGTTGGGGTACTCGTTGTATCTGGTTGGCGGCGGTGCGATGTTTGGGTCTATTACCGGAAGTATGGTATCAGCGATCATTTTGTTTACATTCCTTTGGATTCGTAAAGAATGGGAAGTAATTGCTCCCCGAAAAGGTATGCTGTTGGGACATTATCAAGAGGTTGGCATTATTTTAAAAACCCTGAGCTATCAAGGTCTTACCATCTGTATCAGTGGAATGTTGATGATTATGATACAAATGGCAGACGCATTAAACCTTTACTCTTTGCTTACAGAGAATGGATATGGTAAGGAAACAGCCAAGGGTTTAAAGGGAATATTTGACCGTGGGCAGCCATTAATTCAATTAGGGACAATTGTAGCAGCATCTATGTCCTTATCACTTGTACCGTTAATAACAAGTGCAAGGATAAAAAAGGACATTACTTTCTTACAGGATAAGATTCAGCTGGCTATTCGAATTGCTTTCGTAATTGGTATAGGGGCTTCAGTGGGCCTCTGGGCAATTATTGAACCAGCCAACATTATGTTATTTGAAAATAACTCAGGTTCATCGGTATTAGGAATACTTAGTTTTGTTATTCTCCTTAGTTCCATCATTACGACGATTATTGCCATTATGCAAGGTCTAGGATCGTTGCTATTTCCTGCAGTTACAGTTCTAGTTACTCTTCCGTTAAAATACGTTTTAAATCATTTATTCGTCCCCGCGTTTGGGACAATGGGGGCCGCTTATGCAACGATTATAACGTTAGTAGTTGCATTCTGTTTTCTTTACGTAAAATTTAAAAAAATGCAGCCGATTACGCTGCTATCGTTTCACTTCCTTCGAACCCTTTTAACAGCAGCTTTCATGATGGTGCTGCTTTTAAAAGGCTTTCTAGCCTTAACCAATATGATTACGATACCGGTTGGAACAGAGAGGATAATTGCAGCTATCCAGGCGCTAGGAGGTGCCTTTTCAGGAGGATTCCTTTTCTTGTTTTTAATCATTAGAGGAGGCGTCTTTTTGGAAAAAGAATTATCATTATTTCCTTTCGGCAGCAAATTAAGCCTTTTATTACCTAAGAAGAATAGGAGTTAGAAATACATGGGCAAAACAATTGAAATTCTCGGTTTAGGAGCAGGAGATCTTGAACAACTCCCCTTTGGCGTATACAAAAAGTTAATGAAGGCAAATCATGTTTATTTAAGAACAAAGGAACATCCTGTTATTCCAGAACTAGTTAAAGAAGGACTAGGCTTTACATCATTTGATTCCATTTATGAAAAGCATGACCAGTTTGAAGAGGTATATCAAGAGATTGTCCAGAACCTACTGGAAAAGGCAAAAACAGAGCAAGTGATTTATGCAGTACCAGGTCATCCTCTTGTCGCAGAAAAAACTGTCCAATTGCTTCTGGAGGATGGTCCAAAAGAGGATGTAGACATCATCATTGGCGGAGGTCAAAGCTTTATCGATGCCATTTTTCAATCATTAAAAATTGATCCTATAGATGGTTTTCAGCTTTTAGATGGAACCTTGCTTAAATCCAGTCAACTGCAACTGGATCAGCACATTTTTATAAGTCAGGTTTATGATCAGTTTGTCGCTTCAAATACGAAACTAACCCTAATGGAGAGACTTCCTGATGATTATGAGGTTGTTATTGTTCGTGCGGCGGGAAGCAGGAATGAACACATTGAGCGTGTTCCTTTGTATGAGTTAGACCGTAAAGTGACCCTTGATAATCTTACTTCTGTTTATGTACCTCCTGTAGAAGATGAACAAATTATGCTAAAAAATTTTTCCAAGCTGCGGGAGATTATTGCAGTATTAAGGGGCCCGAATGGGTGTCCATGGGATAAGGAGCAAACACACGAGTCACTAAAAAAGTATTTAATTGAAGAAACCTTTGAAGTAATTGAAGCCATTGATAGCGGTGATATTGATCATGTAATCGAAGAACTTGGCGATGTCTTGCTGCAGGTTATGCTTCATGCCCAAATTGGTGAAGATGATGGCTATTTTGCAATAGAAGATGTCATAGAGGTACTGTCAGAGAAAATGATTCGCAGGCATCCACATGTTTTTGGAGATGTTCAAGCAGAGGATTCTAAGGAAGTACTTCGAAACTGGCAGGAAATAAAGAAGCAGGAAAAGGGAGAAAATGAATCCTCCCTCCTTGAGGGGATATCGAAATCCATGCCGAATATAATGAGAGCTTACGAAATCCAGAAGAAAGCGGCAAAGGTTGGCTTTGATTGGCAGGAAATAACACCGGCTTTGGAGAAGGTAAAAGAAGAACTTGAGGAATTTGAGATTGAAATACACAAAAAAAATCTTATTCATGCTAAAAGGGAATTTGGGGATATCCTATTTGCTTTTGTCAATGTCGCAAGGTTTTTAGATATACATCCAGAAGAGGCATTATTTGAAACCAATCAAAAGTTTATTCGAAGATTTCAATTTATAGAAGATAGTGTAAAGAAAAGCGGAAAGTCGATTGAGGATCATTCCCTTGAGGAACTTGATCGTTTTTGGGATGAAGCAAAATCAAAAGGACTATAGAACGGGGGATCATAAATGAGATTGGATAAGTATTTAAAGGTATCAAGACTAATAAAAAGAAGAACTCTGGCAAAAGAGGTATCTGACCAAGGGAGAATTCTTATAAACGGTAAAGAAGGAAAAGCAAGTTCAACAGTAAAAGTCGGTGACGAACTCACAATCCGCCTTGGGCAAAGACTAGTTACGGCAAGAATTGACCAAATTCAAGATACCACTCGCAAGGAAGCCGCAGCTGAAATGTACACGATTATTAAAGATGAAAGAATTGGCGAATCACAGCTCTAACCGACGCTTAAAAAAGGCTTGTTCTAATTCATTTGTCCCTTACATAAAATTGTAATAAATGGTTGTACAAATGATTGTGAGGGATGAATGATGAGCCAATATTATGAAACAAACCCTGCCAAAAGCACTGTTCCAGAGCATGATGTCATCATGAGAGGACGAAAACTTCTCGATATAACAGGTGTTAAACAAGTAGAAAGCTTTGATAATGAAGAGTTTTTATTAGAAACTTCTATGGGGTTTTTAGCGATTAAGGGGCAAAACCTGCAAATGAAAAACCTCGATGTAGAGAAGGGTATTGTCTCCATTAAGGGAAAGATATTTGACTTAGTTTACTTAGATGAACAGCATGGGGAGAAAGCTAAAGGGTTCTTTAGTAAGTTGTTCCGATGACACTCTCTACTCAATTCCTTACCATGCTTTCAATGATTGGGATGGGTTCGCTTTTTGGTGTTATGTTTGATACCTATCAGCGTTTCTTAGATCGGCCTAACCGAAAGTCGTGGATTGTTTTTATTAATGACTTGTTGTTTTGGGTCATACAGGCACTAATTATCTTTTATATTCTTTTCCTAGTTAACAATGGGGAATTGCGTTTTTATATTTTTGTTGCTCTTCTTTGTGGATTTGCTGCATATCAAAGCTTATTTAAGGGAATATACCTAAAGTTACTTGAAATGATGATAAAGAGTGTAATAGCTCTTTACCAGTTTATCAGAAGGACATTCCAACTGCTTATCTATAAACCTGTCGTAGGCATCATTCAACTGCTTATTTCTATTGTGATACTTGTTGGCAGGGGGATCTTTTCCCTTGTCAAATTTATTTTAAGGGTTTTATTCTTTATTCTTAAGGTACTATGGGTGCCGATTGCGAAGATTATCCTAATACTTTGGAAACTTTTGCCGAAAAGTATTAAAAAATACGTCGAGAAGTTATATAATAAAACGGCAGGAATTTTTATGGAAATCAAGAACTATTTAGTAAAGTGGAGTAAAAAGTGGAAAAGACCAAAAGAGTAAGGAGGGATGGGAAGTGAGTTCAGTACAAGAAAAGAATATAGCCAAAATCCAATCAACTTATGTCCACCAGCAAGAAGTAGCAGAAATTGCTTCAGCTAGGAAAAGGAAATTATTATATAGAAGACTTTCCTTGTTTTTAGTATTTGCTGCTGTCTTGTCATATTTAATGATTACTAGCTTTATTTCCCAATCCTCGGCTTTAGATAAAAAAGTAGCACAAAAGAGACAACTAGAACAAGAGTTGACGCAATTAAAGAAACAACAGGAAATTTTAAAAGAAGATATCATTAAGTTAAATGATGATGATTACCTTGCTAAGCTTGCTAGAAAGGAATACTTCTTCTCTGAAAATGGTGAAATTATCTTCAATATTCCGGAAGAAAATGAAGGCAAAAAGAACCAATAACTAGTCTTATTGACACTTATTTTTCCCATTCTGTATAATATAAAGTAAGATGATTTTTTAATTTTTTAAGGAGGAAAATTCTTTTTATGTCAATCGAAGTAGGCAGCAAGTTACAAGGAAAGGTAACAGGGATTACAAATTTCGGAGCTTTTGTGGAGCTGCCTGGTGGCTCAACTGGACTCGTACACATCAGTGAAGTTGCTGACAATTATGTGAAAGATATCAATGACCATCTTAAAGTTGGTGACCAAGTAGAGGTTAAAGTCATCAATGTAGAGAAAGACGGAAAAATTGGGCTGTCCATAAAAAAGGCAAAAGATAGACCAGAAGTGCCACAAAAATCCCATTCACATTCGAACTCACATTCACAACGTCCACGTCAGGGCAGACAAAATGATCGGAATGCTCCTAAAGCAGAGACATTTGAGTCCAAAATGGCGAAGTTTTTAAAAGATAGTGAGGATCGTTTAACTTCTTTAAAACGTCACACAGAATCTAAGCGTGGCGGAAGAGGAGCTAGAAGGGGTTAACTTGTTGCTTATTTATAAAAACATATTCTGCTAATTAAGACAGGTCAGCGACTTGTCTTTTTGTTTTGTTTTCTAATAAAAAAAAGCGTCGAGATAGTCGACGCTTTTTTACTTGATTTAGCGGAAGAGTTCAACAAAACACTTTCGCTTTTCGTATAGCGGCGGAGGGGATCGAACCCCCGACCTTACGGGTATGAACCGTACGCTCTAGCCAGCTGAGCTACACCGCCAAGTATTTATGACACAAAGAATATAATACAGATGAAAACAATTTGTGTCAATTAGTTTTTTTTGATTTACTAATCATTCCGTATTCCGACATCCTTTCGATTTGTCAACATTATTTGAATAATTATAGTGGAAACCGTCGAACGAAACTTTGCATACGTTCACTAATTTGACAAAATTTTAAATCTATTAATTTTATAATAGTCTTTAACAAGAATTAGTAGAGGAGTGTGACTTATGGAAAAGCTAGAACGGAGTTTACTAGAACCGGTCGGAGAGGTTAACTTTCGATCCTCTAAATGGTCTTGGGACAGCGTTATGAAAAAGTTCCAGATAAAAGTTGAATCCTTCTTCCTTATTAAGGGTTACTTACTACTTATAGTGGGTTTCTTATTAGGGAGAGCTTTAATATTATCCACGCTTGCTCCCTTTAGTCTGCCTTTTTTCGCTGCAGTCTTCTTAATAAAAAGAGATCGGTCTCCACTGGCATTAGTAGGTTTGGTTGCGGGCGCAGCAACCGTTTCTTTAAAAAATGCAGCATTTACCTTTTTAGTTTCTATCCTTTTTCTAGTCATCTATCGGATTAGTGAGAGATGGATTAAAAATGAAATGAGAATGATTCCATTTTTTGTTGCTATCATTCTAGGGTTAGGGAAATTAGCAGAGGCCTTTATTATTGCTAGGCAGCTGACACTTTATGACGCAATGATGGTTGGTGTTCAGGCAAGTCTTTCGTTTATTCTGACGCTGATCTTCTTACAGAGCATCCCTTTATTAATCCTGAACAAGCGCAGACAATTGTTAAAAACAGAGGAAATTGTGTGCCTAATCATCATGCTTGCTTCCATCATGACCGGAACGATTGGCTGGAAAATTTACGATTTATCGCTTGAACATATTATGTCTCGCTATCTTGTTTTAGTATTTTCATTTATTGCGGGAGCAACAATAGGATCGACAGTAGGTGTCGTAACCGGGTTAATTTTTAGCCTTGCAAGTGTTTCTAGCTTTTATCATATGAGCCTGCTTGCGTTTTCTGGTGTACTAGGTGGCTTATTAAAAGAAGGGAAGAAAATAGGCGTTGCAATCGGGTTGTTTATTGCAACACTATTAATTGGAATGTATGGTCAGGAGGGTGGTGCCGGCTCTTTAACTACTACACTATTGGAGTCTGCTGCAGCAATTGTTCTTTTCCTATTAACACCGCAGTTATTTACATCCAAATTGGCCAAGTATATTCCTGGTACACCAGAATATACAACGGAACAACAAAAATACATGAGAAAAATGCGTGATGTAACGGCACAAAGAGTAGCCCAATTCTCTAGTGTTTTTCATGCACTTTCAAATAGTTTTTCGCAATTGGAAACAAAGCCTGATGATAGAGAAGAAGAACGTGAAATGGATTATTTTATGAGTCATGTAACAGAAAAAACCTGTAATACTTGCTTTAAAAAGGAGCAGTGTTGGGCGAAGAATTTTCATACCACCTATGGATATCTTGAAGAAATTATTCATGAGATGGATCAAAATGATGGAGTAGTTTCGCCTAAATTATCCCGTGAATGGGATAAGCACTGTACCCGCTCGAAAAGAGTGTATGAGGCGGTGGGCCAGGAGTTGACCTTTTATCAAGCTAACCAAAAATTAAAGAAACAGGTACAGGAAAGCAGGAAACTTGTAGCCGATCAGCTTCTTGGTGTTTCAGAGGTAATGGATAACTTTGCAAAAGAGATTCAGCGAGAAAGAGAGAATCATCATAAGCAGGAAGATCAAATATTGGAGTCTATTCAAGCATTTGGTGTTCAGGTTGAGCATGTAGAGATTTATAGTCTTGAGTCAGGAAATGTAGATATTGAAATGTCCGTTCCATTTTGTAATGGACACGGTGAGTGCGAAAAGTTAATTGCACCCATGCTATCCGATATCCTCGGAGAACAAATTATCGTAACCTCTGAGGAATGTGCTGCCTATCCTAACGGTTTCTGCCATGTAGTGTTCCAATCTTCAAAAGCCTATACCGTTGAAACAGGAATGGCCCATGCTGCAATGGATGGCGGTTTTGTTTCGGGTGACAGCTATTCAACCATGGAACTAGGATTGGGGAAATTCGCCATTGCCATCAGTGATGGAATGGGGAACGGAGAAAGGGCTCATTATGAGAGCAAAGAGACACTACAGCTTTTACAAAAAATACTACAATCAGGTATCGATGAAAAAGTCGCCATAAAGTCAGTCAATTCCATTCTATCGCTTCGAACGACAGATGAGATTTTTGCAACGTTAGACCTAGCCATGATTGATCTTCAAAACGCTTCAGCGAAATTCTTAAAGATAGGTTCAACCCCAAGTTTTATAAAAAGGGGAAATAAAGTAATCAAAATTCAAGCCAGTAATTTGCCGATAGGAATTTTAGAAGAATTTGAAGTAGATGTGGTGAGTGAGCAATTAAAAGCAGGAGATTTACTCATTATGATGAGCGATGGAATCTTTGAGGGTCCTAAGCATGTGGAAAATTATGATTTATGGATGAAACGAAAAATCCAAGAATTACAAACGGAGGACCCTCAGGAAATATCTGATTTAATATTGGAAGAGGTGATTCGTTCACGGGATAACTTGATTGGTGATGATATGACCATTGCGGTTGCAAAGATTAAGCACAATACACCTAAATGGGCGAGTATCCCTGTTACAAAGATGAAGAAACGAGCGTAATCAACTATTTTATCCGGTTAATCATATAAATATGTATAAATCCCCTCCGCAGTGTCGAAAATGGGAGTAACTCGAATAGTGGAGGGAGAATGAGTATGTATACTGGGAAAATTCGTCAGATCTTATTAATAACAGACGGCTGTTCAAATCAAGGTGAAGATCCCATTGCCATGGCTGCACTTGCAAAAGAACAAGGTATCTCTGTAAATGTCATCGGTGTAATGGAGCAAGATGTAATTGATGAAAAGGGAATGACGGAAATAGAGGGAATAGCGATGTCCGGAGGCGGAGTCAGCCAAATTGTTTATGCTCAAGCGCTCTCTCAAACTGTTCAAATGGTTACAAGGAAAGCAATGACACAGACAATCCAAGGTGTAGTAAATAGGGAGCTTCAGCAAATTCTCGGCCGTTCACAGACAATCGAAGACCTTCCTCCTGAGAAACGAGGGGAAGTAATGGAAGTAGTCGATGAACTTGGAGAAACTGTCGAATTAGAGGTGTTGATTCTTGTCGATACAAGTGCAAGTATGAAACACAAGCTTCCAACCGTTAAAGAAGCCCTGCTTGACCTTTCCCTTAGCTTAAATGCACGTACAGGTGATAATCAGTTTGCTGTTTTTGTATTTCCCGGGAAAAAGAATGATGTCGAAAAAATTCTAGATTGGACGCCAAAACTACAATCTTTGACAAGTATCTTCTCACAACTTACAACTGGGGGAATTACTCCGACGGGTCCCGCAATTCGTACGGCACTATCTTCATTTAATTCAAAACGTTCATTAAGGAGTCTCATGACCGGTGATGATGAATCATTCCTTGAAGAGTCGATGTAAAGTAGCTCCAGGCACTGTAATCACAGGGAAATGGCACTCGAATAAATATACAGTTATAAAGGAACTAGGATATGGAGCAAACGGCATTGTCTACCTTGCAAAGTTTAAAAATTCGCAAGTAGCCTTAAAGATGAGCGATAACGGTATGTCCATTACCTCAGAGGTTAATGTATTAAGGTCGTTTGCAAAGGTCCAAGGGTCTACCCTCGGACCTTCTTTGCTTGATGTGGATGACTGGAAAAGTAGCAGAGGGCAGATTTCATTTTATACGATGGAATATATTCAAGGCCCTGATTTAATGACTTTTATTCAGAATAAGGGAAGGTCGTGGACCACTGTCCTTTTTCTTCAATTATTAAATGATTTAAATAAGCTTCATGAGAACGGCTGGGTATTTGGTGATTTAAAGCCAGAAAACCTAATCGTTACCGGCCCAACACCAAAAATTAGGTGTATAGATGTTGGCGGAACAACGATTCAAGGGAGAGCGATTAAAGAATTTACTGAGTTCTATGATCGGGGATACTGGGGGTTAGGAACAAGAAAGGCAGACCCTGCTTACGATTTATTTGCTGTAGCAATGATTATGATTAATACTGCATATCCAAAACGCTTTAACAAAACAACTGGCGGGATTTCGCAGCTCAGAGAAGCCATTAGAAGACAAAAGGATTTACAAACATTGGAAAAGATTATCCTAAAAGCCCTCCAAGGACATTACACCAATGCACTTCAAATGAGAACAGAACTAATGTCATTGGCCATGAGCAGTCAAAAACCCAGCTCTGTCAATCAATCAATGGCATCGAATTCCACCATTCAACCACAAAAGGTCAATCAGACAGGAAGTCAGCCCAAAACCCGGCAGAATTACAGGAAGAAAAAGAAAAAAAGCCGCTGGGCAGAAACAGTCATCATCACAATGTCTCTTACACTTTTATACTTTTTGTATATTTTTCAAAAACTTCTTTGATTTTTGAAACTAATTGTTATTCATACCGTATTAAAGGGAAGGAAAAAAAGACCTAATCCATTAGGTCTTTGTTTTTGATACTTTTGTCATAAAAGTGGTAAGCTAGGTTTATTCAAATAAATTAATAAAGAAACTTTTTATAAGGAAGAATGTAGAATGTTAGAAGCAAAGGTAGCAGCATTGCTTAACCGACAATCATTTCAACTTGAAAATAAGAAAATGGTGGTTGGTGTTTCGGGGGGGCCAGATTCACTTGCCTTGCTTCACTATTTGTGGACACAGCAGGGAAGAAAAAACCTTTCGATTGTTGCAGCACATGTGGATCATATGTTTCGTGGACAAGAGTCGTTAGAAGATGCTCTATTCGTGAAAGATTATTGTGAGCAAAAGTGCATCCCTTTTGAAATGGCACGAATTAATGTCCCTGAAATTATTAAGGAAACAAAGAAAAATCCGCAGGTGGCATCTAGACAGGCAAGATATGAGTTTTTTGAGAAAATCATGGATAAATATGGTTGTAACTATCTAGCCCTTGGTCACCATGGAGATGATCAGGTGGAGACTATATTAATGCGCCTGACGAGAGGAAGTTCTGGCTCCGCAAGAGCCGGTATTCCGTTTATGAGACCACTTAAAAATGGATACATTTTTCGTCCTTTCTTATCCTTAACGAAGGCAGAGCTTGCGGAATACTGTCAGAAGCAAAATTTGGTCCCAAGAATAGATCCTAGTAATAAAAAAAGTATTTATAGCAGGAATCGCTTCCGAAACGAAGTTTTACCCTTTTTAAAAGCGGAAAATCAGCATGTGCATGAACATTTTCAACGGTTTAGTGAAGAACTGCAGGAGGATGAAATACTTCTTCAGGAATTAACTGTCCAAAGAATGAATAAAGTAATGAAAAAGAGAGAAAAGAATAAAATTACCATTGACATAATTCCCTTTTTGGAAATGCCAATTTCTTTACAAAGAAGAGGTATTCAACTAATATTAAACTATCTTTACAAAGTAATACCAGTGTCACTTTCTGCTTTACATATTGAGCATGTTCTATCTTTAATTCGACATCATCATCCTTCTAAAACACTTGATTTTCCCAACGGTTTAAAGGTCATTCGATCGTATTCACTACTCTCTTTCCAATTTGAAGTAAGTGAATCTGGCGCGTATTCTTTCAAAGTGACGGAACCAGGCGAGCTTGAATTACCTAATGGGGCAAGTATAAAAATGGATGTTATTGATGATAAGAAAAACATTGAAACAAAAGGAAATTATGCATTATTTCCTGCTGACCAGATTAAACTGCCCATTGAGATTCGAACAAGAAAAATGGGGGATCGCATGAACCTGAAAGGAATGTCAGGAACAAAAAAGCTAAAAGATATTTTTATCGATAGCAAAATTCCAATCCAGGATCGTGATGCATGGCCTGTAATTACTGACAAAAATGGGTGTATTCTTTGGCTTCCTGGAATAAAAAAGTCAGCTTTTGAAGGCATTAATCATTCAACAAGTCAGTATATACTACTCACATATCATAAGTAATGATTCTTCTAGGAGGCACAGTTATTATGAAACAGGATATTGAAAAGGTATTATTTTCTGAAGAAGAAATTCAGGGGAAAATCAAAGAATTAGGTGCTCAATTAACTGAAGAGTATCAGGATCGCTTTCCACTTGCAATTGGTGTCTTAAAGGGTGCAATGCCATTTATGGCTGATTTACTTAAAAGAATGGATTGCTATTTGGAAATGGATTTCATGGATGTATCGAGCTATGGGTCTGCTATGGTTTCTTCAGGAGAAGTAAAAATCCTAAAGGATTTAGATACTTCAGTTGAAGGAAGAGATATCCTGATTATTGAGGATATTATCGATAGCGGTTTGACCTTAAGCTATCTAGTTGATTTATTCCGTTACCGAAAGGCAAAGTCAATCAAAATTGTTACCTTACTTGACAAACCAACAGGAAGGAAGAGTGCAATAAAGGCAGATTATGTAGGTTTTATTGTCCCAGATGAATTTGTGGTTGGGTATGGATTAGATTATATCGAAAAATACCGAAATCTTCCATATATTGGTGTTTTAAAGCCGGAAGTATATAGCGATAATCTTTAAGTGAAAACTAAAAAGGCTATTGCAAATGTAAGTTGACAACATTGGTTTAACCCAGTTAAAAACAGTAATTTAAGAATTGGAATGATTTTCTATGATACTATCTAAAAAAGTTTTTATCGCGGGAGGAGGTAAGAGATGAATCGGATTTTCCGTAATACCATCTTTTATTTATTGATATTTTTAGTCATTATTGGCGTGGTAAGCTTCTTTAATGGCAGCAACGAACCTACGGATAACATTTCCTATAATGAGTTTGTTGACCATTTAGAAGCGAATGAAGTGGATTCATTTTCTATGCAGCCTGAACGTGGTGTCTTTGAAGTTCGGGGGCAGTTTGAAAAAGGGGTAAAAGACGGTAAGAACTTTTTAACATACGTTCCTAATAGTGAAAAAATCTTGGAGCGTATTGATGCAGCAGGTTCTAAGGTAGAAGTAATGCCTGCTAAGGAAACAAGCGGATGGGTAACATTCTTTACTTCCATCATTCCATTTGTCATCATCTTTATCCTATTCTTCTTCTTATTAAACCAAGCTCAAGGCGGCGGCAGCCGTGTAATGAACTTTGGTAAGAGTAAAGCAAAACTTTATAACGATGACAAGAAGAAGGCTCGATTTAAGGATGTAGCAGGTGCAGATGAAGAGAAACAAGAATTAGTCGAAGTGGTTGAATTCCTAAAAGATCCAAGAAAGTTTGCTGAACTTGGTGCACGTATTCCTAAAGGGGTCCTGCTTGTAGGTCCTCCAGGAACAGGTAAAACATTACTTGCACGTGCAGTAGCAGGTGAAGCAGGTGTTCCTTTCTTCTCTATTAGTGGATCTGACTTCGTTGAAATGTTTGTCGGGGTCGGTGCCTCCCGTGTACGTGATTTATTTGAAAATGCAAAGAAAAATGCTCCTTGTATCATTTTTATCGATGAAATTGATGCAGTTGGTCGTCAACGTGGTGCAGGTTTAGGCGGCGGTCACGATGAACGTGAGCAAACATTGAATCAATTGCTAGTTGAAATGGATGGATTCGGCGCTAATGAAGGAATTATCATTATTGCTGCAACAAACCGTCCTGATATATTAGACCCTGCATTATTACGTCCTGGACGTTTTGACCGTCAAATTACTGTAGACCGCCCAGATGTAAATGGTCGTGAAGCAGTTCTAAAAGTGCATGCAAAGAACAAACCTTTAGATGAATCTGTTAACTTAAAAAATATTGCCATGAGAACACCTGGTTTTTCTGGTGCAGACTTAGAAAACTTATTGAATGAAGCGGCCTTAGTGGCAGCGCGTCAGAATAAGAAAAAGGTCGACATGGAAGATATTGATGAAGCAACAGACAGGGTTATTGCAGGGCCAGCGAAGAAGACACGTGTTATTTCTGCTAAAGAACGCCGCATTGTTGCTTTCCATGAAGGTGGGCATACAGTAATCGGGTTAATCTTAAATGAGGCAGATATGGTTCATAAGGTTACGATTGTTCCTCGTGGTCAAGCGGGCGGTTACGCAGTTATGCTTCCAAGGGAAGACCGTTACTTTATGACAAAACCTGAATTACTGGATAAAATCGTTGGTTTATTGGGCGGACGTGTTGCCGAAGAGATTGTTTTCGGTGAAGTAAGTACAGGTGCTCATAACGACTTCCAACGTGCAACAGGGATTGCCCGCAGAATGGTCACTGAGTTTGGTATGAGTGATAAACTTGGAGTTGGTCAATTTGGTCAGGCTTCAGGCGGTCAGGTATTCTTAGGCCGTGACATTCACAATGAACAAAACTATTCAGATGCAATTGCCTTTGAAATTGACCTTGAAATTCAACGCATTCTCAAAGAATGTTATGAAAGAGCTAAAACCATTCTCACTGAGAATCGTGATAAACTTGATCTGATTGCGAAGACACTTCTTGAAGTTGAAACGCTAAATGCAGAACAAATTGAATACTTAATTCAAAATGGCCGTATGCCGGAATCTGCTGCAGAGCTTGAAGGATTTAAACCAGTGGAAACAAAGAAAATTGATGATGTAAAAGTAAATATCAGCACGAAGAAGGATGAAGAACCACCTAGTCAGCCTTCTGAAACTGAGGATAAGTAGATATCTTAAAAAGAGTGCTATATAAAAGCACTCTTTTTTTCACGATAAAAAGTAATTATGATATGATGTTTGCAGTGTACCATTATTGAAATGCGTAGGGCGCCTTCGGAACAAGCAAAAAGCGGCTTGTTCCTGCGAGGGTTATTCTAGGGAGTTTTCCTTAGGCCTATCGGCGACAGGCATAAGTTAATCCGGCATGAAGGTTGGTTTTTACCTTCTTGACGGATTGCTTATGACCCGAGCCGATGGCGCCCGAAGCTAGACAAGAAAAATCAGAAAAGTGAGTGATTCTTTTGATTTTCGTATTTGATGTAGGGAATACCAATACAGTTTTAGGTGTATATAAAGGAGAAGAACTTAAATATCACTGGCGTGTCGAAACGAACAGGAACCGAACAGAAGATGAATTTGGAATGGTTATTAAAAACCTTTTTGATGCTTCAGGCCTCTCGTTTTCGCAAATTGATGGAATTATCATTTCATCCGTTGTACCACCAATCATGTTTGCTTTAGAAAGAATGTGTAAAAAATACTTCCACCTTACCCCGTTGGTAGTGGGGCCAGGAATAAAAACTGGGTTAAATATTAAGTATGAAAATCCTAGAGAAGTAGGCGCTGATCGAATCGTGAATGCAGTGGCAGCCATACATGAATATGGAAGCCCTTTGATTATTGTCGATTTTGGGACCGCAACCACATATTGCTATATCAATGAACAGCGGCAATATATGGGAGGTGCTATTGCACCAGGAATTGGTATTTCGACAGAGGCTTTATATTCAAAGGCTGCAAAGCTGCCAAGGATAGAAATAGCTCGTCCAGAAGGTGTAATTGGTAAAAATACAGTTGCGGCCATGCAGGCAGGAATTGTCTACGGGTATGTAGGGCAGGTCGAAGGAATCGTAAAAAGAATGATGGACCAAAGTGAACAAAAACCAACAGTCATCGCGACGGGCGGTTTATCCTCTTTAATCGCCCAAGAATCAAAAATCATTGATATTGTCGATCCATTTTTAACTTTAAAAGGATTACAGCTAATCTATAAAAGGAATATGGATACTATAAGAAATAGCAACTAGAAAGGAGCTACATAATGAGTGATTATTTAATAAAAGCATTGGCCTATGATGGCCAAATTAGAGCATATGCTGTCCGTTCTACGGAAATCGTTTCAGAAGCACAGCGCCGGCACCAAACATGGCGCACTGCCTCAGCAGCATTAGGGCGTTCCCTGACCGCTGGAGTTATGATGGGGGCAATGTTAAAGGGTGAAGACAAATTAACCATTAAAATTGACGGGGGCGGACCAATCGGCGTCATCTTAGTAGATAGCAATGCTAAGGGGGATGTTCGTGGCTATGTATCAAATCCCCAAGTTGACTTTGAAGCAAATGAGCATGGGAAATTAGATGTGCGCCGTGCGGTAGGAACTGAGGGTACTCTGTCTGTTGTTAAAGATACAGGTCTTCGTGACTTCTTCTCTGGTCTAGTACCAATCGTTTCTGGTGAATTAGGTGAAGACTTCACCTATTACTTTGCAACTTCAGAGCAGGTACCATCCTCCGTTGGAGTGGGTGTGCTTGTAAATCCTGATGATAGCATTCTTGCTGCAGGAGGATTTATTTTTCAACTAATGCCTGGAGTTAAAGATGAGACCATTACTATGGTAGAGGAACGATTAAAAACAATTGCACCTATCTCAACATTGGTAAAGCAAGGTCTAACACCAGAAGAAATTTTGGAAGAACTTTTTGGTAAGGATAAGGTCAATGTCTTGGAGACAATGCCTGTTCAATTTAAGTGTGTCTGCTCAAAGAATCGTTTCGCTGATGCGATAGTTGGTTTAGGAAGAGGCGAAATAGACGATATGATTACGGAAGACGGACAGGCTGAAGCACACTGTCATTTTTGTAATGAAAAGTATCTATTCACAAAAGAAGAGCTAGAGGAATTGAAGAGTCAGGCAAAATAAAGCGCGGGGGGAGGAGTAATTGAGGCGTAAGCAGCTATGGTATGTGATCGCAGCACTTATTCTGTTGAACTGTCTAACACTTATCTTTTTCCTTGCTAAAGTCAAAGAGATAAACGGGACAACCGTCAGCGAAGAGGTCGTTGCGACAGTGGGGAAAAGTGATATTACGAGGCAGCAATGGCTCAATGAATTAGAGGCAAGATACGGAAAAGATGTTCTGAAAGATATGATTGACCAAAAAGTGATAAAAGAAATGGCAGCTAAATATAACATTAAGGTTTCCGAAAAAGATGTGGAACGCGAATATAGAATCCTTCAAACTACATATAGCACGCCAAGTGAAAATAAAAAGACATCTGAGAAGAAATGGAAACAGCATATCCGAATCAGTCTCTTGCAGGAAGAAATTCTTACAAGAGACGTAAAGGTTTCTGAAAAAGAGATGATAGCCTATTTTGAGGAAAATAAAGAACTTTTTACAATTCCTGATGCTTTTCATGTATCACATATTATTGTCAAATCAAGTGATGAAGCGGAAAGGGCAATCAAGGAACTCGAGCAAGGTTCTAGTTTCTCGGCATTGGCTATGGAACGCTCAATTGAAGAGTTTTCTGCCAATGAAGGCGGGGATATAGGTTATCTAATCGAAGGGGAGGAACGCTACCCTTCTGAATATTTAACCGCGGTAAAGAAATTAAAAGAAGGTTCATGGAGTGATCCTATCCAAGTAGAACAGGGTTTTGCTATTGTTAAGCTCGAAGGAAAAATAAAGGGTAAAAAGTATTCTTATAAAGATGTTAAACAACAAATTCGTCGTGAAATTGCACTTGAACAAATGAAAAGTTCAGCATCTGCTCAAACCTTCTGGGAAGAAGTGAAGGTAGATTGGTTCTATGGAAATAAAGAAGCAAATTAAGTGAAGTACAGAAGTTTTTCTGTGCTTTTATTTTTATGTAGTCCAAGAGAAAATTGATTTTTTTGGCATTTATGAAGTCTTAAATGGTTGACAAAACTATCAGAAAACTGGTAAATTCATTATAATACCAATAAAAATACTCGGAATAAAGAAAGAGGTGCTCTAATGGTACGTGTAGCAAATTCAGTTGCAGAATTAGTTGGTCAGACTCCTATTGTTAAATTAAACAGATTAGTAGATGAAAACAGCGCAGAGGTTTTTTTAAAGCTTGAATATTTTAACCCTGGCAGTAGTGTAAAAGACCGTATTGCTTTAGCAATGATTGAAGCAGCAGAAGAGAAGGGTTTAATTAAGCCTGGAGTCGATACGATTATTGAGCCTACAAGTGGAAATACAGGTATCGGTTTAGCAATGGTTGCAGCAGCTAAAGGATACAAGGCGATCTTTGTTATGCCTGAAACAATGAGCTTAGAAAGAAGAAACTTACTTCGTGCATACGGAGCAGAATTAGTACTTACTCCAGGACCTGAAGGGATGAAGGGTGCTATTTCAAAGGCTAATGCACTTGCTGCTGAAAACGGATATTTCGTACCTCAGCAGTTCGAAAATGAAGCAAACCCTGAAGTACACCGTAGAACTACTGGTAAGGAAATCGTGGAGCAAATGGATCAACTTGACGCATTTGTTGCAGGTATCGGTACTGGCGGTACGATCACAGGTGCAGGTCAAGTTATTCGTGAGAAGTTCCCAAATGTAAAAATTTATGCGGTAGAGCCTACTGATTCGCCTGTATTATCTGGCGGTAAGCCAGGTCCGCACAAAATCCAAGGAATTGGAGCAGGATTTGTTCCTGCCGTTTTAAGTACAGATGTATATGATGAAGTGATTCAAGTTCAATCAGAAGAAGCATTCACAGCTTCACGCAGAGCAGCCAAAGAAGAAGGAATCCTAGGTGGTATCTCTTCTGGAGCAGCGATTCATGCCGCTTTAGAAGTTGCCAAGAAACTAGGAAAAGGTAAAAAGGTACTTGCTATTATTCCAGACAATGGCGAACGTTATTTAAGTACACCTCTTTACCAATATGAAGGCTAATAAAATCTCAAGAAAGAGGTTATAGCGTAAAGCTAAAGCCTCTTTTTTTTGCTATAAAAAACATTTTTCTAGTATGATGTAAGAAGTAAATCTAAAATGAGGGTGGCTTTAAGGATGCAGACAGCAGGATTGAAATGTGGACCATATACATTAGACTTCGATAAAAAAACCATCATTATGGGGATATTAAATGCAACTCCTGATTCCTTCTCAGATGGCGGTAAATACAACAATATAGAACAGGCCGTTGAGCGTGCCAAAGAAATGGTTAAAAATGGAGCGGATATAATTGATATAGGCGGTGAATCAACGCGTCCTGGTTATACCGTAATTTCTGATGAGGAAGAAATAGAACGTGTTGTCCCACTTATTGAAGCTATTTCTAAACAAGTGAGTGTTCCTATTTCTATTGATACTTATAAAGCCCAAGTTGCTCAAGCGGCAGTAGAGGCAGGTGCCCATATTATTAACGATATTTGGGGTGCGAAAGCTGACGGAAAAATGGCAGCTGTTGCTGCACAATACCAAGTTCCGATTATCCTTATGCATAATCGTCATGATCGAAATTATTCACATTTTATTAGAGATGTGCTAAATGACTTGTACGAAAGCATCAACATTGTAAAACAAGCTGGTGTAAAAGATGATCAGATTATCCTTGACCCTGGAATCGGTTTCGCAAAAGATTTCAAAGAGAACATTTTGATGATGCAGCACTTAGACACGTTGACGGCTCTAGGTTATCCCGTGCTTTTAGGCACCTCTAAAAAATCCATGATTGGACAAGCGCTAGATCTTCCGGTAAAGGAAAGAATGGAAGGGACCGGGGCAACGGTTTGTTATGGTATACAAAAGGGATGTCAAATCATTCGAATCCATGATGTTAAAGAAATGAGCAGAATGGCAAAAATGATGGATATTCTAATGGGGAAGGGTGGTTGCCTTGGATAAAATATTTGTAAACCAAATGGAATTCTACGGTTATCATGGCGTCTTCCCTGAGGAAACTAAACTTGGACAGCGATTTATTATAGATTTAATGGTATTAGTAGATTTAAAAAAGGCTGGAGAAACGGATGCACTTGAGTATTCAGTAAACTATGGTGAGTTATTTCAAGTGTGTAAGGAAATTGTTGAGGGAAAGCCATATAAGCTTGTTGAAGCTATCGCAGAAAAAATTGCACAAACCGTTTTGAAGCAATTTACTCTTGTTTCTGAGGTAACAATAAAGGTAATTAAACCAGATCCGCCAATCCCTGGTCACTATCGGTCCGTTGCAGTAGAAATTACAAGGAGTAGATAAAAATGGGAAATACAGCATTTATTGCCCTTGGATCTAATATCGGGGACAGGTATGATTATTTATCGAAAGCGGTTGAACGTCTAGTGAGCCATTCGAAAATTCAATTGGTAAATACCTCCTCCGTTTATGAAACGGACCCCGTCGGATATGAGGAACAAGATTTGTTTTTAAATATGGTGATGGAGATTCAGACTGACTTGAGCGCGTTCGAATTATTAGATTTTTGTCTAAAAGTCGAATTAGAACTTGGAAGAAAACGGGAAATTATGTGGGGGCCAAGAACAGTGGATCTTGACATCCTCCTCTATAATCAAGAAAATATAAAATCAGAGAAACTTATGATTCCGCACCCACGGATGCTAGAGCGGAATTTTGTTATGATTCCTTTGTCAGAGATAAATCCAAACATCACCATTCCAAATACAGAGAAACCACTTGAAGTATGGATAGAAGAATTAGCTAACAAAGAAGGAGTCCGAGTATGGAAGCGGAAAAATGGGGAAGACGTATTCGAGCCTATCGGAAACTAAAGGGCTACACACAGGAGAGCTTCTCGAGGGAGCTTGGTGTATCAGTATCAATTATTGGGGAGATTGAAAGAGGTAATCGCCTGCCTACAGGTGAGCTGTTAAAAAAGATCGGTCAAACCTTAAATATTACTATAGAAGAACTTTCACCTAATGAATAGGGAGGTAATAAAAGCATGTTAAAAAT
Organism: Neobacillus niacini; assembly: GCF_048572935.1. Taxonomy (NCBI): domain Bacteria; kingdom Bacillati; phylum Bacillota; class Bacilli; order Caryophanales; family Bacillaceae; genus Neobacillus; species Neobacillus niacini. Next base: position 771,190 of record NZ_CP183883.1, on the reverse strand, counting down.
CGGCAACATTGAAATGAAAAATCAAGTTGTGTTAGCGCCGATGGCTGGTGTATGCAACTCTGCCTTCCGTTTAACAGTTAAGGAGTTCGGAGCTGGTTTGGTTTGTGCCGAGATGGTCAGCGATAAGGGAATTGTCATTAAGAACGAAAAGACAATGAATATGCTTTACATCGACGAGCGTGAAAAACCATTAAGTCTGCAAATTTTTGGTGGCGAAAAGGAAACACTCGTGGAAGCGGCAAAATTTGTAGATAGAAATACAAATGCAGATATTATAGATATTAATATGGGGTGCCCGGTTCCAAAAATCACAAAATGTGACGCTGGAGCGAAATGGCTGTTAGACCCAGATAAAATTTATGAGATGGTTTCTGCTGTTGTAGACGCAGTAGAAAAGCCGGTGACTGTTAAAATGCGTATGGGGTGGGATGACGAGCATATCTTTGCTGTCAAAAATGCACAAGCAGTAGAAAGAGCCGGCGGTAAAGCAATTGCACTTCATGGACGTACGCGTGTTCAGATGTATGAAGGAAAAGCAAACTGGGATATAATAAGAGAAGTAAAGCAGTCTATAAATATTCCGTTAATCGGTAATGGTGATGTCCAAACTCCACAGGACGCGAAAAGAATGCTGGATGAAACAGGTGTAGATGGTGTAATGATCGGAAGAGCAGCCCTGGGAAACCCATGGATGATTTACCGTACTGTGCAGTACCTTGAGACAGGAAAATTGATGGAAGAACCAACAGTCCGTGAAAAAATGGATGTTTGTATCCTGCACCTTGACCGTTTAATTGCCCTTAAGGATGAATATATTGCTGTCCGTGAAATGCGTAAGCATGCGGCATGGTACTTAAAAGGTGTAAGAGGAAATGCACGAGTGAGAATTGCTGTTAATGAGTGTAATACTCGTGACGAATTAGTAGGATTGTTAAATGGTTTAGCTGCAGAAGCAGAAGAGAATGAAAGCCAGGTAATCGTAGGATAAATTTGACTTTAACAATAAGCTTTTCTATAATGTTTTTGTTTAAGGAGCACTGCCAGTAAAATAACTGGCAGTTTTCTTTTATATTAATCTTTTTTGATGTCTGAATTGTTTAGATTGTGTAGAATAATAAAGTATGCATAAAAAGTGAACTATTTACGGGATTGAATCTTAGTTTACATAAAAAGAAGTAATGGGAGTTGATAAAGTATGAGTCAAGAAGAATTAAATGACCAGCTGAGGGTCAGACGAGAAAAGATGAATACGATGCGTGACAATGGACTGGATCCGTTTGGTAAACGCTTTGAACGTACTCATAATATTAGTGAGCTAGTAGAACAATATGGAGAGTTAGAGAAGGAAGAGCTTGAGACAAAGAATGTGGAAGTAACTCTTGCAGGCCGGATGATGACTAAGCGCGGAAAAGGTAAAGCGGGGTTTGCTAATATCCAAGACCTTACTGGACAAATTCAAGTATATGTTAGAGTGGACGCGATTGGCGCAGAAGCTTATGAAGTATTTGATTCATCCGATTTAGGAGATATCATCGGTGTTACAGGAACCTTATTTAAAACAAAGGTTGGAGAATTATCCGTTAAGGTTCAAAATTATACATTTTTAACAAAGGCGCTTCGACCTTTACCAGATAAGTTCCATGGACTTAAAGATGTAGAGCAGCGTTACCGTCAGCGTTACCTAGACTTAATTGTCAGCCAAGAAAGCAGAGAGACCTTTATTACACGAAGTAAAATCATCCAAGCTATGCGCCGTTACCTTGATGACAATGGCTATTTAGAGGTTGAAACACCGATGATGCACTCGATTGCCGGAGGTGCTTCTGCAAGACCGTTTATTACCCACCATAATGCACTTGATATGGAACTTTACATGCGTATCGCTATTGAACTCCACTTAAAACGTTTAATTGTAGGCGGACTTGAGAAGGTTTATGAAATTGGCCGAGTATTCCGTAATGAAGGGGTTTCTACACGACACAATCCAGAATTTACGATGATTGAGCTGTACGAGGCATATGCAGATTATCAAGATATTATGAGTCTGACTGAAAATCTAATTGCACACATTGCTCAAGAAGTATTAGGTTCCACTACTGTCCAATACGGAGAATATGAAGTCAACCTAAAGCCAGAGTGGAAAAGACTGCACATGGTAGACGCTATAAAAGAATATACTGGAGTAGACTTCTGGAAACAAATGAGTGTAGAAGAGGCCCGTGCGCTTGCGAAGGATCATGGCGTAGAAATTACCGAACATATGCTATATGGCCATATTGTTAATGAATTCTTCGAGCAAAAGGTTGAAGAAAAGTTAATACAGCCAACTTTTATTTATGGACATCCAGTTGAGATTTCTCCACTTGCTAAGAAAAACGAAGAAGACCCAAGATTTACTGATCGGTTCGAATTATTTATTGTTGCACGGGAACATGCGAATGCATTTACTGAATTAAATGACCCGATTGACCAAAGAGAACGTTTTGAAGCCCAATTAAAAGAACGTGAACAGGGTAATGATGAAGCTCATGAAATGGATGAAGACTTTGTAGAGGCATTAGAGTATGGTATGCCTCCTACAGGTGGATTAGGAATCGGTATTGATCGTCTTGTTATGCTGTTAACTAACTCTCCATCGATTCGCGATGTATTATTATTCCCATTAATGCGTCATCGTTAAGCTAAAGAGGCAGAAGCACCAGGTTACTGGTGCTTTATTTTTTTGGGTAAGTTAAATAAGGCAGTTGATTTACGCTCTAGTAATCAGCGAAAGTAAAACAAGCGGAGACTTTCCGGTTAGAGGCAGAATGGAGACTGTTTTAGGGATAATAAGGGGAGGTTTTCCGGTTAAGCAAAGCAAAAACCTCCATTTTAACGTATTTCGGGTAAATAGACGGAATCTCTCCGTTTATTTAGGCTATTTTTATTAGTAATTACTAAATAAGCGAGATTTTTCCGTTTATTTAGATTCAAAAATTAATAAATTCAACAAAGACTTTTAACGCAGTCATTTTTTAAAAAAGTAATTTGAAAATTATTATTTTAGTATATTAGATAAATATGTTTGAAAAGCTATTGCACTGATTCGTTAATGGTGGTATATTAATATCTGTTGTTGCGAGACAACGATGTTTTAAAAAAACTTCTTCAAAAAGTTATTGACATTAAGAAAATAACTTGGTAAGATGATAAAGTCGCTTTTGAGCGATATGAAAAATTGTTCTTTGAAAACTAAACAAACAAGAACGTCAACAAACAATTTTTTAGCTTTTTAAAAAAGCTAAGCCAACGTAACAAAATGAGCTATATCAACTTTCTTGGAGAGTTTGATCCTGGCTCAGGACGAACGCTGGCGGCGTGCCTAATACATGCAAGTCGAGCGAATCTTGAGGTGCTTGCACCTCTTGGTTAGCGGCGGACGGGTGAGTAACACGTGGGCAACCTGCCTGTAAGACTGGGATAACTTCGGGAAACCGGAGCTAATACCGGATAATACTTTTCCTCTCATGAGGGAAAGTTGAAAGTCGGTTTCGGCTGACACTTACAGATGGGCCCGCGGCGCATTAGCTAGTTGGTGAGGTAACGGCTCACCAAGGCGACGATGCGTAGCCGACCTGAGAGGGTGATCGGCCACACTGGGACTGAGACACGGCCCAGACTCCTACGGGAGGCAGCAGTAGGGAATCTTCCGCAATGGACGAAAGTCTGACGGAGCAACGCCGCGTGAGCGATGAAGGCCTTCGGGTCGTAAAGCTCTGTTGTTAGGGAAGAACAAGTACCGGAGTAACTGCCGGTACCTTGACGGTACCTAACCAGAAAGCCACGGCTAACTACGTGCCAGCAGCCGCGGTAATACGTAGGTGGCAAGCGTTGTCCGGAATTATTGGGCGTAAAGCGCGCGCAGGCGGTCCTTTAAGTCTGATGTGAAAGCCCACGGCTCAACCGTGGAGGGTCATTGGAAACTGGGGGACTTGAGTACAGAAGAGGAAAGCGGAATTCCACGTGTAGCGGTGAAATGCGTAGAGATGTGGAGGAACACCAGTGGCGAAGGCGGCTTTCTGGTCTGTAACTGACGCTGAGGCGCGAAAGCGTGGGGAGCAAACAGGATTAGATACCCTGGTAGTCCACGCCGTAAACGATGAGTGCTAAGTGTTAGAGGGTTTCCGCCCTTTAGTGCTGCAGCTAACGCATTAAGCACTCCGCCTGGGGAGTACGGCCGCAAGGCTGAAACTCAAAGGAATTGACGGGGGCCCGCACAAGCGGTGGAGCATGTGGTTTAATTCGAAGCAACGCGAAGAACCTTACCAGGTCTTGACATCCTCTGACACTCCTAGAGATAGGACTTTCCCCTTCGGGGGACAGAGTGACAGGTGGTGCATGGTTGTCGTCAGCTCGTGTCGTGAGATGTTGGGTTAAGTCCCGCAACGAGCGCAACCCTTGATCTTAGTTGCCAGCATTTAGTTGGGCACTCTAAGGTGACTGCCGGTGACAAACCGGAGGAAGGTGGGGATGACGTCAAATCATCATGCCCCTTATGACCTGGGCTACACACGTGCTACAATGGATGGTACAAAGGGCTGCAAGACCGCGAGGTTTAGCCAATCCCATAAAACCATTCTCAGTTCGGATTGCAGGCTGCAACTCGCCTGCATGAAGCCGGAATCGCTAGTAATCGCGGATCAGCATGCCGCGGTGAATACGTTCCCGGGCCTTGTACACACCGCCCGTCACACCACGAGAGTTTGTAACACCCGAAGTCGGTGGGGTAACCGTAAGGAGCCAGCCGCCTAAGGTGGGACAGATGATTGGGGTGAAGTCGTAACAAGGTAGCCGTATCGGAAGGTGCGGCTGGATCACCTCCTTTCTAAGGATAATGCAGTCCTTGTGGACTGATAAAACGTTGACTGTTACTTGTTTGTTTAGTTTTGAGGGAGCAATTCTCTCAAAGCTTTTTTTAATCGTTCTTTGAAAACTAGATAATCGTAAGAAGAAGTCAAAGTAAAACCGAGAATCGCCATTTTAGTTTTTCTCTCTTATTTAGTAAGAGTATAACCATTTAGGTTAAGTTAGAAAGGGCGCACGGTGGATGCCTTGGCACTAGGAGCCGATGAAGGACGGGACTAACACCGATATGCTTCGGGGAGCTGTAAGTAAGCTTTGATCCGGAGATTTCCGAATGGGGGAACCCACTGCTCGTAATGGAGTAGTATCTTTACCTGAATACATAGGGTATTGAAGGCAGACCCGGGGAACTGAAACATCTAAGTACCCGGAGGAAGAGAAAGCAAACGCGATTCCCTGAGTAGCGGCGAGCGAAACGGGACATAGCCCAAACCAAGAGGCTTGCCTCTTGGGGTTGTAGGACACTCAACATGGAGTTACAAAGGAACGGGGTAGATGAAGCGATCTGGAAAGGTCCGTCATAGAAGGTAAAAACCCTGTAGTTGAAACTTCGTTCCCTCCTGAGTGGATCCTGAGTACGGCCGGACACGTGAAATCCGGTCGGAAGCTGGGAGGACCATCTCCCAAGGCTAAATACTCCCTAGTGACCGATAGTGAACCAGTACCGTGAGGGAAAGGTGAAAAGCACCCCGGAAGGGGAGTGAAAGAGATCCTGAAACCGTGTGCCTACAAGTAGTTAGAGCCCGTTAATGGGTGATAGCGTGCCTTTTGTAGAATGAACCGGCGAGTTACGATCCCATGCAAGGTTAAGTTGAAGAGACGGAGCCGCAGCGAAAGCGAGTCTGAATAGGGCGTATGAGTATGTGGTCGTAGACCCGAAACCAGGTGATCTACCCATGTCCAGGGTGAAGTCCAGGTAACACTGGATGGAGGCCCGAACCCACGCACGTTGAAAAGTGCGGGGATGAGGTGTGGGTAGCGGAGAAATTCCAATCGAACTTGGAGATAGCTGGTTCTCTCCGAAATAGCTTTAGGGCTAGCCTCACGTTGTAAGAGTCTTGGAGGTAGAGCACTGTTTGGACTAGGGGCCCTCATCGGGTTACCGAATTCAGACAAACTCCGAATGCCAAAGACTTATCCGTGGGAGTCAGACTGCGAGTGATAAGATCCGTAGTCAAAAGGGAAACAGCCCAGACCACCAGCTAAGGTCCCAAAGTTTACGTTAAGTGGAAAAGGATGTGGAGTTGCTTAGACAACCAGGATGTTGGCTTAGAAGCAGCCACCATTTAAAGAGTGCGTAATAGCTCACTGGTCGAGTGACTCTGCGCCGAAAATGTACCGGGGCTAAACGTAACACCGAAGCTGTGGATTGACACCATATGGTGTCAGTGGTAGGAGAGCGTTCTAAGGGCGTTGAAGCTAGACCGTAAGGACTGGTGGAGCGCTTAGAAGTGAGAATGCCGGTATGAGTAGCGAAAGATGGGTGAGAATCCCATCCACCGTATGCCTAAGGTTTCCTGAGGAAGGCTCGTCCTCTCAGGGTTAGTCGGGACCTAAGCCGAGGCCGAAAGGCGTAGGCGATGGACAACAGGTTGATATTCCTGTACCACCTCTTTATCGTTTGAGTGATGGGGGGACGCAGGAGGATAGGGTAAGCGCACTGTTGGATATGTGCGTGTAAGCAGTTAGGCTGGTAAGTAGGAAAATCCGCTTACCATTAAGGCTGAGCTGTGATGCCGAGGGAAATATAGTACCGAAGTTCCTGATTCCACACTGCCAAGAAAAGCCTCTAGCGAGATAAAAGGTGCCCGTACCGCAAACCGACACAGGTAGGCGAGGAGAGAATCCTAAGGTGAGCGAGAGAACTCTCGTTAAGGAACTCGGCAAAATGACCCCGTAACTTCGGGAGAAGGGGTGCTTTTTGAGGTGAATAGCCTCGAAGAGCCGCAGTGAATAGGCCCAGGCGACTGTTTAGCAAAAACACAGGTCTCTGCGAAGCCGCAAGGCGAAGTATAGGGGCTGACGCCTGCCCGGTGCTGGAAGGTTAAGAGGAGGGGTTAGCGCAAGCGAAGCTCTGAATCGAAGCCCCAGTAAACGGCGGCCGTAACTATAACGGTCCTAAGGTAGCGAAATTCCTTGTCGGGTAAGTTCCGACCCGCACGAAAGGCGTAACGATCTGGGCACTGTCTCAACGAGAGACTCGGTGAAATTATAGTACCTGTGAAGATGCAGGTTACCCGCGACAGGACGGAAAGACCCCGTGGAGCTTTACTGTAGCCTGATATTGAATTTTGGTACAGCTTGTACAGGATAGGTAGGAGCCTGAGAAACCGGAGCGCCAGCTTCGGTGGAGGCGTCGGTGGGATACTACCCTGGCTGTATTGAAATTCTAACCCGCACCCCTTATCGGGGTGGGAGACAGTGTCAGGTGGGCAGTTTGACTGGGGCGGTCGCCTCCTAAAGAGTAACGGAGGCGCCCAAAGGTTCCCTCAGAATGGTTGGAAATCATTCGCAGAGTGTAAAGGCACAAGGGAGCTTGACTGCGAGACCTACAAGTCGAGCAGGGACGAAAGTCGGGCTTAGTGATCCGGTGGTTCCGCATGGAAGGGCCATCGCTCAACGGATAAAAGCTACCCCGGGGATAACAGGCTTATCTCCCCCAAGAGTCCACATCGACGGGGAGGTTTGGCACCTCGATGTCGGCTCATCGCATCCTGGGGCTGTAGTCGGTCCCAAGGGTTGGGCTGTTCGCCCATTAAAGCGGTACGCGAGCTGGGTTCAGAACGTCGTGAGACAGTTCGGTCCCTATCCGTCGTGGGCGCAGGAAATTTGAGAGGAGCTGTCCTTAGTACGAGAGGACCGGGATGGACGCACCGCTGGTGTACCAGTTGTCTTGCCAAAGGCATCGCTGGGTAGCTATGTGCGGACGGGATAAGTGCTGAAAGCATCTAAGCATGAAGCCCCCCTCAAGATGAGATTTCCCATAGCGTCAAGCTAGTAAGAACCCTGAAAGATGATCAGGTTGATAGGTCAGAGGTGGAAGCGCGGTAACGTGTGGAGCTGACTGATACTAATCGTTCGAGGACTTAACCAATTTTAAGGTGAACTCGTTTTTACAAAGTACTTCTTCTGATTATCTAGTTTTGAGGGAATGATACCTCAAAAACAGTCTGGTAATAATGGCGAGAAGGTCACACCCGTTCCCATACCGAACACGGAAGTTAAGCTTCTCAGCGCCGATGGTAGTTGGGACTTTGTCCCTGTGAGAGTAGGACGTTGCCAGGCTGTATTATATGGAGGATTAGCTCAGCTGGGAGAGCATCTGCCTTACAAGCAGAGGGTCGGCGGTTCGATCCCGTCATCCTCCACCATAATTTTCTTCTATAAAGAGAAACTATTATTAATATGTGCCGGGGTAGCTCAATTGGTAGAGCAACTGACTTGTAATCAGTAGGTTGGGGGTTCAAGTCCTCTCGCCGGCACCATACTTCTTGCAACGTTGATTTTATATCAGCGGAGACATGCGCAGAATTAACGAGTTTAGAGAAATATTCTTTATTCGAGCCATTAGCTCAGTTGGTAGAGCATCTGACTTTTAATCAGAGGGTCGAAGGTTCGAGTCCTTCATGGCTCACCAAAGTTTTTTCACGATAGTGAAAATAACTTTCCATTTGAATATGCGGGTGTGGCGGAATTGGCAGACGCACCAGACTTAGGATCTGGCGCCGCAAGGCGTGGGGGTTCGACTCCCTTCACCCGCACCAATTTATTTTTGTTAGTAAATAATC
>NZ_CP183883.1:655000-757500 GCF_048572935.1 Neobacillus niacini | reverse complement strand
TCGGCTCATCGCATCCTGGGGCTGTAGTCGGTCCCAAGGGTTGGGCTGTTCGCCCATTAAAGCGGTACGCGAGCTGGGTTCAGAACGTCGTGAGACAGTTCGGTCCCTATCCGTCGTGGGCGCAGGAAATTTGAGAGGAGCTGTCCTTAGTACGAGAGGACCGGGATGGACGCACCGCTGGTGTACCAGTTGTCTTGCCAAAGGCATCGCTGGGTAGCTATGTGCGGACGGGATAAGTGCTGAAAGCATCTAAGCATGAAGCCCCCCTCAAGATGAGATTTCCCATAGCGTCAAGCTAGTAAGAACCCTGAAAGATGATCAGGTTGATAGGTCAGAGGTGGAAGCGCGGTAACGTGTGGAGCTGACTGATACTAATCGTTCGAGGACTTAACCAATTTTAAGGTGAACTCGTTTTTACACACTTCTTCTGATTATCTAGTTTTGAGGGAATGATACCTCAAAAACAGTCTGGTAATAATGGCGAGAAGGTCACACCCGTTCCCATACCGAACACGGAAGTTAAGCTTCTCAGCGCCGATGGTAGTTGGGACTTTGTCCCTGTGAGAGTAGGACGTTGCCAGGCACATGAAGCACAACCTGATAAGGGTTGTGCTTTTTTGTATTGTTCGGCAGTGTTAAGAAGAAGATTAGGAAATCTTGCCCGCACTGGTCTACTTTTATAGAAACTGGTAACGAATAGAGAGCAATCGTTACCATGCGGCTCAACTATTTACAAAAATGGTAACGAATAGCCCTTATTCATGTCCATAATCCTACTTTTTATAAAAAACGGTAACGAAAAAATTAAACCTACCACTTACTCCAAAAAGACACTAATTACCTCAAACTAATTTCATCGCAACAACCTAAACCAATACCAATTACCTAAAAACAAATTAATCAATCCATACAGGTTTCACATCTGCGAAATATGGAGAAAATCATTAGTAGCAGTTTGTTTGCAACTACATAAAATTTTCAGTATAATTAATGTCAAATATAGTCAAAGTCAGAAGAAGGAGGTGGGAAGATGAGAAACATCTCCGATATTATTGAAAAGTATCTAAAACAAGTATTAGAAATGAGTGAACAGGAACATGTAGAAATTAAACGCAGCGAGATAGCGGATAAATTTCAATGTGTACCATCACAAATCAATTATGTTATTAATACGCGCTTTACCATTGAACGAGGGTATATCGTAGAAAGTAAACGTGGGGGAGGCGGATATATCCGAATCATGAAGGTTCAATCCCATGATTTAGTCGACCTAATTGATCATTTGCTGTCACTCATTGATAAGCGAATCGCACAAACGACTGCGGAAGATGTAATTTACAGACTAGTCCATGAGGAGATAATTACAAAACGAGAGGCAAAAATAATGTTAAGTGTTATTGACCGTTCAGTCCTTTATATTGATCTTCCATTCCGAGACGAATTACGTGCACGAATGTTGAAAGCGATGTTAACATCATTGAAATATAAATAATCTATATCAGCTAGAGAGGTGAAATAAAATGATTTGCCAGGAATGTAATCAACGGCCTGCTGCACTGCATTTTACAAAAATCATCAACGGGGAAAAAACCGAGGTAAACCTTTGTGAAAAATGTGCCCAAGAAAAGGGCGAGATGTTTATGTTTACTGGGGGATCAGGCTTTACTTTTAATAACCTATTAGCGGGTCTATTAAATATTGATCCTACTGTTCAAAAACAAAATCAAAATACGTTTCATCAAGAAGAAGTACTTCAGTGTAATAGATGTTCAATGACATTTCCACAATTCATTAAAGTGGGTCGTTTCGGATGTGCCCATTGCTATGAAACATTTAAGGAACAGCTTCCACCGGTCTTAAGGAGACTTCACAGTGGAAATGGGACACACAGTGGTAAAATTCCAAAGAGAATTGGTGGAGGAATACACCTTAAAAAGCAAGTTGAAAGTCTTAAAAATGAACTAAAAGAGCTGATTAAACAAGAGGAATTTGAGGAAGCAGCTAAGATTCGAGATGAAATTCGCTCACTCGAAAAAGAATTACCTGGCAGTAGTAAGGGAGGGGAATAACGTGTCGCTTGAACGTTTTATTAATCAAGCAGTCAGCTCGTGGATGAGCGAGGAGGGACCTGATTCAGATATTGTCCTTAGTTCCCGAATCCGTTTAGCCCGAAACTTTGAGAACTTTAAATTTCCAACACTATTTTCCCATGAAGAAGCACAATCGATTATTTTGAAAATGGAAGAAATCCTGAGTGAGTCTAACTTTACAAAGTTTGGGAAAATGGAATTACTAAAAATTGATGACATCCAGCCTCTTCAAAAAAGGGTATTAGTAGAAAAGCACCTGATAAGTCCTAATTTAGCAGAAGACGCACCATATGGCGCCGTTCTATTAACCGAAAATGAAGAAGTTAGTATTATGATAAATGAAGAGGATCACATTCGTATTCAATGTTTGTTTCCTGGGCTGCAACTAACCGAGGCATTGGAGGCAGCAAATGAAGTAGATGATTGGCTGGAAAGTCACATTCACTTTGGATTCGATGAGAAGCATGGCTATCTTACCAGCTGCCCTACAAACGTGGGAACAGGTCTTCGCGCTTCAGTCATGATGCACTTACCAGGATTGATGTTAACACAGCAAATCAATCGAATTATTCCTGCAATAAATCAACTGGGATTAGTAGTAAGGGGGATTTATGGCGAAGGGAGTGAAGCGCTTGGAAATATATTTCAAATTTCCAACCAAATTACTCTAGGAAAATCTGAGGAAGATATTTGCCGCGACCTTAAGGGTGTTGTAAGTCAGTTAATTTCACAAGAAAGGTCCGCTCGTGAAGCATTACGGAAAACTTCAAACATACAATTAGAAGATAGAGTGTTTCGTTCTTATGGTGTGTTATCCAATTGTAGAATTATTGAAACAAAAGAGGCTGCAAAATGCCTTTCTGATGTCCGCCTAGGAATTGATATGGGATACATTAATCATCTTCCTAAGAATATATTAAATGAATTAATGATTCTAACCCAGCCTGGTTTCCTGCAGCAGTATGCAGGCGGGCATTTAAGAGCAAATGAAAGAGATATCCGACGAGCAGCATTAATTCGAGAACGATTAAAAATGGAGCAAGATAAAAGGTGAGGAGGAATGGAATATGATGTTCGGCCGTTTTACTGAGAGAGCTCAAAAGGTTTTAGCTTTAGCGCAAGAGGAAGCAATTAGACTGGGTCACAACAATATTGGAACTGAGCATATTTTATTAGGTTTAGTCCGTGAGGGAGAAGGCATTGCCGCTAAGGCGCTTTATGGGCTTGGATTAGGTTCAGAAAAAATTCAAAAAGAAGTGGAATCGTTAATCGGGAAAGGCCAGGAAGCATCCCAAACGATCCACTACACACCACGGGCGAAAAAGGTAATTGAATTATCGATGGATGAAGCTAGAAAACTAGGACATTCTTATGTTGGAACAGAGCATATCTTACTCGGTTTAATCCGAGAAGGTGAGGGAGTTGCTGCAAGAGTTCTTAATAATCTTGGAGTTAGCCTAAATAAAGCACGTCAACAGGTATTACAATTACTAGGCAGTAATGAATCAGGCGGTCATCAGGGAGGAGCATCAGTAAGTGCCAATACCCCGACCCTTGACAGCCTTGCTAGAGATTTAACAGCCATCGCGAGAGAAGGAAGTTTGGATCCTGTAATCGGAAGAAGCAAGGAGATCCAGCGGGTAATTGAAGTATTGAGCCGCCGTACAAAAAATAACCCTGTGTTAATCGGTGAACCAGGAGTAGGTAAAACCGCTATCGCTGAAGGACTTGCACAGCAAATCGTAAATAATGAAGTACCTGAAATTCTTCGTGACAAGCGGGTTATGACGCTGGATATGGGTACCGTAGTAGCTGGTACCAAATATCGCGGTGAATTTGAGGACCGTTTGAAAAAAGTAATGGATGAAATACGCCAAGCAGGCAACATTATTCTCTTTATTGATGAATTACACACGTTAATTGGAGCTGGTGGAGCAGAAGGAGCGATTGATGCTTCTAACATTCTAAAACCTTCTCTGGCACGTGGAGAACTCCAATGTATAGGTGCAACGACACTGGATGAATACCGAAAATATATTGAAAAGGATGCTGCATTAGAACGCCGCTTCCAGCCAATTCGTGTTGATGAACCAACGGCTGAAGAGTCCATTCGTATACTAGAGGGTCTTCGTGATCGTTATGAAGCCCATCACCGTGTATCGATTACAGATGAGGCAATTGAAGCTGCAGTAAAGCTATCTGACCGCTACATTTCTGATCGATTCCTGCCAGATAAAGCAATTGACTTAATTGATGAAGCAGGATCTAAGGTTCGATTACGTTCTTACACAACACCGCCAAATTTGAAAGAATTAGAAGTAAAGCTTGATGAAGTTCGTAAGGAGAAAGATTCTGCTGTTCAAAGCCAAGAGTTTGAAAAAGCAGCATCCTTACGAGATACAGAACAACGTCTGCGTGAGCAGCTTGAAGAAACGAAGAAAACATGGAAAGAAAAGCAAGGTAAAGAAAACAGTGAGGTCACTGTTGAGGATATTGCAAGTGTTGTTTCAAGCTGGACGGGAATACCTGTCTCCAAGCTAGCTGAAACAGAAACGGCTAAATTACTTAATTTAGAGGAACTCCTGCATTCCCGTGTGATTGGTCAGGAGGAAGCTGTTAAGGCCGTTTCTAAAGCAGTTCGTCGGGCTAGGGCAGGCTTAAAGGATCCAAAACGCCCTATCGGTTCTTTTGTTTTCCTTGGCCCTACTGGTGTAGGTAAAACCGAGTTGGCACGAGCACTTGCTGAGGCAATGTTTGGTGATGAAGATGCCATGATTCGGATTGATATGTCAGAATACATGGAGAAGCATTCTACTTCTCGCTTGGTGGGCTCACCTCCGGGATATGTGGGTTATGAAGAAGGCGGTCAATTAACGGAAAAGGTTCGTAGAAAGCCATACTCAGTTATCTTGCTTGATGAAATTGAAAAGGCACACCCAGATGTGTTCAATATCTTACTGCAAGTTCTTGAAGATGGCCGCTTAACGGATTCTAAAGGAAGAACGGTTGACTTCCGTAATACGGTTCTGATTATGACTTCCAACGTTGGTGCAGAAGCACTAAAACGCAACAAATATGTGGGCTTTAATATTCAAGATGGAGACCAGGATTATAAGGACATGAAGGGTAAAGTAATGGAAGAATTGAAAAAGGCCTTCCGTCCAGAATTCATAAACCGTATTGATGAAATCATTGTCTTCCATGCTTTAGAGAAAAAGCATCTTGGAGAAATTGTTACCCTTTTATCTGACCAGCTTGTAAAACGATTAAAAGAGCAGCATATTTCTTTAGAGTTAACCGATGCAGCAAAAGACAAAATATCTATCGAGGGTTATGATCCTGAATACGGTGCCCGTCCATTACGCAGAGCTATTCAAAAACATATTGAAGACCGCCTCTCTGAAGAACTGTTAAAAGGTACAGTATTAACAGGGCAGCATGTTATAATTGATGTTGATAATGGTGAATTCTTAGTTAGAACGGCAGAAAAAACGACTCTAACTAAATAACCAGATTCGATACTATTTGGAGCAACTAAAAGGGGTACACGTTATAAGTCTCGACCGTGTACCTCTTTTTCTATTTAGAGTCAGGAGTAGATAGATATGGTCAAACGAAAAACGAAGTTCATGTGTCAGGAGTGTGGGTATGAATCTCCTAAATGGTTAGGAAAATGCCCAGGCTGCGGAGAATGGAACAAAATGGTGGAGGAAGTTGAGGTAACTGGCGGAAATAGAAGGGGCGCCTTCGCTCATTCTCAAGGGGTCTCAACATTGGCAGCTAAACCAACGCCTATTACTGCCATTGAATCCTTGTCAGAACCGAGAATTCTTACCGATTTAAATGAACTTAATCGAGTCTTAGGCGGTGGAGTGGTTAAAGGATCACTAGTTCTAATCGGTGGTGACCCTGGCATCGGTAAATCAACTCTCCTTTTACAGGTATCCTCTCAACTTGCGAATAAAGGCAATCAGGTCTTATACATATCAGGCGAGGAATCGCTGAGGCAAACAAAGCTTCGAGCTGAAAGACTGGGAATTAAATCTGAAAATCTTCTCGTGTATGCTGAGACCAATCTAGATGAAATTAGTCGAACGATTGAAAATACAAATCCAAGTTTTGTGATTATTGATTCCATTCAGACGGTTTTCCATCCGGAAGTAACGTCGGCACCAGGGAGCGTCTCACAAGTTCGTGAATGTACATCAGAATTAATGAGGATTGGGAAAACAAAGGGCATTGCTATCTTTATTGTTGGTCATGTAACAAAAGAAGGGTCCATAGCTGGACCAAGGCTGCTCGAGCATATGGTAGATACTGTTCTCTACTTCGAAGGGGAAAGGCACCATACATATCGTATTTTACGTGCTGTAAAAAACCGTTTTGGATCAACCAATGAAATGGGTATTTTTGAAATGAAGGAATTTGGACTGGATGAGGTTGCAAATCCATCGGAAATATTCCTTGAAGAGAGGTCGCAAGGCGCAGCAGGCTCCACTGTCGTTGCTTCAATGGAAGGGACACGTCCTGTACTTGTCGAAATTCAGGCTTTAATATCTCCGACAAGCTTTGGAAACCCAAGAAGAATGGCAACAGGGATTGACCATAATCGTGTTCCATTATTAATGGCAGTTTTAGAGAAGCGGATGGGAATGCTTCTTCAGAATCAAGATGCCTATCTAAAGGTCGCAGGAGGCGTGAAGCTAGATGAACCAGCCATCGATTTAGCGATCGTTGTAAGTATCGCCTCAAGCTTTCGTGATAAACCTACGAGGGCAACGGACTGTATTATAGGAGAGGTTGGGTTAACAGGAGAGGTGCGAAGAGTCTCGAGAATTGAACAGCGTGTTCAGGAAGCTGCAAAGTTAGGGTTCGAACGGGTTATTCTGCCTGCCAATAATTTGAGCGGCTGGCAGGGTCCGAAAGGTGTGGAACTAATCGGGGTTTCGACTGTAGCAGAAGCTTTAAAAGCAGTGTTAGGGGTGTAGAACATGGAGAATAAAAAGCTGGGTGAACAAACTGTTAGTGAAGTTTTACAGTTTATTGCCCCAGGTACACCTATTCGTGAAGGTATTGATAATGTATTAAGAGCAAATACTGGAGGACTTATTGTTGTTGGTTACAATGATAAAGTTAAAGGTATCGTAGATGGCGGTTTTCAAATTAATTGTCCTTTTTCACCAAGTTATCTTTATGAGCTAGCCAAAATGGATGGTGCAATTATCTTAAATGAATTAGGGAATACTATTCTTATTGCCAATGCCCAGCTTGTTCCTGATTCCGAAATACCTGCTTCGGAGACCGGTATGCGCCACCGCACCGCTGAACGAGTAGCCAGGCAAACAAAGGCACTTGTTATTGCTATATCTCAAAGAAGAAATGTCATAACCTTATATCAAGGAAACTTCCGTTACGCCCTTAAAGATATTTCTGTCATATTGACCAAGGCAAATCAGGCGATTCAAATGCTGGAAAAGTATAAAGCAGTCCTTGAGCGGAGCATTGCCGGTCTAAGTATTTTAGAGTTCGAAGAATCGGTTACATATAACGATTTCTTACTCGTTCTCCATCGGTTTGAGATGGTACTAAGAATTAAAAATGAACTCATTACTTACTTGAATGAATTGGGAACAGAAGGCAGGCTCATTCGCTTGCAAATGAATGAAATATTGACAGATTTGGAAGAAGAGACAGCCCTGATTATTAAGGACTATGCCCTTGATAGAGAAATCAAGTCGAGAGATGTTCTTAAACGAATGCAAGTGTTAACTAGTAATGGGACATTAGATGATATGGCAATACTAAAACTAATGGGGTATCAAGGATATACTCCTCTTGATGAAAGCAAGCATCCTCGTGGATATCGGATTCTAAATAAAATTCCCCGTCTTCCCGTTGTAATAATTGAAAACATTATATCTAGCTTCGGTGAGTTTTCAAATATTATATCAGCCTCGGTTGAAGAATTAGATGATGTAGAAGGAATTGGTGAAATCCGTGCAAAAAAAATCAAGGAAGGCTTACGATTAATTAAAGAGAGATTATATACAGAGCGGCATTTGTAGCTTACCTTACGAGTAAAGTGTACAATTTACGTTTGTTTGACAGGGCATTTTTCCAGTGCTACCCTATGAATTGAAAAATATTTTTTACTATAGAAAAGTAACTTTCATGATTTAAAATTCACACTTTGACCAAAATAATCATTAAACGAAGGTTTCATTTTTGGGAATATGTTTATAATGAGTAGAGGAGGTGAAGGAATGTTAAAACGTATTGTTCAAGCATGCTTTCTTATAACTGGTGGTACGCTTGGAATATTATTGATCCCACAATTGTTAAAAGTAATTAATTTTGATGACATTCCAATAATCAGTAACTCGTATGCCGCGGCTATTATAGGTGCAATTATTTTTTATCTTATTACTTTTTGGGCAGTAGATTATGTACTAGAGTTTATTAAATGGGCTGAAGACTCACTGGTAAAAATCCCGGTAACAGACGTGATTTTTGGCAGTTTAGGATTAATTTTTGGCTTATTGGTAGCCTTTTTAATCGGTTTTGCTCTAAATGCAGTTCAAGTACCTATTCTTAATGCTGTCGCTCCTATTTTGCTGACATTATTATTTGGATACCTTGGCTTTCAGGTTGGATTTAAGAAAAGGGATGAGCTGTTAAATCTCTTTGGCAGCCGTGGAAAGAAGAAATCAGGGGAAGACGACACTGAAAAGTCAGAGGGACAATCATTGAAAATCTTAGATACGAGTGTCATTATTGACGGCCGTGTTGCGGATATTTGTCAAACCGGATTCCTAGAAGGAACAATAGTAATTCCTCGCTTTGTACTTGAGGAATTACAGCATATTGCTGATTCATCAGACGTGTTAAAGCGAAACCGTGGAAGACGAGGCTTAGATATTCTAAATCGCATTCAAAAGGAACTAGCGATAAAAGTTGAGATTTATGAAGGTGATTTTGATGAAATTCAAGAAGTGGACAGTAAGCTTGTAAAACTAGCGAAGATTACAAGTGGAATGCTTGTTACGAACGATTTTAATCTTAATAAGGTATGTGAATTACAGAACGTTTCTGTATTAAATATTAATGATTTAGCCAATGCCGTAAAACCAGTAGTGCTGCCTGGGGAAGAGTTATCAGTACAGGTAATCAAAGATGGTAAAGAATATCACCAAGGTGTAGCATATCTTGATGACGGCACAATGATTGTGGTGGAAGAGGGACGAGAATATATCGGAAAAAGAATCGATGTTCTTGTAACGAGTGTGCTTCAAACCTCTGCAGGTAGAATGATTTTTGCAAAACCAAAATTATTGGAAAAGGCATTATAATTTACGGATCAATAGACAGAAAGAATAGAATGGAGATTTATTATGGCTTATCAAGTCATTATTCCGGCCGCTGGTCAGGGGAAGAGGATGGGGGCAGGGAAAAACAAGCTTTTATTAGAACTAAATAATATGCCTGTATTAATTCATACTTTAAAGGTCTTTGATGAAGATGAGTTATGTGACGGAATAATTTTAGCTGTTAACCCGCTCGATACCGAGGAGTTTAAAAATCTGTTAAATAAGTATAAGGTGAAGAAGGTGCTGGATTTAGTTCCCGGTGGAAAGGAACGTCAGGATAGCATTTATAATGCATTGAAAACTGTGAAGAATGATGGAATTATTCTTGTTCATGATGCCGCTCGGCCTTTTATTCTTAAGGAGCATATTCACCGATTACTAGATACAGCACAAGAAACAGGTGCAGCAATTATTGGAGTACCAGCAAAGGATACCATGAAAACAGTAGGGAATCATGTGGTCATGGCAACTGTTGAAAGATCCAGCTTGTGGGCTGTTCAAACCCCACAAGCTTTTCGTTTTTCTGTTCTTTTTAAAGCCTATGAACAGGCAGAGAAGGATCACTTTATTGGTACGGATGATTCTAGTTTGGTAGAACGAATTTCTCATCCAGTCACAATGGTGGAAGGAGATTATGATAATATCAAGCTTACCACCATCGAGGATTTATTTTTTGCAAAAGCAATACTAGAGAAAAGACAAGGGAGTTTTTAAAATGTTTCGTATTGGACAAGGTTTTGATGTGCACCAATTAACCGAGGGTCGGCCGTTGATTATAGGCGGAATTACCATTCCCTATGAAAAAGGATTGCTTGGTCATTCTGATGCAGATGTATTATTACATACCATCTCGGATGCTTGTCTTGGGGCGATTGGTGAAGGGGACATTGGCAAGCATTTTCCGGATACAGATCCAAACTTTAAGGATGCAGATTCGGCTAAACTTATGGAGCAAGTATGGCAGCTCGTAAAAGATAGAGGCTATGAACTTGTTAATGCAGACTGTACAATTATTGCACAAAAACCCAAAATGGCACCTTATATACAGCCAATGAAAGAGAGAATAGCTGAATTATTAAACGCTTCTCCCGAACAAATTAATGTAAAGGCAACAACAACAGAGAAGTTAGGCTTTACAGGCCGCGGTGAAGGAATTGCTTCACAAGCAGTCGTTTTGTTAAAAAAGGTTAACATATAGTCTTTATTGCTGAAATCTACAATGGTAAAATAAATCAGATATAAGAAATCAATGTTATATGGAGGCATAATAATGTCAAATGAAGTTCGTGTAAGGTATGCTCCAAGTCCGACTGGACATTTACATATTGGAAATGCCCGTACTGCATTATTTAATTATTTGTTTGCACGCAGTCAAGGCGGCAAATTTATTATCCGTATTGAGGATACAGATAAAAAGCGGAATATTGCCGGCGGGGAAGAAAGCCAATTAAAATATCTTAAATGGTTAGGGATGGATTGGGACGAAAGTGTCGATGTCGGCGGCGAATATGGACCTTACCGGCAGTCTGAAAGAAATGATATTTATCAAACCTATTATAATCAATTATTAGAAAATGGCCATGCCTATAAATGCTACTGTACAGAGGCAGAAATTGAAGCAGAGCGGGAAGAGCAGATGGAGAGAGGAGAAACTCCTCATTATTCAGGAAAGTGCCGCCATTTAACAGCTGAGGAACGCGCAAAATTAGAAAGTGAAGGACGCGAGCCAAGCATTAGAATAATGGTACCGGAAGGAAAAACTTACACCTTTGATGACATGGTAAAAGGAACTGTATCCTTTGAATCTGAAGGAATGGGCGATTGGGTTATCATTAAAAAGGACGGAACACCAACTTATAATTTTGCAGTAACCGTTGATGATTATCTAATGAAAATTTC
This sequence comes from Neobacillus niacini, assembly GCF_048572935.1. Taxonomy (NCBI): domain Bacteria; kingdom Bacillati; phylum Bacillota; class Bacilli; order Caryophanales; family Bacillaceae; genus Neobacillus; species Neobacillus niacini. The sequence goes on along the minus strand of NZ_CP183883.1, from coordinate 746,144 downwards.
GCATGTACTACGAGGTGACGACCATATATCTAACACTCCTAAGCAGCTTATGGTTTATGAAGCATTAGGCTGGGAACCGCCGATTTTTGGTCACATGACACTAATTGTGAATGAGAGTAGAAAGAAATTAAGTAAACGAGATGAATCCATTATTCAGTTTATCGAACAATATGAAGAATTAGGCTATTTGCCGGAGGCTTTGTTTAACTTTATTACGTTACTAGGTTGGTCTCCAGCGGGCGAAGAGGAACTATACTCTAAAGAGCAATTTATTGAAATCTTCGATGCAAATCGCCTATCGAAGTCACCGGCTTTATTTGATACCAATAAGCTAACATGGATGAACAACCAATATATGAAGAAGATAGATGTTGATCGAGTTCTAGAAGTATCTATGCCGCATTTAGTGAAAGCTGGACGTTTAGGTGAGAACTTGACTGGAGAGGAACAACAATGGGTAAAAGGTTTAGTTGCACTTTTACAGGAAAAAATGAGCTACGGTGCAGAGATTGTTGAACTTTCCGATATGTTCTTTAAAGATGAAGCTGAATACGAAGAAGACGCCAAGGAAGTATTATCAGGCGAGACAGTTCCAGAAGTACTTAAGGCATTTTCTGTGGAGCTTGACAAGATGGATAACTTTAAAGCAGACGAAATTAAGGCTGCGATGAAGGCCGTTCAAAAATCCACCGGCCAAAAGGGTAAAAATCTGTTTATGCCAATCCGTGCTGCTGTTTCCGGTCAAACTCATGGTCCAGATTTACCTCAAACGATTGAACTTTTAGGAAAAGGAAAAGTTTTAAATAGAATTCAAAAAATTATTGGTTAACATTAGCGACAAAATGTAATATAGTAAAAGAAATAATCTTTCTATATGAAAAAGTGTAGATGAGGAAAAGTAAGGTATGATGCTTTAAAGAGAAGACCATCACCGGCTGAAAGTGGTCTAAGCCTCTCATGTTTGAAAATGCACCTCTGAGTCCCATTTTGAAAAGATGAAAATCTTGTGTAAATATGGGCGGAACCTTTCCGTTAACAGGTAGAGTGAGACCAATGTAAGCTGTACATCTATAAGCTTACCGGTCTAATCAGAGTGGAACCACGCCAAACGCGTCTCTGTCGTTAAGACAGAGACGCGTTTTTTTATTTATTTGAAGAGCATGGGGATTATTTTAGACAGAAGCTTCATTACAATTAAGGGGGAAATGAGAAAATGTTCAAAAGGATGAAGGAGGATATTGAGGTTATTTTTGAACAAGATCCTGCAGCAAGAAGTTATTTAGAAGTAATCTTAACGTATTCAGGCTTACATGCAATTTGGGCACACCGAATTGCACATGCATTTTTCAAAAGAAAGTTTTATTTCCTTGCACGGGTCATTTCTCAAATTAGTCGCTTTTTCACAGGTATTGAAATTCATCCAGGTGCAAAAATAGGCAGGAGATTATTTATTGATCACGGTATGGGAGTTGTGATTGGAGAGACCTGTGAAATTGGTGATAATGTAACGGTATTTCAAGGCGTAACACTTGGGGGAACTGGGAAAGAGAAAGGGAAACGTCATCCAACCATTAAGGATAATGCTTTAATTGCAACAGGTGCAAAGGTGCTGGGATCTATCACCATTGGTGAAAATTCTAAAATTGGCGCAGGATCGGTTGTATTAAAAGAAGTACCGCCGAATTCCACAGTTGTTGGGGTCCCAGGAAGGGTAGTGATTCAAGATGGCAAACGAATTGGCAAGGATTTAGACCATTGTAACCTTCCCGATCCTATTGCGGATCGAATCAAAGATTTGCAAGTCGAACTAACTGAATTGCAGCAAGAATTAATTGAATTAAAGAAAGAAAGGAATAAAGTGAATGACCATACAACTGTATAATACTCTAACCCGTAAGAAAGAAACCTTTATCCCGCTCGAAGAAGGAAAGGTAAAAATGTATGTTTGTGGTCCGACTGTCTATAATTATATTCATATCGGCAATGCTCGTCCGGCGATTGTTTTTGATACCGTCCGCCGTTATTTTGAATACCGGGGCTATGACATCCAATATGTTTCCAACTTTACAGACGTAGACGATAAATTAATACGTGCTGCGAATCAGCTTGGAGAGGATGTTCCATCCATCGCAGACCGTTTCATCCAAGCTTATTTTGAAGATGTAACGGCATTAGGCTGCAAAAAGGCGGATATTCATCCACGCGTAATGGAAAATATGGATATTATCATTGAATTTATTGACCAGCTTATTAAAAAAGGTTTCGCTTATGAGTCAGAAGGGGATGTATATTTCCGGACAAGAAAATTTGATGATTATGGCAAGCTTTCCCATCAATCAATTGATGACTTGCAGGTTGGAGCCCGAATTGAAGTTGGTGAAAAGAAACAAGATGATATGGACTTTGCCTTATGGAAAGCGGCAAAAGAAGGGGAAATCTTTTGGGAAAGTCCATGGGGTATTGGACGCCCAGGCTGGCATATTGAGTGCTCGGCAATGGCAAAAAAATACCTAGGGGAAACAATCGATATTCATGCAGGCGGACAAGATTTAACGTTCCCTCATCATGAAAATGAAATAGCCCAATCAGAGGCACTTTCCGGAAAAACTTTTGCCCGGTATTGGATGCATAATGGATATATTAATATCGATAATGAAAAAATGTCTAAATCACTCGGAAATTTTGTTCTAGTACATGACATTATCAAAAAGCATAATCCGCAAGTTTTAAGATTTTTTATGCTTTCTGTTCATTACCGAAACCCAATTAATTACAGTGAAGAGTTGTTAGACAGCACAAAGGCAGCCTTTGAACGCTTAACAACTTCTTACCAAAATTTACAACATCGCAAGGAATCCAGTACAAATTTAACAAACAATAATCAAGAATGGCTCGAGAAGATAGATGTAATAGAGAATGAGTTTATAAAAGCGATGGACGATGATTTCAACACAGCAAAAGCAATTTCCGTTTTATTTGATCTATCAAAGCTGGCTAATTACTACTTATTAGAAAAAAACACAGCGGTAGAAGTAATTGATAAATTCACCGCACAATTTAATGAGTTATTTAATGTTTTAGGTTTGACGCTTGAAACAACAGAATTGCTAGATGAAGAAATTGACGCGTTAATTGAAAAAAGAATTCAGGCACGAAAAGACCGTAATTTTCAGCTATCTGATCAAATAAGAGATCAATTAAAGGAAATGAATATTATTTTAGAAGATACGCCGCAAGGTACGAGATGGAAAAGAGGCTAATCCATGCTTGATTATCAAGAAAAAGTAAATGCCAATCAATTGAATAGTCTTGCCTTAGCTTATATGGGTGACGCTGTATATGAGACATATGTCAGACGTCACCTCCTGCAAAGCGGCAAGGTTAAGCCAAATCATCTACACCGAGAGGGAACGACATACGTTTCCGCAAAGGCTCAATGCCAGGTACTATTTCGGATGATGGATGAAAGTCTCCTGTCAGAGGAGGAGCTGGCGGTGGTCAAGCGCGGGAGAAATGCTAAATCGGGCACTGTACCTAAAAACACAGATGTCCAAACCTACCATTATAGCACCGCATTTGAAGCATTAATTGGTTTTTTATATTTAACAGAGAAAACGGAACGATTAGAAGAACTTATCGTAAAGTCCTTTGAGTTTGTTGAAGAAAGAAAGGAGGAACTAGCGAATGAACGAAAATAAGGATTACATCATTGGAAAAAATCCTGTAATGGAGGCTCTGAGATCAGAAAGGGATATCAATAAGATCTTGATTGCAGAGTCCTCACAGCGTGGTCAAATGCAGCAATTAATTCAACTAGCAAAAGAGGCTAATGTAATTGTTCAATTTGTCCCAAAGAAAAAAATCGATCAGATATCCGATGAAAACCATCAAGGAGTTCTTGCCTATGTAGCTGCTTATCAATATGCAGAAATGGACGATTTATTTGCAGCTGCAGAAAAGAAAAATGAAGCCCCCTTCTTCTTGTTACTAGATGAAATTGAGGACCCTCATAATTTAGGTTCTATCATGAGAACCGCTGACGCAGTGGGAGCCCATGGAATTATTATTCCAAAAAGAAGAGCGGTTGGATTAACAGCAACCGTTGCAAAGGCCTCAACAGGTGCAATTGAACATATCCCGGTTGTACGTGTTACCAATATGGCGCGCACGATAGATGAATTAAAGGAGCGCGGTATTTGGATAGCTGGTACGGACGCGAGTGGAAAGCAAGATTATCGCCAATTTGATGGAACAATGCCAATCGGTCTTGTGATTGGAAGTGAAGGAAAAGGGATGGGGCGTCTGGTTAGAGATAAATGTGACTTCCTTATCAACCTGCCGATGGCTGGAAAGGTAACATCATTAAATGCGTCTGTAGCAGCCGCGTTATTAATGTATGAGGTATACCGCAGGCGGCATCCTCTAGAGGGATAGTTATGGATATTTTGCTTGTCGATGGATATAACATAATCGGGGCTTGGCCGGAGTTAAGGGCGTTAAGGGATCATGATTTGCCTGCGGCTAGGGACCGTTTGGTAGAAAGGATGGCAGAATACCAAGCTTTCTCTGGCTATCGCGTGATTGTTGTCTTTGATGCCTACTATGTCCAGGGGACTGAGAAGAAATATAAGAATCATAAGGTAGAGGTTATTTTTACAAAAGAAAACGAAACAGCGGATGAGCGAATTGAAAAGCTGGCGATTTCTTTAAACAACCGAAGGACTCAAATACATGTGGCTACTTCCGATTATACAGAGCAATGGGCAATTTTTGGACAAGGCGCTCTAAGAAAATCTGCACGGGAATTGCTTATCGAGATGTCCTCGGTTGAAAAAGGAATCGAAAAAAAGGTAAAAAAAATTCAAGAAAAAAGACCAGTCTCAAAAATACCGATTAGCAGCGAAGTGGCAGAAATTTTTGAAAAGTGGCGCAGAGGACAAAAGTAAGCGTTGACGTTCAAAAGTTACGGGCAGTATAATAATACTATCTATGCTTGTTCGGTGGAGGGGGATCTTAAATTGGGTACAGACTTCGGGGAAAAAAGCAACGAGCTATTTTTTTCAATGGAAGACGAGGAAATTGTTGATCTAGTGCACCAAGGGAATAGTGAGGCACTTGATTATTTGATCCACAAATATCGTAATTTTGTACGTGCAAAGGCAAGATCCTACTTCCTAATCGGTGCAGATAAGGAAGATATAGTACAAGAGGGAATGATTGGGCTATATAAGGCAATTCGCGATTTTCGCGAGGACAAGCTCACATCTTTTAAAGCGTTTGCAGAGTTGTGTATCACTAGACAAATTATTACCGCTATTAAAACTGCAACAAGGCAAAAGCATATACCGTTAAATTCCTATGTATCATTGGACAAGCCTATTTACGATGAAGAATCGGACCGGACCCTTATGGACGTTCTTTCTGGTGCAAAGGTTCTTGATCCAGAAGAATTGATTATTAACCAAGAAGAATTTGATCATATTGAAGTAAAAATGACAGAATTATTAAGCGACCTAGAACGAAAGGTTTTGGCACTGTATCTAGATGGACAATCGTACCAAGAAATATCAGAAGAGCTGAACCGTCATGTAAAATCCATCGATAATGCCCTTCAGCGAGTGAAAAGGAAATTAGAGCGCTATTTAGAAATAAGGGAATTTAGTCTTTAATTGTGGAATCGATGACAATTGTATGAATCCGCTAACACATGTTGTTGACAATAATTAGGGGTCATGTTACATTTTTAAAGATATATTAGATGGATGATGAAGGTGTTTAATGATGAGTAAAAAGATTATTCTGGCATGTGTTGAATGTGGTTCGCGTAATTATTCGACCCATGCAAATCAGTTGCAATCAGAACGATTGGAATTAAAAAAGTATTGCAAAACATGCGCCTCCCATACAATCCACAAAGAAACAAAATAATATTAATCTATACTAGCAATGTTATTCCGACAGTTGGAGGGTTATAGATATGCAGCGCTTAAAGAAATTCTTCAGTGACATTTTCCGTGAAATGAGAAAAGTTAGTTGGCCAAAACGCAAAGAACTAACACGCTATACCATTACAGTTTTCTCAACAGTTGCTTTCTTCGCAGCGTTTTTTGCTGTCCTAGATTTAGGTATTTCAAAATTGATTCGTTTTATTATTGAATAATAAAACGAATTTCATGGTATAATGGTAAATAATACAGGAAATTTTATCTAAAGCCCGTTTAACGGGTTTTTTCATTTGTCTAAAAAATATTTTACAGCAAGTCTTGATATTGCCACGCTGTTGATTTGTGCGGAAGGCACGAAGACTCCTGCAGGAGTACAGAGCAGGTGAGACCCCACAGGCGCTCGCGCCGAGGAGGCTCACCGCAACGCCTTAAGGTGCGCGAAGTGCCCGGAGCGCAAATCAACAGCATTATTATAAAGTACGGGGAGGGATGGACGTTTAGTCCTCTTGAATGGAAAAGAATTGGTATGTATTACATACTTACTCAGGTTATGAGAATAAAGTAAAAGCAAACTTAGAAAAACGTGTTGAATCAATGGGTATGACGGATAAAATATTCCGTGTAGTTGTACCAGAAGAAGAAGAAACAGAGATTAAAAATGGTAAAAAGAAAGTAGTTAAAAAGAAAGTATTCCCTGGCTATGTGCTTGTTGAAATCGTCATGACAGACGACTCATGGTATGTAGTGCGTAATACACCAGGTGTAACTGGATTTGTTGGTTCATCAGGAGCAGGATCGAAACCAACGCCACTTCTGCCTGATGAAGTTGTCGGAATTCTAAAACGCATGGGTGTGGATGAGAAACGAATCGATGTTAACTATGAAATTGGTGAAACTGTTCGAGTGAAAGAAGGTCCATTTACGAATTTCACAGGAACAGTTGAAGAAATGGATAAAGACAAATCGAAGCTTAAAGTTCTTGTTAACATGTTTGGTCGTGACACCCCGGTAGAACTAGAATTTACGCAGATTGATAAGCTATAATTTTAAGAAAAATTAATAGTAATTTCAAAAAAACTTGAAATCATTTTTAAAAAGTGGTAATATTTCATAGGTCAGTATGTCTCTTAATGAGACAAAGACTTTTGCTAAGATCTTTATCTTTATATAAAGACAGATACCTGAGTGGGAGGGTGTAAACCCTATTACCACATCACGGACTTTAAGGAGGTGTGTCTCGTGGCTAAAAAAGTAATTAAAGTTGTTAAATTACAAATCCCTGCTGGGAAAGCGAATCCTGCACCACCAGTTGGACCTGCACTAGGTCAAGCCGGTGTTAACATCATGGGATTCTGTAAAGAATTTAACGCTCGTACAGCAGATCAAGCTGGATTAATCATTCCTGTTGAAATTACGGTATTTGAAGACCGTTCATTTACATTTATTACGAAAACTCCTCCTGCTGCAGTTCTTTTGAAAGTAGCAGCTGGAATTCAGTCTGGTTCTGGCCAGCCTAACCGTAATAAGGTAGCAACAGTTAAGCGTAATACAGTACGCGAGATTGCGGAACAGAAAATGCCTGACCTAAACGCAGCAAGCGTTGAAGCAGCAATGCGCATGGTTGAAGGTACTGCTCGCAGCATGGGTATCGTTATCGAAGACTAATCCATGTAAACTGTTTTTTGTAATGAAGGGGGTTGCGTTACTTACGCAACCTTTATTCGTGGGAGGTAATTCCTGCAAAAGGTTATTCCGTTAAAACCACAATCTAGGAGGAAATAAAAATGGCTAAAAAAGGTAAGAAGTATTTAGAAGCTGCTAAGCTTGTTGATAACACAAAAGCTTACCCAGTTACTGAAGCAATTGAACTTGCAAAGAAAACAAACTTCGCTAAATTTGATGCGACATTAGAAGTTGCATTCCGTTTAGGCGTAGACCCTAAGAAAGCTGACCAACAAATTCGTGGTGCAGTAGTGCTTCCGAATGGAACTGGTAAGACTCAACGCGTATTAGTTTTCGCTAAGGGTGAAAAAGTGAAAGAAGCAGAAGCTGCTGGTGCAGATTATGTTGGCGATGCAGAATACATCAACAAAATCCAACAAGGTTGGTTTGATTTTGACGTAATCGTAGCAACTCCTGACATGATGGGTGAAGTTGGTAAACTTGGACGTACATTAGGACCAAAAGGTTTAATGCCAAACCCTAAAACTGGAACTGTTACATTTGATGTAACTCGTGCAATCAATGAAATCAAAGCAGGTAAAGTTGAGTACCGTGTTGACAAAGCTGGAAATATCCACGTGCCAATCGGAAAATCATCTTTCGAAAACGAAAAACTTGTTGAGAACTTCAATACTGTATTCGAAACAATGTTAAAAGTTAAGCCTGCAGCTGCAAAGGGAACATATATGAAGAACGTAACTGTTACTTCAACAATGGGACCTGGTGTGAAGGTTGACCCTTCAACTGCTTCAGCTAAGTAATTTATTACCAATTGACAAATATAGATACATTTTATATAATCTATTTTGTTGTTTAAATAAAACATTTGTACTGAAGACAGCAGGTGCTCTTTAGAGCTTAATTTCCTGCCGAGGTAATGCGATAGAATTGGCTGAAATCTTCGGCTATTGTATGCACCTCCATGTCTGACTCTTGATATGGAGGTTTTACTTTGCCTGGTATAAATGTAGAGAATCTACAGGAGGTGTAAAGATGAGCAGCGCAATCCAACAAAAAGTTCAAATCGTTGATGAAATTACAGCTAAGTTAAAAGCTAGTGTTTCAACAATCGTAGTTGACTACCGCGGGCTAACTGTTGCTGAAGTTACTGAACTTCGTAAGCAACTTCGTGAAGCTGGTGTCGACTTCAAAGTTTACAAAAACTCTATGACTCGTCGTGCAGCTGATGCAGCTGAACTTTCAGAGTTAAACGCAGCATTGACTGGTCCGAACGCTATTGCGTTCAGTACAGAAGATGTAGTAGCACCTGCAAAAATTCTTAATGACTTTGCTAAAAAGCATGATGCACTTGAAATTAAAGCTGGTGTAATCGAAGGCAACGTAGCAACAGTTGAAGAGGTTAAAGCACTTGCAGAACTACCTTCACGCGAAGGCTTGCTTTCTATGCTACTCAGCGTACTACAAGCTCCAATCCGCAACCTTGCTCTTGCTACAAAAGCAGTTGCAGAACAAAAAGAAGAACAAGGCGCGTAAGTTAAAACTTATCGCTTAACAAATAACGGAATGAAAACTAAGGAGGAAAATTAAAATGACTAAAGAACAAATCATTGAAGCAGTTAAATCTATGACTGTTTTAGAACTTAACGATCTAGTAAAAGCAATCGAAGAAGAATTCGGTGTAACTGCTGCTGCTCCTGTAGCAATGGTTGGCGGAGCTGGTGCTGCTGCTGTTGAAGAGCAAACTGAATTTGATGTAATCCTTGCTAGCGCTGGAGATCAAAAAATCAAGGTTATCAAAGTTGTACGTGAAATCACAGGTCTTGGTCTTAAAGAAGCAAAAGATCTTGTTGACAACACTCCAAAGCCTGTTAAAGAAGGCGTATCTAAAGAAGAAGCTGAAGAACTTAAAGCTAAGCTTGCTGAAGTTGGAGCTAACGTTGAAGTTAAGTAATAACCTTATAGAAAAGCTCGCTGTATAAGCGGGCTTTTTTTCGATATCGTAAAAGCGGAAGTGCTTTGGCGCTGCAGCTAGATATTTAATTTTTTCCTCGGGTAACCTCATTAATCAACACTCCTCAGGAGGTGAGCTTATTGTCTGAACATTACTATTCTCGCACCCAAAAAGTCGAAAGTGATCCGAAGTTTTGGGACTTTACCTTAAGGAATCAGTTATTTCGCTTTAAAACGGATAATGGAGTATTTTCAAAGAAGGAAGTAGATTTTGGTTCTCGTTTATTAATAGAAGCATTTGAATTACCAAGTGTAGAAGGACCTGTTCTAGATGTAGGCTGCGGTTATGGTCCCATTGGTCTTTCGATTGCAAAAAATTTTCCGGATCGCACAGTACATATGATTGATGTGAACGTACGGGCAATTGAACTGGCTAAGGCTAATGCTGGGCAAAATTCGGTACACAATGTTGATATTTACGAAAGTGATACTTTAATCAATGTAAAGGGATACGAATTTGCAGCTATCTTAACAAATCCTCCAATCAGGGCGGGAAAAAAGACGGTACATGATATCTTCGAACAAAGTCATGAACATTTAGTCACCCGCGGCGAGCTTTGGGTTGTTATTCAAAAGAAGCAAGGAGCACCTTCGGCGATTGAAAAATTAAATCAATTATTTACCACAGTAGAGACTGTTGACAAGTCTAAAGGTTATTTTATCATTAAAGCGGTAAAATAGTTGACTTCAAAATGTCACGTATGGTAGCATTATAAAATGCCATCATAATAATTTCCGATTTATTCCTGTAAATACTTATTTTTATGGTATAAAAATGAATTAAGACGGAAATGATGACAAAATAATAGTCAAAATGTGAAAATGTGGTTTTTAAGAAATAAAAACCCTTTTTCTTTTTTTGTCTGATGGGGGATTTCTTATCCTTACATAAGACCAAAATATATGCATTATAAAAACGCTTGATTTGAGGGGTGAATCAGTTGACAGGTCAACTAGTTCAGTATGGACGACACCGCCAACGAAGAAGTTACGCACGAATCAGTGAAGTTTTAGAATTACCAAATCTTATTGAAATCCAAACCTCTTCATATCAATGGTTTCTTGATGAGGGATTGCGTGAAATGTTCCAGGATATTTCACCGATTGAAGACTTTACTGGTAACCTATCACTTGAATTTATTGATTACAGCCTTGGCGAACCTAAGTATTCTGTTGCGGAATCGAAAGAGCGGGACGTTACATATTCTGCACCATTGCGTGTGAAAGTACGTCTTGTAAACAAAGAAACAGGCGAAGTAAAAGATCAGGATGTTTTTATGGGTGATTTCCCACTTATGACTGAAACGGGTACGTTTGTCATCAATGGGGCAGAACGTGTTATCGTTTCCCAGTTAGTACGTTCTCCGAGCGTATACTTTAGTGGAAAACTTGATAAAAATGGGAAAAAAGGATTTACGGCTACTGTAATTCCGAACCGCGGCGCTTGGCTGGAATATGAAACTGACGCCAAAGATGTCGTATATGTGAGGATAGATCGTACTCGGAAACTGCCCGTTACGGTTCTTTTGCGTGCACTTGGCTTCGGCTCTGATCAAGAAATTATTGAATTGATTGGAGATAATGAGTACATTCGAAATACTCTTGAAAAGGACAACACTGAGGGAGTAGAAAAAGCGCTTTTAGAAATTTATGAGCGCCTGCGTCCAGGTGAACCTCCAACTGTAGATAACGCAAAGAGCTTATTGGTATCAAGATTCTTTGATCCAAAGAGATATGATTTAGCCAATGTAGGCCGTTATAAAATTAACAAAAAGCTTCATATTAAAAATCGTTTATTTAACCAGCGCTTGGCTGAATCTCTTGTTGATCCTGAGACAGGTGAAATTATTGCAGAAAAAGGTACAGTTCTAGACCGTAGAAACCTTGATCGGATTATTCCTGCTCTCGAAAAGGATATTAACTTCAAGGGCTTTAATCCTGTTGGCGGTGTAGTAGAGGAAGAAATTATTCTTCAAGGCATTAAAATCTATGCACCAAATGACGATGGTGAAAAAGTAATCAATGTGTTGGGCAATGCTTACGTTGCTGAACCTATTAAAAATATAACACCAGCTGATATCATTGCGTCAATCAGTTATTTCTTTAACTTATTGCATGGTGTAGGCGATACTGACGATATTGACCATTTAGGAAACAGACGTCTTCGTTCTGTTGGAGAATTGCTGCAAAATCAATTCCGTATTGGTTTGTCTCGTATGGAACGTGTTGTTCGTGAAAGAATGTCTATTCAAGATACTGCTACCATCACGCCACAGCAGTTAATTAACATTCGTCCAGTTATTGCGTCAATAAAAGAGTTCTTCGGAAGCTCACAGTTATCGCAGTTCATGGATCAAACGAACCCGCTTGCAGAATTAACACATAAGCGTCGTTTATCTGCATTAGGACCTGGTGGTTTAACACGTGAACGCGCAGGATTTGAAGTGCGTGACGTTCACTATTCCCACTATGGCCGTATGTGTCCGATTGAAACGCCAGAGGGACCAAACATTGGTTTGATCAACTCACTATCATCATTTGCAAAGGTTAATCGTTTTGGTTTCATTGAAACTCCATATCGTCGAATTGATCCTGATACTGGAAAAGTTACAGGCCGAATCGATTACTTAACGGCAGATGAAGAGGATAACTATGTTGTAGCACAGGCGAACTCTCGTCTTAGCGATGACGGTACTTTCATTGATGAGGACGTTGTTGCCCGTTTCCGTGGAGAAAACACAGTTGTAAAACGCGACCGTATTGATTATATGGATGTATCTCCTAAACAGGTAGTTTCTGCAGCGACAGCTTGTATTCCGTTCTTAGAAAATGATGACTCGAACCGTGCCTTGATGGGAGCGAACATGCAGCGTCAAGCCGTGCCGTTATTACAGCCGGAAGCACCAAGAGTTGGAACAGGTATGGAATATGTTTCTGGGAAAGACTCCGGAGCAGCCGTTATCTGTAAGCATGAAGGAATCGTTGAGCATGTGGAGGCCCGTGAGGTTTGGGTGCGCCGTATTAATACAGTCGATGGTCAAGAAGTTAAAGGTGACCTTGATAAATATAAAATGTTGAAATTCATCCGTTCTAATCAGGGAACTTGTTATAATCAACGACCAATTGTTGCTGTGGGTGACCACGTGACAAAAGGTGAGATTTTAGCAGACGGTCCTTCTATGGAACTTGGAGAATTAGCTCTAGGCCGTAACGTTTTAGTTGCATTCGTAAACTGGGATGGCTACAACTATGAAGATGCGATCATTATGAGCGAACGTCTTGTAAAAGATGATGTTTATACTTCTATTCATATTGAAGAATATGAGTCAGAATCTCGTGATACAAAGCTTGGACCAGAAGAAATTACACGTGACATTCCGAATGTAGGGGAAGATGCCCTTCGTAATTTAGATGAGCGTGGAATTATCCGTACTGGTGCGGAAGTAAAAGATGGTGACTTACTGGTTGGTAAAGTAACTCCTAAAGGTGTTACAGAACTTACTGCAGAAGAACGGCTTTTACATGCAATCTTCGGAGAAAAAGCACGTGAAGTGCGCGATACTTCTCTAAGAGTTCCACATGGCGGCGGCGGTATTGTCCTTGATGTTAAAGTCTTTAATCGCGAAGACGGCGATGAACTGCCACCAGGTGTAAATCAACTTGTACGTGTTTATATTGTTCAGAAGCGTAAGATTCACGAAGGAGATAAAATGGCAGGACGTCATGGTAATAAAGGGGTTATCTCTCGTATATTACCAGAGGAAGATATGCCATATTTACCAGATGGTACTCCAGTTGATATTATGTTGAATCCGTTAGGGGTTCCTTCTCGTATGAATATCGGTCAGGTGCTTGAGCTTCACTTAGGTATGGCTGCTAGAGCCCTTGGAATTCATGTTGCTTCACCAGTATTCGACGGTGCCCGTGAAGAAGATGTTTGGGGAACGATTGAAGAAGCTGGAATGGCGAATGATGCTAAAACGGTTCTATATGATGGACGTACAGGTGAGCCTTTTGATAATCGTGTGTCTGTCGGTGTCATGTATATGATTAAACTTGCGCACATGGTTGATGATAAGCTTCATGCTCGTTCAACTGGACCATACTCACTTGTTACGCAGCAGCCACTTGGCGGTAAAGCGCAATTTGGTGGTCAGCGCTTCGGTGAGATGGAGGTTTGGGCACTTGAAGCATACGGTGCCGCGTATACTCTACAAGAAATTCTGACAGTAAAATCAGATGACGTTGTGGGTCGTGTGAAAACATATGAAGCCATTGTAAAAGGTGAAAATGTGCCGGAACCAGGTGTTCCTGAATCATTCAAAGTATTAATTAAAGAACTTCAGAGTCTTGGTATGGATGTAAAAATCCTATCTGGAGATGAAAAAGAAATTGAAATGCGTGATATGGAAGATGAAGATGACTTACAACAAGTCGATACACTAAACATTGTTCCAGAAACAGCAGCATTTGAATCTGAAAAGGTTGGTTCCAAGGAATAAGACTTAGCTGAAGCACCTAAGTGTGCTTCAGCTAATGATTGTCTAGATAGAAAGGGAGGTAGGCCCCTTGCTGGATGTTAATAATTTTGAGTATATGAAGATTGGTCTGGCATCACCGGATAAAATCCGTTCTTGGTCTTTTGGAGAAGTAAAGAAGCCAGAAACGATTAACTATCGTACATTGAAACCTGAAAAAGATGGTTTATTCTGTGAAAGAATTTTTGGTCCTACAAAGGACTGGGAATGTCACTGCGGTAAATATAAGCGTGTCCGTTACAAAGGTGTTGTATGTGATCGATGCGGTGTTGAAGTAACACGTGCTAAAGTTCGTCGTGAACGTATGGGGCATATTGAGCTAGCTGCTCCTGTTTCTCATATTTGGTATTTTAAAGGCATCCCTAGCCGTATGGGACTAGTATTAGATATGTCTCCTAGGGCATTAGAAGAAATTATTTACTTTGCTTCTTATGTTGTAACAGAATCAGGCGATACTGCTCTTGATAAGAAACAACTTTTATCAGAAAAGGAATATCGTGCATACCGTGAAAAGTACGGCAATAAATTCCAAGCAGCCATGGGTGCGGAAGCGATTAAAAAACTTCTTTCTGATATCGACTTAAATAAAGAGGTTGACGCATTAAAAGAAGAGTTAAAATCAGCTCAAGGCCAGCGTCGTACTCGTGCGATCAAACGCCTTGAAGTGTTGGAAGCATTCCGTAACTCTGGAAATGAGCCATCATGGATGATTCTTGATGTTCTTCCTGTTATTCCTCCGGAGCTTCGTCCAATGGTACAGTTGGATGGAGGAAGATTCGCGACATCCGATTTAAACGATTTATACCGTCGAGTAATTAACCGTAATAATCGTCTAAAACGTTTGTTGGATCTTGGTGCTCCAAGTATTATCGTTCAAAACGAAAAGCGTATGCTTCAAGAAGCAGTAGACGCATTAATTGATAATGGCCGCCGTGGTCGTCCGGTAACGGGTCCAGGTAACCGTCCATTAAAGTCACTTTCCCATATGTTAAAAGGGAAACAAGGGCGTTTCCGTCAAAACTTACTTGGTAAACGTGTTGACTATTCTGGTCGTTCCGTTATCGTTGTTGGTCCTAACTTAAAGATGTACCAATGTGGTCTTCCGAAAGAAATGGCTCTTGAATTATTTAAGCCATTTGTTATGAAGGAACTTGTAGAAAAAGGCTTAGCCCATAATATTAAATCTGCAAAACGTAAGATTGAAAGAGTATCTCCTGAAGTATGGGATGTACTTGAAGATGTTATTCGTGAGCACCCAGTTTTATTAAACCGTGCCCCAACACTTCATAGACTT
The DNA here is from genome assembly GCF_048572935.1 of Neobacillus niacini. Classification (NCBI taxonomy): domain Bacteria; kingdom Bacillati; phylum Bacillota; class Bacilli; order Caryophanales; family Bacillaceae; genus Neobacillus; species Neobacillus niacini. The sequence goes on along the minus strand of NZ_CP183883.1, from coordinate 730,674 downwards.
GGAATTCAGGCATTTGAACCTACACTTGTTGAAGGAAGAGCGATTCGCCTTCACCCTCTTGTATGTACTGCGTACAATGCGGACTTTGACGGTGACCAAATGGCTGTTCACGTTCCACTTTCATCTGAAGCACAAGCAGAAGCTAGACTATTAATGCTTGCAGCTCAAAATATCTTGAACCCTAAAGATGGTAAGCCAGTTGTAACACCTTCTCAGGATATGGTACTAGGTAACTATTACTTAACTCTTGAAAGAGAAGACGCTGTCGGAGAGGGTATGATCTTTAAAGATACGAACGAGGCATTAGTTGCTTATCAAAATGGCTATGTTCATCTGCACACTCGTGTTGCAGTCCATGCTGGTTCGCTAGGAAATGAAACCTTAACAGAAGAACAGAATAATAAGCTGCTTATTACGACTGTAGGTAAACTTATTTTTAATGAAATTCTTCCAAAGTCATTCCCTTATATCAATGAACCAACGAGACAAAACTTAGAGGTGGAAACACCTGCAAAGTACTTTGTTGAAAAAGGTGAAGATGTTCCAGCTAGAATTAAAGAAATGCCAATAGTAGACCCGTTCAAAAAGAAAATCCTTGGAAATATCATTGCAGAAGTATTTAAACGATTCAAAATTACTGAAACGTCTAAAATGCTAGACCGTATGAAGGACTTAGGATTTAAATATTCTACAAAAGCAGGTATTACTGTCGGTGTCGCTGATATCGTGGTATTACCGGAAAAACAAGAAATTCTTCATGAGGCACAAAGCAAGGTTGATAACGTTATGAAGCAGTTCCGTCGTGGATTAATTACGGAAGACGAACGTTATGATCGTGTTATTGCTATATGGAGTGCGGCGAAGGATAACATTCAAGGAAAACTGATGAAATCGTTAAATAAAACGAATCCAATTTTCATGATGAGTGATTCCGGTGCCCGTGGTAACGCATCTAACTTTACTCAGCTTGCTGGTATGCGTGGTTTGATGGCCAACCCGGCTGGACGTATCATCGAATTACCAATTAAATCAAGTTTCCGTGAAGGTCTGACAGTATTAGAGTACTTTATCTCTACACACGGTGCGCGTAAAGGTCTTGCTGATACAGCATTAAAAACTGCTGACTCTGGTTACTTAACACGTCGTCTTGTTGACGTTGCGCAAGATGTCATTGTCCGTGAAGATGATTGTGGTACTGATCGTGGTTTGTTAATTCGTTCCTTAAAAGATGGTACGGAGGTTATCGAAGGTTTAGATGAACGTTTAATTGGCCGTTATGCTCGAAACCCAATTAGACATCCAGAAACAAAAGAAGTGTTAGTTCCTGAAAATGGACTTATCACCGAGGATCTAGCAGAAACAATTGTTGGTGCTGGAATCGAAGAAGTGAAGATTCGCTCTGCGTTTACATGTAATACCCGTCATGGTGTATGTAAGAAGTGTTATGGACGTAACTTGGCAACAGGTCAAGAAGTTGAAGTTGGGGAAGCAGTTGGTATTATTGCAGCCCAATCAATTGGTGAACCTGGTACACAGTTAACCATGCGTACATTCCATACAGGTGGTGTAGCAGGAGACGATATTACCCAAGGTTTACCGCGTATTCAAGAAATTTTTGAAGCTCGTAATCCTAAAGGTCAAGCGGTTATTTCTGAAATTGACGGTGTGGTTGTTGGTATTAATGAAGGACGTGATCGTCAGCATGAGATTATTGTTCAAGGTGAAATTGAATCACGTACGTATAATGCTCCATATACAGCACGTCTAAAAGTTGCAGTTAATGATCAAATTGCTCGTGGTCAGGAATTAACAGAAGGTTCAATTGACCCTAAAGAGTTAATTAAAGTAAAAGATGTTACTGCTGTTCAAGAATACTTACTCCGCGAAGTTCAAAAGGTATACCGTATGCAGGGTGTTGAAATTGGCGATAAGCACGTAGAAGTAATGGTTCGTCAGATGATGCGTAAGGTTCGCGTAAGTGATGCGGGTGAAACAGATGTACTTCCTGGTACACTATTAGATATTCACCAATTCACAGATGCAAACGAAAAAGCATTGTTAGCAGGTAAGTTACCAGCTACTGGACGTCCTGTATTACTGGGAATTACGAAAGCGTCACTTGAAACTGACTCATTCCTGTCTGCTGCATCATTCCAAGAAACTACAAGAGTTCTTACAGATGCTGCAATTAAAGGTAAACGTGATGAATTACTCGGCTTAAAAGAAAATGTTATCATCGGTAAGCTAGTTCCTGCGGGAACAGGTATGCAGCGTTATCGCAAAGCAGAACCTGTTTTAAGGGATACAACCTCCGAAGAAACAGTTGCAATTGATTAAAAGTTAAAATGTGCGGTGCCCGCTTAAAATGCGAGTACCGCATTTTAAAGATAGGTTATTCATAAAAAGTTGAAAGTTTTGTTGACATCTATTTTTTAAGATGGTATTATATCAAAGGTGCTCCTATTCACCTGATACTTTGGAGGATATGATAAATGTCTTATGAAAAAGTATTACAGGCAACTAAGATTGTTATAGGAACTAAACAAACAGTTAAAGTACTACAGGGTGGAACCGCAAGTGAGTTGATCATTGCAAGTGACGCTGAAACGAAAGTTACAGCAGCAGTAGTGAAACTAGCTCAAGAATTGAACATCCCAATCATCTATGTTGACTCGATGAAAAAACTCGGGAAAGCATGTGGAATAGAAGTTGGTGCTTCAACTGTCGTAATTATCCGTTAAAAACTGTTTTTGTAGATAGAAGATCTGCAAGGACTTTGTTTTTTGCACAAAAATGAACCACCTGGATGTGTGGGTCTACAAATAATGAAGGGAGGAAAAGTAACATGCCTACTATTAACCAATTAGTGCGCAAGCCTCGTCAATCTAAAGAGGAAAAGTCAAAATCACCTGCGCTTAACAAAGGTTACAACAGCTTCAAAAAATCACAAACAAATGTAACTTCACCACAAAAACGCGGAGTATGTACTCGTGTTGGTACAATGACTCCAAAGAAACCGAACTCAGCGTTACGTAAATATGCACGTGTACGTTTGACAAACGGTATTGAGGTGACTGCATACATTCCTGGTATTGGCCACAACCTTCAAGAGCACAGTGTTGTTCTTATTCGTGGAGGACGTGTAAAAGACTTACCGGGGGTACGTTATCACATCGTACGTGGTGCTCTTGATACGGCTGGAGTTAACAACCGTATGCAAGGTCGTTCTAAATATGGTACTAAGAGACCAAAAGCAGCTAAGAAATAAAACAGTTTAAATAGAAAGCTTGTTTGAAAGGAGGAAATTAAATGCCACGTAAAGGTCCTGTAGCAAAAAGAGACGTGTTACCAGATCCACTTTACAATTCTAAATTAGTTACTCGTCTAATCAACAAAATGATGGTTGACGGTAAAAGAGGTAAATCACAAGAAATTCTTTACTCTGCATTTGAAACAATCCGTGAACGCTCTGGCAAAGAGCCAATGGAAATTTTCGAAGCAGCAATGAAGAATATCATGCCAGTACTTGAGGTAAGAGCACGCCGAGTAGGTGGAGCAAACTACCAAGTACCAGTTGAGGTACGTCCTGATCGTCGTACAACTCTTGGTCTTCGTTGGTTAGTAAACTATGCGCGTCTTCGCGGTGAAAAGACAATGGAAGAGCGTTTAGCAAACGAAATCATGGATGCAGCTAACAACACTGGTGCATCTGTTAAGAAGCGTGAAGATACACACAAAATGGCAGAAGCAAACAAAGCGTTTGCTCACTATCGTTGGTAGGATTACCTTTAATATAAAAACTTCTATACTAGGAAGGAGAAAGACCCATGGCAAGAGAGTTCTCCTTAGTAAATACTCGTAATATCGGCATCATGGCACACATCGATGCCGGTAAAACGACGACCACTGAGCGTGTCCTTTATTACACTGGTAAAATTCATAAAATCGGTGAAACACATGAAGGTGCTTCTCAGATGGACTGGATGGAGCAAGAGCAAGAACGCGGAATCACAATCACATCCGCAGCAACAACTGCATCGTGGAAAGGCCATCGCGTAAACATCATTGATACTCCAGGACACGTAGACTTCACAGTTGAAGTTGAACGTTCCCTTCGTGTTCTTGATGGTGCGGTAGCTGTACTTGATGCGCAATCTGGTGTTGAACCTCAAACTGAAACTGTTTGGCGTCAAGCAACAACTTACGGCGTACCACGTGTAGTATTTGTAAACAAAATGGACAAAATCGGTGCAGACTTCTTGTATTCTGTAAAGACATTACATGATCGTTTGCAAGCGAATGCCCACCCAATTCAGTTACCAATCGGTGCGGAAGATCAGTTCTCTGCAATCATTGACCTTGTAGAAATGAAAGCTGTTTTCTACAGTAATGACTTAGGAACTGATATTGAAGTAGGAGAAATTCCTGAAGATTACCGTGAATTAGCTGAAGAATGGCGTGAAAAGTTAGTTGAAGCTGTAGCAGAATTAGATGAAGAGTTAATGGAAAAATACCTTGGCGGTGAAGAAATCACCATCGAAGAACTTAAAGCTGGTATTCGTAAAGGTACTGTTAATGTAGAATTCTATCCTGTTATTTGTGGATCTGCTTTCAAAAACAAAGGTGTTCAATTAATGTTAGATGCAGTAATCGATTACCTTCCATCTCCAGTAGATGTTCCTGCGATTAAAGGACATGCAGTGGATGATGAAGAAGAATTAGTAGAACGTCATTCAAGTGATGAAGAGCCTTTCTCAGCTCTTGCGTTTAAAGTTATGACTGACCCTTATGTTGGTAAATTAACGTTCTTCCGCGTTTACTCTGGTACATTAGAGTCTGGATCATATGTTCAAAACTCTACTAAAGGCAAGCGTGAACGTATCGGACGTATTCTGCAAATGCATGCAAACAGCCGTCAAGAAATCTCAAAGGTTTTTGCTGGTGACATTGCTGCAGCTGTAGGTCTGAAAGATACTACTACTGGTGATACTTTATGTGATGACAAAAACCCTGTTATCCTAGAGTCTATGCAGTTCCCAGAGCCAGTAATCCAACTTTCTGTTGAACCTAAGTCTAAAGCTGACCAAGATAAAATGACAACTGCACTACAAAAACTTCAAGAAGAAGATCCAACATTCCGTGCGCACACTGACCAGGAAACTGGACAAGTTATCATCGCTGGTATGGGTGAACTTCACCTTGATATTATTGTAGACCGTATGCGTCGTGAATTTAAGGTTGAAGCTAACGTAGGTGCTCCACAGGTTGCTTACCGTGAAACATTCCGTGCTTCTGCACAAGTTGAAGGTAAGTTTGCACGTCAATCCGGTGGACGCGGACAATATGGACACGTTTGGATCGAGTTCTCACCTAACGAAGAAGGTAAAGGATTCGAATTTGAAAACGGTATTGTCGGTGGTGTTGTTCCTCGTGAATACATCCCTGCTGTTCAAGCTGGTCTTGAAGATGCATTAGATCGTGGTGTTCTTGCTGGATATCCACTAGTTGATATTAAAGCAAGATTGTTTGATGGATCTTACCATGATGTTGACTCCTCTGAAATGGCATTTAAAATCGCTGCTTCAATGGCACTTAAAAACGCGGCATCAAAGTGTAAACCTGTAATCCTAGAGCCTATGATGAGGGTTGAAGTTGTAATCCCTGAAGAGTATCTAGGTGACATTATGGGTCAAATCACTGCACGTCGTGGACGTGTTGAGGGTATGGAAGCTCGTGGTAATGCACAAGTAGTTCGTTCTCAGGTTCCACTTTCAGAAATGTTTGGTTATGCAACTGCACTTCGTTCAAGTACACAAGGTCGTGGAGTATTCTCTATGCACTTTGATCACTATGAAGAAGTACCAAAATCAGTTTCTGAAGAAATTATCAAAAAAAATAAAGGTGAATAATTGATTTTCACCTTTTAATAAAGTATAACTACTTATGTAACAATGGAAACTGTGAAATTGGAATAACCTATTTACAGTTTCCATCTAATATACTTAACTTTTTTAAATTAAAGGAGGATTTTCCTAATGGGTAAAGCTAAATTCGACCGCTCTAAGCCACACGTTAACATTGGTACAATTGGTCACGTTGACCACGGTAAAACAACTTTAACAGCTGCAATCACTTCTGTTCTTGCTAAATCTGGTAAAGCAGAAGCTCGTGCATATGATCAAATCGATGGTGCTCCAGAAGAAAAAGAGCGTGGAATCACAATCTCTACTGCGCACGTTGAGTATGAAACTGACAACCGTCACTATGCACACGTAGACTGCCCAGGACACGCTGACTATGTTAAAAACATGATCACTGGTGCTGCTCAAATGGACGGCGGTATCCTAGTTGTATCTGCAACTGATGGTCCAATGCCACAAACTCGTGAGCACATCCTTCTTTCTCGTCAGGTAGGCGTACCTTACCTTGTTGTATTCATGAACAAGTGTGATATGGTTGATGACGAAGAACTTCTTGAATTAGTAGAAATGGAAATTCGTGACCTATTATCTGAATACGATTTCCCTGGCGATGACACTCCAGTTATCAAAGGTTCTGCTCTTAAAGCTCTAGAAGGCGACGCAGCATGGGAAGAAAAAATCTTTGAACTAATGAACGCAGTTGATGAGTGGATTCCACAACCAACTCGTGACACAGATAAGCCTTTCATGATGCCAGTTGAGGATGTATTCTCAATCACTGGTCGTGGAACTGTTGCTACAGGACGTGTTGAGCGTGGTGTAGTTAAAGTTGGTGACGTAGTTGAAATCGTAGGTTTCACTGAAGAGCCAAAATCTACTACTGTAACTGGTGTAGAAATGTTCCGTAAGCTTCTTGACTTTGCTGAAGCTGGAGATAACATCGGTGCTCTTCTTCGTGGTGTAGCACGTGAAGAAATCGAGCGTGGACAAGTTTTGGCTAAGCCAAAATCAATCACTCCACACACAAAGTTTAAAGCACAAGTTTACGTTTTATCAAAAGAAGAAGGTGGACGTCACACTCCATTCTTCACTAACTACCGTCCACAATTCTATTTCCGTACTTCTGATATTACTGGTATTTGTAATCTTCCAGAAGGCGTAGAAATGGTTATGCCTGGTGACCACATTGAAATGACTGTTGAGCTTATCGCTCCAGTTGCTATCGAAGAAGGAACTAAGTTCTCAATTCGTGAAGGTGGCCGTACAGTAGGTTCAGGTTCAATCACAACTATCACTGAATAATTTAATTATCAGTTATATGGGAAGCAGCTGGGTGACGATCCAGCTGCTTTTTATATTTTAGCTATTTAAAGGTTGTTAACAATTTATAAGAAATCATATTAGACGGAGTAAATCCGTTAAATTTGTAATTATTATAAAAAATAGCTTAAATAAACGGAGAGATTCCGCCTATTGACCTGAAAAGTGTGAATTTGAAAAATATTTGTTTGGATAACCGGAAAATCTCCCATTATTTGCCCAGAAACCAGTTCCAATGTGAATTTAACCGGAAAGTCTCCGCTTCGTAATATAAGGTCAGCTAGATATTTCTGGTTAACCATTTTTTATTTAACTTTCGATAGGTTCTGGAGATCAAATAAACAGCCTATAAATTAATCGAGTTTCTTCTATTAATAGATAGAAAGAACTTTCAAACAATAAAGCGATTTTAAAGGTTATTTCTGGAGAATGATATTATCTATTGAAATTACATAAACAGGTCGCTATAATAATAAAAGTGTGCTAAACGTAACAAAAAAGATTTTATAAAAAAATGTTGCGTTTGCCTAATCTATTATGTATAATAGACAATGTTGGTCTTTGACTGCGATGATGTGAAAGGTTGCTGACACACCCGGCCGCTTTGCCATGGCGAGTGTGTGGGAAATTTTCACTGAGAATGTCTATTTTTAAAATAGGCGAATAAAGGAGGGAAAATAATGGCAAAACAAAAGATTCGTATCCGTTTAAAAGCTTATGATCACAGAATTCTTGATCAGTCTGCAGAAAAAATCGTTGAAACAGCAAAGCGTTCAGGTGCAGCCGTTTCTGGTCCGATTCCACTACCGACTGAGAAATCAATCTACACGATCCTTCGTGCGGTGCATAAGTACAAAGATTCTCGTGAGCAGTTCGAAATGAGAACTCATAAGCGTCTAATCGACATCGTTAACCCAACTCCACAAACAGTTGATGCGTTAATGCGTTTAGACTTACCATCTGGTGTTGATATTGAAATTAAACTTTAGTAATAATAAATAACCAAATTTTATAGGAGGTGTGACTTAAATGACCAAAGGAATCTTAGGAAGAAAGATTGGTATGACTCAAGTATTTGCAGAAAACGGCAACTTAATTCCAGTAACTGTAGTTGAAGCTGCTCAGAACGTAGTTCTTCAAAAGAAATCAGTTGATAGCGACGGTTATGAAGCTATTCAAGTTGGTTTTGAAGACAAACGCGAAAAGCTTTCCAACAAACCAGAAAAAGGACATGTTGCTAAAGCAAACACTACTCCTAAGCGCTTCGTTCGCGAATTCCGCGGATTAGACGTAACAGGATATGAAGTTGGTCAAGAAGTCAAAGTTGATATTTTCGCTGCTGGCGATGTTGTAGATGTAACAGGAATCTCAAAGGGTAAAGGTTTCCAAGGCGTTATCAAACGTCACGGACAATCACGCGGCCCAATGGCTCACGGTTCACGTTATCACCGTCGTCCTGGTTCAATGGGACCTGTAGCTCCAAACCGTGTATTTAAAGGTAAATTATTACCTGGACGTATGGGTGGAGAGCAAGTTACTGTACAAAACCTTGAAATCGTAAAGGTAGATGTTGAGCGTAACTTGTTATTAATCAAGGGTAACGTTCCTGGACCTAAAAAAGCGTTATTAAAGATTAAAAGTGCGGTAAAAGCGTAATATCTTCATAAGAAAGGAGGAACAAAAGAATGCCTAAAGTTTCATTATTTAACCAAAACGGATCTCAAGTTGGTGAAATCGAACTTAATGAATCAGTATTTGGTATCGAACCTAACCAACACGTATTGTTTGAAGCGATTGTTATGCAAAGAGCTTCTTTACGTCAAGGAACTCATAAAGTAAAAGTTCGTTCTGAAGTACGCGGCGGTGGACGTAAACCATGGCGTCAAAAAGGAACTGGTCGTGCTCGTCAAGGGTCAATCCGTTCTCCACAATGGCGCGGAGGTGGTACTGTATTTGGTCCAACACCACGCAGCTACAGCTACAAATTACCTAAGAAGGTACGTCGCTTAGCGATTAAATCAGCATTATCTTCTAAAGTATTAGAAGAAAACATTTTAGTATTAGAAAGCCTAGCTTTCGACGCACCAAAAACAAAAGAATTCAAAACAGTATTAGGTGGCCTTTCTGTTGAGAAGAAAGCTCTTATCGTAACTGCTGACCTAGATGAGAACGTAGCATTGTCTGCTCGTAACATCCCTGGTGTAACAGTTGTAACTGCTGACGGAATCAATGTTCTTGATGTTGTAAATCATGATAAATTAATCATGACGAAAGCTGCAGTTGAAAAAGTAGAGGAGGTGCTTGCATAATGGATGCACGCGATATCATTAAGCGCCCCGTTATCACTGAACGTTCTACTGACCTAATGGCTGAAAAGAAATATACGTTTGAAGTTGATGTGAGAGCTAACAAAACTCAAGTTAAAGATGCGATCGTTGAGATCTTTGGCGTTGAAGTAGAAAAAGTTAACATCATGAACTATAAAGGTAAATTCAAGCGCATGGGTAAATTCGGTGGTTACACAAACAAACGTCGTAAAGCAATTGTAAAATTAACTGCTGATAGCAAAGAAATTGAATTCTTTGAAGCTTAATAAAAACTAACAAGAAGAGGAGGGAATAAAATGGCGATTAAAAAGTACAAACCTACCTCTAATGGTCGTCGCGGTATGACAGTATCTGATTTCGCAGAAATCACTACTAGCACACCAGAAAAATCTCTATTAGCACCTTTAAAGAGAAAAGGCGGCCGTAATAACCAAGGTAAGTTAACTGTTCGTCATCAAGGTGGCGGCCATAAGCGTTCATACCGTATCATTGACTTTAAACGTAACAAAGATGGCATTCCTGGACGCGTTGCCACTATCGAGTACGATCCAAACCGTTCCGCAAATATTGCACTAATCAATTATGTAGATGGTGAAAAGCGTTATATCCTAGCTCCAAAAAACCTAGTAGTAGGTATGGAAGTAATGTCTGGCCCAGAGGCTGATATTAAAGTAGGTAATGCATTACCATTAGCAAACATTCCTGTTGGTACAGTAGTACACAACATCGAATTAAAACCTGGTAAGGGTGGACAATTAGTTCGTTCTGCTGGTACTTCAGCACAGGTTCTTGGTAAAGAAGGTAAATACGTACTTGTACGTTTAAATTCTGGTGAGGTTCGTATGATTCTTGCTGAGTGCCGTGCAACAATCGGTCAAGTAGGAAATGAGCAACACGAACTTATCAACATTGGTAAAGCAGGACGCTCACGCTGGTTAGGCAAACGCCCAACAGTTCGTGGATCTGTTATGAACCCTAACGATCACCCACACGGTGGTGGTGAAGGACGTTCACCAATCGGACGTAAATCACCAATGTCTCCATGGGGTAAACCAACTCTTGGATTCAAAACTCGTAAGAAGAAAAATAAATCCGACAAGTTTATTGTACGTCGTCGTAAAAAATAACGGGGTTGAACTACGGTTCAAAGAACGAGCCGTAGAACAATCACGAAGGGAGGTTCATCCATGGGTCGCAGCCTTAAAAAAGGACCATTTGTTGATGATCATTTAATGGTTAAGATCGAAAAGTTAAATGAAACTGAAGGTAAGCAAGTTGTTAAAACTTGGTCACGTCGTTCTACGATCTTCCCACAATTTATCGGCCACACTATCGCAGTTTATGATGGTCGCAAACATGTGCCTGTATATGTTACTGAAGACATGGTAGGACACAAGCTTGGAGAGTTTGCTCCAACTCGTGCTTACAAAGGCCATGGTAATGATGATAAGAAAACCAGACGTTAAGAGAGGAGGGCATCCAAATGCAAGCTAAAGCTGTTGCAAGAACAGTTCGTATTGCTCCTCGTAAAGCACGTTTAGTCGTAGATTTAATTCGAGGAAAGCAAGTTGGTGAAGCGGTGTCGATTTTAAATCACACTCCAAAGTTTGCTTCTCCAATCGTGGAAAAAGTATTGAAATCTGCTATGGCAAATGCCGAGCATAATTATGAAATGGACGTTAATAGCTTGGTTGTAACTCAAGCTTTTGTAGATGAAGGACCAACGTTGAAACGTTTCCGTCCTCGCGCAATGGGCCGTGCAAGTCAGATTAACAAACGCACTAGCCACATCACAATCGTTCTATCAGAAAAGAAGGAGGGATAACCTGTGGGTCAAAAAGTAAATCCAGTCGGTTTGCGTATCGGAATCATTAAAGATTGGGAATCTAAATGGTACGCTGGTAAAGACTTCGCTGATCTTTTACACGAAGACCTTAAAATTCGTGAGTATATCACGAAGCGTTTGAAAGATGCTTCTGTTTCTAAAGTAGAAATCGAACGTGCGGCTAACCGTGTGAATGTAACAGTTCATACTGCTAAGCCTGGTATGGTTATCGGTAAAGGCGGTACTGAAGTTGAAGCACTTCGTAAAGCTTTAAATCAATTAACTGGCAAACGTGTTCACATCAACATTCTTGAAATTAAAAGAGCTGATCTTGATGCGAAATTAGTTGCTGAAAATATTGCTCGTCAATTAGAAAATCGTGTATCTTTCCGTCGTGCACAAAAGCAAGTTATTCAACGTGCTATGCGTGCAGGAGCTAAAGGTATCAAAACAATGGTATCAGGTCGTCTAGGCGGTGCAGATATTGCTCGTTCAGAACAATATAGCGAAGGAACTGTTCCACTTCATACTCTTCGTGCTGATATCGACTATGCTCATGCTGAAGCTGATACTACTTATGGTAAGCTTGGCGTAAAAGTATGGATCTATAAGGGAGAAGTCCTTCCTACTAAGAAGAAATCTGCGGAAGGAGGCAAATAATATGTTATTGCCAAAACGCGTTAAATATCGCCGTCAACACCGTGGGAAAATGCGTGGTAACGCAAAAGGTGGCACTGAAGTAACATTCGGTGAATTCGGCCTACAAGCTACTGAAGCTTCTTGGATCACTAACCGCCAAATCGAAGCTGCCCGTATTGCAATGACTCGTTACATGAAACGTGGCGGTAAAGTTTGGATTAAAATTTTCCCTCACAAGCCATATACTGCTAAACCTCTAGAAGTTCGGATGGGTTCCGGTAAAGGGGCACCTGAAGGCTGGGTAGCTGTTGTTAAACCTGGAAAAGTAATGTTTGAAATTGCTGGTGTTTCTGAAGAAGTAGCACGTGAAGCACTACGTCTTGCTATGCACAAACTTCCAGTTAAATGTAAGTTTGTAAAACGTGAAGAAATTGGTGGTGAATCAAATGAGAGCTAATGAAATTAAAGACCTTACCACTGCCGAAATTGAACAAAAAGTTAAATCTTTAAAAGAAGAGCTTTTCAACCTTCGCTTCCAATTAGCGACTGGTCAACTTGAAAATACAGCTCGCATTCGTGAAGTACGCAAAGCGATTGCTCGTATGAAAACTGTGATTCGTGAGAGAGAAATCAGCGTTAACAAGTAATAAATGAGAGGAGGTTCACAAAATGAGTGAACGTAATCAGCGCAAAGTTTACACTGGACGCGTGGTTTCTGACAAAATGGATAAAACCATTACTGTTTTAGTCGAAACTTACAAAAAGCATCCTCTTTACGGTAAACGCGTTAAATACTCTAAAAAGTTTAAAGCTCATGATGAGCAAAATGAAGCAAAAATCGGCGATATCGTACGTATCATGGAAACTCGTCCGCTTTCAGCTACTAAACGTTTCCGTTTAGTTGAAGTTACAGAAAAAGCAGTTATTATTTAATTGTTCGGATAAATGCTCTATTCCGAAGGGAGGTTACACACATGATTCAACAAGAATCACGTTTAAAAGTTGCTGATAACTCTGGTGCTCGTGAGGTACTTACCATTAAAGTTCTTGGTGGTTCAGGCCGTAAAACTGCGGGTATTGGTGATGTTATCGTATGTACAGTGAAACAAGCAACACCTGGTGGCGTTGTTAAAAAAGGTGACGTTGTTAAGGCTGTTATCGTTCGTACGAAAAGCGGTGCTCGTCGACCTGATGGATCATACATTCGTTTCGATGAAAACGCATGTGTAATTATCAAGGATGATAAGAGCCCACGTGGAACTCGTATCTTCGGACCAGTTGCTCGTGAACTTCGCGATAACAACTTTATGAAAATCGTATCCTTGGCTCCAGAAGTACTATAATATAAATATTGCCTTTAAGGAGGTGCTTACGAATGCATGTTAAAAAGGGTGACAAAGTAAGAGTTATCTCCGGTAAGGATAAAGGCAAAACAGGAGTAATCCTAGCAGCCTATCCTAAAGATAGCCGTGTACTAGTAGAAGGTGTAAACATCGTGAAAAAACACACTAAACCTTCTCAAGTGAATCCACAAGGCGGAATTATGAGCTTTGAGGCACCAATTCATGTATCAAACGTTATGCCTATCGACCCTAAGTCTGGTAACCCAACTCGTGTTGGTTTCACAACGGTTGATGGCAAAAAAGTACGCGTAGCAAAATCCGGTGAAGTATTAGATAAATAGTCTAAAATTTAGAAGGGAGGTACAATAAGTGAACCGCCTAAAAGAAAAGTTTGTAAAAGAAGTTACTCCTGCTCTTATGAGCAAGTTCAACTATAAATCAGTAATGCAAGTTCCTCAACTTGATAAAATTGTTATTAACATGGGTGTTGGTGACGCAGTAGCAAATGCTAAAGCTTTAGATAATGCTGTTGAAGAACTAGCAACAATTACAGGTCAAAAGCCTGTAGTAACTCGTGCTAAGAAATCAATCGCTGGCTTCCGTCTTCGTGAAGGTATGCCGATCGGTGCTAAAGTTACACTTCGCGGTGAGCGCATGTATCAATTCTTGGATAAATTAGTTTCTGTTTCTTTACCTCGTGTTCGTGACTTCCGTGGTGTTTCTAAGAAATCATTCGATGGTCGTGGTAACTACACTTTGGGTGTTAAAGAACAATTAATCTTCCCAGAAATTGATTACGATAAAGTAAGCAAGGTTCGTGGTATGGATATCGTTATCGTAACCACTGCTAACACTGATGAAGAAGCACGTGAACTGTTAACTCAATTTGGAATGCCGTTCCAAAAGTAATCGTTAAATAATGGAGGCGAAAACGTGGCTAAAAAGTCAATGATTGCGAAACAAAAGCGCACGCCTAAATATGCAGTACAAGAGTATACACGCTGCGAACGTTGTGGCCGTCCACACTCTGTATACCGTAAATTTAAGCTTTGTCGTATTTGTTTCCGCGAATTAGCGTACAAAGGACAAATTCCTGGTGTTAAAAAAGCCAGCTGGTAAAACCCAAGTCTGGGAAGGAGGTAAAAATAATGGTCATGACAGATCCAATTGCTGATATGCTTACTCGCATTCGTAATGCGAACATGGTGCGTCACGAAAAGTTAGAAGTACCTGCTTCTAATATTAAAAAAGAAATCGCTGAAATCTTAAAGCGCGAAGGTTTCGTTCGTGACGTCGAATTTATTGAAGACAATAAACAAGGTATCATCCGTATTTTCTTAAAGTACGGTTCAAATAACGAACGTGTTATCACAGGTCTTAAGCGCATAAGCAAGCCTGGACTTAGAGTTTACGCAAAATCTACTGAGGTGCCACGTGTCCTTAACGGTCTTGGTATCGCACTAGTATCAACTTCAAATGGTGTTATTACTGATAAAGAAGCTCGTGCAAAACAAGTGGGCGGAGAAGTATTAGCTTACGTTTGGTAATATAGTTTCTGAATGAATGGAGGTGCACTGAATGTCTCGCGTAGGAAAAAAACCTATTGAAATCCCTGCAGGAGTAACTGTTACTTTAAACAATAGTACTGTTACTGTAAAAGGACCAAAAGGCGAACTTACTCGCTCTTTTAATCCAGATATCGAAATTAAAATCGAAGAAAACCTTGTTACGATCACTCGTCCAACTGATGTGAAAGAACATCGCGCATTGCACGGAACAACTCGTGCGTTAATCGCGAACATGGTTGAAGGTGTTTCCAAGGGCTTCGAAAGAAAATTAGAATTAATCGGGGTTGGATACCGTGCTCAAAAGCAAGGTAACAAGCTTGTATTAAACGTTGGATATTCTCACCCAGTTGAGATTGAACCTGAAAGCGGTCTTGAAGTCGAAGTACCTGCTAATACAAAGATTACGATTAAAGGTACTGACAAAGAACGTGTTGGCGCATTAGCAGCCAATATTCGTCAAGTTCGTCCTCCAGAGCCTTATAAAGGCAAAGGAATTCGTTACGAAGGCGAATTTGTTCGTCGTAAAGAAGGTAAAACTGGTAAGTAATGCCGCATAGGTAAACGAAAGGAGTGACGTAAATGATTACGAAGCTTGACAAAAATGCTAGTCGCAAGAAGAGACATGCTCGTGTTCGTGCGAAACTTAGCGGTACTGCAGCTCGTCCACGTCTAAATGTGTTTCGTTCTAACAAGCATTTATATGCTCAATTAATCGATGACATGAGTGGAGTTACTTTAGCAAGTGCTTCTACTATTGAAAAAGATCTTAACCTTGAATCTACAAGCAATGTTGAAGCAGCTAAGTTGGTCGGAGAATTAGTCGCTAAACGTGCGGTAGAAAAAGGTATCACTGCTGTTGTATTCGACCGTGGAGGATACCTTTATCATGGACGTATCCAAGCACTAGCTGATGCAGCCCGTGAAAACGGATTACAATTTTAATAGACAAAGGAGGGACACATAAATGATACGTCGTATTGATCCAAACAAACTCGAACTAGAAGAACGCGTTGTAACGGTTAACCGTGTAGCGAAAGTTGTTAAGGGTGGTCGTCGTTTTCGCTTTACTGCTCTAGTAGTAGTTGGAGATAAAAACGGTCATGTTGGTTTCGGTACTGGTAAAGCTCAAGAAGTACCAGATGCGATTCGTAAAGCAATCGAAGATGCTAAGAAGAACTTAATCGAAGTACCAATGGTTGGAACTACTGTTCCTCACCAAGTTATTGGACGTTTTGGTGCTGGTGAAATTCTATTAAAGCCTGCATCTGAAGGTACAGGAGTTATCGCCGGCGGTCCAGTCCGTGCTGTTCTTGAATTAGGCGGGGTAGGAGATATCCTTTCTAAATCACTAGGAACTAACACTCCAATTAATATGGTACGTGCAACGATTGATGGTCTAAAACAATTAAAACGTGCTGAAGACGTAGCTAAGTTACGTGGTAAATCAGTAGAAGAACTGCTAGGATAAGGAGGGAAATAAAATGGCAAACAAACTATTAATTACCCTCAACCGCAGCGTAATTGGTCGTCCTGAAGACCAACGCGCGACAGTTACTGCTCTAGGTTTACGTAAATTAAATCAAACAGTTGAGCATCAAGATAATGCTGCCATCCGCGGTATGATTACAAAAGTTGCTCACCTTGTAACAGTTAAAGAACAATAATTGATTGTTTTTCTTTCATAAGGAGGTGCCAATATGAAACTTCATGAACTAAAACCTGCTGAGGGTTCTCGTAAAGAACGTAAACGTTTAGGACGCGGTATCGGTTCTGGTCAAGGTAAGACTGCTGGTAAAGGTCATAAAGGTCAAAATGCTCGTTCCGGCGGCGGTGTCCGTCTTGGATTCGAGGGTGGTCAAACACCTTTATTCCGTCGTTTACCAAAACGTGGTTTTACTAACATCAGCCGTAAAGAATTTGCGATTGTTAACCTTGATGTTCTTAATCAGTTTGAAGAGGGTACAGAAGTTACTCCAGAACTTCTAATTGAAACTGGTATAGTTAAGAATGAAAAGGCAGGAATCAAGATTCTTGCAAAAGGGAACGTAGAGAAAAAACTTACTGTTAAAGCTCATAAATTCTCCTCTACCGCCAAAGAAGCAATTGAAGCTGTAGGTGGAACTACTGAGGTGATCTAATGTTCCAGACAATCTCCAATTTTATGCGCGTGGCTGAAATTAGAAGAAAAATTATTTTTACTCTTTTAATGTTAATCGTATTTCGACTAGGCAGTTTTATTCCTGTTCCGAATGTAAATGCTGAAATTCTGGCAGCACAAGATAAACTAAGTGTTTTTGGGATCTTGAATACCTTTGGTGGTGGAGCGTTGCAAAACTTCTCCATCCTTGCTATGGGTATTATGCCTTATATCACTGCTTCCATTATTATTCAGCTTTTACAAATGGATGTAGTTCCGAAATTTACGGAATGGTCAAAGCAAGGGGATGCTGGTCGTCGGAAGTTAGCTCAGTTTACACGGTATTTCACAATTGTGCTTGGCTTTATTCAAGCTTTAGGTATGTCTTACGGCTTTAATAATATGGCAAGTGGACAATTGATTAAAAACCCTGGAATTGGTACTTATTTATTGATAGCAGTTGTTTTAACGGCTGGTACTGCATTTCTGATGTGGTTAGGAGAGCAAATTACTGAAAAGGGTGTTGGAAATGGTATTTCCATTATCATCTTTGCTGGTATCGTTGCAAGTATTCCTAATACAGTCAATCAGATTTATGTACAGCAGTTTGAAAATGCTGGTGAGCAATTATTCCTCCGTATTATTACGGTTCTTTTAATTCTCTTAGCGGTAATTGCGATTGTTGTAGGTACTATTTTCATTCAACAGGCAACAAGAAAAATTCCTATCCAGTATGCGAAACAAAGAGCGATTAATGGACGTAATGCAGGGGCACAACAATCCACTCATATGCCGTTAAAAGTTAATGCTGCTGGTGTAATCCCTGTAATCTTTGCAGTTTCCTTTATTGTAACTCCTAGAACCGTTGCTTCATTCTTTCCAACTAATGATGTAACCCTATGGATTACAAGAGTATTTGATTATTCCCACCCAATTGGAATGACTTTATATGCTGCACTGATTATCGCTTTTACGTATTTCTATGCCTTTATTCAGGTTAATCCTGAACAAGCAGCAGAAAATTTACAAAAACAAAGCGGTTATATACCAGGTATTAGACCTGGCAGGAGTACACAGGAATATTTAACACGGGTACTATATCGTTTAACATTTGTTGGTGCCCTATTCTTAACGGTAATTGCGATTCTTCCGATCATTTTTATCAATGTGGCGAATTTACCGCAATCAGCCCAAATTGGGGGAACAAGCTTGCTAATCGTAGTCGGTGTTGCACTTGACACGATGAAACAGCTTGAAGCGCAGCTAGTTAAACGTCATTATAAAGGTTTTATTAAATAAATGGTTTCGGGGACTTATGTTCCCTAAACCAATAAATAGCACGAGGGGGAACACGTGTGAATTTAGTATTAATGGGGCTTCCGGGTGCTGGTAAAGGTACTCAGGCCGAACAAATCGTCGAACAATACGGCATCCCTCATATCTCTACTGGAGATATGTTCCGTGCAGCGATGAAAGAAGGAACAGAATTAGGGTTAGAAGCTAAGTCTTTCATGGACAAAGGCGAACTTGTTCCTGATGAAGTAACAATCGGCATTGTTCGTGAACGGTTAAGTAAAGATGACTGTAAAAAGGGCTTTTTACTTGATGGTTTTCCTAGAACGGTACCTCAAGCAGAAGCTTTGGAAAGTCTATTATCTGATTTAGATAAAAAGATTGACTATGTCATTAATATAAATGTAGATAAAAGTATTTTAATGGATCGTTTGACCGGTCGTCGTATTTGTAAAGAATGCGGCTCAACATATCATTTAGTATTTAATCCTCCTGCAAAAGAGGGAACTTGCGACAAATGTGGCGGTGAGCTCTATCAACGAGCTGATGATAATGCTGAAACGGTTCAAAATCGTTTAGACGTTAATATCAAACAACAAGAACCATTACTTACTTTCTATGAAACAAAAGGTTACCTTCGTACTATTGATGGGCAGCAGGACATTAATAAAGTATTTGCTGATATCCAGCAATTGGTCAGGGACTTACGTTAATGGCCATTAGTTTTATCGTAGATCGACTCTCGAACATCTCTTCAATAAGCTTCAGATGTATGTGGATGTAAATGGCTTTTCTATTGTGCTGAGTATGTAGGACCGAGAGTTGGGCAAGACTTACATGTGGAATTCAATATTCCATTTAATGTAGAATTTACTTGCGGACAGAAGACGAACATTATGTTAATATTAAAAGGTTGCTATTGTTTTGTACCTAAGAAAAGTCTTTGCTAAGCGTTTTTTGAATGAAATAATTGAATTGAGAAGGGAGACGAATTAATGGCCAAAGATGATGTAATTGAAATTGAAGGTAAAGTACTTGAAACTTTGCCGAATGCAATGTTTAAGGTAGAATTAGAAAATGGTCATACCGTGCTAGCTCATGTTTCTGGTAAAATCCGAATGCACTTCATTCGCATCCTTCCGGGTGACAAAGTTACTGTTGAGCTTTCTCCATATGACTTAACACGCGGAAGAATTACTTACCGCTTTAAATAGTTGCTTGCACTCCGTATTACTAAGGAGGTTAGGATAATGAAAGTAAGACCATCTGTTAAGCCGATCTGCGAAAAGTGCAAAGTTATCCGTAGACGCGGTAAAGTCATGGTTATCTGTGAAAACCCTAAACATAAACAAAAACAAGGTTAATCTTGAAGGAGGTGCGCTAACTAATGGCACGTATTGCTGGTGTAGATATTCCACGTGAAAAGCGTGTAGTTATCTCTTTAACTTACATTTATGGTATTGGTAAAAATACTGCACAAAAGGTATTAGCAGAAGCTGGTGTTTCTGAAGATACTCGAGTGCGTGATTTAACAGAAGACGAATTAAACAAAATCCGTGATATCATCGACAAATTAAAAGTTGAAGGTGACCTTCGCCGTGAAATTTCTCTTAACATTAAGCGTTTAATGGAGATTGGCTGCTACCGCGGATTACGTCATCGTCGTGGTTTACCGGTTCGTGGACAAAACACGAAAAACAACGCTCGTACACGCAAAGGTCCTCGTAAGACTGTTGCGAACAAGAAGAAGTAATCGGCAAAGGAGGTTATTTAAATGGCACGTAAAACTAATACACGTAAACGTCGTGTTAAAAAGAATATTGAATCAGGTATTGCACATATCCGTTCAACATTTAACAATACAATCGTAACAATTACAGATGTACATGGTAATGCAATTTCTTGGTCTAGTGCTGGTGCGCTTGGATTTAGAGGTTCTCGTAAATCTACTCCATTCGCTGCTCAAATGGCTGCTGAAACTGCAGCTAAGACATCTATTGAACACGGTATGAAGACTCTTGAAGTTACAGTTAAAGGACCTGGTGCAGGTCGTGAGGCTGCTATTCGTGCATTACAAGCTGCAGGTCTTGAAGTAACAGCTATTAAAGACGTTACTCCAGTTCCTCATAACGGATGCCGTCCACCAAAACGCCGTCGTGTTTAATTTTTCTGTATAGAATTTGTATCCTGCGTCTATAATGGATATGATACTAATTTTTAGTAATTTATACTGAAAAATTATTCCAGTTGTTGTGCACAAAACGGGAACGTATACATGGGGGAATTTCGATTAGTAAAAATACTGGTCGAGGTTTCGACGTTTTGAAGGAGGGTTATTTGATGATCGAAATAGAAAAACCAAAAATCGAAACGGTTGAGATCAACGATGATGCCAAGTACGGGAAGTTCGTCGTAGAGCCACTTGAGCGTGGATATGGTACCACTTTGGGTAACTCCTTACGTCGTATCCTATTATCTTCACTCCCAGGTGCCGCTGTTACATCGATTCAGGTCGATGGGGTACTTCATGAGTTCTCAACAATTGAAGGCGTCGTAGAGGATGTAACATCCATCATATTAAACATTAAAAAATTAGCTTTAAAAATCTACTCTGATGAAGAGAAAACTCTTGAAATTGATGTTCAAGGTGAAGGTCCTGTTAAGGCAGCAAACATTACTCATGATAGTGATGTAGAAATCTTAAATCCAGATCTTCATATCGCAACATTGGCTTCAAGCGGACATCTACGCATGCGTTTAACAGCTAAGCGAGGCCGTGGTTATACACCAGCTGAGCAAAATAAGCGTGAAGATCAGCCGATTGGTGTGATTCCAATTGATTCTATTTTCACTCCAGTTTCTCGTGTGTCTTATCAGATAGAAAATACTCGTGTGGGTCAAATGACAAACTATGATAAGCTAACGCTTGATGTTTGGACAGATGGAAGCACAGGGCCAAAAGAAGCAATTGCTCTTGGGTCAAAGATTTTAACTGAGCATTTAAATATCTTTGTTGGATTAACTGATGAAGCGCAAAATGCTGAGATTATGATCGAAAAAGAAGAGGATCAAAAAGAAAAAGTCCTTGAAATGACGATCGAAGAACTTGATTTATCCGTTCGTTCATATAACTGCTTAAAGCGTGCAGGAATCAACACTGTTCAGGAATTAGCTAATAAAACTGAAGAAGATATGATGAAAGTACGTAACTTAGGCCGCAAATCACTCGAAGAAGTGAAGGCGAAACTAGAAGAGCTTGGATTAGGCTTACGTAAGGATGACTGATTAGGTCATTTCTTAGTTTAAAACTAATCCGTTTAATGACTTCAACAAAGGAGGGAACCCTTCATGGCATACAGAAAGTTAGGACGCACAAGCGCACAGCGTAAAGCTATGCTTCGTGATTTAACTACAGACTTAATCATCAATGAACGCATTGAAACTACAGAAACACGTGCAAAAGAAATTCGCGGTACTGTTGAGAAGATGATCACTTTAGGTAAACGTGGTGATTTACACGCTCGCCGTCAAGCTGCTTCTTACGTTCGTAATGAAGTTGCTGATGTTGAAAAAGGTACTGACGCATTACAAAAACTTTTCACTGATATCGCTCCTCGTTATCAAGAGCGCCAAGGTGGATACACTCGTATTATGAAACTTGGACCACGCCGCGGCGATGGTGCACCAATGGTAATTATCGAGTTAGTTTAATACCTTTAACAGACAACAAGGGCGCTGGACAGTTTAGTTACAAACTTGTTCTTGAGCCCTTTTTCTGTAAGATAAACTTTATATCAAACACGAACCAAGCCAAAAAGAGTGTTATGATGAGCGTGACCCTTCTTTAGAAGGGCACTTGAAGGAGAATTTATTTCTCCTTGGAAAGATGAATGTAAGCCTTTTAATTATCTTTTTCACGTCTCGTCTAGCTCATGCACCTCCTCCTATTTCTTTAGAGAAAACCCGTTTAGCGGCAGAATTTACACGTTCTTCTGCCCAGGGGGAGGTGCAGGCTTTTTTTGTATTCTTCGAGCTATGCATAGATAGGTAGGAATAGGTGAGATGAGAGGAGAAGGTTTTGATGAGGGAATCAGTTGTTTCCTTAACGAATGTGTCTTTTCAATATGAAGACCAAAATAGGTACGCTCTTCAAAATGTAAACTTTGATATCTATAAGGGTGAATGGTTAGCTATTGTAGGTCATAATGGTTCTGGTAAATCGACGACGGCAAAGCTTTTAAATGGATTACAATTTCCGCAGCAGGGTGAAATTATGGTTTGTGGAATTAAATTGAATGAAGAATCTATTTGGGAGATCAGAAAGAAGTTAGGAATGGTCTTTCAAAATCCTGATAATCAGTTTGTAGGTACTACTGTACAGGATGATGTGGCTTTTGGTTTAGAAAACCATGGAATCCCAAGGGATGATATGATCTTTAGGGTTGAAGATTCTTTAAAAAAAGTCAAAATGGATCATTTTCTTAATCAAGAGC
The DNA here is from genome assembly GCF_048572935.1 of Neobacillus niacini. Taxonomy (NCBI): domain Bacteria; kingdom Bacillati; phylum Bacillota; class Bacilli; order Caryophanales; family Bacillaceae; genus Neobacillus; species Neobacillus niacini. The sequence goes on along the minus strand of NZ_CP183883.1, from coordinate 707,808 downwards.
CGCACCATCTATCTGGCGGGCAAAAGCAGCGTGTTGCGATTGCTGGTGTTCTTGCATTGAGACCGTCAATCATTATCCTGGATGAAGCGACTTCCATGCTCGATCCGAAAGGCCGTGGGGAAGTTTTAGAAACCGTAAGGGCCTTAAAGGAAGAGAAGGGTCTCACGGTCATTTCCATTACACATGATTTAGAAGAAGCTGCTAAAGCTGATCGAATTATTGTGATGAATCAGGGGGAGGTATATCGCGAGGGCAGTCCTGAGGAAATATTTTCAATGGATGATGAATTGGTTCATCTTGGGCTGGATATCCCTTTCTCTATTAAAATGAGTAATGCATTTCGTGCAAAAGGAATCAACCTATCGAAGCACTATTTATCGGAAGAAGAGTTGGTGAATGAGCTATGGACATATCACTCCAAAATATAGAGTACCGTTATCAAGTAAACACTCCTTTTGAACGTTTAGCTATTAAAGATGTGTCTATTGACATCCCTTCGGGAACATATGTAGCGTTAATAGGCCATACTGGTTCAGGAAAGTCTACTGTTTTACAGCATTTAAATGCCTTGCTGCTGCCGACTGAAGGAACTGTAGTGATTGGGAACCATGAGGTCAAAGCGAAGCAGAAGAATAAGAATTTAAAACAGATTAGACAAAAGGTAGGGATAGTTTTTCAATTTCCAGAGCACCAATTATTTGAGGAAACGGTTGAAAAGGATATTATTTTCGGCCCTATGAATTTTGGTGTCTCAGAGAGAGAAGCAAAAGAGAGAGCACGGCGCGCTTTAAAACAAGTTGGACTTACCGAAGAGATATTAGAGAAGTCTCCATTTGATTTGTCTGGAGGGCAAATGCGACGTGTAGCGATCGCTGGTGTTTTGGCGATGGAACCCGATTGTCTCGTTTTAGATGAACCGACAGCAGGTCTGGATCCTCGTGGCCGTAAAGAGATCATGGATATGTTTTATTCACTTCATAAAGAGAGAAACCTGTCAACTATACTGGTAACGCATAGTATGGAAGATGCAGCTAAGTATGCAGACCAAATTGTCATTATGCAGCAAGGACGCGTTGTAAAACAAGGAACACCTTTAGAAATCTTTTCGTCCGTTTCAGAGCTGGTCGATATGGGACTAGATGTACCAGAAGTTGTCCGTTTTCAACGAAGTCTGGAAGTTAAGCTTGGGATTAAGTTAGGAGCAACTTATCTTTCCATTGAGGAGCTATCATCCGCTGTTGCAGAATTGTTAAGAGGTGCACCGGTATGATGGAAAAAATGATTATTGGGAGATACGTTCCCGCGGAGAGTCTTGTTCATCGATTGGACCCGCGATCAAAGCTTATTATCATTTTCTTATTCGTATGTGTCATTTTTCTAGCAAACAACTTTCTAACCTATGTTTTAATTGGAATTTATACGTTTTTAATGCTAGGACTATCTCGAATACCTGTTCGTTTTTTATATGCAGGACTAAAGCCAGTTCTCTGGTTAGTGTTATTTACTTTACTCTTACAAGTTTTCTTCACAAAAGAAGGAAGTTTACTGTATGAGCTTGGCCCCATTAAGATTTATGAAGAAGGGGTTAGACAAGGTATTTTTATTTCAATGAGATTCTTTTTCTTAATTTTAATGACCAGTCTACTTACATTAACGACAACACCTATAGAAATAACAGATGGACTGGAAACACTATTAAACCCATTGAAAAAAATTCGCTTTCCTGTACATGAAATGGCCCTGATGATGTCCATCTCACTACGGTTTATTCCAACCCTTATGCAAGAAACCGACAAGATCATGAAGGCACAAATCGCCCGTGGAGTAGATTTTTCCAGCGGTCCAGTGAAAGAAAGAATTAAAGCAGTCATTCCTTTACTGATTCCCCTTTTTGTCAGCTCGTTTAAGCGTGCTGAGGAGCTTGCCATTGCCATGGAAGCACGAGGGTACCGTGGCGGTGAAGGAAGGACAAAATACCGTCTATTGAGCTGGAAATTCGCGGATACACTGCAGCTTATTATTCTTGCTGTTTTAACGATATTATTAATCTTATTACGATCATAATGGAGTATATAATGAATCGCTATAAATGCATTATTTCCTACGATGGTTCTGGATTTTCAGGATATCAGGTTCAACCTAATAAACGAACCGTTCAAAGTCAAATAGAAAACGTCTTGGCTAAAATTCATAAAGGCAGCCATGTGAGAATTGCTGCTTCCGGAAGAACGGACGCTGGAGTTCATGCAAAAGGCCAGGTGATTCATTTTGATTCGCCTTTGTCCCTTCCTGCGGAGAAATGGGAATTAGCCATAAACTCAATGCTGCCGGAGGATATATCAGTTCTTTCTGTGGAAAAAGCAGATCCATCCTTTCATGCCCGATTTGATGCCAGCGGAAAAGAATACCGTTATTTTCTATATCAATCGGCAAAAAGGGATCCATTTCAAAGAAATTATGCTTTTCATTACCCTTATGATTTAAATTTAGCTGCCATGAGAGACGCCTGCACCTATTTGCTTGGTACACATGACTTTTCTAGTTTTTGTTCCGCAAGGACAGAAGTGGAAGATAAGGTTAGAACGATTGAGACGATTGAAATTTTAGAAGAAGAAGAAAGTCTCTGTTTTCGTTTTGTAGGAAATGGCTTTTTATATAATATGGTTCGAATTTTAGTAGGAACGTTAATTGAGGTTGGTTCTGGAAAGCGGCAGCCAGAGGAGATAGCGGAGATACTTGAAAGAAGGGATCGCCGTTATGCTGGGAAAACCGCTCCGGGACAAGGTTTGTATCTTTGGAAGGTACATTATTAAATGAATTTTTAATAACAACACAACCTGGTGTAACATTTTCTTGACTTTTTGCTATAAAGAATTTATTATATTATATGGTTGTGTTTTTAATCCCACGATAAAGCCCCGGAAAGTCTTCATCGTGATTGAAAATATATGAACTTAAAAAATGACGCACAATGGCGTTGCCGTTTATTCCCGGAACAGAATGAACGATAACGGCTTATGATGGTGCGAAAAAATAATCTTTTTGGATTTAAATTAGGAGGGAAATTCATGCGTACAACGTTTATGGCTAACGCCAACAATATCGAGCGTAAATGGTACGTGATTGATGCTGAAGGCAAAACTCTTGGTCGTCTTGCTTCTGAAGTAGCAGCAATCTTACGCGGTAAAAATAAACCAACTTTTACACCACATGTTGACACTGGTGACCATGTTATCATTATCAACGCTTCTAAAGTTGAATTAACTGGTAAAAAATTAACTGACAAAATCTACTATCGTCACACTATGCACCCAGGTGGTTTAAAAACTAGAACTGCTCTTGAAATGCGTACAAACTATGCTGAGAAAATGATCGAGCTTGCTGTTAAAGGTATGCTTCCAAAGAATTCTCTTGGCCGTCAAACATTCAAAAAATTACACGTATATGCTGGCGCAGAACATCCGCACCAAGCACAACAACCTGAAGTTTACGAACTTCGCGGTTAATAAAGAGGGAGGGAATTAACTTGGCACAAGTTCAATATATTGGTACTGGTCGTCGTAAGAGCTCTGTCGCACGTGTGCGCTTAGTTCCAGGTACAGGTAAAATTACAATTAACGGACGTGACATCGAAGAATATATCCCATTTGCAGCTTTACGTATGGTTGTAAACCAACCATTAGTTGCTACTGAAACAACAGGCAGCTACGATGTTCTTGTAAACGTAAGCGGCGGTGGATACACTGGTCAAGCGGGCGCAATCCGTCATGGTATTGCTCGCGCATTACTTACAGTTGATCCTGAATATCGTCCAACATTAAAGCGTGCAGGTCTACTAACTCGTGACCCACGTATGAAAGAACGTAAGAAATACGGACTTAAAGGCGCTCGTCGTGCACCTCAGTTCTCAAAACGTTAATTTTCAACACTTTAAAGACTCTCAACGAATTTGGTTGGGGGTCTTTTTTATACCTAAAAGGGGCTTGTGACCACATTTTGACCACCAAAATATTATTTGACCAAAAATCATAGCTCTAAATACCTTTGGAACTTTGTTGCTGTTTGTTCTCTTATCGTGTCTGTTACGTGTGTATAGATGTTCATTGTTGTTTTGATATCCTCATGGCCCAACCGTTCCTGCACTTCTTTTATACTTGCTCCAGCTTCGAATAAAAGTGAAGCATGAGTATGACGTAACCCATGAATGGTAATTGGGTGTAGATTGTGTTTTTTAATGACTGTATTTAGCTTTTCATTCGGATAAGCCAATCGCAAAGGGTTGCCATCATCTCGAGTAAAAACCATGTTATTATCAACAATGATGTTAATCACGGCCATATTCGCTTCCTTTTGACGTATACGCCACTGTTTTAATAACCGCAGGGTTTGACCATCCAAGCTAATTAAACGTTTGGATTTAGCAGTTTTAGGCGTCTGGATAATGAACTCACCCTCATTGTGAAATAAGGTCTTTGCTAATCGAATGGTGGCAGCTTCAAAATCAATGTCATTCCAAGTAAGTGCTAATAATTCACCTTTACGCGCGCCTGTATAAATAAGTAGGTGAAAAAGTGAATGATCACGATATGATATTTCCTTCTTTGTTATCTCTAAGAATTGTTTAATTTCTTCCTTTGTCCAATAATTTCGTTCATTGGCTTCTGTTTCATCGCTAAGAAGGTCACTTTGCTGTTTTGGTATACTTACATGTTCCATTGGATTCTTTGTGATAATGTCCATTTTAAGGGCAAATTTAAATACCTGGTTTGCTTGTATCTTAATATCGTTGGCTGAAGCTATCGTATCTGCAATTTCGTTGATCATCTTTTGGCAGTATGTTTTACTAATATCTTTTATTTTTAATTTGCCAAAACGGGGTAGGATGTGTGTTTTGAACTTCGATTCAATAGTTTTTTTAGTGCTCACTTTAATCGTCTTACAATGATTGGAGTACCATTGCTTGAAAACCTCTTCATAAGTAAAATTATTATTGTTGATAAGTAATCCATTCTCTAATTCCTGTTCTAGCTTAACGGCTGCTGCTTGTGCTTCTTTCTTCGTTTTAAACCCTCTCCGAGTAGTGGATGTTCTTTTTCCTGTTTGGGCATTAATCCCTGTGTCCATTTTAAACAACCATAATTGCCCTTGTTTTGTTGAGTACTTCTGAAATGACGCCATTTTTGTACACCTCTATTTTATATTTATAGGTAAACTGATTATTGTAAACCATAACTGAAAATACGGGAGTAACTTTACTTGTTACAATCATGTAAGTAAAAGACGTTTTAATTCTTTTAAGATAGTCTTCTCACCAGTGCAACCACTTTCAATTAATGAGTGGAATGCTTTAATGACCTTTTCTGGTGAAATGTCCGAAAACTCTTCTAAAGCCATTTCAAGGTACTTCTCTAAGTTATGGTTATGGACTCCGAGTGAACTGCGACATTTTTTGCTGCAGGTTTTATTATCATCTCTATAAGGAATATAGAGCTTTTTACATTTATGCCAGTTGCAACGTCTAAAATTCTTTCCTTCTGTACGATCTAATTTTACTCTTAAATAAATTGCAGCCAGTAGAGATTTATAACCCCAACCCTCTGATTCACTACTTTCTTCAACATTCCAAAAAATTTGACTGTAACTTTCTTTAAGCATTTCGTTTAGGAAATAATATGAGCTGGTTGCATGAATTTTTTCTTCGGATATAGCAATCATTTTTGCTTTAAAGTCTTTAGTAATTGGCTTTCCAATCTCATCATTTTTCTCCCTTAAAATATCGATGTTAAAACTATCGGAAGTTGAATCATTATTCCTTATTTTGTTTTGCTCCAGCTTTTCGAAAATTTTCTCCATTTTAAAGATCGTCTCTTTTTTTTGTTTTTTACTCTTGAAGCATGTGGGAATTGAATAGTTTTGAAACTGTAAAAGCCCGTTGAGCATTTGCTGATAATCCCTTACTGCTTGTTGGAAAACCAAGACAGGTTCCCGTTTTCGCTCTCCCGTTTTTCTTTTGTGAGTATTATATAAATCATGTATGTATGGATATTCCTTACTTAAATTCGGAAAATCTAAAATTTCCGAAAGCCGAAACTCATTGGTATATACTCTTGTATTTTGTAAACCCAATAGTCCCCATGTGTTTACGAAAAATAAAAGCTCATCTATATTTTCTGGATCAATCCTTCCTAATGCAATATGAGGGCTTGAAAATAAATGTTCCTTTTCGGTATGTGGCCGCCGGGGAAGAATTTTTTTTTCAAGTGGGTCGTAAAACTCCTTTTCACTGTCATTCTTTATAGAAATGAAATCAATTCCATTAATATTTGAAATCTCATATTGCTGTTTATACCAAACAGAATTGTCATCCATCAGTTTAAGTCTCAAAATAATTACCTCTTTCTTTATTTTTAAACACTTTTTAATCATTATGTGATTAAAGTCAATATGTTAGATTGAATATACAACATCAACCACAATTTATCAAGCGGTTATGGTTATCGATGTTACTAAACGTTATGGAGGTTAATGATGAGGGAAAAAGCTAACAAACAGGTGAGGGAGATTATTAAATTAAAGGGGTATTCACAATGGGAAGTGGGAGAGTTATTGAATTATGGGGAGAGTTCATTCTCAAGATTGCTACGAAAACAATTGCAGCCAGAACAGATGCAGGAAATGATTTTAAAAATACAAGAACTAAGGGATAGGAAATGAATCTTACTATAGAATTACCTGAAGATGTTTTACTGATAAGTAAGGCTGATCTAAGAAAGGTATTTTTAGAAATGGTCGCTGAGTATCACGTGCAAATGGCTAATGACGAAATTATGACCATAAAAGAAACAGCCACGTACTTAAAAGTTAGCGTACCTACAGTACGCGCCCTCATTTCAAATAAAGAAATACCATATTTCCAGAAGGGGCAGGTCATTCGGTTGAATCGTTCACAAGTATCGGGATGGCTGCGGGAAAATTCACGGTGAAACAATAGCCGTAGTAAAAGAAAATTATCGGAGGATCTCTTAGAAATTGTAATAAAGTGATGGAATGAAAGAAGGGGTTGCTGTGCAAGGTTATATCAAGCTATATAGGAAAACGATGTGCTCACCTATATGGAATGACCTTTATTATATAAAACTTTGGATGTATTGTCTGATGAAAGCTTCTCACAAAAGTCATCAGCACTTTATTGGAAATCAGATAGTTATACTAAATCCAGGTGAATTTATCACTGGCAGGTCTGCCTTGGCAGGGGATTTAAATAAGGGGATGAAGACGAGTCAAAAGTTAAGTGAGATATCTTGGTGGAGGTACCTGACGAACTTAGAAAAGTGGGGAATGTTGAACATCAAAAAAACTAATAAATACAGTGTTGTTTCAATAATTAACTGGACTGAATATCAAGAAATGGATCAACAGTTGAACAACAGGAGAACATCAGATGAACAGGAGATGGTCACAAACAATAATGATAAGAATGAAAAGAATGAAAAAAAGAATAAATATGCTGAATATGTACGCCTTAGTGTAGTGGAATACGAAAAACTACTAGATGAATTTGGGGAACCAGGCACCGCAGACAGAATTGAAAAGTTAAACCTTTACAAAGGCTCGACTGGAAAGAAATATAAAAGTGATTATCTTACGATTTTGAGTTGGGAGAAAAAGAGCCAATTACTGCAGGCAAAGAATATTAATTGGGAGGATTTATAAAAATGAATAGAAATCAAGTTAAAGATGTTTTGAGACTGATTAAAAACAATTATCATCAATTTGAAGTAACGACCGACAAAATTGATGATTGGACGAGGATGCTTAGTGATCAAAATCCTGCTGTAGTTATGAGGAACGTTGAAAAGCACATCTTAGAATGCAGGTTCCCTCCCGTTATTTCGGATTTAATAGAAAGGAAGCATGAATCCTTTGAATCAAACATTTTACAACAGTTAAGGGAGTGGGAAAAGAATGCTGCCAGAAAATAACGAGCAGGCGTTACTTTCCTGCTTAATGAAAAAAGGCGACCTCATCAATGAAGTCGTAATCACGCCTGATCATTTTGATTACATTCCTAATCAAAAGATTTTTCAAGCCATGAGACGGCTTGAAGCAAAAGATATACCTATAGATATCGTATCAGTAAATACAGAATTGGGACAAGAAATTATTTTCATTGGGGGGAGTGACTATTTAAGTGACCTATATTCTATCCATACTCATGAAGCCAATGTTAAAACCTATGAACGTTACGTAATGCAGGAGTATAAGATTCGCAAAACAAAAGAGTTGATGAAAGGGATTGAAGAAGTCCATTCTCCTAAAGAAATGAATAGCCTGCAGCGGGTCGTAACTGATATAAACGAGTTACTTGAAGAAGGCGCTGATGTAGAATTCAACCTTTCCGAAGTGCTGTATTCCTTATATGAAGATACAGAAAAAGAAAAGGAAGGTATTAACGGAATTCCAACAGGCTATTTAGACCTGGACAATCTGTTAGACGGATTAAATGAAGAAGAATTAATCATTTTGGGGGCGCGTCCGTCAGTAGGGAAAACAGCGTTTGCTTTAGGGATTACTTCCAATGTATGTAATAAAGATCATTTCGTGGACTTCTTTTCATTGGAAATGTCAGCTAAGTCCATTCTCACCAGAATGATATCTAATATTGGAAGTATTAACTCTATGAAAATGAAAAATGCCATGAAGCGATTTATGGAAGATGACTGGACGAAATACCATTACGCCCAGGGAGTCGTATCTAGCTTCAGGAACAACTTAGTCATTTATGATAAATCAAAAGTCACTGTTCAGGAAATACGATCAAAAGTGAAACAAAGTATCAGAAATTTTCCTGAAAAGAGGCATTTAGTCATCATTGATTACCTAACATTGATTCAAGGGAGCGGCAGAAGAGAAAGGCATTTAGAGGTTGGGGAAATCAGTCGTAATTTAAAGCGTATGGCAAGGGATTTAAAGGTGTCTGTTCTTCTCTTATCGCAACTATCAAGAGGGCTAGAACAACGCCAAAATAAACGCCCTATGCTGTCTGATATAAGGGATAGTGGTGAAATTGAACAAGACGCGGACAAAATTCTTTTCTTACACCGAGATGACTACTTTAACAAACAATCAGAAAATAAAAACTTGATTGAAATCATTGTTGCGAAGAATAGGAACGGGTCAGTAGGAACAGTTAAATTAAACTTTGTAAAAGAGTACAACCAATTTAGCAGTCTGGAAAATGCAATATGACAATTAAGGACTTATATGCAGATGCCATCATAGGAAAATTTTATTCTCTCCAGCTGATGATTGAATATCTAGTTTACGAAAGGAAAGTATTGAATTTGGTGGACAACCAAGAAAAACTTGAATATTACTTTCAAGAAAAGTTTCGTACCAAAATGAATGAATACCTTTGTGAATATCAAGAGGAAAGATATAAACGGCAAGCTGACCCCAATAATAAAATTGTTTGAATCCAACTCTCCCTCAAAAAAATCATAAAGGGACTATTAAATTTGTAACAGCTTAGTACAGTGGAACCAGGGATGATAGCTAACGTAAACGAATGGGGATGAATTGAATGATGAAAACCTCTGAAGAACTCACTGACAGGCAGAAAAAATTCGCTGAAGTATACTTCGAGCTTAACATTGGTACAAAAGCGGCGATAGCAGCAGGATATGGGGAAAAGGGCGCTCATGCTGAAGCTTCCAGACAGTTAAAAAATGTTAAAGTTAGGGGCTATTTGGAAGAACTCCAAAAGGAACGCCGTGAACGCTTACAGAATCGCCTAGCAGCTATGGCAGAGAAAACGGTTGGAATGTTATTTGATCTTGCCGTGAATGCTGAATCCGAAAATGTCCGCCTTACTGCCATAAGGGATATTCTTGATAGAGGCGGTTATAAGGCAACGGATAAGGTAGAACAAAAGAATGAACATTCTGGCAAAATTGAATTCGGCTTTGTTGACCCGAATGAAGGGTAATCACTAGAAGAGGTTGGAGGCAATATTATGGAGAAGCAATTAGTATTTAGTGAGTTTGTAGAAGCGTGTTACGAATATGGGGATAAATTAGCTGACAAGAAAATTCGTTGTGAATATTTTATTAGTTCATCGGGTGACCATTTTGCTATGTATTTCGATTGTACCGATGGCTCGTATATAGCTGTCGAATTGGTTGAGAAATCTCCTAAGGTTTGGGTAAAGGTTATCAAGAACGAAAAGGTCGATCGTATGTTTAAGCAAACTAGATTCGCTGACGGGTACCATACTGACTTGCAGGGAGTCTTTGAATCAATTGAGAAGCACGTTGATAAACATGGTGGACATAAGTCCCATCGTTGACCATGGTGGCACGATGTAGGATATAAACAGGGAGAATTTGTGCGTCCTGCCCTCTCCTTCCATATAATAGAGACTTTTATACGCCGCCACATATAATGAGCGAAATGAGTGGTTAGACGTACAATATATTGCTGAGATAACAGAAACGAAGCCGGTTTTGGACGGAGATTATGAGGGTTGATGGTGCTGATAAGAAGGATCGGTTAAAAGCCTCAGAATACATCGCCAAGGCTAATGGTGCTTTTGTTGATAAAAAGGAATTAAAGGGTGCTATTGACGGTAAAATTGAGTTTGGATTTTGCGATTCGAATGTTGTAGATAATTAATTATAGGGATAGCTATTCAAATTTAGGGGGGATTACAGTCACAATGATTGTATTTCTCTCTATTTTTTTAGCAATAATTATTGTAGCTAAAGTCCTATACCATGATACAATTATAGTTGGAAAATAAATGTAAGAAGGTACGGGGAATTGAATCGGATAATACAAGAGAAAACTTTCCATCAGGTAACTGTAGGCTTTGGAGTAAGCAGGAAACCAAATGGGTTTGGTTTAGGAAAAGCATTAATATAGCTCCTGCAACTGGTACTGGTCTTTCTTATACTTACACTTCCGATGGAAGGCCGCCGTAATTGAGGTAATAGGAACTATCGAAGTGCTTCACATCGGAATTGAATCGATTGCAAAAGGAACGCGATTAGTTAGAGAAAATGCAACGTATGAAAATAGAATGAATATGATAAATTCGATTCAAAAAGTTTGTGATGATTTTTTTAATTGGCTGGACATTAAAAATACTGAACCTCCATTCTTAAAATGGCGCCCTGGACATTTAGAAAAACAAGCCTTACAGGAACTTCAAAATTATAGACCTGGTTTTATGGCAAAGGTCTTTATCAAGAAGAAAAGCGTGTTAAGGAACTATAAAGGTCTTAGAAGCCCGTAAGAAAGAGGTGGAGGAATATCAAGAATGGAGTGTATTGACAGAAATAGCAACGAGGATATAGAAATAGGGCGGAGGGGATGAGATAATGGGAAAGAGAAATCTATCAGAGGAAGATATCAAAGCCAGATATATTACACCGGCAATCACTGAGGCTGGCTGGGACATAAAGAAGCAAGTTCGACTGGAATATGCCTTTACAGCTGGTAGAATCATACTTCGTGGAAACATTACTGCCAGAGGAAAGAAGAAAAGAGCGGACTATGTACTTTTTTACAAAAATAACTTTCCTTTAGCAGTTATTGAGGCGAAAGATAATAATCATCCGGTAGGAGCAGGATTGCAGCAAGCGATTGACTATGCCAAAGCACTGGACATTTACTATGTCTACGCTTCTAATGGGGATGCCTTTGTGGAGCAGAACTTAATCACTGGTAAAGTAAGAGAACTTAGCCTTGGTGAGTTTCCATCTCCAGAAGAATTATACCAAAGATATTTACTTGATATGAATATCAATGAGGCTGAAGCAAAGGTAATGCTTGAGCCTTATTACTATGTGCCTAATTACAAGACACCTAGATATTATCAAAGAATTGCAATCAACCGAACGGTAGATGCTGTTGCCAAGGGACAAGACCGTGTGTTATTAGTTAGTGCTACAGGCACTGGTAAGACCTTTATGACCTTCCAGATTATTTATAGGTTATGGAAATCTGGTTTAAAGAAAAAGATACTTTTCTTAGCAGACAGAAATGTACTTATTGACCAAACTATATCTGGTGACTTTAAGCCTTTTAGCGGAAAGATGATAAAGGTACAGAACAAGAATCTTGATAGTTCCTATGAGATTTATTTAGCTCTCTATCAACAACTAACCGGGGATGCTGGAGAAGAGACTTTCCGTCAGTTTCAACCGAATTTTTTTGATTTGATTGTGATCGATGAGTGCCACAGAGGGAGTGCAAAAGAGGAATCTGCCTGGAGAAAAGTACTGGATTATTTTTCATCGGCTACTCACGTCGGCTGTACAGCAACACCAATAGAAACAAAAGATGCATCCAGCTTCTCTTATTTTGGTGAGCCGGTCTATGAGTATTCTTTAAAACAAGGAATCAACGATGGGTTCTTAGCGCCTTATAAGGTAATTAGAATTGGTCTAGATAGGGACTTAGAGGGTTATCGTCCGGAAGCTGGAAAGGTTGATAAATATGGCTATGAGATAGAGGACAGAGAGTACAATGCAAAAGATTTTGACCGATCTCTAGTAATTGATGATCGAACACGAGTCGTAGCTTCTAAAATCACAGAGTTCTTAAAGAAAACAGATCGCTTTAGTAAAACCATAGTATTCTGTGTGGACATTGAACACGCTGAGCGTATGAGACAGGCACTTATCAATGAGAATAAAGACTTGTATGTTGAAAATGATAAATACATCATGCGAATCACCGGGGACAATGATGAGGGTAAAGCCCAATTGGAACATTTTATTGATGAAGAAAGCCCTTATCCGGTTATAGCGGTTACAAGTAAGCTCATGACTACCGGTGTAGATGCAAAAATGTGTAAGTTAATTGTTTTGGAAAATAACATCAACAGCATGACCGAATTTAAGCAGATTATCGGTCGTGGAACAAGATTACTTGAAGAATATGGTAAGACATACTTTACCATTATGGATTTCAGAAATTCTAGCCGGCTCTTTGCTGATCCTGACTTTGATGGCAGACCGGAAGTGGTTATTGAACTTGAGGGAAATGATTCGGTGGATGAGCCGGAAACAGAAGAAGGCAATGAAGGCTATGGACAAGATGATGGCAATGTGACCAATGGTGACACAGGAGTAACGGATGTCTTTGATGATGATGGTGAAGATAAGCCTCGTAAATATTATATAGGGGACGTTACCGTTAGAGTTCTTTCAGAGAGAGTCCAATATGTCGACAAGGATGGAAAGCTCATCACTGAAAGTCTGATTGACTACACAAAGAAAAATATCCTCCAGCAATACACTAAGCTGGATGATTTCTTGAGAACATGGACTGAAGCGGAGAAAAAACAAGCTATTATTGATGAATTACAAGACAGTGGTGTACTACTAGAGGCGGTCAGAGAAGAACTGGGCAGAACAGAGCTGGATGATTTTGATCTTATCTGTCACTTGGCTTACGATAAGCCGCCGCTGACAAAGAAAGAGCGAGCAGAGAATGTAAAGAAACGTCACTATCTTTATAAGTATTCCGATATAGCCCAGCAGGTAATTGAAGCACTGCTTGATAAGTATGCCAATGATGGTATTAAAGAAATAGAAGATACGAAGGTACTTCAACTTAAGGAATTTGCAAAGATTGGTAGTCCAATGAAGATTGTCAAAGCCTTTGGTGGAAAAGAAGCGTACCAAAAGGCAGTACAGGAACTAGAGAATGAAATTTACTACGCATAAATAAAAACAACAATAGACAAGGCAGGTTTAGGTTATGGCAACTGGTAATTTTGTGAAGAGAATTCAAGATGTAATGAGAAACGATTCTGGCGTAAATGGGGATGCCCAGAGAATCGAGCAAATAGTATGGCTTCTATTTTTAAAAATATATGATGCAAAGGAAGAAACATGGGAATTTCATGATGACAACTACAAGTCAATCATTCCGGAAGGTTTAAAGTGGAGAGATTGGGCAGTTGATCTAAAAGATGGTGAGGCACTTACAGGAGATTCCTTACTTGATTTTGTAAACAACAAACTGTTTCATGCGCTTAAGAATTTAGAAATTGACGAAGAAACACCTATGAGTCAAATTATTGTAAAGTCCGCTTTTGAGGATGCCAACAACTATCAAAAAGATGGAGTACTGCTTCGTCAAGTTGTTAATATCATTGATGAAATTGACTTTACAGAATATAAAGAGCGTCATGAATTCGGTACAATTTACGAATCGTTCCTCAAGGACTTACAGAGTGCAGGAAATGCCGGTGAGTTCTACACACCAAGGGCAGTCACGGACTTTATGGTCCAAGTGGTTAAACCTGAATTAGGAGAAAAAATCGGGGACTTCGCTTGTGGTACGGGTGGTTTCTTGACATCTGCTTTATCTGCACTGGATAAACAAGTTGGTAACTCTCTTGAAAATAGAGAAATCTATAATAAGTCTGTGTATGGAATTGAAAAGAAAGCATTGCCGCATATGCTGTGTGTGACAAATATGCTCATCCATGATATTGATGATCCAAATATCCTTCACGGCAATGCATTAGAAGTAGATTATAAAGAGCTACGTAAAATGGAACCATTTGATGTGATTTTAATGAATCCACCTTATGGCGGTAGTGAGAAAGATAGCGTTAAAAACAACTTCCCGATGGAGCTAAGAAGTTCAGAAACAGCCGACTTATTTATGAATGTGATTATGTACCGATTAAAGAAGAACGGTCGAGCAGCAGTTATCATTCCGGATGGATTCCTGTTTGGAACGGATAATACAAAGTTCAATATTAAGAAGAAACTATTTAGTGAATTTAATCTCCATACTGTCTTAAGGATGCCGCATAGTGTATTTGCACCATATACATCGATTAGAACGAATATCTTGTTCTTCGATAATACGGAACCGACTAATGAAACATGGTTCTATCGTGTGGATATGCCAGAAGGTTATAAAAACTTTTCAAAGACTAGACCAATGAAACTAGAACACTTCAATGAAGCTCTAGCATGGTGGGATACCAGAGAAGAAATCGACGTGGATGGCTTTCCGAAAGCTAAAAGATATTCTATCAGTGAAATTAAAGAAAAAAATTATAATATTGACTTATGTGGGTTCCCGCGTGAAGAGGAAGTAATCCTAGAGCCAATGGACTTGATTCAAGGATATCAGGAAAAGCGAGCTTCTCTAAATGCTGAGATTGACCAAGTGTTAGACCAGATTACTTCTATGCTCGGAGGTAATTAATATGAATGGACAAGATTTAAAAAATAGTATCCTTCAATTAGCGATACAAGGGAAGCTGGTCGAGCAGCGAGAAGAAGAAGGTACTGCTACGGAATTCCTTGAGCAGATTGTGGCAGAGAAAAAGCGGTTAATAAAGGAAGGAAAAATTAAGAAGACTAAGACACTTCCAGAGATTACGGAGGATGAGATTCCGTTTGATATTCCAGAAAGTTGGGAATGGGTAAGGTTAGCGGATGTAAGCCAGAATATTCATTATGGTTATACTGCATCAGCAAAAGGAGTTGGAAACTGCAAGCTTCTTAGAATAACTGATATCCAAAATAATAGTGTTGACTGGGGATCTGTTCCTTTCTGTGATGTGACTGATAAAGACTTTTTGACATACGGACTAAATAATAGGGATATTATGATTGCTCGTACAGGAGGCACTATAGGGAAAACTTACATTGTAGAGTCATTGAAGGATAGAGCCGTATTTGCTTCATATTTAATTAGAGTTGTTCCACTTGAAAGTATAGATGAGTATTATTTAAAGAGGTTTATGGAAAGTCCCTTATACTGGCTTCAGCTAAAAGCAGGATCAATGGGCACAGGACAACCAAATGTTAATGCCACAACTTTGAGTAGGCTTATCCTTCCATTCCCCCCGCTTGAAGAACAAAAGCGTATTATAGCAAAAATCGAAGAGCTCATGACTTATGTGGGGAAATACGATAAAGCCTATTCTGAAGTAGAGGAGCTGAATAAAAAGTTCCCGGAGGATATGCGAAAATCCATTTTACAATATGCGATTCAAGGAAAGCTGGTCGAGCAGCGAGAAGAAGAGGGTACTGCTGAAGAACTGTACCAGAAGATTCAAGAAGAAAAGGAAAAGCTAATTGAAGCAGGTAAGATTAATAAGCAAAAATTACTGGCTGAAATTTCAGAAGATGAACTACCATTTGAAATCCCTGAGAGTTGGAAGTGGGTGAGGTTAGAAGATATATCTGAATACATTCAAAGGGGTAAATCACCTAAATACTCAGAAATAAAACAATACCCTGTTGTTGCACAAAAGTGTATTCAATGGTCGGGATTTAGTCTAGACAAGGCAAAGTTTATTGATCCTAAGACTATAACATCTTATAAAGAAGAACGTTTTTTGGTAGATGGAGATTTAATGTGGAATTCTACTGGATTAGGCACGTTAGGTAGGATAGCAATTTATGAAAAATGTAAAAATCGTTACGAATTAG
Organism: Neobacillus niacini; assembly: GCF_048572935.1. NCBI lineage: Bacteria > Bacillati > Bacillota > Bacilli > Caryophanales > Bacillaceae > Neobacillus > Neobacillus niacini. Next base: position 691,333 of record NZ_CP183883.1, on the reverse strand, counting down.
CAGTTGCGGACAGCCACGTTACAGTTATTAGACCAATAAAAACTCATTTGAGTTGTAAGTATTTTTACTATTATTTTTCTAGTCCTTCAGTACAAAATGTCATTGAAGAGCAATCAGATGGCAGTACAAAACAAAAAGAATTATCTACTACTACTGTAAAGAATTATATAGTACCGCTTCCCCCACTAGAAGAACAAAAGCGTATTGTAGCTAAAATAGAAGAGCTATTACCCTACACAAAACAGCTAGTGAAGGAATAATATTGTTAGTTATAAACAATGAACTCTCTCGGTTAGAAGAGGTCCCATCTCTACATCTTTCAAAATGGCGACCGCGCCCGGGTCGTTCGTGAAAATTCGTTAAGGAGGGGTTACCCACAATACCGTGAAAACAAAGCCACATAGTCCTTGTAAACCTTGATATTAGAGGGTTTAAGGGTTTATGTGGCTATTTTATTCGTCCAATATAGTTTACATTTTTTATATACTTATTAAAACTCTGATTAAAGGCCGTTTTCAGAACTTAAAATGTCTTGTCCATTGAACTTGCTAATAGGTCTGAAAATTACCGTAACAAACGCACGTTGCAAAAAGACATAGCAAGAAGAATCTAGTGAGTATTAAAACAATTTGGACGGTCACAGCAAATACGTTTGTAAAAATCCAGAAATCCCTTACAAGAGGAAAAACAATAAGACTAAAAGTTAAACCACCGCTACCGCAAAAGAATCCATTTCATAGTTTTCTTAATCGCAGTGGTGATTAACATCGCGGGGAGATTCTGCGCTAGAAGACTGAGTTTCGTATGGTGGCTCTAACGCTTTCTGGTAATTAAAATGTTTACGAACGAAATCAGGATGATATAATAAGGGTAACTAGGTTCCCCTTAGGGGATTAAATACTGCAAGAAATTCCATTGTGGAAGTAAAAAAATCGAGTGTTCGCAGCACCCGATTTAAAAAATTCTTGATGTAGTTTTTTGATGGTTTGTTTGCCTAGTGCTAATGGTTAAGCCATATTCAGTAAAACAGTAATTTTTTTTGAGAAGGTATCTAATTTCGCAGATTAGATATCTTCTTTTTTTGCTTTAACGAAGCCTACGATCATAATTCCAAGATGAAAAGGTGAATCTGACGATGAAAATTCAGAAAAATCTTTAACAAAGCTTGTTACATCCATTATCAAGCCTAGTAAATCAAGGATTTGCATGCTTCCGCTACCTCCAATCCTCAAGGCAAGGAAAACCACCAAAAACTGTTCATGTTGTTTATTCTTATTCTATCGTTTCTATGCTTTATTTTAGCATATTCCTGATCCCAGCGAATAAGATCTTTGTCATCTGATGTCTGACTTTACCATGCTGAAATCCTTATATCCCCCCCCCCCGTAGATGAGACATAGGTATTCTTGCCAATCAACACTTACACTAAAAAATAGGAATTTGTTTTGGAGTTATCGCACTTAATAAGGGGAAAAGGTTAGAAAAACAGAAGCACCAACCATTGTTGACCACCAATTACCTTATCTGCCACCGCCAAATTTACCTTCAGCATGAAGAACGGTAATTATCAACAATCTACCATTTCTCGGGATCTTCCATTTCGGACAATTATTACTGTTAAAAATAGTAAAGATATCGTCAAAATGCTTATTGGTATAACTACCAAAATATCCTTATTCTGTTACACGCACCTACATATTCGGTGTGTGTGCAAATTTTTGTCCAATTACATTATTTTTTCATATCTATTTTCCAATGTAACAAAATACATAAAACGTTACATTTATTTTATTGTTTTTATTGACTTTGATAGAGGAATGGATAAAATAAAGATAAATAAAGAAAAATGTTACATTCAAAATGGCTTTTTATCTGTATTGACGGAGGAGGTAATAGAATGTCAAAAGAGATTCAAGACGTGCAGCCAATTCGGAGTTTGAAAAAAATCGAAGATATGAAGTGGAGTTTGAGACGGCACTGTTCCGAACGTGATTACATTATGTTTTTGCTGGGAATCAATACAGGATTACGAGTCAGTGATTTGTTACTGCTGAAGGTGAAAGATGTAAAGGGAAAAAAGAAAGTGATTGTCAAAGAAGGGAAGACAGACAAGCCTAGAACCATTCACTTACACAACATTTACGAGGAATTGAACAATTACATCAAAAAATTGGATAGTAACTGGCTGTTCCCAAGCAGGAAGGGAGATAAGCCCATAACGAGAATCCAGGCTTACAGACAACTAAACAAAGCTGGTGGAATGTGTGATATTGAGGAAGGAATTGGAACCCACACCATGAGAAAGACCTTTGGGTATTGGTATTATAAACAATCAAAAGATATTGCAACGCTACAAAGCATATTAAATCACTCGCACCCAGAAATAACGTTGCGCTATATCGGAATCACTGATGAAGAAATCGAAAATAGCTTGCAGTCATTTAAGCTATGAGAATGTAACGTCATAGAACAGATGAGTACCTTATTTGCTAAAATGTTTACAAAGCGGTTATGCAGCAGCTTTAGGCCTATTTATGATTTAAGAAAAGAAATCAGCTACATTCTGTAAATGATAATTTGGAGGAGCCGTGTGCGTTAATAGCGCAAGCACGGTTCTGTGAGGGGGGAGGAGTGCAATTTACCGCAAGGTAGAAAGGCTCCCTTCTACTCGACTGCTGAAGAAGGAGATTGAGTATTATTTTCACTATGTGGATCAATTAGGTAGATCCGGATGACTATTAAGGAAGTTATTAAAAAAAGAGATGATAATTCATCTCCTTAAAAGCCCAACTTTTTAGCTGTCCATTCTGCAACTGCTTTCTCTTGCATTTCTTGCCAAGAGGAGAAGTTAGTATTGGTACTTACATAAGCATCCCATTCATCGTCTGGAATAGCAGCGAAGTCTTCAGGTGTTTCAACTTTAAATGGAGATTTATCAAGCATTTCTTGAAAACTAGGGAAGTTAGAGAACCTCACTATGAATTGATCGTTTAGTAATTCATCTAACGGTACGGAGTGTTGACCATCCAGTTCCCTAGCATTTCTTTCAATCTTTTTTAATTCCTTTTGTAACTTATCGAAGCCGTTTATTCTAAAACTCATATTATCACCTCCTAGTTATAGGATAAGATAATTGGGTGGATATGGAAAGGATAAACTCCTGATGAGGTGTATTAGTACGTAGTAGTACCTTATTTTGTGGAATTTATTTTTAAGCTAAAGAAGCAGTATAGTTCAACATAGGGACCGTCATTTTGGCGGTCCTTTTTTAAGATAAAAGTGAAGAAAATCTCAAAGTGTCTACTAAATTTCTTTACGGAACGAAAAAGATGAAAATTTCAAAGTAAAATCCTATTCTTTTAATCATAAGCATTCTCTTGCACTATGGTAGATTAAAATAAAAGATTTTTTGTAAATGCGAGAAAAAAACACTTTCAATTCGTTATATAAGGTGTAAAGGCTTTTACAAAAAATAAGGGGAATCAGTAAATGAGGTCTAATGAATCGAATTATATACATCGACTACAACGACAAAAAGAAGATGCTCTGGAATATATCATTGATAAATATTTGCCATTAATAAAAGGGATTACTTATAAAGTGCTTAGTCCCCTAAATAACAATGGTGTCATGGAAGAATGTATCAACGATATTTTCCTTTCTATCTGGAACAATTCGATGAAATTTAGCGGAGAACCAAACGATTTTAAAAAATGGGTTTGTGCCATTGCTAAATTTAAAGCTATTGATTATTACAGAAAAGCTAGTAAGCAAATAGAAATAACTTCAGATAAAATGCCTCTTAATGTTGAAAAGTCTGCAGAAGAAGAATTACTCTCCACGGAAGACAAAAATGAACTGATAAAGTTAATAAATCAGTTAGAACCTGTTGAAAGAGATATTTTTATCATGAAGTTCTTTTTAGGTTTAAAGTCAGAGGATATATCAATAAAACTAGGTTTAACTAAAGCTTCTATTGATAATCGAATTTACAGAGGAAAAAAGAAGCTCATTAAGCAAGTGACAAACCTCAAGTTAGGAGAGAATGGCGTATGAAGGATATTTATCAATTATTGAATGATGTAAACTTAGATGAGAGTGAATTTGAGGAAATGGAAGTAAGTGCCCTAGAAAAAACTAAGGTTAAAAGAGCCTTAAAGAAATCGATCATAAAGAATAATCAAACGAAAGCTTGGAAAAAAAATATTGCTGCAGCGTCCATTTTAGTTGGACTAACCGTCACAAGCTTTGTAACTTTACCTGCATATGCTAGAAATATCCCAGTCATTGAAGATATTTTCCGATTTTTCGATTATGGAACAACTGGTTTTTCTGGTGCAGATAAGGAAGAAACTCACGATAGTAAAGATACACAGAAAAAAGATACTGGACTTTATTATGAGTATAAGAAATTCTCCAGTGAAATCAATATGACCAAGGAAAGTAACGGTATAAAGTTCACCGTTAATAATGCCGTATTTGATGGGAAAACAGTTACATTAACTTATACCATTGAAAGTGAACAAGAGTTAGGAAATGCAGGTATAACTTCTCCAGTTATCCAAGGGATGGCTGCTATGGGAGGAACGAGTAAAACTACCAAAATAGATACAAATAAATATATAGGCATTTTAACAGTTAGCAGTCTGGAAGATATAGAAATGGATGTTGCTAACGTAAAATGGAATATAGACAGTATTAATAACCCAAATAGTGATTCAGAGATAAAAGGAGATTGGAGATTTGCGTTTAGTCTAAATGCTGTTGATAGCAAAATGCAGTTGAGTGACAGTAGTTCGGAAAAAAATGGAGTTAAAGTCGATATAGAAAAAATATCTGTCACGCCAATGTCCTTTATCGTTGATTATAGTCAAGATGTTTCTCAACTGGTAACAAACACTTGGGACGGAGTAAATGTTGATTTAGAGATTAAGGATGATTTGGGGAATATCTATTCTGGCGAGGGTAATGGAGGAAAAGGCAGCGAGGGCACTTTTAATTTCAGTTGGAGTAAAACATTTGAAAAATTGGACCAGAGGGCAACCAAGTTGATAATTACACCTTATGTCACATTCAGAGATCACAATTCTGATACTTATACTTCAGTTGAAGAAACAAAGACTGGGGTAAGAGAAATTCCACTTCCGTACAAACCTGGAAAAGGGAAAGAAGAATTTACATTAGAAGACATTATAATTGATTTAGAAAAATAGCATTGTTAGTTGGGACTGCGATTCTTCAATATGAAGGGTCGCTTTTTCCTTTAATAAACAGATTTCATATAACTTTTATTAAGGAAAATGGCAAATATAAAGAATTGTATTTGATTACTTTGTTGAAGAAAAACCAGAATAGACGGTGATCTACGGTCATTTGACATTCATATTTGGGCATTTAACAAAATCGCTGAACTGTCTTCTACAGAAAGTAGTATGTGAAAGAATGTGTTAAAGTAAGTGGCAGTTTAGTTTAATAAAGAAGAACAAATTGGGAAGATTAAGGGGTAAATTTAAATATGGGGTGAATAATGATGGTTAAACAATATTTAATCATATTAGGATTTATATTATTTACTTTTACACCTTTTCAAACTGTTGAAGCAGCCAAAGTTTCAAAATACGAACCAGAATTATATATGACAACAGAGGACATTATTTCAGATATTGTATTTCCAACCATAGATAAGAAGGTTCTAAAAGAATATAATAATAATTCGACAGATTGGCAATGGACAAGAATTGTTGATATTGATTATAACGATAATCATTCTTATGATGTTGCCGTAAGGATTAGAGTAAATCCTAAAAATGACAAGGGAGATAACTATATAGACGACTTGGTTAAAATAAGGATTTCTCCATCTTGTGACAGTATTAAAATTAATAAAAAGAAATGCAACCATGGTTTTAATATAGAAGTATTAGAATATAACCATTTGTAGTTACTTGTAAATGTAACGGGTGCGAGAGTGGAAGAACAGAGCTGTCATTGTGGCAGCTTTTTTTTTGTCCTAACGGTGCAGGTGTGCGGCCGAGCATAGGTCGTATCATATAGCGGGTGGGATTCCCGCCGAGTAAGAACTAGCCATTCGCTCGTAGCGAGTCTTGGAGGGTTAAAGGTAACTTTAATCTTTAAGCGTAGACAGTTAGGTGGCGGGCCGAAAGCCAAGTGGTTGAAGGAATTGAGCTCCATAAACGTTAGTAAACCGAGAGGGCTAATGCCTTACCTGCGTGCAGAAAGCAACATTTTATCCATCGTCAAAGGCAAGAAGGATAAAACCTCTCTGGAGTCAGAGACCTTGGCACGTTACACATTGATATGATACGGCAACTCGGGAGACCCTACCGGTCTTTTCTACTTTATTGAAGAGTATGGTGTACAAGCGATAACAAGCAAGGAAACCAAATGCCGTGTAGGGAGTCGGATAGCAGCGTAGTACCAATGAAGTTGGGTAATGCCGATGGAGGAAAGGCTAGCTACCAGTTATCACCCTTACTAGGGATACATTTACTACACACAGAGGTAGGAATAATAAATGGAAACAAAACTACTAAGGATAGCAGAATTAGCAAAATCTGAGCCTAAAATGAAATTTACATCACTAGCACACTTATTAAATGTGCAATCGCTAACACAGTGTCATCATGAACTACCTAATAAAAAGGCGACTGGTGTTAACGGAACGACTAAAGAACAATACAGTGAAAACGTGGAAGAAAACATAAAGGATTTAGTATGTAAGCTTAAAAGCAAAAGTTATCGCCCTGTTCCAGTAAGAAGAATGTATATCCCAAAACTCAATTCAAACAAGAAAAGACCATTGGGAATACCGGAACACGAAGATAAAATTGTACAAAAAGGCATTACCAAAATACTAAATACTATCTATGAAAATGACTTCCTAGATTGTTCATTTGGATTTCGTCATAATCGAAACTGCCATGACGCGCTGAAAATACTGAACCACTATATTGAAAAGAGGTCAGTAAGTTATGTAGTGGATGTAGATATCAAAGGTTTCTTTGACAACGTTGACCACAAATGGATGTTAGAATTCTTGAAACTCCGTATCGCTGACCCTAACCTACTGAGAATAATCAGCCGGTTTCTTAAAGGTGGATATATGGAGGAAGGGAAGAAGTACAAGACAGATAATGGCACACCGCAAGGTGGAGTAATATCTCCGATATTAGCCAATGTTTATCTCCATTATGTACTCGACTTATGGTTTGAGAAAGTGGTTAAGAAACAATGTAAAGGACAGGCATACATAGTAAGGTACGCAGATGACTTTGTTTGTTGTTTTCAACATAAAAGTGAGGCTCAGCAATTCTTCCATTCATTAAAGCTTCGATTAAAGAAGTTTAATTTGGAAATAGCCGAGGATAAAACTAAAATTATTCCCTTTGGGAGGTTCGCAGAAAATAATGCAAAGCGAGAGGGGAATAGTAAACCAGCTACCTTTGATTTCCTTGGGTTTACCCACTATTGCGGGAAAAGCAAACAAGGGAAATTTCGAGTAAAACGGAAATCTAGCAGGAAGAAAGTTCAAGGCAAACTAAGAGAAACTAAAGAATGGCTAAAGACTAATAGAAATAAAGATATTCATACGATCATGGATAGATTTAGACGCTCACTTATAGGCTATTACAACTATTATTGCATCACAGATAATACCCAAACTGTTAACAACTTCAAAGAGAAAATCGAGTATTTACTATTTAAATGGCTTAACAGAAGAAGCCAAAGGAAGTCCTTTACATGGGATAAATTTAATCTCTTTCTTAGTAAATATCCACTTCCTTCACCAAGAATCAAAGTGAATATTTATGATTTAAGAAAAGAGATAAGCTATATTCTGTAAATGATAATTAGGAGGAGCCGTGTGCATTAATAGTGCAAGCACGGTTCTGTGAGGGGGGAGAACACAATCTACCGTAAGGTAGAGAGGTTCTCTTCTACTCGACTACTGCAAGAAGGAAAGCACAAAAACAGGGCGAATTAATATTTAGGCTGTCTAAATGTTAAATAAGATAAAGGAATGAAAAATAATGGAAATTCAACTTTTAATTGATAAAATAAAGAAATTACCAAATTGTTTGGTTCATCCTCCAGCAGGCTTTCCTGATGTAGAAAAAGAACACACCTTACCAAGCGATTTAAACGAATTTTATAACATTTGTGGGGGAATTGATTTTTATATTGACTGTGATTATGCAATAAAAATTGTTTCTCCTCAAGAGTTTGTATTAGCAAACCCCGTTATTATCGGTGAAAGAGCTGAATATGATATATCTTCAAATTGGTACATAATTGGTGACGATATAAATGGTGATTACATAACAATTGACCTGGATAAATCACGATTAGGACTATGTTATATTAGCTTTTGGGATACTCACGGTGTTGCTGGTAGTTGCCCCATTATCGCAACTTCTTTTACTGAGTTGTTAGAACAATTAATGTTGAATAAAGGTCAATACTGGTACTGGCTTCATGATGATTTTATTTCTTTGGGAGATGCTTATGATGAATAATTATAAGTGCTTGTTGTAAAACGAAGGCGATGCTTCAATAAAGTAGGATCGCCTTTTCCTTCTTGAAGTAACGGGCAGGTTAATCGCTTAACCAATTTATTACTATTAATACGGCTTCTTGAAGGGGCTGAGGTAAAAGCAGAATAAAAAATCCTTTCTGAAAAATAAAAAATAAAGTGATTTTTGTCTTTTTTATGATATGATAAGCATGTCCACCTTTGTTTTTCATTTTAAATATCTCCTTTTAATTTATTTTCTTCAATTTAAATTAGAAAGCAGGGGAAAGCATGGACAAAAAAGGTATTCTGAATCTTAGTTTTGCGGCATTGAGCGCGGTTGGTATTATTGGATTTGTAACCACTCTAGATGACAAAACTATTGAGAATCTTAAAAAGCTAAAAAATCTGTAGTGTTTGACAAAAGGGTAGCTTGAATAGCTACCCTCTTTGTTTTTTTAATAAAGTAAGTAAAACCAAGAACCGCCACATCTAAGGAAATGGCGGTAGAGTTTATCTATTTTCTTCATTCAAGTTATAGCCAATTAGCATAAGTACAAAAAGAAAAAATGTACCTGCCCAAAAGGTTAAGTTTGTGAAGAAATACACTTAAACTAACGGGTAGCTTTAGCTGAATAAGAAAGAGTAATTAATACAAATAAACACCATGCTAATTACGGTGCTTTTTTGTGTCCCATTTTTTTTGTTATTAAAGAGTCGCACTTCAATCAGAGCCAGTTACGATATGTATGTTTCTTCTGTTCAAGTGATTATATTAATCAGATGTTGAAATATCGTAACATACATAGCAGCAGGTGCATTAAATAACGATTATGCTTAAATGGAGACCAAAGGAGGTATTTCATGGAAGTATATCAAGCAGATAAGCAATTTGTTTTAGGAGTGAATGGTGGAGAAATCTATTCATTGAAAAGTGGACCTAAAGCCATTATTTCAGTCAACAGGCCAGTGCCAACTAGGATGTGGACAATACCAACGATAATAGATAAGAGCTTACATAAGGGAGAAGAATGGAGAGTAACGACTGAATTTAGGGAGTTTTTATGTGACGATAGAAATGTATATATCCTACAATTTGATTACCAAAGAATAAAACCTGGTTATTGTGAAGGGAAAGCTGAATTTTTTCTATCAGAGGAAGACGTGAACAATAAGTTAGAATCTCTTCGTAAAACCAGTAGGGTGTCTGAATATACGTGGGACCCAACTGTTCCAACATGGAAAGAAGTTCGATTTGTAAAGTATCGAAAAGTTTAGCGAAAAATCATCCATAAATAGAAAAGGTAAGAGCTTATTGTTACTCTTACTTTTTTAGTTCAAATCATTTTATCCAAGAATCATTTTCATATAGGTTTAGATATTTTATGGCAAAATAAAAAGCCACTCATTCATGAGCCGCTTTCTCCAGGTTCTTAACCAGCTGCGTTAAATCCTCTCCATTTGAAATTACCTTTTCCAGTTTACATGGGTATGGGTGTTCTCTTTTAATCCATTTCCAAAAATCATAAGCTACTTCCTCAGGTTTCTTATTCTTTAATGGAAAATTCCCTTTCCGTAAAACACTATTGTCGTTCGTGGTGTAGAAAATCTGAATCAGTATGTTCATTCTCTTCATCCTCGTACAAATTCTTCAACATTTTATCGGTTTCCATTGTCACATCGTAAAAATGGACAATCCTTTGAATATCTTTAGGAGTATACCCATTTCTCTCAAATTGCTCAATCAGTTTCTTCCACTTTTCGTTCATACAGGTCATCAACCTTTACTCCTAAGATGTCGGCTAATTGAAAAGCCTTATCGAGCGATGGTAAGGTTTTTCCAGTGCTCCAATTTGACAATGTATTAGCAGATACCCCTAAATTTTTCATTATATATTCCCTTTTATACGGTGATTGTTTAATTAATTGCCCAATGTTGCTTTTATACATTATGAACACCTCACCATATAGTTCGACAAAATTCATTGTTATTCCTTTAACAAGATTACTTACAAAAAAATCAAACTATTTTTGTGATAGATAGTTATATATAGGTCATAGCGCTCATACCATTTAGTAATCGAATGAAAGGAGGGTAAAAACATGAGCAACAAAAGGGTAAAATCAGTTTCTTTTAATATAACCAATCCACAGGAGAAAGAGTTTTTAGAGCACCTCGAAAAAGAAAAAATAGAGTTCAGTGGTTATGTTAAGGAATTAATATTCGCAGATGTGAAGCGACGCAATGCACCACTTAAGATTGTACAACGAAGTGATAGTGGGGGAATCAAAATAGTCGTTGGGAAGTAATATCGCCATCCTCTACTCGATATTTCTGTAACACTGTAACATGGTCGACACTGTCAATTGTCAAGACGATTTCAAAAGGGAGGATTCGATATGATAGAAGGGAAGGGGCTTGGCGGTAAGAGGGTTCACAGAGTGAACATCTCACTGACAAACAAGCAAGCTTTCAAACTGAACCGACTGGCAACGGCATGTAATATAAAGCCGACGACACTGGCAGCAGTACTAATTGAAAAGGGGCTTAATGACGATAGTCTTGTCTCAGAGCTGCAAAAGGAGTATTGCACAGAAAAAGCTTACCGAGTGGTCCTTGTCAATAATAACGGTGAATTGAACTATGTTCTGAGCGGAAGAGAGGACATAACATGAGTTGGATCAGTTATATTACTGGCGGTATGACTGTGATTTTGGCTTATGCATTTTATGTGGTAGGGATGGATGATGAAGAAGAGGAATTATTATCAGAAGAAAATAACGTTGGACTTAATGATTTCTCTGGACGACACGTGACGTTAAGCTGTCAGACATGCAGGAAGTTGAAGCGACACAAAGAAGTGGAGCCCAACTTGTTTCAGTGTACGAAGTGCAAGAGGCATGTCGATATTAGGGTGTCATAAGAAATAAATTAAGTATGTCATCAAGACAAACAGTTATTGTATTTCCATTAATATCATAAACATTTGGTAGAAAATCATATTTAAATTGAGGAGGAGGTTCCCATTAATAGTGAGGATTATAACAAATTTTCAAAAGCTGATCTGATTAAGGTAATCGAAAATTTAAAGGAGCAAATTGAGTATTTTGAAGAAAGACAAGAATATTATGAGGAACAACTGGAACATTTAAAGACAGAAAATGAGCATATTAATAGGAGCATTTCTGATTATGAACAAAAAGAAAAGGAAGAGGAAATATACAGGCAACTTCCGCATATGAGGCCATTATGGATGAGAAAAGGAGGGTGTTGACTATTGATTTGTCTTTAAAATAGAGGTCAGTGATTGCCTTTTATAATAGGAATTTGTAAAGCCCTTCTCGACTAGGAGAAGGGCTATTGCATTAATTGGTCGTGTATTGGTTGATAACCAGGAGGAGTTGTCGTGGATAAAGATTATAGTTTGTGGTAAATGATTTATCTCGAAGATATGTCTCCATATCCAGACACACATGTCGGAAATATCTTTCCCCATTTATAATATTACTTTTCTTTTCTCTCATTTAAACTTTTATGAATGTGTTTTTATTCTCTCCGCATGCTCTTCTCTCTTGTGTGTATTACTTTCCTTCCTATCTTATTTTGAAGAGATTTTCACAATTTCAATTGTATTTTAAAGATGTCTCCATAAAGATACTGTTATCTAAATTAACGTTTCCTAACAGATAACCCAGATATTATACCAATATAAGCTATATTATTTTATCTTTGTTGTGTTTTTATCGCATTTTTGTTGAGTGTTTGCGTGTAATAAAAACTTGAAATATCTATGATACAGGCCGTCAAAATTGATTTGCCTTGGAAAAATAATTTTTAGGTTAAACAGAGTATAATGAATCGGTAAAAAAATAAAAAGGTGGAATAAAAGTAATATAAATGAGATATAAAGGGTATAAATTTGATAGACAGTTAAATGTTGTGGTGATAGAATATAAAGAGAGAAAATATCGGAGGAGGTTACACTGATCTATGGAATTTAATGTTGAATGGTATCAACCTACACTAGGAACTCCGATTGTATCGCTTGCGGAATATGGTGTTGTTTTTAATAAGGCGGCGATATATGCGTTGAATAATTCCCACTCAATTAGGATCGGTTTCGATAGAGAAAGGCGATGTATTATTGTTCAAGGGGTAAGTATCACTGAAGCAACAGACGATACAATTTTATTTGCTGAAAAAGAACGTAATGGTTTTATCCGTATAAACAATAAGGACTTTATTAGATTTATTCTAAGATATTGTCCTGAAATAAAACTGGAAAAAGCTAAAAGGTTTTTATCGAGGTTAGAAGGTCAATATCTAATAGTGGACTTAAATGCTCCTGCGGATGGTTCGGAAGAAGATAGCGATCCTGGTGAATGAATAAATTGGTTTTGGGAGATGAGCGCCAGTGGGGATTTTATATTTAGATGAAGCCGGGAATACTGGATTATGGGACAATAGCCAAACTAAACTAATATATGGTGGCCCATATGTAAAGTCATCGGATTGGAAAGAAATAAATGACGAGCTTGTTCTAATTCTTCGGAAATACAAAGGCCTGATTTTGGGGAGATTTAACACGGGCATTAATGCTTCTACGCAATTTTCAAGCTTAGAAAACGGAGTTAAATTCTTATCCGATTTTCGAATACATGCAGCTGATATCATAGATCGAAAAAGGCTATGGAGTAAATTATCTGATGTTGAAAAGTACCAAGTCTTAGAAGAAGTAGTCGATGCATTGATAAAAAAGCATATACCTTTTTATGTCGGGATTGTTGACAAAGAAAAATTAAGACCTGCTATTAAACCAGCGAATAAACAAAACAACATGACAGAGTATAAAACACTACTCCCAGCATTTTTTCACTACGTTGAAGGACATCTAGGTGACAATGAGGAGTTCACAGTAATTATCGATGATGGTGATGCACCAGAGAAGGAGCAGCTAAGAATTGCTTTAAGGGATAATAATCTTAAAAAGGCAATGGGTGAATTGATTGTTGAAAAATCAATTAATTTTCCATTGTTACAAGCTGCAGATGTTGGAGTGTGGATAACCCAAGCTTTTACGAGATTAGATTCAGCTCGTACAGATCCACATGCTGTTAAAATAAGAGATCTGCATAGCAAGCTTTTGAGCATAAAGAAGGAATTAATAATATAAAAAAGGCTTGGGTCGCACGATCCGTAGCGGCCCAAGCCTTGTTCCCGCACGATCCGTAGCGAGAACTATTATTAATATATGGTAAATGTTTTTATTTATTCCCTTTTTTACTAGTTTTTAAACGTTTATTTTTTTGGAAATTGTAAAGGCCGACAATTAAAATTAATCACCGACCTTTTGAATGATAAGTCGCACGATCCGTAGCGGCTTATCATTTGTAAGTCGCACGATCCGTAGCGGCCTACACGTATAATAGTTTGTTGAAAATAAGTCACACGATCCGTAGTGGCTTATTTAATAAAGAACAAGTCGCACGATCCGTAGCGGCTCGTTATCTTTATTTTTATTATGACTTTAATAAGATAATCTGTCAATGTAAATGTATTCCTAAAAGACAACAAAATGTATACTTTTATTGTCAAAATATGTAGTTTCAATCTGTACCATCACTTTTTGAAAAATTGGTAAGACTTTTTTGAGCAAAAATATAGTAAACAGAACACTAGAAATGTATACGGCTTTTGCAAAAATCATTGTCTGGCGGAATGATGAAAACAATGACCACTTTGTGATCACGAAACAAAGATAAAGATATAGGATTCCTTTTATTGATTCATAATAATGAGCGTAAGAAATGCGGTCCGAAGGAAGTATTGACTTGTTTATCAATTATGTTGTAAAAAAATTTGCTGGCGGGTGAAATGGTGGTAGGATTACGGAATCGGGAGGAGTTGTTTCAATTCCGATCAGCTCCATTTAAAGTTGTAAAAAACTTATTTATTAACTAACTGTATTTTAAAATACTGTCCTTGTAAAGAAAGTGATTTTAGTAAGGTCCGCCTCTTTATGGACCCTATTTTTGTTTAGGGTTTGTCCTCTTGATATTTTACTTTTATTAGAAAACATTAAAAGTAAAATGGGAAAAACAGCAATATAAGGCGCTCTTTTTAACGTATTTCTACATATTTTATAATTAAATGAATGGGCGGCATGATGTAACTATTCTAATTGACTATTGACCGCATTTTGACCACGAAACATGTAGAATGATGTATAATCTTATTTTCAATTCAACCTAAAAAAGCCTTTTAATTAGGCTTCCTTAGGTACTATATTGTTTCGTTTTTCTTCATATTATATATATATATATGAATGAACGTAAGAAATACGGACTTAAAGGCGCACGTCGTGCACCTCAGTTCTCAAAGCGTTAATTTTCATACACTCAAAGGCTCTCAACCAATTTTGGTTGGGGGTCTTTTTTTTGTACACTTTTTCATATTACGGGGAAGGATTAAGGACAAATCTCAAGGAGGTAGCTGAGGATTTGTCCTTAATAGAGTGGATGAAGGACAAATCTCAAGGAGCCAGTGGAAGATTTGTCCTTAATAGGGCGAATGAAGGACAAATCTCAAAGGGGTAGCAGAGGATTTGTCCTTAATAGGGTGGATGAAAGACAAATCTCAAGGAGCCAGCGGAAGATTTGTCCTTAATAGGGTGGATGAAAGACAAATCTCAAAGGGGTAGCAGAGGATTTGTCCTTAATAGGGTGGATGAAGGACAAATCTCAAAGGGGTAGCAGAGGATTTGTCCTTAATAGGGTGGATGAAGGACAAATCTCAGGAAGGCATTGAAGGATATGTCCTTAATAGGGTGGATGAAAGACGAATCTCAAAGGGGTAGCAGAGGATTTGTCCTTAATAGGATGGATGAAAGACAAATCTCAGGAAGGCAGCGGAAGATTTGTCCTTAAGAATAGAAATCACAAACAACTCAAGAAGAGATCTATCCGCTCATTCAATAGTTTTAGACAACTTGCTTTAGCAGGTTGAAACAGGTATCTTTTTAAAGGATTGTATCTATTCTAATCCTCTTTGAAATGAAATTTTAAAATTTTACTCGTTATTTTAAAAAATAATGCTAACGACGTAATCCTTTTGGCCTGTAAAAGCGGCTGTTATGTGACTTAAGTGGTATAGACGACTGTATATGATTACCTATATGCTTTTACTATAAGTTGTAAACGTTACCAGAATTTTGGTGAACACGGGGGAGATCCCGCCTACAATTCAGTCAAGGAGGGCATATGAAAAGAAAAACTCTTATAATAACTGCTGCTTGTACTATGCTGCTGGGGACATCAACTGTATTTGCCAACAATGAACTGCCTTATGGACCCACGATTGAAAAGGAAGAGAAACTCACAATCCCATCTAAGAACCCGCACCCAGCCTTTACATGGAACTCAACTATCATCCCTGTTTCGAGCGTACTTCATCCAAGCTCTGCACGAGGGGCAGGAATGATGAAGGCTCCACTCCAGCAAATTGATCAAATTATGAACCAAGCTATTTCACAAAAATTAATGCCGGGTGCAGTCACATTTGTAGCAAGAGCTGGAAAAATTGTTAAGACTGACGCTTACGGCTATTCAGCAAAGTACACCGATGGTACGTTCACCGAAATGAAAAATCCAATTCCAATGGAAACTGACACAATCTTTGATTTGGCGTCCATTAGCAAGATTTTTACCGCTACTGCTGTCATGATTCTTTTTGAAAAGGGATACTTCAATCTTGATGATCCAGTTGCAAAACATATTCCTGACTTTGCAGCAAACGGAAAAGAAAACGTAACAATTCGCCAGCTGTTAACTCATACTTCTGGGTTTACTGCTTGGATTCCTTTATATTCACAAGGGAATTCTAGAGATGATAGGTTGAAAGCCGTCTTAAACCAACCATTGAAAAATACACCCGGTACGAAATACGAATATAGTGATCTAAACATGATTACATTAGGGATGTTAGTAGAGCACTGGTCGGGTACTCGCCAGGATGAATTCATCTACGAATATATAACAGAGCCTTTAGGAATGAAGGATACCATGTATAACCCGCCGGCTTCCTTAAAACACCGCATTGCTGCGACAGAATACCAGGCAATTCCTAATCGCGGTCTTGTATGGGGAGAAGTTCATGATGAGAATGCTTGGTCATTGGATGGGGTTGCCGGCCATGCCGGCGTGTTCTCTACAGCAAATGATCTTGCTAAACTTGCCCATATTTTTATAAATGGAGGCGAGTATGGAAGTAAAAGAATCTTAAAACCAGAAACCGTACAGTTGCTGCTGGAAAATCAGAATGCAGCGTTCCCTGGTAATGACCATGGACTAGGCTGGGAACTCGGTCAGGGCTGGTATATGGATGCTTTATCAGAAGGTACATACTCATTTGGACATACAGGGTATACCGGGACATCGATTGTAGTAAGCCCTAATAATAAAACAGTAGCGATTTTACTAACCAACCGTGTCCATCCATCAAGAAACATGGGATCAATGAATCAAACCCGTCGTTTATTTGCTAGGAATGTTGCCGACTCCATTCCTGTATCTATTCCTGATAAAGGTGAAGCTTGGTTTGCCGGGTACGGTGACAAGCTTAATCGAGTTATGGAAACTGATCTTCGTTTATCTGAGGATAGCAAA
This sequence comes from Neobacillus niacini, assembly GCF_048572935.1. NCBI lineage: Bacteria > Bacillati > Bacillota > Bacilli > Caryophanales > Bacillaceae > Neobacillus > Neobacillus niacini. The sequence continues at coordinate 674,136 of NZ_CP183883.1, read as the reverse complement.
CTCACCTTTTCGACATGGCATAGGATCGAGAATGTTTGGGATAGTGGGTCTGTAGAGATTTTTAGAGATGGAAGTTGGCAGCAACTTGCTCTCTTAACAGGCACAAGTAATGGCTGGGAAAAGAAAGAATTGACGATTCCTAGTGACGCGACTAAATTACGATTTGTCTATCGAACGGATGGATCTACAAATTCACGTGGATGGTATATTCAGAATCCAAAACTAGATACAGGAAACACTCTTGCCTTTTCTAAAAACGATTGGGAACTAAGAGATTATTAAATAAAGAACCACTTGAGGAGGAGAAACATGCGAAAATTAGTAAAGACAGTATTCACCTCGTTTCTAGCCATTGCACTATTGTTAACAGGAATTCCAATTTCAGGTGCTGTAGCTGCTTCGGACAGTAAAGATTTAGTGATAGACCTAAATGTGCCACAAGTTACACGGGAAGTGACGGATAACAAACTTGCTTTAAACGCGCTTCATATTTATGATGATGGCAGATTTCTGTTGGCCTCTGAAAATTTAAAATGGAAGTCGTCCAATAAGAATGTTGCATCTGTCTCTAAAAATGGAGAGGTAACGTTATCTGGTCACAATGGTAAAACCTTTATATCTGTCAGCGATGGCAGCTATAACGATAGAATATCGATTCAATTCAAAGGTAACCAAGAAAAAGTCATTATAGAAAAAGAAGAAGGCGCACGCTACGATCTTATCGGTAATGCCATCAAGCAGATGAGCATGGAAGAAAAGGTCGGACAAATGCTAATGCCTGATTTTAGAACCTGGAAGGGGAAAAATGTAACGGAAATGAATCCGGAAATTGCCAAGCTCGTAAAGGATTATCATCTTGGCGGTGTGATTTTATTCCGTGAGAATACGGTGTCAGCTGATCAAACAACAAAGTTAGTCAGTGCCTATCAAGAAGCTGCTGAAAAGTACGGACTGTTGATTTCGATTGATCAGGAAGGTGGAATTGTTACACGCCTGCAAACTGGTACCGACATGCCTGGGAATATGGCGTTAGGTGCGGCTAGGTCTGAAGAACTTGCTGAAAAAGTTGGACGGACAATTGGTGAGGAGCTTCATGCACTGGGTATTAACATGAATTTTGGACCGGTGTTGGATGTAAACAACAATCCAGATAATCCAGTTATAGGTGTTCGATCTTTTGGTGAGGATCCTGAGCTAGTTGCTAACCTAGGAAATGCGTATATTAAAGGACTGCATGAAACAGGGACTGCGGCGACTGCTAAGCATTTTCCTGGCCATGGAGATACTGCGGTTGATTCCCATGTAGGACTTCCATCAGTACCACATGATATTGATCGTTTGAAGAAAGTAGAATTATATCCTTTCCAGCAGGCAATGGATGCGGGAATTGATGCGATTATGTCTGCACACGTGACATTTCCGAAAATAGACGATACAAAAGCTATTTCTAAAAAGGACGGAACAGAAGTCTCTGTTCCAGGTACGCTTTCCCACAAGATATTAACAGGTCTAATGCGCGAAGAAATGGGTTTTAAAGGGGTTATTGTAACGGATGCCATGAATATGGGGGCAATAGCAGATCATTTTGGTCCTGTTGACGCAGCAATTCGTGCGGTTAAAGCAGGTACAGACATTCTCTTAATGCCGGTTGGAATAGAAGCTGTAGCTAATGGCATTTATGAGGCTGTTGCTTCAGGCGATATTTCAGAAGATAGATTAGAGCAATCCGTTGAGAGAATCTTAACACTGAAGTTAAATAGAGGAATCGTTAAGGCTGAAATGGAAAGGAGCCTCGACGATAAGGTAGCGAATGCGCTTAGAGTAGTAGGGTCAGCTGAACATAAAGCAGTTGAAAAAGAAGCAGCAGAAAAGTCCATTACTCTTGTAAAAAATGATTCCGTTCTTCCGCTTTCCGTGTCTCCTGAAGATAAGATTGTCGTAGTTGGAGGTTCTGGATTCTCGATTAATTTGCTTGCAAATGAGGTTAAAAAACACCATGCTGGCGCCGTTTATATCAATGCTTCTGATAAACTTACTGAAGCGCAGTTAGCACAAGTACAAGGTGCAAAATATATCATTGCAGGTACCTACACTTCTAGTGTTAGTGGCAGAGCACAAAACGCTAGTCAAATGGTGATGACAAGACAACTCATAGAGACTGGAGTACCTGTTATCGCTGTTGGGGCAAGAAATCCATATGACATTATGTCCTACACAAATGTAGACGCCTACCTGGTTCAATATGGTTTCAGACCAGCAAGCTTTGAAGCAGCAGCAAACACCATTTTTGGAAAGAACAATCCAACTGGAAAACTTCCAGTTACACTTTATAACCATGATGGTAGTGTATTATACAGTTTTGACCATGGGTTAGGATACTAGGCAGGGAATAAATAAAGAGGAGGGATAGTTTTGAAAAAGTGGCTTACAGGTTTATTGGTTCTCGTTTTATTACTATCTACGGTTTCTGCAGCAATGGCCAAGAACGATAAAGAGAAAAAGAATAAAAAATTCCGTTTGGGTGTTGAGGTTTTGTTGCAGGATGAAATAGATTTGATTAAGGATAAACGCGTAGGGTTGATTACTAATCCAACCGGAGTAGATCAAAACGTTACGAGTATCGTAGATTTACTCTTCAATAACCCCAATGTGAACTTGACTGCTCTTTATGGTCCAGAGCATGGTGTACGAGGAAGTGCACAAGCAGGTGCGTACGTTGAACAATATACGGATGAAAAAACAGGGCTTCCTGTTTACAGCTTATATGGAAAGACCAAAAAGCCGACACCTGAAATGCTAAGCAATGTTGATGTATTGCTATTTGATATTCAAGATGTCGGAGCACGTTTCTACACATACATTTATACAATGGCGTTAGCTATGGAAGCGGCAAAAGAGAACAATATTCCGATTATCGTTCTTGATCGTCCAAATCCAATCAGCGGTACAAAAGTCGAAGGGCCTGTACTTGAGGATAAGTATTCTTCGTTTATTGGTGAATATCCGATTCCTGTCCGCCACGGGATGACCGTGGGGGAATTGGCGAAGCTATTCAATAGTGAATTTGGGATTGGAGCCGATTTAACAGTAGTGGAAATGGATGGTTGGAAGCGGAACATGTATTTTGATGAAACGCCATCAGAATGGGTCCTTCCGTCACCAAACATGCCGACATTAGAAACGGCTGTTGTCTACCCAGGAGCTGCTCTAATTGAAGGAACCAATGTGTCGGAGGGACGAGGAACAACCAAGCCATTTGAATTGATAGGGGCACCGTTTATTAATAGTGACAACCTGGCCGCGAAGTTAAACTCTTACAAATTACCAGGCGTTACATTCCGTGCAGCGTCATTTATTCCGACATTTTCAAAACATGCAAATGTATTAAGTCACGGTATTCAAATTCATGTTACAGACAGAAACTCTTATAAGCCGTTTGAAACAGGATTGTATATTGTAAAAACAATCCATGATATGTATCCAAATGATTTCCAATTTAGAGCACCAAGTGCAGCCGGAATCTCCTTCTTTGATAACCTTGTCGGTAATGGCTCCATTCGTGCTGATATTGAAGCTGGCAAAAGTGTTGAGGAAATGAAAGCAGCATGGCAGAATGGTTTAGATGAATTTAATGAGGTTCGTGAAAAATATCTATTATATTAGTATGGATTAAGGGGCCACCATTTTTTGGTGCCTCTTTTTATTGCTACCCTTCAAGAAATAAAGCACTTAACAGGAATACAATTAATAAAAAAGATTGTGATTAAAATTATCTCCATATTCCTAATTAAGTGATTGTGGTGCTCCTATGTTCACACTCATATTTCATAGACTCTCAATCATTTTAATGGGGAGTCTTTTTTTATTATTCATACCTGAATATTTTTTGAAAAATTCAAAAGATGCATTGACAATGATAATCGTTATCAGTAAACTAAAGGTAATTGAAAATGGTTATCATTAAACGACAAAATATTATTTATCGAAAAGGGGAAACAAACAATGTATATAACAAAATGGTTTAAACCTGTGATGGCTAGTGCAATTCTTGCCGTAGGTCTGGCTGGCTGCGGCTCAAACCAAAACAGTTCGGATTCAGATAAGGAAACAACGAAAAAGACTACAACAAAAAACGAGGTTGTTAATGTTTATACTGCCAGACATTATGAGGCAGATGATGAAGTATATAAAATGTTTACGGAAGAAACAGGGATTAAAGTAAATGTTGTAAAAGCGGAGGCAGAGGAATTAATTGAACGTTTAAAGCGTGAAGGGGAAAGCACTCAAGCGGATTTATTTTTAACGGTGGATGGAGGAGTTCTAGCTAATGCAAAAAAGAATGACATCCTTCAGCCTGTAACCTCAGAAGTAATAGACAAAAATGTACCGGAAAATTTAAGAGATAAAGAGGACTTCTGGGTAGGAATGGCAACAAGAGCACGAGTGATTGTTTATGCGAAAGACCGAGTAAAACCAGAAGAATTATCTACATATGAAAACTTAACAGATGATCAATGGAAAGGTAAGGTTCTTGCACGTTCATCAACAAGCCTATACAATCAATCGTTACTTGCTTCTTTTATTGAACTAAATGGTGAAGAAAAAGCAGAGCAATGGGCTGAGGGAATTGTCAAAAACTTTGCCCGCCAGCCTGATGGCGGTGACCGTGACCAGGCAAAAGCAATTGCAGCTGGGACTGGTGATGTAGCCATTATGAACACTTACTACGTTGGTTTACTAGCAAATTCTGAAGATCCGGAAGAAGTGAAGGTGGCTGAAAGTATCGGAGTGTTTTATCCAAACCAAGAAACGAATGGTACCCACGTTAATATCAGTGGAATTGGATTAACAAAACATAGCAAAAATAAAGAAAATGCGGTTAAATTAATTGAATATATGACAGATGTGGAAGCACAAGAATATTTATCAGCAAACAACTATGAGTTCCCAGTTAACCAAAAAGCAAAACAGCCTGAATTACTTCAATCATGGGGAGAATTCAAAATGCAGGAATTAAATTTTGAAACCTTGGGTGAACATAATGCAAAAGCAATCGAAATCTTTAATAAGACAGGTTGGAAATAGACATGAAACTTGAAAGTGTTAAGCGCTATGCAAAAAAAGAGCTTAACGGATGGTGGATTATCAGCTTAATAGGGGCAGCAGTTATTCTGTTGCCCATCCTTTACGTTTTCCTAGAAATATTTCAAGAGCCAAATGAAAATTGGTACCAAATTCGCGAGTATTTATTGGGGAATTATGTAATAAACACCTTAATCCTGGTTTTCTTTACCGGGATTCTTACTATTTTTTTAGGTGTCACACTTGCTTGGCTGACTTCAGCGTATGATTTTCCGTTCCGTAAGTTTTTTCGCTGGGGATTAATCCTCCCACTTGCGATTCCGCCTTATATTGCAGCGTATACCTACCGAACCATGCTGAGTTATACAGGCATCGTTCAAAGTACATTACGAAATCAATGGGACGTTCAAATTAATCCTGAACTATTATCATTTTCCTCCTTACGTGGGGCTATTTTCGTTTTTACGATATTTTTGTTTCCATATGTCTATATTATTGCTAGAGCATTTTTGGAAAGCCAAAGTTCATCATATATTGAAAATGCAAGACTACTTGGAAGAAGGCCTACGGCAGTATTTTTTAAAATCGTGCTTCCGCTTGCTAGACCAGCCATTATAGGTGGAGCAGGATTAGTCATTTTTGAGGTGCTGAGTGACTACGGAGTTACCAGCTATTTTGGAATTCACACGATTACGACAGCAATTTTTCAAACATGGTTCGGTATGTATGATGTGGATACTGCTATGCGGCTCGCTGCTTGGCTTATGTTTATCATCATTGGAGTATTCATTTTAGAGAGATTGCTTAGACAAAGAAAGAGATACCATCTAAGTAATAAGTCCAAACCGCTTGTTCCTATTAAATTAAAAGGTGTACCAGCTGCAGCAGCTTTTATATTTTGTACCATTGTATTATCTTTAGGATTTATCATCCCTTTATTTCAACTAATTGCCTGGGCTGGGTTGACGTTTGATAAGGTTTGGGACATATCCTTTTTTACTTTATTGACTCAGACAGTTTCTATAGCAGCAATCTCTACAGCCATCATCATTATTGTTGCTACTATCATTGCGAATGTATGCCGATCAAAATGGGCATTTCCATATATATTGTCAAAAGTGATTACTTCTGGTTATTCAATACCCGGTGCTATTATTGCTATTGGTGTATTAGCTGTCTTCATACAACTTGATGAAACGCTGGCACCACTTTATTCTTATATGGGGCTCGGGGATGCTCCATTACTTTTAAGCATGTCAATTGTAATGCTGATTGTTGGTTACGTTATTCGTTTTATGGCTACAGGGTACAATGCGGTTGAAGTGGGTTTTGAAAAGATAGGTACGAAATATACCGAGGCCTCTAGATTACTAGGCCATGGAATAACGAAAACGTTTTTTAGAGTGGAATTACCATTAATTAAAGGTGCACTATTCAGCGGCTTTATTTTAACATTTGTTGAAATTTGTAAGGAATTGCCCTTAGTATTGTTATTAAGGCCATTTAACTTCGAGACATTGGCGACCAAAACTTTTCAATATGCAAAAGATGAGATGATTCATGAGGCAGCAATTCCTTCCCTGATGATTATCGTGATCAGCACCATGTCTGTAGTTGTTTTTCATTTGATAGATAAGAGGGTGAAAAAATGAAAATTTTAGAGATCAAGGGGCTGACTTTTTCATTTACGCAATCAAAAGAACCTGTCATTAACGATTTTTCTTTTTCTATGAATAAGGGCGAGATTGTGGGTATCTTAGGGCCAAGCGGGAGTGGAAAAAGTACACTGCTTCGGCTGATTGCAGGACTAGAGATACCAAACAAAGGTGCTATTCATATAGCAGAAGCTCCAGTAGTGACTGAAAAGCTATTTGTTCAGCCGGAAGATCGGAGTGTAGGTATGGTCTTTCAAGATTATGTCCTGTTTCCGCATATGACAGTAAAGGATAATCTCCTTTTTGGGCTCGTGCGTACAAGCAGAAATGAGCGTAAATCACGTCTGAAAGAAATGCTCGAACTCGTTCAAATGGAAGAGTTTGAGCTTCGTTATCCTCATGAATTGAGCGGTGGACAGCAGCAACGAATTGCTTTGGCTCGTGCACTTGCCCCACAGCCTAAAGTGCTGTTAATGGATGAACCTTTTAGTAATTTAGATTCCGATTTAAAAGACTCAATCAGGTTAGAACTTCGCTCAATCCTGAAAAAAACCGGTATCACATGTATTTTGGTTACACATGACCGCAATGATGTAGAGGCAATCTGTGATCGTAGTATTTCAATGAGCCGTATAGGTGATGGAAATGTATCCTCTATTGAAAAGCGTATTAGAATAAAGTAGATATTAAAATAAACTTCACAAGGAAAACCCTTCAATTATGCAACATAAAAAGACACTCATCCAATATGGTTGAGGTCTTTTTATGTTTAGAAAAATATTTTCATTTGACATCCTCCTGACTTATTTGGCCGTTAAAGTAATTGTACAAGGTTCAGCAAGTACAAGAGCCTGCTAAAATCAGGAGGTAATTTAAATGAAAAAATCTGTATTGGGGTTAACGGTTGCAGGTGTCTTATTGCTAGGAGGTTATGCAACTACCACGCTTGCAAACGATGACCCAACGAGCAGCACGGGTACAAAGGTTGAAAATATGATAAAGGGCTTTAAAGGCATGATGGGTTTTGGACATAGGGGTATGGATTCAGAAGAACTATTGGCCCAAGCAAAGAGCTTGGGAATTGAAACCAGCGGCAAAGACGCTGAAACGTTAATGGAGGAAATCCAAGCAGCACGTATAAAGCAGGAAGCGAAGGATTTAGGTATCAAGACAACTGATAAGGATATTAATACTCTTGCAAAGGAAGTACAATTAGCCAAATTGCAAGAGAAAGCTAAGTCATTAGATATCAAGTCAGATGGAAAGGATGCACAATCACTGCTTCAGGAAATCCGCTTAGCTGAGCTTCAAAAGGAAGCAAAAGCGCTAGGCGTAACAATTGATGGTAAAGATGCAGAAACATTAATGAAGGATATTAGACAAGCTGATCTGAATAAGAAGGCAAAAGAGTTAGGAATTACAACTGAAGGGAAAGATTTAACCACACTAACACAGGAAGTATATACCGCAACCGTCAATAAGGAGGCAAAAGAACTAGGTATAAGTATAGAAGGAAAGGAAATGAACGAAATTGCCCAAGAAGTTTACAAGGCAAAAGTATTAGCGGACGCAAAGGAATATAATATTACGATCGACGCAAAAACGATTCAACAGATTGCTGATGAAGTGCGAGATCAAAAAATAGCAAAATTAGCAAAAGATTTGGGAATCGCTACTACGGATAAATCAACACAAGAAATCATAAGTGAAATAGAAAAGAAGGATGCTGCGAAGTTAAAAGAACTACTCGGTAATGACACATTCGGAATGTTTGGCAAGAGAATGGGCGGCCCTGGTCATAGAGGCGGTGCACATGGCGGCGGTATGCATAAAGGCGGCGATGGGCAACCGGGAGTAGTTGGCACCACTCCTAGTAGCAATATGGGAGTTTAAACTATATTAGTCAAAATCCTCGGTATATTCCACCCGAGGATTTTCTAGTATAGTTAAAGAGATTGGAGGTTGTTAAGTAATGAAAACCATTTTGGTTGTTGAAGATGAACAGACAATCTCCAGAGTATTGGCTGTTTACTTACAGCATGCAGGCTATCATGTCGTACAAGCCTACGATGGAGATGAAGCATTGCGTTTATTTCATGAGAATTGTCCAAATCTTGTATTACTTGACGTTATGCTGCCAGGTAGAAACGGCTGGAGTATTCTAGAAGATATTCGAAAAATTAGTGCCTGTCCAGTGATTATGCTAACCGCTCTAGGGGATATTGATTATCGTCTTAAGGGATTAAATCAAGGAGCAGATGATTATATCACAAAACCATTTGTTGGTGAGGAAGTCATAGCACGTGTAAATGCTGTGCTGCGGCGTTCAGCAAATGTTCTTGATACAGAAAACAGTAAGCAGTTTGGCAGTTTAAAAATAAACCTTGATTCTCATGTTGTAACTATTAATGGAGAAGAGGTTATTTTAACACCTAAAGACCTCAGTTTGCTTATCTTTTTAGCAGAAAGGCCTAATAGAACCTTTACAAGAGACGACCTTATCGAAAGTGTCTGGGGAATGGATTATGAAGGCAGTGATCGTGCTGTTGATTTAGCAATTAAACGGATACGGCAAGCATTGTGTGAATGGCCAGTCTCGCAAGGCGAAATACGTACCCATCGGGGATTGGGGTATCAATTCTGTGTTTATGAAAAATAAGAAACGAACGACATTACTTACGTATTGGACAACAAGATACCTTGTTACGCTTATTATTGGATTAGTCCTATTAGGTGCTGGATCTTTATGGTGGATTCAAAAAGCCACCTTGGAGAATCGTTTGAAGTTAATGGAATATTTAGCGGTTGAAACTGCAAATCGAGTAACTCAATCAAATGGAATGATGGAGGTTGATCCATTTTTTAATCGTATGCTGGAAGAACGAGCTAGAGTCCTTCAATTAGAAAAAGAGCCAGAGCTATTTATCACCAATTTAAAGGGGGAAGAGATTTTTTCAAGACCGCGGCATATGAACCCTGGACGAATGGGGCCGCGGAACCAGAACAAAATTGAAATTCCCGGTGAGGTTTTTGAGAATAAAGAAACCATACAAAGGCTCGATGTAGATGATATCGGTGTGATGTATGCTATCAAATCGCCGATTATGAAAAATAACGACCAAATTGGCTGGGTTGTGTTAATGCAAAGCGGAGAGGAATTGTCAGAGGTTAATCAGGAATATCGTCTATTATTTATTTTATTAGGAGGCTTAGGATTATTAGGTTGGCTTGTGATATACCTGCTCTCGAAGAAAATATTAAAGCCCATTCAAGATGTGGCACATGCGGCGGCGCAAATCAAAGAGGGGAATTATGAGCTTAACTTAAATACAGAATCAAACGAACAGGAAATTTATGAACTCGTCAGTTCCTTTGCGGAGATGACGAAGCGCCTGATGCAGCTTGAAAAACTTCGTGCTGAATTATTTGCGGGTGTTACACATGATCTAAAAACACCTGTAACCTCCATTAGCGGACTGATCCAAGCAGTGCGTGATGGAGTTGTCACGGGTGAGGAAAGGGAAGAGTTTCTTGATATTACACTCAAGGAAGTCACTCGGCTCCAAACCATGATTGCAGATTTATTAGATTTTAATTCCTTAGCTGCAGGGGCCTTTTCCATCAGACTAGAAAATCACAATTTGAATGAGCTTATAAAGAACATTGTCCGTGCATGGGCGGTAACACAGCCTCAACCGATTGATTATCAAGTCAATGTGCCTAATGAAACCTTGTACCGGTACATCGATCCATTGCGGTTACAGCAAATCATGATTAACCTGTTAAACAACTCCTATCAATCACTCGATGGCCAGGGTTCAATAATAGTAAGGCTGACAGATTGCGGTATTGACATATCAGATACGGGATCTGGAATTCCAGAAGAAGAACAGCCTTATATATTTGAAAGATTTTTCCGTGGAGAAAAGAAAAAATTAAAGGTAAGAGGTCTTGGTTTAGGTTTGCCTTTCAGTAAAATGCTTACAAAAGCCCTTGATGGAGATTTAATTTTATCCGAAAGCAGCAACAGGGGAAGTACGTTTTCAATTATTTGGAATAAAGATGACACGATTCAATAAAAATTGGCAATTGAAAACGCTGTTGAATTTGAATTTCTTATGCCTATAGGATGAAGAATAGTCCTAAGAGGTGAAAAGAGTGACTGTCATTACTACCTTTAAAGAAAAGCGTCGCGATAAACAAATCAAATACGAGCGGTCTGTTTTAAAGGACTTGTCTGTTAAAATGTTAAAAGAACGGGTGCAGCAATATTTTGGCTCATCCAGAATTGCGTCAACTTTTATCATGAATACAGGCATTGAAGAAGCCTGTTATGATGTAGCATTAGAAGCGTACTTATTAGGAGCTAAATTTAGCAAATTTGGTTATTACGGCGAAAATATAGATGATGTTCGAAAACGTTGTTATAGAGAAGAGAAGCATTTAATTGATACGCTCTACAATTTTCTCCTTTATTGGGGAAATGGTGAAGAAGGGACCATGAGTGAAACCCTTTATTATTCCTGTGAGGGGTATATTGATACCTGGTGGAAAGAAGGGTATGAAAAAGCTCAGCGACGCCGCAAGCTACGATTGCATTAATCAAATGGCATATTCAAGCACCAGGATTAGCGATAATCCTGGGTTTAACATTTCTTCCTGTTCTAAACAGTCCCCTTGTCCCATATAGTAAAGTGAATAGGGACGAGCGGGAAGGATGATTTGGGTGTCAAAGAAAAAATTTAAGGTCATTGGTTTTTCAGTTGGTTTACTTCTGTTATTTTTGATCTTACAATATGATTTTGTTAAAGAGGATACATGGGGCGATTCTTGGAATCTTCCGCTATCCGGCAAAATCATTTTACTTGACCCTGGCCATGGCGGTCCAGATGGTGGAGCAGGAAATTCCAAAGTGTTAGAAAAAGATATTGCCTTGGATATTTCATTAAAGGTCAGAGACTATCTTCAGGAACAGGGAGCCTTAGTGGTCATGACCCGTGAAACAGATAAAGATCTAGCTGATGAAGGAACAAAAGGATACAGTAGGAGAAAAGTAGAAGATTTAAAAAAACGTTTAAAAATGATAAACAACTCCGATAATGATTTTTTTGTCAGCATTCATTTGAACGCTATTCCTTCTTCAAGATGGAGTGGAGCGCAAACATTTTATGCTCCTCATTTCAAAGAAAATGCCAAAGCAGCAAAATTCATCCAGGATGAACTGATTGTTAATTTAGAGAATACAACGAGAAAAGCGAAGCCTATTAATTCCGTCTATATTTTAAAAAATGCTAAAAAGCCTGGGGTGTTAGTGGAGGTAGGCTTCCTTTCAAATCCAAATGAAAGAGAGCAATTAAAGAAGGAGGCCTACCAGGAGAAAATAGCAGCTTCCATCTATCAAGGTGTCCTTCGATATTTCACCAATGAAAAGGAATTAAAGATTGAGGATGAATAAAGGTGTTTAAACACCTTCTTTTTTTTGAAATCATAGTGGATGTGATTCATTTAACTGCTTCTAGAAAAGAATATGGTATACTGAAAACTGGAAACGAATTCATAAGGTGAGGTGTTTGTTTACATGTTAACAGAAGTAAAAGTCCGTGAAGTACTAGGCAGCTTAAAAGAACCATTTTTACATAAAACGTTAGATGAATTAAATGCAATTGAAGAAGTAAAAATCAAAGAAGAGAAAAGCCATGTCAGCGTAAAATTACAGATTGCGAAAACTGGAACCGCTGAACAATTACAGCTTCAAACACAAGTGGTGAATTTGCTGAAAGAGGCTGGTGCCCAAACGGTTGGAATCCGTTTTAGTGAACTGCCTGAGGCGGTATTAGCGGAACACCGTGCTACTGCAAGTGAATCAGAAGACAAGGGATTGCTTTCTTCTAATAAAACAACATTTATTGCCATTGCAAGTGGTAAAGGCGGGGTTGGTAAATCCACCGTCTCGGTAAACCTTGCCGTAGCACTCGCGCGTCTAGGTAAAAAAGTTGGCTTAATTGATGCTGATATTTATGGATTTAGTGTTCCGGATATGATGGGAATTACGAAAAGACCAGTTGTCAGAGGAGAAAAAATTCTTCCTGTTGAACGCTTTGGGGTAAAAGTTATTTCCATGGGCTTTTTTGTAGAAGATAATTCCCCGATCATCTGGCGCGGGCCGATGTTAGGGAAAATGCTAAATAGCTTCTTTAATGAAGTCGAATGGGGAGAAATTGAATACTTACTATTAGACCTGCCTCCTGGAACAGGAGATGTTGCATTAGATGTTCATACGATGCTTCCTGCTTGTAAAGAAGTGATTGTAACCACTCCACACCCAACTGCGGCATTTGTTGCGGCACGTGCTGGGGCGATGGCATTGCGTACCGATCATGAGATTTTAGGGATTATCGAAAATATGGCTTACTTTGAAAGTAAACTGACAGGTGAAAAAGAATATGTATTCGGTAAAGGCGGCGGTGATAAATTAGCCGAGGATTTAAACTCAGAAGTGCTTGGCCGTTTACCGCTCAATCAGCCTGATTGGAATGACGAGGATTTTGCGCCATCAATCTATCAAGAAGATCATCAATTAGGAAAAATTTATCTAGAGATTGCAGAGAAAATGACAAGTCGTTTAAATAAATAAAAGAATGCCTCTTCCAAGTGCGGAAGAGGCATTTTTTTGAAATCCCAAGCTTTTTATTTTTTCTCTTCTTCTTTCTGTGTTTCCTCAGCGGCTTTTAGGAGTAATTCCTGCATTTTTACTTTAAAAAGAGGGCTTTCAAGTGTTTCAGAGATAACGGTTTGAAGATGTTCTCGATATTCTTTGCTTTTTAGCGCATCTGCCATTTCTTTCTGAATTTCTGGTTCTTTAAAAACCTCTATCATCATGGCTCTATACTCAGGATCTTTCATTAAATCCTTTAAAAGTTTTTCATTCTCGGATCTCATGTTTTTTGCTACGCCCTCTGCGAATTTGGCGTCACTAAAGGTTTTCTTCCAAAATTCTGTCGCAGCATCAGAGGTTAGGGTTTGCTGAATGGTATCAGACACCACTTTCTGGTCCATTACTAGCGTTTCTTTCATTTTTTCATCAGACATAACCTCTTGTAGTGCTTTCTTGCCGTCATCTGTTTTAAGTATATCAACAACCATTTTCTTTGTTGCTTCATAATCTATTTGATCTCCACCGCTAGCTTCAGGAGAAGCACAACTAGACAGAAGCATAGTGATCAGCAAGGGGAGCATCAGCTTTTTTGCTTTCATTTAAAAAAGCTCCTTTCACATAATAGTCCTTAATTTTTAGGATGAAGAAAAGCACCTTAGATTATGCGTAAAGAAATTGAAAAGATGGATTTTTTATATTCGGATTGGTACAATCAGTATGGTATTTATTTTTTGTTATTGGAGGATAATTGTGTGACGAGTCGTATTTGGGTCAGGCTGTTTATGACTACGCTTTTAATTGGCGGAATTACATCAGCAATTGTAGGTTTTATTATCAATTGGAATGAATATGTGCACTATTTTATCGATTTTCGAGTGATCAATATATTATCTGCCCTTTTTTGGTTTATTTTATGGGGCATTCTTTATAGTGTGGTTAGTCAAATGGGCTTTTTCGCCTATCTAACGGTTCACCGTTTTGGTTTAGGTATTTTTAAATCCGTTTCACTTTGGAATGGAGTTCAAGTTATATTAATTCTATTTGTGTTATTTGACCTTGTATATTTGCGCTATGAGACATTTGCAAAAACTGGGGAAAGCCTCCTATCATATATCGTGCTGGCTGCCTTGCTGCTAATTCCTTCGTTAGTTACTGCTTGGTTTAAGGCGAAACAAACCAATCGGGAAGCATTTATTCCAGCACTCTTTTTCATGATTGTTGTAACTGTTATAGAATGGTTCCCTGTGTTACGAGTAAATGAACCTAGCTGGGTTTATTTAATGTTGTTTTCCTTATTAGCTTGTAATGCGTATCAACTATTAATTCTTCATAAACTAAATATGCAGTCACAGCAGCATAGACAAAGTAAGCAATCTTCTTCTAGCAATAAAAAAACAAAATCCCCGAAAAAATTAAGCAAAAAAACCGTTCATTAAAATTTAGAGGTTCAAACAATATAAAACACATAAAAAAACGCACTTGAATTCACATTATAATTCATAGTGCGTTTTTTCTTGATCGTGTGAATCTTTGTGATTTGGTACTTGTGGCAAAGCGATTGTCCCCCTCAACGCATCTAAATGAGGTTTACTTGGTTAGGAAGGCTTATTCTTAATTGAGTAACCAGTGATTTTAAAATAACCGGAGATTTTTCGGTTAGATGGCAGAACAGAGCCCGTTCGGGGTATATAAGCGGAGATTTTTCGATTAAGCAAGGCAAAATTACACATTTCCATATTTTCGTGTCGATAGTCGGAATCCTTCCGTCTATTTAAGTGATTTTCAGTGCTATTTCCAAATTAAGAGGAATTTCTCCGCTTATTGATCAAACTTGCTTTAGCAGCTAATGAACTTTGTAAAACTTTCAGTTGGTTTCATTAAAAAAAGGCATAGAGATATTTTCATCTCTAAGCCCTTTTGACTGTGGAATGTACTGTGAAGTTGATGTGATATTTTATTTGATTTACCGTTTTGCACCTTAAAGGTAAACCATCTGTAAAATTATTAGACGCTTTTTCGTTATTTAATTTCCCTTGACTCAACAACGCCATTAGCAATTAGCTGTGATACTGTTACCAGTTTAAGTCCCTTTCCCTGCAAGTCTTGAATGATTCCTGGTAAAGCATTTGCCGTCTGTTTAGCTGAATCTGAGGCATGGAGAAGAATGATATCTCCTTTAGCAGCCTTCTTTACATTCTCTTGTATTTGCTTTACCCCAGGGTTGGTCCAATCCTTAGAGTCTACACTCCAATGAACCATCGTGTACCCATATCGTTCCGCTATTTTTAAGGAACGTTGATCAAAATGACCAGTAGGAGCCCGTAGAAGCTTGATGTCCTTAATATTTAACTTTCTGAAGGCTTCCTTTGCTTTTGAAATATCCTTTCCGATTTTCACATCTTCTAATTCTGTATAATCTTCATAGGCATACCCAAGAATCCCAATTTCGTAACCTTCCTTGACAATCCTGCTAACTATATCCGGATGCCGCTCAGCCCATGAACCAGCTAAAAAGAAGGTTGCTGCTTTGACGTTTTCCTTTTTTAGTGCATCCAAAATGGGTTCTGCTTTTTCATCACCCCAACCAATATTAAAGGTTAGAGCTATATCCTTTTCCCCGCGATAGACAGCTTTAGGACCGTCCTTTGTTGAAAAAACTGGAGATAACGAGAGATTTCCCATAAATAAAAACAATGCGGTAAAAAAAGCAGCGACTACTATCAAAATGGTTTGTTTTACAGATCTACTATTTAATACAAAAAAGAAATTCATATATACCACCTCGTCCATTGCTATCCTTGTCTCATACCTATGCGTATTTTTAAATTAATATGATTAAGAAAAAAATAATTATAAATTTTACTAATTTGGAAAAGACTACTATAACTACATAATTCGTAAAGGGTGATTCAATGTTTGGGCTTCTCATAAATGAAAAAGAAGTAAAAGAAATGGAATACCTGATTAAGCGAGAGATGGATGAAATCTTATTTGATTTAAAAGATAATCGTATTGACCATATAGTAAAGCGCGCAATGGAAGAGCGGTATAAGATTTTATTTACCCTATTTAAAAGAGTGGCCTCACCAAATGAATGTCTGAAGTACATGAGAAGAGATAATAAAAGCAGGAAGAAAGGATAAATATCTCTTAAAAAAAAGAAAGAATTAATTTAAAATAGTGTGTTGACTTTTGAATCATATGTTGGTATATTAATAAACGTCGCTGCTGACGTAAATAAATAACTCGAAAAAAGTTATTGACTTTACATGTTGGCTATGATAAATTAATAAAGTCGCTTTTAGGTGACACAGTGAATTTGTCCTTTGAAAACTAAACAAACAAGAACGTCAACAAACAATTTTTTAGCTTTTTATAAAAGCTAAGCCAACGTAACAAAATGAGCTATATCAACTTTCTTGGAGAGTTTGATCCTGGCTCAGGACGAACGCTGGCGGCGTGCCTAATACATGCAAGTCGAGCGAATCTTGAGGTGCTTGCACCTCTTGGTTAGCGGCGGACGGGTGAGTAACACGTGGGCAACCTGCCTGTAAGACTGGGATAACTTCGGGAAACCGGAGCTAATACCGGATAATCCTTTTCCTCGCATGAGGAAAATTTGAAAGTCGGTTTACGCTGACACTTACAGATGGGCCCGCGGCGCATTAGCTAGTTGGTGAGGTAACGGCTCACCAAGGCGACGATGCGTAGCCGACCTGAGAGGGTGATCGGCCACACTGGGACTGAGACACGGCCCAGACTCCTACGGGAGGCAGCAGTAGGGAATCTTCCGCAATGGACGAAAGTCTGACGGAGCAACGCCGCGTGAGCGATGAAGGCCTTCGGGTCGTAAAGCTCTGTTGTTAGGGAAGAACAAGTACCGGAGTAACTGCCGGTACCTTGACGGTACCTAACCAGAAAGCCACGGCTAACTACGTGCCAGCAGCCGCGGTAATACGTAGGTGGCAAGCGTTGTCCGGAATTATTGGGCGTAAAGCGCGCGCAGGCGGTCCTTTAAGTCTGATGTGAAAGCCCACGGCTCAACCGTGGAGGGTCATTGGAAACTGGGGGACTTGAGTACAGAAGAGGAAAGCGGAATTCCACGTGTAGCGGTGAAATGCGTAGAGATGTGGAGGAACACCAGTGGCGAAGGCGGCTTTCTGGTCTGTAACTGACGCTGAGGCGCGAAAGCGTGGGGAGCAAACAGGATTAGATACCCTGGTAGTCCACGCCGTAAACGATGAGTGCTAAGTGTTAGAGGGTTTCCGCCCTTTAGTGCTGCAGCTAACGCATTAAGCACTCCGCCTGGGGAGTACGGCCGCAAGGCTGAAACTCAAAGGAATTGACGGGGGCCCGCACAAGCGGTGGAGCATGTGGTTTAATTCGAAGCAACGCGAAGAACCTTACCAGGTCTTGACATCCTCTGACACTCCTAGAGATAGGATTTTCCCCTTCGGGGGACAGAGTGACAGGTGGTGCATGGTTGTCGTCAGCTCGTGTCGTGAGATGTTGGGTTAAGTCCCGCAACGAGCGCAACCCTTGATCTTAGTTGCCAGCATTCAGTTGGGCACTCTAAGGTGACTGCCGGTGACAAACCGGAGGAAGGTGGGGATGACGTCAAATCATCATGCCCCTTATGACCTGGGCTACACACGTGCTACAATGGATGGTACAAAGGGCTGCAAGACCGCGAGGTTTAGCCAATCCCATAAAACCATTCTCAGTTCGGATTGCAGGCTGCAACTCGCCTGCATGAAGCCGGAATCGCTAGTAATCGCGGATCAGCATGCCGCGGTGAATACGTTCCCGGGCCTTGTACACACCGCCCGTCACACCACGAGAGTTTGTAACACCCGAAGTCGGTGGGGTAACCGTAAGGAGCCAGCCGCCTAAGGTGGGACAGATGATTGGGGTGAAGTCGTAACAAGGTAGCCGTATCGGAAGGTGCGGCTGGATCACCTCCTTTCTAAGGAAAATGCAGTCCTTGTGGACTGATAAAACGTTGATGGTTACTTGTTTGTTTAGTTTTGAGAGTGCAATCTCTCTATCAAATTCGTTCTTTGAAAACTAGATAATCGTAAGAAGAAGTCAAAGTAAAACCGAGAATCGCCACATTAGTTTTTCTCTCTTATTTATTAAGAGAATAACCATTTAGGTTAAGTTAGAAAGGGCGCACGGTGGATGCCTTGGCACTAGGAGCCGATGAAGGACGGGACTAACACCGATATGCTTCGGGGAGCTGTAAGTAAGCTTTGATCCGGAGATTTCCGAATGGGGGAACCCACTGCTCGTAATGGAGCAGTATCTTTACCTGAATACATAGGGTATTGAAGGCAGACCCGGGGAACTGAAACATCTAAGTACCCGGAGGAAGAGAAAGCAAACGCGATTCCCTGAGTAGCGGCGAGCGAAACGGGACATAGCCCAAACCAAGAGGCTTGCCTCTTGGGGTTGTAGGACACTCAACATGGAGTTACAAAGGAACGGGGTAGATGAAGCGATCTGGAAAGGTCCGTCATAGAAGGTAAGAACCCTGTAGTTGAAACTTCGTTCCCTCCTGAGTGGATCCTGAGTACGGCCGGACACGTGAAATCCGGTCGGAAGCTGGGAGGACCATCTCCCAAGGCTAAATACTCCCTAGTGACCGATAGTGAACCAGTACCGTGAGGGAAAGGTGAAAAGCACCCCGGAAGGGGAGTGAAAGAGATCCTGAAACCGTGTGCCTACAAGTAGTTAGAGCCCGT
>NZ_CP183883.1:600000-652500 GCF_048572935.1 Neobacillus niacini | reverse complement strand
CACACCCGTTCCCATACCGAACACGGAAGTTAAGCTTCTCAGCGCCGATGGTAGTTGGGACTTTGTCCCTGTGAGAGTAGGACGTTGCCAGGCCTTTATATTGTTCCGCAGTAGCTCAGTGGTAGAGCTATCGGCTGTTAACCGATCGGTCGTAGGTTCGAGTCCTACCTGCGGAGCCATTTTTATTTTAAAGATTATTGGCTATGCTTCCATAGCTCAGTAGGTAGAGCACTTCCATGGTAAGGAAGAGGTCAGCGGTTCGAGCCCGCTTGGAAGCTTACCTGTTTACTAAATATATGGCCCCTTGGTCAAGCGGTTAAGACACCGCCCTTTCACGGCGGTAACACGGGTTCGAATCCCGTAGGGGTCACCAACGTTTTTTCGCAACATAACGTACCATATATGGAGGATTAGCTCAGCTGGGAGAGCATCTGCCTTACAAGCAGAGGGTCGGCGGTTCGATCCCGTCATTCTCCACCAAATTATTTTGCAAAGCAAAATAAACAACATTTTTTCGCGATAGCGAAAATAATGTTCCATATTTCGCCGGGGTAGCTCAATTGGTAGAGCAACTGACTTGTAATCAGTAGGTTGGGGGTTCAAGTCCTCTCGCCGGCACCACTTTTTTTATAAGTGGAGGGGTAGCGAAGTGGCTAAACGCGGCGGACTGTAAATCCGCTCCCTCCGGGTTCGGCGGTTCGAATCCGTCCCCCTCCACCACTTATATTTTTAAAATATATGGACATACTAGTAATTGTACTAAACATTGGGCTATAGCCAAGCGGTAAGGCATCGCACTTTGACTGCGACATGCGTTGGTTCAAATCCAGCTAGCCCAGCCAAGAGCCATTAGCTCAGTTGGTAGAGCATCTGACTTTTAATCAGAGGGTCGAAGGTTCGAGTCCTTCATGGCTCATCATTGTACAAACGGCCCTAAGAGATGGTATCTCTTTGGGTCTATATCTATGAAAAGCGGAAGTAGTTCAGTGGTAGAACACCACCTTGCCAAGGTGGGGGTCGCGGGTTCGAATCCCGTCTTCCGCTCCATATGGGGCCTTAGCTCAGCTGGGAGAGCGCCTGCTTTGCACGCAGGAGGTCAGCGGTTCGATCCCGCTAGGCTCCACCAAGATATTTTTACAATAGTGAAAGTAATCAAGGTTTGACTTAAAAACCATCACACTACATAAAAACTTCGCCTTAAATCACCTTGATTTAAGGCTTTTTTATATTCTTATTCTCATTGAAACTAAAACCTGTATGACAAAAGTAAATGCAATCACTAATCAGCCGTCGAAACATTTACATAACATCCTTTTCTGCCCCGTATATATATACATAATTTTGTCGAGTTGAGTCATTACCTTGAAAGCGGTTAAAATAGTAGATAACAAGGGGTAGGAGGTAGAATATGAGGAAGCTATCTATAATTGGAATGCCGATGGATTTGGGTCAAATGAGACGTGGAGTTGATATGGGACCTAGTGCTATCCGATATGCGGGGATAAATGAGAGACTGAAACCACTATTTGATGAAATTCATGATATGGGTGACATTCCGATTGGAAGACCTGAAGTGGTTATCGATAAAGAATCTAACTTAAGAAATCTAGATCTTGTAGCTGAAAAAAGTACCTTGCTTGCAGAAAAGGTGGACGAAGTCATTCAATCTGGTTCATTTCCGCTTGTTTTAGGTGGAGACCATAGCATAGCTATTGGAACTTTAGCTGGTGTTTCCAAGCATTACACGAACCTAGGGGTAATTTGGTATGATGCACATGGTGATTTAAATACGGCAGAAACCTCGCCTTCTGGAAATATACATGGTATGCCATTAGCAGCGAGTTTAGGGATTGGTCATCGCTCTTTAACTGATTTAGGAGGTTATGCTCCAAAAGTAAAACCAGAGCACGTGGTTATTATTGGTGCAAGGTCTCTTGATGAAGGTGAAAAAATCTTAATTAAAGATAAAGGCATTAAAGTATACACCATGCATGAGATAGACAGGCTAGGTATGGCAAAAGTGATGGAAGAAACAATTGCATATTTAAAGGCAAATACAGATGGTGTTCATTTATCACTAGATTTAGATGGATTAGATCCAAATGATGCTCCAGGTGTAGGAACTCCAGTTATGGGCGGGATTAGTTATCGAGAGAGTCACTTGGCAATGGAAATGCTTGAGGAAGCAGGGATTATTACATCAGCAGAGTTTGTAGAGGTTAACCCGATTTTAGACGAAAAGAATAAAACAGCAAGGGCGGCAGTTGAATTGATGGGCTCCTTGTTTGGTGAAAAATTACTATAATCATAAGCAGGCAGCTTTCCCAGAAAGCTGCTGTTATTTTTCCTTCCACTACTTCCTTCCAACTTTTAAAAAACTTTTAAGCTTCCCTTTATCCAAAATAGTTAATATTTGTTAATATAAAAAGTATGTAAGAAAGAAATTATTTATAGTGAAACCTTTTTGCTATTGATTCGTAAGATTGTATAGCTGTATTGGAGCTGAGAAAAATAGATGGAAGCCCTTATAAAAAAAAGAATTAAACAGGTTTTAAAAGGCGATCAAGATGCTTTTGCTGAAATTGTTGAGCTATATAGTAATAGTATTTATCAGTTAGGTTATCGAATGCTGGGAAACCGCCACGAAGCAGAAGATATTGCACAGGAAGCTTTTATCCGTGCATATGTTAATATCAAATCATTTAATCAGGATTTAAAGTTTTCAACTTGGTTATTTCGGATTGCAACAAATTTGTGTATTGACAGGATGAGGAAGAAAAAGCCAGATTACTATCTTGATGCAGAGGTCTCGGGAACTGACGGCCTCACGATGTACTCGCAGCTGGCATCCAATTCTCCTTTACCTGAAAATGAGTTAGAAAGTCTTGAACTTCAAGAATCCGTTCAAAAGGAAATTTTAAAGCTTCCTGAAAAATACAGGTCTGTTATTGTTTTGAAATATATTGAAGAGTTGTCTTTAAATGAAATAAGTGAAATTCTTGATTTACCATTAGGTACAGTCAAAACGCGAATCCATCGAGGACGTGAGGCGTTACGTCAACAATTACGTTATGTGTGATAAGAGGTGAAACACGTTGAAGTGTGATGAAGAAATCGTTGAGTTAATGCATGAATATTTAGATGAAGAAATTGACCCCGAAAATGAGATGATTTTAAGAAACCACCTCAAAAGCTGTAAGGACTGTGAGACTCTGTTCAATGAATATAAAAGAACGATTGCAGTTGTAAAAGGAACATCTAGAATGCAGGCACCTCCCAATTTTACTGCGAAGGTAATGGCCAGCCTGCCAAAAGAAAAGAAAAAAGTCAGCATGCAAAGATGGTTACGAAATCATCCATTAATTGCGGCAGCGTCATTATTTTTAATCCTTATGGCAGGAAGTGTATTTTCAACTTGGAATCAGGAACGTGAGTTTTCCGTCTCCAAACAAGAGAATCTAGTTGTTCAGAACGGTACTGTGATTGTACCGGAAGGAGAAGTTGTCAAAGGTGATGTAATTGTCCGAAACGGCGAGCTAAGAATTGAAGGTGAAGTCCAAGGTGATGTCACAGTGATTAATGGGGAACAGTATTTAGCTTCCGCTGGCCATGTAACAGGGCAAATAGAAGAGGTTAATGAAGTCTTCGACTGGATCTGGTATCACATGAAAAGAGTCGCTTTCGAAGTAATTGATATCTTTAATGAAGGTGAAGAATAATAGTAAGAAGTCACTCGTAGTGAGTGATTTCTTTTTTAATGATTTAGATTAGAATGATTAATAATAAGTACATGTTTAATTTATGGTATAATAAATTGGTTATAAGTTAGACAAATTTACGGAGGAAAAACAATGCCGTTTTTTGAGGATTTTACTATATGGAAGTATTTAGCTAGTATTGTTGATATTCTCCTTGTTTCTTGGGTTATTTATAAACTGTTAAACCTAATAAAAGGAACAAAAGCCGTACAATTATTAAAAGGAATCGTTGTTATTCTCCTAATAAGAGTTGTTAGTGAGTTTTTTGGTCTAAATACGCTTAGCTGGTTAACGCAGCAAGCGATTGATTGGGGATTCCTAGCTATTATCATTATCTTTCAGCCGGAACTTCGGAGAGCACTCGAGCAATTAGGCAGAGGGCGCTTTTTTTCACGAAGCAATGGACCGGATGATGAGGAGCAGGAGAAAATGGTGGATGCCATTGTTAAGGCGACCGACTATATGGCAAAACGGCGTATTGGTGCCTTGATTTCCATTGAGAGGGAAACAGGGATGAGTGATTACATAGAAACGGGTATCCCGCTAGATGCGAAAATTTCTTCCGAATTACTCATAAATATTTTTATTCCAAATACACCGCTTCATGATGGGGCAGTTATACTCCAAAAAAATATTGTAGCTGCCGCTGCTTGTTATCTTCCCTTATCCGAAAGCCCTTTTATCTCAAAGGAGCTGGGCACCAGACACCGGGCTGCTTTAGGGATAAGTGAAGTCACAGACAGTATTACAATAGTTGTTTCTGAAGAAACCGGAAATATTTCCTTAACCAAAAATGGGGAGCTTCATCGAAATTTAACATTAGACGCATTTAAAGAATTGATTTCTCATGATTTAATTATTACTAGTACGAAAGTAAAACCGGCTTCTTCAGCTCGTTGGAACTGGAGGGGGAAAAATAATGGATAAACTGATGGATAATCCTTGGTTTATAAAAATATTGGCATTATTAATGGCGGTCCTGCTTTATTCTGCTGTTCCAAATTCTGGAGGGAAAACAACAGAGATAAATGTACCAGGGGAAAATACCACAGAAACTTTAGCTGATATTCCAGTAAAAGCTTATTATGATACCGAGAATCTTGTAGTTTCTGGAATCCCTGATACGGTGGAAGTAACCATACAAGGTCCAATGCCGCATGTTCAGTCCGCAAAGGCTTTAAAGAACTTTGAGGTTTTTGTTGATTTAACCAATGCTAAAATAGGTAATCAAAAGGTGAAATTTGAAGTTAGCGGGTTATCCGAAAAGTTAAAAGCAACAATCGAACCTAGCTCTTTAACCGTAGCCATTCAAGAGAAAGTAACGACCGAGTTTTCGGTTGAAGCTGAATTTAATAGTGAACTGATAAAAGATGGTTATGCAGCGGGACAACCCTCCGTTAAACCGAAAATGGTGAAAATAACAGGTGCGAAAGATGTAATTGATCGAATTACATATGTTAAGGCAGCGCTTGGTGGCAGAGATCTCCTTGAAAGTACAGTCTCAAAAGAGGTACAGGTACAGGTACTTGATAAGGAGTTCAATAAACTCAATGTAGTGGTTGAACCGGCAACAGTTGAGGTCACCATACCAATAAAAAGAAATGAAAAAACAGTTCCTATTAATATTTTAGAAAAAGGAACGCCGCCAGCAGGGGTCACGATTGAATCCATTGGCTTGGATGTGAGTGAAGCAGTAATATCTGGTGGAGAAGATGTACTAAAAGATACTGATAGTGTCCGAGTTGAGGTCGATGTAAGTAAGATAAGTGAAAATACGACGATTACTTTACCAGTGATTATCTCAAATGGAATAACGAAAGTAACACCTGAAACAGTACAGGTCACCGTAGTCGTTAAAAAAGAGGAAGAGACGACTGTATCAGGCATTCCTATAAATATCAGGGGATTATCTGAACAATATGAAGCGGTTATTAGTGACCCATCCAATCAATTAGTAAATTTATTAGTCTTTGGACCCGGCGCAGCTTCTAAAGTTCTTGGACCAAACAACTTCAATATATTCGTTGATTTAACAGGATTTACAGAAGGTAATCATAATGTACCAATTCAAGTCAATGGACCATCTGATGTAAATTGGAAACCTGATAAATCATCAGCAAAAATTACGATTACGAGAGACAACGCATAAAACACAGCAGTATACACGATAAGGAGCGATTTTGATAATGGGAAAATACTTTGGAACCGATGGCGTCCGCGGAGTGGCGAATAGTGAATTAACACCTGAATTGGCATTTAAGCTGGGACGTTTCGGTGGGTTTGTATTAACAAAGGACAAGGACAGACCAAAAGTGCTGATTGGTCGTGATACTCGGGTTTCAGGACATATGCTTGAAGGAGCACTGGTTGCTGGATTACTTTCAATTGGTGCAGAGGTAATGCGCTTAGGTGTGATTTCAACACCAGGTGTCTCCTATTTAACAAAAGCACTGGGGGCTGAGGCGGGAGTAATGATATCTGCTTCGCATAATCCGGTGGCAGACAATGGTATCAAATTTTTCGGACCTGATGGATTTAAGCTTTCTGATGAGCAGGAATATGAAATTGAAGAATTAATTGATATGACAGAGGATCAATTACCTAGACCGGTTGGTGCTAATCTCGGCCAGGTCATGGATTATTTTGAGGGCGGACAAAAGTATCTTCAATATTTGAAAAATACAGTGGATGAAGATTTCTCTGGTATCCATATTGCTTTAGATTGTGCTCATGGAGCTACTTCATCACTTGCGACACATCTATTTGCTGATTTGGATGCAGACATTTCAGTTATGGGTGCTTCACCGAATGGCATTAATATTAATGCTGGAGTTGGTTCGACTCATCCAGAAGCCTTAGCGGCAATAGTGAAAGAGAAAGGTGCCGATGTGGGATTATCCTTTGATGGTGATGGAGACCGTTTAATTGCAATCGATGAAAAGGGTAATATTGTAGACGGTGATCAAATTATGTTTATTTGCGGTAAGTACATGAAGGAACATGGCCGTCTAAAGCATAGTACAATTGTTTCCACCGTAATGAGTAATTTAGGATTTTATAAAGGTCTAGAAGCGCTTGGAATTCACAGTGTACCAACAGCCGTGGGTGACCGCTATGTTGTGGAAGAAATGAAGAAAAATGGATTTAATCTCGGTGGTGAACAATCTGGACACATCATTTTCTTGGATTACAATACAACAGGAGACGGCTTATTAACGGGGCTGCAATTAGTTAATATTATGAAGGCAACAAAGAAAACATTATCTGAATTAGCGGCAGACATGAAAAAATTCCCTCAGAAGCTTGTTAATGTTCGTGTAACAGATAAGCACCATGTAACAGATAATGAAAAGGTGAAAACCATTATAGAGCAGGTTGAAGCAGAAATGAACGGAAATGGACGTATTCTCGTTCGTCCGTCTGGTACAGAACCTCTTGTTCGTGTAATGGCAGAGGCACCAACTGAAGAATTGTGTGAGGAGTATGTAGACCGAATTGTTTCTGTCGTAAAAGCAGAAATGGAATTAAAAGAATAGTTTATGGTATATTCTATATGCATAGGGAACCTTAATGAGTCCCTATGCATATTTTATTTTGTAACTGGTAATAGTAAACAGGTTTGTCTTTTATTATTTAGTTGACGAATGTTGGTTCATCAGTTACGATTAATTTGCTTTGTTTTTCAAAAGCAAACATATTTTTACAAAAGGAGGATAGCAGGAAAAAAGTATAACCAAAAGCGCCTGAACTAACCATGGTGGGTTAGTTGACGAGGAGGAGGTTTATCGAATGTTCGGCGGATACCTCCCGGTTGAACGCACAACCGATTGTTTCTTCTTTAAAACATCGAGGCAACTCGGTGCACAAAGAGAAGGAAATGCGCATACTAAACATAGCAACAAAAAGAAAAAGGTATATACAGATACCTTTCAAAACAGAGATAAGGGGGCAAGGTGAGCCTCCAAAGCATTCTTGCCCCCTGTATCAGGGAGGAAAAGAAAAATGTGTGGAATCGTTGGATATATTGGATTAAATGATACAAAAGAAATTTTACTAAAAGGCTTAGAAAAGCTTGAATATAGAGGATATGACTCAGCAGGTATTGCTGTTATGAACGAAACTGGAGTTCATGTTTTTAAGGAAAAGGGACGTATTGCTGATTTACGTAAGATCGTTGATGTGAATGTTTTGGCTGAAATCGGAATTGGACATACACGCTGGGCTACTCATGGTGTGCCAAGCAGAACAAACTCCCATCCACACCAAAGTACCTCTGGACGTTTTACGTTAGTTCACAATGGAGTAATTGAAAACTACGATCTTTTAAAGCGCGAATATTTAGCGGATGTTTCGTTTGCTAGTGAAACTGACACAGAAGTCATTGTACAAATGGTCGAAAAGTTTGTAAACGAAGGCTTAGAAGTGTTAGAGGCTTTCCGTAAGACACTGGGTCTGTTACACGGTTCTTATGCCCTTGCTTTATTGGATGAAAAAAACAGTGATACGATTTTTGTTGCAAAAAACAAAAGTCCATTACTTGTTGGGTTAGGTTCTGACTTCAATGTTGTGGCAAGCGACGCGATGGCAATGCTTCAAGTAACAAATGAATACGTAGAGCTAATGGATAAAGAAGTTGTAATCGTTAAAAAGGACACTGTAACCATTCAAAACCTTGATGGGGAAACAGTTACTCGTACTTCTTACGTTGCCGAACTAGATGCAAGCGACATTGAAAAGGGCACATATCCTCATTACATGTTAAAAGAAATTGATGAGCAGCCTGCTGTTATGCGCAAGATTATTCAAGCATATCAAAATGAACAAGGTGAATTAACAATTGACCCTGAAATCATTAATGCTATGAACAACTCCGACCGTGTGTACATTATTGCCGCTGGAACTTCTTATCATGCAGGTCTTGTTGGAAAGCAATTCATCGAAAAATTGGCTAAAATTCCTGTTGAAGTTCATATTTCTAGTGAGTTTGGCTATAATATGCCACTTCTCTCTGAGAAGCCTCTATTTGTCTTTATATCTCAGAGTGGTGAGACTGCCGATAGCCGTGCCGTTCTTGTTAACATTAAAGAAATGGGCTATCAAGCATTAACGATTACAAATGTTCCTGGTTCAACTCTCTCCCGTGAAGCAGATTATACACTATTGCTGCACGCTGGACCTGAAATTGCAGTAGCCTCTACTAAGGCGTATACGGCACAATTAGCTGTTTTAGCGATCTTAGCGGAAGTGACAGCGAAAAGCCGTAATCTTGAGCCGGGCTTTAACCTTATCCATGAACTTGGTCTTGTAGCGAATGCAATAGAAGTCCTTTGTGATTCAAAAGAGATTATTGAGCATATTTCCAGAGAGTTTTTAGCGGTAACACGCAATGCCTTCTTTATCGGACGTGGAATTGATTACTATGTCGGTCTAGAAGGTGCATTAAAGCTAAAGGAAATTTCTTATATCCAAGCTGAAGGCTTTGCCGGTGGAGAATTAAAGCATGGAACCATTGCTTTAATTGAAGAAGGTACACCAGTAATTGCGTTAGCAACGCAAGAAAGCGTGAACTTAAGCATTCGCGGTAACGTAAAAGAAGTTGTGGCCCGCGGTGCAAACCCATGCATTATTTCTATGAAGGGTTTAAACATGGACGAAGACAGTTTCGTCATTCCAGAAGTACATGATTTATTAACACCACTTATCTCTGTAATACCATTACAATTACTTGCCTACTACGCTGCACTGCACCGTGATTGCGACGTTGACAAACCACGTAACCTAGCTAAATCGGTAACTGTGGAGTAACAAAGGCAATATGTGAATAAGCTGTTATATCTACCCTAAAACGAGTGAAAATTGGAGTATTTCCTCCAGTTTTTCTCGTTTTTTTTAATCCTGAGAGGAAAAGACAGAAAAGGGAGACTAAATTAGTCAACTCCATTGGCTTAGGAATTGCATAAAAACAAAAAAACAACCTCTTACAGTTTAATACCCACCGAAGAGATTGTTTTTGTTCAGCCATAACGGGAGGGATTTATCTTGCAAAATCGTTCCAGCATAGCTCTGATTCTTTTTTTAGGCTTTCGATATGAAGCTTTAATACACCTAGGAAAGTGGGGAGATTACGTTCCCGCATGGCTTCAACTAAACGATGGTGGTGGCTATGTCTTTTAATTGTGCTTTCAAGGGAGGTTGGATGCACAATACGAGACAAGGCAACATGTGTATTTAGAGAACCATATATATCCTTGATCTTTTTATTATTTGACCATTCAACTAAGGCTTTATGAAATGCAACATCTAATTCAATATACAACTCAAAAGGGAATGGATTCACCGCTATTAACGAATCCATTTTCTCTACAATATTTCCCCATTCTTCAAGTTGAGTATCGGAGACTGTGTGGATAATTTTCTGTGCTGCCCACATTTCTATCATTAAGCGTGCGTCAAGGACTTCAATAAAGTCAGTAAATTGTAATTGTGTGACATAGGTTCCTTTACGAGGGACGATTTCGAGCAGGCCTTCATGAACAAGCTGATTAATTGCGCTTTTTACTGGAGAACGACTTACTTCGAACTCGTCTGCAAGCTTATAAATATCTAGTTTGTCACCTGGTTTATATTTTCCATCAATAATCTTTCCCCTAAGTACCTTATAAACTTGGTTCGTTAAAAGTGAAGTTTCGATTTCACTGGACAAACTCTATTCACCCCCTTGATCTTAGATTGTAATGTGTAACATATCACAAATGAATAAAAGTAAATATTAGTAAAATTAAGATACAATAAAAATTATAATGAATGATCTGCAAATCGTCAATTCTTTTTGAAAGGAGATCTTCAAGTATTAGTGTGGAGATAACAGATTTTCATATTCTGAGTCAACTCACTTATCAGTCAATGTCAACTCACTTATCAGTCAATTCAAAAAAGTGTTGACAATTAGTCAGAAGGCATTTATTCTAAAAATGTGAAGTGTGACATGTCACACTTCACAAGAAATAAACAATGTATTTTTAAATGAAGGAATTATGTTATGGATTATATGTAAACGCTGCCATTAGGGGATGGTTCTATGTCTGTAGACACAATTAATTTTTCATTTAGATTTCAAACGGAAAAGAGAGGAAGACAACATGAAAAGTCTTGTTTGTGAAAAACCTAATCAGTTTGTTATGAATGATGTTAAAAAGCCTTCTATAAAAGAAGGTGAAGCATTAATTCGTATTCGTCGCGTTGGCATTTGTGGAACGGACTTTCATGCCTATCGAGGGCGCCAGCCGTATTTTAGTTATCCGCGGGTGTTAGGTCACGAATTGGCAGGGGAAATTGTCGAAATTCAAACCAACCAAAAGAATTATGTTATTGGTGATCAAGTAACGATTATTCCTTATCTAGAATGCGGAGTATGTATTGCATGCCGTAATGGAAAACCAAATTGTTGTACAGAGTTAGAGGTTTTGGGGGTACATACTGATGGTGGTATGCAGGAATATATGACAATTCCTGTTTCTCACTTAATGAAAACGAACGATATCACGTTAGAGCAAGCAGCTACAGTCGAATGCTTGAGTATTGGTGCACATGCAGTGAGACGTGCAGACATTAAACCCTCTGAATTTGTGGCTGTCATCGGTGCTGGACCGATTGGTTTAGGGGTAATGAAATTTGCTAAACTAGCCGGAGCAAAGGTGATTGCCATAGACGTGAATGAAAAACGGTTGGACTTTTGCAAAAATTGGGCAGATGTTGACTATGTGATCGATCCTTCTTCTTCTAATGCCATTGAAGAAATCAAGAAAATAACAAATGGTGATTTTGTAAACGTTGTCTTTGATGTTACTGGTAATGTAAATTCAATGAATAACGCATACAAATATGCTGCTAATGGCGGACGACTTGTTTTTGTTGGACTGGTTCAGGCAGATATTTCTTTCCCCGATCCAGAGTTTCATAGAAAGGAATTAACTCTATTATCAAGTCGAAATGCGACAAGGCAAGACTTTGAGTATGTAATTCAAACCATTAAACAAGGGCAAGTGAATACCAATTCCTTTATTACCTCAAAAACTTCGTTTGAGGAAATTATTGGAGAATTTGAAACCCTATCTAAACCAGAGTCAAACACAATAAAGGCAATGATTACATTCTAGTTCAGTTAAATACGGGGGAAAAACACAATAAAAAAAGGGGAGATAAGGTAATGAAAAAGTGGAGTATGATTTTAGCAATCGTTTTTATGATCACAACTATTTTAGCTGCTTGCGGAAGTAAAGCTGATCAAGCATCGACTAACAAGGATAGTAAGGGCAGCGAGGGCAGTAAAGACCAATCTTATACAATCAAGGTAGCTAATTACTACGCAATCGATCATCCTCAAAATGTTGCACTGAAGGAAAAGTTTAAACCGCTAGTTGAAGAAAAGTCGGGTGGAACGTTAAAAGTAGAAATCTATGAAAACAATAAACTAGGCGGGGAAAAAGAGTTTTATACCGGTGTTCGTAATGGGACAATTGAGATGGGGATCCCTGGAATGATTATGCAGGCGGATGTTCCTAAAATGGGTGTTATTGAAAGACCCTTCTTAGTAAAAGATTTCAAACATGCAAAGGCAGTATTGGAAGGTCCTATCGGAAAAGAAATGACGGATGAGCTGGCAAAGGTTCATGGTGTTCATACGTTAGCATGGACTGCCAACGGCTTTAGAATGGTTTCATCGAATCGTGAGGTTGCCAGTATGGATGATTTTAAAGGACTAAGACTGCGTATGCCTAATACACCTGTGTTTGTAGAGTTGGGTAAAGCATTAGGAGCCAATGTCTCACCAATGCCGCTATCTGAAGTATTTACAGCAATGGAACAAAAAGTAGTTGATGCGCAAGATAATCCAATTGGGGTTGTTAAGTCTTCTGGCTTTTATGAAGTTCAAACACACATTTTAGAGTCGCGTCATGGCTTTACTCCCAATGTACTTATTGTAAACCAAGCCTTTTGGAATAAGCTATCCGATAATCAAAAGAAGGCTGTAGAAGAGGCTGCGAAAGAATATGCTGATTACGAGTGGAAGCTATCTGAAGAAAACTACGAATCTGATAAAAAGTTCCTCATTGAAAAAGGGATGAAATTTGTTACTCCAAATGAAAAGTTCCTGAATGAAATGGAAAAATCCGTTCAGCCAATGTACGAGTCTTACTATAAAGAATATCCTTGGGCAAAAGAAATGGTAGAGAAAATTAAACAGCAGGGAAATTAATCATATTGAAAGAGTGAGGGTTCTTATGGAACCCTGCTCTACTTTTTTGTAAGGGGATGTGTTTAGTGGAAGTATTGATCCAAAAGGTTAATTCCTTCTTAAAATTTATCATCGCACTATTTCTCTCACTTATGGCGATCTTTGTATTTGGAAATGTTGTATTGCGCTACGCCTTTAATTCAGGAATTACATGGTCTGAAGAAGTATCACGGTTTTTATTTATCTGGTTAATTTTCTTAGGTGCCATTCTTGCATTGAAGGATAATGAGCATTTAGGAGTCGACTCGATTGTAAAGAAGCTTCCATTAAAAGGGAAAAAGATTATGTATATAATTAGTAATTTACTTATGCTCATCACGCTGATTCTTGTATTCGACGGAAGTTGGAAGTTGACCGTAATGAATATAGACCAGTCAGCACCTGCTACAGGTATGTCTTATGCCTATATTTATATGATTGGTATGGTTATGAGTGTATGCATGGGCCTTATAATTATTCTAAGACTATTTCGGGTTTTCTTTAACAAAATGAGTGAAAATGAATTTATCATGACTACCGACTCGGAGGAACTTGTCGAACAAATTGAGCTTGAACATACGAATAATGGAAAGGGAGTGAAGACGCCATGACATTGGCCGTTTTTGTAGGTTCACTTCTAGGTGTAATGGCGTTTGGCGTTCCCATTGCTTTTGCACTTTTACTCAGCGGCATTATTCTCATGTTGTTTTTGGGTAATTTTGATACGCAAATTTTAGCAGCCAACTTAATTGATGGTGCAGATAATTTTCCGCTTATGGCAATTCCCTTCTTTATTCTTGCTGGAGAGTTAATGAACGCAGGAGGAATATCCAAACGTATCATTAGCTTTGCGATGGCCTATGTGGGCCATATTCGTGGTGGGTTAGGGTACGTAGCGATTCTTGCGAGTGTTTTGTTTGCCGGATTATCCGGTTCAGCTGTAGCGGATACAGCAGCGCTTGGTGCCATTCTTATTCCGATGATGGTAAGTGCAGGGTACAATAGGAACCGTTCGGCAGGGCTAATTGCGGCAGGAGGAATTATTGCACCAATCATTCCTCCTAGTATTCCGATGATTGTATTTGGGGTGACAGCAGGAGTTTCTATTTCTAAGTTATTTATGGCTGGCATCGTTCCCGGCTTGTTGCTTGCGATATCATTAACCATAACATGGACAATTGTAGTTAGAAAAGATAAGACAGTTGCCCAGCCGCGTAAGACAGCTAAGGAGAAATGGCAAGCCACACGCTCTGCCTTTTGGGCATTACTTATGCCGCTCATTATTATCGGCGGATTACGGGGTGGTATTTTCACACCGACCGAAGCGGCTGCTGTTGCTGCTTTTTATGCTTTGTTTGTTGGATTGGTCATCTATCGGGAATTAAAGTTTAAAAAACTTTATGAGGTATTAGTGGTTGCAGCCAAAACAACTAGTATTGTCATGCTTTTAGCTGCGGCAGCGATGGTATCCAGTTGGTTAATCACAGTGGCCAATATACCTGGCCAACTTATCACATTGCTAGAGCCGTTTATGGATCATCAACTTTCGCTGCTCATCATCATCAATTTAATTGTCCTTATTGTTGGAACGGCGATGGATGTAACACCAACTATATTAATTCTTACACCGGTACTTATGCCTGTGGTCACACAAGCAGGAATTGATCCAGTATTTTTTGGGTTATTATTCGTATTGAATAACTGTATCGGTCTTTTAACACCACCTGTTGGAACAGTTCTTAATGTTGCGGCAGGGGTAGGGAAAATTGGTATGGATGATATCATGAAGGGCGTTTGGCCATTTTTAATTGCAGAAATTATTATTCTAATCATCTTAACTCTCTTTCCATCCATCGTTATGGTTCCCTTACAATGGTTCCATTAAGAAAGCTGGTTGGGGCTGGCTTTAACTTCAGAATCGTCCTTGGGGACTATGCTAAACGGATGATTATTATAATGGTTCCTATGTTGATTAATAATTGAGGATGCCCCAAAGTTAACTTTGGGGCGTCCTTTTATTGTGATTATATTAATAACCTATATGATGATTGAAATCGAAAAGTCGTTATCATAAAGTGCTCATGATGACCAATTTTAATGGGAATTTCAAAAAGGTGGTAACCATGAAGCGGTCATGATGACCGAAATCCAAGAAAATTTAAAAATGTGGTAACCATGAAGTGGTCATGATGACCGAAATCCAAGAAAAACCGAGAAAGTGGTAACCATGAAACAGTCATGATGACCGAAATCAAGGGAAAATCAAAAAAGTGGTAACCATGAAGTGGTCATGATGACCGAAATACAAGAAAAACCGAGAAAGTGGTAACCATGAAACAGTCATGATGACCGAAATCAAGGGAAAATCAAAAAAGTGGTAACCATGAAGTGGTCATGATGACCGAAATACAAGAAAAACCGAGAAAGTGGTAACCATGAAACAGTCATGATGACCGAAATAAAGGGAAAATCAAAAAAGTGGTAACCATGAAGTGGTCATGATGACCGAAATCAAAGAAAAACCGAAAGTGGTAAACATGAAGCGGTCATGATGACCGAAATCCAAGAAATTTAAAAATGTGGTAACCATGAAGTGGTCATGATGACCGAAATCCAAGAAAAACCGAGAAAGTGGTAACTATGAAACAGTCATGATGACCGAAATCAAGGAAAAATCAAAAAAGTGGTAACCATGAAGCAGTCATGATGACCGAAGTCAAAGAAGAATCAAAAAAGTGGTAACCATGAAGCAGTCATGATGACCGAAATCCAAGAAAAATCAAAAAAGTGGTAACCATGGATCCTGTAGATCTACTAGAATACACAGAGATCCTCATTCCTTCAATAAGACCTCAAAATATGAATACTTCCCATGTCCCATTAATTTATAATTCTTAGTTAAGAACTTTCGGCTCGTCTTTCTAGACTCCACCACCCCGCACCAGTCATGAATAATATTAGTAGTGATTTTTAGACTTGGAAAAAGTAGGATTAATTCTTCCACACTCCGGACAACAGCTGATTCAACCTCCTCTTCAAAACCGCAATCTTTACATGTAACTTTCCTCTAGCCACATGCAATTTGAAAGGAATTACAGATAGCACAAGTAAACCCTTTTCGCAGTGAATGGTATTCATAGAGAGGCAATTTGGGATAGGGAGATTCAATGATGTGATCCGCTATCATTTTGTCAGCTAGTTTTCGCTGCATCCCATTTAAGTTGGATGGCTTTGAGTTTAGTTTTTCTATAAAGGAGCTCAGCTGTGGAGGAAAAATAATTGAATCATTCTGAGGAGCTTGATATAAGAAGAATTTAGGATTGATAAAAACTAGATAGGGAACAATTCGGAAATGGAATCCATTTTTTTTGAGGTATTGTTGGAGTAAAGTTTCGGCTCTCTTTACTTGGTGCAATGGATTTGTGATTAGACTTTTTGAGCCAGAAAAGTGAAACTCACCATCATTGTAAAAATAATTACCTTCAAAATTTTTTATTTCACAAGGGAAAATGGTGTCTTGTATAATCAGGGAGGAATCAATTTGAAATTTTGAATGATTTATTTCGAGCATGATATCGTTTAAAATATATACGTCACTATTAAGGGTTGCAGCCGTTAACCGGTCAAAGGCCAATTCTCCTTCGTATCCTTTCTTCAAATATAAATACTGCTTCAGGTCGTCTTCCGTTAAGCTCCTTCGGTTGTTTAAAAATCCTAATAGCTTTAATAAGTCTGATTCAGTTCTAGATTTTAAGAACATAATCCACATCCTTTCTACCTAATCATATAGAAAATCTTATAACTTGGTTGTGACGAAATATCTACAAATATACAAATCATTTTAACGCAAAAAATGTACAACGATGTAACACCAGCCAAAATTGGTACCGTACATTTAATCAAAAATAAATCAAAATACGGGCTGGATCCAATCGTGGATCTAGTCTTTTTGTTTTGTCCAATTCTCAATGAAACATAAACCATCAATAATCTAAAAAGGCGCTGAATATACATAGGTAATGAGTTGGTAAAATTCCTATTTGAACAAATAAAAAAGGATTGTAGGGATGAATATGGAGGTTATCGGGAAAAGCGTTATTCGTAAAGAGGCACAGGAAAAAGTGACAGGCCGTGCACTTTATACACACGATTACCACACCACAAGAAAGCTTTCCGGAAGGGTGGTGCTCAGTCCTTATGCCCATGCAAGAATCACTAGTATTGATACGAGTAATGCAAGAAAAGTCACTGGTGTACGTGCTATCTTAACAGGGGAAAATATCCCGCTCACAGGTGAATCAATGCGGGATCGCCCCCCATTAGCGACCGATAAGGTACGGTATCATGGGGAGGCTGTTGTACTTGTGGTTGCCGATACACCGGCCCAAGGAGATCTTGCTGCCAGCCTGATTAACATTCAGTATGAGTTACTGCCTGTTGTTCATACGCCGACACAGGCCTTTCAAAACAATGCTCCGTTAGTGCATGAGCGCTTAGGTGAGTATAAAAAGGAAAAAGATGTCTACCCCGTTCCTGGAACGAATATAGCTCATCATGTAAAAATACGCAAAGGCAACGTGGAAAAAGGCTTGGCGGAAAGCTCGGTTACTGTAGAGGCGGAATATTCGTTTTCTCCATCCGATCATGCAGCAATGGAGACGAGAAGTTCCATCGCAGAGATTAGGCCGGACGGGACAATTAAGATTATGACGTCATCACAGGCACCCTTTATGGTAAAACAATTAATTGCTAGTTATTTCAATGAAGATCTTGGAAAGATTGTAGTCGACACACCACTCGTAGGTGGTGCTTACGGGGGAAAGGCTGCTGTCCAGCTGGAGCTACTCGCTTATTTAGGCTCAAAGGCAGTCGGAGGACTGCCAGTAGAAATTTTCAATGAACGAGAACAAGACATAATCATGTCACCTTGTCATATTGGCCTGGACGCAAAGGTCAAAATTGGTGCGGACCCCAATGGCATAATTAAAGCAATGAAAATTCAATTTTTATGGGATGGCGGCGCCTACTCTGATAAATTGATTGACCTGACGCGAGCAGGGGCAGTTGACTGTACTGGTCCTTATAAGGTGGACAATGTATGGTGTGATTCTTATGGCATGTACACCAATCATACATATGCAACCCCTTTTCGCGGTTTTAGTCATTCCGAACTCTCTTTTGCTATTGAGAGAACAGTAGATTTATTGGCAAAGAAGCTGCAAATAGATCCGCTGGAATTGCGCTACCGAAATGCAATTAAACCAGGTCATACCACTCCAACAAGAGTCCTGCTT
Source organism: Neobacillus niacini (assembly GCF_048572935.1). NCBI lineage: Bacteria > Bacillati > Bacillota > Bacilli > Caryophanales > Bacillaceae > Neobacillus > Neobacillus niacini. The sequence continues at coordinate 634,174 of NZ_CP183883.1, read as the reverse complement.
AATCAAAGTAACGTGGGGAATTTACAAGAATGTATTGAGAAATTAAGAAAATTAATCCGTTGGGAGGAGGGGCAGGTTAAGGAGATTAATGAGAGACTAGTAAGGGTTAAGGGGATTAGCTGCAGTTGGAAAACATCAACAATTGATCCTAACGCTCCTTCTGGTGTAATCCTGACATTTAACCGCGATGGAAGCATTAATTTAATGTCTGGTGTTGTGGAAATTGGAACTGGGACGAAAACTGTATTAGCTCAGATACTTGCTGAAAAAATGAAGATGAATGTAGAAAAAATCCACGTGCGAATGAAAGTGGATACCGAAACTACACCGGAGCATTGGAAGACGGTCGCAAGCAGAGGAATCTATATGGCAGGAAGGGCATTATTAGAGGCGGCAGACGATGTCATTGCCCAATTAAAGAATATTGCCTCTATTGTCTTGAGGGCACCAACTGAAGATTTAGAGGTAGCAAACAGCAGGGTTTTTATAAAAGACAATCCTCGGATAGGTGTTGATTTTAAGGAGATTTGCTACGGCTATCAATATCCAAATGGTAACTCGATTGGCGGCCAAATTATCGGAAGGGGAAATTTTATCCTCCGTCACCTTACCTATCTGGATCCCGAGACAGGAGAAGGAAATCCAGGACCGGAATGGACGGTAGCCGCTTATGGTGTTGAAGTGGAATTTGACCGCCGTGATTTAACCTATCGATTAATTAGAGCAGCTTCGGTCATTGATATAGGAATTGTATTAAACGAAAAAGCGGCATTAGGGCAGGTGATGGGAGCAATGAGTATGGGGCTATCCTTTGCGGGAAGAGAAACCTTTTACTATGATGAGCTTGGCCAGGTCCTGAACCCGCAGCTACGTACGTATCGTCCGCTCCGTTACGGCGAAAATCCTGAATATCTTGTTGATTTTGTTTATACCCCTGATTTGCAGGCTGCGTACGGGGCCCGCGGGGTTGGTGAGCATGGTCTTCTCGGAATGCCTGGTGCGCTCGGGAACGCCCTTTCTTTGGCGGCAAATGTCTCATTACACCACCTTCCTTTAACCCCAGAGTTAATTTGGAAGACAAAGGCGGGGAAAGTATAATGCTGTCATTTGATTTTGACTATTATCGGCCAAAAACGCTGCAGGAAGCAGTTGGGCTTTTTCAAAATGCTGACCGAAATGGAAAAAAACCAATGTATATTTCGGGTGCAACCGAATTACTTACTCTCGGAAGGATTAATCTTGCCTTTACAGAAGCAGCCATTGATCTAAAAGACATTGTAGAAGGAAACGTTATGCAGTTTGAACAGGGTTATCTGGTATTAGGAGCTAATTTAACACTCACGAAAATTGAAGAAGCGAATTTGTTTCCATTACTGACCAATACATCAAGTAACATAGCAGACCATACCGCTCGCGGAAAAATAACCCTCGGCGGTAATATCTGCGGGCAAATATTCTATCGGGAGGCAGTACTGCCGTTTTTATTAGCCGACAGTCAAGTAGTGATTGTTGGGCCGGAAGGTGTAACAGTAAAACCAATTAATGAGATTTTCAATAAGCAGCTGAAATTGAAAAAAGGTGAGTTTCTTATCCAAGTTGCCACAGATGATCGATATATCCATGCCCCTTTTATCAGCATTAAACGCCGGCAGCAGTGGGAAACAGGGTACCCATTAATAACAGTTGCCGCATTAAAAATAGATGGAGAGGTACGGACGGCGCTCAGCGGCCTTTGCCCGTTTCCGTTTCGATCAAAGAAGATGGAGGCTGCATTAAATAACCATGAATTATCCGTAAAGGCGCGGATTCAAAGTGCATTAGCCGAGGTGCCCAGCCCCATTCTTAATGATGTTGAAGGTTCTTCAGAATACAGGCTGTTCGTTTTGCAAAATTTGCTTGAGGATGTTTTAGGGGCATTCGACTAAGGGAAGGAAGTGATTTTTGTGAAACTACACACGATTGCTTTAAACATTAATGATCAAGTGCGCACGGTTACTGTTAGAACTGGAGACACACTCTTATATACGATTAGGGAGAAGCTTGGATTAACAGGGGCAAAACCGGGGTGTTTGAATGGGGATTGCGGAGCTTGCACGATTAATGTCGATGGCTGGCCAATGAAGTCTTGTTTAATGATGGCGGTAGAAGGGCAGGGAAAGCAAATTAAAACGATTGAAGGATTAGGTAATACCCTGATCCAACAGGCATTTGTTGAACATTTTGCTTTTCAATGCGGATATTGCACACCTGGGTTTATCATGAATTGTCATTCCCTTATTCTCAAGAAACCGGATGCGGATGATTCGACGATTAAAGAGTGGCTTGAATCGAATATTTGCCGCTGCACAAGCTATATCGAAATTGAAACGGCCGTCAAGTCTGCATTGGAAAAAAATAAACACCATTCCAATTAACCACGAAAAAGAGGTTGTTCGCAACCTCTCTTTATGTTTAGGCTCTGCTTCACTTTTGATAAGGGGAGAATTTCCGGCTAAGTATATAGAGGAAGCTTAAGAAGCAGATTTAAGCGGAGATATTCCGATTAACTGCTCTACATAAGACAGAATTCACCGATTTGGATCATATAAACGGAAAAACTTCCTTTATTTTTAAGGAAATATGGATATTTCCCGATTTAAACGGAATTTTGCCGTTTATTTTTCAAACCCAGTTAAATCCATAGACCTTTTTTAAAAATGAACACCTAAATAGAAGTTTCTCCGTCGATCCGTTCTACACGCGTAAAGAAAAAGATAAAAGCAGCAATTGAAATAGCAATGAGAAACACGCTATTGTCAGATAATCTAATGGTGGGTAATTGATTTAAAGCCATTGTAATCATTCCTTCCCAATATTTTTAAAAATACTGCGGTCAATATTAAAATGTTTTGATACAATCTGCTGAAAAAAGTGATAGTCTTGTTTTAATACTGGAAGCGTAGGCTGATATAAAGGGACACCAAAGATTGGGCCGCTTACATTTACTGAAAATCGGCTAGGGCCGATTACGGCACCAGTTAACCTAATTTGATCGGTAATTAATAAGATTGCAAGTACAACATCAATGATATCAATAACTGCATTTGAAAATTTACTTTCGTATTTTCCTATGATTCGTTCTCCGCCCAGTATCGGCCCGCTTAATGAAACACGAAATCCTCCTGATGTTATAAATAATCCAACTACGGTAATTTGCCCGGTTAACAATAAGAAGGCAGTCACTAGATTTAAATCACGTTGAAGGGAAGCAATGCACTGTAGGTTATTATCAACATATGTGTTTGTCAAAGGAAGCTCACCTCTTCACCATGATATTCAGTATTGCACAAAATGCCCATATGGATGGTGAAAAAACAATTTAGAAAATTCTTGACACTTATCAACCTCGAATGATACTATTTTCTTCCGTGACAAAAAGGAGGGAAAGTATTTGATTAAATTAGAGGGCATTACTAAATCCTTCAAAGTGGCAAAGCGTTCCACCGGATTAAGGCAGGCTACCAAGGCACTCTTTTATAGGGAGCATACGATTGTAGAAGCTCTAAAAGATATCACATTCAGTATTGAGCCTGGAGAAATTGTTGGTTATATTGGTCCGAATGGTGCTGGTAAATCGACAACGATTAAAATCATGAGCGGCATATTAGTGCCTGACGGGGGAAACTGCAGTATCATGGGCTACACACCTTGGAAAAACCGCGTGGATTATGTGAAAAATATAGGCGTCGTCTTTGGTCAGCGCTCGCAGCTTTGGTGGGATGTTCCGGTGATTGATTCATTTGAGCTATTGAAGGATATTTACAACGTACCGGAACAGGAATATAAAACTACGTTAAATCTGCTAATAGAAACATTAGAATTAAAGGAAATAATGAACTCTCCGGTCAGGCAACTAAGTTTGGGCCAACGAATGCGCTGTGAAATTGCTGCTTCACTTATACATAATCCTCAGATTCTATTTTTAGATGAACCGACGATTGGACTCGACGCAGTTTCAAAAATAGCCGTACGCCAGTTTATCAAGACCATCAATCAAGAAAAAGGCGTAACAGTGCTCCTGACTACCCATGATATGAATGATATTGAAGCCTTGGCCAACCGAGTGATTCTAATTGGTAAAGGCAGTTTGCTCTATGATGGGAAAATTGAGGAATTGAAGAAACGCTTCGGATCCCATAAAACGATAACCGTGGACTACCGTAAAAATAAAAATTCTATTGATATACCAGGGACCTCGATCGTCCACTGGTCTCCTGAACATGCTGTCCTCAGCATTGATACAGAAAAAATCCTTACATCGGAAGTTATTACCGAGTTATCCCAAAAGGTGGACCTATTAGATGTGACAATTGAATCACAGCCAATAGAAGACGTAATCATCCAGCTTTATAAGGAGTTCCAAATATGAAGGTATATGCTTCGATACTAAAACTAAGGGTGTTAATTGGTATGCAGTATCGGTCTGCTGCACTAGCTGGAGTAGCAACCCAATTTTTCTGGGGATTTATCTCGATTATGGTCTTTCAAGCCTTTTACGAACATTCATCCATAACGCCGCCAATTTCCTTACAAGAATTAATTACATATATTTGGCTGCAGCAGGCTTTTCTTGCATTTATTATGCTTTGGTTTCGGGACAATGAATTATTTGATCTCATAACTAGCGGCAATATTGCCTATGAACTTTGCCGGCCAACAGATTTATATGGCTTCTGGTATGCCAAACTTTTAGCACAGCGGTTATCCAGTGCACTATTGCGCTTTTATCCTATTTTACTAGTGGCTTTCTTCTTGCCAAAACCCTACAACATGACTCTTCCTCCAGATGTAACAACCTTTATTTTATTTGTTATAACCCTTTTATTAGGCTTACTTCTCTTAGTAGCCATATCAATGTTCTTATATATTTCTGTATTTGTGACTTTATCTCCAATGGGTTCACTTTTGATATTTGGAGTTTTAGGAGAATTCTTTGCAGGTTTGATTATTCCGATTCCGTTAATGCCGCTGTGGCTGCAAAAAATTGCTTATGTCCTGCCATTTCGTTGGACAGCTGATTTTCCATTCCGAGTATATTCAGGACATATTGCACAAAGTGAGGCCCTAATAGGTGTGTTTATTCAACTTGGCTATCTTCTAGGACTGCTATGGTTAGGGAAATTAGCACTTAACAGCGTATTAAAGAGAGTAGTCGTACAGGGGGGATAATGGGAGATGAGTCTTTATTTTAAGTATCTGCTTATTTTATTTAAATCACAAATGCAATACCGAACGTCATTTTGGCTTTTATCGATTGGACAGTTTTTTATTCCTTTCTCGGTTTTTGCGGGGCTTTACTTTTTGTTTGAAAGGTTTGGACATATAAAAGGCTGGGGTTTTTTTGAAGTGGCACTTTGTTTTGCTGTGATTCACATGGATTTTTCATTAAGCGAGTGTTTTGCACGCGGCTTTGACACTTTTTCTAGTCTAATCATTAAGGGGGATTTTGACAGGGTCCTTGTAAGACCGCGGAGTACATTTCTTCAGGTGCTCGGTTCAAAATTTGAATTCACGCGGATAGGCAGGCTCCTTCAAAGTGGTATCGTTTTAATTTGGGCGTTGAATAATCTTCCCATTGAATGGAGCTTCGTTAAGGTATTCACTCTGTTTTTTATGATTACGAGCGGGGTATTCATTTTTACAGGTATTTATATGCTTGCTGCGACGATGTGTTTTTGGACAGTGCAAGGTCTAGAAGTGGCCAATATCTTTACAGATGGAGGCAGAGAGATGGCGCAATACCCATTAAATATTTATCAAAAGTGGGTAGCTCAATTCTTTACCTATGTCATCCCATTTGGAACGGTAAATTACCTTCCACTCTTATTTATTCTTGGAAAAACAAAGGGGAATGAGCTTCTATATATGCTGACTCCTCTTGCTGGAAGCCTCTTTATTCTTCCGTGTATTTTCGTCTGGCAATTTGGAGTAAGGCACTATCGATCCACCGGATCTTAAGGTTAGGTAAGCAGTGGGGGGCCACTGCTTACCTTTTTTTAGCCATATTTTCTTGTGCCATTTTGACAAGTTCACGGACCATGCTTCCGCCTAGTCTGCCGCCGACCTTACCAGCTTGCTGTGAAGTGAGCTGACCGTTATAACCTTTCTTTAAAGGAACACCGACCTCCTCGGCGGCCTCAAATTTGGCGTTTTCAGGATTTTGCGCCTGGACGACCCTTGCTTTTAATGCGTCTAATCCATTCCTTGCTTCAGGGACGAGAATTTTATTTCTATTTCTTCTGGCCATACTATCCCTCCTTTATTAGTAGGATGCCCATTTTAAAAAATAATCAGCAACGACTGGATAAATCCTTTTTTATCCAGTATAATAACAACAATCAAGTCGGAAAAAATCAGTGAAAAAGAGAGTAGTTCTTTGGGAAGTCGAAGCGAGTCAGGGATGGTGGGAGCCTGATACGAAGCAAAGAATGAAGCGCACTTTTGAGATGTTTGCCTGAAAATAGTAGGGCAAACCGGAGTTGTTCTCCGTTAACAAGCCAAGCTGGTTCTTATAGAACAAGTAGAGTGGTACCGCGAGTTAACTCTCGTCTCTTCAACATAGAGACGGGAGTTTTTTGTTTTTATAAAGAGATGGCTACAGAATACTGTTGATTATAGAACCTGTTGATTGGAACGCCATTCAACAGCCCAATTTAACACAGCCAAAAGAGATAAAAATGGAGGTCTTAAAAAATGAAGTATAAACAGGAGTTTGCAAAGATTTTATATGAAGCACTCGACCATGAAATTCAAGAGAAAGAACTGGAAATGTTAATTGAAAAACCTAAAAACCACCTGCATGGTGATTTCGCCTTTCCTTGTTTTATATTAGCAAAAGTAAAAAGAAAATCACCCGCAGTTATTGCTCAAGAGTTAAGTGAAAAGATCCAATCACCAACTATCGAGAAGGTAGAAGTGGTGGGGGCCTATATCAATATCTTCTTAAATAAAAAAATGGTTTCGGAAGATACGGTTGCGGAAATTATTAAGCAGCAGGAGAAGTATGGTGCTTTAGATATTGGCAATAACCGACCTGTAACCATTGACCTGTCATCACCAAATATCGCCAAGCCGTTCTCAATGGGCCATTTGCGTTCTACTGTCATTGGTAACTCTTTAGCATTTATTATTGAAAAATGCGGATATAAGCCAATCCGAATTAACCATATTGGGGACTGGGGCACTCAGTTTGGTAAACTCATTACGGCTTTTAAACTTTGGGGAGAAGCAGAGAAGGTTAAACAGAACCCTATTAAGGAATTACTAACGCTTTATGTAAAGTTCCACGATGAAGCAGAAAATGATCCTTCACTTGTGGAACAGGGAAGAAACTGGTTTAAAAAACTTGAAGATGGTGATGAGGAAGCTGCGAAGCTATGGCAGTGGTTCCGTGATGAGTCCTTAAAAGAGTTCTCAAGAATTTATGATTTGATGAATGTCCAATTTGATTCTTTTGCCGGGGAAGCCTTCTATAATGATAAAATGGACCATGTTGTCCAGCTTCTAGAGAAAAAACAATTGCTGGTAGAATCCGACCAGGCTCAAGTGGTGGAACTAACAGATGAAGGATTGCCTCCATGTTTAATAAAAAAATCTGATGGAGCTACCCTGTATGCAACTCGTGACTTAGCTGCAGCGCTTTACCGTAAAGAGAACTATGATTTTGATTGGTCATTATATGTTGTTGGTAATGAACAGAGCCTTCATTTTAAACAGTTAATCGCTGTGTTAGAAAAGATGGGATACGCATGGGCAAGCAATATGGTCCATATTCCATTTGGAATGATGCTTAAAGATGGCAAGAAGATGTCAACAAGAAAAGGGAAGGTCGTCCTATTAGAGGAAGTATTAAATGAATCCATCGCGATGGCAAAACATAATATTGAGGAAAAAAATCCGAACCTTACGAACAAGAATACAGTGGCAAAACAGGTAGGAGTAGGGGCAGTCATGTTTCATGACTTAAAGAATTTTAGAATGAATGATATAGAATTTTCACTAGAAGATATGCTCCGTTTTGAAGGTGAAACAGGACCATATGTACAATATACCTATGCACGTGCCTGCTCTATTCTACGAAAAGGGAACTGGCAGATGGCTGTAACAGCCCCAGTCTCGTCGCCATCCTGGGAAAAGGAATGGAAGGTTGTTAGTCTGCTTACTGAATTTACAAATGCAATTAAAAGGGCATATGAGCAGTTTGATCCCTCTCAAATTGCCAAATATATTGTGGACCTCGCACAAGCCTTTAATAAATATTATGGGGATGTTAAAATCCTTGAAGACAACGAAGAACAACAAGCCCGCTTGGCACTGGTCTATTCTGTGACGATTGTTTTAAAGGAAGGTTTAAGATTATTAGGGATTGAAGCTCCTGAGGAAATGTAAGTGAAAATAGTTTAATGGGTGGGTTAATTTGTTATAAAATGAAGAAGTGTAAAGGGAGATAAAGAGGAGGAAAAAGAGATGAGCGAACTTTTGCTAAATAATATGGAGTTAACAAGAAGTTTCTTTCTTAAGAATGTGGCTGCTGTTGATGAGGGGCTAGTTGGTGTTCAACCTGCAGGATTTAACAACAACATTCACTGGCATGTAGGGCATGTGTTAACAACAACCGAGAGTTTGGTATTTGGCTTTCCGAAAAATACAAGCCATTTGCCTGCAAACTATATTGGGCTATTTGCAAGAGGGACGAAACCCACTGACTGGAAAGGGGATGTTCCGTCTGTTTCTATCTTAGTAGGCCAGTTAAAAGACCAATTAAATAGAATGAAGGAAATTCCTGTTGAAAGCCTCAGCGTGGAGTTAAAAGAGCCATTTCTTGGTCAGAAGACCTTTGGTGAGCTCGTTAATTTTGCTCTTTTTCACGAGAATTTGCACCTTGGACAGATTCAAGCAATGAAACGTGTTATTGAAACGGAAAAAAAATAAAAAGACCATCATTTTAATCATCCACCTTTTCAGGTGGATTTTTTTTTGCAAAAGAGTAAGAAAAAGGCGGGATGGAATAATAAAAAAGTGAAAAACCTGAATTTTACCACTATCTCTGATTCAATTGACAGGAGAAAACGGTAACATTATACTCATTTTTGTTGTTTGATAAAAATGTCGTTATTTGTCGAAATAAATTGTATTTTCTATCACCTTACATAATTGATAGAACATCCAGAACAGGAGAGGAATAGGATTGAAATATTTACTTTTTCTAGCAGCCATCGTTATCATCTTTTTATTAGCCTATATTGCTAGTAACAATAAGAAAAAGATTAAGGTTAAACCGCTTATCACTATGCTCGTACTGCAGCTGCTCTTTGCTTTTTTGCTGCTTAATACTGAGGTAGGTTTTGTGATTATTACAGCTGTTTCCACATTGTTCGATCACCTTCTAAGCTATGCAGCAGAAGGAATTAACTTTGTTTTTGGGGGAATGGCAAATGAGGGGGCAGGACCATTTTTCTTAAATGTCCTTTTACCTATCGTGTTTATTTCTGTCTTAATTGGGATCGCCCAACATATTAGGGTCCTCCCTATTATCATCCGTTATCTTGGTATTGTTTTAAGTAAGGTCAATGGTTTAGGTAAGTTGGAGTCCTATAATGCGGTTGCATCGGCTGTTTTCGGTCAATCTGAAGTGTTTATCTCTGTAAAAAAGCAGCTTCCATATATCCCTCAGCACCGCCTTTATACTTTATGTACGTCTGCGATGTCTACGGTATCTGCCTCGATATTAGGGGCGTATATGACGATGATTGATCCCAAGTATGTGATTACGGCCTTGGTGTTAAACTTATTTGGCGGATTTATGGTTGCCAATATTATTAATCCCTACGAGGTTCCACCGGAAGAGGATATTATTGATATTCAAGAAGGGGAAAAACAAACTTTCTTTGAGGTTCTTGGGGAATATATTATGGATGGATTCAAGGTCGCTATTATTGTAGGGGCCATGTTAATTGGTTTCGTTGCATTAATTAGTATGATTAACCAAGTTTTTGAAGCTATTTTCGGAATTAGCTTCCAGATGGTCTTAGGTTATATATTTGCACCACTTGCCTTTATCGTTGGTATACCAGCAGTCGATATGGTTGAAGCCGGTACGATTATGGCAACGAAGTTATTATCCAATGAGTTTGTGGCGATGATGGATTTAGCAAAGATCGCGGACTCTCTTTCAAGTAGAACAGTTGGGATTATTTCTGTGTTTCTTGTATCCTTTGCGAACTTCTCCTCGATTGGAATTATCACGGGGGCAGTTAAGGGCTTAAATGAAGCAAAGGGAAATCAAGTAGCAAAGTTTGGACTGAAATTACTTTACGGAGCAACACTTGTAAGCTTATTAACAGCGGCTATTACGAGCATAATGCTATAAAAACAAGGCTGCTTGGAAATGATTCCAAGCAGCCCCTTTTTTATTCCATCACTGGTTTAACATCACGAATCTCTTTAATATAGTTGTCGGCTTTTTCTGTATCAAATTGCTTTTCCCATTTTGACATGACTACCGCGGCAAGCGAGTTCCCGACCACGTTTACAACTGTTCTAGCCATATCTAGAATTCGGTCGATACCAGCGATAAATGCCAAGCCTTCAAGTGGAATCCCAACTGACCCTAAAGTCGCCAATAAAACAACGAACGAAACACCTGGAACACCGGCGATTCCCTTTGAGGTTACCATAAGTACCAGCATAAGTGATATCTGCTGACTTATGGAAAGATCAATACCATACATTTGTGCGATAAATATCGCTGCCAAGGCTTGGTAAAGGGTGGATCCATCAAGGTTAAATGAATATCCTGTCGGAATGACGAAGGAGGTAATAGCCTTCGGGCAGCCGAAGCGCTCCATTTTTTCCATAATCTTTGGAAGTACTGTTTCAGAGCTTGCTGTTGAATAAGCAAGGATTAGTTCATCTTTTAGAATACGAATAATGTTAAAGATATTAATACCGACAAGCTTAGCAATCAAACCTAAAACAACTAGAATAAAGAAGACCATTGCTCCATAGACCGTAAAAATTAATTTACTTAAGGGAATTAATGAGGAAACTCCAAAGGTTGAAACCGTAACTCCGATAAGGGCAAAAACACCAAATGGAGCAAATTTCATAATTTGATTTGTTACATAAAACATCGCCTCAGCCGTTCCCTGGAAAAATGCGAGAACAGGTTTCCCTTTTTCCCCAATAGCAGCGACCCCAAGGCCAAAGAAGACCGAAAAGAATATAATTGCAAGCATATCGCCTTTTACAAGTGATTCAAATAGATTCTGAGGAACAATATTAACAAATGTATCTGCAAAGCTATGACTTTCTACCTGTTCTGTGGTAGAAATATATCCGCCAATATCTTTCTTGGTTAAATGATCCATATCAATGCCGGTACCTGGATGAAAGAGATTAGCTGCACCTAATCCGATAATAATCGCTATGGTCGTAATAATTTCAAAATAAAGGATCGTTTTGCCGCCTAATGATCCAAGCTTTTTAATATCTCCTACACCAGCAACCCCAACAATTAGACTGGAAACTACGATTGGTATGACAATCATTTTTATTAAGCGTATAAAGATTGTACCTATTGGTTGTAAATATGTTTGCACCTCAGGGTTTCCGTAAAAAATTGCACCTACAGCAATCCCGAGGATTAATCCGACTAAAATTTGCCATGCTAAACCAAACTTTTTCAAAAAATCAATCCTTTCGACATAAATCTGTTATTATCGACAAACACAATGTATCTTTTCTATTTTATTTTCTAACCCGATAAAAAGTCAAATGATGCTTTGATGACAAAAAAAAACAACCACTGTAATCAATCAGTAGTTGATTTTTTTGTTTTCTTTATTAAGAAGTAAATAACACCAAGAATAACCGCACCGATAATAATAGGCAAGGTATATTGCGCAGCATATTCTTTAATATGTGACCAATTTTCCCCTAGTGTATGTCCTAAATATAGGAAAAGGATGGTCCATGGAATAACTGCAGCTACCGTATAAAGCGTAAATTTGGTCGCAGACATTTTCGCAATCCCAGCAGGAATGGATATCGCATGTCGGACAACGGGAATAAATCGGGCGAAGAAAATGACGCCGACTCCATATTTTCGAAACCATTGTTCGGACAGGTCAATTTGCTTCTTTTTAATAAAGACATATTTGCCGTATTTTTCTAAGAAGGGCCGCCCGCCGTAGTATCCTGCCCAATAGAGAAATAACTGTGCAAGGGTTCCGCCAACTGTTCCAGCAATAATTGCGCCAGGGTAGCCGAGGATTCCTTCTGAAATCATATAACCGCCATACCCTAAGACGATTTCGCTAGGGATAACTTCTATCATTAACCCTAGAGCAATTCCGAAGTAGCCTAACTCTGATAAGAACTCTAGTACTGAGAAAATAAATTCTTTCATAGTTCACCTTCACCTTAAATATTTTCGCTTTTCTAAGTGTCTAGCTCCAGCGCCCTAGCGGCTAGTGTCCTTCGCTCTCCGCCCTACGATAAGTCAAGCACGAATGCGCCTCCGGCTCTTCGTGTTTCCTTTATCTCAGATGGAGCGCTCCACAAGGAATGCTTCGGCAGCATAAGCTTCGCACGAAGAAAAAGCGTTAGCTTTTTCGAGGAGGCCATACGCCGCTGACCAGGGCACTTACGCTTTTCTAAGTTTATAACAGTTTAGAGAAGAAAGAAATAAAAACAGCGGATTTTACCGCTGCCTTGATTTAACTGCTTAAAGACTTTGATGATGAGAACATGTAATTACGATGATGGAAGCGAATGCTGTAGACGATACCCATCGCAAACATATTACCCATTAATGAACTTCCGCCATAGCTGATAAAAGGTAAGGGAATACCTGTAATCGGAAGTACTTGAATGGTCATACCGACATTTTGGAATACATGAAAGGTGAGCATAGAGATAATTCCCGTACACACATATGTATTAAACGGATCATTGGTATCGAATGCTGTTTTAATTAAGTGATAGATTAATAGAAAGAACAGTCCGATGACGACACTGCCGCCAACAAAGCCATACTCTTCACCAATCACACTAAATATAAAATCTGTGTGACCTTCAGGAATGTAAACCTCCCGATTGCCAAATCCTTTACCGGTTATCAATCCGGACCCGATCGCACTTAAGGATTTCAACAGATGGTAACCTGAACTGCTTGAATGGTTGAACGGGTCAAGCCATGCATATATTCGATTAAATTTGTATTCTTGTACATGCAGGTATTTTTCGAGTATATCTGGTCTTTGAACAACCAAATAAATAATGAAAACGGCAAGTGAAGCACCGGTACTAAAGATAGGCAAAATAATCTTCCATGTGATACCAGATACGAGAATGAATCCGACTAAAATTGATAATAAGACAAGCGAAGTACCTAGATCATTTTGCTTCATAATAAAGAAGATTGGTACGAATGTTGTGATTACTAATTTAAGTAATAACCAACCGTCTCTTTTAAATGTTTTCTCTAGATATTTCTCTTGATGCTGGGTTGCGACAGTGCTAAGTGCTAAAATGAGAAAGGTTTTAACAAATTCAGATGGTTGAATCGACCCAAGAGGCGTAATAAACCAGCTTTTGGCACCATTTCTAATGGGAGCAATGCTTTCTGGGGCAGCAAGGACACCAATAAGCAAAATAAGACCAAATCCATACAAGTACCAGGAAAGCCGTCTATATTGAAAACTGTCAAAAAGAATGGTAATGGAAATGATGGCTGCTCCAACCACATACCAGAAAGTTTGCTTAACTAGGAAATTTTCATCGTACTGTCCAGCTGTTTGTGCACTATAAATTCCTAAACAACTTACGAGAAAAAATAGAAACAAAATTAATGTTAACGTCCAATCAAAGCGGTCTGCCTTTTTAGTGAAATTGTCCATATGCCACACCCAATTTTTGTCTATTTGTATAGTGATATGCTAACAAAGAAAATATTTGGTAACAATATATTTAGGTAATTTATTACAACAACTTTACTATTATGACGATTTCACTGGACAAAATGTTTCAAAAAGATAAAACACGGTCTATGACCGTGCTTACATGAGATAGTTTAGAAACATTGTGGCAATACCAAAGTAAGTGAGTAGAGAAAAAATATCATTAATTGTCGTAATTAACGGGCCGGAGGCAACAGCAGGGTCAATATTTAAACGGAATAAAATCAGCGGGATGATTGTACCAGCAAGGGTGCCAATAATGAGTGTAAAGAAAAGTGAAACACCGACCACTGCACCTAAAATAAAGCTTCCCTGCCATATATAAGCGATAATGGAGATAAGGATGGCACAGGTAATCCCGATTGTCACGCCGACACCAAGTTCACGGGCGATCAAGCGAAGGATGACCCCTTTATCGATATCATGAGAAATAAGTCCTCGCACCACTACGGCTAGTGATTGAGTACCAGTATTACCGGTCATTCCTGCAATCATGGGCATAAAAAAGGCAATGGCGACGACTTGTTCCAATGTATGTTCAAAACTGCTGATTATTCTGCCGGACAACAACCCGATAAATAAAAGCAATATAAGCCATGGAAGCCTCCTAGCAGCTGCAACAAATGTTTTTGTATCAAAGTCAATTGATTTCCCAGAGGCAGATAATTTCTCTATATCCTCATTTGCCTCTTTAATGACGACATCAATAATATCATCGACGGTAACGATACCGACAAGTCTGTTACTTTCATCAACCACAGGAATTGCAAGGAAATCGTATCGTTCCGTCATTCTGGCGACGACTTCCTGGTCGGTAGTCACGGAAACAGATATTACACGTTCATACATGATGTTATTAATTTTCTCATTGATGTCAGCAAGCAGTAGGTCTCGATAAGAAACAACACCAACCAGCTTTCTCTCTTCATTAACAACATATAAATAATTAATGGATTCAGCAAACTCAGCAAACGTTTTTAACTTATCCACCGCTTCCCTTACGCTGTAATAACTTCGAATCCAGACAAAGCGATTCGTCATCATTCTGCCTGCAGTTTCAGGAGGGTAATTCATAATATCGGTAACAGCTTGAGACTCTTCTACCTTCATACCAGAGAGCAGTGACTCTTTTTTCTCTGGTGATAGTTCATCAAGGAACAAGGCCAAATCATCATTGTCCATTAGATCAAGGACTTTACTGGATTTCTCTAACCCGAGTTTATTTAAAACCTCAAGCTGCTCTTCTTTTTCAAGTTCCTGCATTAGGTCAGCGAGTACTTCAAAATTTAAGAATAAGAGAAAACGAAGTTTATGCTTTTCAGGTAAATCCTCATATATTTTTGCTGTATCATATGGCTGCAATTCTTCAAGGATGGTAAGAAAATCTGCCTTTTTGTTTTCTTTTAATAACTTTATAATATGGAGGGTCATTTCGTCTTTCGTCATATCTTTAATCATTGACAGCACGCTCCTTTCTAACGGTGCGTTTTAATCCTTCTATACATGTATGTAAAAAATGATTTGTTGATTGTACTGCAGTTAATACTACTATCGACTAGTATGTGTTATACATAAAGGAATAAAGCTAACTGTTTCAAAAGTATCACAAATCTCTTTAGAATTGTAAAAGAATTGAAATAAGCTATTTGGACTATTAATGATAAAATAGTGAAAGATTGGTTAATATTGGTGAGCGTTTTAATGAGTATTTTAACTCATTACCATAATGTTTATTTTCCTGATCGGAGGAGTTTGGCTTTGAAAAAGCACCATCAAGACATACAGGATCTTGTCTATGTCCACTTAAATCAAAATGATCAGTATGTACTATCTTACGGTATTGAATTTGCTGAATTTGCTGCTGCTTTTTCGGGTACATTGAATCATTTGCTATTATTAAAACATCGCTTTGAAGATAGTGATTTTAATATGCATACTCTGCTAGAATATTGTCCGGATGAGCGAATCGAAAGTTTAGCTGCGGAAGATATTTATGGCTACGGTGATTTCTGCTGGATTGACTTTGTTGAAGAAGAAGGATTAAATGAACTAACAGGACAAGAAATAGCGGAAATATTATACTTGGGACATCAAAAGCAGCATTTAAAACTGCCTTTTTATAATAAGCTAGGGAACCGTTTTGTTTATTTGGCGCACGACGATGGATTCTTTAATAAAGTATATTATCGAAGCTTTAAGGACTTTTTTCATCTTTTAAGTTATGCGCTTTCCAGTAAGCTGGGAAAGTTGAAGCTTGAAAAGACACTTCTCGGAATCAGAAAAAAACGTTCATATCCACCAATTAATAAGGAAATTCTCTTATCTTTAACGCCCTTTATTAAGGAAGGTATCTGTATTTCTTTACGTGATGTTGATCATCAGCGAAACAAGCTGGAAATACCGATTTGGGTAATTGGTGATTTTGCATCGATGGATGATATGTACGAAGAATATCAGCAAATTTCAGGCGAAACCTGCCATGCTAAAATCATCTTTGATAAAAAAACAAAAGAATGGAAGCTTACAGTTATCTAATCTCTCCATTTTGCTGGGGAGATTTCTTTGTGTTTGTATAACTAGTGGTTTTTAGCCAAGCTGTAGGTTTCATAAAATAATAAAAGTGATAAAATAAAAACGTGAATGCGAAAATGGAGGTTTAGTATGAAAACAAAAATTGGTTTACTATACGGAGGTAAATCCGCTGAACATAAAGTATCGTTACAAACAGCTCTTGCGGTGATAAGCGCGCTCGATCTGGAAAAATATGAAATTCATCCGATTTACATAAATGTAGAGGGTCAGTGGATAAAGGGACCTCAGCTTACTGCGCCTGCAGAAAATGTTCAGGCATTAGAATTTTCAAATGAAAATCAGTTATCTCCTTTATCATTGGCACCGACTCTTTTCAATGATCAAAAACAAAACAGCGAACCATTAGATGTCATTTTTCCGCTGCTTCATGGACCAAATGGTGAGGATGGAACGGTTCAGGGATTATTGGAATTGTTAAACCTGCCCTATGTCGGTAATGGTGTATTAGCTTCCGCAGCTGGTATGGATAAGGTTATGATGAAAAATGTATTTGCACAAGCGGGGCTTCCGCAAGTAAATTATGTTGCTTTCGTTCGAACAGAATGGGAAAAGACGAAAGAGTCAATTTATACAAAAGTGGAAGAAAAACTCGGCTACCCTTGCTTTGTAAAGCCTGCCAACTTAGGCTCGAGTGTAGGAATTAGCAAATGTACAAACAGAACGGAATTAGAAGCAGCCTTTGTAGAAGCGTTTCAATTTGACCGAAAAGTAATCATCGAAGAAGGTGTTACAGCACGTGAAATTGAAGTAGGTATTCTTGGGAACGACGATCCCAAGTGTTCAGTTGCAGGTGAAATTGTTCCAAAGAAGGATTTTTATGATTATAAAGCGAAATATGAAGACGGTGACACAGCTTTAATCATTCCTGCAGATGTCACGAAGGAAGAGTATCAGCAAATTAAAGAGATGGCTATTCAAGCCTTTAAGGCGTTGGATTGCTCAGGCCTTGTGCGTGCGGACTTCTTCTTAACAAAGGATGGTAAGGCTTTAATTAATGAAGTGAATACAATGCCGGGATTCACGCCATTTAGCATGTTCCCGCTGTTATGGAAGCATACGGGTGTTGAGTATCCACAATTGATTGAAACATTGGTAAATCTTGCAAGGGAACGCCATGCCCAGAAGCAAAACATTAAATACACCTTCTAGAAAACATTGACACGGCTAAGTGCCGTGTCTTTATTAAAATATCCTACTGGAGGATTGACATGATAAAAAGAACTTTAAAGCAGATATCGGAGATGATTTCTGTAAAAAATGAGATTACCTCTTTTGCTGATACAGAAATTAGTGGTGTTTCAATCGATTCTAGAAAAATTGAAGGGGGAAACCTGTTTATACCATTTAAAGGGGAAAACTCAGATGGTCATAAATTTGTAGAGGAATCCTTGAAAAAAGGAGCCGCTGCGGCACTTTGGCAAAGCGATGTACCGAATCCACCCCTGCATTTACCGATTCTTATCGTTGAGGATTGCTTAGTGGCGTTACAGGAATTAGCGAGAGAATATCGTAAACAGTTACAAGTAAAAGTTGTAGGTATAACAGGCAGTAACGGGAAAACCACGACTAAGGATATGACGTATTCTTTGTTATCCACTAACTATAAAGTTCAAAAGACCGAGGGGAATTATAATAACCATATTGGTTTGCCTTTAACGGTCTTAGGTTTGGATGAGGATACTGATATTGCGGTTCTAGAAATGGGGATGAGCGGCAGAGGAGAGATTGCCTTCCTGACAAAACTTGCTTCTCCCGATGCAGTTGTCATCACCAATATCGGTGAATCCCATCTTCTTGACCTAGGCTCGAGAGAAGGAATTGCAGAAGCCAAGCTAGAAATTTTACAAGGTCTAAAAGAACATGGTTTAGCGGTTCTTCATGGAGATGAGCCCCTTCTGATGGAACGGATTCATAAATATAAAGGCAATGTGAATGTACAAACATTTGGAAGAACCGATAGTAATGACTTTTTTCCAACAGAAATTACTCAATTAGAACAAGGAAATATGTTTAAAATCAATAAGTCTTCGGAAAGTTTCGAACTTCCTGTATTGGGTACACATAATATATTAAATGCCCTTGCTGCCATGATTATTGCTCATTATTTTGATGTGCCATTTGAAAAAATGAATGAAGGTTTAACCAGTGTAAAACTAACCAATATGCGAATGGAGTTAGTTGAAGGTAGTCATGGTGAAAAAATCATCAACGATGCCTATAATGCTAGTCCTACCTCCATGATGGCTGCCATTGAACTAGTTTCACATTTAAAAGGTTATGAAAAAATTATCCTCGTCCTCGGTGATATGCTTGAATTAGGGCCTCAAGAAGAACAGTATCATCAGCAAATCGGCGAGGGATTAAATCCGGATAAGATAGACTTGTTGTTCACCTATGGAAAATTGGCGGAACATATGGCTGAAGGTGCACGATCCACTTTAGGAAAACAAAGAGTTTTTTCTTTTACCGATAAAAATGAGTTAATTAAAGTATTAGAGGGACATGTAGACAACCGTACCTTAGTACTGGTAAAAGCTTCAAGAGGGATGAAACTGGAGGAAATTGTGACCGCCTTACAACAAAAGCAGGATTAATAAAAGATCGAAGTCTAGACTGTATGCTAAGTGCTGTTAATGGAACACTAAAGAAAAATAATTCATTTATAGCAAAGTAGGTGGAGAATTTTGATTGGCTGTTTATGTATTCATGGCTTTACAGGGGCACCATATGAAGTAGAACCGCTTGCTGAGTATTTAACGAAGCATACGGATTGGGTATTCAGTGTCCCTACTCTTCCTGGCCATGGCGAAAATCTTTCACTAAAAGATATCCATTATCAACAATGGATAGAACATGCAGAGTCTGAATTAAAGAAATTGATTGAAACCTGTGATCAAGTTTATGTAATTGGGTTTTCTATGGGGGGAATGATTGCAAGCCTCCTGGCTGCGAAATACCCTGTGGACAAGCTTGTACTACTTAGTGCAGCTGCTTATTATCTTAACCCAAAACAGATGGCAAGTGAAATTAAATCAATGATGGTTGATTTATTTAAAGGAAACTTAGAAGAAAATGAATTATTTCAACGTTACAAAAGAAAAATAAAAGCAACTCCCATAAAAGCAACTTTCCAATTTCGAAGACTTGTTTCTTACATTAAACCACTTCTCCCTCAAGTAGAAGTGCCAACGCTGATTGCACAGGGAGAGTGTGACGGTATCGTCCCTCCCAAAAGTGCTGAATACTTATACCGGACAATAAATGCGAAAACAAAAAGACTTACGTATATTAAGGATTCTAGCCATCATATTTGTCACTGTCAGGAAAAAGAGGCCCTATTTTCCCAAGTTTATGACTTTTTGATGGAGCGGTAATGCTGATATGGGACTCGTAAATAAACTACATTAATTGCAATATACTTGTAATAATGTTATGATTATCAGCAACGTGTCTAAAGAACGAGTAAAATAGGGCATACTCCTTTGGAGGGATGTCTTTTTTTTGGTAAAATAAAGATGTTACCTAGTTACGGCATTTTGATGCGAATCACAAGTATTCAGCACATAGATTAAATTTTTATATAAATGAAGGAGAATGAAAACATTGACAAAGTTTGAAGATTTAGGCCTAAGTCAGGCAACTTTACAAGCTGTCCTTAAAATGGGTTTTGAGGAAGCTACACCAATTCAGTCAGAAACAATTCCGATGGGCTTAGCCGGTAAGGATTTGATTGGGCAGGCCCAAACAGGAACTGGTAAAACAGCTGCATTTGGTATTCCTTTGGTTGAAAAAATTGATGTAACGAAGGACGCGATTCAAGGGATCATTATCGCTCCTACTCGTGAGCTTGCAATTCAAGTTTCGGAAGAGCTTTATAAAATCGGTTCTGGTAAAAGAGTCCGCGTTTTATCCATTTACGGAGGACAGGACATCAGCCGCCAGATCCGTTCATTAAAGAAATTCCCACATATTATTGTTGGAACACCTGGACGTGTTTTAGATCATATCAACAGAAAAACTATGCGTCTTGACACAGTAAATACTGTTATTCTTGACGAAGCGGATGAAATGCTAAATATGGGATTCATTGAAGATATTGAATCGATTCTTGCAGCAACACCTGCAGAACGACAAACATTGCTTTTCTCTGCTACAATGCCAGCTCCAATCCAAAGAATGGCAGAGAAATTTATGAAGGATCCACAAATTGTTCGAGTTAAAACAAAGGAAATGACAGTTCCTGCGATTGAACAATATTACCTAGAGGTAATGGAAAAAAATAAATTTGACGTTTTAACAAGACTGCTTGATATCCAATCACCTGAATTAGCGATTATTTTCGGACGGACAAAACGCCGTGTTGATGAATTATCTGAAGCACTAACGCTAAGAGGTTATACTGCTGAAGGAATTCACGGAGATTTAACACAGGCAAAGCGTATTCAAGTCCTTCGTAAATTTAAAGAAGGAACGATTGATGTCCTTGTTGCAACGGATGTAGCTGCAAGGGGTCTAGATATTTCTGGTGTAACACATGTTTACAACTTTGATATCCCACAAGATCCAGAAAGCTATGTACACCGTATCGGTCGTACAGGACGTGCCGGTAAATCTGGTATGGCACTGACATTCATCACACCGCGTGAGAAGTCTTACCTTTCAATTTTAGAAAGAACAACTCGACATAAGATGGACAGAATGACTGCTCCTACACTAGATGAAGCGTTAGAAGGTCAACAACGCGCAGTAGTCGATAAGATTGTTCAAACAATTGAAGGAAATAATCTTCAGTATTATAAACGAGCTGCCAACGAATTACTTGAAGAAAATGATGCTTCAACTGTAATTGCAGCAGTTTTGAAAATGTTAACAAAAGAACCAGATCAAACTCCGGTAAAGTTAACAGAAGAAGCACCGCTTCATTCTAAGAGAGACAGAAAGCCTCAAGACCGTGATCGCAGAAGAAGAGACGACAATAGAGGCGGATATAATTCATCTCGTGGCGGGGAACGCAGCGGCGGTAATCGTGATCGTAAAAAGGCACCTGGAAAGCCAAGAACAGGTGAAACACGCACATCAGGAAAATCATCAAAACCAAGAAGCTTTAACCGATAATAATGTAAGGGAGCATGGGCATATAATGTCCGTGCTCTCTTTTTTTGGCTTTTGATTAGGACAAAGGAGTGTGTATTGGAGCTGGTTTGGCACGAATAGGATATTCGTTCCTGTACCGCAGCATTTTAAGTGAAAACGGTAACGAATAATAGTAATTCGTGCCCGTGGGGGAGGGAATTTAGTAAAAATGGTAACAAATAGAGTCTATTCATGCCCGTACCGCGATATTTTGGGGGTAAACGGTAACGAGTAATTACTATACCATATTAAGGCATCCACCTCTCAAAATTAACAGACTCATCATATGAACAAGTATTTGAGGCTAAGGAGAAAAAGAAATCAACAGACAAGTTTAACAAGCCTCTATTTTACAATTGTATATTGGGAACATTAATGGTAACAGCTTGTTAGGAGTGATTAAGATGATTGTTAAACTTGGTTATGTTGCAATGAGTGTGGAGCTTCAGAACGCCTCGCCTTCTCAAACGATGACATTTGCACAATTTAGCAAAATTAAAGACCGTGATGCAGCTATTCGTAAGCTTGAGCGAATTGCTGAGTCAAATATAGATAATTGCCTTCGGTTATTAAAACACAATGCTGGGAATCAAATTCATTTCTTTCGCCTAAGCTCCCGCCTGATTCCTCTTGCTAACCACGAGGAGTTGCTGGATTGGGATTATATTAAACCACTAAAGGGATCTTTAAAAAGGATTGGTGACTATCTTAACCTCCACCCCATGCGGGTTGATTTTCACCCTGACCATTTTGTAGTGCTTAACACACCGAATAAAGAGATACTCTCCAACGCACTAAAGACACTTGTCATGCATAAGAAATTGCTAAAAGGTATGGGTATCGATACAGAACATCGCTGTGTCCTACATGTAGGCGGCGGCTACGAAGATAAAGAAATGGCGCTTGAACAGTTTATTCACAATTGGGGATTCATCCAGCCAGCCATTCAAAAAATGATTATGCTTGAAAACGACGATACAACATTTACAGTAAAAGAAACGCTGTATCTTTGTGAAAAGCTAGGGATTCCAATGGTATTTGACTATCACCACCATTTGGCAAATCATGAAGACGTGGAGTGGCAGCGGGATTGGGAACGAATTGTCACTACCTGGAGGGATTCTCCACTTCCGGTTAAAATGCATATATCAAGTCCACGTTCACAAAATGAATTTAGGGCACATGCTGATTTTGTTGATCCAGAAATGCTTTTAACATTTTTAAACACAATAAAAGGAACTGTACCAGAGATCCATTGCATGATAGAAGCCAAACAAAAAGATGCGGCACTCTTTCAACTGATAGATGACCTGAAAAGCCGGGGAATTAAGGTACTAGACCAATCAAGCTTTGTTGTTGAATAACAAGGATGTTTCCTAACCCATTTCCGTGTATACTTAAGGGAAAGTATGGAAGTAGGGGGGAAATATGATTCTAGAGCCGCAAAAAAGAATTTCTGTGAAAGCATTAACGGTTTGGAGAATCTCAGGTGCGATAAAAATTGCAATCAGTTGGATTTTAGCTGGCGTAGCGATATATCTTTTACATATCTTTAAGGGTCCATTTTGGATATCACCATTATTAATCGCAATTGAACTTATTTCTTCGTATTTTATTATTTACTTATTACCATCACTTAGGTGGAAGCGTTGGCGGTATGATGTGAGGGAAGAGGAAATTGAGCTTCAAGAAGGAATCTTTATTGTGAAGCGGACATTGATTCCGATGGTTAGAGTACAGCATGTAGATACTGTGCAGGGACCAATTTTGCGTAATTATCAATTAGCCTCCATCATTATTAATACGGCAGCAACAGCTCATGAAATTCCTGCATTAGAAGAGAGTGAAGCGGAAGAATTAAGGCGCTTTATTTCTAATCTAGCAAGGGTGGCGGATGAAGATGTCTGAACCAAAACGGCTCCATCCCATTGTGATTGTGTTAACGATCGGTAAACGAATCAAGGATTTTATTTTTTCATTTATCGCATTGTTCTTTATTTGGAATAAAGGTGATGGCGGGAAGCTGCTGCTTTTTGGTGCTTCCGCTATTGTGATTATAGGAATTATTCTAATCAGCATCCTTTCATGGCTGCGCTATACTTACCGGTTAGAGGAGAATGAACTTCGAATAGAATACGGCGTCTTTGTCCGGAAGAAAAGGTATATTCCGTTGGAACGTATCCAAAGTCTGGATATTTCAGAGGGGATTCTTCAGCGTTTATGTGGGATGGTAAAAGTTCGGATTGAAACAGCTGGCGGGAGCGGAACCGATGAGGCAGAGGCAGTTCTGTCAGCCATTTCTAAATCAGAGGCACGCTATATACAAGAGTATGTTGCTGTAGCTAAAAATCCTTCTGTTCCAGACATTGAAGATGTTCAAGAACCTTCTAATCACACAGTATTCAAAATGACTTCGGCACAGCTTATTTTATTATCACTTACATCAGGAGGAGTAGGGGTAGTAATCTCAGCTGTATTGGCCTTTTTCTCTCAGTTGGATGATTTTATTCCTTACGAAAAATTATTCCGCGGCGTCGGACAATTGGCGGTAAGTAATATGATTGTAATCGCCATTTTTGTTTTTATCGGCTTTGTGGCAGCGTGGATTGTTGCTCTTTTTGGAACAATGTTAAAATATGCAAATTTCCAAGTTGCAAAAACAGAACATGATTTAGTTATTTCTCAAGGTCTATTAGAAAAAAGACAAATTACCATTCCGTTAACCAGAATTCAAGCCATAAGGATTAATGAAAATATCGTCCGGCAATGGCTGGGTTACGGTTCTGTTATGGTTGAAAGTGCTGGTGGTTCAGCTAGTAATAAAGAAGGTTCAAAGGTATTACTGCTTCCGCTTGTTAAACTGCAGGACATTGAAAAAATTTTAGGGCCAGTTCTTACGGATTATCGGTTCGCTTCAAATTTCACGCCCGTTCCTAAAAGAGCCATGAACCGATATGTTTTTCGAAGCTGGATCATAATCGTTCCACTTGCTGTCGCTTCAATAGTTTTTCTAAAGGGTTGGGGCCTTCT
This sequence comes from Neobacillus niacini, assembly GCF_048572935.1. Classification (NCBI taxonomy): domain Bacteria; kingdom Bacillati; phylum Bacillota; class Bacilli; order Caryophanales; family Bacillaceae; genus Neobacillus; species Neobacillus niacini. The sequence goes on along the minus strand of NZ_CP183883.1, from coordinate 609,419 downwards.
TTCCTTGCTTATTCTTGCCCTAGTAACATTCTGGGGAGTATTAAGATATAAGGACGCCGGCTGGAGATTGGAAGAGCAGCAATTGAGTCTTCGTTATCGATCTATGGTACGGACCACTGTGTTTATTAAGAAAAATAAACTTCAAGTTCTAGAATTGAAAGAAAGTTATTTTCAGAGAAGGAAAGACCTGGTGACATTAGAGGCTTTTGTGAAAGTGGGCTTTGGTGGTGCGGGAGGCCGTGTAAGCGATATGGACCGAAATGATGTGAAAAAGGTCTACACTTGGTTTTCGAGGGAATCTGAAAAAAGGGATTGAACCCAATAAATGGCTCAACCCCTTTTTTAATTACAAGGCGATGGTTATATAATGCTGGTGATGTGTGCCCCAGTAACCAGCCTAAGTAGAATTAGCGGAGACTTTCCGGATAAAGGCAGAATGGAGCCTGTTTGGGGTCATATAAGAGGAGGTTTTCCGGTTATCCAAACCAAAACCTCTCATTTTTAAAATTTTCAAGCCAATAGGCGGAATCTCTCCGTCTATTTGAGCTTTTTTTAATGGAAATAATTAATTTAGCGGAATTACTCCGTCTATTTTGATTCTTAAAATTAATAAAATCAACAAAAACCTTTAACCCAGCCTTTTATAAAAAACAGCTCCTAGTAAAAATCCACCTGCTAATCCGAATATATGGGCGGTAATATTAATATTGGGCTGTATAAAGGTCATGATTAAGCTTAGGGCACAAATTATAAGGATGATTTGAGAGTTTTGCTGTGAGAGCATATGCTTACGAAAGAGAATGATGCTAATATAATAACCAAATAATCCGAAGATGGCTCCACTTGAACCAACGTGTACATAGGTTAACGGTTCAAGCAGCAGTGTCGCTATGTTAGCTAGGATGCCGGAAACAAGATAAACCAATACGAATTTACTTTTCCCTAGCAGCCTTTCAAGTGCTGGGCCAAAAAGGACAAGTGAAAAACTGTTAAATAAAGCATGAGTAAAACCGCCATGCATAAAAATGGGGGTTACCAACCGCCAATATTCCCCTTCCGTAATATAGAGGTTCACCCCTGAAAAGGTGGATTTAAACCAAAAGTTTGGAAAAATAGGTAAGGCAGTAAAAAGATATAATAGGAAATGGATGGCAATAATAGTAGAAACAACCGGATAATAACGGATAAATTCGCGAAAACTTTCTGTTCTCGTAAACATAATGACCTCCTGAATAGACTTACCTCTATAATAGACTGAATTTTGCTCCTGTTGTACTATTATGCATTGTTTAATATAAATAGAAGGGGACCTAGCCATGATTAAAGGGATTGGAATTGACATAATCGAACTTTCAAGGATTGAAGAGATTGTCACGAGACAGCGAAAATTAATTGATCGAATACTGACTGATAATGAAAAACAAACATTTGAACAGCTTCCGGACCGAAGGAAGATTGAATTTTTAGCGGGAAGGTTTGCTGCAAAAGAGGCCTATTCCAAGGCCGCCGGGACGGGAATAGGGAAAGAACTATCGTTTTTAGATATTGAAATTGAAACTGATTCCCTAGGCAAGCCCTATATCGTAAAACCTGATACCAATGGTTTTCTTTCCATTTCACACAGTCGTGATTATGCTGTTGCCCAGGTAGTAATCGAAGAAAATTAGAAAAAATGATGTCCACGGACTGTCTAGTTCCGGCGCCCAGCCCCTCGAGGCGCTTTTACTTTTCTTTCAATCCTTTATCATATTCCAAAAGGTTGTCTCATATATTCATAGGGAAATGGGAGAGACAAGTCTTCTTTAAATTCATATGAAAATGAGACAAGAAGGGGTTGAAGGAATTGAAGAAAAGGTTGTTGCTTTTGATCACGGGGTTAATGGTCGTCTTTCTACTAGCAGCCTGTGGCTCAAAGTCAAAAGAAGATGTGGTGAAAGAGTTAAATGGAAAACTAAATGATTTATCAGGGTATAAAGTAGACGCAAAAATGACGTTAAAAATGGGTGCTGATTCACAGGTGTATAACGTGGAAATTTGGCATAAAGATCCAACATTTTATCGCGTTAATTTAAAAAATGCTGAAAAAGACCAAAGCCAAATGATTTTACGGAATAATGAAGGAGTATTCGTGTTAACTCCTGCTCTTAAGAAGAGTTTCAAATTCCAAAGTGATTGGCCGCAAAACAGCAGCCAGGCCTATTTATACGAATCATTGATCAAAGATATCGTTGAGGATAAAGAAGCGAAATTTTCTTCTACGAAAGAACATTATGTATTTGAAACGAAAACTCGCTATCAAAACAATAGTATGCTGCCAATACAAGAAATTAAACTTAACAAAGAAGATTTATCACCTGCGGTTGTAAAAGTAATGGATCCTGATCGAAATGCTCTTGTGACTGTGGAATTTTCTAAGGTTAAATTTAATGCAAGTTTCGACGACAGTGATTTTGATATGAAAAAGAATATGACTCGTGCTGATCTTAACCTGCCTGTGATGGCAGATAGCAAGGACACAGCATTTACCGTTAAATATCCTACATCTGATTTAGGCGCAAAATTAATAGATGAAAAAGAAGTGAAACTTGAAAATGGCAAGCGCGTTGTCTTAACGTATGAGGGTGAAAAGTCGTTTACACTTGTACAAGAAAAGGTAACTGTGAAAGAAGCTTCTGCATCACCAACATATGTGGATGGAGACTTAGTTGATTTAGGTGTGACAATCGGTGCTGTATCAGAAGGTTCGATTACATGGACCATGGATGGTGTAGACTACATGATTGCCTCAAACGACTTAACCGAAAAAGAACTAGTTGAGATTGCGAGAACTGTCCAAGGGGATATAGAAAAATAGGATTTACGGTTACAGGCTCTGTATAGGGCCTGTTTTTTAATTTGACAATTAAAATAAGTAGTTTGATAATCAATAAGGTAAAAATTAAAATAAAATAAAGGGACATTAGTTAATTAGGAAGTGGAATAATGACTGAACAAGGCTTTTTTTATAGAGATACATGGGCAGAAGTCGATTTAGATTGTATTACTGAAAATGTTGCCTCGGTTAAAAAACTTTTGCCTGAAAATGTCGATATCATAGCGGTGGTTAAGGCAAATGCTTACGGCCATGGAGATGTACAAGTTGCGGAGAGTGCACTGCAGGCGGGAGCGACCTATTTAGCAGTTGCATTCATGGATGAAGCCATTGCGCTTAGGAATAAAGGGATAAAAGCGCCTATGTTAGTATTAGGTGCAACTCGACCAGAGGATGTAGAACTTGCAGTCAAGTTGGACATCACGATTACGGTTTTCCAATTGGAATGGGTCAAAGCAGCTCAATCCTACTTACCTTCTGATAAGGTCCTTTCCGTTCACCTTAAGCTAGATACAGGCATGGGGAGGATAGGAATCCGTACTAAGGAAGAGTTATCAGCGGTTGTGCAATTAATAACTAATGATGAGCGTATTAATATTGAGGGGATATTTACACACTTTGCTACAGCAGATGAAGTGGATCTAACTTATTTCGAACAACAACTGAAGTTATTTCATGATTTATTATCTGTATTAAAAGAACGGCCGAAGTACGTGCACTGCAGTAATAGTGCAGCAGCATTACGCTTCTCGAAGGCTAATTTTAATGCTGTTCGTCTTGGAATCGCGATGTATGGATTAACACCCTCTCCCGAGATTGAACATGAACTGCCACTCGCGTTAAATGAAGCTTTTTCACTCCGTTCAAGGCTTGTCCATGTGAAAAAACTGGATAAGGGTGAGAAGATTAGCTATGGAGCTACGTATGAGACGGAGGGAGAAGAGTGGATAGGTACCATTCCAATCGGTTATGCAGACGGATGGATTCGCCGGCTCCAGGGTCAGGAAGTATTGGTTGAGGGGAAAAGGGTTCCAATTGTTGGCAGGATTTGTATGGATCAATGTATGGTAAAATTACCACATGCTGTTCCAGTGGGGACGACTGTTACCTTAATTGGCAAACAGGAAGATGAATTCATTTCTGTTAATGAAATTGCTCGAAAGTTAGAAACGATCAATTACGAAGTACCGTGTATTATATCAACGAGAGTACCTCGTCTATATAAACAGGGTGGGGAAATTGTCGTATTAAAAAATTACCTTCTTCACGAATAAGTGGGCTAATAATGAAAATGTAACATATTTATGATAATGCGGAATTTTAGTGCATAAAAGGTAGTTTGTTTGGCCTATAATACAGTAGTATTATAATTAGTCTATGCATTTTGGGCATTAAGTGTTATTATAAAATATGGTAGATAGAAAAATTGGTGTGTAGTGATGGTGGAGGTGTATGTTTGTGTCTGAATCCGGCGCAACTACGGAAATCTTAGTGAAATTACCGCAACATCTTTTAACCGAGTTAGATGGTTTTGTAAAATTAGAAAACGTTAACCGGAGCGAGTTTATTTATCAAGCAACTAAAATGTATTTACGCGAACGAAAAAAGAGACAAATTCGCGAATCCATGAGACGTGGATACATGGAAATGGCGATGATCAATTTAACGATTGCATCGGAAATGTTTCAAGCAGAATTTGAGGCAGAGCACACAGTTGAACGTCTTGTAAGCGGAGGGTAATCCCTTGATTGTCAAGCGTGGTGACGTATATTTCGCGGACCTATCCCCAGTTGTTGGTTCTGAACAAGGCGGCGTCCGTCCTGTACTTGTCATTCAAAACGACATCGGGAATCGGTTTAGTCCCACAGTTATTGTTGCAGCGATTACAGCACAAATTCAAAAAGCGAAGCTTCCCACTCATGTAGAAATTGATGCGAAGCGCTACGGTTTTGAACGAGACTCAGTCATACTTTTAGAACAGATTCGTACAATTGATAAACAGCGGTTAACCGATAAAATAACCCATCTCGATGACGAAATGATGGAAAAAGTGGATGAAGCCTTGCGAGTAAGTATAGGTCTCATCGAATTTTAGCATGTATGCACGCTCTTTTAAGAAAGAGCGTTTTTTTATACGGATGTTCTGCCCTCATAGTTGTTTCTGCTTTTAGCAAGCTAATTAGCTTGCTTTTTTTATTTATGTGAATCGATTGAGCTAATTTGATACAATATGGTAATAGGAATGGAGGTTTGTGTTGTGAACGATACAGTTGTGAAAGATGAACAGCTTCTTGGAAAGGTAGCTGCCGAATTAGCGATATCTCAAAAACAGGTGAAAAGTGTTATTTCTTTATTGAATGAGGGTAATACCGTGCCATTTATTGCCCGCTACCGTAAAGAAATGACAGGGGCCCTAGATGAGGTCCAAATACGAGATATCCAGGAACGCTGGCAATACATACAAAACCTTGAGCAAAGGAAAGAAGAAGTACTTCGTACTATTGCGGAGCAAGGTAAACTAACCGACGAACTTACACATAAAATAACGAAAGCAGAAAAGCTGCAAGAAGTTGAAGATTTATATCGGCCGTATAAGCAAAAACGACGTACAAAAGCAACGGTTGCTAAGGAAAAGGGTTTAGAGCCGTTAGCAGAATGGTTATTAACCTTTCCGATGACACCAATCGAGGATAAAGCTAAGGAATTTTTATCTGATGAAAAAGAAGTCCTTACTGTTGAAGAAGCGATTGCTGGTGCAAAGGATATCATTGCTGAAATGATCTCTGACGATGCTGAAAGCCGAAAGTGGATTCGGAATGAAACCTTTAAGTCTGGAAAAGTAGAATCAACCGTTAAAGACGCAGAGAAGGACGAGAAAAAGGTTTACGAAATGTACTATGAGTATGAGGAACCTGTAAATAAGATTGTTCCACATCGAATCCTTGCGTTAAATCGTGGAGAAAAGGAAGATATCTTAAGGGTATCTATAAAAATAAATAATGATATTATCTTATCCTACCTAACAAGAAAATGGGTGCGCGTTCAGCATTCACCTGCAGCAGCATATGTTATAGAAGCTATTGAAGATAGCTATAAGCGTCTGATTCAGCCTTCGATTGAAAGGGAAATACGAAGTGAGCTTAATGATAAAGGTGAAGAGCAGGCCATTCATATATTCTCTGAAAATCTTCGAAACCTGCTTTTACAGCCGCCGTTGAAAGGGAAAGTGGTTATTGGTGTTGACCCTGCGTATCGGACAGGCTGTAAGCTTGCTGTCGTAGATGAAACTGGTAAGGTGCTGAAAATTGATGTGATTTATCCGCATCCGCCTGTATCTAAGACAAAGGAAGCTAAGGAAAAATTCATTCGAATTCTTCGCGATTATAAAGTGGAGATGGCTGCGATTGGTAATGGAACTGCTTCTAGAGAAACCGAACAATTTGTGGCAGATATCCTAAAAGAAATGGACGAGGAAATCTACTATCTAATTGTGAATGAAGCGGGTGCTAGTGTGTACTCTGCCTCTGATATAGCAAGAGAAGAGTTTCCTGATTTTCAAGTAGAAGAAAGAAGTGCAGTCTCCATTGCACGTAGACTGCAGGATCCACTAGCGGAGTTAGTAAAGATTGATCCTAAATCCGTAGGTGTGGGTCAATATCAACATGATGTAACGCAGAAGCGTCTTTCAGAATCCTTGCATTTTGTGGTGGAAACAGCAGTAAACCGTGTAGGTGTTAATGTCAATACAGCCTCAGCGTCCTTACTCCAATATGTAGCGGGATTAACCAAAACCGCTGCACACAATATTGTTAAGAAAAGGGAAGAGGAAGGGAAGTTTACAAGCAGGGTGCAATTAAAGAAAGTCCCGCGTTTGGGAGCGAAAACCTATGAACAAGCAATTGGCTTCTTACGTGTATTAGATGGAAAGCAGCCTTTAGACCGAACTGGAATTCACCCGGAGAACTATGATGAAGTGAAGAAACTATTAACTAGCTTAGGTTTTTCAGCCAAGGATTTAGGAACAGCTGAATTACGGGATGCGCTTAGTGGACTCGACCTCAGAGCAATGTCTGCTGAATTATCTATTGGAGAACTAACATTAAAAGATATCATCGATGCACTAGTAAGACCAGAACGCGATCCACGTGACGACTTGCCGCGTCCTTTATTAAAAAAGGATGTTCTTAAATTAGAAGATTTAAGCGCTGGAATGGAGCTGCAAGGAACGGTTAGAAATGTAGTAGACTTTGGTGCCTTTGTCGATATCGGTGTTAAGCAGGATGGATTGGTTCATATATCGAAGTTAAGTAATCGATTTGTAAAACACCCATTAGATATCGTATCGGTTGGTGATGTCGTAACCGTTTGGGTAGACTCAGTCGATATGAAAAAGGGCAGAGTCGCGTTAACCATGCTGCCGCCGTCAAAATAAAGAAATTTTAATAGAAGATGACCGTTTAATATGGATGGTCATCTTTTTTGTGTTTTAATAACACCTGGAGCGTCCATGATGACCGGAATTAGAGGGAAATTGAAAAAGTGGTAACCCAAAGAACGTCTATGATGACCGAAATTAGGGGGAAATTGAAAAAGTGGTAACCAAAGAACGTTTATAATGACCGAAATTAGAAAGAAACTGTAAAAGTGGTAACCAAAGAACGTTTATGATGACCGAAATTAGAAAGAAACTGTAAAAGTGGTAACCAAAGAACGTTTATGATGACCGAAATTAGAAAGAAACTGTAAAAGTGGTAACCAAAGAGCGTTCATAATGACCAAAATTAGGGAGAAATTGAAAAGGTGGTAACCAAAGAGCGTTCGTGATGATCAACATTAGAAAAAAATTGAACAAGTGGTAACCAATAGAGGTTATTGGCTACCATAGCAAAAAGGAAAATAGAAAAATGGTAACCAATAGATTTTGTTGATGCAAACTGGAAGTCTCACGAAATGTGTTTTTTTCTGTAAAAAAACCAGCATTGATTTAACAGTTTAATTTGGTATCGGTCCTTCTCGTAGAAAGCTCTTTTCATCTGGTTTTGAAACCAAGTCGGCATAGTTCAACCTCCCGAAAAGTAGATCATTAAAGGTATATACAATATATGCTATAATAGGTTGTCACGTTCGCTTTAAGTAGGAGGGAATCTAAATGGAGGATAAAGAACTACAAAAACTGGTTGAAAAAGTCTCAATTGAATCGTTTGGAAAGCCCTTTAGGCATAAAGCCTCTTTTAATAACAGGCTCCGGTCCACTGGGGGAAGATACCTGCTTGGGACTCACAATATCGATATTAATAAAAAATATTTAGATCAACTAGGATTAAATGAACTAATTGGAATTATTAAACATGAACTCTGCCATTACCATCTTCATATAGAAGGAAGAGGATATCAGCACCGTGATTCCGATTTTAAGATGTTATTAAAAAAAGTAGGTGCACCGAGATTTTGCAGTCCGCTGCTAGACAAACCTAAGAAACGCATCTCCACAAAAATCCTCCTGTATCAATGTACAACATGCCATCAGCAATACAAAAGAAAACGAAGTATTAATACAAGTCGTTACGTGTGTGGAAAGTGTAGAGGTAAGCTAGTAAAGGTAAAAGAGTTACAAGGGGATTAAGGAAATATTTTGCAACTTATTTTATCGAAAAATCGTATTGACTTTATAATACAACGTCATTATAATGTAAAGAGTCGACAAGATGATCTGCTTGTTCGGCTGAAGAAACATCATATTATTCCGCAGTAGCTCAGTGGTAGAGCTATCGGCTGTTAACCGATCGGTCGTAGGTTCGAGTCCTACCTGCGGAGCCATTTTTATGGGGAAGTACTCAAGAGGCTGAAGAGGCGCCCCTGCTAAGGGTGTAGGTCGGGTAACCGGCGCGAGGGTTCAAATCCCTCCTTCTCCGCCATAAAAATTTAGGCCCCTTGGTCAAGTGGTTAAGACACCTCCCTTTCACGGAGGTAACACGGGTTCGAATCCCGTAGGGGTCATCAGGGACGGGAGATGAATATAACTCATTTCCTGTTTCTTATCTAAAATATCATTCGGTCTGGTAGTTCAGTTGGTTAGAATGCCTGCCTGTCACGCAGGAGGTCGCGGGTTCGAGTCCCGTCCAGACCGCCATTTTTTATGAAATAATCAATATTGGGCTATAGCCAAGCGGTAAGGCATCGCACTTTGACTGCGACATGCGTTGGTTCAAATCCAGCTAGCCCAGCCAAGAGCCATTAGCTCAGTTGGTAGAGCATCTGACTTTTAATCAGAGGGTCGAAGGTTCGAGTCCTTCATGGCTCACCAAGATTTTTTGCGCTAGCAAAATAATCTTCCTTTCGCGATAGCGAAATAAATTTTCAATAATGCGGGTGTGGCGGAATTGGCAGACGCACCAGACTTAGGATCTGGCGCCGCAAGGCGTGGGGGTTCGACTCCCTTCACCCGCACCAACCAATTATTAACTCTTGAAAAACAGTTCATAATCTGGTATGATTGTAAATGTCGCTGCAACATATGCGGTCGTGGCGGAATGGCAGACGCGCTAGG
>NZ_CP183883.1:457500-595000 GCF_048572935.1 Neobacillus niacini | reverse complement strand
GAGCTGTCCTTAGTACGAGAGGACCGGGATGGACGCACCGCTGGTGTACCAGTTGTCTTGCCAAAGGCATCGCTGGGTAGCTATGTGCGGACGGGATAAGTGCTGAAAGCATCTAAGCATGAAGCCCCCCTCAAGATGAGATTTCCCATAGCGTCAAGCTAGTAAGAACCCTGAAAGATGATCAGGTTGATAGGTCAGAGGTGGAAGCGCGGTAACGTGTGGAGCTGACTGATACTAATCGTTCGAGGACTTAACCAATTTTAAGGTGAACTCGTTTTTACACACTTCTTCTGATTATCTAGTTTTGAGGGAATGATACCTCAAAAACAGTCTGGTAATAATGGCGAGAAGGTCACACCCGTTCCCATACCGAACACGGAAGTTAAGCTTCTCAGCGCCGATGGTAGTTGGGACTTTGTCCCTGTGAGAGTAGGACGTTGCCAGGCTGTATTATTTTTAAAAATGTGTACATATATTATTTGTTAAAGCATATAATATATAGGTCACTAATATTATTGTCGCGGGGTGGAGCAGTCTGGTAGCTCGTCGGGCTCATAACCCGAAGGTCGCAGGTTCAAATCCTGTCCCCGCAATTAGTTTTTTCAAGAAAATACTTGAAAAAACTTTGGTCTGGTAGTTCAGTTGGTTAGAATGCCTGCCTGTCACGCAGGAGGTCGCGGGTTCGAGTCCCGTCCAGACCGCCACTATATCTTTTAAAATGCGAAACGTTGTTTCGTTTTTTTTATGCCTTTTTGCTTAAATAGCGAAAGTTAGGTAAAATACATAGTAAATGGACATCCTTAGGAGCTATCCTAAGGTTTTTTTTTACAAAATTAAGGTAGAATGTAGATAGAGATAAGCTATGTTAGAATAAAAGGTGATTATATGAATCAGTATGAAAAATATACAAAAGAACCCAGTGAAACATTCCAGCTGGCTTCTAATCTTGCAAGGTTGCTCCATTCAGGCGATGTCATTTGTCTTGAAGGAGATCTTGGTGCAGGGAAAACCACCTTTACAAAGGGGTTAGCAAAGGGACTAGATATAAAGAAAACCGTTAACAGTCCTACCTTTACCATAATAAAAGAGTATAGGGGCAGATTGCCTTTGTATCATATGGATGTATACCGGGTTGCCGATTCCTACGAGGATTTAGGCTTTGATGAATATTTTGAGGGTGATGGGGTTACGGTTGTAGAATGGGCTCATTTAATTGAGGAACAGCTGCCAAAAGAGTTATTAACAATTAATTTATATCACGAGGGTCCTGAAAAAAGAAGAATAGTGTTTGTTCCAAAAGGAAAAAGATATGAGCAATTATGTAAGGAGATTTTTCTAAATGACCATACTAGCGATTGATACTTCTAATTATCCATTAGGAGTTGCGCTTATAGAAGAAAATCAAGTTCTTGGTGAATATATTACTAACTTAAAGAAGAATCACTCGGTTCGAATTATGCCAGCGATTCAGACACTTATGAAGGATTGTGAAAGAGTACCAGCACAGCTATCAAAAATAGTGGTGGCGAAAGGTCCAGGGTCGTATACTGGCGTTCGTATTGGCGTTACCATTGCCAAAACATTGGCTTGGTCTTTAAAGATTCCATTGGTTGGCGTGTCTAGTATTGAAATTATGGCAGCTGGGGCAGGAAGATACTTTGATGGGTATATATCACCCCTTATTGATGCGAGAAGAGGACAAGTCTATACAGGGCTCTATGAATACCAAAGTGGGAAGCTTACGACGGTTAAAGAAGACCGCTTAGTTTTGTCCGTTGATTGGGCAGCTACATTAAAGGAAGTAAACAAACCGATTCTGTTTGTTGGGAACGACCTGCCGCTTCATCAAGCTGTGATAGAAGAAACACTAAGCACCCAGGCAGTGTTTGCGGCGATTACGGAGCATAATCCACGTCCTTCGGAGCTGGCTTTATTAGGTAAAGATAAACAAGGGGAAGACATTCATTCCTTTGTTCCTAACTATATCCGTTTAGCAGAGGCAGAGGCGAAGTGGTTAGAGGCAAATGGGAAAATTTTAAAAGGATAGGATTAAAGAAATATGGTAGATTCTTTTGTTTTTCGATATATGAAGGAAGAGGATATCGATCAAATTTTAGAGGTAGAACATGCCTCTTTCGCTACTCCATGGAGCAGAGAAGCTTTTTATAATGAAATTTATAATAACAAATTTGCAGTTTATATCGTTTTGGAAGAAGACCAAAAGATTATTGGTTATGTTGGTGCATGGGTAGTAATTGATGAAGCACATATAACGAATGTTGCAATTCTGCCTTCTTATAGAGGCAAAAAGCTCGGTGAAGCATTGCTTCGCAAAATGATGACTGTGGCGAAGGATATGGGAACAAGAAGCATGACGCTTGAAGTACGGGTAACAAACAATGTTGCACAATCTCTTTACCGTAAGTTAGGATTCCAAAATGGCGGCATCCGGAAAAATTATTATACAGATAATCAAGAGGATGCATTAGTGATGTGGGTGAATATATGATAAAAGATCAGTGGATTATGGGAATTGAAACGAGCTGTGATGAAACAGCTGTAGCTATTATTAAGAATGGCAGAGAGATCGCTGCAAATGTGGTTGCCTCCCAAATTGAAAGTCATAAGCGATTTGGAGGAGTCGTACCTGAAATTGCCTCCCGTCATCATGTTGAACAAATGACGATTGTCATTGAAGAGGCTTTAAAAGAGGCAGACATAACACTCTCTGAGTTGGATGCCATTGCCGTAACAGAAGGGCCAGGTTTAGTTGGAGCGTTGTTAATTGGTGTTAATGCAGCTAAAGCCCTAGCATTTGCCCATAACATTCCACTTGTTCCTGTGCATCATATAGCAGGACATATTTATGCAAATAGATTAGTTAAAGAACTTACCTTCCCTCTTCTATCCTTAGTGGTATCTGGAGGTCACACGGAGCTAGTCTATATGAAGGAGCAGGGGCATTTTGAAGTTATTGGTGAAACGAGAGATGACGCTGCAGGAGAGGCTTATGATAAAGTTGCAAGGACTTTAAAACTTCCTTATCCTGGTGGACCACATATTGACCGGCTGGCTCAAGAGGGCAGCGATACGCTCAATTTGCCAAGGGCTTGGCTGGAAGAAGGTTCATATGATTTCAGCTTTAGCGGATTAAAATCAGCGGTTATTAACACTGTCCACAATGCTGAGCAGCGTGGTGAAACGATCGCACCAGAGGACCTTGCCGCAAGTTTTCAGGAAAGTGTTATTGAAGTATTGGTGAAAAAGACAGTCAAAGCAACCGAAGAATATAAGGTTAAACAAGTGCTATTAGCTGGTGGTGTTGCAGCTAATAAAGGTCTTAGAAGAGAGCTTGAAAAAGCCTTTTCAACAAAAGCTGATATTGATTTGGTCATACCGCCATTAAATTTGTGTACAGATAATGCAGCCATGATTGCTGCCGCAGGAAGCATTATGTTTGATAAAGGGGTTCGCGCTGACCTCTCACTAAATGCAAACCCAGGTTTAGACATTGAATTATACAATTAGTTTAGAGTCCTTCTGGATAAGAAGGGCTTTTTTTATTGGAGAATTGGTTACGATTAAGATCGGATTGTGTCGATAAAATAGAGACGAGGAAAATTGGGCAACAATCAAGGCGGGATTGTGAACAAAAGCAATGTCGATGAAAAATCAGTCGAAATAAAGGTGCCTGTCGGTTAATCCACAATTTTTGGGGTTAAGAACCTACATTTTTGTGGATAACCTTTTACAAGAAATATGTGCATTAACTGAATTATGTGGATAAACCACCGTTATTTTGTGGACAATGTGGATAAGTAGAGTTTTTTCTGTGGATAATGTGGAAAAGTGTGAATAGACCCTAAACACTAAGTTTTTTATTGTTAATAAAGTTGTGGAAAAGGTATCATGAGGAGAAAATTGGTGGTTTTTCGCGGAATTTGTCGATTAGTTAGTGAAAATGTAAGATAATTTTTTGCTATGCAAAACGTTAAAATAGGTGAATATAATTAATAAACAATAATGTATTTAAAAGGAGCATAGAATGAAGGCAAAATTAATGCTATTATTAATGGTTTTATTTCTTAGTTTAACTGCCTGCAGCCAAGATTCTAAAACACAAAATGGTAAGGAACCAAATAGAACTGATTCGGGTGAAACAGATCAAGGTGAAAAAGAACCTGATGTAACAGAGGATGAGGAGAAAGACTCAGATGTTACAGTTGAAGAGGATATACAAGAAGAGGAAGAGAATAATCAGTTTGGAAATGATGTATTTAAGGAGGTAAGTGTTTCAACCTTGGAGGATGGCAGTATGTCCCTAAGGGGTAAGGCAAGAGTGTTTGAAGGTGTTTTTCAATATGCTGTTGTCTCTGGCACGGAGATATTGCTTGAAAATAATTATCAAACAGAGGGTGCACCTGCATGGGGGAACTTTGACATTACTATTGATAAGGAGTATTTGACAAAAGAAAAAGTTTCAATTGAGCTATTTGTATATTCAGCAAAGGATGGAGCAAAAACAGACATTTTAACGATTCCAATAAAATAAGGGTTGGATATCTTTATCCAAGCCCTTATTTGGCTATTCAGCCAGTTCAGCCCATTCGTCCATTAACTGTTCAAGCTCTGACTTCGCCTTTTCGTTATTTAAATTGATTTCTAGCACTTTCTCGTGGTCCTGAAATATTTCAGGCGCGCATAACTTTTCATCGTTATCCTGAATAAGTGCCTCCAACTCTTCTATACGTAATTCTATCTCTTCTAATTTTCTCTTACGCTGACGCTCCAGCTTTTTACTTTCTTTATCTTGAAGATACGAATTTTTATCTGGAACTTCGGAAGCGGTCTGTTTTTTTACGACGCTTGCGCTCTCTAAAGCCTTGAGCTCCTCCTCCTCAAGCTTTTTCTCCAAATAATAGTCATAGTCACCTAGATACTCTGTGCTGCTATCCTTACTAAGCTCCAGGACCTTGGTGGCTATTCTATTGATAAAGTATCGATCGTGTGATACAAAAATAATGGTACCAGGGTAGTCGACTAGTGCATTTTCAAGTACCTCTTTACTGTCTAGGTCCAGATGGTTCGTAGGCTCGTCCAATATTAAAACGTTTGCCTTCTCAAGCATTAATTTGGCTAGTGCCAATCTTGCTTTTTCACCGCCGCTTAATGTTGACACTATTTTTAATACATCGTCACCTGAAAACAGGAAGTTACCTAAGACTGTCCGTATTTCTTTTTCATTTTTTAACGCCCATTCATCCCAAAGTTCATTCAGAACCCGCTTATTAGAGGTCAATTCTGCCTGTTCCTGGTCATAGTATCCTATTGCTAGATTTGCACCATATTGAATGGTACCAGCAAGTGCAGGCAGTTTTTTGATGATGGTTTTTAAAAGCGTAGACTTCCCGATACCGTTAGGACCAACTAAGGCAATACTTTCACCACGATAGGCCCGCAATGAAATATTCTCAGATACTTTTTGTCCATCATAACCAACTGCTAAGGAGTCCACACTAAGTACATCATTTCCAGTTTGTTTCTCAATTTCAAAGGAGAAGGTAGCAGACTTCTCATCACCTAAAGGACGGTCCATCAAATCCATTTTCTCCAGTTTTTTACGCCGGCTTTGAGCTCGTTTCGTCGTAGACGCGCGGGCAAGGTTACGCTGGATAAAGTCTTGAAGATTAGCGACCTCCTGCTGCTGCTTCTCATAAAGCTTCAAATCGCGTTCATAATTCGCCGCTTTTTGATCAAGATAGGCGCTGTAGTTACCGATAAATTTTTGAATTTGCTTACGTGAGACTTCATAAACCTGTGTCACAACTTTATCAAGAAAATAGCGGTCGTGTGAAACGATCAATATCGCCCCGTCATAGCCTTGTAAATACTGTTCGAGCCAGGAAAGAGTATCAATATCAAGATGGTTGGTAGGCTCGTCCAGGATTAAAATATCTGGCTTGGTTAAAAGGAGTTTCCCTAAGGCAAGGCGCGTTTTCTGCCCGCCGCTTAAAGAAGAGATCATTACAGTATTATCGTGAAAATTTAATCCGTGCAGGATAGAACGAATATCTGCTTCATACTGATAACCGCCTTGTTCTTTAAATTTCACTTGTAGTTGATCGTATTCATTTAGGATTCTCTCGTATTTGCTTGTGTCCGCTATTGCAGCAGGATCTGACATTTGAACCTCGAGTTGTCGAAGTGACGCTTCCATAGCTCTTAGTGATTCGAATACGGTCAGCATTTCATCCCAAATCGATAAATTTGATTCTAGTCCAGTATTCTGGGCCAAATAGCCAATGCTTACCCCTTTTGGCTTAATAATTTCGCCGCCATCATGTGACAAATGCCCAGCAATAATTTTTAATAATGTCGATTTCCCTGCACCGTTACGCCCGACAAGTGCAACACGGTCCCGAGTTTGTAATTCTAATTTTATATTCGATAAAATAAGGTCTGCACCATAGTATTTTGCTAGTTGATTAACTTGTAATAATATCATTTTTTTCACCTCTATTACTAAAACAAGTGTACCTTATTCCACCAATGTCGGCAATAAAGTGGGATGTCATTGGAGAAAATAAGAAGGAATACTTAAAGAAAAAAATGTAAATTCGTCATCATTCGCTCAAAGTTTCACAGACAAAATGTTAAAAATATAGTATGATTTTGTGGGAGGATACTGTTTATGTCTGAATTTACTCATTTTAACGAAGAAGGAAGAGCGAAAATGGTGGACGTTAGCGATAAGCCAGAAACGGCTCGTACGGCACTTGCTCATTCCAGCATTACGGTTAGTAAAGAAATATATGATAAAATAACAAATAATGAAATGAAAAAAGGCGATGTTCTTGCAGTAGCACAAGTTGCTGCGGTAATGGGGGCAAAGAAAACGTGGGATTTAATCCCGATGTGCCATCCTATACCTTTGACGGGAGTTAATATATCATTCTCATGGGAAAAGGAACACGATGCCGCTTATACATTGAATATTTCAGCTGCTGTCAAAACAAAAGGAAATACAGGTGTTGAAATGGAAGCGTTAACAGCTGCTTCCACATGCGCACTTACTGTTTATGATATGTGTAAAGCAGTAGATAAAGGTATGGTTATTGGAAAAACCTATTTGGTTGAAAAAACTGGTGGGAAAAATGGGGATTTCCACCGAACCGAACAAGTTAGATAAATGAACAACTTTTTATGAGGGGTGGGAGAGTATGAGTAACGAAACAATGAAAATACCACAAGCGACAGCGAAACGGCTGCCCTTATATTATCGATTTTTAAAGAATCTTCACTCTTCAGGTAAACAGAGGGTTTCTTCTGCAGAATTAAGTGAGGCAGTGAAGGTGGATTCAGCAACGATTCGCCGGGATTTTTCTTATTTTGGTGCATTAGGGAAAAAGGGATATGGCTACAATGTCAACTACCTATTAACCTTCTTTCGAAAAACACTGGATCAAGATGAATTAACAAAAGTAGCGTTAATTGGGGTAGGTAATCTTGGAACTGCCTTTCTAAATTATAACTTTTTAAAGAATAATAATACAAAGATAGAATGTGCGTTTGATGTGGATCCGAACAAAATGGGAACGACAATCCGGGATGTACCCGTGTACCATATGGATGAGCTTGAGAAGGTATTAAGCAATGATGATATTCATGTTGCAATCCTGACGGTACCTGCTCCAGTCGCTCAGGTGATTACAGATCGACTTGTAAAATCCAATATTAAAGCGATATTAAATTTTACCCCTGCACGTTTAAATGTTCCTTCATCCATAAGGGTCCATCATATCGATTTGGCCGTCGAATTACAATCACTTATCTACTTCCTGAAACACTACCCAACAGAGGAAATAGAAGAATAAAGGAAAAGCCTTTTCACATGAAAAAGTGAAAAGGCTTTTTAAATGATTATTTTTTTATTTTGTCTTTATACCGATTGTAAAAGAAAATCATTCTTAAACCAGATCCGAAATCGAAAGTCGCTAGAATAACGAGCAGATAACTGAAGAACCCCCATCCGTTTAGGGTGACATCTTCAATTGCAAAATAAGTAAATAAACAGCCGAGCACGATATAAATAATCCCGGAAAACAAGGGTGAACGTCTCATAGAAAGCCTCCGATAAAGTTTTGAATAGCTTCTGCCTCACGAATGATTTCATTAATTTCATCTTTATAAACTGACTGAATAACGACAACTAATGTATTCATCGCAACATGGGCAAAAATCGGTACAAGGATATGTTTTGTTTTTACATAAAGAAATGCAAAAGTGAAGCCCATTGCGGAATAGAGCAGTATATGATGCGGCTCCATGTGGGCTAAGGCAAAAACAACAGAACTGATTAACGCTGAGAAGAAAAAGTTAAGTCGTTTATGGAGAGTACCGAAAATAATTTTTCGAAAAACAATTTCCTCTAATATGGGGCCAATTACCGAACTTACTAAGATGGCCAGCGGAAAGGATTCGATGATGGTAAGAATTTGCTGTGTGTTTTCTGAGCCCATCTCAACCCCGATAAGCCGTTCAATATTTGCAGCGAGAGCTTGTGCGAATAAAGCTAGAAATACCCCAAATACAGCCCAGACGGCGGCAAAGCCAAAGGAACTGCCCCTTTCATTCAATCCTGATTTCTTCATTTCTGTTCTTAAAACGAACAAAATGATGATTAGAGCAAGGGTGAAGCTGAAAATTAACCAGTAGGGAACAACGAGCCCTTGATTCATCCCTAAATAGCCAAATAGGAACATCAGTCCAGGAATTCCTACTAGGCTTGATAACTGCATGGCTATATAGACAATTAAAATAATCCAATATTCCCTTTTCAAATTAATAAATCTCCTTTAGGCAGCTAATGAAAATATTTTACCCTATTCTTCATTCTACTAATAATGGCAGGGTTGTTTCAATTTTAAAGATTCTCTTTAAAAACTATGTATATTCCTGCTTGTAAATCACATACTTGTAAGGTTGCAAAAAATTATAAAAAATTACTGCTTCATACTTGCAAAATTTTTTTCCATTTATTATTATAAGAATTGTGTTAGCACTCATGTTAAGAGAGTGCTAATAAGTCAGAATTACATATCTATTTGAGGAGGTTGTTTGATTTGTTAAGACCACTAGGTGATCGTATTGTCATTGAGCTTGTCGAATCAGAAGAAAAAACTGCAAGCGGTATCGTGTTACCAGACTCAGCTAAGGAAAAGCCTCAAGAAGGAAAAGTTGTTGCCGTAGGTACAGGCCGAGTGCTTGAAAGTGGCGAACGTGTTGCTCTTGAAGTTTCTGTAGGCGATCGTATTATCTTCTCAAAATACTCTGGTACAGAAGTGAAGTTTGAAGGAAACGAATATTTAATTTTACGCGAAAACGATATCCTTGCTGTAGTTGGACAATAAGGATTTTTTAAAAACAATATTGAGTTTAAAAAATACGAGGAGGTTTTTTGAACATGGCTAAAGAAATTAAATTTAGTGAAGAAGCACGCCGCTCAATGCTTCGTGGTGTTGATGCGTTAGCAGATGCAGTAAAAGTTACTCTTGGACCTAAAGGACGTAACGTGGTTCTTGAAAAGAAATTTGGTTCACCACTTATCACAAATGATGGTGTAACAATCGCGAAAGAAATCGAATTAGAAGATGCATTTGAAAACATGGGTGCGAAGCTTGTTGCTGAAGTAGCTAGCAAAACAAACGATGTTGCCGGTGACGGAACAACTACTGCAACGGTTCTTGCTCAAGCAATGATCCGTGAAGGTTTGAAAAACGTAACTGCGGGTGCTAACCCAATGGGTATCCGTAAAGGGATTGAAAAGGCAGTCACTGTAGCAGTTGAAGGCTTAAAGGCTATTTCTAAGCCAATCGAAGGCAAAGAGTCTATCGCACAAGTTGCTGCTATTTCTTCTGATGATAGAGAAGTAGGACAACTAATTGCTGAAGCGATGGAGCGTGTTGGTAACGACGGCGTTATCACAATCGAAGAATCAAAAGGCTTCACAACTGAGTTAGATGTGGTTGAAGGTATGCAATTTGACCGCGGATATACTTCTGCTTACATGGTAACAAACACAGATAAAATGGAAGCTGTATTAGAAAATCCATATATCTTAATCACAGACAAAAAAATCTCAAGCATTCAGGAAATCCTTCCTGTCCTTGAGCAAGTGGTTCAACAAGGCAAACCATTATTGTTAATTGCTGAAGATATCGAAGGTGAAGCACTTTCTACTTTAGTATTGAACAAACTTCGCGGAACATTCAATGCAGTTGCTGTTAAAGCTCCTGGCTTTGGTGACCGTCGTAAGGCAATGCTTGAAGATATCGCTGCATTAACTGGCGGTGAAGTAATCACTGAAGAGCTTGGCCGTGAATTGAAAACTACTACAATCACATCTTTAGGACGCGCTTCTAAGGTTGTTGTAACGAAAGAAAACACAACAATCGTTGAGGGTGCTGGTGCAACTGAAGAGATCCAATCTCGTGTTAACCAAATCCGTGTTCAATTAGAAGAAACTACTTCTGAATTTGACCGTGAAAAATTACAAGAGCGCTTAGCTAAATTAGCTGGCGGTGTAGCAGTTATCAAAGTTGGTGCTGCAACTGAAACTGAATTAAAAGAGCGCAAACTTCGTATCGAAGACGCTTTAAACGCAACTCGTGCTGCGGTTGAAGAAGGTATCGTATCCGGTGGTGGTGTTGCCCTTCTTAACGTATACAACAAGGTTGCTGAAATCCAAGCTGAAGGCGATATCCAAACTGGTGTAAACATCGTTTTACGTGCGATCGAAGAGCCAGTTCGTACAATCGCTCACAACGCTGGTCTTGAAGGATCTGTAATCGTTGACCGCTTAAAGCGCGAAGAAGTTGGAACAGGCTTCAACGCTGCTAGCGGTGAGTGGGTAAACATGATCGAAGCTGGTATCGTTGACCCAACTAAGGTTACTCGTTCTGCACTTCAAAACGCAGCGTCTGTAGCAGCAATGTTCTTAACAACTGAAGCAGTTGTTGCTGACAAGCCAGAACCAGCTGGTCAAGGCGGAATGCCTGACATGGGCGGTATGGGTGGAATGGGCGGCATGATGTAAGGCTTTTGAGCCAAGCATCTGAGAAATAGTTTATTGCTATTTCTCCTTCATTCTGTGAAGTAGTCAGTGAAAAATTTATATCTATATCAAAAACCACTTCCTATTAAATTAGGGAGTGGTTTTTTTCTTTAACATAAAGGATAATTTCATGTTTCTCATGTAAATTAGTAAATTCTTATATATTTATTGGCTGTTATTAAGCAGTAATTTACAGAATTATCTCAAAATATATTAATTATTTATTGACACAATTTTCTGTCCCTTCTATAATCAAAACAACAGGTTCACTACGTGCACTTTAAGTTCATAATGCGAACAGACTGATGGAATAAGGAGGGCTGAGCAAAACCTTATTGGCAAATTAGAAATACTACATCTTAAGAAAAATATTTAGAAATGTAAGCGATATCTCAAGTGAGTGGGGGAAGAATTTTGAATAATATCAGACATGCAGTTTTTTGGCCGCCTTTTCTATTGTTAATCGGGGCATCTATCTTAAGTTTCACGAATAAGGAAAGCTTTATAAGTATGACGACGAATGCAAATAATTGGGTGATTGCAAATTTAGGCTGGTTATTTAGCTTAGGCGGTTTACTTATGGTTGGTGGATGTATTTTTGCTTACTTTTCACCGCTTGGAAATGTTCGAATTGGTGGGGAACATGCGAAACCGATGCTAAAATTCTCGAATTGGTTTGCCATTACCTTAACTACTACCATCGCCACTCTTACCTTTTGGAGTATTGTAGAGCCAATCTACCATTTATCCACACCACCGGAATCGCTTGGCCTTGATCCGAATAGTCCAGGGGCGGCTTTGTTCTCTTTGTCGACCTTGTATTTGCACTGGACGTTCACTCCATATGCAATCTATTGTGTACCTGCTGTTGTCTTTGCGTTTGTCTATTACAATATGAAAAAACCCTATAGCTTAAGCTCCACGCTTTCGCCGCTTTTTGGTAATAAGATTAATAAGAGTACTTCAACAATCATCGATGCGATTTGTTTGTATACATTAGCCCTAGGAATGGCTGCTTCGATGGGTACTAGTATTTTGACTCTTTCTGGAGGAATCGAACACATAACAGGTATTGGTTCTTCACCGGTATTATGGGGAATAGTCGCTGCAGTTGTGACCGTCACCTTCTTAATCTCAGCAGCAACGGGTTTGATGAAAGGTATTCGAATCCTCTCTGATATCAATATGAAAGCTTTTTATGTCATCTTAGCCTTTGTCTTTCTAGTTGGTCCTATTCCTTTCATCTTAAATTCTAGTACAGAAGCGTTTGGTGTGTACCTTACAGAGTTTTTCAAGAAGAGTTTATTTACGGGGGCAGCAGCCGGTGACCCGTGGCCGCAGTGGTGGACAACCTTTTATTGGGCGAGTTGGTTTGCATGGGCGTTAATTTTATCACTATTCCTTGGTAGAATTGCCTATGGGTACAAAGTGAAAACCGTTATATTAGTTAACTTTGTTCTACCAGCAGTATTTGGGATGATATGGATGAGTGTATTTGGTGGAACGGCTATTTCAATGGATATGGTTGATGGCGTCCTTTCAAATGCCCTTGCAACGAGTGGACCTGAAGCCGTCATCTATGAATTCTTCTCTAACTTACCTTGGGCCGCAGTTATTATTCCGTTCTTCTTATTCGTCTTCTTTATCACGTTTGTTACTGCCTGCGATTCCAATGTGGCAGCTATGAGTGGAATCAGTTCAACGGGTATTACACCTGAAAAGCCTGAAGCAGGACTATTGGTTAAAGTTTTATGGGGAATTGCTGTTAGTTTGATTTCTTGGTCCATGATTAGTTTTGCTAGTATCGATGGAGTAAAAATGCTTAACAACCTAGGTGGTGTACCCGCACTATTCTTAGGATTAGTGGTATTTGGATCTCTTGTGAAAATCTGTTTGAATCCGCAAAAATACGATAAAACGATAGGGGAGAAACCTGTCGAAAATTCCAAAGAAACTACGGAAACTCTTCCTAAAGCACTATAGGAAGATAAAATTTTGGGGACAATCCTCCACCGCTTTAACGCTGTAGGATTGTCCCCATTTTTTGATTTAATCAAGATAATTGGTAATTTCTTGGGCAGCATTGATTAAACGGCCGGTTAATGCTGCCATTTTTTCCTTTGTAAATCGAAAGCTTGGACCACAGACACTGATAAAGGCTACCAGATTCTTACTTTGATCAAAAATAGGTGCAGAAATGCCGTTTTCGTTTTCATCCAGTTCTCCAACTGCCATTGCAACTCCATGTTTTCGAACCATTTGAATTTCATTTAGAAGTTCGTCCCGGTTGGTAATGGTTAACGGTGTCATTTTTTCAAGCGATTGTCCCAATAAAATGTCTAGTTCTTCAGGAGGGAGCAGGCTTAACAGTAGTTTCCCATTAGACGTACAATGCAGGGGCAGGTAGGCATTGACATAATCCACTAATCTGACGCTGTGTGCAGGATCTATTTGATCAATGGTTAATGTTCCATAATGTTTCGGTACACTCAGCAAGACAGTTTCTTGGGTTTCTTCCCGTAATTTCTCCATACTTGGACGTGCCCGTCGAATCAGCGGTCCATAATTGGTTGCTTGGGCAGCTAGTCGATTGGCTGCATATCCGAGCTGGTACCCTTTCGTTAACGGATCACGTTCTACAAATCCGAAATTTTCAAGCGTACCAATCAGACGCCAGACAGTGGTTCGATTCATATGGGATTTCTCTGCTAAGTCAGCAACAGATATAGGATTGT
The DNA here is from genome assembly GCF_048572935.1 of Neobacillus niacini. Taxonomy (NCBI): domain Bacteria; kingdom Bacillati; phylum Bacillota; class Bacilli; order Caryophanales; family Bacillaceae; genus Neobacillus; species Neobacillus niacini. Next base: position 581,152 of record NZ_CP183883.1, on the reverse strand, counting down.
TACTATCGGCAACGAGCTGCAGTAATGATAAGGCACGGCCAACTGCTTGAACAGATGAATTTTCTTGTTTATTTTTTTCCTTGTTAAGTAATTCTTTATCCTTTTTCATGCTTTCATTATAGCGTATATGGCTGGACATAATCTAATGTTTTAAATATTTTCAAAAAATTATCATTTTGTGTTTGACATGAATGGTCTTCCATTTTACAATGACATTAAAGTTCCTAATGTGAACATAAGGTTCACAATATGAACATTAACTAAAATTAAATAATAGAAATATAGATTCATTTTGGAGATGGTTTCATGAGGGAAGAAGAGGATCAATTTGGTACCATTGTTATTTCAGAGGAAGCCTTGTACGGTATTCAAACGGTGAGGACCCTGCAAAATCTCTCGTTTTCTGGACGTACACTGAGCCAATATCCTACGTATATCGAATCGCTTGCATTGGTCAAAAAGGCTGCTGCTCTCGCTAATCAGGAAGCAGGAGTGTTTGACGGACAAATTGGAAACGCCATCATTGATGCATGCGACAGCTTAATCAAAGGAGATCATCGGGAGCAATTTCCGATTGATATTCTGCATGGGGGCGGTGGAATAGGCACAAACATGAATGTGAACGAAGTCATTGCCAATCTAGCGAATGAATCCTTAGGACACCCAATAGGAAGCTATACTCCCGTTCATCCTGCCGAACATGTAAACGCTTCTCAGTCGACTTCGGATGTGTGCCATACGGCCATAAGATTAGCTATCTTGAAAAGCTTTCATCCACTATTTGCAGCATTGGACCAACTAGTCGAGGTAATAAAGGCTAAAGAAGGTGAGTTTCAAGACGTGACAACGATTGCACGTACATGCTTGCAAGATGGGATGAGGGTCCAGCTTGGAAAGACCTTCAGCGGGTATTGTCAAGTAATTAAACGAAGGCTCCTTTCATTAGAGGAAGCAGTCACAAAACTTCACTCGATTAATCTAGGTGGTACGGTAATTGGATCAGGGGTTGGAGCTCCAAAAGCTTATCGCAACACAGTAGTATCCAAACTTTGTGAGGTTTCAGGGTTTGAGTTGTCCCATCGTGATAATTTATACGATGCTGCTCAAAACATCGATGACCTAGCTAGGGTCTCAAGTGAAATACGTATACTTGCTTCCTGTTTGCTGAAGTTTGCAAAGGATTTACGACTTCTATCATCGGGTCCGGAAGCAGGTTTTGCTGAAATTCAACTGCCTGCTGTGCAGGCGGGGTCCTCCTTTTTTCCTGGAAAAGTGAATCCAGTCATTCCGGAAACATTGGTTCAATGCTGCTTTCAAGTAATAGGCTGTGATCATGTTGTCCAGACCACACTGGAACATGGAGAATTAGGGTTAAACGTATTTGAAGGGGCAGCGGGTGCCAATATTTTAGATGCTATGGTTATGCTTGAAAAAGCACTTACTACATTTACTGAAAAATGCATTAAGGGAACAGAAGCGAATCGAGAGCGATGTGAGGTGCTAGCCAATAGCTTTATCCCTGTGGTTGTCGAGTTAAAAGAGAAGATTGGCTATACTGCCACTGCTCGATTAGTAAAGGAAAAAGGAAAAGAAGAAATAAAGAATATGATTCAAAATGGAGGGATTGAACGTGACACAAGCAACGAATAGTAAAGTATTTGAAGGAATCGAACAGCCGAAACTGGAATGGGCTAAAGAATGGCTTAAGACAACTAAAAAATTATTTATCAATGGCGAGTGGTTGGATAGCACAAGCGGACAAATCATTGAATCCATCAATCCGGCAAATGGAAAAGTGATTGGAACTTTCCAAGTGGCTTCAAAAGCGGACGTAGACCAGGCGGTATCGGCTGCACGCGAAGCGTTTGAACATGGAGCTTGGAGCACCGTTTCTCGTAAAGAGCGTGCCAAAATTTTACGGAAAATCAGCGATTTAATGGATCAGCATCGTGCTGAATTGGCTACGCTTGAGACATTGGATAACGGGAAGTTATACACGGAATCCTATCATGATGCAGTAGGAGAAGCCGTTGATATTTTTGAATATTATGCAGGCTGGACAGACAAATATTATGGGGAAAACAATCCTGTTGAAGGGAATTTCTTAAGCATTACAACTAGAGATCCGATTGGTGTGTGCGGTCAAATCCTTCCTTTCAACTTCCCGCTGGATATGGCTGCATGGAAGCTCGCACCTGCATTAGCGATGGGCAATACGGTTCTTTTAAAGCCGTCAGAAAAGACATCTTTTTCGGTAATTCGTCTGTTCGAATTAATTGATGAAGCCAACATTTTACCAACTGGAGTCATCAACTTACTCCTTGGCGATGGAGGAACAGGAGAAAATATTTCTACCCATATGGGTGTGGATAAGGTTGCCTTTACGGGAAGCACGCAAATTGGGAAGAAGCTTGTCCACAATTCAGCTGACTCAAACTTAAAGCCTGTTTCTCTTGAACTTGGAGGAAAATCTCCAAACATTATCTTTAATGATCCACCAAATCTTGATCAAGCGATTGAGCGTTCGTTTTATGGATTGTTTACACATAAAGGGGAGAAATGCTCGGCTCCAACTCGTTTGTTTGCACATGTGGATGTATACGACAAAGTGGTTGAAGACATTGCGAAACTGGCCAAAAGCTATGTAGTAGGCGACCCATTCGATCCAAACAGCCACCAAGGTGCGCAGATTTCTGAAGCACATATGGAACGAATTTTAAGTTACATCGAAAGTGGAAAAAGCCAAGGTGCTAGATTAGTAGCTGGTGGAGAACGGGATATGACAGGAGAAAATGCAAATGGTTTCTTCATCCTTCCAACAATCTTTGCTGACGTAGATAATAAGATGAAAATAGCCCAAGAGGAAATCTTTGGACCTGTGCTTTGCATTATTCCTTTTGAAACAGAAGAAGAAGTTATTGCCATGGCCAATGATACCATTTATGGTTTGGGTGCTGGTCTATGGACGAATGATGTCTCCAGGGCACATCGAGTGGCCAATAAGCTTCAAGCAGGTATGGTTTTTGTGAATAAATATGGATGTTATGATTTTGCCAGTCCGTTTGGCGGCTTGAAACAAAGTGGATGGGGGAAAGAGTACGCGATTCATTCCCTAGCATCTTATACAAAACAAAAAGCGATTTGGTTTGCTTACTAAAAATTCCGAGGACACGGGGGAACTAAGATGAAAATGAAAGCTGCAGTCATGACGGGTGTTGGAAAACCGTTAGAAATCCAAGAGGTGGAGCTTGCTGCACCAAAAGCGAATGAGGTACTTGTTAAAATTGAAGCAACAGGAGTCTGCCACAGCGATTTAAATGCTTTAGGAGATGAAACAACCCCTAAGCCAACCATCCTTGGCCATGAAGGAGCAGGGATTGTTACAGCGGTTGGATCCAATGTAACGAAAGTAAAAGTGGGCGATAAAGTGGCGTTAAGCTGGGCTCCATATTGCGGGACCTGCGAGTTTTGCGTAACAGGTAATGTTCATTTATGTGAAACGGCATTTGGTCCAATGTTTGAAGGAACTCTTTTGGACGGGACCTCTCGTTTAAGCAAGGATGGAGAAACGATTTATCACAATTCGTTATTGTCTACCTTTGCAGAATATACCGTTGTACCGGAACTTTCATGTGTAAAGATTCCTGATGAAATGCCGCTTGCTCAAGCGTCGTTAATCGGCTGTGGTGTGGCGACTGGTTACGGTGCTGCCGTCCATGCTGCCAAAGTAACGCCAGGTTCGACCGTCGCGGTATTTGGAATCGGTGGAGTTGGTGTCAATGCAATTCAAGGGGCACGTATTGCAGGTGCGGCAAAAATTATTGCTTGCGATATGAAGCCTGCTAACCTAGAAATCGCAAAAAAATTCGGTGCGACTCATACGATCAATGTCGCCGAACAAAATGCGGATGAAGCGTTAAAAGAGCTTACAGGCGGACTCGGTGTACATTTTGCAATCGACTGTACCGGTCACACAGGAGCGACTGAAAGTGCGTGGAAAGGAACAAGAAAAGGCGGCACCGTTGTTGTTGTTGGAGCTTTCAACCCAGCTATGGCACTCCAGTTGCCAGCAGGTGGATTCCATCGCGTCGGAAAAATCTTAAAGGGAAGCTTCTATGGAGATACACAGCCATATCGTGACTTCCCTACCATTGCCCAGCTTTATTTAGATGGCAAATTTATGCTCGATGAACTTGTACTCGATCGTATTCAGTTAACGGATATTAATCAAGCCTTCGATAGCTTCCATGACTGCAATTGCATTAACGTCGGCAGAACCGTCGTTGAGTTTTCATCACAAGAACAAAAGGAACTAGTAGATACAGCTGATAGTGTCGTAACAATCTAAGAATATATGAAAACAGACCGTCTGATCATCAGGCGGTCTGTTGAATTTATTCATCCCTACTTGCTGTCTCTCGTTCTGCTAGTAATTTTGCGATAATTTCTTCGATGAAAATAAAGAATACCGTTCGTGTTTTTTCATACGGCAACAACTTTTCATTTTGAGTAGATTGGGTTAAGAAAAAGATATTATCTGCTTTTAAAGTAGATGTATGGTCATATTCCTCCAAAATCAACAATATTTCAGCCCCTTTAACCTTCGCTCCATTGAAGAGGTTTTCAAATGAAGTAAATTTCCCTGTTACTGAAAAAACTATCAAAAGAGTGTCCTCATCAACTAAATGCTTTGCATGATCTTCTCCTTGCGACACTAAAATATTTTTCCCAGAAACAAGAGCGAGCTTATAGGCAAAGTATTCTACACAAATAAAGGATGGCCCTAATCCAAATAGAACGATTCGGTTGTACTTTTTAAAAAGGGTAATAAACTCATCCACTAATGCATGGTCAAAATTTTCAATAAAGTGTTTTAATCGTTCCAATTCACTAGAAACTATCTTGTCTTCCTGAATGATGGACTGTCCACCGAAAAATTGCTTATATTGTTTAAAACTATCAAAGCCAAGTTTTCTTACAAGCTTGGATACTTTTGATGGAGACACTTCACAAAATTCAGCTGCCTCTAATATTTTTAGCTTTTCATTATCCTTTATCACTTCAGTGAGTTTATTATGGACCGAAAGCTCCAGGTCATTTAATTTGTTTAAATTAATATTTATGGTCTCTCCCTCTCTTCTCATTTAGTGCTTAATGAAAGCATATCACAATGGAAAATTTTCCACAATATAATAAATAATTTAAAAAAATAGAAAATTTTCTATAGAAATCGTTTACAAGTGGAGGTGTTTATAGTAAATTAACGTTAATAATATTAAAAACTTTCTAGAAGAAGGGTTAAACAATGACTACTAAATTAGTTGATATCAAAGACTTCTCAATGAATTATTTTAGTTTAAAAGGTAAAGTGGCGATTATCACTGGAGGGAATTCTGGATTAGGGCAAGGCTTTGCTTTAGCACTAGCAAAGGCAGGGGCAGACATTTTTGCGGTCAGCGTCGCTAGTGACAATGATGAAACTAAAAACCTCATAGAAGCAGAGGGTGTTCGGTATCATCTCATGATTGCGGATGTGACTCAAGAAGGGGCTTGTCAAAGGATTACAGAAGAATGTATCTCTACTTTTGGAAAAATCGATATCCTCATGAATAACGCAGGAATTTGTATTAATGAACCAGATGTAACCAAATTTACTAGACTTCAATGGGATAAAATGGTCTCCATCAATTTAACGGCAGCTTTTGAATTATCTCATGAAGTGGCGAAATTCATGATTCCACAACAAAGCGGGAAAATCATTAACACTTGTTCTTTGTTTTCCTACCTTGGGGGTCAATGGTCACCAGCCTATGCGGCAACGAAACATGGGTTAGCCGGTTTTACTAAAGCCTATTGTGATGAACTAGCACAATATAATATTCAGGTAAACGGAATTGCACCTGGATATTTTGCAACGGCGGTTACAGCAGAGACAAGAGCGAACTCTGAAGCGAATCAACGGATCTTAGATCACATTCCAGCTAATAGATGGGGTAATATCTTAGATTTAATGGGAGCAGTTATTTATTTAGCTTCAGACGCTTCTAACTATGTAAACGGTACTCTCATAAATGTGGATGGTGGCTATTTAGTCCGATAAAGGAATATAGAAACGGATTGTAAAGGAGAATGCAACAATGACAAATGAACAATTAGTAAAAGAAGGAATGAAGTTAGTGAAAGAGCAGTTATTGAAAGAATTAGAGTCTATTGTTTCACTAGAACAAATTAATACGGATCATGAAGCACTCTATGACGCAGCGGCTGATCGTTATAAGAAGTATGCAAAAGCGAAAAAAGTCTTGGATGTTCCAATGCCAATGGCGATTGTATATCCACACTCAACAGAAGAAGTTAAGGCCCTTCTGCAGTTCTGCAATAAGCATAAGATCAATGTGATTCCTCGAAGCGGGAAAACAGCTACGGAAGGCGGTCTTGAAAACTGGAAAGAAATTGCAGTCGTCATTGATGGCTCAAGAATGAATCAAATCATTAAAATTGATCCATATAACATGCAAGCAACGGTTCAGGCGGGTGTCAAATTACAAACGTTAGAAGATGAGTTACGTAAAATAGGCTACACAACAGGTCACTCTCCTCAGTCAAAGCCAGTTGCACAATTTGGCGGCTTATTAGCAACAAGAAGTATTGGCCAATTCTCAACCCTTTACGGTGCGATTGAAGACATGGTTGTAGGCTTAGAATGTGTGTTCCCAGATGGACATATTTCCAGAATCAAAAATGTTCCAAGAAGAGCGGGCGGACCAGATATCAGACACATTGTCATCGGTAACGAAGGAACCTTATGCTACATTACTGAAGTGACAGTAAAGATTTTTAAATACTATCCAGAAAACAATGTTTTCCATGGTTATTTAATCAAGGATGTAGATACAGGTATAAATATATTAAGAGAAGTAATTACTAACGGTTTTAGACCATCTGTTGCACGTGTCTATTCCGAAGAAGATGCAAGACAGCATTTTTCCCATTTCTACAAAGACAAATGCGTGTTGATTTTCATGTCTGAAGGGCCAAAGGGTATTGTTAAGGCAACGAATGAGGCGATTGAAGAAGCAGTTGCTAAATTCCAAGAGGGCATTGTTGAAAAGGTAGAAGACCAATTCATCGAAAATTGGTTCAATAACTTGAATTGGACGCAAGGGCATATTGATCATGAAATCCAAACGATGATTAATCAACATAAGCATGATGGCTATACAACGGAAGTTTCCGCTGACTGGGAAAGCATCACAAAGATTTATCATAATGTGATGAAAAGAGTAAAAGAAGAGTTTGACAGAATTGAAGATATCACCATGCTTGGAGGCCACTCTTCCCATAGCTATCTAAATGGAACAAATATGTATTTTGTTTATAACTATACTATTAATTGTGCGCCAGAGGATGAAATGAGAATTTATCATCATCCTATACAAGCCATCATTGTTGAAGAAACTTTAAAGCTTGGTGGATCCATGTGTCATCACCATGGTATTGGAAAATACCGTAGCGAGTGGACACTTGAAGAGCACGGTTCCGCTTACTATATGCTGGAAAAACTAAAGGAAGCGTTTGACCCAAATGGCATCATGAATTTCGGTACCATTTTCCCTCAGGAAGAAGGCCTTAAATATATAAAAGGTTGATATAGGGTGATTATATGAACAGATATGTAATGGGGATTGATAATGGCTCGCAAAGTACAAAAGTGGCCATTTATGATGTGGAAGGTAATGAAGTTGCCTTTGGATCGTATCAATTAAAAGAAACCTTATCCCCTGAACCAGGTGTCGTCATCCATCCTGATGATGATTTATGGGACAGTGTGTATGGAGCAATTAAAAAATGTCTGGCTAATTTTTCTGGCAATCCGAAAGAGATTGCTGGAATTGGCCTTTGTACCATTAGATGTTGTCGTGTGTTGTTAAATGAAGATGGACATCTAGCTTATCCTGCCATAAGCTGGATGGATTCCCGTCTGAATCAACCATATATCCATTCTGATGATCAGGTCAAATATGTCACGACTACTTCAGGGTATCTAGGCTTTCGGTTAACTGGAGAATTTAAAGACTCCGCTGCCAATTATGAAGTTCATTGGCCGTTGGATCGTGAAACGCTTGATTGGTCACCGGACGAGGAAGTATTTAAGGCTTATGGGTTAAAGAGTGAGATGGTCTTTACTCTTGTCAAACCAGGTGAAAGGATGGGGACACTTCGACAAGAACTAGCGGAAGAGTTTGGTTTGAATCAAGGTGTACCGGTAGTAGCAACAGCCAATGATAAAGCGGTAGAGGCGTTGGGATCAGGAATCAAGGACGACGGAAGCATCATGATTTCTCTTGGAACCTTCATTTCTTCCATGCTGCTAAGAGATGTATACAAGGAAAATGCGGTTAACTTTTTCCCAACGCTTGCCTGCATTCCCTTTAAATATGTTTATGAATCTAATGGAATTCGTCGAGGGATGTGGACCGTGAGTTGGTTTAAAAAGCTGATTGGCGAAGAACTCGTTACAGAAGCGGCAAAGTTGGGTGTATCAGAAGAGGAATACTTAAATAGGAAAGCACAAGAGGTTCCGGTGGGCAGTGACGGCTTGATTACCATTTTAGACTGGTTATCGACACCTTCAGAACCCTATCGAAAAGGGATTATGATGGGTTTTGATCAACGCCATACTAAATTCCATATCTATCGTTCAATTTTGGAAGCGATTTCCTATAACATTAAGAACAATATTGAAGATATGTTATCTGAAATAGATGTCACATTAAAGGATGTAGTTGTTATAGGCGGAGGCTCGAAAAGTGATGTCCTGATGCAAATCATTGCCGATCTGTTTGGATTACCGGTACATCGACGTAAAGGCAGCAGTGTCGCCTGTCTAGGAGCAGCAATCTGCGTCTGCCAGCATTTATCTATTTATAATGATTTCTATGAAGCGGCAAAAATTATGGTAAAAACGCAAAATACGTTTTTACCGAAGCACGAAAATCACGTGCTTTATAATACCGTTAATGAATCGATCGTTAAACAGGTGAGAAAGTATACAGATGAAATTTTAAAACTTACCTATCCAATCTTCAACTAGGATTTATTTTTTTGAGTCATCAAGAAGCCGGAACATACCTAGTGATAAAATGCTTGGTATATTCCGGCGACAAATATATAGGGGTATTTCTAAATTTTTTAAAAATAAGGGGGAATATGGATGAAAAATTTGAGACACAGTGTTTTTTGGCCTCCGTTCTTGTTATTGATTGCTGCCGCTTTATTTAGCTTTTTCAACCGAGAGGGCTTCATTAAAATGGCAACGGATGCCAATAACTGGCTACTTGCGAATGTCGGTTGGTTATTTAGTCTAGGCGGCTTAATTATGCTGATAACGGTAGTAGGGGTCTATTTCTCACCACTTGGGAAAGTGAAAATTGGCGGAAAAAATGCAAAACCAATGCTTAAATTATCTAATTGGCTGGCAATTACTCTATGTACGACTATCGCATCAGGTGTAACTTTTTGGGGAATCGTTGAGCCCATCTACCATGTAACGGCTCCACCTGAGTCTTTAGGAATCGAGCCAAACAGTGCAGCTGCTGCTATTTTCTCGATGTCAACGATGTATCTTCACTGGACGGTTACTCCATATGCTATATATTGTGTTCCTGCACTTATGTTCGCTTTTGCTTATTATAATATGCGTAAACCGTTCAGCTTAAGTTCAACGCTGTCACCGCTTTTTGGGGAAAAAGTATTTGGCGGTTGGGGAAAAACGATAGATGCCTTATGTTTATATACATTGGCACTTGGAATGGCTGCAGCCATGGGAACGAGTATTTTGAACTTAGCAGGTGGAGTGAATTATCTATCAGGTATCGCTAGTAATCCAGCACTTTGGGCTATTATCTCTTTCGTGGTTATGGTGACATTTATTCTTTCTGCTTCTACTGGTTTGATGAAAGGAATTAGAATTTTATCCGATATAAATATGAAAGTGTATATTGTGATCGTCCTATTTATGTTTGTTGTAGGACCATCAGCTTATATTGTTAATCTTGGTACTGAATCTTTTGGAAACTTTTTAACCAATTTCTTTGAAAAAAGCTTATTTACAGGAGCTTCATCAGGTGACCAATGGCCTCAATGGTGGACTGTTTTTTATTGGGCTAACTGGTTTTCGTGGGCAGCGATTACGGCATTGTTCCTTGGAAGGATATCCTATGGTTATTCAGTAAGAGCTTTTATTATGGTTAACTTCGTTTTCCCTTCAGCTTTCGGTGGATTATGGATGACCATTTTTGGCGGTACAGCAATTCACAAGCAGATGACTGAAGGAACCCTAGGGGATATTTTGACTAATTCAGGTCCTGAATCCGTTTTATATGCAGTTCTATCTGATTTACCGTTGTCTAGTTTAGTAATTCCTTTTTATTTATTTGTTGTCTTTATCTCTTTCGTCACTGCTTCCGACTCCAATATCTCAGCAATGGGCGGAATCAGTTCGTCTGGTATTACGCCTGAAAGCCCTGAAGCAGGCTTGGGTATTAAAGTTGTTTGGGGAGCTGCAATCGGAATCATCTCTTGGATCATGATCAGCTTCGCTAAAATTGACGGAATCAAAATGCTTTCGAACCTAGGAGGCGTACCCGCACTCATATTAGGGCTGTTAACCGTCTTTGCCTTAGTGAAAGTAGCGAAAAATCCAGAAAAGTATGATATTGCAAGCAGAGACCAGAACAATGAAGGTCAGGATAAAGAAGAATTGAAAAAAGTAATGTAACTTTTTGAACATTTGAATTTGAGAGGGGTCTCAGTTATGGGGCTCCTTTTAAGTGACTTTATTTAGAGATTGGTTCGGTTTAAGAAACTTTGTTAGCGAAGACAGTAATAAAAAAAAAGGTGGAGTTCAATAAAAAGTAAGAAGAACAATATGAATTAATCAGCAAACAGGGTTCAATTCATTAAGTGAATAAGGGAGTCGATCTGGCGATGGTGACGCAGGTACTACAAAAAACGCAAACAATAGTTCGTTATCAAAATCAAAGCAGTAAAGTATTTTACGGGATTGTTCATGGCGAGGAAATTTTACAATTGACTAGCAATTTTACTGAAATTGTTAACAATAAACTAATATATGACGGCATAAGAGTTAAATATAGTGATGTCAAGATTTTGGAGCCAGTAGTTCCCTCAAAAATTGTTAATTTTGGCTGGACATATGCTGAGCATGCTAAAGAGACTGGAGGTACAGCTTATCTTAAGGAACCGTTTTTATTTTTAAAGCCTACATCGTCTGTGATTCCGGATCATGGTGAAATTATTCTTCCTCCAAGTGGTTTAACTGCGCAGGTGGAAATGGAGGGAGAGGTGGCCGTTGTTATTGGAAAACGTGGCAAAAATATAAAAGAAGAAGAGGCACTGGAATATGTTTTTGGCTGTACTGTATTTAATGATGTAACTGCAAGAGATCTTACCAAAACTGATCCTCAGTTTACACGCGGAAAAGGTTTCGATACCTTTGGCCCGTTAGGTCCATGTATTGTGACAGGTATAGATCCAACAAATTTACGAATAATAACAACTCTAAACGGCAAAGTTGTACAAGATGGTAGCACTAATGAGATGACACTATCAATTCCTTTCCTAATTAGTTGGGTTTCACAGGTTATGACACTAGAGCCGGGTGATGTTTTAGCTACTGGTTCACCTTCTGGAAGTTGCCCAATGAAGTCAGGCGATACTGTAATTGTTGAAGTAGAGCAGATCGGTAAACTTTGTAACTATGTAAAATAGGAAATACAAATAACGAATTTAATGGATATAGATTAAAGTATTTTTTGCAATCAAAGTGCTAACATTTTGCTAACGCAATCCAGTGAAAACCCCGTTAAGGATGTTACAGAAAAAAATAGAAAAAGCTTGATAAAACACACTTTTTGCACACATCTTTAAAGATACTACATATTCTCACCTTAGGGGCGGCATGATGTAATAAGGGATTAAAACCCTGCTATATCAAAGTGTCGATTCGTTAACTTAAATGCTTTTTCCATAAATCAATAAAAGAAATAACCAATAACTAGAAAAGGCCTTTCATCAGTTTGCTGAACTGTTGGGTGGCCTTTTCTGCTAATATACGAAGAAAAATGTCGGTATTAATGTAAGGGCAGGGGTAGATAAGGATTCCCCTTTTTTATAACTGACTAATACGTGATTCTTATAAACTGGGTTCCCTAAAGTGTAGAAAATAGAATCAGTAATGATATTATCCCGGGTAACCACACTTTCAGGAATGATGGTTAAACCAACACCACTATTTGCTAACCGGAATGCACTTTCGATATTCTGCGTTTCAATTTCGATATTAGGATTAATGGAGTATTCTTTGAATATTTCATCTGTGAGTCTTCTTAAACCATGCCCCTTTTTAAGTAAATTAAATTTTTCCCCGTCCAGAAGATGGGGATTAAATGGAATATGGGCAATTGGTTTCTTATCAGGATTATAATGCTTATGGGTAGGGGGAATAACAAGATAAAGTTTTTCTTCATAAAGAATGTCGTAGACAATTTCCTGATTAAATATAGGAAGCATGTTTAAACATATATCAATTTTCCCCTCCAAAAGTAGAGATTCCATATCATTCGCAGCTTCCTCAACCAGTTCAATTTCAATCCCAGGGTAATTCAAGATGAACTCAGGTAGGATATTATAGAGGGTGTGAGAACCTAATATTGGGTTTATACCAAGCTTTAACTGCCCTTTTTCCATATTAGAGATTGACTCAATTTCATGCTGCAATTTTATATATGTCTGTTCTATTTCATTCATATATGATAAATATCGTTCCCCTGCATATGTGAGCGTTAAAGGATTTACTCTCCGGTTAACTAGCTCAATTCCTAGTTCATCCTCCAAATTCTTAATATATTTACTAAGGTATGGCTGTGATATATATAAGGCCTTGGCAGCATGTGAGAAATTCCCGTATTCAGCAATTGACTTTAAATATCTTCCGGAAAGATCTTTCATCTTTCTATAGCCCCCTTATAACCTATTTATCATATTTACAATTTCTAATAGGATAGTGATATGTGAAAACTAGTCGAATTTTGTATTTTCGGGGAAATAATATGTAGTTTTTGCTGAATTATTCACCGAAAAAATATATTGGTTCAAGATGAATGATACTATAGCGTCACGTTATATAACCAATCCTCAGGATGAAACTGTTAAAAGACCATGTCGTTTTTCTGCGGTTGAGAATTTAACCAAAAAAGAAGAACCGTTTTAATCGGAACTTCTTCGGAAGGAGCTAAATAGTTCTTTTTGTTTATCGTATCGATGGGCGATACGTCTTATAAATATGATATTAAAGAGTTATATCGCCACCTGATACGGCCAAACCTCAGAATATTAATTGGTAAGGAAAGGGGATAATCTTCTCTTTTTTATTTATATCGCTAGATGATATGACTACATCCATCATCCCTCATTTTTAGTTTAAGAAAAAATATAGAAAGGGCTTTAAAAGCCTCTTTAATCAATTATCAAATATCTTATTTTTTTCGAATCTCAGTTATAAATGACCTGTCTACCCCTAGTCTTTTAGCTGCATTTCTTGCCCAACTACTAGACTTCTTAACGCCTCAATCACTGATTGATTTTTCTTCATTAGGTGCTCTCAATTCAGCAATTTCTTTATTACTGTTTTCAAGGCTTGAAGTAATATTTTCTTTTTTAATTGCCAATTCGTCTTTTACATCAGTGTTCAGTAGTCTTTATTCTATCGTATCACTGGGCGATATGATTTTTGAATCGGACAATTAAAGAGACATATCGATCTCCGATACGGCCAAGCTTCAAGACATTACTTCGCAGGGAACGGGTATAATCGTTTCCTTTTATTTATATCGCTAGGTGATATGGCTCTTGAAAATTCATCAATAACCCTTCATATTTATTTATAAAAAAGGTGGTCAGTTATGCGAAATGATATTCAACCGTTTGAGCGCTCTTTCACTTCCAAGGAAGTAGCTGAAGAAGCTGGGATTGCAACACCTACTGTTCGGAAATATGGCCAAATTTTAGAGCGAAATGGCTATGAGTTTTTAAAAGAGGGCGATCGGCGTATCTTTGTTCAAACCGATATTGAAGCACTTATAGCGTTACGCGATACGGACAAGCCTCTAGACAGTACGGCTAAAGATCTTGCATATCAACAAAAAGAAAGATTAGAAGGATTAAATCAAACAGAGATTGCAATATCTGATTCATATGCCAATTTCCCACAAGATCCCAGTCATTTAAAAGAGATGTTAGCGTATTTAACCAGTGAGCTCGCTGCTACACGTGAAATGAATGTCCAAGTAATAAACGATATAACCGAACTTAAATCCACGGTTACCGGGCTAAAGCAGGATCATCATCACTTAAGTTCGAACATTTCAAATTCAGCTCAAAAAACCCAAGCTAGGATTGAGAAATTATCTGAACAGGAAAACATTCATTATGAAACATTGCTGGAACAGGAAAAACTAAAGAACGAATATTTACAAAGTGAATTACAAAATCTCCGAGAAGAAATGAAAAAAGAATGGCTTTCACAAAATGACTTTAATAAACGCTTAGAAAAAGCCATTCAAAGACCTAAAGATAAATGGGAGTGGATTTTCTCCATATTCCGTAAATAAGGTTCTTAATTATAGACTCTAGTTATGCTCCTAATTTCAAAGGCATCTCTTAAAAAAATTCGACAGGCTTTCAACCAATTTTGGCTGGGGTCTTTTTTGTTTAATAAAAATCGTTTAATACACCAGAACCACTATCTCCATATTCATAAAAAAGAGATCTAGGCATTATTCCTAGATCTCTTTTTAAAATATTTATTTATTAATCAATCTAGTTTTGGATGATTAGGAATGAATTTCACTCGTAATCGGCTGCTGCCGTACCCTATGAATCCTCCAACAATAGCTGGAATCATCCACCTTAGTCCGACCTCGTACATAGGAAGAATTGCATTAAAGAAATGATTAATAGATGAAAAGTGTATACCAGCTCCATTTAATCCATCAAAGAAACTAACAATAAATGTTAATAGTAAGCTTCCTTGATAAACTTCAGGTTTACCTTTAAATAAAGAATGAAAAAATGTTAGGAAAATTAAAACAATAGCTAATGGGTAAATAGCTGTTAATACAGGTACAGAAATAGCAATTAACTGTGTTAGACCAATATTAGCAACTATTGCACTAAAAATAGACAAACTAATAGCAAATGTTTTGTAAGATACCTTTGGAAATAGTTTATGAAAGTATGAAGAACAAGCTGTAACAAGTCCTTTGCTCGTTGTTAAACAGGCTACGATCATCATTAATCCTAATAATATCCCGTGCTAGAGGCTGCCTACCAGGCTTCTCATCATCAGTTTTTAGCTAGTGCTCTCTAGGGAAGATGCAGCTGAGTTAGCAGTTTCCTTTGATAGCCCAATCAAAAATGAACACTTTGAGCTTTCAGAATGGGATTGGCCAATCGACCCAGTTATCTAGTCATCGGTATGAACGAGACGAACCATGATTTGTTCGAGTGACACACTGGTCTCGGCAAGAAGTGATGTATGAGTGTGCCTAAGACTATGCGGTGTTAAATCTTCATAGTCATAAATTTTTTAAATTACCTTGTAGGAAAAGAAATATACATTAAAAGAGCGCAACTTGAAATTACTCAAATTGCGCTTTTTGTTTTATAAGAAGCCTTTTTCTTACTGCTAATAGAAATGACGACAGTTATGAATGATAAGATGATGAATATTCCACCTGCAAATGGATTTAATTCGACTGAAAATGTATCTACAATTCCAGCTCCAATCACTGAACCAACAGCGACACCTAAATGAAGAGCTGAATTATTTAAGCTTTGCTGAATTTCCGATGATTCAGGAGCTATTTCAATCAAATAAGATTGCATGGCCGGTGAAATCGCCCAACTGAGAATCCCCCAAATAATAATGATGATGAGAAATACTGGAGAGAAATCTGTTGAATATGGCAATATAAAGAATATAGCACTAAAAACGACTAGGGCAATAACCATTGTTTTTCTTGATCCCAATAAATCTGCCATTACACCGCCAAGACCTCCACCGACTACAGCAGAAAAACCAAAAATGAAATAGATGACACTAATCCAAGTAGCATTAAAACCAGTGGTTGCTTCTAAATAAGGCTTAAAATAGGCATACATCATCGTATGACCTGTCATATAGAGGAATGTCGTTGTCAGCCCTAATGTGATTTTGTGATTTTTAAATGCTGCAAGCTGCTGCCTCAATGGAATTTGAGGTTTTGGTTGTATACTCCCCATTAATACATGAACGCCAATAATTGATAATGCTGTTAAAATAGTTATAAGTACGAATGGTGCTCTCCAGCCAAAACTATCTCCGATGATAAGTCCGAGCGGTACCCCTAAAACTAACGAAGCACTTACTCCCACAGAGACGATCCCAATGGCCCTGCCTTTATACTGTTCTCCTACTAAGCTAGGAGCCATAACTAAACACAATATGATTAATAGCGCTCCACTTAACGCTAAAATAATTCTTCCTATAAACAAAATAGTAAAAGTAGGTGCAAATACTGTTACGATACAACCAATTAAAAAGATGTACAAGCAAACTAATGTTAGCCGTTTTCTCTCTATTTTAGCTGTCATGACAAGTAAAATTGGCGCTGCAACTGCAAAAATGACAGCAAAAACAGTAATCAGCAAACCGGCTTGGCCGATGCTCACATGTAAATCCTCTGCAATCAAATCTAAGATCCCGCTAATGATCAGTTCAACCAGACCTATAATAAAAGATATAATCATTAAAAAATAAATACGCTTATCCATGTTGTCTCCTTCCTAAATATATCCCACACTATATACTATCTTTTGATGAGAGTTTACTCAAGAATAAGATAATAATGTCACAATAACATAAGTAACCGTAAACTTCTTTTTGGGGTCTTCCATTAGCTTATCAGACTATTGGGGGCCTTTTTCAATGTTTTCAATCATATGAGAATAAATTTATTGTAGTTTTTTACGGTATGCCCTAAATGGTGTTGAATTTCTTTTACTCTACACCTGCTTTAATTAACATAATTTCTTTAAAAAGAACTATTTATTATATATTAAGAACTTTTTATGTACCACTATTGGATAAATAAGGTAATATTAAGAGGTACATATTTTTCAAATGGGAGTGTGGGAGAGAATTGATTTTTTCAAGAAAAAGGGGAAACTGGATTGCTAAGTTAACAACGCTGCTTTTACTTTTTTCTTTACTATCACCGGTGTCCAACGGATTTGCTGCGGGTGACGTGACGCCGCCAAAGTTAACAAGTTTTTCGTTATCCGGCACAAAGGTGACTCTGGGCGAATCCATCACGCTGAGTGCAGAAATACTCGAAGAGGAATCTGGGATGGATTATGCCTATGCATATTATAATGGTCCAACTGGCCCTAACACCAAGGGCGGTTCTAAGAGTGTTGATTTAATTTACGATCCAGAAACGCAAAAATACGAAGGTTCGTTCACTGTATCAACATATGATGATGCAGGCGTGTGGAAACTTTCATACATTTATTTGAAGGACAAGCAGGGGAATGGGTATAGGGTTTATCATGGAGAGACACCGTCTAAGGGATGGAACTATGAATATCGGAATCTATCCGGATACAATATTGAAGTTTATGGTACTGTAGTTGATATTACTGCACCGAAGCTCAATAGTCTATCTATTTCAGCTCCTAGGGTTACTGGCGGGGAATCGATCACAGTGTCAGCCGATATTATTGAAGAAGGTTCTGGAGTGGATTATGTACACGTAAGTTTTGTGCCGCCAAATGGAGATAGTGAAGGCGGCAAAGGTATTGAACTGTTCTTTAACCAGGAAACGGGAAAATATGAAGGCAAATTTTATGCCGATCCGTATGATTTGCCTGGAATTTGGTCTATTGGTACCATCCACTTGGGGGATAAGCTATATAACTCTTATACCTATCGAAATGGGGAGACACCGTCTCAAGAGGATTACTACGAAGTAAGCGATTTAAGTGCTTATAATATTGAAGTGTATGGAACTACAGGGGACAATACACCGCCGCAATTAAACGGGTTTTCAGTTTCCAAAACAACCATTTTACCAGGGGAGCAGGTACGGCTTTCGGCAGACATCACAGACGATCTCTCCGGGGTTGAGCATGTTTCTGTTTCATATAAAACTCCTGTCGGCTACCCTACGAGAGATGTAGAATTAACCTATAATCCAGAGACTTCAAAATACGAAGGGATCCTAGTAACAAACCCTTCCGACCCAGAGGGCATCTGGCAACTCTATGATATTCATGTGGCTGATAATAAGGGCAACTTTTACACGTACTATAATAGTAAGGAAGTGTCTAAAGGCAGTACCTTTGAACATAGGGATCTCTCCCAATACAACATACTAGTGGAGACACCGGATACCTCTGTACCTGTAACTTCGATGAATGTCCAGGGCCAAACCGGAGCTAACGGCTGGTATGGTTCGAATGTTATGGTATTGCTGACTGCTGAAGACAATGACTCAGGTGTAGATAAAACACTTTACAGGATCAATGGTGGAGAATGGCTGCAATACGCCAGCCAGTTTAGTCTTTCAGTGGATGGTACAGCGAATGTTGAATATAAGAGTATCGACAAAGCCGGCAATGAAGAGAATGTAAAAGCCGGAACCATTAAGATCGATACACAAAAACCGGTTACATCAATCGGTGATATTCCTTCATATCCGATAAGGGTGGATCTGCCTCTTTCTTTTACTGCACAAGATGAAACGTCCGGTATAGCATGGACAGAGTACAGAGTGAATGGAGGAAGCTGGACCCAATATCAGACTCCAACTTATGTGCGAACTGAAGGTATAAACACAGTGGAGTATCGAAGTGTTGATATGACGGGGAATGTTGAAGAAGCAAAAAGAGTGGAATTCATAATTGATAAAACAGCTCCATCAACTACTTCCTCCGTGAGGGATGGCTGGTACAACAGTGATGCAGAAGTAAGCCTGACAGCGGCCGATTCCATTTCAGTTGTGGAAAAGACCGAATATAGGTTAAATGGCGGGACATGGACTGCATATACTAGTCCGGTCAAGGTAGGCGGGCAGGGTGTAAATAACCTTGAGTATAGAAGTACCGACAAGGCAGGCAATGTGGAAGATATTAAAACCGTCCAGGTGAAAATGGATAAAACCCAGCCCTTGTTGAATGTTACATTCAATCCGTCTGTTATTATTGGCGGTACAGGAAAGCTTATAAATGTGAAGGCTACTGTGGACGCAAGGGATGCAGTATCCGGAGTTGCTTCGTTTGAGCTCGTGTCTATTACAAGCAGTCAGCCTGATGTTGTGAAAGGCGAGAAACTGCCTGAACCGGATATACAGGGTGCGGTATACGGAACAGCCGATACGGACTTTTATTTGAGGGATGAGAGAAGCGGCGGTTCGGACAGAATTTATACCATTACCTATAAACTGTACGACAATGCCGGAAACTCAACTGTTACGACATCAACCATCATGGTGAAGCGTAAATAAAAAACAGTGCAGTCTTACGGACAGCATGAAGGCTTAACCAATATTTAACTAAACGTTTAATTAGTGGGATAGGTGTTAATTAATTATTTGATTAAACTGGCTGTGCAGGCTGAATAAAGGTATGAATTAGAGGCTTCCCATGAGTTCTTTGAACTTTTGGAAAGCCTCTTTATTTATCTCTTTTGTCAGTTCAGGATTTAACTCTGCTGTTTACAATAAGAGTCTCATACGATTCTCTAAATCGGGTATGCAGGTAGTTCCTAATCACCTAATCATCGGTGATTATTTAGATAATCATCCAAAGTCAAAATAAAATTCACCAGCACATCCTGATATTCTCTCACCGATTCGATAAAAACCATTTCGTTCTCTCCATGCCAGTCGCTCCCAACGGGGCCAAATTCTACAGCTGAACCTCCGTACTCGTTGAAAAACTGTCCATCGTTGGATCCATGCTGTCCGAATATGGTTACTTTTTCGAGCTGGGTGATTCGTTTAATTGATTCGCCCAATGCTTTTACATAAGGATTGTCTGCTGTTGTTTTGACCGGATTATTGCACATATGGGTTGATACTGTAGCGTCTGTTATTGCCTGGATCTGATGAACGATATCATCCGGAGACTGGTCTGGCAGATATCTAATATCCAGGGACATTTCGCATAGATCCGGTACCTTATTATAGACGGTTCCTCCTTGGATCTTCGCGAGATTGATAGATGGCTTAGTAAACATAGGGGAGCTTTCTTGTGCAAAAGGAAGCTCTAAAATATCTTCAAAAAGATTAATCGCTTTGGTTATGGCATTCGTGCCTTCCCATGGACGACTTCCATGGGCTGATTTCCCCTGGACGGTAATATCAAGCTGAAGCACGCCTTTCGACTGGATGGCAATCCCCATATTTGTTGGTTCACCACAAATAATAAAATCTCCCAAATAACCATTTTCTGTTAAGAATTTGGTACCGTTGATGCCGCCGGTCTCCTCGTCTGGAACGATTTGAAGCATGACCCTGGAAGTTAAGGGCCTGTCTTTCAATTTTGCTGCTGCCAGCATGAAAGCTGCCACTCCTGCTTTCATATCCACTGTACCGCGGCCATACATTTTTCCATCTTTGATATAGGGTTGGAACTGTCTTTCCTCTGCTTCAATGACATCGATATGTCCGTTTAATACAACCGTATGATCACCTTGGCCAATTTCACATACAAGCATGTGAAACCCATTATTCTCTATTTTTTTAACGGGGAGGCCTTGGTCTGTTAACCATTGTTCACAATAAGCAATTGCCTCGTTCGCACCTGCTTTTGTAGAGCTGTTTATTTTTATTAGTTCTTGTAATAAGGGGATTGGATCGCCCATTTTATCCATCCTCCATTTTTTAAGTTTGTTTACTTTCAATGTTACCCTTATAGTACTTCCATCACCTTTTGTTTATTTATCGAAACAACCGTGTCATGTCGTGCTAGCTCGATATCGGATTTTTGACGAAGCCATTCCTTTTTTACCTGTTTACCGGCGGTTAGCGCAATGATTGCCGCAGGTATATCCGCTCCTGCTGAATGGGTAAAAGCATAACCTCCGCCAAAGCGGGGGTTGATGTCAATAATGTAATAATCGGTACCATTGAAATAGACATCCGTGTTCATATAGCCTGCATGGCCAAAGCCTTTAGCTAATCGCTGTGCGATTTCTGTTAATTCTGGGATATTGACCGTAATGCACCGGTCGATATCTCCGCCCCTCATACCTAATTGCTTTCGACCGAATGAGGTAAGAAAG
Source organism: Neobacillus niacini (assembly GCF_048572935.1). NCBI lineage: Bacteria > Bacillati > Bacillota > Bacilli > Caryophanales > Bacillaceae > Neobacillus > Neobacillus niacini. The sequence continues at coordinate 559,743 of NZ_CP183883.1, read as the reverse complement.
CGGCCATTTAAATCATTAAACATATCCAAACTAAATTTATCACCTGTAATCACTTCCTGAATAATGACATTGTCCTCCGGTTCTCTTGATGTGTCACCATCCAATGGACTTTCTTTAATCTTTCGAACGACAAGCTGATAGGCAAATTCCATATCCTCTACATTATCGATAATTTCTACCCCAATTGAGGCCGAACCATTTCGGGGCTTTATGATTAACGGAAAGGATACTTCTTGTTTTTCCAATGCCTTCTTCGCATCTTCAACATTGAGGTAGGTAAGAGGTGTCTTAACACCAAACGGTTCGAGCAGCTCCCAGTACTTTGCTTTGTCCCGCACCTTTTTGACAATATTTAAATCCGGGGCAAATACGGATACACCTAAATTCTCCAATTCATTTTTGTGTGCAGCTATTTGCGGTACTTCCCAATCATTCAATGGAACAAGACAGTTCACCTGATGTTTCTTACATATCTCCACTATAGTTTCAATATAATTTGAATCCGTTTGCTGTGGAATTACATAGTTTTCGTCTCCTGCTTGGAGCGATGGGGCATTATATTCAGGATCAGCAGTAATTACTTTCCCGTCGATACCAGCATTTTTTAAAGCTTCCTGAAAAAATCCTACAAAGTCTATTCTTCTTGCTGTTGATGTCAATAAGATATTCAATTTATTCCACTCCTCGCTGGTTAAATAAGTTGCTAGAAAACAAGATACTACTATTTACCCGCCATGTTAAAATTTAACCCTGCTTTCTAGTAATAATTCATCACGTGTAAATGTTTAATACCTAATATCAAAGGTTATATAATACAAAACGATAGATCTGAGGTGAAAAATATGAGTAGTAAAGATAAGAAATCACCAATAGAGAATAAACGAAATACTTTTGAAGAATTTGAAGGTATGGAATTTGTTGATCAAATACCGTTAGAAGATTTGAAAATAGAAATGGAAGATGAAAGGGAAAAATTTAAGACTAAGGATGATTCACAAAGTGAACGAAAGTATAAGAGAAACTTTTAAAATGAATGGGCTTCATGATGTAATTGAGCCTTTCTCTATTGAGAAGTAGTTCAGTACATTCTCCAACCAAACTAAGAACAGGCCACTTAAATAACTTGTTTCTAAAGAATAGATTATTTCCTAAAAACAAGGAGGTAGTCTTTTCATATGGTTGAAATTAGCACATAGCCCTGAACATTAAAATTGTTCAGGGCTTTTTTGCTCATAATGTACGTTCCCAGAAACGTCCCTGTGCCATTCCTTCAATGAATGGAGTAATACCAGCCTTGGTTAGATCATAAACACCAGGTGCATTTAACACCACACGACATCTATCTAGGGCTGTGTAATCATCAACGACCATTGCCAAAGGTTTGAAGTGTTTATAGGTGGTTTCAATAAATTCTAATACAGACGGATCGGCTTCGGAACCTGAACTAATCAATATTGCTGCGTCAAAAAGACTTGAATCTGCCGTATCAAACGTATCTGTTACTTTTAAAACAGGGCTAAGCGTATACATACTTTTTGCCACAATACTATAATTGATATTATATTGTGCCAGCGTTCGAATCCAATCTGTTAATTTTTCATCATCAGGCACACCATCTAACAAAATAGCCGTACATTTAGTAGCCGGTTGCTTCACTGTGTTTGCCATACTAAGGGCAGGAGACTTTTTATCAGATTGTACCTCCAGATTTTCCTCAGGAAGTTCTGCTCCAATATTGCCTGCGACTTCTTCCGCCACTTGACGGTCAATATGATTTAATAGCGCAACCGCGTTATTTTTAACCATTTCCGACTTACATTTCCCAAGCTCAAAGCTGAATGCATCCTTTAAGTGCTTTTGTTCAAATGGAGCTAAACTGTTGAAGAATAGCTTCGCTTGAGAGTAGAAATCTAGAAAACTCTCACTACGGCCTCTAATTTTACGACCATCGATTTTTTCCTGATAAGATTCATAGCCCCCTAGTTCAACCGGTGCCGGTTCAGGCTGATTGGCATTTAAACCATTCCGATGATAGCTTGTTTGTCCTTGATGAATTGCCATCTGGTGCATACCATCCCGCTGATTATTATGGAAAGGACAGACAGGCTGATTAATTGGAATCTGGTGGAAATTTGGACCTCCTAGGCGGGAAAGCTGTGTATCTGTATAGGAAAATAAACGTCCTTGTAAGAGAGGATCGTTTGAAAAATCAATCCCTGGTACGACGTGACCAGGATGAAAAGCGACTTGTTCTGTTTCGGCGAAAAAGTTGCTAACATTTCGATTTAAGGTCATTTTACCAACTATCTTTACAGGTACTTCTTCTTCTGGCCAAATTTTTGTAGGATCTAGAATGTCAAAGTCAAAGTTGAATTCATCTTTTTCAGGAATGATTTGCAGGCCAAGCTCCCATTCCGGAAAATCCCCTTTCTCAATTGCTTCATATAAGTCTTGGCGATGGAAGTCAGGGTTTTTACCTGCAATCCTCTGTGCTTCATCCCAAACTAGTGAGTGTACACCAAGAAGAGGCTTCCAGTGGAATTTGACAAAATGAGCTTCTCCATCTGCATTAATCAGTCTGAAGGTGTGCACACCAAATCCCTCCATCATCCGCAGGCTGCGCGGAATGGCACGGTCACTCATGGCCCACATCACCATATGGGCGGATTCATGATTTTGGCCTATAAAATCCCAAAACGTATCGTGAGCGCTTGCCCCTTGTGGTATTTCCGTATGTGGTTCGGGTTTAAGAGCATGTACAAAGTCAGGGAACTTAATCGCATCTTGAATAAAGAAAACAGGCATATTATTTCCAACTAAATCAAAGTTACCTTCATCTGTGTAAAATTTGGTCGCAAACCCTCGGACGTCACGAACCGTATCGCTTGAACCTTTTGAGCCCTGTACCGTTGAGAAGCGGACAAAAACAGGTGTGGTTTTGGAAGTGTCAGTAAGAAAATCAGCTTTTGTATATTCAACCAGAGATTCATAGAGTTGAAAGTTTCCATGTGCCCCTACACCACGGGCATGAACAACCCGTTCGGGGATTCGTTCATGGTCAAAATGAGTCATTTTTTCTCGAAAATGAAAATCCTCCATCAATGTAGGCCCTCTTAACCCAGCCTTTAATGAAAACTCATCTTCTGATACTTTTAGCCCTTGGTTAGTCGTTAAAGGAGCAGTTTTTTCATTGTTAATGGTAAAGCTACTTAATTGAACAGCCTTCTTATTATTCATAGAATCCTCCTTACGAAAATATGTAACCACAAAATTAAGAAAGAGCAGGGAAAGACTACACTCTCCATTCGGTACCCTTTTTATAGGAAAGTGAAACCTAGTAATATAATCTTTATGTTTCAAAATCTCTATGGTGGATATAGTAATATACATCACCATTAAGGAGGGTTTTTAACGTGGAAAATCTACTTCAAAATCAGGTTGCTGTTGTTACAGGGGCTGGCTCAGGGATAGGAAGGGCTTCTGCTTTGAAGCTTGCTCAAAACGGAGGAAAAATTGCTTTAGTAGATTTGCATAAAGAAAATGTGGAAGAGGTCAAAAAACAAATCGAAGATATGGGAAGTGAAGCGCTTGTCTTGGAAGCCAATGTGTCTCACCCGAAGGAAGTAGAGAACGTCTATAAAAGAACCATTGATCAGTGGGGAAGAATCGATGTGGTCTTTGCTAACGCGGGGATTAATGGGGAAGTGGCGCCTATAGAAGACTTGGAGCCGGAAGAATGGGACTTAACCATTTCTAATAATTTAACGAGTACCTTTTTAACGGTGAAATATGCAATCCCGCATTTAAAGACAAATGGGGGAAGTATCATTATTACTAGTTCCATTAACGGGAACAGGATCTATAAAAATATTGGCATGTCCGCCTATAGTACATCAAAAATTGGTCAGATGGGCTTTGGAAAAATGGCGGCGCTTGAGCTTGCCAATTATGGTATTAGAGTCAACATGATCTGCCCAGGAGCGATTGAAACCAATATCAATGAAAACACATGGAAAGAAACCGAAAACCTAAAAAAGGTGGAAATTCCGATTGAATACCCGGAAGGGAACCAACCATTAGAACACAAACCAGGAAAAGCCGAGCAAGTCGCCGATCTAGTACTATTCCTTGCTTCCAAACAATCAAACCACATAACTGGAAGTGAGATCTACATTGATGGGGCGGAATCACTTTTATAGGTGCCTGTCACCACAAAAAGACAAAAAAAACAAAATGTCCACGTACAGTGGACATTTTGTTTTTGTATTTAGGCTCTGTCATTATTCATTGTTGATTTTCGTGAAAGTATGAAAAATCTTAGGCGGAGATTTTCCTGCTAATGTATATAGAGGAAGCTCAAGAGGCTGATTTAAGCGGAGATTTTCCGCTTAACCGCTCAAAATTAGACAAAATCCAAAGATTTGAATCATATAAAAGGAAAAACTCCTCTTATTTTTAAGAAAATATGGGTATTTCTCAAGTTAGTCGGAATTTCTCTGCTTATTTTCCATATCAACATTCAGCTATAACAGAGTCTATATTTAAGATTGCATGAATTTCCCATATATAGTTTGCATTACTCACTAGGATGGTAAGACCAAATAGAAACGCTGCCACCGTTAACCGGGAAAGTGGCATATCCATCATCTTCGATAGTTATCTGGTCATCCCTTGAGTTTGTTAGGTCCACCCATGTTTCTCCAGCCTTCCTTTCGCCAACGTACATTCTTTTCTCGCCATCCTCTCCATTGGAAATAACGACTGCACAACCAGAGTACTTGAGCTCTTTCACTCCCAGCCGGACCCAGCCAATGGTATTTGGATGGTCGAAGTAATCATGCTGTTCCCCGTATGCTTTTTCGTATCTGGCAAAGAGAAGGCGATCAAGAATTTCTTCGTGTCCTTCTTCTGGCTCCGGTCCTCCGATTCCATAATAATCTCCATAGAACAGACACGGATTACCATCTCTTCTAAGGAGAATCAGGGCATATGCACTAGGCTTAAACCAGTCCTGAACCCACGATTCAAGGGATTCTTGGGGCTGAGTATCATGATTATCAACGAAGGTAACAGCATTTTGAGGATGGGAATTTACAAGGGTATCCTCAAAAATACTGGTTAAATCAAAATCACTGCCTTCATTGGAGGCTTTATGTAGCTTATAATGCAAGGGTACATCAAACAAATCTATTTGATAATCGACATGATCAAGGTATTTTTGACATGCATGAAGCTCAGTTTTCCAGACTTCTCCGACAAAATAAAAATCATCGCCTCGGTGTTTACGCATCTCCTCTACAAACTCGCGAACGAAGTAGTGGTTAATGTGCTTGATTGCATCAAGCCTGTAACCATCACAGTCAAGGGTATCCGCAAGCCATTTTCCCCATTCTATCATTTCTTGTTTTACTTCAGGATGTTCATAGTCAATATCGGCAAGCATTAGATAGTCATAATTTCCGTTTTCATCATCTACATGTTTACTCCAATCCTTGTCATCAGCAAGGATTTTAAATATTCCTGATTTCCCTGTCTTTTCATCATAATCTGTTCCGGTAAAATGTTCATATCTCCATTCGAATGGAGAATACTTCCCTTCACGTCCTTGAAATGTAAATTTTGTCCAAGCTTCAATGTCAAAGGGTTCTGATATTTCTTTGGTCCGGTCCTCCTGGTCCACTTCAATCACTTTAATTAATTCCGTCTCATCAGCACCTGCTTTATGGTTCATTACTACATCTACATACACTTTTATGCCGGCATTTTGACATTCCATTATGGCTTCTATCAGTTCTTGTTTCGTCCCATATTTTGTCCGAATGGAACCTTTTTGACTAAATTGACCCAGATCGTATAAATCATATGGGGCATACCCATTATCATCAGGTGAGGTTGCTTTTGTTACTGGTGGTATCCAGACAGAGGTAATTCCTTTTTCTTTTAATTCTGGCGCCATCTCCTTTAGACGTCTCCAGTGCCTTCCATCCGGCTCTAGATGCCACTCGAAAAATTGCATAATTGTGTTGTTTCTTTCCATGTTCCAATCCTCCTCGTTTATTAGTCAAAAGGGTATATCAATACTTACCCAGTTTGATAGCAAACGAATCCTGCCAAAACTAATGAGGCTGGGACAAAGACTTCTCAAACAACTAAAATTTCACATGCCTTGCTTCGTAAAAAGACATCTTCCAAGATTACTTCAAAGAATAATATAATCAGTCCTTTTTCATTTCAATTTCCACCAAACAATAATTTTTTCTATCTTTAATTAACTAGAAAAACTAGTCGTGCCGAGGCACCCCACTAACACCCCCTCCTTTGATTTTCTTTGAAAGCGATACCACTGCAGTGGTATCAATAATTCACTGTGTAACCATAAATCAGAAAAATTGATACCATAAGCAAAATTCTATGGCTTATAAACTCAAGGCCAATTTTCTATTATAAAGATATAGGAAAGACAAAAGCAGCTTAGGTGGTGAAGAAATGGCAGTCAAAATTCAACAAGGAATCGAACAACAGGGCAGTAGTATCAATATTGAAAAAAACACGAAAAAAGAGAAATACAAAAAAATCATGAAGAAAATTTCTACTCAAAAATATCTGCAGGTGATGGCTCTTCTAGGTGTAGTGTGGATGTTCATTTTCAACTATATTCCAATGTATGGGTTGGTAATCGCTTTCAAAGAATACAGCATCATCAAAACGATTTCAGAAGCACCCTGGGTAGGATTGATGCAGTTTAAGGAATTTTTGCAGGATGAAAATTTTTGGATTGTCCTTAAAAATACACTTGGAATCAGTTTAATTAAATTGTTTATCGGCTTCCCTCTTCCAATTATTTTTGCTCTTTTGCTTAATGAGCTTACATCAATGAAGCTAAAGAAGGCGGTTCAAACCATTTCATATCTACCTCACTTTATTTCATGGGTGGTAATGGGAGGAATTTTAACTACATGGCTTGCGGACGTAGGTGTCATAAATGATATTTTGCTAGGATTGGGTTTAATCAGTGAACGCACGAATTTCCTTGCAGAACCCGATAATTTCTGGGCGATTGTCATTCTCTCTGATATATGGAAAGAGCTTGGCTGGTCAGCAATCATTTATCTCGCAGCCATTGCTGGAGTATCACCGGAATTATACGAGTCATCGACGATTGATGGAGCAAGTCGTTTCCAGAAGATGTGGCATGTCACATTGCCATCGATTCGCCCGACGATAACTATTTTGTTTATTCTTGCTGTAAGTGGTGTCTTGAACTCAAACTTCGATCAAATCTTGATTTTGCGCAACTCTTTAAATGAAAGCGCTAGTAATGTAATTGATATTTATGTTTACCAGTTGGGTCTGCAGAATGCCCGATACTCATACGCAACAGCGGTAGGCTTGCTGAAAGCTATCATTGCATTTATCCTGCTCCTGTCTGCTAATAAGATAACAAAGAAACTGAATGGAACATCTTTATTCTAAGGGGGGGTGATGTTGTGTTTAAGCTTTTAAAAAGGAACCGGCGGACAACAAGTGAATACATTTTTGACAACATTAACATTCTCATCATGCTCTTTATCTGTGCCATAACAGTCTATCCAATTTGGTATGTTATAGTGAATTCCCTCAACGATGGGGTCGATGCTATGAAAGGCGGAATCTACTGGTGGCCACGGGAATTCTCAATAGAAAATTACAAAGCTGTTTTTAGTACTCCCGGGATCGTTACATCCTTCGGGGTGACCATTGCCAAAACAGTTGTCGGAACCATGACCCATGTATTCTTCACAGCAATGGTTGCTTATGCGATTTCAAGAAGAGATCTTTATGGCAGGAACTTCTATATGCTGGTAGGTGTTATCACCATGTTTTTTAGCGGCGGACTGATTCCTTACTTTTTGTTAATTAGGGATCTTGGATTATTTGATAACTTCTTGGTATATATCATTCCAACAATGTTTAACTTCTTCCATCTAATCATCTTTGTTTCATTCTTTAGGGAGCTGCCAACTTCCCTTGAGGAAGCAGCAAAAATAGATGGAGCCAACGACTTTATGATTTTTATTAAGGTAATCATCCCGCTCTCCATGCCGGTTATTGCAACAATTGCCTTGTTCCAGGGAGTTTATCAGTGGAATGACTATTTTGCCGGAGTCATCTTTGTGAACAATCCAGACTTGCAGCCAATCCAGACTTATTTATATAAGGTTGTTGCCGAGTCAAGTTCAAACCAGATGATGACGAATGCAGCTGGGTCGATTGCTACGAAGACGGTAACATCTCAGTCTATTAAATTGGCAACGATGGTTGTAACGACTCTTCCAATCATGTTGGTATACCCATTCCTGCAAAAGTATTTTGTAAAAGGAATGCTGATTGGATCAGTGAAAGGTTGATTTTTAGAATATGGATTTAAATTTTCTTCATTGAAGAAATTTAAATAATACATGGCTTCATTATTAATGGAGCACTGCTTTATCATAGAGGATAAACCTTTTAATCTAGGGAAAGGCTGGCAATTAGCCAAAAAGTCTTTCCCCAATTTTTAAAGCAGTGTACATTGAATAAGATGGCCTAAAAAAACAAAAAAAGAGAGGGTCAAAAAATGAGGAGAAAATTCTTAACTAAAGGCTTTTCGTTAGTACTTATTCTATCATTGGTATTGGCATTGTTTTCTGGATGTTCCAGCAAGACGAATGAAAACGCTTCCGGTGAAAAGGACGCAGATAAACCTAAGGCAACAGCAGATGCTCCTGGCTGGCAGTCTAACAAGGAACCAATTACTTTTGACTGGTATGTGAACTTTTCTTGGTTCGCGCATAAATGGGGCGATGATGTTGTTTCCAAATATGTAACGGATAAAACGGGTGTCTCTGTCAATTTTATTTCGCCAGCAGGAAATGAAGCGGAGAAAATGAACACGATGATTGCTTCTGGTAAGCTTCCTGATTTCATCACAATCGGCTGGTGGGAAGATGCTGTCAAGAAGATGATTGAAGGCGATCTTGTTCTACCGTTGAATGAACTTGCAGAACAATATGATCCGTATTTCTTTAAAGTAGTAGATGGAGCAAAGATTGAATGGTATAAGCAGGAGGATGGGAACACTTACGGTTATCCAAATGCGTCATCTTCTCCAAAGGATTTCGACAAATATAAAGACCTAAAGCCATCCAATCAGACATTCCTTGTGAGAAAGGATATGTATGAAGCGATTGGCAGCCCGGATATGAGTACTCCTGAGGGGTTCTTAAAGGCTCTTGAAGATGTAAAGAAAAAGTTCCCGGAAGTAAACGGTGCGCCACTGATTCCATTCGGATTAAATGAATTTACTGATGTAGGAAATACATCCCTTGAAGGCTATTTACAAAACTTCCTTGCTATTCCAATGGAAAAAGACGGCAAGGTATATGACCGCAGCCAAGATCCTGAATATCTTGCATGGTTAAAAACTTTAAGAGAAGCAAATGAAAAAGGCCTTCTTGCAAAGGATATCTTTATTGATAAGCGTCCACAAATGGAAGAAAAGATTGCACAAGGCAGATATTTTGCAATGCTTTACCAGCGCAGTGACCTTGCAGCACAACAGCACGCATTGTATGCCAAAGATCCAAATTCTGTATACATTGCTGTAGATGGACCTGCTAACTCAAAAGGAGATGCTCCTGCTTTGGCTGGGGACAGCATCTCAGGGTGGACTGTGACTTTGATTTCGAAAGATGTAAAAGATAAGGAAAGAGCAATTCAATTCCTGACTTACCTAATCAGTCAAGAAGGACAAATGGACCTTTATATGGGTAAAGAGGGTAAAACGTATGATATGGTAAACGGGAAGCCTGAATTCAAGCCAGAAGTACTGGATTTACTGAATAAGGACCGTGCAGCTTTTGACCAAAAGTATGGTGCTTCATTCAAATACTGGATGCTAATGGATACAAATATGAGCCTTGCATGGGCACCACCTGCATCAGAACCATTCAAACAAATGGAAGACTGGACAAAAGGAAAGACAGTCAGCTATGCCGAATTTGATGGTATCAGCCCGACTGGAACTACTGCAGAAGGTGTAGCCGCAAGCAAAATTGCACAGGAATGGGGCAAAACGCTTCCTAAGCTTCTGCTGGCTAAATCTGATAATGAATTTGAAAAAATCTTTGACGAATTCCTGAAGAAACGTGATTCTTTTGGATATGAAAAAGTTGATAAGTACCAGCAAGAAGTATATGAAAAGAACAAAAAGAAACTTGAAGCAGCACAATAAATAAAATATCGTGGAAAGACTGCTCCTTTTAGAATAAAATTTCTGGAAGGGGCAGTCTATTCCTGCTTTTACACAGTATTAAGTTATATTTCAATACCGGTATGAGAAGAAACTTCAATAAATTGAAACACTTTACCACAATACTAATATTGCAAATAATTTATAATTTTTATATGTGGGCAAAAGATGGATGTGAGAGAGATGGATTTTCAAAAAAAAATGAAACAAACGGCAACTTGGTTAGATCGACTTTCCCTGCAACAAAAGCTTATTGCCTTATATATCCTTATAATTATAATTCCTATTATCATTTTTATCTCTATATATTCCAGCAACGTGTATGATAGGGCGATTAAAGAAATTAGCACCAAAAGCGAAAATGCTCTTGAAATCGAAAAGGTTCACATAAAAAACAATATCGAAACGATGAGGCGGACGGCTCAAATGGTTGTTTCAGATATTGATTTCATTGACTTCGTTAAAAACAGAAATGAAGCAAATATCAATCAGTTAATCGATTTTAGGATGAACGAACTTTCGAATGTAACCAGGCTTCAGGCCAATAACCCAGCGATTGAAAATATCCGTCTGTATACAACCAATCCGTATATAACCGAGATGTGGCCGATTCTCTTTAAAGAGGATCGAATCATGCAAAAGCCATGGAGAGATGAGGTCATCAATAGGAATGGAATGGAGGTTTGGTGGTTCGACCAACAGACCGAGGATGTCCTTAAGAGGCTTCCATCGCAAAACACCGCAAAAATTTCTTTATTACGGGAGCTGGATTACCCAAAGAATGAACATTTGGGCATCATTGAAATAAATATGTTCTTGAAAAACTTCTTTCCGAAGATGTTCGGGACGACGCAGGATCCTGACTCGGTCTATGTGGTCATTGATAAGGATAACAACATGATAAGGAACTTCCAACATACCTTTTTAGAAGATGAAGGAATCGATCCTGAAGATTTAAAGCTTAAATTCAGTAAATCAAAACAAGAGGGAACAGCCAGTTTTCAATTTGAAAACAACGATACTCCTTATTTAGTCATCACTACCTATATTGATGACATGGAAGCATACCTGTTGAATGTTATTTCGCTTGAAGGCCTTTATGCCGAAACTGCCAATACAAGAAATGTCATTTTTATCGGGATTATTTTTCTTGTTATTATTCTCTCATTTGTCACCTATGTATTGGTTTTGTTGCTTTTGAAAAAAATGTACAAACTTAAGGATTCTATGAAGCGAGTAGAAGGGGGCGATTTTTCCATTGATGTTGAGGTTAACGGACAGGATGAGTTTTCAGAACTGGCATTTCATTTTAAAAGCCTTCTCGGGAAAATGAACGGATTAATTGCCGACGCTGTCAATAAGAAGGCTGCTGCTAAAGAAACAGAGTTAAAGGCTTTGAAAACCCAAATTGATTCTCATTTCCTTTATAACACATTGGAAAACATAAAAATGATGGCCGAGATTGAAGGGGAATACGCAATTTCGGATGCGATCACCTCCCTTGGAGAAATGATGCGCTATAACTTAAAGTGGAAAAATGACTTTGTTGTTCTTGAAAAAGAATTGAATTATATAAGGAACTATGTGGATATAATGAATCTTCGTCTGGATGGGATTCTTGCTATGGAGATTGATGTTCCAAATGAACTGCTTGATCAGGAAGTATTAAAAATGTCTCTGCAGCCAATTATTGAAAATGCGGTTAAACATGGGATTATTCCTAATCAACAAAAAAGCAAGGGGATGCTGCGGGTAAGTGCGCGGTATGCCCAGAATGATGTCATTATTATTGAAATAACAGATAATGGAACAGGAATGACTGATAAACAGTGTGAATTACTCAATCAATCAATCCAATCACAGCAGGAAAATCATCGTCCTGAATCAAAAAGTGGAAGCGGGATTGGAATTCACAACGTGAATCAAAGAATTCAGCTTTACTTTGGTAAGGAGTATGGGGTTTTTATTACAAGTGTGGAAGGCGAATTCACGATGGTGACGATAAAAATGCCTTGCAAAATGATGAAAGGGGGCAGCCAAAGTGTATAAAGTCCTTATAGCTGATGATGAGAAAAACATTCGTCTGGGTGTTCAGGCAATGATCAAGCGAGAATACCCGGATTTTGAAACCTTACTTGCTGCAGATGGGCAGGAAGCTCTTGAAAGAATAATCGAACATAAACCTGATATAGTCATTACTGATATTAAAATGCCGGGTTTAGATGGCATCCAATTAATTAAGGAGCTCCAACAAAAAGAAATACAAACATCGCTGGTGATTCTGAGCGGGTATGATGATTTTACCTATGCCAAGGAAGCAATCAAACATAGGGTAAAAGAGTACCTTTTGAAGCCTGTCAACCGGATGGAGTTATACAAAACACTGAATATGATCATAGAAGAACTGGAAACTAGCCAAAAAATGACCTACCAGCACATGGATGAGTACCGTGCCAGCCAGCTGAACTACATCCTGCTTAATCCCAACATCCAAAAAGAAGTGGTGGGAGAGCTTTATAAGAAAATGAAAATCGAATCTTATCCTGATGGATATTATGTTGGAATTATTGAGTCGGATGGTGAAGTAGAGGGGGCCGATTTTCTTGCAAAGATTAATCAGTTACTCCATTCAAGCAAAGACTGCATTCCATTTCTGGATAAAGATGACCGAGTGACAATCATTTCTGCAGACATTGAAATTTTTTCTCTATTGAAACAACAGCTTGGCATGGAAAGGCACCTGGTAATCACTATAGGGATAAGTGAAAAGGAACAAGATATTAGGGAATTGAAAAAAGTTTATGAGCAGGCAGTCACTGCCCTAAAGTATCATTTCCTTTATCCACAGCGGCCGCTTATTTTATATGAAAAAGTTAAGGGAAAACCGGATGTCTCCGCTCTCCCGGTTGATTTGATTAACAAGATTTCCAATATGCTCGGAACAGAACGGGAAAACGAAATTAAAGTGAACCTGAAGCAGGTTATGGACTTCGATGTGATTACGAATAGCAGCCTCAGCTATCTTGAGAATTTAAACAGGGAAATCAATGAAACCATTTTCAAAGGATTCTTTAAACGCCTAGGGGAAGAATCTATCGCTACTTTCGAACTCTTGAATAAGATGGCCGATATTTATAACTTTAATAATTTCCATGAGTATTTCCATGCCCTTGAAGACTTGCTGATGAGAATCCATGAATATAATAAACAGTTGAAATCCTTGTATTCTGAGCAAAAGTATATGGACCGGGCAATTGCGTATATAAGGGAAAATTATCATAAGGATTTGAACTTAGCTGTAGTTGCCAACTATATTTCATTGAATTATTCCTATTTCAGCCATATGTTCAAGGAGTATATAGGCAAGAACTTCGTTGATTATTTAAAAATGGTTAGAGTAGAAAGCGCAAAAAAACTGTTAAAGGAGACTGACTTCAAGATACTGGAAATCAGTGAGATGGTGGGCTACAAGAACCCAAAACAGTTTGCCAGAGTGTTCCGGGAAGTCGAAGGAATTTCACCAAAAGAATATCGGGAAAAGAATGGATGAGGAGAGCTGCTTGAGCTCTCTTTTTTTATTTTTAGGGGATTTTTGGAAGAGAAAAACAACTAAATAGTGGCGTTCTAAAATATTGAAACCCTAAACAAAATTATCTGCCTCAAGATGTACTGCTGGCAAAGGTAGAATAGGAATTGAGAATAGCTATGTGATATTTAGTGAAGGGAGCAGCAGATGGAGCCAATAAATAAGATTGAGCTGAACAAATAATTGATGACGCTTTCAATAGATGTCGCGGCGTATGACAATTGTAAATATCAAAGTTTATAAGAAATAAAATTAATTACATCAGAGGTGAACAGTAGATGAACAAATTTTCCAAAGATTTTATATTCGGCACAGCAACATCTTCCTATCAGATTGAAGGAGCATATAAGGAAGATGGCAGAAGCCCTTCTATATGGGATGTGTTTTCCCGCACACCCGGAAAAGTCTTCAATATGGATCATGGCGATATCGCCTGTGACCATTACCATTTATACGAGAAGGATATCGAGATATTGAAGACACTTGGTGTCGATTCATACCGCTTCTCGATTGCATGGCCAAGAATCTTTCCCGAACAGGGAAAATATAACGAGGCTGGAATGAACTTTTATAAAAAATTGATCTTCCTTTTGAATGAAAATGGAATCAAGCCTGCTGTTACGCTCTACCATTGGGATCTGCCAATGTGGGCTCATGAACAGGGGGGATGGACAAATAGGGAGTCTGTGGATTGGTTCATGGAGTATGCAGAAAAATGCTTTGAGGAACTTGATGAACATGTAGATATGTGGATTACCCATAATGAACCATGGTGCGCTGGTTTTCTCGGTTACCATCAAGGAATCCATGCACCCGGACATACGAATATGGAGGAAGCATTGAAGGCAGTCCACCATATTCTGCTGTCCCATGGTGAAGCAGTATCTCTGTTAAAAGAAAAATTCGCGTCCGCAACACCGATCGGGATTACGTTGAATCTGTCGCCGATATATCCGGCGAGCAATTCTGCCAATGATCAGTTGGCTGCCAATAATGCAGACGGTTACTCAAATCGCTGGTTCTTGGATCCAGTGCTAAAGGGTTCTTACCCTGTCGACATGATGAATTTGTTCTCTAAATACGTCCATTCCTATGACTTTATCTATGAAGGGGATTTGGAGAAAATATCGATAGATTGTGATTTCTTCGGAATCAATTTTTACAGCCGCGGCTATGTTGAGTTTAATAGTGCTTCAGATTTTCTGTTCAAAAATGCGTATTCCGATTATCCTAAGACAGGCATGGGCTGGGATATTTCACCGGCTGAGTTCAAAGAGCTGATTCGCCGTCTCCGCAAAGACTATACCAATCTGCCAATCTATATCACTGAAAATGGTGCGGCATTCGACGATTACGTTTCGGAGGCTAACACTGTCCATGATCCAGACAGGCAGGAATACGTTGAAAAACATATCCAGGCGGTTGCCGAGCTTAATGAAGAAGGCATGGATATTGCCGGCTATTACTTGTGGTCTTTGTTAGATAATTTTGAATGGGCATTTGGCTACGAAAAACGCTTTGGTATTACGTATGTTGATTTTGAAACACAGGAAAGAATCCTTAAGGACAGCGGTTATCGTTATGCTGAAATTATTAGAAACCGTTCAATTTAAATCCAATACCTTCGGAGTGAGAAATGATGAAAAAATACCGATTTGATGATAATCAATATTTTGTAATTGAAGAATTCGATCAGGCAAAAACTTTTTCGAGCTTCCTGCCGGGATTGGCCGGCTTATACGGTATACCAATCTGGGCTTTTTACGTAAACCGCGGCCAGGCGATGGTCAGTTTCGGCGTTCAGGATAAAAATCATGCGATAACTGAGTTTTATCCGGCAAACCAGGCATATCAGCGTGTATCGACGAATGGCTTCCGCACTTTTATAAAATTGGATGGAAAAACCATTATTGAACCGTTCTCATCTTATGGAAGCAAAAAAGACTGCACGAGAACCATGTATATAAAAGAAAATGAATTGAAAATTGAGGAAATCAACCATCAATATGGAGTGAAAACGTTGATTACGTATTTCACCCTGCCCAATGAGAACTTTGGTGCATTGGTGAGGAAGGTTGAAATAGAGAATCTATCTGAAGAATCAATTGAACTTGAGGTTCTTGATGGACTTCCAGCAATCATCCCATATGGAGTCGATGATGCGGCTTATAAAGCGGTTGGAAACACGCTGAAAAGCTGGATGGATGTATTTAATCTTGAAAACAGCATCCCGTACTACAGAGTCCGCTCGTCTACGAATGATTCAGCGGAAGTAGAAGAAGTCTCGAAAGGACATTTTTACTTAAGCTTTGATGATAAAGGTCAATTGATCAAACCAATTGTGGATGCGGACCTTATCTTTGGATCGAACACTTCATTTTCTTTCCCGGATGAGTTTGAAAGCGGAACAATTCAAGAGTTATCAAATGCTAAACCAGTTACCACGAACAAAGTTCCTTGTGGATTTTCTAGTCAAGGGAATTCGTTAGGACAAGGAGAGAAAATCACTTTCCATACGCTTGTCGGACATGTGAAGAATATTGAGATCATTAATGAAAAGGCGGCTCAAATTACGAAAAGCGGATATATGGAAAGAAAATATGAGGAAGCACAGAACCTTGTTACGGATATTACGAAGGACGTACAAACTAAAACGGCTTCACCTTTATTCGACGCATATGTAAATCAGAGTTATCTCGATAATGTGCTGAGAGGCGGATACCCAATTTTATTGGAAACAGAGAAAACACCTTTTATTTATTATGTTTTCTCCCGCAAGCATGGAGATCTGGAAAGGGACTATAATTTTTTCTCACTCGCACCTGAGTTCTTTTCGCAAGGTAACGGGAACTTCCGCGACGTAAACCAAAATCGCCGTAATGATGTGTTTTTCCATCCTGAAACAGGAGACTACAATATCAAACTGTTCATGAGCCTCATCCAGGCGGATGGATATAACCCTCTCGTTGTAAAGGGAGCAAGCTTCGAAATAACAGATCAATCCGACTGGTCATGGCTTGAAGAACTGGTGACTAATAAGAAGGATGCTGAATTGGTTAAGAAAATGTTTGAGGGAACTACCTATACACCAGGGGATCTGCTCCAGACAATTTCAGACAACGGCATTGAACTGACACTGTCACTTCCGGATTTCTTGAAAAATGTCCTTACAAGGAGCAGTCAAAACATCGAGGCAGAGTTTGGAGAAGGCTACTGGATGGACCATTGGACCTATAATCTGGATCTGATAGAAAATTATTTGAAGGTCTATCCAGAAATGAAAATGCAGCTCTTATTCAATGATTCTACTTACAGATACTTTTACAGTCCTGTATTTGTGAATCCTCGCTCGGAAAAATATGTCCTGGCAGATGGAAAGGTTCGCCAATATGAAGCAATCACTGAATTGGGTCATCAAGCAGGATCCAACTGGGTGATAAAGCCAGATGGGGATTTTTATACATCACACCTTTACAGCAAGCTCTTTTCGCTGGCTCTTCTTAAATTCTCCACGTTGGATCCATTTGGAATGGGAGTAGAGATGGAAGCAAACAAGCCGGGATGGAATGATTCCATGAACGGACTTCCTGGATTGTTCGGTTCAGCTATGGGCGAGACGCTTGAGCTAAAGCGTTTCCTTGAATTTCTTATTAGTGCTGATGAAGATGGGGAGCGTGAAGTGGAACTACCTGTAGAAGTAGTTGAGTTGGTGGAGACTGTTTATGAGAGTCTGAATCAATTTAGAAATGACGAGTTAGATGATTCAAACTATTGGGATCGTGTATCCTCAGCTCGTGAAAAATACCGTGAATCAGTAAAGAACGGCTTCAGTGGAGAAGAAAAGGCAATCGCTCTTGATTATCTAACCTCTTTTGCTCGTCTAATGCTTGCGAAAACGAATGCAGGAATTGACAAAGCGACCGAGATCAGCAATGGTCTGGTTCCAACCTATTTCTTTTTCGAGGCTGAGAACTGGGAGCAAATCTTTGATGAAAATGGAAAAGAAAAGCTAAATAAAAAGGGGCTTCCGCTTGTCAAGATCCATTCATTTAAAGTGTCTATGCTTCCACATTTTCTCGAAGGTCCTGCGAGGGGAATGAAGAGTGCAGATGTGCAATCTGCCCAGTCCATTTATCAGCATGTAAGGAATTCTGATATTTACGACACAAAACTGAAAATGTATAAAACGTCTGGGTCATTGGAAGATCAATCCTTTGAAATTGGTCGTGCGAGAGCATTCACGCCTGGATGGCTTGAACGCGAATCCATATTTATGCATATGGAATTCAAATACCTGCTTAGCGTCCTGAAGTCTGGCCAGTATGAGGAGTTTTTTGAAGATATCACCTTTGCGTTGCCGCCATTTATGGATCCAGAAATTTACGGAAGAAGTGTACTTGAAAATTCATCATTTATTGCTAGCAGTGTGAATCCGGACCAAAGCCTGCATGGTCAGGGCTTTGTAGCAAGACTGAGTGGAACAACAGCAGAATTCCTAAGTATCTGGCAATTGATAATGATAGGAAAACAGCTTTTTGGAGTTAAAGAAGAGGGATTGACATTTAGCCTGCAGCCAATTTTACCGTCATGGCTTTTCGATTCAGAGGGTAAGGTTTATTTTACATTGCTCGGCAAGACGGAAGTAACCTATCATAATCCATCAAGGAGAAATACTTTTGGAATCGATGGTGCGAAGACAGTGAAATATGTTCTCCACATGGACGGAGAAGAGATAGAAATAAATAGCCATCAACTGCAAGAATCCTATGCCAAATCTGTCAGAGATGGAAAAGTAGAAAGAATGGATGTTTATCTAGATTAGTAGAACAGAGGTGCTGATACGTGAAATTAAAAGTAATCCAGACAGCGAAAAATACCGGGGACCGCTTTGCGGAGAAGGAGAATGTCTCGTTAACAAATGCAGCAAATGAACTAAATCCAGTGCTGATGCTTATGCCAGAAAAGAAGTATCAAACATTTATAGGATTTGGCGGAGCATTTACGGAGGCGGCTGCATACACACTTGCGCAAATTTCAGAAGAGGAGCGTCTCAGAGTAATAGATAGCTACTTTAACAAAGAGACAGGTTTAGGGTATAGCCTTGGCAGGACTCACATACACAGCTGTGATTTTGCTTTGGAGAACTATACCTATGTTGATGAAAATGATGTTGAACTAAAAACGTTTTCGATTGAGCGGGAGCAGAAATACGTCTTGCCGCTCATCAAGGATGCTGTAAAAGCAAGGGGAGAGGGACTGACTATTTTGTCCTCTCCCTGGAGCCCTCCTGCTTGGATGAAGACAAATAATGAGATGAACAATGGCGGGAAACTGAAGCCAGAGTTCTATGATACATGGGCTTTGTACTACACCAAATATATTAAAGCCATGGAATCAGAGGGAGTGCCGATATGGGGGATTACCGTCCAAAATGAGCCTGAAGCAACGCAGGTTTGGGATTCATGCAGATATACAGCGGAGGAAGAACGAGACTTCGTCAAAAATCATTTAGGGCCTGTTATGGAAAAGGAAGGCCTTGGTGATAAGAAAATCATCATCTGGGACCACAACAGGGATATTGCTTATGAACGGGCAAAGGCAATTTTGTCAGACACCGAGACTTCAAAATATATTTGGGGCACTGGACTCCACTGGTACGTATCAGAAGAATTTGAGAACTTGAGCAAAATTCATGAAGACTTCCCGGAGAAACACTTGATTTTTACTGAAGGATGTATTGAAGGCGGTGTCCAGCTGGGTGCCTGGCATACAGGGGAAAGGTATGCCAGGAACATAATGGGCGATATCAATAATTGGCTGGAAGGCTGGATTGACTGGAATATTGTCCTCAACGAACAGGGCGGCCCGAACCATGTAGGCAATTTTTGTGACGCACCAGTGATTGTTGACACTAAAACTGGTGAAGTCCATTACAACAGCTCGTATTACTATATTGGTCATTTCAGCAAATACATCAAGCCTAATGCAGTGAGAATTGGACATGAACTGAATCACGAATTTTTGAAGGCAGTTTCCTTCCAGAATGAAGATGGTTCCATTGTCGCAGTCGTCATGAATGTTGAAGGCAAGCCAGAGCCGTTCACGATTTCTGTCGGAGGACGGACTGCCAGAGACGAATTGCCAGAACATTCGATTACCACTTTCATTATCAAAAACTAGAAAGCTAAGATTATCCACCTCCTGGTCATAACAAAACGAGTTTTACTTAGAGAGTTTTTTTGAAAGGGGGTGGTTTTACCTAAGAAAAATCTAGTTTGATCTCTTGTAAAAAATAATGAAGGGGGAAAGGGAATGAAGAAGACTATGGCTATTTTATTAAGTGCTATGATGGTCATGCCTGGAGCTGGCTTTGCTGCTTCTAAAGGGCAGCCTGCTAATGAACTTGAAGCAGAAAATCTTAAAAACAAGCAGAATAAATCTGAGTGGTCACTTGTCTGGTCCGATGAGTTCAGTGGTTCCAAAATCGACCGCAGCAAATGGACCTATGATATAGGGAACTGGATCGTGGATGAGGACGGGAATGGAATCACTTCAGGCTGGGGGAACAACGAGAAAGAGTATTATACGGATTCTAGCGAAAACGCTTTTATCGACGACGGTAAGCTTGTGATAAAAGCGAAAAAAGAACAGGTTACGGATCCGTTCGGAACCTATGAATATACTTCCGCAAAACTGAAGTCAAAGGGCCTGTTCAGTAAAAAATACGGCCGCTATGAAATCAAGGCAAAACTCCCTGTTGGAAAGGGGCTTTGGCCAGCAATCTGGATGCTTCCTGAAGAAGATAAATATGGTTCCTGGGCCGCTTCAGGCGAGATCGACATTATGGAGGCATGGGGAAGCAAACCGAATACAGTGGCAGGGACAATCCATTATGGGGAAGGCTGGCCAAATAACAAGCACACCGGAAAAGAGTTTAAGCTTCCTGAGAAAAGGGGCATCGACAGCTGGCATACATACGCCCTGGAGTGGGAGCCTGGGGAGCTGCGCTGGTATGTGGATGGAGAACTCTATCAAACTCAGAATAAATGGTATTCAAAAGGAAAAGATAATGCAGCAAACTATTCCTATCCGGCCCCTTTTGACCAGGAATTCTATTTGGTCATGAACCTTGCTGTTGGCGGATGGTTTGACGGGGATCCAGATGAAACGACGAAATTTCCAAGTCAAATGGAAATAGATTATGTCAGGGTGTACGATCTGAAAAAACGTGATTACCGCGAGGCTGTTGAGCCACCAGCGGGGCCGGTGGTATTGCCTGCTGATGCTAAACAGCCGCTCGAGGACGGAAACCTGATTTATGATCAAAATTATCAAAATACAATTACGGATGTGGACCAGCCTGGTGAAGAGCTAAATCCTATGTATTGGAACTTTGTCCATTTACCGGAGTTTAGTGGAGGCGGCAGCCTATCTGTGGAAGGCATCAATGGCACTAATTTTGCGAGAACAGATATTACTAATCCCGGTTCTCAGCTTTATTCCCTGCAAATGATCCAGAACATTTCTCTTGGCAATGGCGGGAAGTATAAGGTCAGTTTTGATGCTAAAACAACAGCACCAAGGAATATCATGGTCAAGGTTGGTGCCGGAGCTTCACGAGGCTGGGTGAAATATTCGAATGAAGAGATGTTTAACCTGACGGACGAGCTCCAATCGTATGAATTCACCTTTGATATGTTAAACGACACGGATATTGAGTCAAGGCTCGAATTCAATCTTGGCGGGAACGGGACGACCCCAGTCTGGATAGGCAATGTAAGAGTCGAGGACATTACTGGAGCTCCTGTAGACGAAGACGCATCAAAACAGCCGCTTGCAAATGGAAATCATGTTTATAATGGAACGTTTGACCAAGGAGGTATGGATCGGTTGATGTTCTGGAATTTCTCAGTCGGTGATGCAGCTGCAACGGCATCTGTTTCTGAACAGACTCGAGAACTCCATGTGGCGATTGAAGATGGAGGCACTGAGGCCAATGCCATCCAGTTGAACCAAAAAGGAATCTATCTTGTTAAAGGAAATGACTATAAAGCTACATTTAAAGCAAGAGCTGACGAGGCAAGAACGATTCAAGCGGGCATTTTGAATAAGGATGGTTCTGTAAATTATTCAGGAATGCAAACAGTCGAGCTTACCTCCAGCATGGAAGAGAAGACATTCGAATTTACGATGGGAGAAGAAATTTCTGATTCGGAAGCTCAAATTGTCTTTAATCTTGGAGCAGGAACCGGTGATGTTTATTTAGATGATGTAATCCTGCTTAAAACCTCTAACATCCCGGATTATGGAAACACTGATTTGTATCCTTTGAAAAATGGTGATTTCACTCACGGTTTGTCATCTTGGGGAAATTATGTGCATTATGATGCCAGTGCCCAAATAATGGCGGAAAATGGGGAAATAAAAGTGGCAATCGGTAATGAAGGCAATGAAACATGGAGCGTCCTTTTGGAACAGGCAAATTTAAGCCTTTCTAAGGGAGTAGCCTATGAGCTCTCGTTTGCGGCTCGCTCAACAAAGGAGAGAGAAGCTGAGATTACGATTGAAAACGCCCAGTACACAAGATTTTTCAGTGAGGCAATAGTACTTAGTGATCAAATGCAGCTATACACCTATGAATTCAACATGCCTGTCGATGACATTGCATCCTTTAAAGTGCTTCTTGGTAAAAATGGCTTGTCGCCAATCGGCAGTCATGATGTATTCATTGATGATGTGGTGTTGAAAGTAAAGGATGCACCTGCCCAGCAGGAGCTCGGATCCACCCCTGGAATTGATAATGGAACATTTTCAGATGGAACAACTGAGTGGTCCTCATGGTGGGGAGACCAGTGGAGCGGTTATGGTGAAGGAACAATGACTGCTGAAAAGGAAGAATTGAAGGTAGCTATGTCTAGCATTGGCAATGCTTCTTATTCTCCGCAGGTTTATCAGAAGGGCTTGCTTTTTGAAAACGGCAGAAGCTATACAGTCGAGTTTGATGCAAGAGCAGATATGCCAAGGAAAATAAATGTCAATGTAGGGAAAGAGCTCACAGTTGACCCCTGGTTCATTAGCTATATGCCAATGAAAACAATTGATTTAACCACAGAAATGACCCGGTACAGCTTCACTTTTGTTATGAATGAAGAAACTTATGATGATGGAAAAATAGTATTTGAGCTTGGCAATATTTTAGATGGCAATGCTGCAACGAATATTTACCTTGATAATATCAGCATACAAAAAAATTAAGTTTTCAAGGGGGCAGAACAGCGGTTGAATTCTGTCTCTTTTCCCTTCCATCATGATAGCTGCTGCATATCCAGAAAAATCGAAAAAAAATAATGTTTATGGAGGTTACAAACAAATGACTTACATACCAAGCAACGACCGGTATGACTCTATGGTGTATAACCGATGTGGGAAATCAGGTTTGAAACTGCCGGCCATTTCTCTTGGATTATGGCATAACTTCGGTGGTGAAGAGTTATTCGAAAATGGCCGTGGACTAATTAGAAAGGCCTTTGACTTAGGGGATTACCCATTTCGATTTGGCCAACAATTATGGTCCGCCTCCGGGTTCTGCTGAAGAGAATTTTGGGACTATTCTTAGGAAGGATTTTTCAGGATATCGTGATGAAATGGTTATATCAACTAAAGCGGGCTATGGCATGTGGCCTGGTCCATATGGAGACTGGGGTTCAAGAAAGTATCTGGTATCCAGCCTCGATCAAAGTTTAAAAAGGATGGGACTTGATTATGTCGACATCTTTTACCATCACAGGCCAGATCCAGAAACTCCTTTAGAGGAAACGATGATGGCTCTAGACCATGTCGTCAGGCAGGGAAAAGCTCTTTATATAGGACTGTCCAATTATGGGGTAGAGGAAACCAGACAAGCTATAGGGATTTTAAAAGAACTGGGAACCCCCTTGCTGATCCATCAGCCTGCTTATTCAATGTTCAACCAATCGGTAGAAGATGGCCTTACCGATTTGCTGAAAGAAGAAGGAATTGGATCAATCGCATTTGTTCCATTGGCTCAAGGATTACTGACTAACCGATACTTGAATGGAATTCCCGAAGACTCTAGAGCGTTGAAGCCCAAAAGCTTCCTGAATGAAAGAGATGTTTCTGAAGAAGTTCTTCTAAAGGTAAGGCAATTAAATGAAATAGCAAAGGAACGGGGACAGTCACTTGCCCAGATGGCCCTTGCCTGGGTGCTCAGGGAACAGAAAATCACTTCAGCCTTAATCGGGGCAAGTAAGGTGAGCCAGATTGAAGAAAATGTTAATTCACTGAGTTGTTTAGAGTTTGGTAGAGAAGAACTGAAGATGATTGATGAAATTTTAACTGAACAATAGTTAGAACCCTATAATGAATAGACTTTTAGCTCCTTTATATTAGAGAAAGGGTCAGTCCCCCATCCTGCTAAAGTGCTAATGCAGCGGGGGACTGACCCACTAGTCTAAAACAAGTGAGGCTGGGACAAAACACTACTCTATTTTAATAATCAAGCAGTTAAGGTTGAAAAGGTAGATGACTATAACTAAACTTTCACAAACTACTTCTCAGATAGTGGAAAATGCACTTAACCATTTCTCCCAAAAAAAGTGGGCTAGATTACACTACTTATAAGTCAGCGTTTTATTACCTTAACGTTGTAGACTGTCAATTCCTGACACTATCCCTTTAGGAAAGATCCTATCCTTTTTCATGAATCTCCGTTTCAATCGCTTCTACATGCTCATCATTAAGCTTTTGTTTTGGATGAGGATGAAACCACTGGATTTCTCTTCATGAACAAACCCTAGGTAAATAATTTATATCTAGAAGCAATAACCATTTCCTATAAATAAAATTTAGGGAGTGGTTTTTTGTGTTGTTAAAGTTTGCGAATCAACATAACCCAAATGGCTTTAGCAATAAAAATTACTTTTTGGTAGAACTCTTAATTGAGGATCTTCTTTAGATGAGGAGGCTATGGTTGAAGAATAATAAAAGAACAGTGGACGAATTTTCAAAATCTCTATGGCGGATATAGTAATATATCATCTTTTAAGTAGGCTTTCTAACGTGGATAATCTACTTCAAAATCAGGTTGTTCTAATAGCAAATGAAAAAAATGATGTTTAATTTAATAGGGGGCGGGAATATAAGGAATGCAACTGAATTCTAGTAAAATTAAGGAGGAATTTTTCTATGGCTAAGAATACCAAGAACAATCGCAGTGAAGACAATAATGGTAACATGACTGTCGAAGAAGCGGGACGGAAAGGTGGAGAAGCCACCTCCTCAAACCATGATAGGGAGTTTTATGAAAGAATCGGGCGAAAAGGTGGAGAAGCTACCGCTGCAAACCATGACAGAGATTTTTATGAGGAGATTGGGCGCAAAGGCGGCGAAGCCCGTGCCAAACAACGTGACAATAATTAAATACGTGAACAACTCTCATCAAAGTTAATCCGACATATTATCCAAAAAGGTGCCCCATACATTATGGGGCGCCCTTTTGGCGTTGAGTGCTATTCTTAACGTATGTGCCCAATTGACAGTCGTATTGGCATGTTGAATAACCGGAGATTTTCCGGTTAAATTCAACATGGGGCTCGTATCGGGGAAGATAAGAGGAGGTTTTCCACTTATGCAAAGAAAAACCCCACATTTTTGAGTTTTTCAAGCCAATAGGCGGAATCTCTCCGTCTAAATAAGTCTTTTTTATCAATAATTTCCAAATAGACGGAATTATTCCGTCTATTTGTTTTCCGGCTGCTTAATCAAACCTTTCCCCCACCCAATAAGTGCGTACTCTTATAATCATAGATTAGGAACCCTTTTTTTCAAACAATAAAGAGGTTAATAGTTAGTATTACTTTTTAGCTAAGGAATTTATTTTGATATATAATCATATAGTTATAGGGAACTTCATTTGATAAAATTAGTGTATAGAAGGTTTCCACACTATTCAATTAGCGTAAAATCTTAATAGATAAATTAAATGAGAAAGCAAGGGGAAAAATTGAACAATAAGAGTGAAATAAACTGGATTGAGCAATTAATACAGTCTACTATAAGAGCAGTTGGAATAGAAATTGAACTGAAGCAAGAGCATACTGGGGTGAATATGAGCTATAATTTTATCCTTGATCATATAGGATTTGATGTTAAACGTATAGAAGAAGCAATAAAGGAAATGCAAACTCAAGTTTCACTCAAATCGTATATTAAAGCTTTCACCCTTCATGAGTTAGGGCATGCGTTGGACCGGAAGGCTTTATTGGATTCACTGACAAAAACGCTTGAATTTTACGAGATGAAAAAAAACCATACAATATCCGAACAATACAGTGATTACAATCTTCTTACAATGATAATCGAAGAGCATGAGATGAATATCGCGTTTGAAGAAACCGCTTGGGCAAATGCTGAAAAGTTGAATATGGAATACGGTATTGTTGACTGGGATAGCTTTGAAAAAGCAAAGAATCAGGGAATGGCAACTTATTTGAATTTATTTTCAAAAGATTTAATGATATATAACCAGCTTGTATCGGAGCAACCAACCGAACAAATTGCTTAATAAATAAGTAAGGTAGGACCAAGTTTTAACTTGACAGAATGTTTGATAAATAGTATCATTACCACCATAAATTAATTGTTTAATTGATCTCTTAATAAATAGATTACTTTAGCATGTAGTTAATATTTTCTATTGACTATATGAAAAAGTAAATCTATAACAAAGAGAACAACTGTAATTATATTTCCTTAATGGAAGAAAGAAAATTACATAATTAGGTAGACTATTAAAAGGCCTGATTGGGCCCGTTAAAAGTAAACCGACAATTTTCAAAGCTTAATGGATTTAATCATTATGCTTAAAAAATTGTCGGTTTTTTTGTTTTTAAAAAATAAAACAGAAAGGAATGTAGCGTAATGAAGGAAATCGGTCAAAGTCATATTTTCAGAATGATGTCTTCTTCCATACATTGGTGGGGGGAAGTAAAATGTTAATCTCTCTGCCAGAAATATTTTTCGGGTTGCTTGCCCTATCGGTGCTTAGCGGGCTATTCCTGTTATTCCCAAGGATCCCGTTGTCTTTTGTTCGGTTCCACGTCGGTATCACATTGCTGCCCCCGATCGCTGCCTTGCTGACCCTTGTTACGAACAATGAAACCATAATTTATGGCCCTTGGCGGTTTGATTCCTTATCATGGCTGCTGGCTTTGTTTGTCCTTACCATCGGTTTTATCGTGCAGCGCTATTCTGTTCGTTACTTACTCGGCGATCGTTCCTATCGAAAATATTTTGCTCTGCTGACTATAACTACTACTGCAGATTCAGGTGCCTGGCTAAGTAATGATCTTCGCCTGCTGTTGGTTTGCTGGGGGATTACACTCCTGGGACTGACTTTGCTTATAGGATTAAAAAAAGAGTGGAGTGTTGCTAGAAACGCAGCTAAGCAATCCGGCCGTCTGTTTGCACTAGGCTGGCTTATCCTGTTGGGAGCTGTCATCTGGATCACACAAACCACAGGGCATTGGCAGCTGTCGCTCATCCTTACCAAAAGCAGTCTTGCACAGCTTGATTCATGGGAAAGGACTTGTATAAACCTGCTGCTAATCCTGGCTGTCGTAATTCCGGCAGCACAATGGCCTTTCCAACGATGGCTGTTAGATTCAGTGGTGGCTCCAACGCCGGTCTCCGCGGTAATGCATGCGGGATTAGTGAATGCAGGCGGGATTATATTGACTCGATTTTCTCCGCTTTTTAGCGGAGATATAGCCCAAATTGTATTGCTTCTATTGGCCAGTGTTTCCGTCATGATAGGGACAGGAATTATGCTGGTCCACGTTGATTATAAACGGCAGCTGGTAGGGTCTACGATTGCACAGATGGGGTTCATGTTAATCCAATGTGCATTAGGTGCTTATTTGGCAGCCATTATCCATGCTGTCCTACATGGTCTATTCAAATCAACCCTTTTCTTACAAGCTGGCTCTGTGCTTCACCATCAAGAGGAGCCAACCTCCAGAACCAACCAGCCAACATCAATGTTATGGACAATTACTGGCGGGATTTTAGGTCTTCTGGTGGCAATTGGTCTTTGGATGTCTTCTCCTGGAGAGGGTTATCAATTGATAAGCGCTCTTACCTTAGGATGGTCCGTTTCATTTTCCTGGACCCAGCTCGTGGCTTTTGGATCTGGCCGTATCGGGCGCATAGCAGGATTTTCCTTGTTTGCAGGAGCGGCAATTGTATACAGTTTGGTACATGGTGCTTTTTATGGAGTGTTACAAGATACAATCCCGAAAGGAATTCAACCACCGGCACCAGCAGCCACTTTGCTGCTGATTATCTTATTGGCCGTAAGTGCTGCAGGTGTAAGGCTGGCTCGTCATCGTTCATCAACTGTCTATGCTCGCATTTATCTTTGGCTTGTACGATTGGGTGAGCCTCAAAATGATTTGGTCGAAAGTCATCCTAAGCATTTGACACAATCATTCTTTAGAGGAGGTCATTTACGATGAATACAACATTAGCAAAAACATTACATTGGGAAAAGCTGCCTGATACCCTCGATCTTAATGACTTGGTGAAATCCGCCAGCAGGGTCATTGTACCGCTCGGACCTATTAACACATTTGCAGCACGCAACCCCTGGTCAGGCTTAGAGGGACAACCGTTTGAAAAAATGGTACGCTGGCTCAAAGATACTTGTGATGTAGATATCTATCCCAATGATTCCTTATTTCAGTCTGCACTGGAGCGAGGAGAGATTCATCAAGTCTTTTTAGAAAAGGGAATTCAACATTGGCTAAACTCACAGTCTTTGGAGTTGCCGAGTGAGGTCGCAGAGGGGTTTTGCCGGGCTGCACTTTTACAGAATCAACCATATTCAAATACTTTGGAAGCACCTGAGTTAAAAAGCATCGCAAGAAAACTTAACCGTTTTACATCCCAAATGATAGAAAAACATTCGGTCAAAACCTATAGTCAGCGCTTGGAGCAACTGGGAAGGGTGAATGCAGCACACGAGTTAAACCGCCATATGATCAAGTGGTGTAAATTGTTTTTGGATAAATCCCAGGCTGTCTGGTCGATGCCTCATAGGGAGAAAGGTTTCTATCATGCATGGCGGAAACTAGTCCAGCATGACCCGGCACTTAGCCGTAACGTACGTAAACAATTAAGTGAGCTGCCGGTAGAAGCAGACGCTGCCATAATGGAAGTTTTGCTTAGGCTGGAAATTCCTTTTTCAGAATTCCAGGACTATTTTGAAGCACATTTCCTTGCTTTGCCAGGCTGGGGGGGAATGATGCTTTGGCGCTCACAGCAATCAGCCGAAGAAACATCACTCCTATTTGACTATTTAGCTGTACGAATTTTGATGGAATGGGCTTTAGTACAACCCTGTCTTCCCTTTCCTGAAAAAAGAAATCATAAAGTAAATCTAGAACCATTAATTGCAGCTTGGGCGGAATGGGGGAACCTGCCAATCAATGGTTGGTTACAGTTATCCTCAACAGAAATAAAGGCACGTTTGGCCCTTGCGTATCGTTTTGATAAGATTCTACGCAATCGGCTGTTGCTCGAAGCATGGGAAAAAACATTTGAAGAACAATTAAAGACGATGATTACATCCCAACAGTCTGCTTCAGCTGAAGAAAATGTAAAGCCGGCACTCGCTCAATTTGTATTTTGTATTGATGTGCGTTCAGAGCCTTTTCGCCGCAAACTTGAAAAAGCAGGAGATTTTGAGACCTTGGGAACAGCAGGCTTTTTCGGTTTGCCAATTGAAACCTGCGAGCTTGGCAGTAATCACACGCATAACTCTTTGCCAGTAATGTTTAAACCGCAATACAAAGTAAACGAGTTTTCACCAGATGTTGAATCCTTTCAACAACGGCATCAGGTAGTCAATACGCTCGGTTATACATTTAAAACAATGAAAAATAATATGGTTTCCAGTATGGCACTTCCGGAAATTAGTGGTCCCTGGCTCAGCCTGCAAACGCTAGCCCGCAGCTTTATGCCTCGGAGTGCAGGCCGGACATTAAGTAAATTGCTCGATACATGGCTGCATAAACCATCCACGGAACTCTCACTTGACTATACGCAAAAATCGGAAACAGATCTGCCAATTGGATTTTCCGTGAAAGAAAAAGTACACTTTGTACGGCAAGCACTAAAAATGATGGGACTTACCGATCAATTTGCACCACTAGTGGTTATTTGCGGACATGGAAGTCACAGTACGAACAATCCATATCGTTCCGCACTTGACTGTGGTGCATGCGGGGGAGCATCAAGCGGATTTAATGCGCGGGTGCTGGCAGCTTTGTGTAATCTTCCCGATGTACGGAAGAGCCTCGAAACAGATGGAATTATCATTCCAAAAGATACCGTTTTTGCAGCTGCCGAGCATATTACCACACTCGATGAATTACGCTGGCTTTATGTTCCGGAACTATCCGTTGAAGCAAAGGAAGTATTTAAACGTATCCAAGCCGAGTTGCCAAAGGTGAGTGAGAAAGCCAGTGCCGAGCGAATTTCGCAATTGCCAAATCTCGGAACCCATCTCAAGAATCCGAAGGCAGAAGCGCAGCGCCTTTCAGAAGATTGGAGTGAGGTCCGTCCGGAATGGGGCTTGGCACGTAACGCTGCGTTTATCATTGGGGAACGCCGGCTGACCCAAGACTGCAATCTGAGAGGAAGAGTTTTTCTTAACAATTATAACTGGAAGAAGGATAAAAACGGTGCTATTCTCGCCAACATCATTTCAGGGCCGGCAACGGTCACTCAATGGATTAACCTGCAATATTATGCATCTACTGTTGCCCCTCATTATTATGGCAGCGGGAATAAAATAACCCAAACTGTGACAGCCGGTCTCGGGGTCATGCAGGGGAATGCCAGTGACTTATTATCCGGACTTCCCTGGCAGTCTGTTATGAAATCAGATGAAGATGCCTATCATGAGCCACTGCGTTTGCTGGTGGTTATCCAAGCACCGAGGGGCTATGTGAAACGGATGCTGGACCACGATCATGCCTTTCATCAAAAGGTGAAAAACGGATGGATTCGGCTTGCGTCCATTGATCCGGAAGGACGCTGGGAGAGTTGGTCTTAGCATCTTCCCCAGTTTATATATATGACCTTGTGTGAAGGCTGCTTTTTTTTCGGCGCTTTTGCAGCAATGGTACAAAGCTTACGTCACATGGGCGGAAAAGATTTTTTTTGAATATTATAGGGAGTATTTGGCTATCTATGAATGTAACGTTGATAAAAGGAAAAGGAATCGGGATGGAAAAAACAAAAGGAACAATTGAAGCGGAAATAAGCAAAGCTTTAACACATTGGGAGAAAAGTTATCTTGGACGAGGCTCCGTATCTGTTAAATCGGACATCTTACGGGATATGGTGATTGTAGTACTCCGCGGTATACTAACTGCTGCTGAATATACGGTATGTCAGGATAAAGAAGGATTGTTATCAGTAAAAGTACATCGCAACAGTTTAGTGGAGTCCGGTCTGGATGATTTAAAAGAAATTATCTTAACGATAACAGGGGAAGAAGTAGTAAGTTTTTACACCGATATTAGTACACAAACTGGAGAACGAGTAATGGTCTTTAAGCTTTCCAGTGATCTGCAAAGCAAATTATGTTAAAAACAAAAGGATATGTTCGGACTCGCGCATTTTTTATATAAGAAAGAGTCAGCAAACTTATTTGGAACAAAATTCAAAACATTTATGGGGTGAATTTGATGTCTAGAGAAGAAAAGAAAAAAGTACTATTTGTGATTGGAATGGAGCAGAAATTAGAACAATACATTAAAGAAGAAACCAATTTCAATCTGGAAAACATGATTATCTTACAAACATATCAGCCAGTCGTTTCACACGCCTTCGACGATTTAATGAGGGACATCATTATTGCTGTGTATAAGGAAAATGTTGAGGAAATCGTTGTGGTCTCCACAAATGATTATCAAAAGAATACTGGGGATGTACTGAATAAAATATATAAGAGCAAAGAATTACAGGACAAGATTCAAACATTGGATTATCTTTTTAAAAATTGCATGCCGGAATTTCCTGAGGGTACGGTAAGTGTATGGCTACAGGGAGGCAAAACTTTAACGGATAGCATACAAAAAACTGTCAACATCATACGCAATCATCCGCTGCTGCCGTCACATGTTAAGGTCAAAGATTTACATATTAATCAGGGGAATGAAAAACTATCAGAAGTTTTCTAAGAAACTATCGCTTATGTATATAATGAAATAAAAGTCTTAATTCCTCCAATTATAGGAATTAAGACTTTTTGTTTGGGAATAAGGAATAAGGGTCAGTCCCCCAGTCTGCTAAAATACTAATGCAGCGGGGGACTGACCTACTAGTCTCTAATAGATAAACCCTTTAGACACCGTCCATTAGAATCTATCAGTATCCACACGATTGCTGTTAGTTGTCGTTTCATTGACCGAAGCATCGCCCTCTTTGGTCACTTTTGCTTCCTCACGCTTAATATTTTCTGTTACCTGTTGTGTTTCCGTAACTTGTTTCTTACCAATTACCAGTTCTTCAGCAACGACGGGTTTTTTCGTCACTTCTACTTTCTCCTCGACAATTGGAACGTGGATGGCTTCAGCATCGCCCATTGGTGTGATTGTGTCTGCATCCGTTTTGTCGACAGACCGTCTCTCTACATAAACTTCTTCATGCGTTACTGGGATATTTACTGTTTTTTGTTCTTCAACTACATCCTTTTTTACCTCTACCTCACCTGTCTGAACACGCTGTTTATTCACATCTAACTGTTCTTCGCGCAACTCTAGTGATTGCTGCTTATCCGTCTCGAAAGTATTCTCAAGACCTGTTCGATCACGAGTAAAGTCTTTTGTAGAGATACCGTCGGAAGCACTAACGTTCTCTAGTCCTTTTTCGGCTAGGAGCAGAATCATACCGGAGTTGATATCCTCTTCGTATTTTAATGCATCTGCTTCACTAATACCCTGAGCGACTAAATAACTATAATAGGTAGATCTGCTGTCATTTTCTGGGTACGTACGATCCTCAAACGGGGTAAACAGGCTTGCTAAGAAACCTTGGCGCTCTTCCGTTTGAGGCTGAATAGTTGCGCTTACCTCTTGGGAAGCCACTTTGGTTTCATCTTCAATGTAGGAAGAGACAGCTGCTGTATTAGCAATAATAGAAAAGTCTTTTACGGAGTATCCTTCGTTTTGGAATACCTCAATGGCCTGAATTACTTCATCACTGGAATTATAAACTCCTAAAACCGTTTTACTCATAGTTATAGCCTCCATTTCCATTTTTGTTTGCTGATAAAGCATACAAAATATACATACCCTGTATAACACCATTGGAAACAACTTTTCATTTTATCTTCCTTAGCAGGGTGAATATTGCCGATAAGTAAAATTTATTTTGAGAACCAGTAATTGTTAAACATTGTTCACAATTAAGGATTACTTCCCCTGAATAGGGAGCAGTCCTTTTTTGCTGTTGTAACAGCCTTTTGTAGCTTGTATCTAAAAAATAGATTGAATATGATTTGATTTATCGATAATAAAGGTTTATTTTGGAAAAATAACTTACCTATAATAATGGAGAAGGTTATAAAAGCAAGTAGTTTATAGGATTAATATAGTTGGAAGGGAACGAAAAAGATGGGACAGCAATATATACCAATATTGACATATGATGCGGGTCCAACCGGCTGTGGCGAATTAATTATGAAGTTGTTTTTAACAATGAAAAAGATGAATAGTGGAGAAATTATTGAGGTTATCTCATATGATCTTGGGGCACGAGAGGATATACCTGCTTGGTGTCGATTGCAAAAACATCATCTATTACAGCGGGATGATAATGGCAAAATTAGTCATTACTTTATTAAAAAAGGCTGATTTAGTCTTTTAAATATCAATGAACTATTAGGAGGAAATAGGATGTCAGGAAAATTCTTAGTTAGTTTAACAAATGCAAAAAATGATCCGGATAAAGCGACCGTAGGTTTTGTGGTTGCAAATGCTGCCGTTGCATCAGGTCAAGAAACGGTTGTCTTTTTAAACGTTGAAGGCGCTTACCTTGGGTCAAAAGGATATGCTGAAGATATTCATGAAGAAGGATTTGCTCCATTAAAACAACTTATGGATCAATTTATTGAAGCCGGTGGAAGTGTTTGGGTATGCAGCCCATGTTTCAAGAAACGTAACTTTAACGAAGAAGACCTAATTGAAGGCGCTACGATTGTTGGTGGAGCAAAAGTGGTTGAATTCTTAACTCAAGGCGCTGCTTCTATAACCTATTAATCTTTACAGCAACTGTATTTGCTGAAGGAAAGGTGACTTTATGGAGAATCCAAAGGCAATTTGTGATGGTGGAGACTTAGATTGTGGTTCGGGTCTATTGTTAATCATAAAAAAAGCAATGGATCCCCTATTAGATGGAGAACTACTAGAGGTTCGCAGTCGTGAGCGGACAGTTGCTGATGATTTGCCAGCTTGGTGCAGGATGGTTAATCATGAGTTTCTAGGTTCGGAACCAGGGGATCATACAACAAGATACTTTATCAGAAAAGGTGCCCGACAAGAAGAATTAGAGGCAGACTTTGAAGCTGCAAGAGGTTATAAATGGAATGTTCGTGTACAAGGTGAAAGAACGTTATCTGCAAAAGTTCATTCCAGAAACCATACTTTTGTTGTCGGAAAACCCGCTGATTTTAGTTCTAAAGTTGCTGCCCCTAGCGCAATAGATTACTTACTTGGGGCACTTGCTTCAGATCTAACGGTAGGTTTCAAGGCACTTGCCTCAAGAAGAAATCTAGAAATCGACCAATTAGAAGTTTCCTTAAAGGCTGGATTGGATAATGTTTTATTTCATCTGGAAATGGAGGATGCAGGCAGTCCAAAAGTGAAGGAAGTTACAGGGACTTTTTATGTCTCGTCCCCTCAATCAGATGAAGATTTAGAAAAGCTTTGGAACAAAACGCTTGAACGTTCTCCAATCTATCAAACTCTTAAACCATCAATCAATATCAATATCCAATTTATGATTGTATATTGAGGAGGTCGTTTACATGGTGTTATTGAAATTTCCAACTACTGTCATCGGGAGTTGGCCGCGCTCCAAAGAAGTGCAGAGAGCTTTACGTGATAAACGGGCGGGTCGAATAAGTGAGGAAGAATTCCAGGTTGTTGCAAATCAGGCGGTTTTACAATGCCTAAAATGGCAGGAGGAAGCTGGCATTGATATTGTTTCTGATGGTGAACAACGCCGGGATAATTATATTTCTTTTGTCGCTGAACATTTGAATAATGTTCGCATGCTTAGTGTTTCTGAATTACTAGATTATGTTGAAGATAAATCAAGCTTTGAAGAGATTCTGGGAACATTAGATGTTCCGGCTTTTTCAATGTCTAATCCTGCCGCAACCGGCAAGATCAGCCGTAAAAAACCGATGGCATTAAATGACTTTCTCTTTTTAAAACAACATACGGACAAAGGTGTTAAAGTGACCTTACCCGGTCCTTATTTGCTAACAAGATCGATGTGGGTGGAGGGTTTATCTAGCGATGCTTACCCAACTAAAGAGGATTTATCGATCGATATTGTTCGTGTGCTGCGTGAAGAATTAGAGGACCTGATTGCAGCTGGGGTTGAATTTGTACAATTTGATGAGCCTGTTTTAACTGAGGTTGTGTTTACGAAAAAGAATGCGAATCGGACATTCATGTGCGGAGCACTTACAGCAAAAGCGGATGCAGAAGAGGAGTTAGTGTTTGCCTTAGATTTGATTAATCAAGTTACAGCTGGAATGCTTGGAAGAGGAACAACTATAGGCGTTCATATTTGCCGTGGAAACTGGAGCACACAAGATGAAATTCTGCTGCAGGGTCCTTACTTTCCATTAATTCCTTATCTTGAAAAAGCAAATGTTGATCAATTAGCACTTGAATACGCGACACCTAGAGCGGGAGAAATTGAAGCCATTCGCAGCATTGAGGGGAAAACCATCGGGTTTGGTGTCATTAATCCTAGAACCGTTGAAATTGAATCAGTTGAGGATATTGTCGCAAGAGTAGAAGAGATAAGAGCAATCGTCCCAGATGATAAAATCTTTTTAAATCCGGATTGTGGTTTTGGAACCTTTGCACAGCGTCCGATGAATAGTGATGAAATTGCCTGTGAGAAGTTAAAAGCTATGGTTGAAGCGGCAAAAAAATTAAGAGAAATGGTGAGCGTTAAATCCTAGGAGGAATGAGGATATGGGACAACAAATTAAGTTGAGGGTAAAAGGAATTGGAAGGGGAATGAGAACAGATTCAGTGGCAGGTAAGCATAAAATTGCCATAGATGAACCGGTTACAATGGGCGGGAAGGATTCTGCTATTGACCCGCTTTCAGCATTTTTAGCATCACTGGTCGGTTGTGAAAACGTAATGGCAAAAATCATTGCGAAGGAAATGGACTTTGACCTTCAAGGAATCTCATTTGATGTAGAAGGGGAACTTGATAGTAGCGGTTTAATGGGTAATTTAGAAGTAAAGCCATATTTTGAAAAAGTAGTCGTAAAAGCGGTTGTTGAAACATCGGAGTCACAAGAAAGAATCAATGAAATGCAAGCAGCAGTTGATTTACGCTGCCCGGTCTTTAGAACAATAAAAGACGCAGGAATTCCTATTGAAAACGAATGGGTAAAAGCACCAGTTACAGCTCAAATTTAATTATAGAATTTTAGGGTCAGACCCCCAATGAGTTAATGCTTTAATTCAACGGGGGACTGACCCCTTTTTATGATTTATGAGGAAAAATGTGTTATGTTTATAGATATTAGAGTTTCGGCAAGAAGTGATTATTTGATGAACTATAAGAGCGAGGGGCGGAAAAAATGTACACGGTTCTTACATATTTTGTTACCCTTTTTGTTATTATGATATCCGTATTTGTTACCCTTTTTTTCAAGAATGAACTAGAGCGAATCTTTGGAGAAAAAAAAGATGTGGTACCTTTTCACATATGTAATGTGGTTATTACCTCAATGGTTTCTCTTGTGGCATATGCTGTAATGACTATTTATATCAGTGGGAATGAATTGGATTTGAAATTACAATTAGTCATTCACGTGCTTATTATCTTACCGATTTATACTCTAGGGCATTTTGCGTTTAAAAAGTATAATTCAGTTTACCGAAAATACCTCACCACAGAGAACGCTAAAGTTGTTGTACTGAATGAAAAGTACTTAAAAAAGAAAAAATGGCCTTCAAAATTTGAAAATTATAATTCCAATTCAAAGGGAAAATAAAGCCCTTATGTTTGTTAATATTTTGTAAATATATACTGAAAATTAGTGCCAGTTACCCTCCACTTTTAGAGGGCGACTGGCACTTTTAAACGTTTTAGAACACGACCAAGACGATTAAAAATTTATTGCAGCTTGCCAGCAACATATTAGATAGTTTTATTCAATTGAGGGAATATTACTTCCTGATAGAATAACTGAAGAGATTTAGCCGGTCTATTTATCGAAATAATGATAGGAGGAAGGGAGTACATGAATGAAGATAAAAAAGTGCCCGAACATAATAATATCCCTCTAACGGCTTCAGAAATTGGTTTTCTTTGGGTACAATATTTAAACGACACATTAGCAACTTGTGTTATGAGATATTTTAAAAATACCTGCGAAGATAAAGAGATCCTTCCGCTTATCGAAAATTCCTTAAGCATAGCGCAAAATGACATTCATATCATTAAGAAGATTTTTTTAAACGAGAATCATCCTATGCCAGTTGGTTTTACAGAAGAAGATGTTAATCTGAATGCACCGAAATTGTTTTCTGACGGATTTATCCTCATGTATATACAAAAATTAGAGGTAATCGCAATGGCAAGTATAAGTATGGCGATTGGAGTTTCAGCACGTTCAGATGTAAGTGATTTTTTTAGAAATCTACTTATATCTGTTTCTGAATTACATGATAAGGCAAGAAAAGTTATGTTATCAAAGGGAGTATATATTAGACCACCTCAAATACCAATGCCAGATAAGGTTGATTTTGTAGAAAAACAAGGTTTTTTAAATGACTTTTTAGGTCATAAACGACCCCTGACTGCAATTGAAATCACCCATCTTTTTATGGGTATCCAATCAAACGCTTTAGGAAAAGCCATGATGATGGCCTTTGCACAAGTGTGTAAAAATGAGGATGTAAAACAATTCTTTTTGGAAGGGAAAGGAATTGCTAAAAAGCATATAACAAAATTTAGTTCATTATTGAGTAACGAAGATATCCCTGCACCTATGGGGTGGGATGCCCTTGTTATGGAAAGTACGGTTGCACCTTTTTCAGATAAGTTGATGATGTTTCATACTACTAGTTTGATTGCTCTCGGGATAGGAAATTACGGCGCTGCCGCTGGGACTAGCCAAAGAATGGATTTAAATACTACATATGTACGCCTTGCGGCTGAAATTGCCTCATATGCGGAAGATGGAGCAAAAATAATGATTAAACATGCGTGGCTAGAAGAACCTCCCAAATTAGTCGACCGTCAAGCACTGGTTAAACAACAAAAGTAAAAGAATTAACTATTATGATTATTGGCTTCCTCTTTTTTGAGGAAGTCTTTTGTTTTTAAAGAAAGGAGCTGATCTTTTCCTAACTATTAGCCATGTATCGTTGCTCCATTGTGGATGAAGTTATTTATGTTACTATAAGGATATATGAATTTGTTATGTTATGAGGTTGAGGACAATGAGTACAATTCTAGATATTGCAAAGCTTGCGGGAGTGGCGAAAAGCACGGTTTCCCGGTATTTAAATGGCGGTTCGGTTGGGGAAGCAACGAAGAAGAAAATTGAACAGGCCATCAAGGAAACCGGATATTCTCCGAATCCATTTGCGCAGAGTTTGAAAGCGAAAAAAACGAATATCATTGGCACGATTGTACCACGGCTGGATTCCTTCGCTTCTTCTCAAACGTTAATTGGCATCGATGAGCAATTAAAGAAAATGAATTATCAAATGCTTATTTCCAATACAAGTCAAAATCTGGAGCGAGAGATTGAAAGCATTTATAGCTTCGCCAATCAAAAGATGGCGGGGATTATTTTGCTGGCTACTGAAATCACCGATCAGCATATTCAGGCGTTTGAAAGTGTTAAAATTCCTGTACTGCTAATTGGACAAGAGCATGAGAACTTTCATAGTCTGATACATGATGATTATGATGCGGGTTATGCGATGGGGCAGTATGTACTAGAAAAAGGATATCGCAAAATTGCTTATCTAGGCGTAACGGAACGGGATATTTCAGTAGGTGTGAAACGAAAGCAGGGTTTTAAAAAAGCGATACAAGAAGTAGATGATTGTGATGTTCGCTTTTATGAGACATTATTTACTATTCCAGCGGCACAAGCTAGTGCAAAAGAAATCATCCATGAATTTCAGCCTGCCATCTTTGTTTGCGCAACTGATAATATTGCTCTTGGGGTATTGAAGGCATCGTATTCAGAGGGGATTACCATACCGTATGACGTAGCAGTTACAGGTTTTGGCGGCTACGATGTGACAGGAATTATTCATCCTGGAATAACGACAGCGAAGTTTTTTTACAAAGAAGCGGGAGAAACGGCTGCACGGCATATTGTTGAGTTAGTCAATGAACGCACGGTGGAAAAGATTACCGTTTCTAAATTTGAAATTATTGAGCGAGAAAGCGTTGACAATCTTTTGAAACGTCCTCTATAATGAAGACAACGAAACCGGTTCCATTAAAGAGAACCTTATCTCTTGGTACCAATTGATTTAGGTTTCTCTTTAAACCAATTATTTTTTTAATTATTTTCGGAACCGGTTCCACTTTGAAATAGTTTTATTTTTTACTCTAAAGTGGAACCGGTTCCTAATCCGAATGAAAAGAGAGGGATTAAGATGGATCATAAAAAAATTGCTCGGGAAGTACTGGATGCCATTGGCGGTAAGGAAAACGTATCAGCTGCTGCGCATTGCGCCACACGCTTACGTCTTGTTTTAGAGGATGAATCTGTTGTTAATCAAGCAGCGTTAGACAACATGGATGTCGTGAAAGGGACCTTTTCAACAGGAGGTCAGTTTCAAATTATCTTAGGTTCAGGAACTGTGAACGAGGTATATAAGCATTTGGCAGAGATGTCCGGCCAAACAGAAATGTCAACGAGTGATGTCAAAGACGCAGCGACGAAGAAATTGAATCCGATTCAGCGATTTGTCAAAATGCTGTCAGACATTTTTGTTCCGATTATCCCAGCAATCGTTGCTGGTGGTTTACTTATGGGGATTAACAATATCCTAACGGCTCCAGACTTATTTATTGAAGGTAAATCCTTGGTGGATGCCAATCCAGAAATGGCAGACTTAGCGGCACTCATTAATACATTTGCAAATGCAGCCTTTGTCTTTTTACCGATTTTAATTGGTTTTTCTGCAACGAAACGGTTTGGCGGAAACCCTTTCCTTGGGGCCACTCTTGGAATGCTGATGGTTCATCCGGACTTATTAAATGGATACGGATATGGAGCAGCAGTACTTAATAACGAAGTCCCTGTTTGGAATATCTTTGGTTTAGAAATTGAGAAGGTAGGTTATCAAGGAAGCGTACTTCCTGTACTTGCAGCGTCATTTATTCTAGCAAAGATTGAAACATCCCTGAGGAAGGTTGTTCCATCTGCTTTAGACAATCTATTAACACCGTTATTCTCTATCTTCATTACCGGAATTTTAACGTTCACTTTGGTAGGACCGCTAACACGCTCAGCTGGTAATCTATTAACAGATGGAATCGTTTGGTTATATGACACAACAGGTGTCGTAGGCGGAATCATCTTCGGTTTAGCTTATGCACCCATTGTTATTACAGGTATGCAC
This sequence comes from Neobacillus niacini, assembly GCF_048572935.1. NCBI lineage: Bacteria > Bacillati > Bacillota > Bacilli > Caryophanales > Bacillaceae > Neobacillus > Neobacillus niacini. Next base: position 518,939 of record NZ_CP183883.1, on the reverse strand, counting down.
CATAGCTTCATAGCGGTAGAAACACAATTACTTGCGGATGTCGTGAAAACGGGTGGATCGTTTATCTTCGTCATCGCGGCGATGTCAAATATTGCGCAGGGAGCAGCGACACTTGCGGTACTAAAGACTACAAAAAATGGCAAGATCAAAGGAACAGCTTCGGCTGCCGGAATCTCGGCATTATTAGGAATTACGGAACCAGCAATGTTCGGAGTTAACTTGAAATTACGCTATCCATTTATCGGTGCCATTATTGGTTCTGCTGTCGGATCAGGCTTTGTTACGCTGTTCAAGGTTAAAGCGACTGCATTAGGGGCGGCTGGTCTTCCAGGAATTATTTCGATTCGCCCAGATTCTATTATTTCTTATATTATCGGAATGGCCATAGCATTTATCACAGCATTTATCGTCACGATTGTTTTAGCGAAAAGAGACGAAAAAAAAGCAGTTAAACCATCATCTGATCAAGCTGCTGCATAATAAAAAAGAATGAAAAGGAGAATCCCGTGATTCTCCTTTCTGTATTAGGAGTGAATCACCATGGAATGGACAAAAGAGCAACGATACAGAAGCATGAACGATGTGACCGAAGAGGAAATTCAAGGGTTAGCTAAACTAGTTAATCAATGCCCATGGAGGCAATCTTATCATATACAGCCGGTGACGGGTCTATTAAACGATCCCAATGGTTTTAGTTATTTTAATGGGGAATATCATTTATTCTATCAATGGTTTCCGCTTGGACCGGTACATGGGTTGAAGCATTGGTATCATACGAAGTCTAAAAACCTTGTTCACTGGGAGAATGTCGGAATGGCCATTGAGCCGTCGAATGAATTTGACAGCCATGGGGCATATTCTGGAAGTGGTATTGAGCATGAAGGGAAATTATATCTACTATACACCGGAAATACGCGTGATGAAAATTGGAATCGACACCCGTATCAATGTCTGGCTGTAATGAATTCGGATGGAAGCATCGTCAAAATGGATGCTCCTGTGATTGCAGATGTCCCAAGCGGCTATACCGATCATTTTCGCGACCCAAAGGTTTGGAAACAGGGGGATATCTTTTATACGGTAATTGGCGCTCAAAGGGAAAATAAGACTGGAACTGTCGTTTTATACCGGTCCAGGGATTTAAAGGATTGGCAGTTTGCGGGTGAAGTGAAGACCAGATTAGGTGAAGATTTCGGTTATATGTGGGAATGCCCGGATTACTTTGAACTGGATGGACAAGGTATATTCCTATTCTCCCCGCAAGGGTTAAAAGCGGAGGGTGACAGCTGCCAAAATATTTATCAATCAGGGTATGTAGTTGGAAGTCCAATAGATCTAGAGAAAATCGAATTAAAGCATGGACCATTCTATGAGCTGGATCGCGGTTTTGATTTTTACGCGCCGCAAACAACGGTAGATCATCAAGGGCGCCGGATTTTAGTCGGCTGGATGGGATTGCCGGAAATTGACTATCCTACGGATAAACATGGTTGGGCACATTGTCTAACGCTTCCTCGTGAGTTAACAGTTAAAGATGGAAAACTATTTCAACAGCCAGTTGATGAGCTGAAGTTGCTGCGCGGGGAAACGGTTGAAACGAGTCAAAAGGTTGAGAATGAAACAATATGTTTGGACAACTTTGATGGAGACGTTTATGAGCTTCTTGCTGAATTCTCTGGTAGTACTGCTGAGGAGTTTGGTTTGGAACTCCGGGCGGGTGAAAAAGAGAAGACCATAATTAAATATGACCATGTTGCAAAAAAGGTTGTGTTTGACCGGACTGAGTCAGGCGAACCCTTTGCTGAGGAGTATGGTACCGTTAGGAAATGTATGTTGGACACTGAAGGGATTTCGTTCCGTATCTTTGTTGATGTGTCCTCTATTGAAGTGTTTGTAAATGATGGCGAGGAAGTATTTACCGGAAGAATCTTCCCTGGTAAAAATAGTAATGGAATTCGTGTGTTTGCCCGCGGCGGCCAAACGAATGTACAAATTGTTAAATGGGATATCAAGTAATCTAATAGTTGTACAAGAGGTGAAAAAATGGGAAAGCTTTATTCGATTGGTGAAGTGTTAATTGATTTTATTCCTCTTCAAAAAGGGGTAGCGTTAAAGGATGTAGTCTCCTTTGAGAGAGCTCCAGGAGGGGCACCGGCAAATGTCGCTGCTGCTGTTGCTAAATATGGGCAGAGAGCAGCAATGATTTCTAAATTAGGAAACGATGCGTTTGGGGACTTTTTAGTCGAAAAGCTTATCGAGGCTGGTGTTGAGACGGACAAAGTATATCGGACGGGTGAGGCGAATACAGGTTTGGCGTTTGTCTCTTTAAAAGAAAACGGGGAACGTGATTTTTCATTTTACCGTAATCCTTCCGCCGATTTACTGTTAAGCGGGGAGGAAATCGACCCAGCTTGGTTTAAGGCAGGGGATATTCTCCATTTCTGCTCGGTTGATTTAGTAGAAAGCCCGATGAAACAGGCACATAAGAAAACGATCGCTGCTGTTTCTGATGCAGGCGGCTTAGTCAGCTTTGACCCGAACGTTCGACTTCCGCTTTGGGAAAATCCAGAAGACTGTCGTATGGCGATTCTCGAATTTTTGCCAACTGCTGATATCATCAAAGTTTCCGATGAAGAGCTTGAGTTTATTACAGAAATAAAAGATGAGTCGGAGGCGATACAATCGTTGTTCGTTGGAAACGTTAAGGCGGTTGTCTACACAAAGGGAGCTGCCGGAGCGGATTTAATTTTAAAAAATCAAAGGTTTGAATCAGAAGGATATGCTGTTGAAGCAGTGGACACAACCGGTGCGGGTGACGCATTCATTGGCGGATTTTTATATCAATTACTGGAATTGCATGCGAATCCAGTAAACATTGAAAAAGTGCTGCGAGATCACCAGGGCGCTATCCTCCAATTTGCCAATGCCAGCGGCGCTCTTACTACAACAGGAAAAGGAGCTATCTCGGCATTGCCAACAAAGGGGGAAGTTGAGGAGCTTATAGGATAGGAGCATGACTGCATTTACCTAGGGTTATCAAAAATGTTTGCGAAAAGCCTACTATAAAAATTCAAAAAAATGCCTGACTAACACCTATTGTTATTCAGGCATTTTTTTATGAAAAATTCCGATTGGCTCCTAAAAGACCCATCCCAGTGATTCTGATTTGCTAGCTGGTAAATTTAGCTTTTTTCTTCTCCCAATATCACAGTTGTTCTTCGACAATTAATTTTATAAGAAAATAGATAAAAATTTGGTTTAAAAGGATTTACTGCACTTCTAATCAAACGTTTAGTTGGTTTAACAACGTGTCTGTAATTGTAAGTATTTGTATACTTCTAGTTTCTATTGACAGTTTCTCAGATATTCCATAACAACGAAAACTAATATACGACAATTTTTTCTCTCGAAAGTAGCCTGAATTCCGTTTGTTATAAGGGTTTAGGTGGTATTCAATTAAATGATTAATTAGTTGAATCTGTTTTAATTAAACGTTTGATTAAAAAAGCTATATATACCGCCAATCCTATGTTTAATCCTCTAGGGTAATAAAGAATATTGTCGAAATGGCCACCCTTTGTTTTCTAAACTGAAAGGAGGCCATATATTTTTGTTCTGTCATTTTTCAACTACTGATCTTTGATAAACTGAATTTATGGATTCTCTTTTTGTATTTAGCAAGGAACGAACTTTCCGTTAACTCAGTATAAATAAGGAATAGGAGTGAGATGGATGGATTTTTCAAGTGAAAACCGGAACTTGATTCTAAAGGAAATGGAGCAAGAGAAATTTGATGTCCTTGTTATTGGAGGGGGCATAACAGGCTCCGGCATTGCCTTAGATGCAGCCACCCGCGGAGTTAAAACCGCTTTAGTTGAAATGCAGGACTTTGCTGCTGGAACATCAAGTAGATCAACAAAATTAGTTCATGGCGGTTTGCGTTATTTGAAACAATTAGAGGTGAAAATGGTTGCAGAGGTTGGTAAGGAAAGAGCCATTGTTTATGAAAATGGCCCTCATGTAACAACACCGGAATGGATGCTGCTCCCGATTTATGAAGGAGGTACTTTTGGGAAGTTATCTACTTCCATAGGTCTATTCGTTTATGATTTTTTAGCAGGTGTTAAGAGTAGTGAACGCCGAAAAATGTTAAGTGTTGAAGAAACGCTTAAGCATGAGCCTTTACTCAAAAAGGAAGGGCTGAAAGGCGGAGGTTACTATGTGGAATATAAAACTGATGATGCACGGTTAACGATTGAGGTTATTAAAGAAGCGGTAAAGCAAGGAGCAACGGCTGTTAATTATACTAAAGTCGAAGCGTTTATTTATGAAAATGGCAGAGTGAAAGGTGTTAAAGTTGTCGATCAATTAACTAAGAATTCCTATAACATCTATGCCAATAAAATTGTCAATGCAGCCGGCCCTTGGGTAGATTCATTACGTGAAAAAGATCAATCTAGAAAAGGGAAATCGTTACATTTAACAAAAGGAATTCATTTAGTGATTGATCAAAGTCGTTTCCCTCTCAATCAAGCCATCTACTTTGATACGCCCGATGGCCGAATGGTATTTGCCATACCTAGGGATGGCAAAACTTATGTAGGAACTACAGATACGGTATATAAAGGAGATATTATTCATCCGAGAATGACAACTGAAGATCGTCAGTATGTAATAAATGCTATTAATTATATGTTTCCTTCATTAAAAATAAATTCAAAAGATATTGAATCAAGCTGGGCAGGATTACGCCCATTAATCCATGAAGATGGAAAAAGTCCATCAGAAATTTCGCGTAAAGATGAAATCTGGACATCAGATTCAGGACTTATCACGATTGCAGGCGGGAAACTTACAGGCTACCGTAAAATGGCTGAGCTAGTAGTAGATTTACTAGTGAAGAAATTTAAGGAGGAAGAAGATAGAACGTTTCCTTCATGCCTTACAAAAACATTACCCATTTCAGGCGGAAATGTTGGTGGTTCGAAAAGTTTCCAAAGCTTTATTAATGAAAAGGTTAAGTTGGGAATTGCATATGGACTATCAAGGGAAGAAGCCGAGAAGCTTGTAAAAAGGTATGGCTCTAATATCGATAAGGTATTTGAGTATAGAAAAGATTTCGACGCTGACAGTGGTTTGCCGCTATATGTATACTTAGAAATGATCTATTCCATAAGACATGAGATGACGACCAAACCTATCGACTTTTTCTTCAGAAGAACAGGTACCCTTTTATTTGATATTCATTGGGCAAAAGAATGGAAGGACAAAGTGATTGAAACGATGGCTTCTTTTTTAAAATGGGAGCCAGGACAGAAACGGGTATTTCAAAATGAGTTGGAAAAGTACTTAAGCGACGCCAATACAGTTATTGATGAGAAGGATTAAGTTAAGATAATTTTAGCAGACGTTGCAGGAAGGCACTTGGGAATAAACTGCCCTCGTTAAAAAACATTAGAACCGGTTTAGTTACTTGAATAGGGAATACCATGAAAAACCACTTCCTAGTAAAAAGTAGGGAGTGGTTTTTTGTGTAAAAAATAGGGATATTTTACAGAATGATTTATTTCTATTGTTCGTAAAAACTTATGAATAGTCCTGTTTGTTCCACCTTTTTATCGGATGTGATTCAATAATTCACGAACGCTTTTAATATATAATAAAATAATGTTCGTTTTTAGGGTTGCCAATTTGTATCTTATTCTTTATAATCTAAACGTAGAAGAAATAGATTAAGCCAGTTTATGAGTTTATTAACATTCAAAATTACTATTAGAATTGGAAAGTGAGGCCAGAAATGACGCAGCGAAGAATCCCTTATCTCATCTTGGCTCCAGGATTAATTCTCTTGATTTTATTCTTGGTGTTACCTCTGATTTCCACGATTTTCCCGACGTTTTTTAATGGAGGTTTCACCTTGTCGAATTATACGTCGTTCTTTTTAGATGAGTATAATTTTAGTATTTTTTGGCGGACGTTAAAGATATCACTGATTGCCACTCTGATTTGTGTAGTGCTGGGGGTTCCAACTGCCTACTACATTTCCCAAAGTCCAAAAAAATGGCGCGGCCTGCTGATGTCCATAACATTGTTTCCGTTGTTAACCAATTCAGTTGTGCGGAGTTTTGCTTGGATTACCATATTGGGACAAGACGGTATATTGAATAATGCTTTAATGAGTTTGGGTGTACTGTCTAAACCACTTACCTTACTTTACACAGAATTCGCGATTATCATTGGCTCTGTATATCTCTTCTTACCTTTAATGGTTATTACGTTAGTAGGTATTTTAGAGAACATCGATGCTGAAATTATGGAAGCAGCTGAAACATTGGGCGCGAATCGCTTGATAGCCTTTGTAAAAGTGATATTGCCACTAAGTGTACCGGGGATTATTGTTGGTAGTATTTTAGTTTTCACTGGAAGTATGACAGCTTATACAACCCCGCAATTATTAGGCGGGAACCGAAACATCATGTTAGCTACCTTCTTGTATCAAAGTGCCACTGCGCTAGGGAACTGGCAAGGTGCTAGTGTTATTGCCTTGATTATGATTGTGGCCACTTTAATTGTGATGAAGTTATTCAACTGGGTTGCGGGACGAATGGATAAAAGAGGTGAGATAAATGCGTAAAAATATCAGTTTAAAAATATTTGCAGGTCTGGTTTTTGCCTTTCTTTTAGTTCCATTGTTTATTATCATCGTGACCTCTTTTGGAACAAATTCAACGATTCAATTTCCCATTCAAGGTTTTACCCTTGATTGGTACAGTAAGGTATTTAACAATGAATCCTTTATGGACAGCTTCTTGCTCAGTCTACAAGTAGCATTTATTGCGACGCTTTTGGCATTAGTTATTGGTGTTCCGGCTGCTTATTCTTTGGCACGTCACAAGGTGTTCGGACGAAATTGGATTAAGAGCTTTTTCCTTTCTCCAACGATTGTTCCGGGTTTGGTAGTTGGATATTCCATGTATCAATTTATTGTGATCAAGTTTCAATTTCCTATCATTCAAGGGTTGTTATTAGGTCACTTCTTGATTTGCCTGCCTTACATCATTCGAGTAGTAGGCTCAACGATTGAACAGTTAGATTTATCAATTGAAGAGGTTTCGTGGACGTTAGGCTGTACAAAATTACAAACGTTTATCAAAGTGGTCTTACCGAACATTACTTCAGGAATTTTTGCTTCCTTCATGTTGGCATTCATTAATTCCTTCAACAATATACCTGTTTCGCAGTTTTTATCCGGACCAGGTGTATCCATGCTGCCAACTAGTTTAATGAATTATATCGAATACAACTATGATCCATCTGTTTCTGCTTTATCCGTTATTTTAATGCTTGGTACGATAGTTCTGATGTTTGTTATTGAGAAGACACTAGGATTAGCAAGTATTTCATAAGGAACATCTAAGATGTTAACAGCGAAGGGGGTAACACAGCATTATGTCCTATGTTGAATTAAATGATATTCGAGTTAGTTATGATAACAAAACTGATATCCTAAAAGATTTAAATTTATCCATTGAAAAGGGAGAATTGGTTTCCTTATTAGGCCCATCAGGCTGTGGGAAAACAACCACTTTACGTGTTATTGCAGGCTTAATCGAGCCAAATGATGGTGAGTTTCTTGTTGACAATCAAAACTTAACAAAAGTACCCGTTCACAAACGTGAATTTGGTATGGTGTTCCAAAGTTATGCTTTGTTTCCCCACCTTACGATTAAGGAAAATGTCGCCTTCGGCTTAAAATTACGCAAGGAAAAAAAGAATAGTATAGACAAAAAGGTAAAAGATATTCTTGAAATTACAGGTTTAGAGGCGCTTAGTGACCGCTATCCCAAACAGCTTTCAGGTGGACAAAGACAACGTGTTGCTTTAGCGCGGGCTTTAGTGATTGAACCGAAATTATTATTATTGGATGAACCTTTGAGTAACTTAGATGCGAAATTGCGCTTATCCATGCGTATCGAAATTAAACGAATTCAAAGCCAATTAGGCATTACATCTGTGTTTGTAACACATGATCAAGAGGAATGTTTCTCCATTTCAGACAAGGTGGCTGTTATGAATAAAGGTGTGATCGAACAGTTTGACACACCTGAAGAAATTTATAAAAACCCAAAAACAGAATTCGTTGCCCGGTTTATCGGGTTTGAAAACTTCTTTGATTTAACACCGACAGAAGACTGGAAGTATAAGGCTGTTGATGGAACAGTTTTCCTAAGTAATCGCGATTGGGAACCTGGAAAACAAACAGGAACCATTCGTCCAGATGATATAGAAATCGCAGCAAATACAACGCAACAAACTACTAATACGGTGTCAGGGGTTATAAAAGTCCGGACCTTCCTGGGTAAGTCCTATCAGTATGAAGTGGAAACTTCCATTGGTACTTTAATCGCAAATAAAGCCGATGATGTAGTGTATCAAGTCGGAGACGCAGTAACATTATCCATTCCTGCTCACAAGCTAATCATAGTTTAAGAATATAAAACATCTAAGAAAAGGGGAGTCAAAAATGAAGAAGACATTAGGTTTAGTAAGTTTAAGTTTCGTAACAGCTAGTATCCTTGCTGCATGCGGCGGGGGCAACGGTGGAGATAAAACTGCAGATAAAGAACCACAAACATTGATCATCTCAACATTTGGGTTGGAAGAAGATAAAATGCAAGAAGATGTTTTCAAACCATTTGAAGAAAAATACAATGTCGACATTGTATTAGAAACGGGTACAAGCTCTGAGCGTTTAACAAAATTGAAAAGCAATCCAAACTCAACGGTTGATGTAATTGAACTGTCCCAATCAAATGCAGCAGACGGTGTATCGGCTGGTCTGTTTGAAAAAATCGACAGCAAGAATGTTCCGAACATGGACAACTTAATCGATAGCGCAAAAGATTTATCGGCAGATGGTTCTGGTCCAGCATACACGCTGAACAGTATCGGAATTGTTTACAATAAAAAGGCAGCTGGTAAAGAGATTAAGGAATGGGATGATTTATGGGACGCTTCTTTAAAAGGGAAAATCTCCATTCCTGACATTACTACCACATTTGGCCCGGCGATGCTATATGTAGCAAGCGGTCATAAGAAGGTGGAACTTACAAGTGATAAAGGAAAAGCTGCATTTGAAGCAATCACAGACTTAGCTCCAAACGTGGTAAAAACGTATAGCAAATCTTCGGATTTAGCCAACATGTTCCAATCGGGAGAAATTGCAGCAGCTGTTGTCGGCGACTTTGCTGTTCCAATTATCACAGAATCTAATCCAGATGTAGCCTATGTTGTACCTGAGTCTGGAACGTACGCAAACTTTAATACGATTAACGTAAACAAAAACTCAAAAAATAAAGACTTGGCATATAAGTATATCGATTGGAGACTAAGTCAGGAAGTTCAGGAAAAAACGGCAGTGTCTCTTAATGAAGCACCAACCAATAAAAATGTAGTCCTTGACGAGGAAACTGCTAAAAATAAAACGTACGGTGATGTGGCTGAACGTACAAATAAAGTCGATTCATTATTCGTAAATAAAAACCTTGAATCTTGGATTAATCAATGGAATCGAATTTTGAACAAATAGTTTGAGTTTATAGGAAAGGGCTAAGATCATTCTTGGCCTTTTTCTTTTATTAGGCAGTTTTCGGTAACCAAAGGGCACTGTTGATTCCCTCCAGCATAATTTTTCGTGCTCTGCGGTAACCAAAAGGCGCTGTTGATTCCCTCTAGCATGATATTTCGTGTTCAACGGTAACCAAAGGGCGCTATTGATTCCCTCCGGCATGATTTTTCATGTTCAACGGTAACCAAAAGGCGCTGTTGATACCCGTTAGAATAACTTTTCGTGCTTTGTGATAATCAAAGCAACTTTTAAAAAACTTAGATTTTGAGAAAGGAGAATATAAAATGAAAGTGGATTTGGCGATTATCAATGCACAGGTCTTTAACACTTTTACCAAAAAATTCGAAAAGAAAAATGTGTTTATTGTTGAGGATAAATTTTACTATCTAACAGCTGATAACATTGAAAATATCCATGCCGAAAAAGTGGTAGACGCTAAAAATAAGTATTTGATTCCTGGTTTAATGGATATTCACATGCATATAGAAAGCTCAATGACATCCCCTTCCATTTTTTCAGAGGCAGTGTTAACCCATGGGGTAACAACGGTTATCGCTGATGCGCATGAGATAGCAAATGTGTTTGGTATGGAAGGGCTGGAGGCATTCTTTTCTCAGCCAAGTGTCATGGATATTTTCTATGCCATTCCTTCGTCTGTACCTTCGACAACTCCAGAATTAGAAACAACGGGCGGTTATATCGGTGTAGAAGAAGTGAAGCAGCTCTTGAAGCACCCGAAAGTAATTGCGCTAGGGGAAGCGATGAACTTTAACGGCATTGTCAATGAACCAGAGTCTTTGATTCGGCAGATTTTACGCGCTGTTCAAACGGAGAGACCATTTATGCCTTTAGAAGGTCATGTTCCACGTGTTTCGGGATTAGAATTATCAAAGTTTTTATATGCAGGTATAACAGCTGATCACACCCATCAATCGCCGGAATCGATTTATGAAAAAATCACTAATGGAATGTTTTTAGAATTTCAGAAGAAATCGATTACTCCTGAGAACATACGCGTTGTAGTGGAAAATCATTTCTATGACTATATGGCTATTATTACCGACGATGTGATGGCGGATGACTTGTTGGAAGGACATTTGGATGCCAATGTACGCTTAGCTATTCTGTCTGGGATGCCAGCAGAACAGGCCATCTATTGTGCTACATATACGCCTGCAAGAAGAATGGGATTCCAAGACAGAGGTGCGAATGTGCCAGGTTTTAAAGCTGATTTTCTATTGTTAAATGACATTGATAGTTTTGAGATTGACGCGGTATATAAAGATGGAAAGTTAGTTCATGCACGAGGTAATCGAATCAGATATCCGGCTGAAAAACCTAATTTTCCGGAGCATTTCTATCAATCCTTAAAATGCCGGGAATTAACATTAGAGGATTTACGTTTCAAGGTGAAGGAGTCTGAAAAGACTGTAGTAAACGTCATTCAAATTTCAGAAGTAGGTACATTTACAGAGCATGTACAACGTGAGGTTAACGTCATAGATGGATATTTAGATTGGGAAAATAGCGGGTTAGCCTTAATTGTGGTGATGGAGCGATATGGCAAAACAGGCAGCATTGCTTACGGATTTGTGGACAGAGCTTTATATGAAAAAGGAGCTGTCGCTACAACTTGGGCACATGATCATCATAATTTAATGGTAATGGGAACGAGCTCGGAGGATATTATAGCAGCACAAAAACAACTATTGGCTTTGCAGGGCGGTTATGTCGTGGTACAAGCTGGGAAGGTGCAAGCGGTTTGTCCATTGCCAGTTGGCGGTATTGTCAGTGATGCACCGATAGAAGAACTAGGTGCGCAATTGAAGGAAGTGCGGCAAGCGATGAATCGGTTAGGCTACCGCAACAGTAATGAAATTATGTCCTTCTCGACTTTATCCCTGCCAGTTTCACCTGTTATCAAGATTACAGATAAAGGGATGATGAATGTGCGTTCTCAAATGATGATCCCGCTAGTTGAGGGTGAACAATTTTGAAAATAGTAATTAAAAATGCTTGGATTTTAACCATGAATGAACAGATGGACCAGTTCCCAAAAGGTTATATGATAACAGATGATGAGGAAATTTTAGAGGTTGGTGCGATGGATTCACTGCCAAATGAACTTACCTATGATAAATGTATCGATGCCAAAGGGGCTATTTTGCTGCCAGGTATGGTTAATACACATACGCATATTGGCATGATCCCGTTTCGTTCATTAGGGGATGACTACCCCGACCGTTTACGCCGCTTTTTATTTCCATTAGAAAATGAATGTATGAATGAACAGTTGGCGTACACAAGCGCAAAATACGCCATTGCTGAAATGCAGCTTGCTGGAGTGACGACATTTTTTGATATGTATTATTTTGAACAACAATTAGCAGAAGCGGCTGAAGAAATGCATAGCCGCGGAATTTTAGCAGAAACCGTCATTGATTCAGTAACGGTTGATGTGTCCGATCCAATGGGCGGCTTACAATATGCTCAAAAATTTATCCCGAAATGGCAGGGAAATAAAAGAATTCAAGCGTCAGTAGCACCGCATGCCCCATACTCAAATACCATTGAAGTACTCCAGCAAGCAGACGCTTTGTCTCAGAAATACGATGTGCCATGGATGATGCATGTCAGTGAAATGGATTTTGAAATGGATAAATTTCGTAATGAACGCAATCAATCCCCGATAGAATTTTTAGAGGATATTGGTGTATTGAGTCCAAGATTTGTCGCTGCACATTGTATTCATTTATCAGACAATGATATTGAGTTATTGAAGAAATATGATGTAAAAGTGGCTCATTGTATCGGGGCGAATACGAAATCTGCTAAAGGTGTAGCACGTGTCCGGGATTTGTTATCTGCTGGTATAACGGTGGGACTGGGAACAGATGGACCAAGCAGCGGAAATACCTTGGATTTATTTAGCCAAATGCGATTGTTTGCGAACTTTCATAAAACCTATTTACAAGACCGCAGTGCCTTTCCGGCTGAAGAAATTGTAAGGTTAGCAACAATCGGAGGAGCTGCCGTTTTAGGGATGGAGAAGCAAATTGGCTCTATTGAAGCAGGGAAACAGGCAGATTTCATCCTAGTTGAAACCGATTCAGTCAATATGTTTCCTATTTTTGATCCGTATTCTGCTCTAGTGTACTCGGCTAATGGTGGGAATGTACGAGATGTATTTATCGCGGGAAAGCAAGTGGTTACAGGAAAAAAGTTAGTGGACTTTGATGAAGCACAATTAAGAATAGAGCTTTCCGAAGCCATGGGGCAATGCGGCTTTAAAACAAAAGCTTTAAAAGCAATGGAATAACACGGGGACGGTTCTTGTGACTTGAACTAACTTCATTAAATATCAACGTCCCTAAGAAGGGTCAATCAGTAACGTCTGGGTCTTCAGACGTTATTTTTTATAAAATTTGGGGGGTGTCCGGTACAAAATAACCAATTTTTTCTTTTTTATAGAATAATAAATAAATAGCTTTTATAATAAATAGGAAAATAGAGGGAATCGGAAATAATAAAAATCAAAGACGGTTTCGTTAAAAGCAGGTGATAAAGTGAGTATTAACGTTCATTTAGCGGCTTCGCAGGCAAATAAAATCAATGATTATTCCACAAGACTACTTGAAGTTAAAAGTAACTTAAATAGGGTAAAAGGGAATCTCAACAATGGCTGGAACGCCCAAGAGATGTTTTACATAAACCAAACAATTGACAGTATAAATCGGGAGATTGCTGCCCTATCTTCGAAACTAAGTTCAATTGGGTCGGATGTTCTTTCCGCTGCACAACAAATTCAGCGTCAAGAAGAAGCTGAGGCAAGAGCAAAGGCGGAAGCAGAAGCAAAGGCAAAAGCGGAAGCTGAAAAAAAGGCAAATGCCGCTGGAAACTAATTTTACTAGAGTGCTTGGAGGTGCTATAAATTGCCGCCCATTAGGATTCAAACAGATTATGTTAAAATGACTGGTGCCAGTATTGGTCCTATGTCACAAAAAATATCAGAGGTTAGTGATGGTTTAAGTGCTCTTAGGTATTCGATTGATCACGAAATTATGAATCGGGGGAATTTACATTCAAGGTTCAATGCTGCTATCACGTCAGCTAATCAATTAGAGACGCGGATAAGAAACTTGGACCGGTTTATTGCTCAATCCATGGATCAGTATTGCCGGACAGAAACTGAGCTAACCAAGAAATCCGAATCTGCCTTAACCCCTGAATCTAAGAAATCAACTATTGCTAGTATCTTGAATGTCTTTAATTACATCAATGGAAAACTTAGTATCGGAGATGCCGCCTTAGTCGGAACACAACTTTTTACAATTGCGCTTAGTACTGGGATTTCACGGAAGCTTAAAATTAATTACATAGGCGGGAAGCCAACGTTTTGGAAGAAAATTAAAGGTGAATATAAATTTACAGTAGGAGCCCATCCATCCTGGAAGAGTAGAGGAAGAGGAAGATATGACTCTAAACTGGCTCGTGCAATCTACAACTTTTCAAAATCGAGCCCTGCGAATCCGGTCGTAAAGCAACTTCAAAAGATTGCAGCTTCATATAATAATCCTTCAGCGCTATTAAAGCATGCTGCTGGTTTTCCAAAGAATTTGAATCTGTTAAAAGCGGATACTTTATCTGGTACATTCCAAAAACGGATAACAACAGGTACAAAGGAAATTGCTGAACACATAATTGATGCCAAGGGATGGACCAAGGTTGCAAAGAAAGTTCCGGTGGTTGGCTGGGGAATATCACTCGCTGCAAACGGTGCAGAGTTTGTTGATCCTGACAATGCAGGTAAGACCAGTGGTGAAATAACTGGACGTGCAGCTGCTGGAATTACCGCAGATATTATTGCAATCAGCGCAGGAGCTAAAGTCGGTGCGATGATTGGCAGCGTTGGTGGACCTGTGGGAATTGTAGTTGGAGGTGCTGTTGGTGCCTTGGTCGGCGGAGTCGGTAGTATAGTCTTTGAGGATCAGATTAAAAATGTTGGAGAAAAGCTCGGAGGAGCAGTTGAAGAAGGAATTAAAGATATAGGTGCGGGGATTAATAACACCTTTAAATCCGTTGGAAGCTGGTTCAACTAAAAACGTATTGTAAGAATTTTGAACTTTGGTATCTTCAGCAAATCTCTTAATAAAGGATAAGGGTGAAACATGACTTTAGAAACAATGAAACTGATTCAAGGCTTATTATCCTATTATCTGAGCGTTCAAGTAATGTTCAGTATCTTGGTGTTTTTACTCGGAAGAATCGTGCTTGATGTTTATGAAACAGGTGTTTATGAAAATCCAAAAACGGTATTTCAAAAGACGTTTACTTATGTGATTAATGCCTTTTTTGGTATCGGGCCCTATTTGAACAAGAAATTTTTAAAGTACTCTTTCCTAAAAAGAAAGTTCTTTATGTTGATTTCTATAGTTGTCCAAATTATTGCCTCTATAATTGTTTATTATGTGCTTAAAAATCTGCTCCGGGCCATTTTTCTATAGAGATAGAGACCAGGAGAACCGTCCCAATGGTTTCAATGGTTTCCTAACGAAAAGGATTGTGATTTAAATGGATTATATCATGACTTGTACATCAGCGGAGCTAGCTCTCTTAGTAACACTTAGTGGTTATCCTGGTGTGGCAAAAGGTATTGCCGAGGCTTCTGTAGGAGAAAAACGTCAAAAAGAATGGGAAGCAATTATGGAAGTGACTACCCATCAATTAATCCTAAAGCAGCTCTGGGATGACGAAAGAGAGAGTAAGGGTGAGATCCCATTAAGGGATGAAATTCAGCAATTTATTCAAAACTATGTAGAATCGAAAAGGATGATTCGCTGCTCAAATAAAGGGCAATCGAACATTCTCATGATACACCATATTGAAAACGATACATGGATGTCTCATATTATCGATCGTGACATTATCCATGAATTTGCCTATATCCATGCAGTTGATATACCGGACATAATACGAAACTATTACTCATTTTCGGAAGAGGGGATTGATGAACCGCATACGTTCCATCTTTCCGATCAGGCGTTTGATTTACTGAGTGAGCGCCGTAACTCGGGCAAAGTAAGGAAAATAACCAGTTTTTCTTCTGAAGAAGAGCTGAGCTTCCGTATCTTTCTCAATGATTTAGAGTCGCAGGACTGGTCTCTTTATAATATTTCACTGTTCCATAATCCAAGTATTGAAAGAGATCCGATTCTTGAAAATATCGTCTTCTTTCTTCCTTCTGCAAGAGGGATATGGGTTGTAGAGTACATGGATCATCCAACTGCACCAGTAAAGGTAGCATTAAATACGTTTGAGCAGTGGTGTGATTTGTTAAACAGTGTCGGTTATGAAGCCTCAGTGAATAGATAAAAGCGAAGATCCATATGAGAATTCTCATGTGGATTTTTATTATGGAAAAATCATCTTTGGTTCTATTTTCTTATATTCTTTTGAAGGATTAATAAGACTAAAGGGCTACAAGACTGCTGTGTCAGTTATTGGGTACCTAGATAAAGATTTTGCCAAATTGTGTCTAAAGTATGACGGACCGATTAGAAAATTACTTTATAATAACAAATATAGGAAATTGTTTCTACTGAGCTAGAAATAGGGAGAGAATTATTTTGATCGTAACGCTGTTTGATAGAGGTAAAGCATTTAATCTTGTTTTGCCGGAAAAAATCACTGGAAGATATATCTTAACCACTGTTGATCAAGCTGAAAATCAGATAGATTTGCTGGCAATTGAAGCTGAAAATGGTAAGTGGTATGTAAAATCAAATAAATATGCCTACTTAAAGGGCGCTGCCGGAGAAAAGATTGGAAAAGTTCCGGTAGAGCCTTTTATGACGTATACGGTCTACCGTGATGGGGATTCATCGGCGCTTTTATATGTTGAACCAGCAAGTGAAGGACGAAATGAGTTTACTAGACATATGGTGACTGGGGATGTCATTAAAATTGGACGGGCTAAGGATAACAATATTTGTTTTACCGATAAATTGGTATCCAGTTCACACTGTTCCGTTGAATATAACGATAAGGGTCTAGCGGTAATCCGGGATCATAACAGTTCAAACGGTACATATGTCAACGGTGAAAGAATTATCGAAAAAACGCTGGTCATTGGCGACGTGATATCAATTATGGGCTTACGGATTATTTATAATGGGCGATTACTTTCGTTAAATAATCCACATCAATTAGTATTTTTAGACCGAAATGCTTTTAAACCGTTTGTTGCGAGCCAGCCCAATGTCCAGGATAATGATGAGTTCGATGAATTTCAAATTGAGGAAGAACAGGATGATTTATTTTTTCGTTCACCGAGGTTTAAGCGGGATATTGAGCGAAAGACAATCAAAATTGATCCGCCACCGCAGCAAAATAATACCGAAGAAACCCCGTTAATGCTGTTGCTGGGTCCGTCCATTACAATGGGGATGGCGTCGCTATTTACAGGAATATTTGCCGTCCAAAATGTCATGCGGACGAATGGAGACATTATGTACGCGATGCCTACACTTATCATGTCCTTAAGCATGATGATTGGGATGATTCTCTGGCCAATTTTAACCAAAAGGCATGAGAAGAAGAGGCGGATTGCTCAGGAGAAAATACGGCAGGAAAAATATAAAAAGTACATAGAAGAGATGAAGCAGGCGGTTGCGGACGAATGCAAGTATCAGAGTGATATTTTGCATGAAAATCATATTCCCCTTTACCTATGCTTAAAAAGAATTCGCAATCGTGAACGTAACCTATGGGAACGGACACTAGGTCAAAATGATTTTCTCAAAATAAGAGTGGGTCTCGGTGATTTGCCGTTAGATGCGGAAATCAAATACCCTGAGAAGAAATTTACGCTTCTTGATGACAACCTCCAAGATGAGTTGTATCAATGGGTAGAATCTCCTCAAATTTTAAGACAGGTGCCTGTCACCCTATCGCTAATGGAAGAGCGCATAAGCGGGATTATTGGAAAAAGGGAAACCGTTGTCGAGTTTGCTAAAGGGATCATTTTTCAGTTAGCTGCCTTACATAGTTATGATGAATTAAAATTTGTCTTTATTTACGATAAAGAAGAACAAGAGTGTTGGAGGTTCGTGAAGTGGCTGCCGCATGTGTGGGATGATAGCAAGAATGTCCGCTATATAGCCTCCGATGCGAATGAACTAAAGGAACTTTCCGCTTATTTTGAAAAAGAAATAAACAATCGAGCAGCACTGGCAGACAGTAATGAAGCAGAGATAAAACAGCATTATGTTGTATTTTCAATGAGCAAAGAGTTAGCAGGAAAAGCTGAAATGGTGAATTTACTATTAAAAGAAAAGAAAGACATTGGCTTCAGCTTGATTACCTTATATGACACCTTGGAAATGCTGCCGAAAGAATGCACCAATGTGGTGGAGCTTAATGAAAAAACAAGCAAAATTTATGATAAAGACGATATATCCGGGAAGTATCAAAACTTTACTGCCGATATTTTCTTACAGCAGGACGCGGAACCGATTGCCGTAGAGTTGGCCAACATACAGCTTGCTTCTTCTGTGAAGGCCTACACACTTCCTGATATGATCACTTTTTTAGAAATGTTTGGTATTGGAAAAGTAGAGCATTTAAACGCACCGACACGGTGGAAGGAAAATAACCCCACTCAGACAATCGAAACGCAGATCGGTGTCAACCAGGCAGGAGAGCCGTTCAAACTTGATCTTCATGAAAAATACCATGGGCCGCATGGATTGATTGCAGGAATGACTGGATCTGGTAAGAGTGAGTTTATTATGACCTTTATCTTATCGTTAGCGGTCAACTACCATCCAGATGAAGTTGCATTTATTTTAATTGATTATAAAGGCGGCGGGATGGCGAATGCATTCCGCAGCCTGCCGCATTTAGCAGGGACGATTACCAACCTTGATGGTGCAGCTGTCAAACGTTCACTCATTAGTATTCAAAGTGAACTTAAGCGGCGCCAGGCCATTTTTAGTGAAACTAGCAGAGTATTGAATGAAAGCAATATTGATATTTATAAATATCAAAAGTTATACCGTGAAGGTGCTGTCTCTGAGCCATTACAGCATTTATTCATGATATCAGATGAGTTTGCTGAGTTAAAAACGCAACAGCCGGAATTTATGGACCAACTGGTCAGCGCTGCACGGATAGGAAGAAGCTTGGGTGTCCATCTAATTTTAGCGACGCAGAAGCCTTCGGGGGTTGTCGATGACCAAATTTGGAGTAACAGTAAATTCCGTATCAGTCTGAAGGTGCAAGAAAAGGCGGACAGTATGGAGGTCATCAAACGGCCGGATGCGGCGGAGTTATCGCAAACGGGTCGTTTCTACTTGCAGGTTGGCTATAACGAACTGTTTGAACTTGGCCAATCCGCATGGGCAGGGGCGCCGTATTATCCTGCAGATAAAGTAGATAAATCTAAAGATGATGGGATTATGGTGATTGACAATTTAGGACGTGTGTTAAAATCGGCGAGAATCGATAAGCGGAAAAATATGATAAAAAAACCAGTGAGCCAAATTGATGAGGTAACCAACTACCTAGCCAATCTTGCAAAACAGGAAAATATTAAAGTAAAGCAGCTTTGGTTAGATCCAATCCCGGCTAATATCTACTTAGATGAATTAAAAGAAAAGTATCGTGAGAGTATCACGAAGCGGTTTGAACTTAATCCTGTAGTCGGTGAGTTTGATGATCCAGCAAATCAACGTCAAGCTGTGTTAAGGCTCCCACTATCCCAAGAAGGGAATACCGTTGTATATGGGGTTGCCGGAAGCGGAAAAACAACCTTCTTAACCTCACTTATCTATTCCTTGATGGAGGAACACACACCTGAAGAAGTAAATCTCTATTTACTAGACTTTGGATCAGAAACGTTAAGCTGGTACCGTGAGTCTCCACATGTCGGCGATGTAATGCTGTCACATGAAGGAGAAAAAATTGATAATCTCTTTAAAATGCTCACGAGCGAAATTGCAACAAGAAAGAAGCAATTCTCTAATTATGGAGGAGACTTCAAAATCTTTAATCAGCAGTCAAACGAAAAGGTACCATCGATCGTCCTGATGATTCATAATTACTCGGCATTTTCAGAGATGTATGAACAATATGAGGAAGCTATTTCATTTTTGACACGAGAAGGAACGAAATATGGAATTTATTTCATCGTTACAGCATTAAATACGGGTGCGATTCGATACAGGCTTCTTCAAAACTTCAAACAAATGTATGTCCTGCAGTTGAATGACACAACAGAATATTCTGGTGTGTTGGGCAATGTGGATGGTGTCTATCCTTCGAAAAATAAGGGTAGAGGAATTTTCAAAACTGAAAATGTTTACGAATTCCAGATTGCGCAAATTACAAAAGACGCATCGGACTTGTATCACTTTGTTACTGGATATTGTCGTGATTATCAGCAGAAATGGAATAAGAATTCGGCGAAACGAATTCCGATTCTTCCAGATAAAGTAGACATCCACTACTTACAGAATGAAATTCGTTTTAATCAGACAAACAGAATTCCGATTGGGATTGAGAAGAGCACACTGAATCTCGCAACTCTTGACTTTACTGCAACTGCGGTTCATCTCGTAACCTCGCATACTGGTGATGAATGCTCCACTTTCATGCAGGGACTTGCGGAAGTCATCGCGATGAAAGACAACAGAGAAGTAATCGTTATCGACGCTGCTGGCAGCCTTGTTTATGACAGCGGCCGCACCTATCAATATGTGACCGGTCCAAAGCCGGTAGAAGAGATGATTGTCTATTTATTTAAGACATTGGTGTATCGCAATAACACAACAAAGGATGCAATTGCGGAAGGTAAGCCAGAACCGGTGTTTGAAAATATTACCTGTATCATCCATTCGTTCACAGAATTGAATGCACAGCTATCCGATGATGGAAAAGATAAACTGAAGGTCTTTTTAGAACGAGTCAATGGATTGAACGTAACAATTATCTTTTCCGACGCCGTTGACAAACTAAGTTCTTACACATATGAACCTTGGTTCCAAAAACAAGTATCACTGAGTGAGGGTGTTTGGGTAGGAAATGGGATTGCTGACCAATACACGCTCAAAATTAATAAAATTACCAATGATATGTATGGCGAATTAGCTGAGGACTTCGGCTATGTGGTGAACAAAGGAAAAGTAAAACTAGTAAAACTTCTGACCACTGCGGCGAGTGAAGAGGGGGCAGTACAATATGCATAAGATTTTAGTCGAGGTATATAACCCGGCTTCAAACAATAGTTATGATGTCTTTATCCCTCTGAAAAGTCCTGTATATGAAGTTGTTTATTTGCTGTCGACAACAATCTCTGAACTTTCACAAGGCCATTACATCGCAACAGAGCAAACGATTCTATGTGATCGAGTTACTGGAATTGTATTTGATATTAACAAAACCATTGAAGAACTTGGGTTGAAAAATGGATCAAAGCTAATGCTGCTCTGACGGGTTGTAATCTTATCTCAAATTTTCCGCTAAGGAAGGTGCGCAATGAACATAAAAAGAAGGTCATATCCATCGTTCTTCCGTTCGTTCTATTAATAGCGGTAACAGGCTGTATGAATGAGAAATCCTCAGAGAACGGTATACTGACATATTTAAAAGAGACCTATAATGAAACTTTTGAAGTGGAGGCCTTTAAGGAAGGCAGTAGTATTTTTAAAAATATGTACGGAGCTGATAAAGTAATCGTTCATCCGAAGGGTAAGCCGGAGCATGTCTTTTTAGCAGGTGAAGATAGAGACCATGAAGGAGAATATTACGATAACTATGTGTTGTCTAAATGGTCAGATGAACTGACCAAGAGGTTAAAGCCTGAAATTAGCAATCTCCTGCCTAAGGACGCTGAATATAGAGTTTTGTTATTTGTCGAGGACGGAAAATATGATAGCTCCATGAAGGATATGTCTGTCGATGATTATTTAGTGAATGTAAATAATGAAGTAAGTATTGAATTAAAGGCAGCCGTTAGAAGTACAGGGAACCCAAATGTAACGGATTATAATGAACCGATTTTTCAACTGGTACAGTTGGTAAAACAAATGCATGTGAAATCAAGCCATGTGTCAGTAGGATTTGTTGATAGCGGAGCGGATATTTCCGATTATATTCGACCTCAAGTGTTAACAATACACCTTGGTCAAATTTGGATGCGAAGGTTTACGCAACGATTATGGTTGATAAAAGATTTACGATCTCTGACGCAAATCAAATTGAAGAATATTACGAAACGTTCGAGGAGTAAGTCAAGTCCAATGCTGACGGCACTTTAAAGGAGGTGATAAAGATGGCAAGAACAATCACAGTTGATCCAGCAAAGCTAGATACTGCTGCAGCAAAGATTGACCAGCAATCAGCTGATTATGAGCGTGTTTATAAAGCCCTTTTCAACGAGGTTGAAGGGATGCAGGCTGCTTGGCAAGGCGCTGATAACTTGGCTTACGTAAACCAGATTAAAGGATTTATGGACGATTTCAATCAGATGACGAGCTTGATGAAACAATACTCTGAATTCTTGAAAGTAAGTGCACGCACGTATCGTGAAACACAAAATGAAGTCATTAGTGGAGCGAAACGTTTAACAAACTAATAGAGTCATAATGAATGTGAGGTGGTAACCATGGCAGTAGAAGGAATCAAAATATCTCTGAATGAGGTTAGCAGTACGGCCAATCAAATCCGTAATCTAAATCAACAATTAACGGGTAGATTGGATGAAATTAAGAGAGAAATGAATGCTTTAGCGAATTCATGGAATAGTGATGCATCCAATACAATTCGTAATAATTTCAATGCACTTTCACCAAAGTTTGATAATTTCCGTGAAATTGTTGATAGCTATTCAAAGTTCTTAGATCAAACTGTAAATGCCTATAACTCAACAGAATCAGCAATCAACAGCAACGCGAGTGCATTTAAATAAGCCTGCAGGTTGTATTGTTCCTAACTCTCTTTTTAGAGGAGAGTTAGGAACAACATCATTTCTAGAGCACGTAACACATGGTAGTGCAAAAAAACTAAGATGGAGACGATAAAATGAAAACGGATTTGGAGAAGCTTTTTTCAGGAACGCTTACGAAAGAACAGTTGATGAATCATTTACTAAACATCGTCGACAGTTTAACGGAATTAGAAAAAAACAATGTAGATTTCGAAAACATCTTGCTAGACAAGAAACATATTTTTCTTGATCACTTTTCAAATAGATTAGTATTTATGTGTGTTCCCATAAAGGATAATGTCTTTGAAAAGGTATCAATGGGTGAATTCTTTAAAGAACTAATCGCCTCCACTACCTATGATGAAAATGATGATTTGCTGTGTTTTATCAAGCTTCATAATTACATAGCAAGTACACCTGCATTCCAATTGAAGGACTTTAAAGAAAAACTGATTGAGTTTTCCACCGGTCGGAAACAGAGAAAAGAGCAAGTACGAGAAACAAATTCTAATTTTTACAGTCCAGGATTCATCACACGTGCTTTAATGGCAACTGAGGAAGAAGGGACAACCGTTTTAGGGGCATTAAATGAGTTGGAAGAATATGAAGAAGGTACCACGGCGTTAGGGGTAGACAATAGAAATTTGTCAAAACCATTTCTCATCGATGCAGAAAGCGGTACGAATATTGTTGTAACGAAAGAAGTTTTTAAATTAGGAAGAGACCCTGAACAAGTCGATTATACGTTGAACAGTAAAGTGGTTGGGCGGATTCATGCGGAGTTGGTTACCACTGACGGCGAATATTTTTTAATTGATAAACATTCAAGAAATGGCAGCTATGTGAACGGAGTCAAACTGTCTTCAAATGAAAAAACCAAGATTAAACATGAAGATCGAATAAAGCTTGCCAATCAAGAATTTATTTTTAAGTTGTTTTAAAAGGGAGGTTACCTCATGGGGTTTTTAACAGCGCACCACACAGATTTAGGGATCAAAAAGAATACCAATCAAGATGCTTTGTTACTAAAGACAGCCAAAACCCCGAAAGGCTCAGTCGCCCTCTTCATCGTTTGTGATGGGATGGGCGGCTTGTCGCACGGGGAGCTGGCCAGCGCGACAGTCATTAGAGGTATGGCAGAGTGGTTTGATGTGGAAATGCCGAGACTCTCGCAATCAGAGTACATCGAGGAAGAAATTTATGCAGAAATAACAAAGTGCATTAATCAATTGAATGAGAAAATCCTCCACTACGGTGAAACCTCAAAAGTGAAATTAGGCACAACTCTGACCGCATTATTGATCTTCCACAATAAATATTTTATTGCTCATATCGGAGATAGCCGGGCATACAGCATTTCTAACAGCCTGCATCAACTGACGCAGGATCAAACGTTAGTCGCAAGGGAAGTGGCCCGTGGGAACATAACCGAAGAGCAGGCCAAAGTAGATCCGCGCCGAAATGTGCTGCTGCAATGTGTTGGGGCAACAAAAGAAATTGAAGTTGACTTTTCCACAGGTGATGTCCAAGTAAACACGGTGTTTATGTTATGTTCCGATGGATTCTACCATCAAATAACCGAGGAAGAGTTAGCGCTAAATCTTAGTCCAGAAACGATAAAAAGTGAGCAGGAGCTGAAGGACAAAGTTGTCGAGTTAGTAGAGTTAGTAAAGGCTAGGAAAGAAGTAGATAATATTTCGGTTGTAGCAGCAAAAGTTTTGTAATTTAGCGGGGGCGTTTTTCTTGATAGAAATTGGAGCGGTAATTGATGAAAGATATGAAATATTAAAGGAAATTGGCCGCGGCGGCATGAGTATCGTTTATCTAGCAATGGATAACAGACTGAACAAATCATTAGTCGTAAAGGACATTCGTAAACGCGCATCTAGCAATAACGAGCTTCTGATCAACAGCTTGATTGTCGAAGCCAATATGCTCAAAGTTCTTGACCATGGGGCGCTGCCAAAGATCTACGATATTATCGAATCTGAGGGTGATATCTATGTGGTCATGGACTATATCGAAGGAGAGTCTTTAAAAGAAAAGCTGAAACGAGAAAAGACAATTTCGACGAATCAGGTTATTGACTGGGCAAGGCAGCTAAGTGAGGTTTTGGAATACTTACATACAAGAAAACCCTACCCAATTATTTATCGTGATATGAAACCAGATAATATCATGCTTACCCCTGAAGGGAAAATTAAGCTGATTGACTTTGGAATCGCAAGGGAATTCAAGAGCGAGAGTTCTACGGACACAACCAATTTAGGAACGAAATCTTATGCCGCACCTGAGCAGATGTCCGGCAAGCAGACGGATGCGCGCACGGATATCTATAGCTTAGGCGTTACCTTGTATCATCTAATCACCGGTAAGAGTTTGAATGAGCCGCCCTTTGAGCTTAAACCAATCCGTCATTGGGATCCAGCCCTTCCTGAAGGGCTAGAACATATTATTATGAAAGCGACACAGTCAGAGCCAGCCAATCGCTATCAAAGCTGCAGTGAACTATCCTATGACCTTGAAAATATTAACAAGCTGACAGCAGGGTATAAAAAGAAGCTGCGCAAGAAGCTATCCATCTTTCTTGTACCTGCTGTTTTGTGTCTCATCTTTACGACCACAACCGTGTTTGGATATAAAGGCGTGAAAAATACGCAGTTCCAAGATTATATGAGCTTGGTGAATGATAGCTTGGTTTATTTAATGGATGGCAACGATAAGAAAGCAATTGAAACCTTGGAAAAAGCAATCACAACCATCGATAATCGCCGAGCTGAAGCCTATATCAATTTACTAGATTTATATAGTAATAGAAATGAAACTGATACGGGGTTAGCAAAAATAGAAGCCTATATTGAGGATGAGTATGGAGATATCCATGAGAATAATGAGGTCCGATTTAAAATGGGGATGACGTATTTTGATATCAAACATAACTACTCGGAGGCGTTAAAGCATTTCAATCAAGTCGATCCAGAGGTAATTCCAGATGCGCAGTATTATGAAGCATTAGCGACAACGATGATTTCAATGAATATTGACTATAAGAAGTTCTCCGAAAATCTACTTGAATTTGAAACGTTCAATGATCGGCTGCCAAATGGACGAAAGAAAATTGATAACTATAATTCTTTAGCAAATATATACATCTCGTATAAAGGGCAAATAACCGATGCCAATACCAAAGCAATTGAAATTGTTGAAAAAGCCTACGAGGTTCTACGATTAGTCGAAAATGAGAACTTATTAATCAAGTATGAATTGGATTTTGAACAAAAATTAGCCCAAGCCTTCTATAGCAGAGGTGTAAATTCAAAGGATAAAGTGACCGCAAGGGAAGACTACGAGCAGGCAATCGAGCATTATCAAAACCTTATAGAATTAAATGCTAGTAATGAAGAAGAAATCGTAGTGAAAATTGGGGTCATTTATCAAGAAATGGGTGAGCATGCCCGCGCGGGTGAGCAATTCCAAAAAGCGATAAAAAGGTTTCCAAAAAGTACGGATGCCTATGTGAAGCTTGGAAATTTATTGTTAGATATCGAACAAAGTAAAGAGGAATCCAGTCGAAATTATCAAGCCGCAAAGCTGGTTTATGAACAAGCAAGCGCACTAGATCAAGCAGGTGAGGATGAAGCCTTCAAAAAGCTAAAAAGGAGGTTTGATAGCTTAAGTATTAACTAGAAAGGAGCTGGAAAATGGAGTACCAAATTATGCTTTACGGTGGAATGGCCGGTGCACTGATAACCTTAATTATTTCAATTATCCTCTACGTCAAAATGGGTATTGCCCAAGTGGTCGAGGATTTAACCGGTATAAGCCTTCGGAAAAGATTACATAAAAAGCGAAAAGCCCAAGATAAATCAAATGAAAAGCTGCTGACAAAGGAAATTATGTTAAAGAAGCAATATGCTTGGGAGGCTGCAGCTAGTCAAGAAACCGAACTTATGGACAATAAGCTAGAGGAAACAGCCTTACTAGGTGATGAAGATATCGAAGAAACCACTTTGTTAACAGCCGACCTTGATGAAACAACGGTTTTATCGGAGGAGGCAGAGGAAACTTCATTATTACTAGAAAAAGAAGATTTTTTCAAAAAAGAAGTTGATGTAATCGTTGTTCATTCCACCACGATTATCTAAGGGGAGTTTAGTAGAATGGCAGAGAGTATAGCTAAAAGATACAAAAGTAAAAAGAAGGTAATCTGGACATTAACGGTCATTCTTTTGCTAATTTCAGTGTTTATATTTAGCACAAATGCATTTTCACTTGATGGGGCAAAGCGATTTATTGTCTTTAATGAGGAAAAATGGGACATGGAATCAATGGATCAGCCAGAGTGGATGACCAATAAAGATAGTGTTACCTTCAAGGTAGATTTAAAGGAAGATTTTGAGAATAACAGTCAGGGTGATAGTGTTACGGAGTGGAAGGTACCGTTTACAGTTATGGCTGATTACCAAGGCGGTAAAGTCCCAATAACCATGGAAGAAATGAAGGACCCTGAGTTAGGTTTTTTAGGGGAATATTTGGTTTCAATCCCAATGCAGCCTGATAGTCCCGAGGGCAGCCTACACGTAACAGTGAAATTTGCTGAGGGTAATTCATGGAATATCCCAGTTTCAACTAATTCCTTCACCATAAATCGAGATGCTGTTAAGCCTGTAGTGACGATTACACCTTGGTTCGAAAATGGAAGTTTTCAAGACGGAGGGTTTACTAACAAGCCGGTCTCAATGGGTATAAAAGTAACGGACAGTAATTTTCTTCCTGGAGACGATACGATTTCAATTCTAAAGGATGGGATTGCCTACCAACCAGCACAGGCACCTGCCTGGAAAGAAAATGAAACGTTCCTAACTTTCGATAATACCGGATTTTATGAAGTAACGATTGCTGCCGCTGATAAAGCCGGAAATAAAAGTGATTCCACAAAAGCCACTTTTGGTATCGTGAAACAAGGTCCTCGATTAACGATAAAGGATAAAAACGACAGTGGTTTTTATAAAAATGTTGAACTGGAAGTGGAAAGCGACATTCTTATCTATGACGCAACAGCAGTGATTGAGAAGACGAACAATGGTGAAACGACGTCGGAAGTGAGAAGTTTCGAGAAAAAAGGTAAAAATGCTGTCCTTTCCCTGAAAGAGGATGGTAACTACAAGGTAAGTGTTACGGTAAAAGATCGGCAAAATATTGATCCTGGACATCAGCTAGGGATCACAAGTTTTACGATTGATCAAACAGCACCGGCCCTAGCCATTAACGGTGTTATTGACCAAGGAGAATACAAGGAACCTAAAGATGCTCAAATCAGTGTGATTGATGCGAATGTCGATAATAGTAAAACCCAGCTTAAAATAACGGCAGGAAACCGAGTAACAACCTATAAGGGTGAAGAAGCTTACAAAAAGTATTCTTTTACCGAGGAAGGTGTTTATGTACTTGAATTAAGCGCCACCGATAGGGCTGGGAATACCGCAGTTAAAAAACTAACATTTATAATCGATAAGTCTGCGCCAACACTTGATATCACTGGGGTAAATACAGGGGAATTTTACAACGCGGATAAAAATAAAAAGGAAGTAACAGTATCCGTAGAAGATTTAACCCTTGATTTAACGCAAACAACGTTAAAAGTCGAGAAAGATGGGGCTGCTTATCCAGAATCGATTCAGTTGAGCGGCGTATCAGACTCAAGAGCAGAGGCAAAACATACCTTTACAGCTGAAGGGAAATATAAGCTTACCCTTACTTCAACCGATAAACTAAAACAAGCTGCGACAGCAAAATCAGTTTCTTTTACCATTGATAATACAGCCCCAAAATCGGTTGTTACCCTAGATGGCACGGTGATGACAGAAGATGAACTAGTGGTGGATGGCGAGAAAACGGTAAAAATAATGGTAACCGACAAGCACCATGACGCTTACAACCTAACGGTTAAGAAGAATGGAGAAGAGTATCGAATCAATCCATTCATTCGTGAAGGTGACACAGTAACAGCGGAACATTTATTTAAAGATGACGGAGTCTATGAAATTAAAGTAACATCTACCGATAAAGCGGGTAATGAAAGTGTTCTGACAAAAACCATTACGATTGATACAGGCAAACCAGATATTCAATTTAAAGGGGTTAACCATCAGGAACACTATAACAGTGAAACGGTGGATGTAACAGTAATCGTCAATGATTTCACGTTTGATAAAAACAAAACAACCCTTGAAATGACAAGAACTAATGGTGATCAGGTGACCGAACTTAAACCAGGCAGCTGGGACATCTATGATTATTTGAAGTGGCTGTATAAAGGGGAAATGAACCTTACTTTCCGGGATGAAGGCGTGTATCAGCTTAAAGTAACCGCAGAGGATAAATTCGGAAAAGTGAGCTCGAAAACCGTAGCGTTTACCATTGATAGAACTGCACCAATGGTGGATATTACTGGGATTAATGAAGGTGCCTTTGTTAAAGGCGGTAAGGTTGTCATCGGGGTTAATGAATACTACTTTGAAACAAATAAGGTAACGGTTAGTGTTCAGAAAGATGACAGTGAAAAAGAAGAAACGTTTGTGAATATAGATGAGCAATCTAAACTTGCATTAGACTTTACTGAAGATGGAGATTATCGGATAAAAGTGTCTGCAGAAGATAAGGCTGGAAACAAAGCCTCCGACATGGAATTATCGTTTACCGTCGATACGATTAAACCAGTAATCGAGATTATCGACGAGAACACTAGCGAACAGGTGAAGAATCACTCCTATCACGCAGAGGGCAAAAATGTTTCAATCGTAGTCAATGAACATAATTTTGCTAACAACAATGTCCAGTATGAAGTAATAGAAAAAAATACTGTTACGAATGAAAGTAAAACGGTATGGATCCGTGAGTGGAGAAACTTTGCTGAAATATCTAGTCTTTCCTATCAATTTAAAGATGACTATGAGTATTTCATCAAGGTGATTGCAGAAGACGCAGCTGGCAACACCGCTGCTGAAAAATCTGTAACGTTTACGATTGATACGATCAATCCGATAATAGCAACCGATGGTATGGAGAATGGCCAGCATTACCAAAGTACGTCAGCAGCTTTTTGGGTCAAGGATACGAATATCGACATATCCAATACGAAGCTGAATGTGTTAAAAGACGGGGTGCCTTATAGCATTGGTGATATTGCATTAAGTTATCAAACAGAAGGTGCACTAAGCTATACGTTTAAAGAAGAAGGAAATTATACAGTGACGTTGGAAACAACTGATAAAGCGAAGCGAAAAAGCGTCCATGGACCGATAAGTTTTATTATTGATTCAACGAAGCCGGTTGTAAAAGTCGAAGGTGTGGACAATCATTCCTTTAACCCTACAGACAAAAACGTAACAGTATCCGTAAATGAGAAGAATTTTTCAACAAATAATGTTGAATTGGTGGTAACAAAAGATAACAAGCGATATGATTTTGGTTCTTTCATCACGAACCAAAAACAGCTTTCCTCCATTAGTCATAATTTTTCCGAAGATGGATTGTATGATATCTTGGTTAAATCAACTGATAAAGCTGGCAATGGACCTGTTGAGGTAAACCGCACATTTACGATTGATAAAACAAAACCTACTATAGAAATAACGGGTGTGGATCAGGACGCCTTTTATAATGTGGATAAGAAAGTAAGTGTAGCGATTCGCGACGTGAACTTAGACATGAACAAAATAACGGTTACAAGAGATGGTGCCCGATATAATGCCGGCAGCTTCTCTATCAGCAATAATACGGCATCGCTTCATCATAATTTTAGTGAAGAGGGAGACTATCAAGTCTTGGTAGAAGCTGCCGATAAAGCTGGAAATAGTTTCTCACAGCAAGTGAGCTTCACGATTGATAAAACAAAGCCAGTCATCACCCCTAAATTTCAAGGACAAAACAGAGTCATCAAGGACGGTGAATATATAAACGAAATCTTCACACCGGAATTTGCTCTTGATCAGAAAGATGATTCGATCGTTTCTGTTGCATTAAACGGTACAAATACAGGCAGAACGGCTCCGACTGCTTCGAAGGAAATGGCTTACCACTTTCATGTATTAGCTCGAGATAAAGCGGGTAATGAAACAACGTTGGAAATCAAGTTTACTGTCGATACAACAAAGCCGGCATTATCCATTTCCGGTATACTTGATGGATTTTTTAATGAGAATGTGGTGCCAAATATTACGTATTCAGACATTCATTTAGATCCAAGCAGAACTTCTGTAACGTTGAATGGTGCTCCATACAAAAACGGAACGAAACTAGAATTGGAAAAAGACTATGTTCTCAAAGCAATCGTGACAGATTTAGCGAACAATGTTAGTACGAGAACCATCGTTTTTACAATTGATAAAACGTCACCAGTCATCAAGTTTAAAGAACCTGTTTCGAATAAGTATTTTAATAAGGATGTAATTCCGGAGCTGTTGATTGAGGATTTGAACGAATATGATATCATTGCCCTAACCTTGGACGGCAAGGAATATAAACTTGGCGATCCGATTACTTCTGAAGGTAAGCATGTTTTGTTTTTCGAGGTAAAGGATAAAGCCGGAAATATTAAGCAATTAAGTGTTGAGTTTGTTATAGATAAAAAAGCTCCGAAGATTATTTATGATGGAATTAAGCAGAATGAGCAATACTATGAGGCTGTTAAAGCAACAATAAGCCTTGATAATCCAAAGGATAACATTAAATCTATTCTGGTAAATGGCAAGGTTCATCACTTTGAACAATCAGCTGGTGAGAATGGTGCGGCCGTCTTTACGTCTACTTTCTCAGAGATTAATTCCTATAAGGTAGAAGTTACAGCAGTGGATGATGCGGGAAATGAAACGACTATAGACATTCCGTTTGAGATTGCCGAGAAAACGGCTTTAGTGAAGTTTTATGAGAACAAACCATTGTTTGCAGGTTCGTTAATCGGACTATTTGGAGTAATGGGACTTGGAATCACTGTATTAGCTAGACGAAAGAAAACAGCAGCAGTGGAGGAATAAAATCAGCAGAAGGCTGTAAATGATGAACAGATCATTTACAGCCTTCTTAGCATTTTACCTTTTTCAATTGTCTGGATTTTTTTGGCAATGTCGGAATCTATCATTTTTTGATTTAATTTGTTTAATAGAAAGACTAATTATGTTAAAATACTTCTTATTCATAGTAAAACTATAGGTTTTTATATTTTTAGAGAAAATTCCAATGATTTTTAAATTTTCTTTGAAGGGGTGGGCATAATTGGGTTCTCATGTTTTAGATTTAAGAATGTTGCAAAATAACTTTAGTACGGAAGAAATGCGTTCTGTTTGGAATGATGAAAATAGATTGCAAAAAATCCTTGATGTTGAAGCAGCGTTAGCAGTGGCAGAAAGTGAACTTGGAGTTATTCCAAAGAAAGCTGGAAAAGCTATCAAGGATGCTGCTAAAATAGAAAACTTCGATATTGAGAAAATTGCAACTGAGGCTGCTAAATTAAAACATTCTTTAATGGCGACGGTTAATCATCTGCAGTCACTATCAGGAGAATACGGCGAATATGTTCACTATGGCGTCACTACACAGGATGTGACCGATACGGGTACTATTCTTCAACTGAAAGAAGCAAATGAGATTCTTAAGCGTGATACCAAGAAAGTAGCAGAGCTCTTAATTGGTTTGGCTTCTAAGTATAAGGAAACGCCAATGCCTGGAAGAACACACGGGATGCAAGGTTTGCCGACAACGTTTGGCTTTAAGCTTGCAGTTGTATTAAGTGAGTTTGAACGCCATTTAGAAAGATTAAAGGCTGCTGAAGAACGTGTATTAACCGGAGTCCTTGCTGGCGGTGTTGGCACGTATGCTGCTCTAGGTAGTATCGGTACAGAAGTGGAAGCGCGAGCGTTACAACTTTTAGAGCTGGATACCCCTGATATCTGTTGGCATTCTTCTCGAGACCGAATTTCAGAGTACGGTTCTGTGCTTGGATTAATCAGTGGTTCACTCGGTAAATTGGGGAATGAATTCTATAATTTAATGCGCACAGAGATTGATGAAGTAGAAGAACCATTTGCTGCAGGGAATGTTGGTTCGACAACCATGCCGCATAAGCGAAATCCTGCTATTTTTGAAGGTATTGCAAGTCTAACTAGACCAATTCTTCATAGTGTTGCTTTGCTGCATGAATCCTTAATGATGGAACATGAAAGAGACGCGATGAGCTGGAGAAGTGAATGGATCGCTTTACCTGAAATTTGTTTATATTTATCGTCACAACTAAAAAGTACCATTACAGTTCTACAAGGGCTTGTAGTAAAACCTGAAAATATGATGAGAAACCTGGAACTTCAAGGTGGACTTGTCCTTTCAGAACGTGTCATGTTTGCTTTATCTGAAAAAGTAGGAAAACAATCAGCACATCACCTTGTTTATGAAATCGCAATGGAATCGACGGAACAAAAAATTCCATTTAAAACACTTCTTATTCAAAATGAAAAGGTAAGTGCAGTCCTTTCTGAGGAGCAAATTAATCAACTTTTAGACCCAGGCCAGTATATTGGGCTAGCAAGCCAAAAAGTCGACGAGGTTATTTCTTCAATCAAAAATGGAGGAAATCTAAGTGAGTAATGTGACCTTCCATCAAGCGACAAATGAGGATATCCCAGCATTAATCGATTTATCCTTACGGGGGTATGCTACTATCCGTGAATTGGGAATTCATTTTGCTGCTGCAACTGCAGATGAGGAATTGGTAAAAAGAAATATTAATGAAAATATTTGTTTTTATATGAAAGACGGGGACGAAATGGTGGCGACTGCTTCTATACGGATGCCATGGGGTACCCATCATGGACCATATGAAGTTCCACATATTTGGTGGGTGGCGGTGGCTCCTGAATTTAAGAGAAAAGGGTATGCTACAAAAATATTAGATTTTGTTGAGTATGATTTTTTAAGAGATAAACTTCATTGTCCGTCTGTAACGCTTGGGACTGCAAAAGAACACCCTTGGCTTGCTGAAATGTATCTTAAGCGCGGGTATAAAGAGGTTGGAGAGGCAGATTTAGGAAAAGGGCACACCACCGTTTATTTAGAAAAATTGTTATTATCAAAAACATATAAAAAAAGGTAGGGAACATGATGAAGAAAAAAATCGCATTAATTATTAGTATCGCACTTTTATTATTTTTAGCTGCTTGCGGCGGTACAAATGAACAATCAAAAGATAATGGAAATAGTGAAAAAAGTGAAGAAAAAAAGGTAATTCGTGCAGGTTCAACAGCACAAAGCTATCCAAACGGTTATGAAGAAGATGGTAAGTTAATTGGATTTGACGTAGAAGTGTTTGAAAAAGTTGCAGCAAACCTTGGCTATGAAGTGGAATGGGTAAAATCTGACTTTGCAGGATTAATGGGTCAGTTGGAAACAGGTAAAATTAACACAGTTGCGAACTTTGTTGCAGTAACAGCTGAAAGAAAAGAAAAATACAACTTCTCTGAGCCTTACGCATATGCAGGGGCTACAATTGTTACACATAAAGACAACGATTATGATAGTTTAGAAGATTTAAAAGGAAAAACGGTTTCCGGTGTTCTAGGTTCTAACAATGTTAAAAACTTACAAAATTTTGACCCTGAAATTATTCCAAAAACGTATGAAACACGTGATGGAGCTATGAATGACGCGATTAACAAACGTGTAGATGGATATGTAAACTCTAAATCTTCCTTAATTGCTGAAATTGCTAAAGGCGACCTGCCATTGAAATTTGTTGGCGACCCATTTGTATATGAAGATATTGCTTTTCCTTTTGTGAAAACGGAAGAAGGCGAGAAATTAAGTAAAGAGTTTAATACTGAAATTCAAAAATTACGTGAAGATGGAACGTTAACAGAATTATCAAAGAAATATTTCTCTGGTGAAGACATCACAGTTAAGCAATAATCTGGAGGTATAACATGGAATTTAAACTAGATTTCGGCTATTTAGTCGAAATTATCCCAGAGCTTTTATCATTCATACCTCTTACGCTGTTTCTTGCTGTTATATCGATGATATTTGCTATTATCGGCGGTTTGATTTTAGCCTTAATTATAAGATCGAATATTCCAGTCCTTAAACAGTTAGCGACGATATATATTTCGTTTTTTCGTGCCATTCCAACATTGGTACAATTGTTTTTAATCTATTATGGGTTACCGCAGATTTTTCCGGCATTTACTGCGATGACGGCCATTACGGCGGCAATTGTGGGATTAAGCTTAAAACAGGCAGCTTTTCTGGCTGAAATCTTCCGTGCAGCCCTAAATTCTGTTGATAAAGGACAAGTAGAGGCGTGTTTATCCGTCGGAATGACAAGAGCTCAGGCCTTTCGCCGAATTGTCCTGCCGCAGGCAACGCGTAATGCGATTCCTGCAACAAGCAACGTTTTTATTGGTTTAATTAAAGAAACATCCCTAGCGTTTACATTAGGGGTAGTTGAATTATTCGCACAAGGAAAAATCTTAGCGGCATCATCTCTTAAATTTTTTGAAACCTATTTAGCATTGGCGTTACTATATTGGTTCTTAATTATCATCTTTACCTTGATCCAGCAGACGCTTGAAAAACGAATGGAAAAACCGTATATATCGTAAAGGAGTTTTACCATGATAACTGTTACAAATCTGAAAAAGAGGTTCGGTGAAAATATCGTATTAAATGGCGTCGATTTACATGTTAATCGTGGCGATGTATTAGCGATTATTGGACCATCTGGCTCGGGGAAATCGACGTTACTGCGCTGCTTGAATTTATTAGAAATGCCGGATGAAGGCATTATTGAAATTGGCGATACAAAAGTGGATGTAACGAAAATGAGCAGAAAGGAAACGCATCTGCTCAGGCAGGAAACGGCCATGGTTTTCCAAAACTATAATCTTTTTAAAAATAAAACGGCTTTGCAAAATGTTACAGAGTCATTAATTGTCGCAAAGAAAATGGATAAGCAGGAAGCCGAAAGAATAGGAAAAGAGCTTTTAATCAAGGTTGGTCTTGAGGACAAGTTTCATCAGTATCCTGCTACCTTATCAGGCGGGCAGCAGCAGCGTGTTGGGATTGCCCGAGCGCTTGCTGTGAACCCGCATGCAATTTTATTTGACGAACCAACTTCAGCGCTTGATCCAGAATGGGTCTCTGAAGTTCTACAAGTAATAAAAAATATTGCTCAACAGAAAACAACGATGATTATCGTGACTCACGAAATGAAATTTGCCGAAGAGGTAGCCAATCGGGTTATTTTTATGGCAGATGGTAATATTGTTGAAGAAAATGAACCAAAGGAAATTTTCCATAACCCGAAAAATCCAAGAACGAAACAATTCTTAAAAACATTGGAAAGAGATGAATAAACATGAACATGTCTCATGAACTATTACGTGATTTAATTGAAAAACGAAGATATTTACATGAGAATCCAGAACTTGCATTTGAAGAATTCAATACGACTGAACATATAAAAAAATGGTTAACAGAGCATGGGATTTCGATCCTGCCGCTTGATTTAGAAACAGGATTGGTTGCTGAGGTAAAAGGGGCATTTGATGGACCAACTATTGCCATTCGTGCGGATATTGACGCTTTGCCAATCAATGAAAAAACGAATGTACCATTTAAGTCTAAAGTTGAAGGCAAAATGCATGCATGTGGTCATGATTTCCATACTACTTCGATTTTAGGGGCAGCGATTCTTTTAAATCGCAAGAAAGAAGAGTTACATGGGACTGTCAGATTTATTTTTCAAGCTGCAGAAGAAGTGGCCCAAGGGGCAAAGAAATTTGTTGAAAAAGGTGCATTAGAAGGCGTCTCTGCCATTTTTGGTATGCACAATAAACCTGATTTACCTGTAGGAACCATTGGTGTAAAATCAGGCGGTCTGATGGCAAGTGTCGATAAGTTTGAAATAAAGTTTATTGGTGTAGGCGGCCACGCAGGAATACCTCATAATTCCATTGATCCGATTGTCATTGCTAGTCAATACGTAACAGCTGTGCAATCGATTGTTTCTAGAAGAATGGATTTATTTGATAATGCTGTCGTTAGTATCACGAGTATTCATGGCGGCAACACATGGAACGTGATTCCTGATGTTGTTACGTTAGAAGGTACCGTTCGTACGTTCCAGCCGAAAGCACGTGAAGCGATTCCTGGTTTAATGAAGAAATTGGCTGAGTCCATTGCTGAAGGAAATGGTGGTTCAGTCGAATTTAACTGGGAAGATTATTTGCCAGTCGTTAATAACGATTCGAAATTCGAAGAAGTCATTCGTGCGACAGTAGTGGAAAGTGGTTATCAGGTTGCAGAGGCAGTACCGAGTGCAGGCGGAGAAGATTTTGCCTTTTATCAAACTTACATTCCAGGCTTTTTTGTTTGGATGGGGGTAGAGGGACCACAAGAATGGCACCATCCTGAGTATGATTTGAAAGAAGACGCTATAAAGGTTGCTTCCCAGTTTTTCGCAAATTTAGCGGTAAAAGTTTTAGGAAATGACTGATTTTACTCGATTCATTGTTGGCCAGATAAACAGCACTTCTGATTATGAAAAGCTTGGAGCCGTGACAAAAAGAAATTTAAAAAACGGAGTATTGGACTATTTTATCTCTTGTTATGCAAGTGTGAAATATGATCCGTACTTTCAAAATGTATTGAATACTGCAATTTACAGCAGCCTTGATAAGGCTGCTGTTATTGGTACGGAATGGAAGGTACATCCTTTTGATGCGTGCCTGATTAACGGGTATTCGGCACATGCCTTAGATTTAGACGATGTCCATTCTGAGATTCGCGGTCATCCCTCTGCGGTTATTTTAAGCTTAATGTTCTCTTTAGTAGAGAAAAAGGACGATATCCATTCTTTCTATGAAGCTTATTTAATAGGGATAGAAACAATGACCCGGTTCGCTAAGTTATTGGGAACAGAGCATTATGAAAAAGGTTTTCACACGACAGCTACGGCAGGGGTTTATGGAGCGGTAGCAGCTGGCGCGCATTATTTGAATTTTTCTTCTGACCAAATGGCTCAAGCTTTAAATTTATGTGTTTCTAAAATTAGCGGTTCAAGAAGTCATTTTGGGACATTGATCAAACCCTTACATGCTGGGTTGGCAGCACAGAATGCATGGCAAATCCTACATCTTGTAAAAAATAATGTCACCGGAAGTGAAAATACCATTCTTTCCAAAAATGGATTGCTGTCTATGTATGTAGAAAATGAGAGAGAGCCATGGCAGCTTTTTGAAAAGTGGGGGGAATCGTGGGCGATTGACACCCCTGGATTGTGGTTTAAATTATATCCATGCTGCTCGGCTAATGCGCATGTGATAGATGCAGTGAAGGAAATTAAGATGAAACATAGATTTACAGCTGGTGAAGTGGCCTCTGTCGAACTATTCTTTCCTCCTAATGGGGATGCGGCATTGGTTCATACTAGCCCAGAAAATGGAGAACAAGGTCGTTTTAGTGCTGAATATTGCACGACGCTGCTGTTGTTGGATCAAGATTTATCGATTGAAAACTTTACAGTGGGCACGATTTCGGGAGAAGTTCACAATATTATGCGAAAGATAAAGCGAAATTATGATGGAAACATCCCAAAAAAAGAGGTTAGTTATCCAAAGGGGAGATATTGTATAGCAGAAGTATCCCTAATGGATGGGCAAAGGTTTGTATCAAGGGTGGACGCTCCGATGGGTTCACCAGGTAACCCGCTCAAATTCGAAGACCTATTAAATAAGGCTTCCAATTTATTGGGTAATGAGGCAAAAAATCTAATCGAGATTTTTTCTTCAGAAGTGGAGTCGTTTGAAAGGCTTTTATAGAAGATTTCAGTTTATACTGCCTGACCCTAAAGTCAATAGGGTTAGGCATTTTTTTGTAATTGAAATGAAACTAAGAACGATTTACAATTCCTTATCATTAATTTACTGAATATTTACGTAAATCCTGATTTCTCTTAAAACTATTCATTTAATCTATTACTAGATTCATAATTAATAGTTGAGGAGAGATAGTCTGTGAATAATGAAACTTCTAAAAATGGCCTGAACAGAAGAGACTTTTTAAAAGCGGGAGGAATGGGTACACTTGCCCTTACAATTGGTTCAACAGGGGTATTGGCACTTGGATCAAAAGCATTTGCAGATAAGGCGAATAATCCAACCAGCGGTTTTGGAGGTTATGGTCCTCTGGTACCGGATCCTAATGGAATTCTCGACCTTCCAGAAGGTTTTCATTACAAAATTATCTCTACAGAAGGCGGTTCAATGTCAAACGGGGCAAAAATCCCGGGTGCCTTTGATGGAATGGCAGCATTCGAAGGACCAAACAATACTACTATTTTA
Source organism: Neobacillus niacini (assembly GCF_048572935.1). Lineage (NCBI taxonomy): Bacteria > Bacillati > Bacillota > Bacilli > Caryophanales > Bacillaceae > Neobacillus > Neobacillus niacini. Next base: position 479,938 of record NZ_CP183883.1, on the reverse strand, counting down.
GTTCGTAACCATGAATTGGGGGCAGGCGCAGCATTTGGAAGCAATCCTTTTGATGCAGCTGCTCAAGGTGGTACAACGGCTCTAGTTGTAGGGGCTAATCGAGAAGTGGTAAAAGAATATGTAACCTCTTCAGGTACCATTCGTAATTGTGCTGGCGGGGCGACACCTTGGGGTACATGGTTAACTTGTGAAGAAACACGTTCTGAGACACATGGATATGTATTCGAAGTAGATCCACAGCAGCCGGAAGACGAAATGTCCAAAACACCAATCAAGGAGATGGGCCGTTTTGCACACGAAGCTTGTGCAATTGATCCAGCGACAGGATACGTATACTTAACTGAGGACGCTAGCCCAAGTTACCTGTACCGTTTTATCCCAAATAACCTGAGCCAAAAGCCTGGCGCGTTACAGGAAGGTGGTACGCTGTTTGCAGCTGCGATAGAAGCAGTAACTGATCCAGCAGCTAGCACATTTAAAACAGGACAAACATTTAAAATTGTTTGGAAGAAAGTAGACCCTCATTTGTGCCGTGAGGAAGCTGCTGCACAGAATTGTATTAAGTTCTCTAGACTTGAGGGAGCGTTCTTCCAAGAGGGTGTTTTCTGGTTCGATGACACCTCTGCTGGTGACAAAAAGCTTGGACGCGTTTACCGTTATATTCCCCACACTAATACATTAGAACTTTTCTATGAGGGAAATGATGCACGAGAAATGGAATATCCAGATAATATCTGCTGTACTCCATGGGGCGACCTTTGGTATGCAGAAGATGGTTCAGGTCAAGACCGACTTATGGGAATTACCCCAGAAGGCAAAGTCTATCCTTTTGCTGCCAACGTTCTAAGTGGATCTGAATTGGCAGGACCAACCTTCTCCCCTGATGGAAACACACTTTTTGTTAATATTCAAAGTCCAGGCAAAACCTTTGCAATCTGGGGACCGTTCCAACGCAGAAACTCTGCGCGCGCAAGAGAAATGTCCTACTCTGCTCCTGTCAATCTTGCACCGCAAGTTTCGGAAAAAGTGGCGAAGGCTGCAGAGGCGCAAGGTATGTCGGTACTTGAAGCAGCTGCATTTGAACGTCATGGGATAAAGTTATAATTTAGTATTAACTTAAAAAAACAGAGATCAAATTTCTTTATTGGATGTTTTGTCATTAATCTAGTAACAAGTAAAAGTTAAAAATAGGCGGACGTTTTCCGGTTAAAAACAAAATGAAGCTCGTTTCGGGGAAAATAAGCGGAGGATTTCCGTCTATGCAAAGCAAAATCTCTCATTTTCCACTTTTTCAAGCCAATAGGCGGAATTTCTCCGTCTAATTAAGCCTTTTTTAAAAAAATTTCTAATTAAGCGGAAATTTTCCGTTTATCTCAGCTCGGGTGGCTAAATCTAACATGATCCAAGATAATAAAATTTCGTGGAACCTTAATAAATAGAGAAAGAGACGTATGCGAATTCATACGTCTCTTCCTGTGTCTTTTAATAAGAAAACACACGAATTTGATTCTTATAGTTCTTGCCCATTTGTAGCAATCACGTTTTTGTACCAGAAGAATGATTTCTTCTTACTGCGGTCAAGCGTACCACTTCCATCATCATGTTTATCTACATAGATAAAGCCATAACGCTTTGACATTTCGCCTGTTGATGCACTAACTAGGTCGATACAGCCCCAAGGAGTGTATCCCATTAAATCTACTCCATCTTCAATGGCTTCACCCATTGCATCGATATGGCTTCTTAGATAATCAATACGATAATCATCATTGATGGAGCCATCCTCTTCCACCTTATCATATGCGCCGAGCCCATTTTCTACGATGAATAGTGGCTTTTGATAACGGTCATATAATTGGTTAAGAGCAATCCGGAGTCCGGTTGGGTCAATTTCCCAGCCCCAATCACTAGCGCTTAAGAATGGGTTTTTCACGCCGCCAATTAGGTTACCTTGTCCAATTTCCTCTGGTGTTTTACTCTTTTTATCTGTGCGTGACATATAGTAACTGAATGAAATGAAATCAACTGTACCTTCCTTGATGATTTCTAAGTCACCCTCTTTGATCTCAAGGTTAATGTCGTTTTCTTTAAAGAAACGATTGGCAAACGCTGGATAAGCTCCTCTAATCTGTACATCACCACAATAATTGTTAAATAGACGCTCCTCTTGTAATGCGTGCATCACGTTTTCAGGGTTGCAATCATAGGAGTATGTCGGTGCATAAATAAGCATACAGCCGATCTGACTTCCTGGAATGATTTCATGTCCTGCTTTTACAGCAAGGGCACTTGCTACAAATTGGTGATGCAGTCCTTGGAAGCTATCTTGTAACTTTGTTTCTTCTGTCTCTGGTGAGAAACCAAGTCCCAGAAGAGGCATGTGTGTTGCCCCATTAATTTCGTTAAACGTTAACCAGTATTTTACTTTGTTTTTATAGCGATTGAACAATGTTGTTGCATAGCGCTCAAAGAAACCGATCACTTCACGGTTACGCCAGCCGCCATATTCTGTGATTAAATGCAGTGGAATTTCATAGTGAGAAATCGTAACAACCGGTTCAATATTATATTTTGCTAATTCATCAAATACACGATCATAGAATGCTAAACCTTCTTCATTTGCTTCTAACTCGTTACCTTTAGGGAATATTCGGCTCCACGCAATACTCATTCGATATGTTTTAAAACCCATTTCAGCAAAAAGAGCGATATCTTCTTTATAGCGGTGATAAAAATCAATACCATCGTGGTTTGGATAAACATATTTCTCACTATCGATCTTAAAATCAAAACCAGGTTCTCCAATAACCTTTAATCTTACTTTTCCACCAGGCATAACATCAGCAAGGTTCATTCCTTTACCGCCTTCAAGATAGGCACCTTCTAATTGATTAGCAGCTGTTGCGCCGCCCCATAAAAATCCTTCTGGAAATTGGTATGTTGATTGATTCATATAGTATCCCTCCATTTTTTTGGTTACGCTTTCTACTTGGGCAAATAAAAAAACCTAAACCACGCAAATGAAGACATAAAGGTCTCATAGATTACGTGATTTAGGTTTTGCCTGCATAACCAGTAACAATCCTAAAAGGTTGTTTGTTTAATTGCGTTTACTATAACATGATTTTTTTAGGGAAGCAAGGATTTTTGTAAACGTTATTTTTATGTATTTTTATATATATAAGATAGTTTACGGTTATCTATCAATCTACAAAATTTTTTAAAAAGAAAGCGTTGACACTTACCAAATACCCATGTTAAATTACACGTATCAAATAAAACTTAATAAAATTCCTTTGCAGGAATGTTACCTTAAGTGGGCATAACCTGATCCGATTAGAAACATCACGTTCAAAAATTACGTGTGTGTTGTTTCTAATCGGGTCAGGTTTTTTATTTGAAAAATATATAAATCAAATAAAGAAGGAAGTGTCAAAAAATGAAATATGAGCAATTAGCAAAAGATATTCTTGCAAATGTCGGTGGAAAAGAAAACGTTTCCAGTGTTGTTCACTGTGTTACACGCCTTCGCTTTAAGTTAAAAGATGAAAAGAAAGCAAATACAGAAGTGTTGAAAAATATGGATGGTGTTGTGACCGTCATGAAAAGCGGAGGACAATATCAGGTTGTTATTGGTAACCATGTTCCTGATGTTTATGCAGCTGTTTTAACAGTAGGAAATCTTGGTGCTATAAGCGAAAATACAGATTCAAGCAGTGATGAAAAACTTAGTATGGGTGCAAAATTTATTGACATGATTTCAGGCGTGTTCCATCCAATCCTTGGTGTTTTGGCTGCAACAGGTATGATTAAAGGATTTGCTGCTTTAATCTTGGCGTTAGGCTGGGTAGAAGCAACTTCAGGAACTTACCAACTATTGAATCTCGCTGGTGATGGTTTATTTAACTTCTTACCAATCTTCTTAGGGTATACAGCGATGAAGAAATTTGGCGGTTCACCGTTTATCGGGATGGCAATCGCCGCAGCATTGGTACACCCTACATTAGCAACATTAACAACAGGAGAAGTTTCACAGGTGCTTTTCAAAGGTACACTCTTTGAATCGCCAATCCACATTACATTCTTAGGAATTCCAGTTATTATGATGAGTTATGCGTCAAGCGTTATTCCAATCATTCTTGCAAGCTTTGTAGCATCTAAAGTAGAAAAAGGCTTTAAGAAAATTATTCCAGCTGTTGTAAAAGCATTCGTGGTTCCATTCTTAACAATTGTAATTATGGTGCCATTAACATTCCTTGCTATCGGGCCGATCTCAACATGGGCGGGTAGTTTGTTAGGGGCAGCAACGGTATGGATTTATGAGTTAAGCCCTGTTGTGGCTGGTTTGGTTCTAGGTGGGTTCTGGCAAGTATTTGTTATCTTTGGTCTTCATTGGGGACTTGTTCCAATCGCATTTAACAATTTGGCTACCATGGGTAACGACCCAGTTTTAGCAACTACCGTAATGGTATGTTTTGCCCAAATCGGTGCAGTTTTAGCCATTATATTGAAAACTAGAGACAAAGCATTAAAATCACTAAGCGTTTCAGCGTTCATTTCAGGTATTTTTGGTGTAACCGAACCAGCGATTTATGGTGTTACCTTACCACTTAAAAAGCCATTCATCATGAGCTGTATCGGAGGTGCGGTTGGTGGCGGTATCATCGGTGCTACAGCAGGAAAGTTATGGATGTTCGGAGGAATGGGTATCTTCGTTTTCCCAGCTTTTATTAAACCAGGTTCAGCTCTTGATATGTCTTTCTACGGATCAATTATTGCATTGGTTGCCGGTTTTGCAGTTGCATTTGTTTTAACTTATTTGTTTGGTGGAATTAAACAAGAGAAATCTTTAAAGTCAACAACTGATGCAACAACAGCCTCTAAGGAAGTAGCAGCAACAAAAGCTCAGCTTGAAGAAGTAGTAAGTCCATTAAATGGAGAAGTAAAGGCATTATCAGAAATTGAAGATGCTGCATTTTCATCCGGTGCGCTTGGACATGGTGTAGCGATCGAGCCTAGCGAAGGGAAATTACTCGCTCCTGTTTCAGGAACAGTATCAGCATTATTTCCAACGAATCATGCGATTGGCATTACAACGGATTCAGGTGCAGACATTTTAATTCATATTGGAATGGACACTGTTCAATTGGAAGGAAAGTACTTCAAGGCACATATTGCTCAAGGTGAATATGTGAAAAAAGGCCAATTACTAATTGAGTTCGATATCGAGCAAATTAAAAAAGCAGGCAAGCCGTTAACAACACCTGTTGTTGTTACAAATCACAAGGAATTTGGCTTAGAGTTGATGAAACAAAAGCATGTAAAAGCAGGAGATTCATTATTTAAACTAGACACAAAATAATAAATCATAGAGTACCTGTGAAAGCATGCAGAAATGTCTGAAGTGATTGAAGTCGGAGTAGAAATGATCGGCTATACCAGCTGGGGACCGATGGATCTAGTCAGTGCTTCAACAGGTGAAATGAAAAAGCGCTATGGCTAATTTATGTGGACAGAGATGATGAGGGAAATGGGACATTCAAGCGTTCGAAAAAGAAGAGCTTCGAATGGTATAAGGATGTCATTGCAACAAATGGAGAAAAACTATAGTATATACTATAATGTAGGAAAGCTTATACAGCTTTCCTACTTTTGAATCTCTAGATTTTTTCCGATCACTGTTCGAGTTATAAAACCATATTTCATATTTATAGGTGGTCATATGAAAATAGCCAAAGTTTACAATAATAACGTCATCAGCGCGTTTAATGAAAAAAACGATGAGTTAGTAGTTATGGGGAGAGGTCTGGCTTTTCAAAAAAAGCCTGGAGATCTTGTGGATGAAGAAAAGATTGAAAAGACCTTTGTATTAAAAAATAATGATATATCTGAGAGATTCAAAACTCTTTTATATGAAGTGCCGATGGAATACATGGAAGTAACGGAGGAGATTATCCAACTCGCTAAAGGCAGGTTAGGGAGAACTCTGAACGACAGCATTTATGTCTCTTTAACGGATCATATTCACTTTGCTGTAGATAGACACCGAAAAGGCTACGACATAAAAAATGCGTTATTATGGGAAATCAGAAGGTTTTATAAGGACGAGTATTCAATTGGTATGGAGGCACTAAGAATAGTTAAAGAAAAAGTAGGTGTTCTCCTACCGGAGGATGAAGCTGGTTTTATTGCGATGCATATCGTTAACTCAGGATTAAATGAGGAAATGCCGAATGTCGCTAATATTACGAGAGTAATGCAAGACATCTTAAACATTGTGAAATATCATTATAAGATCAGTTTTGATGAGGAATCATTGAATTATTTTCGTTTTGTGACGCATTTGAAATTTTTTGCACAGAGACTGTATAGCAAGAACTATATTGAAGATGATGATCCATTCCTATATGAGTCCTTTAAGCAGAAGCATAAAGAGGCAATGGAATGTACAGAAAAGATTAATGACTACATCCAAAATCAATTTGACTATAGTCTCACGAATAATGAAAAATTATATTTGGCTATCCATATACAGAGAGTGGTAAATCGCTAATTATGGTGAAGGAAAAGGCCTTTCAACAGTTCAACAAACTGCTGGAAGGCCTTTCTTCGTTAATGCATTTCCATGATTGAGTGAGCGAATATATTATACTTCGCCATAATTGGCTATTAAATATTTAACTACATCTTCCATCCTGGATTTGCGGGCACCTTTCACCAAAATAGCAGTACTTGGGGATAGATTAGTAAGGGCTTGAAATAGGCTTTCTTTTTGTTCAAAATGAATGACGCATTCTGGTGGCATCCCTTGTACCAGTGCAGACTGAGAAATCATTTTGGCAAGCTCGCCGGTCGTATAAAGGTAATCTACTTTTTTCTTGGCTAAATATGCGCCTACTTCCATATGTGCTTCTTGGGAGATGACACCTAGTCCCTTCATGTCTCCCAGGATAGCTATTTTTGTTCTATCCTTACCTACGTTAGTCAGAACGTCAATTGCCGCTTTCATGGCATCTACATTCGCACTGAAGGTATCGTCAATTACGGTGATATTATTGGAAAGTGTACTGGTGGCCATCCGCATGACAGGCTTGTTGTACTGCTCCAAACCTCGAGAAATTTCATCTGGCGTAAAGCCCAGCAAGTCACCAATAGCAATAGCGAATAAAGCGTTATAGATATTGTGGACACCATAAATCGGAATGTGAAATGGAAAATAGGTTTCATTTAGTTTTACGCGAAAATTCATTCCGCCTTCGATATATTCCACTTCTTCAGCACGATAGTCAGCCTGTTTATTGATTCCGACTTTTATTATGGTTCCAGGAAAGGAATCGATAAGCAAGTGCTTAGAATTTTCGTCGTCTGCATTGAATAAGAAAACACCGGATTGATCCATATGTTGAATCAGTTCTGATTTCGCTGCTGCCAATTTCGTTACGTCTCCGCCAAAGTTGCCTATATGAGCGGTGCCGATATTCGTAATTACGCCGATATTAGGCTTAATAAAACCGCAATGCTTGATGATGTGCCCGAAGTAAACGATACCAAATTCAACCACCACTGCTTGATGTGTATCTCTAAGCCTTCTTGCGCTTCTTTCGGTATTGATAAATGCATTATTCACATCTCTAGATTCGTATATCGTCCATCGTTGTCTTAAAATCGAAGCAATCATCGATTTCGTTGTCGTTTTCCCGGCACTCCCAGTAACCGCGATAGTTGGTCTCTGGTTAGTAGGAAATGGTTCTTTGTTCATCCTTTTGCCCCCAACACTAGTCATGATGTTATTCAGCAATAATAGGTTATGCTCCTCCTGGAAATCAGTGTGGGTTGTTTTACTTTCAAAATTAAAATGGTCCTTGCTTCAGGAGTGATGTGTTCTTAAGGAGGTTTATAATTCAATTACTTAGTTTTGAATATTTCGCTTCTTTTTACAGGAATTTCCGAAAGAAAAATAGAATACGTGAGATATAATGTTCTATATCGATAGAACTTTTAAGGAGGATATAAAGTGGCCCGAGAACAAATGAATCCCATAATAGAAAAAATTCTTTTAAACATTGAAAAGGTTATGATTGGAAAAAGGAATGTTGCCGAACTTAGCCTTATTGCCTTATTAGCAGAAGGGCATGTGCTCCTAGAGGATGTGCCTGGTGTTGGGAAGACGATGATGGTCCGTGCTCTTGCTAAGTCTGTAAATGCTAACTTCCGCAGGATACAGTTTACTCCTGACTTATTACCATCAGATGTAACGGGAATTTCAATTTATAACCCAAAGGAAATGGAATTTCAATTTCGGCCAGGACCATTGATGGGGAACATTATTCTCGCAGATGAAATTAACCGAACTTCGCCAAAGACCCAATCTGCTCTGCTTGAAGGAATGGAAGAAGCAAGTGTAACCATTGATGGAGTCACCCATCGGCTTCAAAAGCCCTTCTTTGTAATGGCTACACAAAATCCCATAGAGTATGAAGGAACTTATCCCCTGCCTGAAGCACAGCTGGATCGCTTTTTATTGAAAATGAAAATGGGCTACCCCGAAGTGGATGAAGAAATAGAAGTTTTAAATCGAGCACAAAAGGTACCGCCAATTGAAGACCTTCATCCAGTAATTGACCTAGAAGGATTAATTGCATTACAAAAAGAAATCAAAGAAGTCTATGTGGATCCAACGATTAAACGCTATATTGTTGATATCGTTAACCTAACTAGAAAATTTGCTGGAGTGTACCTTGGCGCCAGTCCAAGGGGATCAATTGCCCTCATGAAAACGGCGCAGGCTTATGCCTTTATGTACGGCCGTGACTACATCCTTCCTGACGATATTCAGTATTTAGCACCGTTTGTTTTATCTCACCGGATCATTTTGAAATCAGAAGCAAAATTTGAAGGAATTTCAGCTGAAGAAATTGTTACCCGAGTCATTGCAAGAATTCCTGTTCCAATACAAAGGCTTGTGAAGTAACAATGAAAAAGTTATGGATTCCATTCAAAAAGGTATGGAAGTTTGTTGTCTTACTATTTTTGATTCTGCTTACCTTTTCTTACGCCATGTTTCAAGGTGGATTTGTAAGCTGGTTTTTATTTTATAGCTTTTTGCCTTTTGCCCTTTATTGTGTTGGTTTATCCTTTTATTCTTTGAATGAGCTGGAAATAACACGACATATACCAAAAAATGACTACAACGCGGGTGAAACGTTAAAGGTAACCGTAAATGTAAAGAGAAACTCTTTTTTTCCTATAGTTTATCTGCTCATAGAGGATCATCTAGATGATTCTCTCAAACACTCCCAGCAGAAAAAGAAGGCAAAGGCATTGCTGCTGCCAGGCTTTAGGAAGGAATTTACCTATGATTATGTTATTGATGAACTTCCAAGGGGGGAGCATATATTACAAGGTTTTATTGTCAGAACCGGTGATATTCTCGGTCTAGTGGAGAAAGAAAAATCTCAAACATATGTAAGTAAAATCATTGTCTACCCTGCTTATACAGAGTTACTGTACCGCCCCTTTGAAACCCATTTTGATCAGGGTATGACTGCTTCAAGAGAACGGGTACAGCGTGATACCACATTGGCGATTGGTGTCCGGGATTACCAGCCTGGTGATCGGTTTTCATGGATTAACTGGAAAGCCTCTGCAAAACGAAATGAAATCATGACAAAGGAATTTGAACAGCGTCAATCTCATGATGTATTTGTTGTAATGGATTGCGTACCTGATAAGAATTTTGAAGCAATTGTCTCCTTTACAGCTTCTTTATTACGTACCGTTTTGAAAAAGGGAGCACAAATTGGACTTTTGACGATTAGTCGAGAAAGAGCTTCCTTTCCTATAAGGGGTGGGGAAACCCAACTGCACCAGCTTTTCTATCATTTAGCAAAGATAGAAGCAAAGAGTCCTTCCTCGTTTGAAAAAGTGTTAGAAACCGAGGGGATGTTTACCCAGCAAACAGTATCATTCTTGCTGGTGTCAGCACAATTATCGAAGCCTTTATTAGAGAAGGCTGGGTTCCTAGGGCAAAGGAAAGGAAAGATTACCTTATTCCTCATAAAAGGAGAAAAGGAATCTCCTACTCAAGAAGAAAGGTCGTTAATTGCATTGGCGAACGCACGAAATGTACGTGTAATAATGGTTCATGAAGGGCAATTTGCATCTGCCTTTTCGGAGGTGAATTTGCGATGAAAAGAGATTTTCAGTCTTTTCTTTTATACTTGTTTGGTTTTTTGCTTTTATGGGAATGGCTTCGACCAGTCGAGCAATTAACGGAAACAGACCATATTGAAATGTTTGTGATCTTTATTTTATTATCGTTTCTATTAGCCTTTCTGAGGATGAAGTGGATTTGGCAAACGATAGTAAAGTTATGGTTTATCTTCTTTTCGCTTAATATGTTTCATTATGAGGAAGGTTTTTTTCGATTTACTTGGCTGACTTTTTTTACGAATGATTTAACTGCAAATTTTAAGATGATTATCGCTCGCAATTGGTTAGGGATGACCAATGAATTCAGGACCTTTTTGTTGTTTATTCTCCTTTGGTTAATGGTGTATTTAGTCCATTATTGGCTTTTGAATCGGAAAAGGCTTTTCATTTTCTTCTTTATGACACTCATTTATATAACCGTTTTAGATACATTCACATTATATAGTGCAAAAACAGCCATTGTCCGAACGGTTGTAGTTGGTTTTGCTGTAATGGGAATGTTAACCTATTACCGAATTCTCGCTAAGGAAAATGTAATTAGTGATTCCTTTACTATTCGAAAATGGATGAGACCGTTAGTTTTCATGATTGCTTTTAGTGTTATCACTGGCATTATAGCCCCAAAGTTCGCACCAATATGGCCAGACCCTGTTCCATATCTAAAGGCTGCCAGCAAGAATGACAGGGAGGACGGACCAGGAAATGGGATTGCTAAAGTAGGCTACGGCACAGATGATTCTCGTTTGGGTGGTCCATTTATTGGGGATGATAGTATCGTTTTTCGGAGTGAAGCAGTTGAAAAAAATTATTGGAAGGTAGAAACAAAGGACCATTATACAGGTAAAGGCTGGATTCCTTCTGAATCCACTCCCTTCCGAATAGGAGGAGAGGATGTAATACCTATTTTCCCGATCCCTTCTAATGTTGAAACACGGGTTGAGAGTGCCTCCTTATTTATGTTTATGGATTATAATCACCTCATTTATCCGGCCGGTATCCAAAGGGTACAGTTCCAACGTAATTATATGTTAGAAATCGACTCAACAAAGGAAAAAATTTCAATATTGAACAACACGGACTCTAGTCCCATTGCTCCTGATTCTTATTCAATGGAGTATAAGGTACCGAAATATCATGCTGCTGATCTAAGGGAAACAATTGCCGCAGATCCCGAACAGGTTGACGCAGAATTTGTTACGAGATATACGCAATTGCCTGATAACCTGCCCGGTCGAGTGAGGGAGCTAGCTGAGAGTATAACGGAAAAAGAATCAAACTGGTTTGATAAAGCAAAAGCTGTCGAGCGCCATTTTGGCGGCTCTGGATTCACCTATAGTCAGAGTGATGTAGCCATTCCGGGAGAAAATGATGATTACGTAGATCAATTTCTATTTGAAACAAAAATAGGATATTGTGATAATTTTTCCACCTCGATGGCGGTGCTGCTCCGATCAATAGGAATTCCTACACGCTGGGTAAAAGGTTATACTGGCGGGGAATTTCTAGAGTACAGTGAAGATGATTCTTCAAAACAAATTTATGAAGTTACCAATAATAATGCCCATTCATGGGTTGAAGTCTATTTTCCTAATCAAGGGTGGGTTCCATTTGAACCGACAAAGGGCTTCACCAATACTATTTCCATTGATTATACAAATGATGATGGAACAACTCCTGCAACTGAAGCAACAGCTCAGCCAACACCTAAGCCACAGCAGGATGTGGAGAAAAATAGCAGCAGCTCACAGAAAAAAGATCAAACTTTTTCATTTAATGGATTCTGGATTAGCGCAAAAGTCTTCTTAGATAAAAATTGGAAATGGATTGTCATTTTCGTTTTGGTAGTTATTGGTACAATCGGCCTTATATATAGGCTGCGAGGAAAGTGGATCCCGCGTTTATATTTATTTCAGTTCCGAATGAGAAAAAAAGATGAAAATATCGGTAAAGCCTATCTTATCCTTTTAGACCAATTAGAGCGTTATGGTTTAAAGCGTAATCAGGGACAAACATTGCGAAATTATGCCCGATACATTGATACCTTCTTTGCAACTAGAGAGATGTCTAAGCTGACGGATAGATATGAGCAATATCTATATCATCAAAAACTCCCCGAAGGAAGCTGGAAGGATTCACGGGAATTATGGGAAAATTTAATTAAAAAGACAATAGCTTGACCGATAAAACAACCTATTGTTACAATAAGGCGTAAAATTAATGTGTAGTTGCAGCGCCTAGGGGCTTGTGAAAAAGGAAAACACTTTTTCCTCGGTCATAAGCCAATCCGTCAGAAAAGTTGAAGAACAACCTTCCCGCCGGCTCGTCCTAGACTCACAACCCTGTGCAAGGCGCTTCCGCTTCTCGAATAATAGATTTCCTTCATATATCCTCGAAAATAAGGTTCGAGAGTCTCTACCGGGTTACCATAAACAACCTGACTATGAAGGCAGAATTTCGGCTTTAGCAATTAAGAGAAAGCTAGAATTCTGCCTTCCTAGTTTTATTTGGAGGCGGAATTCTAGTTTTTTTTTTGTTTTTGAAGTAAATACTAACCTTAATATTTTGGAAGAGGTGGACGTGTTGACAAATACAGATATGATTGTGGTTTTAGACTTTGGAAGCCAGTATAACCAGTTAATTACACGTAGAATTCGTGAGTTCGGTGTTTACAGTGAACTTCATCCTCATACGATTACGGCTGAGGAAATTAGAAAAATGAATCCAAAAGGAATCATATTTTCAGGTGGACCGAATAGTGTATATGATGAAAATTCTTTCCGCTGTGATGAAGAAATTTTTGAAATGGGTCTTCCTATCTTAGGGATTTGCTACGGTATGCAGCTAATGACTGTTCACTTTGATGGAAAAGTTGAAAAGGCCAAGAACCGTGAGTACGGAAAAGCTGTCATGAATATTCAAAATCAAAACAAACTATTCCATGATTTGCCTGAGGAGCAAATCGTTTGGATGAGCCATGGAGATTTAGTAGTGGAAGCACCAGCTGGTTTTACCGTTGATGGAACAAACCCGCACTGCCCGATTGCAGCAATGAGTGACGAGGCAAGGAAACTTTATGCGGTTCAATTTCACCCAGAAGTTCGTCATTCTGTATATGGAAATGAGCTTCTTAAGAATTTTGTCTTTAATGTATGTGACTGTAAAGGCGATTGGTCAATGGAAAACTTTATTGAAGTGGAAATGGCGAAGATTCGCGCTCAGGTTGGCGATAAGAAAGTTCTTTGTGCCCTTAGCGGTGGTGTAGACTCATCTGTTGTGGCTGTGCTTATTCATAAAGCAATCGGTGATCAGCTGACTTGTATTTTTGTGGATCATGGTTTACTTCGAAAGAATGAAGCAGAGAGTGTGATGAAGACCTTTGCTGAAGGCTTCCATATGAATGTTATTAAAGTGGATGCAAAAGAACGTTTCTTATCTAAATTAGAAGGCGTCTCTGATCCTGAGAAGAAACGTAAAATCATTGGCAACGAGTTCATTTATGTATTCGATGATGAAGCAACTAAGCTTGAAGGAATTGAGTTTTTAGCACAAGGAACACTCTATACTGACATTATCGAGAGTGGAACCGCTACTGCACAAACGATCAAATCTCACCATAATGTCGGTGGGCTGCCTGAAGATATGCAATTCAAATTAATCGAACCATTAAATACGCTGTTTAAAGATGAGGTTCGTGCACTGGGTACAGAACTTGGAATTCCGGATGATATTGTTTGGAGACAGCCATTCCCTGGACCAGGTCTTGGAATTCGTGTTTTAGGTGCGATTTCGGAAGATAAACTTGAAATTGTCCGCGAATCTGACTGGATCCTCCGCGAAGAAATTAAGAAGGCGGGACTTGATCGTGAAATATGGCAATACTTTACTGTACTACCGGACATTCGCAGTGTTGGTGTAATGGGTGACACACGGACTTATGATTATACAATTGGTATCCGCGCCGTTACGTCAATTGATGGGATGACATCTGATTGGGCGCGTATCCCATGGGATGTGCTCGAAGTTATTTCTACTCGAATCGTTAATGAAGTAGCTCATGTTAACCGAGTTGTTTATGACATTACCAGTAAGCCGCCTGCAACTATTGAGTGGGAATAAATTTAAAATAATACTTCTAAAAGCGAACGTTTTTAAATATAATTTTAAAAACGTTCGCTTTTTTATTTACAAGTTGGGAAATCCCTGATAAGATAAAGGAGAAGTAAATAATTTGTCGATTTAACTCGTATAATATTGGGGATATGGCCCAAAAGTTTCTACCGAGCCACCGTAAATGGCTTGACTACGAGGCAGTGATAATCGGAGGGATATTCCTCTTTTTTACACTTGCCCCAAGTCAAGCGTTCCGGTAGAATTCGGAACGTTTTTTTCGTTTTAAAAAGATATATATTCCTAGGGGGAAGAACAAATGCAAAAATATTTTATGTTCAAGGAATTAGGGACGAATTATCGCCGTGAGATTATTGGCGGCATGACCACCTTCTTGGCAATGGCCTATATATTAGTGGTAAACCCGCTAACATTAACACTATCAAGTGTACCGGATTTACCAGATTCACTTCGTATGGATTATGGAGCAGTGTTTGTAGCCACAGCATTAGCTGCAGCGATCGGTTCTATTGTGATGGGGTTACTTGGTAAATATCCACTTGCATTAGCGCCGGGTATGGGCTTAAACGCATTCTTTGCTTACTCTGTTGTGTTAGGAAGCGGCGTTCCATGGCAGCATGCTCTAGGAGCAGTCTTCATTTCCGGTGTTTTTTTCTTTTTGCTGACATTAACAGGTTTACGTGAGAAATTAATCAATGCTATTCCTATAGAGTTAAAGCATGCAGTCGGAGCGGGTATTGGTTTATACATTACATTTATTGGATTACAGAGTGCTGGTATTGTAGTAAACAATGATGCAACATTGGTTGGTTTAGGTGATTTGACGGCTGGACCAACATTACTGGCTATTTTCGGAATAATTATTACGGTTATTATGATGACCAGAGGAATTAATGGAGCAGTATTCTTCGGAATGATTATTACAGTTATCGTAGGAATGATCTTTAATCTAATTGAAACTCCAGATAAAATCGTCGACTCTGTTCCAAGTTTAGCTCCTACATTTGGAGCGGCATTTTCTTCCTTAGGCGATAGTTCATTCTACACAATGGGGATGCTTGGAATTATCTTGACTCTATTGTTTGTTGATTTCTTTGATAATGCTGGGACACTTGTGGCAGTGGCAAATCAAGCAGGAATGATCAAAGACAATAAGTTACCACGTGCTGGCAGGGCGTTAATTGCTGACTCAGTAGCAACAACTGTTGGTGCCGTACTTGGTACTTCTACGACAACATCTTATATTGAGTCATCTGCTGGGGTAGCGGCAGGTGCGAGAACAGGGTTTGCTTCACTTGTTACAGCAGCATTGTTTATATTATCACTGTTCTTCTTCCCGTTACTATCAGTTGTTACCGCCGCCGTTACAGCACCAGCATTAATCATTGTTGGCGCATTGATGGTTGGTTCATTAGGGAAAATTGAATGGACAAAATTTGAAGTGGCAGTTCCAGCCTTCCTTACGATGATTGCTATGCCTTTGACCTATAGCATTGCAACAGGGATTGCGATTGGGTTTATCTTTTACCCAATTACTATGATCGTTAAAGGGCGTATGAAGGAAATTCATCCAATCATGTACTTATTCTTTGTTATTTTCGTTTTATACTTCTTATTTCTATAAGGAAGTCAAGGGAGCCTGTGAGCAATCACAGGCTCTTTTTTTATATTGGATTGTTAATACATAACAAGAGGATTTCGTATAAGGGATAGCTGTCGAATAATGTCGTTGACTTCTTGTTTTGTCTCTTATAACATGAGAATACTAAGGTAATTCGGATAAGATGGGGAGGAAGGCATGGCGAAGCTATTAATTGATAAAGTATTAAATAACAATGTTTTGATTGCACAGCATCCTTCCTATGAAGAAGTTGTCTTAATCGGTAAAGGAATAGGCTTTAATCGGAAACAGGGAGATTTTATTGAAACAGATTCGGTAGAAAAACTATTTGTGCTTAAAAATGAAAAGGAACAACAAAATTATATTAAATTGCTTCCTTTTATTGATGATGATCTACAAGAAGTGATTATATCTGCTATTGGAATTATAAAACAAAGAACCCATACACAATTAGATGAGCATATCCATGTTGCATTGACCGATCATTTAGTGTTTGCAATCAATAGAGTATCTCAAGGTATGGAAATGAGTAATCCCTTCCTGGTGGAAACAAAAACGCTCTATCGGCATGAATATGAAATTGCTTCTGAGGTTGTTGATTTTATTAATGAAAAAACGGGCATCTCTCTGCCGGTAGGAGAGATAGGTTTTATTGCTCTCCATATTCACAGTGCTATGACAAATAGAAATTTATCTGAAGTGAATCAGCATTCACAGCTCGTCAGCAAACTGGTAAAAATGGTGGAAGAGCAGTTTGAGATTGATATCGATAAAGAGAGTATTGATTATATGAGGCTTGTGCGACACCTTCGTTTTACCATCGAGAGGGTGGTTAAAGGGGAAAAGGTAGATGAGCCAGAAAAAATATCTTTTCTATTGAAACAAGAATATCCTGTATGCTATAATCTCTCATGGAAGCTCATTAAAGTGATGCAACAAACATTGAAAATGAAAGTATTTGATGCAGAAGCTGTTTACTTAACTATGCACTTGCAGAGAATACAGAAAAAATTTAAATAGTTATTATTTTTTACGTGTTACTGATTCGATCAGGCATGAGTGAAAAGTATTAATTGAAACCAAGGCTTTTGGGTAATCTATACCCGTAGTCTCATTTCAATTGAACTTTTACTCATGCCTTTTTTGTGTTTTTGTGGTAAATGAAAACGCTTAATGAGCTATATGAAAAATTGGAGGTATGTATATTATGTTTAAAAAAGCTTTTGGCGTCTTGCAAAAAGTTGGTAAAGCATTAATGCTCCCAGTTGCGTTGTTGCCGGCTGCTGGTATATTACTTGCTTTAGGAGCCGCGCTCTTAAATCCAGCACTTTTAGAAATAGCACCATTCTTAGATAATAGCACGGTGGCATTGATTGCTTCTGTTATGCAAAATGCCGGGAATATTATCTTTGGAAACTTACCGCTCTTATTTGCGGTTGGTGTTGCTGTAGGGTTAGCTGGTGGAGAAGGAACTGCTGGTCTGGCTGCTATTATCGGTTACCTAGTTATGAATGTAACAATGGGTACTGTACTTGGTATTACAGCTGAGGATGTTAATGGTTTAAGTTATGCGAGTGTACTTGGAATTCCTACTCTTCAAACAGGAGTATTTGGTGGTATTATCGTCGGTATACTAGCAGCATCTATGTACAATAAGTTTTTTGAAATTGAATTACCATCTTATTTAGGATTCTTTGCAGGTAAACGTTTTGTACCTATCATTACTGCTGCATCTGCTCTTGTTTTAGGAATATTGATGATTTTCATTTGGCCGCCAATTCAAAATGGTCTAAATGCATTCTCACAAAACATGGTTCATGCAAACTTAACAATTTCTGCATTTATTTTCGGTGTCATTGAAAGATCGTTAATTCCATTTGGATTACACCATATTTTCTATTCGCCATTCTGGTATGAATTCGGAGAATATACAACAAAAGCAGGAGAAGTGGTTCGTGGAGATCAACGTATCTTTATGGCTCAGATTACAGACAATGTTAAGAATTTAACAGCTGGAACATTTATGACAGGTAAATTCCCATTCATGATGTTTGGACTACCAGCTGCAGCACTGGCTATTTATCATGAAGCTAAGCCTGAAAAGAAAGTTTTTGTCGGAGGATTAATGGCATCGGCTGCCCTAACATCTTTCTTAACGGGTATTACAGAACCTATTGAATTCTCATTTTTATTCGTAGCACCAATTTTATTTGCTATACACGCGATTTTCGCGGGATTCTCGTTTATGATTATGCATATGTTAGATGTAAAAATCGGAATGACTTTCTCAGGTGGTTTAATTGACTATATTCTTTTTGGGTTAATTAACCCGCAAACAAATGCGTGGATTGTTATACCGGTAGGTCTTGTCTTTGCGGTTGTATATTACTTTGGTTTCCGTTTTGCAATTCGTACGTTTAATTTGAAAACTCCAGGACGTGAGCTAGAGGAAGAAGAAAATCAAGCACCAACTGGTAAAGCTAACTCTGGTGACTTGGCTTCTAACATTTTAGATGCGATGGGTGGTAAAGGGAATATTGCTCATTTAGATGCATGTATTACCCGTCTTCGTGTGTCGGTTAATGATATTAAAGATGTTGATAAAGACCAACTAAAAAGACTTGGTGCAGCAGGTGTCTTAGAAGTAGGAAATAATATTCAAGCGATCTTTGGACCGCGCTCTGAAACCATTAAGGGTCAAATGAAGGATATAATGAATGGTAAAAAGCCAAGCACAACCGTAAAAGCTCCTGAAAAAGGTGTGGAACAGCAAATCGAGGAAATTAATCCAGAAGCACTTCAAACTGCACGTGGTAATGAAGATGAAGGGTTTATGGCGCCGTTAAAAGGTGAATTAAAGCCAATTACAGAAGTGCCTGACCAAGTATTTGCAGGGAAAATGATGGGTGACGGCTTTGCGATTGTTCCTGCAGAGGGTACAATTGTATCACCGGTAAACGGTAAAATCGTTAACCTATTCCCAACAAAACACGCAATTGGAATTCTATCTGATACTGGACGTGAAATTCTTATCCATGTTGGAATCGATACGGTCAATTTAAAGGGCCAAGGGTTTGAGACGTTAGTTTCTGAAAATGATATTGTTGATCAAGGTCAGCCATTATTAAAAGTCGATTTAGATTACATTAAAGAACATGCTACATCTACCATTACACCAGTTGTCTTCACTAACTTAGCTGAAGGTGAGAAGGTAGTAATTGAAAAGCCTGGTCAAGTTAACTTAAAACAAACAGGAATTATTAAGATTACGAAATAAAGTGAAGCCGGCTCAAAGTATGAGCCGGCTTTCTTCTATATATATATTGCAGTTAAATGCCGAAGTGAAAATTAATATCAATATACTGTTGACGTTAGCTGGCAAAGGTGTTATTATATTTTAGCAGTCGTTAATGGCGTGTTAATAACACGTCGGTGTTAAAAACTTTTTAAAAAAGGGTTGACGCTTAGTTAACGAAATGATATAGTAACAGAGTTGCTTCTGAGCAAGTTTGCTTTTGAAGCGGAAAAGATTATTTGCTCTTTGAAAACTAAACAAACAAGAACGTCAACAAACAATTTTTTAGCTTTTTATAAAAGCTAAGCCAACGTAACAAAATGAGCTAATCAACTTTCTTGGAGAGTTTGATCCTGGCTCAGGACGAACGCTGGCGGCGTGCCTAATACATGCAAGTCGAGCGAATCTTGAGGTGCTTGCACCTCTTGGTTAGCGGCGGACGGGTGAGTAACACGTGGGCAACCTGCCTGTAAGACTGGGATAACTTCGGGAAACCGGAGCTAATACCGGATAATCCTTTTCCTCTCATGAGGGAAAGTTGAAAGTCGGTTTACGCTGACACTTACAGATGGGCCCGCGGCGCATTAGCTAGTTGGTGAGGTAACGGCTCACCAAGGCGACGATGCGTAGCCGACCTGAGAGGGTGATCGGCCACACTGGGACTGAGACACGGCCCAGACTCCTACGGGAGGCAGCAGTAGGGAATCTTCCGCAATGGACGAAAGTCTGACGGAGCAACGCCGCGTGAGCGATGAAGGCCTTCGGGTCGTAAAGCTCTGTTGTTAGGGAAGAACAAGTATCGGAGTAACTGCCGGTACCTTGACGGTACCTAACCAGAAAGCCACGGCTAACTACGTGCCAGCAGCCGCGGTAATACGTAGGTGGCAAGCGTTGTCCGGAATTATTGGGCGTAAAGCGCGCGCAGGCGGTCCTTTAAGTCTGATGTGAAAGCCCACGGCTCAACCGTGGAGGGTCATTGGAAACTGGGGGACTTGAGTACAGAAGAGGAAAGCGGAATTCCACGTGTAGCGGTGAAATGCGTAGAGATGTGGAGGAACACCAGTGGCGAAGGCGGCTTTCTGGTCTGTAACTGACGCTGAGGCGCGAAAGCGTGGGGAGCAAACAGGATTAGATACCCTGGTAGTCCACGCCGTAAACGATGAGTGCTAAGTGTTAGAGGGTTTCCGCCCTTTAGTGCTGCAGCTAACGCATTAAGCACTCCGCCTGGGGAGTACGGCCGCAAGGCTGAAACTCAAAGGAATTGACGGGGGCCCGCACAAGCGGTGGAGCATGTGGTTTAATTCGAAGCAACGCGAAGAACCTTACCAGGTCTTGACATCCTCTGACACTCCTAGAGATAGGACGTTCCCCTTCGGGGGACAGAGTGACAGGTGGTGCATGGTTGTCGTCAGCTCGTGTCGTGAGATGTTGGGTTAAGTCCCGCAACGAGCGCAACCCTTGATCTTAGTTGCCAGCATTCAGTTGGGCACTCTAAGGTGACTGCCGGTGACAAACCGGAGGAAGGTGGGGATGACGTCAAATCATCATGCCCCTTATGACCTGGGCTACACACGTGCTACAATGGATGGTACAAAGGGCTGCAAGACCGCGAGGTTTAGCCAATCCCATAAAACCATTCTCAGTTCGGATTGCAGGCTGCAACTCGCCTGCATGAAGCCGGAATCGCTAGTAATCGCGGATCAGCATGCCGCGGTGAATACGTTCCCGGGCCTTGTACACACCGCCCGTCACACCACGAGAGTTTGTAACACCCGAAGTCGGTGGGGTAACCGCAAGGAGCCAGCCGCCTAAGGTGGGACAGATGATTGGGGTGAAGTCGTAACAAGGTAGCCGTATCGGAAGGTGCGGCTGGATCACCTCCTTTCTAAGGATAATGCAGTCCTTGTGGACTGATAAAACGTTGACTGTTACTTGTTTGTTTAGTTTTGAGGGAGCAATTCTCTCAAAGCTTTTTTTAATCGTTCTTTGAAAACTAGATAATCGTAAGAAGAAGTCAAAGTAAAACCGAGAATCGCCACATTAGTTTTTCTCTCTTATTTAGTAAGAGTATAACCATTTAGGTTAAGTTAGAAAGGGCGCACGGTGGATGCCTTGGCACTAGGAGCCGATGAAGGACGGGACTAACACCGATATGCTTCGGGGAGCTGTAAGTAAGCTTTGATCCGGAGATTTCCGAATGGGGGAACCCACTACTGGTAATGGAGTAGTATCTTTACCTGAATACATAGGGTATTGAAGGCAGACCCGGGGAACTGAAACATCTAAGTACCCGGAGGAAGAGAAAGCAAACGCGATTCCCTGAGTAGCGGCGAGCGAAACGGGACATAGCCCAAACCAAGAGGCTTGCCTCTTGGGGTTGTAGGACACTCAACATGGAGTTACAAAGGAACGGGGTAGATGAAGCGATCTGGAAAGGTCCGTCATAGAAGGTAAAAACCCTGTAGTTGAAACTTCGTTCCCTCCTGAGTGGATCCTGAGTACGGCCGGACACGTGAAATCCGGTCGGAAGCTGGGAGGACCATCTCCCAAGGCTAAATACTCCCTAGTGACCGATAGTGAACCAGTACCGTGAGGGAAAGGTGAAAAGCACCCCGGAAGGGGAGTGAAAGAGATCCTGAAACCGTGTGCCTACAAGTAGTTAGAGCCCGTTAATGGGTGATAGCGTGCCTTTTGTAGAATGAACCGGCGAGTTACGATCCCATGCAAGGTTAAGTTGAAGAGACGGAGCCGCAGCGAAAGCGAGTCTGAATAGGGCGTATGAGTATGTGGTCGTAGACCCGAAACCAGGTGATCTACCCATGTCCAGGGTGAAGTCCAGGTAACACTGGATGGAGGCCCGAACCCACGCACGTTGAAAAGTGCGGGGATGAGGTGTGGGTAGCGGAGAAATTCCAATCGAACTTGGAGATAGCTGGTTCTCTCCGAAATAGCTTTAGGGCTAGCCTCACGTTGTAAGAGTCTTGGAGGTAGAGCACTGTTTGGACTAGGGGCCCTCATCGGGTTACCGAATTCAGACAAACTCCGAATGCCAAAGACTTATCCGTGGGAGTCAGACTGCGAGTGATAAGATCCGTAGTCAAAAGGGAAACAGCCCAGACCACCAGCTAAGGTCCCAAAGTTTACGTTAAGTGGAAAAGGATGTGGAGTTGCTTAGACAACCA
>NZ_CP183883.1:447500-450000 GCF_048572935.1 Neobacillus niacini | reverse complement strand
GGAGAGTTTGATCCTGGCTCAGGACGAACGCTGGCGGCGTGCCTAATACATGCAAGTCGAGCGAATCTTGAGGTGCTTGCACCTCTTGGTTAGCGGCGGACGGGTGAGTAACACGTGGGCAACCTGCCTGTAAGACTGGGATAACTTCGGGAAACCGGAGCTAATACCGGATAATTCTTTTCCTCTCATGAGGGAAAGTTGAAAGTCGGTTTACGCTGACACTTACAGATGGGCCCGCGGCGCATTAGCTAGTTGGTGAGGTAACGGCTCACCAAGGCGACGATGCGTAGCCGACCTGAGAGGGTGATCGGCCACACTGGGACTGAGACACGGCCCAGACTCCTACGGGAGGCAGCAGTAGGGAATCTTCCGCAATGGACGAAAGTCTGACGGAGCAACGCCGCGTGAGCGATGAAGGCCTTCGGGTCGTAAAGCTCTGTTGTTAGGGAAGAACAAGTACCGGAGTAACTGCCGGTACCTTGACGGTACCTAACCAGAAAGCCACGGCTAACTACGTGCCAGCAGCCGCGGTAATACGTAGGTGGCAAGCGTTGTCCGGAATTATTGGGCGTAAAGCGCGCGCAGGCGGTCCTTTAAGTCTGATGTGAAAGCCCACGGCTCAACCGTGGAGGGTCATTGGAAACTGGGGGACTTGAGTACAGAAGAGGAAAGCGGAATTCCACGTGTAGCGGTGAAATGCGTAGAGATGTGGAGGAACACCAGTGGCGAAGGCGGCTTTCTGGTCTGTAACTGACGCTGAGGCGCGAAAGCGTGGGGAGCAAACAGGATTAGATACCCTGGTAGTCCACGCCGTAAACGATGAGTGCTAAGTGTTAGAGGGTTTCCGCCCTTTAGTGCTGCAGCTAACGCATTAAGCACTCCGCCTGGGGAGTACGGCCGCAAGGCTGAAACTCAAAGGAATTGACGGGGGCCCGCACAAGCGGTGGAGCATGTGGTTTAATTCGAAGCAACGCGAAGAACCTTACCAGGTCTTGACATCCTCTGACACT
Organism: Neobacillus niacini; assembly: GCF_048572935.1. Classification (NCBI taxonomy): domain Bacteria; kingdom Bacillati; phylum Bacillota; class Bacilli; order Caryophanales; family Bacillaceae; genus Neobacillus; species Neobacillus niacini. Next base: position 448,990 of record NZ_CP183883.1, on the reverse strand, counting down.
CCTAGAGATAGGAATTTCCCCTTCGGGGGACAGAGTGACAGGTGGTGCATGGTTGTCGTCAGCTCGTGTCGTGAGATGTTGGGTTAAGTCCCGCAACGAGCGCAACCCTTGATCTTAGTTGCCAGCATTCAGTTGGGCACTCTAAGGTGACTGCCGGTGACAAACCGGAGGAAGGTGGGGATGACGTCAAATCATCATGCCCCTTATGACCTGGGCTACACACGTGCTACAATGGATGGTACAAAGGGCTGCAAGACCGCGAGGTTTAGCCAATCCCATAAAACCATTCTCAGTTCGGATTGCAGGCTGCAACTCGCCTGCATGAAGCCGGAATCGCTAGTAATCGCGGATCAGCATGCCGCGGTGAATACGTTCCCGGGCCTTGTACACACCGCCCGTCACACCACGAGAGTTTGTAACACCCGAAGTCGGTGGGGTAACCGCAAGGAGCCAGCCGCCTAAGGTGGGACAGATGATTGGGGTGAAGTCGTAACAAGGTAGCCGTATCGGAAGGTGCGGCTGGATCACCTCCTTTCTAAGGATAATGCAGTCCTTGTGGACTGATAAAACGTTGACTGTTACTTGTTTGTTTAGTTTTGAGGGAGCAATTCTCTCAAAGCTTTTTTTAATCGTTCTTTGAAAACTAGATAATCGTAAGAAGAAGTCAAAGTAAAACCGAGAATCGCCACATTAGTTTTTCTCTCTTATTTAGTAAGAGTATAACCATTTAGGTTAAGTTAGAAAGGGCGCACGGTGGATGCCTTGGCACTAGGAGCCGATGAAGGACGGGACTAACACCGATATGCTTCGGGGAGCTGTAAGTAAGCTTTGATCCGGAGATTTCCGAATGGGGGAACCCACTGCTCGTAATGGAGTAGTATCTTTACCTGAATACATAGGGTATTGAAGGCAGACCCGGGGAACTGAAACATCTAAGTACCCGGAGGAAGAGAAAGCAAACGCGATTCCCTGAGTAGCGGCGAGCGAAACGGGACATAGCCCAAACCAAGAGGCTTGCCTCTTGGGGTTGTAGGACACTCAACATGGAGTTACAAAGGAACGGGGTAGATGAAGCGATCTGGAAAGGTCCGTCATAGAAGGTAAAAACCCTGTAGTTGAAACTTCGTTCCCTCCTGAGTGGATCCTGAGTACGGCCGGACACGTGAAATCCGGTCGGAAGCTGGGAGGACCATCTCCCAAGGCTAAATACTCCCTAGTGACCGATAGTGAACCAGTACCGTGAGGGAAAGGTGAAAAGCACCCCGGAAGGGGAGTGAAAGAGATCCTGAAACCGTGTGCCTACAAGTAGTTAGAGCCCGTTAATGGGTGATAGCGTGCCTTTTGTAGAATGAACCGGCGAGTTACGATCCCATGCAAGGTTAAGTTGAAGAGACGGAGCCGCAGCGAAAGCGAGTCTGAATAGGGCGTATGAGTATGTGGTCGTAGACCCGAAACCAGGTGATCTACCCATGTCCAGGGTGAAGTCCAGG
>NZ_CP183883.1:165000-445000 GCF_048572935.1 Neobacillus niacini | reverse complement strand
AACCATTAAAAAAGAAGGAAAACAGGTGTTAGGAGTAAAAGTTGAGAATGGACTTATTGACCTGGAAGAGGCATTAAGGGTGAGACCAAATAGTCAAGTACATACAAATATTATGGAGGTAATCGCGGGTGGTAATGAGGTCATTTCTATACTTGAAGACTACATTAAAAATCTGCCAACTGAAAATCAAACACATTATATTATGGATGAAGAGAAGGTTGAATGGGGACCATGTGTTACGCAACCAAACAAGATTATATGTGTAGGTTTAAACTATCGCAAACATGCGGACGAAACAAAGTCGCCATATCCAAAAGAACCTGTATTATTTAGTAAATTTAATAATACATTAACAGGACATAAGTGTGAGATTGCTGTTCCAAGAGTGACCAAAAGGCTGGATTACGAAGTTGAGTTAGGGGTGGTAATTGGGAAGGAAGCGAAGGATGTTAGTAAGGAAAATGCATTAGATTATGTATTCGGCTATTGTACAGCGAATGATCTATCAGCACGAGACCTGCAGAAAAGATCAAACCAATGGTTACTCGGAAAAACATGTGATGACTTCAGTCCTATAGGGCCATATCTCGTAACCGCAGATGAAGTACGAGATCCTAACAATTTGCAGTTAAAAACATTTGTGAACGGGGAAATGCGTCAGGATTCCATTACATCAGATATGATTTTTGATGTAGATGAAATTGTCAGCTATATTTCACAGCACATGACCCTTACACCAGGTGATATCATTCTAACTGGAACTCCGGAGGGTGTTATCATAGGCTACCCATTGGAAAAACGGGTTTACTTGAAACCGGGTGATATAGTAACAGTTGAGGTTGAAAAGTTAGGTACATTGACCAATAAATTAGTTGAAGAAAAATAAAGTTTGGGTAAAGAGCCAGGCACTAAAGCCAGCCTGGCACTCCCAAAAAGTATTAATTACCGCCCCGAGTATAAACTAAACACTTCATCCCAACTCCATTTTTCATAATAAGAACTCCCGAGGTTAATATCTTTTATCCAAGTCATCACTTTAGATTGATAGGTAGGAGAAAGCATAACATCTGCATTCTTTCGGTCCGTTCTAATCCAGAACAAATTATTCTTAACGATTTCTGGTCTAAAGTCTCCATCCTTTTCAGAAGGAACAGTGATTTGGGTTTGTTTATTATCTGACAGACTTAATTTATATAGGCTTGGCAATGCACTTTCGTCCAAGTCCCCAGAACCACTTTCCTTCGAACGTGACACGATTATAGTTCGATGATTTTGCCACGTCAAATCACGGTCTACAAAACCCTTTGGGGTTAGAATAACATTTTTCATTGATGGGATTGTTAAAACCTTTAGTCTCTTGTTTATCGTCGCTTCTCGACCATCACCACTTATATATCCGAACAACGCATGATATGGTGCCCATTGGAGCCAAGCGGATTTATTTAACATTTCATCTATCTTTTTAAATGTTTTACCATTAGAAGATAGAATGCATAAAGTGTTTCCATCAGCCGATAAGGAAGCGGTAGGGATTAACAAAAAGCTAATCCACTTCTTATCATTTGACCATTTAAATTCACTAGTAGAAGCATATAGTTCATTTTGGTCAAGTTTAACGGTATAAAAATCGTTAACAACAGGCATTTCTTTTTTTCCTAAGATAACTTTTGATAAAGTAATATCTGAATGAAGTTCAGGGCTTTTTTTAGTTGATATAAGTAAACCTTTACCGGATGGCAGCCAAGAAAAGTTTTCTATGTTTTTTGCTGCCTGCGTAAACTGGCCCAATTTGGCGGTATGTAAAATAACTAGATTTTTTGTAACCTGGAAACCAATCGTATTAGCATTTGGGGACCACTGAAAATTTACGTTAACATTCTCTTTAACTTTAAAATATCTATTGCTCTTTAAACTGTAAAGCCAAAGATCCAAAATATCACCTTCCTTGGCTCCCTTTAAATAAGCAACCCAGCTGCCATCGAATGACCACTTTGGATATCTTACATAACCAGTATCGGTAATCTGTATTTCTTTATCTTTCAACTTTATCCATAAATGATCGTCCCTTACAAAAGCGGCTTTCAAATTTTCCTGTGGTTCTGCGGAGGTAGAATTGGAATGGAAAGCAATTATCAGAAAAAACAAGAAAAGTATCTTCTTCATCATTACAGTCACCTGCCTTATATCTTTAAATCTTAGAATTCCCAATAATAGGTTAAAAGTATGTTTAATATTTTTATTTCTTAGTTTTTCGAATTTCCATTTCTTAATTTTATTTAATATTTAAGTTTACTTAAATATTAATATTGTTTTATAATGGTAATATGAAGAGGTGAAAGAAATGAACAAAGATTTAGAAATAATATGCAGTAAAATTGTAGATTACTCCAATGCCTTGAGTTCACTATTTTTAGAGGACTATAAAAAGTTAATTAACGATGAGTTTGCCGATCTATCAACAAAACAGCAAGTAATTTTAGAACTTTTGAGGGTAAAAACAAGAACCGTTAATGAAATTTCCCACTTTTTATCGATTACAGCCAGTGCAGCGAGTCAGCTCATTTCAAAGCTTGAAAAGCAGGATTATGTAAAAAGGGAGATAAATCCTGATAACCGCCGTGAAATTATCGTCCAACTAGGTGAAAAGGGCCATCACTATAATGAGATGGTCGAAAAGAATCAACTCTTTATAATTGAAAAATATTATGCGCAATTGCCAAAAGATGATTTGGAAAAGCTATTAGACATCCATGAAAAACTCTATCATATTGCTGTTAAAGCGCAGAAAGAATAAATTTTTTTAACTAATACTTAAGTGAGATTAACTATTAAAAGAATTAAATAATGGAGGAGAATTCGATGAGAGACTTTATGGTGCCGCTTAAAGATGGCAGAAGGTTGGCTGTGATTGAATATGGAGATCCAAAAGGGCTGCCAGTAATGTTTTTTCATGGGACACCAGGTTCACGGTTGCTCTTTCTTGAGGACGATGGAATATCAAAAACAGTAGGGATTCGATTGATATCGTTGGATCGTCCGGGCTTTGGATTATCTGACCCGAAACCAAATCGAACACTGCTGGATTGGGCTGACGACATAATCGAAGCAGCTGATTTTTTAAAGCTTGATAAGTTCTCGATTATTGGTGTTTCAGGCGGCGGGGCTTTTGCTGCAGCCTGTGCCTATAAGCTCTCAGAAAGACTCCAATCAGTATCATTAGTAGCCAGCACGACTCCATTTGTAAATGGTAAGTCCCCTAAAGGTACCATGACAGCTAATAAAATCGCTTTTTTTCTCGCTAGAAAGGCACCGTGGCTTGTAAAAGCGAGCTATCGGACTACGAAAAGGCTGCTTGAAGAGCAGCCAGAAAAGTTCATGAAGCAAAACAAAAAGGGTAACAAGCATTTACATGAGTGGGATCGTCAATTTTTACAAACAGACGAACAGTTAAAAGGGCTGATGTTGCACTTGGGAGAAGCTTTTCGGATATCCGTGGATGAATGTGTGAATGAGCCTGTATTATTAACAAAGCCATGGGGATTTTCCTTTAAAGATATTACTGTTCCAATTGATGTGTGGCATGGAGTAGAGGATAGGATGGCCCCGGCTGCGGAAATGAGAAAAATCGCTTCGGCCATTCCGATTTGCTATACTCACTTTATTGCTGAGGCGGGACACTTTTTAACGGATGATGAACAAATTTGGAAGGACATACTGACAACTATTCTTGAACGTGCAAAAGAAAATCCTTCAATTTCACTCTCCTTAGTAAAATAATCCTAGTGAAGGGCCTGTCAAATGACGGGTCTTCTTCAATTTAAATGAAAAATTTAACCAAAAGGGTTACACTAACAAAAGAACAATACTAGAATTGGCTAGTATGAAAATGGGAGGTTAGGTCTTTGTTAGAAAATAGTTTTATGATGGTTTTAATTATCTTACTTATCAACATTGTTTATGTTTCATTTTTTACGATAAGAATGATTCTAACGTTAAAAGGTCAGCGTTATTTGGCTGCGGGCTTGAGTATGATTGAAGTTGTTATCTATGTTTTAGGTCTTGGTCTTGTTTTAAATAATCTTAATGAAATCCAAAATCTGATTGCTTACGCGATTGGTTATGGGATTGGGGTTATTGTCGGGATGAAAATAGAGGAAAAACTGGCATTAGGCTATATTACAGTTAATGTTATTACAAAAGAATATGATAAAGAATTGCCTAAAGTGTTAAGAGAAAAAGGTTACGGTGTAACAAACTGGGAAGCAAACGGGCTTGAGGGGAATCGGATGGCCTTACAAATCTTAACACCTAGAAAATTTGAACTGAAATTATATGACTTGATTAAATCATTGGATCCAAAAGCCTTTATTATTGTCTATGAACCAAAGTCAATTCATGGAGGATTTTGGGTGAAATCTGTGAAGAAAGGGAAATTATTTTCATGAGTAAAAAGAAAATGCAATTTGAGGTACAAGAAAATGAAAGTATTGAAGATTGTTTAGAGCGGATGAAAAAACAGGGATATATACCGGTTCGAAGGACAGAAAAACCAATTTTCCAAGAGGTAGTTAATGGAAAGGAAACTTCCTATGAACCGGTCGGAAGGCAGATTGTATTTGAAGCCATTAGCACTGAGTAAAAACGAACAATAATTTTCGAAGAAATAAAATCGTTCGTTTTTATTGACCGTTTGCGTCTTAAAATGTAATATAAAGGTGTAAAAAAAATATATAACGTAACACCCTCGTATAATAATGGGAATATGGCCCATAAGTATCTACCCAATTACCGTAAATGATTGGACTATGAGGGGAAGTGGAAATGCCAGAAACGTTAACTCGTTTCATGGTCATTTACTGTGCCGATTTCAGCCCGGACAGACTGCTTTCTCTCATGAAATTGGGAAAGTATATCTGTTTTGGGCTTTTTATATTGGTAAAGTAAGAAAAAAGCGTAAGCGCCTTGAACAGGGGAAAACAGAAACTGCTTCTTTCCTAGGGTAAAATGAAGTCAATTTTACCTAAGGTATAAAATACAGTTCAATTTTTCCTAGGGGCTTATGACTGAAAGGCGCTGGAGCTAGAAAAAAGGAGAGAGAGTATGAATCCAAGTGTAGCGGTAATAATGGGGAGCAAATCAGATTGGGAAACGATGAAGCTTACTTGTGAAATCCTTGACCAGTTAGAGGTTCCTTATGAAAAAAAGGTGGTTTCAGCACACCGTACTCCTGATTTGATGTTTGAATTTGCTGAGAATGCTAGAGTAAGAGGAATTAAAGTAATCATCGCAGGTGCAGGCGGTGCTGCTCATCTGCCAGGAATGGTTGCCGCTAAAACGATATTACCAGTAATCGGCGTTCCTGTTCAATCGAGAGCACTGAATGGTATGGATTCTCTATTATCGATTGTGCAAATGCCATCAGGGGTACCGGTGGCAACCGTTGCGATTGGTGCAGCAGGAGCAAAAAACGCAGGACTGCTGGCTGCTCAAATTGTATCCATTAACGATCCTAGCTTACAAGAGAGACTAGAGCAGGTCCGCAAAGAAGCTGAAGCAGCGGCTATAGAAAGTAGTGATGAGCTTGTCTAAAACGATTTTTCCAGGACAAACGATCGGAATTATAGGCGGAGGTCAGCTAGGCAGGATGATGGCACTTGCGGCCAGAGCAATGGGTTATCGAATTGCTGTATTAGATCCTGTAGAAGATTCACCGTGCGGCCAAGTGGCAGATTATAAGATTATCGGCAACTATGATGATCTGGCAGCCATTAGCCAACTAGCTGAAGTCAGTGATGTCATTACCTACGAATTTGAAAATATTGACGCTGCGGCGCTTGAATGGCTTTGTGATCAGGCATATGTGCCACAGGGTAAAAGTTTACTTGAGATTACTCAGGACCGGGTGAAAGAAAAAGCGGCAATTGTAAATGCAGGTGTCCAGGTAGCACCATATGCAGTCATTAATTCCGTGAATGACCTTGTAGAAAATTGTGAACGACTTGGCTTCCCTGTTGTATTAAAAACAGCACGGGGCGGCTACGACGGCAAAGGGCAAGTAGTTCTAAATAATAGTCAGGATATTGAAAAGGCTCAAGTACTTCTTGAGTACGGACAATGTATCTTGGAAAAATGGATTTCTTTTACGAAAGAAATTTCAGTGATTATTACTAGAAATCCAAATGGCGAAACAGCAGTATTTCCGGTTGGAGAAAATATTCATCAGGATAATATTCTCCACCAAACGATTGTTCCTGCACGTATTAGTAAACTAGCGGAGGATAAAGCCATTCAATCGGCGGTACAACTTGCTAATGCATTTGAGTTAGTAGGGACATTAGCGGTTGAAATGTTTTTATCAGCGGGGGATAAGATATACATAAATGAACTCGCTCCTAGACCGCATAATTCAGGGCATTATACGATTGAAGCATGTGAAACTTCACAATTCGAGCAGCATATCAGGGCTGTGTGTAACTTGCCCCTCGGTAAGACAGAGCTATTAAAGCCAGCGGTGATGGTTAACATATTAGGAGAGCATGTTCAAAACGTGTTAGAAAAATTAACAAACGTACCGGATTGGAAAGTTCATTTATATGGTAAAAAAGAGGCTAAATTTAAGAGAAAGATGGGGCATGTAACGATTCTTTGTGATACGGTTGATACTGTCCTTGAAGATGTGGCTAACAGTAACATCTGGGAAGAAAAAAGTCTGGAGGCAAAAAGATGATTGATCGTTATACAAGACCTGAAATGGGTGCGATTTGGACAGAGGAAAACCGCTTTAAAGCTTGGCTGGAGGTTGAAATCCTTGCTTGTGAAGCATGGGCTGAGTTAGGTGAAATTCCGAAAGAAGACGTAAAGAAGCTTCGTGAAAATGCATCTTTTAATATTGACCGGATTAAAGAAATTGAAGAAGAAACTAGACATGATGTTGTTGCCTTTACTCGCGCAGTATCCGAGACATTAGGGGAAGAACGCAAGTGGGTACATTACGGATTAACTTCAACAGATGTAGTGGATACGGCTTTATCTTACTTATTAAAACAAGCTAATGTAATTATCCGCAAAGACCTTGAAAACTTTATTGAAATTTTAAAGAACAAAGCGATTGAGCATAAATTTACTGTCATGATGGGCCGTACGCACGGAGTACATGCGGAACCAACAACATTCGGCTTAAAGCTTGCTCTTTGGTACGAAGAAATGAAACGAAACCTGGAACGTTTTAATCATGCAGCTGCCGGTGTTGAGTTTGGGAAGATTTCCGGGGCAGTTGGAACATACGCGAATATCAACCCGTTTGTTGAACAATATGTGTGTGAAAAACTTGGTACTCAGCCTGCACCAATCTCAACCCAAACCTTGCAGCGCGACCGTCACGCACACTATATGTCTACTCTTGCATTGATTGCTACTTCGATTGAAAAATTTGCTGTGGAAGTGCGCGGATTACAAAAAAGCGAAACGCGTGAAGTAGAAGAGTTTTTTGCAAAAGGACAAAAAGGTTCATCTGCAATGCCTCATAAACGAAACCCAATTGGGTCTGAAAATATGACAGGTTTGGCACGCGTCATTCGAGGCTATATGATGACAGCCTATGAAAATGTTCCACTATGGCATGAGCGCGATATCTCCCACTCTTCTGCGGAGCGGATCATTTTACCGGATGCAACAATTGCCTTGAACTACATGTTAAATCGTTTTGGTAACATCATTAAAAACTTAACTGTTTATCCGGAAAACATGAAACGTAACATGGACCGGACGCTTGGTTTGATTTATTCTCAAAGAGTTCTGCTGGCATTGATTGACAAAGGTTTATCACGTGAAGAGGCGTATGATACCGTTCAGCCAAAAACAGCGGAATCATGGGAAAATCAAGTTCCATTCCGCGGTTTGATCGAAGAAGAACCAAAAATTACAAGCCTGCTTTCTGCAGAAGAAATTGCGGACTGCTTCGATTACAACTATCACCTTCAGCATGTTAATACGATTTTTGAACGATTAGGGTTGAACTGCTAAAGGTTAAAAATGACTGAAATCGATTGAAAAATGAAAGCCGGTCACTAAGGAAAATTTCTTGGTGACCGGAATAGTTGAAAAAATAAGTGAGTGGTAACCAAAAAGGGCTTTTAGTGCCCGGAACGCTAGAAAAAGCGAGACAGTGGTAACCAACGAGGGCTCTTAGTGCCCGAAACGGTGGAAAAAGTAAGAAAGTGGTAACCAAAAAGAGTTTTTGGTTCCTGCTATCCTTGAAAAGTAAAAATCAGGTCACTAAAAGTGACCAATATTACCTCGAAGATTCCCAATATTGCGAAATAGGAGTGATTCTATATGAGAGAACTTCTCTATGAAGGAAAAGCGAAGCGAATTTTTAGTACAGATGATGAACAAACTGTTTTGATTGAATATAAGGATTCGGCAACTGCTTTCAACGGGCAAAAGAAGGCAGATATTACCGGTAAAGGGCGTTTAAATAACGAAATTACTAGTTTGCTATTTTTAAACCTTCAAGCACAGGGCATCCCGTCGCATTTTATTAAGCGTATTTCAGAAACCGAGCAGCTGGTGAAAAGGGTAACCATTATCCCGCTTGAAGTTGTCGTTCGCAATATTGCTGCAGGAAGTCTTTCAAAAAGATTAGGAATCGAAGAAGGTAAAGAATTATCAAAGCCGCTTGTAGAGTTTTATTTAAAAAATGACGATCTTGGCGACCCATTACTAACTACTGAACATATTTACGAATTGAACTTAGCAACAGAAGAGGAACTAACCGTCCTAAAAGAGAAGGCATTAAAAATTAATACAGTTTTATCAAGCTTTTTTAACGAATTAGGGATTAATCTTATAGACTTCAAACTTGAGTTTGGAAAAGACGCTGAAGGCAGCATTTTATTAGCGGATGAGATTTCACCAGACACTTGTAGACTTTGGGACAAAAAGACAAATGAAAAGCTCGATAAAGATGTATTCCGTCGTGACCTTGGTAGTTTAACAGAAGCATATGAAAACATATTAGCTAGATTAGGGGGAAAACAGCATGTTTAAGGTAAAGGTATATGTCACGTTAAGAGAAAGTGTATTAGATCCACAAGGTAAGGCAGTAACTCATTCTCTGCATTCATTAAATTATCCGGAAGTATCCGATGTACGAATCGGTAAATATATGGAACTAACGATTGAAAAGTCAGAGCGCGACCTTGATGAAGTAATCAATGAGATTTGCAGCAAGTTATTAGCAAATACAGTCATTGAAGACTATCGTTATGAAGTAGAGGAGTGTGTTCCTCAGTGAAGTTTGCAGTCATCGTTTTTCCAGGATCTAACTGTGACGTAGATATGTACCATGCGATTAAGGATGAACTTGGTGAACAGGTTGAATATGTGTGGCATGATACTGAGAGCTTAGATGAGTTTGATGGAATCTTACTTCCTGGCGGTTTCTCATACGGTGATTATCTACGTACAGGAGCCATTGCCCGTTTTAGTAAAGTCATGCAGGCGGTTGTAAAAGCAGCAGAAGCAGGGAAACCGATTTTAGGTGTCTGCAACGGATTTCAAATTCTTTTGGAAGCAGGATTACTGCCTGGAGCCATGAGACGAAATGAAAGTCTATCATTTATCTGTAAACCAGTTAATTTAAAGGTAGTCAACAATCAGACGATGTTTTCAACCGCCTACACGCAAGAAGAAACGATTTCAATCCCTGTCGCTCATGGTGAAGGAAACTACTATTGCGACGAAGAAACGCTTGCTGCACTTAAAGAAAATAACCAAATCGTTTTTACTTACCAAGATAACCCGAACGGAAGTCTAGAAGATATAGCAGGAATTATCAATGAAAAAGGAAATGTCCTTGGGATGATGCCACACCCTGAAAGAGCCGTTGATAAGTTACTAGGCGGAGCAGATGGACTAAAATTATTTCAATCGATTGTAAGAAGCTGGAGGGAAGCAAATGTTGTTAAAGCATGAACCAAGACCAGATCAAGTAAAGACAGAAAAACTTTATCAGCAAATGGGCTTATCCGATGAAGAATTCACCCAGATTGAAAACATTCTTGGACGGACACCGAACTACACAGAAACTGGCCTTTTCTCGGTTATGTGGTCTGAGCATTGCAGTTATAAAAACTCTAAACCAGTCCTAAGAAAGTTCCCAACGACAGGTGAGCGTGTTCTTCAAGGTCCTGGAGAAGGGGCCGGAATTGTCGATATCGGCGATAATCAAGCAGTAGTATTTAAAATCGAAAGCCATAACCACCCATCAGCCATCGAGCCATATCAAGGGGCGGCTACCGGTGTTGGCGGAATTATCCGTGATATCTTTTCAATGGGTGCGCGTCCTATCGCACTATTAAACTCACTTCGTTTCGGAGAACTTGATGAATCCGCAAGAGTACGCTACCTATTCAAAGAAGTCGTTGCCGGAATCGCTGGCTACGGTAACTGTATCGGAATCCCAACGGTTGGCGGCGAAATTCAATTTGAACCATGTTATGAAGGCAATCCGTTAGTAAATGCAATGTGTGTTGGCTTAATTGACCATAAAGACATTAAAAAAGGTCTTGCACAAGGTGTTGGCAATACGGTGATGTATGTTGGAGCGAAAACAGGTCGTGATGGAATTCATGGTGCAACCTTTGCTTCGGAAGAATTAACAGAACAGTCTGATGAAAATCGCCCGGCGGTTCAAGTGGGCGACCCATTCATGGAAAAACTTTTACTAGAAGCCTGCCTAGAATTGATTCAATCTGACGCCCTTGTCGGTATTCAGGATATGGGTGCTGCCGGGTTAACAAGTTCTTCAGCAGAAATGGCAAGTAAAGCTGGAATGGGTATTGAAATGAATTTAGACCTTGTTCCACAGCGTGAAACAGGTATGACTGCATATGAAATGATGCTTTCAGAATCACAGGAGCGTATGCTGATTGTTGTTACAAAGGGAAGAGAGCAGGAAATCAAAGACCTTTTCACAAAATACGATCTTGAAGCAGTAGCGATTGGTACAGTAACAGATGATAAAAAACTACGTTTGTTGCAACATGGTGAAATCGTTGCAGATGTTCCAGTGGATGCTCTAGCTGAGGACGCACCAGTTTATCATAAGCCATCAAAAGAACCAATTTACTATCAGGAATTCCAAGCACTAGATGTGGAAGTTCCACAGGTTGAAGATTTAAATGAAACATTGAAACAACTTCTTAGCCAGCCTACAATTGCTAGCAAGGAATGGGTTTATAACCAATACGATTATATGGTACGTACGAATACAGTCGTTGCACCTGGATCAGACGCTTCTGTTGTCAGAATCCGCGGAACCCGTAAGGCATTGGCAATGACGACTGATTGTAACTCACGCTATGTGTTTTTAGACCCTGAAGTTGGCGGGGCAATTGCGGTTGCTGAAGCAGCACGTAATATTGTTTGTTCCGGTGCAGAGCCATTAGCGATTACTGACAACCTCAACTTTGGAAATCCTGAAAAGCCAGAAGTGTTCTGGCAGATTGAAAAAGCAGCAGACGGAATCAGCGAGGCTTGCCGTGTTCTTAATACTCCAGTTATAGGCGGTAACGTCTCTTTATATAACGAAACAAGCGGAACTGCGATTTACCCAACACCAGTCATTGGAATGGTTGGCTTAGTCACTGACCTTGATCATATTACAACTCAAAACTTTAAGACTAGTGGAGATCTTATTTACTTAGTCGGCGAAACAAAACCAGAATTTGGAGGCAGTGAGTTACAGAAACTGCAAAACGGCCGGATTTTCGGTAAAGCTCCAGAACTTAATGTTCAACTAGAAAAGGAAAGACAGGATCAAGTGTTGGCTGCTATTCGTGCAGGAGTGGTTCAATCGGCACACGACCTATCTGAAGGCGGTTTAGGTGTAGCGGTGGCTGAAAGTCTTTTTGGCCAAGAACAGCTTGGGGCAGCTATCACAATTGAAGGTAACCCAGTAACTGCTTTATTCAGTGAAACACAATCCCGTTTCTTATTAACAGTGAAAAAAGAACATCAATCAGCGTTTGAAAGTTTAGTAGCTGCAAGACTGATTGGTGAGGTAAATGATACAGCCGTTTTAAAGGTGAATGCTGAGAATAACACGATTTTAGAAGCTTCAGTAAACGAATTAAAGGATGCCTGGAAAGGAGCTATTCCATGCTTGCTGAAATCAAGGGGTTAAACGAAGAATGCGGAGTTTTTGGTGTCTTTGGACATCCAGATTCCGCACAGCTTACCTATTACGGACTCCACAGCCTGCAACATCGTGGTCAGGAGGGTACGGGTATTGTCGTATCCAACGGGGAAAAGCTTAGTGTTGTGAAAGGTGAAGGACTAGTTTCGGAAATTTTCACAGCTGACGTGATGGAAAAATTAAAGGGTACGTCTGCAATTGGGCATGTTCGCTATGCTACAGCTGGGGGCGGCGGTTATGAGAACGTCCAGCCCTTGCTGTTCCATTCTCAAACTGGAAGCCTGGCACTTGCTCATAATGGTAATTTAGTAAATGCCAATTTCTTAAAACATCAGCTTGAAGCACAAGGAAGTATTTTTCAAACAAGCTCTGACACAGAAGTATTAGCTCATTTAATTAGGAGAAGCGGTTATCCCCAGTTGAAGGATCAGGTGAAAAATGCGCTTTCGATGTTAAAAGGTGCCTATGCCTATTTAATTTTAACAGAGAAGGAATTAATGGTTGCTCTCGATCCTCATGGATTAAGACCACTTTCACTTGGCTGTCTTGGAGAGGCCTATGTGGTTGCTTCTGAGACCTGCGCCTTTGATGTTGTTGGAGCAGAATACATCCGTGATATCAGACCTGGAGAATTATTAATCATCAATGAAGAGGGAATAACCTCAGAACAATTTGCGTTTAACTCGACAAAGTCCATTTGTGCGATGGAATATGTTTATTTTTCTAGACCTGATAGTAATATCCAAGGAATCAATGTTCATACAGCCCGTAAAAACATGGGGAAAAGATTGGCAGTAGAGGCACCTATTGAAGCAGATGTAGTAACTGGCGTTCCAGATTCTAGTATCTCTGCTGCGATAGGATATGCCGAATCCGCAGGTATTCCTTATGAAATGGGATTAATTAAGAACAAATATGTCGGCAGGACCTTCATTCAGCCAACCCAAACGTTACGGGAGCAGGGTGTGAAGATGAAGCTGTCTGCAGTTCGCGGCGTTGTTGAAGGAAAACGGGTCGTTATGGTGGATGATTCTATTGTCCGAGGAACGACGAGCAGAAGAATTGTAAACCTGTTAAAAGAGGCAGGAGCAACAGAGGTACACGTTGTCATCAGTTCACCTCCAATAAAAAATCCATGTTTCTATGGAATTGATACATCATCTAAAGAAGAATTGATCGCTTCAGATAAATCAGTGGAAGAAATTAGGCAGTTGATTGGTGCAGATTCTCTTACGTTCCTAAGTACGGAAGGAATGGTAGGAGCAATCATGAAAACTGAAGGAACAAATGGTTTCTGCCTTGGCTGCTTTACAGGAGACTATCCAACAGAAATTTATCCGGACACACTCCAATATTACTATCAAAAATAGGGGGGACCATCATGGCGAATGCTTATACACAGGCAGGGGTAAACATCGAAGCAGGCTATGAAGCTGTTGAGAGAATGAAAAAGCATGTACAAAAAACAGCCAGAGCTGGCGTAATAGGTGGTCTCGGCGGTTTTGGCGGTATGTTTGATCTATCATCGTTGAATTTGAAAGAACCAGTTCTAGTATCAGGAACAGATGGTGTTGGTACAAAGTTGATGATTGCATTTTGGATGGATCAGCATGAAACGATTGGAATTGACGCAGTAGCAATGTGTGTCAATGATATTGTGGTTCAAGGCGCTGAGCCTTTGTTCTTTTTAGACTATATTGCAACCGGAAAAGCAAAGCCTGAAAAGATTGAAGCGATTGTCAAGGGCATAGCTGATGGATGTGAGCAGGCTGGCTGTGCACTGATCGGCGGAGAAACAGCTGAAATGCCTGGATTATATAGTGAAAATGAGTATGATTTAGCAGGATTTACGGTTGGTGCATGTGAAAAAAGCCAATTGATTACGGGGGAAACCATTCAGGCTGGTGATGTATTAATTGGATTAGCCTCAAGCGGAATCCACAGCAATGGTTATTCACTTGTTCGGAAGGTTTTTAATAACTGGGCGTTAACAGAATATGTTGACGAACTTGGCACAAGCTTGGGAGAAGAGTTATTAAAACCAACGAAAATCTATGTTAAACCAATTCTTTCAGCATTGAAGAAGTTCAACCTAAAAGGAATGGCTCACATTACCGGAGGCGGTTTTATAGAGAATATCCCTCGGATGCTTCCTAATGGACTTGGAGCAGCCATCTTTGAAAAAAGCTGGGACATCCCGCCGATTTTTAATTTAATTACAACAGTTGGACAAATTGACCAACTGGAAATGTATAATATCTTTAATATGGGTATCGGCATGGTGATTGCAGTGGATAAGGATATCGCTGCAGACGTGATGGATCATTTAAAGCAATGCGGAGAAACTGCCTATGAAATTGGTGTTGTAACGGCAGAAGAAGGCATTACAATCGGTGGCCGCCGATGAGAAAGATTGCTGTGTTTGCCTCAGGAAACGGAAGCAATTTTCAAGCGATTATTGATGTAGTACAAACTGGAGAGCTAAAAGCGGATATAGCTCTTCTTGTTTGTGATAAGCCAGGTGCTTTTGCTATCGAGCGGGCAAATGCCGCACGTATCCCGACATTTTCTTTTAATCCAAAGGAATTTAGCTCCAAAGAAGCGTATGAAAAAGTCATTACGGAGCAATTAACGAGTTATGGTGTAGAATTTATCGTGCTTGCAGGTTACATGAGGCTAATAGGTCCAACCTTGCTTCGTGAATATGCTGGACGTATTATTAATATACATCCTTCACTACTTCCAGCTTTTCCAGGTAAAGACGCAATCGGTCAAGCATTAGCTGCAAAAGCAGAATGGAGCGGAGTGACCATCCACTACGTTGATGAAGGAATGGACACTGGACCGATTATTGTACAGGAACGCGTTCGGATAAGTGAAAAGGAAACAAGAGAGAGTCTGCAACGGAAAATACAACGTATCGAGCATAAGCTATATCCATCTATCCTGCAAATGCTGTTAACGAGAGGGGAAGTTCAACATGACGAAAAAGCGCGCACTTATTAGTGTTTCTGATAAAAATGGTATTTCTGATTTTGCAAAAGAATTAGTCAGCTTAGGTTTTGAAATTATTTCAACAGGCGGAACGAAAAAGACTCTTCAAGAACAAGGCATTCCCGTCCTCGGTGTGAGTGATGTTACCGGCTTTCCAGAAATATTAGAAGGACGTGTAAAAACGTTAAATCCGTTCATTCATGGAGGCTTGCTAGCTAAACATGATGACGAACAACACCAAAAGCAGCTCCAAGAACATAGTATTGATCCGATTCAAATTGTTTGTGTGAACCTTTATCCGTTTCAACAAACGATTGCAAAACCAGATGTAACAACGGAGGACGCGATTGAAAATATCGATATCGGCGGGCCGGCGATGTTACGTGCTTCAGCAAAAAATCATCAATATGTAACAGTGGTTGTTGACCCTGTTGACTATAGTAAGGTGATTGAGGAATTAAAGGCAGATGGTAAAACGACGCTAGAAACACGTAGAAAACTTGCGGCAAAGGTTTACCGTCACACAGCTGCTTATGACGCATTAATTGCCGAATACATGACAGAGCTAGCGCAGGAAGAAACACCTGAAAAATTAACCGTTACATATGAGCTAAAGCAGTCGCTCCGTTACGGCGAAAATCCGCACCAAAAAGCTGCATTTTATAAAAAACCACTTGGTTCCACGTTCTCCATCGCTAATGCAGAGCAGCTTCATGGTAAAGAGCTTTCTTATAATAATATTAATGACGCCGACGCTGCATTGCAGATTGTGAAAGAATTTACAGAGCCTGCAGCTGTTGCGGTGAAGCATATGAACCCATGCGGTATTGGCACTGGAACAAATAGTTTTGCTGCTTTCGAAAAAGCTTTTGCTGCTGATCCTGTTTCAATTTTTGGTGGAATTATTGCCTTTAATAGTGAAGTGGATGCCGAGACAGCTGGCAAGCTTCATGAGATTTTCTTAGAAATCATTATTGCTCCTTCATTCTCTGAGGAAGCATTATCAATTTTAACGGCGAAAAAGAACTTACGTTTATTAACGATTCCATTTTCAGGTGCAAAGAAACCAGAAATGAAGTTAACAACCATCGAAGGCGGACTGCTTCTTCAGGAACAAGACCGCTTTACATTAGAAAATGCTACGATCTCTGTACCAACAAAGAGACAGCCAACTGAGCAAGAGTGGGAAGCATTAAAGCTTGGCTGGAAGGTAGTAAAACATGTGAAATCAAATGCCATTGTCGTGACGAAAGAGGATATGACAATTGGAATTGGTGCAGGTCAAATGAACCGTGTTGGTGCCGCTGAAATCGCCTTAAAACAAGCAGGTGAAAAAGCAGCAGGGGCAGCACTTGCTTCCGACGCCTTTTTCCCAATGGATGATACCGTTGAAGCAGCAGCAAAGGCAGGAATCACTGCAATCATTCAGCCTGGCGGTTCCATCCGCGATGAGGATTCCATCAAAAAAGCGGATGAATACGGAATTGCTATGGTCTTTACCGGAGTTAGACATTTTAAACATTAAAACGAGGTGAAATGGATGAAGGTTCTTATCATTGGCCGAGGCGGAAGAGAGCATGCATTGTGCCGAAAGGTAAGTGAAAGCACGCTTGTGGAAAAGGTGTTTGTGGCTCCTGGTAACCACGGAATGGAAGATGTTGCAGAACGTGTGGCAATCGACGAAAGTAACCATGAACAACTAATTCAATTTGCGACAGAACAGGGAATAGGTCTAACGATTATCGGGCCAGAAGTACCTTTACTAGAAGGGTTAGCAGATAAATTTGAAGCTGAAGGTCTGGCAGTGTTCGGACCACGTAAATTGGCAGCCGAAATCGAAGGAAGTAAATCGTTTGCAAAGGAAATCATGAGGAAATATGAGATTCCTACTGCAGATTATGCCGTATTTACCAACTATGAGGAAGCCAAGAAGTATATTGAAGAAAAAGGCGCGCCTATTGTCATCAAAGCTGATGGATTAGCAGCAGGTAAAGGCGTGACAGTAGCATTAACACTTGAAGAGGCATTACAAAGTACAGAAGAAATGCTCGTTGGACAAAAGTTTGGTGACGCATCATCACGAGTGGTGATTGAAGAGTTTTTAAGCGGTGAAGAATTTTCTCTTATGGCATTCGTGAATGGGGAAGTGGTTATACCGTTAGAAATCGCGCAAGATCATAAACGTGCTTTTGATGGTGATAACGGTCCTAATACAGGTGGAATGGGTGCATATTCTCCTGTTCCACATATTGCCCATGGAACAGTTGAAACAGCAATCGAAACAATCCTTATACCTGCAGCGAAAGCAATGGTTCAAGAAGGAAGAAGCTTCTGCGGGATTCTTTATGCAGGGTTAATTGCAAGTGAAAAAGGGCCAAAGGTGATCGAGTTTAATGCCCGCTTTGGTGACCCCGAAACACAAGTAATTTTACCAAGGTTAAAATCTGATTTGGTTCAGACTATCTTAGCTATTTTAGACGGCGGCACCCCAGAGTTAGTTTGGGATGAACAATCAATGATTGGCGTTGTGGTTGCGGCTAAAGGCTATCCAGAGCAATATGATAAGGGTGCTGTTCTAGAAGGATTGGCGGACTTTTCTAATGAAGTCTATACCTTCCATGCAGGAACAAATAAAAATGCTTTAGGTGAATTTGAAACCGCAGGAGGCCGAGTTCTCTTAGTTGGTGCAAAAGCAGATAATTTAAAGGAAGCGCAGGATATTGTCTACCAAGAGCTGGATAAATTAAAATGTGACGGAGTTTTTTATCGAAAAGATATTGGCTTTAAGGCTATCGGGCGCGTCTTCTGTTAGAGCGGCGGATAAACACAAATAGAAGAGCAACAATACCGCCGATTAAGCTGATAAGCACGAACGACATATCTAATAAATATTCCCAAAACATGACAGATTACCTTCCTTTCAAGGGCTGACCAAACACGGTCAGCCCGTTTATTTTTGGTTTGTCGGTTAAACATTCATAAACCCCAAGAAGAGTAACAAATAGCGTCTATTCCTATTCGTTACCGTCAGCCCAAATAGTCGGGGGATAAGGGCACGAATAGGCTCTATTCGTTACCGTAAACGCAAAAAGTCGAGGGATAAGGGCACGAATAGAGTTTATTCGTTACCACAAACCCCAAAAAGCTGAGGATAAGGGCACGAATAGCGTCTAACTATCGGAAATCATAAAAGATTAAGTCGGGTTATATGGCAGCACTTCATCAACTTCGCCATTGTCTGCCCCATCACCAAGTGCCAATACCGGTTTTTCCTGTTCCATTTCCTGATATCTTTCAAATAGCGCTGTCACAGGGCAAAAACGAACGATTCCCTCTGCCACCTTCATTGCGCCGCATATCGCAATAAAAAAATAGGAATCTCTCCAAGGAAACTTCACCATTTTCGCTGTACTCCAAGATAGGACGGTAAGCCCAATTGTAATCCTTATTAATGCATTCAGAATCCCGATATTTTTAGTAATGTTCACATTGTTCACTCCTTCACAATATTTTTACAGGAATTATCCAATTCTTTAATGCGTTAAAAAGTAAAATATGTTAGTATAGAGATAAACTAATTTTTGTAAGGGCTTTCTTTATTGAGAAATCAACATTCTTACTAGATAAATAGCTTCTTAGAAAGGGAGGGTATCGTATGCTCGATCAACGTTATCGATGGAAAAACAAACATTTACGCATGCATGTATCCGTTTTAGATGGAAAAACTTCACCAACCATTTTATTAAAAAATGCCTTATATTTAAATCAGACATTTCGCCAGTGGATGCGCGCGAATATTTGGATATATGAAGATCGGATTGTATATGTTGGCGAAAATTTACCGCCAAAAGTGGAAAACTGTGAGATCATTGATTGTACAAATGAAATTCTTGTTCCTGGGTATATCGAGCCACATGCCCATCCTTATCAATTATATAATCCCCATACGCTGGCTGCTTATGCATCCCAGTTTGGGACAACGACCCTAATCAATGACAACATGTCCTTGATTATGAATTTAAAGAAAAAGGAAGCGTTTTCTTTATTAAAGGACTTGCGATCCATACCTACAACCATGTTCTGGTGGTGCCGGTTTGATCCGCAAACGGAAATTCTAAATGAAGAAGATGTATTTTCACATAGCAATATAAAATCGTGGTTAGAGCATGACGCAGTTCTTCAAGGCGGTGAATTGACTGGATGGCCTAAATTGTTAGACGGCGATGATATGATGCTGCATTGGATACAAGAAGCAAAACGAATGCACAAAAAGATTGAAGGACATTTTCCTGGTGCTTCCGAGAAAACATTAGCGAAAATGATGCTGTTAGGTTCAGATAGTGACCATGAGGCAATGACGGGTGAAGAAGTATATAACCGACTAATGCAGGGCTATATGGTTTCACTTAGATATTCTTCTATTCGTCCTGACCTGCCGGAATTACTGGATGATATGAAACGATTAGGAATTGAAGCTTATGATCGTTTGATGTTTAACACAGATGGTTCAACATCCACGTTTTATGAACAAGGTATCACGGATCAAATGATTCGCATCGCCATTGATAAAGGCGTACCACTTATTGACGCCTACAACATGGCTACAGTAAATATTGCACGATATTACAATATTGATCATTTGCATGGCAATATTGCAACTGGACGTGTTGCAAACATCAACTTCTTATCAAGTATCGAGAACCCGACACCTCATTCTGTGCTGGCAAAAGGTAAATGGGTAAAACGTGAAGGACAAGTGGTCGAGGCTTATCACTCGATTAATTGGGCTGATTACGGTCTAAAACCAATGGAACTGGACTGGAATCTAAGCATTGATGATTTACAATTTTCAATGCCGTTTGGGATTAAGATGGAGAATTCAGTCATTACGAAACCATATTCCATTGCAATTGACGCCTCATATGATGAGTTGTCAACAGACCATGACGAATGCTTCTTTACCCTGCTGGACAGGAACGGCAAGTGGAGGATAAATACATTATTAAAAGGATTTGCTACGAATCTTTCTGCATTGGCAAGTTCATTTTCTAATACAGGTGACATTATCTTAATTGGAAAAAATAAACGTGATATGCTTGCTGCTTTTGAGAGAATGAAGGAGTTAGGCGGCGGTATTGTTATGGTCGAGGAAGAGCAAGTGGTATGTGAGATTCCATTAAAACTTAACGGAATTATGTCAAACCTTCCGCTTAAGGAATTAATCGACGAAGAAAAGAAATTATTGGTTGAATTGAAGGATCGTGGGTATTCCTTCTCCGATCCTGTGTACAGTTTATTATTTTTTTCGGCAACTCATTTACCTTATATTCGAATCACCCAACAGGGAATGTACGATGTAATGAACAAAACTGTTCTCTTTCCGTCGATAATGCGTTAAACTATAAAAGTAAATTAATTGGATAATTCCGCTTCTGAGGGAAGACGATAGGAGTGTTTTAATAGTATGAAGAATTGGGCTGTTGCCATAACAGCGGTTCTTTTACTCCTCACCGGCTGCAACGATAAAGAGAAGGCTAGCGGACCAAAGGAGCCGGTTAAAGAAGTAGAAGAAGTGATACAGGAAGAGGTAGAAAATGAACTCCCATATGTCTTCCCATTAACTGGGGTGGGTTCGGAAGCGAAGACAGATGGAAGAGCAGTTGCCGTCATAATTAATAATCATCCAAAAGCTAGGCCTCAATCTGGCTTAAATAAAGCGGATATTGTATATGAACTTCTAGCAGAAGGAGATGTGACCCGTTTCCTTGCTGTTTTCCAAAGCGAAAAACCAGATAATATGGGGCCAGTGCGAAGTGCAAGGGACTATTACATTGACCTGGCAAAGGGTCTGGATGCGCTTTTTATCGCCCATGGCTATAGTGAAGAGGCAAGAGAATTGCTCGAACGTGAATTTGTTGATAATTTAAATGGTATGGTCTATGATGGTACCCTGTTTAAAAGGGCAAGCTTCCGTGATGCCCCTCATAATTCCTATATTACGTATGAAAATGTTTTAAAAGGAGCCAAGGAAAAGAAATACTCAATGAATCAGTCCCCGCCGGATTTTCATTTTTTATCAGAGAAAGATAGTCAATCCATAACGGGAGACGAAGCAAATACAGTAATGATTTCTTACTCTGCTAGTGAAATTTTCAATTCCATCTACGAGTATGATGAGTCAGTCGGAAAATACAAGCGATATTCTAATGGGGATCAAACCATAGATTATGAAACGAAAGAACCCATTCTGTTAGATAATTTGTTTATCATTGAGACTAAACATCAAGTCATTGATGAGGCTGCTCATAAGGAAATTGATTTAGTTTCTGGGGGATCTGGTTACTTGCTGCAAAAAGGTAAGGTCATGAAAGTAGAATGGAAAAATGATAACGGCGTAATTGTTCCAATAAGGGATGGAGAAGTGGTACCGTTTGTTCAAGGGAAGACGTGGGTGAACGTGGTTCCGACCAATCCTGGACTTCAATCAAGCGTTTCATTTAATGTAAATAATCTTAACTAATTAAAGGGGTAAAATATATGCAAATTAATAAGTTACGTGGAAAAGAGCTTGATCAGTTATTCCAAGCTGTTCTTTCACTGAAGGACCTTGAAGAATGCTATCGCTTCTTTGACGATTTATGTACAATAAATGAAATCCAATCATTAGCACAGCGTTTAGATGTAGCAAGAATGCTGCGTGAAGGAAATACCTATCATAAAATCGAGACCGAAACAGGTGCAAGCACAGCAACGATTTCTCGTGTAAAGCGCTGTTTGAATTTCGGCAATGACACGTATGAAATGGTATTAGAGCGGGTCAAAACAGAAAATGCAAGCGAAGAGAAGTAAGCCAAACCGAAGAGACCACTCTTCGGTTTTTCTTTTTTAATCCAGCTCCAGCGCCTAGGGGCTCGGGGTCATAAGCTTGTCTTGTTTCGGCTCCTTGGGACTCGAGTCATAAGCCGCCCCCTGAGGAAGGCATAAGCCGCCCCCTGAAGAAGGCAAAGAGCGCCTTCTTGCAGGGTTCGTCTAGACTCTCGTCCCAGGGCAGTCGCCTCCACATTTCCGACAATCCGACAAGAAGGTTAAAGGGCAACCTTCTCGCCGGCTCGTCTTATGCCTATCGCCCCTGGGAAAAATTGAACTGCATTTTTCCCTGAACCAGGCACTTCCGCTTTTTAATATGGGTACATTTTCTATTAAGTAATTTAGTGTTTTCTTTTTTAATCGAATGAGCTAGTGCTATAATGGTGTAATGTAAGATTGAATGGGAGGATCTTGGGATGTACGATTTTCGCGAGTGGCGCCATGTGTTTAAACTCGATCCAAATAAAGAGATAAGTGATGAACAGTTAGAAAGAATATGCGAATCTGGAACAGATGCGGTAATGGTTGGAGGAACAGACGGGGTAACCCTGGAAAAAGTCCTTGATTTAATGGCTCGAATTCGCCGCTACACCGTTCCTTGTGTCCTCGAAGTTTCAAGTATTGAAATAGTTACCCCTGGATTTGACCTTTATTTTATTCCGACAATTTTAAATAGTAATGATACAAAGTGGATAACTGGTCTGCACCATCAGGCTGTAAAAGAGTTTGGTGAAATTATGGATTGGGAAGAAATTGTCATGGAAGGCTACTGCATTCTGAATGAGGAATGCAAAGCGGCAAAATTGACTTCTGCCAATACAAATGTTTCAACAGAAGAAGTAACGGCGTATGCGATGATGGCAGAGAAAATGTTTCATTTACCAATCTTTTATCTGGAATATAGCGGCACGTATGGAGATGTAGAAGTGGTATCTGCAGTTAAAAAGACTTTAGAGGAAACGGTATTGTTTTATGGCGGGGGAATCTCAACGCTTGAACAAGCAGTTGAAATGGCTGAACATGCGGATGTCATTGTGGTTGGAAATGCTATTTATGATGATTTCGACCAAGCCTTAGCAACAGTAAAAAGCGTACGATGAAATTTGCTTAATTAATCATATAGAGTTAAAATAAGAACAAATGTTTGGTATGGTGGTGAAGGAATTGCAATATTTATCAGAAAAACTTTTAAATGGTTTGAATCCAGAACAACAAAACGCAGTGAAAGCAACGGACGGTCCGCTTTTACTTATGGCCGGCGCGGGTAGTGGTAAAACGAGAGTACTAACGCATCGTATTGCTTATTTAATTGTTGAAAAACGTGTAAATCCTTATAATATTCTAGCGATTACCTTTACAAATAAAGCTGCGCGAGAAATGAGAGAGCGTATCGGAAAAATGATGGGTGGAGCAGCAGAAGAAATATGGATTTCCACTTTCCACTCCATGTGTGTAAGAATTCTCCGAAGAGACATCGACAGAATGGGCTTTAATCGCAACTTTACAATCTTAGATACAGGTGATCAACAATCGGTGGTTAAAGGAATCCTTAAAGATAAGAACCTAGATCCGAAAAAATACGACCCACGTGCGATTTTAGGTGCAATCAGCTCAGCCAAAAATGAATTAATTGACCCGGAAGAGTATGCAAAAACCGCTGGCGGCTATTTCGAACAAACAGTCAGCGATGTCTATACAGAATATCAAAAACGGCTGCGGAAAAATCAAGCACTCGATTTTGATGACTTGATCATGATGACGATTCAACTGTTTCAACGTGTACCTGAGGTACTTGAATATTATCAACGGAAATTTCAATACATTCATGTAGATGAGTATCAGGATACAAACAGAGCGCAGTATATGCTAGTTAAATTTTTAGCAAACCGCTTTAAAAACCTATGCGTAGTCGGGGATTCCGACCAGTCGATTTATCGCTGGCGCGGAGCGGATATTGCGAATATCCTTTCCTTTGAAAAGGACTATCCCGATGCAAAGGTCATTTTACTGGAGCAAAACTACCGCTCAACAAAGAGGATTCTCTTGGCGGCAAATAAGGTAATTGAAAATAATGTAACCCGAAAGGCAAAGAATCTTTGGACGGAAAACCCTGAGGGAAACAAGCTTGTATACTATCGTGCAGATAGCGAGCAGGGAGAAGCTCAATTCGTTGCTGGTAAAATTAAAGAATTAACACGCGAAGGCAAGTATACGCTCTCCGATGTCGCGATTCTTTATAGGACGAACGCTCAGTCCCGTGTGATGGAGGAAGTACTGTTAAAATCAAATATTGAATACAGCATCGTCGGCGGAACGAAGTTCTATGACAGAAAAGAAATTAAGGACATGCTTGCCTATTTGAGGCTCATCTCGAATCCTGATGATGACATCAGTTTACAGCGTGTTATTAATGTGCCAAAACGTGGAATTGGTTCGAGTTCAGTAGATAAAATGGCCAACTTTGCTGCCATGCATGATATCTCTATTTTTCAAGCACTTGATTCCGTTGAGTTACTTGGACTTAGTCCAAAAATCACCAAGGGTGCGAGAGAATTTAGAGATTTAATTAAAAACTACACACAAATGCAAGAGTTTTTATCGGTTACAGAACTGGTTGAGGATATTTTAGATAAATCTGGTTATCGTGAAATGCTGAAGGCAGAGAAATCAATCGAAGCCCAAAGCAGACTTGAGAACTTAGACGAATTATTATCTGTGACGAAGAACTTTGAAGAAGTGAATGAGGATAAGAGCTTAGTTGCCTTCTTAACAGATTTAGCACTAGTTGCTGATATTGATTCGTTAGATGAAGACGGTGAAAAAACAGACGCGATTACCCTTATGACATTGCACTCGGCAAAAGGATTAGAATTTCCAGTTGTCTTTTTAATTGGATTGGAAGAAGGAGTCTTCCCGCACAGCCGTTCATTAATGGAAGAAGCTGAGATGGAAGAAGAGCGCCGTTTGGCCTACGTAGGAATTACGCGGGCGGAGCAGACTCTCTTCCTGACAAATGCCCAGATGAGAACGTTGTTCGGGCGTACAAGCATGAACCCTGCATCCCGATTTATTAGTGAAATTCCGGAAGATCTTTTAGAAGGCGTGGAAAAAGAGGAACGTAGAAGTACTTCGTTTGGATCCAGAGGAGGGAATTCATTTGGAAGAAGCACTTCGGGTACAACAGGAGCCTCTTTTGGACGAAGCGCATCTGGTACAACCAGTACTTCTTTTGGTACACCAGTAACGAGAAAACCAGTTATGAGACCAATAGCCTCTTCAACTGGCGGGGATACTGTCGGCTGGAAAGTCGGCGATAAAGCGGAACACGGTAAATGGGGCATAGGCACGGTGGTAAGTGTAAAAGGTCAAGGCGAAGGTACAGAACTTGATATTGCTTTCCCAAGTCCTACTGGAATCAAGCGTCTACTGGCGAAGTTCGCTCCCATTACAAAAAAAATATAATCACAATAGCGTAAGATAAAAAAGTGAATTGCCCCTGTTACGGGGCTATTCTCGTATCATTTTAGAATGAAAGGGCTGGATATATGGACCTTCAAACAGCTGAATTGAGAATCAATGATCTAAGAAGCCTGTTAAATCAATATGGCTACGAATATTATGTGCTTGATATGCCTACAGTACCTGACGCAGAATACGATCGTTTAATGAAGGAACTTTTGGAACTAGAGACAACTTTTCCAGAACTAATAACCTCAGATTCACCATCTGTGCGTGTTGGCGGTAAAATACTGGACGTATTTGAAAAGGTAGAGCATCGAACACCCATGTTAAGCTTAGGAAATGCCTTTAACGAACAGGACCTAAAAGATTTTGACCGCCGTGTTCGTCAGGCAGTTGGAGATAATGTCTCCTATGTCTGTGAATTAAAGATTGATGGTCTTGCAGTTTCTTTACGCTATGAAAATGGCCTGTTTATCCAAGGTGCAACAAGAGGAGACGGAACGATTGGAGAAGATATTACGGCAAACTTAAAGACAATCAAATCCATCCCGCTCCGATTGCGTGAAAATGCAACATTAGAAGTCCGCGGTGAAGCTTATATGCCAAAGAAATCCTTTGAAGCATTAAATAAAGCCAAGGAAGAACGAGGGGAAGAATTAGCTGCAAATCCACGAAATGCGGCAGCTGGATCATTAAGACAGCTTGATCCAAAAATTGCTGCATCAAGGAATCTTGATGTCTTCCTATATGGAATCGGCGGCGGTACGATAAATGCAGCGTCCCATAGTGAAGGATTAGATTACCTAGATCAACTCGGCTTTAAAACAAATAAAGAGCGCCGAAAGTGCCCTACAATTAACGAAGTAATCGAGTATGTAAATAGCTGGGGTGATAAGCGCCCGCATTTGCCGTATGAAATAGATGGAATTGTGATTAAGGTAGATTCCTACGAGCACCAGAGCAAGCTTGGCACAACTGCGAAAAGTCCGCGTTGGGCAATTGCCTATAAATTTCCAGCTGAAGAGGTCGTTACAACACTCTTAGATATTGAATTAAGCGTTGGAAGAACAGGTGTTGTCACTCCAACAGCGATTCTAATACCTGTGAAGGTAGCTGGTACCACTGTTCAGCGTGCCTCCTTGCATAATGAAGACTTAATAAGAGAAAAAGATATTAAAATAGGCGACCAAGTTGTGGTTAAAAAAGCAGGGGATATCATTCCTGAAGTGGTCAATGTGCTTGCAGAACAACGAACTGGGAATGAACGTGACTTCCAAATGCCAACGCATTGCCCTGAATGCGAAAGCGAACTTGTCCGGCTTGAAGGGGAAGTGGCGTTACGCTGCATTAATCCCAAATGCCCTGCGCAAATCCGAGAAGGATTGATTCACTTTGTATCACGAGATGCAATGAATATTGAAGGTCTTGGTGAAAAAGTAATCAGCCAGCTTTTCGCTGAGAAATTAATCAGTGATGTTGCGGATATTTATAAGCTTACACATGATCAGCTTATAGCTCTTGAACGAATGGGCGAGAAATCCGTTACTAATCTTTTAAAAGCAATAGAGGCTTCTAAAGGAAACTCGCTAGAAAAATTATTATTTGGGCTTGGGATTCGACATGTGGGTGCAAAAGCAGCAAAAACACTTGCTCAAAGCTTTGATACTATGGAAAAACTCGCTCATGCCAAAAAGGATGACTTATTGGCAATCAATGAAATTGGTGATAAAATGGCAGATTCTATTGTTGCTTTTTTTGATCAGGAAGAGGCAGAGGAACTGTTGAGGGAACTCGCTTCTGTTGGAGTCAATATGGAATATAAAGGTGCCAAACCGGTTTCTGCTGAAGAATCCAACAGCATCTTTGCTGGGAAGACAGTGGTTTTAACAGGGAAGCTTGAGCAGCTTTCTAGAAATGAAGCCAAGGAAAAGATTGAAGCTCTTGGAGGGAATGTATCAGGAAGTGTCAGCAAGAAAACGCATCTTGTTATTGCTGGTGAAGATGCTGGTTCCAAACTTGCCAAGGCCGAGGAGCTGGGAATTGAAGTGTGGGACGAGGAGAAGCTCTTGATAGAATTAAATAAATAAGAGGTGTATCGACGTGAGAAAACTCTCATTGCTCGCTCTTTCCTTTCTCTTACTGCTTAGTGGATGTGCACCAAACTTCCAAAAGCAGGACAACGTTGTCAAAACAAAAGAAGAGGCGGAAGAGAAAGCAATTATTCCGAAATATAATATTTCCGACAACTATTATCGGACAATTTTACCGTTCGAGCCTGGGGAAGCACGTGGTTTAATCGTTGGAAATATTAATACTAGATATGACATTAATGAATTTGAGACCGGATTGATGAGGATTGCCCAGCATCAATTTGACCCTAAAACCTATTTGTTTCGTGAAGGACAGGAGCTAAAGCGTAATACCGTAAGACTTTGGTTAAATCGTAAATTTACAGAAGCACAATTGAAGGAAGAGGGTTTAAAAGCAGATGAAAATATCGGCTTAAATCCACTAATGGAAGACGGAGCTGATTTTAAAGAAGGCAATAGCAATAGTCCTATCTATTTAGCCCATATCTTAGAACATGACTACCTAATCAAAGGAGAAAACGATACCGTAAAATTAGGTGGCGTCGTAATCGGATTGGCATTAAATTCCGTTCACTATTACCGCACAGCAGTGGGTGAACCTTATTTTGAGAGGAAAATTGAATTTGCTGAAATGGAACGGGAAGGGAAAAAGATTGCCGAGGAGGTCCTTAAGCGTCTGAGGGCTATGAAAAACTTAAAGGATGTTCCAATTACCATTGCTTTGTTTGAGCAGCAGAGCCGATCGTCTGTTGTGCCTGGCACCTTTTTTACGTATACAAATGTCGAAAAAGGAAGCTCAACGATTAATTCGTGGGAGCCTGTTGCGGAAAAGTATTTCCTCTTTCCTTCTACTGAGGCACAAGAGGCACATCGTGATGATGTAACGGCATTTTTAAACTTTAAGCAGGATGTTGAGGAATATTTTCCAAACTTTAATGGTGTTATTGGACGTGCCTTCTACATTGGAGATCAATTTACTGATTTAGATATTTCGATTCCCATTCAGTTCTACGGAAAATCAGAAGCCATTGGGTTTACTCAATATGTAACAGGGCTTGTCTTAGAACATTTTCCAAATTATATATCGGTTTCGGTAAGTGTTACATCTGTCGATGGACCAGAGGCAATAATCGTCCGCAAGGCAAATGAAGCAGAACCGTTTGTGCATATTTATTAACCTGGTGAAAAAACCAGGTTCTTTTTTTGAAAATTGGTGTAACCGTTTTCCGTTGATAGGTGAGAAAGAAAAATGTTAGAATGAACAAGGATGTAATGTTTTTAATACATAGGAGGTTTTAAGACATGGTGCAACCTTATAAGCATGAACCATTCACAGACTTTTCAATTGAAGAAAACCGTCAGGCATACCTTAACGGAATTAAGACAGTTGAAAGTTACTTAGGCAAAGATTACCCACTTGTAATCGGCGGTGAAAGAATAACAACAGAAGATAAAATTGTATCTTATAATCCTTCAAATAAAGAAGAAGTAATTGGAACCGTTTCAAAGGCTAGTAGAGATCTTGCCGAACAGGCAATGCAGGCTGCTGTAGAAGCGTTTCAAACTTGGAAAAAGGTTAAAGCAGAAGTACGTGCGGATGTTTTATTTAAAGCAGCGACCATTATTCGCCGCCGTAAGCATGAGTTTTCTGCTCTTCTAACAAAGGAAGCAGGTAAACCATGGAAGGAAGCGGACGCAGATACTGCAGAGGCAATTGACTTTCTTGAATATTATGGCCGTCAAATGCTGGCACTTAAAGATGGAGTTCCCGTTAATAGCCGTCCGAATGAATTTAACCGTTATAACTATATTCCACTAGGTGTTGGAATCATTATCTCACCTTGGAATTTCCCATTAGCGATTATGGCTGGTACAACAGTAGCAGCGATTGTTACAGGTAATACGGTTCTATTAAAACCAGCTTCAACAACTCCAATTGTTGCAGCAAAATTCGTAGAAGTAATGGAAGAAGCAGGTCTGCCTAAAGGCGTACTAAACTTCGTACCAGGAAGCGGTGCCGAGGTGGGTGACTACTTAGTAGACCATAAGGATACTCGCTTTATCAGCTTTACAGGTTCACGCGACGTTGGACTTCGTATATTCGAACGATCTTCTAAAGTAAATCCAGGTCAAGTTTGGATGAAGCGTCTCATTGCGGAAATGGGCGGAAAAGATACGATCGTGGTAGATTCAGAAGCAGATCTTGAACTGGCTGCACAATCAATCGTTGCAGGAGCTTTTGGTTTCTCTGGTCAAAAATGTTCAGCATGTTCACGAGCGGTAATCGTTGAGGATGTTTATGATACCGTATTGAGCCGTGTGATTGAATTAACCAACCAATTAACGGTAGGAGATCCAACAGAGCAAGGAATGTTCATGGGGCCAGTTAACGACAACAATGCGTTCAAGAAAATCATGGAATATGTTGAAATTGGAAAGCAAGAAGGTAAGGTAATGACTGGCGGAGAAGGAGATAATTCCAAAGGGTATTTCATTCAACCTACTGTTATTGCTGACCTTGCTCCGGATGCACGAATTATGCAGGAAGAAATCTTTGGGCCTGTTGTTGGTTTCACTAAGGCTAAGGATTTCACGGAAGCAATCGAAATTGCCAACAACACTGAGTATGGCTTAACAGGTGCGGTTATCACAACGAATCGTGAACACCTAGAGCAGGCTCGTGAGGACTTCCATGTTGGTAACCTATATTTCAACCGTTCATGTACTGGCGCAATTGTTGGTTATCAGCCATTCGGCGGCTTTAATATGTCTGGAACTGACTCCAAAGCAGGCGGTCCTGACTACTTATTACTTCATATGCAAGCTAAGACTACATCTGAAATGTATTAAAATCTATATTTCAAGCCCAATTCATATGAATTGGGCTTTTTTAATAGTGATAAATTTCATGGACTATTCACTATTTACGGATGTTATCGATTCAATCATTTAACTTGTCGGACGTTAACATTAAGTAACGTCCGACAACCAAGTTTATAGTTTATAAAAATGTCTGCAATAGCAAAAGCGTTAGATATAATCATACATAGAAATTCGCTGAACTTTAGTATTCTCATACATTTTTTCAACGACTTCTTGATGGATAGCTTCTTCAATACTTATTTCTCGTTTTTTGAACATAATGGTTAAGAACAAAATATTCACAGTCATTAAAATCCCTCCTCTAAATGACCATTTATTAATTATCATTTTTCCTTAAACTTTTATAGGTAAAGTATATATTGTGTGTGAACGAAAGAAATCATGACTATGGTGTATTGTTTATACTGCTTTAGTCTGATATATTTCTCCAAGTTTTGACGTATATAACCTAGAATAGTCAGAGTCATTTACAACTCCCCTTTCTAAATATCTTTTCAATCTTTAAACGTTTTGAATTAGGATCAAAGATACGGGGCAATAAATTAAATGGTTGTAATTTGAAAAACGTCCATATCCCTACAAAAATAATCCAAAACTCCACCAAAGTAGTCAAAACATTATTACCCTTTCAATTTCATATTCATATTTGACAATGATGTGAAATGGTTCACAAACTAAGAGTGAATTGTGACGTACCTCACAATTTTTTAACACCTCAGCATTTACAATGTAACTATAGAGAAAAACTTAAATAAGGGAAATTCATGATAATCAAATACAAGGAGCGATCCAACATGAAAAAACTAGTAATGATTGGAAACGGGATGGCGGGCGTTAGAACGATTGAAGAAATTCTTAAACTTTCACCAAATCAATTTGAAATCACTATTTTTGGACAAGAACCACATCCAAACTACAATCGTATAAAATTATCGAATATTCTTCAAGGTGATACAAGCTTTGAAGATATCATTATTAATCCACTAGACTGGTATAAAGAAAATAATATTCAATTACACAGTGGAGAAGCTGTAACAAAAATTGATGTAGAAGCGAAGAAAGTAATTTCTGACCAGGGCCGGGAAGTAAAGTATGATGAATTAATTATTGCTACAGGTTCGAACTCATTCATTCTGCCAATTCCAGGTGCAGACAAAATTGGCGTTACAGGTTTTCGTGATATAAAAGATTGTGAAATGATGATCAAATCAGCGAAAAACTACAAAAAAGCTGTGGTCATTGGAGGCGGGCTTCTTGGTCTCGAAGCAGCGCGAGGATTACTGAACCTTGGGATGAAGGTCGAAGTGGTACACTTAATGCCGAATTTAATGGAACGGCAGTTAGATCCAATTGCTTCTAGTCTCCTTAAAGCCGAGCTCGAATCACAAGGTATGAGATTTTTAATGGAAAAGGAAACAGTCGAAATCATCGGAGATGAGCGAGTTGCGGGTCTTCGTTTTAAAGATGGATCTTTTGCGAGAGCGGACCTTGTTGTAATGGCAATTGGAATTAAGTCTAACACTTTGGTTGCGAAAGAAAGCGGAATTTATGTAAATCGTGGAATAGTCGTTAATGATTTTATGGAAACTAGTGCCCCAAATGTGTATGCAGTGGGTGAATGTGCCGAGCACAGAGAAATTGTTTACGGGCTAGTAGCGCCATTATACGAACAAGGGAAAATCCTTGCTGAAAGAATTTGTGGGAAGGAAGCAGCGCCATATGAAGGATCCGTAACTGGAACTCAACTTAAAGTCGCTGGAGTGGACCTTTACTCAGCAGGTGAGATTTATGAAGACGGTACAACAAAATCAATTATGGTCTATAACGAATATGAAGGTATCTACAAACGCGTTCTAGTTCGAGATAACAGAATTGTTGGGATTGTTCTTTATGGCGACACCAAAGATAGTACAAGATTGTTCCGAATGCTTTCAAAAAAGGAGGATATCACAGAAATCTCTATTTTTGAATCACAATGTTCAGCCGAAGGCGGAAGCGGAGATATTGCCTCTATGCCGAATGATGAATTGGTGTGCGGCTGTAATGGTGTAACAAAAGGAGCAATTGTAGAGGCAATTAAAACTCAAGGTCTGACTACACTTGATCAAGTAAGTCATTGTACCAATGCTGGCCGTTCCTGCGGCCGCTGTAAGCCAATGGTCAATGACATTCTTGCTTATACACTAGGTGATCAATTTGACGCAGCTGCTGCACAGAAAACAAGTATTTGCGGATGTACGACCATCAGCCGTGAAGATCTGGTTGCTGAAATTAGAGAAAAGGGCTTAACAAGTGTCAAAGAAGTGATGAACGTTCTAGAGTGGAATAACGAGGAAGGCTGTACGAAATGCCGTCCTGCTATTAACTACTACCTAGGTATGATTCACATGGATGAATATAAGGATGACCGTGACTCCCGTCTTGTAAACGAGAAAATGCACGCCAATATCCAAAAAGATGGAACATACTCCGTTGTTCCCAGAATGTATGGCGGTGTTACGACTGCTGCCGACTTGAAAAAGATTGCGGAAGTGGCAGAAAAATATGAGGTTCCACTTGTGAAATTAACGGGAGGACAGCGGATCGGCTTGTTTGGAGTTAAAAAAGAAGACCTTCCAAGTATGTGGGAGGAGCTGGATATGCCATCAGGCTATGCATATGGAAAAACACTTCGTACGGTAAAAACTTGCGTAGGAGCACAATTCTGCCGCTATGGAACACAGGATTCAATGTCACTAGGTATTGAACTGGAAAAGAAATTTGAACGTCTTGATACTCCACATAAAGTGAAGATGGGAGTATCAGCCTGCCCAAGAAACTGCTCAGAAGCAGGTATTAAAGACATTGGCTTTGTTGGAATTGATGGAGGCTGGGAAATCTATGTGGCAGGTAATGGCGGTGTAGACCTGCGAGCAGGTGATCTATTAGCTACAGTAAAGACAGAAGCTGAAGTAATGGAATTGACCAGTGCATATCTACAATATTATCGTGAAACTGCAAATTATTTAGAGCGTACTTCTAAGTGGGTAGAACGTGTTGGCTTAGAGCATGTAAAAGAAGTCCTAGCAAACGAAGAAACTAGAAAAGAATTAAATGCGCGTATGGATCAGACATTGAAGAGATATATTGAGCCTTGGAATGAAGCAATCCAAAGTGAAGACATTAAAGATAAATACTACGCAGTACACACTGTTAAGGCTGGGGAGTGATGATAAAATGATCGTAACAAAAACTCGGACTCTAGTTGCTAATCATTCTGAACTTCAAGTTAGGTCTGGCTATTCTGTGAAAATCTATGATAAAGAGATTGCGTTATTTAAAGTAACAAATGGTAAGGTATATGCTATTGAAAATAGGAGTCCGCATCCAAAAGGCGGAGTCTTAACGGAAGGCCTCGTAAGCGGTGAATATGTTTTCTGCCCAGTCTATGATTGGAAGATTTCCTTAAGTGACGGAAAAGTTCAGGCACCAGATGAAGGTCAGGTAAAAGCGTATCAAGTGGAAGTCGAAGGAAATAACGTTTATATTATTATTTAAGATAGTTCTCGTAAGATTGTTGTGTAAAGGATCTTATATATAGAGTTTGGAAGGATGGCTGCAGGATGGAGACAGGAAAAGTATTTTTAGTAGGAGCAGGGCCAGGGGATGTTCGTTTAATCACCGTAAAAGGATTGGAAGCCATTAAACAAGCAGAAGTCATTCTTTATGACCGGCTGGCCAATCCTAAATTGCTAGAGTATGCACCAGCAGATTGCGAGCTGATCTATTGCGGTAAATTACCTGACCGCCATACTTTACGCCAAGAGAATATCAATGACCTTTTAGTAGAAAAGGCACTAAAAGGGAAAGTGGTCGTCCGGTTAAAAGGCGGAGACCCTGGTGTTTTTGGACGTGTCGGTGAAGAAGCAGCAGCCCTTGCTCATTATCAAATTCCATTTGAAATTGTTCCTGGTATCTCATCGGGGATTGCAGCCCCCCTTTATGCAGGAATTCCTGTCACCCACAGGGAACATGCTGAAAGCTTTGCAGTTGTAACCGCACATGATAAATCGAAAGATGGAAAGCCAATGCTTGATTGGGAAGGGCTTGTCCGTGGTGTCGATACGATTGCTTTTTATATGGGGGTAGGAAATCTCCCTTATATTTGTGAAAGTCTTATTGCACATGGCAAACCATCCTCAACTCCTGTCATCTTGATTCAATGGGGTACCTTTGGCCGTCAGAAAACATTGCAGGGAACATTGGAAGATATCACAGTTAAGGTTCAAAAGGCTAAATTTAGCAACCCGGCAATTATTCTTGTTGGAGATGTTATCTCATTACGTGAAAAAATCAGCTGGTTTGAAAAAATGCCTTTGTATGGCCGTCAAATATTGTTAGCACGGACTAGTGAGAGTGTTAGCGGCTTAGCAAAGGAATTAATGGAAAAGGGAGCAGATGTGATTGAATTTCCAAAATGGAAAAAGACCATTCTACCTGTTGATTTAAGGAAAGTAGCGGAATATGATAGAATACTGTTCTCTTCTCCTGAAAGCGTCAGTGAATTTTTTAATGCGATGATAGAGGAAGAAATTGATATACGAAAAATAAAGGCTGATTTCTATGGCGGCTCCAGTAAATCAATAAATGCACTAAAAGGGCGCGGATTTATAGCTGGACACAGTCAGGACATGCCAAAAGAAGGCAGTTTACTGGTGGTCGGAGACGATCGGCAATATGAGGTTGAAAAGGCTGATTTCTTAGTGACGAGTAAAAAAGAGCTCGACCAACAGTTCCTGCCAATTTTTCAACGAATGCTTGAGGAAGCTCAAGTAAATACAATGGTATTTCCAAGCGGGGCATCTGTAGGCGTATTTATCGAAGGCTTAAAGAAATGCGGTATTGACCTTTTCGACCTTTTAGAAGATGTACAAGTAGTCTGTATGGGACAGCACTCAAAAGAGCAAGTGGAACGTGCAGGTCTAGAATCAGTTGGCATGCCGGTTTCTGCAACGAGAGAAGCGTTGATTGACTACTTAATTCAGTGTCCGATTGTTTAGGGAAGGCAGGGTGTATGCTTGAATTCGAATTATCCAATTATGTTAAAGCTAGAGGGTAAAAAAGTAGTCGTTGTAGGCGGCGGAATGGTTGCTGAACGGAAAGTTACCGGTTTGCTTGGTACGGGCTCACATATCATTGTGATTAGTCCTAATGCTACAGATGAACTAAAAAGGCTAGCTGGCTCCGAAAGGATAGAGTGGCTAAAAAAATCATTTTCAAAAGAAGATATGGATGATGCGTTCTTAGTCTTTGCCGCGACGAACGACAATGAATTAAATCAATATATTAAAATGGCGGCCAGTGATCATCAGCTTGTTACCATTGCCGATGACCCGGAAGGATCGGATTTTCATGTTCCCTCCCATATTCAGCGGGGACGATTAAGTATTACAGTATCAACAGGCGGAGCAAGTCCAACGTTGGCAAGGAAAATAAGAGAACAGCTAGAACAGCAATTTGATGACGAATATGAGGGCTATCTAGAATTCCTATTTTCAGCAAGGCAGCGTATTTTGAAAGATGTGGACGAAACTACTATAAAACGAAAACTATTAACAGCAATCGCTAGTAAAGAGTTCTTAAATAGCCAGAATCGTGAGGCTGACTTGTTACGTTTATTGCAAAACACAAGAAATGACGTGTGAATCCACACGTCATTTCTTTATAAATTGATTACATCGTTATCGTATTCTTCTAGTTGTTCTTGTAAATTTATAATGTAATTCATCATTGCTATTCTTACGATCGAAGGATAATACCGATTATTAAGTTCATGTTCACATTCCTCTAAATCCATCTTTTTTACAGCAATAATTTTATTTAATTCATCAACGCTCATCACTAAACACTCCCCATTGTAATCTTCCCTTCCCTTTTCCAACCATCACAATTATCACACTCTCCTAATCTATTTCTATATCTTCAGCATAGGCAAATGTTTGCTAGTTTATACATCATTTTTCTTGTATAAAAAGTCCATGAATTGGCCAAAAAGATAGAAAAAAGCTGCGAGGGTGAATTATGAACGAAAAAATAATCCATAGCTATCAAATCCTAGATCAGTTACGGTTACCGCATGGTTTGTATTTAGCTTCTTCGTCCCATGACTATCAATATGTTTGGTTACGTGATTCTTTTTATATGTCACTGCCATATTTGAATCAAAACAATCAGATTTATGAGATGACCTACCACCGGATTCTGGACCTATTCAGAGAATACGAATGGAAGCTGGATATTCATACCGTTCAAAGACCAAGAGAGCAATGGGAATACATTCATTCGAGGTACTCTGCTTC
This sequence comes from Neobacillus niacini, assembly GCF_048572935.1. Classification (NCBI taxonomy): domain Bacteria; kingdom Bacillati; phylum Bacillota; class Bacilli; order Caryophanales; family Bacillaceae; genus Neobacillus; species Neobacillus niacini. Next base: position 408,167 of record NZ_CP183883.1, on the reverse strand, counting down.
GGAAGTAAGGGAAATGGATACCCCTTGGGGACATGCTCAGCATGATGCCATTGGAGCGATACTGTGGGGAATTGGAATGGGTCAGAAGAAGGGGAAAAATATTATTAGAGATGCAAAAGATCATGAAATTGTTCAAAAGCTGGTTGGCTATTTAGGTTGTGTTCGATACTGGGAGGACGAGGATAATGGAATGTGGGAGGAATGGAGAGAGATCCATTCAAGCTCAGTCGGTGCTTGCGTTGCTGGCCTCCAAGCTGTAAGAGATCTCGTATTTGTTCCGGGAGAATGGATTACTAATGGGTATCAAACCCTATCGGATATCTATCCACACGAAAGTAACCAGCGCCCATTTGATTTAGCTCAATTGAGTTTAATCTACCCATACCGGGTTTTTACAGGGGAAGAAGCGAAAGTGGTTGTCGACCAAATTGAAACACATCTTTTACGGGAACGAGGCGTAATCCGCTATAAGGGAGATTCCTATTATTCAACTATCGAACATATGGGAAGGCACCACGATTTATCTTATTATTATGGAACTGAAGCAGAGTGGACATTTGGATTACCATGGCTGGCGCTATGCCATTTAGAATTAGGTAATGTCAAAAAGGCAAAACAGTATATAGAACAAACCGAGAACGTCATGCTTGATGATGGCAGCTTACCAGAATTGTATTTTGCTCAATCCGAAAGGTACAACTCTAATACCCCATTAGGCTGGGGAAGTGCTATGTATATCCTAGCTAAAGAACGATATGAAGGATTAATGTAAAAGAAAGGGGTTGTTGAGAATTTCAACAGCCTCTTTTTTTAGTTTTCAGACAACAGCACCTGGCTATGTTGATATGGAATTGGTTAGGCAGATAAACAAGAGGAAACTGCAGGTGAAATGAGAAATAGCCAGGTAAGTAGTGAAAATACGAAGGTGAAGGAACCTTTTTGGCAGGTAAGAGGTATTTGAGCGACTGGCTTGTTAATAAAAATAGGACTAATGTATTATTTTACCTATTTTTATAAAATTTTCTGAAAACTAGTTCCATTTTTAAAAAATGTGTTATATAATACAACACATGGTAATACACTGTATTATAACAAAGAGGTGAACGAGTCCATGTCGACGCAAACAGCAGGTATAGAAGTAGTTGGAGCTCTCAAAGCGCATTACAATGAGATTTTAACACCCGAGGCGCTGAAATTTATTGAGGAGCTGGAGCAAAATTTCGGGGCAAGGCGGATTGAACTGTTACAGTACAGAGAAAAACGCCAAGAGGAAATCAATAACAGTAATCTTCCAGATTTCCTTCCTGAAACAAAACAAATTCGTAATGGTGATTGGACAATCGCACCATTACCGAAAGACCTTCAGGACCGCCGGGTAGAGATTACTGGACCAACAGAAAGAAAGATGGTCATCAATGCTCTAAATTCGGGCGCAAAAGTTTTTATGGCGGATTGTGAAGACGCTACTTCACCAACCTGGGAAAATATCGTCGAAGGACAAATCAACTTAAGAGATGCAGTAAATCGGACGATATCGTATGAAAATCAAAATGGAAAAAGATATGTGTTGAATGAAGAAACAGCTGTCCTGTTTTTAAGACCGCGTGGACTTCATTTAGAAGAAAAACATGTGCTGCTTAATGGCAAGCCTATTTCTGGGAGCTTTTTTGACTTTGGTATGTACTTTTTCCACAATGTAAAAAATTTGTTAGCTCGTAGAACAGGACCCTATTTTTATTTGCCTAAGTTAGAAAGCCATTTAGAAGCAAGGCTATGGAATGATGTCTTTATTTTTTCGCAAAGCAGACTTGGCATCCCTCAAGGTACCATTAAAGCGACTGTCTTAGTAGAAACGATTATGGCGGCGTTTGAAATGAATGAAATCCTATTTGAATTAAAGGAACATTCAGCGGGCCTTAACTGCGGCAGATGGGATTATATTTTTAGTTACTTAAAAAAACTGCGTAACCATGAAACAATCATTCTGCCAGATCGATCCCAGGTAACCATGACTGTACCGTTTATGCGTTCCTATTCATTGCTTACCATTCAAACCTGTCACCGCCGGAAGGCACCAGCAATTGGAGGAATGGCGGCACAAATACCCATTCGCGATAATCCACAGGCAAACGAAGAAGCATTTGCGAAGGTTCGTGCTGACAAAGAACGGGAAGTACGTGATGGTCATGATGGTACATGGGTAGCACACCCCGGGTTAGTACCAGTAGCGCTTGAAGTATTTGATAGAGAAATGCCGGTAGCCAACCAAATTCATACCACCAAACAACAAAAGATCACGATAACAGCTAGTGATTTGCTCGAGGCACCAGGCGGTAAGATTACCGAAGAAGGTGTCCGCGTTAATATCAATGTTGGAATTCAATACATTGCTTCCTGGTTATCAGGAAGAGGAGCTGCACCCATTCATAACTTAATGGAGGACGCAGCAACTGCTGAAATCTCACGGGCTCAAGTTTGGCAGTGGATCCGCCACCCAAAAGGTATTCTCGCGGATGGCAGAAAAATTACTTCAGCCATGTATGAGCAGTTAAAGGCAGAGGAATTAGAGAAAATTAAAGATGAAATTGGCTTGTCTGCCTATGAGAATGGGCGTTTTACTGAGGCTGTAGAGCTGTTTGACAGCTTAATCTTAAATGATGAATTTGAAGAGTTTTTAACCTTACCTGGATATACGCTTTTATAAAAAATTTAAATAGATTAATAGGAGGAATTTAAAATGACAAATTCAAGAGCGATGGAGTTACAAGAAAGCTGGGAAATGGATAAACGTTGGAATGGAATTACTCGGCCATATAGTGCTGAGGATGTTATTAAGCTTCGAGGTTCCATTGACATCGAGCATACATTGGCAAGACGGGGAGCAGAAAAACTTTGGAAGCAAATGAATGAAGAAGACTACATTAATGCTTTAGGAGCATTAACAGGAAATCAAGCTGTTCAGCAGGTCAAAGCAGGATTAAAGGCCATTTATCTAAGCGGCTGGCAGGTTGCAGCGGACGCTAACCTCTCTGGACATATGTATCCGGACCAAAGCTTATATCCAGCAAACAGTGTACCGAGTGTGGTAAAACGAATCAACCAAGCACTTCAACGTGCAGATCAAATCACCCATTTAGAAGGTGATAATTCTATCGACTGGTTTGTGCCGATTGTAGCCGATGCAGAAGCAGGCTTTGGCGGGCAGCTAAACTGCTTTGAATTGATGAAAGGCATGATTGAAGCTGGAGCTGCCGGTGTTCACTTTGAGGATCAGCTGTCTTCTGAGAAAAAGTGTGGTCACTTAGGAGGTAAAGTCTTGCTTCCAACACAAACGGCAGTTCGTAACTTAATTGCTGCTCGTTTGGCCGCAGATGTTATGGGTGTTCCGACTGTATTGGTTGCCCGGACAGATGCAAATGCTGCTGATTTAATTACTAGTGATATTGATATGAACGACGCACCGTTTATTACAGGAGAGCGGACTGCGGAAGGCTTTTTCCGAACAAAAGCAGGACTTGATCAGGCGATTGCACGAGGCTTAGCTTATGCACCATACGCTGATCTGATTTGGTGTGAAACATCTGAGCCGAACATTGAGGAAGCTAGACGCTTTGCAGAAGCAATTCATGAGAAGTTCCCTGGCAAAATGCTTGCTTATAACTGCTCGCCGTCTTTCAACTGGAAGAAGAAACTTGACCAGGATACGATTGCGAAATTCCAGCAAGAGCTTGGAAAAATGGGCTACAAGTTCCAATTCGTTACCCTTGCTGGCTTCCATGCCCTAAACCACAGCATGTTTGAACTTGCTCGCGGCTACAAAGAGCGCGGTATGGCGGCATACTCTGAATTGCAGCAAGCTGAGTTCGATAGTGAGCAATACGGCTACACAGCCACAAGACACCAGCGTGAAGTAGGAACAGGCTACTTTGACCAAGTTTCCATGGTAATTACAGGCGGAACCTCCTCCACAACCGCTTTAAAAGGGTCAACAGAAGAAGAGCAGTTTACAAAATAATTTTTGTTGGTATGACCCCTCTCTCCAATTGGAGAAGGGGGTTTCTTGCGTATTGGCGGATTACATCTCACAGATGGCCGAAAACACCCTCAGATAAAACCAACACTAAACCCGCGTTTTTGGAAAAGAACACTTTTTAGGGTATTATCATACATAATAATAGCCCTTTTAATGGAGTTGATCTATTTGAAAAAGCAGAATGTGGAGGAAGTCCTTCAACAGGGGATTCATGGCCCTTTGGAAACGAAGCCGGATGAGAGACGGGAGTTTTTAGGAACATTACGAGAACGTATTATTCTTGCTCTTAAGAAGAACCAAGTGGCGGAAGCAACGATTTATCCTCAAGTGGAGAGGGAAATGAAAAAAAATCCACAGGCAAATCTCTTATTAAATGGAAATATCGAGTACTCCGCTTTATCCAAATATGTAAAGTTGGCAGCCAAACACAAGATTGAACACACAATTGTAACCAATAAGGAACACGATACAGATATCGGCCTGCTGCTGGCTATGGACCATGCCATTGATAAGGATGATATTTATATCACCCAAAAGGAAATCAGCCAGCCTGAACCCCCAAAAAGCAAAGGCCTATTTGCGAAATTATTTAAACGATAATAGGCAAACAGCCAAGCAGTCAATGAGACTGCTTTTATTATTTATTGGGTTAATCGGAGGAGGTAATTCGACCTATATTTGGGTATAACTGGAATTACGTAGGGAATTAGAATATTATAAATATATGGAAGCTCTATTAAGAATCATTTATAAAAGGGGGAAAGAAGAACTCATAATGGAAACGAAAAGAAAAATGGTCAGGTAAGGTCCGGGGATTAATAATCCTTTTACCTTTCACAAGATTACTAGATTACTATACTCTGACCAAGTCTAGGAGGAGAATTATGAGAAAAGGTAAGGTTCTTATTATCGTGATTATTCTAATGCTTACTCTTACGGGGTGCAAGTATCCAACACTAGAAAAAGCCATTGCTGAAACGATACCCTTTAAAGTTCAAGAGGTTTTGTACAAGAAGAAAAGTGATGGAATAACGATCGTTCTTTACACTACGAAAGCAGAAGGAAAAGAAGTAGAACATATTAAAGAGCCAGTTCTAGGTGTCTCGTTCTTTGAAGGGAATGATGACAAGGGATGGAAAAATGATGGTCCAAATGGCTGGGAGCATGCAGAGAGCGAAACATATTCTATTTACAATGAAAATTACACAAAGTATGATGAAAAAGGGAATGTTCTTAAAGATATTTACGTTGTATTTGGAGAAATCAATAATGAGAATATCACTACGATTGAAATAGCCAATCAGGATACCGAAGATTATAAAAAGGCAAAGATAATTAAGAAAGATGGAAAACGCTACTATGTGGGAATAGGCTTCCGCCCGCATGTTAGAGCTTTAAATAGTAATGGAGAGGTTATTCCACAGCAATAAACGAATACATAATTCAGGGAGCTAAATGCTCTTTTTTTTTGACTAATAATCTAAAAAGAACATAATACGCCAATACTGATGAAGCAATCATTGCGGTGAAGCGAAAAAGTTTGGTATTATCAATAGTAAATTAACTAAGACATAAGGGATTGGGGGATTGAAAAATGACACGAATCTCAAACGAGCAGGTTAGACATGTAGCCAACCTAGCAAGATTAGCCATAACGGAGGATGAGACGGAAAGGTTCACGAAGCAGCTTGACGCGATTATTACTTTTGCAGAACAGTTAAATGAACTGGATACGACAAATGTTGAACCAACTTACCATGTACTCGATATGAAAAATGTATTCCGTGAGGACATTAAGGAAAAAGGATTGCCGATTGAAGAAGTATTAAAAAATGCACCTGAACATCAGGAAGGCCAAATCAAAGTTCCAGCGATTATAGGCGAGTAATGCCTAGTTGCTGGAGCTAACTAAAGGAGGGGAAAAAATGAGCTTATTTGATTATAAAGTTTCAGATCTTCATGAACTTTTACATAAAAAGGAACTAAAGGTTACTGATCTGGTAGATGAGTCGTATAAACGTATTGCCCAAGTAGAGGGCAAGGTTCAAGCATTTTTAACATTGGATGAAGAGAAGGCTCGGCAAACAGCCAGTTCCCTTGATGACAAGCTTACCACGGAATCCAAAAATGGTTTGTTGTTTGGAATGCCAATTGGCATAAAGGACAATATTGTCACCAAAGGACTTCGGACAACCTGTGCAAGTAAGATTCTAGAAAACTTTAATCCCATCTATAATGCTACCGTTGTGCAGAAGCTGCAGCAGCATGAGACGGTAACAATCGGAAAGTTAAATATGGACGAGTTTGCAATGGGCTCTTCTAACGAAAATTCCCACTATCAAAAAACACGCAATCCGTGGGATCTTGATAGAGTACCAGGCGGTTCTTCAGGCGGCTCTGCTGCTTCGGTAGCTGCAGGTGAAGTGCTATTTTCTTTAGGTTCCGATACGGGGGGATCTATCCGACAGCCAGCTGCTTTTTGCGGAGTAGTAGGGTTAAAACCGACTTATGGAAGAGTATCCCGCTTCGGACTAGTTGCATTTGCTTCGTCCCTTGATCAAATTGGTCCTATAACAAGAACCGTTGAAGATAATGCCTATCTATTACAAGCAATATCCGGATTAGACCAAATGGATTCAACATCAGCAAATGTCGAAGTGCCGAATTTTGTATCTGCGTTAACGGGGGATGTTAAAGGGTTAAAAATAGCGGTCCCAAAAGAGTATCTTGGTGAGGGAGTGACTGACGCTGTCCGCCAGTCTGTCCTAGATGCATTGAAGGTCCTTGAAAAACAAGGTGCTGTTTGGGAAGAGGTATCCTTGCCGCATTCTAAATATGCATTAGCGGCCTATTACTTGCTTTCATCTTCTGAAGCGTCTGCTAATCTAGCCCGCTTTGATGGTGTTCGCTATGGGTACCGGAGTCCAAATGCTGATAATTTACTTGATTTATATAAGAAGTCAAGAGCGGAAGGTTTCGGGGATGAGGTAAAACGCCGTATCATGCTTGGTACGTTTGCATTAAGTTCAGGTTATTACGATGCCTATTATAAAAAAGCACAGCAAGTCCGTACTCTCATTAAGAAGGACTTTGAGGATGTGTTTGAAAAATATGATGTTATCATTGGACCAACGACTCCAACTCCAGCGTTTAGAATCGGTGAAAATATTGAGGATCCGTTAACTATGTACATCAATGATATATTGACGATTCCTGTGAACCTAGCAGGGGTACCGGGAATCTCTGTACCGTGTGGATTTGATAATGGGCTGCCGCTTGGATTACAAATCATTGGAAAGCACTTTGATGAGGCGACCATTTATAAGGTGGCACATGCATTTGAACAAGCAACAGATTATCATAAACAAAAGCCAGGAATATAGGGGGTGAAATAGATGGAATTTGAAACTGTCATTGGTCTAGAAGTTCATGTTGAGTTAAAAACGGATTCGAAAATCTTTTCGGCAAGCCCGAACCATTTTGGGGCTGAGCCTAATACAAATACAAGTGTCATTGACCTTGGTTATCCCGGTGTACTGCCAGTCCTAAATAGAAAGGCCGTTGAATACGGGATGAAGGCAGCAATGGCCCTGAATTGCCAGGTCGCTACTCACACGAAATTTGACCGAAAAAACTATTTTTATCCAGATAATCCGAAAGCTTATCAGATTTCTCAATTTGATAAGCCAATTGGTGAGCATGGCTGGATTGAAATTGAGGTAAATGGCTATACAAAAAGAATTGGAATCACAAGGATTCATCTAGAAGAAGACGCAGGAAAACTCAGTCACGGGAATGGTTATTCACTAGTCGATTATAACCGCCAGGGAACACCGCTTGTGGAAATCGTTTCTGAACCTGATATCCGTACACCTGATGAAGCTTATGCGTATCTTGAAAAATTAAAGTCGATTATCCAATATACTGGAGTATCAGATTGTAAGATGGAAGAAGGCTCTCTTCGCTGTGATGCCAATATATCCATTCGTCCGGTTGGACAAGAAGAGTTTGGAACCAAGACAGAATTAAAGAACTTAAACTCGTTCAATTTTGTTCGAAAAGGGCTGGAGTTTGAAGAGATAAGGCAGCGTGAAGTGGTCTCGAATGGCGGAAAAATTGATCAGGAAACACGTCGTTTTGATGAAGCAACAGGCGCTACCTTACTTATGCGGGTAAAAGAAGGATCGGATGATTATCGATACTTCCCGGAACCAGACTTGCTGGATATTTATATTGATGAGGAATGGAAAGCTAGTATAGCAGCTGAAATACCAGAACTCCCTGATCAGCGCCAAAAGCGCTATGTAGAAGAGCTGGGATTACCTGTTTATGACGCTAAAGTTTTGACGGTAACGAAAGAAATGGCTGATTTCTTTGAAGGTACCGTCGCTGCGGGTGCAGAGGCGAAATTAGCTTCAAACTGGATCATGGGAGATGTGTCTGCTTACCTAAACGCAGAAGGGAAAGAACTCCATCAAATTTCCCTGACACCGGAAAGCTTAGCAAGTATGATTAAGCTCATCACAAACGGAACGATTTCATCAAAGATTGCTAAAACCGTTTTTAATGAGTTGATTGAAAACGGAGGTGATGCTGAGCAAATTGTTAAGGACAAAGGCTTGGTGCAAATTTCTGATGAAGGAACACTGTTGAAAATCATATCTGAAGTTCTTGACGCCAATCCACAATCCATTGAGGATTTTAAAAATGGTAAAAATAAGGCAGTTGGTTTCCTCGTTGGGCAGTTAATGAAGGCGACAAAAGGTCAGGCGAACCCACAACTGGTAAATCAATTATTGCAACAGGAATTAAGCAAACGATAAACGGCAAACAGGCAGATTCTAATCTGTCTGTTTTTTTGTCGAATCAATCATCGACTTATTCCGCATCATTTCCTGGGAAAAAGATTTATTTCCTAAGGCTTTAAGCAAAACTAATTAAACGTTTGATTAGACGACAAAAATCTACCCTTTTTTTGGAATAAAACCTTTTGCAATAAGCTTGAAAGCTATTTTAATTAAACGTTTAATTAGTATATTTTTAGTGGTTTTTTGTCGAGTGGTTGGGCGAATTTTAAAATGATTGAATTTTAGGAAATAATAATATAAAAAATGACAATAAATTCATGAGAAAAGCTTTAGAAAGTAAGTAGATATAAGGGTTTATTCCAATTCTAATCAAACGTTTGTTTAGTCGACAGAATTCTTCCCTTTTTTAAAGAGAAACTCTTTTATAACGAAGGTTAAAGTCCATTCTAATCAAACGTTTGTTTAAAGGAAAAAGGAGAAATTTGCTGAATATCCCAATAGAAAAAGTTAGAGAGAGTTTGATAAATAAGCGGAGAAATTTCTCTTAATTATGAATTAGCACTGAAAATAGCTTCAATAGATGGAGAGATTCCGACTATTGACTCGAAAAACGTAAAAATGGGTAATTTTTCTTTACCTAATAGGAAAACCTCCGCCTATATATCCCGACCGAGCTCTATTCTGCTGTCTAACGGAAAAACTTCCGCTTATTTTAAATATCACTGGTTACTCATTGAAGGATAAGGCAACCTATGTTTTTAAAAAACCAGGTGAACCTCATTTAGATACATTACTCCGCCACAAAAGGTATCCCTCTTTGTGATCTCAACATAATCCACATACTAAATCACAAATAATTCACACACCCTCCAATAATTATTTCATACCCGTGAATTACTATGTGAATCAAGACGAAATAAGCAATTAAAATTCGCTAAAATATTGATAAATCAATAAAAAAACGCACTGTGAATTCAAGTGCGCTTTCCTATGTTATCTACAATATTTGTACTTCTAAAGTATTTACGAGCGTGTTTCTTCGTGACTTAATTTTGTTTTAATAAACGTACACTTTCATCAAACTCTTTTTCAATTGCTTCATTTTTCTTGTATGTGATTAGACTTACGATAACAGCAACAAGTAAGTTAAAAACAAATCCAGGAACGATTTCATATAGTGTATCGCCAAGTCCAATATTTTTCCACACAATAACGGTGACTGCACCGACGATCATACCAAAGAGGGCTCCCCAATTCGTAATCTTCTTCCAGAATAAGCTTAATAGAATAATTGGACCGAATGCTGCACCGAAACCAGCCCATGCATAGGCAACTAAATCTAGAATCGTACTGTTTTGTTTGAAAGCCAGTGCTGCTGCAACCACAGCTACAAGGAGAACAGCCATTCTTCCTAAGAATACTAGATGTTTCTCACTTGCATTTTTGTTCATGACCACTTTATATAAATCTTCAACAAGTGCACTAGAAGTGACGATTAATTGAGAAGAAATGGTACTCATTATTGCAGCAAGAATTGCAGCCAATGCAAATCCTGCAAACAATGGATGAAACAAGATTTGACTTAATTCAATGAAAACTGCCTCAGGGTTTTCCAAAACATGTTGTGGATTCTGATGGAAAAAGGCTATTCCAATCAATCCTGTAAAGATAGTACCGACAAGCGAAATAATCATCCAGCTCATACCAATACGACGGGCACTTTTTGTTTCATTAACCGTTTTGATTGCCATAAAGCGGACGATGATATGCGGCTGGCCAAAATAACCAAGTCCCCATGCCATTGCAGACACGATACCTAAAAAGGTCGTTCCTTTTAATAAATCAAGTTTAGACGGATCGATTGCTCTGATGGTATCAAATGTTTCGGCAGGACCGCCAGTACTGAAAATACCAATTGCCGGAACAAGCATAAGGGCAATGAGCATCATCAATCCTTGGATAAAGTCTGTATAACTTACGGCTAAAAAGCCGCCAAATAAAGTATAGGCAACGACAACGCCGCCAACGATATAAAGACCTGTATGGTAGCTTGTGCCGAAGGAGCTTTCAAAAAAGACAGCACCTGAAACCATCCCGGAAGAAACATAAAAAGTAAAGAATATTAGTATGACGATACCAGATACGATTCGGAGAAGTTTCGTATTGTCTTTAAAGCGATTTTCAAGATAGCTTGGAATGGTAATAGAATCGTTGGCTACCTGTGTATAAGAGCGCAGGCGAGGTGCAACCAATAACCAGTTTAAATAAGCGCCAATCGTTAAACCGATAGCAATCCAAGCATCCGCTAAACCGGTAACATAAATACCCCCAGGCAACCCCATTAATAACCAGCCGCTCATATCAGCAGCCCCAGCACTTAAGGCGGTTACAGCAGGTCCTAAGGATCTTCCTCCAAGCATATAATCTGTTAAGTTGCTTGTTTTGCGATAAGAATACCAACCGATGAAAAGCATCATCGCAATGTATATTCCAATCGACACAAGCTGAAGTGTTTCAGTGGTCATCCATTTTCCCCCTTTATTATCTTAGAAAAAATTTAAAATAATTTTTTTTATATATAAAATATTCTATCAACTTGATATAGCAATATCTACTAGTATTTTTTTACTTTCTCAAAATAGGTTAAACTACTCTTGGAATAGTAGTAAAAAAGGCAGAAATCCTTTTATTTGTAAGTAGAAAATGAAAGGATTATGATAAGAGAAATTGAAGGGAGTGTTACATTTGGAATTAAATTCTTGGTTTCAAAAGGGACTAACGAAAGATGAGTACATAAGCTTAATGACTCGGAATAAAGAAGAAATGACCTCCATCTATGATCGCTTTGAGTTAACGGAAAGCGATAAACAGAAACTTAAAGCTGTTCAGTCAAAAAAATTACGCTCAATTGTTCTAACAGAGGATTGGTGCGGTGACGCTATGCTTAACAATCCAGTATTGCTAAGAGTGGCTGAAGCTGCAGGCATGGAGGTCCGGTTTGTACTACGGGACCAGAATCTTGAACTAATGGACCAATATTTAACGAATGGCACCTCCAGAGCAATTCCTATTTTTATTTTCATTGATCAAGAGGGAAATGAAGTTGGGGTATGGGGACCACGTGCGCCTGAAATGCAAGCCCTAGTGGAAAAAGGCCGTGCAGAACTGCCTGATAAGGAAGCTCCGGATTTTCAGGAGAAGCAGATGGCGTTATACAATCGTCTAGGTCAATCTTATCAGACTAACTCATCGATTTGGCAGACCGTAGCAAATAGTATTATGAATGCCTTCTTGAAATAATTAAGAATCCCTGGCCATTGGCCAGGGATTTTCTACATTTTTAGGTTGCTGTTCTTTGGTGGAATGCGGTCATCAATTAAATTTTTATCATTAATTTTTGGTTCAATTCCTAGGATGAGGTTACGAATATTTGAGCGGTGAAGATAAATTAAAAAGAAGGTAAAGAATAAGAAGATAAGTTCAAAATCGACTTCAGATGAAAAGTAAGAATAAATTAAAAGGCTTAAGCCAACTGAAATGGAGCCAAAGAATACGTATTTCGATATAAAAATTACCAAAAAGAAAGTACCAAAAGCAATCAAGGCTAATGGGAAATTAGCTACTGCCAAGGTTCCTGCAGTGGTAGCAATGGCTTTCCCTCCGCGAAATCCAGCAAAAATGGGATAGCAATGGCCAATCACAGCCAGAAGACCAAAATAAAGCGGTTCCACACTAAGGTTGAAGTGTAGAGGAAGGTAAGCAGCGAGTGCCCCTTTACCAATATCCACAAGTACCACGATAACGGCGGATCCTTTGCCAAGAACCCTTAACGTATTGGTGGCACCAGGGTTTTTACTCCCATGGTCGCGAATATCAACACCAAATAACAGCTTGCCCACAATTAGTGCAGTCGGAATGCTTCCAATCAAATAGGAGGAAAGGAGCAGCAACCAAAGCATATCATCATTCCTTTGTCAGATTCTTTTCTATAACAATAGCATTTTACTATACTTAAATGGTATCATTTTTATAATTCCTAAAATAGGAAATATTAAAGGGGCGACCAGCATGAAACAGATCGATTTTGGTCAAGTTGCTACAAGTTATGCGAAAGCAAGAGAAGATATTCCTGTAAGTTTAATGGATAGCCTTTATGTCCGAGGTATTTTTTTCGATGGGAGAAAAGTCGTAGATATTGGCTGTGGGACAGGAGCATTAACAAGGAAAATCGCTATGAGGAAGGCAGAGGTCACTGGAGTAGACCCATCAAAAGAATTACTTCATCAGGCAGTTGCGTTAAATAGGACGAAAAATTATACGATTCCGTATCTCGAAGGTACTTCGGAGAATACAGGTTTAGATGATTCCCAGTTTGATATCGTAACGGTTATGCGCGCCTGGCACTGGTTTGACCGTGAAAAGGCAATCGCTGAAATGAAGCGAATCTTAAAAGAAAATGGGACACTAATTGTCATAGATTCTGGTTTTCTTGCCGGATCCTCAGTGGTTGAGAAGACGTTTGAAGTTCTATCTAGATATGTTAGTGGAGGACTGAAACCAGCAGGGGCAAAAGCACAATCTAAACAGAGAATTAATGGATTTCCGGCAGAGTGGTTCGATGAATGGCAAAGGAATGGTTTCGATTTAAGAGATTTTTATAAACTTAACTATAATGTGTCCTTTACAAAAGAGGCATGGATAGAAAGAGTGGAATCCATCTCATGGTTAGCAGGGTTAGAAATAGATGTGAGGAATGAGGCGCTGAAGGCTTTAACCGAATCCTTACATGGCCATGAAACGTTCGTCATTCCACACGAATGTAATGTTTGTATATTAAGGCTTCAAGCATAGTTATCCTTAAGACGTGCGGTTCTTCCGTACGTTTTTTTATGTGGTTTTCGTAGTGTTTGTTCTCTTGAATTAATCTCAGTTTATTTTAAGAATTTTAAAATATCAGCAGCTGATTGAATCAGTTGCGTTCGTTTTCTTAGGCTAGTTTGAATACGGCAGGAAGAATAGTCTTAAGTAGGGTCTTGGGGACAAAACGCATGCAGTGGTCAAAGGATCTGTCCTCAATGGAGGGTCTTGGGGACAAAACGCATGCAGTAGTCAAAGGATTTGTCCTCAATGGAGGGTCTTGGGGACAAAACGCATGCAGTGGTCAATGGATTTGTCCTCAATGGAGGGTCTTGGGGACAAAACGCATGCAGTGGTCAAAGGATCTGTCCTCAATGGAGGGTCTTGGGGACAAAACGCAGCAGTTGTCAGAGGGATTTGTCCTAAATCGATGGTCTTGAGGACAAAACGCAGCAGTTGTCAGATGGATATGTCCTCAATGGAGGGTATTGCGGACAAAGCGCATGAAGTCATCAGAGGGATTTGTCCTAAATCGATGGTCTTGGGGACAAAACGCAGGAACACCAGAAGGATATGTCCTAAATGGAGGGTCTTGGGGACAAAATGCAGCAGTTGTCAGATGGATATGTCTCAATGGAGGGTATTGAGGACAAAGCGCATGCTGCCGTCAGATGGATATGTCCTCAATCCATGATCTTGACACGTAGTCTATCATTAGCACATAAATCCATGACCAGACTCTTTTATGCTACTATTTTAATTGAAATCAAAAATATTTTTTAAAATAGTGTAGGGGTTTCTAAATTGTATATCGTCTATTAAGGTGAAGGTCAGAGAGAAAGGGGGAGAGTGCGATTAGTGATTCAGCTTTAATACAAAAAGTGATCGATGGCAGTGACCATGCCTTTCGCCTTTTGGTTGAGAAGTACCGTAATGATGTGTTCCGGACCGTCTTTGCTGTTCTTCGTGATCAAAAGGAAGCAGAGGACGCCGCTCAGGAAGTATTTATGAAAATATATTCCTCTCTCTCCCAATATGAAAATCAAGGCTTTAAGACGTGGATGACCAGGATCGCTGTTAATCATGCAATTGATATAAAGAGAAAGCAAGCACGAAGAAAAGAAGAAGTGATGGAGGCTTTGGAGCAGGAGGCGCTTGGCACTCCAAAGGATGGCGTGGAAAGAGAACTAATCGTAAGTGAAAGACGAAGGCTCGTAAGAAAGAGACTGGATCAGCTTCCTGAGAATTATCGGGATGTCATTTATGGTTTCTATATAGCGGAAAAAAGCTATCAGCAGATGGCTGAAGAACAAAATGTACAGGTGAAAACAATCGAAACAAAGCTATATCGGGCACGTGTTTGGATGAAAAAGAATTGGAAGGAGGACGATTTTTCATGAAGCATTTCAGTTATGATGAGTGGTTGAGTTATGTTAAAGACGAAGTAAACGGCAAAAATCGAGAGGAACTTGAAAGTCATTTGTATACTTGCGACCAATGTCTAGAGAATTATTTATTAGCTGTCTCAGAACATGAATCATCACTTCCAGTTCTTTCAAATGAGGATAGCTTCACAGACCTGGTAATGGCGGAAGTCTCTAAACAAAAAGAGTTCAGTCAAAAACCGACAGTATTGAAACAACCTGTAAAAAAGAAAAAGCCATACTATCAACAGTCGGCTTTCCACTATTTAATCGCAGCTGCTGCAACACTATTACTTACTTTTTCAGGAGTGTTTCAATCACTTGCCACGTATGCAAGTGCTATTGAGGCACCACAGCATATCAAGGAAAAAAAGCCAACAGTCACAGAGGGCGTTATTGATAAAACATTTGCATGGATGGATTCTTTGGAGAAAAAGGAGGCAAATAAAAAATGAAAAGTTCAACGAAGGCGTTAACACTATCACTCTTTCCAGGCCTCGGTCATATTTATTTTGGTAACATGATTCGTGGTGTACTGTATTTAATGTCTGTGGTGGGTTTAGCATTCATTACGGTCATAGCGGTTTTTTCCAACAGTGGTGAAGTGGCTGTCCTATGCTTTATGGTAGGAATCTTTATCTATTTAGTTAGTTTTATCGATTTGGGGTTAAAAATCTCAAAACAAAAGAGGGCATTGACAGCAGCAAATCCTGATGTACCACCTGCACAGGCTACACAGGAATCAGAGCGGTTTTATACGATTGTCCTATCATTTGTCCCGGGTTTAGGCCATTTTCAGCTTGGACTGATGAACCGAGGACTCACCTTGTTGGCAGCTTTTTTAGGCCTTGGTGTTATGGTAATTTTCATAACGGCTCTTAGCAGTCGTTCGGAGTTTCTCGTTTTCTTAGCAGGCTTGCCAATTATCTGGGTGTATGGTTTTTTTGATTCTGTCCAGCAATTAAACAAGAAACAGCGTGGCGAGGAACTTGTTGACCGCACTATTTTTGAAGACTTTGAAACACGAAGAGAGGATGGGAAGAAGAGCAAATCTATTGCCACATTCCTTGCGATTTTTCCTGGTGCAGGACACCTTTATCTAGGTTTACAAAAACGCGGGATTCAGTTAATGGCAGCTTTCCTGTTTTCCATCTATATTTTGGATATCTTACGCCTTGGAATCTTTTTGTTCCTAATCCCGATTATCTGGTTTTACAGCTTCTTTGATGCTATGCAAAAGGTTTCTAAGTATGGTGAGGAAGAAATGGAGGATGTTCCGATTATTTCTTACCTCATTAATCATCAAAAATGGGTTGGAATTGGTCTAGTGGTGATGGGGCTCTATTACCTATTCATGAATGTAATTATTCCTGTCTTTGCCCCAATGCTATCAAATATAATCCAAGTCGATTTAATGTATTGGGTACAAAGCTATTTTCAAACGGGTATTGTTTGTGTGCTGTTAATTGGCGGCGGTATTAAGCTTTTAGCAGGCAGCAAGCATAAGAGGGAGGAGAAAAAATCATGAAAAGGTGGCAAAACGCACTGACAGGGGTGCTCTTAATTGGGGCTGGAATGGGTTTTCTTTTTAGAAAAAGAAAGGTGGAACAGGCATGAGAACATGGCGTGTTGGTACGTTTTCAATGGGGGCCTCACTTCTTTTCCTAGGTCTCTTCCTCTTTCTCTCAAGGTTCATGGGGCTGGATCTTGTCCATGTGATGTCGGCATGGTGGCCGGTTCTATTGATTGTTTTAGGGATTGAAATTCTACTTTACCTATTCTTCTCAAGACAGGAGAAGCCAATATTGAAATATGATTTTGTCAGTATCCTCTTTGTTGGTTTGCTCGGAATGGTTGGAATATTGTTTGCGACACTAAGTGCAACCGGTATTATGGGAAAAGTGGAGGAAGTGGTAGCTAGGGAAGAACGATCGTTTGAGCTGCCGGACTTCTCCTATCAAATAGACGATACGATTAAACGAGTGGTCTTAAAAACGACAGCCTATCAAACGACAATTGAAGCAACCGATGAAAAAGAGGTATCCATGTTTGGGACGTACCGGACCCAGACCGCGAAAAAGGAGAAGCTCTTAGCGAGTGCAGATGATTATGTATATGCAAATAAAAAGGGAGATACTCTTTATGTAAATGTGAAGACACTTCCGAACGAATTAGGACCTTTTTATAGTCATCAGGAAGTTGCTTCTACCATTCTCATTCCAAAGGGTGTTGAACTTGAGGTAATTAGTACCGGAGCAGATCTTACGTTAAATCCGAGGGCACTCGAGAATAATTGGAGTATTAAAGGTGCATCGTCACTAGATGTAAAAGTTGATCAAAGCAGCAATTTGAAAATTGAAGCTGTTGGTGTAGACTCCATTAATGGTGCATGGAATGTAACAGAGGAAGGTGATCCAAATACAGGGGATCGTGTTGACGCTGTTCACCAGTCTGGTGAGGGTAAGTATAATATTACAATTTCGAATACCCATTATGTAAATTTAACGACTAATTAAATTCACATCTAATTTTTTTGCAAAAAAATAAAAAAAAGGTATGATAGAAGACGGCAGTGATATGGATATAATAATATTTGTGTCTAGGGTTAATAATTGTAAGCCTAGGAGTTAATTGGTAGAATATTGAACATATCCATCAGATACCATTTATTTATTTGATTTCATAAAAATAGGATGATGAATAATGAAACGAGCACGATTAATATATAATCCTACTTCAGGGCGGGAAATCCTTAAGCGTCATCTAGCAGAAATATTAGAAAAACTTGAGATTGCCGGGTATGAAGCCTCTTGCCATGCAACAACGGGTGCAGGTGATGCAACGGCTGCTGCTAGGATCGCGGTTGAACGGCAATATGATGTTGTCATAGCTGCTGGAGGTGACGGTACCATTAATGAAGTGGTTAACGGGCTTGCTGAGCAGGATTTCCGGCCAAAACTAGGGATTATTCCAGCAGGTACTACAAATGATTTTGCGAGAGCGCTGCATATACCAAGAGATATTGGCGCAGCGGTAGATATTATCACAAAGGGTGATCGAATCCCGGTGGATATTGGCCGGATTAATGACCGTTATTTTATTAATATCGCCGGCGGCGGGAGAATCACGGAGCTTACATACGAAGTTCCAAGTAAACTAAAGACGATGCTTGGCCAGTTAGCCTACTATCTAAAAGGTATGGAAATGCTGCCTTCCATCAAGGCGTCAGATATCAGTATTGAGTACGATGGCAAGCTTTTCGAAGGAGAGGCAATGTTATTCCTTGTAGGGCTGACGAATTCAATCGGCGGCTTCGAAAAAATAGCTCCAGATTCATCGATTAATGATGGGTTATTTTCATTATTGATCTTGAAAAAAATTAATTTGGCGGAGTTTATTCGAGTGGCAACGCTGGCCATTCGCGGAGAGCATGTGAATGATCCCAATGTTATCTACGCCAAAGCGAGCCGGATTAAAGTACATTCTAATGAAAAGGTTCAATTGAATCTTGATGGAGAATTCGGTGGATTGCTGCCCGCTGAATTTGCAAACTTGTACAGGCATTTAGAAGTATTTGTACCAATCGATGACATCCGTCCCCTTGATAAACCAACCGATTGGGTACCGGGGCAGAGATATAGCTGATAAAGGTTCGTTCCGCTGTGGAGCGAACTTTTTTATTTAGAGGAAAAAAGATTTCGGTACAGAATATAATAAATAAAGTATGAAACAGGAGGCAGTGAAATGGGAAAAAAGGCACTCATTAATATTGATTATACATACGACTTTGTTGCAGATGCAGGGGCATTAACCTGCGGGGAGCCGGGGCGGCTTATTGAAGAGAAAATCGTGCAAATAACTCGTGAGTTTATTGAAAATGATCATTACGTGGTTTTTGCTATTGATGTACATGATAAAGGAGACTCTTATCATCCAGAGACTAGATTATTCCCACCACATAATATTCGCGGTACTTCCGGAAGACATCTGTTTGGCAGACTGCAAGCACTTTTTGAGGAGAATAAAGAGTGCGACAATGTGCATTTCATGGATAAAACACGATACTCCGCATTTGCTGGTACAGACCTTGAAATTAAGCTTCGGGAACGAGGGATTTCGGAGCTGCACCTCGTTGGGGTTTGCACGGATATTTGTGTTCTTCACACAGCGGTAGATGCCTATAATAAGGGGTTTAACATCGTTGTTTATAAAGACGCAGTTGCTTCGTTTAATCAAAAAGGACATGAATGGGCATTAGGGCACTTTGAACAATCCCTTGGAGCGCTGGTTAAATAGTTTTTATAATGGTAAAATTATTTAATATGTTGAAAAAGTAGTTGTTCGGAGGGTTATGATGAAAAACATTTATCAGGATGATAGCTTAGCTTTACATACTGATCTATACCAGATCAATATGGTAGAAACCTATTGGAGAGACGGCAGATATAATAAACGAGCAGTGTTCGAATTGTTTTTCCGTAAACTTCCGTTTGGAAATGGATATGCGGTATTCGCTGGCTTGGAAAAGGTCATTCAGTTTATCCAGGGCTTCCGCTTTTCTGAAGATGATTTGGAGTATTTAAAAAATGAAGTAGGCTATCAGGATGACTTTTTA
The DNA here is from genome assembly GCF_048572935.1 of Neobacillus niacini. Lineage (NCBI taxonomy): Bacteria > Bacillati > Bacillota > Bacilli > Caryophanales > Bacillaceae > Neobacillus > Neobacillus niacini. Next base: position 388,430 of record NZ_CP183883.1, on the reverse strand, counting down.
GCTTATTTAAAAGACTTACGCTTTACGGGCACCATTCGCTGTATGAAAGAAGGCGAGCTTGTTTTTGGAAATGAGCCGATTTTAAGCGTAGACGCTCCACTTTGTGAAGCTCAGTTGATTGAAACGGCACTATTGAACATCATTAATTATCAAACATTAATTGCGACGAAGGCTTCTAGAATTAAACAGGTTCTTGGAAGTGAAATTGCAATGGAGTTTGGTACTCGCCGCGCTCAGGAGATGGACGCTGCCATTTGGGGGACGCGAGCTGCTTACTTAGCGGGTTTTGATGGAACGAGTAATGTTCGAGCGGGAAAATTATTTCAAATTCCTGTTTCTGGCACGCATGCCCATTCGATGGTCCAAGCCTACAAGGACGAATATATCGCATTCAAAAAATATGCTGAATCTCATAAAGACTGTGTCTTTTTGGTTGATACATATGATACCCTGCGTTTAGGTGTTCCGAATGCAATTAAAGTCGCAAGGGAGATGGGCGATTCTATTAATTTCATAGGAATCCGTTTAGACAGCGGTGACCTTGCCTATCTTTCGAAGGAAGCACGAAAACTGCTCGATGAGGCAGGCTTTAAGGACGCAAAAATCTTTGCTTCCAGTGATCTCGACGAGTATACCATTCTTAACTTGAAAGCACAGGGTGCAAAAATAGACAGCTGGGGAATTGGAACTAAGCTTATTACCGCTTACGAGCAGGCGGCACTAGGGGCCGTCTACAAGATTGTTTCTATAGAAGACGATAACGGCAAAATGGAGGATACGATTAAGATCTCTTCCAATCCAGTAAAAGTCACGACCCCTGGGATTAAGAAAATTTATCGAATCATCAATAATAAGAATAACCATGCTGAAGGAGACTACATTGCGCTAGAGGATGAAAAATTGCCAGAGAAGCGCCTGAGAATGTTCCACCCGACGCATACTTATATGAATAAAATCGTGACAAATTTTACTGCAAAAGAGCTCCATGAAGTGATTTTTGAAAAAGGTGAGCTTGTCTATGAAATGCCATGTCTCGAGGAGTCGCGTGACTATTTAAAGCAAAACCTAGACGCCCTCTGGGACGAGTATAAACGTACAATGAACCCTGAGGAATATCCAGTAGATCTTAGCCAAAAATGCTGGGATAACAAAATGAGGAATATTGAAGAAGTAAAAGAAAAAGTTGCTGAGATGAAGGCAGAATAGATAAATGTAAAGGCACCCTTTAATGGGTGTCTTTTATGTAGTAATCTCATTACAAGAACTGTTGATGGTGACCGCTTTAGTCCATTTTTGAGGAATATGGTCATCATGAAGGCGTCATGGTGACCACTTTTATTAATTTTTGAAGATTATGGTCATTATGAAGGTGTCATGGTTACCACTTTCATTAATTTTTGAGGAATATGGTCATCATGAAGGCGTCATGGTTACCACTTTTATTAATTTTTGAGGGATATGGTCATTATGAAGGCGTCATGGTTACCACTTTTATCAATTTTTGAGGAATATGGTCATTATGAAGGCGTCATAGTTACCACTTTCATTAATTTTTGAGGAATATGGTCATCATGAGGTGTCATAATTATAACTTTAACAATTAGATTCAGTCATCATGCCTTTTTTCCATTGACAATAATTAATTATCCATAAAAATAGATGACCAAACGCAGAGGTCATCTATTTGTAATCCTATTCGAATATTCGGTTATACATCTTATTTATTCTTAAAGAAATCCACGAATGCATGGTAAATTTCTATACCTTGAAAGGTGAGCATACCCGCAGCAGTTAATGAAAAGACACCAATCATTACAAAGCGAATCCACATAGTTTTTTCCTCCCTTTTTGTAAGTTCAATATTTACAATTGGGAGAAGAGATTACATAATTCGATTGATGAAAAACCGGAACGAGAAAGATGAAGTTTCTTGTGTGGTTATAAGAAAAGATTCTGTGAAGGGTGACTACGACTAATGAAATTAGGGATAGTACTTTGACAAAATCAAGATGAAATAAATGTTTTTCCTCATCATCCGTTTGTGAATTAATACTCCAATCATCCATCATGAGCACTGCTTTATTTGAATGATGTGATTGAATGAATAGGTTGGAAGTATGAAAAACGGAAAATGAAATGAAGGCGAGCAGAAATGCGATCGGAAGAAAATTTACCTTCTTTATCGTAACCACCTCCTTCCATAGGATAGTTATCATTATAAACACTATTATCGTATTGTTAAATTAAAATGCTCCGACAATTTACGCATAAGAAAGTGATATACATTCATAATATGGCTGATTTCGCAATTAGACTGGGTTTATGGTACAATCTTGCTAGTCAAATCGGAGTAAAGGAAGTAAATAATGAAGAAGACAATACCGGTTAAAAAAAATGATTATATAGATGTGGTATTTGAAGATCTAACTCACGATGGTGCAGGTGTGGCAAAGGTGCAAGGCTTTCCGTTGTTCATACCAAACGGCCTGCCTGGCGAAAAGGCACAGGTTAAAGTAATAAAAGTGAACAAGGGCTACGGCTTCGGGCGTTTGATTGAAATTTATGAAAAAAGCCCATATCGAGTCGAGGTCCCTAACAGTGAGATTCATAAATATGGCGGCTGCCAGCTGGAGCACATCAGCTATGAAGGGCAATTGAAATATAAGGAGAATCAAGTGCGCCAAGTGCTGACACGTATTGGTAAACTAGAGGATGTGACCGTGCACCCAATTCTAGGCATGGATAACCCATGGCATTATCGAAACAAAGCACAGGTTCCAGTCGGTGAAAAAGATGGTAAGCTGATTGCTGGATTTTTTAAGCCTAGGAGTCATGAGATCGTAGATACCAATGAGAGCTTGATCCAGCTCCCAGAAATTAATGAAGCTATTCAAGCTGTTAAGGAAATATGCAGCGAGCTGGGGATAACACCTTACCAAGAAGAGTCACATAAAGGTGTCCTACGCCACATTATGGCCCGTTATGGACAACAAACAGGTGAACTGATGGTTGTGCTGATTACCAGGACGAATGACATTCCAAACAAAGACAAATTGGTGGAGGAGATAATCGCACGTCTACCTAAAGTCAAATCGATTGTACACAATGTAAATTCAAAGCGTACAAATGTAATCCTTGGCGAAAATACAACGGTCATTTGGGGCAATGAAGTGATTTATGACCTAATTGGAGACGTTAAATTTGCGATATCAGCTCTTTCTTTTTATCAGGTGAATCCTGTTCAAACGAAGGTTCTATACGATAAGGCATTGGAATATGCTGGGCTAAATGGAGAAGAGTCTGTGATTGACGCGTACTGCGGGATCGGAACAATATCCTTGTTTCTGGCCCAAAAGGCAAAGAAAGTCTTTGGAGTAGAAGTTGTTCCAGAAGCAATTGAAGACGCCAAGCGAAATGCGGAATTAAATGGGATGACTAATGTTGAGTTTGAGGCTGGGGAAGCAGAGGTTGTGATCCCTAAGTGGTATAAAGAGGGGAATTCTGCTGATGTGCTCGTAGTGGACCCACCGCGCAAGGGCTGTGATGAGACATTTTTGCAAACGATTATTGAGATGAAACCTAAAAAGGTTGTCTACGTTTCTTGTAACCCAGCCACATTGGCCCGTGATTTACGGATTTTAGAAGATGGTGGTTATAAAACCATTGAAGTTCAACCTGTGGATATGTTTCCGCAGACCACACATGTGGAGTGTTGTTCAATACTTGTAAGAAAAGATAATTAAAGATGCACTAGTGAGTAGAGAGCCTTTCCTGAATTGGGAGGCTCTTAATTAATTGTCATGATGTGCGGGGACAAAAAAACTTTTTTGAGTTTAACATCTTTGTCCAAACATTCTCTATCAATTTACATAATCTTTAGAAAGATGAAGTTTTCTTATGTCGTTAATAATGAAATTTGTAGTTTTAGCGGTGTTCATCACTAAGTGGTGGGAAAAGTGGAGAATCAGGTGATAAGGTAGTTTAAATAAATAGAAGAACATTCCCTAAGCATAGGCATATGATGTTTTTGTATATCTGTGAAGGGAATGAAAAAAATGTACAATGTCCCTAGTACGTATCCATATCAAAATCAATATCATTATTATGTTAATGCACCAATGCATAACTATGAAAATCAGTCAGTTTACAGGAATATTCCTAATGGTACTAACCAATATAGTTTTAAAGATTATGGACCAGAACCATTTGTAGTTAATATCAATGAGGCTACGAAGCGAAACAAAACCTATCGTACCGCTTTATGGACAGGGAATCGTTTGCAAGTTACTTTAATGAGTCTTAATGTTGGCGAAGATATCGGTTTAGAAATGCATCCCGACGTTGATCAATTTTTACGTATTGAACAAGGACAGGGGATTGTTCAAATGGGCAAGAGTAAAGATAATTTTGACTTTGAAAGAAATGTCTATGATGATTTTGCAATAATGATACCTGCTGGAACATGGCATAATCTAACCAACACAGGTAATATTCCGCTAAAACTTTACTCGATTTACGCTCCTCCTAACCATCCATTTGGTACTGTCCATGTTACCAAATCAGATGCAGTAGCTGCGGAAAAAGCCTACGGTCATCGCAATGAAAAAAATATAACTCCAAAAAATTTAAATACATTTAGACCAGAAAATATTAATACAACTAATTCAAACATCTCTAAAACTAGCTTTTCTAAAGAGGAAGCAGCAGCAATAGCTTTACTTTTAGGCATTGATTTTACCAAGAGTAAATTTGATTTAAATGAGTTTTGGTTGGGAGTAAATACAGAACTTGAACATGGAAGAAAATACAATCTGACAAATGTTACTGCGGATGAACCTATCACTACTGGAAAAATTGCATTGGCTCACCTCAACGAATTTCCTGATTATTATAAAAGGTTAAAAGTTCTTGAGGAAGAAGCAAAAGCGTTTTGGAACAAATAATATACTAGACAATTTATTATTTCCACCTTAATTGAATAAAAAACAAAAACCAAAACTAATAAGAAGGAAAGGAGCACGCGCTAAAGCGTGTTTTTTTTTCAGAAGGCTAACATAAAATTGAGTACCTCCAAGTTTATTTTGCATCATAAATACGAAGAATCCGGCTTAATTCTCCGTACTAAATTTATATCCAATCCCTCTTAGTGTCACGATAAATGGATAGTCTGTATATTCCGCGATTTTTTCTCGTAGATGTTTGATATGTACATCTATTGTTCTTTCATTAATGACCTTTTCACTTTTATTATAGATGGTATTGATTATTTGTTCTCTTGAAAAAATTTGGTCTGGGTGTGTAAAAAATAAATAGAGCAACCTATATTCGAAATGGGTTAAGTCTAATATATCATCATGGAACCTCACTATGCCTTTTAATGGTTTAATAGTTAATCCCTTATAACTTAGCTTGCTACAACGGTTAGCCGTTCTTCGTAAAACTGTTTCAATCCTAATAGATAGCTCTTCTATATTAAAGGGTTTACCTATATAGTCATCTGCTCCTTTTCTTAAACCCTCAATACGGTCCTGTTCTGTATTTTTTGTTGATAATAGTATGATTGGGACATTGCTGTCCAATTCATAACGCATCCACCAACAAATATCTAGACCAAACGTATCAGGGAGCTCCGTCTCCAACAAAATAAAACAAGGATCATATTTCAAGTACGATTCACGAGCTTCCTTCCCATTTTTTGCTTCCAATATTTCAAAACCTTGCCGGGTTAGGTGAAACCGAATGACGGCTCTACTTTCATTATTATTGTCTATGATTAAAATGGTTTTGCCTCTTAATTTTCTATCTTCCATCTAAATTACCCCCCCTTCTCCTATTATATCGATTAAAAAGTGAGAGTTTCACAAAGGATATGTAAATTAATCGAAAAAAATGACCGCTTTAACAGCGGCCATCTCAATACAGTTTATCTATTTTTTCTCAGCCAATGTTTCGTAGGCTGCGTCATCTGGCGCATCTCCTTTTGGCCAGTCATTAATTTTATCAGGGAAATCAGGTCTAGCCATTGAGTTAATAAAAGCAGCAATGTTCATCGCCTCCTGGTCTGAAAAAGAACCAGGCTCATAACCGCCAGTAGCTACCTTTGGCATATATTCTTTAATGAATCCTCCAGCTGTTCTAATACGCGCCATACCTGCACCAATGTTGTATGAATTGTCACCCCAAAGAGCAAGTCCTGTTCCACTACCAGAGCCATCTTCTCCATGACACGTTATACATGCTTTATTATAAAGTTTTCTTCCTTCATCAATGTTTACGGCAGCTAAATCTCCTTCAGCCTTTGATAATTTAGCCCATGGTCTTTCGAGTGTCCCATCTGGAACATTTGTTGAAATATAAGAATAATAGGCAACCATTGCTTTCATTTCTTTACTGTCTGGTGGAAGGGGTTTTCCATTCATACTTCTTTTAAAGCATCCATTTATTCTCTCTTGTAAAGTAACTTCTCTTCCAGCCCTAGGATTATATTGTGGATATGTCTTTGAAATTCCCACAAGGTCTAACGAAGAATCAACACCACCATTTGCATGGCAGCTTGCACAGCTTAGTGTATTACCTACATAGCCATCAAGAATGGTACTTGTTTGATTATGGAGCTTCTCTCCAAGTTTGATTAGTTCCCCTTCATCACCTGTGGGAACTTTGTCCATGCTTGGAGGTAGATAGGGATAATCCGATTTTTCAGCATGAGTTGAAGCAGTCTTGTCACTTAAAGAATTTGATGCCGGCTGCTCATTTGGATTGTGAATAAATAAAAAGAATACACTGAATCCGAGTACAATCGTCATTGTAATTGCTAGAACAGAAGAAATAAAAAGCCTGTTCATCTTAAGCACCTCACATATCGGGGAAGCTTCTCTATGAGAAGCTTTAACCGAAATATTTTATACACCCATTATTAAGAATGAATGTTAAGATTCGGTTAATTAATATTGAGCGTTTCGTGAACAAATACTATCCAAGGTATTATGTTTGTGATTGGAAGGACATGGAAAATATTTTTCAGATATAAGGAGAATATCACGATATAAATTAAGAAGGAAAGCCAAAATTAAGGAGGAGGAAGCAATGAGTATCGGAAAAGAAATGGAAAAGTGAGAGACAACATACCAACACTCGATTCGAGGTATATTCAGCTTCATTTAGCAAATGAAAGTTTTAGTTTGGATTAGAACTGCTATTGCAATTATTGGAGTGGGTTTCTTAGTTACTAATTGGTTATTAATCGTATTGATTTTTATTAAATAAACAACGGTTGCAAGGTGCTAGAATCAATAATTTTTAACGGCATGACAAGTTTTGTATAGTGTGTTTTGGCATGAATTTGTGCGACTAAATCAAGGAAGAGCGCTTGGAATAAATCTGGATTCATTCGGTTTAATCGCCGTGACAGCTGAGAATTACTGATAGAATCAAGGTCAATCCCTTTTTGAAGTTTAATGCAACACTAGTGAATTAAAAAGGTTCAAGAATAACTAAATAAATACCGATTATTTCCTTTTTATAAATGGTAAAAAAACAGGTAAAAGTTCGCTTTTCAAAGGGGCTCACAGTACTTTTTATTAAACGTTTAATTGGTGGTACTTGCTGTAGACGTTTGTCAGGACGTGTATTTTGCTAGTTTCTATTGTCGATTTTTAAAGATTATTACCACAAGTCATAACTTGTAGGTGACAATTTACTCTCCTGAAAATAAGCAAAAACCCCTATAACCAAAGGGAATATCATCCCACTAATCAAACGTTTGATTAGTGGATTCGGTATTAACTAAACGTTTAATTAAAAAAGTTGTACAGCCTATTAATATAGTATTTGTTCCTGATTGGTAGAGTGAAAATTGTCAAGAAGATGATTAGTAATAAAGGGTGAGGGCCATTAAATTTCATTGGTTGGCAGTAGAACCATTAAGCTTGTAAACTTCACCAGCCTCCCATGTGTTGCCACATTCACACGACACATGAGAAACTGTCTCGTGGTTGGCGTTGGTCTAATAGAAAAGCAGATGATATAGAAAACATCTATAATATCTGCCTTTTTTATAAAATACCATTCAACTCCAACTAACCGAATGTTTAACCAGTCACGGTGTGTTCACATAATTGTAGAAAACGCTTACTAAAGAAAAATTAATATGAAAATATAGTGTGTTATAATTTTACCGGAAGGGAGGTAAAAAATATACCAAGGTGCTATAAATATAATCATTTTTATGGTAAGATTCCTTTCTACGAAATCCGCGATTTTCCCCATCCAATTCTCATCATTTTAAATCCAATACTAGTCTAATAATAACTTCCTGCTAAAATACTGAAGAAAATTTAATAATTGAATCATTGGGGATGTTGCCAGTAACATCTAAGTTTTAAAAAAGGAACCGTATTATTTATTGCACCTGCTAGAGGTACCGATATTGGTTTGTGCAAAAATCTAAATTTTAAGGAGGATTATTAAAATGGGTCACGATATTTCAGGATACAATCAAGCAGGAAAAGAAATTGCTTATGCGCGTTTTAGCATGGGGAATCATAATGCAACCATCCTGTACAGGTTATTAGATGCTTTTGATTTTTACTCAGGAGTTAGTGGGTCAGGCAGGAGCACTACCTTCTCAAAAGAACAAATTGAAAAGGCATTGAAAGCTTACAAGGAGTTTTTTCGCACTCGTGATCCCCTGGCAAATATTGATCTATTAGGGATCGATCAAAAACAAATCCTAAAATTTATACTTAACTGCTTAGCAACAGCACAAAAAGAAAACAGTGTAAAAGTGTATTTTGGCTAATGAGTTGTATGACACTACACAGAATAATACCACGTCAAAGCTTATCCCGATGACTACTATATTTTTTTCTCTCTTAGCAATTTCATGAATTCCCCATAAGCCTCCTAATACACCATAACTAAACTCTCCATAACAACTTCCTTTTTCAAAGATCAATATTAAAAAGAATAAGTTATTCTACTAACGTACTGCTTGATACTGGCTGTTCTACAACCATTTTAGATACAGATTACTGTGGTAGCGATTGCTTAACTTGAATAGCAGGAATAGCGGATACGATTCCTGCTACTCTAATTAGAAAATATACAAAATATTATATAATAAAAAATAGCATGTGAATCGTATTAGATTTCACATGCTATTTTTATTGTTATTTACTGGCTGGCACCTATGGGAGTTCCAACCTTACCCTAATTATTAATTTTATCTAATTTTATTTAGGATCCTCACCCGGTACATCTTAAATAGGAAATACACAATAAAGTAAATGAGGATTGATGAGAGTAGGATATTAATTGCTGCGCCTGTTAGAAATGAGATTCCAACGGAAGGGGATCCATCTATTCCTTCAAATGTATGTTGAATGGCATCAATATAATCAACTTTTCCCAGTTCATCAACCTTAGTTTTCTGATCCAATAGTAAGCTTCCAACCTTATAATTTAATAGGAAAAGTAGCGGCCAAATAGGAGTTCCTATGACACCCCCCACAATGGCAGAAACGGTATTCGCTCTAACAAGTTTTGCTAAAGCAACCGATAGGACTGGACCTAGCGCGAACGTAGGAATCCAGTTTGGCATAAAACCGACAGTAAAACCCAGTGCTACTTGATGAGGACTTGATTTTAGGCGAAATAGACGGATGATATTATACTTAATTCTTCGTGTTACTTTCATCTGTTTACATCCCTTCTCGGTACCAAAACACGATCCCTTAAAAGAGTTAATGATTAACTATTTTTCATCCTTTTTACTAATTGATAAAATAAATAAATGATATAAGTAGGTGCTGCAATATATATCAGATAAGGAAACCTTCCGTATGTTCCTTTATAGATTAGAAATAATAAACATCCTAAAAAAATAGTAACAATGGTGCCATACTTGGGTAATGGTACATCCTTTAAACTTGGTATTCTAATCTTACTAACCATTAAAAAACAAAGCGCTGTAAAGATAACGGTTGTAACAATATTCGGAATAAGATTACCAAACAAAGTTAGTAATGCTAAAATACCCCCAGCTGCAGTGATTGGAACTCCAATAAAATAATGTTGAGATGATTTATTGGTGCTTATATTAAATCTTGCTAATCGAAAAGCACCGAACAACGGGAACAATCCAGCAACAGCTAATCCGAGTAATCCAAATTGATAAAAATAAGTGTAATATATTAGAAAAGATGGAGCGACACCGAAAGTAACAATGTCTGCTAATGAATCTAACTCCTTTCCTAAAGAACTGTCAGCTTTTAAAATTCTAGCTAACCTGCCGTCCATACTGTCCAGCATCATCCCAATGATGATCAAAATCGCTGCGTTTTTAAAATGACTATTTGCTGCAAATCCGATTGAAAGAAAACCACAATACAAATTACCTAAGGTTAGCATATTTGGGATACTTTTTGAAAAACGCAAATTCAATCACCTACTAATTATATTTATAAGTACTAAACAGTTTGCATTGCTCAATTTTGATCATTCATCTCTAATTGTTTAATTTTACCACCTAACATAAGGTGGTGTCGAGGAGAGCTCATGATCCTGTGTTAGAATAAAGTTTGAGGATGTTTCGGAAGTGGAGATTTAGTGAAAATGAAATTACAAATAAAAAATACATTGCAGAATAAGATGATTGTTTTTTTCTCGTTGATTTTTTTTACGGTTATTTTACTTGTTGGTTTTACAATGATGCAGTTTGTGAATCAAAACTTTCAGGAGCATAGCTACCAGAATCTGAAGAGTATGGTAGAGTCTAATCTTGAATTGTTGGATAGTAATTTTGCGAGATTGCAAAGCTTAGCACATGTGATTGCGAGTGACCCGGATGTCCGTGCGGCGGTAGACTATCGAAATCAAACAGATGAGATAGACTATTCGATTGAACTGCACAACCAGCGAAATGTGCATGATACATTACAGCAGTTAAAATTAATGCCCTATATCCGAAACGCTGTCATCGTTGGAAGTAATGATGAGGGGATTTATTCATATAAAGGAAATATGAAGGAAAAGTATGATTTTGGAGATCAGGAATGGTATCGTCATTTTCAAAAAAACATTGCTTTTAGTAATAGTTATTTTACGGATTTTCACAATACGGACTATCTCTTAAGTAGTAAGAGTGAAAAAACGATATCAATGGTGACGCCGATACAAAATACGGCTTCTTATAAACCGGCTGAGAGTTCATACCTGATCAGTGATGTGGATCTGTCCTCAATTTTGCTCAAAAATATGGGGGACAATGATGTCGAATTGGCAGTCTATAACCAGACGGAGTGGCTGTATTTACCGGAATTGGTGGATATTTCAGATAGGCAGATTGCTCTCATCAAGGAGAAAATCGAAGATGGTGAAGAATATTTTTTTATAGAGGGGGAGAATTGGAACGACTATGACCAATTAGTCGTTATGAAGACCTCTAGCATTACAGGTTGGAACGTGGTGGGCATCAAAAGTCTGAAAAGCATATATGACTTTAAAGTTACAGCACTACTCTTTCTTGTTACCCTTCTTTTTTTATCGGGGATTATAATCGCTATCGTATCTGGATTAATTTCAAAAACCATCCTGAACCCTGTAAATCTGTTAATCGGAAAGTTTAATCGGATTGCGGATGGTGACTATTCAGTTACATTTGAAGAAAACAGCAGTGAAGAAATCCAAAAGCTTTCGAAAACAGCAGAATATATGATTCACAATATGTTAGCGCTGTCAGATGAGGTGTTACTAGAGCAGAAAAAGCTTGCAAAAGAGCAAATGCGGGTTCTTCAACATCAAATTAATCCCCACTTTTTAAATAATGTTTTACAATCGATTAAGGCTTACACAGTAGATGGGAATTTGGAGAAAATTTCAAGACTAAGTACATTATTAGGAAGAATGCTGACCTATTCGGTTTACCAGCCTTATGAGAAAGTAGAAATTAAGACGGAGTTAAGCTATATTGAACAATATATTTCAATACAAAACATCCGTTTTGATGATAAAATCTTTTATTCTATTATGTGCAATCCAGCATTAGAGTGTGTAATGGTGCCTAAGCTGATTATCCAGCCAATAGTAGAAAATGCAATTGAACACGGATTCAGAAACAAAGCGAGTGGACTGCTGCACATTACCGTTGAAAGGGAGGAAGTAGACCTTGCGATTATGATTACTGACAACGGGGATGGCATGGAGGCAGAACAGGTCCAACAACTACATGAGGATTTAAAATACAGAGATTCATATATAGCTGAAAAAAGCATTGGACTATTAAACGTAGATAAACGGATTAAAAGTGAGTATGGAGAGGAATATGGATTGCGTATTTTCTCCAAAAAACACGGTGGTACAAGTGTAATTATCACAATTCCAATGAGAATCGAGGGGGATTCATGCTAAAAGTACTATTAGTAGATGATGAAATGCTGACAATTCGCATGCTGCAGAGTTTAATAGATTGGGAAAAGTTTAATCTGGAACTGGTGGGCTACGCGCAGGATGGGGTGGAGGCTTATGAAGCACTACTGAAATATGAGCCCCATATTGTTATTACAGATATAAATATGCCTAATATGACGGGTATTGAATTTATAAAAAAGGCAAAGACTTTAAACCGTCAGACTGAATTCATTTTAGTTAGTGCCTATAGTGACTTTTCTTATATCCAAAAAGCGATGAAGTTAGGGTGTACAGACTATATTTTAAAGCCAATTGATGAACTGGAGCTTGATGATGCACTGAAGAAAGCTACTGATAAAATCCGGGGTGAAAAGGAAAAAGAACATATGCTGGAGAAAAGTGAGTTTCAAATAAAGAAAATGGAGCTCCACAGCTTTATGAGAACGGGGAAGGATATCCAAAGGATTCAAAAGGTGCAAGAGCACTTTTCGTTTCATTTTGACAATTATTATCTACTAATCCTTCAATTAAATCATCGTACTATTGATGAATATGTGAACATGCATCAAATTGAGTTTTTACAAATGAGCTATATCAATCACATTCTGGAAGTAATTTTGAAGGAATATGAGCATGTTTTATTTGAATATGTAGAGGATTCCTGGGTGATCTTGCTTTCAAACATTGCTCCAGACACACGGATTGCTCTTTCACAGGAAATGATACAAGCTTTGCACACCCATTTTAATCTGAATGTAATGGCCTGTTTTAGTGACGTCATTCATGGGATCAATCCGTTACCTTTTGAATACAAACGAACGAAACTCCTTTGTCGCTATAATTTTTATGTAGATGCAGAGGACATTTTAGGATTTGGCTATAATTGCAAGGAAGAAGACTTCACACAAATTAAAGGTATCGATTTGGTTAAGGAAATAGAAGAGACCCTGGTAGAGAAGGATTTGGGAAGGGCAGAGAAAATCATTAATGAAATCTTCTATTTATCTAAAAATATCAATCCACTGGAATTACACCAAATCTATGAGATTTGTTTTCAAATTATCATGAAGCTCAAGAGTTTGATTCTTCAAAGTCATGATAAAAATGAAACGATGAACGATCTATTAAACGTTTCGTATGAAAGTCTTCTAGAACTCACTAATGTGAGAAGACTTAAGGAATTTATGTTGAATGCACTGATAGAAACGCTAAAACATGGGCAAGACGAGAAGAAGACATATAGTCATCTTGTGACAGAGGCGATTGAAATCATCCGAAAAAATTATAATCGAAATATTACACTTGAAGAGATTTGTAATCAAATTGCCGTTAGTAAAAATTATTTTAGTTATTTATTTAAACGGGAAGTAGGGATTACGTTATGGAACTATCTGACGGAGCTTAGATTAGAGAAGGCGAAGCAGCTTCTAATCGAGACAGATATGAAGAGTTATGAAATTTCCTTCCAGGTAGGATATGAGAATCCTAGTTACTTTTCAATGCTCTTTAAAAAATCTGAATCTATGACACCTAATGAATATCGGAGAGTGAAAAAGTAATAAAGTTTTAGAAATGCATAATTTCTTTGCTTTCCTTATGGCACTGTTTTCTTTATTCTTTAAAAAACTAGATATAAGGAGTGAAGGAAATGAGGATTGAAATGCTGGAGCAGGAATTTTGGTTTGGCGGTTATGTTCATGAGGGTGTCAATCAGCCAATTGGCAAGGAGGCTATGTGTACACTTGATTTACGAGTCAATCAGACTCCAAATCAAGCAATGCCATTATTTCTGTCATCAAAAGGGCGCTATCTTTGGAGTAATCATGGTTTTGTGATTCGATTTGAAAACGGAATCATTGAAGTGCCGGAGGAAGTTGTCGTGGGTGCAGGATATCAGGATCTTAAAGGCGCTTACCTTCATGCGATGAAAAAATACTTTCCTTTTCAGGAGAGAAAGCTCAGTATGGAACTTTTCCGTCAACCGATTTATAATAGCTGGATTGAACTGACCTTTTATCAAAATGAAAGGGATATCATGGCGTATGCAAACCAAATTTTAAACAATGGTATGCCGCCTGGAGTCTTGATGATTGATGATGGTTGGTCCGATTATTACGGCCATTGGGTTTTTAGTAAAGGAAAATTTCCAAATCCGAAAGAAATGATTCGACAGCTATATGACAAAGGCTTCCATGTAATGCTTTGGGTCGCTCCATATGTTACTCCCGATACGGTTCAGTACCGGGAACTGCGGGATAAGGGTTTGTTAATTAAAACAAAAGATGGTAAGCCTTATATCACAGAATGGTGGAATGGATTCTCTGCTGTGCTGGATATGTCCAACCCAGCAACAAACGTGTGGTTAAGGGAGAAGTTGGATCAATTGTGCGAGTTAGGTGTAGCGGGATTTAAGTTTGATGGGGGAGACAGCACTCATTACAGTGAGGATCTTGTGACCTTTGGAAATGTCTCACCAGATGAGCAGTCCATGCTATGGGCGAAATTCGGAGAACAATATGCCTTTAACGAATTCCGTGTAACATCTAAAGCCGGTGGTATGGCTTTACTTCAACGTCTATGTGATAAAGAACACGCTTGGGGGAATACCGGTATTAATGCACTTGTACCGAATAGTCTATTACAAGGGATAACCGGTCATCCATTCTGCAGCCCTGATATGATTGGTGGAGGCGAGTATCTTAATTTCCAAGAGATTGAAGATGGCTCACTTGATCAGGAGCTATTTGTTCGACACAGTGAAATTGCGTGTCTCATGCCTGCAATGCAATTTTCTGCTGCTCCTTTTCGAGTACTGGATACTACTAATTTTCAATCGATTCTTAACAGTATTCAAATCAGGGGAAAGTTCATACAAGTTATAGAGTATTTGGTTCAGAATGCCCAACGAACAGGAGAGCCAATCATTCGTTATATGATCTATGAATTTCCAAATGAGCCTGTGGAGCGGATTACTGACCAGTTTATGCTAGGATCGACTATTTTAGTAGCTCCTGTTACTGAAAAGGGGAAAACAGGAAGAGGTGTATACCTTCCAAAGGGAATTTGGCACTATGAAAACGATATTATCGAAAGTACCGGGGGAAATAAGTTTTTCACTAGCCAACCAGGACAACCCATCGTCCTAATTAAGCAATAAAAAATTACTATAAAAACAGTATAATATGATATAAAAAGGATTCGGAATCTACTAGATTCTGAATCCTTTTTTATTGAGGCCAATGCCAGGAGGGATAGTTCAGTTATTAAATAATAGTGAAAATGTGTTGCTTTCTTAAAATCGTATTTTTGTTATATAAAGATGGTAATATTGTTTATTTAGCGGGAAAACGCATTCATATACAATTGGCTTATATTAAATAGAAAGGAAGATTCATTTTATGAAAAAGAAAACGGTTACTCTATTTTTATCTGTTCTTATTCTATTGGCTACTATTCTTGCTGGCTGTGGAAGCGATACAAGTAATGGGGCTGATAAAGAAAAAGAAAATGGCAATGATGTCGTTACACTACGTATGATGGGATATAATCCAGAATCAACAAGAGCAACTTATTTAAAATATCTAGATGAGAAGCTGCCAAATGTTGAAATTGAATTTGAATTTGTAGCACTTGATAATTTTAATAATGTTCTAAACTCACAGCTGCAAGCTGGTGAAGGTCCAGATTTAATTGAGGTTGGCGGCGAAGCAAAGCTACTTGCAAAAGCGAACTATCTATTGGATTTAACAGATGAAGAGTTTACAAGTAAGTATGTAGAATCAGGATTAAAACCATATATGGTAGATGGTAAGGTTTATGCAAGCCCATTACAATCATGGTTTGAAGGTATTTTCTATAATAAAGCCATTTTTAAAGAAAATAATGTTGAAGTTCCTAAAACATGGGATGAGTTTATTGAAATTAGTAAGCAATTAACTAAAAATGGTGTGAAGCCACAAATCATGGGAGCTCAATCATGGGAGCCAATGATGAAGCAAAGTATTGGACTCGTTAATAATGAATTTTATTCAGATGAAGCTAACAGGAATTTTGATGAGAAGTTTAACGCAGGAGAAGCAAAGCTTGCAGAAGAGTGGCTTCCATACGTAGAAGAATGGGCACGAGTGATCGACGAAGGAATTATTACAGAAGACATGCTAGGACTAAGCTATGACCAGGCGCTTGATCAATTTGCAACAGGTAAAGCAGCAATGTGGGAAAGTGGCCCATGGGCAGTTGAAACCATTTTAGAGAAAAATCCTGATATAGAATTAGGAATGTTCCCAATCCCTGGTAAAACAGAAGGAGACGGTTGGTTAATCGGTGGTCCTGGTTCTGCATTAGCGATCAACGCAAAATCACAGCATATTGAAGAAGCATTAAAAGTACTTGAATTAACAGCAACAGAAGAAGCACAAAAAGCACTCGTTGCGGATAACGCAGGAAGCTCTTTCTTAGAAGGTGTTGAAGTAGACTTAGGTGAGATTTATACAGATAGTGAGGCAGCATTCAAAGCAGGTAATGTATATGCTCCTTGGACTGCAGTATGGACCTCCGGAAATCCAATCGTAGAAGCGTATGGTAAGTCTCTACAAGAAGTACTTGCGGGCGTTAAGACAATTGAAAATGCACTTAAAGAAGCAGACTCGGTAAATGATAATTTAAGAAAGACCCTTAACTAATCAAATTTATTATCAAAGGAAAAGGAGTTCACTTTTCCTTTGATTCTATCCATTTTATTTTTATCGAATGGGAGAGTTAATAGGGATAGGAGGACTATCATGTATAACAAGCAGCGTGAACGGGTCTTTATGTTAATGATTCTTCCGGCGTTTATTGGATTTATTGTTTTATTTATCGCCCCAACTGCGATGAGTTTTTTCTATAGTCTTACAAATTGGTCAGTCTATAATCCTGATATTAAATTTGTGGGTTTGGATAACTATAAAATGTTATTTGAAGATGTCAAAACCGTTTCAGCGATTAAGACTACTTTAAAATATGCAGTACTTATCACCATTTTCCAGAACATCATTGCAATCCTATTGGCTGTGTACTTGAATAAGAAAATGGCGGCAGTTAACTTTGTAAAATCTTTAGTGTTCTTACCTGCTGTGTTGAGTATCTTAGTCGTTGGATTCCTCTTTCAATACATTATGACTTCTGCAGATTATGGACTTTTAAATAATATTATTCAATTCTTTGGGGGAGATCCAGTGAACTGGCTGGGTGACTCAAAGATTGCGATCTATTCTGTCCTAGTAACTCAGGTATGGCAATGGGCAGGTTGGTCGATGGTTATTTATATTGCAAACTTAAAAAGTATTGATACTGCTTTATACGAAGCTGCAGAAATTGATGGCGCAGGTAAAATTCGAACGTTTTTCTCCGTAACATTGCCTTTATTGTATCCAGCAGTTTCCTTCAATTTACTAATGAGTCTGATTGGTGGAATGAAGGTGTTCGATGTCATATTCTCAATGACAAAAGGTGGCCCGGGATATGCGACTGAGACTATTATGACGACCCTTATTCGGGAAGGCTTCAATAGTGGAAGGAACGCTTACGCTTCTGCGCTTGCCGTCGTATTCTTTATTGCGGTCTTCATCTTATCACGAATTGTGATTACATTCCTAAACAAATGGGAAAGGAAGCTATCATGAGTAAAAAAGGATTATTAGGAAAGATATCTTATATCGTTGGCCTTGTTTTAATTAGTTTTGTGATGTTTCTGCCAATCTATTATTTGGTAATCACAACGTTCAAATCACCGGATGAGGCAGCAGCGAGCCCATTAGGTCTGCCTGCATCACTTGATTTTTCTAATTATATGAAAGCCTTAGATGCGATGAATTATCTTCAGGCCATGAAAAATAACATAATAATTACAAGTGTATCTGTTATTTTACTCGTCTTTTTTGCTTCGATGGCTGCTTATGTAATCGCAAGGAGTACGAAGAAGATCTATCACATTATGTTCGCTATCTTTTTGATAGGGTTGATTATTCCATTTCAAATTGCCATTGTACCACTGTACCAGATTATTTCTGGAATGAACTTAATGAATACCCATCTTGGAGTTATTTTGGTCAGTGTATTTTGTATTAACCTACCATTAACGATTTTCTTATTGCGTGGGTTCATTCATACCGTTCCAATCGAATTGGAGGAGGCAGCCTATATGGATGGCTGTGGGACCTTCCGGTGCTTTTGGTTGATTATTTTCCCATTATTAAAACCAATCATTGCAACTGTTGTAATTTTGAATACACTGGCGATTTGGAATGATTTCTTAACCCCGCTGTTATTCTTACAATCACCGGACAAGGCCGTATTACTACAGGAAGTTTACAAGAATGTTGGTCCGTTCTCCACAAATTGGACATCCTTCTTCCCAATGCTTGTTATGTCAACACTTCCTTTAGTTGTATTCTACATCTTCATGCAAAAACGAGTCATTGAAGGTGTAGTAGCCGGCTCCGTTAAAGGATAAAAGGGATGAGACAGGACTTATGTCTCATTCTCCATATGTTCAACGGGGCAGGTTTTGTCAGATTCTCATCATAATTGTACCTTGTGTCACTGAAGGCTAGCCCGCCAAACATGTTGTAAATCTTTGTGTGACAAGGAAGGCTAGCCCCTTGTCACAAGTAAAGATGTAAGGACAGTGTGAACTGTCCAACAAAAAAAGGAGATGATGATAGTGAAGAAAATGCAGATTATCGTATTGATTACAATTGTTTTTTTTGCCACTTTTAATTTTGGCAATTTTACAAAAAATGCTTATGCGGAGGGTGCTTCCACACAATATGAGGTAACATTTAATCCGAATAATGGGGAAGAAGCGAAAATAGTTACAGGTGGAGAACCACTAGTAGAAGGCAATGTACCATTTTCAAAACTTGAAAAAGAGGGATATGACTTCCTTGGCTGGTTTTATGGAACGAATCTTAAATACGAGGTAATCTTTCCATTTCAACCTGAAGGAAACATGGTACTTACAGCAAAATGGGGAAAACATACAGCACCAAGTCCAATCGAAAAAGAAGGATATCGTTTAATTTTTAATGATGAATTTAACCAAGAGACTGGCGTATTAGACCCGGAACGTTGGGTGGATAAATATTTGTCATCATGGACAAGAATTCCTGAGTTGGCATCGCCTACTTATGAAATAAAAGATGGAGCGATGGTGTTGCAAATTCATGAAGATACCCGTCCATGGGCACCGGAATTTGATGGTCAAACAGTTGTAAGCGGTTTTACTACTGGTAACCGGAATGCTCTTCATAATTGGAATGGTAACAACGTGGTACGGAATCCAGTTGATACAGAGGTAACGCATATTAATCAATATGGGTTTTATGAAATTCGAGCTAAGGGGCAGGCTGGATCATCCAGACATGCAGCTTGGTGGTTAACAGGATTCGAAGATAGCGTGGATCACTCTGCGGAAATTGATATTTTTGAAGTTTTAGGAAGAGACGCAACTTCTGTTCCAAGAGCTTATCACGGTTGGAATGACCCAGATGCGTTTAACGTTAAAGATGAGGGACAGACATATCGAAATAGTACAGCTAATTTCCATGATGAGTGGCATACTTATGGAATGGATTGGCAAGAGGGAACTGGCTCAGGGGCTTTTCCAGATCGACTAGTATTCTATGTGGACGGAATAGAAGTAGGCAGTAAAAATGTAAACATTGATTATCCAATGATTCAATTATTCTCACTCTATGAGAAGCGTGCTGGTGGATGGACAGGGCCTTGGGAGTGGATGCCATATCCAAACTCATTTGAAATTGATTATGTTAGGGTTTATAAAAAGCTTCCTGAAAATCAGCCTGCATTATCTGCAAGTGAGCTGGAAATAGTGCAAATTGAGGATGCAAAGATAACCGTACAAGAAGGAAAGGCTTCTCTAAAGAAGTATACATCAGCTGTTGAGGGACATGAGGGCGAGGTATATACAGAGCCTAATCTACCAAATACACCATCCTATGTAAATGTGAATTGGAATGATGGTGTCGTTACACAGGAATTTGTAAAATGGGATCCAATTACCGTGGAGGATTTACAAATATTAAATAGCGGGAAATCCATCACGAAAAATGGTGTGCTTCCGAATAGTAGTGATTTAAATGGGGCTGAAAATCCGACATTGGTTATTGATGTAACCCCAGCACCACCTCCACCACCATACGCAAGTGAAAATTTAGGTAAGGCAAACAGCCAAACGGAATTAGCAAAATTATTTGATGGGAACCTTAAAAGCAATAGTGGTGAGTTTATCTTTGAACATAATTATTTGCCGACGGACAAAGAAGTAAATATTCAGTATGATTTTAACAAGAATGTGGAATTACAATCCATTGCATTCTCAACAAACTATGGTCAAGACCAAGGGATAAGAAAATTCAAAGTAGCAGCTTGGAACGCAGAAACGAATAGCTGGGATTTAAACAGCACGGAATACAGTATCCCATGGACTTCTGCTGGTAATACCGAGCTTGGTGAAACAAAAACAATTGATATTATTCCAATTGAGACAACAAAGGTGAAAATTATCCTCACGGATGTTGGTTTAAAATGGATCAACAAAATGGCAATGCGCGAAATCGCCTTCCAATATGATGAAGTGGTTGATAAATCCTCTCTAAAACAAGTGGTAGAGGAGACAGAGCAGAAAGACGAAACTACCTATACGGAAGAAAGCTGGTCGGTGTTAAAAGTGTCCCTAGCAAAGGCAAAAGAGGTAATAGAGAATGAAGCTGCGACGCAAACAGAGGTGGACGCAGCCCTCCATGAATTGACTGAAGCCATTCAACAGCTAGTTAAAAAACCATCAGCAGTAGAATTAGAATCAGCACTGAAATTTATCGAAAAGCACACAAATGAGGGGAATATTACAACTTCATTAAGCAAGCAGCTTTCTACATCTATAAGTTCAGCGATTCATCATCGAGATATGGGCAGACAAGAACAAGCTTTAAAACATTTACAGGATGCGATCAAACATTTTGAAAAAGCAAAAGAAACGGATATAGAGGAAGACGTACGTACAAAACTACAAAAAATCTTTAGCTTAATTGAAATCTAAATCTCTGACCAAAATGAAGTGGTCAGTTAGTATTTAAAAAAGTTAAAAAAGTGCGAGTCGCTACGCGAAGCCTATCCATGGATAAGGAGAAACGAAAAGCAGTGTGAAGGAAAATGACTTCTCTTCACACTGCTTTTAACATGTTTACTTATGTTTCTGCCATTACTCCTGCTCTTTATTCATCTTAGGTACTTGTGTGCCTGGTTCGGCTTGTTCCCCGTCGGTTTCTAAGACTGTAAAGGTACTAAAGTGGTTGGTTTCCACTGAGACTTTGCCATCGTTGTTAACTGCTCCTGGTATCAGTTCCCATTGTTTTGCTTGCTCATTGAAATAAAATACTTTCAAATTATTAGGCTCTTTCACTTTCCTGCCATCAAGAGTAAAGGTTAACGTTATTGGTTTCTCAAATTGGCGAATTTCCTTACCATCAATCAGGATTGTAAAGTTATAGGCAGGGCTTTTCGCTTTGTTGATATCTCTTAAACGGTCCAAAGTCAGCTCAAAACTTTTCTCAGAGATAATAGACGAAGGGATCAAGAGAGTAACCTCATCATTCATTACCTTTAGAGGAATTCCAAGATCCTTCGAAAGCTGGGCTTGTTCTTTTGTGACTGACACTTTCGCAGAATGCTCTTTGCCAAGGTCAACAAAAAGGATTAGTTGTGCTTTGGCTGCACCGAGATCCTTGCTTGCAGCATCTATTTCAGATTGAGTGGCTTGGCTGTTGTTGTACACTACTTTTGCTTTTTCATAGGCTGTTTTATAGATACTAAAAGACTCTTCTGTAAAAAGAGATTCATCCAGTTGTTCGGATAATAATCCTTTTAAACCGGAGCGGTCTGGCAACAATTCTTTATTGGTAGACGTATTCAACTCATAAATAACTGGTTGAACATTTCCCCAAGTCAACTTGATTTCAAATATACGATCATAGAGTGGATTATAGAATGTATTTAAACTTTTATTCAGGACACCCAGTTCAATCCATTCGTCCTTACCAACCCTGGCACTTACGACTGCGTTTGAAATTGCATTTGAGCCTTGAACAATGGTAATGATTGATACATCTGTTTTTTCAGAGAGACGGTAGTTAAGTGATCCATTGCTTTTACCCGTCATATTTGGCTTAAAGGCTGTTGTCAAATGACCATCCAATAGACGCAAAGGACCAAACCCATCTTCTTCAATTGGATCTACGACAAAGGTTGGATTGTTTTCGGTTCTAACGTATTCGCCGCCGTTAATGACGAATTCATTAATATGGGCAAATCTGTATGGATAATTGGCTGTAAAAAGAATTCTAATATATTTGGCCTGAATCCCGCCAATATGGTCATTACCATAATAATAGTTTCCTGGATTGGCAGAATCATGGGTGTATCCATCTGCAATCATGTCGGCGTAATCAGCCTTACCGCCTGCCAGATTATCCACACCATCACCTAACGTAATCACATCTGTCCAATTTTCATTGTCCATCGATAACTGGACTTTGGCGTCGCGGATATAGTTAATATTATTTTCTTCGTTATAAACGCGTAAACTGTTGAAAATTCTAGGCTCACCAATGGAGTAAGTGATCGCTTTTCCTTTTATCTGATAATCAGTAAAAATAGCTTTCGTACCAAACTTATTATCGAAAGGAGCTAACAGGGTGCCCGCATTTCTTGAATCACTAGCTGCATAGGCAGAGGAGATGCCCATATCCGTTCCGACGAAACTTGGTCCATAGATTTCCTTGGATGAAACGCTAAATTCATTCAGGTCGAAAGTAATCTCTTCATTGGTGTTGTTGAGTAATCGTACATAACGGGCAATCGTTCCTTCAACTGGACTGGTCCATTCTACCTCATTCATAGAGGCCTGTAAGGTTAATTTCTCACTCGTTGCCTGTACCGTCACGCTATCTAATTCTTTAATACGTTCCAATTTCACACCTACATACTCGTTTGGTTTCAGTGTGATATTTGTTGTCGCTGCTAAACTTGTTTTTTCTAGTGTATGCGGGGAAATAATCTTTTTATAATCAGTGTTATTCGTATACGTATATTCAGAAGACGACTTTGCTACATTGACCCGAATTTCGCTAAACTTGATCCAAACAGGGACATTTTTTAGGTTTTTCAGGCGGACGTATCTTGCTTTAATGCCGGTTAAGTCTTCCTCTACCTTATCCATCCCTGAGGGCTTGCCTGTATATTTTTTGTATAAGGTATAATTCACATTATCAGTGGAGTATTCCAACTGGTACTCTGTCCACTTATCACCATTATCCCGGCCAACAGCAAAGTAAACTTTGCCTAAATCATAGACCTTTTGTAAATCAACACCAATATAATCACCAGCAACTGAGGTATCCTTAATCGTACCTGAAGGGTCGTACCAGATATGAGTCACGTCATTGCCATCAAATAAATTAGCTGCGCTTCCTTGATAGACTTTAAAGTGGGAAGGAACCATGAGTTGGTATTGTGGTGTTTCGTCTCCTGCTAAGGTCTCGTTGATAACGATATCCTTAATACCTAACCATGTATTAGGACGATCTGTCGTTGCAATTAATCGGATCCCTCTAGCTTTAAGATTTAAATTCTCTAGCACTACTTTACTGACATGGCCATATTGAGCCCCTTCGATATCAATCCAATTTTCTCCGTCAACGGTATATTGTGCCTTACTGGCAGTAAAAGTATCATTACTATTTGCAATTGCACCTAATTCAAACCTTGCTGTATGAATAGTGAGTGCTTTTTCATATAGAACTCCAATATATGTGCCGGTAGAGATGGAGTTAGGATTTTTAAACACCACTTCAGTACCCAAATTGTTATCCAACAGATTTTCCAGGCTGCCAGTAGGAGAATCTGTCCGATTTGTAATAACTCTAGCTGTGTTACTATCAGGATTTACAATCGATTGGACTTTAATGGATATATCATTTAATAGAGTTTTGATAAATGGCACGATGTGCTGTACGCCTACTTCGGCATACTCATAATGATCAATGTAGCGGAACGGATGATTCTTTGAGGCATCATAGGAAGCTTGACCTTGACTGTAGTTTTCCCATACAGCAGCCTTATCGCCTTGTTCATGGGCAATCTCTGCCTGTAGTAAGGAAATAGCGGCATTGGCCGTATCAATCGCACTATCTAACCAATAAACAATCTGGTCTCTTGTTCTTGAATTACCAGGGTTGGCTTTATAGGTTTGGGCGGCATCCCGAATCACTTCGAATTCTTTGATTAACGCTTGGGCTTTATTTGTAATGTTTTCTTTTCCTAGGGCAGCTTTAAACTCATTTAACTTAGGAGCTAATTCAACTGATTCTTCCAATTTGGAAACTCGAGAGTCCATATTTTGATTGATCATATGCTTGGACAGTTCTCTGAGTGCAATGGAAGCAGGAGTTTCATTAATATTGAGATGGTCCATGTAAGCAAATGAATCATTCCAGTTTTTCTTGGCCTGATCGACATTATCCCAAATATTCCATGCATAATCGGCATTGGCAAAAATGGCTGATTTACTAGCTTCTGATTGCTGCATTGGATTTAGCACAATCCCCTCGATATTGGCAGGGTTCACACCAGGCTGCAGGAATGTTTCATTTCCGCCCATGATGAGGTGCTGCTTCGAATTATCGGTGCAAGGCCAGTTAATCCATAAGTATGGGGCTCTCCCGGCGTTGTTTGTAAATGTTTGAGTGAAGTTATTTGAAACCTCTCCCCATACCTTGCCACCGGTTTGGACATTACTAACAGACTTTGGCAAATCTCTTAATGTCTGGATTTGTGCACTCGTTCCCCATCCCATATAATCATTTGGAACGAAGATCATGTCAATCACTAAACCTTCATAATTTGCCTGTTGCTCAATTAACCAATTAGTCAAATCTGTCATCAGTTTCACATATGTTTTGGGCCCTTGTGCAGGTACTCCAGCGTCATCCGCCAAAATACCAAACTTTCGAACACCCGCGTCCATCAATTGCGTAAATTTCGATTTAATAATATTTAAGTCTGCTTGATAATTTTCCTCTGTATTGAAGCGGATTGGATTATTCATAAAAGTATGCAGTGTATAAACAAATCTAGTTTTACTGGCATTGCCCGCTTCAGCAAGTTTGCTAATTTTCACTAGTTCATCTTCTGTATATAATTCTCTCCATTTGGCATTGTGTTTTGGGTCATCCTTAGGCGCATAGATATAAGAATTCATTTTGAACTCGCCGCCAAAGGTCATTAATTCAGCACGATCTTCATTGGACCATGGTTCCCCATAATATCCTTCAATGAACCCCCGTCCTTTAACATCTGCATAATCTTTAATGGTTAATTCTTGAATGGTTCGATCCGACATCTGTTTGAAGATATGTTTGACAGTGGTCACACCATAAAAAGCAGAATCTACATCTTTACCGAGGACAGCAATGACATTATCCTGGATAGAAACAATGTTTGCATCAAGCTTTGCTAGAGTTGTTTCATCGCTTAATTGTTTTTCTGCAAAGTATTGATCGACATATTCATTTGACTGATAAATACCAACCAAAAAGTTTGTTTTATTTTCAACCATTGCCTCTGAAACGGTAAATGGAATGTCCTTAACCGCCAATACTTCTTCTACTCGTTTTTTCGTATAGGAATCCACTTTCGACTCATATACGAGATTGATAGAATTGCTTAATTGGAATTGCCCACCATGATAGTGTATATCGTGAGGATTTGGATAGATTTGATATTTCATTGTTTCTGTAGCAGCGTATGCCGGCATCATAAATCCACATAGGGTACTAAATAGCACAGCAAATATAATCGTTAAATTTAACAAAATACTTTTTTTCAATTACTCCCCCTACCTTCTAAAAAAATGAATCGTTCTTGTATTGAGTCTCAAGACTAATTACAACCAAGCGATTAGAAAAATGATCACCTCCTTAAATAAAAACTTCATAACAGCAAAAGGGCATGGAAAACAAATACAAGAATCCCTAAGAGGGACCTTGCTTTGCTTTCCATGCCCAGTATGAACCAGTCACATGAAACCTCATATTTAACAAGATTATAAAGCGTTTACAAAAGTAAGTCAATTAATTTTCGAACTATTCAGTTTTTGGGGAGATTTCCTTCAAAGGGGATGGTAGCTTGGAAGCGGGAATGGACATGCTGTTAACAGAGCCAGCCAAGCTTGATAGCCAGTGCAGCCCTGCTCGCTTAGTGCAAACATTTGCCTCGGACTTGAAAAATTGAGAAGTTTAGTTGCTATTTGAGGGTCTTTATTTTATGTATTAAAAGGTAGTGAAAAGAATAAAATTTTATTTTACCTCAGTATAAAATATATTGTCAATAAGAAATTTGCAATATTATCAAAAAAATGTTATTATATTTTTATAATAACATTTTTAATCGTATTCCAAATTCCGCTGTATTTTTTGCAGATAGAATTATGGATACGTTTTTTTAATATCCATTTTAAATCTAAGGAAAATTCAGACATTCGTATGAGCTTTAAAGGAAGTTAGTTGAATGAAATTATTAATTACCGAAAATTAACCGAGTTTTTATTCTAAGGAGGACTAGAATAATGAATCTTATCAATGAGAAAGTTACACACGAGCGTTTTGGCATGGGTAGTATAGTTAAACATAATGATTCTAGTATTGAAATAAATTTCGCTTCGGAAAATAAAAAGTTTGTTTTCCCCGATGTATTTGGAAAACACCTAAAATTACATAATAAAATTGTTGCGAATTCACTCGAAAAAATTATAGAAAAGAAGGAAATGGAACGAAAAGAGGAAGAGTGGAAGAAGGAAGCGGAAAAAGAACTTCAACAAAAAAAACAGGAACTTCGCTTGGAACATGAAAAACTGATGAAAAATCATAAACTTCATCCCGAATCACAAATGGTTTTTTGGTGTGACACAGAAGAACAGAATCGTTCTTTTTCAGAGTGGAAAGTTTTTTCAGGTGTAATAAAAAGTGGTAATAATCAGGGAAAGCCAAACAAACCCATCCGCTTGCACCAAAATAGCGCTGTCCTGTTAACAGCAATAGATTCCGATAAGCCTGAAAAAGACAGGCGTATCTTAGGTGTTTATATGGTGAATGAAGATTTTATTGGTAAGCTTTGTGAAGATGGATTTATTCCTGCCCATTCAGAATACAGACTCCAACTTACAGAACAAGAATCGGATCAGGTGCTCTTCTGGAAATATTATGTGAATGAAAAATTCCCCCATAAAATGACATGGAATACAGGGAAATACCGTTATTTTGAAAATCTGTGGATGGCTCAAATTTTGCATGATATCGTTTCGTTGAAAAGTGAACCAAAGGAACGAGAGCAGGCACAACAATTTTTTGAACACTTTTGTAAAATGAATCAGATAACAGAACAAGAGTTACCAAAGCCTAATGGTGCATTATTGCGTATTTAATCGTTAGCCATTAATAAAAGGGGTACCCAAATTGAATTGGGTACCCCTTAATCTTTATTTAAAACACTTTCGTCGTCCAATCCTCACAATTCCAAATATCGGTCGCAATTTCGCGATAGAAATCAGGTTCGTGGGATACCATTAAGATACTTCCGCGATATGCCTTTAAAGCTCGCTTCAATTCTTCTTTTGCGTCCACATCCAAGTGATTGGTAGGCTCGTCTAGAATTAATAAGTTTGTTGGTGTGTTAATAATTTTACACAAGCGAACTTTTGCCTTTTCGCCACCGGAAAGGACTTCGACTTTACTTTCAATATGTTTGGTCGTTAATCCACATTTTGCAAGAGCAGCACGGACTTCAGCCTGATTCATACTTGGGAACTCGCTCCAAATCTCTTCAATACAAGTGTTGTAGTTGGACTGTTTCACTTCCTGCTCGAAGTAACCGATGTGTTGATACTCACCACGTTCCACTTTACCATCCAGCGGATCAATCAACCCAAGAATACTTTTTAAAAGAGTAGACTTACCAATACCGTTTGCACCCACGAATGCGATTTTTTGTCCGCGTTCCATTTTCAAATTCAGCGGGCGAGAAAGTGGTTCGTTGTAACCAATAACAAGATCTTCAGCCGTGAAGATATAACGACTAGCTGCACGAGCTTCTTTGAAGTTAAACTCTGGTTTCGGCTTTTCTTTGCCCAATTCAATAACTTCCATTTTGTCGAGCTTCTTCTGACGAGACATCGCCATATTACGAGTCGCAACACTTGCCTTGTTACGCGCAACGAAATCTTTCAAATCAGCAATTTCTTGTTGTTGGCGCTTGTAAGCAGACTCTAGCTGCTGCTTCTTCATTTCATATATATTTAAGAAGTTATCATAGTCACCAACATAGCGATTCAACTCTTGGTTTTCCATATGATAAATCAAGTTAACAACATTGTTCAAGAATGGAATATCATGTGAAATCAAAATAAATGCATTCTCATATTCCTGTAAATAGCGTTTCAACCATTCGATATGCTGTTCATCCAAATAGTTCGTTGGCTCGTCTAGTAAAAGGATTTCAGGCTTTTCTAACAAAAGCTTAGCCAGCAAAACCTTCGTACGCTGCCCGCCGCTAAGATCATCTACATCCCGATCGAGTCCAACATCGTCTAATCCTAGACCGCGGGCAACTTCCTCAACTTTTGAATTAATTTGATAGAAATCATTACTATCTAACGTTTCTTGCAGCTCTCCAACTTCTGCAAGTAAGGCATCGATATCAGCACCTTCATCACCCATTTTTGCATAAAGTTCATTAATCTCTGCTTCAGCATCAAAAAGATATTGAAAAGCAGTACTCAAAGCGTCACGCATCGTTGTACCTTTTTGAAGGACAGCATGCTGATCTAAATAACCAACACGAACTTTTCGTGACCACTCAACCTTCCCCTCGTCTGGCTGCAGCTTCCCAGTAACAATATTCATGAAAGTAGACTTACCCTCACCATTTGCCCCAACTAGTCCAACGTGCTCACCTTTTAAAAGTCGAAAAGACACATTATTAAAAATTGCACGATCACCGAAACCGTGGCTTAAATTTTTTACGTTTAATACGCTCATTTTTTTAACCCCTTATCTATTGTCACATGTGGATATCATACTAGATTTTGGCCGCTTTTTCTATCTTGAATTTTTTGTAAAAAATGTAATTCGATTATGTACTAAATTGTAGTCTGCCCCAAAATATAATATCTCGTTGGTATCTAAAAAATCGAGTTCATGGTTTAGAAGCCGGGTAACTCAGGGGCTAAGGTACCATTTTTTCATTATTGATGAAGAAGGAATTGACAGTTTAGATGCTTTACCCGTAAAGTTGCTTATGATGCAAATGAATACGGAGGAATACAAAAATGCAATTCATTAATAATCTACTTCTGGATATGGAACTAGATCCTAGGTTAGTAGAATATCTTTCAATTATCATCAAAATTCTACTAATAGGGCTTATCTGTATCGCAGCAAATTTTATTTCAAAGAAAATCGTGATCAGGGTCATTACTCATATCGTGATAAACTCCAAAGTCAAGTGGGGTAAAATCATTTTGGATAGACAGGTTTTTCGAAAGTTATCCCATATTGTTCCTGCGATCATTATTTATTCGTTTTCTTCAACCTTTCCGGCCTATCAATCAATTATTGAAAAATTGGCGATTGCCTATATCATTATTGTCGGTTTAGTGTTTCTTCAAAGCTTACTAAATGCATTTAATGATATTTATCAAACCTTTGAAATATCCAAGGTTAAGCCTATAAAAGGATATATTCAGGTGATTAACATTATTTTCATGACTATCGGATTTATCTTATTGATCTCGAATTTAATAGGCAAGAGTCCTCTACTTTTATTAAGTGGAATTGGGGCTCTCTCGGCCGTCTTGATGTTAGTATTTAAAGATTCGTTATTAGGACTAGTGGCAGGAATTCAGTTGACGGCCAATGATATGGTCCGGGTTGGTGACTGGATTGAAATGCCAAAGTATGGGGCAGATGGAGATGTTATTGATATTTCTTTAAATACCGTAAAGGTTCAAAATGGGGACAAAACGATTACGATGATACCCAGCTATGCCCTTATTTCCGATTCCTTTAAGAACTGGAGGGGGATGCAAGGCTCAGGTGGAAGACGTATCAAACGCGGATTGTATATAGATACAAGCAGTATTATGTTTTGCACAGAGGATATGATTGACAAATTTATAAAGGTCCAGTACCTATCAGACTACATTATTCATAAGGAAAGGGAAATTGCTGAATACAATGCCAAAAATGAAATAGACAGGAACATTCGCGTGAATGGAAGAGCCCTAACCAATATCGGTGTATTTAGGGCATATATCAGCAATTACCTCAAAAATCATCCTGGAATCAATCAGAATATGACCATAATAGTGAGACAGCTAGCACATAATGAATTCGGATTGCCTCTAGAAATTTATGCATTTACCAATGATGTACAGTGGGCAGTTTATGAATCTGTGCAATCCGATATTTTTGACCATCTATTTGCCGTTGCACCAGAGTTTGGACTAAGAGTATTCCAGAATCCATCTGGGGCTGATTTAAGAAATATGGTAGAACAATCAAGCAACAAAGACTTAATTGGTGAAAGAAGCTATTGAAAAACTAAATCATCGAAAAAAGCGACTGTTTAACACAGTCGTTTTTTTTATAATAAAGAGCTTAAAATATCAACTTTTGTAAACCTTCTTCGTATCACCTAGTAATTCACCTCATTAAGAACACTAACTTCGCCATTATTCATTTTATTTTTTTGTACGCCAAAGGAGTCATGTTTATACAATCTCTGATTTATTAATAAAATAGCTTGTACTATTAAAACCAACATGATAAGCAACTTCGGTAATAGTAGAATCACCTTGCTGCAGTAGATATAAGCTCTGTTGAATACGGTAATCTAAAACATAATTTAATGGTGTACATTTTAAAAATCGCTTGAAATAGCGGCAACATCAAGAATGGAGGAATTCCTAAATTACATTTTTTTATTGGCTCTGTTATTTTTCATTGTTGATTTTCGTACCAGGGGTGAGAATCCATAGGCGGAGAATTTCCGGCTATTATCTATAGAGGGACCTTTGGAGCAGTTATAAGCGGAGATATTCCGATTAACTGCTTTAAATAAGACAAAATCCGAGGATTTGGATACATTAAGCGGAAAAACTCCGCCTGTTTTAAAGGAAATATGGGTATTTCCCTATTTAAACGGAAATACTCCGCTTATTTTCCAAACACAGTGAAATCAATATTCAATTTTTAACAGAGCCTTTTTATTAAAAATTATTTCAGAAATCCCTATGGGGAATTCCAATTTTTTTAAAGAATAAAGGATTCTAAATAGATAGGCTACTTGGGCAGGGGCAAAGATTAGTAGAAAAATCTTGTTTCAACCAACTTTGAAGGGGGTATTAAAAGAGAAAACCTATTAGAGGGGGTGGCACATTATGAAACTGGAAGTGAAATGTAATGTTGAAAACTGCAAATATTGGGCTGATGGCGACCAATGTGTAGCGGACTCCATTTATGTTATAGGTCCACACGGCAGCAGAGAGGCTGATACTGTGGAAGAAACAGCTTGCAAAACTTTTGAGCTTCGTGAATGAAACATGGGGACTGCCCTTCTGCTTCTGAAGCAGAAGGGCAGTCCTTTTCAAAATGCTGGAAAAGTAACGGTATAGCTTGAATGAGAGAGGAGAAAATCAAGCATGGAAAAACGATACATAATGATTCTATCGTGCTTGTTTCTGATGGGGATGCTGACTGGCTGTATCCAAAAGGACCAGCTGGCTGATGGAACAAAGCTGATAGATAAACAGAAATTTATTTATGCAGCCTCAGGAGAATTTAAGCCCTTTAGCTACGTTAGCAATGATGATTTATCGATGACTGGTTTCGATATTGAGGTAGGGAACGCAGTCGGAAAAGAACTGGGTCTTGAACCAGTCCAGAAGAGGATGAAATTCAAAGGACTCATCGAGGGTATTAAAACGGGACGGGCTGACGCAGCCGTTGCCAGCCACACCATTAACCCTGAGCGCGCCAAACAAGTTGATTTTTCTACACCCTACTATTACTCAGGTCCACAGATCTTCACAAGACCTGACAGCGAGATTAAAACAGTAGATGACTTAAAAGGAAAAGAAGTTGCCGTGGCAAAGGGCTCCACCTATGCGGAGACAGCCAAAAAGTATACCAGCAATATTAAAATGTATGACAGTGATATTACCGCATTAAAAGCGCTAAGTATTGGCCGGCATGACGCGGTTATAACCGATTTTGTCACTGGTAAAAGTGCAAAAAAGGAAGGGTTCAAAATTCAGGGGCAGCAGTTAATCGAGCGGAGTGAACAAGCTATTGTTATTCCGAAGGATAATCCACACCTGCTCAAGCGGGTTAATGAAGCGCTTGAAAAACTCCATAACGATGGAACACTATCCCGAATCAGTCAAAAGTATTTCGGGGAGGATATTACGAAAAAGCCTGAATAATAGATTAATAGTTAGAAAGAAAGGATGTCGTTATTTTGCCTAGTTTTTCGCATTTTTTACATACGTTTATCAGCAGTAAAGACCTATTCATAGATGCAGCGTTGTTAACGTTAAAACTTACGGTTGTCTCTATTTTAATTGGGATCTTATTCGGATTATTTTTTGCTCTTTTAAAAATTTCAAGGATCAAAGTATTGGAGTATATTTCAAATGCGTATGTATTCCTTGTAAGGGGAACACCACTTATTGTCCAGATTTTCATTCTGTATTTTGGCTTCAGTGGAATTTTCCTCATTCCTGATTTTTGGGCAGCCGCTCTTGCGCTCGCCTTCCATAACGGTGCGTATATTGCGGAAATTTTTCGCGGAACGATTCAGTCCATTGATAAAGGACAAATGGAAGCGGCACGCTCTCTCGGTATGACCAGAATACTAGCGATGCGCCGTATTATTCTACCGCAGGCTTTCAAGAGGGCACTGCCTCCCCTTGGAAACCAATTTATTATTGGACTTAAGGATTCATCTCTGGCAGCCTTTATTTCCATGAATGAGCTGTTCAATGTTTCAACAACACTGGGTTCCAATAATTTCGATGAAATGACCTACTTGTTAATAGTAGCCGTTTATTATCTAGTACTTGTTGCAGTATTAACAATGCTGGTGAGTTGGTTCGAAAAGAGATTGGCAGTTAGTGATCGATAGGAGGAAGACAAAGTGAATGAACGAGAAATGATAAAAATTGAAAACTTACATAAATCTTATGGCAGTTTACATGTATTAAAAGATATAAATATGTCCGTGTATGAAAGTGAAGTTGTCTGCTTGGTGGGAGCATCTGGTTCTGGTAAAAGTACTCTGCTGCGCTGCCTTAACTTTTTAGAAAAAAGACAGGGTGGGAGAATTTCAATCCGCGGGAAAGAAATTAGCCCAGAAACCCACAATATTAACAATGTCCGCCAAACGGTGGGGATGGTTTTTCAGCACTTTAATCTATTCCCCCATAAAACCGTCCTTGAAAATGTCATTGAAGCACCCACCATGGTAAAGAAAATTCCTAAAGACCAGGCCATTGCCGAAGCCAAGGAGCTGCTCCAAAAGGTGGGTCTTCTTGATAAGGCGAATGTTTATCCTAGCAAATTGTCAGGCGGTCAAAAGCAGCGTGTGGCAATTGCCAGGTCGCTGGCCATGAAGCCGGATATCATGCTTTTTGATGAACCGACATCTGCCCTTGATCCACAGCTTGTAGGTGAGGTATTAGCAACCATGAAGGAGTTAGCCGATGAAGGAATGACCATGGTAGTGGTAACCCATGAAATGGGCTTCGCTCGTGAGGTGGCTGATTGGATTGTCTTCATGGACGATGGTCGAATTATTGAAAGAAATCGGCCAAATGAATTCTTTGATCATCCAAAAGAGCAGCGTACACAAGAATTCCTCCAAGCAACCATGCTAAAATAACAAAGCTTAAGCTCGACAGTGATAATTGAAGCTTAATGAAATGAATAAAAGAATAGTAAGAACCAAAAATACCAGTTTTAAAAAAACTTGGTATTTTTGGCTTTACGATAAATTTACCTGCAACCTAACAATCCTTTACACTTTTTCCTCCCACCAGCCAAAGGCGATTCTTGCATTTACCTGACTCTTTCCCGGGGACAAAAAATATAAGGAAAAGGAACTTCCTGGAGGGATGATAAACATACCTTGAAAATCATGTTTTGTAAGGGTTACAAGCGGTTCAACCCTTCTTACAAAGGCATAGGTACCACCTCTGGGTTTTCCTGTTACGAAGCTGGCATTTTTAATTTCACCCTTGGGGTTTGGCGGCGGAATCATGGCTTGGTTCCCGGCAGCAAAATAAGGAGATGTTTTTCCTATTCCGGGAGGTATGCTGCTTAACCAAGCTTCAGCGGTTAATGGCTCATTGGAATAGTTGCTAATGGTATAGGCATTCAAAAATATATTCACTTTGGAGTCAGCTGGGTTGATTAACCCGCCCCATCCATTGTAACCGCCTCCTAAGGATATGATTTCAGTTTGACCAAGAAAGTACTCACCAAGATAGGAATGATATACATTTTCAGGCAAAACGGTAACCTCATTAGGGTGTTTTACATGATCATAATCATGCTTGAACTGATAATTCATTTTTTTCCTCCCACCAGGTCACAACGATTGTCCCTTTGATGTATTGATATCCAGGAGGCCTTAGAATTATTGAGAAAGAGCCTCCTGGACCAATAATGATCGAGCCATTGTGTGAATCGCTTACAAGAGTTGAATTTGGAGTAACAATTCTATCAAAAATATTCACACCTTTAGTCATGGGCTCAGTGGAATAATCAGCATATGTCATTATCGCTCTAGGTATCGGAGGTGGTGAGATAGACTGATTTGTTGGAGTTACATTGAAGGAGGCAACTGCTTTTTTAGGCGGATTGGCATTTAACCATACTTCACTGATAAAATTTTGAGTTGAAAAGTTTGTTATAGTAAAAATATCGATATATAGATTGACTCCGGAATTAATAGGGTTTACTATTCCGCCCCAGGCATAATATCCACCGCCGAAATTCAGTAATTCTGTTTTGCCTATAAAATATCTGCCAAGCCTTGAGTTTAAGGTTGGGCTGGTTATATTTACCACTTCAATAGGCTGTTTATTCGTTTCTTTTGGCATACTAATACTCCTAACTGTGCATTATGAGATTATATAATATGGCACAGTATAGGCAGTTGTTCAGAAAGATTGCGTGAATTTTTTTTATTCTTTATCGTTAAGTTACATTAAGACCATGTCGTATGGGAGAGAGCTAGTTCATTCCTTACTTAACAAAATATATTCTTAAATCAAATGTTGCGTCAAAAAAAGGAGTATGTTACTATATGTGTAACCGGTTACACATAAGAGGTGAATCAATGGTTACCATACGCGATGTTGCCAAAAAAGCTGGAGTATCTGTGGCGACCGTTTCGAGAGTATTAAACAATAAAGGTTATTCACATGAAGATACAAAGAAGCTAGTGAACGATGCCATTAAAGAATTAAACTATAAACCAAATGAAGTGGCGAGATCTCTTTTTAAGAAAAAGTCTAGATTAATTGGATTATTGCTGCCCGATATCCGAAATCCCTTCTTTCCTGAGCTTGCTCGTGGAGTAGAGGATGAAATACAGGAACAAGGACTCCATTTAATTATTGGAAATGCTGATGAGAAACCTCAAAAAGAAATAGATTATATTCAGACGTTTAAACAAAATAATGTAATAGGGATTATTTCGACAAGAAATCAAGCTGAAACAGAACTTTATGACAACCTATCTATTCCTGTCGTATTTCTAGACCGGATCACAAATAATCATCCTTCTGTTTATGCAGATGGATTGGATGGGGGAAGAAAAGCAGCACGTGAAATAATCAAAAGGGGAAGTAAGCGAATTGCGTTACTCCGAGGACCTATTGAAGTAAGGACAGCGCAAGACAGATTCAAAGGTGCTGTAGAAGAGCTGTGTAATGCTAACGTGGATTTTCAAGTTATTAGGTCGTCATTTAGTTTTCATGATGCAGAAAAAGTGGCAAAAACATTATTTGAGAATTTTCCAGATACAGATGGGGTCATTGCCAGCAACGATCTTAGTGCAGCCGCGATATTACATGAGGCGCTACGAATAGGAAGATCCATTCCAGATGATTTACAAATAATCGGGTATGATGATATACCACTTAGCAAACTTCTATTTCCGCCGCTTTCAACCATTAGGCAGCCAGCCTATGATATGGGAAGGGAAGCAGCAAAATTATTAATTAAAATTATTGAAAAACAACCGTTAGAACAAAAGAATATCCGATTGCCTGTTACATTTATTGAGAGGCAGACGACAAGAAAGGTTGAGGAAAATGGTTAAAATGACGATAATTGGCAGCTCTTCAATGGATTTGGTTGTAACCGCTTCAAAACGGCCAAATAAAGGAGAAACGATAATTGGGGAGAGCTTTAAGACAGTTCCTGGCGGCAAAGGTGCTAACCAGGCTGTCGCAGCTGCCAGGCTAGGTGCTGAAGTGTACATGGTGGGATGTGTAGGAAGTGATGGGTTTGGTGAAGAAATCGTTAACAATTTCATTTCTAATGGGGTTGTTACCACCTATGTGAAACCGGTTACACATACTGAGACCGGAACAGCACATATTACTCTTGCAGAGGGCGATAACAGCATTATTGTGGTTAAAGGTGCTAATAATGATGTCACCCCTGACTTTGTTGAAAAAGCATCAGTGGTAATACTTGAATCAGATATCGTATTAATTCAACAGGAGATTCCTGAGGAAACAGTTGAATATGTAGCAGAAATTTGCTTTGCAAATGATGTACCTTTACTGCTAAATCCAGCACCCGCAAGACCTATTAGTAAAACTGTGATTGAAAAGGCAACATATATTTCACCAAATGAATGGGAAGCTTCGGTTCTTTTCGAGAACAAGGACATCCATGAAGCTTTAAAAGAGTATCCAAATAAACTATTGATTACAGAAGGTAAAAATGGAGTCCGCTATTATGATGGTGAGAATGAGGTGCTTGTCCCTGCTTATGTGGTTGAAGCAGTTGATACAACTGGTGCAGGCGACACATTTAATGCGGCATTCGCAGTTGCCGTAGCGGAGGGTAAAAGCATAAAAGATAGCATTCGTTTTGCAAATCGCGCTGCATCATTATCTGTAACAAAATTCGGCGCACAGGGTGGTATGCCAACAAGAGAAGAAGTAGAAGGGAGTTTATAGAAGTGAAACGTTATGGAATATTAAACAGCGATATATCGAAGGTATTATCTGACCTTGGTCATACTGATTATATTGTGATAGCAGATGCAGGTTTGCCCATTCCAGAAGGGATTAAAAAGATTGATTTAGCAATTAAACCAGGCATGCCTTTATTTATAGATGTAGTCAATGCCATTGAAGAGGATATGGTGATTGAAAAAGTCACGATGGCCACTGAAATAGAAGAAGGAAATCCTAAACATGCAGCCTATTTAAAAGGTAAATTCGCTGATAAGGAAATTGAACACGTATCCCATGAGGAGTTTAAACAATTAACAAAACAGGCTAAAGCAGTAATTCGTACAGGTGAAATTACACCATATGCAAACTGTATTTTACAATCTGGAGTATTTTTCTAAAAGATGAGGTGATAAATATGCGTATTACGATGGAAAACATCTATAAAGCATTTGGAGCCAATCAAGTTTTAACAGGTGTTGATTTTGAGTTATTAGATGGCGAAGTGCATGCCCTAATGGGGGAGAATGGTGCGGGGAAATCAACGATGATGAACGTACTTACTGGTCTTCATGCTCGAGATAAGGGGACCATCACAATTGATGGAAAGGAAACTTATTTTAAGAACCCAAAAGAAGCGGAGCAATGTGGAATAACCTTTATACACCAAGAATTAAATATATGGCCTGATATGACTGTTTTAGAGAACTTATTTATTGGCAAGGAACTAAAGAATTTTTTTGGGCTTTTAAAAATATCTGAAATGAAAGCGCTGGCAAAAAAACAGTTTGATAGATTAGCAGTATCGATACCGTTAGATAAAGAGGCGGGGTATTGCTCTGTCGGGGAGCAGCAAATGATTGAGATTGCAAAAGCTTTAATGACAGAAGCAAAAGTAATTATTATGGATGAACCTACTGCTGCATTAACAGAAAGGGAAATCAGCCAACTCTTTGATGTTATTTCTTCTTTAAAAAAGGCAGGAGTATCAATTGTCTATATTTCACATCGGATGGAGGAGATTTTTGCCATCTGTGACAGGATTACCGTCATGCGTGATGGGAAAACCGTTGACACGAAGGCGATTCCGGAAACAAATTTTGATGAAGTCGTCAGGAAAATGGTTGGCAGGGAATTAACTGACCGCTTTCCTAACCGAAATCCTAACCTTGGTGAAACCGTTCTTCAGGTTAAGGGGCTGACAAAAAAAGGACAATTTGAAGATGTCAATTTTTCTGTACGTGCTGGCGAAATAGTCGGGGTTTCAGGTTTGATGGGAGCCGGAAGGACAGAAATCATGAGGGCGATTTTTGGTCTAGATGGGTTTGATCACGGTGAAATTTGGTTGGAAGGAAAAAAAGTGACAATCAAAACACCGGACCAGGCTGTCAAAGCAGGAATCGGATTCATTACAGAGGATCGCAAAGATGAAGGGTTAATTCTAGATTTTTCTATAAGAGATAATATGGTACTGCCAACACTCTATAGCTTCGCTCCCAAAGGGATCATCAATGAAAAAAGTGAGACAGACTTTGTGACTATGTTAATCAAACGCTTGACAGTAAAAACGGAATCCCCAGATATTGCGGTTGGAAAGCTATCGGGGGGAAATCAGCAGAAAGTGGTCATTGCCAAGTGGGTCGGAATCGGGCCGAAATTACTTATTTTAGATGAGCCGACTAGAGGAGTAGATGTTGGAGCGAAGAGAGAAATTTATGATCTAATGAATGAATTAACAGATCGGGGTGTAGCCATCATCATGGTATCTTCAGAATTGCCTGAGGTCCTTGGTATGAGTGATCGAATCCTCGTCGTTCATGAAGGAAAAATAAATGGTGAGTTATCGAAAGAGGCTGCTACCCAAGAAAAAATTATGACATTGGCAACAGGAGGTCAGTGAGATGAATTCCATTAATGCAGTGACAAAACCTAAGACAAATATGATGAATGCCATCACTCAAAAGTTAGGACCCTTACTTGGTTTGATTATATTGATTGTTATTGTATCGATATTAAATCCTAGTTTTCTCGAACCCTTGAATATATTAAATTTATTAAGACAGGTTGCGATTAATGCACTTATTGCATTTGGTATGACATTTGTTATTTTAACGGGTGGAATCGATTTATCTGTTGGGGCTATTCTTGCATTATCAAGCGCGTTAACAGCAGGAATGATGGTATCTGGTATAGACCCGATTCTTGCAATACTAATTGGATGTATTCTAGGCGGCTTGATGGGAATGGTAAACGGATTGTTCATTACCAAGGGAAAAATGGCTCCGTTTATCGCAACTCTAGCAACCATGACAATCTTTAGAGGATTAACACTTGTTTATACTGGTGGAAACCCGATTACGGGTCTTGGTGATAATTACTTATTTCAATTATTTGGCCGTGGTTATTTTCTAGGAATACCTGTTCCAGCAGTTACGATGATTCTTACATTTGTTGTCTTATTCATTATTCTTCATAAAACTCCATTCGGCCGCAAAACATATGCGATTGGTGGAAATGAAAAAGCTGCATTAATTTCAGGGATTAAAGTACCAAAAGTAAAAGTCATGATTTATAGTCTTTCCGGAATGCTTGCAGCTCTGGCAGGAGCAATCCTAACATCTCGTTTAAATTCTGCACAGCCTACAGCAGGTACTTCATATGAACTTGATGCGATTGCAGCAGTTGTATTAGGAGGGACAAGCTTATCAGGAGGGAAAGGAAGAATTTTTGGAACATTAATCGGTGCTTTAATCATCGGTACCTTAAATAACGGCCTGAATCTTCTTGGAGTATCATCTTTCTATCAAATGGTGGTCAAGGGGATCGTTATACTAATTGCAGTATTGCTTGACCGTAAAAAGTAGCATAAGGAGAGATCTTGATGAAAAAATTATTAGCTTTATGTCTAACACTAACACTTTTGCTCCTAAGTGCTTGTTCTATGCAGCCGCCTGAATGGGCAAAACCGGATAAAAAAGAAAGTTTAGAAGATATTAAAATTGGTTTATCAGTATCTACATTAAATAACCCGTTTTTTGTTTCTTTAAAGGATGGAGTGGTGAAAGAAGCAAAAGCAATGGGTATGCAAGTTATTATCGTAGATGCACAAAATGACTCGGCAAAACAAGTAAATGACGTAGAGGATCTCATTCAGCAAGGTGTGGATGCTCTGCTTATTAATCCGACTGATTCCGCTGCCATTTCAACGGC
This sequence comes from Neobacillus niacini, assembly GCF_048572935.1. Lineage (NCBI taxonomy): Bacteria > Bacillati > Bacillota > Bacilli > Caryophanales > Bacillaceae > Neobacillus > Neobacillus niacini. Next base: position 347,443 of record NZ_CP183883.1, on the reverse strand, counting down.
TGTTCAATCAGCAAATAATATTGGCATACCAGTAGTTACGTTGGACCGTTCAGCAGATAAAGGAAAAGTAGAAGCATTAGTAGCTTCCGATAATATCAAGGGCGGAGAAATGGCTGCAAATTATATTATTGAAAAGCTTGGTGAAAATACACAAGTGATAGAATTAGAGGGAGTTCCCGGGGCATCCGCCACACGTGAAAGAGGTCAGGGATTCCATAACGTAGCAGATCAAAAGTTGAATGTAACAGCTAAACAAGCAGCTGATTTTGATCGTACAAAAGGACTAACCGTTATGGAAAACCTTCTGCAGGCCAATCCTGATATTAAAGCGGTATTTGCTCATAATGATGAAATGGCATTGGGCGCTATTGAGGCAATTAATAGCTCTGGTAAGGAAATTATCGTCATTGGATTTGATGGGAATGACGATGCCTTAAATGCGATAGAATCAGGAAATATGGAAGCGACAGTGGCTCAACAGCCAGAGTTAATCGGTAAGCTTGCGATTGAAGCGGCAAGCGACATTTTGCAGGGGAAAAAGGTAAAGAAGATGATAGGAGCCCCACTAAAATTAGTATCCAAAGATAAATAAGGCACTCTAGGATCTTAAAATGTAACCAACTCTTTGTAAGTTATTTATTGGACTAGAAATCCTCTTGATTTCTAGTCCAACCTTTTTAATAGATAAAATTATTAAACTTTAAAATTTTTGCTAAAAAAGAACCATGCCTCAAAGCACTAATTCCCCTTTCGAAAAATTTCCTTCTTTACTGCTAAACAATTTTGTATAGACAACTACTGTGAATTTCGAAGAAACCTTTAATATCTCCCAATTTTATATTAGTAAAATTTCATTAGCCTCGCTCCCCCTATATTTAAATATCGAGGACAAAAGGGTAAGGCATTTTTAGAAATCTCTTACAAAATTGTATAGGTTATTTACAAGAAATTCACTTGAAAATAATAACCTATATTTGGTATTCGCTGCCATCTTTGTAGAACATATGCGAAATCCAAGTTTTGATGTGTATAATAAATGTGTGAATATTTGTAAATATGATTAGCTTCAGAGGTGAGCATATGTCAACGAAAGAACTATGTAAAATTGTTATTGTAGATGATGAAATTTTAATAAGACAGGGCATAAAACATTACCTTAATTGGGAGCAAGAAGGCTTTCAGATAGTAGGTGAAGCCTCTAATGGTAAGGAAGCACTTGAAATAATTGAACGAACTCATCCAAACATTGTTTTAACGGATATTGTAATGCCTATTATGGATGGAGAAGAATTGACAAGAATTATTAAATCAAAATATCCAGAAATTGAAATCATTATACTCAGCAGTTTTGGGGAATTTGACTACGTTCGTTCTACCTTTCAAAGTGGAGTGGTTGATTATATATTAAAGCCTAAGCTTGATGCAAGTACGCTTTTAGAAGTGCTAAATAAAGCAGTGAGTAGAATACCAACTACTGATATATATCAAACAAAACAGCAGGAGCGAATGTCTGTAAATCATGTCATTGAAAAGTTAATGTCTGGGTTTGAAGCGGCGGATTATGAAGCAGAGCTATTAGCGAGGGTATTCCCCTATAACAGCTTTCATTTATTAGGTGTAGTTTTTAGTGAAAATATCCCTAGAGAAGGTCACACTAAAATACAAGAAAGTATCACCCAGCAGTATCAAACTTCTCTAGGTCAAGCAAACTATCATGCCATTACCTTTGATAAAAATGAAACTGTAATCATTCTAAATGTAAACAAAGACAAGTCCCAGGAGGTCCTTGATTTCGCAAAAAGGGCTGTGGAAACCCATACAGACACGTGCTTTGTCTTGACAGAACCATTCTCTGATCTATCACAAATAGGATATATCTATAATGAAAAGGTAACAAAATTGCTGCAATATAGATTTTACTTTTCAAACATCCCTCTTCTAGAGGAATACGATTTACAACGAGAAATACCAGATATTGAAACTTTTAACATGGAATGGTTCACAAAAGAATGTAAGCATAGTCGTTTCCAAGAAGCTTTCAGCTATTTGCAAGAATATGTATCTATATTTTCAAAATGTTACACAACGGATGTATTTGAATTTAAATCATTCTTTGAAAATATCATCTTTACCATTACTGTCATTCTAAATAACATGGAATACGATGTATCTGAAATAGTGAGTTCTAAGTATGAGTATTTTAGGGCAATTAACGAGGCTAATTCAGCTAAGGAGACAGTAGAACATTTAAATAAATTCATTGATGAAGTGAACAAATACGTACATTCCGAGAGAAATCACCCTAGTAATTTGAATATGAAGAAACTCTTGCAATATATCGACGACCATTATGCAGATCAACTCAGCCTTGCCGATGTAGCAGAACATTTTCATTTTAATCCATCCTATTTGTCTAACTATTTTTCTACACATAATAAAGAGGGGTTTAGTGAGTATTTGAATAAGGTCCGAATTGAAAAGGCTTCACAGCTCCTGCTTAAGGACTCAGCACCGATTTCAGAGATTAGCGGCATGGTAGGTTATTCAGATCACAGCTATTTCTGTAAAGTATTTAAAAAGATGAATGGCATGTCACCTAGCAAATTTAGAAGAAAACATACTTGAAAGTTAAAGATGGGATGCATATGAGAATAAAACCTGAACGATTTAGACATAACAGCCTATTTAGTAAAATGTTTCTTATCACCGTACTAATTATTGTTACCATTTCCTCACTTATCACTTGGACGACATTCCGGATGTCAGAGCAGTTTTTTATTGATCGTTTTAGTTTTAACAATAGTAAGGTTATGGAGCAGATCAAGGAAAGTTTAGGTACATTTCATTACTCGATTGTGATTGCTTCAAATAACTTGATGAACAACGGAACAATTAAGGGTTTCCTCTCCGGTACGCACTCAAACCGAATGCTGGGAACCTATTATTATAATGTAAAAAAACAAATGGACAATATTAAAACAAGTGTAGAAGCTTATGATGTTGAGATTGTGATTTATGGTATGAATGGGGTTAGTTTTGCAGTACCAGAAAGGCCTTCATGGGCAAAATCTGATAAAGTGCTGCAGAATCACTTCATTACCAAAAACACACTCAAACATCCAAAAAAACTGTTATTTCATTTAGAACAAACAAAAGATCAAACACAGGGTGGCATGATTGTTGCTTCTAAGGCTTTTATGGAGCCAACTTCAAAATATATTTATGGAACGATGTACTTTACGATTCAAGAAAGGGATTTTAGAAAATTTTATAACAGCTATACAAGCTTAGGTAATGATGTATTAGTCATGAATCAGTCTGGTACCATTTTATCGAGTAATCGTACTGAGTTGATTGGAAATAAAGAAGTGGAACTCTTGGATTATGCAGTCCAGCTAGAGAAGCAAGAAAAGAAGTATATGAATGCTGATTTTAAGGGTACAGACCATCTGATCATGATAGAGTATCTGCCTACCTTCGATTTGTACTTAGTAAATTTAATTGATAAGAAAGCTGCTTTTGAAAATATTATTGATAAAAAGTCGATTGTACTTATCTGTTTACTATTCATCTTTCTAGCAATTATCATTGTGTTTTTTGCTTCAAGAAAGGTTACAAATTCTTTGTCCAATCTAGTGAAACAAATTGAAAATACCCCAAAGAATGAATTTGATCGATATATACCAGAAACAGGCACGTACGAAACAAGACAAATTGGTCAAGCCTTCAACTCTATGCTTGATGAGCTTCATGAGTATGTGAATACCCTTGTACTGACCCAAAAACAAAAAAGAAACGCAGAATTAGCAGTATTGCAGCAGCAAATCAATCCACATTTCTTATACAATACGTTAACTTCAATCAAATTCATGGTACAGCAAGGTGGAAAAGAAGAAGCCGTTGAAATGGTTAATGCCTTGATATCTTTATTACAAAATACAATCGGTAATATTAGTGAGACGATTACCGTTAAGCAAGAAATAGACAATTTAAAGAGCTATGCTTTAATAAATCAGAAACGCTATGGTGAACGGATTAGAGTAAATTATTTCATAGAGCCAGAGTGTAACAGTATTCAAATTCCTAAACTAATTTTACAACCCTTTATTGAGAATTCCTTCTTTCATGGTTTCAATCAAAAGAGGGGAGGGACGATTAATGTCCTCGTATGGAAGGAAGGGGAAACCCTTATATGTGAGGTATTGGATAATGGTGACGGAATGGAAGTATCTGCAGATAACAAACTTCCGCATACGAATCGCAAAAGGGAGAGATTTAGCGGGATAGGTGTTCGCAACGTCGATGAGCGTATTCGGTTGATTTATGGTGAAGCTTATGGTGTTACAATCTCAAGTAAAATAGGTGAAGGGACGAAGGTCCGAATTTCACTTCCATTCGGTCAAAACGAAAAATAGTCATAGAAACAAAAAATAATACAAGTAAATTAATGGAAACGCATTCAATAAACAAAAATATCACAAATTTACAAAAATATCGTCCTAACTCGTGCTCTCTAAGTGATGATAACATTGTAATTGTAAGATGGATAACGCTTACAAGATAATAACTTATAATCTTAGGGGGTTAAAAGGTGAAGAAACTATTAGCATTAATAATGGTATGTATGCTTTTGTTGGCTGCGTGTTCTTCTGGGTCTTCAAATGGTACTGAATCAGAGAAAGGCTCAGCGGATGCAAATGAAATTACTGTTTGGGCGTGGGATCCAAACTTTAACATTAAGGCATTAGAATTAGCGAAAGAAGCTTATGCATCTGAGAATCCAGATCTTAAAGTGAATATTATTGAAAACGCACAAGATGACATTGTTCAAAAACTTAATACGTCATTAAGTTCCGGTACTACCAAGGGATTACCTAATATTGTGTTAATTGAAGATTATCGTGCCAAAAGTTTCCTTCAAGCATATCCAGATATGTTCCATCCATTAACTGGATCTTTTGAAACAAAAGATTTTGTTCAATATAAGGTGGAAGCAACAAGTGTAGATGGCGAAAACTACGGACTTCCATTTGATACTGGGGCAACTGGATTATACGTTAGAACAGATTATTTAGCAGAAGCAGGTTATACAGTTGAAGATTTACAAAACATCGACTGGAAAGAATACATTGAAATAGGAAAGAAAGTAAAAGAAGCAACTGGTAAACGACTGCTAACTTATGACCCGAATGATTTAGGAATACTCAGAACAATGATTCAGTCTGCAGGTAAATGGTATGTGAAGGAAGATGGTACTACGATAGATTTAGCAAATAATGAGGCTCTTAAACTATCTTTTAAAATTTATAAGGAACTAGTTGATAATGATTTAATGAACTTCCATTCTGACTGGAATGAGTTCTTAGCTACATTTAATGGCGGCGAAGTAGCAACAGTAACGACTGGTAACTGGATTACTCCTTCCATAAAAGCGGAGGCTTCACAATCAGGCAAATGGGCAGTTGTGCCACATCCTAGTCTTCCGGGGATGGAATCCGTAAATGCCTCTAACTTAGGCGGTGCGTCATGGTACGTTCTAGATGTTCCAGGTAAAGAGAATGCAGTCGATTTCTTAACAAAGACTTTTGGTTCAAATGTAGATTTATATCAAAAGTTCGTTACTGATATCGGTGCTATCGGTACTTATATCCCAGCGGCTGAGGGAGAAGCATATAAGACAAAAGATGAATTCTTTGGTGGTCAGTCAATTGTATCAGATTTTTCAAAGTGGGCTGAAGAAATTCCACAAGTAAACTACGGTATGCACACCTATGCGATAGAGGATATATTAGTTGTTGCTATGCAGAATTACCTTGCTGGTCAAGACCTTGATAAAGTCTTAAAAGAAGCTCAACAACAAGCGGAAACGCAAATTAAATAATTTACCTAGAATTAGCCTCGCTCTTCCGAGGCTATTCTTATATAGATTTAAGTAGGGAGTTGAAAAAATTGCTGCAAGCAGCTACGAAGCAAACCATACAGCAGAAACCAAGAAAATCTAATAACAAACTTCGTTTAAAAAATGGACTGATCGGCTGGTCTTTTATAACAATCGCAACGTTAATGATTGGTTTATTTTATTTCTATCCGATGGCACAGGCACTTATACTTTCTTTTCAATCAGGTGCAGGTTCCAATCTACAATTTGTCGGTTTCGATAATTACATTCGGTTATTTACAGATCCGACATTTATAGCTGCAGTGAAAAACACAGTCACCTATCTCATCATCCAGGTGCCAATCATGATTATTCTGGCATTGCTTATATCGGTTTTGTTAAATGATAAAAAATTGAAACTGAAAGGATTTTTCCGAACAGCGATATTTTTACCATGTATTACATCACTTGTAGCGTATTCCGTCGTATTCAAATATTTATTTGGTTCCGACGGTATCATTAACCAAATGCTCATAAATTTTTCACTCATATCAGAGCCGATACAATGGTTAACGGATCCTTTTTGGGCAAAAGTAACCATTATTATTGCGATCACATGGCGTTGGACAGGCTACAATATGATTTTCTATCTATCTGCTCTTCAAAACGTGGATAACTCTATTTATGAAGCAGCTAAAATTGATGGTGCAAATGCATTTCAACAATTCTTTAAAATTACAATTCCAATGCTGAAGCCAATCATCCTATTTACATCGATTACATCAACCATCGGTACGCTTCAATTGTTTGATGAAGTTATGAATATAACAAAGGGTGGACCAGGAAATGCAACATTAACCATTTCCCAATATATCTATAATCTATCATTCAAATACACTCCTGATTTTGGTTATGCTGCGACAGTTTCCTATGCAATTGTTATCATGATTGTCATCTTTTCTATCATTCAGTTTAAAGTAGCAGGTGATAAAAATGCATAAAATTAAACGAACATTCATTTATAGTATTCTATCAATCTTCGCGATCATTTCTATCTTTCCATTTATCTGGATGATCGTCAGTGCAACAAATAAATCCGTTGATGTTACCAAAGGGAGATTATTACCAGGAACCCATTTGGCGGAAAATTTCCAAAATCTTTTGAATACAGTTGACCTTGTTCCTGCTTTAGTAAATTCAGCAATCATTACTATGGCAACAACTGTTTTATCTCTAATTATCGCATCTCTTGCAGGTTACGGCTTTGAAATATATAGAAGTAAAGCAAAAGATGTTGTATTTACGATTTTGCTAGTTTCGATGATGATTCCTTTTGCTGCGCTAATGATACCGTTATTCCGAATGTTTGGAACTATCTCGCAAATTGCACCTGGGATTGGGATTGATACATTAACATCGGCAATGTTACCAAGCATTACGACGGCTTTTCTGATCTTTTTCTTCAGACAAAATACAAAGATGTTTCCTAGAGAGCTGCTTGAAGCTGGAAGAATCGATGGCTTAACAGAACTTGGTGTTTTCTTCCGTATATTTGTACCTACAATGAAAACAACCTATGCAGCAGCTGCCATTATTACATTTATGGCAAGCTGGAATAACTATTTATGGCCACTCGTTGTGCTGCAGTCTCCTGAAAACCATACGATTCCATTGCTCATATCGAATCTTGGGTCTAGTAGTTCACCTGACTTTGGGATTATTATGACAACCATTGTGATCGCAACTTTGCCAACAGCACTAATCTTCTTCTTGCTCCAAAGACATTTCGTAGCAGGGATGATGGGGTCCGTAAAATAATTTATAGCGTTTGAACGATGAATAGAAAGGAAGAGTAGGAACATGATAAATACTCAAATCAATGAAAATACACAAGTGCGAACTCCTACCATAGATTGGCTTACAGATTTAAATATGTTTGCCGTTAACAGGGTTCCGGCACATTCCGATCATGTGTACTATGAAACAATGGAGGAAGCAAAAAAAGCTTCTACAATGAAAATGCGTCATGATTTGAATGGAAATTGGAAATTTCATTATTCGATTAACCCTGACTCAAGACCAGAGCGCTTTTACGAGCGTGACTTTGACTGCTCGGCTTGGGGGAATATTGTAGTCCCAGGACATATTCAGTTACAAGGATATGGAACTCCACAATATGTGAATACCATCTATCCATGGGATGGGCATAGAGATGTCCAGCCACCGGAAATCCCAACGGATTTTAACCCAGTTGGCAGCTATGTGAAGGTCTTTAATGTACCTGAGAATATGGACAACAAGCCTGTTTATATTTCTTTTCAAGGTGTCGAGTCCGCTTTCTTTGTTTGGTTAAATGGAGAATTCGTTGGTTACAGTGAAGACAGCTTCACACCTGCTGAATTCGATTTAACTCCTTTCTTAACAGAAGGAGAGAATAAACTCGCTGTTGAGGTATTCCAGCGAAGTACTGGCAGTTGGCTTGAAGATCAAGACTTTTGGAGATTTTCTGGTATTTTTAGGGATGTTTATCTCTATACAGTACCTGAAATTCATGCACAAGATATCCACATCCATACCGATCTTGACTCTTCCTATGAGAATGGAGAGCTTAAAGTAGATTTAAGGCTGCTGCCCACCGTTCCCGCAGGGTCTAAAATAGCAGCAGAGCTTTATGATCGTAAAGGGAACACTGTAGCTAAAATAACCAGCGAGCTTACGGGTGAAAATAGTTCAGTATCGATGAAAGTGGAAGCTCCGAAACTTTGGAGTGCGGAAAACCCTTATTTGTATAAACTCTATATCCAAATCTTTAACGCTACAGGTGAGCTTGTAGAGGTCATTCCCCAAAAGGTTGGGTTCCGAAAGTTTGAGCTTGTTGATAAAATCATGCGTCTAAATGGCGAAAGAATTGTGTTCAAAGGTGTAAACCGTCATGAATTCAATTGCCGTAGTGGCCGTGTGATTACAAAAGAAGATATGCTTTGGGATATTAAAACATTGAAACAAAACAATATCAACGCAGTTCGTACTTCTCATTATCCAAATCAAAGTTATTGGTACGAGTTATGTGATGAATATGGTATCTATGTGATTGATGAAATGAATTTAGAAACACATGGTACATGGCAATGGATGGGAGTGGTTGAACCTTCACGGAATATTCCCGGAAACAAACCAGAATGGCAGAATATTGTCTTAGACCGGGCCGTTTCTATGGTCCAAAGAGACAAGAACCATCCATCTATATTAATTTGGTCATGTGGTAATGAGTCATATGCTGGTGAGGTAATCCTAAATGTTTCCCGTTACTTCAAATCTGTTGACCCAAGCCGTCTTGTGCATTATGAGGGTGTATTCCATAATCGTGACTATAACGACACTAGTGATATGGAAAGCCGGATGTATGCGAAGCCGGCAGATATTGAGGAATATTTGAATGATAACCCACAAAAGCCTTATATAAGCTGTGAGTATATGCATGCGATGGGGAATTCTCTTGGAGGCATGGACAAATACACAGCATTTGAAACTAAATATCCGATGTATCAAGGTGGATTTATTTGGGATTATATTGATCAATCGCTCGTAAAGAAGGACCGCTATGGTCAAGAGTTTTTTGCATATGGTGGAGATTTTGGAGACCGTCCTTCAGACTATGGATTCTGTACGAATGGGATTGTCTATTCCAATCGTGAGTTGTCACCAAAAATGCAGGAAGTAAAATATTTATATCAGAATATGAAGCTAAACGTTGATAAATATGGGGTTACCATTTGTAATGAAAGTTTATTTGAAGATACATCTGCCTATGATTTGGAATACATTCTATTCCTTGAGGGCAAAGAATTATATCGGAATCAGGAACAAGTGATGATTTTACCGCAAAGTGAAGGTCGCGTTGAATTTAAATGGCCGGCTGAATTAGTAAATGAAGCTGGAGAATATGTCATCCACACATCAATGAAACTAAAAGAGGAACAGCTTTGGGCTGACGCTGGTTATGAAATTGCCTTTGGTCAATATGTGTTTGAGGATGTCCAAAAAATTGCACAGCTTCCTAGTGGAAATCTAAGAGTTGCCTATGGAACGCAAAACATTGGTGTTCATGGTTCAGATTTTTCAATCATGTTTTGTAGAAAGGCCAAAAGTCTGATTTCAATGAAATATGGCGACAGAGAAATGATTGAAGCCCCGATACTTCCATTATTTTGGCGGGCGACGACTGATAATGATAGAGGTTTTTCTCAAGGGTTTACCTCAGGATGCTGGTATGCAGCCAGTCTGGCACGGCAATCTGTTGGGTTGGATGTAAAAGAGCAAAAAGACAAAGTAGAGGTTACGTTTACCTATAAGTTTTCGATTCATTCAGAAATTGAAGTGAAAAATACTTTTGCAGTATTAGCAGATGGTAGTGTACATGTTAAATCCGTTTACCATGGTGCTGAAAACCTCCCGCAAATGCCGATTTTTGCACTTTCATTCAAGGTTTCTGCGGATTACGACCAATTAGAATGGTACGCAATGGGACCTGAAGAGAATTATTCAGATCGTGCAGCCGGGGCAAGACTTGGCGTGTTTACCAATAAGGTTACTGACAATTTATCCGGATATGTAAAACCTCAAGAGTCTGGCAACCGTACTGGAGTACGCTGGGTAAACCTAACAAACAGTGATGGACATGGAATGAAGATTTCTTCTGCTTCTCGTCCAGTAGAATGTAATTTTTCACCGTATACAGCATTTGAATTAGAAAATGCGGCACATCATTACGAACTTCCTAACGTCCACTATACAGTTGTTACTGTAGCGGGAAAACAAATGGGTGTTGGCGGTGATGATAGCTGGGGAGCGCCAGTTTACCCAGAACATCTAGTGAACGCAAATGAAGACATGGAATTTGAATTCACGATTCAACCAATTAAATAATGTACAAGTAAAGAGCTTGAATGAATCTCAGGCTCTTTACTTGTATTTTTGAAGAGAATCCAGCCTTGGAAGGAGTATATGTATGTATATCTTTGTTAACGAACCATCCAACCAGTTTCATTTAACAAATGGAAAAATTAGTTATATAGTTAATGTCCTTAAAAACGGAGGTCTTGGTCATTTATACTTTGGAAAAGCGATCAGACATCGTCATGATTTCTCTCATCTTCAGAAAAATGATGTTCCTACACCTGCAAGTTGTCATTTTTTTCAGGATGATCCTGCTTTCTCATTAGAAACAACTCGCCAAGAATACCCTGTCTACGGGAAAGGTGACTTCCGTGATGCTGCAATTGAACTTGAAACAAGTGAAGGTAGAATAGGAAATCAATTTACCTACAAAGATTATGAAATTTTAAAAGGAAAACCAAAGCTAGATGGATTGCCTGCTACCTATGCTGATGGAGATGAGTCCACAACCTTAAACATTAGGTTATTGGATGATACAACGGATACGGAACTGCTTTTAACTTATTCCATCTTTCATCATTTTCCTGTTATCACGAGAAGTGTAACGGTAAAAAATGCCGGTTCAGATAATGTGTATTTAAAAAAGATCATGAGCTCTTCAATCGACTTTCCAGATAGTGATTTTTCAATGGTGCACTTATCTGGAACATGGTCTAGAGAAAGACATATAAAAGAACGTAAATTAGTAGAAGGAATTCACTCTATTTCAAGTATACGCGGTGCAAGTTCGCATCATCATAATCCATTTATTGCGTTGAAAAGAAACGATACAACAGAGCATGTGAATGAGGTATACGGGTTTAATTTTATCTATAGTAGTAATTTCATAGCTCAGGTTGAAGTCGACCATTATCAAGTTACAAGAGTGATGATGGGAATTCACCCACACCAGTTTAAGTGGAAGTTAGCACCTGAAGAAAGTTTTCAAGCTCCAGAGGTCGTCATGGTATATTCTGATGAAGGATTAAATGGAATGAGTCAAACCTTTCATGATTTATACCGAAATCAGCTAATTCGCGATCCTTGGAAAACAGATGAGAGACCGATTTTGATCAACAATTGGGAAGCAACCTATTTTGATTTTAACGAAGAAAAACTAGTAAATATAGCTGAAAGTGCGAAGGGACTTGGGATTGAGTTGTTTGTGTTAGATGATGGCTGGTTTGGGAAACGGAATGATGATACTTCTTCACTTGGAGATTGGTTTGAAAATGAAGAAAAATTACCGAATGGTTTAACTTCATTGGCACAAAAGGTAAATAACATGGGGATGAAATTTGGGCTATGGTTTGAACCAGAAATGATCAATCCGAACAGTCATTTATTTCGTGGTCATCCTGAATGGGTTGTAGGCAGGCAGGGAGAGCATCTAACATTTGGACGGAATCAGCTTGTGTTGGATTTCTCCAGAAATGATGTAGTGAAGTATATTTATGAGAAAATGGCAGGAATTATTAGAAATACCCATCTGACCTATATTAAGTGGGATATGAACCGTAATATCACGGATGCTTATTCGGCCGCCTTAGGACATGATCAGCAAGGAGAATTCTATCATCGGTATATCTTAGGTGTGTATTCTCTATATGAAAAATTAACAAATGAGTTTCCTGACGTATTATTTGAATCCTGTGCAGGCGGGGGCGGCAGGTTTGACCCAGGTATGTTTTATTATGCTCCACAAGCGTGGACAAGTGATGACACAGATCCAGTCGAACGGCTAAAAATTCAGTATGGGACTTCACTTGTGTATCCAATATATAGTATGGGTTCACATGTGTCTGCTGCACCAAACCATCAAACAATGCGTTCTACTTCGATTGATACAAGAGCGAATACTGCATACTTTGGTACGTTCGGGTACGAACTTAATCCGCTTGAATTGAGTGTGGAAGAAAGAAGGGTTATTAAGGAGCAGGTCCAGTTCTATAAAACGCAACGAAGGCTTGTACGTGATGGGGATTTTTATCGCCTATTAAGCCCTTTTGAAAACAATGAAACAGCGTGGATGATTGTTTCAAAGGACAAATCAGAAGCCTTAGTTGGCTGGTATAAAGTACTGGCAACTCCTAATCCAACAAAACAACAAGTACTTGGACTGAAAGGATTAGATCCAAACCTCTTATATGAAATAGAAAACACTGGTAAAGAATTTTATGGCGATGAACTCATGTATCACGGTGTAACACTGCCAACTGAATTTAATGGTTCAAATCACCACAAAGCAAAACGTAGAGGAGATTATCAATCAACTATCTATTATTTAAAGGCAAAGGTGGATGTAAATAGGGTGTGAAAAATGGAGTAATCTCTATACTCGGCAGTGTTACAAAAGGGGCCATTTTTTTAACGAAAAAAGCCCAAGTGAATTCTCTTCACTTAGGACTTTTTTCCACCCCACGGGGAATTCTTATTTTATGCCAATTTACGTCTAAACCTTTTTTTAGATGGTGTTCCTTCTATTTGAGCTTCTGCTTGTACTGCCCGTTTGATAAAGAAGGATAGAAGCAGGGCAAAACTAGCAATTAAGGTTGATAAAAAGAAGGTATAATTGATTCCTTCAAGCATGGCTTTCATGGCAATTTCCGCCTGGATTTCAGCTATCCCTTTTTCTGGTACAGTTTTTAAAGCTTCTTTGGATAATTGGGCTGCGTATGATTTCGAATAATTAGACATAGCTGTGACCAAAAGGGCCGTACCGATAGCACCGGATACCTGATTTATTGTGTTGTTCATGGCTGTACCGTGTGGATAGAGACTTACAGGAAGCTGATTTAAACCATTTGTTGAAACAGGCATCATCACCATTGATATGCCTAACATCCTTACAGCATGTAAAATCACCAAGTAATTGTAGGGTGTTGTGAAAGTTAACTTGCTGAAGTAATAGGTTGTAATTGTTGTAATAATTAGGCCGATGATTGCTAACATCCGCCCCCCAAACTTATCAAATAATCTTCCTATAATGGGTGACATAATGGCCATCAACAGCGCTCCTGGAAGCAGCAATAATCCGGTGTCCAACGGCGATATACCTCGTATGGTTTGAACATATATAGGGAGAAGTAAAAAGCCTGAAAACATTGCCATATTAAGTACAATCGTAATCGTTGCAGATAGCGAAAACATAGGGTATTTAAATACCCTAAAATTAAGCATGGGAAAAGCTTGTTTTGTTTGGCGTAAGATAAACCATATAAGGGAGATAACGCCAATTAGCAGCGGCATATACACTAGCGCACTTGTCCAGCCTTTACTGCCGGCGGAACTAAAACCGAATAGGAGCCCTCCAAAACCCATGCTTGATATCAAAAGCGAAAATAAATCAAGTTTAATATCGGTTTTATCCTTTTTGTCCTTAAGTGTAAAAAAGCCAATCAAAATAACGATAATAGCGATAGGCGTGATAAAGTGGAAAAGCATTCTCCAGTGATAGTGTTCAATAATCCACCCTGATAAAGTAGGACCTATTGCTGGAGCGAACATGATAATTAAACCAAAGACACCCATAGCGGCTCCGCGCTTTTCAATCGGAAAGCTTACTAGCATGACATTCATTAGTACCGGCATCATGATGGCTGCTCCGGAAGCTTGAAGAATCCGGCCAATTAATAATATGGAAAAGAAATCAGTACTACCGGCAATGATCGTCCCTATTGCAAATAGTCCCATTGCTGCCAAGAATAATTGACGGACTGAAAATTTTTGAAATAAGAATGCAGTGGTTGGAATTAAAATTCCGTTTACTAGCATAAAGACTGTCGTTAACCATTGAACGGTTGCTGTATCAATATCTAAATCAACCATTATCGATGGCAGTGCGATATTTAATAATGTATTATTTAAAAATGTAATAAATGTGCCGATCATAAGTACAGCAAGAATCCCATACGGTGGACGATGAGTCTTTTTTAGCGATTTATTCATGGTATCTCTCCCTTAGTGTATAAAAGACTCTCAACATTACATAATTAGATGAATCATTCTTTTTGGATTGGCATCCAATACACTCACCATTTTCAAAGTAAGCGTTAACATAGATTACATTCTATTCTAAGCTCCCCAATAATAAAAAACATTCTCTAAAACTGCTTGATTATAACTTATAGTTGACTGTTATTGCTTTCTAATTGTGTTTCTGGGAACAATCTAATAAGAAAAGATAAATGAAGAAGTGCTTGTGAGTAATATAGTTGCGAAGATTCTGTTTAGATTTAAAGCTTAGGAGCATGATTATAAATAAAAAAGATAGGCCGAGAAATCTATGAGATTTCTGGCCTATCTTTTTTATAAAAATATTAATAAACTCTAAAGTACTCGACAACCCCGTCGGCAATAGCCTGGGCTAATTTGTTTTGATAGGAATCTGTCAATAACTTTTGTCTTTCACTAGCGTTATTAATAAAACCAATCTCTGTTAACGTTGCAGGCATAGCGGATTCGCGGAGAACGGAGAAGGTATCTCCATCTGTGCCACGATTGTTTGCACCTGTATATTCAATCAAATTCTGTTGAATAAAGCTTGTAAGAGTCATACTCTTAGCAATTCGATCAGGATTATTATGCCATTGATCATTAATTTTCGAAGGGTAATTTGGGTCATATTCATAGAAGTATGACTCAATACCATTCGCAGAAGTGCTTTCACCTGCTGTAGAATTAGTATGAATACTTATGAAAACATCAGCCTTTAGATCATTTGCCATTTTTGAACGGTCTAGCAATGATACATAGGTACTGTCATTACGAGACATATAAACAGTATAGCCTTGGTTTAGTAAAAGCGTTTGAACTTTTTTCGCTACCGCTAAATTCAAGTTTGCTTCGTTATATCCTCCAGCTACTGCGCCAGGGTCAGAGCCGCCATGTCCCGGATCTAAGAAGATCTTATAAGCACTTTGATTGAACGTAACAGTATTGGCAGGCAGTGTTGTGACGAAACCATTATAACCTGTTTCTCTGATGGTAATCGTATGCTGGCCATCAGGGAATTTGGCGGTGTCAAGAGTAAAATGAAAGCCAGCTTTTCCATTGTTGAATTGAGGATAAACTCTTTGGACATCAGCGCGTGCATCCCCATAATTAGCTTGGCCAATAACTGCCCCGTCCACTAATACTTCTATCTTGGCGACACCGCTGTTATCCAAAAACCAGCCATATACATTGTGATTTCCTCTAAGTGTTGTACCCGGCGGTGGACTATCCAGAACCCCCAAAGCATTTTGAAGGGTTATGGTTCGATCAGACAGGGGAGTAACTGTACCGTTCTTCCCGATTTCTCTGACTGTAAGGGTGTGCTGGCCATCTGCAAATTTGGTTGTATCCAGAGCAAAATGAAAACCTGCTCTTCCGTTGTGGTATTGAGGGTAAAATCTTTCAACATCTGGTCGTGCGTCACCATAGGATGCTTGACCAACAACTACACCATCCATCAATATTTCTATCGCTTCGACTCCAGATTCATCCAAGAACCAGCCATACACGCTTTGAGTCCCATAAAGTGTTGCCCCAGAAACTGGCTTATCCAGAAATCCTAATGCATTTTCAATCGTTACTGTACGGTCGGTCAAAATTGTGTAATTTCCGTTCATACCAGTTTCCTTGATTGTTATGGTATGCTGGCCATCTGGATATTTAGTCGTATCCAGAGCAAAATGATAGCCAGATTTGTCATTATTGAATTCCGGATAGAATTTTTGGACATCAGGTCTAGAATCACCATAGACTGCCTGACCAACTACAGCACCATCAACTAAGACTTCTATTTTTTCGATGCGGCTAGCATCCAAGAACCAACCATAAACGTTTTGCGTTCCATTAATAGTAGAGCCAGCAGACGGCCTATCTAAGAAACCAAAAGCATTATCGATCGTGATGGTACTAGCCGGCAATATCGTAACTTGCCCGTTCATACCAGTTTCTCTGACGGCAACGGTATGCTGTCCATCCGTAAATTTAGTTGTGTCTAGAGCGTAATGATATCCCGAATTCCCATTCTTGTATTGAGGATAAAACTTAAGGACATCCGGCCGCGCATCACCATATGCTGCTTGGCCAACAACAGCTCCGTCAACTAATATTTCTATTGCTGCAACGCCACTGTTATCTAGGAACCACCCATACACGCTTTCTGTTCCATTAACAGTAGAGCCAGCTGCTGGTCTATCTAAAAAACCAAAGGCGTTATCGATCTGTATGGTACTAGACGGCAATGTCGTGACTTGTCCGTTCATACTAGTTTCTCTGATTGTAATGGCATGTTGACCATCCGCAAATTGGGTGGTGTCGAGGTTAAAATGAAAGCCGGCTTCTCCATAGTTATATTGAGGAAAAGCTTTTTGAACATCAGGTCTCGCATCACCATAGACAGCTTGACCAACAACAGCGCCGTCCACTAATACTTCTATTTTTGCAACTCGGTTTTCATCGAGAAACCATCCATAAACGTTTTCCGTCCCTCTTAGTGACGTACCCGTTATCGGCTTATCCATGAATCCAATGGCAGGTGTTTCCGCTGAGGCAAATAGTGGAACTTTTAGACTCAAAAACATTACTATGAAAGCCATGAAAACTACTGCAAATACTTTATTAAATTTCATTTCTACTCCTTTCTTAGCTATTAATAGGTCTATTCTATAATACTATTAATCTAATGATTAAAAAACATATATTTACATTTAATGACTAATTTCTGTTCATTAACTTGCTTCATTTGTCGAAATATGTTTAAGTTTAGTAGTAATTTGAAGTGTTATAAGGGGATTAAAATGATTCATACTTATTTAGGGCAAACAATTCGTTTTAAGATAAGGTATAAAAAGCGTACTTCAATTAGCATTTCAATAGATCTGTATGGAAATGTTGAAGTACAGGCTCCTAAAGGAATTTCTGATGAACACCTGATACAGGCTTTAGAAGAAAAATGGGAATGGATCCAGCAGAAACGAAAAGAAATGAAGGATAGAACCAACGGACCAACGGTAAAAACCTATGACCATGGTGAGAGCTTTCTTTATTTAGGAAAAGAATATCCCATTCGGATTTCACATGATATCGATATCCAGCAAGACTATGTTGTGTTTAAAGAAGAAGAGCTACATATATTTGTGAAACAACTTGAGGATGAAAAAGTTAGACAAGCATTAAAGCGGTTTTACTATCAGCAGTGTAAGATGTTAGTCGAAAAGAGTATAAAATGCTATCAAAGCAACTTTAAATCAAAGCCGCGGTCAATCAAGATTACAGATAATAAGACCAACTGGGGAACGTGTGATTCAAAGCATCAGTTGACGTTTAATTGGCGGCTTGCGATGGCGCCGCAGAGTGTGATTGACTATGTAGTCGTCCACGAAATGTGCCATATGGTTCACCTGAATCATGATCGGTCCTTTTGGAGGCTTGTTGGGAAAATAATACCCGATTATGAACAGCAAGAGAACTGGTTAGCGTTATCCAGTTGGAGAATGACTGTTTAACAATTGGAACGGATATACTTGTGCTATGGAAATAGCCATCTTATTGGAGGTTTATAAATGGAGAATAATGATATATTAATTCGTTTACGTTATGCGCTAGATATAAAAGATACAGATATGGCAGAAATTTTTAAATTTGGCGGGGTTGAAGTAACAAAAGAAGAAGTGCTAAAGATCCTTACAAAACCAAAGGACAGTTACGGCGAAGAAGATTATTATGATGATATTGTCGAAGATGAGGATCATATTAAATGCACAAATAGTATGTTAGAGTCATTCTTAAATGGCTTTATTACGTTTAAACGAGGTAAGCAAGAACCAAAGCCTGGACAATCTGATACACCATTACCCCCAAAGAGCAAGGAAAGCATTAATAACCAGCTGTTAAAGAAGGTAAAGATAGCACTGTCGTTAACGTCTGAAGATATGCTTGATATATTTGATAAAGCGGGCATAACCGTAACAAAAGGTGAATTAAGCGCCATGCTTAGAAAAGAAGGTCATAAGAATTATAAGCAGTGCCTTGATAAATACGCTAGGAATTTTTTAAAAGGATTAGCACTTAAATATAGAGGATAAGACCATGATTAGAAGGGCGCTATATATCATAGCGCTTTTTTTGGCAATTTATTTCGACATTCATTTTAACTTTTTTAGTATCTAAAAGCATTATTTGAAAGGGTTTTAACCCACACTAATCAATCGTTTGAATAACACTTTTAGTGTCTAAGTCTGTCATTGATTGTAGTACCTTACTTATTTTGGGTGCCATTGTAGATGTTTAGCGAAAATTAAACCTTACCCTCGACAAAAAATTTCCCTGAAAATAACTCGATATTCGTTTTTAAAAAGGGGTTTGTACCATTTTAATCAATCGTTTGATTACTAGAAATATTGTCAGTAGTTGTCGTCTTAACCATAATTGGTAAGTGACTTTTTTGTATTTGCACTAAAAAAACTTTACAATGTCAAATATATTTTTAAAAGCGAGGAGCAGGAAAATGAAAGCACTTATCTTTGAAAAATTCGGTGGGCCCGAGGTATTGCAATATAAAGATATTTCAAACCCTGTTATTAAAGAAAATGAAATATTGGTTCGGATGAGAGCGATAGGGTTAAATTACGCAGATATATACCGACGGAAAGGGAACTATCATCTAGTCGGTACACCCCCTTATATATTGGGGTATGAGGGTGCAGGGATTGTGGAAGAAGTCGGAAACAGCATTACAGATATAAAAGTTGGAGATCGAATTGCTTTTGCAGATGTACCATTAGCTAATGCTGAGTTGGTTGCAGTTCCCTTTGAAAAGGCAATTCCGTTACCAGATAATATTTCCTTCGATACAGCCGCAACTGTCTTACTTCAGGGTTTAACTGCACATTACTTAACAAAAGATAGTTATAAAATTAAGCCTGGAGACTCAGTCCTTATTCATGCAGCGGCTGGCGGGGTTGGTCAAATTCTTATTCAAATTGCAAAATTAGTAGGAGCACAAGTAATCGGGCTTACTTCTTCATTTGAAAAGACTAAAGCTGCTTACTCAGCTGGAGCTGACCAGGTTTTTTTATACAAAGATGATTGGGTTGAGGAAGTAAAGAAAGAGACAAATGGAGTAGACGTAGTATATGAATCGGTCGGCTCTACATTAGAAGAAAGCTTTGAAGTTACTAAAGTTGGAGGTACTGTTGTTTTTTATGGCATGGCAGGGGGAGACCCCGCACCTGTTGATCCTAGGATGCTCATGGATACCTCAAAAACACTAACTGGCGGGGATCTTTGGAATGTTCTTACAACTTTAGAAGAAAGAAAATCACGGTCAAAACAGTTATTTGATTGGATTGGGGAAGGGAAAATTAACGTTCAGGAACCAGCTGTTTTTTCTTTAAACGATGGATCTAAAGCACATACGTTACTGGAGAGCCGAAAAAGTACAGGTAAAATATTATTAAGACCTTAAACTTATAAAAAGCCCTACAAGATAGGATATCTTGTAGGGCTTCGTGAATTAATTTTCTTGAATTTCTTTGCGATTCTTCTTAAACATCTTAGATAATACCTCATAAACGATTGGGACAACAATCAGTGTTAGTAACGTTGAACTCGCTAAACCGCCGATTACAGTAATACCAAGACCTTTTGAGATTAAACCGCCACCGCCTTGGCCGATTGCTAATGGAATTAGCGCACCGATTGTGGCAATAGCAGTCATTAGGATTGGACGCAGACGAGTTGCGCCAGCTTCGAGTACTGCTTCACGCATCGTCATTCCATCACGTTCCATATGAATAATCCGGTCAACCAGTACAATGGCATTCGTAACAACGATACCAATTAACATTAATAATCCCATCATAACAGAGACTGATATGGTTTCATCTGCGATTAATAGACCAACAAAAGAGCCAATTACGGCAAATGGTAATGAGAATAGGATGGCAAACGGTGCGACACCTTCACGGAAGGTTACAACTAAGATAAAGTACACAATCGCAATTGCTGCAAGCATAGCCATGCCAAGCTGTGTAAATGTCTCTGTCATATCTGCCTGGACACCGGCGACACCGATTGTAACACCTTTAGGTAAATCTAATTTGTCAATTTCTTTATCAACTGCAGCTGTAGCTTTTGAAATATCCTCATCGAGGATGGTTCCGGAAACAGTTGCATAGTATTCGCCTTTGCTGCGTGCAAGTGTATTTAATGTTGTACCTTTTTCAACTGTTACCAGTTCAGAAAGAGGCATTGTTGTACCAAGTGCTGTTGGGACTTGTGTAGCTAAGATATCATCAATTGATTTTGGCTGTGCAGCTTGTTCCTGCTGAACGATTACGTCTAATTCGTTACCGTCCTTTTCAACCGTTGTTAATACATCTTGCGCCTTATTTGGATTTAACATCATTACAATTTGACCTGTTGTTAAACCATACTGCAGTAATTCATCTTGTTCCACTTTAAATGTATATTCAACGTATGCTTCCTCAGCACTTGAAGAAACATCTTCTAATCGATCATTTTTGCTCAGAACGTCTTCTACCATTTTTACAGCTTCATTTAGTTTATCTAAATCTTCACTATAGAACGTGTAGCTGACTTCATTGGTTGCCATCGACATAGAAGTGAAGTTTTGGCTCTTCCATTCTCCCGATTGTCCAATGTTAAACACATAATCTTCAATTTCTTCACGAACTTCAGGGAAGTTTTCCATATCTGGGTCAAAAATTAGGTACATTAACGCACCATCTCCGCCGCCGCCCATCATGGCAGCCATCGGATCGCCGCTTTCTGTTACGGAAATCTGAACAATATCGATATCATCACGTTTTAACATTTCTTCTTCTACGGCTGCCACGTTTGCTAATGTTTCATCCTCTAACTCGCCCGCTTTTGGTGTGTATGTTAGGTACATAACCTTTTCTTCTTCACTGCCCATAAAGCTGAATCCGATTAATGGAGTTAACGCCAAACTTCCTGCTAATAACACAACAGCGATAATGGAGGTAATCACTTTATGGTTAAGTGTCCATCCAAGGATTCCTTTGTACCAGTTCGCCAATTTACCAACTTCTTTATGGCTGCTTTCTGTTTTCTCACCATATAATTTTTTCTTGAATAAGAAGTGAGACAACGCAGGAACGATGGTAATCGCAACAACTAACGAAGCGCCAAGGGCAAATGTCATAGTAAGTGCGAATGGCGTGAATAATTCACCGACCATACCGCCAACAAAAATAAGTGGTGCAAAGACTGCAACAGTTACTAATGTTGAGGACAGGATTGGTTTGAACATTTCAATCGTCGCTTCGCGTACAAGTGCACGACCTGATAATTTTTCTTCTTTCAAATGAAGACGTCGATAAATATTTTCAACAACGACGATCGAGTCATCGATGACACGACCGATTGCTACCGTAACGGCACCAAGTGTCATGATATTTAGGGTTATTTCCATCCAGTTGAGCAAAAGGAATGCCATGAAAATGGAAACCGGAATAGAAACAATTGAAATAATCGTTGATTTAAAATCACGCAGGAATAAAAGGATAATTAATACCGCAATTAAACCACCAAACAATGCCTTTTCAACCATCGTTGAAACCGACTTTTCAATTGGTGCACCTTGGTCTAGTGATACATCAATGACCAGACCCTCAATTTTCGCCTTTTCTTCCTTAACTAGATCCTTCACACTGTTTACGACATCTACAGTGTTTGCTTCTTGACCTTTAACAATTTGGATGGCAATGGCATTTTCACCATTTGTACGTGATATCGATTGTACTTTACCAACTACTTCAATTTCAGCGATGTCGCTAAGCTTTACAAATGGAGAAGGCTGCGTCGCTGATGGTGTTACAGGAATTAGCATTTCTTTTAATTCATCCGCGGTCATGAACTTGCCATCAATAGCTACAGCCTGTTCGCCTTCTTCAAATTCATAAAGACCCAATGAGACCGCTAAGTCACTCGCTTGAATCATTTGTTTAACAGTATCTTCTTTTAAACCATATTCAGCCATTTTTGCATCGTTATACGTAAGCTGAACTTCTTCTATATGTTGACCTGTAATGGTGGCAGAGGCAACACCATCGATTTTCTCGATTTTTGGAAGTATAATATCCTCAACGGTCGACGTTAATTCAACGATATTCTCTGTTGTGCTGCTTACACTAAGTGCCATAACAGGCATCATGTTCATACTAATTGCTGTAATAATAGGCTCTTGTGCATTTTCTGGCAGCTTCACGGACTCTAACGCAGATTTTAATGCACGATTTGCCTCGTCCATATCTTCACCATATTCATATTCCACTTGAATACTTGCCATATTAGCATTTGAATTGGAATAGACAGATTTTACACCCTTAAGGTTTTCTATCACTTTCTCTAAAGGCTTTGATACATCTTCCATGACTTGCTCTGGAGTTGCCCCAGGATATACATCCATTACCATTAAGTATGGAATTGAAATATCAGGGATTGTCTCCATATTCATTTTTGTACCTGAATAAATACCAGATACCGTAATAATAATGGTAAGTAACCATACTGCTAGTTTATTTCCTAGTACAAAGTTGACTAACCCTTTCACACTTACACCTACCCTTAATTGACTTATCTAACCCATTTACTTATAATACTGACTAACCGGTCATCTGTCAATGATTGAACCTAGGAGTGAAGACTAAACGATGAAAAAACAATTGATAATGGAAAAGGCAATAGAACTCTTTGCTAAACAGGGTTTTGAGGCAACGTCTGTCCAGCAAATCACAGAACATTGCGGCATCTCCAAAGGTGCTTTTTATCTATCTTTTAAGTCAAAAGATGAATTGATTATCGAGATAATCGATCACTTTATGATTCAATTCACCTCTGAAATTGACTATATAGTCAGAAGTGCAAAAGATAAGGAAAATCTTCTATATAAATTTTATTACGCAATATTCAACTCATTTCAAAAGCATTCTGATTTTGGGAAAATATTAATTAAGGAACAATCACGTTCTTTTAATGAGGACTTCATTGTAAAAATGCGTTACTACGATAGATTAATGGATAAAACGATTCTTTCGATGGTAGAGCGTTTATATGGAGGTCAGGAAGTCGAAGAGATAAAATATGATTTAGTATTTTGTACCAAAGGATTTATAAGTATGTATTCTCATCTATTTTTGTTTTATAACGTACCATTAGATTTGGACTTGTTGTCAACGTCATTGGTGGAAAAAACAAATCTGCTTGCCAGAAACTCAACCGTTCCCTTTATTTCAAAAGGACTTATCAAGATTCTTGAAGAGCCGCCAATAGAGGATTTAACGAAGGAACAGATTATCTCGCTAATCAATCAAGAAATGGAAGATATGGAAGAGTCAGTAGAAAAGGAATCGTTAATGCTGTTAAAACAGCAGCTGCATGAACAAACATTTGGACGGGCGATTATTAAGGGATTACTAGAAAATATTCGAAACCATCCTCAAACCAAGTGGATTTCTTATTTACTGGGTAGTTATTTTAATATGTAAGTAAAAGGTGGGCTAACGGTGTTGATTTTAACAGATGCAGCAAAAACAGAAATACAAAAACGGTTGGAATTATCAGAATCTGCTAAGTTTATTCGATTACAAATGCGAAAAAGCTGTTTTATGAAGGTAAAATTAACTTTAGAAGGAACGATGGAAGCTAATGATAGTGAAATAGTATTGGATGACCTGCATTTCATTATTGATAAAGGGGAATGTCATTATTTTCGTAATAAGAAACTGGATTTTATACCAGATCAAACTGGGTTTAAACAATTTGAGATTATTTAATCATTATAAACAGAAAGAGTTCATTCTACAGGATGAGCTCTTTTTTATTTATCAATGTAATTCAATATTTTAGAATAATGGATTTAAAGTTATTGACATACTATTAATTGCGGTTTAGTATAAATTTATCGATTAGTAAATTTACGAACGCCATTCGACAATGACGAACGAGAGAAGGTTGATGATGTCTGAACGTTTAATTCAATCGATTGAAAGGGCTGCTGATGTCCTTGAAGTGTTTTTGACCACAAGTCCAGAGCTAAGTGTTAAAGAGATAAGTGAGAAGCTTCAATTATCCAAAAGCACGGTTCATGGAATTATTAAAACCTTGGAACATAGAGGGTATCTCGAGCAGAATTCAGAGGATTTGAAGTATAAGCTGGGGATGAAACTCTTCATATTAGGTAACTTTGTTGGAAAACATCTAGACATTGGGAATATTGCAAGACCGATTATTAGAGAGTTAGCCGATGAAGTAAATGAAACCGTTCACTTAGTTACCTTACAGCGTGATGAAGTCATTTATATTGAAAAGGTAGAAGGCCCAAGAGCTCTAACAATCTATTCTCATACAGGAAAAAGAGCGCCCGTTCATTGTACTGGCGTGGGGAAGGCAATACTTGCTCATTTAAGTGAGGAAGAAGCGGATCGATTATTATCTGCATCAAGTTTAGAAGCATTTACAGAGTATACGATGACAGATGTTAATCAAATTAAAAAACATTTAGTTACTGTTCGCGAGACTGGGTATGCGGTCGATGATGAAGAAATCGAGTTGGGACTTAAATGTATTGCCGCACCGATATTTAATCATAAAGGAAATGTAATCGCTTCAATTAGTTGTGCTGCACCCAAAATGAGACTTGATGAGGAGAAGCTTCCGAGAGTAATAACGGGGATAAAGGAAGCGGCAAAGGAAATATCAAGATCATTAGGTTATAGAGGTAATGTTTATTAAAGTTTGTTCCAAAAAACATCGAAGTTTAAGATGGCGCCTTATTAAAAAGCAGCTAGAGTAAGGAAAATATAAAAAAGTAATATTCAAGGAGGAGAATTATTTTGTCAAAAGTAAAAGTTGCCGTTCTTGGCTCAGGGAACATTGGTACAGATTTAATGATCAAACTTGGTCGTTCTGAATTACTAGAATTAACAGCTGTAATTGGGATTGACCCGCAATCAGACGGATTACGCCGTGCAAGAGAAATGGGTTATGCAGGGGTAGACACTGGAATTGATGGTTTTCTTGCAAATCCTGAATTGAAAGCAGATATCGTATTTGATGCGACTTCTGCAAAGGCACATCTTTATAATGCGAAAGTGTTAAAAGAAGCAGGTATTAAAGTAATCGATATGACTCCTGCAGCGGTAGGACCATATGTATGTGCTGCGGTTAATATTGACGAGCATTTAGAGAAGGATAATATCAATTTAATTACGTGTGGCGGACAGGCGACTATTCCGATGGTTCACGCTGTAAATCGTGTAAGCCCTGTAGAATATGCTGAAATCGTTGCTACCATTTCCAGTAAAAGTGCTGGTCCTGGAACTCGTGCGAATATCGATGAATTCACTGAAACCACTTCTCGTGCAATTGAAGTAGTTGGCGGAGCGAAAAAAGGGAAGGCAATTATGATTTTAAACCCTGCTGAACCTCCAATCATGATGCGTGATACGGTTTATACCCTTGTAGAAGAGGGGAAAATGGACGAGGAAGGTATTAGAAAGTCGATTGCTGAAATGACAGAAGTCGTTCAATCTTATGTGCCAGGCTATCAGCTTCGTACGGAGCCTATTTTCGAGGGTAATAAAGTAACCATCTTTATTCAAGTAGAAGGTGCTGGGGATTACCTGCCAAAATATTCAGGAAATCTTGATATTATGACAGCTGCGGGTGTGAAAATCGCGGAAGAGTTTGCTAAAAATCTATTAAAGAAAGAAACCGTTTAAGCGGTAGAAAGGAGAAATTAAAATGACAAACGAAAGAGATATTCTGATCACTGAGGTTGCATTACGAGATGGAAGTCATGCAGTTTCTCACCAATTTACAGTAGAGCAAGTATTAAAAGTTGCGAAAGCATTGAATGATGCAAATGTTCCGTATATCGAAGTATCACATGGAGATGGTTTAGCAGGATCATCCTTACAATATGGCCTTTCACGTACAAATGAACTGGAATTAATCGAAGCAGCCGTTTCCGTTGCAGATAAGTCTAAAATTGCAGTCCTTTTATTACCAGGTATCGGTACGTTGCATGAATTGAAAGAAGCAGCCAATTTAGGTGCAAAAATGGCGCGTATTGCAACACATGTTACGGAAGCAGATGTGGCTCCACAGCATATTGCTTATGCAAAAGAATTAGGTATGGAAACCGTTGGATTCTTAATGATGAACCATATGGCTCCTGTCGATAAATTAGTAGAACAAGCAAAGTTAATGGAAAGCTATGGAGCAGATACTGTTTATGTGGTTGATTCTGCGGGTTACCTGCTGCCAGGTCAAGTGCGGGAACGAATTTCTGCACTTAAACAATCAGTAGGTATTAACATTGGTTTCCACGGTCATAACAATTTATCATTAGCCATGGCAAATACGCTTGTAGCGATTGAAGAAGGTGCTACTCGTATCGATGGCAGTGTTCGCTGCTTAGGAGCAGGTGCCGGAAATACACAAACAGAAGTACTTATTGCAGTTTGTGAACGAATGGGAATTAAAACTGGTGTAGATTTATATAAAATGATGGATTTAGCTGAAGACATCATTGCTCCACTTTTACCAGTACCACAAGAAATAACAAAAGATAGTTTAACCCTTGGTTATGCTGGTGTTTACTCAAGCTTTGCCTTGCACTCAAAACGTGCTGCAGAAAGATACGGTGTAGATTCACGTGATATTTTAATAGAATTAGGAAAGCGAAAAGTGGTTGGCGGTCAAGAGGATATGATCGTTGAAGTGGCTGCTGAAATCGCCAAAAACAAGAATCGCTAATAAATAAAGATAGATTAGCAGGTTAGCCGAGGAACAAACACAATGAAATGTGAAGTGAAGTGAGAACTTTCTTTCTTGCTTCACTTACCATTTGTATTATTTGAAAACGTTTTAACAGTTATTCAAAAAGTTCCTTCTTAGAGTTAAACATCCCAGAGGTAGAGGAGAAAAACAATGGAATTAGTCATTATACTATTAGCACTCGGAATGTTGATGTTTATCGCATATCGAGGATTCACTGTTATCATTTTTGCACCGATTTGTGCGTTATTTGCAGTGCTTTTAACAGAACCTGGATGGATTCTGCCTTTTTACTCGAATGTTTTTATGGGGAAAATGGTTGAATACATTCAGCTATACTTTCCGATTTTCTTATTAGGAGCTATTTTTGGTAAAGTAGTAGAAATGTCGGGACTAGCTAAAACGATTGCTTCTACTATTGTCCAAGCTGTTGGTCAAAAAAGAGGAATGTTAGCGATCGTGTTACTGGCTGCTATTTTAACCTATAGTGGAATTAGCTTAGTAGTAGTAGCATTCGCAGTCTATCCTTTTGCTGCACATCTGTTCAGACAAGCAAATATACCAAAGCGTTTAATTCCTGGTACCATTGCACTTGGTTCATTCACCTTTACAATGGACGCACTGCCTGGTTCACCGCAAGTCCAAAACGTAATTCCAACAAGCTTCTTTGGAACAGATCTATATGCTGCGCCTACGCTTGGGATTATCGGAGCTATCTTTATCTTCATACTTGGAATGTGGTATTTAAACTCTCGTCGTATTAAAGCAGAAAAAGCTGGGGAAGGTTATGACAGCTTCGGTACCATTAAGGAAGACAATGAAGTAACGATGGATTTAGGGGAACAAGAAAGTATCGGACGTAAGATTTTTGCTTTTGTCCCTGTTGTATTAGTTGCAGTTTTAAATAAAGTACTAACAACGGTCATTCCAAAATGGTATCCAAATGGTTTTGACTTCGAAGCAATTGGAATGAGCTTTCCAAGCATTGCAACGTCAAAAGTGATCGGAATTTGGTCAGTTGAAATTGCACTTCTAGTCGGTATTATCGCAACGATTCTTTATAATCGTAAACCTGTAATGCTGAATTTCAAAGATGGAATGAAAATCGGAGTAGCAGGTGCGCTTTTAGCTATTATGAACTCAGCAACAGAATATGGATTTGGAGCTGTTATTTCAAATCTGCCTGGTTTCTCTATTGCAAGAGATGGAATTGCTAAAGTATTTGGTCATCCATTACTAAACGGAGCTGTTACCACCAACATCCTTTCAGCGATCTCTGGTTCAGCCTCTGCTGGTATTGCAATCACTCTTGGAATGATGTCTGATAAATATATTGAACTAGCAAATCAATTTGATATTCCATTAGAAGTTATGCACAGGGTTATTTCCATGGCTTCTGGAGGAATGGATACACTGCCGCATAACGGAGCGGTTATTACGTTATTGGCTATAACAGGATTGACACATAAGCAATCATATCGTGATATTTTTGCTATTACCATTATTAAAACCATTGCTGCGTTCTTCATCATCGCTGTTTATCTGTTAACTGGAATCGTTTAATTTCTAAATTAACAATATTTAGTATTTATTGATTGAATATTCTTAAATAAAAGTTTAATATTAAAGGTGGAAATAGAGATAAATGCTCTATACTACTAAAATAACTCTTTTTGTTGAGTTTTTGATAGGTTACTAATCGGTAATGGGTTTCTAGATATAGATGCTAGAATTTAAGCCAAAATAAGACGTAGGAATCCCTGCGCTTATTTTGGCTTTTTTTAATGCTTAAAACGGGAGGGATGTTTCAGATGGATAAGGATGAAATGAAGCGATTAAACTTCTTACTTGAAATATATGTAGATGTCAATGTGGATAAAGACTTCTCTGTGCTTTCAAAAAAAACAGACCCATTTTTCATATTGAACATGTCTGGTCATTTGGTTTATGTAAATGAAGTCTGTGAAGAATTATTGCAATGTTCAAGAAATGACCTAATAGGAATGAAGCTAAGTAATATTTTCATCCCGTCTGTTTTAAATGACACTCAAACGTTTTTTATTAAAAAGCAGCGTGAAAACCTAACCAATTTTGATTCTAAAATTAGTATGAGACCTGGATATTCAATGGACGTAAACGTAACCGCTTTCCCAATTCTTTTTAGTGATGAAGTAGTTGGGAGCTACGTTGTGTTAAAAGATATCACGATGATAAAGAGAGAGAGGCAATTGCTGTCTGAAAAACAAGCTGCGGCGGGTCAGCTGGCGGCAGGAATTGCCCATGAAATCCGCAATCCCATTACGGCCATAAAAGGCTTTTTGCAATTAATGATGGGGGAACATAAAGGGGATTTGACTTATTATAATATTGTTGAATCAGAGATTAATCGGGTTGAAATGATTTTAAAGGAGTTAATGGTTCTAGCTACACCAACTAAGATTAACTACCAAGAGTTGAAGATCCGCAGTTTGTTGGATAAAGTTGTAACCTTGATGGAGTCACAGACATTATTAAATAATATTGAGGTAATTAAGAATTTCCATGCACTTGAGGCGGCTGTTTTGGGAGACGAAAACCAATTGAAGCAAGTATTTATTAACTTTATAAAAAATGCAATTGAGGCAATGTCAGCTGGCGGGAAAATTATCATTGAAGGTATAACCTTACTTGATAGCGTCCATATCCGAATCATTGATCAAGGCAGTGGTATTCCACCTGAAATATTAGAGCGTATAAGTGAGCCGTTTTTTACAACTAAGGAACATGGCACTGGGCTAGGGATCCTTGTTTGCAATGAGATCATCGAGGAACATAAAGGAAAAAGTAATATTTTTAGCAGCCCGGAAGGAACTTGTATTGAAGTGATTTTACCAACTGTCAAAACAATTGCAGTATAGTGAAAACAGTGTTAAAATAGATATGTCTAATGTCTTGCTGTCATTAGTTTTAGAAGTCTTTTATACTTACATAAAAAACAATATTTGTATCCTGTATGGTAAATGGAAGAAACTATTTATATAGTCGTCTTAACCGTGGCCTAACTTCTTTTTTGAAGTTAGGCCTTTTTTATTTTTGTGAAAGGAGAGATACATATTATATCTACTCAAGAGAATTTAGTATATCTCAGCAGCACGTTTAGCAAATTGCTTAAACGCAGTTTTGGAAAGGGGCCGGAATCCTGTCATGTTATCTTAAAAGGCAATAGATTTTATGTCTATATGAGAAATTTTATTACACCTGCAGAGGAAGTGTTGATAAGTCAAGGCCAGTTAGAGCTTGCACACAATTTCCGTTCAGCCGTGATTCATTCAGTTGCTCAAGAGTTTATAGAAGAGGTATCAGTGGTTTTAGGAATATCCTTTGATTATTTCTTTCATGATTGGAACTATGATAAAAGCACAGGAATCCTCCTGTTAGACCAAGCGCAATCTAATCATGAGGAGAAGATAGAGAACAGTCTTCAAAACAGCCTATTTAACTTAATCGAAAATGTAGCGTCACACTACCATAAAAAGCCTGTCAGTTTGAAAATTGTAAAGTTTACACAAAATATTTGTGCAATAGAATCTAAAGAAGTACTTTTGCCACTTGAAAAATTAGTTTATGAAAAAGGGAATGTAGATTTGCTGCTCCACCAAGCATGGGATATAAAAGATGGATATTGGAAGAACAAGGATCAATTTGAAGAACTTTTTAATCGTTTAATCGAGGATATCTTTATTATGTGGGACTATAAGAATAATAGAAATTATCTTGTATTTATTTTTAACAAACTATATACTATCGAATAACCTAAAAAAACATGTTGTAAAGAGGGAAATCCTAAAATACAATATGTTTTTTTGCTTTTTTAATATGGAGTAGTCTCGTACATACTAAGTGGATATAAAAGATTTTTTTCATTAAGGGGTAAAATGCGATGGAGCAAAAAAAGGAAGAGTACATCAGTAGTTATATTAGCAAGTTATTACGGAAGAAGTTTGGAAGAGGGCCCCATAGCTGTCAGACCACAGTTTCTAAAAATCATCTCGTTACCTATATACGTGGATTTTTATCTCCGATGGAGGATATATTGCTAGAACATGGTCAGGACAAGTACGTTGATCAAGCGAGAACTGTTATTATTACCCACCTTCTCGACGAAATTAAAGGAGTCATACAAGTAACTTTTGGTGTTGAAGTGATAGAAGAGTATCATGATTGGAATTTTCCAAATAACTCTGGTGTGCTCATATTTATATTAGATAAGGAAGCAGGGCAGGAATATAAAACCGATGTCGATATCCAAAGGGTAGAATTAGAAGTTGGGCGAATTAGCTTCATGGTTGAAAAAGTTCCAGATAAAATTAATACCTATCCCATTTCGCCATCTATTTACTTAATTGAGAGAAAAGGAATCCTTATACAAATAGAAAAGGCACTAATTGAAAAAGGATTTGAGAATGAACTAAAATTCACAAAGGATGAACTTGAAAAGACTTATTTTCATCGCAATGGCCGATTTGAGGATATTTTTAATAAGTCTGTCAGGGATATTTTTATTGACTGGAACTTTAAAGAAGATAAATCATTCATCGCTTTTGTCTTAAGTCCCTAAGAAATACCCCTGCCAGATATTTGAGAAGCATTGGATCTTGTAATATATAGCATTCCCGGAATTAATACAAGAGACACAATTAGTAAGATGATAGACATCGAATTGTGGTTACCATCATTAATTCCTGTTGCAAACATGACACCGAAAATACTAGAGGCCAGGATATTACCAATAAATCTTGATGTCATAAATAAGCCTGAAGCAATCCCACTTTCAGATTTAGATACAAGTGAATAAAGTATATTTTGTAAACCAATATTTAATATGCCATTACTTAAACCCAAGAGTGAAAGCACACTAAATATCCATAATAGGGGGGAGTTGTGGTTTATGGTTAGTAATAATACAACTCCAATTAGACCTGCTATTCCGCCGGAAAGTAATGGGTACCTGTACCCTGACTTTTCCATCCAACGTACCGCAATCGGTGTAATAATCATGGCAAATACTGAAATGGAAAGCATCATGATTCCAGTTATTTTGGAAGTTAGCGACAGCACAAGTTGTAAATAAATAGGCATGGATAACAGCATTGAGAAAAAGACTATTGTTGTTAGAGAATATAGACAATAAATTAAGGTAATGTTAATGTTCTTCTTGAAAAAATTAATATTTATAAAAGGTTCATCTTTCTTATTTTCGTATTTATAAAATAAGAAAGTCACAACTAAAGGAGAAAATAATAACCAATAGCTAACTCCATTCTCTAAGGACTGAAGCAGGAACATCCAAAGAAAAATGGATAAACCAAATAAAATTATTCCTATCACATCCCATTTGAAGGTTTTCTGAGTGTTTTTTATATCTTTTGGAATGGACAGGATAGCCAAAATGGCAGAAATCACGATAATTGGAAAGTTAACGTAAAAGATAATTGGCCAGCCGCCCTGTTGAACTAACAATCCACTGATAGTGGGTCCAAAGGCAGCCGAGGTTGTAGCAAATACAGATAATGTACCAATGACTCTGTTTTGATTTTTTTCTATATATGTACGGACAATACCAATTCCCGCAGGGTAAAGAGCGGATGTTCCTATTGCCTGTATGGTTCTCATCATAAGTAAAAACTCCATATTTGTAGACAATGGAGCGGTAAACGAAGAGATGGCTACTAATAGCAGTCCAATGATAAAGATTTTTTTTCGACCATAATAATCACTTAATTTACCGATTAATGGCAGAAAGATTGCACTCACCATAAAATAGGAAGCAATTAACCAAGAAATATCTTTTGAGGTAAGTTGAAATTGATCTTTTATATCAGGCAATGCAACTGTTATCATGGTGGTGTTTAATGGATTTAAGATAACACCTAATGCAATTGCTGTTATTAGTAATGTTGAATTTTTACCCGGAATTGTTCTCTTACTTATTAACATAGAACCGAACTCTCCTTAGGATAGTATTCTTAATGATAACAATAAAAAGAGAGACTTTCATTAAGAAAGCCTCCCTTTTTACTCTATACGCCGAGAGATTCCCCCTCAGGGGATTTAAATTAGACTTTTCTTTCTCTCATTTTTTTCTGCAAAGTATGCAGCTGATGCATTAATTGCTCATATTCTTCAAGCTCTATTTGACAGGATAGAATTGCATCTGCGATTTTACTGGTAATAGAATGTTTTTCTTCTAGAGCCTTCTCGTGCAGATAGATATACACTTTCCTTTCGTCCTCTTTAGAGCGTTGTTTTCTCACCCAATTATTTGCTTCCATGCGCGAAACCATCGGGGTCAATGTCCCAGTGCCCAAATTTAACTTTTCCCCTAATTCCTTTAATGTCACCCCATCCTGTTCCCATAAAGCCAATAAGACTAAATATTGAGGATAGGTTAAACCGAAAGGCTGAAGTACGCCGGAGTATAATTTGTTAAATTCACTAGCTGTTTCATATACGGCAAAGCAAAGCTGGCTTTTTAATGTTATGAAGTCTTTCAAAGGCAATCACCTGTTAGGATAATAGTTTTTCTAGATCATTCTTCATTTTAGCAGGTTCTGTTGTAGGTGCATAACGCTCAACAACCTGGCCATTTTGGTCAACAAGAAATTTTGTGAAATTCCATTTAATGTTTTTAGAAAGTAATCCTTTCTTTTCTTCCTTCAGGTAAGTGAATAAAGGATCTGCCTTATCGCCATTCACATCGATTTTCGCAAAGATAGGGAAAGTTACCCCGTAATTTAACTGGCAAAACTGTGTAGTTTCTTCAATATTATCGAATTCTTGGTTATTGAATTGATCACAAGGGAATCCTAAAATTTCTAATCCACGATCCTTGTAGGAGTCATATAGTTCCTGTAAGCCTTGAAATTGAGGAGTTAGCCCGCATTTGCTGGCAGTATTGACAATAATTAAAGGTTTACCTTCATATTCTTTGAGTGACTTTTCCACACCGTTAGTCATTTTTACAGAAAAATCATAGACTGTCTTCATTTATATTCCTCCTGGTTAGTGCCTCTTATTAATTAAATCGTCTACGATTAAATCATACACGATTCAATTGAGAATAACAAGATTATATAACGCAAAAAAGCAGTACCCCATAAATCATGAGATACTGCTTTGAATTTTTTGAACAACTTAGCGGATTCCTTTCATTAAGCCCTGAATTTTCGGAGCCAATGCAAAAAGGATCAAACTTAAAACAATAGCTGCTCCACCGATTACACCGAAGTAAGCCATTTCGTTTTCAGGTGTATAAAACTTAACGATTTGTGCATTTAGTGCTTGCGCTGCAGCACTTGCTAGGAACCATAAACTCATGGTTTGGGCTGAGAAGGCTGCAGGTGCTAATTTTGTTGTTGCGGATAAACCTACAGGTGAAATACATAATTCACCAAATACAACAATTAAATAGCTTAGAACAAGCCACATTGGACTAACCAATGAATCAGTACCACCAAGGTAAGCCGGTAACAAAATCACTAGGAATGATAAACCAGCAAATAACAAGGATAAAGAGAATTTTTGCGGTATTGTTGGCTGGCGATTTCCTAATTTAACCCATAATCCCGCAAATATAGGTGCAAATATGATAATAAATAGCGGGTTTAATGATTGGAACCATGCTGGTGATATGTGCATGCCCATCCAATCTAATTGCGTACGCTTGTCCGCATAGCTTGCAAGGATCGTTGAGCCTTGCTCTTGAATGGACCAGAACATTACAGCTGCAATGAAAAGTGGAATATAAGCAATAATACGAGAACGTTCTACAGAAGTAGTTTTTGGACTGCGATACATAACAACAAAATAGATAGTTGGAATGATAATGCCTAAG
Source organism: Neobacillus niacini (assembly GCF_048572935.1). Taxonomy (NCBI): domain Bacteria; kingdom Bacillati; phylum Bacillota; class Bacilli; order Caryophanales; family Bacillaceae; genus Neobacillus; species Neobacillus niacini. The sequence goes on along the minus strand of NZ_CP183883.1, from coordinate 311,939 downwards.
AATGTAACAATATTGATAAAGCTAGAGAATGTAAGAACTCCCATTGGGATTAACAATGCACAAATGACAGCGATTATGACAACACCCAATCCAATGAATGTGAATGTTTTCGTCTTTTCCGCTTTTGAAAGTGGGTTCGGAACAGTGGTACCTGCAAGTCCGAGGTTTTTCTTTTTTGTAAGAACAAACATGACAAGACCAAGGAACATACCAACAGCAGCAATACCAAAACCTAAGTGGAAGCTATAACCCATCACACTTCCTACAATTATCGGTGCCAAGAATCCACCCATGTTGATTCCCATATAGAAGATGGTAAAACCGGCATCACGGCGGTCGTCTGTTTCACTGTACATTTCACCAACTGCAGTTGAGACATTTGGCTTCAGCAGTCCTGTTCCAAGTACGATTAACACCATGGATACAAAGAACATGGCAACACTGCCAGGTATAGCAAGAATAATATGACCAAACATAATCAGTATTCCACCGTAGAATACCGCTTTAGAAGTACCGAATATTCTGTCAGCTAACCATCCTCCGATAATTCCAGACATATAAACGAGTGACCCATAAATAGACATAATGGAAAGAGCTAAGTTTTCATCGAGCCCTAATCCGCCTTTTGAGACCTCATAGTACATATAGTAGACTAGGATGGCTCTCATTCCGTAGTAAGAGAAACGCTCCCAGAATTCTGTAAAGAAAAGTGTGAATAATCCTTTTGGATGTCCGAAGAATCCTGTTTGGGGTACACTATCCACAATTTTCTGCCTATTATAATTCGACATAATTCTACCTCCCTTTATATTATATTATAATACTTTCGATTGTTTTCAATTGTCAAAAACTATTTTTGGTAAATAGGATTATAATAATTAGAAACATTGTTATATCAGGAATGTTGAAGTTTCTCGGGTAAAAAGAAAGTTTTTTTGAAATAATAATTCTATTTTGATAAGAGGAATTATTGCAAAAACAGTTTAGAAGAAATAGAGAACAGTTTTTTAAAAATTGATACCGCTTTCACTTGTTTTTTATCTGTTCCATGATATAATTGCATTAATTGTAAATAGTGATCACATGTTACTGACACGATCAGGCATGGTGGTAAAATAAAAGCCGGCTTTCTGCCCTTTTATTGTACCTCCATGCCTTTTTTTATTTTTTTGAAAGGAAAGAGGTATGGGTATGGTATTTAGTATTTTTAAAAAGTCAAAACTACAAATATATGCACCGGTTAATGGAGACATTAGATCATTAGAAGAGGTTCCAGATCCAGTATTCAGCCAAAAAATGATGGGTGAAGGGATAGCCATACTCCCAAAGGAGGGAAAGGTATATTCTCCTGTAGACGGCACAGTTATTCTCATCGCTGCCACAAAGCATGCTATTGGAATTCGTGCCAGTGATGGGACAGAAATTCTAATCCATGTAGGGTTGGAAACAGTGTCATTAAATGGAAAGGGGTTTAGAGTAGCCGTTAATGAAGGGGATAAGATTTCAGTTGGCCAGATGATAATGGAGGTTGATTGGGAATATATTAGTAAAAATGCAAAAAGCACGATAACACCGATTGTTATTACAAATAGTGAAGATAGAAACAGGCATTATACTCTCACAGAGGAGAAAATTGCCGTTCAAGGAAAAACGGTAATCATTTCAGGTTCCTAAGCTAATCTTCTATTAAAGGAGGTGGTCGAGGTAAAAAATAATATGTAAGAATCTTGTACAATTGCTGCATACTGCTAATAAAGATTGAATTTTGCGAATCCATTCTGCAGGCAATTATTCTTTATTTATACAGGTTACTCAAGCAGGAGGAAACCAATTCAATCTGGTAAACGAGTTTCGAGGATTAATTGCACAAGAGGGCTATATGTGATTGGTTTTATAAAAAGATAGGGGGAATAAACAATGATGAAATATCTTCAAAGATTAGGCCGTTCTTTAATGCTGCCAGTAGCCGTTTTGCCTGCTGCCGCAATATTGATGGGTATTGGGTACTGGATTGACCCTACGGGCTGGGGAGCAGATAGTCCAGTTGCAGCTTTCTTAATTAAAGCAGGTGGATCCATTATCGATAACATGGCTATCCTTTTTGCAGTTGGGGTAGCGTTAGGTATGTCCAAAGACAAAGATGGTTCAGCAGCACTGAGCGGATTGGTCGCTTATTTGGTTATTACTACTGTGTTATCAACAAACTCAGTAGCTTTGCTTCAAGGGATTGATCCAGAATCCGTTAACGCAGCATTTGGAAAAATTGGAACACAATTTACAGGGATTCTTTCTGGTATTATCGCGGCAATTATGTACAATCGTTTCAGTCATGTGAAATTACCCGATGCGTTATCTTTCTTTAGCGGAAAACGCCTAGTTCCTATTATGACATCCGTAGCGATGTTAGCTGTATCATTAGTCATGTTCTTTGTTTGGCCAGTCGTCTTCTCTGGACTCGTTTCTTTTGGTAAAGGGATTAGTGATTTAGGTGCAATTGGTGCAGGTATTTATGGTTTCTTTAACCGGTTATTAATTCCAATCGGATTACACCATGCCTTAAACTCCGTATTCTGGTTTGATGTTGCTGGTATTAATGATATTGGAAACTTCTGGTCTAGTAAGGGGGAAACAGGTATTACTGGTAGATATCAGGCTGGTTTCTTCCCAGTTATGATGTTTGGTTTACCAGCGGCCGCATTAGCAATGTACCATACTGCTAAATCATCCAAGAAAAAACAAGTGGCTGCTTTAATGATGGCCGCTGGTGTCGCTTCTTTCTTCACTGGGGTTACAGAACCTCTTGAATTTGCGTTTATGTTCGCTGCTCCTGCACTTTATGTAACACATGCTTTACTAACAGGTCTTTCATTAGCCGTTGCAGCTGCGTTCCAATGGACAGCAGGATTTGGCTTTAGTGCAGGATTGGTTGACTTTGTGTTAAGCTTGAAAATTCCAATTGCAAACCAACCATATATGTTACTAGTCCAAGGTCTAGTGTTTGCAGTCATTTACTATTTCTTATTCCGTTTTATCATTACAAAATTCAACTTGATGACACCTGGCCGTGAAGATGATACGGATGAAGTATCAGAGGATGCCGAAAATGCAGGTGGTAATAAGTTCTCTGCAATGGCTGCTAAGATCTATGAAGGCTTAGGCGGAGACGCAAACGTTACATCTGTAGATAATTGTGTAACACGCTTGCGCTTAGAGGTTAAGGATATGGATGCAGTAGATCAGAAGAAGATTAAATCTACTGGAGTACCAGGAATAAATATTGTTGGGAAAAACAGTATTCAAGTTATCGTCGGTACAAATGTTCAATTCGTCGCTGATGAAATTGCAAAAATCCGTAAGGGAAAATAAGATTGAATAAAAAAACCGCTTGGACCATTTGGTTCAAGCGGTTTTTTCTGTTTAGCTTCCGAGACTAGGGGGTGAGGTTTTTTAGAAACTGTACGCTTTTTGGAGTTGCTGTCTCCCCTAGGGAAAATTGAACTGCATTTTCCCTGGGCACCGCAATCCGGCTTTTATATCTATCTATTTCTAATTCTTTCTATATGAATGGTGATATATCCGAGTTCTTGTTCAGGCAGGGTGATACCATGATTTTTGGCCAGAAGCTTGGCTACTTTCATTGAAACATTGTAGGATAGTGCGAACTTTTTCTTTAACATGGCCAGCATTTCATCATCCATTATTGGCTGGGATTCATCATTTATTCTGGTTAGAGCAAATCTTAAATGAGTCATTAAACGCTGATAGGAAAGGTCATCTTCTTCTATTGCTATACTAAGTGTATCCTTAATTGTCTGTATCATTTCTCCAATGATAGCGGTCTGCCGAAGTGTTTGCTTCATATCACTGCTTTGGGGCTTTGAAGTATGAATGTGCAGGGCGATATAGGCTGCTTCATCCACTGGCATTTTTACACTTGTCATTTTTTCAATATGTCTAATCGCCCACATGCCAATATCAAATTCTTTTTTATAGAGGATTTTTATTTCATCAAAAAGTTTATTCTTGAGGTGAATTCCCTCTGTTGCCCTTTCAATAGCAAAAGACAAGTGATCTGTTAAACCGATATGAATATGCTCATTTAATTTCAATCCCAAATTATCTTCTGCATAAGAGATAATCTCTTCAGAAATCGAAAAGTGTTTTTCCGGAATTTGCTGCAGAAGCTGTTGGAACTTCTCATTTTCCTTCATAACAAATAGCTTTTCAATTTTACTCGGATTGATGATGTCATTCTTCCTTTTTTCATAGGCAATTCCCGCACCAATTGCTATCTTTTCTTCATTATTGTCTAAAACGACAACAGCATTGTTATTGAGGATTTTTTTTATTTTCACGAAACGACAGCTCCTTGTTACGCTATTACATCCATCTTACATTTTAAAACAGAATGAATCTACCTTTAGGCTATACAAAACTGCATAAAGGAGGTAAACTAAAAGATAATCACCAATAATACCGATAAGAAAGGTGGGTTTTACTTGTCAGATAAAGTACGTTCTATCCCAAGACCACTTGTAAAAACAAACCAATGGGTGATTGTCATTAGTGCCCTGTTAACACTGGCTTTCGGTCAGGGATGGTTTTTGATTATCCCATTACTTGCAGGTATATCCGGAATTGTTTTTAAATATAATCCCGTCATGAACATTGCAAAGTATTTTCTAAAGAAAAAGCCTCATGAATATATTCCTGAGGACTGGGAACAGCAGCAATTTAATCAGAAAATAGCTGTAATTTGTTTGGCCGGCGGATTCATTAGTTTTCTGGCTGGATGGAATACAGTGGGATATGTGTTTACAATTATGGTTGCGACTGCGGCATTTGTGGCTATCCTCGGATTTTGCATCGGCTGTTTTATTCATTATCAATGGAAGATGTTTAAATATAGAAAAGCAATTAAATCATAAAAAAACTGATGCAGGCATTCTGCATCAGTTTTTTTGTCTATAAAGCCGCTTTTGTTTTTAGTGATCGTTTTTGCCATGTAAAGGTAATGAACAGTGTTATGATCAATAATACAAAACCTAGTATGAATGGATAGGTAATTTTGACGTCATATAGTAAACCTGCAAGAGTTGGCCCAAGTACGTTACCAATACTCATATAAGCGTTATTCATCCCCATTGCAAAGCCCTGTTCATTTCCTGCCAGCTTAGAAATCAATGTATTCAACACTGGGCGTAGTATAGAGGTGGAGAGGAAAATAAAAAGTGAAATGATAAAGAATAGAGAGTAACTGGAAGCGAACAGTGAAAATAAAAATCCAGCTGCAGCCACAGCAATAAAAACATTCAATACTGATTTTTCACCATATCGATTTACAATTCGATCAACTACAAAGAGCTGAACAATAACACTGACAACCCCAGTTGCCGTAACCATTACGGCGATATCCTTCGCGGATGATTGAAATTGATTATCAAGATATAAACCTATAACCGATTCGTAGGCAATTAATCCGAAACTCATGACAAGTGTAATAATGAGTGGAATGAAATAAGGCATGTTCACTGAGCGAGCTATTTTACGAGGCATGGACTCATCAGGGAGCATTTCTGCTGATTCTCCGATAGGAGTAGTTTGACTCTCTTTTAAAAGGAGAACTGAAAACAATACAGAGACTAGAGAAACAAGCGCTGATATTAAAATAGGAAATTTTAATCCGAATCCTGCCAAGAATCCACCGATTCCAGGGCCGACAACAATTCCAAGAGACATGGCAGCGGAAACTAAGCTATTCCCTTTTGCCCGTTGCTCCATCGTGGTAATGTCTGCAATATAAGCAAAAATGGCTGGAACAAGCATAGCACAGCCGATTCCACCAACTGCACGAGAGGCATAAAGTACCCAGATGGAGTTGGACGCGTAAAAAATAAACATCGACAGGGTTAAACCTGCCAGACCGTAAATAATCATTTTTCTCCGGCCGTATTGATCTGTCCATTTACCTGCAATTGGAGAAAAGATAAACTGTGCTCCGGCAAATATGGCAATGAACAGGCCAGCAGCTGTTCCGCCTTGATTAATGGATTCCAGATAGGCTGGTAAAATGGGAATAATGATACCAAAACTCCCAATTGCTATAAACATGTTGATCATCAACATGGTGATTTTCTTTCGTTGATCCCCCGTCATCAAGAAGCCCCCTTTATGCAAAGAATTACACCTATTTTTATAGTGTAAACTTTTTCACTGCTTACTATCTTATATAGCCGTACATGCTTTTGTCAAAGAGAAAGTTTATTTAAAAATAGGGCTGTGTAAAGTGGAACTGTTGATTTCCAGGTTTTATTTTTTGATAATTCTGTACAAACTATTGCTAGGATTTGGTATTATTTAACTGAGCAGAGTGTATATAGCTTCTTTATGAAAAGGAGGAAGTAATATGACAGGAACAATTGCAGTTATTATGGTATTCTCGATTCCGATCATTGCTATTTTAACAACACATTTTCAAAAACAGAATAAAATTAAATACAAAATGATTCAAGGGGAACTTGAATTAGAGAAACTTAAACATGAAAATTATTTGATTGAAACGGAAAGAATGAGACTCGAGCTAGAACGTATGAAACTCGATGAGCCGCAAGATAAAATAAAATTAGGTTAACTACCAATAAAAAATAGGTTCTATCCAATAGATAGGACCTATTTTTTATTTGGCGGGTTTGTAATCTGGATTGATCTTCGTTAGTGTCTCCTTGTCACATATGACAAATAGCTGGGCATCCTCGGGAATGGGCTCGTCGAGTTTTCGATTAATATGAAGATCTCCGCGGTCTGCAACGAGTGTTGCGCCTTTATTGAGCAAATCCTTAAAGGCGTCCCGATAGGTTTTCCACTCGTCCTGTTTCGATATTTCATACATAGCTTCCTCGTATTGACTGCTCATTAACTCAGAATACATATTGGTCACGCCGTGAGAAAACAGCGAGCGAACGGCTGCGTGAGAAATCATTTCCTGTGTCGGTATAAATTCATCTACCTTCACCCGTTGGAATAAACGAATATGTTTTTGAAAGATTACTTCGGCCGTTACATGGATGGGTGTATTTAATTTCTCCTCTATTGAGGTAATGGCTGTAGCAATGAGTAATGTTTTCCCATCAACAAGTAGCGGATCCCTTGTCGCGAAGTTATCTTGCGTAATTTGATCAGCAAAAATGATAACACCTTTAGCTTCCGGTAAGTTTGCTTGGTAAAGTGTTTCTTCATCAGTTGCATCGCCGCGAACATAATACAACTGTTTCTCCACCATTGGTGCATTTTCGAGTTCGTCAATGATGACAATATCAATGGATTTATCTGATTTTAGAATTTCTTTGATGGCTAACTGTGATTTATCGCTCCATCCAATGAGAATGATATGATTTTTACCAGTATATTTCATCTTTCCACCAACTTTAAGTTTATCGAACAGATAGACCACTTTTAACATTTTTCCAATAAACACACTGACTAACCCGATTCCTGTTATATACAGAACAATCGTGAATGCTTGACCTAGCTGGGTGACGGGAGCATAGTCACCAAATCCAACTGTAGCAAGTGTAGTTAGAACCCAGTAAATAGCGGTAAGATAGGTGTCAAACGTATCTGGCTCAATATATAAGGCGATATAGGCAGCAAATAATACATATAAAGTGATCAGAGGAAAAAAGATTCTGTTTCGCAGTTTGGTTAGATAGTATAACAATTTTTTAAAGGGCATTCCCATAGTATCTCCTAGCTTTCCAATCACTGTTTATACTTATATTCCCAAAAAGGGATAGAAAATAACCATGATTGGTTTTATGGTTTAGAAAGCTTATAATGGTATCAATATTATTTGTCCTTGGGAGATGGAAGACGTTGTCAAATTCACTAAGAGAAAAAAACATTGTATTTATTGGTTTCATGGGTGCGGGAAAAACAACCATTGGGAAGCTGGTAGCACAAAAGCTGTATCGAGATTTTATTGATATCGATGAAGAAATTGAAAAAGAATACAATATGCCCATTCCGAAGATTTTTGCCGAAATTGGAGAGAAAGCCTTTAGAGAAAAGGAAAAAGAAGTAATTCAGAATCTATGTGAGTACAAGCTTAAGATTATTTCTGTTGGAGGCGGAGCATTCCTTCAGGAAGAAATCAGACAGGTATGCCTCTCTTCGAGTATTGTATTTTATTTAGATATCACTTGGGATGCATGGAAAAATCGTTTAAGTTCGATTATTGACAGCCGTCCTGTCCTGCAGGGTAAAACAATGGAAGAAATAGAAGAGTTATTTTATAAAAGAAAAGAGATTTATAAAAATAATTATCACTCAATCATTGAAATAAGCGACCAAAATGTAGATGAATTAGCTGAGAGCATTGTAAAAACCCTGAAATTATCTTGGGAATTACACGAAACTAAGTAAAAGGTCAAGGGGAGTGGAGAAGATGAAAAGAAGTGTCACCGTAAAGGGGATAACGATTGGGGAAGGGGCACCGAAAATCTGCGTCCCGATGGTTGGGGAGACTGTATCGGAATTAGTAGAAGAGGCCTCGTTTCTTAAAACAGTTGACTTAGATGTTGTGGAGTGGCGTGTTGATTTTTTTGAGCATGTGGAGGATTTAGAGAAAGTAAAAGAGGCATTAAATTCAATACGATCCATCTTACATAATACTCCGCTTATCTTTACATTCCGCAGTGCAAAAGAAGGCGGAGAAAAGGAAGTCAGCGCCGCATACTATTTTGAATTAAATAAGGCGATTGTCAAGAGTGGTCAGATAGATATCATTGATGTTGAACTATTTAATGAGGAAGAGGAAATCGTAAAGCTTATTTCTGAAGCCCATGCTAGCAATATGTATGTTATCATTTCGAATCATGATTTTGACAAAACGCCGGCAAAGGAAGAGATTGTTTCCCGTTTACGCAAGGCTCAGGAGTTAGGCGGAGATTTACCGAAGATCGCAGTTATGCCGCGTAACGCTGCAGATGTGTTGACCTTATTGGATGCAACGAACACAATGCATGAGCAATATGCGGACAGACCGATTATTACGATGTCTATGGCGGGTAAGGGAGTGGTCAGCCGTTTAGCGGGTGAAATATTTGGGTCTGCATTAACATTTGGTGCGGCCAAAAAGGCTTCCGCTCCTGGTCAGGTGCCTGTCACCGAATTAAGGAGAGCTCTTACACTCATAAATTCTAGTTTATAAGGAAGGTATCCGCTATGGGTGCTTTCTTTTTTTGTGTATAGTAGAAGTAAAAGGGATTTTGGGGGGATTTGTTATGATGTACCGGAACCTGGGAAAGACAAGTGTAAAAGTGCCTGTAATAGGCCAAGGAACATGGACATATGGAGAAGATAAAAATTTGGCAGTAGAAGAGGTTAGGGCGTTAAGATTTGGAATTGAAAATGGACTAACTTTAATTGATACTGCGGAGGAATATAGCAAAGGCGGTGCTGAGCGAGTTGTAGCAGAGGCAATCAATGATTGCCGTAAAGAAATTTTTTTAACGACAAAAGTCTCAGCAAAAAACTGTTCCTATAAAGGTGTGATTGAAGCGGCAGAGAGAAGTTTGGAGAGGTTAAACACCACGTATATCGATCTCTATTTGCAACATTGGCCGAGTAAGGAACACCCCATAGAAGAAACGATGCGAGCGATGGCGTATTTACTTGATAAAGGTTTAGTCAAATATATAGGAGTAAGTAATTTCACACCGCAGTTGATGGATGAAGCACAGGCTGTCTTAGGCAGTCATGTTATTATGTGTAATCAGGTGGGATATCATTTGAATGACCGCAGGGTCGAGAATGATGTAATACCATATTGTCAGAAGCATGAGGTGACGGTTATGGGCTACTCACCATTTGGTTATGCCCCACAATTTTTTGGCGGAATTGGATTCCCAGAACAGGATACAAAGGAACGTCAGATATTGGATAAGATTGGCGAAAAATATGGCGCAACAGCTTACCAAGTGGCATTGAATTGGATTCTTAGGCATGAGAACCTCATTACAATTCCGAAAGCCAAAAACATTACACATATCAAGAGCAATCTTAAAGCATTAGAACTGACATTATCGGATGAAGATTTACAATTAATTGATACATACTTTCCAAAAGCCAATGAGGGTATGAGTTTAGTAAAATATTAGCTTGTGCGGCGGAACACTGATAAATTTCAATATTCGCCAATATTTTTAAACCAACGCTGATATCCCTGATACAGAGCATAAACTCGATTTAATATCTTGTAACAAAGGAGGGAAAAGCTTGCCCCATAAACTTTGGATTGCGGTAAATAGTATTTTGATTGTCGTTTCGTTTATTTATATCTGGTTTTTCCTTCCGCCTGACAGCAGTTTAGTCATTTTGGCTCGGCTGCTGGCACAAATAGCGATGGTCCTCTTTTTGATTAATATTAATATGTATTTTATATTTCTAGTTATTCGCAAAACCTCTATAAGACAGGTTAAGATCCGTCTTGCAAAATTCTCAAGAGTTATGATGAAGTGGCATATTTCAATTGCAGTAACAGCTACAACCATTATTGTTGGTCATGCCGTTATCAATTTATATAAAATTGCTCCGGTTGTTGGTTTTGATAACATAAAAATCATCAGCGGCTATCTGGCTATATCCTTTCTGTTCCTTACTTTGGCTGCAGGGTATTTACGTCATAAAAAGTCTTCCGGATTTAGACGGAAATTTCATCTCACAACAGCCATGATCTTTTTTCTACTCTTTCTTGTACATATGTTCATTCCAATCTAATGGAGGTGAGTTGGTTGAAGCCAACGGAAAGTGCTAAACGAATAGAAAGCCTCGATTATTTACGAGGATTTGCGTTGCTGGGAATTATTCTAGTTAACATTCTGCCGCTGTTGGCTGTGAAAGTGCCTGAGCAAGGCACAGCGGATGCCTACTATCAAAGGTTTCTCTTTTTATTTGTAGAGGGAAGGTTTTATACGCTTTTTTCTTTTTTGTTCGGTGTAGGCTTTTATCTATTTATCTCAAGAGCGAATGCGAAGGGGAAAAACGGCTACGTTTTGTTTTTGCGAAGGGTGACGGCATTATTTATATTAGGCTGGTTCCATGTTAAATTCCATCCTGGAGAGGCATTAACTGTTTATGCCGTGACAGGACTGCTTTTACTTCCATTTTACAAAGTGAAAAAGGAAATTAACCTTGCCATTGGATTAATCCTGCTAATCGCGATAAGTGTCATGGCCTTCAAGCTGTTTATGGTTGTGCCGCTGATGCTGCTGGGGATTACTGCTGGTCAATATCATCTCTTTGAAGGTGTGGCGGGGAAGATAAAAAGAGCTGTGATCTTTACTGCTCTTCTGCTAGTAGTAAGTGCAGCGGGACTTATTTTTCAATATCAACATGTGCCAGCTGCACCATTTGGTTTTTATACCGGAGTTGACGAGGTTACCTATCAATTTTTAAGTATAGGAATTATGATTGGACCACTTGTTTCCGCTTTATATGTTGGGGTGCTAATTCTGCTTCTGCAATTTCAGTTTGTTCAAAAGCTGTTGTCCCCTTTGAAGAGCTATGGGCGGATGGCGCTGACAAACTATATTTTTCAAACTGTCTTTATCTATTTAGCTGGATATCTATTCAACTTGTTTGATTCATTAACCTATCTCCAATCTTTACTAGTTTGTCTAACGATTTACGTAATCCAGCTTATCTATAGTGTAGTCTGGCTTCGACTTTTTCAATTTGGACCACTGGAGTGGGTATGGCGTGTTGTTACGTATTTAGAGGTGCCGCCAATGAGGAAACATGTTAAAGCTGTAAACTAAAAAGAAAGGACCTGCATGCGATTCATGCAGGTCCTTTACCTAATCCTCTGTTTGTTCTTTGCGGATATAATCCGAGTACTCCATGAGTGTTAAGGAATTATCAATACTTTTTTGAAGTCCATTCGTATTCTTTGTTTTCTTCATGGTTTTTCGATTATAGATGGAAGCAGGGAGCTTGGCACTTGGTGCAGTATAAATAGTCTTATCACTAATAAACGATCCACCAGGCAGATAATAGCGCATTCCAAGCACGTTCTTTTTGTAATGAAAGAGATTGTGCCCCATCATTTGCGTTTCATGCTCGATACCAAGTAAGTTTAATAGAGTCGGCATTAGGTCAATTTGACCTCCAAGGTGTGAATAAGTATCACCTGTAAATAGACCTGGTGCCGTAAATAATACTGGTACAATGAAGCGGTCTTGCATGGTGTATTCGTGACCTAATACTTTTTTTAACAAGGTCTTATCGTGATCGGTAACAGGTGCACCGTGAAGACCAGAGTGATCGCCATAAATCAAAATAACAGATTCATCATAGATACCTAACTTCTTTAGATGGTTAATGAATAACCCAATCTGTTCATCCGTATAACGAACAGATTGAAAGTAGTTCCCGACATACGTTTCTTTATAGTTTTCCGGTAAGTCTAGAAGTTCGTATTCTTCGGGCATTTCAAATGGTGTATGGCTTGTAAGCGTAATAATATTCGAATACATCTTTTCGTGCGTCTTTAACTGCTTTTCTAGCTGTTCGTCCACAAAGTTAAACAGCACTTCATCTGCCGGACCAAAGCCGATTTCTTTTTCGTTTGGAATCTCACTACTAGTGTAGATATAATCAAATCCAAGTGCTGGATATAACTTATCACGACTCCAATAGGTAATATCATCGGCGTGATAAGTGGCAGTGCCGTAGCCATTCTTTTTTAAAGTCCGAACCAGTGAAGGTATCTCTTCACCGTCAAGGGTATTAACGGTTGGGTCCATGCCTTCAGGGTATAAGGAGGTATGCATGAGCCATTCAGCATCCGATGTGTTACCTGCCCCAATTTGTTGATAGACATGATCGAAATAGGCACTTTCTTTTAAGAGTGCATTTAAATTTGGTGTGATTTCCTGCCCGTTTATCTTTTGATTAATCGTGAATTCCTGCAAAGACTCCACTTGAATAACAAAAACATGGCGGTTTTTTGCGAGTCCAAACGTGCTTTGTTCAGCAGCTTGGACATAGGTGTTTCCCTTAAGCTTTTCAAGTTCTTTTTCAGACATATACTCCTGACTTGCAAAGGCTGTCCCTAGGCTATTTTCATAAGCTTGAACGAATTGTGATTGGATATAGCCGTGCTTCTTTGCAAAGTAGGAAACATCAATTAAAGGATAGCGAAATGCGATAACAGTCATGATGAGTCCGATACAGCCAAATCCAGCTGTCCATCTCTTTGCTGAGGTAAAGGTAGTAGAATTTCTCTTGAAAAACCAAATAAGCGGGAGGATTATCACTATATCTAGGAAAAACAGAAAATCATACGGGCTTCCAAGTAAGGCAACTGTGCCTCCGACAGAGTTGGATTGATAAATTTGTTTGACATCATAATAAGATGGTATGGTTGAAAAATACCGAGTATAATAAACAACGACAATGAACAGCACTGACAAGATTAAGTTATAAAGCCAAATGGCTAACCAGGTCCGTTTTTTAAAAAATATCATGAGAGCAGTTAAAACTAGAGCCCACATAGGAAACTCAATAAGTAACACATGAAAAAACGATGTGTTTTCAAAAACGACAATCTGAAAGGCATAAATTTTTATAAACAAAACAACCAATAGTAATACAATTGGTTGAAGAAAACCACGGCTCAAAACCTTATTCATAAAAAACACCTCTACTAAGATACTCTTCTCCCTTAACTTATCAAAACTTCTACAATACTATCAACTAATTTGGAAATAAATATTAATTTTCTGAAACCTTGGGTATCTGCTGAAATAAATTTTTCAATATGATATGATTATGCAGAATTTTGGCAAAAATAACTTTATAAAGATTTTAAGGGAGGAATACGATGGAGGGTAACAATCAGGGCGCGTCATCCATTTCAACTGGGAATATATTTTCAAATCGAATTGTATTAGCCATTATGTCTTCAAACTTTTTACTCCAGTTAGGAATTTGGATAAGAAATTTTGCAATTTTACTATACGTTACCGATATAACCAACAATGATCCGGTTTATGTTTCATTGATTTCAGTGGTTGAGTTTACCCCTATATTTATATTTTCATTTATCGGAGGAACATTTGCTGACAGATGGAAGCCTAAGCTGACTATGGTTTGGTGCGATATGTTGTCAGCATTATCAATCGGTTTGGTACTGCTGGCACTACTTTTTGGATCGTGGCAGGCCATATTCTTTGCAACGCTTATTTCGGCAATTTTATCTCAATTTTCCATGCCATCGGCAATGAAACTATTAAAGCAACATGTACCAGGTGAACAGCTGCAATCGGTTATGGCTATCTTCCAATCATTGATGGCCATTTTCATGGTCATCGGTCCAGTAATTGGAACACTTGTCTATCAGAACTATGGAATTTACATTTCAATTGGTGTCATGGGTGCGATGTTCTTACTGTCAGGACTAGTGCTTATGTTCCTGCCGCGTGATTTGGAGAAAGAAAAATCGGAAATACAAAATAATTTTAAAAAAGAGCTTGCAGATGGTTTTCGTTATGTGATGTCAAAAAGGGTATTGAAATCAATGGGTGGTATTTTTGCTGTTTGTGGTTTGGCGGTTGGATTAATTTCACCGTTAATGATTTTTATTACCATAGAAAAACTGGGAATGCCAAAGGAATCCCTGCAGTGGCTGTTAATGGCAAACGGTATTGGAATGCTGGCTGGCGGTGGTATCGTTATGGCATTCTCAAAAAAGATCTCACCACAAAAGCTTCTTGCAATCGGAATTTTTGCAAGTATGGTATTCACAGTCGGCGTTGGCTGGTCAACAAGCTTTACGGTAACATTGGTATTGCAGATATTGAACGGTATATTCTTCCCGTGTATTCATATAGGGATTAACACCATCATTCTCAAATATTCAGAAGAGGCATTTATTGGTCGAGTGAATGGTGTCCTAAGTCCGTTATTTATGGGGATGATGGTGATTGGAATGTCAGTTGCAGGTGTTGTGAAAATACCGCTGACATTATCCGGTGTTTATACGATTTCTGGTGTGTTATTTCTGATTGGGTCCTTACTGGTTGTTCCGCTTTTCAAAGTAAAAGAGGAAGTGGCAAGCATTTCAATGGCGGAGAAGCAGCCGCAGGCTTAGTAGATAAAAAGGTGCATTAAGCTCAGCTTAACGCACCTTTTTTATCATTTTCTTGATCATTGCTTGTTAATTGCTGTTCCGCGAATTCACGATATAATTCATGGGATTGTGTTAATTCTTGATGCGTCCCAATCCCAGTGACGCGCCCTTTCTCGATGAAAATGATTTTATCAGCGTCCACAATCGTCGATAAACGATGAGCAATAACAAAAGTAGTACGGCCTTCCATTAGCCGGGATAATGCTTGCTGAACGATTCCCTCTGATTGACTGTCAAGACTTGCCGTTGCTTCATCCATCATTAATATCTTAGGGTCACGTAAAAAAGCACGTGCGATTGCGATTCGCTGGCGTTGACCGCCGGAAAGTTTCACGCCGCGCTCGCCAACCTGCGTGTCCAATCCATCAGAAAAGGATTTAATAAACTCACTCGCATACGCCATCTCTGCGACCTTCCAAAGATTTTCATCCGAAATCAATTTACCATTTGGCAGTCCATAACATAAATTTTCGCGGATGTTCCCCGCCATCATGGCACTTTCTTGCGATACATAACCAATCTGAGAGCGCCATGCTTCCACCGATAAGTCGGTTATCGGTATATCCCCCACCATAATTTTTCCAGAGGTTGGCTCGTAAAAGCGTTCGAGTAAGCCAAACATGGTGGTTTTACCGCCGCCGCTAGGACCGGCAAATGCAATCATTTCACCTGGCATTGCCTCAAAGGATACATCTTCAAGGACCGGTTCATCATCACTATAGGCAAATGAAACATTGCTGACGAGAATAGGTTTATTGGTGATATCTAGTTCTAAACCTTCCTGCCCTTCTTCTAAAGGGAGTTGTAAAATATCGATAATCCGCTCGGTAGCCCCTTTTGCCTTTTGTAACTGGGTAAAGAACATGGCAAAACTCGTAATCGGAAAAATGATTTGAAACAGGTAAAGTAAGAATGCTACCAGTGAACCAGTGGACATCGTTCCGTTTGCCACCCGCATGCCGCCGTATCCAATAATCATTACGATAACAATCATGACAACCAGGTACATGAAGGGGGCAATGAGTGCAGTGATACGTGCTTCTTTTAACCCAAAACCAAGCAAATTGCTAATCCCTGAACTTCCTTTGGTCTCTTCATGTTGTTCTGCTGTTGAAGCTTTCATTAATCTGATTTCACTTAATGTTTGTTGGATATACCCTGTAAAGGCTGCCGTTTCATCCTGAAGGCCGCGGGAGATTTTAGCCATCTTTCTGCCGAGTGGCATCATGATAGCAAACGTAAGTGGTACAGATATTAACATCATCAGTGTCATTTTCCAATCCATGATCAATAAAATGACGATTGCACCGACAATTGAAATAATCCCTGAGATGAATTGTGGAAAGTGATTTGAGATCAAATCCCGTACAACACTTGTATCATTTACAATCCGGCTGACAGTTTCACCGCTGGATTGTTTATCAAAATAACTGACAGGCAGCCGTATTAATTTTACCCACATCTTTTCACGCAGACGGGCAACAATTTTCTGCCCGACAAAACTTAACAGGTAAATCGATACCCCGTTGATGATGGCTTGGAAAATGAATGCAGCACCTATCCCTATCATGAGCGGGATACTTAACGATGCAACTGAAAATCCATCGACTAAATTCTTCATTAATACGGGAACAAGAAGTCCCGCAAGTGTCGTAATAAGACTTGCAGATAATCCAATAACCAACGCAGTTTTCGGGAAATTAGTAGATAATATTAGGGAGATAAATGGCTTTAGGCCATCTTTGTTTTGGTTCATTTGTACGGCTCCAATCTTTTATTAAAAGAATGATTTTCATAAGCAATCATACGTTCATCATGAATGTTATGCAAATGATAATTTGGTAAAATAAAGCAAGCAAAGGAAAGAGAGGAATAACAAAAATGAATGATTCAAAAGTGTTAGCTGCATCAAGCGCAAAGAATGAATCAAAAGCATGGTTATACGTGATTTTAGCTGGACTTCTTGAGATTGTTTGGGCAAGCGGTTTTAAATATGAAGAAGTTCCGTCACTTGTTGTGCTTCTAGCGATCTTGTTAAGTTTTGATTTAATTATAAGAGCGACAAAAGTGATTCCTGTTGGAACGGTATATGCTGTATTCGCCGGAATCGGCACCATTGGGACGGTGATAGTCGAAATGGTTTTTGAAAACGGCTCCGTTAGTCCATTAAGAGTGGCCCTTATTTTATTACTTTTGGTTTGTATTATTGGCTTGAAATTAACAAATAAGGAGAGTGAGCTTTAATGGATTGGCTGATGTTAATTTTAGGAGGATGTTTTGAAGTTGTTGGGGTTATCGGTTTAAAAAGAACGGCCGATAAAGGTAACTTTGTTAATTATCTCATCCTAATTGGAGGATTTATTATGAGTTTTCAGCTGCTCATGGGGGCAATGGAGACGATTCCATTATCAACCGCCTATGCTGTATGGACAGGGATTGGAACTGTTGGGGCAGCAGTAGTGGGGATGGTATTCTTTAAGGAATCTAAGAGCAGGCTGCGGATTGCATGTATTTTAGGAATTATTTTTTCAGTAGTAGGCTTAAAGCTCGTTCATTAAATAAACAAAAAACATCTCTCAAACTGTCGGGAGATGTTTTCTTTTCTGCTTAAGCAAGCTTTTCGAGTTCTGAAAATACTGCTTCGTAATCTTCCTTTTTATCGGCTTTAAAGGAAGTGTTCATATACGTAATCACTCCATCTCGATTGACAACAAATACGGAGCGGTTGGCAACGCCGCCTTTTTCGTTATACACCTTATAGTCCTTAATCGTCTGCCTTTGCCAATCGGAAGCTAATGGATAAGGCAATGTACTCATACTTGCAGCAAAGACACGGTGCGAGTGAATATGATCTGCACTGATTGCAATAACCTCTGCGCCTAACTGTTCAAACCTTTTGTAGTCCTCTTTCCAAGAGGCGATTTCTTTAATTCAGCCAGGGGTAAAATCCATTCCATAAAAGGCGACAACCACGTTTGTCTTTCCGCGATAATCCGAAAGAGAAAGGGGGTCCTTTGTTGTTGCTGGTAATGAAAAATCAGGGGCGGTATCCCCAACCTTTAAGGTTTCTTCCAAGATAACTCCTCCTCTCGTAATAATATTCTTTGCTAGGATTTCCATCTTGTAAAAAAAATACACGAAAAACGGTGATTTGACTTCCAAATTGGCTCCGGCCTTCTAACGTTCTATAATCACTTATCCTTTTTTACTATTCTTCATAAAAGGGAGAACATCGGAAATCACACGTTAGGTTTACAAGGGAGACACCGTGTTTATGTCACAAATTAGTCAGAAATTAGTGAAAATAGTTCTCACTAACCGGTTGACTTGAAATTTTTCAATGCTTATAATCAAATATGTAGGGCATTGATAATGATTTTCAATGCCATTTATTTTTATCATTTTGTGATAATTATTCTCAATTGGATTGATAATGATAGAAAAATAGAAATGTTGGAGACTGCCATGAAGAAAAGATATTTACTGCTAGCATTAATAGTTTTATCTGCTGCTTCCTTATTTGTTGGGGTTAGCAGTATCTCTCCATTGGACTTGTTAGATTTCCAATCAGAGGAGACGCAAATTTTCCTTATCAGCAGATTTCCAAGGCTTGTTGCGATTTTACTTGCAGGTGCTGGGATGAGTATTGCTGGATTGATTATGCAGCAGCTCAGCAGGAACAAATTTGTTTCACCGACGACCGCAGGAACATTAGACGCAACCCGGCTTGGTATCCTTGTCTCGATGTTGTTGTTTGCAAATGCAACTATGCTTGAAAAAATGGCCGTTGCCTTTGTGTTTGCACTCGCTGGTACGTTTGTTTTCATGCAAATCCTAGATCGAATTAAGTTTAAGGATGCTATTTTCATACCGCTTGTAGGGTTGATGTTTGGAAATATATTGTCCTCCGTGACGACTTTTTTTGCGTATCGTGCCGACGTCATTCAAAACATGTCTGCTTGGCTGCAGGGGGATTTTTCAATGATTATGAAGGGCAGATACGAATTGCTCTACATAAGTATTCCAATATTAATTATTGCGTATTTCTATGCAAACCGCTTTACAGTAGCTGGAATGGGTGAGGATTTTTCCAAAAATCTTGGTCTTGCCTATCGCCGTGTGGTAAATATCGGGCTTATCCTTGTTGCACTCGTAACCACAACTGTGGTTCTGACCGTCGGAATTATCCCGTTTTTAGGCTTAATTATTCCAAATATCATCTCGATTTTTAAAGGCGATCACTTACAAAAAACATTGCCGCATACAGCACTCCTTGGGGCCATCTTCCTTCTGGTTTGCGATATTTTGGGCAGAGTGCTCATTTATCCGTACGAAATTTCAATCAGTCTTATGGTCGGAGTAATAGGAAGCGGAATTTTCTTATACTTACTGTTCCGGAGGAAGGCATATGCGTAACTCAATCAAACTACTAGTTTTTGCTTTAATTGCTGCCGGAGTGTGTGCCATCTATTTATTTCATGAATTAAACGGGAGCTTTGGATATGCCCTTCCAAAACGAACGATAAAAGTGCTGGCAATGATTTTAACCGGAGTCACCATTGCGTATGCAACCGTTGTTTTTCAGACGATCACTCATAATAAAATCCTAACACCGAGTATCATGGGGTTGGATTCACTTTACCTGCTTTTACAAACCTTAATTATTTTCTTTTTAGGCTCAGGTCATATCATTATCGTCAATAAACAGGTGAATTTTTTACTCTCAGTGGTTGTCATGATTGTTTTTGCCCTATTTTTATACAAGTTTTTATTTAAAAAGGGCAATCAGCCGATCTACTTTTTATTGCTTGTCGGAATCATTGTTGGAACATTTTTCTCAAGTATCTCAACGTTTTTTCAGGTACTGATTGACCCGAATGAATTCCAAATCGTCCAAGACCGGATGTTTGCGAGTTTTAATAATATTAATTCAGACTTAGTTTGGCTGGCGATTGGCATCGTTGCGCTTGTGATGATTTATGCATGGCGTTTTTTAAAGTATTTAGACGTCCTTTCCTTAGGGCGCGATACAGCAATCAATTTAGGGGTTCCATATGATTCTATCGTCAAAAAAATGCTGATAGTCGTAGCAGTCTTTATCTCAATTTCGACTGCTTTAGTAGGACCGATTACCTTTTTTGGCTTAATCGTTGCCAATCTATCATATCAATTTTTCAAAACGTACAAACACAATATCCTGATTACTGGAGCAATCCTTATGAGTATCATCGCTCTTGTTGGCGGGCAATGGGTCGTTGAACGGGTGTTTACTTTTTCAACCACGTTAAGTGTCATTATTAACTTTATCGGTGGAGTGTACTTCATCTATTTACTGTTAAAGGAGAGGAAAGCTGCATGATACAAGTCCGAGCTTTGTCAAAGTTATATGGTAAAAAGTCCGTTGTTGAGGACGTGACCGTTGATATTCAGCCGCGGAAAATCACGAGCTTTATCGGTCCGAATGGGGCAGGTAAATCGACATTATTATCAATGGTGAGCCGTCTTCTTGATTCAGATACAGGTGAAGTGCTGATTGATAAATCTGATGTAAAAAAGATGAAGTCCAATGATTTTGCTAAGAAGGTTTCCATTCTAAAGCAGTCCAATTACATGAATGTTCGCCTGACGATCCGCGAACTTGTATCCTTCGGACGCTTTCCCTATTCGAAGGGGAGATTAACGGAGGAAGACGTACGGATTGTTGACCAATCGCTTGAATATATGCACCTAACCGATATGCAGGACAGTTTTTTAGATGAATTATCTGGCGGCCAAAGGCAACGCGCGTTTATTGCGATGGTTATTGCGCAGGATACAGAATACATTTTACTTGATGAACCATTGAACAATTTAGATATGAAGCATTCCGTTCAAATTATGAAAATACTGCGCAGGCTTGTTGATGAGCTTGGAAAAACAGTTGTCATCGTGCTGCATGATATCAACTTTGCATCGGTTTATTCCGATCGAATCGTAGCGATGAAGGACGGTAAGGTCGTGAAAGATGGACCGACAGAAGAAATTATTGAATCAGCCGCATTAAAAGAGATTTACGATATGGATATTCCCATTCAGAAAATGGATGGCTGCAGAATTTGTGTATATTTTAGCTCTTAATAAAAGGAGAGATATATTGTGAAAAAATGGAGTTTTTTATTGGTAATGGTATCGATGATGTTATTCTTAGCAGCATGCGGGTCAAAAGAAGAGAGTAAGGCAGAACCAGCAGATGGAAAAACGGCACCTTCTGAAAAAATAACCATTGAACATAAGTATGGAAAAGTAGAAATCGATAAAAAACCAGAAAAAGTAGTTGTTTTTGACTTTGGTATTCTTGATACCTTGGATGAATTGGGTATAGAAGTTACGGGAGTTCCACAGGCAACCATTCCTTCCTACTTAGAAAAATATGCAGGTGAGAAATATACGAACGTTGGAAGTTTAAAAGAGCCTGATTTTGAGGCGATTCATGCGATGCAGCCTGATGTTATTTTTATTTCTACCCGCCAAGCTGAATTATATGAACAGTTTGCAGAAATTGCTCCAACGGTGTATGTGGAATTAGATTATTCCAAGTACATGGAGTCTTTTGAGAAAAATATGAATCTTGTCGGCGACATTTTTGATAAGAAAGAAGAAGTGTCAAGTAGCGTTAAAGAAATCAAAGCAAGTGCTGATGAATTAAACAAAAAGGCTTCTGAGCTTGACCAAAAAGGGTTAATTGTTTTAGCAAATGAAGGAAAAGTAAGTGCTTATGGACCGAGCTCCCGTTTTGGTGTGATTCATGATGTGTTTGGTTTCGGAGCAGCTGATGAGAAAATTGAAGTTTCCACACATGGACAAAGCATTACCATGGAATACATTATGGAGACAAACCCAGACGTATTGTTTGTGATTGACCGTAACACAGCAGTAGGCGGCGAGGCTGGTGCTGAAAAAGTAATCGAAAATGAGCTTGTTAAAAAGACCACTGCCTTCAAAGAAGATAAAATCATTTACCTCGATCCAGACGCTTGGTACTTAAGCGGCGGCGGTTTACAATCTGTAAAACTTATGACGGAAGAGATTGAAGCTTCATTATAAAAATTTGGGCCAGGTGCTTACCTGGCTTTCTTAATAGGGAGGGAAGTTTATGTTCTATCAAATTAGAAGAATTGTAGTGAAAGAGGGATTTAGCGATCAGGTGGTCGAGAATTTTTCAAATCGAGGCGGTTTGTTAGCAACTCGTCCTGGATACATTGGCAGACAGATTTTGGTTAAGAAAGTTCGCCGAGGCGAAGAGGAAGTTATGGTAATGGTTCAATGGGAATCTGAAGAGGATTGGAAAAACTGGGAGAAGAGCCCTGAGCATATTGCCGGCCATAAGGCGAAGCCCAAGGCAGAGAAGCCTGAATATATCATTGAATCCACTCATGATCTTTACTATGTAAAAGGGTAAGTCTAACCAGAGAGAGGCTGACGCGAAAGGTCACTTAGTGGTCCAATCGTGTCAGCCTTATTGTTTACTCTTTTTCGATTTCCACGTTATTTTCCTTTGCTAACTCATCGAGTTTTTTGTTATAGTCTTCAATTTGAAGACGCCCTTCTTCGAGAAGCTTATTTGCTTCATCTACCAAACTAGAATCTTGTTTTTCTAGGGCTTCAACAATCTTTTCAAACGCGCTAAATTGGAGCTTTGCTCCAGAAAGATAAATGTCATGTATTTCTTTCAATTCATCTGTTTCAATTGATACATTTTCAAGTTCAGTCAGTAATTCCTCATAATTGGGAATGACCTCGTTTACCATGGCATCATACATTGTTTGATCATCTGTATAATTGACCCCCGCAACACCCTCATAAGCAGCAACAGCCTTATCCTCCAGGGTTTGTGCCGTCTTCAATTCCTCATTTATATAATTCACAATATCATCCTGAACCGGCCCCCCGCAGCCGGACAAAACAAACAAAAAACCAAAGACAACCACCGCCAACACACGCTTCACCACAACCCCACCTCCCTCGACCATTATATGAACCACCGGAAGTCCACTATGTATGAACAAAGTTGAAAAAAGTGGAAATCAACCGGAAAGTAACTGTCCGCCTGAGGTGGAAAGTGTCCACGAGTGGTGCCTGTCACCCAATTCAAAAAAATCTTTTATTATTCCCGCAATTCTGTAAAATGAAAATAGAAGAATAATGTTGTGTCTGGAGAGATTGTTATGGCGAAGTGTTATCCGATTTTTGGAAGTAAGGCTGCTGCAGATTTATGTAATCCTGATGAGTGGATTGATTTATTTCTTAGTTGTACCCCAGATGGTGTTAGTATCATCAATATGGAGGATCGGTTTATTCGAATCAACCATTTGTTTTCGGTGATTTTTGGCTATACCGAGGAGGATGTGATTGGCAGAAAAATATATGACCTTCCTGCTCCGTTTTGTATAAATGGAATCCTAACAGAAGTGAAAAGTGGTAAAGCCTTTACTAATTTGATCACACAGCGTCAACATAAAGATGGTCGCCTCTTAGACATTGCCGTATCTTACTCTCCGTTTCTAAATGCAACAGGTGAGATAATAGCCGTTCTAGCCATCTATCGAGATATTACGAAAGAATTAAATATGGAGAGAGAGTTAAAAAGAACACGTGAATTATATAAATTAATTTCGGAAAATACATCGGATTTTATTAAGGTTTATTCAAGGGATAAAACCATTTTATATGCTTCTCCTTCTCATGAAAAAGCATTGGGGTTTTCACCAGAAGAATTACAGGGCATGCATGTACTAGATGTTATCCATGAAGGGGAACAAGAGTCATTAAATAGAATGTCAAAGAACCTTCACGAATCTGGAGAACCTCAGCTAATTCAACTAAAAATGAAAACAAAGGATAATAAGGTTTTTTATTCAGAGACAACGGTTTCTCCTGTCTACAATGACAAAATGGAGATTGACTCTTATGTTACGGTTGGCAGAAATATTACCGAGCGAGTTGAAAATGATGCAGCACTCCGAAATTTAGACCGTCTCTCAATAATTGGTCAATTGGCTGCCGGAGTTGGACACGAAATAAGAAATCCGTTGACAGCTTTGAAAGGGTTTACGAAGTTATTGAAAACATCGAATCCTTCTGACAAACAGGCTGAATACTTATCAATTATCACGGATGAGCTAGATAGAATCGATATAATTGTCAATGAATTTATGTCTTTGGCAAAACCCCAAGCGATTCATTTTGAGCAAGGGAATTTAATTTCAATCCTAGAAAGTACCATTAATGTACTCCGTCCACAAGCCATGCTGGATAATGTACAAGTAACCATTAAATATCCGAAAGAAGACAATCTTGAGCTTCTATGTTCTCCAAATCAACTCAAACAAGTCTTTGTCAATATATTAAAAAATGCAATAGAATCCATGCCCAATGGCGGAAATGTTTCAATCAGCCTTCGGAAGTTGAAAAATAAAAGAGTTGTCATCAGCTTTAAGGATGAAGGTCCAGGTATAGATAATGATCTCTTGCAATATTTGGGCACTCCGTTTTATACAACGAAAGATAAGGGAATTGGTCTAGGCTTAACAGTAAGTAACAAAATAATCCAAGAACACAACGGTAAGATGAAAATAGATAGTCATCAGGGAAAAGGGACAACCGTGAAAATTGAATTAGAATGTTTGTAAGTTTTTACAAAAAACAGTTAAATGCCTATCAAACTTTATGCCAGTCCATCATTAGATAAAGAGACGAGACTAATCATGGATAAGGATGATTGAAAATGGCGAAGAGGAACAGAGGGAAAACCATAAACTACCTGCCATCAAAAGGGCGCGGGACATGTCCCTTGTGTGGAAGGACAAGAATAAAGCTGTTATACCCGTTTAAAACAGAAAACAACCAAACCATCAAAGTGTGCAAAAACTGCCGGTTAAAAAAATACTAAACAAAGTTCCTAGGGATGTTTCCTTAGGAACTTTTTATTAGGGCGTAATGACTATAAAGAATAAAGTTTAATTGCCTTTTTCAGGAAAAAGGTAGGATAGTATTTTGTTTCTAATGATATTAAAATAATTTTACGTTATAAAAATACATAATTATTAATAAAAATACAAAATGGTTGTGGGGGCTTATTGATGAAGAAGAAAAAAATTGCAGGTCTATTAGCGGTGAGTTTACTTACGGCAGTTCCTTTTTCGACAGGATTTGCTGAGGGACCGAAATGGACGAATGTGAATGCATATGAAGAGCAGGATGCTAGCAAGTTTAATAGTGAAAACTATGACTTTATGAAATTCTCCCAAATTGGGGCTAAATTGACAGCGATTGAAAAACAATCGAATCGTATAAAAGTAGAAGTCCGCGGAACATCTGCTGATGGTCATCCTCTTTACGTGGTAACCGTTGCGGATCCAACTACACAAGGAAAGTTTGGGAAATTCCAGTCTCTTAGAAAACAAATGTTCAAGAATCCTGGAAAGGCACAGGATTGGATTGCGAATAATCCGGATTTCAAAGTACCCATCATGATTAATGGATCGATTCATGGTACTGAGTTTGTAGGAAGTGACGCGGTTATTCAATTAATCGAGCGATTTGCAACTCAAAATGATGCAGAAACGAAAAATATCTTAGAGAATAATATTCTTATTTTTAACGTCGTGCAAAATCCTGATGGCCGTGTCGATGCAACTCGTTTTAACGGGGAAGGTATTGATTTGAACCGTGACTTTATTACCCAGTCTCAGCCTGAAACTCAAGAAACGGTGGAATTAATTAAAGAGTGGAATCCAATGGTGTTCCTTGACACCCATGGCTATGTGAAGAATTACGCACCTAATAAGCAGGGATTAATTGAACCATGTACACCGCCTCATAATCCTAACTATGAGTATGACCTTTATAGTAAATGGGCAATGGATCAGGCAAAAGCAATGGAAGCAGAGATTTTGGGAGACAAGGAAAGTTTTAAAGGGAACCTGTATCAAAGTATGGAGGGAGTTTACGTACCTCAGCGTGACGATGCCGCTGGCTGGGATGATTACCCGCCAATTTTCACACCGATGTATGCGATGTACCATGGTGCTTATGGACATACGTTAGAAGCACCGACAAATGATTTGGACGGAGTACGCTGGATGTATAATGCCATCATGGGTGCCTTGAATTTTGCCACGGAAAACAAGCAATCCATGATCACAGACCAAATTGAAATGTTCAAACGCGGCATTAATTTCGACCATCCTTTCCATGAAACAGGATTCTTCCCTAATGCTTACATTTTGCCAGTTGATGAAAAGGATCCAACGGTAACGACGAAGGCTGTGAACCATTTACTCAGTAACGATATTGAGGTTAAAGAAGCAACAAAAGCATTTACGGTTGAAGGAAAAACCTATCCTAAGGGAACGTATCTTGTTCAAATGGATCAAGCGAAAGGGGGTTTAGCCAATACAATGCTATGGGATGGTGAGGATATTTCAAACGATACAACTGCTATGTATGATATTTCTGCATGGAGCCTGCCGGAGCTTTGGGGCTTTGAGGCAGTTGAAACATACAGTGCTGTAGACGTTACAGCTAAACAGGTTAACCAAGTAACGGTGCAAGGGACAGTATCAGGTAAAGGTCCTTACATGATAGCTAATAGTTCTATAAAGGCGGTTGAATTAGTAAATAACTTGCTTAAACAGGGAGTAGTTGTATCACGCAGTGAATCGGGCGATTTTTATACAGCTGCCCCAGCTAATAAAATTTCAGCTGCAGTGAAAGAATCTGGTCTGCAAATAGGATCGGTTGAAAGTGTACCGGGGGATGCTGCCGAGGTATCTAGTTTGCAGGTAGCCATTTTGAAGGATGGCGGAATGGGGAAGGTTCAGTCTCATAGTGGGACAAAACTTGCCTTGAAGAGACTGGGTTTTGAAGTGACAGAAGTGACACCTGTGGAAGTAGCAGAGCAAGGTTTAGCGGGCTTCGATGTGTTTGTATATAGTGGGACAGAAAGTCTTATTTCTACGAACTTGTCTGCGGCAAACAAAGAATTTGGATTCCAAAAACCGCAACAGTTAACAGCATTTCAAAGCAATGTTAACAGTTTTCTAGACAATGGAGGAAAGTACATTGCAGTAGGTGCCGGTGCATCGAAAGCAACCAAAACACTTGGCTTGACTGACAACGAGATTAACAGTGCTGGATCAAATAGTAACGGTATTGTGAAGGTTAAATATGAAGGTACTGGACTAACTGCAGGCTATGACCAGGACGACCTAGGATTTGTTTACCGTCCAGCTTGGTACAGTGTTGTAGGAAATGATGAAGTAGCCGCTACTCTTGCAGATTCGGATGACTTCTTTGTAGCAGGCCATTGGAGAATAAATAAACTTCCAGCCAAGGGTCAGGCTGTCATCGTAAAAGAAGATAATAAGGACGTCACTCTTATAGGTTTAGAGGCAGGGTTCCGTGACCATACCGACTATTTATTCCGACTCCTTTCCAATGCAATATTTGAAAAATAATGATGAGTAAGGCCTGGTTCTGCTATGGACCAGGCTTGCTTTTTGATACTTTACATTAATTTTTGACCTAATTCCATTTTTTTAAGACAGTTATTAAGTACCTCTTCATCAATCTTATTTACTAAATAATATTTTTCTTTATAAACCGCAAAAATAATTTTTTTAATATCTTGTTCGTGATTTTGTAGATCCTTTATAAAAAGATTTAGTTGAACCGGCTCATCTTCATTATGTAGTGGTGGTTGGAGATAGCTTATTCCTTGTGACTTTTTAAAACCATTCCTTTTAAAAAATTCATTTCTCTTCTTACACTGATCTTTCTCTTCCTTCGTATGGACCAGACCCTCTGTTTCTGTTTCTAGAATGATTGCGTTTAATGAAGAGTGACCTGCTGCAATAGCATCATCGATAAATAATTCTTCCATTTTTGCTAACGTTTTCGAACCTATTCCTTTACTTCTAGTATGTGGATTTGTTGCAATATAGACAATAAAACCGGTATTAACTTCCTCTAAATAGTGGCCAGTTGCAAAAGAAATAAGTTGCTTCCCTTCAAAACCTATCAGGAAACGAAAATTGTTAGGCTTTTGAAGCTGTGCATAATGCAAGCCATTAAAAAAAGTAGTATGTGGTTCTCTCACAACAAGTGGAAAAACTAAATCATATAAATTTAGCACCCCATCCATGTGGCTTAAGTTATCCTGAGTTATCTCATCCCAGCGGATATTCATATTAAATCCCTCCCCTTTAATTGTACAACACAGAAGATAGTAGTGATAAGTGAAGGCAAATGATTCAGGGCTTAAGGATAATCCTTTTATTTTTAATGAGAAAAAAATCCCTAGGAATCAAGTCCAAGGGATCTTCTAAGTAAACTTCGGTGACATACATGGTGTTGAATAACCATAGCAGATGAATCCGTGCTTTTCAAGGATGGGCTTGCTCATCGAACTGGCATCGACAATCAATAAAGGATAACCTTTCTCTGAAGCCGCACGTGCCCGGATTGCGAGAAGTGAACTGTAATAACCTCGCTTGCGGTATTCAGCCAGGGTAGATCCTCCCCAAAGGCTGGCGAAGGGTGTGCCCTCATGAAGGTACATCCAGGCAGCGCTGACAATTTTTCCGTGTATATAAGCTCCGTATAGGGATAGATGAGCAGAACTGTCATTAAAATCCCGAACAAGACGCTGACCTAAGTCTTGATAATTCTCATTCCAAATGTCTTCTTCTAGTTTAATAATGTCCCAGATTTCCTGTTCAGTCGTAAGTCTTCTTACTTCCGGAAGAATCTGAGTATCGAGCAGTTGATTGGCCTCTGTTAAGTCGGAAATCATAAGTGCCTCTGATTCCTCAAGTGTGAAGCCTTTTTTTTGTAATCTCTCTTTTAAATCTGTAGGCTGGTCATAGTCAAAAACCTTCCATTCAAATTGCTGTTTTAGATTTTTATAGAAGTTAATTTGTTCTTCTATGACTTTGTCTGCATTAGATTCGTTCATTTCCGAGTAGGAAATAAACCCAGGTTCATTCGATAATGAAACCTTTCTTACGACAGAATCTGTCTTTTCTCTTCGAGAATTCGGCTCATTTATCTCAATCCTTAAATGCTGGTTAAAAAGTTCTAGTATTGTGTCTCTGTTCATAAAAAACCTCCTCCAAAAGTAGTGAAAAGAGAACAAAACAATCATATAACAATTTTTTCCTAGTTAGTAGATATTTTATTTTGATTTTTTTAAAGATTTAGATATGATAGTACAGGATTGTATCCAAAAAAATACAAAATGCGGGGAAACGATATGAAAAAAATTTTGTTGGTTATAGGGATACTAGTTGGCTTAGTAGTTTTATCACCTTTTTTACTGTTAGGAGTTTATGCTTTAGATTTTGTCTATTATGACGCTAATGACGATAAAGTAGAAAAGGCAGCTTTGAAATATTTGGAAGATAAGTATGGGGAGCATTTTAAGATAGATGATGTGGAATACAATAAAGCTTTAGGTGATGATGAGGGAGCCTACTCTCTTTCTGTACATCCAGTGGCAAATCCGGATATTACGTTCGGGATGGATGCTTCTGAGAAGTATCAGGTGATAAGGGATTCTTATAAAGAAAACAATTGGTCGGATCAATTTAGGAAAGAGATGCTTCCGATTATTGAACCAATATATCAAGGAACAGCGGAACTCTATGCCTATAGTTCTTTTCCCGAGGAGATAGAGGAGCGGTACCGATTCGAAGACAGCTATCAAAAAATTTATAATGAGAATCCTCTGCAAAGCAACGAACGTATCCATATAGTAAATTTCGACGATCCCTTTGATAAGGAGAAAGAATTACAGCGTATTTATCAGTTATGGGAAAACGTTAAGGATAGAGAATTTAAAGACAATACTATTAAGATCGATTATTATCCAAAAAGACTTAAGAAAAAAATTAAAACCTACCCAGACTTAAACGAATTTGAAAATAAACATTGGCAAGAAATGACCTATACCTGCAGATTCTCCAAGCAGGGAACACAAGAAAAACCGATCACATCTCCTGGTGATATCGAGGGTTATTGCAGACAAATGTAAGATGGGTTCACAGGTGTAATGATAAAGGATGCGGTGACAGGCACCGCTCGTGGACACTTTCCACCCCAGGTGGACACTCAAATGAAAAAAGGATTGAGCAAGGTTATTTGCTCAATCCTTTTTTTGTTTAGGATGATTTTTTTGATACTCTAATTGCGTTGTAAACGCTGGCTGCTAATCCGCCCCAGAGTATGATCATTCCGACGATCATCATTGTGACTGCACTTGCTGACATGTTAAGCAGCCTCCTTTTTTTGTTCTATATTTTTAGTAGCCTTCCAGCCTTTGAGTGAGAGGAGGATGCCTCCGACGATACTTGCGGCAACTACCAATAGCCCTCCGTACATGATGAGGTCTGTAGGATAACCCTCATAGTTTTCTTTTAGGTTTTGACGGATGTTGTCAAACATCATATACCCAAGAATAATTGGTGTTACGAAGCTTAAGCAGATTTTCCACCAAGCGCCAATACGTAAGTCAGAAATGGCATTTGCGTGAGTCTGCAAGCCGCCAAGCCCTTTGAAGAACCAAGCAATTAAAAGTACCTCTACTAATCCTGCGGTAACAACCCCAAAGTTATTGATGAAATAATCGACAACATCAAGGAAGTATAAGCCGCCTCTTGTAGCAAAAAGCAAGGAAATGACAGTTGCTGTTAATCCGCTTGTTAAAACTGCTTTTGTACGAGAAACATTGAATTTTTCCTGAATACCTGCCACAAATGTTTCCACAATAGATATTAATGATGTCATACCAGCGAACACAAGAGATAAGAAGAACAATACTCCAAAGAATCCATTCATCCCTGGGAATTCGTTAATAATGCTAGGAAAGACAACAAATGCTAAACCAATTCCACTGCTTACTACTTCGTCTACAGCAACACCCTGTTGGTTTGCCATAAAGCCAAGTGCTGCGAAAACACCAATACCAGCAAGTAATTCGAAACCTGAATTAGCAAAAGCTGTAATGAATGCATTGTTATTGATATCAGACTTCTTTGGAAGATAGCTAGAATACGTTAGCATGATTGCAAATCCAATCGATAACGAGAAGAAGATTTGACCGTAAGCAGCTATCCAAACCTTACCGTCAAAAATCATTTCCCAATTCGGCTTAAAGAAGGCGTCCAATCCTTGTGCAGCTCCATCAAGTGTTAAGGCACGTACCACAATGATTAAAAACATAACGACTAGAGTTGGAAGGAAAATTTTATTTAGTTTTTCGATCCCTTTTGATACACCGCGATAAAGGACAAAAAGAGTAACTGCCCAGACAAAAAGGAGTGGAACCACAATACCAGGAACTAATCCCCCGATTGTTCCAGGTTTTTCAGCAAGCTTCAAAACATCTCCGAATAAAAAGCTGCTAGGGTCGCTTCCCCACTGAGTGCCAAAGGAATAAATCGTGTATTTAACAGCCCAAGCGATAATCACTGCATAATACGTACAGATGACGAATGATATTAATAACTGCCACCAGCCAAGCCATTCTGCTTTTTTATTAATGCGAAAGAGTGAAAGTGGTGCCGAGCCTCTATATTTATGTCCAATCGTGAATTCCATAATTAAAATAGGAATACCTGCTGTTAAAATCGCAAAAAGATAGGGGAGGAAAAAGGCACCCCCGCCATTTTCATAGGCAACTGCAGGGAATCTCCAGATGTTTCCTAAACCTACTGCGGAGCCAACGGCTGCCATAATAAAACCGTATCGTGATCCCCATTGCTGACGCTTTTCCATAATATGTTCCTCCTTGATGATTTCTATATTTTCTATTTTTTAATAATATTCGGATAATTAATTTGTTATATTAATATATCTATTATTTTTCGAAATGTCAAATAATTTTTTATAAATAGTTAACTTTTGTTGCTTTACTAGGTTAAGAGAAAATCTCGAATTTGTAAATGGATAATATTAGTATCATATAAACATAGTAACTATTATTCGTTGGTGCCTGTCACCGAGAGGTTTCTACTCGGTGACAGGCACCGCCCGTGGACACTTTCCACCCCAGGCGGACAGTTGATGGTGCTAGTTGTAACGTTTGCTAATTTCTTCACAATGTGGTGACCATTTTTAATAAAACCAATTTTATAATGGTGATAAGATAATAAAAATCAGGGGAGTACTCAATTTATGAATAAGTTAGTGAAGGGCATAGTTTTGACTATTTTATTGTGTTTAGGTTTGTCTGCTTGTGGAGAGAAGGAAATGGTGAAGGCCCCAACGAAGTTGCCAATAGAAGAACAGAGTAGTGCAGAAGGGGATGAAATAAATTCAGAGGAGCTGCTGACCAGTCTTCGAAATCATACAACACTTGTACCGATTGGTGATGTACCAATCCCCGAGGATAATCCGATGAAGCCTGAAGTGTTAGAGCTTGGGCAAATGTTGTTTTTTGACCCGCGTTTGTCAGGGAATAATGAGGTAAGCTGCCAGACTTGTCATGACCCCGATTTGGGTTATGGAGATAATCAGCCTACTTTTGATAAGTATACTGGCGGCAGTGGAGCAAGAAACAGCCCAACTGTAATCAATTCAGGTTATTACACTTCAAACTTTTGGGATGGACGTGCTGCTTCCTTAGAGGAGCAAGCACTTGGCCCGATTCAAAATCCAGATGAGATGAATCAGTCGCTTGATGAACTTATAATAGAACTATCGGCTATCAAAGGATACCAGGACCGTTTTCAGGCTGCATTTCCTGATGGAATCACCGAACAAAATATTGCTAAAGCCCTAGCAGCCTTCCAAAGGCAAATTGTTGTAAAGGATACTCCATACGATAGGTTTCTTGAAGGGGATACAGAGGCATTAACGAAACAAGAAATCAGCGGGTTAAGGTTGTTCACCGGAAAAGCATTTTGTGTAACCTGCCACAATGGCCCCAATCTTTCAGATAACAAGTTTTATAATATCGGCCTCAATACAGAGGATAAAGGCCGCCAAGCGGTAACTGGGCAAGAAGGGGATTTAGGCAGGATTCGTACACCTGGACTATATGGAATTACCCATACAGCACCATACATGCGGGATGGAAGTCTCGCAACGCTTGAGGATGTAATCGACTACTATGACCGCGGCGGTGATAACCATCCCAATAAGAGCTTTTTTATCCAAAAATTTATGAGTCCGATTGGTTTAACAGAACAAGAAAAAGCAGATTTACTATCCTTTCTAAAGACCTTGGGCGGAGAACCGCCAATTTTCACAAATCCAGAACTTCCGTAAGGCATAGAATTGTCTTGAGCCCCTTAAATCATCACAAAGGGGCTCAGGACTTTATTTTATTGAGGTTTCCAATTTTTTAATTACTTTTCTATATTGTTTAATAGAGGTGAATTTGCCAGTATAGGATACTTGGTTTTGATGATCTAAAGAAATGAACATAATAGCAAGTTTCGGAAAAAATTTTTTTGATCGGAACCGAAGGTCCTTCCAATAAATGAAATAGCCACTTTTTCTCTTTTTGACAAAAGGGTAGGCGAAATGGGTACTTCTTAAAAAACTATCAACCTGCGGATTCATACTGCTATCAATTACTAAGCCAGGGTAATCAACCTTTTTGGAAAAAGTATGCTCTATCCATAACTCTCCCTTTGTATAAGAACCAAATAAAAAGTCCTGATCGGTCTCGATGATAATATTCCAATGGAAGAGTGAAGTTTTAGGGATCACTTTTACCCGGAGTGCATTTTGAAAATGCTGTGTAAGCTTCCATTTCGTAAAATGTGTTAAAATCAACCGAATCGCCAGGTAAAAAAACATCGATAGGTAAATGTAGGTAAAGATTCTCCCAGCATCAAAAAATGGAAGCAGGCTAAATCCAAGAACATGGAGCATAATGAAATATGGGTCGATTAAGGGGAGGAAATCTAAAGACAGCCATTTTGTAGAAAATGGGCGTAAAACCTGCGTCCCATTAACATTAAACAAATCAAAAACAACATGTAATGTAACGGCGGACAAGATCCATAAAAACAAGTGGGAAATAGAGCCGACCTCGAAGAATGGTATAATGGCTACTGTAGTAAGTATGCTCCATAAAGGGATTGCAGGAAGTGAGTGTGACAAACCTCGATGATATCTGTAATAACTGCTTTTGCCTTTTAATCGATAAATAAAATCAAAATCAGGTGCGTTTGAACCCGCTACTGTTCCGATCAGGACAGCTGTCGATAAGACACTATCGTTTGAAACCACAGGGTCCATTTGAGCAAGAGCGCCAAGGCCGAAGCCAAAAATAATATGAGAAAATGTATCCATTACCTTTCCTCCTTAGCTTCAAGCATATAGCTTTGTGGCAGGTTCATTGATAACATTAGAATATTGCTGGATGACGTCTTCAAAGATCTGATCCCATTTTTGTGTAAGGGCATACTTTCTAGCATTTATCCCCATTTGAACACGTAAAGAATCATTGTCTAACAAATGAAGTATTCTTTTAATAAAATCCTCTGCCTCCCCGGGTTCACACAAATATCCGTTAACTCTATTCGAAATAATATTTTTCACCCCGCCTGAATTGGCCCCAATCACAGGTGTCCCACTAGCAAGGGCTTCAAGAACAACATTTCCAAAGGTTTCAGTGGGTGATGGAAAAACAAATAAATCTGTAGCTGAATAGGCTTCAGCTAATTCCACACCTTTTAAATAGCCGGTAAAGGTCATATTAGGAAGTGCAGTCATTTTGAGTTCGTCATGCAGCGGCCCGTCGCCTGCAATGAGCCAATGTACTTGTTCGCTTATTTCAGGGGGTAAAGAACCAGCGACCGTCATGAGCGTTTTTAAATCCTTTTCTGGTGCCAATCTGCCAACAAAAGAAAGAATGTATTTCTCAGAAATTGCATATCGATTGCGAATCATTTCTTTTTTGTAATAAGGATGGTAGGTTTGGCAATCCACACCTCTTGGCCAGATTTCTAGGTTACAGAAACCGCGGTTATTTAGTTTTTCAAGTGTATCCATTGAAGGGACAAAAAGCTTTTTAAAAGAATGATGAAACCATTTCATATATTTCCAAAGAGGTTTAGTTAGGAATTGAAGGTCATAAAAATGTAAATAGTCACTGAAATCGGTGTGATAAGAGCCAACAAGGGGAATATTTAATTTCTTTGCAAAATAAACACCTGAAAGACCAACCGTGAAAGGTGTTGCAACATGAATGATATCTGGAGAAAATTGCTCTATTTCCGTCTTAAGCTGAATGATGTTAGGAAAAGCTAATCTACATTCAGGATAAAGGAAAAACGATAGGCTCTTTAATCGGTGAATATGGTCTGAAACATATCCATTTGAAACGGAAATAGGCGCAAAAACTTTGTAGGATATATCTTGAGTTTCAAGATAGTTTGTAAATTTTTCAAGCGTATTAGCAACCCCGTTTACTTCCGGATAAAAGGTATCTGTGAAAATAGCAATTCTCATATTAACCCTCCTAAGTTTCAAATCTATTTCTAGACGATGAAATAATAGCAGAGACTGCCGAAGAACGCTCCAAGAAACCCTCCTGCAATAACGTCGGAAGGATAATGAAGCCCTAAATAGATTCTCGAAACTCCTACAGATAGCCCTAAAGGGAGGAGAATAGCAATTAATGAAGGTATTTGAACCAAAAAGGGAACGATAACCGAGAAAACGGCTGTTGTATGACCTGATGGAAAAGAATGATCTTTCAAAGGATTAGGCAGGATTTTTGTTGTTTCAATTTGTAGATAGGGCCTTTTTCGCGGGAAAAACTTTTTTACTAATTGCACAGGTATATGACTTAGAGCTAAGGCAGCAGCACTTGAGATGGCTGTAAGCCTAGTTTGATTCGTTGCAAAGATGATGAGTAATAACATTGTTACACTAATAAAGAGAGCACCGCCAATGTGAGTAATCGTACGGAAATAGAGATTCATAATCCTTTTATCAAAATGGCTATTAATTTGTTGAAAGACTTTGCATTCGAATTGATATAAGGTTTGAATTTTTCTCATCATGTTAGTGTCTCCCTTTCATTAATGTTGTGGGGTATGCGCCACATTTGTAATAGCCGGTCTTCCAATGGATACATATGTGATCGGATATCGTTGAATATCTTTAAGAGAATAGCAATTCCTTCCATCAAAAATAATCGGTTCTCTCATATAGACAGTATAGGTATCCAATGGAAGATGCTTGATTTGGTCCCACTCTGTAGCAATGACAGCAAAGTCAGCTTCTTTAAGCGCTTCACGAATCGTTGTTGAATACTCAATTGAATTTCCTAGCAGCTTATGTGCATTAGGAATCGCAATCGGGTCGTAAGCAGAGACAAATGAACCTTCCTTAAGTAATTCTTTAATAATGGTTAGGGAGACAGCTTCTCGGATATCATCTGTTTCAGGTTTAAAAGCGAGCCCCAATACTGCGGCTTTTTTTCCTTTTAATGAACCGAACCTTTCTTTTGCCTTTCTCACTAGAAGGGAATGCTGCTGCTGATTTACCTTAATAACGGATTCAAGCAATTCGAACGGATGTAGAACATTGCCAGCCAGTTGAACGAGTGCTTTCGTGTCCTTAGGAAAGCAGGAACCTCCATAACCAATTCCGGGCTGTAGATAGTTAAGTCCAATCCGTTTATCCATTCCCATACCAAATGAAACCTCGTCAATATTTGCGCCAACTTTTTCACAAAGATTGGCTATTTCATTGATAAAGCTAATCTTCGTGGCAAGAAAGGCATTGGAGGCATATTTAATCATCTCAGCACTTCTGGTATCAGTGATAACTATAGGTATTTGAAATGGAAGATAGAGCTGCTCCATAATGGTGGCTGCTTTAGGGTTTTCAGCGCCAATGATAATTCGATCCCCCAAATAGAAGTCCCTGATAGCTGAACCTTCGCGAAGAAATTCAGGGTTTGATACAATATCCACGTTAAGGTGGCGGGGTTTACGATGCTGTAATATTTGCTTGATGATATCGTTTGTTCCAACTGGGACGGTGCTTTTCGTACAGACAATGACGTCATTCTCGATATTTTCAGCAATGTGGTAAGAAGCAACATAAATATAGGATAAATCAACAGACCCATCTTTTTTTTCAGGAGTTCCAACTGCAATGAAAATGATTTCTGCACCACGATATGCTTGTTTTGGATTCGTCGAAAAGCGGAGTTGTCCGCTTGCGAGGTTCTTTTCTAATAAAGGTTCCAGCCCAGGCTCAAAGAATGGTGTGTGTCCTTTTTCGAGCATTTCGATTTTCTCTTTTTGAGTATCTAAACAGGTTACTTGATGTCCTGCTTCTGCGAAACAAACAGCTGTAACTAGCCCGACATTTCCTGCCCCTGCGACTGTAATCTTCATTTTATCCCTCCAAAGAATGGCGTTTATTTAATCTTATCTGAAAATTTAGAGTTTTTTCTTAACCTAGTGTTAAAAGAGTGTAAAGACTTTGTATAGTTGGCAGGGAACTAGCGCTTTTCAGAGCCAAAATAAAGTAAAGACCTGAGCCCTGGTGCGTGTTTTGTGAACGCAACATGGCTCAGGTCCCTATTTTGTGTAACGGTTGGCATAGCTTGAAGCAACAAAAGCATTTGGCTTTATCTTTGGCTCCACTCCCATAGATTCCATTCTTGCTACCATTTCCTTCACAAATTCTCTCGTTTTATTGCGTTTTCCTGCTCCGATATCAATATGGCCTTCCATGGTGAACGTTGCCCCTTGATAGACAAAGGGAAGGACAATATTGATTAACCGATTCTTTCTTTCCTCAGTAAATAAAGCAACAATATCCTCTGTTAATGAAAGCTCAAAGGAAATTCGCTCATGCAGATGTGTCATTTTTCTTGGGATCACAATCTTCCTAATACAAGCCCATGCGCCTTTACCCTCATTTTGGATGACAATACCGGTAATAAAAATGGTATGCCTTTTATGAACCTGTGAATCCGTTCCAACCATTAAGCGAAAATTACCGCTGGGTGCTAAATTCATGAATTTGACAATGTGTTCAAAAACCTGTTCAAACGACATACTCTTTTCACGCAGATTCTGAAACGAATAATCAAAAACCTGATAATTTTTCATTTAAAACACCACATCTTTCCTTTCGTTAATATAATTACTCTTAGTCTTCTTAATATTATTTTATGGAATAAAAATTATTCTTGTGCAGACATAATGGGACATGCTGCAAACAAAGTTGTCCCATAAAAATCCACACTGTCCACCTGGGGTGGACAGTGTCTTTCTGTGGTGCCTGTCACCATGATTACCAGTATTAAAAAATATTGTAGGAACAAGTTCATTTGATGTACTATGACTTTATTAGTTTTTTTGAATAGGAGTGTGTAATGGTGGAAAAAAATTTTGAAGAACAGATTTTGGCTTGGTTTGAACATTTCCATGCCCACCCTGAGGTTAGCTGGAAAGAGGTTAAGACAACTCAAGCGATTGCTGATATTTTAGATAATCTTGGCGTAGAATATCGCCGTTTTTCTGATGTAACCGGACTTATAGCAGAAATCGGCAAGGGAGAAGAAGTGATAGCGGTTCGTGCTGAAATTGACGCTCTATGGCAGGAGGTGGACGGAGTTTGGCAGGGGAATCACTCCTGTGGACACGACGCTATTATCTCTATGGTGCTTGGAGCCCTTCTTTACTTGAAGGATCAGCCTCTCAATAAAAAGCTGCGTTTTATTTTTCAGCCGGCTGAAGAAAAAGGGAATGGTTCGATTGCAATGATTGAAAAAGGGGCAATCGAAAACGTTAGCCACTTATTCGGTATTCACCTTCGACCAATTGAAGAGCTTCCAATGGGACAAGTTTCGGCATCCATCCATCATGGAGCCGCTATCTTTCTAGAAGGGAAGGTACTTGGCGAAGACGCGCACGGTGCAAGGCCGCACCAAGGCAAAAATGCGCTAGATGTGATTGTTGGACTGCACCAGTTCGTTAAGTCTATTTATCAATCACCTTTTGAAGCCTATTCTGCAAAACTTACAAAAGTGATTGCTGGCGGCGAGAGCTTAAACATAATCCCGGGTTCTGCAGAATTTGCCATTGATGTCCGGGCACAAAAAAATGAAGTTCTAGAAGAACTTAAGAACCGAATTGACCACGGAATTAACAACTTAAAGAACCTATATGGGGTCGATATCGAATGGAAATGGAGTGATTTTACTCCGGGTGCTGAGGTTTCTGCTGAAGCAGAGGCGATTGCTGAAGAAGCGATTCTAAACATTGCTGGTCGAGAGGCGCTAGCACCACCTGTTATCACGTCTGGTAGTGATGATTTCCATTTTTATACCATTAAGAATCCAAAGTTAAAAGCAGCCATGATTGGGGTTGGGGCAGACCTTCAACCAGGGTTACATCATCCTAAAATGGCATTTAATCAATCTGCCCTTGACGTTGGGGCACGAATCCTTGCTGAAACACTACAGAGAGCATAGAAAAAAATGCGATGCAAATCATGCATCGCATTTTTTTCTGAATTGTGGAAAATTTGCGTTGACGTGAAATTATCAAGTGTATAAAATATAGTTACCGACTATTTAGCGACAATTAATAATTTTCTAAAAAGTAAGCGCTAACAGTGTTTGCCGAATAATTTGGATGGGGGAACATTATGAAAAAAGAGATGACTTTTAAGATGGCAATAATACCACTTCTAGTCATGATCGGGGTAATGGGGATTACGATCATTGTTTTCGAACAAGGTCCGCATATTCCACTGATTTTTGGAACATCGATAGCAGCAATCGTTGCTTGGCGCTCTGGCTACAAATGGTCAGAAATTGAAGAAATGATGTATAAAGGAATTCGCTTGGCTTTACCCGCTATTGTTATCATCATTCTCGTTGGATTAACGATCGGTGCCTGGATTGGCGGCGGTATTGTTGCAACCATGATTTATTATGGATTGAAAATTATTACCCCATCTCTCTTCCTTGTGTCGATTACAGTTATTTGTATGATTGTGTCACTGGCAATTGGAAGCTCATGGTCCACAATGGGAACCATTGGCGTAGCTGGTATGGGTATTGGCTTAAGTATGGGAATACCGGCACCAATGATTGCGGGTGCTATTATTTCAGGCTCATATTTTGGTGATAAGATGTCACCACTATCGGACACTACAAATCTAGCATCTGGGTTAACAGGAACTGATTTGTTTGTACATATCCGCCATATGCTTTATACCACCATCCCAGGTATCATAATCACCCTGGCAGTCTATGGTTTTATGGGCAGGAAGTTTGGAGATAAAGGAATGGATACTGCTAGTATCGATAAAACCTTAGGGGTTCTCCAGGATAGCTTTGTCATCTCGCCATTTTTACTAATTGTTCCATTATTGGTTATTGTTTTGGTAGCAAAAAAAGTACCAGCAATACCAGCATTAATTATTGGTATTACGCTTGGATTCCTCTCGCAAGTTTTGATTCAGGGCGGGACGATGTCTTCAGCAGTTGCTGCGCTGCAAAGCGGGTTTGTGATTGATACTGGCAATGAAATGGTGGACAATCTGTTTAACCGCGGTGGTCTTGACTCCATGATGTATACCGTATCGATGACCATTGTGGCAATGACATTTGGAGGGATTTTAGAAAATTCCGGAATGCTTCAAGCAATTGTTAATCAAATACTTAAATTTGCTAAATCAGCAAGGGGTGTTGTGGCTTCAACGGTGGTTTCATGTTTCGCCACCAACGCAACTTGTTCGGAGCAATATATTTCAATCGTTATTCCATCACGGATGTATGCGAAGGCATATCGTGATAAAGGCCTTCATTCAAAAAATTTATCGAGGGCACTTGAAGATGGAGGTACACTTACTTCCGTATTTATTCCTTGGAATACCTGCGGTGTATTTATCTTTGGTACTCTTGGAGTACATGCAATCGATTATGGTCCGTATGCAATATTGAACTTCATCGTGCCGATCATTTCAGTCTTTTATGCGCTAACAGGGATTACAATTGCCAAATTGCCACCAGAAGAAATGCTGCTTTTGAAAAAAGAAGAGGAAGCAACGATTTCAGTTTAAAAAAATAAGGAAAGTTCACCACTACGGGAACTTTCCTTTTACTTTATTGCGGAAGTGATAGGTGAAGTTCATATATTGCTCTTGGACGTCCTTGTTGATATACCATCTCTTCACCGACAACCTTTATGTAACCGTGATCTACAAGTTTTTTAATAATCCGTTCTGTGGAGCGGCGGGTAACCTGGAGATAGTCTGTGAGATCTACAGACGTAAATTGAAGTGACTGCCTTGATCTGCTGAACTCAATGATCTTAGAAAGATTAGAAGGGCTTAGTTTTGTTTCCTTTGCCACTTGTAAAAGTTCAGGATGGTCATTCTTTAAACTGTACTGTTTATGCTCGTATGGGAAGGGACCAATCATTTCCTTGTCTCCTGTTAGAATATACCCGCATTTTGAGGACAAGTCTTTCTCGGCAAACTGCAGTGCAATCTTGGCGTGTTGGTCTGCCTCTTTCATCGTTGATCCATAGCCAAAGCCAACTAAAATAGTTCCAGACCATTTTTCCAAAAAGTCATTCAGGCGATGCTTATCCATTTCGCCCCTGGTACTATAAAGAACAAATAGGGTTTGGTTTATTGGCTGAATATATGCGTTCAGCGAATGAGCGAGGTAATTAATTTGTTCTTGCTGCGGTTCTTGAAGTGAAAGGTAACCAACAGCCACTTGAGCGGCTTTACTTTTAAAAAGCTCTGCTTGATCTTTTGCTGTTTGCAAACCACGGAGCAAAGATATTTGCGGATCGGCCATCCTAATGGCAGGAACACCAAGAGCTTGAAGCTGGTGATAAACCGCATGGACACTGGTTAAAGCAGTTTCAGTTACACCTTGTTCCCAGAGTGTAAAGTGAAATTGGACAATACTTTCTAAATTGAAACAGTCTTCAAGCATTTGTTTTTTTAAATCCATTATTTTTAAGTGTTCAATCCTGATTTCACTTTCCGAAAGAACATGTTTGATGTTTGAAACATCAAACAAATCAATAGAAATCCGTTCAAATGGTATTTTGCTTTTATGCGTGATAGCAAGTAAAGAGGCTGCAACCGCTATTTCGTCTTGGGTGAGAATTAGCGTTGGAATTGTCAGGTTCTCAAGGTGCTTTTTTGAAAAATAGTAAGGCAGGGCTCCTGAGAAAAAGACCACATCACAGGGCTTTAATTTTCTAACAAGTTCACAAGCTTCCTGTGGCTGCTGATAAATATAAGGTTCAATTGTAATATCCGGAACTTGTGCAGCAACGGTAAGGATATTTTTGAAAAATTCCTTCGAGCTTATGACAGCTATCTTTGTGGCCAAGTTAAACACATCCCTAAAACGCCTATTTAACGACAAATATAACATATTATTGTTTGGAGAGGAATGATTATTATGAAGATTATGTCAATTCAACTTTTTGCTATCCACTTGCCCTTAAAAGAACCATTTATCATCAGCTACCACACCTATAACCATATGCCGTCTATTATTGTGAAAGTGACAACAGACGAGGGCATTGTCGGTTATGGTGAAGGGGTGCCAGACGAACATGTAACAGGAGAAACGTGGGAAGGTACATTCGAAATTATTAAGAATACCTTAGGACCTGTTGTGATCGGGCAAAATCCGATGGAAATTGAACGAATTCACGAAGTGATGAACAAAGCAATATATGGTGCACCGACAGCAAAAGCAGCGATCGATATTGCTTGTTTCGATATAATGGGAAAAAAAATGCAGCAGCCGGTTTACCAGCTTATAGGCGGGCGTTATCATAAAGAATTTCCGATTACCCATGTGCTTAGTATCGCAGAGCCTGAGGAAATGGCTGCAGAGGCAGCTGTTATGAGTGAGGTGGGCTATCGTTCTTTTAAAATGAAAGTCGGGACGAAGGTAAGCAAAGATGTTGAACGGATTAAAGCTGTTCGGACTCAAGTAGGTGAGGACATTGCCATCCGTGTCGATGTGAATCAAGGCTGGGTTAATAGCGGCACAACGATAACTGCAGTAGAACAGCTGCGTAATCTTGGTCTTGATTGGCTGGAACAGCCTGTTGCTGCAGACGACATCGATGGAATGGTTGAGGTAAAGTCGAAGACCACAATCCCTCTCATGATTGATGAGGGTTTAAAGGGTACACGTGAAATGCGGGAAATTATACAAAAGCGTGCTGCAGATAAAGTAAACATAAAACTTATGAAATGCGGAGGAATCTATCCCGCTGTGAAGCTTGCACACCAAGCAGAGTTAGCTGGAATCGAATGTCAGATTGGTTCCATGGTCGAATCCTCAATCGGTTCAGCGGCAGGTTATCATGTTGCTTTTTCAAAGAAGGTCATTACAAGTGTCGAGTTGACGGGACCTTTGAAATTTTCTAAGGATGTTGGAGATTTAGCATTTGAAGTGCCATATATCCGGTTGAAAGAAAAGCCTGGATTGGGCATAGAAGTTAACGAAGAAACACTGAGAGAGTTAACTGTGTTTCAAGGCAGTATTCAATAAAGGAGGGGTGGCTCTTGAATTGGCTGTATGAAGGAGTACTTAGAAATCGGAATATGCCTTTTAAAGTTCGAAGGTTAGTTGCTGAAGACTTAATCGAGATTTTGGAGGTGCAGAAGCAAGTTGTTCAAGCGATGGAAAGTCCAGGAATACTTCAGCCTCTGACGGAGGATGAGTATCAGTATATCTTAGAGGGGAAGGGGTTGATGATTGGTGCTTTTGCAGGGAATAAGCTGATCGCCTTTCGAGCACTGCTTATTCCGCCAATTGATGAGGACCATTTAGGAAGGGATATTGGACTGCCCGATCATGAACTGCCGAAGGTCCTCTATCAGGAGATCTCGAACGTACTTCCTAACTTCCGCGGAAACCATCTGCAAAAGACTTTAGCAACAGTAATTATGGATGAGTTAGGAAGCGAAGTTCAACCATTCCGCTATATTTGCTGCACGGTTGCGCCGTTTAATATTCCTAGTCTAAAAGATAAGTTTGCACAAGGAATGCAAATCGCCGCCCTCAAAGAGAAGTACGGCGG
Source organism: Neobacillus niacini (assembly GCF_048572935.1). Taxonomy (NCBI): domain Bacteria; kingdom Bacillati; phylum Bacillota; class Bacilli; order Caryophanales; family Bacillaceae; genus Neobacillus; species Neobacillus niacini. The sequence goes on along the minus strand of NZ_CP183883.1, from coordinate 267,644 downwards.
CAACCTGCGTTATATCTTTGTCAAAAATCTCAAAGAAGCCGAGGAACAGACAATACCTTATCGGGAAAGTATCACAATTACTATGGGTGACATTGAAACCCAACAGCAATTGCTCGCACAAGGCTGGCGGGGAATACAAATGGAAAAAGCAGAAGGAACCCGTTGGGTAGTATCTTATTCTCGTACCTTGTAAACAGCAATAAAACTGCTAGGTGGCTGTTACCATTTATTGTGGTGACAGCCACCTTTTTTATAACAAAGACTTAATTTCTTCGATTTGCTGGATATGCCGCTCTTCATGAAGATAAATTAAATCAACCCATTGGTCTAAAGGCGTGTAACCAAAGAGTGGGTGCTTAGTGGATTTTTCTTTTAGGATGGACTTGTCTTCAAGTTGATTATAAAACTCCAAAAATAGATTTCTTGATTGGTTCAACAACTCTGTAATCTTCTCTAACTCCAACGGATCATCGCCAGGGACTACCATATCAGGTGCCTTTGCCTTCTGAGTCCGATCCACTGCAAGCTGAACAGGCTTTGGCTCTGCTTTTTTTCCGTTGCTTTTAGTAAGACCATAAATAATGGCTTGTGTGAAGACACTTTCGGTTAAATACAAATGATGACACACCTGAGCTACACTCCATGTAGACTCGTCGGGCTTTTGATTCAGCTGTTCATAGCTTAAACCAGAAATCTCATTTAACAACTTATTCCTTGTTGCCGTTAGATTTTCCATAACCTCTGCACTAATAATAACCACGCTCCCCAAATGGACATTCAATACTGTTTATATTCGCGAGAATAAAAAATATTCCTTGCACTGCTGCAAGGAAAAATGGATGATGCCTGCGTCAATTCTTCAGTTTAGCTGTACGAAACTGTTTATTTTTGAAATAAAAAATAATGGTAATGATCACGGTTAGCCCGCCATAAAGAACACACATCAGCTGCAGGCCAATAAAATCCAGGAGGAATCCAGTCAAGAGCAGAACGACTTGGAACCCAACCCGGTCAAGCATGTTGCGGAACGAGAAAAATCTTCCGTGAAAATCCTTTGGCACTTTTGTTTGGAAAATCGTCGATGCCGTTGGGAAAAAGCAGCCGACTGAAAAACCGAAAACGATGAATGCCGCAATCGTTAAAACAAAAACATCTGCAAAATAAAGCATAATCTGGGAGACCCCGACCAGGAGCGAGCTGCCAAATAAAATTTTGTAAGGTGAGAATTTGTCGTTGATTTTTTTTATGAAAAAGGCACCAATCATAAAGGAAACCCCTTCTGCGGCATAAATATATCCTTTTATCGCAGAGCTGTCTTGCAACTCACTAATATTAATGACTAAAAGGTTGAAACCGCCAAGAAACAATAGTGGTACAAGCGTCATCAATAAGGTCATCAAAACAATTGGCAGCCCCTTTATAACTGGTAAAACATCTTTAAAGCTGTTTTTTCCGTTAGTACTTTTTCTTGCTGAAGGTGTTTCATTATTCTCTTCAAAGTTTAAGAACCAGGTTAGAATCAGCAATCCAAGATAGGCAACGAGAGAACCAATATAAAGCATGGATAAGGGAAGGAGTACCAATAAAATCCCTCCGACGGCCGTCCCTATGATCCGCGAAAGGGTAGACACATTCATATGAACTCCATTTAATTGGAGTAAATCTTGATCTTTAACAATAAGCGGGATCGCTGCTTGCAGTGCTGGAAAGTAGAAGGCAGCGGAAATTTGAATAGAAACGAAAAATACGAGCATCCACCAAACCGAACCAGTAGCAATAGCAATCAGCATGAAGATGACACTCACTGTTCGTAGTAATCCAGACCAAAGCATAACAGTTTTCTTGCTTTTTTGGTCAGTAATTCTTCCTGCGTAAGGGCCAACAGCAATTCCTGCGACAAGGCCGGTGGCCATAAGCAGTGATTTTAAGAAATCAGAAGGTATCTTTTCCTGCATGAACTCTAAATTTCCAATAATCCCAAGCCATAAACCGAGTCCAGCAATGAATTCCCCTGTTAAAATAATCCAGACATTTCTATTTTTCCACATGTATAAGCCTCTCTTAGTCTATTAATTTGATTTATCCAAACACTATCATAATCTAATAGGTAATAATATAAAATAAATTCTTTCGCATATGGTAAATGAACCAATTTTTTTAAAAGTTTTTTGTATCCGTTCTCCTTTCACCAAGTTTTCACCATTGTCCTTTAAACTTCAAACTATCAAGAACGAAAGGAGGAAAGATAGCGATGAATACGAAAGTTAAACTAGCCATTATCTGGGGCGTGATGATTACTTCTGCACTGGTTGTAATTAATTTCTTCCTGCACCTATTAGGAGGGCGCCAAACCAATGTAGTGTTCCAAAATGGGTTTCGACCTGAGGGGAGGGGGCACCATGGCCCTTTATGAAGCAAATGGTTCCGTTTTGAGGTGCTATTTTTATAATACCTGCGGAAATGCCAGTTGTATTGGCTGTCTTGTTCTTAAGCAAGTAACCAGCAAAAGTAGAATAAGCGGACTTTTTCCGGTTAAATGCAAAAGGGAGCTCGTTTTGGGGAGAATAAGGGGAGGTTTTCCGCTTATGCAAGGAAAATACACTATTTTTGAATTTTTCGGGTCATTAGGCGGAATTTCTCCGTCTATTTGATCTTGTTTTGATAATGATTTTTAAATAAGCGGAATTTCTCCGCCTATTTTTATCAAATCGTATGCTCAATCTAATCCCCAGGGTCAGGCATTTTTTTTTGCCCACTTGTTAAGTGTTTGCTAATGATTAAACTGAATTTTAATACAAAAACGGACAGTAAGACGTAATACGCTAGGTCCCACCATACTTGGCTGTGGAGGACTTCTGCCTTTTTAAGAATAAGGTTTATCACATAAGTTAAACATACAGTTACCACATACTTAAACCATTTTAGTTTCCACTGTTGTTTGACTATCCAAACATAGAAAAGACAGACTGATAAGTAATAGATAGCACCAAAAGCAGTAGTATCCTTTGAATGGGTATCAAACAAGCCCAGTTCATAATAGCGAGATGAAAAAAACATAACAGGTATGAATTGCAAAGTTGCTGATACTGGACTGATTATTAAGTATAGAAAAATGGAGTGGAGTTTCCCTTGTAACGGCTGGAAGAACAATCGATAGCACACTTTTGCTAAAGGAAAATATACAAGAAGAAGACCAAGTGTCGTATATCCAATTTTCCACCAATTATGTTTATAGATTTCAAGCTTAAGGAATAACCATTCAATACCTGCAAAAAAACTGACAAAATATAGAATCCAGAGCCAATTTTTTCGAAAGGTCGCTATAAATGTAGCAGCAGCAGGTAATGCCAGTGCATTCGAGGCAATGGCTCCCATATTACTATCATAGAAGGAATCGTGTTTAATAAGTTTAGGATAATACTGGTAGCTATGTCCGAAGTTATATATCACAGTTTCTATAATATACCCCAGACCCACCATAGTAAGAAAAAGCAGTAAACTTCGAGGATCTTTAGTTTTTTGATACACATAAATCAACAGAAGAGTACTTAAGATACCTAATCCCACATACCAATAGGAATTAAACTCCATAATTATATCTCCTTCTGTTTTAATCGTTAGCAGGTAGTATCCATCAAAGTGTTTATTTTATACAAAATAAAAAAACACATTAATCCGACTTGACCTATAGGAATAAATATATTAGTATTCTCATAGACTATTTTACGCAACAAAAAATATATATAACATAAGGGGGGAAACAAGATGGATGCATTTCTTATTATTGTGAATGTTGCTGTATTGCTCTTGCTCATGGTTGTTTTACGCATGATGGCAAAGAAACATGTATCATTCTCAAAACGTGTATTCACTGGTTTAGGTTTAGGTCTTATCTTTGGTTTTATTATTCATTTAATTTACGGTACAGATTCCGAGGTAACAACGAGTACAATTGACTGGTTTAGCATTGTGGGAACTGGTTATGTAAAGCTATTACAAATGATTGTTATGCCGCTTGTATTTATTTCAATTGTAGGAGCTTTTACGAAATTAAAATTAACGAAAAACATTGGAAAAATCAGTGTCCTTGTAATTGGTATTCTTCTTGGAACAACTGCTATTTCTGCTGCGATAGGTATTGGAACTTCATTAGGCTTTGGCCTTGATGGCATTGAGCTGACAGCAGGGGAGGCGGAAAATGCCCGAAATGAGGCATTGGCAGAAAGAGCAGCGACGGTTGAAACGATGACTGCACCACAGCAAATTCTTGAAATGTTCCCTAGTAATCCATTCTTAGACTTAACAGGTGCACGTGCAACTTCTACGATTGCAGTAGTAATCTTTGCCGCTTTCATCGGAATTGCCTACCTAGGCGTTAAACGAAAAGAACCGGAGCATGCAGATTTATTTGCAAAAATTATCGATACTTTATATTCAGTAACGATGAGGGTAGTAACACTTATCCTTCGTTTAACACCATACGGTATTCTTGCGATTATTACAAAGGTTGCAGCAACAAGTAACTATGAAGCGATTGTAAAATTAGGTAAGTTTGTTATTGCTTCCTATGTAGCACTTATTCTCGTATTTATTGTTCATTTATTGTTATTAGCAATTGCAAAAATTAACCCAGTTAACTATGTAAAAAAAGCATTACCAACTTTAACATTTGCTTTCACTTCAAGGTCAAGTGCAGGTACCCTGCCTTTGACGATTAAAACGCAAACGAAAGACCTTGGTGTCTCTGAAGGGATTGCAAACTTTGCAGGTTCATTTGGACTTTCAATCGGTCAAAATGGGTGTGCTGGGGTATATCCTGCAATGTTAGCCGTTATGGTTGCACCAGCAGCAGGAATCGATCCATTAAGCCCAGGATTTATTATTTCATTAATTATTGTGGTTGCGATTAGTTCATTCGGTGTAGCAGGAGTGGGCGGCGGTGCAACATTCGCAGCGCTAATCGTACTATCTGTTATGAACCTTCCAATTGCGATTGTGGGTCTCCTAATCTCAGTCGAGCCACTAATTGACATGGGACGTACAGCACTAAACGTAAGCGGAGCCATCACATCCGGAGTCCTAACAAGCAAAGCAACGGGAGAATTCGATAAAGAAGTATATCAACAACCAAATATTGTTGAAGCTTAAAAAGGGATCACATTGGTGACAACATTGGTGACAGGCACCACTCGTGGACACAGTCCGTGTGGTATGGACATTTTGGGAATTACTGGATAGTCTTTATGGCTATCCAGTTTTTTTGAGTGTATAAATTAATTAATCGTTTGATTAGATTGGAAGGTAAACTAATCAAACGCTTGATTAAATCGTCATGAAGCCTTGGAAATATTGGTTTTATTATATATAGTGTCCTTCTATGAAAACTAATTAATCGTTTGATTAGATCGGAAGGTAAACTAATCAAACGCTTGATTAAATCGTCATGAAGCCTTGGAAATACTGGGTTTATTAGTAAATTGAATCCCTCTATAAAAACTAATCAAACGTTTGATTAAAACGGAAGCTAAACTAATCAAACGTTTGATTAAAGGTTTACAAGCCCAGTACAACTTTTGAATTTAGGAATCAACCCTTCTTACCAACGCCATGCATGATAAACTGAATGGTCCGTTCAATTTCCAGTTCATCATCCCATTCTAAATGCGGAAAAAGAATATAACGGGAAAATAAGAAGCCAAGTATATTGGTAATTGTTAACCTTGCGATACTTTCTGGAGGCATATCAATTAATAGACCTTTATCCTGGTAGCCTTTAATAACCTTTTCAACGCGAATAAAGATATTTTTTACGACAAGATCAAAAAATTGCTCGCGTAATTCCGGTTGAAAAGGAATTTCTTGAAACATGATTTTTACGACTGGCAGCATTCGGATGAGAAGGTCTCTTCTATTTTCAATCGTTGCCCGCAAGAACTCCTCTACTGTTTCAAATTCTCGATCGAGTACTTTATTAAAATCCTTTACCACTATGGGAGCAATGAACTTTGTCATCAGCGGGGCAACAATTGAAATCAACAATTCCTTCTTCGTTTTATAATGTCGAAAGATTGTTCCTTCGGCTACTCCTGCCTTTTTGGCAATCTCACTTGTTGACGAAGCAGCATACCCTTTTTCGGAAAAGGTTTCAATAGCCGCTACAATAATTTTCTTTTGCTTATCAGTCAATTTATCTTCATCAAATAACTGCTGCAGCATTAATTCTTCTTCTGTCATTACTGCCTCCTTATCATCACTATCAAATCTTCCTATATTTCTTCAATGCAACTACATTTAAAACAATGAAGACAAGTGCAAAGCCTACTAACACCAAAAGGTCGTTCGTGATTTCACCTAAACCTGAACCTTTATACATGACCTCGACTAAGGCGTTTCCGCCGTAATACATCGGCATACACTTAGCAAGAACCTGCATCCAACCAGCCATTGACTCAAACGGAAAAATTCCTGCAAAAAAGACTTGTGGGATAATAGCAATCGGAATAAATTGCATCATCTGAAACTCGGAATTGGCAAACGATGACAACAGAAGTCCCAGTGTGAGCGCCACTAGAGCTAATGTTAAATTGATTATGACAACATTCCAAAATGAACCTGCCAGTGTTATATCTAATACTTTTACGGCATACGTAACAACAATAATGGTTTGGATTACTGCAAATAAACCATAACCGAACAAATAACCGAAAACAATATCTCTTCTTTGGATAGGTGTGGCCAGTAATCGTTCAAGAGTACCAGTAGTACGTTCCCTCAGTAAAGCAATCCCAGAAATTAAGAACACAAAGAAGAACACAAAGAATCCAACTAGTATCGGGTTTAACTGGTCAAAAAATATGGTATCTTCATTTCCATATATATAAGAGGTATTGATTTTAAGGGATTTCACTTGCTCCATCTTATCTGTCATTCCTGGCAGCTTACTCTGAATATTTTCCATAAATGAAGACAGATTCGCTGCCTGCTCTTTCGCTCTTTCAGCAGCTATTGCCTGTTGTACCTTCATTTGTAGAGCCTTTGCTGCATTTGGCTGATCGTTTGTGAGCGTCAGAGAAATGTCTTCACCGTTAATATCAAGAATCCCGTCTAAATCTTTATCGAGTAGAAGGTCTTTTGTATTCGCGTCCACTTGAATAACCGTAATTTCGCTATCCTCTAATCTCTCTATTAGGTTGTCAGCTGCATTGATCACACCAAGCCTGGGGTCAACCGTATTTCCAGCTAGCAGATAATTCAGCAGGGTTAAAACGAGTAGTGGAGCGACCATCATCAATGCTAATGCACGTTTATCACGTAACATTTGGAAAAATATCCGTTTCACCATGGCCAATATTCTCATTGCTGTTTACCCCCTGCTTGTAAAAATACTTCTTCTAAGCTTGTAATCCCGTATTGATTTTTCAATGCCGAAGGTGAGCCGCTGGTGATGATCTCACCATTACGTACCATGGCTAGACAATCACATTTTTCTGCTTCATCCATAACATGGGTAGTTACTAAAATCGTCTTCCCTTCATTTTTTAAACGATATAATTCCGACCAGATGGACTTTCTTAGCTCAGGGTCAATGCCTACAGTCGGCTCATCTAAAATAAGGACATCAGGATTTTGTATTAATGCTGCTGCCAGAGACAACCGCCGCTTCATACCGCCAGAATAGTTTTCAACCTTCTTTTTCAAATCTGCCGTTAAATGGACTAATTCTGCTGCATACGCAATGCGTTCTTTCTGAACAACTTTTTTCAGTTTAAATAGGGAAGCAAAGAAAGCGAGATTTTCTTCTCCGGTTAAATCATTGTATAAGGCATCTGCTTGGGCCATGTAGCCGATTCTTTGCAATAGTTGTAAATTAGGAACAGATGTGTTCAGTACCTGAACATTACCATGGCTCGCAGAATCCATGCCTACAATAATCTTTACCAGAGTTGTTTTTCCTGAACCGGAAGGACCAATCAGCCCATAAATTTGTCCTGATTCCACTGTTAAGTTAATTTGATTTAGCACGTACTTTTTCCCAAAACGTTTACTCACTTCATTTATGACTATTGCAGATGACATGTAAATCAATCCTCTCTAAAAATGAGTGATTACTCACTCCAATTATAACAAGCACACATCTAAGGTCAATAGGCTTCTTGGGTGGACCACGCCTAAAATTTTAATCAATATGTTATACTATTCTCACATAGTAACTCGGGGGTGAATCGATGGCGCGTGAACGGAAGTTTAATACAGTAGAGTTATTTCAAGAGGCAAAGCAGCTGCTCCTTCAGCATGGATATGACGGATTTACTTTCAGTCTTTTGGCGGACCGGATGGAAGTTTCCCGAGCAGCTTTATATAAATACTACGACAATAAAGAAGAGTTAATTACAGACTTTATGATATACGAAATGGAAGAATTTCTTCATGAACTAAGAGAAATCGAAACTCTTGAAGGTTTTGAACGGCAATTCGACTTTCTCATCGATCTTATTTTTAAAAAGACAGAAGTACACGAATTAATTAGAGCAGCCCAACAGGTAATGACACGGATGGATACAGCCTTTCCCAATAAAGAAAAACTGGAGAAGCTGCCGTTAGATATGTACAAATTTTTACAAAAATTCATCCTGGTTGGTAAGAAAGAAGAAAAATTAAAAAAACATATACCGGATGGATTAATAATTGGATTTATCCTTCAAACAGTAGCAATTCCCAATCATTTTGGAATTCCAAAGGCTGATTGGATTTATTCAATAAAGGAAATTATTAGCCATGGAATGTTCATCAATAAGTAATTGACACAAGTGTAACTTTGAAAGATAATAAAAGTGTTATTGTGTCAATTATTTTTTTTGTAAAAGTTACAGATGTGTCACTTATATTCGGGTGAAGGAGAATGAAAAATGAATTCATTTTTACAATCGGTAACAGACCGAGTTACCTCAAAAAAAGGAATGTGGATTACACTTGGAATCTGGCTTTTAGTAACCATGCTGCTGGCTTTTTTTGCCCCAAGCGCTAAGGAATACGAGGTTTCAAGTATTGATTCTATTCCTGCAGATGCAAAATCAGTCATCGCCGAGAATAAGGTCGATGAGTACTTTAAAAACAATGAAGGTATACCAGCCATACTGGTTTTTCAAAATGAAGGTAATAAGGTTGAAGTAACAGATTTGAAACCATTATTTGAAAAAATAGATCAGGTGGAAGGGATAAAAGAGTATGTTCCATTATTAAACATGCCGCCACAAGCGACTGCAAACTTCTTCTCTAAAGATCAAAGTACAATGATCCTGCCGATTACTTTTGAATCTTCAATGGAGTCAAAGGAAATCAGAACCTCTCAGGAGAAAATTGAAGCAATGGTTAAGAATGATACAGACCTCACATTATATATTACCGGTCCTGCAGGAATAGCGGTAGATTCTCTTAATCTCTTCTCCCGTGCCGATTTAGTCTTATTATTTTCAACTGTAGGATTAATCTTGATTTTATTAATCGTGATATACCGTTCACCGCTACTGGCTTTAATCCCTTTATTTGCTGCCGCATTTGTTTATGAGGTAGTGAATCAGGTACTTGGTTTGATGGGAATGGCTGGATTGGTGATTAGTAATCAAACATTTTCGATTATGACGATTCTTTTGTTTGCAGCAGTCATTGATTATTCCTTATTTGTCTTCTCACGTTACCGTGAAGAATTGAAGAGGTTTGATAGCAAATTTGACGCGATGCACCATGCGATGAGAGAAACAGGTTTGCCAGTCTTTTTCTCAGGGGGGACCGTTTTAGCGGCCATGCTGGTCCTGTTTTTTGCCGAATTTGGAGACTATCGTAACTTTGCACCGGTGTTTGCTGCAGCCATGCTTATTATCATGCTTGCATCTATTACACTTGTACCAGCCTTGTTTACTTTGTTTGGACGGAAAGCCTTCTGGCCTAAGATTCCAAGAGTGGGAGAGGAAACAGTTAAATCGAATTCTTTATGGAGTAGAATTGCCAAATTTGTCGTGAACAAACCAGTAGTTTCAGCTGCCGTTATCGGTATCGTCCTTCTGGCATCAGCCCTTAACATGCTGAATCTGAAATATGAATTCGATACGATGAAGTCTTTTCCAAAGGATATGCCTTCAAGACAGGGCTATGAAATATTGGAAGAGAAGTTTGAAAAAGGCGACCTTGCTGCAACGACTGTATTGTTTGAAGCGAAAGAAGCAATTACTCCTGAACAGCAAACAGCATTACTCGAAACGCTTGCAGACCAAAAGCTAGTCAGTAATGTTCGTCCGAATGGCACCACATCAGATAACAAGGTAATTCAATATAGTCTGACATTTGAGGAAAGTCCATACGCAGTGGAGACAATGGACGCTTTGGAAAAGATGAGAGATAGTTCAGATAAATTAGTGAAAGCTAGCAATCTGGATGGAGAGCTTTATTTTGCTGGAGAAACGGCAAAAAAAGTCGATGACCGTGCAACGAATGATAGGGACTTAATTGTTATTGTTCTGCTTGAATCACTGTTGATATTTGTCATGTTAATTATTATGACTAAGTCATTTAAAATGCCAATCTATATGATGGGGACCATTCTCATTTCCTTCCTCGCAGCAGTTGGACTGGGAATGTTCCTAAGCAGTTTATTCTTTGATATTGACACAATCAGTAATCGTGTTCCGCTCTATTCATTTGTCTTTTTAGTCGCACTTGGTATTGATTACAACATTATTCTAATCTCAAGATTTATCGAAGAAAAGAAAAAGTATCCTGTGAAAAAGGCAGTAGAGATTGCTGTTGCCAATACTGGCGGTGTAATCTCATCTGCGGGAATTATTCTAGCAGCAACTTTTGCTGTGTTGATGACCCAGCCAATTCAATTATTGTTTGTATTTGGCTTCATTGTCGCAGTAGGGATTTTATTAGATACGTTCCTTATTCGAGGAATCTTATTACCTGCATTAATTATATTATTTGAAAAAGAAAAACCTGCTGTAGAAAAAGAAGTTTAACAAAGTAGTTTACAAAGAAGAAGTATTGAAGGCTCTGCGCTTTGGTACTTCTTTTTTCTGGTTGTAGTACCCCGTTAAAATAATTGAAAACTTATGGTAATGGAGAAAATTCTAGTTTATTATAGAGTGAAAAGTATGAATTTTTGGGTGGGAGTGCATTGTTTTTAATAGATTATGTTGTAAATTTATCTATTTTTTCGCTTTTTGTTAGTACTCCGTTAGTTATACGTTCTTTCATTAATCATAAGCCGATAAGACATTTCCGCGTTTGGGTTGGCATTTACGGAGGAATTGTTGCATGTATTCTCGTTTTACTCGCCATACATGAACAGGGTTATACTTACGATATCCGCTATGCCCCCGTTATTCTAACTTTTGCCTATTTGGGACCATTCGCAGGTATCATTACTGGAGGTATTGGTCTACTTGCAAGATTGTATTCGAGTGGCCATTGGGAAACGGCTATTATAGGCTGGGTAATTATGATGGTTGGATTTACCATCATTTATTACTATACGAAAAGATTTACACCAGTAATAAGAGCGATTATTTTATTTGCTTCTTATATAATCATTTATGTTGTAACGGTACCGATTATTTTCAATGCATTTAGAGACCAGCCATTTTTTCATATTCAATATATCCTGTTCGTGATGTTAGGGGTTATTCTAGGCTGCTTACTGATTGAATCCTATCTAAAGCTTTACAGATTAAATGATAGACTTTCAGATATGTATAGGATGGTAGAAGCGAGTGAATCCAAGTATAGACTTATAGCTGAAAATACATCTGACCTTATTATGGTGATGGATAAAGAGCATACGCTTACATACTTTTCTCCTTCACATGAAATGGTTTTAGGCTATCAATGTCCTGAACTAGAGGATGTAAAAATTTGCAGGTTCTTACATCCTGATGATATTGAATTCTTCAAAAATGCAATAGACGAAATGTTTGAGAAGAAAGAATCAAAATTAATAGAATTTCGTCTGAACCACAGCAGCGGCTATTGGATTGAATTTGAATCTCGGGGTGTGCCAGTAAAAGGAGAGAAGGATGAGATTGAAAAGATTGTGATCATCAGTCGTGATATCTCTGAACGTAAAAAGGCAGAAGAAATTCTCTTACAGTCTGAAAAACTATCGATTGTCGGGGAGTTAGCCGCTGGAGTTGCCCATGAAATTCGGAATCCTCTTACGACAATTAAAGGCTTCATGCAGCTTTATAAATGGGAAAATGGTGCTGACGAAATAAATGACCTGCTTCTGAGCGAGCTTGGACGAATAGAAACGATTACGAGTGAAATGCTTTCTTTAGGAAAGCCACAGGCTGTACAGCTTCATCGGACGAATTTAAAAGAACTAGTTGAGAATACTCTTGAACTTCTGTCACCGCAAGCGCATTTAGAAAATATCCAATTCTATACTTGTGTGGAAGAAGGGGAGTTTTTTATAACCGGTGAGAAAAATCAATTAAAGCAGGTTTTCCTGAATGTTCTCAAGAACGCGATCGAGTCAATGCCTGATGGCGGCAATATTCACATTAACCTGCGTAAAGGTGAAGAGGGTGAATGTGTTCTTTCCGTTAAGGATGAAGGCTGTGGAATACCTGAAGAACTTTTGCCTCGGCTAGGTGAACCTTTCTATACCTTAAAAGAAAAAGGGACCGGACTTGGATTGATGATCTGTAATAAAATTATTAAACAGCACCATGGAAGTATTACCTATCAGAGTAAAACGCAGCAGGGAACTCTAGTCGAAATTAAATTACCTTTGGCCGTTTAAAGAGGAGTGTTTTCCCGAGGGGGAAGGTGGTCCTCTTTTTTTTATGTTCTAGCTTCCGGGCTTTGCAGCTATATTTGTGCAAGAAATAAAAAAATATTTCCGGAAACGCGGAATATTCCGGGATTACGGAATATCCGGTTCCCGTTTTTCCGTATTTTCGGAAAAAAACAAGTGAAGATATATAATCATTACCAACTATAAAATAGAAATAACCCTTGGAATAAGAAAGAATATTACTACTATTTAGAAAATGAGTAAGTATTGGCATAGAACTTGCATTAATACAGTCGTAAGCTTTAATTGAAAACGCTTACCAAAGGGGTATGATGTTTAAAACCTACAAAATAAAAGGTATAGGGGGATTTAAATGGATTTAATTGTTATTCTTCTGGCGCTCGGACTGCTGATGTTCGCCGCCTACCGTGGTTTTTCTGTTATTTTATTCGCTCCATTATGTGCCATTTTAGCTGTTTTATTTATTGATCCGAGTCAAGTTCTGCCATTTTTCTCAGGAATATTTATGGAAAAAATGGTTGGATTCATCAAATCCTACTTCCCAGTTTTCTTATTAGGAGCTATTTTCGGGAAGGTAGTTGAAATGTCAGGGATTGCGGAATCTATTGCGAAGACCATCGTTCGTATTTTAGGTGCAAAACGTGCCATGCTTACCATTGTTTTGCTAGGTGCAATCTTAACATATAGCGGTGTAAGCTTATTCGTTGCCGTATTTGCTATTTATCCGTTTGCCGCTCAAATGTTTAGAGAAGCAAATATCCCTAAACGACTGATTCCCGGTACAATTGCACTTGGTGCTTTCACATTCACCATGGATGCATTACCAGGTACCCCGCAAATTCAAAATGTTATTCCGATTGCTTTCTTTAAAACAGATATTTATGCGGCACCTATCCTTGGTATTATAGGAGCCATCTTTGTTTTAACACTTGGCCTATTGTACTTGGAAATGAGAAGGAAGAAGGCAGAAAAAGCTGGTGAAGGTTATTATGGATTCAATGCTGAAAATGCAGCTGCTTTAGAAAAAGTGGTTATTTCAGAAAAAGAAGAACCTGTTCCAGATTTAACTTCAAATCAATCTGTTTTAAGACAAATTTTGGCATTTATTCCACTTATTCTAGTAGGTGTTACTAATAAGCTATTTATTACTTTTATACCGAAATGGTACCCAAATGGGTTTGATTTTAAAGCGATAGGTTTACCATATACCATCGACGTTACAGCTAGTGCTGCAATCTGGGCAATTGAGATGGCTTTAGTAGTAGGTATTCTTTCTTCACTTTTATATGATTGGAAACGAGTATCTAATAAATTTAAGGAAGGTATCAACCAAAGTATTGGCGGCTCATTACTTGCTACCATGAATACAGGTGCTGAATATGGATTTGGCGGTGTTATTGCTGCACTTCCTGGCTTTGCAAAAATTAGTGATGGTATCTCCACTACCTTCACAAACCCGCTGGTAAACGGTGCGGTAACAACGAGTACTCTTGCAGGTGTTACAGGGTCTGCTTCTGGGGGTATGGGGATTGCGCTAGGAGCAATGGCAGATAAATACAATCAGGCAATTGCAGCGGCCAATATTCCGCCTGAAGTTATGCATCGTGTGGTTGCGATGGCCTCAGGCGGTATGGATACACTACCGCACAATGGTGCAGTCATAACCCTTTTAGCCGTTACAGGATTAACGCATAAACAATCCTATCGTGACATTTTTGCGATTACGATTATTAAAACAGTTGCTGTATTCTTCGTAATTGCAATATATACGTTCTTAGGTCTTGTATAAAATTTAGAAACATACGTTAGATTAGTAAATAGGTATATTAGGAGGATTACTATGTTAGTAGGTAAAGTAGCGTTTATTACTGGATCTGCAAGTGGTATAGGTTTAGAACTCGCTAAGACTTTTGCACAAGAGGGAGCAAAAGTAGTTATCTCTGATTTGAATAAAGAAAAAAGTGATAGTGTTGCAAATGAACTGCGAGAGCAAGGATATGAAGCATTTTCTGCTCCTTGTGATGTCACGGATGAGGAAGCATTCAAGAATGCGTTAGAATCTGCACATGGAAGATTTGGCAGAATCGATATTTTAGTCAATAATGCTGGACTTCAATATGTTTCACCGATTGAGGAATTCCCAACTGAAAAATTTGAGCTTTTAATAAAGGTCATGTTGACGGCTCCTTTTATTGGGATTAAACATGTATTCCCAATCATGAAACAACAGGGCTTTGGAAGAGTCATCAATATGGCATCGATTAACGGAGTGATTGGTTTTGCTGGTAAGGCTGCCTACAATAGTGCAAAGCATGGAGTGATTGGGTTAACAAAGGTGGCTGCTTTAGAGGGTGCTCAGCATGGAATCACTGTAAATGCTTTATGCCCGGGTTATGTTGATACACCACTCGTTAGGAACCAGCTTAAAGATTTGTCTATCACAAGGAATGTAAGTCTTGAGCGTGTCATCGATGATGTCCTGCTTACGCTTGTACCTCAAAAGAGGCTGCTAGAGGTATCTGAAATTGCTGATTATGCGGCCTTCTTGGCTAGTGATAAAGCAAGAGGAGTTACCGGTCAAGCAGTTATTCTTGATGGTGGCTATACTGTCCAATAGAAAAGAGATCCTGCTCGGCTTACCGAACAGGATTCTTTTATTCTAACTTGAAGTCAAGCCTCTTTGATATAATGAACATAAACAAATGTAACAGGGTGAAAAGATATGAAACGAGGATTGGAAAAAATTCCACATCATTGGATTGAGGAAATTATTAACCTTGCAGGTGAACGAATCGTTGTTGTTGATCGTGAGGGTATTATCTTGTATATCAATTCTGCTTATTGTGAATTTCTGGGAACCACTGTTGAGAACGCGATAGGAAAGCCTGTACAAGATGTCATTGAGAACTCAAGGATGCATATTGTTGCCAAAACTGGACAAAAAGAACTGGCCTCCATACAGCCTATTAATGGCAGTGAAATGATAGCAAATCGATATCCTCTTATCATTGATGGTGATTTAGTCGGAGCTGTAGGAACGGTCATGTTCCGCAATCCCGAGGATTGGTTAGTATACAAAAATAAAATTCAGCACCTCGTTGAAGAAGTAAATTATTATAAAACGAAAGCTGAAAAACACAGTAAAAGCA
The DNA here is from genome assembly GCF_048572935.1 of Neobacillus niacini. Lineage (NCBI taxonomy): Bacteria > Bacillati > Bacillota > Bacilli > Caryophanales > Bacillaceae > Neobacillus > Neobacillus niacini. The sequence continues at coordinate 251,684 of NZ_CP183883.1, read as the reverse complement.
AATATCATTTTAGTGACCTAATCGGGAATAGTCCATCCTTTTCGGCTGTTAAAAAATTAGCTGAAAGAATTTCCGGCAGTCAGTCAGCCGTTCTAATACTAGGAGAATCAGGTACGGGTAAAGAATTATTTGCTTCTGCTATTCACAATAACAGTATGCGGGCAGATTTCCCTTTCGTGCCTATCAATTGTGCGTCTATCCCTGAGCATTTGCTCGAATCGGAATTATTCGGATACGATGAAGGTGCTTTTACTGGTGCTAAAAAGGGCGGAAAGAAAGGCCATTTTCAATTAGCCAATCATGGAACGATTTTCCTTGATGAAATCGGTGATATGCCCCTCGCTGCCCAAAGTAAGCTTTTGAGAGTTTTACAGGAGCGTGAAATACTGCCGGTGGGTGGGCAAAAATCAATTGCTGTAGATGTTCGTATCATTGCAGCAACTCATCGGAATCTAGAAAAAATGGTAGAAGAAGGTACATTTCGTCAAGATTTATATTACCGGTTAAACGTGATTAAAATTGAAATCCCCCCGCTTAGAGAGCGCTATGGCGATATCGAGTTAATAGCCAACAATCTCTTGGAAAAACTAGAAAGAAAATTCTACCGAAAAGGGATTAAACTATCTGCTGAAGTAGTAGAGAGATTCAATCAGCATAAGTGGCAAGGGAATATTCGAGAACTTGAGAATGTTCTAGAAAGATCTATCAATGTTATAGATGGAAATACAATCGAAGTAGCGCATCTGCCATTATATTTGCGGGATCAGGACACAGTAAATATTCATGGAAAGCCAGTGGAGAAAGAGTTAGTAAACGTTGCTGAAACACCTGTACAGTCATTGAAAGAAACACTTGCAGTAGTGGAGAAACAAGCCATTTTACATGCACTGTCGGTTAGCAATGGGAATAAGCAGGAGGCAGCAAAGCTGCTTGAAATAGGCAAAACAAAATTGTACGAAAAATGCAAGTTATATGATATTCATTAATTGAAGGCAGCCTCCAAATTGGAAGCTGCTATTTTATTTAATAGGTAAAGATTTTTGCGAAAGTGGTCAAAAAAGTGTTTAAACAGCTAAAAATTTTTCTATTAAAATAAAGGAAAAGTGAAACATTGTTCACGGGAGGAGAAAACCAGTTATGGAATCAAATGAATGGATGGGAAGATTATTAGGTATTTGCCAATGGATTACACGGCTAGCTTATATTAACCTCTTATGGCTGCTTTTTATGGTCGCAGGTTTGTTTGTTTTTGGGGCGGCTCCTTCTACAGTGGCGATGTTTACCATCATACGAAAATGGTTAAAGGGTGAAATGGATTTACCAGTCTTCTCATTCTATTGGCAAACATATAGAAAAGAGTTTTGGAAGGCAAATCGTTTAGGGATTATCTTGTTAGGGATTTTAATGGTTTTATACTTAGATTGGCGTTTAATCAGTTCAGTGCAAGACTCGTTGTATCCAATTTTGATGGGTTGTTTAATCGGAGTTGCCTTTCTTTTTCTAACTCTTATGTTATTTATCTTTCCTGTGTATGCACAATATGAATACAAGACCCTGCAGTATATTAAAACAGCCTTTTTACTCGGAATATCCTACCCACTCTATACCATGGTAATGGCTTCTGCAGCCATTTGTGTTTTTGCGATAAGTATTTTTTTCAATGGTGTCGGGATCCTCTTTTTTGGAAGCGGATTAAGTTATGTTCTAATGTATATTTCTAATTTATTATTTGGTAAAATAGCCAAGGATTTTAATGTAGTAGTCAAAAAAGTATTATAATGAGTAAATTTATTGGTATTAGTTATAAATTTGAATTTGTTAAACTTTCTGTGTAAGGGTTTTCAGATAATTGATAGGTAAAAACATTGAGGGGGAAAAGGAATGAAAAGAAAGATTTGGTCGTTATTAATCTTTACTATGTTATTTTGTTTAGTCCTAGCTGGCTGTTCCGGCGGCGGAAGCGAGGAAAAGACATCGTCAGAACCAAAAAAGGACGAAAAGGTTACAATCAAATTCCACACTCATGGAAACGAGGCTTCCTACAACTGGAAAAGCACTATCGCAGCATTTGAAGAAAAATACCCTAACATCAAAGTAGAATTAGTCATCCTCAGTGAAAAGGGAGATACACAGGAAGCACTTAAAAAGTTAGATTTAGCAGCAGCTTCTGGAGAACAACTAGACGTTCTTATGTTCAGTGATCCAGCAAGTTATGCACAGCGTGTAAGCATGGGAATGGTTGCACCGATTGATGAGCTTATAAAAAAAGAGGGCTATAAAGTAACGGAAGAATATAAAGTTGATACACAAATTGATGGAAAGTATTATGCACTTCCAGGTAAGTTTAACCCATGGTACGTTCTTCTTAATAAGAACCATTTGACAGAAGCAGGTCTTGAGGTACCAAAAGATTGGACATGGGATGAATTCGCAGAATATGCAAAGGCAATGACAACGAAAGATCATTATGGAACGTACTTCCACGGACCACAAGGCGGCGGCTGGATGGAGTTTATGAAGCTTGCACTTGCTAGTGAAGCAGATAATACTGAATTCACGACTGCAGATGGTAAATCAAATCTAGATAGTCCATTGTTCAAGAAAACGCTTGAATTAAGAGTGAAAATGGAAAAGGAAGACAAGTCTTCAGTTCCATACACAGACATCTTATCTCAAAAACTTCATTACCGTAATCAGTTCTTTGGCCAAGATGCAAGTTCCATTTTAATCGGAAGCTGGATGAATACTGAACTTGGCGGTACGGATCAGTTCCCATTAGAATTTGATGTGGCTGTTGCTCCATATCCAAAAAATGAAAGTGGCGATGAGGGCGGTTATACACCAGTAACAACAGACTTTATGTCCGTTGCAAACACTTCTGAGAATAAAGAAGCAGCTTATACCTTCATTCGCTGGTACACAACAGAAGGACAAATTGTTCAAGGTAAGAATATCCCTTCATGGAATAAAGTAAGTGATAGTGAATTAACAAGTATCATTGACAAGATTTTAAGTGGAACAAAAAATCCTGAGAAGGTTGATAAAGATTCTCTAGTAAATGTTTTAACAAATGCTAAATCATCAAAAATCATTTCACCAGTCTCTTATCAGTCTGAGCTTTATAAAGTAATCAATGAGGAATATGAAAAGCTAATCTTTGGTGAGCAGGATATCGATGCAACCATTAAAGCTTCTCAAAAAAGGTTCCAGGAAATTATTGACAGCAACAAATAGTATAGACATTGTCAAAGAATAATAGAATAATGTAAAAAAAAGGGGTTGTAAGAGATTACAACCCCATCTTTCTATTGAAGGGTGGTCTGCATATGAGAGAGGGTAAACAGCGTATGCTCACGCCCCATTCTTTTCGGTTTAAAGTGATTTTCATTTCTATTATTTGCTTAATCATTCCTGCTATCATTTCCTTATCGATCTATAACTATTTAACAAAAGATACGCTGAAGGAACAGGCTCTGACAAATGCCTATAGAGAGCTTACGATAGCCAATGAATATGTCGAAAAACTTTTAGAAGATATGCTCTATATTACCAACTTCGTCCAGCTTGATGCGGAAATGAACACCATCTTAAAGGATAAAGCGCAAAGTGAAATAGAAACTAGTACGGATTATGAAGGATACATGGATGATAGTAAAATCAATAAAACCATTGAAAATATCACACTAGTTGGAGAAAAGTCGTATGTGACCATCCTTCTAAAGAATGGTAAATCTTATAAAAATTACTCTACCTATGATTTTGACCCAAGCCAATTAGTTCGTGAAGATTGGTTTAAGAAGTTAAATACATTACAAGGTTATGAATCAATCTGGATTGAGAGCAAGCCAACCATGTTTAGGTCGGATAAAAAAGAAAATCCATATCAAATCTCCGTGGCAAGAACGTTAAGAGATCAGAATCAGGGTATCTACGGATATGTAATCGTTACGATTATGGAAAATAAGATTAATCAAATCTTTGAGAATATGAAAGGACATGAAGAGATGATGATTTTAAATTCATCCAACAAAATCCTTTCTCACCATGACCATGCAAAAATCGGTGAACCATTCCAATACAGTGAGCAGCTAAAAAAGAATAATTCTTCTAATATTTTTGAAATCTCAAATAAGGATTACTTAATTGCTGAACATGATATTTCATTTTCAGGATGGAAGTTAGTATCCCTTGTTCCATATAAACAGGCTGTAAATCAAATTAATTCAATATTTAGTAAGGTCTTTACCGTCCAGATTGTTTCATTCACCATTTTTCTTATTCTAATGGCTTCACTATTGAGAACCATTACGAAACCACTTGTCCATTTAGGAAAAATAGCAGAGGCAGTTAAACGCGGAAATCTTGCCATTCGTTCCCGCCTTAGCAGCAAGGATGAAGTGGGGAGATTATCGGAATCGTTCGACCTGATGCTTGACCGTGTTAATGAAATGATTAAGGAAATTACACATACACAGGAACGAAAAAGAAAAGCAGAACTTGATATGCTGCAAGCACAAATCAATCCACATTTCCTCTTTAATGTCCTTAATTCTATTCGCATGAAGGTATTGGTTAAAGGTGACCAAGAAAGCGCAAACATGATCAGTTCCTTGTCGAAATTATTGAGAATGACCATCGATAAGAATAAAGAAATCATTAGCTTTCGTGAAGAAGTACAAATTGTCTTGGATTATATTAACATCATGAATATGAGGCAAAAAGAGCAAGTAAACGTTGAACTATCTGTTCATGACGAAGCGTATGCGTTGAAAATACCCCGCTTTATTCTGCAGCCTATTATTGAGAATTCGATTATACACGGTCTCAATCAAAGTGCAGGAACAATTGTATTAAGAACAGATGTAAGTGACAATCAACTGGTCATTATGATTGAAGATAATGGTCAGGGGATGGATGACGCTGCATTAAGCCAATTAAAGGGAAAACTAGGCCAGTCCATTGGCAGGCAGGATAGTCTGACTACAAATAACAAAGGATTTTCCTCCTTAGGGTTATCCAATGTGTATGAGCGGATGTTTATAACCTTTGGAGGCTCCTTTAGAATGGATATAAAAAGCCTGCCAGGTGAAGGCACAAAGGTGATATTGACGATACAAAAAGGGGGCAATATTTCTGATGTACAAAGTAATGCTAGTTGACGATGATTATCCAGTAATACAGCTGTTATCTGAGACGATAGAGTGGGAACAGCTGGGAGTATCACTTCAAAGTACACATGAGAATGGTGCCAGTGCCTTTGAAAAAGCCATGAGTGAAATGCCTGATATTTTAATAACAGATATCGGTATGCCTAAAATGAATGGGATTGAACTTACTAAAAAGTTAAAAGAACAAAATCCAAATTTAAATGTTGCTATTTTATCCTGCCATGCTGATTTTGCCTTTGCACAACAGGCATTAAAACTGCAAGTACAAGACTACTTGATCAAGGATACCTTTGATCCTGCTGATTTACGTAAGTTAATCAAGAAATTTAAGGAAACATTGGATGAACAAAATACTAAAATGAATAAGCACCTTCAAATTCAGAGTCTGCTTAATCAAAACAAAGAAAGTGTAAAAGAAAGGTTCATTAAGAAAACGATAGAACAACCAGATATGAATGAAGATCATTGGCTGGCTGAGGCTAAATCGTTAGGTCTCCATCTGGATCAGAGTGCATACATAGGCTCTCTGGGCATGATTCATCATTACAGCAGTGTAAAAGAGCTATATGTATCTGAGGATACGTTGAATTTTGCGATAAATAATGTGGTGGCAGAGGAAATCAAACGCTGCTATCCAGGTGCAGTTCATTTCCAGTATGCAATAAAGGGACTCTTTGTCTTTTTCCCTTCTTCCTTAATTTTAAAAAGGAATGCTTTCACTGAAGCAATGGAATGCATGAAAAGGATTCAACACGCGTTAAAACGTTCATTAAACATCTCACTTTCTTTTATAACAGGTGATGGCTGCAGGGATTTGTCAGAGTTTAAGCAGGAATTAGTACACTTAATAAATGGCTGTCATCAGCGTTTTTATCTGAAGCCTGGCACCATCGTTGAACAGAAGGAAGCTCGGGAAGCACCAACAGAGGACCTGTTTTCAAGATACGATGAAGCTGCTGCAGAGATGAGAGAACTCATTATGCTTAGAGACGAGGCAAGAATCGCTGAGTATGTTACGAAATGGGTGAACTTTCTGGAGGAAAACCAATTCGCCCCAGAGTTAGTAAAGGATTGGGTGTTAAAATTATTACTAGATTTAAGAGTAAAGCTTCATGCCTTACAATTATTTCGTTCTCAGCAAACAATTGACTACATGCATAATGAGATTTTTGAGATCCAGTTTCTAGATGAACTCAAATCGTGGCTGCTGAATTATTTTCATTCAATTCTATCTTTTGTTAAAGAGGTATATGAGCAAACAAAACGAAAAGAAATTTTGGATGCATTTAAATATGTTACGATGAATATTGAAAAGAAAATAACCCTTGATGAGGTTTCAAGCTATTTATATTTAAATCCAAGCTATTTCAGCCGCTTGTTTAAAAAAGAAGTGGGGGAGACGTTTGTAGAATACGTAACAAAAATGAAGATTAATAGAGCAAAAGAATTGCTCGAACAAACCACAGACTCAGTAGGGAAAATTTGCGAACGGCTAGGCTACGATAACCAAAGCTACTTTATCAAGATCTTTAAAAACTACGTCGGCGTGACACCAATAGAATATAGAGGCGGTAAAGCCTAGAAAATGAATAGATTTATAACAAGTCCAGACCATTGTGGTACTGGGCTTTTTAATATTTTGGCTGTGTTAAACCAAACTTTATATTTGCACTCTGTTGATTGGAGCGGAAGGCACGAAGACTCCTGCAGGAGTACGGAGCAGGTGAGACCCCGCAGGCGTTTACGCCGAGGAGGCTCACCGCAACGCCTGCGGAAAGCGAAGTGCCTCGTGACAGGCAAAGACCGCCTGTCCCTGCGATGATTATTCAAAGCAGCTTTCCTTAGTGGAGCTCCAATCAACAGACCTTATTAACACAGCCGCTTTTAAAAAGTCAAATTTGTAGTTATATAGAGCAAAATACCGTTAATAGGGAAATCTATCGTTATTTTATAATTAAAATATACTAATAATTGAGGTGAATCAAATGAGTGTGAAAACAGAACTCACCACACCCGTAAAGGTTGTAGAAAAAGAAGAAAAAATCGCCAAAGAAAAAAGTGAAAATTTAACCGGTATTTTATTTGTATCCCCCATGCTCATAGGTGTATCAGTCCTAGTATTACTCCCCATTTTTGCAACATTTGCTTTAAGTTTCGCAGATTGGAGCTTCATCACTCCCCTTTCACAACTGAAGTGGGTTGGCTTTGATAACTTCACACGATTATTTGAAGATACTGTTTTCTTAAAGTCACTAAGAAATAACGCCATTTTCGTCCTAACCGTACCAATATGTATGGCCATTTCATTATTGATAGCGGTAACAATTGACAGAAATGTATATTTAAAGGGTTTCTTTAAAGTAGCTTTTTTCATGCCATATATCTCAAGTGTCGTTGCGATTGCAGTTGTCTGGCAGGTCCTGTTTCATCCATCACAAGGTCCAATAAACCAAGTGCTAATGTCGTTAGGAATCGAAAACCCGCCGCTTTGGATTGCAGATCCTAACTTCGCACTGATTTCAATTATGATTATTCAGGTTTGGATTTCAATTGGCTTTAACATGATTATCTATTTAGCAGGTCTACAATCGATTCCAAGAGATTTATACGAAGCAGCTGATATTGATGGGGCAAATGCTTGGGTAAAGTTTAGACATATTACGCTGCCAATGATTTCACCGACGTCCTTCTTCCTATTTATCACTGGTATTATTTCTACCTTTAAAGTATTTGACTTAATTGCTGTATTAACAAAGGGTGGACCAATGAACTCTACCTCCATGATTGTTTGGAATTTATATGATACCGCTTTCGTGAATTTGAAGATTGGCTATGCTTCTGCCATGGCTGTTGTCCTATTTATCGTCGTTTTCGGAATTACGGTTTTCCAATGGATTGGACAGAAAAAATGGGTGAATTATTAAGGAGGGAAAACAATGGCAAATTCATTAATCATTCGAAAAAGTATTATAACGGTTATTATGCTCGTCTGCAGTGTGTTGTTCCTTCTGCCGTTTGTATGGATGCTTTCAACATCTTTTAAAATTGAAGCAGATGTTTTTAAATTTCCTATTCAGTGGATTCCTGAAAGATGGAATGGTTTTAAAAACTATCAAGAAGTGTGGTTTGGAGACTATCCGTTCTACGTTTATTACTGGAATACAATTAAGGTAACGGTTATTACCACATGTGTTTCCGTTGTGGTTTCAGCTCTTGCTGCCTATGGGTTCTCAAAAGTAAAGTTTCCATTTGGCAAATTCCTTTTTATGATCGTGCTAGCAACATATATGGTTCCACCACAAGCAATTCTCGTTCCACAATTTATTTTATTTCGTAAAATTGGCTTATTTGACAGCCACTTTGGACTAATCCTGCTTGGAAGCTTTAGCGTTTTAGGTACATTTATGTTAAGACAATTTTTTATGAGTATCCATAACGATTATATTGAAGCAGCAAAGATTGATGGTGCGGGTCACTGGAGAATCTTCTGGTCAATTGCACTGCCAATTGTAAAGCCTGCTATAGCGACTTATGGGATTCTTCGTTTCATCTGGACGTGGAATGACTATCAAAACCCACTTATTTTCTTACGTACCGATAGTTTATTAACGATTCAAATCGCCATGCAGAAATTCACGACGATTAATGGCGAGTTCTACTCCTTAATTATGGCTGCTGCTGTATCTGCGATTCTTCCTTTAGTTATTGTCTTTATTATCGGGCAAAAACAAGTCATTGAAGGGATTGCATTAGGAGGAGTGAAAGGGTAAGGAGGTAGAATTCGTTGATGAATATGCTTGTTTCTGATACTCCGTTATTGTTTTCAAGCACGGAGGAAAAAGTTGAATGGTGGAGAAATGCTAAAAATAATCCAGAATTTAAAATGCTTTTTGACGAAATAAGAGAAGAAGGAACGAAATTATTACAGGAAAAAGAACAAGAGTTGACCTATTCCTTGTTCAGAATATTTACAGAAAGTGGATCAAGGCTTGAATTCGAAAAAGTATACTTTAAAAAAAGACATCGTCTTACTACATTTGCCATCATGGTTTTGTTGGAACCAGAGGATAAGGAGTATGTAACCGCACTAGAAAATACCATTTGGTCCATTTGCAATGAGTATTCTTGGTGCTTGCCTGCTCATTTAAAAAATAGCATTGAAACATCCACGACGATCAGCTGCTCTCTGGATAGACCTAGTGTAGAGAATTATACGATTGATCTATTTTCAGCCGAAACGGCATTTTCCTTAGCTGAAATTCTGAAGCTTACGGAGGATGTTTTAGATCCATTGATTTGTAAGCGGATTTATGAAGAAGTGTATAAACGGGTATTCCGCCCTTTTAAAACGACGAAATATGAATGGGAAACACAGGAGCATAACTGGGCCTCGGTATGTGCAGGGTCCATCGGAGCGGCAGCGCTGCACTTAATACAAGATAAAGAAGAACTGAACACAATTGTAACCAAGGTCCTGCCAGCGATGGAGTGTTATTTAAACGGCTTTAACGATGATGGTGTTTGTCTTGAGGGCTATGGATATTGGCAGTATGGCTTTGGTTATTACGTCTATTTTGCAGATTTAGTAAAAAAGAAAACAAATGGAAAACTGGATTTATTAAATAGTGAAAAGGTCCACCAGATTGCATTGTTTCAACAAAGATGTTTTTTGAATGAAAACAAAGTTGTTAACTTTTCTGACGCAAATCCATCGGCTTCAGTATTCTTAGGCTTAAGTCATTATTTAAGCAAGGTTTATGATGACTTTGAAATTCCGGAAAGAAAACTGCGCGCAAAATTTACAGCCGATCATTGTGGAAGATGGGCGCCAGCTATCCGGAACCTCCTCTGGTTTGATGATACACTTGCTGATCAGCCATGGGGGAACGGAAGTAACTTTTTCAATGAGTCACAATGGTTAATTTCAAGACACCAAACAACATCTGGACATTTCTCTTTCGCTGCAAAGGGCGGAAATAATAACGAACCACATAATCATAACGATATTGGCCATTTTATTCTGCAAGGAAACAGTGAAGTATTTTTAAAGGATTTAGGCAGTGGTTTATATACGAAAGATTATTTTAGTGAAAAACGTTATACGTTTTTATGTAATGGATCACACGGGCATTCTGTTCCCATCATCAACCATCAATTTCAGGAAGAAGGGTCTTCCAAATTTGCGAGAATTCTAGATGTCGATTTAGGTGAGGATGTAGATATCTTTGAGTTAGATATTTCGAATGCTTACGAATTGGAAAACCTTCGTTCATTAAATCGCAAGTTTACGTGGATTAAAAAGGAGTTACCGAAGTTAATTTTGGATGACGTCTATTCATTTACGGAGCAGCCAATATCCATAACTGAAAGACTCATAACTTCTGCTTTCTCAATCATAGAAGAGGAAGATGAAGTGATCCTAGCAGGGAAGCAGAGGCTAAGAATCTTATATGATAGCAGAATGCTTTATTTAGAAGTAAAGAAATTAAATTTTATCAACCATTTCGGGGTAATGGAAGAAAACTATGCGCTCGACTTTACCGTGTTAAACCCCGTTAAAAAGTGTAATGTTCAATTAATATTTCAATTTGAATAGGCAGGGTGAGGATGATGACAGAACAACTGGAATGGGTTAGTGAAGCCTGGCAGAAAGTGAATGAAAAAATAGATAGAACAAGCAAAAGAATTGGGGCTAATTTCCCTCATGCAAGTGAAAACGGCCAATATGTTCTAGCAGAACCATATTGGTGGACGGCCGGCTTTTGGCCAGGATTGCTGTGGCTCTTGTATCGAGACAACAAAAACGAAGAATTGAAGCAAATTGCAGAAGAGTGTGAAGCAAAGCTGGACGCTGTTCAACATGACTATTACCGGCTTGACCATGATATGGGCTTTATGTGGACACTAACAAGCGTTGCTCATTATAAGCTTCTAGGTAATGAGAATTCAAAACGGCGTGCTTTTTTGGCTGCTAATCTATTAATGGGCCGTTTTAATGTAAATGGCAACTACATACGTGCTTGGAACCCATGGACGGAAGGGGAGGACAACAGCGGTGTGGCCATTATCGACTGCATGATGAACCTGCCTCTTCTTTATTGGGCATCAAAAGAAACGGGTGACCCTAGATTTAAGGGTGTTGCAGTAAAACATGCCAATATGGTCTTAAACCAATTTGTTAGGAGTGATGGTGCCGTCCATCATATTGTCCGCTTTGATCCGGAAAGCGGGGAAAGGATTGAAGCACTGGGAGGCCAGGGATATGCGCCTGATTCGGCATGGTCAAGAGGGAATGCTTGGGCTATTTATGGTTTAGCTTTGAGTTATCACTATACAGGAGATAGTAGATACTTGGAGAGTGCAAAAAGAGTGGCACATTACTTTATCTCCCACTTGCCAGAGGATTACGTACCTGTATGGGATTTTCTTCTTCCTGGTGATGTAGATTCCCCAAGAGATTCTTCTGCAGGAGCCATTGCTGCCTGCGGACTCCTATTTCTAGCAGAAAAAGTAAGTGCAGCAGAGTCACCACTTTATCAAAGAGCTGGAGAGAAAATCCTCGAATCGTTATACAAGAATTATGGTGATTGGGAAGGGCCAGAAGAAGGATTAATTCTACAAGGAACGAGCCATTTTCCAGAACAAAAATTTATGAATAACCCGCTTGTTTATGGCGATTATTATTTTGTTGAAGGTCTTGCTAGATTAAAAGGTTACCAGGAATTATTTTGGTAGAAGGCAGGTATCGCGTATGCTGAAGCTCGATTTAACCATTCAGAAAAATCCTCTCCGTTCTCGAGCGGATTTGGCAGAAGCAGTAAAGCAAATCGTTCATCCTTTGCAGCCGTATTATAGCAAGGGCAAGGCTAAGCTTGAATTAGGAAGTACAGGAACTAGTTATTCTGATGAGATTGCAGGCCTAGAAGGGTTCTCTCGAGTACTTTGGGGACTGATTCCTTTACTAGCAGGCGGTGAAAGCGTAGAAGTTTGGGAATCGTGTATGCAAGGAATAAAGAACGGCACCAATCCAAGTCACGAAGAATATTGGGGATATATTTCGGACTTTGATCAGCGTGCCGTTGAGATGGCGGCATTTGGTTATGCCCTGGCGTTAACTCCGGAGAGAATTTGGGACCCACTTAATGAGCAGGAAAAAGAAAACCTATTTTTATGGCTGAATCAAATCAACCAAATTAATGTTTATGATTGTAATTGGCTGTTTTTTCCGGTAATCGTTAACCTCGGATTTAAAGCAGTGGGATTGCCATACGATCAAGAAAAGGTAAGAAAGAATCTTGATCGGATTGATGAGTTTTATTTAGAGGAAGGCTGGTATGCGGACGGACTTGAGGCACATTGTGACTATTATGTGCCCTTTGCTATCCATTTTTACAGCCTGCTCTATGCGAAGTTAATGGAGAAAGAAGATCCTGAAAGAGCCAAGAAGTATAAACAGAGGGCTGCCGTGTTTGCAAAGGATTTTATTTATTGGTTTAGTAGTGATGGCTCTGCGCTGCCTTATGGGAGAAGTTTAGCTTATCGATTTTCACAATCAGCTTTTTGGAGTGCGCTCGTATATGCTGAAGTTGCGCCGTTTTCTCTAGGAGAGATGAAGGGGCTCATTCTTAGGAATCTTCGCTGGTGGTTCAAACAGCCAATCTTTGATGCCAATGGATTGCTGACAATCGGCTATGCTTATCCGAATTTGGTGATGGCGGAAAACTATAATGCACCAGGTTCGCCGTATTGGTCGCTCAAGACCTTCTTAGTTCTAGCAATCCCTGAGGAACATCCATTTTGGCAGGCAGAAGAAGAGCCGCTTCCTGCATTAAAAGAAAAAACAGTTCAAAAATCACCGCGGTTTATATTATGCAGACAAGAAGAGCACGGTCATACGCTGGCTTTTAACGCTGGTTATAAGCACACAAATGAGCATCCTCACGCAGCCGCAAAATATGAAAAGTTTGTTTACTCGAATTTGTTTGGATTTAGTGTCCCAAAAGCAGAATGGGGTCTTTCGCAAGGTGCGTATGATTCCATGTTAGCTGTAAGTGAAGGTGACAATATTTATAGAGGTAAAAGGACCTGTGTGGATTATACCGTTTCTGAAAATGTTGTTTATACGAAATGGAAGCCATTTAGTGATGTTGAAATTAGAACATGGCTTGTAGCAGGGGCACCATGGCATATTCGGATTCATTGTATTAAGACTAATAGAAACTTAGATTATGCAGATGGTGGTTTTGCGCTGGGGCTTGAAAACAAGGAATATAAAGGTCAAACAGCGGAGGTTATGCTGAACAAGCTAGAAGGTTTTGCGAAATTCCCTTGGGGTGCGAGCGGCGTCCATAGCATTCATGGCAATGGCCAGCCGGATTTGGTCTACCCAAATGCAAATACCAATCTCTTAAATGCTAGGACGGTGATTCCAACAGTCAAAGGAAGCCTAAAACCCGGCACACACTGGATTGTAAACGGCGTGTTTGGGGAACCTGGTAATGAAGAAGTGTTAAACCATTGGGGTAGGGTGCCACATGTTGAACTGGCAGAGGATGAGATTATGATCAGGCAAGGAACAGAAACAGTGATTATTCGAAAAGAAGCAGTTACAACATAAAGACCCAAATGTTAATCGATCTCCAATCATAGACACCATAGTTGTTAGACAAATTGTGGTGTCTATTTTTGTTTATGAACGGCTTTTTCCGTGGCAGCACTAATTATTCTTTATCATGCAAAATTATTTTGTTACGGAATGATGGGTTCTGTAAAATAGCAAATTTAATAGTAATGTAGATAGGAAGTGTAAGAGAGATGACCACCACTCCAAGTTTAAATTGGCTAACAGATGTGAATGTTTTTGCAGTGAATCGTGTTCCTGCCCATTCAGATCATGTTTATTATGAAACAAAGGCGGAGGCAAAAAGTGCCTCTCCAATGAAAATGTGTCATGAATTAAACGGAGACTGGAAGTTTTACTACAGTATGAATCCAGACCATAGGCCAGTGGATTTTTTTAAGAAAGATTATCCTTGTGCTGGCTGGGGGGATATTACGGTTCCGGGACATATCCAACTTCAAGGCTACGGGAAGCCGCAATATGTTAACACGATGTATCCATGGGATGGGCACCATGAGCTTCGTCCGCCAGAGATTCCGACCGACCAAAATCCAGTTGGGAGTTATGTGAAATATTTCGACGTTCCTGTAAATATGCAAGGGCAGTCGGTTTTTATTTCCTTCCAAGGTGTTGAATCAGCTTTTTATGTTTGGCTGAACGGAGAGTTTATCGGTTACAGTGAGGATTCCTTTACTCCAGCTGAATTTGAACTTACACCTTATTTAGTTGAGGGTGAGAACAAACTTGCGGTGGAGGTTTATCAGCGCAGTACCGGCGCTTGGCTTGAAGATCAGGATTTTTGGCGGTTCTCAGGGATATTCCGTGATGTTTATCTTTACACCATTCCGGAGATTCATGCCGCCGACCTCAATGTTCGTCCTGAGTTGGACCCGACTTTTACAAGAGGGACACTATTAGTCGATATAAAGCTTCAGGGTGCAGCTGCGTCGAAAATTACAGCAGAACTAGTTGATAGAAAAGGAGTACCTGTTCAAGTTGCTGAAGCTGAAAACATCGATGGCAAGTGGTCAATCACGATGCCTGTTGAGGAGCCTGCATTATGGAGTGCAGAAAATCCTTATTTGTACAAATTATTTATCCAAATCTACAACGAAAATGGAAGTTTAGTAGAGGTTATTCCACAGAAGATTGGATTTAGAAGATTTGAACTCGTTAATAAAATTATGCACCTTAATGGTAAGCGAATTGTATTTAAGGGTGTGAACCGCCATGAATTCAATCCACGTCACGGCCGGTCGATTACAAAAGAAGATATGCTTTGGGATATTAAAACACTGAAACGTCATAACATCAATGCAGTTCGTACTTCTCATTATCCGAACCAAACCTACTGGTACGAACTATGTGATGAATACGGTGTTTATGTCATCGATGAAATGAATCTTGAAACCCATGGTTCATGGCAAAAAATGGGGGAAGTCGAGCCTTCATGGAATATTCCTGGGAATAAGCCAGAGTGGGAAGCTATTGTCATGGATCGTGCAATCTCGATGGTAGAGCGGGATAAGAATCACCCATCGATTTTAATTTGGTCCTGTGGTAATGAATCATACGCTGGTGAAGTCATTTTGAATGTCTCAAAATATTTCAAAAAGGTTGATCCAAGCAGACTTGTTCACTACGAAGGGGTATTCCACAACCGTGATTATAATGATACGAGTGATATGGAAAGTCGTATGTATGCGAAGCCAGTGGATATTGAGAAGTATTTAACAGAGAATCCAGAAAAGCCTTATATTAGCTGCGAGTATATGCATGCAATGGGGAATTCACTTGGCGGCATGTACAAATATACGGACCTTGAGCAAAAGTATCCAATGTATCAAGGCGGATTTATTTGGGATTATATCGATCAATCCATTTATAAGAAGGACCGTTACGGCAATGAATTCCTTGCATATGGCGGCGATTTTGGCGATCGTCCGACCGATTATGGTTTCTGTACAAATGGAATTGTCCTCGCGAATCGAGAGCTTTCTCCTAAAATGCAGGAAGTGAAATTTTTATATCAAGATTTTAAACTAGTTCCAGATGAAACAGGTGTAACCATCAAAAATGAAAGCTTGTTCTCCAGCACGGATGACTATACGTTTAAATATGTTCTATTCCGTGAAGGAAATGAATTGTATCGAAATACTCTGCTTGCAGAGGTTGGGCCGCAAAGTGAGAGACGGTTTGAGTTTGATATTCCTAAAGATTTCAAATCTGAACCAGGTGAATATTGCATTCAAACATCACTAGTATTGAAGGGAAGCACACTTTGGGCAGAAGCGGGTTATGAGATTGCCTTCGGTCAGTTTGTCTATCAAGTGGGTACAAAGGAAGTAACACCAGTAAGCGGCGATTTAAGGGTGGCTTATGGGGATGTAAATATTGGCGTACATGGCCGTGACTTCACGGTTATTTTCTCGAAAGGTGCAGGCAGTTTAGTTTCCCTTAACTATGCAGGCAAAGAAATGATTTCACTACCGCCCGCACCATTGTTCTGGAGAGCTACAACTGACAATGATCGAGGGTATTCTCAAGGTTTCCATTCAGGCCTTTGGTATGCAGCGAGCTTGGCGAGAAAGTGTGTAAATATTGAGGTAGAAGAAAAAGACAGTTATGTAAGTGTAGGCTTTACTTATAAATTCTCAATTCATGATCATCTCGAAGTTCAGACTATTTACAGTGTTTATCCAGATGGAAGTGTTAAGGTGAAGTCTGATTACAACGGGGTAGAAAATCTGCCTCAGATGCCGATTTTTGCAGTGTCTTTTAAGGTTCCAGCTGATTATAATCAACTAGAATGGTATGCAATGGGACCAGAAGAAAACTACTCTGACCGGACTATGGGAGCTAAACTTGGTATCTTTAAAAACCAAGTAAACGATAATCTAACCGGTTATGTTATGCCACAGGAATCGGGTAATCGAACCGGAGTCCGTCGTGTCGATGTGACAAACCGTAACGGACAGGGAGTAAGAATTTCTTTGGTAACAAAACCACTGGAATGCAACATTAGTCCATATACAGCATTTGAACTTGAGAATGCTCATCATGTTTATGAACTTCCACCAGTTCATTATACCGTCATTACTGTTGCCGGCAGGCAGATGGGTGTTGGCGGGGACGACAGCTGGGGAGCTCCTGTTCATGATGAACACCTTATCAAGGCAGATCAAAATATTGTATTCGAATTTTTAATCCAACGGGTTTGAAATACAAATGAAAATATAAAGTAATCTTAAAAAAGCAGTGTATATAGCTATGCACTGCTTTTTAATGTTTTTAGTAAAAATTTTAGTAAAAAGCAATAGATTTCTTTTACTGTTTGGATTAAACTAAACCTATAGCAAAAAATAGTTGGAGGGACGACAATGACCATCACAAAGTTAACGACTACATTCAGAGAATTATTTGAAGTTCAGCCTGAGCAAGCATTCTTTGCACCAGGGAGAATTAATTTGATAGGAGAACATACCGATTACAATGGAGGTAATGTTTTTCCTTGTGCGATTACTTATGGGACATATGCCGTGGCCAAAAAAAGAGATGACCATCTTGTCCGCCTTTACTCAGTAAACTTCCCGGACAAAGGGATTATTGAATTTGATTTAACTCAATTAGAGTATGATAAGCAGCATTATTGGGCCAATTATCCGAAAGGGATGATTCGCTATATAAAGGAAGCGGGCTATGATATTCCACAAGGATTTGATTGTGTAATTGAAGGTAATATCCCAAATGGAGCAGGGCTTTCTTCTTCTGCATCTATTGAGCTGCTGACTGGAGTGCTGTTAGACGGATTATTTAAATTAGAGATTCCGCGTCTAGATATGATTATGCTTGGTAAAAGAGTTGAAAATGAGTTCATCGGAGTCAACAGTGGAATTATGGACCAATTTGCGATTGGAATGGGAAAAAAGGACGCTGGAATATTGCTTGATTGCCAGACATTGGACTTTCAGTACGCTCCCATTAAGCTTGAAGAACATAAGATTTTAATTATGAATACCAATAAGCGCAGAGAGCTGGCAGATTCCAAATACAATGAGCGCCGAGGAGAATGTGAACTTGCATTATCACAGCTGCAGTCAAAACTTTCAATCCAAGCACTTGGGCAGCTGACGGAAGCAGAATTTGATGAGAGTCAAACCTTAATACCGGACGAAACGGTCCGAAAGCGTGCAAAACATGCTGTGTATGAGAACGTAAGAACACTTAAGGCTCTTGAAGAATTAAAGGCAGGGAACCTTGAGGCGTTTGGACAGTTAATGAATCAATCGCATATTTCGCTGCGAGACGATTATGAAGTGACAGGGATTGAACTTGATAGTTTAGTGGAAGCTGCATGGAAACAGCCAGGTGTCATTGGTGCCCGTATGACAGGAGCTGGATTCGGGGGCTGTGCCATTGCCATCGTTGAAAATGAACAGGTAGATAGCTTTATTGCAAATGTTGGTGCAGCTTATCACGACAAAATTGGATATTCTGCTGATTTCTATGTAGCAAGTATTGGCGATGGGGCAAAAGAAATTCAAATGGGGGAATTTCAATGAGTATTCTAGTTTTAGGCGGTGCGGGTTACGTAGGTTCGCATGCAGTTTATCAGTTAATGGATCAAGGGTTACAAGTGGTGGTCATCGATAACTTGCAAACTGGTCACCTTGATGCCATACACCCAAAAGCACACTTCTATGAAGGGGATATCCGAAGCCGTGAGTTTATGCGTTCTGTATTTGAAAAAGAAGATATTGAAGCAATCTTGCATTTTGCCGCTAACTCACTTGTTGGCGAATCCATGACAGAGCCCTTAAAGTACTTTGATAACAATGTATTTGGAACACAAATTGTTCTCGAAATGATGAAGGAATTTAATGTGAAGCACATCATCTTTTCGTCGACAGCGGCGGTTTATGGTGAACAGAAGGTTGTGCCGATTACAGAAAACGCGGCAACTATTCCAACAAACACTTATGGTGAGACAAAACTCACGATGGAAAAAATGATTGCTTGGTGTGAAAAAGCATTCGACCTTAAGTATGTATCGCTCCGGTACTTTAACGTAGCATCGGCTAGAAACGGCGGTGAGATTGGGGAGGACCATAATCCTGAAACACATTTGATTCCTGTTGTCCTAGAGGCGGCGTTAGGAAAGAGGCCGGCTGTGACGGTTTTTGGACAAGATTATGATACAGCAGATGGGACCTGTGTCCGTGACTATATTCATGTTGAGGACTTGATTAATGCCCATTTACTTGCTCTGAAATATTTACAAAACGGCGGAGAAAGTAATATTTTTAACCTAGGAAGCAGCCAAGGGTTTTCAGTAAAAGAAATTATTGAGACAGCGAAAGAGGTAACGGGTATTGATATTCCTGTTCAATTCGGAGACCGCCGTTCTGGGGATCCAAGTACGTTAATCGCCTCTTCGGAAAAAGCAAGAAGTGTACTAGGATGGAATCCAACTAGAACATCTATCCACCAAATCATCAGCGACGCATGGAACTGGCATCAGCACCATCCAAATGGATATGAGAGGTGAGTGACATGATCAATCAACGAATTCAACAATTAATCAATCAGGCTATTGCTGTAAAATTAATCTCTCAGGACGATGAAATCTATGTCCGTAATCAAATCCTTTCACTCTTGAAATTAGTTGAGTTTACTGAATGCGATGGTGAGTCTAATCTGGAAATTCCAGATTTACTCGAACAGATTGTAGACTATGCCTGTGAACAAGGTATTATTGAAGATATTTTTGATGAAAAAGAGATTTTTTCTAGTAAAATCATGAACTGTTTTATGGCACGGCCATCAACGGTTAATCAAATATTCTACGAGAACTATAAACAAAGCCCAAAAGCAGCAACAGAGTTTTTCTATGAGTTAAGTAAAAATAGTAATTATATACAGATGAAGCGTATTCGTAATAATATTGAGTATAAGGTTAGCACGGATTATGGTGAACTGGATATTACAATCAATTTATCAAAACCTGAAAAAGACCCTAGAAGTATAGAGCTTGAACGCGCAATGGTAAAAACAAATTATCCTAAATGTTTACTATGTGTTGAAAATGAAGGATATGAGGGGCGAGTCGGCCACCCAGCACGCTCGAATCACCGGATGATTCGGTTAAATCTGGTAGAAGAGAATTGGCTTTTACAATATTCTCCCTATGTCTACTATAATGAGCATTGTATTGTGCTGTCAGAAGAACATAGAGATATGAAAATTACTTCAGCAGCCTTCAGACGGTTATTAACCTTTGTTCAGCAGTTTCCTCACTATTTTGTTGGATCCAATGCTGACTTACCGATTGTTGGCGGTTCAATACTTTCACATGATCATTATCAAGGCGGACATTATGACTTTGCGATGGCGAAGGCAGAGGATGATTGGACATTCGAATTAGATAGATTCCCAAATGTACAAGGTTCCGTTGTTAAATGGCCAATGTCTGTTATTCGATTGCGGTCTGCTGAAATTGAATCACTAGTGGAAGCAGGAGACCATATTCTTTCTGCATGGAGACATTACAGTGACGAATCAGTTGGGATCCATGCAAAAACTGGTGAAACACCACATAATACTATCACACCTATTGCACGTAAAAACCAAGGTCTTTATGAACTAGACTTAGTTCTTAGAAATAACCGGACAAGTGAGGAACATCCGCTTGGAATTTTTCATCCTCATCAAGACGTTCATCATATTAAGAAGGAAAACATTGGGCTCATTGAAGTAATGGGACTGGCTGTTTTACCTGCACGCTTAAAGGCTGAACTTGCGGAAGTTGAAAAATTCATTCTTGGAAAAACAGAATCCGTTGCTGATTATCATCTAGAATGGGCAAAAAGCTTAAAAGAGAGCTATCAATCTGTTGTAACATCGTCAAATGTCGAAGCACTCGTGAGAGAAGAGACAGGGAAAAAGTTTTTAAAGGTATTAGAAGATGCTGGTGTGTTTAAAAGAAATGAAGAAGGAAAAGCCGGGTTCAACCGCTTTATCTTGGCACTATCATAAAAAGCGTACAGCATGAAAAAAAAGCGGAAGTACTCATATTTTTTGATATGAAGTAATGGAGTGGTAAAAATGAAAGTTATAGAAAACCTATTCGGTCATTATAATGATGAGTCCGTGATGGAGTATACCCTTGTTAATGATGCAGGAATGTCCGTTTCATGCTTGAATTATGGTTGTATCATAACGAAAATAATGGTCCCTGATCGCCATGGAAAGATTGAAAACGTAGTGCTTGGGTTCGAGCAATTTGAAGATTATGTGGATTTATCTCCATATTTTGGATCTATTGTTGGTCGAGTTGCTGGGAGAATTAATCATGCAGAGTTTGAGTTGGATGGAAATGTATACAAGTTGACACCTAATGAGGAACCTAACCACCTGCATGGCGGTAAAAAGGGCTTTAATTCAGTCATTTGGAAAACAGAACCGTTTGAAACTGATCATGCAGTCGGTTTGAAATTTTCTTATCGTAGTGTACATGGTGAAGAAGGGTATCCAGGTACTTTGGATACGACTGCTACCTATCTTTTAAATAACCAAAATGAGTTGAGTATCAGCTATGAGGCTCGCACCGATCAAAAAACAATTGTTAACTTAACCAACCATTCGTATTTCAATTTAAGCGGTAATCTAAAAAGAGATGTTTCGGAGCATATTCTTCAATTGGAAAGTGAGCACTTCTTAGAGCTAGGTTCAGATTTAATCCCTACCGGAAAAATGATTCATTCTGCGAATACGCCTTTTGATTTTAAGCATGGCCGTTTGCTGCAGTCAGGAATGAAATCTTCCCACCCGCAAAATGTGCTTGCTGGCAATGGTTACGACCATCCGCTTGTTTTTTCCAAAAGGGGAGAAAATACAGTGGTGTTAAGTGAAAAAGAAAGTGGAAGAACGTTGTTCGTTACGACCGATCAACCATGTGTTGTTCTTTATACGGGGAATCATTTAGAAGGTCCTTACTCTATATCTGGTGTTCGAGCGAGGAACCACTTGGGTGTATGCCTTGAAACGCAAGGGCTTCCTGACGCCATAAATAAGCCTGATTTTCCATCCATCGTTTTACACCCAGAGGAAGTATACCAGGCTGTAACGAAATATCGTTTTTTTTCTAATACAATAGGAGTTTGATTTATGGCTACGATAAAGGATATTGCAGAATTAGCAGGAGTTTCAATCGCAACGGTATCCCGAGTATTGAATTATGATAGTACCCTATCGGTTGGTGATGAAACTAAAAAGAGGATATTTGAGGTTGCAGAGCAGCTTTCTTATAAAAAGAAACCGCCTAAAAAACTAGAGGCAGGAAAAATTGCACTTGTACAGTGGTATACAGAAAAGGAAGAACTAGAAGATTTATATTATATGTCGATTCGTTTGGGTGTCGAAAATCAATCCAGGCAAATGGGCTTTTCTGTATCAAAATACTTTCAAGACAATTATGAGGATATAAAAAAGGATGACATTCAAGGTCTTATCGCCATTGGGAAATTTAGTGATCAACAAATAAAAGACATGGTCGCTATAACTAATCACATTGTTTTTGTCGACACTTCTCCTGATGAAGAACAGTTTGATTCCATTGTGATCGATTTTAAAAAGGCTACAAAAAAGGTCATCGATCATTATTTGGAGCAAGGTCATGAGCATATTGGTTTTATTGGCGGCAGAGAAGTATTCAAAGATAAAACATCGGCGATTGAAGACCCGAGAGAGAAGACCTTCAAATCCTATTTATCAGCAAAAGGGCTGTTGAATGAAGCCTATATGTACGTAGGGGAATTTACCGTTGCCGACGGTCATGCGCTGATGAAAAAGGCGATTCAAGAACATGGCGAAAACTTGCCGACTGCTTTTTTTGCAGCGAATGATTCTCTTGCAGTAGGGGCGCTTAGAGCATTATTGGAGGAAGGGATATCTGTTCCAAATCGCGTGAACATTATTGGGGTGAATGATATTAGCATATCCAAATATGTTTTTCCTTCCTTAAGCACGGTAAAAGTCTATACGGAACTAATGGGTGAAACAGCCGTCAACGCCTTAGCAGAAAGAATCGAAGGCAGAAAAATAGCCAAAAAAATCACCATCACCACGCAACTGATTATAAGAGACAGCAGCTTATAAAACAGTTTAATAAAAAGCTAACAAGCAGTGAATTTCTCGCCCGAAATTACACTGCTTGTTTAGCATTTTTACGAGAAAAGGTTATTCCGTGAACAGAGAAGGTTAGCTGTCACCAGCTTTTCTAATGTCCCTGTTAGGTTAAGCTAATGTTAAACTCTTCTACTAAATCTTTAAAAGCGGGCCGTTCATTTCCATCTCTTCCAACTACATGTGTTGCTGTAACTAAGGAATTTAAAACTGCCTCTTCCGTTGCTTCTCCGATCGCTCTAAAAGCTAAGTCCATATCTTCTTCATGAATCATAGAGAATGAAAGGCAATGTGAAGTTTTTTCATGAGGTATTTTCGTTGCTGTTGAAAAGCCAATTACGACCTCGCCACTTCCTGTTGTTATGATGGACCCAGTTCGTGATAAACCTGTTACAGACCGTTTAATAATACGATTTAGCTGCCTTTCAGAAACAGGGAGATCTGTTGCCGCAATAATAATAATCGAACCCTTATCTTTCTCTTCTTGACGAGACGTCAGGATAGCATCTCTTAATTCTTTTCCAATGGGTTTACCATTTATCATTAAATCACTTAGGATTCCAAAGTTGGATAGGACTAGAACTCCCATTGTGTAAGTACCATGTTCCATTTGCATCATACGTGAGGAAGTTCCAATGCCGCCCTTTAATGAATAGCACAGCATTCCTGTACCTGCTCCCACAGTTCCTTCTTTAAAAACGG
The DNA here is from genome assembly GCF_048572935.1 of Neobacillus niacini. Lineage (NCBI taxonomy): Bacteria > Bacillati > Bacillota > Bacilli > Caryophanales > Bacillaceae > Neobacillus > Neobacillus niacini. Next base: position 228,011 of record NZ_CP183883.1, on the reverse strand, counting down.
GTGAAGCATTTGAGATTGCTTGAAAAATATGTTCCTTTTTTACAAACCTAGCCCTAACATCATTTAAGAGCATATCATTGCACTCACATATGATTGGATTTACCGTACCTGTTGTGAGTCCAATCTCAGGATTCAGCTCTAACATATATTCAATCAATGCATCTGCAGCTGTTCCAATGCTTAAGGTATTTGTTAAAATGATTGGAGTTTCCAGCGTTCCTAACTCATTTATTTGTATCGTTCCCATGGTTTTTCCAAAACCGTTTATTACATGGCTTGAAGCAATAAGTTTTTCTTTAAAGAGATTTCCTTGGTGTGGTAATATGGCCGTTACGCCCGTCTGCATTTCTTTATTACTCAGAGTTACATGTCCGACAGTAACACCTTCAACATCCGTAATTGAATTATATTTTCCAGTTTCTAATCGACCTATGTTAACGAAGTAATCTCTTAATCTCTTTTGACCATTCATACACAACCACCCTTATCCAATATAAAACCATTTTTCCAAAAGGCAAAGCGCTAATCAAGATATTTTTTACTATTAAAACTGAATACTCTCATAAATTCCTATTTTTTAGAAAGGAATGCCTCCCGTTTTTTAGAATTTAAGCTATAAACTGCAGTCTTTTTGTGTTATCGTGGCAGTTAGTCCACAAGAAGGAAATCACCAAGACTTGGAGAATACTAAACTGAATACAATTTTGGGGGTAAATAGACAGAATGTTAAGCTATAAAAATAGCACAAAAGAAATAGCAGCAAGCGGTACCGATACAGCAATCATTTCGGTTGGTGCAACAGAACAGTTCGGACCTTATTTACCGATGCATCTGGATACTTTAATAGCAGAAAAGTATGCTGAATCATTTGGAGAAGCTTTAGGTGCATATGTTCTTCCAACATTACCCTTTAGTACATCAGAGGAACATGCAAGTTATAAAGGCACTGTTACTGTAAGTCCCAATGTTTTAACCGCAATGTTAGAAGAAATAATAGCAAACCTTAATAGACAAGGTTTTAAGAAGTTTGTACTATGCAATGGACATGGTGGTGCTTATTGGGAATCTGCTTTTGTTAAACATATAAATTATAAGTATGAAAATATAATACTAATCACTGCATATCGTCATTTCGCCTGGGAAGAAGCACTAACCGAGGCAGGATTGGAAGGATTAAATGAGATTCATGGCGGATTATTATCTGTTTGTACAGCCATGTGGCTATGCCCAGATTTAGTAAAACTAGAACCTATGGGTTCGGATGTACCATTAGAGAATAGAAGATTTGCAGACTATATTTTTTGGGACAAATTAACAAAGGATGGTTGTTGGGGTAAATTTGACAATGATATCTATACACCTGCGCAGCTTGCAGAGATAGGAGAAACATTTTGGACTTCCTTTATATCAAAAAGAGGAGAAAATCTAAAATCAATTCTTGAAGAAGCCTATACACTAAAAGTGAATTGAAAAAGTTATTTATTTCTGCTTTTATCTGTTTATACAGCTGTGGGTACCTCAATAAAGAATCATTTATTCTTTATGGGGTATCTTTTTTTATCGCCAAAAGCAAATGCAACGCTGCCGTTACGTCTATTGTGGTTACGCTGACTTAGCGTAGCAAAGCCTTGCACACACATCATATTCTATGAAACACGTTTCGGGTCAAGGGGATTTTTAGCTTCATTCCTTTCATGGAATACTAAAGAAAGGTAAAAATATGCTTTTTATGGTGACAGGCACCATTTGGCATTGTCGAATAATGGTATGTTTCGTATAATTTTAGTTATCTAGACTGGTGAAGATAATGGGGTTGTCTATGAGCAGGTTAACGGTGGTGGCGTATACGTTTGGGGTTTTGTTTTTTCTTGTGGGCTGCGCATTTTCTGTGTTTTATGGTTATAAGGTTATGTCTCATGATTTGCCTGAAGAAGATAGGAACATTGAGGATTATAAGTATCATTTTGTGTTGGTGCCTGAGGAGCTGGACAATGATTATTGGCGGCTGGTTGAAAAAGGGGCTCAGGAGGCTGCAAAGGATTATGGTGTTTTATTGGAGTATGCCGGTCCGAAGCAAGCCAATATCGACGAACATTTAAAAACGATTGAAATGTCAATGGCCGCTAAGGTAGATGGAATTATGACTCAAGGTCTAAGTGACGAGCAATTTACCCCGCTCATCAATAAGGTTGTAGAGAGAGTTCCTGTGATAACTATCGATACGGACGCTGCCAATAGCAACCGAATTGCGTATATTGGAACAGATAATTACTATTCTGGGTATCTAGCAGGTAAAGCATTGATTGAAGATACAAAGGGGCAAGCGAACGTTGCCATTATTACAGGAAGTTTTTATGCGAATCACCAGCAGCTGCGCGTACAGGGTTTTCAGGACGCTGTGAAGTCTGAACAGGGAATAAAGATTATTACAGTTGAAGAATCAGAAATTAGTAGAGTTCGTGCTGCTGAAAAGGCCTACCAAATCTTGAAGGATTATCCCGAGGTCAATGCTTTCTATGGGACAAGTGCTCTAGATGGGATCGGAATAGCCCAAGTAGTTGATAAGTATAAAAAAAACGATACCATTTATATCATTGGATTTGATACTCTGCCTGAAACACTTGATTACATATCGAAGGGCATTATTGAAGCAACAGTTGCTCAGGAACCATATGAAATGGGATATCGAGGTATACAAATGATGATTAGTCTCATTGAAGGTAAGAGTGTTCCTCCAATCGTCCATACAAATACTCGTATTTTAAGAGCAGCGGATATGCCTCTAAGTCATCTAGGCGGGCAGGAGGCTGGATACTAATGTTGTTTCGAATTCGGTCAAAACTGCTCCTTTATTTTATTGTACTGGTTGTTTTGTTAACTTCAGTGGGGTTCTTTTTTTATAAAAGTAGTGAAAACCTTGTCAATGAATATGATGATAGTTTTGAACGGTTTCTTTTGTTAAATGAAATCTCTCAAAGAACTAATTTAATTACAGAAAACCTACAGGGTTATCTTCTAGATAAGGAAAATTCCTATTTAAAAGCCTATAACAAAGAAAAGTCTAGTTTACTTAGAGACCAGAACCTCTTTAAAAAAGAGATGAATTCTAATGATGTAACGGTTATTAATTATCATCATATGATTGAGAGTTTTCTTGAAGAATGTGATGCCACAGTGGCAGCCTTCCATAAGGATGATATTAATGAATATTCAAACCATCTTAATGAAGTATTAAAAATAGCAGGTTTCCTTCAGGAAAGTACACTGGCTCTCTTAAATAATAAACTTACCGACTATCAAAATTTTTATGATCAGATGGAAAGACAAAATCATTATTATAAACTATTATCCTTTTCCCTTTTTGCTGCCGCCTTTTTTCTCAGTACCTTAATTGCGCTTTGGATATCTGGCGGGATTACAAAACCAATTACACTTTTATCTCAAGCAGCCAAGCAAATTTCAAAGGGTAATTTATCTGGTCAGGATATTAAAATTTCCACCAAGGATGAATTAAAGTTATTAACTGAGACGTTTAATCAAATGCGTTCAAACCTAAGGCAGTATGTAAAAGAAATTAAGCAGAAATCGGAACTGGATAAACTATTAAAAGAATTAGAGTTAAGAAGTCTTCAAAATCAGATTAATCCACATTTTCTATTCAATACTTTGAATACGATTTCAAAGATGGCTTACCTCGAGGAAGCGGAGCATACCTCAAGATTGATTGAATCTGTGGCTGCCTTACTGCGATACAACTTAGGCGGTGATTTAAATAAAGCTGCCACCCTTCGAGATGAAGTAGCCATTGTTAAAGAATACTTTTTTATACAGCAAACAAGGTTTGGGGACCGCATTCAATTCATCACAGATATTGAAGAGGATTGTTTAGACCGGGAAATTCCAAGTTTAACACTGCAGCCAATAATTGAAAACGCTTTTATACATGGTGTTGAATCGTATGAGGAAAATGGAGAAATCCGTCTTCATATCTACAAAAGTAATCACAGAATTCATGTGGAAATTGTAGATAACGGAGACGGTATGGATGAAAACACTCAAAATAAATTGCTAAATTATGTGAGTGGAAATGAAATAGAAGAGGAGTACGACTCGGATAAAAAACAAGGTCATTCAACTGGTATAGGGGTAAAGAATGTGATTCGAAGGCTCCAGCTTTTTTACGGTCAGAAAGACATTATTGAAATACAATCAGAGTTGAAAAAAGGCACAACGTTTAGACTGACTATTCCAGACACGGTAATAGGGGGAAAAGAGCTTGTTGAAAATTCTAATTGTGGATGATGAGATACTAGAGCGGAGGGCATTGACGAAAATAATAAACAACTCTTCTGAGAACGTAACGGTGATCGGCGAAGCCCCTAACGGGAGAAAAGCAATTGAAATGGCTGGAGAACATAAGCCTGATATTATCTTTATGGATATTAAAATGCCAGGAATTGACGGGGTGCAAGCTGTCAAGGAAATTAAACGTACCGAGCAAAACATCCGATTTATCATGGTTTCCGCCTTTAATACGTTTGAATATGCAAAGGAAGTTATGCAGCAGGGTGTGAAAGAATATATCCTGAAACCTAGCAGGAAACAAGACATTCTTGAAAGCTTACAGCGGGTTTCTTCTGAAATCAGTGGGGAACGGAAGCAGTTGGAAGAACAGCAGTACCTTAAGCAAAACCTCGAACGTGCGGTGTCCATCGCCCAAAAAGAATGGGTATCATCACTCATTTTGAATCCCGTTCATGATATTACGTTTGATGAATGGAGTCAGCTGTTAGGAGTAGAGATCACCTCTGGATATATTATGCTGCTTTCCCTGTTGCCGCCGTCGGAAAAGGGAGAACTCCTGCCGCTAGAAAAGCAAAACTGGTATCTATGGCTTAAGGATCTTTTAAAATCATATCATAAAAATCAAGAAGTATTATTGGGACCTATGACGGAAAGCCAAGTACCGGTATTGTTTTTATGCAAACAAACAACAGAAAAAACACATTTTAAAATAAATGCCCAAGCAGTGACTGACCATTTACTCGCCCAATTCCAAAAGAGTCACTTTCTTGCAGAGTTAAGAATAGGAATCGGTCTTCCATACAGTAATGTCCATGAGTTGAATAAATCCTACCATGAAGCCGTAGCTGCACTAAATCAGCTTTTAAAAACACCTCACCGAAAGTATTTATTTGGAGGTAAACAAGGGGCCATTGGGTTACCCACAACATCGGATTTACTACAAGTTGAGAAAAAGCTATTGGATGCCCTGCGGCAGGGAGACCTAAATAAAGCCATGTTTATTTTTGACTCGTTTTCGGCAAACCTTATGGATCATGAAGGTATGAAAGCTTCTATGGTAAAAAAATCATTTGATGAATTGTTTATTCTTATTTCGAGAATGCTTCATGATTTAGGGATAAGGTATGAAGGGTCCTTTCAGATCAAAGAATCAAAGGAAATTAAGGATATGTTTGATAAAGGCAAATCTTATTTATTGTCTGTCGTACAACATATTCAAGTATGGAGAAGCAGTCATGCCAAGGGGATGCTCCATAAGGCAAAGGAATATATTGAACATCATTATGCGAATTCCATTACACTGGAACAAGTTGCAGACTATGTGGAACTAAGTCCCTATTATTTAAGCAAATTATTTAAAGACCGATTTGGGATGACTTTTATTGATTACCTAACCGAAATAAGGATTAAGCAGGCAAAAATAGAAATGGTTGACGCTTCAAAAAGTTTAAAAGAAATTTGCTATTCAGTCGGGTACAAAGATCCGAATTATTTCAGCCGCGTATTCAAAAAACATACAGGGTTATCCCCAACTGAATTTCGAAGGGAAACAGTAAGTTAATAGTTTTATCGTTTGAAGGACCGGTTCGTACTGAATCGGTCTTTTTTACTTGCAACAAAATAGTCTAGATATTCACAAATTAGTGCTATAGGTTACAGCTATTGAACAAAAACTCCAGGTGATAACATATGTGTAAGGGCTTTCAAGAAGGTAAAGGTAAACGAAGTTTACCAGAGTCTTTACAAAAAAAGCAAAAGGAGAAGGATGACATGTTTAATAAGAAAAAAGGGTTAATTCTATCATTAACAGTTGCGTCTAGCATTCTATTAGCAACTGGCTGCGGCGGTACAGAAAAAAGTTCAACAGATTCTGGAAAAGGCAAGGATGGCGACCTTCCAGCAGTAGGTGCAACGATTTATAAATTCGATGACAACTTCATGTCCTATGTTCGTCGTGCAATGGAGACGGCAGCAGATGGAAAAGTAAATTTAATGCTGAATGACTCTCAAAATGACCAAGCGAAGCAGGTTGAACAAGTAGATACGCTTATTGCCAAAGGAGCAAAATCTCTGGCAATCAACCTTGTGGATCCTAAGGCAGCACAAACCATCATTGATAAAGCAAAAGTGAAGGATATTCCAGTTATCTTCTTTAACAAAGAGCCGGATGCAAGTGTATTAGCGGGCTATGAAAAAGCTTATTATGTCGGAACTACTTCATCTGAATCAGGTGTAATTCAAGGTGAGTTAATCGCTAAGGCATGGGAAGCAAATAAAGATAAATGGGATAAAAATGGTGATGGCAAGCTTCAATACGTTCTCCTAAAAGGCGAGCCAGGACACCCTGACGCAGAAGCTCGTACAAAGTTTGTTATTGATACGGTTAAGGAAAAAGGAATTGAAGTAGATGAATTAGCTTTAGATACAGGTATGTGGGATGCAATGAAAGCAACTGAAAAAATGGACGCTTGGATTGCAAAATACAACGAAGATATCGAATTTGTTATTGCTAATAACGACGGAATGGCGTTAGGTGCCATCGCTTCTCTTGAAAAAGCAGGTTACTTCTCAGGAGATAAGTTTATGCCAGTTGTAGGTGTAGATGCAATCCCAGAAGCACTTGAAATGATTGAAAAAGGGAAAATGGTTGGAACAGTCCTAAACGATGCGAAAAACCAGGGTGCAGCAACCGTTCAACTTGCAGCTAATGCAGCCAATGGTAAGGATGTATTAGAAGGAACAGAGTGGAAGTTAGACGATAAAAAAGCAGTTCGTGTTCCTTATGTAGAAATCACAAAGAACAATATCCAAGTAGGAAAAGACGCTTATAAATAGGCATAAGAGGGGGAAGCGCCAAGTCCAGGGAAAAATTGAATTGCATTTTTCCTAGGGGATAGATCCTATGGCGCTCCTCGAACGAAGGAAAAGGATCCATTTTCTTTTCCTTCGTTCGGGGCAATGTTTCTAAGCACTCAAATGAAGCAGGACGGATGAAAACTAAAATCATTATATAAAACCGCATGTTAAATGGTTAGGCAAGGAGGTAAAGTATGTCAGCAGCAAGTTCGGCCAATTTACTTGAAATGATTAACTTAACAAAAAGATTTCCAGGTGTAATCGCGCTTAATAACGTTTCCCTGAAAGTGAAGGCAGGGTCAGTACATGCCTTAATGGGTGAGAATGGTGCTGGAAAATCAACCTTAATGAAGTGCTTATTCGGTATATATTCAATGGATGAAGGGAAAATCCTGTTGGATGGGCAAGAAGTTTCGTTTGCAAATTCTAAGCAAGCGCTTGAAAACGGAGTTTCAATGGTCCACCAAGAACTAAACCAAGTTCGCCAGCAAAATGTAATGGATAATATTTGGCTGGGAAGGTATCCGAAAAAAGGAATCTTTATTGATGAAAAGAAGATGTATGAGGAAACCTCGGCGATTTTTAAGAGTTTGGACATCAATATTGACCCGCGCAGCAAAGTAAGCAGTCTATCTGTCTCAGAAATGCAGATGGTGGAAATTGCGAAAGCTGTATCCTATCATTCAAAACTGATTGTAATGGATGAACCAACTTCCTCCCTTACAGAAAAAGAAGTGAATCATTTATTTACGATTATTAAAAAATTGCAAAGTGAAAACGTAGCGATTATCTATATTTCACACAAGATGGAAGAAATATTAAAAATCTCTGACGAAGTGACCATCATGCGTGACGGTCAGTATATTGCAACGAAAAGTGCCAAAGAATTAACGACGGATGAAATCATTAAGCTAATGGTTGGCCGTGACTTATCACAGCGTTTTCCAGAAAAAATTAATCAACCAGGAGAAGTAACTCTGAAAGTGAAGGATTTAACTGCCGAAACAGATGGATCATTTTCTACTATCAACTTTGAGTTAAGAAAAGGGGAGATATTGGGAATTGCCGGTTTGGTCGGTTCCAAACGTACAGAGGTTATGGAAGCACTTTTCGGAATCAGAGGACTAAAATCAGGAAGTATTGAACTAAATGGTAAAGTTGTTCAAAATCATTCGCCGCAGCATGCCATAAAAAATGGCTTTGCCCTAGTGACGGAAGAAAGAAGGACAACAGGCATTTATCCACAACTCAGCATTAGCTTCAACTCCATTATTGCTAACCTGCCTCAGTATCGAAAAGGGTTGTTTCTATCAGAAAGTAAAGTTCATGATGATACAAAATGGGTGATTGATTCAATGAAGGTCAAGACACCGTCACAAAAAACTCCAATTGGAAGTCTTTCGGGCGGTAACCAGCAGAAGGTAATCATTGGCCGCTGGCTGCTCACAAAACCGGAAGTATTATTGCTGGATGAACCAACAAGGGGAATAGACGTTGGGGCAAAGTTTGAAATTTATCAGTTAATTAATGAATTAGCTGCCGAAGGCAAAGGAATTATCATGATTTCATCTGAAATGCCTGAACTTCTGGGGGTAACAGACAGAATTTTAGTTATGAGTAATGGAAGAGCAGCTGGAATCGTAGACACGAAGACGACATCTCAAGAAGAGATCATGCGATTAGCAGCTTTGTATTAGGAGGAGATGTAAAATGAATACTCAGGCCACTAAAAGATCAACGGTTACAAAATGGCTGTTCGATAATGTTATCTATGTATTTTTGATTCTACTAGTTATTGGGATTGTGATTGCGTCTCCTGACTTTTTGTCTATGACTAACTTAATTAATATCTTAAGTCAGTCATCCTCAAGGATCATTATTGCTCTTGGAATCGCAGGTATTTTAATTTTAGGAGGAACAGACCTATCTGCTGGAAGAATGGTCGGACTTGCGGCTGTAGTTTCAGCTTCCTTGCTTCAAGCAGGTGATTATGCCTATAAAATGTATCCTAACTTACCGGAATTACCTTTATTTGTTCCAATTATCATTGCAATGGTAGTAACTGGGCTATTCGGAACATTAAATGGATTTATCGTTTCTAAGTTTCACGTACCGCCATTTATTGCAACCTTAGGTATGATGATTGGGGTGTATGGAATCACTTCAATCTACTTTGACCGTCCTCCATATGGAGCACAGCCAATCGGCGGATTAAGTGAAGGTTTTACAACATTTGCTCAAAAAGGAATCAAACTAGGTCAATATGAATTTCCATACCTGATTTTATATGCAATTGTATTTTCCATCATTATTTGGGTTGTTTGGAATAAAACACAACTCGGTAAAAATATGTATGCAATTGGTGGAAATGCTGAAGCTGCAAAGGTTTCCGGCGTTAACGTTGCAAAAAATATTATCATTATTTACATGATTGCTGGTTTATTATATGGATTCTCAGGTACATTAGAAGCTGGCCGTGTTGGCAGTGCAACCAATAATACTGGTAATATGTACGAGTTAGACGCGATTGCAGCCTGTGTAGTAGGTGGGGTATCCTTATCAGGCGGGATTGGAACTGTTCCTGGAGTCATCACTGGGGTTCTAATTTTCCAAGTTATAAACTACGGATTAGCCTTCCTAGGTGTTAGTCCATACATTCAATTCATCGTAAAAGGAGCTATCATCATCGTAGCCGTCGCCTTTGATATGCGGAAACATGCTAAGAAAAAATAATCATTGTAGGACATCTTTTAAAGGATGTCTTTTTTTTATAGCTTCAAGTAATATGCAACGCTGCCGTTACGCCCATTGTGGTTACGCCGACTTAGCGTTGCAAAGCCTTCCAAAAACATCCTAGTCTATGAAACGCGTTTCAGGTCAAGGGCTTTTTTAGCTTCATTCCTTTCGTGGAATACTATAGAATGGAATAAACAGGTAGATCCATTTTCAGGAAGGTTGTGATTAGCATTTGTGTTTAATTTTATTTGCTTATAAAGTACATCCAGAATATAAGCTGATCGTTGCTGCGAATCGAGATGAATTTTATCAAAGACCGACTGCTCCTGCTCACTTTTGGGAGGATGACTCTGAAATCCTTGCTGGAAGAGATTTAGAAAAAATGGGTACTTGGATGGGCGTTACGAAAAACGGCCAGTTTGCTGCCTTAACAAATTATCGGAATCCAACTGAAGTGACGGAGGGTAAACGTTCACGGGGGGAGCTTGTATCAGGCGCACTCAAGCACAACGGAGAAATAATCGAATATATGAAGAGCCTGGCTAGAAATCACGACATGTACCCTGGGTACAATTTGCTTGCTGGTAATGGGGATCATTTTTACTATTATTCTAATGTGGGTCAGGAATTAAAGAAAATAACGCCGGGGATATACGGTGTCAGCAACCATTTATTAAATACTGAATGGCCGAAAGTGAAACGGGGCAAAGCTGGTTTAACGGAAATCATCAACAATCAAAAGCCGGATTTAGTTGAAGACCTTTTAACGCTTCTCCAAAAGGCAGACAGAGCTCCGGATGAAAACCTTCCTCGAACTGGCGTAACATTAGAATGGGAGAGAATGCTATCACCCATGTTTATTAAGAGTGAAAATTATGGGACAAGGAGTTCAACGGTCTTATTAATGTCTGATAAAGAAATTCATTATGTAGAGCGTGTATTTTCTGATCATGAAGTAATTGATCAGCATTACACAATAGAACGGGGATAAAAAAACTAATCAAACGTTTGATTGAATCGGTTGGTAAACTAATCAAACGTTTGATTAAATGCTTGAACGACATCAGTCGGTTTTATCTGATTCCTGTTCAGACGCCGCTCGTTTAGTCCCTTTGCTGACATAAGGCTTCGCACTTTTTGCTTTTTTCGCACCTGCTTGCCAACGATTCCAGCCCTTTTTTCCTGTCCCTCTGCCTACTCCACTTTTTGCCTTTGCCTTTGGCATATAACCACTCCATCATAATTGAAAAGGTTATTGGATTTCTTTATTAAAAAAACCCAATGCATATTTAATACCCTCTTCAATCTCATTTGTATCATAACCTTGTAAATCCTCATGAGTAATTTCCAGAGTTGTTCCTGATAATGAATAACCGCTGTCTAAATTAATATCGAGCAGGACCTCAAACCCATTGGCCGTGTTCTTAATATCAATAATATCGTAATCCAGTATAGGTGCTCCTGTTTGGTACTCTAAAGGTTCTAACTCTGACATTACCATACCCCCATATTTACTTCTAGTCTATATTCGAACATAGGTTATACCAAAAGCGAAAAATATAAACATTTATCTGCAGGAAATTCCTACGTAACAAACGAAATGAAATTAGTCGATATTTTGTATCATAACAGACATTAGATAATTAATATTAACGGAATATTCACATAAATATAATACAAGGCTCCCTGACTACCCAACCATCATTTAAAAGGAGAGATATGCATGCAGCGGCAAAAGCTTTTAATTAATGGGGAAAGATTAAAGAATGAGCTTGAACGATTTGCGCGCTTTGGCCAGACTGAGAATAATGGTGTAACCCGGCTGGCACTATCAGATGAGGATCGGTTGGCCAGAGATTTTTTTCGGTCATGCTGTGAGGAATTAGGTTTAACCGTTAAGGTTGATGACATGGGCTGTATGTATGCCAATCTCGAAGGTACAGAGAATAAGCCGCCCATACTGATAGGCTCCCACTTGGATTCGGTTAAAAAAGGCGGCAGATTTGACGGAGTGCTAGGAGTGTTAGCTGGTTTAGAAGTTGTCCGAACACTGGTAGAAAATAATATCAAACCGCAAATCCCGATTACACTTGTTAATTTTACGAATGAAGAGGGTGCAAGATTTGAGCCATCCATGATGGCGTCAGGAGTGCTTTCCGGTAAATTTGATAAGAATATGATGTTGAAAAAGAAGGATTCCACTGGAATCACGTTTGGTGAAGCACTTAAATCGATCGGGTATGAAGGGGATGTAAAGAATCGGCTAAAAGAGGGGACTGCATTCTTAGAATTGCATATTGAACAAGGTCCTATTCTTGAAAAAGAAGCACTGTCCATTGGCGTTGTCGAATGCGTGGTTGGAATGGCGTGCTATGATATTGAAATAACAGGTGAATCTGACCACGCCGGAACTACGCCGATGAGTATGAGAAAAGATGCTTTTTTTGCTGCTAACAATCTGATTAATGAGATTCGAAGTGTATTAGGGTCATTAGATGAGGAATTAGTATTTACCATCGGGAGGGTAAACGTGTACCCGAGTATTCATACCGTTATTCCGAATAAGGTTATATTTTCCTTAGAAGCAAGGCACAAAAATCCTAAGATTGTCACGACGTTTAAAGAATTTGTTGAAGAACTCCCAAAACGAGGCTTAAATGAAGGCTGCGAGGTAAAAACAACGAAATTATGGGAGCGCGATACAGTTTGGTTTGATACCGAAATCGTTAACCAATTAGAAAAATCAACAAAGTCCCTAGGATACAGTAATAAAAGAATGGTCAGCGGTGCAGGACACGATGCACAATTTATTGCCAGCCTTGTACCCTCTGCCATGCTTTTTGTTCCAAGTTTTAATGGGAAAAGTCATTGTGAAGAAGAACTGACCTCATGGGATGAGTGTGAAAAAGGGGTTAATGTACTATTGGATACCGTTTTAGCGTTATTATCGAAATAAAAGCAGACACCTGGTAAAGTGACCAGGTGTCTGCTTTTATTTCCCTTTATTCGAGTACTGGTTTTTTTATGGAAGAACTTCCAATAAGAAATTGAACAACTATTTTAAAAATTCTTTGCAGTTTATCCTGATATTTTGTATATTAATATAGTTAATATGATACACCCTAACTCAATTAACTCTTTATTTTTCTGAAAACATCAACTGTATAAAATTATTCGATAGATTGGAGCTTCACATGGAAAGGAAATTACCATTAAAAGAAATCATAGCCTTGGGCTTTTTTATGTTCGCCTTATTTTTAGGTGCTGGAAATATCATTTTCCCGCCATTACTAGGTCAGCAAGCGGGCGAATCTCTTTTATCAGCTATTATTGGTTTTTTAGTTACGGGTGTTGGCCTGCCGCTATTGGCTGTCTTCACCATCGCAAGATCAGGCGGGGATTTAAATGACTTATCCAATCGAGTACATCCTACATTCGCTAAGGTCTTTCCGGTTATTATTTATTTAACGATTGGACCATTATTTGGAATACCGCGTACCGGAACGGTAACGTATGAGATCGGTGTTGCTCCATTCCTGCCAAACGAGAGCAGCATGGGGTTATTTGTTTCAACATTTGTATTTTTCCTTATCACGTATTGGCTTGCACTTAATCCTGCAAAGTTAGTAGATCGTGTAGGAAAGGTTCTTACTCCAGTACTGTTGCTATTAATAGTAGTAATCTCAATCAGAGGATTTGCTTCTCCGATCGGTTCCATGGGTGAGGCGGTAGGAAAATACAGAGACGGAGCGTTTTTTGGCGGCTTTGTCGAAGGGTATTTAACGATGGACGCCATTGCTGCTCTAGTTTTTGGCGTTGTTGTCATTAACCGCGTGCAGGAAATGGGAATAAAAACAGCAACTGTTATTCGTTCTTATACGATTAAGTCTGGGATTATTGCAGGGATTGGGTTATCTTTTGTCTATATATCCTTATCATTTATTGGTGCGACCAGCGTTGAGGGGATTGGAATGCAGGAAAATGGCGGAGAAATTCTCTCATCTGTCACTTCATTTTTATTTGGGCCATTCGGTTCCATCATTCTTGCACTGGTTATTACGGGAGCCTGTTTAACTACTTCTGTAGGTCTGGTTGCAGCATGTGGTGAGTATCTAAGTCAACGATTTCCTAGACTTTCCTATCCTGTTGTTGTAACCATTCTTTGTTTATTTAGTTTTACAATGGCGAATTTAGGATTAAGTCAATTAATTGCTTTTTCCATCCCACTCCTCATTAGTATTTATCCGATTGCGATTGTTCTGATTTTATTATCTTTATTACATTCCTATATACCGGTGTCGAGGGCTGTTTATATAGGGGCGATCATTGGAGCAGGTATTATTAGTATCTATGATGGCTTAACAACTGCTGGTATTGAAGTAGCATCCATTACGACAGCTCTTAACTTCATTCCGCTATACACAAATGGATTAGGATGGCTTTTCCCAAGTATCGTGGGCGGTCTGTTAGGGTTGTTTTTTCAATATGCAAAGCTGTTTAATTGGGCAGCTTCATCCAAATAAGACAAAAAGGATAGATGAGCATGATAAGCAATGCTCTATCTATCCTTTTTTTCGTTTTTAGAATTTCCTAACACCTAACATATTTGCGTTTGAAACCTAACCTGCCTCTATCTAATTCCTTTTGAATGTTCTCAGACGCAAGCAGAATGCTGCTTTTTTTCTTGTCCCGCTTGATTTCGACTGGACCAACAGCCTTAGCGGTTTCAACCGCCTTTTCATGGAGCGGCAAATAGGAAATTCCAACGGTGTACATAAAATTATTCATAGCGGATTTCGTTCGATCAGGAGAATCGTGAATCGTTTTTTCTACCTGATCAAGCATACCTGCTAGTTTATTGGAGCTAAATTCAGTGTCAGGGCGATTACCCAAAAGCCAGCAGTAACAGCTCCAGCCTGCAGACATTTTAAGTTCTTCACCGCTTGTGATCCATCTATCGGCAACAGCTTGGGCAATAGTGGCCTCAGACAACGTTACGGCAACTACATAGTCTGAAAGCATATAAAAATACGCCCGATCTATCCAACGCTCAAAATCCTCCTCAGTCATTGCATGTGGGTCCGCAATAATACCGGCAAAATACATGGCGTCATAGTTCCCAGTGGCGTAAAGCTCCTCAGCTAAAGGCTGATTTTTCTTAATCTTTTTCGCGAGCGGCTTCATTGCGCCTGTAGCCACACCAAAAAGCGGATCATGTGCACCATTACTTATGTACGTTTTTTTAATTCGTTCTTTACCGAGCGCTTCTAGTTCCTGCATAACCGTAGTGACATCCATTTTTTCACTTCCTTTATAAAAATCCTACTCATTACATTGTAATCCCTCGTTATAGCAATTCCAACTTCATAAATTCTCGAAATGGATTCAGCCATCCTCCAGGTTATAAAAAAAAGCTGCATAGCAGCTCAAACACTCTACCACGAAAGCGTAGACTATATGAAATGGTGATTCCACAGTCATGAACTAATGCATTTGGCGTTATGATGACATAATTTGTCCGCCGTTAACATGAATCGTTTGTCCGGTCATAAATCGGGAATCATCTGATGCTAGATAAACATAGGCTGGGGCGAGTTCAAAGGGCTGGCCTTGACGCTGCATCGGGTTACCTGCAAGCGGAACTTGGTCTGCAGAGAAGCTGAATGGAATGAAAAATAGATAGCTCTTCTTACCTGAATTACTGTCAACTGCACGGAGAAATTATCCAGAATGCCTAATAATGAAAAACAGTGAAAAGATAAGAAAAAGCTGCATGAAACACGCTTACATATAATTTGTTATCGCTTTTATGGCAAATGTTTCCGTTTTCTAACGCTTTGTTTTAGATGACCCTTATGTACGATAATGAAGATATAAATCTTTCAAAGGTGGTAATAATATGAAAAAAGCAATCGGAAGTTTCATGGATACTTATGGAAAATACATCGCTGTAGCAGCATTTGCTCAAAAACAATGGACTAAAAATGATTTAGAGTACATGGTAAGTTTGTTTAGAGACGACTCTCAAAAATAATGTTGAGAATCGTTTTTTTTTGCGATAAATATCCTCCTATAATAATGGTTTGCAAATACGGTAATGACCTTTACCAGGTACATAGCCTAAACCTCTATTAAGCTTTTGCGTGGCCTCATTTCCCGCTTCCGTTTCCGTTGTCATCGTATGAGCTCCTTCACTTATGGCTTCTTGAATGGACAGAAGTTTAAGCACTTTGGCAATTCCACGTCCGCGATAGTGTTGGCTCACCCCAGTATAATCCGTATACATAACTCCCGTTTCTTCCGTACTAAATAGAGTGGAAACGCCAATAAATCGATCACCGTCGAGAGCAATAAATACCCATTTTTCTTTCGAATAATTTTCTGGGAGTGCATCCTTCCGCCACTCTGGAAAGGCAGGAAGGTTTCCGGATTGCCCTGGGTTGTCTTTTGATGTTTCTACATATAAGTCATACAATTTCTGTACTGACACCTCACCCGCTATATCAGCTAAGGTAATAAAGGTAATACCGGAGTTTTGTAATTTATGTACAGTGTCTGAAAGTTTGGATACGTCTAGTGTATTCACGTCTAACCTTAACTCAAAAATATGAGCATCCAGTAAAAAACCATGCTTTTGTGCAAAGGGAAGGGAGCCTGGAATCCAATCCTTTACTTCAGAAAGGAAGACGGAAGCTTTATGACTGGCAGCCCAATCTTCGAGATGAGAAAGAATCAATCCTCCGACGCCTTGTCTTTGATAGTCTGGATGAACGCAAAAAGTACTCGCAAGTTCACCTGGATTACTCCATGGAGCCCTCCATGAGGAACCAAAGCCTATGACCTGACCAGCTGTGTTTTCTGCTAACACTCTTATTCTCCCAAAACCTGATAGCAGGCCATTCTCGTTTAATGTGAGTGTAGATGTTTGAGGAATATGGCGATCCTCTTCCTCAAGAGCTTCAACGGTTGCAGAACCAGGTTGAATGGAGTTAAACAGTTGGGCTATATGTTTATAGTCTTCCGGTAACTGAAGATCACGAAGCTTAATTTTTGTAGATATATGATTATTAGATACCACTCAGCTCTTCCTCCAAATTTAGGATTAGAAATTTAGTATTCTATCTCTCTTAAATAAATCCTCCCTTTTTACAAAAGCTGGATATGGCAGTCCCTCTGATAAAAATAAAATATTTATTTTACCCATTCGAAGAGTTGAATGGAACCCTTTTTTGTACGTCCTCATTCGGACAAGCGCAAGGGAACCCCCTCTGCCCCTGTTCAATCTGACTACGCGGGTTCCATTTAACGGAAGTGTTGTAAAATAATAGAACAAAGTGTAAAATTACACTAAATACATACAAGAGATTTTTAGGAGGGGGCATTCCATGAAAAAAAATATACTTCCACTGATTTTGTATTTTGGTGTAGTTCCACTCGTTCTTTCATTTATCACCATTTTTATTCAAGCAAATAACTTCTTGTTGACTACTATTCTACCACTGGTCATCGGTGGACTTACTGCTGGCGGTATCGCAAGTAGAACACTGCACAAAACAGATGATAAAAAAGGGCGGAGCCTTCTATTCTTGTTTCCGCTAGCTTATACTGCAGTACTCTGGGGCATTTTCATGCTCATTAACAGTGGGTTTTATGGAGCAGATTCATGGTTAGTTTATGGTATTTTTCATATAGCTATGGCACCAATTTTTTTTATGACAATACTAATGGGCGAGGGAAGATTATTTCTATGGGCCCCTTTAGCCTATGAACTAGCATTTGTATTTTCTATTTTCACATCATTTTTGGTAAAGAGGGCTCGCCCCGCTTTTAATAAGAAGCAAGCATTGACTCTATTAACAGTTTTCGTCGTGGCGATGGGTACGGGGTCGGCTGTTCAGTGGCAAAGGAGTAAAACAGTTTTGCCGTCCTATGGTTTTGAGTATGGCAGAGGCTATTCTTCTACCGATTTAACTCCTTATGAAGTGACAAATCCAGGAAATATCCTGCCTAAACTAGAATCTCCATCTACTTTTAAGATTAAAAAGCCTAGCGATATGCCTGTATTAGATGGTGCAGAAGCAGCATTTCCTGTCTATTCCGCATTTGCTAACAATGTCTACGAAAACATCAGTAATGTCGCTAACGTATCAGAGATTGTCTCCTTCACAAATACCATTTATGCCTATGAGAGACTATTGTCTGGTGTGGTGGACATATACTTTGGTGCAGAACCATCAAAAGAGCAGCAGGAAATGGCTAAAAGGCAAGGGAAGGAATTAGTCATGACGCCCATTGGCAAGGAGGCATTTGTCTTTTTTGTCAATCCGAAAAATAAAGTTGATAGTTTAGATGTCTCCGAGATCCAAAGCATTTATTCCGGAAAAATAAAAAGTTGGTTAGAACTTGGTGGAAAGAACGAGCGGATTATTGCTTTTCAAAGACCTGAAAATTCTGGAAGTCAAACGCTGCTCGAAAAGATTATGGGTGATACGCTAATCATGGAACCTTTGAAGGAAGATGTTCCAGAAGGAATGGGAGGGATTATCGAACAGGTTGCTGATTACCGGAATTACGATAATTCAATCGGATTCTCTTTCCGCTTTTTTGCTACGGGCATGAGAGACCATGCAAATATTAAACTACTTGCAATAGATGGAGTCGAGCCAACACCTGAGAATATCGCAAGCGGAAAATATCCTTTCACTGCAAACCTTTATGCGATAACATTAAAGAATAACACCAAGCCTGGCATTGAACCCTTTTTGGAGTGGATGCAAGGTGCGCAAGGTCAAGAGATCATCGAGAAAATTGGTTATATTAAAAACTGAAGGTTGAGGGTGGAATAAACGATGAAAAAGGTAAGATGGGGAATTTTAAGTACGGCAAAAATAGCGCAAAAATCATTAATCCCGGCGTTTGAACGAGCGCAAAATGCTGTGGTTGCAGGAATTGCCTCAGGCAGTGGTAAAGCGGAAGAAACAGCTGCGCAATTTAATATCGCAAAGTCATACACCAGTTATGAAGATATGCTTCAAGATCCAGAGATAGATGCAGTCTATATCCCGCTGCCAAACCATCTACATAAAAAGTGGACGCTTGAAGCGGCCAATCACGGAAAGCACGTTTTATGTGAAAAACCAGCTTCCTTAACGGCTGACGAAACAAAAGAAATGGTGGAGTACTGCCGGGAGAAAAAAGTTAAATTTATGGAAGCTTTTATGTACCAATTTCATCCCCAGCATGAACGGGTGAGAGAAATCATCAAAAGCGGAGAGATTGGTGAAGTGAAATTCATGCGGGCCAGCTTTTCCTTTTCACTTGCCCAATGGGAAGGAAATATCAAAACGGATCCGGAAAAGGGTGGAGGAAGTCTTTATGATGTTGGCTGTTACGCCATTCATGCCATTCGGAATATCACAGGTGCTGAGCCGGTAGAAGTCCACGTTCATGCCAATATGGATCCAGATTACCGAGTAGATACATCCGCTTTCGGCTATATGCAGATGGAAAATGGTGTTCATTCTCATTTTGATTGCAGCTTTGATATGGCATTTAGGGCAGAGTATGAGGTGATTGGAACTGCCGGCCAAATAAAAGTTCCGAGAGCTTTTCGTCCAGATAATCATGAGGGAGAAGGACTTATTATCGTTCAAACCGAAACTGGAACAAGGGAAGAAAGAATCGTTGCCGATATCTACCGAGAAGAAGTTGAGCATATCTCACAGGTGATTTTAGAGGATGGTGTACCTTCTTATACAGGGGAAAATGCCATCCAAAATATGCGTGTCATTGAGGCATGTTATGAATCTATACATTCAGGAAAAATTATTAAATTAGTATAATAAAAAATCAGCAGAATCCCTTAGCAGTTCCAGGGAATATGCTGATTTTGTTTTGTTTCTAGTATTAATTTCCAATATAAACATAGTGTTTTACCACTTTAGCGAGAAATAGTATGATAGGGAGAGGCTGAATTTTCAAAAGATTTAACGAAAGGGGGGGACTGAGCATGACAACATTATTAGAAATGAAAAATATTTCGATTGAATTTCCGGGTGTAAAAGCGTTAAATGACGTATCCTTTTCGACAGAGACAGGTAGTACTCATGCTCTTATCGGTGCGAATGGGGCTGGTAAATCAACGTTAATGAAGGTTCTCTCAGGTGCATATCATCATTATACTGGTGAAATATATTTGGATGGAAAAAAGGTTACGATTCGCTCGCCCAAGGAGGCGCAAGAGCTTGGTATTCAGATTGTTTATCAAGAAGTCGACACAGCATTAATCCCGTATTTGTCGGTTGGCGAAAACATCATGCTAAATGAAACCGTAAATGATATGGGAAAAAAACAATTCGTTAGCTGGAAGCATATACACGAAAAGGCAACGGACATATTAGAAAGCATTCATGTAAAGATTTCATCAAAGACATTAGTAAGTGAACTAACGTTAGCAGAAAAGCAAATGGTCATTATCGCACGATCATTGGTTAAGCAATGTAAATTTCTCATTTTGGATGAGCCGACAGCACCGTTAAGTCACTCAGAAACCAAGGAACTGTTCAGGATTGTCAGAGATTTAAAAAGCAGAAATGTCGGAATTATTTTTATTTCACATCGTCTTCCAGAGTTATTTGAGGTTTGCGACGATATCACGGTAATGAAAAATGGTGAATTCGTTTGTAAAGAGAAGATTGCTGAAACGTCCCAAAATAGAGTAGTAGAGTATATGCTCGGGGAAAAACTAGAAGAACAATTCCCAAAATACCATGGAGAAATCGGAGATCATATCTTAGAGGTAAACGGACTTTATGATACAGGGATGATTAAGGATTTTACTATGCATGTGAATGCAGGGGAAATTGTTGGAATTGCTGGATTGGTAGGTGCAGGAAAATCGGAGCTTTGTAAAGCATTATTTGGTGCAGCAAAAGTTACCGCAGGTGAAGTAAAAGTCAAAGGAAAAAGCGTGAAAATAAAGGACCCAAGCCAAGCAGTAAAGCAAGGTTTAGCACTTGTACCAGAGGAGAGAAGAAAGGAAGGTATTTTGGTTCAGGAGAGCGTCGCTGCCAATCTTACTGCTGCAAGCTTAGGAAAGTTTTCAAAAGTTTTGAGCTTCCTTGACTTCAAAAGAGAAAAGGAAGTTGCAGGTCAGATGATTGGCAGTCTAGGAATCAAAACTCCTTCACAAGAAACTAGGTTGCAAAATCTATCAGGCGGTAATCAACAAAAAGTAGCGATTGGTAAATGGCTGATTGCCGACGCAGAGGTCTATATTTTTGACGAACCAACAAAGGGTGTAGATGTTGGTGCAAAGAAAGATATTTTTGAGCTCATATCACAGTTAGCGAAACGGGGAAAATCCATCATTTATGCATCTTGTGAGTTCTCGGAAATTTTAGGAATTACTGACCGTGTATATGTGGTTTATGATGGACAAGTGGCTAAAGAGCTGGATACCAAATCAACAAATGAAGAAGAATTATTATTTTATTCAACAGGGGGTAAATAGAGTGAGCACTGCGAACCCAGAAGTTCAGCAAAAAAAGCCCTCAAAAAAGGGATTTGAATTATTTGATTTTTTATACAAATACGGTACGATAATAACAATCTTAGCGCTAATTGTCATTTTTTCGATTACGAGTCCTGCCTTTTTGGATGGCGGGAACATTGTTAATATTCTTAGGTCCATATCGATCGTTACGATCATTGCAATCGGGATTACCATATCCTTATCGGTTGACGGCTTTGATTTATCCGTTGGTTCAACCGTTTCATTAACCAATGCAGTCGTCATTTCCATGTTTGTATGGTTTTCGCAAAACATCTTCGTGGCACTATTAGCAGCGATTGGGGCTGCACTTGTTGTAGGTGCGTTTAACTCCTTTATGATTGTGAAAGTTAGAATTCCTGATATGCTAATGACTTTGGCAACAATGTTTATCATACAAGGGATTGCTTTAACTTATACAAAAGGGGCTACGGTTTCCCAAAATATGATTATGCCAGATGGATCATTCTCTACAGGTACAATTCCGGAAGTCTTTTCAAAAATAGGGCAAGTCCCTTGGATTATTATCATCATGATTGCGGCGGTTCTGCTTGTGCATATTTTTCTGAATTATACGAAACATGGACGTTATATGTACGTGATTGGCGGAAACAAAGAAGCAGCCAGATTATCTGGGATTCCTGTTAATAAATATAAAATAGCTGCCTATCTTATGTCGGCGACATTTGCGGCCATAGGTGGAATTGTCCTAGCTTCACGGGTTATGACAGCGGAAATTAATTCCGGTGCACCTTATTTAATGGACGCAGTAGCTGCTGCGTTTATTGGGTCATCCGTATTAGGTGCCGGCAAACCAAATGCCTTTGGTACCTTCGTTGGAGCAGTGTTAATTGGAATTCTTCAAAATGGTCTCGTGATGATGTCTGTTCCTTATTATGCCATGGACATTGTTAAGGGAACGGTTCTAGCTCTCGCACTTGCGTTAACTTACTATAAAAAGAAATAATTGGAGGGGTTCATAATGAAGGATTTTACTGTTGAATATTTCACGATGACAGAAGCTGACGCGATTGAATATGCGAAAGCAATCAATCTTTTTCCAGAAGAAGCGGAATTGACTTGTAAAGAAATTGGTGATGGTAACTTAAACTATGTTTTTAAAATAGTAGATGGTAAAAACAATCAATCTATCATTATTAAACAAGCGGGCCCAGTGGCACGAATCTCGGATGAATTCAAACTTTCACCAGATCGGAACCGGATTGAATATGAAATACTTGGACTCCAATACAAACTAGCACCAGGTTTTGTACCAAAGGTATACAAATATGATCCAATTATGAACTGCACGGTAATGGATGATTTATCCGATCATGAGATTATGAGAACAGCTTTATTAAAGCATAAGAGGTTCCCGCTTTTTGCTGACCATATTTCTACTTTTCTAGTTAATACCTTATTACTTACATCGGATGTGGTGGTGGAACATAAGGAAAAGAAAGAACTCGTAAAGCAATTCATTAACCCTGAGCTTTGTGAAATAACAGAAGATTTGGTTTACACTGAACCTTTTTATGACTGCCCTCGTAATGAAGTGTTTGAAGGGTCAAAGGATTTTGTAATAGAGAACATCTGGAATGATAAAAAATTAGTATTGGAAAGTGCGAAATTAAAATTTGAGTTTATGACAAATGCTCAATCGCTGCTTCATGGTGATCTCCATACTGGATCTATTTTTATAAAAGAAGATTCTACCAAGGTCATTGACCCTGAATTCGCGTTTTATGGACCTGCCGGCTATGATATTGGGAATGTAGTTGCCAATCTTATTTTTGCTTATGCAAACGGGAAGTTTACGATTGAAGACGAGGAAACAAGAGATGATTATTTAAATCATCTTGTCACTACGATTAAGGATGTTGTAAATTTATTTACAGTTAAATTCAACAAAGCTTGGGACGAAAATGCAAAAGACCGGGCAGCAAGCTATGAAGGATTTAAGGAATATTATTTGGATAGTATTTTAAGAGATACTGCAGCTGTGGCGGGACTCGAACTACTACGGAGAATTATCGGGCTTGCGAAGGTGAAGGATATCACTTCCATTGAGGATAGTGAAGCTAGGATCCGGGCAGAGAAAATTTGTTTAACCGCTGGAAAGACATTCATATTAAATTGCGAAACGATTAAAACTGGGGCAGATTTTATCAATGTGATTCAAACTGCTGAACTTACATCTGTGAAAGGGGCTTAAATCAATGCAAAATCCAGTTACCGTCATACAATCGGTAAGACTAGATGATGAGAATGATACATTAGTATTATTAGATCAAACCGTTTTACCAAACGAAACGAACTTCCTAGAATTAAAGGAAATGGAAGATATATGGGATGCGATTTATCAGTTAAAGGTCCGTGGGGCACCTGCTATCGGAATTGCTGCTGCATATGGAGCCTATTTAGGAGCGATGAAGTCGACAGCAGAAACCTATGAAGCTCTTTTTTCAGATTTTACGAAGGTGAAGGATTACTTAGCTACTTCACGGCCAACAGCTGTTAACCTGTTCTGGGCATTAAATCGGATGGAAGATCGGTTTAAGCAGGAAGCAGGGAAAAGTGTGGCAGAAGTGAAGGCGGCACTGAAAGAGGAATCTGAAAACATTCGTGCAGAGGATGAAAAAATCTGTGAAGCGATTGGAGAGCATGCATTGTCCTTGTTGGAGCCTGGCTGGGGATTACTCACGCATTGTAATGCTGGAACCATCGCAACAGCCAAATATGGTACAGCATTAGCTCCAATGTATTTAGGGCAGGAAAGAGGCTATAACTTCAAAGTCTACGCAGATGAAACGAGACCATTACTCCAAGGAGCTCGCTTAACAGCATGGGAGCTGCAGCAAGCTGGAGTAGATGTGACGTTAATTTGTGATAACATGGCGTCGATCGTTATGAAGGAAGGCAAAATTCAGGCTGTTCTTGTTGGCTGTGACCGTGTAGCTGTAAATGGTGATGCGGCAAATAAAATTGGCACATCTGGTGTTGCGATACTTGCAAAACACTACAATATTCCATTTTATGTTTGTGCACCGTTATCTACGATTGATTTAGAGTGTCAAACAGGAGACGATATTCACATCGAATTGCGCCCTTCTGAGGAAATTACAAGTAAATGGTATGAGAAACCGATTGCACCGGATGGGGTTCAAACCTATAATCCAGCCTTTGATGTAACTGACCATTCGCTAATCACTGGGATTGTTACGGAAAATGGGATTGCTTATGCGCCATATACCGAAAGCCTTCCGAAAATGTTTAAAAAATAGTGCTGGAACAGCTGAGTCTTATTTGGACTCAGCTTTTTCTTTTGTTCATGTAGGTATGGATATAGCCTGATGGCGCGGTATTCCTTATGAAAGACGAATCTCGATGGGCAATCTAAAGATTCGTCTTTCATAACGCCTATGAAGGACAAATCTCCATGAGGAATTTTCTGATTAGTCCTTCATCCTGGCTATGAAGGACAAATCTCCATGAGGAATCTTCTGATTTGTCTTTCATCATGGCTATGAAGGACAAATCTCCATGAGGAATCTTCTGATTTGTCTTTCATCATGGCTATGAAGGACAAAACTCCATGAGAAATCTTATGATTAGTCCTTCATCCTGCCTATGAAGGACTAATCCCCATGAGGAATTTTCTGATTTGTCTTTCATCATGGCTATGAAGGACAAATCTCCATAAGGAATCTTAAGATTAGTCCTTCATAACGCCTATAACCTAAAGTTAAACAACAAATTGACAGAACATCCATAAAATAAGATTATTGGTATGGATAAAAAATAAGTAGATCTGGTTGCAAAAAAGGAGCCTTAACTTATGCAGGATAACAAAAAATACTATTCTGATCATCAAGCAAAAGAAATGATCTGTGAAATCGGAAGACGGGTATATAATCGAAATTATGTAGCAGCAAATGACGGAAATATCTCCGTAAAAGTGGGTCCTAATGAAATTTGGACAACACCAACTGGAGTAAGCAAAGGCTATATGACTCCTGACATGATGGTGAAAATGGACCTTTCAGGTAAAGTCCTTGCCGGAGATTTAAAACCTTCATCCGAAGTCAAAATGCACCTAAGAGTTTACAATGAAAACCCAGAAGTCAATGCAGTCGTTCATGCGCATCCTCCGATTGCTACATCATTTGCAATAGCTGGAATTCCCCTTGATAAACCAGTTTTACCAGAGGCGATTGTGTTGTTAGGTAATGTACCAGTAGCGCCTTACGCCTTACCTGGAACACAAGAAGTGCCGGATTCCATTGCTCCATATTGCAACACGCACAATGCTGTCCTTTTGGCCAACCATGGGGCACTTACATGGGGAAGAGACCTGATGGAAGCTTACTTCCGAATGGAATCTCTTGAACATTATGCCAACATCCTTATGCACTCCTCCTATATTTTAAAAAAGGCAAATGAATTAAATAACGCGCAAATTGCTGACTTGATAAAGATACGAGAATCGATGGGGATAAAAGCTGGCGGCGTACCGATAAGTGAAGAGGATAGGAAAGCTGAAGAAGAGAATAAATAAGAAAAAGAAGCAGCATAAAACGATATGTCTTATGCTGCTTTCACTTACTTATCTACATGAATTTCCTGTAATTGCTTACCTGCATGCAGCAATTCAGAGATAAAAGATTCAATCTCCCCAACCAGAACTCCGCCGTGCCCAGAACACATAACATCCACTTTAAATGTATTCATAGCCTTTAGTCCTTGAAGAAAGTCATTCAGCTGGACTTTCGCAACACCTCCTTTGCGTAAAAACTCCAGCCATTCATGTCTAAGATCGTTTCCTACTGAGACTAACCCATCCTTTGAAAGCGGGTCGCCAAAAAAGCAGAGAAAATCACCTGTAAAAAGAACTCTTGAGGGCTTATGGTAGAAAGCTAGCGAGCCAGGAGTATGGTGGCCAACCCAAAAGTAGTCAAACTCCTGAATGAGTCCACGGTCTGTTAACTCGAAATGGAACTCATCAGGTTCTGGGTACACGATAAGGCTGCGTTCTTGTTGATGTATATATTTCTTAGCATTTTTAAAAAGAACTGTACCTTGTACATGATCTTCATGACCATGTGTGGCTAGTACTAGAGTAACGTCTTCTGGTGTTTTACCCAATAGTTTTAGAGCTTGAACTAAATAAGAAGAATGCTCCTCTTTGCAAGAATCAATCAGGGTGATTCCATCTTCTTGTACAATAAAATAACAGTTATTATAAGAATTCCATTTAGAATCCCAAATGGCTAATACATATATATTTTCTTTTACGTTTTCAAATAGATATTCCAATAACTTACCCCCTTGATAATAAAATCTTTACATAGTAAGTATATAAAATTTGGAATTGTTGAACAAATTCAAGGAGAGAATCGCAATTTAGGAAAAGAAATGAGCTGGCTCCTGTTTTATGATTTAGGTGAGGGGGAAAGAAGATGAGTTTATTAAAGAAAAAAGATCCGTATCAGGTTTATATTTACACCTGTTTCTTTTCGCAATTGTTTTTTACGTTTGTATTTACCGTCAACTTGTTGTATCACGTAGAAACCGTTCAGCTTAATCCATTGCAGTTGGTTTTAGTGGGGACGGTGTTGGAGGCGACTGTTTTTCTATTTGAAATCCCTACTGGAATTCTCTCCGATCTAAAAAGCAGAAAACTATCTGTCGTTATTGGCTTTTTCTTAATTGGAATCGGGTTTATGATAGAGGGAATGTTTCCGGTTTTTGCCGCAGTCATTCTATCTCAAATCATCTGGGGGATTGGCTATACCTTTACAAGTGGTTCTCATCAAGCCTGGATTGCCGATGAGATAGGGGAAGAACGCGCTTCTTCAGCATTTGTCAAAGGGGCCAAGGCAGGTAATCTTGGGAAAGTTCTTGCCATACCATTAAGTATGCTGGCAGGGTATTATCTGCTTAACCTGCCGATCGTTTTAGGCGGTATTGGGCTGGTCGTGCTATCCATCCTTTTAGTTTTCTTTATGAAGGAAGAAAATTTTAAACCTGCTGAAAAAGTGGAGAGTGTATCGGTTTGGAAGAATATTAAGGAAAATATGAGTCAAATTCTTTATTTTTCTAGAGTTAATTATCTGATGAGAGTCCTATTTCTAATTGCATTATTTTTTGGCTTATATAGCGAGGGCTTTGACCGCTTGTGGCTTCCCCACTTTATTGAGCAGTCGGGTCTGTCCCATCTATCAGACAGTCAGTTAGTTTTATTGATGGGAGGGGTTCAATTTATTGTTGTTCTCTTAACATTTGCAGCACTTCATTTTATTGATAATAGCTCTATCCACCAGCAGCTTAAGCATATTTACGTTGCCCTCTTTATAGGGAGCGTTCTAATCATTGGTGCATTAATAGGTTTTGCTTTTACTACAGCCGCTGTTGGTTTGTTGGTTCTCTATATCATCATCCAAATTTCAAGAAGCATTATGTACCCATTAGAAAGTGTTTGGCTGAATAAAATCATCCCGGATTCTTCTACACGTGCTACCTTTTTTTCAGTCAAAGGCCAAGTAGATGCAATTGGTCAAATTGGCGGTGGTCCTGTGATTGGCGTGATTGCTTCAAACTTTACAATTAAAATTGCTGTCATGGTTAGTGCCATTATCTTAATACCTGTCCTATTTTTATATAAAAATATTATGAGAAAAACGAGTATGAGAGGGTGAGATGTCACCCAAGGCTGTCGAGGAAAGTCTCGACAGCCATTATTTTTTTATAACCTTGATAATGCTAGTGTTTTTCTAATTTGGGTATGGCTTAAAGCGCCCGGATTGAGGATAAAGCCTTGTGGATAGAAGGTAAGGTTAGTCCCCAATCCCCTAGATTGAGGACAATCCCTGTGGATAGGAAGTAAGATTAGTCCTTAAGAATCCCGATTGAGGACAAATCCTTGTGGATAAAAGTAAGATTAGTCCTCAAGAACCCGGATTGAGGACTAATCCTGTGGATAGGAAGTAAGATTCGTCCCCAATCCCCCGGATTGAGGACAAATCCCTGTGGATAGAAGTAAGATTAGTCCTCAAGCGCCTGGATTGAGGACAAAGCCTTGTGGATAGAAGGTAAGATTTGTCCCCAATCCACTAGTTTGAGGACAAATCCCTGTGGATAGGAGTAAGATTAGTCTCCAATCCCCCGGGTTGAGGACAAATCCCTGTGGATAGACAGGAAGAGTAGTCCCCAATCCCCCGGATTGAAAACAAATCCTTGTAGATAGATATTCCTCAAGCACCTAGGTTTAGGACAAATCTTGTAATCAGGATACCCAATTATCTTGTAAAATATTTTATGAAATATAGCTAGGTCAGACTCAAAAAAATGCCGAGAATAATCCCCTTACTCGACAATCTAAAGGATGGACTAACATCTATCTTTTATGGGTATATGAATCTCCATATAGACTTTTTCGAAATCCCAGTGATGACAATGTTCATCATAGTACTCAAAGTCATATGCGGTATCATCCACTTCATAAGAGGACTGAGGGAACCAGTCCTCCAAGATATACTTCCATGTTCCTTTGATGGCTGAAGCAAACTTCTCCACTTCCACCGAAGGGGTTCTGAACACGGCATAAGTAGCTGCTGGCAGCTGCAAGGTTGTCAGCCCGCCCGGAAGCGAAGTATCTGCGTCTAATTCTACAGCAAATAAATAGGTAAACGTATCTTCTGCTGCCGTAGAACTTAAGTTAATACAGTACTCCCCATGCTTTTTAGGGGCAAGTGATTGATACAGCAATCTTTCAATGGATCCGTCTGCCAACCCCTCTTGATCCCAAATGGCAGGGGCATCTCTTGTATAAGATACATTCTCCACATTAACCTTGAATGTTTTACCCGCAACTGTGAAGGATTCCCGATTTACAATCATCGGCTGCATCACAATCCCGCCTGTATTCTTTTGATGAATAGCAATCAAATCTAATTTTTGCGGTAATGATTTGGGGCAATGAATTTTATATAAGCTGGGAGGACTCCCAAAGCATTTTTTAAAGGCTTTTGTAAAACCAGCATGGGTATCAAATCCATAATCCATAGCAATTTCAATAACTTTCTTTCCATTGACGAGTTCGTGTAAGGCATACTGAAGTTTCCTTTTTACGACATAGTCCATTAAGGTATAACCTGTATGCTTGTGAAAAATCCGATAAAAATGGTAGGGGGAATAACCTGCCATGGCAGCTAATTTCTCTGAATCTATTTGGTCCTTAATATGTTCTTCAATATAATCGATTACCTGCTGCAGCATGTGTAACTGTTGAATAAGGATCACCTCGTATTTACCATATCTAGTAAATTATAATTTATTTTTGCATGTGTGTGTCGTTATTCTTTCTGTTGAAATTCTGCTGGCTGTCCTTCATTATAAGGATAGGACAAAATGTAAAAGTATACTTTTATGAAGGAAGTAGATTATGACGGAAGAAAATATAACCCGAATTGATTTGGATGGCAAAGAAATTATATTAATTGGTACCGCTCATGTTTCCAAGCAAAGTGTAGAGCAGGTGAAAGAGGTTATTGATCGTGAACGTCCAGATTCTGTATGTATCGAATTGGATGACCAACGCTACAAGTCGATTATGGAAGGCAGCAAATGGAGAGAAATGGATATTTTTAAGGTCATTAAAGAAAAGAAGGCAACACTTCTTCTAATGAATCTTGCTATATCTTCGTTTCAAAACCGATTAGCTAAGCAGTTTGATACAAAACCTGGACAAGAAATGATCCAAGGTATTGAATCAGCAAAAGAAATAGGAGCTGAACTTGTTTTAGCCGACCGAAATATCCAAATTACTTTTTCGCGAATTTGGAGCAATGTTAGCTTTTGGGGCAAAGGGCAGCTGTTAACTTCTATTTTCTATAGTATTTTCAATAAAGAGTCCATTTCTGAAGAAGAACTGGAGAAAATGAAAACACAAGATACATTGAATGCGTCTCTTGCTGAAATTTCAGAAGCATTTCCACGATTAAAGAAGCCATTAATTGATGAACGAGATCAATACTTAGCACAGAAGATTAAAGAAGCACCTGGTAAGAAGGTAGTAGCCGTTTTAGGAGCAGCGCACGTTCCAGGGATAACGAAAGAAATTCATAATGACCAGGACTTGCAGGCTTTAACAAAAACAAAACCAAAATCGAAAACACCGCAAATTATCGGCTGGGCGATCCCGGTGCTCATTGTGGCTCTGATTGCGTTTACCTTTTTTCTTAATCCTGCCGCTGGTATGGATCAAGCGATTAGCTGGATACTTTGGACCGGAATCACAGCTGCCATTGGTGCTGCTGCTGCCTTAGCGCACCCACTGGCAATTTTATCAGCCTTTTTGGCCGCACCAATTACCACCTTACACCCATTGTTGGCGGCAGGCTGGGTCTCCGGGATTGTACAAGCATATATCAAACGCCCGAGTGTCGCAGACTTTGAAACATTATCAGAAGATGTTTTTTCGATTAAAGGCTTTTGGCGTAATAAATTTACGAGGGTCTTGCTGGTCATTATCCTTACCAACATTGGTGGTTCATTTGGAACCTTAATTGGAGGAGCAGACGTAATACGTACGTTCCTTAATAACTTATAAAAGTGTTTGATGTCTACCACAGTTCTTAGAACTGTGGTTTTTTTGTTGTAAAATGTTGTCGAACGTTTACTAGGTAATGGTGCAGTTGGCTGAAGTAGAATAGAGGTAATAGACAAGTAGAAGGGGTTGGAAATGGTTGAACATTTATCTCATCCGCCACGGTGAAGCTGAGCATAATGTGGATAAAACAGTCATGGCACATACCCATGATTCACAGCATAGTTTAACGGAACTAGGGCAAAAGCAAGCCCAGGTAACAGCTGAATTTTTTAAAACAATTGTTAATCCAAGGACTGTTCTGTACAGTTCCCCTTATTTAAGAACAATGCAAACCGCTAAGGCGATTCATTCGCTTTTACCAGAAGGTGTTCCGTTTTTCGAGAATCCGTTAATAAGAGAGTGGGAGCTGGGGAATCTTTATGATTTTGCTGATCGTCCCTCTGAAAAAAAGAAAGAGTTCAAAGCAGCTGGTCAATTTTACTTTCGCTTTCAGAATGGAGAATCACTTGCGGATGTTTATTTGCGTGCGACGATGTTTATGCATACGGTAGTAGAACGTGTGAGAAAGCAGCGACGTTATGAAAATATTGTGGTTGTCACCCATGGGGCCTTTATCCATATGCTTTTAACATTCCTGATGAATTGGCCAATACAAGATTTGAAGAATTTCAGACCGGTAGAAAATGCCTCCGTTATTAAAATTAAGGAAGTAGATGGAGATTATCAATACGAGAAAATTTTTGTGCCAGTCGTTAACTGACTCCAACAATACACCTTCAATCATTCGATTGGGGGTGTTATTTGTTTTCTGAGAATAATTATATTTTTTTCTAATATAGAAAATCCATCAGTTATTTGGTGAAAAATAGTTTGAAAACGTTTGCAATAATATTTCAAATTATTTTAATTGACTGAAAAGTATAATTATATTATTATTCTAATAATAACTTTTTTCTTTCGTATTACGAAGGATTGGTAAATACAACCAAGAAGGTAGGGGCATATATGTCACAGATGTTAGCTTTAGTCATTCTTTTAGCCATTTTATTTATCGGAGATTTAGTTGCAGTACGAACAAAGGCGTGGGTGCCTTCTATATTCGTTTGTGCTGTTTTGTTCCTTTTTGGATATTGGACATTCTTCCCGCAAGATATCGTTGCATTGGCAGGAGTACCGCCAGTTGTTGCAACCATGATGATGTACTTATTAATTACTAATATGGGAACTTTACTTTCCCTTCAAGAATTGAAGAATCAATGGAAAACGATTGTCATTGCGCTATCAGGAATTTTAGGAATTATCGCTATTTTATTTGGAATTGGAACATTGCTTTTTGGTTACCAGACAGTGGTTGTTGCCATTCCTCCTTTAGTAGGTGGAGTTGTATCCGCCTTGATTATGTCAGAAGGAGCTAAGGAAGCCGGGCTTGCCTCGCTATCTGTTTTTGCCATCGTGATTTATGTTATGCAGGGCTTTGCAGGGTATCCGATTACTTCCGTCGTTTTGAAAAAAGAAGGGAAGAGACTTCTGCAGCAATACCGCAATGGAAAACTTGCGATAGAGGCACAAGGAAAGGCTGCAGCTGAAGTGGCTGCTGCTACTGCGGTTGCAAAGCCTGAGTTGAAGCTATTTAAGAATATGCCAGAGAAATATAATACAGACTTCTTTAAGTTTTTGAGACTTTCATTGGTTGCATACCTAGCTTATCTAACTTCCACTCTAGTAGCACCGGTAGTATCAATTAGCCCATTTGTTCTTTGCTTATTGTTCGGGGTAATTGCCACTAGTGCGGGATTCCTAGAAAAGCAGGTTTTACAAAAAGCGAATGGTTTCGGATTTGCCCTTATGGCACTTATGCTGTTTATTTTTGACGGATTAAAACAAGCGACACCAAGCATGATGCTTGAAATTCTCTATCCGCTTGTGGGTACCATTGTATTAGGGGTAATTGGGATGTATATCTTCTCATTCATTGCCGGAAAGATTTTAAAAGTGAGTAAAGAAATGGCTTTTGCTGTATCGCTGACAGCTTTATACGGATTTCCAGCTGATTACATTATTACAAACGAGGTTATAAAATCCTTAACAGAAGATGAAAAAGAAAGAGAAATGTTGACCGGGCATATGCTGCCACCTATGCTTGTCGGAGGATTTATAACTGTTACTATGGTGTCGGTCATACTAGCAGGTATCTTTGTAGGATTCTTGTAAGAAGGGATTGGAGTAAATGGAAACAAATCTGCAAACAAATTTAGAACATGTTCAGGCTAGGGTTGAAAGTCATATTGATACATTGAGTACCTTTACCGCTACACCGGGTAAAGGTACTACTCGGCTTACATATAGTCCTGAGGATTTGCAGGCACGCCGATATATAAAGAAGAAAATGGAAGAGTATGGTTTAACTGTTCGGGAAGATGGATTTGGTAATATTTTTGGTAAGCTTGAAGGAACTTTGAAGGATGCACCGAGTGTTCTTGTTGGTTCCCATTTTGACTCCGTTCCAAATGGCGGTTCTTATGATGGTCCTGCCGGAGTTGTGGCAGGACTTGAAGTCGCAGCACTCTTTGCTGAGAACAAGTTAACACCAAAATATCCTTTAGAAGTGATTGCTCTAGTTGAAGAAGAAGGGTCAAGATTTGGCGGTGGACTGATGGGGTCACGTGGAATGGTTGGGTTATTAGATGAGGAAGGTTTTAATAGTTTAAAAGATAAAGATGGAATTTATGCTGTGGATGCCATGAAGAAAATTGGACTTGATCCTTCACTTCCGAAAAAAAGAGATCCTAAAACCATGAAGGCATACCTTGAACTGCATATTGAACAAGGACCAATCCTTGAAGAAAAAGGTATCCCCATTGGAGTGGTGGAAGCGATTGTGGGTCTGACTCAATTAGAAGTAACGGTCAAGGGGCAGGCGGGACATGCAGGTACAACCCCGATGGATCGTAGAGCAGACGCGTTAGTCACTGCAGCGAAGATGATTGCTCAATTCCCAGAACTTGCGGCAGCAGAAGGGGAAGGTACAGTCGTTACTACTGGACGGTTAAATGTATTCCCGAATGGCGCGAATGTCATTCCTGATAGGACAGTATTTACGGTGGACATCCGTTCAGGCAAGGAAGAAAATGTTTTGAATGTGATTCAAAAAGTGAAAGACATAGCGGGTTTTTATAGTAAGCAAGGTATTGAAGTAAGCGTTGAGCAGCTTTTATATATACAGCCAAAAGAGATGAACAAGGATATTGTCACGCTACTGAAGCGAAAGACGAGTGAGTTAGGTATCCCTAAATGTTCGATTAACAGCGGTGCAGGTCATGACGCCATGGTCTTTTCTGATTTTACAAATGTAGGTATGCTGTTTATTCCGAGTAAAAATGGATTAAGTCATTGTCCGGAAGAATGGTCCGACTCAAGGGATATTGCAAATGCTGTTCAGGTTTTATATGAAGCAGCCAAAAAGTTGACGGAGGCGGAATAAAAATGATCCATGCAAAAATTAAAGAAGCGATTAAATCATACAGCGAAGAACTAACGGAATTACGTCGAAAGCTTCATCAGGAACCAGAAGTATCTTGGGAAGAATTTAAGACCACTCAATTTGTCTGTGAGTACCTTGACCAATTAGGAATTTCCTATCGTAAAACGATGCCTACTGGTGTTGTTGCAGAAATTCAAGGGGGTAAGCCCGGTAAAACTGTTGCTTTAAGAGGCGACATGGACGCTTTACAGGTAGAGGAGCTTAACAAAGATTTACCGTATGCATCAAAGGAAGATGGAAAAATGCATGCATGCGGCCACGATGCCCATACATCAATGCTGTTAATTGCGGCTAAAGCTCTAAATGATATAAAAGAGGAATTACCTGGTAATGTACGCTTATTGTTCCAGCCGGCTGAAGAAGTAGCAGAAGGAGCGAAGGCTTTGGTGGCACAAGGAGCCATGGAGGGTGTGGATAACGTATTTGGTATCCATATCTGGTCACAGATGCCTACTCATAAAGTATCCTGTACACCAGGACCATCTTTTGCTTCAGCTGATTTATTTAAAGTTACCTTCAAGGGGAGAGGCGGACATGGAGCCATGCCGCATGCATGTATTGATGCTGCGATCGTTGCTTCGTCCTTTGTCATGAATGTTCAAACTGTAGTTTCCAGAACCATTGACGCCCAGCATCCTGCCGTTCTTACGATTGGAAAAATGGTCGTCGGTACGAGGTTTAATGTAATCGCAGAAAATGCTGTAATCGAAGGAACGGTACGCTGTTTCCACCCTGAAACGAGAGACCATATTGAAACACAGCTTCAGCACTATGCGGATCAGGTAGCGGCGATTTACGGTGCAACGGCAAAGGTGGAATATATTCGTGGAACCAAAGCGGTCATTAACGATGAATATAGTGCAAACTTAGTACAAAAAGTTGCTGCAGAAGCATTTGGGGAAGATGTGGTTTATAACGAAAAACCTACCATGGGCGGCGAAGACTTCAGTGAATATCTCGCTCAAGCACCAGGAAGCTTCGCTCTAGTCGGCAGTGGAAACCCAGAAAAAGACACAGAATGGGCCCATCACCACGGCAAATTCAACATCGACGAAGACGCCCTCTCCACAGGCGCAGAACTCTATGCCCAATATGCATGGGCATACTTAAATGAATAAAAGGTGATAATTATTCGGTGCCAATTTGGGTGCCTGTCACCACTCGTGGACACTGTCCACCTCAGGCGGACAGTTGCTGCTTAAAATAGTTAGTGCAAATAAAAATGGATACTGCCGCTGGCGGTATCCATTTGTTTGCTTAAAGCGGAAGGCTTTAACGAAGTCTCCTATTAACTCTTATTCTTTAATGTCTAACGTATTTACACTAATTAACGGAGCAGTAGAATTTCTTATGACTAACTCAGGCTCATAAGTAATGGACTGAGGATTATTGTCTTTTCCCTCCACGGCTGCGACAATTCGTTTCGCTGCTTCGATCCCCATATTCATTTTTGGATGGGCGACTGATGTTAACTTTACTTCGAAAGCCTCAGCTAAGAACGAGTCATCATAACCAACAATTGAAACATCATCTGGTACACTGATTTGAAAATTTCTTAATACATCTACAACCATTAAAGCTAACTGGTCATTGTAACAGACAATCGCTGTCGGCTTATCGTCTGATAAATAAAATTTGTTTAAATGATTCCTGACTATATCGTTCATGTCCTCGGTTGTGTAGGAGATCACCATGTCTGGGAAGAATGGAATCTCATGTTCTCGGATCGCACGGATGAAGCCCTGCATACGGTTAACTCCTTGGAGATCATCAGATTTAAATAGTCCGATAATCTTCCGATGACCTAGTTTAATTAAATGTTCAGTAGCAATATAGCCTCCATGTTCATCATTTACAACGATATGTGGAGGAGATAATTGTGGATAGTACTGATTAATCATTAAGTATGGAATATTGTGTTGTTCAAGTTCCAAATAGTAATGAATATTAGGGTTATAGATACTACTTTTTGACGGTTCGACGATAAGTCCATCGATATTCCTGCTTAACATGGTTTGCAGGCACTGTTTTTCTTTCTCAATGTCGTTATCCGTACAGGCAAGTGTTAATGAATACCCTTTTGTTGTTAAGTAGGATTCAATTCCTCTAATGATGGAAGGGAAAATATAGTCGGAGATATAAGTTGTGATTACTCCGATATTTTTACCATTCGTTTGAGCTGGCAGAACAGTTGGCTCAATTTCTTCCTTTTTAAATGAACAAAAGGTTCCGGCTCCTTGCTCCCTATAAAGCCATCCCTCATGCACTAGATCTCCGACTGCCTGGCGGACCGTATGTCTGCTCACACCAAACATTTTAACAAGTTCATTTTCTGAATATATTTTTTCACCAGGCTTTACCTTACCGCTGGCGATCCATTCCATAATATTTTCTTTCACCATATTGTACTTTGTTTTTGGGGCCACTGTATCACCACTTTCGATATAAACAGTTATAAAGCGTATATTAATAACAATAAAATATTGGACTATAAAAAAGTAGGAACCACTTTGATTATCTCACAATATCTATTATACACCAAGGACACGTACGTACATAAGTGGGAAAATAAAGAACGGTTGTACAGGTAAAAACGTAAAACGGATCCTGTTCTTCTAACTTGTATGAATAAATTTTCTAAATATATAGTGAAATGCCTTGAAAAAATATGAATAGGTGGTAAAATCAAGCTAAATGTTATACGTACAAGTGCTGTTTGTTGTTAAAAAGCCACCAACTTGTATGTTTAGTTAGATTAATCATACTTGTTGTACGGATAACATATAACTGTATTAAATATATTTCATAAACCTAAGTAAGATATGACGTCCTCAATCGTATTCTATTAAACTTTAAAAATTTTTCATTGATTATGTAAACGTATTCTTTCTAAAGGGCAGGGGAAAAAAGTGGCTAAATATTCAATTGGTGTCGACTATGGTACGCAGTCAGGAAGAGCCGTTTTAGTTGAGGTTGGGACTGGAAAAGAGGTTGCAACAGCTGTAAAACCATACACACATGGAGTGATGGATGAGTTTTTACCAGATGGAACAACCAAATTAGACCATGATTGGGCTTTACAGCATCCCACAGACTATTTAGAAGTTTTACAGATTACCATTCCAGAAGTATTAGATAAGGCACAAGTTTCCCCGGATGATGTGATCGGATTAGGAATCGACTTTACAGCTTGTACGGTCCTGCCCGTTGATCAGACTGGGACTCCTCTTTGCTTGAAATCTGAATATAGTAAAAATCCCCACAGCTATGTCAAGCTTTGGAAGCACCACGCTGCACAAGATGAAGCAAACCGGCTGAATGAAATTGCTGAAAAACGTGGAGAAAAATTCTTACAACGCTACGGCGGAAAAATTTCTTCCGAGTGGATGATTCCGAAGGTATGGCAAATCCTCGATGAAGCACCTGAAATTTATAAAGCAGCAGATCAAATTTTGGAAGCAACAGATTGGGTTATCTCTCAATTAACGGGTCAAGTAAAACGCAATAGTTGTACGGCAGGTTATAAAGCGATGTGGCATAAACAGGACGGCTACCCATCTAAAGAATTTTTTAAAGCGCTCGATCCTCGTTTAGAAAATGTTGTTGAAGATAAATTATCTACTGATATCGTTCCAATTGGTTCTAAGGCTGGAGAAATCACAGTTGAAGGTGCTAAGTTAACTCGATTGAACCCGGGTACTGCCGTAGCCGTTGCCAATGTGGATGCACATGTTGCCGTCCCAGCAGTAGGAATTACGGAACCTGGGAAACTATTAATGATTATGGGAACCTCTACATGTCATGTTTTACTAGGTGATGAGGAAAA
Organism: Neobacillus niacini; assembly: GCF_048572935.1. Taxonomy (NCBI): domain Bacteria; kingdom Bacillati; phylum Bacillota; class Bacilli; order Caryophanales; family Bacillaceae; genus Neobacillus; species Neobacillus niacini. The sequence goes on along the minus strand of NZ_CP183883.1, from coordinate 189,586 downwards.
AATTGTACCGGGTATGTGCGGTGTGGTTGAAGATGGAGTCATTCCTGGATATTTGGGCTATGAAGCGGGGCAATCATGTGTAGGTGACCATTTTGAATGGTTTACTGAAAACTGTGTACCAGCAAGCTACTATGAAGAAGCAAAAGAAAAAGGCGTAAATATCCACCAGTTATTAACTGAAAAAGCAAGTCAGTTAAACGTTGGTGAAAGCGGTCTCCTTGCCCTGGATTGGTGGAACGGTAATCGTTCAACGCTTGTAGATGCTAATCTTACAGGCGTGCTTCTAGGACAAACGTTATTAACAAAACCTGAGGAAATATATCGTGCGCTTATTGAAGCGACCGCTTATGGTACCCGGATGATTGTTGAAACGTTCCGTGAAAATGGTGTTCCTGTTAATGAAGTGTATGCGGCAGGAGGTATTGCTGAGAAAAACGCGTTGATGATGCAGATTTATGCTGATGTATTAAATATGAGCATTAAAATATCTGCTTCCTCTCAAACACCAGCGCTTGGTTCTGCTATGTTTGGTGCGGTTGCAGCAGGTAAAGAACGCGGCGGTTATGACAGCATTACGGAAGCGGCGAAGGATATGGGCATAGTCAAAGATGATGTCTATCAGCCAAAATCTGAAAATAAGGTTGTCTATGACCAGCTTTATACGGAATATGCACGCTTATATGATTATTTTGGACGCGGTGAAAATAACGTGATGAAGACGTTGAAAAAAATTAAAAGCGCTAGCTCCGTGGACAGAGTGGGGGAAACAGTATGCTAGAACGACTAAAAAAGGAAGTTTTGGAAGCGAATTTACAGCTTCCAAAACATAACTTAGTGACGTTTACCTGGGGAAATGTTAGCGGTATTGATCGTGAACAAAACCTTGTTGTCATCAAACCAAGCGGTATTCCTTATGAAGAGCTAACGATTGAGGATTTGGTAGTAGTAGATTTGGAAGGCCGGATTGTAGAAGGAAATCTGCGTCCATCATCTGATACACCAACACATCTAGTACTCTATCGTGCTTTTCCAGCCATTGGCGGAGTTGTTCATACCCATTCTCCGTGGGCAACAAGCTGGGCGCAGGCAGGACGTCCAATTCCTGCACTAGGAACAACCCATGCAGACTACTACTATGGAGAGATTCCTTGTACACGTGAGATGACTCAAGAGGAAATTGATCGTGCATATGAGCTTGAAACAGGAAATGTCATTGTTGAAACGTTTGAAAAAGAAGGATTAGATCCTGTTGCTTTGCCAGGAGTTCTAGTGTTTAACCATGCACCGTTCTGTTGGGGGGAAAATGCCAATAAGGCAGTGCACAATGCCGTTGTGCTAGAAGAAGTAGCGAAAATGGCGCTGCATACCTTCCAGCTAAATGCTGGCATAAACCCCATTCAACAACACTTGCTAGATAAGCATTACCTGCGAAAGCATGGGAAGAACGCGTATTACGGCCAAACAAAAACATCGAATCAGACACTTTAAGCATTTTTTTATAGATTATGATTTACCGAAGATTATTAACTATTTTGGGGGGGTTTTACCTTGTTAACAACAAAAGCCTATGAATTTTGGTTTGTAACCGGAAGTCAATTACTTTACGGAGAAGATGTACTTAGAGCGGTGGAAGAAAATTCAAAAACAATTGTAAGCGGTCTAGACCATGATCCGGCGGTTCCATATAAATTAGTTTTTAAATCAGTTGTAAAGGATTCCGATGCCATTCGCCGCTTGATTCTTGAAGCGAATGCGGATGAAAATTGCGCAGGGATTATAACATGGATGCATACATTCTCTCCATCGAAAATGTGGATTGCGGGACTTACATCACTTCAAAAACCATATCTCCATCTTGCAACACAATTTAACCGTGATATCCCTTGGAATTCAATCGACATGGATTTCATGAATCTTAACCAAGCTGCGCACGGAGACCGTGAACACGGGTTTATCGCCAGCCGCTTGAAAGTTAAGCGTAAAGTGGTTGTAGGACATTGGGAAAATGCAGAAGTTAAAGAACGTGTTGGAAGCTGGATGAGAACGGCAGCGGCTTTTGAAGAAAGTAAAAATCTAAAGGTTGCAAGATTCGGTGATAATATGCGCCAAGTAGCGGTTACAGAAGGCGACAAAGTCGAAGCTCAAATCAAATTTGGCTGGACAGTTAATGGATACGGTGTAGGTGACCTTGTTCAACGTATGAACGATGTAAGTGAACAAGAACTTGATCAGTTAATGGCTGAATATGAAAAACAATATGATATTACTCCAGAAGGTCTTACAGATGGACCAGTTAGAGAAAGCATCCGTTATCAAGCAAAAATTGAACTTGGCTTGAAAGCATTCTTGACGGAAGGCGGCTATACAGCATTTACAACTACTTTTGAAGATTTGCATGATATGCGTCAGCTTCCTGGTCTTGCTGTTCAACGCTTAATGGAACAAGGGTATGGTTTCGCTGGCGAAGGTGATTGGAAAACGGCAGCCTTAGTTCGTTTGATGAAAATCATTGCTGGTAATGAAGGTACATCCTTTATGGAAGACTACACTTATCATTTTGAGCCAGGAAATGAAATGGTTCTGGGTGCACATATGCTTGAAATTTGTCCGACCATTTCAGCGACTCGTCCTAAGATTGAGGTTCATCCGCTAGGAATTGGCGGTAAGGAAGACCCTGCAAGAATCGTATTTGATGGAAGAGGCGGTTCTGCATTAAATGCTTCAATTGTTGACCTTGGACATCGGTTCCGTCTTCTTGTAAATGAAGTAGATGCCGTTCAGCCAGAACAGGATATGCCGAATCTACCCGTTGCACGTGTGCTTTGGAAGTGTCAGCCAACTTTAAATCAAGCAGTTGAAAACTGGATCGAAGCAGGCGGAGCTCACCATACTGGTTTCTCTTACAAAGTAACAACCGAACAGTTGAGAGATTTTGCCGAATTAGCTGGAATTGAAATGGTTGTCATTAACAACGACACAAAAACAGAATCATTCATAAATGAACTACGCTGGAATGACGTTATCTATCGTTAAATTCCGACATAAAGGCTACTAGTATGAGAGCCCTTATGGTTAGCGCTTTAGCACCCGGGGAACCATTTGAATTTCAGAGAAATTTTATCTTTATTACTGACTGGAGGAATACTCTTTGAAAAATAATGTCATTGTAAATGCTGATATTACAAAAGGAAAAATTAATAAAAATATTTACGGTCACTTCGCAGAGCATTTAGGCAGATGTATCTATGAAGGAATCTGGGTAGGCGAAGATTCTTCCATCCCAAATACGAAGGGAATCCGTAACGATGTATTAGCAGCCTTAAAGAATATTAACGTTCCAGTTCTTCGCTGGCCGGGCGGCTGTTTTGCTGATGAATATCACTGGAAGGATGGAGTTGGACCTAGAGAAAGCCGTAAGCGTATGGTGAATACACACTGGGGTGGTGTTGTGGAAAACAACCACTTCGGAACACATGAATTTCTGCTACTGTGTGAGTTGCTAGAATGTGAGCCGTATATTTGCGGAAACGTGGGAAGTGGTACAGTTCAAGAAATGTCTGAATGGGTTGAATATATGACATTTGAAGGTGAATCACCAATGGCAAACTGGCGCCGGGAAAATGGTAGAGATGAGCCGTGGAAAGTAAAATATTTTGGTGTAGGGAACGAAAACTGGGGATGCGGTGGTAACATGCGTCCTGAATATTATGCAGATCTTTATCGTCAGTATCAGACGTATGTACGTAACTATGGCGGCAATAAAATCTATAAAATTGCCGGCGGGGCAAACACGGATGACTACAATTGGACAGAGGTATTAATGAAGAACGCTCACTGGTTAATGGATGGTTTAAGTCTTCACTATTACACGGTCCCTGGTGATTCCTGGAGTCATAAAGGATCAGCGGTCGATTTCGTTGAAGGCGAATGGTTCGTTACGATGAAGAAAGCTTTTCGTATGGATGAGTTAATCACGAAACATAGTACGATTATGGATAAATATGATCCAGATAAGCGTGTCGGTATGATTATCGACGAGTGGGGAACATGGTTTGATGTTGAACCTGGAACAAACCCAGGATTCTTATATCAGCAAAACACCATCCGTGATGCGCTAGTAGCAGGTTTACACTTTAATATTTTCCACAATCACGCTGACCGTGTTCAAATGACCAATATTGCTCAAACGGTTAATGTTTTGCAAGCAATGATTTTAACGGAAGGCGAGAAGATGATTCTTACTCCAACTTATCACGTGTTTGATATGTACAAAGTTCACCAAGATGCAGAACTGCTTGCTGTGGATTCTGACTTTGGCAGCTATGAATATAACGGACATACGTTACCGCAGGTAACCGTATCTGCTTCAAAAAATACTGAAGGTATCGTTCACATTAGCTTTTGTAACATTGACCATCAGAAAGAAGCAGTCTTAGATCTAGACCTTCGTGGTGTAATTGGAGATGAACCAAAGGTTTCAGGAACAATCATTACGGCTGACTCCATGAATGCTCATAACACATTCGAACAGCCAGAGGTTGTAAAGCCTGCTGCGTTCACAGGTGTAAGTGTTGAAAATAATAAATTATCTATCAAACTACCAGCCATGTCTGTTGTTACATTAGCGGTTGAATAATTTGTGAGGGGGAGTAAGCAGTGCGCAAGCAAAATCTATGTAAAGGCTGCGTTGAAAGTGTGATCGTAACAGAGGAAGTCATCCAGGAGCTCGTGAAGGAAGCGGAAGTGGATTTATCTGTTATTGTATCAGACGAAATTTACTTAGAACGATTAAAGATTTGCGATAGCTGCCCTTCTCTTCAATATGGCACCACTTGCGCACATAGCGGATGTATTGTCCGATATCGGGCCAAATTTAAAAACAAAAGCTGTCCAATTTCAGGGAAGCCAAAATGGGAAAAGGCTGTTTAGGAATTATAGTTTATTAGATACAAAGCCGTTGCTTTTGCAAACCTATCAGATTGAAGAAGGGAACAGGGGAACATGGCCAATAATAAAGCAAAAATGATTTTAGAAAAAGACTTTAAAGTCTCTGAAATAGATAACCGAATCTATGGTTCTTTTATTGAACATTTAGGACGTGCAGTATATGGCGGCATTTATGAGCCAGGACACCCACAAGCCGATGAGAATGGTTTCCGCCAGGATGTAATGGAAATGGTTAAGGAGCTTCAGGTTCCGCTTGTACGTTATCCCGGTGGTAACTTTGTTTCCGGATATAACTGGGAGGATGGGGTAGGTCCAGTAGAAAGTCGTCCGCGTCGGTTAGATTTAGCATGGCGTACAACAGAAACGAACGAAATGGGCACTAACGAGTTCATGAAGTGGGCGCAGTTAGTCAATGCGGACGTAAATATGGCTGTGAACCTTGGAACCCGTGGTATTGACGCTGCTAGGAATCTAGTAGAATATTGCAATCATCCAGGCGGTTCTTACTATAGTGATCTTCGTATTTCTCATGGCGTAAAGGACCCGTACAAAATTAAAACCTGGTGTCTGGGTAACGAAATGGATGGTCCGTGGCAAATCGGTCACAAAACAGCAGTGGAATATGGGCGCCTTGCTCAAGAAGCTGCGAAAGTAATGAAGTGGGTTGATCCTACAATTGAGCTTGTTGCATGTGGAAGCTCGCACCGCAAAATGCCGACCTTTGCTGACTGGGAAGCGACGGTTCTTGACCATACATATGATCATGTAGAGTTTATCTCGCTGCACCAGTATTACGGAAACCGTGACAATGATATTTCAAATTATTTAGCATTGTCACTTGAAATGGATGATTTTATTAAATCGGTTATATCAATTGCAGACTATATCAAGGCGAAAAAACGCGGTAAAAAGAATATCAATCTGAGCTTTGATGAATGGAATGTTTGGTATCACAGCCATGAGGCAGATAAACAAATTGAACCATGGGGTATTGCACCGCCTCAGTTAGAAGATATCTATAACTTTGAAGATGCTTTACTCGTTGGATGTATGCTGATTACTCTTCTAAAGCATGCGGATCGTGTGAAAATTGCCTGTCTGGCTCAGTTGGTCAATGTTATTGCGCCAATTATGACAGAAGAAAATGGTCCTGCGTGGAAGCAAACGATTTTTTATCCTTATATGCATACTTCTGTGTATGGACGCGGTGTTTCGTTAAACCCGATTATTTCAAGTCCTAAGTATGACAGTAAAGATTTCACGGATGTGCCATATTTAGAGTCGACAGCTGTTTACAATGAAGAGCATGAAACATTAACGATCTTTGCTGTAAACCGTCATCTAGAAGAAGGATTAGAACTGGCTGTGGACATCCGTAACTTTGATGGGTATGAAGTAGTCGAGCATATTGTTCTAGAAAACGACGGCAATTTAAAACAAACGAACTCTGCGAAAGGTACACCTGTTTCCCCGCATTCTAATGGGAATGCAAGAACCGAAAATGGCGGAGTTTCTGCTGTATTACCTAAGTTATCTTGGAATGTAATTCGCTTGGCAAAGCGTAACTAATATCGCTTTTTCCATACCTCTTTGTTACATTTGCTAACGGACAGGTATGGAATCGTTTTTTCTATTTATCCTCTTAAGGAAGGGTTGAACGCTATGAAGATTTTGAAAGAGGAGTTTGGTAGGAAAGATAACCAAACTGTTTTTTTGTTTACTCTCGTTAATAATCATGGAGTAGAAGTTGGCTGCATTAATTATGGCTGTATTATTACAAAAATCATTACTCCTGATAAAGAAGGAAACTTTGAAAATATTGTTATTGGATATGATACGTTGAAGGAATATGAAAATGATCCTTATTTTCTAGGCGCTGCAATTGGCCGTGTCGCTGGGAGAATTAAGGCCGGTTCCTTCGATCTGAACGGGCAAACATACACACTAGCGAAAAATGAAAATATTAATCATCTCCACGGTGGAAATAAAGGGTTTAACCAAATGGTTTGGAAAAGCGAAGTAGTCGAAAATGAACAGGAGATTGGAGTTCGATTCACTTATTTAAGTCCGAATGGTGAAGAGGGTTATCCAGGGAATTTAAATGTTTCGGTTACTTACACCTTGAATAATGAAAATGAACTATCGATACGTTATTCTGGCGTGTCTGATGAGGACACACTGCTAAATATGACGAATCACTCTTATTTCAATTTAAGTGGGAATTTAAAACGAGATATATTGAATCACACTTTACAGATAAAAAGCGATAAGTTTCTTGAGTTAAATGATGAGCTGCTTCCTAGCGGAGAAATGCTCGATGTTAAAGGGACGGCATTTGACTTTACAACAGAGAGAATGATTCAAACGGGAGTGGATTCAGACCATCCGCAAAATAGATTAGCCGGCGCTGGGTATGACCATCCATTCCTATTAAATACACAACATAATGAAGAAATTATTCTAAAAGACATCGAAAGTGGACGGACCTTAACCATTGAAACAGATGAAGCAGGGGTGGTTGTCTATTCTGGCAATATGATGAAATCGGAAGGAGAGATTGCCGGGGTACCAGCACGTAAGTACTTGGGGATTTGCTTAGAGACTCAGGGATTACCGGATGCGATTCATCACCCTCAGTTTCCTTCCTGGGTATTAGAAAAAGACAGAGAGTATTCTTCCGTAACCGTCTATAAATTTGGGAATTTAGAAAACTGATACTGTTTTAAGGGAGCAGGAGGAATTTAAGTGGAAAACTATAAAGCCGAACTCATGACTCTGGCCCAACGATACTGCTTTCGGATGATGGAAGCAAGGGTGTTTTGGTTTACCATGTAAAGAACTACACAGAGATTGTCGGCGATCCGTTATACAATCCGAACCGCCATACCTGTGCAAAGGAATTTACTTGGAATCTTGATTGGACACCAAACTTTGGTTTCCCAAAATAAAAAATTGACGAACGATAAGGTTCATATCAGCTTCTTGATATGAACCCTTTTCTGTAAAAAAAGGCGGGCAGCAAGATGGAAAGTTTACAAGATTCACAGGAAAGACGTATGACTCTGCGTGCCATAACATGGCCGATATTTATTGAAATGTTACTGCAAATGATTATGGGGAGTACAGACGTCATCATGCTATCCCATATTTCTGATGATGTTGTCGCAGCAATAGGTGTAGCGAATCAACTAGTCTTTTTTGCTATTCTCCTATTTAACTTTACAGCGACTGGAACAGCGGTTTTAATCTCGCAGTATTTAGGTGCAGGTTTGAAAAAGGACGCCAAAAAAGCATCTGCGATCTCCTTAACGATGAATCTGGGTATGGGTTTGGTTGTCAGTGTATTGTTTGTCATTTTCAAAGGACCGTTATTATCTATTTTCCACCTTGATAAGGATATAGCGAGTATTGGATACGATTATTTTTCGATCGTCGGCGGTACCCTATTTCTGCAGGCTATGCTTGTCACTGTTTCTGCCATTTTGAGGTCCAATGGCTTTACAAGGGAAGCGATGTTTGTGTCAGTCATGATGAACATCATCCATTTAATTGGAAACGCCTTAGTCATTTATGGGTGGTTTGGATTTCCTGAAATGGGCGTTAAAGGGGTAGCACTATCGACTGCTTTCAGCCGTGCAGCAGCATTAGTCGCCGCGTTTTGGTTCATGTATAAGCGACTTCCGATCAGAATGGAATGGAATGATTATATCGATTTCCAATTAACGCATATTAAAAAAATATTAAAAATAGGCATTCCTGCTGCTGGGGAACAACTTAGTTACAATACGAGTCAGATGGCGATGACGGCAATTACAGCCCTTCTCGGCGCAGTAGCTTTATCTACCCGTGTTTACACATGGAATATCATGTCCTTTATTATGTTATTTGCTTTAGCTGTTGGTCAGGGAACACAAATATTAATCGGTTATCGTGTAGGAGCTGGCGATTTTGCAGGGGCCTATAAACAATTATTAAAGAGCCTTAAAGTCAGTTTTATTATTACGATTGTTATAGCAATACTTATTGCTATTTTTAGAGAATCTCTTATAGGTCTTTTCACAGATGATCCGGAAATTATTAAAGTCGGAAGTACACTTTTATTATTATGTCTAATTCTGGAGCCTGGAAGAACATTGAACCTTATCGTGGTCAACTCTCTCCGTGCTACCGGTGATGCGGTTTTTACCGTGAAAATGGGAATTCTGTCGATGTGGGGAATTGCTGTTCCTGTGTCGTATTTACTAGGAATACAGGTTGGTATAGGGTTAGCAGGAGTGTGGATTGCCTTTATTGCAGATGAATGGTTCAGAGGAATCGTCATGTATTTTAGATGGAAAAGCAGAGCGTGGGAAAAGAAAGTACTCGTTGATAAAAAGCAAGCCATTACTAGTTAAAAACTGAGGAGGAGAACGATAAATGAAATACCGCAGACTTGGAAACAGTGGATTAAAGGTTAGTGAGATTGGATTAGGGAGCTGGCTGACCTATGGAAAAGCGGTCAATAATCTGACTGCACATGATTGTATTCATAAAGCCTATGAACTTGGGATTAACTTCTTTGATACAGCCAATGCCTATGAAAGTGGAAAGGCAGAGGAGGTATTGGGTGAGGCGTTAAAAGAATACCCAAGAAGTTCATACGTTGTAGCAACGAAGCTATTCTTTCCGATGGGTTCTGGACCGAATGAGCGTGGATTATCCAGAAAGCATATCGTGGAACAATGTGACGCCAGTCTAAAACGTTTAGGCGTGGATTATATTGACCTCTATCAATGTCACCGCTATGACCCAGAGGTACCGATGGAGGAAACATTGCTGGCCCTTGATGATTTAATAAGGCAAGGGAAGATCCTTTATGCAGGTGTAAGCGAATGGAGTGCTGCCCAAATTGAGAAAGCTGTTGGGATCGGTAAGGAGTATCGCTTAAGACCGATTATTTCCAATCAGCCTATTTACAATATGTTTGAAAGATATATTGAAGATGAAGTACTGCCAATATCGGCCGAAAAAGGGATTGGCCAAATTGTTTTCTCACCGTTAGCGCAGGGTATATTAACAGGTAAATATAAGCCTAATACAGAAAAACCAGCGAATAGCAGGGCGGCAAATGATGCAACTAACTTTATCATCAATAGCTATTTCCGGGACGATGTTCTAACGGTGGTGCAGAAATTAAATGGTTTAGCTTCTGAATTAGGGGTTACGTTAAGTCAGTTGGCATTGGCGTGGACTCTCCGTCATCACATCATTAGTTCGGCGATTATCGGTGCGAGCAAGACAGAGCAAATTGAAGAAAATGTAAAAGCGGTGGATATCAAATTGGAGCAGGATGTTTTACAAACGATAGATTCAATTCTTGAAGAAGTAAAAGACTTTACGCCGTTAAGATAGCAATTTTTTAATGAAAGGAAGTGATGGTTGTTGATAAAGGTCTATAAACAAGGAGATTCTTTAGTAAAAGAAATGAATGAAACGCGAATTCATGATGGTGCTATTTCGTTTTGGAATTTAGGGCAGTCAGGAATCTTGATGAAAGGCAGAGAGGAAGATGGATTAATTTGTATTGATCCTTACCTATCAAATAGCATGGAACAGGCAAATCCTGAAACAGAATTTAAACGGGCATTTCCACCTGTTCTTCCTCCAAGCATGCTGGAAAACACCGATGCGATTTTAATTACTCACGAACATGACGATCATTTAGATTTTACGACGTTAAGAGAAGTCGGACAAAATAAGGTGGTTGTTCCAGCACCGCTCGTATCAATGGTCCAATCGGAAACAGGCAACAAGAACATAGTAGCAGCAAAAGCGGATGAATATCTTCGTATTAAGGGATTTCAGATTACACCTGTTCCAGCAGCACATACTGATTATCAAGTTGATAAGCATGGGGATCATCTATTTTTAGGGTATGGTCTAGAAGTAAATGGTGTTCGCCTGTTTCATAGCGGTGATACGATTGTCACCCCAGAATTAATAGAACAAATCATAGAATTCAAACCTCATGTTGTATTCCTGCCAATTAATGGCGGAGACTATTTCCGCAATTCACGACAAATAGTTGGAAACATGAGCTTTCGTGAAGCGGTGGAATTTTCAGTTACGGTAGGGGCAGACCTGGTTATTCCAATTCATTATGATTTGTTTCCCAATAATCGGGACAATCCTGCTTATTTTGTAGATTACTTGCTTAATCATTATCCAAATCAAAAGTTTCATATGATGGCACCTGGAGAACGTTTTATTTATCACCTGTAAAGGTTGAGCATTCAAACTTGGAGGAAAAAGATGAATAACTCAAAAGGCTTTGATAACGTTAATTTTTACGATAAAGTTTGGAACTGGTAAGCGGCCGCATATCTATAATGGAAAAAGACTTTGGGGGGACTGTGCCTCAAAGTCTTATTTACATTTATTATGCTGCTAAGTTTAATTTATGTTTTCGCTTATAAACCACTTTTGATAATAAAACACTGCATTCATATAAAAAGATTAACGGGATGACTACCAAAATATCAGATAAGAAATCCGGCGGAGTAATTAACACTGCCGTTACAATGAGAACGAAGTAGGAGTATTTACGAATCTTTTGTAATCGGTACGGATTTAATACTCCAAGACTCGTCAAGAACATGATTACCACAGGAAGTTCGAATAAAAATCCAAAGGGCAAGGTCATATGCAGTAAAAACGTAAAATACTTTTCTGTGGTAAAAAAGGTCATAAACATATCCTCCGACATGGAGAGAAGGAACTGAAAAACGATCGGGAAAATGATAAAATATCCAAAACTAATACCAACAATAAATAAAAGGAATAATGAAGGAATATAGGCCAATGTTACTTTTCGCTCCGTATCTTTCAATGCCGGCCGAACAAAAAGCCAAATTTGATAAGCTGCGATAGGAATCGTTCCTGAAATGGCGACCACACAGGTTAGCATTAAATATACCCATAAAATATCGCTTGGGCCTAAAATTGCTAGTTGTACCTCAAGGTCCTGAACCAGCCATTGATAAATATCTTGAACATAGACAAAGGCTAAAATAAACAAAACCATAAAGGCCCCGAGTATGATGATCAGTCGTTTACGTAATTCTTCAAAATGGCCAATCAAAGCCATATCATGATTAGACATTGTAAATCCTCCTTAGAAAAAGAAGACGCAAGCACCATATTCTGCCTGCATCTTCCCGAGATAAGTGTTAAATCGTCTTTTCCTCTTTTTTAGGCTGTACTTTACTAGGGTCCTCATCGGAAACCAATTCACGTGTCGATTTTTTAAATTCCTTTAAGGTGGAACCCACAGCACGTCCTAATTCCGGTAATTTTGAAGGTCCGAAAATGATTAATGCAATGACTAAAACAAGAATTAAACCGGGAATGCCTATATTCTGTAGCATAATATCCTAACCTCCTTTAGATGGCTTTTTTACGCTGATAACAATATTGAAATAGCTTATACGTAGCTTTGCTCTTACAAAGATGACAACGAAAGGATTCATCCTCAGTAATTAATTTAATGTGAGGAACATACATAAGCCTTAGGGCATCCTTTACGTGGTTTGAACATACGAACATAATAAGAATAGGCTCCTTCCGCATGACCTTATTTAAAGCTGCCGCCTTGAACAGCTACTAAGCAAGAACGTCCAAAAGATTGACCAGGGTAAGGGTTCCAAGTATCTGGGTGCTGAACATCTAAGAATAATGTTTTTTCATCTGGAGTTAACCAAGGACCAGTTACTTCACAGCCTTTAGGTCCCGAAGCAAATTGGAGTGGTTCTCCATAGTTCTTACCATCTGTAGGAATCATGAATACACCACAGTTTTTATAAGCAGCATATTGATTTGTTTCCGTTGCACTGTAATCCTCTACCACCCATAGGTTGCCTTTGCTGTCAAAGTGAAGGTTATCTGGACAAGTAATACCGCTTTGCTGGCCGCCGGAAATAAACACTTCAAACGTGAACGCTTCACTAGCGTGGTCGCCGTTAGCAGGTACGAAACGGACAATTTGTCCGTGGAAATTTCCGTGTCCTGTATTGTTCGTTAATGCTAAAAAGACAGATCCGTCATGAGGGTGAATTTCTACATCCTCTGGACGATCTAATTTCGTACCGCCAACAGCAAGTCCTGCTGCACGTGCATTCGTTAGGACATCCGCTTGGTCCGCAAATCCACTTAATTTTGGATTTGTTGCATGGTCAAGCGCAATCCATTTTTGCTGGCTCATGCTGGCCACATATAAAGTTCCGCTTTCTAAAATATTAAAGTTGGCTTCCCGATTGGCAGGATTAAATTTCTTACTGCTGATGAATTTATAGAAGCAAGCATCACCCTTATCGTCCCCCATATAGACAACCACTCTGCCATCATTGGTTAAGCCCATTGCTGTATTTTCATGGGCAAAGCGACCTAGGGCCGTATGCTTGCGAACAGCTCTTTTTGGATCAAATGGATCGACCTCGACTACCCAGCCGTAGTGATTATCATCAAAATTTGGCCAGCCATAGTCGTCGCCGTATTCTGTGTTTTCTTCGCAAGATAGGACCGTATTCCATAAAGTACGTCCGCCGCTGCAATTTCCTAATGAACCAACCACACTTGTTGCTCCGCCAACAAACTTGCTTCCACGTGCGGGACCTGTTAATTCAATTGGAGTATTGCCATCGACACGGCGATTATATGTATCATCTAACACAAGTTTCCATCCATCTTTTTCTTTCTTAACGTGGATGACCGACCCGCCGACTGCTTCTTTTTCCATCTTAAGAAGCTCTGGATAGTTTGCTAGATTTTCTTTTTTGAAAGTAGATTCATTGATTCCTAACATCTTCATATAGTTACCGGGTTCTGGGAATTCATGATTGACCCAGATTAAGCCTTCTTCGGAATTGTTTCCACCTTTTAAGCAATCCATTGGAAAATAAACCGTTAGGTCTGCTGCATCCCCGAATTTTTCACCCTTTGAATTAATCACATCTCCATAAGAAGCAATAATAGAATAGTTGTAGCCATTAGGCAGAACCATATCGTTTTCCCATGTACGGTTAATTGGTTTGAAAGGTGAGGTAAATGATTTGCCTTTACCATTAGGCTGTCCATTCATTAAGTGGTTTCCAGTCATCGCATTCCCTGTTAATGCCCCAATTCCTGATGAAGCGGCGACTAATGCGGCGGTACTACTTCCAACGTACGTTAAAAATAAACGGCGATCCATATCATGATTCTCCCTTTTTTGGTAATTTAGTTACTTTCATTCTGATTATAGGCAGTAGTTTTGCTAATGTTAATTAAGGGAATGTAAAGATTTGTTAAGATAGGATAAACTTTTTTAATAATCTGTAAATATTGTGAAGACGAACAAAAGTGAAAAATTTTATCGTAGCTTTATGGTATGGAATTTCTTTTGTTAAGTAGAAGAATAATAAGGAGCAATGTGAATCGGAGGGATTAGAGTATGGAGGGTTTTCATCAGAGTCCAAATATCTATAGCAGCGAAGTCAATTTGAAAGTGAAAAATTTAGACTATGCCCTAACTTTTTATCAAAACATTATGGGGTTTAAGGTACTAGAGAAAGCAGATAGGAAAGCTGTATTAACTGCTAATGGAAAAACACCGTTAGTCACGTTAGAACAGCCTGAAAATGTGATAGCGAAGGAAGGACGGACGTCAGGACTTTACCACTTTGCCATACTGCTTCCTAGCCGTGCTGATTTATCTGTTTTTTTACGTCATTTTCTTAGCACAGGATATGAACTCGGTGCTGCAGATCATTATGTAAGTGAGGCGCTTTATATAACGGATCCGGATGGTAACGGGATAGAAGTTTACCGAGATCGTCCATCAAACGAGTGGTCATGGAAAGATGGCTTGGTGGACATGGCAACAGTGGAACTGGATGGTAACGGGTTATTGGCAGAAAGTGAGGCGGAATGGACAGGGCTGCCGCCTGGAACGATTATGGGGCATATTCACCTCCATGTGGGAGATCTGCAAAAAGCAGAAGAGTTTTACACAAAAGGACTGGGATTCACGGTTGTCAGCCATTATCCGCAGGCAGTCTTTTTATCAACAGGAGGTTATCACCATCATATTGCCATAAATATGTGGCAGGGAGTTGGGGTCCCAACACCACCGAAGAATAGTGTAGGGCTTAATTGGTATTCACTTGTATTTCCAAATGCTGCTGAGAGAGAATCAGCAACGGAACGCCTTAAACAGCTAGGTGCGAGTGTGGAAAAAGAAGCAGATTATTATGTAACGAGAGATCCATCGGGAAATCAAATTCGGTTGGTGTTATAGAGCTATTAACTGTGAAGCCAGAGGAATCTGGCTTTTTTTGTTGGTATCAAACTGGAAAAATATCCAAGAAATATTGTTTTTTGTAAAATAAGGTGATATAGTACATTACAACAGTAATGTACTATATCGGAAAGGAGGAACAGGGTTGATTCTTAATATGGACGGTACAAAGCCGATTTATTTGCAAATTTCCGAATGGCTGGAGAGGGAAATTCTGAATGGGAATTTTGAAAGTGATCAAAAAATTTATTCTCAGTATCAGCTTGCAGAAATGTTTACGATCAATCCAGCAACCGCGGCGAAGGGGTTAACACTGCTGGTTGAGGAGAATATTCTCTATAAAAAGCGCGGGCTCGGTATGTTTGTTTCGAATCATGCGAAGCAGATTATTTTGAACAAACGCAAAAATCAAACCTTAAAAAAATTAGTTCTTGAAATAGTGATGGAAGCAGAACGGTTGAACGTAAGCAGAGAGGAACTAATTCAAATGATCCAAGATGTAAATGTAGAGGAGGCAGGGGAATGAACATCATTGAGTGCAGAAGTTTAACCAAAGTTTATGGTGCGGTAAAAGCGCTGAACAATCTTTCTTTTGAATTACAAGAAAATAAGATTACAGGTTTAATAGGGAGAAATGGAGCGGGCAAAACGACGCTATTAAAAGTTATTGCCGGTTATTATAGAGAGACTTCAGGTGAAATAAAGGTTTTTTCAGAAAAGCCTTTTAACAATTTGTTGGTCTCAGCCAATGTGATGTATATAAATGACCAAATGAACTTTCCGACAGCATTGAGTTTAAAAGAAATATTAAATGTTTCCTCTACCTTTTATGAGAATTGGAACCACGAGCTTGCTGATCGCCTTTTTGACTACTTCTCCTTTATTCCGACACAGCAATATAACAACCTTTCAAAAGGTATGAAAAGCACCTTCAATATGATCGTAGGTTTATCTGCACGCTGTGCCTTAACCATGTTTGATGAACCAACAACCGGGATGGACGCAGGTGTAAGGAAAGATTTTTACCGGGCGCTGCTAAAAGATTACATTGATTGTCCTCGCACGATATTACTCTCAAGTCATCACTTGGATGAGATTGAGGATATATTGGAAGATGTTTTGCTTTTAAAGGACGGAACAAAACTTCTTCATATTCCAGTGGAAGAGTTAAAAGAATGGGCAATTGGAGTTCAGGGGTCGACCATAGCTGTGAACGAATGGACTAAGAATCGAGAGGTCATCCATTCAAAAAACGTTGGTCTTGATCGAATGTATGCGGTGGTAAAACAGAATGGCTCTGAGTCTGAAATTCAGCGGGCAAAAGCAGCAGGACTTGCGATTACTCCTATCTCTTCAAGTGATGTTTGTGTGTATTTAACGAGCAAAAATAAAGGGGGAATTGATGATGTCTTTATCTAGGATTAGTGTACAGGAGGTTGTAAAAAAGCAATATTCTTATAAGCTTAGGTCTTACATTCAAGTGTTTATGTCGCTTGTGTTTATCCAAGTATTGGGGATTTTGTTTTCGTTTAATGGAGTTGGAATGATGGGCACCAGCAGTAATTCATTCGATATTAGTGTGCACTTCTATTCTGCTGATATCGTTGTTGTTTTCACGATGCTCTGGGGATTCATTACTTCCATTCTGATTACAACCCAAGCCTATCGAAATGATGATTTTGCGTTTATTACGAATAGATTGTCGAGTAACTTATCCAATATTTTGTTTTTATTGACCATAAGTCTGGTTGGCGGATTAACGGCGCTGCTATCCAGTCATGTAATAAGAATATTGATGTATGTACTAGGGAAAAGTGAATACCTCTATACACCCACGGATGTGTCTGAGTGGATTATTGGTTTAATCGCCACGGTCCTTTATATATTAGTTTGTTCGGCAGTAGGTTATTTTTTCGGTACACTCGTTCAGCTTCATAAGGTATTTGCTGTTTTGCTGCCGGTCGCCTTTTTGGGGATATTGATTGTAGGAGCAGGTACTATGAATGAAACTATTATTCAAAAGGGTTTTGAATTTATTTTTGAGGAGGCCTCTCTGGCTTTATTTATAGTTAAAATAGGGTTTTTGGCAGCCTTACTTTTTACAGGTTCGGCACTAGTGTCGAATCGAATGGAGGTGAGATAGATGATATCAGTTGTGCCAATCGTTATCGTAGTTATCATGGTCATTGCAATTACTTCTCTATTGGTCAATCTGACTAAGCGCAGCAGGAGTGTGTTATTCTCTGGGAGTCGAATACGGTGGATGTTTGTTGGCTATCTAAGCATTTTGCTCATCTGCACGGGAGTGAGTCCATTGCTGCCAAAGGGAGAAATCACCTACCAAAAGGTTGATGGGAATCAGTTGGAAAGAGATAGCAATGAGTTATATGAGGCAGCGATTAAAGGGAATATTGAAACCGTGGATAGTGAATACATCGTGAAAACTCGGAAATTTGATTATACTGAAAAACAGTTAAATATTGCAGTCCTAAATGACGACTTTCTTAGCACCTCCATTTTTGTTGAGAGAAAAACAAGCAATGATGGGAAAATTGAAGCTCTCCAGTATCAAACAGGTTCAGGTATAAATGATTTATCTATATCAGACTTACTTCAACCGCTTAAAATCAATATTGATAAAAACACATTAATACTTGAAAATCCTGAAAAATTAACACTGGAATTCTCCCAATTTCAACAAGCATTCCCCATCAACCAATTCAACGGTAAGGGCGGCTTCAGTGACTCAAGCCACTTCATTAACGGAACCAGTATCCTTTACCTAAAAATACCAAAAGACTTAGAACTTACTACCACAAACGAAATTGTTCTGGAATACGTGGAATGATTTTTGTATGGGTGAAAAACAAAAGCCTAATCCCTTATCATTGGGATTAGGCTTATTTATTAAGCAGTTTTACTAATTGGAACGTTCTTTTCTTTCTGCTTTTTAGATGAAACATACACTCCGCCTAGAATGAGAATAAATCCTGTAATCATGGATAAATGAATCTCTTCCTTAAGAATAATCGCACCCCAGAGCATTGCGGATATCGGCACAAGATATGTGACTAAAGAGGCAAATTCCGGGCTTCCTTTTTGAATACAATAGTAATACAAAAGATAGGCAAAGCCAGATCCGAATACACCAAGACCAACTAATGCCCCAAAAATAGAAGGTTCAAGCATCATGGTAAAAATAGATTGGTCTGTAAAGAGTACCATAATGAAACTAAAAATAGCAGAAACCGTTAGTGTACTAACCGAAATCATCGTAACGCTAACATTTACTAAGTATTTCTTCGTAAGGTGTGTTGAAAAACCATAACAGAGAGTAGCGCCGACCATCGTGATTAAACCAACAACGGACTGGTCCATAATATTCGTAACATCAACGCCAGACAGTATGATGATTCCAAAGAAACCTAGTGCAATCCCTAACCACTGGAACAACCGTAATTTATTTTGAAAGATAATAAAACCTATAATCAGTGTCCAAATTGGTGTTGTAGCATTTATCAATGAAGCATAGCTGCTAGTAATTTTCGTCTCACTTAGCGCAATCAAATACCAAGGAATCGCATTATTGAGAAGTGAAACAAGAATAATCTTTCCTATCGGCAGCCCTTTAAATCCCTTCCAGTCTTTTTGAAAGGCAACAATCAATAAAAGAATAACTGTCCCAAATAAACATCTTCCAAAAACGACTCCCCAAGCTCCGAGTGGTTCAACTAAGAGCTTGATAAATAAAAAGGACGTTCCCCAAATTAAACTTAAGGTAAATAAAGCCCCATATAACCTAACCATCTTTCTCATCCCCTATCCATAAACAACGATAAACCAGGTGCCTTACATCGTCAATCACTATAATAAATCTAAAAAGATTTGATATAATGATAACCAGTGTGATGGAACAAGTGATTATTAAATATGGCTCTATTAAAACTGAATGTTGATTTCACTGTGTTTGGAAAATAAGCGGAGAATTTCCGTTTAAATTGGGAAATACTCATATTTCCTTAAAAATAAGCGGGGTTTTTCCGCTTATTTTATCTAAATCCTTTGATTTTGTCTTATTTTAAGCAGTTAACCGGAGTTTCTCCGCTTATACCTGCTTCTTAAGGTTCCTCTATATACATTAGCCGGAAATTCTCCGCCTATGAATTCTCAACCTACTTGAAATCAACAATAAATCATAATAGAACCTTAAATATAAATGAACCTCGGAGAGGAGCAGGACTTTTGGATATTACGTTAAGTCAAAAACAGATAAAAGAAATGTGCGGAACTGTCTCCTTTAAACGAGGGGATTCTTTTTATAGAGCGGGAAAGGTATCGTTTGATTATATAAGTAATAATCGTTGTGAAGCGACGGTTAAAGGGACCGAGGACTTCTTTGTCACTATTAACAAAGAAGAGAACGGAGACCTTCATACGGCATGCAGCTGTCCAACACTTCTATCTGTAAAAAACGATTGCCAGCATATTGCTGCCGTATTGCTTGCTATTCATGACCATCAACAGAACGGACTAGTGCCTAAAGTGCGAAGTGGGGAACAGGTTGATCCTTCAACGAGTCAGGCGCTGACAGAAGGATTGCTCACTCTTTTTACAAATCAACCAAAAAGGCCAAGTAGACATCAGCTCCATTTCGAGAATAGACAGGTTCTGCGAGCAGAATTTCTATGTAAACCTGTGGATATTGGAAACGGGAGAAAGCTGCTAGGTATAGAACTGAAGATTGAGCATGAAAAAGTGGCAGATATCCGCCAGTTTCTCACTCATCTAAAAGCAGGGCTGCCAAGTGCGCTTTCCGATACGCTTATCTTTAATACGAGTCTTCATTGTTTTAATAAAGAGACAGATGATGTAATGCAGCAGTTATTCCTAGTGGTTCAAGATGAAAAGTCATACGTGAATGCAATGGCAGACAGCTTAGAGGAATCATTCTCCCCTAATCTTTTGCTCATACCACCATCATCCTTTAATCAACTCTTACCTTTACTTGTAAAAGCTCCACTAGTGAAAGTTGAAAATGATGGGGAAACGTATGAAGGTCTTCATCTCACGGATAAAATGCTTCCTCTCCAGTTTAGTTTTACATCAGGAGAGGATGGAGGCTGCCATCTCAGAATAAAAGGAATGAATCATTTTATTGTATTGGATTCTTACCACTTTGTTCTATATAAGGGTAAGTTCATTAGGCTTGAAGAAACGGACAGCAAGCGATTGGCCAACCTTAAAGAAATGTTGGAAGCTTCAAAAACCAATCAAATTGAGATTCTGCCTGAACAGTTGGATTATTTTTTAGAAAACGTGGTCCCGGGTTTAAAAAGACTCGGAAAGGTTGAACTGCCTCAGAATTTAACGAGCACCCACAGGAAAACACCTTTAGTCGCCAAACTTTATCTGGATCGGTTGAAAAGTCGCCTGTTAGCGGGCTTGGAGTTTCAATACGGTAATATTGTGATTAACCCGTTAGATATCCCTCGAGAATTGCAGAACGGACTCGTATTAATAAGGGACCTAGAAAAGGAAAAGCAAATCATTCAACTAATGGAGGAAAGCTCGTTTGCTACGACAGACAGCGGCTACTTCTTGCATAATGAAGAGTTGGAGTATGAGTTTTTATATCATGTTGTTCCTAGGCTACAAAAACTAGTACAGATATATGCTACAACAGCAGTCAGGAACCGGATTTTTAAAGAAAATACCATTCCAAGGATTAGGGTTAAGGTAATAAAAGAGCGAACAAATTGGCTGGAATTTAAATTCGATATGGATGGAATCCCGGAAAGGCAAATAAAAGAGATTTTATCCGCACTTGAGGAAAAAAGAAAATACTATCGGCTGCGGAATGGGGCGCTGCTCTCGTTAGAAACAAGAGAATTTGAGGAAATCCAACGCTTCCTACAAGCCGCACCTGTCCAGGCGGAGGATCTTGAAGCAGGGTTGAATGTACCAATACTTCAGGGATTAAAGCTGCTTGACTCTGTTGAAGATGACTCAACATTTACACTTGAGGATTCGTTCCGTCAGTTCTTGGATACCATCCAAAATCCTAGCAGTATGAAGTTTGAGGTACCGGAACTGGTTGCGCCAATTTTAAGGGACTATCAAGTTCAGGGCTACAAATGGTTGAAAACACTTGCTAGTTATGGATTCGGAGGGATTCTTGCAGATGATATGGGGCTGGGGAAAACACTTCAAAGTATTACCTATATCCTTTCAGAGCTTCCTGGTGTTCGTAAAAACAAGCTGCCAATACTGATTGTCTGTCCAGCATCATTAACCTATAACTGGCTTAGTGAAATCAAGAAATTTGCCCCAGGAGTGGAGGCGATCATTTTTGATGGAAGTAAATCAGAGCGTGCAGCTAAACAAAAACAACTCTCTGATTCAGATATTGTGATTACTTCATATCCTTTATTGCGAAAAGATATACTCTGGTACGAGAAACAAACCTTTCATACCGTGTTTTTTGATGAAGCGCAGGCGTTCAAAAACCCAATAACGCAGACGGCTAGAACTGTAAAGAGAATCAAGGCTGATCACCGTTTTGCTCTAACTGGTACACCTGTTGAAAATTCATCTGAGGAGCTTTGGTCGATCTTCCATGTTGTATTCCCTGAACTTTTTCGAGGGCTGAGGGATTTTAGCCACTTAACAAGGAAGCAGATTGCGAGAAGAGTGCGTCCATTTTTACTGAGAAGGTTAAAGGAAGATGTGCTAGCAGAGCTTCCTGAGAAGATAGAGTCAGTTGATTTAGTGGAGCTGCTGCCAGAACAGAAGAAACTCTATGGAGCTTATTTAGCGAAACTAAGACACGACACGCTAAAGCATTTGGATAAAGACACACTTCGAAAAAATAAAATTAAAATCCTCGCAGGTTTGACAAGGCTTAGGCAAATCTGCTGCCACCCATCTTTGTTTGTTGATGGATATAAAGGAAGTTCTGCTAAATTCGAACAGCTGCTAACGATCTTAGAGGAATCTAGGCAGGCTGGAAGAAGAGTATTGATATTTTCGCAGTTCACGAAAATGCTTCAGTTAATCGGCAGGGAAATGGCGCTTCAAGGGCAGCCTTACTTCTATCTTGATGGACAAACCCCAGCAGAAGATAGGCTAGAGCTCACAAATCGATTTAACAAAGGAGAGCGGGACCTTTTTCTAATTTCCTTGAAAGCAGGCGGAACAGGTCTGAATTTAACTGGTGCGGACACTGTTATCCTCTATGATCTTTGGTGGAATCCAGCGGTTGAGGAACAAGCAGCGGACCGTGCTCACAGGATGGGGCAAACAAATATTGTACAAGTCATCAAATTGGTTGCGCGAGGCACAATAGAAGAAAAAATGAATGAACTGCAGGATAAAAAAAGAGAATTAATAGAGGAAATTATTGATTCGAAAGATAAAGGAACTTCTACTCTAACGGAAGAAGATATTCGAGAGATATTAATGATTTAAATCTTTTAAAAAAAGCTAAAGGGATCATAATAGAAAGGAAACCTTTAGCTTTTTTGATTTTTTGTGTGCTCCTAAATCGCCTGTTCAATAAACCGAATAAGAAGGTAACAAACCATCTTCATTTAATTGATTTAGCCCATATGTTTTCAACTTCAACATAGATGATACTAAGAGCAATTAGTGGTTCAATGATACTTCCTGGAATGATCCGCAAATCTTCCTTGGTAAACGAGATTTGTTACTTGGTGGACTTTTATTGTTGATTGCTGGCGGAACAATGTTAATAGTAAGACGAGGTTTTAGTGCGGCTAGAAGTAAATAGAAACGTTTATTTGCAATTATATTGTTTCAAATATGTACGCTTGCCAGCTTTTAAATCCATTTGTAAGAAGAACAGTAACTTTTTTTAAATAATATTTATTATTCTATTGATTTTTCAAAAGTATAATAGTAATATAGTAAATCTGACGAGGGAATAAATCAAAAATAGATTGATTCTTCATCAGTCAATAGAATTTAGATTGACATAATGAATGTGATTTAGTAATATAAATTCTGTTGTCGATTTCGAAAAGATATTTTAGAAAAGTAATTGACACGATTGAAGCGAGATGTTATATTGATAACCTGCTTCAAAAACATTGTTCTTTGAAAACTAAACAAACAAGAACGTCAACAAACAAATTTTTAGCTTTTTATAAAAGCTAAGCCAACGTAACAAAATGAGCTAATCAACTTTCTTGGAGAGTTTGATCCTGGCTCAGGACGAACGCTGGCGGCGTGCCTAATACATGCAAGTCGAGCGAACCATGAGGTGCTTGCACCTCTTGGTTAGCGGCGGACGGGTGAGTAACACGTGGGCAACCTGCCTATAAGACTGGGATAACTTCGGGAAACCGGAGCTAATACCGGATAATCCTTTTCCTCTCATGAGGGAAAGTTGAAAGTCGGTTTACGCTGACACTTACAGATGGGCCCGCGGCGCATTAGCTAGTTGGTGAGGTAACGGCTCACCAAGGCGACGATGCGTAGCCGACCTGAGAGGGTGATCGGCCACACTGGGACTGAGACACGGCCCAGACTCCTACGGGAGGCAGCAGTAGGGAATCTTCCGCAATGGACGAAAGTCTGACGGAGCAACGCCGCGTGAGCGATGAAGGCCTTCGGGTCGTAAAGCTCTGTTGTTAGGGAAGAACAAGTACCGGAGTAACTGCCGGTACCTTGACGGTACCTAACCAGAAAGCCACGGCTAACTACGTGCCAGCAGCCGCGGTAATACGTAGGTGGCAAGCGTTGTCCGGAATTATTGGGCGTAAAGCGCGCGCAGGCGGTCCTTTAAGTCTGATGTGAAAGCCCACGGCTCAACCGTGGAGGGTCATTGGAAACTGGGGGACTTGAGTACAGAAGAGGAAAGCGGAATTCCACGTGTAGCGGTGAAATGCGTAGAGATGTGGAGGAACACCAGTGGCGAAGGCGGCTTTCTGGTCTGTAACTGACGCTGAGGCGCGAAAGCGTGGGGAGCAAACAGGATTAGATACCCTGGTAGTCCACGCCGTAAACGATGAGTGCTAAGTGTTAGAGGGTTTCCGCCCTTTAGTGCTGCAGCTAACGCATTAAGCACTCCGCCTGGGGAGTACGGCCGCAAGGCTGAAACTCAAAGGAATTGACGGGGGCCCGCACAAGCGGTGGAGCATGTGGTTTAATTCGAAGCAACGCGAAGAACCTTACCAGGTCTTGACATCCTCTGACACTCCTAGAGATAGGACGTTCCCCTTCGGGGGACAGAGTGACAGGTGGTGCATGGTTGTCGTCAGCTCGTGTCGTGAGATGTTGGGTTAAGTCCCGCAACGAGCGCAACCC
>NZ_CP183883.1:0-155000 GCF_048572935.1 Neobacillus niacini | reverse complement strand
TTTGGCAGGTGTGGCACGAAACAGTAAATACTCCCTTGTTGAGTTTGCCTATACCTTTCAAAAACTAGTAATATGGTTAACGGGGTTAGAAGTCGGTACTTGCTGGATGGGGGGAACGTTCAACCGAAATTCGTTTGAAAAGGAAATCCAGCTAGGAGAAGAAGAATTTATCCCCTGTATAACACCCATCGGATACCCGAACCAAAAACAACGGGTATTTGATAAGGCACTCCGATACGTTGTTAAGGCTGATAATAAAAAACAATGGGATCAGTTGTTTTATGACATTTCATTTGAAGTTCGATTGAAAAGAGAAAATGCAGGACCACTGGAAATACCTATTGAAATGGTCAGGCTTGGCCCTTCCGCATCTAATAAACAGCCTTGGCGACTTTTAATGTCCAGCGATAGAAAGGTCTGTCATTTTTACATTGAGCATACACCCAATTATAGTTCGAAACTTGGATATGACATGCAGCTTTTAGATATGGGAATTGCCATGGGGCAGTTTGAATTAGCTTGTAAGGAATTGGAGATCGAAGGTCATTGGTCTGTGGCAGAACCAAGTATACAACTCCCAACGGAGCATATTGAGTACATCGTCAGCTGGAATACTCTTTGATGAATGTGAAGAATGGAGTCGGTAGAAATGCCCCTAATTGAATACAAACAATTTATTCAGGCGCCCATTGAGGTTTGTTTTGACGTAGCAAGAGGCTTCGGCAATCACTCACAAACTCCCTTGAAAGCTAGGGGAAAGGCTGTCGCTGGTATAAGTAACAGTTTGCCAGGAGAAGGTGATTGGGTATCTTGGGAGTGTGTACATTTTGGGATTAAACAAAGGATTACTTCGAGGATTATATTCATGGAAAAGCCTCATAGTTTTGTAGAAAAAATGGTTAAGGGCCCATTTAAATCTTTCATATATATCCATCAGTTCATTGAAGAAGAAAAGGGAACGACAATGATTGATCATATTCAATATCATTTATGGTTGGGTCCAATTGGAGTGTTAATGGATAAATGGTTCTTAGCTAAATATATCAAAAAGATTATTGTTACACGTTCAATAGACCTAAAGCAAATAGCAGAAATAAAAACTAATCAAACGTTTGATTAAAGGGGTTGAACTTTTGTTTAAAAGGATTTTCGATGAACTAATCAAACGTTTAATTAACTTCTTAAAGGTTCAGAAAATATTATGGCTTCGATAGTTCCACTTTTCTTTTTTCCATATCCATGGCTGATACAATATATGCAAAACCATTCATTAAAAAGTAAATTACATTTGATTGTACCCGTTCCGTTTCTCCTAAATAAGTATTTAAGATAATGATGACTGAGTATAAAATAACAAAAAATAGAGCGATTTTATTAAAGATTACCATTTAAACAACTCCTTTTTTAGGATACTTATTTTATCATATTTTCGTAAAGCTAAACTTATGCAGACCAAGAGGCATTTGTGGATGAGTTTCTCGGTTCCATCATTCCTTATTAATTACCATGATAGACAAGATTAGTAAAATTTATAAATGAGTTCAATGAAAAACCTGTATAGATGATACCTTATTCATCTATACAGGTTTTTTAGGTGTTCTTATATTATTTTTAATGACTTAACGACACAGAGGTTCGTGGTCGGGAAGCCTTATACCATTGTCGGCAGAATAAGAATATCAGGCTAATTTCTATCATATCCCCTCCATAATACATGATCATTCCTCCCACTTGTGCCTGTTCAATTGGTACACCAGCGGGGGGATAAGCATAAATGTACTTTGAAAGGATTCCGTGGGCGGCTAATGACAGAATTAGAACGATTGCTCGAAAAATAAAACTATACCGATGGGGGAGGGGGTCAATATAGATAATCGAAATGGTATAAAGATATCCTGCCAAGAATACATGCAGATGTATAACCATATGAAGAAGGTTATATTGATGCATTGCTGAGTACAGGTCTGTCGTATATAATACCCATAAACCTCCGATATTGAGTATAGAGGCAACAAGTGGGTGGCAAAATATGCTAACTGGAAAACGCTTTAAAATGCGGGAGAGTTTTCTAGCATGTCCAACACTTAGTGTTCTCATTAATAGAGTCATTGGAGCAGCATGTGCTAGAAGAAGAGGCGCCAGCATTCCAAGAAACAAATGGCCAACCATATGGGCCGTGAAATTTTCATGAGCACGGTCGGCGACAGGACCGATTAGTGCAGCAGCTGCCGAAAGAACGCCGGATACCCAGTACATGTATCGATAAATCGGCCATCGCTTATGACGTTGGTTAGAGACTAATCCTAATAGAAGATAAATCAATACAGCCAGTACAAAAGGGAGAGCTAAAAGAAGTTCAATTGACAGCTCTTTTGCTTGATGGATATGGTGATGTTCCATTTAGACAGTCCCGTCCATCGTTTTTGATTCCCGGCTAGTCCGAAAAATGATGATAAATCCAACAACTAGTATGAGAACCGCGAGTATATTCCATACCCAATCGTAAAGTGCAATTTTGACGTTATATCGAATTTGATGAATCCTCATGATTTTATGTTGAACCGTACCATCGTATAAATTAAATCCGCCTCCGCCCAAAAGAAATCCTCCAAACCATCTCTTTGGCCACCAAGCATTTCTACGACGAAGGTCGGAAACCAGAAATAACCCTGCTACCGTTGAGAACCAGCTAAATGCATGAAAAATCCCATCTGATACCAGACCAATATCAGGGGTAGATTTATCATAGAAATGGTGCCAGTGCAGGAGCTGGTGGAACACAGCCTCATCGACAAAAGCAACAAAACCGATCCCTAGTAAACAACCCGACAATAGATTTTGTCCTAAGTAGTTCAAACGTTCATCAAGAACCTTAGACATTTAATTCTCTCCCTATACCAGTTTTTACCTCCCATTAGTTTATCCTGTCTCAATAAATTCCAAACAGTTTATGGATAAAGGCAATAGAACTGATTTTAAGGGTACAAATCTAATCAAACGTTTGATTAACAGGTAAGAAAAGTGGGAATATAATTTTTTGCCTGCGGTGGATTAACCGCAACGCTAATATACCAATGCCAATGTTTGTCACCTTTTCGCCTGCCGATGACACCACTTAAGATCATACCTAATTCCACATTAACAGTCGGCAAATCTTTTACATAATACGATTTATGCGAACCCAAATCAGTTAATACACATGTGTCTTCAATTTTGCTTGTGACCTCGAATACACCTTCCTGAGTATTTACAAAATGGGCGCCATTTAGTGTTAAGTTTTCGATGTCTTGTTCTGGATTCCAGTCAGGACTATAAGCTTTCGGAAAGTGTTTGAAAAAGAGGACATTTAATAGTTTTTCACAGGATTGTAAATGAAGAGCAGCTTCTGAAGTGGATATTTCGATTGCAGGATAATAATGAGTACCAACTCTTTTATCAAGCCATTGAACAAACTTTTTCAATTGGATTAGGAAGTTAGCTGCTTCCTTCATAGCTGGTGAGATTGATATGTTTTGGGGATAAAAGTAATAAATGAGTTTTTCCCAGAATGAGGACCCACAGAGATCCCAAGAGGAAGGACAATCATCTTCTAAACAATCGGTCATAAATTTTGATAGAACCCGGAGAAATTCGTTGCGATTTTCGTCAGAGGGTTTTTCACGTTTGTATGCAATTAAGTCCTTTCCATAGTAAAAGACAAGACCTCGATTCCTCATTCCAAATTCAGAACTTGTCGCTAAGTCCATAAATACGCTCTTTCTTTCTTGTGGAGTTGTCATAGGAATTGCCCATGCGTTTATTTCCGGCATGTTTTTGTCTCTAGAATTTTTCTTTTTACTAATTTTCATAAATCGACCTGCTTTCAGAGTTTTTTAGGGGCGTAGCAGAGAGGGTAAATCAGGGGAATTGGATGTAACTATTTGTAGTATACAATTTTATAGGGAAGAGGATTATCATGAGAATTGTAATATTTGTGAATATTTGAATATTAATTTTTTGTAAAAAAGAACCTGCCCCACGAAGGGACAGGAATGATAATCAGATTAAACCAGGGTGTTAATTGGGAGTACTTTTTGCAGTGCACTCTTTTCTTCATCATTCAAGGGAATCATGGGAAGACGGACTTCCCCAACCTGGACACCTTGCATATTTAATGCAGCTTTTACTGGTGTAGGGTTAGGTGCTGCAAATAATGCTTTCATAATTGGGAGAAGGCTGCGGTGTAAAACAGCTGCTTCTTGAACACGTCCATTTTTAAATAGTGTAACCATCTCCTGCATTTGATTGCCAATGATATGCGAAGCAACAGACACAACACCTGCGCCGCCGATGGCTAGGACTGGTATAGTTAGTCCATCATCACCACTGTACAATGTAAATGTATCCGGAGTACGGCCAATGATTTCTGCCATGGCATCTAAATCGCCGCTTGCTTCTTTTACCGCCACAATATTACTAATTTCTGAGAGGCGGACAATGGTTTCTACGGAGATGTTGACGGCACAGCGTCCAGGAATATTATAAAGCATTATCGGTAAGGAAGTAGCTTCCGCAATGGCTTTAAAATGCTGAAATAACCCTTCTTGAGATGGTTTATTGTAGTATGGAGCTACGAGCATAATTCCATCAACGCCTGCTGCTTCTGCCTGTTTCGTTAAGCTGATAGATGCTCTCGTGTTATTAGAGCCAGTTCCAGCGATGACAGGCACCCTGCCGGCTGCAACCTCGACCACGAATTTAAATAACGCTATTTTTTCCTCTGTTGTTAATGTTGGAGATTCTCCAGTGGTTCCTGCAACTACTAATCCATCCGTACCATTAGCAATTAAATAATTTACTAGTGCTCTAGCTGCGTGATAGTCAATCTCTCCATGTTGATCAAATGGCGTCACCATAGCTGTTAAAACTTGGCCAAAAATCATCAAGCTCACCCTTTACATAATTTTTAATAAAAATTAGAGGTAGATCAGGTCAATCAATAGTAAACGCAAAAAAGCAGCAACGAAGGCTCGCTACTGCAGTAGAAACATAATTTAAAACCGTTCCTTTGCGTAAGATAGCCCTCCATATAGTCACCTATATGACAGTTCTGTATTTATTCAATAGCAGAACCAGCGGCATAGACAAATGAGATTCTAACCACTTCGGCAAATTCCCCTTTCCACAATCATCCTAGGACCTCATTATCCTCCTATTGCGTACTTATGGTCTTTGCGCCTCTATCCTCACTTCAAGGTAATGAAGTAAGAAAATATTTAATTATTAATAATAATAGCAGAAAATTCTATAAAATTCAAGAGCAAAGGTGCCCTGTCACCGTAGGGACTGCGGTGACAGGCACCACTCGTGGACACTGTCCGTGTGGGGTGGACAGTAAATTCCTATGAACTGGAACTTTATCCTATCTTTTTAATGAAAACTACTTTTAGGTAGTCCGATTCTGGGTAATGTTTATTGGTTCGGAAGTCGTCAGGAAGTGAGTATTCTTCCATTATTTTATAGCGTTTTTTTGATTCCTTAAAGGCTGTATCTATGAACCCTTTAAATTTGTCCATATTAAAAGAGCTAGAATTGGTGGATGCGAGGATCGTTCCGTTATCCTCCGTTATTGAGATGGCATCCTTTAACAGGTTTTTATAATCTTTTTCTGCACTGAAAACAAACTTTTTTGATTTTGCGAAACTTGGAGGATCAAGAATAACGACATCAAACAGTAGCCCTTTTCTTACAGCATATTTGAAGTAGTTGAATACATCCTCTACAATGATATCTTGATCCTCATATGCTATTCCATTCACTTGGAATTGCTCAATTGTTTTACGTTTGCTACGATTAGCAAGGTCGACACTTGTCGTTTTTTTTGCGCCACCTAAAGCGGAAAACACTGAAAACACTCCGGTATAGGAGAATGTATTTAATACCCGTTTCCCTTGTGTATACCTATCTCGTAATGCTTTTCTAACATCCTTTTGATCTAAGAATACACCGACCATAGCACTTTCATTTAAATAAACGGCAATATTGACGCCGTTTTCCTTCACGATAACTGGGAACTCTCCTCGTTTACCTGTGACGAAGTCATCCTCTTCAATGTATTTACCACTTTCATCAAAACGCTTTTTCTGATAGATGGCTTTATACTCCACTAATTCCTTCAATGAATCTATAATAAATTCTCGAAAATGATAAATGCCTATACTGTACCAGGTAATCAAGTAATAACCATCAAAGTAATCAATCGTTAAACCACCGATTCCATCGCCTTCACCATTAAACACTCGAAATGCTGTTGTTTCAGAACTGTTGTAAAAAAATTCTCTCTGATCGAAGGCAGCCTTCAAAGTCTTTTGAAAAAAGCTATGATCAAACGTTTCACTTTCTTTAGCGCTAAGCACCCAACCGAGACCTTTATTTTGCTTACCATAATAGCCTTTAGAAATAAAGTTGTTCTTTTCATCAACAAGGTTTATGGTGCTACCTTCTTCATCTAGAACATTAGGATTCATAATGGTGTCTTTTGTGATAAGCGGGTAGCCGCTTTTATATTTATTAACGAACTTTGATTTCACCTTTAACCTTACTTCTGTTCTCATCTCTTCATCCTATCAGTTGTATTTATTATTAGTATTGTTAACAATGTTTGTAAAATCAATAACTGTCAATCAATCATAACACTGTTTACGAGTGATGCGTATTTCGTCATCAAAATAAAGATAGAGGAACGCATAAAAAAAATCCAGGTAAACTGGATCTAATTTTCTAATCAGGACTATTATTTTCTAAAAAACGATGTATAGGCGAGGAAGGACCTCACTGTTTCCCTTTAATGGGTATCCGCCGTTAAGGATAAATCTGCCGGCCTTTTCCCGTTTTGCAGGTCTCCTAGTGTTAAGCCAAAATTCATTTGTAAGTGGGGATAGTCTTTAAATTGAGCCCAATCACCGCCCCATTCAAAGCCTAGGGCTTTTGCCATTTCTACCACTTCGCCCCAATCTGCTTTTCCATTTTGGTTGCCATCATATTGCATATCCCAAATAACATCTGCTGAGGGGGTTTTTATGGCAAAATCAATGGCAAGCCCAAAGTTATGAAACGATTCTCCTCCTCTTGCATGAGTTACAATATTTCCAGCCGCTGTTCGGCCTTGTTCATAAAGTCGATCTTGGACTTCCGCACTACGGAAGTCATCGGTTATCACCATCATAATTCCTTTATCAGCTGCTTGTTGGACTAACTGATTGCTCCGTTCTCTCACTACTGGATGAAGTTCCGTTGGCATTGGAGCAGTACCACCAATGTTAAAACGATTTAATATGCTGATGCCAATAGGGTTTTCTACAATGAATAAAATAATAAGACCTATAATGAATGTAAATAGTAGTCTGCCTTTCCAGTTAAGTCTCAAAGTCGTAGATCCTTTCTTATCAAAAGTCTTTCATAAACTAAGACGAGAACTAAAGAAGCAATGTTTCAAAAAATTGCCTTCCTAATTTTGTATATCCATATGCAGTTCCATACAGAAAAAGTCGTTCCATAAAAAAAAGATCCAGCACAACTGGATCTTCCATATCAGTAGTTTATCCTTCAATTTGAGTAACTTTCACTGTCCAATTAAATGGATCTTCTTTTTTCCCTAGCTGTATTCCAGTTATCTCATTATAAATAGCCTGTGATAGCTCACCAATATTATTATCGTTAATAACGATGGATTGGTCTTTCCAAGTTAGTTCGCCAACAGGGGAAATAACGGCAGCAGTTCCTGCTCCAAAGACTTCCTCGAGTTCACCGCGCTCGTTTGCCGCAAAGACCTCTTCAATCGAGATTCTCTCTTCGCGCACCGGGATATTCCAATATTTTAATAATTGAATGACTGAATCACGAGTGACTCCAGGTAAAATGCTGCCATTTAATCTTGGAGTTACCACTTCGCCATTGATTTTGAAGAAGATATTCATACTGCCGACTTCTTCGACATATTTATTCTCTTTCGCGTCAAGCCAAAGGATTTGTGCGTAGCCGCCTGCGTCTGCCTTTTCCTGTGCTTTTAAGCTGGCCGCATAGTTGCCTGCTGTCTTTACATGACCCACACCGCCAATAACCGCACGAACATATTGCTCTTCTACATATATTTTAACCGGATTTAATTGACTGCCATAATAGGCCCCAGAGGGAGAAAGGATGACCAGCAACTTGTATTGGCTCGCAGGACGAACACCAAGATAAGGCTCAGTTGAAAAAATGAATGGTCGAATATAAAGGGATGTACCCTCACCATTCGGCACCCAGTCTTTCTCTGTAATAATTAATCGTTTAATTCCTTCTAATAAAAACTCCTCATCAATTTGAGGAATACAAAGCCTATCACATGACTCGTTTAATCGCTTCATATTTTTCTCTGGACGGAATAGCTGGATCGAACCATCCGATTTCTTATATGCTTTCATTCCTTCGAAAATAGCTTGTCCGTAGTGGAACACCATTGATGATGGTTCAAGTGTTATAGGCTCATAAGGAGCAATTCTCGGATCATACCAGCCTTTTTCGCTATGATAATCCATCACAAACATGTAATCACTGAAATACTTCCCGAAACCAAGTGAAGCGGTATCAGGCTTTGCTTTTAATTGTTCTCTAGGAATAAATGAAATCTCCTGTTTCATGCTCGCACCTCATCTTAATAATAGATTCAGTTTGAAACACAATTCAATGAAAAATCATGTTTCAAACCCATAATAATTATATTTTTGAAATAGTAAAAATACTTTCCTATACTATACCACTATTTAAATAAAAACACGTAAATTTTGAAATAATTTTGTCAAAGCCGTGACAATTGTGCTTACCATGCCTGAAAAACTTTGTCATATATGACAAATATAACTTGTGAGAGATTATTCATTTTTGTAATGTTAACCACGTTACCATACTACTAATTTTCGTTATTCCTATATAGATTGAGAGAAATTCATTAAAGGAAAGTGATCATATGAACAAGCCTAAAATTGCATGGATTACGGACACAACTGCTTCTCTTAGCAAAGAGTTTATTGAAAAGCACCATATACATGTTATTCCCTTGCATGTTGTTATTAACGATAAATTTTACAAAGAAACCATTGATATTACCGAGGAAGAGTTTTATCATCGAATGAAAAATGAGGAAGGAAAATTTCAATCATCTCAGCCAAATATCGGTGATATCGTCGACCTTTATGAAAAGTTAAAAGAAGAGTATGACTTTGGCATAGCGATTCACGCCTCTAGTACTTTAACTGGCACGTATCAAACCTCTGTTATGGCAGCGGAAATGGCTGGTTTTAAATTGTTTGCGATCGATTCACGTACCGGTTCCTTCCCTTTATCGTTCCTGGTGAAAAGGGGAATAGAACTAGTTGAACAGGGACTTGAAATAGACGAAGTAGTTTCTCAATTAAACAATCTGCGTGACCATACTCGATTATTTTTGGTACCATCCAACTTGGATCAGCTTCATAAAAGCGGCAGGGTATCTGGAAGTCAAAAAATACTGGCCTCATTATTTAATATTAAGCCGATCTTATCGATTGAGGATGGCGCTGCAAAAATTAAGGATAAAGTCCGAACTGAAAAGAAGGCACTCGCATGGCTGGTAAATCATTTAAAGGAAGACCTGGATACAAAAACCGTTCAGAAAGTGGCTATTGTACATGCAAACGACCAGGAAAAAGCGGACGGACTTGAAAAAATCATACATGAAACATTCCCAGCGATTGAAACAGAAAAGTTAATGCTCATAACCGTTGCCGGTGTGCATACAGGTGTTGGGACACTTGGACTTTCATGGGTAAATGAATAACAAACAGGAAGAGACACCCGATCCATTGTGATCGGGTGTCTCTTGTATAAGTGGCTATCATTTCGATGGATCTAGACTAAAATCAGTACCTTAACTCATTCATCTTCCGTATAGGCTTCGGTTGTCGTATCCCTGCAATCCCAGCATTCACTTCGATTTCTCTCTGGGAGAGATAATTCGTTTCCACAAGAAATGCAGATATCCATAAGAAAAGACTCCCCTTTCCAGTGAAAATTTGGTTTTAAACTATATATATTCACCCATGATAAAAATATTTCATTTTATTTTCGACAATCCATCAATTATCTTTAACTGGAAAGGGCATAATTCCTTATCATGAGTGCAAAGAATTCCTCATAATCATACATATAACGATGGACAAAAGCAGGTGTAAAATGAGTATTATTTTAGCATTATTAGCAGCTTTATTTGCGTCATTTACAGCCATTTTAGCAAAAGTAGGAATCGAAAATGTAAACTCCAACTTAGCGACTGCTGTTAGGACAATAGTGGTATTAATTATGGCTTTTACCATGGTCATGATAACAGGCAAGCTGGAGACAATTTCTCTGATACCAACCAATGCTTTGTGGTTTATTCTTTTATCTGGTTTTGCAACAGGTTTTTCATGGTTATTTTTCTTTAAAGCACTTGCCATTGGTGATGTTTCCAAAGTGGTACCGATTGATAAATCGAGTGTGGTACTGACGATTATATTTTCTATTCTGGTTTTAGGGGAGCCGGCCGAACCTCTGATTATGGCTGGAGGAGCCATTATTGCAATAGGAACGTTTATTTTGATTGGAAAAAATGAAGATAAGAAACGATTTTCAGGATCGCAGCGGTATATTGTGTATGCCATTTTAGCGGCGGTATTTGCTGCCTTAACTTCGATACTGGCAAAAGTCGGAATGGAAGATGTCGACTCCAATGTGGCAACTTTTTTACGCACCATTGTGATCCTGTTATTTGCCTGGGTGATTGTATTTTTCCAAGGAACACATAAGAAGTTGAAGGACATTTCGAAAAAAGGGTACCTGTTTTTAATTCTATCCGGGGTGGCGACTGGTTTATCATGGTTATGTTATTTTGCTGCTCTGGCGATGGGCAAAGTTTCAATCGTTGCTCCCATTGATAAATTCAGCGTGGTACTCACGATGATTTTGAGTTTTAGCATTTTAAAGGAAAAAGCGGCCAAACATACGATTATCGGTGGTATTGTTATAACGATTGGAACGGTATTGCTGATTTTATAAGCTCAATGAAGTTCAAGGCTGGATTCAGGTTGGTTTCTGGATACCTTTTTTATAAAAAAACTTTTACCTGCCAAAATGATTCCGCTACCTGCAATTTTAAGTTGCTTACCTGCATAAATTTCATTTTACCTGCATATATCCATTGTTTATCTGCCTAACAAATTCAGCCATCCAAACCGACACTGAAAAAGCCAGGCTGTGGCCTGGCTTAGGTGTTGTGTTTTCCTATATATGGAATATTTCGCTCAAATTAAAGCATAAATGCTCGATTGCAGCTGCAGATTTTTGATACCTTTTTCATTAAAAATCCCTTACCTGCCAAAATGGTTCCTCCACCTGCGATTTTGAGTCGCTTACCTGCATATATTGATTGTTTATCTGCCTAACAAAATCACGGCAGTACAGGTCATCCTGCTAGTCCTTTTATTAAAACTTATCCCCGTTAAAAATAGAATTCTTTACAATAACATAATCGACATGACGGATGGCTTCTAACTCTTTTCCGCCAGCATAGGAGATAGAGGATTGTAAATCTTGCTCCATTTCGACAAGTGTATCGAGTAAAGAACCTTTGTGTTCCACCAGCATCTTCTTACCTTCGACATTCTTGCGTTCTCCTTTTTGATACTCAGATGCGGAGCCGAAGTATTCTTTATAAAGATTGCCTTCTTTTTCAATTGTTTTGCCGGGAGATTCTTCGTGACCCGCAAATAGGGAGCCAATCATCACCATACATGCACCAAACCGTATGGACTTCGCAATATCACCATGGGTACGAATCCCGCCGTCCGCGATAATCGGCTTACTTGCTGCCTTTGCACACCAGCGGAGAGCCGCTAGTTGCCAGCCGCCCGTTCCGAATCCTGTCTTAATCTTCGTGATACATACCTTTCCAGGTCCAATCCCAACCTTTGTCGCGTCTGCACCCGCTCGTTCTAACTCGCGGACAGCCTCTGGCGTTCCAACATTGCCCGCAATCACAAAACTTTGGGGCAAGTGCTGCTTAATATGTTGGATCATTTGAATTACAGCATTGGAATGACCATGTGCAATATCAATGGTAATGTATTCCGGACTAAGCCGTTCTTCTGCTAGATGTTCAATGAAACGATATTCCTCCTGCTTGACTCCAACACTAATAGAAGCGAATAACCCGCGAAAGTGCATGTCTTTAATAAAATCCAGCCGCTTTTCTGGTTCAAAACGATGCATGATATAAAAATAACCTTTTTCCGCTAAGAAGATAGCAATCTTATCGTCAATGATGGTCTGCATATTGGCAGGCACGACAGGCAGCTTAAAGGTCCTGCCGCCAAAAGAAACGGTTGTATCACACTCAGTTCGGCTATTCACGACACTTTTTGCCGGAATTAATTGAATATCTTCATAATCAAATACACTATCCATAAGGGCCTCCTCAAACAAAAATCATCAATGGTTTAGTGTGTTTGAAATGGTATCTATTTATTCCTTTTTTAAAAATTCCTCCCAATCTCTACATAAAAATAGCGGATAAAGGTAATTGTAAGCATGAACTTATTTTAGGAGGAATTATATGAAAACAGTTAAACTCATATTGACCTGCATTTGCATTGCGGCAGTAGTAGCGGGATGTAATATGAAAGAAGAAGGAAGAGAAGCCGATCAGCACGGCGAGATGAGTAACCGCAATTTTGGTGCTTTAGATACAACAAATAGTTTAGGAAATCCTAATTTAAACTTTACAAACACAAACACAAACAATACTAGAACTGGATTAAGAGTAGCTAAAGAAGCAGAGGATAACGTACAGAACTTAGATGAAGTGAAACGTGCGGTTATCATTGTTACAAACCGTAATGCCTATGTAGGGGTTGTTATGGTTAATGACTTCGAAGGTGAACTTTACCCATATGTGGAAGACCAAATCGCTCAACAAGTTCGGGCTGCAGACGCCTCTATTCAAAATGTATATATTTCTACCAATCGTGACTTTGTCAGACAGATGAAAAAATATCGAGGTCAAATACAAAATGGACGAGCAGCAGATGATTTAAATGGCGGATTTAATACAATGGTGGATAGAGTGTTTAATCATCATCAGGGGGTTAACAAGCGCTAATCTGTACCTTGTGTAAAGAAAATAAAAAGGAGAAAACATTTCTACGCTAGCTAGAAATGTTTTCTCCTTTTTTACGCTCTATTATAATGGAATGTCGATTTCACTGGGTTTGGAAAATAAACGGCAAAATTCCGCTTAAATTAGGAAAAACCCCAATTAACTTAAAAATAAAGGAAGTTTTTCCGTTTATACTATTCAATTCTGTGGATTTTGTCTTATTTTGAGCAGTTAATCGGAATATCTCCTCCTAATCTGCTTTTTAAACTTCCTCCATATTCATTAACCGGAAATTCTCCCCCTATGAATTCGCTACCTACATGAAAATCAGCCATGAATACTAATAAAAGTCTATTCATGGCGAATTTCAATCAGTGTAATCTCATCGGTCTGATTTAAAGCATCCTTCAATACTTGCTCAAACTCATTCAGCAGAGTAGGTCTTGCTCCTTTTATTCCAAAGCTTTCAGCAAGCTTTACATAGTCAGGGTTTCCAAAGTCTGTCCCAAAGCTATGTCCAAACTTTTCCTGCATCATTTGTTCCTCTAGTTTTAAGGCAGAATTGTTGAGAACGATGATGATAAAAGAGAGACCTAATCTTTTGGCAGTCTCGATTTCAGAGATATTCATTAATGCCCCTCCATCCCCCGTGATACAAATAACCGGGGCTTCCGGAGAAGCTAATTTGGCCCCAATAGCGCCAGGCAGGGCAATTCCCATTGAGGCTAATCCATTGGAGATGATGAGTCGGCCAGCTTGTTTTGGTTGATAGGTACGAGCAATGGATACCTTGTGGGCACCTACATCAGAAAGGACAATGGTCTGTTCTGTTGAAAGTTTTTCAATAACGGTTAAGATATTCTCTACTGTTAATGATTGATTCCCTTGCTCACCTAAATTTATTTGGTAAGACTCCTTAATCTTTTCCTTCACATTCCCTGTTGGAACCCATGATTTAGGAGTTATATCGAGTTGATTAAGCGCCTTGAATGTCTCCGTTAAATCGCCGGCCATTTCCTCTTTAATCGGGTAGTATTCATCGATTTCTGCAGGCAGCGGATTGATATGTAAAATAGGGAGCATTTTTTTATTCCAGTCCTTTGGAAGTGCTTCAACAAAATCATATCCAACCACAACCAATAAATCAGATTCCTCGATGATCGGCAATCCAGCATCTTTCTTGTTAAAACCGAACGTAAAATAATTAAGTGGATGGTCTTTAGGTAAAATTCCTTTTACCATAAAGCTATGGATCACAGGTGATTGAAGCTTCTCGACAAAGGTGCGGAGTTCTTTCGCTGCTTTTTGCCTTATGACCCCGTTCCCTACAATGACAAGTGGTTTTTGGCTTTGATGGAGTAGAGTACGAGCTTCCTCTAATGATTGTGAAACAGGTGTTGATTTTGGAATAGGTGTTATAGGTATTGGCTGGGCTGAAGTCATTTGTGGTGCCAGGTTCTCTGGCAGTTCAATAAAAACGGCACCCGGTTTTTCCATTTGTGCTACTCTAAATGCCTTCCGAATGATGGCCGATAGGGTTTGTACATCCTTCATTTGAACAGACCACTTTGTGGCTGGTTCAAATACTTTAACAAGATCTACATATTGGTGTGATTCTTGGTGCTGCCTTTCAAAGCCTGCTTGTCCTGCAATGGCTACAACAGGGGAATGGTCCAAATTAGCACTTGCTATCCCGGTCAGAAGGTTAGTGGCTCCAGGGCCTAATGTCGCTAAGCAAACACCAACCTTGTTGGTTAATCTGCCGTATACATCGGCCATAAAGGCTGCGCCTTGTTCATGACGGACATTCACAAACTGAATTTGTTTTGATTTGGACAATGAATCCATCAAATCAAGGGTTTCCTTTCCCATAATGCCAAAAATATACTCAACACCCTCATTTTCTAAGCATTGAACGAGTAAATCTGTTGCTTTCATAAGACGCTCCTTTCCAACTGCATATTTCCTATTTTCCCCTTTTATTTACTTAAAAAACAAAAAAACTACTTCTTGTAGAAATAGTTTTTAGGTATTATTTTTTGATTGGTCTTATGAGTTTAGGGAGTAATCGTAAGACTAGTTCAATCCATAACCCACAATATAGGAGTGAAAATAAGTAAATAACGATGATATTCAAAACTTTAAAATTTAATAAAAATGGTCCTAAAACAGGGAATTGAACGACATAGAGTAAGAGGCATATCCCAATACATAAAAACAAACTTGAGAAGGTTAGAACTTTCCAACGTCTGTTAAACAAGATAAAACCAAAGCCGATTCCAATGGCCATAGCACCCGTCGTAAATGGATAGACAATCAGTTCAGAAGGTTGCATGAACAGCAGTAGGAAAATCGTAAGTAGATAGCTTAAGACCCCATAGGATGGTGAGATTAACAAGCTTAAGATTATGGGGGCGGTGGAAAAAGGGCTGATGAGCATTCCGATTCCTGGGAGTATCCCGCCTGCAGCCTGCAAGATAGCCGTGATTAAAGCCAGTAACGCAGTAGCAACCACTTTAAAGGCGAAACTTCTCTGATTTCTTACTACAGCGATTGCTGGTAAGATGATTTCCTTTATATCCTTTTTCCAAAACATGGGGAATCACCCTTTTTGTCTTAAGTACCGTTATTTACGGTTTTAATACTGCTATAAAGATATTCTAAAAACTATCTAAGTAGAATTAATAAAGGGGGTAACCGCCGTATTAACGGTTAAGGTAAAACCGATTATAGGAATGAAAAAGAATGTTAATAGTTTGGAAGACGAGTAATTACAAGGTGATATAATGTATATAGAAACATAGAGAATTTGGGCTGTAAGCACAATTTAGGTAAAGTGAGATTAGAAGGAAGCTTATTATTGATACTTTTTCATAGACTAGAAAGGGGTTAAAGGCACGTTGGATGTAAAAAATCTAGAATTAGCTAAACAACTGCGTCATGAATTACACCAGAATCCTGAACTTTCGAATGAGGAAGTCTGGACTAAACAGTATTTAATTAATTTTCTTAAAAAGAATACTAGGCTTGAAATCGTAGATAGAGGCCTTTGGTTTTATGCGATTTATCGAGCAGGTGAAGATAAAAAGAACATTGCTTTTCGTGCGGATTTTGACGCACTTCCCATGCCCGAAGTGATAAACATTCCTCATGCTTCTATGAATCCAGGGATTTCCCACAAATGTGGGCACGATGGACATGCGGCAAGCTTAGCCGGCTTTGCAGTGGAGGTCGACCAAAAGGGTGCGGATAAAAACATCTTTTTCGTCTTCCAGCATGCGGAGGAAACGGGAGATGGCGCGATTGAATGTGCCACTTTTATTAAGGAACATAACATTGAAGAAATTTTCGCCTTTCATAATATGAGTGGAATGGCCTTTAATTCAATCAATGTCATCGACGGAACCGCTCATTGTGCCTCAAAGGGCATGACCATCACCATGGAAGGTTCCCCCGCTCATGCGAGTCAGCCTGAAAATGGAGTTAATCCTTCATTTGCTATTGCAAAAATCATTGATGCGATTCCAGGGCTTATTTCTCCTAACAGAAATGAAGGTTTGGTACTCTGCACGGTTGTTCAAGTAAACATAGGGGAAAGAGCATTCGGATTAGCAGCAAGTAAAGGTGAGCTTCTGTTAACCATCCGTGCTCTGTATGAAGCAGAACTGGGTAATCTTCAGAAAAACCTTGAGGACCTTGCACGAGAGCAGGCTGAAAAGTATGGACTAAAAGTAAGTTTCTCTTTCAACGATGAATTTCCAGAAACGGTTAACCACAAAGAAAGTTCTGACAAGATTCGTATGGTAAGCCAAGAAAAAGGATTCCAGTTGGTTGAAATGAAGGAAGCCTTCCGTGCTTCTGAAGATTTCGGACACTATACAAAGTTCACTAAAGGTGCGATGTGCTACATCGGAAACGGTGAAAATTATCCGCATATTCATACCTATGAGTATGACTTCCGAGATGAAATCATTGAAACCGCAGTGGAACTTTTCAAAGGACTTGCGGAAATATAGGAACCGTAAAGCGAACCGTGACTGGCACTGTTCGCATTTTTAATAGCGTAAAACGTTGTGTTCTTGCATACCTAGCCATCCTAGAAAAGTACCGCTAATCAATTAAATTACGATACCTTTCTAGGACCGCCTCTATCAAAATCTCACTTTTATAAAAATGGCTGGCATAAACACTAACCATCATTTGATTTTCTTCGGTTATCTGGATTTTCCATAATACCCGATTAATAATGTCTGCTAGTGCTTTCGGATTTGCATACATTGTATTCCATGCACGTACTTGTAATTCTAAATCATTCCCTAAGGCAGCTGCTTCGATTTGTTCGGTTGGGACAGGTTCATTAAAATGGGCATACGGATCTTCATAGACGTCTGTGTAGATGAATTGAATTGGATTGTACTCTGTTAAATCATAAATAAAACGTTGATTTTCAACAGAAACAACAATCTCATTTTGTCCCAATTCGAATTTTCCTTTATCTAAAATAAGATTATCTGTAAATGCATTAATGTTGCTTCTTAAATGAGGTGTAATCAACGAATAGCGATAATCAGGATTTAACAGGGAAACGTATTCTGTAAGTGAGGTTTCTTCAAGCTTTTCTTCATCTCTTAATCTTGTATACATCATCGGACGATAATAATATTGGGCATTCATCCCCTTCATGGTAATTGTCCACTCCGCCTCGGGACAATCAAACAACACCCGAAACGCAAATCCCTCGTCCGTTTTCTGCAGTTCGTAGTAAATCAACAATTGCCCAACTTGCAGTAGGTCATCCGATTCTTCTATTATGACGTCATTAAAAATAAGATGAATATGGGATTTGGTTGAAAATCCGCTGTCTGTATTGATGTAAAGATGAAGCGTATTCCCTTCACGTTCTATCCTCTCAATGATGGCGTCATGCAGACTTTCTGCAAAGACATCCTGAACGGCCATTGGTAAATAGGCGATCGCATGTAGTGTTTGTTCATGGGCAGCATCTAAAATTTGTTCAAATTCCTTGACTGTCTCCTGTACCCATTGCAAGTAATCTTCCCTCACTTTTTTTGGTAATGTCGGTTGATTTAATGTACCATTTTCCACGTAGGGAATGAAACGGCCTGGCAAGAC
Source organism: Neobacillus niacini (assembly GCF_048572935.1). Classification (NCBI taxonomy): domain Bacteria; kingdom Bacillati; phylum Bacillota; class Bacilli; order Caryophanales; family Bacillaceae; genus Neobacillus; species Neobacillus niacini. The sequence goes on along the minus strand of NZ_CP183883.1, from coordinate 136,678 downwards.
ATGTAACAATTCCTCTTTCACTTCTTTAAGTTCTTCCTTCAAGCGTGCAATAAGGTCTTCCCGCTCCGTTTTTGCTTCTCTTAGTGCCATTTTCCAGTCATCATCAGATTCATGAATGGGAAGAAGATGACACTTTGAAAATTTTTCTTTCGCTTCTTTTGTTAAATTCCACATAACCGCACCTCAAAGTATTTGGTAAAGATAGTATACTATACAATTTTGCCTTTACCCCGAACGGACTCCATCCTGTATTGAAAGGAAAATGATTAACAAAAAAACTAGATGCCCTATATGGAGGCATCTAGTTTTTTTGACTAGCTTATTTTGTGTAATTATCGAAATAACCTTGGATAAAGATAATAGGTGTACCCTTATCTCCACTTCCTGAAGTTAAATCGGATAGAGAACCGATTAGGTCGGTAAGTTTTCTAGGTGTAGTCCCTTGTGATTCCATTGATCCTACAAGGTCAGATTCTTTATTATTAATAAATTGAGAAATCGCTTGTTTAAGTTCTTCACCTTTTAGATTAGCAAAATTATTATCAGCGAGATATTTTAATTTTACTTCATTCGGTGTGCCATCAAGACCTGATGTGTAAGCTGGTGATACAACTGGATCCGCTAGTTCCCATATTTTACCTACAGGATCTTTAAACGCTCCATCTCCGTAAATCATCACTTCAACATTTTTTCCAGTCTTTTCTTTAAGCATATGCTGTATGTTATCAACGATAGGCTGGCAATCACGAGGGAAAAGTTTAACACTATCCTCTGTTGCTTTATTTGATCCTAGTAGACCATAAGCTTCATTGCATCCGCTGCCATCAACAGACTCCGATAATATGTTATCAAGGCTGTAAATCTTTTCTCCACCATTTGCTTTTAATATTCTCTTCGTTCTAAATCGTGTATGGATATCACAAGTTAGAACATTTTTTGTGTAATCCAAAATGGTTTTTGGATTGTTTGAGAAGATAACATCACATTCAACACCGTATTCTTCAACTAACGATTTATAATAATCAATATAATCAACGCCAGTAAAGGTATGTTTCTTATATCCAAAATAATCACGGAATTGTTTTTCTGTTAATACATCTGTCCAAGGATTAACTCCCTTTTCATCAAGCATGTCAAGATCCACTAGGTGATTACCAACTTCATCAGATGGATAGCTAAGCATTAAAACGATTCTTTTAGCTCCCTTTGCAATACCACGGAGACAGTTTGCAAAACGATTACGACTTAAAATAGGGAATATAACTCCAATCGTATCTTCACCAAATTTTGTATGAATATCTTTTGCAATATGATCGATCGTCGCATAATTACCTTGAGCACGAGCAACGATTGATTCGGTTATCGTAACAATATCTTTATCGTTAATGGTAAAACCTTCAACTTCTGAAGACTTTAACACACTATCCACAACGATCTCTTCTATTTGGTCCCCTTGATTTATGATTGGGCAGCGAAGACCTCTTACAACAGTTCCAACTACTCTTTCCAATATAATCGCTCCTTATAACTACTTACGTTAAATGATATCTACTTGTAATATACCTTCGTTTAATGATATAAGTAAAATTAATATCTCTAATGATGGGTATAAGAGGTGATTATGTGATAAGTAAATTAGATTTATATAAAGTATTTTGTATGGTGGGGAAGAGTGGAAGTTTTTCTAGGACAGCAAAAGATCTTTATATGACACAACCAGCAGTTAGTCAAGCGATTATGCAATTAGAAAGAGAATTAGATACACGTCTTTTTACTAGAACACCCAAAGGGGTATCTTTAACAAATGAGGGTAGTCTTCTATTTGAACATGTAAATTCAGCGATTAATTTAATTGATGCCGGAGAAGAAAAGATATTAGAATTTAAAAATTTAACAGCAGGGGAATTAAAGATAGGTGTCGGTGATACGATTTCTAGATATTTTTTGCTTCCTTATTTAGAAGATTTTCATAATAAATATCCCAATATTAAATTTAAGATTAAAAATGGTACAACATCAGAAATCTGTGCTTTATTAAAATCAGGCGAGGTTGATATTACAATTTGTAACTTTCCGATCGATGATCCTTCATTAGAACAAATACCATTTATTGATATTCATGATACTTTTGTTTGCGGGGAGAAGTTTAAGAAAATAGTATCTAAACCATTAAGGCTTCATGAATTAGTAAAACTGCCACTAATCTTTCTTGAACCAAAGTCAAATTCAAGACAGTATGTAGAGGATTATATATTATCTAGAGGTATAAAGATGTCGCCGGAATTTGAACTAGGCTCACATGATTTATTATTGGAATTTGCTAAAATAAATTTGGGAATTGCATGTGTGACGAAAGAATTTTCACAAGAGTATTTAACTAAAGGATTATTGTATGAAGTACAACTGATAGAAGAGATTCCAAAGAGAAATATAGGTGTATGTTATTTAAAAAGTGTTCCACAGTCACCATCTTCAACAAAATTTGTAGAAATCATAGAAAAAAGGATGGAATGAAAAACAGCACCTTCTCGTAATACCTGGAGAGGTGCTGTTTTGTAGTTTCGAACATTAGACAGGTTTTATGTTTTTTATCCAGATGCCTCTCCGTAAGGCTGGGGAACATGTTAAGCACTCATTTAGAAAGATAAACGGAAAAATTTCGCTTAAATTGTAAAACGGATTAAAAATGGTCCTAATAGACAGAGAGATTCGATTAAGTCCGTATAATTGTGTAAAAACAAAATGAGTCAAATTAGTTCCTCATGGCTACAATGTTATCAGCGACGAAAACAATGAGGAGGAATTAATTTGACCCAGTTTCAGTTTAACCTAAATATTGAGGATTTAAAAGATTGTATTATGAAATCTGATATCGATGCAGTTGTTAAAGCGTCTGTTGTCCTGGTTCTAAATTCAGTTATGGAAGATGAAAGAGATAAGCATTTAAACGCTAGAGCTTACGAGCGTTCTACTGACCGACGCGACTACCGGAATGGTTATTATGAAAGAGATCTCATTATGAGTATTGGAAGAATCACCCTAAGGGTACCTCGTACACGTAACGGGGATTTTTCTCCATCCGTATTTGAAAGGTATGCCCGATGTGACCAAGCACTTGTCCTTTCTATGTTAGAAATGGTAGTGAATGGTGTATCTACCCGAAAAGTAAAGAATATTGTACAACAGTTATGTGGGGAAAGTTTTTCAAAATCACTTGTTTCCTCTCTAACAGAGAAACTTGACCCGATTGTAAATAAATGGGCTAATAGGCCAATTAATACGATGTATTATCCCTACATCTTTGCAGATGCCATGTACATTAAAGTGAGGGAACATAACCGAGTGGTATCTAAGGCTGTTTATATCGCAACTGCCATTAATGAAAAAAATGAGCGAGAAATCCTGGGGTTGAAAGTAGACCACTCTGAAAGCTATGAGGCTTGGCAAAGATTTTTTCAACACTTACAATCACGTGGTCTTCAATCACCAAGATTAATCATATCAGATGCACATAAGGGCTTAAAAAAGGCAATTGGCACAGAGTTTGTGGGAACAACCTGGCAGCGCTGCACTGTACATTTTAAAAGAAATATCTTTAATCAATTACCAAAAAAAGATATGGACGAGGTAAAAGCGGCATTAAAAGGGATATTTAATGTAGTAAAAATTGAAGATGCTAGGAAACTTAAGGACGAGTTTATGGAGAAATATGAGGAAAATCCAAAACTAGAAAACGCAATAAATACATTAGAAGAAGGCTTCGAAGATGCCATTCAATATTTGAATGAACCTACTAAATATCATCATCATATACGTAGCACTAATTCCTTGGAACGATTGAATCAAGAAGTTAGGAGAAGGGAAAAAGTCATACGGATCTTTCCAAATACACAATCAGCGTTCCGATTAATAGGAGCTGTACTAATGGATATTGCCGATGAACAAGCAAAGAAACCATCTATGATAGGGAAAAAGTAGGAGTAGGAGCGAAGCGCGCGAAATTTTGATGGTTTTGGAAGGGGGTACCCCCTTCCCAAACCATCAAAATTCATAATAGCTATTAAACATTGTAATCATGAGTAAATTAATTTACACAAAATCTAGGACTTGACTGAGAGATTCCGCCTATTGACTCGAAAAACGTGGAAATGGGGGATTTTGCTTTGCATAATCGGAAAACCTCCCCTTATTAACCTCGAAATAAGCTCCATTTTGCCTTTAACCGGAAAATCTCCGCTTATTTGACTTTCGCTGGTTACTTTAAGGACAAGACTGATCCCTGGTTGTTTCTTTTTCATTAGCTGTAAACCAAAAGGAATTGAGAAAGCCTATTTCAATCATCATCCGAAATTTGATATTGATGAAGAGTGTCTTCTTGTTGCAGCCAAATCAGTTGGACAAGTTGTATGCAGCTATTATGGGTTGGAGTAGGATTTGAAATCACTTTTTTAATATCTATTAGCTCGAAGGTGTATCGATGCAAATACAGGAGGAAATCATCCCATTAAAAATAACGGAATATCAAACCTATACAAAAAAGAGGGCAAGGAAGAAAAGGAACAAACCTTGCAATTTGATTCCATAAAAATACGGTTTCCTTGTGTAAAAAATAAAAGACTGACAGAAGAGGTTACTCTGCAGTCTTTTTGGTTTTTCGGCAAATGAAAGTATCCTAGCAAATCAAGTTAATGTAATGACCTCATATTTTGAAGCTAGCTCAATAAATTGAGCCATTCCGCTGATTTTTCCCGCTGTAAGCTTATCATTCAGCTCATAATAGTCAACACATGTTTTACAAGCAAGGACGTCAACGCCCTTTTCTTCAAGTTCTTTTAATTGGAGTGAAACAAGCGACTTTTCCGTTAAGGTAAACACGCCACGGTTCATGCAAAAAACAGCTGCAGGCAGTTCTTCCCTTTGTTTAAGAATCGTAAAGAAGGTTTCTAAAATTCCTTCACCTAGTTCTGCTTCACCTTTGCCAAGTTGATCTGAAGCAAGTAAAATTACTTTGTTTTTCATTTCCTTCACCTCTTTAAGTTACTGATATTTTTAATTATCTGGATTTATTTGCTTAATAGATTGTACCACTAAATATTGAAGCACATAAATGAATATTGCCCAAACACGCTCTAAACCTCCACTTAGAATTAATCCTCTTTTTTAAATTTAAATAGTCCAGCTTTTTGAGAAATATGAAAATAAGGTTAAGCATTGAAACTATCTATAAACTCATAAGCAAGTATTTTAAAAAGTTTCATAAATTCTTAGCTCAATTAAAGTTCACTAATGATTAAGTACACAATCTTATCTTGACTGTAAATGGAAAAATTTATGTTAAAGTAGTTTTGAAGGTGGTGATTACAATGAAAAACAAACAAATACTTTTAATGGTGTTGTTCACCATAGCATTTGTTATATTGTCTGCTTGTGGAAACCCGACAAATAAAGACATTGCAGCTAGTACAACAAAGGAAGATCCAGTGGAAAACAACACTCCAGAGATTGATGACAAGAGTCCGGTAAATGACCAAGAGGATACTCCTTCTAATACGTCTGCAAATTCAAGTGATAAAGAGTCATCCAATATCGATACTAGTGAAAATGGAGTGATGGAAAGTAAAAAGGTAGAGTATCTCCAAAAATTAAATACTACTAAACAAGCAACTGAAGAATTGGCAGCAACAGATTCATCAACATTCGCATTAAAAAAAGTGGAAAACGATAGATGGGAAATGTGGGATGCCTTGTTGAATGAGGTTTATGCAGTCCTTAACGAGCACCTTTCTACTGAAGAGATGGACCAATTGAGAACAGAACAACGGAATTGGCTAAAACATAGAGATGATACTGCACTAGAGGCATCCCAAAAAAATAAAGGCGGTACGCAGGAACACTTAGAATATGTGGCTGTATTAGCAAATCTTACAGAAGAAAGATGCTATGAGCTGGTCGAAATTTATATGAAATGATTTTAGCGAACAGTATTAAGCTCTTCATGAGAAGATGAGAAACAAGTAGAGATTGAAAATGCTACAAAAAGAGCAAAAGCTGCAATTGAAAGACCTTTAGGGAGGCCGAAGTCGTGAGAACTTCGGATATGGTAGAGCCAAAAAAGCCAGGCTGTGTCTGAAGTCGTGAGAACTTCGGACAAGGTAAAGCTAAAAAAGGAGCGCCTTGTCCGAAGCCGTGAGAACTTCGGACAAGGTAAGACCAAAAAAGCAAGAGCGTGTCCGAAGTAGTGCCACCTACAGACAAGGAAGAGCCAAAAAGGCAAGGCCGTGTCTGAAGTCGTGAGAACTTCGGACAAGGTAAAGCTAAAAAAGGAGCGCCTTGTCCGAAACCGTGAGAACTTCGGACAAGGTAAAGCTAAAAAAGGAGCGCCTTGTCCGAAGCCGTGTCACCTTCGGACAAGGTAAGACCAAAAAAGCAAGAGCGTGTCCGAAGTAGTGCCACCTTCAGACAAGGAAGAGCCAAAAAGGCAAGGCCGTGTCTGAAGTCGTGAGAACTTCGGACATGGTAGAGCCAAAAAAGTAAGGCAGTGTCTGATGTCGTGAGAACTTCGGACAAGGTAAAGCTGAAAAAGGAGCGCCTTGTCCGAAGCCATTTCACCTTCAGACAAGGAAGAGCTATAAAGGCAAGGTCGTGTCCGTAGTCCTATCAATATCGAAATGAACGCCAAAGCAGCTTAGAATATTTCTAAGCTGTTTTTCTTTCTAATCCGATAAAATCCGTATAAAAAATATCGAGTGAAAAATTAATAATAGCGATATGATTTATTTGAAGAGGAGGGAAATGAAATGTTACAAGAGTTTAACGATTTAATGGAATACATCGAAGAGCATTTAACGGAGGAGATTTCTGGAAAAGAAATTTCGAAAATTGTTGGGCTTTCTGATTATCATTTTAAAAGAATGTTTTCGTATATGGCTGGAATGACATTGAATGAGTATATCAAAAACAGAAGATTATCCAAAGCGAATGTTGAATTAATAAACGGTGCAAAAGTGACAGATATTGCCTATAAATATGGCTATCAATCAGTCGAAGGATTTTCTAGAGCCTTTCGTGAATGGTGCGGCTTCTTACCTTCAGAAGTAACGAAAAATAAAATTCAAAAATCATTTCCCAAATTTTCATTCTTTATAGATATTAGGGGAGGAATTTCCATGGAATTCAAAATTGAAAAGAAAGAGAAATTTAATATCATTGGTGTATCAAAAAGGGTGCCGATACAATTCGAAGGTGTCAATAATGCAATTTTAGAACTGGCTCAGTCCATTACCGAACAACAAAGAAATGAAATGCATCAATTGGCTGATTTATATCCACATCAAGTCTTGAATGTATCTTTTAATTTTGATGATGGATATTTGGAGGAAAAAGGTTACTTAACACATATGATCGGTTTTGCAACGACAAAAGAAAATCCATTCGCTGATTTAGAACAACTTTCGATCGAAGATAGTTTATGGGCAATCTTCCCTAATCAAGGCCCATTCCCTGCTACACTTCAAGAAACGACTGCAAAAATTTATTCTGAATGGCTGCCATCTTCAGGTTATGAAATAGCTGATCTGCCTGGCATCTCTTTTACAAAGCATGATGGTACTTATGAAAATGTATATAGCGAAATTTGGATGCCATTAAAGGAAAAAGTAAAACTTAATCATACGTCTGAGGTATAAAACCTCATTTAGATACTTCACGGAGAACTGTACCATAAGTAAAGGGTAAGCGAATACATTCACAATCATCACCATCTATTAAGAGTAAAAAAAGAGCTGCCAAAGCAGCTCAGTGAGTTAAAATAACATTATTTTTTCAAAAATGGAATCCAAATTTCAGTTTTCACAGATGGTGAGGGTAAATCTTTGGTTTTAATCGATAAGATTTCGGGTCCTTCAGTCACTTGATAATTGGAAGATGGAAACCACTAAGAATAAATCCTTCCCCACGTTTCCTATAGCGTACTAGAAAATAGTCCTGTTGATTCAAATATCGCCCATGTTAAGGCAGGAACTTTAAGGCTTGAAAAGTTATCAGGGCAATCGTGTTGTAGTTGCCACTCCGATATACTGATCAAGCCCTCCTTTTTCCTCCATGAGTCCTTCAGAAAAGTTTGTAGCTGCTTGAATCATTCCTTCAGGTTCAACGTTAGAGAGTACTTTTAATTGATCTATTTTTTTCATCGTCAAGGATTTCCACATTGCTGTAATTTCTGGATTTTCTCCCTCAAAAATAATGGGGACTCTTTTCATAATCCCAACTAAGTTAAATGCCTCTTTTTGTTCGGCTTCGGTAATTCATTTCATTTCCTCCTATAATGGATAAGTGAAAGATCATTAGTGGATGGGCTTTGAATGGCTGCCCATTGTTTCATCCCTCTGATAGTGTTACACCATGTAAATTTTGAAAAGCTTTAGTAAAAGAATTTTTCCAGTTTTTCCTATCTTTTACTATATTGCTTCATTTGTTTTCCTTTTTAATCTTTTAGTTTAACATTTTGAAAAATATCCTTAATTCGAGACTTTTTAATTGAAACTATTTTAATTAAGTATTAATATAAAGTTGTTCACAAAAAGTTCAAACTTTTTAAATATAAATTTTAAAACATTGGAGGTATTAACATGACAAATTTACAAGGTAAAGTAGCAATTGTCACAGGTGGCGCTTCTGGTATTGGACTTGCTACTGTGAAGGCGTTTTTAGAAAAAGGTGCCAAGGTTGTGATCGCTGATTATAACGAGAAAGCAGGACAAACAGTAGAAAAAGAATTAAAAGAAACATATGAAAATGTATTGTTTGTGAAGGTAAATGTTGCTGATGAAAAAGATGTTGAAAATCTAGTAGCTAAAACTGTTGATCATTTCGGTCAATTAGATATCATCTATAACAATGCTGGAATTGGGATACAAAAGCCATCCCATGAAATGACAGCAGAAGAATATAAAAGAATTATTGCGATTAACCAAGAAGGAGTCTTCTATGGTGCAAAGTATGCCATTCGAGAAATGTTAAAAACCGGTGGAGGTTCAATTATTAACACTTCTTCTATCTTAGGAACGGTTGGAGAACCGAATGCACTTCCATACGCTGCAAGTAAGGGTGCTGTTAACCTAATGACGAAATCATTAGCGTTAGAATATGCGGATCGTAACATTCGTGTAAATGCGGTTGCACCTGGATTTATCGAATCAGGTCTAGTGAACAAAGAGGCGTTGGGAGATTTTTATGATGGATTAGTCGCAAAGCACCCAATTGGCCGCTTAGGAAATCCGGAAGAAATTGCTCATGCAGTTGTTTTCTTAGCTGAAAATGACTTTGTAACAGGTACAACGATTCATGTTGATGGTGGATATACGGCTAAATAACATAAAGACTCTATTATAGAAATCTACTAATTTATAGTTAAAAGGGGAGAATACCAAAATGGAAAAATTTGATGGTAAAGTAGTAATCGTAACAGGTGCAGCAGGCGGTATCGGGAAAGAAGTCGTACGAAAATTAGCTAACGCACAGGCGAAAGTCGTATTAGTTGATTTAAACGAAGATGCAATCAAAGCCGTTCAAACTGAGCTTGGTTTAACAGAAGAAAATAGCTTAGCAGTAAAAGCAGATGTTTCGAATGAAGAAAGTGTTAAAAATTATGTAACTCAAACAATTTCTAAATTTGGTCGCATTGATGGCTTTGTTAATAATGCAGGTGTTGAGGGTCCAGCTAAATCAATTGAAGAAATTACAGAAAAAGATTTTGATTTTGTTTATGGAATTAACGTAAAAGGCGTACTTTTTGGCCTTAAATACGTATTACCGATCATGAAAGAACAAAAATCTGGATCAATTGTCAACACTTCATCAATAGCTGGTTTAATTGGTTCACCAAGCATGGTATTATACAACTCATCTAAACACGCTGTAATGGGCATTAATAAAGTGGCGGCTTTAGAAGCAGCAGCATTTAACGTTCGTGTGAACACAGTAAACCCAGGTGTAATTAATACACAAATGATGCGTAAAATTGAAGCAAACGTTGCGCCAGGTGCAGCAGAAGCTGCAAAAGAAGCTTATAACGATGCAGTACCAATGAAACGCTACGGTGAACCTGAAGAAGTAGCTAACGTAATTGCGTTTTTACTTTCTGACGAAGCTTCATATGTAAGCTCATCTTCATTTACTGTTGATGGTGCATTATACAACGTGTAAATAAACGAAAAACTAAGCGAACAGTGCCTGGCACTGTTCGTATTTTTTATGGGCAAAGTGTTTATAACTTACTTTTTAAACTATAATTAAAATTATTCTACAATCTAGAAAAGTGAGTGAATGAGAATGGCAATTTTAAAAAATGATTGGGCACCTTTATTGGAGGAGGAATTTGAGAAACCGTATTATCAACAGTTAAGGCAAAAACTACTAGAGGAATATCAAACAAAAGTAATTTATCCAGATCAACATGATATTTTTAACGCGCTCCACTACACTTCCTATCAAGATACGAAAGTAGTGATTATCGGTCAGGATCCCTATCATGGCCCTGGACAAGCTCATGGATTAAGTTTCTCCGTTAAACCGGGAATAAAAATTCCGCCATCTCTACGCAATATCTATAAGGAACTTCAAGAAGATGTGGGCTGCTCGATTCCTAATCATGGGTATCTAGTGGAGTGGGCCAAACAGGGAGTATTGATGCTAAATGCAGTGCTGACTGTACAGGCAGGAAATGCAAACTCACATAAGGGTCTTGGTTGGGAGATATTCACAAATAGAGTCATAGAGATATTGAATCAAAGGGAGGAGCCTGTCATATTCATCCTTTGGGGTAATTTTGCTCAGCAGAAACAACAATTAATTACTTCACCCCATCACTTTATCATTAAATCGCCTCACCCGAGCCCGCTTTCTGCCCATAATGGATTCTTTGGCAGCAGGCCATTTTCTAAGGCTAATATGTATTTGCGGGAAATTGGGAGCAATGAGATTGATTGGCAAATAAATAATCTCTAGGTAAAGGTAATGGTACTGCGCCTCATTATAAGTATCACCTTTAAGTCGACACATAGAAATCTAATTCATTGGAAATTATGATACGGTCACCCTATTGTAAATAACTGAGGTTTGATAAATAGATAGAGGAATGGAGTGGTTTTTAAATGAATCAATTTCTCCAGATGGGAGCAAATACAGCTTTAAGTTCACCGAAAGGTAATGTTACTGTCAGTTACGAGATTTCTAATTCAATCGATATTTCTTTAACAGCTTTTCTTTTAACTGATTCAGACAAGGTACAAGGAGATAGTGGGATTATCTTTTATAATCAACCAGAGAGTGCTTCTGGTGTAGCTACCCTTATACCAACTGAGATAGTTGGTAATACAAAAGTACATAAAATTAATTTTGATATGAGTAAAGTCCCTACAGGTATTACGAAAATAGCGATAACTCTTACAGAGGATAATAGTACGGGATTTTCAAATGTAAAGAATCTAAAGGCAGAGGTATGTACCGATAATACGATTTTCCAGTTAACCCCATCTAGTTTCACAAATGAAAATGGAATCGTAGTATTAGAATTATATTTAAGGAATGGCCAGCTAAAGGCAAAATCAATTTGGCGCGGGTTTAAATCTGGGCTAGAAGGGTTATGTAGAAATTACGGTGTTGAGGTTGAAGCTGATGTGCAAAGCAAGCCTTCTGAACCTAAAACGATTCAAAAACAAACCGTAAAAAAACCTGATACGCCTCAACCTGTTCCTAATAATAACACGATGTCACTGATCAGCCTTGAAAAGGTGAAGGGTAAGGTAAGTCTTGAAAAAGGTCAAAGACCAGTGATGATTGAAAAGACACCAGAAATTACGGCTACGGTATCCTGGAAGACTGGGACAGATTATGACATATATGCTTTAGTCTATACAAAGAATGGTAAGCAGATTGATGTTGCTATGTTTGGGGCAAAAGGAACACCTCCACTCAGAAGTTTTGGCAACGGAGCAGTAGAACATATGGGGGATGTTAGGAGAAATAGCGGACCAACTAAGACAGAAGTTATTAAATTAAGGTTAAATAATGATATTCTCGCAGTTGTTCCTGTGGTTTATTCTGCTCAGTCAAATGGGACAGGCTCATTCTATAGATACAAGGTGTCAATGAGTATAGATAATAATAATGGAACCTCCGTTACCATATCTGCAAAAAATGCAAATAACAATGATAGAATTTATACTTGCGTACCCGGAATTCTTCATAATACCCCAGAAGGAGTAATGATTAGCCCGTTGGAGCTTTATAGTTCACCGAACTCAGAGAATAGACCTAAACTTAGGATGGGTTCATCCAATATGGTAGAAGTTGTAATGGATAAAGGACCGAAAAATGATTACAAGTAAAACCTATTAATAGTGTATGTTACTAATGGGATAATAAAAACCTCATATCAATATGACAACGTTTCATAGGCTCAAAAAGATAGGATCTCCTATTCTTCATTGAATAGAAGATCTTTTTATTTATTCCCATATATTGTACAATTTTTATATATCCAAATAATAACATTATGGTATTAACAATATAGTCAGGGGAATTTCAATGGATACGGTCGAAAAGAAGTTGATAGTGAATTCCGATAAAGGGAATTTATTAAGAGAATTAGTGAGGTCCATGAACGAGTGTGAAAGGTTTTATTTTAGTGTGGCTTTTATTAACTTTAGCGGCCTACAGCTTTTACTTGACCCTTTAAAGGAAGCCGAAGAAAAGGGTGTTAAAGGTAAAATCATTACTTCAACTTATCTTAATTTTACCGATGCTAAGGCATTGGAAAAGATAAGAGAGTTTAAAAATGTGGATTTGAAGGTTTTTGTTACGGATAAAGAGATTGGTTTCCACACCAAGGCATACATATTTGAATATAAAGATAGCTATAAAGTTATTATTGGTTCTTCAAATATTACTCAGAGTGCATTGAAGAGTAATATTGAATGGAATGTTGAAATCATCACGAAAGAGAATGGTCGATTTATACAGGATGTTTTAAAGGAGTACGAATATCTTTGGAATATGAGTGAGGTTGCCGATCAAGATTTTATTAATAGATATGAAGAGTTTCTAAAGAGCTTTAAGGATACCAAACAATCAAGGAACTTAATTTATGAGAATAAAAAATATATTGTCCCAAATAGAATGCAAAGAAGAGCTACGGAGAATTTAGAGAGACTGAGAAACTTTGGTGAGAAAAAGGCTCTTGTCATTGCAGCGACTGGTACAGGTAAAACTTATATGTCGGCATTTGATGTAAAAAGCTTTAAACCCAAGAAACTTCTTTTTATTGTTCATAGAGAAGAGATTTTGAAAAAAGCAAAGGAAGCATTTGAGTTGCTAATACCAAATGAAGGGCTATCCTTTGGTCTGCTCACTGGTAACCATAAACAGAAAAATGTTGATTATGTATTTGCTACCATTCAAACCATGTCTAAATGTTACCATGAGTTTAAAAGGGATGAATTTGAATATCTAATCATTGATGAAGCACATCACGCGACTAGCCCAAGCTATCAAACTGTATTAGATTACTTTAAGCCTGAATTTACATTAGGAATGACTGCAACACCAGAGCGCAGTGATGGATATAATGTTTTTGACCTTTTTGATAATAATGTAGCAATAGAGGTCCGCTTGCATGAGGCGCTTGAGGACGAGCTAGTTATTCCTTTTCACTACTTTGGAATAACGGATATTGAAGGTATAGATTTGAGTGATGTGAACATCGACGATATCGCTGAAATCACAAAAAGGTTAAAAGTTAATGAAAGAGTCGATTTTATTATTGAGAAAATGGACTTCTATGGTCATGACGGTGAAAAAAGAAAGGGACTAGGTTTTTGCGCCAGTATTGAGCATGCACAGTATATGGCTAGTGAATTTAATAAAAGAGGTTATCAGAGTGTTTGTTTACATGGTGGAGACTCACCCGAAACAAGAGAACGATTTATTAATCAATTAGAAAGTGACCATGACGAATTAGAATTCATTTTTACAGTGGATATCTTTAATGAAGGTGTGGATATTCCATCTGTAAATACTGTACTAATGTTAAGGCCAACTAATTCTCCCATTGTTTTTATTCAGCAGCTGGGAAGAGGGCTACGGAAACATGGAGAAAAGACTTTCTTAACAGTACTCGATTTCATTGGGAACCATAACAAAACTTTCCTAATTGCATTGGCATTAAACGGAAGCCGTTATTATGATAAAGAAAGCTTGAAGGTAGCAGTTGCAACAGGATTCGCTAATATACCTGGGTGTACCCATATTCAAATGGATAAAATAACTCAGGAGAGAATATTGACTCAGATTGATAGAGAAAACTTCAATTCAATGAAGTACCTCAAGGAAGAGTACTTTGAATTTAAGAAACTTAATCAGGGTCGTATACCATTGATGCTATTGGATTATCTGAAATATGATGGAGCACCGGATCCTGTTAAATTCATTGATCGGGAAAAAACATATATACAATTTGTGTCCAAAGTGGAGAAGGATGATTATTTAAAGGAACTTTTACAAAATGAGGCATTTGAGGGGACTTTAAAAGAATTGTCAAGCAAGCTTCCACTTAAGCGAATTTATGAGTTTGTTATCATTCGATATTTATTAGAGCATGATGAAATAGATCTTGAAATTGCAAAGAGACAAATCAAAAAGATGATAACTGAAGTTGATGATGATAGCATTCTACATGCCTTTGAGTGCTTGAATCAAAACTACTATGATAGTGTCCAAATAAAGAACAAGCCGAAATTAATTCATTATAGCAATGGAAAACTTACTAAATCTCCACTTTTTAAAAAGCTATTGGAAAATGAAGATTACAGGAAGTTTATCGAAGATATTATTACCTATGGAATCTTCCGATATGAAAAGGAATTTAAAGCTGAATATTACGGGGTTCCACAATTTAAACTTTATGAGCAATATCAAATGGTGGATGCAGCTTTATTGTCTAACTATCGTAAAATCCACAGTTCCTTTAGAGGATCAGGATTGTTAGCAAATGGGAATGAGTATTTTCTATTTATTGACCTACACAAAGAAGAGGATGTAAAAGAAAGTATTAACTATAAAGATAAATTTATTAGTCCTCATGAGTTCCAATGGCAATCAGTGAATAATACCACTCAGCAGTCCGAAAGAGGGAAAAATATTATTTTCAATAAACAACGTGGTATCAATCTTCACTTGTTTATTCGTAAGTATAGAGAGATTGATGGGAAGACGGAACCCTATATCTATATTGGAAAAGGGAATTCTATTTATTTCGAAGGTGACAAACCAATTACGGTAAGAATGGAATTAGAAAATGAGGTACCGGCAAACCTATATACAGAGTTTACAGAAAAGGTTTAGTCTTCTCATTCGAGAAGACTATTTTTCTTGAATTAACTGCTCAACAGCGGGAATATCCGCGGGAGCCCACTTAAGTGAATCTAGATTTTCTCTCTTTAACCAGATTAACTTAGAATGTTCACTCGGTGTTGGCGTACCTTCAACAACTTTGCATTTAATTGAAATTAAATTAATGATAAATGTTTCATATTCATGCGTGTTGTCGTTGAAAATTTCTTTGGTTGTTTCAATCTTACAATCCAATTCTTCATCTATTTCTCTCTTCAGTGCTGAATAAAAATCCTCATTTGCTTCCACTTTTCCACCTGGAAACTCCCACATATTAGGAATTGACATTTCTGGAGATCTTAACGCGCATAATATTTCGTTATTTTCATTTTCAATAACAGCAGCTACTACTTTTACAAGTTTTTTCATGATAGTCTCCTTATATTTTAGTTATAATCATAATAATATCATTTTTCAAACAGTCCCTGTTTGTAAAAGCATAAAGTGTTTTAACAATTTAGTTTTCAATGATAAAATTCCTATTATTACAAAGATAAATAAGGGTGATTAAATGCTGAAATGTTCATGGTGTATGAAAAAGTTTAAGAGCGGAAAACCAATTTATGGGCAAAACGTAAAGTTTGTTGAAGGAAAGAAGATTACGAATTCATCAGGAAGAATTGTACATATACATCTTGAGTCAAGGAACACAAGTGTACCAATGTTAGTCCCTGGTAAAGACTCTGAAGCAGATAAACAAGGAATCGATGGTATTTTTCCTATTTGTAGTGAGAAATGTGGAGAGAAAATGAGGAACGCATTATCAAAGGAAATAAGCACTATCCAAGCAGTTAATAATACAATTCAATTGTAATTAGCCTAAGTGTGATTTTTACTAGAAAGGGATTTAGAGGAAATACAAACTTATCCTAAACAAAATCGCACCACTTAGAACTCTAATCTTTTTTAGGGTTCTTTATTTTTTTCGTCACTTTTTACTTCCTACAATGATTGGTATTAAAGGGCAGTTTAGTCCTGTGCTCAAATGAAGGATATTTCAGACCGGAACAGAATATGTATGTAACAAGATAATAAGCAATGCTAGATACAGCTAAGTTGTTTGATAACAGAAAAAAGAATAGCATTTTCAAGGAGATGGACGTATGATTGTTGATTGCCATTTTCATGTGGATGAAACAATGTTGACTCTAGGAAAAATGGTAGAGGGTATGGATGAAAATGATGTAACGAAAACAGCGATCATTGCTCCCATGAACGAAACGATGTTTGAAGTAGAAAGTACTTATCAAGAAAATTTACAAAGGTTTTTTCGTTTTCTAATACTTCATGCACCTCAAATTGGGCTCGGAATTTATGATGGGCTAGCGAAGGATGGCTTTTTCAAGCTTTATGGCCACTCATATAAGATTTTTACCATGCCGAGGAATGATATTGTTGCCGCTGCCATTAATAGATTTCCAGACCGGTTTCTAGGATGGGCAGCAATAAACCCGATGATTCCTCAATCATTGGAAGAAGTAGAGTCATATCTTACTAAACCGGGTTTTATTGGGGTGAAAGCTCATCCGTTCATGCATGAATATAGTATTAAGGCACTTGATACCGTTGCCGCTATGTGTGAATCAAAGGGCATACCTATGATTATTCATTTATCATCAGAACGAGACTCATATAAATATTTACCTGAAAAGTACCCTAATCTTAAATTAATTTATGCTCATGCTGGTCTCCCATTTTGGAAAAAACTATGGGATTATATTAAGGATAAACCCAATGTATTTGTCGATACATCAAGTGATTATCTAAATGCATCAATTGTAATGAAGGCAGTGGAATCTTTAGGATATCGAAAAGTTTTGTTTGGCTGCGACGGCCCATATGGAATGAAAAAATTTAATGATGATTTTGATTATTCTTCAAAAAAAGCTTGGATTGAATCACTTCAAATTTCTGATAATCAAAAGGAATATATCTTTGGAAAAAACTTTATAGGATTGATTGATTAAACTCAAAACTCAATCTCAACTTCTCAAAATGAAAAGCCATCCATTAGAAGAGATGTAAAAGGAAGGAAGTGGAGAGTATGAAACGTCAAAAGACCTTTTTTATTCTAAACGATCTGGTTTTTGAAATGAAGAAACCAGAAATAACATTGAAGCAAATTAGAGTAGCACAGGTTAAAATTGAAAATGAGGAATATAAAGAACTAAGAAAAAAATTCGATGAAGACGTTTTTCATATAGAGAAAAAACCTGAAGGATGGTTTATTACCGAAAAAGAGTAAACTCCACTCTATTTTAAGAAGTGCTCCTTTACTGCAAGTGAAAATTTAGATAAAAAAATGGTCCCTCCAGAATTCTGTCTTTATTTGGTGCTGGAACAATTAAATGGTGGGTCTGTATAGCATTTCACATTACGTTAAATACTATCGAAAAAACCAATACAAGGGGTTAATATGATAGTACTTAAACCGATTAATCTAATTTCACAAAATACAGAAACGACGGAAAAATTAACGTCTGCAGAAATGGCAAAACTATGGGCAACCTATATGGGAAACAGTATGGCAAAATGCATTTTATCTTATTATTTACAACACGTCGAGGATGAGGATATTAAAACTTTAGTAGAAAATGCATATCATTTAAGCATGGATTTAATGAAGACAACGGAAGAAATCTTTAATAAAGAAAATTTCCCTATTCCTAAAGGTTTTACTGAAGAGGAAGATGTAAACCCAGGAGTACCTCGATTATTCGAAGATCAGTTCTATGTGCATTACTTAAAATATGTTGCAAAAGCTGGAATGAGTATTTATAACGTCGGGTACCCACTTATTTACAGGAAAGATGTAAGAGATTTTTTTAGATATTGTTTGGAGTCCACTATGGATTTAATGGACCAAATCAAAGCGATTTTAATGCATAAAGGGCTTATCATAAAACCACCTCTAATTCCGGTCCCAGATCAAGTGGAATTTGTCCATAAAGATTTTTTAAATGGTTTCTTCGGGCATGTACGACCTTTACATGCCCTGGAAATCACCCATTTTTACGATAATATTGAGAACAATGTAACCAGTAAAGCATTGATTATGGCATTTGCCCAAGTCGCAAAAAACGAACAGGTTCGGAAATTGTTTGAAAAAGGGAGAGATCTAACACATACCAATGTAGAACGTTACATGCAAAAACTACACGATGAAAATTTACCTTCTCCATCTCTTTTAGACCATTTAGTAACAAACTCAACGTTTTCCCCTTTTTCTGATAAAATTATGCTATTTCATAAGGCAGATATGTTTTCCATGAAGTTAAGGGCGTATGGAAATTCAGTTGCGGTAAATGGAAGACATGATGTTGGGCTAGTTTATTCTAGGTCGTTTGCAAAAATCTCTTTATTTTGTGAACAGGCAGCTAAACTCATGATCGAAAATGGCTGGATGGAAAAACCTCCATATGCAGCAGAGAGAAAGAATTTGGCTTCAAAATAGCTACTTATTTAAATGTCCAAAACATGCATGCATAGTAGTAACAGGAAAAAATCCATCCCCCACCTGTAAGTAATTTTAAGGGCCCTGAAGATTCTTCAGGGCCCCAAATTGATTTCTACTCGTTTGCTGCGGTATTCGCCACCGTCCTATCCCTTTGCTAATTTCTCTCGGTCAGACGCTAATGGTGGTTGTTCCAGCCAGCCGTACTTTATTAATAGTTGTGCCCCATCTTCTGCATACAACGCAACTTCGGTCATAAACTTTGTGTACTCTAAAGCTAAGTCTCTTCTTTGAGTCACTGATAAACCAGCACCATAGTAGCCAATCGCAGATGAAACTAAGGTGACAATATGAAATAACATTAATTTTTCTGAATATGGAGAAACGGTGGAATTCGTTACCTCAGAGGACCATGATTTTGGGGAAGACAATTCTTCCTTGGTTAACATATTGCTAAAAGTATTAAAATGGTTTTTACATATATTTTTTCCTCTTTCGAAATACTTTTGAATTTCTTTTGTTTGACATACTTGTCCAAAACCCAATTCTAATACAGTTTTAGCAACATCCTTTTTCATGTTAAAACTCATACCGCTAATTTCTACAGCGTTTAAAGGTCTTTTCTTTCCAAACCAACCTGTTAAATAACGTTGATTATCAACAAATTCAACTTGACTTGGTGTATTAATTCGAGATGGCCTACTATATAGACCTTTGTTTAGCATTACATTAATGATTCTTTTATGTAATTCCATTGTTTCGATGTTGCATTTGATAAAATAATCTATTTGGTCTTCTCTACATGAGGTTGCTACCGCACCAGCGTACCCTGTTAATCCAAGTAAGGTCATAATATGCAAGTAGTCTATCATAAACGCATCCGTAAATAAGGGAGGGGCATTAAGATTCACATCTTCTTCTAATGAAAATCCCTTTGGAATAGGAAATTTTTGCTGATTAAAAAATTCCGCAATTTTTTTGATATGGGATTCTGCAAGACTAAGGGCAAATTCCAGTACTTCTTTAATATCTTGGTCTTTTGCCTTTTCAATTGAATGAGTAAGGATACAAATGGATAACGAATCATTCATATATTGAGTCCATAGATTTGCTATTTCTGCTGAAGTAAGTTCAACGTTATGATCCACTAAATTCCCTCCTTTGGTACATCACTAAGGATTAGATTTCCCTTTAATAGAAAAAATATCTAATGATACACGAAAGAGAGTAAGAAACCCCATTATGGTTATTTAAATATCCTCCAAAGCCCTCAGTGTCTTATCACGGGTCTGAATCCGGTTCATATAGTCTTTTGCAACAAGATCTGTGTAAATTAAGTCAAAAAGCAAAAACAGCGGCAGGGTTGGAGAGATGTTCTGACCCATATGCATATTACTTTTACTCATGACACCAAGGGTGAAATCTGCTAACTTGGAAAGTTCAGATTTTTTATCGCTTGTGATGGCAAGAATCGAAGCGCCTTGTTTCTTGGCGATTTTAACCGCATCAATAACTTCTTTTGTTCTCCCCGAAACGGAAATTCCAATTACTAAACTGTTGTCTGTACTTAATGCAGCGTCCATTGCCGCTTGATGTGGATCAGTAATGCACTCAACTTGGATTCCAATTCGAAAGAACTTCCATTTAAACTCTTGGGCTGCAATCCCTGAGTTACCAATACCGTAAACATGAACTTTCTGAGCACTATTTAAAAGAGAAACCGCTTGCTGGATATCAAAATAAGTCATCTTTCGAAAGGTCGTTTCAATGATTTCCAAATGGTTTTGATAGAGTTTAGAAAAATAATCAATCTCTTTTATATCACTGGCCGCCGCAGGTTTATTTCTTAAATCGATATATCGCTTTAATTCATGTTTAAATTCATTAAATCCTGAAAAAGAGATCTTTTGACAAAAACGGGTGATTGTAGCCGGTGAAATATGAATCTTTTTCGCAATTTGACTTATCGATAATTGACTAATTTCATCAGGATTTTTGACAATATATTCTGCAAGCTCTGCCTCAGAGCTTGTGAATTTTTCCATAGAGCAGGCTATACCATGAAGAAGATTCTCACCGAGATATTCCATATGCTTTCTCCTTTTTGATAATCCATCCGTTCATAAAGCATGGGGATAATTTTATTCTTAGTTAAATGATCAGAAACTATGAAAAGTTCTTAACTAGTCTACTGTAATCTATAACTACATGTTGGGTTTCACTATCTTTGAATAATAAACGGAGAATTCCCGCCTAAATTGAGAAATATTGATTTTTCCTTAAAAATAAAGATAGTTTTTCCGAATAAATAAGCCAAACCTAAGGATTTTGGCATATTTAGAGCTTTTAATCGGAATAACTCCGCTAATATCTGCTTTTTAACACTTATTCTTAAAACTAACAGGAAATTCTCCGCCTATTAATTCTCACATCCAACTACACGAAAATTAACAATGAATAATAACAGAGCCAAAAGATAAAAAATAACCCAGGCAACCGCCTGGATTATTCTTTATTACAGTTTATTTTTGCAGAGCATCCACAAATTTTTTCGTAATGATCTGTGGTCTTGTAATTGCACTGCCGACAACGACCGCATGAACATTAATGTCTAGGACGAAGCGGGCAATTTCCGGTGTTGAAACATTACCTTCTGCTATTACCTTTGCGTTTTTTACTTCTTTTACGATTTGTTTGATAACTTCATAGTCATTGTCATCGATCTTCAAACCGTTTGTCTCTTCTGTATATCCGTATAATGTCGGTGCTACTATATCAAACCCTAACTCATCAGCAAAAATAGCTTCTTCAACAGAAGAGACGTCTGCCATCAGCAAAATGTGAGGGTACTTTGATCGTATTTTCCGATAAAAGGATTCTAAATCACTGCCATCTGGCCGGATTCGATTCGTTGCATCCGTTGCAATGATTTCGGCACCAGTCGTTGCTAAGGCGTCAATCTCTTTCATCGTTGGCGTTATAAAGACAGGATGGTTATTGTATACTTGTTTTATAATTCCAATCAGAGGAAGGTCTACTTGTTTTTTTATTTCCAAAATGTCAGGGACGGAGTTGGCCCGAATGCCAACTGCGCCACCTTCCTTTGCAGCTACTGCCATCCGTCCCATAATGAACGAGCTGTGCAATGGTTCCTCTTCTAAAGCCTGACAAGAAACGATTAATCCTTTTTTGATCTGTTCCAGCACTTGTTGCATTTCAAAAACACGTCCTTATTAATTATTATTGACCTAAATACTCTTCTACTTCGTTTTTCACGATGGTGACTTGAGGTCCATAAATAATTTGTACACCTGTTCCTTTTTGCACAATTCCTTTTGATCCGGTCTGTTTAATGACATCTTCCTTCACTAAGGATTCATCTTTTATAGTGACACGCAGTCGTGTAGCACAACAATCGACTATATCAATATTGCTCGCTCCGCCTAGACCCTCAACAATTGTTTTAGCACGTTCTGTAGCTGAAACTTGTTCGGTAACCTGATCCTCATCTTCGCGGCCAATGACTTTGAAGTTCTTTTTTCTGATTAAGAATTTGAATGTAAAGTAGTATAAGAAGAACCAAGGGATACCAACCAATAAAACATATGGCCAGTTTGTTTTATCAGCGCCTTGTAAAACTCCGAATAAAATAAAATCAATAAATCCACCTGAGAAGGTTTGTCCAACCGTAATATTGAATATGTCTGCCATCATAAAAGCAAAACCATCGAAAATGGCATGTACTAGATAAAGAAGCGGTGCGACGAACAAGAAACTAAATTCAAGCGGTTCTGTTATTCCTGTTAAGAAAGAAGTTAAGGCCGCTGATAACAGAATTCCTGCAACGACTTTTCTATTTTTCTTTTTAGAGCAATGATAGATAGCCAATGCGGCACCTGGTAAACCAAACATCATTGTAATAAAACGGCCGGACATGAATCTTGATACCCCTTCGTAATATTGTTCGGTCGAAGGGTCGCCTAATTGCGCGAAGAAGATATTTTGTGTACCACTGATTAATTTTCCACCAATCTCCAGTGTACCGCCAAGAGCTGTTTGCCAAAAAGGAAGATAGAAAATATGATGCAAGCCAAGCGGTCCAAGCATACGTAAAATAAATCCATAGAAAAGAGTTCCGATTTCTCCAGTACTTGTGACAAGCGACCCAAGCTGATTGATTAAAGCTTGGAAGTAAGGCCAAATCACAAAAAGAATGGCTCCAACGAAAATCGAAGCAAACGAAACTACAATTGGAATGAATCGAGATCCACCAAAGAATCCTAAGACTTGAGGCAGCTGGATTTTATTGTATTTATTATGCAAGGCTGCTGCCACGATACCAACGACAATCCCGCCAAATACCCCGGTTTCTAATGTTTGAATCCCGACTGCCATCCCTTGCCCGGCTCCTGCCAAATTATCTTTCGCTAATTCACCGGTTAAAGAAAGAAAGGCATTGATGGTACTATTCATTACAAAGTAACCAATCATTGCAGCTAATCCAGAAGTTGCTTTATCTGAACGGGCTAAACCGATTGCCACACCGACAGCGAAAATGATAGGCAAGTTGGCAAATACAATCACACCTGCTGCACTCATGATTGTAAAAATCGCCTGTAACCAGCTGATATCTAAAAATGGATAAGCTGAAACCGTATTCGGATTGGACAGCGCTCCACCTATTCCTAATAACAAACCTGCTGCCGGTAAAACCGCTATCGGAAGCATAAATGATTTACCAAATTGCTGAGCTTTTTCAAAAGCTTTGTTCATTACTATTGACCTCCTTCATGTTGTTGATCTGAAGCTTGTTGACTTAAACCTTACACCGGTATCATATATCCGTCATCACTGGTTTACAATGGGGTTGGAACCGTTTTTAATGGTTTTCATTATTCTACCCGTAACAGTGAAAACATTTTCACTTTCGTTTGTTCGTTTGTAAGTGTACTATTTGAATTGACGGATTCTGACCTTTGAGTGACGGGAGGAGCAACAATGAAAGATATACAAACATTTGCGAAACAGTATCAAAAAGATATGGGATGGGATATTACTGAGGAGAGTTATACAAAGAGCAGAGAGTCTCTTTTAAATAATTACATGCTTCTAACGACGGAGGTTGCCGAAGTAGCGGAGGAACTAAGGAAGGCATTTAATCTTACGGCTTCTTATGTAGAAAATGGCATGGAAGAGGAACAAGCATTTGAGTTAGCCAAGAAACAGATTAAAGAAGACATCGGTAAGGAATTATCAGACTGTCTGGCGTATATGCTGAAGTTTTATAATTACTTTGGAATTGATCTAGAAGAAAACTTTTATGCCAAAATGGCAGAAGTTAAAAAACGTAAGAATAAAGATTCAGTCAATCTACCGAAATAAAAATCATACTTATTATCACAGATTTACTAATCAAACGATTGATTAAATCGAGTGGTAAACTAATCAAACGTTTGATTAGACAGGCTGGAGCCTTGGCATTACTGGTTACAAAAACTAATCGAACGTTTGTTTAAAATTAATATGATTTAACTGACCGTTAATGAAAAGAATAAAAGGATTGGCCAAATGTTGGCCAATCCTTTAAATTTAGCTTAAACCGATAATTTCAACAACTGATCATTTTGTTCTACTGTTCCGCTAGCAGTGGCATTAATATCCATATATTGATCAGTGTTGGTAATCACCACCAATGTGGATGTTTCATAACCCTGTGCTTTTATTTGATCCATGTCAAATTCGATGAGCAGGTCGCCTTGCTTCACATGATCACCTTGTTTTACATGCGGTGTAAAATATCTTCCTTTCAGCTTTATCGTATCCAGGCCAATATAAATTAACACCTCGGCACCATTTTCAGACTGTATCCCAACAGCATGTCCTGTCGGAAATTGTGTGCTAATCACACCATCAACAGGTGAATAAATATTGCCAATTTCCGGCTCAATGGCAATGCCTTTCCCGACCGTTTCGGTTGCGAATAATGGATCACGAATAGTACTTAATGGTATGACTTTCCCGCGTAATGGACTTTTAATCGTTTCTGGTTTTACACCAAAAATATTCTCAGTAAAACCATCATCTACTTTTGAATTTTTGCCTTCATATCCTAACAGATACGTCAAAAGGAACCCTATGACAAATGCAGCGCCAATCCCAATTAAATATTCCCAAATCGGTGTAAACGCAGGGATGGAAAGAACACTTGGAAGAACAAAGTCATTCATCATAACACCGATGCTGCCATTGATAGCCCCGCCTATTGCCGCTGCAATGATTACATATACCATGGTTTTTCGATAACGAAGAATAATTCCATAATTGATCGCTTCGGTTGTTCCTGCCAATGCGCCAGGAACAATTCCACTCGCTGCCAGCGCCTTCAGATCTTTATCGCGTGTTTTCAGAAAAACGGCAATACCTATTCCGATTTGAGCAAACGGAGCTGCCGCAGCCATGGCAATGATAGGGTCTGGACCCGTTGCCAGATTTGCAATAGCTAATGGGATAACGGTCCAATGCAATCCCATAATGGTTAGGAAAGTCCAAGAAGCACCTAAAATTGCCCCTGCTAAAAGTCCGCTTTTGTCGCTTAAGAAACTAATGACTGAACCTAATCCTTCTCCCAGCAGCGTACCAACAGGACCGAACACCAACATGGTTAATGGAACGAGAATGATTAAAGATATCATCGGGTTAATAAACATTTGGATATCTTTATAAATGACTTTCTTTAAAAACCGATCTAGACCTGCATAAACAAACATAGCAATAAAGATTGGAAAAACAGTAGAAGAATAATCTGCTAATAAGACCGGAAGGCCAAAAAAGTCGATTGTCTTCACATCGTTTTCAACAAGGTGCATAATTTCAGGAGTCAGTATAGAGGCACCAATAACCCCGCCCACATATCCGTTCGCACCTAGTTTAAGCGCTATCGATATTCCGAGAAACAAAGGAAGAAAGTGAAAAACAGCATCTCCGGCAGCGGATAAAATGATATAGGCACCACTGTCTTTTGACAGCCAGCCAATGGTGTTTAAAACCGATAACATTGCTTTTAAAAGTCCGGCACCCGCAAGAACACCGATAATCGGGGCGAAACTTCCTGAGATGACGCTTAACACTTTGGCTAATTTCGTTTCTTTTGATTGATTAGGTGAAGGTATTTGATCAGGATGAACTTGTTTTTGACTACTCATAGTTGATTTCCTCACTCCCATATCCCTATCTCTTAGTTAGGTTTCCCATATTTCTATATCAAAAATCATAAAGTCTATTAACGCTTTCATTTTCAACATCATGAATTGAAGGTCTGAATGTAATATTAGTATAATGAACGTAATGAATTTAGTAGTAGGATTTTTTTGATATAATCTGGACTGATATCGATTTTATTTTGCAGCCACTTATTTGGAGGGAAATCACCCTGGAACGATTAAAAATTGTCTCAACGGCTATGAAAATACAACATTTAACCAATTTAAATACATATGTATTGGCTCAAAATCGCGAGCTTGTTTACCACCATGAAGTCATTTCCATTCCTGCATTCATGCCTGGTTCAAGGGATGGAGATGTTCTATTTTTGTATGACAAAATGGAGCAGCGAGGACAGCTGTATTCCTATATTAATGAATGGGACTTACATTATTTTGGATATTCCTTCTGCGACAATGGAGAGTGCTTTACGATTATTATCGGTCCTTATTTTGATAAGACACCGAATCTATACCGCTTATCAACGGAATACCGGCTCTCAGGTACACAATGTGAAGATCTAAGGCTGATAGCAGATAAAATCTATGTACTAACGGCTGAACAGGCAAGCAGTTTTGGAAGCGTCCTTCAGCAGTTTACCAACATGATGGAGCAGGAACTGGCCCCATTTGTTATGTTTTCTGATAAAAGCACCCGTTCTGCTCCTCATCAGGAGGACCAACATAACATTGATGAAGAAGCAGAAATAGTCAAATTGAGGTATAAGACGGAAAAGGACTTTATGCATGCTGTTGAAAGCGGGGATAAAAAGACTGCTTTAGCACTGATTAATTCTAAAAACATGCTGTTTTCTTTTGCAGAACGTTTTCCAAATCAGCCGTTACGGCGACTCAAAAATGTGGCCATTATATTAAATACGCTGCTCCGAACATCAGCACGTAATAGTCATGTACCCGCCATCATGCTTCATCGGATTTCAGAAAAATTTGCTTATGAAATTGAAAATGCGAATCAAGTAGAAACACTGCATGAATTGGAAGATCGTATGATTGGGGAATATTGCGATTTAGTGATTTCAAATGCTTTAAGTAAATACACAACCTTGACCAGGCGGGTGATTGAGTATATCCACAGCTTTTATAATAAACCAATCAATAAAGAAGAATTGGCGGCAAACTTGTCCATCCATCCTAGTCACCTCTCCCGAAAATTTAAAGAAGAAACAAAGATGACCTTATCTGCTTTTCAGCAGATGTTACGAATAAATCAAGCTAAACACTTGTTAAAAACGGAGAACCTAACTGTTGAGGAAATTGCCTGGACCATTGGCTATGAAGATCCTTCCTACTTTGCAAGAGTCTTTAAAAAGGAAACAGGCAGGACTCCCTCTCAATATCGAGACGAGGTTGCAGAATAGGAAGTGGGGGGAGATAGAGAAGGGGATTGTCCGGGGGAAAGGAGCTTTGATATAGGTAAACATTATTTTTTAAGAAGAAATGGCTGTTTTAAAATGTTTCCTAAATTTCTCCCGATCCTCTGCTGTAAATGGTTTTGGTCCTTTTGTACGCTTGCCGCTTTTTCGAGCCATTGCACTCAAATATCGTGTTTGTAACAATTGATCAATGTTTTCATTTGTATAGCTATAACCAGTATGATGCAGCACCGTACACCCTTTTGCTAAACCCAGCGAAGCAAGACCATAATCCTGTGTAACGATTATATCCCCTTTTTGTGCTAACTTCATGATCCGATAATCTGCCGCATCTGCTCCGGAATCAACATAAATGGTTTCCACTCCTGTTGGTTGTTCCGCAGTTGAAAAATGTGAAAAGCTAGTAACAAGAATGACAGGAATATCAGCATTCGTACCTTCCGTGATAATAATATCTTTTACTGGGCAAGCGTCGGCGTCAACATAAATTTTCATCGTAATCTCTCCTGTACCTGCAATTTTGATGAAGGATATATTGCGATTTAGTCATCTCCACCTCTTTTATTAAATATACCACTTTAGAAAGAATAAAAAATAAGAAAAGGATTTCTTGTTATCAAGATTAGGATGGAGTGGATTTTTTAGATAATGGACAAATTATCAATGTTGAACTATTTTTGTTGAAGGGTGAACCACGAAATTAAAATGGTTCCGTTTTCAAAAATAACAGCGAAAATCAATTTGACTGAGATTGCTTTAATTGAAATATTCGAATTATGAAGAAACTAAAGGGATTCTGCAGTGCTTTAATGTGTGAAAATGGTGTATAGGTAAGATAAGGCTCCTATAAAAAGCAACATCAGTCATTGCAATGTCCATCATAATACGCTATCGTTCTTCTAGAAGATGACATCTTGCTGATAAAATTGCAGCCGCACTGCGAGACAATTTTAGTGGACATGCTGTCGAAAAAATGTAAAATAAGGATAAATATAAATATAACTGGAGGAAAAAGATAATGAAATTTTTTATCGATACTGCAAATCTTGATGAAATCAAAAAAGCGTATAAAATTGGTGTATTATCAGGAGTAACAACCAACCCTTCTTTAGTAGCAAAAGAAGGCGTTAAATTTGAGGATCGTATTGAAGAAATTCTTAATGCCGTTCCAGAAGTGGAGTCTGTTTCTGCCGAGGTAACACCTCATGCTGTAACAGCTGAACAAATGATTGCGGAAGCAGACGAGCTTATTAAAATTAACGGTGGCGATAAAAATATCACCATTAAGTTACCGATGACATTGGACGGATTAGAGGCTTGCCGTTACCTAACCAAAAAAGGTGTTAAAACAAACGTTACACTCATTTTTAGTGTAAACCAAGCATTATTAGCAGCTCGTGCAGGTGCTACATATGTTTCACCATTCTTAGGCCGTTTAGATGATATTAACGAAGATGGTGTAGAACTAGTTGCGAAAATCGCAAAGATGTTCCAGGTTCAAAACTTGGATTCACAAATCATTGCAGCGTCTGTTCGTCATCCTGACCATGTTACACGTGTGGCGTTAGCAGGAGCTCATATTGCAACAATTCCATTTAAGGTTATTGAGCAATTATCAAAACATCCGTTAACTGACCAAGGTATTGAAAAATTTGCTGCTGACTGGAACGCTTAAAACCAACATATTTGATAGAGAAAATGTGTGAAAAAATAGGGAAACCAGTTAATGACTCCGGTATTGTACCCGGAGTCATTTTGTTATTACCATTAAAGATAAAGAGCTTAAAACGAACGCATAAGCTAGAAACTGGGAGAAGACGGAATTCGAACATGGGGGAAGAAAAATGGATTCAATGACATTTGTCTTGTTTGGAGCAACTGGGGATTTAGCGAGAAGAAAGATTTATCCAGCGCTTTACAACTTGTATGTTGATCAAAAATTACCACAATCGATATCTATTATTGGGCTCGGAAGAGGGGAGATTTCTCATTCTGATTTTCAAGATAAAGTGAAGGACTCGATTTTAGACTTTTCACGCCGCCTTGAACACGAGGCAGCAAATATGGGAGAGTTTTTAGAATATTTCCGATACAGCAGATTGGATGTCACCAGTAAAGATGATTATCTACAGCTGCTTCAATTAGTCAAGCAGCGGGAAGAAGAACTAGATTTAAAAGAAAATCGTATGTTTTATCTTTCAGTGGCACCGGAATTTTTTGATACCATCGCCCTAAACATAAATAATAGCGGCCTTGGTCAGACAAATGGCTGGAAACGATTAATCATCGAAAAGCCTTTTGGTCATGATCTAAAATCCGCACGTGAACTTAATCAAAAACTTAGCCGTGCCTTTCTAGAAGAGGAAATTTATCGAATCGACCATTACCTAGGCAAACCAATGATTCAGAACCTGGAAGCCTTGGCCTTCGCCAACCCGATTCTACGTTCTGTTTGGAATAAAGACCATATTGCAAATGTCCAAATTACTGCCAGTGAAACCGTTGGGGTTGAGAAGAGAGCCGGTTATTACGACCAAGCTGGAGCCATTCGTGATATGTTCCAAAACCACATGCTGCAAATTTTAATGATGACAGCTATGGATAAGCCTGAAAAAATTAATGCAGCCGGAATTAGACAGGAGAAGCGGAGGGTCATAGAGTCTCTTCGTCCTTTAAAAGAAGAAGATGTTCCAACCGATATTGTCCGTGGCCAGTACATTTCAGGAGAGGTACATGATCAAAAGGTTCCAAGTTATATAGAAGAGCCTGGAGTAAATCCTTCTTCCACTACAGATACATTTGTTGCTGCCCGATTGTGGGTCGATCATCCATCATGGACTGGGGTTCCCTTTTACATTCGTACTGGAAAAAGAATGAAGGAAAAGTCAACACGGATTGTGATTGAATTTAAAAATATGGAAAACCAGTCATATAAAAATAGCCAACTTGATCCTAACTTATTGATTATTGAAATCAATCCGAATGAAAATATCTCTTTACAATTAAACAGCAAAAACCCATTGGATAACGGAATGGTTACTCCAATCAAAATTAATTTCGCTAATGAACAATTAGGATTGGACGTACCGGAAGCATATGAGAGACTAATCTTTGATGCGTTTAATGGAGATTCTACCTTCTTTGCTCATTGGAAAGAGGTTGAATTGTCATGGGAATGGGTACAGCCTATTCTTCATGCATTTGAGAAAAATCTAGTACCGCTCCATCCTTATCAATCAGGTTCATATGGTCCTGCTGCTTCAGAATCCTTATTATTGGAAAATGGTTTTAAATGGTGGCTTGATGAAGAGCTTCAAGATAGTAAGGATACGGTCCTTCAACCAGGAGATAAAGCAGAAACAGGAGAATTACAAAAACAACTTTCTATAAAGTAGAGAATAAAAGGGCAGCCTTATCAGTGGGATAAGGCTGCCCTTTTGATATCTGGAGTTCAACAAGAATTTAGGGTCATTGGCAACGGAGGAGGGTAACGTTTCGCTTCTTTTTCTTTTTTATATGAAATTATTCAGCATGTGAACTCGTTATAATAGATGAAAGAAAGAAAAGCGATACGTGCACATGGTCGTTTTAGCAGGAGGGGTTCTTATGGATGAAGAATGGCAATGGATTCAAGAAGTGTTATCTGGAAATAAGCAAGCCTATGCACACATTATCAATAAATACAAAAATCAGTTATATGCCACCATTTTAAGGATGACAAGAAATCCGCAGAATGCACAAGACTTAGTACAAGAAGCCTTTATAAAGGTGTATCAACAGCTGGGGAAATACGATAATAAGGGATCGTTTTCCAATTGGATGTACCGCGTGGCTATTAACCATTGTATGGATGAGTTCCGCAAGAAGAGCTATAAAATGAAAGTGGTAGAGATAAAGGAAGAAAAACTAGTAAATTCCCATCATCCTGAGCTCATTTTTTTGAAAAAGGAGAAAAACCGCCAGCTTGAGCGTTTAATTGCAGACCTTCCTGAAGATGAGCGAATGATTATTCTTTTACGCTATGTAAATGAATTAAGCTATAGCGAAATTAGTGAGTTGTGCGAACTCCCTGTCTCAAGCGTTCGGAATAAACTTCATCGCGCAAAGATTAAAATGAGAGCTTCTGTCAAACGAGAAGGAGGGTACTTTCATGAATTGTCCAACGATAGATAAACTATCACAATATGTTGATAACATGTTATCGAAACAGGAGCTTGTTGACCTCAGCACTCATTTAGAAAGCTGCAAGGATTGTCAACACATCGTTGAAAAGCTTGACGAAGAACAAAAGTTTTTAATGGAAACCTTACAAACACCGGCGCTGCCAGATGATTTTGCTTCTACCGTTCTTGCTCAGCTTGGACCTTATAAAAAACAGCCCAAAAAGCCTGTTTGGAAACGAAGAATGCTGTTTGCTGCAGGACTGGTGTTAGCTGTTGGATTTAGCACAACACTGAATCCAAGTTTTGCAAAGTGGGTTGGAGGTTTGTTTGCAACCGATCAAGTAGACGAAGGCTTAAAAATAGCTTCGAATGCAGGTATGGCAGAGCGGGTTAATCGTGAAGTGACAAATCATGGGCTTACATTAAAGGTAGAAGATGTGGTCGCAGATACTTCCCGGGTGGCTTTATCCTATCAAATCATTAATAAAAAAGGAAAAATACAAGATTCCTATATTGAATTAGCAGATTCCAAGAACGAAATCTACGCCAGCGATCAAAATGGAAAAAGACTTGAAGGGGTTGGCTTGGGTTGGCAGGACGGAAGTGATTACGGCTTAATCGAATTTTCGCTGCGGGAACAAGAGGATTTAAAGGCAGTCAACGTTACATTTGATTTGGTTGAGCTAGACGGTGTAAAGGGCAATTGGAGATTGGAGATTCCAGTTGATTTAAGAGAAAGAAATAAATTTACCACCACTCTCTCATTAAATGGGGCGGTAACAAGCATGAATGGCGTGGAGATTAATATGAAGGAAGTTCGATTTGCTCCTTCCTCTAGTGAATTATTATATGAAACGTCTTTTGCTAAAGAAGAACAGGCAAAGGTAGAAGAGAAGATTAGGAATCTAAAAGACAGATTTGGTGAGGAAATCGTCAACTCTTTCACTAATTTTGGAACGGCTATTCAATACCATATAGAGAACGAGGAAAAGAAAACAGTGTACCATCACAATAGTTTTTTGGAAGGAAAAGGGCACCCGAGTGATTCAGGAGTACTCCAAGGTTCAGGTGCTGAAATGGGGGAAATCGGGCAGGTTGCCTGGAATGAATCCTTTATCCCGCAAAAAGAGGATGGCAAACTAACATTTGTATTAGATGGCGTTGTGAAAACAGTGCCTTCCGATTTCTCGATCAAGTTTAAACCGAAAGAATTGAAGAAGAACCCAGTCTCGTTTGAATATGAAGGTAATTTTATCACGATAAAGGAGGCGAAAAAGAAGCTTAAATTGTCGCTCCGCAAGTCACTTAACCCTGTCGATATCGAAAATATTTTTACCATTGAAATGGAAGGAGGAAAAGAAGCAGGGAGTTCTGATTTTGGAGCTTGGGCTATTGTGGATAACCAAGGTAAACCATTCCTTGCATATCATAGCGGAGCTATTCTAGATGAAAAAGATAAAAATGGCCGCTACAAGACAACACTTGATCTCAAATCCTATGATATTGAAGAAGTTTCTGGGGAATTAACTTTACACCTGCTTTCCGTAACGCGATATGAAAAAACAGGGGATAAATGGGAAGTTCCATTGTATAAATAAGTAAATTTGATAAATGAATGTTAACAGAAAAAAAGACCCTTGGGTAACTGTAGAAGTTTCAGATAATCATAACAACAAGGCTGGCGAACTCGCCAGCCTTTCTTAATGAATTACTTCATAAAGTATTTCGAATTTGAGATACTTTGATTGACGGCTTTTATTTGAAGATATAACATTGATTACATAAAGTAACTAACACTATTTAAAATAACTTAGAAATCAAAATTATAATTAATAATGAGAAATGAACTATTGTTGGCAGGGAGGGAACCTGAGGATTGAAATCACTGTAAAACTTAATTATAAGGGGAAGAAATACCAAACAAACGTCATTGCAAGTAAGGACACTTCTGAACCACAAATCTTACAGATGGCATGGGAACAAGTTGCAAAATAATGGACAAAATAAAAATGGAGAATTTCCAACTTTAGTCGAAAGGAGACAAAGCCTTGAATGAGAAGAAAGAAGTTGGGGAAAAAGCTGTTGAATATGTGAAAGACGGTATGGTGGTTGGACTCGGTACGGGTTCTACTGTATTTTATACCATCACGAAGCTCGGTCAGTTAGTTCAGCAGGGACTTTCCATTAAAGGAGTTCCTACTTCTGAACAAACGAAACAATTAGCGATACAACTTGGCATTCCACTTGTATCGTTTAATGAGATAGAGCAAATTGATGTCGCAATTGATGGTGCAGATGAGGTAGATTCTGAGCTTAATCTTATTAAAGGAGGCGGCGGTGCTCTTTTAAGAGAGAAAATCATCGCTGCAGCAGCTAAAACGTTTATTGTCGTTGCCGACTCTGATAAAAATGTCGATACGTTAGGAACTTTTCCATTGCCGATTGAAGTAGTTCCATTTGGATACGAAATGACAGCAAAACATATTAGAAAACTTGGAGGCAGTCCAAAGCTGCGGAAAAAGGATGGGGCTCCTTATCGAACAGATAATGGTAACTATATTATAGATAGCAACTTTCAAGAAATTACACAATCAAGAGAGTTAGAGAAAAACCTCAACCTCATACCAGGTGTAGTGGATAACGGATTATTTGTAGATATGGCAGATATCGTTATTACCATTAAAGATAATAAGCTATCAACGATAGTCCGAAGCTAGAACAAGGGAGAATCAGAAAATGCACATGGGGAAAGAATAATGGAATCATTGACCTTTGTCTTATTTGAAGCAATTGGGGATACTTCGTTTAACGGGTTTCGTTTAGGGTAAACAATTGTAGGAGGTTGGATAAAAATGAAAAGGTTTGAAGAAAAAGTAGTTATAGTTACAGGTGCAGGATCTGGATTAGGTAGAGCTGCAACTTTACAAGTGGCGAAAGAAGGAGCAAAACTTGCCCTAGTAGATTTAAACACTAATTCTCTAGAAGAAACAAAAAAATTGGTTTTAGAAGCTGTCCCTGAAGCAGAAGTCCTTTTAATTTCTGCGAATGTAGCAGATGAAGAAGCAGTACAGAATTATGTTACGCAAACAGTTGAAAAGTACGGCAAAATTGACGGATTTTTCAATAATGCAGGAATTGAAGGAAAACAAAATTTAACCGAAGAATTTGGAAGCGACGAGTTCGCTAAAGTATTAAACGTAAATCTAAACGGTGTATTTTATGGAATGAAGCATGTTTTAAAAGTAATGAAAGAACAAGGTTCAGGTTCTATTGTTAATACGGCTTCTGTTGGTGGTATCCGTGGTGTAGGAAATCAATCAGGCTATGCAGCTAGTAAGCATGGTGTAGTAGGATTAACTAGAAACTCAGCTATCGAATATGGACAATTTGGTATTAATGTTAATGCCATTGCGCCTGGGGCCATTATGACCCCTATGGTTGAAGGCTCGTTAAAACAAATCGACCCAGTTAATTGGGAAGAGGTTGGAAAAGCTTTCGTGGAACCAAATCCAATGAAGCGTTTCGGAAGACCAGAAGAAGTTGGTTATTTAGTAGCTTTCTTATTATCCGAACAATCAAGTTTTATCAACGCTGCGGTTATTCCAATTGATGGCGGACAATCCTATAAGTATTAATTTTTTCATGCAAAAAAGACGATTCCAATGATTTGAATTGGATTCGTTTTTTTTAAGGTCATTATTGGATGCATACCAATTGGACTGCTTTTAATTTTGCTCGGCCGGAATGACTCATCATCTTTATTTAGATAATGGATCGTGTCGTAGAAAGGCATTTTAATCAATAAAATAAAAGGTGATTGACAAAATAATTTAAAAGGATTATTATTATCTCATATTCAAGATAACCAAATTCAAGATAATTTCATTCGAGTTTTGGAATGGAAATGCAATAATTTCCCCTTTCTGATATTAATACAATCATCTAATAAGGAATAAAAGTTAAGTGTTATTTTTTTAAAATAATATCTCGAATCCAAGATAAAATAAATAAGATTTAAGATGATAGACATTTGTTTACTAGCTTTGGGCTATTAACACGACTTGGAGAAATAATAAATGTTGGAGCTATCCTATACGTAAAAGTGCGTGCACCAAATGGATTAATTAATATTATGACAGGAGTGATGATAAGATGGAACTTTTAGGACTACATCATGTATCCATATTAACTGGAAAAGCGGAAAAAAATTATGAATTTTATACTAAAATTTTAGGAATGAGATTGGTCAAGAAAACAGTTAATCAAGATAATACAGAATCCTATCATCTTTTCTATGCTGACGGTGAAGGAACACCAGGAACGGATGTCACGTTCTTTGACATACCTCATCTTGGGCAGACATACAGGGGAACTTCAGATATTTCTACTGTATCACTTAGGGTTAGAAATTCAGAATCATTGTTATTTTGGAAAGAACGTTTTAAGCAATATGGTGTAGAACATGATGAGATTCAAAAAAGAGCAAATCGTGATACATTGGCTTTTAGAGATTTCGAGGGGACAAGCATCATACTAGTAGCGGATAACGGTGAAAAAGGTGTGAGAGCTGGGGTTCCTTGGAAAAGAAATGACATTCCATTGGAAAATGCCATTATTGGTTTAGGACCTGTAACCCTCACAGTGGCAATAGCAGAACCAACGATTGGTGTTTTAACAGAAGTGATGGGTTTTCGTTCTGTCGGATCCTATCCATCACTTGAAGGGGATCATCCTGATATATTGGTTTATGCTACTGGCGAAGGCGGCAGCGGTGCTGAGGTTCATATTGAAACAAGACCCGATTTGCCAAGAGGCCGCTTAGGACGTGGTGGTGTTCACCATGTTGCCTTCCGTGTTCCGAATGAGGAAGAATATAATCAATGGGCAGCGCGTTTGGAAGAATACAGGTTACCGAATTCAGGGAAAGTGGAGCGGTATTACTTCAAGGCATTATATTTTAGGGAACCCAATGGAATCTTATTTGAATTATCAACAGATACACCAGGATTTGCGACAGATGAACCAATGGAAACAATGGGAGAAAAACTATCACTACCATCATTTTTGGAACCAAAACGAAAAGAGATTGAAGAAAATTTACGTCCATTAAATTTAAATTAAACACTTGGAGGAATAGATCATGAACCATTTAAAAGGAATACACCATGTAACAGCCATTACAAGCAGTGCAGAAAAGAACTATGAATTTTTCACATATGTTTTAGGTATGCGATTAGTTAAAAAAACAGTCAATCAAGATGATATTCAAACCTATCATTTATTCTTTGCTGATGATAAAGGCAGCGCAGGCACAGACATGACGTTCTTTGATTTCCCCGGCATTCCGAAAGGCGTTCACGGTACAAATGAAATTTCAAAGACATCGTTCCGTGTACCTAGTGATGCGGCGTTAGACTATTGGGTAAAACGTTTTGATCGCCTAGAAGTCAAACATACTGGAATCAAAGAACAATTTGGCAAGAAAACACTCTCTTTTGTTGATTTTGATGATCAACAATATCAATTGATTTCCGATGAATTCAATCAAGGCGTGGAATCTGGCACACCATGGCAAAAAGGTCCCATTCCACTGGAATATGCCATTACTGGTTTAGGTCCTGTTTTTGTTCGAATTGCGAACTTTGATTACTTTAAAGAAATGATGGAAAAAGTTCTATTATTTAAGGAGACTGCACAAGACGGATCCTTCCATTTATTTGAAGTGGGTGAAGGCGGAAATGGTGCCTCGGTCATTGTAGAATATAATGCGGTTCTTCCTGAAGCCCGACAAGGATATGGTACAGTTCACCATGCGGCACTACGTGTAGAGGATCGGGCTGTTTTAGAGGAATGGATTGAACGGATGAGTAGTTTTGGATTCCAAACATCCGGTTATGTAAATCGTCACTTTTTTGAGTCCTTGTACGCAAGAGTTGCACCGCAAATTTTATTTGAGTTCGCTACCGACGGTCCTGGCTTTATGGGGGATGAACCTTATGAAACACTTGGGGAAAAATTATCGTTACCGCCTTTTTTAGAGCCAAAACGTGAAGAAATCGAAAAATTAGTACGTCCAATTGATACAGTGAGAAGTACAAAGGAATTCGTTAAAGAATAGATGGAATGGCTATGTTATTATCCAGTGTTGATTTTACCGTGTAGGTGTAGGTATGTGAATTGCTAGGCGGAGAATTTCCGCTAATGTATATAAAGGAAGCTTATGAAGCCCATATAAATGGAGATATTCCGATTAAGAGCTCTAAATAAGACAAAATCTAAAGATTTTGATAAAATAAGCGGAAAAAATCCCCTTATATTTAAGGGAATATGGGTATTTCCCAATTTAGGCGGAATTTTACGGTTATTTCTAAACATAGTGAAATCAACATTCAGTAATAACAGAGCCAAAGGAAAAATAGCAAACTTTTTCAACCATAACATGGAGGCTTTTAAAGGAGAGGTAGAAGTGAAGAGCAAAATCATAAAAATACAAAAATTAGGATTTCCATGGGAGACCGAAGATCCGTTTCTTATGACGGTTCATCATAAAGATGCGTATCCACCAGGAAATGACGAGCAGGGTCCGAACGTCTCACTGGAAGGTAGAAATCTTGGCGAGGATTTTACCTTACGTGATGGTTTTAGAATGTATCATGGTAAAACGGTTCCTGGATTTCCTGTACATCCCCACAGAGGTTTTGAAACGGTAACCGTCGTTCTTGAAGGTCTGATTGATCACTTTGATTCATATGGGTCGGTAGGACGATTTGGGAATGGGGATGTTCAATGGATGACAGCAGGAAAGGGCGCCCAACATACCGAAATGTTTCCTCTCGTAAACCAGGACAAAGGCAATCCACTTGAGTTCTTTCAGATTTGGCTGAATCTGCCTGCAAAAGATAAATTTGCTGATCCTGAGTATAAAATGTTATGGGCTGAAGATATACCGGAAGTACAATCGGCAGCTGTGAATGGACAAAAAACAACTGTAAGACTAGTTTCAGGGAATGCGATGGGCCAGTCTAGTTTAGAACCAAACGCAGCTTCTTGGGCAAACGATAAAAATCATCATGTGGGCATTTACGTCATTCATATGGAGCCGGAAGCAGTCTACACCCTGCCTTCTGTCTCAGCGACCATGACGAGAAATTTATACTATTATCAGGGAGAAAAACTAAATATTGACGAAACAGCAATTGAGACGTACCATCGTGTAAAGCTTGCTGGTGATCAGGAGATTACGATTACCAATGGATCATCTGAGAGTTATTTGCTGCTCCTAGAGGGTGAGCCGATACAAGAACCTGTAGCAGCCTATGGACCGTTTGTCATGAATACCGAGCAGGAAATTCGTGAAGCGTTCAAGGATTACCAAAATACCCAATTCGGAGGCTGGCCGTGGGATCGTCCAGATCCTGTGAATAAGCGTGAGTCTGGAAGATTCGCACGCCATGCGGATGGTAGAGTTGAGAAAAGGTAACCACTATTCATTAGGAAAGGTACTGCTTTTAAAAACCATACAGTTTCAACAAAAAAGTGTACAGTTTATACAAAAAACCATACAGTTTCAACAAAAGCGAATGATTGTGATTCGAATATCAAACCAATGTAAAAATTGTGTTTGATATTCGTTTTTTTATTATAGTCAAAATATAAACATTGGACTGGTATGTTTTAACGCATTGCTTTTTTTTCAATAAGATTAGAAAAAACTATCAACTAAATTCCATGTTTGTCCATTTCTTATGATACTTGTTTAACATATTGTATACTAAAATCTTCTTTTAATTGGAGGATCTTATGTCTAACCAAATTAATATTTACAACCTGCACGTAAATGGGATAACACAAAATGCAAACATTAATATAGGAAGAACATTGCAAAACAGCCATACTTCAAACATGAAATTATATGGTACTAATTTTTCAATGGGAGATTTTTCACCTGCTAAATCGCTGATTATTACGGTGGCTCAAGATTCCGATATCAGTGATCAAGGTCAAACTGAAAATCCATCTTCACCAAACAGTAGCCAATGATGGTTCATCAACTTCATTCTAGGGATCTAGCTAGGACTGATAATCTATTCTCTAAATCTATGAACCAAAACCTGGGGTATGTGAGAGTGTTTATAAAGATTGAGCATACTCATTGAGTATGCTTTTTCACATATATAGATTATTGAAACATAGGAGCTGCACAAAATGAAAATACCTTGTGCCATACGGCATCGTATTATTACATTATGATTTTCTGTTGACAATTGTAGAAGATGATATATAATAAAAATATATTTAATTCGAGATATTGTAATTTGAGATACGCTGATTTAAGATAAAAGGATAGCTAATTGATAGAAGTCAAACGGATTAATAAACATCAGGGGAGTGTGAATAATGGTAACTTTATATTTATCACCTAGTTGTACTTCATGCCGAAGAGCAAAGGCATGGTTTGATCAAAATCAAATTCCTTATAAAGAAAGAAACATTCTTTCTGAAAAGCTATCAGTAGATGAAATTAAGGATATCCTTCGTTACACAGAAGATGGCACCGATGAAATTATTTCAACAAAGTCAAAAACTTTCAAAAAGTTAAATGTAAATATCGATACTATTTCACTTCGAGAATTGTATACACTTATTGAAGAGCATCCTGGGCTATTAAGAAAACCTTTAATTCTTGATGAAAAAAGATTACAAGTAGGTTTTAACGAAGAAGAGATACGGAGTTTTTTGCCGCGTAAAATGCGTCTACTCCAACTTGATGAAGAGTATAGCTTTTTTGAAGAAGTTCAATAGAGGAAATATAGATAGTAAACATTTGTAAATATCTATTGACATTATCTTAAATTCGAGATATATTAATTCAGGATATTTAAATAGGAGGTCTAAATCATGGAAAGGAAATGTACAAATCAGCCATTTTTGCTGTTAATGCAAACCTCAAAAGCAATTCAGGAACGAATAAGAGATGAAATGTCCCAATATAAACTTAGTATTACTGAGTTTTCTGTTTTAGAGGTACTTTTCTACCAAGGAAAACAAACGATTCAACAGATTGGAAATAGAATTCTAATTTCAAGCGGCTCGATGACGTATGTGATTGATAAACTTGAACAAAAAGGAATCATAAAAAGAAATGATTGCAGAGAAGACAGGCGGGTTATTCATATTACCTTAACGGCTGAAGGAAAGGAAATGATGGAAAACATTATGCCGAAATATCAAGAGATGGTAGATTCCTTTTTTGGAGATTTGACTGGTCTTGAGCATGAGGAAATGGTCAATTTGTTAAACAAAATTATTAAGAAAGTGAAATAAATTTTTTTGCACTAATATCTCAGATTCGAGATAAAAAATAGGGGGAACTAAAATGATGAGTATAGGGTTATTAATTATTAGATTAGTGATTGGTTTGTCGTTCATGGCTCATGGCGCCCAGAAATTATTTGGCTGGTTTGGAGGCTACGGCTTGAAGGGTACAGGAGGCTGGATGGAATCCCTTGGTTTGAAACCAGGTGTGATGATGGCTCTCATGGCAGGGTTAGCAGAAGTAATTGGCGGATTGTTGTTTACTTTAGGACTTCTTACTCCTCTTGCAGGTATCATGATTGCAGGTACAATGGTTATGGCAATCGTTAAGGTTCATGCTCCAAATGGTTATTGGTCCACACAAAATGGATATGAATATAATTTGACAATCATTGCCGTGGTCATTGGAGTAGCATTAATTGGACCTGGACAATATGCATTGGATGCTTTTTTATTCTAAAATATCTCGAATTAGAGAATATGGATTTACAAATATTATATATGAACCAGTTAATAGACATCATAATACAAAAAGGGGTGTTTCAAAATGAGTAAGAAAACAATGGGAATTCATCATATCACTGCTATCGTAGGTCATCCACAGGAGAATGTTGATTTTTATGCAGGTGTTTTAGGGCTCCGCTTAGTAAAACAAACGGTAAACTTTGATGATCCTGGCACGTATCATCTCTATTTCGGAGATGAAGGAGGAAAACCTGGAACGATCATCACATTTTTTCCTTGGGCTGGAGCCCGTCAAGGTACGATCGGTGATGGTCAAGTAGGAGTTACCTCATACGTTGTTCCTAAAGGTGCCCTTGCGTTTTGGGAAAATAGATTAGAAAAGTTCAAAGTGCCTTTTATAAAAATGGAGCGATTCGGGGAGCAATATTTGGAATTTGATGATCCGCACGGACTTCACCTTGAAATTGTTGAAAGAGCAGAAGGCGAACTTAATCATTGGAACTTTAGCGGGGTAACACCGGATGTTGCCATAAAAGGGTTTGGCGGAGCCACTCTATTATCCAGCCAGCCTAATAAAACGGCAGATTTGTTAGAAAATGTTATGGGACTTGAATTCGTAGGTAAAGAAGGAGATTTCGCACGTTACTGTTCATCAGCTGAG
This sequence comes from Neobacillus niacini, assembly GCF_048572935.1. Lineage (NCBI taxonomy): Bacteria > Bacillati > Bacillota > Bacilli > Caryophanales > Bacillaceae > Neobacillus > Neobacillus niacini. Next base: position 94,520 of record NZ_CP183883.1, on the reverse strand, counting down.
ATCGGAAATGTCATTGATCTAAAATTAACTCCGATTGGACGCGGGCAAATGGGTGTGGGAACCGTACATCATATCGCTTGGCGGGCAAGTGATGATCAAGATCAATTGGAATGGCAAAAGTATGTTGCTGCGAATGGGTATGGCGTCACTTCAGTACGAGATCGAAACTATTTTAATGCCATTTATTTTAGAGAACACGGAGAAATATTATTTGAAATTGCAACAGATCCTCCAGGCTTTGCTCATGATGAATCACAAGAAACAATGGGAGAGAAATTAATGCTTCCTGCACAGTATGAATCACATAGAGACCAGATTGAACGTGGGTTGCTGCCAATTAAAGTGAGAGAATTAGATTGAATATAAGGGGAGATAAATAATGAAACATATTTTTAATAAGGGACAAAATCCAACCAAACCAACGTTGTTACTGCTTCATGGTACTGGCGGCAATGAATTAGACCTGCTTCCACTTGCGGGAATGATTGATGATGAGGCAAATGTATTAAGCGTTCGCGGGAATGTTTTGGAAAATGGAATGCCTCGGTTTTTCCGCAGATTAGCAGAAGGTGTCTTTGATGAGGAAGATCTGATATTTCGAACAAAAGAATTAAACGAGTTTCTAGATAAATCTGCCGAAAAGTATGATTTTGATCGCGATAATATTCTTGCAATCGGCTACTCAAATGGAGCAAATATTGCTGCTAGTTTATTATTTCATTATCAACATGCTTTAAAGGGTGCTATTCTTCATCATCCAATGGTGCCGCGAAAAGGAATGGACCTTCCTGATTTAACAGGGAAATCAGTATTTATTGCTGCGGGGACAAATGATCCAATTTGCTCTCCTATGGAATCATCTGAACTTCAATCCTTATTAGAAAAGGCAAATGCGCAAGTTGAACTCCATTGGGAAAATAAAGGCCATCAATTAACTAAACAAGAAGTAGAAGCAGCAGCGTCTTGGTATCAAAAACATTTTATTACTAAATAATATAACTAAACGGGGGAAAAACGAAAATGTTTAAAAATGAAATTGGAGCACTTATATTACGCGTTACATTAGGAGCAATATTTTTTATTCATGGAGTTGTAAAGTTTCAAGGTGGAATAGAGAACATAGCAGGCTGGTTTGAAAGCCTTGGCTTACCAGGAGTTATGGCATATGGAGTTGCTTTACTCGAAATTATTGGTGGGATCCTATTAATCGTTGGATTAGCAACAAGATTAGTTGCGGCTTTGTTTGCCTTATTAATGATTGGAGCAACAATAAAAGTAAAACTAGCAATTGGTTTATTAGGAAATGGCCAAATGGCCGGTTATGAATTAGACTTAGCATTCTTAGCTATTGCGGTATATCTTCTCATTAATGGAAGCAAGCTATTATCAATTAGTCAATTGATTTTTCAAAGGGAGTCAAAAGAGATAAAAAGAGCTGCTTAGCAGTGAATGATAATTTTAAAACAAAGAAATAATAGGAGGTGTTATGAATGAGTTTCTTGTCTAGATTATTTGGGAATACACCTGATAAGGAGGAAAAAAGTATGACAAATGTAAAATTGGCAGTAATTTTTTACAGTATGGGTGGAACAAATTATCAATTAGCAAAGTGGGCTGAAGAAGGAGCAAAAGAAGCTGGTGCTGAGGTTAAAGTATTAAAAGTACAAGAATTAGCTCCCGATTCTATTATTGAGAGAAATGAAGTATGGAAAAACACAGTAGAAGCAACAAAAAATGTTCCAATTGCAACAGGGGACGATATTGAATGGGCAGATGCCATCATTTTCAGTGTTCCGACTCGATTTGGAAACATGCCTTCTCAAATGAAGCAATTTCTTGATATCCAGGGAGGACTTTGGGCAACTGGTAAAACAGTAAACAAAGTAGTCAGCGCCATGACCTCTGCACAAAATCCACATGGCGGTCAAGAAGCTACACTTCTTTCATTATATACATCCATGATGCATTGGGGTGCCATTATTGCTGCTCCTGGTTATACGGATCCTGTTACATTTGGAGCTGGCGGTAACCCATATGGAACAAGTGTGACTGTTGGTCAGGATGGAAAAATGATTGATGATGTTGAAGCTGCTGTAAAGCACCAAGCAAAACGTACGGTTACCGTTGCAGAATGGGTAAAAAAGGCGAACCAATAAAATCTACATTAATTAAAAAAGCTAATCGGAGCCTTCCGATTAGCTTTTTTAATTACATAGAAAGTAATTTTAAACTCGAAGGAATAGTGAATAATACCTAAAGAAATAATAGGTAGGATGTCACTGTTGCGAAATTTTTCTATCGAAGGAGTTATTGTATGGAAAAGAAACTGTTGAATTTACTCACATCTTTGTGCGTTGTTTTCCTCCCATTCCTATTTAAAGGGCCAAAAATGAGAGAAAATCTTGTTATTTTTTTCTCAAAGGGAGTTCTTGCTTACCTAATAGACGCTTATGTTATTGGTACTAAAAGACTAGAATATCCAGTCCGTCCTTTTCCAAAGATTTTTAGGACTAACATCATTTATACATTATTATTTTTCCCACTTTTAAGTGTGATGTGGGTTAAGCTCTCTTATAACGATAAGTTTAGTAAAATCCTATTGAAAAGTTTCTTATTTAGTGTGCCCATGAGTATCGGTCAATGGTACTTTGAAAAAAACACTAAATTATTTAAATGGAAAAAGTGGACTCCTTTTCATACTTTTGCAAGTGTAAATTTTACTTTGTTTACTATAAGAGGTTTAGTCGGCCTTTTGAAGAAAATAGATAAGTTAAAGGGAGCATAAGTGACCTAATTAATATTAAATAAAGTTTTACATAGAGCTGAATATCAATGGTGCTTTTTTTAATTGGTCAGAAGGGTGCAATTCTAAATGCACCCCGACATTCAGCTCGGTACTTTTTCTAATTGATCCACCCATAGGATCGTTAATAAATTCGGTAGTATGGAAGTTTCATTATGAATCTGAATATATCTATTACACTTTACAGTCGCAACACACTCAATAAAAGATTGTCGATCTTCAATTAATACTTTATAACTGCCTACATTCGGTAACGAATAATTCGGCAGTAAACCGTTCTTTTGACAATACTTAGTTTTATAAAAGCCTCCCAATAGAGTCGGTAAATCACGAAGCTTTCGTTCTGTTAGGTACTTTCTAATCAAAGTCGAACTAATTTTTTGATTATTCCACTTTAGCTCTTCGACAACCGTTAGGCCAACTTGCTTTGCAGTTGCATAAACTGCCAGTGTATTAACAGTACCGCTTGCTTTTGCCCCATATGTATAGTCGAAACCACAAATAATTTCCACAGCATTCAAACCTATAATATAATCATCTAAAAAATCGTTCGCTTCTACTTTGGCTAATTCCTTTGTAAACTCTACAATATAAAAAATGTCTACTTCAAGCCTTTCCAACTTTTCAACTTTTTGTTCTATCGGCTCTAGATACGAGACCTCTTTGTCCGGAAATAACACACTTTTGGGATGCGGGAAAAAAGAGAGGACCGCTAATGATAAATTATGTGCTATTGCTTTTTCTTTAGCTGTTTGAATTACTTTTTGATGCCCTAAATGCACACCATCAAAATAACCAAGTGCCATCGCTGCGTTGGGAGCTGATCGTTTAATCTCTTGTAAGTTATTCGCATTCACATAGATTACATTCATTGCGATTCTCTCCTTTTTCTTTTAGTTGTGTTACACCATAAAACTTTTACTTTTTCACTACTTCCTTCAAAATGTTAACGCTTACTCTCCCGAGTATACCAAAGTCAACTTCAAATTCATCGCCTGGTTCAAAGGGAACAGCTTTTGATAGTGCTCCTGATAAAACAAACATGCCTGGTTCGATAGAAATACCGTATGCACTCACTTCATTTGCTAGCCAAACAACAGCATTGAGGGGGGTGCCTAACACGGCCGAGCTCGTTGCTTCGTCTAAAAATTCACCATTTTTCTTCACAATCATGGGGATATTTGTAATGTCTTCAATATCTTTAAGGAGTGTATGCTTTTCACCTAAAATCGCACCTGCTGAAGAACCATTGTCTGCCACTGTATCCTCGAATTTTATTTTCCAATTCGCGATACGGCTATCGATTACTTCAACGGCTGGTACAACATAAGCCGTGGCTTCGATTACATCTTGCGGAGTCACTTTTGGCCCTTTTAACTCTTTATTGAAAACAAATGCGATTTCAAACTCTACCTTTGGTTGAATAAAGGATTCAGCAGCTAAACCATCTGCTTCGTCATATACCATTGTATCTAAAATAAAGCCGTAGTCTGGTGTATATACATTCAACATTTCTTGCATCGCTTTACTGGTTAAACCAATTTTTAGCCCTTTTACTGTCGCACCTTTGTCAATCTTTTGTCGAATTTGCGCTAATTGCACTGCATAGGCGTCAGCAACTGTAATATTTTCATAGGTTTCAGTTAGTGGGGCAATTGGCTGTTTTGTACGTTCTGCTTCAAGCAATGCTTCAGCCATTATTTGAATATTCATAGGCCATTCTCCCTTTTATGACTTAACTGTTTCTGCCTCAGTCAATTGACGATATTTGCCACTGAAGAATAATAACGGGTTTTTATCCTCAAGACGCAAATCTACTACTCTGCCAATGAATAATGTATGGTCACCTTCTACATGTTCTGATACAACTTCACATGCGATTTGAGCGATAGCCCCTTTTAGTACTGGCTGCTCATCTAACGTTTCAAATTCTACAGCTTCACCGGGCCTCCCAGCGAAATGACGTGAATAATGCTCTTGATCTTCCGCTAAAATATTTACTGTATATTTTTTAGACTGTGAAACCTTCTCTAAAAATTTTGCTTTATGTCCAATAGAGATTAAGACAAGCTTCGGGTCCAATGATACTGACATGAAACCGTTTGCTGTCATTCCATGTGTTTCTCCCTCGTTTTCAGTTAAAAGAACGGTTACCCCAGTGGCGAATTTCCCCATCGCATCTCTAAATAAACGATCATCCATTACAATTCCTCCATCCATAATCGAATAATTTAATCATAAAGGAGTCCATTTAAAATTGTTATTGTTATTTTTATTGAAAATTTAGAAAAAAACAATAAAATTTATGTGAACTCAAATTTGAATTTTTTGCGACAGAATTTTAAGGAAAGTCAGATTTGTCAATATATCTTAATGGGAAAATTTTAACTGGGAATTTAATCTTTTCTTTTTTGTTCTCTTTCAAACCAAAATTGGTATCAATTTTTTTTTCTTGTAAATCTCTTTTTTTTCAAATAGAATTCATTTCATGGAAGATTCGTATACTGAATTTTCCCATTAGAAACCATTATTTTTTTAAAGAAATTAAAAAAAATGCTGAAATGAATGCATTTCTAGCAAAACAAATGGAGGTGTGAAATTATCCTAACATTTTATTGAAAACGCTAACAATCGTCTTGAATAATTTCAGAAAAATCGAACAACTTGGTTACGAAATGATGTGAATGGGAAAATACAGTAATACAAGGGGGATTTACATGCATATGCGTTGGGTTGTATTAGGATTTCTATTCTTGCTATCGGTTTTAAACTATACGGATAAATCAGTTTTAGGATTAGCCGCAGAACCAATCATGACTGAACTGAATCTATCTTACGATCAATTTGGTTTAGTAGGAAGCAGCTTCTTTGCTGCATATGCTGTCGGAAGTATTGTTTTAGGCACATTAACGTATCGCTTCAACTCAAAGTATTTATTAATGATGATTGCCACTGGATGGACAATTGCATTAGCGAGCGCTTATTTTGTAGAAACGTTAACACACTTAATTTTACTACGTGTTGTCTTAGGTTTCTTCGAAGGTTCTACGCTCGGTTTTTGCCTAGTACACCTTGCACGATGGTTCACTAGTGCACAACGTGGTGTCGCTACAGCTATTATGACTTCTGGTACAACAGTTGGTACGTATTTAGCTGCCCCACTTTTAGTTATGGGTATTACAAACGTAGGCTGGCAGCATACTTTCGCATTGTTAGGGGTAGCGAGCCTGGCATGGGCACTCTTCTTCTTCTTTATGAGAGACGAGCCGAGGCAGCCACTAGTCGAAGACGTAAAATCCTTAGCTTCAACCCAGGAAGTACCATTCAAGTATATAGTAAAAGTATTAATCAACCCGTATGTATTATCAATTTTAGTTGTAGGTTTCGTATCAATGTGGATTACAACTTGGGTTCTTACGTGGGCCCCAACTTACTTAATACAAATCGTCGGTCTCAAGCAGCAAAGTATGAGCATTATATTCGCTGGAATGGGGATTACAGGTACGGTATTCGCAATTTGTGCAGGTAAATTTACAGACGTCTTATTCAAGAAAAATAAAAGCCTTATTAAATCTTATGACCGTGTATTAGTTACCGTATTACTTGTTGGTGCGGCCTCTTACTCAATGACAACTATAGTATCCTCTCCAGTCTTAGCATGTATCTTCTTAGGGGTAGGCTTAGTAATGAACACAAGCTTATTACCGTTAAACGCTGCAATTAAAACGTTAATCATTCCGAAAAACTTAGTGGGCAGTGTAACAGGTATTTCATTATCTATTGCAAGTATGGCTGGTATAATTGGTCCATGGATTACTGGTTATTTAATTACACTTGCAGGTGATGACATTCGCTCTGGCTTCAATTCAGGGGTATTATTGATCGTAAGTTTATATGTTGTATCCGCAATAGTATTATTAGCTACACGTAAATTAAAAATTACAGCAACTGAAAATGAAGATGCACGTCGTACTACGGACGAAAAGCAATTGAGCTTAGATGTTTCTGTTGAACAATAAAATCCAACAAGGGGTTATCCTATCAGAAAAAATTCAAAAGACTGTAGACGAACTTTTAAAAAAGTTTGTCTACAGTCTCTTTTTTTGTTTAATAAGGGAATTCAGCTTCTTTATCGTGCAAATTCCTCAAAGCATAAACTATCCGACAATATTAGCGCCTGAATCACTAATAAAGTATACGCTGCTGTTGATGCGTTTTTTAGTGAAATTTGAAGCTGCTCTTCAATTTGCTTTATACGATATTGGACACCGCCGATTGATAATGTCAACTCATCCATCGTTTCTTTTAGGCGCTGGCTATTTAATAAATAAACGTAAAGCGTGTGCAACAACTCCTTTTTTCGAGGATCTTCGAAATTGTATAAGTCTTTTAACGTCTTTTTCGCCATTTCATGTAGCTGTTCAATACTCATGTTCTTTACGATATCGCCAAGCATTCCTAAATCTTCGTAATCTGTTAGCAGCTTTTGATTTGGGAAGCGCTGTGCGACACGCGCCTCTTGCAGGGAACGTTCGAAATCTTTAAAGTTGCTAAATGTTCCACTAAGCCCGATTGAATATTTATAATTGTTATTTTGCTTCTCCATTTTTTGAAAAATTTTCGTGATTTTCTTTTGCCAGCCTTGCTTGTCGCTATTTAGTGAGTTAAGGAGAGCGATTTCTTCCCCAAGGACTGCAAAAATACAAGGTAAATCCCAATCTTTTACCAACTTTGACAGCTGTGTGAGCTGATCATGAATGTCAATAATTTCGTTATTTTTCTTTTTCTTTTTCACACTAATAATACCTGTAGAAAACGGCGGCCGAAACATAAACGGTAAAAACTTATAGTAAGATTCGATATCTTTAATATTTCGATTATGAATTAAGCGCTCTAATAACGAGCTGCGCATCCGCTGCTGCTCTTCAAACTGCGCCTCCTCGTATAAAATACATAACGCTACGACAGTCGAAATACGCTCTAAAAATAAGTGATCGTTTTCATCCATACGTTCTTCATCAAAGTAAAAAAAAGAACAGGTGGCATAATTTTTTTTATTAATAAGAACAGGTGCCGTCAACTTCCAATATTCATTTCCTTTGTAATTCGAAACGTTGTGCTTATCATCAAAATGCACTAATTTTGCCTTATCTTTTTTAATTATTAGCTGCTGTTCCTCGGTTAAACCATTTTGACTTAATGGAGTGCCATGAATATCCTCAATCAAAATCGGGATGTTCAACAGCTCATACGCAGCTTGTACAATTTCATCCATCGAATGCTTATCTGTTACTTTTTGCGTGAGCTGACCATGAAACACCGAAATTTTTTCGAGCATTTGCTTATGGTGCAAAAGTGCGTCATATGTCATTTCAAGCTCAGATAAAATGTTGTCGTTTTGATAAAGGTGTATAAGTTCCTCCTTCTCTTTGAGCCAATCGCGCTCTAAACGCACTCTAAACTCGCAGCATGAATCACCTTTTGCGACGCACTTGTACTCAACGGCAATAATTGACTCGCCAAACTCATATGTCAATGCACCACTCGCAAAGCCGCATAACATATGACAAACACATTCATTTGCTAAACCGTAATTTTTAAGGTGTAATGCTGCTTCGAATGATTCCACCCATTGTCCCCACGTATCGATACATTCAATCGTGCCGTCCGGATGGCGCACAATTTCCCCCATGAAATTAACATCTTTTACGTGACCTAAGCGCGAATGTCTTTTACCGACAGGACTTATCAAGTTTTTATTTTGGAGCCTATTTTTTGCTGATTCCATCCCAAACTCTTTGCCAAATCGGAATAAAAAACCTTTTGTTTTATGGGAGCCAATGTTATTAAATAAATTGTTTTTTAATGTGTGGAAGGCATTAGCCGACATTAAAATATTTTTTGTTTCGCTAGAATCAAATGCAATTTCACTCACTAAAGTCACATCCCCTAGGTTTTTATGTTTACCATGTTACTAAAGTTAAAAATAATTTTCAATAAATTTTAATGATTCTAACTATTCATTCAATAAAAATCAATATTATGTTTGGATTTTTTTACAGTTATACTCAAAACAGAAAATAACAAGCAATCAGCACAAGGAGGAAAAAGGATGACAATTTTTGAAGGATTTCATAATAGTTACGTATTGGCAAATGGTGTACGTACACATTATTCTTGGGCAGGGACAGAAGGGCCAGCTGTAATTTTACTACATGGGGCAGGACCTGGAGCCTGCGGCGCAGCGGGTTGGCGTTTTATGCTGCCTGCATTAGCTAAAGCTGGCTTCCGCGCATACGCAGTAGATCAACTATCAATGGGCTTCACAGATGCACGTCCTCACGCTTGGCCGGTAAAAGGTCATCAAAGCTTAGTGGATCATGTACATGATTTTATTGAAGCATTATGCCTAGATGAAGTATCGCTTGTCGGCAACTCACAAGGTGCTTACGTTGCAGCTAAATATGCAATTGACCATCCTGAGAAAGTAAATAAGGTTGTTTACATCGGCAGTAATACAATTTATCAAGCGATGCAAGAAGTGCCATTAAGAAAGTTGCGTTCATTCTTAGAAGTGATTGGTTACGATTATACAGAAGAATCATTACGTAAATTTATGTATCGCAATTCAAGTGAAGACACAGTCATTCCTGAAGAACTAATTCAACTGCGTCATCAAGCAGCCACTCGCCCAGGCATTAGAGAATCAAATCAAGCGTTCGATGCTTACTTAGCCAGAATGAACGAAGAACCAAAGCTTTGGGATCGTTATTGCATTAAAGAGACTTTACCAAAATTAAAAGTTCCCGGCATATTCATTTGGGGTAATCAAGATACTGTCGCACCAGTGGAGACAGGTTATAAGCTTGAGAAATTATTACCGAACATTAAATTCGAATATATCGAAAACTGCGGTCACCAAGCACAAACTGACCAGCCAGAAATCGTGAACAAACTTGTCATCGATTTTTTAGCAGTTGAAAAAGACCAAGCAGTTACAGCACAATAAACTATTTTGGAAAGGAATGATCAGATGTTAACAGTAGTTGAGAATAAAGCTTCTTATGAAGAAATTATGCAAAAAGCAAAGCGTATCGGTGAAGCTGCAGAGTTAGAAGCAATTGAAGCCGATTTTAACTCGACCATTTCTCCACGCATCGCGGATATTATCCGCAAGGAGGAAATTCATCGATTAATTTTACCGAAAGAATTCGGCTATCCTCAACTTGATTGGCGCACATTCGTTGATATGGTAAGCACAGTTGGATACCACAACTTATCTGCCTCGTGGTTAACATACTTCTTCTCCGTGCACAACTCTTGGGTATGCTACTATCCGAAGCACATTCGCGACGAAGTCATTAACCAAGGCGGCTTCGTAGCTGATGTATTTGCACCAATCGGCAAAGTAGAAGCAGTTGAAAATGGCTATATTGTTTCAGGTAAGTACAATTTTGTAAGCGGAATCAACTACTCCGATTGGGTTGGCGTTGGCGCAATGATGAAATTCGAGGACAGCAACAAGCCTGAGCGTGTAGGTATTTTATTAAAAGTTTCTGACTTAGAAGTTGTAAAAACTTGGGATTCATTGGGTCTTCGTGGATCAGGCAGTAATACATTAATTGTCGATAATGTTTTCGTTAAGCCTGAGGCTATATTACGCTTTAACAAAATTATCGAAAAAAGCCAGCCGCCGTATGAAGATTTCGATCAAGACTACTTATACTACAACACACCATTTTACCCTGGCTTCTATGTAGGGTTCGCAGCGATGGCTGTTGGCGGTGCAGAGCGTGTACTTGACGAATTCGAAAAGCATACAGCAGGCCGCGTACGCTTCTCCGGCATAAACGAAAAAGATTCTCCAACGAGCCAACGCGTGCTTTCGGAGTTAAAGCTTGAAATGCTCTCGGCTAAAAGTCTATTAAATGAATACATCGCAATGATGGAAAAGGATAGAGGCGGCCCATACGAAGGGGCAAAATATAAAGCAATCCGTGCATTGATCATCGATAAGTGTACACAAATCGGCGTAAAATCACTACTTACTTTAGGTGGACACGCATTATTAAAAGGTCATCCAGTCGAGCTATTCACTCGTGACTTAATGGCAATTGCAGTACACATTACTTCTTTATATGAAGACGGCATTTTAGGTTACGGCAGGCATTTATTCGGCGTTAATACAAACATTCAAGGATAATAGCAGCATTCGAAAATGTCGTTTATAAAGAGTGGATTCGTGTCTCTTATAAAAAACTATTAAACTATGAGGTGAATATAATTGGAAAAATTTCTTTACGCACCGGAAATTGCAAAATTAGGACACGTAGCTTTAGTGTCAGAAGATCTTGAAAAATCTTTATGGTTCTTCCGCGACACAATCGGCTTAGAAGAAACAGAGGTCGTAGATGGCGTACACTACTTAAGAGCATGGGGAGACTTCGAACACCATACCTTATCCATTACAGCTGGTGAAACTTCTCACATCGATCACATCGGCTGGCGTACAAAACGTCGCGAGGATGTAGCAACTTTCGCAAAATTATTAGAAGAGGCTGGTACAGACGTACATTGGATAGCTGCTGGAGAAGAAGTAGCACAAGGTGAAGCAATCCGCTTCGAATTACCAAGTGGTCATCGCTTCGAACTTTACTACGATATGGAAAAAACACCTGCTGATGAATCTCGCAAATCAGTACTTAAAAACCAAACGTATAAATCATGGGCGAAAGGCGTATCTCCACGCCGTATCGACCATGTTAACTTACAAACTTCCCACGATAACGCTGAAATTGTGAAATATTTACAAAAAGCATTAGGCTTCAAGCTGCGCGAATATTTCGTAAATCCAGACGATGTACAAGTAGCGAGCTGGTTATCGGTAACAAACTTAGTGCATGACGTAGCAATTATGTCTACATCACGTTCAAAACAGCCAAACGAAATGCACCATATTGCTTACTGGTTAGACAACGCACAAGACTTACTACGTGCTGCTGATATTTTATGCGAAGCTGATGTACAATTCGTAGGTCCAGGTAAACACGGTATTTCTCAAGCCATGTACATTTACGTAAAAGACCCAGGAAGCGGCTTACGTCTTGAAATTTTCACAAACGGATACTTAATCTTCGAGCCAGACTGGGAGCCAGTGAAATGGACGTATGAAGAATATTTGAAAAATGGTTCTGCATACTGGGGCGATCGTCGCCGCGATGACGTAGATCGTGAAGCACAAGTATTAGAATTAGCAAAATAATAATAACTAAACCACCAGTCTTCATGTGCTGACATGCTGGTGGTTTCAAGTAATAAATGTAGATAGGGAAATTATGGGAAGGGGTGTTACTGTTGAAAGCAATGTTAAAGGTGTTAGTCTTATCTTTAATTGGCGGTTATATTTTTAGCCTGCTGCACATCCCTATTCCTTGGATGCTTGGCCCAATTGTTATCGTCATGTTAGCCCAATTTGTCTATAAAGGACCGCTCAAATGGTCTAGCCAAATGCGTGATATAGGTGTCGTCATGGTTGGTACAGTAATAGGTGTACAATTTAACACCGATTTATTCGGCATGATGGGCCCACTTTTATTTTATATGATAACATTAAACATTATTTTAATTGGCGGCTCAATCGGCATTGCCTACTTAACGAGCAAGTGGGTAAAAATCCCGGTGAAAGCGGCTGTATTGGGCGCTATCCCAGGCGGTTTAGCTCAAATCGTCGTATTTGCTGAAGAAGAAAAAATTAAAGAAATTGGCGTTATATCTTATTTTCAAGTAATTCGGTTATTACTAGTCGTTGTATTTGTACCATTTATTGTTGCTGGTCAAGTAATGAGTAAGCAGCCAACTGAGGCAAAGCTAACGATTAGTTTAGTATTATTAATTGCACTTGCATGGGGTTGCTCCTATTTAACAAAACGAATTCATTTGCCAGTCGCATATTTCATTACACCAATTATTTTGTTAATTACGGTGCAACTCACAACACCGATCGCAATGCCACAAGTACCTGGTATCGTTATGGACGTCGCACAGCTACTCATCGGTGCCCATATCGGCTTAATGCTCAAGCCACAAATGATTAAGCTACCAGTACGTGTACTAGTAGGGGGAATTTTCAGCGCATTCGCACTGATTGCACTAACATTCGGCTCAAGCTTCTTAATGTCGTTTACATTGGACACTACATTCGCTACAAGTTTCCTAAGCACAGCACCAGGTGGTTTAGATCAAATGGTATTATTAGCTGATGAAGTTAATGCAGAGGTTTCGCTTGTTTCGATGTTCCAAACGTTCCGGCTGCTATTCATCTTTATTTTAATTATGCCTTTGATGAAAGTGTTTTACCGTTGGCGAGGGAAAAAAGAGATTCTCTACAACCAAGAAAGAAGCGTAGTAAAGTATTAATCTATAAGAGAATTTCTGAAAGTTTATATTAAGAATCAATAAGTATGACCAAGGCGCTCTAATGATTGAATTTAAATCAGTGGGGCTTTTTTTATTGATATTAATTAGGATGAAAGTGAATCATATATAATAGAAGGAACTCGTCAAAATAAGTCTTATCTGTTGATGAAGAAACGGCTTCGATTGTTTTAGATTTCAGGAAGAGTTAAATATATTTGTAACAAAAAAACGAAAAGACTTGGCGTTACTCCTCTGGTTCACAAATAAACTTTCAACCTAGGGAAATTCAATTGGTAATCCTTGCAGATTATAAAACGGTCTACCCGATTTAATCCTTAACCCTATTAAGGTTGAATAAAGATGGGATCATTCGATGCAATGTTATCTTATCCTTTTTTCAATATACTGTTTTCTTGAGTAATTTGATAAAAAAGCCGGCTCTTAATCCTCTAATGGAAGGAAGAATCGGCTTTTTATTTTCAGTTGAGTACCCAGCACCCCTTTTCAAAATATAGGTTTAGGTCTAACCAAGGAAATATCTACTAATAGTGTTTTATTGACAATAATACTAGATTAATATATTATTAATTCGAGATATGTAATTTAAAAATAATAAAATTAAAGATAAAAAGGAGATTTAAATATAATGAATGTATTAGTAGTTAAAGCAAACAATCGTCCAGCTTCAGAGGCTGTATCAAGTAAAATGTATGAAACTTTTATGGAGAACTTAGATGGTGTGAATGTCACTACGTTTGATGTTTTCGCTGAAGACATGCCTTATTTCGGCCAAGATTTATTCAACGCCTTCGGCAAACTTGAATCAGGTGAAGAAATGACGGACCTAGAAAAACGTCTTCTTGCTGCAAAACAAAAAGCAATGGACGCTCTTACAGCAGCTGACTTAGTAGTATTCGCATTCCCATTATGGAACTTAACAATTCCAGCACCATTACAAACCTTCATTGATTATGTTTACCAAGCTGGTTTCACTTTCAAGTACGATGAAAATGGTCAAGCAGTACAATTAATGACACACAAAAAGGCGATTATCCTAAGTGCACGCGGAGGGGTTTACTCAACACCGGAAGCGGCACCAATGGAAATGTCTGCAAATTATATTAAAAACGTTGTTGGCGGCGTATTCGGTATGGAAATCATTGACGAAGTTATTATCGAAGGACATGCTGCAATGCCAGCTCAAGCTGAAACGATTATTGCAGAAGGCCTAGAAAAAGTAAAAGAAGCTGCAAAGAAATTATCAGCAGTAGCTGTTTAATAATGCAGTAAACAAAGTGAAAGGCGCTTGGATATCCCAGCGCCTTTTTTTTTGTCTTTTAATCAAAGTATCGATTAATGTTTTGGCAAGTTTTGATTAGGGAAGTAACAAGCTTTTCCTCATTCCCATAAAAACGTGTAGATGGGAGCGGGATCGAGACTGCACTCCGATTTCCCAATCGGTCTACTACAACAGCTCCCACTGCACAAATACCTTCAATATGCTCTTCTCTTGAAAAAGCAACTCCCTCATTTCGGACTGTTTCTAACTCCTTTAATAACTCATCACGGTTTGTAATGGTTTTATCCGTGTACTGTTTTAGTTGTTCCGGTAACAGGTTTTCAACTTCAGTTATAGGCAGTGAAGCGAGGATGGCTTTTCCATTTGCTGTGCAATGCAAAGGAAATGACGCGCCAGGCTGTGAGGTTGCCTGCAGTGGATGTGCCGCGATGATTTGATCAACAAACAGCACCTTACCGTTATCTAAAATAGAGAGGTCGACCGTTTCATTAATCCTATTAGATAACTGGATCAAAAATGGTCTCAATTCTTCTCTCAAATCACTATTTACAGCGCTAGCAAGCCTCGCAATCTC
This sequence comes from Neobacillus niacini, assembly GCF_048572935.1. Taxonomy (NCBI): domain Bacteria; kingdom Bacillati; phylum Bacillota; class Bacilli; order Caryophanales; family Bacillaceae; genus Neobacillus; species Neobacillus niacini. The sequence goes on along the minus strand of NZ_CP183883.1, from coordinate 79,427 downwards.
AGGGCCAAGGCGAAACCCGCTGTTAGCAGACGCCACAGTAACTAGGTTTTCTTGCTCTAATGCAGCAACAATTCTTTGGACGGTTGATCTAGCTAAGTCTACTTCTTTTGATATCTGTGTAAGACTTAATCCTTTTGGGTGCTCTCTTAACGTTCGCAGTATTTTAGCTGCACGGGTAATAACCTGGATACCCGATGTTTTATTTTGGTCTTGAATATTGTTCAAGAAAAATACTCCCTTTCTGTTATGCCACTTCTATTAATTTAAAACTAGAATCTCCATAATTTCAAATATTGTGTTGAAGAAAAACTAATTAGAACCCAAATTAGACATACACGAAAATTTTTAATGATGCAGATTATTAGGAAAGCATAATTGACGTTAGTGTTGGAATTAATTATACTTAAAGTAACCACATTACGATACTAGTGTACCACAATGCGGTTACTCTTTTGCTGGTATTAAGATATTTGTTTTTTGAATATAAAAGATTTTTTAGTGTAAGAGAGGAGACCGGCAGGGATGAAAAGAGAATTCGGATTTGCTATTGTTGGAACTGGACTTATTAGTACTACTCATTATGAGCAAATATCAGCAATTGAAGGTGCAAAAGTCGTTGCTGTATATTCCCGAAGTGAACAAAAGGCAAAAGCACTTGCAGAAAAGACCTGTACAGATTGGTATACAAATTATCAAGAAATGCTAAAGAGGAAAGAGATTGATATTGTATCGATTATTACGCCCAGCGGAACTCATGCTGATATGGCGATAGAGGCTGCTTGGGCAGGAAAGCATGTAATCGTTGAAAAACCAATGGATATTTCCCTTGAGAAAGCACAGCAAATGATTGATGTATGCCGTGAGCACCATGTTAAATTAAGTGTTATTTCACAACATCGATTTGATCCATCATCAGTTAAGGTAAAAGCAGATATAGATTCAGGGAAAATTGGAAAAATGGTCCTCGGGCAAGCCTCTGTGAACTGGTATCGCCCTCAAAGTTACTATAATACTAGTAAGTGGCGGGGAACATTGAAAATGGATGGGGGCGGTGTCTTAATCAATCAGGCCATTCATACGATAGACTTATTTCAGTACTTTATGGGAGAGGTGGAAAGTGTATACGCACATACAGCCATTTTAGCTCATGAAGGAATTGAAGTGGAGGATGTGGCTGTTGCTACGGTGAAATTTAAAAATGGCGGGTTAGGAACCATTGTAGGGACAACAGCTGCCTATCCAGGTCTGTCAGCCCGGTTGGAGATTATCGGAACAAATGGTACAGCTGTGATTGAGAATGATCAGTTAATCAAGCATTATCTACGGGATCCTAAGAATGAAACAGAAGCTATCAACTTAGCGGAAATGAAAAGTCTTAATAGGGGAGACCTAAATGCTGCATCTGGCAACCCAGCGGCACTTGATGGCAGTTCCCACCGTTTACAGTTTATTGATATGATCAACGCTATTAAAGAAGATAGGGAACCACTTGTGAATGGGAAAGAAGGATTAAAACCATTAAAAATTATTTTTGCCATTTATCAATCTGCACGTACAGGTCAGCCTGTAAACATGGCGGATTTTTAACAAGTAATAGAAAAAGTATGTCAAAGTGTGTGCATTGAAAAATGGAATTGTTCCCTTGGACAGCAAAAATGAGGGGGCAAGGGAACAATATTGAGAGAATCGTTCCCTTGAATGAAGAATATAAAGGTTAGAGGGAGCAATACTTCGAGAATCATTCCCTTAAACGGCGAAAGCTAGGGTTCAAGGGACCAATATTTGAAATAATTTCGTTAATACAAACGATTAAGGAATTAAAGCAAAAAAGGCAGCAATCCGCTGCCTTTTTATGTGGTAATTTTACTAGTAAATTAGAGAGGTTTTTAATTAACAGCCATTTCTCTGCCCATTCCTCTAAAGCTTGAAGAGACTGTCGAAGTCCTGAACCTTTTTTTGTTAACGAATATTCAGTCCGTACAGGACGATCGGCAAGGACCTTTCTTAACACAATTCCACAGTCCTTAAGCTCTTCTATCCGTTGATTTAAAACTCTTTTACTTAAATCTGGTATATACGAAGTAGAGATATAGGATAGTCTTCATTGAGTGATCTCTTAGGAACTATAGGTATGATGGGGGGTGAGCAACTTTTCGCTTTTCCTCACTAAAGTGTGTTATTATTTTCCATAATAACCATTACGAAAGGATGGACAGGATGTCAATCGAAAGTGTAAAAGCCCATTTCAGGCAATGGGATAGAGAACAAGATGTGATGGAATTTGACACATCAAGTGCAACAGTGGATTTAGCAGCGGAAACAATAGGAGTTATTCCGGCCCGCATTGCAAAAACATTATCTTTTAGAGGTGAAGGGGAAAAAGCCCTTTTGATTGTCGCTGCCGGAGATGCGAAAATTGATAATAAGAAATTTCGTCATACCTTTGGGTTCAAGGCCAGAATGCTGACTCCGGAAGAAGTGCTCGAGCAGACCGGTCATGCAATCGGCGGGGTTTGCCCTTTTGGATTAAAAAATGAACTAGATGTTTACCTTGATGTTTCCATGAAAAGGTTCGATACCCTTTTCCCAGCATGTGGCAGCACCAATTCAGCGATTGAATTATCAAATGAAGAGATTTATCGCTATTCATACGCAAAAGAATGGGTGGATGTTTGTAAAGGGTGGGAAGAGACTGAGCAAGAAGAGAAGGTTAGTTAAAAAGAGTAATATTTGCGAGGTATAACATGAAAGAAGAAAGACGTGAAGTTATCTATCGTCAAGCTAAAGAATGGATATTAGAGGCAGGAGAATTAATCCGCCAGAAAATAAATGGTCCATTGATTGTTGAGACAAAATCAAATCCGAAGGATCTCGTTACAGCAGTTGATAGAGAAATAGAATATTTTCTAGCAAAAAATATAAAGCGTACGTTTCCAGATCATTATTTATTTAGTGAAGAAGGCTATGGTGAGGATTTAAAAACATTAGACGGTGTCATCTGGATTGTGGATCCTATTGATGGCACGATGAACTTTGTAAAGCAAAAAAGAAATTTCGCCATTTCGATTGGGATTTTTTATAACGGAATTGGTGAGATTGGTTTGGTCTATGATTGTATGGGTGGTAATCTTTACACAGCTATGAGGGGGAAGGGCGCCTATAAAAATGATGAAGGATTACCTGAATTAGCTCCAAATCTTACGCTTGAAGAATCGATTCTCGATTTTAATCATTATTTGTTATGTGAAAATGATGTAATCGATGAAATTGTCATGCAACGGTTAGTGGAAAAAATTCGCGGGGTAAGATCCTATTGCTGTGCCGCTTTAGCACTTGCTTACGTTGCAGAAGGCATTGTCGATGGTTATTTGACCAAGAAACTTGCCCCATGGGATATAGCTGGAGGAATGATTATCGCCAATGAAGTGGGGGCGGTTTCTACAAATTTGGATGGGAATTCCGTTAACATGCTGATGAATGAATCTACATTGACATGCCATCCTGCTATCCAGAAAGAAATCATTCATGATTATTTGAAAAAAGGGAAGAAGTAAGCAGGAGATTTGTATAGGAGTATAATTACTACCATTGTATGCTATAAAATTAACTAAAAAATCTCGGCAACTGGGGTTGTGGACAATCAGCCCAGTTGCCGAGGTTTTTTTGCTAATTGTAAAGTTTAAACTTTTTCAACTTTATAATTTACTAACAGAAGGCTTTGTTAACCTTGATTGTTGATTTGCGGTTTACTTGCCCGAATCCATGGGTGAACATTGATTTGGGTAAAGTGGAGGCATCCCATTTGACCGAAATCAACTTCACCATCATACTAATGCCTCCTTTATAAATGGTTTTGTTCCATTTTAAGATATGAAGTACAGATAGGGTAATATGTTAGGGGGTAATAATGGGTTAATAATATTGATGAAAACCAATAGATTGACAGGGTAATTAAACATCTGTAAACTTGAGTTAATCTTATTGTGATACACATGTATCATAATGCGGTTAATGATTCTTTTGATATTAAAAAATATGAATATACCAGAAATTAGATAATAACAGAAAAAGATGTGCCGACATTTTAAGTAATATGGGCATAGACTATGGTGCAATAACAACAATCCATACGAAAACAAGGAGCTAAAAAATGATTCGAGTAGTTTGTAAGGCAAAACTTAAACCAGGGGTAAATGTTGAAGAATATTTAATTCTTGCTCGTAAAGTTGTGACCGAAACCAGAAAAGAAAAAGGTTGTATTATGTATACTCTTCATGAAGATATCAATGATCCATCCATCCTTACAACGATTGAAGAATGGGAAAATGAAGAGGTTATCAACCTTCACAATAAAAGTGAACATATCATGAAATTTGTTCCAGAACTGAGGAAATTGAGAGAAAGCACAGAAATAAACCATTATAAAGAAGTGAAATAATGAAGTCCAATTTATTAGTCTTAATAAGAAAAGTCAGAGGCTCATTAAGTAAAAAAAAATAAAACAAATGGTGGGATAAACGATGATTAAAGGGATTAATCACAAAGGATTTCATGTAGTAGATATGGAACGCTCATTGGATTTTTATTGTAATAAGCTTGGTTTTATGAAAGCGTTTGAATTAAATCATCCAAATGGTGAACCGTGGATTGTCTATGTAAAAGTGGCTGATGGGTGTTTCATTGAATTATTTTACGGAGGTACCGAGGGAATAAAGAACAGAGCAGACCATATTTGTTTCGAGGTCGATGATATTTATGAAACAGCGGATCAATTGAAAAAAAGGGGAGTTGCTTTAGAAGATGAAATTTCGCAAGGCAGGGCTTTGAACCACCAATTCTGGGTACTAGACCCAGATGGAAATTGGCTGGAGTTTATGGAAATGAATCCTGAATCCCTACATATGAAAAGTTAAGTTAGGGGAAAAAACAAATCAATGGAAATTTGACGCCCCGCAGCACGTCCATCAACCTCTTATAGAAACGATAGTGGCTGGAGTCGGCAGCCAGTGCCCAAGCAAGGGAGTAACCGGTTCAAGAACCAACTGGGTCATAGGGGAAATTTGATAAGTGATACCATATGAGGGACGAAATAGGGGGCATAGAGATGAATACATCGAAATTATGGACAAAAGATTTTATTATCATGTCGCTATCCACATTTTTTGGGAGTTTGACCTTTTATTTATTAATTACAACTTTAACGGTTTATGCAATTGAAGAATTTAACGCTTCACAAAGCATGGCGGGTTTTGCGTCTAGTATCTTTGTAGTAGGTGCACTAGTTTCACGTATTTTTGCTGGAAAATATATTGAAGTCATTGGGCGTAAAAAGATGCTTTATGGCGGATTATTTTTATTTTTGATTATGATGTTGTTCTATTTTTTTGTAGGAAACATGAACGTATTATTATTAATTCGTTTTATTCATGGAGCAGCATTTGGGTTGTTTACCACAGTCATATCAACAGTTATTACAGATATTATTCCAAGTGAACGTCGAGGAGAAGGAATAAGCTATTTTTCATTAAGTATAACCCTTGCAATGGCAGTTGGCCCCTTCCTAGGTCTTTTTATCAGCCAACAAGGAAGTTTTACGATCATATTTGCAGTTTGTACACTTTTCTCCCTCATAAGTACGATTATCCTATTATTTGTGCATATTCCTGAAGGACATATCACAAAAGAACAGATTGAGGCGATGAAAGGCTTTAAGTTGAAAGATTTTTTCGAAATAAAGGCTGTTCCTATCGCAATCATAATTGCAATTATGGGTTTTACATACTCAGGCATACTCTCGTTTATGACTTCCTACGCTAAAGAAATAAATTTAATGGAGGCCGCAAGTTTCTTCTTCCTCATATACGCTGTCTTCATCCTGATTTCAAGACCCTTTACCGGACGGCTTTTAGATAAAAAAGGGGATAACATTGTGATATATCCAGCATTACTATTATTTGTGATCGGATTAGTCACTCTTAGTCAAGCCAACCATGGATTCATTCTCCTTTTAGCAGGAGCGCTAATTGGTCTTGGATATGGAACCATGAATTCTTGCTGTCAAGCTATTGCCATAAAGGAATCACCACGGCACCGAGTGGGCCTTGCTACCTCAACTTTTTTTGTGTTTTTGGATTTAGGAGTAGGAGTTGGCCCTTTTCTATTAGGATTTATCATTCCTATCGTTGGTTTTCGCGGCTTGTATTTAACCTTGGCAGTGGTCGTATTTGCGAGCATTTTTTTGTACCATGTACTCCATGGAAAAAAGAAACATTCAGAAAACAATATCCTGCAGGCGAGCTAGTAATTTAAGTTACTTATTTTCGTTACCTATCGTTTTGTGGATTGGTTAGAATCCAGACTTAGTTGGTGATAACTCCAATTTATTTAAAATGTGTTACCTTATGACATGGTTTTGCTACGTAAGGAAAAGTACAAAAAATAATCGTTAAAAATTTTCCCCTATCATAGTAATGGATACAAAAGAAGCTTTAGGATAAGGTTAACTTATCCTAGGCTTCTTTTTTTTGAAAAAATTTTAAAAACTTCCTAAACGGATACGTCGTCTAAATATAGGAAGGGGTGAAAGTAGTGGAAGAAATGATAATCGATGGAACAGCTATAGAAGATAAAGAACTCATCATTGATGAAATCATGAATCAGTATGGACAAGAAATTTTGCAGCTGGCGTATTCCTATGTAAATAATAAAGCAATTGCAGAGGATCTAACTCAGGATATCTTTGTTAAATGCTATAAAAATCTCCATACATATAGCGGGAAAGCAAAATTGAGAACCTGGTTGTGGCGGATTGCCATTAATCATTGCAAAGATTTCCATAGAAGCTGGTACCAAAAGAACGTGGTCATAGCAGGCGAGGAATTACCAATTAACGGTACGAAAAAGGAACTAGTAGAGCAGACTGTGATTCAAAGGGAAGAGGATGATGAATTAATTTCTGCCATTATGAAACTTCCGATTAAATATCGGGAGGTAATCTACCTTTTCTATTATGAAGAACTGCCAATCAAGGAAATCGCTGCAGTAACCGAAACAGGTGTTAATACGGTTAAAACAAGATTACGACGGGCTAAAGTGCTTCTAAAAGAACGATTGGAGGAATAACTGTGGAGGATCGTTTAAAAAACCTAAAGAGAGTAATGGATAAGAGAACATTTGCAGACTTACATTTTTCTGACCATCATCAGCACGCAGTGCACAAAAAAATTAACCAACAGCAAGAAAGTGATGAGGAAATTCTGCTGGCAGTCATGCAGCTTCTTGTTCATGAAAAAACAGGACATGAATTAACAGGGCTGCTTCGGGGACGGGGAATTCACAAATTCGAAAAGAACGAAGGTTTTTTGTATACCCTGTTACATCGTTTAGAGCAGTCTGGCTGCATCGAAACCAATTGGGATAATGCAGGTGCTAAATATTATTGGTTAAAGGATAAAGGCAGGAAATTATTGAACAAGGCAGAAAAAAAACGAACAAAACACCGATTGATTTTAAAGGAATTATTAGAGGGGTGAGTGTTCTGTGACAAATAATATTAAACAGATTTTCTTAAATCAGGTTACTGATCAAATCCGCTCAAAGGAAGCAAAAAATTATGTTGCAAACGAATTAAATTATCATTTAAAGGAAGCAAAAAGGAACTGGGTGGAAAAAGGATTATCAGAAAGTGAAGCAGAAGAAAAAGCTGTAGAGCAGATGGGAAGTCCAACTAAATTAGGAATCCAGATGAACAAGCTGCACCGTCCAAAGGTGGATTGGTGGCTGCTACTTCTTTTAGCTGCTGCGATGGGATTAAGCTTTCTGCCGATGTTCTCTCTCGGTTATATGAAAGACGGTTACTACTTTATCATTTCTAAGTTTCTCATTGCCTTTATAGGATTCGCTGCAACAATAGGCGTCATGCTGGTAGATTACCGAAAGTGGAAAAAGCACGGCTGGCTTTTTTACACAATCGGAATGTTGCTTCTATTCATCTTGGCATTTTTCTCGAACACTATGATAAATGGGCTGAAGCTATTAAAGCTTGGACCGGTTACAATTGAAAGTCTAATGGCATTGCCGTTCTTCTATCTAGCTTGGGCATCATTTTTCAATAATGGAAAATTAAGAGTTTGGCAATTTCTATTATTGTTTCTTAGCCCTATCCTGCTCTTTCTGGCCTTACCGAGTATTTCAACCATCTACCTATATTCTGTGATGGTATTCGTGATGCTTTGGTGGAGCAAATTCAGTAAAAGGGTTAAGTGGATGATCTCTGCTAGTACACTTGGATCCATTTTGTTGATGGTCTTATTGGTTTGGCCATTTATTAAGCCTTACCAGATTGTAAGACTGCTGGCGTTTGTTAATCCAGAGAAGTATGCCGACACCGAAGGGTTCATCATACTTCGGATACAGGAGATCATGTCAAAAGCTGGTTGGTTTGGACAGTCTGGTGCAAGAGAGTTCATACCAGAGGCACATACGAATTTTGTTTTTGTCAGCTTTACCTACTATTATGGCTGGATTTTTGGCGTATTGCTTGTAATGATTCTCCTGCTGTTTGCGGCTAGAATGATTGTAATCCAACCAAAGATTAAAGATTCTTATGGACAACTCCTTCTTATCGGCGGGGTGGCCCTTTATGGTATCCAGCTAGTTAGCAATATTGGTATGACACTGGGATTATTTCCTATGACTTCTATGTCATTGCCTTTCATTAGTTACGGTTTAATGCCGACCTTGCTTAATGCATTACTAATAGGGGCAGTGTTAAGTGTGTACCGTCAGAAAGATTTGGTATGGAAAAGTTAATGAAAAGAACTTTGAGTATTCCTAACGAATACCATTGACTTTCGCTAATATTATAAGTAATGTATGTCAATATCATCAGAAAACGCCTCTTTTTTTTAAGAAAAGAGGCGTTTTCTGATGAGTTTCTTCTATTATAATACATTCATTTCCTGTATAATACATTCATTTCCTGCTTTTTTACCAAGACACCCATATTTTTTTCATAGATTTTAACAATAGCACAGTGGTCCTCACTATCTTTCCCTAAGTCTTCCATTTCGTTCATATAATCAAGAACCATCTTAGACATCGGAATTTGAACATCCATTTCTTCTGCCAGTTTTACTGCGTTCTTAAGATCTTTTTGATGGACTGCAATTCTTGCACTTGCTTCGAAATTTCTGGACATTATTTTAGGAGCCTTCACTTCAAAAATAGGACTGCCTGCATATCCATCTTTTATAGCATAAAATAGTGTTTCAGGATCAAGTCCAGCCTTGACAGCAAAAGCTAAACCTTCTGACATGGCACCGAGATAACAACCTGCAATCATATTATTGGCCAGTTTCGCAATACTGCCACATCCCGATCTTCCCATATAGGAAACGGAAGTTCCCATAAAATGAAGGAGAGGACTAACTTCATCAAATGTTTGCTTGTCACCACCGCACATGAGGACAAGTGTACCAGCAATTGCTCCAGGCTCTCCGCCGCTAACAGGAGAATCTACAAGGCTTATTCCCACTTGCTTTGTCTTATCATACATTTCCCTAATCACAGTTGGAGACGTAGAACTAAGGTCTACAATAATAGTTCCTTTTTTTCCTCTATTTATGATTTCTTCTATACTATTTTTTACAAGATCATTAGAAGGGAGGCAGAGGAATATAATATCACTATTTTCATAAATTTCTTCTACATGATCTGGAGATTTCCCGCCGTTTCCTATAAAGATACTCCGCTTTTCAGTGAAAATATCATAACCCATTATGGGGTAATCGCATTTTTTTAAAAGATTTAGTGCCATAGGTAACCCCATTATCCCTAAGCCTATAAAACCAATTGTTTTATTAATAGGGAATCACTCCTTTCATGAGGATTAGCTGCCTTATTGATTGTATGTATGGCTCTATTTTCAGCTGCTAATGCTGCTTCTCTAACCGCTTCTGTTAGTGTAGGATGTGCATGGATGGTTTCGATTAAATCTTCAACGGTTGCTTCCATCCCGATAGCTAATGCGCATTCAGCAATAATGTCGGTTGCTCGTGGTCCTAAGATATGAACACCAAGGACTTCTTTATACTCTTTGCCGAGAATTACTTTGACCATACCTTCGCCGCCGTTTGTGATGAGTGCTTTTCCATTAGCCATGAGAGGGAAATGACCTGTTATATAATCAATACCTTCTTCTTTAGCCTTTTCTTCTGTTAAACCAACCCCTGCAAATTCAGGATTTGTATAGACACAGGAAGGAACTGTCTTACCATTATAAGAAGCTGACAGACCCATTGCATTTTCTGCAGCCACTTCACCCTGTGCAGAAGCTACATGAGCTAACATGACTTGACCTAAACAGTCACCGACAGCATAAACATTTTCAATATTTGTTTGCATTTTATTATTAACAGAAATTCTGCCTTTGTCGTTCTCGATACCGGCATTCTCAAGTTTCAGTGCCTCTGTATTTGTTCTTCTTCCAACAGCTACAAGTACTTTCTCCGCTTCAAAGCTAATTACTTCGCCTTTGTATTCAACTTTTACCATAGCACCAACGGGTGAATATTCAACGGACCTTACTTTTGCCTCTGTATAAATGTCAACGCCGTTCTTTTCCAATTTATTTCTTAATATTTCCGTTAATTCACCTTCCATCAGTGGCAGGAGCTTAGGCAGTGCTTCAATGATGGTTACTTTTGTACCAAATTGGCTGTATACGGATGCAAATTCTACACCGATTACGCCGCCGCCAATTACAAGAAGTGATTTAGGAACCTCCGAAAAGGAAAGGGCGCCTGTAGAATCAATACAGTTATCATTTTCTTTTATACCTGGAATCGGAGGTATTGCTGGAACGGATCCAGTTGCAATAATTATTTTCCCGCCCGACAACTTTTCTTTCGTTCCATCTGCTTTGGTTACGGCCAATGTATCGGAAGTAACAAACTCAGCTGTTCCATTTATTACCTTTATTTTGTTAGCCTTCATTAAGCCCTTTATGCCATTTACAAGCTGACTGGAGACACTATCCTTTTTCTTCAATACCTTCTTCCAATCAAAACCATTAACATTAACATGAATACCGAAGTCATTTGCAGACTCAGCCTCCGCTAATAAATCCGCAGCATGCAGCAGTACTTTTGTAGGAATACAGCCAACATTTAGGCATGTACCACCTAGTTTGCTTTTTTCAACTAATGTTACTTTGGCGCCTAGTTGAGCCGCCCTGATAGCAGCCACATATCCACCAGGTCCTCCTCCGACAACGATGATTTCTTGACTTTCGTTTGACAATGTTACGAACCCCCTTGTGTGAAAACAATCTCGCGTAGATTTTCTTTTAAGAATTAGAGAAGTATATTAATAGGTTCTTCAAGTAATTTTTTGATATCTAGTTGGAATAAAGCAGCTGCTGATCCGTCCAAAAGTCGGTGGTCGAATGTCAAAGATATTTTCATAACTTGTTTCTTAAATACTTTTCCTTCATCGTCCATATCCAGTTCACTTTGAATGGTATTTACTCCAAGTATCGCCGCGTCAGGTTGATTAATGATTGGTGTGAATGATTCAACGCCATACATACCTAAATTAGAGATGGTAAAGGTAGAGCCTTTATATTCATCTATATTTAGTTTTCCTTCTCTTGCTCTTACAGCCAAATCTTTTGCTGCTGCGGATAATTCTTCGATACCCATTTTGTCTGCATCCTTGATAACAGGTACAATAAGGCCTTCGTCCATTGAGACAGCCATTCCAAGATTAACATGGGCACGTTTGATAATCTTGTCTCCATCAAGGCTTACTAAAATATTTTTATTGTTTTTCAATGCTTTCGCTACAGCTTTTAACATAAAATCATTTACTGATAATTTTGTATCTCTGTTTGCATTAAGTTGCTTCCTAAACTCCATTAACTTTGTAACGTCAATTTTGACATCTTGAGTCACAACAGGAATTTCATTGTGGGATTTGTACATTCTTTCCGCAATTGTTTTTCTCATTCCGGAAAGTTTAACAACTGTATCTCCATCCATTAATTCAATATTTTCGTGTTTTAGAGCTGCAGGTGCTGGGCTAACTTGTCCAGGAGCTTCAACTTTTGGCTCTTCTGCCTTTTTAAGGATATCCTGTTGGATAATTCTTCCTCCTGTACCGGATCCTTTGAGAGTTGTATAATCTACGCCCATTTTTTTAGCTGTTTTCTTTGCAAGAGGAGAGATTTTTATTCTTCCTCCTATCTCTATAGGTAAAGGTTCAGCCGTTTCTTCTACTTTTACTTCCACATCCATAGGCAGTAATTCTTCTACAGCCACAGCTACTTCATCTACTATACCTACTGATTCGCCTGCTTCTCCAATATAGGCTAATAGACCTTTAACAGGAATATCTTCGCCTTCTTGTGCTACTATTTTCAATAAGACTCCTTCTACGTCACTCTCTAGTTCACTTGTCAATTTATCTGTTTGGATCTGTGCAATCGGGTCCCCAACTTTTACTACGTCACCCTCTTGCTTTAACCATTGGTCTACGGTTCCTTCTTCCATCGTAAGACCTAACTGTGGCATTCTAATTTCTACAGCCATAACTATTACCCTCCAACCTATTTTCATAAACTTATCGTTTAATTCTCTTAATCCACCGTAAATATACGTTTTAAATTACGCTAAACTAACTGCTTTATTTAGCACTCTTTTTACGGCACTGACGATATCATCCACTTGTGGGAAATTTGCATCCTCGAGCGGCGGGCTGAAAGGTGATACGATATTAAGTCCCGCAACCCTTTCAACAGGTGAATCTAGTTCATCAAATAGTTCCTCCATAATTTGTGCGCTAATTTCACCGCCAAAACCGCCTCTTTTAACGCCTTCCTCAACCACGACTACATTATGTGTTTTTAAGACCGATTTCTTAATCGCTTCCCAATCAAGCGGAACGAGTGTACGGAGATCTAATACTTCTGCATCAATACCTGATTTTGCTAATTCCTTAGCCGCATCTAAGGCAAAATAAACCTGTCTGCTCCATGTAATGATGGTTATATCTTTACCTTCTCTTTTTACATCCGCTTCACCTAGAGGGATTATATATTCACCTTCAGGAACTTCTTCTTTCTTTGCATAAAGGAGCTTATGCTCTAAGAATACGACAGGGTCGTTATCCCTGATAGCTGCTTTAATTAAACCTTTTGCATCTTTTGCAGTGGATGGACAAACCACTTTTAAACCAGGAATATGGGCAAACAGCGCTTCTAAACATTGTGAGTGTTGTCCGGCATTTCTTCGTCCTGCTCCCATAGGTGCCCGAATAACCATTGGCATTGTAAGTTGTCCGCCAGTCATATATCTTAATTTTGCAGCTTGGTTCATAACAGGGTCTAAACTAACACTAATGAAATCATTGTACATTAGTTCAACAACGGGCCTGATTCCTCTCATAGCTGCACCTACTGCCATTCCAGTAAATCCTAGCTCTGAAATAGGTGTTTCTATCACTCTATCAGAACCGAATTCATCTAAAAATCCTAAAGTCAAAGCAAATGGGCTGCCCATTTTTCCTAAATCTTCGCCCACCATAATGACATTTTCATCCCTTACCATTTCTTCATGCATGCCTTCTCTGATTGCAGCACTTACGCTTATTTTTTTACTCATCGTGCAACACTCCTTTCATTATCTTGAGAATATACATCAGTTGTTACTTCACTGAGATCAGGATATGGGGAATTAACGGCAAATTCATATGCCTCATCAATTTCCTTTTTCATCGCTGCATCGATTTCTACTAATTCTGCTTCGGTCACATCGTTTTCAAGCAAGTATTCTTTAAATCTCTTAATCGCATCTTTTTTATAGGCTTCTTCTATATATTCTTTTGGACGATAGCTTGAAGGATCACCACAATAATGTCCTTCATGTCTGAACGTTTCACACTCTACGATGGATGGTCCGTTGCCTGCTCTTGCGTAATCGACAGCTTCCTTGACAGCTTCATATACGGCCAATACATTATTTCCATCAACTGTTTTACCAGGAATATCATAAGCTACAGCTCTTACAGAAAGATTAGGTGTGTTTGTTACAGATTTGATGTCAACCGAAACTCCAAGGCCATTATTTTCGATTAAGTAAACAACAGGTAATTTCCATGTTGCGGCCATATTAATGGATTCATGAAAAGCACCAGTATTCGCACCAGAATCACCGAAAAAGCAAAGTGTTACTTCATCTTGCCCCTTAATTTTTGAAGCTAAGGCAGACCCTGTAGCTATTGGGATACCTGCACCAACAATACCGTTAGCACCGAGAATACCTAGGTTAACATCCACAATATGCATAGAACCGCCTTTTCCTTGACAATAGCCTGTTGCTTTCCCAAATAATTCAGCCATCGTTCTATCTGTTTTTGCACCTTTTCCAATACAATGGCCGTGCCCTCGGTGGGTACTTGTAATAAAATCTCTTTTTTCAAGGGCATAGTTTGCACCGACTGCAGTTGCTTCTTGACCAATACAAAGATGGATATTTCCTGCTAACTCACCCTTGTTAAAGCATTCTCCAGCTTTTGTTTCAAACGTCCTAATCCTCACCATTTCTTCATACAACTTAACTAGAAATTCTTTTGAATATTTATTTTCTGTTTCAATTGTGCTTAGTACGTTAACCAATTTCTCCACACCTCTCTGATATTTACTTAGTAAGCGCTTTCGATTTATTGAAAATGCTTTTTTAATCTTGCTAAAATACAATGCAAGTATCGTGCCAAGATTTTAAATAGTGAAATAATTATTCTATTCTTTAAAATTCAAAAGAAAAAGCCAAAACACTTTTGACATGTGTTTTGGCTTTTATTTGTAAGATGAGTAAATCACAACCCAAGCTTTTTTTTCTTACGGGCTAAGGTAGTCAGGTCAATTCCTAAAACATCAGCACAACGCTTCATAGGCTTATACTTTGATAGATAGAAAGATAGAACTTTTTTTTCATATTCATCCATTATGTCTTTAAGCTGAAGGTCAGGAGTTTCGTCTATCGGATCTTCAATTAGATTATCATCAGTATTACTATTTTTAGTATGAATATTAGCTTGAAGAAACGTCTCATTAACAAGGTTTCCATCAGATATAATCATGAGTCGTTCGACTAGATTCTTTAATTCTCGAATGTTTCCAGGCCAATCATAGGAGAGAAATAATTGAATTGTATTTGGCGAGAAAGATTTATTTATCCGGTGTTTTTCATTGAAAAGTTTTTGAAAATGTTCAATAAGGACAATGATATCATCGGGTCTTTCTCGAAGTGGAGGTATTGAAATGGACAGTACATTTAATCTAAAGTAAAGGTCCTGTCTAAATTGTTTTTCTTTAATCATTTTTTCTAAATCTGCATTTGTTGCAGCAATCACTCTAATATCTATTGGGATTTCTTTCGTTCCCCCAACTCTCTGGATTTTCATATCCTGCAATACCCCAAGTAATTTTACCTGGAGAGAAAGGGGCATTTCACCAATTTCATCTAAAAAAATAGTCCCTCCATTGGCTACTTCAAATAACCCTGCTTTCCCGCTTCGGTTAGCACCGGAAAATGCACCCGCTTCATATCCGAAAAGCTCCGATTCCAATAACTGCTCAGGAATGGCTCCACAGTTGATTTTTACGAAAGGCCCTTTATTGGTTCGGGTATCAATGGAATGGATGTAATTAGCTAATACATCTTTACCGACACCTGATTCTCCTAAGATTAAAATAGAGGTGTTCACTTTTGAAAATTTGTGAGCAAGGATAACAATTTTCTCCATTAATGCACTTTGATAGACTACTTGATTGCCATTTACCTTTGATAGTTGAACTTCCTGCAGGGTTTGTCGATAAGATTCGGAAAGGGCATATGTTTCATCCAACTGATTTTTTAATTTATTAAGTTCTGTTATATCTCTAATATTTTGAAAGGTGTAAATAAGTTTTCCTTCGTCATCAAAAATAGGTGTCGCGGATACTAAAGCTTCTACTCCAGTGGAGTATTTAACTGACTTTGTAGTGGTTACTCCCTTTGATATTGCTTCAATGGACGCGGAATCTTCCATCCAGCCATTTTTAACTAATTCTGAGGCTGTATAGTTATCTAACTGAGAGGGCAGTAAGCCTGACATTTGTAAAAAGGATTGGTTATACCAAATGGTTTGTCCTTTTGAATTGGTAATGGTAACACCATCAAAAGAACTGCCAATGAGTTTTCGTAATAAAAATTCTGGTTTATTTATTAAAAAATTCTCAAGATGTTCCATCTAAACCCTCCATTTCTAATATTTGTAAAAAAATATGGCATTTTTGCTATTATTATAGCAAAAACGCCAATGAAATAATGCAATATTTATTATTTTAACACTATTATAAATAATTTAGGATAAATCTTATATGCAAAATAGTGTATTTTTTAGTAAGATATTTTTAGTTTAATGAATAATCAGAAAAAACAAAAACATTTAATAGAGGGGAGAGATTTTAATTAATGATAACCAATAATAGTGAAACTCATTCTATATACGATGAGGAAAACGGAGTGATTATGGGTGCTCTGGCAAAGGGTACTGATTTAATGGACGGACTAAAGGAAGAATTTGGAAAGTATGATTTTTCTACGGGGATGGTTACTTGTATTGGTTCTGTTTCTCAAGCGGGATTTGTAACGCCATTTAAGAATGAAGATGGTACACCTCATTATAGTGAACCCAAATTAATTAAAGGGATATTTGAAATATTAAATGGAACCGGTTTCTTTTGTCAAAACGAGCAAGGAGAAATCGATTTACATATGCATGCCATGTACGTAAATGAAATGGGAACTATTTTTGGCGGACATACATTGCCTAATGAAAATCCAACCTTAATCACAATTGAGTTCATGATTCAAGTTGGAAAAAGCGTAGGAGCAATTCGAAGGTTTAATCCGAATCTTGGGTTTAGAACCATTCAATTTACTGATATAAAAAACAATAAAGAGGAGATATAGAGTATGTTAACAGGGAAAGTAGCGTTGGTAACTGGATCTGGAAGAGGGATAGGAAAAGCGATTGCTCTAATGCTGGCGAACAGGGGAACTGATATCGTTATAAATGACCTGAACATGGACAATGCGGTAAAAACGGTTGAGGAAATAAAGGAACTTGGCAGGAAAGCGATTGCTGTTAAAGCTGATGTAAGTAATGAAACTGAAGTAGAGGAAATGGTTAAAGAATGCATAAAACAATTTAGTAGGATTGACATTCTGGTTAATAATGCTGGACTCGCTTCTACGAAAACACTTCCTGAAACAACCGTGCAGGAATGGGATCGAATCATGGATATCAATTTAAAGGGAGTTTTCATATGCACAAAAGCCGTATATCCTTATATGGTGAATCAAAAGAGCGGGAAGATCATTAATATAGCCTCTGTAGCAGGAAAAAGAGGAGGAGGTTTGTTTGGAAAATCTGCTTATTCAGCATCAAAAGGCGGAGTAATAGCATTTACTAAAGCAGTTGCACGTGAAGCGGGAGTGTTTGGCATTAATGTTAATGCTGTGACACCTGGATTTACTGAAACAGAGATGGTTAAAGACATCAGCCAGGAGCAAAGGGTAAACTTAGTTAACTCGATTCCGCTTAAGAGACCAGGGAGTCCCGCTGATATTGCAAAAGCGGTTTGCTTCTTGGCATCAAGCGATTCAGACTATATTAGTGGTGAAATCATGGATGTTGATGGCGGAATCATGATGGACTAAAGAGAGTATTTTTCATTACAAAAAAGAATCCTTGCGAAAGGATTCTTTTTTTTTGTAATACGGTTTATTAAATTAGCCGTTCATTGTAAATTTGGAATCCGCTACGTTTGCTGGAATAGGTTTTTTAGCGAAATAATTGGATATCCATGCGCCGACAGAAAGATTTATGATCATATTTATGATTGGAGCAATTGCAGCAAGTTCACCGATAAATTCGAAGGCAAGGATTGCAGCTAATGCTGTATTGCAAAGCCCGACCTGAAATAAAACTCCTCTGGCGTCGGATTCATTAATGGATAATCTTTTTGCGATAAAATATCCAGCTATCATTGGAAAAACAACTTGTATGAAACTAGCAAAAAAAATAAGTGGAATCATGTTAATTTCACGTGCGATCACTTCTTTCCCATTTCCTACTAACGTGTGAATAATAAGCAGAAGTGAGAGTGAAGAACCTAGCTTCGTAATGCTCTTAGAATAGTTCGCAGATTTTGGATATAATCGTTGAATAGAAATTCCTGCTGCTAGCGGAATAACCACAATCATCATAAATGATTGAAGCAAGCTAAAAAATGAAATTGATACTTTATTTTCTGATATTCCTAGCATAGATAGTGGAGTAACAAACGGACTGATAGCGATATCAATTAAAGAGCTTGCAATCACAAGAGAAGTATTACCCCCAGCTAAAAACGTATACAATGTAGCCGCAGTAGCACTTGGAACCGTCCCCGATAATATGATACCCGCCATAATTTCTGGATGAGATGTAAAAAACAAATAAGCTAAAACAATTGATACGATGACAGTAATTGTCCATTTTAATAAAGCAGTAAAGAAAAGTTCTCTTTTTTTTGTTCGAATATCTTTAATGGCCGCTATATTCATAGAAACTCCAGTGAAAAAGATGACAATGCCTAATAGTAAGCTTGGAAGCCAAGTTGCCATCTTTATATGAATTGGAGAAATATAGGTTATGACCGCCGTTAAAAGAATTAACAACGGTAGTTTGTTTGATAGAGTATTACTTAAAAACGTCAACAATTCCATCCCTCTCTACATATCTACTTTTATATGAATATTAATTAACGATGATAGATTAGTCAATAAAACAATTTGAAATTTTCAAAAACTATTGACAATTTCTAAAAATTAAAATTATAATGAAAACGAAACTTTGGTTTCATTTTTTGAAACAAAGAAAGGGGGGCAGGTTTACGAATCATATGTTATGTTTATTGATTCAAGTTTAATAGTTTTGTGAGAAGACTTGTTACAATAATAAAGTCTTTTAAAGTAGCGGTGGTACAACTCGCTTAAATTTTTAACTGCTGCAAAATGGAAACGCATTCATTAGGGGGATGGAGTATGAAGAAAATTTTAGGCATTGGTTTTATCCTGTTTTTAATCGCATTCATTGTTGGATGTAGCAATGAAACAAGTGGGTCAAAGGACTCAGGTCAGAAAAAAATGCAGTTAAAGGTAAGTGTAACTACATCTGAACAGGATACTTGGGCGAAAGCGGTAAAGAAATGGAATGAAGATCTTCAAGAAAAAACAGATGGCCGTATTGAATTAAAGCTTTATGCTAATGAATCACTTTCAAATGGTAACTCTCCGAAAGGATTAGAAGCTGTTCAAAATGGTTCTACTGATATTTCCATTCATTCAATGATTATTTACAACGTACTTGATAAAAAGTTTGCGACACCATCTCTACCATGGTTACTACCAACTTATGAGAAGGCACAAGCTGCTATGGATGGTGAAGGTGGAAAGGAATTAATGGACTTAATTCGAACAAAAGGTATTGAACCACTGGCTTATGGTGAAAGTGGTTACCGTCAAATTACAAATAGCAAGCATGCAATCAAAACTCCTAAAGATTTAGAAGGATTAAAAGTTAGAACTCCAGCTATGGAAATGATGTTAGATACATATAAAGGATTTGGCGGGGATCCAACGGTTATGAATTTTTCTGAAGTGTTCACTTCACTGCAACAGGGCGTAATTGATGGACAAGAAAATCCACTTCCAATCATTTTGAATGCAAAATTGAATGAAGTTCAAAAGCATTTAACTATTTGGAATTACATGTATGATCCACTTGTTTTTGGAATGAATAAAAAACTTTACGACGGTTTAGATGAAGAAACACGAAAAATCCTTACAGAAACGGCTCAAGACGCTGCAAAATATCAAATTGAATTAAATAGAAAAGAAAATGATAAAATTCTTGCGGAACTAGAAAAGCTAGGAATGGAAATTACCGAGTTGACTCCAAAGCAAATTGAAGATTTCCAAGTAAAAGTAGAACCTACTATTAAGAAATATGAAGAAATTGTTGGTAAAGACTTACTAGATAAATTTAGAAACTAATGAATTTGGTAAAAGGGAAACTTCCCTTTTACCAAAGTTCTTTAATCTCATATTCAAAGAGAAAAAGATCGAATTTACTAGATATTATTTTCACATCAGAATAGGAGGAGAGTCATTGCGGAAATTAGTGAAGTTAGAGGAATGGATCCTTATCATTCTAATGGCATTTATCAGTACGATTACGTTCGCAAATGTTATTTCTAGATATTTACTTAAAGCCTCGTTTTCGTTCACGGAAGAGTTAACAACAAATCTCTTTGCTTTTATTATTTTTATCGGTGCTGCCTTGCTCGCAAGAGAAAATGGGCATTTAGGCTTTGCTTTAATTACAGATTTACTCCCGAAGAAAATCCAAAATATTGTGACGTTCATTGTAGGTTGCTTAACGACTGTATTTTTTGCGGTTCTATTATGGTATGGAATAGAAATGGTGATGCAGCAGTATGAGTTTAAACAAACGACACCAGCTATGGGACTGCCAGAGTGGATCATGGGAGTATCTGTCCCTCTTGGTGCTTTATTATGTCTCTATCGATTTTGGGAAGGGTATATAATCATCATGAAAAGCAATAATGGCGAGGGGATGACAAAATGAGTTTAACAGCAATTGTTTTATTGGGTCTCTTTTTTCTTTTTCTTTTTTTAAACCTGCCGATTGCGATCTCTTTAGGATTATCGACAGCTTTGACATTGCTTTTCTTCGATCTTCCTATCCAATCATTACCATCAACAATATTTTCATCTTTTACCAAATTTACACTTTTAGCCATTCCCTTCTTCTTCTTAGCGGGTCTTATTCTAGAAAAAGCAGGTATATCTAGAAGATTGATTCATCTTGCTCAAACGCTTACAGGGCATTATACGGGTGGACTGGCTATCGTTTCTGTTATCGCAGCAACTTTTTTTGCTGCAATCTCGGGTTCAGGGCCTGCCACTATGGCTGCAGTTGGTTCAATTATCATCCCAGCTATGGTCAAAGCCGGTTATCGAAAGGATATGTCAGGTGGTTTACTTGCGACAGCTGGCGGAATTGGAATTATTATTCCACCAAGTATAGCCTATATTGTCTACGGTGTTGTCGCAGAAGTATCAATAGGTGAATTGTTTATAGCGGGTATCATCCCAGGTATTTTAATGGCAGTAGTTTTAGCAATTACAAGTTATTTTATCTCTAAGAAAGAGAAGATTCCAACTTTACCGAAAGCAAGCAAGCAAGAAATATGGGTTGCTTTTAAAGAGGCGTTGTGGGGGTTATTAGTACCTGTCATTATTCTTGGTGGAATTTATTCTGGTCTTTTTACTCCGACTGAATCAGCTGTCGTTGCTGTGTTTTATGGATTATTTGTAGGGTTATTTATCTATAAAGAGATAAAGATAAAAGATCTTCCTAGCATATTACTTGAATCTGCAAAGACCACTGCAATGATCATGCTTATTGTTGCATCTGCATCTGCATTTGCTTGGTTAATTACTGTAGAGGGAATTGCAGAGGAGCTAGCAAATGGATTAATGAGCATTGCCTCTGACAAGATTACTCTTCTTTTAATGATTACGATTATTCTTTTGATTGCAGGTATGTTTGTAGACGCGATTTCAGCTTTCTATATTTTCTTACCAATCTTTATGCCGATTGTCATCAGTATGGGGATTGATCCCGTTCATTTTGGTATTTTGATGACGATGAATCTAGCGATTGGTCTAGTAACACCGCCAGTTGGTTTGGATCTATATGTTGCTTGCGGGTTGACGGGGCTTTCATTAAAAGAAATATCCATTGGTGTAATTCCATTTGTTCTAGTAGCAATCGTCGTACTATTACTAGTTACATATATTCCAGCGATTAGCTTGTGGCTGCCAGAAGTACTGAACATGCGGTAGCAGTAAATGAGAAGTGATAAGCAAATTAAAAACATAGTTTCTTGAAATGCAGCAACGGTCATTTCCAAATGGCCGTTTGCATTAATCTTAGGTATCGAAAATTGTAATCATCAGGGGTGATTAATCATAAATCAAAATCTCAAGACTGTCGAAAAAGTAATGCGTTTACTCGAGGACATAGCGGATAGACCAAAGAAGTTTGCAGAACTTATTGATTCTATGGACAGTAACAAAGCAACGATACATCGCTTTGTGACCACTTTGGAGAATCTTGGATATATCCAAAAAAATGAGCAAGATTGTTATCAAATCACACAAAAAGTACATTCCTTAGGAATGAAGGGTTTTTTTCAGTCTCATCTGATTGAAATTATTAAGCCCTATTTAAAAGACTTAGCAAATGAGATAAATGAGAGCACGTTTATTTCATCATATTCTAATGACAGAGTTTATTATTTAGAGAAAATTGAAAGCCCCTCTACACTTAGAATAGTAGTGAACCCAGGCGAAAGTGCACCATTATATTGCACTGCAAGTGGAAAACTTTACTTAGCCCATTTAACCGAAGATGAGTTAGAGGCATACTTTGAAAGACAGCAGTTAAGGGCTATTACAGAAAACACAATCTTAAGCAAAGAAAAATTAAAAAGTGAATTAGCAATAATTAGACATCAAGGTTATGCCATAGACAATGAGGAGTGGCAACAGTATTTACGAGGAGTTGCTTTCCCCATCTATAATTACATGAACCAGATTATAGGATCCTTAAGTATTGCTGGGGTGTCCTATCGTTTTACAGAGGATAAAATCACATCAGTTGTTCCAAAAGCTTTTGATCTTACGAAGAAAATAACGAATCTTTTTGGAAATGCAGAAAAAGGATAACGATTTATGAAGAAATGAAAAGTACTCTTTTCTTTTTTTATGTAAACGCTATCTCCGTTTTTAAGAATAATTTATATAAGTGATACCACAATTCATTTAGGTGATCAAAGGGAGGCGGACTAATGCAGACGATTGCACATTTAGCTAAAAATGTTTTTAAAAGATATCCAGAAAAAATAGCAGTGAAGGATAAGAACAGGAATTTTTCCTATAGTGAACTACAAAAACGTGTATATCAATTATATACGGCACTAAAACAAGCAGGGCTTGAGAAAGGTGACCGTATCGGCATTATTATGTCAAACCGGGTCGAACATATGGAATTAGATTTGGCGGCAGCAATTGGTGGATTCATAAAGGTTCCTATAAACTATCGTCTTCATCCTAAAGAAGTAGAGTATATTTTGGGAGATGTCGAAGCAAAGGTCTTGATCGGTGAAGAAGAGCATTTGAGTCCTATTCAGACCACCAGTCATAAAATTAAAATAGGTAAAGAATATGAAGAATGGGTAACTTCTCAGGAAGCCATAGAACCAGAAATCCTGACGGGGGAAGATGACCTTTTTGCGATTATGTATACATCTGGTACAACCGGTAAACCAAAAGGAGTCATGCTAACCCACAGAAACATCCTTTCTAGTGTTCTATCACTTGCACTCGTATGTGAAATCACTTCCGATGATGTTGTGGGGCATGTTGCTCCGTTAACACATGGCAGCAACTTTTTATCTCATGTGTCTTGGCTGTTTGGATTAACACAAGTAATATTTGATAAATTCGATCCAGAAGAATTCTTAAATGATGTTGAAAAAGAAAAGGTTTCATTCATTTTCATGGTTCCAACAATGGTTAACTTAATGATTCAGAATCCAGACTTTGATGCCAGTAAGCTTAAGAATATCAAATCAATCAATATGGCGGGCTCTCTAATTGCCGCAAGTAAATTGAAACAGGCAATTGAAAAAGCTGGCCCAATCTTCATTGAAACATATGGTCAAACAGAGGCTCCAATGACGATTACAGTAATGCCGCGCCATGAGCTGGCTAATCGGTTGGAGTCTTGTGGTGCTGTTGGTCCTTTTGTTGAAATGAAAATCGTAGATGACAACGGATCTGAAGTTCCAAAAGGGGAAATTGGCGAAATTATTTGTAAAGGCCCACTTGTAATGAAAGGCTACTGGAGAAATGAGAAAGCCACAAATGAAACACTTAAAAATGGCTGGCTTCATACAGGTGATTTAGGCTGGATAGATAAAAATGGCTATTTACATATTGTTGATAGAAAGAAAGATGTCATTATAAGCGGCGGCTTAAACATTTACCCGCGTGAAATTGAAGAAGTGTTAAATAAGCATGATGGTATTAAGGAAACGTGCGTAATCGGCAAACCTAGTGAAAAATGGGATGAAGCCGTTGTTGCCTACTGTGTCCTAAATGAAGGAGCAACCGTTGATCCTGAGGAGTTACTAGAGCTTTGTAAAAATCATCTAGCTAGCTTTAAAAAACCAAAAGAAATACACATTGTAGAAACACTTCCTAAAAGCAGTTACGGGAAAATTCTAAAACGCGAAATGAAGCAATTAGATGGGAGTGCAGCTAAATGAATAAGGTAAAAGTTGCAGGTATTGGTATCACTCCATTCGGAAAACACGAAGGTGTTTCACTAAAGACTTTATTGATGGATGCAAGTCTGAAGGCATTAAAAGAAGCCAACTTCCCTAGAATTGATGCTGTTTATGTTGGGAACTTCATGTCAGGACAATTGGGAAGTCAAGAGATTTTAGGTGCGCTTGTTGCGAATGATCTCGGTTTGGGTCCTGTTCCAACCGCAAAAGTTGAGGGTGCTTGTGCTTCAGGAGGAATTGCTTTCCGTCAAGCGTATTCAATGATTAAGAGTGGAGAGTATGAACATGTGTTAGTAGCTGGAGTAGAAAAAATGAAGGATTCATCAACTGAAGTTACGACAAGAGCAATCAATGCAGCAATGGATAATGATTCAAATGAAAAGCATGCTGGACTAACCTTCCCAGGATTCTTTGGAACGGTTGCTAATCGTTATTTTTATGAAACAGGTGCTTCTAAAAAGCATTTAGCGTTGGTTGCTTTAAAGAATAGGGAATATGCCTTAAGCAATCCTATTTCGCAATTTAAAAAACCAACAACAATGGAAGAAATTATGTCTGCTAGGATGATCACGGAGCCTTTGGGACTATTTGACTGTTCGCCAACTACTGATGGAGCTTGCGCCATTGTCCTTTCTAAAGGAGAAGACGGGGTCATTATAAGAGCATCTGCACAAGCCTCTGGTACAACACAAATGCAGGAGTGTGCTGATCTATTAAGCTTGCCTGCAATTGGAGAGTCTGCAAGAAAGGCTTATGAAATAGCTGGCTTAGGTCCGAATGATATTGATGTTGTAGAGCTGCATGATTGTTTCTCAATGACGGAAATAATGGCTATTGAAGAGCTTGGTCTCTTCGAGAAAGGGAAGGGCTGGGAAGCGATACAACAAGAACTGACGAAGCATGGCGGAAAGGTACCAGTAAATACAAGCGGAGGTCTTCTTTCAAAAGGGCATCCAATCGGTGCCACTGGATTAGCACAAATCTATCAAATTGTATCCCAGCTTCGCGGGACCAGCTGTAACCAAGTGGATGGAGCACGAATTGGTTTAGCTCAAAACCTTGGTGGGACAGGTGCATACTCTACGGTTCATATTTTCGAAGGGGTGAATCAATGATGACAAATGTGCAGGTCTATGAATGCTGTCAATGTGAAAAACAGTTCGTTCAGAAGAAATGGGTATGTCCTAGCTGTAAAAATATCGAGTTTCAATTGAAGAAAGTAAATGGGGAAGGAAAAGTATTTTCATTTACAAGAATTCACATTTCTTCTCATGAATTCACCCATTTAACTCCATATACAGTTGCATTAATCGAACTGTCAAATGGCTTACGAGTGACGGGAAGATCATCTGAATCATTAAAGATTAATGATGAAGTTACATGTATTTCAAATGAAGATAATACCTATGTTTTTGCAAAAAAGTGAATCATAGGATCCTGTATGGAATTTAATGGGAATTCAAAAAACATGTGGAGGTGCAGCAATTGGGTAATCAAACCGGAGGTGTTATGATGGTAAACCGCCGTTCTCAGTCTGTGTATGATAAAAAAAGAGGCACTATTATTGGGTGCTTAGCACCAGGTGAGGACTTAATTAAAGGGATAAAGAAAGTTTGCCAAGAGCATCAAGTAACCGCAGGTACGATGAACTGTATTGGTTCTTTGTCTCATGTGTCTATCATTCAATTAAATTATGAAGATGATCAGATGTTTTATTCTCATCCTATACATTGGAATACACCTGTTGAATTGCTATCAGGACATGGCGTTATTGGTCATGATGAAAAAGGTGAATTGGATATTCATTTTCATGGGGTCTTTATAGACCACCGTAAAACGATAAATGGCGGACATTTTTTAGAAGGCACCAATACTGTTGCCATCACAATTGAATATACCATCTATGTAGTAGATGAGGCTCAACCTATTAGAGAATTTGATGAATCAACCGGATTTAGGTTGTTCAATTTCCATAACAAAGGTGACATCCAATAAATAAAGGATATTTTAACTCTATGAGAATCTAGATTTTAGTCAATAAAATTGGAAAAGAGGGAGTTTGTGAGCGGTACAATGAAATGCGTTGTAAAAACGAAGCCGGGTCCGAACAATCTTGAATTATGTGAAAGGCCTATACCTCAGCCAGGTCCTGGTGAAGTGCTTATCAAGGTACATTTGGCTGCAATTTGTGGTACCGATGTACATATTAAAGATTGGGATCCATTTGCTGCAGCAAGGTTAAATCCTCCAGTAATCATTGGTCATGAATTCTGTGGTGAAATTATTAATGTAGGAAATAGTGTAGATCCTACGAGAATTGGTAAGCTTGTATCTGCAGAAAGTCATGTTATCTGTGGTCATTGCGCTATGTGTAAAGCTGGACTTGCAAATGTGTGTCTTAACACCACTTGTATAGGTTTGCATTTTGATGGAGCTTTTGCTGAATATGTCGTGATACCAGATGAAAACGCGATTGTTTGTGATTCGAATCTTCCTGAGGAAGTTAATGCAATTCTAGAGCCATTAGGTGTTGCAGTCCATGCCGCATCAAAGTGTGAACTTGCCGGAAAAACAGTTGCCGTAGTTGGGTGTGGTCCAATCGGTCTTATGGCTGTTGCAGTGGCACGAAAAATGGGTGCGGGAAAAATAATCGCTGTTGAAACCAATGAATATCGTTTGGATACCGCTATAAAGATGGGGGCAAGTGTTGCTGTGAATCCCCTTAAAGAGGATACCATCACGAATGTTAGAAATGCGACAGATGGTTTAGGGCCTGAAGTTATCCTTGAGTTTTCTGGAAGTAAGCATGCAATAATCGACCAAACAAAATACATCAGAAAAGGTGGATCTATTGTTGTTGCCGGTCTGCCTTCCGGTGCAATTGGTCTGAACTTTGAGGATATATTCTACAGTGGAGTAAATATGCTTGGTATTTCCGGCAGAGAACTCTATCGAACATGGAATATTATGCAGGGACTTTTGGATGCTGGACTGGATGTTAGGGAATGTATCAGTGATGTATTGCCTCTTGAGGAATTTGAAAAGGGATTTGATTTAATAAAATCAGGCAAGGCATTGAAAGTTCTTCTTAAGCCATAACGAGATTTTGTGAGATAAATTGATGTGCGTAAAGATGAAAAGGAATAGAAGAGCCCTGATAATGAGTTGTTATCAGGGCTCTACTTTGTAAGTGCCGTTTATTTAAGAGGAATCCAAATCTCAGAATAATAATCCGGACTGGACGGATTTTCATTTGAATAGACTTCCAGGTCTGGTGTCCCTGCATGCTGATAATGACTGGATGGAAACCATTCCGAGATGATTTGTTTCCAAGTATTTTGCATAGCATCCGGCATAGGGCCGTGGACTTCAAATACTCCCCACTTAGAAGCGGGTATCTCAAGTTCCATAAGACCCTCTGGTGTCTCACCTGTATGGTCGGTGCCAATCCAGTAATCCATTAATGGAGAGCCAGAATTTCGTTTATCGACACATACCCCAAGGACACCTTCAATCTGACCATTATTCAAATCAAACAATAAGTCGTTAGTACCATCAACATGGACATCATCCCACATTTTAGGAATCCCCGCTAAGTTCTCTCCATTCTCACAGGAAAACTCCCGCTTTACACCGACAACCTTAAAACGCTCTTTTTCTACAATTTTGTAATTCATTGGTTCTGCTCCTTTCAAATTCACCTGAATGGTCAGGCGGTTATAAGATTTCAGCTTTCCTGTAAAATTACGAGCTTGACTGGGTGTGATACCATGCTGCTTGCGGAAAGCTTTTGAAAAAGATTCAGGAGTGTCGTAGCCATATTTTAGGGCGACATCAATAATTTTGCTTTCAGTCGAAGAAAGCTCTTGTGCTGCCAGTGTTAGACGCCTGCGACGAAGATATTCACCGACTGTGATATCTGTTAATACTGAAAAAATACGCTGAAAGTGGAACTCTGACACATTCGCTTGCTTCGCTATCCTTTCGATTGTAATATCATCAAGTAAATGATTCTCCATATAATCTATTGCGTTCTGTAATGATTCTACCCATCCCATATGTCTCACTCATTATGTAAATAGTAACAACTGCTCCATTCAAAAACCTGTCATTTTCTGCTCTATTTTAACAGATGTCGTCTAATCACCTTTTAATAAATTCGTTAGTAATGATAAGTTATTGCAATATTTGTTAAAAATTCTTTGCTATTCAAACATTGTCAATCTTCCTTTATGTATTACTTATTGGTAGTGCTTCCTAAAAATGTAAGTGTCAAGATGGTTAATAAGTATCTTTAAAAGCTTGTACTACAAGGATAAAGAGTATAAAAGGGTATAAATAATATATTATTAGAGTTTTCGGTTGTAAAATCCTTCCTGAAATATTACAAAAATCGTATGATACGATGAACGTGTGAAAAACGGCAAATGAATCTAGGAGGGTTTTTGACTATGAATAAAAAGGTCCTTTTAACGATGGCGGCTGCAGCTGCAGTGGTGATGGCCAATCCAACATTAAATAAAGCAGAAGCTGCTATGAATACACCTGTAGTGCAGGAAAAGGTCTATGTGTACCAAGGAAAAAATATAAATAAGATTAATAGCATAATAGAAAAATATCTTGCTGGTATTGGTTTCACAATGCCTGAAAAGCAGCCAGTCCAGGCACAACCACAACAGCCAGCACCAACAAAGCAGCCTTCTCGGACAACGGCTCCACAACCTGAGCAGCAACAGCCTGTGACAGAAACACAACCTGCTGCAACAACACAAACTACAAGCGCATTAAGTGCTTATGAGCAAAAGGTGGTGGACCTTACCAATCAAGAACGTGCCAAAAATGGTTTACCTGCGCTTAAAGTTGATTTAACACTTAGCAAAATGGCCCATGAAAAGTCACGTGATATGTCTGCAAATGGCTACTTTAGCCATACAAGCCCAACATACGGTTCTCCATTTGACATGATGAAACAGTACGGTATTTCGTATCGTTATGCCGGTGAGAATATTGCCATGGGGCAGCGCACTCCTGAAGAAGTGGTCAAAGGGTGGATGAATAGTGAAGGACACCGAAAAAACATCCTTAGTCCGAACTTCAACTATATTGGTGTTGGTTATGTCCCACAAGGAAATTATTGGACGCAGGAGTTTATTGGTAAATAAGTCGCTTACTGAAAAGAGTTTATAATTGAATGGCTTGGGGATTAACTTCCCTCAGGCCTTTTTTGTGTTAGTTGAACTCAATAGGCTTCCTTTATTTGTAAGACAGGAGGTTTATTTCCACAATTGCAAAAATTATCCCAACTTTTGATTTAATTTCCATCCTTTAGTCCTGAACCGAATCGCATAGTTTCCTCTTTACATCTAGTTGTGGAAAAGAGTAACAGTCTATAAGTCACTAAATATTATCCCAATATGAGCTGAAAGGAATTAGGCTTATGATAGTAGGGAAGCCATTTCCGAATAATATTAATACCCCCGGAGTATTATCCTTAAGGGGACACCGTTTGTGCAATAGGAAGAGGATCTAAATCCAAGAAACAGAATATTAAAGAATAGGAGTTTAATTATGCGCTATTATTTGTGCTCGAAATGTATGCAGTATGCAGAGGATATTTCGGGTGAATGGGTAAATGGTGAATTTTACTGTGTGGATTGTGCTCCGCATGATTACAAAGTTGATGAAGGCGAAAAGTAGAAAATAGACGGATGGGTTTGTTTTCTCAGAGAATATATTAGACAAAATATGCGAAAGTATTTTTAAATAATCGTTTAATTAAAATATCGTTCTGCCTATCTAACATAGTATTTTCACTTATTTCCTAGAAAATTTTTTGTCGATTAGCATCTTTACTATTTCCTATTTATCTACAAACAAACAAAACCTTAAAATTTATTTTTCCAATAATCGACTTAAATCTTTGAATAATTATGGGGAAATCTCATTATATAAATCCATTTAATTTCTTTTCATAATTAAATGTCGAAATACGTAAAGTAAATAACAATAAATCGACATGTCCCTGTAATTCCTTTGAAACAACCCTCTGGTAACCTATCATTAAAATGCTGATTTTGATTAGGAGACCATGAAATGAGAAGGAAAAAAAGAAGAAGGCTCAAATGGCGAAATATAATAGGTTTGTTATTATTTATTATGCTGATTGCTGGCGGCCTTTACGGATTTACAGTCTATAATTCTTTTAATAAAGCAGTAGCAACTATGCATGAACCGCTCGAAGACCAACAAAGTAAAGAGAAGCAGCCTGAAGCATTAAAAAAGAAAGAACCGTTTTCTGTTTTAATGCTTGGTGTTGATGAGCGTGAAGGGGATAGTGGACGTTCTGATACGATGATTGTGTTATCAGTGAACCCAAACAATAATTCTGTCAAAATGCTGAGTATCCCAAGGGATACAATGACAGAGATTGTCGGTAGGGGGAAAGAAGATAAAATCAACCACGCCTACGCCTTTGGCGGTGTTCCTATGGCGGTAGATACGGTGGAGCACTTCCTTGATATTCCCATCGATTATTACGTGAAAATTAATATGGAAGGCTTTAAGGATATCGTTGATACCGTGGGCGGAATTGATGTCGAGAATGATCTTGCTTTTAATGTAGAAAAAATTAAATTTCCCGTTGGTCAGATTCATCTGAATGGTGAGGAGGCACTAGCTTTTATCCGAATGCGATACGATGATCCGAATGGAGACTTTGGCCGTCAGGAACGCCAACGCCAGGTGATTCAAGCCGTAATCAAAGAGGGTGCAAGCATTTCAAGCTTATCCAAAGCACCAGATCTCTTTCAAGCAATTGGCAGTAATGTCAAAACGAATCTAACCTTTAAGGAAATGGTTAACATTCAAAAGAATTATAAAGGTGCTGGAAAAAATATTGAGCAGCTGACCATTCAATCAGACGGAAAATTGATTGATAATATCTATTATGGAATTGTGACAATTGCAGAACAACGGCGCATACAGGATGAATTGAAATCCCAATTAGAAATGAATAGTGATAGCTGATTTTATAAGCAATAAAAGGACTGGCGATATCATCCCCAGTCCTTTTATAGTTCTATCCATAATAGTTAACTCTCCAAAAGAAGGTTTTTATTATCCGAAATAGAAATAGTTTAAATACTTTTTAAATGGAGATGAAAGATATGTATATACCAAAACACTTTACTATTAGTAATGCTGAAGTCATCTATGACATTATTGAAAAAAATAGCTTTGCAACTTTGTTTTCGCAGCATAACGGTGAACCTTACGCCACTCATCTGCCACTTCTTTTGAATAAAGAAGAAGGTTTTTTATATGGCCATTTTTCCAGGCAGAACCAGCAGTGGAGTGATAGTGTGGGTCAGAATGTTCTTGTTATTTTTCAAGGCCCTCATTGCTATATTTCACCATCCTGGTATGAGACCAACCAAGCTGTACCAACTTGGAATTATGTTGCTGTTCACGTTTATGGAGAGTTGGAGATTGTCGAGGATGAGAAGGAATTATTCGAATCATTGGTAGACATGGTAGATAAATATGAAAAACCAGATAGTTCCTATCAATTAGAGAATGTTGATGAAAATTTTATTATGGGCATGAGTAAGGGGATTGTCGGTTTTAAGATCAATATTAAAAAGATTGAAGGGAAAGCCAAATTAAGTCAAAATCATCCAACAGCAAGGCAAGAACTAATTATTAAGGAATTAGAAAAAAGTACAGATCAAAATGATATACATATCGCACAACTGATGAAGAGAAATATTAAAAATAGTAAGGGTTGACCGTGTGTTCTGTTTTTCGCTTAGCATAATTTAACTAATAAATGGAAAAGCTACCATCATAAAAAATACAGTTTGGTGGGATTTTCTACTATGAAAGTATTTGAACTAATCCAAGATATTTTTCAACCCTTTATGGATGGCGAAAAGAGACCTTTAAATGTGATGGAGGTTTCAAATCTATGGTTTTTTCTATTAGGTACTGAAACGACCATGCGTAATGAAGAAATCGGCATCAATACTGCTCAAGATCCGGAATTAAAACAACTGTTAAAAGATATAAAGGAAACCGTTCATATTCCGATTAGAGATGAGCTTAAAGAGTTTCTTATGAAAGAAGGGGTCCCCTTTCCTCAAACGACACCTGAAAAACCGGTTGGTGATTTTAAGGCTATACCCGAGGGTGCTAGATTAAATGATGAAGAATTAGCTAATTTAATGTCCTATAATCTTGCCATGGGGGTAAATTATGCTTCAAAAGGGCTTACTGAATCAATTCGGGCCGATGTTGGTTTAATTTTTTCAAAAATTATGCTGAGGAAAACAGCAGCTGGTTTAACTGTAAAACAGTATTTAGATCGCCATGAGTGGCTTCGTATTCCTCCTTATTACAAAGCATAGATTGTTAACGTATTTTTAAGTCGCAGAATGTATCTGCGGCTTTTATATTTGGCTGTGTTAATGGTTATTGTTGATTTTATTAATTTTAAGAATTTAAAAATAGACGGAGGTATTCCGCTAAATTAATAATTTTCAGTAAAAAGAGCCCAAATAAACGGAGAGATTCTGCCTATTGGCTTGAAAATTTAAAAAATGAGAGGTTTTGCTTTACATAACCGGAAACCCTCCGCTTAGCCATTCCCAAAAAGGCTCCGTTCTGCATTTATCCGGAAATTCTCCGCTTATTTTACTTAGACTTTTTTCTGGAGCGCCAATCAACAGCATTATATAACACAGCCTTTTATTTAAAGTAAAAAGGCTTAAGCAGTACCGTCATTGCTAGCAAAATAATTTAACTTTTCCCTACTAATGTAAATATTGATAAAATAATAGATAGAGTTGAAAGTGGGGGTTATGATGTGCATACTCAGCGTTTCAGGTTTAAATTAAGCACGGTCATCATTTTCTTCGTTTGTTTAGTGGTACTTGTATCATTAATGATTACAGATTTATTGATTAGTAATACGGTAAGTGAAAATATACAAAAACATCAGGAAGAGAAGGCGAGGATGGTTTCAAGGTCTATTGCAACCTCGCATATTGTTATCGAAGCGTTGGAGGACGGACGCAAGACAAATGAGATTCAGGATTATACGAAAGACATTCAAGCTGCTACCGATATGATGTTTATAGTGGTTATGGATATGAATGGGATACGCAAGTCGCACCCGAATCCAAATCAAATCGGGAAGCATTTTGTAGGCGGGGATGAAAAGGAAGCACTCAAAGGGAGAGAGTATGTGTCAAGCTCCAATGGGACCTTAGGTAAATCCTTAAGAGCCTTTACACCCATCTACAATGTGATTGGTGAGCAGATTGGTGTGGCTGCAGTCGGGATTGCATTGGAAAGTGTAGAAGCCGCTCTAGGGAAAAGCCATCGGAGTATTCTTACGGTTACCATATTAGGTTTACTTGTAGGTATCATTGGTGCTGTTTTACTAGCGAGGTATATTAAAAGAATCCTATTTGGTCTTGAGCCTTTTGCGATCGCCCAAATTTTTGTGGAACGGAGTACCATGCTTCAATCTGTACATGAGGGGATCATTGCGGTTGATAATGAACAAACCATTACACTAGTTAATCGATCAGCAAGACAAATTTTTAAAAAGGCGGGGCTTTCGAAGGACCCAGTTGGAATGAAGGTCCATGAGTTTCTGCAGTCAACCAGACTAGATCAAGTTTTGGAAAAGGGAAAACCTGAACTGGATGAGGAACAAATTATTAACGGAGTTTCCATTCTAGTGAATCGAGTTCCACTTATTGTAAATGGCGAGGTGGTTGGGGCCATATCAACCTTCAGGGATAAGACCGATGTTAATCAATTGGCCGAGCAATTAACGGGTGTAAAAACCTATGCGGAAGCACTCCGTGCCCAGTCCCATGAATTTATGAATCGTCTGCATGTAATTCTAGGGATGGTGCAAATGAAATGTTACGATGAATTATCTGATTATATTCGAGCGATAGTCGGCCACCACAACCAAGAGCTTGGAAACATGGCACAAACTATTAAAGACCCTGCATTAGCTGGTTTTCTTATGGGGAAATTAAGTTATGCGAGGGAAGAACGTGTGGAGTTTAACATTGAAGTTCTTTCGGTCATCCCAGAGCCGGCGATCCCTAAAATGACCCATGAGCTAATCACCATTCTTGGTAATTTAATAGATAATGCGATAGAGGCTATGGCAGATTCTATCGATAAAACACTAGATGTTACCCTACAGTATTCGGGAAAGTTTTTAACAATGGAGGTAATGGATTCAGGACCCGGAATTCCTAATGAGATTCAAAGGAACGTACTTGAA
This sequence comes from Neobacillus niacini, assembly GCF_048572935.1. NCBI lineage: Bacteria > Bacillati > Bacillota > Bacilli > Caryophanales > Bacillaceae > Neobacillus > Neobacillus niacini. Next base: position 44,586 of record NZ_CP183883.1, on the reverse strand, counting down.
AAAGGGTATTCCACAAAAGGGGAAAATCGTGGTTATGGCCTTTATCTCGTGACAAAAAGCATTGAAAACTTAGGCGGAGAAATGACCATTGATTCTAAATCGCTGCTTGGAACAGAGATTCATATAACCATTCCATATGAGGTTAAGGGGGAAAATCATGATTAAGGTTCTGATAGTCGAAGATGATCCAATGGTAGCCGAATTTAACAAACGCTATCTTAAAGAGATAAGTGGATTTAGTTTAGCTGGCATTGTTCATAACGTGAAGGACGCCCAAGAGTTTCTAGAAAAAGAACAGGTTGACCTCCTTTTACTTGATGTCTATATGCCCGGTATGAATGGGCTCGAACTGCTTCAATCTATCAGGGAGAGTAAGATAGCGGTCGATGTCATTCTCATCACAGCGGCAGCAGATACAGAAAAAGTTCAAAAAGCCTTAAGGCTTGGAGTGGCAGATTATTTAATCAAACCATTTGAGTTTGAGCGGTTTAGTCAGGCAATGGAGAAATATAAAAATAAATCTGCCATATTTGAAGAAAAACAAGTACTTAAGCAGGAAGATTTAGATGAAAGAATTCTTCATGGTGAAAAGAGGCCGTCTGGGGAATTAACACAGACTTTGCCTAAAGGATTAACTCCTAGTACGCTGCAGAATATTATTAATGTGATTAAATCAAAGGACGGAACCCTTTTTTCAACGGACGATATTGCAGAAAGTACATATATTTCCAGAGTATCTGTACGAAAATATTTGAAATATCTAACCCAGATAGGAATTCTTGAAGAGTCGTTAACCTACGGAATTGGCAGACCGGTTTATTTTTACACATTGAAAAAGGACAAATTAAATCAAGTATCTATGTATCTATAAAAAAAGTGGCAATCGCCACTTTTTTTATTAGGAATAGAGGGTTACACCAACCAAACCTGAAAGTAGTAAAACATACACTGGATTCCAACGGAGTTTTAATAAAGCAAATAGGGATAGTCCAAAGATGATGACTAAGCTAATCGAACGGAAGGATAGATTGATGGAAACTAGGTTATTGGCTAATGCAAATTTAATCCCAGCAAAGATAATTAAACTCGTTACTAAAGGTTTTAAGCCATAAAACATTTTCTCAACCACTGGGTTATGGTGCAGCCTTACAAAAAAACCGGCAACACAAATTACCAAGATTAACGAAGGAAGTAAAATAGCGAAAGTAGATACAAACGCACCCCTTATGCCTGCTGCTGTATATCCAATAAGAATGGCACTATTGGCAGCAATAGGTCCTGGAGACATTCCGGCAATTGCAATAATATTCGTCAACTGTTCAGAAGACATCCATCCATATTTTGTTATCGCTGATTCAATAATAGGAATCATCGCATAACCACCGCCAAATGAGACAAATCCCATTATAAAAAAGGTTTGAAAAAGCTGCAGCAACACCATTCCGTTCACCACCTTATTCTAAATACCCGCACCCATGTAATATTCAGGGTCATTAGCTGGGTCTTCTTCTTTACTATTCTTCATTTCAATCATATAGCCTAATTTCGTCTTAATGGAAACAATGATGTATCCCGTAATAGCTCCAAGAAGGATGGCAACAATGGGATGGATAAAAAACAATGCTGGTACACCAGCGGCCATTATAAAGAATGTGGTCTTATCAAATATAGCTGTTTTTGCTATTTTAATAGCGGCATACACAATGATCGCTACAATCGTAACGCGGATGGATACAAAGGCTGCTTCTAGCTTTGGGTTATCATCGATGTAAAAATAGGAGATGCCTAAAGAGAGTACAATTAAAAAGGTTGGAAGCGAAACGCCAATCATAGCGGCAAAAGCTCCTCTAATCCCGCCAATTTTATGCCCGATAAAGGTTGCTGAATTCACGGCCACCGCACCTGGAACTGTTTGAGATAAGGCAATGACATCCGTAATCTCTTCTGTTGTTAACCATTTTCTCTTTTCTACAATCTCTTTTATGATTAAGGGAATCATCGCAAATCCCCCGCCAAACGTAACAGGGCTAATCTTAAAAAACGTCCAAAAAATCTGAACTACCAACTTCCATTCAACAGTCATAAAAATCCTTCTCTCCACAAAAACTAAAAAAAGCGTGCTTTCTATGTATATTGCACCATATATAAAGGTACCAAAAGAAAGAAGATGGGTAAATGGCAACAAATGTAATTTGGTGATAGTAATTTGGTTAATATGGTGACAGGCACCACTCGTGGACACTGTCCACCTCAGGCGGACAGTGAGGGGAATAAGAAAATGTGAGCCGGGCGGCTCACATTTTTTAGGTTTAGGCTGTGATTTGTTTTTTGTTGGAGATCTCTTGGAGTGGTTTGAATTCGCCTTCTGTTTTGGAGATGACGACGGTTGCTACTCCGTTTCCGATTAGGTTTGTGATGGCGCGTGCTTCGGACATGAAACGGTCAACTCCAAGGATAAGTGCCATTCCTTCTACAGGTATAGAAGGGAAAACAGCTAGAGTGGCTGCAAGTGTTACGAAACCAGAACCTGTGACACCTGCCGCTCCTTTTGATGTCAACATTAGGATGGTAAGGAGTGTGATTTGCTGCCAAATACTAAGGTCGACTCCGTAGGCCTGAGCGATAAATAATGCAGCCATCGAGAGATAAATGGAAGTTCCATCAAGGTTGAAGGAATATCCTGTTGGGAGTACTAACCCGACAACGGGCTTTGAACAGCCGTATTTTTCAAGCTTTTCCATCATTTTTGGCAGAGCGGCTTCTGAGGAAGAAGTTCCGACAACCAAAAGGATTTCTTCTTTAATAAAGGCAATGAATTTGAAGATACTGAAACCAAATAATTTAGCAATACCTCCAAGAACAAAAACAATAAATAAGGCCATTGTTATATAAACGGAGCCCATTAATTTGCCAAGGTAGAATAGTGATTCAACTCCAAATTCTCCAATCGTGTAAGCCATAGCACCAAATGCGGCAAATGGAGAAACTTTCATAATGATATTAACAATTCCAAAGAATACCTCAGCTGTTTTTTCAAAAAACTCTAAAACAGGTTTTCCATTTTTGCCTAAGTGTGCTAAAGAAGCCCCGAACAAGATCGCTAATAGAAGTACCGGTAATAATTCCCCATTTGCAAAAGCACCGATAAAGCTGTCAGGAATGATGGATACGACAAAATCCATAAACCCGTGACTTGTTTCGGCTGCCTTTTCTGTGTATTGGGAGATATCGCCTTTGCCTGCCTCTGCGTCAATCCCTTTTCCGGCCTTGATAATATTGGCGACAATAATTCCGATGGCTAAAGCGATGGTAGATACAATTTCAAAATAGAGCAACGCCTTCCCACCGATTTTTCCAACTTTCTTTAAATCTCCCATACCTGCAATTCCAATAACAATGGTAAGGAAAATAATTGGAGCAATCACCATTTTTACTAGTTTAATAAAAATATCTGCAATCACCTTTAGTTGTGAGCCAATCTCAGGAAAAACAAACCCGACTGATATACCAAGAAGAATTCCCAGAATTACCTGTGTGGTGAGACTCTTAAAATTAATTTTCATCTACATGCCTCCTATTCATAGTTTTTGAAAACGATATCATTTTATTGAATTATCAATATATTACAATTTTGTGAACAACTAAAATAGTTTATAATACTTTTTAAATTGTTTTGTAATTAAAATAAGCAGTAACAGAGTTACTTGTTTTTGCTTGGAGATTTCTGTTATAAAAAAAGCTGCCTTATTGGCAGCCCATCTGAAAAATTATTGGTCCTTTTTACTTGTGGGATCCTGAATCGTAACATTCTTCGGGCGTTCTGGATAACCCGCCTTACCCGCAGCATCGGGACCCGTTAGTTGATTCCTTTGATTTAGAACCTTTCCTGTAAATTCAATTGGATTGTTTTTTGGCATTATTTACACCTCCATGTAATAGTATGGTTGAAAAGTAAATGACAAATTCAACGTTATTGATTAGATTGTATTTATAGAGCCAGAGAGGGTGAGAAAAGATGGCAGTACCAAAACATATTGTTTCAGCGGCTGCAATTGTAGTAAATGAGAAGAATGAAATTTTATTAATCAAAGGACCACGGAGAGGCTGGGAAATGCCTGGGGGTCAGGTGGAAGAAGGGGAATCCTTAATGGACGCCGTCGTCAGGGAAACAAAAGAAGAATCAGGGATCGACATTGAGGTGCTTAAGTTTTGCGGAATCTTTCAAAATATAGATGGGTCGATTTGTAACACATTGTTTTTGGGGAAGCCTGTTGGCGGGGAATTAACAACCAGTCCAGAGAGTCTAGAAGTAGGTTTTTACAAACTAGAAGAAGCATTAGAAATGGTCACCTGGAATAACTTTAGGCAACGAATTGAATATTGTTTAGATGAAAATATGCATCCTTTTTATGTTGGTTTTTAGTCACAAGAAAATACATATAACAAAAGCGGCAACTTTTCTTGGTGCCGCTTTTGTTTGAGAAGAAATTTATCGATCTATTTTTTGACGATGTTTCATTTTATAGACAATCGTGGCTAAAATATTCGCAAGGAAGAAAATCATACTTCCCTGTACATTAGCATGTAATACTTGTTCTTCAAATTTCATATTTTCCATCATTTCACCTTGGCTAATACCCTTCTTCTCGTTCGCTTTCCGCATTTTTTCCATTTGCTCTACATAACGGTATTGAAAAGGGATTAAAATCAAAGATAATAGAATGTATCCGCCCACAATGATTAATAACACTTCGCTCATCTAAACTTCCCCCTAATAAATTTCTATCATCCCCCGAAAAATAAATCTAGAATATTGGAAGAAGTGGATGATTTCTTATTATAGAATTCGGAGTACCCGCACTTTTTACAGAAGATAACGATAAATGTGTTGTGTTGAACATCAAATATTTTTGATAAACCTGTCCCAGTCATGGCAACTTCTTTTTGGCCCGTATCTCTAGAACCACATTTTATACAACCTTTTTCGCTCATTACAATCCCCCCTGTCATGAACACTTCCATATATTTACGGAAAGGGAAGCCGAAATGTTTCATAATAATCAAATATTTTAGCTTGTACCCTCTCATGAAAAAAGGTAAAATGCAATAAAACTAGAAAAGAGGGATGAAAGTGGCATTTGATGTTTCAATGTTAGGTATGGGTTATTTTAGCCTTGACGCGGCAGCGGTTGATAAAAGTCCAAGTGAGATGGTAATCACTGACGATAAAGAGGAAACCTTTTACATCGTATCACGAGAAGTTTACGAAGATGGTCCTAAGCAGGAAGGATATAAAATTGTTGTTAACGAAGGAGAGTAATATCTCTTTTACCAAAAAGACACATAATTAACTTACGAGTTTTTTACCGAATATTTTTGCAATAAAAATAAATGGCTTAGTTCAATACTGAGCTATTTTTTTATGATTTCTATTCGCTTTTTCTACGATTGCTCCCGTTCCTATTCGTACCTTCTTCATCATTGAAAAGATTTTTTTCACGCCTTAATTCAATAAGGTACTGAAACCAATACAGTAAAAATGCCTTTGAAAAGAAGTAAAGGAAAAATTGGAAGTTGTTAATTTGAACCAATCTATAATACCTGAATTTCTTTGAAAAATAGGTGACTAGAAATGTAAAGATAGCGGTTGAAATTCCATTTAGTAAAATAAATTGCATAAAGTTTCCGTATGTCCACTTCAAAAACCACAAAGAGACTGCTAAAAACGGACCAATTTCAAAAGGTAATTCCCCAAAAAAAGGTAATTTGGTTTTGTTATAGAACACCCACCATCTATGTTTTTTCCCATATCTTGCATTAAGCATTTCTACCAGGAAGATGAGGAGTGAGGCAGGTAGAAATCTTTTTATGTTACGTGTCCCTAATAGGGGCAGGGTTAACCATGATAGTAAGACCATAGAAATATTAAGTAAATTTTGAACTTTTATTTTCACTGCTTACATCATCCCTATACTATCCACTAAAATGCATTATATGTAATCTGTTCAACCACTACTGTACGTACACAAACACGAACTTTTTAATGCCTGTTTCCAATCCAAAGAATAAAATAAGTAGTCGGAAAAAAACTATTTCTTTTTAAAAACGAATCAAGCGCTTGATTAAAATATTTAATAAAAACATAGTCCTCATGGAAATCTATACAGTGGAGGGGATGCGCTGTGTTGTTTTCTACAAAAGGGGATGCTCACAAGGTTTATCTACGCTTGAAAAGAACGTTACAAAATGGCAATGCCATTAACCATATGAAGGAATATCAAGAAATTGAAGAAATCCAAACTCTTTACAAGTCGCTTGATAGCCATACCTTGCAATTGATTCATTACCGAATGATCAAAGAATATAACGGGTCGGGAATAATACCAATTTTGGTTTCTTCAGCTCCGTGGTTGTTGCTCCTGTTTTCAAAGCAATTATCTACCTACTTATTTCATGAGGGAAAATGGCTGTGGGCAGGGTTTAGTCTCGTTTATATTATTGCCCTTGCTGCCAGTGTGATTATCCATTTTCGCGAAAAAGCATGGGCTGCTTTTCATATGGAAATCATTCAAGATATTTTAAAGGAAAGAGAAAATGCAAAAGCTTAGGGACATTCTAATGCTTAAAGTCCTTGAGCTCTTGCTTCCAGAATTAAACTTTTTTTATTTATTGAATATCTGATATAGTAGTCTTTAAGAAAGATAGGGGAGAGGAAGAGTACACGATGAAATGTTACTCAATTGATTTAGACGGTACTTTGTTAAATTCTGAACATAATATATCTGAAGCTAACCTGCAAACCATGAATGAATTACTTGAAGAAGGTCATGAGGTAATATTAAACACAGGTCGTGCTTTTGCTGATGTTTTTAAAATAAAAGCGTTAGAAAATTTACAGATTCCTATCTTTTGTGTTAATGGATCTGTATTATTCTCGCCAACAAGAGAATTATTATATGAGGCGACGATACCGCTAGAAACATATAAAGAAATTTTCTCAATATTAAAGGGATTAGGTGTTGGCATATTAGTCTATACCAATTATGGAGGATTTCCATCTACTTTACCCCCGCTGCATAAAAAAAGTAAAGAAGAACTCAATACTCTATTTGAAGAATTCAATTACGATGAAATTCTTGAAAAAGATCAGTTGAAAATTTATAAATTAATTGCTCTGACACACGTTGATGAACTAGAAAAAGTGGAAGTAGTTAAGCTGGCCCTCGGAAATAAGTTCGATATTTCAATGGCTTCTTCATTTCCTAATAATGTTGAAATTACTTCAAACGAAGCACATAAAGGCAAAGCATTATTGCGCTATCAGAAAATGATGAATCTCGAGTTTGATGAAATTATCGCTTTTGGAGACGGTGGTAATGATCTTGCTATGTTCGAGGTAGCAAGTACTTCTGTTGCCATGGCAAATGCTCCGCTTCATGTACAGCAAAAAGCCGACATCGTTACAAAATCAAACGATGAAGACGGCTTTGCCCATGCTGTTCGTCATTTGCTTAATCTCCATACCGAAATACTAGTAAAGTAAGAAAAGGCCTAATTTCCCATAGAGTAGGGAAATTAGGCTTTTTTCGTTCTATTTTGTTACTGGCTTTTTCAAGAAGCCCATTAATAATGCAGACACAATAGCACCAATCACAACTGCTAATAAATACATTAACCAGTTGCCGTCTACTAGAGGCATTACAAATACTCCGCCGTGTGGGGCACGAAGACCAATATGAAACATCATCGATAGACCCCCAGCAATGGCAGAACCTGCCATGACGGAAGGAATTACGCGAAGTGGATCAGCTGCCGCAAATGGAATCGCACCTTCTGTAATAAAGGATAAGCCCATAATATAGTTTACTTTTCCTGCTTCCCTGTCTTGTTTGTTAAATTTATTTTTAAACAATGTAGTTGCAATTGCAATAGCTAATGGAGGAACCATACCAGCAGCCATGATGGCAGCCATTGGCGCATAAACTCCATTTGCTAACAATCCTGTACCAAACACATAGGCAGCTTTGTTAACTGGACCACCCATATCAAATGACATCATTAATCCTAATATAATACCAAGTAAGACAGCATTCCCTGTACCTAAACCTGATAACCACTCAGAAATGGCTGTATTTAATGCACCTACAGGTTTATTGACAACAAACAACATGATAAATCCGGTTAAAGCGATACCTAGTAACGGATATAAAAGAATGGTTTTAATTCCTTCTAAGGATGCAGGCATACCAGACAATACCTTTTTCAAGCCAACCACTAAATATCCAGCTAGGAAACCTGCAACAAGTCCGCCTAAGAAGCCTGCGCCGCCGCTTGTAGCCATCATTCCTCCAACCATACCTGCTGCAAAACCAGGACGGTCTGCAATACTCATGGCAATAAATCCAGCTAGAATTGGAACCATTAAGGCAAATGCATTTCCGCCGCCAATGGTCATTAGTGCTTCAGCGATTGGATGATAGGTTGGATCATCTGGATTTGCTGCATTAATACCGAACATAAAGCTGATAGCGATTAAGATACCGCCGCCAACAACAAACGGAAGCATGTTGGAAACACCGTTCATTAAGTGTTTATAAATAGTAGAACCGATGCCTCTTCCAGTTTGTTCGCTTTCCTGATTGGATTTTCCGCTGCCACTATAGATAGGAGCGTCCTGCTTTAATGCTCTTTCAATTAATTCCTTTGGTTTACGTATCCCATCAGCAACGGGTGTTTCTAATACATGCTTGCCATTGAAACGATTCATCTCCACTTTTGTGTCCGCAGCAACAATAACAGCAACAGCATTTTCGATTTCTTCTGCTGTAAGAACATTTTTTGCACCGCCAGAACCGTTCGTTTCAACCTTAATATCAACACCCATTTCTGCTGCTTTTGCTTTTAGTGAATCAGCAGACATATAAGTATGGGCAATACCAGTAGGACATGCTGTTACAGCAACAATAAATTGTTTCTTGCCAGCCATGGATTGTTCTTCTTCTTTTTCTTCTTGGTCATGTGAATTAATGATGGTTAAAACTTCATCCGCACTAGTAGCTTCTAAAAGCTGTTTACGTACCTCATCTTTTAAAAGAATCGTTGAAAGACGAGAAAGTGCTTCTAAATGAGTATTATTTGCTCCTTCAGTAGCTGCAATCATAAAGAAGAGGTGAGAAGGCTGACCGTCAAGAGATTCATAGTTTACACCAGCAGTTGATCTACCGAACGCAATCGCTGCATGTTTAACAGCGTTTGTCTTTGCATGGGGGATGGCAATACCTTCGCCAATCCCTGTTGTGCTTTGTTCTTCTCTTTTAATAATAGCTGTTTTATACTCAGAGCGATCGTTTAACTTACCTGCATTGTCTAAAACACTTACCAATTCTTCAATGGCATCGGTCTTTGTTGTACTAGTTATTGAAAGGTTGATGGTTTCTTTGGTTAATAACTCTGTAATTCTCATCGTCATTCTCCTCTTAGGTTTGACTTTTCTATTTTAACTTGAGGGAGCAAGCCTTCCATTTTTTCACGTGTGCATAATCCGATTGAAAATGCCGTCGCACTGCCGGCAGCGATACTAAAACGGAAAGCTTCTTCTATCGATTTTGTTTTTTCATAGGTTGCAATAAAACCAGCTACCATGGAATCTCCTGCACCCACTGAGCTCTTTACATCGCCTTTTGGACTAGTGGCAATTAAGGCAATGTCCTTATTGATGAGAACAGCTCCTTTATCAGCTAGGGATACAATCACGTTTTGAGCTCCTTGTTTTACAAGTTCCTTCGCATACGGAATGACCTCTTCACAAGAGTTGATAACGGTATTAAATAGCTCACCTAGTTCATGGTGATTTGGTTTGATTAAGAAGGGGTTTAGTGGAAGCACCTTCTTAAGTAATTCACCTTCCGCGTCAACAACGAACTTTGTACGATTTTCATTACATAGTTTAACAAGCTCTTCATACGTACTCTTTGGCATAGTGGATGGAATGCTGCCAGCAAGTACAAGAGTATCCTCGCTTGTCAGTTGGCGAATTTTTGCCTTTAAGGCTTCTAAGTTTTCTATTGTAATGTTGGGTCCTTTTGCATTAATTTCTGTTTCTGTATCAGACTTGAGTTTTACATTTATTCTTGTATCTTCATCAACTAATACGAAGTCGGTGTGAATTCCTTGTGATTTTAAGAAACCTTCAATATAACTGCCGGTAAAACCGCCAATAAATCCTAGAGCATGACTATCAACATCTAATCTTTTTAACACTTGAGAAACATTGATTCCTTTGCCGCCTGGAAATTTGGTTTCATTTTTTGTTCGGTTTAATTCACCAAGTGTTACCTGATCTACTTCTACGATGTAATCAAGTGATGGGTTTAACGTAACCGTATAAATCATGATGTAACCACCTTAATTTTAGTCTTACTATGGTATTGGTCCTTTGTATCTGGGTCTAATTCATTTGTAATAATTGTTGCTAGATGAAGGTCGGTAATTTTTGCAAAGGCAACTTCCGAGAACTTGGATTCATCTGCTACTACATAGGCTTCACTCGATAAGGAAATTGCTAGTTGTTTCACCATTGCTTCTTCAGGGTCGGGAGTTGTATAACCGAATTGTGAATGAATCCCGTTCACTCCCATAAAGCATTTATCGAATCGATAGTGTTCAAGACTATCTAATGCTCCACGCCCAATCATGGCTTTCGTGGTTGGTTTGGCAAAACCGCCTATTAAAAAAGTCTTTATATTTTTCTCTAGAAGTTCACTTGCATGTGATAGACCGTTTGTGACAACGACAATATTATCTGGAAGAAAAGGAATCATTTCATATATAGTTGAACCTGCATCCAAATAAATACAGTCACCTTCGTTCACTAACCCTCCAGCATATTGAGCGATTTGGCGTTTTGCTTGAAGGTTTTTGGAAGATTTCTCTGTCATACTTGGTTCCTGGAGTTTCCCTTGGAGCCTAGCAGCACCCCCGTGAACTCGTTTGAGAAATTTACCTTGTTCTAACTGTATAAGGTCTCTTCGAATCGTTGACTCAGATGAATTCGTTAATTCAACAAGTTCTTGAAGTTTAACAGAATTTTTTACTTTCAATGCTTCTAATATAATTTGATGGCGTTCTGGCTCTAACATCATACCTGCCTCCTAAAACGCTTTCATGGCTTTTTCTATTTTCATTGTACAATTAAAAACGATTAAAATCAATCAAAAAAATTCAAAAACATTCTTTTCCATTCAAAAAACACCAAATTAAAAAGGACGCGTTTTTAGCATCCTTGTAACAAATAGTGTTCCCAATATGAATGTAAATGTTTCTGATAGTTTACTAAAAACACACTCATGAGAAATAATAACGATTTAGTTAAAAATATAGATATATTTGAAACCTTATTGAGTATAATACGTATAAGTAAAGTAGCGGTATCGAAAAAAATTTATAGATAGGAAGAATAAATTTGGGCACAAATATTTTAGTAATAGCAAATTATATCTATGATATTTATTATTGGTTAATTTTGATTAATATTTTTGGCTCCTGGTTCCCGCAATTCCAAACATCCAAAATAGGGACACTGGTTGGGAGACTGGTTAATCCTTACTTATCTATCTTTAGGAAGTTTATCCCGCCGCTAGGTATGATTGATTTTTCACCAATCGTTGCTATTTTTGCATATAGCTTTATCGGGAGATTTGCTTTAGAGGGTCTTCGCCAATTGTTAATCATGGTTGGTGCATTTTAATTAAACATGTCTTACATATAGGGCTTTACTTACTTTTCTTTGTAAGTAAAGCCCTATTGCTGTTTTTTTAGTATCACTTAATTGGTAAATTAAGTTAAACTTAAAGATAGAAAGACAAAAAGGGGAGATTAGGATGAAATCGGCGTTAATACTTGGGGGAACGCAATTTGTTGGAAAGAGGCTGGTCCAATTATTAATCGATGATGGGGTAGAGGTTACGATTGCAACAAGAGGTTTGACAGCTGATACCTTTGGTAATCAAGTTACTCGATTGAGGATAGACCGCGAAAATGCAGGGTCACTAGAAAAGGCTTTTAGGGATAAAAAATGGGATGTTGTATTTGATCAAACCTGCTATTCCTCACAAGAAGCTCTTGATACACTGAAAGCACTAAAGGGAAAAGTTAAAAAGTATATCTTTACATCCAGTCAGGCAGTTTATGATTTTGGAACGAATCATAAAGAAGGGGGATTTAACCCTTTAGAATTTACCCCGTTTTTAAAAACTAGGAGAGAGTACATAGGGTATGTTGGTTATCAAGAAGCAAAACGGGCTGCAGAAGCTATCCTATTTCAGAATGCTGAGTTCCCTGTTGTTGCTGTACGCTTTCCGATTATAATTGGAAAAGACGATTATACGAATCGTTTGCACTTCCATGTGGAGCATGTAAAAGAAGGAAGAACGATGTTTATTGAACATCCAGACTTTCGATATAGTTTTATTGATTCAGGCGAAGCAGCAGCCTTTTTATTAAGTATGGCGAAGTCCGACTACCAAGGTCCAATTAATCAAGGTTCTGAGGAAGATATCAGTTTGAGTGAATTAATCAAACTTATTGAGAATCTACTTGGCAAGAAAGCAATAGTAAGTGCAGAGGGTAATCCATCTCCCTATAATTTGCCTGGATCGTGGTCAATCAATACGAGTCTTGCAGAATCAATGGGCTTTCGTTTTACATCGTTAGATAGTCTTTTAACAGATTTAATTCGTTACTATTCATAGAAAAATAAAGGGGGAACTACGATGATAGAAAGAGCAACAATAAATGAGTTACATTCTTTGGCGGAGCTGTTTGATTCATACCGAATCTTTTATAAACAAGAATCAAACCTTGAAGGTGCAGTGTCTTTTTTAAAAGAAAGATTAGCAAACGAGGAATCAGTCATTTTTCTTACTTATGAAGACAGCAATCCGGTTGGTTTTGTTCAGCTATATCCGACCTTTTCCTCGGTTAGTATGAAACGTTCATGGGTACTAAATGATTTATATGTCAATGCGTCTGCCCGCAAGAAGGGATTTGGGGAGAAGTTAATAAAAAAGGCGATTGAATTTGCAGAGGAAACCGGGGCAAAAGGTGTGGCGTTAGAGACAGGTCATGATAATGTAACGGCACAGAGCCTGTATGAAAAAATCGGGTTTAAAAAGGAATCTAATTATTTTTATTATTTTTCACTATAAAGGATAGGTAGTAAATTATAGGAAATAACACAAACTACTCCTAGAGAGAAATTAATATTTCATTTCAATTAGGAGGTAGTTTTAATGAATAATAATGAAGAGAATACAACCATTGTTTCAAATGATGCATTACGCGGGAAACCTTATCTGGATATTGACCGTGTGATTACAGAAGGTAACGCGCGTGGTTCCATTTATCATAATAATGATCAGGGTAGTACGGAAGAATAATTTAATTGACTTTTAGAAATTATTCGAATACTATATGGTTAATTTAACAAATAAAGGCAAAGAAGAGAAAAAGTAAAATGACATGGTTTTTTCACAGAGAGCTTCGGCAGCTGAAAAGAAGCAAAAACACTCATTTGAACAATGGTCTCTGAGCTTCGTACTGAACATACTGAAAGGTATTAGTAGGCTGCGACGAGTTTTGGCACTCGTTATCCATGTCACAGTATAAGAGTAGATTTTGGGTACTCCGTACTTGCTAAGGCAAATGGTGTGAGCTATTTGCGAAATAAGGTGGTATCACGTGGATTATCAAACCTCGTCCTTAACTTTTAAAGTTTAAGGTCGGGGTTTTTTTGTTTTTTTAAAGAAAATAGGAGGTTTTATTGAATGAGTATTTTTATTGGTGGGGCATGGGCCTATGCGAATGGTTCCTTGCATTTAGGGCATATTTCGAGTTTACTGCCAGGGGATATTTTGGCAAGATATTATCGTTTAAAGGGAGAACAGGTACTTTATGTTTCAGGCAGCGATTGTAATGGAACGCCTATTACGATTCGCGCAAGACAGGAGGGAGTACAGCCGCAAGTTATTACAGACCGATATCACCAGGAATTCCAAGATTGTTTTTCAAAATTAGGGTTTTCATATGATTGCTATACACGTACCGATACCGAACATCACCACAAATTGGTTCAGGAGATTTTTTTAGAGCTGCTTGATAAAGGGCATGTCTATAAAAAAGAAATTGAGCAGACTTATTGCGAGGAATGCGCTCAATTCTTGCCGGAACGGTATGTAGAAGGAACCTGCCCTGTATGCAAAGAGCCATCTCGAGGGGACCAATGCGATCATTGTTCGACTATTTTAGAACCTTTTGAGTTGTTGAATAGCAGGTGCAAACTATGTGGACATCCGCCTACTACACGCTTCACAGAGCATTTCTATTTTGCCTTAAGCTCATTCCAAGGTAAGTTGGAGAATTATGTACAAACTGCGGAGACTAACAAGCTTTGGCGGGAGAATGCTGTTTCACTTACGAAGAGATATTTAAAGGAAGGTTTGCAGGATCGAGCCGTTTCGCGGGATTTGCCTATTGGAGTGAGCGTGCCTGTTGCTGGATACGAAGAAAAGAAAATCTATGTTTGGATTGAGGCTGTATCCGGATACTATACCGCCAGCAAGCTTTGGGCAAGGGAATCTGGCAAAGATGATTCTTTGTTTTGGGAGGCTTCTGCTAGATCCTATTACGTTCACGGAAAGGATAATATTCCATTCCACTCCCTTATTTGGCCGGGAATCCTGGCTGGACTTGGAAAGGAACCATTACCTACACATATCGTCTCTAATGAGTATTTGACCTTGGAGAAAAAGAAATTATCCACCAGCAGAAATTGGGCGGTATGGGTTCCTGATATTTTAGATAGGTATGATCCTGATTCTATCCGATATTTTCTAACGATTAACGCTCCCGAGAGCCGGGACGCTGATTTTTCCTGGAAGGAATTTATTTATAGTCATAACAGTGAATTATTAGGGGCGTATGGAAACTTTGTAAATCGAACGTTAAAGTTTATTGCAAAATCGTTTGGTGGAGTTTTACCAGAAAATACGATATCCTCTGTCGTACAGGATAAAGTGAATGCTCTGTATGAGGTAACTGGGCAGCTAATTGAAGAGACTTCTTTCAAACAAGGGTTGGAGAAAGTATTTGAGCTGGTACGGTTTTCAAATAAATACTTTGATGAACAACAGCCATGGAAGCAAATTCACGAAAACGAAGAGTCTTGTAAGCAAATACTGGCCGATTGCGTTTACTTAATTGCTAACATTGCTCATATCTTAACACCGTTTCTTCCGTTTTCGAGCGAAAAGGTTAAGAATATGCTCCATCTTTCAGAGACAAACTGGAAACCTTTTTTGGTTAAACCAATCGTTCTATCCGACGTTGAACCGTTATTTGAACGTATAGATCCTAGCAGAATTGAAGTAGAGCTAGAGAGGTTAAATAAACAAACTGTTTAATGGTTCCGTGGTGACCGAAAGTCATCTGAAAAGTGGTCATCATGAAGGTTTCATGAAGCCCGAAAATCATCGAAAAAGTGAAAAGTGGTTATCATGAGGGTTTCATAATGACCAAAAATCATTTAAAAAGTGAAAAGTGGTCACCATGAAGGTTTCATGAAGCTCCAAATCATCGAAAAAGTAAAAAGTGGTCATCATGAGGGTTTCATGAAGCCAGAAAATCATCTAAAACTTGAAAAGTGGTCATCATGAAGGTCCCATGAAGCCAGAAAATCATCTAAAAAGTGAAAAGTGGTCATCATGAGGGTTTCATGACCGAAAATCATCGAAAAAGTGAAAAGTGGTCATCATGAGGGTTTCGTGATGACCGAAAATCATCTAAAAAGTGAAAAGTGGTCATCATGAGGGTTTCGTGATGACCGAAAATCATCGAAAAAGTGAAAAGTGGTCATCATGAGGGTTTCATGATGACCGAAAATCATCCAAAAAGTGAAAAGTGGTCATCATGAAGGTCCCATGAAGCCCGAAAATCATCGAAAACTTGAAAAGTGGTCATCATGAAGGTCCCATGAAGCCCAAAACTCATTGAAAAAGTGAAAAGTGGTCACCATGAAGGTCCCATGAAGCCCGAAAATCGTATAAAACTTGAAAAATGGTCACCATGAACGACTCCTCAATAAATCGCCCTCAGTTAGAGACCAATATTTTTTATTATCTATCTTTTTTGAATTTTAGTAATATAGTAGGTATAAGATTTTAAGAGGAGGGTGCAACCCATGGAAATTAGACAACTAACCTCAACAGACGCAGAGAAATACTGGAATCTTAGATTAGAAGCCTTAAAGGAGGCTCCGGAAGCTTTTCTAACGAGTTATGAAGACGCGATAAAAAGAGAAAATCCGATTGCCCAGGTTGAAAGTAACCTATCGACAGAAGGGAATTATACTTTTGGAGCGTTTGACGGGGATGAGCTAATCGGTGTTGTAACGCTTCTCCAAGAAAAAGCCGAGAAAATACAGCACAGGGCAAACATCTTTGCGATGTACGTGACTCCAAAGAAACAGGGAGCTGGTGTGGGAGAAGCATTGCTCACAGAAGCAATCAATAAAGCAAAATCAATAGAAGCAATTGAAAAAATAAATCTATCAGTCATGGCAAGCAATGAACCTGCGAAGAAGCTTTATACGAAACTTGGATTTAAAGTATTCGGGTACGAAGAAAAAGCTATGAAACTAAATGGAGTTTACTTGGACGATGAACATCGGGTGCTGCATTTATAATGAACGTATGGTTCGTGTAGGTAAGAGAAATCATAGGCGGAGAATTTCCGGCTAATGTCTATTTGGAGGCTTAAGAAGCAGAAATAAGCGGAGATATTCCGGTTAACGTCTCTTAATAAGACAAAATCGAAGGATTTGGAGCATATAAGCGGAAAAGCTCCCCTTATTTATAAGAAAATAGGGGTATTCCTCAATTTAGCCGGAATTTTACCGTTTATTTTTCATACATAGTGAAGTCAACATTCCGTTATATCACAGTTAAACTATAAAAAGAGGTGCATATGAAATGGTACAAAAAGAGCAAGGCAGCCTTGCTGCTGAAATAAGCGGGGATGGGTCGTTTAAACGGCAGAAAAATAGATTTAATACACCGTTTGGATTCGGTGAAGGCGAGCTTCCTGTTGAGGAAGGGCGATATCGTCTATTATGGTCTGCAGTCTGCCCATGGGCACATCGCTCAGTGATTGTCAGAAGGATCCTTGGTTTAGAAGAGGTTATTAGTTTAGGTACGGCTAGCCCGATGAGGCCTAAACTTCCGCATGTAGACTGGGAATTTTCTTTAGATGAGGACGGGGTAGACCCTGTATTAGGCATTCGTTATATGAGTGAAATTTATAAAAAGACTGTACCGGATTACGATGGCAGGCCAACGGTTCCTGTGATTGTGGATGTAAAGGAACAAAAGGTTGTGAACAATGATTATTTCAAACTAACAAACTATTTTGAGACAGTCTGGTCAGCCTTTCATAAGGAAAATGCTCCAAATTTATATCCCGAATCTTTACAGAGTGAGATTGACGCCTTAAACGATGTTATCTTTCATGAAGTGAACAATGGGGTATATAAGTGCGGCTTTGCGCAGTCACAGGAAGCTTATGAACATTCGTACGATACTTTATTTGCAAGATTAGATGAATTAGAGGAGCGTTTATCGAAACAACGTTTCTTATTTGGAGATTATATTACTGACTCAGATGTCCGTCTATATGCAACATTAATTCGCTTTGATGCAGCTTATTATTCTGCTTTTAAAACCAATCGTAACCGGATTGTTGATTTCCCACATCTTTGGGGCTATCTAAGGGATTTGTATCAAACACCTGGTTTTGGCGATACCACTGATTTTGACGCCATAAAGAGACATTACCATCTCTCGAATCATATAGCTAGCAATGATCAAAAAGGCCATAATGGTATTTTGCCAAAAGGACCGGATTTATCTGGACTTTATTCGGAACACAATCGTCAGTATTTAAGCAATAAAGTAGAAAAATTCTTAATTGATTAGGAGCGTAGCGATGATTATTCGTGAAGCAATGGAAACTGAATTACCTTATTTACGAGAGCAAAGAGTCAACGCCTATGTAGAACATTCAGCAAAAATTCCGGAAGGTCATTGGCTGGCTCTTAAGCAGGCAATATTATCAGAGGGTGATACACTTCCGGGTGTTGAGAGAATAGTAGCTGAAATTGATGGGAAGATTGCGGGAAGCGTCGTCCTGTTTCCAGCTAAAATCGATGCCTATGAAGGAAATGTAGAAATACTAGATTATCCGGAAATTCGAATGCTGGCTGTATCACCGGAAATGAGAGGTAAAGGTGTTGCGTCAGCTTTAGTTGCTGAATGCATTAAGCGGGCTAAAGCGAAAGGCTATCAGGCGGTTGGGCTGCATACCGGAGAATTCATGGAAAGTGCAATGAAATTATATGAAGCAATGGGATTTGAACGATTGCCACAGTACGACTTTGAACCTGCTGACGATGGAATCGTTGTAAAAGCCTATCGACTTTCTCTAAATCAAGATTAAGGAGTTATCACATGATTAACATTTGCAAAGCAAATCCTATTCATGTTCAAGGGATAGCAAAAGTGTGTTCTGAAGGATATCGTGCAACATACGATGAAACACATTCAAAAGAATATATAGAGAGAATCATAAGTGAATTTTACAACACCGAAAGGAATATTGGATGAAGTAACCAAATCCAGCAGGTATTGGGGAGGCTACTTTGTAGCGGTCGAAAATGATAACGTAGTTGGTGCTGGCGGGGGAGGAATGATCAATGAGACAGCAGGAGAAATCTTTGTGTTGTATTTGGATCCCAACCGGCGCAATGAAGGAATTGGAACCAAGTTGCTTGAAGCGATTACGAAACAGCAGAAAGAAGAATTTAACGCGAGTGAGCAGTGGGTTTCCGTACATAAAGGGAATGAGAAGGGTATCCCTTTCTATGAAGCACGAGGATTTATTTTTCAACAAGAACAAAATGGGTATGGCAACGCAGAAGGTGAAGAGTACGTATCACTGAGATATTGCCGTTCAATATAAAACCGAAAGCTCGGAGGTGACTCCTTGGCTCTCGGTTATTTTTTTGCTTCTGGAACCGTTTTTATTTTATAAATGAAGTAATAATATTTATAAAAAACAATCAAGACCAGCATGAGCCGGACGAAAAAACTTTCCAAGATAAAAAAAGGAATAGCGATCATCACGTCAGCAAATAGCAGGATCGAAAGTTTTTGTTTTAATGTCATGGCCCGTTCTTTGACAAAAGTCTCTAAATGGCGTTTATAAAGAGTTGTCCCTTTAAACCAGCGCTCGAATCGTTCAGACCCCTTCACAAAGCAGTAGGAGGCTAAGAGAAGCAAAGGAGTTGTCGGCAACACTGGTAAAACAAGGCCCAAAACGCCTAAGCCTAGGGCAATAAAACCGATGATGATATATAGAAATTTAATAATTTTGCGCATGTTTGCTGCCCCTTCTGTCTTATTTCCTATATTATATCATTTAAAAATAGAAAGTTTTTTGACAGAATAAGTACATAAAAACCGTTTCAACCACCATTATGTTAAAATAGTGAAGTCAAGTTTGGAGGTTGATTAAATGACTTTCTATAAAATTATAGTAGTTTTACATATTTTTTCTGCGATTATGGGAATGGGTCCCGGTTTTATCCTAACGACCGTTGTAAAGTCAGGAAAAACGATGACGGAGTTAAGACATTCTTATGCCATACGACATAAACTGCATATTTTTGTTATGGTGGGCGGAACGCTGTTACTCATCACAGGTTTAATTATGGGCTTTTTGAATCCTAGTTTGTTTCGTATGGGCTGGTATGTAACAAGTCTTATTCTATTTTTGGCAGCACTGGCAATTGGTCCGCTTGTTCTATCACCTCGATCCAAACCAGTTAAGGCTTTATTAGCGTCACATAAAGGTGAGGAAATTCCTGATGAATATTATCGTTTATCCAGAATACTGTTCCGCTATGAACATTTAGAAAATGCTATTTTTATTGTCATTATAGTTTTAATGATACTAAAACCATTTTAGTAGACGCCCAAGGTGACTTAATACAGATTGATCTAGTAACAAAATTGGTATTGTGCCGATAAATGAAAAGAGCATGGATTAGGGTAACAATAATAGACTCTTAGTGCCTAAAAAAATTATGGCCACATAACAGGTATGGTCTCTTGTCGACCATACCTGTCTAAGCTTACAAATCAGAATAAAGATAAGATAGTACCTCACCTATTCTCTTTTTAAACGATGTATAGTTGTGCTCGCCATTTTGAATTGTTTCAAATCGGGTATCAGCTATTTTACTGCTCACGATTTCATAAATAGAATGGATCATTTCATGAAACTCGTTATTAAGCTCCTCATCATCACGTATTTCATGGGTGCCAAAATCCATATAAAACTTCTTAATTTCAGACAGGTCGGAATCTCTTACAAATAACTCAAGTTCCTCTTGGTTCCGATAATATCCAGGTGATATCGCCGCAATTCGCTTGAAAATTTGTGGATATCGGCAGGCAGCATATGTAGAGATAAGTCCACCTAACGAAATTCCCGCCATTGAAGTATGTTCCTTGATTGTTCGGTATTTCTCATCGATTAACGGTTTGAGTTCATTTACGATAAATGCTAAGTATTGTTCGCCCCTGCCGCCTGAAGAGCTTGGCTTGCCAATGATTTTTTCGGCGATAGCGCCATTTTTCCATGGACAGTACTCGTTAATACGTTCTTCTCCTTCATGATTTAAATCAATCGCTGCCACGATGATTTCTACCTTCTCTTCTTCCAAGTAATCTTTCAGCCCTAAAGATACCCCTTTAATGGCACCTTCATCTTCAAAAACATTTTGACCGTCGTGCATATACAATACAGGATAACATTTATGTGATTCATGATAGTTTTCAGGCAAATACACTCTTATCATTCTATCTTGTTTAAATGAGGACATATAAACATGAAATTTTTCTAACATCCACTCACCTGCTTTTCAATATATTCATTAATTTACCATATTTATATTGTTTTAAGGAGAAATAAAAACAGGCTGTGAGACAAAAAGTACTCACCAGCCTGCGGAATTATTTATCCTTTGACAAACAGATTAAAACCACCAGAAAGAGTCTCCTCTATCGTCTCTTCTACGATTGCGGCCACATCTGTGGTCGTCTCTTCTTCTGTTGTCTTCATCCACAATGATTACTCTGTTCGCACGAATCACAACTTCGTCAGCATTAATGACAACTGGTCTGTTTCTGTTTTGGTCCATAGCACCAGCTACATTGCCGCTGTTGTCACGGCTTCTGTTTTGGTCCATAGCACCGCCTACATTGCCGTTGTTACGGCATCCTCTGTTGCGGTCCTGAGCCCCTGCAACATCTTCCTCACGATGTCTTCCTCTAGACATTCAAATCCCTCCTTTCACATTTCTACTATAAATTATGCTTGTACAATAGTTTGTGATTGGACAAATTACTATTTTTAAGTAAAATAATAACCATTTACCCTTAGGAAAAAGAAAGAGATTTGTTTTAATATTTCAAAACAAGGTGAAAATAGAAGACTGTCAGGAAGCGATGAGAGGAAGGTCAAAAATGGATATAGTAGAAAAGGCATTACAGATTGCCAGTAAAAGTCATGAAGGACAATATCGAAAAAAAACGGATATTCCCTATATTATTCACCCCGTTGCGGTTGGCATGATGTTATTAAAGAGCGGATATCATGAAGAAATCGTTGCAGCTGGAATTTTACACGATACCGTTGAAGATACGCCGCTGACACTGGATGAAATCAAAAGGGACTTTGGGTCAAACATTGCAAAAATTGTTGAAGGCAGTTCAGAACCTGATAAATCCCTTCCATGGAAGGCTAGAAAGGAACATACAATTGAATTTTTAAAAACGGCCTCTGAGGATATACGAGCTGTAGTCTGTGCAGATAAACTTCATAATATCCGTTCCATTATAAGAGATTATGAACAAGTTGGAGAAGCGGTTTGGATCAGATTTAATGCGGGTAAAGAACAGCAAAGGTGGTATTACACGAATGTGGTAGATAGTTTGGGGGTACAATCCGATTTTGATTTATTAACCGAATTACGAGATGAAGTAGATAGACTTTTTGGGGAATTGAAATAGGGGAAAGGATCCGTAACTTCATACATATTTATTAATAATCAATTTGAGTTATGAGGAAATCAGACAGATTTCCTTTTTTTTGCGTGCCCACGTAAAGGTGATTTTTTCATACAGCCGGGATACTAGCTTGTCCTCACTGTCTAGCAACTACATATATTATTAAAAAGGAGGTGATTTTATATGAGTTGTAGAAGAAAAAAGTTTCGGTTCTGTATTTTTCCAGGCTATAACTGGTGTGGACCTGGCTGCAGCGGTCCAGGAGCTCCTGTTAATGATGTAGATTCCTGCTGTTATAAACATGACCTTTGTCTAAAAAAAGGATACTCCTCTTGTTACTGCGATAAAACGTTCATAGAATGCCTTCATTCCAAAAGAAATCCCCATATAAAAAAAGGCAGACACGCCAATGTCATGTATAATTTTATGAAGTTAAAAACCAGCTTTACATGTCGTCATCAGAACAGATACTAGACCAAATCAATAATTGGAACAAGCTTTCTTTTCTAAATGGCAAATCCACTTATAGAAACCCAATAAGGTAAGTAATAGTATAGGGTCAAGGATAGCTGCATGCCACAGTTTCCACCAGCCATAATGAAAGTATCCCCAAGGGTGAGGCAGCAGGGTAATAAGTTCATAGATTAAAATGGTAATCACAAAAATAGTTAAATAAATGGATTGTTTTTTCCATCCCTTTTTATAAGGGAACCAATTTAGAAAAACCATATTTACTGGGGGAATGAGGAACACATGAGGGAGAACTCCCCGCCAGTCTAATTCTTTGTCAAAGTACCAGTAAGCATGATACTTGAATTCAATAAAAATATCGAATAGCACCTGAAAGGCAATCGTAAATAACCAAATATGAAGAATTTGGTTCCCGCTTAGTAATTTATTTGTTTTAAAACCCAAAAAATTAAAGGCGGCCAGTGCAATCAAAAGTCCTATCATCTATTTTTCCTTTTTTATTTTTTAATATGTCCGTCCGCGTATGGTTTATACAGGGATTGGATACTACAATTTGCCCGTAAACTAAAATTTTTAACAGTTTCCACAATATAGTTTTCCTTATAATATGTTTGATATAATAGGTGATAGGAGTGTAGGTGGGAGATGAGATCATCAAATGTTAACGAGATTTGAATCACTTAATGAGCTTAAAATCCGCATCTATTTATGGGTTATACCATGTATTGTAATTTCTCTCATCTCAAATACGCTGTTACAAAATGTTGATGGCGTACACCTATTTGAGTTTACCATTAATAACATTCTTGCTATTTGGTTTATCATGAGTTGGTTTTTCCTATACAAACGACTGTTTATACCATTCACTGAATACTCCAACTTGGCACTGGTTAGTTATTATCATGTTACGACTTTTTTTGACGCAGTCCGTAACTATATGGTTGTAGGTGGCGGGTCTCTTGGAGATTTTATCATCTGGATGCCAATCATCACTTTGTTCTTTTTCTTAACCCTTGGGACAAAACGGGGGTTATACTACTCTATTGTAATATTTCTTACCACCTTTATTATGGGTATCATGTATTTACATGTTCTTTCCACAGAATCGATTGATTCACTGGGGCAGTACTACTTTGCTAACCTCGTTTACATTATTGTTCTCTACTATGCTCAGCATGTGTTTAAGACTTATGCAGATCTTGAAATGTTTAAAAAGCACGCCTATTACGATTCTTTAACGAGAATAGCCAATCGTCTGCGGATTGATGAATGGCTTGAAAAGAAACTTAAGAATTTTGAGGAAAAGAGAGAAGGCTTTTCTATCATTTTCTTTGACATTGATCATTTTAAGTCAGTAAATGATAATTACGGGCATAAAATTGGTGATGAAGTTCTCGTAGAATTAGCAGAACTCATCCAGCAGCACCTAATCAATCGAGAGCTTTTTGGACGTTGGGGTGGTGAAGAGTTTATTATCATCTCTAGTACGGCAGGGGAAGAAACGGTTAAGCTTGCGGAGGATCTAAGAAAAATAGTGGCTGATCATCATTTCAAGGGCGCAGGAAAGCTTACAGCAAGTTTTGGAGTTACCCATTCCAGACAAGGTGACAGTATTGATTCTTTATTGAACCGAGCTGACAAAGGTCTATATCAATGCAAAAGTTGCGGCAGAAACCAAGTTAGTTATATTAAATAAAGGTTAGTGCCATTGCACTAACCTTTTTGTCATTTTATTTATCTATTAGTGGAAGTGTAATTTCCACTTGCGTACCAATATGTGGCTTGCTATCCATACCTATTTGCCCGCCAAAAGATTCGATGATCCGTTTGCAAACGGTCAATCCAAGTCCAGAACCGTCTTTTTTCATCGTGAAAAATGGACTAAATGCATGCCTTAAATGCTCTTTTGGCATGCCAACACCTGTATCCTCCACTCTAATCACGCAAGTCTGAGCATGCTTCTCTAGTATGATCTTCAATTTCCCGCCATTCGGCATAGCCTGTAAAGAGTTTTTTGATAGATTAAGAATAACTTGCTTCAAATGGTCCTTTACACAGGAAATAGGCAGCTCACCGTTTGCATAATGAATGATCAGCTCAACATTCATTAGATTGGCTTCGGATTGGATAATCGGCTCAATTTCCTTAATAATTGTTTTTGCGTCATATGTTTTTAATTTGTGAGTGGTTGGTTTACCTAAGACAAGTAATTCACTGACAATCCCATTAATACGGTCTATTTCCTGTTGAATCACGCCAAAATAATACTGCGAATTTTGATCCTGATGTTCCTCACTTAATAGCGTGATTAACCCCTTTATACCGGTTAGGGGGTTTCTGATTTCATGCGCCGTACTTGCAGCAAGATTGCCAATTAACTCAAGTTTTTGTATCTCGGTTTGTTTTTGTTCATGTTCTACTCTTTTTCTTAAAAGTATATATTTTACAAGCAAAAATATGATATTGGTAATGGTAAGGAAGACCACGAGATACTTTAAAAATACATTTTTATAGGCAAAATCATGTTCAGGAATTACAAAGGCTGAAATCGTCCAAGGAACTTGGGTTATCGCGATACTTGATTTTACAGAATGATCTTTATTTGCTAAGGATCCAGCTTTTATTAGGGTTTGATTGTCAGAGTCAGAAACCATTATAAACTCATCGTGAATGAACCCGTTTAAAGACTTTTCGATTTCATCTATTCGGAGGCTCGCGAGTAGGACGCTTTCTGTCACTCCATGTTGGACAATTGGTGTAGCAATGGTTATGATATAACGCCCTGTTACCCTGCCAATATGAGCCTCTGATATACTTGTTTGTCCCGTATTAATAGCTTGCTGGAAATAGGGGCGGTCACCGACATTGATAAGGGATGTTATTGGATTCGTACTGATCAATATATCGCCTGAGGAATTAGTCAAGTAAAAGCCTGAAAATCTAGAGTCCTTAGCTTGGGTATCCTTAAGAATCGCTTCGATATTCGTAAGATTACTATGTTGAATGTTGATGGAAGAAGCGAGCATTTCTAACCTGCCCACAGTTTCTCCCAAAAAGTTTTCAATGTTAATTGCATGTGTATTGGCATATTTTTGAGCTCTGTTTTTATTTTGAATCATCGCATCCTTAACCTGATGATCGGCAAAGTAGTAACTGATTAATACCGATGGAACGAGAGTAAGGAGTATGTATATGATTAATTTTTTGGAAATGGTTCTGATTTTATGATTGATAACCACAAAGACTCTGCCCCTTTATATCTATATACCACCATTCTACTATTATTTTTAAAATTTAAAAGTTTTTGTTAAAATCGGCAAAAAAAGAGCCTGGTACATAGGTACCAAGCAAAATTATGGGAAGTTTTAAGAATAAGGTTCCTTAAACCTTAAGACTCAATTAAGTTACTCTTATAATAGGAAAAACATTTGTAGAAGTTATAAAGAAGTTGTGTGGAATTTGTGGAGATGCTAATAGGCAAAAAAAAGATTGGTACACGAGTACCAATCAAATTATGGGAAGTTTTTAAGAATAAGGTTCCTAAAACCTAAGTCTCAAATAAGTTATCTTTATAATAGGATAAACATTTGTAGAAGTTATAAAGAACTTATGTGGAATTTATGAAGATGGTAAAATCAAATTTTTTCCTGTTGAGTGAAAATGGATCAAATATCTAATAATAAATTGTCCGGTGAAATTTATTATTAGGAGATGAATGGATGAAATATTTATCGAAAATCTTGTTTTTGTTTCTCTCATTTTTATTAGTCTTCCCAGCGTTCACAAATGCTGAAGGGAGTAAACTTACTGTTCCTAAAACCCAGCAGCTAAGTCACAAAACTGTCCAGCTTAGGGTGGATATGAGGGAACTTTGGACTGAACACGCTTTTTGGACAGAAAAGTTTGTAACAAGTTTCATAGCGGGTTTAGAGGACCAAGAACAAGTACTAGCAAGATTATTGAAAAACCAGGACGATCTCGGGAATGCCATTAAGCCTTATTATGGAGAGGAGGCAGGTAACAAGCTTGCACGGCTGTTAAGAGATCATATTCTAATTGCCGGTAAGGTAGTGGCAGCAGCGAAAAGTGGGAATCAGCCTGATTTCAAAAAATACAATGATGAATGGTTTAAAAACGCAGATGATATTACGAACTTTTTAAGTGCTGCGAATCCGAATTACAATAAAAAAGAATTAAATAACATGCTGTATATGCATTTAAGACTGATTACAGAAGGTGTGGCGGCCAAGCTTAATAAGGCTTGGAATCAGAACATTGCTGCTTTAGACAAAAATCAAAATCATCTAATGCATATGGCCGATTTCCTTACAAACGGAATTATTAAGCAGTTCCCTAATAAGTTTTAAAAAAAAATGGAGCCCAACTTAGCGGTTGGGGCTCCATTTTTAATGTGGTAAAAAGGCAAGTTGATAAAAGAATAAAACAGCGAAAACATATAGAAGCGGATGAACTTCACGCCATTTTCCTTTCACAATCTTTAGAAGCGGATAGCTGATGAAACCCAGTGCAATGCCGGTGGCAATGCTGGATGTCAGCGGCATGCTCAGAATAACAAGGAATGCCGGAAAAGCTTCATCTAGTTCATCCCATTTAATTTTCGCAATACTTCCCATCATCATACTTCCGACAATAATAAGGGCAGGCGCTGTAATCGCAGAGATTCCAGATACCGCACTGACGAGAGGTCCAAAGAATGCCGAAAGAATAAACAAAATCGCAACTGTAAGGGAAGTTAATCCTGTTCGCCCGCCGGCTGCCACCCCTGAAGTGGATTCTATATAGGCGGTTGTTGGACTCGTACCAAACATCGCTCCGATTGATGTAGCAACAGAGTCAGAGAGTAATGCGTGACGTGCTCGTGGTAATTTTCCATTTTTCATTAATCCCGCCTGGTTAGCAACACCAATCATGGTTCCAGTGGTGTCAAAGATTGTTACTAATATGAATGAAAAGACTACTGCATATAGACTGTGCTGAATGACATCCGTTAAAGCTGTTAGTGGATTGCTTACGATAAAACCCTCAGGAAGAGATGGTAACGAAACAAATCCTTGTTCAAATGAAAGTTGGTTCGTAAAAAAGGCAATGACTCCAGTAATAATCATTCCAAAAAATAAAGCACCATTGATTCTGAGCACCATCAAAATGAGTGTAACTGCTAAACCCACTATTGCCAGGAGGGCTGAAGGAGATTTTAGGTCACCCAATCCGACTAGATTGGTAGGATGGGCAGTAATAATATGTGTAAGTCTTAGTCCAATAAAAGCAACGAATAAACCGATACCTGCTGTAATTCCATGTTTGAGGTTATCGGGAATCGCATCGATTAATTTCTCTCTAAAAGGTGTTAAAGATAGGATGACGAAAATAATACCGGCAATAAAAACAGCAGCAAAGGCTGTCTCGTAGTTAATATTGTGCCCGCCGCCAACGACAGAATAAGCGAAGTAAGCATTAAGCCCCATCCCTGGTGCAATGGCAATTGGATAATTTGCGCACAAAGCCATCCAAAGTGTCCCAACAACTGCGGATATAATGGTTGCAGTGAAGACCTGCTCAAACGGAACGCCTGCATCCGCGAGAATAACTGGGTTAACAACCACGATGTAGACCATTGTAAAGAAGGTTGTTATTCCCGCAAGCAATTCTGTTTTTGTATCTGTTTGGTTTTCTTTTAATTTAAACATAGGTTTCCTCCAAAACACGAACATTTATAAACAACCTTTATATAATATTCGTTTTTAATCGAATTTTCAAGCTTTCCATGAAAAATAAAAACTGCCACTATCTTCAAGTGACAGTTCTCTATTTACTTCCAAACTTCATCAAGTGTTTCCCGAAACAATTGATTTAACTGTTCAGTGGGGTTGTCCTTTTTTTCAGAAACTTCCTTTACATATTGTTCTAACTGCTCCATTTCCGATTCGATGAATGGATTGAGCGTTTCTTTTCGTTGGATTGGATCAAGTACTTCACCAGCCATTTTTAGTTTAATAATATCCTCAAGTACAATTTTAATCTCACTGGTTGAAAGAATATCGTCTAAAAGTTGAGTAAATTTAATCGGGGGGAATGCATGATGCTTCTCAATCCATTTAGCTGCTAACAGCGGCCGGAAGATGTTGAAATATCTTTTTATTTTAACTTCCTCTCGATGTAAATAATCTCTGTAATTCCCTTTTGCCATTTTTATATAATGATGAATACCAGATTTGGGAGAAAAGATTTGGCTTTCTAGCTCTTTCATTTTATTAAAGGCAGAGGACTCTTGAAAGTATACGATATCTGAATGGAGCCATTCCAGCAGGGGCGGATTTGATTTGCGAAATAACCGTAAAGCTTTGGTTAGTTCCCAGCCATTCAAATCCAGCAGCTTGTCTACTTGGATGGAAAGCTTATCGTGTTTCGGGACTTCCAGCACGTCGCGCTTCTGATCAATAGAGAGATACCAATCCTTTTTATGAACATAAATAAATCGGACATCATAATCACTTTCTTCATCAGGGAAGCCCCAGGCTCTGCTCCCAGATTCACAGGCATAGAGGATTTTCACATCATACTCTCTTTCAATTTTTTGAAGAACCTGCAGGATATGTTCTACCATGAATAAAACCTCGTTTATATATATTAAATGCATGCTTTCCATTAGCTTTCCCTTGGTTATTAGCACCAAACATATCACACTATAGTATGCACATACGTACGAACCTTCATATCTAAAAAAATTTTCTTTTCAAATCACAAATGTTTTTTGTTGTTGTTCTTAGTAAGTTTGCCATATAATAGGGATATAAAAAAGTTCACATAATTGTCAAATTTATATATTGGAAAAA
Source organism: Neobacillus niacini (assembly GCF_048572935.1). Classification (NCBI taxonomy): domain Bacteria; kingdom Bacillati; phylum Bacillota; class Bacilli; order Caryophanales; family Bacillaceae; genus Neobacillus; species Neobacillus niacini. The sequence continues at coordinate 15,080 of NZ_CP183883.1, read as the reverse complement.
CATAATCGATAGATATGGAGGGAACGGAATGATTAGAATGGCTGTTGCTGGTGTCTTGGGTTTTGTTTTAATTTTTATAGAATCACTGATCGTCATGAAAATTAAAGGGTATCATGGAATTGAATTTGGCGGCTTAGCACCATTTATTAATGTTTGGGCGATGAATTTCTTTTTCGTATTTGCTATTCTAACGCAAATCACTAATTGGTATCAAGATCGTGTCGGGTTTGAAAATCCTGAAGAAGATAATAGTTATTAATAAGGCTCAGTTGTGATCTATCGTTGATTTTCGTGTAGGCATGAGAATTCTTAGGCGGAGAATTTCCGGTAATGTATATAGAGGAAGCTTAAGAATCAGATTTAAGCGGAGATATTCCGGTTAACTGCTCTAAACAAGACAAAATTCAAAGATTTGGATCATTTAAACGGAAAAACTCCCCTTATTTTTAAGGTAATATGGGTATTTCCCAATTTAGCCGGAATTTTTCCGTTTGTTTTTCAAACACACTAAATCAACATCAGACTTTAACAAAGCTAGTAATAAAAAAGTGCCTCAATCAGCATGTGATTGAGGCATTTTTCGTTATGCGTGTTGTTTTGCTGTTTCTTTGCCTTTTAAAACTGTTTTACGGATGAATGGTACTACCCAACGGTCAAGACCAATCCGTCCTGCGTTGTATCCAGCTGTTAAGATAACGAAGCCTAAGAAAATGTCAGTTGGGTTATGAGATACAGTTCCTGCTAAGAAGAAAGAGAAATTCATTACTAGACCAAAGAACATGGCTGCTGTTGTTAAACATCCTAGTAACAGTCCTAAACCGATTAATGTTTCGCCCCAAGGAACAATGAAGTTGAACACATCAATGTTGGGTAAAGCAAAGCTTTCTAAGAAGTGTACATACCAACTATAAACCATGTTGCCATCTGGCCCTTTTACTGGATTAGCAATCGCTCCTTTTAGGAATCCAGAAGCGTCGAAACCGCCGCCAGTTAATTTTCCTAAACCAGCTGTGAACCAAGAATAACCAAGATATAAACGAATGACAGTTAAAATAGCCGCAGAAATTTTATTTTCTCTCAAAAATTTGTTAAACATAAAGCACTCCGCCCTTCAAGAATTAGTTTGTATTTGATAGTTTCACTATATAAGATTTTGTGAGTTAACAACACGACTGTAGTGATAAGTTCACACTTTGTTTGAAATGTTTTGTCAGAATCTTGAACACCTTGATTGAAAAAGACCCCGAGCTGTTAGGCTGTTGCCTTTGCTTTGTTTTTGCCTTGTGTTTTCATTGTTTTTCGAATGAAAGGAATTACCCAGCGATCAAGACCCACACGACCTGCGTTATATCCAGCGGTTAAAATGATGAAACCTAAGAAAATATCAGTTGGGTTGTGAGATACCGTACCAGCTAAGAAGAATGAAAAGTTCATTACTAGTCCAAAGAACATTGCAGCTGTTGTTAAACATCCTAGTAAGAGTCCTAAACCGATTAATGTTTCGCCCCAGGGAACAACGAAGTTGAATACATCAATGTTGGGTAGAGCAAAGCTTTCAAGGAAGTGTACATACCAGCTATAAACCATGTTGCCATCTGGCCCTTTTACGGGATTAGCAACTGCTCCTTTTAAGAAGCCGGAAGCATCAAATGCACCGCTTTGTAATTTCCCTAGTCCTGCAGTGAACCAAGAATATCCTAGATATAAACGTAAGACTGTTAAGATTCCAGCCGCAATTTTATTTTCTCTTAAAAAGTTCATAAACATTTAAAAGCCATCTCCTCGTTATATATGTTTCAAATATTTATTACACTGCTAATATAACAAATAAATCTTGAATTTAGGGTAAATTGTTCACTATTTCACATATCTGTAAAAAAGTTATGAACAAATTGTAAACAAGACTTTTTGGGCTTTAAAAGCAGGATAATTTTTATAAAACTTACTTGATAAAACTAATGATGTTAGTTATAATTTAACTAATATAATTAGTTAAATGGGGTTGGGATTGTGAGAATGCTCAATAACGGTTTTTTATATCAAGTGACGTTTATGGCAAGTGTGTTTCCTGTTAATTGTTATTTGGTCGCGGAAGAGGAAGGATTAACCTTGTTGGATGCAGCCCTGCCATATAGTATGAAGGGAATCGTTAGGGCATCCAAAACGATTGGGAAGCCCATTACGAAAATCATTTTAACCCATGCACATGAGGACCATGTGGGTGCACTAGATAGGTTAAAGGAAGAACTCCCGGATGTACCAGTTTATATTTCAGTAAGGGATAACAGAATATTGAATGGTGACACTTCGCTTGATGAGCATGAGCCCCAAACACCGATTAAGGGCGGAGTTCCAAAAAAGCTGAAAACCAGAGCCAATATACTAATGAAGGAAGGAGACCTGATTGGATCGTTGGCAGCCATTGAAACTCCGGGGCATACACCGGGTTCGATGTCTTTTATTGATACTCGTACGAAGGCTATAATTGCAGGGGACGCTTATCAAACTAGAGGCGGGATAGCAGTAGCTGGAGACGTGAAGCCATGGTTTCCGTTTCCAGCCTTTGGTACATGGAGTAAAGAAACCTCTTTAGCCAGTGCAAAGAAGTTAGTGAGCTATCAGCCAAAGCTTCTTGCTGTTGGACATGGTGAAATGTTGGAGAATCCAATTGTTGAAATGGAAAGGGCTATTAAGAATCTGGAACGGAAATTGAAATAAGGGAGTTAGAGATAATGTCACCGAGACCAAAGGTTGCACTTGAATTAATAGAGATTTTGGATGCTGCAGCGGAGATAGCGGACCAATTCGGGACTCAAGAAGTTACGCTCGCAAATCTAGCTAAGAAATTAGGAATCCGTCCGCCTTCTTTATATAACCATTTTGATGGACTGGGTGATTTAAGAAAAAAAATGGCGATATATGGGATTGAACGGCTATATGAAGTATTAGCTCAAGCAGCGATTGGAGTTGCAGGAGATGAAGCTGTAATGGCTATAAGTAAAGCCTATGTTCATTTTGCGCGGGAGCACCCTGGGATATATGAGGCAACTTTGATGGCGCCGAATATGGAAGATGAGGAGGTTCAGCTTACAGGTTCTAAGATCGTTGATCTCACCGTTCGCGTTTTGCAGGCATATCGGTTAGAAGGCGAAACCGCCTTACATGCAGTAAGAGGCTTTCGAAGCATTTTACACGGCTTTTCTTCTTTAGAAAAGAGTGGCGGTTTTAAAATGGCATTAAATTTGGATGAGAGTTTAGAGATAATCATCAAGGCGTTTATTAATGGGATACGGAAAAATTAGAGTACGACAGCGAGAGTTTCCAATATTAGTTATTAAACGGCTTGCCTATTGGCGAGCCTTTCTATTTATAAAGATGCTATAATAGTTCTATTAATAATTTCAAAGGAATGAAATTTATGGGTAAATTTGAGAAGTTAGGGTTAGTATTGGATGTTGAAACCACAGGATTAGGTCCGACTACGGACGAAGTAATAGAACTTGCACTTAAATTATTTTCTTATAGAACGGATACGGGAGAGATCCAAGAAGTTATTGAAGAAGATTCTTTCTTGCGCGAACCACTTACTAGTTCTGCTAGAAGGAACTATGACCGAGCGTACCAAATTCATGGTATTCCCTATGAAATGGTAGCAGGGAAGAGTTTCACCGATGGTAAGATAAAAACTTATTTCCATCGCGCAGATACTGTTTTTGCCCACAATGCTTCTTTTGATCGAAGCTTTCTCTATCATATGTACCCTGAAGTGAATGATTTAAAGTGGTACTGCACCATGCGGGGTGTGAAATGGAAAAACTATGGCTTTCCAAATGGTAAACTCCTAACGCTATTGCAAGCACACCAAATTACAAACCACCAAACACATAGAGCACTTGACGATATTACATACCTCATGGACCTGCTCAGAAAAACAAGTCCTAATGGAAATCTCTATCTTCATGAAGTACTCGAAAATGGACCAATGAGAAAATACCAGCCAGCAGCCACCCGAACCAAAATGGGATAATGCAGCAGGCAAAACAGCAACAGACCAAATCCACCTGAGATTTGGTCTGTTTTCTTATGTTTGTTCAACTGTCCGTCCTAGGTGGACAGTGTCCACGTGTGGTGCCTGTCACCGTTATTGACGATTATAAGTATCTCTCTTCGACGATTTTGCAATGGTGCATTTGGTGGCCGGCGATGATGTAGGCGATGGCTCTGGTGGTGATTTCCGTTCCGTTTGCGTTGCCAATGTTTGCCCATGTGTTTTCTGGGAGGTTTTTGATTAGGCTGATGGTGGCTTTTCGTACTGCTTTGAAGTCTTCTAGGATGGTTTTTAGTGATAAGTTGTTTGATTGTGCTGCTTGGACGTAGTCGTTTTCGTCAAAACCTGCTAAAGGTGTTTGATCACCACGGGCAACACGCAATAGACGGTAGCTCATAATTCTTTCTGTATCAGCTATGTGACCAAGAACTTCCTTAATACTCCACTTTCCTTTAGCATACCGATGTAAACTATCTTCTTCAGAAATGCCTTCAAAAAGAGCAATGGTCTTTTGAAGATTCTCTTCAAGCAGCTGAACTAAGTCAGCTTCAGGAACTAAATCTACATATGGTACATAATAATTTGGATACTCACTTTTTGATGGACGTTTTAGCATTTTCCCCATTCTCCCTTGCGAAATATTGAAACCCCATAGAAATAGCCTACCATATTCTTCAAAGCTAAATAAATACTTTGATTGCTCATTGTGTTAATTTTTCCTGAATACTGATACTTCTGAAGATGGTAAAAATTAAATTTAAAAACGTTTACAAAAAGTTATTGACGAATAGTAAGGAGGGTGATATTCTATGTGTACAGTTAATTTGTTAGTTCAATGAACAAATTAAATGGAATGTATAACCAATCTCGAGATAACAAATTTTGTTTTTAAGTAAAGGGTTTCACAATATCGGTTTCTAAGCAATTTGCAATTATGTAAACGTTTTAAATTAATATTTTACAATTATTTTATGGGAGGGTTCACAATGGCTCAAGCTTTACAAAAGAAAGTAGAAACCCCACAATCAGCGGGGAACGGAGTACGCCCATTTGGGATGAAAGATAAGTTAGGTTATCTATTTGGTGATTTTGGAAACGATTTCTTTTTTATTCTAGTTGCAGCGTTCCTTATGGTTTATTACACCGATATATATGGTCTTAATCCAGCTGCTGTCGGGGGACTATTCCTGATCGCACGTTTATGGGACGCAGTTGCTGACATTACATGGGGTCGTTTTATCGATACAAGAAAAGCAGGAAAGAATGGAAAGTTCAGACCTTGGATCTTTAGGATGTCATTCCCACTTGTTATTACTGGTGTATTAATGTTTGTTCATATTCCAGGAATGTCTGATGGATTTTACCTTGCGTATGCATATGTAACTTATATTATTTGGGGAACATTATATTCTACTGTTAATATCCCTTACGGCTCTATGGCTTCTGTTATGACAGCTGATCCTGTTGAACGTACAGCATTATCAAGCTGGAGAACATTAGGCGGGAACTTAGCTGGATTAATCATTAACGTGGTTGGACCAATGATTTTGTTTGTAGACAATAAAGCAGATGCAAATCGATTCCTTTTAGGCGCTATCATTTTCGGTGTTCTTGCAATCGCTTGTTATATGGCATGCTATAAATTAACTGTTGAACGTATTGTAATGGATGAAACAAATAAACCAAAAGCGAACTTTATGAAAACTGTAAAAGGTCTTGGTAAAAACAGACCACTTATTGTGTTCCTTACTCTTTCTTTACTGTTCTTAGTTTGCTTTATGTTAATTGGAACTGTAAACGTATACTTATTTAAAGATTTCTTTGGAAACGCTAAAGCATTAAGTATGGTTGGACTTCTTCAATCAGTGGCAGTATTTGTTGGTATGCCAATGGTAAAACCGTTAGTTTCAAAATTTGGTAAAAAAGAAGTGGCTTCAGCTGGTCTCTTACTTGCAGCACTTGTATATGCCGTTTTATATTTCTTACCTAACTTAACAGCAACACAATTTATCGCAGTTTTAACAGTTGGTATGTTTGGTTATGGAATTTTCAACCTAGTTATTTGGGCTTTTGTTACCGACATCATTGATTACCATGAGTATTTAACAGGACTTCGTGAAGATGGAACCGTTTACTCTATCTACTCAATGGCTCGTAAAATTGGACAAGCAGTTGCTGGTGGTGTAGGTGGTGCAGCGATTGCAGCGGTGGGTTACCATGCGGGTGCTGAATCTCAATCAGCTGAAACGCTGCAAGGAATTCATACACTTGCTACATTAGTACCTGCAGTAATCCTAACTGTTATATTCTTAATGATTGTATTCCTGTATCCATTAAACAAAAAGCGTACTGAACAACTTGCAATTGATTTAGCTGCAAAACGAAATTCAAAATAATCATACTAAAAAGGGAGCAAACACTGTTTGCTCCCTTTTTCAATTTTATCCCTTTTTGCCTCATGCTTAAAGGGATAATCGTATTGGGTAAAAAAATAGAAGGCGTAGCGGCCTATCATAGTTTTCAAACAAACTTACATTTCTAAGAAAAGAAAACATTTCCACTATAACCGCTTACAAAATTATTGACGAATATAAAAAATGGGTATATTCTAAGTGTGTAATTATTTTGTTGGTTTATTAAACAAATTAATTAAAGCGAAAAACACTCTCGAGAAGCAGTCTTTTGTTATGAGTAATTTAGTAAGGGGTTACACAAAATAGTTTCAAAGAAATTTCATGCATTCTAGAAATGATTTTTTAGAATATTTTATTGGGAGGGTAAAGAAATGGCTCAAGCATTGCAAAAGAAAGTAGAATCCCCACAATCAGCTGGGAAAACAGTACGTCCATTTGGTTTTAAAGATAAATTAGGTTACTTGTTTGGAGACTTTGGAAACGATTTCTTCTTTATCCTAGCCGCCTCATTCTTAATGGTTTTTTATACGGATATTTTTCATATTAATCCTGCTCATGTCGGACTATTATTCACGGTCGCCCGTCTTTGGGATGCTTTTGCCGACGTAACATGGGGTCGTTTCATTGATACGAGAAAGGCAACTGCTCAAGGAAAATTCAGACCATGGATTTTAAGAATGTCATTTCCCCTTGTAATCATGGGTATATTGATGTTCGTAAAGATACCTGGCATGTCTGAAGGGTTTTACCTAGCCTATGCCTATGTAACATATATTGTGTGGGGAACATTATATTCAACTGTTAATATTCCTTATGGATCCATGGCTTCAGTGATTACAGGTGATCCGGTAGAACGTACTTCCTTATCAAGCTGGAGAACGTTAGGTGGTCAAATGGCAGGGTTAATTATTAACGTAGTTGGACCAATTATTTTATTCGTTAATAATAAACCGGACGCAAATCGCTTCATTCTCGCAGCATTAATTTTCGGTGGACTTGCACTTGCTTGTTACATTGCCTGTTATAAATTATCTGTTGAACGTATTGTCATAGAAGAATCAAATAAAGAAAAGGTTAATTTTGGCCAAACCATGAAGGGGCTTACGAAAAATAAACCATTAATGGTATTCCTTGTGGCAGCATTGGTATTCATGATTGTCTTTATGTTAATTGGTACCGTTAACGTATATCTATTTAAGGATTATTTCACGAATGCTAAAGCATTAAGTATAGTGGGTCTTCTGCAAGCAGTTGCTGTATTTGTCGCCATGCCATTTATTCAGCCATTGGTTAAGAAATTTGGTAAAAAAGAAGTGGCTTCGGGTGGTTTATTAGTCGCAGCGTTAGTATACGGAGTTCTATATTTCCTTCCAAATTTAACAGCAACCCAATTTATCGGTATATTAACAGTTGCTATGTTTGGTTATGGTGTGTTTAACCTTGTAGTGTGGGCGTTTGTTACAGACGTAATCGATTATCACGAGTATTTAACAGGTCTTAGAGAAGATGGAACCGTTTATTCAATCTACTCAATGGCACGTAAAATCGGACAAGCGGTTGCTGGTGGTGTTGGTGGTGCAGCGATTGCGGCAGTTGGTTACCATGCTGGTGCCGAAGCACAATCAGCTGAAACATTACAAGGAATCCATACACTTGCAACTTTAGTACCTGCAATTACACTTGGTGTCGTGTTCCTATTGATTGTATTCTTATATCCATTAAACAAAAAGCGTACTGCACAACTTGCAATGGATTTAGCTGCAAAAAGAAAAGCTTAAAATTTCATTAGAGGTAAGATTGTTATGGTTGCATAACAATCTTATCTTTTTTTACGTTCGAATGCTATGCGCGGGCAGAGAAGAGTCTCGTTCACTTAAACAACAGAAAGAAATATTTTAAAAGTAAGGCTCTGTTATTATTCATTGTTGATTTTCATGGTGGTATGGAAAATCATAGGCGGAGAATTTCCTTTTAATGTATATGAGGAAGCTCAAAAGGCTAATATAAGCGGAGATTTTCCGCTTAACTGCTCTAAATAGGACAAAATCCAAAGGTTTGGATCATATAAAAGGAAAAACTCCTCTTATATTTAAGAAAATATGGGTATTTCGCAATTCAGTCGGAATTTCTCCGCTTGTTTTTTCATATCAACATTTAGTTATAACAGAGCCAAAAGTAAAAAAGATCCCCTTTCGTAAAGAGAAAGGGGATCTTATGCAATGTAGCGAGCTTAAATGTTATATGTTAACGCTTGCATTTTTATTGTTTGGCTGAAAATCATAGTTTAAATTTAACATCGGAACTTCTAAGAAATGTTTAATGGCAAGTGCACAAGCTCCAAGAACAGCAGAGTTTCTGCCAATGGAAGAAATCTGTAATGCACGGTAATGGCTAATAGAGGAATTCAAATTTTCTCTTATTTTATCGAGAGAATTCGGGAACATCCGCAGGAGCTCACTATCAAGCACAAGAACGTCAGGATTGTACATGTTGATCATATTATTTAAACCAATGGAAAGGTAGTAAATAAAGTGTTCCATCAATTGATGTACTTCTTCGTCACCTTCATCAAGCCATTTTTGGATATCCTCATATGTCACTGCATGGATATTCCTTGTTTCTGATAAATGCTTGAATATTGCATTTTCTGACGCATATCGTTCCCAGCAGCCTTTATTCCCACAATTGCATTGTATTCCATTTGGAACAACAATCATATGACCAATCTCACCAGCAAAACCGTCGTGTCCTCGAAAAAACTCGTTGTTCATCATCATTCCTAAACCAATACCAGAATAAAGAGTAGCTGCTAATAAGTTATCGGTTTCATGATGAACATAAACTCTTTCAGCAAAAGCACTTAGATTCGCATTGTTTTCTAAATACACGTTAATGTCGATTTGTTTTTCAAGATCACTCTTAAGTGCAATTTTATTCCAACGTAAACGTGGTACATAATGTATCGTTTCATCTTTTCCAACTAAGCCATGAATAGCAATAACAATTCCGATAATTCCATATTGACTGTAAGCGTATTCAGATTTATACATTTTAATATGCTCTAGTAATAGATTCAGTATCTCACTATAGTTTGTAGTATTGGTTTCGATTCTTTTAGAGGTAATAGGAGTTCCTGTAAGATTAGAAACTGTAAACGAAATATGGTCAAAATCAAGGTCAATGCCAAGAGCATAACCTGCTTCACTGTTTAAAGAAAGCATAATCGGTTTTCTTCCGACGGTAAAATGCTCAAGTTGTGTTTCTACAACAAGGCCTTCATCTATTAAATCTGCAACCTGTGCGGAGATCGTTGCACGTGTAAGTGCTGTTACTTTTGATAAATCTGCTCTAGAAATTAACCCCTCTTTAACAATCTCTCTTAGAATAATTGAGCGATTGATTTTTTTTATATATGACGCGTCACCGGTAATCATTTGTATCCTCCATTTCGGCAGCTTTTCTACTATAACAATAGTATAACAGGTTATCTCTTGTAGGTCTCTGTTGATTTTTAAAAATTCACAAACTGTCAATTGACTTAACAAATTAAACATGATAAGTTAGTAATGTATTTAATTTGTTTACTAAACAAATTAAGAGAATCTTTTTTTATGAAATTATCTAATAAATTTGTAAGGGTTTACAGAAAATAGTTGTAATTGGAGGGTATCGAATGAAAAACTTTTTAGACAAAGACTTCTTGCTAGATACAGAAACATCCATTAAATTATATGAAAATGCAGCGGAAGGGCTGCCGATTTTTGACTTCCACTGTCACCTTGATCCACAAGAGGTATGGGAAAATAAGTCATATGAGAATATTACACAATTATGGCTGGGTGGAGACCATTATAAATGGCGTACTATGCGTATCCACGGTATTGGTGAGGAATATATTACTGGTAATGCTTCAGATTGGGAGAAATTTGCTGCTTGGGCAGAAACTGTACCACATCTGATTGGTAACCCGCTTTATCATTGGACTCACATGGAGTTAAAAATGTTCTTTGGCATTGAAAAATTATTAAGCCCATCAACTGCACGTGAAATTTACGATGAATGTAATGAAAAACTAAAATCTTCTGAGTATACAGCTCGAGCTTTTATTGCGAAATCAAATGTTCAATTTATTGGGACAACAGATGATCCTAATTCAACATTAGAATACCATCGTTTATTAAAGGATGACGAGAGCTTTACTCCGATCATCGCACCAACCTTCCGCCCAGATGGAGCGCTTTTCATCGAGCGTCCTACATTTAGTAGCTGGATTAATAAATTAGAAGTGGTTTCTGGAGTCAAAGTAGATTCATTAGATGGTTTCTTGAGTGCACTTCAGCAGCGTGTGGACTTCTTCCATGAAAATGGCGGCCGTGCATCTGACCATGATATTCAAAAGATGGAATATGTAGAAACAACAAAAGAAGAGATTGAAGTTATCTTCAAAAAGGGTTTGAGCGGTGAACAGCTTTCTAATGAAGAATTAATTGCTTACCGTTGGTTCCTTTTAACAGAGCTTGGAAAAATGTATGCTGGAAAGCAATGGGTCATGCAGCTTCATATGGGCGCACTAAGAAATAATAATACAAAAATGAAAGAGCTTATTGGTCCAGACACAGGCTTTGATTCTGTTGGTGAATCTAATTTTGCTGAAGGTGTATCTCGATTCCTTGATACGCTTGAGCAGCAAAATGCGTTACCAAGAACAGTATTATTTAACCTGAACTCTAAAGATAATCCTGTCCTTGCTGGTATGATGGGGAACTTCTATGAAGAAGGCGTGCCTGGTAAAATTCAGTTTGGTTCAGGCTGGTGGTTTAACGACCATATCGATGGAATGGAAAGACAAATGAAAGACCTTGCAAATGTAGGATTGTTGAGCCATTTTATTGGAATGCTGACAGACTCACGCAGCTTCCTATCATATGCGCGTCATGAATACTTCCGTCGTATCCTTTGCAACCTGCTGGGTGATTGGGTTGACAGAGGGCTGGCACCTAATGATATGGAATTCCTTGAGCAAATGGTTAAAAATATTGGCTACCATAACGCAGAAAAATACTTTTTACAACGCTAAGTGTGATTTGATAGTATAAGGGGCGCCTTTAAAAGGGGCTACCCCTTTCATACATAGAATAAAGTGTTAATTTTATTTTATTGAGCAAGCTAAAGTTGAAAAGAAATTTTTTCGCTTGAGGGTGCAAGACAAAATTACCGAAATAATTGATGTTCTATTCGTTAATCGTTATTATGAATGTTATGAGTGAAGGAAGTGCTGAACGGCAGTTCCAAACTTAAACTAAGAATAAAAATTATCTAACAAGATTAAGAAGAAAGAGGGATAAAAATGACTAAACAACAAATTGGTGTCGTAGGTTTGGCAGTTATGGGTAAGAACCTTGCTTTAAATATTGAAAGCCGTGGTTATTCCGTAGCTGTTTTCAACCGTTCTTATGACAAAACAGAAGAATTTCTAAAGAACGAGGCGGAAGGAAAGAACTTTGTTGGTGCTAAAACAGTTGAAGAATTCGTTAACTCTTTAGAAAAACCTCGCAAAATTTTGTTAATGGTTAAAGCGGGTACTGCAACAGATGCGACCATCGACTCTTTAAAGCCATTTCTTGAAGAAGGCGATATCTTAATCGATGGAGGAAATACATTCTTCCAAGATACAATCAGACGTAATAAAGAACTAGAAACAGCAGGATTCCATTTCATCGGAACTGGAGTTTCAGGTGGAGAGGAAGGCGCGTTAAAAGGTCCTTCTATCATGCCTGGAGGTAAAAAGGAAGCTTATGAGCTTGTTCAGCCGATTCTTGAAGCAATTTCTGCAAAAGTGGAAGGTGACCCTTGCTGTACATATATCGGTCCTAATGGTGCTGGCCACTATGTAAAAATGGTTCATAACGGAATCGAATACGGAGATATGCAGTTAATCTGTGAAGCTTATTTTATTCTGAAAAATGTACTAGGTTTAGATGCGAAAGAGCTTCATGAGGTCTTTGCAGAATGGAATAAAGGCGAATTAGACAGCTATTTGATTGAAATCACTGCAGATATCTTCACAAAAGTAGATGAAGAAACAGGTAAGCCGATGGTTGACTTGATTCTAGATACTGCTGGTCAAAAAGGTACTGGAAAATGGACAAGTCAAAATGCACTTGATTTAGGAGTTCCACTTCCAATTATTACTGAATCTGTATTTGCCCGCTTTATTTCTGCTATGAAGGATGAGCGTATTAAGGCAAGCAAGGTTCTTAATGGACCAGAAGTTAAGGCTTTTGAAGGTAATAAAGAAGAATTAATCGAAGCAGTTCGTAAAGCACTTTATATGAGTAAAATTGTTTCTTATGCACAAGGTTTTGCACAAATGCGTGCTGCGTCTGAAGAATACGATTGGAATCTTCGTTATGGCGATATCGCAATGATCTTCCGCGGCGGATGTATCATTCGTGCACAATTCTTACAAAAAATTAAGGACGCTTATGACCGTGATCCTGAATTAAGAAACTTATTATTAGATCCATACTTTAAAGAAATCGTTGAAAATTATCAGCAGCCATTACGTCAAGTTCTTGCTGTAGCAATTGAACGTGGAATCCCAGTTCCGTCATTTGCTAGCGCAATTGCTTACTATGACAGCTATCGTACTGAAACACTTCCAGCGAACCTTCTTCAAGCACAACGCGACTATTTTGGAGCACATACGTATCAACGTATTGATAAAGAAGGAGTATTCCACACAAATTGGATGGAATAATGGTTTCGTAGAAAACCAACTTCAAAAGGAGACAAAATCTAGCACTAAACGCTGTGATTGTCTCCTTTTTTTGTTTGTCTAAAAATCAAGGATAGAAAGCAATATTAGTCAAATATTATATATTTTTGAGCATTTTTAGAGAATGTATTTTGTTTTTATCTGCAATATAATATAAATAAGGTCAGTTAACAAATTAAGATGTTAACGCTTACTTATAAGGGTGTGAAAGCAGTGGGAAAGTTAACGAGCTCTTCATTGAAAAAAAGAGTAATGGATGAGTGGATATATGGTTTCTACCGTGTTCAAGGTGTTGACTTTTACAACTTTAATTTTCACTCACATCAAGAATATGAGATTTATTTTTTTCACTCAGGAGATTGTAAATATTTAATTAACAACCGGATTTACGAATTGCAGCCGGGTGATATTATCCTATTGGATGGGATGACTTTGCATAAGGCCAATCCAGGAACAGACAGTACGTATACGAGAAGTATGCTTCATTTTTCACCTATATGGCTGCAGGAATCATTAAATGGACTTGGAATACCTAATCTGTTAGATCCGTTTAAAAAACTTCATAATTGCTTTCTTCGCACAGGCTATGATGAATTTGGACAATTTGTTGATGGCAGGATAAAGGAAATAGCCCGTGCACTTAGTGATATTGATGAAGAAATGCAGCGGACAGGTAAGAAAAATGAGCTTCTAGAAGCGGAAGTAAAACTTGAGTTGATTCAATTATTGATGGGCATTTATAAAATGAGTCAAAAAGAGTTGTCTCAAGTGACGAGTAAAAGGTCAGAAAAGGAGCTCCATGCCGAGTCTATTGCCTCTTGGATTAACGACCATTACGCAGAAAAAGTTAGCTTAGACAGAATTGCAGAGGAGCTAAGTTTGAGTAAGTATTATGCTTCACATATTTTTAAGGAAGTTACTGGCTTTACCGTGATGGAATATGTGATGGCTTGCCGGCTTAATCAGGTAAAGTATTTGCTGGAAATGGAGCCTGATCAATCACTAACAGATGTCGCTCGCGCAACAGGATTTGAAAGCGTAGCACATTTCAGTCGTTTTTTTAAAGAGAAGGTTGGCACCACGCCTTCGCAATATCGTAAAACAAAGCTTAATAGCCATATTCCTAGGAATAAGGAGGAAAAGAATAAATGAATAAAGATTTATTAATTTCGGGATTTTCAGATGAAATCTCATCTGACTTTGATACCCAGCTTGAAGTGGTATCTAATTTAGGGATGAAATATATATCGTTACGTGGAATTGATGGCAAGAATATTGGTGATTTTACTGTTGATGAAATTAAAGAAACGGTACAGCCAAGGCTGCAAAAAGCTGGAATTGGTGTTTCATCGATTGGTTCACCAATTGGTAAAGTCTTCATCAATGATGAAGAAGGCTTTGAAAAGCAAAAGCTTATGTTGGACACGCTTTGCCAAATCAGCAATCTGCTTGATTGCAAGTATATGCGGATTTTCAGCTTCTATATTCCTAAGGGTGAGGATGCGGATCCATATCGCAGTCAAGTTGTCAGCAAGTTAAAAGATTTTGCTGCCATTGCAGAAAAATACAATGTAATCTTGCTGCATGAAAATGAAAAGGATATCTTTGGTGATATCGGAAGACGCTGTCATGAAATTTTAACAGAAGTAGGTTCTCCATACTTTAAGGGAATCTTTGACTTCGCGAATTTCGTTCAGTGCGGTGAGGACACACAAGAGTGTTACGATCTCTTAAAAGATGAGATTGTTTATATACACATAAAGGATGCTGTAACATCAGATAGTCAAAACGTTGTCTGTGGAACTGGCGAGGGTAAAATACCTGAACTATTAGCTCAGTT